>NZ_CP192016.1:0-2552500 GCF_050948515.1 Micromonospora sp. CA-248089
GTGACCGGAGCGACCGACCTTGCCGCGGTGTGGACGGCGACCACCGACGAACTCGCCGACGAGATCATCTCCGCGCAGCAACGGGCGTACCTCCGGCTGACCCGGCTACGGGCGATCGTCGAGGACACCGCGCTGCTCTCGGTGCCGGACGCCTTCACCCGGGACGTGATCGAGTCCCGGCTCCGCCCGGCCATCACCGAGGCGTTGAGCCGTCGGCTCGGCCGGCCCATCCAGGTGGCAGTCACCGTACGGGTCGCCGACGACCCCGGTGCCCGCCCGGCCGGCACCGTCTACCGCAGCAGCCCCGAGCCGCTGCCCGAGCACGACGGCGCCGCCCCGCTGCCCGGTTTCGACCAGCCCGGCCCGGCCACGGCCAACCCGCCCTTTCCGTCTCCTCGCCCGGAGCCCGGCTATGCCGAGTCCGGCTACGCCGAGCCTGGGTACGCCGAGCCCGGCTACGCGGATCCCCGCACCGAGCAGCAGGCGGACGAACCGGCGCCGCGGCAGCGGACCGCGGACGGCGGTCGCCCCCATCTGATCCCGTCCGGGCGGGACGCGCAGGACACGCTCTTCAGCGCCGCGTTCGCCGAGCCGCTGCGCGCCGCGCCCGAGCGCCGCGCCTTCGACGAGCGCCGGGTCGAGCCGCCCGCCCCCGACTCCGGGGGGTACGAGCCCCGCTACCGGGAGAGCCCCGGCCCCGCCGATCCCGCTCCGATGCGCGGCCTGCCCCGCGACGGCACCACCGACAGCGGCCCCGGTCGGGGTGGCCCCGGCCGCGGTGGCGCCGACCACCACCGTCCCGGCGGCGGCCAGGCCGAGCGCAGGCTCCCCGGCGGTACGGAGAGCGGCGGCAACCGGCTCAACCCGAAGTACATGTTCGAGACGTTCGTCATCGGCTCGTCGAACCGGTTCGCGCACGCCGCGAGCGTGGCGGTGGCCGAGTCGCCGGCGAAGGCGTACAACCCGCTGTTCATCTACGGCAGTTCGGGGCTGGGCAAGACGCACCTGCTGCACGCCATCGGGCACTACGCCACGACGCTCGGCAACGCGCGCTCGGTCCGGTACGTCTCGACCGAGGAATTCACGAACGACTTCATCAACTCGCTTCGTGACGACAAGACCAGCGCGTTCCAGCGCCGCTACCGGGACGTGGACATCCTCCTGATCGACGACATCCAGTTCCTGGAGAACCGGGAACGGACGCAGGAGGAGTTCTTCCACACCTTCAACACCCTGCACAACGCGAACAAGCAGATCGTGATCACGTCCGACCGCTCGCCGAAGCAGCTGGCGACGCTGGAGGACAGGCTCCGTACGCGCTTCGAGTGGGGTCTGCTGGCCGACATCCAGCCGCCGGACCTGGAGACGCGGATCGCGATCCTGCAGAAGAAGGCGGCGCAGGAGCGGCTGTACGCGCCGCCGGACGTGCTGGAGTTCATCGCCTCGCGGGTGTCGAACTCGATCCGCGAACTGGAGGGGGCACTGATCCGCGTCACCGCCTTCGCCAGCCTCACCCGGTCCTCGGTAGAGCTGTCGCTGGCCGAGGAGGTGCTGCGGGACTTCATCCCGGACGGCGCCGGCCCGGAGATCACCGCGGACCAGATCATGGTGTCCACGGCCGACTACTTCGGCGTGAGCCTCGAGGACCTGCGCGGCCACTCCCGCTCCCGGGTGTTGGTGAACGCGCGTCAGGTGGCCATGTACCTCTGCCGAGAGCTGACCGACCTGTCGCTGCCCCGGATCGGGCAGGCGTTCGGCGGCCGGGACCACACCACAGTGATGCACGCGGACCGCAAGATCCGTCAGCAGATGGCAGAGCGTCGCTCGCTCTACAATCAGATCGCCGAGCTGACGAACCGCATCAAGCAGAACACCTGACTCTCCCCCCCTCTGCGCTCCCGCCACTCCCGCCACTCCCGCCGCTCCCGCGTTGATCAAGGAGTTTGTGTCCGGGAGACACGTCATCCCCACCCCAAACTCCTTGGTCAACAAGGAGGGCGGGGCGCTCGCCTCGGCCGACTCCTGGCCAGCGCGGACACCACCGCAGATCTTGGAAGCTTTGCGCCCCTATAGGGGCCGTTTCCTACCAAGATCTCTCGGAAGCTCAACGTCAAGCCTCAGGATGGACCGGCCGCAGTCAGGCGAGCACCCTCGACCCCGACGATCATGAGGTTGACGGTGACAAACCGGACGCCAAATGCCGCCAACTTCATGATCAACGCGAGCAACGGCGACGGCGGGGCCGGGCGCGGGTGCTGCGGGAGGGCTCGGCCGGCGGGTGGCAAGTTGCCGACAGCGGCGACGGTTGACCCTCGACCCGGTGGAGGGCCCAGGATCTGTCCTGTGCTCGTCCACAGCTCGCACCCGTTGTCCACAGCCCCTGTGTCACAGGCGGTGGAAAACCACACTCTGCACTCGCCCGGTTACCCACAGACTGTGGACAACTCCTGGGGACGACGCTGTGGACGCCTGGGGATGACGGTCACGTTGTCCCCAGACAACGGGTTGCCTGTGGGCGGGCTGTTGAAGGTTCTGGGGACGACGGCTGTGGACGGCTCCGGCGCTGTCCACAGCGCTGGGGAGAAAACCGGTGGATTAGCGGTGGACAACCGGTGGACAGCCGTGGAAAACCCGGCGGCTGGCGAGGGCTGTGGACCGGGACACGAGTTTTACCCCTGGTTCTCCACAGCCAAACCACCGGTGGATAACGTGTCTGACCTGCGCGGACGCCGGTTCTCCACAGTTTGCACAGGTGCGATGAAGACGATGAGTTATCTCTTCTAAACAACAAAAACCAATCATCACCGTTGGACTTCCTGTGGATCGGGCCGAAGCACTGCCGTCGGCAGTCGCCCCGGGCACCTGGATCCACGGGGTCGGGCGCACAGCCGATGCCCCAGCGCCTTAAGGTGCGATGGGTACCCGCACGGTCGGGCGGGACGGGTGGCAGCGGTCGGCATGAGAGAGTTGTCGCTGACGTCGACGCGGAGGCATTGATGAAGTTCCGAGTGGAGCGCGACGCGCTCGCCGAGGCGGTCGCGTGGACCGCCAAGAGCCTGCCCAACCGACCCTCCGTACCGGTGCTGGCCGGAGTGATGCTCCGGGTCACCGACGGCAACCTCCAGGTCTCCGGCTTCGACTACGAGGTCTCCAGCCAGGTGACAGTCGAGGTGCAGGGCGACGCGGACGGCGCCGCCCTGGTCTCCGGCCGGCTGCTCGCCGAGATCACCAAGGCCCTGCCGGCCAAGCCGGTGGACATCGCCGCCGTCGGCGCCCACCTCGAACTGGTCTGCGGCAGCGCCCGGTTCACGCTGCCCACCATGCCGGTGGAGGACTACCCGACGCTCCCGGAAATGCCGGAGAGCGCGGGGACCGTGGACGCCGCCGCCTTCGCCGCCGCCGTGGCCCAGGTGGCGGTGGCCGCCGGCCGCGACGAGACGCTGCCGATGATGACCGGTGTGCGCGTCGAGCTGAGCGGCGGCACGATGGCCATGCTGGCGACCGACCGCTACCGCCTCGCGCTGCGCGAGATGGAGTGGAACCCGGACGACCCGGAGATCAGCCTCAACGCGCTGGTGCCGGCCCGTACGCTGCACGACACCGCGAAGGCACTCGGTCCGCTCGGCGGCCACGTCACCATGGCGCTCTCCTCCGGCGGCGCCGGTGAGGGCATGATCGGTTTCTCCGGCGGCACCCGCCGGACCACCAGCCGACTGCTCGACGGCGCCAACTACCCGCCGGTGCGCTCGCTGTTCCCGGCCGACCACAACGCCGAGGCGCGCGTCGCCGTCTCCTCGCTCATCGAGGTGGTCAAGCGCGTCGCGCTGGTCGCCGAGCGCACCACCCCGGTCCTGCTCAGCTTCAGCGCCGACGGTCTCGTGGTCGAGGCGGGCGGCACCGAGGAGGCCCGGGCCAGCGAGGCCATGGAGGCCACCTTCACCGGCGAGCCGCTGACCATCGGGTTCAACCCGCAGTACCTCATCGACGGCCTGGCCAACCTGGGCGCCCAGCACGCCCTGCTCCGGTTCGTCGACGCGTTCAAGCCCGCGGTCATCTCCCCGGCAGGCGAGGACGGCGAGGTCATTCCGGGGTACCGGTACCTCATCATGCCGATCCGCGTGTCCCGCTGATCGCAGCAGCACGACCCTTGACGTACGGAGGTAGGAGCAGATGCAGCTCGGCCTGGTAGGACTCGGCCGCATGGGCGGCAACATGCGGGAGCGGTTGCGCGCCGCCGGGCACGAGGTGGTCGGCTACGACCACAACCCGGAGATCAGCGACGCCGCGAGCCTGGCCGAGCTTGCCGAGAAGCTCCAGTCGCCCCGCGCGGTCTGGGTCATGGTTCCGGCCGGCGTCACCGACGCCACCATCGACGAGCTCGCCGGTGTGCTCGGCGAGGGCGACATCATCATCGACGGCGGCAACTCCCGGTTCAGCGACGACGCCCCGCGCGCCGAGCGGCTCAACGAGCAGGGCATCGGCTACATCGACGTCGGTGTCTCCGGCGGCGTCTGGGGCCGGCAGAACGGGTACGCGCTGATGGTCGGCGGCGCGCAGGAGCACGTCGAGCGCCTGATGCCGGTCTTCGAGGCGCTCAAGCCCGAGGGCGAGTTCGGCTTCGTGCACGCCGGCCCGGTCGGCGCCGGCCACTACGCCAAGATGGTGCACAACGGCATCGAGTACGGCCTGATGCACGCCTACGCCGAGGGCTACGAGCTGCTGGCCGCCTCCGAGCTGGTGACGAACGTGCCCGGTGTGTTCAAGTCGTGGCGCGAGGGCACCGTGGTCCGCTCCTGGCTGCTCGACCTGCTGGACCGGGCACTCGACGAGGACCCGGAACTGGCCGAGCTGAGCGGTTACACCGAGGACACCGGCGAGGGCCGGTGGACCGTGGACGAGGCGGTCCGGCTCGCCGTACCGCTCAACGTCATCACCGCGTCGCTGTTCGCCCGGTTCGCCTCCCGGCAGGACGACTCACCCGCGATGAAGGCCGTCGCCGCGCTGCGCCAGCAGTTCGGCGGCCACGCCGTCCACAAGCGCTGACCGGTATCCACAGGCTGTGTACGTCCGCCGGCTCGAACTGGTCGACTTCCGCTCGTACGAGCGCGTCGGCGTCGACCTGGAGCCGGGGCCGAACGTGCTCGTCGGCGCCAACGGCGTCGGCAAGACCAACCTGGTCGAGGCGCTCGGCTACGTGGCGACCCTGGACTCGCACCGGGTCGCCACCGACGCCCCGCTGGTGCGGATGGGCGCCACTTCGGCGGTGATCCGCTGCGCCGTGGTGCACGAGGGCCGGGAGCTGCTCGTCGAGCTGGAGATCGTCCCGGGCAAGGCCAACCGGGCCCGGCTCGGCCGGTCCCCGGCCCGGCGCGCCCGGGACGTGCTCGGCGCGCTGCGCCTGGTGCTGTTCGCGCCGGAGGACCTGGAACTGGTCCGTGGCGACCCCTCGGAACGCCGCCGCTACCTGGACGACCTGCTGGTCACCCGCCAGCCCCGCTACGCGGGTGTCCGCGCCGACTACGAGCGTGTGGTCAAACAACGCAACGCCCTGCTGCGTACCTCGTACCTGGCTCGCAAGACCGGTGGCTCGCGCGGCGGTGACCTGTCGACGCTGGCCGTGTGGGACGCGCACCTGGCGCAGCACGGCGCGGACCTCCTCGCCGGGCGCCTGGAGCTGGTGGCCGCGCTGACCCCGCACGTGGCGAAGGCGTACGACGCGGTGGCGGCCGGTCGCGGCGCGGCGGGCATCGCGTACCGGCCCTCGGTGGAGCTGCCCGAACCCGGCGCCGACCGCGCGGCGCTGGCGGAGGCGCTCGCCGCCGCGCTCACCGCGAACCGCGCCGCCGAGATCGAGCGCGGCACCACGCTCGTCGGCCCGCACCGCGACGACCTGGCGCTGACGCTCGGCCCGCTGCCCGCCAAGGGGTACGCGAGCCACGGCGAGTCCTGGTCGTACGCGCTGGCGCTGCGGCTGGCCGGGTACGACCTGCTGCGCGCCGACGGGATCGAGCCGGTGCTGGTGCTGGACGACGTCTTCGCCGAACTGGACACCGGCCGGCGGGAACGGCTGGCCGAGCTGGTCGGCGGCGCGAGCCAGCTCCTGGTCACCTGCGCGGTGGACGACGACGTGCCGGCGACGCTGCGCGGCACCCGGTACGCGGTGGGCGAGGGGACGGTGCGGCGTGCCGGATGACGAGGTGCAGCTCCCGCCCGCGCGGCTCGGGCCGGGACGCGACGCGCGTACCCCCGGAAAGCCCGCGGACGGTGAGCCGGGCGCGAGCCTGCCGGAGGGCGCGAGCGGGCCGGAACTGGCCCGGGCGGTGCTCGACGCGGCGAAGGCCCGGCGGCAGGCGGCGGCCCCGCGACGGCGCGGCGCGGTCCGCGGCGACGGCGAGAAGCGGCTGCGCGGCTACTCCGGCCCAGGTCCGGATCCGCGCGACCCGCAGCCGCTCGGCGCGGTGCTGGACAAGCTGATGAAGGCGCGGGGCTGGCAGCAGCCGGCGGCCGAGGCGACCGTGTTCGGCGCCTGGGAGAAGGTGGTCGGCGCGGAGGTCGCGCAGCACAGCCGTCCGGTCAAGCTGGAGGACGGCGAGCTGACGGTGGAGGCCCGGTCGACGGCCTGGGCGACCCAGTTGCGCCTCCTGGCGGGCTCGCTGTTGCAGCAGATCGCCCGGGAGGTCGGCCACAACGTGGTGCGCAAGCTGCACATCCACGGGCCGGCGGCGCCGTCGTGGTCGCGCGGCCCTCGACGGGTACGCGGGCGCGGGCCTCGCGACACCTACGGCTGACCGACGCCCCCCGAGCGCCGCGCCTCGCGCCGGGCGCGCTTGAGTTCGCGCTGCTCGCGGCTCCACTGCTTGCGGCGTTCCAGGTCTTCCTTCCACGCGTCGCGGGCCAGCTTCGAGCCGCCCTGCACCGCGCCCTGCACCTGGGACGGGCCGGCGAGGTTGCGGAAGACCCAACCCAACAGGCGGCCACCCTTGCCGGCGGCGTCGCCCACCTGCTCGTCGTCGCTCATCCCGCCGCCCCTCCTGGTTGGTGTACAAACAATTGGTACACCAACCATTGCGGCGATCGCAACGACGACGAGGAGGACGCGGGTGACCGACGGCATCGAGGAGGACCCGCTGGCGCTGGAGCAACAGGTCTGCTTCGCGCTCTCCGTCGCCGCCCGGAGCGTCGTCGCGGTCTACCGGCCGCTGCTGGAGCCGATGGGGCTCACCCATCCGCAATACCTGGTGATGCTGGCGCTCTGGCAGCACGCGCCACTGTCCGGCCGGGATCTGAGCCGGCTGCTCCAGCTCGACCCCGGCACGCTGTCACCGCTGCTCAAGCGCCTGGAGGCGGCCGGCTACGTCCGGCGGGAACGTGATGCCGCCGACGAGCGCAGCCTGGCCGTCTCGCTCACCGCCGCCGGGCAGGCGCTGCGGGCGCAGGCCGAGCGGATCCCGCCGGCCATCGTGCAGCGCCTCGGCCTGCCGCTGGCCGACCTGCGGCACCTGCACACCGCGCTGACCGAGGTGATCGAGGCCGCCAACCAGGCCACGTCCTCTCCCGGCGCTGCGGCGCCCGGTCAGGCGTCGGCGTAGACCGCGAAACCCCGCTCCGCGCAGCGCCGGTAGAAGGCCGCCAGCACGCTCAGTTCGGCGCAGGTGAAGTTCCACTGCGGCGGATCGCCGCTCTCGTCCCGCAGCCGGTCGAGGCGGCTGTCCAGCCAGCGGAGCTGCTGCTCGGCCAGCCGCCCGTCGCCGAGCAGCGCGCGCAGCACCTCGCTCACCGACTCGAACGTGACCGACTCGCCGTACGGCCGGTGCCGGGCGACGAACTTCTCCACACCCTCGGCGATCCAGGAGCAGCCGTCCGGGTCGATCACCGGATCCTCGTCCTCGACCGCGTTCTCCGTGGCGTAGAGCACATTCTCCAGCCCGAGGATCAGGTCGACCAACTCGGTGTACGCGGTCGCGCGTACCGTGCCGGTCTTCGCGATCAGCTCGGCGAGCGCCGCTGTCGGCGCGGAGATCCGGGGCATGTCCACGATCTCGCCGAAGTCCACGAACTCAGCCGGCGCGACCGGATCGTAGAAGCGGCCGGTCCGCGGCCAGTGCACCGCGACGTTGTCCAGCCCCATCTGGCGTCACCTCTCACCAAGCGTTTTCGGACCGTCTCCGACGATCGTCCCGGTTCCGGGCGCAAAAGATCAAGACCGCAACGGCGGCGCCGCAAAAGCTACGGCACGCCGGGCCCGGCCGCGACCCCCGGTAGGGACAGCTGCCGATCACCGGTCGGATGACCGTCACGGCTCACGGTGGCCGGTGGCGCGGTACCGGCCCGTTGGCGTGTAGGGGGAGTCGTGGGCGGCGCGGTTCGTCCGGCTACGGCATTCTCAGCCGCCCCGGAGAGGGTGCCGAGTGGCGGTTTGGTCGGCTCCGCACAGTAAGATTGAGGGCGAGACGAAAGACCCGAGACGGAGCGACGGACCAGGGCCCTCATGAGCCCTCGATCATAGTCCCGTACCGGGTCCGAGCCGATCGCGATCCGCGGGCAACCGCGGCGCCCGGCGCACGAGATCCGAGCCTGGCGACCCCCAGGGGCGGACCATGCGCGCCGACGTCGCGTCCTGTCCGCCGAACCCGCGCCCCCGCGCCCCACGCGCGGCCGGTGCGAGAAAGTGGCCGAGGGTGGCAGCGGAGGACAACAAGAAGTACGGGGCCGAGTCGATCACCGTGCTCGAGGGCCTGGAAGCGGTCCGGAAGCGGCCCGGTATGTACATCGGGTCCACCGGCGAGCGCGGTCTGCACCACCTGGTGTGGGAGGTCGTCGACAACGCGGTGGACGAGGCGCTGGCCGGGCACTGCGACACCATCGACGTGGTGCTGCTGGCCGACGGCGGTGTCCGGGTGACCGACAACGGCCGTGGCTTCCCGGTCGACCTGCACCCCAAGCTGAAGAAGCCGGGTGTCGAGGTCGCCCTGACCGTGCTGCACGCGGGCGGCAAGTTCGACGGCAAGGCGTACGCCGTCTCCGGCGGCCTGCACGGCGTCGGCGTCTCCGTGGTGAACGCGCTGTCCACCAGGATGGCCGTGGAGATCCACAAGGACGGCTTCGTCTGGCGCCAGCAGTACGACCACTCCAAGCCGACGCCGCTGGAGAAGGGCGAGGCGACCGACCGCACCGGTTCGGCCGTCTCCTTCTGGCCCGACCCGGACGTCTTCGAGACCGTCGACTTCGACTTCCACACCATCTACCGGCGTCTGCAGGAGATGGCCTTCCTCACCCGCGGCCTCACCATCCACCTGCTCGACGAGCGGGTGCCGGAGGACGAGGACGGCAAGACCCGCGAGGTCACCTTCCACTACGAGGGCGGCATCGCCGACTTCGTCCGGCACCTCAACGCCTCCAAGAGCCCGATCCACAAGACGGTGGTGGAGTTCGGGGCCGAGGAGACGGGCATGTCGGTCGAGATCGCCATGCAGTGGAACGAGTCGTACGGCGAGTCGGTCTACACCTTCGCCAACAACATCAACACCCACGAGGGCGGCACCCACGAGGAGGGCTTCCGGGCCGCGCTGACGAGCGTCGTCAACCGCTACGGCGCCGAGAAGAAGCTGCTCAAGGGCGACGAGCGCCTCTCGGGTGAGGACATCCGCGAGGGCCTGGCCGCGATCATCTCGGTCAAGCTCACCGATCCGCAGTTCGAGGGTCAGACCAAGACCAAGCTGGGCAACACCCCGGTGAAGGGCTTCGTGCAGCGGGTCTGCAACGAGTCGCTCGTCGACTGGTTCGACCGCAACCCGGCCGAGGCGAAGATCATCATCCAGAAGGCGTCCCAGGCGGCGCGGGCCCGGATCGCCGCGCAGCAGGCGCGCAAGCTCGCCCGGCGCAAGTCGCTGCTGGAGTCCGGCTCGATGCCCGGCAAGCTGGCCGACTGCCAGTCCACCGACCCGCGCGAGTCCGAGGTCTTCATCGTCGAGGGCGACTCGGCCGGCGGCTCGGCCAAGCAGGGCCGCGACCCGCGCGTCCAGGCGATCCTGCCGATCCGCGGCAAGATCCTCAACGTGGAGAAGGCCCGGATCGACCGGGTGCTGAAGAACAACGAGGTGCAGGCGCTGATCACCGCGCTCGGCACCGGCATCCACGACGACTTCGACATCGAGAAGCTGCGCTACCACAAGATCGTGCTGATGGCCGACGCCGACGTGGACGGCCAGCACATCCAGACGCTGCTGCTCACCCTGCTGTTCCGCTTCATGCGGCCGCTGGTCGAGCTGGGCCACGTCTACCTGGCCGCCCCGCCCCTCTACAAGATCAAGTGGAACAAGAAGGGCGACGACGCCCAGTACGCGTACTCGGACCGGGAACGCGACGGGCTGATCGCCCTGCGCCAGCAGAAGAAGCCCAACGCCCGCCCGGACGACATCCAGCGGTTCAAGGGCCTCGGCGAGATGAACTACCCCGAGCTGTGGGAGACCACGATGAACCCGGCCACGCGTACGCTGCGCCAGGTCACGCTCGACGACGCCGCCACCGCGGACGAACTGTTCAGCGTCCTGATGGGCGAGGACGTCGAGGCCCGCCGGTCGTTCATCCAGCGCAACGCCAAGGACGTGCGGTTCCTGGACATCTGACGGACGCACCGGGCCGGCCGGACATCCACCGGCCGGCCCGGAAGTCCACAGAGTTATCCACAGCCTGAACGCTTTCCACAGCCGTTATCCACAGCGAGACCACGACTGAAGAGTCTGATAAGGGTTAACAGTGACCGATACTCCCGAGTCCACCCCGAACGAGCCGGAGACCCCGGAGACACTGGCCGCGGTCGTCCAGCACGACCGGATCGAGCCGGTCGGCCTCGAGGTCGAGATGCAGCGCTCGTACCTCGACTACGCGATGAGCGTCATCGTCGGGCGGGCCCTGCCGGACGTCCGGGACGGGCTCAAGCCGGTCCACCGCAAGATCCTCTACGCCATGTTCGACTCCGGGTACCGGCCGGACCGCGGGTACGTGAAGTGCTCCCGCGTCGTCGGTGACGTGATGGGCCAGTTCCACCCGCACGGCGACTCGGCCATCTACGACGCGCTCGTCCGGATGGCGCAGCCGTGGTCGCTGCGCTACCCGCTGGTCGACGGCAACGGCAACTTCGGTTCGCCGGGTAATGATCCCGCTGCCGCCATGAGATATACAGAATGCAAGCTCGACCCGCTGGCGATGGAGATGCTGCGGGACATCGACGAGGACACCGTCGACCTGCAGGACAACTACGACGGCCGGGCCAAGGAGCCCACCATCCTGCCGTCGCGTATCCCGAACCTGCTGATCAACGGCTCCGAGGGCATCGCGGTCGGCATGGCCACCAAGATCCCGCCGCACAACCTGCGCGAGATCGGCGCGGCGGTGCAGTGGTGCCTGGAGCACCCGGAGGCCGACGAGGCCACCACGCTGGAAGCTCTCCTCGAGATCGTCAAGGGCCCGGACTTCCCGACCCACGGTCTGATCGTCGGCCAGGCGGGCATCCAGGACGCGTACCGGACCGGGCGCGGCTCGATCCGGATGCGCGCCGTGGTCGAGGTCGAGGAGGACAAGCGGGGCCGGCCGGCGCTCGTGGTCAGCGAGCTGCCGTACCAGGTCAACCCGGACAACCTCGCCGAGCGCATCGCCGAGCTGATCAAGGAGGGCAAGCTCGCCGGCATCGCCGACATCCGCGACGAGTCCTCCGGGCGTACCGGCATGCGGATCGTGCTCGTGCTCAAGCGCGACGCGGTCGCCAAGGTGGTGCTGAACAACCTCTACAAGCACACCCAGCTCCAGGAGACGTTCGGCGCCAACATGCTGGCGCTCGTCGACGGCGTGCCGCGCACGCTCAACCTGGCCCAGTTCATCCGCTACTACGTCGAGCACCAGATCGAGGTGATCCGGCGGCGGACCGCGTTCCGGCTGCGCAAGGCCGAGGAGCGGGCGCACATCCTGCGCGGTCTGTCCAAGGCGCTGGACGCCCTGGACGAGGTGATCGCCCTGATCCGGCGCTCGCCCACCGTCGAGGACGCCCGGCAGGGCCTGATCCGGCTGCTGGACATCGACGAGGTCCAGGCGACCGCGATCCTGGACATGCAGCTGCGCCGGCTGGCCGCCCTGGAGCGGCAGCGGATCCTGGACGACCTGGCGAAGCTCGAGCTGGAGATCGCCGACCTCAAGGACATCCTGGCCAAGCCGGAGCGGCAGCGGCGGATCGTCTCGGAGGAGCTGGGCGAGATCGTCGCGAAGTGGGGCGACGACCGGCGTACGAAGATCGTCCCGTTCGACGGCGAGGTCTCGATGGAGGACCTCATCGCCCGCGAGGACGTGGTGGTGACGATCACTCGCACCGGCTACGCGAAGCGGACCAAGGTCGATCTCTACCGGTCACAGCGGCGCGGCGGGAAGGGCGTCAGTGGGGCGACGCTCCGGCAGGACGACATCGTCAGCCACTTCTTCGTATGCTCTACCCACGACTGGATCCTGTTCTTCACGAACAAGGGTCGGGTCTACCGGGCGAAGGCGTACGAGCTTCCCGAGGCCAGTAGGGTGGCCAAGGGCCAGCACGTGGCCAACCTGCTCGCGTTCCAGCCCGACGAGCAGATCGCGCAGATCATTGAAATCCCGAACTACCAGGTGGCCCCCTACCTGGTACTGGCCACGAAGAACGGCCTGGTGAAGAAGACGCGGCTCGAGGAGTTCGACTCCAACCGTTCCGGCGGCATCATCGCGATCAACCTGCGCGATGAGGACGAACTGGTCGGTGCGGTCCTGGTCGCTCCGGAGGACGACCTGCTGCTCGTGTCGAAGAACGCCCAGGCGATCCGCTTCAACGCCACCGACGAGGCGCTGCGCCCGATGGGCCGGGCGACTTCCGGGGTGATCGGCATGCGCTTCAGCGGCGAGGACGAGTTGCTCGCCGTCGAGGTGGTGCGAGAGGGTCTGGACGTTCTGGTCGCGACGAACGGGGGTTACGCGAAACGTACCCCGATCGAGGAATACCCGGTCCAGGGCCGGGGAGGTAAGGGCGTGCTGACCGCGAAGATCACCGAGCGACGCGGTGGCCTGGTCGGCGCGGTCGTGATCGATCCGGAGGACGAGCTGTTCGCCATCACGAGCAACGGCGGCGTCATCCGGACTCCGGTGAAGCCTGTACGCCGTACGCGTGACCGGAACACAATGGGGGTCAAGCTGATGGACCTCCCGGACGGCGTGACTATCGTGGCGATTGCTCGCAATGCCGACGAGCCTGACGAACAGGACTAGTTGATGACGGAGACACAGGCGAAGTCGGGGAACAAGGGGACCTCGGCCACCCCGGTCGAGGAGGAGGCCGCACAGGGCGGCACACCAGCGACCGGCCGCGCGGCTGTGGGCCGGGCCACGGTTCCCGCCGACGCGCCTGCCCCGAAGTTCACCCGGGCTCCCGGCATGGCCCCGCCTCCGGACAAGCCGGCCGAGGACTCCGGTTCCCGGGATTCGGCCGAGACCAAGGTGGACGCACCGACGTCGGCCGACGGCCTGGCCGCTCCGGCCGGCAAGCCCGCGAACGCCACGAGCACCCAGCCGATCAAGGCGCCGCCGGCCACCGGCCGGGCCTCCACCGGGACGACCGGCACGCAGCCGCGGATCGGCGCCGGCCTGGGCACCGCCCCGAAGGCTTCGCCGGACGGCTCGCGCCCGGGCGGCACCGGCACCGCCGGTCAGTCTCGGCCCGCCAACGGCGGCGGCCTGCCGCCGGGCATCAGCGGCGCGGCGGCGGTCGGGGCCGCGCGCGTGGGTGAGGCGGTACGCTCCGCGCGTACCTCGGTCAGCTCGGCCGCGTCGCGAGGACCGCGACGGGCCCGGCTGAACCTGAAGCGGATCGACCCGTGGTCGGTGATGAAGTTCGCCTTCGCGGTTTCCGTGGTGCTCTTCATCGTGGTCGTCGTGGCGACGTCGGTGCTCTACCTGGCGCTCGACGCGATGGGTGTGTTCAAGAGCGTCAACGACAGCCTGACCGACCTCGTGAACGCCGGCGGCGGTCAGGGCGGCGGTGGCTTCCGGATCACCGCCAAGGGCGTGATCCTGACGTCGTCGCTGATCGGCCTGGTGAACGTCGTGCTGTTCACCGCGCTGGCCACGCTCAGCGCGTTCGTCTACAACGTCTGCGCCGACCTGGTCGGCGGGATCGAGCTGACGCTCGCCGAGCGGGACTGATCAACCCGACGCCGGGGCACCGCGTAAAGCGGTCGCCCCGGCGTCGTGCGTCCGGGTAGGTTCGAGATGGCGCGGGTGCTTCCACCACCTACCCCCGATTTGGGCGCGGTGGAGGCGATGGGTTAACCTAGCTCGTCGCTACGCGGGGCTATAGCTCAGTCGGTTAGAGCGCAGAGCTGATAACTCTGAGGTCGCTGGTTCGATTCCAGCTAGCCCCACCGCACATCGTCCGACGGCAGTCGAGCGCGAGGGGTCAAGCACATGTTCAAGAAGCTCCTGATCCTGGCCGGCATCGTCGGTGTGGCCGCCGTCGTGGCCAAGAAGGTCAAGGCCTCGAACGACGAGCGCGCCCTGTGGCACGAGGCGACCACGGCGCCCGACCTGCGCTGAACGCCGTCACGGGGCCCTAGCTCAACTGGCAGAGCACTGCCTTTGCAAGGCAGGGGTTAGGGGTTCGAGTCCCCTGGGCTCCACCACATCATCCGGCCAGGTCACGACCCGTTGACGGGTGCCGGCAGCGTCGTCAGCGGTGCTCGCCGAAGACCGCCGTGGCCACCTGGTAGCTGTCGAAGGCCCGGGCCGCCCCGGCGTACGCCTCCAGGTGGATGAAGAGTTCGACGATCTCCTCCTTGGTCACGCCGGACGTCAGCGCGATGCGCAACTGCCCCCGCAGCGGCTCGTGGGTGCCCAGCGCCGCCGCGACGGCCACCGAGATCAGGCAGCGGCTCCGCAGGTCCAGGCCCGGTCGCGGCCACGAGTCGCCGAAGGTGTGCTCGGTCGCCAGCCGCCGGAAGTCCTGACCGACCGCGGGTTCCCCGTCGGCCAGCGGCAGGGTCAACGGTTGGCCGAGGAGGCGCTCCGCGGTGTCGAGGGCCTGCTGGTATCGGGGATCGTCGGGCATGCGTTGCCACCTCCGCACGTGTCAGCCGATCGACTGCCGTTCGGTTCCAGCATCGTGCCCACCCCGGCGTTCGGTCCGCCGTTCCGGGAAACCACCGTTGATCTCGGTGCCGAGTGCAGTCGGGCGGTCCGCCGTCCCATACCCACCGGTGCACCCGCTGCGACTTCGACGCCCGGACAGCCGGCGCCGACAGCGGCAGCCCGATTTTGGTGATCTCTGTCGGTGCGTTCGGCTGCGAATGCGGTGGACGGTCGCGTGGGACCTCGTGCCCCGATCAAGTCACGAGGTCCCACGAGGGTCTACCGGAAGTCGGCCGCGTGGTCCCTGGCCCACTGCGCGAATGTCCGCGCGGGTCGGCCGATCAGGCGCGGGACGGCGTCTGCCCACTGCTGGTTCGTCGGCGCGGGGTTACGCGTGGACTCGGCCCACATGGCGAAGATCCAGTCGACGAACGTCTCCGGATAACCGTCGCTGATCCACTCGGCCCGAGCCTCGACCGGATCCAGATCCTCGAACCGCACGGTGGTGCCGATCGCGGCGCCGATCGCGTCGACCTGCGCGACGGTGGTGAGCGCTTCGGGGCCGGCGAATGTGTAGGTCCGGCCGGCGTGACCGTCCTCGACGAGCACCGTTGCGGCGACCGCGGCGATGTCCGCCTCGTGGGTGGGCTGGGTCAGCGCCGCGCCGTACGGGCGGCGGACCACCCGGCGTTCCTTGATGGAGGGGGCCCAGTCCAGCCAGTTCGCGGCGAACTCGCCGGGCCGCACGTGCGTCCAATCCAGACCGGACTCCTCGACGGCACGCTCGACCGCCAGGTATCCGTCCTCGCTGTCGTCGGTGTCGGCCAGCGCACCGGACAGTACGACGATGCGCCGTACCCCGGCTTGCCTCGCGGCGGCAACCACCTCACGTGCCGTACGCCCGACCGGGAACAGGTACATCCTCTCGATGCCGCGCAGCGACGATTCCAGGGACGCCGGGTCCGTCAGGTCGCCGCCGACCACCTCCACTCCGGCCGGAAGGCCCGCCGCCGACGGTGTCCGCGTGAGCGCGCGTACCCGTTGCCCGGTCTTCATCAGTTCGGCGACGACGTGTCGGCCGACCATGCCTGTCGCGCCAGTGACCAGGATCGTCATCTCGTCACCTCGGGCCGGAAATCGGCGGCGTGGTCGTTCGCCCATTGGGCGAACGTGCGCGGTGGCCGCCCTGTCACCCGCAGACAGGTGTCCGTCGGCGGCAGTGCGCCCGTCCCGTCGACGGCGTCGGCGAGCAGCGCGATCATCCAGTCGGCGGTCTCCTCGTCGTAGCCGTCGCGCAGCCACTGCGTGCGTGCCTCGGCCGGATCGATCTCCTCGAACCGCACCTGCGTACCGATGGCGGCGCCGATCGCGGCGACCTGCTCCGCCTGCGAGACCTTCGCCGGGCCGGTGACGGTGTGAGCGGCACCGATGTGGTTGTCGGTCAGCAGCGCCGCGACCGCCACGTCGGCGACGTCGGCCTCGTGGACCACCGGGTAGCCGGCGCCGGCGTACGGCTCGCGCACCACCCGCTCGGTCCGGATCCGGTGGGCCCACCGCAGCGCGTTGACGGCAAGCAGCCCGGGCCGCACGTGGGTCCACTCGGCGCCGGTGGCCTCCACAAGCAGTTCCAGCCCGCGATGCGCTTCCCGCTCCTCGGTCAGATGCCGCCCGAGTACGCCGTCGCCGCCGGTTCCGGGTGGGAACCCGGCCGCCGCCGCGGAATGCACGACGAACCGGGTGACGCCGGTCTTCACCGCCTCGTTGAGGAAACCGTTGTCGGCCGCGCCGTAGACGAAGGGGAAAAGGTAAACGGCCTGCGCGCCGTCCAGCGCCGCGCGCCAGGTCTCGGGACGTTCGAAGTCTCCCTGGACCACCTCGACCCCGTGCGGCAGCAGGCCCGTCTGGGGCCGGCGGGTCATCGCCCGCACCGTTCGTCCGGCCCGGACCAGTCGGGACACCACCTGGCGGCCCACGTTGCCGGTCGCCCCGGTTACTAGGATTGTCACGTTGCTCCTTCTCGAATACCTGGGATGGGCAATAGACCGCCGCCGCGAATCCACGGCCAATGGCGCGGCGGCGGTCGCCACGCTAGGTCAAAATTTCGAAGGCCGCACATCGTACATATGTGCGAGGCGCAGGAGTCGTCGATCAGCCGACGGAGGATCTAGCTTCCTTGACCGGCCTTACGGGACCGTCGGTGCGTGAAGGCGTAGACGACGGCTGCCAGGCCGATGACGGCGAGTGCGCCGGCGACGGCCGCGTAAATGGCCAGTCTGCGTTCGGCTGCGGCGATGTCGGCGGCTTGCTTCTCCAGCATCTCGGGGGTCGGATCCTGGTAGGGCATCGAGATGCCGGACAGGTCCAGGAACGGCAGACACGGCAGCATGCAGGAGGCGACGAGCAGGAGAACCCCGGCGGTGAGCGCCAGGCGGGCACGCGACATCGCGACAGGTTCTCACAGGGTCGTCCTCCGCCGGTCACGGCCCGGCCGTCGATCCGGTCGCCAGCTCCGCGATCGACCGGCGGGTCAGTTCGTCGCACTGCGCCAGGGGTACGCCGCGCTGGATGCCCTCCTTGACCGGCCCGACCATCGGGTCGATCGCGATCATCGCCCGTGCGAAGCCGGCGAGGTCGACGGCGAGGTCGACGTGCTTCTGCCCGACCCGGAAAACGCGGCGCGCCCAGCCCGATGAGGCATCGAGCTGGGCGCGCCACAGGGAACTATGCGACGAAGCGGGAACGACGTCGGCGTCCGATGACGTAGCTGGCGCCGCCGATGAGCAGGAGCGCCCCGCCGATGCCGGCCACGGTCGCGGTGTCGGCGCCGGTCACGGGCAGCCCGCCGCCCTCGCCACCACCGTCACCGCCGGGCGCGCCCACGCCCGCGGAGGGGGTGACCGGCGGTACGACTGTCGACGTGGCGCTGGGCGTCGCGGTCGGCGTGCTCGTGGGCTGAGACGGCGTCGGAGTCGCCGTCGGCTGGGACGCGCAGTCGAGCGCACGAGCCTCGTACAGGCCGATGTTCAGGTAGGCGAGGTAGGCCTCGACGGACGGGCTGTCGAGCACCTTCTGCGCGGCGGCCCGCACGTTGGGGCCGGCGCCCGTCATCGTCTGGCCGATCCTGACGCGCAGGGCCGTCGCCCAGCGATCCTGCACGTTCTTGAGGTAGGCGCGAAGGTCGTCCGAGGTGCCCTTCAGTCGCTCCTCGATCTCGCCCGGCAGAACGGGCAACGATTCGGCCTGCGCCTCGTCCAGCAGCCGGTACGCCAGCAGCCGCAGTTCGGCAACGGTGGCGTTGTCCAGATCGATGGTGACAAGTTCGCGGAAGTCCTTGTACACCTTGCGTTCGACCGTCTGGCAGGACTCGTTGAGCCCGGGCGCTGCGGTTTGCGCCGCCGCCGGCGCCGCCGGAATCAAAAAGGCCAGCGCCACCAGGGCACCGGCCGGAATCTTCCATTGCATGTGGACTTTCCTCCCCGTGTAGATCAAAACATGCAGATGTTACCGGCGTCGGTCCGAAAGGCAAGGGGCATTGATTGCGCTAACGACGCAGTCGATCAACTACCTCTTTTATCGCTGCCACCCGGTTGGCCAGTGGGCCCGCCGGCACGTCGACGAGGTCGAATCCGGCCTCGCGATAGGTCAGCTCGTGAATCCGTTCGAAGACGAGTGACTCCTCGAAGCTGATCCGACGCGCGGCTGTCGACTCGACGAAGCCTTGATTCCGTACGAAGAAGACGGTTCGCTCGGTCGTCATGCGCTCGATCTCGTCGACCAGCGCGGGTGGCGGCGTCAGCCCCAGGTGGCGGCACAACGCGAGCGTGCAGACGGGCGAGCGGTCGTGGAACACCACGTCGCCGCCGGACATCTCGGCTCGGCGCCGACGTCTCCGCTGGAGATCCAGCACCTGCTCGGCGAAGTCCGGCTCCCGCCACGGCTCGGGCCGCCCGAGCGCTTGCTGAAGGGCGATCACGTCGGTCGCGGCCTCCTCCACGACGGGGTGACCGTCGATCTCCAACCGGCGCAGGATCGCTGTCTTACCGGAGCCGGGGGCGCCGGTGAGGATGTATCCGGGCATGACGTCCTCCGATGCGGGCAACACTCTTGATAGGCAAGCCGTTACTTGCTTATGGTGGGTGACGTGGGCGATCTGTACCAGGCGCTGGCCGATTCCACGCGCCGCCTGATCCTCGACGAGCTGACCGAGCGCGACGGTCAGACCCTGTTCGAGATCTGCGGCCGGCTGGCCACGAAGCACCAGGTCGGCTCGTCCCGGCAGGCGATCTCGCAGCACCTCGACGTCCTGGAGGCCGCCGGCCTCGTCGTCACGCGGCGGCAGGGTCGCTACAAGTTCCACCACCTCGACACCCGGCCGCTGCGGTCCATCGCCGAGCGATGGCTCAGGCCCGACGCACCCACCCAGGAGAACCCATGAGAATCAACCTCACCAGCGTGTACGTCGACGACCAGGCCAAGGCGTTGCGCTTCTACACCGAGGTGCTGGGCTTTGTGAAGAAGACCGACGTGCCGACCGGGGAGTACCGCTGGCTGACTGTGGTCTCGCCCGACGCCCCGGACGGCGTGGAGCTGCTGCTGGAGCCCGACGCGCACCCGGCCGCCAAGGCGTTCAAGGAGGCGCTCGCGGGCGACGGGATCCCGCTGACGCAGTTCGCGGTGGACGACGTGGCCGCCGAGCACGACCGGCTGCGGAGCCTCGGCGTGCTGTTCACCCAGGAGCCGGTCGACATGGGACCGGTGACCACCGCGGTGTTCGACGACACCTGCGGCAACCTGATCCAGATCGCACAGTACCGGTAGCGGGTTGCAGTGGAGGGACCGTGGCGCAGCCCGGCGCTGTCCGCCGCGGTGGAGCGCCTGGAGGACGAGATCCGGGACGCCTGGGCGCGGCTGCGCGGTGAGCTGGACGTGGCGCCGGATTCGCCAGAGGAGCGAGAGCTTGCCTGGCTCGTCGTCGACGACCCCGGGGCGTACGACTGGCGGACCGTGGACGGCGCGGTGGACCGGCTGACCTGCCCGGATTGCGGGGCACGGCTGACCGCCGGACCGGCGACGTGTGAGACGTGCGAATTCCGCCACCGCATGCGGTTCGGCGCCCGCGAGCGCGACCGCCCGCACGTGCCGCCCGGCAACGAGCACGCGCTGCGCGTCGCCACGGCGGTGACTCGCAGCCGCCACCGCTACTCACCCCGGGCACGGGTCGGCTACGAGCTGGTCCTGCCGGACCTGCTGGCCGGTGCCCTACCGACGACTCCCCAGGCCCAGGCCGCCAAGGCACTCGTCAACACGTTGACCGACGACGAGTGCGACCGGGTCGCGAGCCTCGCCGAGGTCGCGGAGTTGGCGCGAGGGCGTTGACTCCACGCGGAACCGCTGGACACGATCGGTCACTCTGACGGCATGACGGTGTGGCGGCGCCCGTACGCGTTGGACCTGACCACCTCCGGCTTCATGGTCGTGGCGGGGCTGGCGGTCGGCTTCTTCGTGCTCATCGTGTTCGGGTTCCGCAGCGGCAGACTCCTGGAAGGGGAGGCGGTGGTCCTCGGAGTGTGGAACGCCGGCGTCCTCGCCGTCGCGGTCCGCCGCGCGATGCTCGGCGTCTGGGTGAGCCCCGTCGGCGTACGCGCGCGCTCGCTGCTCCGCACGACCACAGTGCCGTGGGCGTCGGTCGTGGAGATCCACAGCGGTACGGCTTCGATAGCGGGTCTGGACATGGGACGCGACGCGATCGTCATCGAGCGGATCGACGGCGAGCCGGTGCAGACGCCGATCCAGTCCGGCGCCATCGTCCGGCCGTTCCGCCTGGAGCTGACCCGGCTGGTCACCTGGCCGGAGCACTACGACGAGATCCTCGCGAACCTGCGGGAGTGCCACCGGAATGCCCGGCCCGCGGAGCAGCGCGGTCCGGCGAGCCCGGATCCGGTCCGCGCCGGCCGTCCGGACCCGCCGGAGCAGGTCCGGCGGCCCGCTCCGAGCGCCGCCCAGCGGCGCGACATCCACGCGCTCACCAGACAGTACGAGCGTGGGGTGCTGACCGACGCCGAGTACGCGGCCGAGTTGGCGCGGCTGCGCGGTGACGGGTAGGCGCGTCAGCCGAGCCGGTCGAGCAGTTCGTGGCTGCGGCTCACCACCAGCGCTGTCGCCTCCGGGTCGTACGAGGGCAGCGAGCTGTCGGTGAACAGGTGCCGATCGCCGGGGTAGACGTACAGCTCGCCGCGCTCGGGACCGACGATGGACACCAGCTCGCGGGCGGCGTCCACGTCGCCTTCCAGACCGAAGAACGGGTCCTGCTCCATGCCGTGCACCTGCACCGCCACCCCGTCGGGCCAGGGGCCGATCGCCCATTCGCCGGTCACCGGCAGGCAGGCCTCGTAGAGCAGGGCAGCCCGGGCGCCGGCCCGGGTCTGGGCGAGCCGCTGGGCGATGGCGGCGCCCCAGGAGACGCCCGCGTAGACGAGATCGGCGGGCATCCCGGCGACGTACGCGTCGGCGCGCTGGTCGAGGACGTCGCCGCCGATCTGCTTGGTGAGCGCGGCGCCGTCGGAGATGGTGCGGGGCCGTTCGCCGTCGAATAAGTCGGGGACGTGCACGGTGTGCCCGCCGGACCGGAGGGAGTCGGCGAGGGCGCGGACGCCGTCCGTGAGCCCTTGAATGTGGTGGAAGAGCACGATCTCGGCCATCACTACACTCCTGAGTTGTCAGACCAGAGTTATCGAACGAACCAGAATCTTAGAACGGTCGAGAAATGTCGGTCAATGAGCGAGTCCCGGACTACGACCTCGACGATCTGCTCGTGGTCACCGCTCCGGAGCAGCTGCGTGCGCTCGCCGACCCCCTGCGGAGCACGCTGCTCGAACTGCTCCTGGAGCGCGCCGCCACGGTGAACGAGATGGCCCGCGCCGTCGACCGGCCCAAGAGCAGCGTGGCGTACCACGTGAACCAACTGGTGGACGCCGGTCTGCTGCGCGTGGTGCGGACCCGGCGGGTACGCGCCATCGAGGAGCGCTTCTACGGGCGGGTGGCCCGCACCTACTACGTCGGTGCGCTCACCCGCGCGGAGGACAA
Organism: Micromonospora sp. CA-248089; assembly: GCF_050948515.1. Taxonomy (NCBI): domain Bacteria; kingdom Bacillati; phylum Actinomycetota; class Actinomycetes; order Micromonosporales; family Micromonosporaceae; genus Micromonospora; species Micromonospora sp. CA-248089. The sequence goes on from NZ_CP192016.1 coordinate 22,213, forward strand.
GCAGGTGGTGTCCCGGATCAACGGGCTCGCCGAGGCAGCAGCCGAAGCGGCCGCCGCACACGCCGCCGACGAGCTGCGGTGCACGCTCGTGCACGCGCGCATCCCGATCGAGGACGTGCGCGAGTTCTGGGCCGAGGTGCAGGCGCTGGCCCGGCGGTTCGCGCAGATCCCCCGAGCCGGGGACCAGGTGTACGGCTTCGCCGCCGGTCTCTACCCGACCGACGCGCCCACGCTCCCCGACACGGACCCGCGCGACTGACGGACGCACCGGACGGCAGGGTCGTGCCGGGGCGGCGCCCCGGGCAGGCTAGCGTCGGACGCGTGAGCACCGGATCCCCGCGCGTCCTGCCGGCAGAGAGCGGCATCGACGAGGCAGCCGCCGTCCTGCGCGCCGGCGGGCTGGTCGCCTTCCCCACCGAGACGGTCTACGGGCTCGGCGCGAACGCGCTCGACGCCCGGGCCGCCGCGCGGATCTTCGAGGCGAAGGCCCGGCCCAGCTTCGACCCGCTGATCAGCCACCTGGCCGACGCCGCCGACCTGGCCGCGCTCGTGGGCGAGGTGCCCGCGGCGGTGGCCGAACTGGCGAAGCGGTTCTGGCCCGGCCCGCTCACCCTGATCGTGGACCGGCCGGAGATCATCCCGCCGATCGTCACCTCCGGCCTGGACACCATGGCGGTACGCGTACCGGACGAGCCGTCGGCGCGGGCGCTGATCGCCGCCGCCGGCGTGCCGGTGGCGGCGCCGAGCGCCAACCGTTTCGGTCAGCTCAGCCCCACCCGCGCCGAGCACGTGGTGGCCGGACTGGGCGGCGCGGTGGACGTCGTGCTCGACGGTGGGCCCACCCGGTGCGGCATCGAGTCGACGATCGTGGACGCCCGCGGTGACCGGCCGGTGGTGCTGCGGCTGGGCGCGCTGCCGATCGAGGCGCTCGTCGAGGCGGTCGGCCCGGTCGAGGTGCGCCAGGGCAGCTCCGGTCAGCCGGTCGCGCCCGGGACGCTGGCCGCGCACTACGCCCCGCGTACCCCCTTGCGGTTGGGCGCGGCGACCGAGCCCGGCGAAGGCCGGCGGGGCTTCCTGGCCTTCCGGGAACCACCGGCGGACGGCGACTGGGCGGCGGTGGAGGTGCTGTCGCCCGACGGCGACGTGACGGCGGCGGCGGCGCGCCTGTTCGACGCGCTGCACCGGCTCGACGCGGCCGGGGTGACCGAAATCGTCGCCGAGCCGGTACCGGAGACCGGCGTGGGCCGGGCGATAAACGACCGGCTGCGCCGCGCCGCCGCCACCTGGCGCTAGGACTGGTCGGCGTCGGGGCGCGGATGCGAGCCGGGCTGCGGCAGACGGTCCACCAGCTTGGTCAGCGCGCCGTTGGCGAACGTCGCGCCGAGCGCCGAGCCGGTGGCGATGGTCCAGCCCACCGGGCCGAGCGGGGTGCAGCCGAAGAACTGGCTGACCCCGGGCGTCTGCACCACCGCCACGAGCACGCCCACCGACGCGGCGGTGGCGACGAGCACGCTGGGGCTGGTGCCGCCGGCCAGCACTGTCTGCCCGAGCTGCGTGCCGATCAGCGAGGCCAGCGCGACGGTGCCGGCCCGCCGCTGGGTGCCGGTCCACCTGGCGATCGTCCAGCCGGCGGTCGCGCCCAGCGTGGTCGCCGCCGCGCGCAGCCCGATCTCCCGGGTCATGGTGACGCCGAGTGAGGAGTCCGGCCCCTCCCGCAGCAGATGGTCGGCGCTGTCGTCGGCCGGCGGGCGGACCGCGATGGCGAGCGCGGGCGCCAGGTCGGTGAGCAGGTTGACCAGCAGCAGTTGCCGGCCGGTGAGGGCGGACCGGCCGGTCGCGGCGGCGGTCAGCACGCTGAACGCGATCTCGCCGAGGTTGCCGCCGACCAGGATGCTCAGCGCGTGCCGGACGGACGACCACATGGCCCGCCCCTCGACCAGCGTGGCGATGATCGTCTCCAGCCGGTCGTCGGTGACCACCAGGTCGGCGGCGGCGCGGGCGGCGGGAGTGCCGCGCTGACCGAGCGCGATGCCGACGTCGGCCAGCCGGATCGCCGGGGCGTCGTTGGCGCCGTCACCGGTCATCGCGACGGTGCGGTCCTGGCGCTGCAACGCCTGGATGATCCGTACCTTGTGGGCGGGCGTGCAGCGCGCCACCACGTCGGTGGCCATCAGGCGCTCGGCGAGCGCGGCGTCGTCCAGCCGGTCCAGGTCGCTGGCGGTGACCACGCGCTGCCCGCCGTCGTCCGGGCTGATCGTGGCGGCGATCGCCTCGGCCGTGGCCGGGTGGTCGCCGGTGATCATGACGGTGTGCACGCCCGCGGCCCGGATCCGGGCCACCGCCGGCCGGGCGCTGTCCCGCACCCCGTCGGCGAGCGTCAGGAAACCCACGAAGACCAGCCCGTCGACCTGCTCGTCGCTTACCTGCTCGCTGGAGACCGGGCACTCGGCCACGGCGAGGATGCGGTGCCCGGCGCCGGCCCGCCCGGACAGCATGGCCTGCACCTCCTCGCGTCCGGCCGCGTCGAGCGGCCGGTCGCCTTCGGCGGTGCGCCGGGACGCGCAGCGCGGCAGCACCGACTCGGGGGCGCCCTTCACGCTCAGCAGCAGCCCGCCGGCGGTGCGGCCGACAGCGGCGCTGTAGCCCCGGGACGGCTCGAACGGCAGCCCGGCCGTGGCGGTCCAGTCCGTCGCGCCGGTCCGCTCGTCCACCCCGGCGGCGTCCGCGCCGTGGCGTACCGCCCGGTCGGTCTGCTGCGGCAACTCGTCCGGGTCGGCGGCGGACGGGGTGGCCCGCACTGCGGCGCCCAGCGTCGACCGGAGCGACTCGTCCAGTTCGTCCAGCACGGCGTACCGGCCGTCACCGGTACCCACCCCCGCCAGCAGCAGCTTGCCCTCGGTGAGCGTGCCGGTCTTGTCGAAGCAGAGCACGTCGACCCGGCCCAAGGCCTCGATGGTCCGGGGGTTGCGGACCAGGGCGCCGTGCTCGGCCAGCCGCCGCGCCGCCGCCAGCTGCGCGGCACTGACCAGGAACGGCAACCCCTCCGGCACCGACGCCACGGCCAGGTTCGCGGCGGTCGCCGCCGTTTCGGCAAGGGGTACGCCCCGAAGCAGCCCCGCCCCTGCGACCGCGATCGCCGAGGCGGCCGCCAGGGGTACGGCACTGCTGGTCAGCTTGCCGAGCCGGGCCTCCACGCCACTGGCGGGCGGGGCCTGCCGGGCCATGGCGAGGCTCCGCCCGGCCTCGGTCTCCGCACCGGTCGCCACCACCACCGCGGTGCCGAGTCCGGCGGCGACAGTGGTGCCCTCGAACAGCATTGAGTGCCGTTCGGCGATGGCCGCCGCCACCACCGGTTCCGGGCTCTTCGCCACCGGCAGCGACTCGCCGGTCAGGGACGACTCGTCGGCCTCCAGCCCGTCGCTCGTCAGCACCCGGCAGTCGGCCGGTACGGCGTCCCCGGAACTGACGGTGATCACGTCGCCGCGTACCAGCTCCTCGGCGGGGACCACCCGCTCGGTGCCGTCGCGCAGCACCCGGGCGGTGACCGCCGAGCGGGACAGCAGCTCGGCCAGGGACCGTTCGGTGTTGCGCTGGTGCACGGCGCCGACCAGGGCGGACCCGCCCACCACGCCACCCACCAGCGCGGCGTCGACCAGCGAGCCGAACGCGGCGGAGAGCACCGCACCGGCGGCCAGCACCGGGGTGAGCGGATTGGACAGCTCCTCCACGAACGCGCGGAGCAGCCCGGCCGGACCGTGCTCGTCCCCGACCTCGACGCGCCGGCGCCGGGCCGCCTCGTCCTCGGCCAGCCCGGACGGGTCGGTGGCGAGCTGGTCCAGGACGGTCTGCACCGGCATGAGATGCCACGCGGTGAGCGAGGGCATCGGTGCGCCGGTCCGGTCCGGCAGCCGGTGCGCCCGGAACACGCCGTGCGCGAACGCGAGCGCCGCCGCGCCGTTCACCGCCGCCAGGGTCGGGCGGGGCAGCCGTCGCCGGTCGGCGGTGAACGCGGCGAGCGCGCCGAGCCCGCTGCCGGCCATGGAGATCCGGACGTTCTGCGCGGTCATCCGGCGGGCCACCCCGGCGGCGTCGATGAGCAGTGCGGGTACCCGCAGGTCGTCACCGACCAGCAGGTGCGCGCCCCACGGCGGCAGGTCGTCCGGGCCGTACACGCCGACGCCGCAGTCCGACGCGGCGAGTGCCGACCGCTCACCGGAGACCACCATCACCGTCGCGCCCTCGCGTTGCAGGTCGTGCACCGAGTCGGCGAGATCGGGGCCGCCGGGTACGAGCAGGTCGGCGAAGTCGTAGCGGCCGTCGTCCGCGCCGCCGACCACGAGCCGCAGGCCCGCCTGCCGGGCGGCCGACGCGAGCGCGTCCACGCCGGGCGCGGGCTCCGGCTCGACCCGCAGGACGGCGGCCAGCCGGCCGTTCTCGGCCAGCCCGAGCAGCCGTCCACCGTCGGCGCGCAGCCGGGCGCTGTCCGGCGTGTCCCCGGGATCGTCGGCGCCGAGCCGGTCGAGCGGGCCGATCCGCCAGCCGTCGGCGGCGCGTACGGCGTCCGGCTCGGCCGGGTCGAACAACGCGAACGCCCGGGCGGCGACCTGCCCGGTGTCGGCGTCGGCCAGCGGCGCGAGGTCGGCCAGGACGCCCCGGTCCGACCCGAGCACCGCCGCGTCGAGCACCACCGTGTCGATCCGGTCCAGCTCCCGCAGCACGCTGCGGTCCATCGCGATCACGCCACGCCGGGCGAGCATCCGGCCGAGCTGCGCGCCGTACCCCTCGCGGCCGGAGCCGGGCGCCTTCGGCAGCGACGACAGCGCCAGCGCGGCGGCCCGCTTCGGCCCCAGCACCGGCAGCGCCGCCGCCCCGGCGACCGCGCCGGCCGGAAGTACCCGCTTGGCGTACCGCTCGGGCTGACCGTCCGGCACCGGGCAGGGCCGTTCGCCGTCCGGCACCCGGGCCACCGCCCGCTCCGGGTCACCGGTCAGGTGCGGCTCGGCCCGTCGCCACGCGGCCAGTTGCGCGGCACCCTCGCCCCACTGCACCACGCGCTGCGCGCCGTCCAGCACGATGCCGGCCCAGCCGCCGGTCAGGCCCTGCACCACCGCCTCGGCCAGCGGGAACAGCACCTCGGCGCGCGGGTCCGCGCGGATGCCCAGACCGGCCAGCGCGTGCAGCTTCGGGTGCAGGTCGACCGCGCCGAGCAGCCCGGCGACCTCGGCCGGAATGGGGGTGAGCGGCAGCACCCGGGTAGCCGCGGAGATGCTCAGCCCGAGCACGTCGGACAGCAGCGCACCGAACGTCCGCGCGGTACGCGGTCCGTCCTCGGGCGGCTGCGGTGGCTCGATCTCCGGGTCCGGCTCGTACGGGCAGGTCCGCTCGACGCGCGCCACAGTGGCGATCAGGTCGCGCAGCTTCGGCGCCGGTTCACCGGTCGCCACCACCACCCGGCCCGACGGCGCGTTCACCCGCGCCCAGGTCACCCCCGGCATCGACTCCAGCGCCGCCTCGACCTGACGGGCCAGCCGGTCGCCGCCGTCCTGGCAGACACCGTGCACCTCGATGTGGTGGCGGCCGTCCTGCGACCACACCCGGCGGCTGGTCAGTCCGGTGAGGCGGGCCAGCCGGGCCGCGGCCGTACCGACGCTGCCCGCCACCTCGCTGACCCGGGCCGGCACGGCGTCAGTGGGCAGGGCCGAGCCGACGGTACGCGCGACACGCGCGGCGGCTTCCGGTACGACAGTCGGTGACAGCAGGAGGCCGGCGAACCGTCCCAGCGTCATCTCGCCTCCCGGTCTCGTCCCGGCGGCCCGACTTCCCGGCGCGGCGTCCGTCATGCCACCCCGACGGCAGAAGTTTCCGGGCGTGCGCCGCCGCTTGCACCGGACGAGACGCGCGCCACAGTTGACCTCAACCAGGGGTGAGGTCCCAGGCTGAACGCCATGACCAGCGCCACCGCCGTACCGGCTGATCCACCCGTCGACCTCTGGTCGCCGCGCCTGCGGGCGATGACTGTGGGCAGTGTCGCCCTGGTGTCCCTGCTCGCGTTCGAGGCGCTGGCGGTGGGGACCGCCATGCCGACCGTGGCGCGCAGCCTCGACGGACTCGGCCTGTACGCGCTGGCGTTCGGCGGCCCGTTCGCCTCCGGCGTGGTGGCGATGGTCGCCTCCGGCATCTGGTGCGACGCGCGCGGACCACGCCAGGCCATGTGGCACGGGGTCGTCTGGTTCGTCGCCGGGCTGGTGGTGGCCGGCGCCGCGACGACCATGGAGGTGCTGGTCGTCGGGCGGGTGGTGCAGGGCTTCGGCTCCGGACTGGTCTCGGTGGCGCTGTACGTGGTCGTCGGTCAGGCGTACCCGGAGCAGTTGCGGCGGCGGATCTTCGCCGCGTTCGCCGCGGCCTGGGTGGTGCCGTCGCTCGTCGGCCCGGCGCTGGCCGGGCTGATCGTGGAACACCTGGGCTGGCGATGGGTGTTCCTTGCGGTGCCGGCGGTGGCGATCCCGGCGGCGCTGCTGGTCCAGCCGGGACTGCGCGCGCTGACCGCCACCGTGGCGACCCGGCCGCCGGCCGGCGCCCTGGCCCGGATCGGCTGGGCCTGCGGGGCGGGGGCGAGCGCCGCACTGCTGCACTACGGGGGGCAGCAGCGCGGCGTTCTCGCCGCCGGCCTGATCGCCGCAGCGCTGGCCGGGCTGCTCGTCTGCGTACCGCACCTGCTGCCGGCCGGTTTCCTGCGCGCGGCACGGGGACTGCCGACGGTGATCGGGTTGCGCGCGCTGGCGTCGGCGGCGTTCGTGGCCGCTGAGGTGGTGATCCCGCTGATGCTGTCCCGGGAGCGCGGTTTCTCGCCAACCGGCGCCGGCCTGGTGCTGACCGTCGGCGCGTTGTCCTGGTCGGTGGGCTCGTGGATCCAGGGCCGCATCGGCTCGCCCCGCTCGGCGGCGACGCTGCCCCGGGCCGGGCTGGCCTGCATCACGATCGGTACGGCGGGCGTGGCGTCGGCGCTGGTGCCCGGCCTGCCGGTGCTGCCGGCCGTGCTGAGCTGGTCGGTGGCCGGGCTGGGCATGGGGCTGCTCTATCCGTCGCTGTCGGTGCTCACCCTGGAGCAGTCCGCCCCGGCCGAGCAGGGCCGCAACAGCTCCGCGCTGCAGTTGGGCGACTCGCTCGCCGCCGCCACCGTGCTGGCGCTCACCGGTGCGGTCCTGGCCGCCGGTGCGTCCCCCGGCCCGGCCGGTTACGCGACCACGCTGGCCGTCGCAGCCGCCTGCGGCCTGCTCGGCCTGGTCGTGGCCGGCCGCGTGGTCCCCCGCCCCACCCCCTGACCCACCCCGCCCACCCTCGGCCCACTCGCCCGCCCGGCGCCCGCCCGTGCCTCTGCCGTTGATCAAGGAGTTTGTGTCCGGCGAAGGGCCGTCATCCGACACAAACTCCTTGGTCAACTTGGTGGGGGGCGGGTGGGTGCAGCGGAAGGCCGGTGGGCGGCGGGTGGAGCGATCCGGGTCGTGAGGGCCGTCGGGTGGCGCAGGATCGGGTGGGGTGGCGTCGAGCGGGTAGCTGTCACGATCCGGGTCGGCGTCCCGTCCCACCGTGGAGCCGCGGTGTGGCGGCTGCGCGTGTGCGGGAGGAGTGGCGATGCGGGTACTGGTGACCGGGGCGACCGGACGGCTCGGGCGGGTGGCGGTGCCGCGTCTGCGGGACGAGGGCTTCACGCTGCGGGCGGTCAGCCGCCGGCCGCGTACCGGAGACGGGGTCGAATGGGTGAGCGCCGATCTGGCCACCGGCGCCGGGCTGGCCGAAGCGGTCGCCGAGGTGGACGCGGTGCTGCACCTGGCCTCGTCGCCCAACCGGCGCACCCACGACGTCGACGTGCTCGGCACCCGCCGCCTGGCGGTGGCCGCGGGTCACGCCGGGGTGCGTCACCTGGTGTTCGTCTCGATCGTCGGCGTCGACCGGGTGCCGCTGGCCTACTACCGGCACAAGCTCGCGGCCGAGCAGGTGGTGGCCGCCGGGCCGGTGCCGTGGAGCGTGCTGCGGGCGACCCAGTTCCCGGAATTCCTGGAAGGGCTGCTGAGCGGCGCGAGCCGGCTCGGCCCGGTGATCGGGGACCGGGCCGTGCTCGCCCAGCCGGTCGACCCGGTCGACGTCGCGGACCGGCTCGCGGTGCTGCTGCTGGCTGGGCCGTCGCACCGGGTGGAGGACTTCGGCGGACCGGAGGTGCTGCGCTACGACGACGCGGCCCGCGCCTGGCTGGCGGCCCGGCGGGTCCGCCGTCCGCTGCTGCCGGTCCGGATCCCCGGCCGGCTCGGGCGGGAACTGCGTGCGGGTGGGCTCACCACGACCGCCACGCCGACCGGCAGCCGGACCTGGGCCGACTACCTGGCGGACACGTACGGGGGAACCGGCGGAAGATGAGAACCGGTCGGGTCCGCACCGGCCTACGGTGACCGCATGCTGGTCTTCGTCGCCACAGTGCTCCTCTACGTCTTCGGTTTCGTCTTCCTCTACGGCGTGATCCGGGTCGGCGTCCGGCACGGCATCGAGGACGCCGAGGCGAACCGTCCCGAGGTGCTGCGCCGCCGGCAGCTCACCACCACCGAGAACCGGGACTTCGCCCAGGAGAACGCGTTCCTCACCAATCCCAACTGAAGGGCGGGGGCGGGGTCCGGCCGGTCGATCCGCCGGGTGGGTGCGAGGATCGCGGCATGATGGGGACGCTGAAGACGGAGCCGGCCCGCACGCGGCTCGACCTGCTGGCCCCGCCGGTCGCCGCGGCGCTGCAGGAGTGGCCGGCCGAGGCTCCGGTGGACGTGGACGAGGTGCTGGTCGCCCCGATCGACGCCGACCTGGCCGACACCGCTGCCTTCTGTGAGGCGTACGAGGTGGGGCTGGAGGAGTCGGCCAACTGCGTGGTGGTCGCCGGCAAGCGTGGCGGCGAGACCCGGTACGCGGCCTGTGTCGTGCTCGCCACCACCCGCGCTGACGTGAACGGCGTGGTCCGCAAGCTGCTCGACGTGCGCAAGGCGAGCTTCGCGCCGATGGCCGAGGCGGTCGAGCGCAGCGGCATGGAGTACGGCGGCATCACGCCGATCGGCCTGCCGGCGGACTGGCCGATCCTCGTCGACTCCCGGGTGATCGCCACACCGCACGTGATCATCGGATCGGGCGTACGGCACAGCAAGATCGCCCTGCCCGGGCCGGCGCTCGGCGCGCTGCCCGGGGCGAGGGTGGTGGAGGACCTGGCCAAGCCGGCCTAGGTCCTCATCCACATCGATCTTGTTCCACGTGAAACATCAGGCTGCCGCTTCGCGCTGCGCCACCTCGCGCAGCGCGGCCAGCAGCGTCTCCGGCTCCTGCGCACCGGTGACCGCGTACTTCCCGGCCAGCACGAACGTCGGCACGCTGGAGACGCCGAGCTGGTGCGCGGTGCTCAGGTCGGCGGCGACCTCCCGGCGGCCCAGGTTCGACTCCAGGTACTGCCGCGCCTCGGTCTCGTCCAGCCCGGCCTCGCCGGCCAGCGTGACCAGCGCGTCGATCGAGCCGACGTCGACGCCGTCGTGGAAGTGCGCCCGGTAGAGCCGCTCGACCATCTCGGCGGAGCGCCCGTGCTCGGTGGCGAAACGCACCAGCCGGTGCGCGTCGAACGTGTTCGCGGCCACCGCCCGGTCGAACCGCAGGTCGAGACCCGCGCCCGCGGCGACGCCGGTGACGTGCGCGGCCATGCCCTCGGCCTTGTCCCGGCCGCCGAACTTGTCGCCGAGCGCCTCCAGCAGCGGCTTCGGCTCGGTGACCGGCGTCGGGTCCAGCTGGAACGGCCGGAACCGGACAGTCACCTCGCCGTCGTACGACTCCAGAGCCTGTTCCAGTCGGCGCTTGCCGATCCAGCACCAGGGGCAGACCACGTCGGCGTAGATCTCGATGTCCATGACCAGCGACAACCCGCGGGTCAGGAGATCTGTTCCCGGACCTGGCGCTTGAGCCGGGCCAGGATGGCGGTGCCGCCGCGTACCCGCAGCGGGCTGATCGCCTGCGCCAGGCCCATCCGCTGGTACAGGTCGTCCGGTACGGCGAGCACCTCCTCGGCGCTCGCCCCGGCCAGCCCTTCGGCGAGGATGCCGGCGAACGCCCGGGTGGTGGGCGCCTCCGGCGGGCAGTCGAAGACAGTGCTCACCGTCTTGTCGGCGTTCACCTCGGCGCGCAGGAAGAACGCGGTCTGGCACTCGGGGACCTGCTCCAGCTCCTCCCGGTTCACACCCTCGGGCAGGGGCGGGATCACGTCCGCGAACTCCAGCAGCATCTCCAGGACGACGTCGCGGGGCGCGGCGGCGAACTCGTCGACGATCTCGGCCAGCTTGGTCGGCATCTCGGGCATGGGTCGAGGCTATCCGCCGTGGCGCGTCGTCACCCGGCGGTGCCGGGCGGGGCCCCGCCGCAGGCGTGCGGGGCCCGCACTCACACGTTCGGCGCGGCCTCGCTGATGTCGCTGAGCGCCGACTGGGGGTCGAGCTGCATGGCGAGGTCGCCGAGGGAGACGATGCCGACGAGCTTGCGGTCGCTGTCGCACACCAGCACCCGGCGGATGTTGCGCTCGCGCATCAGCGCCGCCGCCTCGCTCGCCGTGCAGTGCTGCTCGATCATCACCACCTCGCGGGTGATGATCGAGCCGATCGTGGTGGTGCCGGGGTCGGCCCGCTCGGCCACCGCCCGCACCACGATGTCGCGGTCGGTCAGCATGCCGGCCAGCGTGGCGCCGTCGGTCACCACCACGTCGCCGATGTCCGACTCCTTCATCACCCGGGCCGCCTCGTCCAGCGGGGTCTCCGCCGAGAGGTAGATCACCTGCCTGGTCATCACGTCACTGACGCGGTACATGAGAGCCTCCGAACGCCTCGGTCGATCCGTTTGCGGTACCCGGTGGCGCGTTCGCTACACCCCGTCGCGGCGCGTCGCGCCCACATCGGCGCGCAGGCGCTCCACGATGGCCTCCACCGGTAGCTCGGTGCGCTCGCCGGTGGCCCGGTCGCGCAGTTCCACGTACCCGTCAGCCAGGCGACGGCCGACCACGACGGCGCGCGGGACGCCGATCAGCTCGGCGTCGGTGAACTTCACCCCGGCGGACACGTGCGTGCGGTCGTCGACCAGCACGCGCAGGCCGGCGGCGGCGAGGCGCCCGCCGAGGTCGAGCGCCGCGTCGAGTTGCGGCCCCTTCCCGGCGGCGACCAGGTGTACGTCGCACGGCGCCACAGCGGCCGGCCAGACCAGCCCTCGGTCGTCGTGGTGCTGCTCGGCCACGGCGGCGACCGCCCGGGAAACGCCGATGCCGTAGCAGCCCATGGTGGGCCGGACCGGCTTGCCCTCGGGGCCGAGCACGTCGACCGCGAACGCGTCGGTGTAGCGGCGTCCGAGCTGGAAGATGTGCCCGACCTCGATGCCCCGCCGGATGGTCAGCTCGCCGTCGGCGCAGGCCGGGCAGGGGTCGCCGGGCCGCACCTCGGCGGCCTCGATCGTGCCGTCGGGTACGAAGTCCCGCCCGCACACCACGTCGGTGGCGTGCCGGCCCGGCTCGTTCGCGCCGGTCAGCCACGCGGTGCCGGGCACCACGCGGGGGTCGACCAGGTAGCGGATGCCGTGCTTGGCGAGGATCTGCGGCCCGATGTAGCCGCGGATCAGCTCGGGGTGCGCGTCCCAGTCCTCGAAGACCGCCACTGTGGCCGGGGCGAGCACCGCCTCGACCCGCTTGAGGTCCACCTCGCGGTCGCCGGGCAGGCCGATCACCAGCGGCTCGGCCCGCTCGGCGCCGGGGCGGCGGACGGTGAGGACCACGTTCTTCAACGTGTCGGCGGCGGTCCAGCCGGTGCGCCCGCCCAGTTTCCGGGCCTCGGCCAGCTCGACCAGGGCGGCGATGGTCGGCGTCTCCGGGGTGTCGTGCACCTCGGTGGGCGGGTGCGCGTCCGGGTCGTCGGCGTCCGGGGCGCGGGTCACGACCGCCTCGGTGTTCGCCGCGTAGTCGCAGGCGGTGCAGCCGACGAACGTGTCCTCGCCGACCGGCGTGGCGGCCAGGAACTCCTCCGACGCGGACCCACCCATCGCGCCGGACATCGCGTGGACGGTGGCGAATTCCAGCCCGAGGCGGGTGAAGATGCGTTCGTAGGCGGCGCGGTGCCTGTCGTACGCCGCCTGGAGCCCGGCCTCGTCCAGGTCGAACGAGTAGGCGTCCTTCATCAGGAACTCGCGCCCGCGCAGCAGACCGGCCCGGGGGCGGGCCTCGTCGCGGAACTTGGTCTGGATCTGGAACAGCGTCACCGGGAAATCCCGGTACGACGTGAACAGGTCTTTCACCAGCAGCGCGGCCAACTCCTCGTGGGTCGGCGCGAGCAGGTGGTCGGCACCCTTGCGGTCGGCGAGCGTGAAGATGTCGTCCCCGTACTCGGTCCACCGCCCGCTGGTCCGGTACGGCTCGGCCGGGAGCAGCGCCGGGAAGTGCACCTCCTGGTCGCCGATCGCGGTCATCTCGTCCCGCACGATCGCGGTGATCCGGTCCAGTACGAGCTTGCCCAGCGGCAGCCACGTGTAGCCGCCCGGCGCGGCCCGGCGGACGTATCCGGCGCGCAGCAGCAGCCGGTGGCTCGGCACCTCCGCGTCGGCCGGGTCCTCGCGCAGGGTCCGAAGCAGCAGGGTCGACATGCGCAGCAGCATTGCCGCAGCTTATGGCGCGAGCGGACGGCCGTGCGACCCCTTTCGGTGTCGGGTGGGGACCGATCGCCGCCAGTTCGGCGAGGTGGCGGTATCGATACCAGCCGGATGCCGCCACCCCGCCGAGCCGGCGCGGACGGGCCGGTAAATGTCGCGGGGGTCCGGTAGGAATGCGGCATGGCTGAGCGACCGCTGATGAAGCTGACGACCACGGTGCTGGACGCGCCGTCCGCAGAGGACCTGGCCGCGTTCTACGAGCGGCTGCTCGGCTGGACCCGACGCGAGGAGGAGCCCGAGTGGGTCGTCCTCGCCCCGCCGGAGGGCGGCCACTGGCTGGCGTTCCAGGACGAGTCGGCCTACGTGCGGCCCGTGTGGCCGGCCGGTCCCGGTGACCAGCAGATGTCGGTCCACCTGGACATCAAGGTCGACGACCTGGAGGCGGCCGTGGCGTACGCGGTGTCGGTCGGTGCGACGCTGCCCGACTTCCAGCCGCAGGACGACGTCCGGGTGCTCCTCGACCCGGCCGGTCACCCGTTCTGCTTCTACCTCTCATGACGGGCGACGTCATCGCGTCGGCGCTCGCCACCAGCCAGTACGCGACGACGACCGGCAACCTGACCGCGCGCATGGCACTGCACTCGTACGGCACCAACCCCCAGGACTGGTTCGGCTGGCTGGGTGAGCGGCTTCCACTGGCCGGGGACGTGCTGGAGGTGGGCGCCGGCACCGGCGAGCTGTGGCACCGGGTGAGTCATATCGGCCGGCTCACAGTCACCGACTTCTCACCCGTCATGTGCGCGCGGCTGCGTGAGGTGCCCGGCGCTCGGGTGCTGCGGTGCGACGCCACGTACCTGCCGTTCCGCGCCGGCACGGTCGACGCGGTGATAGCCAACAGCATGCTCTACCACCTGGACGACCCGGACGCCGCGCTGCGCGAGTTCGCGCGGGTGCTGCGCCCCGGCGGGCGGCTCGCCGTCGCCGTGAACGGCCGCGACCACATGGCCGATCTGAACACGCTCGGCCCGGTGATCGGGTGCCCCGACCTGGCCGTCCGGTTCCACCACCGGAACGACGTCACCGCCGAGGCGACACCGGCCCGTGTCGCCGCCCACTTCGACGACGTGACAGTCGAGCGCTACCCGGACGAGCTGGTGGTGCCCGCCGCGGAGCCGATCCTGGCGTACGTCGCCAGCATGATCGGGCCGCTCACCGCCGCGCAGGAGGAGGCCGCCCGCGCCGCGATCGCGGCCCGCATCGATGCCGAAGGCGCGTTCCGGGTACGCAAGCACACCGTGCTGATCAGCGCGACGCGCGGCTCCCGCTGACCCGGACGAAGGTGCGCCAGGCATCGGGGGTGAAGGTGAGCACCGGCCCGGCCGGGTCCTTGCTGTCCCGCACCCCGACCACCCCGGCCAGATTGTCCGACACCTCGACACAGTCGCCCTGGGTGCCGCTGCGTGTGGACTTCCGCCAGATCGCTCCGGTCAGCTCCACGAGGTCATCACGTCCTTCATCAGCTCGACCGACTGTCGGCGCGGTAGTGCCTCGCTGCGGACACTCTCCCATCTGGACAGCAGGATAGCCACGTCCTCGTCCTTGTCGACCACGACGCCGCCGAGTTGGTTCTCCAGGTGACCGACCCAGCCGCCGTCTGTTCCCCGGGCCAGTGCGAACGGTCCGACCAGGCCGACGTGCATGGTGACCGAGGCCGGCACGATGTGGATGTCGACGTGCGGGCGCTCGGCGCACTCGACGAGGTGCGCGATCTGCTCGGCCATGAGTCCGCGACAGCCCTCGTCGGCGCGGCGCAGGATGGCCTCCTCGATGACGGCGATGTACTTCGGGCCACCCGGGTCGGACAGGATGGACTGTCGGTCGAGCCGTACTCCAAGCCGCCGCTCCACCTCGTCGTCGCTGATCAGATCATCGGTGCGGATCATCGCGCGGGCGTAGTTCTCGGTCTGGAGCAGTCCGGGCACCAGGGTCGGTTGGTAGGTGCGCAACTGCTGGGCCTGGCGTTCGGCTTCGAGCCACGGGCGGAACCAGCTCGGCTGGCCGTCGCGCTCCGCGAGCTTGAGCAGCGACATCAACAGCCCGCCGGTGCCGAGCACCTCGTCGGCCCGGGCGAGGAAGAACCGGTCCAGCGGCCGGTGGCCCAGCTCCACCGCCGACACCTGGGAGCCGGAGAAGTGCACGAGCCTCCCGAACTCCTCCTGGCTCAGCTCGGCCCGCACCCGCAGCCGCCGCAGTTGCGCGCGGATCAGCTCGGCGGTCGGCTCGTTCTCCACGCGCGCTCCTCAGACTGCGGCCGGTCTCCCGGTCTCTCCCCGAACCGGCTCCGACGACTTCCGAGCGTAGTGTCGCCATCAGCAGACTGTCACGCATGAACCTTCCCGTACCGCGGCTCGGGCCGTACCCCGATCGGCCGCGCCCCTACCCGCCGGACCACCCGGCCCACCTGCCGATCCGGCCGCTCTGGCTCTGCCGCGCCTGTGGCGGACCGTGGCCCTGTGCCCAGGCGCGCCTGCTGCTCAAGGTCGAGTACGCGGACCACCCCGTCGACCTGGCCGTCTACCTGTCCGGGCTCTACCACGAGGCCACGCACGACCTGTTCCGCCTCAATCCGCACGACGGGCCGACCCCGCGCGAGCTGTTCGAGCGGTTCGTCGGCTGGGGCCCGTACCGGCGGGGCATCACCGATACGATGCCCGCGACATGACTGCGCCCGGGGACTTCGACCTGACGACGGACGAGTTGCGCGAGGTGGCGCGGTACGCGGTCCGGCACGCGGAGGACGTCCTCCCGGTCTACGAGCGGGCGGTTCCCGGCGATCCGCGTCCCCGCGCGGCTGTCGATGCGGCGTGGACGTTCGCGCATGGGGCCGCCCGGACGAAACTCCAGCGGGTCGCGTCGCTCGACGCGCACCGGGCCGCCCGGTCGGCGCCCACCGAGGCCGCGCGCCTGGCCGCCCGGGCCGCCGGTGACGCCGCGGCAGCCGCGTACCTGCACCCGATCGCGAAGGCCACCCAGGTCGGGCACATTCTGCGGGCCGCCGCCAACGCCGCGCGCGTCGCCGAACTGGAGGCCGGCGGTGACGAGACCGTCGGGCAGGCGACGCTGGACCGGTACCGGCGACTCGCCACGCCAGTGCTGGTCGACGTGCTGCGCCGCTATCCGCCGCTGACCGGCGGCGGCAGCCGGGTCGCCCGGCTGATGAGCACACTGGACCACGACCTGCGCCGGGGCGCCGCCGGACCGGAGGCCACCTCGTGATCCTGCCGAAGGTCCGCGATCCCCGGTTCGTCACGATCCGCCGGGGCGGCACGCTCACCGACGAGCACCACCACCTGCTGGCGCTCTGGGCCGCCACCTGCGCCGAGCACGTCCTCGGCCTGTTCGAGGCGGTCCGGCCGGACGACAACCGCCCGCGTGAGGCGATCGCGCACGCCCGTGCCTGGGTGCGGGGCGAGGTCCGCATGATGGAGGCGCGTGCGGCGGGCGGGCACGCCATGGGCGCGGCCCGTGACCTGCGCGGGGCAGCGCGCAACGCCGCGTACGCCGCCGGTCAGGCCGCCGTCGTGGCCCACGTGGCCGCCCACGAACTCGGCGCCGCCGCGTACGCGATCAAGGCGGTACGCGCGGCGGCGCCCGCCGGCCTCGGCGAGGCGGCCGGGCGGGCCGAGTGCCGGTGGCAGCGCGACCAGCTCCCGGCCGAGATCCGCGAGCTGGTCCTGGACGACCAGCGGCTGCGCAACGACATCTGCTGGTCGGTCTTCGACTGCTGACGCCGCCGCTGCTCAGCGCAGCACGGTGATCGCCGCGTCCGCGGTGACCTGCTTCCACGGCACCAGCACCACGGTGCCGTCGCGCTCCAGCACCTTCGCGTCGCTGCCCTCGGTGCCGGCCGACAGCGGCGCCTCGGCCACCACCGTCACCGCGCCGGTGGCCGGGTCGATCCGGACCAGCCGCGGGGCGAGGTCCCGCCGGTCGCCCACCTCCCACGCCAGCAGGCCCTGCCCGTCGAGGCGGACGAGTTCCACCTCGCTGTCGGTGTGCCCGGCCGACACCCAGCGCCGCTTCCCGGTGGCCAGGTCGATCGCCACCACCTGGTTGGCCTGGCGCATCTTGTCGCCCACCGGAGAAGCCTCGGTGGGCAGGTACAGCGTGTCCGCGTCGGCCAGGTACGGCCTGATCCCCGGGCCGCTCACCGTGTTGGAGCGGTTGACCGGCAGGTCGCTGAACCGCGTACCGTCGACGGGGTTGCCGAACGTGGCCCGCTCCTTGCCGGTGGCGTCGCGCGCGACGAACGTCTCGGTGTTGAGGCCGGGCAGGCTGACCAGCGGGTCGACGCTCAGCACCCCGTCGCTCTGCTGCGCGGCCGGCAGTTGCTGCTGCCAGCGCGGCTTGCCGGTGGCCGGGTCCAGGCCGAGCAGCGCACCCCGGTCGCCGTCGCAGAGCGCGGTGACCACCGCCTGGTCCCCGGCGGCCTGCGCGTCGGTCAGGCGGCAGTCGCGGCCGGGCAGCAGCCGGTCGGCGTCGGTCTGCCACAGCCGCTTGCCGTCGGCCAGCGCGTAGCCGAGGACGCTCTCGCCGCTGCGCACGACCACCTGCCCGGCGGCCACGGACAGGTCCGGGGCGACGATCTCGGACCGGCCCGTCCGGCGTTCGACAGGGAACGTCGCCCGCCACGTCTGCGTGCCGCCGGCCGCGTCGAAACCGACGAGCGTGTCGCAGGAGTCGGCGGAACCGAGCGCCACCACGCCCCGCCCTTCGGCGAGCGTCTGCGCGGCCGCGCACAGCGAGGACGCCTGCGGCGCGGGTACGCCCCACGCCTGGCCGCCGTCGCCGAGCCGGTAGGCGATGATGCCGTCCGGCTGGGCCCGGACCACCGCGTCACCGGCCAGCCAGGCGCCGAACATGTCCTGCCCGTCGTACGTCTTCAGCCCGTTGCGCTGGAGTTCCGGGAAGTCGAGCACCCACGCGGTGCGCAGCTTCCGCCCGTCGTCGTCACCGCCGCCGACCAGCCGGGACACGCCGTAGGCGGTACCGGCCGCGACCGCGAGCACCGCCACCAGGCCACCGGCCACCAGCAACGCGACGCGCCCGCGCCGCTTCGGCGCCGCCGGCGGCGCACCGGCCGGACCCGGCCGGACCACCGGCGGGTACGCGGGCGGCGGGTACTGCTGGTGCTGATAGGTCATCGGTCGTCTCCCGTTCCCGTCAGCCCGCCTGCGCGCGGACGTAGTCGGCCCAGCCGGACTGGAAGTCGTCGAGCGACACGCCGAGCACGTCCCGGGCGGCACGGTCGGTCGGGGTGCCGGCGTAGACCGCCTCGACGAAGCGGAACAGTTTCGGCTCACCGTGCTTGTCGGCGAGGTGGGTCATGGCGGTGTGCCCGAGCCAGTAGTGGAAGGTCAGCATTCCGGGGTTGTCCCAGTCGCTGTTGCCGGGCAGCTTGCCGTTCCAGCCGTTGCGGACCAACTGCAGGGACGGCGCGGTGCGCGCGCTGGCGGTCAGCGGACGGCCGCTGAAGGCGATGTACTCGGCGAAGCCTTCGACCACCCACTCGTCGAGCTTGCTGAACTCGTCCACGGCGGTCAGGTCGGTGCGGAGCGTCATCAGCGAGTGCGCCATCTCGTGCCGCAACACCATGCGGGCGTCGTTGTCGCCACCGGAGCGGGTGAAGTAGCGATCGGTGGTGTCCACCACGATGCGGGTCCCGCCGATCGTGGCCTTGCCGTTCTTGCGCTCGGCCGCGACCATGCCCACCGAGTAGCCCGCCTCGGTGGCCTTCTCGGTGCCGATCCGGTAGAGCGAGGTCATCTCGTCCTTGCCTGCGGCGAACGTGACGACGAAC
Organism: Micromonospora sp. CA-248089; assembly: GCF_050948515.1. Classification (NCBI taxonomy): domain Bacteria; kingdom Bacillati; phylum Actinomycetota; class Actinomycetes; order Micromonosporales; family Micromonosporaceae; genus Micromonospora; species Micromonospora sp. CA-248089. The sequence goes on from NZ_CP192016.1 coordinate 40,760, forward strand.
TTGTCAGTCATCGGCTCGGGCGGCGCGTTGGCCCGCCACACGGCGAGGCTGTCCGTCACCGACCTGTCGACGGCGAGGGCGTACCGCACCGCCAGGTCGGCCCGGGCCGCGTCGGTGATGATCAGGGCGTACGCGGTCCGCTCGACATGGATGTCCCGCCACTTGTCCCACGGCCCGGGGTAGTAAACGGTCTTCGAGTCGCCGTTGCCACCGGCCGACGCTCCGGTGACCGCCACGACCCGGATCGGCGCGTCCTTGCCGGCGCGGACGATCGTCCACCGGTACCACTCGGCGACCGGTGCCAGGTCGAAGCCGTCCAGCTGGTGCACGAACGAGACGTCGAGCTGGAACGTGACGCCCTGCCCGAAGGCGTCGCTCACCCGGCCCTGCTTCTCGAGCATCTCGTAGCGGGCCACCGACAGCGGCAACTTCATGAGGTTGCGGAAGAGCTGGGTCTGCCCGGCGATCAGATCCTCGCGGTCCGGGTCGAACGCGGCCAGGTAGCCGTCCAGGTCCTTCGCCGCGAGCGCCTTGCTGTGCCGGTCGAGCAGGGCGGCCAGCTCGGCGTCCGTGACGGTGACGCCGTTCGCGCCGGCTGCCGCCTTCGGCGCCGGGCCGTCCTCGTCGTCACCGCGCAGGCCCAGCCCGACGCCGACCGCAGTGCCGGCGCAGAGCGCCAGCGCTAGCGCGCCCGCCGCGAGGCCGATCCAGAGCCCACGGCGGGACTTCGGCGCCGGGGGCGGCGGCCCCCACGGCGTCGGCTGCCCGGGCGGCGGTGCCGCGCCGTACCGGGGATCGGCATTGCCGGGCGGTGGCCAGCCTGCCGCCGGTGGGTGCCCCTGCGTCATGTGGTTCCTCGCTCGTGCCGGGTGCGGGACCGGCCGGACGGTTTCGGACAGCCGGATGACGGCTGACATCATCCCCGTTCCGGACGACGGATTGCGACCCGCCCGGACGTGTCGGGGCTTTTGTCCCGTGGGGTGGCTGTCGTGAACAGAAGGTCGAGACATCCGCCACGTCCGACGTTCAGGGCCAGCGGGACCGGTCCGCGCGGTGACAGACTGTGCGACGCACTTCTGCCGGAACGTCTGAGGGAGGCGCCGTGCGCTGGCGCAGCTACGTGGCGGTGGGCGACAGCTTCACCGAGGGCATGGACGACGCATATCCGGACGGCAGCTACCGGGGCTGGGCCGACCTGGTCGCCACCCGCCTCGCCGTCGAGGCCGGGCCCGACTTCGGGTACGCCAACCTGGCCATCCGGGGCCGGCTGTTCCCGAACGTGGTGGCCGAGCAGGTGCCGTCCGCGCTGGCCATGAAGCCCGACCTGATCAGCTTCGCGGCCGGCGGCAACGACGTGCTGCGCCGCAGCTTCGACCCGGACGCGTTCGTCCCCCGCTTCGACTCGGTGGTGCAGCGGCTGCGCTCCGGCGGCAGCGACGTGGTGCTGTTCCGGTTCGCCGACGTGATGTCCCGGCTGCCCGGCCAGCGGCTGATGGCGCCGCGCGTGACGCTGCTCAATCGGGTGGTCGGCGAGGTGGCCGAGCGGCACGGCGCGATCCTGGTCGACCTCTACTCCGACGACACCTACCTCAACCCGCTGCTCTGGAGCACCGACCGGATTCACCTGTCGGCGGCAGGCCACCGCCGGGTCGCCGCGCAGGTGCTCACCGCGCTCGGCGTCGGCTGCGACGAGGAGTGGCTGCTGGTCCCGCCGCACCCGGCGCCCAGCCCGTGGCTCGCCGCGCGCGCGGCCGACCTGCGCTGGGCCGGCAAGCACCTGGCGCCGTGGATCAGGCGCCGGCTGACCGGGCGGTCCTCCGGCGACTTCGTCACCGCCAAGCGGCCGGTGCTCGGGCCGGTCGAGCGCGACTGAGCGTGCGTACCGTCCACGCCGCCGACCTGCTGCGGCTGACACCCGACGACCCGCCCCGAGCCGGGCTGGCCGTCGTGGTCGACGGTGACCGCGTCGAGGCGATCGTGCCGACCGACGAGCTTCCCGGCGCGTACCCGGGGGTGCGGGTGCGGCGGTGGGCCGGCACGCTCGGGCCGGCGCTCGTGCACGACGGCCCGTTGCCTCCGGCGCCCACGCCGCGCGAGCGGGTGCACGCGCTGTTCCGGCTCGGCGTCGCCGCGGTGGTCGAGGAGCACGTGGCCGATCCGTCGTTGCGGTCCGCCGCCGCCCGCAACGACGTGGCGGTGCTGGCTGCCGCCCGGCCGCCCGCACTGGTGACCGGCGGGCGGGCCGACCTCGCCGTGTTCGACGCGGACGGCTCCTGCCTGGCCACAGTGGTCGCCGGCCGCCTGGTGCACCGCCGCGCCTGACCCGGCCGGACGGCTCGATCTTGACCGCCGATCGTCCGATGTGCTCCGTCGGTCCCAGATCGGGATCGTCCGATGTCCGCCCGTCTGGGTAGCATCCGCTGCCCCCGTCGATCGAGCACGGGGCGACATCGGGGAAAGGTGGATGGGGTTTGATCCTCATGCCTGACAGAAATCCACGTCGAGCGGGTCGGCGTCTGCTCGCCGCCGCGTTGTCGACAGTGGTCGTGGCCGGTACGGTGACCGCCACCGCGGCGCCCGCTGCCGCGTACGACATCCGCTACGAGACGAACACCTCCTGGGCCTGGACCGACTCGCGTTCGCCCGACACGATCAGCATCGACCGGCCGGGTGACGCGCCGGTGGGCACCTGGAAGGACGCGAAGGGCCGCCCGCACACGTCGCGCGCCTACTTCACGTTCGACATCTCCCGCTACCGGGGAGCGGACATCGAGACGGCCAAGCTCGACGTCAAGGAGACCGCCGGCGCGGACTGCACCACGCGCCCGAAGATCGAGCTGTGGCGCACCGCCGCCTACACCTCCAGGTCGAGCTGGCGGAAGCCGCCGGCTGACCTGGCCCTGGTCGACAGCCGGCAGCTCACCGACCAGATCGTCTGCCCGGCACCACGGGTGGAGTTCGACGCGGTCGAGGCGCTGCGCCAGGCGCTCGCCGAGGGCCGGTCGACGCTGACCCTCTCGCTGCGGCTGCCCGCCGACGCCGAGCGGGATCCGGCACTGGCCCGGAAGTACGCCACCACGGTCGGCATCTCGATCGACTACAACTTCCGCCCCGGCGTGCCGACCGACCTGCAGACCACGAACGGCACGGCGTGCACCACCGCCGAGCCGTACGAGGTGACCCGCAACCCCACGCTCTCCGGCGTGGTGCACGACCGGGACCGCACCGACGGCGGCGGCACGGACCAGCTCGACGTCTCCTTCGCGGCCTGGCCGGTCGACGAGCCGGAGGCACGCATCGAGCGACTGGACTTCGCCCGCGACGGCGCGCGCGCCACGGGCCGCTACGACCAGATGTGGCCGGCGCCGTTCGAGCACGACCGGACGTACGCCTGGCAGATGCGGGCGAAGGACAGCCGGGCCACCGGCGAGTGGAGCCCGATCTGCTACTTCCGACTCGACGTCCGTGGCCCGGCTACGACACCGACTGTCACGTCCACCGACTTCCCGGACGACCGCGAGTGGCATCCCGCGCTGCCCGGCAGGTTCACCTTCACCGCGAACGGCGCCGCTGACGTGGTGCGGTACGGCTACTCGCTGGACTCCGGCGGGCAGGGCACGGTCGACGCGGACCGGACAGGCGGCACGGCCACCGTCACGCTCACCCCGGGCAGCGGCCCGAGAACCCTGGCGGTATGGAGCCTGGACGCGGTCGGCAACCGCTCGGAGATCACCCAGTACAGGTTCCTCGCCCAGGACGTCTCGCCGGTCATCGAGGGACGGCTGAGCGAGATCGGGGTGCCGGCCACATTCCAGCTGCGTCCGCAGATGGACGGGGTGGTGCGCTACCGCTACGGCCTGGACGGCGACCCGGAGCGGACGGTCGAGGCCGCCGCCGACGGCTCCGCCGCGATCACCGTCACCGCGACCCGGGGCGGCTCCCGCACCCTGACCGTCACCAGCGTCACGGCCGGCGGCGTGGAGGCCACCGGAACCCGGGAGTTCCAGCTGCTGACCGAGCCGACGATCTCGGCCACGGTCTACGAGAACTGGGACTCCGGCGGCGGGCCGGGCATCCCGGGCGTCTTCACGTTCACCCCACGCCTGCCCGACACGGTCAGCTACCGCTACCACTTCGACGGCGAGTCCGGCACGGTGGCCGCGAACGCCGACGGCACCGCGTCGGTGACCTGGACCCCGACCGACGAGGGCTGGGTCGACCTCGCCGTGTGGAGTGTGAGCCGCGATGGCACCGAGTCCGAGCCCGCGACCTGGTCCTTCCGGGTGCGGGACCTGCGCCCCGCGGTCTCCGGCGACCCGTACCGGGGTGACTGGCCCATGGGGGGCCCGGGCCAGCCGGGCGAGTTCCGGTTCACCTCGGAGGTCGAGGAGACGGTGGCCTTCCTCTACCGGTTCGACAACGGTGCCGAGCAGCGCGTCGAGACGGGCAACCGAGCGACGGTGAGCTGGACGCCCACCGAGGGCGGGGAGCACACGCTCACTGTCGTCGGGGTCACCGCGGACGGCACCCGCTCGCCGGAACAGGTCTGGACGTTCCTGGTGAACGACGCCCCGCTGGTCCAGTCGGCGGAGTATCCGGAGAACGGCAGCAGCGGCCTGCCCGGCGTCGCCGGGACCTTCACCTTCACGCCGCAGCGGTCGAACGTGGTCCGGTACCACTACTCGTTCCAGGGCGCGGAGACGACGACGATCGACGCGAGGGCTGACGGGACCGCCGTCGTCACCTGGGCCCCGGAGCAGGCCGGCTGGCACCAGTTGACGGTGATCGCGGAGACCGCCGACGGCACGCGTACCGGGCAGCGTGAATACCAGTTCACCGTCCGGGATCCGCAGCCGCAGGTCATCTCGTACCTGTACAGCGAGTGGGGTTCGAGCGGCGGCATCGGCGTACCCGGTGGCTTCCGCTTCCACTCCGACCTGCCGGACACCGTGGCGTTCGTCTACCGGCTCAACGGCGGGCCGGAGCAGACCGTCGACGTGAACGACGGCACCGCCGCCGAGCTGACCGTCACCCCGGACCGGGTCTTCCGGAACACGCTCACCGTCCGGGCCCGCTCGGCGTCCGGCGAGCTGTCCCCGGAGACGAGCTACTCGTTCCTGGTCAGCAGCGCGCCGGGCGTCAGCTCGACGACCTACCCGATCGGCGGGTCCGGTGGCGGTCCGGGCGTGCCGGGTGTCTTCACGTTCACCCCCGGCATGCCGGACGTGGACAGGTACGTCTACCAGTTCGACTACGCGCCGGAGGTCACCGTGCCGGCGGGTGCGGACGGCTCCGCCTCGGTCACCCTCACGCCGGCCGAGGCCGGCTGGCACACCCTGACCGTGTACGCGATCGACAAGGCCGGCAACCAGTCGGACCCCACGTACCAGTGGTTCGTCGTCGAGGGCTGAGCATCTGATCGCACCGGCCCCACCACCTTTCCGAGGTGGTGGGGCCGGTGTCACATCCGCCGCCCCGGATCCGGCGTACCTTGGGGATCATGCCTGTGCCGAGCGATCCGCATCCCCACCTCCAGTCGTACGCCGACCCGCAGCGCCTGGTCACCACCGAGTGGCTGGCCGAGCACCTGGGCGACGAAGGGCTCGTGGTGGTCGAGTCCGACGAGGACGTGCTCCTCTACGACACCGGCCACATCCCCGGCGCCGTCAAGGTCGACTGGCACACCGAACTCAACGACCAGGTCACCCGCGACTACCTGGACGCCGCGAGCTTCGCCGAGCTGTGCGCGGCGAAGGGCATCGGGCGGGACGACACAGTCGTCTTCTACGGCGACAACTTCAACTGGTGGGCCGCGTACGCCCTCTGGGTCTTCTCCCTCTTCGGTCACCAGGACGTGCGGCTGCTCGACGGCGGCCGGCAGAAGTGGATCGCCGAGGGCCGGGAGCTGACCCGGGACATGGTGAGCCGGCCCCGCGCCTCGTACCCGGTGCCGGAGCGCAACGACGCGCCGATCCGCGCGTACCGGGAGCAGGTCATGGCGCACGTGGCGGCCGGTCGGCCGCTGGTGGACGTGCGTTCGCCCGGCGAGTACACCGGCGAGATGCTGCACATGCCGGACTACCCGCAGGAGGGCGCGCTGCGTGGCGGGCACATCCCGGGCGCGGTGAGCAAGCCGTGGAAATCCGCCGCGAACGACGACGGCACGTTCAAGTCCGCCGACGAACTGCGTGCCATCTACGCCGACCAGCTCGGGCTGAGCCCGTCCGACGACGTGGTGGCGTACTGCCGGATCGGGGAGCGGTCCAGCCACACCTGGTTCGTGCTGCACCACCTGCTCGGGTTCCCGCAGGTGCGCAACTACGACGGTTCGTGGACCGAGTGGGGCAACCTGGTCCGGGCCCCCGTCGTGAAGGGCGACCAGCCCGGCGGCCTGACCCGCTGAGCGTCCCGGCCGGTCCTGCCGCACCCGTCGGCGGGACCGGCCGGTCAGCGGGCGGCTATCGACAGGCGCCCGGGGACGTTGCTCGCCACCCAGTCGACGGCGCCGGTCTCCGGACGCCACCGGGCCAGTCCGGCGTCGTAGCGGAACAGCAGGTCGCCGTCGGCGGTCCAGCCGTGCACCTCGCAGCAGCCCTTCGCGCGGTCCTCGCGCCCGAGGTCGAGCAGTCGGGTCACCGCCCCGGTACGGGCGTCCAGCACCGCCACGCCCTCGGCGCCGCTCATCGTGCCGGCGGGGCCCGCAGTGGTGGTCCAGCCGGCCTGGCCGATCCGGTCGCCGCGCTGCCAGCCCCGCCCGTAGACCTCGTTCAGCTGGTAACCGGGGGGTAGCTCCCCGGTGGTCACCGGCCGTCGCTCCGGCGCGCCGCCGGAGGCGGGGAACCGGCGTACGGCCAGGCCGCCGTCCCCGGCCCAGCCGCCCACTGTGAACAGGTCACCGGGCCGGGCCGGCTCGGGTACGACGAGCGTCCAGGGGTCGACCGGGAGCTTCCGTGCCGACCCGGTGCGCCGGTCCAGCTCGTACGCGGTGTCGTTGTCCCCGACGACCAGCCGGTCCCCGGCCCAGACCACGTGTTCCAGGTAGCCGGTGAGCGGGTAGCGGCGGACCGCGCCGTCGGTCAGGCCGATCACGATCACCTCGTCGGTCTGCGCGAACGCGGCGGTCCGGCCGTCCGGCGACAGGCTGCCCGGCTTGAGCGGAGCGGCCTCGTTGCCGCCGGCGTCGCGGGTGGGCGCGAGCGTCACCACGTCGAGTTCCCGGACCATGCCGTCGTCACCCAGCACCCGGACCGGACCGGCGTCGCCGGTCTCCGGGTCGATCGGCTGGTACAGCGCCAGCGCCCGGCTCACCGGCCGGTCGGATAGGCCGTAGGCGACCCGGTCGCCGAGCCGGCCCAGCGGGTCACCCGCCTGTCCGAGCCGGTCCGGGGGCCGCTGCACCACCGGGGCGCTCGGCGCCGACGTCACAGTCGGGCGGGGCGGTGCCGCCGGGGGCGGGCCGGGGCGGTGCAGCAGTGCCGTCGTACCGCCGCCGAGCAGGACCACGGCGACGGCCGCGGCACCGGCGGCCCGGCGGGCGCGGCGGACCCGCCCGGCCCGGTCCCATCCGCTCTCGGCGGGCCGGGTCGGCCGGATCTCCTCGGCGGCCCGGGTCAGCAGCCGGGTCAGCTCGGGCTCGTTCACGGGTTCGCCTCCATCCCGGTCACCAGGTCGTCTCCGGACGTGCCGAGGGCGGGTACGACGTCGCGCAGCCGGCGCAGCGCGTCGTGGCACTGGCTCTTGACGGTGCCGACGGTGACGCCGAGCGCCTCGGCGGTGGCGACCTCGGTCAGGTCCTCGAAGTAGCGCAGCACCACGACGGCCCGCTGGCGTGGCGGCAGCCGGTCCAGCGCCGCGCGCACGGTGAGCCGCAGCGCCGCGTCGGCGTCCGAACCCGGCCGGTCCGGTGGGTACGCGCTGAGCCACTCCCGCCGCCGGCGTCGCCACCAGGAGACGGCGTCGCGGTAGAGGATGGCGCGCACGTACGCGGCCGGGTCGCCGTCGCGCACCGACGGCCAGCGCAGCGCCAGCTTGAGCAGCGCGTCCTGGAGCAGGTCCTCGGCCTGGTGCCGGTTGCCGCAGATCAGGTACGCGGCGCGCAGCAACCGGTGCTGGTGCGACTCGACGAAGGCGAGGTAGTCCGCCCGCCCGTCGTCCGCGTCCCGCCCCATCCGGCTCCTCCTCCGTCACCGGCCAGACGCGCGGGACGGGGGTAAAGGTTGGGTCAGGTAGCGCTGAATCGTCGGGCCGACCCAGGCGGCCAGTTCCTCCGGGTCGAGGTCCACCACTGGTGGCAGCCGGACGACGTACCGGGTGAGCGCGAGGCCGAGGATCTGGCTGGCCACCAGACCGGCCCGGCGGTCGGCGGTTGCCGGGTCGGCACCGGACCGGGCCACCGCGGTGGCGAGCTGGCCGGCGAAGATCCCGCGCATCCGTTCGGCCGCGCCGGGGTTGGTGGCGGCGGCCCGGAGCAGGGCGACGAGTGTCCCGTCCGCCTCCCAGCGACGGACGAAGTGCCGGGTCAGTGTCTCGCCGAGCCGGTCCGGCGGCACCTCGGCCAGGTCGGGCAGGCGCAGGTCGAACTCGGCCGCCGCGGCGAACAGACCCTCCTTGCTGCCGTAGTAGCGCATGACCATCGAGGGGTCGATGCTGGCGTCGGCGGCGATGGCCCGGATGGTGGCCCGGTCGTAGCCGTCGGCGGCGAAGCGTTCCTGGGCGGCGCGCAGGATGGCCGCCCGGGTGGCGTCCGAGCGACGGGTGCGGGTGGCGGGTTCGGTCACGTCCACGACTGTAGGCCAACACGTGTTGACATCGGCTCTACAGTGAAGTCAACAAGCGTTGGCAAACAGTTGTTGACCGGAGCTCGGAGGTGGAAGCGATGCTGCCCGAATGCACCGACGTCCTCGTGGTGGGAGCCGGGCCGACCGGCCTGGCGGTGGCGGTGACACTGGCCGGGCACGGGATCGCCGCGACGGTTGTCGACCGGCTCGCCGAGCCACCCGTCACGTCGCGCGCCGCCGTCGTGCACGCCGGCACCCTCGAGGTGCTCGACCGGATCGGGATCGCCGAACCGCTGGCCGCCCGCGGGCTGCACTCGGCCCGGTTCAGCGTCCGCGACCGGGACCGGGTGCTGGTCACCGTCCCCTTCGACAGGTTGCCGTCGCGCTACCCGTACGCGCTGCTGATCTCGCAGGCCGACACCGAGGCGGTGCTCACCGACCGGCTCGCCGCGCTCGGCGGGCGCGTGCTGCGGCCGTACGAGATGACCGGGCTGGACCTCGACGGCGACGGCGCCGTCGCGCGCTTCGACGGCGGCCGCGCGGTCCGGGCGCGCTGGGTCGTCGGCGCGGACGGGATGCACAGCCGGGTCCGCGAACTCGCCGGCATCGGATTCGGCGGCCCGGCCGACCCCGGGGAGTCCTTCCTGCTGGCCGACGTCCGCGTGGACAGCACGCTCCCGCGCGACCAGGTGAGCCTCTTCCTCTCCCGGCGCGGCCCGCTGGTCTGGGCGCCGCTGCCCGACGGCACGGTCCGGCTGGTGGCCACCGTGGATGATGCGCCGCGCGATCCGCAGGCGCACCACTTCCAGGCGCTGCTCGACGAGCGCGGTCCGGCGCGCCGGCCGGACCGGGTGACAGGCATGGCGTGGTCGTCCCGGTTCCGGATCCACCACCGGATCGCGAGCACCTACCGTCGCGGGCCGGTGCTGCTCGCCGGGGACGCCGCGCACGTGCACAGCCCGGCCGGCGGGCAGGGGATGAACCTCGGCCTGCGGGACGCGGTCGCCCTCGGCGACGCGCTCGCCGCCGGAGGGCAGGCCCTCGACGGGTACGCGGCCGACCACCGCCCCCGCGCCGAGGAGGTGCTCGGCTTCGCCGCCGGCCTGACCCGTCTGGCCGCCGCCCCACCTTCCGCGCGCCCCCTGCGCAACGTGCTGCTCCGCCTGGTCTCCACCCTCCCCCCGGCCCGGCACCGCATCGCCACCCGCCTCGCGGGCTTCGAGCCACCACCCCGCTGATCTTGCAGTTGCGGCCCTCGGCGGGTCCACTTTGTACGCGTTCGCCTGGGCGGAAGGTGCAAGATCGGCGGGGAGGTGGGCGGGAGGGGGAGGGATGAAACGGGACGGACACTGTCGGCGCTGACCGGTACGGTGAGCGCCGAAAATCCGAACCGGGAGCGCGATTGGACCGCACCTTCCAGGTGGACCTCCGTGGCGTGGTCGACCTGCTCAGTCATCACCTCTACGGCAGTCCGCGGGTCTACGTGCGCGAGCTGCTGCAAAACGCCGTCGACGCGATCACCGCGCGCCGGTCCACCGAGCCGAACGCCCCGGCCCGGGTCCGCATCGAGCCGCCCGAGCTGACCGGCGACGGGACGCTGCGCGTGTACGACACCGGTATCGGCCTGACCGAGTCGCAGGTGCACGAGCTGCTCGCCACCATCGGCCGCAGCTCCAAGCGCGACGAGCTGGGCTTCTCCCGGCACGAGTTCCTCGGCCAGTTCGGCATCGGCCTGCTCTCCTGCTTCCTGGTCGCGGACGAGATCCGGGTGGTCACCCGGCACGCCGACGAGCCCACAGTGCTCTGGACGGGCTGGTCCGACGGGCGGTACGCGGTGCGGCTCGCCGACCCGGAACAGACCCGCGACGAGCCGGGCACCACAGTGACGCTGGTGCCCCGGCGCGACGCCGACCAGTGGCTCGGCGTACCCACCGTCACCGAACTGGCCCGCCTCTACGGCAGCCTGCTGCCGGTCGACGTCCGGGTCGGTGACACGCCGACCACCAGTGGCCCGCCGCCGTGGCCGACCACACCCGGGGCACCTGTCGACCGGGCCGCGCTCCAGCGGTACGCGCAGGAGCTGCTCGGCTTCGCCCCGTTCGACGTGGTGCCGCTGTCGGTGCCCGAGGCCGGCCTCACCGGGGTGGCGTTCATCCTGCCCGCCGCGGTGAACCCGGCCGCCCGGGCCGGGCACCGGGTCTACCTCAAGCGGATGCTGCTCAGCGAGCACGCCGACGGGCTGCTGCCGGAGTGGGCCTTCTTCGCCCACTGCGTGATCGACGCCAGCGAGCTGCGGCCCACCGCCAGCCGCGAGGCGCTCTACGAGGACACGCTGCTCACCTCCGTCCGGGACGCGCTCGGCGACCAGATCCGCGGGTGGCTGGTCCGGCTCGCCAAGCACGACCCGCGCCGGCTCGGCGAGTTCCTCCAGGTGCACCACCTCGGGGTCAAGGCGCTCGCGATCCACGACGACGAGATGCTGCGGCTGGTCGACCAGTGGTGGCCGATGGACACCAACGTCGGCACGATGACGCTCGCCGAGTTCCGGCAGCGGCACGGCGTGCTCCGGTACGCCGCCAGCCTGGACGAGTTCCGCCAGCTCGCCGCCGTGGCCGCCGCGCAGGACCTGGCAGTCGTCAACGGCGGCTACACGTACGACACCGAGCTGATCGAGCGACTGCCCGCAGTGGACCGCTCGGTGCTGATCGAGCGGCTGGAGCCGAGCGACCTGACCACCCGGTTCGAGATCCTCGACCCGGCGACCGAGCTGGCCCTGCGGCCGTTCCTCACCGCCGCGCAGCGGGCCCTGGAACGGCTCGGCTGCGAGGTCGTGATCCGCGCGTACGACCCGGTTTCGCTGCCGGCGCTCTACCTGGTGTCCCGCTCGGCCGCGTTCCACGACCAGCTCGCCGCCAGCCGGGACCGGGCCGACGAGCTGTGGGGCGGGGTGCTCGACGCGCTCGCCGCCTCCGCCCCGCCGGACCGCCCGCAACTGGTGCTCAACCACCGCAACCCGCTGGTCCGCCGGGTCACCACGCTCGCCGACCCGGAACTGGTCGGGCTGGCCGTCGAGGCGCTCTACGGGCAGGCCCTGCTGCTCGGGCACCACCCGATCCGGGCGGCCGACGCCGCACTGCTGAACAGTTCCTTCCTCGGCCTGCTCGGCCGGGCCGTACCGGGAGAGATCCGTGACTGACGACGACCTCTGGCGGATGCACCACGAGATCGAATCCATGCCGTACGGGCCGGGGCAGATCGCCGCGCTGGAACAGCTGCTGCGGCGCGCCGACGCGGGCGACGACCGGCACCTCGCCTTCGCCGCCCGGGTCACCGGCACCACCGCGTACGTCTACGGCGGCGAACCGGCGAAGTCCTTCGTCACGTTCTCCTGGTGCCTCGCCGAGTACGACAAGGATCCGCAGCCCTACCACCAGCGCTACACGCACCAGCTGCTCTGGTTCTTCAAGTACATGGTCAACGCGATGGTGAAGTTCCCGGAGCTGCCGCTGGACCGGACGTACGCGGTGCTCGACGACATGGAGCGGCGCTACCGCGACTCCGGGCACTCGCTGCAGGCCGTCTACAAGCACCGCTACCTGGTGGCCGCGCACCTGGGCGACGACGAGGCGGCGGAGCAGTGGTACCGCAAGTGGATGACCACGCCCCGGGACGCGCTGTCCGACTGCGCCGGGTGTGACCCGACCACGCAGGTCGCGCACCTGGCGCGGCACGGCCGGCACGAGGAGGCGGTGGCGCTGGCCGAGCCGGTGCTCGCCGGGCGGCTGACCTGTAGCGAGCAGCCGCAGGGGATCCTCACCGCGCTGCTCACGCCCTACCGCGAGACCGGCCGGACCGACGCGGCGCGGGACGCGCACCGGGAGGCGTACCGGCGGGTGCGCGGGCACCTCGCCGACCTGTGGGACATCGGCGAGCACGTCGAGTTCTGCACGGTGACCGGCAACGAGGCCCGCGCGCTGGAACTGGTCGAGCGGCACCTGGACTGGCTGGACCGGGCGCCCACCCCGGCCGCCGCGATGCACTTCGCGGCCGCCGCCTCGGCCGCGCTGCGTCAGGTGCCGGCCGAGTTGACAGTGCACCGCCGCGCCTCCGGCGAGCGACCGGCGGCCGACGTGTCGGTGGGCGTGCTCGCCGACGAGCTGGCCGGTACGGCGATCGCGCTGGCCGAGCGCTTCGACGCCCGCAACGGCACCACGCACCAGTCCGGCCTGATCGCCCGCAAGCTGGCGGCCGGGCCGGTCGGTGAGCACCTGCCGCTGTCGGCGAGCCTGCGCCGCCCGACGGTGCCCGCGCCGCGTACCGGGCCGGACGGCCCGGCGGCCACTCCGCAGCCGGTGACGGTGCCCGCCGACGCCGGTGCCGACGAGCTGCTCGCGTTGGCCGAGGAGTGCTGGCGCACCAACCGCCGGGACGGCCTGGTCGCCGCGTTGCACGCGTACGACGAGCGGTTCGGCGACGCCGACCTGCCCCCGACCACCCGGGCCTGGCGGCTGGAGCTGCGGGCCGGTGAGCTGTCCCAGGACGACGACAGCGTCCCGGCGGCGATCGAGGTGAACCGGGAGGCGCTGGCCGCGTGGCGGGAGGTGCCGGACCCGCTGCGTGCCCAGGTCGTGGCCGGCCGGCTCGGTGTGCTGCTCAGCATGGTCGAGGAGAGCGCCGACGAAGGGCTGACCCTGGCCCGGGAGTCGGCCGACTACCTGAGCGAGCACGGCGGACCGCGTGACCGGGCCGCCGGCTGGGACCGGCTCGCCCTGGCCCACGTGCACGGCGAGCGGTGGGCGGAGGCGCTCGACGCGCTGGACCGGGCCGAGGCGGAGGCCGTGGCCGATCCGTGGCTTGCGGGGCGGGTCGCGCTGCACCGCACGCACGTGCTGGAGCAGCTGGAGCGGGCCGAGGAGTTCCGGGAGGCGGCGGTGCGGTCCCGTCGGCTGGCGGGCGAGCTGGGCGACGCCGAGATGCTCACCGGCGCCTGCCTGGCGTACGCCCGGGCCACCGAAGACGCGGCCGACGCGGTGGCCGCCTGCGACGAGGCGCTGTCTGTCGCGCCGGCCGGCGCGTACCTGCCGCTGCGGGTGACCCGGGGCCGGGCGCTGATGGCCGCCGACCGGGCCGGTGAGGCGGTGGAGGATCTGGCCGAGGCGGTCACCCTCTGCGTCGAGCAGGGGCTGGAGGGCGACGCGCTGCTGCGCTGGGAGCTGGCCGACGCGTACCGGGTCGCCGGGCGGCTGGCGGAGGCCGCCGAGGTGGCCGAGGAGGCGGTGCTCGGGCTCGACCGGGCAGGCGCGCAGGCCGAGGCGGACCGCTGCCGGCACATGCTGTCCGGCATCTACGCGGGTCTCGGCGAGACGGATCTGGCGCTCGCGGTGCTCGACACGCTCGCCGACAATCTGGACGGGCCGGACAATCTCCCCCACCGCGCGCAGGTGCTGGAGGAGTCCGGCGGCCTGCTCTACGACGCCGACCGGGACGCCCTGGCCGCGCAGCGGTTCGCGGCGGCGGCGACCGCCTGGCGGCTGGCCGGCTTCCAGGTCGACGAGCTGCGGGCCCGCCGGCGGGAACTGCTCGCCCTGCACTGGTCCGGTGACCTGCCGGCCGCGGTCGCCGCGATCGAGCGGGTGGACGAGGCGGCGGCCGCGCTCCCGGCCGGGGCCGACGAGCGTCCCGTGGTGACGTACGAGCGGGCGATGGCCGACGACGCGGTGGCCCGGGTGCTGATCGGCGAGGACCGGCTCACCGCCGCGCTGGACCGGGTGGCCGGCGTACCGGAGCGCCTGCGGTCGATCGAGGCGTTCGGCGAGGCGGCGCAGGTCGAGGTGCTGACCGGCGAGTTGCTGCTGCGCGACGGGCGCCCGGAGCAGGCCGAAGGGCTGCTGCGCCCGGTCCTCGGCGGGCTGCCCAGCGGTTCCCGTCCGGCCACGCAGGCCGCCTGGCTGCTGGCCCGTGCGCTCGACGAGCAGGGCCGGGAGGCCGAGGCGGCGAAGATCCGCGCCGACCACGGCATCGAGGAGGACTGACGCGGCGGGCTGGGGCAACCGTTGGGTAACCGCGGCTGCCCCAGCGCGAACACGAGGTCTAGGCTGGCCCGGTGGCGGTGGAACAGCAGGCACGGGGGGCGGCGGGCGCGGCCCGGCGCCGGTCCCGGCGGGACGAGATCCTGGAGATCGCGGTCGGCCTCTTCGCGGCGCGCGGCTACCACGGTGTGTCGATGGACGACATCGGCGCGGCGGCCGGGGTCACCGGGCCGGCGCTCTACCACCACTTCGCCGGCAAGGAGGCGATGCTCGTCGCCGCGCTGATCCCGGTGAGCGAGGGGTTGCTCGCGGGCGGGCGGGAACGCGCCGCCGGTCACCCGGGCGATCCGCGTGCCGCGCTGGAGTCGCTGATCGACTTCCACGTCGACTTCGCGCTGGCCAACCCGGCCGTGATCGCGTTGCACCTGCACGAACTGGACCGCCTCCCGGACGAGCCGCGCCGCCGGATCCGCCGGCTCCAGCGGATGTATGTCGAGGAATGGGTCACCGTGCTGACCGCGCTGCACCCCGGCCTGCCCGACGGCGAGGCCCGGGTGCTCGCCCACGCGGCGTTCGGTCTGATGAACTCGACCCCGTTCCTCGGTGGCGAGGTGGATCGCCGGCGCCGGGCCGAACTGCTGCGCGGCGCGACTCTTGCGGCCCTGCTCGCGCCCACCGACCCGACCTGACACGCCGCGCGCACCTTAACGCGTGTTAAGAAGGGACCCCGGCTTCACGTCGAGAAGGGGTCACGTCCGTGCAGAAGATGATCGAATCGTTGTTGGTCGCGAATCGGGGGGAGATCGCGCGGCGGATCATCCGTACCGGTAGGCGGCTCGGGATCCGGACGATCGCGGTGCACTCGGAGGCCGACGGCGCGCTGCCGTTCGTGACCGAGGCCGACGAGGCGGTCTGTGTCGGCCCGGCGAACCCGGCGCAGAGCTACCGGAACGTCGAAGCGATCCTCGACGCCGCCCGGAGCACCGGGGCGCAGGCGATCCACCCCGGCTACGGCTTCCTGTCCGAGAACGCGGACTTCGCCCGTACCGTCGAAGGGGCCGGCCTGATCTGGGTCGGACCCGGCGCCGACGCGATCACCGCGATGGGCGACAAGATCAACGCCCGGAACCTGATGGCGGCCGCGGGCGTGCCGGTCGCGCCCGGCACCACCGAACCGGCGAGCGACCTGGACGCGGCGGTCGCGGCCGCCGCGGAGATCGGCTACCCGGTGATGGTCAAGGCCGCCGCCGGTGGCGGCGGCATGGGCATGGGCGTGGCCGCCGACGAGGCGGCGCTGCGCACCGAGTACGACAAGGTCCGCGCGTTCGCCGAGCGGATGTTCGGCGACGGCTCGGTGCTGATCGAGCGGTACTTCCCCCGGGTACGCCACGTCGAGGTGCAGATCCTCGGCCTGGCCGACGGCCGGGTGGTGGCGCTCGGCGAGCGGGAGTGCTCGGTGCAGCGGCGCAACCAGAAGCTGGTCGAGGAGTCGCCGTCCCCGGCGGTCTCGCCCGAGCTGCGCGAGCGCTTCCTGGCCGCCGCGGTACGCGCGGGCGAGGCGGTGAACTACCGCAACGCCGGCACCGTGGAATGTCTGCTCGACCCGTCCACGCAGGAGTTCTTCTTCCTGGAGATGAACACGCGGCTGCAGGTCGAGCATCCGGTCACCGAGTACGTCTACGGCGTCGACCTGGTCGAGGAGCAGCTGCGGGTGGCGGCCGGCCTGGCGCCGACGTTCGACCCGGACGCGCTGACCCCGCGCGGGCACGCCATCGAGCTGCGGATCAACGCCGAGGACCCGAAGCGTTTCCTGCCCGGCCCGGGCGCGATCACCACCTGGAACGAGCCGTCCGGCACCGGCGTACGCGTCGACTCCGGCTACGTCGCCGGCAACACCGTCACACCGTTCTACGACAGCCTGATGGCCAAGCTGATCCTCACCGGGGACACCCGCGAGGAGGCGGTCGGGCGGGCGCGGGCGGCGGTGGCCCAGTTCGAGATCGCCGGCCCCAAGTGCAACCTGCCGTTCTTCGCCGAGCTGCTGGAGAACCCGGAGTTCCTCTCCGGCGACTACGACACCGGCATCGTCTCCCGGATGCGCTGACCTTCGACCCAGTGAGGTGAATCTGATGGCGGAACTCCCGGACTCCGTGAGCATCCGTGAGGTCGGTCCACGGGACGGGCTCCAGAACGAGGAGCCCATCCCCACCGACGCCAAGGTGCGGCTGCTCGACGCGCTGTCCCGCACCGGGGTGCGGCGCATCGAGGCCGTCTCCTTCGTCCACCCGAAGGCGATCCCGCAGATGGCCGACGCAGACGAGGTGTGGCAGCGGGCGGAGAAGGTCGACGGGGTGCGCTATTCGGCCCTGGTGCCGAACACCCGTGGCGCGCAGCGGGCGCTCGCGGCGGGCTTCACCGAGATCGAGGTGGTGGTCTCGGCCAGCGACACGCACAACCGCCGCAACGTCAACCGCTCCACCGACGAGTCGCTCGACGACATCGCCGAGCTGATCGACCTGCTGCACGGCGCGGGCGCGACCGCCGAGGTGATCGTGGCGACCAGCTTCGGCTGCCCCTACGAGGGCGACGTGGACCCCCGCCGGGTGGCCGCGATCGTCGACCGGGTCGCCCGCGACGGCGCGGACCGCGTCGCCTTCGGCGACACCACAGGCATGGGTACGCCCCGGCGCGTCCGCGAACTGGTGACGGCGGTCCGGGACCGCAACGCCCACCTGCCGGTGCTGCTGCACTTCCACAACACCCGGGGTACCGCCCTGGCGAACATGCTCACCGCGATGGAACTGGGCGTCACCGAGTTCGACGCCAGCGTCGGCGGCCTCGGCGGCTGCCCGTACGCCCCGGGTGCCAGCGGCAACCTGGCCACCGAGGAGGCGGTGCACATGCTGCACGACATGGGCATCGACACCGGCATCGACCTGGACGCCCTGATCGCTGCCGCCGAGCTGGCCGAGTCCCTGGTGGGCAAGAAGCTCCCGTCCGGAGTCCTCCGGGCCGGGCCGCGCTCCCGCCTGACCCCCCTCCCGTCCTGACCCCCGTCCCTTGCCCGCCCCGTTGATCAAGGAGTTTGTGTCCTCCGGGCGCCCGAATGGGGACACGATCTCCTTGATCAACGAAATGAGCGGGGGTGAATGGAGTGCGGGGGTGCGGCGGGGTGCCGGAGGTGGTGCGGGTGGGGTAGCCTAACG
The DNA here is from genome assembly GCF_050948515.1 of Micromonospora sp. CA-248089. Lineage (NCBI taxonomy): Bacteria > Bacillati > Actinomycetota > Actinomycetes > Micromonosporales > Micromonosporaceae > Micromonospora > Micromonospora sp. CA-248089. The sequence continues at coordinate 58,772 of NZ_CP192016.1, forward strand.
ATCGTTCAGGTCGGTGGCGCCCTGCGCGGGCGGTGGCAACGGGAGTCGGCGTGACGCTCGACGGTGAGGCACTGGAGCAGCTGCGCAAGCGCGCCCGCGCCGGTGGTGCGGACAAGTACCACGCGGCCAACGCGGCGAAGGGGAAGCTGTTCGCCCGCGAGCGGGTGGCGTACCTGGTCGACGAGGGCTCCTTCGTCGAGGACGGGCTCTACGCCAACGCCATGGCCGACGGGCTGCCCGCCGACGGCGTGGTCACCGGCACCGCGACCATCGACGGCCGCCAGGTCTGCCTGATGGCGAACGACTCCACGGTCAAGGCCGGCAGCTGGGGCGCGCGTACCGTCGAGAAGATCATCCGGATCATCGAGCGGGCGTACGCGACCGGCGTGCCGATGGTCTACCTGGTCGACTCGGCCGGCGCCCGGATCACCGACCAGGTCGACCTGTTCCCGGGCCGCCGCGGCGCAGGCAAGATCTTCTGGAACCAGGTCCGCGCCTCCGGCTCGATCCCGCAGGTCTGCGCGCTGTTCGGGCCGAGCGCGGCGGGTGGGGCGTACATCCCGGCGTTCTGCGACGTGGTCGCCATGGTGGACGGCAACGCCAGCATGTACCTCGGCTCCGACCGCATGGTCGAGATGGTCACCGGCGAGAAGACCACGCTGGAGGCGATGGGCGGCGCGAAGGTGCACTGCGCCGAGTCCGGCGTGGGTCACTTCCTCTGCAAGACCGAGAACGACGCGCTCGACGTGGTGCGGACCTACCTGTCCTACCTGCCGTCGAACTGGAAGCAGGACCCACCGGCCGCCGAGGCGGTGGCCGCGCCGGAGAAGGCCGACCTGGCCGCGCTGGTCCCGGCCAGCGAGCGGCAGGCGTTCGACATGCGCCGGTACGTCAAGGGTCTGCTCGACTCCGGCAGCTTCTTCGAGATCCAGGCGCTGTGGGCCAAGGAGCTGACCATCGGGTTCGGCCGGCTGAACGGCGAGGTCGTCGGCGTGGTCGGCAACAACTCGATGTTCAAGGGCGGCGTGCTCTTCGTCGACTCGGCCGACAAGGCGACCCGGTTCGTGCAGCTCTGCGACGCGTTCAACGTGCCGCTGCTGTTCCTCAGCGACGTACCCGGGTTCATGGTCGGCAGCGCGGTGGAAAGGCAGGGCATCATCCGGCACGGCGCCAAGATGATCACGGCGATCTCCGAGGCGACCGTACCCAAGATCTGTGTGGTGGTCCGCAAGGCGTACGGCGCCGGTCTCTACGCGATGGCCGGTCCCGGCTTCGAACCGGACGCCACGATCGCGCTGCCCACCGCGAAGATCGCGGTGATGGGCGCGGAGGCCGCCGTCAACGCGGTCTACGCCAACAAGATCGCCGCCATCTCCGACGAGGCCGAGCGGGCCGCGTTCGTGGCCGCGAAGCGCGAGGAGTACGAGCGCGACATCGACGTGGTGCGCCTCGCCAGCGAGCTGGTGGTGGACGCGATCGTCGAGCCGCACGAACTGCGCGCCGAGCTGGTACGCAGGTTCGCCGCCGCGCGCGGCAAGGAACGGCACTTCTCCCGGCGCCGGCACGGCGTCACCCCCGTCTGACCCGGTAAGGAAGGGCCCCCTCTTAACGCCTGGTGCATGTAAAGGGGCCCCTCCTAACGCTTCAGCCGCTCCCGGCGTCACGAGCGCCCGGCGGCCCGCCCTTTCCAGGAGGATCGACATGGACTTCCGGCTCGACGAGGAGCAGCAGGCGCTGCGGGAGAGCGTCCGGGAATTCGCCCGCGAGGTGGTCGCGCCCACCATCGCCGAGCACTACGAGCAGCACACCTTCCCGTACGAGATCGTCCGTCAGATGGGCAAGATGGGCCTGTTCGGGCTGCCCTTCGCGGAGGAGCACGGCGGCATGGGCGGCAACTACTTCGCGCTGTGCCTGGCGCTGGAGGAGCTGGCCCGGGTCGACTCCAGCGTGGCGATCACGCTGGAGGCGGCGGTGTCGCTCGGCGCGATGCCGATCTACCGCTTCGGCACCGAGGAGCAGAAGGCGCAGTGGCTGCCGAAGCTGCTCAGCGGTGAGGCGCTGGCCGGGTTCGGGCTCACCGAGCCGGGCACCGGGTCGGACGCGGGCGGCACCCGGACGCGCGCGGTCCTCGACGGCGACGAGTGGGTGATCAACGGCTCGAAGGCGTTCATCACCAACTCCGGCACCGACATCACCGCGCTGGTCACCGTCACCGCCGTCACCGGTACGCGGCCGGACGGCGGCAAGGAACTGTCCACGATCATCGTGCCGTCGGGTACGCCCGGCTTCACCGTCGCGCCCGGCTACTCGAAGGTCGGCTGGACCGCGTCGGACACGCACGAGCTGACGTTCGACGACTGCCGGGTGCCGGCGGCCAACCTGCTCGGCGAGCGCGGCCGGGGCTTCGCCCAGTTCCTGCGCATCCTGGACGAGGGCCGGATCGCCATCGCGGCGCTCGCCGTCGGCCTGGCGCAGGGCTGCGTGGACGAGTCGATCAAGTACGCCAAGGAGCGCCAGGCGTTCGGTCAGCCGATCGGCAACTACCAGGCCATCCAGTTCAAGATCGCGGACATGGAGATGAAGGCGCACACGGCCCGGCTGGCGTACTACGACGCGGCCGCGCGGATGCTCGCCGGTGAGCCGTTCAAGCGCCAGGCAGCGATCGCCAAGCTGCACGCCAGCACCGTCGCGGTGGACAACGCCCGGGAGGCGACGCAGATCCACGGCGGGTACGGCTTCATGAACGAGTACCCGGTGGCCCGCTTCTGGCGCGACTCCAAGATCCTCGAGATCGGCGAGGGCACCAGCGAGGTGCAGCGCATGATCATCGCACGCGACCTCGGCATGTGAGAACGCCCCAGACGGCGCCCTGTCGGATATCGGCAGTGGACGGTCGGGTGGTTGACGATGGGCTGTGGAGCGTCGGAGTCCATCCGTAATCTTCGTGCCCATGACTCCGGATCATGACCGTGCGCGGGGCCCAGGCGGTCGTACCGGTCTGTCCGAGCTGCTGCGCGGGCACCGGCTCGCCGTCGGCCTGACCCAGGCCGAGCTGGCGGGCCGGGCCGGCGTGGGCGTACGGACGGTCCGCGATCTGGAACGAGGGCGAGCCACCCGGCCCCAGCGCACCACTGTCGACCTGCTGGCCGACGCGCTCGGCCTGAGCGGTGAGGAGCGGCGGGAGTTCGTCGGCACCGCCCGCCCCGCGGCACCCCGCCCTCCCGCCACCGGTGCCGCCGACGGTCCGCCGATCGCGTTGCCCCAGCCCGTACCGCTGCTCGGCCGGGAGCGGGACGTGGCGGAGGTGTCCGGCCTGCTCGACGCGTACCCGGTGGTGAGCCTGGTGGGGCTCGCCGGGGTGGGCAAGACGGCGCTTGCCGTCACAGTCGCGCACGCGGTGGCGGCCCGCCACCCGGCGGGCGTGGCCGGGGTGCTCGTGGGCGAGGGCTCGGACACCGCCGACGTGCTCGCCGCGTCGGCGTCGATGTTCGGCGTGAACCGTCTTGCCGACCTGACCTGCCGGATCGGCGACCGGCAGGCGTTGCTGCTCGTCGACGCCGTCGACCGGGCACCCGAGCCGGTGGCCGAGGCGCTCCGCGTTCTGACCGACGCCGCCCCGACGCTGCGGGTGCTGGTGACCGGCCGCCGCCCGGTCGGGCTGCCCGGGGAACTGGTCCGGCCGGTCGCGCCGCTCGACGTACCGCCGGCCGGCGCCGAACCCGCCGACCCGGCCGACCTGGACCGCTGGCCCGCGGCCGCGCTGTTCGCCGCCCGGCTCGCCCAGGCCCGCCGGGAACCACCCACCGCAGCCGAGTTGCCGGCGCTCGCCGCGCTGGTGCGCCGGCTCGGCGGACTGCCGCTGGCCATCGAGCTGATGGCGGCTCGGGGACGCATCCTCGACGTGACCGAGCTGCTCGACCGCTACGGCGACCGGGTCCTGGACCTGACCGGCGTACGCCCCGGCTGGGAACCCGCCGACCCGTCCGCCGGCACGGTGACGTTGCGCGAGGCGGTGGCGACCAGCTATCACCTGCTCGCTCCCGCCGACCGCGCGGCGCTGCGGCGGCTGTCCGCGTTCCGTAACCGCTGGTCCGTGGAGCTGGCCGAGGAACTGCTCGCCGACGGCGGCCGGCGGTGGGACGCCGCGCCGATGCTGGACCGGCTGCGCGAGCTGGGCCTGCTCAGCGTCCGGGGCACCGCGCCGTTCCGGTTCCGTCTGCTGGACGCGGTCCGTGACTTCGCCGCCGAGCAGGCCGACGTCGAGGGCGAGACCGCCCGGATCCGGTTGCGGCACGCGTCGGTGATCGCCGGTCTGGTCCACCGCGCCGCACCGGGGCTGGTGGGTGCTCAGATGTCCGGCGCGGTGCACGTGCTCGACGAGGCGACGAGCGACATCACCGCCGCGCTGGCGTACGCCGCCGAGCACGCGCCGGAGACGGCGCTGCTGCTCGCCGCCTCGCTGCCCCGATGGTGGCGGCTGCGTGGGCGCGACGTCTCCGGGCGGCGCCTGCTGCGGCGGTTGCTCGCCGATCCGCGTGTCGCGGGTGCCCGGCCCACGCTGCGGGCCTGGGCCATGCTCGGTGCGGCCCGGCTGGCGGCCGAACACGGCGCGGGGGCGGAGGAGCTGCCGACGGCCCGGGCCGCCCTGGTCACCTTCTCCGAGGCGGGTGACGTGACCGGGGAGCTGTCCGCCCGGTCTGTTCTCTGCACACTGTTGCGCGCGCTCGGCGAGCACGACGAGGCACGCGGGCAGGCCGAGGCGGCGCTGGCGTCGGCCACCCGGCATCACCGGGTACGCGAGATGGCCGTCGCGCAGGCCCATCTCATCTGGCACGACGTACGCGAGGGTCGGCTGGCCGGCGCCCGGCGGCGGCTGGCCACCGTCGACCGCCTGGCCGCGCAGTGCGGTGACCAGCGCCTGCGGGTGCTGGCGCGGGCCGATCAGGCCGAGCTGACCCGCCTGGAGGGCCGGTACGCCGAGGCGGTCGAGCAGGGGCGCCGGGTCGCGGCCGCGCTCGCGGAGCTGGGCGATCCCGGGCGGCGGCGCCGCACGATCGGCGCGGTCGGGTTGGCGCTCGCGCACGCCGGGCGAACCGACGAGGCGATGGCCACCGCAGCCGGACTGTGGCCATCGGGCGCGGTGCCGGGCCGGCGGCGGCCACCGGCGGCGGAGCGGCTCGACCCGCCCGGCGCCGGTGGGGACGCCCGCACCGAGGACGCGCTGCGCGGGTTGATCGAGGGGCACGTGGCGCTGCACCGGGGCGACCGGGATCTGGCGGCGGAGTGGTTCGCCGCGGCGGCCGACGCGGCGGAGGGTGTCGCCGACCGACGGGATCTGGTCGAGGCGCTCGTGGGGCTGGCTGTCAGCACCGGGGACCCGGCGGTGCTGGACCGGCTGGACGCGGCCCGGCGCGTCACCGGCGTCAGCCTGCTGCCGCCGGAGGAGGAGTTGTTGTTCTCGCTGTCGGCCCGGCGCGGGCGATGAGCGATCTTCCATGGAGGCGGAGGGCGCGGGGGTGGCGCGAGCGAAGTAGCCCCCTGGTGCTGCCCCTCGCTCCACGCTCGCGCCAGCACCCCCCGGTGCCCCCCGCTGCCGGAAGACTACCGAGGCGCGACGACCGATTCAGGTATATGCGGACGGCTTTGTCCGGTCGGTTTGGCGGTTCTGCCGGTCATTCTGCCGGTGACCGGCGGGTAGCGGACGGCGGGTCGAACCGTCAGGCGGCGTCCTCGGCCGGCTCGGTGCTGCCGGCGGTGGCTCCCGGATGTACCGCGTCGCGGACCCGGCGCAGTCCGTCCAGCAGCCCGGCGAGCTGCGCCGGGTCGAGCTGGCTGGTGAACCACTGCTCGATGATCCGCAGATGGCCGGGAAGGACGTCGTCCAGGCGGCTCAGACCGGCGGTGGTCACCACGGCGAAGGAACTGCGCCGGTCGGACGGGCAGGCGCGCCGGCAGATCAGCCCGTCCCGTTCCATCCGGTCCACCACGCGTGTCACACCGCTGGTGGAGAGCGAGGTCTGTGCGGCGAGGTCGGTCATCCGCAGCTGGTTGTTGGGTGAGCGGGCGAGCCGGGTCAGCACCTCGAACTCGACCGGGGAGAGGCCGTGCTCCTCGAACTGGGCGGCGAACCGGGCGGCGAGCCCGGCGTGCGCCTCGACGAGCAGGCCGACGGCAGTGATCCGGGGGTCGTCGAACACGTTCTGGTCCACGCCACCATCCTAGCAACACTTGACACGGGGAATATTGTCGTAGCTATAGTTGCTCAGTCAGTCGTTGGGCACCTAAACATTCTTCTCCGGAGGAGAACATCATGACCAGCAGCACCGAGGCGACTACCCGCGACTGGGAGGGTCTCACCATCCCCGCCCCCGGCACCTACGTGCTGGACGCCGCGCACAAGCGTGTCGGTTTCGTCGCGCGGCACATGATGGTCAGCAAGGTACGCGGTGAGTTCGCTGAGGCCACCGCCACCATCACCGTCGCCGACGACCCGATGCAGTCCTCGGTCACCGCCAGCATCCAGGCGGCCAGCATCAACACCGCTCAGGCCGACCGCGACGCGCACCTGCGCAGCCCGGAGTTCCTCGACGCCGAGCAGTTCCCGACGCTGGAGTTCCGCAGCACCGAGGTGAAGTCCCGCGACGGCAACGAGTTCGTGCTCGTGGGCGAGCTGACCATCAAGGGCGTGACCCGTCAGGTCGAGCTCGAGGTGGAGTTCGAGGGCGTCGGCCGCAGCCCGTTCGGGCAGGACATCTTCGGCTTCTCCGCCTCCACCGAGATCGACCGGGAGGACTTCGGTCTGACCTGGAACGTGGCGCTGGAGACCGGCGGCGTCCTGGTCGGCCGCAAGGTCAAGATCGAGATCGAGGGTGAGGGCATCCGCCAGGGCTGAGCCCGGCACCGGCCCGCAGGGCCCGCACCGTCCGCCGACGGTGCGGGCCCTTCTCGCGTACGCCGCGGCGGTGCGCCTCGTCACGTGAAGTTCTCCGGCACGGAAGCGCTGGTGGGGGCGGCGACGGGGTACAGGTGCAGACCTGTCGCCCGTCCAGGCGGGTGGCGGGACGGGCGCACTTACGCCCACCACGCGAATGGTTCACAATGCGTTGCGGAACGGTACGGTTCCGTCGCACCAGCGCCGGGAGGACACATGGGCAGAGACGTCGAGCAGGGCGCCTTCTCCCGCGAGGATCGGGTCCGCTACCGGCAGAAGGTACGACGATGCCTGGACGTCTTCGCGCTGATGCTCGACGACTTCGGCTTCGACGCCGACCGCCCGATGACCGGGCTGGAGATCGAGCTGAACCTGATCGACGCCGTCGCCCAACCGGCCATGCGCAACGACCAGATCCTGGCCGACATCGCCGACCCGCTGTTCCAGACCGAGCTGGGACAGTTCAACCTCGAACTGAACGCCTCGCCCCGGCTGATCGAGGGCAGCGGCTTCGCCGACTACGAGCAGGACCTCCGCAGCAGCCTCAGCCGTGCCGACGAGCGGGCCGCCAAGTCCGACGCGACGATCATGATGGTCGGCATCCTGCCCACGCTCACCGAGCGCCACCTGGTCGCCGACAACCTCTCCACGAACGAGCGGTACCGCGTCCTCAACGACCAGATCGTCGGTGCCCGGGGCGAGGACATCGAGCTGGACATCAACGGCGTCGAGCGGCTGCGGACGCACACCGACTCGATCGCGCCGGAGGCCGCCTGCACCAGCCTCCAGTTCCACCTCCAGGTCGCGCCGGACAGCTTCGCCGACTACTGGAACGCCTCCCAGGCGATCGCCGGCGTGCAGGTCGCCGTCGGCGCCAACTCGCCGTTCCTCTACGGCCGGCAGCTCTGGGCGGAGACCCGGATCGCGCTGTTCCAGCAGGCCACCGACACGCGTCCGGACGAGCTGAAGGCCCAGGGCGTACGCCCCCGGGTGTGGTTCGGCGAACGCTGGATCACCTCGATCTTCGACCTGTTCGAGGAGAACGTCCGCTACTTCCCGCCGCTGCTGCCCATCTGCGAGGAGGAGGACCCGGTCGAGGTGCTGCACGCCGGTGGCGTGCCCCGGCTCGGTGAGCTGCGGCTGCACAACGGCACCGTCTACCGCTGGAACCGGCCCGTCTACGACATCATGAACGACCGCCCGCACCTGCGGGTGGAGAACCGGGTGCTGCCCGCCGGCCCGACAGTGGTGGACATGCTCGCCAACGCCGCGTTCTACTTCGGGCTGGCCCGGGGTCTCGCCGAGTCGGACCGTCCGATCTGGAGCCAGCTGACGTTCAGCTCGGCGGAGGAGAACTTCCACGCCGCCGCCCGGCGCGGCATCGAGGCGGTCCTGCACTGGCCCCGGCTCGGTGACGTGCCGGTGACCACGCTCGTGCTGGACACGCTGCTGCCGGTGGCCGCGGAGGGCCTGGACCGGTTCGGTGTCGCCCCGGCCGAGCGGGACCGCCTGCTCGGCGTGATCGAGGGCCGCTGCCGTACCGGCCGCAACGGTGCGGTCTGGCAGACGGAGACGGTCTGGAAGGCCGAGCGGCACCGGGGCCTGGACCGGGAGGCAGCACTGCGCCACATGGTCCAGCGGTACGCCGAGCTGCAGCGAGCCAACGAGCCGGTCCACACCTGGCCCATCGACTGAGCCCGCGCGTTCCCGCCCCGCCCTCGCCCCGCCCGCCTCGCCCCGTCGATCTTGCACTTGTGGCCCCCGCAAACCTCCCTTTTAGGACATCTGAGGGACCATAACTGCAAGATCGACGAGCCGAGCCGAGCCGAGCCGGGCCGGGGCGGTGCGGGTCGGCTCAGCGGCGTCGGCGAGGGGTGCTCTCGGTCGAGGGTGGGTCGGCCTGGTCGGGCGCGCCGGCCGGGGATGCGGAGTCGCCCGGCGTCGTGCTCCGTGGGCTCGTCTCGTCGGCGTTCGCGCCCTTGTCGCGCGGGCCTGCGGAGACGGCCTGCTCGGATGCGTCGGGCTGTCGCTGCGGTGGCACGGCGCGTCCACGGCGGCCGGTGGTGGACCGCGTGGCGCGACCCCGCTCCGTCTCCGTCCGACCCGATGCCGCGCCTGGTTCGCCCTCCGTCACCCCGTCCCGTGAGGAACCGGCCAACGGGTCCGTCGCCTTCTCCGTACCGGTCGCGAGACCCGAAGGGTCCGACGTCGACCGGCCGGACGCGGGTCGGTCCGACGCCGACCTGGACGACCTGCCGGACGCCGACGTGCCCGAGATCGCCGACGCCGACCCGATCGGCCGGGTCACGTCGTCAGGGGTCGGCTCGCCGCCCGGCTCGGCCGTGTTCTCGCCGCTCGACGCAGGCTCCCCGTCCACGGCGTCCGGCTCGCCGGTGCGCTGACGGGGCACGGTCACCCGCTCGACGCCGCGACGCTCGGCGCGCTGGGCCAGCGCGGCCATCACCATCGAGCCGCCGACGCCGGCGATCACCGCGTACGGGGCGATCAGGTGGGCCGACAACTGTTCCGCGGCGATCCCGGCCAGGCGCGGCACGGCGAGCAGGTACGCCAGCGCGACGAGCAGCGGTCCGGCCGCACCGGAGGCCGCCGCGCCGACCCGGATCTCCGGTGCGCGGGCGGCTCGCCGGGCCGCCACCAGGCCGATCACCAGAGCGGAGAGCACCGACAGCAGCGCACCGGGCCAGTAGAAGTAGTCGCGGATCCAGAACGCGCCACGGTCCGCGCTGATCTGCCAGATGCCGAGCTGGGCGGTGGTCAGGCCACGGCCGGCGACCACCCCGTCGACCACCGACACCACGGCGAGCAGCCAGAGCCAGCCCGTGGTGGCGATCAGGTTGGTGGCGGCGGCACGGGTGTGCAGCGCCCAGACGGCCAGCAGCACGCCGAGCAGCAGCCCCGCGCCCGCGTACGCGGCGGCGACGGCCTGCGGCGCGGAGACGTCCGGTACCCGGGCGGCCCGCGCCGGAACCGCCACCAGCAGGACGGTGACGAGCGCGCCGGCACCGGCGGCGAGCGCCAGGCCGAGCCGGGGCAGCGCGCCCTGCGGCTCGTCGTCGTGGCCGCGCAGGCGCTGGGCGCAGACCGCCCCGACGATGACCGAGGTCGCCGCGATCCAGGTGGCCCAGGCGAGGCTCGCCACCCAGGCGGCCTCGTCCCGTACCGCACCGGCCGGCGACCAGTCGATGATGCCCAGCCCGTACCCGAAACCGAGCTGCGCGGCGCCCGCGCCGGCGGCGACGCCGAGCGCGGCGGCTGTCGATCCTCCCCAGCCCCGTCTGACCATGCGGGGGAGCGTAACGTCCCGAGGTCGGCGCGGCGAGTCGTAGCGACGGGCCGTGACCGTACGGCAGCAATGGACACGGTCGTCGATGATCGGGGCGGGGAGCATGACGGACGAGCGGCAACCGGCGGGCGACGACACCGGAGCAGGGCGGGCCAGGCTGTTCCTCGGCGGTGGTCTGGCCGTGATCCTGCTGGCGGTGATCGGCGCCAGCGTCGGGTGGATCCTGGCCGGTGACCCGGAGCGCCCCGCCGTGCCGGGCGCCTCCGCACCGGCCGACGCCGCGTCCACATCGGCCTCCGCGAGCACGGCGCCGCCGACCACCGCCGCCCCGCCGACGGGTACGCGCACCAGCGCCCCGGCGGGGCTCACGGTGCCCGAGGTGGTCGGCGTCGACTTCGAGCAGGCCCGCCGGGACCTGCGCGAGCGCCGGCTCGGCTGGCGACTGGTGTTCGGTACGGGCATCGGACGCACAGTGGAGCGCGCCTCCCCGTCCCCCGGCACCCCGGTGAAGCGCGGCACCACGGTCACCGTGTGGGTCTCCGGGCCGGCGCCGGCCGTCAGCGTGCCCGACGTGGGCTCGCATTCCTGCTCCGACGCCGCGGACGATCTGGTGGAGGCGGGGCTCTATCCCCGGTACGCCACCGGCCGACAGGGTCCGGTCACGGCACAGGCGCCGGTGGCCGGAAGCACCGCCTGGTGGAACGACCAGGTGACGATCACCTGTGGCGGCCAGGCGTCCACGCCGCCGACGGGCTCCCCCTCGCCGACTCCCTGACGAGCGCGGGCGCGCTGATCCCGGCCGCCGTGGCCGGGGACCGCTACGGTGGACGATCGAGGGCCGTGCGCCCCCGTCCCGGTGGGGAAAGGACGTGCCATGAGCGACGACCGTCAGGAACCACCCGCCGGTGACGCGGACGCGACCCGGGCGCTGCCTCCGGATCCGGACGCCGACGCCACCCGCGCGATACCGAGGAACGCGGCCGAGGAGGACGTGGACGCGACCCGCGCCATGCCCCGGGACGCGGCTGGGGAGGACGCGGACGCCACCCGGGCGATACCGAGGAACGCAGCCGAGGAGGACGTGGACGCGACCCGCGCGATGCCGCGGGACGCGGGTGACGCCACCCGTCCGCTGCCCGGCGGACCGGCGGAACCGGGCGGGCCGGGCCGTCCGCTCGACGCGACCACCCCGCAGGCGCCGGTGGGTGCCTGGTCCGGCCGGGCCGGCGTGCCGCCACCTCGACCGGCGGGCTATCCCGAACCGGGGAGCGAGTGGTACGGCGACGAGCAGGCCGGACGCCGCTGGTGGATGCCGATCCTGCTCGGCGTCCTGGCGCTGCTCCTGCTCGGGCTGATCGGAGTGGGGGTGTGGCTGGCGCTGCGCGCCGCCGACCGGGACTCCGATCCGGGCCCGCCGGTGCCGAGCATCTCGGCGCAGACGAGCGCCGCCCCGACGACCGCCGCGCCGACGACGCCGAGCAGTTCACCGCCGAGTACGCCGCCGCCCTCGACCGAGCCGGTCGAGGTGCCGATGCCGCCGCTGGTGGGGCTGCCGGAGGCCGCCGCCCGGGCGGCGCTCGACCGGCTGGACCTGGAGTACCGGGTGCAGCGGAGGGCGTCGGACCGCCCGGCCGGAACGGTGATCTCCACCGATCCCGAGGCCGGCTACCCGGTGGACGAGGACGACCGGGTCACGATCGTGGTGGCCGTACCCGCTCCGCCGACGAGCGGCCCGACCACCGCTGGCTCCGCCCCGGCGACGACCGCGACGCCCTGACGGTCACCACTGGCGTCGGCGCGTGCCGACCAGGCCCAGCCCGGCCAGCGAGATGGCGAGCCCGAGCAGCCCGGAGTAGAACAGCGACCGGCTGAGGTTGTCGGTGGCGCCGGTCGGCCGCTCGGCGAGCGCGTCCGCGCCGCTCGCGGTGCCCTGCCCACCTCCGGTGCCCGCCGGATCGTCCGCGTCCTCCACCGGATCGGTATCGGCCCAGTCGTCCTCGTCGTCCCTCGCGTCCGAATCGGCAGCGTCCGAGTCGGCGTCATCGGAACCGGCCGCGTCGGACTCGGACCGGCCGTCCTCGCCGGCCACGGTGATCTCCGGGGCCGGGACGGGTTCGGCGAGCTGGTGGGTGGCGGAGAAGGCGGGATGCCGTACCGCGAGCGCGAGCACCGTCGCGGTGACGAGGAAGAGGAAGAGCCCGAGGGCATAGCCGATACGGGACCGGTGGTGCCGCCGCGCGGCGGGCAGATTGACCATGACCATCCCAGGTTCAGGGTCCGTGGCGCGCGGGGTGGAACGTGCCGGGGTGGGCGTACCGATTCTATGGCGACGGCACGCCCTCCCGACCGGGATTCGTCAGGTCAGCCGACCCGGACCGGAGTCCGGACCACCGGGCGGCGGGCCGTCCGCACCGTGTGCTGTCGGGGAGCCGGCGCGGCCTGGAGCTGCCGCAACCCCTCCTGGAGTACGAAGATCGACCTTCGGTTGACCGCGTCCCCCGCCGCGTTCAACTCGTAGCCGTCGAGCCAGAGCCAACCGTCATAGGTCGGCCAGTCGAGCACCCGGATCACCCGGAACATGATCGGTCGGAGGAACTGGACACTCGCCGCGCGCGTCACGTGCAGTACGTCACCGGAGCGGGGAAGCACATGGGCTCCTGGGAGGGTCGGCCGGTGGGACCGGCGCTGAACGGGGGTCGTTGCTGGTCCGGTGACGGGGGGTCTGCCTCGTGGACCGGCGGTCGGTGGGTCGGTGCTGGTCGGGCCGTACCCGCGGTGGCGGACCGCCACCCGACCATCACCCGGCTGCTCCCGGTTACCGCTCCCGCCGCCGCAGCCAAGCTGGCATGCAGCGACGGGGTCTTCATTCCGGGGCAGGTCGCTCGGCGCGGGACGGCTCCCCTCCGGCCGTCCCGCGGACCGTGGTGCCACCACGCCCGGAGATCAAGCGAAGACGGTGAGTAACCCGTGCCATACGGACAGACTGCATCAGGGACGTGCGACATGCAAGTTGCACGTCGAGTTTTGCTGATAGGTGAGTCGGACACGCAAACGCCGAAACTTGAAGCGTCAGGTATCGGAGCGGCACACTGGACGCCGGTTTCGCCCGTCGCGGCCGGTCGACGACCGGCATCACCCCTGCCGCGAACGAACACCCGCCGCCCGCTGGTCGCGCCAGCGGTGGGAGCCAGGCCGGGGCGCGACCGACCGGAGGTAGCCGGGTGACTGTGAAGCGTGGTCCCGCAAGCCGATGGACGGCGCCGTGAGCGCGAGGAGTGAGCCGGTTCTGCGAGCCCCGCAGTCGCGAACTGAGGTGGCGTCGTGAGCGCGAGGAGTGAGCCGGTTCTGCGAGCCCCGCAGTCGCGAACTGAGGTGGCGTCGTGAGCGAACGGCGCAGCCCCACCATCCGGCGGCGCCGGCTGGGGGCGGAACTCCGCCGGCAGCGGGAGGCGGCGGGCATCACCATCGAAGTCGTCGCCGAGCAGCTGGAGTGCTCGGCGTCCAAGATCTCCCGGATCGAGACCGGCCACACCACAGCGACCCCGCGCGACGTACGCGACATGCTCCGTATCTACGGGGTGGTCGGCGCGGAGAGCGACGAGCTGGTGCAGATCGCCCGGGAGGCCCGGCAGAAGGGCTGGTGGCATCCGTACAGCACGGTGCTGGTCGGTGCCTACGTCGGCCTGGAGGCCGCGGCCAGCTCCATCCGGGCGTACGAGCAGCAGGTCGTACCTGGCCTGCTGGAGACCGAGGAGTACGCCGGCGCGATGATCCGGGCGGCCCGGCCGGACTTCACCGACGATCAGGTCGACCAACGGGTGCGTGTCCGTCTGGGCCGTCAGTCGTTGTTGACGCAGGACGATCCGGTCGATCTGTGGGTGGTGCTCGATGAAGCGGTGCTGAGCCGGCCGGTTGGCGGCGACGCGGTGATGCGTGGTCAGCTCAACCGGTTGGTGGAGGTGGCCGAACTGCCGAACGTGACAGTGCAGGTCCTGCCCTTCGAGGTGGGAGCGCACGCCGGCATGGACGGGACCTTCACGATTCTCAGCTTCCCGGAGCCGAGTGATCCCGATGTCGTGTACGCGGAGAACGCCACGGGTGGGCTCTTCCTGGAGAAGAGTGACGAACTGCAGAAGTACAGCTTCATCTTCGATCACATTCGAGCAGCGGCCATGCGCCCGGAGGAGTCCGTCGCACACATCGCGAAACTGGCAGAGGAGCCACTGTGGAAATGGCGACCAAGGAGTTCCCCGTGGACCTGACGCAGGCGACGTGGTTCAAGAGCTCGAAGAGCGGGCCGAACTGCGACAACTGCGTCGAGGTCGCGTACGTGACCGGGGCGGTCGGAGTGCGGGACTCGAAGGACAAGACCGGCCCGGCCCTGGTCTTCGCTCCGGGTGACTGGCACGCCTTCGTCGCCCGCGCCCGAAACGGCGTGTTCGGCCGGAGCTGACCGGCACCGAAGTGTGGTCCCGCCCGGCAGTGCCGCCGGGCGGGACCTTTCGCGTCCGGTGCCCGCGCGGGCGGCGGCACCCGTCGCCAGTTCCGATCCGCCTCGTTGAACCGCACGGATCGGCAACCGAACAAGGCAGGCGAGACGGATGACGACGATCGGTTCAGAGAACCTCACCAGCGGCCCGGGCAAGCCCGAGCGGTTCGGTGGCAAGTACCGGGGTGCCCGCCGGGACACCGTCCTCACCGAGGTGGTCTCCGGTGACGGCGACGACGCCCGCGAGGGTGGTGTTCCCGAGCAGGCCGCGGCGCCGCTGTCCCTGCCGTCGCTGGACCCCAACCCGCTGACCGAGCCGTCCTTCCCGCCGAGCGGCTGGCCGGTCGAGCAGCAGGAGTCCCTGGTGGATCACCCGCTGCTGCGCGGCCTGCTGATGGAGTTGCCCCCGAAGGGCAGCGTGCCCCCGCCCGGCTGGCTGGACCGCTGGTTCGAGGCGACCCGCGCGATCCTGGAACTGCTATACGTGCAGGGCGCGAGCCGGTCGCGCTGACACCGTCTCGGCGGCCGGCATCGCCCGCTCGGCGAGCCGGTTGTGCCGCAGCGCGTGGCGTACCCCGATCGCGCACACCCCGAGCACCCCGACGGTGATCGCCGGGCCGGCGACGCCCGGCGCGGCGAACAGGTCGACCCCGAACGCCGGCAGCACCGCCACGAGCACGGCGATCGCCGTCGCCTGGAGCGGCAGCGCGATCAGCGGGTGCGCCGCCGCAGCCCGCAGCCCGTGCGGTGCGGGCGTTCCCGGCGCCGCCGCGAACGCGCCCGCGCCGGACCGCAGCCGCCGGACCCGCCGTACCGTGCAGACCGCCACCACTGCTGCCGGCGCCGCCGCGAGACCGAGCGCGGCGGCGGCCCGGTCCACGGTGGTGTCACCGGCGCTCTGCAGGCCCGCGGCGAGGACCGCCGCGGTGAGCGCGAGGCCGGTCAGCACCAGGGCGGACAACCATCCGGTACGTCGGCGCAGCGCGCGGGCACGGTCCAGCCCGGGCAGGCCCTCCGCGACGAGTCCGGCGGCGAGCCAGACGGCGGCGACGGGGAGCAGCAGGGCGAGACGGTCATCCATGCCCCCTAGCCTTGCCCGTTTCGACGCCCGCCGAATCCGGGACGGCACCCCGGTTCGTCCCGTACCTGTGCCCGTAGGGGTGGTGCGGGCTCAGACGTCGAACGTGGCGGGACGCCCGGTGGCCGGCGCCGGCGGAGTGGCCTTCCACAGGCCGGTCTTCTGGGCCGCGAGCCGGGCCAGGTAGGCCGGGTTGAGGATGACGTACCGGCGCCACAGGCGCTTGGGCTCCAGGCCGAGCCGCCAGAACCACTCCAGTCCGGCGCGCTGCATCCACGGTGGTGGGTTGCGGAGCAGGCCGGCGTGGTAGTCGAAGGCCGCGCCGACAGCCATCAGCGGCATGTCCAGCAGCGGGCGCATGGCGTACGCGAAGACCTCCTGGCGCGGGCAGCCGAGCCCGACCAGGACGAGGCGGGCGCCGCTGGCCCGGATCCGGTCGGCGATCTCGGCGTCCTCGCCCGGCGTGACGGCGCGGAACTTGGACGGCTCGACCCCGGCGATCTTCAGCGCGGGGAACTTGCTCTCCAGCGCCGGGACGAGCCGGGACAGCGTCTCCTCGGTGGAGCCGTAGAGGTAGACCGGCAGCCCTTCCTCGGCGAACCGGGCGAGCACCCGCAGGGTCAGCTCCGGGCCGTAGACGCGGTCGGTGAGCCCGGCGCCGTGCAGCAGGTTGAGCGCCCAGCGCACCGGCTGCCCGTCCGGGGTGACCACGTCGAACGAGTTGAGCCGGGCGTTGTGCGCCGGGTCGAGCACGCCGGTCATCACGCCGTGCACCGCCAGCGCGGTGAGCGCCAGCGGGCGGCGCTCGTGCGCGGCCGCCACCACGGCCTCGGTGGCCCGGGCGTAGTCGGTGGCGTCGACCCCGACGCCGAGCACGTTGCGCTTGGTCCCGGCGCTCATGCCTTCGGCACCCACTTGTCGACGTTCGCCTCGTAGATCTCCCGGAGGATCATCGGCACGTCGTACGTGATCTTCCAGGACGGGTAGTGCTCCTCGAACCGGGCCATGCTGCTGACGTACCACTGGTGGTCGCCGGTGCGGGCCTGCTCGACGTAGTTGATCCGGGCCTCGCGGCCGGTGATCTCCTGGGCGATCCGGAACGCCTCGATGTGCGAGGTGTTCGAGTGCCGGCCGCCGCCGAGGTTGTAGACCTGGGCCGAGCGCGGCTCACGGAAGAACGCCTCGAACGCGGTCAGCACGTCGTGCGAGTGGATCGCGTCCCGGACCATCTTCCCCTTGTAGCCGAAGAGGTTGTACGTCCGGCCCTCCATCACGCACCGCATCAGGTACGCCAGGAAGCCGTGCAGTTCGGCGGCGGAGTGCGCCGGGCCGGTCAGCGTGCCGCCCCGGAAGCAGGCGGTCCTCATGTCGAAGTAGCGGCCGTACTCCTGGACCATCACGTCGGCGGCGACCTTCGAGGCGCCGAAGATCGAGTGCAGCGACTCGTCGATCGACATGTCCTCGGTGATGCCGTCGTACCAGCGGTGGTCCTCGGGCAGTTCGTACCGGGTCTCCAGCTCGATCAGCGGGAGCGAGTTCGGCCGGTCGCCGTACACCTTGTTGGTGGAACAGTGGATGAACGGCGCGTCGATCGCGTGCCGCCGGGTGTTCTCCAGCACGTTGAGCGTGCCGCCGGCGTTCACGTCGAAGTCGGTGAACGGCTCCTTGGCGGCCCAGTCGTGGCTCGGCTGGGCGGCGCTGTGGATCACCACGGCGATGTCCTTGCCGTACCGCTTGAAGACCTGCTCCAGGCCGTCCCGGTCCCGGATGTCGACGGCGTGGTGGGTGTACGCGGAGCCGAGGTCGGCGGCGAGCCGGTCGAGGCTCCAGGCGGTCGAGCCGTCCTCGCCGAAGAAGTACCGCCGCATGTCGTTGTCGATGCCGACCACGTCGAGACCGAGTCCGGCGAAGTGCCGGGCCGCCTCGGAGCCGATCAGACCGCCGGAACCGGTCACCAACGCGACAGTCACACGCCACTCCTGGTCCATGGGAGGCAGGGAAACCATCGGAGCATAGCGTGACGTCCGGAACGCCCCGATACGAAGCAAGGGCCCCGCGAAGTGCGGAGCCCTTGTCCTGGTGGGGATGGGGGGAGTTGAACCCCCACGTCCTTTCGGACACACGGACCTGAACCGTGCGCGTCTGCCATTCCGCCACATCCCCGTGGCACGACCCGGAACACCATATCGCATCCCGCGCCCGCCATCTGCGGCGGGTGCCGGGACATATTACGCTGTCCACTGGTCACGCCACGAGCGATCACCGCTCGTGGCGGGCGAAACTTTAGCACGTCCGCGGGCCTGGTCACGAACGGGCCGACGGCAGCCGGCCGAGCGGCGTGTGAGCTGCGGAGGCGGTGTCCGGATACCATCATTGCCTCGGGACCCGAGGAGGAGCCGGTGAGCGTGCTGCAACGCTTCGAGAAGCGTCTGGAAGGCCTGGTCGAGGGGGCCTTCGCCAAGGTCTTCAAAGGGGTGGTCCACCCCGTGGAGATCCTCAACGCCATGCAGCGGGAGGCCGAGGCGCACAAGGCGATCCTGGCCGGTGGGCGCACCCTTGTGCCCAACCGCTACGTGATCGATCTCTCGCCCTACGACCACAGTCGTCTGGCGCCGTACGCCGCCGCGCTGGCCCAGGAGCTGGCCCAGTCGCAGGCCGAGTTCATCGGCGAGCAGGCGTGGACGGTCTACGGCGACGTGATCGTCGAGGTCGAACGCGGTGAGGGCCTGGACACCGGCATGTTCCGGGTCACCGCCGAGGTCTACACCGGCGGGGACGTCGCCCCGGTCTCCGCGCCCGGCGGCTACGACGCCGGCCCGGCGTACCCGGCGTACGACCAGGGTGGCGGCTACGGCCCTCCGCCCGGTCACGGCGGTGGCCGCAACGTCCGCCTGGTCTCCGGCGACGGCCGCACCTACCCGCTCCAGATGGGCTCGACCGTGATCGGCCGCGGTGACCAGGCCAACCTGCGCCTGCCCGACGTCGGCATCTCCCGGCGCCACGCCCGGCTGGACTTCGACGGCGGCCAGGTGGTGCTGACCGACCTGGGCTCCACCAACGGCACGATGGTCAACGGCCAGCGGGTCTCGGCGGTCGCCCTCAACCCCGGCGACATGATCCAGCTCGGCACCACGACGCTGACCTTCCGCGTGGACGGCTGACCCGCGTTGCCGGAACTGGTCATCACCGTCGCCCGGTTCGGGTTCCTGATCCTGCTGTGGATCTTCGTGTTCACGGTGGTCGGCGTGATCCGCCGGGACCTCTTCGCCGGTGCCCGGTCGGGCAAGCTGGTGGCCGCGCCGCGGGGGATCGGCGCGTCGACCGGGCAGCCGGGGAAGCCGGCGAAGGCCAAGCGCGGCCGGGCCGCCCACCAGTTGGTGGTCACCGCCGGTCAGCTCGCCGGCACCCGGATCACGCTCGGAGAGGCCCAGATCACCATCGGTCGGGCGGAGGACTCGACCCTGGTGATCACCGACGACTACGCCTCGGCGCGACACGCCCGGCTGGTGCCCCGCGAAGGGCAGTGGTACGTCGAGGACCTCGGATCGACTAACGGCACCTATCTCGATCGCGCTAAGGTCACCGGACCAACCCCCGTCCCCCTCGGCGTGCCGATCCGGATCGGCCGCACTTCCCTCGAATTACGGCCATGACTCTGACCCTGCGCTACGCGGCCCACAGCGACCGCGGTCTGATCCGAGACGGCAATCAGGATTCCGTCTACGCCGGACCGCGGCTGCTCGCCGTGGCCGACGGCATGGGCGGCATGGCCGCCGGTGACGTCGCCAGCAACATCGTCATCGGTGCCATGGCGCCCCTCGACGAGGACGTCCCCGGTGACGCCCTGGTCGACGCGCTCCGCTCCGCCGTGGGCACCGCCAACCAGCAGCTCCGCGACACCGTGGACGCCAACCCGCAGCTGGAGGGGATGGGCACCACGCTCACCGCGACCCTCTTCTCCGGCAGCAAGCTCGGGATGGTCCACATCGGTGACTCGCGGGCCTATCTCCTGCGCAACGGCGAGTTCGCGCAGATCACCAAGGACGACACGTACGTCCAGATGCTCGTCGACGAGGGCCGGATCAGCGCGGAGGAGGCGAGCAGCCACCCCCAGCGCTCGCTGCTCACCCGGGCGCTCGACGGCCGCGACATCGACCCGGAGTACAGCGTCCGCCAGGTGCTGCCCGGCGACCGCTACCTGATCTGCTCCGACGGGCTCTCCGGCGTGGTGAGCGCGGAGACCATCGCGGACACCATGCGGGAGTACCCCGACCCGCAGCGGTGCGTGGAACGCCTGGTGCAGCTCGCGCTGCGCGGCGGCGGCCCGGACAACATCACCGTGATCATCGCCGACGCCACCGACCAGGACATCGTCGAGGCGTCCCCGATCGTCGGCGGCGCCGCCGCCCGCGACCGGGGCATGGCGACCTCGGCCGACGACTCCACCCCGGCGGCCCGCGCCTCGGCGCTGTCCGCCCCCCGGCCGCCCGCGCCGGAGGAGCCGGTGGACAACCGCGACGACGAGCCCGAGGGGCGTCGCCGCCGGCCGCTGCGTACCGTCGCCATGGTGCTGGCGCTCGCGGTGATCGTCGGCGGTGGCGTGTTCGGCGGCTGGACGTACACCCAGCGGCAGTACTACGTCGGCGCCACCGACGACGGCCAGCTCGCGGTCTTCCGCGGGGTGCCCGGCCAGGTGGCCGGGCTGGACCTGTCGAACGTGCACGCGCGCAGCGGCGCCCGGCTCGACGACCTCACCCTGGCCGCCCAGGAGCGGGTGAAGCAGGGCATCCAGGCCCGCAACGAGCCGGACGCGGAGCGCCGGCTGGCGGAGCTGACCAGCGACGACCCGGCGAACCCGAACCTCAAGCCGCTCTGCCCGCCCGACCCGTCGCCCGGCCTGTCCACCAGCCCGACTCCGGTGGCGACGGCGGGTGCGCCGACCCCGTCGGCGGGCGGCAGCGCCGTACCGTCGCCGCCGGTCGCCGGCTCACCGACCGCCGGCGCCCCGTCTCCGACGTCGCCCATCACGCCCGACGCCGTACCCTCCGACACCGTTCCGCCGGCCGACCCGGCGGGTTGCCGGTCGCCGGAGTGAGTGCCGGCTCGATCCCGAGGACGTATCCGTGACCGCAGCCGCCGTACCGGCCGCCTCGCCCGCTTCGACGGGCGAGCAGTCCGGCGTACGCCTGGCCCGGTCCCGGCGTAACGCCGAGCTGTCCCTGCTCCTGCTCGCCATGGTGCTCGTGGCGGCGTACGCGGCGATGGTCGAGGCGAAGGCGCTGGACACGATCACGCCCGACTTCTGGATCCCGGCCGCCGCGCTGGGGCTGGTCTTCCTCGGCCTGCACCTGGTGATCCGCTGGCTGGCGCCGTACGCCGATCCGGCGCTGCTGCCGGCGGTGGCGCTGCTCAACGGCATCGGGGTCGGCTTTCTGCGCCGGTACGACCTGGCCAAGGCCACGCCCGCAGAGCGGGAGGACCTGGCCATCTTCGCCGGCACCGGTGGCCGGCAGCTCGCCTGGACGCTGGCCGCCGTGGTGCTGGCGGCCGGGCTGCTGGCGATCCTGCGCGACCACCGTTCGCTGTCCCGGTACGCGTACACCCTGGGCCTGGCCGGCATCGTGCTGGTGATGATCCCGGCGTTGCTGCCGTCGCGGTTCTCCGAGATCAACGGCGCCAAGCTCTGGATCATCGTGCCCGGCCTGGGGCAGATCCAGCCGGGTGAGTTCGCCAAGCTGACCCTGCTGACGTTCTTCGCCTACTACCTGGTGCGCAAGCGCGAGGTGCTCTCGCTCGCGAGCCGGCGGGTGCTGGGCATCGACTTCCCGCGCGGGCGCGACCTCGGCCCGGTGCTCGTGGTGTGGCTGGTCAGCCTCCTGGTCCTGATCTTCGAGAAGGACCTGGGCACGTCGCTGCTCTACTTCGGCATGTTCGTGGTGACGCTCTACATCGCCACCGAGCGGGTGAGCTGGCTGCTCATCGGTCTGATCCTGTTCTTCGGCGGCGCCTACCTGGCGTACGTGCTGGGCAGCACCGTGGGCGGCCCGTTCGCGAACTTCTACGACCGGGCGCAGATCTGGCTGGACCCGTTCGCCGAGCCGTACGACAGGGGTTACCAGCTGGTGCAGGGGCTGCTCACGCTCGGCACCGGCGGCCTGTTCGGGGCCGGGCCGGGCGGCGGCCAGCCGGCACTGCTGCCCGAGGTGCAGACCGACTTCATCTTCGCCGGCATCGGTGAGGAGATCGGCCTGTTCGGTCTCTCCGCGCTGCTCGTGATCTACCTGCTGATCGTGGAGCGGGGCCTGCGGGCCGCGCTGGCGGTGCGGGACTCGTTCGGCAAGCTGCTCGCCGGTGGTCTGGCGTTCACGCTGGGCCTGCAGGTCTTCGTCATCGTCGGCGGCATCAGCAAGCTCATCCCGCTGACCGGTCAGACCACCCCGTTCCTGTCCGCCGGTGGCTCCTCGCTGATGGCGAACTGGCTGCTCATCGCGGTGCTGCTGCGGGTCTCCGACGGCGCCCGCCGACCGGTGACCGGCGGCCGTGGTCCGGCCGCCCGGCCCGCCGGTGGTCCGCCCGAGCAGTTGCACGGCGCCCAGACGGAGGTGATCCGGCCGTGAACGCCCCCCTGCGCCGCGTCGGCGTGGTCGTGATGGTCCTGTTCGGGCTGCTGTTCGCGAACCTGAACTGGATCCAGGCCTACAAGGCCGACGAGTACCGCAACAGCGACTACAACGGCCGGGTCCAGGTCGCCGAGTACGACCGCAAGCGCGGCAACATCGAGGTCGGTGGCACCGCGTACGCGGTCAGCAAGGAGACCGGCGGTGAGCTGAAGTACCAGCGCACCTACCCGGGCGGGGCGATGTACGCGCACGTGCTCGGCTGGAAGCCGGTCAACGGCAGCGCGAGCGGCATCGAGCGGGTGGAGAACGACTTCCTGGCCGGCACCAGCGACGCGCTCATCGCCAGCCGGATCAAGGACATGTTCACCGGTGACGAGACCGGTGGCGGCAACGTGCTGCTGACGCTCTCCAAGCGGGCCCAGGAGACGGCGTTCAAGCAGTTGAACGACAACCAGGTCGGCGCGACCAAGGGCGCGGCCATCGCGATCGACCCGCGTACCGGCGCGGTGCAGGCGCTCGTCTCCATGCCGAGCTTCGACCCGAACCCGCTGGCCAGCCACAACAGCACCGAGGCGGACCGGGCGTACAACACGCTGGAGAAGGACAAGGACCGCCCGCTGGCGAACCGGGCACTGTCCGAGACGCTGCCCCCGGGCTCCACCTTCAAGATCATCATGGCCGCGGCGGCGCTGGAGAACGGCGTCGGGCAGCAGACCCGCATCCCGGCCGGCTCCAGCTACACCGCGCCCGGTGCCGGCCAGCCGATCCGCAACGCCGCGCCGTCGATCTGCCCCGAGTCGCAGGTCACTTTGCGGGAGGCGGTGACCGAGTCCTGCAACACCGGCTTCGCCCAGCTCGGCGTCCGCCTCGGCGCCGACAAGGTCAAGGAGAAGGCGAAGCAGTTCGGCTTCGAGCAGGAGGACCTCAACGTCGGCCAGCTCGGCGAGGGCGGCCTGTCGGTGGCGGCCAGCCGCACCGGCGACATGCAGAACCCGGACGGCAGCACCGACCAGGCCGCGCTGGCGCAGTCCTCGATCGGCCAGAACAACGTGCGGATGACCCCGTTGCAGGGCGCGATGATCGCCGCCGCGGTGGCCAACAAGGACGGCAAGCAGATGCGTCCCTACCTGGTCAAGCAGCTGCTCGGGCCGGACCGCACCACCGTCTACGACGCCGCCCAGCCGCGCGAGCTGCGCCGCCCGATCAGCGGTCAGGTCGCCGCCGACCTGCGCGACATGATGCAGAACGTGGTGAAGGAGGGCACCGGTCGCCGGGCCGCCATCGACGGCTACGTCGTCGGCGGCAAGACCGGTACCGCCCAGTCCGGCCCGAACACCCCGGACCACGGCTGGTTCATCGGCTTCGCGCTGGACAAGGACGGCACGCCGCTCTCCGCGGTCTGCGTCGAGCTGGAGCAGGCGGGCAACGGCGGCAGCGCCGAGGCGGCCCGTATCGCCGGCCGGATCATGGCGGCGGCGATCGCCGACTCCGGGAGGCGCTGACGTGCTCGGTCCGGGAGTGAAGCTCGGCAACCGCTACCGCCTCGACGAGCGGATCGCCAGCGGTGGCATGGGCGACGTGTGGCGCGGCACCGACCAGGTGCTGGGCCGTACCGTCGCGGTCAAGAGCCTGCTCCCGGCGCTGCTGGACGAACCCGGCTTCGCCGAGCGGTTCCGCGGCGAGGCGCGGACCATGGCCACCATCAACCACCCGGGCGTGGTCGACGTCTACGACTTCGGCAGCGACCAGCACATCGCGTTCCTGGTGATGGAGTACGTCGAGGGCGACGCGCTCTCCGCCACGCTCAGCCGGGTCGGCCGGCTCACCCCGGCCCGCACGATGGCACTGATGGCCCAGGCCGCCGACGCGTTGCACGCGGCGCACGAGAAGGGCATCGTGCACCGCGACGTGAAGCCCGGCAACCTGCTGGTCCGGCCGAACGGCACGCTCGTGCTCACCGACTTCGGCATCGCCCGCTCGGAGCTGGTCGGCCAGCTCACCGCGGCCGGCTCGGTGCTCGGCACCGCCTCGTACATCTCGCCGGAGCAGGCCACCGGCGCGGTCGCCACCCCCGCCTCGGACGTCTACGCGCTGGGTGTCGTGGCGTACCAGTGCCTGGCCGGCCGTCGCCCGTTCGAAGGGGACAACCCGCTCGAGATCGCCATGAAGCACGTGCGGGACACTCCGCGGGCGCTTCCGGCCGACATCCCGCCCCAGGTCCGGGCGATCGTGGAGCGGGCCATGGCGAAGGACCCGGCCGCGCGCTGGCCCAGCGCCGCCGCGCTGGCGAGCATCGCCCGGCAGGCCAAGCTCGCGCTCTCCCAGGCGGCCCGCTCCGGGCACCCGATCTCCGGCGTACCCGCCTCGCCGGCCGCGCCCGTCGCGCGGGCGCAGGTGCCGACCGCCGTGCCGCGTCCGCAACCGCCGGCCGCCGCCCCGCGCCCGCAGCCCCGGCCGCCCGTGTCCCCGGCGCGCCCGCCTGTCATGCCGCACCCGGCCGTGGTCGCACACCCCGCCCCACGTCCGCCGGTGGCGCCGCGCGGCGCGGCCCCCGTCCCGCAGCCACGCCCGGTGCCCCCGCACAACCCCATGGGGTACGCCCGACCGCCCGTCGCCGCGCCGCCCCGGCGCTCCCGGTCCGGGCTGTGGACGACGGCGATCGTGGTGGCCGTGCTGGTCATCCTCTGTTCGGGCGTGATTTCGTTCCTGTACCGGAAATACGGTGATACCGCAGCCGCCCCGGCGAGTGTGAGCGTGACCTCCGGCGCGGTGCGGGCGTACGGAGGCGACTATCCGGTCCGCACGTCGTACCGTCGTGAGGTACGCCTCCTGCCGGCCGGCGGCGGTACGACGACGAGCGAAGGACGAGAGACGCGATGACAGCGCAGGCCCGCCTGCTCGGTGGCAGGTATCAGGTCGGCGAGCTGCTGGGCTACGGCGGCATGGCCGAGGTGCACCGCGGCCGTGACCTCCGGCTCGGGCGGGATGTCGCGATCAAGATGCTCCGTGCCGATCTGGCCCGGGATGCCACCTTCCAGATGCGGTTCCGCCGTGAGGCGCAGAACGCCGCCTCCCTCAACCACCCGGCCATCGTCGCCGTCTACGACACCGGTGAGGAAACCGGCCCCACGGGCGAGACCCTGCCGTTCATCGTGATGGAGTTCGTCAACGGCCGGACCCTCAAGGAGGTCCTGGGCGTCGAGGGGCGGCTCCAGCCGCGCCGGGCGCTGGAGATCTGCGCCGACATGTGCGCGGCGCTGGAGTTCAGCCACCGGCACGGGATCATCCACCGGGACATCAAGCCCGGAAACGTGATGCTCACCCAGACCGGCCAGGTCAAGGTGATGGACTTCGGCATCGCCCGGGCGCTGGCCAGCGGCGCCACCACGATGACGCAGACCAGCGCGGTCATCGGCACCGCGCAATACCTGTCTCCCGAGCAGGCGCGCGGTGAGGCGGTCGACGCCCGCTCCGACGTCTACGCGGCCGGCTGCGTGCTGTTCGAGCTGCTCTGCGGCCACCCGCCGTTCGTCGGGGACAGCCCGGTCAGCGTCGCGTACCAGCACGTGCGGGAGCAGCCGCCGACGCCGAGCACGATCAACCCGGACGTCAACCCCGCTGTTGACGCCATCGTGCTCAAGGCGCTGTCGAAGAACCCGCTCAACCGCTACCAGAGCGCCGGCGAGATGCGGGCCGATCTGCTCCGCGCCGCCGCCGGGCGGCCGGTGCTCGCCACCCCGGTGATGCCGGCCGACGAGACCATGCCGATGGGCGCCGCCGCGGGTGGTGGCTACCACCAGGCGCAGCAGACCCAGATGATGGGCCCGCAGACCCGCCAGCAGCCGGTGGCGCGGGTCGGTGACCCGGGCAAGCGCAAGAGCTCGTCCTGGGTCATCGCCGCGTTCGCCGCGCTCGGCGTGCTGGCGGTGATCGCGCTCGGCACCGCGCTCTGGCTCAACCAGGCCGGCAACGAGAAGGTGTCGGTGCCGCAGGTGGTGGGCCGCACGCAGGCCGAGGCGCAGGCGGCGCTCACCCAGGCCGGGCTGCGGTTCGCCACGGGTGACCCGGTGCAGAACACCGACTGCCAGAAGGGCTCGGTGGTCGACCAGAGCCCGTCGTTCGGCCAGCGGGTCGAGAAGGACACCGAGGTCACCGTCAACGTCTGCACCGGCCCCGGCCAGGTGACCATCCCCACCAACCTGACGGGTGGCACGTACGACGCCGCGAGCGACCGTCTGACCGAACTCAAGCTGATCCCGGTGCGCGAGGACGTCAACAACAGCGCGCAGAAGGGCCAGGTCGTCGACGTCTCACCGAAGGAAGGCAGTGCGGTCGCCGAGGGCAGCAAGGTGACGCTCAAGGTCTCCCGGGGCAACGTCAGCGAGGTGCCGAACGTCCGCGGTTACACCGAGGAGCAGGCGAGGCAGCGGCTCAAGGAGGCCGGCTACGAGGTCCGGGTCCGGGAGGGCAACGAGGTCGAGCCGTCCCAGGCGGGCAAGGTGAGCAGCCAGTCGCCGTCCGCCGGGACCAGCCTGGCCAAGGGCGAGCGGGTGACCATCGAGGTCGACGTGCCGCGCGAGGAGGAGGAGCCGACCAGCCCGACGCCGAGCGGCTCCCCCAGCACGTCCCCGAGCACGCCGGGCAACGGTGGTGGCGGCGGCGGCAGCGGCTTCCCGTTCCCGCCCGTGGCCCCGACCCGTACCGACCGCTGACCACCATCTGACGCACGACGCGGCGGCGTCCCCGATCCCCGGGGCCGCCGCCGCACCCATTCTCGCGGCCCCCATTCCGTTGCCCCCATTTCCCCGTCGATCATGAAGTAGACGGCATTCGGCGTCCGATTTGTCCCCGTCAACTTCATGATCGACGGAGCAATGGGGCAGGGGGCGGGGAGGCGCGGGGTGGGAGGGGTGCGGCGGGTGGATCAGGCCGGGGAGAAGGCGGCCTGGCGGCGGGCGTCCACCTCGGCGGCCAGCTCCGGGGCCCGCTCCAGCGCCGCGGGGTAGCCGCAGGCGGCCAGCCAGTTCGCCAGCATCAGGTGACCGCCCTCGGTCAGCACCGACTCCGGGTGGAACTGCACGCCCTCGATCGGCAGCGTGCGGTGCCGCATCGCCATCACCACGCCGGAAGCGGTGCGGCCGGTGACCTCCAGCTCGTCGGGCAGCGTCTCGGGCAGGACGGCCAGCGAGTGGTAGCGGGTGGCGGTGAACGGGTCGGGCAGGCCGGCGAGCACGCCCACACCGTCGTGGCGTACCTCAGAGGTCTTGCCGTGCAGCAGTTCCGGGGCGCGGGCGACTGTCGCGCCGAACGCCTCGCCGATCGCCTGGTGACCGAGGCAGACGCCGAAGATCGGGAGCTTGCCGGCGTACTCGCGGATCACGTCCAGGCAGATGCCGGCGCGGTCCGGGCTGCCGGGACCGGGCGACAGCAGGACACCGGCGGCACCGGCCCGGCCCACCTCGGCGACGTCGATCTCGTCGTTGCGCCGCACCTCGCAGTCGGCCCCGAGCTGGCCGAGATACTGCACGAGGTTGAAGACGAACGAGTCGTAGTTGTCGATCACCAGTACGCGCATCGCTGTCACCTGTTCGGGGTGGGGGGTGGGGCGTTGTTCGTCTCGGTGCTGTACGGCAGCTCCTCCTCGCCGGGCAGCCCGGTCGGTTCGGTGATCCCACCGTCCCCGGGTACGCCGGAGTCCTGGGTGACCTGCACGTCGTCGAAGGGCAGCAGCGGCTCGGCCCACGGGAACACCACGAACCAGAGCAGCGCGACGGTGGCGGTGGCCAGCACCAGCGAGCCGATCAGCTTGCCGGGCAGCCCGAACGGCAGCTTGCGCCAGATCCACGAGTACACGGCTCACGCCTCCAGTTCGGCCGGGCGGCCCGCCGACTTGGCCTGGGTGTGGTCCAGCCGGGCGTGGATGATCAGCCGCTGGTAGTTGTCGAACTTCGGGTTGCAGGTGGTGAGCGTGAGCAGCTTCTCGGTGGGCTTCTGACCCGGCTTGCCGGGCACCGGCGCGACCACCTCCACCTGGGACGGCTTGACGATCCGCTGCTGGTAGACCCGGTAGACGAGCCACTCCGTCTTGGTCTCGACCACAATCGGGTCGCCGGTGGCCATCTCGTCCAGCCGCCAGAACGTGGAGCGGATCCGGTGGCCGGCGACGGAGAAGTTGCCCACCTCGCCGGGCATGGCACTGTCCGGGTAGCGGCCCGGCGCGTACCGGATGTCGTCCGGGCTGACCCCCTCGACCACCACCCAGTGCTTGTCGAACTTGGGGATGTAGAGGCCGGCGACCGGCCTGCCCTCGGCCGGTGGCTTCGGCTTCACCGTCGGCCCGGTGGTCGGGCCGACCGTCGGGTCCGCCGCCGCGTCCCACTCCTGGGCGAGCTGGCTGCTCAGGTCGTTCTGGTGGGCCTCGACGATGACCGCCTTGCCCCAGATCTCGTACCCGGCGAAGAGGAGCACCACCAAGCCGAACGTGATCAGCAGTTCACCGGTGCCGCGGACGACAGTGCGCAGCCGGGAGCCGACGGTGGGGCGGGTCAGCTCGGAGTAGACGCTGCGGTATCCGTCGCCGGTCTGCTCGGGTCGCAGTTGCACCACCCGCTCGCCGCGCCGGGGGCGAGGCGGCTCGGCGGGCGGCTCACCGCCACCACCGCCACCACCGCCGTCGTCCGGCGGCGGGGGCACCGCGCCCATCAGCCCGGTGGCGTCCAGGTGAGGGTCCCTCGGCGGCCGGGTGACGGCGGGCAGCACCGTGGTGGCTCCGGGATCGACCGGAGGATTCCGGTCCGCGCCGGCCGGTCCACCGAAACGGGGTACGCCGGGCGGCCGTTCCTCACCCCCCGCCGGTCGGCGACCGGCCTCCGGCGGGCGTCCGCCGGTCTCCCCCGGGCGGGCGCCTGCCTGTGGTGGTTGTCCACCACGGCCACCGCGTTCGGGCGGGATCGCCCCACCGGTGAAGTGGCGGACGGCGTTGTGCGGTGCCGGCCCGTAGGGCCCCGGTCCCGCCGGACGGTCACCCGGCAGGGTCGGAACGTCGCCGGGTGCGGCCGGGCGCATCCCGGGGGCGCTGCCGCCCCGGGGTGCCGGCCCCTGGGGTGCGGGACCGTTCTGCGCCGGCCTATGACGCGCGGGACTGTGCTGTGCGGGACCGTTCTGCGCGGGACTGTGCTGCGCTGGGCCGTTCTGCGCCGGCCCGTGGTGCCCGGCCCCCTGGTGCGCCGGGCCGGCCGTACCCCTGCGGGGAAGCTCACTCGCCGGCGGGCGGAACCGGGGGTCGGACTCCGGGCGGGAGGCGCTCGCCTGCTGGTGCGCCTGGCTCCCCGGCCACGGCGGCGGCGGAGCGATCGGCGGGCCGGTCCGTGGCGGGGCGGACGGCGGTGGAGCGGGCAGCCGCGTGTCCGGGCTGCGTCGGGCCGGGGCGGTGTGTGCCGGACCGGCGTCGGGCCAGGGCAGGTCGAGCGGGGGTGGCGACGCCGGGGCCGGGCGCTCGACCCGGGACAGGAACGCGGTCGGCTCCTCCTCCCGGCGGTCGTGGCCGGCGCGTTCCCGGGGGTCGCCGCCGGTCACCGGGGCACCGTCGCCGACTGCAACGCGGTGGAGTCCTCGAACGCCGGCACGGTGACTGTGGAGACGCGCTCGACATACCCGAGCTGGTAGTGCTCGGCCACTTCCTTGAACACCCGCACTCCCTCAGAGGCGGCGAGCGCCCGCTGGAGTTCCGCGGGATCGCCGATTGCCACGATCTTGAAAGGAGGGGAGTACACCCGGCCGTGCAGCAGCAGGGTGTTACCGACGCAGCGTACCGCGCTGGTGCTCAGGACGCGGACGTTCATGATTGACATGGCCTCGGCGCCACCGGCCCAGAGCGCGTTGACGACCGCCTGCACGTCGCCTTGGTGCACCACCAGGTCGTCGTTGCTGGCGCCCTTCGGCAGCGGCTGGTCGGGCCGGCGGTCGGCGTCGTTCAGCTCGACTGTCACGCCGTTGCCGGTCAGCGCGGTGAAGCCGGCGCCCTGCCGGCTCGCGGCGGCCCGGTCCCGTTCGGTCTTGATCGGCCCGTCGGCACCGGCGAGCGCGGCGGTCTGCTCCTCCACCTCGGCGCGGAGCCGGGCGGCCTTCGCCTCGCTGGCGGCGACCTCCTCACGGCGGTCCTCGATCAGCTGGGTGAGCTGGGGCCGGCGGTCCTCACGCAGGGAAGTGCCACCAGCGGTGGTGGCGGTCGTGGTGAAGAGCAGACCGGCCGCGGCGGCGATCAGGGGTACGCCGACGGACCAGCCCGCGCGGCGCTGGCGTGCGCGCCGGGGCAGCAGGGCGGCTGCCGCGCGGCGGAGGACCTTCTGCCAGGAGGCGGCGCCGGACGTGTACTCCACCGGGCGTTCCCTTTCCCGTCGTCTCGTTCCGGCCCGCGCCGGTGCGAGCCGACCTGCTCGACCCGGAAAGTCCGCTCTTTCCGGTTACTGAGTGCACCGTCCTGGCCCCATTCATGGCCTGGACGGTCCGTCGGGACTACGCTAGCTGTCGAACATTATTGGCCATGGACCGTCGCCCTCGCGCCCGGTTGTCAGGCCGGACGAGGTCGTACCCCCCTCTGGAGAGCGTCGTGCCCAAGTCTCAGGTCCGCAAGAAGAAGGTGTACACCCCGCCGACGGACGTACGTCCGACGGCGACGGCGTCGACGCGCAAGCCTAGCCCGATCTGGCTGCCGTTCACGGCGGTCTCGTTGATCGTGGTGGGCATCGGCTGGCTGGTGGTCTACTACCTGTCCGAGCAGGCGTACCCGGTCGCCAGTTGGGGTTACTGGAACCTCGCCGTGGGCTTCGGCGCGATGGTCTCGTCGCTGATCCTGCTCTCCCGCTGGCGCTGATCCGGCGCTGCCCCACCCCGGCGTAGGTCACGCCACGCCGCCCCTGCCCGGCGCTTCGACGCCGCTCCACCTAAGGTGTGCGCAGGGCGGCGTGGCCTGGTGCGAGAAGACTCACGTTACTGCTGGGTAACCTTGCGCGTAGGCTGCACGGACAAGCAGCAGACCGGGAGGCCAACTCGATGGGCAGCGTCCAGATCGTCACCACGATCCTCGCGGCCGCCATCACCGCCGTTGCGGTGTGGCTCGCGGTACGCGCGGTCATGCAGATGACCGCCGTCATCCGGCTCGGCCAACCTGCGCCGGAACGGTTCGGCGACAAGGGCGCGCGTACGAAGAAGATGCTGGTGGAGACCGCCGGTCACACCCGCATGCTCAAGTGGAGCGTGGTCGGCGCGGCCCACTGGTTCGTGATGGTCGGCTTCATCGTGCTGTCGCTGCTGGTGCTGGAGGCCTACTTCGAGGTGGTCTCCACCGGCGGCGGCCTGCCGATCATCGGGCACTGGACGATCTTCGGTCTGGTCACCGAGTGGATCGGCATCCTCGGCCTGGTCGGGATTCTGGTGCTGATGGCGATCCGGCTGCGCAACCGGCCGGGCCGCGCGGAGAACCGCTCCCGGTTCACCGGCTCGACCATGTGGCAGGGCTACTTCGTCGAGTGGGTCGTCCTGCTGGTCCTGATCTTCGGGTTCGTGATCCGGGGCTTCAAGGTCGCCACCGACCACTTCGAGTACCCGGTCTGGGCCGCCCCGCTCAGCCACGCGGTCGGTTCGGTGCTCCCGAACTGGGAGGCCGGCGTCAGTGTGGCCGCCCTCATCAAGATCTGCATCTCGATGACCTGGCTCATCGTGATCTCGCTGAACGTCACCATGGGCGTGGCCTGGCACCGCTTCCTGGCCTTCCCGAACATCTTCTTCAAGCGCGACCCGGAGAAGGCGGCCGGCTCCGGCCTGGGCCCGCTGCGCCCGATGACCAGCGAGGGCAAGCCGCTCGACTTCGAGGAGGCCGACCCGGAGAAGGACCAGTTCGGTGTCGCCCAGGTCGAGCAGTTCAGCTGGAAGGGCCTGCTCGACTTCAGCACCTGCACCGAGTGCGGCCGCTGCCAGTCGCAGTGCCCCGCCTGGAACACCGGCAAGCCGCTGTCGCCGAAGCTGCTGGTGCTGAGCCTGCGCGACCACGCGTACGCCAAGGCGCCGTACCTGCTGGCCGGTGGCGGCAAGGACCTCACCGGCGAGGAGAAGGCCACCGAGGCGCAGCTCGCCCACATGGACGTGCTGGCCCTGGCCGAGGCGGACCGGCCGCTGATCGGCACCGCCGAGGAGGGCGGTGTCATCGACCCGGACGTGCTCTGGTCCTGCACCACCTGCGGCGCCTGCGTCGAGCAGTGCCCGGTCGACATCGAGCACGTGGACCACATCGTCGACATGCGCCGCTACCAGGTGCTGATCGAGTCGAGCTTCCCGTCCGAGGCCGGCGTCATGCTCCGCAACCTGGAGAACAAGGGCAACCCGTGGGGTGCCCCGCAGAACACCCGCGAGGACTGGACCAAGGGCCTCGGGTTCGAGGTGCCGCGCGTCGGCGAGGTCGACGACTTCGAGTACCTGTTCTGGGTCGGCTGCGCCGGCGCGTTCGAGGACCGGGCCAAGAAGACCACCCGCGCGGTCGCCATGCTGCTCAACGAGGCGGGCGTCAAGTTCGCCATCCTCGGTGAGGGCGAGACCTGCTCCGGTGACCCGGCCCGGCGGATCGGCAACGAGTTCGTCTTCCAGATGCTCGCCCAGCAGAACGTCGAGACGCTCAACGAGGCGTTCGAGGGCCGGGAGAAGAGCAAGCGCAAGATCGTCGCCACCTGCCCGCACTGCTTCAACACCCTGGGCAACGAGTACGGCCAGCTCGGCGGCGAGTTCGAGGTGGTCCACCACACCCAGCTGCTGGCCCACCTGGTCAGCGCCGGCAAGCTCACCCCGGTCCAGCCGGTCGACGGCGGCGTGACCTACCACGACCCGTGCTACCTGGGCCGTCACAACCGGATCTTCGCCGCTCCGCGCGAGGTGCTCGGCGATTCGATCCAGGGCGAGCTGACCGAGATGCCGCGCAACAGCGAGCGCTCCTTCTGCTGCGGCGCCGGCGGTGCCCGGATGTGGATGGAGGAGAAGATCGGCAAGCGGATCAACGTGGACCGGGTCGAGGAGGCCATGGCCACCGGCGCGAAGACCATCGCGGTCGGCTGCCCGTTCTGCTCGACGATGCTCAACGACGGCGTGAACGGCAAGGGCGCCGGCGAGGACGTCGAGGTGGTCGACGTGGCGAGCGTGCTGCTGCGCTCGGTCAAGCCCGAGGCCCCGGCCGGTGAGCCGGAGATCGCGCCGACCGCGAGCTGAGGCGTACACCCGGCGGAAGCCGGACCACGACGGCGGCGGCACCCGAGCGGTGCCGCCGCCGTCGCGTTCAGCTGGTCGTGGTGGTCATGATGGCGGCGCTCGTCCCGGCCGTCATCGCGATCATCAGCGCGGCCTGCATCTCCTCGATCGCCTTCCTGGTGGCGGCCGACGCCCAGTCACCGGCGGCGATCTCCTCGATGCGCGCCTTGACCCGCTCCTTCGGCATCTCGCGGAAGATCTTGCGGTCGAGGCCGACCGCGCGGGTCAGCGTGAGCAGCGCGGCGGTCCGGGCGTCGACCGGGCCGTCGGTGGTGAGCGCCGTCGCCATCCGCTCCCGGGCCGCGGTCTCCACCGCCGGCTCCGCGCCGGTCGGCGAGGGATAGCGGGTACGCGGGAAGACCAGCAGCACCCGGTCGGACTCCCGGCGCAGGATTCCGGCGTCGACGAGCCCGCCGAGCACCCGGTCCGGTAGGCCCCTGGCGAGCTTGCCGATCCAGTCCTTCGGCTTGCGGGGGCGGCCGGACCCCACAGTCGCCAGCGCCTCGTCCAGCAGCGGTACGCCGGTCGGCGCGGGATCGGTGACCACGAGCCGCTTGTCCACCACCTCCACCCGGCCGGCCAGAGCCAGTTCCAGCAGCACCGCCCCGGCGAGGCCGTAGCCGAGGTGCGGACTGCCGAGCCGGTTCGCGCCGTCGTCGTCGTAGGCGAGCAGGACCAGTTCGTCGGTGAGCAGCAGGCCGTCCATGCGTCCCACGCTACGGGGGGCCCGCCATCGGCGCGCGCGTGCCACAATCACGCGCATCGACGGCCTTCTGCTTCTGACGCTGTTGCCACTGGTCGGTTTCGTGCTGCTGACCGCCGGCAACGCCTTCTTCGTCGCGGCCGAGTTCGCCCTGGTCACCGTCGACCGGGCGGAGATCGACAGGCGGGCCGACGAAGGCGACGGCCGGGCCGTCACGGTCCGCCGCGCGCTGCGTGAGTTGTCCTTTCAGCTCTCCGGCGCGCAGCTCGGGATCACGCTCACCGCGTTGCTCACCGGCTACCTGGCCGAGCCCGCCCTGGCCCGGATCTTCGCGCCGCTGCTGCATCCGCTCGGCGGCGCGGAACGCTTCTCCGGCCTGCTCGCGCTGGCGCTGGCCACGCTCATCTCGATGCTGTTCGGCGAGCTGGTGCCGAAGAACCTGGCGCTGGCCCGCCCGATGCCCGCGGCGCTCGCCACCGCCGCGCCGATGCGAGCCTTCTCCCGCACGTTCGGCTGGCTGATCCGGCTGCTGAACGAATCCGCGAACCGGCTGGTGCGCCGCCTCGGCGTGGAGCCGCAGGAGGAGCTGGCGAGCGCCCGTTCCCCGGAGGAGTTGGGGTTGCTCGCCGCCATCTCGGCCCGGGCCGGCGCGCTGCCGCCGGACACCGCGATGCTGCTGCGCCGCACCATCCGTTTCGGCGACAAGCGGGCGGCCGAGGCGATGACGCCCCGGGTGGACGTCACCGCGCTGCGCGCCACCGCGACGGTGGCGGAGTTGCTGGAGGCGTCCCGGCTGACCGGCCGGACCCGGTTCCCGGTCTACGAGGAGACGCTCGACCTGGTCACCGGCGTCGCCGGGGTACCCGACGCGCTGGGGGTGCCGCTGGCCCACCGGGCCGCCACCACAGTCGCCTCGGTGGCCCGGGAACCGGTGTACGTCCCGGAGAGCCTGAACCTGAACGGGGTGCTGGCCGCGCTGAAGGCCGCCGGGGCGGACCTGGCGATCGTGGTGGACGAGTACGGCGGCACCGACGGCGTGGTGACTGTGGAAGACCTCGTGGAGGAGCTGGTCGGTGAGATCGCCGACGAGTTCGACCCGGACGCGGTGGACGGCTTCGGGCCGGCGGAGCTGACAGTGCCCGGCGGCGAGCGAACGGTCCTGACCGAAGGTGTGCTGCGCGCCGACGAGCTGGTCGAGCAGACCGGGTTCCGGCTGCCCGACGGGCCGTACGAGACGCTCGGCGGGTTCCTCATGGCGCGGCTCGGCCACATCCCGCTGCCGGGCGAGACGGTCGACGAGGCCGGCTACGAGTTCACTGTGGTGGAGGTCGACCGGCACCGGATCGAGCAGGTGCGGGTGGTGCGCCCCGAGGAGCCCGACGACGGTGCCTGAACTCCTCCTGGCAGTGGTTCTGCTGCTCGGCAACGCCTTCTTCGTGGGCAGCGAGTTCGCGCTGATCGCCTCCCGGCGTACGGTGATCGAACCGCTGGCGGCGACGTCGAAGCGGGCCCGGCTGGCGCTGGCGGCGATGAACCAGATCCCGCTGATGATCGCCGGGGCGCAGCTCGGCATCACCGTGTGCTCACTCGGCCTCGGCGCGATCGCCGAGCCGGCACTCGCCCACCTGCTGGAGCCGGCGTTCGCCGCTATCGCGCTGCCCGCCTCGGCGGTGCACCCGGTGTCGTTCGTCATCGCGCTGGCGGTGGTGGTGTTCCTGCACACCGTGGTCGGCGAGATGGTGCCGAAGAACATCACCCTGGCCGGTCCGGAGCCGTCGGCGCTCTGGCTCGGCCCGGCCATGCTGGCGTTCTGCCTGGCCACCAAACCGCTGCTGCTGACGATGAAGTGGGCGTCCCGGCAGGTGCTGCGGTGGTGGCGGGTGGAGGCGACCGACGCGGTGAAGACCGTGTTCACGGCCGAGGAACTGGCCGGCCTGGTGTCGCAGGCGCGTACCGAGGGGTTGCTGGACGCCGAGGAGCACGCCCGGATCACCGGCGCGCTGGCCCTGCACAGCCGTACCGCGGCGGACGCACTGCAGCCCTGGTCCACGGTGACCACGGTGGCCGAGGACGTCTCACCGGCGTCGCTGGAGGTGCTGGGAACCCGTACCGGCCGGTCCCGCTTCCCGGTGGTGCAGCGGGCCACCCGCCGGGTGCTCGGTTTCGTGCACGTGAAGGACGTGCTCGGGTACGCGGGGGCGAGCCGCCGGGCACCGGTGCCGGCCGACATCTACCGGCCGCTGGCGGTGGTGCCACCGGACCGTACGCTCGCCGATCTGCTGCTCGCGATGCGCCGCGAACGCCGCCACATGGTGCTGGTCAGCGACGGACGCCGGCCGATGGGTGTGGTGACGCTCGACGACGTATTGACAGCCATCGTCGGAAGATGAATTGAATACCCTTGGTGTGCAACCGATTGCGGATACGTGATTGAACAAACGGTCGCCTTGATTCCATCGGGCGCCTTCCCTAATGTGGGGCACCGACCGCTGTGGGTCGTCTGCCTCGACCTTCCCTCTCGCGAGGCGCCCGGCGGTCGGTTGCAAAGGAGTCCGTGCCGGTGGCAACCACGCCCCCTCAACGTCACGCCCCGAGCGCTCCACCCGGCCGGCGGGCCGGGTTCCAACGGGTGGTACGCCGTCTGGTCACCCTGGTCGCGGCCGCCGCGGTCGGCGCCGGCATGCTGACGGCCCCGGCGTACGCGGCGCCGTCCGTGGACGAGATCGACGCGCAGATCGACAAGCAGTGGGAGCAGCTCGAGCCCACCATCGAGCAGTTCAACAAGGTCCGCTCGCAGCTCCGCGCCAACCAGAAGAAGTCCAAGGCGCTGAAGGACAAGATGGTGCCGCTGGAGCTCGCCTCCACGCTCGCCATGAACAAGGTCGGCGACATCGCGGCCCGGTACTACATCCAGGGCCCGTCGCAGGAGCTGGGCGCGCTGCTGGTGAACACCAAGCCGGGCACGCTGGCCGAGCAGCTGGTCATGCTGGACCGGATCGCCGACGACCAGCGCCGCCAGATCGCCGGTGTGCTCAAGGTGCGCGACGAGTACAACAAGCAGAAGGAAAAGCTCGACGCGCTGATCGCGCTGGAGATCAAGCAGCAGAACGACCTCGCGGCGAAGAAGAAGCAGATCGACTCGGAGATCAAGCGGCTGACCGCCATGCTCCCCGTGACCTCGATCCGCCCGGCGGGCTGCCCCAAGATCGACGGTGTGGTGAGCAGCGCCGCGCGGACCGCCATCAAGACGGCGTGCGCCCAGGTCGGCGACCCGTACGTGTGGGGCGCCACCGGCCCGAACTCGTTCGACTGCTCCGGCCTCACCCAGTACGCGTACAAGGCGGCCGGCATCTCGCTGACCCACTTCACCGGTGCTCAATGGAACGAGGGCCGCAGGGTCTCCCGTTCCGAGGCACGCCCCGGTGACCTGGTGTTCTTCGGCTCCGACCTGCATCACGTCGGGCTCTATCTCGGCAACGGGGTGATGGTGCACGCGCCACGTACCGGTAAACCGGTCCAGGTGTCGAGCATCAACACCCAGCCACTGGCCGGTTTCGTCCGGGTCAGCTGACAGCGGTCACACCGAAAGGCCCCCGGTCCGCAGGGACCGGGGGCCTTCGCGTGTTCGCGGAATGGTCAGCGCGGCGCGCCGACGGGGGACGGCAGCACCAGCACGTCGTCCAGGTTCACGAACATGATCCGGTGACCGAACTGGACCTGCACGTACCGGTTCTTGCCGCGGACCACGGTCCGGTCACCCGGTGCCGAACCGTCGAACGAGACCGCCCGGTAGTACTCGCCGGGCAGCACCCCGCCCACCGCGTACCGCTGGCCGGCGGCGAACGTGTACTGCAGCGGCGAGATGGTCTGGTACGGGATGGTGTCCGGGTAGGCGGCCTGCTCCGGGTAGGCCCGCCCGTACACCGGGATGGTGGCCTTGCCGGGCCGCGGCGTCACCACGAAGCCGGTGGCCCACTTGGCGGTCGGCGCGGAGGCCGGGTTGAGGAACCAGGCCTTCTGGCCGAGGTACCAGATCGCCGTCCAGTCGCCCTGCCGGCCGGCGAGCGCGTACGTCTGGCCGGCGGAGGCGCGGGCGCCGTGGTCGGAGATGTACATCGTGTCCGGCGTGCCGTCCGGGCGCAGCCCGAGGTCGTTGACCAGCGGGGCGTCCGGGCTCGGCGCAGTCCGCAGGATCACCGACGAGGAACCGCGCGACGGGCACGGCTCGGCCGGCGGCCGGGGCGTCGGGACGCCGGGCGGCTGCTGGTTGCAGCCGGTGAACGTCGGCCGGTTGGTGGCGAAGTCCGGGTCGATGGTGACCAGGCCGGTACGGGGCGTGCCGGTGCCGCGGAACGGCGCCTTCATCAGGTCGAAGTAGTGCGACCAGTCCCAGTACGGTCCCGGGTCCCAGTGCATCCCGCCCACGTTGGCGGCGGTGATGCCGGGCACGTTGTCGTGGCCGATGATGTGCTGCCGGTCCATCGGGATGCCGAACTTCAGCGCCAGGTGACGCACCAGCTTGGCGGAGGTGCGGTACATCGCCTCGGTGTACCAGGTGCCCTGACCGGCGAAGCCCTCGTGCTCCAGGCCGATGGACTTCGCGTTGACGTACCAGTTGCCGGCGTGCCAGCCGACGTCCTTGGTCTTGATGTGCTGGGCGATGTAGCCGTCCACCGAGCGCAGCGTGTAGTGCCAGCCCAGGTAGTCGGCCCGCTTCACCAGGTCGACGCTCGGGCCGAAGTAGCCCTCGGTGTCGTGGATGACGATGTACTCGATCTTCTGCTGCTTCGGCCGGTCGGCCAGGTCGTGGTTGCCGTAGTCGCCCGGGTCGTCGCTGAGCTGCTCGTACGGCGCCGGAATCCACTCGCAGGCGAGCCGGACGGGGCACTCCAGTCCGTCCGGCCGCTGTGCGTTGCGCAGGCCGAGGCGGGCCAGCCTAAAGCGGTCCGGCGTCGCTGCGCTGGCGGCGAGCGTGACCCGCTGACCGTCGTCGGTGGTCCGGCTGGCGCCCTGGCCGAGCTGGTCGTACACCTCGTCGGCGAAGGCCGCCGCGGCGTCGGAGGTGTCCGCGCCGGAGTACCGGGCCACCGCGCCGTACCAGGCCGCCGGGTCGGTGCCGGCACCGACCGGCCCACCCAGAGCCTTCTGGTACGACGCCAGCAGCGCCGCCCCACCGCGGATGTTCGCGGCCGGGTCGGTCCGCAGCGTGCGCGCGTCGAGCCCGGTGAGCGCGGCTGCCGCGTCGAGCGTCTGGAGCGAGGCGCTCGGCAGCGGCGTCTCCCGCTTCGGCGCGGCCGCGGTGGCCGGGTCGAGCTTCAGCGGGCGGGCGTCGTCGCCGCGCGGGTCCTCGTCCTCGTCGACGTGGGCGCTGCCCGGCGTGGCGAGGATGTGGGCGGCGTCGGTCAGGTGCATCGGGCCGTAGCCGCCGCTGGTGCTCGGCTGCCCCGGGTGGGTGTCCCAGCGGGACTCCAGATAGGAGACGCCGAGCAGCACGTTCTGCGGTACGCCGTACTCGGCCGCGGCGGCGGCGTATTGTTGTTGCCTGTCGCTCGCGGGCGCGGACGTGTCCGGCGCGGCGGTCACCGGGCCGGTCGTCGCCAGCGCGGTGGCTGTCGCCACGGCGGCGGCGAGCAGTATCCGTCTGCCCGACGGCGGGGCGGAGAGGAGCATCGAACCTCCTGGACAGGGATGGGGGTCACTGCGTCTCCACCCTCACTCCGCACACCCGCAAGGGTCAATACCTTTCCACTGAGTAATCAGCCTTGAAAGAAAACTTCACCTCCGCCCGGGATGCGGCCCTTCATCGCGTACGGAGTGTCACCGCGCTGGAAGTTGCGGATCGATAACGGTGGTCCCTACTCTGGTGAATCGTCGGCCGCACGTCTCACCGTCCAACCCGGTCGGTGACGGTCCGACACCGCCGAGTCGCCCACGGGCGAGCCGGGGAACCAGGTACCTGGGGTGAATCCGCAGCGATGCGGTAGGGCGGCTCCCTTCCCGCCCGAATCC
The DNA here is from genome assembly GCF_050948515.1 of Micromonospora sp. CA-248089. Classification (NCBI taxonomy): domain Bacteria; kingdom Bacillati; phylum Actinomycetota; class Actinomycetes; order Micromonosporales; family Micromonosporaceae; genus Micromonospora; species Micromonospora sp. CA-248089. The sequence continues at coordinate 99,195 of NZ_CP192016.1, forward strand.
GTCAGCTAACCCGGTAGGCGGTACGGAAGAAGGAGTACGGACGCCCGGTGGCACTCCATGCCCCGCGGCCGTCGTCGAACCGGTCCACCGACCGGTCCAGCGTCGCGCCGCGTTCCCGCTGGTCCCGCTTCACCACCGCCCTCGCCGCGCTGGTCGGCACCGCCGTCGTTCTGACCGGCGGCGCGACTGCGGCACACGCCGAACCCTCGGTCGCCGAGATCGAGGCCCAGATCGACCGCGACTGGAACAAGCTCGAACCGGTCATCGAACAGGTCAACGCCGTACGCGAGCAGCTCGCCGCGCGGCGCAAGCAGGCCGACGCCCTCGGCCGGCAGATCGCACCCCTCCAGGCCCGGGTGGACGCCGCCCTCGGCCAGGTCGGCGGGCTCGCCGCCGACGCCTACAAGGGCGACAACCTCTCCACCGTCAACGCGCTGCTGGGCAGCCGCTCACCGGGAGACCTGGTGAACGGCCTGGAACTGCTCGACCGCTTCGCGCACCGCCAGCACGAGCAGGTGCGCTCCGTCGCCGCGCTGCGCGACGAACTGGCGGCGAAGAAGAAGCCGCTGGACGAGATGATCGCCGGGCTGGCCCGTACCGAGGCCCAGCTCGCGGCAAAGAAGAAGCAGATCGACGCCGAGATCGCCCGGCTGCAGAAGCTGCGGCTCAAGGTGTACGGCAAGGGCGGCGGCGGTCCGCTGCGCCCGGCACCCTGCCCGGCCGGCTACCCCGGTGGCGCGGCCGGAGCGGCGGTCAAGTTCGCCTGCGCCCAGATCGGCAAGATCTATGTCTGGGGCGCGGCCGGGCCCGACCACTTCGACTGCTCCGGCCTGACCATGGCAGCCTGGGCCAAGGGCGGCGTCTCGCTGCCGCACAACGCACGCCAGCAGCACGGGATGACGAAGCGGATCAGCCGCGCCGAGCTGCGCGCCGGTGACCTCGTCTTCTACTACAGCGACCTGCACCACGTGGCGATGTACGTGGGTGACGGCTGGGTGGTGCACGCCTCCCAGTCCGGCAAGCCCATCACGATGAAGCGCGTCGACGACGGCGACATCAACAGCTTCGGCCGCGTGTAAGGAAGGGCCCCCTCTTAGTGAGTGTTTGAGATTCCGGCTCAGGTGTGGGTTGCCTGGGCCGGTTTCGTGTGTCGGGCCAGGCGGGTGACCATGACGTGGATCATGGCCCAGGTAACGAAGGCGGCGTGGCTGGCCGGTAGGCGTTCGTAGTCGCGGACGCAGCGGCGTTTCTTGCTGATCCAGGCGAAGGTGCGTTCGACGACCCAGCGGCGGGGCAGCACGACGAAGGTGTGTTGTCCGGGGAGTTTGTGGACCAGGTGCACGGTGAGGTCGAGGGCGTGGCGGGCCCAGGTGCTCAGGGTGCCGATGTAGCCGCCGTCTGCCCAGAGCAGGCGCAGGCGGGGGTGGAACAGCCGGGTGCGCCAGAGCAGGTCCCGGGCGATGGTGCGGTCGTTGACGTGCGCGCCGGTGATCATGACGGCCAGGAGTAGGCCCATGGTGTCCACGACGATGTGGCGTTTACGGCCGTTGACCTTCTTCGCCACGTCGAAACCGCGGCTGTGTCGGGGCACGGTGTCCGCGGCGCGCACCGACTGAGAATCGATCGCTCCGGCGCTGGGATGCGCGTGCCGTCCGGCGGCGGTACGGCACTGCTCCCGCAACCGGTCGTGCAGACGCATCAACGTGTGGTCATCGCGCCATCGAGCGAACCACCAGTACACCGTCCCCGGGGGCGGGAACTCCCGCGGCAGGGCCCGCCACGGACAACCGGTGCAGGCCACATACAAGATCGCCGTGACGATCGCCCGCATCGGATGCGACGGCGGCCGCCCCCGCCGACCGACCGACACCGGCGTGACCAGCGGCGCGATCAACGCCCACTGCGCATCGGTCAGATCACCGGGATACCGCCGCCGCACCGCCCGTTCCCGCTCCCGCCGCACCCGCTGCGACGGATAACGGCGGGGCGACGCGGACGGCGTGACAGTGATCGGGTACAACGTCATCAGAAGGCCCTCGGTATGGAAACGGTTGGCTCGACACCACCGGACCTACCGAGGGCCTTCCCTCACCTCAACCCAACACGCCGCCGCACCCCAAATCTCAAACACTCACTTAACGCCTCCGGTAGAGGAGGGGGCCCTTATTAACAACTTCGGGCGCCGTCAGCGCGTCGGCCAGGTACGCCAGTTCTGCCAGGACCGGCTCGGCGTCGGTCCGCGCTGCCCCTGGTAACGCGAGCCGTAGACGGCCGAACCGTACGGGTGCTCGGCCGGCGAGGAGAGCCGGAAGATGCAGAGCTGGCCGATCTTCATGCCCGGCCAGAGCGTGATCGGCAGGTTCGCCACGTTCGACAGCTCCAGCGTGACGTGGCCGGAGAAGCCCGGGTCGATGAAGCCGGCGGTCGAGTGCGTCAGCAGCCCCAGCCGCCCCAGGCTCGACTTGCCCTCCAGCCGGCCGGCGAGCTGGTCACCGAGCGAGATCACCTCGAGCGTGGAGGCGAGCACGAACTCGCCCGGGTGCAGCACGAACGGCTGCCCCTCCGGCACCTCCACCATCGAAGTCAGGTCGTCCTGCTGGATCGACGGGTCGATGTGCGTGTAGAGGTGGTTGTTGAAGACCCGGAACAGCCGGTCCAGGCGTACGTCGATGCTCGACGGCTGCACCAGCGTGGGCTCGAAGGGCTCCAGTGCGAGCGTGCCGGCCTTGATCTCGGAGACCAGGTCGCGGTCGGAGAGCAGCATCGGAACACCATAGCGACCGGTATGGGTGACCTGCGTGTCGCACTACATCTTCGTACACGTGTTCGATAGAGTGTCCACATGGCTTCCTGGTCCGAATTCGCCGCCGACGAGCCCCGCCTCGCCGACGAGATCCGCCTCCTGATGCAGCAGTACGGGCCGGGCTTCGGCTACCTCGCCACGGTCCGCGCCGACGGCGGCCCCCGAGTCCATCCGGTCTCTCCGGTGATCACCGCCGACGGGCTCTGGTGCTTCGTCATCGACTCACCGAAGCGCCGCGACCTCGAACGCGACGGTCGCTACGCGCTGCACTCGTTCCCGCCGGAGGAGAGCGACGACGAGGCGTACATCGCGGGGCGCGCGCGGCCGGTGACCGACCCGGCCACGGTGACGCGGCTGGCCCGGATCGCCCGCGCGTCGCCGCGGGGCGACTGGCGGCTGTTCGAGTTCACGGTCGAGGTGGCGATGCTGACCCGGCGCGACCCGGTGGCCCAGCCCGGCGCCGCCCCGCCGCAGGTGCGGGTGTGGCTCGATCCGCGCGGCGACGCGCCGGCCCGGCGCGACCCGCTCGCCGCCGAGGGCCGGCGGGGCCGGCACGGCTTCGACACCCGCCGCCCGGCCGCCTGACCCGGCCCACGACGAACGGTGCCGGCCCGTCCGAGGACAGGGCCGGCACCGGTACGCGGTACGACGGTCAGGCTGCGCGGTAGGCGTTCCACGCGGTGAGCATGCGGCTCGCCTGGCCGGCGGTGAACTGGTACATGCAGGAGTCGTACGTGTAGTCCATGAAGTTGGTGATCGGGTCCTTGCCGGCGGTCGAGCAGGTGTCGCGGCCGGTCGGGCACTGGTACGCCGGCGACGCCTCGGCCGGGGTGTCGGAGACGCTGTCGCCCGAGCCGGAGCAGCCGCCCTGGAAGGTGTGGTAGAGGTTCAGCCAGTGGCCGACCTCGTGGGTGCCGGTGTCACCCTGGTTGTAGTTGGTCGCGGTGCCGCCGGGCAGCGACTCGTTCAGCACCACCACGCCGTCCATCTTGTCCAGCGTGCGCTTCGGGAACGTCGCCCAGCCCAGCAGGCTGTCGCTCAGCTCGCCGAGGTAGATGTTCAGCGTGTTCTTGCCGCCCACACGCAGCGACGTCTTCATTGAACGCTCGGCGGAGGAGCCCTGCACGATCGGGTACCACGACGGGTTCGTCACCCGGTTGATCTTCGTGAGCTGGAACCCGAAGGCGGTGGCGGCGCCGCCGGTCGAGCCCGCGTACGCCTGGTTCAGCACGGTGATCTGCTGGTTGATCATCGAGTCGGTGATGTTGCCGCCGGCCCGGGTGCTGTTCTCCTGGATGACGTGCACGACGACCGGGATCGTCACGGTGGCCAGCGGGGTGACGGCGCCGGTCCGGAAGTTGGCGCGCTCGCGCTGCGCGGCGGCGAGGTCGGCCTCCCGGTCCTGGACCTGCTTGGCGGTCAGGTGGTTGGGGTCGAGCTTGGCGTTGCCACCCTTGGCGACGCGCGCGTTCGAGTGCTCGTCGGCGTGGGCGTCAGCAGGCTCGGCACACACGTCGGCCGGGGCGGCCGAGAAGGCCGAAGCAGCGGGGACGACGCCGACGGCGGCGGTGCTGAGCAGCAGCGCGAGGGTCGACGTCGCGACACCGGCGGTACGCCGGGTCAGCAGGTTGGGACGAAGTCCCATGGGCCCACCTCTTTCTGACGGCGTGGCAGGGGGTGTGTCACGCCGGTGCGGAAACGTGTGGCAGACGTTACATCCCATCGACGCATTTGAGAACGCCCATACGTTTCCGACGTGCAACTTCGCGCCTGCCGGCTCCGGAGCGTGCTTGATCCACTCCAGTTCGGGGAGGCGGTGGGGGCAACCGCCCCCCGATGCCGCCACCTCGCCGAGGTGGCGCGCGGGCACCTGACTGCACGGGGGTGGGGGGCTTCAGGTAGAGTGGTGCCGCCTGCGGGTGTAGTTCAATGGCAGAACATCAGCTTCCCAAGCTGACAGTGCGGGTTCGATTCCCGTCACCCGCTCCACGCATGGAAGCCCTGGTCAGGACGAGAGTCCCAACCAGGGCTTCCGCGTTGTCAGGGAGCCGAAGCGGGCCATAGGGCCTGTGTCGCGGGAGCGGCCGAGCGACATGGCCGACCGGTTCGACGCTGACCCCGGCGGGTGGGTTCGGCCTGCAGGACGGCCCCCGGACCGACACTGGCGCGAGGGCCGTCCTGGCTCAGAGGATCTGCCGGTTCACCCGGTCCAAGGTGAGAAACGTGGCCAAGGCCAGACTCACCGGCGTGGCCATCTCGGGAAGGTACTGCGCGCTGACCCCGACGGCGGCCGAGATGCCCAGGAAGCCGAGAGTGCGGAGCGGAATTGAGCGCTCCCGTGGCGTAACCTGCGGCTCCGACTGCTGCAACTGTGCAGCAGCATGACGTACCCTGCTCCTCATGCGTTGACCCTTTCCGCACGGATGGCGATTGGTGTTGCGCTTCGGCGGGCGCCCGGGTAGCCGCCCGGGTGCCCGCCTTTCGTATGTGCCGGTGTCGGTTGACCCTGCACGTTGTCCGGGGCCTGGAACTGGGTCCACGCGATGAGCTTGACCTGGGGTCGCAATCTCGCGTGCTCCGGACTCTGAGCACTGTAGTGGGCCGACCGGACAGGAGCGCCTCATCGCACCCGCCCATTACCATCCGAAACGGACACACCAGGGCAATCGCCTCCCAGACTTAAGGAACGCTTTAGAAGCACCCCGAGCCGTGACCTGCGAGCTCTAGCTCGCTTCTGCAGCCGGTCGGCCACCCTCGGCGGCCCGCCTCGGCTTGCGCCGGGCCGCCAACTGATCTTGCAGCTCGGGGGGAGTAGGGCTGACCCCGGTGATCGATGGGTGCGAGGCTCCCGGTAGGACAGCTGTCGACCAAGACTCGAAGCTCCGACCGGGAGCCTCGCCATGCTGTCCTACCCCGTCACGATTCCGTTATCCAGCCACCCTGAACCACTCGCCGGCCGCATCCGCGGACACCGCAAGCAGCGCCGATTCCGGTGGCGGCGCCTCGCCCCGGTCGACAGGCGCTACTGGCTCTCGCCCACCTGCGCAACGGCTACCCCCACACCCGACTCGCGGCCGGCTTCGAGATTGGCGTGGCCACCGCCTGGCGCTACGTGCAGGAAGCGATAACCCTGCTCGCGACGGCCGCCAAACGACCTGGCACCTCCATGGACCGGATCCGCCGGCTGGCGCACGCGATCCTGGACTGAGGAACCCGGTGGCGGTGATCGGTTACGTGACGGAGATCGAGGGTGCGCCCTTCAGGTTGTTCCGGGACGAGTAGAACGGGTCCACTGGCTCAGGCGGATCCAGGTCTGGCCGTCGGCGGGCCGGACCCGCACCGAGTCGCCCAGGTTCAAGGCGGCGAGCACCCCGAAGACGGCGTCCAGGACGGCTCGTCGGTCCGCCGTCACAAGGACGTCGACGTCGAGGTGCGAGCCGTGCTCGCTTGTTCCGGCACCGGTCACCTCGCCGCGCCCGACGAGAGCCTCGTTGAGGGCATCTTCGAGGTCGTCGCGATCGATGTCGATCTGCCCGTCGATGACCAGTTCCACGAAATCCATCACGTACACCTCGGCGATGAGTTGCGGGTCGTTGACGGGTCTGACGGGGAAAGAGCGGAAACCGGAGGAGCAGACCCATGGGCAAGCTGATCGTGACCGAGTTCCTGACCGTTGACGGCGTGGCGCAGGCGCCCGGCGAGCCCGACGAGGACCGCGAGGGCGGCTTCAGCCACGGCGGATGGCAGATGCCACTGCTCGACGACGCGTCCGGCGCGGTGATGTTCCAGCAGGCGAGCAGCATGGACGCGCTGCTGCTCGGCCGCAAGACGTACGACATCTTCGCCGGCTACTGGCCGAAGGCGCCCGCGGAGATCCCCTTCACCGGCCTGCTCAACGGCGTACCGAAGTACGTGGTCAGCCGTACCCTCACCGAGCCGCTGGCCTGGGCGAACTCGTCGCTGGTGTCCGGTGACCTCGCCGAGCGCGTCACCGAGATGAAGGCCCGCCACGACGAGGTGCACGTGATCGGCAGCCTGGACCTGGTGCAGTCGCTGCTGCGCGCCGGTCTCGTGGACCGGCTCAACCTGTGGGTGTACCCGGTGCTGCTCGGCACCGGCAAGCGGCTGTTCGGCGACGGCACGGTGCCGACCGCGCTGCGGCTCACCGAGTCGGTCACCCACGCCCACGGGACGCTCCAGCTGACGTACGAGCCGGCTGGCGCTCCCACCTACGGGGACGCGGCCGCGTAGGGCGCGCGGAGGTCGAGCACGTGCCGCAGGCCGGGCTCCGCGGCCAGCACCACCGGACCGTCGGGTACGAATCCGGCACGCCGGAGCACCGCCAGGGAGGCCGGGTTCGCCAGCGCCGCCGAGGCGACCAGCCGGCGCAGCCCGTACTCGGTGCGGGCCAGTTCGCAGACGCGCCGTACTCCTTCACTCGCGAGCCCGCGCCCGGCGGCGCGTTCGGCCACCCGGTAGCCCAGCTCGGCGCTGCCGTCTGCGACGTCAACCAGGTTGAACCGGCCGAGCACGGTGCCGTGGTCGCCGACCAGCACGTGGAAGTGGCAGGTGCCGCGTTCCTGCTCGTCCAGCAGGGCCGCGTGCCGGGCGGCGTACCCGGTGAAGAAGTCGTCGCCCCGGTCGGGGACGTACCGGGCGAAGTAGGCCCGGTTCTCCCGCTCGAACCGCAGTACGGCGGGCGCGTGGTGGGCGGCGAGTCGTTCCAGCTGCGGCATCGGCTCAGGCTAGGCGCCGGCCGGGTAGCAGCGCAGTTCGATTGTGTTGCCGTCCGGGTCGCTGACGTAGATCGAGGTGGCGGTGCCGCGCGCCCCGAAGCGCGGGACCGGGCCGGTCAGCACGGTGAACACCCCGGAGTCGATCACTCGCTGCCAGTCGACCGGCTCGACCACCAGGCAGAAGTGGTCCACGTTGGACCCGCTCGGGTCGCCCTTGATCAGGTCGATGATGGTGCCGGCGTCGACGCGTACGGAGGGGAAGGGCACCTCGCCGGCCCGCCACCTGTCGACCCGCACCGGGGCCAGGCCGAGCGTGCCGCAGTAGAAGTCGAGGGAGCGCTCGACGTCGCTCACCGAAAGCACGAGGTGGTCGAACCCGGTCACCGTCACGAGATGGTTCTGCATGCCGTCAACCCTGGTCCGCCGGGTGAGCCGGACCAAGCCCGATCCGGACTACGATCGTTGACCCGCAGGCAACGACGGAGGTGCCCGGTGCTGGAGCGGTACGAGGTCGAGACGTTCCTGACCCTGGCCGAGGAGCTGCACTTCGGGCGGACCGCCGAGCGGATGCGGGTGAGCACCGGGCGGGTCAGCCACGTGGTGCGCAAGCTGGAACGCCGGATCGGCGCGCCGCTGTTCGAGCGCACCAGCCGGGTCGTCCGGCTCACCCCGATCGGCGCCCGCCTGGCCGAGGAGATGCGCCCGCTGGTGGCTGGCATCGAGGCGGCGGTCCAGCGGGCCGTCGACGCCGGTCGCGGGCTCACCGGCGAGCTGCGGGTGGCGTACGTCGGTGAGTCGGCAGCCCCGGCGCTGCTGCGCGCGGTGGCCCTGTTCACCGCGCGTCACCCGGACTGCGAGGTGCACGTGCACGAGGCGCCGCTGGCCAGCACCCGGTCGAGCCTGGTGGACGGCACCATCGACGTGCTGATCGCCTCGTACCCCTTCGACGGCATGGCGAACGGCCCGGTGCTGCTGCGCGAGCGCCGGGTGCTCGCGGTGGCCGCGGGCCATCCGCTCGCGGCCGAGGAGTCGGTGTCCCTGGAGGTGCTGGGCGACCATCCGGTGGTGCAGTACCCGGCGGTGACGTCGGCCGCGTTCAAGCAGGACCGCACGCCGGACCGCACGCCCGCGGGCCGGCCGGTGCCGAAGGGGCCGGTGGGCGGCAGCTTCTCCGAGATGCTGGCGCTCGTCGCGCTGGGCCGGGGGGTGCTGCCGGTGGGCGAGCAGACCCGCCAGTTCTACGCCCGCCCCGACGTGGCCTACGTGCCGATCCACGACGCGCCGCCGATCTGTCGCGGTCCGGTGTGGCCGGCCGGGAACACCACGTCCCGGGTACGCGAGTTCGTCCGCGCGGCTGCCGACGCCAACCCGCTGTCGGAGGACTGATCCCGTCGTACCCGGCTGGCAGCATCGGCGAGATGCGGGACGAGATCCGGGCACTGGTCGAGGAGCTACCACCGGGGGACGATCTGGAGGCGCGGCACCGGGAGGCCGCACTGACCTGGCTGGCCGGCACGGAGGACATCTTCCGCCGGGCCAAGCCGCGTACGCCGTCGCCGCACCTGGTCGCGTACTTCCTGCTCCGCGACCCGGCCGATGGCGCGGTGCTGCTGGTCGACCACCGCCTCGCCGGGATGTGGCTGCCCAGCGGCGGTCACGTCGAGCCGGGCGAGCACCCGGCCGACACGGTGCGCCGCGAGCTGCGGGAGGAACTGGGCGTGGCGGCGGTCTTCGCGCCGCCGTTCGGCGAGCGCCCGGCGTTCCTGACCGTCACCGAGACGGTCGGCCCGCCGGAGCTGCGGCACACCGACGTGAGCCTCTGGTACGTGCTGTCCGCCCACCGCGACCAGCGGTTCACGCCCGATCCGGTGGAGTTCGCCGGCATCCGCTGGTGGACGCCGGCCGAGGTGACCGAGGCGCCGGCCGGCACGATCGAGCCGCACCTGGGCCGGATGCTGACCAAACTGGCGGCAGCGACGCCTTGACCCGTCCCCTGCGGCAAGGCCCAGCGTGGTCGGTGCCGGTCGCGGTGACCGGCACGAGGAGCGCGAGGGAGGCACGGTGCGACTGCTGACCATCGGCGCGTTCGCCCGCGCGACCGGCCTGAGCGCCAAGGCGCTGCGCATCTACGACGACTGCGGGCTGCTGCCCCCGGCCGCGGTGGACCCGCACTCGGGCTACCGCTACTACGCGCCGGAGCAGGCGGACCGGGCGCGGCTGATCGCCGGGCTGCGCCGGGCCGGGATGCCGCTGGCCGAGATCCGTACCGTCTGCGGCCTGCCGTCCGCTGCCGCCGCCGAGGCGCTCGACGCGTGGTGGCGGCGGGTCAGCGCGGACACGGCAGCACGCGGCCGGACCGTCGCGCTTCTCGTCGACACGCTCAGCGAGAGGGGCACCACCATGTCCGAGACCACCTTCCGGTACGCGGCACGCTGCGAGACCGGCACGGTCCGCGATTCCAACGAGGACACCGCGTACGCGAGCGCCACGCTGCTCGCGGTCGCCGACGGCGTACGCGGTCCGGCCGGTGCCGCCGCGAGCACCGCCGCGGTGGACGCGCTGCACCCGTTGGAGCAGGCCGACGCGCCGCAGGCCGATCTGCTCGCCGCGCTGGCCGACGCGGCGACCCGGGCCGACCGGGCGGTACGCGCGCACGCCACCGACGCCGACCAGCCCGCCACCACGCTCACCGCGCTCATGCGGCGCGGCACCCGGCTCGCGCTCGTGCACGTCGGGGACAGCCGGGCGTACCTGCTGCGCGGCGGCGAGCTGTCCCGGCTCACGCAGGACCACACGTACGTGCAGACGCTCGTCGACCAGGGACGGCTCACCCCGGCCGAGGCGGGATCGCATCCGCAGCGGGCGCTGCTGGCCCGGGCGCTCGGCGCGGGTGCGGAGGTGGAGGCGGATCTGGCGCTGCGTACCGCGCTGCCCGGCGACCGCTACCTGCTCTGCTCCGACGGTCTCTCCGCCGTGGTGGACCCGGGCGCGCTGCACGCCGAGCTGGCGGAGGCGGACGATCCGGAGACCGCCGTCGAGCGCCTGGTCGAGCTGGCGTACGCGGCCGGCGCGCCGGACAACATCGCCTGCGTGGTCGCCGACCTGGCGGCGTGATCCCCGCGACCCGGGTCGGCATGTCCGACCCGGGTCGTACCCTGGCGATCATGCGAATCGGCATCGTGATCCTGCCCGACCAGCGCTGGTCGGAAGCGCGTCGGCGGTGGGCGCAGGTGGACGAGTGGGGCTTCGACCACGCCTGGACCTACGACCACCTGGGCTGGCGTGACCTGGTCGACGGGCCGTGGTTCGACTCGTGGACGACGTTGACCGCAGCGGCCGGCGTGACCTCCCGGGTGAAGCTCGGCACGCTCGTCGCGTCGCCGAACTTCCGGCACCCGGCGGCGTTCGCCCGGCAGGTGACGGCGCTGGATGACGTGTCCGACGGTCGGGTGCTGCTCGGCCTGGGCGCGGGCGGCATCGGCTTCGACTCGGCGGTGCTCGGCGGCGAGACGCTGCCGCCCCGGCAGCGCGTCGACCGGTTCGCCGAGTTCACCGAGCTGCTCGACGCGATCCTGCGGGAGGACGGCACGACCTGGCGCGGGGAGTGGTTCACCGCTGTGGACGCCCGCAACAACCCGGGGTGCGTCCAGCAGCCCCGGGTGCCGTTCGTGGTGGCCGCGAACGGGCCCCGCTCGATGCGGCTGGTCGCCCGGTTCGGGCAGGGCTGGGTCACCACCGGGCTCGGCGGCGACGACATCGAGGCCTGGTGGGGCACTGTGGCGGAGCTGTCCGACCGGATGACGCGGACGCTGGAGCAGGCCGGCCGTGACCCGGCGACGCTCGACCGCTACCTGTCGCTCGACTCGGCTCCGGTGTTCTCGCTGACCAGTGCCGACTTCCTCGCCGAGCAGGTGGCGCGGGCGGCCCGGCTGGGCTTCACCGACGTGGTGACGCACTGGCCCCGGGCCAGCAGCTGGTACGCCGGCGACGAGGCGGTGCTGGTGGAGGCGGCGGCGCTGCTGCCGGAGCTGCGCCGGGCCGGCTAGGTCCCGACGCTGCCCTCGGTGGAGACCAGCCGGAAGCGGAGGCAGACGATCCGGGTGTCGTCGGTGACCGGGGTGCCCTGCCGGGCCCAGTAGGCGCCGTGGCCCTCGCGCCACTCCTCGATCGACCGATCGCCCTCGCCCTCGGCGCGGGCGAAGTCCCACTGCACGTCGGCGAAGCGCACCACCTCGACGCCCGTCACCTCGATCACGGCGAGGAACTGGTCGTTGTCGTCGACGAGCACCTGCCGCTCGCCGACGTACTCCAGTTCCTCGCCGTCCTCGTCGTATTCCTGCACGAGGCCGGCGGTGGCGGTCTTCACGCCGGAGAGCACGAGGGTGTTGAGCCGGGTGCGCAGCTCGCCGGGCGTGCCGAGGGCGAGTGCGCGCAATCCACCGATGCGGGGCCACATGCCGTCGACGCTACGGCACCGTACCGCCGTGGCTCATCCGGTTTGCCGGCGTCTCACGGCAACTGGTCGCCGGTGAGCAGGGCACGCAGCCTCAGCCGCCCGGCGACCTCGGGCGGGCAGGTCGCGACGAGGGCGGCGGCGCCGATCAGTTCGGCCCCGGCGTCCGCCACGACCTGGCACAGCGCGTCCAGTTGCGCGCCGGTGTCGACCCAGTCGTCGACCAGCAGCACCCGGTCGCCGGGGCCCAGCCGCCGGCCGTCCACGCCGACCCGCAGTTGCCGTCCCCGGTAGTCGGAGGGTGTGTCGGCCCAGCGCGTCGGCCCGACCCGGCGTCGCTCGCCACCGTCCTTGTACGCGGGCAGGAAACCGGCTCCGGTGGCGACCGCGACGAGCGGGCCGAGCAGCAGCCCGGTCACCTCGGGTGCGATCACGACGGTCGGGCGGGCGTCCGGAAACAGCCCGGCCAGCGCCGGCCCGACCTGGGCCAGCACGTCGGGGTCGCGCCACCAGCCGGAGATGTCACTGACCAGGTGGGTGCTGCCCGGCCCGGGGTCGACCCACCGGAACAGCTCGACCAGGCGACGGTTCAGCACGTTTCCATCCTGGCGGATCCACGGTTTCCGTCCTGGCGGATCGGTGGGCCGTTCGGCCGATCGACGGTGGCGTGATCGGCTACACGTACCAGGGTAAATGCGGGCATAGCACCATGATCACGTTGACTTCGGAAGTGCTTCTCTCGTTACGGTCCGGGCCGGTTTGTCAGTTGACGAAAGGACCGGGCCGGTGGCTGCTAGGCACCTTCGTACCCGCAAGTTCTCCTCGCCCGCCGCCATCGCCGCGACCGCGGCGGTCGGTGTGGCCCTCGCGGTCGGCGGTACCGTCGGCGCCGTGCGGCTCACCTCCGCCGAGCCGCCCGCCGAGCCGGCCGTGGTCGAGACGCTGCCCAGCACGCCCGCCCCCACGTCGGCCTCTCCCTCGCCGAGCGCGTCGGCCTCGCCCAGCGCGAGCCTCAGCCCGTCGCCGAAGGCCACCGCCAGCCCGAAGGCGAGCCGTACCCAGGCGGCCTCCCGGAGCAAGGCCCGGACCGCCTCCCCGTCGCCGACGGCGAAGAAGACGAGCAGCCCGAAGGTCGTGGACAGCGGCTCCTGCGGCGCCTCCTTCTACGCCGAGGGTCAGATGACGGCGAACGGCGAGACGTTCAACCCGAACGCGCTGACCGCCGCGCACAAGACGCTGCCGTTCAACACGAAGGTCCGGGTGACCAACCCGGCCAACGGCAAGTCGGTGGTGGTGCGAATCAACGACCGTGGCCCGTTCATCGAGGGCCGGTGCCTGGACCTGTCCCGCGCCGCGTTCGCGACCATCGCCGCCACGAGCCTCGGTCACGTCGACGTCCGGTACGAGGTGCTCGGCTGACCGGCCACTCGGGCAGAACTTCCACGACCGACGGGCCAGGTTCATTCTCCCGCTCACGTCCATCAGGCATGCTGTCCGATGTACGCACGCAACCCTTCCAGCCGGGCCGAGGCCCGCTGAGTCCCGGATCCCGCGCCGGCCTCGGCGCGGCCCTTGCGCTGCTCGCGATCGTGGTCGCCGTGGAACTGGCCGACGGCCGTCCGGCGCACTACCTCGCGCTGATGGTGGTCGCGCCGTTCATCGCGGCGGCGCTGGCGTCCTGGCGAGTGGTGCTCGCGGTGGGCGGGCTGGCCATCGCCCTCGGCATCGGCTTCGCGGTCGCGGAGCGGGGCAGCCCGCTGGTGACAGTCGTCAACGTGACAGCGGTCGGGGTGGCCACCGCGATCGCGGCGGCCACGGCGGCGATGCGCCAGCGTCAGGTGGACCGGATCGCCGAGCTGTCCCGGCTCGCCTCGGTCGCCCAGCAGGCGGTGCTGCGACCGCTCGGCCCGCAGGTCGGCACGCTGGCAGTGGCCGCCCGGTACATCTCCTCCACCGCTACGGCCGAGATCGGCGGGGACCTGTACGAGGTGATGGACACCCCGTACGGCGTCCGCATGATCATCGGTGACGTACGGGGCAAAGGGCTGGACGCCGTTCGCCTGGCCAGCATCGTGCTCGGCTCCTACCGGCACGTCGCGTACGAGCGGGCCGACCTGCGTGCGGTGGTCACCGACCTGGACCGGGCGGTGGCCCGCAACGTCGGCGACGAGGACTTCGTCACCGCGGCCCTGGTCGAGGAGCGCGGCGGCACGCTCACCATCGTCAACTGCGGGCACCCGTCACCGTTGCTGCTGCGCCGGGGCGCGGTGATCCCGCTGGAGCCGCCCGCGCCCGCGCCGCCGCTCGGCTTCATGCCCGTGGTCCGGCCCCGGGTGGAGCGGCTGGAGCCGGGTGACCGGCTGCTGCTGTTCACCGACGGGCTGGGCGAGGCGCGCCGGGACGGCGAATTCTTCCCCACCGCCGACCGCGCCTGGCGGCTGCTCGGTCACGGCACCGTCGCCGACGGGCTGGCCTCGCTGGAGACCGCCCTTGTCGAGTGGGTGCACGGCCGGCTCGACGACGACATCGCGCTGGTCCTGATGGAGTACGTCGGCCCGCGCAGCGCCACCGCCGCCCCGGTTCCGAGCTGGGAGGTCGGCGCCGCCGACGGATGAACGGGAAGTGTGTAATCGCTGTCACTTCCGAGATCCGCTTGTCGTTGCCTACCGGCGAGTAATACAGTCTGGAGTTACTGATCGGTAACACCTGTCCGGAAGCGGGGCCAGCGAGCATGACCCACTACAAGAGCAATGTGCGGGACCTCGAGTTCAACCTGTTCGAGGTATTCGGGGCGGACCGGACGCTCGGCCAGGCTCCGTTCACGGACCTGGACGTCGACACCGCCCGCAGCTTCCTCGGCGAGGTCGACCGTCTCGCCCGCGAGGACCTGGCTGCCAGCTACTCGGACAGCGACCGCAACCCGCCGGTCTTCGACCCGGCGACGTTCACCGCGCCGCTGCCGGAGTCGTTCAAGAAGTCGTACAAGGCGTTCATGGACTCCGAGTTCTGGCGCCTGGACCTGCCGGAGGTCCTGGGCGGCACCAACGCCCCGCGCGCCCTCTGGTGGTCGCTCGCCGAGCTGGTGCTCGGCGCCAACGCCCCGATCTGGATGTACGCCTCCGGCCCGTCCTTCGCCCACGTGCTGCACGTCGAGGGCACCGAGGAGCAGAAGAAGTGGGCCCGGCTGTTCATCGACAAGCAGTGGGGCTCGACCATGGTCCTCACCGAGCCGGACGCCGGCTCGGACGTGGGCGCCGGCCGTACCCGCGCGATCCAGCAGCCGGACGGCTCGTGGCACATCGAGGGCGTGAAGCGCTTCATCACCTCCGGTGAGCACGACCTGAGCGACAACATCGTCCACTACGTGCTGGCCCGTCCGGTCGGCGTCGAGGGCGTCGGCGGCCCGGGCACCAAGGGCCTGTCGCTGTTCGTCGTGCCGAAGTACCACTTCGACCCCGAGACCGGCGAGCTGGGCGAGCGCAACGGCGTCTACGCCACCAACGTCGAGCACAAGATGGGCCTGAAGGTCTCGAACACCTGCGAGGTGACCTTCGGCGAGCACGGCGTACCGGCCAAGGGCTGGCTGCTGGGCGAGAAGCACGACGGCATCCGCCAGATGTTCATGATCATCGAGTACGCCCGGATGCTGGTCGGCACCAAGGCCATCGCCACGCTCTCCACCGGTTACCTGAACGCGCTGGAGTACGCCAAGAACCGGGTGCAGGGCGCCGACCTCACCCAGATGGCCGACAAGACCGCCCCGCGGGTGACCATCACCAACCACCCGGACGTGCGCCGCTCGCTGCTGCTGCAGAAGTCGTACGCCGAGGGCCTGCGCGCGCTGGTCTGCTACACCGCGAGCTGGCAGGACAAGGTCGCGATCGCCGAGGCGGCCGGTGACGAGAAGGCCACCAAGCTGGCCAAGCGGGTCAACGACCTGCTGCTGCCGCTGGTCAAGGGCGTCGGCTCGGAGCGTGCGTACGAGCTGCTCGGCCACGAGTCGCTGCAGACCTACGGCGGTTCCGGCTTCCTCCAGGACTACCCGCTGGAGCAGTACGTCCGCGACGCCAAGATCGACACCCTGTACGAGGGCACCACCGCGATCCAGAGCCTCGACCTGATCTTCCGGAAGATCGTCCGGGACAACGGCAAGGCCCTGATGGCTGTCGCCGCCGAGATCCAGGAGCACATCGCCTCCGAGGCCGGCAACGGCCAGCTCAAGGAGGAGCGTCAGGCGCTCGGCAAGGCGCTCGCCGAGATCCAGAACATCCTCGGCGTGATGACCGGCTGGCTGGGCGAGGCCCAGGGCGGCGACACCCGCGCGCTCTACAAGGTCGGCCTGAGCAGCCGCCGGTTCCTGCTGGCGATCGGTGACCTGGTGGTCGGCTGGCTGCTCCAGAAGCAGGCGGACGTGGCGCTGAAGGCGCTGGCCGGCGAGGTCTCCGCGGCCGACAAGTCCTTCTACACCGGCAAGGTCGCCGCCGCCCGGTTCTTCGCCCGCGAGGTGCTGCCCCGCATCGGCGCCGACCGGCGGATCATCGAGGGCACCGACCTGGAGATCATGGACCTCCCGGAGGAGGCTTTCTGAGCCCTTCCGGGGGCTTTCACCCCTGAAGCGTCACTCTCCCCCTCATGACGACGGCCGGCGGGCACCAGCCCGCCGGCCGTCGTCGTGCGTGCGCCACGGGTGGATAGGCGGGCCGGTGGCGGGTAACCGTCGCGGACCACGACCGAGTACGCCCAAGGCCATCGCACGGGGGAGTGCAGCGCACATGGGCATTGGTAGCGCCATCTTTCTCATCGCGCTCGGCGCGATCATGACCTTCGCCATCCGGGCCAACGTCTGGTGGATCGACCTGCGCGCAGTCGGCTGGGTGTTCATCCTGGCCGGGCTGGGCGTCCTGCTGACCACGCTGTGGTTCTGGCAGGACCGCCGCAAGCGGGCCCGCACGCTCATCGTGGAGGAGAACCGGCTGTCGCATCCGACCGCGATGATGCCGCCGCCGCCCGACCCGCCGCCGCCGACGGCCCCGCCGTCCTGACGCGTCTCAGCGGCCGATCCGGTCCAGCTCGGCGAGGTCGTCGCCGGAGAGCACCAGCCCGGCGCCGGCGATGTTCTCGCGCAGGTGCGCGACGGATTTGGTGCCGGGGATCAGCAGGATGTTCGGCGAGCGCCGCAGCAGCCAGGCCAGGGCGACGCCCATCGGTGTCGCCCCCAGGCGCTCGGCCACCGCCGACAACGCCGAGGACTGCAACGGGGTGAACCCGCCGAGCGGGAAGAACGGCACGTAGGCGACACCCTGCCGGGCCAGTTCGTCGATCAGGTCGTCGTCGTCGCGGTGGGCCAGGTTGTACCGGTTCTGCACACAGGCGATCGGTGCGATGGTCCGTGCCTCGGCGACCTGTTCCGGCGTCACGTTGCTCAGGCCCAGGTGGCGGATCACGCCCTCCTGCTGGAGCGCGACGAGCGTCTCCAGCGCCTCGGCGAGCGAGCCGGGCTTCGGCCCCTCGGCGTCGCCGAGCCGCAGGTTGACCAGGCCGAGCGCGTCCACGCCGAGCGTCTCCAGGTTCTCCCGGACCTGCCGGCGCAGGCTCTGCGGATCCCGGGCCGTGGGCCAGCCGCCCTGCTCGTCCCGGTCCGCGCCGACCTTCGTGACGATGTGCAGCGTCTCCGGGTACGGGTGCAGCGCCTCCCGGATCAGCCGGTTGGTGACGTGCGGCCCGTACGCCGCGCTGGTGTCGATGTGGGTGATGCCGAGCGCGACCGCCTCACGCAGCACGGCCAGGGCGCCCTCGTGGTCGGCCGGTGGTCCCATGACCCAGGGGCCGGCGAGTTGCATCGCGCCGTAGCCGAACCGGGTGACGGTCAGGTCGCCCAGCGTCCAGGTGCCGCCGGGAAGGGTGGTGCGGGCCATGCGTGTACCTCTCGTCGTTTTCGCGACGCCGCCGGATCGCGGCGCCCGGCCTCCACTATCAGCGTGTAACTTTCCATCGGGAAGTAGGCACCTCAAAGTGCGTAGCTCACCGAGGCGGCAGGAGCAGAGATGAGCAAGGCCGAGTACGACGCGTTCCTGGCCGGGTGCCCCAGCCGGCAACTGCTCGACCGGATCACCGACAAGTGGGTCACGCTGGTGCTGGCCGCGTTGCGCAGCGACGGCTCGCACCGGTTCGGGGCGGACTGCGCGGGCGAGCCGCGCCCGAGGCGATACTCCGAGCTGTTCCGCACGCTCCCCGGGGTCAGCCAGAAGATGCTCACCCAGACGCTGCGCGCCCTGGAACGCGACGGCATGATCACCCGCACCGTGGAGCCGACGGTGCCGGTGACTGTCACCTACGAGCTGACCGACCTCGGGTACTCCCTGCACGAGATGATCCGCGGCTTGAAGTCCTGGGCGGAGGCGCACATGGACGACGTGCTCGCCAACCGGGCGGCGTACGACACCCGCGTCGGCTGAGGCCGGCCCTCAGGCGCGCGCGGTGTGGCGGCCGGTGATCGGCGCGTTCCCCGGCGCGAGGTCGGCCCAGCGGGTCGTCGGCCGGTGCACCACCAGGTCGGTGGTCCGCAGCCCGTCCGGGTCGGCCCGCTGCGGATCGAGCAGCGCCGACAGCAGGGAGATCCCCGGGTTGTGGGCGACCAGCAGCACCGTCCCGGCGGCCGGGTCGACCGTCCACAGCAGTTCCAGCAGCTGATCCGGAAGCGCGTCGTACGCGGTCACCTCGTATCGCACCGCGGGAGCCGGGCCCGCGGGACCGCCCTCCGGCGGGGCACCGCTCATGCCCATCGCCACGTCGTGCCAGGTCTGCCGGGTGCGCCGGGCGGGCGAGCAGAGGACTACGTCGGGGAGCAGGGCGTGCCGGGCCAGCCAGGCGCCCGCGGTGGCGGCGTCGGCGTGCCCCCGCGCGGTGAGCGACCGTTCCGCGTCCGGGAGGTCCCCGGACTGCTCGGCCTTGGCGTGCCGCAGCAGCACCAGCGTCCGCTGCCCGTTCCTGCCGTCCGTCATACCGCCCAGCTTGCCTGATTGACGATCAAAGCGCCTGGGTATGTCGATGAGTGCCGCTACCTCATCCATGGCCGCGGCGGGCAGGAAACGCCAGCAGGACGCCAAGGAGGCGACGTCATGGGCATCGGTGCCAGCATCTTCCTCATCGCGCTCGGCGCGATCTTCGCGTTCGCCGTCGACGCCAATCTCGGATGGCTGAACCTCAACGTGGTGGGCTGGGTGCTCATGCTCGCCGGCGTCGCCGGCCTGCTCACCACGCTCTACTTCTGGAACAGCCGCCGCCGCGTGGTGGCCGCTCCGGTACGCGAGCAGGTCGTGGCCGAGCCGGTGGTGCCGGTGCGCGACGACCGCGTCGTACGCGAGGAGTACCGCGAGGTGCGCCGTCCGGGCTCGGGCTACCCGGCCTGACCCCCGAGAACCCGAGGGCCCCGCAACGGTGCGGGGCCCTCGCGCATGTCCGGGGCCGGTCCGGCTCGGCTCAGGCGAACAACGCGAAGTAGATCGCGATGTGGTGGCAGATCGCCGCGACGAGCGTGCAGGCGTGGAAGAACTCGTGGTGCCCGAAGACGGTGGGCCACGGGTTCGGCCGGCGCAGCGCGTAGAACACCGCGCCCACGCTGTAGATCGCGCCGCCCACGCTCAGCAGCACCAGCGCGGTCACGCCACCTGCGTGCAGGATCTGCGGCAGCATGGCCACCGCGACCCAGCCGAGCGCCAGATAGAGCGGGGCGGAGACCCAGCGCGGCGCGTGCGGCCAGATCAGCTTGACCGCCACGCCCGCGATCGCGCCGCCCCAGACCAGGCTCAGCATGATCGTGGCCTGCCGGGTGTCCAGCAGCAGCGCGCAGAACGGTGTGTAGGTCCCGGCGATGAACACGAAGATCATCGAGTGGTCCATCCGGCGCATGATCTGATAGCCGCGTTCGGACCAGACCCGCCGGTGGTAGAGCGCGCTGGTGCCGAACAGCCCGCACACCGTGAAGCTGTAGATCAGGCAGCTCACCAGCGGTGCCCAGCCGGGACGACCGGCGGCGATCGAACAGAGCACGATGCCGCAGACGAGAGCGGCGAAGAACGCGTACGCGTGCAGCCAGCCGCGCATACGCGGCTTCCCGATGTCGGCCGGCCGGAGCCGGAACGGTGCGGAGGTCGTCACGTCATTAGGTTACGACAGCGTAGGTTACTTGCAAGTAGTGTGGACCGTCACCTCACCCGGCGGGAGGATGACCGGATGCGGATCCGGCCGGTCGGGGCGTACGCCCTTCTCCTCGACTGCGACGACGCGGAGCAGGCGCAGGCGTGGCAGGCCGAACTGTGGCACCGGCGCGAGGCAGGCGAACTGACCGCCACCGAGATCGTCCCGGGCGCGGTCACCGTGCTGCTCGACGGCGTACCGGACCCGGAGACGGCCGCCGCGCGGATCGCCGGCTGGCGGCCCCGCACCGCCGTCTCCGGCCCGGCCACCGCCGAGGTCCGGGTCCCAGTCGTGTACGACGGGGAGGACCTGCCGCGCGTCGCCGGCCACTGGGACACCGACGTGCCCGCCGTCGTCGACCGGCTGCGGCGCACCGAGTTCCGGGTCGCGTTCTGCGGCTTCGCGCCCGGGTTCGCGTACCTGACCGGGCTGCCGCCCGAGCTCGCGGTCCCCCGGCTCGCCACGCCGCGTACCCGGGTGCCGGCCGGCTCGGTCGCGCTCGCCGGCCCGTACGCGGGCATCTACCCCGCCGCGTCACCCGGTGGCTGGCTGCTCGTCGGCCGCACCGACCTGCCGCTGTTCGACGTGCACGCCGACCCGCCGGCCCGGCTCACCCCCGGCACCCGCGTCCGGCTGGTCGACGCGTCGTGATCGAGGTGCTGCGGGCCGGGGCGCTCACCACCGTCCAGGACCAGGGGCGGTCCGGGTGGGCGCACCTCGGCGTACCCCGCTCCGGAGCCCTCGACCCGGCCGCCCTGCGCCTGGCCAACCGGCTCGTCGGCAACGACGAGCACGCCGCCGGGCTGGAGATCACCATGACCGGCTGTGCCCTGCGGTTCATCCGGGCCGTCGCCGTCGCGCTCATCGGCGCCCCGGCCGACGTGGTCGTCGAGTGGCGGACCGGGGACATCCGGCCGGGGGACGTGGGACGGCCGCTCTCGCTCCCGGCGGGCGCGGTGCTGCGCGTCGGACCGGCCCACGCCGGGGTACGGACCTGGCTCGCTGTCAGCGGCGGGATCGCCGTCGAACCGGTGCTCGGCAGCCGCGCCACCGACACACTCTCCGGCCTCGGACCGCCGCCGCTGCGCGACGGGGACCGGCTGCCGCTCGGCACCCCGGCCGGCCCACCCGCACCCGTCGACGTCCCCGTCACCGGGCCGGTCCCGGACGAGCTACGGCTGAGCGTGCGTCCCGGCCCCCGGCAGGACTGGTTCACGCCCGAGGCGCTGGACCTGCTGTGCCGCGACGCGTACACGGTGAGCCCGGACAGCAACCGGGTCGGCGCGCGGCTGGCCGGCGCGGCGCTGACCCGCGCGGTGGCCGGCGAACTCCCGAGCGAGGGTCTGGTGCTCGGCGCGGTGCAGGTGCCGCCGTCGGGTCAACCGCTGGTCTTCCTGGCCGACCACCCCACCACCGGCGGGTACCCGGTCATCGGAGTGGTGGACGACGTGACAGCGCTCGCCCAGGCCCGGCCAGGCACTACGGTGACGTTCCATGGACCTCAACGCTGACCTCGGCGAGGGATTCGGAAGCTGGCGGCTCGGCGACGACCACGCACTGCTCGACCTGATCAGCTCCGCGAACGTCGCCTGCGGTTTCCACGCCGGCGACGCGGCCACCATGCACCGCGTCTGCGCCGGTGCCGCCGAACGCGGCGTCGCGGTGGGCGCGCAGGTCGGCTACCGGGACCTCGCCGGCTTCGGCCGGCGGCACATCGCGTACGACTTCGCCGAGCTGCGCGACGAGACCATCTACCAGCTCGGGGCGCTCGACGCCTTCTGCCGCCTCTACCGCACCCGGGTCCGCTACCTCAAGCCGCACGGGGCGCTCTACCACGCGGCAGCCCACGACGAGGGTCAGGCCGCCGCGCTGGTGGCGGCGATCAGCGGATACGACCACGAGCTGCCGGTGCTCTGCCAGCCCGGCACCGTGCTGGCGCAGCTCGCCGCGGGCGCCGGACTGCGGGTGGTGGCCGAGGGGTTCGCCGACCGCAACTACCTCCCCAACGGCACGCTCGTGCCGCGCAGCTCACCCGACGCGCTGGTGACCGACCCGGAGCAGGTGGCCGTCCGGGCGGTACGGATGGCCGTCGAGCGGACGCTGGTCGCCGTCGACGGGACGGTGATCCCCACCCCGGTCGAGTCGATCTGCCTGCACGGCGACACGCCCGGCGCGGTGCGGTGCGCGGAGCTGGTGCGGGCCGCGCTTGTCGACGCGGGGGTCACGCTCACTCCGTTCGCGTGAAAGGAAGGGCCCCTTCTTAACGCCTCCGGTAGAGGAAGGGGCCCTTCTTAACACCTCCGGTCAGGCGTCCATCCCCCGCAGGACCAGCGGTACGCGAGTCGCGCCGCCGGTGACCACCCGGACCGGTACGCCCCAGTCCTGCCGCGTCAGGTGGCAGGCCGCGTGCTCGACGTCGGCGTCGCAGGTCGCCGCCTGGGCGGTCACCTGCAGCACCCCCTGCGCCACGTCGCCGCTGACCACCAGCCTGCGGGACAGCTCGGTGGTGGTGCCCGCGCCCTCGACCAGCAGCTCCGGCGGGGACGCCGAGACGACCAGCCGGGTCGACGGCCCGTACGTCTCGTCGAGCTTCTGCCCCGGCGCCGGCGTGAAGATCACGTCCAGGGTCAGTTCACCGGCCGCCACGTCGGTGGGTTTGCGTTCCAGCCGGTGCCGGGGGCCGTCCACCGTGTTCGCGCCGGCCGACGTCAGCGCGCCCGGGGCCAGCCGGGTCAGCCGGTGCGCGGCCGACTCGACCACCAGCACCTCGCCCTCCCCGGTGAGCACCAGGTCGCTCGGCTCGGCCAGCCCGTCCGCCACGGTGCCCACCTGGCCGGTCTCCGGGTCGAAGCGGCGCACCGCCCCGTTGTACGTGTCGGCGATCAGCACCGAGCCGTCGGGCAGCGCGCACACGCCCAGCGGGTGCTGGAGCAACGCCTGGTCGGCCGGGCCGTCGACGTGCCCGAAGTCGAACAGGCCCTGACCGACGGCGGTGTGCATCTCGCCGTCGGAGACCCACCGGATCGCGCTGGTCTCGCTGTCGGCCACCCACAGGCGGGCGCCGTCGGCCGAGACCGACAACCCGGACGGCTGGGCCATCCACACGTCCGGCAGCGGGCCGTCGCGCAGCGCCTCGACAGTGGTCCCGGCGTACATGCCGGCGGTCCGCTTGATCGGGTCGAACCACCAGAGCTGGTGGATGCCGGCCATCGCGACGATCACCCGGTCGTCGTACCAGGCCACGTCCCAGGGGGAGGACAGGTCGACCGCGCGGGCGTCGTGCGCGTGGTCGTCGACTGTCGAGCGCCACTGCCGCCCGGTGCCGGCCACGGTGACCACCTCGCCGGAGGACAGCCGTACGCCGCGCAGCAGGTGGTTGACCGTGTCCGCGACCACCACGTCGTAACCGGCGACCTCGGCCACGTGCGGCGGCAGCAGGCAGAGCCCCTGCGGCTCGGCGAACGTGGCGGCGGAGGCCGGGCCGTCCGTACGCCCCCGGGAACCGGCGCCGATGCGGCGGACCACCGTCTCGCCGTCGGTGGCCAGCTCGACCAGCGAGTGCCGGGCCGAGTCGCTGACCAGCAGGTTTCCACCGTCGAGCGGCAGCGCCTTGCCGGGGAACCGCAGCACCGTGTCCGGCTCGGCGGGCGGCACGTACGGGCCTTCGCCCCGGTGCAGCGTGCCCTTCGCCTCGTGGGTGTCGATCAGGTCGTCGATCAGGCGGGCCAGTCCTTCGGCGTGCCCCTCGCCGGCCATGGTGGCGACCACGTACCCCTCGGGGTCGACCACGGCGAGCGTCGGCCACGCCTTGGCCGCGTACTGCTGCCACATGTCCATCTCGGCGTCGTCGAGCACCGGGTGGTGCACGCCGTACCGCTCGACGGCCGCGGCCAGCGCCGCCGGGTCCTTCTCGTGCTCGAACTTCGGCGAGTGCACCCCGATCACGACCAGGACGTCGCCGTACTTCTCCTCGAGCGGACGCAACTCGTCCAGTACGTGCAGGCAGTTGATGCAGCAGAACGTCCAGAAGTCGAGCAGGACGATCTTGCCGCGCAGGTCGGCCAGTGTGACGGCCTTGCCGCCGGTGTTCAGCCAGGCCCGACCCC
Source organism: Micromonospora sp. CA-248089 (assembly GCF_050948515.1). Taxonomy (NCBI): domain Bacteria; kingdom Bacillati; phylum Actinomycetota; class Actinomycetes; order Micromonosporales; family Micromonosporaceae; genus Micromonospora; species Micromonospora sp. CA-248089. The sequence continues at coordinate 123,489 of NZ_CP192016.1, forward strand.
GCAGTTCCGGTGCCCGTACGCGTGCGCTCATGCCCCCATCGTGCCGCACCGGCCGGGCGCGCTCCCGGCGATCCCGGGGTGAACAGACGCACACCGCAACGGCGCGGAGCGCCCACCCCGACGAGGGGTGGGCGCTCCGCGTACGTGTGGTTACTGGCCGGCGGGCTTCAGGCAGAGCACCCGGGTGGTCCCGCCGCCCTCGACCGAGACCGAGGGCTGCGACAGGTCGGCGCACTTGTCCTTGTTGTCCACCTTCGACACCACGCTGAACGCGCCCGGCTCGCCGCAGTCGGCGGCCACGGCGCTCGTGCCGGACTGCTTCACGCAGGAGCCGACCGCCGGGTCGAAGCCGTCCGACTTGTCGCCGACCTTGCCGAGCAGCGTCAGCAGGCCGAGCGGTACGGCGAGGATGAGCACCGCGGCGATCAGCACGGCGGCGAGCACCCGGCCGTTGCGCACCTTCGGCGGGGGCGCCTCGGTCTGCGACTCGGTGGCATCCGGCTTGAACGCGTCGAAGCGGCCCTGCTCCGGCTCGGTGCCGGGCCCGTCCTGCGACCAGGCCGGCGGGGCCTGCTGAGGCGGCGGGAAGGCGTTGCCGCCACCGGCCGGGCCCTGGCCGGGCACCGCCACCGAGGCGCGTCCTCCGGCGGGCGGGCCGAACCGGTCCGGCTCGCCGAACGGCTCGGGCCGCCCGGCCGGGCTGCCGAACGCCGCCTGCTGCCCACCCGGACCGCCGAACGGGTCGGGCTGACCGCCGGGACCGCCGAACGGGTCGGGCTGACCGCCGGGACTGCCGAACGACTCCTGCTGACCGCCGGGGCCGAACGGTTCCGGCCGGCCACCGGGGCCGCCGAACGGGTCCTGGCCGCCGGGGTTGCCGTACGGGCTCTGCGGGCCGCCGAACGGGTCGCGACCCGTGCCGGGCTGCTCGCCGCCCGGGTGCACGCCGTTGGCGGGACGGGTGTTGCCGGGCGCGTCCGCGAAGGACGGCATACCGACCGGGAACGACGGCGGCGCGGCGGGCGAGGAGGGCGCGCCGGCGTACCCCTGCGGGCCGTCGGCGTCCTCGGACCGCGACTGCGGGCCGGGGCCGGGGAAGCCGTTGCCGTGCGGCCCGTCCTGGCCGGGGAACCCGGGCTCGTCCGGCTCGGGGGCGTCCTCGGGCTCCGGGCGGGCGGGACGGCCGTACACCCGGGGCTGCGGCGTGGGGCCGCCGGTCGGCAGCGGCTGGTCGGACGGCGGGGTGACCCGGCTGGCCACCGGCACCGACGCGCTCGCCGAAACCGGGCCGCCCTCCGGGGAGGTACGCGGTGCGGGAACGGCGGGCGACTGCGGCTCCTCGGGACGGGACGCGTTCCAGCCACCGTCGCCGCGCTCCGGCTCGTACCCCTGGGGTTCGTTGCCCGGGTGGTCGGTGGGCGACGACGCGGCCAGCGCGGCGCCCGGCACCCGCTGCTGCTGCGCCGGCAGCGGCACCGCGTTGCCGGGGGAGATGCCCGGCGCGGGGGCGGGCTGGTAGGCCGGGGCGGAGTCCTCGGACCGGCCCCACGCCTCGGCCTGCGGCCACGGCTCGGGCGACGGTGCGGCCGGACGCTCGTCCTGGTTGCCGCCCCAGCCGGCGGGTGCGTCGGTCGACGGCACGGACACGCTGGCGCGGGCCGACGCCTCGGCCGGCGCGGCGGCGCCCAGGCGGGCTGCGCCGGCTCGTCCGCCGGCCGCGCGGGCTCGTGCTGCTGCGGTACGGCGGCCGCGCCGCTCCAGGCGCCGGCCTGCTCGCCGGAGTCACGCTGCTGCGGTACGTCGGCGCCGTCACCCCAGCCGCCGGACTGCCGGTTCGGCTCCCAGCCGCCCGGCTGCGCCGCCTCGGCGGGGTTCGCGGCGCGCCCGGCAGCCCAGCCGCCCGAGCGGTCCGGGTCCTCGGCGCGGGCCGGCTCGTCCCAGCCGCCGGGCCGGTTCTCGCCCTGCGGGGCGGGCCAGCCGCCGGAACGCTGTCCCTCGTCGTGCTGCGGCCCACCGGTCGCGCGCCAGCCGCCGCTGTCCTCGGCCGGGCGGTTGTCCTGATCGGACTGCTCCGGAGTGGACCAGGCGTGGTCCGGCCGGGCGGCACCGGGCACCGAGACGGCTGCGGCGGCACGGGCGGGCGGGTCGGCCGGCGGCCAGGTGGCGCCGGTCTGCTGACCCGGCGCCCAGGCCGGCTGGCTCTCCCGCGGGTTCCAGCCGCCCGAGCGGTTCGGGTCGTCGGACGCGGCGGGCTGCTCGTCGCGCGGGTTCCAGCCGCCGGAGCGGTTCGGGTCGTCCTGCTGCTGCTGCGCGGCGGCCCAGCCACCGGCGCGACCGGAGGCGTCCTCGTGCTGCCCGCCGGTGGGCGCGAAGCCGCCGGAGCGATGCGGGTCGTCCGCGGGGGCGGGCGTGACCCAGGTCTCGTTCGGCACGGTGGCCGGGGCGGGCACGTAGCCGGTGCCGCGGGCGGCCGGGTCACCGGACGGCGACCAGCCCTGCTGCTGCTCGCCGGCGTTCCATCCGGGACGGTTCTGCTCGGCGGCGGCCCAGGGGGCCGGCGACGGCTCGGCCAGGCTGCCCGGCGGCGTGGCGGCCCAGGCGGGCGGTGCCTGCTCGGCGCCGCGGTCCGGGCCGGACTGCTCCTGGTTGCCCCAGGCCGGGCCACCGGAACCGGACCAGGCGGGGTTGCCCTGGTCGTTGCCGCCCCAGGCGGGCTGCGGGACCTGGGCGGTCGCCCGCCCGGTCACCGGCTGCCCGGCGGGCGGGGCCCACGCGGGTGGCTGGTCGTCGTTCGCGGCCCAGGCCGGGGCCGGCTGCGCGGGCCGACCGGCCGGCGGGGGCGGTGCCCAGCCGAGGTCGGGTGCGCCGTTGTACCCGTTGTCCTGCTGCGCCGGCTGATCGCCGTACGGCACCGGTCCGCCGGTGCCCGGCGACACCTCGCCCGGCTCCTGGCCGGGGCGGTGCGGAGCCTCGGACGTCATGGGTGCGCCTCCTCCATCACAGGTCGGCCGCCGATGCCGGTCGGGGGGACCGTCGGCATGGCTACCGGCGTCGCCGGCGGGTACCGGCCGTGCGGGCTCCCCGCACCGTATCCGGTGGTCGCCCGGAGCCGCCCGGGGGAGCATCAGCCGTCACCGTCAGTCACCGGACGACGTCGATGGGTTTCACTTGCCCGCGTCGGCCCGGAACCAACCGGTTGGCGACCGTGCCAACCGTACCGGGCGGTGGAGCGAGGTGGAATCCCGGTGCCGACCGATGCCGATACGCCGAAGACCCGCCCGGTGTCGGGCGGGTCTTCGGACTGGAGGAGGTGAGAAAGGTCTGTGACGTCAGCTCATGTGACGCTGGGCGATGGCGAGAAGCTCCTCGCGGACCGCGGGCGAGTTCGCGGAACGCAGCGCGTGCTCGATGGCGCGGGCGCGGCGGTTGGCGTCGCGGCGGGTGCGGATTCGCTCGATCATGCTCATCTTGGGTCTCTCCTCCTGGCTATTCGGTTGTCAGCCCCTTGATGTCTCTATTTAAGCGCACCGGGCCGCCCATCGCCATCGATTATTAGGTGAGCTGAACCACGTACCTACGGATCGTAGGTCGACGCGCCCCCGGATCCTATGATTCCGTTCCCAAAACGGTCACGGCCGGTGTGCCGGGTGTTCACCCGTGGCACACCGGCCGTGACCGGAGCGATCGGTACGTCAGGTCCAGGCGAGCAGCGCCGCCTCCGGGTCGGCCAGGAACTCACCGATGTCGCGGAGGAACTTCGAGCCCAGCTCGCCGTCGATGATCCGGTGGTCGAAGGACAGGCCCAGCGTGGTCACCAGGCGCGGCTTCACCTTGCCCTTGTGCACCCACGGCTGCTCCCGTACCGCGCCGAAGGCGAGGATCGCCGACTCGCCCGGGGGCAGGATCGGCGTACCGGTGTCGACGCCGAAGACGCCGACGTTGGTGATGGTGAGCGTGCCGCCGGACATGTCCGCCGGGGACGTCTTGCCCGACTTCGCGGTCTGCACGAGTTCCGTCATCGCATCCGCCAGCTCGCGCAGCGAGAGCCGCCCGGCGTCCTTGATGTTCGGCACGATCAGGCCGCGCTCGGTGGCCGCCGCGATGCCGAGGTTGACGTACTCCTTCACCACGATCTCGTCGCCGGCCCAGGTCGAGTTGACCATCGGGTGCCGCTTGACCGCCAGCAGCACTGCCTTGGCGACCAGCAGCAGCGGCGAGACCCGCACGTCGCGCCACTCGCGCCGGTCACGCAGCCGGTCCAGCGCCTTCATCGCCCGGGTCACGTCGACGGTCAGGAACTCCGTCACGTGCGGGGCGGTGAACGCCGATCGGGCCATGTTCTCCGCGGTGAGCTTGCGTACCCCCTTGACCGGGATGCGCTGCTCGCGGTCCGCGCCGAAGCTCGCGGCCGACGCGGCCGGTGCCGCGACCGTCAGCGGCTCGGCCGCCGCCGGGGTCGCGCTCGCCGCCCGCTGTACGTCCTCACGGGTGATCGAGCCGAGCGGACCCGAGCCGGTGAGCGTGGCCAGGTCGATGCCGAGATCCTTCGCCAGCTTGCGGACCGGCGGCTTGGCCAGCACCGGGCCGGAGACCCGGCCGTTGCCGTTCACCGCAGGCGCAGGCGCAGGCGCAGGCGCAGGCGCGGGCGGGGCGGGGACCGGCGCGGGTGCCACCGGGGCGGCCTGAGCCGGTGCCGCGGCCGGCGCGTCACCCTTGCGCGGGCGGCGCTTGGCCGGGGCGTTGCGCGGGCCGTAGCCGACCAGCACGGCGGTACGCCCACCCGGGGCCACACCACCGATCAGGCCCGGCTCGACCATGCCCTCGGCGGGCGCGACCTGGACCGCGGCCAGCGACGCGGCCGACGGGGCCGGCAGGTCCGACGCGGGAGTCGCGGTGGTGGACTCCTCGATCGGCCCGGCGCCCGGGTCGGTGTCGATCGCGATGATCGGCACGCCGACCTCGACCGTGGACCCCTCCGGGTGGAAGATCGCCTGCACCCGTCCGGCCCACTTCGCCGGGATCTCGACCGCCGCCTTGGCGGTCTCCACCTCGACGATCGGCTGGTTCAGCTCGATGTCGTCGCCGACCTTGACCAACCAGGCGAGGATCTCGCCCTCGGTCAGGCCCTCGCCCAGGTCGGGAAGGTTGAACTCCTTGATCCGGGACATGCCGCTCACCAGCCGAACGTGCGGTCGACGGCGTCGAGCACCCGGTCCAGGTCGGGCAGGTACTCCTCCTCCACCCGGGCGGCCGGGTAGGGGGTGTCGAAGCCGGTCACCCGCAGCACCGGGGACTCCAGGGAGTAGAAGCACTCCTCGGTGATCCGGGCCGCGATCTCCGACCCGAGACCCAGGTTGCCCGGGGCCTCGTGCACGACCACGCAGCGGCCGGTGCGCCGCACCGACTCGTACGCGGCGGTCAGGTCCAGCGGCGAGATCGTCCGCAGGTCGATGACCTCCAGCTCGCGGCCGTCCTCGGCGGCGGCGGTGGCCGCGTCGAGCGCGGTGCGGACCATCGGGCCGTACGCCAGCACCGTCGCGTCGGTGCCGGGCCGCGCGACCCGGGCCGAGTGCAGCGGGTACGCGTCGGCGATCGGCGCCTCCAGGTCCACCGGACCCTTCTCCCAGTAGCGCCGCTTCGGCTCCAGGAACACGATCGGATCGTCCGAGGCGATCGCCTGCTGGATCATCACGTACGCGTCCTGCGGGTTCGCGCAGCTCACCACCTTCAGACCGGCGGTGTGCGCGAAGTACGCCTCGGGCGACTCGGAGTGGTGCTCGACGGCGCCGATGCCGCCGCCGAACGGGATGCGGATGACCATCGGGATCCGCACCTTGCCCTGCGAGCGGTAGTGCATCTTCGCCACCTGCGACACGATCTGGTCGTACGCGGGGTAGACGAAGCCGTCGAACTGGATCTCGCAGACCGGCCGGAAGCCACGGATGGCCAGGCCGACGGCGGTGCCGATGATGCCGGACTCGGCCAGCGGGGTGTCGATCACGCGCTGGTCGCCGAAGTCCTTCTGGAGGCCGTCGGTGATCCGGAACACGCCGCCGAGCTTGCCGACGTCCTCGCCCATGATGACGACCTTCGGGTCGTTCTCCAGGGCCCGCCGCAGACCGGTGTTGAGTGCCTTGCCGAGGGTGAGCGTCTCCGTGGCCATCAGTGCGCGCTCCCCTCGAAGGACTCCATGTACTGCGTGAACCGGGCCCGCTGCTCGTCCAGTTCGGGAGAGCCGTTGGGGTAGACGTGGTCGAACATGGTCACCGGCTGCGGGTCGGGCATGGCGAGCACGCGCTCGCGCAGGTGCACCGACTCGGTGCGGGCCTGCTCGTCGACAGCGGTGAAGAACGACTCGTCGGCGATCTTCTGCTTGGTCAGGAACGCCTTCATCCGGGCGATCGGGTCCTTGGCCTGCCACGCCTCGACCTCGCTGGCGATGCGGTAGCGGGTCGGGTCGTCGGAGGTGGTGTGCGCGCCCATCCGGTAGGTGTACGCCTCGATCAGGCTCGGGCCCTGGCCGTTGCGCGCGTTGTCCAGCGCGTGCCGGGTCACCGCGTACGACGCGAGCACGTCGTTGCCGTCCACCCGGACACCCGGGAAGCCGAACCCGCCGGCCCGCCGGTACAGCGGCACGCGGGTCTGCCGCTCCAGCGGCTCGGAGATGGCGTACTGGTTGTTCTGGCAGAAGAACACCAGCGGGGCGTTGAAGACGCTGGCCCAGACGAACGACTCGTTGACGTCGCCCTGGCTGGTGGCGCCGTCGCCGAAGTAGGCGATGACCGCCTCGCCGTCCTCGCCGCCGGTCTTGCCGTCCATGGCGACACCCATGGCGTACCCGGTCGCGTGCAGGGTCTGTGCCCCGATCACGATCGTGTACATGTTGAACTTGAACTCGTTCGGGTCCCAGCCGCCCTGGTCGACGCCGCGGAACAGGCCCAGCGGCATGATCGGGTCGATGCCGCGGCAGTAGAGCACGCCGTGCTCGCGGTAGGTCGGGAAAGCCATGTCCTGCTTCCGCAGCGCCCGGCCGGAGCCGACCTGCGCGGCCTCCTGGCCCAGCAGGCTGGCCCACAGGCCCAGTTCGCCCTGGCGCTGCAGAGCGGTGGCCTCGGCGTCCAGCTTGCGGACCAGCACGAGGTCGCGGTAGAGCCCGCGGTACTCCTCGTCGGTGAAGTCGACGCGGTACTCGGTCCCGTCCGGGCCGAGCGCGCTCTCGATCCGCTCACCCTCGGGGGTGAGCAGCTGTACGAGTTCCGCTTCACCGGTCGCGGCGGCGCGTCTGGTACGGGGTGCGGCCCGCTTACTGCGGGTGGCGGCCCCGGGGTCGCCCTTTGCCATCCGTCTCTCCCTGTCTGTCTGCGCCGGCGCCGGGGGTTACCCGAGCCGCGCACCTCGTGCGCCCGCCCGGCTGGTGCCGGGTCGGTCCCTGGCGACCGCGCCTGACCCCGGTAGGGGTTGCCGCGCGGCGTGAGCCGGAGTCCGTCGGGACAGACCCAGGCCCGGGAGCGCCGGCACCGTTCCGCACCAGCCGCGGGGTACGCGGAAGTGGCGGCTGCGTTGCCGTCGTGTCTGAATGATTGCAGAGGAGGTGAGCGGGCCCACAGTATGGCCTCCCTCGCCGGTGAGGTTCCATCGGGTTCATGACGGATAAGCGCTTTTGTCCCCAGTGGCGGGAGCGGGCGACGCACAAAATGTGTGTCGACACGCGGTTGCGACTGGTGAACTGAGCGTCACTGGGTCAAGCTTGCGATGAGCCACGGCGCGGCATTTGTCCTGATATTCGCGCGTGCTCTTCGTCCCGTCCGTGCGTGAGGAGTGTGCCGGTGTCCGAACCAGAGGGTCCGCCCGGTACGCCCTTCCTCGGCCGCCACCGGGCCCTGCCCGCCTCCCCGTACCGCCGGGTCGTGGGCGCCCACCGCGCCCCCGGAACGGGCGGTCCCAGCCGCGGCTATCTGCTCACCGTGGCGCTGCTCGCCGGCACCGCCTCCATGCCGATCCTCGCCGCGATCAGCACCGGATCCGCCACCGTCGGCAACAGCGCCCTTCCCGACACCAGCACCCCGTTCCTGCCGACCCCCTCGGTCGGTCCGGTGGTCATCCCGATGCCCCAGGGCACCCAGGCCCCGGTGCCGTCCACGCCCACGCCCGCCGTCGACGTGACCTCGGTGCCCCCGGCGCGGCCGGTGCTCCCGGCGGCACCGGCCCTGCCCGACGACAGCGACCTCGGCTCCCGGCACCGGTCCCGCCCGGTCGCCGCGCCCCCGCCGCCGGCCGCGCCCGTCCGGCCCACCCCGGTCCGCCCGCCCCGCCCGTCGCCGGTGCCCTCACCGTCGCCGTCACACTCGCCGTCCGACCCGGCCACGCCGACGCCCGAGCCGAGCCCGAGCCCCGAGCCGTCGGTCACGACGGCCGAGCCGACGCCCACCTCCGAGCCCTCGTCGGAACCGACGTCCGAGCCCTCCGGCCCATCGGGTACGTCCGGTCCTGTCGATCCGTCAGGCCCCGCCGATCCGCCGGGTTCCGCCGGACCGTCCGCCACCTCTGTTCCGTCCGGCCCGGCCCGGCCATCGGTGTCCCACCCCTCATGATCGACACCACTTCGCCGTAGTGGTGCGATCCCACCCGGCCCGATGCAGCCACCTCGCCGAGGTGGTGCCGATCATGCGGGCGTGAATGCCTAGGCCGGGTCGTCGGTCAGGCGGTGGCGGTTCGCCTCGATCCAGGCGTTCAGCGCCTCCGGGTCGTCCGGGTCCACCCCGTCCGCCATGAGCTGGGCCACCGCCGCGGTGGCGGGGCTGCGCCGCTCGCCGGTGCTGTAGAGCCGGGCGAACTCCGGGACCATCTCGGTGATCGCCTCGTCCGTCCGGGCGGCGGCCGACTGCGACAGCCCGCGCTGCCGGGCCGCGTACGCCGCCCAGGCGCGCAGCACCCGGGGCAGCATCGCCGCGTCGTCCATGTCCAGCACGGCGCGGCGGTGCACCCAGTCGAGCAGGAACAGCTCGGCCACCATCGGGCTCCACCGCATCGGGTCGGCGTCCGGGAAGCTGGCCGCGTGGTCGAGCAGCAGGCCGAGGCAGAAGTGCAGCGAGGCCAGCTCGCCGTCGGCCACCTCGGGCAGGCCGAAGCGGGCCGCCTCCGGCGAGTCGAGGAACGCGCGGACCAGACGGGTGCGCTCCTCGTCGGTGGGCGCCGGCATCACGGCCGGACCGGCCGGCGGTGTCGGCCCCGGGAGTGCGGCCAGCCGCGCGCCCACGAGCGCCCGGTCGGTGGCGAGCGAGCCCTGCGCGGGCAGTTCGGCCAGGTCGTCGGTGACCGCCAGGTGACGGCTCACCTCGGCGTGCATCCGGGCCGGGTCCTCGGTACGGAACCAGGTGAACTCGTCCTCGGTGCAGATCTCCCGGGCCTGCTCGACGATCCGCCCGGCCGGGCCGCCGACGAAGACGTCCTTGGTGATGCCGATGTTGTGGTCGACCAAGGCCACCAGCGCGTGCTCCGGGCCGCCCTCCTCCTCGTCGTCGTACGCGAACGTGGCGAGGTAGGAGGTCTGGTCGCCGTACACGTCGCCGTAGGCCCAGGCGCCGGTGACGCGCACCCGGCCCAGCTGACCGGCCCACGACGGGGCGTACGCGCCGGGCCGGACCCGGGCGGCGCCCTCGGCGTCGGGCACCAGGGCGGCGAAGACGGCCCGCAGGGTGGTCGCGGCGGCGCTGCGGCGCCGGGACGTGGCGGCGAGGAAACCGGTGACGAAGTCGCGGACGGCCTGCTCCCGGTCGTGCTCCGCGACGGCGTAGACGCTGCCCAGCAACGCGGCGCCGAGCATCTCCGCGTCCAGGGCCGAGTCGAGCCTCGTCACGTCGCGCGCGGCGTGCAGCACCGCGTCGTAGGGGGTCTGTGGCGTGGCCATGTATCGACCCTACGCCGCACCGGCCGCCCCCACACCGGTCAGCACGCCGGTCTAGCGCCGTCCCGCCTCGCGCAGCGCGTCCCGGGCCGTGCCGTAGCGCGTCAGCACCGCCCAGACCGGGTCCAGCACGTACTTCTCGGAGACGCTGCCCACGGATGTGAGCAGGCGTTGCTCGGCCCGCGCCCGGGCCCGCCGGGCCGCCCACCCGACCACCGGCCGGGTCAGTGCCGCGATCAGCAGCCCGGCCAGCAGGCCGCCGAGCAGCAGGACGGTGGGCCAGGGCACCACACCGAGCGTCGGGTGCTCCAGCGGCGGCAGGCCGAGCAGGCGCACCGCGTACCCGATGATCAGCCAGACCAGGCCGGCCAGCGCGGCGAGGGTGACCACCCACTGCAGCGCGCCGACCACCCGCCACCAGGCGGGCCGGCGGTCCATGCCCAGGTCGGTCGCGGCGACCGCGTGGTCGAGCGCGCCCGGCAGGTCGGCCTGCCGGCCCCGGGCCGCGGCGGTCACCGCGGCGGGCCACGGCGCGGGCAGACCGCCACCGGCCCGCTCGGCCACCGCGCGGATCGCCAGCGTGACCGCCGAGCGCTGCGCGGCCGTCGGATCGGGTACGGAGGTGGCCGCGACCAGGCTCTCCGCCGGCGCGTCCGGATCCCGCCCGGACAGGTGCAGCCGGCGCAGCGGATCCGGCCGCAGCTTGCGCCAGCTCCGCAGCAGCGGCCAGCCGGTGTTGCCGACCGCCCGGTGCCGGTACGCCCCCTCGACCGCCGCCGCCACCGTCGGCACCCCGGCCGCGCCGGCGAGGGCCCGGGTCAGCTCCTGCGCCGAGGCGTCACCGGGCCGGGTGCGCGGTGGCTCCGGCCCGACGAGCGGTTCGAGATCGTCCACCACGGCGTCCACGTCGCCGGAGAGCCGGCGCAGCGCGGCCTGCCGTTCGGCGACCGTACGCTCCAGTTCGGCCCGCAGCCCGTCCAGCCCGTTCGGGTCCACCGCGACGGTCGGCAGCAGCGGCACCCCGCCCAGCCCGTCGTCATCGAGCAGCCGGCGCAGGTCGTCCAGGACCCTGGGCAGCTCGGTCGGGTGCAGCCGGTCGGCCTGGTTGAGCACCACGACCGTGACGTCCTTGTGTCTGTGGAACTCGCGCAGGTAGCTCGTGTGGATCACGCGGTCGGCGTACTTCTGCGGGTCGACCACCCAGACCACCAGGTCGACCAGGCCGAGCAGGCGGTCCACCTCCAGCCGGTGGCCGTGCTGCACCGAGTCGAAGTCGGGCAGGTCGAGCAGGACCAGGCCGTGCAGGTTCGACTCGTCGTCGGCGTCCAGCGGGCTCTCCCGGACGAACCGGTGCCGGGGCAGCACCCCGATCCAGTCGAGCAGCCGGACCGCGCCGTCCAGCGGGCCCCACACGCAGGCGTGCGCGACACCCGTGGTGGGGCGGCGTACGCCCACCGGGGAGAGGTCGAGCCGCGCCAGCGAGTTGAACAGGCTCGACTTGCCGCTGCCCGTCGCACCGGCGAGCGCGACCACCGTGTGTCGGCCGGAGAGCGCGAGCCGGTCACCGGCGCGCTCGACCACCGTGTGCGCGGCGACCAGTTGAGCGTCGGGCACGTCGCCGTCCACCGCGGCCAGGAACCGCTGGATCGCCTGGAGGCGCTCGATCAGCACGTCCGGGTCGACCCGCTGCTCGCCGCGCAGCGCGTCACGCATCCGTCCGACGACGTTGCTCACTGTGTCATCCTCGTTCGCGCCTGCGGGGCTCGCAGGATCGGCTCACTCCTCGCGCTCACAGGCGACCGTCCTGCTCGGTGTTCGTCGGGAACAGACCGCTGCGGTGCCGGGCCCGCTCGACCTCGACGGCGGACCAGCGCAGCGCCGCACCGGCGTTCGCGGCCGGGCGCTCGGCCTCGGTGCGGCTCAGGAAGCGCTCGGCCTCCTCGGCCAGCAGCTTGCCCACCCGGTCGAGCAGGTCGACGCGGGCCTTGCGGGCCAGGTTGCGGACCGCCTGATCGCCGAAGATCGCCTGGAGCACCGTCTGCCCGGCCACCGCCGTGCCGGTGCCCGCGGCGACCTCCAGCCCGGTGGGGATGAACGCGGTGGAGGCGAACACACCGATCATGACGGCGAGGCCGGTGGCGTTCACCGCGTACGCGGCGGTGCGCGCCACGAACCGCCGGTCGCCGCCCTCGACCCGGACCAACTCCAGCACGCCGCGCTGCCAGTCGCGGACCAGCTGCTCGGCCCGCTCCGGCAGGTCGGCCGAGGGGTGCGCCAGGTCCGGCTCCAGCAGCGCCGCGCCCGCCGGGTGCGCCTTCCAGACCGTGTACGCGTTTTCGGCCGCCTCGGCCGCCACCCCGCGCAGCAGCGTGACGAGCTGGGACTCGATCGCGGTACGCAGTTCCGCGGCGGGAGCGGGCCGTCCGGTGACCGCCGCGACCACCCGGTCGCGCAGCCGCCCGATGCGGGCCTCCAGCCCGCGGAAGAAGTCGCCGGTGCCGATGAACTCCTGCCAGCGCGCCAGCACCTCACCGCGCAGCAGCCGGCCGTCCTTGAGCCCCTGGTCGACGCTGCGCTCCGCGCTGCGGTACGCGGCCTGGACCCGCTCGTCCAGCGCGTCGGCGGCGGTGACCTGCTCGTCGGCGGCCTCGGCCAGCGCCTCCACCACCGGGTGCAGCGCGGCCAGCGCGCCGTCGAGCGTCTGCCGGACCACCGCGGCGCGGGCCTCGGCATCGGCGGCGAGCCGGGAGAACCAGTCGCTGAGCGGTGCGGTGATCCGGTCCGGCAGCAGCCCCTGCCCGTCCACCCAGGTCTCCGGCAGCACGAACAGCGGCGCGGCACCCAGCTCCTGCTCGGCGAGCATCTCGGACAGGTGGGCGGCGACCTCGTCGGCTGCCTCCGGGGGGACCCGGTCCAGCACCATCGCCACGGCGGTGCCCCGGGCGCGGGCGCTGCGCAGCAGCTCCCAGGGGACGGCGTCGGCGTACCGGGCGGCGGTGGTGACGAACAGCCAGAGGTCGGCGGCGGCGAGCAGCTGACCGGCGAGCGCCCGGTTGGCGTCGACCACCGAGTCGATGTCCGGCGCGTCGAGGAAGGCCAGGCCGGGCGGCAGTGCCGGCGCGGTGACCAGGTGCAGGGTGCCCGGCTGCTCACTGGGCTCGGTGGTCCGGGTCAGGCCGGGCAGCAGGTCCCCCTGCCGGAACCAGGCCGCGTCGGTCGGGCTGCACACCAGCACCGGGGAGCGGGTGGTGGGGCGGAGCACGCCCGCCGCGCTGACCCGCGCCTTGACCAGGCTGTTGACGAGCGTCGACTTGCCGGCGCCGGTGGAGCCGCCGACGACCACCAGGAGCGGGGCGTCGAGCCGGGCCAGCCGGGGCAGCAGGTAGTCGTCGAGCTGGTCGGTGACGCTCGCCGCGGCGTGCCGGGCCGGCTCGGCCGAGGGGAGGGCGAGCGGGAAGCGGGCCGCATCAATCGCCGCCCGCAGGCCGGAGAGCGCGGCGGGCAGGCCGTCGGCGGCGTGAGCAGGCTGGTCGTCGCCGGTGGTGGCTCCGGTGCGGGCTGCGACGGCGGGCGCGCCGGCACGGGTGGCGGAATCGCCATGCGTCGTCACCGCTAAAGCGTGCCCGACCGACGCAAGGTAAGACAACCGGACAGTAGTAACGGTCGGGTTGCGCCGGGTCGGCTCAACCTCGACTTGCGGATTGGCGATCGCGTGGCACTATTGAGTCAAGTTCACTCAACTTATGGTGCGGTCGCTTCCGGGCGACCCGCCGGGCAGGCCGTCTGACCTGCTCACCCGTTACGAAGCGAGGAAGCGAACATGGCACGTGCGGTCGGCATCGACCTCGGCACGACGAACTCCTGCGTCAGCGTTCTCGAGGGCGGTGAGCCCACCGTCATCGCCAACGCCGAGGGCTCGCGTACGACTCCCTCGATCGTCGCGTTCGCCCGCAACGGCGAGGTGCTCGTCGGTGAGGTCGCCAAGCGCCAGGCGGTGACCAACCCCGACCGGACCATCCGGTCGGTCAAGCGTGAGATCGGCACCAACTGGACCGTCGACATCGACGGCAAGAAGTACACCCCGCAGGAGATCTCGGCGCGCACGCTGATGAAGCTCAAGCGGGACGCCGAGGCGTACCTGGGCGAGCAGATCACCGACGCGGTGATCACCGTCCCGGCCTACTTCAACGACGGGCAGCGTCAGGCCACCAAGGAGGCCGGTGAGATCGCCGGCTTCAACGTGCTGCGGATCGTGAACGAGCCGACCGCGGCGGCCCTGGCGTACGGCCTGGACAAGGGCTCCAAGGAGCAGACCGTCCTGGTCTTCGACCTCGGCGGCGGCACCTTCGACGTGTCGCTGCTGGAGCTGGCCGAGGGCGTGGTGGAGGTCAAGTCCACCAGCGGTGACAACCAGCTCGGTGGTGACGACTGGGACCAGCGCATCATCGACCACCTGGTGAAGACGTTCCGCGGCGAGCACGGCATCGACCTCTCGCAGGACAAGATGGCCATGCAGCGGCTCAAGGAGGCCGCCGAGAAGGCCAAGATCGAGCTGTCCGCCGCGACTACCAGCAACATCAACCTGCCGTACATCACCGCCGGTTCGGCCGGCCCGCTGCACCTCGACGTGACGCTCAGCCGCGCCGAGTTCCAGCGCATGACGCAGGACCTGCTGGACCGCTGCAAGGGCCCGTTCGAGCAGGCCGTCAAGGACGCCGGCATCAAGATCTCCGACGTCGACCACGTCATCCTGGTCGGCGGCTCGACCCGGATGCCGGCCGTGACCGACCTGGTCAAGCAGCTCACCGGCCGCGACCCGAACAAGGGCGTCAACCCGGACGAGGTCGTCGCCGTCGGCGCCGCCCTGCAGGCCGGTGTGCTCAAGGGCGAGGTCAAGGACGTCCTGCTGCTCGACGTGACCCCGCTGAGCCTGGGCATCGAGACCAAGGGCGGCATCTTCACCAAGCTCATCGAGCGCAACACCACCATCCCGACCAAGCGCTCCGAGGTGTTCACCACCGCCGACGACAACCAGCCGTCGGTGCTGATCCAGGTGTTCCAGGGCGAGCGGGACATCGCCGCCTACAACAAGAAGCTCGGCACCTTCGAGCTGACCGGTCTCCCGCCGGCCCCGCGCGGCGTGCCCCAGATCGAGGTCACGTTCGACATCGACGCCAACGGCATCGTGAACGTGCACGCCAAGGACCTGGGCACCGGCAAGGAGCAGAAGATGACGATCACCGGCGGCTCCTCGCTGCCGAAGGACGACATCGAGCGGATGCGCCGGGACGCCGAGGAGCACGCCGACGAGGACAAGCGTCGCCGTGAGGAGGCCGAGACCCGCAACGTGGCCGAGGCGCTCCAGTGGCAGACCGAGAAGTTCCTCGCCGAGAGCGGCGACAAGCTGCCCGGCGAGAACCGCGACCAGCTCAACGAGGCGCTCGGCGAGCTGCGTAGCGCCCTCGGCGGGCAGGACATCGAGAAGATCAAGTCCGCGCACGAGAAGCTGGCGCAGGTCTCCCAGCAGGCGGGCTCGCTGCTCTACGCCCAGCAGCAGGAGGGCGAGCAGACCGCCCCGGGCGCTGCCGGGCCGGGTGCCGGTGCCGGTGCGGCCGGTGGCCCGAAGGCCGGTGGCGACGACGACGTGGTCGACGCGGAGATCGTGGACGAGGACAAGAAGTGACATCCGGTCCCGGACACGATTCGCACGGCAGAGGGATGAGGTAACCGCATGACGGACAAGCCACGCGCGGCCGACCCGGGTGCCACCGGGTCGGCGGGCGCCGGCAAGGACGCCGGCGACGAACCCCGGGTCGTCATCCGTGACAAGCGCAAGCTCGGCAAGGTGACCGAGCAGCCCGCGAACGACGCCTCGGCGGCCGACGCGGCCGCCGACGCGCCCGCCGAAGGGCTGGTCGAGGAGGCCGAGGTCGTGGTCGACGAGATCGGCGGCGAGGCCGAGGTCAGCGGTCCGGCCGTGGTCGACGCGCCCGCCGAGCCGAAGGGCGGGACCGGCACGGACGCGCCGCTCGGTGCCGAGCTGGAGTCGCTCCGCACCGACCTGGAGGAGCGCACCCGCGACCTCCAGCGGGTCACGGCGGAGTACGCCAACTACCGCAAGCGGGTCGACCGGGACCGCAACCTGGTGCAGGAGCAGGCAACCGGGGCGGTGCTCACCGCGCTGCTGCCGATCCTCGACGACCTGGACCGGGCGCGCGAGCACGGCGACCTGGTGGGCCCGTTCGGCAGTGTGGCCGAGCAGCTCACCGGCGCGCTGGCCAAGTTCGGCCTGACCGCGTTCGGCGAGACCGGTGACCCGTTCGACCCGACCCGGCACGAGGCGGTGGCGCACCAGACCTCCGCCGACGTGACCGAGCCGACCTGCGTACAGGTCATGCGGCGCGGTTACCAGCTCGGCGAGCGGCTGCTGCGGCCCGCCATGGTCGCGGTCGCGGACCCGGAGTAGTGCCGACCCGTGACGTCCCGCCCGCCCGCACCGGGCGGGCGGGACGACCGGGATTCGACCCGTGGAAGGGGGTGGACCGGTGAGTTCCAAGGACTGGATCGAGAAGGACTACTACGCCGCGTTGGGCGTGGACAAGTCCGCCTCCTCGGACGAGATCAAGAAGGCGTACCGCAAGTTGGCCCGGGAGTCGCACCCGGACCACAACCCCGGCGACACCGGTGCCGAGGAGCGGTTCAAGACCGTCTCCGAGGCGTACGCGGTGCTCGGTGACGAGAAGAAGCGCCGCGAGTACGACGAGATGCGCTCGCTGTTCGGCTCCGGTGCCTTCCGGCGCAACGCCCGCGGCGGGGGCCAGCCGGGCGGCATGCCGTTCGACGTCTCCGACCTGTTCGGCGGCGGCGCGGGCGGCGGCGACACCCGGTTCAGCGGTGGTGGCTTCACCGACCTGTTCAGCTCGATCTTCTCCGGTGGCGGGGGCGCCGGCGGTCCGGCACGTCCGCGTGGCCCGGCCCGCGGGCGGGACGTCGAGACCGAGGTCGCGCTCGACTTCACCGACGCGGTACGTGGCGTCACGCTGCCGCTGACGCTGCGCGCCCCCGGAGTCTGCGACACCTGCCACGGCAACGGCGCGAAGCCCGGCACCCAGCCGGTGGCCTGCCCGGTCTGTCACGGCGCCGGGGTGACCACCCGCAACCAGGGGTCGTTCAGCTTCTCCGAGCCGTGCCGCAACTGCCAGGGCGTCGGCACGATCGTCGAGGAGAAGTGCCCGGAGTGCCACGGCACCGGCGGGGTCACCAAGACCCGCACGCTCAACGTGCGCTTCCCGGCCGGTGTGGCCGACGGGCAGCGGATCCGCCTGGCCGGCCGGGGCGAGCCCGGCGAGCGGGGCGGCCCGGCCGGTGACCTGTTCGTGCAGGTGAAGGTCCGCCCGGACGAGCTGTTCGGGCGTACCGGGGACGACCTGACCCTGACCGTCCCGATCACGTACGCCGAGGCGGTTCTCGGCACGGACCTGCGCGTACCGACCCTGGACGGGACGGTGACCCTGCGGGTGCCACCGGGTACGCCCGGGGGGCGGGTGCTGCGCGCCCGCGGCAAGGGCGTCGTACGCAAGGACGGCCGCGCCGGTGACCTGCTGGTCACGCTCGACGTGGTGGTCCCGGCGAAGGTGTCGGACGAGGCGCGGGCGGCGCTGGAGACCTTCGCGGCGCAGACTCCGCCCGCCGCGCGGGAACATCTCGACGCGCGGGTACGTCGATTCAGTTGAGGTCGGCAGCGGAGGTGAGCGGGCATGTCGGAGGAGTACGTCGGCTCGGGTGACCCGGCCTACGAGGCCAAGGTCTTGATGATCTCGGTGGCCGCGCGGATGGCGGGGATGCACCCCCAGACGCTGCGCCAGTACGACCGGCTGGGCCTGGTGCAGGCCGGCCGGGCGTCCGGCGGCGGTCGCCGGTACAGCGTCCGGGACGTGGTGCTGCTCCGCGAGGTGCAGCGCCTCAGCCAGGACGACGGGATCAACCTGGCCGGGGTCAAGCGGATCATCGGGTTGGAGCGGCTGCTCGAAGAGGCGCAGCAGCGGGTGGCCCGGCTGGAGGCGGAACTGGACGCCGCGTACCGGCGGATCGCCGAGCTGGAGTCGCTCGGTGGCTTCCCCCGCGGCGATCTCGTACCCACCAACCGCACGTCCACCGCGCTCGTCGTCTGGCGTCCGCGCCGCGCTCCCGACCGCTGACCTCGTACCGGAAGGCCGGCGCGCCCCGCTCCCCTGGGGCGGCGCCGGCCTTCGTCCTTTCCCGGGCCGGTTCGCGGCCCGGGTCAGGGGAATCCGGGGTACGGCGGGGCACTGTCGATTAGGCTTTCCGCAGGGGCAAAAGCCTCATAGCGGACTCCGGGCTGGCGGGGGGAGCCATGGCGGAACCGGCGAAGAAGGTGGCCGAGCGCGCGGAGGAACGGCTGGAGAAGGTGGCCGAGAACGTCCGCGAGCGGTTCGACCGGGTCACCGAGGGACGCTTCAGCGACAAGGTCAAGGAAGGGCGCTTCGCCGACCAGACGGACCACGGTGTGGACCGGGCACGGGACGACGAGCGGCGCAAGAAGCAGGGCGGATCGACCTGACGATCCGCCGACGTGCGGGCCGGGATCCACGGGGGATCCCGGCCCGTTCGTCGTTCGTGTCAGAGGCGGCGGTTCTCGCGGACCAGGCCGCCCTCGCACCAGTCCCGGTAGACGAAGAGGTCCGGCCGGGCGAGCAGCACCCGGCTGTTGTGCGCCCAGTTGCGCATCAGGTCGTCGCCGGACTTCTCGGCCTGCTCGACCAGCTTGCGGAACCGGCGCTTGGGGTGGGCGCGGAAGTTCGTCCGGATGCCGTCGGCGGCGTAGATGTAGAGGCAGTGCAGCGCGAACCGCCGCGCCGGGCAGCCCTGGTCCATCGCCAGGTCGAACAGCGTCTGCACCAGGTGGTCACCGGCGACGAGCAGATCCCAGTCGGGCGGCATCGAGGTCAGCGGCACCGAATCCGGCTGATACGCCCACGAGCGGAGCTCGGCGGGCGAGGGATCGACCGGGTTGGCGAAGCCGCGGAACGTCTCTTCCTGCACGCTCACCGGCCGACCTTCCGCTTGCGCTGGCGGGGGCGCAGGCCACCCGCGGACCCTGGCTGCTGGGCCGAAACGTTAACGCGGTTGGGCGGAGCAGTGGTAGACCTTCCCGGGATCAATTTGACAACGCCGGGCCGGATCTGCCCTCGGCTGATCCGGCCCCGCGCCGTGTCAGTCGCCGGAGCCCAGGGGCAGCGGCGCGGGCGGCCGTGCGGCGGCGGCGCGGCTGCGCAGCCACTGCTTGAACCATCGCGTGTCGGGCAGCCGGGCGAGCAGCGGCCCGGTCACCACCGTGATCAACACGTACGCGGTGGCGAGCGCGGCGAGCTTCGGTTCCACCGGGTAGATGGCCGAGACGGCCAGCCCGGCGATGACGATGGAGAACTCGCCACGCGGGGTCAGCGCCAGACCGGCCCGCCAGCGTCCGGGCTCGGCGATCCCGACCCGGCGGGCGGCCAGGTAGCCGGTGGCCACCTTCGTCGCCATGGTGACCACTGCGAGCAGCAGCGCCGGCACCAGCACCGGCGGCATGTCCAGCGGGTTGGTGACCAGCCCGAAGAACACGAAGAAGACCGCGGCGAAGAGATCACGCAGCGGGGAGAGCAGTTCGGTGGCGTGGTGCGCGACCGGCCCGGACAGCGCGATGCCCACCAGGAACGCGCCGACCGCCGCGGAGACCTGGAGCTTGGCCGCGACGCCCGCGACCAGCAGGGTGAGGCCGAGTACCCCGAGCAGGAGCGCCTCCGGATCCTTGGCGGAGAGCGCGGCGGAGATCAGGTGGCCGTACCGGATCGCCACGGCCAGCACGACGACCACGGTGAACACCGCGATGGCGAGCGCGATGCCGCCCTTCATCAGGCCGACCCCGGCGAGCAGCGCGGTGACCAACGGCAGGTAGAGGGCCATGGCCAGGTCCTCGATCACCAGGACGGACAGGATCACCGGCGTCTCCCGGTTACCCACCCGGCCCAGGTCGCCGAGCACCTTGGCGATCACGCCGGACGACGACACCCACGTGACGCCCGCGAGCACCACCGCCGCCACCCAGCCCCAGCCGAGCAGGAGCGCGAAGGCGAAACCGGGCAGCGCGTTGAAGACCGCGTCGATCACGCCGGCCGGCGCGGCCGACCGGAGGTTGCCCACCAGTTCGTTGGCGCTGTACTCCAGACCGAGCATGACCAGCAGCAGGATCACGCCGATCTCGGCGCCGACGGCGAAGAACTCCTCGCTGGCGTTGAGCGGCAGCAGCCCGCCGTGCCCGAACGCCAGGCCGGCGAGCAGGTACAGCGGGATGGGCGAGACGCCGAAGCGACGGCTCAGCCGGCCGAGCAGGCCGAGCAGGAGCAGCAGCGCACCGACTTCGATGAGCAGGATTGTGGTTTCGTGCATACGCGTCAGCCGTCCGGATCGGTCTCGGCGAGAATCGCGGTCACGCCGTCGAGCCCCTGACGGGTGCCGACCACGACGACCACATCGCCGGCCTCGAACCGGAAGGTGGGTTCGGGCGAGACGTTCACCGCGCCCTGACGCAGCACGGCCACGATGGACGCGCTGGTCCGGGTGCGCGCCTTGGTGTCACCGAGCCGCTTGCCGACGTACTTCGACCCCGCCGGGATGGCGACCTGCTCGGTCAGCAGCCCGGCGGCCTGCTCGCGCAGACCCGAGAGCTGACCCAGCATCAGCGACGCGCCGAGGATGTCGGCGAGCGCCTCCGCCTCGTCGTCGGTCAGGGGTATGTCATGTTGGCAGGAGTCGGGATCGTCCGGGTCGTAGAGGACCAGGTCGCGACGGCCATTGCGGTGGGAGACCACACCGAGCCGGCGGCCGGACTCCGTCATCAGATCATGACGTACGCCGATCCCGGGCAGGGAGGTCTGCTCGACACGTACTCGCACGCGGGTGAGGCTACTCCGGGCGCGCACCTGCCGCGTCCGGGGCCGAACTGCAGACCGGTCGATGTGGCTCGGACGGCTCGTCTATGTCCGTTCGGCCACGAACACGCCGACACCTTCGAGCGTCTCGGTGAGGCCGGTCGCGCGCAGAATCATCATCGCCTTGCCGACGACGGTGTCGGAGACGCCGTACTCCTTGCACAGTTGGGCGCGGCTCGGCAGCTTGGTGCCGGGCGGCCACTCTCCCGAATCGATCTTGCTCTTCAGTTCGTCTGCGAGCACTTGGTACTGCTGCTTGGGCATACACACTCCCCGGATGGCACGCCCATTCGACCATGCACCCACCTCCAACCTCAAGCAATTGTGGGTCGATCGTTGACCTACAACTGGTACCGATTGTAGGTTGCTGACGAACGCTCCCGGATGGCACCTGGAGCTTTCCCGGGTCGGGGCGGGCATCCCCCGTGGCTCGTCCCGACCCCGTCCTCCGCGAGAAGGGACAGCGTCGTGCGCAATCTCCTGCGAATACGTCCGAAGCGGCGGAGCCTCACCCCGCCCAACTCCGCGCCGGTCGGTGCCTACCGCTCCGCGTCGTACCTTCCGCTCCGGCCCTGGCAGGTGCGGGGCCGCTGCTTCGCGACGCGCCGCCGAGGGCTGGACCCCGCCGAGGTCGCCGCGTTCCTCGATCGCGTCGCCGGGGACCTCGCCGCCGCGTACGCCGAAGTCGCCCGGAGTCGTGAGGAGACGGCCCGGATCAAGAGCGCCCTGCGTGAGTGGCAGTCCCGGCAGGCCCCGTCGATGCGCGACCTGGCCGGGCGGCCGTGACCGGGCGTTACGTGATCCATCTGCCGGTGCGTGCGGCCGATCTGGCTCGGGCGAAGATGCTCGGTCGCACGGCCGGACGGTCGTTGGCGTTCCTCGCGGTGGTGGAGCTGGGTGGCATCACCGTCTCGGCCGAGGACGACCAGGCCGTACGCCATTGGGTGTTCTGCGACCGCAAGCTGGACGGCGGCCGGCGTTGCGTGCTGCGCGCCGACCACGAGACCCCGTGCCTCGCGCGCCTGCCACGTCGCTGAGATCTTGGTACGAAAGGGCCCTCGGAGGGGCTGTTTCGTACCAAGATCTCTCTGGCCGGCCCGGCGACTGGTGACCCAGGTCACAGGCGTGGAGTTGAGCGGAATAGACTCAACTCTGGTTGTGTCATGTCCAGTGGACACGCCGATCCGGGGGAGCCCATGAACACGGAACGTCTCACCACCAAGAGCCGCGAGGCCATCACCGGTGCCGTCGCGCTGGCGAACCAGCGCGGTCACGCCACCGTGGAGCCCTGGCACCTGCTGCTGTCACTGCTGGACACCGAGGGCTCGACCGCCGCGGGCCTGCTGCGCGCCGTCGGGGCCGACCCCGCCGAGCTGCGCCGCGTCGCCCAGCGCTCGGTCGACGCGCTGCCCGCCGCGCGCGGGTCGAGCATCGCCGAGCCGACGCTGGCCCGCGAGTTCGTCAACGCCATCGGCGCCGCCGAGCAGATCGCGCGGCCGCTGGGCGACGAGTACACCTCCACCGAGCACCTGCTGGCCGGGCTCGCCCGGGTCGGCGGCGCCGTCTCGGTCGCGCTGAAGAACTCCGGCGCCACCGAGGAGAACCTGGTCGCCGCGTTCCCGACCGTCCGGGGCGGGGACCGCCGGGTCACCACCGCCGACCCGGAGCAGACCTACCAGGCCCTGGCCAAGTACGGCGTGGACCTCACCGCCAGCGCCCGCGACGGCAAGATCGACCCGGTGATCGGCCGGGACTCGGAGATCCGCCGGGTGATCCAGGTGCTGTCCCGGCGTACCAAGAACAACCCGGTGCTGATCGGCGAGCCGGGCGTCGGCAAGACCGCGATCGTGGAGGGCCTGGCCCAGCGGATCGTGGCCGGCGACGTGCCGGAGTCGCTGCGGGACAAGAAGCTGGTCTCGCTCGACCTCGGCGCGATGGTCGCCGGCGCGTCCTACCGCGGTCAGTTCGAGGAGCGGCTGAAGTCCGTGCTGGAGGAGATCAAGAACTCCGACGGCCAGGTCATCACGTTCCTCGACGAGCTGCACACCGTGGTCGGCGCCGGCAAGGGCGAGGGCTCGATGGACGCCGGCAACATGCTCAAGCCGATGCTGGCGCGCGGTGAGCTGCGGATGGTCGGCGCGACCACGCTCGACGAGTACCGCGAGCACATCGAGAAGGACCCGGCGCTGGAGCGCCGCTTCCAGCCGGTGCTGGTCGGCGAGCCGACCATCGAGGACACCATCGGCATCCTGCGCGGGCTCAAGGAGCGCTACGAGGTGCACCACGGCGTACGCATCACCGACGCCGCCCTGGTCGCCGCCGCCGCGCTCTCCGACCGGTACATCACCGACCGCTTCCTGCCGGACAAGGCGATCGACCTGGTGGACGAGTCGGCGTCCCGGCTGCGCATGGAGATCGACTCGCGTCCGGTCGAGGTGGACGAGATCGAGCGGGCGGTGCGCCGCCTGGAGATCGAGGAGATGGCGCTGGCCAAGGAGCCGGACGCCGCGTCCGCCGAGCGCCTGGAGCGGCTGCGCAAGGAGCTGGCCGACAAGCGCGAGCAGCTCACCGCGCTCTCCGAACGCTGGCAGACCGAGAAGAGCCACATCACCAAGCTCTCCACCGCCAAGGAGGAGCTGGAGCGCCTCGGCGGCGAGGCCGAGCGGGCCGAGCGCGACGGCGAGCTGGAACGCGCCGCCGAGCTGCGGTACGGCCGGATCCCCGCGCTGCGGGCCGAGCTGAAGCAGGCCGAGGAGGAACTGGCCCGGCTCCAGGCCGACGGCGCGATGCTCAAGGAGGAGGTCGGCGCGGACGACATCGCCGCCGTGGTCGCCTCCTGGACCGGCATCCCCGCCGGCCGGCTGCTCGAAGGCGAGACCGCCAAGCTGCTCCGGATGGAGGAGTCGCTGCGGGCCCGCGTGGTCGGCCAGGCCGAGGCGGTGGGCGCGGTCTCCGACGCGGTACGCCGCGCCCGGGCCGGCGTCGCCGACCCGGACCGCCCGACCGGCAGCTTCCTGTTCCTCGGCCCGACCGGCGTCGGCAAGACCGAGCTCGCCAAGGCGCTCGCCGAGTTCCTCTTCGACGACGAGCGGGCTATGGTCCGCATCGACATGAGCGAGTACGGCGAGAAGCACTCGGTGGCCCGCCTGGTCGGTGCCCCGCCCGGATACATCGGCTACGAGGAGGGCGGCCAGCTCACCGAGGCGGTACGCCGCCGCCCGTACTCGGTGATCCTGCTGGACGAGGTGGAGAAGGCCCACCCGGACGTCTTCGACGTGCTGCTCCAGGTGCTCGACGACGGCCGGCTCACCGACGGTCAGGGCCGTACCGTGGACTTCCGCAACGCGATCCTGATCCTCACCTCGAACCTGGGTTCGTCGGTGATCAGCGACCTGACGCTCAGCGAGAACGAGCGCCGGGAGGGCGTGCTCGCGGTGGTCCGGTCGCACTTCAAGCCGGAGTTCCTCAACCGGCTCGACGACATCGTGGTGTTCGCCGCACTCCAGGGCGAGGACCTGCGCTCGATCGTGGACATCCAGCTCAACCGGATGCGTACCCGTCTCGCGGACCGCCGGCTGGGCCTGGAGATCACCGACGCCGCCCGCACGTGGCTGGCCGAGCACGGGTACGACCCGATCTACGGCGCCCGCCCGCTGCGCCGGCTGGTGCAGTCGGCGATCGGCGACCAGCTCGCCAAGGCGCTGCTGGCCGGTGACATCCGCGACGGGGACACGGTCCGCGTCGACCTGTCCGACACCAAGGAGTCCCTGGCGGTCACCGCCGCCTGACCCGTCCCACCCGCGAAGGCCCGGCCCCTCAAGGCCGGGCCTTCGCCGTCCGGTGGGACGGGCGGCGCAGCGGGCGACAGCCGAATATCCTGCCCGGAACGTCAATCGACAGTTAAGGAGCCGCAGATGCGCCTCAGCCTGCCGGCGGTCCCCGCTTCGCCGCGAGAGCACACCGCTCGCTGACGCTTCGCCGCCGGATCCCGGCGGCGGTGCTCCTCGCCGCGAAGCGGTCCCTCATGACCGTTTCCCTCCTGGCTCGAGGAGCTCTTCTTGCGTGCCCTTCCACCCGCGCGTCTCGGCGCGGACTTCACCAGACTGTGGACCGCTTCGGCGGTCTCCAACATCGGTGACGGTGTCACCATGGCCGCCGGCCCGCTGCTGGTGGCCGCCGTCAGCGACGATCCGGCCCTGATCGCCGGCGCCGTCTTCGCCCAACAACTGCCTTGGCTGCTGTTCGCGCTGGTCAGCGGCGCTTACGTGGACCGGCTCGACAGACGTCTGCTGGTCGTCGTCGTCAATCTGCTCCGCGCCGCGGCGCTGGCCGGGCTGACGCTCACCGTCGCCACCGGCACGGTCACCGTGGCGGTCATCTACGTGGTGCTGTTCCTGCTCGGCGTCGGTGAAACCCTCGTGGACACCGCGATGGGCGCTCTGCTCCCGGCGGTGGTCGCATCCGAGAGGCTGCCCGCCGCCAACGCCCGGCTGTACGCGACGTTCACCATCGGCAACCAGTTCGTCGCCAAGCCGCTGGGCGCGTGGCTGTTCGTCGTCTCCGCCGCTGTGCCGTTCGGGCTCGACGCGCTGACCTTCGCGGCTGCGGCGGCCCTGATCGCCGGCATCCGACGGGCGCCCGTGCCGGACGAGGCCCGTCCGCGCGGCTCGCTGCGCGGCGAGATACGCCAGGGTGTGCGCTGGCTGTGGCGGCACCGCCTGCTGCGGACGCTCGCCGTGAGCATGGGCCTGGGCAACGTAGCGTTCGGTGCCGCATTCGCGGTGTTCGTGCTCTACTGCCGGCAGCGACTGGGCCTGTCCGACGTCGGGTACGGGTTCCTGCTGACCTCGTTCGCTGTCGGGGGCCTGTTCGGCACGACGGTTGCCGGCGCACTCACCCGGGCTTTCGGCGCCGGCACGGTGCTGCGTGGCGGCCTGGTCGTCGAGGTCGTCACACACGTGACCCTGGCCGTCACGACGGCGCCCTGGATCGCCGCCGCTGTCCTGATCGTCTTCAGCGTCCACGCCATGGTCTGGGGCATCACCGCCGCGTCGGTCCGGCAGCGAATCGTGCCGTCCCACCTGCGTGGGCGGGTTGGCAGCGTGTATGCGCTGCTCGATCTCGGCGGAGCCGCGATCGGTGCGCTCCTCGGCGGTCTGCTGGCCGGGACCTGGCAGATCACCACACCGTTCTGGGCTGCGGCGGGGGCTATGGCGGCGATCGCCGTGTTCGCCTGGCGTCCGTTGCGCGACGCGACCCGGCTGACCCGACCCTGTGGTTAACAAGGGGCCCTTCCTCTACCGGAGGCGTTAACAGGGGGCCCTTCCTTGTGGTTGGAGGGGGTGGTGGGCTGGGCACATAGTGGGGCATGAGTGCGTGGGAGCGGGAACTGGACGAGGCGGCGCGCGAACTCGACGGCGCGGACACCCTCGCCTTCGGCGGGGTGGGACTGGCGGGTCAGGTGCTGCCCGCGACCGAGGCGTACCGGCGGCTGGAGCAGGGGCTGCGGGAGCACCCGGAGGCGGCCCGCAAGCGGGTCGACAAGCTGCTCCGCAAGGGTTCACCGGCCGGGCGGGCGTACGCGGCGACGCTGCTGGAGGCGGTCGACCCGGCCGCCGGGCGGGCGGCGTGGACCCGGCTGCGCGGCGACGACGGCGAGTTCACCACGTTCTCCGGCTGCCTCATGGGCCGCGCCACGCTGCGCGAGTACGCCGCCGACCGGCTCGCTGGCGGCGAGCGGTAACTGACCGCACACTCAGCGAACAGGACTTCAGAAGGCGTGCGTGCGGTTGTTACCGTTCCCGCCGAGCGGGTTGGGGGAGGCGGTAGTGAACGGTTCGTTGGCGTACGTGGTGACCACGCTGGGGTGCCTCGTCGGGGTGGCCGGTGTGGTGATCGCCGTGATCGCGCTGCGGAGGTCCCGGTCGGCGTCCGGCCCGAAGACGAAGGCGGCACCGGGTGACCCGTTCCGGGACCGGGACGCGGACGCGCTGCGTGGCGACCCGCGCGCCCTCAAGCCCGGTGACATCGTCGAGATCCGCTCGGTGCCGTACACCGTGCGCGGCTCGGTGCACCTGGTCGAGGGCGGGTGGAGCTGGGCGGAGCACCTGCTCGACGACGCGGGTGGGGTGAAGCGCTGGCTCTCCGTCGAATCCGACCCGGACCTGGAACTGGTGCTCTGGACCAGCGAGCCGGGGGCCACCGTCACGCCTGGTGCCCCGACGCTGGAGATGGCCGGCCGCCGCTACAACTGGGACGAGTCGGGCCAGGCCCGGTACACCGCGACCGAGGGCACCGGCCTCGACCCGCACGGCACCATGCGCTACTACGACTACCAGGCGCCTGGCGGCGCACGGCTGTCGTTCGAGGCGTACGGGGAGGCCGGCTGGGAGGTCAACCTCGGTGAGGAGCTGCGCCGCGCCGAGGTGATGATCTACCCGCAGGGTGGACCGGAGACGGTGCGCTGACGTGCTCGTCTCCCTGCACACGCCCTACGTCGACACCAGCGCCGCCGATCTGAGCCTGGCCCTCGGTGGCCCGGAGCTGCCGGCGCTCGCCGTACGCGACATCGACCTGCCCGGCCTGCCCCGGCTGCGGTTGCGCCTGCTCGGCGCCTCGCACCAGGTGGTGCTCGGTGGGCTCACCGAGACGGTCGCCTGCCTGCCCGGACGCCCGCCGCACCTGCCGGAGGCGCTGCACGACGAGACGGCCGGTTACCGGTTCATGGCGACCGTGCTGCGGCCGGACGGCGACGGCCTGCGTACCCGGGTCGCGGCGCTGCGCGCCGAGCTGGCCGAGGATCCGTACGCGCTGATCGGGGTCTTCCCCGGCGACGAGGACGCGGTCACCGCGCTCTCCGTCCGGCCCCGGCCGCCGGACGGCGCGCTCGCCTGGCGTACCTGGCACGTCTACCCGCAGACGAACGAGCTGGTTCTGACCGAGACCGTGGTGGAGGAGCTGTGACGTACCGACGGTGGTTCGTGGTGGGCGTGGCGGTCGCCGTCATCGGCGCGCTCATCGCCGCCTTCGCGATCTTCTACGGCAACTTCTCGCCCCGGGGCTACGTGGAGGACAACTTCTCCCGCGCCTCCGGGCGGGACATCGGCTCGAACGCGATCGCGTACACCTCGAACAAGGCGCCGAGCGAGGTGTCCAAGCAGATCACCGACGCCTGGCGGCCGGCCGACCAGTACGTCGACGGCAGCGGGGTCTACCTGCGCTACGACGACGACTCGGTGGTGATCCTCCCGCTCGCCGTCGGCTCGGTGATCCTGCTGGAGAGGATGACCACCGCCTACCCGCGGTACCACAGCGTCGTCGGCAACAGCTGGGGCTGGGGCCGAGGCAGCACGGTCCGGGGCGGCGGCCCCGGCTCCGGCAAGTAGCCCTGTCGATCCCCTCATCCTGGAGTCCTCTGTGCAGCATCTCGTCACCGACCTGCTGGTCACCCTCGCGTACGGCGCGGTCGGCGTCGTCCTGATGGCGATCGGCTACGTGCTGGTCGATCTGGCCACCCCCGGCAAGCTCCACGAGCTGATCTGGGCCGAGCGCAACCGCAACGCGGCGCTGCTGCTCTCGTCGAACCTGCTCGGGGTGGGCACGATCGTGGTCGCCGCGATCGTCGCCAGCGACGACGACTTCACGCTGGGGCTGATCGGCGCCGCCGCGTACGGCATCCTCGGCCTGGTGATCATGGCGGCGGCGTTCGTGCTGCTCGACGTGGCCACCCCGGGCAAGCTCGGTGAGCTGCTCGTCGACCCGCAGCCGCACCCGGCGGTGTGGGTCTCCGCCACCGTGCACCTCGCCACCGGTGCGATCATCGCGGCCGCGATCATCTGATGAGCGGCAGGCCCGCCAAGCACTCGGTGGGGAAGGACAAGCGCACGCAGACGGTGATCTGGTCCGTGGTCGTGGGGATCGTGGTCGTCGTCTGCGCCATCGGCGCGTTCAGCGGCGACTCGGACACCTCCGTCCCCGCACCGATCGCCGACGAGCGGTCCGGCACCGTGCCGATCCTCCGCGCCGCCGCCGACAGCCAGGGCATCTGCTACGGCTGGGAACTGCTCGACGTGTACGACGACGTGAGCGTCGGCTCCAACCTCGGCGACGGCACCACAGTCATCGACGCGCCCGGCTGCGCGCGCTGGCTCGCGGTCTCCGCGAACGTCAGGTACACCTCGTCCAGCAGCGAGTCGGAGGACTCCGCCACGATCCGGATCAAGGGCTCGGACGACATCGAGTTCGCCGACCTCGCCGCGATCGAGACCCGGCTGGGCCGGTTCGGGCTGGACGAGGAGGCGTTCGTCGACGACCCGGGCTGGGCCGTCACCCGGGCCGCCACGATCCTGCCGCTGCTCGCCGCCGAGCGCGGGCTCGCCGAGCCGGCCGCGACGCCCACCGCCGCGCCGTCGACAGCCGCCGCTCCGCTGCCGGACGCCGGCAACGACTTCTGGCGGGACCGCTGGATCTACGTGCTCAGCTCGGTCGGCCTGTTCCTGCTCGCCGCGCTGTTCCTCGCCGTGGGCGTGCGACAGCGCCGCAACCACCGGGCACGGGTGCCCGCGCAGCGCGCCGGGGCGGGAGCCGCCGGACGTACCCGGAGCAGACAGTGACCGTCGACGTGGCCGCACGGCCGCGGTGGCGCCTGGCCCGCGCGGCGGTCCTGCTCGCGGTCTTCGTCTGCGCGGCCTGCGGCCTGGTGTACGAGCTGGCGCTTGTGGCGCTCGGCAGCTACCTGATCGGCGACACGGTCGGCCAGGCGTCGATCGTGCTCGGCGTGATGGTCTTCGCGATGGGCGTCGGCGCGCTGGTGGCGAAGCCGTTGCAGTCCCGGGCGGTGGTCTCGTTCGCGGTGATCGAGCTGACGCTGGCGTTGCTCGGCGGCCTGTCCGTGCTCGGCCTCTACGCCGCGTTCGCCTGGCTCGACCTGTACGGACCGGCGCTCGTCGGCACCGCGTTCGTGCTCGGCCTGCTGATCGGCGCGGAGATCCCGCTGCTCATGGTGATGCTGCAACGCATCCGGGAGCAGTCCGCGGGCAGCGCGGTGGCCGACCTGTTCGCCGCCGACTACGTGGGCGCGCTGCTCGGCGGGCTGGCCTTCCCGTTCCTGCTGATCCCGGTCTTCGGCCAGCTCAAGGGCGCGCTCGTGGTGGGCGCGGTGAACGCGGTCGCCGGGGTGGTGCTCGTCTTCACCGTGTTCCGGGCCGACCTCAGCCGTCGGGCGCGGGCCGCGCTGGGCGCCGCCACCGTCGTGGTCGGTCTGCTCCTCGGGTACGCGTGGGTGACCGCCCACGACTTCGAGGTGACCACCCGCCAGCAGCTCTACCGCGACCCGGTGGTGCACGCCGAGCGCAGCCGCTACCAGGAGATCGTGCTGACCCGCTCGGTGCGCGAGCCCGGCCACTCCGCCACCGACCTGCGGCTGTTCCTCAACGGCGACCTCCAGTTCAGCTCGATCGACGAGTACCGCTACCACGAGGCGCTCGTGCACCCGGCGATGCGCGGGGCACACGGCGACGTGCTGGTGCTCGGGGCCGGGGACGGGCTGGCCGCGCGGGAGATCCTCAAGTACCCGGACGTGCGGTCGGTGACGCTCGTCGACCTCGACCCGGCCGTGGTGGAGCTGGCCCGCCGCGAGCCGCAGCTGCGCGAGCTGAACCGGGAGTCGCTCACCGACCCCCGGGTACGGGTGCTCAACCTGGACGCGTTCGCCTGGCTGCGTACCGCCACGGACCGCTTCGACGTGGTGATCGCCGACCTGCCCGACCCGGACGAGACGGCCACCGCGAAGCTCTACACGATCGAGTTCTACACGCTGATCCGGCCGGTGCTGGCTCCCGGCGGGCGGCTCGTCGTGCAGTCCGGGTCGCCCTACTTCGCGCCCCGGTCGTACTGGTCGATCGAGCGGTCGATCCGCGAGGCGGGCTTCGCCACCGTGCCGTACCACGTCGACGTGCCGAGCTTCGGCGACTGGGGGTTCGTGCTCGCCGCGCCGGGCGACGTCGCGCCGGAGCTGGCGCTGCCGGCCGATCCGCCGCCGCTGCGTTTCCTCACGCCCGACGTGCTCGCCGCCGCCGCCACGTTCCCCGCCGACCGGGCTCGGCTGGACGTGCCGGCCTCCACGCTGTTGCGGCCCAGGGTGCTCGACTACGCCCGCGAGGAGTGGCGCGGCTACTAGGTTTCGGGACATGCCACCCGAATCGCCGCGCCACCGACCGGGGATCGGCTGGCTGGTCCGCCGGCTGCCGACCCGGGCGGTCGAGGCGGCGTCCTACCTCCAGGCGTTCGTGCTCTCCGGCGTGGTGACCGTGCTCGCCGTCCGCGCGTACCTGAAGGCCACCGACTATCCGCAGCTCGGCGGCGGCGGGCTGCACATCGCGCACGTGCTCTGGGGCGGCCTGCTGCTCGCCGTCGGCCTGGGCATCCCGCTCGTCTTCCTCGGCGGCGGCGCCCGCACCGGCGGGGCGATCGTCGGCGGCATCGGGTTCGGGCTGTTCATCGACGAGGTGGGCAAGTTCGTCACCACCGGCACCGACTACTTCTACGCCCCCGCCGCCGCCATCATCTACGTCGCGTTCGCGCTGCTGGTCCTGCTCACCCAGGCCGTACGCGGACGCACCGGCCGGTCCCGCCTGACCCCCGCCGAGCGCACCGCGAACGCGCTGGACATGGTGCTCAGCGGCCTGCCGGGCGGGCTGACCGACAGGCGCCGGATCGCCGTACTGCGGCTCGTGCAGGGCACCGGACCGGACACCGAGGCGGCGGTGGCGCACCTGCTGGACGCTGTCCCACACCGGGAACCGCCGCCGGTGCCGCTCTGGCAGCGGGCGGCGGACCGGGCCCGGCGCCTCGCCGTCTGGGCGGCCGGACGCCGCTGGCTGGTCTGGCCGGTGGTGGTCTACCTGGTCGTCGAGCCGGTGCTGACGGTGGTGGCGGTGTTCCTCGACGGCGTGACCGGGCACCTGGACCAGGAGCGGGAGTGGGGCGCGGTGCTCGGCGTCAGCGCCACCGCGCTCGTCACCGCCGTGCTCGGTCTCTGGGCCGCCTGGCTGCTGCGGCGCAACCGGGCCGAGGCGTTCCGCCTGTTCAAGCTGGCGCTGCTCGTCGACCTGCTGTTCGGGCAGGTATTCAACTTCACCGTCAACCAGTTCGGGGCGGTCTCCGCCGTCGCGCTCGACCTCGCGCTGCTCGGCGTGGTCACCGCCGAGCACCGCCGGTTGCGGCGCGCCGCCGAGAGGTGAGCCATTCCGGCGTGCTGAGCTGGTGGAAGATCGCTACGGTGGGCATCTGATCCAGGAAGGGAGAATCATGGTCGATGCTCCGGGCACCCCGCCCCGCACGCGTCCCGGCGTGGTGACGCTCTCCAGTTGGCTGCTCATCCTCGTCGCCGCGATCCAGGTGGTGAACCTGATCGTGGCACTGGCCGTCGTCGGCAAGATCCGAGACGTTCTCACCGACGCGTACGCCGGCACCTCGGCCGAGGGGGCCGCCGACATCGCGTACGCGTTCAGCCTCATCACGGCGGTCGTGTCGCTGCTGATCGCGGCCGGGCTCGTCGTCCTCGCGCTGCTGAACAACCGGGGCAAGAACGGCTCCCGGATCACCACCTGGGTGCTGGGCGGCATCCTGTTCTGCTGCACCGGCGGCGGGCTGCTGACCGGTCTCACCGGCGGCATGACGGGCAGCGGCACCACCAGCGGTGACATGCCCAGCGCCGAGGAGATCCAGCGCCGGCTGGACGACGCGCTGCCGTCCTGGTACACCCCGGTCAACCTGCTGCTGGGTCTGATCGCGCTGCTCGCCCTGCTGGCCGCGCTGATCCTGCTGGCGCTGCCGAAGGCGAACGAGTTCTTCCGCAAGCCCAAGGCCGGCTGGGAGCCGCCGGTGCCGGGTGGCGCCTACCCGGCGTACCCGGGCCAGTCCGGCGACCCGGCGTACCCGTCGTACCCGCCGGCTCCCGGCACCCCGCCGTCGACGCCCGGCGGTCAGCCGCCGTCCGCGCCGGGTGGTCAGCCGCCGCACGCGCCGGGCGGTCAGCCGGGCGAGCGCCGTGACCCGGAGCCGCCATCCGGAAGTTGACGTCCGGATTGACGCGACGCCGACGATCCCTCCGAGTAGGTTGCAAGCCGACGCCTACCGGAGGGATCAGTCGTGTCGTACCCCGATCGGGCCGCACCCCGCCGGCCCGGCACGGTCCTCGCCGCGGCGGCGCTGCTGCTGGCGATGGCGGTGGGCGCCGTGGCGTACGCGGTGGCCAACCTGGCCGTCGGCGGCGGCACGGTGGACCGGTTCCGGAACGCGGCGGCGCAACGGACCGGCGCGAGCGGCGGCGACATCGACCAGGTGGCCGGCCTGCTGCGCGGTTCCACGGTGCTGGCCGCCGTCATCGGCGTGCTTGCCGCCCTGCTGCTGGCCGGGCTCGCGTTCGGCCTGCTCGCCGGCCGTCCCGCCGCCCGCACGGCGACCTGGGTGGTCGCCGGTACGGGCCTGCTCTGCGGATGCTGCGGGCTGGCGGTGCTGGTCGGCCAGCGGGCCGCCCCG
The DNA here is from genome assembly GCF_050948515.1 of Micromonospora sp. CA-248089. Taxonomy (NCBI): domain Bacteria; kingdom Bacillati; phylum Actinomycetota; class Actinomycetes; order Micromonosporales; family Micromonosporaceae; genus Micromonospora; species Micromonospora sp. CA-248089. The sequence goes on from NZ_CP192016.1 coordinate 156,927, forward strand.
CTGCGGCTCGGCGCGGACGACCGGATCACCGCCGAGCTGCTGGGACTGGTCGGTGACGCCTACCCCTCGTGGTGGATCCCGGTGAACGCGACGGTGTCGGTGGCGCAGATCCTCGGCTACCTGGTGGTCGCCGCGCTGCTCACGTTGCCGTCGTCCGGCGCGTTCCTGCGCCGCCGCACCGCACCGCTGCGGCTGTCCGGCTACGGCGCGACGGTGTCCGGCGCGCCGAACACCGGGCCGACGCCCTGGGGACCGCCGCCCGGCCTGCACCAGCCGTCCGCGCCGCCCGCCCCGTCGGGCGGGTTCCCGCCACCCCCCGAGGACCGCCGATGACCGGTGACACCCACCCCTCCCGGCGCCGCGCCCTGGTCACCGGCGCCAGCCTCGGCATCGGCGAGGCGTTCGCCCGGCGGCTCGCCGCCGACGGCTAGGACCTCGTCCTGGTGGCCCGGGACGCGGCTCGGCTCGACGCGCTGGCGGCCGAGCTGACCGGCCGGCACGGTGGCGACGCCGAGACGATCGCCGCCGATCTGTCCACCGAGGACGGTTGTGCGGCTGTCGAACACCGGCTGGCCGCCGGTACGCCGATCGAGCTGCTCGTCAACAACGCCGGCATCAGTCTGAACACCCCGTTCGTCCGTTCGTCGGTGGCGGACGAGGCGCGACTCGTACGGCTCAACGTGCTCGCGGTGCTGCGTCTGACCCATGCCGCCCTCGGTCCGATGATCGAACGAGGCCACGGGGCAGTGATAAATGTCTCTTCCGTCGCGGGCTTCGGTGTCCCCATGCCGGGATCCACGTACTCGGCCAGCAAGGCGTGGGTGACGAATTTCAGTGAATCGATCGGCCAGTCCGTCGCGCCGCTCGGCGTACGCGTGATGGCGCTCTGCCCCGGCTACACACGAACCGGAAATCACGAACGCGCGGGCATCGACATGTCCCGCCTGCCCGCCTGGGCCTGGCTGCGAGCCGACGATGTGGTCGCCGAAGGGCTTCGTGACCTGCATAAAGGCAAGTCCGTGAGTGTCCCGGACTGGAAGTACAAGGTGGCGGCGGCCGGACTGCGGCACGCGCCGAAACGCCTGCTGCGTGGCTTCCGGCGGGACACCCGGGGGACTGTCGGCCGGTAGCGCGGCGCACCGGTGGCCGACCGTCGGCGAGCCGGTGCGACGGCCGGCCGGGATGGACGGTCGCACAGCGTAGCCGCCCATTGCCACCCGTCCGTCGCCCGCAGGGTTGACCAGGGCAGACCCGAAGCACGGCGCTCAGACTTGCGAAGTACGCTCTTGGGCCATGGGCGACCACGACGACCTGCGCAAATTCATCACTGACCTCGCTGTGGTGCATGGCCGGGTGGTGCTCTCGTCGGGCCGCGAGGCGGACTGGTACGTGGATCTGCGTCGCGTCACGCTCCATCACGAGGCGGCTCCGTTGATCGGTCGGGTCATGCGTGACCTCACCGCCGACTGGGCGTACGACGCGGTCGGTGGGCTGACCCTGGGCGCCGATCCGGTGGCCGCCGCCATGCTGCACGCCTCGGCGGGCACCGGCCGCGCTGTCGACGCCTTCGTGGTCCGCAAGGAGGGCAAGGCTCACGGTCTTCAGCGCCGGATCGAGGGGCCGGACGTCTCCGGGCGGCGGGTGCTGGCGGTCGAGGACACCTCCACCACCGGTGGAAGTGTGTTGACGGCTGTCGAGGCATTGCGTGAGGCAGGGGCCGAGGTGGTGGGTGTGGCGGTTATTGTTGATCGAGGTGCCGGCGACACGGTGCGAGCCGCCGGATTGCCCTATCGGGCGGCCTATACGTTGGCTGACCTCGGCCTTGTGGCGTAAAAGTTTGCCGATTCGGATCTGCTGATATGCAGGCGGATCGATGCTGCTGGTGGAAGGATGGAATACGTGGGAACTGCGTTGGCTGAAATGACCATGCCTCAGATCTCGCCGCTTGCCGGCGAGCCGATCGAACGCGCCGACGCCGAGCGGCTTGCGGGGGTCCTCAAGGCCCTCGCTGACCCCGCACGGCTGCGGCTGCTCAGCCTGATCCAGTCGGCTCCCGAGGGGGAGGCGTGCGTGTGTGACCTCACCGCGCCGCTCGGCCTCTCGCAGCCGACGGTCAGCCACCACCTGCGAATCCTCACCGAGGCCGGCTTGCTGGAGCGGGAGAAGCGCGGGGTCTGGGCGTACTACCGGCTGGTGCCGTCCGCGATCGCCACGATCGCGGATCTGCTCACCCCGCCGCGGAAGCGGGCCACCAAGAAGGCTCGCTGAAACCTTCGGGCCGACCCGAACGAGGGTCGTCCCGACCGGGTGACCGGTGGCGTGCGAGGGGTGGCGCCATCAGCGCACGGTGACGGCTGTCGTCGTCCGTGTGACCCGGCTGGAGCAGTGACGTCGAAGGCCGGTCCTCGCCCGAGGGCCGGCCTTCGCTGTCTTTACACGGCCGCTCAGCGGCGGTGCGAACCGTCGTGCCCGTCACCGTGCTCGTGGATGCCCTCACGGGCCGCCTCCACAGTGCCCGCCACGGTCGCCGCGGTGATCACCGCGACCGCCTCGCCGCGCTTGCGTGCCCGCCGGTCCCGCAGGAACTCGAAGAAGATCGGCAGCACCGAGATCACGATGATCAGCGCGACCACCGGCAGGATGTACCTGTCGATCTTGTCGCCGATGGCGTCGTAGATCTGGCGGGCCAGCAGGTAGCCGATCAGCAGGATGCCGTCCACCCAGAGGATCGCGCCCACCACGTTCCACAGGAAGAACTGGCGGGACGACATGCCCAGCACCCCGGCCACCGGGTTGAGGAACGTCCGCACGATCGGGATGAACCGGGCCAGCACCACGGCCTTCGCCGGGCCGAACTTCTGGAAGTAGTACTCCGCCTTCTCCACGTACTCCCGCTTGAACAGCCGGGAGTTGGGCTTGTCGAACATGCGGCGGCCGAACCGGGCGCCGAGCCAGTGCCCGAGCTGGGCGCCGACGATGGCGCAGAGCGGACCGCCGATCAGCAGCCCGGCCAGGGACACGCGGGTGCCGTCGCCGAAGATGGCGTCGGCCACCGGGGAGGCGGCCACCCCGGCCAGGAACAGCAGCGAGTCACCCGGGAAGAAGAAGCCGACCAGCAGCCCGGTCTCGGCGAAGAGGATCACCCAGACGCCGATCATGCCGAAGGTGTGGATGAGGTCCTTCGGGTCGAGCGGGTTCAACGCCACGCTCTCGGAGAACATCCGGGTCTTCTCTGCTGTGTCCACGGCCACACAGGGTACCCCGGCCCGGTCCGGCATTTCGGCCGGACCGGGCATGGTCGTCAGAGGCGGGGATCGACCGGCTCGGACTCGCAGGCGAGGATCGCGAACACCAGCTCGTGGCGGCGCCAGAGCGGGGCGTCCTCGGCCAGCGCGTCCAGGGCGGCCAGGCCCAGACCGTGCTCGCGCAGGGCGAGCCCGCGCTTGCGGCCCAGCGACCGGCGGCGCAACGCGGCGAGCTGCGCCGCCTCGGTGTACCCGGGACCGTAGATGATCCGCAGGTACTCCCGGCCCCGGCACTTGATCCCCGGCTGGAGCAGCGAGCCCTTCGGCGTCCGGGCGGCCAGGCCCGCGTACGGCTTGACCACCATGCCCTCGCCGCCGGCCGCGGTGAGCGTCAGCCACCACTGCGTCGCGTCCGCCACCGCCGCCTCGTCGGCCAGGTCCACCTCCCGCCGCCGGGTCGGGGTGAAGAACTCCGGGTCGGCGGCGCAGAGCCGGTCGGCCAGCGCCAGGTGCCAGCCGTGGTCCCGGTCGGCGTAGCTCGCCCCGGCCCCGGCCAGCACCGCGAACGGCGCCAGCGTCACCCCGCGCAGCCCGTCGGTCGGCCGGACGTACGCCCGGTAGGCCGCCGAGTAGGCGGTGACCTCGGCGGCCCGCCCGGCCATCCGGTCGCGCAGCCCGGCCACCGGCAGCCCGCGCCCGGCGGCCGTGTCCAGCGCCCCGAGCACCGCCGGCAACGCGGCCCGCCCGGCCGCGCCCACCCCGGCGTACTGCTCGCGGATCAGCCCGCCCGCCTTCGCCGACCAGGGCAGCAGCTCGGTGTCGAGCAGCAGCCAGTCGGTGCCCAGTTCGGCCCAGAGACCGGCGGCGGTGACCGCCGCGCGCACCCGGGCCAGCAGCTCGCCGTCGAGCGGCGGGCCGAAGAACGGCCTACCGGTACGGGTGTGCACCACCCCGCCGTCGAACCGGCCCGGCTCCCGTTCCACGAGCACCACCGCCCGCGAGCCCATGTGCTTCTCCTCGCACACCACCCGGTCGACACCGGCGGCCCGGTAGTCGGCGAACGCCTGGGCCGGGTGCTCCAGGAACCCCTCGACAGTTGACGTGGAGCAGGGCGCCATGGTCGGCGGCAGCCACACCAGCCGCCCCGGGTCGACCGCGAACCGGCTCATCACCTCCAGCGCGGCAGCGGCGTTCTCGGCGGGCACGGTCAGCGACCCGTACGCGTGGGTGACGTGCCGTCGCCCGGTCACGTCGGCCAGGTCCAGCACGGTGTCCGGACGCGCGGGCGCGACCGGGACCAGCGGACGCGCCGGGGCGTACCACTCCTTCACCGCCGGGACCGCGACGAGCTCCTTCTCCGGGTAGCGCAGCGCGGTGAGCTTCCCGCCGAACACGCAACCGGTGTCCAGGCAGATGGTGTTGTTCACCCACTCCGGCTCGGGCGTCGGCGTGTGCCCGTACACGACCATCGCCGAGCCCCGGTAGTCCCGCGCCCACGGGTAGCGCACCGGCAGGCCGTACTCGTCGGTCTCGCCGGTGGTCTCGCCGTAGAGCGCGAACGACCGCACCCGGCCGGACGCCCGCCCGTGGTACGCCTCCTTCAGCCCGGCGTGCGCCACCACCAGCCGGCCGCCGTCGAGCACGAAGTGGCTGACCAGGCCGTCGATGAACGTCTCCACCCCGGCGACGAACTCCGGCGACTCGGCGGCGAGCTGCTCCATCGTCTCGGCCAGGCCGTGGGTCAGCTTGACGTCCCGGCCGCGCAGCTTGCGCAGCAGCTTCTGCTCGTGGTTACCAGGCACGCAGATCGCGTGGCCGGCCGCCACCATGCCCATCACCAGGCGGAGCACGCCGGGCGAGTCCGGGCCGCGGTCCACCAGGTCACCGACGAAGACCGCGGTACGCCCCGACGGGTGCGCCGCGTCCACCGGGCGGCCCGCGTCGTCGTGCCGCAGCACGTAGCCGAGCCGGGACAGCAGCGCCTCCAGCTCGGCACGGCAGCCGTGCACGTCCCCGATCACGTCGAACGGGCCGGTCAGGTCGCGCCGGTCGTTGAACAGCTTCTCGTAGCGGATCTCCGCGGCGTCGATCTCCTCCACGCCGCGCAGCACGTGCACCTTGCGGAAGCCCTCCCGGGCCAGTCGCCCGTACGACTGCCGCAGGTCGCGGCGCATCCGGTTGAGCACCTGGCGACCGTGCGTGCGGTCGGCGCGCGCCTCCGTACGCTCCCAGGCCACCGCCTCCGGCACGTCCAGCACGATCGCCACCGGCAGCACGTCGTGCTCCCGGGCCACCCGGATCAGCCCGGCGCGGGCGTGCGGCTGGAGGTTCGTCGCGTCGACCACGGTGAGCAGTCCCCGGCGCAGCCGGATGGCGGCGACGTGGTGCAGCGCGTCGAACGCGTCGGCCGACGCGGACTGGTCGTTCTCGTCGTCGGCCACCAGGCCGCGGAACGTGTCCGAGGAGAGCACCTGGCTGGGCGCGAAGTGCCGCCGGGCGAACGTGGACTTGCCGGAGCCGGAGACGCCGACGAGCGCCACCAGTGCCAGCTCGGGGATGTCCAGGACGGTCATCGGTTCGTCGCCTCCTTCCGGTCGTTGCCGGTGTTCTCGTTGCGGTCGGGCAGCTCGTCGCGGTCGGCGCGGGTGAGCACCGCCATCTGGGTCGGCGTGCCCACCTCCGGGTCGTCGTCGCCGACGCCGCCGAGCACCGCCGTGTAGCCGTGGGCCGCCGCCACCCGGTCCACCCAGGCGGCGAACTCGGCCCGGGTCCACTCGAACCGGTGGTCCGCGTGCCGGAACCGGCCCGGCTCGAGCCCCTCGTAGCGCACGTTGTACTCGACGTTCGGGGTGGTCACCACCACCGTGCCCGGCCGGGCGTGACCGAACACCGCGTCCTCCAGCGCCGGCAGGCGCGGCGGGTCGAGGTGCTCGACGACCTCCATCAGCACCGCCGCGTCGTATCCCCGGAGCCGGTCGTCCCGGTAGGTCAGCGCGGACTGCCACAGCCGGATCCGGTCCCGCTGCCGCTCCGGCAGCCGGTCCAGGCGCAGCCGCCGGGCCGCCACGGCCAGCGCCCGGTCGGACACGTCGACGCCCACCACCTCGGTGAACCGCCGGTCGGCGACGAGCGCGGTGAGCAGCGCGCCGCCACCGCAACCCAGGTCCAGCACTCGGCTCGCGCCGCTGTCCCGCAGCGCGGCGAGCACCGCCTCCCGACGCCGTACCGCGAGGGAGGCGCGGCGGACGTCCTCCGCCGTCCCGGCCCCGCCGCCCGGCGACTCGGCCGGCTCTCCGGTCGACGGCTCGATGCTGTCGTCCGCGGAGGGCTCGTCGGCAAGTCGCAGCTCGGTCAGGCGCGCCATCGCCTCGCCCGCGAGCGCGCGGCGGTGCGCCAGGTAGCGGCGCGTGATCAGGCCCCGCTCCGGGTGCCCGGCCAGCCAGCCGGCACCGGCGCGCAGCAGCTTGTCCACCTCGTCCGGCGCCACCCAGTAGTGCTTGGCGTCGTCGAGCACCGGCAGCAGCACGTACAGGTGGTTGAGCGCGTCCGCGAGCCGCAGCGTGCCGCTCAGCGTCAGGTCGACGTACCGGCTGTCGCCCCATTCCGGGTACGTCTCGTCGAGCGGGATCGGGGTCGCAGTCACGGTCCAGCCCAGCGGGGTGAAGATCCGTACCGCCAGCTCGGCGCCGCCCCGGCAGCGCAGCACCGGCACCCGTACGGCCAGCGGGATCGCGCTCGCCGCCAGCTCGGGACGGTCGCGCGACTCGCCGCGCAGGGCGGAGCGGAACACCTTCGACAGCGCTGACGAGAGCAGGCTGGAGGCGGCGTACGGACGGTCGTTGACGTACTGCCCGAGCGCGAAGCCCTCCGGTGCCCGGTTCCGGTGGCCGCCGCCCAGCTTGAGCGGATCGATCTCGACCAGCAGCGCCGCCGTGCAGCGCGCCTTGTCCGCCTCCGGGTAGAACACATGCGCGGCACCGGCGGGCAGATCGAAGGTCTGTACGCGGTCCGGGTGCTTCACCAGGAGGTGGCCGAGGTCGGTCGCGGGGCGGTGGGTCGTGGTGAGGGTCAGCAGCACTTGTCGATGATCTCTTGGTTTGTTGGTCCGTGTCGTGGGGGTTTCCGGGGAGCCCGACCCGCTCCGGGCGGTCAGGCTTGATCCCTGCGCGGGCCGGGCTCCCCGGAAACCTGACGTGGTCCGGCTTCGTCGACGGGCGTGCTGCTTGGTCTGTTTGTCTCTATGTGGCGGTGCCCCGCCGACCGGTGGGTCGACGGGGCACCTGGGGTGCTTCGGGTCAGGCTACGAAGCGGGTCCGGCGGCGGCGGGTCAGCACGTAGCCGACCGCGCCGGCACCGAGCAGCAGCGCGCCGATGCCGGCGATCAGGCTGGTGGAGGAACCGGTGATCGGCAGCGTGCCGCCGTCACCGCCGCCCTGCCCACCGTCGCCGCCACCCGCCGCCGCGTTGACGACGACCTTGGCGGTGTCGTTGGCCGGCTTCACGTCGCGGTAGAAGCCACCGTCGCACTCGCACGGCACGTTGATCTTCACGAGGCCGGTGTCGTTGGCGATCACCTTGTCGATCTTCAGGCCGAAGTCGAGCGTGACGGTCTCGCCAACCTTCAGCTGCGAGCCGAAGTAGCAGCGGTAGTGACGCCCACCCGGCTGGCCGGGCTCACCCCACTCGTCGCCCTTGACCGGCGCGCAGTTCTCCGGAACCGCCGTCGTGGTGGTGCCCTTCGGCACGTCGAAGGTCAGGTACGTGACCGAGCTGCCGGAGCGGCTGTAGTCCAGGGTGGCCGGGCCGTTGTTGCGCAGCCCCACCGTCGCCTTGACGGTCGCGCCCGCCTTGCCGGTCACGGTGGCGCCGAGCGCCTCCAGGTCGGTGCTGTTGTTGCCGGTGACCTTCACCTCGAGGTACGTGCCGTTGTTCTCCGGCCGGGGGTCGGCCTGGAAGCCCCGCGCCGCGGCCTTGCCGGCGGCCTCGGCCAGCGTCAGCTTGCCGTCGGTGCCCGGCTCGCCGATGGTCACGTCGTAGTTGTCGAGGTAGCCCTCGAAGTCCTCGAACTCGTTCGGCGTCATCCAGATGATCTCGCCGTACCGGGAGCCCGGTGCCATGGTGTCCGCGCCGAGCGCGTACGGCAGCGTCGCGCCGAACGTGCCGCCGGCGGGAAGCTCCTCGTCGAACCGGCAGGTGCGCAGCTCGTCGCCGACGTACGTGCAGTTGCTGTAGTGCTTGGTGGAGTTCAGGCCGTAGTCGTTGTAGAAGATGACGGCGGCGCCCTTGGCGGTGGTCTCGCCGACGTTCGTCACCTTCAGCGGCGCGGTGAAGCTCTTGCCGGGGGCGGCAGACACCGTGGTTTCCGGGCCGGCCGCCAGGTCGACGCCCTCACCGACGCGCACCTTGGCCTCGTGCGAGACGCCGTCGAAGCCGTTCGCCGACAGCGTCACCTTGATCGTGCCGGCGTCGCCGTCCGCGGCCTTGTCGGTGGCCTTGATCTGCACCGGGAAGAGCCCGCCGTGGCCCCACTCGTCGACCTCCACCTCCCAGGGCAACGTGCACACGAGCACGTTCGCCGACGGCGAGGTGCAGTCGGCGGAGGTGTCCTCATCCTTGCCGACAGTCACCTTGCCGGCGAGGCCGGTGAGCTCGTAGCGGACGGTGACGTCGTGCAGCACGACCGGGGCCGAGCTGTGGACGGTGCTGGACTCGATCTTGCCGTCCGAATCGGTGGCGATCGTGGTGTCGCCGAAGAAGACACCGAGCTTGACCTCGGAGTCCGCGGCGTAGCCGGGGGTGGCGGAGGCGGCGACGAACGCGCCTGCGACGCCCAACCCGGCGAGCCAACGCCGGCTGGAGTTGCTGAGCATGTGGGGGTCCTCCCGTGGGGGTGTTCAGGTGGAGCCCACGGAGCTTAAAGATTCCTTAAAGGATCGCGTTGTCCCACATCATGAATATTGACCGAACGGATGATCGGTGTCACCGCAATGTTCCAGCTGCCCGGGACCGTCCATCAATCGGACACCGGGAGGTGCAGTGACGTACGAGGAGTTCGCCGACGCGCGGCTGGGCGCCCTGCTGCGGTACGCGGTCATGCTGACCGGCGACCCACACCAGGCCCAGGACCTGGTGCAGGAGACCATGGTCCGGGTCCAGCTCCACTGGCGGCGGGTGGCTCGCAGCGACGTCCCGGAGCGGTACGTGCGCCGCATGCTCACCAACCAGTTCATCGACTGGCGGCGCGGCTCGTGGGCGCGACGGGTGCTGCTGCGCGGCGAGGTCGACGACTCGGTGCCCGCCACTGCCGACCACGCCCAGTCCACCGTCGACCGGGACCAGATCCGGTCCTGGCTGTCCCGATTGCCCCGGCGGCAGCGCGCCGCCCTGGTGCTGCGCTACTACGAGGACCTGCCGGACGGGGAGATCGCCGAAATCCTCGGCTGCGCCGTGGGCACCGTCCGGTCCAGCATCTCGCGCGCGCTGGCCACCCTCCGAGCCGAACTCGTGGAGGTCTGCTGATGATCGAGGACGAACTGCGGGCCGCGTTCGCCTGCCTCGAGGAGTCCACCCCGCCCGTCGGCCCGGTCCGGGCCGCCGTCGACCGGGCGGTCGTCATGCGCCGTCGGCGCCGTCGGCGCGTACGCCTGGCCGGCACCGCGCTGGCGGTCGCCGCCGTCGCGCTGGTCGGTTTCACCGCGATGGCGCCCCGGCCGCCGGCACCCACAGTGGCGCCCCTGCTCGCCACGCCGGAGCCGGAACCCGGCGGCGCGCTGAACGTGCTGCTGCTCGGCGTCGACCAGGACGCCGGCAGCCGCCGTGCCGACTCGATCCTGCTGGTGCACGTGCCGGCCGACCGGAGCCGGCTCTACCTCGTGTCGCTCCCGCGCGACCTGCTGGTGCCGATACCGGCGCGCGGAGGGTCGGAGAAACTCAACGCGACCTTCTCCCGCGCCCCCGGGGCGGGCACCGACCTGGCCGCCGGCTACCGGACGACCCGCCAGGCGGTCGCCCGGCTGACCGGGGTACGCGTCGACGCCGGCGCCGTGCTCACGTACCCCGGGGCACGGGAGCTGACCGACGCGGTGGGCGGCGTACCGGTCTGCCTGCCGGAGCCGGTGCGCTCGGTGCACACCGAGCGACGGTTCCCGGCCGGGTGCCAGCGGCTGGGCGGCGCGGCGGCGGTGGACCTGCTGCGGCAGCGGTACGGCCTGCGCGACGGCGGACTGGACCGCGACCGCAACGCGGCGCGCTACGCCGCCGGCCTGCTCCACCAGCTGCGGGAGCAGGGGACGGCGACGGACCCGGCACAACTCGGCCGGCTGCTCCTGCGGGTCGGATCGGCCGTCACGGTCGACACCGGCGACCTGTCGCTGCCGGCGCTGGTGGGCGCGACCAGCCGGGCCGGTGGCGCCGAGCCGGTCGCGCTGAGTCTTCCGGTGCGCATCGCAGAGGAGAAGGGGCACGGATTCGAGCCGGACCCGGCGCTCAGCCCCGGGTTCCTGGACGCGCTGCGGGCCGACCGGCTGGCGGAGTGGGCCGCGGCCCACCCGGCCCAGGCCACCGCCCTGCGGTGACCCGGCGCCGGGTCAGCGGTAGTCGTCCTCGTCGGCGGTGACGACGCGGGCCTGCTCCATGGCGTCCCAGTCGTCGACCTCCATGCCGCGGTGCGGCTCGCCGTCGGTGTCGTCGGTCACCGTGGTGGCCTGCTCCACCGCGTCGGCCGGTTCGGCCTCCAGATCCCGCTCCTCCGGGGCGAGGTGGTCACTGGGCGCGAAGTCCTCGTCGGGCTGACCCATCGTCCCTCCCTGATCTCCGTGCGGGCAACGTCCCCACCACCGTACGGGCTGCTCCGGGCCGCCGCTGGGTGGCGGGCGGAACGCGGAGTCGGCGATTGTCCCGCTCCGGGAGCGCGGCCGGTGCCAGGATGGTTGCCATGGGCTTCCTGATCCGACTGGCGATCACCGCGGTCGCGTTGTGGATCGCGACGTTGATCGTGCCCGGGGTGGAGGTGAGCGGCCGCAACACCGGCAACAACGTGCTCACCCTGATCGTGGTGGCACTGGTCTTCGGCGTGGTCAACGCGGTGCTCAAGCCGCTCATCAAGGTGTTCGGCTGCGTGTTCTACCTGCTCACGCTCGGTCTGTTCGCGCTCGTGGTGAACGCGCTGCTGTTCATGCTGACCGACTGGATCGCCGGCGTGCTGAAGCTCCCGTTCCACGTGGACGGCTTCTGGGCCGCCTTCTGGGGCGCCATCGTGGTCGCGGTGGTGAGCTGGCTGATCAGCGTCGTCGTACCGGACCGGCTGGAGAATCGGTGAGCGGCGTCCGGGCCGGTTGCGCCCCGCTCGCGCTCCTGCGGGATACTGCCCGCGGTGGACAGCGCGGTCCGGCGCACCCATGGACGTGAGCGACCGGAACGGTCGCGCCCATGGAAGACAGCGGCCTGCACGGCCGAGAGCGGTAAGTAAGGAGCGTTCGACATGCCCATCGCTTCCCCTGAGGCTTACGCGGAGATGCTGGACCGGGCCAAGGCCGGCCGGTACGCGTACCCCGCGATCAACGTGACCTCCTCGCAGACGCTGAACGCGGCGCTCAAGGGCTTCGCCGATGCGGAGAGCGACGGCATCATCCAGGTCTCCACCGGCGGCGCGGAGTACCTGTCCGGCCCGTCCGTGAAGGACATGGTGACCGGCGCCGTGGCGTTCGCCGCGTACGCACACGAGGTCGCCAAGAAGTACCCGGTGAACATCGCGCTGCACACCGACCACTGCCCGAAGGACAAGCTGGACAAGTTCGTCCGGCCGCTGATGGCCATCTCGCAGGAGCGCGTCAAGGCCGGCCAGGAGCCGCTGTTCCAGTCGCACATGTGGGACGGCTCGGCCGTGCCGGTGGCGGAGAACCTGGAGATCGCCGAGCAGCTGCTCGCCGAGGCCGCCAAGGGCAAGATCGTCCTCGAGATCGAGGTCGGCGTCGTCGGCGGCGAGGAGGACGGCGTCGAGAACGCCATCAACGACAAGCTCTACACCACCGTCGAGGACGGCCTGGCCATGGTCGACGCGCTCGGCCTGGGCGAGAAGGGCCGCTACATGGCGGCGCTGACCTTCGGCAACGTGCACGGCGTCTACAAGCCGGGCAACGTGAAGCTGCGCCCCGAGGTGCTCAAGCAGATCCAGGACGCGGTCGGCGCCAAGTACGGCAAGGACAAGCCGCTGAGCCTGGTCTTCCACGGCGGCTCCGGCTCGCTGCTGTCGGAGATCCGGGAGGCCCTGGACTACGGCGTGGTGAAGATGAACATCGACACCGACACCCAGTACACCTTCACCCGCCCGGTCGCGGACCACATGTTCCGCAACTACGACGGCGTGCTGAAGGTCGACGGCGAGGTCGGCAACAAGAAGATGTACGACCCGCGCGTCTGGGGCAAGGCCGCCGAGGCCGGCATGGCCGCCCGCGTGGTCGAGGCCTGCGAGCACCTGCGCTCCACCGGCACCACCATGAAGTGACCCCTCGCGGGTAAGGAAGGGCCCCTTGTTAACCGCAGCGGTTAACAAGGGGCCCTTCCTCTACCGGAGGCGTTAAGAGGGGGCCCTTCCTTTCACTGCACCAGCAGGCGGATGGCGTCGTGCACGTCGTCGGTCAGGTGGATCGTGTGCGACAGGTCGCCGAACGGGGACGCGGCGAACAGCGGCCGCAGCAACGACTCCACCGGCAGCTCGGTGGTCCAGTACGTGCGGTCCAGGAAGACGTACGCCCCGCTCGCCCCGTCGGTGCCGTAGAACGTCTTGGTGGCCGCCTGGAACACCTCCTGCACGGTGCCGGCCTTGCCGGGCGCGAACACGATCCCGCCCCGGGCCAGCCGCAGGATCGTGTCCTCCCGGATGGCATTGGAGAAGTACTTCGCGATCCGGCCCGCGAACAGGTTCGCCGGCTCGTGGCCGTACAGCCAGGTGGGGATGGCCAGCCCGCCGGAACGGGCCCACTCGGCGCCCGGTGCCGACGGGCGGGGCGAGGGCAGCGACGGGCCGTCCGCGTACCGCTTGCGCACCGCCAGCGCCGCCGCCGTGTACCGGTCGTGGTCGGTGAAGTCCGGCGCGACGGCGAGCACGTCGATCGCGGCGGACAGCTCCTCGGCCGGCCAGGCCGCGAGGAACGCGCCGAGGTTCGCCGCCTCCATCACGCCCGGACCGCCGCCGGTGACCACCAGGCGGTCGGCCCGCGCCAGCTCCCAGCCCAGCACGGCGGCCATCCGGTACGCGACGCTGCCGCGCGGCACCGCGTGCCCGCCCATCACCCCGACGACCGACTGCGGCCCGTGCGCGGCCAGCCACGACCGGGTGGCGTCGGCCAGCGCGTTGTCCACGCCGTGGTCGTGCAGTCGCTGCCCGAGCGCCTCGCGTACGTCCGGCAGCGCGCCGCCGTGCGCCCGGAAGTGCGCGTACACCCGGGTGTCGTACATCTCGGCGAACCCGCCCTCGGCGAACCCGGCGGCCAGCTCGTCGGCGGTGTAGAGGTGCGACGGCTGGGTCGGGTAGGGCAGCCCGGAGAACGGCGGGACCACGTTGGCGCCCCGGCGGACCAGATCCGCGCCCACCTCACGGCCGGCGAACCGGCAGCCCACGAAGAGCGTGCCGGTGACGTCGATCCCGCGCAGATCGGGTACCGGGTCGAGGTCGAGGCGCAGGCCCTGCACGGTCAGACCGGCCAGGGTTCCCCCGGCCAGCCGCTGCTCGAACGCGGTGCGGGTCTCGATCTCGTTGACGTGGGGCGCGTGCGGCTCGATGACGTCCGCGGGTGGTGGGGTCGGCACCAGGCCATCCTGCCCCCGCACGGCAAGTGCCGAAACCGGGGGCGGGAACGACAGGAGCCCGGCGGGCACGCCGCCGGGCTCCTGCGTAACCGGGTCCTGGGGAGGCTCCGGATCTGTATTTGTAGTGCAAGAACCACGGCGGCGGCATGGGCCGCGGGTACGTGTGCTCCCGCCGCAGGCGTGACGAAACCCTCAGCCGTTCAGCCAACCGTACGGGCGAGGCCCCTCGCGTACCCGAGGGCGAAGCGGGTTGAATGGGGCGATGCAGAACCTGTTGCCTGAGCCACCGGCCACCCTGCTCCCGGCCCACGAGGAGGCCGACGCCGCGCTGGCGGCGGCGGCCGAGCAGGGCACCGACGAGGCGTACGCCGAGGTCGCGGCCCGATTCCCGACCCACAGCGCGGCGTGGGCCGCGCTGGCCGGCCGCTCGCTCGCCGCGGGTCAGGTCGTGGCGGCGTACGCGTACGCCCGCACCGGCTACCACCGGGGCCTGGACCAGCTGCGCCGCAGCGGCTGGAAGGGTCACGGCCCGGTGCCCTGGTCGCACAAGCCCAACCGGGGCTTCCTCCGCTGCCTCTACGTGCTGTCCCGCGCCGCGGGGGAGATCGGCGAGGCGGACGAGGCGGCCCGGTGCGCCCAGTTCCTCCGCGACTGCGACCCGGCCGCCGGAGACGCGCTCTCCGGCGACTGACCACTGCCGCGACGGCCGGTCCCGATCCGGGGGCCGGCCGTCGCGCCCGTCCTACAGCCCTTCCGCCACCGACGCGGCGATCTTCAGCCAGGCGTCCCGGGTGGCGGAGGAGAGCTGCCCGTACCGCAGCGGCTCGCCGGTGTCGATGAGCCGCTCGTACGGCGCCAGCAGCACCGCCCGGGTCCGCGCCGCGAAGTGGGCCTGGATCGCGGGCAGGTCGATCTCCTTGCGTGACGGCGGCATCGAGACCACCGTCACCGCCTGCCGCACCAGCCGCTGCCGGCCGCTCTGCTCCAGGTGGTCGAGCATCCGGGCGGCGGTCTCGGCCGAGTCGTTACGGGCCGACATGGTCACCACGAGCTGGTCGGTGGCGTCCATGGCGGCCTGCCAGTTCTGCGCCCGGACGTTGTTCCCGGTGTCCACGAAGATCAGCTTGTAGAAGCGGCTGACCACCTCACGGATCTCGGCGAACGCGGCGGCGGTGAGCATCTCGCCGCCGGTCGCGGACTCGTCCGAGGCGAGCACGTCGAACATGCCCTCGCCCTGCGAACGGACGTACTGCGACAGGTCGCCGACCCGGCCGTGCGGCCCCTGGAACTGGGCCAGGTCGCGCAGCATGTCCCGCACCGTACGGGCGTGGAAGTCCTGCTGCGCCCGCATGCCGAGGGTGCCCTGGGTCTCGTTGTTGTCCCAGGCCAGCACGTACCCGCCGCGTTTCTGGCCGAACGTCATGGCGAGCAGCAGGATCGCCACCGTCTTGCCGGCGCCGCCCTTCGGGTTGACCACCGTCACCTGGCGCAGCCCGCCGAAGTTGCGGCGGACCATCTCGATGTCGCGCTTCATCTCCTGCTCGTGCCGCCCGGGCGCGAGCCGGACCAGCCCGATCTTATTGACCACCGCGCGTACGCCCATGGTGGCCACCGGGTCGACCGGCCGGGCCTGGCGGCGGCGGGCGAAGTCCTCGGCGGTCGGGGGCACCGCCTGCTGCGGCGTCCAGCCCTGCTCCGGGTGGGCCGGGGGCTGATGCGCCGGCGGGGGTGCCACCGGGCCGGACACGGGCGCCTGCGGGGGCATCGGAGCGCCCGGCTGTGGCACGCCGGCCTGGGGCGTCCAGCCGGTCGGCGGGTACCAGCCGGGCTGGCCAGGTTGCGGCTGATACCCGGGCTGGCCGGGTTGTGGCTGGTAGCCGGGCGGCGGGTAGCCGTTGCCGTAGGGGGACGGCTGTGCCGGCACGCCCGGCGACGGCGGGAACGGCCCGAGGCGCGGCGGCTCCGGCGCGGGACCGCCGGGCCCTGTCGCTCCGGAGCCGGTGTCCGGCGACGGCGGGGCCGGCGTACCGGCGACAGTGGCCCGGCCCGCGACGGTGCCGTCGGTGGGGAGGGCGTCGGACGGTGCGGGCGGTACCGCGGTGACAGCGGCGCGGCCGGAAACCGTGCCGTCTTCGGAGCGAGCGTCGGACGGCGACGGCGACGGCGACGGCACGGTGGCGCGGCCGGACGCGGTGCCGTCGGCCTCCGCTGCCTCGGGCTCCGCGGCCGTGGCGTCGGCGGGGACCGGCGTGGTGGTGGAGTCCGACCCGGCCCGCTGCGGCGGCTGTGCCCACGGCGAGGTGGCCCGTCCGTTCCCGGCGCCCTCGTCGTCCGCGTCGGAGGTCTCCCGGGCGGCGGTCGTGTCCGGGGCGGGCGTGGTCGTCGGTGCCGGCTGGGCCGGTGACGGGCCGGACGTCGCCTGGTCGAGCGTGAACGGCAGGTCCAGGTCGACCGCGGGCGCCGGCGGCGTCGGAACGTCCGCCGCCGGTGGTGCCGGGACGTCCGCCGCCGGCGGTGTCGGAGCGTCGGCCGACGGGAGCGGCCAGGGCACCGACGCCCACGGCGGGATCGTGGCCGCCGCCGCGTCGGTCTCCTCCGGCGGCCAGAGCGGCTCGACGTCCCGCTGCGGCACCTGCGGCCGGCCCGGTACGTGGGCCCGGTCGTCGTTCTCGTGCACCACGGTTCCTCCCCATTCCTTCCGCCGAGGATAGGCGGTCCGGCCAGCGCCGCGAGCCGGGAGGGAATCGACCGAGGTCAGCCCGTCCAGACCGCCCAGGCGCCCGGCTCGGTCCACCAGGAGCGCTTGCGGCTCAGCTCGCCCTCGACGCCGTCGTCGAGGAAGGGCACCTTCTCGTCGCGGGGCACCACCGCCACCGCACGGCCCCGCGCCCGGCGCACCTCCAGCCGGACCTTCTTCCGGCCCAACGCCGACCGGCTCACCACCGGTACGGCGACGCCCACCGTCACCCGGCCGTCGGCCGGATCCGGACCGCCCAGCAGGTCCACCTCACCCAGGCGCGCGTACCCGCCCGCGTTGCCGATCGCGCACGCCGTGATCGGCTCGGAACCGTCGCTGAGCACCGTGCCGTCGACCTCGACCCGGGCCCGCCAGTGCAGCGGGCGGCCGGCGTCGTCGGCGGCGCCGAGCAGCGCGCCGTCCAGCGTCACCGAGCCGCCGTCGTTGCGCAGCAGGTCCAGCCGCCGGGCGGTGCCGTCCAGCACCGCGGCGGCCACACCCGCCGGATCCCGGGGCAGCCCGAGCTGCGCGGCCAGGTCCCGCGCCGTCCCGGACCGGGCCGGATCGAGCGGGAGTACGCCCACCGGGGGCAGGTCGGGCACCGTACGGTTGTCGGCCAGGTCCGCGGGGCGGCGGCTCGGCGGCGGAGCGTACCGGCGGACCAGCCGGCGCAGGACGGCGCGCAACTGGCCGTCACTCGCCGTGGCGACGACCAGCCGGGTCTTGCCGTCGGAGTCGGGCCAGGTGAGGCCGTCGGCGCGCGGCGGGCCGTCGAGGCGGGCCAGCACCTCGTCGATCTCCCGGTCCGATCGCGCGGTCACCGTGGTCACCCGGGCGCCGCGGGCGGTCAGCTCGTCCGCGCAGGCCAGCACCGGTACGCGCGGCGTCTCGCAGCGCTCCTCGCCGCTCTCGGCAGCGGTGTCGTCCGCGCCGCCGCAGCAGGCGCCGCCGCTGCCGCAGCCACCACCGGGAGCGTCCCGGTCCGAGCCGAGGGTGAGCAGCACCACGTCGTACACGAAGGAGCCTCCTGCTTCTCGACCAACCCCTGCTGGTCCCACCGTCACTACTTGTTAGCCTGACACCCCGGGCTCGCTGACCGGTCGCCACCTGGCACCCGAGCCTTCTGGAGGCGAGAAGATGCCAGCGATCGTGCTGCTCGGCGCCCAGTGGGGCGACGAGGGCAAGGGCAAGGTTACCGACCTGCTGGGTGAGCGGGTCGACTACGTCGTGCGCTACTCCGGCGGCAACAACGCAGGCCACACGGTGATCACGCCGGACGGCCAGAAGTACGCGCTGCACCTCATGCCGTCGGGTGCGCTGTCACCGAGCGCGATGATCGTGATCGGCAACGGCGTGGTGGTCGACCCGAAGGTGCTGCTGCAGGAGATCGACGGCCTCGCCGAGCGCGGCGTGGACGTGTCCCGCCTGCGCATCTCCGGTGACGCACACCTGATCATGCCGCACCACCGGGCGCTGGACCGGGTGGTGGAGCGCTACCTCGGCAGCTCTCGCATCGGCACCACCGGCCGGGGCATCGGCCCCGCGTACGGCGACAAGGTCGCCCGGATGGGCATCCGCCTGCAGGACCTGCTCGACCCGGGCATCCTGCGCAAGAAGCTGGAACTGGCGCTCCGCGAGAAGAACCAGCTGCTGTTCAAGATCTACAACCGCAAGGCGATCGACGTCGAGGAGACCGTCGAGGAGTACCTCCAGTACGCCGAGCGGCTGCGCCCGTACATCGCCGAGACCCGGGTGATGCTCTGGGACGCGCTCGACCGCGGCGAGACCGTGCTGCTGGAGGGCGCCCAGGCCACCATGCTCGACATGGACCACGGCACCTACCCCTTCGTCACCTCGTCGAACCCGACGGCCGGCGGGGCGTGCGTGGGCGCGGGCATCCCGCCGACCGCGATCACCAAGGTCATCGCGGTGAGCAAGGCGTACACGACGCGGGTGGGTTCCGGCCCGTTCCCGACCGAGCTGTTCGACGACAACGGCCAGCACCTGCGCAAGGTCGGCCACGAGTACGGCACCACCACCGGCCGGGAGCGCCGCTGCGGCTGGTTCGACGCCGTGGTGGCCCGGTACGCGTGCCGCCTCAACGGCGTCACCGACCTGGTGGTCACGAAGCTGGACGTGCTGACCGGCCTCGCCAAGGTGCCGATCTGCGTCGGGTACGAGATCAACGGTGAGCGTTTCGACGACATGCCGATGACGCAGACCGACTTCCACCACGCCACGCCGATCTACGAAGAGCTCGACGGCTGGTGGGAGGACATCACCAAGGCTCGCACCGAGGACGAGCTCCCGGAGAACGCGCGGCGCTACATCGCCCGCATCGAGGAGCTGACCGGCACCCGGGTGAGCGTGGTAGGCGTAGGCCCAGGCCGAGAGGAAAACGTCCTCCGCCACCCCCTCCTCCCCTAACCCCCACCCCGTCCCCACCCCCCGGGGCCCCCGGTCCCCGCCCGGACCCACCCGGTTGATCATGAAGTTGACGGCCGTTTTGTAGATCCACATTGCCGCTAACTTCATGATCAACGGGGCGACGGCGAAGGCCGGTCGGGGTTGTCCACAGGGTTGGGTGGGTTATCCACAGGGGTCTCGCGTGGGTGGCGTGCGCGGGGACGCTCGGTGGGTGGAACGGGCTTGGGTGATCCGGCAGATCGCGAGTGACCAGGGTGGCGTCGTCACCCGTGCACAGGCGCTCCGGGCCGGCTTCAGCCGGCACGAGATCGACAATCTTCTCACCTCGCGTCGGTGGCGGCGGCTGGCTCGCGCGACGTACGCCGTCGACCGCCCCGGACCCGACGGCGCGGAGCGACGCCGTCAGATCCGGGCGGCGGTCCTGTCGCTGGGTCCGGAGGCGCACGCCGTTCTCGGCACGGCAGCCGAGCTGCACGGGATCGCGGGGCTGCCGAGGACGGGCACGATTCACGTCGCGGTGCCGGGGCACGCGGCGCGGCCGGCCCGTGTCAGGGATCCCGCCGTGGCGTTGCACCAGTTCGAGCATCCCGAGCAGGCGCTGACGACTGTCGACGGCATTCCGGTGACGGCTCCCACGCACACGCTCGCGGAACTCGTCCTCCGGGTACGTCGCTACGTCGCGGTGGCCCTGCTCGACTCGGCGCTCAACCAGGGACGGATCAGTGAGGACGAGTTCGCGGCCATCCCCGCCCTGATCGCGGGCCGCCGGGGCGTGGTGAACGCACGTCGTTACCTGGCCGAGGCGAACGGCGGCGCCCAGTCGCCGCTGGAGACGCGTACCCGTCTCCGGTGCGTCGACGGCGGCGTCCCGCCGGACGCACTCCAGGTCGAGGTGCGGGACGCCGACGGCTACCTGCTCGGCATCGGCGACATGGGCTGGCGGACCGCCCGGGTGATCGCCGAGGCGGACGGAAGTGGTCCGCACTCCACGCCCGATGCGCTATTCGACGACAGGCAGCGGCAGAACCGTCTGACCAACGCCGGCTGGACCGTCCTCAGGTTCACCTGGCCCGACACCCTCCGTCCCGACTACATCCCCCAGGTGATCCGCCAGGCACTGGCCGCGAGGACCCGGCGTTGACCATGAAGTTGACGGCGATGTCGATCTCACATCCTGCCGTCAACTTCATGATCGACGGGGTGGGGTGGGGCGGTCAGTAGGATGCCGGTCGTGCGCGTACTTCTTGTGGGTGGTGGTGGGCGGGAGCACGCTCTCGCGCTCGGACTCGCCGGGGATCCGGCCGTCGAGGCGCTGTTCGCGGCTCCGGGGAATCCGGGGATCGCTGCGGTGGCGCAGTTGCGGGAGGTGACACCCACCGACCCGGCGGCAGTGGCGGCCCTCGCCGTCGAGGTCGCGGCCGACCTGGTGGTCATCGGGCCGGAGGCGCCGCTGGTGGCGGGCGTCGCCGACGCGGTACGCGCCAAGGGCATCGCCGTGTTCGGCCCGAGCGCGGAGGCGGCCCGGCTGGAGGGCTCGAAGACGTTCGCCAAGGACGTGATGACCGCTGCCGGTGTGCCGACCGCCCGCGCGTACACCTGCGAGGACGCGTCGGCGGTGGCGCGCGCGCTCGACGAGTTCGGCGCGCCGTACGTGGTGAAGGACGACGGGCTCGCCGCCGGCAAGGGCGTGGTGGTCACCGACGACCGGGCCGCTGCCGAGCGGCACGCCGCGGAGTGCGGCCGGGTGGTGATCGAGGAGTACCTGTCCGGTCCCGAGGTCTCCCTGTTCGTGGTCACCGACGGCGAGGCGGCGGTGCCGCTGCTGCCCGCGCAGGACTTCAAGCGCGTCGGCGACGGCGACACCGGCCCGAACACCGGCGGCATGGGCGCGTACGCGCCGTTGCCGTGGGCCCCGCCCGGCCTGGTCGACGACGTGATGCGCGACGTGGTGCACCCGACGCTGGCGGAGTTGCGCCGCCGGGGCACGCCGTTCGCCGGCCTGCTCTACGTGGGCCTGGCCATCACGCCGTCCGGCCCGCGGGTGATCGAGTTCAACGCGCGCTTCGGCGACCCGGAGACGCAGGTCGTGCTCGCCCTGCTGGAGACGCCGCTGGGTGGGCTGCTGCACGCCGCCGCCACCGGCACGCTCGGCGCGCACCCGCCGCTGCGCTGGCGCGACGGCGCGGCGGTCACGGTCGTGGTGGCGGCTGACGGCTATCCGGCGGGCCCGCGTACCGGTGATGTGATCACCGGCGCGGACCGCGCCGGGATCATCCACGCCGGGACCCGCCGGGACGCCGACGGCACGTTGCGCTCCGCCGGCGGCCGGGTCCTCTGCGGTACGGCGACCGGGCCGGACCTGGCCGCCGCGCGCGACGCCGCCTACGCCCTGGTACGCGACGTGGAGCTGGCCGGTTCCCACCACCGCACCGACATCGCGGCGGCGGCTGTGGACGGCCGGATCACGATCTCGGGCTGACCGGCCCGACCATCCGGTCGAGCACGTTCGCCGTGGCCCGCTCGATGCGCGGGTCGCGGTGCCCCTGCCGGTCCAGTGCCAGGGTCCAGCCGAGCGTGCCGCTGGCGAAGACGACAGCTCCGCGTGCCGTCTCGTGGACGTGGCTGCTCTGGAGGCGCCGCCCGCCCTGCTGGGCCGGATACGGCGACGAGCTGAGCGTGGTCCCGGCGGGCCGGGGGAGGGCGGCGTGCAGCCCGTCCGCCTCGCCCGCGACCACGCCCGGGATGCGGTCGCCGTCGGCGACGCCGGTGCCGGCCCACACCCAGTGGTCGGCGGCGCGCACCACGAGCGGCTGCGGGGTCAGCACGATGCCGTTGTACTGCACGCCGAGGAGCGCCTGTTCCGGCCGGTCCAGGTCGCGCCAGGTCACTGTCGGGTCGCCGGTGCCGGCGCCCGGGTCGGGCAGTGTCTTGGCGCACTCGACGACGCGTTCGGGGCGGCCGTCCGCGGCGGGGCGTACGCGGGCGTGCCAGTAGACGCTGTTCGCGCCGAGGAACGCGAGGCTGGTGCCCCCGTCCAGGCCGACCTCGGTGGCGCTGCGCATCTCGGCCGACCAGTACTCGTCGTGCCCGCAGAACACCAGACCCCGGTAACGGGCCGGGGCGAGTCGCCCGGAGTGCAGGTCGAAGCTGGTGGCGTAGCTGACGTCGTAGCGGTTGCGTTCCAGCCACCGGACCGCTGCCTCGTCGCGGTCGAAGTGGGTGGGCAGGCCCGCGTCGGCGTACGGGCGGTCGAACGAGACGGCGCGCGCCCGCAGCGCCGGGTCGCGCCGCCCACTGGGCCGGTAGCCGTTGTAGAGGCTCTTGCCGACCCGCCGGTCGCGCGGCCACTGGTTGTACGCCTGCCAGGTGGTCACCGGCAGCACCACGCAGAGCGCGGCCGGGCGCCTGTCGTCACGCACCACGAACGGCGTGCAGGCCCGCCAGCCGCCGGCCGAGGTGAAGACCGCCTGGTAGAGGCCGGAGGTCCAGCCGTGCGGGACGGGCAGGCGCCAGGACACCGGCCACCGGCAGTCGAGCACACCTTCCGGGTCGGCGACCGGCACCGGCTGCGGCTTGCCCCTCAGCTCGGGGCTGGTCAGCATCGTGCGGGCGCCCGCGCCGTCGTACCAGCCGATGCGGTGCACGCTGATCCGGAACCGGCCGCCGGGGTTGACCGCGACGTGGAAATCGATCACCTCGCCGGGGGCGACGCTCGTCGTCGAGGCGTACCCCTGGATCTGACGCCGCCTGTCGTCGGAGGCCGGGCCGCCGTGCGCGGGCCACCACGGCTCGCCGCCGGCGCGGTTCTCCCGCTCGACGGGCGGAACCGGCCACCGGGTGGGTGGGTCGTCGGGCCGGCTGCCGTGGACCGGCTCGAACGAGCCGAGCGCGGCGGCGGACGCGCCGCCGACGAGGAGGCCGAGCGCGGTACGCCGCCGAAACCGGTCCATTGTGGTGCTCCCCGTTGTCCCCGTTCGATCGGGGGAGAACGTAGCACCGGGCGGTCAGGGCTGTCTGTCCGATGTCGATCAGTCGAAGTAGCGGCGCAGCTCCCGGGTGAGCACCTTGCCGGTGGCGTTGCGCGGCAGGTACTTCACGAACACCACGTCGCGGGGCACGGAGAAGCGGGCCAGGTAGCGGCGGACGTACTCGCGGACCGCCTCCGGGTCGAGCGTCTCGCCGGTGTGCAGCGCCAGGAACGCGGCCAGCCGCTGGCCGTAGTCGGGATCCGGTACGCCGATCACAGCGACCTCGCGGACCTGCGGCAACCGGGCGATCAGATCCTCCACCTCGGACGGGAAGACGTTCTCCCCACCCGAGACGATCATGTCGTCCGCGCGGCCGTCGACGAAGAGCAGCCCGTCGGCGTTCAGCCGGCCCAGGTCGCCGGTGTCGAGCAGGCCGTCGCGGCTCTCCCGGCCGGCGCCCGAGGTGTAGCCCTCGAACAGCATCTCGTTGCCCACGAAGATCCGCCCGACCTCGCCGTCGCGGACCGCCCGGCCGGTCTCGTCCAGGATGGCCAGCCGGGTGCCGTGCGGCGGCCGGCCGGCGGTGGTGGGCGCGGCGCGCAGCTCGCGCGGGCCGGCGATGGAGGCCCAGGAGACCTCGGTCGAGCCGTACAGGTTGTAGAGCACGTCGCCGTACCGGTCCATGAACGCGACGGCCAGGTTGCCGGGCAGCGCGGAACCGCTGACCGCCACCACCTTGAGCGCCGGCCGGGGCTGCGGCGGCGCCACCTCCATCAGCCGTTGCAGCATCACCGGTACGGCGAACATCGCGTCGCACCGCTGGTCGACCAGCGCGGCGAGCGTGGCCGCCGGGTCGAAGCGGCGATGCAGCACGACTGTGGCGCGCAGCGCGAACGAGACCTGAAGGGCGGCGTACCCCCAGGTGTGGAAGACCGGCGCGGCGATCATCACGGTGTTCTTCGCGTGCAGCGGGATGCGGTCGATGATGGACACCAGCGGGCCGAAGCCGTGCGGGGTGGGCCGCCGGGCGCCCTTGGGCGCGCCGGTGGTGCCGGAGGTCAGCACTATGGTGCGGCCCTCGCGCTCCGGCGGCTGGAGCTTCTCGCCGGGGACCGCGGCGGCGATCAGCTCCTCCTGCCGCCGCTCGTCGACCCGGTACAGCTCGGCCGGGAGGCCGAGGACGCGCTCGGTGAACTCGCCGTCGTGCACGAGGACGCGCAGGCCCTGTTCCTCGGCCACCGTCACCAGTTGCGCGGCGGACAGCCCGGTGTTGACCAGGACGGCGTCCGCGCCGAGCAGCATCGTGGCCACTATCGCCTCGATCAGGCCGTGATGGTTGCGGCAGAGCACCCCCACCCGGTCGCCGGTCTGGACGCCGAGGTGGGACCGCAGCGACCGGGCCAGCCGCTCGGAGCGGTCGAGCAGTTCCTGGTACGTCATGGTGGCGCCGCGTTCGTCGACCACGGCGACGCGGCCGGGGTCGCGGGCGGCGGCCTGGCGCAGCTCCCCGGCGAGGCTCCAGCCCCACCGGCGCAGCGCGTTCAGCTGGGAGACCACCCGGATCGGTCCGCCCGGGGCGAGCAGTCCACGTCGGGTCAGCGTGGCGGCGATGAACGGCAGGTCCACGGCGCAACTCCTTCGCGTTCGTGGTTCGTCGACCAGGCTCCGGACGGTCGGCCGCCCGGTTCGGCGTGATCTTGTGCCCGATCGCGGTTCGGGTCGGCCCGGGAGCGGCGGCCCGGCCCGCGACGACTCTCGTGCCGTCACGGGTCGGGCCGCGGCCCGCCGGTGGTCAGCGGATCTGCATCCCGGAGATGGCCCGGGAGATGACCAGCCGCTGGATCTCGGAGGTGCCTTCGAAGATGGTGTAGATCTTGGCGTCGCGGTACCACCGCTCGACCGGGTGGTCGCGCAGGAAGCCGGCGCCGCCGAGGAGCTGGACCGCCTTGTCGGTCACCGAGACGGCCACCTCGCCGGCCTTGAGCTTGGACATCGAGCCCTCGCCGGCGGTGAACGGCCGGTTGTTGCGGCCCATCCAGGAGGCGCGCCAGACCAGCAGCCGGGCCGCGTCGATCTCCATCTTCATGTCGGCGAGCGCGAACGCGACCGCCTGGTTTTCGATGATCGGCCGTCCGAACTGGACCCGCTCCTTGGCGTAGTCCAGGGCGTACTCGTAGGCGGCGCGGGCCACGCCGAGCGCCTGCGCGCCGACCGTCGGACGGGACAGCTCGAACGTCCGCATCGCCGCCTGGCCGGAGGCGCGCTGCCCGGACCGGGCGCGGGCCAGGCGCTCGTCGAGCGCGTCCTTGCCACCGAGCAGGCAGCGGCCGGGCACCCGGACGTCGTCGAGGAAGACGTCGGCGGTGTGCGAGGCGCGCAGGCCCAGCTTGCGCAGCTTGCGGGTGGCGGCCAGACCGGGCGTGCCCGGGGGTACGACGAACGCGGCCTGCCCGCGCGAGCCCAGCTCGGGGTCGATCGAGGCGGTCACCACGTGCACGCCGGCGATGCCGCCGTTCGTGGCGTACGCCTTCTGCCCGTTGAGCACCCACTCGTCGGTGGCCTCGTCGTAGACGGCGCGGGTACGCATCGAGCCGACGTCGGAACCGGCTTCCGGCTCGCTCGTGCAGAACGCGGCGACGGCCGGGGAGTCGACGTCGCCGAAGCACTGCGGCACCCACTCGACGAGCTGGTCGGGGGTGCCGGCGCCGTAGATCGCGGCGACCGCGAGGGAGGTGCCGAAGATGCTCAGGCCGATGCCGGCGTCACCCCAGAAGAGTTCCTCGCTGGCGATCGGCAGGGAGAGGCCGGTGGGGTCGGCCCAGCAGGTGGCGAGGAACTCGAACCCGTACAGGCCGACCTTCGCGGCCTCCTGGATGATCGGCCACGGGGTCTCCTCCCGGGCGTCCCACTCGGCCGCGGCCGGGCGCACGACCTCGGCTGCGAAGCCGTGCACCCAGTCGCGAAGGTCCCGCTGTTCCTCGTTCAGGTCGAGCGAGAACTCGGCCATGTCAGGCCTTGGGGATGTCGAACAGGTTGGCGATGTTGGCGGCCAGGCCCAGGTCGCCCTTGGCCTTCAGCTTGCCGGTCATGAACATCATCACCGGGTTGGCGCCACCGGAGACGATCTTCAGGAACTCGACCGGGCCCATGGTGAGGCTCAGCTTCGGGTCACGGGTCGCGGTCTCCGAGACGGTGCAGGTGCCGTTCTCGATGACGATCTCGTAGGTGTCGGTGCCACCGTCCGGACGGCCGGTGATGTTCCAGTGGATGACCGCGTTGGTGGCACCGGCGCGGTCGGCGCGGAACAGCGTGGGCATCCGGTTGAAGACCTCGCTGAGGATCTTGCCGCGCGCCTCACCGGACATGATCTCGTTGATCTTGGCGTCCGGCGTGGACTTGACCAGCTGCGCGAACTCCTTCGGGCCGACGTTCGCGAAGTTGGCCGGGTCGAAGTCAGTCATGGGGGATTGCACCTCTCGGGCGGGGCCACTTTGGTTACTCTGGCGTAACCTTACGCACGGGTAGGTATGCTCGCAAGGGTGTCCAGCACGCCGACCTTCAAGCGCCTCCCCCGGGCCGTACGCGAGCAGCAGATGCTCGACGCGGCGGTGAAGGTGTTCTCCCGCCGCGGCTTCCACGCCGCCAGCATGGACGAGATCGCCGACGACGCCGGCATCTCCAAGCCGATGGTCTACGCCTACCTCGGCACCAAGGAGGAACTCTTCATCGCCTGCCTGCACCGGGAGAGCACCCGGATGATGGAGGCGATCGCCGGCGCCGCCGCCCCCGACCTGCCCGCCGACGAGCGGCTCTGGCGCGGGCTGCGCGCGTTCTTCGGCTTCGTCGGCGCACACCGCGACGGCTGGGCGGTGCTCTACCGGCAGGCCCGCGGCTCCCAGCCGTTCGCCACCGAACTCGCCGCCATGCGCGGCCGGCTGGTCGAGGTGGTCGCCGGAATGCTCGACCACGCGCTGCGGGCCGAGGGGCGCGAGGTCGGCGCGACCGACCTGGAGGTCGTCTCGTACGCCCTGGTCGGGGCCACCGAGTCGCTCGCCGACTGGCTGGCCGACCATCCGGAGGCGGACGCGGAGAAGACTGCGACCCGGATGATGAACGCCGCCTGGCTGGGCGCCGGCCAACTGCTGCGTGGTGTGACGTGGCATCCGCCGGGTGCGGGGTAAGGAAGGGCCCCTTATTAACGCCTCCGGTAGTACAAGGGTCCCCTTTTAACAGTCGCGCCGGGCGGCAGCCCGCCGGCGCGCCCGCCGCCGGCCCCAGCGGACGGCCTCGAACAGGCCGGTGACCGCCAGCGAGATGGCGACGCCGGCGAGCAGCCCGGACAGCGGGTTGTGCTCGAACGCCAGGCCACCGAAGTAGCCGAGCAGCCCGCAGTAGACCCCCCAGGTGGTGCACGCCAGGCCGTCGTACAGCAGGAACGTGCGCGCCGGGTAGCGGACCGCGCCCATGGTCAGCGTGACCGCGGTCCGGCCGCCGGGGACGTACCGGGCGGTGGTCAGGATCATCCCGCCGCGCCTGTCGACCGCCCGGCGGGCCCACTCCGAGCTGGCCCGCCGCCTGCTGTCCGCCGGGAAGCGGGCCAGCCGGTGCGCGCCGCCGCCGCGCCCGATCGCGTACGAGATGTGGTCGCCCACGAGCGCGCCCACCGCGGCGGTCACGATCACCAGCACCAGGTTCGGTTCGCCGCCGGCCGCGAAGACCCCGGCGGTGATCACCACGGTCTCGCCGGGGACCGCCGGGAAGAACGCGTCGACCGCGGTGACCGCGATGATCAGCAGGTACACCCACGGTGAGGTCACCGTCTGGTGCAGCAGGTCAAGCACGTCCCCCATGCACCCATGCTCGGGGGTGCGGTGTTAAGCAGGGGCCCTTCCCATGCAAAAGGCGTTAACAAGGGGCCCTTCCTTCTCCTCGGCCGTCGGCCCGCGCGACGTGAGCACCACCGGCGCGCCCAGCGCCTCCGAGACGGCCGCCGTCCAGTCGGCCGGTGACTCGCCGAGCACCGGCCGGGCACGCAGCAGCCGCTGCGTGAGCGCCGCCTGCCGGTCCAGGTCACCGGCCGGGCCGGGGACGAGCCGGTCGATGCCCTCGTACCGGCGGCAGATCCGCAGCTCCGGACCGGCCAGGTCGAGGTGGGTCAGCGCCAGCCCGTCCACCCCACCGGCCACCTCCAGCGCGTACCGGTGGGCGACCGCGTCGAAGTGCCCGAACCGGAACCGCCCCTGCCAGGGGTTCGTCCCGTTGTGGCGGTCGGTGAACGGCAGCGCCGCGTCCTCGGTGACCAACGGCCCGGGACCGTGCCGCGTGGTGGTGGTCCGCAGCACGCCGAGCCGCTGCGCGGTACCGGCCATGCCCGCCTCGGCGAGCAGCGTCTCGGCGTTGGCGAACGTCGTGGTGCTCCACGTCGTGTACGGGTGGAAGCCGTGCCACTCGTCCAGCAGCACCCCCTGGGCGCCCTCGAAGACGCAGGTGCCCTCGCGCAGCGCCGATGCCAGCCAGGTCCGGTCGACGATCGCGACCCGGCGCGCGAAGGCCGCGTACGCGGGCAGGCAGTCCTGGACCGGCGGCGCGTCCAGCGGCCCCAGCTCGGCGGTGAGCCGGTCGCGCAGCGCGGTCAGCCGCCGGCGCAGCACCGCCGGGCGGCGGCAGTCCGCCACCCGGGGTGCCTCGTCGGGGTGGGCGAGGCCGTACGCGACAGCCTCGCCCACCCCGAGCCCGCAGGAGCCGTGCCGGTCGGCTCCCCGGGCGATCTCCCGGGCGCGATTCGCGGCCCGGTGGTACGGGGTGGCGAGCAGCGCCTCCCCGTCCACTGTCAGACGGTCGAGCGCGTCTGGTACGCCGACCGACGCGAGGTGGTCGGCCTCGGCGGCCAGCGCCAGCGGGTCCACCACGACGTGCCGCGCCAGGTGTGTCCGTACGCCGGGTCGGAACGTTCCGGCGCCGAACTGCGCGAACGTGTGGTGCCTCCCGTCGCGCAGGACGACGTTGTGCGCCGCCTGCGCGCCCCCGTTGAACCGGACCACCGTGTGCACCTGCCGGGTGGCGCAGAGCAGGTCCACCACGGTGCCCTTGCCGGCGTCGCCGTAGCCGAGGTCGACCACCATCACGTGGTTCACAGCCGGGTGACCCCGCTTCCGCCGTCGGCGGGGCTGAACGGCAGCGTCGCCACCGCGCGCCGGCCCGAGCCGAGCCGGGCCAGGGCCTTCGAGACGGTACGGGTGGCGGTGGAGCCGGCCCGGTCCAGGTCGCGCAGCCCGGCGTCCAGGTCGATGGCCTGCTCGCCCAGGCCGACGGTGAGCGCGATCGTCTCGCAGACCGCGTCCAGGTCGTCCAGTTCGACGGCGTTCTGCCCGAGCAGGCCGCGCCAGAAGTCGAGCACCTTGCGGTTGCCCGCGTAGTGGCTGCCGGCGGGCAGCAGGTAGTAGGTGTCCCAGCGCGCGGTCACCTCGTCCACGATCTGCCGGACCGGCATGTCCTCGCGCAGGTCGTCGCCGATCAGCCGGGCCACCTCAGCGGTCTTCACGGCCGGGTACGCCAGTTCGTCGCCGATGATGAACAGGTAGCCGCGCCGGCCGCGCTTGTCCCAGCTGTCGGTGGCCGTGTGCCGGGCCATGAAGTACAGCGCCAGCTCGTACGACTCCATCATCTGGCCGCCACCGCCGCCCTCCAGCACGATCCGGCCGAGGTCGTCGTCCATCCGGTTGTCGGACTCGAACTGCCCGATCTGCAACGGCACCCGGTCGCAGGTGGCGTCGCCGATCGCGCCGAACATGACCTGCGGGTCCGTCGCGTACCCCTGGCGCAGCAGCAGGCCGAGCAGCTGCGGCAGCTTGCTCTGCAGCACCCGGGGCACGTGTCCCATCGAGCCGGTGACGTCGAACAGCACGGCGATCGGCGTCGACTGGGGGTGCTCGGCGGAGTCGCGGCTCTCCCGCAGCGCGTCGCGCGGATCGAGCGCCGGGTGCACCTTGCGGGCGCCGCTGTCGCTGTACGAGAACGCGCTCTTGCCGGTGCGGCGCCGGTAACGGTCGGCGGCGTCGTACACGTCGGTGGACCAGATTCCACTGCCCATGGCAGCCTCCCTACGGGTTGAGGGTGAAGGGTCGGAAGGTGCGCGGCCCGTACAGCCGGTGCAGCACCTCGTCGAGTTCGCGCAGCAGCCGCCAGGCGTCGTCGGGCCGGGTGGCGAGCGCGGTGCCCTGGCAGCCGTCGGCGAAGGCGCGCAGCTCGCGCGGCGCGCGGTCGCCCATCAGCCAGGTCATGCAGCGGGCGGCGAGCGCGATGTCGGTGCCCGGCCCGCACTGCCGCTTCGCGGCGACCTCCGGCGGGTACCAGTCCTCGTGGCCGGGCACCAGCGCCGGCACGAGCCCGCCCGGCTCGGCCGAGAAGCACCAGTCGACGAGGACCAGGCCGTGCGCGTCCGGCTCGATCAGCACGTGCCGGGGCAGCACCGCGCCGTGCACGACGCCGGCCCGGTGGGCCAGGCCGAGCGCCACGAGCAGCCGCCGCCACATCCAGGCCGCGTCGCGCGGGTCCAGCCCGTCCGGGTACGCGCGGCGTACGTCGTCCAGGCTGCGCAGCCCGGGTACGGTCACCAGCTCGTTGACCTGCCGTTGCACGCCTGTGGACGGGTCGCGCGCCGGGTAGGAGTCGACGAGCCGGGGCACGTACGCGAGGTGCTTGGGGTCGCCGCGCTCGGCGATCCGGCGTAACGCGCGCGCCTCGCGGGCCATCAGGTCGTTGTCGCCGGGGTGCCGGGCCACCTTGGCCAGGTGATAAGAAGGGGCCCTTCCTCTACCGGAGGCGTTAACAGGGGGCCCTTCCTTTCGTTCGTGCAGGGTGGCGACGTCGCCGGTGTACGCGGGGGCGGGAGTGCGCCACCGGGTGGTGACGGTGACGAGCGCTTCGGCCGCGGCGGCGCGTACGCCCGGGTCGGCCGCGCCCAGCCGGTCGGGGTGCAGCGCGCCGACCAGCTCGCGGTAGCGGCGGGCCGGCTCCTGCGTGCCGAACAGGTCGGCGTCGGTACGCGCGGCCGTGACCAGCCGGATCGCCTCGTCGGTCCTCACCGCACCGTCTCCTCCCGGGCGGGGCGCAGCAGCGCCGGGTGCAGCAGCCGGGCGTCTCCGGCGCGGTAGAGCTTGGCCCGGGGGCCGCCGCGCGCGCCGCCGCGTTCGGTGCTGGCGCCGGTGCTCTCCACGAAGCCGGGCACGGAGAGCACCTTGCGGTGGAAGTTGCCGGCGTGCAGGGGGTGGCCCCAGACCGTCTCGTAGACCTCGCGCAGCTCGGTGATCGTGAACTCGGGGGCGAGGAACCGGGTGGCGAGCGGCGTGTACTCCAGCTTGGAGCGGGCGCGCTCCAGCCCGTCGTCGATGATCCGGCCGTGGTCGAAGGCGAGTTGCCGGCTGGTGAGCGCGGTGACCGGCAGCCAGATCGCCTCGTCGGCGTCGGTGTCGGCGACCGGGTCGGGCAGGTCGGGGGCGAACGCCAGGTGCGCGACCGAGACCACCCGCATGCGCGGGTCGCGGTCCGGGGCGCCGTAGCTGCCGAGCTGTTCCAGGTGCACCCGGCGTAGCCGCTCGCCGCCGAGGCCGGTCTCCTCGGCCAGTTCGCGCCGGGCACCGGCGGACAGGTCCTCGTCCGGCTGGACGAAGCCGCCGGGCAGGGCCCAGTGCCCCGCGTAGGGCGGCGCGCCCCGGCGGATCAGGAGCAGGTGCAGCGCGCCCTCGCGGATGGTCAGGGCGACCACGTCGACGGTGACCGCGACCGCCGGATAGTCCCGGGGGTCGTATCCGGCGAGGAACTCCTGCTCGTTCACTGTTACCAACTCTCTCAGGTTGAGAACAACTCAATCTGAGAACAACTTAGCGTCGAAAAGAGGGGACGGCAAGTCCCCTCTTTCGCTCAGCGCACCGAACCGACCAGATGCGGCCTTCCGTCCCGGGCGCTGTGCAGCGCGAAGTCCCAGCCCGCACCGGTCGCCGAGGCGCTGAACGCCACAGTCGACGGCAACGGCACCGGCAGCTTGAACGACACGTCCACCGTGTACGCCTCTGGTAGCCGGGGCTCCAGCGCGGCCAGGCAGCGGGCCTTGCTCCACATGCCGTGCGCGATCGGGCGCGGGAAGCCGAACAGCCGCGCGCCCAGCTTGGACGTGTGGATCGGGTTGTGGTCGCCGGAGACGCGGGCGTAGTCCGTACCGACCCGGGGCGTCACCCGCCATCGGGCCGAGGCGGCGGGCGGCGCGGGGCGGTCACCCCTGTCGCGCCGCGGACCGCCGCCGGACGCGCGCTCCTTCCCGAGGTACGTGGACACGCCGCGCCACACCTCCTCGCCGCCGATCGTTCCGACCAGCACCACGTCGAGCTGGCGGCCCCGCTCGTGCGGGCGCAGGTTCTCCGCGTACGTGTGGAAGTCGACGCTCTCGCCGGCCTCGACCGGACGGTGCACGGTGATCCGGTTGGCGACGTGCACCACGCCGGTGAGCGGGATCGGGAAGCCGGGGCTCGTCATCAGCCGCAGCGACAGCGGAAACCCGAGCACGTGCAGGTACGTGGCCGGCAGCCGGTCGGTCAGCCGGAACCCGCACACCCGGTCGTAGTCCGCCAGGTGCCGCTGATCCACGGCGACTCCCGAGACGGCCAGTTCGACCGCCGGCACGTCCGCCCCGCGCCGCCCCCCAACCCCAGGCACCACCCCGAGTAGCGCCCGCCGATACAACGCCGAACTCGCAGGCAGCCCGTCCAACTCCATCCGCCGCCGCCCCGCCACTCCCTCACCCCGTCGATCATGAGGTTGGCTGCCTTGTGGATCTCCAGACGTACCGTCAACTTCATGATCGACGGAGGCCGGGCGGGTGCGGGACTGGGCGAGGGCGGCGGCCCGGGCTGCCGTGAGGTCGCGGGTGGGGCCCTCGATCAGGTCGTGCAGGGTCAGGTCGTCGTCCTCGTGGTCCTTCGGCATCACGCCCCCAGGAGGCTCTGGCCGCAGACCCGGACCACGTTGCCGCTGACCGCGCCGCTCGCCGGCCAGGAGAGCCACCCGATCGTCTCGGCCACGTCCACCGGCAGGCCGCCCTGGGCCATGCTGTTCATCCGGCGTCCCGCCTCGCGGATGGTCAGCGGGATACGCGCGGTCAGTCGGGTCTCGATGAAGCCCGGCGCCACGGCGTTCAGGCTGATCCCGCGCTCGCGCAGCACCGGGGAGAGCGAGTCGACCAGGCCGATCACGCCGGCCTTGCTGGTCGCGTAGTTGGTCTGCCCCCGGTTGCCGGCGATCCCGGCGATCGACGAGACCGACACGATCCGGCCGCCGGCCGGGATCAGGTCGCGTTCCAGCAGCACGTCGTTGATGCGCTCCTGGCTGGACAGGTTCACGTCGATCACCGAGTCCCACCGGTCGGCGTCCATCCGGCCCAGCGTCTTGTCCCGGGTGATGCCCGCGTTGTGCACCACCACGTCGACCCGCCCGTGCCGGGACGCCAGGTGCTCCGCCAGCCGGGTCGGCGCATCCGGCGCGGTCAGGTCGAGCTGCACCGCGCTGCCGCCGATGTCGTTGGCGACGGCGGCCAGCTCGTCCCCGGCCGCCGGGATGTCCAGCGCCACCACCTGGGCACCGTCGCGCGCCAGCACCTTCGCCAGCGCCGCGCCGATGCCCCGGGCCGCGCCGGTCACCAGCACCACCTGCCCGTCGAGCGGCCGGTCCCAGTCGGCCGGCGCGACGGCGGTGCCGGCGCCGACCCGGATCACCTGGCCCGAGACGTACGCGGACCGGCCGGAGAGCAGGAACCGGAGCGTGGACTCCAGGCTCACCGGGGTGCCGGCGTCACCCTCGCGTGTCACGTAGACCAGCTGGGCGGTCACGCCCCGGCCGAACTCCTTGCCGATGCTGCGGGTCAGGCCCTCCAGCGCACGCTGGGCGGTAGCCTCCCGGGGGGAGCCGCACTCGGCCGGCGGCGTGCCCAGCACGATCACCCGGCCGCTCGGCAGCAGCGAACGGGCCTGCGGGTGGAAGAAGTCGTAGAGCTGGCGCAGCCCGGCGGAGTCGGTGATGCCGCTGGCGTCGTACACCAGGGCCGCGAAGCGGCGGTCGGCGTCGTGGGCGGCGACCGGATCGGCCAGCTCGACCCCGGCGGCGGTCAGGATCTTCCCGGCCGGCTCGGCGATCCGGCCACCGGCCGAGGAGCCGAGCAGGACCGGCCCGGGAACGAGCGGGTCACCCGGCGTGTGTCGGCGCAGTCGGGGCGGGTCGGGCAGCCCGAGGCGCTTGACCAGCGCGCGACCGGCCCCCGTCTGGACGAAGCTCGCGTACCTGTCGGTCATAGGCGTAGCCTACTGGCGAGTAGGGTTCGGGCAACAGTTTCGAGGGAGGCCGATCGTGCAGAGTGTCCGGCGGGTCGCGGTCATCGGGGGCAACCGCATCCCCTTCGCCCGGTCCAACTCGCGCTACGCGCACGCGTCGAACGCGGACATGCTCGGTGCGGCGCTCGACGGGCTGGTCGCCCGGTTCGGGCTGGCCGGCGAGCGGGTCGGCGAGGTGGTGGCCGGCGCGGTGCTCAAGCACTCCCGCGACTTCAACCTCACCCGTGAGGTGGTGCTCGGCTCCCGGCTCGACCCGCACACCCCCGCGTACGACATCCAGCAGGCCTGCGGCACCGGGCTGGAAGCGGCCATCCTGGTCGCCAACAAGATCGCCCTCGGGCAGATCGAGGTCGGCATCGCCGGTGGCGTCGACACCACCTCGGACGCACCGCTCGCCGTCAACGAGGACATGCGGCGCACGCTGCTCCAGCTCAACTCCGCCCGTACGCTCGGCGAACGGCTCAAGATCGCGGCGAAGCTGCGCCCGCACCAGCCGTTCAAGCCGGACATCCCGCGCAACGCCGAGCCGCGTACCGGGCTGTCCATGGGTGAGCACGCGGCCCGCACCGCGCTGCGCTGGAACGTCGACCGGACCGCGCAGGACGAACTGGCGCTGCGTTCGCACCAGCGGCTCGCCGCCGCGTACGACAAGGGGTTCTTCGACGACCTGATGACCCCCTACCTGGGGCTGACCCGCGACCAGAACCTGCGGCCGGACACCAGCCTGGAGAAGCTCGGCTCGCTCAAGCCGGTCTTCGGCGCCTCCGGCGCGGACGCCGAGCGGGCCACCATGACCGCCGGCAACTCCTCGCCGCTCACCGACGGCGCGTCGACGGTGCTGCTCGCCTCCGAGGAGTGGGCCAAGGCGCACAACCTGCCGGTGCTGGCCTGGTTCTCCTGGTCCGAGGCCGCCGCCGTCGACTTCGTGCACGGCGACGAGGGCCTGCTGATGGCCCCCGCGTACGCCGTGCCCCGGATGCTGGCCCGCGCCGGGCTGAGCCTCCAGGACTTCGACTTCTACGAGGTCCACGAGGCGTTCGCCTCGCAGGTGCTGGCCACGCTCGCCGCCTGGGAGTCGCCGGAGTTCTGCAAGGAGCGCCTCGGCCTGGACGCCCCGCTCGGCTCGATCGACAGGGACAAGCTCAACGTCAACGGCTCGTCGCTGGCGGCCGGGCACCCGTTCGCCGCCACCGGCGGCCGGATCGTCGCCACGCTCGCCAAGCTGCTGGATCAGAAGGGGAGCGGGCGCGGTCTGATCTCCATCTGTGCGGCAGGCGGGCAGGGCGTGACAGCGATCCTGGAGCGCTGACGACACCGACCGCCCGGCTCACACCGGGCGGTCCCTTTTTCGCCGGGCCGGCAACCCGCCTGCCGGCCCGTTCCGTCCCCTGGGCATGAGGCGAACGAGAAGCGGCGCCCCGTGACCGGGCGTGACGAGGAGTTCCGCGACTACGTGACCGCCCGGCTGGAGCCGCTGCGCCGCACGGCGTACCTGCTCTGCCGGGACTGGCACACGGCGGACGACCTGGTGTCGATCACGCTGGGCAAGCTCTACCGCAACTGGCGGCGGGCGCTCGGCGCGAACAACATCGACGCGTACGTCCGGGGGATGCTCACCAACGCTTGGCTGGACGAGCGGCGCCGCCCGTGGCGGCGGGAGCACAGCACCGACGAGGTGCCGGACCGGGCGGACCTGGCGGCCGGGGAGCCGTCGGTCGGTGAGCGGGAGATGCTGCTGGACATGCTGGGCCGGCTCGCGCCGCGGCGACGGGCGGTGGTGGTGCTCCGGTTCTACTGCGACCTGTCCGTCGAGGAGACCGCGCAGATCCTGGGCGTCAGCACCGGCACCGTGAAAAGTCAGGCCGCCCGCGCGCTGGAGACGTTGCGGCTGCTCGCCTCGCACCATTCGGCAGTGGAGAGCGGGAGGCAGCGATGACGTACCGGCAGATCTTCGACGAGGCGATCGGGGACGCGCCGCCGACGGCGGTGGACGTGGACGCACTGGTGGCGCGGGAGGGCCGGCGTCGCCGGCGTCGGGTGGGCGCGTACGCCTCGGCGACAGCGGTGCTGGCGCTGGCGCTCGGCGTCGGCGTGGTCGTGCAGCCGGGTGCGTCCGGCGGCCCGGCGCCCACCCTCCCGGTCGCGTCGGCCTCCGCCTCCGCCCGATCCGAGCCGGAGCGCCTGCAAGCGGCGATCCTGACCGCGTTCCACCGGGAGGCGCCGGACCTGCGGTGGGTGCAGGGCGGTTCGACCGCCGACCGCGAGACCTGGGACGGCCCGGTCACCGACACGCCGCCGTGGACGGTGAAGCCGTTCCAGTGGGAGTCCATGACCGGCTGGTTCGCGGTGGGTATCGCCGCTAGGGGCGAGGTCCGGTCGTATCTGACCATCAACGTGGGCAGGATGCGCCCCGGCCACACGAGCCCGGGCGACTGCACCCCCGGCCAGGTCACGTGCCGGTCCTTCACCGGCCCCGCAGGTGAGCTCGTGGTGGCGCACGACACGGAGGGCAGGAACCTGGTCGGGTCGGTGACCAAGCGCACGGTCCTGCGTAGCGTGACCGTCGAGCGGGCCGACGGCACCAACGTGTCGGTGCAGACGGTCTCGTCCACCGACCGGCACCTGATGACAGTCGAGGAGATGGCCGCGGTCGCGCTCGACCCGGAGATCCGGCTGGGCTGACGGCGTGTCCCGGTCCGGCCCGCCCACAGGCCGGACCGGGTACCGGCGTCGCCGGGGCCGGCCCGGGCGTCGTGAAAGACTGAGGTACGTGACGACGATCCCGAACGTGCTCGCCAACCGGTACGCCTCGCCCGAACTGGTCGCCCTCTGGTCGCCGGAGGAGAAGGTCCGGATGGAGCGCCGGCTCTGGCTTGCGGTGCTCAAGGCCCAGCGTGACCTCGGCGTGCCGGTGCCGGACGGGGTCGTGGAGGCGTACGAGCGGGTGGTCGACCAGGTCGACCTGGCCTCGATCGCGGCGCGGGAGCGGGTCACCCGGCACGACGTGAAGGCCCGGATCGAGGAGTTCAGCGCGCTCGCCGGGCACGAGCACGTGCACAAGGGGATGACCTCCCGCGACCTCACCGAGAACGTCGAGCAGCTCCAGATCCGGGCCTCGCTGGAGCTGATCCGGGACCGGGTGGTCGCCACGCTGGCCCGGCTGGGCTGGCACGCGGGCGAGTACTCGGCGCTGGTGATGACCGGCCGGTCGCACAACGTCGCCGCGCAGGCCACCACACTGGGCAAGCGCTTCGCGTCGGCGGCCGAGGAGCTGCTCATCGCGTACGAGCGGCTGGAGGACCTGATCGGCTGGTTCCCGCTGCGCGGGATCAAGGGTCCGGTGGGCACCGCCGCCGACCAGCTCGACCTGTTCGACGGCGACGCCGGCAAGGTGGCCGAACTGGAGCGCCGAGTGGCCGAGCATCTGGGGTTCAGCCGGGTGCTGGACAGCGTCGGCCAGGTCTACCCGCGTTCGATCGACATGGCGGTCGTCGCCGCGTTGGCCCAGGTGGCCGCCGCGCCGTCCTCGCTGGCGACCACGATCCGGCTCATGGTGGGCCAGGAACTGGTCACCGAGGGCTTCAAGCCGGGCCAGGTCGGTTCCAGCGCGATGCCGCACAAGATGAACACGCGCTCGTCGGAGCGGGTGAACGGCTTCGCGGTGATCATCCGGGGTTACCTGTCGATGGTCGGCGAGCTGGCCGGTGACCAGTGGAACGAGGGTGACGTCTCCTGCTCGGTGGTGCGCCGGGTCGCGCTGCCCGACGCGTTCTTCGCCGCCGACGGGCTGTTCCAGACGTTCCTCACCGTGCTGGACGAGTTCGGCCCGTACCCGGCGGTGATCAACCGGGAGCTGGAGCGCTTCCTGCCGTTCCTCGCCACCACGAAGATCCTCGTGGCCGCCGTGCGCCGGGGTGTCGGCCGGGAGGTCGCGCACGAGGTGATCAAGGAGCACGCGGTCGCCGTGGCGCTCGCCATGCGGGAGAAGGGCGCGGCCGAGAACGACCTGTTCGACCGCTTGGCCGCCGACGGCCGGCTGGGCCTCACCCGGGCCGAGATCGACACCCTGGTCGCGGACCGCAACGCCTTCGTAGGCGCCGCCACGGACCAGGTCACCCGCGTAACCGCCAGAATCACCAAGGTCGTGGAAACCCACCCCCAGGCCGCCACCTACTCCCCGCCCCCCATCCTCTGACCTTTTACCTGGTCGATCATGAGGTTGGCGGCACTCAGGGAGATCGTTCCTGCCGTCAACCTCATGATCGACCGTTGAACGGGCCGGTCAGGGGCCGGTGGGGGTCTCGGCCGCGGAACTCAGGTTGGGGGCGCTGGCCGGTTCGGCGATGCCGCCCGGGGCGGAGGCGATCTCCGGGTCGTGGGCGGTCTCGGCCGCGATCGCCGGCTGGTCCGGCGGCATGACATCAGGCATCTTCGGCGCGACGATCACTGCGGTGCCGTACGCGCAGATCTCCATCCACATCTCGCCGCAGTCCCGGCTGTCGAAGCGCATGCCGATCACCGCGTTCGCGCCCAGGCGGCGCGCCTCCTCGCCGAGGCGGGCCACCGAGTCGGTACGCCACCGCGTCAGGTTGTCCGGCGCCAACGGGTCGTAGGCGCCACCGCGCAGGTTCTTGACCCCCTCGCGGTACGGGTTTCGGGTCCTCGCCATCGAGGAGACCACTTCGCCGAGGATCTGGCGGATCTCGTAGCCGGGCAGTTGATCCGTCGTCACGACCAGCACGCTTCCGATGCTGTCAGTCCCCGGCCGGGTGGTTCGCGAGCGGTGTTCAGCTGATCGGATGCTGAAAAACGGCGCGGCGCGGACGGCCGGGCCACACCCGGCCGATCCGCGCCGCATCGGCATCAACCGTCAGACACCGGCCGTCGAGGTGATCCAGGACCGGTTGTACGCAACACTGCCGTAGTTCTGGATGCTCTGGCCGTCGGCGGTGGAGGCGACACCGACCTGCCGGCCGTTGTAGAACTGCGGGCCGCCCGAGTCCCCCCGCCACGCGTTGCCGTTGACCCGGGTGCTCCGGATCGCCTGGCCGCCGTACGCGTCGGTGACGCTGGTGCTGGTCACCCGTACGCTGGCGGTCTTGAGCTGCGACGAAGCGCTGCACCCGCTGTAGCAGGTCATGCCCCAGCCGTAGATGGTGTTCGTGGAGCCGACCGGCGGGTTGCTGGTGGCCAGCGACACGGCGGAGGTGCTAACCGTGCTGGACAGGCGCAGCAGGGCCAGGTCGTAGCGGGTGTACGAGGCGCTCACGGTGCGGGTCACGCCGCCCGAGGCGCGGTAGACGCTGCCGACCCGGACGGACATGGTGCCACTGACACAGTGCCGGGCGGTTAGCACCCACTGGGGTGCGATGACGCTGCCGGAGCAGGTGAACGAGCCGTTGCTGAAGACGGCGGCGGCCCACGGCGCGGACGAGACGGTGCCGCCGCCGATGATCGGCTGGGGGCCGGCTGGCGCGGCGGTGGCGCCGGAGGCGGCGACCAGGACGCCGGCCAGCGCGGTGGTCAGCACGGCGAGCAGGGGACGGAGGCGCATGTCGGAGCTCCTTCTGCGCGGACGCCCGGGGGTTGCCGGGCAGGGGGTGACACCCGCCGGCTTGGGGTGGGCCGGCGAGGGACATCGATCTAACTCATCGACATCTGACGATGCATGCTACGACCGCGACACCCTCTGTCACAAGGTGCGGATCGAATCGCGCCGATGGCGTGACGCGCGCCGCGTACCGCCCGGGTGTGCTGTCGGATACCGGTCCAAGGTGGGGTGTTTCACGGCAGAATGCCTGGTAGGAGGTGGTGCCGAGGGGCGTCCACAAGCGCGGAGCGCAACGAATTCGCATCGACGCCGCAACGAACGGGCAACGGTGCCCGTCCGGTCCCGCCGGTGGGGCCGATCGGTGCCGGAACTGCCCCCGGCCGGTGCGGGCCGGGCGGTATCTGCCAGGTAGGCTGGCTGCGCTCGCCCGATTGTTGGGCCGGCACCCAACTGCGTACACAGTCAGGAGTGCCCAGTGCCTCGCGTCGTAGTCGACGTCATGCTCAAGCCCGAGATCCTCGATCCGCAGGGCCAGGCCGTCGCAAACGCGCTGCCCCGCCTCGGCGTCAGTGACGTCGCCTCGGTTCGGATCGGCAGGCGGATCGAGATCGAGTTCACCGGCGAACCGGACCTGGACCGGGCCCGGGAGATCGCCGACAAGCTGCTGGCCAACCCGGTCATCGAGGACTTCACCGTCCGCGTGGTCACCGCCGACGAGACCGCGGGCGCGCAGTCGTGACCGCCCGGGTCGGTGTGGTCACCTTCCCCGGCTCCCTCGACGACGGGGACGCGGCCCGGGCCGTACGGATCGCCGGCGCCGAGGCGGTCCGGCTCTGGCACGGCGACCCGGACCTGCACGGGGTGGACGCGGTCGTCCTGCCCGGCGGCTTCTCCTACGGCGACTACCTGCGCTGCGGCGCCATCGCCCGGTTCGCCCCGGTGATGGAGACGATCGTCCAGGCCGCGCGCGGTGGCCTGCCGGTCCTCGGCATCTGCAACGGCTTCCAGATCCTCTGCGAGGCGCACCTGCTGCCCGGCGCGCTCACCCGCAACCAGCACCTGCACTTCCGCAACCGGGACCAGGTCCTGCGGATCGAGAGCACCGGCACCGCCTGGACGAACGCGTTCCAGCCGGGCCAGGAGGTGCTCATCCCGGTCAAGAACGGCGAGGGCTGCTACGTCGCCGACCCCGCGACGCTCGATCGGCTGGAGGGCGAGGGCCGCGTCGTCGCCCGCTACGTCGGCGGCAACCCCAACGGATCGCAGCGCGACATCGCGGCGATCACCAACGAGGCCGGCAACGTCGTCGGCATCATGCCGCACCCCGAGCACGCGGTGGAGGCGCTCACCGGCCCCTCCCTGGACGGCCTCGGCTTCTTCACCTCGGTGCTCAAGCATCTGGTGGGAGCGCCGGCGTGATGGTGGCCGGGAACAACGGTCGGCTCACCCGCCGCACCGGCGGCGAGCGCAGCAAGGAGACGTCATGACCACCCATCCGGACCCGGCCCTGCGCGAAGCGCAGAGCGTGGTGCCGCAGGCCGGCCCGACCGACGACTGGGCGCTGGGCGTGGACACCGTTCCCCGGGCCGCCGACACCCCGGAGGAGCTTCAGCCGTACGCCGAGCTGGGCCTCCGCGACGACGAGTACGACCGGATCCGGCACATCCTCGGCCGCCGGCCCACCCAGGCCGAGCTGGCCATGTACTCGATCATGTGGAGCGAGCACTGCTCCTACAAGTCGAGCAAGGTGCACCTGCGCCAGTTCGGCGAGAAGGCACCGCCGAGCGACCGGCTGCTCGCCGGCATCGGAGAGAACGCCGGCGTGGTCCGGGTCTCCGACGAGCTGGCGGTGACCTTCAAGGTCGAGTCGCACAACCACCCGAGCTTCGTCGAGCCGTACCAGGGCGCGGCGACCGGCGTCGGCGGCATCGTCCGCGACATCCTCGCCATGGGCGCCCGCCCGGTCGCCGTGATGGACCCGCTGCGCTTCGGCGCGGCCGACCACCCGGACACCGCCCGCGTCCTGCCCGGCGTGGTCGCCGGTGTCGGCGGCTACGGCAACTGCCTGGGCCTGCCCAACATCGGCGGCGAGGTCGTCTTCGACCCCTGCTACCAGGGCAACCCCCTCGTCAACGCGCTCTGCCTGGGCGTGCTGCCGGTCGACCGGCTGCAGAAGAAGGACGCCACCGGCCCCGGCAACATCGTGGTGCTGATGGGCGCCAAGACCGGCCGCGACGGCATCGGCGGCGTGTCCGTGCTGGCGAGCGCCACCTTCGACGAGGGCAGCGAGCAGCGCCGCCCGTCCGTGCAGGTGGGCGACCCCTTCATGGAGAAGCTGCTCATCGAGGCGTGCCTGGAGCTGTACGACGCCGAACTGGTCGTCGGCATCCAGGATCTCGGCGGCGCCGGCCTGACCTGCGCCCTCACCGAGACCGCCGCCTCCGCCGGCACCGGCATGCGGGTGTGGCTGGAGCGGGTACCGCTGCGCGAGCCGTCCATGGAGCCGCACGAGATCCTGGCCAGCGAGTCCCAGGAGCGAATGCTGCTCGTCGTCTCGCCGGACAAGCTCGACGCGGTGCTCAAGACCGCCGAGAAGTGGGGCGTCTGGGCCACCGCCATCGGCGAGGTCACCGCGCCCTCGCCGGACGGTCAGCCGGGCCGCCTGGTCGTCACCTGGCGCGACCAGCTCGTGGTGGACGTGCCGCCGGGCTCGCTCGTCGACGACGGTCCGGTGTACGCCCGGCCGATGCGTGAGCCGGCCGACCTGATCCTGCTCCAGGCCGACCGCGCCGAGACGCTGCCCCGGCCGAGCACCCCGGAGGCGCTCCGGGAGACCGTGCTGCGCATGATCGCGTCGCCGAACCTGGCCGACAAGACCTGGGTCACCGAGCAGTACGACAGGTACGTGCTCGGCAACACCGTGCTCGCCCAGCCGGAGGACTCCGGCGTGATCCGGATCGACGAGCGCAGCGGCCTCGGTGTCGCGCTCTCCGTCGACGGCAACGGCCGGTACGCCCGCCTCGACCCGTACCACGGGACGAAGCTGGCGCTGGCCGAGGCGTACCGGAACGTGGCGGTGACCGGCGCGAAGCCGATCGCGGTGACCAACTGCCTGAACTTCGGCTCGCCGGAGGACCCGGGCGTGATGTGGCAGTTCGCCGAGGCCGTGCGCGGCCTGGCGGACGGCTGCCTGGAGCTGGGCATCCCGGTGACCGGCGGCAACGTCAGCTTCTACAACCAGACCGGTGCCGCGGCCATCCACCCGACCCCTGTGGTCGG
Source organism: Micromonospora sp. CA-248089 (assembly GCF_050948515.1). Taxonomy (NCBI): domain Bacteria; kingdom Bacillati; phylum Actinomycetota; class Actinomycetes; order Micromonosporales; family Micromonosporaceae; genus Micromonospora; species Micromonospora sp. CA-248089. The sequence continues at coordinate 200,315 of NZ_CP192016.1, forward strand.
TGTGCTGGGCGTGCTCGACGACGTCGCCGACCGCGTGCCGATGGGCTTCGTACCGCGCCCGGCCGGCGACCACGACCAGCTGTTCCTGCTGGGCGAGACGCACGTCGAGCTGTCCGGCTCGGAGTGGGCCTGGGTGACGCACGAGCACCTGGGCGGCATCCCGCCGCAGGTCGACCTGGCCCGCGAGCGGCAGCTCGCCGAGCTGCTGGCCGAGGCGGCCCGGGTCGGGCACCTCAGCTCCGCGCACGACCTGTCCGACGGCGGTCTGGCGCAGAGCCTGGTCGAGTCGGCCCTGCGCCGAGGCGTGGGCGCCCGGGTCGTGGTGCCGGAGCACTTCGCCGGTGGCTCGATGCCGTTCGTCTTCCTGTTCAGCGAGTCCGCCGGCCGCGTGCTGGTGTCGGTGCCGCGTGGCCACGAGAAGGCGTTCACCGCCCTCTGCGGCGAGCGCGGCGTGCCGTGGGAGTTCATCGGCGTCACCGACCCGGCCTCCGGCGCGCTCGAGGTGCACGGCCAGTTCCGGATCGGCCTGGACGAGCTGCGCGAGGCGCACACCGGTACGCTCCCTCGCCTGTTCGGCGCCGCCGAGGCGGCCCGGGTGGAGGTGGCGGCGACCCGTACCGGGACCACCACTGTGCTTCCGGCCACGGCCGAGCAGCCGGTCGGGGTGGACCCGGCCGCTGTCGACGCCGAGCCGATCGCCAAGGCCGGTCGGGACACCCCGCCGGCCGACGCCGAGGCGTCCGCGCCCGCTGTCGAGGCGGCCTCCGACGCGCCGGACGAGGCCGCGCAGGCCGACGCGACGCCGACCGTCGACGAAGCCCCGGCCCAGGACGAGTCGGCGCCTGCCGACGGGTCCGACGGTCCGGCTTCCGGTGAGCCGGCACCGGGCCAGCGCTGAGGCGCTCGCCTTGGCCGTCTTCACCCAACCCGGCGCCGGTGCCCGGTTCGACTGGGGGCTGACCGGGGCGGCGGAACTCGGCCGGGTCTGCGCCGCACTGGTGGTGGTGGACGTGCTGTCGTTCACCACCGCCGTGGAGGTGGCGGTGAGCCGCGGCATGCGGGTCCACCCGTTCCCGTGGGGTGAGCAGGCCGCCGACTACGCCCGCCGGGTGGGGGCCGTGGCCGCTGTGGGCCGCCGGAAGACGACCGCGGAGCACCCGTGGTCGCTCTCCCCGGCGGCGCTGCGGACCGCGCCGGTCGTCGCCGACCTGGTGCTGCCCTCTCCGAACGGTTCGGCGATCAGCGCCGCCGCGAGCGCCACCGGCGTGCCGGTGGTCGCGGCGTGCCTGCGTAACGCACCCGCCGTCGGGCGCTGGCTGCGCGCCGAGGGGTACGGCTCGAAGGACGCCCCGGTGGGTGTGGTGGCGGCCGGTGAGCGCTGGCCCGACGGGTCACTGCGGCCGTGCGTGGAGGACCAGCTCGGGGCGGCCTGCGTGCTCGACGCGCTGGCCGGGGTGCCCGGCGGGCTCTCGGTGGAGGCCGCGATGGCGCTCGCCGCGCTGGCGAGCACGCCGGACGTGCCGGCGGCGGTCCGGGGATGTGTCTCCGGGCGGGAACTCGTCGAGGGCGGCTTCGCCGAGGACGTCGCGGTCGCGACCGAGGTGGGCGTCTCCGACGTGGTGCCGGTGCTCCGCCAGGGCTACTTCGCCCCCGCCTGATTCCCCCTGCTGACGACTGTGGCCGCCCGCTGTTCGCGGGCGGCCACAGTTCTCACGTCTGGTGCCGGTCAGTCGTCCAGCCAGTCGAGGCGTCGCCCGCCCCGGTCCGCCTGTCCGTCCGGGCGGGCGCGACCCGCCTGCGCCGGGTCGTTGGGGTAGCCGTTGTCGTAGCCGCCCCCGCGCTGCTGCGGCGGCTCCTGACCGTAGCCGCCCTGCTGGCCGTAACCACCCTGCGGGGCCTGGCCGTAGCCGTCGCCGTACCCGCCGCCCTGCTGGCCGTAGCCGCCCGACTGGTGACCGCCGTCGTAACCGCCACCGGCGTTGCCGTAGCCACCGGCCGGCGCGTCGCCGTAGCCGCCCTGCTGACGGCCGTTGTCGTAGCCACCGGTCGCGTTGCTGTCGTAGCCACCCTGCGAGCGGCTGTCGTAGCCACCGGGGTTGTCGTAGCCGCCTGCGGGCGCGTCGCCGTATCCGCCGCCTGCCGCGCGACCACCGTCGTAGCCGCCGGCCGGGGCGTCACCGTAGCCACCCGCGGGGGCGTTGTCGTACCCGCCGGTCGGCGCGTCGCCGTAGCCGCCGCCCGCGGTCCGGCCGCCGCCGTACGCCGGGGCGTCGCCGTACCCGCCGGTCGGGTTGTCGCCGTAGCCACCGCCCGCGGCGTTGCCGTAGGCGCCGGTGGCCTCGCCGTATCCGCCCTGCGGCCGAGCGTTGTCGTACCCGCCGGTCGCGCCGTTGTCATAGCCGCCCGAGGCGGCGCCGCCGTAGCCACCGGCCGCGCCGTAACCGTCGGCCTGCTCCGCGCCACGGCCGTACGGGGCCGAGCCGGCCTGGTCGTAGCCGCGCTCCTGCTCCGGCTGGTAGGTGCTGGTCGGGTACGGGTCGGCCGCCGGCGCGTACTGCGTGCTGTCACCGGTGTAGCGGCCGGTCGGCTCGTCGAAGCGTTCGTTGCCGTAGCCGCCGCCCTGGGCCGCGTAACCGGCCGCGCCGGCCGCCCCGGCACCGGCGGCGTAGTCCGGGCTGCCGTAGCCGGCACCGGAGGAGGGGCCGTTGCCGTAGCCGCCGCCCGAGGAGGGCGCGTTGCCGTAGCCGCCCGCGCCGCCGTAACCACCCTGGCCCGGTGCGTCGTCGCCGTAGCCGTAACCGCCCTGGCCACCGCCGACGCCGTAGGACGGGCCGGGCGGGGCGCCGTACGGGTCCGGCGGGACGTCGTCCACCACCGGCCGCTGGAGCATGGTGGGGGCGTCGCTGATCGAGGGGCCGCCGACCATCGTCGCGGACGGTCCGGCGCCCATGCCGTTCACCACCCGGGTCTGGTCGTCGGTGCCGTGGTACGCGCCCCGGGCCGCCGGAATCGCGCCGGCCGCGGCGGCCCCACCCGGGCCACCCGGACCGGTCGGCCCACCCGGACCGTCGCCGTCGTCGTCGCCCTCGTTCTTGCGGCGCATGTAGAGCAGCACGATGGTGCCCACGCCGACGGCGACGAAGAGGCCGCCGAGCAGGATGAGCAGCCAGGAGCCGAAGCCGCCGGAGTCCTCGTTGGCGGCCGGCTGCTGCGCGGCGGGCGCCTCCGCCGACGGGGTGTCGGTCGCCTCCTCGTCGAGCGGCTCCTCGGACGGCGGAGCGGACTCACTCGCCGACGGGGTGGCGCTCGGGCTAGCCGACGCCCGCAGCTGGATGCTGAGCCGGACGCCGGTCACCGACTGGCCGGCGTTCGCGTTTATCGACCGGGCGACGGGCGAGGCGCCGTCGGTGGAGGCGCCGAGGTCGATCCGGCCGGGCGCGATCGGGTTGGAGTCGGAGCCGCTGAAGCTGAAGTTGCCGTTGCCGCTGGTGTTGGTGCGGCGTTCCTTGCCCGCGCTGTCACGGAGCATGACCAGGGCGCCCTCGATCGGGTCGCCGTCAGCGTTGACCACCTTGCCGGAGACCGTCTTGACGGTCTGCGGCTGCTGCGGCGTGGGCGGGGCAGCAGCCCGCACGGTCACCCGGAGTTGCCGAGGCGGCCCGCCGCTCACCGTGATTCTCGCGGACCGGTTGTCAGCCGGCGCGTTGGCGGCTGCGGTCAAAGTCAGCGTGACCGTCTGATCCTGATCGCCGTTGAAATCGACCCGACCGCAACCTCCGCAGTTGACGCCGTCGGGGAGGTCCTGCACGTCGACGTCGGCGGATGTCTCACCGCCGGTCGGGCGGACCGTGACTGAAACCGTGCTGCTCTTGCCTGCCTCAACAGTCACGGAGTTGGTGGCGGTGACGATCTGTGCCGCGAGGGCGGGGGATGCGGGGACGGTGAGCAGGGCGCCGAAGACCAGCGCTACGACCACACCGGCCCGCTGCTTCCAGGCACGTCGGTGTGTTGACACGTCCACCGCCTTCCGGGTCTGACCTCCCCACCGGCCGCTCGGCCGGGGTTGATCACTCACGGTACGAATAACGCCGTCGGCAACTATGCCTTGTCTGACCGGATCATCTCTACCCAGGGCCGCCGTCGGACGGCCTTCTGCCGGGTCGTATCGTCCCGTCGTGTCCTCTCCGCACGCTTATTCCGAAGCGGTACTCGCCGCGCTGGCGGCGCTGGACGAGGGGCGTACGCCCGAACGGCCGGTGCTCCGGGAGGCGGTCCGGACCCTCTTGGCTGCCCTCGCGGATCGCGCCCCCGGCCGATCGGTGGAGGTGCGCGTCCCACCCTACGGTGCGGTCCAGTGCGTGAGTGGTCCACGACACACCCGCGGTACGCCGCCGAACGTGGTCGAGATGGATCCGGCGACCTGGCTGGCGGTTGCCACCGGGCGACAGGGGTGGGCGGAAACGGTCACGGAGGGTCGCATCCGGGTTTCCGGAAACCGGGCTGACCTCTCCCCGTACCTCCCGATTTAGGCGTCGGGCAGCGCAAACCCTGCTCACGCTGAGCGGAGACTCCGTGACTGTCAGTGGCGACTGCTGGTCGCGTACACTGAGAGCCGACGACGGTCCCGGCCCATGCGTGCGGAGCTGCCCCCCTGACTCCGCCAGGCCAGTCCAGACCCCACTGCGAGGGAGCGGCAGGTGCCCCGAGGCGATGGCCGGCTGAGCCACGACCTTGACCCCCAGCGACCCGGCCCACAGGACGCGTGCGGCGTCTTCGGCGTCTGGGCGCCGGGTGAAGAGGTCGCCAACCTCACCTACTTCGGGCTCTACGCCCTCCAGCACCGGGGTCAGGAGGCCGCGGGCATCGCGGTCAGCGACGGTTCCGGTGTCGTGGTCTACAAGGACCTCGGCCTGGTCGCCCAGGTGTTCGACGAGCCGACGCTGGCGAGCCTGCGCGGGCACGTCGCGATCGGGCACGCGCGCTACTCCACCACCGGCGGCTCGACCTGGGAGAACGCCCAGCCGACCATCCGGGCCACGAGTGCCGGCACCACGATCGCGCTGGCGCACAACGGCAACCTCGTAAACACCGCCGAGTTGCAGCGCGAGGCCGCCGTGCGCGGGCTCGACTCCGACGGCTCGACGAACGACACCTCACTGGTCACCATGCTGCTGGCGAGCCGGCCCGACCTGTCGGTCGAGGCGGCCGCGCTCGAGGTGCTGCCGCAGCTGCGTGGCGCGTTCAGCTTCGTCTTCATGGACGAGTCGACGCTCTACGCGGCGCGTGACGCGCACGGCGTACGCCCGTTGGTGCTCGGCCGGCTCGAACGCGGCTGGGTGGTGGCGAGCGAGACCGCCGCGCTGGACATCGTCGGCGCGAGCGTGGTCCGCGAGGTCGAGCCGGGCGAGCTGATCGCCATCGACGAGAACGGGCTGCGGTCCAGCCGGTTCGCCTCGCCCGAGCCCAAGGGCTGTCTCTTCGAGTACGTGTACATCGCCCGGCCGGACGCCACCATCGCCGGCCGCAACGTGCACGCCGCGCGGGTGCAGATCGGCCGCCAGCTCGCCAAGGAGCACCCGGTCGAGGCCGACCTGGTGATCCCGGTGCCGGAGTCCGGCACGCCGGCCGCGATCGGCTACGCCGAGGAATCCGGCATCACCTACGGCCAGGGCCTGATGAAGAACCCGTACGTCGGGCGCACGTTCATCCAGCCCTCGCAGACGCTGCGCGCGCTCGGCGTCCGGCTGAAGCTGAACCCGCTGCGGCAGAACGTCCGCGGCAAGCGTCTGGTCGTGGTGGACGACTCGATCGTGCGGGGCACCACCCAGCGGGCGATCGTCCGGCTGCTGCGCGAGGCGGGCGCACTGGAGGTCCACGTCCGGATCTCCTCGCCGCCGGTCAGCTGGCCCTGCTTCTACGGCATCGACTTCGCCACCCGCGCCGAGCTGCTCGCGAACGGGCTGGACAACGAGGGCATCCGGCGGTCCATCGGCGCCGACTCGCTCGGTTACGTATCGCTGCCCGGTCTCATCGCCGCGACCGAGCAGCCGAAGAGCCGGCTCTGCCGGGCGTGCTTCGATGGGGAGTACCCGATCGAACTGCCGGCCGGGAACCTGATCGGCAAGCACGTGCTCGAAGGAGTGGGACGCCGGGTCGCCGCCGAGGCGGCCGGGCCGACCGGTCCGCTCGTCGCCACACCGACCCACCACCCGTAGCACCACCGACGCGGGTCCGGCCGCTCCGGGCTCGCGGGAACCACAAAGGGGAGAACCGTGACGCACGTGTCCGAGCGCAGCGGCGCAGGATCCAGCCCGACGGGCGCCGGCGGCGACCGCCAGCCCTGGTCGGCGGGGTCCGGCCGGACGCAGCGCAAACGCTCGGTCTCGTACGCCGACGCCGGGGTGTCGATCGAGGCGGGCGACCGCGCTGTCGAGCTGCTCAAGTCCAAGGTCAAGGAGACCCGGCGCCCCGAGGTCATGGGTGACCTGGGCGGCTTCGCCGGCCTGTTCCGGCTGGACACGAAGAAGTACAAGAACCCGATCCTGGCGTCCTCGACCGACGGCGTGGGCACCAAGCTGGTGATCGCCCAGCAGCTCGACATCCACGACACGGTCGGCATCGACCTGGTCGCCATGGTCGTCGACGACCTGGTGGCCTGCGGCGCCGAGCCGCTGTTCCTGCTCGACTACATCGCCACCGGCGAGGTCGTACCGGACAAGGTCGCCGAGATCGGCGCCGGCATCGCGGACGGCTGCCGGTACGCCGGCTGCGCGCTGCTCGGTGGCGAGACCGCCGAGCACCCGGGCGTGCTGCGCCCCGACGAGTACGACATCTCCGCCACCGGCGTCGGCGTGGTGGAGGAGAGCGAGATCCTCAGCCCGGAGCGGGTCGAGGTGGGCGACGTGGTGATCGCGATGCGCTCGTCCGGCCTGCACTCCAACGGCTACTCCCTGGTCCGGCACGTGCTGCTCGGCGCCGGCCGGATGCGGCTGGACGTGGTGATCGACGACTTCGGCCGCCAGCGGACGCTCGGCGAGGAGCTGCTCACCCCGACCAAGATCTACGCGCAGGACTGCCTCAAGCTGATCGCCGAGGCCGAGGTGCGGGCGCTGGCCCACGTCACCGGCGGCGGCATCCCCGGCAACCTGGTCCGGGTGCTGCCCGAGAACGTCGACGCCGTGGTCAACCGCTCCACCTGGAAGCCGCAGCCGATCTTCGACCTGATCCAGTCCAAGGGCCGGATCGAGGACCCGGAGATGGAGGCCACGTTCAACATGGGCGTCGGCATGTTCGCCATCGTCTCCGCCGAGGACGCCGACCGCGCGCTGGCCACCCTGACCGGCCGGGGCGTGGACGCCTGGCAGGCCGGCGAGATCATCGAGGGGTCCGGCAACGTGCAGATGGTCGGACAGCACACCCGAGGCTGATCACCCTGCGCCGATCGGCCGGGCACGTGATCGGGGGTTCACCCGAGCGGTCGCCGCGGCCTAGCCTGGAGGTTCGGTTTTCAGGCAGGCGGGGGAGGTGCTGATGGCTGCGCGCGCGCCCGAAGGGATGCGGGGCATCGCCGCCGTCCCGTCGTACGTGGTGATGCAGCCGACGACGCTGTGCAACCTCGACTGCGCCTACTGCTATCTCCCCTTCCGGGCGGCCGACAGGCGGATGCCGGTGGCCGTCGCCGAGGCGGTGGCGGCGTCGGTGAACCCGTGGGCGGTGGGCGGTCGCTTCTCCGTGGTCTGGCACGGCGGCGAGCCGCTCGCGGCCGGCCGGGAGCACCTGGCCGCGCTGCTGGCGCCCTTCGGGCCGGACGTCGAGCACCACGTGCAGACGAACGCCACGCTGATCGACGACGCCTGGTGCGCGTTCTTCGCGGAGCACGGGGTGCGGGTCAGCGTCAGCGTGGACGGGCCGCGGGCGCGCAACGGCGAGCGGGTCACCCGGGGCGGGCGGCCCGCGTACGACCGGATCGTGGCGGGTGTGGCGGCGCTGCGCCGCCACGGTCTGCCCTTCTCGGCGCTCGCGGTGGTCTCGCGGCCGGAGCCGGGCCTGGCGACCGAACTGTACGACTACTTCCTCGACCTGGGCTGCGACGTGCTCGGCGTCAACATCGAGGAGACCGAGGGCGTCAACACGCGGACGAACGCGCGCGACGAGGGCGCGGTCACCGGGTTCTGGGCGGAGCTGGTCGCGGCCTGGCGCCGGGATCCCCGGATCCATCTGCGTGAGGTGGAGTGGTCGCTGCGGTACGCGGGCGCGGTGCTGGCCGGCACCGCGGACGACCTGCTGCCCCGCAGCCTCGACCCGATCCCGACGGTCGGGCACGACGGCTCGGTGGTGGTGCTCTCGCCCGAGCTGGCCGGCTTCACCGACGCCCGGTACGGCGACTTCGCCAGCGGAAACGTGCTCACCACGCCGCTGGGCGACATCCTCGCCGGCGCGGCCGGCACACCGTGGGTGGACGAGTTCCTCACCGGCGTGGAGGCGTGCCGGACGTCCTGCGCGTACTTCGGGTTCTGTGGCGGTGGGCACGCCGCCAACCGTTACTTCGAGCTGGGGCGTTTCGACGGTACGGAGACCGAGCACTGCCGCAACAGCAAGATCCGCCTACTGGAGGGAGTGTTGGAGCATGCCCGAGACCATCAGTGACACCGACCGGGAGGCGGTTGCCGACCGGGTGCGGGACGCCGCTGCGGGGCTTACCGCTCTGCTCCGTGAGGCGGAGGCGGCGCGGCTGCTGCGGGCGGAGGTGCCGGGAGGCGACGGCGCCAACGCGGTGTGCGCGTGGAACCACTTCGAGAACATCCCGACGTTCTACAACTGGAACAACCGGCCGCGCTGAGGGGACGGTTCCGCGATCAAGGACCTGCCGGCGCGTCGGAGCGGACGCCCGGAGCGCCGGCAGGTCCCTGATCGTCGGTCGTGAGCCGGCTCAGCAGAGCACATGCGTGAGCACGCGGGGGTTGCCGCGTGCTCAGATGTGACCGGAGGTCAGCGGGTCGGACGAGCCCAGGTGTCCGGGTCGTCGTCCGCGTGGTCCTCGTCATCGTCGTCGACATACTCTTTGTAGTCGTCGTCGAAGTTGTGCTCAGACTTACCACTACCCGCCAGTTCGCGCTGCAAGGCGGTTAGGTCGGTGTTCGGGGAGTGGTACTTCAACTCCCGGGCCACCTTCGTCTGCTTGGCCTTAGCACGGCCGCGCCCCATGGCTCGACCCCCTCGCACAGAATGCGGGGCAGCCCGAAGGCGGGCCCCGATGACGTCAGGCATCTCTCGTGGCTCTTACGGTACATGGGGATGCCATCGTTCGGCACCTCGGGTCACCGTCGGCTGGACCTGCGCGTCGCTGTGGTCCCGCCGTCACAAAGTGTACCGGGTAAGGGGTAAGGCCCGGGGCTGGCCGTGACACCGGACAAATGCGTACGAACAAGCCCGAGATTCAGCTTAACGCGCGCGGCCTCCGGGGGTGGAGCGCCGCTCCGCCCCCGGAGTGAGCTTCACCGCAGATGGATCGTGCGCAGCCGGCCGACCTCGGCCATCCGCCGCTCGGCGAGCCGGTCCGCGGCGACCGCCGGCGGCACGCCCTCGTCGTCGGCGAGCTGGAGGATCTGCCGGGTGGTGTCGAAGATCCGGGTCGCGCGCAGCTTGGCGCGGTCGAAGTTGAAGCCCTCGATCTCGTCGGCGACCTGGATCACGCCGCCCGCGTTCACCACGTAGTCCGGCGTGTAGAGGATGCCCCGGTCGGCCAGCACCTTCTCGATGCCCGGGTGGGCGAGCTGGTTGTTCGCCGCCCCGGTGACAACCTTCGCCCGCAGCACCGGCACGGTGTCGTCGTTCAGCGCGCCGCCGAGCGCGCACGGCGCGTACACGTCGATGTCGGAGCTGACCAGCGCCTCGGTGTCGTCGACCAGGGTGACCTGCGGGTGGGTGGTGCGCGCCCACTCCTGGGCGCGCGGGTTGACGTCGGTCGCCACGACCTCGGCGCCGTCGTCGAGCAGGTGTGCGGTCAGGTACTTGCCGACCTTGCCCAGCCCGGCCACGCCGACCCGCCGGCCGGCCAGCGTCGGGCTGCCCCAGACGTGCTCGGCTGCCGCCCGCATGCCCTGGAACACGCCCCAGGCGGTGAGGATCGAGGAGTCCCCGGCGCCGCCGTGCTCCACGCTGCGGCCGGTCACGTAGCGGGTCTCGCGGGCGATCACGTCCATGTCCGCCACGTAGGTGCCCACGTCGCAGGCGGTGTAGTAGCGGCCGTTCAGCGACTCGACGAAGCGGCCGTACGCGCGCAGCAGCGCTTCGCTCTTGATCTGCTCGGGGTCACCCCAGATGACCGCCTTGCCACCACCGAGGTCGAGGTTCGCCAGGGCGTTCTTGTAGGCCATGCCGCGCGAGAGGTCGAGCACGTCGGCGAGGGCGTCGGCCTCGCTGGCGTACGGGTAGAACCGGGTGCCGCCGAGCGCGGGGCCCAGCGCGGTCGAGTAGATCCCGATGATCGCCTTCAGGCCGGACTGCTTGTCCTGGCAGAACACGACCTGCTCATGCCCCGTGGAGACGGGGTCGTCGGTACTGGCGAATACGCCCATGGCTGACTCCTGTGTCGGTGTGCGCCCTTGTGGGGCGCGGAACCCGGGTGGCACGCCGGCGGGATGCTGCCGGTGTCGTAGAGCCTAATATCGGCCCGAACCGTACTGTCGCGCATGTCACGCCACGGGCCCGAGGGCGGCGACGGGCGGTCCCGTCTCGTGGGAGGATCGCGCCGTGCCGTCGCTCTTCGCTTCATACCTGCGCGTGTACGAGCCGCTCACCGCCTTCGACCGGGACCGGCAGTCGTACTGGCGCCGGTACGTCAGCGAGGGCCGCGCGATCGCTCCGCTGGAGGGTCCGGTGCGGCAGCGGACCGCGGTGATCGAGGCGCTCGGCGCCGGCTGGACCCGGCTGCCGGACCTGCCCGACGAGGCGTACGTCCTGGAGTCCGACGACGCGCTGCTGGTCTGCCCCTGGAACCTGCGTATCCGGGTCGCCGAGGCGGCGCTGAGCGCCCGCGACGGCGTGCCCTCGGTACTCGCCGACGCGTTCGTGCCGCCGGTGCTCGCCGGGCAGGCGAGGGCCGTGGTGGAGGACTGGCGCAGCGGGGCCCGGGTGCTGGAGCACGGGGTGCCCCGGGTGCACGAGCAGATCGCCACCTGGGGAGTGCCGCTGCGCTGGTTCGTGCTGTTCGAGGCCGGCGAGCGGCATCTGGTGACCGAGCCGGAGCGGCGGGCGCTGCGCTACCGCACCGAGATCTCCAAGGCGCGCCGCCGGGCGTCGCGCGCGCTGTCGGTGCTGCGCAAGTCGATCGGGGAGGCGCCGATCACCGAGGCGGTCGAGGAGGCGGCCCGGTGGCTGGAGGAGTTCCACCCGCGTTCGGTGGTCGAACTGGACTACGGCGGTCTGGTGCAACTTCTGCCGGACGAGACGCTCGAGGCCGACGACTCGACCGATCTGGTGGCCACCGGACTGTCCGGACTGGGCCGGGGCGAGGCCGAGGAGGCGTCCGCCGCGTACGACAAGCTGGTCGCCCGCTGGCGCGCGGTGCAGCTGCTGGAGCGCTGCAACTGACGCCCGGTTTACCCCGCTAAGTGGCCTTGGACACGAGAGTGTCTCGTAGCTGATGCGTCACGAACCGTGATCATGAGTCCGAATAAGGTACTTTCTGCGGCATAAAAGTAGTAAAAATCGGGCATGGTTCATCCGTCCGTCTAGGGACCTTCAGCCGTTCGGCCCATGTCGGACATCGGGGACTAGCCGGACCATGGGAGACGCGTCGGCCGGCGGGACCCCGGCCGATGTCTATACATGTGGAGGAGTGACCCCGATGGCATCGCGAACGCACGAACCTGAGCCGCTACTCACACCGGCCGAGGTGGCGTCGATGTTCCGTGTCGACCCGAAGACGGTGACCCGGTGGGCGAAGGCTGGCAAGCTCAGTGCCATCCGGACCCTTGGTGGCCACCGCCGCTACCGCGAGTCGGAGGTTCGGGCCCTGCTGCAGGGGCAGATCCCCCAGCAGCGCCAGGGAGACTGACGAACCGGCGTTCTCCGGCGTTCCGATCAAGGGCGGTGCCGTCACGGCGCCGCCCTTAGTCGTGTCCGGAGCCCGGTCCGTCCAGCACGATCCGCAGCCCCACCGTGCCGCGCTCGCCCCGGCGCAGCCGGCTACCGAGCAGGCTCAGCCGCCCGATCAGCCGGTACTTCTGCTTGAGTAGCCCCCGGACCCGGTTCGTGCTCTCCGGGTCGGCGATCGTCGCGTGACCCGGCACCGCCTCGCCGTGCGGCCGGCCGCGTACGTCGCACGGCGCCACGGTGACCCGGCCGTCGCGCCGGATGCGCTTCACCTTGCCGGAGTCGGCCACCGTCCACACCGCCAGCCCGTCGCCGTCGCGTACCGCCCACACCGGAGTCGGCACCGCCCGGCCGTCCTTGCGGAACGTGGTGAGCAGGACGTACTTCTCCGCCGCCAGGCGGTCCAGGTCGGTCACGCCGCCAAGGATACGGCCGCCACGGCACCGCCGACCGCCGGATAGCGTGCTCACATGACCGGGGAACCCGAGATCGGCGACGTGTTCGGCGAGATGATCCGCGACGCGTACGCGGTCGCCACCGGGATCGGACCGCGCCCGATGGCCGGCGGTCGCCTGCCCCGCCCGGTCATCGAGATCATCGAGCGCGACGACGGGCTGATCAACGGCGCGCCCGCCGGGCACTACCTGGACCCGCCGCAGCGGTGGCAGCCGCACGACCACCGGGCCGTGGACCGGGTACGCGGGCACGTGCTCGACGTCGGCGTCGGCGCTGGCCGGATCGCGCTGCACCTCCAGGACCGGGGTATACCGGTCACCGGGCTGGACACGTCCATCGGCGCGCTGCGGGTCAGCCGGCACCGGGGCGTACGCGACCTGGTGCACGGCACCGTCGACGAGCACGCCGCCGACGGCCACCGGTACGACACGTTCCTGCTGCTCGGAAACAACCTGGGACTGTTCGAGGGGCGGGAACGCGCCCCGGCGATGCTCGCCGCGCTCGCCGCGCTGGCCCGCCCCGGCGCGCGGGTGATCGCCCATGGCGCCGACCCGTACGGGACCACCGACCCGGTGCACACCGCCTATCACGAGCGCAACCGGCAGCGGGGCCGGCTCGGCGGGCAACTGCGGCTGCGGTTGCGCTACCGGCTGCTCGGCACCGAGTGGTTCGACTACCTGGTCTGCTCGCCGGAGGAGTTCGCCGAGCTGGTTGACGGCTCTCCGTGGCGACTGGCCGACGTGGACGACACCGACCATCCCTACTACCTCGCCACGCTGGAGCTGCGACGTTAGGAAGGGCCCCTTTCAAGCGCCTAGGCGTTAAGAAGGGGCCCTTCCTTACATGCTCAGACCTGGACGGTGGGGGTGGTCTGCTCCGGGGGCAGCCCGCCGTCGCCGTCGACCACCTCGTCCGGCGTGCCGTCCTCGTCGATGTCCACCATGGTGATGTCCACCTTGCCGTCACCGTCGGTGTCGAACTGGAACAGGTCGGCCTTGCCGTCGCCGTCGGTGTCCACCACCCACACGTCGGTCTTGCCGTCGTTGTTGGTGTCCGCGCGGAGCAGGTCCACCCGCTCGTCGCCGCGGGTCTCGACCGTCTCGGTGTTCTCCGCGCTCTCCGGTGCCTGGCTCATCTCGTTCCTTCCTTCGGCGTTGACGGCCGTCCTTACCCCGTCCGCTCCGCCCCCACGCATCCCGGCGGCCCGGCCCTGCATAGGGTCGCACGCAGGAACGAGCGAGCGGACGGGCCCGGCGGCGGAGACCCCGCGCGCCCCCGCCGCGGCGAGGGGACACCGATGAGTGGTCGTTTTGTGGTCGTCGGGGCCGGCACCATGGGGCTCGGCATCGCGTACGTGGCGGCCGGCGCCGGGTACGCGGTCGAACTGGTCGAGGTCGACCCCGCCCGGGGCGCCGAGGCCCTGCGCCGGCTCGGCGAACTCTGGGACCGGGGGGTGCGGCGCGGCAAGCTGACCGAGGAGGCCGCCACCGCCAACCGTGAGCGCGTCACGCTCCGGGCCGGACTCGCCGAGGTGGCCGAGGGCGCCGACGTGATCGTGGAGGCGGTGCCCGAGCGGCTCGACCTCAAGCGCGCCGTCCTGCGCGAGGCGGAGAGCCGCCGGCCGGTGCTGCTGGGCAGCAACACGTCCAGTATCCCGATCGCCGAACTGGCCGCCGGGCTGGACCGGCCCGCCGGCTTCGTCGGGTTGCACTTCTTCAATCCGGTGTGGGCGATGGCGCTGCTCGAGGTCGTGGTCGGCCCGGCCACCGCGCCGGAGACCACCGAGGCGGCCGTCGCGCTCGCCGCCCGGCTGGGCAAGGACCCCGTCGTCGTACGCGACATGCCCGGCTTCGCCACCTCCCGCCTCGGCGTCACGCTCGGCCTGGAGGCGATCCGGATGGTGGCCGACGAGGTGGCGAGCCCGGCCGACATCGACAAGGCGATGGTGCTCGGCTACCGGCACCCGATCGGCCCGCTGGAGCTGACCGACCTGGTCGGGCTGGACGTGCGGCTCGACATCGCGCGCACGCTCCAGGCCGCGTACGGCGACCGTTTCGCGCCGCCGCCGCTGCTGGTCGAGATGGTCGCCGCCGGGAAGCTCGGCAAGAAGTCGGGTCAGGGCTTCTACACCTGGAAGGACGGCGTGAAGCAGTGAGCGCGAGGAGTGAGCTTGCGAGCCCCGCAGTCGCGAACGAAGGGCCGGCGCAGTGAGTGGGCTGCGGATCGAGGAGCTGCCGGACCGGCTGGTGGTCACGCTGGACCGGCCGGAGAAGCGCAACGCGATCGACGCCGACCTGGTGGGTGAGCTGCACGCGGTCTGCGCCGACCTGGAGGTGCGTCCCCGGCTGCTGTTGCTCACCGGCGGGACGGCGGGCATCTTCGCCGGGGGCGCCGACATCGCCCAGCTCCGCGAGCGCGGCCGGCTGGACGCGTTGGCCGCCATCAACCAGGGCGTCTTCGCCCGGATCCGGGCCCTGCCGATGCCCACCGTGGCGGCAGTCGACGGGCCGGCGCTGGGCGGCGGCGCCGAACTCGCGTACGCCTGCGATCTCCGGGTGTGCACGGACCGCGCGGTGTTCGGCCAGCCCGAGGTGCGGCTGGGCATCCTGGCGGGCGCCGGCGCGACCTACCGGCTGCCGGCGCTGATCGGTGAGGCCCGGGCCAAGGAACTGCTGTTCACCGGCCGGCGGGTGGACGCCGAGGAGGCGCTGCGGATCGGGCTGGTGAACCGGGTGGTCGCCGACCCGGCAGAGCTGCTGCCCACCGCGCACGGCCTGCTCGACGAGATGGCGAAGGGTTCCGCGCTGGCGCTGCGGCTGACCAAGATGGCGGTGGACGCCCCGGCGGCCGCGCACCCGCAGCTCGACCTGCTGAGCCAGGCGGTGCTCTTCGAGGACGAGGAGAAGCACCGGCGGATGACCGAGTTCCTGGACCGGCGCCGGACCCGCTGAGCCAGACGACGAGGGCCGCACCGGTGTTCCCGGTGCGGCCCTTCGCGTCGGTACGCGTCAGTTCTTGATGTCGACTCCCGCGTCGTCCAGCGCGGTGATCGCCGGCGCGGACTCGGCGAAGCCGATGAGCAGCAGCGCCTCCGGCCCGAACGCCTTGATCTCCTTGGCGGTGCCGCTGAAGTCGACGGGCGTCTTCGGGTCGGCCGGCGGCTCGTAGGTGAGCAGCTTGATCCGGTCCGCGCCGATGCCGGCCTTCTCCAGCTCCGAGCGGACGTTCTCCTGGAGGCCCTCGCCGTACGAGTCCTTACGGGCCAGGATGGCGATCTTGCGCGGCCCGTCCCGGAGCATCACGTCGGCCAGCGCGCGACCCTGGAGGCTGTCCGGCGGGGCGGTACGGAAGTACAGGCCCTTGTCGTCCACCGCGCTCAGCCCCGCGTCGGTGTTCGACGGGGAGAACAGGATCCGGCCGGCGGCCACCACGTCCGGCAGCACGGCCCGCGAGATGCCGGAGCCGCCCGCGCCGATGATGACGTGGACGCCCTTGCTGACGTGCGAGGCGACAGTGGCCTTGGCGACCTCGGGGTTGGTGCCGTCGTCGCCCTCGATCCACTTCACCGGCTCACCGAGCACCCCACCGGCGGCGTTGACCTCCCGGATCGCGAGTGCCGCGCCGGCGGCCAGCGGCGGGTTGGCCAGCGCCAGGTCACCGGTCTTCGGCAGCAGCCCGCCGAGGACCAGCGGGGCGTCCTTCGCCTTCCCGTCGCGCAGCTTGCGGCCCCGCGGCGGGGTCTTGGTGCTCGCCCCGGACTCCTCACCGGCACCGACGAACTCGGTCTTGCTGTCGTCGATCTTCTGGTTGTCGAAGTGCATGGTGCCGTAGCTCGCGGTGGCCGGCTCGCCGGTGTCGGTGAACCCGGCGCGGGTCAGCGACACGCCCCGGTACTCGATGTCACGGCCGGCGCGGGCGAGCTCCAGGCAGGCCGACACGTCGTCGCAGCGCTCGCCGCCGGTGGTCACCCCGACGATCTGCTCGGCGATCTCGGCCGGCGCGGTGGTGCCGGCGAGCTGGGCGGCCAGCGCGCTGATCACGACCGCGTCGTACGACTCGGCGGAGTAGAGGAAGTCACCCAGCTTCGGGTCTACGGCGAGTAGTCGCTCCTTGAAGCTGTCGGCCAGCGGAGTGAGGGGCGTGGTGCCCTTCATCCCGTTCACCAGGTCCGCCCGGTCCTTTAGCTCCGTGGGGTATGAATTGAGCATGTTGCCGTCGGTGCCGTAGAGGCGAACCTGGGTGGCAGGCGTTTCCTCCGGCTCGTCGCTCCCGCAGGCGCTCGTGGCGAGCAGAAGCGCCGCGCAAGCCATGGACAGGGCAGCGCGCGACGTGCGTGTTCTCAGCATGGTCGTCCTTCCTCCGGCGAAGGTCCGCTGCGCACCTTAGCGTGCTCGCGCGGCAGGCGGGACTGTGGAGTCGGCTCCGTCGGCACCCCGACTGCGGGTATCACTCTGCGTGGTCAAAGTGCTGTTCGCGGGTCACGGCTTGACCCCCGGCGATACTGTTCCGCGGGTGAACGACGAAGCACAGCAGACGCTCGACGACGCGACCGCCGTGCTCCGTTCGGCCCTCGCCGGGGACGGCGCAGGCGTGGTGGGCACGTTCGACGCGGTGGTGGACCGCTCCGGCCTCGCCGGGGCGTACGGAGTGGCGTGGTGCCTCGCCGCCACCATGCTCGGCGACGACGCACCGGCCGGCGGGGCCGCCCTCGACTTCCCCGGCATCGACCAGGCCGACTACGACACCCGCTGGGTGGCCCGCTTCGTCAGCGCGTGCGCCAACGACGACGCCGACACCGGCGAGGCGCTGTTCGGGGCGGCGGCCGCCGACGGCCTGCTGCCCGACTGCCTGCTCACCCTCGCCGGATCGACAATCGCCACGCTGCGCAGCCGGTCGGACTGAACCCCGCCGCGTGGCACAACGCCCCGGCTGTGGTAGCTGTGGGTGCATGTCCGAGGCGATGCTCAGCAAGGTGCGCAAGCTGCTCGCCCAGGCCGAGGACCCGGCCTGCACGCCCGCCGAGTCGGCCGCCTTCATGGCCAAGGCCACCGAGCTGATCGCCCGCTACGGCGTCGACCGGGCGCTGCTCGCCGCACGCGACCCGGCCGCCGATCCGGTGGGCGACCGGACCGTCGAGGTGGTCGCGCCGTACGCCCGGGACAAGGCCGGCCTGCTCGCGTCGGTCGCCGAACCGTTGCGCTGCCGATGCGTACGCCGCCGCGAGGGCAGCGGTTTCGTCATGCACATGTTCGGCTTCGCCAGCGACCTGGAACGGGTAGAGCTGCTGTTCACCTCGCTGCTGGTGCAGGCCGCGCACGGGTTGGCAGGTGCTGTCGTACCGGCTGGGGAGCACCCGGCGGCGTTCCGGCGTACCTGGCTGGCCGGCTTCGCGTACGTCGTCGCGGAACGACTGCGCGCGGCCGAGAGCAAGGCGGTGGCGGAGTCGGGTGGACCCTCGACCGCACTGGTGCTGACCGACCGATCCGATCGCGTCCAGCGCCGGGTCGCCGAGGCGTACCCCCGGTTGCGCACCGCCCCGCGACGACGGCTGGCGGGCGGCGGCTTCGGTTCCGGCGCGGACGCCGGCCGCCGGGCCGACCTCGGCGGCCCCGGCGTGGGAGGAACCGGCGCGGCGCCCGGCATCGGCGGCTGACCGGGCCCGCGGGGCCTGCCGGCCCGGGCGCTCGCCTCGGCGCGGTCAGGCGGCGGTGCGGGCGACGGTCGCCAGGTAGCGGCAGAGCAGTTCGTGCCAGCCCGCGGTGAGCGCCTCGCGGTAGCCCTCGGCCGCCGTGCCGTGCCGGTCGAAGTAACGGTGCTCGACGTCCACCCGGGTCTGTTCCGGACCGTCGGCGTGGAACAGGACCTCCACCTCACTGGCCCGTGCCGGATCGGGCACAGGCACCCGGTCCGGGCCGATCTGCCAGGTGAAGACCAGGCGCCGGGGCGGATCCCAGGTCAGCACGCGACCCCAGTCGTTGCGAAAGCCGTACGGCCCGATCTCGTAGAGCATGCCGCCCGCCCGGGGCTCGATGCCGATCGCGGCGAGCGCCTCCGGGCCGGACCAGGTGTACTCCCGCACCCACCAGTCGGCGAGCGCTTCGGTGAACACGGCGTACGCCCGCTCGGCGGACGCCGGGGCGAGCAGATTGCTGCGGAGGGAGAACCGGTCGGATTCCTGCCGGACCTCATCCGGATCGGCCATCTCCTGTCCCATAGGTCCGGACCATACCGGCTCATGTCTCGGTGCGCAGCTTCCGTTCCGCCCGCTTCCGGACACCGGGAACACCGGTTCCCGACAACACTGAGTGGCGGTACAGGCGCTCTGTGCAAGGCCCGGCAGGGGCAGGTGACGGATGCCGTACCGGAAAGCGGGTAAGCGCCGCCGACCGGACCGATGGGAGAGCGGAGCGCATGAGCGACAGGCGAGCCACCGAACCAGTGCCGGACCCCGGCTACGAGCCGCCTACCAAGCCGGTCGATCCCGAGTCGGAGCCGGACGTCCTGCTCGACGTCCCGGAGTTGACCGTCGACGAGATCCGGCTCGCGGTGGACGGGCTCGACGCCGACCTGTCGCTGCGCGCCCGGCTGGCCAATCTGCTCCAACTCGACGCCGGGGTCCGGGTGCACCTGGAAGGCGTCGAGCTGGACATCACCGGGGTGAGCGCCGAGGCGCTGCTCAAGGTGCGGCTGGAGAAGCTCGTGCAGATCCTGGACCGGGCGCTGACCACCATCGACCGCAACCCGCAGCTGATCGACGCGCTGGCCCGCTCGGCCGGGGTCGCCCTGGACGACGTGCACCGGCTCGCCGCGCCGGTCGTGGACCAGACCGGGCGTACGGTGGCCGCGGCCGGCGAGGTGGTCGAGCGCAACGCTCCGGCGGCGGTCAATCGGGCGGCGCCGGCGGCCGGTGAGGTGGTCGATCGGGCGGGGCCGGCGGTGTCCGGCCCGATCGAGGCACCCGAACCGCCCCAGCGCCCGGCCCGGACGGAGTCCCCACCGGCTGGTGGCGATCGGCCGAAGCCGTCACCGGCAGGAGGTGCCCGGCCGCCGGAGCCGTCACCATCGCCCACTGGCTCACCGGCCCCTGGCGCCGGGCGGGAGAGCAAGGCGAAGTCCGAGCGCGCTGCCGGCTCGGAGCGGGGCGCCGGCGCGGGCTCGTCGGCCGACCGGTCCGGCGAGAAGGGCCGCGGTTCGGAGCGAACCGGCCAGCCGGCGAGCGCCGCAGCCGAGGCGGCGCAGCTGGCGGGACAGGCCGGACAGGCGCTCCGGCAGGCAGGCCGAAGCGTCTGGGAGGCGATCCAGGGCAGCCCCACCCAGAACCGCCGCCCGCCCAAACCCTAACCCGCCCGCCCGCCCTCGCCCAGCCCACCCTCAGCGCGGTGATCAAGGAGTTTGTGTCCGGTTCACCCGCCCTGGATGACACCAACTCCTTGATCAACCGGGTGTCCGTGCTTCAGCTGAGATCGCGGCCGAGGTCGGCGAGCAGGGCCTCGACGCGGGCCCGGATCTCGTCGCGTACGCCTCGCACCACGTCGAGGGACTGGCCGGCGGGGTCGGTGAGTTTCCAGTCCTCGTACCGTTTCCCGGGGAAGACCGGGCAGGCGTCGCCGCAGCCCATGGTGACGATGACGTCGCCGGCCTCGGCGGCGTCCCAGGTCAGCCGGGCCGGCGTCTGACCGGCGAGGTCGATGCCCACCTCCCGCATGGCCTCGACCGCGACCGGGTTGATCCGGTCGGCGGGCTCGCTCCCGGCGGAGCGGACCTCGACGGAGTCGCCCGCCAGATGGCGGAGCCACGCGGCGGCCATCTGGGAGCGGCCGGCGTTGTGCACGCAGACGAACAGGACGCTCGGCTTGTCACTCATCGCGCTTCGGTCTCCCGGGTGAGGTGCGGTACCACCACGTCGTCCGCGGTGTCGGCGGCGTGCGGGTACCAGAGGGCGAGGGCGGCGACGGCGACCACGCCGCCGGCCAGTTGGGCGGCGACGAAGCCGGGCACCGAGGCGGGCGCGATGCCCGCGAACGTGTCGGTGAGGGCCCGGCCGACGGTGACGGCGGGGTTGGCGAACGAGGTCGACGACGTGAACCAGTAGGCCGCGCCGATCCAGGCGCCGACGGCGGCCGGCGCGGCGGCGGTACGGCCGGACCGGGCGAGCGCGAACACCAGCACCACCAGGCCCGCGGTGGCGACCACCTCGGCCAGCAGGAGGTGGCCTCCGCCGCGTGCGGTGCGGGACCAGGTCACGGCCGGCAGGCCGAACATCAGGTGGGCGAGGACGGCTCCGGTGATCGCGCCGCCGACCTGCGCCACGGCGTACGCGACGAGGTCCCGCCCGGTGAGGCCGGTTCCCGCGCGCCGGCCCAGCCACCAGTCGACGGCGGACACCACCGGGTTGAAGTGGGCGCCGGACACCGGGCCGAAGATCAGGATGAGCGCGCCCAGCGCGAGCGCGGTGGCGATCGCGTTCTCCAGCAGTTGCAGCCCGGTGTCGGCCGGGGAGAGCCGGGTGGCCGCGATGCCGGAGCCGACCACGGCGGTGACCAGCAGCGCGGTGCCCGCGAACTCCGCCGAGGCACGCCGAGGCAGGGCGAGCGTCACGAGTCGTGGGCGGGGATCTGGAGCAGCGCGCCGAGCTGGCGGAACACCTCGGGGCGTACCCGGTACCAGACCCAGGTGCCGCGCCGCTCGGAGTCGACCAGCCTGGCGTCCCGCAGCACCTTGAGATGGTGCGAGATGGTCGGCCCGGACAGGTCGAACGCCGGGGTCAGGTCGCAGACGCAGATCTCCGGCGCCGAGGCGATCATCGACATCAGGCGCAGCCGGACCGGGTCGCCGAGCGCCTTGAACATCGGCGCCACCACCGCCGCCTGGTCCGGCTCCATCGGGCGTACGGACATCGGCGGGCAGCAGGCGACCGCGTTGACGTCCACCAGCGGCAGCGCTTGTTTCGACATTCCTCTAGGTTGACAGACTTCAAAACAGGGGGCAAGGTTGGTCCTGCTTCGATAATCATCTAGACAGGGAGTTCACATGTCCCGCGTCCAGCTCGCCCTGCGCGTGTCCGACCTCGAAGGCTCCGTCGCCTTCTACAGCAAGCTGTTCGGCGTCGAGCCGGCGAAGCGCCGCCCCGGCTACGCCAACTTCGCGGTGGAGAACCCGCCGCTGAAGCTCGTACTCCTCGAAGGTGAGCCCGGCCTGCCGACGGTGATGGACCACCTCGGGGTCGAGGTGGCCACCACCGACGAGGTGAACGCCGCGACCAGCCGGCTCACCGAGTCCGGCCTGATCACGCTCGAGGAGAACGACACCGAGTGCTGCTACGCGCTCCAGGACAAGGTGTGGGTGCGCGGTCCCGGCGACGAGCCGTGGGAGGTCTACACGGTCAAGGCCGACTCGCCGCAGTTGGAGAAGGTGACCGAGAGCGCCTGCTGCGCCTCGGACACCGCCGAGCAGCCCGCCGCGGTCTGACCCGGATACGGCAAGGATCCCCATCGGAGTGTCCGCCGGTGGGGATCCTTCCCGACGGTTCAGCTACGCCGCCTGAGCGCCGAGCCCTAGCGGGACCGGACCACCGCCGTGACCTCGACCTCGAGCACAGCGCCCGGTAGGAAGAGCTTGCTGATTTCGACAGTCGTGCTCGCCGGCGGCGGTGTGCCCGTGAAGATCCGGCGCCGGACGGCCGCGTACGCCGGCAGGTCAGCCAGGTCCGTCATGAACGTGCGGATGTGCAGCACGTCGTCGAAGCACGCGCCGTGCGCCGCGAGCACGCCGCTCACGATCTCGAAGATCCGTTCGGCCTGGGCGCCAGGGTCTCCGGGGGCCACCACCTTGCCCTCGTCGTCGACGGCGACCTGTCCGGCGAGCATCAGCAGCGCGCCGCCGCCGACATCGATCCGGGCGACGTGCGCGAAGCGGTCGCCGAACGGCGCCGCGACGGCTGCGGGGTTGTCCAGGGTGAGGCGCATCAGCATCCCTTCGGGAAATCGGCTGAGACGAGGGAGGAGAGATCCGCGTCCTGGTCAGGCGCGGCCTGCATCAGGTCGAGGGCGGCCTCCAGCACGGGAGCCGGCGCCGGGCGGCGCAGCGCCAGCCGCGCGTCCTTCGCCGCCAACGCGACTGCGAACGAGGCGCTTGGGGCTGTGGCCCGTCCGACCGCGCCGGCAAGGGCCCCACGGCCGAGGACGTCGAGGGCGGTCTGCCTGTCGACACCGAGCGCCGTGGCGACAGCGAGCGCGTCGTGCAGCGCGGCGACAGCAGTCACCAAGCCCGTGTTCGCGACGAGCTTGACGGCGGCGCCTGCGCCGATCGGACCGCAGTGGCGGACCGTCCCGAGTCGCCCCAGCACCGGAGCCGCACTCTCCACGGCATCGGCAGGGCCGCCCGCGAAGATCACCAGCGTGCCGGCCTCGGCGGCGTTGACGCTGCCGCCGACGGGGGCGTCGAGGAGGGAGGCGCCCGCAGGAAGCCGGTCGGCCACCGCTCGTACCTCGTCCGGCCCGATCGTCGACATCTGTACCACGACCGTCCCGGGCCGGAGCGCGGTGGCGGCGCCGTCCGGCCCGAACAGCACCGTCTCGACCGCGCCGGCGTCGGCGAGCATGACGACGACGACGTCGGCTCCGTCGACCGCGGCGGACGGGCTCACGGCCACCGTCGCGCCGACCGCGGCGAGCGGCTCCGAACGCTCCGGGCTGCGGTTCCACACTCTGACCCGGTTGCCACCGGCAAGGAGGCGACGCGCGATCGGCGTACCCATGTGTCCTGTCCCGAGAACCGCGATGATCTTCACGCCGTAACGCTAGGCCGGTGAGAGCAATGCGACCAACGAATGTCTCGCATGCCTGCCATGCGTGATTACCATGCCTGCCATGGAGACTGAGCTGCTGGAGGTGTTCCGCACCGTCGCGCGGCACGGCTCGATCACCACCGCCGCACGCGCCCTCAGCTTCACCCAATCGGCTGTCTCCCGGCAGATCGCCGCGCTCGAGGCCGACATCGGCGCTCGGCTCTTCGACCGGCTGCCCCGTGGCGTCACCCTGACCGAGGAGGGACGAGAGCTGCTCCCGCACGCCGAGGCGGTCCTCGACCGGCTCGACGCGGCCCGGCGTGACCTTGAGGACCTGCGCGGGCTCGGCCGAGGGCGGCTGCGTGTGGGTGCCTTCCCGACCGCTGTCGCGGCTCTCGTACCCCGGGCGATGGCGTCGTTCCGCTCGTCCCATCCCGAGATCTCGCTGTCGCTGGTCGAGGGCGTGACGCCGCGGCTGCTGGAGCGCCTGCTCGCGGAGGAGGCGGATGTGGCAGTGGTCAGCACCTCGCCCACAGGAGAGCTGGACCGCGAACGATTCGACCTGCGACATCTGCTCGACGAGCGGCTCCTGGTCGCGGTCGCGCGTGACCACCGGCTCGCGCACCGCCGCTCGGTGCGCCTGGCGGACCTTGCCCAGGACGCGTTCGTCGTGGGCTCGGCCACCGCGGAGAACAGCCTGCTCCGGGCAAGCCTGCCCAGCGGCTTCTCACCGCGCATCGACATCGTCGCGGCCGAGTGGACCGGCAAGCTGGGATGCGTCGCCGCCGGGTTGGGGGTGGCTCTGGTCCCGGCCCTGGCGGTACGCGGAACCCCACCGGACATCGCCCTGCTACGCCTGCATCCGGACGACGAGTCGGTACGGCAGATATTCGCGGCGACCGTGCGGGGCAGGACGCCGTCGCCGACGGTCACGCAGTTTCTCGAGCATCTGCGGGCGGAGGCGGCCCACCTGGGCTGAAAAGCAGAACGCCGACCTGCGTTCCCGCTGGTCGGCGTTCCTGTAGCCCGGCGAAAGGCTATGTGGCCAGGGGCGGGGTCGAACCGCCGACCTTCCGATTTTCAGTCGGACGCTCGTACCAACTGAGCTACCTGGCCGTGGTGCTCGGCACATGCTACCGCACGGGCCGATACGCAGAACGCCGCGCATCGAGCTGCGCGGCGTCAGCGCTTGCGGTCCTGACGGGACTTGAACCCGCGACCTCCGCCTTGACAGGGCGGCGAGCACTCCAACTGCTCCACAGGACCTGGCTGGTGTTGCATCCGGCGCGAGCCGGACCGTGCCCCCAACGGGATTCGAACCCGTGCTACCGCCTTGAAAGGGCGGCGTCCTGGGCCGCTAGACGATGAGGGCGGCCCCGCCATCATTGCACACTCGCAACTTCAAGCGGACTTGCTCCCATCCGGCCCCGCCGGAGGCAGGAGAAGCATATGTCATGCCTGCACGGACGGCCAAACCGGTATGGGCATGACCGTGGAGCCGGACAAAACCGCAGGTCAGCGCGGTAGGGCGATGCCGAACCGGCGCTTGATGTCCGGAATCAGGTGCCGGCACGCCGCCATCGTCTGGGCCCGGTCGCCGCCCGCGTCGTGCATCAGCACGACCGAACCGTGCCGGGTGGCCCCCTTCACCCGCTTGATGATCGTCTTCGCCGGCGGGTGGTCCCAGTCCTGCGGGTCCACGCTCCAGTGCAGCGGGCGCAGGCCCATCTGCTTGGCGACCACGACCTCCTCGGCCGTCCAGCGGCCGCCGGGCTGGCGGAACCAGGTGATCGGCGCCTTCGGCGCGGCGGCGTGAATGGCCTCGTTCGTCCGTTCCAGGTCGGATCGGATCTCGGCGGCGGACCGCCGGCCCAGGTTCACGTCGTGGTGCCAGCTGTGGTTGCAGAGCTGGTGCCCCTCCCGGACGATCCGGGCCACCAGCTCCGGGTAGCGCTTGGCCTGCTTGCCGACGACGCAGAAGGTGGCCTTCACGCGGGCCGCCCGGAGCTGGGCCAGGATCTGCGGGGTGAAGCGGGGATCCGGACCGTCGTCGAAGGTGAGCGCCACGCCGTTGCTCCCGCTGGCCCGGTGCAGGCCCGCCGGCAGCTTCTTCGGCACCGGGCGCAGCTTCGGCTTCGCGGGGGTGGTGGTCGGTGAGGGCTTCGTCACCGGCGTCGGGGACGGCGACGCCGAGGCCGACGGCGGTGCGGCGGCCTTCTCGGGTGACTTGCCGGGTTCGCCGCAGCCGGTGACGAGGAGCACCAGGCCCAGGGCGAGCGCCGACAGGGCGCGTGGACGCATTCGTCGCTCCCGGAGGGGTCGGGGTCAGACGGACTTTCCGACCGTAGTGGACGTCGACCCGGAACGGGAGAGGGGCTCAGCTCGTCGTCGACTGGTCCAGCGAGTCCCGTACCGCCACGGCCAGCGACAACGCCTCGGCCAGGTCCACCGGCCGAACCACCCCGGCCGGCAGCGAGTCGGCCCGCCAGCCGGGCCCGGCGGCGAGCACCAGCAGCGGCCGGCGCGGTACCGCCAGCAGCGCGGTGAGCTGGCACGGGTCGGCCGTCGCGCGGATGTGCGACCACAGCACCACCGCCGCCGGTCCGGTCCGGTTGACCGCCTCGACCAGGGCCGGCACCGGTACGCGGGCGCCGAGCATGCGGTAACTCACACCGACCTCGGCCAGCGCGGCGGCGAGCGCCTCCAGCGGCAGGGAGTGCTGCTCCTCGTCGGCGCAGGAGAGCAGGATCCGGGGCGGGCCGCTGGTCGGATGGGACTGCGCCACTGTGGCGAACGCCTCGGAGACGCACCGGGACATGAGGTGTTCCACCTCGATCAGCGCGGAGGTGGCGGCGTGCCGCTCCCCGATGCCGGCGAGCACCGGGCGCAGCAGACCCTCCCAGGTCGCCACCACGCCGTCGGCCGCCAGCGCGTCGGCGATGGTCCGGCCGATGGTCACCGAGTCCAGTCGCATGGCGGCACGGGCCAGCCCGCGCGCCGCCGGTCCGGCCCGGCCGACCGGGATGGTGGTGCCGCCCCCGTCGCGTACCGTCGAGACCCGTGCCTTGAGGCCGAGCCGCTCGGGCGGCAGCACGGCCGGTGCCTGCCGCGCCCAGCGGGCCGCCTCGGCGGGCGCCACCCCCTCGGTGGTCAGCCGGCGCATGATCTCCAGGCGGGCGAGGTCGGCCGGCGTGTACCGCCGGTGATGGCCCGGTACGTGCTCGCTGGGACCGAGACCGTAGCGCTGGTGCCAGGTACGCAGCGTGGTGACCGCCACGCCCAGTCGGCGTGCGACGGCCCCCGCGCTCAGCGCCTCATCGGCCACCCGACCGCTCCGGTGCCTCGGTGGCCGGTACGCCCGGCCGGGACGCGTCGGTCGGGTGCAGCAGCCGGTTGACCACGCCGCCGAGCCACGGGGCGTACTCGCGGGGGTGGGCGTCCAGGTCGGCCACCACCGCGCCGGGGTCGACCCAGCGCAGGTCGGCCACCTCGTCCGGGTCGGGCCGTGTCACCAGGTCGGCGGGTACGTCGGCGCGCAGCACGTGGTCGTACTCGAACTCGACCCGTCCGGTCGCCGGGTCCTCGGCGTAGTAGAGGTAGACGCCGACCTCGGTGAGGTCGACCGGGTCGACGCCGAGTTCCTCGGCGAGCCGCCGGTTGGCGGCCTCGGCCGGCGACTGGCCGGGCAGCGGGTGCCCGCAGCAGGAGTTCGCCCAGCGCAGCGGGAACCGCGTCTTGACCGCGGCCCGCTGCTGCAACAGCACCCGCCCCTCGGGGTCGACGAGGAGCACCGAGAAGGCACGGTGCAGCCGCCCGGGTGGCTGGTGGGCGCTCGCCACTGTGGTCTCGCCGAGCACCCGGCCGTCGTCGCCGACCAGCTCGACGAGATGTGTCTCCCGCTCGCTCACGACATCGTCCCGTTGATCCGGGTGGCGGCGATCTTGCCGCTGATCAGCACCATCGGCACCCCGACGCCCGGCTGCGTGCCGGAGCCGACGAACACCACGTTGTCCAGCGTCCGGTGCAGGTTGGAGGGGCGGAACGGGCCGGTCTGGAAGAGGCTGTGCGCGGCGGCGAACGGGGTGCCGGCGGCCATGCCCTGCGCCGCCCAGTCGGCCGGGGTGACCGCCCGCATCACCTCGATGCCGTCGCCGAAGCCGACGTAGCCGCGCTCCTCGAGCGTGCTCACGAGCTGGTCGGCGTACCGCTGGGTGAGGTCGCCCGTCCAGTCGAACGGCGCGCGCTCCAGGTTCGGCACCGGCGCCAGCACGTAGTAGGTGTGCTTGCCGGCCGGCGCCACCGACGGGTCGGTGCGGCTCGGGTTCGTCACCAGCAGCGACGGGTCGGTCATCAGCTCGCCTCGGCGGATCACCTCGTCGAACGTGCCCTTCCAGGACCGCCCGAAGTGAATGTTGTGGTGGGCGATCTTGCCATAGCCCTGCGTCGAACCGATGTGCAGCACCACGCAGGACGGCGAGTAGGTGAGCTTGCGCTGGCGGCTGGGCGGCAGCAGGTCCTGGTAGGCGACCGGCAGGTCAGGGTTGAGCACGACCGTGTCGGCGGGGACGAAGTCGCCGTCCGCGGTGACGACGCCGGTCGCGCGGCCGTTGGCGGTCTCCACCCGGGTCACCGTGGTGCCGTACCGGATCTGCACGCCGTGCTTCTCGGCCGCGCCGGCCATGCCGCGCGAGACCGCGTGGATGCCGCCGCGCGGGAAGCACACCCCGGCCACCGAGTCGAGGTACGCGATGACCGCGTAGATGGCCAGCGCGTCGTGCGGCGACAGGCCCGCGTACATGGCCTGGAAGGAGAAGATCCGCTGGGTACGCGGGTCGCGGAAGAATTGGTTGATCTTCGTCTGGAGCCGCCGGAAGGCGCCGCTCGCGAACAGCTTCAGCAGGTTGCCGGTGAGCAGGTCGGTCGGCGCGTCGAGGTTGCGCTCGATGAAGTCGGCCCGTTCCCACTGCCACAGGTTGCGGGCGTAGTCGACGAAACGCAGGTAGCCGTCCGCCTCCCGGGGACCGCAGACGCGGGCGATCTCGGCCGCCATCCGGGTGGTGTCGGTGATGACGTCGAGCGTCGACCCGTCCGGGTAGTAGGCGCGGTACGCCGGGTCGAGCGGGGTCAGGTCGAGCCAGTCGGTCAGCTCCTCGCCCACCGCGCCGAGCGCCTCGGCGATCAGGTCGGGCATGGTGAGGACGGTCGGGCCGGTGTCGAACTCGTACCCGTCGACGCTCAGCCGCCCGGCGCGTCCGCCCGGCACCGGCTCGCGTTCCAGCACTGTCACCTGCCGGCCACTGCCGGCCAGGTGCAGCGCGCAGGCCAGCCCACCCAGCCCGGCGCCGACCACGACCACCCGGTCGGTCCGTCCCTTGACGGTACGCATTCCGGCCCCCTTGCTCGCGAAGTTGCTCATCATGCCCGCCGCGCCGTGGCAGCGGTGGCGAGGCCGGTCAGCGCGGTGCGCGCGGTCTCGTCGATCGGTGCGGTGCCGAGCGCGGCGAGCGCCTCGGTCACCCGCTCGGAGATCATCCGTTCCACCCGGGCCGCGGCCCCGGTGTCCCGGACCACGTCGGCCAGCCGGTCCACCTCGTGTGCCGACGTGACCGAGCCGGCCCGCTCCAGGACGCGGCGCTGCGCCGGGTCGGCGAGTTGCCGGGCCAGCATCAGCAGCGCGGTCGGCTTGCCGGTACGCAGGTCGTCCCCGGCCGGCTTGCCGGTGGTCTCCGGGTCGCCGTAGACGCCCAGCAGGTCGTCGCGGAGCTGGAACGCCTCGCCGACGGCCAGCCCGTACCGGGTGTACGCGGCGATGAGCGGGCCGTCCGCGTCGGCGCCGGCCAGGCAGGCGCCGAACAGCAGCGGACGCTGGACGGTGTAGCTGGCCGTCTTGTAGCGGGCCACCCGTAGCGCCCGGTCGACGGTCCAGTTCGCCGAGTCGTTCTCGCCGAGTACGTCCAGGAACTGCCCGGCGACCGTCTCCACCCGCATCTGGTCGTAGCAGCGGCGTACGTCGAGCAGCCGGTCCGCCGGGACCGCCGCGTGTGCCATGAGCCGGTCGGCCCACACCATGCACAGGTCGCCGATGAGGACGGCGACGGCTTCGCCGTACCGGTCGGGGTCGCCGGTGTGCCCGGCGGCCCGGTGCCGGGCGGCCGCGGCCCGGTGCGCGGTGGGCAGCCCTCGCCGCGTGTCGGAGGCGTCCATCACGTCGTCGTGCACAAGCGCGAACGTGTGCAGCAGTTCCAGCGCGGACAGCGCGGGGAGCACCGAGCACAGCGGTTCCTCACCGCCGACCACACCTCGCCATCCCCAGTACGCGAACGTGGGGCGGACCCGCTTGCCGCCGGCCAGCACGCTGTCGCGTGCCGTCGCGGCGAAACCACCCATCGCTGCGTCGATCTCGGTGAGCGAGTCGACTTCCGCGGCCAGGAACGCCACCAGCGTCTCATCGACCCCTTTGATCAGGTCTTTCGTGAACGCGGCCAGTACGCCGCGGACCGGATCGTCCGTCGCCCCGGGCTGAGCCGGCGCGACGCGGAGCGCATTACCCGCAACTGCGTCGTTGGCCATGTGGGCGAGCGTACCCTAGGGTTACGAGTTGCGTCGATTGCTGCGTCGAAACTGAGGAGGGCCGATGGACACGGATCTGACCGCTGCCTATGACCGTTGCCGCGAGCTGCACCGGCGTCACGGCCGTACCTACTATCTCGCCACCCGGCTGCTTCCCGCCTGGAAACGGCGGCATGTGCACGCCTTGTACGGCTTCACCCGCTACGCGGACGAGATCGTCGACCGCACCGAGGACCTGCCGCCGGCCGAGCGCGCGGCCCGGCTGCGCGAGTGGTCGGATCGATTCGTCGCCGGGCTGCACGGCGCGTCGGTCGACGACCCGCTGCTCCCCGCGGTGCTGCACACCATCGCCGTGTTCGACCTGGACCGCGACGACTTCGCGTCGTTCCTGCGCAGCATGGCGATGGACCTGACGGTCATGTCGTACCCGACCTACGACGACCTGCTCGACTACATGGAGGGCTCGGCCGCGGTCATCGGCACCATGATGCTGCCGATCCTCGGCAGCTCCGACCCGGCCGCCGCCCGCGAGCCCGCCCGCCAGCTCGGCTTCGCGTTCCAGCTCACCAACTTCATCCGCGATGTCGCCGAGGACCTCGACCGGGGCCGGACCTACCTGCCCGACGAGGACCTGGCCAAGTTCGACCTCACCCGCGACGACCTGCTCGCCGCCAAGGCCGCCGGCCGCACCACGCCGCGCATCCGCGAGCTGATCGAGTACGAGGTGACCCGCGCCCAGGCCCACTACGTGGCCGCCGCGCCCGGCATCCCGCTGCTCCACCCCGCCTCGCAGGCGTGCATGCGCACCGCGTACGCGCTCTACGGCGGCATCCTCGACGAGGTGGCCGCGCAGGACTACGACGTCTTCGTCCGCCGGGCCCTGGTGCCGCAGCGGCGCCGGATGGCGGTGGCCGCGCGGGCGCTGCTCACCCCGTCGGGCACGCCGGTGCGGGTGCCCGGCCCGGCACTGGAACCGGCCCTGGCCGGATGACCGGCCGCACGGCGGTCGTGCTGTTCACCCGTGACCTGCGGGTGCACGACCACCCGGCGCTCGCCGCCGCCTGCTCCGCGTTCGACCGGGTGGTGCCGCTCTACGTGCTCGATCCGGCGTTGCAGAGGCTCTCGCCGAACCGCACCCGGTTCCTGCATCAGAGCCTGGCCGACCTGCGTGAGGCGCTCCGCAGACGCGGCGGGGACCTGGTGATCCGGCGCGGCGACCCGGTGGCCGAAACAATCGAGCTGGCCCGGAAGGTGGGCGCCGAGGGCGTCGGGCTCTCGGCCGATGTCAGCCGCTACGCACACCGCCGGGAACGCCGGCTGCGCGCCGAGTGCGAGCGGCACCGGATGTTCCTGCGCCTGTTCCCCGGCCTGACCGTCGTCGAGCCCGGCGCGCTGCGCCCCGGCGGCGGCGACCACTACCGCGTCTTCAGCCCCTACTTCCGCGCCTGGCAGGGCGCCCGGTGGCGGGACGAGCTGGCCGCGCCGAAGCGGGTCCGGCTGCCCGACGGCGTCGACCCCGGCCGCCTGCCGGACCCGCCGACTGGCGACAGCCCGGATGCCGCCATCGGCGGCGAGGCCGTCGCCAGGCGCCGGCTCACCGCCTGGCTGCCCACCCTCCATCGGTACGACGACATCCACGACGACATGGCCGGCGACGAGACCTCGCGGCTCAGCCCGTACCTGCGCTTCGGCTGCGTGTCGCCGCTGACTGTGGCGAACCGGGCGGGTGACCGGGACGGACCCTTCGTCCGGCAGCTCTGCTGGCGCGACTTCTACCACCAGGTGGTGGCCGGTTTCCCCGACCTGTCCACTGTCGCCTACCGGCGCGGCGCCCGCGAGGAGTGGCGCGAAGACGCGCACGCGCTCGACGCCTGGACCGAGGGGCGTACCGGCATGCCGATCGTGGACGCCGGCATGCGCCAGTTGCGCGCCGAGGGGTGGATGCACAACCGGGCGCGGCTGATCACCGCCGGCTATCTGACCAAGCACCTCGGACTGGACTGGCGGCCCGGCCTGGAGGTCTTCTTCCGCCGGCTGCTCGACGGCGACCGGGTCAACAACTCGGGCAACTGGCAGTGGGTGGCCGGCACCGGCAACGACACCCGGCCGTACCGCGGCTTCAACCCGGTACGGCAGGCCGAGCGCTACGACCCCGACGGCGCGTACGTGCGGCGCTGGGTGCCGGAGCTTGCGTCGGTGGCGGGCAAGGCGGTCCACCAGCCGTGGCGGCTTCCAGGCGAGGTACGCCGCACGCTCGACTACCCGCCACCGCTGGAGGTGCCGGGCACCGACCCGGTCTGGCTCCGCTGAAGCCGCCCGCCGCGCGCCGGCTTGCGTGGACGCGCGGGCGGTCGCGCCAGATGCGTCGCCCGCGCACGGTCACGCACGCCGCCGCCTCGCCGCCCGCCGCCTCGCCGCACGCCGCCCCGCCGCCTCGCCCCGCCGCCGCCCGCCGACCCGCCGACCCGCCGCGCGCCGGCTTGCGGGGACGCGCGGGCGGTCGCGCCAGATGCGTCGCCCGCGCACGGTCACGAACGCCGCCGGCGCAGACCTCCCGCGCGTCGCAGGCCGCCTCCATCGGTTACCCTCGGTGATCGCTTGCCTGCCGGCGTCGTTCACCTCTGGCCCCCTTTGCTCTGCAGCCATATCCGCACCGGTTGCGGAACGTGGCCGAAAGCGCCTCGCGCGGTTTTCGGACCTGCGACGAAACCCCTGCTCAACGCGATGCTGCGCCGATGGCTGCAGAGCAAAGGCGGAAAGGGGAGTCCAGGCTGCCCGGCCGGCCGAATGCGCTGCGTGATGACGCCCTGCAATTACCGAGCGTGACGGCCCGTCAGAGACAGGAGTGCAGCGCCTCGACCAGGTCCTCCACCCGATCGTGGTCGGCCAGCCGGGCGGTCGCGTACGCGAAGGTGTAACCGCGCTCCGGGTCGGCCCAGGCGCTGCTGCCGCCGATCCCGCCCATGCCCCAGCTGCCGTCCGGCTCCCACTGCATGCCGAGCGTCCAGTCCACCGGTCGGTCCAGCAGCAGGTCCGGCCCGCTGTACTGCACCCGCGTCGCCTCCGCGACCAGTTCCGGACTGAACAGGCGTACCCCGTCCAGCGTGCCGCCGGCGAGCAGGCCCGCGTACAGCCGGGCGAGCCCGGCGGCGGTGGCGTGCAGGTTCGCCGCCGGGATCTCGGCGGCCCGCCAGAGGTCGCTGTTCACCATCGCGACGTCGCGCCCGCCCGGCGGGTTGTCCAGCGCCCGCGCCCGCAACGAGCCCGGCTCGCCGCGCATCGCGTCCGGCCAGGCCGGATCGGCGTACGACAGGTCGGCGCACCGCCGCCGGCCGGCCTCGTCCAGTCCGAAGGCGACGTCCAGGCGCCACGGTCCGGCGATCTCCTCGGCAAGGAACCGGCCCACCGAGCGTCCGTCCACCCGGCGGACCATCTCGCCCACCAGGTGCCCGTACGTCCAGGCGTGCTCGGCCGCGACGGCGCCCGGCGTCCACTCGGGGTCGGCGGCGGCCAGGTCGGCGCAGAGCAGATCCCAGTCGGCGACGGCGGCGGCGGGCCGGGGCACCGGGAAGGCGGGCAGCCCGGCGGTGTGGGCGAGCACGTGCCGGACGGTGGCCGGGGTGCGGAACTCCGGCCAGTACGCCGAGACCGGCGCGTCCAGGTCGACCCGGCCCCGGTCGACGAGCAGCAGCAGACAGAGCGCGACCACCGGCTTGCCGACCGAGTAGACGTCGACGAGCGTGTCCGGCCGCCACGGCCGGTCCGCCCCGGAAACCGGTACGACCACGCCGGGCGGGACCGCCGCGGTGGTGCCGCCCACCAGCTCGATCACCGGTACGTCGCCGTGCCACGCCGCCAGCGACGCGCCCGTCTCCCGGCCGGTGGCGAACAGGTCGTGGAAGCAGTCCCGGACCGGGGTGAAGCGCGTGTGCATGCGGCCACGGTAGGCGGTCGCGTTCGTGACGAGCGCGGGAATTCCGGCCCGGTGCGGTGGTCGGTGTCCCGAAGGTGCGGAATGCTTGCGGAATGGCGGAGCCGGAACTGGTGGACGTAGTGGTGGTCGGGCTCGGAGTCGGCGGCGAGGAGGTGGCCGGGCGGCTCGCCGAGGCCGGCCTCACCGTGGTCGGCATCGAACGGGATCTGGTCGGCGGCGAATGCCCCTACTGGGGGTGCGTGCCCAGCAAGATGATGATCCGGGCGGCGAACGCGCTGGCCGAGGCGCACCGGGTCAACGAGCTGGCGGGGTCCGCCCAGGTGCGGCCCGACTGGGCACCGGTGGCGAAGCGGATCCGGGCCGAGGCCACCGACACCTGGGACGACAAGGTGGCGGTGGACCGGTTCACCGGCAAGGGCGGCCGGTTCGTCAGGGGCAGCGGACGGCTCGACGGCCCGAACCGGGTACGCGTCGGCGACCAGGTGTTCCAGGCGCGCTACGGCGTGGTGCTCGGTACCGGCACCCGGCCCTCGGTCCCGCCGATCGACGGGCTGGCCGACACGCCGTACTGGACCAATCACCAGGCCATCGAGGTGGAGGAACTGCCCGCGTCGCTGCTGGTGCTCGGCGGCGGCGCGATCGGGCTGGAACTGGCACAGGTCTTCGCCCGGTTCGGCGTGCGGGTGACGGTGATCGAGGCGGCCGACCGGGTGCTCGCGGTCGAGGAGCCGGAGGCGTCCGCGCTCGCCGCCGACGCGCTGCGCGCCGACGGGATGGAGATCCACACCGGGGTCAAGGCCGGCCGGGTCGGCCACGACGGCGGTGCGTTCACCGTGTACGCCGACGGCGCCGAGTTCACCGGCGAGAAGCTGCTCGTGGTGACCGGCCGCAAGGCACACCTGGAGGAGCTGGGCCTGGACACCGTCGGGGTGGACGCCGGGCAGCGCTACCTGCCGGTGAACGACCGGATGCACGTCACCGAGGGGATCTGGGCGGTCGGCGACCTCACCGGCGAGGGCGCGTTCACCCACATCGCCATGTACCAGGCCGGCATCGTGGTGGCGGACGTGCTCGACCACATGCGGCGTACCAAGGGCGGCCCGGACGCCAGCGGCACCGCGAGTGTCGTCGGCGGCGCGGCCGGGGTGGTCAGTTCGGTCGGCGGCGCGATGAGCGCGGGCGGGTCGACTGCCGCGCCGGGCAGCGTCCCGGTCGCCGACTACCGGGCGCTGCCCCGGGTCACGTTCACCGACCCCGAGGTCGGCGCGGTCGGCCTCACCGAGCAGCAGGCCCGCGAGCGCGGCGTCAACGTCCAGGTCGGATACGCCGACCTCACCTCGTCGGCCCGCGGCTGGATCCACAAGACCGGCAACGCCGGGTTCATCAAGCTGATCGCCGACGCCGACCAGGGCGTCCTCGTCGGCGCCACTTCGGCCGGACCGGCCGGCGGCGAGGTGCTCTCCGCGCTCGTCGTGGCGGTGCACGCGGCGGTGCCGATCAGCCAGCTCCGGCACATGATCTACGCGTACCCGACGTTCCACCGCGCCGTCTCCGACGCCCTGCGCGCGCTGAAGTGACGCCTCAGCCGGCCGGCGCACCGTGCCGGCCGGCCCCGTCGGCGAACCGGCCGGCACCGCGTACCCCGTCCACCGCCAGCGACTCCAGGCCGTAGGCCAGCTCGGTCGCCATCGCCTCCGGCTCGGGCAGCCCCGCGCCGTCCAGCACCGCCGCCCGGTCGTTGCGCAGGCACGTCTGCGGAGACCGGGCGATCGCGGCGGCCAGTTCCTCGGCCGCCGCGCGGGCCTCACCCGGCGCGACCAGCCGGTTGACCAGACCCATCGCGTACGCCTCGTCGGCGCCCACCGGCCGGCCGGTGAGGATCAGGTCCATCGCGCGGCTCTCCCCGATCAGCCGGGGCAGCCGGACCGTCCCGCCGTCGATCAGCGGTACGCCCCACCGGCGGCAGAACACGCCGAGCGTCGCGTCCGACTCGGCAACCCGCAGATCGCACCAGAGCGCCAGCTCCAGCCCGCCCGCCACCGCGTACCCGGAGATCGCGGCGATCACCGGCTTGGACAGCCGCAACCGGGTGGGCCCCATCGGCCCGTCGCCGTCGGGCTCGACGCGGTTGCCGCGCGGCGTGCCGACGGCCTTGAGGTCGGCGCCGGAGCAGAACGTGCCGCCCGCGCCCCAGAGCACGGCGACCGCCGCGTCCGGGTCGGCGTCGAACGCGTGGAACGCGTCGGCCAGGGCTCGTGCGGTCGGCCCGTCCACGGCGTTACGCGCCTCGGGCCGGTCCAGGATCACAGTGGTCACGGCACCGGCGTGCTCGACGCGTACCCCCATGGGACCAGCATGCCCGCGACGGCGCTGCCGTGGCTACGGCCTATTTGATCGTGCCGGGTCGGGTCAGCCAGCGCATCGGCCGGCCGGTGACGGCGCCGACCTGGTCGAAGTCCCGGTCGTAGTGCAGCAGCGAGAGGCCGTGGTATTCGGCGGTGGCGGCGATGAGCAGGTCGACGGCGCCCGCCGAGCGGTGCGTGCCCCGCGCGGTCAGCTCGGCCTGGATCTCGGCGGCGCGTTCGTAGATCCGGTCCGGCATGACCACCGAGCCGAAGGCGGCCCGGAGCTGCTCCGTCAGGCGCGTCCGGTCGGCGACCGACCGGGCGGTGTGGAGGAATTCCAGCTCGACCAGCGGGCACACGGCGAGCAGGCCCGCTGTCACCTGTGGTTCCCAGCGGGCCAGCACGTCGGGATCGCGCAGGAGCCGGACGAGGGCGCTGGTGTCGATCAGATAGTCGGCCAGTTTCACGAGCGGTAGGCGCCCTTGTCGAGCAGTTCGTCGAAGTCACCGGCCTGCCCGCGCTCGGCCAGGTCCGCCAGCGCTCGGGCGCGGCGCAGTCTCGCCGCGCCCTCGCGGAGAGCGACGTTCACCGTGTCCTTCTTGGTCTTCGTGCCGAACGCCTCGGCGGCATCCGCCAGCGCCTCGTCGTCGACATCCACCAGGATCTTGGTCATCGCGGCTCCCTATATACGACCAGCCGCCCGAGTATATCCAGCGGGGAGGTCGTGCGAGGGAATTCCGGGGCGTCCGGTTTGGGGGCTCTCCTGCCGGGAAGTCGGAACGGGTGCGCGAACTACTGACGAAGATCGAACAGGCCACCGTTCTCGACCGGGTGGGTGACCGGTTGCAGCGCGCCGTCCAGGGCACGCTGCGCTCGCAGCGGGTACGCGACGCGTTGCACGGCGTGTGGCTCGGCCATCCGCTGCACCCCGCGATGGTGCAGGTGCCGGTCGGCGCCTGGATCTCCGCCGCCGTGGTGGACCTGCTGCCCGGTCAGCGCCGGGCCGCCACCGCGCTGGTGGGTCTCGGTACGGTCAGCGCGCTGCCCGCCGCGGTCGCCGGGCTCAACGACTGGGCCTCGCTCTCCCGTGACCAGCGCCGGGTCGGGCTGGTGCACGCCGCCGCCAACACGGTCGGTCTGGCATTGTTCGCCGGCTCGCTCGCGGCCCGGCTCAACGGACGGCACGGCCTCGGCCGGGCGCTGTCCTACCTGGGGCTGTCCGCCGCGAGCGGTGGGGCGTACCTGGGCGGGCACCTCGCGTACAAGCAGGGCGCCCAGGCCAGCCAGAGCGTCTCCGAGCTGCACCTGATCAGCGACGGCTGGCACCGGGTCGGCGACCTGAGCAGCCTGCCCCGGCACGAACTGGTCACCAAGAAGATCGACGAGGTCTCGGTGATCCTCTACCGGGACGGCGACGACGTCAGCGTCATGCTGGAGCGCTGCCCGCACCAGAGCGGCCCGCTCGGCGAGGGCACGGTCGAGCAGATCGACGGCCACGCCTGCGTGGTCTGCCCCTGGCACGGCAGCGCGTTCCGGCTCGACGGCGGCGAGGTGGTGCACGGCCCGGCCGCGAACGACCAGATCGTGCTGCCCAGCCGCGTGGTCGCCGGCCGGGTCGAGGCCCGGCTGCCCTGAGTCAGTCCCGCCGGTGCCGACCGCTGGACAGCGCCCGCGCGGGTACCGGCCGCTTGCGCAGCCCGAGCAGCGCGCCGATCTGCGCACCCACGATGCTCGCCACGGCCAGCACCGCCGAGATGGCCAGCGGACGGTTGATGCCCTCCTCGGCGGTGGCCCGGGACGCGCCCGCCGACATGGCCGGCGGCTGCGCGACAGGTGCCTCCACCGTGGGCGTCGCGTCGCGCGGCGTGGGCTTCGGCTTGGCCTTCGGGGTGGTCGACGAGGCGCCACCACCGCCCGGCTTCGCCGGTGCCGTCTCGGCCGGCTTGGTGACCACGATCCGTCCGGCGGCGTGTCGCCGGGCACCCGAATCCGTCGCGCCGTCCGGCAGCGTGATGAGCTGACCGGGGCGGATCCGGTCCGGGTCGGCGAGCCGGTTCAATCGCGCCAGCTCCTTGTACCTGTCGAAGTCGTCCAGGTAGCGGTCCGCCACCTCGCCCAGGTAGTCGCCCTTCGCCACCCGGTACACGGCCGGGTCGCCCACCTTCGGCGCGACCGGGGCCGGGGCCGCGACCTGACTCGCGGCCACCGCCGGTGAGGTGACGGCGGCGACCGCCGGTTGCGGGGCGGTCAGCGCGGCGGCGCTCGCCGCGGCCGGGCTCGCGACCAGGATCAGCGCCACTGACCCGACGAGCGCGGCGGCGGCCTTCTGCTGGCGGTGCATGCCGGGCAGCTTCGGTGCCGGCCGCCGTACCGCCGCCGCGAGCAGTTCCACCACGACGGAGAACGCGAACGTGGCCCAGCCGAACCAGCCCACCACCGCCAGCGCGCGCAGGAACAGCTGGCCGTCGTCGCGGCTGGTCAACGCCGTACCGATCTCG
This sequence comes from Micromonospora sp. CA-248089, assembly GCF_050948515.1. NCBI lineage: Bacteria > Bacillati > Actinomycetota > Actinomycetes > Micromonosporales > Micromonosporaceae > Micromonospora > Micromonospora sp. CA-248089. Next base: position 239,000 of record NZ_CP192016.1, read on the forward strand.
GCGAACGTGGGCAGGTGATCCGGCAGTGGATTGCCGGCGAACGCCAGCAACGCGACCGGCCCGCCGGCCAGCACCCCGACGAGCACGACGAGGGCGCCGAGCCCGGTGAGGACCTGGCCGGCGCGGCGGACGGGGGAGCGTCGGGGTGCACGCATGGCGGCCTTCCTTCCTACGGTGGGCCGGTGAGCGCCCGAGCGGTGGCCTCACCGGAGACGATGGCGGTGTTCTGCACGCCGAACAGACCCAGCAGGTCCCGGCTGTAGGTGATCTGCACGCGTACCCGGATCTGGGTCTCGGCGCCGACCACGGGGAAGTCGACCTCGTGGTCCCGGACGCCGCCCGCGGCGTCGAGGTAGGCGGCGACCGCGGCGCGGGCGGCGACCTGGTCGATCCGCTTCGGACCGCCCTCGATGGCCCGCGCGCGGTCGATCATCTGGCCGCCGGCGCGGGCCGCCTCGGCGGCCAGGTTGTCCGCGCGCTGCAGCGTGCGCAGTTGACCGGCGCCGTCGTAGGCGAGGCTGATGATCGCCAGCACGCCGGTCATCGCCACGGCCAGGAAGAGACTCACCCGACCGTTCTCCGCCGCGCGTCGCCCGGTCATCCGCGGCTCCGGTAGGTGTCCAGCGGCGAGGTGAACCTCGCCGAGACGGTCTTGCCACCCGGCACGCCCGGCAGGCCGGGCGCGCTCAGGTCGTCGAAGGAAACGGTGCAGGTCACGGTGACAGTCACGGTCGCCGGCACGCCTGCGGCGCTCTGGTACGCGGCGGCGAAGCTCGTCGTCGTACCGGCCACCGAGCCCGCGAGGTCGATCTGGGGCGGACCGGTGCACTTCAGTCCCGCCCAGCCGAGCTGGTCCTGGGCCGCCTCCTCGGCGGCCTCCGCGCCGTCGTCGGCGTTGCGGGCGAGCGAGGCGGCCCGGGCGGCGTCGTGGGCCGCCGACTCCACCGCCTCGTCCGCGACAGCGGTCCGCCCGGCGACGCCGGCCAGCACCATCAGTCCGATGAAGGCGGGCGCGAGCACCGCCACCTCGATCGAGACGGAACCCCGGTCCCGCCGCGCCCCGGCGCTCATCCGGTGGTCCACCGTTCGGCCGGGCCGTGCGCGGTCTGCGTGACCTCGAACGACACGCCCGGGATGACCGACAGGGAGCGTCCCCGCACCGTGCAGGTGACGTCGGTGGCCGTCTCGACGCAGGTCGGGCCGGTCTGCTCCCAGCCGACCAGCCAGTCCCCGGACTGCTGCAGGAAGCTGATCGCCCGCTGGCGGCCGGCGTCCGGCCCGGCGTCGATCGTGCGCTGGGCGTTCACCGCGGTCTGCGCGGCGTTGAGCGCTGTGGACCGGGCCACGAACCAGACGGCGACCTGGATCGAGCCGAACAGCATCACCAGGATCACCGGCATCACCACGGCCAGCTCGACCGGGTTGGCGCCCCGCTCACCCTCGGCCAGGCGGGCGCGCAGGGCAGCGGCGAACCGCCCCCGACCGGGCGGGCCGGCGGGCCGGCCGGCAGACGCCGGCCGGCTCCGGACCGTACGGGCGGGGCGCGGCATCACGGGGCCTGCGGCGCCGTGTTGTTCGGGATGGCGTTCATCCAGTTGTTCGCCTTGGCCAGGGCGAGCCCGGTGACCGCCATGGCCACCGCGACCAGCCCGAAGATGATCACCGCGGTCGGTACGGGGCTGTCGCCGCGCTCGGAGTCCCGGCGCAGCTCGGCGAGGCGGGTGCTCACCGCCACGTACAGGTAGGCGTAGAGGTGCATGGTCGTCTCCTTCTCGAAGGTGGGTTCACAGGCGGGCGAGGAACGGATAGACGGCGAAGCCGAGCAGGACGAACACCAGCAGTGAGCCGGGGATGTCCAACTTGCTGGTCACCCCCTCGGCCCGCGCCAGGTTGTCGGTACGGATCTGGTCGCGCAGCGAGTCGGCGCGGGACCGCAACGTCTCGTGCACCTGGGCGCCTTCGCTGCCGGAGGAGCGCATGATGGCGCCCACGTCGCCGAGCTCCGGGATGCCGATCCGGTCGGCCAGCTCCTGCAACTCGTCCCAGGGCGAGTGCATCTGGAGCTGGGCGAGCCGCAGCGCCTCCCGGATGCGGTCGAACACCCAGCCGTCGCAGACCGCCGCCGCGCGTTCCAGCGACTGGACCGGGCCGTGCGCGGCGGACAGTTGCAACGCCACCAGGTCGAGGTAGGTGCAGACGGCCTGCCGGAACTCGTCCCGGGCGGCGTCGGCCTTGGCCAGGACCGCGCGGTGCGCCAGCAGACCGGCGCCGAGCGCAAGGCCCAGGCTGGCCACCACCGGTACGGCCACCGGCAGCGCCACCCCGCCGACGAAGAGCACTGCCGAGGCGACCGCCGGGGTGGCGAACCCGACGAGCGCGGAGAGCAGCACGGACAGGGCGTACTGCTCGGGGGTGCGGTCGAGCAGGGCGAGTTGCCGGTGCGGCGGGCGCAGCCAGCGGGCGAACCCGCCGAGCCAGTCCGGCCCGGCGCCGGCGGCCGAGGGCTGGCCGGGCGGCTGGTGCAGGCGGCGCAGCGCCGGGCCGAGCGCCGGGGTGGCCGGCAGCGTCTCGCGGACGACAAGGAACAGCCCGAGCCCGACCGCGCACCCGCCGAGCACCGCGATCGCCATCTGCCAGTTGAGGATCATGCGATCGCCTCGTCCAGGTCGGGCGCCGGCAGGAACCGCGCCGGCCGGGGCGGCTGGCTCATCGAGCGCACCCAGACCAGCAGGCCGACGAACGCCGCACCGAGCACCGCCATCACGAGCTGACCGGTGACCGTCCCGTACGGACGGATGTAGTCGCTGTTCACCAGCCCGTACGCGAGCGTCGCCAGCGTCATGCCGGTGAGGAAGCGGACCGCGAACCGGGGCTGGGTGCGTTTGGCCTCGACCTCGCGCCGCGTCGCCACCTCGGCCGAGGCGGCGCCGGCGATCGACCCGAGCACGTCGCCGAGGCGCTCGCCCCGGTCGGTGAGGTGCAGGATCAGCGCGGCCACCACCTGGTCGGCGACCGGGTCGGCGATCTCGTCGGCGAAGGCGAGCAGGGCGGAGCGGGCCAGCCAGCCGGCCTGGAGGCGGGCGGCGAGCGTGCGTACCTCCTCCTGGATCTCCTCCGGCGCGGTGGCGATGGTGCCGATGATCGCCTGCTGGAGCCCCTGGCCGGTGGCGGAGATGTCCTTGAGCCGGCGGGTCCACTCGCCTACGGCTTCGACCCGGGCGATGGCCCGCTGCTCGGCCCGGCCCACAGCGAACAGCCACGGCACGCCCGGCACCGCGAGCACCACCAGCAGGCCGACCACCGGCAGCCCGGTGAGCAGGAACGCCGCCGCCCCGGCGACCACAGCGGCACCGAGCAGGAGCTGGTAGCGGCGCTGGTCGGCGCGGCTCGCACCGGAACCGGTCCAGAGCCGGCTCAGACCCGGCCCGGAGCCGGGCGCCGGACCCGGCGGGCGGCGGGTGCCGACCAGCGCGACCACCGTCAGCACCAGCCCGGCCACGCAGGCCGCACCGGAGACCAGGGCGATCAGTTCGATCTGCGTCACGACGGGCCTCCGCTCGGCCGCGCCCCGAGGCGGGTGTGCCGGGGCCGCCGCCACGCGCCCACCCCGGCCTCGACGAACCGGGTGAGCAGGCGGGCGTCGTAGCCGACGCGCAGCAGTTGGTCGCGGACGCGTTCGGGCAGGTGGCGGGGGACCGCCCGGCCGTCCGGGCCGGGGCCGAAGACGGTCGTCGTGGTGATCCGGTTGCCCTCGCCGACGCCGATGACCTCCTCGACGTGCGAGACGAACCGGTGCTTGCGCCCGCCGATCGCCGTCTCGTCCTCGACCGTCACGTAGACGATCAGGTCGAGCGCGTTGCCAGCCATCCGGCGGGCCTGGTCGACAGTCATCTCCCGGCCGTGGGACAGCGCCAGCTCGATGATGCGTTCGCTCACCCCCGAGGGGGTACGCGCGTGGATGGTGCACATCGACCCGCGGCTGGTGGTCATCGCCTGGAGCATCGGCACGATCTCCCGGGACCGCACCTCGCCGACGATGATCCGCAGCACGCCCATGCGCAGCGACACCGGGATCAGGTCGGCGATGCTGACCTCACCCGCCGGCCGCCCGTCCGCACCGCGCTCGCCGTGCCCCTCCCGGGACTCGAAGCTCATCACCGCGCGGTGCTTGTGCCCGCGCCGGGCCGGCAGCAGTTCCCGGCTCTCCTCCAGCAGCACGTACGGCTCGTCGGCCGGGATCTCGTCCATCAGCGCGCGGATGACAGTGGTCTTCCCGGCCCCGGCGAGCCCGGCCACCATGATGTTCAGCCCGGCCCGCATGGACGCGCGGAGGAAGTCGCGCAGCAACGGATCGATCATCTCGTCCAGGTCGGGCCGGCCGCCCGCGATGTCCTCCAGGCTCACCTCGAGCGTGTTGTGCTTGCGGATCACCGCGTACGGGCGGTGGCTGACGAGGAACACGGCGGCGAGGCGGCTGCCGTCGGGAAGTTGCAGGTCGAGCGTGGGCTTCGACGTGGACAGCGAGCGTTCGGTGGCACCGGCCCGGCGGGCCGCCGCCTGGAGGATCTCCACCAGTTCGTCGTCGGTCTCGGCGATCGGCTCGGCCCAGTCGACGCCGCCGCCGTGCCGGGTGATGCGTACCTGGTCGCAGCCGAGGATGTGCACCTCCTCGATGCTGTCGTCGACGAGCAGCGTCTGGAGACGGCCCAGCCCGACGAGTTCGGCTGTCACCTGGTCGAGCAGCAGCCGTTCGAAGTCCGCTGCCATCGGGGTGCCGGACCGGCGTACCGAGTCGGCGTACGCGGAGACCACCGCCACGGCCAGCCGGGCGCGCTCGACCTCCTCGGCGTCGGCGTCGAACTCGCGTCCGCGCTGCCAGTGGGTGAGCCGCTCGCTCAGCTCCCGGCGCAGCTCGCGGACCACCGCGAAGTCGACCCGGGGGCGTGGCGGCGCCGCCGGCGCGGCGGGCAGCGGGCCGGGTACGTGGTGCCGCCCGTTCGGCGGGGCCAGCGGGGGGACAGTGGAGACGACGCCCGGCTGCTGGACGCGCGGGTCGTGGGAGACCGGCTCAAACCGCATCGGACACCCCCGGCAGGCTCGGCGCGGTCACCGCGCGCGGTGTCGTCGCCCCGGGCCAGGCCAGCCGGGCGCGCCGCCGGTCCAGCAGCGCCCGGACCGGCACCTCCAGGGCGCCGGCCGCGCGCATCAGCGGCCGGTTCGCGCGTACGGTGCCGCCGTGGGCGAGCACCTCGGCGGTACGCGGATCGTGCGGCAGGCGGGCGATCACCGGCAGCCGGAGCGCCTTGCTGATCTCGCTGGTGCCGTGCCCCTCCCCGACCACCAGCAGCCGCAGCGTGCCCGGCGGTACGCGGTGCTCGGTGAGGTCCCGCTCGATCGCGCGGGCGGTGGCCCGGGTGGCGGAGAGGTCGGGCAGGTGCGCGCGGGTGACGAGCAGCACCACCGCGGCGGCCCGCAGCAGCGGCCACGGTGGACCGCCCACTGCCAACCGGCCACAGTCGACGAGCACGTCGTACGGCGGTTCGCCCCGCTCCAGCCCGGTGAAGTAGTCGGCGAAGCGCTGCCAGAGCGGGATGACGCTGCCGGCCTGGGCCGGGTCGACCACGCCCGGCAGCAGCAGCCGCTCACGGCGGGGGGCGTCCAGGTCGACCAGCTGGGACCAGAACGCGTGCTCCAGGCTGCCGTCGCGCAGCTCACCCACCGCCAGTTCACCGATGCCGCGCGGACCGTCCAGCGCGCCGCCGAGGTAACCGGCGAGGATCGAGCCGCCCGCCGGGTCGCACTCGGCCAGCACGAGCCGCCGGTGCCAGCTCAGCGCGGCGGCGAGCGCGGCGGTGGTGACGCCCGGCGAGCCCTTCGCCGAGACCAGGGCGATGATCGCCATCAGGCCGCCTCGGTGAGCACGAGCGCGATCCGGTCGTCGGCGGCGAGCGCCACGACGGCCGGCACGTCCCGCACGGCCAGCGCCAGGTAGACCACCACGTCGCCGTTCTGCGGCGTGGCGGTGTCGATCACGGTGCCCTCGAACCGGGTGCCGCCACCACGGGACGCCTCCGAGCCGCCTCCGGTGGCGTTGGAGGGTGTGCTGACCAGCAGCACCTTGTCGCCGGGGTTCAGCTTGCGGGCCGGCACCTGCTCGGGCTCCAGCCCCAGCGCGATCTGCTGCTGACCGGCGCCGAGCAGCGGGGCCTCGGTGAGCTGCGCCGCGGTGAGCAGCGTGCCGGGGGTGAGCCGGACGGCCGCCCGCAACCCCAGCACCTCGTTCATCCGGTCGGCGGGCACCGGCCGGAGTTCCCGGCCGCCGGAGACGCGTACCGGTACCAGGTCGTCGGCGGTGAGCTGCTGTCCCACGTCGACCTGCCGGGCCACCGCCAGGTACGTGCCGGTGGAGCGGACCGAGGTGACAGCGAACGCGGCGCCCAGTCCGCCGAGGGCGATCAGCAGGACCGCCAGGCCGAGCAGGCCGGGGCGGACGCGTCGTTGCCGGACCACCTTCGGCGGCGCGACCGGGGCCTCCACCGGGGTTCCGTTGCGGGCTGCCACGACACTCATCGGGTCACCACCTGAAGCTCGTTGATCTGTACCGGGATGACGCCGCTGGACCGGCTCTGGGCGATCACGCCGCTCTCCCCGCCGCCGGACCACTCGACGGTCCAGAACGTCGTGGCGCTCACCTGGTAGGTGTCGGCCTTCGGATAGCCCGCGTCGAGACCGCAGTCGGGTGAGGTGGAGCCGGCTCGCGGCCCGTCGGCCCGGTACGGCGTGCCCGGACCGTCGCAGGTGACGTCGATGTCGTCGGACATGTGCCAGACGATCCGGGTCACCTTCGCGGTGATCTCCACGGTCAGCCCACGGTCCGAGGCGGACGCGCTCAGCGGCCCGAAGTACGAGGCCCCCGGGCTGGCCCACATCCAGACCGGCAGCCCGACCAGGCCGGGGCCTTGACTGCGCCGGGGCGCCACCGACACCCGGGGCGGGAGCAGCGAGATCGAGGCCAGCGCGCGGCGGGCCAGCTCCTCCGGGTCCGGCGGCACGCCGTATCCGGGCGGCGGGGCGTCGAGAAGCGCCCGCCGTATGCTGCCGAGGTCGCCGCCGTTGCAGGTGAGCTGGTACCACTGTTGGCCGGGCGGCGCCTCGCCCTGCGGCTCCTCGAGCTTGTAGTAGCAGCCGTCGGCGTTGTTGAACCAGCCGAGCACCTCGTGGTAGCAGGGGATGACGCGGCCGTTCCACTGACACTTCGGCGCGGCGCCCCCGTTGCCGCCCCCGCCACCGTTGTCCCCGCCGCCACCCGGTCCGCCCGGACCACCCGGGGTGCCGGGGTCGTCGTCCCAGACGTCGCAGTCGGTCTGCTCCGGTGGGCAGGAGCCGCCCGGGTCGGCGGCGCGGGCGGGTGCGCCGGTGAGCGTCAGCAGCGCGGCCAGGCCGGCGGCGAGGAGCAGCCGGCGGGGCGTCCCGGCCCGGGTCGGATGGGCCGGGACACCCCTTCCTCCCCAGGTCAGCACGGCTGGTCCTGGTGCGCGGCGCCGCCGTTGACCAGCCACCGGCCGTCCGGGAAGCGGACCGCTGTGGCGGTGGCGAGGTAGCGCCCGCCGCGGGTGCCGGGCACGGCCTTGCGGTTCTTGGCGTAGACGAGCCGGTAGCCGCTGGCGTCCAGGCAGTCCTGGATCTCGACGGTGGGTGGGCTCGCGGTCAGGTCGACCGAGACGACCTCAGGGTTGGAGATCAGTTTCCCGGTACGCATCGCGCCGTGCTCCTTCGCGTCGAGAATCGCCATTCGCACCCGAGTCAGCAGCGGGTCAGCCAGAAATCGGGTCAGAGCGGGATGGGACGGATCGCTGCGCGCACTGGCTGCCCGGGACGCGTCGAGATAGCCGGAATAGGCGGCCAGCGCCGCTTTTCCGGCGGCGTTCTCCTCGGCGCTGGAATGGCCGGCGGGTGCGACGGTGCGGCCGGTCAGCGGACCGGTGGCCGCCTCCGGTTCGGTGCCGCAGCCGGCCGTGCCGACCACCAGCACGACGCTGAGCAGGAAGATTTCCCATCGGCGGGATTGCCGTGTGCGCAACGCCGATCCCTCCTCGGTGCCGGCCCGGGGCGATCACGCCGACCCGCTCCGGGCATGCGGAAGCGCGCCCGGATCTGTCACTCCGGGCCCCCGTCGCCATCACTTGTATTGACCTGTACTGATCGCTGCGGATTCGGTGCCCTGACTCCTCCGACGCCAATTGATCGGGGGTTGCGTCGTACCCAAGGGGCGAGCATAGGCTCACGTCCGCCGATGCAACAGAGGCAATTCACGTGAACACGGTGAGTGAAGACGGGAGGTGGTGGCCGGTGTGTGTCACCACGATGACGAGCGGGCTTCCGCGGCGCTCCGGGCCGGCGGGCGTGTGCTCACCCGTACGCCCCGCGGCGGTGTCGACGGGCCGTCGGTATGGGTGGGGAGCGTGCCGCTCGTCCGATCCGTCCCGCCGCTCCGCCGGGGGTCACGCCGTGGCTCGTCCCGGCCGGTCGCGCGTCGCGCCACACGCCGCCACGGGCCTCCCCCGTCACACGTGGGCGAACGGGAAATCACTCTGCGTGCTCCACGATGGAACACACGGCGACCGGACGGGGGAGCCGGCATGACGGCCGAACGGGTGCGGCGTACCGGACCGGTGGTCGATGTCCGCCGTCCGGGCGCCCGGCTGGCCGCCGCCCTGGCGGTCGTACCGCTGCTCCGGTTGGCGGTGGCGCGCTACGCCGTACCGCCGGGGTCTGCGGACCGGACGGCGTGCGACGGCTGCGGCGCCCCGATCGGGCTGGACCGGCCGCTGCCGGCGCTCAGCCCCGCGGCCCGCTGCCCGGCCTGCCGGGCCCGGGTCGGCGCGGCGCCCGCGGTGGTGGAGGTGGCGCTGCTGCTCGCGGTGGCGGTGCCGGTGGTCGCCGGCGGCGCGCCCGCCGCGCGCCTGGCGCTGGCGTGGTGGCTGGTGTGGTCGGTACCGATGACGATCGTGGACGCGATGGCGCACCGGCTGCCCGACCGGCTCACCTGGCCGGCCGCCGCCGGCGCGTGGGCGCTGCTCGGGGTGGCCGCGCTGACCGGTCCGGGCGCCGACCCGCTGGTACGCGCCGTCCTGGCCGGTCTGGCGCTCGGCGGCGGCTTCGCCGCGACCACGCTGCTGTTCGGGCGGCGGGGCTTCGGCCTCGGCGACGCGAAGCTGGCGCTCGGCGCGGGCGCGCTGCTCGGCTGGTACGGCTGGCCGGTGCTGGTGGCCGGGCTGATGCTCGCGGTGACCCTCGCCGGACTGGCCGGGGTGGTGCTGCTCGCCGCCCGGCGGGTCCGCTGGTCCGGGCACCTGCCGTTCGGGCCGTTCCTGGTGCTGGGCGCCGCCGCCACGCTGGTGCTCGTCACCGTGTGATCGGCCACCCGCAGGTGCGGGCGGGCAATCCCAGGGGTATCGAGTCCCAGCCGCCTCCCAGCCGGGTCTGGTTCGGTGGCGGTCCAGGCTTCGGACTCGGGAGGGCACGTGCCGCAGGGCGACGACGGTTGGCGGATCCGGCGCACGAGCGCGGACCTGGACCGGCTGGGCGAAACCGAGTCGGTCTTCGCGCTCGCGAACGGCTGGGTGGGCTGGCGGGGCACCCTCGACGAGGGCGAGCCCTGCGGCATGCCCGGCAGCTACCTCAACGGGTTCCACGAGCAGCACGAGCTGAGCTACCCGGAGAGCGGGTACGCGTTCCCGGAACGCAGCGACACCGTGATCAGCGCGCCGAACGCGGCCCTGATCCGGCTCTGGGTCGACGACGAGCCGCTGGACCTGGGCACCGGCACGATCCGGCAGCACCACCAGGAGCTGGACCTGCGCGCCGGGGTGGTCCGCCGGGAGACCGATTGGGTCTCGCCGGGCGGCCGGGGCGTCCGGATCCGCAGCACCCGCCTGGTGTCGCTGACCCGCCGCCCGGTCGCCGCGCTCGACTGGACGGTCGAGCCGCTGGACGAGCCGGTCCGGTTGCGTGTCGGCGCCGACCTGCTCGCCAACCAGCGGGTGCCGGAACGCGCCGACGACCCCCGGGCCGCCTCGGTGATCCACGACCCGCTCACCGGTGAACTCCGCCGCCACGACGGCCTCGACGGCGTGCTCGTGCACCGGACCGGGCGCAGCGGCCAGCGGGTCGCCGTCGCCGTCGCGCACCGGGTCGGGGCGCCCGACGAGATCGCCACCGACACCGAGCTGACCGCCGACCGGTTCCGGCTGGCGCTGTCCGGCCCGGTACGCCCCGGCGAGCGGATCCGGGTCACCCGGTTCGCCGCGTACGAGTGCGCGGACGTCGACGGCACCCCGGCCGGTGAGCTGGCCGACCTGGTCGTCGCGGAGGCGGACACGGCCCGGGCCGACGGGTTCGACGCCCTGCTCGCCGAGCAGCGCGCCGCGCTCGACGCCGCGTGGGCCACCGCCGACGTCGAGCTGGACGGCGACCCGGAACTGCAGCTCGCGGTCCGGTTCTCGGTGTTCCACCTGCTCCAGTCCGGCCGCGCCGACGGTGCCCGGACCATCCCGGCCAAGGGGCTGACCGGCAACGGCTACGACGGGCACGTGCTCTGGGACACCGAGGGCTACGTCCTGCCGGTGCTGACGTACCTGGCGCCGGAGCTGGCCCGCTCGGCGCTGCGCTGGCGGCACGCCCACCTGCCCGAGGCGCGCGACCGCGCGGCGGAGCTGCGCCTCACCGGCGCCACCTACCCGTGGCGGACGCTCAGCGGCCGGGAGTGCTCCGGCTACTGGCCGGCGGGCAGCGCGGGCCTGCACGTCAACGCCGACATCGCCGACGCGATCCTGCGGTACGTCGCGGCCACCGGCGACACCGCGTTCCTCGCCGAGTGCGGCGCCGAGGTGCTGATCGAAACCGCCCGGCTGTGGCACGGCTACGGCCACTTCGACGACGGCGGCGCGTTCCACCTGACCGGCGTCACCGGCCCGGACGAGTACTCCGCGCTCGTCGACGACAACGTCTTCACCAACCTGATGGCCCGGCGCAACCTGCGCGGCGCCGCCGACGCCGCCGAGCGCTGCCCGGAGGTGGCCGCCCGGTTGGGCGTCGACGCCGCCGAGGTGGCCGGCTGGCGGGCCGCCGCCGACGCGATGTTCGTCCCGTACGACGGCAAGCGCGGCGTGCACGAGCAGTCGGCCGGTTTCACCGCGCAGCCGGAGTGGGACTTCGCCGGCACCGGCGAGGACGACTACCCGCTGCTGCTGCACTTCCCCTACCAGGAGCTGTACCGCAAACAGGTGGTCAAGCAGGCCGACCTGGTGCTGGCCATGCTGCGCTGCCCGGGGGAGTTCACCGCCGAGGAGAAGACGCGCAACGTCGCCTACTACGAGGCGCGGACCGTCCGGGACTCGTCGCTGTCGGCGTCCGCGCAGGCGATCCTCGCCGCCGAGGTCGGGCACCTCGACCTGGCGTACGACCTGTTCGCCGAGACGGCGCTCCAGGACCTCGCCGACCTCGGCGACAAGACCGCCGACGGGCTGCACCTGGCGTCCCTGGCCGGCGCCTGGCTGGTGGTGGCGCAGGGTTTCGGCGGGCTGCGCGACGACCGGGGCGAGCTCGCGTTCGAGCCGCGGCTACCCGCGCCGATCACCCGGCTCGTGTTCCACCTGCGCCGGCACGGGCACCGGCTCCGGGTCACGCTCACCGAGCACGAGGCCCGCTACGAGTTGCCGGAGGGCGGGTCGGGCGACGCGGTGGAGCTGTGGCACCACGGCGAACCGCTCCGGGTCACCGGCGACGGACCGGTCACCCGGCCGATGCCGCCGGTGCCCGATCCCGGTCCCGAACCGCCGTCCCCGCCCGGCCGCCGTCCCGAACGGCGTGCTCAGGAGGCGGCCGGCGGCGACGACTGAACCGGCAGGCCGGACATCCGGGCGACGACCTCCTCCAGCGCCTCGAACGCGTACGCCCAGTTGTGGCACTTGAAGCTGCGCAGCCCGGTGATCGGGGTGCGGCAGTCGGCACAGTGGACACCGGGGATCGCGTCCGGCACCTCGATGTTCACGTACTTGCGCTCGCCGAGGATCACCCGCGCGATCATCGTGTGGTCGTGCACGCCGTGCAGCGCGGACGCGACGATGTCGTACCAGGTGACCCGCCGCCCGCACTTCGGGCAGTCCGGCTCGTCGCCGCTGACCCACAGCGGCGCGCCGATGCTGCGCGCCGGCATGTTCAGCAGCTTCTCCAGCCGCCGCACGTCCGCCTCCGGTGTGGTCCACCGGTGCCGCCCGGGCAGTGACGCGGGCGAGTCGTAGACGGCGCGGAACACCGCCGGCTCGACCTCCACTGTCTCCCGTCCACCTGTCATCGGTACCTCCTCGCGACGGCGTGTCCCACCGTCGTACCAGGTGGCGGCCGGGATCGGCCGGATCACCGACACGACGGGTCAGCGGTGTGTCGCCCAGAGTGCTAGACATCGAGGCGTGACGGAGGCTGAGAACCGACCCAATGTCGCCCGGATGTACGACTACTACCTGGGCGGCTGCCACAACTTCGCCGCCGACCGTGCCGCCGCCGAGGAGATCCTGCGGATCTTCCCGGACACCGGCGTCGCCGCGCAGAGCAACCGCGCGTTTCTGCGCCGGGTCGTGCGCTGGGCGGCCGAGCAGGGGATTCGTCAGTTCCTCGACATCGGCGCCGGCCTGCCCACCCAGGGCAACGTGCACGAGGTGGTCCGTGCGATCCACCCCGACGCCCGGGTGGTCTACGTCGACCACGACGAGGTCGCCGTCGCGTACGCCCGGCGGTTGCTGCCCGCCGACGGCCGTACCGTGGTGCTCCGGGGCGACCTGCGGCGGCCCGGCGAGCTGCTGGCCGACCCGACGCTGCGGGCCACCATCGACCTGAGCGAGCCGGTCGCGGTGCTGCTGCTCGCGGTGCTGCACTTCGTGCCGGACGCCGACGCCCCGTACGCGGCGGTGGCGACCCTGCGCGACGCCACCGTCCCGGGAAGCGTGCTCGCGCTGTCCCACCTCACCCTGGACGGCCTCCCGACGCTGCCCACCGAGCAGGGCACCGCGATCTACCGCCGCAGCAGCTCCCCGCTGGTGCCCCGCACCCGCGACGAGGTGGCCCGCTTCCTCGACGGGTACGAGCTGGTCGAGCCGGGCCTGGTGAAGGTGGCGGACTGGCGGCCCGACGGGGAACCGCAGGCAGCGGTGTCGCACGGCTACGGCGGGGTGGGCGTCCGCCGCTGAGCGCGGTCGGTCCAGCGCAGTCCTCCGGCGATGGTCGCACGATCGCGTGCTCACCGGTGCAGTGTGGTTTCCCGGGTCATGCGGGACAGCTTCTCCGGGTTGCGCACCGCGTAGAGGCCGCTGATCCGGCCGTCGTCGAGGCGTACCGCGACGACGGTGTCCAGCTCGCCGTCGAGGCGTACCAGCAGCGCCGGATACCCGTTGACCTGCGTCGGTTCCATCGACGCCACGGCGGCGATCCGGCCCCAGCCGCCGGCCAGCAGCCGGGCCACCTTGTCGCCGCCGGTGACCGGGCGGGCGAGCGCCTGCTTGATCCCGCCGCCGTCGCCGACGAGTACCGCGTCCGGGGCCAGGACGCGGAGCAGCCCGTCCAGGTCGCCGGTCTCGACGGCCCGCCGGAACGCCTCCAGGGCGTCGCGGGCCTCGGCCGCCGGGACCGTACGCCGGGGGCGGCGCGCCGCGACGTGGGCCCGTGCCCGGTGCGCGATCTGCCGCACCGCGACCGGGGTCCGCTCGACCGTCTCGGCGATCTCGTCGTAGCCGACGTCGAACACCTCCCGCAGCACGAACACGGCCCGCTCGGTCGGCGTGAGCGTCTCCAGCACCAGCAGCATCGCCATCGACACGCTTTCCGCCAGCGTCACGTCGTCCGCGACGTCGGGCGCGGTGAGCAGCGGCTCGGGGAGCCACGAGCCGACGTACGACTCCTTGCGCCGGCCCAGCGTGCGCAGCCGGGACAGCGCCTGGCGGGTGGTGATCCGCACCAGGTAGGCGCGGCGGTCCCGAATCTCGTCGAGGTCGACGCCGGCCCAGCGCAGCCAGGTCTCCTGCACCACGTCCTCCGCGTCGGCGGCCGAGCCGAGCATCTCGTACGCGACGGTGAAGAGCAGGTTCCGGTGCGCGAGGAAGTCCTCGGTGGCCGGGTCCGCCATGGCTGGCTCCTTCGCCGATCGGGTGCGTTCCCCACCAGACGCCGCCCGCCGCCGCCGTGTGACACCGGGCCGCTGTGGCGGTCCTCACCCGGCGTTGCCGTCACGCCGAGGCGGTCCCCGGCATCTCGTGGTCGTCCGACACCCACCCCAGCAGAGAGGGCGCCACCATGACCCGATTCAACCTGTTCGAGAACCCGGTCTCCGCGACGTTCATGAAGCGCTTCGCCGGCGCGGGCCTGGTGATCCACCAGTCGTCGCTGCCCCGCACGGTGCAGGAGCTGGTGTCGCTGCGAGCCAGCCAGATCAACGGCTGCGGCTGGTGCATCGACATGCACACCAAGGAGGCGGTGGCCGGCGGCGAGAGCGCGGTCCGCCTGAACCTGGTCGCGGCTTGGCGCGAGTCGACAGTGTTCACCGAGGCCGAGTGCGCGGCGCTGGCGTTCGCCGAGGAGGGCACCCGGCTCGCCGACGCCTCCCAGGGGGTGTCCGACGAGACGTGGGAGCAGGTGCGCAAGCACTACGACGACGACCAGATCGCCGCGCTGGTGTGCCTGCTCGGACTGATCAACGCGGCGAACCGGTTCGCGGTGCTCGTGCACCAGCGCGGCGGCTCGTACGAGCCGGGGATGTTCGCGGCGGCGATGAGCTGAGCGCGGCCGTCATCGCAGGTTCCAGAAGAACGACCGGACGTCGTCGACGAACAGGTCCGGCACCTCCAGCGCGGCGAAGTGACCGCCCCGGTCGAACTCGCTCCACTGCCGGATCGTGTACGTCAGCTCGGCGATCGGACGCACGGACCGGGTGATGTCGTGCGCGAACACGGCTACCCCGATCGGCGGCGGGCAGGGCGTGGGCGGGCCACCGAACGCGCTCTCCCGCACCAGCCGGGCCGACGACGCGGCGGTGCCGGTGAACCAGTAGACCGAGACGTCGGTGAGGATGCGGTCCACGCTGACCGTGGAGCGTGGGTCGGTCCACTCGGTGAACTTCTCCGCGATCCACGCGAGCTGACCGACGGGTGAGTCGTGCAGCGCGTACGAGACGGTCTGCGGGCGGCTGGCGTAGAGCACCTGGTGCGGGTGCCGCTGCGTCTTGAGCCGCATGATCCGGGCCAGCCGATCCCGGTCCTCCTCGGACAGTCCGGCCTGCCCGGTCCAGCCGGGCGGCGGCGGGGTGGGCAGGTAGGTGAGGTGCACGCCGACGACGTGGTCCCTGTCGATGCCGCCGAGCCGGGTGGAGATGACCGAACCCCAGTCGCCGCCCTGTGCGCCGTACCGCCGGTAGCCGAGCCGGCGCATCAGCTCGGCCCAGGCGCGGGCGACCCGGTCGACGTCCCACCCGCGTTCCCGGGTCGGCCCGGAGAAGCCGAATCCGGGGATCGACGGTACGACCAGGTGGAACTGCTCGGACAGCGGGCCGAGCACGTCGAGGAACTCCACGACCGAGCCGGGCCAGCCGTGGGTGAGGATCAGCGGCAGCGCGTCCGGATCGGCGGCCCGTACGTGCAGGAAGTGGATGTTCTGCCCGTCGATGGTGGTGGTGAACTGTGGGTACCGGTTCAGCTCGGCCTCGGCCGCCCGCCAGTCGTACGCGGTGCGCCAGCGCTCGGCCAGCTCGCGTACGCGGGCCAGCGGGATGCCGTAGTCCCACCCGGCGCCGGGCAGCTCGTCGGGCCAGCGGGTGCGGGTCAGGCGGTCCGTAAGGTCGTCGAGGTCGGCCTGGGGGACGTGGACTCGGAACGGTGCGATCACGACCGCCGCCTTTCATTGGTGCCACAAACGTTAGGGGGACCAACGGTAGCGCAGATCGTTGGGGGCGCCAATGGTTTCCGGATAGGCTGGGCACGTGGAGAACCCGGAGCCGGACCTCGTACCGACCCGCCTGGCCGGCCTGCCGAGCTGGCTGATCACCCAGACCGCCGTACGCGCCGGCCGGCTGGTGAGCGACGGGCTGGCGGCGGTCGACGCGCGCGGTTACCACTTCCGGCTGCTCGCCACGCTCGACGAGTTCGGCCCGGCCAGCCAGGCGGCGCTCGGCCGGCGCAGCGGCATCCACGTCAGCGACGTGGTGGCCGCCCTCAACGAACTCGCCGAGCGGGAGTTCGTGGTCCGCGCCCCGGACCCGGCCGACCGGCGGCGCAACGTCGTCACCATCACGGCGGCGGGGCGGCGGCAGCTCCGGCGGCTGGAGAAGCGCCTCGCCGACGTGCAGGACGAGCTGCTCGCCCCACTGTCGGCTGATGAGCGCGCGGACCTGACCCGGCTGCTGGCTCGGGTGCTGGCTCACCACACCCGTCCGTCCGTCTGATCGACCAGCCTTCGCTCCCCGACCGCTCCATCCACTACCGCTATCACTATTGATAGTGATAGCGTTCGGTCATGGCGATGTCGATGGAGCGGTGGGCGGAGGTGGCGCTGCACCCGGTGCGGCTCCGCGTCCTGCGTGCCGTGGCGGGCACCCGGGTGACCACTCACGACCTGGTCGAGCTGCTGCCCGACGTCCCGCACGCCACGCTCTACCGGCACCTGGCGACGCTCGTGAAGACCGGGATGCTCGACGTGGTGGAGGAGCGCAAGGTGCGCGGCGCCGTCGAGCGGGTGTACGCGCTGCCCGCGCACGGCGCGGCGCTGGACCCGGCGGCCCTGGCGACGGCGACGCCGGAGGACCACGCGCGCTACTTCACCGCGTTCGTGTCGAGCCTGCTGTCCGAGTTCTCCCGCTACCTCGCCCGGGAGTCCGTCGACTTCGTCGCCGACGGGGTCGGATACCAGCAGCTCGTCCTGCACCTGACCGACGCCGAGCTGCACGAGTTCGCAGCCGGGCTCAACGCGCTGGTCGGCCCGTTGCTCGCCAAGGGGCCCGGCGACGGCCGGACCCCCCGGCTGCTGGCGACCATCCTGATGCCCGCCGATCGCCAGGCGACCCCCGGCGACACGCACCCGTCAGCGCACGACTCCGACACGACGAAGGGCGACGACTGATGGCCTCCGTAATGCTCAACGGCGACGTGATCGACATCCGGTTCACCGGATGGGAACGGCTGTGGGTCGGGCGGGAGCGGTTCGCGCTGCGCCTGGCCGCCGTGCGGCACGCCGCCCCGGTGGACGAGCCGATCCGGCTGGCCCGCGGCGCCCGGCGCGGGTACGCCGTGTCCGGCTTCGCCAAGATCGGCATCTGGGGTCTGTTCGGCGGTCCCCGGCAGCTCGTGGCGGCCCGGCGCGGTCAGCCCGGCCTGCACCTGGTGCTGGACCGCGCGGCGGCCGGCGGGGAGTTCGACGAGGTGGTGGTCTCCCACCCGGCCGCGTCGGGCCTCGC
Organism: Micromonospora sp. CA-248089; assembly: GCF_050948515.1. Lineage (NCBI taxonomy): Bacteria > Bacillati > Actinomycetota > Actinomycetes > Micromonosporales > Micromonosporaceae > Micromonospora > Micromonospora sp. CA-248089. The sequence goes on from NZ_CP192016.1 coordinate 256,491, forward strand.
CGAGACGATCGGGCGTGCGACGCGGGGCCGGCCATGACCGGCGACCACCTGGCGATCGAGGCGTCGGGCCTGACCAAACGCTACGGCGACGTCACCGCCGTACGCGATCTGACCTTCACCGTGCGACCCGGCGCCGTCACCGGCTTCCTCGGCCCGAACGGCGCCGGCAAGACCACCACGATGCGCATGCTGACCGGTCTGGTGACGCCGACCAGCGGCACCGCCACCATCGGCGGGCAGCCCTACGGCCGGCTGGTCCAGCCGGCACGGACCGTCGGCGCGGTGTTCGACGGCAACGCGTTCCACCCCGGCCACACCGCCCGTGACCACCTGGGCGTCTACGCCGCGATGGCAGGCTGCCCGGGCAGCCGGGTCGCGGAACTGCTGGACCTGCTCGGCCTCGCCCACGCCGCCGACCGTCGTACCCGAGGGTTCTCCACCGGCATGCGGCAACGGCTCAGCCTCGCCACGGCGCTGCTCGGCGACCCGCGTGTCCTGCTGCTCGACGAACCGGCGAACGGCCTGGACCCGGAAGGCATGTCGTGGCTGCGCGGGCTGCTGCGCCGCCTCGCCGACGAGGGCCGCACCGTGCTGATCTCCAGCCACGTCCTGCACGAGGTCCAGCAGGTGGTGGACGACGTGGTGGTCATCCGGCGCGGGGAACTCGTCGCCGCCGGGCCGTGGTCCCGGCTCACCGGCCCGCCGACGGTGCTCGTCACCTCGCCGGACGCGACAGCTCTGGCCGCCGCGCTGGCGGCCGCCGCCGTGTCCGTCGAGGCCGCCGGGCCCGGCCGGCTGCGGGTACGCGGACTGGACGCGCCGGGCGTCGCCGACCTCGCCGCGGCCCATCGCGTGCGGGTCCACGAGCTGGTCACCGAGACCACAAGTCTCGAACAGCTCTTCCTCGACCTGACCACCGACAAGGCGGAGGCCCGATGAACCTGCTCAGAGCGGAACTGCGCCGGGTGCTGGCGACCCGGATGTGGGGTGCGCTGCTGCTCGCGTCCGTCGCGCTGGGCGGCGGCCTGGTCGGGATGATGGCGCTGGTCGGGCCGGAGAACTTCGACCCGCCGATGCCCGGCCTGCACACCGAGGAGGGCCTGCGGTCGATCCTCGGCATCCTCGGCTTCACCGCCTTCGTGCCGGCCGCCGCCGGTGCCCTCGCGGCCACCTCCGAGTACCGGCACGGCACCGCCGCCGTCACGTTCGTGTTCGCGCCGCGCCGTGGGCGGGTGCTCGTCGCCAAACTCGTCACCCACGCGGTCGTCGGCCTCGCCTACGGACTCGCGCTCGCCGTCGCCGCCTCGGCAGCCCTGTTCACGGTCGCCGCCGCGCGCGGCGTGCCGCTGGGCCTGCCCGCCCCCACTGTGCTGGCGCTGCTCGCCCGCATCGGCGTCGCGATGGCTGTCTACCTGCTCGTCGGCGTCGGCGTGGGCGCCCTGCTCCGTAACCAGGTCGCGGCGGTCTGCGTGGTGGTCGGCTACCTGTACCTGGCCGAGCCGGTCCTGATGATGATCCCCGGCGTCAACGCGCTCTACCCGCTCCTGCCCGGCGGGGCCACCGCCGCGCTCACCGACTTCACCTACGTCGCCGACGCGATGTCCGCGCAGCTCGGCAGCGACGCCGTGGCGCTCCTGCCGCCGGCTGCCGGCGCCCTGCTGCTGACCGCGTACGCGCTGACCGCAGCCGCGCTCGCCGTGGTCGTCCCGATGCGCCGCGACATCACCTGAGTGTCGCCGCGGCGCCCCGCACGATCGGGACCTCGCTCTCGCTGACCCACCACCCGCGCAGCCCGCTCACCGTCGAGGAGGTGCTGGACCGCGCTCGCGGCGGTCAGGGGCGCAGCACGTAGCGTCCGCGTACTCCGCCCTTGGCCGCCTCCCGGTGGGCGTCCGCCACCCGGTCCAGCGGCACCACCGCGTGCACCCGCGCGGGCAGCTCACCGGCGGCGGTGCGGGCGAGCAGGTCGGCCAGGCGTACCCCGTCGGCGTGCACCTCGACCGCGCGCACCGTGACGCCGCGCTCGGCGGCCGGGTGGGCGTTCGGCCGTACCCCGACGAACACGCCGCCGTCACCCACCAGCGCGAGCCCGCGGTCCTGGAGCACCGCGGCGTCGGCGACCGCTTCCCAGCCCGGCTCGGCGGCGGTGGTGAAGTCGGCGCCGAGCCCGCGCACGAACTCCTCGTCCTCGGCCCGCGCCAGGCCGGTCACCCGCCACCCCCGGTCCCGGGCGAGCGGCACGACGTAGCCGCCCACCGCGCCGGCCGCGCCGGTGACCAGCAGCCGGCCGCCGGCGGGCGGGTCGCCGAGCAGGTCGACGATCTGCGCCGCGGTCAGGCCGTTGAGCGGCACCGTCGCCGCCGCCACCAGATCCAGATCATCGGGTACGACCGCCAGGTCGGCCACGGGTACGACGAGCTGCTCGGCGTACGTGCCGAAGTCGCGGTCGAACCCGCCGACGAGCCCGGCGACCCGGGTGCCCACGGCGAGGTCGACGCCCGGCCCGGCGGCGGCGACGACACCGGCGAAGTCCCAGCCCAGGCCGGTGTGGTGCGGCTGGCGGATGAGCCCCAGCGAGTGGAAGAAGCCGCCGACGACGCCGAGGTCGGCCGGGTTGACCGGAGCCGCCGCGACGTCCACCCGGACCTCACCGGGCCCCGGCTCGCGCTCCGGGACGTCGATGATCTCGATGGCGTCGGGTCCGCCCGGGGTGCGGACGACGGCAGTGCGGAAGGTACGCGTACCCATGGTGTGTCTCCTTTTGTTTCGTGGGGATTCCCTGCTCCACGATGGAGGGGTAACTTTCCATCGGGAAGTACGCACTTCGGAGTGCGTTGGGTACCCCCGGGTAGGAGGCGGACGATGCCGACGCAGACGGCGGCGGAGAAGCGGGCGCAGGCGCGGGAGGCGTACGACGCGTTCCTCGCCGGCTGCCCGAGCCGGCAGCTCCTGGACCGGATCTCCGACAAGTGGGTGGCGCTGATCCTGGCCGCGCTCGGCCGCGACGGCCCGGACCGCAACGCGGAGCCGCAGGTCATGCGCTACTCCGAGTTGTCCCGCCGGCTGGCCGGGGTCAGCCAGAAGATGCTCACCCAGACGTTGCGCTCACTGGAACGCGACGGCCTGGTCAACCGCACCGTGACGCCGAGCGTGCCGGTGACCGTCACGTACGAGCTGACCGACCTCGGCCAGTCGCTGCACCGGCTGATGTACGGCATGAAGCTGTGGGCCGAGGCGCACATGGACGAGGTGCACGCCAACCGCGAGCGGTACGACGCGGCCGCCCAGCACTGACCGGCCACGCCGGATTCTCCGAAACTTTCGGTCCGCGTCGCGCCTCTCTTCGCGCTTCGCTCTCATGGTCATGTATGGGCTCCCGCGCTGATCAGCCGGTTGAGTCCATGTTCGATTCGACATCGACATTGACCGATCGTGCCGTCGCGGATATCTTCCCAGGGAAGTTACCGGTACATCTTCGAAAAGTTTCAGGGCAGTGACGCGGGGGTGGGCGCACCGCCGGCTCCCACCCGCGTCCAGCCGGGCATCGCCAGCGCATCATCGTCCGATATGCAGAGGAGTGTCATGAAACATCTACCGAGGCGCAGCCACCGCGTGGTGCTGGCCGCCGTCAGCAGCGCGCTGGCCCTGGCCGGTGCTGCGCTCGTGGTGCCCAGCCTGGCCCAGGCAGCGGAGAGCACGCTCGGTGCCGCCGCCGCGCAGTCGGGCCGGTACTTCGGCACGGCCATCGCGGCGAACCGGCTGAACGACTCCACGTACAGCACCATCGCGGCGCGTGAGTTCAACATGATCACCGCCGAGAACGAGATGAAGCCGGAAGCGCTCCAGCCCAACCGGGGCCAGTTCAACTTCTCCTCCGGTGACCAGATCTACAACTGGGCCACACAGCGGGGCCTGAAGGTCCGTGGTCACACGCTGGCGTGGCACGCGCAGCAGCCGGGCTGGATGCAGAGCCTCAGCGGCAGCAACCTGCGTCAGGCGATGATCGACCACATCAACGGCGTGATGGCCCACTACCGGGGCAAGCTGGCCGCGTGGGACGTGGTGAACGAGGCGTTCAACGAGGACGGCAGCCGCCGCAGCTCGAACCTGCAGGGCACCGGTAACGACTGGATCGAGGTGGCGTTCCGCACCGCGCGGGCGGCCGACCCGTCGACGAAGCTCTGCTACAACGACTACAACATCGAGAACTGGTCGTACGGCAAGACGCAGGGTGTGTACAACATGATCCGGGACTTCAAGTCCCGTGGTGTGCCGATCGACTGTGTGGGTCTGCAGACCCACTTCACCGGCGGCAGCTCGTTGCCCGGCAACTTCCAGACCACGCTGCAGAACTTCGCCGCGCTCGGCGTGGACGTGGCGCTGACCGAGGTCGACGTCACCAACTCCTCGACCAGTCAGTACGCGGGTCTGACCCAGGCGTGCATCAACGTGCCGCGCTGCATCGGCATCACGGTGTGGGGCGTGCGTGACAGCGACTCGTGGCGCTCCAACGAGAGCCCGCTGCTGTTCGACGGCGGCGGCAACAAGAAGGCCGCGTACAACTCGGTCCTCAACGTCCTCAACTCCGCGTCGCCCAACCCCACGCCGACCACTACCGTGTCGCCGACCGCCGGGCCGACCGGCGGGCCGACCACGCCGCCGCCGACCACCGGCGCGAGCCGCATCGTCGGTAGCCAGTCCGGCCGGTGCATCGACGTACCGAACTCCTCGCAGAGCAACGGCACCCGGGTGCAGCTCTACGACTGCCACGGCCAGACCAACCAGCGGTGGACCTACACCTCCAGCCGGCAGCTGACCGTGTACGGCTCGATGTGCCTGGACGCCGCCGGCTCCGGCAACGGCTCGGCGGTCCAGATCTACAGCTGCAACGGGCAGGCGAACCAGCAGTGGAACGTCAACTCCAACGGCACCATCACCGGAGTCCAGTCCGGCCGCTGCCTCGACGTCTGGGGCACCGGCAACGGCCAGCAGGTGCAGCTCTACGCCTGCAACGGCCAGGCCAACCAGCGGTTCCAGCTCGTCGCAACGAGCTGATCCTCTCGTACGGAAAACGGCTCACCGTCGTGGTCTCGGCCACGGCGGTGAGCCGTTCGCGTTGTGCTCGCGCGCTGCCGGTGTCAGCCGATCAGCAACTCGGTGCGGTAGTCGGGGGCCAGCGCCGCCGCCCGGTTCCGGCGCTCGGCCTGCTCCTCCTCGGTGAGGGCCGGCGGCGGTGAGGTGGGACCGTCCACCCGGTCGCCCACCCGCAGGAAGTACTCGTCCTGCCCCGCCGGGGTGCACATGCAGAGCAGCCGCGCGGGCTGGTCGAACGAGTTGCGGAAGAAGTGCGGCGCGTTCGCCGGAATGTTGATCGTCTCCCCGGCCCGCGCGACTGTCTGCTCGCCCCGGAACGTGAACTCCACCGCCCCGTCGAGCACCGTGAACATCTCCTCGAAGTCGTGCCGGTGCGGAGGCGGCCCACCACCCGGCGGAACCCGCATGTCGATCAGGCAGTATCGGCCGGCCGTCTGCTCGCCGGTGACCAGGATCGTGTAGGTGCCGCCCGCGATGGCGAGGTGCGCCAGGGCGGGGTCGTCGGGACGGGCGTGGACGAGGGTACGGGTCGGATCGTCGGACGGAATAGCGGCCATCGACTCTCTCCATCATCGGATCGGCAAATCCGTACCCTTTTAGCCGCCGGGAGTGCCGTTAAACGCGGCACTCCCGGCGGCCGTCGTCGTCAGCCGCCGTTTGCCACGTAGATGGTGTACTGGGTGACATCGGTGTCCGTGCCGTCCGCCTTGTGACCGGTCACCGACAGGGTGTACGTCTGGTAGCTCTGCGTCGGCGTGTAGGTGATCGTCGCCTTCCCCTGGCTGTCAGCCGGCACCTCGGTCGACGGTCCGCCGTCGATCTGCCAGGTGAAGGACACGATCCCCGGGGTGCCGCCGCTGAACTCGAAGGTGCCGGGAACACCAGGACCGCCCGACCAGGTGCCGTTCGGATACTGCGCGCTCGCGACGTAGGGCGCGTTGCCGACAGTGAACTCGAAGTCCGTCACGGGCGAGAACTCCCCGCTCGCCGTACGGCTCCGCACGTGGATCGTGTTGGTGCCGTTGCGGTCGAACGGCACCGCGACCAGCGTCGACGTGCCCTCGGTGTTGGCCGGCAGGACCTGCTCCGGGCCGTCGTTGACGCGGTAGTGGTACTCGGTCACCTCGCCGAACAGCTGGGTGTGGAAGTGGAAGTATCCGGTCCAGCCGATCCCCACCCGCGACCAGTCGTACGTGCTGTACACGCTGACCCTGTTGTCCCGGACGCTGAAGGACGCGATCCGCAGCTCCGATTCGGTGCCGTCCGCGCCGACGCTCGTGACCCGTACGTCGTTGTAGCCCCACGAACCCGGCGTGTACGTGACGGTCGCGGTGCCGTCGGGACCGGCCGCGATCGTCTCCTCGTCGGCACCGTTCAGGGAGTAGCGATACGAGGCGACATCGGGCAGCCCCGGACGGAAGGTGAACGTCATGGGCCGGCCGACAACGGCGTCGCCCTCCGGTGCCCACGTGACCACGGGACCGGACCAGATGCGGAACGTGTGGGTCGCGGCGGGCGATCGGGTGCCGTCCGCCAGCAGCGCCTGGACGACCACCGCATTGTCGCCGGCGTGCTGCGGCGTGACGGTGACGTAGGCGTACGGGTTGCCTCCGCTGGACACGGTCTGCTCGGCGCCGCCGTCGAACCGGTAGACGAACCCGGTCAGGTTCGGCAGCCTGCTGTCGAATTCGATGCGCAACGGCACACCGACGCCGTCCCGGCGCGGCCAGCTGGTCAAGTCATGAGCGTAGGCGTTCGGACGGGGGTCGACGATGTTGAACTGATAGGTGGTTTCCATCGACGTGGAACCGTCCGCCTTCACCGACCGGACGACCATCGAGTGCCAGCCCGGCGTCGCCGTCCACGACAGCGCAGCGGTGTCGTCCTCGGCCGCCGCGACGGTCTTCCACTCGTCCTCGAGGTAGTACTGGTAGGCGACGACGTCGCTGTTGCGCGGGGTGAAGCGGAACGTGCCGACCTTGCCCGCGACCTGGTCGGTGTCCAGGTTGAACTCCGTCGACTCGACGTCGGGGGCGTCGGTGACCCAGACCTGCAGCGTCTCCTGCCCGATCAGCTTGTTCCGGGTGTAGCTGCGGACGGCCAGGTCGACCTGGCCCGTGGTGGTGAAAGTGACCGGACCGGTGGCCCTGCCGTCGACGGCCGGGAGGCGGACCTCCGCGCCGTCCTTGAGCTGGTACCCGAACGCGGTGGTCTCGGGCTTGGAAGCGATAAGGGTGATCGTGCTCGGCAGGCCGACACCGTTCACCACGACGTCGGCGTACGGCGCGGTCTCGGCGACCCGGAACCGGTAGTTCTTCTCGGGCCCGCGGTTGCCCGCCGCGTCGACGGACGCGACGTAGAGGTCGGTGCTGAACCGCAGCTTCGGGGTGTACTTCAGGATCCCCGTGCCGCCCGGGCGCCGGGCGGGAACCTGCCCGGAATACCCCCAGGAGTCACGCCAGAAGAAGGCGACCACGTCGCGGTCACCGGCCCCGTCGAAGCGGAACGTGCCCTCGATGCCGGTGCCACCGCCCGGGGAGTCGCCCTCCGGATACGTCCGCGACGAGACCTGCGGCGGATTCGCCGGAGCGGTCACGTCCATGACGATGTAGCAGGTCTTGCTCCACGGGCCCTGGTCGTCGTAGTCGCTGGCCCGGGCCTGCCAGGCGAGGACCGTGCCGTCGGCGTACTGGCTCAGGTCCGTGCCGTAGTAGTCGTGGAACTCGCGACGCTGCTCGGGGTGGTCAACCGGCCAGATCGCGTACAGCACGCTCGTGTAGTCGCCCTCGTCCCGATCGGTGGCGGTGGCCGCGAACACCGTGTTCCGCGCCGCCGGCGACGGCTTGGCGAGCGTTCCGCAGGGCCGGTCCGGGTACTTCAGTTGCAGGCCCGTGATCGTGGGGGGATGGTTCGCGCTGGCACTGAGCAGCGGCTTCGCGAAGGTGCGACCCGTCCGCGCGTCGGCTTCCTGCGCGGCTGCGACCCGAAGCTCCAGGGTGATGCTCTTCTCGCCCCGGCCCAGCGCCCCGTTGAGCGTGGCCGTCATGTCCAGGCCGAGGTAGCCCGGGCAGTAGGCACCGGCCCCGCGCGTGGCGGTCAGCAGCTTCTCGATCTCGGCCGGGGGACGCAGCCAGGTGGTGTTGTCCGTGACCGGGCGGGTCCGCCACACCTCGATGGTCGCCGGGGCCGAGCAGTCGGTGACCGTCTTCTCGACGGTGGACAGGTACGAGCTGTGGACGACCGTACCCTTCAAGCTGGTCAGGTCGTACGTGAAGTAGGAGCGGTAGGTGTGCGTCCGGTCGGCGTCGTCGCGCGACGTGCCGACCGGCGGGGTCACGTCCGCGTCGACGAACTTCGTCCTGGGGCTCTGCGAGTCGAGATAGGCCCAACTCTTCAGCGAGACGTCGTAGGAAGTGGCGGCCGAGGCCGGCGAGCCGACCGTCAGCCCGGCGGCGACGACGGCGAGGACCGTGATCGGGACAGCAGCTTTGAGGCGTTTCATGTGGACGCGTACCTCCCCCGTGGCGGCGCCTCCATCGACGCCGGCGGGCGTCATCGTAGCGAGGGAAATCCATGCGATGGGGGCCGGCTGACTGTCGACGTTTTGCCAGGACAACGCCGCTGTCGGCGTCGGCCGGTCGAGCCGGGTCGGCCTCGTGGTCCGGGCGATGCCCGGTCAGTCGACGGACCGGCGAGATCGGGCGGCGGGTTGGCGCAGCCCCGGGTGGACGCCGGCCGGGTTCCCGGTGTGCTCGGCGAGCCGTTGCAGGACGGCGACGAGCCGGGCGCGTTCACCGGCGTCGAGCGGGGCGAGGATCTCGGCCTCGTGCTGGTCGGCGAGCTGACGAGCACGGGGCAGCAGCTCGCGCGCGGCGTCGGTCAGGTGGATGGCGTGGGCACGACGGTCGCCGGGATGCCGCCGACGTTCGACCAGATGGCGCTGCTCGAGGTCGTCGAGCAGGCCGACCATGACCTTGCGGTGGATGGCCAGCGCGTCGGCGAGCTGTTGCTGGGTGTTGCCTTCGCTGCTCTCCAGGTGCATGAGCAGCCCGAAGTGGTTCGGCGCGATGCCCAGCGGTGCCAGCTGCGCGGCGAACGTCTGCGCGACGTGGAACCCGAGCTGTGACAGCAGGAAGTTTGCCCGGCCGGCCAGCGGCCGGTCGGCGCGTGGTGCGGAGTCGTCGTACACCCCGATATTGTACGGCCTAGTTATTGTCCGCTACGGTAACAGTCACTGCCACTCCGCATTTGGAGGATGTCGATGAGGGTGACCGTCTTCGGTGCGAACGGCCGCATCGGCAGCCACGTCGTGCGACAGGCGCTCGACCGCGGGTTCACCGTGACCGCTGTCGCCCGCCACCCGATCCACCCCGACCTGCGTCACAGGGCGCTGGAGGTCACGACGGTGTCGACACTCGACGACATCGACGCGCTGGCTCCCGTGGTGCGCGGCAGCGCCGCGGTCCTGTCCTGCGTGGGCCCGCGCGGCCGCCACGACGGACCCGTCGCCTCCACCGCCACGCGCGCGATTCTGGGCGCGATGCACGCCGAAGGTGTCCGCCGCCTCGTCGCGGTCAGCGCCGCTCCGGTCGGCCCGGCACCCGACGGGGACAGTTTCCTCAACCGCCGCATCCTTCTACCGGCCATCAGCGCGCTGCTCAAAGACCTGTACGCGGACCTGCGCGCCATGGAGGACGCGATGGCGGACAGCCCGGCGCAATGGACCGTCGTACGGCCGCCGAAGCTGGTGAACAAACCGCTGACCGGCCATTACCGCACCGCCATCGGCAGTAGCGTCGCGCGCGGCTACACGATCTCGCGGGCCGACGTGGCCCACGCCATGCTCGCCGCCGCAGACGATCCCGCGACCATCCACCGGGCGATCGGCGTCGCGTACTGACTTCTTGCGGACCTGCCCGCGAACGGCAATCCCGACGGAGGCACCATGCCCTATCCGCCACCCCGGTTCGCCGAACCGGAACCGTACGGATTCATCTACCTGGGCTTCCAGATCGAGCCCGTACAACGGTCACCCGTCCACACCCGTACCCCGCGCCGGCAACAGGCGGCGGCAGAACTGGTAGAGGCCGTTCCCGCCCTCGTGGACCGCGAGGACGTCGTGTCCGTCCGCATCTTCCGGGCGGTGTTCATCCCGCCACTGCCGGGCGCACCACGGTACGACCTCGCCATGCTGATCCGCACGAGGCGCGTGGACCAGCTGCAGACGGTGCGTACCTGTGACGAGGTCTCGGCCCTCGCCGGCGAGGAGATTCTCGCCGGCGTCAACGTGGCCCGGATCGGCGACACCGACGCCCGGACCGACGGCGCCTTCCTACTCAACCACTTCACCGCCGCGCCGGACACCGACGCCGAAGCCGTCTGGCGCTCGGTCACCGGCTGGTACACCATGAAGACCGGAGTCGACAACTCCACCGCCCTGCGGCCCGTCGGACCCTCGCCGTTCGCGCTCGTCAACTACGCGCGTCTGCCCGCCGGACCGATCCGTTTCCTGGCCGGGCAACTCACGCGCCCGAGCTTCCATCGCTTCGTACGCGCCACCCTCGACGCCCACGGGATGCGCGCCCTGCCGGCCGTCCACAAGCTCGTCCACACGTCGGCGTAACGCTCGATCGAAGGAGACTGCCGTGAGCTTCTCCCGCCTTGCCGGCATCGCCGGCCTGGGGTTCGTCGCCATCCTCGTCGTGGCGAACCTGCTGCTGACCACGGCGGGCCTGCCCACCCCGTCCGAAGCCGCGTCCCGCGACGAGATCACCGCGGTCTTCGCCGCCGGCGCCGAGCCGCTGCGCCTGGCCTCGGCCCTGCTGCCGTTGGCCTGGCTGCTGGCCACGATCTTCGCCGTCGGGGTGTGCGTGTGCATCGGACGTGACAGGCGGACCCGGACGGACCCGTGGTCCCTCGTCGGACTCGCCGGAGTGCTCATGCAGTCGGTCGTGTTCACCTGCGTCGAGGCCACCCGCCTCGCCCTGATCTCCGCAGCCCGGCACGACGGCGGCGTCGACGGCCTCTGGGGCTTGTACACCGCCCTGTTCGGCTTCAACCAGGTCTTCCTGGCGACCGCGCTGCTCGGGTTGTCCATGTTCGGCATCCGCACCGGCGCCATAGCCCGATGGCACGCCGGCACCGGCCTGCTCGCCGCGACGCTGCTTTTCCTCAGCGCGACGACCAGCCCGTACGGCGTCGGCAGCGTCAACCCCCTCGCCCTGCTCGGCCTCGCCGGGTGGCTCCTCTGGCTGGTGTGGATCGTGGCGTACAGCGTCATCCTGATCCGACGTGCACCCGAGCCGGCCGTTCCGCCCGCCGGGCCCGACGCAGTTGCCGCATCGAGCTATCGGTCGCCGTAGTGGTATCGGCAGGCGATGATCTCGACGTCGTTCTTGGTGATCCGATATACCAGCCGATGTTCGCGGTCGATTCGGCGGGACCAGAAGCCGGACAGCTCGCCCCGAAGGGGTTCCGGCTTGCCGATGCCCTCATATCCGTTGCGCATGACGTCGGTGATGAGGTCGTTGATGCGTTTGACCAGCTTGCGGTCGGTGTGGCTGAGGTACTGATTCCAGGCTGTCGCGGTGAAGACCAGCCTCACGCGACGTCCCGCACGGTCGCCGGGTCGATCAGCTCGCGCTCGGCGGCGTCGCCCTCCTCAAGCTCGGCGATCGAACGGCGCAGGGCTGCGGCGTTGGTCGGGTTGCGCAGGAGGTACTCGGTTTCCTTCATCGCCTCGTACTCGGCAAGCGGCACGATGACCACCGGTTCGTGGCCCGAGCGGGTCACCACCACTTCCTCGGCGTCGTTGATGACGCTGTCGAGTTCGGCGGCCAGGTTCTGGCGTAGTTGGGTGAAGTTCACGGTCCGCATGGCGACCTCCAGGGCAGGTACAGAAAATTGTACCTCTAGTGGGCGCTGGTGCCACACTCCTGGCCGATGCTGTCCTTCGCCGCTGTGCGCGTCGGGATCGCGGTTCGCGCCAGCCCACAAGATGTCGCTGACCTGCGGGAGAGTGGGCCGCCAGGGACTCGAACCCTGAACCTATGGATTAAAAGTCCACAGCTCTGCCATTGAGCTAGCGGCCCGTCGGCCCATCAGGTTACCTGATCACCCGCCGGACCGGTGGCTGCCAGCCAGTGCGCATGGCCGGTGCCGGAAGGGTTGCCCGAATCAAGCACAACGGCCCAGAGTGGTTAGTGGAGTGATGCCGAGATGCTGGCCGTCGGTCACGAGGATCCAAAGGATCTTACAACCAGGTGGGTAGCACAAGTTCGCCATCGCCGGACGTTGCCTCCCCACAGGGCGGCCCACTGCTGGTCGAGCGATCGCGGTCCGGCGGCGCGCTCGGGTTCATGGGTAGGGCTCTCATTGTTCGGAGGCTTCGTGTTTGCTGCCGGCCAGGCCGGGCAGGGCGATGTCGGCGACCGCGTACGGTGCGGGTCGCCACACCCCAGGAGGTAGGCTGATCAACGCCGAATCGGTCCAGGTAAATCTCTCGGTATCTGGCAGTACGGCTGACCCGATCTCGTGGGCAGTAGCCTCAAAGATGCCAGCAATGTGCGCTCGCTCAAGATGGGAAGCTACGAAGGCGCAGTTATTGAAGACCACTTGGGTCAGCACCCACTCGTCCGCGTAAATCTGGCTCTTGTCATACTCGTTGCGACTCAGATGGAAAGTGCCACGGCCGTTCTCGCTGCAGCCCTTGACCTCAAAGCGGAGCCTTGGAGGGCCGGTGAGTTCAATGTCGTAGCCAAACGCGTCAGAGATCTTCGCAACGTGCGTTGGATGTCTACCGTCAGCGCGCAGCGCTGCCAGCACGACAGCCTCGGCGGCGTCTCCGATGCGTTTGCGGACCTCCGTGTCGAGAGGGCCGTTCACTGCGCGGAAGACGTCAATGAGCATTTCGTCCAGCTCGGGATCGAGCCATTCCAGCGCACGTAGATCGGCGGTGGGGATGTACTCACGGGCAACGCCTTCGAGGGAAACCGCGATACGCAGCCAGGCGGGCGGATCGGTAATTAACAACACCCGGGCGACGTGACGTAACGTAACACTGTCGGCCGTGCCAGCGATCCCGACTAGCGGAGGCATCAGCACAATCGTTTCCGCCTGTTTCGCGAGCCCCGAAGCCAATAGGTGCTCGGCGGGAGTGCTCAGGTCGGTGGCGGCCGCTACGAAGGCACCGTGTCCCCGTGCGGCGTCGACCCATTCGGTGATGTTCCGGCGTGCCGTAAGGCGGGCGGCGTGGCAGAGCAACAGAACCGCATATGCCGCACCGCGCCTAGGTAACATCGAGCTGTGCCTTGATGTGTGACATGACAGCCTGAATGTCATCCGACGCTGCTGGCTGTTCAGGTGTGCCCTCGTCCGGCTCGGGCAGAGCGACACGTACTAATCCCGGGTCGTTCATCAGCGCGGAAAGCGCGACGATCTTCTCACGCAGCCGCACGTCGACTGTCTCATCAATGCTCTCCTCGCTGAGCAGCAGTGTAAAACGAGTTGTGACGTTCGCTGCTAGCCCGAGCCGATGGATCCGGTCCTGGCTTTGCAGGAAGTGGCCAGCGTTGAAGGTCCGGTCAAGGTAGATAGCGTGGTGACACCAGTGGTGCAAGCTGACACCTTCGCCGCATGCAGCCGGATTGGCCAGCAGGACGTGACAGTCTGGATCATGGCGGAAGCGGTTCAGCTCGGCCTCGCGTGTCACCGCCCCGGCTGGCGCACTGTCCCGCGATGGCACTCCGCCGTGTACAACGGCCGGATGGAAGCTGTCCAGGTGGGTGGCAAGAGATCGGATGTTGCGGACGAAGGTCGACCAAACGATGACTTTTTGGCCGCGGCTTCGAGCCTGCGCGACCGCCACCTTGACATACTCGTACTTCCAAGGCGTCTCGTAGTTGCGATAGTGGGAGAGCAATTCAGCGAGTGGCTCGCTGCCATCCAGAGCGAGCGGCGGGTGCAAGAAGCCCTGCTCGTCGGCCTCGTCGGAGCCGGCGACTAGCAGCATGGGGTTGGTCGCGGCCTCCAGTAGATACATGACCACCCGACCGAGCCGGTCGAAGTGCCGGCGAGCCGGACGGTCCAGCTCAAAGTCGCCGCGGTAGCGACCGACCAAAGCGTCATAGATCGCCCTCTGGATCGGGCTCATCGCTTGTGTAACCACATTGAAGGTGGTGGCGGGTAAGCCAAGGCGAGATTTGGGGGTGCGGACGAAGTAGCGCTGAATCGCCTTGGTGGTCTCGCGTAGCACGTCGTCATCACGGCCGGCCCGCTCGTTGTAGGCGCTGGCCGGCAGAATCCGTTGGTCCTGCCCGGGATAGAGGAAACGGATGAGTGCAATTAGGTCGAAAGTCCCCTGAGGTGCAGGGGTCCCAGTCAGGACATCGCGGCGTCGCGCAGCATAAGCGAGATCGAGCACTGCGCGGCCGTGTACTCCCTGCGCGCCGCGTTTGACCCGATGTGCCTCATCGAGGATCACATGCGTGGAGCGGCGCCCCACATAAGCGCGAACTCGATCGTAGTCGGAGGCGACGCGGTTGTAATTCGTCAGGAGGACCTCCACGTCGCTGTCGATTGTCGTGGCTCCGGCGTGGACGGTGATAGTGGGCAGGCGCACGAAACAGGCGGCGGCATCCTCTTGCCAGGCTTCGAAGGCGGCCAACGGGGCAATAACGAGGAGCTGTTCAACCTGGCCGCGGGCGCGGGCGAGGGCATGATTAGCTAACGCAACCGTGGTCTTGCCGGCACCGGGCACGGAGAAATCGGCACCATGCGGCAGTTGTTGGATCAGCGCGAGATTCTCTAACTGAAAATCGCGTAGCTCGCGGCGGAAGCCAGCCTCGGAAAGCTCGGCCGCGAGGGCTTCTGGGGATACCGGTCTAACACGGGCTGCGACGTCCTCGCGGCGTTTCTGGTCGCTGATGAGTGAACGCACTTGGTCTTGCAGTGTCGGACCGAGCTGCAGCTGCTCGTGGAAGATCGTCCGGGCCTCCCGCAGTGCCGCGAGCTCGGCGAGGAATACGTCGACGCGCACATCCATGCGATCAGTAGAGCCACCGACAATGCCGCGGGACATGGCTGCCTGCAAGCGGGCCCACGCACCGGCGACGGCCGGGGCCTGCCGCGTGACGACGACGATAGGGCGGCCCTGTTTGTAGAGCTCGGCGATGATCACGCAGCGCGGCCCTCGATTTCGTCCAGCAGCCCTTCAATTTCGGCGACCTTGCGGGCAAAGGTGTGCTCATCCCACTCTACCTGGGCGCGGGCCTTTGGGAGGTCCTTGAGAATCCGCTTCAAGCCGTTGATCACCTTGTCGGCATGGATGAGTGGCGCCTTGGTCGCCGACTGCTCTGCGGCCTCGTCCGCCGCTTCGTCGGCAACGGTGGTGATCGCGCCTCGCAATGAGCTGAGCACCTGGCGGGCGGACACCTTGTTGCCGTTGCCAAGAGGCAGGCTCTCGTCGGGCTTCCGAGCAGCGACCAGGCCCAGCAGCTCATTGAGGGGCTGCGCGGGCGGGTCGTCGCCGAGCAGGTCGTCCAGCAGGTCGTCGGTAGGCCCGGAATCTGTTGCGGATTGGGCGGCGTCGAGCACCGGCTTGAGCGCGGGATCACGCTCGATCTCTCGCTGGATGAGCTCGGCCGCGTCGGCTCGTTGCAGGTGCCGCAGCTTCCGGTACTCGACGTTGGCCAAGGTGCCGAGGAAATAGGCCGACCGTACGCTGTTCGCCTCGGCTGGCGGCTTGTTCCGAATGTGTCGGGCGAGTTCGGCGAACGCCGACTCGTTGTCGGTGAAGTCGACGTGCAGGCGTGCACCCTTGGCCAGGTCGACTAGCTGGTGCACTTGCTGGAGCTTCTCGTGCAGGTCCCGTACCTTCGCTACGTCGCGGTGCATGCGGCGGGCGACACGGGCGAAGTCTTTGCCCTCGCGGTCGTAAAGCTCCTCGATCAAGAACGCCTCGTTGATCCAGGAGTAGTCCTGCTTGAAGTCGCGCGCGATCTGAAGCTCGGCCTCAAGGTCGACTAGCTCGTCAGGTTGGGCATCGTCCGGAAGGATGAGGCACTGGACGTACCGCGCCTTAAGCCAGTCATCGTCCTGATAGAGCGAGCGCAGGGCCGCGGCGCGCCGGTTTCCATTGATCAGGACGCCCTCGGCGGTGACGATGGCGGGCTCTTGCTGCCCGCGCTCTCTCAGGTCCTCCTTGAGTTCTTTGAAGCCCTCCTGGCTGGTCAGGATGCGGTATTGCGCGTCCTGGGCAGCCGGACCGAGCGGGTCGGCGGTGAATAGGTCTGGCTGGCCAGCCAGGTGAACTTCGCGACGCTGTTCAGCTTTGGTGCGATGGTTGAGCGTGGAAAAGCGCACCCAGGTGACCTCGACCTCGACCTGCGGAAGCTCCTTCTGCTCGCGCGGCCAGGCCGGGACCGTCACAGGCCGGATGGGCTTGCGCGCCTGAAGCATTGCCACTCGATCCTGGTCAAGCATCGGGTTGGGCAAACGAATCATCTCCTGTAAGCGGTAGAGTTGCCGACGCCGAACCTAGCCGATATGACGGTGCGGATTCCGCCGACCTTCCGCTGGAATCCGACGTGTCCGACGTACGCTGGCTGTGTTTGGTCGTCCATGCCGAAGAGACTGAGCAGGATGCCGGGGAAGACGCGTTGCTGCCTTCCCTCCCAATTCAGGCTGGCCGCATGCGAGTCGCTGTCGGGCGTGACGTACACACAGGGCGGCGGAACCAGTTTTCCGCCGATCTGCACAGCTCGGTCCTGTTTCGGGCAGAGGCGTATGGGTGTACCGCAGAGGTGATTGTGGAAGATGACGCCGTCGACTGTCCGGTCCGTCGAGTCGAAGAAGCGGCTGCGCATCCTCTGAATTCCCTTGACGACGTGCTCGCCGGGCTCAGCCTTCAGGCTGTCGCACAGCCACCAGAGGTAGGCCTCACGAGCCCAATCTGGCACTGACCAGCGGACGCTGCTGTGCGCCCCGTCCGGGCAACCCTTTTGAATGATAGCTATGTCGCCGAATTCCGGCACCGCGAGCCGGTACACGGTGTTATCGCCGTACCGAGGTCTGGTGACGCCATTCACCAGGCCTGTATCCTGTAGCGCCTGAAGGATGTCGACAAGGAACTGGCGGCGGTCGGTGTTGCCCGCGCTCATGCTGCCACGCGCCGCTTCGATCGCCGCCGGCAGGGCGTCGCGGTACTCCTCAGCAGTTAAGCCGTACCGGGCGAGGACATCACGTTCTGCGACAAGATTTTGAACGAGGTCCTGCACCCTTTGCACGACCGCTGGCGGCGGCGCCCCCGCGTGGCGGCAGGGCGCGGCCTCGTCGGGTAACACTGTCTTCAGTCCTCCCTCGTGCCCGGCCTAGTCACTCCGTCAGCAGCCGTTGGGCGATACGTACCGGATTGCGGTCCAATTCGAAGAGATCGCCTTGCTCGATTCGGTAGCCGAGCTCGTCGGTGACCCAGCTCGCGACGCGGTGATGTTGGGGCGTGCATAGCTCTGGCTCTGAACGCCACAGCGGGTGTCGCAGGATGACTGCCTTGCGGCTGCCCGTGTGAGCTAGCACTGCGATTCCCTCAACCTCATGCTGCTGGATTCCCAAGGAGGTAAAGGAACTCATGAAGCCGGCGACCAGCGGCCCGGTTCGGCCCAACCACCGCTCCCAGTTGACGGGGCGGCCCAGCCCAAGCTCGGCCATGTCGAGGGCCAGCCGCCAGTCGAGCGCACCGTGGATCCGCTGGTTATCGAAGGAGCGCAGGCAGTCCGGGCATGAGGCGGTGCACTCCGTAGCATGGCACCGGCTGAGCCACATCGCGCCCAGGTCATCGAGGGCGCCTTCGAGTACCTTCCTGAACAATTGGGGATCACCGAGCAGCGTCGCATACCCAGCGCCGTTCTCAAGTGCGTCGGCGAGGAACACTCGGTGCACCTGAACGCCGCCGATTCGGACAGGCTGCAGTCCCGCCGACAACTCGTTCGGGTCGATGTCCAGCTCGGCCTGCACGCCGCGGCGTAGCACTTCTGCAAACGACCACATTGCCGGCAGGCCAGCGGGCAGCACGCCCGCGTCGGTCGGCACGACGCCACCGGGAATGTCCAAGTCACTGGCGGTCACAACCAGCACATCGGTTTTGCGGACCTCGCCGATTGCGGCGTCTATGCGGTGTCCCTGGGTAGCCGGCAGCTTGACATCGTTACTGTAGAGCGAGCTGTCCTTCACGACGATCGACCGGCCGGCCGCCTCTTCCATTGGAAAGAGCCGGCCCAGGTTGTCATTGACGCGCAGGATGTCGGCCAGTTCGTATACCTCGATACGCAGGGCCTCAACCGTCCCCGAACGGTGCGGGTTGGATGCGACCCCCAGCTCGGGAAAGCCCATGACCGCCACCGTCTCGCCGTCGACGTCGTAGTCGCGCGCATGGTAGTCGGTGCGGAACCCGAGCGGCTGGAACATCACAAAGGTGATGACCTCTCCCTGGCAGGCAGGGCACGGCCGCGTGTCCACTCCCACCGATGTGCGACCGCAGTTCTGACACTTGCTAACATCGATTGGCTTGCCCAGCGGGTCCACAGGCAGCACTCGTGGCCCTTTGACTTCGTACGCGGCGAAGCCCACGGCCGTGTGAATCTCACCGTCGCGGATGACCTCCGCGCCGGGCACAAAACTTGCCACCGCCATGTCCAGGGACCTGTCGGACACCACCAGGCTCGTGAGGTCACGCTTGTCTTTGGGGTAGCCCTTGTAGAGGTTGCGCACGCGTGTGGGAAAGCCGAACATCGGCAGGACGCCCGCGTTGGCCAGCACCTCGCTCAGTTGATCCTGCTGGTAGAACGGGTTGCTCAGCGCAGCATCGATGTCTGATACGAGGTCGAGACGGGCCCAACGTTCCAGTTCTGCTATCTCTGCCGCGGTCATGCCGGTGCGCACGGTAAGCGCCGCGACAACCTCCACCACGTCGGGCGCATGGTCGAGCCACAGCTTGACCTGCGGCCGATAGGTGTCGGTCCACTGGTCGCGAAGGCCGAAAATGCCGTGGATGCTGTCGCGGGTCCGCACTGGTGAGGGCATGCATACCGAAAAGGCCCGGCGCAACAGCTCAGCCGCCACTACGCGACGGGCGATGCGAGTACGTTCCAAATCGAGGAACGGCTGTGGTGGAACGTCGCCGGTCATCCTCTCGGTGGCGTTGAAGTAGTAGTCGTCGTGGGTGCGGGAGCGGGCGACCGTCAGAGCGTACGAGTACGGCTGTCCCTGGCGTCCGGCTCGGCCGACACGTTGCTGGTAGTTGAACCTCTGTGGCGGCATATTGGCCATGACTGTTGAGCGCAGCGAGCCAATGTCGACCCCGACTTCCATCGTGGTCGTCACGCTGAGTACGTCCAGCGGTGTCGTTAACCGGTTCTCAAGCGGCTGTTTCAGCAACGCCTCCTTGAACCAGCGTTGACGCTGTCGCTGGACCTTCAAGGGCTTGGTCTGACCGGTCAGCTCGGCAACGGTCATCCGCCGCGGTTCCAGCCCCGCGAGCCACGCGTAGTAGTCTTGCTCCTGTTCGCCGGCCTCAAGCCTCTCCAAGCCTTGGTAGTGGCACCCGCGGGCGGCGCACACCCCTGCCGAACCGTGCAAGTGACGATAACTGCACCGGCGGCATACCCAGACCGCCGCCCCGGCTCTCGTCAGCAAGAACGGCGCTTCCACACTGTCCACGCGCAGCCCCCATTCGGGTGCCACCCGCCCGCTGATCTCGCGGCTCACCCACGTTTCCAGAATGCCGGAGCCAGCCAGGCCATGTTCTTTGGCGACAGCCTTCAGGTAGCCCTTTACTGAACCCGGCATGTCGAATGCGGGTGTGAAGTATTTGTTGCCCGCATAACGACCCTGAATGCCGAGGATCCTGATGACCGATCGGAGGATCTGCAGCGCGACGTCCTCGGCGACGCCGGCATCGTGCAGTTGGGGATTGCGCGGCTCCACCACCACCAGGCCGGTGGACTCCAAGTCGCGGGCGGCACGGTCGAACACCGCCTCGGCCATCGCCGTGGCCAGTTCCCGACGGTAGCGCTCGTAGCCCTTTATCTGGATCTCCGGGTGCAGCGGTGTCCAGAGATCTGGCTCTGGCGGATCGTATACCCGGTACCAGGGCTCGCCCTGCCACGTCTGCATCGATGCACCCGGTCCGGCAGGGTGGATGCCCCGCTGCACCATGGCCTCCTCAAGCCGGGTGGCGGTGACCGACCACGGCAGCTGGGCGGTTGCTCTACTCGCCCGGTACGCCGCAATCAGCGCATCCGTCTCGGGCGGAGCGACACCCAACGCCGCCTTCTTCACCAGCGCCTGGAACAGCTCGGGATGCTCGCTTTGCATGGCGACAAAAGCCGCCTGCCCCGCCGGCGTCGGCTTACCGCTGAGCATCCCCAGCACGGCATCGACAGCGTCGATTTCGGGCTGCTCCAGCTCATGTCGGATGAGCTGCCGCACCAGGTCGCGGTGATGGTTCTTGGCCACGCCGGCGGCGGTGCGGGCTGCGTCGTCGCGGCTGTCGGTGAAGAGGATGGTGCGCGATTCGGCGGCGGTCGTGCCCATGCTGCGGAACAACTGGGCGAGGTAGAGCTGGATCGACTGTGACTGGCCGGATCGGTGCCCTCGGATCGGCGACCGAACGATGCCGCGCCAAAATTTCTGCAGATCGTTGTTGACGTTCTGGGCGCCGCAGCGGGGGCACCTCTCCGGGAGCGCGGGTGCCTTGGCTCTGGTCTCCCCCATCGGGCTGACCCGGAGGACGTAACCGGTCGGGTTATGGGAGTCCTCGACGATCAGCGCGGACATCGGATCCAGCCGCGCCTGTGTAAACGAGAAGTTGATCTCACGCCCCTTGGCGCCACTGCCCTCGAGCTTGTGCTTCCAGGGCTTGCCTTCGGCTTTCTTGTCCGGCTCGGGCCAGTACCAGATGTACTCGCCGTGCGCCCGGCGGTTGACCGGGCGGGTCTGGTCCGACGGAACCTTCTCGGCCAACGAGCCGAGGGCGAGGATCGGCGGGTTGGTCCCGGGCAGGCGGTCGATGACGTAGCCGCCCAGGCTGATTTCGCCGCAGTCGAAGCAGTACAGCACCTCAAGAACCCGCCCCCCGCAGGGGCACGTCGTGGCCGGCCGGCTGTACAAGCGGCCGATCTTCCGTCCGGCGTACGCGTGCTCGGGGCGCACCTCGCCGCAGGACGAGTTGGCGCAGGCCCACAGCCCGCTGGCGGTGCGGACGAACATGTGCGCGCGTAGTGGGATCATGGCCGGGTCGTCCCAGGCTTCCGACGCGGCTTCCATCACGAGATCGAATGCCGCGCTGTCGCCGTCGGCAGGTGGTGGCTCGGCGAAGAGGCGGCGCTGGATGTCAGGGAGTCTGGTCGCCCGTGTCGGCGCCTCCGGGTGGGCGCGACATGCAGCGGCAATGGCTTCCGAAAGCCGGTACTCGGCGGCCAGGGCGCTGAGCGCGACCGCGCGTTCGACCCCATGGGCGGGAAGGGTTTGGGCGTGCTTCTCGAATGCGGCGCGCGACAGCAGCTCACGGGTGGGGATTGCTCGGGGCTGGCCGGCGGTGAGGAGGAAGCTGGACCGGTCAACGCCGAAGAACTCCTCCAGGTAACCCCGGCCCTTGCCGTCGTCGGTGATTGAGGCGCTGGTAGCCAGGCAGCGTAGCTGCGAGGAATTCGCGTCCAGGCCGAGCCGTGACAGCAGGTTGCGGACCACCATGGCGACCTCGCTGCCCTGCGTGCCGCGGTACAGGTGCATCTCGTCAACGACGATGGTGAAGGTGTTCTGCTCGTCGGAAGCGAGCCAGTCCGCGGTGTCGGCGAATATCGGCTGCTCGATGTCGCGCATCAGCATTGCGTTGAGCATGGAGTAGTTGGTGACCATCAGGTCTGGCGGTGAGGCGACCATGTCCCAGCGAGTGGTCATCTCCCCCTGCCGGGGATCGGCGAACTGAGCGAGCATCTGCTCCACGGCGTGTTGGTCGGAGCTGTCCGCGTACGCGCTGGCCAGCTGGAGGAAATCCTGGGCTGCGCTCCTGATCTCGGCGGCGGCCTCGCGTACCTTGTCTTTGTCCTTAGGCCCTGGTAGGTCGCCGGAACCGGCGGTGGCGCCGGTGTAACGGCCGAACCACAGCGGTGACACCTCGCCGGTCGCCGCAATCCGGCGTAGTGCGCGGCGCAGCCTGGAGACTTGGTCCTCGACTAGCGCGTTGGTGGGGTACAGAACGACGGTGCGTAGCGCCGCAGGTCGGTTCTCCGGGGCGCGTAACGGCCGCCAGCTGAGGGCGCTGTCAGTGGCTTCCCACCAGCGGTCCGGTTCAGGTTGCTGAGACCAGGTGAGTGCCTCCTGAACCAATCGGGCGAGTACGGGCAGCAGAAAGGACTCGGTCTTGCCGGATCCGGTGCCGGAGGTGACGATCACGTTGTGCGGCTCGCCTGCTGAATTACTCAACGATCGGATGAGCGCCTCGGCCTGGTGGCGGCGCAGCATCATCTGTTGCCCCGGCTGGACGAAGTCGCCGAACAGCGCCTCGCCGACGATGCGTGCCGCAACCGGGTCCAGGCCAGCCTGCTGCGCCGCCTCGGCCAATGGATAGTCGGCGTCGTAGGGCACCACCGGTTCGAGCAGCACGTCGGTAAACAGCAACCCGGGTGCCTCCAGCAGCCGCCGGCGCTCCTCGCGCAGTGGCTTATCGCGCAGCCAGTAAGCCGTGTCGAAGTATCGCAGGTATGCGTCCTGCAGCTCTCGATAGACCCGAGTCGGCATCGGGAAACGCGGCCTTGGCGTGGCGGCGTCGTTCTTCGACATAACGGTCCTTATCTCGGTGCGGCAGAGGGATCAGCTCGTTAGGCGTGCGGTCAGCATCTCGGCGATCTCAGGAGGCACGCCGTGGTAGCGCAGTACCCGTAGCCGCCTGATTCTGCGGGGCGGGCGACCGGCACAGAGCACCGCGGCGCGGCCATACAGCCCAGGAAGCTCGGCGCCCAGTGGAACGTCGAGGGCGCGTTCCTCCGGTCGGAAGGCCAGCAACGGGCGGCCAGCCTGCAGAGCGGCGAGATGCTTGACCAGATTTGCGGTGCCGAGACGTGCGGTACCAGCGGCGACGTCCTGGGCGTCGCGGAACACATACGTCTTGCCGAAGGACTCCAGCGCGTACGCGCCGGAAGCATCGGGCCGTATCTGCGTCACCCAGGTAGCAGAGCCGAGGTGGAACTGCTGCACGCTGCGCGCTCCGGGCATTGTTACCCGGGGCAGCGTGCTCAGCACATCGCTAAGCCCGGGTGTGGCACCGAGGATCGCCGTCGCCGGCGCGGCCGCAACAGCGACTCCGAGCTCGGCTGCCAGCTTGTGAACCTGGTCGACGGGCAGCCCGCGCAGTACCCGTCGGCTCGGGCCCTCCGCGTCGGGTTGTACGTCAAGGCGTCCTGGTGTGCCGAGGACCCAATCCTTGACGGCGTTCACGTACCCGGCGGGCCAGTAGCCGACTAGCAGATACGAGCCATCGACAAGCGCAGCCATTGCGGACGGAGCAATTTCCCAGTCATGTGGTTCGAGGGTTTGGGGGTCGCGACGGATCTGTATGTGGCCGAGCGACTCCAGCGTGTGTGCGAAAACGTGAGCGAACAGCAGGGAGCCCTCGATCTGTAACGCAACCCGCTCGAAGGAGGAGTAGGCGCCGCCGCCGGCGTGCATCAGGGCGTCGAGGCCAATGTCCCAGGTCAGCTCGCTCGGCTGCACGGGTGCTACGTGGTGCACGTCCACGTGGTACCGGGCCTCGAGGCGGTCACGCGCCTTCTTGCGGGCTTCGGCTGCCCAAGGCGTAGTCGGGAATCGCTTGACCAGGCCACAACGCAGGCAGGTGCCTTCGACGGCAAGCGCCTTGCTCCCGGCGTACGGCAGCTTCCAATGGTGTGCCGGGGTGACCAGACAAGAGTTCGGGTCAGGCACCGCTAGCATAGCCTCGGGCAGGGCCGAGCCGGCTGCCGGCCGTGGCTCCGTCCACCACACGGCCTGAGGCGCTGGGTAGCGCGGAGCGACATCCTCGCCCATGACGATGGCACCGTCGACAACCGCTGCGGATTCCCCGGCGTACTCGTCCGCGCTGAGCACCCCCCACCCCTGTCGAGCTCTCGGCAGGTAGGTGAGTCGGGTCGCGCGCGCCCATAGCGCCAGGTCGACGTAGTCGCCGGAGCGTAGGAAGAAGGGCAGTCGCTGGGCGGGATCCTTCGACCGGTTGACGAACACCAAGGCCTCGTAGTCGCCCTCGACAAGATCGGCGTCTGCGAGCGGGAACACCAGGGCAGCGTCGTCCGACTCGCGAGTGGCGACCACGTGGTCGATGGTGATCGGCGTGGCGTCGTCGAAGGCGTCAAGCGCATCGGCGTCCTTGCGGATGATCTCCAGCTTGATGTGCTCCGCGGCCACAGTCACGGCTCGCAGCTCAGGGGGGGCGTGCACGGCATACTTGCGCATCCGGCCGGGCAACTTCATTCCTCCCGCGAGGGTGAGTTGCGACGAGACCGAGGGCTGCAGCACGTTGAGATCGTCACGCAGTTTGGCGCGGGCCTCGGGCGCAAGCAGGCCTAGTAACTGAATGTCAGCAAACATGGTCCAGTTAGGAGGCACACCTTCTTGACCTCCAGGGACCCGCCGGTAGCCGGGTCGAGCAACCTGGGCGAGCAGGCTCTCGACCTCGTCAGCGAGCCGATCGAACGCGAAGACGAGCCCGTCCTCCGCGAGTTGCAACCGCTCGACCTCAACGAACTGCCCGAGCGCTTCGTCCTTGCGCATCGGCAACACCTGACGCGGGCGGCGCAAGACGGGAGGCGCGCCGTCGGCACCGTCCAGGCGCAGGACTCCGTCGAGAATTGAGCTGTAAGACAGTTCCGCCGGCCGGTGCAGGCGGTGCCAGCCATTGACGTCGGGTACGAAGTCGAGAACCGGCTTCTGCGAGCCCACCGCGCTTACGACCTGCATGCGCCGCGGCTCGTGGTGGCCGGGCAGCTTGACGACCAGGCTGAATTCGAGATTGCGGCCGAACAGGTTCGAGCGGATTAGAGCGACCAGTCGGGCCTCGCCGCAGTGTGTGCCGGCCGGTGCCCGGGGAGAGGTGTCGCGGTCGTTGCCGTCCCAGGTCTGTAGCTCAAGCGCGACGACGGTGGCGATCCGCTCTCGTGCGGCGGGCTGCCGAGCCCACAAGGTGGCCAGGTTTCGGCTGATCGGTGAGGGCTTGCGTCGCATCCAATCGTCGAGGTACGGCTCAATCTCGCGGGGTGTGACCTCTCGACCCGGGTCCAGGCCATAGGTGGCAAAGAACCGGGGAAGCTTGCCCCGGTCGTGTTCCCGTACCAGTGCCTGCGACATTGACAGCCCGACGTAGCGGTGCGAAAGTGCCACCGCCGACGGCAGTCCCCGCATGCCGTCCAGGCCGGTTAGCCAAAGGCCGAGCACGCTCCAGAACAGCTCGACGTGCTGCCGGTACTGGGTGGCCAGGCGCTCCTTCTCCTGCGGATCATGGATCCGCAGGAGCTGTGCGAGAGGGCCGAAATAGTTGCTCGCCGCCATCGTGTTGTCACTGCCCATGCGTTCCGCGGCCATGCTGAAGACGGCAAGCAGCGTCAGCACGGGCGGGGCGGGTAGGTCCGCCCGTTCGTCACGGGGGGTGCCGTGCCATCGGCGTAGCCATTCCCGCGTGTGCCGCAACGGCAGGCCGAAGATGTCGCTGTAGCGCGACTGCAACGACAGCACCCCGACGACCGAGCGCGCTAACGAGTCCCACACCTTGTCGGTGGACAGTCGCAGCCGATGCCCGATACGTGCCAGGGTGTCCTCGTCAAAGTCCAGGTAGACCGGCAGCCCTGCAGCGTCCTGGGTGAAAAAAACGTCGGCGATGGCTCGGTTGAAGGCGCTGTAGTGCCTCCATCGATCTACCGGCTGAGGTTGCATGTGCTGACCAGCTATCGCTTCGTATCGGCAGAGTCAAGTCTCGCAGAGTAAAGGAAGGGTCGCGCTTCGAACAAGCGATGTCCTTCGACGTGTGCGTTCCGAACTGGAGGCGCCAACATTCGACACCTTCCTTAGCGGAACATTAAGCCATGTAACGCTCCGACGTGATCCGCACGTCGATGGGTTACTGGCCGTACCATGAGTTGGTCATTAATGTCCGTTTGGCGGGCATCTCCACCGATCGGGCCCTGGCTTCGGTGGAACGTATGATCGAACACCTGGCCGGGGTTGCGCCTCGTTGACGGCGCAGCCGGTTAGGCTGCCTAGCGACGATCGACGGAGGGGGGCGCGTGGCAGGCGGGGTGATCCGGGCGGCCGAATTCTTCGCCGGTATCGGGCTGGTTCGGACTGCCCTTGAGCCTCTGGGTGTCCAGGTTGTCTGGGCCAACGACATCAAGCAGGCGAAGTTCAACGCCTACCGCGCGAACTACCCGGATGCTGACAAGCACTTCAAGGTTGTTGACATACGCAAGGTTGATGCGGCAGACTTGCCGCCTCGAATTGATTTAGCGACAAGCAGCTTTCCCTGCATCGACTTGTCGCTCGCGGGTAATCGGCTTGGCCTGGATGGCACCCAGTCTGGAATGTTCTTTGAGTTTGCGCGAATCCTCGAAGGCATGCGGCAAAGGCCGAGTGTTGTATTGCTGGAAAACGTGCACGGATTTGCCACCAGTCATGGCGGAAAGGACATTGAACGTGCCTTTGTCAAACTTTCTGAGCTGGACTATTCTCTTGATGTGCTCGCGATCGACGCCAAGCATTTTGTCCCGCAGTCGCGGCCCCGGATGTTCATAGTCGGCATTTCGAAGGACAAGTTGCCAAAGAGCTCGCACATCGGCGTTCCTGCTCCCAGCGACGTCCGCCCGCCGTGGGTGACAGCGCTGCACAAACGGCACAGCAGCACCTGCGATATGCATTATCTAGATCTTCCGCCGCTCCCTGAAGGCCCGAAGGATCTCAATGGGGTCGTAGACCATGACGTTCCGGCGGACGCGTGGTGGGACGCCGGCCGAGTAGACGCATTCGTCGGCTCCCTCAGCCCGGTCCAACGCAGCCGGTTCGAGGCGCTGCGCGACCAAGATATTATCTCCTATCGGTCCGCCTATCGCCGGACCCGACAGGGCGTCTCCATGTGGGAGCTGCGCCGTGACGCCATCGCGGGATGCCTGCGTACGACAGGCGGTGGCTCAAGCAAGCAGGCGCTCGTCGAGCTCGGCATGCGCCGCGAACCCCGGATACGGTGGATGACGCCTAATGAGTATGCGCGGCTTATGGGAGCCGACAGCTACCGATTGGTTGCGGGCACCCCTAACCAGCAATTGTTCGGTTTCGGTGACGCAGTCGTGGTAGATGTCGTGCGGTGGATCGGACAGCACTATCTAATTCCGGTGCTTGCCTCCGACAAAGCCGGCGAAGGTTAGCCGTCCAGTGCCGCTGCCGCCCACTCCGCCGCCGTCGTCGGCTACCAAGGCGATGAGGGCCAACCGTAGTGCCGGCACCAAGCCAGAACTCGCGCTGAGGCGGGCGTTGTTCGCGGCCGGCCTGCGCTATCGGGTGAACCTGAAGGTCAGCGTGCCTGGCCGGAGCGTGCGCCCGGACGTAGTTTTCACCCGGGCTCGTGTGGCAGTCTTCGTCGACGGTTGCTTCTGGCACGGATGTCCCAGTCACGGGAGGATGCCGAGCGATCCGAGCGGCTATTGGCATAAAAAGATTGCTCGGAATCAAGAGCGGGATAGCGCGGTTGATCAGGCTCTACGCGAGTCTGGCTGGCAGGTGATCCGGCTCTGGGAGCACACTGCCACCGAGGAGTCGGTCGCGCGCGTATGGGCCGCTCTCAAGAGCGGTCCGACGTCAGAAAAAAGGGGGGCGATCCGTTCAGGCACAGATCGCCGCGAGTGGGCTGTGAATGAGAGAAATCTCAGAGCTCCGTAATTGATCTTGCGGTTGCCCGAAACCGGATCAATCCGGCGTGCGTTGCGCAGCGACCCTCCCGACGCCCTCCGGCCGCCACGAAACCCATGTCGGGGCCCTCCGCTGCGTCCGCGGACCGCTACGCTTCGGCAATGTCGAGCTGGCGCCGGCACGGCCTCAAAGCGGAAGCCGCAGTGGTGCCTGCCGTCGCCCTGGTGGCCCTGCTCGGCCTGGTGGTGCAGGCGGAGGGCGTCGACACCACCGCCGAGTTCGTGGCGCTGCTTGTCGTCCTGGTGTCCTCCGGCGCGCTCTACCTGCGCCGGCGACAACCGGTGGCCGTGGGCCTGGTGGCGCTGGCCGCGGTCGCCGCGTACGGGGCTCTGCTGCACCGGCCCGGGCCGATCATGCTGGTGTTCGTCGTGGCGCTGTACACGGTCGTCGACGAGGGGCACCTCGCGGTCGCGGTGGGGCTCGGCCTGGCCTCGGTCGTCTCCTTCGCCGTCGCCGACAGCTACACCCGGACCGGTGCCGGTGGGAACGGAGCGACGCTGCTGCACGCCGGCTGGCTGGTCGCGGTCATCGTCGGTGTGACCCGTAACCGGCGGGCCTATCTCGCCGAGGTGCAGGCCCGGGTGCTCGCAGCCGAGCAGCGTAAGGAAGAGGAGGCCCGCCACCGGGCCACCGAGGAGCGGCTGCGGATCGCCCGCGAGCTGCACGACCTGCTCGGCCACCACCTGTCGCTGATCAGCGTGCAGGCGAGCGCCGCGCTGCACCGGCCCGATCCGGAGCGGTCCGCGGAGGCACTCGCCGTGATCAAGCAGACGAGCCGGGAGACGCTGCGCGAGCTGCGGGCGGCGCTCGGCGTGCTCCGCCAGGAGGGTACGTCCCCGAGCCGTCCCGCACCCGGTCTCGACCGCCTCGACGAGCTGGTCACGGCGGCCGGGCGATGCGGGCTGACGGTGCGTACCGAGGTGACGGAGACCGGGCCGTTGCCGCCCGAGGTGGATCTGTCCGCGTACCGGATCGTCCAGGAGGCACTCACCAACGTGAGCCGTCACGCGGGCGCGCGCACGGCGGTGGTCCGGGTCGTGCCGGACGGCGACGAGGTGCTCGTGGAGGTGGCGGACGACGGCGCCGGTCCCACGGGTCCGCCCGGGAACGGGATCCTCGGCATGGAGGAGCGGGCCCGGGCGCTGGGCGGCTCGCTCACCACCGGGCCCGGGCCGGACGGCGGGTTCCTGGTGCGGGCCCGCCTTCCGCTGCGGCCCGCCCCGCTGCCGGTCCCGGCGCCACGCACGGCACGGGGGGAGACGACATGATCCGGTTGCTGCTCGCCGACGACCAGACTTTGGTACGCGCCGGCTTCCGCTCCATCCTCGACGGCGAGGACGGCATCGAGGTGGTCGGCGAGGCAGCCGACGGCACCACTGCGGTACGGCTGACGCGGGAACTGCGGCCGGACGTCGTCCTCATGGACATCCGGATGCCGCTGCTGGACGGGCTCGCCGCCACCCGGGAGATCGTCGCCGGCACCGACGCCCGGGTGATCATCCTGACCACCTTCGACCTGGACGACTACGTCTACGGCGCGTTGCGGGCGGGCGCGAGCGGGTTCCTGGTCAAGGACACCGAGCCGGCGGAGCTGATCCACGGCGTACGGGTGGTGGCGCGGGGCGACGCGTTGATCGCCCCGGCCGTCACCCGCCGGCTGATCGCCGAGTTCGCCGCCCGGACCCGGCACCCGGACCCGGGCCCCCGACTGAACGCGCTGACCGAGCGGGAGCGGGAGGTACTCGCCCTGGTCGCCGCCGGCCTGTCCAACGACGAGATCGCGGCCCGGCTGGTGCTGAGCCCGGCCACCGCGAAGACGCACGTCAGCCGGATCATGACCAAGACGCGGGTACGGGACCGGGCCCAGCTGGTGGTGCTCGCGTACGAGTCGGGGCTCACCGTGCCCGGCTGGCTCACCGCGTCCTGACCGAGAGGCCGGGATGGACCGAGCTGCCGGGACGGACCGAGCGGCCGGTCAGGCGGTACGCCGGGAACGGGCCAGCACCAGCCCGCCCAGCACCGCCCCGATCAGCCCGAACGCCACACCGGCGACCGCGCCGGCCCGGCCCTGACCGCTGCCGAGACCCTCGGTGGTCAGCGCCAGGTGCCACGCGCTCAGGACCAGCCCGACCACTCCCGCCGCGGCAGCCACGAGGGCCTGGACGCGCCCCTCGCCCGCCCCGCGGCGGGAGCGGTTGAGCGCCAGCCCGCCGACGACCACGCTGGCCAGGGCCACCACGGCGAAGGCAGTGGCGCCGGCCCGGCCGGAGCCGCCGATGCCCCCTTCGGCCAGCGAGGTGTGCGCGGCCGGGGCGAACTCTCCGACGACTGTGGTGGCGAGCAGGTGACGGATGGACATCTGAGACTCCCTCGGGTCGCGACAAGTGGTGACGGCCGCAGCGTATGGACGGGCATCGCCGCCGGTCGTCGTCCCGGAGTCGTCGAGCGGGCTACCACCACGGGAGTACGCGCTCCGCCCGCGTACCCCAGGGGTTGTGACCCGTCAGGCGTGAACGGCGGCGGCCGGGGAACCTGGGCGACCATGCGAGTCACGAGCACCGCCGCCGTGGCGGCGTCCCGCGAGGTGCCGGGCGACGACGGCGTACGCCGGCCCGGCGGTGAGGTGCACGCCTGGCTGCCGGGGCGGAACCAGACGCTGTGCGGGCTGCCGCTGAGCCGGACCCGGCTGCGCCGCTTCCCGCACGTGCCGTTCGACTACTCCGGCACCGACGTGCTCACCGAGGCCGACCCGGAGGGCTGGCTCTGCCCGCGCTGCCTCGCCGCCACCGCCGGTCGCCGCGACCGGGAGAAGGGCTGGGTGCGGACGAACCCCCGTCCGTGAGCGGTTGCTGCCCGGTTCAGCGGGTACGGCACGACCATGCGCATCGTGATCGTGGGGGCGACCGGCAACGTGGGGACGGCGGTGCTGCGCCGGCTGCGGCGGGAGGCGGGCACCGAACTGGTCGGCGTGGCCCGGCGGCTGCCCGGACCGGACGCCGGTGAACCGTACGACGACGTGGAGTGGCACTCCTGCGACATCGGCGCACCGGGCGCCGCCGACCAGCTCGTGCGGATCTTCGCCGGGGCGCGGGCAGTCGTACACCTGGCCTGGCAGATCCAGCCCAGCCACGACCGGCGCACGCTCTACCGGACGAACGTCGGCGGCAGCCGCGCGGTGATCGAGGCCGCCGTCCGCGTCGGCGTTCCGGCCCTGGTGTACGCCTCGTCGGTCGGCACCTACGCGCCCGGCCCGAAGAACCACCCGGTCAGCGAGAACTGGCCGGCGACCGGGGTGGAGACGTCGTCGTACAGCCGGGACAAGGCGGAGGTGGAGGCACTGCTCGACGGCGTGCAGCGGGAGCACCCGAACCTGCGCGTCGTACGCCTGCGGCCGGGACTGATCTTCCAGCGGGAGGCCGGTACGGAGATCAGCCGCTACTTCCTCGGCCCGCTGGTGCCGGTGCGCCTGCTCCGGTACGGCCGGATTCCGCTGGTGCCGTCGAACCGGCGACTCCGGATGCAGGCGGTGCACGCCGACGACGTCGCGGACGCGTACGCCCGGGCGGTCGTCGGGGATGCGAGCGGCGCCTTCAACGTGGCGGCCGACCCGGTGCTGACGCCGGAGCTGGTGGCCCGGCACTTCCACGGCTGGACGGTGCCGGTGGCGGTGCCGGTGCTGCGCGCCGCGGCGGCGGTGACCTGGCGGGCGCGGCTGCAGCCGGTCGACACCGGCTGGGTCGACCTGGCGCTGAACGTGCCGCTGATGTCCAGCCACCGGGCCGAGACCGAACTCGGCTGGAGCCCGAGGATCGACACGGTGACCGCCCTGAAGGAGCTGTTCGCCGGCATGGCCGCTCGGGCCGGCACCGACTCCCCGCCGCTGTCCCCGGACCCGACGCTGCCCGGCCGTCCCGCCCCCCTGACCAGAGGCGACCTCCCCGGTCACCCCAACCCCTACTGACCCCGCGCTTCGCCGCTGCGCGCTGCCCTGTCCCGTCCGGCGTCGGCCCGGCCCGGCTCTGGCCCCCCTCGCCCCGCCTCGCTGCCACCCCGCCTCGCCCTACCTCGCCCTGTTGATCAAGGAGTTTGTGTTGCGCACAGAGATCAACTAGGACACAAACCCCTTGATCACCGAGCCGGGGGCGGGCGCGAGGGAGCGCGGGCGGAGTTGCCGCTCTCCGGCCGGGGATTGCTCGGCGATCATGAAGTTGGCGGGGCGACACGCCGATGACGGAACCGTCAACTTCATGATCGGCAGGGCGGGATGGGTGGGGCAGGGCAATGAGGGCGGCGATCATGAGGTTGACGGCGCGACACGCCGACGGGGGGACCGCCAACTTCA
Source organism: Micromonospora sp. CA-248089 (assembly GCF_050948515.1). NCBI lineage: Bacteria > Bacillati > Actinomycetota > Actinomycetes > Micromonosporales > Micromonosporaceae > Micromonospora > Micromonospora sp. CA-248089. The sequence goes on from NZ_CP192016.1 coordinate 288,922, forward strand.
TGATCGACGGGGCGCGGCGGGCAGGGCACGGCAGGGCACGGCAGGGCAGGGCGGGACGGGTCAGGAGATTTGGGCGCCCAGGAAGAAGATGCCCGGGTGGCCCTTTGTCTCGAAGCCTCGGCTGGGGTTACGAGACAGGGTGCTGCTGTCGATCTTCAGGGTGCCGGTGCGGTTGTTGCTGACGAAGAAGATCGCGCCACCGCCCTCGTTCGCGCTGTTGCCCTCGATCACCGTGCCGGCGATCCGCACCGCGAACTCGTTGCCGTCGCAGTAGATCGCGCCGCCGCTGCCGCCACCCGGCGTGCCGCCCCGGGCCGGGTTCGCGCCCGTACCGACCGCGCGGTTGTCGCGGAAGACGCTGTTCAGCACGGTCCAGGAGACGCCGATGCTGCTCAGCGCCCCGCCGTTCGCGCACACACCGCCGGTGAAGGTGCTGCTCACCACGTACACCGGTTTGTTCTCGAACTGGCTGAGCACGCGCAGCGCGGCGCCCCCGAGGTCCGGGCCGGTACGGTCGCAGCGGTTGTCGACGAACCGCGAGTTGATCACGGCGAACCGCCCACCGCGTACGAAGATCGCGCCGCCTCCGCCGCCCTCGGTCCGGTCGCCGGTGGAGTCGCCGTCGGCGAACGTCAGGTTCTGCACGGTGAGCCGCGGGTGGTCCTGGTTCTGGCAGTGCGAGGTGGTCCAGCCCTGCGCCTCGTCGCAGGTGTTCATGTAGAGGATCCGGCGCTTGCCGCCGCCGCTCAGCGTGACAGTGCCGCCGCCGTCCAGCACGACCCGCGGGCCGTGCGAGTTCACCACCTTCGCGGTGGCCTTCATGGTGATGGTGACCGGCGCGGGCCCGCAGTCGAAGGTGATGACACCGCCGGCCGCGACGGCCTTCACCACCGCCTCCGAGGTGCAGCTCGCCGGGGTGCCGCTGCCGACGGTACGGGTCGGGCGCGAGGTGTCCACCGCCCGCGCCTCGGCCGGTACGGCGGCCCGGCCGTCCGGGTTGCCGGCGCGGAACGTGACGGTGGCCGCGCCGGGGCTCGGCCGGGCGCTGCCGAGACCGGCCCGTCCGCTCGGGGAGGCCGCCGGGGCAGCGCCGGAGGCCGCCGGTGTGGCGGCGGCCGGGGCGGGGGCGGGGGCCGGATCGTCGCCGCCGCAGGCGGGGAGCGTCGCCGTCGTCAGGGCGAGGGCGAGCAGGGTGACAGCGGACTTCACGCGCACCGCCCGATGCTAGGAGGACCGGCCGCCCCGGCACGACTCCACAGGCGATCCTTAACCCACCGCTAAGCCGGCGGCCGCGCGGCGGCAGGCGACGCCGCGTGCGCCGGTCAGGCGTGCGAGAGCGCGAACGCGACCAGGAAGCCGAGTACGGTGATCAGCCCGACCAGCAGGTGCGCGTCGGCGAACGCCTCCGGGACCATGGTGTCGGTGATCATCGCCAGGATCGCACCGGCGGCGAGCGCGGTGATCGTCGCCAGCACCTCGGGCGGCGCGCCGCCGAGCAGCGTGTACCCGGCCAGCGACGCCGCGCCGGAGACCAACGCGATGGCCGTCCACAGCCCGAACACGTAGCGCCGGGTCCGGCCGGCCTGCCGCATGCCGGCCGCGCTGGAGAGCCCTTCCGGCACGTTGCTGAGGAACACCGCGATGACGGTGACCAGGCTGACCGGGCCGCCGGCGAGCAGGCTCGCGCCGATCACCACCGATTCGGGTACGCCGTCGAGCAGCGCCCCGACCGCGATCGCCGTACCCGAGCCGGGCTGTTCCCGCTCGGAGGGCTGCTCGTCGCCGGAACGCTTGCGGTGCCGCGCGCCGTGCCGGGCCAGGAGCACGTTCGCCCCGGTGTACAGCAGCGCGCCCGCCGCCGCGCCGATCGCCACCGGCAGCAGGCCGCCCTGCTCGTGCGCCTCGTCGATCAGCTCGAACGAGACGGCGGACAGCAGCACGCCCGCCCCGAACGCCATCACCGATGCGGTCACCCGGCGCGGTACGCGCGCGAAGAACCCGACGGCCGCCCCGATCAGCAGGGCCGACCCGGCGAGCAGGCCCCAGAATCCCGCTTCCAGCCACTCCGGCACGCGCTGGACCCTACCCCCGGCGCGGTGCCGTCAACCGGGTCAGAAGTCGGCGAACAGGTGCGGCAGCTCGCGTGGGAAGAGGCGGCGCAGCTCACCGGCCGCGTCCACCGGCACCTCGCCCAGCCCGCGGACGACCACCTCGGCCGGGTCGAGCACCCCGTACGCCAGGGCGGACAGCCCGGCGGCGGTGAGCCGCGCGGTCGGCACGGTGCCCTCGGCGGCGGTCTGCGCGGGCAGCACCGCGAGCTTGCCGGTGGTGCCGTCGAGCAGGTGGCGGCCGGCGAGCCACCGGTCGCCGACCAGTTCGACCAGCACCCGGCCGACCCCGACGGGCTGGTCGGCGAGCGCGTCCAGGCTGAGCAGCCGGGCCATCGGCGCGGTCGGGTCGGGCCGGGCGACCCGCGCCTCCACCTGCACGTCGAGGTCGGTGAGCCACAGCTCGGGCAGCTCGTCGGGGGTCACCTGGACGCTGATCCGGGCCACCTGGTCGACGTGGCGGGCGAAGAACTGGAGGACCGAGGCGCGGGCGTACGCGTCGTCGACCAACAGGTCGTCGGCGAACAGCGTGCCCGCGTGGTCGTCGATGCGGTAGGTGACAGCGCCGACCGTCTCGCCGCCGCGCACCACGCTGACCAGCCAGCGGTCGTCCCGGTCGCGCAGGCCGACCGCGCGGAAGTCCGGGAAGACCGCGAAGCCGTGCCGCTCGCGCAGGCACCGCTCGGTGTACGCGCGCCAGCGCGGATACCCCACGCCGATCCGCTCCCAGACCAGCTCGTCGGGCAGTTCGGCCCGCAGCAGCGGCGCCAGGTCCGCCGGGTTGAAGATCGCGGTACGCCGCCGGGGCAGCCCGATGTAGCCGAAGCGCTCGTAGAACGAGGCGCGGAACGGGTGCAGCGCGGTGAGCTGGTGGCCCTCGTCGCGTACGCCGTCGAGGAGCTGCTGCATGAGCGCGCGGACGTGGCCGCGCCGACGGGCCAGCGGATGGGTGGCCACGCCCGCGACACCGGCCATCGGCAGCACCGCCCCGCGCAGGTTCTGCCGCATCGGTATCGCCGACACGGCCGCCGCGGTGACCCCGTCCTCCTCGGCCACCAGCGTCGTGTTCCCGGCGTTGTACGGCAGGTACGCGCGGAACTGGTCGGTCCGGGAGGCGACCATCGGCGAGGCCTCGAACGCGTACGCCTGGAGCGGGAAGCTGGTGGTCAGTCGTTCATCGGCGGCCAGCCGGCGGATGTGCATCCGTTCATCCCAACCGCACCGGGCGCGGTCCGCAACCGGAAAGGGCGCTCGCTCACGCCTCGGTGACGTCCGAGATGACCACCGTCACGTTGTCCGGCGCGCCGGCCTGGTGGGCCAGTTTCACCAGTTGTTCGCCGCACTGCTGGCGGTCCCCGTAGGTGGCGAGCGCGGCGGCGATGGCGGCGTCCTCCACGTAGTCGGAGAGGCCGTCGCTGCACAGCAGCAGCCGGTCGCCGGGGAAGACGGTGAGCGCCCCGACCGCGGGCGGCGCGTCGGAGCCCTGCACCGCGCGGGTGACGAGGGAGCGCTGCGGGTGGTGCCGGGCCTGGTCGCGGGAGAGCGCGCCCTGGTCGACGAGCGCCTGGACGAACGTGTCGTCGCGGGTGAGCTGGGTCAGCTCGTGGTCGCGCAGCAGGTAGCAGCGGGAGTCGCCGACCTGGGCCAGGACCAGGGTGTCCCCGGCGAGCAGGCCGGCGGTGAGCGTCGTACCCATGCCGTCGCGGGCCGGGTCGACGGTGATGGCGGCGCGGATGCGCTGGTTCGCGGTGCTGACGACGGCGCGCAGCGCGTCGGCCGCCTCGTCGGCGCCGGTGGGCGGCGTCAGCTCGTCCAGGATCCGGATGACGATCTCGCTGGCCACCTCGCCGGCGGGGAGCCCGCCCATGCCGTCGGCCACCGCCACGAGGCGGTCACCGGCGAGGGCGGAGTCCTCGTTGTTGGTCCGGACGAGGCCGACGTCGTTGAGGATGGCCGAGCGGAGGATGAGCGTCATGACGACAAGCTTGCCAAGAAGAACGGCTCCGCGTCTGCACGCGCTCGCGGGTCTGCTGAAAGAAATGTCATCCGCTTGCATCCTGGGTATGCGTCAACTGTCCGGTGTGGACGGACGAGGATAACGCAACAGGAGGCTCGCGTGGACCTCCTCCCCGCCCACCGCCGCGTAGGTGTGCGGCACGTCCGAGGTCCACCGCAGGTAGCCACCGGGACCGGCGGTCAGCGGGGCGTCGGCCGGGCCGGCGCGGAGCACGCCGGCGAAGACCGTCACGTGTTCGGTCACGCCGGTGGAGTGGGCGGGGGAGAGCTGCGCCGGCCCCGGCGCGACCCGCATCCGGTACAGCTCGTAGGTCGCCTCCCGGTCGTCGAACACCTCCAGCAGCGTGGCGCCGACCGCGGCCCCGCGTACGGTCGGCGCCTCGCCGGGCGCGGAGAGCACGGCGGTCAGCGGTACGCCGAGCTGCGCGGTGATCGCGTACAGGGTCTCCAGCCGGGGGTTGCGCACGCCGTTCTCCAGGCCGGAGAGCGTGGCCTTGCCGACGCCCGCGAGGCGGGCCAGCTCGGACAGGGAGATCCCCCGCTCGGTACGGAGTGAGCGGATGCGCCGGCCCACCTCCCGGGCTCCCTGGTCGTCGGCTGGTGCGGCGGCTGTCATGGGGGCTATCGTGCTACACCGTGCCGTTCCGTAAACGGAACGGTCGGAGGAGGAGAGCAATGGGGGGTCGGCTCCAACCCGTCCTGGCCGGCGTGGTGACCGCCCTGGTCGGCTTCGCCAGCTCGTTCACAGTCGTCCTGGCCGGGCTGCGCGCGGTCGGCGCCAACCCCGACCAGGCCGCCTCCGGCCTGCTCGCGCTCTGCGTCGCCAGCGGCGCCTGCGCGGTATGGCTCGGCCTGCGGCACCGGCTGCCGCTCGCCATCGCCTGGTCCACGCCGGGCGCGGCGCTGCTCGTGGCCACCGGGCCGGTCCCCGGCGGCTGGCCCGCCGCGGTCGGCGCCTTCCTGCTCGCCGGGCTGCTGATCATCGCGGCCGGGCTGATCCCCGCACTCGGCCGCGCGGTCGCCGCGATCCCCGCCCCGATCGCCTCCGCCATGCTCGCCGGGGTGCTGCTGCCGCTGTGCACGGCTCCGGTACGCGCCCTCGTCGAGGTCCCCCGGCTCGCCGGGCCGGTGGTGCTGGTCTGGCTGCTGCTGCACCGGTTCGCCCGCCGCTGGGCGGTACCCGGCGCGCTCGCCGTGGCGGTCGTCGCGATCGCGCTCACCGCCACCGGCCCGGCCCGGCTGGACGCCGCACCGGTCGTCGCGCTCACCGCCCCGGCCTGGACGCTGCCCGCCGTCGTCGGGCTCGCGCTGCCGCTGTTCCTGGTCACCATGGCCGCCCAGAACGTGCCCGGCACGGCGGTGCTCGCCGGGTACGGCTACCGCGCTCCGCTGGGCTCGGCGCTGCGGGTGACAGGCATCGCCACCGCGCTCGGCGCCCCGGCGGGCGGGCACGCGGTGAACCTTGCCGCGATCACCGCCGCGCTGGCCGCCGGCCCGGACGCCCACCCGGACCCGGAGCGGCGCTGGATCGCCTCGGTCACCGCCGGGATCGGCCTGGCCCTGCTCGGCCTGGGCGCCGGCGTGGCCACCGCCCTGGTGCTGCTCTCCCCGCCGGTGCTGGTCGAGGCCGTCGCCGGGCTCGCCCTGCTCGGCGCGCTCGCCGGAGCGGTCACCGCGGCGGTCGCCCAGCCGGACGCGCGGGAGGCGGCGGTGGTGACGTTCGTGGTCACCGCCTCCGGGGTGAGCCTGCTCGGAGTGGGCGGCGCGTTCTGGGGACTGGTCGCGGGCTGGTTGATGCTGCTGCTGTTCCGCCGCCGGGCCGCGCCCCCGCCGGTCGAGCCGCCCCGGACCGAATCCGCCCCGTCGCTTTCCGGCCGGACCGGGTGACCCGTCACTCCTCGGCGGGCAGCTCCGCGGCCGGGACGGTGAGACGTACCGCGCCGTCGTTCACCGCGGCGATCCGGTCGGCCGGCACGTAGACCGCGCCGGTGCGGACCAGCTCGGTGGAGACCTTGAGGTAGCCGTCGCGCAGCAGCCGGGCGGCCAGGTCGGCCGGTACGTCCGGCTCCTCGGCCGCCGCCGACTCGATCAGCTCGTCGAGGCTGCTGCCCGGGTCGACAGGGGCGGGCGCCTGCACGGTCACCGCGGCCGGGTCGCCGCGCTGCACGAGATCGACGGTGCCCACCTCGACGCCTGCGGAGTCGACCACCCGCATGCCGGTGGTGACCCGGGAGACGGTGTCCTGCTGCTGGCTCATGCAGAAGCGGTTCCCGGGGCGTGCGGGCGCTAAACGGAGGGCGCCCAGCCGCCCGGTGGGCGGGGGGACAACTCGCGCCAGGTGTCGGTGCCGTCCAGCAGCGCCCGGACCGTCTCCTCGGCCTCCTCGACGCTGGCGTGCTCGTAGAACCGGGAGACCCCCTCGGCGCCGCCGGCCCGCTGCTCCACGTGCCAGCGGTCGCCGTCCACCCGGAGGAAGACGTCACGCCGGGCGAGCCGTCCCCATTTCCCGTTCCACCAGTGCCTGCGCTGCTCCATGCCCGGACTCTATCGAACATGTGTTCGATACACGTCGGCCCCCGCGGGATTCCCGCGAGGGCCGATCGGCTATGCGTCAGCGCGGCGCGGGCGGCTCCTGCCGGCGGCCGAGCACGTCGTCCAGGGCGCTGCGCTGGCCGGGCGTGCCGTGGTTGCCGGCGAGCAGCGCGTCGCGGATCTCGGTGAGCAGCTTGACCTCCTCGCTCGGGGCCGACGGCGGCGGCTCCTCGCCGCGCTTGCGGCGCTCGGCGAGCTTGTTCATCGGGTAGACGACCAGGAAGTACAGCGCCGCCGCGGTGAGCACGAACGTGATCGCCGCGTTGACGAAGGCCACCCAGTCGAACGGGATGCCCCGGAACTTCGGGGTGGAGCCGCTGAGGCCGTCCTTGCTGCCGGTGATCAGCGCGATGAACACGCGTACCAGCGGTTCCAGGAACGACTTGGTGAGCTGGGTCACCACGCCTGTGAAAGCCGCGCCGATGACGACACCGACCGCCAGGTCGACGACGTTGCCGCGCATGATGAAGTCTTTGAAGCCCTTGAGCATCCGTACTCCCGTGCCCTGATGAGTCTGCGTCGGGGACAACCTATGCCCCGGCGGGCCCTTCGAGAAAAGCACCGGCCTCGATCGCCGCCCGCTGCGGGTCGCCGGCCCGGATCGCCTCCACCAGCCGGCCGTGATCCACGTACCGCTCCGGGGTCAGCGCCTCGCCCATCGCCTGGGCCACGGTGCTGCGCAGCGCGGCGCCGACCGAGGCGTACAGCTCGGCGAGCATGGCGTTGTGCGCGGCGGCCACCACGGCCGTGTGCAGCGCGGCGTCCGCCTCGACGAACTCGTCCACCCGGCCGCCGCGCCACGCGGCCTCGCGGGCCGCGAGCGCGCCGTCGAGCGCCGCCAGGTCCTCGGGGGTACGCCTCAACGCGGCGAGCCGGGCGGCCTCCACCTCGAACGCGCGCCGGACCTCGATCACCTCGGTCATCCGGTCGTCGGTGAGCCGGCGGGCCACCACGGGTGCCAGCTCGTCGGTCGACACCACGTAGGTGCCGGAGCCCTGCCGGCACTCCAGCACCCCGGCGTGCGCGAGCGCCCGGACCGCCTCGCGGACCGTGTTCCGCCCCACGCCGAGCGCGGCGACCAGTTGGGGCTCGGTGGGGATGCGCCCGCCCACCGGCCACTCGCCGCCGAGGATCCGTTCCCGGAGCTGCTCGATCGTCTGCCGGACCCGGTGACCGCGCGGAGGCGCGGCGACGGAATCCCGGGCGGGTGTCACCGGTTACACCTCGTGCCGAAATTCATCCCATGATTGTAGGTTCGAGGTCATGACTCCGCCACCTGCGCCCGCCGCGACAGTGCCCGCACCGGGCGTCACCCCCGCGGCGGGTCCCGCCCCTGCCGTCGGCCCGGTCCGGGGCGGTCTGCTGGTGCTCGCCGGGATGCTGCTCGTCGCGCTGAACCTGCGGGCCGCGGTGACCAGCCTCGGTGCGTTGCTCGACGAGATCCGGGTCGGGCTGGGCCTCTCCGGCGCGATGGCCGGTCTGGTCACCACGCTGCCCACCATCGCGTTCGCCGGGCTGGGCGCGCTCACCCCCTGGCTGGTCCGCCGCTGGGCCGCGCCCCGGGTGCTGGTGCTGGCGATGCTGGCGCTCACCGTCGGGCAGGTGCTGCGCGCGCTCACCGGCTCGGCCGCGGTCTTCGTGCTCACCAGCGCGCTCGCGCTCGCCGGCATCGCGGTGGCGAACATCCTGCTGCCGATGCTCGTCAAGCAGCACTTCCCGCACCGCACCGGACTCGTCACCGGGGCGTACACGATGGCCCTGACGGTGGGCACGACGGTGGCCGCCGCGGCCGCCGTGCCGGTGGCGCACGCGTTCGGCTCCTGGCGGGCCGGACTCGGCATCTGGGCCGGGCTGGCCGCGCTGGCCGTACTCCCGTGGGTGCCGCTGGCGCTGCGGGCCCGCGCCGCGCGACGGAACGCGCCCCCGGCGGTGGCCGTCGCCGCCCCGGCCCGGGTGCAGCCGGCCCGGACCCGGCTCGGCTGGGCCATGGCGGTGTACTTCGGGGCTCAGTCGCTCAGCGGGTACGCGATCATGGGCTGGCTGGCCCAGCTCTTCCGGGACGCCGGCTACCGGCCGGAGGCGGCCGGGCTGCTGCTCGCCGGCGTGACCGCGCTGGGCGTGCCGGTGGCGCTGATGATGCCGACGCTGGCCGGCCGGCTGGCCACGCTCCGGCCGCTGGTGCTGTCGCTGACCGTCTTCTCCGCCGCCGCGTACACCGGTCTGGCGCTGGCCCCGCACGGCCTGGCGCCGCTGTGGGTGCTGCTGCTGGCGCTCGGCCAGGGCGCGTTCCCGCTCATCCTGACCACGATCGGGCTGCGGGCCCGGACCGCCGAGGGCACCGTGGCGCTGTCCGCGTTCGCGCAGAGCACCGGCTACGTGATCGCCGCACTCGGGCCGCTGCTGGTGGGCATCCTCTACGAGGCGACCGGTGGCTGGACCGCCCCGATCGGTTTCCTGCTGGCGGCGCTCGCCGTGCAGACGGCGGCGGGCATGGTGATCGCTCGTCCCCGCTACATCGAGGACGAGCGTTGAGCGGGACCGGTCAGGAGGAGGCCGGGGTGGGGTCGCCCGCGACGGCCTGCTCGACCGTCGGGTACGTGTGCAGCACCTCGACCAGGCCGCTGACCTCGAGGATGCGCAGCACGCCGCGCTGCGGGGCGGCCAGGCGGACCACGCCGCCGGCCTCGTCACAGTTGTTCTTCGCCCGGACGAACACCGACAGGCCGGTGGAGTCGCAGAACGACACCTCGGCCAGGTCGAAGACCAGGCGGCTGCGCCCCTTGTCCAGCAGATCCGTGATCTGGTCCTGCAGCTGCGGTGCCGTGGCCATGTCCAGCTCGCCCGCGACCGACACGACGACCACGTCGCCGCGCTGTTCCGTGTGCACCGTCAAGGACATTCGTCGACCTCCTGTGTTCGGTGGAAACGGTATCCCACGACGGGCGCGCCGCGCAGAACGGGAGCGGTCACGGATGCGGTCGATCATTCTTTGCTCCGCGACAAGTACCGCGTCAGGCCCCGGTGATAGAGTCCGCCCGTCCAAATCAGGGAGGTCAGCATGGCGTTGAGTGCCGAACAGGGTGGCCGGCTCGCCCACCTGCTCAGTCAGCACGCGGACCGGTTGACCAACCGCTGGACGGAGATCGTCGCGAGTTCGCTGCGCGGTCGCCTGAGCCGTGCCGAGCTGGCCCGGCAGGTCCAGGAACTGCACCGCGCGCTTGTCGACGCCGGCAGTCAGGGCGTCGCCGATCTGGCCGACGAGCACGGCGGTGAGCTGCGGGCGGTGCTGTCCGAGCTGTCCACCAACCGGGCCCGCCAGGGATTCTCCGCCACCGAGACCGCGATCAGCGTGTTCGCGTTCAAGGACGCGCTGCTGGAGCTGATGGAGGAGGAGAAGGGTGACGACACCCTGCGCGACTTCGTCGCCTTCTCCGCGCTCGTCGACCAGATGGGTCTGTTCACCTTCGAGACGTTCGTCCGGGCCCGGGAGAGTCTGATCGCCGACCAGGCGGAGCAGCTGCTGGAGCTGTCCACCCCGGTGGTCAAGCTCTGGGAGGGCGTGGTCGCCGTCCCGCTGGTCGGGACGCTGGACTCGGCCCGCGCCCAGGTGGTGATGGAGCGGCTGCTGCAGACGCTCGTCGACACCGGTTCGCCGTACGCGATCATCGACATCACCGGCGTACCGGCGGTGGACACGCAGGTCGCGCAGCACATCCTCAAGACCGTGGTGGCCGCCCGGCTGATGGGCGCCGACTGCATCATCTCCGGCATCCGCCCGCAGATCGCCCAGACGATCGTCGCCCTCGGCATCGAGTTCGGTGACATCGCCACCAAGGCGAGCCTCGCCGACGCGCTGCGCCATGTGCTGCGCCTGACCGGGGTCGAGACCACCGCTCGCCGCCCGCGGCGGGAGTCCTGATGGAACGCGTGCCGATCCTCAAGATCGGCGACATCCTGCTGGTCTCCATCCAGGTCGACATGTCCGACCAGACGGCCATCCAGCTGCAGGAGGACCTGGCCGAGCGGATCGTCGCCACCGGCTGCCACGGCGTGATCATCGACATCACGGCGCTGGACATCGTCGACTCCTTCGTCGGCCGGATGCTGTCCACCATCGCGTCCATCTCGAAGGTGCTGGACGCCGAGACGGTGGTGGTCGGCATGCGTCCGGCCGTCGCCATCACCCTGGTCGAGCTGGGATTGTCGCTCAACGGCATCCGTACCGCGCTGAACGTCGAGCGCGGCATGGAGCTGATCGCGGCCAGCCGCGCCGACGACTGGGACGAGGCGGCCGACGACGAGGACACCGAGACGACGGCGACGGCATGACCACGGGCGTCGACCTGGGTGTGCCGGCGACCCAGGCGATCCGCAGCGACGAGGACGTGGTGCGGGTCCGGCAGTTGGTGCGTACCACAGCCGTCGCGGTCCGGCTCTCCCTCGTCGACCAGACGAAGCTCGTCACCGCCGCCAGCGAGCTGGCCCGCAACACGCTGATCTACGGCGGCGGGGGCAGCGCCGAGGTGAGCACCGTGTCCGACGGCCGCCGGCGTGGCGTGCGGATCGTCTTCGCCGACGAGGGCCCGGGCATCCCCGACCTCGACCTGGCGCTCACCGACGGCTACACCACCGGCGGCGGGCTGGGCCTGGGACTGAGCGGCGCCCGCCGGCTCGTCGACGACTTCGACATCCGCACGGCTGTCGGCGAGGGGACGCGGATCACCGTCACCAAGTGGTCCAGATGACCGCCGACGTGGTACCCGACCACGGCATCTGGTTCCGGGTCGACACCGGCGCGACAGCCGGCAGCGTACGCCGGGCGGCCGAGCGCCTCGGCCGTCAGCTCGAACTGAGCGCGCCGCGCGTCGCGGACCTGGCCATCGTCACCGCCGAGCTCACCAGCAACCTGGTCAAGCACGCCCGCGAGGGCACGCTGCTGATGCGTCCGGCGCGCCGGGGCGAGTACGCCGGGGTGGAGCTGGTGGCGATCGACTCCGGCCCCGGCATGGCGGACCTGACGCTCTCCTCGGTCGACGGCCACTCCACCGCCGGCACGCTCGGCATCGGGCTCGGCGCGATCGCCCGGCAGTCGAGCCGGTTCGACGGCTACTCGTTGCCGGGCCGGGGCACGGTCCTGGTCGTCCAGGTCTGGGACACCACGCCGCCGGAGCCGGAATGGGCGGCCGGGCTGGCCCGGCCGATCACCGGCGAGCAGAGCAGCGGCGACGGGTACGCGGTCCGCGAAGTCGACGGACGGCGGCAGGTGCTCGTCTCCGACGGGCTGGGCCACGGGCCTCTGGCCGCCGCCGCCACCGGCGCCGCCGTGTCCGCGTTCCGCTCGGCGCCGGACGGTCCGCCGGATGTCGTGGTGCGGCACCTGCACGGCGCCATGTCGCACACCCGGGGCGCCGCACTCGCGGTGGCCGAACCGGATCCCGCAGCCGGGCTGCTCCGCTACGCCGGGCTGGGCAACATCGCCGCGATGATCGTGGCGCCGGGCGAGCGGCGGCGCGGGTTGGTCTCGCTGCCGGGCATCGCCGGGCACCAGCGTCCGACGATCCGCGGGTACGACTACCCCTTCTCGCGCGACGCCACCCTGGTCATGCACAGTGACGGGGTGGTGGATCGCTGGGATCTGGACGACTATCCCGGGCTCGCCGGCCGCACCCCCCTGCTGGCCGCCGCGACCCTGCTGCGTGACGCGGGTGTCCGTCGCGACGACGCCTGCGTCCTGGTGGCCCGGGGGGCGGCATGACCGAACCCCTCCTGCATCTCGCACTCCGGGTGGAGCAGGACATCTTCCTGGTCCGGCAGCGCGGCCGGGAGGTGGCCGCGGCGGTCGGGCTGGAACACCAGGACCAGGTACGCATCGCCACGGCGCTGAGCGAGGTGGCGCGGGAGCTGCTGCACGGGGTCGACGGCGCGGACGTGACGTTCGCCCTCGACCGCGACGGCGTGGGCCGCCGGGTTCTGCAGGTGGACCTGTCGCCGCTGCGTCCGCTGCCCGGTGGACGGTACGAGCCGCAGTCCGGTGCCGTCGCGCGTCTGGTGGACACGTTGCGGGTCGTGGCCGTCGAGGGCGATACGGTCGTCAGGATGTCCCGACGAGTGCCCGACCATGCCGGGGAGCTGACGGCGGAGCGCGCCGCCGAGCTTCGTGCCGAGCTGGCCGAGCGCGCCCCGGGTTCGGCCCTGGACGAGCTGGCCGCCCAGAACGCGCAGCTCATCGGCGCCCTCGACGAGGTACGCAGCCAGCGCGACGAGCTGGCGGTGCTCAACGCCGAACTCCAGGAGACCAACCGGGGCGTGATGGCGCTCTACAACCAGCTCACCGAGGAGCTGGAGGAGACCAACCGCGGCGTGGTGGCGCTCTACGCCGAGCTGGACGAGAAGTCCGCCCAGCTGCGGGCCGCGAGTGAGTCGAAGAGCCGGTTCCTGGCGAACGTCAGCCACGAGCTGCGCGCCCCGGTCACCGCGATCATCGGCTTGGCCCGGCTGCTGGCCGACTCCGCCTCCGACCCGCTCACCGGTGAGCAGGCCCGCCAGGTGGGGCTGATCCGCTCCTCGGCGGGCGACCTGCTGGGGCTGGTCAACGAGCTGCTCGACCTGGCCAAGGCGGAGTCGGGCCGGATCGAGCCGGACTGGTCCGACGTCGACCTGCGCGCCGTCTTCGGGCAGTTGCGCGGCACGCTGCGGGCCCTCGCCTCCCGTCCGGAGGTGGAGTTGGTGGTCGAGGAACCGCCGTCGCCGGCCACCGTGCGCTCGGACGAGGTACTGCTCGCCCAGGTGCTGCGCAACCTGCTGCACAACGGGTTGAAGTTCACCGAGCGAGGCGAGGTGCGCCTGCGCGCCGAGTACCGGGGCGAGCAGTGGACGCTGTCGGTCACCGACACCGGCGTGGGCATCCCGCCGGAGCTGCACGAACGGGTCTTCGAGGAGTTCTACCAGGTGCCCGGCACGACCCGGGTCGGTGGCACCGGGCTCGGCCTGCCGTACGCGCGACGGCTGATCACGCTGCTCGGCGGGACGCTGGAGCTGACCAGCGAACCCGGCCGGGGCAGCACGTTCACAGTGGTCCTCCCCGCGGGCGGAGCGTGACGGTGGACAGCGGGCCGGTGACCGTGCTTGTGGTCGACGACAGCGGCCCCAAGCGATACCTGCTGGTCAACTGGCTGACCCGGGCCGGCTTCATCACCGTCGAGGCCGAGAACGGCACGTCGGCGCTGGAGCGGGTGGCCCGGGAACACATCGACCTCGTGGTGCTCGACGTACGGCTGCCCGACATGAGCGGTTTCGAGGTGTGCGAGCGGATCAAGGCGGAAAACCAGTCGATCCCGGTCATCCACGTCTCCGCGCACGCCGTCGACGTGGTGGACCGGGCGCAGGGCCTCACCCGGGGCGCGGACGCCTACCTGGCCGAGCCGATCGAGCCGGAGGAACTGGTCGCCACCGCCCACGCGGTGCTGCGCTACTACCAGGCCCGGCGGCGGGCCGAGCAGCTCGCCGAACGGCTCGCCGCACTCGCCGACGCCACTGTGGAGATGCACGCGACGCCGAACTTCGTCCGGCTGCTGGAGGCCGCCGCGAGCGGCGCGGCGCGGATCTTCAAGGCGCCCGCGGCGGTGGTCGCCGAGACGTTCGACGGGGACTGCCTGGCCGGGGTGGCGGTCGACCCGCACACGCCGGCCACCATCGTGCCCTGGGTGGTGGACGACACCGGAGTGCCGATCGGCACCCGGGTACGCGTCGACGAACCGGCCAACTGGGCGCTGACCGGCTGGCCGGACGGCGACACCGTCACGGTGGCCGCCTCCCGGCTGCGCGAGGACCGGGCCCCGCTCTACGTGGTGGTGCCGACCGCCACCCAGACCGTTCGTACTCCGGTGCTGGTGCAACTCGCCCAGGCGGTCGCCTCGGCGGTGGAGGCGCAGCGGTCCTTCGACGAGGAGCACCGGATCGCGGTGACGTTGCAGCGCAGCCTGCTGCCGCAGCGGCTCCCCGACGTGAACGGCCTGGACCTGGCCGTCCGGTACGAGCCGGCGAGCGCGCAGACCGAGGTGGGCGGCGACTTCTACGAGCTGGTGATGCTCGACGGCCACCTGCTGGTGGCGATCGGCGACGTGGCCGGGCACTCGTTGCACGCCGCCACCGTGATGGCCGAGCTGCGGCACGCGGTGCGGGCGTACGCGGTCGAGGGGCACCAGCCGGGCGTGATCCTGGACCGCGTCAACGAACTGATGCGCAACCTGCTGCCGACCGAGCTGGCCACCATCTGCGTGCTGCTGCTCCACCCGCCGACCGGGCTGGTCCGGCTGGCCAGCGCCGGGCACCTGCCGGCACTGCTGAGCCGGGACGGGCGGGTCGAGTTCGTGACGCAGTCCGCGCCGCTGCTCGGCGTACGCGCGCCGCGCCCGCCCGACCTGGAGTTCGTGCTGCCCGCCGGGGCCACGCTCGTGCTCTACACCGACGGGCTGATCGAACGGCGGGACGCCACGATCGACGACGGCATGGCAGCGCTCGGCGTGGCCGCCACCAGGGTGGACGACGACCTGGACGAGTTCTGCCGGCGGCTGCTCGTCGAGCTGGCGCCGCCGGAGATCCAGGACGACGTGGCGGTGGTGGCGGTCCGCCGCCGCTGACGCGCGCTCCCGTCACGTACCGTAGCTGAGGTTCCTGTCACGCTGCGTCACCGCTGCCGCCCGGGCGAGCGAGCGGGCTTGCTGCCGCCTTTGCTCTGCAGCCATCGGCGCAGCAGGCGGCTGAGCAGGCACTTTCCGTTGCCCATGGTCGACGGCGTCGCGCAGCTACCGTCACCGCGCGTGCGTGCTGCGTCAGTGGGTGCAGAGCAAAGGCGGCGCGAGGCGAGGCCCGCTGCCTGGGCCGACTGTCACCGTGCGTCACTGCGGAGTCGGGGCCGGCCCGCGCTCGGCAGGGCCGGACCCGCGTCACTGTCCCAGGGCCGCCAGCGAGCGGGCGTACGCCGCGGGTGAGACCCCGGCGACGGCGGTGAACTCGCGGACCAGGTGGGCCTGGTCGGCGTACCCCAGATCGGCCGCGACCCGCGACCAGTCGAGCGGCCCGGCGGCGGCCTGTTCGATCGCCTCCTGGAGCCGGTATCGGCGGATCACCCACTTCGGACCGACGCCGACGTGGTCCAGGAACAGGCGCTGGAGCCGGCGGGTGGAGACGGCGTGCCGCCGGGCGAAGTCGGCCACCCGCAGCACGGTCCGGTCGGCGCGGATCTCCTCGACCAGCGCGGTGGCCTCCGCGGCGAGCGGATCAGCGACCGGCGACCACGAGGTCAGCAGGTCGTCCAGCCGCGCGCAGCGCTCGTCGTCGGTGCCCGGGCAGACCGGCCCGTCGGGGATCGGTACGTGCCGTCCGGTCAGCTCCGCGACCGGGCGCCGCCAGAACGGCCGGAAACCGCCCGGGCGGAACTGGACACCGGAGACCCGGCCGACGCCGTGCAGCGTGACGGCGAACAGGCCGGTGTCGACGCCGGCGATCTCACCGTGCTCGGCCGCGCCGTCCTGCGCCTGGAACACCACGTTCACGGTCGGGTGCGGCACCACCCGTTGCTCGAACGGCTCGTCCAGATCCCAGTCGATCAACCAGTAGTGCTCGACCCACTGACGCAGCGCCGGGGCGGCCATCCGGCGCCGGAACCGCACCTGCCGGCGCAACCGGCCCGGGTCGAGGATGCCGCGGTTGTCGCGCCGCGGTTCGTGTCGCATTTCTTCAATACCACCCTCCTACGCTGCCCCTATGAGCACGAAGACTAGTGAGCTGCTCGCCGTCACGACGCCGCGTACGGCCGCGGTGGTGCGGGGAATTTCGGACGATCAACTCGGCCTGCCCACGCCCTGTCCCGACTACACGGTGCGTGACCTGCTCGGTCACCTGTTCGACGTGGTGGTCAACTTCCAGACGATGGCCCGACGGGAGGAGGTTGACTGGTCCGGCAAGACCGACCACCTGACCGACGGCTGGCGCGACCGGTTCGCGACCGAGGCGACCCGGCTCATCGAGGCGTGGTCCGACCCGGCCGCGCTGGAGGGCGTATCGCCCGGGATGGGGCTGCCGCAGGAGACGGTCGGGTTGATGGCCCTGATCGACCTCACCATCCACGGATGGGATCTGGCGCGGGCCACCGGCCAGGAGCTGAGCGTGGACCCGGCCGTGGTGGCGGCGGGGCACGAGTTCATGGACCGGATGGGCGACATGGGCCAGAAGATGGGCGCGTTCGGCCCGCCGGTGCCCACCGACGCGGCACCGGCCAGCATGGACGCGCTGCTCGGCCGGGCCGGGCGCGATCCGGCCTGGACCCGCTGATCGAACGGCCCGCGTTGTCCCGCGCGGGCCGTTCGGCCGCGGTGCGCCGGGTCCGCGTACCGAATGGCTCGGTAAGGCCCGCACTTTCCGCTGTTGCTTGCCGGCACGGGGCGGCGAGCGGCACGGACGCGGCACCCGCCGGGCCGGGACGGTCGACGTCCCGCCCGGCGGTCAGCGGCCGAGCAGCCCGGCGGAGCCGGCGACGACCAGCCCGATCACCGTCGAACAGCAGCAGACGACGAGCGCGGCAGCGACCACCACGAGGATCAGCCAGGTCGGTCCCCGTCGCGCCGCCGAGGGCTCCTCCGCACTCATGCCGGCAGTCTAGGTTGGTGCGATGGAGCTGATCTCGATCGCCGACATCCGCGACGCCGTCGAGGACGTGGCCGGCACCGTGCTGCGGACTCCGTTGGTGCCGGTGCTCTGGGACGATCAGCTGTGGCTCAAGCCGGAGAACCTGCAACCGGTGGGGTCGTTCAAGCTGCGCGGCGCCACCCACGCGGTGGCCCGGCTCGATCCGGCGACCCGGTCCCGGGGGGTGGTCACCCACTCGTCGGGAAACCACGGGCAAGCCCTGGCGTACGCGGCCCGCGCCCTCGGCGCGCCCTGCACGGTGGTGGTCCCCGAGGGCGCGCCGGAGGTCAAGGTGGCCCGGATGCGGGCGCTCGGCGCGGACGTACGGCTGGTGCCGCCGGCCCGGCGGCACGCCGAGGCGGAGCGGATCGTGGCCCGGACCGGTGCGACGCTGGTGCCGCCGTTCGACCACCCGGCGGTCATCGCCGGTCAGGGCACCGTCGGGCTGGAGATCGTCACCGACCTGCCGGACGTGGAAGTGGTGCTGGTGCCGGTGGGCGGCGGCGGGCTCGGCTCGGGCGTGGCCACTGCGGTCAAGGCGCTGCGCCCGTCCGCCGCCGTGATCGGCGTGGAGCCGGCACTGGCCGCCGACGCCCAGGAGTCACTCGCCGCCGGTGAGGTGGTCGTCTGGGACGTCGAACGCACCTACCGGACGTGCGCCGACGGGCTGCGGACCAGCCTGTCCGCGTTGACGCTGGCCCACCTGCGGGACCGGCTCGACGGCGTCGTCACGGTGACCGAGGACGAGATCATGGCGGCCACCGGCCGGCTGATCCGGGACGCGCGACTGGTGGCCGAGCCGAGCGGCGCGGTCGCCCTGGCCGCCCGGCTCTTCCACAGTGGTGAGCTGCCGGCAGGCCGTACCGTCGCGGTCGTGACCGGCGGCAACGCCGACCCGAACGTGCTCACCGCGGCGCTGGCCGCCTGACCCGCTTCACGTGCGGCCGACGCGGTCGAGGATCCAGGCGTTGACGAACGCCTCCTCGCGCCACGAGTCGTACCGGCCGCTGGGACCGCCGTGGCCCGCGCCCATCTCGGTCTTGAGCAGGTAGTCGCCGGCCGGCGCCAGCGATCGCAGCCGGGCGATCCACTTGGCCGGCTCGTGGTAGAGCACGCGGGTGTCGTTGAGGCTGGTCACCGCCAGGATCGCCGGGTACTCGACGGTGGTCACGTTCTCGTACGGCGTGTACGACTTCATGTACGCGTAGACCTCGGGGTCGTCGAGCGGGTTGCCCCACTCCTCCCACTCGGTCACTGTCAGCGGCAGCGACGGGTCGAGGATCGAGGTGAGCGCGTCCACGAAGGGCACCTGCGCGACGATCCCGGTGAACGCGTCCGGGGCGAGGTTCGCCACCGCGCCCATGAGCAGGCCACCGGCCGAGGCGCCCCGGGCGACCAGCCGGTCGCTCGCCGTCCAGCCCGCCTTCACGAGGTGCCGGGCGCAGGCCACGAAGTCGGTGAACGTGTTCTTCTTGGCCAGCATCTTGCCCTCGTCGTACCAGCGCCGGCCCAGCTCACCGCCGCCCCGGATGTGCGCCACCGCGAAGATCACGCCGCGGTCGAGCAGGCTCAGCCGGGCGATCGAGAACCACGGGTCCATGCTCGCCTCGTACGACCCGTAGCCGTAGATGACGGCGGGCGCCGAGCCGTCGCGCGGCGTGCCGCGGCGGCAGACGAGCGAGATCGGTACGCGGGTGCCGTCGTCGGCCGGCGCCCAGTCCCGGTGCTGCTCGTAGTCGGCCGGGTCGTACGCCCGCCCGTCCGGCCCGGGACGGACCGGCTTCTGCCGGCGCAGCGTCAGCTCACGGGTGACCAGGTCGTAGTCGTAGACCGAGTCCGGGGTGACGAGCGAGGTGTAGCGCAGCCGCACCTCGTTCGTCCGGTACTCCGGGTTGGCGTCCAGCCCGACGCTGTAGATCGGCTCGGGGAAGTTGATGTCCCAGCTGTCGTCGCTGCCCACCGCCAGCACCCGCAGGCCGGTGAGGCCGTTGGTGCGCAGCGACACCACGAGGTGGTTCTCGAACGCGTCGACCGCCTCCAGCCGGGTGCCCGGCGTGTGCGGGATCAGCGGCACCCAGTCGCCCGGCGTGTCCGCCGAGGTGTACGCCAGCGCGAAGTCCTCCGCGCCGTCGTTGTGCAGGATCAGGAAGCGGTGGCCGTGGTGCTCCACCGCGTACTCGATGCCCTGACGCCGCGGGGCCACGACGGCGGGCTCGCCGGTCGGGTTGGCGGCCGGGATCACCCGGACCTCGCTGGTGATCTTGCTGTGGATGTCGATGACCACGAAGCGCTCGGAGCGGGTCAGCTCGACACCGACCCAGAACCGCTCGTCGTCCTCCTGGTAGACCACCACGTCCTCGGTGGACGCGGTGCCGACGGTGTGTCGCCAGACCCGGTTCGGCCGCCACGCCTCGTCCACTGTCACGTAGAACAGCGTGGACGCGTCGCTGGACCAGGCCGTGCCGTAGAACGTGTCCGGCACCTCGTCCGGCAGTGACTCGCCGGTGGTCAGATCCTTGATCCGCAGCGTGAAGCGCTCGTCGCCGGAGAAGTCGGTGGAGTAGGCCAGCCAGCGCCCGTCCGGGCTGACGTCGAACGCGCCGAGGGAGAAGAAGTCGTGCCCCTCGGCGAGCTGGTTGCCGTCGAGCAGCACCTCCTCACCGTCGAGCGGGGCGCCGTCCGCGCTGACCGGCGGCGCCGTCTCGCCCGGCCGGACCGCGCGCCGGCAGTGCACGCCGTACTGCTGACCCTCGACCGTGCGGGTGTAGTACCAGTAGCCGTCCTTGCGGGTCGGCACCGACAGGTCGGTCTCCTGGGTGCGCCGGCGCGTCTCCTCGAACAGCTCCGCGCGCAGCCCGGCCAGGTGGGCGGTGCGCGCCTCGGTGTACGCGTTCTCGGCGTCCAGGTACGCGATCGTGTCCGGGTCGTCCTTGGCGGCGAGCCAGGCGTACTCGTCGAGGACTGTGTCACCGTGATGGACGCGCTCGGTCGGGACGCGCTTGGCGACGGGCGGTGGGGTTTCGGTCACGGCGCCACGTTACCGGTCGGCGGGCCGCCGCCGGGCGCGCCCGCCGCCCGAATCCCGCGACTCGCCGCCAGGTCTTTCGAACATGTGTACGATAACCGCCATGGCGGATGCGGCACGTTCCACCGACCGACTCGGAGCCCTCGACATCACCCGGAAGCTGGCCGCGATCTGCGGCGAACCGTTCGCCCGCTTCGCCGGTCCGGCCGACGAGGTGGCCGGCCGTACCGCCCGATGGGTGGCGGTGCCGGGTGGCCCGCACGCCGCGGCGGAGGTGTTGCGGCTGGCCGCGGCGTACGACCTGACAGTGGTGCCCCGCGGCGCCGGCACGAAGATCGACTGGGGTGCCGCTCCGGCACAGGTGGACATCATGCTCGACACGGGCCGCCTCGCCGGGGTCTGGCACGAGCCGCGCGACGCGGCGGTGGCCGAGATCGGCGCCGGTACGCCACTGCGCGCGGTCCAGGCCACGCTGGCGCGTACCAACCGGCGGCTGCCTGTCGACGCGCCGTCGCCGGGCGCGACCCTCGGCGGGGTGCTCGCCGCCGACGAGTCCGGTCCGCTGCGCCATCGGCACGGCAGCCCGTGCGCCCAGCTCGTCGGGGTGCGCTACCTCGACGCAGACGGTGAGCTGGTGAGCGTCGGCGAGTCCGGCACGGAGGCGCTCGGCCGGGCTGCCCCGGGCAGCGGCGGTGGCCAGGCGAGCGGGCGCGGTCCGGCGGGCGATGGTGGCAGTGCTGCCGGGCGGGGTGCCGGCGGCTTTGGGCCTGGTGGCGGCTTTGGACCCGGTGGTCCGACGGACGGTCCGGCGGGCGGCGCGGGCTGGGGTGCCGGTGGTGCGTTCGGCGACGCTCCGGGTGGCAGGGATGCGATCCTCGGTCGCGGCGACCTGCCCGGGCTGGACGTGGCCCGGCTGCTCTGCGGCTCGCAGGGCGGGCTCGGGGTGCTGGTCTCGGCCACCATGCGGGTGCACGCCATCCCGGCCGGCCGGCTCTGGGTGTCCCGCCCGGTGTGGACGCCACTGGAGGTGCACGACCTGGTCCAGGCCGTCCTGGCCGCGGGCGTCGATCCGGCCGCCGTCGAACTGGACCTGCCGGTGCCGGTACCGCTGCCCCGGCGCCGCATTCCGCCGACCCACCCGTCGGTGATCAATCGCCCCGATCATCCGGCCGTGACCGGGCGACCCGCTGCCGGCAGCCTGGTGGTGCTGCTGGAGGGCGGCCCGGCCGACGTGACCGAGCGGGCCGAGCGGCTCAGCGCCGTCCTCGGTGCCGAGGCGATGGTCAGTCACCACGCGCCGGAATGGTGGGGGCGCTACCCGTTCGCGCCCGGCGACACGGCGCTACGTATCGAGGTGCCGATAGGCGACCTGCACGCGGCCGTCTACGCGTTGCGCGACGCGACCGGCGGCCCGGTGCCGGTACGCGGCTCGGCCGGCTCGGGCACCGTCCACGCCGCCCTGTCCGGCGCGCTGCCGCCGGAGCGGGTCGCCTCGATCCTCACCGCGGTCCGCAGCGTGCTGATCGCCCGGCGGGGCCGGTGCGTGGTGGTGGCCGCGCCCGCGGCGGTACGCCGTGCCGTGGACCTCTGGGGCGAGCTGCCCGCGTTGCCGCGCCTGCGCAGCGCCAAGGCCCACCTGGACCCGCACCACCGGCTGGCCCCCGGCCGTCTCCCCGGCGGCCTCTGACCAGCCCGCGCGCTGACTCGGCACGCTCCGGCGCTCGCCGACCGGATGGTGCGCCGTATCCCCGAGCGCCAGCCTGCCGACGTCCGCCCTTACCCGTGCCGGCACCCGCTCGACGGCAGTGTTCGCCGGGCGCCTTCGCCTGGCCGGCTCACCTGGCCGGCGCCCTCACCTGGCCGGGCGCCCTCGCCTGCCGGGTGCCCCGGCCCGCACACAGCCTCGGCGCCACCCGCGTCCCCGCCTCCCGTCCCGCGCGCACTACCTCGACCCGGTGATCAAGGACTTTGCGTCAGATTTCGCGCCCCCAGAGAGCACAAACTCCTTGATCACCGCCGATGGGCGGGCGGGAGGGGACGAGGGCGGACTGGAGCGCGACTGCGGGCGGGCTGAGGTGTCCGTGGCGTGCCGGAGCGCGTTGATCATGAAGTTGGCGTGGAGGAATCGGGCGAATTGGGCGGCCAACTTCATGATCAACCGAGATCGGGCGCCCGGGGGCCGAGCGCGGGGACCGGACGGGGCCGGGCGCGGGGACCGGGAGGGCTAGGGGGTGTCGTTTCGGAGGACCAGGATGGCAATGTCGTCGCGTGGGGGCTCGACCGAGAAGGCGATGGTGGCGGCGCGCAGCCGTGCGGCCACCACGTCGGCCGAGTACCCGGCCAGCGGCGCCGCCGACTCGCGCAGCCGCTCGGTGCCGAACAGCTCCCGTCCGCGCCGCCGCTCGGTGACCCCGTCGGTGTAGAAGATCAGCGCGTCGCCGGGCTTGAGCGTCAGCTCGGCGGTCGGTGTGGTGATCGTGTCGAGCAGGCCCAGCGCCGTACCGCCCGCCCCGACGAACGTCGCCCCGCCACCGCCGTGCAGCAGCACCGGGCGGTCGTGGCCGGCCAGGTGCAGCGAGACGTCGAGCTGGTCGCCGTCGCCGGGAGCGACAGCCGCCAGCGCCAGCGTGCAGTAGCGTCCGCCGCCACGTTCGACGAGCGTCTCGTTGAGCCGGCCGAGCACCTCGGGCAGCGGTTTGCCGTCGCCGACGAGCACCCGGATCACGTCCCGGACCAGCCCGGTCACGGCGGCGGCCTGCACGCCCTTGCCGGACACGTCGCCGACCACCACGAGCCAGCGGCCGTCCGGCAGCGGGAGCACGTCGTAGAAGTCGCCGCCGACCTCCGCGTCGTCGCCGGTCGGGACGTACTCGGCGGCGAAGCCGATGCCCTCGACCACCGGGAGCACCGGCGGCAGCAGCGACTGCTGGAGCGTCTGGGCGACCCGGCGGCGCTCGGCGTGGATGCGGGCGTTCTCGATGGCGAGGGCGGCGCGGCGGGCCACGTCCTCCAGCACCGAGACCTCGTCCGGGTCGTGCCGGTGCCGCTGGTGCCGGCCCACGGCGAGGGTGCCGAGCCGTTGGCCACGGGCGATCAACGGTACGGCGAAGCCCTCCATCGGCCCGCCGAGCGGCACCTGGGCGGCGTTGCGGGACGCCTCGCGCAGCCGCGACTGGATCGAGTCCGGGCCGGTCTCCTGGAGGATTCGGTGCAGCTGCGGCAGCATCGCCTCGTCGGCGTGACTCGACGCGGCCAGGCGCAGGCGGCCCCACTCGTCTGTGGTGTGCACGGCGCACCACTGGCCGAGCCGGGGCACCACGAGCTGCGGGACGAGCGCCATGGTCAGTTCGACGTCCAGCGACTGGGCGAGCAGTTCGCTGGCCTCGGCGAGGAACGTCAGCCAGGTGGACCGGCGTACGTCGGCGCGGCGCAGCCGGTCGTTCTCCAGGTGCAGCGACAGCCGCTCGGCGGCCAGTACGGCCAGCGGCCGGGCGTACGCCGAGGGCGCCGCGTCCAGCTCCAGCTCACCGGCGTACGGCCGGTGCACGGCGAGCGGGACGCGCAGCAGCTCGTTGCCCTCGCGTGGCGGCCGGCCGTACCGGGCGAAGACCTGGGTGCCGAGTCCGTCGCCCCGGTCGAGCCGGACGGTGCCACCGGCGGCGCCCACCATCTCGGCGACCCGGGTCAGCAGCCCGACCGCGAACTCGGGCAGCGGCTCGTCGGCGTACGCGTCCGGGGTGAGCTGCATCAGGTCGCTCATGGCCGCGGCGCTCGGCGTACCGTCGCCGGCCCGTTCCGGTTCGACGACCCGCAGCGGGCCGGCCGACGGCCGGGCGGACCCACCCGGACCGGGCCGGTCGAGCCGGAACCAGACGCCCTTGCCGGTGGGCAGGTATGTGGTGCCCCACCGGCTGGAGAAGTGGTCGACGAGCAGCAGCCCGCGCCCTCTGGCGGCGACCTCGGTGATGTCGGACGTGGTGTTGCGCACGCCCACGATCAGCTCGTCCACCGGGCCGGAGGCGAAGTCGGTGACGGTGACGGTGAGGCCGTCGCGGTCGGTGTCGACTTCGATGTCCAGTTCGGTGCGCGCGTGCTCGACGGCATTCGTGGTCAGCTCGGTGGTGAGCAGCAGCGCCTCGTTCAGCAGTTCGGGCAGCCGCGCTTCGAGGAGCATGGTGCGGACCAGCGCGCGGGCCGCCGCGGGGGTGCGGCGGTCGGCGGGGAGGCGGACCCGGCGGACGCGCTCGTCCGCGCCGCCGCTGGCCGGCCCTGCCTCCGCTGACACCTTCGTATCCTCCACCGCGCCTGCCCCGGGTGCCAAGCGTCCCGGGGAACCCACAACCCGGGTCGATACCGCACGTGACGCGCGATCACACGCGGTGACCTCGACGGATCGCGCGGCACAATGATGGGATGGCCCGTGTGACCGCACGAGCCCGAGCGGAGCGAGGAACGATGGCCACGGTGAATCAGTCGGTGACCGCTGACCCGTCCGCGTCCGACCACGAGGTGCTCCTCGGCGAACTGGTCGAGGCGTTGCGCCGGGTGGGGCGCGGCGATCTGCGGGTGCGCCTGCCCCGGCGGGCGGGTCTGCCCGGTGAGGTCGCCGACGCCTTCAACGACGTGGTGTCGTTGCAGGAACGGCAGCACCTCGACCTGCGGCGGATCAGCCGGATCGTCGGCCGCGACGGCCGGCTCACCGAGCGGCTGGACGACGAGGGCCTGGACGGCTCCTGGGCGGAGGGGCAGCGGGCGGTCAACTCGCTCATCGACGACCTGGGTCGGCCGACCACCGAGATCGCCCGGGTCATCGTGGCGGTGGCCGACGGCGACCTGTCCCAGCACATGGCGTTGGAGATCGACGGCCGTCCGTTGCGCGGTGAGTACCTGCGCATCGGCCGGACCGTGAACACGATGGTGGACCAGCTGTCGTCGTTCGCGGACGAGGTGACCCGGGTGGCCCGCGAGGTGGGCACCGAGGGCAAGCTGGGCGGGCAGGCCGACGTACGCGGGGTGGCCGGCACCTGGAAGGACCTCACCGACTCGGTGAACACCATGGCGTCGAACCTCACCGGGCAGGTGCGGTCGATCTCCCAGGTGGCGACAGCCGTCGCGAAGGGCGACCTGTCGCAGAAGATCACGGTCGGGGCGCGCGGCGAGGTGGCCGAGCTGGCCGACACGATGAACTCGCTCACCGACACGCTGCGGCTGTTCGCCGAGCAGGTGACCCGGGTGGCCCGCGAGGTGGGCACCGAGGGCAAGCTGGGCGGGCAGGCCGAGGTGCCGGGCGTGGCCGGCACCTGGAAGGACCTGACCGACAACGTCAACTCGATGGCGTCGAACCTGACCGCGCAGGTGCGCAACATCGCCCAGGTGTCGACGGCGGTCGCGAAGGGCGACCTGTCGCAGAAGATCACGGTGGCGGCCCAGGGCGAGATCCTGGAGCTGAAGGACACCGTGAACACGATGGTGGACCAGCTGTCGTCGTTCGCCGACGAGGTCACGCGGGTGGCCCGTGAGGTGGGCATCGAGGGCAAGCTGGGCGGCCAGGCGCAGGTGCGCGGCGTCTCCGGCACCTGGCGTGACCTCACCGAGAACGTCAACCAGCTCGCCGGCAACCTGACCAGCCAGGTCCGCAACATCTCCCAGGTCTCCACGGCGGTGGCGAAGGGCGACCTGTCGCAGAAGATCACCGTGGACGCGCAGGGCGAGATCCTCGAGCTGAAGAACACCGTGAACACGATGGTGGACCAGCTGTCGTCGTTCGCCGACGAGGTGACGCGCGTGGCGCGCGAGGTGGGTACCGAGGGCAAGCTGGGTGGTCAGGCCCAGGTCAAGGGCGTCTCGGGTACGTGGCGTGACCTGACCGACAACGTGAACTCGATGGCGTCGAACCTGACCAGCCAGGTGCGGAACATCGCCTCGGTCACCACGGCGGTGGCCAAGGGCGACCTCGGTCAGAAGATCACCGTGGACGCCCGGGGCGAGATTCTGGAGCTGAAGTCCACTGTCAACACGATGGTGGACCAGCTGTCGTCGTTCGCCGACGAGGTCACGCGGGTGGCGCGCGAGGTGGGTACCGAGGGCAAGCTCGGCGGCCAGGCCCAGGTGCGCGGCGTCGCCGGCACCTGGCGGGATCTGACCGACAACGTGAACTCGATGGCGTCGAACCTGACCGCGCAGGTGCGCAACATCGCCCAGGTGTCGACAGCTGTCGCCAAGGGTGACCTGTCGCAGAAGATCACCGTGGACGCGCAGGGCGAGATCCTGGAGCTGAAGTCCACTGTCAACACGATGGTGGACCAGCTCTCGTCGTTCGCCGACGAGGTGACGCGCGTGGCGCGCGAGGTGGGTACCGAGGGCAAGCTGGGTGGTCAGGCCCAGGTCAAGGGCGTCTCGGGTACGTGGCGTGACCTGACCGACAACGTGAACTCGATGGCGTCGAACCTGACCAGCCAGGTGCGGAACATCGCCTCGGTCACCACCGCCGTGGCGAACGGCGACCTCGGTCAGAAGATCACAGTGGACGCGCAGGGCGAGATCCTCGAGCTGAAGAACACCGTCAACACGATGGTGGACCAGCTGTCGTCGTTCGCCGACGAGGTCACGCGCGTGGCGCGCGAGGTGGGCACCGAGGGCAAGCTGGGTGGTCAGGCCCAGGTCAAGGGCGTCTCCGGTACGTGGCGTGACCTCACCGAGAACGTCAACCAGCTCGCCTCGACCCTGACCACGCAGTTGCGCGCGATCGCGCAGGTCTCCACGTCGGTGACCCGCGGCGACCTGACCCAGCGGATCAACGTGAAGGCGCAGGGCGAGGTCGCCGAGCTGAAGGACAACATCAACCAGATGATCGTCACCCTCCGGGAGACGACGAAGAAGAACGCCGAGCAGGGCTGGCTCGACTCGAACCTGGCCCGGATCGGTGGTCTGCTGCAGGGCCAGCGCGACCTGGGCGAGGTCTGTCGGATGATCATGCAGGAGGTGACCCCGCTGGTGGACGCGCAGCTCGGCGCGTTCTTCCTGGCGGACAGCTCCGAGGGCAGCATGCGGCTGCGGCTCACCGCCTCCTACGGGTACGTGGCACGCGGCCACGACGTCACGTTCGGCCCGGGTGAGGGGCTGGTCGGGCAGGCCGCCCTGTCGCGCCGGACGATCCGGGTGAAGGCGCAGCCGGACGGGCGCCTCGTCGTCCGGTCCGGGCTGGCCGACACGCCCCCGGCCGACCTGGTGGTGCTGCCGGTCCAGTTCGAGGGCGAGCTGCTCGGCGTGATCGAGTTCGCCGGCGTGGCCACCTTCTCCGAGCTGCACCTGGCGTTCCTGGAGCGGCTGGTGCTCACCATCGGCGTCGCGGTCAACACCATCCAGGCCAACCGGCGTACGGAGGAGCTGCTGGCGCAGTCGCAGCGGCTGGCGCACGAGATGCAGGACCAGTCGGCCGAGTTGCAGCGCACCAACGCCGAGCTGGAGGACAAGGCGAAGCTCCTGTCCGAGCAGAAGGCCAACATCGAGACGCAGAACCGGGAGATCGAGCTGGCCCGCCTCGGCCTGGAGGAGAAGGCGCAACAGCTCACCCGGGCCTCGGCGTACAAGTCTGAGTTCCTGGCGAACATGAGCCACGAGCTGCGGACGCCGCTGAACTCGCTGCTCCTGCTGGCCCGGCTGCTCGCCGAGAACCCGGAGCGCAACCTCAGCGCGAAGCAGATCGAGTTCGCCCGGACCATCCACGGCGCCGGGTCGGACCTGCTGTCGCTGATCGACGACATCCTCGACCTGTCGAAGATCGAGGCGGGCCGGATGGACGTGGAGCCCACCGAGATCCAGTTCGCCGAGATCCGGAGCTACGTCGAGCAGGCGTTCGCGCCGCAGGCCGAGGAGAAGGGCCTGGACTTCCAGGTACGGGTGAGCCAGGACCTGCCGCCCGCGCTGGTCACCGACGCCCAGCGGTTGCAGCAGATCCTGCGCAACCTGCTGTCCAACGCGGTGAAGTTCACCGACAACGGCGCCGTGACGCTGCGCATCGGCCCGGCGGCCGAGAACGCCGTCTTCGACGTACCGGCGCTGACGAACGCGCAGCGGGTGATCGCGTTCACCGTGATCGACACCGGCATCGGGATCTCCGACGACAAGCTGTCGCTGATCTTCGAGGCGTTCCAGCAGGCGGACGGCACCACCAGCCGGCGGTACGGCGGCACCGGTCTCGGGCTGTCCATCAGCCGTGACCTGGCCCGCCTGCTCGGCGGCACGATCACCGTCTCGTCCGCGCCCGGTCAGGGTTCGACGTTCACTCTGTTCGTACCCGACGTGCTGGCGCCGGACGCGGTGGTGGCACCGGCGCCACCGTCGCCGAGCCGCGCGGGCCTGCCGTCGTCGCTGCTCATGCCCATGGAGCTGCCGCAGCCGCAGGAGACGCCCGCGACCCGGCGCCTGGACGGCGTGACCGTGTTGATCATCGACGACGACGTGCGGAACGTGTTCGCGCTGACGTCCGCGTTGGAACTGCACGGGATGACCGTGTTGTACTCGGACAACGGGGCGGACGGCGTCCGCCAGCTCGCCGAGCACCCGGAGGTGGACATCGTCCTGATGGACGCCATGATGCCGGACCAGGACGGGTACGAGACGACAGCGCAGATCCGCCGCAACCACCGGTTCGCGGACCTGCCGATCGTCTTCCTGACCGCCAAGGCGATGCCCGGCGACCGGGAGTCGGCGCTCGGCGCCGGCGGCAGCGACTACATCACCAAGCCGGTGGACCTGGACGAGCTGATCGAACTGATGGCGTCCTGGATCGGCCGGAGCCGAGGCGAGGAGAACGCGTGACGCAGACGGCCAAGGCCCTGCTGGTGGACGACCGGCGGGAGAACCTGATGGCGCTGGAGGCGATCCTCCAGGGCCTCCCGGTGCAGTCGGTCGCGGTGGAGAGCGGCGAGGCGGCGCTCAAGCAGCTCCTGGTGGACGACTTCGCGGTGATCCTGCTGGACGCCCAGATGCCGGACATGGACGGGTTCGAGACCGCCACCCACATCAAGCGGCGCGAGCGCACCCGGCACGTACCGATCATCTTCCTGACCGCCGCGGACAAGGACGCCCAGCTCGCGCTGCGCGGCTACGCGGCCGGCGCGGTCGACTACCTGACCAAGCCGTTCGACCCGTGGGTGCTGCGGGCCAAGGTGACGGTCTTCGTCGACCTGTGGGTGAAGACGCGGCAGCTCGCCGCCCAGTCGGACCTGGTGCGGGAGCGGGACCTGCAGTGGCGGCACCTGACCGACGCGGTGGACGAGGCGACAGCGATGCTGCGCGCCGACGACGACCCGTCCACCCGGGACCGCGCGGTGGAGTTGCTGGAGCAGGCGCGCTGGGGCAACACCCGCTGACGGTTCAGCCGCCGGCCGGGCCGCCGTGCCCGGTCGCGGCCCGCCGGGCCCGCCAGCGGTCGCCGAGCGATTCCAGTTCCTCCTGTACGAAGAGGAAGAAGTCGCGCATCTCGGCCACCCGTTCACCGGCCGGGGTGCTGCGGCCGTGCAGCGCGTCGACCCCGCCGGCGGCGATGTCGATGAAGTTCTTGTAGAGCGTGGTCTTGGTGATCGTCGCCTCGTACCAGGGGTTGTCCGGCATCCGGTAGCGGTCGCGCCGGGACCCCTTGACCGGCTCGCGGACCAGCATGGCGAACTGGGTCAGGTAGCGCACCGCGCCGCTGACCGCCGCCGCGCTGACGCCGAGCCGCTCGGCGATCTCGCCGGCGGTGAGCGGGTCGTCGGCGCTCATCACCGTGAACAGGACCCGGGCGGCCATCCGGGGGAAGCCCACGTCGGCGAAGGCCATCGCCATCCGCTCGATGAAGAGGTGGACCTCCTCCTCGTCGTGACGGGACGGCACGTTCATGGTCGGCTCCTCGACACTCACCCCGTGACCCTACAGTCTTCACAAGTTTGTGAAACGAGCGTAACTTCTGAAGCATGGAAACGGCAATCGATGTGTCCGGCCTGGTGAAGACCTTCGGCCGCACCCGGGCCCTCGACGGGCTCGACCTGACCGTCCGCACCGGGGAGGTGCACGGCTTCCTGGGCCCGAACGGCTCCGGCAAGTCGACCACCATCCGGGTGCTGCTCGGCCTGCTGCGGGCGGACGCGGGGGCCGCCCGACTGCTGGGCGGCGACCCCTGGCGGGACGCGGTGGCGCTGCACCGCCGCCTCGCGTACGTGCCCGGCGACGTCACGCTCTGGCCCGGCCTCAGCGGCGGCGAGGTGATCGACCTGCTCGGCCGGCTGCGCGGCGGGCTCGACCCGAAACGCCGCGCCGAGCTGCTGGAGTCGTTCGAGCTGGACCCGCGCAAGAAGGGCCGCACCTACTCCAAGGGCAACCGGCAGAAGGTCGGCCTGGTCGCCGCGCTCGCCTCCGATGTCGACCTGCTCATCCTCGACGAGCCGACCTCCGGGCTCGACCCGCTGATGGAGGAGGTCTTCCAGCACTGGGTCCGCCGGGCCGTCCAGGACGGGCGCACCGTGCTGCTGTCCAGCCACATCCTGGCCGAGGTGGAGGCGCTCTGCGACCGGGTGACGATCATCCGGGCCGGCCGGACGGTGGAGTCCGGCACGCTCGGCGACCTGCGCCACCTGCACCGCACCGCGATCGACGCCGAGGTCACCGCGCCACTCGACGGCCTGGCCGACCTGCCCGGCGTGCACGACCTGCGGGTGGACGGGCAGCGGGTCCGGTTCGACGTCGACACCGCGTCGCTCGACGCCGCGCTGCGCCGGCTCACCGAACTCGGCGTCCGCAGCCTGGTCAGCACGCCGCCGACGCTCGAGGAACTGTTCCTGCGGCACTACGAGACGGCGTCCTCCTCCGACGCGACGTCCTCCTCCGGCGTGGCGTCCTCCTCCGGCGCGGCGTCCTCCTCCGACGCGGCGCGCCCCGAGACGGCGGACCGGTCATGAGCACGCTCACCGGCACGCGCCACCTGGTCCGGCTGATCCTGCGCCGGGACCGCCTCCTGCTGCCGCTGTGGGTGCTGATCCTCGCGGTGCTGCCGACGACGTACGCGGCCAGCTACTTCGAGCTGTTCCCGACCGCCGCCGAGCGGGCCGCGTACCTGGAGGGCACCGCCCGCAACCCGTCCATCGTCGCGCTGCTCGGCCCGGCGTACGGCGACAGCATCGGCGGGCTGACCGCCCAGCGCAGCGGCTTCCTGCTGCTCATCGTCGCGCTGGCGAGCCTGCTCACGGTCATCCGGCACACCCGCACCGAGGAAGAAGCAGGGCGGCGGGAACTGCTCGGCGGCAGCGTTCTCGGGCGGCACGCCGGGCTGACCGCCGCGCTGCTCGTCACGTACGCCGCAGACCTGGTGCTCGGGCTGCTCACCGCCGCCGGGCTGATCTCGACCGGGCTGCCGGTCGGTGGCTCGCTCGCGTACGGGCTGGTCACCGTGCTGACCGGCGTGGTCTTCGCCACGCTCGGCGGGCTGGCCGCCCAGCTCACCGAGACCGCGGGTGGGGCGCGGGGCATCGGCCTCGCCGGTCTCGGCGCTGCGTTCGGGCTGCGCCTGGCCGGGGACACCGCCGGCAACGACTGGCCGAGCTGGCTGTCCCCGCTGGGCTGGGCCGCGCGCGTCCGGCCGTACGAGGGGGAGCGGTGGTGGGTGCTGCTGCTGCCGCTGGCCGCGACGGTGCTGCTCGCCGTGCTCGCGTACCCGATCTCGGTCCGCCGCGACCTGGGCGCGGGCGTGCTGCCGCCCCGGCTCGGCCCGGCCGGCGCGGGCGGCGCGTTGTCCGGTCCGTTCGGGCTGGCCTGGCGGCTGCACCGGGGGCAGATCCTCTGGTGGTCGGTCGGGTTCGGCCTGCTCGGGCTGATCCTCGGGGGCGCCGCCGAGGCGGCCGGCCGGTCGGTCGAGGGGAGCCCGCGGATGGAGGAGATCGTGGCCCGGCTCGGCGGGGCGTCCGGCATGGCCGACGCGTACCTGGGGGTCACGTTGAGCCTGGCCGGGCTCGCCGCCGCCGGGTACGGCATCCAGGCGGCGCTGCGGATGCGCGCGGAGGAGTCCGCCGGGCACGCGGAGCCGGTGCTCGCCACCGGTACGCGGCGCTCGACCTGGCTGCTCTCCCACGTGACGTTCGCGCTGCTCGGCCCGGTGGTGGTGCTCGCGGTGACCGGGTTGGCGACCGGCCTCACGTACGGCGTGAGCACCGGCGACGTGCCCCGCCAGCTGGGCCGGATGCTCGCCGCCGGGCTGGCTCAGGTGCCGGCGGCATGGGTGCTGGCCGGGCTCGCCGTGCTGCTCTACGGCCTGCTGCCCCGGCTCGCGTCGGCCGCGTGGGTGGTGCTGGCGGTCTGCGTGCTGCTCGGGCAGCTCGGCGCCGTGCTGGAGCTGGACCAGTGGCTGCTGGACGTGTCCCCGTTCACGCACACCCCCCAGGTGCTGCGCGACAGCTGGACCGCCACCCCGCTCTACGTCCTCACGGCCCTGGCGGTGACCCTGGCCACAGCGGGCCTGCTGACGTTCCGCCGCCGCGACATCCCCGTCCTCTGAACGCGTTGATCTTGCACTTGTGGCCCCGGCGAAAGGGGTGAATCACCCTCGCCGAGGGCCGCAAGTGCAAGATCGCGGGGGAGGGCCTACGGGGTGGCTTCGTTGCGGATCATCAGGGCGCTGCGGAGGCCGGTGATGTCCAGGACGCGGATCAGGAAGTCGCCGACGTTGGTGAGCATCAGCAGGCACTGGGTGTGACTGGCCTTGCGGCTGAGCACCACCAGCGTGCCGAGGCCCTGCGAGTCACAGAACGTGACCCCGGCCAGGTCGAGCACGATGCGCGGGGGCGGATCCGCCAGCACCTCGTTGACCACCGTCGAGAGCTGGGCGGCCGTGAGCATGTCGATCTCACCGGCCAGGCGAAGCACGGCTTCGTCACCCGTCCGGTGTACGGTGATGGACAGTTCGGCACGATCCACCCGGTCAGCCTATCGCGATCTCGACCAGCGGTCCTGTCGAGCGGATCGCCGTCGGCCCGTCGCGCCGCTCAGGCGGGTGAGCCTGGTAACCCCCGCCGCGGGGTGCCTGCCAGGCAGCACTCCGGCGCTGACACAATGGCCTCATCGTGACCGAGACGCATTCCGCCGGATCCGGCCGCTACCCGGCCGACGCCCCGGCCTCCGAGGCCCTGTTCGACCGCGCCAAGGCCGTCGTGCCCGGCGGGGTCAACTCTCCTGTGCGCGCGTTCCGTGCCGTCGGCGGCACCCCGCGCTTCATGGTCCGGGGGGAGGGGCCGTGGCTCTTCGATGCCGACGGTCGTCGCTACGTCGACCTGGTCTGTTCCTGGGGCCCGCTGATCCTCGGCCACGCGCACCCGGCGGTGGTGGAGGCGCTGCGCGAGGCGGCGGCGCTCGGCACCAGCTTCGGCACGCCGACGCCGGGTGAGGTGGACCTGGCCGAGGAGATCATCGCGCGGACGCCGGTGGAGCAGGTGCGCCTGGTCAACTCCGGCACCGAGGCGACCATGTCGGCGATCCGGCTGGCCCGCGGCTTCACCGGCCGCGCCAAGATCATCAAGTTCTCCGGCTGCTACCACGGCCACTCGGACGCGCTGCTCGCCGCCGCCGGTTCTGGCGTGGCCACCTTCGGCCTCCCCGACTCGCCCGGCGTGACCGGCGCGGCGGCGGGCGACACCATCGTGCTGCCGTACAACGACCTGCGCGCGGTCGAGGAGGCGTTCGCCGCCGAGGGGCAGCACATCGCGGCGATCATCACCGAGGCCGCGGCCGGCAACATGGGTGTGATCGCGCCCCGCGACGGCTTCAACGCCGAGCTGGCCCGGATCGCCCACGCCAACGGCGCGCTGCTCATCGTCGACGAGGTAATGACCGGGTTCCGGGTGTCCCGCGCCGGATGGCACGGCCTCGACCCGTCGGACGCGGACCTGTGGACGTACGGGAAGGTCATGGGTGGTGGCCTGCCCGCGGCGGCGTTCGGCGGGCGCGCGGAGATCATGGCGAGACTCGCCCCGGCCGGCCCGGTCTACCAGGCCGGCACGCTCTCCGGTAACCCGCTGGCCTGCGCGGCCGGGCTGGCCACGCTGCGGCTGGCCGACGACGCGCTCTACCGGCGGCTCGACGAGACCGCCGCCGCGCTCGGCAAGCTCACCACCGAGGCGCTGTCCGCGGCGGGAGTGCCGCACCGGCTCTCCACCGCGGGCAACATGTTCTCGGTCTTCTTCACCGACGCGGACGTGCACGACTACGACAGCGCCCGCACCCAGGTGGTGCCGGCGTTCAAGGCGTTCTTCCACGCGATGCTCGCCGCCGGCGTCTACCTGCCGCCGAGCGCGTTCGAGTCGTGGTTCGTCTCGACCGCGATCGACGACGCGGCGTGGGAGCAGATCGCCGCCGCCCTGCCGGTGGCGGCGCGGGCGGCGGCAGCGGCGGGAAGCGGGGGATAACTCATGGCGGAGACAGTGGTGCACGTGCTGCGGCACGGTGAGGTGCACAACCCGGACGGCATCCTCTACGGCCGCCTGCCCGGGTTCCGCCTCTCCGAGCTGGGCGTGCAGATGGCCAAGGCGGCGGCGCAGGCGCTCGCCGACCGGACCGTCGTGCACGTGGTGGCCAGCCCGCTGGAGCGCGCCCAGCAGACCGCCGAGCCGATCGCGGCGCAGTTCGGTCTCTCCGTCGGCGTCGACGAGCGCCTGATCGAGAGCGCGAACTGGTTCGAGGGCAAGAAGGTCTCGCCCGGTGACGGCTCGTTCCGCGACCCGCGCAACTGGTGGGTGCTGCGCGACCCGGTGACCCCGTCCTGGGGCGAGGCGTACCGGGTCATCGCCGAGCGCATGTTCGCCGCGCTGCACGCCGCCCGCGTCGCCGCCGAGGGGCGCGAGGCGGTGCTCGTGTCGCACCAGCTCCCGATCTGGACGCTGCGCCGGCACGTCGAACGCAAGCGTCTCTGGCACGACCCGCGCCGCCGCCAGTGCGGCCTGGCCAGCCTCACCTCGTTCCACTTCGACGGCGCCAAGATCGTCGGTATCGGGTACTCCGAGCCGGCGGCCCACCTCGTCTCGATCTCGCCGACCGCCCGGACGGCCAAGGGGGCCTGATGCTCACCCGGAGGCTCGCCGCCGCCCTGCTCGCCGCCGTCACCGCCGGTACGGCGCTGGTCGGCTGCTCCTCCGACAGCCAGGAGAGCCGGTGTGCCGCCGACGGCTCCACCGTCACCTGTGCCCCGGACCAGCGCTCCAAGACGCCGAAGGTGAGCGGTGACCTGCTCACCGGTGGCAGCTACGACATCTCCCGGGACCGCGGCCAGGTCGTCGTGGTCAACTTCTGGGGCTCCTGGTGCGCGCCCTGCCGCGCCGAGGCCGACGACCTGGAGGCCACCTACCAGGCCACCAAGGGCTCCGGCGTGACGTTCCTCGGCATCAACGTGCAGGACAGCAAGGACAAGGCGATCGCCTTCGAGGAGGGCCGGGTCACGTACCCGAGCATCTTCGACCCGGCCAGCCGGCAGGCGCTGAACTTCGACATCCCGCCGAACACCACCCCGGCCACCGTCGTGCTCGACCGCGAGGGCCGGATCGCCGTGGTGATCCGGCGGGCCGTCACCCAGGCCGAGCTGCGGCCGATCGTCGAGGACATCGCCGCCGAGTCGCCACCGCCGAACGGCGCCCGCTGATGGGTGAGACGTTCCGGCAGCTCGCCGAGTCCGGCCCGCTGCTGCTCGCGGTCGGCGCGGCCGCACTGGCCGGACTGGTCAGCTTCCTGTCCCCGTGCGTGCTCCCGCTGATGCCCGGCTACCTGTCGTACGTGACGGGCTTGGCCGGCTCCGACCTGGAGGGCGGTGCAAGGAAGGGCCCCCTGTTAACGCCTCCGGTAGAGGAAGGGCCCCTTCTTAACACCGGCACCGCCGGCGGCGGCAGCGCAGGCGGCGCAGGTGGCACCGGTGGCACCGGCAGCGCAGGCGGCGTGAGCGTCGCCGAGCGGGCGGCGCCGGAGCGCACCACCGCCGCCGTCAAGGGCCGCGTGCTCGCCGGCACGCTGCTGTTCATCGCCGGCTTCACAGTCGTGTTCGTCGCCACCGCGATCCTCTTCTCCGGCGTCGGCAAGCTCTTCTTCCGGTACGAGCGCACGCTGGAGATCGTCATCGGCGCGCTGGTGGTGGTGCTCGGGCTCGGCTACCTCGGGGTGATCCCCGGCATGCAGCGGGAGTTCCGCATCCGCTGGCTGCCCTCCGCCGGGCTGCTCGGCGCGCCGGTGCTCGGCGCGGTCTTCGCGCTCAGCTGGCTGCCCTGCACCGGCCCGACGCTCGGCGCGGTGCTCGGCATGGCGGCCACCGAGGGTGGCACCGATCGCGCGGTGCTGCTCGCCGTGGCGTACTGCCTCGGGCTGGGGATACCGTTCGTCGTCTTCGGGCTGGGCTTCCAGCGCCTGCTCGGGGTGTTCCGCGCCGTCCGGCGCAACAGCCGCTGGGTCACCCGGATCGGCGGCGCGCTGCTGATCGCGATCGGCCTGGCGCTGATCACCGGCGGCTGGGTGAACGTGGTGATCTGGCTGCAGACGAACGTGGGCGTGGGCGAGGTGAGCATCTGATGACGACCGTGGACGACCGGCCGTCGACCCCACCCGCGCAGGCGCCCCGGCGACGGGTCAACCCGGTGCTGGCCCTGCTGCGCAACTCGTGGCGGCAGCTCACCAGCATGCGTACGGCGCTGATCCTGCTGTTCCTGCTCGCCATCGCGGCCATCCCCGGCTCGGTGCTGCCCCAGCGCGGTGTGAACCCGGAACGCGTCAACCAGTGGTTCCTCGACCACCCCGACCTCGCGCCCCGGCTGGACCAGATCGGCGCGTTCGAGGTCTTCGGCTCGGTCTGGTTCTCCGCGATCTACCTGCTGCTGTTCACCTCGCTGATCGGCTGCATCCTGCCCCGCGCCCGGGACCACGTCCGCGCGCTGCGGATGAGGCCGCCGGCCGCGCCGAGGCGGTTCGACCGGCTGCCCCAGCACGCGGTGCTGGAGGCCCCGGCCGCCGCCGATCCCGAGGCGATCGCGGCGGTGCTGCGCCGTCGCCGGTGGCGGGTCACCGTGCGCGGCAACGAGGTCTCCGCCGAGAAGGGCTACCTCAAGGAGACCGGCAACCTGCTCTTCCACGTGTCGCTGGTCGCCGTCCTGCTCGGGGTGGCGCTCGGTTCCTGGTACGGATGGCACGGCAACCGCATCCTGGTCGCCGGAGAGGACAACGCGTTCTGCAACACCCGCCAGCAGTACGCCGAGGCGTCGCTCGGCCCGCGCGTGGACAGCTCCGACCTGCCTCCGTTCTGCCTGACGCTGGAGAAGTTCGAGGCCGACTACCTGCCGTCCGGGCAGGCGTCCCGCTACTGGGCCACCGTCACCGTGGACGAGCCGGGTGGCGCGGAGCGGACCGCCGGATTCTCGGTCAACTCGCCGCTGCGGCTCGGCTCGGCGAACGTCTACCTGCTCGGCAACGGCTACGCGCCGCTGCTGAAGTACACCGACAAGTACGGCCGCAGCCAGACCAGCGAGGCGCCGTTCCTGCGTACCGGCGACTCGAACGCGACCGAGGAGGGCGTGGCGATCTTCCCGGATGCCAACGTCGACCCGAAGACCGGCGCGCGCGCCCCGGACCAGCAGATCGCCTTCGACGGGCTCTACCTGCCCACCGCGCCGGAGAGCGCGCCGTACGTGGCGTCGCAGTACCCGGCCGAGCGCAACCCGATGGTGAACCTGACCGCGTACCGGGGCAATCTCGGGCTGGACGCGGGCATCCCCGGCTCGGTCTACGCGCTGGACCGGAGCCAGATCGACGACGGCAAGCTCAAGGAGATCGGCACCAAGCTGCTGCGGCCGGGGGAGAAGTGGACCCTGGACGACGGCAGCACGCTGGAGTTCGTCGGCACCAAGCCGTACGTCACGCTCGCGGTCCGGCACGCGCCCGGGCAGACGTTGCTGCTGGTGGCGAGCGGCACGCTGCTGCTCGGCCTGATGGGCTCGCTGTTCGCCCGGCGGCGCCGGGTGTGGTTCCGGGTTTCGCCCCCCGAGGGCGGATCTCCGACGGGCGGTAGTAGTTTGGTGGAGGCCGGTGGGCTGCCGCGCACCGAGCACCCAGGGTTCGCCGACGAGTTCGCGCAGCTCGTCGCCGCGGTGAGCGGTGACGCGCCGGACGCGCGGCGGGCGCGAGAAGGAGACGAGTGATGTCCGCACTCTCCGACCAGTTGGTCGCGTTCGCGATCCTGGCGTACCTGATCGCGATGATCAGCCACGCCGTGGAGTTCGCGCTGGGCAACGCGCGGAGGGTGCCCGCGGCCGCACCGGCGCGTGAGCTGGTGGGCGCGGGCGTCGGCGGCGCCGGCGGCACCGTCGACGAGCCGGCCGTCGCGGCTACGCCGCCGAGGCCGGACCGCACCGGCGCCCGGGCAGTGCTGGCCGGCCGGATCGCCGCCTGGCTCACCGTGCTGGCCGCCGCCGTGCACCTGGGCGCCGTGGTCACCCGGGGCCTCGCCGCCGACCGGATGCCCTGGGGCAACATGTACGAGTTCGTGCTGACCGGCACCTGGATCGGCATGGCGGCCTGGCTCGTGGTGCTCTGGAAGCAGCCGTGGCTGCGCCGGCTCGGGCTGTTCCTGACGCTGGTCATGGTGCTGCTGCTGGCGTTCGCCGAGCTGAAGCTCTACGTGCCGATCGAGCCGCTGATGCCGGCGCTGCAGTCGTGGTGGTTCATCATCCACGTCTCGACGATCATCTTCGCCTCGGGCATCTTCCTGCTGGGCGTGGTGCCCGCCGCCGCGTACCTGATGCGGGCCGGCTGGGAGCAGGGGCGGCGCAGCTTCCCGTACACCTTGGCCCGCCGCCTCCCGGAGGCGGCCGGGCTGGAGCGGCTGACCTTCATGCTGCACGCCTTCTCGTTCCCGATCTTCACCTTCGCGGTGATCGCGGGGGCGATCTGGGCCGAGGCGGCCTGGGGTCGCGCCTGGGGCTGGGACCCGAAGGAGACCTGGGCGTTCATCTCCTGGGTGGTGTACGCGGGTTACCTGCACGCCCGGGCCACGCCGAGCGTGAAGCGCAACGTGGCCACCTGGATCGCCATCGTGGGCTTCCTGACCGTGATGATGAACCTGTTCGGGGTCAACTTCTTCTTCACCGGTCTGCACTCGTACGCCGGGGTGGAGTGACCGGGCGCGCGCTCAGCACCTCGTCCACCCGGCGCGTGATCTGGTAGGCCACCTCCGGCAGGTCGGCCAGTTCGAGGCGGTCCGCCCGCAGCGCGAACTGGGCGTGCAGCTCGCGGGCCACCGCGTCGCGGATCTCTGACTGGAGCGGGCTGAGGCCGTCCGGGTCACCCACCACGTATGCGTCGTCCATCCGTCGATGATGAACCGCCGCCGGCGTGGCTGTCAGTGACGAATTCATCCGCCGAACCAGCCGGGGACGTCGAGGCGGAACACGTCGGCGGGGACCACCCGGCGCAGGTCGTCCTCGATGGCGGCGACGCGGTCCGCGCCGAGCGTGGTCGCCCAGCGGTCGCGTAGCTCGTCGAAGACCACCGCCGACCGGTGCAGTCCGTCGCGGCCCTTCGCGGTCATCCGGACCAGCTTGCGGCGGGCGTCGGCGGGGTCGTCCACGCGTTCCAGGTACCCGAGCGCGACCAGCCGGTCCACCGTCTTGCCGGCGGCCTGCTTCGAGACGCCGAGCCGTTGCCCGAGGTCGGAGGCGGTGGTGCCGTCCGGGCCGACGGCCTGGAGGACGAACCCGTGGGCCGGGCGCAGGTCGGGGTGCCCCTGGCGGGCCAGTTCGGCGTGCAGGTCGTCGACGAGCGTACGGAAACCGGCGAGCAGGAGCAGCGGCAGCGCGAAGCCGGGGCGGTCAGGCGTTGCCATGTTCGACAACCACGTTTACTATTTCGTCAACCACGTTGACTACCTTACGAGAGGGGCACAGCCATGTCCCGCTTCACCGCGTACGAGCCGGACACCGCACCCGCCGCCGCCCGCCCGGTCATGGCCGGAGTACGCCGCACGCTGGGCCACCTGCCCGCCGCCGTCGGGCTGATGGCCGGCTCCCCCGAGCTGCTCAAGGGCTTCCTCGCCGCCAACGCCGCGTTCGAGGCCACCGACCTGGATCCGGTCGCCCGGGAGGTGGTCGTGCTCACCGTCGCCACCCGCAACGGCTGCCACCTCTGCGTGGCCA
The DNA here is from genome assembly GCF_050948515.1 of Micromonospora sp. CA-248089. NCBI lineage: Bacteria > Bacillati > Actinomycetota > Actinomycetes > Micromonosporales > Micromonosporaceae > Micromonospora > Micromonospora sp. CA-248089. The sequence goes on from NZ_CP192016.1 coordinate 329,529, forward strand.
TGCACACCGCGACGCTGCTCCGGCACGGCGCCGCGCCGGAGCTGATCGAGGCGCTGCGGACCGGTGCTTCGCTGCCCGATCCCCGGCTGGAGGTGCTGCGCCGGTTCACCGTCGCCGTCCTCGACCACCGGGGCGCGGTCCCCGACGCCGACCTGGACGCGCTGCTGGCCGCCGGATGGCAGCGCCGGCACGCGCTGGACGTGGTGCTCGGCGTCGGCACGTACACGATCTCCACCTTCGCCAACCGGCTCACCGAGGCCCCGCTCGACGAGCCCCTGGCCGCGTACGCCTGGACGCCCGCCGCCTGAGCTGCGGGTGTTAAGAAGGGGCCCCTCCTCTACCGGAGGCGTTAAAAGGGGGCCCGTCCTTACCTCCGCAGGAGGGTACGGGAGGATGGCGGTATGGCGGCTCGCTTCCCGTACACCGATCTGAAGGACTTCCTCGCGGCGCTGGAGCGTGCGGGCGAGCTGCGGCGGGTGAGCGCGCCGGTCGACCCCACGCTGGAGATCAGCGAGATCGTCACCCGTACCGTCCGGGCCGGCGGACCCGCGCTGCTGTTCGAGCGCCCCACCCGGGGTGAGATGCCGGTGGCGATCAACCTGTTCGGCACCGAGAAGCGGATGGCGATGGCGCTCGGGGTGGAGAACCTCGACGAGATCGGCGAGCGGATCGGCGACATGCTCAAGCCGGAACTGCCGCAGGGCTTCTCCGGGATGATGGGCGGCCTGGGCAAGGTCATGCAGCTCAAGTCGATGCCGCCGAAGAAGGTGAAGACCGCCCCCTGCCAGCAGGTGGTCTACCGGGGCGACGACGTCGACCTGAACCGGCTGCCCGGGTTGCAGGTGTGGCCCGGTGACGGCGGGATCTTCCACAACTTCGGGCTGACCCACACCAAGCACCCGGAGACCGGCAAGCGCAACCTCGGGCTCTACCGGCTCCAGCAGCACAGCCACAACACCATCGGCATGCACTGGCAGATCCACAAGAACTCGACCGCGCACCACGCGGTCGCCGAGCGGCTCGGCCAGCGGCTGCCGGTGGCGATCGCGATCGGCGCGGACCCGGTGGTGGCGTACTCGGCCAGCGCGCCGCTGCCGGCCGACATCGACGAGTACCTGTTCGCCGGGTTCCTCGCCGGTGAGCGGGTCGAGATGGTCGACTGCCTGACCGTCCCGCTGCAGGTGCCGGCGCACGCGCAGATCGTGCTGGAGGGCTACATCGAGCCGGGCGAGCGCCTGCCCGAGGGGCCGTTCGGCGACCACACCGGCTTCTACACGCCGGTCGAGCCGTTCCCGGTGATGCACATCGAGTGCATGACCATGCAGCGCGACCCGGTCTACCACTCGATCGTCACGTCCCAGCCGCCGCAGGAGGACCACGGCCTCGGCAAGGCCACCGAGCGGATCTTCGCGCCGCTGCTGCGTTTCCTGATCCCGGACATCGTCGACTACGACCTGCCCGCCGCCGGTGTCTTCCACAACTGCGCGATCGTGTCGATCCGCAAGCGCTACCCGAAGCACGCGCAGAAGGTCATGAACGCGATCTGGGGCGCGCACATGATGTCGCTGACCAAGCTGATCGTGATCGTCGACGAGGACTGCGACGTGCACGACTACAACGAGGTCGCGTTCCGCGCCTTCGGCAACGTCGACTACGCCCGCGACCTGCTGCTCACCGAGGGCCCGGTGGACCACCTCGACCACGCCTCGTACCAGCAGTTCTGGGGCGGCAAGGCGGGCATCGACGCGACCCGCAAGCTGCCCGAGGAGGGCTACACCCGGGGCTGGCCGGAGGAGATGCGCATGTCGCCCGAGGTGGTCTCGCTCGTCGACAAGCGCTGGAAGGAATACGGAATCTGATGACGGCGGTGCAGGAACGTCCCGGCCGGGTCTCGTCCTTCCTCAAGCTCGTCGCCATCGAGCACTCGGTCTTCGCGCTGCCGTTCGCGTACCTGTCGGCGCTGACCGCGATGCAGCTCAACGGCGGCCGGGTGCGCTGGCTGGACCTGCTGCTGATCACCGTGGCGATGGTCGGCGCGCGGACGTTCGCCATGGCCGCGAACCGGATCCTGGACCGGCGGATCGACGCGCGGAACCCGCGTACCGCGAACCGGGAACTGGTCACCGGCGCGGTGAGCGTGCGGACGGCCTGGACCGGCGCGGCGGTCGCGCTCGTGGTGTTCCTGGCCGCCGCCGCCCTGCTCAACCCGCTCTGCCTGGTGCTCGCGCCGCTCGCCGTGGTGCCGCTGGTGGCCTACCCGTACGGCAAGCGGTTCACCAACTGGCCGCACGCCATCCTCGCGGTGGCCCAGGCGGTCGGCCCGGTCGGCGCCTGGCTGGCGGTCACCGGCACGCTCGACGGCTCCGGCCCGGCCTGGCTGCTCGGTGCCGCCGTCGGCCTGTGGATCGGCGGCTTCGACCTGATCTACGCCTGCCAGGACTCGGAGATCGACCGGGAGATCGGGGTGCACAGCGTCCCCGCCCGGTACGGCCGGCGCTTCGCGCTGCACGCCTCCACCGTCGCGCACGTGGTGACGTTCGCGCTGTTCATCTGGTTCGGCGCCTGGGTCGGCTTCGGCTGGCTGTGGTGGATCGGGCTGGCGCTCACCGCCGTCGCCTTCGCCTATCAGCACATGGTGGTCAGCCCCACCGACCTGAGCAAGGTCAACCGGGCGTTCTTCACCGCGAACGGCTTCGTCGGCATCGCGTTGTTCGTCCTCGCACTGCTCGACCTGGTGGTCCGGCTCGGCCTGCGGCCCTGAGCAGGGACGCCGGGGCGCCGGTGACGGTCAGGACGCCGGGCCGCACCCCGGTCAGGACGCCGCGGCGACCGGGTAGCGGGCGCTCTCCAGCGTCCAGTCGACGGTGCCGCGCACGGCGGCGGCCAGCCCGTCGAGGTGGATGGCGACGGCGTCGTCGAGTGTGGGCCCGAACGACGGCGCCGCCGCCCGGAGCGCCGCGAACCGGTCCATCTCGGCACGCCAGTGCGCGGCCACCAGGTCGACCGCCGCCGGCACCGGCACGCCCCGCTCGGCGGCCGTCGCGAGCACCAGGTTGTGCCCGCCGCCGGTGGCCCGGTCGCGCTCCAGCGAGGCGATGTCGTTGAACCAGGAGAGCAGGTCGTTGGCGAGGCCGGCGAGCCGCCGCAGCGCCGGATGGTGGTAGACCGCGTCGGGCAGCGGACGCCCGGACGCGAACTCGATCAGCGGGTACGACACGTAGGCCGCCGACGTGGCCCGGCGCAGCCGCACGTACTCGGCGACGCCCGGTGGACGGCCGGACCCGGTGGCGGTGGCCTCCCGGTGGACGCCGTCGAGGTGGTCGGCGACCGCGTCGGCGAAGCGCAGCCGCCAGCGGGCCGGCATCCGGCGGCGCGGCTCCCGCCACGCCTGCACGAGGAGGCGGCGCAGCGGGCCGGAGAAGCCCGGGTGGCGGGCGCGCGGGCCCTCGCGCAGCAGGGCGAGCGCGCCGTCGCGCAACGCGCGGATCTGCGGCGGCGTCAGCCCGTCCCGCCCGTCGCAGGCGTCGTCGACGAGGAAGAACCAGGTGAACAGCGCGGTCAGCACCCGCAGGTCGGGCTCGGTGGCGTCCGGGTAGAGGCGGCCCGCGTACCGGGCGAAACCGGCCGCCGCCAGCCGTCGCCGGGTGGCCGGGTCAGCCGGCAGGCCGAGCCGGTCGATGTGTTCCACCAGCCAGCCCTGCACGTCGTCGGCGTACGGGGAGAGGCGGGGCGGAATGGGGCAGCCGGAGCGGAGCGCCCGCAGCACCGCCGCCGTCATCACCGGCCCCTCCGTGAAAGTGGGATCGCCGATCGAAGAATTTCATGCCGCGGGACGTTCCGTGAACCGTCTGGACATCCCGGGCGGGCCGACCGAACGGGGGTCGTCGCCCGCCGCCCGCGCCGACCAGGCACGCTGGAGGGCATGCGCGAACCATGGGTGGTGGGTGTCTCCGGCGCGTCCGGGACGCCGTACGCGGCGGCTGTCGTCCGGGGCCTGCTCGACGCCGGCCAGGCGGTGGACCTGATCGTCTCCCGGGCGGCCCGGCTCACCGTGCTGGACGAGACCGGCCGGCCGTTCCGGGACGCGCACTGGGCCGAGGACCTGGCCGCCTGGCTCGACCGCGACCTCACCGGCGCGGACATCCGGCACTGGCCGGCCGGTGACCTGGCCGCCGGCCCGAGCAGCGGCTCCTACCCGGTACGCGGCATGGCGGTGGTGCCGGCGAGCACCGCCGCGTGCGCGGGCATCGCCATCGGGCTGTCGAAGGACCTGCTCCAGCGCGCCGCCGAGGTGAACCTCAAGGAGCGCCGGCCGGTCGTCGTGGTGCCCCGGGAGACGCCGGTGACCCGCAGTCACCTGGAACATCTCATCGCGCTGCACGACGCCGGTGCGGTGGTGCTGCCGGCCAGTCCGGGCTTCTACGGCGCCGGCGCGTCGGCGTCCGCCGGGCAGCTCGTGGACTTCGTGGCCGGAAAGGTGCTCGACGCGCTGGGCGTCGAGCACACGCTGTTCCGGCGATGGTCCGGTGAGCTGGCGGCCGGTCGCCGGGAGGCGGATCCGGCCTGACGGACCCGTGGCCGACGTGCGGGGGCGCGGCCCTCGACCGGACCGCGCCCCGCACGTTCAGTACATGCCGGCGTTCGCCGGTCCGGGGCCGGTGGAAGCGGTCGGGCCCATGTTGCGGGCCTTGCCCATGTCCTCCGCCTCGTCCAGCATGCCCTCCCCCTCGAGCAGGGCCCGCACCTCGGATTCCCGAAACCGGCGGTGCCCTCCTGGAGTCCGGATACTGCCGATCCGGCCGGCCGCTGCCCATCTGGTCACGGTCTTCGGGTCAACCCGAAACAGCGCAGCGACCTCACCCGGTGTCAGCAGGCGATCTCCAGTGTCCACAGCCCCCTCCTCGCGTCGACGAAGCCCCCGGCTGAACACACTGCCCCCGGCCGGTGCGAGCCCAGAGCCGTCATGAGGGACGTATGGCAATTACAGCACCGGCTACCGGACGTGTCCGCCAAACGCGAAAAACGCACACACTGGGAAGGATAGGAAATGGTACCGGCGGAGAACCCCCGTGATCGTACGTTTGTGAAGGGCCGGTCCACGGGTACCGACCGCATTCCGTGGTCGCCGAACGGATAGGGTCACTCTCCGTGGACACGATCGACCTGAGCCTCGTGGAGCTGTTGCGGGGCAACGCCCGTCTGTCGTACGCCGAGCTGGCCCGTCAGGTCGGCCTCTCCGCCCCGGCCGTGCACGAGCGGGTCGGCAAGCTGGAGTCCAGCGGCGTGATCCGGGCGTACCGGGCCGAGGTCGAGCCGGAGTCGATCGGGCTCGGGGTCACCGCACTCATCGGCATCATCGAGGACTCCGACGCGGACACCGACGACGTGCTGGAGGCGTTCCGCCGCATCCCCGAGATCGAGTCCTGCTACTTCATGGCCGGCGTCGAGTCCTTCCTGCTCAAGGCGCGGGTCGGCACGATCGCCGAGCTGGAGCAGTTGATCGTCCGGCTGAACCGGACGGCGGGCGTGGCGTCCACCCGTACCAGCATCGCCCTGTCGACCAAGTGGGAGAACCGCCCGCAGCCGCTGGAACCGCCCACCGCCTGACGCCTCTGGCCCCGCGGCGGCGTTGCGGTTACCGTGCGCCGATGACGACCTCGGGACGTGGTGCCGCAGTGGTCACCGGAGCGGCCGGCGGGCTGGGCCGGGCCATCGCCGCCGCGCTGCACGCCGACGGCTGGAACGTGCTGCTCACCGACGTCGACGCCGGGGCCGCGTCGGCCGCCGCCGCGCCGCTGGGTGGCTGGTCCCGCCCGCTCGACGTACGCGACGAAGCCGCCTGCGCGGACGTCGCCGCCGAGGCGGCGGCCGCACCCGGCGGCCTCGGGCTCTGGGTGAACAACGCGGGCATCCTGGCCACCGGCCCGTCCTGGGCGCACGACGCCCGGACCCGCCGCGCGGTGGTCGAGGTGAACGCGCTCGGCGCGATGAACGGCACGCTCGCCGCCGTCGCGGTGATGCGCGAGCAGGGCCGCGGCCACGTGCTCAACGTCGTCTCGCTGGCCGGGCTGATCGCCGCGCCCGGCGAGACGGTGTACGCGGCCAGCAAGCACGCCCTGCTCGCGTTCAGCCTCGGCACCCTGAGTGACCTGCGGATGGCCGGCGTCCGGGGCGTACACGTGTCGTGCCTGTGCCCGGACGGCATCTGGACGCCGATGCTGCACGACAAGCTGGACGACCCGGGCGCGTTGGCGTCCTTCACCGGCGCGCTGCTCACGCCGGAGCGGGTGGCCGCGCGGGCCGTCCGGCTGGCCCGGCGGCCCCGGCCGGTGGTCAGCCTGCCGCGCTGGCGCGGCGGCCAGGTACGGCTCCTGGACGCATTCCCCCGGCTCGCCCTGGCCCTCACGCCGGTGATCCGGGCCACCGGGCGGGCCGGTCAGCGGCGGCAGGCCCGCCGGGTCCGAGGAAACCCGAGCTGACCTCGCTTGTAACGTTGCCGACGTGACTCACTTCGACAGGTGCGACGAGGCCAGCCGGCGCTGGGTGACCGAGGCGATCGCCACTGTCGAGGCCGACGCCAACCGCTCCGCCGACACCCACCTGCTGCCGTTCCCGCTGCCCCGCCAGTGGGGGATCGACCTCTACCTCAAGGACGAGTCGGTGCACCCCACCGGCTCGCTGAAGCACCGGCTCGCCCGGTCGCTGTTCCTCTACGGCCTCTGCAACGGCTGGATCGGCCCGGACACCACGATCGTCGAGGCGTCGTCCGGCTCGACGGCGGTCTCCGAGGCGTACTTCGCCCGGATGCTCGGGCTGCCGTTCATCGCGGTCATGCCCGCCTCCACGTCGCCGGAGAAGATCGCCCAGATCGAGTTCCAGGGCGGGCGCTGCCACCTGGTGGACGACCCGTCCAAGGTCGTGGTGGAGGCGCGCTGGCTCGCCGAGGACAGCGGCGGCCGCTTCATGGACCAGTTCACCTACGCCGAGCGGGCCACCGACTGGCGGGGCAACAACAACATCGCCGAGTCGATCTACGCCCAGCTCGCGCTGGAACGGCACCCGGTGCCCGCCTGGATCGTGGTCGGCGCCGGCACCGGCGGCACCAGCGCCACCATCGGCCGGTACGCCCGGTATCGCCGGCTGCCCACCAAGCTCTGCGTGGTGGACCCGGAGAACTCCGCGTTCTACCCCGCCTGGCAGGCCGGTGACTGGTCGGTACGCACCGACCGCGGCTCCCGGATCGAGGGCATCGGGCGGCCCACCGTCGAGGCGTCCTTCCTGCCCAGCGTGGTGGACCGGATGGTGCAGGTGCCGGACGCCGCGTCGCTGGCCGCGATGCGGGCCGGCTCGGCGGTGCTCGGCCGCCGTGTGGGCGGCTCCACCGGCACCAACCTGTGGGGCGCGTTCGGGCTGATCGCGCAGATGCGCGCGGCCGGGCGTACCGGCTCGGTGGTCACGCTGATCTGCGACCCGGGCGACCGGTACGCCGACACCTACTACTCGGACGAGTGGGTGGCCGCGCAGGGCCTCGACCTCGCCCCGCACCTCGCCACCATCGACCGGTTCCTGACCGACGGCACCTGGCCGGCGGCCTGAACCGGGCGGTCAGCGCGGATCGACCCGCTCGGCCAGCCCCGGGTAACGCACCACGAAGCCGTCCGGGTCGACCTCCAGGTCGGCGGTGAACGTGCCGCTCGCGTACCGGACCCGGCCCGGGCCCAGCGAGGTGTAGACCTGCTCGGTGGGCACCACGGCCAGGCCGGGCAGCAGCACCCAGGCCACGTTCACGGCCGTCGCCAGGTCGGCGGGCAGCCGCCCCAGCCCGATCCGGCGGATCGGCAGCGTGTTGGTCAGCGGCGAGCCGCCCAGGTCCACGTCGAGCGCCTCGGCCAGCCGGCCCGGGTCGTCGGTACCAGGTAGGCCCGCCGGTGGGTGCCCGGCTGCGCTCAGCGCCGCGTCCAGGTCGCCCTCCTCGCCGGTACGCACGCGCCACCCGTCCCGGCCCCGCTCCAGGCGTACGCTCCGCGACCAGCCCGCGCCCTCGGACTCGACCTCAAGCCGGTTCGTCGACCAGTCCGGCCCGACCTCCAGCCGGTACCGGCACGTGTACGGGATCGGATCCACGGCGAGCGCCGCACCCTGCGCGGTCAGCCCCGGACCGTCGCCGAGCACGACGTGCTCGGAGCCGGCGGTGTCGGTCCGGGCCCAGAAGAGCGACTTCGGCATGGTCCGGACGTTACGCGACCCGGCCGTCGACGGCAGCGGATGCGCGAACGCCGCCGCGAGCCGGGGGCGACCGACTACCCCTGCTCGTCGCCCTCGGTGAGGCGGGGCGGCCGGTTGTGGCGGGCCCACTCGTCGACCTCATCAGCGTCCCAGACGTTCATGCCGATCAGTCGGGCGAGCGGCTCGGGAAACCCGGGGCGGCGGGTGATCTGGAGAACCCGCTGACGCGATACGCCGAACAGGGCGGCCAGCTCGCCGGGCCCGTACAGGCGTGGCGGCCGGGGCTCTCGCTTGAGGGTGGCCACAGAGGCCTCGTCGGGGCTACTCGTCGTCGTCCGCCGGCCGGGGCGGCCGGTGCTCCCGGATGTACCGCTCCACGTCCCGCTTCAGCCAGACCGCGCCGACGGACAGCTCTTGATACGGCGCGGGGAATGCGGGATGCCGCCGGATCTCGCGGAATCTCGACCTGCCCACGCCGAGCATCTTCAAGATCTCACCGGCCGCGACGAGTTCACCCGGTCCCGTCTCCTTGGTCACGACGTCGAAGGTAGGAGCGGGCTTGCCCGCCTATGGCGACGCGAACAAATAATCGCACCTACGTGGACCCGTCAATGTTGACAGGGGAGCAAGTGAGCGATCTGATGGATCAGGCCCCCCGCCCGGTGGCGAGTTCGCGGCGGACGGGGGTGCCACCTGGAAGCCGACCCGTGCAGGAGGCCCCGAGTGACCCAGCGCCACGCTCCGCTGAAACCCCTCTGGGTCTGTACGGCAGACCTGCTCAACTGGCCGTGCGAGAACGCCAAGGTCGAGTTGGTCGCTGACTACGAGCACGACCGGCGTCACCTCGCCGTCGATCTGGCCGCCCTGATGCGGCAGGCAACCCATGACCTGACCCGGCTCTACTCCGAGCCGCCGGATCCCGCCGAGATGCACATCCGGTTCCTGGGCTGGCTGCGGTCGGTGCGCAATGTCTGACCCGATCGGCACCGGCCTGCTGCTGGCCGCCGTCATCGCCCAGGCGTTCGGCTGCTGGGTCGCCTGGTCGTGGGGCCGATCCGCTCGCCGCAGCCTGCGGCAGACCATCGACAAGACCATCCCGACGCCGCCGCCCGACTGGCAGCCTCGTCATCGCCTGTCGCTGTGGAATGAGCCGACTCGGCGGTATCCCGTCCTCACACCGCGCAGCTAGACCGGGAGCCGACATCACCCCAGACGCACCGCCGCCGCCGAGCGGGTGCTCGGCGGCGGCGGTGGGTGCGCTCAGATCAGTGGGTACGTGCCGGCGGGCGCCCGCCGAAGCCGCGCCTGTCGTCCCGGCCCCGCCCCTCGGCCCGGAAACCGCCGCTCCGGCGCTCGGCCGGCCGTGCGTCGCCCCGGTCACCGAAACGCCGCTCGGCCTGCGGGCGGTCGTCCTGGCGCCGGTCACCGAAGCCGCGCGAGCCGCCCGGCCGGTCGTCGTACCGCCGCTCGTCGCGGTCGTACCCGCGTCCGGCCGCCGGCCGCTGCCGGTCGCCGTACGGCCGGTCGGCCCGGTCGCCGAAGCGCCGGTCGTCGCCGCGCTGGCCGCCGAAGCGCTGGCCGCGGTCGTCGGACCGCTGCTCGCCGAAGCGCCGGTCGTCGGGCCGCCGGTCGCCGTAGCTCCGGTCACCGTAGCTCCGGTCACCGTAGCTCCGGTCGTCGCGACGCTCGGGCCGGTCGAAGCGGCGCTCGCCGCCGGACCGCTCGCCCGAGTAGCGCTCGCCGGCCGGCCGGTCGCCGAATCGGCGGTCACCGCCGCGATCCGCGAACCGGTCCCCGGACCGCTCGCCCGCAGGCCGGTCGCCGAAGCGGCGTTCGCCCGTGGGCCGGTCACCGAAGCGGCGCTCGCCACGACCGTCACGGTCGCCGAACCGGCGCTCGCCCCGGTCGGAGTAGCCGCGCCCGCCACGGTCGAAGCCCCGGCCGTCGCGGTCGCCGAAGCGGCGCGAGCCGCCACCACGTCGCGGCTCCGGCTCGTCCCGCACCGGTACGCCGCTGGGCTCACGCGCGCCGGTCAGCTCGGCCAGCGCCTCGTCGCCCGCCCGGACCCGGGTCTCGGCCGGCTCGACGCCCGCCTTCTCCATCATGGCCAGCGTGGTGCGGCGCTGCTTGGGCAGCACGAGTGTCGCCACCGCGCCCGACTCGCCGGCGCGGGCCGTACGGCCGGCCCGGTGCAGGTAGTCCTTCGGGTCCTTCGGCGGGTCCACGTGCAGCACCAGCGAGACGCCGTCGACGTGGATGCCGCGGGCCGCCACGTCGGTCGCGACCAGCACGGGCGTGCGGCCCTCGCGGAACTCGGCGAGCGTCTTGGTACGCATGCGCTGCGTCTTGCCGCCGTGCAGCCCACCGGCGCGTACGCCGACGGCCGCGAGCTGCTCGACGAGCCGGTCCACGCCGAGCTGCGTACGGGCGAACAGCATGGTGCGGCCCTCACGGGCGGCGATGGACGCGGCGACAGCGAACTTGTCGTGCGGCGGGATCAGCAGCATGTGGTGATCCATGGTGGACACGGCGGCGGTGGCCGGTGCGGTCGAGTGGGTGACCGGGTCGGTCATGAACCGCTTGACGAGCGTGTCGACGTCGTTGTCCAGAGTGGCCGAGAACAGCAGCCGCTGCGCGTCCGCCGGGGTCTTCGACAGCAGCTGGGTGACCTCGGGCAGGAAGCCCATGTCGGCCATCTGGTCGGCCTCGTCCAGCACGGTGATCTCGACGTCGTCGAGGCGGCACACGCCGCGCTCGATCAGGTCGCCCAGCCGCCCGGGGGTGGCCACGACGATCTCCACGCCGCGCCGCAGCGCGTCGATCTGCCTGTCGTACGGCACGCCGCCGACGGCGGTCTTCAGGAACACGCCCGCCGCCTTGCCGAGCGGCACGAGCGCGTCGTTGACCTGCATGGCCAGTTCCCGGGTGGGGACCAGGACCAGGGCGCGCGGGTGCAGCGGCCGGGCCCGGTTGCGGTCGGCGAGCCGGGCGATCACCGGCAGGCCGAAGGCGAGCGTCTTGCCCGAGCCGGTCTGGCCCCGGCCGAGCACGTCGCGGCCCGCGAGCGAGTCGGGCAGGGTGGCCCGCTGGATTTCGAACGGGGTGGTGATGCCCTGCCGGGCGAGCGCCTCGACGAGCTGCCGGGGCAGGCCGAGCGAGGCGAAGTCGACGGTCTCGGGCGTCGGGTCGACGGACGGGGACATGCTGGATTCAGCGAAGGTGGTCAAGAAATACCTCTCGAGCGGGGCGCATCTTCGCGATGGCCCGCCGCGGCCTGTCACGCCGCCGAATCGCCCGCAAGATCGCCCATGGGCGCGCGCATCGGGCGCGCCAGGTCAGTGATCAGAGACAAGTGTACGGCGCAAAGCCCGCTCCGCCACGGCGACGCGAGATCGTAGTGGGCGGGCTCACCCCGTCACTCGGTCGGCATCGCCCCGGTCAGCCCGCTCAACGCATCGTTGGCCAGGAAGACCACGAGCAGACTGATCGCGATCAACATGGTCAGCGCGACGGCCAGCACGATGATCACCTTGGTGTTGCCACCCCGGGCCGCCGGGCTCTCCTCGGACCAGCCCTGGGCCAGGATGTGCCCGGTCAGCGATCCGGAGTTCTCCAGCGGGTTGCCCTGCGGGAACGACACGGTGGCGAAACCGGGCCCGTCGGTTCCGCCGTACGCGGCGGTGGCGAGATCCGGGCCGGCGGGCTGCGGACGTACCGGACGGGTCGTGTCGGCGTCGCGGGCGGGCGTGGCCGGCGGCGGCCAGGTCGGCAGCGCCGGGGCCGGCACCACCGGCGAAGGCGGGTCCGACACGGGCGCGGCGGCCCACGACGGCGGCGTGGCGCCGACCGGCGGTGCGACGAGCGGGGCCGGCGGCGGTGGCGCGGCCGGCGGGCTCGGGACGGCGGCCCGCGCGGGCGGGAACGCCGGGGCGGCCGACGGGGCCGGGAACAGCGGCGCGGGCAGCGGGTCCGCCCCGCCGGTCATCGCCGGTGGCGGCGGGAACGGCGGCGCGGGCATCGGGCCCGGCGGGGGCGGCGGCGGGGGTACGGGCGGACCCGGCGGCGGGACGGGTGGGCCGGGGATCGGCGGCACCGGTCCGGGCGTCGGCGTCGGCGGCGCGGGCGGCGCGGGCAGCGGCGGCGTGGGCCGCAGCGGAGGCTCCGGTTCGGGTACCGGCGGCGCGGGCGACGGCGGCGTCGGACCGGGCACCGGCGTGGGTGCCGGCTCGGGCTCCGGGCCGTTCGGCGCCGGAGGCTGCGCCGGCTCCGGCGGCTGGACCGGCTCCGGCGGTTCCGGGTTCACCGGCCCGGCCCGGTAGACGGTGGCGGCGGCGGGCGGAGCGGCCACCACGGAGGCGGCGACCTCCTCGGCCGAGACGCGGCTCAGGCCGGGCACCGACGCGCTGGCCCGGGCGGATGCCGCTCCGGTACCGCTGGCGAGCGCGGCGGGGCGGTCGGTGGTGGAGACCGGTGCCGCTTCCGGCGGGGAGTCGGCAGGCTCGCGCGGAAGCGAATCGGCGGTCCCGGCCGGGGAGCCGTCGTCCGGCTCCGAGGCCGTCCCGTCGGCCGCGTCCGCCTGCCGGGCCGGTGCGGTGTCGCGGTCCGGCGCGGTGACGGCCGGTGCGGCGGCGTCCACGACCGCGGCGTCCGGGGCGGCGGGCGGAGTGGATGCGGGCACGCGTGCGGAACCGGAGACGCGGGGTGCCGGGATGGCCGCCGGAGCACTGCCGGGCGTACCCGGGAAGGCGTCGCCGTCCGGCTTCACCTCGGCGGCGGGCGTGGCTGCCGTGCCGGCCGAGGCGGGCGGCACGGTGGCGGGCTGGGGCGGCGCCTGGCGTTCGGCCACAGCGAAGGCGGACCAACTGGACGGTGGCACGGTGGCGCCGGGGAGGCGCCGATCCAGCGGCGGTGGGGTGTCCGCCGGGGTGCCCGCCCGGTACGTCGTGGGGCCGGCCTGCGGAAGCGGCTGCTCGTCACCGGAGGGCGGCGGCACGGCCGCGCCGGCGACCGACACCCGTGCCCGCGCCACGGCTACCGCCGGGGCCGAACCGCGGTCGTCGTCGCCGGCCGGGTCGGCGGGGTCGGGCGTCGGTCCCGGGTGGACCTTCTCCGCCGGAACGTCCTGCTCGCCCATCTCGCCCCTCCGCACCCACGCTCGCCTCCGGCCGTGGCGTCGACCGGAAGTGCCTGGATCTCACCGTGCCATATTCCAGCCCGGGAGCACAGCCGGAGTGGCGGTTGGGTCAGTCGGCGCTGCTGCTCGGGCTGGCGGAGCCGCTGCCGGACGTGCTGCTCGACGGGGCGGCGCTGCTGGTGCTCGGGGCGACGCTGCTGCTGCTCGGCGCGGCGCTGCTGGTGTCCGGCTCGGCGCTCGCGCTCTGGCTCGGCTCCGGCTCCGCCGACTCGCTGGGCGGCGGCGAGCTGGGCGCCGGGCTGGACGTCGTCGGATCCGGCGTCGGCGTGGTGGGCTTCGGCGTCGTCGGTGTCGGCTTGGGCGTGGTCGACGGCTTAGGCGTGGTGGGCGTCGGCTTGGGGGTGGTCGACGGCTTCGGCGTGGCCGGCAGCGTGGGCGGCGGGGCGGGAGTGGCCGGGGCGGGTACCGCACCGATCACCCGGGTCGCCGCGTAGAGCCGCGACCAGCGGACCACCGAGATCTTGACGACGTCACCGGTCCGCGGCGCCTCGACCATCTTGCCGTTGCCGATGTACATGGCGACGTGGTGGACGCTGGTCCAGCTGCTGCCCGAGGCGAAGAACAGCAGGTCACCGGGGAGCAGAGCGTTCGGCGAGACGGTGCGGGAACGGGTGGCGAAGTACTGGTCCTTGGCGACGCGGGGCAGGCCCCGGTAGCCGGCCGCCTGGTAGGAGGCGAGCATCAGGCCGGAGCAGTCGAACCGGTCCGGGCCCTCCGCGGCCCACAGGTAGGGGTCGCCGAGCTGGGCGAGGGCGTACCGCACGGCGGCGAGCGCCCGCGGGTCCGCCACCAGGCCGTCGATGCTCTGGTCGACCACGTACGAGGTGCCGAGCTGCTGCTCGGCGGCGTCCGCCAGCCGCTCGATCTCCAGCAGCTTCGCCGCGTTCTCCTTGCGCAGCGCGACGAGCGCGGCCTCATGCTTGCGCAGGTCGGCCTCGGCGCGGGTGTACTCCGCGCCCTTCTCGGTGGCCCGGCGCCGGGCCGACTCGTGTGCCTCCCGGGCGACCTGCTCGGCGCTGGTGGCGCGGAGGAGTTCGCCGGTGACCGACGTGGTGGCGCCCGCGGCCTTGTCGCCGCGGGTGATGCGCTGGAGGTTGGCGAAGTCGCGCAGGCTGGCGCCGAACTCGCCGGGCGGCAGCGCCGCGTCGGCCTTCACGGCGTCGGCGGCGGCGCTCTTGGCGTTGTCCTGGGCGCGGGCGAGCGCGTCCTGGGCCTCCTTGAGGCGGGCGGCGGACTGGGTCAGCTCGGTCTGTGCGGCGTCCCGCTCGGTCTTGATCCGGAGCAGCGCCTCGCCGAGCTGGGTGACCCGGACGTCGAGCTGGTTGATCTGCGCGATCAGCGGGCCGTCGGCCGGGTTGGTCACGCCGGTGGTGGCACCCGCGCCGGGCAGACCCGGGACGGTGACACCGGGCAGACCGGGGACGGTGCCGGGCAGGCCGGGGACGGTGCCCGGTACGCCGGGAACGGTGCCGGGTGCGCCGCGGCCGGAGCCGGACGCGCCGGGGAGCTGCAGGGGGCCGGTGACCTGGGGCCGGGAACCGGTGTCGGGCACCACGTCGGGCAGCGGGTCGGCCCAGGCGGGTGTGGCGAGCGCCGCGGCCGCTACCGCCCCCAGCAGGGCGGACCAGAGCGCCGGGCGCAGGATCGGTGAGATCACCGGCTGCCGTCCTCGTCGCCGTCGGGCCTTGGTGCTGTGAGCCATACCGCTCCCCGTCCGGTCTGGGGTCCGTCACGCGTGGTTGGGGCGTGTCGGGACAGGACGGCCCTGGTGTGTGTTCCGCCCCACCCTGTCTTACCTCACGGTTGCGACGATGTCGATGTGCGGAGCGTGACGACGGGTGAACCGCCGTGACCACGTCGGCGGCCGGTCGGACCCGCGACGTACGCTCGATCGGGAACCCAGGTGGAAGGACGTGGCTTTCGGATGGACGCCGGACTCAAGCGCGAACTCGAGGCGAAGGTGTACGCGGGGGAGCGGCTGACCCGCGAGGACGGCATCGCCCTCTACGACAGCGACGACCTGACCTGGCTGGGCCGGCTGGCCCACCACAGGCGTACGGAGCTCAACGGCGACCGGGTGATGTTCAACGTCAACCGTCACCTGAACCTGACGAACGTCTGCTCGGCGTCGTGCGCGTACTGCTCGTTCCAGCGCAAGCCGGGCGAGAAGGACGCCTACACGATGCGCATCGACGAGGCGGTCCGCAAGGCCAAGGAGATGGAGGACGAGCAGCTCACCGAGCTGCACATCGTCAACGGCCTGCACCCCACGCTGCCCTGGCGCTACTACCCGAAGGTGCTGCGCGAGCTGAAGGCCGCGCTGCCGAACGTCAACCTCAAGGCGTTCACCGCGACCGAGGTGCAGTGGTTCGAGAAGATCAGCGGGCTCAGCGCCGACGCGATCCTCGACGAGCTGATGGACGCCGGCCTGGAGTCGCTCACCGGCGGCGGCGCGGAGATCTTCGACTGGGAGATCCGGCAGCACATCGTCGACCACAACTGCCACTGGGAGGACTGGTCGCGCATCCACCGGCTGGCCCACTCGAAGGGCATGAAGACGCCGTCGACGATGCTCTACGGCCACATCGAGGAGCCCCGGCACCGCGTCGACCACGTGCTGCGGCTGCGTGAGCTGCAGGACGAGACCGGCGGCTTCCAGGTCTTCATCCCGCTGCGCTACCAGCACGACTTCGTCGACTCGGCGGACGGCAAGATCCGTAACCGGATCCAGGCCCGGACCACGATGGCCTCGCCGGCCGAGTCGCTCAAGACGTTCGCGGTCTCCCGGCTGCTGTTCGACAACGTGCCGCACGTCAAGTGCTTCTGGGTCATGCACGGCCTGTCGGTCGCGCAGCTCTCGCTGAACTTCGGCGTCGACGACCTGGACGGCTCGGTCGTGGAATACAAGATCACCCACGACGCCGACTCGTACGGCACGCCGAACACCATGCACCGCGACGACCTGCTGCACATGATCTGGGACGCCGGCTTCCGTCCGGTCGAGCGGAACACCCGCTACGAGATCGTCCGCGAGTACGACGGGCCGCCCTCGCTGGCGGAGCGCCGGTCCGAGCCGCAGCAGGTCTGGGCCTGACCTGGCGATGAGCGACGAGGAACAGCAGCGCGGCTTTCCCCGGCGCGACGCCGAGGGGCGCATCCTGACCCTCGGTGACCTGCTCGGCGTGACCCTGGCCGGCCTGGTCATCGGGGTGCTGGCGCTGCTGGTCTTCGAGTTCGCGTTCGCCACGGTGGGCGACAGCGGATTCGGGGGCACGAACGGCTGGCTCGCGGTGATCCTGCCGCTCTGGCTGTTCTGGGACGAGTTCCGGGCCTGGGAGTTCGGCGCCGCCCGGGTGGTGGCCGCGCTGGCCGGTCTCGGGCTCGGGATCGTCGCCGGTCTGCTGGCCGCGGGCCTGGCCTCCGGGCTGCCCGCGCTGGTCACCGGCGCGTTGGCCGCGGCGGTGTTCACCGTTGTCTACGCCGTCATCTGGTTTCATGGCGTGCACTGGCTGGCCCGGCGTACGGGCTGAGGCACGAAGAGAGTGGGAATGCGGGAATGAGCGCGGCGCTCAAGTACACGCTGGGCCGGATCGGGCTGTTCGTCGCCGTGCTGGCGGCCCTCTGGTTCGTCGACATGAACATGTTCCTGCGGCTGATGCTGGCGCTGATCTTCTCCGCCACGCTGTCGTTCTTCCTGCTCAAGGGCCTGCGGGACCAGATGGCCGGGGAGATGGCGGAGGCGGCGGAGCGGCGTCGCGTGGAGAAGGATCGGCTGCGCTCGGCGCTGGCCGGTGAGGACCAGGCCGAGCCGGACGCCGAACGCCGCGACGGCTGAGCGGACGAACGAGGGGCCCGGCGCCATCTGCGGCGCCGGGCCCCTCGTCGTTCATCGGCCGGTCGAGCCGTTCACCGGTTGACCGGGCCGTTCACCGGTTGACCGGGCCGTTCACCAGTTGGTCGAGCCCGGAACGACCGGCCACGGCCGGTCGGCCGGCTTGATCAGGTAGGCGATGCCGCCGGAGCCGGAGGCCACCGTGCCGTTGGCCCGGTAGCGCTTGGTGCGCAGCCAGATCTGCTCGAACTGCTCCCGCTTGTAGACGTTGCGGACCGCGTCGTTGGACGAGGACGCCGGGTCGTTGACGATCACGTCGCCCTCGGCCGTGAAGCCGACGATCACGAACAGGTGCCCGGAGGTGCCGTAGTTGGCGCCGTCCAGCTCGCTGGCGAGGAACGACTGCGAGGTCACCACCGGGATTCCCGCCTTGATGAACCGTTCCGCCTCGTCCAGCGAGTGCAGCCGCGTGACCCGCGCCTCCAGGCCGGGGAAGCTCGCCGCGTACGCGGTGTTGAACGGCCAGTTGCCGGCGCCTTCGTACTCGTAGTCGTAGGTCATCCGGGCGGCGTGGTCGACGGTCGGGTCGGGGTAGGAGGGGTCGACCCAGGAGGTGTCCTCGGCCGAGGGCTTGCGGCCCCAGTACTCGACCACCATCTCCGTCGAGGTGGGTGAGCACCACGCCTCGCCGCCGCCGTCGTACTCGGGGTACTCGCCGATGTGGACGTTCTGCGAGTAGCGCGGCACGGCCAGCTCGGTGCCCCAGGCGATGCCGCCGCGGCTCGGCGTGACGGTGAACCGGTCCGGCACGTTCGACGCCATCGCGCCGAGCATCCGGACCTGCGGCGCGGCGGCCTGGCCGGGCGCGCGGTAGAGCGTCAGCCGCAACTGGTACGAGCGCAGCAGCACCCCGGCGTCGGCGTCGTCGATCGAGAACGTGTCGGTCCAGATGCTCGACCACGGGTCGCCCTGGCCGTCCAGCGTGGACCGCTTGATGTCCTGGTCGCCGGAGGCCCAGCGGCCCATGACGTACCACGGGGTCTGCGCCCCGGTGTTGTACGTGCCGTGCAGCTCGACCTGGATCCAGGTGCCGGCCGGGGTGGCGGCGTTCCACGACGCGACCATCTCGGTGGCGTCGAAGCCGATCCGCCGCTCCGGCGAGGTCCAGGTGGCGTACTCCCAGGTGCGTGTCGTGCCGGTGTGCTCGTCGGTGAACTCGGTGGTGCCCGCCGGCCGGTCGATGGTCAGCGCCGGGTGGCGGCCCGGTACGGCGCGGGTGCCCTGGTGGGTGCCGGTACGCCAGTCGGGGAAGCGGGAGAACTCCTGGAAGGTGATCTGTTCGTCGTGCGTGACGCCCGGTCGCGGGGTTTGTGCCTGGACCGGTGCGCTGGTGCCGAGGAGGGTGAGCGCGGTGAGGCCGGCGAGGGCGGCCGCGCGCATTGGTCTTCCGAACATGGCAGCTCCACAGGGAGACGGCATCGTTGCCGTTCACTGTCGCGCTTGGCGGGAAGTTTCGCCAGATGTTCGGGCCAAGAAAATCATTGCCGAAGTGACGATCAGGTCGGGATGGCTAAAGAGAAAGACAGATATTGATATGACCATGTGTCTCCTGGTGGAGTGTGCGGACAACGGGAGCTCTCCCGTACCCCCAGGAGGTTGTCCATGGCCTTCCGCACCTCTCCGCTCCGCCGCCGTCTGGCGCTCGCCGCCGCCGTCGGCCTGACCATCGCCGCCGCGGCCGCCGCGCCGGCGGTCGCGCGACCCGCACCGGAAGGCTCCGGCGAGCCGTCCACCGTCGCCTACCGGGTGCTCGGACCGCGTACGGCGGCCGACCGCACCGCCGTCGCCTCCACCGGCGCGGCGATCGACTACTCCGAGCACGGTGTGCTGCATGTCACGGCGACAAAGGCCGAGGCCAACGCGATCACCCGGCTCGGATTCCGGCTCGAGAAGGACGCCGTGCCGGAGCACAACCACGCCGACGGGGGCATGACCGCCAACGCGTTCCCGCCCGCCGACTCGAACTACCACGACTACGCCGAGCTGACCGCCGTGGTGAACAAGGTGGTCGCCGACCACCCGACCATCGCCCGGAAACTGAGCATCGGCACGTCGTACCAGGGCCGGGACCTGATGGCGGTGAAGATCTCCGACAACGTCGCCACCGACGAGGCCGAGCCGGAGATCCTGTTCAACGCCCAGCAGCACGCCCGTGAGCACCTGACCGTCGAGATGGCGATCTACCTGCTCAACCTCTTCACCGACAACTACGGCAGCGACTCCCGGATCACAAGCATCGTCAACACCCGGGAGATCTGGATCGTCCCCACCGTCAACCCGGACGGCAGCGAGTACGACATCGCCACCGGCTCGTACCGCTCCTGGCGCAAGAACCGGCAGCCCAACAGCGGTTCCACAGCCATCGGCACCGACCTGAACCGCAACTGGAGCTACCAGTGGGGCTGCTGCGGCGGCTCGTCCGGCACCAAGTCGTCGGACACCTACCGGGGCCCGTCCGCCTTCTCCGCCCCGGAGACCGCGGCGCTGCGCAACTTCGTCAACAGCCGCGTCGTCGGCGGGGTGCAGCAGATCAAGGCGAACATCGACTTCCACACGTACTCGCAGCTGGTGCTCTGGCCGTACGGGTACACGTACAACAACACCGCCACCGGGATGAACACCGACCAGTACAACACCTTCGCCACCATCGGGCGGCAGATGGCGGCGACGAACAACTACACCCCGGAACAGTCGAGTGACCTCTACATCGCCGACGGCACCAGCATCGACTGGATGTGGGGCGCCCACAAGATCTGGGCGTACACCTTCGAGATGTACCCCGGCTCGGCCTCCGGCGGCGGCTTCTACCCGCCGGACGAGGTGATCCCGGCGCAGACCTCACGCAACCGGGAGGCCGTGCTGATTCTGTCCGAGTACGCCGACTGCCCGTACCGGGCGATCGGCAAGCAGAGCCAGTACTGCTGACCTCACCACCGGGTGGGAACCCCGGTTCCACCCCCGCCGGGGTTCCCACCCACCCCCACCGTCCGGACGATCTCCGCTGGTCGTGCGCTACCGTGGCACCGACCGTGCCACAGCGAAGCCGGTGCGAAACCGGCGCTGTCCCGCAACTGTGATGCCCCGTACGCGCGGCGTCGGCCTCCCGCCGGCGCCGACGGACGTGGGACGAGCCAGGTCGCCTGCGGCCCGGTCGCGACACGCGCTCTCGAGGAAGGGCGCCTCGCGGGCGGGCCTTTTCTCCTGTCGGCGAAGCACCACACTCCTCGACCGACAGGAGGCTTCATGTCCAGACGTACCCCCCGGCTCTTCGCCACCGCACTCGCGGCCGGCGTGCTGCTCCTCGGCGGCTGCGCCGAGAAGACCTCGACCGACACCCCCGCCGCCGGTGCCTCCGGCGGCGCGTTCCCGGCCACCGTCGGCAAGCTGACGCTGGAGAAGCGGCCCGAGAAGATCGTCTCGCTCTCGCCGACCTCCACCGAGATGCTCTTCGCCATCGGCGCCGGCAAGCAGGTCACCGCCGTCGACGACCAGTCGAACTACCCGGCCGAGGCGCCCCGCACCGACCTGTCCGGCTACCAGCCGAACGCCGAGGCCGTCGCCTCTCGCAACCCCGACCTCGTGGTGATCTCGGACAACCTCAACAAGATCGCCGACCAGCTCGTCGCGCTGAAGATCCCGGTCCTGCAGATCCCCGCCGCGGCCACGCTCGACGACACGTACCGGCAGCTCACCGACCTGGGCACGCTCACCGGCCACCGGTCCGAGGCCGACGCCGTGGTGCAGAAGATGAAGGACGACATCACCGCGCTGACCAAGGACCTGCCCAAGCGCACCGAGAAGCTGACCTACTTCCACGAGCTGGGCCCGGAGCTGTACACCGCGACCAGCAAGACGTTCATCGGCACCATCTACGCGCTCGCCGGGCTGGAGAACATCGCCGACCCGTCCGACGCCGACGGGAAGAACGGCGGCTACCCGCAGCTCTCCCAGGAGGTCATCGTCAAGGCGAACCCCGACTTCGTCTTCCTCTCCGACACCAAGTGCTGCAAGCAGAGCGCCGACACGGTGAAGGCGCGCAGCGGGTGGACCGGCATCAACGCGGTGAAGAACAACCAGATCGTGGAACTGGACGACGACATCGCCTCGCGCTGGGGCCCGCGCGTGGTCGACCTGCTGAAGGTCATCGTCGACGCCACCGCCAAGGTCCCGGCCTGACCGTGGCCCTTCGACAGGCGGACTCCGCCCCGAACCCGGCCGGAACGCCTCGGGCGTCCCGGCCGGGCATCCGGCCGCTGTCCCGCCCCGGGCGGCGCGGGGCGCCCGGGGCGGGCGGCGCCCCGATCCGGCCCGCCGGGCTGCGCAAGCGTTGGCTGCTCGCCGGAGTCGTGGCGGTGCTCGTCGCGCTGGTCGCGGGCGTCTCGCTCGGCCCGGTCAGCCTGCCGCCCGGCAGCGTCGCGGCCGAACTGCTCAACCTGCTACCCGGGGTGCACCTCGACAGCGGGCTCACCGAGCGGGAA
Source organism: Micromonospora sp. CA-248089 (assembly GCF_050948515.1). Lineage (NCBI taxonomy): Bacteria > Bacillati > Actinomycetota > Actinomycetes > Micromonosporales > Micromonosporaceae > Micromonospora > Micromonospora sp. CA-248089. The sequence continues at coordinate 351,319 of NZ_CP192016.1, forward strand.
GTCGCCATCATCACCGAGCTGCGGCTGCCCCGGGTCGTGCTCGGGCTGCTCGTCGGCGCGCTCCTCGCCCTGGCCGGCGGCTGCTACCAGGGCGTCTTCCGCAACCCGCTGGCCGACCCGTACCTGCTCGGCGTGGCAGCCGGCGCCGGCTTCGCCGTCACCACGGCGATCGTGCTCGGCGCCGGAGCCGGCGGCGCGCTGACCGGGCTGCCGATCACCATCCCGCTCGCCGCGTTCGTCGGCTCGCTCGGCGCGGTCGTGCTGACGTACCTGCTCGGCGCGGCCGGCGGGCGGGACCGGTCACCGGCCACGCTGATCCTGGCCGGGGTGGCGGTCTCGGCGTTCTTCGGCGCCGGGCAGACGTACCTGCTGCAACAGCACTCCGACAACATCCAGCAGGTCTACTCCTGGCTGCTCGGGCGGCTGGCCACCGCCGGGTGGCACGACGTGTGGCTGGTCCTGCCGTACTTCGTGCTCACCGCCGTGGTGGTGCTGCTGCACCGGCGTGAGCTGGACGTGCTCTCCGTCGGCGACGACGAGGCCACCGGTCTCGGCCTGCACCCGCAGCGCTCCCGCTACCTGCTGATCGCCGCCGCGTCGCTCGGTACCGCCGCCGCCGTCTCCGCGTCCGGGCTGATCGGCTTCGTCGGCATCATCGTGCCGCACACCATGCGGCTGCTCTTCGGCTCCAGCCACCGGATCATCCTGCCGCTGTCGATGCTGTTCGGCGGCGCGTTCCTCGCGCTCACCGACGTGGTCGCCCGTACCGCCGCCGCACCCGCCGAGATCCCGATCGGCGTGGTCACCGCGCTGCTCGGCGGCCCGTTCTTCGTCCTCGTCCTGCGTACCGCCCGCCGGGTGGCGATGTGAACGCCCCCGCCGTGCGCGTCCACGACCTGCGGGTCGACCTCGGCGGCAACCCGATCCTGACCGGCGTCGACCTGACCGTCGCCGCGGGCGAGTGGGTCACCGTGATCGGCCCCAACGGCGCCGGCAAGTCGACCCTGTTGCGCGCCGTCGGCGGCCTGCTGACCGGCCCGGGCGAGGTCGCACTCTTCGGTACGCCGATCGGCGCGCTCCGGCGCCGCGAACGAGCCCGGGTGGTGGCCACCGTGGCCCAGTCCCCGGTGGTGCCGGCCGGCATGTCGGTCTTCGACTACGCGCTGCTCGGGCGCACCCCGTACATCCCGGCGCTGGGCCGCGAGTCGGCCGCCGACCTGGCCGCCGTGCACGAGGTGCTGGAACGCCTCGACCTCGGCCCGTTCGCGCACCGTGAGCTGGCCACGCTCTCCGGCGGCGAACGGCAGCGCGTCTTCCTGGCCCGCGCGCTGGCCCAGGGCGCCACCCTGCTGCTGCTGGACGAGCCGACGAGCGCGCTCGACATCGGGCACCAGCAGGAGGTGCTGGAACTCGTCGACCAGCTCCGCCGCGCGCACGGCCTGACCGTGCTCGCCACCATGCACGACCTCTCCATCGCCGGCGAGTACGCCGACCGCCTGGTCCTGCTCGCCGACGGCCGGGTCGCAGCCGCCGGCCCGCCCGAGGACGTGCTGACCGAGGAGTTGCTGGCCCGCCACTACCGAGCCCACATCCGGGTGATCCCCGGCGACCACGGCCCCTTGGTGGTCCCCGTCCGCCCCACCTGACCCCGCCCCGTCCCGGCCCTCGCCCGTCCTCGCCCTCTCGCGCCGTCGATCTTGGACTTCCGGCCCCGGCAAAAGGTGCGAATGTCGCGCCACGCGGGCCACAACCGCAAGATCGACGGGGTGGGTGTTCCTGCCCACCCCACGGCGTTCGCCGTCTCGATCCCCGGGTCGGCGTTGCGCCTTGCGGGAGGGCGGATAGATCTTGGTACGAATCGGCCCTCCTGGGGGCCGTCCCGTACCAAGATCTCCGAGGTTCCCGTCTCTCCCCTCGATCTTGCAGATTCGGCCCCGGCGAAAGGTGCGTATGTGACGTCGCGCGGGCTGCAAGTGCAAGATCGGCGAGGCGGGGCGGGGCGAGGAGGGGACGGCGGGGTGGGGTGGGGTCAGCGGAGGGTGGAGATGGAGAAGAGGGCACCGGACGGGTCGCGCAGGGCGGCGCTGCGGCCGGCTGGGTTGTCGCGGGGCGGGACGAGGATGGTGCCGCCCAGCTCGGCGGCCCGGGCCGCGGCGGCGTCGGCGTCCTCCACTGCGAAGTAGACCGCCCAGTACGCGGGCAGGTCCTCCGGCAGCGGCTCGGCCCAAGGCAGCATGCCCGCGACGATGCGGGCGCCGCAGCGCCACCCGGTGTACGCGACCGGCCCGACCGGGCGCTCCTCCGGGTGCCACCCGAAGACCAGCGCGTAGAACTCCTTCGCGCCGTCCGGGTCGGGGGTGACCAGCTCGTTCCAGCACATCGCGCCCGGCGCGTTGTAGAGCTCCGCCCCGCGCATCGCCATCGGCTGCCAGACGCTGAACACCGCGCCGGCCGGGTCGGCGAGCACCGCCATGCGGCCCTGCCGCGCGACGTCGAACGGGGAGACGACCACCTGCCCGCCGGCCGCCTCGACCCGGGTCGCGACCAGGTCGGCGTCGTCGGTCGCCACGTACGTGGACCAGACCGGCACCTGGTCCGGCGTACCGGGTGGCCCGGCCCCGGCGACCGCCTTGCCGCCCTTGCGGAACACGGTGTAGCCGCCCGCGTCCGGCTCGGGGGAGATCTCCCCGGTCCAGCCGAACAGCTCGGGGTAGAACCGTCGTGCGTCGTCCAGACCGGGCGTGGCCAGGTCGGTCCAGCAGGGTGTGCCGGGCTCGACGCCGTTCACGGTGACCCCTCTCGCCGGGGGCGGCTCCGCTCGCCCGCCCTGTCGGCATCGTGGCACCGCCCGGTCGGCCGCCGGGCCGGAACCGGACAAAAGGTCAGCTGAAGCGGCGTCCCTCGTCCCGCCGGTACGCCCAGCCGGCCGCCGCGGCGAGCACCAGCACCCAGACGACGAGCATCACCAGCGCCCGGGTGTCCGGCGTGAAGTCGGTGACCGCCGCCCAGAGCAGTTCCACGGCGCCCCGGGTCGGCAGGTAGGGGGCGATGGCCTTGATGAAGCCGGGCGCGTCGTCCGGCCCGGAGAGCAGGCCACCGCCGAACGCGAGCGGGAAGAAGATCACCTGTGCCACCACGATCGCCGCCTTGCTCGGCAGCGAGTAGCCGATCGTCAGGCCGAGCAGCGTGAACGGCACCGAGATCACGGCCACCGCGCCGAGCCCGAGCAGGAACTGGACCGCGCCGACCCGGGCCTCGGTGGCGACCGCCGCGATCACCACCACCGGGATCATCGACACGTACGTCAGCACCAGCCCGGCCAGGATCCGCCCGGCCAGCCGCGGCGCCGGTCCGGCCGGCAGGGTCCGGGTGTACGGGTTCCAGGGCTGGTCGCGGTCCTCGGCGACGCCCACTCCGTACTGGAAGATGTTGGCGCTCATCACCGCGAACGTCACCATGGCGGCGGTGGCGTAGGTGGCGCCGGTCGGATCGTCGCCGGCGAACGGCACCACGAAGAAGAGCATCGCGGCGGCGGGGAAGAACGCGCTGCCGACCACCGCCACCGGGATCCGGATGACCTCCAGGAGCTGGTAGCGGGCGTGGACGAGGGCGAGCGGCACGGCGGTCTCCTAGGCGGCTGTGGGCGCGGGCCGGTCTTCGGCCGTGATGGCGAGGAACGCCTCCTCCAGCGAGGTGGGCCGGACCTCCAGGTCGCGGAAGGCCACCCCGGCGGTGACCAGGTCGCGGACGAGCTGGTCGGCGTCGGTGGTGAGCAGGTGCACCCGCCCGTCGGTGCGTTCGGTGGCGACCACGCCCGGCAGCGCCGGCAGGTCGTCGGCGACCAGGCTGACCCGGCGTACGCCGACGATCCCGCGGATCGCGGCCACCGAGTCGTCGGCCAGCACCCGCCCGTGACCGATCACCACCACCCGCTGCGCGAGCGCCTCCACCTCCTCCAGGTAGTGGCTGCTCAGCAGCACGGTGCCGCCGTCGGCGTGGAAGTCGCGGATCGCGTCCCAGAGGGCGTGCCGCGCCTCCACGTCGAGGCCGGTGGTCGGCTCGTCGAGCACCACCAGCCGGGGACGGCCGACGAACGCCAGCGCCACGGCCAGCCGGCGACGCTGGCCGCCGGAGAGACCACCGGTCTGCCGGCGTACCTGGTCGGCGAGGCCGAACCGGTCGAGCAGCTCGCCCCGGGGCACCGGGTCGGGGAAGTGCGCGGAGACGAAGTCGACCACCTCGCCGACCCGCAGCGTGCCGGGCAGGCCGGTCTCCTGCGGGGTGACACCGAGCTGCCGCCGGCTCGCCGGGTCGCGCGGGTCGCCGCCGCACAGCTCGACCCGGCCGGTGGTCGGGCGGCGCAGCCCGACCAGCAGGTTGATCAGCGTGCTCTTGCCGGCGCCGTTCGGCCCGAGCAGGCCGACCAGCTCGCCGGCCCGGACGGTGAGGTCGACCCGGTCCAGCGCCAGCACCTCGCCGTAGCGGCGGCTGACCTGTTCGGCGCGGGTCAGGATCATCGGTCTTCTCCTCGGGCGGAGGGGGCTGTGCCTTCCCTGTCTACCGTGCCCGTGCCAGTCGCGGTGTCCCCTGCCCGGCTGCGCGCATCCCCTAGTCTGGTGGCGCCGTCGACGACGGTGGAAGTTCCAACCGGACACTGGGGAGGGTCCGTGACCAGTCCGAGCAGGAATCTCGACGTCCAGCCGGAGGCGCTGAGGGCGTTCGCCCTCGCCTCCCGGGACCGGTCCTCCCGGTTCCGTGAGCTGGAGCGGACGTTCCGCGACGGCCACGTGGCCCGGCACTCCTTCGGCGTGATGCCCGCGTCGTTCAGCCTTGCCGCCGCGTACGAGCAGCAGTTCGAGGCGTGCCTGCAGGGGCTGGCGGACGGCGCCGAGACCATGCTGACCATCGCCGCCGGTCTGATGGAGACCGCCGCCGCGTACGACGACACGGACTCGGCGAACGACACCATGTTCACCGCGGGTGGCTGAGGGAGCGGGGATGAGCACCGAGGCGCTCCAGCGCAACAAGACCTACTTCGAGCAGATCGTGTCGGGTACGCCCGACCCGTTCAAGCCGCTGTCGAACGCGGTGCTGTGGCCGTTCGAGCAGCTCCTGGAACTGGTCGCCGGTGAGCCGGACGACCTGATGCGGGCGGCCCAGCTCGCGATGACCACCGGGGAGGCGGTCCGGCAGATCGCCGGTGACCAGATCGCCGACCGGGCGCGGCTGCGCGGCGCCTGGGACGGCGACGCGGCGGAGAAGTTCCACGCCTCGATGCAGTCCATCGAGGAGGCGATGGACGATCTGGCCAAGGGGCTGGACGGCACCAAGGAGGTGCTCGTCGACTCCGCGAACGCGTCGGTGGACGCGTTCAACCTGCTGGTCGAGCTGATCCTGGAGTTCCTGCTCTGGTTCCTGACCGAGGTCATCATCGCCGCGGTGGCGGCGGCGCTGAGCGCCGGCGTGAGCCTGGCCGCCACAGTGGTGCGGGTGCTGGCCCGGCTCGCCACCACCGTCGGCCGCATGGTCAAGATCGTGGCGCGGTTCGCAGAGATCCTCACGAAGCTCGCCACCAAGCTCCAGAAGGTCGCCAACCTGCTCGACCACTACGCCAAGGTGGTGATGGAGCTGCGCCGGGCCAAGAAGGCGTACAGCGCGTTCAGCAAGTCCGGCTACACGAAGGCGGCGCTCGCCTTCAAGGTCGAACGCGCCGCCGTGCTCTTCCCGGGCAAGTTCGTCATCAACCAGGCGTCCCCGGTGAACATCCCCGGCATCGGCGGCGCCCTGCTCGACACCGGAATGGGCCTGCACGACGTCTCCGACGGGCGCAAGGACCGCAACTACCTGACGGACGGCACGTACCGCGACGACCTCGGCCCGTACACCAAGGGCGTGCAGAACGTGTTCGACTCGATCGTGAACTGAGAGGCAGCAATGACGTTCCCGGCCCTGGACCGGATCGAGGCGCTCGCCCGCAACCTGGACGGGTGGCAGCGCGAACTCGGCGCGCGGATGGCCGAGCTGGAGCAGAGCAGCGCCGAGGGGGTGAGCGACTCCGGCCTGGTCACCGTCGTGGCCGCCGCCGACGGCAAGATCCTCTCCACCGACATCAACGCGCGGGCCATGCGCTTCGACTCGTACACGCTCGCCGAGGAGATCACCTCGGCGGCGAACCGGGCGCAGGAGGCCGCCGCGGCCCGGGTACGCGAGATCGTCGGCGAGGTGATGGGCAACGCCCCCGCCGCGGAGCGCCCCGCCGACGACGGCTACGGCCACGACCGATACTGAGCCGATGGACGAGACCAGATACCGCGACCGGATCGGCCTGCTCGTCGAGCCGGGCGAGCGCGTCCTGGCCCACGCCAAGGCCGACGTCGGCCAGGGACTAGCTCCGGCGCCACCGCCCGAGCCGGAGTCCACCACCGACCCGGGCCGGCGGACCGTCGGCTCGGTGCTGCTCAACGTGCTGCTGCCACTGGCCACCTGGGACCGTGGGGACCGCCTCGTCGACGCGATCGGCTGGGGGATCGCCGGGCGCGGTGCCCCAGGCTCGGCCGCCTCGCGCCTGCACCGCGCGCTCCGTCCGCCCCGGCCCGACCTGCAGGTCCGGGAGACGCTGCTCGCGGTCACCGACCGGCGGCTGGTCGTCTGCCGTACCGGCGGGGTGAAGCTGCTGGCCGGGCGCGAGGCCGAGGAACGTGCGTTGGCCGAGACCGCAGTGGCCTGGTCGGCCGCGCGCGCGGAGATCGCCTCCGCGCGGGTGGGGTGGCACCGGCTCAACCCGAAGCGGCTGCGGATCGACTTCACCGACGGCTCCTGGCTGTCGTTCACCGTGCCGATCGCCGAGTCCGGCCGCCCGCTGCGCGACGTCGCCACCGCACTGTCCGCCTGACCGGGCCGCCGGTGTCACCGGTGGCCGGTCCGCTCCCGTCAGGCGGCCAGCGGCGCGGGCAGCGGCTCGCGGTGCAGCACGGCCAGGCGGGAGACCGCCCGGGTCAGCACCACGTAGAGGCGGTGCAGCCCGCGCGGCTCGGCGGCCACGATCGCGGCCGGCTCGACGACCACCACGTGGTCGTACTCCAGGCCCTTCACCAGCGTCGCCGGGACCACCGTGACGCGCGCCGCGGCCTCGACGTCGTCGGCGGTCGCGGTCTCGACACCCGCGTCGGCGAGCGCCGCGCGGAGCCGGTCCACCGCGTCGTCGGCGGCGATCACACCGACCGAGCCGTCGTGGGCAAGCGCCGCCCGCACCTCGGCCACCGTCGCGGCCGTCAGGTCCTTGGCGGTACGCACATCCAGCGCGCCGTCGTGGCGAAGCGAGCGGGCCGGGGGTACGTCGACGGCGAGCGCCGGCAGCAGCCGGTTCGCGAACGCCACCACGGCGGCCGGAACCCGGAAGCCCACACTCAGCGGCACCACGGCGGCGTCCGGCTTGCCCAGGTGGGCCAGGGACTCCCGCCAGTCGGTGGCCGCCCACGGCGCGGTGCCCTGCGCCAGGTCGCCGAGCAGCGTGATCGAGCCGTGCTCACTGCGCCGGGCGATGGCCCGGCACTGCATCGGGGACAGGTCCTGCGCCTCGTCGACCACCACGTGCCCGAAGCCGGCGGGCCGTTCCAGCAGCCCGGCCACCTCGTCGATGAGCACCGCGTCGGCGGCGGTCCACCGGGTCGCCTTCGCGGTGCGCGCGACCTTGCCGGACCGGAACAGCTCCTGCTCCTCGGGCGTGAGCAGGCCGTCCGCGGCGGCGGCGAGCGCGTCGGCGTCGGTGCGCAGCCGGTGCAGCAGCCCGTCCGCGGTGAGCGCCGGCCAGACCGCGTCGAGCAGGTCGGTGACCGGCTTGATCCGGCTCATCCGGCGCAGCCAGGCGTCGCTCGGTGACTCCGCCCGGCGGGCCTCGGCCTGGCGTTGCAGCAGCCCCACCACCCGCGCCCGGACCCGTTCCCGGCCGGTGGCGTAGGGCAGACCTTCCCGGCGGGTCTCGGTGACCAGCCGGTGCAGCGGGTCGAGCCCGATCCGCCACCGGTACGAGCCGTCCGACACCATGATCGGCTCGGTGGGCGTACCGATGTGGGCGTCGACCGCCCGGCGCAGCACCTCGGCCATCCGGACGTCGTGCTTGAGCGCGGCGGCGGCCGGATCGTCGACCGCGCGGACCGGTACCCGCGCGACCAGGTCCTCCACCGTGGCCTGCTCGACCTCGACCTCACCGAGCGCCGGCAGCACCGCCGCGATGTACGACAGGAAAGCCCGGTTCGGTCCGACGATCAGCACGCCCGAGCGGCGCAGCCGTTCCCGGTGCAGATAGAGCAGGTACGCGGCGCGGTGCAGCCCGACCGCCGTCTTCCCGGTGCCGGGAGCGCCCTGGACGCAGATCGAGTCGGCCAGGTCGGCCCGGACCAGCTCGTCCTGTTCGGGCTGGATGGTGGCGACGATGTCCCGCATCGGGCCGACGCGGGGGCGCTCGATCTCGGCGGTGAGGATGCGGCTGGCGGTGCCGAGTTCCTCCCCCCGGTCCAGGTGCTCGTCCTCGAAGCTGGTCAGCGTCCCGGCGCTGAACCCGAACCGGCGGCGTACCGCGACACCCTGCGGGTCGCGCGCGCTGGCCCGGTAGAACGACCGGGAGACCGGCGCCCGCCAGTCCAGCACCAGCGGCTCGCCCAGCTCGTCGGTGACGTGCCGCCGCCCGACGTGGTACTCCCGGCCGGCATGGTCCGGGTCTGCCTCCCCGAAGTCCAGGCGCCCGAAGAACAGCGGGGTGGTCGGATCGTCGGCCAGCTCCTTGACCCGCCGGGCCATGTGCCGGCCGAGCTGCTCGGCGGTGTACGAGTCGCCGGCCACCTTGTCGCCGGTGGCGAAGAGCGACTCGGCGCGTTCCCGCATCCGGGTCAGCGCGGCGCGGGAGGCGGTGAGGTGGGCACGCTCGGCGGCGAGTTCGGCGTCGAGGCCGGGTGTGGCGTCAAGGTCGGTTGCGGGCACTGTGAACTCCGATGGCTCAACTGAGGCTCGCTCGCGTATCCGGGGCGGTTGGCCTGCTCCCGGCGCGGGGACGTCCGCTGCGGTGCATGCTCACCGCGGCCGTCGGGCGGCCCTCCACGCTACGGGAGCGCCGGCCGGTCGCGCCAACCAATTTCCTGGTGGCTGCCGTTTCGCTCGACCCGCCTCCGCCTTAAGAATATTATTAAGTCCGGAGGTGCGGGGGATGGAGTGGGAGATCCTGATGACCGGGCAGGTGGAGGAGTTCCTCGACCAGCTCTACGTTCTCGACCGCGAATCCCACCGCCTCGTCAACCAGGCCATCCTGGTGCTCGAACGCAACGGGCCGACCGAAGGGCGGCCTCTCGTCGACAGCATCACCGCATCGCGTCTGAGCAATCTCAAGGAGCTGCGGCCCCCGTCGGCGGGGCGGACCGAGATCAGGGTTCTGTTCGTCTTCGATCCATGGCGCTCGGCGGTGCTGCTGGTCGCCGGTGACAAGTCCGGGCAGTGGGCACGGTGGTATCGCGAAGCCATTCCGGAGGCGGAGCAGCTGTACGACACGTACCTCAAGGAACGGCAGGAGGAGAACCGATGAGCGGGGTCAAGCGCTGGCGTGACACCACCAACCTGGACCGGGCTATCGACACGGCCGGCGGCCCGCGTGCGTTCGAGGCCGAGGTCGGGGCGATGCTCGATCACGCCCGCGGGTGGCGGCTCGCTGAATTGCGCAAGCGGCGGGAGATGACCCAGGAGCAGGTGGCATCGAGAATGGGTGTCTCGGTCGCCCGGGTGTCGCAGATCGAGTCGGGCAACGTGGCGACCCAGGAGGTGCTCGCGCGCTACATCGGCGCGCTCGGCGGCACCCTCAAGCTGATCGCCGACTTCGGCGACGAGCAGCTCAAGGTTGCCTGAATCCGATGGGTTCACCACTGGATCCCGGCGTCTGTGGACGCGGGATCATTGAGGCATGACCGAGGCGCTTCCCGGCAGGAGCCGGGTGACGATCAGCGACCCGCAGGTGATGCGGGCGCTCGCTCACCCGGCGCGCATGGCGATCATGGAACATCTCGGCACGCTGGAGGGCGGTGCGACGGCGACCGAGTGCGCCGAGATCGCCGGGCTGTCGCCGAGCGCGACCAGCTACCACCTGCGCGAGCTGGCGAAGTTCGGGCTGGTCCGGCAGGCGCCCGGCCGGGGTGACGCCCGGGAGCGGGTCTGGCAGGCGGTGAATCCGTCGTACCACGTCGAGGTGGGACCGGACGCCGACCCGGAGGCGCATGCCGCCGAGGCGGCCCTGGTCGAGGCGCACATGGTCCGGGACGCCCAGCGGGTCCGGGAGTGGCTGCGCCGGGCGCCGGACGAGCCGCCGGAGTGGTACGCGGCGACCTGGTTCAGCGACAGCGTGCTGCTCATGACCGCCGAGGAGTTGACGGAGCTGAACCAGGCGATCCAGGCGCTGATGGAGCCGTACCGGCGACGGACCCGGACCGATCCACCGGCCGGAGCCCGGCCGGTGGCGACGCAGTATCGGGCGATGCCGCTCGATTGACGGGGTTGCGCACGGCAGTTGTGAAGGATTACTTTCGAAGTATGTCCTTCACAACTGCTGCGTCGCGCTGGCCGGACGTCTGGCTCGCGGCCACCGCGCGCGGCGTCTCCAGTTGCGGGAACTTCCTGGTCACCAGCGCCCTTACCCTTGCGCTCCAGTCCGCCGGGGCCGGTGGGCTCGCGGTCTCCGGGCTGCTGCTCGCCGCGACACTGCCGCTCGTGGCGCTCGCCCCGCTGACCGGCCGCCTCGCCGACCGGGTGGACAGCCGGGTGCTGCTGATCGCCGCCGGGGCCGGCCAGGGTGCGACATGCGTGGCGCTCGCGTACGCCACGGATCCGGTGCTGGTGATCGCACTTGTGGCGCTGCTCGCGACCGGGCTCGCGGTCACCCAGCCGGTGATCGCCGCGCTGGTGCCGGCCATGGTGCTGCCCGAGGACCTGCCCCGTGCCGGTGCGCTTAACCAGACCGCCGGCACGCTGGGCGCACTCGCCGGACCGGCGCTGGCCGGGCTGCTCGTCGGCCAGTTCGGCACCCGCGTACCGCTGCTCCTCGGCGCCCTCAGCTATCTCTCGCTGGTGGCGGCCGGGCTGCTCGTCCGTACCCGCAGGGGAGGCCGCCGGGCGACGGCCGGGACCGCCGCCGTGGTCGCACCCCCGTGGCGGCTGCGCCGCGACCCGCTGCTGACGGTGATGGTCGGCAGCGTGGCCGCGGTGATCGGCGCGGTCGGCGCGGTGAACGTGATCGAGGTCTTCTTCATCCGGGAGACGCTCGGCAGCAGCGCGACCGTGTACGGCCTGGTCACCGGCTCCTGGACGCTCGGCATCGTGCTCGGCGCGTGGCTGTTCGCCCGCGTCGCCCGCCGGCTCGCCGACGACGGCGCGCTGCTCGGTGCCGGGCTGCTGCTCCTCGGCGGCTGCGGTCTGGCGGTGCTGGTCTCGGCGGCGGTGCCCTCGGCCTGGCTGCTCGTGCCCATCTGGCTGCTGGGCGGCGTGGGCAACGGCGGCGACAACGTCTTCAACAACCTGCTGCTGGCACGCCGGGTGCCGGAGGCGGCCCGGGGCCGGGCGTTCGCCGCCTTCGGGGCGGCCGCCCAGGGCGCCGCGATGGGCGGATACCTGATCGGTGGCCTGCTGCTGGAGGTGGCCGGCCCGCGCACGCTCGTCGCCGGATGCGGCGTGGCCGGCCTGCTCGTGGTGGTGGCGCTGGCCTGGCCGGTCCGCCGCGCGGTACGCGCCGAGCGCGCCGCCGCCCGTACGGCCACGCCTGCCGCCGTGGCGCCGGAGCCGGTCTGATCGCCGGTGTCAACAAGGGCCCCTTCCTCTACCGGAGGCGTTAAGAAGGTGCCCTTCCTTCCCGGCGGGAGCGGGGTTCGCCACTTCATCGGCTCCCCCGGCGGCGCGGCGGAAGCCACGGCGATACGGTCGGGTCATGGCCGATCGCATCGCCCGCCCCCGGGTGGGGCACATCCAGTTCCTGAACTGCCTGCCCATCTACTGGGGGCTGATGCGGTCCGGCGCGCTCATCGACGTCGACCTGCACAAGGACTCGCCGGACCGGCTGAGCGCCGATCTGGTCGCCGGTGACCTGGACATCGGCCCGATCACGCTCGTGGAGTTCCTCAAGCACGCCGACGACCTGCTGCTCCTGCCCGACCTGGCGGTAGGCAGCGACGGGCCGGTCCTCTCGGTGAACGTGGTGTCCACCCGCCCGCTGGGCGAGCTGGACGGCGCCCGGGTGGCGCTCGGCTCCACGTCGCGTACCGGGGTGCTGCTGGCCCAGCTGCTGCTCGCCGAGCGGCACGGGGTGCGCCCGGAGTACTTCCGCTGCCCGCCGGACCTGACCCAGATGCTGCTGGAGGCCGACGCCGGAGTGCTCATCGGCGACGTGGCGCTGCGCGCGCTCTACGAGGCGCCGGCCAAGGGTCTCGAGGTGACCGACCTGGGGCAGGCGTGGCACGACTGGACCGGCCTGCCGATGGTGTTCGCCGTCTGGGCGGTACGCCGCGAGTTCGCCGCCGCCCACCCGGGGCTGGTCAAGGAGGTGCACGAGGCGTTCCTGCGCTCGCGCGACCTGTGCCTGGCCGAGCTGGACCAGGTGGCGGAGGCGGCGGCCCGCTGGGAGACGTTCGACGCGGCGACGCTCGCCACGTACTTCCGGGCGCTGGACTTCTCGCTGGGGGAGCGGCAGGTGGCCGGGCTGCGCGAGTTCGCCCGCCGGGCGGCCGCGTACGGGGAGGTGCCGGCGCTGCCGGCCGGCGGACCGGAGTTCTTCCAGGGCTGACCGCGGGCGAGCGAGGGCTGACCGCGCGGGCCGCGCGGAGTCAGGCCGGGCGTGCCCGGGTCAGGTCGCCGGGCGCAGCAGCGCCTTGGTGATCCGTTCGCAGGCGTCCATGCCGTACTCCCAGCCGCCCTCGACGCCGAACGGGGTGCGCAGCATCACGCCCATCGTCCAGGTGTCGCCGATGGCCAGGCAGTTGACGTGGTACTCCTCTTCCTTGTCCCGGTCGATCCACCCGTTCTTGATGGCGATCTTCTTCTGCTGGGCCGCCGGGAACGCCTTGCGGATGCCGAAGTCGCCGGGAGCGCGGACCTGGCGCATCTCGTTGAGCAGCCACTTGGTCCACTTCGGCCCGGCGGCCCGCCCGTCGTCGATGCAGAGCCCGAGGCGGGCGGTGTCCCGAGGGGACAGCTCGGTGCGGCTCCAGCCGCCGTCATCGGCGACCTCGCTGTCGGTCAGCTTGCAGATCGAGATCAGCCGCTCGATCGAGTCCGAACCGCCGACGTTCTTGTAGAACTCCTGGGCCCGGGTGTTGTCGCTGTCCCGGATGATCTTCGTGGCGTCGGCCAGCTTCGCGTCGCTCGGCGTCTTGCCGTCCGCGGCGCTCAGGCGTAGGTAGTCGGCCACCACCCAGGACTTGATCAGGGACGCGGTGGTGCTCGTTTCGCCCATGTTCGCCGAGCCGATGATCTTTCCGGTGCGCTTGTCCAGCACGGACCAGGCGTACCAGCCCTTGATCTTCAGGCTGTCCAGGTTCTTCGCCTGGAACGGCAGCGGGGCGATCGACGGTGAGGGGGCGACGCGGTTCGCGTTGCGGTCGACGGGCTGCCGGGCGGACCGCTCGCTCGTCGGCTCGGGACGCGAGTTCGCGGTCGCCTCCAGCGGCGAACCGGGGATCACGCGCAGGGAGAGGCCGAGAAGGCCGACGAGGACCGCAGCCAGGACGCTGAACGCCAGCGGCCGCCGATAGCTGCCGGGCCGACGCCGGGCACCGGCCATCAGAGCTTCCCGACCGGCTGCTGCGGCACCTTGAGCGCGGCGCCGGGCTGCGGCGTCACGAGCTGGGTGGCGACGGTGGCGCACATCTTCGCACCGTACGGCAGGCCGGCGCGGCCCGGGTACCGCATCATCACGGCGAGACTCCACTTGTCGGTGAACGCCAGGCAGCTGACGTGCCAGTTGCCGTCGTAGGCGAGCTGGGTCCAGCCGTTCTTCATGTGCACCGGGCCCTGCGACTTGATCGTCGCCGGAAGGCCGTCGATGATGCCCCACCGGCCGCCGCCGGACCGGGTGCCCTGCTTGCTGACGCTGCCGGCCACCTTGGTCATCTCGCTGAGCAGCCACTTGGTCCACTTGGGGCCGGCGGCGCGACCGTCGGCGATGCAGTCGCCGAGGCGGACCGCGTCCCGGGGGGACATCTCGGTGAAGCTCCACCAGCCCTTGTAGTCGGGCACGTTGCCGGGCCTGGTGTCGGTCAGACCGCAGATCTGGATGGCCCGCGCGATGACCGGGTCGGGCCGCCCGCCCGGCTGCGGCCGGTAGGAACCTCCCGCCGCCCGGTAGACCGCGTTCGCGCCGTCGTCGTCGCTGTCCCGGATCGCGAGGATCGCCGCCTTCTTCAGACCGGCGCTCGGCTGCCTGTCGCCGAGCTGGCGGAGGTAGTCCGCGACGATCCAGGCCTTGAGCATCGACTCCGTGGAGCTGGTCTGGTTCATGTTCTCGGCGCCGGTGACGGTGCCGGTCTCGCGGTCCATCAGGGCCCAGGAGAAGAACTCGCCCTTGAAGTTCACCGACACCGGGGCGTCGGCGAGCGTCGGGGCCGCCGGCGCGGTCGGTGCCGGCGCCGGGACCTGCTCGCCGCCGCCGAAACCGCCGACGCCGTCTCCGGTGGAGAACTTCGCGTACGCGGCCGGCACCAGCATGACGCCGCCGATGAGGACCGCCACGATGGCGAGCACCATGGTCACGCGAGGTCGCATGAGTGGTGAGCTCCAGATGTCTGGCCGGGGGGACCGGCGCTTCCGCATGGGTTCGGCCCGGTCGCCACTAGGCCGGGGGACGATGGCCTGAACGGTGACGATCATGAAGCCGAACGGTTTGCCGGTCGGAAGTCTACTTCCGGACAGCCTCGATGCCAGGTCTCGACACCCGTGAGTTTGCCGGGTGAGCGGGATATTGAGCCGCTTTGCCATCCTTGGGGGATTTCACCCACTGCGAGTGATCGACATCACAGCTACCAGGGCCGATGTCGGCATGCACATGCCCGGTGACGCGAGGTGTCCCTCGAAACCTGTTACACCCTCTGGTGTCATTCGTGGCGAGCTGTAACACTGGCTGCATGTATGGCAACGACTTCGCCCCGCCGGAGGACGCTCCGGGCGGCGGCCTGCTCGGCGAGGTGGAGGCGGCGGAAGCGGCGCTGCGCGAGGCGGCGGCGCGGGCCCGGCGCGGCGGTGCGGCCCCGGACGAGGACGTCGAGGCGTACTTCGCCGACGTCATCAGCGCGGACCAGAAGATCGAACCCCGCGACTGGATGCCCGAGGCGTACCGCAGGACGCTGATCCGGCAGATCGCGCAGCACGCCCACTCCGAGATCATCGGCATGCAGCCGGAGGGCAACTGGATCAGCCGGGCGCCGTCGCTCAAGCGCAAGGCGATCCTGCTCGCCAAGGTGCAGGACGAGGCCGGTCACGGCCTCTACCTCTACGCGGCCGCCGAGACGCTCGGCATCAGCCGCGACGAGCTGGTGGAGCTGCTGCTCGAGGGGCGGCAGAAGTACAGCTCGATCTTCAACTATCCGACGCTGACCTGGGCCGACGTGGGCGCGATCGGCTGGCTCGTGGACGGCGCGGCGATCGTCAACCAGGTGCCGCTGTGCCGCTGCTCCTACGGCCCGTACGCCCGGGCCATGATCCGGGTCTGCAAGGAGGAATCGTTCCACCAGCGGCAGGGCTACGAGATCCTGCACACGCTGGCGCACGGCACCGAAGCGCAGAAGGCGATGGCCCAGGACGCGGTGGACCGCTGGTGGTATCCGTCACTGGCCATGTTCGGCCCGCCGGACGGCGACTCGACGCACAGCGCCCAGTCCATGGCCTGGAAGATCAAGCGCTTCTCCAACGACGAGCTGCGTCAGCGCTTCGTCGACATGTGCGTCGGCCAGGCGGAGGTGCTCGGCCTGACCCTTCCCGACCCCGACCTGCGCTGGAACGACGAGCGGCAGGCGTACGACTACACCCAGCCCGACTACGACGAGCTGATGCGGGTGATCAAGGGCGACGGGCCGTGCAACAGGGAGCGCATGGCGCACCGGCGCAAGGCGCACGCCGACGGCGCGTGGGTACGGGAGGCCGCCGCGGCGTACGCCGCGAAGCGGGCAGAGCGAAAGGAGCCGGTGGCGGCATGAGCGAACGCACCGAGCGGAGCGAGGGCCGTGAGGGCATGCCCGGCCAGCACGGCATGAGCGAACGCACTGAGCGGAGCGAGGGCCGTGAGGGCATGCCCGGCCAATCCGGCGTGAGCGGCTCGTCCTCTCCCCTGTGGGAGGTCTTCGTGCGGGCCCGCCGTGGCCTGTCGCACACCCACGTCGGCAGCCTGCACGCCCCCGACGCCGAGCTGGCCCTGCGCAACGCCCGGGATCTCTACACCCGCCGCCAGGAGGGCGTCTCCATCTGGGTGGTGCCGGCGAGCGCGATCACCGCGTCCAGCCCGGACGAGAAGGACGCGTTCTTCGACCCGGCCGCCGACAAGGTCTACCGGCACCCCACCTTCTACGAGGTCCCCGAAGGGGCTGCGCATCTATGAGCTTGTTCGACTTCACGCTCGCCATCGGCGACGACGCGCTGATCGCGGCGCAGCGCCTCGGTGAGTGGACCTCCCGCGCTCCCGAGATGGAGGAGGACATCGCGCTCGCCAACATCGCCCTCGACCAGCTCGGCGCGGCGCGCCTGCTGCTCACGTACGCGGGCGAGCTGGAGGGGGCGGGCCGCGACGAGGACGACCTGGCCTACCTGCGCGACGACCGCGAGTTCCGCAACTGCCTGCTGGTCGAGCTGCCCAACGGCGACTTCGGCGTGACCATGGCGAAGCTGTTCTTCCTGGCCGCGTACCAGTCGCCGCTCTACACGACGCTGGCCGGCTGCGCTGACGAACGGCTGGCGGCGGTCGGCGCGAAGGCGCGCAAGGAGTCGGCGTACCACCTGGACCACGCCGCGCTGTGGGTGAAGCGGCTCGGCGACGGCACCGAGGAGTCGCACCGGCGCATGCAGGACGCGGTCGACGAGGTGTGGCCGTACGTCCACGAGCTGTTCACCCCGGATCCGGCGGCGCCGGTCGACCCGTCCACCCTTCGGGCCGACTTCGACGCCACCGTGTCCGCGGTGCTGGACGAGGCGACGCTGACCCGCCCGGAGACGGGCTGGACGCCCGGTGGAGGCCGGGACGGCCTGCACACCGAGCACCTCTCCTATCTGCTCGCCGAGATGCAGGTGCTGCACCGCGCCCACCCCGGAGCAAGCTGGTGAGCGCGAGGAGTGCAGCGGAGCGGAGCCCCGCAGTCGCGAACGGAGGGCGGCGCTGGTGACCGACGCCAGGGCGGCCGCGGCGGCGGTGGTGGACCCGGAGATCCGGGTCATCACCATCGACGAGCTGGGCATCCTGCGCGCGGTCGACGAGGAACCGGACACCGGCCGGGTCGTCGTCACCATCACCCCCACCTACACCGGCTGCCCGGCCATGGACGTGATCCGGGAGGACATCCGCCGTGCGCTGGCCGCCGCCGGGCATCCGGACGCCGAGGTCCGTACCGTCTACCACCCGGCGTGGAGCACCGACTGGATCTCCGACACCGGCCGGGCCAAGCTCGCCGCCGCCGGCATCGCCCCGCCCGCGCCGCGCGGCGACGACACGGTGGTGCCGTTGACGCTGGCCGTCCGCTGCCCGCGCTGCGGATCGCCGGAGACCACGCAGATCAGCCGTTTCGGCTCGACCGCGTGCAAGGCGCTGTGGCGCTGCCGCTCCTGTTCCGAACCCTTCGACCACCTGAAGGCGCTGTGACTGTCACCATCACGCGGCCGGTTCGCCGCCGGCCGGTCTTCCACCCGCTGCCCGTCGCCGCCGTGGACCGGCTCACCGACGACTCGGTGTCGATCACGTTCGCGGTACCGGAGGAGCTGCGCGACACGTTCGCGTTCTCCGCCGGGCAGCACCTCACCGTCCGCCGCCCGGCCGGCGGCGACGGCGAGGAGGTCCGGCGGTCGTACTCGATCTGCTCCACCCCCGACGAGCTGGCCCGGCACGGCCGGCTGCGGGTCGGGGTGCGTGAGGTTCCGGGCGGGGCGTTCTCCGCGTACGCCTGCGGTGCGCTGCGTGGCGGCGACACCGTCGAGGTGCTGCCGCCGCTGGGCCACTTCACCTCCGCGTTCACCCCGGACCGGGCCCGCCGGTACGGCGCGGTGGTCGCCGGTTCCGGCATCACCCCGGTCCTCGGGCTGGCCGCGACCGCGCTGGCGACCGAGCCGCACAGCACGTTCACGCTCGTGTACGGCAACCGCACGGCGAACTCGGTGATGTTCGCCGAGGAGCTGGCCGACCTGAAGGACCGCTACCCGACCCGGCTGCACCTGGTGCACGTGCTGTCCCGCGAGATGGGGGAGTCGGCGCTGCTGTCCGGGCGGATCGACGCCGACCGGCTGACCCGGCTGCTCGACACCGTCGTGCCCGGTGACGAGATCGAGGAGTGGTTCCTCTGCGGCCCGTACGGCATGGTGGTGGACGCGAAGGCGGTGCTCGCGGGTCGTGGCGTGCCGGACGCGGCGGTGCACACCGAGCTGTTCCACGTCGACGCCCCGCCGGAGCCGGTCCGGCGGGAGACCGACCGGCCCGAGGCGGGCACCGAGGTGACGATCCTGCTGGACGGCCGTTCGTCGAGCTTCACGATGGGCCGGGACGAGCGGGTGCTGGACGCGGCCCTGCGGGTGCGCGGCGAGTTGCCGTACGCGTGCAAGGGCGGCGTGTGCTCGACCTGCCGGGCCAAGGTGACGGTCGGCGAGGTGACGATGGCGCGCAACTATGCGCTGGAGCCGGACGAGGTGGCCGCCGGTTACGTGCTGACCTGCCAGTCCAGCCCGGTCACCGACGAGCTGACAGTCGACTACGACGCGTGAGGTGGCCGGTGCCCGTCGGTCAGAACGGCAGCGGCAGCGGCGCCGACGCTTCACGCCCCCGGGCCCGGCGGACGTGGCCGCGCCATCCGGCCAGGAGCGCGAACAGCGTCCAGCCGGCCGCGCCGAGCACGAGCATGCTCCGCTTGCCGGCGACGTCGACCTTCTCGGCGTCGGCCAGCTCCACCTGCCCCTGCGGGTCGGCGAGCACGGTCAGCCGCTGGCCGACCCGGTAGCCGGGAGCGCTGCCCGAGTAGACGAGTGGCTCGTCGAGCGGACCGGAGTCGCCGCGGAGCGCGAACTCGTGCCGCTTGCCGGCCGTCTGCACGTCGGTGATGGTGACCTGCTGGGCGACGCCCCGATCCCGCAGCACCGCCTCGGGGGCGAGCTGCACGCTTCCCACCAGCACGAAGAGGGAAGGCACCACCGACAGGACGGCCAGCCACCAGGCCCGGTGCAGCAGGCGCAGGGCGACGGTGAAGGCGAAGCAACCCACCAGGCCGAGGCAGATCGGCACGGCCTGGGACAGCCCTACCGTCAGGTAGCCGACGAGCGTGTTCACCGCGATCACGGCGAGGCCGAAGCCGACAAGGACGGCGGTCATGGTGAGGGACCAGAGGGCGGAGCGGGCACCGGCCACGCGTACGGGAGTGGATACGACTGACACGCCGAGAGCGTAGGTGGGCGACGCCAGCGCTCCGCTTTCCGGAGTGGCGTTTCGGGTCGACCACCATCCGTGACACGTAGAACGTTGCGTCCTACACTTGGCTCATGGAGCAGATCGCCGTCCGGGAGCTGAACCAGCACACCAGCCGGGTGCTGGCGCGGGTGCGCGCCGGTGAGACGGTCGAGGTGACCGATCGGGGTGAGCCGATCGCCCGTCTCGTCCCGGTGCTGGCCGGCGACGCGCTCCTCGGCCGGTTGGTGGCCGAGGGTCGGGCTACGGCCCCGACCGCAATCGGCCCGGTCCCGATGCCGCCGGTGCTCGGGGATCCCACGGTGGACGCCGCAGCCGCGCTGGTCGAGGCGCGCGACGAGGAGCGCTGGTGATCTACCTCGACTCGGCGGCGGTCATCAAGATGCTGCGGCGGGAGGCGGAGACGCCGGATCTGCTCGGCTGGCTGAATGAGCGCGCCGGCACCGCCCTGGTGTCGTCGGCTCTCGTCGAGGTGGAGGTGCCACGGGCGTTGCGTCGTGCCGCTCCACAGGCGCTGGTGGGTGTCCCCTCGGTGCTGGGACGTCTCTACCGGGTCGAGATCGACGCCACGGTCCGGGCGACAGCGGGCGCGTATCCGGAGCCGATGCTGCGCAGCCTGGACGCCGTCCATCTCGCGACCGCCGAGGTGCTGGCCCGGCAGGCGGCGGCCGAGTTCGTCGCGTTCGTCACGTACGACAAGCGGCTGCTGGAGGCGGCCAGGGCGATCGGGCTGCCGGTGGCCAGTCCGGGCATGCCCTGACCGGGTGGGTCTCTCGTCACCAGGTGAGGAGTGGCGTTTCCCGCCGTCGGGCCCGCGACGTACGCTCGGGGATGTGACGGCGAACCGGGAGATCGACGACATCCTGCAACGCGGCGCGGACGGCGGGCGGATCACGCCCGAGGAGGCGCTGCTGCTCTACACCGACGCGCCCTTCCACGCGCTGGGCGAGGCGGCCGACGCGGTACGGCGGCGCCGCTACCCGGACAACATCGTCACGTACCTGATCGACCGCAACATCAACTACACGAACGTCTGCGTGACGGCGTGCAAGTTCTGCGCGTTCTACCGGGCCCCCAAGCACAAGGAGGGCTGGACCCACCCGACCGAGGAGATCCTGCGCCGCTGCGGCGAGGCGGTCGAGTTGGGCGCCACCCAGGTCATGCTCCAGGGCGGGCACCACCCGGACTACGGCGTCGAGTACTACGAGGAGCTGTTCTCCTCGGTCAAGAAGGCGTACCCGCAGCTCGCGATCCACTCGATCGGCCCGAGCGAGATCCTGCACATGGCGAAGGTCTCCGGCGTGAGCCTGGACGAGGCCATCGCCCGGATCAAGGCCGCCGGCCTGGACTCGATCGCGGGTGCCGGGGCCGAGATGCTGCCGGACCGGCCGCGCAAGGCGATCGCGCCGCTGAAGGAGTCGGGCGCCCGCTGGCTGGAGGTCATGGAGCTGGCGCACCGGCAGGGCCTGGAGTCGACGGCCACCATGATGATGGGCACCGGCGAGACGAACGCCGAGCGCATCGAGCACCTGCGGATGATCCGTGACGTGCAGGACCGCACCGGCGGTTTCCGGGCCTTCATCCCGTGGACGTACCAGCCGGAGAACAACCACCTGAAGGGCCGCACCCAGGCGACCACGCTGGAATACCTACGCCTGGTCGCGGTGGCCCGTCTGTTCTTCGAGACGGTGCCGCACCTGCAGGCGTCCTGGCTGACGACCGGCAAGGACGTCGGGCAGCTCGCGTTGCACATGGGCGTGGACGACCTCGGCTCGATCATGCTGGAGGAGAACGTCATCTCCTCGGCCGGCGCCCGGCACCGCTCCAACCTGCACGAGCTGATCGGCATGATCCGGTCGGCCGACCGGATCCCGGCCCAGCGGGACACGCTCTACAACCGGCTCGCGGTGCACCACACGCCCGCCGACGACCCGAGCGACGACCGGGTGGTCTCGCACTTCTCGTCGATCGCCCTGCCCGGCGGCGGGGCCGGCAAGTCGCTGCCGCTGGTCGAGGTCAACTGAGCGGGTTCGGCCGTTCGGCCGGTCACCGTCCGTCGTGCGGCCGGAGGTCCGCCCGTTTCCGGTGAAGCTTCGGTCAGGGGTCTTCACCTGCGTGATCACCGGCGGCTAGCCTGCCCGCGCGACACCACCGATCCGGGCCGCGAGCAGGCAGGTAACAGGTCGGCGGCGACCCGGTCGAGCACGGCCCGGTGAGCCGACGACGCCCTTACGCTGGCGGCGTCCGTCGGGGACGGTCGTCCTCCATCGGCCCATGAGGGCCGTTCACATAACGCACCGCGGCAAGGGCGGGATGGGTGACCATCCCGCCCTTGCCGTCTGTCGGTATCGACGGGAATTCCCACCGTCGGACGCTGGCGTGGCGACGCGTCGCTCCGGTACCGTCCCTTCGTTCCGTGCATTGATCGGCACGTCCCTACCCCCGGGGGAACAATGACCTTCCGCTACCGGTCCACGCTGGCCAGCGCCGGCGTCGTGGCCCTGCTCTCCACCGCCGGTCTCGGCGCGCTCGCCGGCCCGGCCCAGGCGGCCGACAAGGCCGACCTCCAGCTCATCCCGCTCAGCTACCAGCTCGCCAACGGCGTCAGCGAGGCCAAGGCCAAGCCGTTCAAGTTCCAGGTGAACAACACCGTCGGGACGGTGGACGCGAAGGACGTCCGGGTCACGGTCGAGACGAAGGGCCTCGTGAGGGCCAAGGTCGGTGTGCTGGTCCCGGCCGGCTGCGACATCCGCGGCACCGCCTTCTCCTGCCTGCTGGGCGACCTGCCCGCCGGGACCACTGAGGACTTCGGCATCCCGCTGTTCTCCACCGGCGGCACTGGCGCGGCCGGCACGCTCACGGTCTCGATCAGCGCGGCGAACGGCACCGGCGTGCTGGACACGGTCGACCACGACATCACCGTCACCGACCCCGGTTACGACCTCACCACGTGGGTCCAGGACGTGTACGCCGACGTGGTGGTCGACGGCGACGACGCCGGTGAGTCGGGCCTGCGCCCGGTCCGGCCGGGCCAGACCGCGCCGCTGGACTGGGCCGTGTTCAACGACGGCAGCGAGAACGCCACCGGCGTCAGTTACGGCATCACGCTGCCGGCCGGCGTCACCTTCGCCGAGCTGCCCGAGGGCTGCGTCGAGCAGAACCTGGGCGGGTTCGCCAACGCGTACTGCGAGGACCTGGGCGCGGTGCTCAAGCCCGGCCAGTACTACACCGCCGACGTGCGGGTGACTGTCGGCGCGGACGTGACCGAGAAGCTGCTCCGGCCGGGCTTCGTCTGGGCCGCCGGGCTGGAGGCGGCCTCCGGCACGCCGGAGGAGCGGCCGAAGGCCGCCACCTCGGCACAGCGCCGCGCGTTCTCCGAGGCCGACGACGGTGACAACACCGCCCAGTTCGACGTCTTCGTCGACCAGAGCCCGCAGTCGACGCCGAGCCCGACGCCGACCGCCGGCCCGACCTCGACGCCGACCGCCGAGCCGACTCCGACCGGCAGCGTGACGGCGGTGCCGACCGCCGGTGGCGGTACGGGAGGCGGCACCGGCGACGGCGGCCTGCCGGTGACCGGTATGCAGGTCGGCCTGATCGGCGGCATCGGCGCGGCCGTCCTCGCGGCCGGCGCGGCGCTGATGATGCTGTCCCGCCGCCGCAAGGTGGTGCTCGTCACGCCGGGCGAGGAGCGCGCCGAGGACTGACCGGCGAACCGTTACGCGATCAGGGCGGGGTGGGTGACCACCCCGCCCTCTCGCGTACCCGGGGCGGGACGGGAGCGGCGCGGCTGGCAGAGTGGAGGGGTGAGCCGTACCCCGCAGGGCCAGCGCGCCAGCCTGGACAAGCAGCCGCACGAGGTAGCCGCGATGTTCGACGGTGTCGCGGCCCGCTACGACCTGACCAACACCGTGCTTTCCTTCGGGCAGGACCGGTCGTGGCGGCGTGCCACCCGGGCGGCGCTCGGGCTGCGGCCGGGCGAGCGGGTGCTCGACGTGGGCGCCGGCACCGGCGTCTCGACCGAGGAACTGGCCCATTCCGGGGCGTACGCGGTCGGCGCCGACCTGTCGCTGGGCATGCTGTACGCGGGCAAGCGCACCCGCCCGTCGGTGCCGCTGCTGGCCGGGGACGCGCTGCGGTTGCCGTTCGCCGACGCCAGCTTCGACGCGGTGACCATCTCCTTCGCGCTGCGCAACGTGAACGACACCGCCGCCGCGCTGGCCGAGCTGGCCCGGGTGACCCGGCCGGGCGGGCGGCTGGTGGTCTGCGAGTTCAGCACGCCGGTGAACCCGGCGTTCCGCACCGTCTACCTGTCGTACCTGATGCGGTCGTTGCCGGCCGTCGCCCGCGCGGTGTCGAGCAACCCGGACGCCTACGTCTACCTGGCGGAGTCGATCCGGGCCTGGCCGGACCAGGCGGCGCTGGCCGCCCGGATCGGCGCGGCCGGCTGGGGCCGGGTGGCGTGGCGCAACCTGACCGGCGGCGTCGTGGCGCTGCACCGGGCCGTCCGAAACTGACCGTCCGGCCAGCAAGCGCTGGGCATTTCGTGAATATCCGGTTCTGGTCTACTTTGTCCCGTAGGCTCGCCCCCATGACGGGACCAGACCAGGCCGCCACCGACGACGACGCCGCCGAGCTGATCGCGCAGCTTCGCGAGCTGGCCGGCGCGGATCCCGCCGACGTACGTCAGGTCGTCGCCGAGGTGCTGGCGGCGCTGGACCGGGCGGCCGGTGGCGCGCTGCGCGACCACCTGCCCGAGGCGATCCGCCTCGACGCCGGGCTGGGACCGGCCTCGCCGGCCCGTCCGTGACCGGTTTCGGCGCTCCTACCGGCCCGTTTCCGCGAAGTTAGGCCCCCCTCACCGCGTACTGGTGTAACGGCGGTCATAGACTCCATCCGGATCGGCTTGTGAAGCATTTCACGAGCATGCGGGAGGAGGCGCGGATGACCGCGGTGGAGAACGACGCCGACGTCATCGTCGTGGGCGCCGGTCCCGGAGGATCGGCCACGGCGTACCACCTGGCGCGGCACGGCGTAC
Source organism: Micromonospora sp. CA-248089 (assembly GCF_050948515.1). Taxonomy (NCBI): domain Bacteria; kingdom Bacillati; phylum Actinomycetota; class Actinomycetes; order Micromonosporales; family Micromonosporaceae; genus Micromonospora; species Micromonospora sp. CA-248089. Next base: position 376,017 of record NZ_CP192016.1, read on the forward strand.
GCGTGCTGCTGCTGGAGAAGACGGAGTTTCCCCGGGAGAAGGTCTGCGGTGACGGGCTCACGCCCCGGGCCGTGCGGCAGCTCATCCGGATGGGCGTGGACACCTCGCCCGAGGCCGGCTGGCTGCACAACAAGGGCCTGCGGGTGATCGGCGGCGGAGTACGCTTGGAGCTGGACTGGCCCGACCTGGCCAGCTTCCCCAACTACGGCCTGGTGCGCACCCGGCTCGACTTCGACGACCTGCTCGCCCAGCGCGCGGTCGCCGCCGGGGCGAAGCTCCGGACCAGCGTCAACGTCCTCGGGCCGGTGCTGGGCGCCGACGACCGGGTGATCGGCGTGCAGGCCGAGGTCGGCCCGGACAAGGAACCCGCCACGTTCCACGCGCCGCTCGTGGTCGCCGCAGACGGCGTCTCCGGCCGCTTCCCGCTCGCCCTCGGGCTGGCCAAGCGGGAGGACCGCCCGATCGGTGTGGCCGTCCGCCGCTACTACCGCTCGCCCGCCAAGTACGACGACGACTACCTGGAGTCCTGGCTGGAGCTGCGGGCCAAGGGCAGCGACGCGCTGCTGCCCGGCTACGGCTGGATCTTCGGCCTCGGCGACGGCCGGGTGAACGTCGGCCTGGGCGTCCTCAACTCCTCCTCGGCGTTCGGCAAGACGAACTACCGCAAGCTGCTCACCGACTGGCTCGCGAACACCCCCGAGGACTGGGGGATGACCGACGAGGCCAACGCGGAGGGCCCGATCCTCGGCGCCGCACTGCCGATGGGCTTCAACCGGGTCCCGCACTACACCCGCGGCGTGCTGCTGGTCGGCGACTCCGGTGGCATGGTCAACCCGTTCAACGGCGAGGGCATCGCGTACGCGATGGAATCGGGCGAGATGGCCGCGGAGGTCGTGGTGCAGGCCCTGGCCCGCCCGGCCGGCGCGGAGCGGGAGCGGGCGCTGATGGCGTACCCGCAGGAGCTGAAGGCCCGCTTCGGCGGCTACTACCGGCTCGGCGGCGTCTTCGTGAAGCTCATCGGCCGCCCCGAGATCATGCGGATGGCGACCAAGCACGGCATGCCGCACCCGATGCTCATGCGCTTCGTGCTCAAGCTGCTGGCCAACCTGACCGACCCGCGCGGCGGGGACGCGATGGACCGGGTCATCAACGCGATGACGAAGGCGGCCCCGGCCGTGTAGGAGACGACCGACCACGAGCCGGACAGAGATCGACCCCCCGACGACCGAGGTCTCAGGGACGTGAATAGTGTGATTTTGGCCAACCACCGAGGTCAGGGAAGGACGAGCAGGGGACAACGATGACGCTCTCTCCTTATGCACCCATCATCGGGCTGTTCGCCCTCGCTGCGGCGTTCGCGCTGTTCTCCGTGGCCGCTGCCCGACTCGCCGGCCCGCGGCGTCTGAACAAGGCCAAGCTCGAGGCGTACGAGTGTGGCATCGAGCCGAGCCCGCAGCCGGTCGGCGGCGGCCGGTTCCCGATCAAGTTCTACCTGACGGCGATGCTCTTCATCGTCTTCGACATCGAGATCATCTTCCTCTACCCCTGGGCGGTCTCCTTCGACGCCCTGCCGATCTTCGGCTTCGTGGAGATGGTCCTGTTCATCGTCGCGGTCTTCGTCGCGTACGCCTACGTGTGGCGTCGCGGCGGCCTGGACTGGGACTGAGGAGGTAGCAGATGGGCATCGAGGAGAAGCTCCCCTCCGGCGTCCTGCTCACCAGCGTCGAGAAGCTGGTCAACTGGACGCGGAAGACCTCGGTCTGGGGCGCCACGTTCGGTCTGGCCTGCTGCGCCATCGAGATGATGGCGGCGGGCGGCCCGCACTACGACATGGGCCGCTGGGGCATGGAGGTCTTCCGCGCCTCGCCCCGCCAGGCGGACCTGATGATTGTGGCCGGCCGGGTGAGCCAGAAGATGGCACCGGTCCTGCGCCAGATCTACGACCAGATGGCCGAGCCCCGCTGGGTCATCTCGATGGGCGTCTGCGCCAGCAGCGGCGGCATGTTCAACAACTACGCCATCGTGCAGGGCGTCGACCACGTCGTCCCGGTCGACATGTACCTCCCCGGCTGCCCGCCCCGGCCGGAGATGCTCATCGACGCGGTGCTCAAGCTGCGCGAGAAGATCATGCACGAGCCGCTGGGCCCGAACGGCCGCAAGATGCTGGAGGCCCGCCAGGCGCGCGGTGACGTGCCGGTGGTGCCGTACGGCTCGATGCCCTCGTCGTACCGCAGCGACAAGGCCCGCCGTGCCGAGTGGACGAAGGCGGTCCGCGAGGGGCGCGAGGAGCAGCTCCGGATCGAGAACTGGATGAAGGCGCAGAACCACCTTCAGGCGTCGCATAGGGGCCCGAAATGACCGCACCGAACGACAAGAACAACGACGGCGGGGTGCCGGTACCCACCACCCCGGCCGGTGCCAGCTCCACCGCACCGGCGGAGTACCCGCCGGCCAGCCCCGCCGGTAGGGGCATGTTCGGCAACCAGGGCACCGGTGACGTCTCCGGCTACGGCGGCCTGGTCCGCCAGCGCAAGCCGATCGAGGAGGCGACCCGGCCGTACGGGAGCTACTTCGACGAGGTGCGGGACGCGCTGGAGGAGGCGTACCCGGACTTCGGCGACGCGATCGAGAAGGTCGTGGTCGACCGGGGCGAGCTGACCCTGCACGTCCGCCCGGAGCGGATCGCCGAGGTCTGCCAGGTGATGCGCGACGACCTCGCGCTGCGCTTCGAACTGCTCTCGTCGGTGTCCGGTGTGGACTACCTGGGCGCGGAGCGCCGGCTGCACGTGGTCTACCAGCTCACCTCGATGACCTACCGGCGCACGGTCCGGCTGGAGGTGGCGGTCTCCGTCGAGGAGCCGCACGTCCCGAGCGTCACCGCCGTCTACCCGACCGCCGACTGGCAGGAGCGGGAGGCGTACGACATGTTCGGCGTCATCTTCGACGGCCACCCCGCCCTGACCCGGATCCTCATGCCGGACGACTGGGAGGGGCACCCGCAGCGCAAGGACTACCCGCTCGGCGGCGTACCGGTTGAGTACAAGGGTGCGGAGATTCCCCCGCCGGACAAGCGGCGGTCGTACCAGTGAGCGCGAGGAGTGCAGCGAAGCGGAGCCCCGCAGCCGCGATCGGAGGGTTGGCACTGTGAGCACGTCGAACTACGCGACCGAGCGCGAGACGACCGAGGGCAAGGTCTTCACCGTCACCGGCGGGGACTGGGACGAGGTCGTCTCCGGCACGGACCCGATCAACGACGAGCGGATCGTCGTCAACATGGGTCCGCAGCACCCGTCCACCCACGGCGTGCTCCGGCTGGTCCTGGAACTGGAGGGCGAGACGGTCCGCGAGGCCCGCTCGGTCGTCGGCTACCTGCACACCGGCATCGAGAAGAACCTGGAGTACCGCAACTGGGTCCAGGGTTCGACGTTCGTGACCCGGATGGACTACCTCTCGCCGCTGTTCAACGAGACGGCGTACGCGCTCGCGGTGGAGAAGCTGCTCGGCATCACCGACGACATCACCGAGCGGGCGACCACCATCCGCGTGCTGATGATGGAGCTCAACCGCGTCTCGTCGCACCTGGTCTGGCTGGCGACCACCGCCATGGAACTGGGCGCGATCAACATGATGCTGTACGGCTTCCGCGAGCGGGAGTACGTCCTCGACATCTTCGAGACCATCACCGGCCTGCGGATGAACCACGCGTACGTGCGGCCGGGCGGAGTGGCGCAGGACGTGCCGGACGACGCGATCCGCAAGATCCGCGACTTCCTCCAGCTGATGCCGAAGCGGCTCAAGGAGTACGAGAACCTGCTGTCCGGCCAGCCGATCTGGCTGGAGCGTACGCAGCACGTGGCGGTGCTCGACGTGACCGCCTGCATGGCGCTCGGCGTCACCGGCCCGGTGCTGCGGTCCGCGGGTCTCGCCTGGGACCTGCGCAAGACGATGCCGTACTGCGGTTACGAGACGTACGAGTTCGACGTGCCGACCCACACCGACGGTGACGTGTGGGGCCGCTACCTGGTCCGGGTCGCGGAGATCCGCGAGTCGCTGAAGCTGATCGAGCAGGCGCTGGACCGCCTGAAGCCCGGCCCGGTGATGGTCTCCGACAAGAAGATCGCCTGGCCGGCGCAGCTCGCCATCGGCGTGGACGGCATGGGCAACTCGCTCGAGCACGTCGCCAAGATCATGGGTCAGTCGATGGAGTCGCTGATCCACCACTTCAAGCTCGTCACCGAGGGCTTCCGGGTTCCGCCGGGCCAGGTGTACGTCGGCATCGAGTCGCCCCGCGGCGAGCTGGGCGTGCACGCGGTGTCCGACGGCGGCACGCGGCCCTACCGGGTGCACTACCGGGAGCCGAGCTTCGTCAACCTCCAGGCCCTCCCGGCGATGGCCGAGGGCGGCCTGATCGCCGACGTGATCGCCGGCGGCGCCTCGCTGGACCCCGTGATGGGTGGTTGTGACCGATGAGTTTTTCCGAAACGACTCGCGCCCGGGCGCGGGAGATCATCGCCCGGTACCCGGCGGACCGGTCCCGCTCGGCGCTGCTGCCGCTGCTGCACCTGGTGCAGTCCGAGGAGGGCTACGTCTCCCCGGCCGGTGTCGAGTTCTGCGCCGAGGTGCTCGGGCTCAACAAGGCCCAGGTCGGCGCCGTCGCCACCTTCTACACCATGTACAAGCGCAAGCCGACCGGTGACTACCTGGTGAGCGTCTGCACCAACACGATGTGCGACGTGCTCGGCGGGCAGAAGGTCTACGACACCCTGGCCGAGCACCTCGGCGTCGGGCACGAGGAGACCACCGCCGACGGGAAGATCACCCTGGAGCACGCCGAGTGCCTGGCGGCGTGCGACTACGGCCCGGTGATGACCGTCAACTACGACTTCTTCGACAACGTGGAGCCGCAGGCCGCGCTCGACGTGGTCGAGGAGCTGCGTGCCGGCGGCCGGCCGATGCCGACCCGTGGGGCGCGGCTCTGCACGCTCAAGGAGATGGCGGTCCAGCTCGCCGGTTTCGCCGACGAGCGCGACGGCGCGGTGTCCGACGGCGGGCCGGGCGAGCCGAGCCTGCGCGGCCTGCGCCTGGCCGAGCAGCACGGAGTCTCGGTGCCGGGCTTCGACCCGAAGACCCCGATCCGCAGCAAGGCCGAGGCCGACCGGGCCGCCGCCGAGGCGAAGGCGAAGGCCGAGGCCGCGAAGCCGGCCCCCGCGCCCGAGCCGGCCGAGCCGAAGGCGGCCTCCGGCAGCACCGCGCCGGACGTGAAGGCACCGGACGCCAAGTCGCCGCAGGTGCGTACCGCCGAGACCCGGCAGCCGGACGCGAGCACCCCGGTGCCGGACGCCCCCGGCACCAAGGTCCCGGTGGACGGACCGGCCCCGGCGCCGCGCGACGCGCGGGCGGCGGAGGCGCCGGCGCGGCGGCGAACCCGCCGGCCGGCGACGGCAAGCCCGCCGGCGACGACGCCGGCGCGCAGGAGCGCAACCTCAAGGAAGCGGAGTCCGGTACGGGCGCGGACGGCGCCGACCCGGCGGACGCCAACGGATCGGGGGTCCGGAAGTGACCACTCCTCGGCCGGAGACGCTGGCCAAGCTCACGCCGGTGCTCACCAAGCGCTGGCTCTCGCCGGACGCGTGGCGGCTCGGCACCTACGAGAAGCTGGACGGCTACGCCGCCCTGCGCAAGGCGCTCAAGGCGCACCCGGACGACCTGATCCAGCTGATCAAGGACTCCGGACTGCGCGGCCGGGGCGGCGCGGGCTTCCCGACCGGTCTCAAGTGGGGGTTCATCCCGCAGGGCGACGGCAAGCCGCACTACCTGGTGGTGAACGCCGACGAGGGCGAGCCGGGCACCTGCAAGGACCTGCCGCTGATGACCTACGACCCGCACTCGCTGGTCGAGGGCGTCATCATCGCCTCGTACGCGATCCGGGCCAACCGGGCGTACATCTACATCCGCGGTGAGGCGGTGCACGCCGCCCGCCGGCTGCGCAGCGCTGTCGACGAGGCGTACGCCAAGGGGTATCTCGGCCGCAACGTCCTCGGTTCGGGCTTCGACCTGGACCTGGTGGTGCACTCCGGCGCCGGGGCGTACATCTGCGGTGAGGAGACCGCGCTGCTGGACTCGCTGGAGGGCTTCCGCGGCCAGCCCCGGCTGCGCCCGCCGTTCCCGGCGACCCACGGCCTGTACGCCAGCCCGACCGTGGTCAACAACGTCGGCACCATCGCCAGCGTGCCGTACATCGTGCTCGGTGGCGCGGACTGGTGGAAGACGATGGGCACGGAGAAGTCGTCCGGCCCGATGATCTACTCGCTGTCCGGCCGGATCGCCAACCCGGGCCAGTACGAGTGCTCGATGGGCATCACGCTGCGCGAGCTGATCGAGCTGGCCGGCGGGATGAAGCCCGGGCACAACCTGAAGTTCTGGACCCCGGGTGGCTCGTCGACGCCGCTGCTGACCGCCGAGCACCTGGACGTGCCGCTGGACTTCGAGGGGGTGGCGGGGGCCGGCTCGATCCTGGGCACCACCGCTACGCAGATCTTCTCCGACCAGGACTGCCCGGTGTACGCGACCTACCGGTGGCTGGAGTTCTACCACCACGAGTCGTGCGGCAAGTGCACCCCGTGCCGGGAGGGCAACTACTGGATGGTCCGGGTCTACCGGCGCATCCTGTCCGGCCAGGGCACCCACGAGGACCTGGACACCCTGCTCGACACCTGCGACAACATCCTCGGCCGCTCGTTCTGCGGTCTGGGTGACGGCGCGACCAGCTCGGTCACCTCGTCGCTGAAGTACTTCAAGCAGGACTACCTCGACTACATCGAGGGACGTACCGCTCCGAAGCTGTCGGAGAAGACCCTGGTAGGGGCGCACTGATGACCGACGTAGCCAAGCAGACCGAGACCGTCACGCTGACCATCGACGGCGTCGAGGTCACCGCCCCCAAGGGGGCGCTGCTGATCCGGGTCGCCGAGCAGCTGGGCACCGAGATCCCCCGCTTCTGCGACCACCCGCTGCTGGCCCCGGCCGGCGCCTGCCGGCAGTGCCTGGTGGAGGTGGAGGGCCAGCGCAAGCCGGTCGCCTCCTGCACCCAGACCGTCGCCGACGGCATGGTGGTGCGGACGCAGCTCACCTCCCCGGTCGCCAAGAAGGCCCAGGAGGGGGTGATGGAGCTGCTGCTCCTCAACCACCCCCTGGACTGCCCGATGTGCGACAAGGGCGGCGAGTGCCCGCTGCAGAACCAGGCGATGTCCACCGGCCGGACGGACTCGCGGTTCCACGAGCACAAGCGGGAGTACCCGAAGCCGCTGCCGATCAGCACCCAGGTGCTGCTCGACCGCGAGCGCTGCGTGCTCTGCCAGCGGTGCACCCGGTTCTCCGAGGAGATCGCCGGGGACAAGTTCATCGACCTGATGGGACGCTCCTCGCACGAGGAGATCAACATCTACCGGGACGAGGAGTACGGCGAGGACGGCGACGCCGGTGACGTCCCGTTCAACTCGTACTTCTCCGGCAACACCGTGCAGATCTGCCCGGTGGGCGCGCTCACCGGCGCGCAGTACCGGTTCCGGGCCCGCCCGTTCGACCTGGTCTCCACGCCCAGCGTCTGCGAGCACTGCTCGGCCGGCTGCGCCCAGCGCACCGACTGGCGGCGCGGCAAGGTGCTGCGCCGGCTGGCCGGCGACGACCCGGCGGTGAACGAGGAGTGGAACTGCGACAAGGGCCGCTGGGGCTTCCAGTACACCCGCGCGTTCGACCGGATCAGCACCCCGATGGTGCGCGACGAGAAGACCGGTGAGCTGCGCGAGGCGTCCTGGAGCGAGGCGCTGACCCGGGCCGCCGAGGGGCTGCGCGCGGCCCGCGACGGCGCGACCGGCACGGCGGTGCTGACCGGCGGCCGGCTCACCGTCGAGGACGCCTACGCGTACGCGAAGTTCGCCCGCATCGCGCTGCACACGAACGACATCGACTTCCGGGCCCGCCCGGTCTCCCGCGAGGAGGCCGACTTCCTGGCCAGCAGCGTCGCCGGGGTCACCGACGTGACCTACACGGACGTGGAGAACGCGCCCGCCGTGGTGCTGGTCGGCCTGGAGCCGGAGGAGGAGTGCCCGATCCTCTTCCTGCGGCTGCGCAAGGCGTACCTGAAGAAGAAGCTCACGGTGTACGCGCTCGCGCCGTTCGCGACCCGCGGCCTGGAGAAACTCGGGGCGAAGCTCGCCCGGGTGGTTCCCGGCGAGGAGGCCGGCGTGCTGGCCGAGCACGCCACGGTGGCCGAGGCGCTGGGGCAGCCCGGCGCGATCCTGATCGTCGGCGAGCGCCTGGCCGAGGTGCCGGGCGGGCTGTCGGCGGCGGCGGACGTCGCCCGGCGTACCGGTGCCCGGCTGGTCTGGGTGCCGCGGCGCGCGGGTGACCGCGGCGCTGTCGACGCGGGCTGCCTGCCGAACCTGCTCCCCGGCGGCCGTGTGGTGACCGAGCCGGCCGCGCGCGCGGAGCTGGGCGAGGCGTGGGACATCCCGGCCGGGGTGATCCCCAGCCAGGCCGGCCGCGACACCGACGGCATCCTCAGCGCCGCCGCGAACGGTCAGCTCGGCGCCCTGGTGGTGGCCGGCGTCGACCCGGCCGACCTGGCCGACCCGCGTCTGGCCGAGACGGCCCTGGACGCGGTGCCGTTCCTGGTCAGCCTGGAACTGCGGATGAGCGCGGTGTCCCGCCGCGCCGACGTGGTTCTGCCGGTCGCGCCGGTGGTCGAGAAGGCCGGCAGCTTCCTGGACTGGGAGGGCCGGCTGCGCACGTTCGAGAAGGTGCTGGACACCGGCGCGATGACCGACGCCCGCATCCTGGACGCGCTCGCCGCGCAGCTCGACGTGCGGCTGGGCACGGGCGACGTGCCGAGCATCCGGCGCGAGCTGGGCGCGCTGCCGCGTACCCGGGTCGAGCGCCCGTCGGCGCCCTCGGTCGAGGCGGCCGCCGTGCGGCAGCCCGGACCGGGCGAGGCAGTGCTCGCCACCTGGCACCAGCTGATCGACCTGGGCAGCCTCACCGACGGCGACGAGCACCTCGCCGGCACCGCCCGCCCGCCGGTGGTCCGGCTCGGCAAGGGCACCGCCGAGGCGCTGGGCGTCGCCGACGGTGACCCGGTCACGGTGGGCACCGACCGCGGCGCTATCACGCTGCCGGCGGCGATCACCGAGATGCCCGACGGCGTCGTCTGGCTGCCGACCAACTCACCCGGCTCCACCGTGCGGCGTGGCCTCGGTGCGACGTCCGGCGACGTGGTGAGCGTCTCCGCAGTCGGGAACGAAAGGTGGGTGCAGTGAACCCCGTCATCCTCGCGGCGCAGGACCCGACGCTTGCCGACTTCGGCAAGGACCCGTGGTGGCTGGTCCTCGGCAAGATCCTGTTCGCGTTCGTCGTCGCCGTGGCGGCCACGCTGCTCGGCGTCTGGTTCGAGCGCCGGGTCGTCGGCCGCATGGCGGTCCGGCCCGGCCCCAACCAGGCCGGCCCGTTCGGTCTGCTCCAGACGCTCGCGGACGGCGTGAAGCTGGCCTTCAAGGAGGACATCCTCCCGCGCAAGGCCGACAAGGTCGTCTACTTCTTCGCCCCGGTGATCTCGGTGGTCTGCGCGGTCACCGCGCTGTCGGTGATCCCGTTCGGGCCGATGGTGAGCATCTTCGGGCACCGGACGCCGCTGCAGGTCACCGACGTGTCGGTGGCGGTGCTGGTGGTGCTGGCCTTCTCCTCGCTCGCCGTGTACGGCATCGTGCTCGGCGGCTGGGCCAGCGGCTCGACCTACCCGCTGCTCGGCGGCCTGCGCTCGGCGGCCCAGCTGGTCTCGTACGAGGTCACCATGGGCCTGAGCGTGGTCGCGGTCTTCATGACCGCCGGCACCATGTCGACGAGCGGGATCGTCGCCGCGCAGGGCGACGGCACCCGGCTGAGCATCGGCGGCTTCGACCTCGCCGCGCCCGGCTGGTACGCGATCCTGCTGCTGCCCAGCTTCATCATGTTCTTCATCGCCATCGTCGGTGAGACGAACCGGGCGCCGTTCGACCTGCCCGAGGCGGAGTCGGAGCTGGTGGCCGGCTTCCAGACCGAGTACAGCTCGCTGAAGTTCGCGCTGTTCATGCTCAGCGAGTACGTCGCGATGGTGACCATGTCGGCGTTCACCGTGACGCTGTTCCTCGGCGGCTGGCACGCGCCGTGGCCGATCACCATCTGGTCGGGCGCCAACGAGGGCTGGTGGCCGATGCTGTGGTTCTTCGGCAAGGTCATCCTGCTGGTGTTCGTCTTCGTCTGGCTGCGCGGCACGCTGCCCCGGCTCCGGTACGACCAGTTCATGCGCTTCGGCTGGAAGGTGCTGCTGCCGCTGAACCTGGTCTGGATCATGGTGCTCGCCGGGCTGCGCTCGATCGAGGACTGGCAGGCCCGGGACCGGCTGCTCGTCACCGCCGTCGGCGCGGGCGTGCTGCTGCTGATCACGCTCTTCTGGCCGTCGCGGAAGAAGGAGCTGAAGCCGTCGCTCCAGGAGCAGGCGGACACCCGGCCGTACGGCAGCTTCCCGCTGCCGCCGATGGATCTTCAGGTTCCGCCGAGCCCGCGTACCAAGCGCGTGCTCGCCGAGCGGGAGCCGGCCAACGTCGTCGCCGGCCCGGACTCCAGGGAGGTGTGACGTGGGCGCGATCACCGGAACGTTCAAGGGCTTCGGTGTCACCTTCTCGCACATGTTCAAGAAGGTCGTCACCACCGACTACCCGTTCAAGCCGCCGGTCTCGGCGCCGCGCTACCACGGGCGGCACATCCTCAACCGGCACCCGGACGGGCTGGAGAAGTGCATCGGCTGCGAGCTGTGCGCCTGGGCCTGCCCGGCCGACGCGATCTACGTGGAGGGTGGCGACAACACCGAGGAGCAGCGCTTCTCCCCGGGTGAGCGGTACGCCAGCACCTACCAGATCAACTACGCCCGGTGCATCTTCTGCGGGCTCTGCATCGAGGCCTGCCCGACCCGTTCGCTCACCATGAGCAACGAGTACGAGCTGGCCCGGGACAACCGGCAGGACCTGATCTTCACCAAGGAGCAGCTGCTCGCGCCGCTGCTCGAAGGCATGGAGCAGCCGCCGCACCCGATGCGGCTGGGCGACAGCGAGAAGGACTACTACGTCGGCGCGCTCACCAACCCGGGCACCTCGGCCGGCGCCGAGCGCTCGCCGATGGGCCCCGGCCGGTACCAGGTGGAGGAGCACCCCGGTGTGACCTTCCCCGGCGCCGAGCAGGCCGAGCAGCGGTCCGCCGCCGCGGCGGGCAAGGGAGGCAAGGCATGACCTCGGCTACGGTGCTCGCCGCCGCCGGCCAGGTGTCCGGGGGTGAGGAGGTCACCTTCTGGATCCTCGCGCCGCTGGCCCTGCTCGGGGCGATCGGCATGGTGTGGGCCCGCAACGCGGTCCACTCCGCGCTCTGGCTGGTGCTGACCATGCTCTGCCTGGGCGTGTTCTACGTGCTCCAGGCCGGGCCGTTCATCGGCATGGTGCAGATCATCGTCTACACCGGCGCGATCATGATGCTGTTCCTGTTCGTGCTGATGCTCGTCGGCCGGGACGCGTCCGACTCGCTCATCGAGACGCTGCGCGGCCAGCGGGTCGCGGCAGTGGTCCTCGGGCTCGGCTTCGCCGGTCTGGTGGGCACCGGCCTCTACCGGGCGCTCGACGGCGTCCAGGCGGTCGGGCTCGACGAGGCCAACGGTGAGGGCAACGTGCAGGGCATCGCCCGGCTGCTGTTCACCAAGTACGTCTTCGCCTTCGAGCTGACCTCGGCGCTGCTGATCACCGCCGCCGTCGGCGCGATGGTGCTGGCGCACGTGGAGCGGCGCAAGGCGGACCGGATGGACCAGATCGCCACCATGAAGGCGCGGTTCCGTCCCGGCAACTACCCCGGACCGAAGCCCGGCCCGGGTGTCTACGCCACGTCCTCCTCGGTGGCCACCCCGGCCCGTCTGCCCGACGGCCGGCTGACCGACCGCAGCATCCCGGAGATCATGCCGGTGCGTGAGCTGACGGCCGAGGAGACCGCACCGAAGGGGACTGACAAATGACCCCGGACTACTACCTCATCCTCGCGGCGGTGCTGTTCACCATCGGCGCCGTGGGCGTGCTGGTCCGGCGCAACGCGATCGTGCTGTTCATGTGCATCGAGCTGATGCTCAACGCGGCCAACCTGACCCTGGTCACGTTCAGCCGGATCAACGGCGACCTGAACGGCCAGATCATGGCGTTCTTCGTGATGGTGGTGGCGGCGGCCGAGGTCGTGGTCGGGCTCGCGATCATCATGGCGATCTTCCGGACCCGGCGCTCGGCCAGCGTCGACGACGCCAACCTGCTGAAGTACTGAGGGGCTCGTGGTGGAACAGATTCTGACGATCGCCCAGTCTGAGCCAGCCGAAGCCGTCACCTTCGCCACGGCGGACGGGATGCTGGGCAGTGTCTGGCTGCTGGTGGCGATCCCGCTGGTCAGCGCGGCGATCCTGCTGCTGCTCGGCAAGCGGGCCGACCGCTGGGGCCACTGGCTGGGTGTGGGCGCCATCGGCGCCGCCTTCGTGCTCGGGCTCACCTACTTCTTCCAGCTCCGCGGCCTGGAGAACAAGCAGGTCGAGCTGAGCCTCTGGGACTTCATGGCGGTCGGCAACCTGCGGGTGGACTTCGGTCTGCTCTTCGACCCGCTGGCCGCGGTCTTCGTCCTGCTGATCACCGGGGTGGGCTTCCTGATCCACCTCTACGCCGTGGAGTACATGGCGCACGACGCGGGCCGGCGGCTGTTCTTCGCGTACTTCAACCTGTTCGTCGCCGCCATGCTGCTGCTGGTGCTCGGCAACAACTACGTGATGCTCTACTTCGGCTGGGAGGGCGTCGGTCTGGCGTCGTACCTGCTGATCTCCTTCTGGTACGGCCGGCCCAGCGCGGCCACCGCCGGCAAGAAGGCGTTCCTGATGAACCGGGTCGGCGACGCCGGCCTGGCCATCGGCATCTTCATCATGTTCGCGATGCTCGGCACCACCCAGTACGACGAGGTGTTCAACGGGGTCGGCTCGATGACCTCGACCACCGTGCTGGTGCTCGGGCTGCTGCTCCTGCTCGGCGCGGCCGGCAAGTCCGGCCAGTTCCCGCTGCAGGCGTGGTTGCCGGACGCGATGGAGGGCCCGACCCCGGTGTCCGCGCTCATCCACGCGGCCACCATGGTCACCGCCGGCGTCTACCTGATCGCCCGCTCCAACGCGATCTTCTCGGCCAACGAGACGCTCCAGCTCGTGGTGGTCAGCGTCGGCGCGCTCACGCTGCTGATGGGCTGCATCATCGGCGCGGCCAAGGACGACATCAAGCGGGTGCTGGCATGGTCGACGGTGAGCCAGATCGGCTACATGTTCCTCGGCGTCGGCCTCGGCGGCGCGGCGTACGCGCTGGCCATCGTGCACCTGCTGGCGCACGGCTTCTTCAAGGCCAACATGTTCCTCGGCGCCGGCTCGGTCATGCACGGCATGAACGACCAGGTGGACATCCGCCGCTTCGGCGGGCTGTCCAAGTACATGAAGGTCACCTGGCTGACGTTCATGATGGGCTGGCTCGCCATCATCGGCATGTTCCCGTTCTCCGGCTACTTCTCCAAGGAGCCGATCATCGTGGCCGCGTTCGAGCGGGAGGGCTGGACGGCCTGGCTGTTCGGCATGGCCGCGCTGCTCGGCGCCGGGCTCACCGCGTTCTACATGACGCGGCTGTTCGTGCTCACCTTCCACGGCCCGAAGCGCTGGACCGAGGACATCGAGCACCCGCACGAGTCGCCGAAGCTGATGACCATCCCGCTGATCCTGCTGGCGATCGGCTCGGTGGGCGCGGGCTTCCTGCTCGCCACCTCCGTGCCGGACTGGCTCACCGCCACCAACGGGCTCGGCGGCGAGAGCGGGGAGCACGCGCCGGTGCTGGCGCACTGGCTGCTCACCGCGCTGTCGCTGCTGGTCACCGTGCTGGGCGCCGGGCTGGCCTGGTTCCTGTTCCGCTCCGGTACGGCCACCGAGCCGCAGCCGGCCGGTGTGGTGGTCACCGCCGCCCGCCGGAACCTCTACACGGACGCCTTCAACGAGGCGGTCTTCGAGAAGCCGGGCATCTTCCTCACCCGGGCGCTGGTGTTCCTCGACAACCGGGGCGTGGACGGGCTGGTCAACGGCCTGGCCGCCGCCGTGGGCGGAGGCTCGGGCCGGCTCCGGCGGCTCCAGACCGGCTTCGTGCGGTCGTACGCGACCTCGATCCTGACCGGCGCGCTGCTCGTGGTGGCGGCGTTCCTCGCGGTCCAGGCGGGGTGGTTGGCGTGATCGACCTCAACGCGGCCGCCCCCGCCGGCGGGCCACGCAGTCACGACGGAGGTAAGGCCGAATAATGTCCAACTTCCCGTTCCTCTCGGTGCTGACCGTGGCGCCGCTGGTCGGCGCCCTGGTGGTGGCACTGCTGCCCCGCAGCCGTCCGGACCTGGCCAAGCTGGTGGCGTTCGGCTGGTCGCTGCTGGTGCTGGTGCTCTCGGTGGTGATGTGGTTCGCCTTCTCCGCCGGTGGTGACCGGTTCCAGTTCCGCGAGTCGTACCCGTGGATCCCGAACTGGGGCGTGAGCTTCACCTTCGAGGTGGACGGCATCGCGCTGGTCATGCTGATGCTGATCGCGATCCTGGTGCCGCTGGTGATCCTGGCGTCCTGGCACGACGCCGAGGCGTCGAAGCGCTCGGTGCCCGCGTACTTCGCGCTGCTGCTCGTCCTCGAGTGCACGATGATCGGCGTCTTCGCCGCCGCCGACGTCTTCCTGTTCTACGTGTTCTTCGAGGTCATGCTGGTGCCGATGTACTTCCTGATCGGCAGCTACGGCGGCCACCAGCGGCAGTACGCGGCGGTGAAGTTCTTCCTCTACTCGCTGGTCGGCGGTCTGTTCATGCTGGCCGCGGTGATCGGCCTCTGGGTGGTCGGCGGGAAGACCTTCGACTGGCAGGCGCTGAGCCAGGCGGAGTTCGCCACCGACACGGCCCGCTGGCTGTTCCTCGGCTTCTTCGTCGCCTTCGCGATCAAGGCGCCGTTCTTCCCGTTCCACACCTGGCTGCCGGACGCCGGTGGGGCGGCCCCGGCCGGTGCCGCCGCGCTGCTGGTCGGCGTGCTGGACAAGGTCGGCACGTTCGGCATCCTGCGCTACTGCCTCCCGCTGTTCCCGGAGGCGTCGCGCTGGTTCGCGCCGTGGGCGCTGGCGCTCGGCGTCATCGGCATCATCTACGCCGCGCTGCTGGCGGTCGGCCAGAACGACCTGAAGCGCCTGGTGTCGTACACCTCGATCGCGCACTTCGGGTTCATCGGCGTCGGCATCTTCGCGTTCACCACCCAGGCCGGCACCGGCGCGGTGCTCTACATGCTCAACCACGGCCTGGCCACCGGCCTGCTGTTCCTGGTGGTCGGCATGCTGATCGCCCGGCGCGGCTCGGCGCTGATCAGCGACTTCGGCGGCGCGGGCAAGCTCGTGCCGGTGCTCGCCGGTGTGCTCTTCTTCGCCGGTCTCGCCTCGCTGGCGCTACCCGGTACCGCGCCGTTCGTCTCCGAGTTCCTGGTGCTGATCGGCACGTTCACCGTCAACAAGCCGGTCGCGGTGATCGCCACGCTGGGCATCATCCTGGCGGCGGCGTACGTGCTGTGGATGGTGCAGCGCACCACGCAGGGCACGCTGAACCCGGCGCTGACCGAGGTCGAGGGCATGCGCCGCGACCTCACCCTGCGCGAGAAGGTGGTCGTCGCGCCGCTGATCGCGCTGATCGTGCTGCTCGGCTTCTATCCGAAGCCGGTCACCGACGTCATCAACCCCGCCGTCCAGGCGACCATGCAGGACGTCGGCAAGTCCGACCCCGCCCCTGAGGTCGGCAGCGTCCAGGAGGCCGCAAAATGACCGAGCTCAAGCTGCCGTCGATCGACTACGCGGCGCTCGCTCCGATCCTGATCATGCTGGGCGCGGCGCTCCTCGGGGTCCTGGTCGAGGCGTTCGTGCCGCGCCGCCTGCGTAACGCGGTGCAACTCGGGCTCGCCCTGGTGGCGATGCTCGCCGCGATCGTCATGGTGATCCTGAACTCCGACGACCGGCTGATCACCATCGGCGGCGCCATCGCGATCGACGGCCCCACCCTGTTCCTGCAGGGCGCCATCCTGGTGCTCGCGGTGATGGCGCTGCTGCTCGTCGGCGAGCGCACCGTGGAGCGGGGCGGCGCGTTCGTGGCGCACGCCGCGGTCACCGCCGAGTCGGCGGAGGACCGCCGGCAGGCCGAGGGCGTCGGTGGCGCCACCGAGGTCTACCCGCTGATGTCGTTCGCGATCGGCGGCATGCTGATCTTCGTGGCGGCGAACGACCTGCTGACCATGTTCGTCGCGCTGGAGGTCTTCTCGCTGCCGCTCTACCTGCTCTGCGCGCTGGCCCGCCGCCGGCGTCTGCTGAGCCAGGAGGCGGCGCTGAAGTACTTCATGCTCGGCGCGTACGCCTCGGCGTTCTTCCTGTTCGGTGTCGCCCTGATCTACGGCTTCACCTCCGGGATCCCGGGTCGCACGGCCGGCGTCGACTTCGCCACCGTGCACGCCGCGGTCACCGAGTCGCCGGCCAGCCCGGTGCTGCTGTTCGCCGGCATGGCGCTGCTCGCCATCGGCCTGCTGTTCAAGGCCGCCGCCGCGCCGTTCCACGTCTGGACGCCGGACGTCTACCAGGGCGCGCCGACCCCGGTGACCGGCTTCATGGCGGCCTGCACCAAGGTCGCCGCGTTCGGCGCGCTGCTGCGCGTCTTCCACGTCGCGTTCGCCGGGGCCTCCTGGGACTTCACCCCGGTGCTCGGCGCGATCGCGGTGCTGACCATGCTGGTCGGCGCGGTGCTGGCGGTCACCCAGACCGACATCAAGCGCCTGCTGGCGTACTCGTCGATCGCGAACGCCGGTTACCTGCTCGTCGGTGTGCTGTCCCCGAGCCGTGAAGGGCTCTCCGGCACCATGTTCTACCTGGCCGCGTACGGCTTCTCGGTGCTCGCCGCGTTCGCCGTGGTGACGCTGGTGCGCGACGCCGACGGGGAGGCCACCCACCTGTCCCGCTGGGCCGGGCTGGGCCGCCGCTCGCCGTTCTTCGCGGCGATCTTCACGTTCATCCTGCTGGCCTTCGCCGGCATCCCGCTGACCAGCGGCTTCACCAGCAAGTTCGCGGTCTTCGGCCCGGCCCTGGAGGCGAACCAGGCGTGGCTGGTGATCGCGGGCGTGCTGACCAGCATGGTGCTGGCCTTCCCGTACCTGCGGGTCGTGGTGATGATGTGGCTCTCCGAGCCGGGCGAGTCCACCCCGACGGTGACCGTGCCGGGGGCGCTCACCTCGGCCGCGCTGGTCATCGGCGTGCTCGCCACGCTGGTCCTCGGCGTGGTGCCCGGTCCGCTGCTCGACCTGACGACCGGTGCCGCCGAATTCGTCAGATGACAGAGGTGATCCCACCGGGGCCGGTACGCCGTGGCGTGCCGGCCCCCGGCGTATCCCCCTCGACGAGCAGGTCGAACGGGTGTGGCATGGTTGAGGACGTGGCGAACCCGGCTGGCGAGCGTTCAGGTCAGTTCGGCGCGCTCGGCCTGCACCTCGCCGACCCGCGCGTCGAAGCCTCCGTGCTGGGCGTGCTCGACCGGGTCGAGGTGAGCCTGAGGGCGAGCGTGGCCAGCGCCGACCCGCTGGTGACCGAGGCGTCCCGGCACCTGGTCGAGGCCGGCGGCAAGCGGTTCCGTCCGCTGCTGGTGGCGCTGGGCGCCCAGTTCGGTGCCCCGGACGCCGACCAGGTCGTCCCCGCCGCCGTGGTGATGGAACTCACCCACCTGGCGACGCTGTACCACGACGACGTGATGGACGAGGCCGCCGTGCGGCGTGGCGCGCCGAGCGCCAACTCCCGCTGGACCAACTCCGTCGCCATCCTGGTCGGCGACTACCTCTTCGCCCGCGCCGCCGACATCGCCGCCGACCTGGGCCCCGAGGCCGTACGCCTGCAGGCGCGCACGTTCGCCCGGCTGGTGCACGGCCAGATCGCCGAGACGGTCGGCCCGCGTGACACCGACCCGGTCGCGCACTACCTGCACGTCGTCGCCGAGAAGACCGGCTCGCTCATCGCGACCTCGGCCCGCTTCGGCGGCATGTTCAGCGGCGCGGCGCCCGCGCACGTCGAGGCCCTGGCCGAGTACGGCGAGATCATCGGTGTCGCGTTCCAGCTCTCCGACGACCTGCTGGACATCGCCAGCGAGTCGGAACAGTCCGGCAAGACGCCCGGCACCGACCTGCGCGAGGGTGTGCCGACCCTGCCGGTGCTCTACGCGATGGCCTCGGACGACGCGGACGCGGCGAGCGTACGGCTGCGCGAGATCCTGGCCACCGGCCCGCTGGTGGACGACGCGCTGCACGCCGAGGCGCTCGGCCTGCTGCGGGAGTCCCCGGCGCTCAAGCGAGCCCGGGAGACGGTGCGCAGCTACGCCGAGGACGCCCGGGCCCGGCTGGCCCCGCTTCCCGAGGGCCCGGCGCGTCGCGCGCTGGAGTCGCTCTGCGACTACATCGCCGACCGCACCAGCTGACCGGCCCACCCCTCCCCGCACCCCACCTGCCGCCCTGGCGCTCCGTCGATCATGAAGTTGACGGGCTCCGGGACGGCGTGTCGCGCCGCCAACTTCATGATCGACGCAGCTGGGCCGGGCCGGGCGGGGTGGGGCGGAGGAGGCGGGCGCCCAGCAGCATCAGGAGGGCGGCCAGGAGCATCGCTGCGGCAGCCGTCAGCCACATCGCCGGGTAACCGGACGCGTCGGCCAGCGCGCCCAGGCCGAGCGGTCCCAGGCAGCCGCCCGCGTACACGCCGGTCTGGGTGATCGAGGTGGCGGCAGCCGGGGCCTGCGGGTGGAGCCGGACCACGGCGAAGTTCATCAGCCCCGGCCAGGCCCAGCCGAGACCGAAGCCGAGCACCACGCCCGCGATCAGCGGCACCGAGCCGGTCACCGCGAGCAGGATCAGGCCCACCGAGCCGGTCAGCAGCATCCCGGCGATCAGCCCGACGTGCCCGCCGGTGCGCCGGTCGGCCAGCCAGCCGAGGCCCACCCGGGCGAGCACACACACCACGCTGCCCAGCGTCAGCGTCAGGCCGGCCAGGCCGGGAGAGAGCCCTCGCGCCGCCGACGAGTCGACCAGGAACGTACCGAGGGCGTTGGCCGCCGCGGCGGCGAGCGTCGCGGCCAGCCCGATCACCACGAGCGGGCCGGTACCGCCGTTGCGGCGGCCGGAGGCGGTCCGGGCCCGCCGGTCCCGTCCGGCCCTCGGTACGGCCGGCAGTGCGGCCAGCGCGGCTGCGGCGGCCGCCACGAAGGCCCAGCGCCAGCCGGCGGTGAGCGCGACCGTGGGGACGGCCAGACCGGCCAGCAGCGTGGCGGCCGGTACGGCGGCCTGCTTCACGCCGAACGAGAGGCCCTGCCGGTGGGCGGGTACGTGCTCGGCGAGCGCGGCGTTGCTGGCGAGCTGCCCGAGGGCGTTGGCGGCGGCGCTGAGGGCCAGCAGCGCCACCAGGACCGGGTACGACCGGGCGAGCCCGGCCACGGCGAGCAACGAGGCGGCGGAGAGCAGGATGGCGGCCCGGGCGACCGGTGCCGGGCCGAAGCGCTCGACCAGGGCGCCGGAGGGCACCGAGGCGAGCGCGCTCACGCCGAAGTAGATCGAGACGGCCAGGCCCAGCCCGGCCGGGCTGAAGCGGAGTTCGTCCGCGAGTTGCACGGCGAGACCGCCGACCAGGAAGACGGGCAGGACGCACACGATCGTGGTGAGGGTGGCGCCGGCGCCCACGGAGACGGCGTGTCGGGCCGTCGGCGCGTCGGTTCGCGAAACAGTTTCGGTCATCGCGAGCACACCTTACGCCGGAACGTTTTGGCTGCTCATCGTGTCCGTCGGCACACTGTGTGTGTCCGGTCTTCTGGCATCCTCCATCCGAACAGGCATTTCGCACTCGGCCGGTTTTTCATATGGTGTAAGTCCCCGGCGGCGGAGGTGGTTGTGCGCGACCCCCTGGCGGAACCTTCGGACCTGATCCGAAGCGTGTCCCGCGCGCTTCGAGTGCTCGAGTCGGTCGGCCGTGCGCCGAGAGGGCTCACCGTGAAGCAGATCGCCCGGCGCTGCGAGTTGACAGTGGCCACCACGTACCACCTCGTGCGCACGCTCGCGTACGAGGGCTACGTGATACGGCGCGAGGACGGGACGTACATCGTGGGGCTGGAGGTGGCCGACCGCTACCGCGAGCTGGTCACCGCGTTCCGGGGACCGCCGGCGGTGGGCGAGGCGCTGCGCCGCGCGGCGTCGGACACCGGCTGGAGCCACTACCTCGGCCGTTTCGTCGGCGGACAGGTGGCGGTGACCGCGTCCGCCGAAGGGCCGCGCTCGCCCTACCTGGAAGACCTGGTGCCGGGCTTCGACGAGGGCGCGCACGCCACCGCGCTGGGCAAGAGCCTGCTCGCCACGCTCACCACCGAACAGCGCTTCCGCTACCTGCGCGAGTACGGCATGCGCCCGTTCACCACCGCCACCCTCACCACCGTCGAGGCGTTCGAGGCGGACCTCGCCGCCGGTGACCGGCGCGGGATGCAGCTGGAACTCGGGCAGTTCCGGCAGGGCGTGGCGTGCGCGGCGGTGCTCGTCGCCCCGGACAAGGACATGGAGCGCCGGGTGGTGCTGGCGTGCGCGCTGCCGGCCGGCGAGATGATGACCTCGGCCCGGGTGGTCCGCGCGAAACTGCTCACCGCCGCGCGCGCCATCGCCGACGGGATCGCCTCCGAGAACTGACGAAGGGCCGCCGACCTGGTGGGTCGGCGGCCCCTCGCGGGGCGGGCCGGCGCCGGACCGCCCCCGGGGTGGGTCAGCTGCCGACCGGGCCGCCGTCGAGGCGCCAGGTGACCACCACGCCGGGCTTGGCGAAGTCGCCGTCCGGCCAGGTGGAGGCGGGGTTCTCCACCGACGCGCCGGTGACCTCGCCCGGGTGCTGCACCGCGACGAACACCGAGCGGTTGTCGCCGGTGATGAACGGGCCGCAGGTCTCCGCGCCGAGCGGCACGGTGAGGAACTGCTTCAGGTGGCCCCGCTCCGGACCCTCGACGGCAGTGGCGAACAGGCCGTCGTTGCTGCCCAGCGCGTTGCCGTCGGTCGAGATCCACAGGTTGCCGGTGGCGTCGAAGGCGACGTTGTCCGGGCAGGAGATCGGCGAGACCTTGGTCTTGTCGTACCCGGCGAAGTAGGTCGAGGCGTCAGCCGGGTCGCCGCAGACGATCGGCAGCGACCAGGCGAAGGTCTCCGCGGTGTTGTCGCCGCGGTCCTCGACCAGCTCCAGGATCTGCCCGTGCCGGTTGCTGTTGCGCGGGTTCGCCTCGTCGGCGGGCGCCTTGCCGGCCTTGCCGCGGTCGCTGTTGTTCGTCAGCGCCACGTAGACCTTGCCGGTGAGCAGGCTCGGCTCGACGTCCTCGGGACGGTCCATCTTGGTCGCGCCGACCTTGTCACCGGCGAGCCGGGTGAAGGTGAGCACGTCGGCGGCGGTCATGCCGTCGACGTACGAGCGGTTGCCGCTGACCAGCTTGATCCAGCGGCCCCGGCCGCCGAACCCGCCGTCGGCCGGGAGCGTGCCGGAACCGTCGATCTCGGCGGCCGGGCTGTCGCCCTCGATCTTCGCGACGTAGAGCGTGCCCGACTCCAGCAGCGTCAGGTTGTGCCGTCGGGCCACCGACGACTTCCCCGGCATGAACTTCTTGTCCGAGACGAACTTGTAGAGGTAGTCGAAACGCTCGTCGTCGCCCATGTACGCGACCACGCGGCCGTTGCGCGCCACGATCACGTTCGCGCCCTCGTGCTTGAACCGGCCCAGCGCGGTGTGCTTGCGCGGCTTGGCCTGCGGGTCGAACGGATCGATCTCGACGATCCAGCCGAACCGGTTCGCCTCGTTGGGGTGCCGGGCCAGGTCGAAACGCTCGTCCGCCCGCTCCCACTTGCGGCTGCCGCTCGGGTAGCGCACGTCGGTCGGGATGCCGTACCGGGTCAGCTTCGGCTTCTGCTCCTCCGGCACGCCGTCGCCGCCGACGAAGTACTGGTTGAAGTTCTCCTCGCCGGAGAGCACGGTGCCCCACGGGGTCACGCCACCGGCGCAGTTGTTCAGCGTGCCGATCACCGTCCGGCCCTTCGGGTCGGCGGCGGTACGCAGCCAGGCCGAGCCGGCCGCCGGGCCGGTCAGCTCGAACTTCGTGGCCAGCGCCGTGACCCGCCGGTTGTACTCGCGCCGGCCACGCCGTACCGGCCGCCACTGCCCGGTGTTCTCCACCCGCTCCAGCTCGACCACGGACATGCCGTGCGCGGCCATCGCCACCCGCACCTGCTCGACGGTCAGCGCGTCCTGGCCGGTGAAGCCGGGGAACATCAGATCCTCGTTCGTGTACTCGTGGTTCACCACGAGCAGCGCGCGCCGACGGTCGATCGGCAGCACCCCGACGAAGTCGTTGTTGTAGCCGAACTGCTGGGACTGGGCGGCGGCGGTCTGCCGGCCCAGGCTGAACGCGGGCGCACCGGGCACGACCTCGTCGCCCCAGCGGATCACCACGGAGTGGTCGTACCCGTTCGGGACGACGAGGGTGTCGAGCTTGTTCGGCGGGATCGGCTTGAACGTCAGCTTGCCGTTGCCCGGATCGGCGGGAGGCACCGGGCCGCCGCCGGGCGCGGGCGGTGCGGCGGGCGCCGCGACGGCCGGTGCCGCGCCGGCGAGCGCGCCCGCGGCGGCGCCGCCGAAGCCGAGCACCAGCGCGCCGACCGCGCCGGCCCGGACCACGCCGCGCCGGGAGATCTCGGTGCCGACCACGTCCCCGAAGTACGGGTTGTCGGTCGGGTTCGGCACCGGGTGGTCGCACGCGTTGCCGCACCGGTACAGACAGGTCATCGCGTCGCGGCTGCCGTGGCGGGTGCCGCCCAGCAGCGGAAGCAGGCGAGGCCGGTCGCTCATGGGGTGGAGCCTCCTGATCGGACGTGGGGGAATGCGCACGGACGAGGAGGCCCGCGCGCTCACCCGCCGGACGCTGCCAGGGCACGGTGAGCGGCGATCGGCCCGGATCTGAACCGGACGTGAACAGCTCCGCGCTGACCTGCGGATGAACCGTTCGGCGTCACGGCACGTATGGAAGGGCGAACGCATCGCCGGTTTCCCCGCCGCCGGAAGCGAGGTACCGCCATCAGTGACCACGACGCCCAGCTGCTGCGCGCGCTGCACGACGAGCATGCCGACGCGCTGTACGCGCACGCCCTGCGGCTCGTCAACGGCGATCGGCCCCGGGCCGAGGACCTGGTGCAGGAGACGCTGCTGCGCGCCTGGCGGCACCCCGAGTCGCTGGACCCGCGACGCGGCTCGGTACGCGCCTGGCTGTTCACCACCGCACGGAACCTCGCCATCGACGCCTGGCGGCGGCGCTCGGCCCGTGTCGGCGAGGTGTACACCGACGAGCTGCCCGAGACCGCGGAGACGGTCGACGAGACCGAGCGCGCGGTGGAGGCGTGGACCGTCGCCGAGGCGCTCAACCGGCTCAGCCCGACCCATCGGGAAGTGCTCGTCGAGTGCTTCTACCAGGGGCGTTCGGTGGCGGAGGCGGCGGCGCGGCTGGGCGTACCACCGGGAACGGTGAAGTCGCGTACCCACTACGCGCTGCGCTCACTACGGTTGGCGCTGGCCGAGATGGGGGTGACCGGGTGACACGCTGCGAGTTCGCGCACGACGACGGGGCTTACGTGCTCGGCGCCCTCGCTCCGGCGGAGCGCGTCGCCTACGAGCGGCACCTGGCCGGGTGCGCGCAGTGCCGGGAGGCGGTGGCCGAGATCGCCGTGCTGCCCGGCCTCCTGGGCCGGCTCGACCCGGCCGGGCTGGAGCAGTTCCTGGAGGTCGGGCCGGAGACGTCGCGGGTGCCCGCGCTGCTCGACGCCGCGCGCGAGCGCAAGCGCCGCGACCGGTCCCGCTCCCGCCGACGGTACGCGCTGACCGCGCTCGCCGCCGCCGCGCTCGCGGTGATCGCCGGTGTCGGCGTGGGGCTCGTGCAGCCGCCCGCCGAACCGTCCAAGCCGCCGGTGGCGCTGGCCTCCATGCGGCCGGTGGCCGGCACGGTGCCGGTGCACGCCGAGGTGGGGCTGACCGAGACGCCGTGGGGCACAGAGGTCACCATGCACTGCGGGTACGACAGGCGGGCCGGGCATCGGGAGGCGTACACGTTCCGCCTGGTGGCGCACGGCCCGGACGGCGCGACTGAGCAGATCGGCTCCTGGCTCGCCGCCCCCGGCGACGACCTGCGCTTCTCCGGCGTCACCCGCTTCACCAAGGGTGAACTGGTCCGCCTGGAGCTGCTCCGAGGAACAAACTCCCCCGTCCTGGCCTACGACCTCCGTTGAGCCCGCCCGCCGCCCGCCCGTCCTCTCCCCGTTGATCTTGCACTTTCGGCCCTCGGCGCGGGTGTTATCACCCGTTTCGCCGGGGCGGGAAGTGCAAGATCAGCGCGACGGGGTGGGGGCAGGGGTCGGGGTGGCTGAGGTGCGGGCGGCTACGCGGGTGCGGTGGGAGTGGCGCAGGGCGTCGGCGGTGAAGACCACCAGCGCGAGCCAGACCAGGGCGAAGCCGGCCAGCCGGGCCGGTGGCATCGGCTCGTGGAAGATCAGCACGCCGCAGCCGAGCTGGAGGATCGGCGCGAGGTACTGCAACATGCCGACAGTGGACAGCGGCAGCCGGTTCGCCGCACCGGCGAACAGCAGCAGCGGGATCGCGGTGGCGGCACCCGCCAGCACCAGCAGCGCGGTGTGCCCGGCCGAGACGTGCCCGAACGTCGAGTCGCCGCGCGTCGACAGCCACCCCAGGTACGCCAGCGCGGGCAGCGCCAGCACCGCCGACTCGACGAACAGCCCCTCCGTGGCGGGCAGTGCGAGCTGCTTCTTGACCAGCCCGTACCCGGCGAAGCTGAACGCCAGCGTGAGCGCCAGCCAGGGCAGGCGGCCGTAGTCGACGGTGAGTACGGCGACCGCGAGCGCGCCGACGCCGAGCGCCGCCCACTGGGCCCGGCGCAGCCGTTCCCGCAGCACCAGCACGCCGAACAGCACCGACACCAGCGGGTTGATGAAGTAGCCGAGTGCCGTCTCGACCACCCGGTCGGAGTTGACGCCGTAGATGTACGTACCCCAGTTGACGGCGATCAGCGCGGCGGCGAGCCCGATGCCGGCGAGCGCCCGGGGCCGCCGGGCCAGCTTGCGCAGGAAGCCGGCGTGCCGCGTGGCGGCCAGCAGCAACGCCACGAACGCCACCGACCAGAGGATCCGGTGCGCGAGGATCTCTACCGGCCCGGCCGGGCGCAGCAGCTTCAAATAGATCGGGAAGAAACCCCAGATCAGGTACGCGCCGACGCCGTACAGGTAGCCGAGCCGGAGCTGGTTCACCGCTCCACCGTAAGTGGTGGATCACTGTCCTGATCCTTATCGGTGACCGGCGTCACCCGCTGGTCCAGCTCCATCCACCGATCCGCCGCGACCGGGCGGAAGCCGATCTTCGCGTAGACCCCGTGCGCGTCGAGCGTGGCGAGCAGAATCCGGCGTACGCCCAGCTCGGCGAGGTGGTCGCGAACCGCCCCGGCCAGCCAGGTGCCCAGCCCGCGACCCCGCTCGGCCGGGTCCACGTACACGTCGCAGAGCCAGGCGAACGTGGCCCCGTCGGTGACCACCCGGGCGACAGCCACCTGCCGCCCGTCATCCGGCCGGTAGACGCCGAAGCCGACCGAGCCGGCGAACGCGCGCGCCACCGTCTCCCGCTCCCGCCCCAGCGCCCAGTACGCGTCGGTGGAGAGCCAGGCGTGGACCCGGTCCAGGTCGATCCGGTCCGGGTCGGTGCTGATCTCGTAGCCGTCCGCGCGGGTCAGGATGAACACCAGGCCGAGGCTAGTACCGCCGCCCGGCCCTCCCGCCAGCCAATTCCCTCCTGGTGGCCCCGGCCGGTCGCCGTCGCGCCCGGCCGGGACCGTGGCGTCAGTCGCGGTCGAGGACGGCGCCGAGGATCCAGGTGACGATGCCGACGAACAGCGCGCCCAGCACCGCCTCCGGCCAGAACCCGTCCACGTGGAACGGCAGTCCGGCCTCACCGGCGATCCAGCTGGTGAGCAGGAACAGCAGGCCGTTCACCACGAGCGCGATCAGGCCGAGGGTGAGCAGGTAGAAGCCGCACCCCACGGTCTTGATGATCGGCTGGAGCGCCGCGTTCACCACGCCGAAGATGACCGCGACGAGCACCAGCGTGATCACCGTCTCGGTGGCCGAGTCGGAGTCGAGCGAGATGCCGGGGATGAGCAGGGTGGCGAGCCAGAACGCCACCGCCGTCGAGCCCACGCGAATCAGAAGACCCTTCAGGAAATCCATGGCCGGGATCGTGCCACGGCCGTACCACCAGCGGAAGGCTCGACCTGGTACGCGGCGGTGCGGCTCGTCAGTGGCGGGCCGGGCGACCGACCAGTTGCGACTCGACAGGTGTGGGCGAGAGCAGCGCCCAGCGCAGGGCCCGCCGGTTGACCACCGCCACCATGTCGTCGCGGATCCGGGTCAGCCACTCCGCGGAGCCGCCCAGGCCCAGCGCCGCGCCCGCCAGCGCGGCCTCGTCCGGGTCGAGCGGCTGGAGGATCGCCAGGTCGGCGCGGGCCAGCGCCTGCGTGTCGGCCGGGGTCAGCTCGTCGCGTACGACCAGCACCGACTGCCAGGCGGCGGCCGGTCCGGCCTCCGGCGGCACCGGGCCGGCGTCCACCACCACCAGCAGCGGGCACAGCGGCGAGCCGGGCGCGCCACCGATCGGACGGCCCGGCGGGATCAGCGGTACGCCGCCGCCGACCGTCCCGACACCCCGCACGAACGGCTCCCAGAACCGGGGACGGCCGGTCTGCACCACCACGCGCGCGCCGAGCGCCAGCGCCCGCAGCACGAGCAGTTGCGCCGCGGGCACGCCGCCGACCAGCAGCACCCGGGTCGTGGCCGGCCGGAACAGCCGGACGGTGAGCGCCGCGCCGTGCCGGTTCGCGCCCACCATCAGGCCGGCGGCGGCCGAGGGCAGATCCAGCACGGGCGGGGGCGACCCGGCCGGGGGCGCGGCGCCGCCGGTCACCGCCAGTGGCAGCGTGGCGGCCAACCCGGCCAGGTGCTCACCGTCGAGCCGGCGCAGCTCGCCGCCGACGTCACCGGCGACCCGGCGCAGCGTGCGTTCCGCGGTCGACAGCTCGGCCGCGCTGCCCGCCGCGACCCGTACCGCCAGCTCGGCCGGAACCGGTGCCGGGCCGATGCGCGGACCGACAGTCAGCGCGACGGTGGTGGCGGTGGCCGGGAGGGCGAGCAGCCGTCCCAGCAGCCCTCGGGCGGCCTCGCCGCGCGGATCGGGCCATCGGCGCAGTCGCCAGGTGGCCTGCGCCAAACCACCCACTGTGAGCAGCGGCCAGGTCTCCCGGACCGGGGCACCCGGCTCGTGATGGGCCAGCTCGGCGATCACCCGCGGTGCCGCGTCACCGCCCAGCGGCCGGGCGGTGAGCGGGTCGAGCCGGCGGACGAGCCGCCGCAGAGTGCCGGACAGGGCCCGCAACAGGTCCTCGTCCGGCCAGCCGTCGGCGCGCAGCACCTGGACGGCCAGCACCACGCGGGTCCGCCCGGCGACCCGGCCGTCGGTGAGCTGGCGGTACGACGTACCGGCCGGGCCGCCCGCGACCGACGGCGCGGGTGCGGGCGACGACGAGAACACCAGCTGCAACCGGATCGCGGGGGCGTCCGGGGCGGCCGGGGGAAGCAGGTCGAACGGCGCGGGCAGCTCGGGCGCGTGGTCGCCGAGCAGGTCGTCCGGGTCACCCAGTTCCAGCAGCGCGGTCAGGCCGGCGGCGTCGTGCAGCACGGCCGCACCGCCGGACGCCTCCGTCGCGCCGACCACCGAGCCCGGCCGGAGCAGCTCCAGCAGCGCCGCCGGATCGGCCGCCGCCGGCAGGGCGCGCCGCCTGGTCAGGTACGCCGCGGCGACGACGAGCCACTCGTGCAGCCACCGGCCGTGCACCCGGACCCACGCGGCCGGCAGCAGCAGGGCCGCCGACAGCAGCGCGACGGCTGTCGGTACGACCCCCCGCCCGGCGGTCGCGATCAGCACAGCGACCGCGACCTGGGTCGCCACGATCTGGCCGGCGCGCAGCCGCGCGGCCGGGCGGGTCGTCCACTGTGGTGTGCGGACCGGAACGGACGCGGGCCGCTCGGACGTGCTCGCGGTCACCGCACCTCCTCGCCGGGCCTCCGCGTGACGTAGTCGTGGCTCATCGTAGTGGGCGAGTTGTCCACAGGGGAGCCCGAAGGGGTAGCAGAACCGGAGTCGGACGGCTACCGTCAGCGACGAAATCGTCGAGTCGCGTGTCCGCCGCCGCCAGGCTTCCCCTCCACCGGCCCCGGGCGCCCACCGACGAGTCCACGGTGGTCACTCGGTGGCCAGCCACGACCGAGGAGACGAGGTGACGTCCGGGATGTCCCAGACCCAGGCAGAAGCCGCGGTGATGCAGCAGACCGCCGCGAAGTTCGAGCAGGTCGATCAGTCGCTCCAGACCATGCTCAGCGGCCTGATGGCCGAGCTGGAGGTGTTGCAGCAGGCCTGGCGCGGCGCCGGTGGGCGCTCGTTCGCGCAGGTCAAGCAGCAGTGGGCACAGGACCAGGCCGCCCTGCAACGAGCGCTGCGCGAGACCGCCACCGCGATCCGCACGGCCGGCCGCCAGTACGACGCCTCCGACACCGAGGCCGCCGGCCGGGTGGCGGGCACCAACCGCGGCATCCAGCTGCCGCTCTGACAACCGGAAGGATCGAACCCATGGAGCACGGTGTGCTGGTCGTCAACTTCGCCGCCCTGCAACAGGCGGGCGCCGACATCCAACGGGCGCTGTCCACCCTGGAGAGCCAGCTCGGTCAGCTCGAACGCGACGCCGCCCCGCTGGTGGCGGGCTGGAACGGCGAGGCCCGCGAGGCGTACGAGGTGCGGCAGTCCCGGTGGCGGGCCGCCTCGCAGGACCTCCAGGCGATGCTGCGCGACATCAAGCTCGCGGTGGAGGACTCCGCGACCGACTACCTGGACACCGAGAAGCGCAACGCCAACCTGTTCCAGTGAAGCGACGCCGCACGGCCCGGGCAGCTGACCCGGGCCGTGCGATGGCGCCGGTCATCTCGGAGCGTCCGTCGCGGCCGCCTGCCACCGCCTGCGTGCTCCGCGCGGCAGCACCAGGGCGAGTGCCGCCACGAGCGCCACCGCCCCGCCCGCCACGGCCGCCGCCAGCAGCGCCCGGTCCCGAGCCGTCTCCCGGCGGGACTGCCGGGCCAGCGCGGCCGGCCCCGGCCGGTCGGCGGGAAGCACCGCACCCGGGCGGGTACGGGCATCCGCCGCACCGGCCGACTCGGTCACCGCCCGGTACGGGTTCAGCACCCCCGCGCCGTAGCCCGCGTCCCGCCCCGGTGCCGGGTCGGCGGCGGCCACGATCCGCGCGGTCACCTCGTCCGCGCTCAGCCGGGGCCGGTACTGACGCAGCAACGCCGCCGTGCCGGCCACGAACGGGGTGGCGTAGCTGGTCCCCTCGGCCCGCTGGTGTCCCGCCCGGGGCGCCGCCATCAGCACCTCGCTGCCGGGGGCGACCACGTCCACGTAGGCGCCGGTCTGCGAGAACGCCGAGCGTGTCCCGTCCCGCCCGATCGCCCCGACGCCGAGCACCCCGTCGTACGCCGCCGGGTAGGGCCGGGGATCACCGTTGTCGTGCAGGTTCCCGGCTGCGGCCACGACCACCACGTCCCGGCGCACCGCGTAGGCGACGGCGGCGCGTACCGCCGGGTCGTCCGCGTACAGCACGACCGAGAGGTTGAGCACGTCGGCGTCGTGGTCCACGGCCCAGCGGATGGCGCGGGCGAATCCGGCCGCGTCGACCGTACGCCCCGACTCCCGCCCCTCGACCACCTGCTGTTCGCTCACCCGTACCGGCAGGATGCGCGCGTCCGGCGCGAGGCCGCGGAACGCGACGCCGGGCTGCGGGGCGGCGGCGATGATGCTCGCCACCCCGGTGCCGTGCCCGGCGCAGTCCCGGGTGCCGTCCCCGCCCCGGTCGAGGAAGTCGGAGCCGTCGAGTACGCGGCCCGCGAGCTGCGGATGGGATCTGTCCACTCCGGAGTCGACCACCGCGACCACCACTCCGGCGCCGGTCGCGAGCGGGGTGAGCCGGTCCGGTGCGTACCGCTGCTGCGGCCACGGCTGGTCCGCCACCGTCCGGGCCGGCGCGGGCGGGTTGGCGCAGCCGGCCGGCGCGCGGGCCGCCGCCGGTGCGGCCGGCGATGCGGTGACGAGGAGCGTCGCCAGGGCGGCCACGGCGGGGTACGCGACTGGCCGAGGCATCGATGACCTCCGTAACGTGTCGGCTCCGGAACGGGATGTTAGCGCCTCGCTCAGTCCGGGGCCGCCCGTCGATGGCCAGAAGTCCTGATCTTGCTGCCACCTTGTAGGTTGTAGGCGATGCCTGTGGCCTGTTCGCGGAAGGAGAGGTGGCCGTGACCGGATGGGAGCCGGCCACCGAGGCCGAGGTGGCGATGCGGGACGCGCTGCGCGCGCAGGACCAGCAGCAGTACTTCCGCGTGCTGACGCGCGTCGATCTCCTGCTTCCGGTCGCGAGCGGGCCGTCCGCCGGGTGGGGCACCTGGACCGCCGGGGGCCGGACCCACGTGCTGGCCTTCACGTCGGCCGCCGCGCTGCGCGCGAGCCTGGGGGAGAACGCGGGGCCGACCCGTCGCGTCCCCTACCCGGACCTGGCGGCCGGATGGCCCAACCCCGAATGGTGGCTGGCGGTCAACCCCGGCCTGCCGATCGAGGGCTACCTGCCCGCCTGGTACGTGGCCCAGCTCTCCCGGGGCGACATCCGGCTTCCCGGCCGCACCATGGGCGCCCGCGCCCGGCTAGAACGGGTGGAGAACGCCACCCGGGGGGCGCGCAACGCGGTGCCCGAGCCCGCACCCCGCCCGCCGGCCGTTCCCGTCCCGCCGGCCGCCGTCACGCCTGCTCCGGTGCCTTCTGCCGTCTTTCCGCCGGCCGCTGTGCCGCCGCCTGCGGTGCCGCCTCCGGCCGTGCCCCCGGCCGCGGTGCCGCCGCCCGTGGTGCCGCCTCCCGCCGTGCCGCCGCCCGCGGTGCCGTTCCCGGCCGTGCCGCCGGCTGCCGGTGTGCCGGGCCGTTCCGAGCGGCTGATGGGCGGCGAGGAGCCGTCCACGGTGCCGATGCGGGCCGCCTCGGTCCTGGGACGGCGGCTGCCCACCGTGCCGCCCCGCCGCCGGGCACCGGACAACGACGTCCCGAGCCGGACCGCCCCCGGTGCCGAGCCCGATACGGACGCCCTCGACGGCTGGCTCACCGACCTGCGCCGCCGCCCGGACGAGCCGGACCCCTTCGCCGCCGCCCCGGCGGCGCCGCCCGACGAGTCACCGGCGACCTCCGTGCCGCCGCCGTCCCGCTCCTTCTTCGAGCCCTCGTCCGGTGGCCGATCGGCGCGGCGCCCGTCGTCGCTGGACCCGTCGCGCCGGGCCGGTGACCGGGCCACCCCGCCGACCCGGTTCGCCGGCGGGCAGCCGTTCCCACGGCGGCGGCCGTTGAACGAGCCGGTACGCGAGGGCCCGACCCACGCGTTCCCGGCGCAACCGGACGAGCCGCCGCCGACGTCCCGGTCGGAGGAGGCTACCCAGGCGTTCCGGCCGACCCGTCCGGCCGAGGACGCGACCGAGACGCTGCCCCGGCGGCCCGCCGGCCCGGCCGCGCACGCGGGACCGGGCACCGTGACGCACGCCGGACCGGCTACGACAGCGAACGCCGGACCGGCCGCCGCCGACGGGTGGGGTGCCGCACCGGACGGCACCGAGGGCGAGACCGTGCGGTGGGAGACGCTCGCCGAGCCGGTGGAGGAACTGCCCCCGTCGATCGCCGAGCCGGTCTCCGCGCCGCCCGCGCCGCGCCGCGACTTCACACCCATCGTCATCGAGGGCACCGTGATCGAGGCCCGCGACCTGACCGAGCCCGCGCCGTTCTGGTCCGCGCAGCAGGCCGGCCCGATACGTCCGGAGCCGGCCGAGGACGCGACCACGCCGTGGGCCGGCACCACCGACCCGACGATGCCGCTCTCCGCGGCGCCGGTCGCCGACGACACGGTGAACCTCGCCGAGCCGGCGCCGACCCGTCTCGACGCCACCGGTACGCCCGACCGGAGCACGCCGCCCGCCGAGCCGACGGTGTCGTTCGCGTCGTCGTCCGAGCCGACGACGTCACTGTTCGAGCCGTCGGCCCTCGCAGCGGAGGTCACCGCACCGCTGTTCACGCCGTCGCCGTCGGCCGAGCCGACCGTGTCGCTGTCGGGTCCGGCCGGGGCCGAGCCGACGGTGTCGCCCGCGCCGGCGGCCGAGCCCAACACGTCACTGTTCGAGTCGCCGGCCCCGGCGGGCGAGGTCACCGCGCCGCTGTTCACGCCGTCGGCGTCGGCCGAGCCGACGGTGTCGCTGTTCGATTCGGCGGAGGCCGAACCGACGGTGTCGCTGTTCGATCCGGTCTCGGCGGAGCCGACGACAGCGCTGCCCGTGCCGGACGACCTCACCGCCCCGCTGACCGGTCCGGTCTCGGCCGAGCCGACCGTGTCGCTGTCCGGCCACGTGCCGGCGGACCAGCCGACCGTGTCCCTCTTCGAGCCGGCGACCGCCGACGAAGCGGTCACCACGTCGCTGTTCGCCTCCGACGACCCGACCGAAGCGCTGTCCACACCGGAGCCCGCAGCGCCCGCGGCGCCGGACGTCCCGCCGTCCGACGACGGACCGGCCGCCGATTTCGTACCGGCGAACGACGTCGAGGAAGACCTGCTGGCCGCCGCGGGCAGCGGCAGCACCGACGGATTCCTCACCACGCTGCTGCTGGCCCGCGTGCTGCTGCCGGTCGCGCCCGACTCGGCCGCCGGCAGCCGGCCGGGAGACCCCGGCTTCGTCTGGCACGCCGACCGGGTCGACGGCGAGCGGTGCGTCTCGGTCTACACCTCGCCGGAACGCCTGGCCGAGCACACCGAGGGCCAGGTCGAGACGGTACGGGTCAAGTTCGTCCAGCTCATCCGCAGGTGGCCGGATGTGGCGTGGTCGTTCCGGGTCAACCCGGGCAGCCCGGTCGGTGCGACGTACCCGGGGGAGCAGGTCCTCGCGCTCGCCAACTGGGCGGCCGAGGTGGGCCTCGGCGACGATCCGGAGCCGGCCGCCGCGCCGCAGTCCGCGGAACGACAGCGCCCGGAGGCGCCCACCATCGCCGCGAACCGGCCGGTGACCATGCAGAAGGCGATCGCGGCGAGCCAGCTCGCGTACTACCTGGAGCGTGGCTACGACCGGGTCTCCGGCTTCGTGCACCGGGCCGGGGAGCTGGCGCACCTGCGTACCCCGGCGGAGCTGTACCGGGCGCTCGGGCTCGGCCACCCGGGTTCGCCGTTCTCCCCGGACGACGAGGAGATCTACCTGCTGCGCTGGCCCGCCTACCGGCCGAGCCTCTACCGGATCCCGTACGGCGGTCCGACCGAGACGGCGATGCGGGCGATGGAGGGCTGGGTGATCGAGCGGCCCCCGTTCCGTGGCAACGGCTTCGCGCCGGGGGAGAGCAGCGACGTGATCGCCGAGTTCAAGGTGGACAGTGCCCGGCTCCCGCACGGCGCCGAGCTGTGGCGGGTCGGCGCGGACGGCGACAGCAAGCTGGTCGCGGTGCTGGACACCGACGAGCTGCTGTGGCGGAAGGCGGCCGAGGCGTGACCCGCGACGGCTACGTGGCCCGCTGGCAGGGCCGGGAGTACCAGGCCAGCCCCGACGGCGACAACATCCGCCTGTACCAGCCCGGCCCGGACGAGGGCTTCACCGAGGTACGCCCCGGCCGGTACGTCCGGGTGGTGTCGGCCGCCGAGGTCGACGATCTGGCGTACGTGCGGACCACCTGCACCTGGCAGGGGCAGCCGTTCATCGTGCTGGCCGAGCACGACGGCTGGCTGCGGCTGGAGTACACCGGTGGGCGCTGGCCGGTGGCCGAGGCGATGGGGCTGGAGGCGTTCGACTTCGGCGTCTACCAGGGCTGGGCGCCGGCGGCCGAGGTGGCCGACCTGGGCGAGCAGCGGGTCTGAGTCAGGACTTCGCCCAGCGCAGGATCTCGCCGAGCACCAGGTCCCGCGCCTCGACGTGCGGGAAGTGCCCCACGTCGTCGAGCAGCCGCCACTCGTACGGGGCGGTGACGTAGCGGCCGGAGCCCTGGGCGGTACGAGGGAGCGAGGCACGGTCGAGGGCGCCGTGCAGTTGCAGGGTCGGCGTGACCAGCGGCTTCTGCATCAGCTTCACGAAGCGGTAGCCGTGCAGCCGCAGCACCGAGCGGAACGCCCAGCGGTAGCCCTCCATCGCGCAGAACGCGGCCTGCGGGATCTGCATCGCCACCCGGCAGCAGTGCGCGTAGTCGGCGAAGTCGGAGCCGGACACCCAGCGCGGGCCACCCCACCGGCGCAGGATCTCCTCCACCTCGGCGGCGTCGTCCCGGGTCAGCACGTGCTCGTAGCGGGGGAGCTGGAACTTCAGGGTCGCGGTGGCCGAGGTGAACTGGCCGCGCGGGTCGGCGAAGATGGCCGCCCGCAGCCGCAGCGGGTGCGGCGCGCCGAGCACCACGAGCCGGCGCACAAGGGTCGGGTGGAAGGAGGCGGCGGTCCAGCCGATGAGCCCGCCCGCGCCGGTGCCGACCACGGTGGCGGACCGTTCGCCGAGCGCCCGGATCAGGCCCGCGACGTCGGCGGCGAGCGTGTAGCCGTCGTACCCCCGGGGTGGCTTGTCGCTCGCGCCGTAACCGCGCAGGTCGACCGCGACCGCGCGGAAGCCCGCGTCGGCGACCGCCGGCAGCATCTCGTGCCAGGCGTACCAGTACTCGGGGAAGCCGTGCAGGAAGAGCACCATCGGGCCGGTGCCCGCCTCGACGACGTGGAACCGGCTGCCGTTGGCGCCGACGAACCGGTGCGTCCACGGCCCTTCGGGCAGGACGCAGGACTCGTCGACGGGTCCGCCGCGCTGGTCGGTCATGGGGCACAGCCTAGGGCTGCCGGTCACCTACCGGCCCCGCAGGTGACGAGGATCAGGGATTTCTCCGGGCGGTCACCCGGAACCGCGAACCCCGATGCTCCGGAGGCGTGTGAACGCGCCGCTACCGGCTGTCAATCCTCGATGATCCGCATCGGGATGCCGGGTCCGCAGTCGACGGAGCGGTCCCGTGCGGTGAGCCGCAGCGTGACCAGGTCGCCCTTGCGCAGCTCGCCGGCGTTGGGGCCGTACACCGCGTACTCCGTGCCGTTCTCGTCCATCAGCCCGTAGCACGGCCCGGACCCGCCCCTGGTGATCCAGCCGGCGACGACGCCCGTCGGCCGGTTGTCGGTCGGCTTCTTCGGCGGGCCGGCGGGCCGGCGAAGGGTCGGCAGGTCGCCGGCGGAGCGCGGCGTGGGGCGACCGGCGGGCGAGGCCGCGTCGCCGGTGGCGGGCTGGTGGTCGTCGGACACGGATCCTCCGTCTCGGCTGCGAGCGCCGGCGGGCAAGGCCGTCGCGAACGCGGCCGGCAGCGTGGTGCGGGGCGTCACCGGGATGGGACGCCGTTGCGGTGTGCCGGGTTCCCCGGAAAGGGCGATGCCCGGGCGGTTCCCCGCCCGGGCATCGCGTGGTGCGTCGATCAGTGGGTCAGGAGAAGCGGACCTTCAGCGAGGTGCCGTTCTGCTCCAGAACCTTGATCTTGGTGCCGGTGGCCGGGAGCTTGACGCCGTG
Source organism: Micromonospora sp. CA-248089 (assembly GCF_050948515.1). NCBI lineage: Bacteria > Bacillati > Actinomycetota > Actinomycetes > Micromonosporales > Micromonosporaceae > Micromonospora > Micromonospora sp. CA-248089. The sequence continues at coordinate 411,943 of NZ_CP192016.1, forward strand.
GTTCGGCAGCTCCGGGTACCAGTACTGCTTGGTGTCGTCGAACAGCGGCTGCGCCGCCTGGCCGCGGATGTACTGCGGCTGGCTGTTGAGGTGCAGCGTGAACGAGTCGGCCTTCTTCAGGCTGAACGGCGCGTCGTAGACCTGGACACGGGCCCGCCAGGGCTGGCCGGTCAGGTTGTAGATCGGCCGCGGGTGCGCGTCGATGATCATGTTCCGACCCTCACCCGGGTGCGCGAACGTGTCGTTGTCCGCGAACCGCAGGTTCCAGTAGGAGATCAGCAGACCCTCCTGGTACGCGTAGTGGTCCACGTAGTCCGGGCGGGTGTTCGCGTAGCCGAAGAAGTACGGGCCGGTCTTGAGGTACTTGTCGTACGAGACGTACGACCGGTTGCCGGCGATGTAGTAGTTGTCGAACTTACGGGTGTAGGTCTCCTCGACGATGCTGAAGCCGCTGAGGGTCCAGCCGTTGGCACCGGCCTCGGCGCCGTCGGTGAGGACGGTCTGACCGTCGGCGGTCACGGTGATCGCGTCACCGTAGAAGCCGCCCTCGGAGACACCGCCGTCCGTCTGGTAGCGGAGCCGGAACTGCACGACCTTGCCGGCGACCGCGTCCATCGGGATGTTGACGTCGACCCACTGGTTGTTGCTGGAGCCGTCCAGGGCGTAGCGCCCGGGGGAGATCTCCTTCAGCGGGGTGCCGTTGGCCGTACCGGGCAGCGAGGCCCAGGTCTGGCCACCGTCGGTGGACGCCTCGAAGAACAGGTAGTCGTAGTCCGCCTCGATGCTGTAGCGACCCTTCATCGACAGCGCGGCGCTGGTCTTCCCGGTGAGGTCGACAGTGCGCGTCATCGTGTTGTTCAGGTCGTCGTCGTTGCCCGAGAAGAACTGCTTCGTACCCTCGAACGGCTTGCCGTTCTGGAACGTGTACTCCCGCTGCGGCAGCACCACCACGGCGGCCTGGGCCTTGGCGGAGTTGTACTCCTGCGGGCCCAGCTCCAGGGTGCGCTTCTGGCCGGCCACGATCACCTCGTAGTCGAGCCAGCCGAGCTGGAGCTTGTTCCAGGCGCCGAGGTCGCCACCGCGCTCGCCGATGCCGCCGTCGTTCTTGGCGCCGAGCCGGCTCTGGGCCATCAGGGTCCAGTGCTCGTTGTTGTTGTCCCCACCACTGACCACGTTGTAGTCGTCCGGCAGACCGAGGTCGTGGCCGTACTCGTGGTAGAAGACGCTCCGGCCACCGTTCTCCGGCTGGATCGTGTAGTCACCGATCCAGACGCCGGTGTTGCCGATCTGGGTGCCGCCGGCCGGGAAGTTCTCCGGGCCGGTGTTGCCCTGGTCGCTGGCGAAGGCGTACCACCGGTGGCTCCAGATGGCGTCCTCACCCTGGTACGGGTCACCGTCGGCCTGGTCGCCGCCGGCGTGGACGATCTGGAAGTGGTCGATGTAGCCGTCCGGCTCGTTGAAGTTGCCGTCGCCGTCGAAGTCGTACCGGTCCCACTCGTCCATCGCCTTGACGTCCGCGGCGATCTCCGCGTCGGAGCGGCCCTGCGCCTTCTGGTCGGCGACCCACTGGTTGGCGGCGTCGCGGACCAGCGCCCACGTGTTGGTGCAGACGTTCGAGGCGCACGGGTAGCCGTCGGAACGGCCGTAGCGAGCCTCGTTGTACTGCACCTTCACCCAGTTGGTGACCTCGCCGTCGACGCTGTACCGACCCGAGGACTGGGCCTCGTAGTACTGCTTCAGCGACTCGTCGCCCGGGTTGGTGCCGAAGTACAGCTGCCGGTAGTGGTCGGCGCTGTAGTCGGCCTGCCAGACCGTGGAGTTGTCCACCGCACGGTTGGGCTGGGGGATCTGGTTGCGGAGCGGACCGTCGAACCGGGTCGGGCCCGGGGTGTCCGGGTCGGTGTCCTGGTCCGGGTAGTTCGGGTGCCGCTCGTCGCCGAACTCCGCGAGGATGACGAAGATCTTGTCGGTCCGCTCGCGGGAGAGTTCGATGTACTGGTCCTCGGTCGGACCCTTGCCGGCCTTGGTGCTCTTGGCGGACCTGCCCGCCGCGGAACCGGCGGCAGCCTTCTCGCCGACCTTGACGACGGTGCTGCCGTTGATCTTCTGGGCCTTCGCCCTGCCGGACAGGACCTCGCTGAGGCCTTCCTGGCGCAGCGCGCGCCGCTTCTCCTCGAGCGGGTTGGGCAGGTCGTGCTCAGCCTGCGCAGGCTCGGCCACCGACGGAGCGGCGGCCGGCAGCTTCGGCGTCGGCGCGGCGCTGGCGGACGTGCCCGCCACCAGCCCCGTCGCGGTCAGCGAAAGCCCGAGCAGACCCACTGCGACTTTGCGCACGTGGTACCTCCGGTGTGAGGGAACCGGCCCAACTGGGGGTACGGGCCGGTGGAACGTCCCACTAGTGGGACCAATGGTGAACATAGACACTGCTGCGACTGGTGGGAAGATGTGTGCGTCGATTTGTAGCAACTTTTTGTTGGGAATGCTTTCCACCGTCACACGCCGGCCCGTCGCCGAGCCGTTGACCAGCAACGATGTCTCGATCATGGAGTGCAGTGACAATCATGGATTAACCGACTGCGCGGAAGGGTCGGGAGCGCGAGCGCTCCCGACCCTTCCCCCATCGAGCATCTTCAGCTCATTTTCCGGTCATTCCGGTTCCGGTTTGAACGTACGGCTCAGCTCCGCGGCGGAACCACGTACACCTGGGCGTACGAGTTGTCCTTCGCGGCCCGCTTGATGATGATCGAGACGCCGTACTGGACGCCCGCGTCACCCGGGTTGCCGGTGCCGAGCACGATCGCCCCGCCACCCAGCGTCGAACCGTAGTAGTCCGTCGCCGGCGTGCCGTCCGGGTTCACCACCCGGGTCGTGTACTGCTGGTTGCCCCGCGACGGGATGACCACCGAGGCGTCGTTGTCCCGCGCGTACGCGGCGCCGTCGCGGATCTCGATGCCCGGGTACCAGCCCTTGGCGTCGGTGAAGCCACGCACCGGAGCCTGCGGGCCGAACTTCGTGCAGTACTCGCTGTACGGCTCGTCCGCCGCCTCCAGGCACTCCTTGAACGGGTACGTGGGCTTCAGGCCGAACGCGGCGTTGGAGGACTGCGGCCGGCTGGGCAGGTTCTTCAGCACCGACGGGTCCTTCTCGGCCGCGACGCCCTTGCGGCGCAGCGGGTCGTTGTGCGAGTCGACGATCAGCAGACCGCCCTTCGCGCCGTAGCTGGGCAGGGCGGTCATCTGCGCGGTGACGTGGTTGACGTCGCCGAGCTGGGTGTCCCGGTACCAGACCAGCATGCCCGGCGCGTTGTACGCGATCCGGTCGACCTTCCACGCCTCGTGCGAGTAGACGGTGTCGTAGGTGTACTTCAGGCCCTTGTCGAAGCCGTCGAAGTTACGCCACTCGGCGAGGTAGTAGTGCGACTTCACCTGCGTGCCCGAGTCGATGTACCAACCCGCGCCGCTGGTGTCGGTGAAGGTGCCGCCGGTCTGGGTCCAGCCCGCCGCGCCGCTCTCCACGTCGTCGCTCCACGTGGTCGCGCCGCCGCCGGTCACCGAGAAGTCGTCGGCGAACCAGCCGCGCTCCACGAACGCCTCGTCGGTCGCGTACCGCAGCCGCACCTGCACGGTCTGCCCGGCGTACGACGACAGGTCGACGTAGTCGTGCCGCCAGCCGCCGGTGCTGCCGGTCAGGCCGTACTTCTTGTTGCCGAAGTCGACCATGCGGCCGTTCGGGTCGGCGTAGCCGTCATTCGTGGAGACCAGCGCGCCGCCCTCGGCGTACACCTTCTGCTCGTTCCAGGTGGCGCCGCCGTCGGTGGAGACCTCGACGAAGCCGAAGTCCCAGTCCGCCTCGATGACGTAGTTGTTCCACATCCAGAACTTCGCGTCAGCGGCGTTCGGAACGGTCACCGTGCGGCTGAGCTTGACGTCGGCCCAGTTCTGGTCGGCGCCGGAGTACCACATGTTCCCGCCGCTGTGCGGCGTGGCCAGCGAGATCACCTTGTCCGGCAGATCGATCTTGATGCCGTCCTCGGTGCCTACCGGCGTACGCGACGTCTGCCCGAGGTTGACCAGCTTGGCCCGGTCGCCCGGCCCGAACGTCTTCGGCTCGGCCCAGCCCAGCACCCACTTGTCCCAGAGACCCATGTGGGTGGGCAGCGCCTGGAAGATCTCGCCGGAGTGCGAGCCGGACGCCATCAGGTCCCAGAAGTCCACGTCGGAGTCGGCGTTGCCGGAGGTGTCATAGAGGTCCGGCAGGCCCAGGTCGTGCCCGAACTCGTGGGCGAAGACGCCGACGCCGGCGTCCTCCGGCTGCACGATGTAGTTCGACACCTTCAGGTTGGTGCCCGGGATCGTGTAGCCGCCGGTCACGGTCGAGGAGTGCGCCCAGACCGAGTAGATCCCGACGTCGCCGCCGCCACGGGACTTGCCCTGGTTGGCGTGCACCAGCACCAGGTGGTCGATCACGCCGTCCGGCTCGTGGTAGTTGCCGTCGCCGTCGCGGTCGCTCTGGTCCTCGATGTCGTAGTCGGCCCACGGGAAGTTCGGGTCGGCGGCGGCCAGCGCGTCGATCGCGTCGGTGGCGAGCCGGCCCGCGCCCTGCGGGTTGTCCGGGTGGCCGTTCATCGACTGCTCACGCCCGGCGACCCAGTTGCCGTTCTCGTCCTGGAAGCAGCGTGAGGCGGCGTACCAGCCCTCCGAGTGCGGCACCGTGATCCACGGGCTGGCCTGCCCGTCCACGGTGTACGCGCCCTTGGACATCTCCAGGTACATGTTGTGCATGGTCCGCCCGGCGAGGCTGATGCCCGGCTTGCCGTCCGGCCCCTTCAGGTCCTTGCGGACCCGCTCGGTGATGCCCTTCTTGCTGTACAGCATCTTGTCGTAGTGGGCCGGGGAGAAGTCCGGCACCCACATCGAGTTGTTGTCCTTGTGCGGCAGCGTGGCCGGGTTCGGGATCGTGTTGTGCCGCGGCCCGTTCTGCACGGTGCCGGGAACGCAGGTGCGGTCCTCGAACACCGTCTTCGGGACCATCACGTTCGTGAAGTCGTCGTTGGCCTTGTCGTTGAACTCGACGAGCAGCGTCAGCAGCTTGGCGGTCTGCGTGCTCTTGGCCTTCTTGATCTTCCGCGGGCTGTGACCGGTCCGGATGGACTTGGCCTCCAGCTTGGCCAGCTCGCGGGCGGCGACCGGGTTGCCCCCGGCGTACTTGCGGTCGTAGGCGCGGGCCTCGTCGGCGGGCGAGGAGAAGACGCCGTCGCGGCCCTTGACCTCCTTGCCGCCGGTGTCCGGCTGGACCTCGGGCTCGGCGTAGTTGATGTAGTGCTCGTCCGCCCCGATCGTGACCGGTGCGGATCGGGCCGGCTGAGCCGCCGCGCTGCCCGTCACGGTCAGCGACGTGGCCGCGAGCGCGATGGCGGGCAGCGCGACGAGTAAGCGTCGCCGTGCCCTGTGCTGCGACATGGGGAGCATGCCACTCCGTTCGTAGAGAATGGTGGGGAACCGGCCGTCTCACTGACGCTCGTCGAAATCCGCCGGTGCGGCTGAACGTAACCGACAAGCAGCGACATCGACAGTGGTGGAAAAGTGCTCTGGCCGATCAGGTCAGCTCGGGTCCACCGATCGACCAGCGCGGATTCCGGGTACGACGAAGGGGCGGACCGCAGTGCGGTCCGCCCCCTGGTCGGGCTGTGGTCAGTCCTCGTCGGACTTGCCGCCGCTCATCCCCGACGAGATCAGATCCATCACCGAGGAGTCCTGGAGCGTGGTCACGTCGCCGAGCGACCGGTTCTCCGCCACGTCCCGCAGCAGCCGGCGCATGATCTTGCCGGAGCGGGTCTTCGGCAACTCCGGCACCAGCATGATCTGCCGCGGCTTGGCGATCGGGCCGAGCGTCTTCGCCACGTGGTTGCGCAGCTCGGCGATGAGCTGCTCGCCCGCGTCACCCGAGATCTCCGTGCTGCCGCGCGGGATGGCGAACGCAACGATCGCCTGGCCGGTGGTCGGGTCGGTCGCGCCGACCACCGCCGCCTCCGCCACCGACGGGTGGCTCACCAGCGCCGACTCCACCTCCGTCGTGGAGATGTTGTGACCGGACACCAGCATCACGTCGTCCACCCGGCCGAGCAGCCAGATGTGCCCGTCGTCGTCCTTCTTGGCGCCGTCACCGGCGAAGTAGACCCACTCGTCGCCGGTGTTCGCGCCCGCGCCGAACCGGGACCAGTACGTCTCCAGGAACCGGTTGTCGTCGCCCCAGATCGTCCGCAGCATCGACGGCCACGGCTCCTTCAGCACCAGGTACCCGCCGCCGCCGTTCGGCACCGACTGGCCCTGGTCGTCGACCACGTCGGCGACGATGCCGGGCAGCGGGCTCATCGCCGAGCCGGGCTTCGCCTCGGTCACACCGGGCAGCGGCGAGATCATGATGGCGCCGGTCTCGGTCTGCCACCAGGTGTCCACCACCGGCAGCTCGCCGCGCCCGACGTGCTGCCGGTACCAGATCCACGCCTCCGGGTTGATCGGCTCACCGACGCTGCCGAGCAGGCGCAGCGACGACAGGTCGTACCCGGCCGGGATGTCCTCGCCCCACTTCATCATGGTGCGGATCAGCGTCGGCGCGGTGTACAGGATGGTCACCTTGTACTTGTCGACGACCTCCCAGAACCGGCCCTTGTGCGGGGTGTCCGGCGTGCCCTCGTACATGACCTGGGTGGCGCCGTTGGAGAGCGGGCCGTACACGATGTAGGAGTGCCCGGTCACCCAGCCGATGTCGGCGGTGCACCAGTACACGTCCGTCTCCGGCTTCAGGTCGAACACGGCGTGGGTGGTGTACGACGCCTGGGTCAGGTAGCCGCCGGTGGTGTGCAGGATGCCCTTCGGCCGGGCCGTCGTGCCGCTGGTGTAGAGGATGAACAGCGGGTGCTCGGCGTCGAACGCCTGCGCCTCGTGCTCCGGCGACGCCGTCTCCACCGTCTCGTGCCACCAGTGGTCCTTGGCCGACCAGGCGACCTCCTCACCGGTGCGCCGGACCACCAGCACGTGCTCCACCGACGGGCAGTTCGCCACCGCCTCGTCCACCGTCGGCTTGAGCGCCGACGGCTTGCCCCGGCGGAAACCGCCGTCCGCGGTGATCACCACCTTGGCGCTGGCGTCCTGGATCCGGTTGGTGAGCGCGTCGGCGGAGAAGCCGCCGAACACCACGCTGTGCGTGGCGCCGACCCGGGCGCAGGCGAGCATCGCCACCGCCGCCTCCGGGATCATCGGCAGGTAGATCGCCACCCGGTCACCGGCGGTCACGCCCAGCTCGGTCAGCGCGTTCGCCGCCTGGCAGGTGAGCCGGTGCAGGTCGGCGTAGGTGACGGTACGGGTGTCGCCGGGCTCGCCCTCCCAGTGGATCGCCACCTTGTCGCCGAGACCCGCCTCGACATGCCGGTCCAGGCAGTTGTACGCCACGTTGAGCTTGCCGCCGGTGAACCACTTCGCGAACGGGGCGTTCGACCAGTCGAGCACCTGCTCCCATTGCTGGGCCCAGGCCAGCCGGCCGGCCTGGCGCTCCCAGAAGGCCAGCCGGTCACCGGCCGCCTCCTCGTACGCCTCGGCGGTCACGTTGGCGTTCGCGGCGAGTTCAGCCGGCGGCGGGAACTGGCGCGTCTCGTTCAGCAAGTTGGCCAATGCCTCGCTCATGCGGTGACTCCTTCGTCGCGTGACCTGCGTCTCCTGATGCGGGGAAGGTTAGTCCCGGCGTACCCCGGCCGCGACCGCCCCGCCCCGCACCGCGCGCCCAGCGGCCCCCTCCCCGCGCCGAGGTGTAAGGAAGGGCCCCTTGTTAACGCCTCCGGTAGAGGAAGGGCACCTTATTAACAACCCCGGGCTCGGGAGGAGTCCGGTGGTCGCTAGCGTGACGGGGTGACCACCGATCCGCTCGCCCCGCTGCTCGCGCTCGCCGACGTCGCCACCGCCGTCGACCAGGCCCGCGAGCGGGTCGACCAGGCCCACCGGCACCGCGCGCTGCGCCGCCAGGGCGGCCAGGTCGCCGCCGAGGTCAGCCTCCGCTCCGCCGTGGCCAGCGCCGCGCTGGAGGGCCGCGTCCACGACCGCGAGGAGGTACGCGCCGGCACCGTCACCGACCCCGTGCTCCAGGGCGCGCTGCGGGTCGCCGGGGCGCTGCCCGGGCTGAGCGACCTCTGGCCCAAGGCGCCCCGGCAGGTGATGGCCCGGCTGCACGTACTCGCCGCCCGGGACGTGGTGACCGAGGAGGAACTGGGCCGCCCGGTCGCCGACCCGGTGGTCGCGGCCCGCCTCGACGGGCTGGCCGCCCTGGTCGCCGGCGGCACGAAGGTGCCACCGCTGGTGCTGGCCGCCGTCGTACACGGCGAGCTGCTGAACCTGCGCCCGTTCCCGGGCCCGTCCGGGGTGGTGGCCCGCGCCGCCGCCCGGCTGGTGCTGATCTCCACCGGGTTCGATCCCCGCGGGCTGGTCGCGGTGGACGTCGGTCACCGCGAGCGCGAACCGGAGTACGTGGGCGCGGCCGGCGCGTTCGCCACCGGCACGCCCGACGGCCTGCGCTCCTGGCTGCGGCACTACATGACGGCGGTGGAGGTCGGCGCCGACCAGATCACGCTGATCGGCGACGAGATCCTCGCCGCGTCCTGACGGGCGCGCGGGGTGTCAGGCGGTCGGTGCGGCGGCGCGGGTGCGCCGGTGCCGGCCGTACCAGGCGATGCCGATGGCCACGCCGACGCCCACACCGAGTGCCGCCGCCGCGACCGGCACCGCCGGCCGCTCGCGCAGCCGCCGGCCCAGCGGGATCGGGTGCCGGAACTCCAGCACCGGCCACGCGTTCTCCACCGCCAGCTTGCGCAACGCGCGGTCCGGGTTGACCACCGTCGGATGCCCCACGCACTCCAGCAGCGGCCGATCCGAGTACGAGTCGGAGTACGCGTACGAGTCGGCCAGGTCGTAGTCGCGCTCCAGAGCCAGTTCGCTGACCGCCTCGACCTTGCTCGGGCCGGCCGCGTAGAACTCGACCTCGCCGCTGTAGCGGCCGTCCACCACACCCATCCGGGTGGCGATCACGTCGGTGATCCCGAGCAGCTCACCGATCGGCCGCACCATCTCGTCACCGGAGGCGGAGACCAGTACGACGTCCCGCCCGGCGGCCTGGTGCTCCTCGATCAGGGCGGCTGCCTCGGCGTACACATAGGGGTTGATCAGTTCGTGGAGTGTCTCCGCGACGATCTGGCGGACCTGTTCCACCGGCCAGCCCTTGCAGAGCGTGGCGAGGTAGTCCCGGGTGCGGGCCATGGTCTGCTCGTCGGTGCCGCCCAGCCGGAACATCAACTGCGCGTACGCCGACTTGACCACGTCACGCCGAGTGATCAGCCCGTCCCGGTAGAACGGCCGACCGAACGCCAGGGCGCTCGACTTGGCGATGACGGTCTTGTCGAGATCGAAGAAAGCGGCGCTACGGCCCACGGCGCGAAAGTCTAGCCCGACCGGAGACGCGGAGGCGTCCGCGCGGGTCGGGAAAGCCGATGAGCACCCGGTGGAGTGACGGTGGTCACAGGTAGCTATCGATGAATTTAGCTTTGCGTGGAGTGAACAACACTCGACGTATAAGGGTCGACTGCGGCATGCTTGTCCTCGCGACGGGAGTTCGCATACCCGGCGTCGATAGGCCTCGGCGGTTGCACCCCCCGTAACCGCTGAGTCGGTTCGGCTCGACCCCCCCGGAGCCGAACCACAAGACGACCCCCGTCTCCCCCCGACGGGGGTCGTCCCTTTGCGCGGTCCGCGTTCCGCCCCGGGATCAGGGCCGGTAACCGGGGTCGGCCACCGCCTCGGCGATACGGGTGAGCCAGTGCAGATCATTGGCCCGCGACTCCGCACTGGCCCCCGGATCGAGAATGCTGCCCAGGAACACCGCTACGTCGTCGAGATGCCGTTCGCTGCGGTAGTAACTCAGCAGGGTCCGGTCCAGCTCCACTGCTCCGTACCCCGCACGGAAGAGTTCGGCCCGGCGCCCGTTGATCGGGTGGTCGCCGAAGTCGGTGCTGTAGACGAACATGAGGTCCCGCTCGCGCGGCGCGAGGATCGGCGCGTCCCAGTCGACGACGTGCAGGGGACCGTCGCCGTCGGCGATCAGGTTGCCGGGATGGATGTCGGCGTGGCAGATGACGTGCTGCCCCGGCGTCACGCGCGACGCCAGGTCGTCGACGGTCTCCGCCAACCGGTGCAGCGCGGCGCCGTGCCGCGCCCAGAAGGCGCCCAGAACCTCGCTCGTCGCGGCCTGCGCGCCGAGGGTCCGCAGCCGTTCGCCCGCGCTCGACCGGTACGTCTCGGTCGGCAGGGCCGCGGCGACCTCCGCGCTCGGCGTGACCCGGTGCAGCCGGCTCAGGAACTCGCCGTACTCGATCCACTGGCGGTCGGTGAGACCGCGACCCCACAGGCTGCCGCCGTCGTGGAACGGGTAGAGCAGTAGCCGGTAGTCCCCGAATCGACGTGCGACCCCGCCATGGAGGCGAAGGTTCAGCGGCGCGACCACCTGCCGAAGGCCCTGCGCCCGGAGGAAGCCGGGCAGCAGGACGGCGGCCGGCGCGAAGTCACCCCGCCGCACCTTCAGGAAGTAGCGCCCGCCGTCGGACGTCTCCACCCGGTACGCCCACGCGTGCCCGTCGAGTCCGACCGGCATGAACGCCAGGTGGTTGACATCCACCGACCAGGCGGCGGCGACCTCCGCCGCCAGCATCCGCTCGTCGATGTCGGGCCTGTCGATCACCCGACGGAGCGTCGCAGCCGCCGGCGGGACCCGGCAAGGGAGTTACCGGATCACCGCGCGCAGCGTCTGCCGGGCCGGCTCGAAGCACACCAGCCCTCGGCCCCGCTCGTCGGCCACGACCCACGGATGACCGACGTACGTCTGCTGCCGGTACGACTGCCCGGGCCGCAGCACCGCGTACTGCTGTCGGCGGCCGTCGTAGTTGATCCAGTGGACCACGACTGTCGACTCACGGGTGTTGACGAAGTCGATGAACGTCGACGGGCCACCGCCGTGCGAGCGCAGCCGCGACTCGCGCGAGGCCGGTAGCGGAGCAAGGTCACCGGGCCTGACCACCGGCGGCTTCGGCCGGGGACGCGTGGGCGCCGGAGAGGCCGCGCGGCTGCTCGGGGCGGCGCGGCGAGTGGGTGCGGTGGTGCGGGTCGGCGCCACGGCGCGGCTGGAGAACGACACCGACGGCGGCGCGTAGGACTTCTCCGGCGTCTCCGTCACCGACCCCGCCCGGGTCGGGGAGGCCAGGATCGCCTGACCTTCGAGCGGCGGCGGGAGGTCGGGGCGACGCGGTGCGGCGAAGACGCTGACGATGCTCGCCAGCACCACGACCACGAGCCCGAGTGCGATCGCGGCGAGCAGCATCGGCGACGGATCGCGTAGCCACACCTGGCCACCGGCCGTCGGGGCGGACCGCGAGTGGGGTCGAACCGAGGGGGTCGCGAGGGGGCGCGGTGAATCGGTCATGGCCTCGATTCCGCAAGCCGGTGCCGTCCATTGAGCGGCGAGGGGCCCCGATTATCCGTTACTGATCATCCCTGCCGTCAATGCCCGGCGGGCGAATCGTTTCTCCCGTCTCCGGCACATAGCAGATCAACCGGCTCACCGAGGTCTGTCCACAACCCCCTCGGTTGTCCACAGGGCACAGACCTCGCCTCCTCCGGCCGGGCAGGCTGCACCCCGGCACGTCCGAGTTCGACAGTTGGAGGCCGCCATGCCGCCCCGTACCCCGCTCCCGCCGTACCGTCGCCTGCCCCTACTCGTCACCTCCGACGGCGACCTTCTCGACGAGCTGCTGCGACTCGCGGCCGCCGGCGGCACCGAGGTCGAGCTGGCGGCGGATCCGGCCGCCGCCCGGGCCCGCTGGGCCCCGGCGCCGCTGGTCCTCATCGGCGCCGACCAGGCGGCGGCCTGCCTGCGGGCACGCCTTCCCCGCCGCGCCCGCACGGTCCTGGTCGGTCGCTCCGGAGAGCTCGATCCGGGTACGGAGTTGGCCGAACTCGTCGGCGCGGAGCACGTCGCGACGCTGCCGGCGGCCGAGCCCTGGCTGGTCGACCGGTTCGCCGAGTGCGTGACAGGCCCGGTCGGCCCCGGCTCGGGCCGGGTGGTGGCGGTGCTCGGCGGCCGGGGCGGCGCCGGAGCCAGCGTGCTGGCGGGTGGGCTCGCCGTCAGCGCGGCCCGGTCCCGGCTGCGGACGCTGCTCGTCGACGCCGACCCGCTCGGTGGCGGTCTCGACCTGGTGCTCGGGTGGGAGCAGCTCGACGGGTTGCGCTGGCCCGAACTGACCGGCACGGACGGGCGGGTCGACCCGCCGTCGCTGATCCGCGCGCTGCCCAGCCGAGGCGACCTGGTGGTGCTCTCCTGGGACCGGGGCGACCTGCGGCACCTGCCGGCCGAGGCGATGGCTGCCACCGTCGACGCCGGCCGCCGCGGGCGGGACCTGGTCGTCCTCGACCTGCCCCGGCACCTCGACGACGCGGCGGTGGTCGCGCTCCAGGCCGCCGATCGCGCGCTGCTCGTCGTACCGGCCGAGCTGCGGGCAGCGGCCGCGGCGGCACGGGTCGCCGCCGTCGCCGCGCCGCACTGCGTCGATCTGTCTGTCGTCGTGCGCGGCCCGGCGCCCGGTCGGCTGCGCGCGGCAGAGGTGGCCCGGGCGCTGGGACTGCCGCTCGCCGGCACGCTGCGACCCGAGCCGGGACTGTGCCGCGGGCTTGAGCGGGGCGAGGCGCCGGGCGCGAGCGGGAAGGGACCGCTCGCCGCGCTGTGCCAGCGGCTCGTGGACGAACTGGTCGGGTCGTCCGCAGCGGGTGCGGCATGACCGTGCCGGCCGACCCGGGGGAGCTGGCGGCCCGGGTCCGGCACCGGTTCGCCGCCGAAGCCACCCCTGTCACACCCGCCGCGATCGTCTCCGCGGTACGCGCCGAACCGGCGACAGCGGTACTCGGTGACACCACGCTGCTACGGATCGCCGACCGGGTGCACGACGATCTGGTCGGCGCCGGGCCACTGGCGCCGCTGCTCGCCGACCCGCAGGTCACCGACGTGCTGGTGAACGGGGTGCGGGTCTGGGTCGACAGGGGCCGGGGACTGCAACAGGTCGCCGTGCCGCTGGGCACGCTCGACGACGTACGCCGGTTGGCGCAGCGCCTCACCTCGGCGGCCGGCCGGCGGCTCGACGACGCCTCGCCGTACGCCGACGCGCGGTTGCCCGACGGCACCCGGCTGCACGCGGTGCTGCCTCCCGTGGCGACCGACGGGCCGTACCTGTCGCTGCGCACCTTCCGGCAGCGGCCGTTCACGCTGGACGAACTCGTCGAGCGGGGCACCGTGCCCCGGCCGGTCGCCCCACTGCTCGCCGCAGTCGTGGCGGCCCGCCTCGCGTACCTGGTCAGCGGCGGTACCGGCTCCGGCAAGACGACGCTGCTCAACACGTTGCTCGGGCTGGTGCCCGGCACCGAGCGGATCGTGCTGGTGGAGGACGCCGCCGAGCTGCGCCCGGTGCACCCGCACGTGATCGGCCTGCAGGCGCGTACGGCCAACGTCGAGGGTGCCGGTGCCGTCGGTCTCGGTGATCTGGTGCGGCAGGCGCTGCGGATGCGGCCGGACCGGCTGGTCGTGGGCGAGTGCCGGGGCGCCGAGGTGGTCGATCTGCTGGCCGCGCTGAACACCGGCCACGACGGCGGGGCGGGAACGTTGCACGCCAACGCCCCGGCCGACGTCCCGGCCCGCCTGGAGGCGCTGGGGATGCTCGGTGGCCTGCCCCGGCTCGCGCTGCACGCCCAGGTCGCCGCCGCGTTGCAGGTCGTCCTTCAGCTCCGTCGTAGCGGCGAGGGGCGCGTGCTGGACTCCATCGGCCTGCTGCTGCCCGACGGGCCCGACCGGGTGGTGGCAGTGGTCCCGGCCTGGACTCGCGGCCGAGGCCCTGCGCCGGCGGCCCGGCTGCTCGCCGGCCTGCTGCGGGAGCGGGGAGTGCCGGTGCCGCCGATCCTCCGGGCGGCGTGGCCCACCCCGGCGGAACCGTCGTGACCGGCCACCTCTGGCCGGCGGTCCTGCTCCTGGCCGCAGCGGCGGTCGCCGTCGCCTGGCCGGTACGGGCCGGTCGCGCCCGGCGCCTGGCAGTCCTGGGCGATGCCGGCACCCCGGCTGAGCGGGCGAGGGGTGCGGGTGCGGTGGCCCGGCCGCCACGACGTCCGCTCGACTCCGGGCCGAAGGCGCCCGCCCGGCCACCCGGCCGCGGCCGGGAACGGCGTCGACCCGGAGCCGAGCACCAGGCACGACGGTGGCCAGGCCTCGGACCGGCTGCGGCTTCCGGGTGGTCGGCATCGGCTCCGGGGATGGCGCAGCGGGTCCGGCGATGGGCCCGCCTCGGCGCGAACTCGCGTCGATCGGCCGACCACTCGCCTGCCGCTCCGGCGCTCTCCGCCGGACGCGTGCTGCCGGTGGCGGCGCTGGGCGGCGCCGTGACCGGGGCGCTGCTCGGTGGTCCGGTGGCCGCACTGGTGCTCGCCACCTACGGCGTGCTCGCGGCCCGGGCGGTGCTGCGTCGGCGTACCCATCGGACGGCGGCGCTCGCGCACCGCCGCGAACTCGACCGGCTTGGCGCTGTCGCCGCCGACCTGCGGGCCGGACTACCCGCCGACGGCGGCATCGACGACGGCCCGGGACGCGTGGCGCGGCTGGCCCTGGCCGCCGGGAGGCTGGCCGACCGGACGGGCGCGCCGCTGGCCGATCTCCTGGAACGGATCGAGGCCGACGCCCGCGCCGCCGACCGGGGCCTTGCCGCTGCCGCCGCCCAGGCTGCCGGGGCGCGGGCGACCGCCTGGCTGCTCGCCGCACTGCCGCTCGGCGGGATCGGTCTCGGCTACGGCATCGGGGTGGACCCGGTGGCGGTGCTCCTGCACACGCCGGTGGGCGGTGGCAGCGCGGTGGCGGCAGTCGTATTGCAGGTCGGTGGGTTGCTCTGGGCCGAGCGGCTCGGCGTCACGCCCGGGCAGGCCGCCTGATGTCGCGGCAGGTGCTGGCCGCCGTGTGCCTCGGCGGCGCCGCGTCGCTCCTGGTCGTCGCCGGTCCGGTCGTCCGCCCGGCGCGGCGGCTGCGCCGGCTCGCCCCGGCGCCGCCGCCGACTCGCCCAGCATGGTGGCCGGATCGGGTACGCCTCGGCGCAGCGCTGGCCGGGGTCGCCGTGGCGGTGGTCGTCGGCGGTGCGACGGGCCTGGTCCTCGGGCTGCTGGCCGGTGTCGCCGCCGACCGTCTGCTGCGCCGGATCGAGCCACGCGCCGCTCGGGAACGGCGACTGCGGGAGACCGCCGACCTGCCGCTGGCCGCGGACCTGCTGGCCGCCGCGCTGCGGGCCGGCGCGCCGGTCGACCGCTCGGTGCTCGCCGTCGCGGAGGCGCTCGGCGGCCCACTCGCGGAGCGACTCGGCCGGGTCGGCCGGACTCTGCAGCTCGGTGGCAGCCCTGGCGAAGCCTGGTCGCACCTGGACGGCGTGACCGGGGCCGAGCCCGTGGTCGCGGCAGCGGTGCGCTCGTCGAACAGCGGCGCCGCCCTGGCTCGCGCGCTGACCCGGCTGGCCGACGACCTGCGTGCCGAACGCTCGACCGCGGCCGAGGCGGCGGCCCGCCGCGCGGGAGTGCTCATCGTGCTGCCGCTCGGGCTGTGCTTCCTGCCCGCCTTCATTCTCGCCGGTCTGGTGCCGGTGATCGTCGCCGTTCTCGGCGACGTGCTGTGAACCATCGAGAAGGGACGTACGACATGCGTAAGCTCTTCACCCGCCTGCGGGGTGACGCCGGCATGAACACCGCCGAGTACGCCGTGGGCACCCTCGCCGCGGTCGCCTTCGCCGGGATCCTGCTGAAGGTGCTCACCTCCGGCAACGTGCAGTCCGCGCTGACCGCCGTCATCGACCGGGCCCTGAAGTGATCGGGCGCCGGCGGGCCGGCCGTGGTGGCCGGCGGCTCCACTTGCTCGACGTGCCGACCGATTCCGTCCAGGACACCGTCGGTCGCCGGGCCGGGACGGTGTGGCGCCGGTGGCGCTCGTGGGTCGCGTGCGAGCGGGGTTCGTTCACCGCCGAGCTGGCGGCCGGCCTGCCGGCGCTCATGCTGCTCCTCGTCGCCGGTCTGACCGCGGTGAACGCGGTGGGCGTGCGGGTCTCGTGTGTCGACGCGGCCCGGGAGGCGGCTCTCGCCGCGGCCCGGGGCGAGACCGGCACTGCCGCTGGAAGCCGGTACGCCCCGGAGGGTGCCGAGGTGACCGTGACGGTGACAGGCGATCGGGTCACGGCGACGGTCCGGGCGCCGGTCCGGACGCTCGGTGCGCGGCTGCCTCGCCTGGTCGTGTCGGGGGAGGCGGTGGCCGCCGTGGAACCCGGTGCGCCGGGGCCGGTGCCGTGAGCACCGGCGGTGCCCGGGCTGACCCGTCCTTGCGCCGGCTGATGGCGGAAGGACTGCCGGTCACGATCGAGCCGGACCGATCATGCACCGCAGCAAGCGGGCCCGGAACAACCAGGCGCGGGAAACGGCGGGAGTCCGACCGGGGCGGCGCGACCGTGTGCCTGCTCGCGATCGGGCTGGTGTTCGTGCTGGTCGGGACGTTCGGCGCCGCGCTCGGGGCAGCCCGTTGCGCGCGGCATCAGGCCCGCAACGCGGCGGACTTCGGTGCGCTGGCGGGTGCCGGGCAGGTGCTCGACGGCGCCGATGCCGCCTGCGCTCGCGCCGCCGACCTGGTCACTGCCAACGGCGGCCGGATGACAGGATGCCGGGCCGACGGACTGGACCTGATCGTCACGGCGCGGGTCCGTGTCGCGCCGCTGCCGGGGCTGACCCGGGACGCCACCGCGACGTCCCGGGCCGGCCCCGCCCGGGCCTGACGGGCGGGGTGCCGCGCCTGAACCGAGGGCCCGAGGGCCGCACCGGAACCGAGAGCCGGGCCAGGCCCGGAGCCCGCGCCGAGATCTGAAGCCGAGCCGGGACCGGGAGCGGGGCCGAGTGAGGCCGAGGACCAAGCCCGGCTCGGCGGATGCGGACCGTCGGGCCAGGTCAGCGGGACTGGAGCGCGTCCAGTCCGACCGCCATGGCGATCACCAGACGGCGGTCGATCTGCGGGTGCTGGATCTCCACGGAGTACCGGTCCCGCAGGCCCCACTTCCGGTCGACCGAGAACACCGGCTGGCCGCCGGCCATGAAGTCGAAGTGGTACGGCAGCCAGGACAGCGAGTCGACGAACCGGCGCAGCAGCGCCACCGGCAGGCTGCGCTCCTGCCCGGTGGCAGGCGGCAGACCGGGCTGCTCGACGTGCCACGTCGAGCGCAGCAGCGACTGGGCGAAGTCCTTGCGGAACAGCCCGATGGGGTTACCCGCGTGATCGGTCACGTCGTAGGTGGCGCCGAGGTCGAGCCGCTGACGGGCCTTGAAGCCGAGAAGGGGGTACTGCTTGGAGTCATCGGTGTAGATGGTCACCTGCTCCTTGAAGGCGAGCCGCTTCTGCTGCGCGAACGCGAGCAGCCCGCCTTCGGAGCCGTCGGGTGCCACCGATTGCACCTCGTACTGGTTGACCATCATCCGGAGCCGCTGACGGATGATGAAGCGGTGCTGGGCCTGCAGGTTGTCGGGCGACATGGGATCTCCTTCGAGGGTCGCCGGAGTCTTGCACAGCAGGGCGACCACCGCTCGCCCGGTCGCACCCACCCAGCAGCCGCTGCCGGAGGTGCGTCGAGCGCCGCCCCTGGCGCGGGCCGGCCGACCGCGGCACCGGCACGCCGGGCGGAACGCAAGGGTCAGCGACCGCCGTCGACAGTGGCCTTCATCGCCCAGGTGTTCAGCACCTGATGGATGCCGCGCAGACGCTCGTTGATCTGCTCCAGCCGTTCCGCCTGGGCGAGCGTGGCCATCGCGGTGCCCAGCGCTATCTGCTGGTCGGGGGTGAGGTTTTCCTGATCGATCGTGTAGAGCAGCTCGACGGTCTCGGCGATCGTGTCGGCCACGGCGGCACCTCCGGCGGGACGGGTCTCGGGTCACCTGCGCTACCGGAAATGATGCATGGAAGCGCTCCCATACATCAATGCCCCGACCGCTCCGTGCTCATGCCTTCGTCCCACCAACCAGACACCCCGGCCTATGGAAGGCCGCCCGAGCCAGCTTGATCGACACCAGCTCGGGGAAGTGGCGGGGTTCAACACCCGCCGATACCGCAACCTCCCCGAACTGGCGGACGGGCAGGCCACCCACCCGGCCTGGTCACGCGGATGGGTCACCGGCTGGCTGGGCCGGGCGGGCCACCCGGTCGCCCTGCCGGGGCAACATCTCGCCTCGCCCCGGGCCGACGCCCGCCTCCGGGGCGGTGACCGTGGCGAGGTTGGCCAGCACCACGTCGAGGACCTTCACCGCCTCCGCCTTGGCCAGCGGGTTGTTGCCGTTGCCGCACTTCGGGGACTGGACGCAGGACGGGCACCCGGTCTCGCAGCCGCACTCGGCGATCGCGTCCCGGGTGGCGCGCAGCCAGGCGGCGGCGGTGCCGTACGCCCGCTCGGCGAAACCCGCCCCGCCGGGGTGACCGTCGTAGACGAAGACTGTGGGCGCCTCGGTGTCCGGGTGCAGGGCGGTGGACAGCCCGCCGATGTCCCACCTGTCGCACGTCGCCATCAGCGGCAGCAGGCCGATGGCGGCGTGCTCGGCGGCGTGCAGCGCGCCCGGCACGTCCGGCGCCTCGACACCGGCGGCGGCAAGCGACTCGGGGGAGAGCGTGAACCAGACCGCGACAGTGCGCAGCTCCCGGGCCGGCAGGTCCAGCGGGCGGGTGTCGATCACCTCGCCGGTGGCGATGCGCCGCCGCTGGTACGACACCACCTGGCTGGTCACGTCCACCTCGCCGAGGAACAGCCCGACCGGTCCGGCGTCCACGTACGAGCGGACGGACACCACCGACAGCGAGGTGACGTCGCGGGCGTGGGTGGACCAGTCCGGCTCCTCGGCGTGCACGAGCGCGCACCCGTCGGCCAGGTCGAGCGAGTCGACCACGTACGAGACGCCCTGGTGCAGGTAGACCGCCCCGGTGTGCAGCAGGAAGTGCGCCGACCCGCCGTCGACGGTGCCGAGCAGGCGGCCGGTGGACTCCTCCACCACGCACACCGGTGCGCCGCCCTCGCCGCGCAGGTCGACCTCGGGGCGTTCCCGGTGCCGCCAGTACCAGCCGGTGGGCCGCTGCCGCAGCGCCCCCGCCTCGACCAGCGAGTCCACCGCCTCCTTCGCGCCCTCGCCGAACAGGTCCAGGTCGGCGGGGGTGAGCGGGGACTCGTGGGCGGCGCAGGCGAGCTGCGGCGCGAGCACGTACGGGTTGGCCGGGTCGAGCACCGTCGCCTCGACGGGCCGCCCGAACAACGCCTCCGGGTGGTGCACCAGGTAGGTGTCGAGCGGGTCGTCCCGAGCCACCAGCACGGCGAGCGCCTCGTCGCCGGAGCGCCCGGCCCGCCCGGCCTGCTGCCACAGCGACGCGCGGGTGCCGGGCCAGCCGCAGATCAGCACCGCGTCCAGCCCGACCAGGTCGACGCCGAGTTCGAGCGCGTTGGTGGAGGCGAGCCCGAGCAGGTCGCCGTGCAGCAGCGCCCGTTCCAGCTCGCGGCGCTCCTCGCGCAGGTAGCCGGCCCGGTAGGCGGCCACCCGGTCGCCCAGCCCGGGTACCGCCTCGTCGAGCGCCCGCCGGGCGTTCGCGGCCACCACCTCGGCGCCCCGGCGGGACCGCACGAACGCGAGCGTGCGTACCCCCTCGACGACGCTGTCGGCGAGCAGGTCGGCGGTCTCCCGCAGCGCCGAGCGCCGGACCTGGACGAGGTCGGCGTCGACGGAGGAGTCGGTGGGCGGCAGCAGTGGCGGCTCCCAGAGCGCGAACGTGACGCCGCCACGCGGCGACGTGTCCTCGGTGACGGCGGTGACGGGCAGGCCGGTGAGCCGCCCGGCCGCCGTCGCCGGGTCACCCGAGGTGGCCGATGCCAGGAGGAAGGTCGGGGTGCCGCGCGAGCCTGCGAGCGCCTGACCGGGGGTACGCCCGAAGCGCGCGCACTGCCGCCGCAACCGCCGCAGCACGTGCGCGACGTGTGAGCCGAAGACGCCCCGGTAGGTGTGGCACTCGTCGACCACCACGTACGCGAGGCGGCGCAGGAAGCCGGACCAGTGGGCGTGCCCGGGCAGGATGCCGTGGTGCAGCATGTCCGGGTTGGTCAGCACGAACCGGGAGTGCCGGCGGATCCACTCCCGCTCGGCGCGCGGAGTGTCCCCGTCGTAGGTGGCGGGGCGTACCCCGTCGAGTTCGAGACCGGCGACGGCGCGGAGCTGGTCGGCGGCGAGCGCCTTGGTCGGCGCCAGGTAGAGCACCGTGGCGCGCGGGTCGGCGAGCAGCGTGCTCAGTGCCGGGAGCTGGTACGCCAGGGACTTGCCGGACGCCGTGCCGGTGGCCACGACCACGTGCCGGCCCGCGTACGCCAGCTCGGCGGCCTCGGCCTGGTGCCGCCACGGGGCGACGACGCCGCGCCGCGCGAACGCCGCCCGCAGTTCCTCCGGCGCCCAGCCGGGCCACCCGACCGGCTCACCGGCGCGGGCCGGGACGCGTTCGACGTGGGTGACCGGGTCGGTGGGGTGACGCAGCCGCAGCCGGTGCAGCAGCTCGCCCGGAGCACGCCGCGGGCCGGGGCTGTGGTCGGTCACGTCCTGCACTCTCGCACTGGTGTTCGGAATTGGGAACCGCAGGGTGGGGGTATGGGGAGGGCGTGGCCGGTGACCCGAGAGGGCCGCGCGGGGGGATGGTTAGATGCCCAGGAGAGTTTACCGAGGAGGGACCGATGGAGCTGTCGCTGGCGACCCGCGCCGTGGGGGAGCACACGGTGCTCGAGGTCGGTGGTGAGGTGGATGTCTACACCGCCCCCCGCCTGCGGGAACGGCTCCTGGAGTTGATCGACGGCGGGGCCCGCCACGTGGTGGTCGACCTCGGCCGGGTGGACTTCCTCGACTCGACCGGGCTCGGTGTGCTCGTCGGCGCGCTCAAGCGGCTGCGCACGGCCGGTGGCTCCTTCGCGCTGGTGTGCGACAAGGAGCCGCTGCTCAAGATCTTCCGAATCACCGCCCTGGACCAGGTCTTCCCGCTGCATCCGACGGTCGACGCGGCCATCGCCGCCGACTCCACCGGCGCGTGATGGCGACCGTCAAGCTGTCCTTCTCTCCGGCCCCGGTGCACGTGCGCACCGCCCGCCTGGTCGGCGTCGCGGTGGCCCGGCGGGCCGGCGTACGCGAGGACCTGCTGGACGAGGTGCGCCTGGCCATCGGCGAGGCGTGCACCCGGGCGGTCGCGCTGCACCGGCAGTACGGCCTGGCCGACCCGGTGTACGTGGAGATGTCCGACGGCGGCGGCTACACGGTCCGGGTGGTGGACCGGGCCCCGATCGAGGCGGGCCTCGGCCTGGCCGCGCTCGGCCCGGACGAACTGGCCAAGGAGTCGCTCAGCGAGGACGCGCTCACCACCGGCGTGGGCTTCGCGCTGCTCGCCGGTTTCGTGGAGGACCTCCAGGTCCGCCCGGTGGACGACGGCGTCGGCACCGAGGTGCGGATGTCCTGGCCGGCCGGCCGCGCCTGACCCGAATCGCACACGCAGGCCGCGTTCCCGCAGAGGGGGCGCGGCCTCGTCGTATTGGCCACGCCATATATCAGATTTCCTCACCTAACACAGTTACGAAGATCATCGAGACACGGTGGCCCCTCGGTGTGACCTCCGCCACGCCGGAGGGCTACAGTACCCGGGTTGTCAGCAAGTGATCCCGTCCCGTAGCCAGCGGGAACGGTCCGCCGGGGTGAGTTGGCGCGCGCTTGCGAGTCCGCATTCAGGCGTCGGCCCGTGCGTCTCCACAGGTCGGCGCGAGTTGTTCGGTACAGGAGGACATAGATGTCCGGGACCTTGGCCGCCGACGGCGGCGCACTGTCCCTTACCGGAGCCAACGTGACGTACGTCGTCATCGCCGCGGTCATCGCGCTGGTGGCGCTCGTCTTCGCGGCCGCCCTCACCAGGGCGGTCCTGGCGGCCGGTAAGGGAACCACCAACATGCAGGAGATCTCCGGCGCGGTGCAGGAGGGCGCGTCGGCGTACCTGCTGCGGCAGTTCCGCACGCTGGCGATCTTCGTGGTGATCGCCGTCGTGCTGCTCTTCCTGCTGCCGGTGCACGACACCGACGGCAACGAAACGCTGGTGAAGGTCGGCCGCTCGGCGTTCTTCGTGGTGGGTGCGCTGTTCAGCGCGTTCATCGGCGGCGCCGGCATGTGGCTGGCCACCCGCGCCAACCTGCGGGTGGCGGCGGCCGCGCGGGAGCGAGAAGGCGGCCGTGAGGGCGCCATGAAGATCGCCTTCCGCACCGGCGGCGTGGTCGGCTTCCTCACCGTCGGCCTCGGCCTGTTCGGTGCGGCGCTGGTCGTGCTGATCTTCCGGGGCGACGCCCCGACCGTGCTGGAGGGCTTCGGCTTCGGCGCCGCGCTGCTCGCCATGTTCATGCGGGTCGGCGGCGGCATCTTCACCAAGGCCGCCGACGTCGGCGCCGACCTGGTCGGCAAGGTCGAGCAGGGCATCCCGGAGGACGACCCGCGCAACGCCGCCACCATCGCCGACAACGTGGGCGACAACGTCGGCGACTGCGCCGGCATGGCCGCCGACCTGTTCGAGTCGTACGCGGTCACGCTCGTCGCGGCGCTGATCCTCGGCCGGGCCGCGTTCGGCGAGACCGGTCTGGTCTTCCCGCTGATCATCTCCACCATCGGCGTGCTGGTCGCGATCGTCGGCGTCTTCATCACCCGGCTGCGCGCGAGCGACCGCAACGGCCTGACCGCCATCAACCGGGCCTTCTACCTGTCCGCGCTGATCGCCGCCGTGCTCGTCGCGATCGCCGCCTTCGCGTACCTTCCGGCCACGTTCGCCGAGCTGGAGGGCGGGCTCACCGACGTCGACCGCAACCCGCGGCTGGTGGCCATCGGCGCGGTCGTGATCGGTATCGTGCTGGCCGCCGCGATCCAGGCGCTCACCGGCTACTTCACCGAGACCAACAGGCGCCCGGTGCAGGACATCGGCAAGAGCTCGCAGACCGGCGCGGCCACCGTCATCCTGGCCGGCATCAGCGTCGGCCTGGAGTCGGCCGTCTACTCGGCGCTGCTGATCGCCGCGGGCGTGTTCGGCGCGTTCCTGCTCGGTGGCAGTTCGATCACGCTGTCGCTGTTCGCGGTCGCGCTGGCCGGCACCGGCCTGCTGACCACTGTCGGCGTCATCGTCGCGATGGACACGTTCGGCCCGATCTCGGACAACGCCCAGGGCGTGGCCGAGATGTCCGGCGACATCGACGAGCACGGCGCGCGGACGCTCACCGAGCTGGACGCCGTCGGCAACACCACCAAGGCGATCACCAAGGGCATCGCGATCGCCACGGCGGTGCTGGCCGCCACGGCGCTGTTCGGGTCGTACACCGACACGCTGCGCTCCGCCTACGAGGACGCGGGCGTGGGCGACGTCGGGAGCGAGATCCTCAACTCGCTGAACGTGTCGAACCCGCGCAACCTGGTCGGCCTGATCATCGGCGCCGCGGTGGTCTTCCTCTTCTCCGGCCTGGCCATCAACGCGGTCTCCCGCTCGGCCGGCGCCGTGGTGATGGAGGTACGCCGGCAGTTCCGCGAGATGCCGGGCATCATGGACCGCACCCAGCGGCCCGAGTACGGCAAGGTCGTGGACATCTGCACCCGGGACGCGCAGCGCGAGCTGATGACCCCCGGCCTGCTGGCCATCCTGGCCCCGATCGCTGTCGGCTTCGGCCTCGGCCCGGGCGCGCTGGCCGCGTACCTGGCCGGTGCGATCGGTGCGGGCACGCTGATGGCGGTGTTCCTGGCCAACTCCGGTGGCGCCTGGGACAACGGCAAGAAGCTGGTGGAGGACGGCGCGTACGGCGGCAAGGGCTCCGACGCGCACGCCGCCACGGTCATCGGCGACACCGTCGGCGACCCGTTCAAGGACACCGCCGGCCCGGCGATCAACCCGCTGCTCAAGGTGATGAACCTGGTCTCGCTGCTGATCGCCCCGGCCGTGGTGGCCTGGAGCGTGGGCGACGACAAGAACAACCCGCTGCGCATCACGATCGCCGTGGTCGCCGCGCTGATCATCGCGGCGGCGGTGGTGTTCAGCAAGCGCAAGGGCGTGGCGATGTCCGACTCGGACAGCGACGCCGGCACCCCGGACCAGCGTCCGGAGACGGTGAACGCCTGATCGCACGCGACGGTTCCCGGCCGGCCCCGGCCGGCCGGGAACCCCGGGTCCGGCAAACCTGACCGGTGGCGGTTCCGCCCGGAGGTCGTACGCTGCAACGCATGCGTACGCGCCGGGCGGCAACCGCCGGAAAGCTCACGGTGGTCCTGGCCACGCTGGTCCTCGTGGTCACCGGATGCGGCGGCGGTCCCAACCCCCGGGTCTGGGCCGCGTCGGTGTGCCAGGCGCTCACCCCGTGGCGCGCGGAGATCTCCAAGCTGACCAGCAGCACGCAGCAGCAGATGACCGCGCAGACCACTCCGGCGCAGGCCAAGGAGAACCTGGTCCGGCTCTTCGCCGGCGCCGAACAGGCCAGCGAGACGGCCCGGCGCAAGGTCGAGGAGGCGGGCGTGCCCGAGGCCGAGCGCGGCGCCGAGGTGTCCGCCGGGTTCCTGGGGTCGCTGAGCAAGATGCGTGACGCGTACGGCCGGGCCCGGGACACCGTCGACCGGCTCGACACCGCCCAGGCCGGTCCGTTCTACGACGGCGTGCGCGCCGCCGTGGACACGCTCAACAAGGAGTACGACGCGAGCGCGCTGGACACCAGCAAGCTCAACTCGACCGAGCTGAAAGAGGCCTTCGACGAGGTCCCGGAGTGTCGCTGACCCCTCCCACCCCGAAACCGGCCCGCCAGCCCTCGCTGTTCTCCACCGAGGCGGCCGATCCCGCGCTGGCGGATCTCGCCGGCCTGCTCGCCGGGCCGGGTGAGGTGGGGCGGATGGGCGGCACGGCCCGCATCTCCGTCGTGGTGGACGCCGCCTGGCGGGTGCACGTGCTGGTGGCCGAGCTGGCCGCCCGGGGCGTGCCGGCGAGCTGGGAGCCGACCGAGGACGGGCGACACCGGGTGCGCACCGCGTACACGAGCATGCTGGCGCCGCTCGCGCGGGCCTGGCTGCGCGGCGCGGCGAAGCGGCCTCCGGCCCGCTTCCACCTGGACGGACGTCGGCTGCGGCTCTGGGCGGCGGCGGCCGGCACGGCCGAGCCGGCCGGGTTCCGGCTGCGCCTCGGACCGGCCGACGAGCAGTCCTGGCCGGTGGTCCGCGCCGCCCTGGCGGCGGTGGGCCTGCCGGCCGCGTTCGTGGAACCGGACGAGGGCGGGCCCGCGTTCCGGATCGGCGGGCGGCGCATGTCGCGACTCGCCGAGTTGGTGGGCGAACGGCCGGCCACGGCGCCGGCGACGGAGTGGCCCGGGTCGCACGGCTGACCGTCCGGTGTCCGAACCCGGACACCCGGAGACGACTCCGCCGGGTGTACGCGATCGTCACAGTGACACGCCTGCCGCCCTACCCACGGTGTACCGTGACGCCGTCCGGCAGGGTGCGGCCGGCGGTCGCCGGGAGGGCGGCCCGTTTGCCGCCCACGAAACCCGGAACGCGGACGGCGCGTTACGTTGGACATCCGGACCGCCTGTGGTCCGGGTGGCGCAACACGGCCCGAAGCGGGCATGGCGTAGGAGTGAGGTCGGGGAGAGACGTGCCGAGCAACGCTGGAACCACCCGTCTGGTCATCGTCGAGTCTCCGGCGAAGGCCAAGACGATCTCGGGCTACCTCGGCCCGGGGTACGTCGTGGAGGCCAGCTTCGGCCACGTCCGGGACCTGCCCCGCAACGCCGCCGACGTCCCGGCGAAGTACAAGGGTGAGCCGTGGGCGCGCCTCGGCGTCGACGTCGACAACGGCTTCCACGCGCTCTACGTGGTCTCGCCCGACCGTAAGCAGCAGATCAGCAAGCTGGTGAAGCTGGCCAAGGAGGTCGACGAGATCTTCCTGGCGACGGATGAGGACCGCGAGGGCGAGGCCATCGCCTGGCACCTGGTGGAGACGCTCAAGCCCAAGGTGCCGGTCAAGCGGATGGTCTTCCACGAGATCACCAAGCCGGCCATCCAGGCCGCGGTGGCGAACCCCCGGGAGATCGACCGCGACCTGGTCGACGCCCAGGAGGCGCGGCGCATCCTCGACCGCCTCTACGGGTACGAGGTCTCGCCGGTGCTGTGGAAGAAGGTCATGCCGAAGCTCTCGGCGGGCCGGGTGCAGTCCGTGGCGACGCGGATCGTGGTCGAGCGGGAGCGCCAGCGGATGGCGTTCCGCACCGCCGAATACTGGGACATCCTGGCCACGCTCGCGGTGGCGAAGCCGGGCGAGGGTCCGCGCACGTTCAACGCCACGCTCGTCGCGCTGAACGGCGACCGGATCGCCACCGGCAAGGACTTCGAACCGACCACGGGTCGCGTTCGCGCCGGCGCGGGTGTCGTGCACCTCGACGAGGGCGGGGCCCGAGGGCTCGCCGCCCGACTGGCCGACCAGCCGTTCACGGTCACCCGGGTCGAGGAGAAGCCCTACCGCCGCCGCCCGTACGCGCCGTTCATCACCTCCACGCTCCAGCAGGAGGCGGCCCGCAAGCTGCGGTTCTCGTCGCAGCAGACGATGCGCACCGCGCAGCGCCTGTACGAGAACGGCTACATCACCTACATGCGTACCGACTCGGTGAACCTGTCCGAGACGGCCATCGCAGCCGCCCGCCGGCAGATCGTCGAGCTGTACGGCGAGCGCAGCGTGCCGCCGGAGCCGCGCCGCTACACCGGCAAGGTGAAGAACGCGCAGGAGGCGCACGAGGCGATCCGCCCCGCGGGCGACAACTTCCGCACCCCCGGCGAGGTGGCCAAGGAGCTGTCCGCCGAGGAGTACAAGCTCTACGAGCTGATCTGGCGGCGCACCATCGCCTCGCAGATGACCGATGCGGTCGGCTCCAGCGTGTCGGTGCGCATCCGTGCCGTCTCCTCCGCCCAGGAGGAGGCCGACTTCGGCGCGACCGGCAAGACCATCACCGACCCCGGCTTCCTGCGCGCGTACGTCGAGTCCAGCGACGACGAGAACGCCGAGGCGGAGGACGCCGAGCGGCGGCTGCCCACGCTGGTCAAGGACCAGCCGCTCACCGCCGACGAGCTGGCCGCGCAGGGCCACCACACCCAGCCGCCCGCCCGCTACACCGAGGCGTCGCTGGTCAAGGCGCTGGAGGAGCTGGGCATCGGCCGGCCCTCCACGTACGCGTCGATCATGCAGACGATCCAGGACCGCGGATACGTGGTGAAGCGCGGCCAGGCCATGATCCCGTCGTTCCTGGCGTTCGCGGTGATCGGGCTGATGGAGCGGCACTACCCGCGCCTGATCGACTACGACTTCACGGCCAGCATGGAGAACGAGCTGGACGAGATCGCCGGTGGTGACCATGCCGCCGTCGACTTCCTCACCTCCTTCTACTTCGGCAGCACCAACGGCACCGGCGACCAGGCCATCGCGCACGCCGGTGGGCTGAAGAAGCTGGTGACCGAGAACCTCAGCGAGATCGACGCGCGCAGCGTCAACTCCATCCCGCTGTTCACCGACGACGAGGGCCGCGAGGTCGTCGTCCGGGTCGGCCGGTACGGGCCGTACCTGCAGCGGGCGCTGCCCGGCTCGGTTCCGGGCCCGGGTTCGGGCTCGGCCTCGGCCTCGGGTGAGGGTGAGGGCGAGGAGGGCGGCTCGCAGGGCGACCGGGCGCCGATTCCGGAGGGCCTCGCGCCGGACGAGCTGACCCCGGAGAAGGTGCACGAGCTGTTCCTCGGCGGTGGCGGTGAGCGCAAGCTCGGCGACGACCCGTCGACCGGCGAGCCGATCCTGCTCAAGTCCGGCCGGTTCGGCCCGTACGTGGCCAGCGGCGAGCGCAAGTCCTCGCTGCTGCGCTCGCAGTCCCCGGACAGCCTCACCCTGGAGCAGGCGTTGCAGCTGCTCCGCCTGCCCCGGCTGATCGGCGTGGCCCCGGACGGCACCGAGGTGTTCGCCAACAACGGCCGTTACGGCCCGTACGTCAAGCGCGGTGACGAGTTCCGCTCGCTGGACTCGGAAGACAAGATGTTCACCGTCACGCTGGACGAGGCGCTGGCGTTGCTGGCCGCCCCGAAGACGCGTCAGCGCCGGGCCGCCGCGCCGCCGCTGCGGGAGATGGGCAACGACCCGCTCACCGAGAAGCCGCTGGTGATCAAGGACGGGCGCTTCGGGCCGTACGTCACGGACGGCGAGTTCAACGCGTCGCTGCGGCGCGGGCAGACGCCGGAGGAGCTGACGCTGGAGCAGGCGTCGGAGATGCTGGCCGAGAAGCGCGCGAAGGGCCCGGCGCCGAAGAAGAAGGCCGCTCCGGCGAAGAAGACCACAGCGGCCAAGAAGACGGCGGCGAAGAAGACGACGGCCGCGGCGAAGAAGACCACGGCCGCCAAGGCCACGACGGCTGCCAAGGCCACGGCGGCGAAGAAGGCCCCCGCGAAGAAGGCCGCCCCCAAGAAGGCGACCTCAACCCCGAAGGAGTGACCTTGGTACGGAGCCGCCCCTGGAAGGGCGTGTCCGTACCAAGATCTCAGCCGGGCCAGCCTGCGGATCGCAGGGCGGCTCGTAACTGGGTCACGACTCGGGTGGGGTTGGTGCGGACGGCCCAGGCCGGGAAGCGGAGCACCCGGTCACCGGCGGCCCACATGTCGTTCTGCCGCTGCATGTCCGCCCAGGCGGCCCTCGGATCGAGGTGCTGCCCGCCGTCGATCTCGACGTGCACCCGCCACCGCTCGAACCAGACGTCCAGGTAACGCCGCCGCCCGTTGGCGTCCCGGCGGACGACCTGAAGGGACGGCTCGGGCAGCCCGGCCCGGCGGACGAGGTCGAGGAAGTCGAGTTCGGCGAGGGAGTGGGCGCCGCCCGCCGCGTCCGTGGCGGTCGCCAGGATCAGCCGACGCCGCCGTGCGCGGGGGAGTCGTTCCAGCACCCGGTGTAGGTCGTCACCCCAGACCAGGCGTTGCTGGAATCCTGCGGCGATGACAGCCCGTGCCTCCTCGTCGGTCGCCGCCCACTGTGCCGCGTCGACGAGCGAGCGGGCCGGCATGGTCCGGCGGGGTTGGCCGACGGTGAGTACATCCTCCGGCGGCAGGACTGTGGTGCGGTGGATCCGTACCCCAGGTGGCAGCACCCGGGTCTGGTGCCGAGCCGGCAGCAGCAGATGGATCAGGCGGCTCTCGTAGCGCCTGAGTCCCCAGCACTGTGCCGCGGTCAGCCCGCCCAACGTCGCGGCCGGTCCCGCCGCCAGCACCGCGACCCAGCGTTGCTCCTCCGGGCCGACGGGACCGTCATGGGTGACGTAGACCCGGGGGTGCACCTGCTGCCACCGTCCGCTGGCGACTCGGTGCCGGATCGCCTTCTCGGACAGGAACCGTCGAGCCTGCGCCGCTCCCAGCACCCGTCGCTGACGAAACAGCAACCAGCTCAGCTCGTCCGCGAAATCCCCCGGCATCTCCACACCGGCAACCCCACCCGAACAGCACCCGTCTTGGCTGTCCCTGTGGACAGCCGCCGAGATCTTGGTACGGAAACGCCCTTCCACGGGCGCCCTCGTACCAAGATCCTTAGGAGCCCAGGACCTGGGACAGGTAGGGGTTCTGGAAGATGCGGGACGGGTCCAGGCGGGAGCGGACGGACTGGAAGTCGGCGAATCTCGGGTAGGCGCTCGCCAGGGACTCCGCGTTGCGCCAGTGCAGCTTGCCCCAGTGCGGGCGGCCGCCCATCTCCGTCGCCACCTCCTCGAACGCGCGGAAGTACGGCTCGTACGGCATACCCACGTACTGGTGCACGGCGATATACGCCGAGTCCCGCCCGTACGAGTGGGACAGCCAGATGTCGTCGGCGGCGGTGAACCGCACCTCGACCGGGAACAGCACCTTGAACGGCAGCCGGTCGACGATCCGGCGCAACTCGGCCAGCGCGGTCGGAAGCGCCTCGCGCGGCAGGCCGTACTCCATCTCCACGAAGCGGACCCGGCGCGGCGTGCAGAACACGCGGTCGGAGCGGCCGGTGTAGGTGCGTTCGGTGAGCGCGCGGGCGGAGACGGCGCTGATCGTGGGCACGAGGGCCGGTACGGCGCGGCCGAGGCGGCAGGCGCCGGCGAAGACGGTGTTGGAGAGGAACTCGTCGTCCAGCCAGCCGCGCCAGCCGGGCAGCGGCCGGTCGTCGGCGGGTACCCGGTCGTTGGTCTTGACCTGCACCCGGTCGGTGTAGGGGAACCAGTAGAACTCGGCGTGATCGTGCGCGTCGTAGAGGCCGGGCAGGTCGTCGAGCACCTCGGCGAGCGGGGCCGGGCGTTCGTGCGCGCGCAGCACGAAGGCGTCCACGCAGCGCAGCGTGACCTCGACCAGCACGCCGACCGCGCCGAGCCCGACCCGGGCGGCGTCGAAGACGTCGCGGTTCTCCTCGGCCGAGCAGCGCAGCACCTCGCCGGTGCCGGTGACCAGCGTCAGCCCGGCCACGAAGGTGGACAGGCAGCCCAGTTTCGCCCCGGTGCCGTGGGTGCCTGTGGAGAGCGCACCGGCGATGGTCTGGGCGTCGATGTCGCCCAGGTTCGGCATGGCGAGGCCGTGCCCGGCGAGCAGTTCGTTGAGCGTGTGCAACGTCATCCCGGCCGGTACGGTGACCAGGCGGCGCGCCACATCGACTGTGACGTCCGTCTCCAGCGCGGCGAGGTCGATCCGGTGCCCGTCGGCGACGGCGGTGGCGGTGAAGGAGTGGCCGCTGCCGGTGGCCCGGATGGTCCGGCCCGCCGCGGCGGCCTGGCGAACCGCCTCGACGACGTCGGAGACGCTGTGCGGGCGCACGGTGAGGAGCGCGGTGCTGTGCTGGTTGCCGGCCCAGTTGGACCAGGTGGCGGTGGTACCGGACATGGCTGCCACTCCTCGACATGAATATGAACTGAATTCATATCAGGAACGTTGTGCCTGGTAAATACCGCAATCGAGCCCGGCTCGTTGTACCGGTAGTCACAGACTCGTGACGTGCAGATATGTTCATCCGTCGAAGGGGGGTGGCGCCGAGTGTCCACACCAGCCGCCACGACCGGGCCGCTGCGTCGGGTACCGGTGCAGGGTCGAAGTGTCGCGCGGGTCCAGCGGATGCTGGACGCCTGCGCCGAGCTCGTCGACGAGGTGGGGTACGAAGGGCTGACCACGACCCTGCTCGCCGAGCGCGCCGAGGTGGCGATCGGGTCGGTCTACCAGTTCTTTCCGGACAAACGGGCGATCGTGCAGGCACTGACCCTGCGCACCATGGAGTCCTACCTCCAGCGGCTCGACGAGCGGTTCTCCTCGGACGACCTGACCCACTGGTGGGACGGGGTCGACGCGGCGATCGACGAGTACATCTCGATGCACCGCACCGTGCCCGGCTTCCGTACCTTGCACTTCGGCGACGTGGTCGACCTGCACCTGCTGGACGACCAGCGGGACAACAACGGGGTGATCGCGGAGCAGCTCGCCCGCGTACTCACCGAGCGTTTCGGCCTGGCCGGGGTGCCCGACCTGCGGTTCCACCTGGAGGTCGCGGTGGAGGCCGCCGACGCCCTGATCAAGCTGGCCTTCCGCCGCCGCACCGACGGCGACGAGCGGGTGCTGGCCGAGGCCAAGGCGCTCATCCGGGAGTACCTGC
The DNA here is from genome assembly GCF_050948515.1 of Micromonospora sp. CA-248089. Lineage (NCBI taxonomy): Bacteria > Bacillati > Actinomycetota > Actinomycetes > Micromonosporales > Micromonosporaceae > Micromonospora > Micromonospora sp. CA-248089. Next base: position 443,785 of record NZ_CP192016.1, read on the forward strand.
ACCGGCAGGTGAACGCCCCCACGGAGGCCGTCCACCAGGGCTGAGCGGCACGCCGAGCGGCGGGTTCCCGAGAGTGCGCCGGGACCCGCCGTCGTCACGCGGTAGGGCGGAGCCCCGGGGTGGCTCAGAGGAAGGCGTGCCCCTCGCCCCGGTAGGTCGGCACGGTGGCGACCATCGCGTCCCCCTCGATCAGGTGCACCTCGTTGACGTGCTCGCACAGCTCGCCGGCCTTGGCGTGACGGAACCACACCCGGTCTCCGACGCGCAGGTCGTCGGCGGTCTTTCCGGCCAGCGGGGTCTGCACCTCGCCGGCGCCCTCCGCGCCGAGCAGCTTCAGCCCGGCCGGGAGCCACGGCTGCGGCAGCCGGCTGTCCGCCGCCGGGCCGGAGGCGATCCAGCCGCCGCCGAGCACCGTGGCCAGCCCGGGCGCCGGGCGGCGGACCACCGCGCAGGCGAAGAACGCCGCCGGGGCCGGCCGCCAGGCACGGTACGCGTCGAACAACGTCGGCCCGTACAGGCCGGAGCCCGCGGTGACCTCGGTGACCGCGGGGTCCGCGCTGGTGGCGGCCACGCTGCCGGTGCCGCCGCCGTTGACGAACTCCAGGTCGGCGTGTTCGCGTACCGCGCTGACCGCGGCCGATCGGCGTGCGAGCAGTTCCCGGTACGACCCGCGCTGCGCGACCCGGATCGCCGAGCCGAGCATCGCCTGTCCGGGCGGCGCGTCGCCGAGGCCGGCGATCTGTGCCTCGTACGACATCAGGCCGACCAGCCGGAAGCCCGGCCGCCCGGCGACGGCGGCGGCGAGCGCGCCGGCCGCCGTGGCGCTGTGCACCGGGGAGCGGCGCACGCCGACGTGCACCCGGCCGCCCAGCGGGCGCCAGGAGGCGTCCAGGTCGAGGCAGATCCGCAGCGCGGGGCGGCGCGCGGGCGGGCACACCTGGTCGATCAGTTCGAGCTGTGCGGTGTCGTCGATCATCAGCGTGACGGCATCGGCGAGCGCCGGGTCGGCGGCCAGGTCGGCGAGGCCGCCCCGGTGGGCCGTCGGATACGCCACGAGCACGTCGTCGCTGACCCCGGAGCGGACCAACCACAGCGCCTCGGGCAGCGTGAAGGCCATCACGCCGCGCCACCCGGGCCGCTTGAGCGCCCGGGTCAGCAGCTCGCGGACCCGTACCGACTTGCTCGCCACGCGCAGCGGCTTGCCGCCGGACCGCCCGGCGAGCGCCTCGGCGTTGGCGTCGAACGCGGTGAGGTCGACAACGGCGTACGGCGGGTCGAGATGAGCGGTCGCCCGGTCGAGACGATCGCGAGTTTTGTCACGGTCGATGGCCACGTCTGCACGCTAACTGTCTGGACGGCAATGCGAAATACCCTCGCGTCTGTCCGGGCTGCGGGCGGTGGTCCCGGCGGCCTAGGCTCGGCGAGCAGGCGAATGTCGCGGGGGACGACCCTTCCTGCGCGACTAGAGTGTTCCACCGGGGATGCCCAGACCTGGGCCGGCACGTGGAGGTACGGCCATCGAAAGCCAGAACAACGGCGAGTCGCCCGGCGTGTCGTCCGGGACAGCCGCCGACCACTCCGGGGTCGCCGCCATCCGGTCGGTGCTGCGCATCCGGCCGTTCCGCAGGCTGTGGATCGTGCTCAGCGCCGCCTCCTTCGGCGACTGGCTCGGCCTGCTCGCCACCGCGCTGTTCGCCGCCTCCCAGGTCTCCGGCAGCACCGCCCAGGGCGCCGCGTTCGGTGGCGTGACCGCGATCCGGCTGCTCCCGGCGCTGGTGCTCGGCCCGGTGGCCGGTGTGTTCGCCGACCGGTTCGACCGCCGGTGGACCATGGTCATCTGCGACCTGCTGCGCTTCGTGCTGTTCGCCTCGATCCCGCTGTACGCGCTCACCGGCGCCGCGGGCGGGCTGGTGGTCGGCTGGGCGCTGATCGCCACCTTCCTGATCGAGTCGATCACGTTGATGTGGATCCCGGCCAAGGAGGCGGCGGTCCCCAACCTCATCCCGCGTACCCGGCTGGAGGCGGCCAACCAGCTCACGCTGATCACCACGTACGGCCTGACACCGGTGGCCGCGGCCATCGCGCTGGCCGTGCTGGACCGCGGCGTCCGGGGTGCGGTCGGCGGCGACCTGCCCGACTGGGCCGAACCGGCCCAGCTCGCGCTCTGGTTCAACGCCTTCTCCCGGCTGGCCACCGCGCTCGTGGTGGCGTTCGGGATCAAGGAGATCAGCCACGCCCAGCGCGCCGAGGCGGAGCGCTCCGAGCAGAGCATGTTCCGGCAGTTCTCCGAGGGCTGGAAATACATCGGCCAGACCCCGCTCGTGCGCGGCCTGGTGCTGGGCATCTTCGGCGCGTTCGCCGGCGGCGGCATCGTGGTCGGCACCGCCAAGTTCTTCGCCAACTCGCTCGGCGCCGGTGACGCCGCGTTCTCGCTGCTCTTCGGCGCGATCTTCGTCGGCCTGGCGCTCGGCATCGGGCTCGGGCCGATGATCGTGCGGGACATGTCCCGCCGCCGCTGGTTCGGCATGAGCATCGTGCTCGCCAGCGCCTCCGTGCTGGTGCTCGCCTTCGCCATCCACCTGTCGATGGCCATCCTCGGCGCGATCCTGGTCGGCGCGGGCGCCGGCATGGCGTTCCTGGCCGGCACCACGCTGCTCGGCGGCGAGGTGGCCGACGAGGTGCGCGGCCGGGTCTTCGCGGTGGTGCAGATCGGTACCCGGCTGGTGCTGATCCTGGCCATCGCGCTGAGCAGCCTCCTGGTCGGCGTCGGCGGCTCCCGCCAGCTCACCATCGCCGACCTGGGCATCTCCATCTCCTCGACCCGGCTGCTGCTGCTCGCCGCCGGCGCGGCCGGCATCATCGCCGGCATCAGCGCGTTCGGCCAGATGGACGACAAGAAGGGCGTACCGGTCCTCGCGGACCTCTGGGGCTCGATCCGGGGCCGTCCGCTGATGCCGGCCGAGCCGTTCGTGTCCAGCGGCCTGTTCGTGGTCTTCGAGGGCGGCGAGGGCGCCGGCAAGTCCACCCAGCTCGCCGCGCTCGCCGAGCGGCTGCGCGCGCAGGGCCGCGACGTGGTGGTCACCCGCGAGCCGGGCGCCACGCCGGTCGGCGAGCGGATCCGCTCCCTGGTGCTCGGCACCACTCCCGGCGAGGCGCCGTCGCCGCGCGCCGAGGCGCTGCTCTACGCCGCCGACCGGGCGCACCACGTCGCCACCGTCGTCCGTCCGGCGCTCGTGCGCGGCGCGGTGGTGATCAGCGACCGGTACGTCGACTCGTCGCTCGCCTACCAGGGCGCCGGCCGGACGCTTCCGGTGGACGAGGTCTCCTGGCTCTCGTCCTGGGCCACCGGCGGCCTCAAGCCCGACCTGGTGGTGCTGCTCGACGTCGAGCCGCGTACCGGCCTGAGCCGGGTCGAGGACCGCAACGAGGGGGCCGACCGGCTGGAGGCCGAGTCGCTGACGTTCCATGAGCGGGTCCGGTACGCCTTCCTCGACCTCGCCGCCGGCGACCCGAAGCGATACCTGGTGCTCGACGCGTCCCGCCCGATCGACGAGACCGCCGACGCGGTCGCCCGCCGGGTGGGCGAGCTGCTCACCGACCCGGCCGGCATCGTGCACCCCCGTCCGGCGCAGGGCCCGGACACCTCGGTCCAGCCCGAGTTATCCGACGCGGAGCTGGTGACGATGGAGCAACCCCGACGATGACCGACGTCTTCGGCGATCTGGTCGGGCAGGACGAGGCGGTGGCCATGCTGCGGCGGGCCGCCGCCTCGGCCGCCGCCCTGCTGCGCACGCCGGTGACGGTGCCCGCGGGCGGGCACGACGACCTCGACGCGCTCGCCGAGGAGTACGACGGCGACCCGGCTCCGGCGCCGGCCGATCCCGGCGCCGGCATGACCCACGCCTGGATCTTCACCGGCCCGCCCGGATCGGGCCGCTCGGTGGCCGCCCGCGCGTTCGCCGCCGCCCTCGAGTGCGTGCACGGCACCGGGTGCGGGAGCTGCCCCGGCTGCCACACCACGCTCACCGGCACCCACGCGGACGTCCGCCTCGTGGTGCCCGAGGGCCTGTCCATCGGCGTCAACGAGATGCGCGCGCTGGTGCTGCGGGCGGCCAGCGCGCCCTCCGGCGGCCGGTGGCAGATCGTGATCATCGAGGACGCCGACCGGCTCACCGAGGCAGCCGGCAACGCGCTGCTCAAGGCGATCGAGGAGCCGCCGCCGCGTACCGTCTTCCTGCTCTGCGCCCCGTCCACCCACCCGGACGACATCTCCGTGACCATCCGTTCGCGCTGCCGCGTCGTACCGCTGCGGCAGCCGCCGCCGGCCGCGGTGGCCGAGGTGCTGGTCCGCCGCGACGGCATCGCGCCGGACGTGGCCGAGTGGGCCGCCGCGGCGGCGCAGGGGCACGTGGGCCGGGCCCGGCGGCTGGCCCGCGACCCGGAGGCCCGGCAGCGGCGGGACGCGGTGCTGGCCGTACCGCGTCGGCTGACCGGCGTGGGCGCGGCGTTCGACGCGGCCTCGGCGCTGATCGAGGCCGCCGAGGCGGAGGCCGCCGCCTCGGTCGCGGAGATCGACGAGGCGGAGCGTACGGCGTTGCAGACCGCGCTCGGCGCGGGCGGCACCGGCCGGGGCGCGGCCGGCGCGATGCGCGGCGCGGCCGGCCAGCTCAAGGACCTGGAGAAACGGCAGAAGTCGCGGGCCACCCGGGCCCAGCGGGACGCGCTCGACCGCGCCCTGGTCGACCTGGCCGGGTTCTACCGGGACGCGATCGTCATGGCGTTGCGGGCGCCGGTCGCCCCGGTGCACACCGACACCGCGTCGCTCGCCGGGGCGGGCGCGCAGAAGTGGGACGCCGAGGGCTCGCTGCGCCGCCTGGAGGCGGTGCTGGAGTGCCGCGCGGCCATCGAGGCCAACGTCAAGCCGCGGATCGCGGTGGAGGCGATGATGCTGGCCCTCTGGCGCGGCTGAACCGGCCCCTTCCGCACTGTCCACAGGGCATCGACACGCGCGATTGGCGTGCGGTACGGTCCGGTGATGCCGCGGTGACCGAGGCGGCACGCTCAGTGAAGGCCGGACCGGCCGGGAGGAGTCCGCCGATGCCGCGGGGCGAGATCGACGAGGCCTGGATCGAGGAGGCGGTGCGGCGCTACCGCCGGATCGAGAACCTGCAGGCCGAGTTCGACCAGGCGGTCGCGACGGTCGAGGTCACCGTCCGCTCACCCGACGGGCTCGTCGAGGTGGTGGTCACCGCCGGCGGGCGGATCACCGACGTGCGTTTCCTCGGGGCGCTGCACCACCGCAGCCCGCGCGACGTGGCCGGTTCGGTGCAGGCCGCGGTGACGGCTGCCGCCGACGCGGCGCAGTGGGCGCGGGAGAAGCTGCACAACGAGACGTTCGCGGCCTACCGGCCGCTGGCGGGGGCCTGACATGGAGACGCTGCGTGCGCTGGCCGCCCGTCTCGACGAGGCCGGCGCGACCCTCGCCACCCTCTCGCGCACGGTGACCGCCACCGACCCGCCGCACCCCGCGTTCGGCGCGGACGCCACCGGCCGCCCCGGCGAGGTGGGCCGCGCGCTGCACCGTCAGTGGACCCTGGCCACGGCCGACCGGGCACGCGAGGCGCAGGCCGCCGCCGTCCGGCTGGCCGCCGCCGCGGCGGCACTGCGCAGTGCCGCCGACCGCTACGCCGCGGCCGACGACGCGGTCGCCCGGCGGATGGCCCGGGAGGCCTGATGGACGCGCTCGACCGCCTCGCCGAGCCGGGGCTCGACCTGCTCGCCCGCGTCGACACGCTGCTGGCCGCCGGCGCACCCGAGGGGCACCGGCTCTGGCCGCTGCTGCGCCGCATGCAGGTGCTCCCCGGCGCGGCCGTGCGCGAGTTCCTCGACCTGCATCCCGCGCCGCTGACCGGCGCCGGCCACGCCGTGCGCCGGCTCGTCCGGGGGTACGACGACACCTGCGCCGTGCTGGCCGACCAGGTCGCCTGGTCCGGTGCCGCCGCGTCGGCGTACGACGAAGCGCGTGCCGCCCTGCTGCGGCACCTGGACGAAGGCCCGGACAGCTTGGTCGGGCGGCTGGAGTCGACGGCGGGCTACGCCGACGCGCTGGCCGGCTGGGTGGAGGGCAGCCGGGCCGCGCTTGCCCGGGCGCTGGCCGAGGTGCTGGGCTCGGCGGAGGCGGTGGCGGTGCACGCGGCGACACGGCCCGGTGCCGGGGCCGGACGGGCCGGGGCGTCGGCCGCGGCCGAGATCGCCACCCGGATCCTGGGTGTGCTGGGGGTGGCCTACGACGGCGCGGAGACGCTGCTGCGCCAGTGGGGGCCGAGCCTGGCCGAGACACAGTGGCGGGACCGCGCCATCACCGGCCCGCGCTACGGCGGCACCACCCGCATCGGCTACTGACGGTCCACGGCGTCGCGCGCCGATCCGGCCGTGGCCGGGTGACGGCGGCGACGCCGTGGCCTTCCCCTGCACCCCCCGCAGGTATGCCTTCACTCAACGCGCCCGGGCGGTGTTTGTCAGGGGCCCGTCGGAGATTCAGCCGTCCGGGCGAGGCGAAGGGGCCGGTTCGGCCGGGTCGACGACGATGATCGCTGCGGTGGGTGACCGGGCGGCGACTGGTGCGCCGTGCGGCGGGCGTCGATCCGCGTAGGGTGGGGCGTATGGGCATGCTCTGCGCGGTCAGCTTCAACCGGTACGGGCGCCTCTACTACCTCGACCCGGGTGAGCTGCGCCCGCAGGTGGGCGACCGGGTGCTGGTGCCCACCGACGACGGGCCCGAGGTGGCCGAGTGCGTGTGGGCCGCGCAGTGGGTCAGCGAGGACACCGACGGCTTCCCGAAGCTGGCCGGGATCGCCGGCGACGACGACCTGCGCCGCGACGAGATGCTGCGCCGGCGCAAGGCCGAGGCGAAGGTCGCCGCCAAGCGGCTGATCCGCGAACACGGCCTGCCGATGAAGGTGGTCGCCGTCGACCACGTCCTGGCCACGCCGGAGAACGGCAGTGACCGCACCACGATCTACTTCACCGCGCCGCACCGCGTCGACTTCCGCTCGCTGGTCCGCGACCTGGGCGCCACGCTGCACTGCCGGGTCGAACTGCGGCAGCTCTCCGCCCGCGACTCCGCCCGGGTGCAGGGCGGCATCGGCTCCTGCGGTCGTGACCTGTGCTGCGCCACGTTCCTGACCGACTTCGAGCCGGTGACCATCCGGATGGCGAAGGACCAGGACCTGCCGCTCAACCCGCTGCGCATCTCGGGGGCGTGCGGGCGGCTGATGTGCTGCCTGAAGTACGAGCACCCGCTGTATCAGAAATTCCAGGAGACGGCCCCGGCGGTGGGCAGCCGGGTGTCCACGCCACAGGGCGAGGGCAAGGTGGTCGGCCACAGCGTCCCGCGCGACGCGGTGACGGTCCGGCTGGACGCGGACGGCTCCCGCTCGATGTGCTCCCGCGCGTCGGTGTGCGGCCCCAGGCAGGCCCACGACCAGCACTACCCCCAGCCCTGACCCGCTGCCTCTCCTCCCACCCTGTCTTTCTCCGTCGATCATGAAGTTGGCGGTCGAAATGGTGATCGACTTTGCCGCCAACTTCATGATCAACGGGGTGAGTCGGCCGGGTGGGGTCAGCGGATGACGATGGGGGGTTCGGCGAGGCGGGGGGTCAGCGGGGTCTTCGGGGTCAGCCAGGAGGCGGTGGGGGACTGGTCGGGGTTCAGCTGCCAGTCGTGGGACACCTTGTCGACGGCGATCGGGTAGATCGTCAGCGTGCCGTCCCTGTCGATCCGGAGGCGCATGAACGCCTTCGAGTCCTCGATGCCCTGCCCCGCGAACAGCTCGTTCAGGTTCACCCCGAACGCGCCCGCCACCAGCAGGTAGAGCGCGACGACCTGGCTGGCGACCAGCCCGCTCACCGGGCCGTACAGCACCACGGCGGCGACCGCCGGCAGCGGCCACGGCCAGTCGTAGAACGGCAGCTGCAACCAGACCCACGTGCCGCCGGCGGCGAGGGCTATCTGGGCCAGCCCGTGCGCCACCCCGAGGATCCAGTGCCGGGCGTGCCGTTTCCCGCCCGCCGTGGGCGGCTTGGCGAAGAACACCGCGCCCATCATGGCCACCACCAGCATGATCGCCAGCGGCACGCTGAACAGCCGCTGCTCGGTGGTGCCCACCCGCTGCACCGCCACCCCGGCCATCGCCAGCATCAGCAGCGTGTGCAGGGTGCCGAGCAGCGTGGTGAAGCCCGGGTTGCGGAACGGCAGCCGGGCGAAGATCCCCCAGCCGTACCGGCGGGAGCGCGCCTTGTCCGGGTAGCGCGCCGCCAGGTCGTACTCCTGGGTGTTGCTGGCCCGGCGGGTCAGCGTGTCACGCGGCGGGACCTCCAGCTTCTCCGGCAGCCGGTGCGTGGGGTAGAGGTAGGCGCCGCCACCGCCGCACGTGATGAGCTGCCGGTCCGTCCCGGCGTAGCGGGCGTAGTGGTGCAGGTCGCCGGAGATCAGCACCCGCACCTGCGCGCCGGTTGGCGCGACGAGGGTACGGATGAAGTAGTCGATCGAGTCGTACGCGTTGGGGTGGTCGACGGCCTTGACCCACGTCGGCGCCGGCACCGCCAGGATCACCTTGGACTCCGGGGTGAGCTTGCGGGCCACCTCGTCGAAGTAGGTGAGCTGCGGGTCGTCCAGGTAAGAGCCGGACTGGTCGTCGAGGCCGAGCAGCCACCAGCCGGCCGGCAGTTCGACGGCGAAGTAGGAGCGGGACTGGCCGGTGCCCCAGCCGCCGAAGTGCCGGTCCCGGGTACGCACGAACAGGCGCAGGAACGCGGTCAGCCCGTCGTACCAGTCGTGGTTGCCCGGCACCGCGAACAGCGTCGGCTGCTCCGGCGGGGCGACAGGCAGCGCAGACTGGTACGGGCCCTTGCAGCGGTCCTCGTACGCCTCGTAGCCCGCCGCCGGGTAGACCTGGTCGCCGCCCATCACCAGCGTCTGCGCGCGGGGAAGGCGATGCCCGTCCACCGTCAGCTCCGGCTGGGCGAGCAGGTACGCCAGCGAGTACGTGGCGTCGAAGCCGTCACCCAGGTCGGCCACGTAGTCCAGCCAGAGCCCACCGTCCGGCCCGACCTGCCGGAACGTGCCGTCGCCGAACGCGTTCTGCAACTCGCGCTTGTCCAGGTACGCCCCGAACAGCATCGCCAGCAGTGTCCGCAGGCCGGTGCTGATCAGGAGCAGGGGCGCGAGCCACGGCACCGGCCGGCGCGGGGTGAAACCCAGCTCCCGGGGGTCGATGCTGCGGGGGCGGCGGGTGGCCCGCTCGCCGGGATGCGCCTCGGGAGCCGGTGGTCGCGGCGGTTCGTCGGTCACCCGCCGCAGGGTAGTCCGGACCGGGCGCGAAGTCTCTCCCGTGGCGGGGCGGATGTGGTCCGATGTCCGGTTTCGGGGGCGGGGGGATCCGGTTCGGCTTCCGGCGGGGCGTGCCGTACACTTGACGATCGTTGCCGCCTTAGCTCAGTCGGCTAGAGCGACGCACTCGTAATGCGTAGGTCGACGGTTCGATTCCGTCAGGCGGCTCGGTACAGAAGCCCAGGTCATCGGCCTGGGCTTCGCCGTTTCCGAGGCCGATCACCCCTCCACCGACGGGGTGCCGGTCCGCGAACGCGGCCGGCCGGACAAGACACCGGCAGCCGCCCAGGCCAGCAGTACGCCCATGGTCAGGCCGGGCGGCAGGTACCAGAACGTGAGGAAACCGGCCGGTGGCGTCAACGGCAGTGCCGCGACGAGCGCCCACGCGACGCGGCGTGGCAGCACACCGCGACGCAGCCCTTGCAGGCCACACCAGACGGTGCCCACCAGCGCCGTCAGCAGGGCCACGAGGTCGAAAATCCACCCGTACCCGGGGCTGTTGTATTCCAGGCCGATCGCGATGGCGGCGGCGACGAGCCCGTACCGCGTGAGGCGCCGGGGCGTCGCGGTGGCGTGGCCGGTCACCGTCCAGACGAGCGGCAGCGTCAGCAGCACCGACACGAAGAAGGGCCCACGCCAGATCCACGCCGGCTCCCCACCGTCGAACAACGGCAGGTTCTCTGCCAACCATCGCATTGGAGCGGGGAGAGAGCTGACGGCTCGGCCGCCGCCGACCTCCCACTGCGTGGCCATCGCGGCGCCGAGCACCGCGGCGACCAGCGGCGCGAGAATCGCCAGGGCGCGCCGCCAGCGGGCGACCGCCCATCTGCCCGGGTCGGCGCAATCGGGTACGTGCCGCGGATGCTCCTGTCGCATCGGATGATCGTCCTCGCGCCGCTGGGAAATCCCATCAGGAGAACAGTCGGGATCACCAGTAGCGTTTCGGCTGTAATCGCGGTTACGAGGCCGCCCGTGCTCTTCTGCCCGGAGCGGTCAGGTCGGCGGCGACCGTGCCCAGCAGCGCCAGGGCCTGCGCCGAACGGCTGCCAGCCTCGGCCTGGTAGACGACCATCTGCTGGCCGGTCGCGCCCGCGACGGTGAGCGAGTCGTACGTGAGGGTCAGCTCGCCGACGTCGTGATGGTGGAACAGCTTCGCCTCGTGCGTCTTTCCCCGTACGTCGTGGCGGGCCCACAGCCGGCGGAACTCCGGGCTCTTCAGCGAGAGTTCCCCGACCAGTTCGGTGAGCCGCGCGTCGTCGAGCATGTCGGCTGCGGCGGCCCGCAGCGCGCCCAGGCTGGACCGCGCGACCCGGTCCCAGTGGGGATAGAAGGAGCGGGCCGCCGGGTCGAGGAAGACGAACCGGACGAGGTTGGGCTCGTCGGCCTCGAACAGCGTGGCGAACAGGGCGCGTCCGAGCCGGTTGGCGGCAAGCACGTCCATCCTGCGGTCGATGATCAGCGCGGGTGTGTGCAACCAGCCGTCCATCAGGCGCAGCAGGCTCGGCCGGACGGTCTCCCGCGTACCCCGGCGGACAGGCTTGCGGCCGATCCTGGCCAGCAGGTGCAGATGCGCCGCCTCCTCGGCGTCGAGTCCGAGGGTGCGGGCCAGCGCGTTCAGCATCTGTTCCGACGGGTGCTGTTCCCGCCCCTGCTCCAGGCGGGCGTAGTAGTCGGTGCTGACCCCGGACAGCTGGGCGACCTCCTCGCGCCGCAGACCCGGCGTCCGGCGCCGGCCGGAGGAGACGATGCCGGCCTCCGCCGGGCTGGTCGTCTCCCGCCGGGCGCGCAGGAACTCGCCGAGCGGATTGATGCCGTCCACCACCCCAACATAACCGCGATCGACCGGCCGCCAGGCGGCTCAGCCGGGGTGTGACGCACCCTGGTTGCAGCAGGCCGTACTCCGCACCGTGGACTCATGGAATCCACACCGAAGGGCGTTCTGGTCACCGGCGCGAGCAGCGGCATCGGCGAGGCGACCGCACTACGCCTGGCCGCCGAGGGGCACGCTGTGGTCGCGGGCGCGCGGCGCCGCGAGCGGCTCGCCGCGCTCGCCGAACGGCACGACAACATCAGGGTACGGCGGCTCGACGTGACCGACCGCGACGACGTCACCGCGTTCGTCGACAGTGCGGTGGCCGAGTTCGGACGGGTCGACGTACTCGTCAACAACGCGGGTCTGATGCCGTTGTCCCGGCTCGACGCCCTGCTGGTGGACGAGTGGGACCGGATGATCGACGTCAACGTACGGGGTCTGCTGCACGGCGTCGCGGCCGCCCTGCCGGTCTTCCAGCGACAGGGCGGTGGCCACCTGATCACCGTCGCCTCGGTCGGCGCGCACGAGGTGGTGCCGACCTCCGCGGTGTACTCGGCGACGAAGTTCGCGGCGTGGGCGATCACCGAGGGTCTGCGACTGGAGGCCGATCCGAGCCTGCGGGTCACCACGATCACGCCCGGCGTCGTCGAGTCGGAACTGGCCGAGTCGATCACCGACCCGGTGGCCCGGGAGGCGATGCGGGAATACCGCCGGAACTCGATCTCACCGGATGCCATCGCGCGGGCCATCTCGTACGCCGTCGGCCAGCCGGCGGACGTGGACGTCAACGAGATCATCATCCGTCCGACCCGGCAGCGAGGCTGACATGTCAGGTTCCCACCATCGCAAGGCCGCCACCGTCTTCCTGGCGGCGGCGCTCACCGGCTGCGGCACGGAGACACCGCCCGGACCGCAGGCCACTCCGTCCGCGACGCAGGCGCGGTCCCCGGTCTCCGGGACCGTTCATCCGTACGTCGGGATGTGGGTCACCGCCGACGGCCACATCCGGCAGGAGTTGCTGCCCGACGGCCGGTACGACGAGGCGCGCGGCGACCGGGCGAGCGCCTACACCGGCCGGTACGAGGTGACCGGCGAGCACATCGACTACTGGGACGACAGCGGTTTCACCGCCGACGGCCGCTTCGACGGCGACGTCCTGCACCACGGCGGCTACCTGTTCTACCGAGAGGGCAGCGCGGCCCACCGAAACGCCGTCGCGGAGCGGGCGTCGAATCGCCCGTCCGGATAGGCCGGACAGGGAGCGCCGGGCGCCCGCTACCGGCGCCCGGCGCGTTGCCGGGCGGCCTCGTACAGCGCCACCGTCCCGGCCGCCGCCGCGTTCAGCGAACTCGCCGCTCCCACGATCGGAATGCGCACCATCCGGTCACTGGCCTCCTGCCAGCCCTTGCTGAGTCCGTGCGTCTCGTTGCCGATCAGCAGGAGAGTGGGACCGGTCAGGTCGTGCGCGGCGACGTCCACGTCCCCGTGTTCGTCCGTACCGATGATCTGGATCTGCGGACGTCCGTCGGCGCGCACCGCGGCGACCCAGTCCAGGACGTCGCGGTGGCCGGCGACGCGCACCACCGGTACGGCGAACAGCGAGCCGGTGCTGGCCCGGACCGCCTTCGGGTCGTACGGGTCGGCGGCGTGGCCCGTGATGATCACGCCGGAGGCGCCGAAGGCGTCGGCGGAGCGGATGAGCGTGCCGATGTTGCCCGGGGTCTTGGGGCGGTCGAAGACCACCACGAGCATCGCCGGCCCGACCGGGATGCGGGCCAGGTCGTCGGCGGGCTGCGCCACCACGGCGAGCAACTCGGGGGACTCCTCGTCCTTGCCGCTCAGTTCCCGCATCAGCTCCGGCGCGAGCGCGACCCGCCGGGCGTCGGCGCGGTCGAGCAGGTCACGACACCAGCGGGACAGCGGCTGCCGGTCCGGGTACAGGAGGGCGCGGATCTGCCAGCCCTGCTCCAGGGCCACGGTGATCGGGCGTACCCCCTGGACCAGGAACTCCCCCGTACGCTGCCGTTTGGTGCGATTGGTCAGCAGCGCCTGCCACTGCTGGAAGCTCGCGTTGCGGGTGGTGATCGTCAGGGTCTTCGCCACGCAGCCGATTCAACCGCATCAGGTTTCGACGCCACGCGCCGGTGAGGTGGTGACGCGGCGCGATTGTCCCGCCGAGTGACCAGCCGCTATCGTTCCCTCGCCCCCAGCCGCAGAGTTTGAGGATCGCGATGACTTCCCCGCCGTTGACGAAGGTTGCCGATCGGGAAGGCTCACCCTCCGAGGAGCCGGGCGGTACGGCGACCGCACGCGAGCCGGGCAAGGAGGCGACGCCGAGCCGGTTCCGGGCCGACGTCGCCGGGCTCCGGGCCGTCGCCGTGGGGCTGGTGCTGCTCTACCACGCCGGGCTGCCGTTCATCCCCGGTGGTTTCGTCGGCGTCGACGTCTTCTTCGTGATCTCCGGCTTCCTCATCACCGGGCAGCTCATCTCCGAGATCGAGCGCAGCGGCCGGGTCTCGCTGATCGGCTTCTACGCGCGCCGGGCCAAGCGCATCCTGCCCGCCGCAACCGTGGTGCTGGCGGCCACCGCCGTCGCGGTCCGGCTGTTCGTACCCCGGGGTGAGTGGCAGGTCGTCGGCGGTGACATCGCCGCCGCGGCCACGTACATCGTGAACTGGCGCTTCGCCGACCGCGCGGTCGACTACCTGGCCGAGGACGTCGCGCCGTCGCCGGTCCAGCACTTCTGGTCGCTCGCCGTGGAGGAGCAGTTCTACCTGCTCTGGCCGCTGTTGATCGTGCTGGCCATCCTCGCCGCGCGCAAGCTCCGGCGGGCCAACGTACGGCCGGTCCTGTGGGTCGGTCTCGCGGTGCTGGCGGTGCCGTCGTTCGTCTGGTCGATCATCGAGACGGCCAACTCGCCGCAGCGGGCGTTCTTCGTCTCCACCACGCGGCTGTGGGAACTCGGGGTCGGCGCCGCCATCGCGCTGCTGGCGGTCCGCGCCGCGCGGATGCCCCGGTCCGTGGCGGTCGTCCTCGGGTGGCTCGGCCTCGCCGCGATCGTCGCGGCGGCGCTGCTGGTCAGCGGGAAGACCGCATGGCCGGGGTACGCGGCGGCGCTGCCCACGCTCGGCGCGGCGGCGGTGATCGCGGCCGGCGCGGCGGCGGGCCCCCGCGGGCCGGTGATGGTGCTCGGCACGCGTCCGTTCCAGTGGATCGGTGACCTGTCGTACTCGCTCTACCTGTGGCACTGGCCGATGCTCGTGGTGGCCGCCGCGCACTTCGGTGACCTGTCGCTGACCGAGGGCCTGCTGGTGGCGCTCGCCTCGGTGATCCCGGCCTGGATCACGTTCCGGCTGGTGGAGAACCCGCTGCGCTATTCGCGGAAGATCTCCACGTCGCCGCGTCTGGCGTTGAGCCTGGGCGGCAACTTCACGCTCGCCGGCATCTGCGCCGGCATGGTCCTGGTGCTGATGGGCGCGTGGGCCGCCGCCGCGACCACCACCAAGGGCCAGTACGCCCCGGGGGCCGCGTTGCTGTCGACGGCGCCCGGCACCGCCCCGATCGGCCCGGTCCCGGAGCGGTTCGACGTGATCAAACCGGACCCGCTGCAGATCCGGCAGGGCTTCATGGACGTGCCCGACACGAATCGGGACAAGTGCTTCCAGCAGGTCGACGGCGCCGAGGTGCTGTCCTGCACGTACGGCAACCCGAACGCCGCCACCACCGTCGCGCTCGTCGGCGACTCGAAGATGGACCAGTGGCTGCCGGCGTTCCAGGTGCTGGCCGAGCAGAACGACTGGAAGATCCTGATCGCCGCGAAGGCGTCGTGCCCGTTCACCAGCGCGCCCGCGGTCCGGGCGGACGACCCGAGCAAGCTCTACACCGACTGCATCGACTGGAACCGGTCGCTGATGCGCAAACTGGTCGAGGAGCGACCCGACTACCTGGTCACCTCGCAGGGCGCGGCGCGCGCCTTCGACAGCGGCGCGAAGGAGCCGACGGTCGAGGCGATGGTCGCCGGGGTCCGGTCGGCGTGGAAGAAGCTCGACGCCGTGGGCACGCAGGTCGTCGTGCTCGCCAACAACCCCGGCCCCGGGCCGGCGGTGACGTGCGCCGACAAGAACCGCAAGCGCCTGTCCCGGTGCGCGTTCGACAGGGAACGGCACGACCAGGACCCGGCGTACCGGATGCAGCGGCAGGCGGTGTCCGGCGCGCCGAAGGTCAAGATGATCGACCTGTTCGACGCCGTCTGCCCGACCGACAGGTGCCCTGTGGTGTTCGGCAACGTGCTCATCTACCGGGGTGGCTCGCACATCGGCGCGGCGTACGTGAAGACGACCGCACCGCACCTCGCCCGTGCCCTGTCCGACGTGGGCGTGCCGGCGCGCTTCAGCCCGGCCCAGTAGCTCGCTCGGGTTGCGGCGTCCGGTCACGATGGCCTCGTGACCATCCGCTGGCCGTCACCGCTCGGCATCGCGTACGTGCTGCTGGCGGTCGCCGGTGGCGTCCTGCTCTGGCTGCCGTTCCACACGCAGTCGGCGCTCGACGACTGGGGGGTGACGCTGCGCGAGCGGGGTACGCCCGCACAGGCGCTCGTCGTCGACCAGGTGACGAAGAGTGGCGGCAACCGGAGTTCCTCGTCGCGCACCATGTACTTCCGTTACGTGGTCGACGGCCGCACGCACTCGCAGGAGGTGCCCTGCTTCGAGGTGTGCCGGGCTACGGGGACCGAGGTGCCGATCTGGGTCAACCCGGCGGACCCGGGCGACTTCGTCACCGACTACGGGCAGCTCAGCGGGCACCGCGGGCGCGTGCAGGGCGTACTCGGTGCGGTCGGGCTGGTCGCCCTGGGCACCGGGGTGACGCTCATGCTGTCCCGCATCCAGCGCCGGCGCGCCGCCCGCCCCCGTCGGCCGCGCCCGGTGGCACCGGCAACAGACGGCCGCGGCTATGTCGGCCGGGGCAAACGCAAGCGCAACGTCCGGCGCTGACCGTCCGCGACCGGGTCAGCGGTAGAGCGTCTCCAGGTAGGCCGGGCCGTAGTGGCGTTCCAGGTCGGCCAGGCTCTCCGCCGGGGCCTCCACCTCCTTGATCAGCCGGGCCCGGGTCGGCAGCACGTCCGGCTGCCAGGTCTCCGGCTGCCACAGCTCGGAGCGCAGGAACGCCTTCGCGCAGTGGTAGAAGATCTGTTCGATCGCGACCTCGACGGCGAGCACCGGCCGGTGGCCCTTGACCTCCATGTCGGCGAACCACGGCGCGTCGGCGATCAGCCGGGCGCGCCCGTTGATCCGCAGCGTGTCGGTACGGCCGGGGATCAGGAAGATCAACCCGACGTGCGGGTTGGCCAGGATGTTGCGGTAGCCGTCGGCCCGCCGATTGCCGGGCCGCTCCGGAATCGCGATCGTGGTGTCGTCGAGCACCAGCGCGAAACCGGGCGGGTCGCCCTTGGGGGAGACGTCGCAGGTGCCGTCCGCGCCGGCGGTGGCGATCAGGCAGAACGGCGAGGCGGCGAGCCACTCCCGGTCGCGTTCGTGCAGCGTACGGCGGTCCTTGGCGGCCGCCCTCGGCATCGGTGTGCCGATCAGTTCGCGTAGCTCGGCCTCGTTGGTGATCTCCCGGGTCGTCACGTCTTCCTCCCCCGTCCGTTGATCGTCACGACGGTTCCGGCCCGCGACGGCCTGGTTTCCGCCACTGTCAGCCTAGGAGACGCGTCGAGTGCCGGTTTGCCCCCGGAGCCGGCGGGTAGGGACCGGTTCGCAGCGTGCGTCCGGACGTGACGGATGGAGGCCGAGATGGAGAGCCGGCTCAAGGTGCTCGGCCATCCCGTGCATCCGATGCTCGTGATGTTCCCGGTGGCGCTCTTCGTGACCGCGGTGATCTTCGACCTGGTGGACACCGTGGGCGGGCCCGGCTTCCTCGCCGAGGTCGCGTACTGGAACATCACCGTCGGCCTGATCGGCGGCCTGCTGGCCGCGGCAGCGGGGGCGTTCGACCTGCTCGCCCTGCCGGCCGGCACCCGCGCCAAGCGGGTCGGGCTCACCCACGCCGCCGCCAACGTGGCGGTCATCCTGCTGTTCGCCGCGGTCTGGGCGGTACGGCTCAACGCCGACTCCCGCGCAGCCGGTGGCGCGCTGATCGCCATCGAGGTGGTCGCGTTGGCGATCCTCGGTGTCAGCGCCTGGCTCGGCGGCGAACTGGTGGACCGGCTCGGTGTCGGCGTCGACCCGGAGCACGATCTCAACGCGCCCAGCTCGCTGCGACCCCACTCGGCGACACAGCGGATCGGAGACGCGCGATGACGGAACAGAGCGGCGGACGGGGCTGGCGTGGCCGCCAGCAGGGCTGGGATCCGATGGGCGAACTCCAGTCGCTGCGCTCCGAGCTGAGCCGGCTGGTCGGCGGGCGCTCCGGCAGCCCGGACGTGGACCTGACCGAGACGGCCGACGGCTGGGAGGTGGTCGTCCGGCTCCCCGGTGTCGCGCCGGAGGAGGTCGCCGTCGAGCTGGACGACCGGGAGCTGTGCGTCCGCGCCCGGTCGGAGGCCGAGGTGAACGCGGACCACGGCATCCCGGGCGGGTTCACCACCCGGGGCTTCGAGTACCGCGTGGACCTGCCGTCCCGCGTGGACCCGGACCGGATCGACGCGGTGATGGACCACGGCCTGCTCCGGGTGCGCCTGCCCCGGGCGACCCGGCCCGCGCCGCGCACCATCACCGTCGGCCGGACCGGCCCACGGCCGGGCGCCGACCGTACGCCGATGCCCACCGACCCGGCCGCCGACCGGGAGCTGCACCACCCGGACACCGCGCTCGACGAGATCGACAGGCCGTAGGGCCGCGTGACGAGCCCGCCCGCCAGCTCGCCGCGCCGCGACCCGGAGGTGCTCGGCCCGGTCGGCGAGCGCGTCCCTGATGTCGAGCGGATCGCCGTGCTGCGTGCCAACGCGCTCGGCGACTTCATCTTCGTGCTGCCGGCGCTCGACGCGCTGCGGTCCGCGTACCCGTCGGCGGAGATCGTGCTGCTCGGCGCGCCGTGGCACGCGGCGCTCTGGCGCGACCGGCCCGGCCCGGTGGACCGGGTGCTGGTGGTGCCGGCGGCGCCCGGCATCCGCGACCCGGGGCCCGGCGAGTCGCCGGGTGACGTCCCGGCGTTCCTGGCCGCCGCCCGCGCCGAACGGTTCGACCTGGCGTTGCAGGTGCACGGCGGCGGGGCCAACTCGAACCCGTTCGTGGCCGGGCTGGGCGCGCGGGTGACCGCCGGCCTGCGCGCCGAGGGCGCGCCGCCGCTGGACCGGTGGCTGCGCTACGTCTACTACCAGCACGAGGTGATCCGCTACCTGGAGGTCGCGGCCCTGGTCGGGGCGCCCGCCACCACGATCACCCCGGCGCTCGCGGTCACCGCCGCCGACCGGGCGGAGGCCGCCGCCGTGCTCGGCGAACCCACCCGCCCTCGGGTCGCGCTGCACCCGGGCGCCACCGACACGCGGCGGCGCTGGCCGCCGGAACGCTTCGCCGAGGTCGCCCGCGAGCTGACCGCAGACGGGTACGAGGTGCTGGTCACCGGCACCCCCGCCGAGCAGGAGACGGTCGACTCGGTGGTGGCGGCAGCCGGGGTGCCGGTACGTCCCCAGGTCGGGACGCTCAGCCTGGGCGCGCTCGCGGCCGCGTACGCGGACTGCGCGCTCGTGGTCTCCAACGACACCGGACCGCTGCACCTGGCCGCTGCCGTGGGCGCGCCGACAGTGGGCGTCTTCTGGGTCGGCAACCTGATCAACGGGGCGTCGCCGCTGCGCGGACGGCACCGCCCGATCGCCGCCTGGACCACCCACTGCCCGGTCTGCGGTGTCGACTGCACACCCGGGATCTACCCGCACCGGCCGGGCGACGGCGAGTGCCCGCACCGCGTCTCGTTCGTCGCCGACGTGCCCGCCGCCGAGGTGCTCGAGGCGGCCCGGGAGCTGCTCACACCTCCGCGGGCGACTCGCTGAGCACCACTTCCCACGCCTCCACGTCGCGTTCGGTGACTGTGGTCGGCGACTCCAGGTGGTAGGCCCCGCTGGGCAGGACCCCGGCGCCGCCGTGGCGCTCCAGCACGGCGAGCTGCGCGGCGACGTCCTCGCCCTGGTGCCGCTCGGGCAGCCGCTCCCAGAAGTCGAAGCCGCCGGCCTCGACGAGCTTGGCCCGGTCGTAGAGCACGCACCCGCCGATCCAGGAGATCTTGTACGCCCGCCACTCGCCCGCCGCCAGGTCCAGCTTCTCGGTGACGTGCAACAGGTTCGCCGCCGGATGGATGGACGCCCGGTGCCACTCCGGCGTCCCGGGCATGATCCGTTCCGGTACCGGCGGCCCGGTCCACTCCTCGTAGTGCTCGTGCGTCTCCGGGCGGACGTCGTCGGCGTAGGAGAGGCCGTGCACCGCGTTGCCGACGAACCCGCAGCCCAACTCGCCGAGCGCGGTGACCAGCCGGGCCAGCGCGCCCGGCTCCAGCCACACGTCGTCGTCGAGGCAGAGCACCGCGTCGGCAGCCGACTGGGCCAGCAGGTAGGACCGGTGCTCGGCCAGGCCGCGCCGGGGCAGCCGCCGGGTCAGCAGCACCGGGTGCCCCCGGTGCCGCAACGCGCGGACCATCGTGGCGGCGGCCGGGTGCGCGTACGCGGGCTCGCCGTCGGACTGGTCGCTGACCACCACGCCGAACCCGGGTACGCCCTCCTGGGCGGCCAGCCCGGACAGCGTGACCGCCAGCTCGGCGGGCCGGTTGCGGGTGGGGATCAGCACGTCGAGGCGGCGGTGCTGCCGGAACCGTTCGGGCGTGCCCGGGTCGAGCGGTCGGGTCACGCCGGCCTGCCCTCGCCGACCGTGTCGGTGACAGATTGGGCGCGGATCCGGTCGATGATCGCCGAGGTGGAGCGGTCCGGCACGTAGCCGAGCGTGCGTACCTGCCCGCCCAGCCGCCGTACCAGCGGCGCCTCCGGCACCATCTCCGGCGGGTAGTCGCCGCCCTTGACGTAGACGTCGGGTCGGACCGCCTCGATCAGCCGGGCCGGGGAGTCCTCCTCGAAGACCACCACGTGGTCCACGCAGGCCAGCGCCGCCAGCAGGGCGATCCGGTCCTCGACCGGGTTGACCGGCCGGTCCGGGCCCTTGAGCCGCCGTACGCTGCCGTCCGAGTTGACCGCCACGATCAGCAGGTCGCCGAGCGCGCGGGCCTGGGTCAGGTAGCGGACGTGCCCCGGGTGCAGCACATCGAAGCAGCCGTTGGTGAACACCACGGACCGCCCGGCCTGCCGGTGTTCGTCCACCAGCGCGGCCAGCTCGTCCGCGCCGACCAGGGCCGGGTGCCCACCCTCGTCCGCGCCGGTACCGAGCGCGGCCAGCAGGTCCTGCCGGCGGCACACGCAGGTGCCGGTGTCGGCCACCGTGATGGTGGCGGCGAGCTGGGCGAGCTGGGCGGCGGTGGGCAGGCCCGCGTCGGCGGCCAGCGCCAGCGTCATGGCCGCCAGGTACGCGTCCCCGGCGCCCACCGCGTGGCTGGCCGGGACCGGGGTGCTGTGGCTGCGCCGGGGCTCGCCCTCGGCGCCACCGACCACCGCGCCCTCGGTGTCCAGGGTCACCGCCACCACGTCGGCGCCGGTGTGCGCGCGCAGCTCGGACAGGCGCGACTCGGCCAGCACGGCCCGGTCCACGCCGGTGCCGGCCGCCGCGCTCACCGTCACGCCGGTCCCGGTGACGCTCAGCCCGTCGCCGGTCAGCGCCACCCGCTCCTCGCCCGGCATCGGCTCGCCGGTCGGCCCGGCGGGGGCCTCGGCGGCGGGCGTGCCGGAGGTCGGGTGCGGGCTGCCGGGTGCGCGCTCGCCGGACCCGCCGGGCGCGGCGCCCACCATCAGCTCGGACGGGCCGTCGGCCTCGGCCGTGTGGTCCAGATGCACGTCGCCGCTGGGGACGGCACCCCGCTCGGCGTGCGCGAACCCCGCGGCGGCGCGGGCCAGCAGCCGGGTCGCCTCGGCGAAGCTCGGCGTCACCACAGTCGGGTTCAGTCCGCGCCAGTCGGCCAGGTCGTGCGCGTCGAGCGCCACGGTGCCGTACCGGTCGCGGTTGGCGACCAGCCAGGCGCGTACCGCCGAGGGCAGCGCGCCCAAGCCGTAGTCGCAGACCACGAGCGTGAGCGGCTGACCGGCGGCCACCGCGCGCAGCTCCTCGGTGGCGCAGTGCAACGCGGTCAGCAGGCGGGCCACCCCGTCGGCGTCCAAGCCGTCCTCCGGGCCGCCGGAGTCCTCCCGCAGCAGGATCTGGTTGCCGGCGAGCATCCGCCGCTTGACCGGCGTGGGCCGGCCCGGCTGGCTCACCGTACGGTCCCAGACCGCCGCGCGGTCCAGGCAGTCGTGCAGTTCGTCGCCCGCCACGTCGGCACCGACCGGGGCGACCAGCGCGGCCCGGCCGCCCAGCGCTGCGACGTTCACCGCGGTGTTGGCGGCGCCCCCGGCCGCGGAGATCCGCCGCCGCAGGGTGAGGACCGGCGCGGGCGCCTCCCGGCAGAGCCGCTCCGACTCGGCGAACCGCCACTCGTCCAGCATGGCGTCCCCGACGACCAGCACGGGACGCTGCTGCCAGCTGGCCACCACGGTGGCGAGCCGGCGCTCTTCCGCTGCTGCTCCTGCCATGCCTCTGCGGATCCCCCCGGGCCGTCGGGCCAAACGCGACGTGGGCCACCCGATGCGTCCGGTTTCGCGGCATCGGCCCAGGGAACCGTGCAGACGTACCCCGGAGAGGAGAAGCAGCATGGCAGCGACACTTCAGGGCAAGCGCATCGCCTTCCTGGCCGCCGACGGCGTCGAGGAGGTCGAGTACACCAAGCCCCGGGAGGCGGTGGAGAACGCCGGCGCCCAGGTCGAGCTGGTCTCCATCGAGTCCGGCACGATCCAGGCCTTCAACCACCTCGACCACGGCAAGCAGTACCAGGTCGACGTCACCACCAAGGAGGCGGACGCCGGGGCGTACGACGGCCTGGTCCTGCCCGGTGGCGTGGCGAACCCCGACTTCCTGCGGACGGACCCGGAGGCGGTCCGGTTCGTCAAGGCGTTCTTCGACGCCGGCAAGCCGGTCGGGGTGATCTGCCACGGCCCGTGGACGCTCGTCGAGGCGGACGTGGTGCGGGGCCGCACCATCACCTCCTGGCCGAGCCTGCGCACCGACCTCACAAACGCCGGCGCGAACTGGGTCGACCAGGAGGTCGTCACCGACAACGGGCTGGTCAGCAGCCGCAAGCCGGACGACCTGCCGGCGTTCTGCGCGAAGATCGTCGAGGAGTTCGCCGAGGGCCGGCACGCCGCCTGAGGAAAGTCACAGGCCCACCGGGGGCATGATCCGCCCCCGGTGGGATAGGAAGCGGGATGACCGCCCAGGCCGCCCCGCCCGCATTGCCCGCCCGCCAGATCCGCCTGCTGATGTTCGGTCTGATGACCGGCATGCTGCTGGCGGCGCTGGACCAGACGATCGTCGGCACCGCGTTGCCGACGATCGTCGGCGAACTGGGCGGCATCAACCACTACTCGTGGGTGGTCACCGCGTACCTGCTGGCGTCGACCGCCTCGACGCCGCTGTACGGCAAGATGGCCGACCTGTACGGACGCCGGCCGGTCTTCCTGTTCTCGATCGGCATGTTCCTGCTCGGCTCGTTGCTGGCCGGGCTGTCGCAGAACATGACCCAGCTGATCGTCACGCGCGGCGTGCAGGGCCTGGGCGCGGGTGGCCTGATGACGCTGGCGTTCACCATCATCTCGGACGTGGTCTCGCCCCGGGAGCGTGGTCGCTACCAGGGGTTGTTCGGCGCGGTGTTCGGCGTCTCCTCGGTGGCCGGGCCGCTCGTCGGCGGTTACTTCGCGGAGACCAACTGGCGGTGGATCTTCTACATCAACGTGCCGCTGGCGATCCTCGCCATCGTGGTCTGCTGGCACGTGATGCGGCTGGTGCCGTTCGAGCGCCGGGAGCACACAGTCGACTGGATCGGCGCGGCGCTGCTCGTCGCCGGCGTGAGCTGCCTGCTGCTGGCGTTGAGCTGGGGCGGCGCCGAGTACGCCTGGGGTTCCGGCGTGATCGTCGGGCTGTTCGCCGCGGGCGTGGTGCTGGGCGTGCTGTTCGTCGTCCAGGAGGCCCGGACCAAGGAGCCGATCCTTCCGCTGCGGTTGTTCCGCAGCGCCACGTTCGCGCTCGCCAACGGCGCGGGGTTCGTGCTCGGTCTGGTGATGTTCGGGTCGATCATCTTCATCCCGCTCTACCTCCAGATCGTCAAGGGCGCCTCACCGACCCGCAGCGGTCTGCTGATGCTGCCGATGATGGCCGGCGTCATCATCACCTCGATCATCACCGGCCGGGCGATGAGCCGGATCGGCAGGTACAAGTGGTTCCCGGTGGCGGGCGCTGCCGTGCTGGTGGTCGGCATGCTGCTGTTCCAGCAGCTCCAGGTGGCCACCACGCTCTGGGCCGCGTTCGGCTACATGGTGGTGATCGGCGTGGGGCTGGGCCTGTGCATGCAGTCGCTGATCCTGGCCGTGCAGAACGCGGTGAGCGTCCGCGACCTGGGTGCGGGTACCTCGTCGGCCACGTTCTTCCGGTCGCTCGGCGGCTCGTTCGGCGTGGCCATCCTCGGTGCGGTGCTGTCGTCCCGGCTCACCGCCGAGCTGTCCACGCGGCTGCCTGGTGCGCTGGCGCAGCTCCCGCCGGAGCAGCGGGCCGCGGTGTCGGCCGGTGGGAACTTCTCGATCAACGACCCGGCGGCCATCCTCGCCCTGCCCGCCCCGGTACGCGCGGCCGTCCAGGCCTCGTTCGTCGAGTCGCTGCACCTGGTCTTCCTGACCACCGGGCTGATCGCGATCGTCGCGGTGCTGGTCACGCTGGCCATGCCGAACCTTCAGTTGCGGGGCACCGGCCCGCAGGGCGCCACCGGCGGCGCCGACCCGATCGGCGGCAAGGCCCCCGCGCCCGGCGGCAAGCCGCTGACCAAGGAGTCGAAGGAGGAGGCGGCCGCCGACATGGAGGCCAAGTCGCAGACGATGCTGTGACCGGCGGCTACTTGAGGATCAACCGGTTGGTCTGCTCGAACACGTCGAGGTCGGCGAGCGTCTCGTGCACGCTCGACGACAGCGGGTGCGGGAAGTCCGCCGGGCGGAAGAACCCGGAGTCGGTGGTCTCGTCGGTGAACCGGGCCAGCTCGCCGTCCCACTCGTCGACCCGGAACGCCGTGGTGAAGACCTGGTACGTGTGCCCGTACATGTTGGTGTGGGTGCGGTCGGGTCCGGTGTAGAGCGCGAACGCGCTCACCCGCAGCGCCCGCAGCCCGGTCTCCTCCCGCACCTCCCGGACGGCGCAGTCGGCGATGGACTCGCCGAGTTCCATGGCACCGGCCGGCAGGGCCCACTGGCCGTTGTCGGACCGCTGGATCAGCAGCACCCGGGAGGCGTTGTCGCGCACCACGGCGCGTGCGCCGACGAACATCAGGGTGCGGTCACCGGCCAGGGCGCGGAGCTGCCCGACGTACGAGTCGGCCCACGAGATGCTCACCCGGACAATCTACGCATCATCCGTGATCACCTCGGCGATTCCGGGGGGTTCCGCAGATGTGACCGACGCCACTACGTTGTTACCCATGCGTAGCACGATGATGGATGCCCCTCTCCAGGTCGCCCGGATCCTCGAACACGGCGCCACCGTGCACGGCGCGGCGGAGGTGGTCACCTGGACCGGCGCGGAACCCCGCCGGATGACGTACGCGGAGGTCGGCCGCACCGCCGCCCGGCTGGCCCATGCGCTGCGCGAGGAGTGCGGGGTGACCGGCGACGAGCGGGTCGGCACGTTCATGTGGAACAACAACGAGCACCTGGTGGCGTACTTCGCCGTGCCGAGCATGGGCGCGGTGCTGCACACGCTCAACATCCGGCTCTTCCCCGACCAGGTCGCCTACATCGCCAACCACGCGCAGGACCGGGTGGTCCTCGTCGACACCACGCTCATTCCACTGCTCGCCCGGGTGATCGGCGACATGACCACCGTTGCGCACGTGGTGGTGGTCGGCGGCGGTGACCCGGCCCCGCTGCTGTCCGCGGCCGGTGACCGGATCACCGTGCACCACTGGGACGCGCTGCTGGCCGGCCGCCCGGACCACTACGACTGGCCGGAGGTGGACGAGCGCGACGCCGCCGCGCTCTGCTACACCTCCGGGACCACCGGCAACCCCAAGGGCGTCGCCTACTCGCACCGCTCGATCTACCTGCACTCGCTCCAGGTCTGCATGCCGGAGGGCTTCGGGCTCGGCCCGAACGATCGTGAGCTGGCGATCGTGCCGATGTTCCACGCCATGTCGTGGGGCCTGCCGTACGCGGCGTTCCTCTCCGGCGCCTCGCTGATCATGCCGGACCGGTTCCTCCAGGCGGAGCCGATCGCTGCGATGATCGCCGCCGAGCGGCCCACCCTCGCCGGCGCGGTGCCGACCATCTGGACCGACCTGCTCGCCTACCTGGACGCGCACGAGGTGGATCTCTCCTCGCTGAAGGAGGTGATCGTCGGCGGGTCGGCCTGCCCGCCCGCGCTCATGCACGCGTTCCACGACCGCTACGGCATCGACGTCATCCACGCCTGGGGCATGACCGAGATGTCGCCGCTGGGCTCGGTCTCCCGGGCACCGGCCGGCGCGACCGGCGACGACGCCTGGCGCTACCGCTACACGCAGGGCCGCGTCCCGGCGGGCGTGACGGCGCGGATCGTCGGCCCGGCCGGCGAGCCGCTGCCCGCCGACGGGACGTCCGTGGGCGAGCTGGAGGTACGCGGCCCGTGGGTGACCGCCCGGTACATCGGCGACGACGCCCCGGAGGAGGAGAAGTTCCGGGACGGCTGGCTGCGGACCGGTGACGTCGGCACGCTCTCGCCGGACGGCTACATCACCCTCACCGACCGCGCCAAGGACGTGATCAAGTCGGGCGGGGAGTGGATCTCCTCGGTCGAGCTGGAGAACGCCCTGATGGCGCACCCGGCGGTGCTGGAGGCGTGCGTGGTGGGCGTACCGGACGAGCGCTGGGACGAGCGGCCGCTGGCCACTGTGGTGGTCCGCGAGGGCGCGTCGGTGACCGCCGAGGAGCTGCGGGACTTCCTGGCCGCCTCGGTGGCCCGCTGGCAGTTGCCGGAGCGGTGGGCGTTCATCGACGCGGTCCCGAAGACCAGCGTCGGCAAGTTCGACAAGAAGGTGGTGCGCTCGCGGTACGCCGACGGCGGGCTCGACGTGCGGGAACTGACCGCGTCGTAACGTTTCGCGGCGTACCGTCGCCTACACGGGTAGGAAGGCGTTCCCAACGGACATTCCTCCCAGAGGGCGGCCCCGGCGTTCGCACCGCGCCGGGGCCGCCCGTCCGTTACGGGGTGACCCGCACCGTCATTGTTGCGAAACTTGTTCGCGTCTGTCCGGCTGTCGGGGAAATCCGGTCGCCTACTCGTCGGCGGTGCTCACCAGCACCTTGCCCACCACGCCGTCCTGCACCGCCTGCTGCGCGGCAGCGGCCTCCACCAGCGGATACCGGTGCAGCGGCAGGCCGGCCTCCTCGCCGACCCGGATCGCGCCCTGCGCCACCGCCGCCGCGATGTCGGTGACCGCCTGCGCCTTCGCCACCTTCGGCGCGGTGTAGATCAGCACGAACTGCCAGCGCGCGTTCGGGGCCATCAGCGGCCGGATCGGCAACGTCACCTCGTCGCCGCCGTCGTCGGCGTACACGCAGACCGCCCCGCCGGTGCGCAGCATCCGTACGTCGGCGGCGGCGTTGCGGGCGGCGGAGACCTCGACGATCGTGTGCACCCCGTCGGGCGCGACCTTGCGGACCTCCTCGACCACGTCCTGCTCGCGATAGTTGATCACGAAGCTGGCCCCTGCCGCCGCCGCGAGCTGCGCCTTCTCCGGGCTGCTCACCGTGGCGATCACGCACGCGTCGGCCCACCGGGCGAGCTGGATCGCCGCGTTGCCCACCGCGCCCGCACCGCCCTGCACCAGCACCACGTGGTCGCTCAGCGCACCCGCGTGCAGCTTGTCCGGCATGAACTCACCGGCGGTCAGGCAGCGGTGCGCGGTCATGAACGGGATACCGAGCGCCGCACCCAGGTCGAACGAGGCCGGACCGAGCGGCACCGCGTGCCGGACCGGGACCAGCGTGTACTCGGCGGCGGTGCCCCACGGCCGCTGCCACGCCGCCTCCCACACCCAGACCCGCTCACCGATGAGCGTCTGGTCCACGCCCTCGCCGACCGCCTCGACCACCCCGGCGCCGTCCTGGTGCGGGATCTGCCAGCCGGCCGGCAGCGGCCACGCCTGGCGGGCCTTCCAGTCGGTCGGGTTCACCCCCGACACGGCCATCCGCACCAGCACCTCGCCCGGCCCGGGTTCCGGCACCGGCCGCTCGACCACCTGGAGCACCGAGGCGTCCCCGCTGCGCTCGTACACGATCGCCTTCATCCGCCCTCCGATCAATTCAAGGAAGGGCCCCCTGTTAACGCCTCAGGTAGAGGAAGGGCCCCTTGTCAACACCCCTCGACCACAGCGGGAGTGAGCGCGCCGATCGAGGGGAGCAGCACCGCCGCGAGCGCCTCCGCGTCCGGATCGAGTGGATACGACCCGTGCGGTACCGCCACCACCCGGCACCCGGCGGCGGCCGCCGAGCGGACCCCGTTCGACGAGTCCTCCACCGCCACGCACCGGGCCGGGTCGACGCCGAGCCGCCCGGCCACCGCGAGCCACACGTCGGGCGCGGGCTTGCCCCGGGCGGTCTCCTCCGTCGACAGCGTCGCGCCGAACGAACCGGCCAGGCGCGTCGCGTCGAGCGCCGCCGCGATCAGGCGGGTCGGTGAGGAACTGGCCAGCCCGAGCGGCCACCGCGCGGCGATGCGGCGCACGACCTCGTCGGCGCCGTCGATCAGCGGTACGTGTTGCGCGTACCGGCGGGCCATCTCGGTCACCACCTCGGTGGCGACCTGCTCGGGCGACCTGTCGACGCCCAGCTCACCGCTCAGGTACTCGGCCCACTCGCCGGTGCTCATCCCCATCAGGCGGTGCTGGGTGTCCGGCTGCCAGACGCCGCCGTGCTGCGCCACGTACGCCCGCCGGACCTCCTCCCAGACCGGCTCGGAGTCCACGATCACGCCGTCCAGGTCGAAGAGCACCGCGTCCACCACGTGACCATCCTGCCGGACGGGCCGCACTCCCGTCAGGAACGGCCGCCCCTTCCCGGATCCGGGTGACGGTCACGCCGAGGGTTGTGCCGGGTCGGCGGCGTGCGGCTCAGCGTGCCCGCGCCGCCGCGTCCGTGCCGGCGCCGCGCTGCGCCGGAAGGCCGATCGGCGCCTTGGCCGGGATGATCGTGCGGCAGCGCGTCGCGATCGGTTCCAGCAGCTCCGCCAACCGGGCGGTACGCTCCGCGCCCAGCGCCCGCCACGGTCCCGACGCGGCCCGGTCGGTGGCCTCCTCGACCGCGCGGAACGTCTCCGTGGCGTACGGCGTGGGGGCGAGGTCGGCGGTCAGCCAGCCCTTGTCCACCAGGCGCTGCTCGGCCGCGGTCCACTGCTCGTCGGTCCAGCCCCGGGCCGGCTGGTGGAACTCGCGGGACTGGTCGACCCGGCACCGCCAGGCCACCACCTCGACCGGTTCCAGCCCGGTCGTGACCAGCGCCGCCACGTGGCCGTCGCCGCGGTGCTCGCGCAGCGTCGCGGCGGCCTGCCAGAGCCGGGCCAGCGGGTACTCGCCCCGGGGCAGGGCGGCGTTCACCGCGCCGAGCACCCGCCCGGCCGTGTCCACCAGCCCGGCCGCCTCCTCCAGCAGGTCGGCGGCCTCGACCAGGTGCGACTCGGGCAGCTCGTAGGTGAACTCGGCGAGCGCCTGCACACCACCGGTGAGCCGGGCCCGCAGCGCCTCCTCCGGGGTGGCCAGGCGCCACACCGACGGCAGCGCGCGGGCCACCATGGCCGGCGCGAAGCTGAAGAAGGCCGCGGTCACCGCCGGCGCGTCGACCGGCCCGAGCGGCGCGGCCCGTCCGGCGAAGTAGCCGCGCCAGTAGCCCCGCAGCCCGACCGCCTCGAACGCGGCCCGGGCACGGGGGTGGAAGTAGGTCACCGCGTGGACCGGCTCGTAGAGCGTCCACATCTGCCGGGTCACCCCGGCCTCGTCCAGCGCCGCCACGTGCACCTCCGCGTCGGTGGGCAGATCACCACGGACGGATGTGCCGCCCGTGGTGACCATGAACCTACTGCCGCTGGGTGACCGGACGGAAGCCCGGAGTGATCTACTGCGCAGCCAGCACGTCGACGACGAAGCGCAGCGGCCCGGCCGGACGGCCGCCCGCGGCGTCGTTGCCGTACGCCAGCTCGGCCGGGAGGTCCAGCTGGACCCGGCTGCCCACCGGCACGCCTACCAGGCCCTGGTCCCAGCCCTTGATGACCTGGCCCACGCCGATCTGGAAGGTGGCCGGCTGGCCGCTGTCCCAGGACGCGTCGAACTGCTTGCCGTCCTTGTAGAAGACACCCACGTAGTTGGTGGTGATGTTCTGACCCGCCTTCACCGCCGGCCCGGTGCCCTTCACGAGGGTGGTGACGGTGAGCTTCTTCAGCTCGCCGGTGCCGGCCTGCACGGTCGGCTTGGTCTTCAGCGCCGGGTCGATGTCGGCGGGCAGCTCCTGGGCGGGCGCGCTGGGCTCGGCCGGCGCGGTCGGGCTGGCCGAGGAACCGGCGGTGGACGCCTTGTCGTCGTCCCCGCTGTTCAGCCACACCAGGCCGCCGACCAGGGCCACCACCGCGAGCACGCCGACCGCCGCGCCGAGGATCGACTGCCGGCGACGACGCGCCTCGGCTGCCTTCTTCTCGGCCAGCTGGGCGGCCAGCCGCCGCTGTGCCTTGGTGGCCGGGGCCTGGCCCGCCGACCGGTTCTCCACACGCTCGCTCACGTCGACTCCCTGCAGGGTGGGTGGGTGCGCCCCCGGCGGGCCGCCGCCGAGGCCAGCGCACACGGTACCCGCCCGGAGCCCCAGCGTGCCCATACGGCCACCACGATCCGGACACGAAGCCCGATACGAGGGCACCGCGCGGGGTAGGTTCCGGCCATGGCGATCCTCAGCGAAGAAGACCTGGCCCTGCTCGGCGAGCCGCAGCTCGCGCACGTGGCGACGATCGAGGCCGACGGCACCCCGCACGTCACCCCGGTCTGGGTCGACACCGACGGCGAGCACGTCGTGTTCAACACGGCAAAGGGCCGGCAGAAGTACCTGAACATGTCCCGCAACCCGGTGGTCGCGGTGTCGGTGGCGGACAAGGCCGACGACTACCGCACCCTGTGGATCAAGGGCACCGTCGAGTTCGTCACCGAGGGCGCCGACGAGCACATCGACCGGATGGCGAAGAAGTACCTCGGCCAGGACACCTACCCCTGGCGCCGACCGGGCGAGGAACGCGTCATCGTCCGTGTCACCCCGACCGAGAAGCTCGGCCGCGGCTGAGCGGCGCGGGCCCCGCCGTCCGTCGAGGGCGGGGCCTTCGCCGTACGCGTCAGGCGCTCTTCTTCTTCGCGGGCGTCTTCTTGGCGGCGGTCTTCTTCGCCGGTTCGGCCTTCTTCGCCGCCGTCTTCTTCGCGGGCGTCTTCTTGGCCGCCGTCTTCTTCGCCGGTTCGGCCTTCTTCGCCGGCGCCTTCTTCGCGGCCTTCTTGGCGGAGCGGGCCGACGAGATCGGGGTCGGCTCGGCGCCGCCGCCGGACGGCGCCTCGCCCCGGGCGGCGCGGGCCCGCTCCACGGACGCCTTCAGCGCGGCCATCAGGTCGACCGCGGCGGCGGGGGCAGCCTCTTCCTCCTCGGGCTGCACCACCTCGCGGCCTTCGACCTTCGCGTCGATGACCTCCTGCAATGCCGCCCGGTAGTCGTCGGTGAACGCGTCCGGCTCGAATTCCCCGGCCATCGAGTCGATCAGTGAGCTGGCCATGGCCAGCTCGGGCGGGCGTACCTTCAGGTCCTCGTCCAGGAAGCCGAAGTCGGGCCGGCGGATCTCGTCCGGCCACAGCATGGTGTTGAGCAGCAGGACGCCCTCGCGGACCCGCAGCGTGGCGAGCTGTTCCCGCTGGCGCAGCGCCACCTTGACGATCGCCACCCGCTCCGAGTCGGACAGCGCGTCGCGGAGCAGCACGTACGGCTTCGTCGCCGAGCCCTCCGGCTCCAGGAAGTACGCCTTGTTGTAGAGGATCGGGTCGACCTGCTCGGCCGGTACGAACTCCAGCACGTCGATCGCGTGCGAGGTACTCAACGGCAGATCGGTGAAGTCCTCGTCGGTGAGGATGACCATCTCGCCGCCGCCGATGTCGTACCCCTTGGCGATGTCGTCGTAGGTGACCTCCTCGCCGCAGACCGAGCAGGTGCGCTTGTAGCGGATGCGGCCGCCGTCCTCACGGTGCACCTGGTGGAAACGGATGTCCTTCTCCTCGGTGGCCGAGTAGACCTTCACCCCGATCGACACCAGGCCGAACGACACCGCTCCTTTCCAGATCGCCCGCATACCCGCGCTCCTCTCCCCGGTTGACCACCAGAATCGCAAACGATCGAACGGGACGCACGCGCTTCGCTACGCAACTACAGTCAGGAGGTGCCCGGCGCGCCGTTGAAGCCGATGCTCGCGACGACCGGGCAGCTCCCGGCCGGCGCCGCCTGGGCGTACGAGTTCAAGTGGGACGGCGTCCGTGCGCTCGCCGACATCTCCCGCGGCGACAGGCACTTCTACGCCCGCTCCGGCGTCGAGATCACCACCGCGTACCCGGAACTGCTGAACCTGGCCGAGCAGGTGGGCGACGCGCTGCTCGACGGCGAGGTGGTCCTCTTCACCGACGGGCAGCCGTCGTTCACCGCGCTCGCCGAGCGGATGCACGTGCGTAACCCGGCCAAGGCGGCGCGGCTGGCGGCGACCGTACCCGTCACGTACATGATCTTCGACCTGTTGCGGCTCGACGGCGAGGACCTGACCGCCCGGCCGTGGCGGGAGCGGCGGGCGGCGCTGGAGTCGCTCGGGCTCGGCGCCGCCCGGTGGGCGGTGCCGCCGGTCTTCGGCGACGGCCCGGCCACCTACGCGGCGGCCGGTGAGCACGGGCTGGAGGGGGTGATGGCCAAGCGGGTCGACTCGCTCTACCGGCCCGGCGTGCGCTCGCCGGACTGGGTGAAGGTCAAACTGGAGGTCACCGGCGACTTCGTGGTCGGCGGCTGGCGACCGGGCGCGCGACGCATCGGCGGTCTGCTGGTCGGCGTGCCCGGCCCGGACGGGCGGCTGATCTACCGGGGGCGGGTCGGCGGCGGCATCGGGGCGGCGATCGAACGGGAACTGCTGCGCGAACTGGAACCGCTGCGGTCCACCACGACGCCGTTCGCCGCCGGGGTGCCGCGCGAGGATGCCCGGGGCGCGATCTGGGTAACTCCCCGGGTCGTGGTGGAGGTCAAGTACGGCCAGCGCACGCCGGACGGCCGGCTGCGCTTCCCGCGCATCCTGCGCCTGCGCCCGGACAAGCCGCCCGAGGAGGTCGACGATGCCGGCTGACCGGCTCAAGGTCGAGGTCGAGGGGCGCTCGCTGGAGCTGTCCAACCTGGACAAGGTGCTGTTCCCGAAGGCCGGCTTCACCAAGGGCGAGGTGATCGACTACTACACCCGGATCGCCCCGGTGCTGCTGCCGCACCTGCGCGACCGCGCGCTCACCCGGATCCGGTTCCCCAACGGCGTCGACGGCGGCTCGTTCTTCGAGAAGAACGCACCCGCCGCGACCCCCGGTTGGGTACGCACCGAGAACCTGCCCGCCCCCGGGTCGACCAAGGGGCGGGAGACCATCGACTACGTGGTCTGCGACGAGTTGCCGACGCTCGTGTGGCTGGCCAACCTGGCCGCGCTGGAACTGCACACTCCCCAGTGGAAGATCGGCACACACCCGGACATGATGGTCGTCGACCTGGACCCGGGTGCCCCGGCCGCGCTCAAGCAGTGCTGCCGGGTGGCGCTGCTGATGCGCGACCGGCTGGCTTCCGACGGGATTTCCTCGTTCCCGAAGACGTCCGGGAAGAAGGGCATGCAGCTCTGCTGCCCGATCGCCGGCACGCAGGACGCCGAGATCGTCTCCGACTACGCCAAGCGGATCGCGCAGGAGCTGGAGCAGGCACACCCGAAGCTGATCGTGTCGAAGATGGCGAAGAACCTGCGCCCCGGCAAGGTCTTCATCGACTGGAGTCAGAACAACGCGGCGAAGACGACAGTGGCGCCGTACTCGCTGCGGGCCCAGCCGGTGCCCTCGGTGTCGACGCCGCTGACCTGGGACGAGGTGGAGGCCGGAGCGGCGGGGAAGCGGCCGTCGACGCGGCCGTACACGGCGGGCGAGGTGCTCAAGCGGGTGGAGAAGGAGGGCGACCTGCTGGCGCCGCTGCTCGACGGCGGTCCCGAGCTGCCCGCCCGCTGACCCGCCACCACGCGCCGCCCACGAGCAGCAACACGATCACGCTGATCGCCACGTCACCCACCAGCGCCGCCGACGGGCTCGCCGGGGCATAGGTCGGCACCGTGTACGCGAGCGCGGCCGCGACGACCAGGCCGGCCGAGCCGGTGGCGAGTACGTGCCGCTGCCCCCAGCCGGGCCGACGGGACCAGCGCGTGAGCAGGGCGGCGGCGACCGCGGCGAGCGCGAGGGCGAGTACGACTCCCGGCCGGCCCGGGGCTATCCCGGAACCCAGGTACGCCCCCACCACGACCAGGGCGGGCCAGACCGGCCGGGGCGGGCCGGCTTCGGTGCGGGATCGGCCGGCGGGCGTTGGTTCGGTGGACGTCGGCTCGGGCGTTGGCGCGTCGGGCATCGGCCCGGGCGTTGGTCGGGCGGGCGTCGGTGCGTGCGTTGGTCGGGCGGGCGTCGGTGCGTGCGTTGGCGCGTCGGGTGGGGGCCCGGCGTGCCGGCGGCGGAGCAGTGCGGCGGCGATCAGGGCCAGCGCCACGCCGGTGGCGAACGCCAACTGGGCCGGCGAGGCCAGGAAGTTCTTGCGGCCACCGTCGTCGGCGAACACCAGCAGGCTGCCGCCGAGCCAGAGCAGCGCCGCCGCGACCAGCCCTGGTCGGCCCAGCCAGGGCCGCGCCCGGCGGCCCGCACCGAGGTACGACTCGACGAGCGCGATCGGCGCGCAGATGGTCAGCACCACGTGGTTGCCCACGTAGTCGACCGCCTGCCGGGCGCTGAACCCGAGGCCGGGCACCAGCGTGGCTTCCGCAGCGGCCCGGGTGCCGGCGAACTCGGTGTCGTCCAGGAACCCGGGGTTGAACAGTGACTGGTCGACCAGGCCGGCCTGGATCACGCCGAACGCGGCGGCGAGCAGCGCGATCCCCGGCCAGCCGAGCCCGAGCCGCCGGGCCGTCTCGCGGATCAGCAGCGCCGCTCCGCCGTACATCGGGGCGAGCACCAGCACGACGAACGGCATGCCGGTGAGGGTGAAGCCGCCCCAGGAGCACTCGGCGGTCCACGGGGCGAGCAGCAGCAACGCGATCGGCGGCACCAGCCGCCCACGCCGAGGTTCGGTCGTCATGCCCGCACGGTCCCGCAGCCATCCAGCCCTTCGATACGGCCGTCGGGCGACCGGACCCGCGACCAAAGTCGACCGCTGCGGACCGGTGGGTCCGGCTAGAGCGCGAACAGCAGGGCGGCGCTGACGAGGACGACCACGGCGGTGGCGAAGTGGACGCCGAAGGCAACCGCCCGGGAACCACCGTGCCGCAGCACGATGACGGTGTCGCCCAGCGGCGCCAGCGCGACGACGAGCATGAACCAGGCGACGGCGTCGGCGCTGGTGAAGGCGATCAGGGCGAGGCCGACCAGGCCGTAGGTGAGGTCACGTATCCCCTTGACCGTTAGGTACGCCGGATCTCCTGTCCCCTCCGCGGCCGGGACGCCGTAGCCGGCGGCGGCGGCTCGGGGAGCCAGGAGGAAGCGTGCGCCGATCAGGACGATGAACAGGCTGAGGACGACGGCGAGCCCGTAGGCGATGGGGGTGAGCATGTCGGCTCCGATTTCTAGCAGTGCTAGGTGTGAGAGCGAAGCTAGCAGAGCGTCGATAGATTGGCTAGCGATGCTAGAGTTCTGGTCATGTCGATTCGGGCGCGCCGGGAGCGGGAGCGGGCGGAAAGGGAACGGGCGATCGTCACCGCCGCCCGCGACCTGGCCGAGTCGGAGGGCTGGGACGCGGTCACCACCCGTCGGCTGGCCGCCGAGATCGAGTACAGCCAGCCCGTCCTCTACAGCCACTTCCGGGGCAAGGACGCCATCATGGCGGCCGTCGCCTTGGAGGGCTGCGCCGAGTTGGCCGTCGAGCTCGCCGCCGCCCGGGCCGCCGCGACCGACCCGCGGGCCGCGGTGGCCGGCATCGCCACGGCGTACGCCGCGTTCGCCGAACGCCGGCCCGCGCTCTACGACGCGATCTTCACCCTCCCTGTCACCCTCTCCTTCGCCAGCCAGGACACCCCGGTCGAACTGGTCCGGGCCTTCGCCGAGCTGGCCGAGACGCTGCGTCCGTTCGCCGGTGACGACGACCTCGAGACGTTCACCGAGACGTTCTGGAGCGGGCTGCACGGCCAGGTCACGCTGATGCGCGACGGCCGTCTGCGGCGGGCGGAACACGCGCGGCGGCTGGCCCTCCTGGTCGACCGGTTCACCCGGCTAGGGTGAGCTGACCGCCAGGGAGGAGCACACCCGATGGCCACCCGCGCACCCGCCGCCGTCGCGACCGACGAGCCGCTGCTGACCTACCTCGACGACGCCACCGGCGAGCGCACCGAGCTGACCGGGCCGCAACTGGGCGAGTGGACGGCCCGCAGCGCCGGACTCCTGCGCGACGGGTGCGGGCTGCGCCCCGGCGACCGCGTGGCGGTGCTGCTGCCGCCGCACTGGCGTACCGCGGCGGTGCTGCTCGGCGCCTGGTCGGTCGGGTTGACGGTGTCGTTCCGTCCCCGCGCTCTGGCCGGGCTGCCGGTGCTCGAGCCGGGCGCGGACCGGCCGTACGACGCGGTGTTCGTGACCCCGGAACGCCTTGACGACTGGCTGGAGGACGTACCCGAGGGGACACACCGCTACCTGGTGGGCACCGGGCCGGGGTCGCTCGGCGAGGTGCCGCCCGGCTGGCTGGACTGGTCGGCCGAGGTGCTGCGGCACCCCACCGACCCGCCGGACTACACCGCCGTCGACCCGTCCGGCCCGGCCACGGCGGACGGCACCAGCTTCGGCGCGTGGCGACGCCTGGCCGCCGAGATCGCCACCCAGATGGACCTGCATCCCGGTGACCGCCTCGTGGTCGACCCGACCGAGGACGAGCAGCCCTTGAAGTGGCTGCTGGCCCCTCTGTCCGCCCGAGCCACAGTCCTGATCCACGCCACCTCCGCCTCTTCGCCTCGCTGATCTTGCAGTTGCGGCCCCTCAGGTGCCGGTTTTGTGGCTCTTGCCGAGGCCGTAACTGCAAGATCAACGGCGTTCCTGGCGTCTCGCGTCGACCCCCGACACCCTCGTCTCTCGCTGCGGGCGGCGAGGTGGCCGCGCGCGGCTCTCGCCCGGGCTGCCCACGTACTCGCGTTGATCTTGGAGTTGTGGCACCTCGCGTAAGTCGCGAAGCGGGCATCTGAGGCGCCATAACTCCAAGATCGGCGCGGGTTGGGCGGGCGGCGGGGTGGGCGGCGAGCGGGGTGGGCGGGTGGGGAATCTGGTTGACCGTGGGGGGCCGGGTGGGGCCTACTGCGTCGGAGTGCTGGACCGTCGGGTCGGGCGGAGTGGCGGGAGTGGGCGTGGGTGGGACGGATGCGCTTCTGTGGCGGGAGTTCGGCGACGACGACCTGCCCGCGCTGACCGGTCTGGCGCAGGCGTGCCTCGCCACTGACGGCGGGTTGCCGCTGTTCGGGCGTACCCCGTTGGTGCGGGCGCGGCTGCTCCAGACGCGTACCCACGGGGCGTGGTCCGGCGGCGACCTGGTTGCGGCCGTCGGGGTCGGCGACGGGCGGACGCCGGCCACCGCCACCGGCCTGGTGCACCCCGCGTGGCGCGGTCGCGGGCTCGGCGGCGCGCTGCTCGACTGGGCCGAGAAGCACGCCGGCGACGCTGGACTGCTGGTCACCACGGAGACGTGGAACGCGGGCGCGGAGGAGTTGTTCGCCGCACGCGACTACACGCGGACGTTCCTGGAGTGGGTGCTGCGGCACGGCCTCGACGCGTTGCCCGAGGTCGCCGCGCCGGACGGGGTGACGGTGGAGCCTGCCGCGCTGGGGCCGGAGCTGTTCGCCACCTACCGCGCGTCGTTCGCCGACCGGCCCGGATTCGTCGAGCCGGAGGCCGACGAGTGGCTGGGTGACCTGCGCGACGACGAGGACTTCCGGCCGGAGCTGACGCTGCTCGCGCGCGGCCCGGACGGCGCGGCGGCCGGCTTCGTCACGGTGCTCGACAACTGGATCGACCAGATCGGCGTGGTGCCCGGGTGGCGCGGGCGGCGAGTCGGCGCGTACCTGGTGGCGCGTGTGCTGCGCGGCCTCGCCGACGCGGGCGCGGACGCCGCGTGGCTCTGCGTGAACGACGACAACCCGGCGGCCGGGCTGTACCGGCGGCTCGGCTTCCGCGACTTCGGCCGCCGCGCCCGCTACCTCCATGACTGAGCCGACGCGGGAGGCCGTCCTGCGTGGGCTGGCGGCACTGCGGGCGCAGGGCTGCCCGATCGTCGCCGACCCGCAGTGCCACGAACGGCTCGCCGACGTCGGCCTGCGCCGCTGGCGCAGCGTCGCGCACCGGCACCGGGGGCGGCGGCTCAGCCGGGACCAGCGCATCCAAGATCTGGTACGCGGACTGGTCGCCGCGTTCGAGCCGGACCGTGCGCTGGTCGGGCCGCTGGTACGCGACTACGAGTGCGTGGCGCGGGTGATCGCCGACGCGATGACACCGATTGACCCCTAGTGGTACTACTGGCGGTACCATGGTCTGGTGTCGTCCATAGCCAGGCTCGTTGAAGCGATGCGCAAGGCAGGCCGGCACGTTCCACGCCGTGTTCAAGATGCCGTGGGCGGGAGACCCGCGCGTCAACATCCAGGACGACAAGGGCAAGGCCAAGGCCTATCAGGTACGGCAGGTGCTCAAGGCGATCGACAAGAAGGAGGCCATGTGATGTCCGAGTCCCGTCCCGAGATCTCGCACTACACGTACCGCGTCACCTGGTCCCTCGAAGACCTGGAGTTCGTGGCCACCTGCGCCGAGTTCCCGTCTCTATCCTGGCTCGCCAGCACCCAGATCGAGGCGCTCCAGGGGCTTCAGGAGATGCTGCGTGAGGTGATCGCCGACATGGCCGAACAGGGCGAGCAGATCCCGGAGCCGCTGTCCGAGCGCAGGTACTCGGGCAAGTTCAACCTGCGGGTCGGCGAGAGCCTGCACCGAGAGTTGGCCATCCACGCCGCCGAGGAAGGCATGAGCCTGAACCAGTACTTGCTAAGGAAGCTGAGCGCCGCCTGAACCGTCCCGGAGCGGTCCCTGCCGGGGACTGTTGCCGATGCCCATTGACGTGGTCTTATGTCGGGAACGACGACGTCATCGATCCGCAGCTTTGACAACCCCGCGTCGGTACTCCTTTCATGCCTTCCGAAAGGTGCAACGATGCACAGGAAACCGACGATCCACCTGGCAGTGCTCGTCGCTGCCGCCGCCACCTTCCTGACCGCCGGAGGGGCCTCCGCCACGCCCGCACCCGTGGCCGCCTCCCCGATGGTCGCCGAGTGCGAGCCGGGCGCGGACAGCCACAGCGCCGCCCGGGTACGCGAGGGCGCCACCGCCAAGGAGCCCGCGCTCTACTCGACGAACGAGGCCAAGGCGTACGGCGTCATCAAGGACTCGCCGCGCCTCGCAAACGGCAGCGTCACCGTGCCGACGATCTTCCACATGATCTCCGACCACGAGCTGAGCGCGGCCGAGAAGGCTCGCTGGAACACGCTCATCTCGGCGCAGATGACGGTGCTCAACGACTCGTTCGCGGGTCGTACCGCGGCCGACGCCTCGGACACGCCGTTCCGCTTCTCGCTGGTCGACACCACGTGGACCGTGAACAGCGCCTGGTACACGGTGGTGCCGGGCAAGAACGAGCGGGACATGAAGAAGGCGCTCTACACCGGTGACTCGCGCACCCTGAACGTCTACGCGGCGAACATCGGGGACGGGCTGCTCGGCTGGGCGTACTTCCCGAAGGGCTACAACAACGGCCGCGACTACATGGACGGCGTGGTGATGCTCGACGAGTCGATGCCGGGCGGCACGGCCGGCAAGTACGCGCTCGGCGACACGCTGACGCACGAGGTCGGGCACTGGCTGATGCTGGAGCACACGTTCGCGCACGGCTGTTCCGCGTCCGGCGACTTCGTGGCCGACACGCCGCGTGAGGCGGCGCCGCAGTTCAACTGCCCGATCGGGGCGGACACCTGCACCGCGCCGGGGCTGGACCCGATCCACAACTTCATGGACTACACGCAGGACTCCTGCATGAACATGTTCACCCCGGGCCAGGCCGACCGGATGAGCGACGCCTGGGTCGCGTTCCGCGCCAGCGGCAAGGGCTGACCGCGGGACCGGGCGGGCCGCGCCACAGCGGCCCGCCCGGCACGCCGGTCAGTCGACAGTGGGCAGCGGCGGTCCGAGCACGTCGTCGGCGTCCACGATGGTGTACGCGTACCCCTGCTCGGCCAGGAACCGCTGCCGGTGCGCGGCGTACTCGGTGTCGATGGTGTCCCGGGAGACCACCGTGTAGAAGTGCGCCTGCCGGCCGTCGGCCTTCGGCCGCAGCACCCGGCCGAGCCGCTGCGCCTCCTCCTGCCGGGAGCCGAACGTGCCGGACACCTGGATCGCCACCGCCGCCTCGGGCAGGTCGATGGAGAAGTTGCCGACCTTCGAGAGCACCAGCGTCCGCAACGAGCCGGAGCGGAACGCGTCGAACAGCCGCTCGCGTTCCTTGTTCGTGGTGGAGCCCTGCACGATCGGCGCGTCCAGGTATTCGCCGAGCTGGTGCAGCTGGTCGAGGAACCCGCCGATGACGAGGACCTGCTCGTCCGGGTGCCGGTCCACCAGCGCGCGCACCACAGGCAGCTTCGTGCGGGCGGTCGCCGCCATCCGGTAGCGCTCCTCGGCCTCCGCCGTCGCGTATGCCAGCCGCTCGGCGTCGGTGAGCGTCACCCGTACCTCGGTGCACTCCGCCGGGGCGATCCAGCCCTGCTGCTCGATGTCCTTCCACGGCGCGTCGTACCGCTTCGGGCCGATCAGGCTGAACACGTCGCCCTCACGGCCGTCCTCGCGTACCAGAGTCGCGGTGAGGCCGAGCCGGCGGCGGGCCTGGAGGTCCGCCGTGAAGCGGAAGATCGGCGCGGGCAGCAGGTGCACCTCGTCGTAGACGACC
Organism: Micromonospora sp. CA-248089; assembly: GCF_050948515.1. Lineage (NCBI taxonomy): Bacteria > Bacillati > Actinomycetota > Actinomycetes > Micromonosporales > Micromonosporaceae > Micromonospora > Micromonospora sp. CA-248089. Next base: position 484,444 of record NZ_CP192016.1, read on the forward strand.
AGGCCCCAGTCGCGGGCGCCGAACAGGTCCAGGTGGGTGAACGCGCCGCCGCGCCGCGAGGTGAGCACCTGGTACGTGGCGATGGTGACCGGGCGGATCTCCTTGCGCTCGCCCGAGTACTCGCCGATCTCCTCCTCGGTCAGCGACGTGCGGGCGATCAGTTCCCGCTTCCACTGCCGTCCGGCCACCGTGTTGGTGACCAGGATCAGCGTGGTCGCCTTCGCCTCGGCCATCGCCGCCGCGCCGACGAGTGTCTTGCCGGCGCCGCAGGGCAGCACCACCACGCCGGAGCCGCCGGCCCAGAACGCCTCGACGGCTTCCCGCTGGTACGACCGCAGCGTCCACGGCTTGCCGCCGTCCTTACCGGACTCGGCCAGCTCGATCGGGTGCGCCTCGCCGTCCACGTACCCGGCCAGGTCTTCCGCCGGCCAGCCCAGCTTGAGCAGCGCCTGCTTGAGCCGGCCCCGCTCGGACGGGTGCACCGCGATCGTGTCGTCGTCGATCTTGGTGCCGAGCATGCCGGCGAGCTTCTTGCTCTTGGCCACCTCGATCAGCACCACCCGGTCCAGCGCGCGCAGCACCAGGCCGTGCACCGGGTCGTTGGCGAGCTGGAGCCGGCCGTACCGGTCCATCGTCTCGGCCACGTCGACGAGCAGCCCGTGCGGCACCGGGTAGCGGGAGTACTTGATCAGCGAGTCGACCACGCCCTCGGCGTCGTGGCCGGCGGCCCGCGCGTTCCACAGGCCCAGCGGCGTGAGCCGGTACGTGTGCACGTGCTCGGGGGAGCGTTCCAGCTCGGCGAAGGGCGCGATCGCCATCCGGCACGCCTGCGCGTCGGGGTGATCCACCTCCAGCAGCAGCGTCTTGTCCGACTGCACGATCAGTGGTCCACCGCTCACGCCAGCGTCCTCTCGCATCGCCCGGAACCCCCGCCCAGACCCCGGCTGACCTGCCGCAGGCCGACCATCCAGTGTTGCACGCCGGAGGGCGCCGCAAAAAAGTCTCGCTGGACAGGCAACGTCATACTCGTCCCACACGTCTAGCAATCGGGACGACTGTCCAGGGAGGGCCCATGCAGCGTGTCCGGTTTCTCGCACGGGCCACCGCCCTGGCGGTGGTCGTGCTGGTCGGTGTCGGCGCCTGCGCGCTCGATCCGCAGGCGGACGGCGCCGGGGGGAGCACCCCCGGCCCGGTCGGGCTGACGGAGGGCGCATCGGGGGCGAGCGCGTCGCCCACGCCGGAACAGCCGGTCACGTCCCCGTCGGCGCAGCCGAGCCGGACGGCCTCGCCGAAACCCTCCCGGTCGCCGGAGGCGACGAAGACGACGAAGCCCAAGCCGAAGCCGAGCGCGTCCGCCGGGTGCCCGCAGGGGGAGCACCAGCGGGCCGTGGAGACGTACCTGACCCGGCTGGGCGGCTTCGGGACGCTGACCGTGGACGGCGAGCAGTCCGCCGCCGACTGCGCGGCGATCAAGAAGTTCCAGGTCCGGTACGGGATCAGCCCGTCCTCCGGTCGCGCCGGTCCCACCACGTACGACGTGGCGAAGCGGCTCGCCGCCACCGACACCGCGCGGTGCAAGGCTGGTTCCCGGCTCACCTTCTGCGTCGACCTGACCCGGCAGACGGTCTGGGCGATGCGCGGCGGGAAGGTGGTGATGGGTCCGACCGTCACGCGCACCGGCATGTCGGGCTACGCCACCCCGGCCGGTACGTACTCGGTGGGCCGGAAGAACCCGCGCGAGTGGTCCAACCCGTACGAGGTGTGGCTGCCGTACTGGCAGCAGTTCAACGGCGGGATCGGCTTCCACGAGACCACCACCTACCTGCACAACGGCGCGATCGGCTCGCACGGCTGCGTGAACCTGCTGCACCGCGACGCGGTACGCCTCTGGGAGCTGGGTTCGGTCGGCACCCGCGTGGTCGTGATCGGCCGCCGCCCCGGGACCTGAGCGCGCCGGAACCCGTCCCACCCGTGACCGGACCGCCCGGATCAGGGTTTTAACCCCTGTCCGCGCGCTCCGGTTGGTGTAACCCTGGAAGCCGGGTCCATGCCGGGACGGGGAGGGACTGCCATGACCGTTGACCAGGACGTGCTTCCCGAGGACGAACGGGCGCGGCAGCAGGAGGTGCCCACGGCGGTGGTGCTCGCCTACGCGGCTGCCGCCGCGGGGGTGTTCGGCTGGTTCCTGTTCGGGCTGCTCGTGCAGCAGCAGGGCTTCGTCGACTCGGTGGGTGAGGCGGCCGGTACCGCGTTCGCGTTGCTGCTGGCCGTGTCGGTGATCGGCACGCTGCGCCGCAACGGGGAGTAGCTCACTCCTCCAGCACCGCCGCCGTGATCCGGTGCAGGGCGAACGTGTGCAGCATCTCCGTCCGGTCGTCCTCGGCGCGCAGGTAGCCGGCACCGATCGACACCGGCCGGACCAGCCGGGACGCGGTCGCCCCGTGCGCGTCGACGTAGCCCACCCAGACCAGCGCCTTGTCCCGTACCGCCTGCTGGAGCACCGCCAGCGCGTCGCCGTGCCCGGACACGGGCGCCGGACCGGCCGCCGCCGGGCCGCCGCGAACCACCGCCGGGGCGCGCCGGGCCGCCCGGGCCGCCGCCTCGCCCCGCCGGATCTGCTCCACCACGCCGAGCAGGCGGGGCATCGGCAGCTTCGGCGTGGCGAGCGGGTCGACCGCACGACCGATCGCGGTACGGGCCGGCGCCCGCCGGGTCTTCGGCCGCGTCAGCACTGTCGCGCCACTGGCGTCCTCGGGCACCGGGGCGTACCCGGCGTCGCGCAACGCGGTGAGCATCCGGTTGACCTGGTACGGGGTGACCAGCACCGTCGGCGCGAGCCGGCGGAACGCCAGCGGCTCCAGTCGCCGGTCCGCCTGCACCTCGCTGAGCAGCGCCTCGTCGTCGCTGCGCACGTACGCGCCGGACGAGCCGACGCGCAGCCCGCCGTGCTTGCGGGCCACGTCGTCGACCAGGTAGGTCAGGCCCTGCGGCACCGGGGTACGCGACCGGCGGCGGAACAGCGCGTGCAGGTCGTCGGCGGTGTAGCCGGCGTCCAGCGCCCGCCTGATGCTCGCCGTGGTGACCCGGTGCACGCTGGCTCCGCCGGCCGACTCGTGCTCGGCCACCACGTCCAGTTCGGCGGCGAGCGCCGGGTCGGGCGGGCCGGGCACCACCACCGTCAGGTCGGCCTGCACCAGCACGTGGTCGACCGGCGCGGGCAGCAGCCCGTCCAGCGCCCGTACCGTCGTCGAGGCGTCGCCCGACTCGGCGTCGGAGCGCAACCCGAGGGGGTCGTCACCGCGCTCGTCGGCCTCGGTCAGCTCGGCGAGCAGCAGCCGCCCGTACGTGGTGAGCGCGCCGAGCCCGGTCACGCCCAGCGTGGCGGCCTCGGCGAGCACCTCCCGGTGCGCCGTCTCCCGGCCCCGGGCCCGCCGTGGCGCACGCCAGTCCAGCAGTTCCAGCACTTCGTCGGTGGTCGGCGCGGTGCCGGCCGGCAGGTCGGCCAGCACGGCGAGCACCGCACGACGGGCGGCCGGCGCACCGGCTCGTTCCGCCTCGGCGGAGAGCACCGAGATGGGCCGGTCCCGGTCGTCGCGCTGCCCGATCAGGCCGGCCTGGCGGGGCATCGACATCCAGGCGCGGGCGAGCTGCTCCCAGCGCTGGGCCAGCGACACCGCGCGCCACACCTCGTACCCGCCGGTGGGCAGGATCTGCTGGTCGCCGCCGTACCGGGTGGTGGCCGCGCCGGTCAGCTCCATCTCCCCGGTCAGCCCGGCCGCGTACGCCACCTCGAACAGCAGCGCGGTGGTCGTCTCGTCCAGCCCGAGGCCACGGGCGAGCCGCCGCAGGTCGCGAACGCCGACGCCGCCGGAACGCAGCACCGGGGCCGGTTCGGCCGTCAGCGCCTCCAGCATCGCCTCGGTGTGCCGGACCACCTCCATGGTCTGCCCGGCACCGGCCGAGTCGACGGACTTGACCTCGCGCGGCGGGCCGGACACCACCGGCGGGCTGGTGCGCAGCGGGCCGAGCGGACCGGAGTCGCGGCGCAGCACCAGCCCCACCTCGCGGGGCAGCTCGACGGTGCCGTTGCGGCCGCCGGACATCCGGACCAGGAGCCGATGCTCGACCAGCCAGCGGATCGGGGAGCCGGTCGGCGCGCCGCCGTTCACCAGGTCGGGCGGGAGCACGTCCTCGGCGCCGGTGGCGGGGGCCTCCAGCGCCCCGGGCGCCACGGTCCCGACCGGCGGCCCGGCGGCGAGCCGGTCCAGGACCGCCCGGGCCGAGGGCGGCGCGGACAGCAGCGTCCGCCGCAGCTTCGCCGGGTCCGCGCAGAGGGCCGCCGCGCGCGGGTCCAGCTCCGCCGCCGGTCGGCCGAGCCCCGCCGGGTACGGGGACACCTCGTCGATGCCACCGGCCACGCACAGGGCGTGCTCGGGGCCGTACAGCAGGAACCGGGCCCGGAGGCGGTCGACGGCGGCGCGGACCGCTGTGGGTGCGGGCGGGTGCGGCCCGGCGGTGGCCATGGCCAGGATCTGGTCGGTGGAGGTGGTGCCCTCGGGGCCACGGGTGAGCCGGGCGGCGTCGAGGATTCCGAGGGTGAACTGGTCCAGCCCGTCGAGCACCCGGGCCACGGAGACCCGGGACTGGGCGCGCAGGGCGAGGGCGGACACGTCGGCCGGCACCGGCACGACGAGGTCCGGCCGCAGCTGGAGCAGGGCGGCAAGCGACTCGTCGGGGAGGGCCCGCAGGTGGTCGGCGAGTGAGGTGGTCATCGTCGTACCACGCTAGCCCGCTGGGTAGGTTCTCGGCATGCCTCCGCTGATGGTCGGCTTCGACCTCGACATGACACTGGTCGACTCCCGCCCGGGGATCGCCGCCGCGTTCCGGGCGCTCACCGCCCGCACGGGGGTGCACGTGGACGGGGAACTGGCCGTGTCGCGGCTGGGCCCGCCGCTGCGGACCGAGCTGGCGCACTGGTTCCCGCCGGAGCGCGTCGAGGAGGCGGTGACGCTCTACCGGGAGCTGTATCCGGCGTACGCGATCACCCCGACCGTGCCGATGCCGGGTGCGGAGGCCGCGCTGCGCGCGGTGCAGGCGCGCGGCGGCCGGACGATGGTGGTGACCGCGAAGATGGGCCGGCTGGCGAAGCTGCACCTGGACCACCTCGGGCTGCCCGTGGACGAGCTGGCCGGGGACGTGTTCGCGGAGCAGAAGGCGGTCGCGTTGCGCGAGCACGGCGCGACGCTCTACGTGGGCGATCACGTGGCCGACATGGCCGCCGCGCGAGCTGCGGGAATCCCAGGCGTGGCAGTGGCGACCGGCCCGTGCTCGGCCGACGAACTGACCGAGGCCGGGGCGTACCTGGTGCTTGATGATCTCGTCGAATTCCCGAGGGCGCTGGACCGGATCATCGGGCTAGCCTTGGAGGGGTAGACGGTTCGAGTGGAGCGGGGTTCAACAGGTGCCGACGGGTCGAGTGAAGTGGTACGACGCCGCCAAGGGGTACGGGTTCGTCACCAGTGACGAGGGTGGCGACGTGTTCCTGCCGAAGGGCGCGCTACCGGCGGGTGTCGCCGACCTGAAGGGTGGCCAGCGGGTCGATTTCAGCGTGGTCGACAGCCGGCGGGGCGCCCAGGCGATGGGGGTCAAGCTGCTGGAGGCGCCGCCGTCGGTGGCGGAGCTGCGCCGCCGGCCGGCCGAGGAACTCCACGGCCTGGTGGAAGACATGATCAAGGTGCTGGAGGCGAAGGTCCAGCCGGACCTGCGCCGGGGTCGCTTCCCGGATCGGAAGACCTCCCAGAAGATCGCTCAGCTGGTCCACGCGGTGGCGCGCGAGCTGGAGGTCTGAGGGACGAGCCCGGCGTCGGCGGCCCGGCCCAGCAGCGCCTCCACGGCGGCGAAGCCGGCCTCTCCCAGGTCGGCGGTGAACTCGTTGACGTAGAGGCCGATGTGCCGGTCCACCACGTCGGGCTCCATCTCCTGCGCGTGGGCGAGGACGTACTCGCGGCTCGCAGCCGGGTCGGCCCACGCCTGGCGTACCGACTCGCGGATCCAGGCGGCGGCCTCGACCGGGTCGACAGCGCCCCGGCGGGCCAGGATCGCGCCCAGCGGGATCGGCAGCCCGGTGTCGCCCTCCCACCACTCGCCCAGGTCGACCAGCGCGGTCAGCCCGTGTCGCGGGTAGGTGAAGCGCGCCTCGTGGATGACCAGGCCCGCGTCGTACCGGCCGGCGGCCACGCCCGGCATGATCTCGTGGAACGGCACCACCTCGATGCGTGCCGGGGCCTGGTCGGCCGCCCAGAGGCGGAACAGCAGGTACGCGGTGGTCCGCTCGCCGGGCACCGCCACCGTCGCGCCGGACAGGTCGGTCCGGTCACCGCGGGTCAGCACCAGCGGGCCGCAGCCCCGGCCCAGCGCGCCGCCGCAGGGCAGCAGGTGGTAGTCGTCGAGCAGCCACGGCAGCGCGGCGTAGCTGACCTTCACCAGGTCGAACGCCCCACGCTCGGCGGCGGTGTTGGTGACGTCGACGTCGGCGTAGGTCACCTCGACCGGCGGCGCGCCCGGCACCCGGCCGTGCACCAGGGCGTCGAAGACGAACGTGTCGTTGGGGCAGGGGGAGATCGCCAGGGAGAGCGCCACGGTCCCACCGTAACCCCGGCACCCGGGCCGCCCGTCACAGCGTCCGGTGTGACGTCCAGCCGTTCCGGTGCAGCCGCTCGATGCCGTCGAGCAGCAGGTCCAGGGCGAACTCGAACTCGAACTGGTCGTCGCAGCCCGGCCCGACGACCGAGTCGTCGTCGTGGGACGCCGCGGTGGCGATGGCCGCGAGGTTCGGGAACCGGGCGGCCATCTCCGGCGGCAGATCGGCCGGGGCCTCCGGCACGGGCGCGCCGGATCGGCCGGCCTGCCGGGAGGTGTCGAACAGTTCCTGGCTGAAGCCCAGCACCCGGCTGCCCAGCGCGTGCATGACGTGGTGGGCCAGGTCGGTGGAGAACCCGCCCGCCCGCAGCGCGCCCACAGTCGAGTCGAGGTAGGCCAGGACGGCCGGCGTGGGCGCGGTGCGGGACTCGATCGCCAGCGACGCCCAGGGGTGACGGAGCAGCATCCGCCGCGCCGACAGGATGCGCCGGCGGACCGCCTGCTTCCAGTCGCCGGGCGTCGGCGGGTCGATCTCCGCGACGACCATGTCGATCATGCCGTCGAGCAGTTCGTCCTTGTTCGCCACGTGCTTGTAGAGGGCCATCGGCACGACGCCCAGCTCCTGCGCGAGGTTGCGCATGCTCAGCGACTCGATCCCGGTCCGGTCGGCGAGCGCGACGGCGGTACGCAGGACGCGATCCCTGGTCAGCGGCGTCCGGCGCACCGTCTCCACCTGCTCAGCCATGTCGTCCCCAGTCCCTCCCGGTGGCCGTTGACACAGTAACCGTCTTGACGGGTGTACGGCGTACACCTAGCCTGGTCCCATCAGGGTGTACGCCGTACACCTGGGAGGGAGCAGGGACATGAAGGCGATCGTCCAGGACCGGTACGGCCCCCCGGAGACACTCGCGCTCGCCGATGTCGAGACGCCCGAACCCGGCCCCGGCGACGTCCTCGTGCGGGTCGAGGCCGCCGCCGTGAACGCGTACGACTGGCACGTCATGCGCGGCGACCCCCGGCTGTCGCGGCTGGCGCTCGGCCTCGGGCGGCCCCGGGCCCGCATCCGTGGCCGCGACGTCGCCGGCCGGGTCGAGGCCGTCGGCGCCCAGGTCCGGCACGTACGCCCCGGCGACGCCGTCTTCGGCGACCTCGGCGAGGCCGACGGCGCGTTCGCCGAGTACGTCCGCGTGCCCGAGCACCTGGTCGCGCCGCGGCCGGCGAACCTGACGCCGGCGCAGGCAGCGTCCCTGCCGCTCGCCGGCGTCACCGCGCTCCAGGGTCTGCGCGACGCCGGGCAGGTCCGGCCCGGCCACCGCGTCCTGATCAACGGGGCCTCCGGCGGCGTCGGCACGCTCGCCGTCCAGTTGGCCAAGGCGCTCGGCGCGACGGTGACCGGCGTGTGCCGCACCCGCAACGTCGCGCTGGTCCGCTCGCTCGGCGCGGACCACGTGGTCGACTACACCCGCGACGACTTCACCCGCGACGGGCGCCGCTACGAGGTGGTGTTCGACCTGGTCGGCAACCGTTCCCTGACCGCGTTGCGGCGGGCGCTGACGCCGGGCGGGACGCTCGTGCTCTCCGGTGGCGGCGTCTACCGCGGCGGCAGCCTGCTCGGCCCGATCGGGCTGCTGGCGCGGGGACGGTTGCTGGCACCGGTTGTCCGGCAGCGCGTCGTCGTCCTCGCCACGTCACCCGGCCGGGCGCACCTCGACGTGCTGCGCGAGCACGCCGAGGCGGGCCGGCTCGCGCCCGTGATCGACCGGACGTACCCGCTGCGCGAGGTGCCCGAGGCCATCCGCTACCTGGAAAGCGAGCACGCGCGAGCCAAGGTCGTCATCACGGTCTGACCCGTCGTCCCCAGCCCGGCGACTTCTCCACAGGGTTGTCCACAGGTGGACGCGTCAGTGGAAGGCGACCGCCGCGGCGGTGAGCGCGGCGAACGCCTCCCGCATCCGCCACGCGCTGCGGTCGCGCGGCCCGATCGGGTTGGAGACCGTCCGCAGCTCGGCGAAGGGCACGCCGGCCTGCGCGGCGGCGACCGCCACGCCGTACCCCTCCATGGCCTCGGCCACCGCGTCCGGGTGCCGTTGCGCGAGGGCCGCCGTGCTCGCGGCGGTGCCGGTCACCGTGCTGACGGTGAGGACCGTGCCGACCGTGGCCCCCGGCAGGGCGGCGCGCAGACGGGCCAGCAGACCCGGATCGGCGGGCACGATCCGGCCGCCGCCCAGCAGTTCGGGGGGCATGCCCAGGTCCTCGACCGGGATGAAGCCGGCCGGCGACTCGGCGCCCAGGTCGGCGGCGACGCTGCGGTCGGCGAGCACCGTGCCGCCGATCGCGACCCGTCCGACGAACCCGCCGGCGATGCCGGCGCTGACCACCGCCCGGTACGGCCGCCCGGCTGCCTCCGCCAGGGCCAGCAGCCGTGCCGTGGCGGCACCGGCGACGGCCGGGCCGACCCCGACCGGCAGCACCGTCACGTCCGGCGGTGCTGTCACGTCCGGCGGTGCCGTCCCGTCCGGCGGTGTCGGTGCGGTTGACGCGGTGAGGCCGGCGCGGATCGCCTCGGCCTCGGCGGGCACCGCCGTGACCACGAGCAGACCGGTCACGCCACCGGCCCCCGGGGGTCGCGCCGCTCGGTGTCCTCGACGCCGCCGGGGCCGCCCACCGAGGACGACGGCCGGTAGATGTGGAAGCCGGGCGGGGCCAGCCCGTCGTCGTCCGGCGGGCCGGAGCGCTGGGGTGCCGGTGACGTGGGCGTCACGTCGTCCGACGAGGTGTCGGCCGTTTCCCTCGCCCGGGTGGCCTGCTCCGCCGCCAGTTCCTCGTCACCGAGCGGGCGGCCGGCCAGGTGCTCACCGCGCAGCTTGCCGGCGACCAGCACACCGCGTACGGCCACCAGCGCCGCCACCGCGGCGGCGACAGTCACGCCGATCAGGCCGGTGAACGGCACCAGCCCGAGCCCGCCCCCGGCTACGAACGCGAGCATCAGCGCGGTCTCCGAGTGCGCGAACGAACTGGCGCGCAGCCGCTCCGGGATGCGTTCCTGGATCGAGGCGTCCACCGCGAGCTTGGCGATGCCGCTCATCATCGCGGCGACCAGGCAGAGCAGCGCCACCATCGGCAGCGAGAACTTCAGCGCGGCGAGCACCGCCACACCGGCCACCACGATCGTGCCGCTGGACTGGAGCGCTGTCGGCCGATGGATGCGCAGCCGGGTGCCGATCGCGGTGGCCAGGAACGTGCCGACCGCCAGCGCGCCGCCGACCAGGCCCAGCGCGCCCTGGGCGCCGAGGTCGCGGCCGAAGAAATCGGTGGTCAGGTCACCGGCCTTGATCGCGAAGGCCAGGAACAGCAGCAGGAAGCCGTACAGGCCGCGGAGCGCCGCCGCCCCGATCAGCGTGGCGATCACCAGCCGGCCGCTGGGGCGGCCCCGGCCCAGCGGGCGCTCCCCGTCGCGGCGGCGCATCGCGCGCAACGGGTGCGGCATCCGCTCCGGTGGCTCGGAGTCGGCCTTCGGCGGCAGCCGCAGCGAGATCACCATGCCGATCAGGAAGATCACCGAGGCGACCCGCAGCGGCCACTGCGGCCCGAACCAGAACGCGGCCAGCCCGATCGGTGCGACGAGCGCGCCGGCCACCGTGCCGTAGACGCTCGCGCGCGCCCCGACCTGGGACAGCCCGAGCCCTTCGGGGAGCAGCCGGGGGACCGCCGCCGAGCGGGCCACCCCGTACGCCCGGGAGAGCGCGAGCACCCCGAACGCCGCCGGGTAGAGCCCGAAGCCGCCGATGTAGTCGGAGATCAACCAGGCCAGGAACGCCCGGCCGAGCATGGTGGTGGCCAGCGCGTACCGCCGGCCGTGCCGGAAGTGGTCGAGCAGCGGGCCGACCACCGGGGCGAGCATGGCGAACGGGACCATGGTCACCAACAGGTAGAGCGCCACCTTGTTGCGCGCCTCGCCCAGCGGCACGTCGAAGAAGATCGTCCCGGCCAGGCCGATCGCGATGAGCGTGTCACCGGCGCAGGAGAGGGCGTGCAGGTCGAACAGGCGGACCATGCCGACCTCGTTGCCGGCGCTGCGGGCCCGGGCGGTGCCGGCCCGCCGGGTCATCCAGCGCCCGCCGTGCAGCGAGCCCCGCAGCAGCAGCCGGGTGGCGCGGATGCCGGTGCCGACGGTCCGCCCGAGGAAGGAGCGGCCGGAGCGGGAGGACAGCGCCATGCGTCCCATCCTCGCCCATCCTTTCCACGTGCGCCGCATCACCCGGAGAGAATGACTCCGGGGAGTGCCTGTCGCCCGTGGACGGGTATGGGGAACAATGGTCCGGTGACCAGGCCCGCCTCCGCCCGCGCTCCCCGGCTCGACCAGGTCTGCGCCGCCGCCGTCGAGGTGGCCCGCGACGCGATCACCGAGGTGGAGCCCACCGACATCGGCGATCATCTCCAGGCGGTCGCCGAGGGTGATCGGATCGTCACCCACTACTTCGAATGCCGGATGGCCGGTTACCGCGGCTGGCGCTGGGCCGTCACGGTGACCCGGGTGCCGCGCAGCCGGCACGTCACCATCTGCGAGACGGTGCTGCTGCCCGGCCCGGACGCGCTGCTCGCGCCGGGCTGGCTGCCCTGGCAGGAGCGGCTCAAGCCGGGCGACCTGGGTCCGGGTGACCTGCTGCCCACCCCGGCCGACGACGAGCGGCTCGCCCCCGGCTACCTGCTCTCCGACGACCCGGCGGTGGAGGAGACCGCGTGGGAACTCGGCCTGGGCCGGCCCCGGGTGCTGTCCCGGGAGGGCCGCGCCGAGGCCGCCCAGCGCTGGTACGACGGCGACCACGGCCCGGACGCCGCGATCTCGGTCGCCGCGCCGGCCGCCGCCCGCTGCGGCACCTGCGGCTTCTACCTGCCGCTCGCCGGTTCGCTGCGGCTGGCGTTCGGCGCCTGCGGCAACTTCTACGCCCCTGACGACGGCCGGGTGGTGAGCGCCGACCACGGGTGCGGCGCGCACTCGGAGACGCTTGTGGAGACGCCGGAGACGCCCGTCGACGAACTGCCGACCGTCTACGACGACAGCGCGGTCGAGGCCATGACGGTCAGCCGGGCCCCGGGTTCGGTGGAGGCGGCCGAGCCGGCGGAGCCGTACGGCCACCCCTGACCGGTCAGCGCTGTCGCTGCGCGGCGGCCGCGCGCCGTCGACGCCGGTTGGCGTCGTGGCGCATCATCACCGCCAAGCCGGGAAAGCCCCACAGGAAACCGGCCAGGCAGGTCCAGAGCCAGTTCTGACGCCCGGATTCGGTGAGCCAGTCCCGGAAGAAGATCAGTAGCACCAGGCCGGCCACCGCCCAGGCGATCAGCCCGGCGACGGCGAACGGCACCATCGGCGGGTCGAGCGGCTCCGGCCGCGGCTGTTGCTCCTGTGACACCGGCCCAGCGTACGTGATCGTTCTTCCCTGTCTGCCAGGTGATCTGGGACGATGCGCGCGACAAAATCCGGCCGATGACCTAGATGAGGACCCGATGTCAATTGCTCCGCCGCCGGATCACGGCACGCCGCCCGATCCCGCGCATCCACGAAACGCCTTCGACCGCTTCTTCCTGATCTCGGCGCGCGGGTCGACGCTGAGCCGGGAGCTGCGAGGCGGCTTCGCCACGTTCTTCACGATGGCGTACATCGTGGTGTTGAACCCGCTGATCCTGGGCAGCGGGAAGGACGGCGACGGCCGTTCGCTGGCCATCCCGGCGCTCGCCGCGGCGACCGCGCTCGTCGCCGGCCTGATGACCATCCTGATGGGCGTGGTGGCCCGGTTCCCGATCGCGCTCGCGGCCGGCCTGGGTGTGAACGCGCTCGTCGCGTACGAGATCGCGCCGCAGATGACCTGGGCGGACGCGATGGGTCTGGTGGTCATCGAGGGTGTGCTGATCGGCATCCTGGTGCTCACCGGGCTGCGTACCGCGGTGTTCCGGTCGGTGCCGACGCAGCTCAAGACCGCGATCGGCGTCGGCATCGGTCTGTTCCTGACCATCATCGGCCTGGTCGACGCCGGCTTCGTGCGGCGCGTGCCGGACGCCGCGAACTCCACGGTGCCGGTCGGGCTGGGCATCAACGGCAAGATCGTCAGCTGGCCGATGCTCGTCTTCGTGGTCGGTCTGCTGATCACCCTGGTTCTGGTGGTACGCCGGGTCCGCGGCGCGATCCTGATCGGCATCCTGGCCTCCACCGTGCTGGCCATCGTGGTCGAGGCGATCGCCAACGTCGGCCCGTCCTTCGTCGACGGCAAGCCGAACCCGAAGGGCTGGGCGCTGAACGTGCCCGAGCTGCCCAAACAGATCGTGGACCTGCCCGACCTGTCGTTGCTGGGCCAGTTCAACGTGCTGAACTCGTGGAGCCGGGTCGGCTGGCTGGTGCCGCTGATGTTCATCTTCACGCTGCTCATCACGGACTTCTTCGACACCATGGGCACGATGGTCGCGATCGGCCAGGAAGGGGACATGCTCGACGAGACGGGCACCCCGCCGAAGGCCAAGGAGATCCTGCTGGTCGACTCGATCGCCGCCGCCGCGGGTGGCGCCGCCTCGGTGTCCAGCAACACGTCGTACATCGAGAGCGCCGCAGGTGTCGCGGAGGGTGCCCGGACCGGCGTGGCCAACCTGGTCACCGGCGCGTTGTTCCTGCTGGCCATGTTCCTGGCGCCGCTGTCGCTGATCGTGCCGTTCGAGGCCGCCTCGACGGCGCTGGTGGTGGTCGGCTTCCTGATGATGACGGCGGTCCGCACGATCGACTGGACCGACTACGAGATCGCCATCCCGGCGTTCCTCACCATCGCGCTGATGCCGTTCACCTATTCGATCTCCAACGGCATCGGGGCCGGCGTGATCAGCTTCGTGCTGCTGAAGGTCGCGAAGGGTAAGGCCCGGGAGGTTCACCCGCTCCTGTACGGGGTCGCCGTGCTGTTCATCGTGTACTTCCTGCGCGGGCCGGTCGAGTCCGTGTTGCTCTGACGCTGGTGAGCCTGGTCATAACGCATGTCGTTAGCCAGGCTCATTAGTTAAGCTAACTAGTGTGACGGAGCGGACGGTGACGGCGAGACGCGTGCCACCGGCGCAGCTGGCTCCTCAGCTGCGAGATGCGATCACCCGGCTCAACCGGCGGGTCCGACAGGCCCGGCCGGTCGGCGACCTCACGGTCACCCAGCTGTCGGCGCTCACCAGCCTCAATCTGGCGGGCGCCCTCACGCCACGGGAACTGGCTGATGTCGAACGGGTGCAGCCGCCCACGATGACGAAGATCGTCGCGAAGTTGGAGGAGCGCGGCCTCGTGCAGCGCACCCCCCATCCGACCGACGGACGGCAGGTCATCCTGGCGGCGACCGAAGGGGGACGGGCCGTACTCGACCAGTTCGAGCGGGCCCGCAACGAGTGGCTGGCCACCCGGCTGGCCGCGCTGACCGAGGACGAACGCGAAACGCTACGGCGTGCCGCGGAGATCCTCCAGGGCATCGCTCGCGCCTGACACCGCCGCCCGCGGTTCGCTTCGTCAGCTGTGGATGAAGCGTACCGACGCAAGGAGGCGCACCTAGAGTGCAGGCCAAGCTGAGCACGATGTTCCAGTCCCTACGAGTCCGTAACTACCGGCTCTTCGCCACCGGACAGCTGATCAAACTGATCGGCGTCTGGATGATGTTCATCGCCCAGGACTGGCTCGTCCTCGAGCTCAGCGACAACTCCGCGACCGCGCTCGGCGTGGTCACCGCGTTGCAGTTCACGCCCGTACTCCTGCTCACGCTGCTGTCCGGCCGGCTCGCCGACCGCTACGACAAGCGGATGCTGCTCTTCGTCGCCAACGCGTTCTGGACCGTGCTCGCGCTGGCCATGAGCATCCTGGTCCTCACCGGCCTGGTGCAGCTCTGGCACGTCTTCACGTTCGCCGCCCTGCTCGGCGTCTCCAACGCGGTCGAGACGCCGGTCCGCCAGGCGTTCGTCTCCGAACTGGTCGGCATGCCGCTGCTGCCGAACGCGCTCTCGCTCAACGCGGCCGTGTTCAACTCCGCCCGGATCGTCGGTCCCGCCGTCGCCGGTCTGGCCATCGCCGTCGTCGACGTCGGCCCGGTCTTCCTGGTCACCGCGCTCAGCTCGATCGCCCCGCTGGTGAACGTGGTCCGGATGCGTACCGAGGAGCTGCACCGCAACGACCTGCCGCCGGTCGGCGAGCGGGACCAGGCCCGGGTGGTCGACGGCCTCCGGTACGTGGCACGCCGCCCCGACATCCTGCTGCCGATGGTCCTCATGTCGGTGATCGGGATGAGCCTGTTCAACTTCCAGCTCACCCTCGCCGCGCTCGCGAAGACCGTGTTCAACACCGGCGCCGCCTCGTTCGGTCTGTTCAGCACCGCCCTCGCGGCCGGCGCGCTGGTCGGGGCGCTGGCCGGCACCGGACGGCGCAGCCGGCCCTCGGTCTGGCTCGTGCTCGGCGCCGCGATCGGCTGCGCGGTCTTCGGCACGCTGGTCGGGCTCGCCCCGGCCTACTGGGCGGTGGTGGCGCTGCTGCTGCCCGCCGGGTTCTTCATGATCTACTTCGCCCAGGCCGCGAACCAGCGCGTGCAGCTCGGCGTCGACGCCTCCTTCCGGGGACGGGTGATGGCGCTGTGGGTGCTGGTGTTCCTGGGCACCAACCCGGTCGGCGCGCCGCTGATCGGCTGGGTCGCCGAGAAGTACGGCGCGGGCGCGAGCATCTGGGCCGGCGGCCTGATCTCGCTGACCGCCGCGCTGCTCGCGCTCACCTGGCAGCTGCGCCGCTCCGGCGCCCGGCTGCGCATGCGGGTGCTGCCCATGCCCCGCTTCTACGTGGTGTCGCCCGGGGCGAAGTAGCCCTCGATAGCCGGTCGTACCGGCCCGATTACCCAAACGGGTGGCGGGCCGGTGCGGCAGGGCTTAGCGTCGATGTGTGGAAGTGGGGCAGGGACTGCTGCTGGCGCTGGCGATCCTCGCCGTCTGCTGCCTGCCTGCCCTGTTCGCGCTGCTGTTCTGCGCCGACGAGATCATCGATCGGGTCGCCTGCGGATGGGCCGAGTGGCGGGAGCAGCGGCGGGAACGCCGTACCATCGCGCGGCTCGACCGGGCCATCGAGGCCGAGGCGCTGACCCGCGACATCGACCTCACCGAGTTCGACCGGGACGGCCGCCGTCCGCTGGAACAGCTCGCCACCGACCTGCGCCGGCTCGGCGGCCACCGGCTCGCCGCCGCCGACCGCAGCGTGGTGTGGCACGGCGCGGTCATCGAGGCGTACGACGAACGGCTGCGCGCCGCCTGCCACGCGCTCGGCATCGCCGAGCACCTGACCGAGCTGGACGGCGTGGACCGGGAGATCGAACGGGTACGCGTCGAAGGGCTGCTGCACGCCGCCGGGCTGACCCTGCCGGCCGCCCGCGCCGCGCACCACCAGCGGCACCGCTGACCGGGTGCGTCTCTTCGCGGCGATCTACCCGCCCGCGGTGGCGGTCGCGGACCTGACCGCCCGCATCAAGGGCCTGCGGGTCGCGTCCGCTCGCCACGCCCGGCTCGCCGACCCGGCCGACCTGCATCTCACGCTCGCGTTCCTCGGCGAGGTGCCGGACGACCGGCTGACCGATGTGGAGTACGCGCTCGCCTCGGCCGCCCGGACGGCACGCTCGCCACTGCTGCGCCTCGCGGGCGGAGGCTGCTTCGGCCAGGGCCGGTCCACTGTGCTCTGGGTCGACGTACGCGGCGAGGTCGAGGCGCTCGACGCGCTCGCCCTTTCGATCCGCGACGGGCTGGGCGAGGCCGGGCTGCCCTGCGACGACAAGCCGTTCCGGGCACACCTGACCATCGCCCGCCCCGGCGACCGGGTGCCCGAGGCCGACATCCGCTCGGACCTGCACACGCTGCACGACTACGCCGGGCCGCAGTGGTCCGCCACCGAGCTGCGCCTGATCCGCAGCCACCCGGGCCGAACCCCGCGCCACACCCGCGTCGCCGCCTGGCCGCTTGCGGGTGGGCGGCGCGGCGTTAAGAAGGGGCCCCTCCTCTACCGGAGGCGTTAAGAAGGGGCCCCTCCTTTCACCAGGCCCAGGCCTCCGGGCCCGGACCGCCGTTGCCGACCGGCGGGAACAGCTCGTCGAGGCGCGTGAGCGTGGCCTCGTCCAACTGGACGTCGAGGGCGCCCAGGTTGCGGTCGAGCTGGTCCATGGTGCGCGGACCGACGATCGGCGCGGTCACGCCCGGCCGGGACAGCAGCCACGCCAGCGCCACATCCGCCGGGTCGTGACCCAGGTCCGCGCAGAGCTTCTCGTACGCCTCGATGGTGTTCCGGTGCTCGGCCAGCGCGTCCGCCGAGCGGCCGGTGGTGCCGCGCGCCGCGCTGCCGTCGGCCATCTTGCGGATGATGCCGGAGAGCAACCCGCCGTGCAGCGGCGACCAGGGGATGATGCCCAGCCCGTAGTGCTGCGCGGCCGGTACGACCTCCAGCTCGACGTACCGGGTCAGCAGGTTGTAGATGCACTGCTCGGAGACGAGGCCGAGGAAGTTGCGCTTACCGGCCGCGGCCTGGGCCTGCGCGATGTGCCAGCCGGCGAAGTTGGACGAGCCGACGTAGATCACCTTGCCCTGCGCGACGAGCGTCTCCATCGCCTGCCAGATCTCCTCCCACGGCGTGCTCCGGGAGATGTGGTGCATCTGGTAGAGGTCGATCGTGTCGGTCTGGAGGCGGCGCAGCGAGTCCTCACAGGCCCGGATGATGTGCCGGGCGCTCAGGCCCTGCTCGTTGGGCCACTCGCCCATCTTGCCGTACACCTTGGTGGCGAGGACGACCTTGTCGCGGCGCCCACCGCCCTGCGCGAACCAGCGGCCGACGATCTGCTCGGTGAGGCCCTCACCGAGCTTCCAGCCGTAGACGTTCGCGGTGTCGAAGAAGTTGATCCCGTGTTCGAGCGCCCGGTCCATGATGGCGAAGCTGTCCGGCTCGTCGGTCTGCGGACCGAAGTTCATCGTGCCGAGGCAGAGTCGACTCACGGACAGACCGGTGCGTCCCAGGTTCGTGTACTCCATGACTCCACCCTGGCACGCCGGCACTTCGAGTGCCCTCTCAACGGGCCAGGGTGGAGCTTGCGATCAGGAGGATTCGCGGGCCGCCGGGCCGGTGCCGAACAGCACGTCGTCCCAGCTCGGAAGCCGCTTGCGCGGCTTGCCGGCGGCATCGGTGGACTCGGTGGTCGCACCGCCGGTCGCCGCCGCCGGGCCGGTGCGGCGGGGCCGCAGCACGGCAAGCGAGGGTACGGCCGGAATCTCCTTCGGCGCGTCCGAGTCGTCGTCGAAGGCCGAACCCTGCCCACCACCGAGCAGCGCGGCGGCACCACCGGCGACGGCCCGCTGACGGGGCGCTTCCGACCCGGCCAGCGCGGCCGGGGAGCGGGTGTCGAGACCACGCCCGGACGTGCCGCCGAGCGGCCGGTCCAGCGAGGCGAGCAGCGCGTCCCGGCCGGCGCGGATCGGGTCACGCCCCGGACGGGCGTGGTCGGAGGCGGCCGGCAGGCCGTGCCCACCTCGGCTCGGCTCGCCACGCGACGGACCGGGCAGCGCGTGACCACCCCGCTCCGGCGCCGGCTCCTGGCCGAGGATCGGCGTGGGCCGCTCGGCGCACAGGTATTGCGCCATGTCGTCGTGCGGGGCGACGTGCTGCCGGGTCTTGTCCAGGTCCCACACCGCCTGCGCGGTGGCCTTGCCGGACGGCCAGGTCGCGATGATCCGCCAGGTGCCGTCGTCGCGGCGGTAGGCGTCCCACGAGATCTTCTCGGTGTCGATGCCGTGCTGGGCCAGCCGGCCGTTGACGACCTCGGCCAGCGGGGTCGGCTTCTCCGCGCCCTTGAGCCGGGTGCGGCGGGCGTGCTGGGCGAGCATGGCCCGCTCCTGGAGCACCGGGCCGGCGTAGCGCAGCACCCGGTCGACCGGCACACCGGCGATGCGGGCGACGTCCTCCGCGGACTCGCCGGACCGGATCCGGGCCTGGATGTCCCGAGGGGACAGCGACGGCGTCGGGTCGGTGGCGCTCGGCACCACCGCGAGCGGCGGGGCGCCCGGCTCGGCGTGCAGCGCCGACGCGATCCGCTCGTCGATGGGCAGCGCCAGCAGGCGCCCCACCTCGTCGGCGAGCACCAGGGCCTGGCCGTCCTCGGAGAGGGCGACGAAGCGTACTGGGCGCATGGGCTTGCCTCCGTCCCGCTTCGCTGGCCGTCACGCCACGGGAGCCGGCCACCCGGGCGTCTCGCACCACCGTACGCTCATCTACCCGCCGATGGGGACTGCGACACCCCGGCATGTCGTGACTGAGCTGCGGTAACGATCACGGTGGGTGGCCGCCGGAGCCCCGACGGCCACGCACCGTGACCGAGTGATCAGAGTCGCTCGACCACGTAGTCGATGGACGCGGCCAGCGCCTCGACGTCGGCCGGCTCGACGGCCGGGAACAGCGCCACCCGCAGCTGGTTGCGGCCCAGCTTGCGGTACGGCTCGGTGTCGACGATGCCGTTGGCGCGCAGCGCCTTGGCGATCGCCGTGGCGTCCACCCCGTCGGCGAAGTCGATGGTGGCGACCACGTTGGACCGCAGCGCCGGGTCCGACACGAACGGCGTGGCGAACGAGGAGCGCTCGGCCCAGCCGTACACGATGCCGGCGCTCTCGGCGGTGCGCTTGGCCGCCCAGGCCAGCCCGCCCTGGGAGTTCATCCAGTCGGTCTGCTCGGCGGCCAGGAAGATGGTCGCCAGCGCCGGGGTGTTGTACGTCTGCTCCAGCCGCGAGTTGTCGATCGCGGTGACCAGGTCGAGGAAGGCCGGGATGTAGCGGCCCGACTCCTTGACCTCGGTGGCCCGGGCCAGCGCGGCCGGCGACATCAGGGCCAGCCAGAGCCCGCCGTCGGAGCCGAAGCACTTCTGCGGGGCGAAGTAGTAGACGTCGGTCTGGGCGACGTCCACGTCCAGCCCGCCCGCGCCGGAGGTGGCGTCGACGAGCAGCAGCGAGCCCTCGTCGGCGCCCGCGACCCGGCTGATCGGCACCGCGACGCCGGTGGAGGTCTCGTTGTGCGGGGTGGCGTAGACGTCCACGCCGGCCTCGGCCACCAGCGCCGGGGCGCTGCCCGCGTCGGACTTGCGTACCGTCGGCTCACCGAGGAACGGCGCGTCGGAGACGGACTTGGCGAACTTGGCGCCGAACTCGCCGAAGCTGGCGAACTGGGCCCGGTCGCGGATCAGGCCGAACGTGGCGACCTCCCAGAACGCGGTGGTGCCGCCGTTGCCGAGCACCACCTCGTAGCCCTCGGGCAGGGAGAAGAACTCGGCCAGGCCGCGGCGCAGCCGCGCCACCTCGTCGCGGACCGTCTTCTGCCGGTGCGACGTGCCCAGGTAGCTGGTGGCGACGTCGGCGAGGGCGGAGACCGCGGCCGGACGGACCTTGGACGGGCCGCAGCCGAATCGTCCGTCGGCGGGCCTGATCTCGTCGGGAATCCGGATGGTCGGTGCGTCAGCCACGGTCTTGAAGATCCTTCCGCATGGGCGAGAGGTGAGCTGGCAGGGCGCGGACGATGTGCTGCCGCGTGGCGGCGGGCGTCCGAGCCCGTTCCGGCGACACTGCCACGGCCATCCTCGCACCTGTCCGGGCACGTCCGGCGGGCTGTCCCACCCCGGTCGGTGAGGCGTCCGCCACACGGGCGGCGACGGCGGGTTGACCGCGTCCGCGATCATGAGTTGCGGAGGTGACGGATGAGCCGAAGACACCGCCGCCCGTTCGGGGAGTGGCTGGCGCTGGCGTTCGGCGCCGTGGCCGCGGTGGTCTTCCTGGCGCTCGCCATCGACAAGACGGACCAGGAGGCGCGCCTGCTCCGGGCGGAGCACACCGCCACCGGCGTCGTGCAAGGGTTCAGGGGCGACTCGGCTCGGGTGGCCTTCGTCGCCGCCGACGGCCGAAAGGTGGTCGCCGTGATCGACGTCTACTCCGGCACCCGGGTCGGCGACGAGGTGCCGTTGCGGTACCACTCGGACGACCCGTCCCGGTACGCCATGGACACCCGCACCCACCTTCTGCCGTTCCTCCTGCCGGCCATCGCGCTGACCGGGGCGGTGGTCATGGGCGTGATGACCTTGGGCCTGTGGCGGCGCTGACCGAGGCGCCCCGGACGTGCCGGAGCCCCGCTCCACCGGCAGGGGAACGGGGCTCCGGGCGAGACGTCAGACGCCGTGCGGGATGGCGTCCCAGCCCTCGACCTGCTGCGGCTTGCGCGAGCCGTGGCCCACGTACGTGGCCGACGGACGGACCAGCCGCTGGAGCTTCTTCTGCTCCAGGATGTGCGCCGACCAGCCGCCCATCCGGGCGCAGGTGAACATCGAGGTGAACATGTGCGCCGGCACCTCGGCGAAGTCCAGCACCACCGCCGACCAGAACTCGACGTTCGTGGCGAGAACGCGGTCCGGGCGGCGGGCCTGCAGTTCGGCCAGCGCGGCCTTCTCCAGCGCCTCGGCGACCTCGAAGCGGGGCGCGCCCAGCTCCTTGGCGGTACGCCGCAGCACGCGGGCGCGCGGGTCCTCGGCCCGGTAGACCCGGTGGCCGAAGCCCATCAGGCGCTCGCCCCGGTCGAGCACGCCCTTGACGTACCCGTCGGCGTCGCCGCTGCGCTCGACCGCCTCCAGCATGCTGAGCACCCGGGACGGGGCGCCGCCGTGCAGCGGGCCGGAGAGTGCGCCGATGCCGGAGGAGATGCAGGCCGCGGCGTCCGCGCCGGTGGAGGCGACGATCCGGGCGGTGAAGGTGGAGGCGTTCAGGCCGTGCTCGGCGGCCGAGATGAAGTACGCGTCGACGGCCTTGACGTGCCGCGGGTCGGGCTCACCCCGCCAGCGCTTCATGAACCGCTCGACGATGGTCTCCGCCTTGTCGATCTCCTTCTGCGGGACGGCCGGCAGGCCCAGGCCGCGCGCCGACTGGGCGACGAAGGACAGCGCGGTGACCGACACCCGGGCCAGGTCCTCGCGGGCCTGCTCGTCGGAGATGTCGAGAAGCTGGTTGAGCCCCCAGTACGGCGCGAGCATGGCGACCGCGGACTGCACGTCGACGCGGATGTCACCGGAGTGCACCGGCACCGGGAACGGCTCGGCCGGCGGCAGGCCGGGGCCGAAGCGGCCGTCCACCAGCAGCGCCCAGACGTTGCCGAACGAGACCTGGCCGATCAGGTCCTCGATGTCCACGCCCCGGTAGCGCAGTGATCCCCCCGCGCGGTCGGGTTCGGCGATCTCGGTCTCGAAGGCTACGACGCCCTCCAGGCCCGGTTTGAAATCGGACATGTCGTCTCCTGGCTTCGGCTCGGCGCGCCCGGGCGGGCTGATCGAGCCCCGCAGCTCAGGCGACCCTTCAGGGTGTGGTTCGGAACATCTTGCCCGGTGGGTAACCAGCTGCGCGACCCACAGCCACTGTGCGCCACGCGACATCCCCGCCGCTGGACGTCCGTTCGGGAAGGAGAAGACTGGGTACCGGGGCCTGGCCAGCGTCGGGGGACGCCGGTACGCCCGGGAGAGGGACTGCCACAGTGACAGGCGACACACCCGCCCCGGCCGGTATGCGTAACGAGTACGCCGCCGACCTGGGCCTGACCGAGACCGACCTGGCGCCGGACTGGCACACCCAGTTCGCCGGCTGGTTCGCCGACGCGGTGGCCCATCCGCTGCCGGAGCCGAACGCGATGGTGCTCGGCACCGCCGACGCGCAGGGCCGGCCCAGCGGGCGCACCGTGCTGCTCAAGGGGTACGACCCGGAGGGCTTCGTCTTCTACACCAACCACGGCTCGCGCAAGGGCGCGGAGGTGACCGGGAACCCGTGGGCCAGCCTGGTGTTCCCCTGGTTCCCGATGCAGCGGCAGGTGACGGTGACCGGCTGGGTCGAGCAGGTGGACCGGGCCGAGACGCAGGCGTACTTCGCCAGCCGGCCGCGCGGTTCGCAGCTGGCCGCCTGGGCCAGCGCCCAGTCGACCGTGGTGCCGGACCGGGCCGCGATCGACGAGGCGTACCGGGCGGCGGCCGAGCGGTTCGCCGCCGTGGACCCGATTCCCGCGCCGCCGCACTGGGGCGGTTTCCGGGTCCGGCCGGAGACCGTCGAGTTCTGGCAGGGCCGGGCCAGCCGGCTGCACGACCGGCTGCGCTTCCGGCGTACCGGGGACGGGGTATTCGTCGTCGAGCGGCTCGCGCCGTGACCGATGTCACAACACCCCGGCGGCGGGGAGCGCGCCGCTGGGCGATCGACCTGCGTCCGTTGCGGGTGCCCGCGTACCGGCGGGTGTGGACCGGCAACGCGATCGCCATGTTCGGCTTCCAGTTCACCGCCGTGGCGGTGCCGGTGGAGATGTTCGACCTGACCGGCGGCTCGCTCTGGGTCGGCCTGCTGGGCATCGCCGGCTTCGTACCGCTGCTGGTCTTCGGGCTCTGGGGCGGCGCGGTCGCCGACGCCCGGGACCGCCGCCGCGTGCTGCTCGTCGGCGGCTGCGTGCTCTGGGCCTCCACGCTCGGGCTGCTGGTGCAGTCGCTGGCCGGGGTGCGCAGCCCGCTGCTGCTCCTGCTGCTCGTCGCCCTCCAGTCGACCGCCTTCGCGATCACCTCGCCGGCCCGCAGCGCGATCCTGCCCCGGCTCGTGCCGGCCGAGCTGGTCCCGGCCGCCACCACGCTGAACTTCACCACGTTCACCGCCGCCGCCGTCTTCGGCCCGCTCGCCGCCGGGCTGATCTTCGCCGCCTGGCAGGTCGGGGTGGCGCTGCCCATCGCGTACGCGGCGGATGCGCTGCTGTACACGGCGGCGCTCTGGGCCACGCTGCGGCTGCCCGCGATGCCGCCCACGCCGGACCCGGACGGCGGCGTCCGCAAGGCCGGGTTCGCCAGCATCGTCGACGGCTTCCGCTACCTGGCCACCACGCGGGTGCTGCTGCTCTCCTTCGCCATCGACCTGATCGCGATGATCCTGGCCATGCCGCGGGCGCTGTTCCCGGAGCTGGCGCAGGAACGCTTCGGCGGCGCCTCGGCGGTCGGCTGGCTCTACAGCTCCATCGCCATCGGCGCGATGCTGGGCGGCCTGACCTCGGGATGGATCGGCCGGGTCCGCCGCCAGGGCCTCGCGCTCACCGTGGCGGTGGTCGGCTGGGGTGTGGCGATCGCGCTCGCCGGGCTGGCCGGTCAGCTGTGGGTCGCCGTGGTGCTGCTGGGCGTCGCCGGTGCCGCCGACCTGGTCAGCGCCACGCTGCGCCAGTCGATGCTGCTCGTCTACGCGCCGGACCGGATGCGCGGCCGTCTCCAGGGCGTGAACACGGTGGTGGTGGCCGGCGGCCCGCGCCTGGGCGACCTGCGGGCCGGTGCGATGGCTGCCGGTTTTGGCACCGGATTCGCCATGGTCGGCGGCGGCCTGGCCGCCGCCGTCCTCGCGGTGGCGCTGGTGGTGGCGTTCCCGGCGCTGCTGCGCTATCGCTCGACCACCCCCGCCGAGGAGGACCGCTGACGGTAGGGTCGCCGACATGGGGATCGACGTGCAGCCACCTTCCGGTACACAGTGGACCATCGCGGCCGACGGCCACGAGGCCGTCGTGGTCGAGGTGGGCGGCGGGCTGCGGGCCTACCGCTACGACGGCGTGGACCACCTCGACGGGTACGCCGAGGACGAGGTCTGCCCCGGCTCGGCCGGCCAGGTGCTGGCGCCCTGGCCGAACCGCATCCGGGACGGCGTCTACACGGTCGGGGAGCGGTCGCTGCAGCTCGACCTGACCGAGCCGGAGCGGCACAACGCCCTGCACGGCCTGGTCAACTGGGTGCGGTGGCAGCCGATCGAGCAGTCCGCGGACAGCGTGACCATCGGCTACGACCTGCCGCCGAGCCCCGGCTACCCGTGGGCGCTGCGGCTGCGGGCCCGGTGGAGCGTCGGCCCGGACGGCCTTCGGGCCGAGCACGAGGCGACGAACCTCGCCGACGAGCCCGCGCCGTTCGGCTTCTCCGTGCACCCCTACCTGCAACTGCCGAAGGTCGGCGTGGACGAGTTGCGGCTGCACCTGCCGGCCCGGCGGCGGGTGCTGGTGGACAGCCGCCTGCTACCGGTCGCCGCCGCCGAGGTGGCCGGCTCCGAGTACGACTTCACCAGCCCGCGCCCGATCGGCGACCTGGTGCTCGACACCGCGTTCGGTGACGTCGAGCGGGACGCCGACGGCGGCTCGGCGGTGGTGCTCAGCGCGCCGGACGGCTCGTCCGGCCTGCGGATCTGGGCGGACCGCGAGTTCGGCTGGTGGCAGGTCTTCACCGGCGACACCCTCGGCGGGCAACGGCACCGCCGGTCGGTGGCGGTGGAGCCGATGACCTGCCCGCCCGACGCGTTCCGCTCCGGCAAGGACCTGATCATGCTGGAGCCGGGGCAGACCTGGCGGGGCGCCTGGGGCGTCCGCCCGGAGGCCTGAGCGTGGAGTTCGCCGAGGTCGTCCGGCGCCGCCGGATGGTGCGCAACTACGACCCCGACCGGCCGGTGCCACCGGAGGTCGTCGACCGGCTGCTGGACCACGCCGTCCGGGCCCCGTCGGCCGGTTTCTCCCAGGGCTGGGGCTTCCTCGTGCTGGAGGAACCCGAGGACCGGGAACGGTTCTGGGCCGCCACCACTCCCGGTGGCGGCGGCCGGGAACGCTGGCTCGCCGGGATGCGCCGGGCGCCGCTGATCGTGGTGCCGCACGCCAACCGCGACGCCTACCTGGACCGCTACGCCGAGGCGGACAAGGGCTGGGCGGACCGCGACGAGGACCGCTGGCCGGTGCCCTACTGGTACGTGGACACCGGTTTCGCGGCACTGCTGATGCTGCTCACCGCCGTCGACGAAGGGCTGGGCGCCTGCTTCTTCGGCATCCCGCCGCAGCGCATCGGGGCGTACCGGGAGGCGTTCGGGGTACCGCCGGAACTGCACCCGATCGGCGCCATCACTGTCGGTTATCGAGCCGTCGACCACCGGTCACCGTCGCTGCGCCGAGGGCGGCGTCCGGTGCAGGATGTGGTGCGGCGGGGACGGTGGACCTGAGCGGTTAGGCTGACATCCACATTGTCAGCCTGGCCTGGGGAGGAGAGCACGCCGTGATCTTCAGGGCGGTCCGGGACGGGCGTCCCTACCCGGAGCACAACCTCACGCTGAAGCAGTGGGCCGAGATTCCGCCGCGCCCGCTGCGGCTTGACCAGCTCATCACCACCAAGCGCGAACTCGCGCTGGACAAGCTTCTCGCGGAGGACTCCACCTTCTACGGCGACCTCTTCCCGCACGTCGTCCAGTGGAACGGCGGCCTCTACCTGGAGGACGGCCTGCACCGGGCGCTGCGTGCGGCGCTCCAGCAGCGCAACCAGATCCACGCGCGGGTGCTCGTGCTCGGTGACCAGGGCGAGTGACGCCTTTCTGAGTCATGGTTAAGGTGACGCCATGACTCCTCTCGACCTGCTCGACATCGATGCGTCGCTCAGCGACGAGGAGCGGCAGATCCGCGCCGTCGTGCGCCGGCTCGTGACCGACCGGGTACGCCCGCACGTCGCCGGATGGTACGAGGACGGCCAGGTCCCGGCCCGCGAACTGGCCCGCGAGTTCGGCAAGCTCGGCCTGCTCGGCATGCACCTGACCGGGTACGGCTGCGCCGGCTCCTCCGCCGTCGCGTACGGGCTGGCCTGTCTGGAACTGGAGGCCGGCGACTCCGGCGTCCGGTCCCTGGTCTCGGTGCAGGGATCGCTGGCCATGTACGCCATCTGGCGCTACGGCAGCGAGGAGCAGAAGCAGCGCTGGCTGCCCGCCATGGCGGCCGGCGAGGCGATCGGCTGCTTCGGGCTCACCGAACCCGACCACGGCTCCGACCCCGCCTCGATGGCGACCCGGGCCCACCGCGACGGCGACGACTGGATCCTCAACGGCAGCAAGCTGTGGATCACCAACGCGCCGATCGCGGATGTGGGCGTGATCTGGGCGCGTACCGACGACGGGGTGCGCGGCTTCGCCGTACCCATGGACACGCCGGGGGTGACGGCGCGCGAGATCCGGCAGAAGATGTCGCTGCGCGCGTCAGTGACCGGCGAGATCGCGCTCGACGACGTCCGGCTGCCGGCCGACGCGCGACTGCCCGAGGCGATCGGGCTCAAGGCGCCGCTGGGGTGCCTGACCGAGGCCCGGCACGGCATCGTCTGGGGCGCGCTCGGCGCGGCCCGTGACTGCCTGGAGACGGCCCTGGAGTACGCGACCACGCGCACCCAGTTCGGCCGCCCGCTCGCCGGTTTCCAGCTCACCCAGGCCAAGCTCGCCGACATGGCGGTGGAGTGGAACAAGGGCATGCTGCTCGCGCTGCACCTGGGCCGCCTCGCCGACGCCGGCTCGCTGCAGCCCCACCAGGTGAGCGTGGGCAAGCTGAACAACGTCCGCGAGGCGCTCGCCATCGCCCGGCAGTGCCGCACGATCCTCGGCGCCAACGGCGTGTCGGGGGAGTACCCGGTGATGCGGCACGCCAACAACCTGGAGAGCGTGCTCACCTACGAGGGCACCTCCGAGATCCACCAGCTCGTCATCGGCCAGCGGCTGACAGGCGTGTCCGCGTTCGCCTGACCTGCGGGTTCACCCGATCGGGTCGCTCGGCGCGCGACTGTCGCACGGTGGCCGTACCGTCATTGTCAGTCGATGTGTCGGACGAGGACATGAGTCGGACTAGGACGGTGAGGGCGATGGCCCGCGACGGTGACATCAACGAGCCCACCCGGGAGTTCCCGGACTACCCCACCAGCGAGTCCCTTCGCGACCGGGCGGAGGGCTCGCCCGATCCGGACCTTGGTCCGGGCACCCCGGCGTCGGGCGGCGGTGCGGCGCGCGGCCTGCTCTGGGTGCTCGGCGCGGCGGCGCTCGCGGTGGTGGTGCTGCTCGGCGTGCAGGCCACCGGTCTGCTGCCCGACTTCCGCAACCCGTTCGCCAAGGAGCAGACCGACCGCAGCCAGCCGCCGCTGCTCAAGTCGATCCGTGACCTGAGCCGTTACGTCGCCGCCGAGGGCAACTTCCAGGTGGTGGTGGACGTGCAGAACGACAGGCGCAACGTGCCCGACTTCCTGCTCAACGAGCGCACCCTGTTCGTCGGGGCGGGCCGGGTCGAGGCGTACGTCGACTTCTCGAAGATCGCCGACGGGGCCGTGGTGGTCTCCGAGGACGGCAAGTCCGCCGAGATCAAGCTGCCCGCGCCGCAGCTCGGCGAGACCGATCTGGACATGGACAAGAGCTACGTGTTCGCCGAGCAGCGGGGCCTGATCAACCGGCTCAACGACCTGGTCGCCGGCGATCCCAACCGGCAGCAGCAGATCTACAAGCTCGCCGAGGACCGGATCACCGCCGCCGCCCGGGACAGCGGGCTCACCGCCCGGGCCGAGGAGAACACCCGCAAGATGCTCGAAGGGCTGCTGCGCTCCCTCGGGTACGAGAAGGTGACAGTCACCTACACCGCGCCCTGACCTTCGTGCCCTGACGCCGCGCGCCCGCCCCGATCGTCCGGGGCGGGCGCGTTCGCGTGCCGGCGTCCCGGCTCGTGTCGCGTCAGCGGGTGGCGAGGTAGCGGTCCTCGTTCGGCATCAGGATCCACAGGATCAGGTAGATGATCACCTGCGTGCCGGGCAGCAGCAGCGACAGCAGGAACAGCAGCCGGACCATCCCGGCCGACATGCCGAACCGCTGCCCCAGGCCGGCGCAGACACCGGCGATCATGCGCCCCTGGCGGGGCCGGACCAGTTTGCGACTCATCGTCGTCTCCCACTTCTGCGGCGATCCGCCGCGCTGATTCCACGGTAGAAAGGGGTACGCGCCGCGCCCTCAGCCCCGAGGAGGATCGGCGACCCGGGCACCCGTAGGTGCTTACCCCGGACCATCCCCACCGACGCACCCACCTGGTTGTCCGCAGAGGCTCCCCAGCCCACCCAGCCCACCCAACCCGCAGCCCCCCGCCCGGTCGCCCCAGCCCGCCGAACTCGCCCGGTCGCTCAGGTCGCCCTCCACGATCGCCCGTCGAGCGCCACCGCGCCGCTTCCCGCCCCGCTTGCGCGCCCTTCCCGCCCGCTCCGACCCCCGATCCGCCCGCGCCCAGCCCCGCCGCGGGCGGCTCCCGGCTCCCCGCTCCGCCCCCGCCCCCGCCTCCGCCTCCGCGATCTTGCACTTTGGGCCCTGGTTGTGCCCGATTCGCACCATTGTTGAGGGCCGTAAATGCAAGATCGCGGGAGTTGTGGGGTGGGCTGGGCGAGGGCTCCTCGTTCGGCTGCCTGCTGCGTCGAGCGCCTTCCGTCTTATGAGACAAGCGTTCCGCGAAGTGGGATTGGTGGAGATCTTGGTAGGAAAGTGCCCCTATGGGGGCCGTTTTGTACCAAGATCTCGCCGGGAGCCGGGAGCCGGGAGCCGGGAGCCGGGAGCCGGGAGCCGGGAGCCGGGAGCCGGGAGCCGGGAGCCGGGAGCCGGGAGCGCCCGCGGCAGGGCTGGGGGGTGGCGATCTTGGAGTTGTGGCAGTTCGTGTATGCCGCAAAGACGTCGATTCTGGGCGCCACAACTCCAAGATCGACGGGAGAGTGGGGGCGATCTTGAGGTCGCCGCCCCGGCAGCTTGCCCGGACGGAGCGGTGGAGGGTGGGGCGGACCGCGCGCAACAAGGGCGGGCATGGCGTGGAGTGGGGGCGGGTATTCACGGGGGCGAGGTAGGCTCGCCGGTCGGGCGCCCCCACCCCGGGCGCCGGCCGTCCACCCGCCCGGCGGGCGCGGCACCCACGCACCGGCTCGGCTCCGCACAACGGGGACGACGGCGAGGAAGCAGCACATGATCAGTGTTTTCGATCTTTTCAGCGTCGGTATCGGGCCGTCCAGCTCGCATACCGTCGGGCCGATGCGGGCCGCCCGTACGTTCGTGGCGGGCCTGAAGGCCGACGGACAGCTCGCCGACGTGGCGCGGGTACGGGCGGAGCTGTTCGGCTCGCTCGGCGCGACCGGCCACGGGCACGGCAGTGACCGGGCGGTGCTGCTGGGGCTGGAGGGCGAGGTCCCGGAGACCGTCGATACCGACTCGGTGGGGCCGCGCGTCGAGCGGATCCGCACGCAGCGGCGGCTCGACCTGTTCGGCAGCCAGGGGATCGACTTCGACCCGGACGCCGATCTGGTGCTGCACCGTCGGCGCTCGCTGCCGTACCACCCGAACGGGATGACGTTCGCGGCGTACGACGCGGCCGGGAACGAGGTGCGGACGCGCACGTACTACTCGGTCGGCGGCGGGTTCGTGGTGGACGAGGCGGCCGCCGGGGCGGACCGGATCAAGGCCGACACCACCCGCGTACGGCACCCGTTCCTCACCGGCGCGGAACTGCTGACCGTCACCTCCGGGACCGGCCTGTCGATCAGCGAGGTGATGCTCGCCAACGAGCTGTCGTGGCGCAGCGAGGCGGACGTCCGCGCGGGGTTGCTGGAGATCTGGCGCGTGATGCGCGAGTGTGTGGAGAGCGGCTGCACCCGCGACGGCGTACTCCCGGGCGGGTTGAAGGTCCGGCGACGCGCGGCGGAGATGCGGCGCAGCCTGGAGGCGGAGACCGGCAGCCAGGACCCGCTGCGCGCGATGGACTGGGTGACGTTGTTCGCGCTCGCGGTCAACGAGGAGAACGCGGCCGGCGGGCGGGTGGTCACCGCGCCGACGAACGGCGCCGCCGGGATCATCCCGGCCGTGCTGCACTACTACACGCGGTTCGTACCCGGCGCCTCCGAGGAGGGCGTGGTCCGGTTCCTGCTGGCGGCGGGCGCGATCGGCGTGCTGTTCAAGGAGAACGCGTCGA
The DNA here is from genome assembly GCF_050948515.1 of Micromonospora sp. CA-248089. Taxonomy (NCBI): domain Bacteria; kingdom Bacillati; phylum Actinomycetota; class Actinomycetes; order Micromonosporales; family Micromonosporaceae; genus Micromonospora; species Micromonospora sp. CA-248089. Next base: position 514,925 of record NZ_CP192016.1, read on the forward strand.
TCTCCGGCGCCGAGGTGGGCTGCCAGGGCGAGGTCGGTTCGGCGTGCTCGATGGCGGCGGCCGGGCTGGCCGAGGCGCTCGGCGGTACGCCGGAGCAGGTGGAGAACGCCGCCGAGATCGGTATGGAGCACAACCTGGGGCTGACCTGCGATCCGGTGGGCGGCCTGGTGCAGATCCCGTGCATCGAGCGCAACGCGGTGGCGAGCATCAAGGCGATCACGGCGGCCCGGCTGGCGTTGCGCGGCGACGGGGTGCACCACGTGTCGCTGGACAAGGTCATCAAGACCATGCGGGAGACCGGCGCGGACATGAAGGTCAAGTACAAGGAGACCGCGCGCGGCGGCCTCGCCGTCAACGTGATCGAGTGCTGACCTCGTTGGGGTGATCCCGGCCCGCACCCGGCCCGGGAGCGCGACTGACAAGGCGACCATCATGCGGTGACGTCAGGCGTCGCGGCGCTCTGGTCCGCCCGCACCTCGCTGCGCATCCTGGTCCGGCGGGATCTCGCGGTGAAGTACCAGCAGTCGGTGCTGGGCTACTTCTGGTCGCTGATCGAGCCGCTCGGCATGGGCCTGATCTACTGGTTCGTCTTCGGCGTGCTCTATTCCGGTGCGACCCGGCGGCACCTTGGTGAGGCGGCCGGGTCGTACCCGCTGTTTCTGATCACCGGGATCTTCGCCTGGATGTGGGCGAGTTCGGCGCTGACCGAGGCGGCGAACGCGCTCACCGGGCAGTCCCGGCTGATCACGACGATGAACCTGCCCCGGCCGATCTTCCCGATCGGGCGGGTCGCCGGCCGGTTCGCCGAGTACCTGGCCGGGTTGCCGATCCTGGCCGCCGTCGCGGCGCTCTACGCGAGCCAGGGAAAGATCCGCCCCGGCTGGAGCCTGCTCGCGCTGCCGCTCGCGGTGGCGGTGCAGTTCGTGCTGCTGGTGGGCCTGGCGCTGCTGCTGTCGGCGGGCAACGTGCTGATGCGCGACATCGAACGCACCATGCGGCTGGTCATCCGGCTGCTGTTCTACGCGACGCCGATCATCTATCCGCTCGACCTGGTCCGGGAGTCGGGCATGCCGGGCTGGCTCAAGATCGGGTACGAGCTGAACCCGCTGGTCGGGATCTTCCAGCTGCACCACGCGGTCTGGTATCCGGACGAGTTCCCGGACGCCCGGCTGCTCATCATCACGGTGACCGGCAGCGTGGCAGTGCTGGCGCTGGGCTGGTGGGCGTTCCACCGCCTCGAACCGGCAGTGCTGAAGGAACTCTGAATGGCCCCGATCATCGAGGCGGACGGGCTCGGCATCCGGTTCGTCCGCAACCGGCGCCGCCAGCTGCGGCTGCGGGAGCTGATCGTGCACCGGGGCGCCCGCGACCCGGACGCGGGCCGGTTCTGGCCGTTGCGCGACCTGTCGTTCCGGGTCGAGCCGGGCGAGACGGTGGGCGTGGTGGGCCGCAACGGCACCGGCAAGAGCACGCTGTTGCGGCTGATCGCCGGTGTGCTCATCCCGGACGAGGGCTCGATCCGGGTGCACGGCCGGGTGGCGCCGCTGCTCGAACTGTCCGCCGGGTTCTCCGGCGATCTGACCGGCCGGGAGAACCTCTACCTGGTGGGCGGGCTGCACGGGCTGTCGTCGGCGTACCTGCGGGAACACTTCGACGAGATCGTCTCGTTCGCCGGTGAGCAGGTGGAACGCGCCATCGACACGTCGGTGCGGCACTACTCGTCGGGGATGAAGGTGCGGCTGGGTTTCGCGGTGATCGCGCACCTGCCGCACCCCGTACTGCTCGTGGACGAAGTTACAGCGGTCGGGGACGCGGAGTTCCGCGCGAAGTGCTATGCGACCATCGAGCGACTTCTCGCGGAAGGGCGCACGCTGGTGCTGGTGTCACACAACGACAAGGACCTCACCCGGTTCTGCCGTCGGGGGCTCTACCTCGATGCCGGACGGCTGATCGTCGACGGGACGATCGACGAGGCGCTGGCCGCCTACGCCGACGCGGCGAAGCGGTGACGCTCGCGATCGTGCTCGCCGCCGATCCGGCGGCGGGCCGCTCCACCGAGCCGTCGAGCCGCCCGACCGAGCCGGGCCGCCCGATCGAACCGCTCGCCGAACGGCTGGCGGCGCAGTGGCGCCGGGCCGGGGCGGACGACGTGCGCGTCGCCGCCGACCTGACCGAGCTGGCCGACCTGGTGGCCGCCGCGACCGGCCCGGTGCTGGTCAGTGGCGCCGACCTGGTGGCGCACACGGCCGTACTCAAGCACCTCGCGACCAGCCCGGTGGGGCCGACGGTGGCGCTGGTGCTCACCGATCCGCCCGCGCCCGGGCAGGCCACGGTGCGCGAGGAGCGCGGCCAGGTGGTCGAGGTCGACGCCGCCGACGCGAGCGGCGTGTTCGGCGGCGCGCTGCGGGTGGGCGCGGCCGACCTGCCGGCGCTCGCCGAGGCCGCCCGCCGCGCCGCGGACGGCGGGCCGCGGAACGCGGTGGACCGGCTCGTGGCCGACCTCGCCGCCCGCGGCACGCTGATCTTCGCCCAGAGGGTACGTCTGCTCGTGGCGCACCGGGTCGGCGACGAGGCGCAGCGGGCGGCGGCCGAGGCTGCGGTGGCGGCCGTCGACGAGGACCGCGCCGAGTTGAGACTGTCGGTGAAGGAGCGGGACGACTTCTTCACCACGTACTTCGTCAGCACCTGGTCCCCGTTCGTCACGAAGGCGGCGGCCCGGATCGGGATCGGGCCGACCGGGGTCACCATGGTCTCGGTGGCGTTCGCGGTGGCCGCGGCGGTGCTGTTCGGCGCCGGGGGACGGCCCGCGCTGGTGGCCGGCGCGGTCCTGCTCTACCTCGGGTTCGTGCTCGACTGCGTGGACGGGCAGCTGGCCCGCTACACCCGGCACTTCAGCGCCTGGGGCGGCTGGCTGGACACGATGGCCGACCGCTTCAAGGAGTACGTGGTCTACGCCGGTCTCGGCTACGGCGCCACGCACGCCGGGTTCCGGTACGGCTGGGCGCTGGCGCTGGCCGCGATGACGTTGCAGACCGTGCGGCACATGACCGACACCTGGTACGGCGCGCTGCACGACGAGGCGGCCCGGCGGCCGAAGGTGGTCAGCGCCGACGCGGGCGGCATCGGCGGGAAGCTGAACGCCGCGTCGACGCGGGTGCAGGCGGACACCGGCTCGGTGTCGTACTGGCTGAAGCGCACGGTGGTGTTCCCGATCGGTGAGCGGTGGGCACTGATCGCGATCGCCGCCGCGCTGGTCGGGCCGCTGGTGGCGCTGGTCGCGGTGCTGGTCTGGGGGACGCTGGCGTTCGCGTACACCGGGGGGTTGCGGACCTTGCGGGCGCGGTGGATGCGGGTGCCGGTGATGGCCACCGTGGACGCGGCTCTGCACCGGGACGACGGCCTGCTGGCCCGGACGCTGCCGGTCGCACGACGGCCGCTGCTGCTGGCGGTGTTCGGCGCGCTCGGCGCGGCCGGGACGCTGGTGTGGGCGCTGCTCGCGGTGCACGGCGGCGGGGATCTGCCGGTCTGGGTGCCGGTGCTCGCGCTGGTGCTGCTGCTCGGTGCGGCGCAGGGCTCGCGAGCGTCGCACGACGGGTCGCTGGACTGGCTGGTGCCGGCCGCGTTGCGGGCCGCCGAGTACCTGTTCGCGATCGCGATCGGGGTGGCGGGCCGGGCGCCCGCGTGGCTGATCTTCGGGTACGTGCTGGTGCTGACGCTGCACCACTACGACCTGACCGCCCGGCTGGAGAAGCGGCAGTCGGCGCCGCCGCTGCACGCCGCCACGCTGGGCTGGCCGGCACGTTCGGTGTTACTGGCAATCGGGCTGATCGCCGGATATGCGAGTATCGCTCTGGCTACACTCGCTGCGTACCTTCTCGTGGTTTTTGTCGCGAGCGTGGTCCTCGCCTGGGTGGTCCTGCCGGCCCGCGCCCGTGGGGGTGTGCGCTCGCCGGGCTGACGGAGGGCGGGCCGGGGTGACCTTGATCAGCTTCGTCGTGCCGGCCTTCAAGGTGCAGGGATACCTGCGGGAGTGCCTCGACTCGATCCTCGACCAGCCGTTCGGCGACATCGAGGTGATCGGTGTCGATGACGCCTCCCCCGACGACAGCGGCGAGATCCTGGCCGAGTACGCGCTGCGCGACCCCCGGGTCCGCCCGGTGCGGCTCGCCGAGAACGTCGGGCTCGGTCCGGCCCGCAACATCGGGCTGGACCGGGCCGTCGGCGAGTACGTGTGGTTCGTCGACGGGGACGACTGGCTGGTGCCCGGCTGCCTGCCGCACGTCGCGGACCGGCTCCGCGACACCGCGCCCGACGTGCTGATCGTCGACCACGTCCGGGCGCACTGGAACAACGTCGGCACCCGCAGCGCGATGCGCGACGTGTTCCCGGTGCCGCCGGGCGCGACGACATTCGCGCTGCGGGACCGGCCCGAGACGCTGAAACTGCTGCACACCGCGTGGAACCGGGTGGTACGCCGGGAGTTCCTGCTCGAACGCGGGCTGCGCTTCGAGCCGGGCTGGTACGAGGACGTCTCGTTCAGCTATCCGGCGCTGATGGCGGCCGAGCGGATCGGCGTACTCGACCGGATCTGCCTGAACTACCGGCAGCGCCGCACCGGCGCGATCACGAAGACCCGGGGGGACCGGCACTTCGAGGTCTTCGCCCAGTGGCACCGGGTGTTCGGGCTGATGGACCGCTGGAAGGTGACCGGGCTGCGGCCGGCGGTCTTCGAGCGGATGATCTGGCACTACCTCACGGTGCTCGGCAACGGCGACCGGATCGCGCCCGAGCTGCGGGCGCCGTTCTTCGCCCAGATGCACGCCGACTACGTGCGGTTCCTGCCGCCCGAGGGCTATCCGGTCCCGCCCGGCGCGGAAGGGCTCAAGCATCGGCTGGTGGCGGCCGGCCGCTGGCGGACGTTCAGCGCGTTGCGGGAGGCGCACCAGGCGGGGGAGACGGCCCGGCGGACCGCGCGGCGGGCCCGGCGACGGGTCACGCCGGTGGTGCGGCGTACCGCCCGGCGGGCCCGTGACCTGGCGCTGGGCGAGTACTACCGGGCGGAGCTGCACCGGCCGGTCGACCCGACGCTCGCCGTCTACGCGGCCTACTGGTACCGGGGCTACTCGTGCAATCCGGCGGCGATCTACGAGGCGGCCCGCCGGCTGGCGCCGCAGGTGCGTGGCGTGTGGATCGTCCGCCGGGACCGGGTGGCCGCGTTGCCGCCGGGCGTCGAGTACGTGGTGGCCGGCAGCCGCGAGTACCACCGCGTCCTGGCCCGCGCCCGCTGGCTCGTCAACAACGTCAACTTCCCGGACTTCGTGCGCAAGCGGCCGGGCTCGGTGCACGTGCAGACCCACCACGGCACGCCGGTGAAGGTAATGGGGCTGGATCAGCAGCGCTACCCGGTGGGCGCGATGGGGATGAACTTCGCCGGGCTGCTGCGCCGGGTCGACCGGTGGGACTACAGCATCACCTCGAACAGCTTCTCCACCCAGATGTGGGAGCGGGCGTACCCGGCGGACTACACCACGCTGGAGGTCGGCTACCCGCGCAACGACCGGCTGGCGCTGGCCACCGCCGAGGACCGCGGCCAGGTCCGCGCCGCGCTGGGCATCGCACCCGACGAGTACGTGGTCCTCTACGCGCCGACGCACCGCGAGCACCTGCCCGGGTGGCGGCCGCCGTTCGACCCGGACCGGATGCTCGACGTGCTCGGGCCCCGGGGCCGGCTGCTGATGCGCAGCCACTACTTCCACGACCGGGAGCGGCATCCCCGGGGACCGGCTGCGGACGGGGTGCTGGACGTGAGCGCGTACGACCGGGTGGAGGACCTCTACCTGGCGGCGGACGTACTGATCACCGACTATTCCTCGGCGATGTTCGACTACGCGGTGCTGGACCGGCCGATCGTGGTCTACGCGCCGGACTGGGATGCCTACCGGGTGGCTCGTGGCGTCTACTTCGACCTGCTTGCCGAGCCGCCCGGCGCGGTCGCGCTGGACTTCCCCGGTCTGCTCGACCTGTTCCGTTCCGGTGCTGTCGACGACGAGGCGGCCGAGCGGGCCCGGACGGCGTTCCGGTCGCGGTTCTGCGCCCTGGACGACGGGCACGCCGCCGAGCGCGTGGTGCGCCGGGTGTTCCTCGGCGAAACGCCGTAAAAGCGGCTACTCGCTGGTCACTTAATCGTGGAGCCCGGCGAATACCGCTTAATAGGACTGTCACGAGCCGAACATGGCACGTTTACCCGATGTGCGGATCAGATGATCCTGGTCACAGTCATTCCCGGGTTTGGGAGAGAAAACTGGGGAGGTGGCGGTGGCTACCGTCGCGCTCAAGGATGTCACCAAGGTGTTCCCGGACGGAACGGTCGCGGTCGACACCATCAATCTGGACGTCAACGACGGCGAGTTCATGGTGCTGCTCGGCCCGTCGGGCTGCGGGAAGTCGACGGTACTGCGCATGATCGCGGGGCTGGAGGATCCGTCCACCGGCGCCATCATGCTCGGCGGTGAGCTGGCGAACGACCTGCCGCCACGCGACCGGAAGATCGCCATGGTCTTCCAGGATTTCGCGCTCTATCCGCACATGACAGTCGGCGACAACATCGGCTTCCCGCTGCGCCTGAGCGGCGTCGAGCCGGGCCCGCGCGGCGAGCGGATCCAGGACGTGGCGAGCGCGCTCGGCATCGGCGACGTGCTCGCGCGCAAGCCCAGCCAGCTCTCCGGCGGCCAGCGGCAGCGGGTCGCCATGGGCCGGGCGATAGTGCGCCGGCCCGGCCTGTTCCTGATGGACGAGCCGCTGTCCAACCTGGACAGCGGGCTGCGCGCCGAGCTGCGGGCGGAGATCTCCGGCCTCACCCGCGAACTGGGCGTCACCACCATCTACGTGACCCACGACCAGGCCGAGGCGCTGACCATGGCCGACCGGGTCGCCATCATGCGCAAGGGTGTCCTCCAGGACGTGGGCACCCCCACCCAGGTGTACGGCCGGCCGGCGACGCTCTACGTCGCCGCGTTCCTGGGCAGTCCCCGGATGAACCTGCTGGAGGCGTCGGTCTACGTCCACCTCGACCGGTACGTCGCGCTGAACCTCGGTGAGCAGTCGCTCTACCTGCCCTGGGACGACATCCGCAGCCGGGCGGTGGCGCACTACCACGGTGAGCGGATCGTGGTCGGCATGCGTGCCGAGGCGCTCACCCCGGTCGCGCCTGACACCGCCGGGGACGTGCTGCACGGGCGGATCCGCTACCTGGAGCACCACGGGCACGAGTCGCTGGCGTTCCTCGACATCGGCGCCACCGCGATCGTCGTGGACGAGATGGGCACCCCGGTCGAGCAGGCCGCACCGGGCCAGCGCGGCCTGCGCCGGTTCAACCAGGTGATGCAGCGGCTCACCGGGCGCGCGACGGAGTCCTCCGCGCCCGCCCTGGAACCGGGCGGGGGTGGCGGCAACCGGACGAGCGTGCTGCCCGACCCGGGCCGCCACCACCGTCGTCCGGCGGAACTGGCGGTACGGCTGGCGCCGTACCCGCAGGTGTCGCCCGGGCACCCGCTCGCAGTGCAGGTGCGGATGGACGCGCTGCACTTCTTCGACGAGCGGGGCGACCGCATCGACGTCGGCTGGCGGTGAAAGGAAGGGCACCCTGTTAACGCCTCCGGTAGAGGAAGGGCCCCTTATTAACAACCACCGCCCGGTGGGAGCGGACGACTCCGGCTACGACCTCGGCCCTCCGCCACAGCGCATCGCCGTCGACGTGGAGCAGGTGCGCCGCCTCGTGGCCGGCCAGTTCCCGCACCTGGCCGGCCTCCCGATCGAGCCGGTCGCCAACGGCGGCTGGGACAACTGGACCTTCCACCTCGGCCCCGAGCTACTGGTGCGTCTGCCCAGCGCTGCCGCGTACGCCCTGGCGGTCGAGAAGGAACACCTGTGGCTCCCGGTCCTCGCCGCTCGGCTGCCGCTACCAATCCCCGCCCCGGTGGCGAAGGGCGAGCCGGGTGCGGGCTACCCGTACCCGTGGTCGATCTACCGATGGCTCGACGGCGAGCCCGCCCGGCCGGACCGCATCGCCGACCCGGTGCGCTTCGCGCTCGACCTGGCCGAATTCCTCGCGGCCCTGCGGGACGTGGACGCCGCGGACGGCCCGCAGCCGGGTGTGCACAACTGGTTCCGGGGCGGCACGCTGCGCACGTACGACAAGAAAGTCGAGGATGCGCTCGTGGCGCTGGACGGCCACGTCGACGCCGCGCTGGTACGCGAGATCTGGACACGGGCGGTCGGCGCCCGCTGGGACGGGGTGGACCGCTGGTTCCACGGCGACATCGCCCCGGGGAACCTGCTGCTCACGCACGGCCGGCTGGCGGCCGTCATCGACTTCGGCACCTGCGGCGTCGGTGACCCGGCCTGCGACCTGGCGATCGCCTGGACGTTGCTGACCGCCGAGGGCCGGGCGGCGTTCCGCGAGCGCCTGTCGGTGGACGACGCGACGTGGGCGCGCGGACGCGGCTGGGCCCTCTGGAAGACCCTTTCCACCTGGTCCCGCACCTTCGACGACCCCGAGGACGCGGAGGAGGCAGCCGACGCGCACCGCGTTCTCGGGGAGATCCTCACGGATCAGGCGGCCGGCCTCAACCGGTAGCCCGCTTGTCCGGCGCGAAGGGCCACTCCTCGAACGACGCGCACCGGCCGTCCTCGGCGAAGCGCATGATCCAGAGATCGCGCCACTCCTGGTGGACGGGGTCGCCGTACCGGACCTGGATCCGTGCCACGGCGGTGTCGCCGTCGACCGCGACGACCTCCGCGGTCATGTCGAAGACCTCGTCGGGCCCGTCGCGTTCGCTGTCCCACATGCGGGTGATGGCGGGCAGGCCGACGACCGGATCCCGGTACGGCCCCTGCCGGTAGCTCGCGTCGGTCGTGAACATCGTGCCGAGCGCCGCCGTTCCCGGCGTGCGCCACGCCTGCTCGTACGCCGCGATCCAGGCGGTCACCCGCTTCCTGTCCATGGTTGCAGCCTGCCATCCAAGGCCGTCCGGGTCTCCCACATCGGCTGTCCGGGGTCGTCGTTGTGCACGACGACGTCGGCGTGCTCGACCGGGCGGGCAGTGGCGAAGTAGAGCCGCTGGGCGGGCAGGTAACGCTCGCGCCAGCGCCGTTCGACGTCGGCCCGGGACGACACCGGGCTCTCCCGGACCACCGCACGATCGACGGTACGGTCCAGCGCTGTCGACACGAAGACGCGCAGCTCCCACCGGTCGACCAGTTCCGGGCGCAGGAGGAAGACGCCGTCGAACACCAGCACGGCGTCGGCGGGGGCGGTGGTGGGCAGCGGGGACAGCACCGCGTCGGTGGTGTGGTCGTAGATCGTGCGCCGGAAGCGTCGATCGCCGCCGGGGCCGAGCGGGTCGAGCAGCACCCGGTTCAGCGACTGGTGGTCGTGGGTGTCGACGTAGCAGCCCTCGGCCGAGAACTCGCCGCGCCGGTAGCGCCGCGCCCGGGGGAAGAGGAAGTCGTCGACGGTCGCCCGGATGACGTACCGGCCCCGGGCCCGCAGGACGGCGGCCAGCTCGTCGGCGAGCGTGGTCTTGCCGGCGGCGGGCGGCCCGTCGACGGCGACCCGGGTCGGGTGTGCCACGGTGACGGACCCGACCGCGTCGGCCAGGAAATCGATCAGCTGATCGCGGCGGGGATAATGGGGTTGCCCCCGCGCCGGGCCGGAAGTTTGACTGCCGTCCATGCCGTCTCCCTCACCGGTCTTCGTCGCGGGCACGGGCCGCTCGGGCACGTCGCGGATCGCCGACGTCATCGGCCAGCATCCGCTGATCCACCGGATCCCCATGGAGACCAAGTTCCTTGTCGAACCGGGTGGCCTGCGGGACCTGGCCGACGCGCTCACCGACCGGTACGACCCCATCGTCGGTGAGGACGCGCTGCAACGGCTGAGCCACTTCCTCACCGTACGCGTGCCCGGCCGGCGTGACGACCGTGGCAAGACCGTGCCCGAGCTGGTCGGCGTGGGTCGGTACCGGGACGCCGTACACCGGCTCTGGCCGCAGGTGATCGCGTACGCCTTCGAGGAGCCCGCGCCTGCGGAGGGCTTCGGCGACGGCGACCGGCCGGCCGGGCCGTTCGGGCCGGCCAGCCGACGGCGGGTCGTGCCGAGGTACTTCAGTGACCGGGGCGAACTGGTCGGCGTCCTGCGGAGCCTGGTCGACACCCTGTTCGGCGGGGCGGCGGCCGACGCGGGCAAGCCGACCTGGTGCGAGAAGACGCCGTTCAACCTCTTCGCCATGGACTTCCTCTGGGAACTGGTCCCCGAGGCGACGATCGTGCACATCAAGCGTCATCCGGTCGCGGTGCTCGCCTCCCACCTGGCCCAGCCGTGGGCGCCGTCCACCGTCGACGGGGCGTTGGCCTACCTCGTGCCGGTCTACCAGCGATGGTTGGCCTGGAAGGACGCGGCCGACCTGACGAGCCGGCGGTACGTCGAGGTGAGGGCGGAAGACCTGGCGGCCGACTGGCCCGGGCAGCGGCGGGCCCTGTTCGAGCGGCTCGGCGTCGAGGACGCCGTCACCCCGTCGACGTTCCAGGCGGACAAGCTCGCGCACCGCGACGACCAATTCGACGCCGGCACCCGCGCGTACGTCGAGCGCGAAATGGGCGAAATCATCCCCGCGATGGGATACGAGTGACTGCCGATCGGCCTCAGCAGGAGCCGGCGCGATCGATCGGGATCAGCAGGCCGGCACTCACGGCGATTCCCAGTACGGCGACCGACAGCCACGGCCAGGGGTTCCGGACGCGGGGCCGGATGCCTACCCGGGCCACGACGACGGAGAGGACCGCCGTCGCCGTCATCGCCAGGACCAGCAGGGCGTACGCGTCCCTCGCCGCCTGCGCCGAAGCGTAGGTGTCACCGTCGCACGGCGCCGACGGCGCCAGAAGCGGGATGCAACTGAGACAGCTCGCGACGACGAGCAGCGTGCCCAGCACGGTCACCAGAGTCGCTGCCGCCTTCGCCGCACGGGATCGCATCGACTGGACGGTAGGGCCCGAAGATCTCGGCGGTGACACGACCGGGCAACAGCAGGATCAGGTCACGCCCTGTGGCGCAGTTCGCGGAGAACGCCGTGCCGGCGGAGCGCCCACCCCAGGCGCCGCGCGCTCGGGTGCCGCACGAACAGCACCGCCGCCCGGCGGACCAGCCCGAACCGGTTGTCGCTCACCTGGTCGTCGACCGCCCGCCAGATCAGCTCGCGGACGCCCGCGCTGTCCAGCATCGCCCGTACCTCGTGGCGTACCCGGGGATCCTCGGCCGCGGAGGTGACGGCGGTGACCAGGCCGGGCCGGTCGGCGAGCGGCTCGACCGCCGCGGCGACGAGCGGCCGGCGTACGGTGTCCCGCTCCAGCAGCAGCAACACCGCCTCCCGGACCTCGGTGCTGTCGAGCCCGGACCGCAGCAGGCCCAGCGCGCTCCGCTCCACCTCGCGGTCGCGGTCCGGAAGGGACAGTGCGGCCAGCAGCACTGTCACCTCGTCGAGGTCGACGAGGTGACGTAGCCCGTCGCGGAACTCCGGCAGTGCCCACGCCACCGTCAGCCCGCGCGCGAGATCGCGGTTCATGGGCCACTCGCTACCCGAAGTCGACAGCCGCCGAAACGCCGCTGAGCTGATCCATCGGGCCGGACAGCGCCGTGACATGGACCGTGGTTACAACCGCTCACCCGAGCCGGTCGAATTGGCAGCCTCGGTCGCGAGAACGACCGGCATGGCCGGGTAGGGATCCCTGATCGGCTTGCGCCGCGCATGGACCCGTTCCCGTACCACGACCAGCGTGGGGCCGGCGACGTAATGCCTTCCCCGCCGCTCACCTCGTGCTTCCAGCAGGCCCTGCTCGACAAGGTTGGCCAGATCACGAGATGCGGTCCGATCCTCGACATCGGCGAGTTTGACGTACCCGGAGCGACGGATGCGGTAGCCCAGGACTGCCTCGTAGAGCAGATCGGTCACCCGCTCAGGGAGTCTTTTCTCGGCAACGATCGCGTCCAACTCCGACCAGATGCCGGACGCCTCATCGAAGCGGCGAGCGACGGTCTGTGCCTGCATGTGATGGGCGCGCAGGTTGAACGACACCCAGAGGCGCGCCGAACCTTCGGGGTTCCAGCGGCCACGCCCGGTAACCGCCAGCACGCGGTAGTAGTCCTCGGTGTTGCTGCCCAGCCACTCCTCGATGCTGGAGAAGGCCGGCTCGACGATCGCACGGCGGGAGAGCACCAGCGTCTGAAGGGCGCGTGCCATCCGTCCGTTGCCGTCACGGAACGGATGGATCATCACCAGGTTCAGATGCGCCATGGCTGCTTTGACGAGCGGGGAGGCGGTGACATCCGACCGTAGATCTTCGGTTAGCTCCTCCATGAGGTGAGGCACGTGGTCGGCGTCCGCGCCCTCGTACACCCGCTCATCGGTCCGCTCATCGTGTACGTAGATCGGGCCCTTGCGATATTGCCCCGGGCTCTTGCCCAGATCGTGCGAGAGCATCATGTAGTGCATGCTGCGGATCACCGACGTCTCGAAGCGGAAATGCGGATCCCCGGCGGTCTGCAGCACGTATCCCAGAGCCTGTCGATAGCCCCGAATCTCGGCGAAGGTTCGGTCGTCGGCGCTCAGCGGCTCCTCGCCGTCCAGCGCGGCAGCGGCGTCGTCCTCGGCGACCACGTAGCCCTCGATGCTGTTGGAGCCGAGAATCGCGCGGGCCAACATCGTGCGCCGGAGGCCACCGGTCCACCGGCGAGGAGTGCGCAGGACATCGGCGAGCACGCGACGCATGTCGTGCACCTCGGCCAGCACGGTCTCGTCGTGATCGCTGAGTTCAGGGGTGGAGAAGATCATCTCATGTCCCAATGTCTCTTAATAAGAGACAACGCTAGCTCCATGCGGTGCGGATGTCACTTACTTGGTGACATTTGGCCAGCGTGTTCCGGCATCTTGCCGGGGTTGTTACCGGCGAGTAGCGTTCGGGCATGAGCATCGACTCTCGCCAGGTGGCGGCCGGAATCCTCGACGCCGTGCCGTTCGCCCGCACGCTCGGGATCGAGTTCGTCGAGGTGGCGCCCGAGGCCGAGGGCGGGGTCCGGGTCGTGGCCCGGCTCCCCGACATCGCGGCGCACCACAACCACCTCGGCGGGCCGCACGCCGGCGCCATGTTCACGCTCGGGGAGAGCGCCTCGGGCGCTGTCGTCCTGGCCGCCTTCGGGCACGTCCTCGACCGGGCCGTACCCCTGCCGGTGACCGCCTCCGTCCACTTCCGCAAGATCGCGATGGGGCCGGTGCTGGCTAGCGCGCGGCTCGGTGGCGTACCCGCCGAGGTGCTGGCCGAGCTGGACGCCGGGCAGCGGCCGGAGTTCCCGGTCGAGGTGGAGGTCCGCGCCGAGGACGGCACGCTCACCTCCTCGCTCACCGTGATCTGGACGCTGCGCCCGAACCGCTGAGCCCTGAATGGTGTTTGCCCGGCGCGGGCTCTGGTTAGATTCAAGCGATGCTGGGCCTCCCCGCGCACGTGCGCGCTTGTCTCTTCGATCTGGACGGTGTGCTGACGCAGACCGCCAAGGTGCACAACGCCGCCTGGGCGGAGACGTTCGACGCGTATCTGCGGCGACGGTCGGCGGAAACCGGCGAGCCGTTCCACCCGTTCGACAGCGGACCGGACTACAACCGGTACGTGGACGGCAGACCGCGCGCCGACGGGGTGCGCACATTCCTGGCCTCGCGCGGCATCACGCTGCCCGAGGGATCGCCGGACGACCCGCCCGAGGCGGACACCGTCAACGGCCTCGGCAACCGTAAGAACGTCGTGCTGCTCCAGCGGATCGAGCACAACGGCGTCGAGGTGTACGAGGGCTCGGTGCGCTACCTGGAAGCGGCCACCTCGGCCGGGCTGCGCCGCGCCGTCGTCTCGGCCAGCGCCAACTGCGCCGCCGTGGTGCACGCCGCCGGGCTGGAACGCTGGCTGGAGGCCCGGGTGGACGGCGTGGTCGCTCGCGCGAGCGGGCTGCGCGGCAAGCCGCACCCGGACACGTTCCTGGAGGGCGCGCGACTGCTCGGCGTCGAACCGGCGCACGCGGCCGTCTTCGAGGACGCCCTCGCCGGTGTGGCTGCCGGGCGGGCCGGCGGATTCGGGTACGTGGTGGGCGTCGACCGGGTCGGCCAGGCCGACGAACTGCTGGCGCACGGCGCCGACGTGGTGGTCACCGACCTCGCCGACCTGCTCGCGGCGGAGCCGGCCGCGTGATCCGGGAACGGGCGTACCCGGTCGAGCCCTGGCACGTCCGGGAGATGCAGCTCGACATGGACGTGCTGGCCCAGTCCGAGTCGGTGTTCGCGCTCTCCAACGGGCACATCGGGCTGCGGGGCAACCTCGACGAGGGCGAGCCGCACGGGCTGCCCGGCACCTACCTGAACTCGTTCTACGAGCTGCGCCCGCTGCCGTACGCGGAGGCCGGCTTCGGTTTCCCCGAGTCCGGGCAGACCATCGTCAACGTCACGAACGGCAAGCTGATCCGGCTGCTCGTCGACGACGAGCCGCTCGACGTGCGCTACGGCGAACTGCTCGCCCACGAGCGGGTCCTCGACATGCGCGCCGGCACCCTCCAGCGGGATCTGCACTGGCGTTCCCCGGCCGGTCGCGAGGTCAAGGTCCGTACCACCCGGCTGGTGTCGTTCACCCAGCGCTCGGTGGCCGCCATCCACTACGAGGTGGAGCCGGTCGACGGGCCGCTGCGCCTGATCCTCCAGTCCGAGCTGGTCGCCAACGAGTCGCTGCCGCCGCAGAGCCGCGACCCCCGGGTCGCCGCCGTACTCGAGTCGCCGTTGCAGGCCGAGGAGGAGCTGACCACCGACGACGGCGGGCAGCTCATCCACCGCACCAAGGTCAGCGGCCTGCGGGTCGCCGCCGCGATGGGCCACGACGTCGACGGGCCCGAACGCACCACGATCGAGAGCGAGGGGTACGAGGACTGGGTCCGCACCACCATCGGCTGCGTGCTCAAGCCCGGCCAGACGCTCCGCGTGGTCAAGTACCTCACGTACGGCTGGTCCAGCCGCCGGTCGCTCCCGGCGCTGCGCGACCAGGTCGGCGCGGCGCTCGCAGCGGCCCGGCTCGACGGCTGGGACGGCCTGCGCCGGGCCCAGCGCGAATACCTGGACGCGTTCTGGGACGCCGCCGACGTGCGCGTCGAGGGCGACCCCGAGGTGCAGCAGGCCGTCCGGTTCGGCCTGTTCCACGTCCTCCAGGCCGGCGCCCGCGCGGAACGCCGGCCGATCTCGGCCAAGGGCCTCACCGGCCCGGGGTACGACGGCCACGCGTTCTGGGACACCGAGATGTTCGTGCTGCCGGTGCTCACCTACACGCAGCCGACCGCGGTGCGTGACGCGTTGCAGTGGCGGTACGACACGCTGGCCCAGGCGCAGGAACGCGCCCGCACGCTGAACCTCGCCGGCGCGGCCTTCCCGTGGCGCACCATCGAAGGGCCGGAGTCGTCGGCGTACTGGCCGGCCGGGACCGCCGCGTTCCACATCGCCGCCGACGTCGCCGACGCGTTGCGCCGCTACGTACTGGTCACCGGCGACGAGGCGCTGGAACGGGAGATCGGGCTGGAACTGCTTGTCGAGACCGCCCGGCTGTGGCGCTCGCTCGGCCACCACGACCGCGCCGGACGGTTCCACATCGACGGCGTGACCGGCCCGGACGAGTACACGGCGGTCAAGAACGACAACGTCTACACCAACCTGATGGCCCAGCGGAACCTGCGTACCGCCGCGGACTGCGCGATGCGCTACCGCGACCAGGCGCTCGACCTCGGCGTCACCGAGGAGGAGGCCGCCGCCTGGCGGGACGCCGCGAACGACATGCACGTCCCGTACGACGCGGAGACCGACGTGCACGAGCAGGTGGAGGGGTTCACCCGCTTCCAGGAGTGGGACTTCGAGCACACGCCGCCGGAGAAGTACCCGCTGCTGCTGCACTACCCGTACTTCGACCTCTACCGCAAGCAGGTCGTCAAGCAGGCCGACCTGGTGCTGGCCATGCACTGGCGGGGCGACGCGTTCAGCGCCGCCGAGAAGCTGCGCAACTTCGTCTACTACGAGCGGCGCACCGTACGCGACTCGTCGCTGAGCGCCTGCACCCAGGCGGTGCTGGCGGCCGAGGTCGGCTACCTCGAACTGGCCCACCGCTACCTGCGCGAGGCCGCGCTGATGGACCTGCACGACCTCAACGAGAACACCCGCGACGGTGTGCACATGGCATCACTGGCCGGCGCCTGGATCGCGCTCGTGGCCGGGTTCGGCGGGCTGCGCGACCACGACGGGACGCTCTCCTTCGCGCCCCGGCTCTCCAGCCGCCTCAGCCGCCTGGAGTTCTCGCTCCAGTGGCGCGGGATGCGGCTGCGGGTCGACGTCCGGCCGCACCAGACGACGTACTCGCTGCGCAACGGCGGGCCGGACACCGTCGTCGAGCTGCGGCACCACGGCGAGCCGGTGCGGGTCACCTCCGCGCAGCCGGTGACCGTGGCGGTGCCGCCGGCACACCCGAGCGGGTCGCAGCCGGAGCAGCCGCAGGGCCGCGCGCCGCTGATGCACCTGCCGGAACGCACGAACTGAGCGGCCCGCCACGACGGGCGGGGCCGCTCGGTACGCGTACCTCAGAACTGGCGGCCGTTCGACGGACGCCCGCCGGCGTCGCGCGGCGCCGTGGCCCGCGGATCGTCGGACGTGCGCGCCGTCGAGGCGCGGTCGGCCCAGTCCGGTGAGCCCTTCAGTTCCTGCTTACGGCGTTCCTGGTCGGTGAGTTCCTGTTCCCGGGACCTGTCCTGTTTCGCCATGACGATCCTCGCGATCGGTCGGGGTCCGTGGTCACCCGGCGCGTTCCCGCCCGGCGGCGGCTCAACCGTCCGCGTGCTGGGCGAAGCTGCGCCGCAGGTGGTCCTTCGGGCGGGAGCCGACGATCGAGCCGACCACCTCGCCGCCCCGGAACACCAGCATGGTCGGCGCGGACATGATCCGGTGGGCGCGGGTGGTGGCCGGGTTCTCGTCGGTGTTGAGGGTGACGAAGCGCAGCGCGTCGCCGAACTCCTCGGCCAGCTCGGCCAGGTGCTTCGACACCACCCGGCACGGCGGGCACCATTCGGCCCAGAAGTCCACCACCACCGGCCGGTCGGCGGCCAGCACGGCGGCCGCGAAGGTGTCGTCGGTGACCGGGGTCAGCCGGCCGGTCCCCGTGTCCTGAGGCATGTTTCCTCCCGTTGGGCGATCGCGTGGGCGAGCTGGTCGTGCAGCCGGCGGCGGACGTCGCCGAGCCGGTCGAGGTAGTCGTCCACCTCGGCGAGCTTGCGCCGCAGCACCGCCACCGAATCGGGGCAGACGTCACCGGAGTCGTTTCCGGCGCGCAGGCAGGCGACGAACGGGCGGATGTCGTCCAGGCCGAAGCCGATCGCCAGCAGGGACCGGATCTCGCGGACGACGCGTAGTTCCGCCTCGTCGTAGACCCGGTATCCGTTTGCGGACCGGTTCGGCCGGACCAGCCCGTGTGCCTCGTAGTAGCGCAGGGTGCGGGTGCTCGTACCGGCCCGCTGCGCCAGTTCCCCGATCCGCATCGCCGCCCCCCGTCCGTCTCCGTGAATCGACGCTAAACCTTGCCGCCGACGTCAACGCAACCCCGCACGCGTCGGCCTCCCCGCGCGGGGTTCCCCGCGGGCGTTCCCCGTGGTCTTGCCCGGATGGCGTGATCATGAAGTTGGCGGGGTGGGGAAGCGCTTTCTGGGCCGTCAACTTCATGATCGTTCGGCTGGCGGGTATCGGGTGGGTGGGGGTGGAGGGATATGCGTGAGGTTTCGGTGCCTGTGGTGGACGGAGGGCTCGTCGGGGATGTCAGCGTGCCCGGCAACGCCGGTGGGGTGGTGCTGTTCGCGCACGGCAGCGGCAGTTCGCGGCACAGCCCGCGCAACATGGCCGTCGGGCGTGCGCTCAACGAGCGCGGGCTGGCCACGATGCTCGTCGACCTGCTGACCGCCGACGAGGAGGCCCGGGACGAGGTCACCGCCGAGCTGCGCTTCGACATCGGCATGTTGGCCGAGCGCCTGGCCGGGATCGTCGACTGGATGGGCGCCGACCCGGAGCTGGGGCGGCTCCCGATCGGGCTGTTCGGCGCCAGCACCGGCGCCGCCGCCGCGCTGGTCGCCGCCGCGGCCCGGCCGGACCGGGTGGGCGCGGTGGTCTCCCGGGGCGGCCGGCCGGATCTGGCAGGCAGCTCACTGACGGCGGTACGCGCACCGACGCTGCTGCTCGTCGGCGGCCTGGACGAGCAGGTGATCGTGCTCAACGAGCAGGCCCGGGACGCGCTCGGCGAAGTGGCGGAGCTGCGGATCGTGCCCGGCGCCACGCACCTGTTCGAGGAGCCCGGCACGCTGGAGCAGGTGGCCGACCAGGCAGGTACGTGGTTCATCACGCACCTGCGCCAGCCGCACCCCGCCTGAACGGCCGCGCAGGTCGTCAGCCCGCTGCTTCGGCGGCGCGGCCCGGGTCGGCGGTCGGCGCGGGTACGCCGGTGCCGCTGCGCTCGGTACCGCTCCGCTCGGCGGCGCGGTGCCGCTGCACGGTGTCCAGCACCCGCCAGAGCACCGCCGCGATCGGCACCGACACGAATGCCCCGGCCACCCCGGCGACCAGCGTGCCGGCGGTGACCACGACCAGGATGACCGCCGGGTGCAGCTGCACCTGCCGCCGCATCACCAGTGGTTCCAGCAGGTTGCCCTCGACCTGCTGGACGGCGATCACGGCGGCCAGGGTCAGCAACGCGGTGGTGGGACCGTTCGCGGCGAGCGCGACGAGCACCGCCACCGCACCGGCCACTGTTGCGCCGATGATCGGTACGAACCCGCCGAGGAACGTGATCAGGGCGAGCGGCAGGGCCAGCGGGACGCGCAACACGACAAGCGCCAGCCCGATGCCGATGGCGTCGATCGCGGCAATGATCATCGTGCCCCGGCTGTACGCGCCGAGCGTCCGCCAGCCCGCCCGTCCCGCCTCGGCGGTCAGCTCCCGGCGTGGTCCGGTCAGCCGCCGCAGCACCCAGTGCCACATCGAACGGCCGTCCTTGAGCAGGAAGAACAGCAGCACCAAGGCGAGCAGCACCGCGCCCGCGACCTCGGCGACCTTGCGCGCCCCGGCGACCGGATCGGGCGCGCCGCTGCTCAGGCCCTTCCGGATCTGCTCCACGAGCCGGTCGAGCTGCTGGTCGGTGACCGGCAGGCTGGAGGTGACGAAGTCCCGGGTGCGCTGCAACCCCTCGTCGAGCTGCTGGCTCAGCTCGCTGAACTGGCTCGCGGTGAGGTTCCAGACCAGGACGCCGGCGCCGCCCAGGATGCCGAGCAGCAGCAGGATGCTCAGGAGGGCGGCGAGCCCGGCCGGCACCCGGAGCCGGCGCAGGCGTACCAGGACCGGGTCGAGCAGCGCGGCGAGGAAGAGCGTGCCGGCCAGCGCCACCGCCAGCGGCGCCAGTAGTACGGCGATCTGCCCGAGCAGCCACAGCCCTGCGGTGACCACCAGGAGACAGGCGCTCCAGGTGACCGCCGTTCGTACCGGCCAGGGCAGTCCCGCCCAGGTCTGCCGCGGTCCGGCGGTCGGCGCCCGGCCAGGTATTCCAGCGTCGTCGTCCACGTCGCCCTCCTCGATCCGGGCCGTTGGTACCCGACGCGGGCCGATCCGACACCAGGGCCGTAACCGCCCACCCCGTGTTTGTGCCCTCGGCCTCAGGGAAGGCATTCACCGTATCGAAGGGAGATCGGGCATGAGCGACTTCATGGACAAGGCCAAGGACTTCGCGGACAAGCATGACAAGCAGGTCGACCAGGGCATCGAGAAGGCGGGTGACGCGGCCGACAAGCGCAGCGGCGGCAAGTACGACGCGCAGATCGACAAGGGCGTCGACATGGCGCAGCAGCGCACCGGCGAGGGCGACACCGGCCGCTGACGTACCCCGACGTCGGGCCGGCCCCCAGAAGGGGACCGGCCCGTGCGGGTCAGGAGCTGTAGCCGCGGCCGGCGATCCAGTTGGCCAGCTCGGTCACGTCCATCCAGTACGTCGGCTCGTCCGGGCGGGCCGGGTCGGCGATGAGCACCCGGTCGCCGTCGCCCTCGTACCGAACGACTGTCACGTAGTGGCCGGGGTAGCTGTGCTCCACCCCGTCGATGTCCCGGGCACCGCCCAGGATGTTCGCCACCACCGGCCGGTCGTCGTCCACGGCGGTACGGATGTCCGCGCGCAGGCGGTCGACCTGCTCCCGGGTGGCCACGTCGTCGCGGATCTCGGTGGTCTTGTACTTGCCGCCGGTGTACTCGTTCAGGACCCGGGTGATGTCGATGGCCGAGTCGGTGCCGTTCTCGGTGGTGCCGAGCTTGGCCGCCAGCTCGTCCTGGCTCACGTCCTTGCCCTCGGCCGACAGCGCGATCCGGGTCGAGGCGGGACCGCAGTAGAAGTAGTTCGGCTGGGCCTGGTACTCGTAGTCGGCGGCCCGGTCACCCTTGCTCTTGACCGGGGCGGCGTGGGCGGCGGCCGGGCCGGCCACGGCACCGCCGGCCGCGGCCAGGCCGGCGACGGACAGCACACACTTACGGATGATCGGGTTCATGGTCGAGGCTCCATTCGGGGGTCGACGGCTCCGTGCGGGGAGACGCGGCACCAGGAGTGGCGCTCGGCGTACGGAGAGTTCAACCGCCCTGCCGCGGCAGCCCATTTCCGGGCGTGACCGGGGCCACCGCGGAACCGGACAGACGCCTCAGCCGGGGAGGCTTCCCAGGAGCCGGGTCACCGCGATCTCGATGACCACCCGCTCCGGATTCGGGCGCGGCGTGCGATAACGCTCGGCGTACCGCCGCTCGGCCTCCGCCACCGACTCCGGGTCGCGGCGCAGCACCGCCCGGCCCTCCACGGTCAGCCACCAGCGGCCGTCGACCTGGCACACGGCGACCGGGACGCCGTCCGGCCCGGCCGCCGCGACGTGCCGGGCCTTGGCCGACCCGGCCGAGGTGATCACCCGGGCCAGCCCGGCCGCCGGGTCGAAGGTCACCCCCACGGGTACGACGTGCGGGGTGCCGTCGGCACGCGGTGTGGTGAGGGTGGCGAGGTGCCGGTCCGCGAAGAACCGGGCGACCCGCTCGTCGTGCGGATCCAACCGGTGACGCCCAGCCATGCTGTCTCCTCGTCAGGGACGATCCGACGGACGCGGCGGCGCTACGGCCAGCGGCATCGCCTGGGCGGACTGGGCGGCCCGCTGCTCGGCACGGTGCTTCGCGACCAGCCGGCCCAGGTAGAACAGCGCGCCGGCCAGCACGCCCATGTCGTCCAGGTAGATCGGGTCGGGCAGCAGGTCCACCGGCAGGATGGTGTAGATCAGCGCGCCGTAGAACGCGACCTTGCCGCCGGCGCCGAGCGCGCCGAGCATGCGGCGGGTGCGGACCACCCGGATGGCGAGCAGCACCGCCCCGGCCAGCATGGCCACCGCGAGGACGGCGGCGAGTGCGACAAGCACCCAGGATTCACGGGACACGGCATCACGCTAGCCGAGCCGGGCCCAGGCCGCCCGCGGGCGCGGTCCATCCCCCCGCCCCGCTCGGGAAAGCGTCGGCTACTCGCCGTAGCCACCGCCGAGAGATGACTCCCGGAAACGCATATGACTGAGAGGCATAAATATGCCCCTCAGTCATATCGCTCGGAAGGAATGCAGCGCGGAGCCGGCTCAGGTCGCCACGGCCGCGCGGCCGCGAGCCACCGGCGGCAGCTCCCGGGTGACGTCGGCGACCGTGCCGGCCGGCAGTTCCCGGGTGGTCTCCGGCCCGGCGAAGCCCACGATGGAGAGCGCGGTCTGCGGCTCGGCGACCGGATGCAGCGCCGCGAACGCCTCGTCGCGCAGGCTCTGCGCCGCCGCGGCGGCCAGCTCGGCTGCCTGCCAGGCGGCCTGCTCCCGCTGCGTGGCGGCCCGGTGCCGGGCCGCCATGTTGTCCCGGACCAGCCGGCGCAGCAGCAGTTCCTGCTCGACCGGGTGCCGGCTCGGGTCCCAGCCGTTGCCGCCGAGGATGTCGCTGAGCTGCCGCACCGTGATCTCGTTGCGCCACTGGGCGTCCATCGCGGCGCGGTGCAGCCAGCGCTCCCGGTCCGCGTACTCGGCCGGGGTCTTGGCGGTACGGGGCAGCGGCAGCGCCGCGGCGGCGGTGAGGCGCCGGACGTCCTCCTCAGCCGCCTGGTACGCCTGCCAGGCGGCCTCGGACTCCTCCTGGGCGGTCAGCCACTCGGCCCGGCTCCGCTCCGCGGTGGCCGTCGCGCGGGAGGCGGCCACCGCCACCTCGTCGGCGTAGCGGGTCCGCTCCTGGTCCCGTACGCGGGCTCGCTCGGCACGTTCGATGCTGCTCGGCCGGGCCGCGTCACTGATCCGGTCGACCAGCTCCGAGCGGAACCGCGACGGGCGGACGATCAGCGCGGCGACCACTGTCGCGGCCACGGCGAGCAGGACCAGCCAGATCACGGCGGCCGCGGGCATGTCGGGCAGGACGGCGGAGAAGACGGTCTGCATCACCAGCACCTCAGGGTGGAACGAAAGACGATGAACGGTCGTGGCCCGGAGATCCGGGCGGGTGCGCGTCGTGACTCGGACGCGACGGGACGCGCGGCAGGGCGCGCGGCGTGCGGCGGGTGGGGCCGCGCCGGGGCGTACCGGAAGGGTGCCCGGTCAGGCGCGCGGCGGACCGCGACGGGCGATGTCCGCCCGGCCGGGGTCGGCGGCGGCGACGACCTCGACGCCGGGAACGCCCGCGGCGGAGTCGGTCGACGGGGCCTCGGTGACGGCCGGGCCGCTGCCGGGGCCGGTGGCGCGCAGGGCGGCGGTCGTGGCGTCGCCCGTCATGAGTTCGGCGGGACGCGCGGCACCGGCGGTGACCGCCTGCCGCGTCGCGGCGTGCTCGATCGCCACGACGTTCTCGATTGCCAGGACGTGCTCGGTGGCGACGGCGTGCGAGGCGACGGTGGCGTGCGGGGCCGCGGCGGCGTGGGCGGGTGTGGCGGCGATGCCCTGGAGGCCGGCGATCAGCACCAGGCTGGCCACGGCCGTGCGGGCGATCCGGCGCAGCGTCGCCGTCCAGGTGGACGGGGCGAACGCTACGGGCAGCACCTGTTCAACCTATCCGTCGGCGGACGATCTCGCAGCTCAAGGATCTTGCGGGTTACGTGAGCCACCCCACGGGTCGCTGTGGACGGACACCGACGCAGGCCGGACGCGGAACGGCGCGGCGCCCCTGCCGGGGTGCCGCGCCGTGCCGTGGATGCCGGACTCAGTTGCCGCCGAGCACCGGCGGCGGGGCGGCGTCGCCGTCGCCCCAGACCATCTCGTCCTCGGTGAGCCAGGTCAGCCGGCCGTCGGACTCGTCGTCGCCGTGGCCGCCGCGCCCGCCCAGCACGCCGCTGCGGCCGGCCATCGCGGGCCGCCCGGTGGCGCCGCCGGTGCGCTCGGCGGACTTGCTCCCGGCGTCGACCACGAGGCCACGACCGGAGGTGAGCCGGCCCGTGCCGGCGGCGGAGCGGTTGTCGGCGCCGGGCATGCCGCCGAGGCGGGCCGCCGACGCCGAGTTGGCGCCCGTGCCGGCCAGCGAGCCGGTGCTCAGCACGCCGGGGGCGCCGTAGAGCGCACCACCCGGTCCGCCCGCGGTCATCGTCGTCGAGCCGGCGCCGCCGGGGCCGAAGCCCGGGCCGCCGCCGACAGTCGGACCACCGACGGTGCTGGTCAGCGGAGTGGCACCGGCCAGCGAGGTGCCGCCCGGCTCGACGGTGCCGCTGGTCGGCACCGAACCCGGAGCGCCGGCGCCGGGCTGGCCGCCCGGAGTGCCCGCACCGGGCGTGCCCTCGCCCGGCGTGCCACCGGTCGGAGCCGTGTGGTGCACGCCCGAGGTGGTCGCGGTGGCGCCGGCGCCCGGGCCGAAGCTGCCCAGGCTCGGGCCGGACGTCGGGGTCTTCACCGACGGGCCGTTCTGCAGCGTCGGGTCGCCGTTGCTGGTGTGGCCCGGCAGTTCGGTCTCCGGCGGGTCCGGCACGACGATGCGGCCGTACGCGGAGAAGTCGTAGCCCTCGGCGAGCTTCGCCACGACCTGCACCATCCGCTGGTGCGCCTTCTCCTGCTCGGCCTTGTCCTGCTGGTGGCCGACGATCCCGCCGATCACCGCGCCCGGGGCGCCGCCGAGCAGGAAGCCCTTGCCGGCGCCGGCGAGCAGCTTGTCGTTGTCGTCGGTCTTCTCCGGGGTCTCCGCCTTGGACTGCGCGGCCCGCAGCTCGCTGGACATCATGTCGAGGCCCTGCCGGATGCCGGTCATGCCCTCGGCGAGGTTGCCGGAGTAGCGCACGACCATGTCCAGCCGCCTGGTGAACTCGCGCGCGGCGTCGCCGGTCCAGCTCTTGGACAGCGCCTCCAGGTCGGCGGTCAGGTCGCGGCCGAGGTCGTCGAGCGTGCTCTTCAGGGAGGTCCACTGGGCGCTGAGCGCCTCGATCTGCTTCGGGTCGCCGGCGTTGACGCCCTGGTAGAGCTCCTCGTGGCTGACGTGCTCGTAGCGCCGGGTGTACTCAGACACGCGGGTCCTCCTTCGGCTGCTTCATCGCCTCGTTCAGCCCGGAGAGGGCGGCGGCGATGTCGGCCGCGGCGGCGGCGTTGCGGGCCTCGGCGGTCTTGTAGTTCGTCATGATCTTGTGGGTCGCCTCGCGGGCGGCCAGGATCGCCCGGCGCAACCGGTCGACGTGGTTGACGTAGCTCTGGTGCGTCTCGGAGTAGCGACGCGCGTTGTCGGTCGCGTCGGTGAACGTGCCGAGCGCCGGCGGGCGGCACTGCATCTGGGTGTTGAGCTTGCGCAACACCGACTCCGCCTCCTGCAGGCGCCGCTCGAGCCGCTGGTGGAAGTCCTCCAAGGACAGTACGTCTACCGTCGTGCGCCCCGTCATGGCTGCATCCCCGTAGTCATCGTCGATAACCTTCGCCGCACTCAGGTTAGTCGAAGCGAGCCAACCCGGGCGACCCGTGACGGGCTTCCTCCACTTCGGATCCGGTGGCGGCCGGTCAACCGCCCTGGACCTGCGCCGCCGCACCGCCGGCCGAGGGCGTCGCGGTGGCCTCCGGAGGCGCTGCCGCATCGAAGTAGGTCATCGCGTCCTCGCGGGACAGCGTCGGGCCGGTCGGCACCAGCGCCAGCAGCGAGGCCGGTACGGCGATCGGCGTCACGTCGCCGTACCCGAGCGCGCTCTTCGCGTCGCCCCCGGTGGTGCCGAGCGGATAGCGGATGCCCTGCGCGGTGATCAGGTAGACGGTCGAACCGGCCGCCGCCTTGCCGGTCTCCCCGGCCGTGGCCTGCACCAGCACGCCCTTGCCGCCGGGTAGCAGCACGTTCTCGGCGGTGCGTACCGCGTCCCGGCCGCCCTGCCGGGCCGGCATCGCGGTCGCCGAGGTCAGCTCGGCCGGCGGGGAGTCGAACACCTCGAGCGTGGTGGTGGGCGGCTGACCGGCGGGCCCGGGCCGGTAGGTGGCGCAGAGCACCGTGCGGCCCGGCCGGACCTCGTGCAGCGTCGGCAGCCGGGCCGGCAGACCGTCCGCGTCCAGCCGCTGATCGGTGAGGAGCCGTCCGGCCTCGTCGGGAGTGATCTGCGTCACTTCGCCGCCGCTGCCGAGCAGCAGCAGCGCGGTGACCTCACGGACGGTCGCCAGGCCCTGCCGGGTGAGCACGTAGTACTGGCCGGCGGCCTGGTACACCTGGCCGATCCGGGCCGGCCGATCGGCCACTGTGAGCCCGCTCGCGCCGCCGTCCCCGGCGATCGACGGCTTGCGCAGCACGGGCCCGACGGGCACCGCGTTCAGCAGCTGCTGCCCGACGGTCAGGTTCGTCGCACCGGCCATCTTCAACGCCACCAGCGCCTGCTCGTCGCCCGCCACCCGCAGCCGGGAGCCGCCGGTGAGCAGGTAACGGGCGTCGCTGGTCCGCACGACCACGGCCCGGTCGGTCAGCGCCGTCCCGCCGGGCAGCGCGCGGTCGATCACCAGGTGCGTGGTCGAGCGCCGCGGGTCGTTCGGATCCGGTACGTCGCACACCGACCAGGGGAGCCCGACCAGGGACTTGCGATCGGGCAGGTCGTCCGGGGCGCCCACGATGCCGACCAGCCGCCCGCGCGGACGGTCCTTGATCGACGCCTGCGACATGGTGCGCGGCGTCGCACCGGCGTCGTTGACGATCAGCCGCGCCGAGGCGTAGTTGAGCGTCGGGCGCAGCACCTTGTCCTCGCCGAAGTAGTACGTCGCGCCGGTCTCCCGCTCGATCACCACCGTGTTCGGCTCCAGCGGCGCGGAGTTGCTGGTGAGCTGCCCGTACGCGCCGACGCCGCCGAGCACCACCGCGGCCGCGATGACGCTGCCGAACACCGCCATGCCGAGGCGGCGCATCGGCAGGTCGTTTGTCTCCGGATCACCGGCGAGCAGCGCCGAGACGATGCGGCGGGTGACGAAGCGGTACGCCTGCACCTGATCGCGGCGGGTCCGCATGACTAACCTCCGGCGGGGGTGGGTCCACGGCGACAGGTCCGAACAGCGCCGCGGGCTTCCCTACGATAAGGGGCCGTCGGGGGTGCGCCGGACCCCGTCCGCCGCCCGAACGACCGCACCCGCCCGGCGGATGCCCAGGATGTCCAGAAGGGACGTACACCGATGACGCAGCTCCAGGCGCCACCCGGTCGTACCGCCACCGCTGCCGCCGTACCGGGGGACCGGCCGGTCGCCCCGGCGGACAAGCGCCGCCGGGGACGGCTCGGCCCGGTCGTGGTCGGGCAGTTGGTGGTGGTGGAGTGCGCGGCGCTCGCCGTCTGGTTCGCCACCGCCGGCCCGACGTGGCTGCTCGCGGTGGTCGCCGTCCTGGCGCTGCTGGCGGTGGTCGCGGCGTTCGCGCGCCGGGGCGGCCGCTGGTGGTACGAGGATCTGATGCTCCGCCGCCGGCTGCGCCGGCGCCGCGACCGGGCCCGGGGCGCGGTGCCCGGCGGTGACCCGCGGCTGGCGGCGCTCGCCCCGGAACTGTCGGTGGTGGAACTGACCGAGCGCGGCACCCGGCTCGGCATCGGGCAGGACGACCGGGGCTGGTTCGCCGCGCTGGCGCTGACCGGCCGTCCCGGCGCGCCCGCCGGCACGATCGAGGCGGCGGCGGTGGACCGCGCGCTCGCGGTGCTCGCCGACTTCTCCGGCCCGGTCACCCAGACCCAGGTCGTCTCGCACACCCTGGTCTGGTACCCGGCACCCGGCGCGCCGCCGTCCGCGTACCGGACCGTGTGGGTGGCGCTGCGCCTGTCGGTGTCCGACGCGCGCGCCGAGACGGTGAGCCGGGGCGGCGGCCTGCGCGGCGTGCACCGCACGGTGGCGGCCGGGGTCGGCCGGCTCGGCAAGGCGCTCAACGCCGCCGGCCTCGGTCACCGGGTGCTCGACCGCAACGAGCTGCACGCGGCGGTGGTGTCCGGTGCCGGGCTCGACCTGGCGCCGGAGTCCCCGGTGGAGACGTGGACCAGCCTGCGCGGGGGCGGCTGGACGCAGCGCTGCCTGGCCCTGCGGGTACGCCCCAACGGCTCGCTCGGCGCGCTCGTGGACGCGGTCACCGCCACCTCCGCGCCCTCGCACACCGTCGCCGCGGTGGTGCTCCCGGGCGGCCGGCGGGTGCCGCCGCTGCTGCGGGTGGCCGCCATGGACGGGCACGCCGAGGCGCTGGTGAAGGCGGTCCGGGAGATGGCCCGGCGCGCGGGCGTGCCGGCCCGCCCGCTGGACGGCCAGCACGGTCCCGGCGTCTACGCCACCGCACCGGTCGGCACCGCGATGGGCACCGTCACGGTCGAAGGTTGACGATCCAGCCGTACGCGCCGCAGACCCAGACGGCCAGCGGCACCAGCGCGATGATCAGCAGGATCTCGATGATGTCCAGGGTCCGGCCCCAGACCGGGGAGATCCGCTTGCCGGCCACGGTCAGGCCGTAGACCAGGCTGATCACGGCCACCACGGCCAGGCCACCGAGGATCAGGCCGAGCCGTACCGCCAGCGAGCCGGCGGCGAACGTGGCGGCGGCGACCAGTCCCAGGCCGACGGTGCCGGACAGCAGCACCGGCGTGCGCTGGGCGCGGCTGAGGAACGGGCGTGCCCGCAGCAGCGAAAGCAGCGCCAGCACCAGGCAGAGCAGGACCGCCGGGAGCCGGCCGTCCTCGGCCAGCACCACCTCGCCGCCGAGCACAAGCAGCGAGACGGTCCAGAGCAGACCGGTGAGGAACGCGTCCGCGCGTTCGCTGTTGCGCAGCACCGACGGCCCGTCCACCGACTCGGTGTCGGTCTTGAGGTCGTCCGGGCCGGTGGGGATGGACGGCACCGGCAGCCGGGCCAGGCGGTAGGCGAGCATCGGCAGCGCGGGCAGCGCGCCGAACGCGACTGTCGCCACCACCGCCGCCGAGGCCGCCGCCCCGATGCCGAAGGACAGGCTGAGCACCGCGCCGAGACCGACCGCGGCACCCACGCCCACCGCGCCGAGGAACAGCGGCAGCCGGTCGCCGACGGCGAGGGCGGCGATCGCGCCGAAGACCACCACGGCGGTCCCGGCGATCAGGACGTGCGGCGCGGCCAGTTCGCCGAGCGTCCGGTCCCCGGCGAGCACCAGCAGGCCGCCGACGCCCGCGTAACCGATCCCGACCAGGGCCAGCACCGCGCCGGTGCGGCTGTCACCGGCGGCGCGGGACAGCACGGCGGCGCCCACCAGCAGCGCCACCGCGGCCACGAACGCGGCCGCCGCGCCGGGCAGCTGCGGCGGACCGGTGAGCAGCGCCGCCACCGCGCCCCCGGCGAGCGCCGAGGCGGCCAGCAGGACCGCGAACACCCGCGTCGTGCCCACCTGCCAGGCGCCCGCCCGCTGGGTGGTGGAGGTGGCGACCGCGTCCACCACGTCGTCGAAGACGATCTCGGGGGCGGTCGCGGCACGCGGGTTGAAGTAGAGCACCTCACCGTCGCGGACACCGAGTTGCGCGGCGGTACGGCCACCGTCGAGCGGCTGCCCGCCGAGCCGGGACAGGGCCCAGCCGCCGTGCCGCACACCCTCGTCGGCCAGATCCTCGCCCGCGTACCGCAGCAGCGTGGGAAGCAGGTCGGCGAGCGGCACGTCGGACGGCAGCGCCAGATCCATCCTGGTACGCGGCGCCACGATGGTGATCCGGCTCAGCCCGCCGGTCGCCGTCTTCGTCGCCACAGTGGCCTCCTCGTGCTCGCATACGATCCGCTGGGCCGTCGGCGTCGCCCCCACGGGTCCACGACGCCTGACGGAGATTACCTACGATGGCGGTCGCACAGGTTGCCCACCCGACGCTCACCGGCGGTGGCAGACCACGATCAGGGCCGCTTCTGGGGAGGGGAGAGCCGTGAGTACGGTGGTGTTCCGCCGACTTCCGCGTCAACCGGGGCCCGCGCTGCCGCGCGGCGAGGTGCTGCTGGAATCCCCGCCCGAGCTGCCGGAGCCGCAGGCCAAGGGCATGGGGCAGGTGCTGATGATCCTGCCGATGCTCTGTGGCGTCGGCGCGATGGCGTTCCTCTACGCCGGCCGGGGCGGCGGCATGATGACGTACGTCGCGGGTGGCCTGTTCGGTGTGTCCATGTTGGGCATGGCGATCGGCACGCTCGGCAACGGCGGCAAGGACAAGGCCGAGCTGAACGCGCAGCGGCGCGACTACATGCGCTACCTCGCGCAGATGCGCAAGCGCACCCGGCGGGCGGCCGAGCAGCAGCGCGCCGCGATGACCTGGCGGCACCCGGAGCCGGACGCGCTCTGGTCGATCGCCGCCTCGCGCCGGCTCTGGGAGCGGCGGATCACCGAGGACGACTTCGGTGAGGTGCGGATCGCGCTCGGCCCGCAGCGGCTCGCCGTGGAGATCGTGCCGCCGGAGACCAAGCCGGTGGAGGACCTGGAGCCGATGAGCGCCATCGCGCTGCGCCGGTTCGTCCGTGCCCACTCCAGCGTGCCGGACCTGCCGACCGCGCTGTCGCTGCGCGCGTTCAGCCGGATCGCCCTGCGCGGCGACCGGGAGCCGGTGCTGGACCTGGCCCGGGCCGCGCTGGGCCAGCTGGTCACGTTCCACGCCCCGGAGGATCTCCTGGTGGTCGTGGTGGCCGCGCCGGACCGGCAGCCGGCCTGGGACTGGGTGAAGTGGCTGCCGCACGCCCAGCACCCGGGGCGTACGGACGCGGCGGGCGCGCGCCGGATGGTGTTCGCCGCGCTGGACGAGGCGGAGACCGCGCTGGCCCAGGACCTGGGCGGGCGGCCCCGGTTCGCGCCGGAGGCGAAGCCGCTGACGACCGCGCCGCACGTGGTGGTGGTGCTGGACGGCGGCGAGGTCTCGGCGACCTGCGCGCTGACCGGGCCGGGTCTGCTGGGCACGACCGTGTTCGACCTGTCCGGCGCGGTCCCGCGCGACGCCGGGCGCTGGCTGCTCTGCCTGGACGCCGGGGACGGCACGGGGCTCGACCTGGTCCGCGGCACCGCCACCTCGCGGCTCGGCCGCCCGGACCGGCTGTCCCTGAGCGCGGCCGAGGGGCTGGCCCGTCAGATCGCCCCGTTCCGGCTCTCCCAGCAGCAGGGCGCCAGCACCGAGGAGCCGCTGTCCCGCAGCATGGAGCTGCCCGACCTGCTCGGTGTCGGCGACGCGGCCACCGTGGACGTCCGGCAGACCTGGCGTCCGCGCAGCAACCGCGACCGGCTGCGCATCCCGCTCGGCCTGGGCCCGGACGGCAACGTGGTGGAGCTGGACTTCAAGGAGTCCGCGCACGAGGGCATGGGCCCGCACGGCCTGGTGATCGGCGCGACCGGTTCCGGCAAGAGCGAACTGCTGCGTACGGTCGTCGCGGCGCTCGCGGTGACGCACTCCTCGGAGGAGCTGAACTTCGTCCTCGTCGACTTCAAGGGCGGCGCCACGTTCGCCTCGCTGGACGCGTTGCCGCACACCAGCGCGGTGATCACCAACCTCTCCGACGAGCTGCCGCTGGTCGACCGCATGCGGGACGCGCTGGCCGGTGAGATGAACCGCCGCCAGGAGGTGCTGCGGGCGGCGGGCAACTACGTCTCCCGGTACGACTACGAGAAGGCGCGGGCCGCGGGTGAGCCGCTGGAGCCGATGCCGAGTCTGCTGATCATCTGTGACGAGTTCTCCGAGCTGCTCGCGGCCAAACCGGACTTCATCGACCTGTTCGTGATGATCGGCCGTCTCGGCCGCTCGCTCGGGGTGCACCTGCTGCTCGCCTCGCAGCGGCTGGAGGAGGGCAAGCTGCGCGGCCTGGACACGCACCTGTCGTACCGGATCGGTCTGCGCACGTTCTCGGCGGTGGAGAGCCGGATCGTGCTCGGCGTGCCGGACGCGTACGAGCTGCCCAGCGCGCCCGGTCACGGCTATCTGAAGACGGACACCGCGACCATGCTGCGGTTCCGCGCCGCGTACGTGTCCGGCCCGTACCGGGCGCCGGGGCAGGTGCAGCGCTCCACCCGGGCGCAGGTGCAGCGCCGGATCGTCCCGTACGGCATCGACTACGTGCCGGTGCCCGCCCAGCCGAGCCCCGCCGAGTCCGCCCCGGAGCCGGAGCAGAGCGGCGACGGCAAGGCAGTGGCGATGCTGGACGTGCTGATCGAGCAGCTCAAGGGCCGCGGCAAGCCGGCGCACCAGGTGTGGCTGCCGCCGCTGGCCGAGCCGTCCGGGCTGGCCGAGCTGCTGCCGAAGCTGAGCGTGCACCCGGCGTACGGGCTGACCACCGCCGACTGGCCGGGCCGTGGCCGGCTCGCGGTGCCGGTGGGCATCGTGGACCGGCCGTACGAGCAGCGCCGCGACCCGATGATGGTGGACCTGGCCGGGGCCGGCGGCAACGTGGTGATCGTCGGGGCGTCGCTGAGCGGCAAGAGCACCATGCTGCGCTCGATGCTGGCGTCGCTGGCGCTCACCCACACGCCGCGCGAGGTGCAGTTCTTCTGCCTCGACTTCGGTGGCGGCGCGCTGCGCAGCCTGGACGGACTGCCGCACACCTCGGGCGTGGCGGGGCGGCGGGACACCGAGGCGGTCCGGCGGACGGTGGCCGAGGTGGTCGCCGTGATCGACGAGCGGGAGAACCGGTTCACCCAGCACGGCATCGACTCGGTGGCGAGCTACCGGCGCCGCCGGGCGGCGGGTGAGTTCGCCGACGACCCGTTCGGTGACGTCTTCCTCGTCGTGGACGGCTGGAACACGCTGCGCCAGGAGTACGAGGAGCTGGAGCAGACGATCACGAACCTGGCGAACCGGGGTCTGGGCTTCGGCGTCCACGTGGTGATCACGGCGGTGCGCTGGGCGGAGATCCGGATCAACATGCGGGACCTGCTCGGCACCAAGCTGGAGCTGCGGCTCGGTGACCCGTCGGAGTCGGAGATCGACCGGCGGGCCGCGCAGAACGTGCCGGTGGGCGCGCCGGGTCGCGGCCTGACCCGGGACAAGCTGCACTTCCTGACCGCGATCTCGCGGATCGACGGCAAGCGCGACATCGAGGACCTGACCGAGGCGTCGGTGGCGCTCGCCGGCCACGTCGCGGCGAACTGGCCGGGGCAGCCGGCGCCGAAGGTCCGGCTGCTGCCGCGCAAGCTCGCGGTCACCGAGCTGGCGAAGGTGGTCGACAGGTCGGCGCCGGGCATCCCGATCGGCGTCAACGAGTCGGCGCTCGCCCCGGTCTATCTGGACCTGGCGAGCGAGCCGCACCTGACCGTGTTCGGCGACGCCGAGTGCGGCAAGACCAACCTGCTGCGGCTGATCGCCCGGGGGATCGCCGAGCGCTACACCCCGGCCCAGGCGCGGCTGGTCATCGCCGACTACCGGCGCGGTCTGCTGGGCGCGGTCGAGGGGGACCACCTGCTCGACTACGCGCCGTCGAACCAGGTGTTCAGCCAGGGGCTCGGCTCGATCCGCAGCGCGTTGCAGAACCGGCTGCCCGGCCCGGACGTGACCACCGCCCAGTTGCGCGACCGGAGCTGGTGGAAGGGCCCGGACCTGTACATCCTGGTGGACGACTACGACCTGGTCGCCTCCGGTGGCAGCAACCCGCTCAGCGCGCTGCACGAGCTGCTGCCGCAGGCGCGGGACATCGGCCTGCACCTGATCATCACGCGCCGGGTCGGCGGTGTGGCCCGGGCGCTGTACGAGCCGGTGCTGCAGCGCCTGCGCGAGCTGGACTCGCCGGGCCTGCTGATGTCCGGCAGCCGCGAGGAGGGCGCGGTGTTCGGCAACCTGCGGCCGACTCCGCAGCCGCCGGGCCGGGGCACGCTCGTGCGCCGCCGCGACGGCCAGCAGCTGATCCAGACCGCGTGGACGGAGCCGGCCTGACGGGACGGACGATCGTCGCGGGTTTCCGGTAGCGTCGGCCCGATCGATCGTCGCGATTACGGGGAGGGCCCGGAGTTGAGCAGCCCGTCGGGTATCGGTGGAGCCCTGGAGGGCCTGCTGCGGCAGGCTCAGGAGCAGCAGCGCCGGCTGGCCGAGGTCCAGCGGCAGCGCGCCGAGCTGCGGGTGACCGGGGAGAGCCCGGACGGCCTGGTGCGGGTGACGGTGGACGGCGACATGAAGGTCGGCGACATCGAGCTGAACGCGCGGGCGATGCGGCTGGACAGCTTCTCTCTGGCCGAGGCGATGCAGGCGGCGATCGACGCGGCCTACGCCGCCTTCGAGGAGCGGCAGCGCGAGCTGCTGGGCGAGATGCTCGGCGACTCGGAGATGGTCCGCCGGGCCCAGGATGGCACGCTGACCCCGGAGGACTGGTTCCGCCAGTTCGGGGTGGACCTGTCCGACCCGACCCGCAATCTGCGGCGCTGAGCGAGAGGAAGGCCGAGGATGCCGAACACGGTCGACGTCGACGCAATCCGGAAGGCGGGCCGGCGGCTCGACGCCCCGGACGGCCCGATCCAGTACCTCCGCAACGTCGAGACGTTGCTGGCCGAGGTGAAGCTGCCCGGGGGTGCGCTGAGCTGGTTCGGCACCGGCGCGGTCGAGCGGCACAACGCGGCGGTGGACGGGCACCTGGACAACGTCCGGACCGGCGTGGAGCATCTGCGCCGGGCCGCCGCGCAGCTCGAACAGACCGCGAAGAACTGGGAGAAGTCGGATCAGCCCTGGGTGGTCAAGTGACCGGCCGGGCCCGTCACGGGAGGGGCGCCTGATGCCACCGGAGATCCTCATCGCCAACGCGTCCGGGACGGTGACCGGCTCGGTGTCGGTCGCGCAGACCACGGCGCCGGTCCGGTCGGCGGCGGCCATCGCCAAGGGCAACCTGGTCTGGATCGCCGCCTCGGCGGCACTGATCGGCACGATCCTCTACCTGGAGTCGTTCGACAACCAGGAGGTGAACGAGGCCATCAAGAAGTGGGACGAGGCGGCCCGCCTGCTCGGCGCGGACCAGTTCGGCGCGGCCATGGCGGCGGTCCCGCCGGACGCGGCGGAGTGGGACTTCGACGACCGGGACGCGTTCGACCTGTTCCTGCGCAAGCTCGGCGCGGAGATCAACTCGCTGGCCGAGGCGTTCGCCGCCAACCGGGACACGCTCACCGCCGCCCGGGACGCGTACAACGACGCGGTCTCCGGCCTGGCTCAAGCGCTCATGCCGATCCTGGTCGCGGTGATCGCCTCGATCGCGCTCCAGTTCTTCCCCGCCACCACCGCGCTGGCCCAGGCCATCGGCATCGCCGGCCTGGCCGCCACCGCCGCCATCCTGGTCCTGGTCTTCGGTGAGATCAGCGCGCTGCTGCACGCGCTGCTGGCCGCGTTCCACACCGACAACCGGTTCACCTTCACCGCGGACTCCCGTCCCGGCTGGGCGCCGACCGGCACCGACCCCGACATCAAGGACATCAAGATCGACTGGGTGCGGGACTCCAAGTTCTACGGCTGACGGGGGCGACGCGTGGATACCCTGCTCTTCTCGCTGCTGCTGTACGTCCTGCTTTCGATTCCGGTCTTCGTGGTGCTGATGCTGGTGGCCGGGCTGACCCGCTCGGCGCGGCTGCGACGGGCCGCCGAGGTGGTGTCGCTGAGCACCTGCGCGGCGCTGCTGGTCCTGGCGTTCCAGCGGGCGTTCGAGAAGCCGGTGCTGTGGATCGTGGTCGTGCTGCTGGTCGCGGTGCTGGCCTTCGGCGTGTCGACGGTCGTCAAATCGTCACGCGAACGGTCCTGACCCCCGGTCGCGTCTGTCGACAATGGGGTGTCCGAATGCGAACGACGGGCCGGCAGGGCTGCGCGGGTTGGACATCGTCCGCTACGGTTCGGATGAAGTGTCCGTCGGTGGGGTGTGTCCGCCTTGCCGCGGGGGAGGGGCGCGGCGGAACCGCCGCCACAAGATGACGGAAGGGTGTGAAGCATGGCGTTCGAGGTAACCGCAGCAACTCTGCACACCGCCGCGAGTGACGTGCGGTCCACGCGCAGCGAGGTTGACGGCGAGCTCAAGAAGCTGTGGAACGTGGTCGACGACCTCGCGATGGCCTGGAAGGGCCAGGCGTCCACGGGCTTCCAGGGCCTGATGAACCGCTGGACCGAGGACACGAACAAGCTGCTGACCGCGATGGACAACATCGCGGACCTGCTCGACAAGTCGGGCACCACGCACCAGGTCAACGACGAAGAGCAGCAGCAGATGCTGGACAAGTTCCACGCTGCTCTCAACCCGTGATCCGCGAAGACAGGCAGAGGAGGAATCGATGAGCATCAAGGTTGATTACGCTGTTCTGGAGAGCAGCAACCAGCAGATGCAGGCCATCTCGCGGGTCATCGACGAGAAGCTGGACACGCTTCGGGCGATGCTGACCAAGCTCGAGTGGGAGGGCCAGGACCGGGCCGCCTACCAGCAGCACCAGGCCCAGTGGGACGCCGCCGTGCGGGACATCAACAAGGTCCTGAACGAGATCGGCGGCGCTGTGGGCATCGCGCGCGAGAACTACATGACCACGGAGATGAGCAACTCCAAGGTCTGGGGCAGCTGACCCCCGACCGGTCTGCACAACGGCTCCGCTCCGGCTCGTGCCGGGCGGAGCCGTCGTGCGTTCTCAGGCGTCCTGCGGGACGTCGCGCCGTCCGGGGCGCCACCCACGCCGCCGTCCGCGTACCACGACGGGCCGTAGCGTCAGCAGGACGCCGGCCAGCAGCGCGCCCACGACGGCGACCCAGATCGCGACGGTGCGCTGCCACGCCAGCGGGTCGGCCGGCGGCGCCGGCGGCGGCATCGCGCCCAGCGGCGGATCGTCCCGGGTGCCCAGCAGGCTGGTGACCGCCCGGTACGGGTTGACCATCCCGAAGCCGACCTCGGCGTTGTGCCCGTCGGGCGGGTTGTCGGCGGTACGGGTCAGCCGGTAGGCGACCTCGTCGGCGCTGAGGTCCGGGTGCGCGGCCCGCACCAGCGCGGCCGCTCCGGAGACGTACGCGGTGGCGAAGCTCGTCCCGCCCTGCGGCTCGGCGCGGTAGCCCGATCCCTGCGGCGCGGGCCCGACGATGTTCAGGCCGGGGCCGGCGATGTCCACATAGTCCCCGCTGACCGAGCTGCCGACATGCCCGCCCTGCTCGTCGATCCCGGCGACGGCGATGACACCCTCGTACGCCGCCGGATAGGCCGGCCGGTCCTCCCGGTTCTCCTGGCGGTTGCCGGCGGAGGCGACGACCACCACGTCCTTGGCGAGCGCGTACTGCACCGCGGACTTCAGCGCCGGGTCGTCGAGCGTGACCAGGGACAGGTTGATCACGTCGGCGTCGTGGTCGACAGCCCAGCGGATCGCCTTGCCGATCTCGGCCGGCACGTCCGGGTCGAAGTTCTCCTTGTTCTCGGCCAGTACCCGCAGCGGCAGGATCTTCGCCTCCGGCGCGATGCCGGTGTACGGCGAGCCGGTGCCCTCCCGGCCGGCGATGATGCCGGCGACCATGGTGCCGTGGCCGACCAGGTCGCACTGCCCCTGGAGGCGGACGAGCTGGTTGAAGTCGTCACCCGGCAGCACCCGTCCGCGCAGCAGGGGATGGGTCGGTGAGACCCCGGAGTCGATCACCGCGACGGTGATCCCGGCGCCCTTGCCGACCCGCCAGGCGGCGGCCGGGTCGAGGCGGCTCAGCGCCCAGGGCACCTCGGTGGGTGCGGGGCCGCCGGTCGGCCCGCACTTCGGGGCGGCCAGCGCGGGCGCGGGCACCGCCAGCGCGCCGCCGAGCAGGGCGGTCACCGCCGCTCCGGAGAGGACGGACCTGATCCGGTGTCCGGCCCGGACGCGTCCCGTGGTCGCGCCCGGCCGCAAGCTGTCGCGCACGCGGTGAGATTACCCGCCGCACCCGTCCGCGCGGGCACACGTGGTGCCCGTCCGGGTCACCTGCCGGCGGTGGCGTCGCCGGCCGGCTCGGCGGCGAACAGGGCCAGCAGCGCGCCGACCTGCTGGTCGGCCTCGGCCGGGTGCCGGAAGCGGCCCTTCGGGTTGATCGTGTACTCGTTGCGCCGTCCCACCCGCGTACGCCGCAGGTAACCCCCGGCCTCGAGGTCGGCGACGATGGCCTGGGCCGCCCGTTCGGTCACGCCCACCTCGTCCGCCACGTCCCGCAGCCGGGCGGTGGGGTTGCGCGCGATCGCCAGCAGCACATGGCCGTGGTTGGTGAGGAAGGTCCAGTTACGGCGGCTCCCGTCCTCAACTGGTGTGGTCGCCATGGTGGTCATGCTATGGCCACCCGCGTCACCGGCCGAATCGGCGCGGGCCGGTGCGTCCGGCGACGGGGAAAGTATGAAATGCGTATCACGAATCTTGACGGGCCCCGAGGTGCGTGTGACCGTGGGTCGCGAGGCCGTTCGGCCTGGTGGTTCCCCAGGTAGACGAGGTGAGGGACATGACGCCGAGCACCCCGGAGCAGGCACTGGACGAGCTGCGTGCCGGTAATCACCGGTTCGTCACCGGCGCCCCGCAGCATCCGAATCAGGACGCCGGGCACCGGACAGCTGTCGCCGACGGTCAGCATCCCTTCGCGGTGATCGTCGGCTGCTCCGACTCGCGGCTCGCCGCCGAGATCATCTTCGACCGCGGCCTGGGAGACCTCTTCGTGGTGCGTACCGCCGGGCACACCGCCGGGCCGGAGGTGCTCGGCAGCGTCGAGTACGCGGTCACCGTGCTTGGCACGCCGCTCGTGGTGGTGCTCGGGCACGACTCGTGCGGCGCGGTCCAGGCCGCCCGGGAGGGGGTGCGGACCGGGGCCGCCCCGGTCGGGCACCTGGGCGCGGTGGTGGACGCGGTCTCGCCCAGCCTGCTGCGCGCCGCCCGTCAGGGCGTGGAGGACCTCGACGGCATCATCGACGTGCACATCGCGCAGACCGTGGAGACGCTGCTGGCCCGGTCCGCCGTGCTGGCCGAGCGGGTGGCGGCCGGGCGGTGCACGGTGGTGGGCATGTCGTACCGGCTCGCCGGCGGCGAGGTGCGGACCGTGGCGCAGTCCCCGGCCCCGGTGCCCGCGCCGGCGGCGCCCGCCGACCCGGCGCTGGCGAGCTGACACATTCGGACGCGAAAGGGGCCGCCCGAGGGCGGCCCCTTTTTCGTGGTGTCCGGGTCAGAGCAGCGACATGTGGACGTGGTCGGTGTGGTTCGACGGTCCGCTGTAGGAACGCCAGCCGGTGGCCGGGAACCAGATCTGCCGGTTCCAGATGACGTAGTAGATGCCCAGCCGGTCGGCGTTGCGGATGAGGAACGCGGCGACCTCGTTGCCGTACCGGCGGGTGTCGTTGTTGTGCCACGGCGCGAAGCCGCTGTTCTGCAGCGACCAGTCACACGCCTTGCCCTTGGGGTGTTCCCACGGCCCGCCGGACCGGTAGCAGCCCACGAAGCGCTTGAAGCCCGCGCGCCGGACCTCCTTGTACGCGTGCAGCGTGCGCGGGGTGACGCAGCCCGAGGTGGTCGGGTCGTCCTCGCTGCACGACTCGGACTTCCAGCCGCCGTCCGCGGTGCGACCGGGGGCGATCTTGGCGACCGGTGAGGTGGCGGAGACCAGGCCGCCGGTGAAGCCGAGACCGCCGACGAGCTTCAGCGCGCGCTCGGCCTGCACCTTCTCGCGCTCCATCGCGTTCTTCTGCTTCTCCTGCTCGCGCACCTCGGCGTCGAGCGCGATCTTGGCCTGCTCGGCGCGGGTCTTGACCGCGTTGATGGCGGCCAGGCGCTGCGCGTTGAGGAGGTTCAGCTCGTCGAGTGCGTTGACCCGGCGGACGAACGAGTCGGGCGAGTTGCTCTCCAGCAGCATCGCCATCGCGCCCATCCGGCCGGTCCGGTAGGACTGGGCGGCGAGCTGGTTGACCTGCGGGCTGAGCGCGTCGAGTTCGGCCTGTGCCGTCTTCACCTCGGCCGCCAGCCGCCGCTGGCGGTCCTGGGACTTGGCGAGCTTCGCCTTGGCCTGGAGGAAGTTCCGGTTGGCCGCGTCGATCGCCTCGGTGATGAGCGGCGGTTCGCCGTCCTCCTCGTGGCCCGAGGGGGTGCCGGGGGCCGCCGCGGTGGGTGCCGCGGTCGCCGGGGTCGGCCCGGCCAGCACGGCCAGCGAGGCCAGCACGGCCACCACGGGTGTCAGCCAGCGGCGCAGGGGTGCCGTCACAGTGTTCCCTTCCGTCGGCCGCCGACCGGGTTAGCTGACGGGTTCGGGACGGAAGTGGCCCCTACCGCTGTCGCGGATTCACCCCATGTACCTGGTTCCCCGGCTCGCCCGCGGGCGATTGGGCGGCGGCACCGCTGGCGCCGGTGCGCGCCTTCGGCGGTGACCGGCAGCGAGGTTACCTGACAGCACTCCTGAGGATCTACGTCCGGAAGCCGACCAATAGCGAGATTTCGCCGTGGCGCACCGTGACCAGCGTCGCGTTTGAAATCGATGGTCACGCTGCGGAGTGTCACCATGCGGCCTCCGTACTCCTTCCGCCGCCGAGC
Organism: Micromonospora sp. CA-248089; assembly: GCF_050948515.1. Classification (NCBI taxonomy): domain Bacteria; kingdom Bacillati; phylum Actinomycetota; class Actinomycetes; order Micromonosporales; family Micromonosporaceae; genus Micromonospora; species Micromonospora sp. CA-248089. The sequence goes on from NZ_CP192016.1 coordinate 554,956, forward strand.
GCCTCCAGCGCGTCGTCCCGTCCGGCCGGCGGCCGGGGCGCGGGCGGCGCCGGCTCCGCGCCGCGCGAGCGCCGTCCGGCGGTGGTCACGATCGCGGCCAGTCCGGTCGTCAGCGGTACGGCGGCGATCAGGCCGAGCGTCGCCACCGCGCTGCGGACGATCTCCTGCGCGAGGAACTCACTGGTGAGGATCTCGCTCACCGGGCGGGAGTCGGCGACCAGCAGGAGCAGCAGCGGCAGCGAGGCGCCCGCGTACGCCAGCACGATGGTGTTGACGGTGGACGCGATGTGGGCCCGGCCGACCCGGGTCGCGGCCCGGTAGAGCTGCCGCCGGGACAGCCCGGGATTGGCGTGCGCCAGTTCGGTGACGGTGGCCGCCTGGGTGACCGTCACGTCGTCCAGGACGCCCAGCGAGCCGATGATGATGCCGGCCAGCAGCAGCCCGTGCAGGTCCACGTCGCCCTGGAACATGGACAGCGTGGTGGCGTCCTCGCTGCCGAAGCCGGTCAGGTGGGTGGCGGACGTGGCGAGCAGGCCGAGCACGCCGGTGATCACCAGGCTGCCGAGCGTGCCGAGCACCGCCACCGACGTCTGCGCGGTGATCCCGTGCGTCAGGTAGAGCACCACGAACATGATCAACGCAGCGCCGACGATCGCCACCAGCAGCGGTGGCTGGCCGGCACCGATACCGGGCAGCACGAAGCCGAGCAGGATGGCGAAGCTGGCCACCAGGCCGCCGAGCGCGGCGAGCCCGCGCCAGCGGCCGAACGCCACGATCGCGGCGGCGAACAGCACCATCAGCCAGATCAGCGGCGTACCGCGCTGGTGCTCGGCGATGTTGTAGGACTTCACCGACGGGTCGGCCGGGTCGGTCAGCTCGACCAGGACGACCTCGTCGCCGACCGCGACCCGGGGCGCGCCCGGCCCGGCCGGGATCGGCGTCTCGACCTGCCGGCCCGCGTCCGGGCCCTGCTCGGCGGTGACCGTCACGGTGCCGCACGGGCCACCGCCGCCCTCCGGGGCCTCCGGGGTGGGCGGGCAGGGCTCGGTGACGACCCGGGTCACCGTGCCGTGGTAGCGGGGGACGTCCGCCCCGCCGACCGGCTCCCGGTCCTGCCGGGGCCAGAGCACCAGCGCCGCGATCACGGTGAGCGCGAACAGCGGCACCACCACGGCGACGAGCAGCCGTCGTACGCCCGGCGGCGCGGCGGGCGCGGGGTGGGTGTGGTCGGCACCCATGAGGTCTCTCCCAACGGTCGCGGCGACGCCTGGTCCGCCGGACCGGTGTGGTCACCCGGCCGGCGCGGACGTGTCGACCACGTCCGGGTCGTCGCCCGGCCATGGTAGGCAGCCCGGTCGGGCGCTCCCGGACGCCGTGGCCGGTGACACGCGCGCCGTGCGGGTCAGGTCAGTCCGGCCCGGCGTCGCCGGTACTCGTCCTCGTCGATCTCGCCGCGGGCGTACCGCTCGTCGAGGATGCGCCGGGCCGTCGTCGGGCCCAGGTACTGCGGGCCGGTCCACCGCACGGCCGCCCAGACGAGCCCCGCCAGCACCGCGAGCACCAGCAGGGACCAGATCCACATCCAGCCCATCATCGGGCTCTGCCACATCATCGGGCCGCCCTCCGTCCGTCGCCGCGGGTCCGCCGGTCCGGCCTGCCCGCCACTTCGACGGTACGACCGGCACGACGCGTCGGCGCGGGTCGATGTGCCCTGCCCGGGGGGTCGGAGGTCCCGCTCAGCCGCGTTTCATCAGGCGGCCGACGGCGGCCATCATCTCGGTCGCCATCTCGTCGGCCCGGCCCTCGGCGGCGCCCTCGTGCATGCAGTGCCGGGCGTGCCCGTCGAGCAGGCCCAGCCCGACCTTGTCCAGCGCCGCCTGGATGGCCGAGATCTGCGTCAGCACGTCGATGCAGTAGCGGTCGTCCTCGACCATCTTCTCGATGCCGCGGACCTGGCCCTCGATCCGGCGGAGCCGGGCGAGGAGTTGGTCCTTGCTGGCGGTGTAGCCCCGGGTGGGGCTGGACGGCGCGGTCATGACACCGAGGATAGCGTACCCCTCGGGGGTATGCTAACGTTCCGAACGTACCCCTGGGGGGTATCGGATCGGAGGGCGAGATGGAGACCACCTACCAGGTGAGCGGCATGACCTGCGGGCACTGCGTCAACTCGGTGAGCACCGAGCTGAGCGCGCTTCCGGGCGTCACCGACGTCCAGGTCGACCTGGCCAGTGGCCGGGTCACCATCACCAGTCAGAACCCGCTGGACGCGGACGCGGTCCGCGCGGCGGTCGACGAGGCCGGCTACGACCTCGTCGGTGCGTGACGGGTCCGACGGACCCGCGAGAACCGAGGAGACACCATGAACACGGCGACGAAGCTCAGTGGCTTCGCCCTCGGCCTCGTGGCGGTGTTCGGCGCGGCGTACGGGATCGGCAACCTGGCCGATCCCGTCGCCCCGGCCGCCGAGACCCGCCACGACGACAGCGACAGCGACCACGGGGCCGGCGACGCCGGTCACGGTGACGAGAGCAACGCGGGCGGCGCCTCCGCGCACCTGCCCGGCGGGCTGCTCGTCTCCGAACGCGGCTACACGTTCCAGCCCGCCGCCGCGCCGGCCGGGCAGTTCGCCTTCCGGATCACCGGCCCGGACGGCGCGCCTGTCACCCGCTTCGAGGTGGCCCACGACAAGCGCATGCACCTGATCGTCGCCCGCCGGGACCTGTCCGGGTTCCGGCACGTCCACCCGGAGATGACCGGAGACGGCACCTGGCGGATCGCCTCGCCGCTGGGCGGCCCCGGTGTCTGGCGGGCGTTCGCCGACTTCACCCCCGAAGGCGGGGAGCCGCTGACCCTCGGCCTGGACGTCACGGTCCCCGGCGAGCTGACCGCCCGGCCGCTGCCGGCGCCGGCGACCAGCACCACCGTCGACGGCTACACGGTCACCCTGACCGGCACGCCGGAGCCGGGCCGCACCAGCCGGCTCACGCTCTCCGTCAGCCGCGACGGGCAGCCGGTCACCGACCTGCAGCCCTACCTCGGCGCGTACGGCCACCTGGTGGCGCTGCGGCAGGGCGACCTGGCGTACCTGCACGTGCACCCGGAGGGCAGGCCCGGCGACGGGCGCACGCCGGCCGGTCCGGCGATCACGTTCGCCGCCGAGGTGCCCTCACCCGGGGCGTACCGTCTCTACCTGGACTTCCGGCACGGCGACGCGGTGCACACCGCCGAGTTCACCGTCCTGGCCGGCGACCCGACCGCGCCGCCGCCCGCCGCGCCGGCATCCACCACCGCACCGACCCCGGACGCCGGACACGGCACTCCGGGGCACGGGCACAGTTGAGCGCCGGAGGTGCCGCGATGACTGCCACGGGAAAGGCGCTGCCCACCGCGCCGAACCTGATCGAACTGGCGATCGGCGGGATGACCTGCGCGTCCTGCGCCGCCCGGATCGAGAAGAAGCTCAACCGGATGGACGGCGTCGAGGCGACTGTGAACTACGCCACCGAGAAGGCCACCGTCCGGTACGCCGACGACATCGCGCCGGCCGACCTGATCGCCACCGTCGAGAAGACCGGCTACACCGCAGTGGTGCCGCCGCCGCCCGAGCAGGCGGAGGCCGCGGCGGGCGGCGAGCCGGTGGACGAACTGCGCACCGCGCGTACCCGGCTCTGGGTCTCCGCCGTGCTCACAGTGCCGGTGATCGTGCTCGCCATGGTTCCGGCCTGGCAGTTCGACTACTGGCAGTGGGCCTCGCTCACGCTGGCCGCCCCGGTGGTGGTCTGGGGCGGGCTGCCGTTCCACCGCGCCGCACTGGTCAACCTGCGGCACGGCGCGGCGACCATGGACACGCTCGTCTCGCTCGGCACGCTGGCCGCGTTCGGCTGGTCGCTCTGGGCGCTGTTCCTCGGCACCGCCGGCATGCCCGGGATGAAACACCCGTTCAGCTTCGACATCACCCGCGGCGACGGCGCCGGCAACATCTACCTGGAGGCCGCCGCCGGGGTGACCGTGTTCATCCTGGCCGGGCGGTACTTCGAGGCCCGCTCCAAGCGCACCGCCGGGTCGGCGCTGCGCGCGCTGCTGGAACTCGGGGCCAAGGACGTGGCGGTGCTGCGCGACGGGCAGGAGACCCGGATCCCGGTCGGCCGGCTGGCGGTCGGTGACCGCTTCGTGGTCCGGCCCGGCGAGAAGGTCGCCACCGACGGCGTGGTCGAGGAGGGCACCTCGGCCGTCGACGCCAGCATGCTCACCGGCGAGTCGGTGCCGGTCGAGGTGGGGCCGGGCGACGCCGTGGTCGGCGCGACGGTGAACGCCGGCGGCCGGCTGGTCGTCCGGGCCACCCGGGTCGGCGGCGACACCCAGCTCGCCCAGATGGCGCGGCTGGTGGAGCAGGCGCAGACCGGCAAGGCGGCGGTGCAGCGGCTCGCCGACCGGATCTCCGGCGTGTTCGTGCCGATCGTGATCGCGCTGGCCGCGGGCACGCTCGGCTGGTGGCTCGGCACCGGCTCCGGTACGACCGCCGCGTTCACCGCCGCGGTGGCCGTCCTGATCATCGCCTGCCCGTGTGCGCTCGGCCTGGCCACGCCGACCGCGCTGCTCGTCGGCACCGGGCGCGGCGCGCAGCTCGGTGTGCTGATCAAGGGGCCGGAGGTGCTGGAGTCCACCCGCCGGGTCGACACCGTGGTGCTGGACAAGACCGGCACCGTCACCACCGGCCGGATGGCGCTGGCCGAGGTGCTGCCCGCCGACGGCGAGGACGCCGCCGAGTTGCTCCGGGTGGCCGGCGCGCTGGAGGCCGCCTCCGAGCACCCGATCGCGCGTGCCGTCGCCGAGGCTGCCGCCGACGCCGGGCCGCTGCCGCCGGTCGGCGAGTTCGCCAACGCCGAGGGGCTGGGCGTGACCGGCACCGTCGACGGCCGGACCGTGGTGGTCGGCCGGGCCCGGCTGCTGCGGGAACGGGGTCTCGACGTACCCGAGGAGGTCGAGCGGGCCGCGACCGGCGCGGAGGCCGCCGGGCGGACGGCGATCCTGGCCGGCTGGGACGGGCGGGCCCGGGGCGTGCTCGCGGTGGCCGACGCGGTGAAGCCGACCAGCCGGGCGGCCGTCGCCCGGCTGCGTGAGCTGGGCCTCAAGCCGGTGCTGCTCACCGGCGACAACACCACGGTGGCGAAGGCGGTGGCGGCCGAGGTCGGCATCGACGAGGTGATCGCGGAGGTGCTGCCCGCCGACAAGGTCGACGTGGTCGAGCGGCTCCAGCGCGAGGGCCGGGTGGTCGCCATGGTCGGCGACGGGGTGAACGACGCCGCCGCGCTGGCCCGGGCCGACCTCGGGCTGGCCATGGGCACCGGCACCGACGCGGCCATCGAGGCCGCCGACCTGACGCTGGTCCGGGGCGACCTGATGGCCGCGGCGGACGCCATCCGGCTCTCCCGGCGGACCCTGGCGATCATCAAGGGCAACCTCTTCTGGGCGTTCGCCTACAACGTCGCGGCGCTGCCGCTGGCGGCGGCCGGGCTGCTCAACCCGATGCTCGCCGGGGCGGCGATGGCGTTCTCGTCGGTCTTCGTGGTGGGCAACAGCCTGCGGCTACGACGCTTTCGCCCGATCGGGTGAGGGGATTGAGCGGATGGCCCCCGGGGTAACCAGTTGTCGTCAGGCAACCGCACCAGTGGAGGTCATCATGGGTCTCGACGACAAGATCGACAACACCTCGCAGGACGCCACGGGCAAGGTCAAGGAGGGCATCGGCCGGGCGACCGACAACGAGCGCCTCGAGGCCGAGGGCCGCAACGACCAGGCCGGTGCCAAGCTCAAGCAGGCCGTCGAGAAGGTCAAGGACGCCTTCAAGAGCTGAGTACGCGACGCACACACACCACCGGGTCGGCCCACGGGCCGGCCCGGAGTGCTGTGTACGGGCGGTGACCATCCCGAGTGGCACATGCCACCGTCCACATCGATCCTGCGGGACCACCGGGATCGGCTCCGGTGCATAGGATGCGAGGCGACCTCGAACGCGGAGGAGCTCCTCGATGGCCGATGCCGCCGACCCGTCCGGCTTCGGCCGGGTGCTGTCCGAAACCATGGCCGCGCTCCAGCGGCAGACCGACGCGAGCGAACAGGTGGCACCACCGGAAGGTGTCGGCGAGGCCGCCGACGGCCTGATCCGGGTCACCGCCGGCCCACCCGGTCAGGTCACCGGGCTGACGCTCGATCCCCGCGTGATGCGGATGGCCAGCGAGGCCCTCGCCGAGGAGATCGAAGCGGCGGTGAACGCCGCGCTCGCCGACCTGCGGGAGCAGGCCACCACCGCCCCGGGCGAGGTCGACCTGGGTTCGCTCGGTGAGCAGCTGCGCCGCGTCCAGGCCGACGCGGGACGCCAGTTCAGCATGTTCACCGACGCCCTGATGCAGGCGCAGGACCGGCTCGCCCGCCAGGACGGGCGCTGATGCCGGTCGAGATCGATCCGGAGCGGCTGGGCGCCTCCGGGTCCGCGCTGGACGCCGTCGCCACCCGGTTCGGCACGGCGCTCACCGCCTTCCGGGCCGAGCTGTCGGCCTTCGGCCGGCCCTGGGGGACCGACGACATCGGCTCGCTGATCGGTGCCGCCCACGACGAGGTCTCCGCGTTCGCGTTCGAGTGCTTCGACAGCGCGCTCACCGAGATCGCCGCCGCCGGCGCCGACCTCGGCAAGATGGCCGTCCGCTACGCCGAGACGGAAGCGGCCATCACCAGCAACCTCGACGGCCTGCGCCGGATGCTGGGAGGCTGAGCATGGGCATGGAACTTCCCGGTGAGCTGCGCTCGCTGCTCGGCGTCCTCGGCTACACCTGGCCCGAGGCGGACGAGACCAAGCTGTTCGAGATGGGCAACGCCTGGATCCGGTTCTCCGACACCCTCTCCGGTGTGGTGAGCGAGGCGAACACCGGCGCCGCTACGGTCTGGACCCAGCACACCGGCCAGGACATCACCGCGTTCCAGACCTGGTGGAACAAGGAGGACAGCCCGGCCGACAGCCTGCGCGACGGCGTCACCGCCGCCGTACTGACCGGCACCGGCCTGATCATCTGCGGCGCGATCGTGCTCGCCCTCAAGGTCGCCGTCATCGTGCAACTGGTCGTCCTCGCCATCCAGATCGCGCAGGCCATCGCCACCGCGGCGGTCACCTTCGGCGCCTCGCTGCTGGAGATCCCGATCTTCCATGCGCTGGCCCGGACCATCGTCGGCAACCTCGTCCAGGAAGCCCTCTGGAAACTCGTCGACGGGTGAGGTGACATGGGCGGGGGCAAAGCAGGCGGCCGGTTGATGCGGGCCGCGTTGCGCTTTCTCAAGCGCACGAAGACGCGTAACCGGCCCGACCGGATGAACCCGCACTTCACCGAGCACGTGATGGGCGGCCACGTGAAGCCGGGCATGCCCAAGGGGTCGGGCTACCACTACCGGCCCGGCGGTGAGGACTTCCCCGGCCGACGGCTCCAGCCCGGCAGCGTCGTCAAGGACCCCAAGACCGGCGCCTACACCGCCAAACCCGAGTTCTTCGATCCGACGCTGAACCCTCCGCACGGGGCCTGGAAGCCGAAGAAGGGCAACGGCGGCGAAAGCTCCTTCTTCCCCGACGACTGGACACCGGCCCAGGTCGACAACGCCATCACCGGTGCCTTCCAGAACGCGAAGCCGGTGCCCGGCACCAGCATGTGGCGCGGCACTCACAAGGGCCTGGTGATCGAGGGTTTCTACAATGGCTCGGGCGGCTTCACCCACGGATGGCCGGTCGTCATCCCATGATCCGGAGGACTTTCGTTGGCGTTCATCAGTTTCTCCGTCGATGAGTTCCGGCTCCCGCTGTTCAACGTGGCCGATCAGCGCTATCGGGCTCTCGGCGCCTGGCTGATCACCGACATCTCCATCTCCTACTCGGCCTGCCTGGACGCCCTTCAGATGATCGACGACGTGGCGAACGGCCGTCCGCTCGACGAGGCGTGGGACAGCGACAAGTACGAGGTCGGTTTCTCGCCCGACGGGGTCGAGTTCGTCAACGAGTGGGTCGCGGACGAGCGGGGTCGCTACTCGTTGGACGAGACCCGGGAGGCGGTCGAGTCCTACTGGCGGTTCCTGGTCGATCGCCCGGAGAACCGCGAACTGATTCGCGAGTACCGGCCCGACCTGCCGCGGTGGCAGGCGGAGCTGCTCCAGTGGGAGGAGCGGTGGGGGCGGCCGCATCCGTACCGGGGACGGTTGTTCTGACCCGAGCCGACCCGCGCGGGACTCACCTGTCGGCCAGGCGCGCCGCGCGTACCTCCAGATAACGCCGCTCCGGCAGGCTCGTGGTGGCCCGCGCGGCGGCCAGGTACGCGACCCGGGCCCCGGCACGATCGCCGGCCAGGTCGAGCAGGTGCGCGCGGACGGCGGCGAGCCGGTGATGGCCCGCGGTCCGGTCGTCGGCGTCGAGCGTGGCCAGCAGCGCCAGCCCCGCGCGCGGGCCGTCCACCATTGCCACCGCGACGGCCTGGTTGAGCGTGACCATCGGGTTCGGCGCGACCCGCGCCAGCACCCGGTAGAGCGCGACGATCTGCCGCCAGTCGGTGTCCTCGGCGGTGGGCGCCTCCGCGTGCACCGCGGCGATCGCCGCCTGCACCTGGTACGGCCCCGGCGCCGACCAGGTGAGCGCCTCGGTCACCAGCGCCGCTCCCTCGGCGATCGCGTCCCGGTCCCAGCGGGTGCGGTCCTGCTCCGCCAACGGCACCAGTTCGCCGTCCGGCCCGGTACGGGCGGCCCGGTGGGCGTCGGTGAGCAGCATCAGCGCCAGCAACCCGGCCACCTCGCCGTCGTCCGGGAGCAGCCGGCGCAGCTCCCGGGTCAGCCGGATCGCCTCCCCGGTCAGCTCGGCCCGGTGCAGCGCCTCGCCGCTGGACGCGGTGTAGCCCTCGTTGAAGATCAGGTAGAGCACGCGCAGCACCGTGCCCAGCCGCTCGTCCCGGTCGGGCGGCGAGGGCAGCGTGAACCGCGCGCCGGCCGCCTCGATCCGCTGCTTCGCCCGGCGGATCCGCTGGCTCATCGTCGCCTCCGGCACCAGGTACGCGCGGGCGATCTCGGCGGTGCTCAACCCACCCACGGCGCGCAGCGTGAGCGCCACCTGCCCGCTCACCGGCAACACCGGATGACAGCAGAGGAACAGCAGCTTCAGCGTGTCGTCACCGCTCGGCGGCTCCTCGTCGGCGGGCGGGGCGACGGTGGCGTACGCGGGTTGCCGCACCGCCACCGCGACCTCGCGTGCCCGGCGGGCGTGCTCGCTGCGCCACTCGTCGGTGAGCCGCCGCGTCGCGACGGTGACCAGCCAGGAGCGGGGGTGGTCGGGCAGGCCCTGTTCCGGCCACTGCACGGCGGCGGCGAGCAGCGCCTCCTGCACGGCGTCCTCGCAGGCGTAGAACTGGCCGTACCGGCGCACGAGCACGCCGAGGACCTGCGGCGCGAGCGTACGCAGCAGGTCCTCGACCACAGGTGCTGTCACATCTCCGTCCCGGCCTGCTCCATCACCGCCCGCACCTCCAGCACCCCGAAACCGTGCCGTACGTCCGGCCAGCGCGCGGCGATCTCGGCGGCCCGCTCCGGGGTCTCGCAGTCGACGGTCAGGTAGCCGGCGAACTGCTCCTTGCTCTCCATGAACGGCCCGTCGGTGATCTCGGTGCCGCCACCGGCCGCCGGGCGGGCCGTGCGGGTCTGCGAGGGGTGGGCCAGCGCCTCCCCGCCGACCAGTTCGCCGGACTCGGTCAGCTCCTTCATGATCTCGTCGACCTCACCGAAGATCGCGGTGCGTTCCGCCTCGGTCAGCTCCTCCACGAAGCCGGGCCGGTTCCAGATCAGCAGCATGTACTTCACGGTGCACTCCTCGGATGCGGGCCACCGGCGGTGGCGCCTCGCAGACGGGTCGGAGCCGGTCCGCCCGATCCGACATCATCACCCGGGAAGGTCAGCGACCACCGCGTACCGGACGGCGTGCCGGGCGGCCCGGGTCGAGCGAGGCGCGGTCGGCCGCGCTGGTGCCGGAGACCCAGCCCTGCTCGTCACGCACCTGGAGGCGGTGCCGGGTGGTGCCGGGAAAGAGCTGGTCGACGCGTTCCCGGACGGCGTCCGAGCGGGCCGCGAGCACCGGCAGCAGCCGGTCGTCGGCCAGCTCCTCGGCCGCCGCCGCGCTCGCCTCCCGCAGCCGGTCGCCGATGCGCAGCGCGAACGCGTTGAGGAACGACTCGTCGTAGCCCTTGGTACGCCGCCCGCCGGCCTTGCCGCGCTCGCCCCGGCCGCGCAGCATCGCGGCGGTGGCCTGCACGAGCAGCGAGGTGTGCAGCAGTTCGACCGCCGCCAGGTCGGCCGGGAAGCCGAGCACGGTGGCGAAACCCAGGTCGTCGGACCAGACCGACTCGCACCGGTTGGCCGCCGCCACCTCCTGGATCAGCAGCGCCTTCGCGGCCGCGTACGGGGCGTCGACGCCGATCCGTACCCCACCCGGGCCGCCGGAACGTTCGGCCCCGGCGTCGAGCAGCGCCACGTCGATGCTGTGCCGGGCCATCAGCTCCTGCGCCTTCGCGGTGAACGCCTCGGCCTCGGCCGGGTAGCCGGTCGACTCGGCCTTGGCGAGCAGCGCGCGTACCCGGTCGAGCATCCGGGAACCGCTCGGTGTCGCGGCCGCTAGTGCGGTGCCGGCCGAGCCGGGTGGCGGCCGCAGCGCCGCGATCGGCGGCAGCCCCGCCACCAGGACGACCGCGTCGACCGCGTCCCGCAACGTGGTGATCCGGTCGCCGTCGGCGCGCCGGTCCAGCCAGCCCGCGTCGTCGTCCCAGCGGGCGCCGGTCTCGGTGAGCTGCTCGTCGAACCAGGCCGGGACCGGCGGGGGCAGCGTGCGTCGCTGCGCGGCCATCGCGTCGCGCAGCAGCCGGGCGCCACGCGGCGTGAGCCGCCGGATGGCGAGCCGGTCCAGGTCGGCGGGCTGCCAGCCACGCGGCCAGAGCCGGCCCACGTCCCGCGTGAGCCGGGCGAGCAGCGCCGCGTCCACCGCCGCGCCGTCGGCCACCACGAGCCCGTCGAGGGCCCGCTCGGCAGCGCGTACGTCGGTGCCGCGGGCGGTCGCGACGGCGGCGTCGAGCAGTCGCTCGGCTGGTGACACGGGTGGCTCTCCCTGGACTCCGACAGGCGGCAGGTCGCCCACCCCGGCACCGACGGTACCCGGCCCGCCCGTTCAACCGTCCGGGCCCGGCGTCCGTACTCCTGCCCGGAACGGGGCGGCGCGACGGACGGAGATCGACGTGGGCGGACGTGACCGGGGGCTGCACCGGCGACGGCGGAGGTCGCGTTCACCGCGGCTCCTGGCGGTGGTCCTGGTCGGGGCCGCGCTCGCCGCAGGCGGGTACGCCGCCCGGCACCCGGACCTGCTGGACCGCATCGACGTGCGGCGGACCGTGCCGGCGGCGGCACCGAGCGCGCCCGAACCGGACGCCCGACCCACACCGACTGCCGCGCCGGCGCCGGTCCCGGCGGCCGGCCGGGTGGCCCCCGGCATCGGCTACCCGGCACGCGGCGCCGGCACGTTCCGGACCGCCGACACGGTCGGCGCGGTCGCCGGCCGCTCCGGTGAGCTGCTGCGCTACCGGGTCGCGGTCGAGGACGGCATCCGCAACGTGGACGTGGAGCGGTTCGCCCGGGACGTCGCCGCCACCCTCGCCGACCGGCGGGGCTGGACCGGCGACGGCCGGTGGCGGCTGCAACGGGTGGGCCGCGACGACCGGGCCGACTTCACCGTGCTGCTCACCACGCCTGTCACCCGGGGGCGTCTCTGCGGCGACCCGAGCGACCGCTACACGTCCTGCCGCAACGGCGACCAAGTGGTGATCAACGTGGCCCGCTGGGCGTACGGGGTGCCGCACGTCACCGATCTCGACCGCTACCGGCAGTACCTGCTCAACCACGAGGTCGGCCACCGGCTGGGTCGCGGCCACGAGCGCTGCCCCCGGGCCGGCGGCCCGGCACCGGTGATGGTGCAGCAGACGCTCGGCCTGCACGGCTGTACCCCGAACGCGTGGCCGTTGGTGGACGGCGAACCGCTGTCCGGGCCGCCCGGCCAGTACGACGACCCGATCCCGGCCGGGGACCGCTGAGCGGGCCGGTGGCCGGGCCGACGGGTGGCCCGGCCGGGCCGTCACCGGGAGAACGAGGCCCAGATGTTCTTGGTCTTCTCGGTGGCGTACCAGCCCACGTCGAGCGAGACCGACTGAGCCAGGAACAGGCCCCGCCCGCCCGAGTCCGTCGGGCTGATGTCGGTCAGCTCCGGCACGGAGCTGACGTCGTGGTCGGCCACGTCGAGCAGGAACCGGTCGTCGGTGGCGAGCAGCGTGATGATGGTGGGCGGGCGACCGTGCCGCAGCGCGTTGCTCGCCAGCTCGGTGGCGACCAGCACGACCAGGTGCGGCACCTCGTCCAGGTCCTCACCCTGCACCAGGCCGTGCCGGTTCAGCGCCTCGCGCAGCGACGCGCGCAGGCCGCGCAGATCCTCGGGACTGTCCAGCACCCACCGCTCCAGCTCGGTGGCCTGTGGCGGCGGCGGCGAGGTGCGCAACTGTCCCATGATCTGGCTTTACCCTGCGTAGCCGTTCGTTAAGCAGGTCAGCGGCGCAGCAGCGCGAAGACGCCCCACCCCATGTACTCGCGCTGGAAACGGACGTACCGCAGCGGATCCTCGGTCAGTTCCCGCCGCAGTTCCGGGGCCAGTTCGTCGTCCGGGTTGGCGTCCAGCCAGCGGCGTAGGTTCAGCCAGTGCGCGGCGGCGTACCGGTCCCAGCTGTCCTGGTCGGCGAGGACCATCTCGACCAGGTCCCAGCCGCACTCGCCGAACGACGCGACCAGGCCGGGCAGGTCGGTGAACTCGTCGCGGGACCCGGCGTGCGAGCCGGTGACCGCCTCGTCGTCCGGCGGGTCACGCCGCCAGTAGGGCTCGCCGACGAGCGCCATGCCACCCGGCCGCAACGCCCGGTCGAGCAGCTCCAGCGTCCCGGGCACCCCGCCGCCGATCCAGGTCGCGCCGACGCAGGCGGCCACGTCGACCGGCCGCTCCGGGGTGTACGCGGCGGCGTCGCCGTGCACGAACCGTACCCGCTCGGTCACGCCGAGTTCGGCGGCGCGTTCCCGGGCGGCGGCGGTGAAGGCGGTGCTGATGTCGACCCCGGTGCCGGTGATCCCGTGGTCCCGGGCCCAGGTGCAGAGCAGTTCGCCCTTGCCGCTGCACAGGTCGAGCAGCTCGTCGCCGGAGCGCAACCGGATCGCCCGGCCCAGTGTGGCCAGCTTGACGTTGTCGAACGGGTTGAGGATGCGCAGCTCGCCTTCGCGGATGGTGAACTGTCGCGGCAGGTCTGGTGAGGTCATCAGTGGAGCGTGCCGCCGCCCGGTGACGCGGAGCAACGGAATTCCGGTCTGGGCCGGTCCGGGTCTCCTGGGGTACGGTCACCGCATGGTGGTCGAGGAACACTGGTGGAACGGCGTCAGCAACCCTCGCGGACGGCGCGACGTCTACATCCGCACCGACGGAAGCCAGTGGCAGGTCCAGGCGCAGATCGGCGGGGCGAGCGGCCGGTCGAAGATTCAGCAGTGCCCGAGTCGCGGCTCAGCGACGATCCTGGCCGGGGCGTGGCGCGCGAGCGGCTCCGGCTGGCGCGAGATGCCGCGCTGACCTCACGCTCAGTCACGGGGTCCGTGCACCGCGCGATCGACGAGTGACTCGGCGACCTCGCGCAGCTTGCGGTTGGAGTCCTGCGACACCCGGGCCAGGATGGCGAACGCCTCGTCGGCCGAGCAGCGCCGCTGCCCCATGATGATGCCCTTCGCCTGCTCGATCACGGCCCGGCTCTGCATCGCCTCCTGCATCTGCTGCGCCAGCGTCGCCGTGCTCTCGTAGAGGTGGACGTTCGCCAGCGCGATCGCCGCGTACCCGGCCAGCGTCTGCGCCAGCTCGACCTGCTCGTCGAGGACGCCGGGCGACGCGCCGTAGATGTTCAGCGCGCCGACCACGGCCTCCTGGATGGGCAGGCCGATGGACAGCGAGCTGGCGGCACCCGCCTCGTGGGCGCGTGCTGCCCACTCCGGCCAGCGGCTCTCCGCCGCCATGTCCGGCACCAGCATGGCGGTGCCGGTGGTGGCCGCGTCCAGGCACGGGCCACGGCCCTGCGCGTACTGCCACTCGTCGAGCGTCAGCGCCAGCTCACCGGTGTACGCGGCGGTGTGCGCCTGCGTGCCCTGGACCAGGGTGACCGAGACCTCGGCGGTACCGGGCAGGGTGTCCTTGGCGACCTGGGCGATGGTCGACAACACCACGTCGAGGTCGACCTCGTCGTACTTGATCCGGCCGAGTCTGATCAGGGCTGCGGCGAGGTCGGGGTGGTCCTGCGGCATGAGCGGTGACGTCCTTGTGCGAAGCGACGCCGCCGGCCCGCGAGGGGCGCGACGGCTGGTGGTGGGGATCGGCCCGTGGTGACGGACCGGCGTCCCGATTCCTGACGGAGATCGGGACCGCGCCGCTTCTTGACGCTCGTTCGTGACGCCCCGGACGGGACGTCGACTACCGGGACAACTCTACGACCCGGAACGGGTCGGTACGACGGGACGTGCCGACGCGTGGCCGGCGGCCGGTAGCGCCGGGCGATCGACGACCTCGAACGCGGCGAGCGTGCCGGTGACGGCGAGGACGCGCCGGACCACCGGGGAGGGGCGGTGCAGGATCAGCCGCCGGCCGTGCCGGGTGAGCATCCGATGCGCCAGCACCAGCGCGTTCGTGCCGTACGCGCCGAAGAAGCTGACCTCCGCGAGGTCGATCACCACGAGCGGGGCGGGCGCCGCGACGGCCGTCTCCACGAGTTCGGTGAGCAGATGCGCGTTGCTGAGGTCCACCTCGCCGGCCACCGAGACCTGAGTCACGTCCGTGCCCGCGTGGCAGCTCAGCCACATGATCGGCTGTTCGTCGGACACGGTACCCCCACCTCAACGTCCGAGGAGGCTCCCGGCGGCACTCGCCGGGAGCAGGAGGGCGCATGTCTTGACCCGCATCCGAAGATACGCCGAGCGGGTGGACATCGCAGCGTGGGAGGCGTTCGTACGGGTCCGTCCCGGGTACCGTCATCGGAACGACCGCTGCCGATGACCTTCACCAGGACAGGACGAGAGCATGGAAGCCCCCCGCATCGAGCCCGGCGAAGCCCTCGCGGAGCTGAGCCGGATCCGGCTCGACGAGGTGGCGCTCGACGACATCCTGGCACGCGTCGCCGAACTGGCCAACCGGGCGGTCCCGGGCAGCGTGCACGTGTCCGTCTCCCTGGTGCGGGCCGGGGCGAACCGGGCGATCGCCTACACCAGTGACCTGGCGCGCAGTCTCGACGAGTGGCAGTACGAGCACGACGACGGCCCCTGCCTGGACGCCTCGGTCAGCGCGGTGAGCGTCTCCCTGCCCGACCTGACCGACGAGCCGCGCTGGCCGGGCTGGGCGGCGCGGGCCCGGGCCGCGGGCGTGGAGAGTTCGCTGTCGATCGGCCTGCCGATCCAGGAGGCGGTCACCGGAGCGCTCAACGTCTACGGCGGCGTGCCGCACGCGTTCGACAAGGCGTCGATAGAGCTGGCCGAGGAGTTCGCCGCGTACGCGGCGGTGGCGCTCGCCAACACGCACCTCTACGAGAGCACCGCGACGCTGGCCCGGCAGATGCAGGAGGCGATGCGCAGCCGGGCCGTGATCGAGCAGGCCAAGGGCATCATCATGGGGCAGCGACGCTGCTCGGCCGACGAGGCGTTCACGCTGCTCGCCAAGCTCTCCCAGGACTCCAACCGCAAGCTGCGCGAGGTCGCCGAGGCGCTCGTCTCCCGCGCCGCCGCCCGCTGACCCGCACACGTCGCGCTGCGTGAAGGCGGCGTGAAAAGCCCCGGCCCGCCCGTACCGGATCCGTCAAAGCCGTCGACCGTGCGCACCCGGCCCGGCTGGTATGGCCCGCGAAGGACGTACCGACGCGGGAGGCGGAAATGGGACGAGAACGGGCGGACGGGTGCACCGGATTCCGGGTGGCCGCCGGCGCCGCAGTGGTGGTCGCCGCGGCACTGGTGGCGGCCGGGGCGTTCGCACCAGACGAGATGCCGGGGCGGGTCCTGGTGATGGCGGGCGTCGTCGGGGCGTACGCCGCTGTGGTGGCCGATCTGCGCGCGGTCGCGGCGGTGGCCGCGTTGGGTGCGGCGGTCTTCGTCGGGTTCCTCGCGCACCGCTACGGCGAGCTGACCGGCTCGGGTGACGCCTGGTCCCAGGCCGTGCCGATCGGGTTCGCCGCGGTGCTCGGTGCCGGCTACCGGCACCTCCGGTCGATCGGGGCCGAGGCCCGTCCGGTGACCCGGATCACCGGCCCGGAGAGCGGCGTGAAAAGCGCGTCAAGAAACCGTGGCCGCGCGTGATGGTCGCGTCAAGACCCCTGTCCGTCCGCCGGATACGGCGCTGTGATTGCCCGGCGCGGCCGGGAGGCGGTCGCGAGGACAACTTCCGCTAGGAGAGATCAGCCGTGTCTGACGTGCTGTTCGTGTTGCTGACGGTGGGGCTGTTCGCGGCTCTCGCCCTCGTGGTCAGGGGCGTGGAGAAGCTGTGAACGCCGTCAACGCCGTCGGCCTGGTGCTGGCGATCGGCCTGGGCGTGTTCCTGGTCGCCGTCCTGCTGTTCCCGGAGCGCTTCTGATGAGCATGACGACAGCGGGAGTGCTCTTCGTCCTGTCGCTGGTGGCGGCGCTGGTCGCCGTGCACCGGCCGTTCGGCGACCACATGTACCGCGTGGTCGCCGGAACCCGGTCGTCCCGGGTCGAGCGGGGCATCTACCGGCTGGTCGGGGTCAACCCGGCCGCCGAGCAGACCTGGGGCGTGTACGCCCGCTCGGTGCTGGCCTTCTCGGCCGTGTCCCTGCTGTTCCTGTACGCGTTCCAGCGCCTGCAGAACCACCTGTGGCTGTCGCTGGGCTTCGACCCGGTGGTGCCGCACGGCGCCTGGAACACCGCGGTGTCGTTCGTGACCAACACGAACTGGCAGTGGTACTCGGGTGAGTCGACGATGGGCCACCTGGTGCAGATGGCCGGCCTCGCAGTGCAGAACTTCGTCTCGGCGGCGGTGGGCATCGCCGTCGCGGTGGCGCTGGTCCGGGGCTTCGCCCGCAGCCGTACCGGCGAGCTGGGCAACTTCTGGGTCGACCTGACCCGGGTCACGCTGCGGATCCTGCTGCCGATCGCGGTGCTCGGCGCGCTCGTGTTGATGCTCGGCGGCGTGGTGCAGAACCTCTCCGGCGGCACCGACGTGACCACGCTGACCGGTGGCACCCAGACCGTCACCGGCGGGCCGGTGGCGAGCCAGGAGGTCATCAAGGAGCTCGGTACCAACGGCGGCGGCTTCTACAACGCCAACAGCGCCCACCCGTTCGAGAACCCGACCGCGTGGACGAACTGGCTGGAGATCTTCCTGATCCTGGTGATCCCGTTCAGCCTGCCCCGGGTCTTCGGCCGGATGGTGGGGCAGAAGCGGCAGGGCTACGCGATCGTCGCCGTGATGGCGATCCTGGCGTTCGCCAGTGTCGCCCTCACCAACGTCTTCGAGCTGGCCGGCGACGGCACGGTGCCGCAGGCGGTCGGCGCGGCGCTGGAGGGCAAGGAGGTGCGCTTCGACGTGTCGAACTCGGCCACGTTCGCGGCGGCCACCACGCTCACCTCGACCGGTGCCGTCAACTCGTTCCACGACTCGTACACCGCGCTGGGCGGCATGATGACGCTGGGCAACATGATGCTCGGCGAGGTCGCCCCCGGCGGTGTCGGCGCCGGCCTGTACGGGCTGCTGATCCTCGCGGTGATCACGGTGTTCGTGGCCGGGCTGATGGTCGGGCGCACCCCCGAGTACCTGGGCAAGAAGATCGGCTCGCGCGAGATCAAGTTCGCGTCGATGTACTTCCTGATCACCCCGGCGCTGGTGCTCGCCGGCACCGCCGCCGCGTTCGCCACCGGCAACGACTCGACACGCCTCAACGTCGGGCCGCACGGGTTGTCCGAGGTGCTCTACGCGTTCACCTCGGCGAGCAACAACAACGGCTCCGCGTTCGCCGGCATCACCGTGAACACGCCGTGGTGGAACACCGCACTCGGGCTCTGCATGCTGCTCGGCCGGTTTCTGCCGATCATCTTCGTACTCGCCCTGGCCGGCTCACTGGCCCGGCAGCAACCCACACCCGCCGCCGAGGGCACTCTGCCGACCCACCGGCCGCTGTTCGTCGGCATGGTCGTCGGCGTCACGGTGGTCCTCGTCGCCCTCACCTTCCTTCCCGCACTCGCACTCGGCCCGCTGGCCGAAGGGCTGTGACCACCATGAGAGACAAGGACATGACCGCACCTGTTCAGACCGCCGACACACCGGTGGCCGGCACGCCGGGGCGCCGCGACGACCGGGTCGGCGGTGGACTGCTCGACCCTCGCCAGCTGATCGCGTCGCTGCCGGACGCGCTGCGCAAGCTCGACCCGCGCACGCTGTGGCGCAACCCGGTGATGCTGATCGTGGAGATCGGCGCGCTGTTCACCACAGTGCTCGCGGTGGCCGATCCGTCGGTCTTCGCGATCGCGATCACCGTCTGGCTCTGGCTCACCGTGATCTTCGCGAACCTGGCCGAGGCGGTCGCCGAGGGGCGCGGCAAGGCGCAGGCCGACACGTTGCGCCGGGCCAAGCAGGACACCGTCGCCACCCGCCTGGTCGGCTGGACGCCCGGCGCCGCCGCGAACGCGTACCGGGACGAGGCGGTGCCCGCGCCGCAGCTGCGGCAGGGCGACGTCGTCCTGGTCGAGGCCGGGCAGGTCATCCCGGGTGACGGCGACGTGGTCGAGGGCATCGCCAGCGTCGACGAGTCGGCGATCACCGGCGAGTCCGCCCCGGTGATCCGGGAGTCCGGCGGCGACCGCAGCGCGGTCACCGGCGGCACCCGGGTCCTGTCCGACCGGATCGTCGTGCGGATCACCCAGAAGCCGGGCGAGAGCTTCATCGACCGGATGATCGCGCTGGTCGAGGGCGCCAACCGGCAGAAGACGCCGAACGAGATCGCACTGAACATCCTGCTGGCCGCGCTGACGATCATCTTCCTGCTCGCCGTCGTCACGCTCCAGCCCATGGCGATCTTCGCCAAGGGTTACCAGGCCGCCGCGCCGGACACCGCGGCGATCACCGACTCCGGCGTCACCGGCGTCGTACTCGTGTCGCTTCTGGTCTGTCTCATCCCGACCACCATCGGCGCGCTGCTGTCCGCGATCGGCATCGCCGGCATGGACCGGCTCGTGCAGCGCAACGTGCTGGCGATGAGCGGCCGGGCGGTCGAGGCGGCCGGCGACGTGAACACGCTGCTGCTGGACAAGACCGGCACGATCACGCTCGGCAACCGGCAGGCCGCCGAGTTCCTGCCGGTGACCGGCGTGGACGCGGCCACGCTCGCCGACGCGGCGCAACTGTCCAGCCTGGCCGACGAGACGCCCGAGGGTCGTTCGGTGGTGGTGCTCGCGAAAAACGAGTTCGGGCTGCGCGAGCGCGAGCCCGGCCTCATTCCGCACGCCACGTTCGTGCCGTTCACCGCGCAGACCCGGATGAGCGGCGTCGACCTCGACGCCGACGGCGGCGTCCGGCACGTCCGCAAGGGCGCGGCCGCCGCGGTGATGAAGTGGGTACGCGACAACGGTGGCTACCCGACCGAGCAGGTCGGTGAACTGGTCGACGCGATCAGCGGCACCGGCGGCACGCCGCTCGTGGTGGCCGAGCACGTGGCCGGGGAACCGGCCCGGACGCTCGGCGTCATCCACCTCAAGGACGTGGTGAAGGCCGGGATGCGGGAGCGCTTCGACGAGATGCGCCGGATGGGCATCCGGACCGTGATGATCACCGGTGACAACCCGCGTACCGCGAAGGCGATCGCCGACGAGGCCGGCGTGGACGACTTCCTCGCCGAGGCCACGCCGGAGGACAAGCTCGCGCTGATCAAGAAGGAGCAGGAGGGCGGCCGGCTCGTCGCCATGACCGGCGACGGCACCAACGACGCGCCCGCGCTGGCCCAGGCGGACGTCGGCGTCGCCATGAACACCGGCACGTCGGCCGCGAAGGAGGCCGGCAACATGGTCGACCTCGACTCCGACCCGACCAAGCTGATCGAGATCGTGGAGATCGGCAAGCAGTTGCTGATCACCCGGGGTGCGCTGACGACGTTCAGCATCGCCAACGACATCGCGAAGTACTTCGCGATCATCCCGGCCATGTTCGCCGGCATCTACCCGTCGCTGGACCGGCTCAACATCATGCGCCTGGCCAGTCCCGAGTCGGCGATCCTCTCCGCCGTCGTCTTCAACGCGGTAGTCATCGTGGCGTTGATCCCGCTGGCCCTGCGCGGCGTGCGCTACCGCCCGGCCGGCGCCTCGACGCTGCTGCGCCGCAACCTGTGGCTCTACGGCCTCGGTGGCATCGTGGTGCCGTTCGTCGGCATCAAGCTCATCGACCTGCTCGTCCAGTTCGTCCCGGGGATCTCGTGATGCGCCTTCCCAGTTGGCTCTCCCAGCACCTGGCCGCCCTGCGCGCGGTGCTCGTCTTCACCGTGCTGCTCGGCCTGGTCTACCCGCTCGCCCTGGTCGCCGTGGGCCGGCTCCCCGGCCTCGACGGCAGGGCGGACGGCTCACTGCTCACCGTCGGCGACCGGACCGTCGGCAGCTCGCTGATCGGCCAGTCGTTCACCGACGCGGACGGCAATCCCGTCCCGCGCTACTTCCAGTCCCGCCCGTCGGCCGCCGGGGACGGCTACGACCCGACCGCCACCGCGGCCGGCAACCTCGGCCCGGAGAGCGTGGTGGACACGCTCACCGGCGACGAGGAGACCTCGGCGCAGAGCCTGCTCACCCAGGTCTGCGCCCGGAGCAAGGCGGTCGGGGAACTCGACGGCGTGGACGGGCGGCGCCCGTACTGCACGCCGGACGGGGTGGGCGCGGTGCTCGCCGTGTTCCGCGTCGGCGGCCTCACCGGCCCGATCACCCGCGTGGTCAGCGTCAACCAGGCCGCGCCCGCGACACCGTTCGTGGCCACCTGGCAGGGCGTACCGGTGGAGGCGGCACAGCCCGGCCACGACTACGTGGCCGAGGGCGGCATCGTCACCCCGGTACGCGGGGACGCCCCGGCCCGCCCCGCCGTGCCGGCCGACGCGGTCACCGCCAGTGGCAGCGGTCTCGACCCGCACATCTCCCCGGCGTACGCCCAGATCCAGGTGGCCCGGGTGGCGCGGGAGCGCGGCGCGGACCCGGCGGCGGTACGGCGGCTGGTCGCCGAGCACACCACCGGCCGGGCGCTGGGCTTCATGGGTGAGCCCGCGGTGAACGTGCTGGAACTCAACCTCGCGCTGGACGAGGCGTTCCCGGCGCGCTGACGGAAGCGTTAAGAGGGGCCCCCTCCACCTCGCGAGGCGTTAACAGGGGGCCCTTCCTTCCACTCGGGGAGGATGGGTGCGTGGGCAGGGGTGAACTGCGGATCTATCTCGGTGCCGCTCCGGGCGTCGGGAAGACGTACGCCATGCTCGAGGAGGCCCAGCGCCGGGCCGAGCGCGGCACCGACGTGGTGATCGGCCTGGTCGAGACGCACGGTCGCCGGCACACCGCCGAGATGATCGGTGACCTGGAGGTGGTGCCGCGCCGGTCGATGACGTACCGGGGCGTCGAGTTCACCGAGATGGACCTGGACGCGGTGCTGGCCCGGCGGCCCGAGGTCGTCGTGGTGGACGAGCTGGCCCACACGAACGTGCCCGGGTCCCGCCACGACAAGCGCTGGCAGGACGTGCGGGAACTGCTCGACGCCGGGATCAGCGTGCTCTCCACCGTCAACGTGCAGCACCTCGAGTCACTGAACGACGTGGTCGCGCAGATCACCGGCACAACCCAGCGGGAAACCGTGCCGGACCAGGTGGTCCGGGCCGCCGAGCAGGTCGAGCTGGTGGACATGACGCCGGAGGCGCTGCGCCGCCGGATGGCGCACGGCAACATCTACCGGCCCGACAAGATCGACGCCGCGCTCGGCAACTACTTCCGGGTCGGCAACCTCACCGCGCTGCGCGAGCTGGCGCTGCTCTGGCTGGCCGACAAGGTCGACGAGCAGCTCGACGCGTACCGGGCCCAGCAGGGCATCTCCGACACCTGGGAGGCGCGGGAACGAGTGGTGGTCGCGCTGACCGGCGGCCCGGAGGGCGAGACGCTGATCCGGCGGGCCGCCCGGATCGCCGCCCGCAGCAAGGGCGCCGACCTGCTCGCCGTGCACGTCGCACGCAGCGACGGGCTGGCCGGCGCCGACCCGGCCCAGCTGGCCCGGCAGCGGGTGCTGGTGGAGAGCCTCGGCGGCACGTACCACCAGGTGCTCGGCACCGACATCCCGGCGGCGCTGCTGGACTTCGCCCGGGGCGTCAACGCCACCCAGCTCGTGCTCGGCGCGAGCCGCCGGGGCCGGTTCGCGCAGGTGTTCGCCCGGGGCGTCGGGGTGACCACCACCGCGCTGTCCGGCCCGATCGACGTGCACCTGGTCACCCACCCGCAGGCGGGGCGCGGGCGCCGGGGCACGGCGGTGCCCGCCGCGCTGTCCCGGCGGCGTCGGCTGATCGGGTACGCGCTCGCGGTGCTCGGCATGCCGGCGCTCACGCTCCTGCTGCGGACGCTGCCCGACCTCACCCTGACCAACGACATCCTGCTGTTCCTCGCCGGTGTGGTGGGCGTGGCCCTGGTCGGCGGGCTGTGGCCCGCGCTGGTCGCCGCGCTCGGCGGCTCCCTGCTGCTCAACTGGTTCTTCACGCCGCCGTACCGGACGCTCACCATCGCCGAGGCGGACAACCTGCTCGCCCTGGGCGTGTTCGTCGGCGTCGCCATCGCGGTGAGCTGGGTGGTCGACGTGGCGGCCCGGCGTACCCGGGAGGCGGCCCGGGCCTCCGCCGACGCGCAGACCCTGGCCACCGTCGCGGGCAGCGTACTGCGCGGCGAGCGGCCGTTGCCCGCGCTGCTGGACCGGCTGCGGGAGACGTTCGGGCTGCGCGCGGTGAGCGTGCTGGAGCTGACCGACGACGCCGGGGGACGCCCGGCCCGGGCCCGGGAGGCGGACGCCTGGCGGGTGGTGGCGAGCGTCGGTGAACGGCCGCCCGGCAGCCCGAGCGCGGGCGAAACTGTGGTGCCGGTCGACGACCGGCTCAGCGTGGTGCTCGCCGGCCGTCGGCTGGAGGCGGCCGACCGGCGGGTGGTCGAGGCGTTCGCCGCGCAGGCGGCCGTCGCGCTGCGCCAGGAGCGGCTGGCCGAGGAGGCCGCCACCGCCCGTCCGCTCGCCGCCGCCGACCGGATGCGGACCGCGCTGCTCGCGGCGGTCAGCCACGACCTGCGTACGCCGCTGGCGTCGGCCAAGGCAGCGGTGAGCAGCCTGCGCAGCCACGACGTCGAGTTCGACGCGGACGACCGGGAGGAACTGCTCGCCACCGCCGACGAATCGCTGGACCGGCTGGGCCGGCTGGTGGCGAACCTGCTCGACATGAGCCGGTTGCAGGCCGGCGCGCTGGGCGTGAGCGCCACCGCGATCGGGCTGGAGGACGCCGTACCCCTGGCGCTCGACGAACTGGGCCCGGCGGCGGCCGAGGTGACCACCGACATCCCGGCCGACCTGCCGGCGGCGCTGGCCGACCCGGGCCTGCTGGAGCGGGTGCTGGTCAACATCGTGGCGAACGCGCTGCGGCACAGCCCGCCCGGTAGGCCGCCGACGATCACCGCCAGCGCCCACGCCGGGCAGGTCGAGCTGCGGGTGATCGACACCGGGCCGGGCATCCCGGAGGACCAGTGGGAGCACGTCTTCCTGCCGTTCCAGCGCCTCGGCGACCGGGACAACCAGACCGGGGTGGGGCTGGGGCTCGCGCTGTCCCGTGGGCTCGCCGAGGCGATGGGTGGCAGCATCACCCCGGAGACCACCCCCGGTGGTGGTCTCACCATGGTGCTGCGGCTGCCGGCCGCCAGCCAGCCGGAGGGGCAGCGGGAATGACCCGGATCCTGGTCGTCGACGACGAGCCGCAGATCCTGCGCGCGCTGCGGATCAACCTGCGCGCCCGGGGCTACGACGTCGAGGTCGCAGACAGCGGCGCCGCCGCGCTCAAGGCCGCCGCCGCGCACCCGCCGGATCTGGTGGTGCTCGACCTCGGCCTGCCCGACCTGGACGGCACCGAGGTCATCCGGGGCCTGCGCGGCTGGACCGCCGTGCCGATCATCGTGCTCTCCGGGCGGGCCGGCAGCGAGGACAAGGTGTCCGCGCTCGATGCGGGCGCCGACGACTACGTGACCAAGCCGTTCGGGGTGGACGAGCTGCTCGCCCGGATCCGCGCGGTGACCCGGCGGCTCGCCCCGGCCACGCCCGCCGTGCCCGCGCTGCGGATCGGCCGCAACACCGTCGACCTGGCCGACCGGACCGTCACCCGGGACGACGGCGTCGAGGTCAAGCTCACCCCCACCCAGTGGGCCATGCTGGAGAAGCTGCTGCGCAACCCCGGCAAGCTGGTCAGCCAGCGCCAGCTGCTGCACGACGTGTGGGGGCCGGAGTACCACCACGAGACGAACTACCTGCGGCAGTACATGGCCCAGCTGCGGCGCAAGCTGGAGGACGACCCGGCCCGGCCCCGGCATCTGATCACCGAGCCGGGCATGGGCTACCGCTACCGCCCCTGACGTTTGCGCGAGCGCGGGCGGGGGACTCGGCGACCCGGCCGAGCAGCGGGGGAGGGGCATGGCGGACAACCGGTCCTCGGAGGGGTTCGGCCGGCGCCTGGACGAGCACGCCATCGACGCGGGCGCGGCCGAGCCGGAGCGAACCGACGGACTGGTCGACAGCGGCGTCTACGTCGGCGGCGTACGCCGAGCGTCGCCGGTGAGCCTCGCCGACACGTTCCGCTGCCTGCAACAGCTCGACGACGCGATGGCCTGGATCGGGCTGCGCCGGCCGGGCCGGGAGGAGGTCGCCACGCTCGCGGCCGAGTTCCAGCTCCCCGACCTGGCCGTCGAGGACGCGATCAACGCCCACCAGCGCCCCAAGCTGGAACGCTACGGCGACACCCTGTTCGTGGTGCTGCGCGCCGCCCGCTACCTGGACGAGCGGGACGCGGTCGAGTTCGCCGAGCTGCACCTGTTCCTCGGGCCCGGTTTCGTGATCACCGTGCGGCACGGCGGCACACCCGACCTGGCCGGCGTACGGCGGCGGCTGGAGGCCGAACCCGAGGTGCTCGCGCTCGGGCCGGAAGCCGTGCTCTACGCCGTGCTGGACCGGGTGGTGGACGGCTACGCGCCGGTGGTGGCCGGGCTGGAGAACGACATCGACGAGATCGAGACCGAGGTGTTCGGCGGCGACCCGAACGCCAGCCGCCGCATCTACGAGCTGAGCCGCGAGGTGATCCAGTTCCAGCGGGCCGCCCGGCCGCTGCTGAAGGTGGTCGACGCGCTCACACACGGCTTCGACAGGTACGGCACGGACGAGGAGCTGCGCCGCCGGCTGCGCGACGTGGCCGACCACCTCACCCAGGTGGTGGAGCGGGTGGACGGGTTCCGGCACCTGCTCCAGAACATCCTCACCGTCAACGCCACACTGGTGTCGCAGGCGCAGAACGAGGAGATGCGCAGCCTGACCGCCGCCAGCTTCGAGCAGAACGAGGAGATCAAACGGGTCTCCGCGTGGGCGGCGATCCTGTTCGCGCCCACCCTGATCGGTACCGTCTACGGGATGAACTTCACCCACATGCCGGAGCTGGGCTGGCGGTTCGGTTACCTGTTCGCGGTGGCCCTGATGCTCGCCGTCTGCGGCGCGCTCTACCTGCTGTTCAAGCGGCGCGGCTGGCTCTGAGCCGGGCCGGGCGCGCCCTGGCCGGAGCAGTTCGCCGTCGGTGATCCACTAAAGTGTCCGGGTGGCTACCCCCTGTCGTCCGCGCGTCGTCCGGCTCTCGTGTGCCGGAGGGGAACGCTGATCGGGGACACGGTTCCGGCCCCGCGTGGCGGGCGCCGGACCAGCAACGGAAAGCGCGGGCTGGCCGGCCACTGTGCCCGGATCGTCGCGTCCCGGCCGTTCGAGGTGGCCATCGTGGTGCTCATCATGGCCAACGGCGTGGTGCTGGGCATCGAGACGTACCCGAATCTGGGCGCCGCCGGGCCGGTGCTGCGGTGGACGGAGTGGACGTTCCGGGCGATCTTCGTCGTGGAGATCACCATTCGGGTGCTCGCGTACGGCCGCCGACCGCAGGACTTCTTCCGGCACGGCTGGAACGTCTTCGACCTGCTGGTCACCGCCGCCATCTTCATCCCGGGCCTGCACGGTGACTCGGCGGTGCTGCGGTTCATCCGGGTCGCCCGGGTGCTGCGCCTGGTCCGCTTCTCACCCGGCCTGCGGACCATCGTCGCGGCGCTGTGGCGCAGCCTGCCCGGCGTCGCCGGTTTCCTCGCGCTCGCCGCCGTCACGCTCTACGTGTACGGCATGGCCGGCTGGCTGATCTTCGGTACCCGCTACCCCGAGCAGTACGGCGACATCGGCCGATCCCTCGTCACGCTGTTCGTGCTGCTGTCCCTGGAGACGCTGCCGGACCTGCTGGAACAGGGCCTGGAGGTGTCGCCGTGGACGCTGCTCTACTACGTCAGCTTCGTGATGATCGCGGTCAACCTGCTGCTGAACATCCTCATCGCCGTCATCGTCAACTCGATGGAGGAGGCACGCCGGCTGGAGATGACCGAAGGGCTGGCGCCGGACTACGACGAAGACGGCGACGGGATACCGGACGAGGTGGACCGGATCGCGATCAGCCAGCGCCTGGACGACCTGCGCATGGTCATCGCCGAGCTGGAGCGGGAACTGCGCATCGAGCGGGACGAGCTGCCCGGCGCGCCGCGTCGCCGCCAGCCCTCGGACCACTGATCACTGACGGTCATGACAGTTCCGTGACGAAAGCGGCTCCCAGGTTTGGGTAAGTCGTTGATCGGGGCAACCAGCGAGGCGTCAACACATCTGAGGGAAGGGACGCCTCTCGTGGAGATCACGGGCTTCTTCACCGCGCTCATCATCGGCCTCGTCATCGGTGCGCTCGGGCGCCTGGTGGTGCCGGGCAAGCAGAACATCCCGATCTGGCTGACCCTGCTCATCGGTGTGGTCGCCGCGCTCGTCGGCACGCTGGTGGCCGGCGCGTTCGGCGTCGACGACACCCCCGGCATCGACTGGATCGAGCTGGCGCTCCAGGTCGGCTTCGCCGCCATCGGCGTCGCCGTCTTCGCCGGCCTGTACGGACGCCGCCGCATCTGAGACTGAAGGAAGGGCCCCTTCTTGACGCATTCTGCACAAGAAGGGGCCCTTCCTGACGCGCGCCGGGGCTACTCCCGCCAGCCGGTCAGCTCGACGCCCTTCGCCAGCTCCACCCGGAAGCCCAGCGCGATCTCGCCGCTCTCACCCGGCGCCAGCGACAGCCGCCAGGTCAGCTCGCCCAGCTCCGTACGCTCGGCGGGCGGCGGCGTCAGCGCGGTCTCACGTACCACCACCGCCTCGTCCCGGGACACCGGTAGCTGGTCCCGCACCTCGACGGTGGCCGGCCGGGGCGTGTGGTTCGCCACCGTGATCCGGTACTCCACCTCACGCCGCCGCGTCGACCCGAGCGTGGCCTTGCTCTCGGTGCGCCGGGACAGCTTCCGCTCGACCCGCAGCCGGTCGTCCACCCCGAGCGCCAGCTCCGTCTCCTCGCCCGGCGCCCACGTCGTCAGCCGCGTCGCCGCCACGAAGTCGGCGCCGTGGAAGACCGACGCCGGGCCGGGCAGCAGCGTGTGGTCCGACGTGTTGCGGACGGTGGCCCGCAGGTGCGCCTCGGCCGCGCGCACCGGCGCGCTCACGTGATCCAGCCGGGCCGGCAGCTCCAGCACCGCGATGGTGACCCGGTGCGCGCTGCCGTCGGCGGGCACCGCCACCGGCCGCGCGGGCCGGTAGGTCGCCGCGGTCACGCCCTGCTCCACCTCGGCGACGCTCTCCCGCACCGCAGGCGCCGCGGACCGCGCCGCGCGGGGACGGCCCGCCGGTGCCGCGCCGGGCGCCTGGGGCGGCACCATGCCGTCGAACGACGCGGCCGAGACACCCATCGGCGGCGCCGGGCGGAGCCGGTCGAGATACCAGGGCGACAATTCCGGTACGCCGCTCGCCGCCGCCGGCCGCGCGGTGGACAGCTGGAGTTCGCACTCCGGCCAGTCCTCCCCGGTGCCCTGGCTGACCAGCCCGAACCAGGTGACAGTCATGGTGTCCTCGACCAGCCGCAGGTCGTAGGAGGGCGTCCAGCGGGCGCCGTCCACCAGGTACGTCAGCTCCAGCTCCACCTCGGTGTCGTCGGCGTCCACCGAGACGGACACCTCGGCGGCCAGCCGGTCCGGTTGCCGCTTGCCGCGCGCCGCGTCCAGCTCCCGGTCCACAGCGGCCAGTTCCTCCGCCAGCTCGGTGCGCCGCCGGGCCAGCCCGCGCCGCCGGGCCCGGGACTCGGCGAGCTGACCGGACACCGAGTCGGTGAAGGCCGCGACGTCGGCCGGGGCCGCGTCGCCGGCGGCCAGTGCCCGGGCGTACGTGCCACCCGCGCGTTCGGCCAGCCGGGTGAGGAACTCGCCGCGCTGGTCCTCGATCGCGTCGGTGTCAGCGACCTCGGCCAGCTCGTCGGCCAGTTCGCGCCGTCGCCGTTCCAGCTCGACGACCTGGGCGTCGGTGCTGCGGGCCTGCCGCCACGCGGCCACGTCCACCCCGAGCACGGTCACCGCGCCCCGGCCACCTACCCGGATCGAGTCCCGGCGCAGGCCCAGCGGGAGCGGGGCGACGCGTACCCGATGGTCGCCGGCGGTCAGCCGGACGCGGCCGCGGCGGGTGACCCGGGCGCGGTCCGGGTAGACGGTCACGCCGACGACAGGCGCATCGATCTCCACAGTGTCCACGGCCGCGAGGGTAGTTCAGGCGCGCCCACCCCCGGGGTTACCGAAGGTTAAGCCCCCGATCAGGTTCGGGACAGTCACGCCAGGTGTGGCTCCCGGGGTTGCTCGAAATCCGGAGAAATTTGCGTCGCCGCCGGTCAGCCGCGGAAGCTGCGCGCGAGCAACCGGAGCCCTTCGGGTACGTCGGCGGTGGCGACGGCGCCGTAGCCGAGCACCAGACCGGCCGGGCCGGGCGGGCCCGCGTGGTAGCCGGCGATCTCGCGTACCGTGACGCCGACCTCGGCCGCCCGGGCGACGACAGCCGGCAGGTCGACGCCGGCCTCCGGGCGCAGCCGCGCGCACAGGTGCAGGCCGGCTGTGGACGGCACCGGGTCGAGCCAGTCGGCGAGGTCGGAGCGCAGCGCGGCGTCGATCAGCTCGCGTCGCTCGGCGTAGACCCGGGTCGCCTTGCGGATGTGCCGGGGCAGCTCGCCGGAGTCGATGAACCGGGCCAGCGCGGCCTGCGTGGTGTGGTCGCCGTGCCAGTCGGTGAGCTGCCGGGCGGCCAGCAGCGCGGGGCGCAGCGACGCCGGGGCGACCAGGAAACCGAGGCGCAGCATGGGCAGCAGGGTCTTGGAGAACGTGCCGACGTACACCACCTTCCCGGCCCGGTCCAGCGTCTGCAGCGGATCCAGCGGGCGCGCCGAGAAGCGGAACTCGGTGTCGTAGTCGTCCTCGACGACCACCGCGTCCCGGGTCGCCGCCCAGTCCAGCAGTGCCGCCCGCCGGGCCGGTGACATCCGGACGCCCAGCGGGAACTGGTGGGACGGGGTGACGTAGACCAGCCGCGCGTCCCCGGGCAGCGCACGTACGTCGATCCCCTCGTCGTCGACGGGCACCGGCACGACCCGCGCGCCGTGGCCGGCGAACAGCCGCCGAGCAGGGGGATAGCCGGGATCCTCCACCGCCACCCGGTCGCCCGGTTCGAGCACGACCCGGGCGATCAGGTCCAGCGCCTGCTGCGCGCCCTGGGTGACGACGACGTCCTCCGGCGCGGCCCGTACCGCGCGGGCGAGCCCCACGTACCGGGCGACGGCGGTACGCAGGCCCTCGTGCCCGGCCGGGTCGGCGTAACCGCCCCGGATCGTCGCGCCACGCAGTTCCCCGGCGACCAGCCGCCGCCAGGTGGCCAGCGGGAACAGCCCGGTGTCCGGGGTGCCGGCCCGGAAGTCGTGACCCGGGCGGGGCGCGGCGGTGGGGGCCGGCTCGGCGGACGCCCAGAACGCGCGGGGGCGTACCCCACCGGCCGGTGCCGGACGCGGCCGGGCGCGGGCGACCAGCTCGTCGGCGACGAACGTGCCCGCGCCGACCCGGGCGGTGAGCAGGCCCTCGGCGGCCAGCCGCTCGTAGGCGACGGCGACCGTGTTGCGGGAGACGTCGAGCCGCCGGGCCAGCTCGCGGGTCGGTGGCAGTCGGTCGCCGGGCCGCAGGCGGCCGTCCAGGACCGCCTCCAGCAACTGCCTGTGGATCCGGGTGGCGCGGTCGCCGGGCCCAGCCAGGCTGACGTGTACGTCCACCGCGACGACACTACATTGGCCCAATCAAATAGCCCGGAATCGGCGCTTCTGTGAGCCAATTCGCAGGTCTTGGATGGAGTGAAGGAGATCGGCGAACGGGGGCGGGCAATGACCGATGTCGACACCGGCCGACGGGTCCGGGTGCTGAGCCTGGCGCAGCTCGCCAACTCGGTGGGCGACGGCGCGTTCTACGCCTGTTCGGCGCTGTTCTTCATCCGGGTGGTCGGGTTGTCCCCGGCGCAGGTCGGGATCGCCCTCACCGTGGGCTGGTCGACGGGCATCCTCGCCGGGGTGCCCGCCGGCCAGTTGGCCGACCGCTACGGCGCACGGCGGATGACGGGCGTCTTCGCGGTCGCGACCGCCGCCGCGCTCGGCGGTTTCCTCGTGATCCGTTCCTTCCCGCTGTTCGTGCTGCTCGCCTGCGGCTACGCCGTCTGCCAGGCCGGGCTCACCGCCAGCCGGCAGGCGCTGCTGGTCGGGCTGATCGAGCCCGCGCGGCGCACGGCGGTACGCGCGCGGTTGCAGTCGGTCTCGAACGCCGGCCTGGCCGCCGGGGCCGGACTGGGCGCGCTCGTGCTCTGGGCGGACTCCAGCCCGGCGTACCTGTCGGCCTTCGCGCTCGACGCGGCGAGCTTCCTGGCCGCCGCCCTGCTGGTGCGTCGGCTGCCCGAGGCGGCGCCGGTCCCGGCCGGACCCGAGCCGGGCCGGCTGGCCGTGCTGCGCGATCGCCCGTACGCGCTGATCACGCTGCTCAACGCGGTGATGTGCCTGAACATGCCGCTGCTCAGCCTGGCGCTGCCACTGTGGATCGCGGAGCGGACCGACGCCCCGGCGCCGATGGGCGCGATCGTGCTCACCGTCAACATGCTGTGCGTGGTCCTGTGGCAGGTCCGGGTGGCCCGCCGGGTGACCGATCCGGGCACGGCGGCCCGG
Source organism: Micromonospora sp. CA-248089 (assembly GCF_050948515.1). Classification (NCBI taxonomy): domain Bacteria; kingdom Bacillati; phylum Actinomycetota; class Actinomycetes; order Micromonosporales; family Micromonosporaceae; genus Micromonospora; species Micromonospora sp. CA-248089. Next base: position 586,466 of record NZ_CP192016.1, read on the forward strand.
GCCAGCGGGCACGCCGGCTGGGTGCTGCTGGTCGCCTGCGGCGCGTACGCGGTGTCCGGGATGGTCGGCGGCGCGTGGGTAGCCTCGGCGGTGCTGCTCGGCGCGGCCCTGGTGCAGGTGTTCGGCGAGATGGTGCAGGCGGCCAGCGGCTGGGAGGTCGGCTTCACCCTGGCCCGCCCCGACCGGCAGGGGCAGTACCAGGGCTTCTTCGCCATGGCGCCGCAGTTGGCCCGGATGCTCGGCCCGGCGCTGCTGACCTCGCTGCTGCTCGGCTGGGGCACCCCGGGCTGGCTGGTGCTCGGCGGGCTGTTCGTGGTCGCCGGCCTGGCCATGCGGCTGGCGGTACGCCTCGCCGAGCGCCGGGCCGCCGCCGAGCTGCGGATCCCCGCGCCGGTGCGGCGGACCGGCACCGAGACGGCGGCGTGACCGGATCGGCACTGAGGTGTCCTCCACCACTTCACGGGAAGACCGGCTGAGCCGCCACGCACCCACGGGAGGCGATCAGGGCCGCTTTCTGGCACGGTGTCGGGTAGCGACGGGTACGCGGTGGAGGGGGAGTGGTGGAGTTCTCGGTGACGACCCGGCAGGGGCGTGTCGGCCCGGTGGTCGAGGTCGACGGCGATCTGGACATGGCCACCGCACCGCAGTTGCGTGACCGGCTGCTCGAGGTGGTGGAGGGCGGTGCGCGGACGGTGATCGTCGACCTGACCCGGGTCGGCTTCGTGGATTCCAGCGGCCTGGGCGCACTGGTGCTCGTCTACAAGAACCTGCGGGAGCGCGACGGGTGGCTCGGTCTGGCCGTCGTGCGCCAGTCGATCCGCAACGTCTTCTCGATCACCTCGGTGGACCGCGTCATCCCGCTGTTCGGCACGGTACGGGAGGCCGAGGACGGCTCACCCACGGCGGTGCGCTGAGCGTTCCTCGTCCGGGCTGACGCGGGCGGTGTCGGCGCCGGCGGTGCTGCGGCGTGGCCCGTGGCCGTCGTACCAGTCGACGACGAGCAGCGTCGCGTCGTCGTCCAGGACCGGCCCGGCGGCTGCCAGCACCGCGTCGGACAGCGCCCGCACCGCCTCGCGGGGATGCAGGTGGGCGAGGCGCAGCAGTTCCCCGGGCAGGTCCAGGTCGGCGGCGTTGCGTTCGCGCATGCCGTCGGTGACCACCACCAGCCGGTCGCCGGGCAGCAGAGCCAGCTCTCCGCTGCGGTAGCTCTCGCCGGGGAACATGCCGAGCGGGAAGTTGCCGGGCAGTTCCACGGGCAGGACCCGGCCGTCCCGGACCAGCAGCGGTGGGACGTGTCCCGCGTTCAGCAGCTCACAGCGGCCGGTGGTGAGGTCGATGCGGCCCAGCACGGCGGTGACGTACGCGCCGCGTACGTTCGCGTGCTCCGCGACGGCCCGGTTCGCCTCCTCGGCCTGGGCGATCAGGCTGCCGCCGCGCCGGCGGGTGTTGCGCAGGCTGCCCACGCCGAGGGTGGCGGTGAGCGCGCTCGCCACGCCGTGGCCCATCGCGTCGGTGACGCTGAGGTGCAGCAGGTTCCGCGCGAGGCTGTAGTCGAAGGTGTCCCCGCCGACGCTGGCGGCGGGCTCCAGCCAGCCGGAGAGGGTGAAGGCGCCGCCCTCGCAGGTGAACGAGGCGGGCAGCAGACGGCGCTGGATCTCGGCGGAGAGGCTGAACGGGGTGGTCCGCTGCCCCCACTCGAACAGGTCGGTGTGGCGGCGGTTGGCGATGACGACGAACGCCAGCGCGTGCGCCGCGCGGGCGATCCGGGCCACCGCGTCCTCGTCCGGCTCGTCGGGCAGGTCGATCTCCAGCAGGCCGATGGCCTCTCCGCGGTCGGTGACCGGTGCCACGACGGTCCAGGTGCCGTCGCCGGGGACGACCCGGGGAGTCTGCTGACGGAGCGCCTGTTCGTAGGGCCCGCCGTCGAACGGGAGAATCTCGGCGGACTCCTCGCCCTGGCGGCGGCCGGGGCCACCGGCGGCCGGCTGGTGGGTCAGCCGGACCAGCGCACGGCCGCTGAGGTCGGCGATCAGCAGCGAGACGCCGCGCGCGTCCAACGCCGTGGCGATGGCGCCGGTGACGGCCTCGACCGCCTGCACGGGGGCGGCGTCCTCGGCCGCCTGCAACATCCCGGCCAGCACCGCCTGCTCGCTGTCCTCCATGCTCTGAGCATATTCAGCGCGCCGCGCGGCCGCCTTACGAGCGGACGTCGCGCTCGGAGGGCCGCACACCGTCAATGGCCCTCTATTGCATATGCTTGGCAACTACCGAATAGTGGCAGAAGCGGGCGGGCGCTCGGGCACGCGATGATCTGTTCTTCGCCGGAGCGCCCGCCCTGCCGCAGGACGAGTTCGAGGGGTTGCCGGTGGCGATCAAGCCCAAGCCCGTACGCGTGGCCGCGATGCTCGCCGCCGCCCTGCTCGCCGTCGCGGGCTGCTCGTCGCCCACGGCGTCGACCGGCGGAACGAACAACGCCGGGACGCTGGTGGTCGCCACGGCGGGCGAGCCGGACACGCTCAACCCGGTGCTCAACTACGGCGTCGACGGCGCGTCGCTGATCTTCGACGGGCTGGTCGCCCGGGACGCCCGCAACGAACTGGTGCCCGCCCTGGCCCGCGAGCTTCCCACCGTCTCGGCGGACGGGAAGACGGTCACCGCGAAGCTGCGCGAGGGCGTGCTGTTCCACGACGGCAGCCCACTGACCGCCCAGGACGTGGTGTTCACCTACCAGGCGGTGCTCGATCCGGGCGTCGACTCGACGCTGCGCTCCGATCTGGACATGCTCGCCTCTGTCGCCGCGCCCGACCCGGCGACAGTCGTGTTCACCCTGAAGTACGCGTACGCGCCGTTCCTGCAACGGCTGGCGCTGGGGATCGTCCCGGCGAAGGCGTTCGCCGGGCAGGACGTCAACAAGGCCGCGTTCAACCGCGAGCCGGTCGGCACCGGCCCGTACCGGTTCACCTCCTGGACCCCTGGTGACCGGCTCGTGCTCGCGGCGAACGAGACGTACTGGGACGGCAAACCGGCGAACTCCGGCGTGGTGGTGGCGTTCGTCGCCGACGACAACGTGCGGGCCCAGCGGATGCGGGCCGGCGAGTTCGACGCGGCGGAGCTGGCGCCGAAGCTCGCCTCCGGGTTCGACGGCCGGGGCGGCTACCGGGTGCACAAGGTGCCGACCGCCGACTACCGGGGCGTCATGCTGCCGATGGGCCACCCGGTCACCGGCGACCTCGCGATCCGGCGGGCGCTGAACGTCGCCGTGGACCGGCAGGCCATGGTGACGGGGGTGCTCGGCGGTGCGGGCGAGCCCGCGTTCGGGCCGGTGCCGCCCACGTCGGAATACGCGGAGCCGTCGATCGCCGGCCAGCCCGCCGCCGACGTGGCCGCGGCCACCGCCGCGCTGGACGCCGCCGGGTGGAAGCCCGGCCCGGACGGCATCCGCGTCAAGGACGGGCGGCAGGCCGCGTTCGCGCTCATGTACCCGGCCACCGACAGCCTGCGCAAGGAACTCGCGCTGGCCGTCACCGCCGACGCGAAGAAGGTCGGCATCAAGGTCACGCCGGAGGGGCTGACCTGGGACGCGATCACCCCGCGGATGAAGAACGACGCTCTGATCATGGGCTACGGCACCCCGTACGACCCGGACTTCGTCTCCTACAAGCTGTTCAGCTCGGCCTTCGCCGGGCAGGGCTTCTTCAACCCCGGCTCGTACCGGTCCACTGTCACCGATGCCGCGTTGCAGGACGGCCGGGACAGCGCCGACCCGGCCGCCCGCAAGGCCGCGTACGCCACGTTCCAGAAGCAGCTCGCCACCGACGTGCCGTGGGTGTTCCTCACCTACCTCCAGCACACCTACGTGCTGAAGGACGCCGTGACCGGGGTGACGCCGCGGGTCGAGCCGCACGAGCACGACGTCGCCAACAGCATCTGGTGGAACGTGCACACCTGGACGAAAGAATCGTGACCGGCCGGCGGCGACTGGCCGGGGCGGGCGTCGTGATCCGGCGGCGGCTGCTGGTCGCCGTACCGGTGCTGGCGGCCACCAGCATGGGCATGTTCGCCCTCGGTGCCGCCTCCCCGATCGACCCGGCCCAGCAGTACGCGGGCGCGGCGGCGTTCACCACGAGCGAGGAGAACCTCGCGCAGATCCGCGCCAACTGGGGCGTCGACGACCCGCTGCCGGTGCAGTACGCCCGCTGGATCGGCAACCTGCTGCGCGGCGACCTGGGCTGGTCGACGAGCCGGCACGAGCCGGTCACCTCGGTGCTCGCCGCCCGGGCCGGGTGGACGCTGCTGCTCGTCGGCACCGCGCTCGCCCTGGTGCTGGTGGCGAGCGTCCTGCTGGGCACGCTCGCCGCGTACCGCCGTGGTGGCTGGTTCGACAGGGCGCTGCGCGCCGTCGCGTACGCCGTGCAGTCCATGCCGGTGTTCTGGATCGGCCTCGCGGCGATCGCCGTGTTCGCCCTCAGCCTCGGCTGGCTGCCCGCGGGCGGGCTCACCGACATCACCGCCACCGGCACCGACCCGGCGGACGTGGCGCGGCACCTGGTGCTCCCGGTGACAGTGCTGGCGATCTCCCAGGCGCCGTGGTTCGTCCTGTTCGTCCGTGACGCGGTCGCCGAGAGCCTGCGCGACGACCATGTGCTGGCCGCCCGCGCCCGAGGACTTCCCGGCCGGGTCGTCCTGTTCGGACACGCGCTGCGTACCGCGCTGTTGCCGTTCCTCACCCTGGTCGGCACGCACCTGCCCGAACTCGTCGGCGGCGCGGTCCTGGTGGAGACCGTGTTCTCCCTGCCCGGGCTCGGCGCGGTCACCGTCGAGGCCGCGCTGGGCGCCGACTTCCCGCTGCTCGCGGCCACGACCCTGGCCACCACCGTCGTGGTGCTGACCGCGAACCTGCTCACCGACCTCGCCTACGCCGCCGCCGACCCCCGGGTACGCCTCGATGACTGACCTCGCCCTCCCCGCGCGCGTCCGGCGCCTGCGCCGCCCCGGCAGTGTGGGCACGACCGTCGCCGTCGTCGTGCTCGCCGGTGTCGTCGCCGCCGCGCTGCTCGCCCCGCTCCTGTGGCCACTTGACCAGAGCGCCGTCGACCTCTCCCGTACCCGCCTCGCGCCCTCGCCGGAGCACCTGGCCGGCACCGACGACCTCGGCCGCGACGTGGCTCTGCGCAGCCTCTACGGCCTGCGCGTCTCGCTGCTCGTCGGCGCGGTCGCCGCGCTCGTCGCGGCGGTCATCGGCGGCCTGGTCGGCGCCGTCGCCGGCAGCGTCGGTGGCTGGGTCGACCGGGCGCTCATGCGCGTCGTGGACACCGTCGCCGCGCTGCCGCACCTGCTGCTGGGCATCTTCATCGTGGCGATGCTGCGGCCCAGCCTCGGCGCGGTGATCGCATCCATCGCGCTGACGCACTGGCTGTCCACCGCCCGGATCGTCCGCTCCGAGCTGCTCAGCCTGCGGAACCGGCCGTTCGTCGACGCCGCGATCTCCGGCGGTGCCGGGCGGGTCCGGGTGCTGACCCGGCACCTGCTGCCGCACGTGCTGCCGCGCCTGGCGCTGGCGACCACGCTGATGGTGCCGCACGCCGTCTGGCACGAGACCGCGCTGTCGTTCCTCGGCCTGGGCCTGCCGCCGCACCTCGCCTCGATCGGCAACATGATCAACGACGGGCAGCGGTCGCTGCTCACCGGCGCCTGGTGGGCCAGCATCGTCCCCGGCCTCCTGCTCGTGGCGGCCACGCTGGCGCTCGCCGTGCTCACCGGCCGGTGGCGTGACCGCCTCGACCCGCGCGTACGGGCGGAGCTGCACCTGTGACCGCCCCGGCGCTGCTGACAGTCGACGGGCTGACCGTCCGCTTCCGGCTGCGCGACGCGCTCGTGCACGCCGTCACCGACCTGAGCCTCACGCTGCGGCCCGGCGAGCTGCTGGCGGTGGTCGGCGAGTCCGGGTGCGGCAAGTCCGTCCTCGCGCACGCCCTGCTCGGCCTGCTGCCCCGCAACGCCACGGTCACCGGGCATGCCCGCCTGCACGCGCCGGGCCGCGCCGAGGTCGACCTGATCGGCGCGGGGGAGCGGCACCTCGCCCGGCACGTACGCGGCCGGGGCGTCGGCCTGGTCCCGCAGAGTCCCGCCACCGCGCTCACCCCGGTGCGTACCGGGCGGAAGCTGCTGGAGGAGACGCTGCGCGCGCACGGGCACGCCCGCCGCGACGCGCAGGCCGCCGCCGACCGGATCGCCGCCGACGTCGGTCTCGACCCGGCCGACCTGGACCGGTTCCCGCACGAGCTTTCCGGCGGCATGGCCCAGCGGCTCGCCACCGCGCTGGCTCTCGCACCGGACCCGCCGGTGCTGCTCGCCGACGAACCCACCACCGGCCTGGACCGGCCGCTCGTCGATCACACGCTGGACCTGCTGCGCCGCCGCTGCGACACCGGCGCGGCCGTCCTGCTCATCACGCACGACCTGGCCGCCGCGCGCCGCGTCGCGGACACGGTCGCGGTGATGTACGCCAGCCGCATCGTCGAGCATCGCCCGGCCGAGGCGCTGTTCGACGACCCGGCCCACCCGTACACCGCCGGGCTGCTCGACGCGCTGCCCGACCGCGCGTTCGTGCCGGTGCCGGGCCACCCGCCGGCGCTCACCGACCTGCCCGGCGGCTGCGCCTTCGCCCCGCGTTGCGCCCGCGCCACCGACACCTGCGCGACAGTGCCCCGTCTCGACGCCGAGGGCGCGGGCCGGGTCGCCTGCCACCACCCGCTGCGCGAGGAGGTACCGGCATGACGGTCACGGTTCCCGGCACCACCGGCGCCGCCGCCCCGGGCGACGCGCCGGCCGCCGGGCTCGCCGCGCACCAGGTCTCCGTCGCGTACGGCGGGCAGCGCGTCCTCGACCGGGTCGACCTGCACATCGCCCCCGGTGAGACGGTCGGGCTGCGCGGCCCGTCGGGCAGCGGCAAGTCCACGCTCGCCCGCGTCCTCGCCCTGCTGCACGCCCCGGACAGCGGTCACGTGGCGATCGACGGGCGACCGCTCGGCGGCGTCCGCCACCGCCTGCCGGCGGAACTGCGCACCCGCGTGGCGGTCCTGTTCCAGAGCCCGCGTGCCGCCACCGACCCGCGGCTCAGCCTCGCCGACATCGTCGCCGAGCCGCTACGTGCCACCGGCACACCGCGCGAGCAGGCGGCGGCCCGCGCGGCGGAGCTGGCCGACCTGGTCGGACTGACGCCCGACCTGCTGACCCGCCGCCCGCACGCGGTGAGCGACGGGCAACTGCAACGCGCCTGCCTGGCCCGCGCCCTGGTGCACCGGCCGGACTACCTGCTCTGCGACGAGGCGACAGCGATGCTCGACGCCTCCACCCAGGCGCACGTCGCCGCCGTCGTCACCGACTACCAGCGCCGGCAGGGCGCCGGGGTCCTGGTCATCACCCACGACCCGGCGCTGATGGCCCGCTGGGCCACCCGGGTGGTGGACCTGCCGGCGGCGTGACGTCGCGTCACTCCTCGGCGGGGCGGCGTACGGTGCCCCGCGCCCCGGCGACGACGGCCCCGAATCCGACCGCCATGAGCGGCATCCCCATCTCGAACGGCAGCTCACCGACCCAGTTGATGCTGTCGCGTTCCGGCAGCGCGCCCAGGCTCACCGCGACCACCGCACTGGCGAGGAACATCCCGGCCACCGCCGCGCCGATCGCGAGCTTGGCGCACGCCACGCTCCGCCCGGCCCAGAGGCCGGCCAGGACGGCGATCACCAGGGACACCACGACCAGCCAGGTCCAGCCGCCCTCGGTCTCCAGGTAGGCCCAGCCCGAGTACGACCACTGGTGGCGGCGGCTGGCGCGGAACCACGGGATCAGGTAGCCGAGCAGCGCGGTGGCGCTGCCGACCGTGAGCAGCATGTCGGGGGCCGGGCGGTACCAGCGAGGGGAGTCGTCCATGCGTCCGGAAGGTAGCAGTGCCATGATCCACGCGCACGGTCAGCACCAGCCGTTTATCGGCCCGTTCACGCCGGTGGAGAGGTAGGCGTCGGACACCCAGCTGCCGTCGCTGAGCCGGTCCCACAGGGCGGTGGTGCCGTAGCGGCCGGTGTGCGAGGTGCCGTTGGCGGAGCAGGAGACGGTGACGGTGGCGCCGTCGGCCACCGACCCGAGGGCGCCGTACCCCGTTCCGGGGCCGGAGCGCCGGGTCAGCGTGCCGCCGCCGTTGGCGTCGACGACTCCCTGGTTGAAGCCGAGCGCGCCGTAGTTGTAGACGCCGCCACCGCCGCCGACGTAGGCGGACCCGTGCCGGGCGCCGCCCTGGTACGCCGCGGCGCCGCTGACGAAGTCCCACTTGCCGATGCCGTGCCCGGCGATCGGGACGTACGCCGAGTTCTGCCGCAGCCCGAAGTGCACGTGCCGGCCGGTGGCGGAACCGCCGCAGGTGACGTCGGTGCCGGTGTTGCCCAGGACCGTGCCCTGGGAGACGCCCGCGCCGTTCACGGAGATGCTGCTCCACAGGTGGTAGTAGTCGGTCGAGTAGCCGCGGTCGTGGATGACCCGGATCCAGCCGGTGCACATCGTGTACGCGGTTCCGGCCCGCGCGGCCCGGACCACCTGGTCGCCACCGGCGAGGTCCACCGAACTCCACGGCGCGGCGGCGCCGCCCCAGCCGTGCGGCCCCGAGGTGAGCGTCCACGTCTGCCCCACCGCGAACGGCAGGGCCATGCCGGTGCGGAAGTCTCCGCCCGCGTACATCGGTGTGACGGGCGTGGTGAAGACGGCCTTCTCGGTCGCGCTCACCAGCGGCGACGTGGCGGCCAGGTCGCCGAACGCGGCCTCCCCGTCGAACGCGACGGTCCAGCCCTTGGCGTCGGCCCGGGCGAGGAACACCGAACCGGTGGGGTGCGCGTCCGCGGCCCGGTCCGCCGGCAGCACGGCGGTGCCGAAGGCCCACCGGCCGTTCGCGCGGGTGACGGTGATCCGGGCCTGCTGCGCGTCCGCCGTGCGGGCGGTGGCCGCGTCGGCCGAGCCGAGAAGTTTCGCGGTCACGGCGTCGGCGACGGGTCCGGGTGTCGCGCGAGGTGCCGCAGTGGCGGGTGCCGGCGCCACCGCCCAGGCACCGATGGCCGTTAGGGCGCAGGAGAGCATGAGCCGTCGCATGGAGCCTCCTTATCGACATCTGTCACTGAATGGAGAGGCTATCGACGGTGGTGAAAGTTGTCTACGACTCTCGGCGCGACGGTGAAGGATCTGTGCATCGGGGCGTATCCGGAAGTGGATCTTCCGGCGGTGGTGGGTTGAGTCGCCGCTGGCCGGGTAGCTGAGCGGGATGCGAGTACCGACCCTGGTCAAGACCGCTGCGGCAGTCACCGCGACCGCCGCCGCGGGCGCCGCCGCCACCTCCACCGGCACCTCGTCGCGCTGGTACCGCCGCCTGCGCAAGCCCGCCTGGCAGCCGCCGTCGGCCGCGTTCCCCCTGGTCTGGACCCCGCTGTACGGGCTGATCGCGGTGGCCGGCGCCCGGGCGCTGGACCGCTCCGAAGGGCCCGAGCGCGCCGCCTTCGCCCGCGACTACGCGCTCAACCTGGCGCTCAACGCCGGCTGGAGCGCCCTGTTCTTCGGCGCCCGCAAGCCCGGCGCCGCGCTGGCCGGGATCGCCGCGCTCAACGCGTCCAATCTGGTGCTGCTGCGCCGCGCGGCGCGCACCGACCGCCCCGCCGGGGCAGCGCTCGCCCCGTACGTCGCGTGGACCCTCTTCGCCACCGCCCTCAACGGCGCGATCGTCGGCCTCAACCGGGGACGGTGACCGGATCAGGCCGGGTGGACGTCGGCGGACGCCGGGCGGGTCGCGCGCCACGACGCCAGGAGCCGTAACCGGTCAGCGTCCGGGCTGCCCGGCTCGGCGGTGAAGACCAGCACGACCGGGCCGGGGCTGCCCGGCAGCGGATAGGTGTCCCAGTCCAGGACGATGTCGCCCAGCCCGGGCACCCGGAACGTCTTGGTGCCGCTGACCGAGGCGCGGACGTCGTGCCGTGCCCACAGCCGCCGGAACTCCGCGCTGCGGATGCTCAGCTCGCCGACGATCGCGGTGGCGCGGGGATGGGTCGGGTCGTCGGCGACGGCGGCGCGCATCATCCCGATGTAGTCCAGCGCCTGCCGCTCCCAGTCCGGGCAGCTCCGTCCCCCGGTCAGCACGTCGTCGAACAGCAGCAGGAGCATGTTGAGCCGGCCGGGCGGGAGGTCCGCCGGGTCACCGAGCAGCGCCTGCGCCATCGGGTTCCAGTCGAGCAGGTCCAGATGCCGGCCGAGGACGACCGCCGGGGTGTCCATCACCCGCAGCAGCCGTCGGGTGCCGTCCGGCACCCGCTCCGGACCGTGGTCGACACGGGCGGGCACCGGCCGCCGGGCGGCCCGGGCCAGCGTGAACAGGTGCCGGCGTTCGGTGTCGTCCAGCCCGAGGGCGCTGGCGAGCGCGTCCAGGACGTCGTCGGAGGGGCGTACCTCCCGGCCCTGCTCCATCCGCTGGTAGTAGTCGGTGCTCAGCCCGGCCAGCAGGGCCAGTTCCTCCCGCCGCAGGCCGGTCACCTTGCGCCGCCCGCCCGGCTCCAGGCCGACGTCGCGCGGGCGCAGCCGGCCACGTCGGGCGCGCAGGAAGGCGCCCAGTTCGCGTGCGTACGGATGTGGGCTGCTCATGCCGCCAGTCTGCCGCGACGCCGCACGCCCAGGGTAGGTCCCGCGGACCTAGGCAAACGCGAACGACCGAGACCGCCCGGATCGCTCCTAGCGTCATCGCTGATCGCGAACCGCCGTACCCGAGGAGCAGCAGATGACCGGATGGACCACCGATCGCATCCCCGACCAGCGCGGCCGGGTCGCCGTCGTGACCGGCGCGAACTCGGGCCTCGGCCTGGTCACCGCCACCGAACTGGCCCGCCGCGGCGCCCACGTCGTACTGGCCGTGCGGAACACCGTCGCCGGCCGGGAGGCCGCCCGCCGCATCGGCGGCGACACCGAGGTACGCGAGCTGGACCTGGCCCAGCTCGAATCGGTACGCGCGTTCGCCGCGAAGCTGACCGCCGACCACCCGACGATCGACCTGCTGGTCAACAACGCCGGTGTGGTGCTGCTCGGACCGCGCCGTACCTCCGCCGACGGCTTCGAGCTGCAGTTCGCCACCAACATGCTGGGTCCGTATGCGCTGACCGGCCTGCTGCTGGACGCGCTCGCCGGGGCGCGGGCGCCGCGGGTGGTGAGCCTCAGCTCCCTCACCCACCGCAACGCGCGGCTCGACTTCGACGACCTGATGTCCGAGCGCGACTACCGGGCCTCTGCCGCGTACGGCCGGTCGAAGCTCGCCACCACGGTCTTCGGCGTCGAACTGGACCGCCGCCTGCGCGCGGCCGGGTCGCCGGTCGTCAGTGCGCTGGCGCATCCCGGCCTCACCCGCAGCAACCTCACGCCGCGCGCCTGGGAACACCGCGGCCGGCTCGGCCGGATGATCGGGCGGCTCGGATCGCTCGCCACCCAGCCGGTCGAGCGGGGCGTGTTGCCGCAGTTGCGGGCCGCGACCGACCCGGAGGTACGCGGCGGCCAGTTCTTCGGTCCGTCCCGGTTCTTCGAGACCTGGGGTCCGGTCACCGAGGCGCGGCTCAGCCGGCAGGCCGCCGACCCGGCCGTCGGAAAACGCCTCTGGGCTGCGGCGGCGGAGCTGACCGGTGTTCGTTACCTCTGAACCGGTGGCGCGCAACGACGCGGCCGAGTGGGATTTTGCACTCCCAGTGCACTTGTCTGGAGTTCCGCGTCTGCCTAGCGTCAGGCCATGGCTGACTCGTGGACGTTCGCTGTGGCCCGTGACGACCTCGCTCGCACCACACTCGTCGACGGCGCGGTGCCCGACCTCGCCGACGGGGAGGCGCTGCTACGCGTGGACCGCGTCGGCCTGACCGCCAACAACGTCACGTACGCGGTGCTCGGCGAGGCGATGCGCTACTGGGAGTTCTTCCCGCCGGAGCCCCGAGGGCTCGACGGTGGGTGGGGTCTTCCGCCGCTGTGGGGCTTCGCCGAGGTCGTTGCATCCACAGTGTCGGGAGTCGAGCCGGGCCGGCGGGTCTACGGCTACCTGCCGCCCGCCGGTCACCTGGTGGTACGCCCGGACCGGGTGGACGAGTCCGGATTCCGCGACGCCAGCACGCACCGGGCCGGCCTGCCCTCGCCGTACAACGCCTACCGGTCCACCGACGGCGATCCCGCGTACCGGGCGGAGCAGGAGGACCTGCTCATCCTGTTCCGGCCACTGTTCTTCACCTCGTTCATGCTCGCCGACCAGGTGATCGACGAGGACGGCTACGGGGCGCGTTCGTTGGTGCTGTCGTCGGCGTCGAGCAAGACGGCGTACGCCACCGCGTTCGAACTGCACGGCCGCGGCCCGCGCCTGATCGGGCTGACCTCGCGGGGCAACCTCGCCTTCACCCGGTCGCTGGGCTGCTACGACGAGGTCCTCTCCTACGACGACATCGGCACGCTCGACGCGATTCCGACCGTCTACCTCGACCTCTCCGGCTCACCCACGACCCGCGCCGCCCTGCGCGCGCACCTCGGTGACCTGCTCGTCCGGGACATCGCCGTCGGTCTCACCCAGCAGACGCCCAACGCGGGTGCCGCCGGGGAGGTCTTCTTCGCGCCGGTGCGCATCCGCAAGCGGAGCCAGGACTGGGGCCGGACCGGCCTCGACGAGCGGTTCGCCGACGCCTGGCAGCGGTTCTCCCAGGTGGTGAGCGGATGGCTCGACGTGCGGGTCGGCACCGGCCCGGAGGCGCTGCGGGACGCGTGGCTCGACGTGCTCGCGGGCCGTACGCCGCCCCGGGTGGGCCACGTCGTCCAGCTCTGAGGACGTCGCCGATTTCGACCGTGACGGGCCCGGTCGGCCGATGCGCGCTAGGCTGACGACGCGGGGTACCGATGATCGCCACCCCTTGCTTCTCCCACGGTTTCCCAGCCGCGATGACTGAGTCGAGCGCTGCCGTGCAGATTCCCTTGGAGCACCTCGTGCCCGACGACACGTTCGCCCCGAACCCCTTCCGTGTGGAAGGGCTCGGGGCCACCGACGACGCGCCCAGTCCGGTCGCGGACGTCAGCGCCGAATCCATGACCCGCCTGCGCAGCCCGTTCGACGCTGCGCGTCCCGCTCGCGAGCCGGCCGGCGAGCCCGCCCGACGCTGAACCTTCACCCGGGCGGCTGCCCCGGCCGTGCGCACCGGTGCCCGACGTGACCGCCGGGCGCGGTCACGTCAGCGGTTGAGGTAGGCGGACAGGCCGCCCAGTTCCTCGTTGGCGATGAAGACCGAACGGACGTTGATGATCGCCTCCTCGACGTGCGGCGGGCAGCCCCACGCCGAGTCGCCCCACGAATCGGCGATCTTGATTTCGGCGGGTGCCGTGCAGCCGTCGCCGCCGCCGAGCTGACACTGCTCGGGGCGGGGAGTGGCGGCCTGCGCGGCGGCCGCGGCGCGCAGCCGGGCGGTGAGTTCCGCCGCCGCGGCGGCGCGCTGTTCCGCCTCGGCCCGTAGCTCCCGTTCCGCCCGCACCACCCGGGCCAGCTCGTCGTGGGCGGCCCGGGCCCGGGCGTCCGCTTCGGCCTTCGCCTGTTCGATGTGGTGACGTTCGATGGCCAGGGCGGCGGTGCCGGTGAAGACCCGGGCGAGGGCCAGGTCGGCGTCGCGCGGGACACGCGGGGTGCGGTGGTACATGGCGAACGTGCCGAGCAGGCTGCCGTCACGCGCCAGGATCGGCGTGGACCAGCAGGCGGCGAGCCCGGCCCGCTCGGCCAGGTCACGGAAGTCGGCCCAGAACGGGTCGGTGGCGATGTCGGTGACGACGACCGGTTCCCGCCGGTGCGCGGCGGTGCCGCACGACCCGACACCCTCACCGGTGGCGATCCCGTCGATGGCCTCGTTGTAGAAGTCGGGCAGGCTCGGCGCGGCGCCGTGGCGCAGGTGCCGGCCGTCCGCGTCGGCGAGCAGGACGGAGACGAGCACCTCCTGCGGCGCGAGGTTCTCGATGCAGCGGGCCATCCCGTCGAGCACCTCGGTCAGGGGTGCCTGCCGGGCGATCTGCTCCAGCATGGCGCGGTGTTCGGCCATCAGCCGTTGCGCGTGCTTGACCTGTGTGGTCTCCACCCCGATCACGCGGATCCCGGTCACCGTGCCGGTGGCGTCGCGGCGTGCCTCGTAGGTGAAGTCGAAGAACGCCTCCCGCGCCTGCGACCCGGTGCCGAGCATGATCCGGGCGTCGTGGCCGGTGTAGGCCTCGCCCGTGCGGTAGACCTCGTCCAGCAGGGCGATGAAGCCCTGGCCGTCCAGTTCCGGCATCAACTCGGCGAGGGCGACCCCGGTACGGGCGCGTTCCTCGCCGATGGCGGCGAAGAACGCCGGGTTCGCCGCCTCCACCACGTGCGTCGGCCCGGCAAGCGCCGCGAACACGGCGATGGACTGCCCGAACAGCGCCCGTAGATCCTCGTCGGCGGGCTGCCCGGCGACCGACGAGCTCGCCTGCTGGCCCGGTAGCGCCGTCATGCCTGGTCTTCCTCCCACGCCTGCCTCGTCGATCGCTGCCACATTACGGGGCAGTGGCAGGCGTTCACATCTTGGCATCGACGCCCGCCTCCGTTACCGTCGTGGGAACGCTCCCATGAACTTAGATACGTCTATGTGATCAGGAGGAAACACGACGTGGCTATCCTCTCGTCCCGCCGCAGTTCAGCGGCCATCAGCGTGGCCGCGGTCGCGGGGCTCGCCGCGGCCGGCGTCGGTCTCGCCGTCGGCGGCGCGTCCGCCGGCACCGTGTCCGGATCGCTCTACCGCGACCCGAGTTCGGCGGTGGTTCGCTGGGTCGCCGCAAACCCGGGCGACTCCCGCGCCGCCGTCATCCGCGACAAGATCGCCAGCCAGCCGCAGGCGCGCTGGTACGCCAACTTCAACCCGTCGACCATCCAGTCCGAGGTCTCCTCGTTCATCGGCGCCGCCAACGCGGCACAGCAGATCCCGGTGCTGTCGGTCTACGAGATCCCCAACCGGGACTGCGGTGGGGCCAGCGCCGGTGGCGCGCCGGACCTCAACCAGTACCAGACCTGGGTGTCCAACTTCGCCAGAGGGCTCGGCAACCAGACGGTCCTGATCATCCTGGAGACCGACTCGCTCGCGCTCCAGACCTGCCTGAGCCCCAGCGAACTCAGCGCGCGCAACCAGGCGCTCACCACGGCGACCCAGACCATCAAGTCGGGCAACCCGAACGCCAAGGTCTACCTCGACGGCGGTCACTCGACCTGGAACAGCGCCAGTGACACGGCCAACCGGCTGCGCGCGGCCGGCGTGCAGTACGCCGACGGGTTCTTCACCAACGTGTCGAACTTCAACCCGACCTCCAGCGAGGCGAACTTCGGCCGGGCGGTCATCTCCGCGCTCAACGGTATGGGCATCTCCGGCAAGCGCCAGGTCATCGACACCAGCCGCAACGGCGGAGCCGCCGGGGACTGGTGCGCAGACGACAACACCGACCGGCGCATCGGGCAGTACCCGACGACGAACACCGGCGACGCCAACATCGACGCGTACCTCTGGGTGAAGCCGCCGGGTGAGGCGGACGGCTGCCGCTACACGGCCGGTTCGTTCCAGCCGGACCTGGCCTTCAGCCTCGCGAACGGCGCGCCCAACCCGCCCACCACGGCGCCGCCGACGACCAACCCGCCGACCACCGCACCGCCCACCACGGCGCCGCCGACGACCGCACCGCCCACCACCGCGCCGCCGACCACGCCGCCGCCCGGCGGTAACGGCTGCTCCGCAGCGGTCGCGATCAACCAGTGGAGCGGCGGCTTCACCGCCAGCGTGAACGTCACCGCCGGCTCGGCGGGCATCAACGGCTGGACCGTGACCGTCGCGCTGCCTGGCGGCGCCGCGATCACCGGCACCTGGAACGCCCAGGCCAGCGGCACCAGCGGCACCGTCCGGTTCACGAACGTGGGCTACAACGGGCAGGTCGGCGCCGGCCAGACGACCAACTTCGGTTTCCAGGGCACCGGCACCGGCCAGGGCGCTACCGCCACCTGCGCAGCCTGACCGGACCCGACCCTCATGTCGCGGCCCGGCGTGGAGGAACTCCTCCACGCCGGGCCGCCCTCGTCCATCGGTACGCACCACGCCGGAGCCGCCCGCTACACACGGTCTGCGGACGTCAGCGCCGATTCCACAACCGCCTGCAACCCGTCCACCGTCCAGGACCCCGACAGTCCGATCCCGACTAGCATCAGCCTCCGAGCGGAGTCAGGCGGCGGCGAACCGCCGCGCCCTCCTCAGGTTGAGCGCCAACTCCTCGCGGTTCTGGTGTGCGTGGCGGATCCACGCCGGCTGGCCCGGGCCGGTACGCCAGGACTCGCTCAGCGGGCTGTTGTCCACAGTGTCGAAGTCGAACCGGTCGTAGAGCCGCGTCACCAGCTCGACCGCCTCCGGGTGGTCGCTGGAGACGGAGAGCGCCAGCCGGTCCGGCGCCCCGGCGGGCCGGGCCGAGGTGAGCAGCCGTGGCGCCTGGATGTGGGTGAACGCCTTGGCGACCTTCGACGTGGGAAGCTGCTCCTGGCGCAGCTCGTGGACCGTCTTCTCGCCCGAGTCGAGGACCGGGATGTTCCCGTCCCGCCAGACCATGTAGTTGTTCGTGTCCAGCACGACCTTGCCGGCCAGCTCCTCGACCGGCATGTCGTTCTCGACCTTCAGCGGCACGGCGACGATCGCGAAGTCGCCCGCTGCCGCCGCCTCCGGCGCGTACGCCGCCCGCGCCGACGGACCGAGTTCGGCGACCAGGTCCGTCAGCGTGTGCGGCCCTCGCGAGTTGGCGATTACGACCGTGTATCCGGTCGCTACCGCCGCGCGGGCGAGCTGGCTGCCGACCTCACCGGCGCCGATGATGCCGATGGTTGTCATCGTCGGTCGCCGTCTGCGGCGGCGGTGAGCTGCCGGAGCATCTCGGCCGAGTCGTGCAGGGCGGTCATCTGCACGAACCGCCCGTCGCTGACCTTGTAGATGGCGTACTCGACGATCTCGAACGAGGCGCCGGAGGGCGGTACGCCCAGCCACTCCTTCACCGGGGTGCCGTAGTTGATCGCGCGGACGGCGATCCGGTCGCGGTCGAACAGCAGTTCCTCGACCTCCCAGCGGAGGTCCGGAACGGCGTCCACGTCATGCTTCTGCACCGCGTGCTCGGCGATGCCCGCGTTGTTGACGAGGACGTCCAGCCGCCCCTCGTCGGCCTCGATGGTCGCCAGCGCCTTGGTCACCGAGTCGTCGTCGGTGACGTCGAGGGGCACGAACCGCGCTCCGAGGACCGAAGCGGCCTCCTCGCCCCGCCTGGTGTCGCGCGCTCCGACGTAGACGACGTGTCCCAGGTCGAGAAGCTGTCTGGCGGTCGCGAAACCGATGCCCTTGTTCGCGCCGGTGATCAACGTGATGGTCATGCTCTTCCCTCGTGCCGCAGTTTTGTACTGATCGGTTCGTGGATCACCGTAACAGCTTTCTGTACCGATCGGTTCGTGGGCTGGGTCACTTCTGTACCGAGCGGTATAGTCGAGTCATGGGCACTGAGACTCCGACCCCGGGGCGGCCGCGGGCCTTCGACGAGCAGACGGTCCTCGACCGGGCCGCCGAGGTCTTCTGGCGGCAGGGCTACGAGGGCGCGTCGCTGAGCTCACTCACCAGGGCGATGGGCATCAACCGGCCCAGTCTCTACGCGGCGTTCGGCAGCAAGGAGGAACTGTTCAGGCGGGCCTTCGACCGCTACCACGAGACCAACCTCGCGAACGCGCGCGCCGCCCTCGAACAGCCGACCGCGTACGCCGCGATCGAAGCCTTCCTGCGCGCCAGTGCCGACAACCTGACCGCGGGCGGCCACCCCGCCGGCTGCCTCTCCATCCAGGGCGGCCTGGCCTGCTCCCCGGAGAACGCCCGCATCTCCGAGATCCTCGCCGCCGGCCGGGCGGCCACCGAGGCGGCGCTCGAAGAACGGCTGTCCCGTGCGGCGAAGGAGGGCGATCTCCCGGACGGCCTGGACAGCCGGGCGCTCGCCCGTTTCGTGATGGCGCTCAGCGAGGGGCATGCCGTCCACGCCGCGGCCGGCGCGAGCCGCGAGGATCTTCAGGCCTCCGTCGACGTCGCCATGCGGGCCGTCGAGGCACTCCACCCCAATGCCGGAGAGTAGTAGCACGAACTCACTCAGCTACTTCTCGGGTGGCCTTGGTGGCTTCCCCGCTCGACGGATTCCACTACGGACGCTGTTGATCTCGTTGTGGCACATGGGTTTCACGTGACGTTCGGGGTGGGCGGCCCGAGCGTCCGGGGCTGACGGCGGAGCGGGTCAGTCGGCCTGGGCTGGGGCATCCGACGTGGACCTGGGGCGGCGCTTGCGTGGTGCGGCCGAGCGGGGTGGCAGCGCGCGCATGTGGTCGCGTACCCGGGTCATGATGTCGCCGAGGTGACGCACGTCGTCGTCGGAGAGCGAGTTGAACAGCAGCAGTCGCGACACCTCGATGTGGCCGGGCAGGATCCGGCGGAACAGGGCGGCGCCCGCGTCGGTCAGGGCGACGAGGGTGGCTCGTTCGTCGCCGGGAAAGCTGCTGCGAGTGATCAGGCCGGCCTTCTCCAGCAGTCCGGCCTGATAGGTCAGCCCACTGCGGCTGTAGACGACGCCGTCGGCGAGCTGGGTCATGGTCAGCGGCGTCTCGGACCGCGCGAGGTTGGCCAGCAGTTGGAACTGTACGTAGCTGATGCCGCCTTCGGTGCGTAGCTGCTGCTCGACGTGGTGTTGCAGCAGGCTGACGGCCTCCAGGAGCGCGAAGTAGGTCTGCAGCTGTTCGGGGTGCAGCGGCGGCACTCCGTCGTCGCTGCCGTTCCCCGCGGTGCGGGTGGATGTCATGTGCGCACCCTACCTGCTTCGAACTCGCAGCATTGTGAGTGGTGTCACGCCTCGCGCGTCTTTGCTTCGAACTCGAAGCGACTTAGGGTCGAGCCATGCTTCGACTTCGAAGCGGTTATCTGAGGAGGACACCATGAAGGCAGTGCGCTACCACTCCCACGGCGGCAGCGACGTGCTCACCTATGAGGACACCGAACGGCCGGTGGCGGGAGCCGGGGAGGTGGTCGTCCAGGTGGCCGGCACCTCGTTCAACCCGGTGGACGTGGCGATCCGCGCCGGCTACATGCGGGACGTCTTCCCGCTGACCTTCCCCCACACGCCGAACTTCGACATCGCCGGAACAATCACCGAGGTAGGCGAGGGCGTCGGCAACTGGAACGTCGGTGACGTGGTCCTGGCGTTTCTGCCGATGGCCGCGCCGGGGGCGGCCGCCGAGTACGCGGTCGTCCCCGCCGATGCCCTTGCCGCCGCGCCGCGTACCGGCGAACTCGCCGACGCCGCGGCCCTGCCCTCCGCCGGCCTGACGGCGTGGCAGTCGCTGTTCGAGCACGCCGGCCTGACCAGCGGGCAGCGCATCGTCGTCAACGGTGCGGGTGGCGCGGTCGGTGGATACGCCGTCCAGTTGGCCAAGCAGGCGGGTGCCGAGGTGACCGCAACCGCCAGTGCGCGCAGTCGCGACCGGCTGCTCTCCTACGGTGCCGACCGGATCGTCGACCACACCGCCAGCGCGCTCACCGACGTCGTGGCGGGCGAACGGTTCGACGTGGTGCTGAACCTGGTGCCCATCACTCCCGAACAGGGCGTCGAGCTCGTGGATCTGGTCGCCGACGGCGGCGCCTTCGTGAGCACCACCGCTCCGGGCCCGGAGCAGCCCGGACGCGGCATCCGCGCGGTACGGGTGTTCGTTCGCAGCGACGCCGCCCAGCTCGCGCTGCTGGTAGCCCGCGTCGACGCCGGTGACCTGCGCATCGACGTCGGCCAGCGGCGGGCCCTGCGCGAGTTGGCCGCCGTGCACGACGAGTCCGAGGCCGGTCGGCTGGCCGGCAAGACCGTCCTCATTCCCTGAGCCACCCGCCCTTCGCGGGACATCTGCCACAACCCACCCCCTGCACGGAGGACAGATCACGATGACGACCGCATTCGAACCTTTCAGCCTTGCCGGCACCAAGCTGAGCAACCGGATCGCGATGGCGCCGATGACCCGCAGCCGCGCCTACGGCCCGGGTGCCGCGCCGACCGCCGACACCGCCATCTACTACGCCCAGCGGGCCTCCGCCGCTCTGATCATCACCGAGGGCATCCAGCCCTCGGTGATCGGCCAGGGCTACCCCAGTACGCCGGGCCTGCACAGTGCCGAACAGGTCGCGGCGTGGCGTCAGGTCACCGACGCCGTCCACGCCCAGGGCGGGGTCATCTTCGCCCAGCTCATGCACACCGGCCGGATCGGTCACCCCAGCCTGCTGCCCGAGGGCCTCGTCCCGGTCGGTGCGTCACCGGTTGCCGCCGCCGGAAAGGTGTTCACCGCGCAGGGCCCACAGGACTTCGTCACCCCCCGCGAGCTGACCGACGCGGAGATCCTCACGACCATCGGCGATTTCGCCGCCGCTGCCCGCAACGCCGTTGCCGCCGGGTTCGACGGCGTGGAGGTGCACGGCGCCAACGGTTACCTGCTGCACCAGTTCCTCTCCACCAATGCCAACCGGCGCAACGACAGCTGGGGCGGTACGGTCACCGGCCGAATGCGGCTGACCGTCGAAGTCGTCCGCGCGGTCGCCGACGCGATCGGCGCCCACCGGACCGGACTGAGGATCTCTCCCGCCAACCCGTTCAACGACATCACCGAGGACGCACACCAGCACACCTACACCGCGCTGGCCGACACTCTCAACCCGCTCGGCCTGGCCTACCTGCACATCGCCGAGGCCGACGACCGCGACCTCACCCGTGAGCTGCGCCGCCGGTGGGACGGCCCGCTGATCCTCAACCCGTTCACGCCCGGAACGGTCACCGGCCCCGAGCAGCTCGCGCTGATCGAGGACGGCACCGCCGACCTGATCAGCTTCGGCGGCCTGTTCCTCGCCAACCCCGACCTGCCTGCCCGGCTCGCCGCCGGCGGGCCCTACAACACACCCGATCCGGCCACCTTCTACGGCGGCGACGCCCGCGGCTACATCGACTACCCCACGCTCGACGGCAGTCCGAGCGCGGTGAGCTGACCACCGCCGCGCGCGAGGCCTGCCCCCGTCTGACGCTGCGGGCAGGCCTTGCGCGGGGCGACATCGGCCGGCTACCGCACCAATGGACCGACCTGCTGTGCGGTGAATCGAATGAAGCCCTCGAGGTCGGGTTCGTCAGCGGTGGGCTGCAGGATCACGGCGTCGGCTCCGGCGTCCCGGTAGCGGTTCACGACAGCGGCAATGTCGGCTGCGTCGCCGGCCGCTGTGGCGTCCCAGCTGTCCGACTCGTTCCAGGACTCCAGCTCGCGTTCCATGCGTGCCTCGGCGTCGGGGCCGGTCGCGGCATGGACGTACACGGTGACGGCCTTGGCCGTCGACCTGACGGCGGCCACCTCCTGCGGAGGCGTGCCGGCGGTCAGCAGGATCCCGTCGGCGACCTCGCAGGCGAGAGCACGCGTCTTCGGCCCGGTCGCGCCGGCGTAGATCCGGGCCGTGCCCACCGGCGGGTAGTCCAGCTTGACCTTGTCGAGCTGGACGTACCGACCCGACGTCGTGACCGTCTCGCCGGCCAGCAGCGCCTTCAACGCCTCGACGTGCTCACGCAGCAGCGTCAGCGGCGAGCCCACTCGCGCTCCGACCTGCTCCATCCAGTCCTGGACGCCGTGGCCCACGGTGAGCAGCACCCGGTCGGGGAAGAGCCGGTGCAGCGTGGCGGCCTCCATGGCGAGTGCCGCGACGTTGCGGAACGGCACCGGCAGCAGCCCGATGCCCACCGCCAGCCGGTCGGTCCAGGCCAGGGCCGCGGCGGCGGTGGCGATGCCGCTTTCGAGGAAGCAGTCCTCCCAGAGCCACAACTGGTCGAGGCCGGCTTCGTCAGCGGCGCGTGCGACGGAGCGGAGGCGTTCGGGTGGATTCTGGGGCCGGAACACCACGCCGAGGGTCGTCATGACGGCCGAGCCTAGCCACGGAGGGGCCCCGCCATCCATGCACTTTCCGGGAGGACGACTCGCTCAGCGCAGGCCGCCCGGTCCGACCAAGCCCGTTTCGTAGGCGACGATGACCAGTTGCGCCCGATCACGTACCGCCAGCTTGGTCAGCAGCCGCCCGACGTGCGTCTTCACAGTGGCCAGGCTGAGACCGAGGTGCGCGGCCAACTCCGCGTTGGACAGGCCCCGGCCGATCAGCGTGAGCACTTCCCGTTCCCGCTCGGTCACCCCGTCCAGCCGTCGCGGGAGTGGCCGGGTCGGCTCAGGTCGACGGGCGAACTCGTCGATGAGCCGGCGGGTCACCGTCGGCGCGAGCAGTCCTTCGCCCGCGGCCACCACCCGGATGCCGGCCAGTAGTTCCGCCGGCGGGGTGTCCTTGAGCAGGAATCCGCTGGCTCCGGCGCGCAGTGCCCCGTAGACGTACTCGTCCAGGTCGAACGTGGTCAGGATGACGACCCGGGTGCCGGCGGTGGCGGGGTCGCCGCAGATCCGCCGGGTCGCCTCGATGCCGTCCATCTCCGGCATCCGCACGTCCATAAGCACCACGTCCGGCCGGTGCTCGGCGGCCAGCGCCACAGCCTCCACGCCGGTGCCCGCCTCGCCGACAGTGGTGAGGCCCGGCGTCGAATCGACCAACAGCCGGAAACTGCCGCGCAGCAGCGCCTGGTCGTCGGCGATCAGCACCCGGATCACGCGGCCACCCGGTAGGGCACGCGCGCCGTCACCGCGTAGCCGCCGCCGGAGCATGGCCCGGCGTGGAACTCACCTCCGTGCGACGTCACCCGTCCCCGCATGCCGATCAGCCCGTGCCCCTCCCCGCAGGGCAGCACAGGCCGGCGGCCGTCGTCGGTCACCTCGACCCGGACCTCGCGAGGCGTGACGGTCACCGTCGCCCGGCAGGCCGCCGGCGCCGCGTGTTTCACCACGTTGGTCACCGCCTCCTGCACGATCCGGTACACCGTCAGTCCCACCGACTCCGGCACCGCGCCGGCCGGTTCCTCCCGCCGTACGTCGAGCCGAACGTCCACCCCACCGATCGCCGCCTGCCGGGCGAGCACGGGCAGCTCGTCCAGCCCGGGCGCCGGGGCGTACGGGGTGTCCTCGCGCAGTACGCCGAGCACCCGGCGTACATCGGTGAGCGCGTTGCGGCCGGTCTCCTCGATCACCCGCAGTGCGGCCCCCGCCTCGCGGGGGTCGGTCTCGGCGACGTGGTTGGCGACTGCCGCCTTCACCACGATGAGGCTCAAGGTGTGGGCGACCACGTCGTGCAGTTCCCTCGCCACCCGCAACCGCTCCTCGGCGACGGCCTGCCGGACCACATGCTCGCCCTGCCGGGCGGCGAGGGCGCGTCGCTCGCGGACAAGCCAGCCGATCACCCAGGCAGGCGCGATCATGACGGCGGCGTAGACAACGGCACCGGTCCGCGACCAGAGATCACCAGCGGTCAGCGCCAGCGCGACGCTCACCAGAGCGAGACAACCGGTGGCACTGAGCAGCGAACGGCGGGTGGCCGTCGACGCGGCCACCGTGTAGAAGGACAGACCGACGGCGACCGCCGGAGCGGCAGCGGCGAAGTTGGGGATCACGCCGGTGATCAGGGCGGCCGCGGTGCTGCCGCTGATCACGACGGCGACGGGGACCGGCCACCGTCGCCGGACGGCCAACGGCAGCCCGAGAGACATCCCGACGAGCACCGACAACCAGAGCGGCTCGCGTACGCCACCGTGCAGCGGTGATTCCAGGGCCGCATACGGGCAGAGCAGCCCGCCGACCGCCACGGCGAGCACGGCGTCCACGATGTACAGGTCCACCGGCCGCAGCCGCCGGGTCAGCAGGGGAGCGGTCACCCGCACGACGGTATCGGCCGGCCGGGTCCGACGCGTCCACCCGCGGGCGGTCATCCCGGAGGACGACGTACCGGCGGTTCCGGCCCTTGGTCTCCACCCGGCGGAGGGCCGGAAAGTGTCCACGTCGGCACGACGCGCGGCAGTCCGTACATCGGGCACGGTGACGGCCATGACCACACACACGGTGACCCTGACGGGGCTACGCGCGGTGTACGGCACCGGGACCCGGCGGGTGACGGCGCTCGACGGCGTGACGACCGGCTTCGCGAGCGGCACGTTCACGGCGGTGATGGGCCCCTCAGGCTCGGGCAAGTCCACCCTGCTGCACTGCGCGGCGGGGCTGGACCGCCCGACCGAAGGGACCGTCACCATCGACGGCACCCGCCTCGACGACCTGGCTGAGGACAAGCTGACCCGGCTGCGCCGCGATCGGATCGGATTCGTGTTCCAGGCGTTCAACCTGGTGTCCACGCTGACCGCGGCGCAGAACGTCGAGTTGCCGCTGCGCCTGGCCGGCCGCCGCCCGCCGGCTCGGGACGTCGCCGCCGCGCTCGACGCCGTGGGTCTGGCCGGCCGGGCCGGGCACCGGCCGAGTGAGCTGTCCGGCGGCGAGCAGCAGCGCGTCGCCGTGGCCCGGGCGTTGATCACCCGCCCGGCGGTGGTCTTCGCCGACGAACCGACCGGGGCGCTGGACAGCGCGGCCTCCCGGCAGGTGCTCCGACTGCTGCGCGCACTCGTCGACGACCACGGGCAGACCGTCGTGATGGTGACCCACGATCCCGCCGCCGCCGCGTACGCCGATCGGGTCCTGCTGCTCGCAGACGGCCGCGTCGTCGACGAGCTGGACGGCGAGATCAATGCGGCGGTTGTCGCCGCGCGGATCGCCGAGCGTGCGGACCGCCCGTCCGAGCACGAGGCGACGCCGACGGGGCCGGCGTGCTGAGCATCCGGCGGTCGGTCAGTGCGTTCGTGGCCGTGTCCATCGGGGTCACGCTGGTCGCGGCGGCCACCCTGCTCCTCGCCTCCGGGCGCCCGCAGGTGCCGGATCGGTTCGCGCGGGCGGCGGTCGTGGTGCAGAGCCCCGAAGCGGGCGCATCGCCCGACTCGTTCGTGCCGACGCGGCCCTGGTCCGCCACCACGACGGCGGGGCTCGTCGGCCGGCTGGCCGCCCTGCCCGGTGTCGCGGCGGCCGTGCCGGACCGGACCTTCTACGCGCAGCCGCTCGTCGACGGCCGCCCCGCGGGCACCGATGGACGGCGGGAGGACGCCCACCAGGGGCACGGCTGGTCCAGCGCCCGACTCGGTGGACTGCGCCTCACCGCCGGCGACCCGCCCGGCAGGCCCGGCGAGGTGGTGGTGGACCGTGCACTCGGGCTGCGCCCCGGCGTGCCGGTGACCCTGCTGACGGCGGTAGGCCCGCAGCCGTACACCGTCACCGGCCTGGTCGACGGGCCCGGCGTCCATGTCGCCGACGAGGTGGCTGCCACGCTCGCGCCCGGCGTCCGGGCCATCGGGCTGGTGCTCGTGGCGGGCGCGGACCTTGAGCGGGTCGCCACGGCGGCTCGCGGAATCGTCGGCGCGTACGGCTCGGTTCTCACCGGCGACGCGCGTGGCGCGCTGGAGCCCCGCAACGACGCCCGCACCCGCTGGATCGGCACGCAGGTGCTCACCGCCACGGCAGCCCTCGCCGGCTTCGTCACGGTGTTCGTGGTCGCCTCCACCTTCGCGTTCACCGTCGCGCAGCGCCACCGTGAGCTGGGCCTGCTGCGCGCCGTCGGCGCCACCGGGCGTCAGGTCCGCCGCATGGTGTACGGCGAGGCGCTCGTCGTCGGTGCCGCGGGCGGGATCGCCGGCCTGCTGGTGGGCGGCGGGCTCGCACCGCTGCTGGGCCGGCTGCTCGTCGACGCCGGATTCGAACCGTCGACCTTCCGGGTCGGGTACGAGCACTGGCCGCTCGCGCTCTCGCTCATCGCCGGCCCGGTGATCTCGCTGCTGGCCGTCTGGTCGGCCTCGCGCCGGGCGGCCCGCGTTCGACCGCTTGAGGCGTTGCGCGAAGCGGCGGTGGAGCAGGGGCCGATCGGGCGGCTGCGCATCGCCACCGGCTCGCTGCTCGTCGCGGTGGGGGTAGCGCTCAGCATCGGGACGGCGACCGCCGGCGAGGCCCGCGTCGCGGCGCAGTACGCCCTGTACGCGGTGATGGCGCTGGTGGCCGGTGCCACAGTGCTTGCTCCGGCGGTTGTCGGCCCGCTGGTGCGGATGTTGCGGTGGCCAATGCGCCGACCGGGTGGCGCGATCGGGATGCTGGTTCGGGCCGGGGCGTCGACCGCGACCCGGCGGACCGCTTCGATCGCCGCCCCGGTGCTGCTCACTGTCGCGTTCGCGGTGCTTGTCGCCGGAATGGTGCGGACCACCACGGCTGCCTACGCGGCGGGCCGGGCCGACAACGTCAACGCCGGCTGGATCGTCGTGCCCGACCGCGCACCAGGCCTGTCGGACGAGGCCGTAGCGGCGACCGGGGGCACCGCCCTCCTCCCGACGACGGTCTACGAGAGCGCCCCGAACTCGTCGCCGGCGAACCGGCCACTGACCGCGCTCGGCGTGGACCCGGCGGGCTTCGCCGCCGCGAACCGTGCGCTCACCGTCGTCGCCGGCTCACTGGACGACCTGAGCGGCGACGACACGGTGGTCCTCCCCGCCTCGGCGAACCGGCGGCCGACCGAGCCGTACGCGCTGGTCTTCGCCGATGGGGAGTCGGTGTTGCTACGAGTGGTCGCCGTCGTCACCGACGATTCGATCCCCGGCGACCTGCTAATGCCCCGATCCGTGGTGCGGGCACACGACCCCTCGGCGCTCACCTCCACGGTGTACGTCCAGGACCGGATCGATCCTCCGACCGGAGCACGGATCGTCGACGTGCCCGAGTGGGCGGCCGAGGCGGACCGCGCCGAGGACCGCCTCGTCTGGCTCTTCACGCTGCTACTGATCGGTGTCTCGGCCGGCTACGGGGCTGTCGCGGTGGCGAACACGTTGCTGATGGCCGCCGCCGGCCGGGTGGCCGACCTGCGGCTGATCCGGATGGCCGGTGCGACCCGAAGGCAGGTCATCTGGCTGGTCACGGCCGAGTCCGCCTTGGTGGTGTTGATCGGCGCACTACTCGGAGGGGCTGTCGCGTTCGTCGGTCTGCTGAGCATCCGTGCCGGCCTCGCCGAGCAGGCCGGCGTACCGGTCGATCTGGTGGTGCCGTGGTCCGTGGTCGGCGGGGTGGTGGGGCTCTGCCTGCTCTTGGCGGTGCTGGCAAGCGCGCTGCCGACCTGGCAGTCACTGGGTGACCGTGCCGCCCGGTCGTCGGCTTGAGATGAACCGCACGCCGGAATCTCGCTCTCCTCGCGTGCCATCCGCTCTCGTCGCATCGACGCGATCTCGGTCCCGTCGGCCGTACCGCACCGCCGTTAAGATCAACCGAAGGTGCATGACACTCAAGCTGTGGTTCTGTGCTGGGACAACGGCGCTCTGGGGAAGGTGGGTGAATCATGTGCCACTCCCTGCCACCCCAGGTGAACCCCAAGGTCGCTAGACTGGGCCCTCGCGCCCTCGTAGCTCAGGGGATAGAGCATCGGTTTCCTAAGACGACGGTCTGCCGGTGTCCACAGGCCGACGACCTGCTTTCTCCCTGCTGTCCCTCGTGGCGTGCCGGTCGCTTCGCGGGCTCGCTGCGATCGCTTGCCGAAGATCAGCTGGACGTTCTGGGCCCTGCGTGTGCAGGCTTACGCTGCCGGGAGTCGGGACCGAGTCACCCTTCCTCGCCGTCGAGCAGGTCGCGGCGCCACTCCGCGAATCGGCTACGGAGATCGTCCAGCGCTGGGCCGGTGATGCCGTACTGGGTGAAGTCGTCGGAGTCGAGCTGGGCGGCTTGTCCGAGGGCGTCGGCGAAGATGCGCGGGTCGAAGCCGCGGTCGGCGCGCTGCGCGAGGGTGAGGAGGGCTTCGCGGGTGTAGCGGCCTGACCGCAGGGTGGCGTCGATGTCGATGAAGTCCCGGGCGAACGCTCGCCCGTAGAGGGCGCTCATCTTGTTCGCTACCGCGTCGTCAGGGTGGAGGACGGGTCCGATCGCCATGAGGATTGGTTCGTTGGCGCGCCAGGCCACGCCGAGTTCGACCTTGGAAACCCGGGTGCCGTCGGTGACGGCCAGCCGGGCGAACGTGTCGTACTGCCGCTCGGTCTCGACGGTGAGGCCGTCGTTCCGGTAGGCGTGCACGACGGCGGTGACCGCAGCGGTGAACTCGTCGCGGCGGTCCCAAGCGGTGAACAGGTCGACGTCCTCACTGGGCCGCTCCAGCAGCCCGGCCGCCTGCACCGCGTAACCGCCGGCCAGCGCGAAGCCGTATCGATTGGCAGCCGCGAGCCCGGTACGGGCGAGGCGTTCGTGGAACGGGTCCACCGCTATGCCGCGTTGCTGCGGGTCGCGGCGAGTTCGGGGAAGGCGTCCTCCCAGCGCTGGCGAAGCTGGGGCGGCAGCCAGAGGGTGGGCCAGAGCTGCCGGAGGAGGTCGGCGTCGAGCCAGGTGTTCAGGTCCTCGACGGTACTGGCTTCGGTGAGGACCACCTTGTACATGGTGGCCAGGCGCGCGGTCCGGCTCAGGTCGTACTCGGCTTGCCCTGACCAGTCGAGGTGACGCGGAAGCGTCACCGTGCCGCCGGTCGGGCCGCGCAGTGCGGCGAGGGTTTCGGCCACGACGTAGGGTTTCCGGTCGCCGTAGGGTCGGTAGTCCGCTGGCGGCTGGGGTGATGTCCTGCGCCGGTTGATGTTGATCGCCCGCCGGACTTCCGGTCGTAGCGCCTGGCGGATCGTCTCCCGGCTGTATCCGGTGACCCGCTGCAGGTCCACCGGCCGCCATCCGGCCGCGTGGAACGCCCGCAGCTGCTCGTCCCGCTCGGTCAGCGCGGCGGCCCGCGTCGCCTCGTACCGGGAGACAACCGCCTGCAGCTCATCCTCGGAGAACCGGCCCATGGCCCGTTAGCCTACCAGGCTAGGCCCAGCGCGCTTGGCTTACGTCGTAGCTCTGTAGCCGGCGGACCAGTCATGATGATCGCGATTGATGCGCTCATGTTCTGGTGAAGCCGAGGGCCCGGTATCCGGGCATGCGGCGTGGGAGTGAGGCGGCGAGGATTGGTGTGGCCGGGTCGTGGTAGTCGTGGACCTCGGCGAGGTCCTTGCCGGGCGCGGCGCGGATGACGCGGCCGGCGCATTGGACGAGTAGGCCGTCGTAGGAGATCGGGCCGGCGAGGAAGAGGGTGTCGAGGGCGGGGGCGTCGAAGCCTTCACCGATGAACGGTGTGGTGCCGATGACAAGGAGGCCGTCGCCGGCCTTGGCGCCGTCGAGCCGGTCAACGATGGCCCGCCGTTCGCGGGTGCTCATCGCGCCTTGGAGCACAAGCGCCTGATGTCCGCGTGCGGCGAGTAGGGCGGTGAGTGCCTCGACCTGGGCGACCCGGCGGGTCAGCACGAGACAGTTGCGACCGCGGGTCAGGGCCGCGGCGACATCGTCGGCGATCTGGGTGTTGCGGGGCTCGTCGAGGGCCAGCCTTCGGTGCACCTCGGCGAGCGCGCCGGGCGCGTCCAGGTCGACGTCGCCGGGTTGGAAAGTGGTCTCGTGGATGAACAGCGCTCGACGGGGTCCGGCGTCGGTGTGCATCGCGGCCGCGAGGGTGCCTTGTTTCTCGTCGGTCAGGGTGTGGCGGACGGGTCCGAGTTGCCAGGTGACGAGTTGGCCGAGGCCGTCGCGTCGGGTAGGTGTGGCGGTGAGGCCGAGCCAGAACTGCGCGGCGATCCGTTTGACCGAGTGCTCGTAGGCTGCGGCGCCGAGGTGGTGGCATTCGTCGACGATGACGTGCCCGTACCCCTGGGTCAGGGTGGCGACGTCGTCGCGCCGGGCGAGGGAGGGCAGCAGCGCGATGTCCACCGTGCCGGTGAGCTTGCGTCGGCCGCCACCGAGTTGGCCAGGCTTGATGTCGAGGAACTGTTGGATGCGGGTGCGCCACTGTTCGGCGAGGGCTTTGCGGTCGACGAGGACAAGGGTGGAGGTGTTGCGTTCGGCGATCACCGCGCAAGCCATGACGGTCTTGCCGGAGCCCGGTGGGGCGACCAGGATCCCGTCGTCGTGGGCGAGAAGCGCGCCGACCGCGTCGGCCTGCTGGCCAGTGAGTTCGGCGGTGAACGCGGTGTCGATCTCGGTCCCGGCGTTTCGTACGTCCGTGACGGCCAGCCGTGACCCGGCGCGCTCGACGATGGCGGCGATGGTGTGCCGCAGGCCCCGCGGGAGGACCAGGCGGTCATCGAGGGTCAGGTCGTAGCCCTGGATGAGGCGCGGGGTGTCCCAGGTGGACTTGCGGAGTCGCTGCAACTCGTAGAATTTCGGGTTGGCCATGGCGGCGGCGTGCTTGAACGTCGCCAGCGCGGCGGGCGTGAGCTGCCTGGCGTCGATGCTCAGCCCGGCACCGGCCTCCGCGTGGACCACCGGGGGCAGCGGAGGGTGGACCTGGGTCGCGGTGGACCGGCTCATCGTAGCGACGTCCGCGCCGGTGAGGGTGTGCTTGGCCTGCCGGGCGACGTGTTCGGCTTCGCCGGGGCTGAGCCGATCCAGCGTTGACAGGAACGCCCACTGGTCGGCGTGCGGCTCAAGGGTGCCGAGGTCGAGGAAGGTGGTCAGTCCGTCCTTGCGGCGGCGACCCTGAAGCGGCGCGGCGATGAGGTTGCCGAAGCCACCCTCGGGCAGCACGTCCTGGTTGGGGAACAGCCGGTCGTACGAGCGGAGGTCCATCGACCCGCGCAGCACCATCGCCTCACGGAGAAGGACGGTGCCGAGGGACCGCGCGGTGGCCGCGGGAACAGCGCCGGTGAAGAAGACCCACACGTGGGCGCCGCGGCCCGACTGGGAGATCTCCAACGCGGCGGGCACCGCGCTGGCCCGTGCCGCCTTCACGTATGCGAGGGCGTCGAGCACCGCCGTCGGCCCGTCGAAGTCGGCCACGACGAAGTGGCAGGTGTTGCCGGGCATCAGCGGATACAGGCCCATGAACACGTCGCCGACCAGATGTGCCGCGACGACCTCCGTCGTGCGGGGCAGGTAGGTGGCACCCCGCCGATCCATACCCTTACGCCAACCGCCCGCGACCGCGGGCATCCACCCGGCAGCGCCGGTACGGGCGTTGTCCCACCGCACGGCGTACACGTCGGCCCGGGCCCGGAACCGGGCAGCGAACAACGCCAACTTGTCCCGAGTCGGCGAAGCCATGGTGACCAGCCCCGGCGGCTCAACCGGAGCGGACAACTGCTCCGGCGCCGCAGACGTGTCCTGACCCCGCAACTCCAGCAGACGCCCCAGCCGGACGTTCTCCGCCCGTAACCGCTCCACCTCCCGCCGAAGATCGACGAACTCGGCCACCGAACCCATGCCGGCCATCCTCGCGCATCGGGCGCCGAACACCCCGGCACCGGTCCGCTATCCTCCGCCGATGGCATCGAAGGGGACCGCCGCGTTGGAGGCGATGATCGAGGAAGCCACCGTCGACACGGACGGTCACGAGGACCAGCGTGCCGGCCTGTTCGCCATGATCGAGGAGCATCTGGCGATACCGTTCACCACCACCGTTCTCGGCGTCGAGGTCACCGTGCGGAAGGTCGAGGTCACCCTGCGGAAGGTCGAGCTGGCGGCGGACGGCATCGTCGCGGTCTGCGCCCGAGGCCGCCACCGGCAACGTGTCGGTCTTCTCGACCTTCCGCTACCCACCCCTATGCCGGACGGTGCCGCGTGGATCGGTGCCTACCGGCACTGGGCCGGGAGGTAGGCCACGGTGAGCGAGTACCAGTACTACGAGTTCAGCGCCGTCGACCGGCCGCTCAGCGGCCGGGAGCGGGCCGAGCTGCGGTCGCTGTCGACACGGGCCGACATCACTGCCACCAGCTTCGTCAACACCTACGAGTGGGGCGACTTCAAGGGCGACCCGCGCACGCTGATGGAACGGTACTTCGACGCGCACCTGTACCTGGCGAACTGGGGAACCCGCCAGCTCATGCTCCGGCTACCGAAACACGTGCTCGACCTCGCCATGGTGGCCCAGTACTGCCAGGGCGACAGCGCATCCGCGTGGACTGCCGGCAAGCATGTCATCATCGACCTCCACGATGAGGACGAGGACGGCGCGGACGAGTGGGACCTCGACGGCCACGGCCTGCTCACCTCGATCATCCCGGTCCGGGCCAGCCTCGCCGCCGGCGACCTGCGCCTGCTCTACCTCGCCTGGCTGCGCTGCGTACAGTCCGAGGACATCGCCGACGACGAGCCCGAACCGCCCGTCCCCGCCGGGCTGGACACCCTCGACGCGCCCCTCACCGCCGTCGCCGAGTTCCTGCGCATCGACCCCGACCTGATCGCGGCCGCAGCGGCCGGATCGCCGCAGGCCGCCTCCGGTGAACCGACCGCCGCGCAGCTACGCACCTGGGTCGCCGGGCTGCCCGCCCAGGACAAGGACGCCATCCTGGCCGAGCTGATCACCGGCGGCGACAGCCACCTCCGCAGCCGACTGCGCCGCCGCTACCGCGACGAGCATCCCGCCGACGCGTCCGCCCCGACATCCACCCGCACCAGCGGGCAACTGCTCGCCACCGCCGCGGAGCTGCGCGCCGTGCGGGAACGACGGGATGCCGAGCAGCGTGAACGCGAGCGGGTTCGCCGGGAACGGTCCGCCGCAGCCGCCCGGCAACGGCACCTCGACACCCTCGCAGTCGACCAACCCACCGCCTGGCAGCGAGTCGACGAACTCATCGCCACGAAGAAACCCCGCGAGTACGACACCGCCGTTCAACTCCTCGTCGACCTGCGCGAACTCAGCGAACGCGACGGGGACAGTTCGTCGTTCCAGCACCGGCTGGCCGAGCTACGGGCGGTGCACGCCCGCAAGCCCAGCCTGCTCGAACGCCTCAACCTCGCAGGCCTCGACACCTGACGGCATGGTTCGCCGCCCGGTGAGCTGGCCGCCATCGCCTTCACGCGCTGCGGTTCTCGCGCCGGCGCCACGGCCTCAGACGTCGACCGTCGGCCTGCAACAAGGTCGGCGTGGGCGGCCATAGTGTGGTGTGAGGCATCAAGTATGGCCGCCGGACGAGGACCTGTGGTCCTCGATCGCCGCCGGTGACGAGGCGGCGTTCGGTCGGCTCTTTGACCGATACTCCCGCCCGGTCTACAACCACGCGTTCCGGCTGACCGGGTCGTGGTCGACGGCTGAGGACGTCACTCAGGCGACGTTCCTCGTCGCGTGGCGCCGCCGGCACGACGCCCGACTCGTGGACGGATCGGCGCTGCCGTGGCTGTTGGTCGTCGCCACCAACGCGGTCCGCTCGGAGTGGCGGTCCGCGCGCCGGTGGCTGGCGCTGCTACGGCGTCTACCGGGTGAGCGGTACGTCGATGGTGACCTCGCAGACGAGGTTTCCGCTCGGCTCGACGACGAAAGGCGGATGACCGAGGTCCTCTCGGTGGTCCGCGGATTGCCGCCTGCCGAGCGGGAGGCGGTGGCGTTGTGCCTGTGGTCCGGCGTGTCGTACCCGGACGCGGCAGCCGTGTTGGGCATCAGCGAGGTGGCGGTGCGGTCGAGGGTGAGTCGTGCGCGCAGCCGCCTGGCCCGTCTTATGCCGCAGGAGATCCAGGAGGGGGAACAGTGAACGACATTCTCGACCTGCCCGCGGAGCGGGACCTGCCGCCGGATGCGGCACACGCGATGCGGGCCCGGATCCTCGGCTTCGTGAGGCCGCGTCCGGCGCGTACGCCGCGACTGCGGATCGCCGTGGCCGGGATGGCGCTGCTGGCCGCGGCATCCGGGGCCGCGGTGGCGGGGTGGGACCGATCGGAGCGATCGACCGTACAGGTGCTGGCCATGGGGGCCGGTGAGCTGTCGCCGACGCTGCGGGACGCGGCGCAGCGGTGCCTGCAGTGGAACTCCCCGCAACGACAGACCCGCCAGGCACCAGGGGAGCGAACCGTTCCGGTGGCCCTGGCCGACCTCGCGGTGGCCACGGAGCGAGGTGACCGTGCGCTGGTGTTGTTCATGAACGACGTCGGCTACGCCACCTGCGACGTGGACGGGGCGGGGACTCCCCGCGAGTCCGGCGGGGGCGCCACTGAGCCGTGGCCGCACGGTGACCTGCTGCCCGGGCCGGTGCAGCGGCTGCTGCTGACCTCCACCGAGCACGACGGCGGGGACGTCAGCGTCAGCGGCCGGGTCAGCAGCCGCGTCCACCGGCTCGTGCTCGACCACGGCGACGGCCACACCACCACAGCACGACTGTCCGAAGGCGCGTTCGGCCTGATGACCAACGACGCCCGACTCAAGGCCGGCAACGACCCTGAACTGGTTAGCTACGACGCCCGCGGGACGGAGATCGACAGGCGTCCGCTGTTCCAGGCCGAAGACCAACTCGAGCACTGCTACGCGGACCCGGACGGGAAGCGGATCTACGGCAAACCGACCAGCGACTGCCGTCCCGCCGAGACGTGGGGGCGTTAGCCATGATCGGAGGCTGCCCGCTGCCCGGGGCGTGGGTCGTCACTCGCGGGTCAGCCCCGGTGGCAGCGCGTCCTCGCCAGGTCGGACCTGGCGGGCACTGGCCACCGGGTCATGTTCCAGGGTGTGGATCAGTGGTGCCGGGCCGCCGACGCAGGTCCAGGTGTCGTCCCAGAGAGCGGAGACCAGCCATGACCGGTCGGCGGGGAAGAACATGTCCGGCAGCGCGCCGTCCGGGTGGCGGATATGACCACCGGTCCGCCAGGTGAGGGCCTGTTCGGGGCCGGCCTGGACCAGCACGTACGGCCAGTTCCAGTAGAGGAACACCCTCGGGGCGTGGGGGAAGACGACGTCGTGGGCGCCGGTGTCGAGGTAGGCGAGCCACCACGGCTGGTCGGGGGTATGCGTGGTGAGGTCCTCGATCAGGGCGTGCTCGTAGGCGGTGGCGGTGACGTCGTCGGTCTGGTACGTGGTGGCGTAGGCGTCGAAGACCGGCGGGATGGCGGTGGTGATCGAGACGCCGGCAGTGGTGTGCCCGGCGATCCAGCCCACGTCGGCGGCAGTGCCGACGCACCAGCCCCGCCCGTCCTTGCTGACCTGCACACCACCATTCAAGCCGCTGCGGCGACGGTTGGCGTGGCAATCGGGCCGGTCGCGGAGCGGCGGCCGGCGACCAGCCGTCGTGGGCCACGATGCCCAACGCCTGCCCCGCGCTCGGTGGAGCGCTGATGCTCGCAGGTCCCGCACATCGTGTCCGGGGTGCCGGCCGGCGACGGCGGCAGGCTCAGGGTTGCCGCGCCCGCGGGTCCGAGGGTGGGGATGGCTGAAGTGTGTTCCGCCGTGATCGTGGCTGAGCCTCGAGGTGCCACCCACTTCTCGCTCCGCGGGCGGGCCGGGTTGAACGGGCGCGGCCCTGGCGGCCGTAGACCCGGAGATGCCCGAGAGCGGTGGGTATGGCTGCGTGTGTTTCGTCGAGATCGCTTGGCTCACGGTA
This sequence comes from Micromonospora sp. CA-248089, assembly GCF_050948515.1. Classification (NCBI taxonomy): domain Bacteria; kingdom Bacillati; phylum Actinomycetota; class Actinomycetes; order Micromonosporales; family Micromonosporaceae; genus Micromonospora; species Micromonospora sp. CA-248089. The sequence continues at coordinate 621,953 of NZ_CP192016.1, forward strand.
GGAGATGCCACCCGCCGCTTCGTCGTCTGTGAGATTCGGTAGACCGCTGATGGAGATCCGCGACCTGCGTTCGCATCGTTAGAAGATGCCGGCAAACCCGAACCCCAGACGAGGCGCATTCGAGAAAAAGCCGACCGACGAAGGAGAGCACGACGGTGGCGAAGCTGTGGATCGGCGTGGACATCGGCAAGACCCACCACCACGTCGCCGCTGTCGACGGTGACGGCCGGCTCGTCTACTCCCGCCGAGTAGCCAACGACGAGACCGCGCTCCTGACAGTGATGGCCGAGGTGTCAACGCACGGCCGTGAGGTCTGCTGGGCGGTCGACGTCACGACCGGCCTGTCGGCGCTGCTGCTGACCCTGCTGTGGCGGCGGCAGGTGCAGGTTCGTTACGTCTCCGGCACCGTCGCGTTCCACATGGCCGCCGCGTTCGCCGGGGAGAACAAGACCGACGCCCGCGACGCGGTCGTCATCGCCCAGACCATCCGCCTGCGCCCCGACATTCCGATCCTGGAACCCTCCGACCGGCTCCTGGCCGAACTCAGCATGCTCACCGGCTACCGCGCCGACCTCGTCGGCCAGCGCGTCGCCACCCTGTTCCGGCTGCAGGAACTCCTCACCGGCATCAGCCCCGCCCTGGAACGCGCTGTGGACCTGAACCGGAAGGCCCCGATGATGGTCCTCGCCTGTTGGCAGACCCCGGCCGCAATCCGGCACGCCGGCGTCGACCGGATCACCGCCCTACTCCGACGCGGTCACGTGAAAAACGCCGTCCAGGTCGCCGAGGCGATGGTGGCCGCCGCCCGCCAGCAGACCGTCACGCTCCCCGGCCAACGTGCCGCGGCCGTGGTGGTGGGGCAGATGGCCACCGAGATCCTCGCCATCGACCAACGCATCGCCGCCGTCGACGACCTCATCGCCGAACAGCTCGACCAGCACCCCCTCGCGCCGATCATCGGGAGCCTGCCCGGCGTGGGCCCACTACTGACCGCCGAATTGCTCGTCCACACCGCCGGCATGACCGAATACGACAGCCCCGCGAAACTCGCCGCCCACGCCGGCCTTGCACCTGTCTCCCGCGACTCCGGAACGGTTTCCGGCAATCACCGTCAGCCCCGCCGCTACCACCGAAGACCGCGACACATCCTGTGGATGGCCGCTTTCACCGCCGCCCGAGAATGCCCCACCTCCCGCGCCCTACTACGAGAAGAAACGCGCCGAAGGAAAGAACCACCGCCAAGCCATACTCGCCCTCGCCCGGCGACGCGTCGACGTCCTCTGGGCACTCATCCGCGACCGCAAGACATTCACTCGACCGGCACCGGTGATCCGCGCGGCAGCCTGAACCAATCGGCTCCCCGCCGGCGCGAGCCCACGCGCCGGCCGATCCACCCTGCCCGCCAAGATCAACCGCAGTCACATGGAGACTCGGGCTGTCGCAAGCGAAATATATTCGATACTGTCATCCTATGAGTGAGAACGCCATTCGGGACGAGCTTGCGATGCGACTCGACCTTATCGAGCCGGGATTAGTCCTGCTTGCCAAGGAATATAAGCTACCTAACAAGGCAGGTAGTGCGGGAAGAATCGATATTCTCGCTCGCGATGAAACCGGGTGCCTGGTTGTCATCGAGCTAAAGAGGAGCAACGCAGCAGCACGGCAAGCACTGCATGAACTGGCCAAGTATGTTGAGCTTTTGCAGCGAGAGAAGGGCATTGGTAGCGCGGATGTCCGAGTTCTGATTGTTTCTACCGAATGGCGCGAGTTGCTTGCGCCATTCAGCCAGGCTGCTCGGGAATGGTCCGCAAACTTGCGGGGCTACCAGTTGGTGCTGGAAAGGGACGGAGTTACCCCCGTCGGTGCCAGGGAGGTTCGGCCGCTTGACGAGGCATCCCTAGTTGATGCGACACCAATACAGCTCTTGATACAACCGAACGATGGCGATCTAGAAGGCGCTTGGCACGGGATCAAAGCTCGAATGGACAAGGTGGGCGTAAAGAACCTGATCGGGTTCGACATCCGGCATCCAGTATACGACCCAGGCATCTATCTCGTCCTCGGGCGGGTCCCGCGAGAAGGTGACGCAGTTGCCCGGCTGATGGGAGTAGCCAAGGACCGTACATTCGATATGTCAGGGGCTCCGGAAGGGTATGACATCGAGTACGCCGCCCTCCATTACCTGTGCAGTGAGCTGACTGGACTCAGGCTAGAACACGTTGGGCCCGACAAGCTAGCCGGCATAATCCAAGACACTAGGTGGGAGGTCTCTGGGGTTAGGCGAGGTGGAGTGTTCGAAGAACCCGTCTTGTTCCCCTCGGATGAGCTAATTGCGAGCGCGTCTATTGGCGGCATCTCGGACGTTGCATTCAATGGATCGGCTAAGTCTGATCATCCCCAGAGATGGAATCGCTTCACGGTAAGGGTGCAGTTTGCGCTTTCAACAAATGCCCCATGGTCGACCATTGTTAGTGCGTGGCTGCAGGAGCTGGCTGACATGAAATCCCCAACCCATGCCGGTGCAAAGGTCTTTAGCCCCTGCGATCTTGTGTCGGCTTTTGCGTTCGGGTGGCCGGACAAATTGGAGGGATATTTGCCATCGTTAGAGCTGGTGGCCTCTGGTGGGGGGGCGGGATCGAATCCTCCATGGGACCCTCGTCTCGCTGAATACATACAGGGATGTTATGTTCGCCTTCGAACGAGTCTACAAAGATCCCGTGCAGTGGGGAATCTTGAGGAACTGTGGCGAGGTCTGGCGACTAGATCAGACATTCCTTCAAGAGCTTGGACTTGACTACGCCGTGTTCGAATGGAGTGCGGAGTTTCCCGATGGGGCCAAGCTGGAGTATATCGATAACCGGATTACGCGACGGCCGCCAGACTCAATCGTAGACGGCTCGCCACAGTGGCATGGTGTCGAGCCGATGCCTGAGCTGATCTCAAGGCATAAGCCGGAATTCAACCACTTTGCACTCTTTCTGCAGCAATACGTATACCGCGCGCTAGAACGCTGATCAATCCTCCGGCGCGAGCTGCTCACGGCTACGCCGTGCCTCTAATGCGTCGCGGAATCGCGGACGGAAGAGTGTCGCGCTGGGGGCCGCCAGTGTCTCGGAGGCCTAGCTGAACCCCGGGCTGAGCCGCACCGAGGCCTAGTACTCCAGCAGGAGATCCGTTTCAGGGCTCGGTGAGGGCTTGTCGGGCGTAGTGGCTGATCTTGGCTTGGGCTTGGGCGGCGTCGGAAGATGGACCAGGCGATGATGTCGCCGACCCGTCGGGCGGGTTCGATGACCAGCGCGTGGAACAGCCGTCGGACTTCGTTGACGGTGATCGGGATCAGGCCGTCCGGGCTGGTGGTGCTGGCCGCTGCGGCGGCGGCGAGGAATGCGTGTGCGGCGATGACGAGGGTGGTCCAGCGGTGCCAGGCCCGCCAGCGGCGGTGTTGGTGCTGGTCCAGGCCGAGGCCGGTTTTGGTGGCCTGGAAGGATTCCTCGATGCTCCACCGTCGGCCGGCGACGGCCACCAGCTGGTGCAGGGGAACGGGTTGGGTTGACCAGCAGCGGTAGAACGCCAGCTCACCGCTGGCGCGACCGGCCACCCACGCCCCGCCAGGATCGGCGTGCCCGGCTGGCAGCCGCGGTCAGGAAGGTCTTCGACGACTCGGGGTGCACCTACGGCATCCCGCGTATCGGCATCGAGTTGCGCGAGTCCGGCTGGCAGGTCTCCGACAACACGATCGCGCAGCTGATGGCCGAGCTGGGCTTGGCCGCTAGGGTCAAGCGCCGCCGGCGCGGGCTGACCCGCCAAGGTAAGCGTCGGGCCGCACCGGACCTCATCAAGCGGGTGTTCACCGCGCCGGCGCCGGATGTCGCCTGGTGCGGCGACATGACCGAGGTCCGCACCGACGAGGGCAAGCTCTATCTGGCCACCGTCATCGACCTGTACTCGCGTCGGAATCTCGGCTACGCGATGGGCGCCCACCACGACGCCGGGCTGGTCGTCGCCGCGCTGAACATGGCCGCCGTCACCCGCGGCGGCAGCGTCGACGGGGTGATCTTCCACAGCGACAGAGGCAGCGAGTACACCTCAGCGGACTTCGCCCGGGCCTGCGCCCGATGCAAGGTGCGCCAGTCGATGGGGCGGGTCGGGTCGTGCTTCGACAACGCCGTCGCCGAGGCCACCTTCTCCACCATCAAGGTCGAATACGTCCACCGCCGCCACTTCCGCACCCGCGCAGAAGCCCGACCGAAGATCGCCACCTGGATCACCGACTTCTACAACCAGCGCCGCCGCGGGTGACGGCGGCCATGTTCAACGCGGCGACGACCTTGCCGGCATCGTGTCGGTCGCCCTTGGCGTAGCCGAGGATCCGCCGGGAGTGCAGGTCGATGACGGTGGCGAGGTAGAGCTTGCACTCCTGCGTGGCGATCTCGGTCATGTCGCCCCACCAGGTGACGTCCGACGCGGGCGCGGTGAACCTCCGCTTGACCAGGTCCGGGCGGCTGGCGGCTCGCCCTGCGGGGCCAGCCCACGCCGGCGTCGTTTCTCTCTGGTGACGAGGCCCAGCTCGGCCATGATCTGGGCGATCGTGTGGCGGTGTTGTCCGCCGCTGAGGGGGGCAGCGACGGTGGCCGCCCGCCGATCTCGGGTCGATGGGCGCACTGCGTCGGCCGTTCTGTGTGGCCCGCTCTCCTTGGTCGGCATGACGGTAGGTGTCGGGCTGCCGCCGCGACACCTACCGTCATCGAGAAGGAAGCCGGCCGCTGGCTGACTCGAATGCGATGCGGTCGCCGCTGTTCTGCGAGCCGGGTCAGCAGGTGATGTAGCCGTGGGAGCTGACCATTTGGTGGCCCGCGTTGGACTGCAGGATGGTGCGGTAGGTGCCGGTCACGCAGCCGCCGGCGACGGAGACCCAGTTGTCGCCGGTGTGGGTGTTGACGCCCTCGTTCTGCCACCAGCCAGGGCCGCGGAGGCGCTGCAGCGTGATGGTCCAGCGGGTGGAGCCGCCGCAGTCCCACTTCTCGCCCCAGCCGCGCACGACGCTGCCCTCCTTGTTGGGCGCGTAGGTGGCGTACCAGCAGGCAGCCATGGCGGCCTGGGTGGTATCGGCGGGGGCCGCGGCTGCGGGTGCGGCCGTGAGCATACCGCCGACGGCGAGGGCGGCGGCGATGCTGGCGGTGGCGGCGACGCGCCACGGCAAGGCAGGGTGGACGGTGGATGCGGGTGGATTCGGTTTGACGGTCATCGCTGCGCTCCTTGGGCGAAAGGCGGCGGGCTGCCGCCCCTCGAGCAGAGCCGGTCATGGCGCTCATTGAGAAGGCTTACTGACGACGCCGTACGGCTTCCGTACACCTTGGGCGTACCCAACGTGCTTTTTATGGACGGCGATCACTGGCATGGCGGCTGGTAGGGGCGGTCCGGGATGTGAGTGACCCACTCGTCTTCGGTGATCGCGTCGCCGGTGGTGGCACAGGTGTGGGCGGCGGCACGTTCGGGGTCGGTCATCCAGAGCCAGCCTCGTGCGTCGGCGCCGCCGGCGACCAGGGTGTGTTGGTCGGGGTGGTGGTCGACGCTGTAGACGGCGTCAGCGGGCAGGGTGAGGGTGGCGGTGCGGGTCGGATGTTCGCGGCTGTGCACGTTCCACAGCCAGACGGTGGCGTCGGTAACGGCGGCGGCGAGGGTTGTGCCGTCTTCGGAGAAGGCCACCGAGTACACGTAGTCGTTTGGGCCGCGCAGCGGCGACCCGATTGGTGTGGGGCGGTCGATCGTGCTGACGTCCCAGAGCCGGACGGTGCGGTCGGCGCTGCTGGAGGCGAGGGTGCGACCGTCAGGGCTGAAGGCCACGGAGTAGATGTAGTGGTTTGCGGCAGTGAGTGGGGCTCCTGCGGCTGCCGGGCGGCGGGGGTCGATGAGGTCCCAGATGCGGATGGTCTTGTCGGAGCTGGCGGCGGCGAGGTGCCGCCCATCCGAGCTGAAGGCGACGGAGAAAACAGATCCGGTGAAGCCGGTGAGGGTCGCCAAGGGCGTGGTGGCGCGCGGGTCGGTGGTGTCCCAGAGCCTCACGGACATGTCGCGGCTGCCGGTAGCCAGGACCCGCCCGTCGGGGCTGAAAGCAATCGCTTCGATCTGGTGGGCATGCCCGGCCAGCGCTTCGCCGAGCGGTCGAGGATTTCTGGCGTTGGTGACGTTCCAGAGCTGGACGGTGCCGGATCTGCCGTGCGCGGCGGCGAGGGTGCGGCTGTCGGGACTGAATGCCAGGGCGGAGTTGAAGCCGTCGCGGTTGGGCAACCCGGGGCTATACGGCGTCGGGTGGTTCGGGACGGTGACGTCGTATAGGCGGGTGTCGTTGCTGCCGACTGCGAGGATTCGCCCGTCGGGGCTGAACTGGGTGGCGCTGACTAGCCCGGGCAACTCGAGGGTGGGGGCAGCGACCGGCCACAGCCGCGCGTAGCCGTCGTTGGCGCTGGTGACGATGGTCGCGCCGTCGGGGCTGAACCTTACGGCGGTGACCGGGGCGGGATGAGGCAGGGTCGCCATCACCTTTCTGGTGACCACGTCGAAGACTCGGACGCCGAGCTCGGCGTCGGAACTGGCGACGGCGAGCCGGGTGCTGTCCGGACTGAACGCGACCGAGTTGATCCAGCTGCTGGCGCCGCGAAGCACAGTCGCAGCCGGCGGCGGCGCGGCCGGGTCGGTGAGGGTCCACAGGTAGGCGTTCGTGTCGGCGCTGCCGGCGGCGATCATGCGCCCGTTCGGGCTGACCGCGATCTGGCCGATCTCCTTGGCCGGCCCGGATAGTGTGCCGGAGCGGGTGGGCCGTGTCGGTTGGGTGACGTTCCACAGGCTGACCTGGCCGTCGGCGGCGGCGGCCACAAGGGTGCCCTGGCCACGGAACGCCACGGACTTCACCGCCTCGGCCGAAACCGGGATCGGTGAGCCGGCCGGGTTAAGGCGGCCGGTGTGGTCACGGGTCCACAGGTGGACGTGTCCAGTGGACGTGGCGGCCGCCAACAGGCTGCCGTCGGAGTTGACGGCGAGGGAGTAAACCTTGCCGCCGAGACCGGTCAACGCTGGTTCGACCGGCGTAGGTGCGGCCGGGTTGGTGGTGTTCCAGAGCCTGACGGTGGCATCGGCGCTAGCCGCAGCCAGCATCCCGCCGTCGGGGGTGAACGCGACATGGTAGACCTTGGCATCGGGTCCGGTCGGCAGGGTGGCGAGGTGGACGGGACGCTCACCAGAGACCGCCCAGAGCCTTACCCCGGTTTCGGTGCCGGCGGCCAAGACCTGGCCGGTCGGATCGATCGCGGCCACGTACATGATTCCGATGCCGTCACCGCCCCGCAGCCGTACCGGCGCGCGGAGCGCCGAGGCGTCCAGCAGTGCCGAGCGGGCCTCGACGGTCGGCGACGTGCGGTAGGCGGCCAAGGCGAGTTGCCGGGCCACAGTGGGGTCCTTGGTGCGCAGATCGTTGGCCTGTACGGCGATCGCGCGGGACTGCGCCTGGTCGCGCTGCAGGTCGGCCGCCTGGCGAGCCGTGAGGGCCTGACCGCGCTGGTAGACGGCGACCGAACCCAGCCCCGCCACCATCGCCAGCATGACCCCCAGCAAGGTGACTGTGCGCTGAAGGCGTCGCGTGCGGCGCCTGCTGAGCTGGATACTGGCCTCGACGAATGCCTCGGTGCTGGGCGGCACGCGGTGGCGCCTGTCGGTGATCCACTCCTGTGCTGCGGCGAGTCGGCTGCCCTGGTAGAGAAGCGACGGGTCTGGCTCGGCGCGCCAGGTCGCTGCCGCGTCGGCCAACTGCTGGCCAACGACGTGCCCGGCACGGTCCCTGTCCAGCCATTGCCGCAACTGCGGCCAGGCGGTCAGCACCGCTTCGTGACTGATCTCAACGGTGCCCGTGTCGACGGTGATAATCCGTTGGGCGACGAACCGGTCCAGCACTTGCCGCTGTGCAATCGCGTCGTCACCGTCGCCGATGAGCTCGCTTAGGGCGACCCGGCGGCGAGTGTCAGCGGCGTCGGCGCTGATGTGAACCAGGTCCAGGAACAGGCAGCGGGCCAGGTCGCGCTGCAACGGGTCTAGTTCCTGATACACCTGGTTAGCGGTGACGGCCACCGCGCCGTCGATCCCGCCGACCTGCCAGTACCCCTCGACGGTCAGTCGCCGATCCGTGCTGTGCCGCCACATCGTGTACAGGGCGTGCGACAGCAGGGGCAACGCGCCCGGGTCGTGCGCGAATTCAGCCCGGTCGGAGTGCCGTGGAGCGACCTCACGTAGCAACAGCTCTACCAGGCCAGATTCGATATCGGCGTTCGCCTTCGCGGCCGGAGCGACGATAGCTTCCCGAAGTTCGGCCTCGGTCATCGCACCGACCGTGAACTGGCCGCGGTCGATCACGTCCAACAGGGGCCGATGGCGCAGGGCTCGGTCGTAGAAGTCTGCGCGTAGGCCGATCACGACCAACACTCCACGCGTAGCGAGGCGACTGAGCTCGGCAATGAAGGCTCGCTGCTGTTGCTCGTCGGTGCATGCGGTGAACAGCTGCTCCAGCTGGTCGACGACAAGAACGGTGCGCCCGTCGGCTCCGCCATCCAAGGCCTTCTCACCGACGATGTTGTGGTCGCCATCGCCTCCGGCGCCGCCTTGGCGCAGGCAGCCCGCGAGATCGTTAAGCGGGTCGGTGCCGGGGGTCATTGACACGATCCGGTCCGGCACCCAGCCCAGCTGCTCGGCGCGCAGCGCCGGGATCAGTCCCGCGTAGAGCAGGGAAGTCTTGCCAGCGCCGGACGCACCGACCACCAACTCCATGCCGCCGCCGGCTGCGTCCAGCGCGACGAGCCGCGCCACGAGCAAGCTGGTCAGCGCGTCCCGGCCGAAGTACCAGTCGGCGTCCTCTGGCCGGTAGCTTGATAGCCCACGGAACGGCGCCCGTTGGTCAGCCGGCTCGCGTCGTGCGCGGGCGAGCGCTGCCACCCATTCCTTGATTTCGGTGTCGTCGGTGATGCCGACGACACGCAGCAGGTGTTCGAACTGCGTCTCGCTGCCGACACTCGGCAACGACTTTCCCCGCAGCCAGTCCGCGATCGTCGTGTGCGACTGCGTCACGGACCCGTCAATTGAGACAGGTATTTTTCCGGCGATCTGCCGATAAGACAATGGCGTAAGCCTGCGAAGCTGGGTCATTGCGTGGCAGAAACCGGGCTTCGTGTGGATCAGTCGGGGGTCAGGGGTCCGGGGCGGCTGGGCCATCGAGTCCAAAGAGAGCACTCCTCACGTCACTGCAGCGCGAGCGGTGGCATGCGGCACGCTACGCCGTACAGCCCTTACGGCGCTGTACGGCAGCCCGTACGGACGCTGTACGGAGCCGGGCGTCGAGCTTGCGGACTGGCACTCGACCCGGGATCGTGGAAACGGCATGACGATGACAACCGCGAATGACAAACTGCGATTGTCGAGTTGCATGGCTGAGGTGAACCCGTCCCATTGCGTCAGCGGAGCAACCAGCGAACTTCCCTGATCAAAGCAGCCTGCGGCCTAAGCTGACGCAACAGTGTCCGAAAAGCGACCGCAGCGATCACTGAATGAAGAAGGAGAAGTAATGAGCCAGGCAGTGCCAAACTCGGCGGCGTCACGCCCCGCAGACCCGAAACCGCGCCGCCGCCGGCGTGCGGCGTCCCTCGCCGCCTCGCTCGCCGTGGCTGCTGGCGTGACGCTTGCCGGCCCGTTCACGGCCACCGCACACGCCGCACCGATCTACTGCGGGCCAAGTGACTACGTCGAGGAGATCCAGGTGGAGCCCTGGGCGGGCGATCACTTCAAGATCAAGATCTTCCCTAAGCGTGACGCCCGGTGGCACGGCAACCCCCGGCACGTCACCAACAGCATGTGGCACGCCACTCAGGCATGCGTGCGCGGACTGTACGGCACGCGCGCCGACCTCATCTACGACCAGCTCGAGTGCCACCAGCACCTGGCGCTGCTCAAGGACTCCGTCGGCGGCTACAAGACCGGTCCGTCCTACGACCTGGAAACCTGGCGCGAACCATTCAGCATGTCACAGTGGCGTGAGGTGGAGTGCGGCAACGAGCTGAACAAGGGCGTCGCCGGTGCCGGCCCCGTGGGCCCTGCGGCTCGCGCCGACGCCGGGCAGACGGACCTCCACGACTACTACAGCACCATCGCCTAGCAGCTCAGCAGGCGGAAGGCTCGAAGCCCAGCGGCCGGCGCTGCTGGGCGACGAGTCGCCCTCCCCGACGCCTGTCACCGCCGCTTGCTGGGATCGCGATAGCGGTTGCCGCCGTATGTGTGGAGAGCGCGGGCGACGAGGTGGCGGCGGGTATGGAGGGTGTTGAGGGGGCAGATGGCGACCGCGTTCAGGTTCGGCAGGAAGCGCGGTCCTTCGCCGCTGCTGGTGGACTCCGGGAACAGCTCAGGGTTGCTGCACCACCCCACGAGGTGGCGAGTGCCTGCTGCGAGGCGCATGATCTCGACGCTTTCCAGTGCCTGCCAGGGGAACCAGTAGGTCCCGCTGCGACTGTAGACCTGAATTCCCGCCCTGCCGATCTCCAGCCGAGTGGGGTTCCTGGCCATGTTGGCACATCCTATGGTGGCAAAGACAAGGAAGGCGTCGAACAGGCCCAGCAGGGCCTTGGGGATGAGCGGGATGTGTGCTGTGGGAATGATGATCGCCAGCACGATGACCAACAGGGTGTTGACGCCGACGATCGTCCAGTACATGCCGCTGCTTGCGGCGAAGGCGGCGTATTCCGCGGGCGGGTTGCCTCGGTCCGGGCGGGATAGCACCCAGTCGCCGTGCTCGCGAGGCGGCTCGACCAGCGGCTCCTTCGGGGTGCTCGCCGCTTCAGCTCTGGGCGTGCGTCGATGTTCCGGAGGGGCTTGAGGGGGCGTCGGGCTCCGACGCGGAGGTTGGCCGTCGTTGCTCAGCCGTCGCAGGTCCCAGATGGCGAGCCAGAGGAGGCCGATGAAGGGGACTCCGAAGCAGGCGTTGCCGATCACCGCATTCGTCACGGTGTTCGGCTCCCACTGCCCGGTCACAGTGATCCCGATCGCGCCGATCTCGCATACCCCCACCACGAGTGTCACCAGCCACAAAAGACTGCGCCCGATCCACTTCCAGGTCCTCACCCTGCGGACCCGCCCCGCGATGGTTCGCAGGTCGGTGATGGTGTGTAGACCTAGCGGTAGGCCGGGCCGCGACAGTGGGGTACGAACCCATTGGCTGAGCGTCTCTCGATCCGGAGGAACGAGCCTGCCGCGGACAGCATCCTGCCAAGCGGCCCTCAACCCGTCGGCGAAGCCGACGACATAGGGCAGTGAGGGCGTGAGTTGTGCATGGGCCACGCGAGTGGGCGCGGCGTAGACCCCGAGAAACTGGGCGATCGAAGGTAACCAGTCCGGCACTGTCTCCCCGTCAGCAGCGTGCCCAGAAACGATGCGATCCCAGTGATCTCGCCACGGCCTCAACCAGCTCGCGATTTCGAAATTGGTGGCGAGGAGGCCCTCCAAGACGTACAGGGGAATAGCCACAGCCGCGGTCACGCCGTCCGCGTAGCCGTGGCGCTGCTCGGTGAGGCGCTCGTCGGCCGACATCCCGTGATTGACGCGCACGGCAGCATGCGCCGACGGTGGCAGTTCGATGGGGACTCGAACGGCTGGTGGTCCCGCGACCGGTTTCGCAGCTACCCTGACCCTGCCTCGGGCAGGTGGAGTGGGCTCCACTGGGGAGACCCAGGGACCACTGCCACCGACCTCCGGCTCCGGTCGGTGAGAAACCTCGCCGTCGGCAGGCCGGCGACCGATTTCCACCTCCGCGACTGCGAAGTGACCCTCCTTGGCGAGGAGGCGCCCGATGACATAGAGGGAATCGTCGCTGCGACCGACGAGCGCGCCGTGGAGCCCGGCCATGCTGCTGAGCCGGCCCAGCGGTCTGTGTTCTTGCGTGTCGAGATCGAGCCGCATCAGCGTCAGATCATCCGATAGCGTGACGACCTGCCGTTCGTTCAGGGCGGTCAGTGCGCGCACACGTCCTGCTGGTGCCAGCAGGCGTCGTTCCACGGTGAGCTGCGATGACAGTAGGAGGAGGTCGGCTCCGTCCGACACCACCAGTCTGGTAGTGGTCAGCCAGGCTGCCGCCGTGACCGCAAGGGGCAGCTCGTACCATTTTTCATCGCCGACTTGCGTGCCCAGCCTGATGAGGCGAGCCGAAGCTGCCCCTGCCGATCCTCGATCAAGACACCAGGCTGATCCGTCGGGATTCATCAGCAGGTGGCTGTCGTCGAGGTTCGCTGCGCCACTGGAAACCACGGTCAGCTGGCCCGTCGCCCACCGGCCAACGCCGTGTCCCCGGGCCATGAGAAGCACCTCATCCGCCATGGCCAACGAACCGTTGTTGCAGCCGAAGACAGGTGCAACCCATTTGGAACGTTGAGCTGGCAGGTCCACCGCGAGAATGCCCTGTTCGAGGGTCAGCAAAGGTCTGCCGCCCGGGTCGACGGCGACTCCCGCCCTCCGCGCATCGGCATGATCGACGGCGCCGACGGTGAAGACTTGCAGCTGCATCCCGTCCGTGTCATTCGCTACCGGCTCGCGCGTCACTCTGGGCGTCTCGGGTCGATGCTTCAGGAGTTCGTTGAGTGGTGTGTAGGCGCGGCCTTGGAAGGACGCGGCGTCAGTGACCAACTCGAAAAGTTCCTGTGGCGGCACGAAACCGCTGAGCATCGCCTCCCAATGGGACTGGTCGAGCAACAACACATCCAGACGCCGACCCTTGTCGACTTCGTCTATGGCCTCGTCGGTGAAACCCTTAATCGCCAGGAAGACCCCGGTCACCCCTGCCATGCGTTGCTCGACGCGTCGTTGGAGCTTCGCGATCGGCCCCGTCCCCGTCTTGGCCTGCTCCCACTTGGCCTCCAGGATGTAGCGCCGGCCCGCGTGGTTGAAGACGACGTCCAACTCGCCGACGCCCCGCTGGTCCGACTTCGCTCGCAGGCCAAAGCTCGTCAGGAGCTCGGCGATCATCCCGTTAAACCGCTGGCCACGCGCTTGTCGAGTCAGCCCGGAGCCCGGCTGGCGAAGCGCACCGTACTCGGCAACAAGCCTGCGCCATCTAATCGGATCCTCAAGCACCACTACATGCTGTCGCCTCACGCTCACTGGTCAACAACCACACGGACAAAGAACCGACCAGACAGGTCCAGTCAATGTTGAGACCAGACCCGTGGCCGGCGTGGTGGCCAACATGATCGATCGGCGCCGAGCCATCAACAAGATCAATAACAGAATGTGTGCCAGAGCACCGTGTGAGGCGGCGTTGACACGTTGGTCGTCAGGGGGATGGCCGGTGGGGTGTCGGTGTTACGCGGCGTGTCGCAGTGATGTGATCGGTCTTCGCCGGGGTCCAGGATCAGGCAGTTCGGTAGCCGGGGCTGGCTTGGGTGTCGTGAACCAGCCGATGAAGTCCCTGCTGCGTGGCGTTGGTGGTCTTGGTGCCGCTTCGTGGCGTACCGGGAGGGGTGCGGGGTTGGCGGGACGTGTGGCTGTTCGGGCGAGTGTGAGCGCTCGGCGGGCGTTGGATGCCGCGGTGCAGATGCCGGTTTGCCCGGCGCACTGCAGGTTGCGGCAGTTGCCGTCGTATTCGGGTTGGTGGGCGGCGAGGACGTCGATGGCGAGGCGCCATAGCAGGGGGTCGGTGATGTCGTCGGGTGCTGCGGCGAGGCGTCCGGGTCGTTCGCGGTGAGGCTTGGGCATCGGTAGGCCCTTCGTCGGGGGCACCTTCATGGGCGGTCGCCTGATGCGCGGTGGTCACGGTGTCGCCGCGCGTCGGCTCTGGCGGGAGCCATCCACGCTCACCTCTTGGTGAAGGTCAAGTCGCCGGGGAGGTCGCCGCCGGCTTGGTCAGCTCGGTGGTTTGTGGGTGGTGGGCGGGGTGGAGGTGGTGGTGGCGAGGTCGGCGAGGGTGAGTGGGCCGGGGTGGCCGTGGAGTTGCCAGATTGGTCCGGCGGGGCTGTGGCGGGTGTGGGTGGCGTGGTCGCGGCTGGCGGTGGCCACGGGAACGGTGAGGGGGGTGGTGGTGAGGTGTTGGTGGAGGTGGCGGGCGCGGGTGGCGGAGTGGAGCCAGAACAGCACCGGCCAGCGGGGGCCGCCGGCGGCGGCGAGTTGTGTGTAGCCGATGAGTTTGCGCATCAGTTCGGTCAGGGGTTCGGTGCCGGTGTCGTATTCGAGGAAGAACGGCAGCTGTGCGCCGTGGGCGGTCCAGATGCCGTGGCCGTCGGGGCGGATCGGGGCGGCCAGGGCGTGCAGGGCCACGGGGTCGCCTGGTCGGGCGAACGCGCCGGTTTGTGCGCAGCGGGACTCGGGCCACCAGCGGGTGAGGGCGTGTGCTGGGTGGGTGCGGGCGTGGCCGGCGAGGTCGGTGAAGAAGGCGTTGACGCCGAGTCGGTGGTTGAGGGTGCGGGCGGCGGTCCACCGCCGCCGGTTCGTTTTGGCGTGGCCGGGGCGGGGTGGGGGTTGGTCGCGTTGGGCGGCGACGACTTCCGCGCCGAGCTGGTCGATGACGTAGTGGAAGGGGAACGATCCGCCGTCGGGGCGGAAGGGCCGGAACCGGTCGACCACCCGGAGGGCGGTGAGTCGGGCGAGTCGGTGTTGGGCGAAGTCCAGGGACGGGAACAGGGCGTGGGCGAGCTGCGGTGTGGTGAACACGCCGTGGTCGGTGAGCCATTCGAGGAGGAGATGGTCGCGGGTGGTGAGGACGGACTGCACGCGCAGGACGTGGTCAGGCACGAGGGTTCCTTCCGAGTTTCGCGGTAGGGCAGAGATGACACCGGTGGTGTCTCTGAGCACCGGGGCGGACTGTCACACCGGCCCGGTGCTGCGCTGCAGACGCCGGTGCGGTCCGTGTCACCGTCCACCTGAAGCGGGACCCCGACCTGGTGGGCAGCGCGGACTGGAACACGGACAGCAACCCCGGACCGAGCCGAACACAGCGCTGATGACCCGTCGAGGCAACGCCTCGCGGGAGACACCTGCCGGGCAGGGGAGCGCGGTGAACCTCGGGAGGAGCTCGTCCTCCCGTTCGGGTCAGCGGTGATCGATGAGGTGTCAGCGCATCAACGTGGCGCGGCACCCGAGGCGCCCGGTCCCGTGTCGGCCATCTGTCCCTGGCCCGGCGGCGGAGCGGAACCAACCCTCCGCATGGCGCCGTGACGGCGTCGGAGGAGTTCCGCACCCTCAAACCGGCGTTTGTGAGCCGTGGCGAACACCTGCCGGTCCCACAGCGCTCCGACACGACCTCACCGATGTCTGACAGCCGTGGTCAGCGGCCCGGTCTGACGCTCACGTTGCTTCGGGGCGGACCGCTGTGGGCGTCGGCGCGGGAGTGCCACAGCCGCCGAGCGTCGTCCGATGGGCGTCACTGTCAGGTCGGTGAGGTTCCCGACTGGCGATCCGACAGTGAGCGCGACGACCTTCCCGCACCGGGGGTGGGCCGGTCGTCGCGGGTGGGAAGTGTCGGTTCGTCGTACGCGGTCGCCGGTCCGATCAGGAGGTCGGTCTCGCGCCGGGGCCGCCGGCGGGGATGGCCGGCGGTCAGGCCTCCACCAGCGTCAGCGCCGTGTACGGCGCCGGGCGGGCCCAGGTTGACCCGGTCGCGCAGGGCGGTCAGGAAGGCGGTGAGGATCTCGGCGTCCAGGTCGTGGGCGTCGCCGGCCCAGCCGGTGTGCAGTCGGCCGGCGTAGCGGCGCAGCGCGGGCGGCGCCAGGGCGACCGCGGTGATGACCCAGGCGGGCCCGTCGCGGCGGGCGCGGCGGATCAGCTCCCGCCGTACCACGTCCCGCACCGGGGGTGTTCGAGCAGCCACTGCCGCAACGCTGGCAGCGCGATGACGCCCCCGGGCAGACCGGTGTCATCGCCGAGCTGCCCGGCCAGCGTGTCGAGGTCCAGTGACAGCGGGTCGGGGTCGCACGTCAGGTCGGCGAAGGCGGTGTCCACGGCGTTCAGAGGCGAGTCGGGCCAGCCGGTGGCGGAGGATGTCATGTCGCGATCTCCCATGTCAGCGGCAAACGTCGAGGACGGGCCGGAGTGGTACGGCCGGCACGCCTGAACCGCCATTGCGTCACCGTGGTCTCACGGGTTCCTGATAGCGCAGGCTGCGTAGGCACGGACACCGCGTCGGCGGGGTCAGCCGCCCGGCGTGCACCGTTCACTGACGATCGACGTCGACGTGCGTCATCGTTTCGACAAAGCCGCGCTGACCTGCCCGTTGACACGATCTCACAGCGCCATAAGGCGCAGCGGTGTCAGACCGCGACCGGCTTCACCGCCGCCTATCGGCATCCCCTCGGGCGCCGCGCGTCGACGTGCCCGGCTGGCAGCGTCCGCCCGGCGGGCCGTGACGGTCTGACGAGCCGCCGTCCGACTGGCAGGCCCGGAGCCGGTGTCCTCGGTGACGCCGCTGCCGCCCTGGGGACCAGGACAGTGGTCTGACAACGCCGGCCAGCACTCCTGTGTCATCGGCGTACGTCGCTGTCATGGTTGAGGTGGTCGTAACCCTGGGTGTCTGACAGAGCTGGCTTGATGGTGGGCTCTGACAGTCTCCTGACGCTGATCCGACGTCGTGGCGCCGGCGTCTGCAAGGGTGTCCCCGGGGGTCAGGACAGCCATGCGGACGGAAACCCGCTGTCAGACATCTGCGAGATCACCGTGAGAGGGGCAGGTGTTCGCCACGGCTGACAAACACCGGTTTGAGGGTGTCAGCGCACCACGGCGCGGCGCGGAGCCGACACCACATGAGCGAGCACACGCCGCAGCACCACAACCCGCACCCCGATCCCACTGCCGACACCGGCCCGCCGGCCGGGGTCGATCCGACACCGACCGACCTGGTCGCCGGCGACCCGCCGATACCGCTCATGCGATCAGCACGACGAACCCGCAGGCCCGCCCCCGCCGCCAACCCACGGAGCGACGCCGCAGCCTGTACGTGGACCACGGAGCGCATCCTGGCGCTCGGGGCGACCACGGACCTCGTCACCGCCGCCGCGATTCTCGGCATCTCCCGTTCGGCGGCCTACAAGCTGGCCGCCCGCGACGCGTTCCCGGTGCCCCTGTTCCGGGCCGGCGCCTACTACCGCGTGCCGACCGCCCCGATCCGGCGGAAACTGCACCTCGAGTCCCCGCCGGTATCGACAACTGGTGACACCGACAGGGTGGGTGCCGACGAGACCGACGGGCATTCGGGCGCGGACAGGGACACCACGGGCTGCAGGCCACCGCCGTAACCCCGCCCGGGTAGTACGCATTGTTCGCCGGCACGGCTTCGTACGCCGTGCCGGTGCAGTCGCCCTGGCTACTGCTCGACGGCGCGGGAGAGAAGCCGGACCAGAGCGCGGCGCAACACTCGCTCGATGTCATCCACGACCGCTGATAGGTCATTTGTCGGCTGGCCGGTGAGGGCGCGCAGTTCCTGCCTGCTCGGGTCGTCGCCGTGCATTTCGTCGTTGCGGAGCCGGTATCCCAGACGCAGGAGGGCCTCGAGTCGCTCGGGCGGCGTCTGCAGGACAGGGTCGTCCGCCAGGAGCGTGGTCGCTCCGTCAACGATCTTGTCCTGCTTCCAACGATCTGCCGGGAGGCCTGGCAGTTTGATGAACAGTACTTCGGCGCAGATGATCAGGTCGATGAGCCGGTCGGTCGGTACCCGGTCGGCCCCGGCCAGGACCAGCCGGCGCAGCGCGGTTTGCAGACCCCGGTTCTCCCGTACTGCGGGATGCGCGAGGAGGGCGTATGCCTCGCGCACCGCCTCGACCTGCTCTTGCCCAAGGATCGTTGGTCGCTTCTCGTCGAAGGTGGGTAGCGCCGACAGTGACGCCGTCGGCCCCAGGCCCTGGGGAAAGTCGTCGTCCGGTGGGCAGCGGATCGCCCGAGTCGCGGTGACGGACCCGCCGCACACCAGCCGAAGCGCAGCCACGAGACGGCTGGCTGGCTCGACCAGCGCGCCTGAATCCGGCGTCGTCGGTTGGGCGGGTACGTCCATGGCTGAGCACACCGGGTACGAGGTGCAGCGGGTCAGGGCCCACTGGTGGAACCGCGACACGGTCACCGAGTTCGGGCCGCCCGCGAAGGCGATCGGCGCCGCGAGGTAGCCGATCGCGGCGCTCACCTGCCGGTCGCTCATCGCTTGCAGCACCAGGCCGTCCGGCAAGGTGACCGCCTCGATGCCCGCGGTGGGGGTGAAGGCGTTGAGCGGGACCACCTCGACCAGCCGCGCCCGCGTGGCCAGCAGACCTTCCTCCAACCTGCTGTACGCGGCGTCGAAGGCGTCCTGGTCGAACGAGTAACCCCGGGCGGCGGCAACCATGGGTTCCAGGACGTGCTGCACCAGCGTCCACCCCAGTTGCCGAGGCGTGAGGGCGAACTCCACGCCGACGAGGCAGTCCACCCGCTCGCGCAGCACCTCATCGGCGGCCACGACGGCGCGTACCGCCTCCATCTCGGCGAAGTCGTCCAGGAACCGGTAGTCGGTGACCCGGGCCGGCATCTGCCAGGCGTCGCGGCGGATCGCGACGAACGACTCCTGCCCGTGGCGGTGCCACTCGCCGAAGTCGGGAACGGTCGCGAACACCGGCATGCCGTCGCCAGCGGCCAAGTCGCCGAGCACCGCCGCCATCAACTGGCCCACTACCGCGTGCAACTCCGGACGCCGCGCCCGGCCCCTCGCCACGTCATCTGCCGCCATCATCGGCCGTCCTCCATGCCCGATCTCACGCGAACCGGACAGGATCCCAGACTCCCCCAGCAGGGCGCATCTGACTTTCGCCGGTCACAGGCCCCAGCGCCTGGACGACCCACCGGACCTGGAACCGCGGCGACTTGATCGTGCCCGCCGGTCACGCGTGGATGTCGATCGACCAAACCGATGCCCCGCCACCCAGACGAACGGGAGCACACCTCCGATGCCAGACGGAAGCATCTTCAAGCGCTGCGGCTGCCGCCACCCCGACACCGGCAAACCATGGGGAAACGACTGCCCGAAACTACGCCGCGCGAACCGCGCCTGGAGCTCCGACCACGGCCACTGGGCCTACCAGCTCGAACTACCACCCACCACCGACGGCGGACGCCGGCAGCTACGCCGCTCCAGCTTTCCCACCCGCCGTGCCGCCGCCGACGAACTCGACCACGCCCGCGACCTGCTCGCCCTCGCCACCGGTGACCGGCGCCGCCGCACCGAGATCGCCGACCTGCTGCAAACCGCTGTACGCGCCAAACGTCCCCTGCCCGAGGTCGACCGCATCCGCCAGCGGCTGCGCGGCGACGGCGCGCTGGCCGACATGCCCACCGTCGCCGAGTACCTCACCGGCTGGCTGACCCACCTCACGATCGACGCGAACACGCAGCGCGGCTACGAATCGATCGCGCGGGTCCACTTAATCCCACACCTGGGCGACATCCCGCTGGACAAGCTGCGCACCACCCATATCCGCGCCATGTTCGCCGCCATCGAGCGCCGCAACGACGAGATCGCCGCCGCGAAGGCGAGCAGCGACCCCGCCGTGCGCGCGTCCGTCACCGGCCTGCGACCCACCGGCGCCACCACACGCCAGCGCATCCGCGCCTGCCTGCGCAAGGCGATCAACGATGCCCTCGCCGACGAACTCATCGTCGGCGCCAACCCCGCCGCCCTGGTCAAGGTCCCCGCCGACCGGCCCCTACCGATCGTGTGGGAGGACGAACGCGTGCAACGCTGGAAAGCCACCGGCGAGGTCCCCGGACCGGTGATGGTCTGGACCGACTCCCAGGTCGGGCAGTTCCTCGACTACGCCGCCGTACACGCCCCCGACCTGCACCCCATGTGGCACTACATGGCCTACCGCGGACCCCGCCGCGGCGAGGCGTGCGGCCTGCGCGACAGCGAGGTACGCCTGCACCGCCGCGAGACCACCATCAACAACCAGATCGCCACCCACGGCTACACCGCCGTGCAGAAACCACCGAAAAGCAGAGCCGGAAACCGCGACGTCGCCCTCGACACCGACACGACCAAAGTCCTCACCGCCTACAAGGCCCGCCGCGCCGCCTGGCAACTCGCCGCCGGCGACACATGGCCCGACACCGGCCTGTTCTTCGTCCGCCCCGACGGCCAGCCGTGGCACCCCAACGCCGTCACCCAACGGTTCCGCAAGCTCGTCCGCAAAGCAGGGCTGCCCCCGATCCGGCTGCACGACCTGCGCCACAGCGCCGCCACCATCGCCCTCGACGCCGGCGTCGACATCAAGGTCGTCTCCGAGCAACTCGGCCACTCCACCACAACCCTGACTCGCGACACCTACCAAAGCGTCACCAAGCGGATGCACCAGGACGCCGCCGACACCGTCGCAAGGAAGATCAGCCAGAAACGCCGCAGGGCGGGGTGAGACCCAGCCCGCACCGCAGAAGAAGCGGACGGCTGCGTGCGGCCGGGCCGGCCCCGGCAGCCTGAGCGAATACGCTCGCGACGTGAGCGGTGACGACCAGTTGCTGAGCCGGGGCAGCTTCGACGAGAACCCGGACAACTAGGCGGCCCGGCCGGGATACCCGCCAAGGGTGTACGAGGTGCTTGCCGAGTGCGGGCTGCGACCGGGTACGCGCGTCTTGGAGATCGGAACGGGAACAGGGCAGATGACCCGCCCTCTCGTGGACGCCGGCGCGTCGGTGCTGGCGGTGGAGCTCGGTGGCTGGCTGGCGGCCCGGCTGCGAACGAACCTCGCGGGCCGCGACGTGACCGTTATCGAGGGCGACTTCGCCACTGTGCCGCTACCCGACGACACCTTCGACCTGGCGGTCTGCGCCACGGCCTTCCCCCGGGCCGGTAGCTGTGGTGTGCATGCGGTATAGGACGGCTGTCATGCGCGCGATGGCGGGGTGGCGGGGATGGACACGGCGGTGGTCGGCGATGGTCCGGGCGAGGAGTTGCTGCGCCGGTTCCTGGCGGCCGTGTTCGTGCAGGACGACGGCGAGGGTGGCTTGGGCGGCGAGGGTCGGTAGTGCGTAGGGTCCGTCGGCTTGGGTGTGGTGGCGGATGAGGTCGCTGTAGCAGTCGGCGGCGGCGGTGAGGTTCCCGGCGGCGCGGTGGGTGGCGGCCAGGACGCGCAGGGCGGCGCGGACTTCCGGGTTGGTGGGGTCTCGGAGGAGGTGGCGCAGGCTGCGGTGTCCCCACTGGGCCCAGGGGAGCGCGGCGGCTGGGTCGCCGCTGGTGAGGGTGAGGGTGGCCAGGAGCGCGGCGGCGCGGGCGGTCGCGGTGTCGAGGGCGAGCCGGCTGTTGGTGGGGTCGATGTGCAGGAGCCCGCTGCGCAGGACGTCGATGGCACGCTCGGGCGTGTTGCCGGCGGCGCGGCGCTGGGCTAGGTGTAGACGCTGGGCCATGACCATCATCGGGCCGGTGACCTGTAGGGAGACGGCTCTCCAGGTGATGTGCAGGTCTGTGCCGGTCGCGCCGACGGTGACGCGTTGAATCGGGCCGAGCGCGTAGGAGGCGGCCTGGGTCGTCTTTCCGGTTGGAACGAGGTGTGGGGTGCGGTGCAGGATCACCGCGGCCACGGCGTCGCGGATCTCCTCGGCCGGCACCGGTGTGCGCCCGCAGGACGGCGCGCACAGGTAGACCCTGCCGCTGCCGGGCAGCTGGATGAGGATCATGGATCGCGCGCAGGTGTGGCAGGCCAGGAGGCCGGGTGGCACGGGCGCGGCCTGCACGGCGCGGGCCCGCGAGACCCATTCCTCAACCGTCGCGGGCGACAGGTGGTGGCTGCGGGCAACGTCCCGGGGCGCTTGGTGCAGGCCGTGGACGGCGGCGTGCTCGATGGTCGCGGCGACGACCTCGGCGACGAAGGCGGGTGTCCACGCGGGGAGGACTGTCGTCCGCGTCGGCATCGGCATTCCTTCCTGGGGTTCATGGTTGCGTTCAGGCGGTGGTAGTAGCGCCGGGTTTGTGTAGTTCGTACCGGCCCGTAGACGGCGCATGTGAGCGGAGGGTGTGGCCGGCGACGACAGTGGGGGGCTGTCGTCGCCGGCCACTTCGGTCGCCGCTGCCCTCCCTCTACGGGCGGGCGACCGGCTTGAACGCCCCGATGTGGCCCAGCGCAGATGGTGGGCGGCGACGCGGAGCGGCAACAGAGAGGTGGTGCGAGCTGCAACCTGGCCGCCGAAACCTAGGGCCTAGCGTTGGGCGTCGGACTGCGCCCGCGCTGGCTTGGCGGTGTTCAGGGGCCAGGAGCCGCGGTTCGGGTGAGGGTTGCGGCGCATTGGGGCGATGACCGGCCCGTCGGGCAGGGTGAGCGCGGGTCTCGGGAGGTAGCCGTGCCCGCGGTACAGGTCCTGGCTGTCGGGCGCGATTTCGGTCCACGAGGGCATGTCGATGCTGTCGAGGCGGCTTTCATGGTGGGTGAGCATCGCCGCGCCGACACCGCGCCGCCGGGCGGCGGGAAGAACGGCGAGAACTGCCAGGTGGTAGTGAGGTTCGGTGGGTCGGACCTGGGTGAGTATGTGGTCGAGGAGTTCGAACTGGCGCGCGTGCGGGCCGGCGGCGTCGGCCAGTCGGCTGCGGTAGTTCGACGGTGGCGGGATGCTGCGGTAGCGGTGAAACCCCATCGTGGCGGCGCTCAGGTCGTCGGTGATCTGGATGTCGCCGAAGAACATGGCGTGTTCCACCCAGATCACCGCCACGTCGGCCAGGGTCCGCCGCCGGCAGGTCGGATCGGGCACCAGCCATTGGGCGAGCGGGCCGGAATGCAGGGCATCGGCGACGATCGCGGCGACCGGTTCCTTGTCCGCCCACCGGGCGGCACGGATACGCGGAATGACCTCCATGAGATGCCTCCAAGGGCAGCGGATCCGGGTGGGATGGCGCGGGCTCACCGGTAGGTGGCGGTGGCGAGGTCACCGACGGCGGCGTCGACCGCGGCGGTGATGTCGCGTACCTGCCGGTGGTGCTGCGCGGCGATGGTGCGTAGCTGCACGGTGAGGGCCGCGGTGTCGTCGGCGAGGTACAGGTGGTTGGTCAGGCCGAGGGTCGCGACGAGGCCGCCGAGGGCGGCGGTGTGGTTGTCGGGCTGGTCACGGCCGGCGGCGATGTAGTGCAGCCGGGCGCGGGCGACGACCGGCCACTTCAGGTCCGTGGGCAGGTAGCGGTCGGTGCGGGCGAGCCCGCCGAGGCGGCGGCGCACGTCGTGGCGCAGGATCCCGCCGGCGTGCAGGCCGGCGCGGGTGCGGTCGTACAGGTCGGCGGCGAACCCGCGCAGCCACCCCCGTAGCGGCGGGGCCGGATGGGCGTAGCGGATCGATGCCAGGGCAGTGTCGGCGATCAGATCACCGACCGGGCGGTCCAGGTGCAGCCACAGCCGCTGCTCCCCGCCCGGCCCGGTGTCATCGGTGGTGTCGAGGGCGATCCGCCCGGCGAGGAACAGGTCGATGAGAACCGCACCAGCCAGGCCGAGGGCGAGGGCTTGGCGGTGGATGTGCGGCTGGCCGGTGTCGTCGTCGTGGCCCAGCAGGAACAACTCGTCCCGCAACGGCAACTGCGGGATGGACGAGGTCATCTCGATCCCGTCCCCTACCGCGGCCCGCTGGCGTGCTGCCGCAGGCGGGCGTGCACCCCGTCGTAGGCGGCCTGCGGCTGCGGAAGCAGCAGCTTGTCGACGGCGGCGAGGATCGTGTAGTTCGGGTCGCAGACGTTGCCGATCGGCGCCCGTCCCGCCTGCGACACCAGCTGGTACGCGTCGAGCTGCTCCAGGCCATTGAGGTCACCCACCCAGCCGACCATGTCGCGGTGCGCTATCCGGTAGGCGTCCTCCAACGGGCGGGCGCAGCCGACCGACATGATCGACGTGTCGGTCTCCAGACGGGGCCACACCGTCGGGACGCCTTTGATGACCTCGATGATCAGGGTGCTGGTTGTGGCGATCTCCACCCCGACGCCGCAGGCCTCACCCTCGCCCTGGCGGGCGTGGCCGTCGCCGAGGGCGAGCATCGCCCCGTGCACATTCACGCCCAGGTAGAGGGTGGTGCCGGCGCGCAGCTCCAGTGTGTCGAGGTTCCCGCCATGGCTGTCGGGCACGATGGTCGACCGCGCCTCGAAACCGCCCGGGACCACGCCGATGGTGCCGATCATCGGATCTAGCGGGAGGTCGACGGTGTGGTCGGTTTCGGTGGCGTGGAAGCGGACCGTGCCGGCCTGCTGGTCGATCGCGTACACCCACACCCGCTCCTCGAGAGGTGGCTGCAGGGTCGCCGTATGCGAGGTGGAGGTCAGTGCCCCGAAGTGCGGGAACGTCGAGGAGACTCCCCAGTCTCGGGCCGGGACGATCGAGACGAGGTGGACGGCGAGGGTGTCGCCTGGCTGGGCGTCCTCGACGAAGAACGGCCCGGATACCGGGTTCAGGTAGGGCATGCGGCACACCTGCGACGGCAGGTCCGCCGGGCCGCGCACCAATCCGCCGAAGCAGTCCTCGGTGTGTACCTGCAGGGTGTCACCGGAGCGGATGTGGGCTACGGGCATCCGGCCGCCGAAGGTGTAGGCCAGCTCGTCGCGGGCGGGCCGGTAGGTGATCGTGTCCATGGTCGCTACACCCGCTCGACGTAGCGGGCCTGCGGCTGCACGGGCGCCAGGCCCGACAGGGCGGGCCGGCGGCCAGACAGGTACAGGCCGGCGAGTACGACCATGCCGAGGGCGAGCCAGGCCAGGCCGAGACGCTGCGCGGCGATGTTCGCGTTGACCACCACGTAGGTGAGGATCGCGAAGCCGATACCGGGCATGACGAGGTGTGCCCACCAGTTGCGGCTGCGCTGGCGGATGAGGTGGTGCACGACGACGGAGACGTGCAGGACCAGGAACGCGACCATCGCCCCGAAGTTGATCAGTGACGACAGCAGCGTGATCCCGTCCGCTCGGGTCGCCATGAACAGGCCCAGCGTGAGGGACACGGCGCCCGTGAGCAGGGTCGCGTTGATCGGCACGTTGCGGCGGATCGACACCTTCGCCAGAAAGGCCGGGAGCTGCCGGTCGCGGGCCATGGCGTACAGCAGCCGGGACGTGGCGACCTGCGCGACCATCGAGTTCGGCAGGCCCCACGCGATCGCGGTGGCGACCGCGCACAACGTCGCCAGCCAGCCTCCGCCAGCCACTTGCGCGGCATCGTAGAAGGCGGTGCCGTTCGGATCCCCGTCCGTGAGCAGCGAGGCCGGCTTGGGGACGAGCATCGTGGCCAGCCACGTCTGCGCGATGAACAGGACACCGGCCAGGACGAGGACGGCGGCCATCGCCCGCCCGATCTGCCGGGAGCCACCCTTGGCCTCCTCGGCCAGCATGGAGATGCCGTCGAAGCCGAGGAATGACAGCACCGCGATCGACACCGCCCCCGCGACGAGCGACCAGGTGAAGGTGTCGGAGTTGTAGAACGCGTCCCAGCTGAACCGGCCCCTGCCCGTTGCGAGGGCCCAACCGGCGACGGCGAGGAAGATCGCCAGGACGATCAGCTCGCCGACGAGCATCACCCGCGTCACCAGCGCGGTCATCCGGATCCCCACCGAGTTGACGACCGTGTTGACCGCGACGAACCCGAGCAACCACAGCCACACCGGCACCGCGGGCACGGTGGAGTGCATCGCCACCGACGCCACCAGGTACAGCAGGCCCGGTACGAGGACGTAGTCGAGCAGGATCACCCAGCCGGCCAGGAACCCGACCGGCGCGCTGATACCTCGGCCCGCGTAGTTGTAGACGCTGCCTGACATGGGGAACGCCTTGACCATCTGCGCGTACGAGAACGCGGTGAACACCAGCGCGACCACACCGACCGCGTACGCCAGGGCCACCATCCCGCCGGAACCGGCGTACACGCTGCCGAAGATCGCCATCGGCGCGATCGGCACCATGTACACCAGGCCGTACGCGACCAGGTCCCGGAACCGTAGTTGACGGCTCAACTCCTGTCGGTAACCATATTTGGAGAGGTCATTCTGGAAACTCATCAGACTCCTCAAGCTTTTGGGTCCTGGCTAATCACGCTGTTTCGCAGCCCACTCGTCAGCGAAGGCAAATGCTTCTTCGGTCTTGAGGCGCCCCAAACGATTTCGTGGAGCATGCGAACGGGTGTCTCGGCAACGAGAATTGCCCACCGGGCCAGGTGAGTCGATACCGTTGATGCGGACATACGGTGTTGTCCGCATGCAACTGTCCGCGTAGCGTTCGACCACGTACGGTCAGACCTGTCCGGGTCTGGCAGCGACGGACAGACGGCACCCAGGAGTACCGGTGGCGCAAACTCCACGACAGCTGAGCCCGCATCGGTCGGCGCTGCATGGGTTCGGTGCCGCGCTTCGGCAGTGGCGAGAGTGCCGCGGGTTGTCCCAGCGTGCTCTAGGCAGGCTGGTGCACGTCAGTGGGGACCTCATCGGCAAGGTGGAGAAGGCCGAACGTTGGCCGTCCGCCCGCTTCGTCGAGTCGTGTGAGGGCGCACTGCAGACAGGTGGCGAGCTGGTCCGCTTCCTGGCAGACCTGGAGAGTGCGCGCCGCCTTACCAGCGCGGGCTACCGCTTGCCCGAGGGTGCGGAGGGCCAACTCCGGGCCTCCATCGATCACCCCGACAAGACCGACCTGCTCCGTTCGTGGCACGAGCAGCTCGCCAGTCTGGCCGTGGCCGGAAACCGCACCGGATATGTCGGGATGGCGTCCACTGCCCATGCGCAGATTGGCGTCGCAGCCGCCATCGGGCGGCGAAGCCGTTCAGCCGACCGCCGAGACGTACTAATCGCGCAGGCGCTGTGGGCGGAGTTCCTCAGCTGGATCGACGAGCAGGGCGACGCCGCCGAGGCCGACGCCTGGCTGCGACGCGCCCAGCGGCACGCCGTCGAGGCAAACGCGCCGGCGCTTGCCAGCTATGTCCTGATGAGGCAGAGCCAACGAGCCCTTGAGCGCTTCGACCCGCGTAATGCTGCTGCCTTGGCGCAGCGGGCGCTGGACGAGGTTCGGTTACCAGGCCGCATCCGCGCTCTACTGCTGGTCCGCCAAGCCCAGGCCTACGCGATGGGAGGTGACCAGAACGCCTGCGCAGCCACCATCGACCAGGCGCACAGGATCGCCGGCAGCGCCGATTCGGGCTCGGCGTTGCCGGTCGATGTTGGTGCCCACTGCGACCTGGTGTATGTGGCTGCCCACGAAGCAGTGCCGTCTGCTCCTGGGTCAACCGGCGGCTGCCGCCGATCTCTACGAGCAACTCCTGCGCCAATGGCCAGATCAGTGGCGCGTCGATGAGGCCCTGTGGCGATCGGCCTTGTCCACCGCCTACGTCAACAGTGGCGACGTTGAGTGCGCAGCGGTCGAGGCCACCAACGCATTGGCCTTGGCCACGGGTACCTCGTCCGCGCGGGCTCTGCGCTGGTTGAACCCGACGGCGGTGGCCCTGCGCCAGCAGACAGCCGTTCCGGAGGCGGCGACCTTCGTGCGCGCCTATCGGCAGGCCACTCTTGAAGCGTGCAACCATTAGCCCGTGGATCTGATCACGACGGCGACGAGCACCGAGGAGTCCGAGCGAGCAGCGTCCGTCGCGGTCCTTCCGGTCGGTAGTTTTGAGCAGCACGGCGCCCACCTGCCGCTGCTGACGGACACCATCGTGGCATGCGCGATCGCGAAGGCAGTCGCCGAGCGCTACGACCTCTTTCTGCTGCCGCCCGTGACGATCTCCTGCTCCCACGAACACGCGGCGTGGCGTGGAACGGTCAGTATCAGCGCCACCACGCTCGCCGCCGTGGTCGGTGACATCGCCGCCTCCCTGCGTCAATCAGGCATCAATCAGCTCGCTGTGATCAACGGACACGGCGGCAACTACGCGCTTGCCAACGTCGTTCAGGAAGCCAACGTCGCCGGACCGAGGATGACTCTGTTCCCCTCTCGGGCCGACTGGGACGACGCCCGAGTGGCCGCAGGCCTACACAGCACAGCCCACCAGGACATGCACGCGGGCGAGCTCGAGGTTTCGCTGCTCCTGCACGTCGCGCCCGAGGTGGTGCGTGACGGCTTCCAGCATGCCGACCATCTAGTGGACGATCGGCGTCACCTCCTCACACAGGGCATGAGTGGCTACACCGCCAGCGGCGTCATCGGCCTGCCGTCCCACGCCACCGCAGCCCAGGGCAGAGCCGTACTCGAAGACCTCGTTCGCTCCTTCGCCGAGCATCACGGCCTCCTGTTGAGACACAAGGCATGATCAGGAGTGAGGCTGAACGGGAGCTGTTGTCCGTATCGACTATGCCCCCAGGGAGAGCGATCGGGCGGAGGCACTCTGCGGGGCGCGCCCGGGGGCAGGGGCACGGCGCTCGGACGTAGAGTCGACCGTCTGGGCCCGCACACCGGTACGAAAGACCTGGCCGTCCCGGTGTCCCGGCAATCGATTGACTAGACCGCCGTCGTCCGCCCCGCGTGCAGTTGTTCGAGGAGGACCCGTGAGGCCGGCTGACAGGATCGCTGAAGTGTCGGTGGAAGACGCCGTCCGCGCCTCGGTGAGCTACGACCAACTGCGTATGGGTGATGACGCCCTGTACTGGCTGGAGACCCGTCCCGACGCCGGAGGGGGCACGGCGGTGACACGATGGCGGTCCGGCGAGGGCAAGCGTGATGTCAGTCCGAAGGGCTTTGATGTCGCCAGCGGCGTTCACGCCTACGGGGGTGGATCTTTCGCTGCTGCCAAGGGGACGCTGTGGTACGTCGGACGAGATGGCCTCTACCGGAGTCGTCGTTCCGACGATCAACCCGAATTGATCGCTCATGGATCCTTCGGTGACCTGACGGTAGGCGACGGCGAGTTGCTGGCTGTGCGGGAGTCGGAGCAGGGTGACGAACTCGTCGCGGTGTCGCTCACCGGTGCTCCGACGGTGCGAACTCTCGTCTCGTCCCCGGGGTTTCTTGGTGCGCCTCGGCCGGGTCCGGGTTGGTTGGCCTGGACCAAGTGGAGCGAGCGCGACATGCCCTGGGACGCGTGTGAGATATGGGTGGCGTCCTACTCGCCGCGTCATCAGGTCGAGGGCGCAGTGAGACTGGCCGGCGGTCCGGAGGAGTCTGCGGTGGAGCCGCAGTGGGGACCCGACGGGGCGTTGTACTTCGTGTCGGACCGCAGCGGCTGGTGGAACCTCTACCGGTGGGACGGCCTCAAGGTAGAGGCGGTGGCGCCGATCGCGGGTGAGTGCGCTGCGGAGCCGTGGGAGCTGGGTTATACGTCGTATGGCTTCCTCGATGACGGTCGGATTGTCTTAGTGGTGCAGGAGGGGCCGCGACACCGCCTTGTTGTCATCGAGCCCGACGGCACTGTCCGCCCGGTCGACCTGCCGTACACGTCGATCAAGCCGTACCTCGCTCTCCGAGGGACGACGGTGGCGTTGATCGGATCATCGCCGACCGTAGCTCCACAGGTCGCGCTCGTAGACCTGGCTGACGCTGACCCCCAGGTGCAGGTGCTTGCCAGGCCGGAGCACGCCGCACTCGACCGCGCGCGCGTATCGACCCCAACGGAGCTGCGCGTCCGAGTGGCCAGTGGGCGGGAGGTCCTTGCCCTGGTGTATCCGCCGACGGGTGTGGCGGCGGACTGGCGGGCCCCGGTGATCGTCCGGGCGCATCCCGGGCCGACCGCGTCCTGTCTGCTGCGCCTGGACTGGCAGGCACAGTTCTTCACCAGCCGCGGGTTCGCCGTTGTTGATGTCGACTACTTGGGTAGCACCGGGTACGGCCGCGCTTTCCGGGAATCGCTGTACGGCCGGTGGGGCCTGGACGATGTCGGCGACTGCGCGGCGGTGGCTGTTCACCTGCTGTCGACGGGACGGGCGGTGCCGGGGCAGGTGTTCATCCGTGGTGCCAGCGCCGGCGGCTACACCGCGTTGCACGCGGTGGCCCAGGACGGCCCGTTCGCCGCTGCCACGGCCGTGTCGGCGATCGTGGATCCTGACCGGTGGGCGCAGACGGTGCCCCGGTTCCAGCGGGCGCACGCGATGCGGCTGCGAGGTGGTGCCGGCCGGGTCCGTGCCGCTGCTGTGCAACGGCCGGTGCTGCTCATTCATGGCACCGCCGACGAGGTGGCCGTGGTCGATGATGTCCGCGAACTCGCCGACGAGTTGACGTCTCTCGGCATGGCACCCGAGGTGTTGCTTCTTGCCGATGTCGGCCACTATGTGGCGTCGTCCCGTCAAGCGGGCGCGGCGCTGGAGGCGGAGCTGGGTCACTACCGCTCGGTGATGGCGGATGCGGCCAACGACTAACGGGGGCTACACGGCCGCCAGCGGTAGTCGGTGACGCACGTACTCGCCGAACTCGCGGACCTCCGGCTCGCACCGGTAGGGCTCGAGGTCGGCCTGCACCTCGACGATGCGCTGCAGGCAACGGTGTGAGGTGGTTCGTGCGGCGTGGTCGACTGCCTCGCGTGCGGTGGCGCAGGCTTCGTCGATGCGGCCGGCGGCGGCCAGCGACGAGGCCAGGAGCGCGGTGTCGATGGCGAGTCGCCGGACGTGGGTGGGGCTCAGGGCGGTGAGGGCGTCGCCCAGGTGCCGTTGGGTGTGCTGCGGTCGGCCCAGGTCGTGGAAGCAGTGGGCGATCTCGTCGGCTAGGTACGCCGCGTCGAAGTACCCGATCCACGCCGGCTCCTCCTCGGGCTTGGCACGGGCCAGTTGCCTTTCCGCGATGTCGAGGTGGGTCAGGCAGTCGCCTTCGCGTCCAAGGCGGGCGTGCGTGCGCGCCACCACCGCGTGCAGCGCGGCTGCCACGGCGGGCGTCGTCTGGGTCTCGCTTCCTCTCACCGCCGTCAGCGCCATCCTGCGTGCCGGCTCGGGATGGCCGCAGTGCAGTGCGAGGTGGCCGATGTTCACTGCGAGCAGGTAGCTGCCGTACGGGCGGTCGTCGGCGGCTTCCGTCAGACGTAGAGCGCGAAGGTAGCGGCGCTGGGCGAGGCCATGGGCACCGGTGTCGACCGCCTGGTACCCGCAGAGCTCGAAGAATCCCGCCGCCAGCGTGTACAGGTGCCGGCCGACAGCCTCCGAGGTGGGAGTGTTCGCCAACAGCCGGTTCAGCTCGCCTTCGACGTACCGCTGCACCTGCGCGTGGACTCGTCCGGCGCCGTGGGTGTGGTCCAACTGCCGGAACATCGCCAGAGCGGTCTCCGCCGCATGAAGATCCTCTTCGTCAACCTGGTCAGGCGAGCCGGGTCGTCCGACCACGGGCGGCCGGGGGTCCGCCGCAGCGTTCAGCCAGTCAAGGGCGGCGCGATCGAGGACACCGGGCTGGAAGGGAACACGGACGACCATGCCCGCCACCCCGGGCTTCTCCTTCAATTGGGTGGGCAGCAGGGTGTCTGCGTTGCCAGAACCGCTCGGGGAAGTTGCCCGCATGTTCTCGCTGTTGCGACTTTCCTCGAGAAGAGGTAGCAGGCGGGTCAAGGCCCCTCCGGCTTCCAACGCCCTGTCGCAGGCCTCGACGAATTCCCGGGATGGGAAACGGTCCGCTGTCTCGATCCGACGCACCAGGTCGGCGCTGAAGCGGATCATCGCGCCGAGCCGCGCCTGGGAGAGGTTGGCCCTCTCCCGCAGCCGACGCAGCTCGGCACCGAAGAAGTGGCGCTCGGACAGGGACGGCTGGAGCATCCGCGGGGTCTGGCCCATAGCACCGCCTCCTCGTGACTGTTCGCACCACTATGGCGATGATCAGCGTGACTATCGCGCACATAGGGTCACTCGCTGTTCAGCGCGGCGCAACCACGAACACCGAGGTGCGTAGGTACGGGAGACGCTCACCGGTGGCGCACATGCGGACAGCCGCTTCGTCCGCATGCTCGGCATTCACTCCACCGACTCGCCGGGCGATTGTGGAGACGTGCCGTTGGCTGCTCGTCAGATCCGCCATCGCCTTAGCACGGGAGGCTGCAGTGCAGCAGGAGTCCGCTCCGCGCCGCGATCTTGGTACAACGGCTGCGCCCCGGCTTTCCCGCCGCACGAACGATCATGCCCATGGGCATTGGGCGCTTACCCGGGCACCCATGACCGCCAGCAGGACGCGACCTTCGACCGGCACAACATCGACTTGAGATACCCGTGTGACTTGGCGAGTCCAGCGGCTTGACGCTCTGTTGGGCCCGAGAAGAGCGGTACGGCGGACCACCCGATCGGGAGGTCCTGATGGAGAGGGAGAGCACCCGAATGAGTGTCGACACGGCGAGCGGCGAGGACCTCCACGCCGCAATGGTCGATCAGCTCGTCGCTGATCACATGGAGAAAGGGCTGGTCATGCGGCCCGAGGTGGAGGCGGCACTACGGTCCGTGCCACGTCATCTGTTCACGCCGGATGCCGCGCTTACGGAGGCGTACCGGGCCGACCAGGCCGTGGTGACGAAGCGGATCGGCGACGAGGCGGTCAGTTCGGTGTCGGCGCCGTGGCTCATCGCGGAGATGCTCGGTCAGGCCGCAGACGCCGTGCACGGTGGGTTGGCCGGGCGGCACGTCCTGGAGATCGGTTCCGGCGGATACAACGCCGCGCTGCTGCGCGAGCTGGTCGGCCCCGAGGGCTCGGTCACGACCGTAGACATCGATCGTGAGGTAACTGACCGGGCCACCGCCTGCCTCACCGCAGCGGGTTACGACGACGTGGCCGTGGTGTGCGCGGACGCCGAGCAACCGGTCAACCCGGGCCGCACATACGACCTGATCATCGTCACGGTCGGCGCCTGGGACATCTCACCGGCCTGGACCGCGCAGCTCGCCGAGAACGGCACGCTCGTCGTGCCGCTACGGACGTTCGGGATGACCCGCTCATGGGCGATGCGTCGGACCGGCGATCGGCTGGTCAGCCACAGCCAGCGGTTGTGCGGGTTCGTGTCGATGCAGGGCGCCGGGGCACATCAGGTGCGGTACGTCGACATCGCTGACGGGGTTCACCTGCGGCTGGACGAGGACCAGCAGGTCGATCGCCGCGCCGTGGGTGAGCTGGTGGCGCAGCCGCAGACGCAGGCGTGGGCCGGGGTGAGCCTGCCCCCTCGTACCGTCCTGGCTGACCTCGACCTGTGGCTGGCGTCCCGCATCACCGATGCGGGACAGCTTTTCGTTGTTCTCACGGCTCAGCAGGAGGCCGTGGATGCCGGCGTCGTCGCCCCGGCGTGGCGCTTCGGCACACCGGCCGCCCTCAACAACGGCGCGTTCTGCTACCGCTCGACGCTGCGCTGGAACGACGACGACATGTTTGACCTCGGCGCCTGTGCACATGGGCCCGACGCCGCGTCGGCGGCCGGTCGGATGGTCGGACAGATGCGCGCATGGCTGGATTCGGGCAGCCCTTCACCGGTGCTGCACGTCCTGCCCACTGGTACTCCCGACGGCGACCTGCCGGCCGGGACGGTGTTGGACAAGCGGCACAGCCGCTTCGTCCTCACCTTCACCCCCGCATAGAAGGGAAAGCACGTGAACGACACCGACACCTCGGAGTTCGCCCTGGACGTCAGCCTGGTCGACGCCGGCCCCACCGCGGGCGGCTACGCCACCGCCACCGACGACGGGTGCGGCTCCGGCAACACCGGCTCCAACGCCTGCACCACCAAGTGCGACGGCGGTAACTGACCCATCCGTTCCTCTCACGATCGGGCCCGGCGTCGAGCACGCCGGGCCCGACGATTCGGTGGTGCCTCATGGTTCCCGCAGCTGGTGCGGCGCTGATCAGAATCGCCGCCTACCCCAAGAGCCTCGTTCTGCCGCCCTGGCCCGACATGGCCCACGGTCATCCGGATCAGTGGCGCGAGTGGCTGGACAAGACGTGGACGCTGCCCGGATTCGCGGCAGCCGTCACCGGCGCGGCGCCGCAGCTGGCCGACCAGATCCAACGCGCTCTGAGCGGGGAGCCGCTGCCTCGGCAGCGGCTGCGGCGCCTGGTGCAGTCAGCGGTCCGGTACCTGCTGCGCTGGACCACCCGTGCGACCCCGTTCGGCACGTTCGCCGGCGTCGCCCCGGTCCAGTTCGGCACTCGCGCGGCAGTCCGCCTGGGCGACGCCCATCGCGCGGTCCCACGCCCCGACGGCCAGTTCATCGCCGAACACACCGCGCGGGCCGAACACGACCTGGCCACCCTGCGCACCGTCCCCGTCGTGACGAACTCATTGGGATACCGGCGCGGCGACAGGTGGGTGCTGCCCTGCGCCCACGCCAGCGACAATCGGCGGTGGGACGTCGAGATCCGCCTGACCAGCCCAATCCGGGCCGCGATCCAGGCGGCGCGGTCCCCGGTCAGGTTCGCCGACCTCGCCGAGACGATCGCTGTACCTGCCGGCATCGCCGACGCCGAGCGGCTGCTGGCCGACCTGGTTCACACCGGGGTGCTGCTGTCGGCTCTCCGCCCGCCCATGACCGCCACCAACCCGGCCGCTCAGGTCGCCCGCCACTGCGTCATTCCGGAGCCGGGCAGCCGGACCGCCGTCGACCTACGTGCCGACATCGCCGTGACCCTGCCCCCGCCGGTCCTGCACGAGGCGGAGCGGGCCGCGTCGACCCTCGTGGCGGTAGCGCCACCACCTACCCCCGGATGGGCCGAGTACCACAACGCATTCATCGAGCGATGGGGTCCAGGAGCGGCTGTCCCCATCCGTGAGGTGCTGAACGTGCTGGGCTTTCCGGCCGGCTACCGGGGATCCACTCGCCGCGCCCCAGCGCTGTTCACCGCCCGCGACCGGGTGCTCGGACAGCTCGCGCAGCAGGCCGCCCTCGACGGCTGCACCGAGGTGCTGCTCGACGACGCGCTGATCGACCGGCTCCGCGGGAATGACGACCGGCCGCCAATTCCGCACACCGAACTGCGGTTCGCCCTCGCCGCCGACACCCTGCACGATCTGGACCGCGGCGCGTTCACCCTGACGGTACTCAGCGGGTCCCGCCACGCCGGGGTCGCCGCGGCCCGGTTCCTGCACCTGCTCACCCCCGCCGAACTCGCCGGATTCCAGCAGGTGTACCGAAATCTGCCGACCGCCCTGCCCGGCGCGGCCCCGCTGCAACTGTCCGGACCACCCCTTGACACCCGCCTCACCGCAGTAGCCCGGACGCCCGAGCTGCTACCCGTCCTCCCTGTCGGCGACTTCCACCCGGCACCGCCGTACACGCTTGAGGATCTGGCGGTGATTGGCGACGGACGCCGGTTGTGGCTGGTATCGCTGACCACCGGTCAGCCCGTCGAGCCGCTGCTGTTCAACAGCGTCCTGCTGCCTACCCTGCAGCAGCCGCTGATGCGGTTCCTGGCCGAGATCTGGACCGCCTGGACGGCACCGTGCAGCCGGTTCGACTGGGGACACGCCAGCGGCCTGCCGTTCCTACCCCGCCTGCGACGGGGACGCACCATCGTGCACCCCGCCCGCTGGATCGTCGACCACACCGCGCTTCCCGCTCAGGGGACAGCATGGGCGCAGTGGTGTGACGCCTGGCGACGACACCGCCACCAACGGCACATCCCGGAGCAGGTCCTGGTCGGCGAGGACGACATACGCCTACGCCTTGACCTGGACAACCCCGCCCACCTGGCGGTTCTACGCGACCACCTCGACCGGCATCCCCGCACCATGATCACCGAGGCTCCAGGGCCAGCGGGCTGGATCGACGACCGCCCCGCCGAACTCCTGCTCACCCTCACCCACCCCGCGCCGGCCGCTCAACCAGCCCGACCAGCCCGACCAGCCCGACCAGCCCGACCAGCCCGACCAGCCCGACCAGCCACCACTGTTCAGCACTGGCCTGGGCGGTCACGGTGGCTGGAGGCACACGTACACGGTCGGCTCGATGACATCTTGACCGACCTCGCCGGCCGCCCCGCCAGCCACCTACCAGCCGGCTGGTGGTTCCTGAGGTATCCCCATCCCGAGCCGCACCTGCGGCTACGCATCCCGCTTCCGGAAACTGACCGGTTCGCCGACACCGCCCGCCATCTCGCCGGCTGGGTGCAGCACCTGCACGATGACGCCCTCGTGCACGACTACAGCCTGCACCCGTACCGCCCCGAAACCCGCCACGGCGCCGCGGCGACCCTAGCCGCCGCCGAGCGGGTGTTCGCCGCCGACTCCCGCGCCGCCCTGTGCCGACTTAGCGGAGACCGACAAGCCACCACCGCCGCCGGGATGATCGCTATCGCCGACGGCTTCACCGGCGACGGGCCGCGCTGGCTCGCCACCCACGTCCCTCACCGAACCGGCCCCCGCCTCGACCCCGCCCAGCTCGAACACGCCCGACGTCCAGTGCATGACGAGCGACTCGCGGCAGCGCTGGCCGCCTACCGCGCCATGGTCGCCGATGACGGGCTCGACCCCGACGACGTGCTGGGTGACCTGCTGCACCTGCACCACGCCCGCATGATCGGCGTCGACCCCGCCTCCGAACATCACTGCCTGCGGCTGGCCAGAAACATCGCCCGCACCACCCTCGCCGGGCTCAAGCCGTGACCGCAGGACAGTCCCTTGCCGACGGCGCGGCCGGCATCGCCCTGCTGCACCTCGAAATCGGCAACAGGCCGGCAGCGTACGAGGCACTGCGCGACGCCACCGCCGATGGTGTGAGCATCGCCGATGGGGCCAGCCTCTTCTACGGCGCTCCCGCACTCGCATTCGTCCTCGCCACCACCGACCACCCGGGGCTCGCCCAGGCACGAGCGGCAACCGCCGCCGGCACCGCCACGGTGACCCGCCGACGGCTCGACGCCGCCCACCGCCGCATCGACCGCCACGAGCAGCCGCACTACGCCGAGTACGACCTCATCCGCGGACTGACCGGACTCGGCGTCGTCCTACGCCAGCTCGGCGATCACGACCTGCTCCGCCAAGTCCTGGACTACCTCGTCCGACTCACCGAACCGCAAGGCGAGCTACCCGGCTGGTGGTGCTGGAACGGGCCCGAACGCCGCCAGCCGCCTCCCACCGGCGGTCACGCGAACTTCGGCATGGCCCACGGCATCACCGGCCCACTCGCACTGCTCGCCCTCACCCACCGCGACGGCATCACCGTCGCCGGACACACCACGGCGATCAACCGCATCAGCAAATGGCTGGACACCTGGCAGCAGCACACCGGCGGCACGATCTGGTGGCCGCAAACCATCACCCTCACCGACTTACACAACGGATCTCCAGCGCAGAGAACCCCGCTACGGCCGTCCTGGTGCTACGGCACCCCCGGCATCGCCCGCGCCCAGCAACTCACCGCACACGCCCTGCACGACACCACAGGCCAGCACCTCGCCGAGACCGCTTTCACCACCTGCGTCACTGACGCCGAACAACTCAAGCGGCTCACCGACCGAAGCCTGTGCCACGGCACCGCCGGACTCCTGGCCACCGCTCGCCGCATCGCTTCCGACGCACTCACCCCCATACCACTCGATCTCGTCACCGATCTCCACCAGCAAGCCACCCCCACCAGCAACGAGCCCGAGGGGCTCCTCGACGGGAAGGCAGGAGCCGCCCTCGTCACCGCCGTCACCACGACCGCCTGGGACGCCTGCCTCCTCCTCACCTGACGAAAGAGCCGCCGTGGACCACACCCCCTGGCATCAGATCAACATCAGCTACCTCGGCCAGACCGCCCGGGAGCGCGAGCAACAGGCAGTCACCCACCTCAGCCGGGTGCTCCCCGCCGCCGAGACCGCCGGCCTGACCACCTCCTGGTGGTTCATCCGCAAAGGCGCCTGGCGCATCCGCTACCTCCTCACAAACAGCCCAGACGGCGGCGACCAGGCCCGCCGGCTACTCACTGAAGGGGTCACCTGGACCAGCGACCTCTACGAACCCGAGACCCACGCCTTCGGCGGCCACGACGCCATGATCACCGCCCATACGCTGTTCCACCACGACAGCCGCCACCTCCTCACCTACCTCCACCAGCACCCCACCACCCGGCGCGAACACTCCCTGATCTTGTGTAGCGCCCTGATGCGCGCAGCAGGGCTGGACCTCAACGAGCAAGGCGACGTATGGGCACAAGTCGTCGAGCACCGTGCAGCACACCTCAACCAGACACCCGCGACCGATACCCGCAAGTGGGAGAGCTTTACCGGAGACGTTCGAAGCCTGCTGCTCGGCGCACCTCACACCACCGGCAACTGGCACACCGCGTTCGCGAACGCCGGCGCAGCCCTGCACCGCCAACGGGAAACGGGCACCCTCACCCGTGGCCTCCGGGCGGTAATCGCCTTGCACGTGATCTTCCACTGGAACAGGCTCGGCCTACCCGCCACCACCCAGGCCAACCTCGCCCGAGCGGCCCAGGAAGCCATCTTCGGCCTGGCCGATCCGCCCCTGCCAGACCTCGGGTAGACGCACCACGAGCGAGTAGAGGAAGCCGCCATGCCCAAGAAGGTGATCACCAACAAGGTTCTCTGCTACGTCGTGAGGGAAGGGCGGTTGCTCGTCTTCCGGCACGTCGACTTCAGCTTTGAGGAGGTGGGCATCCAGGTGCCGGGCGGCAGCGTCCGCCCCGGTGAGGACCCGGCGGACGCGGCGCTGCGCGAGGCCCGGGAAGAGACCGGACTGACGGGCTTCGCCGTCGTGCGCAAGCGGGGGGAGATCGAGTACGACATCAGCCCACTCCGGTTCGAGATTCAGTGTCGGCACGTCTTCGAGCTGGCGCTGCGCGGGGCGATGCCCGAGCGGTGGGCGAGCCGGGAAGACCACGACGGCGAGCAGGAGCCCACCCGGTGCGAGTGCTTCTGGATACCGTTACGGGCGGCGCACGTCCTGCAGGCCGGCCAAGGTGCCCTCGTGGGCCGGTTGTTCGACTGACCAGGAGTCCCAACAGCGGCAACCGGGGGAACCGCGGCGGGAAGACGAACTGCGGGATCTGGTCCGGCGCAGCCCGTGGCTGGTCCGGGCGCTGGGCGTCGTCCGGGACTCCGGACTGCCGGACGCCTGGATCGGCGCGGGCGCCATCCGCGACCTGGTCTGGAGCGAGCGGTACGGCGACGGCTTCGACCCCGCGCTGGTGCGGGACGTGGACGTCGTCTTTCACGACCCGACGGACCTGAGCCGCGACAACGACGACCGGGCCACCCGGCGGCTGGTGGCGGTCTGGCCGAATCCGCCGTGGGAGGCGAAGAACCAGGCCGCCGTGCACACCTGGTACCCGGCCAAGTTCGGCGGAGGTCCGGTGGCGCCGTTGCGGACCGTCGCCGATGCCGTTGCCACCTGGCCCGAGTACGCCACCGCCGTGGCGGTGCGCCTCGACGCGTGGGACCAGATCGCGGTGTGCGCGCCGCACGGCCTCAACGACCTGCTCGACGGGGTGCGGCGGCGCAACCCGAGCAGGTTCAGCCCGGACATCTCCCGACAGCGACTCGCCCGCCACCGCCCC
The DNA here is from genome assembly GCF_050948515.1 of Micromonospora sp. CA-248089. Classification (NCBI taxonomy): domain Bacteria; kingdom Bacillati; phylum Actinomycetota; class Actinomycetes; order Micromonosporales; family Micromonosporaceae; genus Micromonospora; species Micromonospora sp. CA-248089. The sequence continues at coordinate 661,328 of NZ_CP192016.1, forward strand.
ACCGAACGCTGGCCCGGCGTCCGCGTCGTGACGTGAGCCGGCGTTCGAAGCCCGCTGCCCGGGTCGACCTGCTGCTCGCGGGGTGCCATCGCCGCGGCCTGAGAGCGCGATACCTCCAGAGGTTTGCCTCGTTCGCAAATGCGGCATGCTGGTGCGGTGTTTGCCAACGACGTAGTCGCAGCCCTTGCACAGTGGTCGCCGTGGCTACCCTTCCACGATGCGGCTGTCTCGGCGCCGCGTCTTCCAGGCGTGTACCTCGCTCGGCAAGGGGCAGCAGGCGGTTTCGTCTACGTAGGCATGGCCGGCGAGCGTCGTGGCCAAGGACTTCGAGGACGGCTCGCGGTGTACCGCCGTGGGAAGGCAGCGGTCAGTGGGCTGGGAGAAGCCGTCCTGGATCGGGCCCTCGCCGATTCCGCCTTCGTGCAGCAGCACCTTGAGCAACTCATCGGTGGCCAGCCCAAGCGCGCGGCGGCTTGGGCGCAAGACGCCTTGCACTGGGCCGACCTGCATATCAAATGGGCTGTGACGGAGGACCGGCAAGCTGCAGTGACACTTGAGCGAACAGTCCTGGACGCGTCGGCCGCGTCACCGCTTTGGAACCGAGCACGATAACGATCCCTAATCGCAGCATCCCAAGCCTATCCCGAGTGGACAGCGGTAGTTCGGATGCCGGGCTACCTGGTAGCCGAGGCGGAGGAGCGGTCGGAAGTCCTGTCGGCCAGCACTGGCACGAGCCGGACGGACGTCCTACATCAGAGTCCAGAAGGCGACACTTCGCTAGCCGCCGCAGGCCGGGTGGATCACGTTGAGGCCATGTCTCTCAGAGGGTCTCCGCGTATCGCCGTTGCGGTTTCTTCCTGCACGGCGGCGCTACTGGTGATCGCCGCTGTGGTGTTGGTGGTCGTTCGCCGGGACGGGTCGTCGGGCAGCCGGCCGGACGCCAAGCGAGATGTGCTTCCCGTGGGTGGGATCGTCTCCTCGTGGGAGCTTCCGGTGGGCGAGTACAGCGGGACCGCCATCGATGAGCGTTCCGCAAGCATTGCGCTCACCGACTACGGCGTTGGGCCGGACGAGCCGAACCGGCTGCAGGTCGTTGACTCCGCGCGTGGCACCGTGCGGTGGGCGGTCACTGCCCACGTCACCTGGGTGACGAACCCGGACGGAACGTTGGCGACTACCGCCAGCGGCCTCGCCTTCCAAACCACGGTCTCGCCGTACGGCAACGCCCCGGTCTACGGAGTGCGGCTGTCCACGGGCGACCTGGCCTGGCGTGCAAGGCCAGAAGCGTATGGGAGTCCGCGCTTAGTCGGTGACCTGATCGTACTGGAGACCAACGCTGGCGTCATCGCGCTCGACGCCAACACCGGAGCCGAGAGATGGCAGTGGACCGCCGAAGGCGGCTGCGGCGAGGACGGACCCAAACTGGACGAAGATGACTCCGACGGGTTGACCGCGACGTGCGATGGCACCCTATTTCGTCTCAACGTCGCCGACGGCTCCACCGCGTGGAGGTGGTCCGCCCAAGAAGGATGCCTCATCAGGGACGAGGCCTCTGCAGCCGGGATTGTCGCCGTGACGGTGACCTGCGACGACGACCAGTCGCTGCGCGTTCTCGACGGCGGCTCCGGGGCACAGCGGTGGTCGCAGGCGATCAAGTGGGATCGGAAAGGAGCGGACCCTGCGGATCCGGAACAGGGCGCGGCCCGCGTCGCAGTGGTGATGGCCGGGGAATCCCCGATGGTCGCCGCTCTCGGTCCTGGCCAGGTCTTTGCGGCATCCGACGGAAAACCGGTGCCGCTCGCACCCGGGTTGGCTCCGGTTCACTTCATTGGAGATCCCGGATCGGACGGGCTGCTCCTACAGAAGGACGACGGCGGTAGGCTCACCCTCAGCTTGGTCGACCCGGCCTCTGGCCATGCCGTATGGGAACGAGCGTTACCGTTCCCGGCCGAGCACAATTCCTGGGGGGATAGCACCTACTCGTATCGGTTCGCTGGCGGAATCCTGTACGTCGTTGGTGTCGTGCCCCTTCTGTGGCCCGCCGTCATCGCGCTGATTGACGGGCGGTCCGGTGACATGACGCTATCCGCGACGGGGCGTGGCGACGTTGAGCTGATTGGCACCGGCGCGGACGGAACCCTCTACCTGACCTACGGTCCCAACGGCCAGAGCCGACTCACGGCGCTACGAGTGACCGGCCACTCCTCGGGATTCCTCGGTACCCGGGTGAGCGCGGACCAGTGGCCCGACGCGTGCCGGCTCCTCTCCGCCGCCCAGTACCGGGCCGCGTACCCCGGTGTGACACCCGCCCTGAAGGCGGAGCAATCGCAGCTCCCCGGAGCCGAGCTACCCGCCCCGACACGTTGCCACTACCTCCCCCCGTCCATTGACGGCACTGAGGTGATCGTCTCGGTGAGCTGGCTGGCAGATGCCGCCGATGAGGCCCGGCGAGTAGTGGACGGTCAGACTAGCCAGAACACCGTCGCGGTCACCGTCGGCAAAAAACGGCACCCGGCATTGCAATGGGACGGCACGAACCCCGGGGTCGACCTGATGAAACGCGTCCGGCTGTCGTTCGCCGTAGGCCGATGCGTTGTCACGGTCGAGACACTCGGCGACAGCACTCCCCTGCAGACGCTCGGCGGATCGGTAGCGGACAGCCTGGCCGATCCAGCCGTCAGCCCAGGATGTTCGGCGTAGCACGGCCGAGGAAGGACGATCATGAGCAAGCGGCGACGCTCCCCGCGACGACGCACCGCCCCGGCGGCGACCAGCACCCCGGACGATCGGGGCCAAGCCTGGTGGCGGCGCCTGAGCACCTGGATGATCACCACCCTGGGCGTTGTGGTCACGGCCGCTGCTGTCGCCGGAGCCACGGCGTATGTCAATCGGTCCGTGCCTCCGCCGCCGGAGCCAACGCCGACTCCCGGCAGCGGATTCGAGCCTGCCGTCCGGAGGATCCCGAAGTGCGGGCAGAGCTACGCCATCGGCCGCACGCTCGACCCGCAGACCGAGGCTGCGGAGCTGCTCTCCATCGACAGGGGCGGGCCGAGCTTCGACGACTTCCTCCAGCGGCAGCACGCCAGTCCGATCGGCACAATCACCATCGAGATCGTCTTCACTGGCCGGCTGCAACGTCCCACCCGGATCCTGGACGTCCGCGTGGCGCGGCTGGAGACCACCCAGAATCTGGCCGGCACCGAGCTGCGGACATACTGCGGCGGCGACCCGCCGGCGCGCGCGGTAGAGCTCGACCTCGATACGCCACCAAGGGCGCTGATCAGTGACAAGAAGCCGTACTTCGACGGCCGCGACCTAGACGTCACGGTCGAGCAGCGAGAGACCCTGCGAATCTCAGCGTCCGCCCGGCTGCACGGCTACCGATGGGTCTTCGCCATCGATCACATTGACGGCTCCGGTGTCACCGTCACCAGCTACCTCGACGCCAACGGAGGCCTTTATCAGGACATCGCGCAGGTCCCGGACGATGCGGAGTTCTCCCTGACCGGCGCGGCGAAGACGTACGGCGTGCGGTACCAGGAGTCCGGCGGACGCTTCTACCAGGACGCGAGCTAACCCGCCAGCCCTGCGCCGCGGGGGGAAAAGCAACGTCCCTGCCTGATCTCCCTCGCAAGGAGAGCGTTCGCCAGTCGGAGAGCCGCGCCTCCTGACAGGCTCGTACGCCCCGACGCAATCAGTGCGGTAGACGAGTACGCGTGACGTCGAGCAGGTAGTTGACCACCGCACGCGGCGGTGACGCCCCTACCGATCCAACCCTTCACGTACCACTTGCTCGGCGTTGCACGAGGGTGATACCTGGTGTGGCATGCAAGACAACGTCGAGTGGGCGGAAGTGACCGATTCATCCTGGACGACCAAGTTTCACCGCGAAGAGGACGACCTCCGGATCCGGTTCACTGGTCCCTGTCCACGCTGCGAGCACCTGACGTCGACCGATGTGCCGAGGCTGATTCCCGGCACGCCAGTCCTGCGCGGCGAAGTCGAGGAGTTCACGATGTTCTGCGGATGCGGCCATCCGCACCCGAACCACCCTGATGGCGACAACAGTTGCGGCGCCTACTGGTTGTTCGAGGCCGAGCTGTGAGCACGTCGCCCCGTCTGCAGCGCCGGTTGAGCATTGATGACAAGCGGTGGGCGCAGCGGGCGAGTGCCCTTCAGTTCCAAGAGCTGGAGCACGTACGGGCGACGGCGCAGCAGTGGCGTGTTGGCTTGGGTGCACTGACGACGCTGCTGTCGGTTAGCTCGGTGATTGCTGCGCCGAACCTGGCCGGCCAACTTGCCAGCGGCTGGAGGCTGCTCGTCGGCGCGCTGGCCTTCGCGGGTCTGCTGGTCCTGTTGTATGGCACGTCGGAGGCGATGCGGGGTGCATTCGGCCTTCCGGACTCCGCGACGGCAATGACTGGGGAACGGCTGCGCGCGTGGGAGTCTGCGCAAGCGCGGGCCGGTGTGCGCGCGCTGCGGAGGGCGCGCGCCGGCTGCCTGTGCGGCATCTTGCTGCTGATTGTCGCGGCGGTTGCCGGATTCGCCGCGGCGTCCACGTCCGGTGGCCAGTCTGTGGAAGTGCGATCCTCGACGGCCACATACTGCGGGCGGCTTCGCGACAGCACGGCCGGGACAGTCACGGTGGTGGCCCGGAACGGTTCAGTGCACACCGTCGCGATGGCCAACGTCATCACGATCAAGCCTGCCTCTGCCTGCTGAGGTGCCGTACCGATGGACGCGGGTCTGGTCTGCTGACCTTTCGGGGTACTCCGATGGGTTCCCGGGCGGGGTACGTTCCCGCCGTGTGGCTCTACATCGCGGCCTCGACGATCATCGTCCTGGTCTCGTGGAGGCTATTCGCTAAGCGGAGGCTGCTCTGGCTGCTGCTGGCCGGCGCTGTGCTTTACTTTCTTAACTGGGACTGCGTCCTGATTGGCCCGGTTCTACACCTGATAGTGCGGCTTGTGCAGATGTCGCTTCGCACCGGCCGAGTCGAGGCGCCGCTACCGAGACTGCAGCGCTGGCAGGCGATGCGTCATCCGCAGACAGTCCGGCTGATTCGTCAGGGTGACCGGCTCATGCAGCGCTTTAATCCGCCGGAGGCACTCGTTCAGTACCGGCGTGCGGCGGAGTCCGGTCCACCGGTGGACCTGCTGGCGACCGCAGTGGTGCGGTGTTCCGCAGCGCTCGAGGCGCAGGGCGACCTCCAGAAGGCGCTCGATGCTGCGATCAGGGCAGAACGACTCGCGCGAGAGTATCCGGCGCTCAAGTCTGCCGTCACACCGGCTGCCCGGTTTCTGCAGGCCGTCGTGCTTAGGCAAATCGGACGATCTGAGGAGTCCATCACGCACTTGGAAGCGGTCGAGTCGACAACGGGCGTGGACCCGTTCCTGAAGGCACGCGCGACGATTCTTCGCAGTGAGATCCTCGTCCGGGCGGGGAAGGCCGCAGGGGCCACCGCGATGCTCGAGGCAGCCGGGAAAGCGGGAGACTTCCGCCGCTCCCGCCGCCTCACTACCGCGTACTGGTTGGCGTTGTCGACCGTCAAGGAGGCGGCCGGAGACTACATCGGCGCCGAAGAGGCCGCCGACGAGGCCACTGAGGCGATTGAGTTGGAATATCTGCTCCCAGCGAGTGGTGCCAGCGTGGTTGTCAGCAACGTACATCGCCTTGTGGAGGCGGAGATCGAGCTGTCGGCCCCGCTCGTCCGGCAGGCTCAGCTACGGATGGCCAAGGGTGACACGGACCTAATCGAGGACAAGATTGGTTTCCGCCATTCCCGGTCCGCAGGTCGCGCCGCCCTCGCCGGTGGCGACCTGCTGGGCGGAGCACGGGCGGCATTGGTGCTCAGCCAGGCCGCGCTGCAGGAGGGCCGGTCGGATGTGGCCGAGTGGTACAGCTCCCGCGCGCTGGTCGCGCTCCACCGGTCTCGCTATCTCCTCCGCTCGCAGGCACATCGCCACTCCTGGACCCGCGCTACCGACGACGCTGCGGCAGTCCTGCTCGAGGCAACCGCTATGCGGGACGACGGCGCGCTGCTGGAGATCATCGAGTCGCTGCGCCTGCAGGCGCTGCCTGGGACCACGCCCGATAACGAGTACGTCGCCGGCGAATTGCCGCTGGCATCGGCGACTGCCGTGTCGCTCGGCACAAGCCCGCGCACCACGCTCGGACGCCTAACCGCTGTGGATCGACAGGTGATCAGCATCCGCGAAACGGGTGAGAAGATCGCGTCCGGCTTGGTCATTTGGTTCGGGCTGTGGGTCTCCGGCGAGCGGCTGTACTGGGGCGTGAGCGAGCCCGCTGGTGACAGTTTCGGCGGGTGGATACCGTTCGACGCGGACGCGCCCGCCTGTGTGGCCCTTCGACTGCTTCACGACGCCCTGCCGGTCACCCGGCCGAAGGAAGCCCCCGTGATCAGCACCCGCCGCGCCGCCCAGGGACCGCTGCGCACGACTTGGACGGCGGAGCGGGACCTGATCCGCCAGGTGAGCGACGCGCTCCTCCCAGCACGGCTGCGTGAGCACCTACGGACCGAAGCGCCGGGCAGCCGACCCTGCCTGGTGGTCGCACCGCCAGCCGAACTGGCCCACGTACCGTGGGGCCTGCTACACGTCGCCGACGACGACCGACGGATTGTCGAGGTCGCCGACTGGACGCTCGCACCGTCGGTATCACTTCTGGACCGCGTGCTGACCCGCCAGTCGCCGCCCACCAAAGGCCTCGGTGTCGCCGTCCTCGATCCCACGGGCGGCGAGACATCCGCCCGCGGCCGGAAGGTACCGCTGACCGACGCCCAGAAGCTGAAGTCCGACATCCCCGCCACCGCCACGGTCCTCACCGGGCCGTGGGACAGCACCGCGCCACCCGCCACCCGACAGAACCTCTCCAACGCCTTGCGGGCCATCGGGTCCGATCGCGCCGCGTTCTTCGCATGCCACTGCCGTCGCGCGCCGGTTGGCCTGTCCGCCCAGAGCAGCCTCCTGCTCACCTCGACGTCCGCGGAGGCGGGCGACGCGACACTCTCCGCCCAGGATCTGCTCACCGACTCAGCCACGGATCCCACGTTTCCCATCCCCAGCGAGCTAGTGCTGTCCGCATGCGATTCCGCCGATGCCTCGACAGCCGCTGGCGGCGAGTGGCTTTCCATCGGGCCGGCCGCGCTGTGGGCCGGCGCAAGCGCTGCCGTGGTATCGCTCTTCCCGGTCTTCGAAAACCACCGGCTCGACGCGCATCTCATACAGCAGGCCGCCGATCCCGAGCGCACCAGAACGCTCGCCTGCCACCTTCTGGACTTCCAGCGCAAGGCTCTCGCCGCGTGGCGCGACGGCGACGGCGCTGCCGCGCCGCTGTGGTGGGCCGCTTACGCGCCACTCGGTCACCCCTACCTCTCCGACGAGCCCCCGAACCGCCAAGCGCCCCCCACCGCAGGCACGACTTTGGCGGGGCCACAACCTGCGATCACGCTGTCTGCGGAAGCGGTCCGGTTCATCGAGCAGGCCGGATCGATCTACGAGATGATCCGACCCAAGATCGTCACCACGCTAGACATGGCGGCCGAGTGGATGAGCGACAACAACGAAGATGCGTGGAACGGCACGCTCGCCGCAACCATACAGAACCTCTTTGCCGCAGATGTGCTTCCTGTCGAGTTGCTGCGCGACGCGGCACTCGGGCCGTTCCGCGCATGGGAGGCGCGGCGGCCGCACCCGGTGGCCGGCGCACTGTCGGAGTTGTTCGTGAAGGTCATCGAGGACACGGCGGCGGCAGTGTCGGCTCGGGGCCGTCTGGTCATCCAGCCGGAGGACCTCGTGCTCACGCTTCTAAATGCGTCCACGCCCGCCCGTGGGCTCTTCCGCGTACTGCGTTATGGCCGGCGGGCGCAGGTTCTCAACGGTCTCACGGTGAGCGCCGACTGGTGCAGCCCTTACCGTTGGATCCCCCTCGGCAGGCACATCTTCGGTAAACCCGATCGACTTGAGTCGCTCGCCGCGCTCGGTCTCACGCCGCCCGAACCGGAGCGCGGCACCAGGAATCCGGACGGCCGCCAGCCCAGGTCATTCACATTCTCCACGGGCCGGTGGACGTAGCCCTCCTCGTTCGACGAGTACGGTCGCCAGATGCAGGACCGCGCGCCTCCTGACTTGCCCTTGAGCCCCGACGCACCGCCCGGTCGCAGTCGGCGGTCTTCTTGATCAAGGTGGCGAATTGATAACAACGACTTGATCAGATGGCCGCTCATCGGCCATGTGCGAACGCTTGGGGCACCGTCATGGTCGGAATCGCGGCGGGTCCCAGCGACCCCGGGGTGAGCACTCCCCGGTCTCCGATGGTGGCGCCGACTGTGGGTATGCGGACGAAGCGCTGTTGATCTTCGATGATGTGCGCGGTGTGTGCTCTCCAGCGGATGCCAACCTGGGTGAACCGGTGCCACCGCGGGTCACCGCGACCGACCGCCGGTCGCAAACCGGGGTTCGTGTGCTCGAGCTGTGGTCCTGGGCTGGGAGAACACGGGTCCGGGTGACGCGGGTGAACGTGGGCCACTCCCTGCCACCCCAGGTGAACCCCCAGGTCGCTAGACTAGGCCCTCGCGCCCTCGTAGCTCAGGGGATAGAGCATCGGTTTCCTAAACCGTGTGTCGCAGGTTCGAATCCTGCCGGGGGCACCAGATCGCAGCCTTGATCACCGATCACTGATCCGCCTTCCGTGGCTTGCGTGCCCGCTGCGTGCCCGATCGCCCTGCGACCTTCGACCGGCTCACGTCCAGGTGCTCAGCGACCTCAGCGTCTCGGCCATCGACGGCACGGGCGTAGTGGCGAGTCCTGACACTGGCGTTGGCGTGCCCGAGCCGACGAGCCCCGACCAGGACGCCATGGGAGTCCGCGACCCAGCTCGCGTGAGTGGCCCGCAGATCATGGGGCGTCACGTCGCCCAGCCCGGCCAACCGTAGGGCCATGTTGAAGCGACGGCGGAACCCGTGATAGCTCTGCTGCCGCTGACTGGTGTGCGACTGCCGGCCGGGGAAGACGAACACGTCCGGTCCATCCGGCAGCGTCGCCAGGTGTTGCCGAAGCGATTCCACCACGAACGCGGGCACCGCCAGTTCCCGCCGCTGGTGATTCTTCGGCGTATCGATGACCGGCCCGCCGGGCAGCTGCGCGACCGCTTGCGCGACGGTCACCCGGCCCGCCCGAACGTCGACATGGCGCCGACGCAGCGCCAGGGCTTCCCGATCCGCAGGCCACCGTAGGCCAGCAGCAGGACCAGGACGCGGTCCGGAAGGTCGCAGGCGGCGGCGAGCTTGTCGACCTGGGCAACGGTGAGGATCGTCGGCCCGGTCGGACTCACTCTTGGGGGCCGTCTCCCGTTCGCGCCACGCGCTCGCGACTCAGATACCGAACCGGCTTGCCGAGCGACTCCGCGTAGGCAATCTCCCGTCGGGTTGACTCACCTACGTAGCCGCCCGGATCCACGATGTATACCTCGTTGGCCATTCGAATTTTTTGAAAGTGCACGCCGCCAAGCCGCCCCTTCAGGTCCGAGCTGTCGACTGTCCAGTCGTAGTTCGGCAGATCGGGGAGGCTGAACATTCCGAGGCTGATCACGACGGAACCTTCCATAGTGAGCTGCTGGTTGACCTCCGCGAACTCAGCCTCAAACTTGGTTGAGCCGCAGAGCGTGATGACCTTCGCCTCACTCTCGGCCGACTGCGGCGCCTGCTGGTCCTCCATGAGGTCCATGATCGGTGAATGGGCAGGACGTGTCTATCGCCGCCCCCTGGACGTCCGCTCATGCCGCGATCCGTGCGGACGTCGCGGATCACTTGGCGGACGACTGTCGCGCATCAGCCGACGCAGGACACAGGGCCTACCAACGGCACTGCCGAATTGAGCTGTAAGAATCAAGGCGGCCCGCAAGCGGGCCGCGCCGGCCGCGCTCGTCCTGCTGGCGGCGCAAGCGCCGGCATCGGCCGGCGCGCCGGCCGATTGCAGACTGCCGCAAGAACCCGGAACCGATGCCTCCGGCGGGGATCTTCGACAGAGATGGGGGCCGCCCATCGCCACCGTGAGTCCGGGCGAAGCCGAACAGACGGCGGAGATGGGCTTGAGACAGAGGAGCGGTACGCGCAGAGGTAGGGTCCTCAGCGATCTTCCGGCCAGTTCAAAGCAGCGCGATCTGTCCGGGCAGTTCGGGCGGCCCGAGCAGCACTGCGCGGAGCTTATTGATCTGCGGAAATTCACTCGCTCCTCCCTCGCCCCATAGGCTTCGCCACTCTGAGTCGTCGCCGAGGACCCGGTCAAGGGCCTCGACCGCCAGCGGTTGCAGATCGTCGTCTAGGTCAAGGGGTTCACCGGCAAGCAGGAAATCCGGCGCGTACGGCGAGGTTATCGGTTCCCCGCCGGGCACCTGAGACGCCACGATCGCTGCCGCAGCGATAGCCGAGGCAGCATCGTCATAGTCGAGGTATTCGGTGTTGAGCACTGCCGCTGTCAGGGCAGAACGAACCATTGCCGATCGCACAGACGGATCGGCATCGTGGAGCTCACCGCACCAGTCGGCGGCGCTGTCGTTGTCAAACGGACCGTCATCCCAGGTGCCCATATGCTCCTCCTCCGCGTTTCCGGTGAGCGGATCATGAAGCCAGGCGAGCGTAGACACAAGGGGCGGGAGCGCTTGGCTGTACAGCCATCGGTACAGTCAAGCTGGCCGACAGACGTGGGTCACGAGCGGCGGCAGCCGACAAGCCGAGCAGGTCAGCTACGGTCACCGACGCTGGCCGACAGGATTCTTGAGCTTTGCAAGACAGAGGGTTGGTCGGACCACCCGTGGGCCACAAGGCGGTGTCACCCGAGGGCTAACCAGGCCCCTGACGGCCGTACCGACCGGGCGGCATGCCGTGCCAGGGTTCGATCCGGTCCGGTTCCCAAGCTGAAAAATGCGGGTTCGATTTCCGTCACCCGCTCCAAACACAGAGACCGTGGGGCAGGTCCGATGGTTCCGCCAAGGTCTCTGCGTGTCAGCGTGTGCGTGGCTCAGCTCGCTCGGAGGGCATCTCACGCATCGCTCGCCGGCGGCTTACCTCCGCTAAATTTCGCCACAGAGCTCCAAGTTGATTCTCTGGGCAAGCGCAATCCTCGCGCTGTTCTCTGGCTTGATCTCGTGGTGGAAACGACTTCTAAGCTCTTCAACCTCGTGGGAACCATCGTCGTCAGACGCGCGACGCTTGATCTCAAAAGAAGTTCTGCCGGCCATCACGACGATGTTGTACCAGCACTCAAACAGCTCGCGAACTTCATGGCTACCGTATGCGGTGATGAGGGCCTTAGTCCTTGCCTGTTCCTCAGCGCTCGGACCATCCGGAACAGGAAAACCGACATCGACGGGCGGCTCAACGTTCTCGAAATAGCCCTTCATCCTCTCTGCGCACACAAGTGCGTCAACGTACGCGGTAGCGCGGCGTTCCTGCTCGCGCTGCTCACGTGCCATCAGCTGGCCATGCCGCCGCAGCCGCTCGCCAGCAAGGAACGTGCCGCCGACGCCGAGGATGCCAACTAGCAGCGTCGCTGCGGGAGGCGCCCAGTCCAAGCTCATACGCCTATGATGCAGACCGCTGCCAAGTTCGGTGGCTCAAGGTTTATGGTCTTGAGGCGGGACCGGACACCGAGCTGAGCAGGTGTGTTCCAGCCGTCAGTGCGGGCCATTGGCTGAGGTCACGGCATGGTATTCCAGGCCGCTCAGTGCCGCGATGGCGCGTTGCCAGAGGCACCACACTGCTGATTTTGTACGGTTCCGGAGCTGACAGTCTGGGAGCGACGCGTGGGAGCCACCGGGGCGGACTGGACCGGACGGGACGGGACCGATCGAGTTGCCGAGCCGCTTGAGGACCAGGACCAGGCGGACGGCATTGGACGGTCTGGGCATGCTCCTTGGGGATCTACGGATCAGATGGCGGCACCGCACTGCATCAGTCCTCATTTAGTCCTCAAGATGCCGGACCGCGACCACCGGCACTGAGAGATGTCGAGAGGGATTTCCGCAGACCAGGCGGAGCTATGGCAGGTAGACCAAGGTGAGCAACTTGATCTCATAATTTGTCGGTCAACGGACGTGGGATGGTGCCGGCCAGAGAACCCGATCAAGGAACTCCTCTATCGCCGTAGCCATCTCACCGAGCACCGCCGCAGACCTTGCAATTGGCCCAGGGACGCGGAGCCCGTGATCGGCATCCTCTACTTCGAACACATGCCGTGACAGCTCGCGAGCGAGCTTCGGACGCCAGCTGCTGTCCGCCGTGCCGCCGATGAGAAGGCAGGGCGCGCTGGCCCGGCGAAGGCCCTCAACCACCTCTGAACGGTGCAGCAACGGGGTGATCCAGATCGCCGGCAGTTCATAGTCGGCAGCAAGATTTGCGGCGAGGGTGCCGAGGGAGTAGGTGATGATCAACGGCTTGGGCAATCCACGAAGCGCCGCCGTGATCTGCTCCACTGCCCACGGTCCCCGCGCCTTCGGCTCGGGTGGCACCTCGCCGCTCCAGGACACGTAGTGCATCTGCGCGCCGCGCATCTGCGCCGCATCGGCAGCGAACAACTGGTGGGGAACGTGCCAGCAGCCACTGCTGCCCGGAATCACCAACACCGTGCGCTGCGTCGTCATGCCATCCTCCCCGCGGCTAGAACCCTGCCAACAAGCCTCGGCGGGCTTCGTGGGATCTTCGCAACGGCAACCTACCCGGCGCCCCAACTGGCCCGTGCCCCTCGCGTGCCCGATCACACGGGCGTCGAAGGTCAACGGCGGGCAGGTCCTGGAGGTGGCTGCCAGCATGGCGGCGTAGGTCAAGCCAGGTCATTGCCCAGCGATTTCCGCTCGTGTCCACACTTCTTAAACCGTGTGTCGCAGGTTCGAATCCTGCCGGGGGCACCACATTCCGCCTACGGGCTGACCGTTCCCGACAGGTTGCTGACCCGGCCCATCGCGTCGAAGTCGACACGCAGGACCGAGCCGCCACGATCCTGCGCCGTCACCGACATCGGCGCCCGATCCAACCGCCATCCCTGCTGGTGCAGGAACGACTCGACGGCGACGCGGTGCTCCACCGGGAAGGACTGCAGGACCTGCGTCAGGACGGTCAGCACCCGTTCCGGCCGGACCGGCGCGGTGATCTGTGGCGGGGCGTCGTCGAGGTGGAAGAAGACGGCGCCGCCGTCGTACGGCCCGCGGTAGTAGCAGCGGCCGGTCAGGCCGGACGCCAGCAGGGCGAGACGGTGACCGTCGGCGCGCTGGAGCGGGAACGTGGGCTCGGTGAGTTCGGCGACCCCTTGGCGGTGCCCGTACTCGCGGACCCAACCGGCGAGATGGAGCAGCGACGGGGGGAGGTTGCTGGCCTCGTTGGCCCAGGCCCACAGCCAGGTGCCGTCGTCGTGGCTCTCGGTGCCGAGGAGTTGGACGCGGTACCGCAGGTCGGTCCCGAACGTCACGGTGCCGTCGGGCACGTCGAGTTGCCAGTCTCGCTCGCCGAGCAGGTCGGCCAGCGCCATCTGGCGGGCCAGACCGGTGCCGACATGTTCGGCGAAGAGTCGATCAAACGTCGGCATCGCCGCAGTGTGCCAGACCTTCGGGTACGGGACGGCCCCGCGTCCGGCCGGAGCCGGAGCGCGGGGCCGGCGGGTCAGCGGACCAGCGCCGCCACCAGCGTCCCGATACAGGCGACGACGGCGGCGATGATCGGACTGAGCGTCTTGATGTACGCCAGGATGAGCCGGTGCCGGTCGGTCGGCTCGGCAACGGTTTCGTCCTCGTCCTCTGGTGTCTCGAAGTCTGACCCGTGAGGGATTACAGTCAACGTGACTCCTTCCGTTGCAGCGGTGGAGTCGAATGCGGCGTCCGGTGGCAGCCGGGCGCCGCCCTCTGTGCGAGGCGACGCAGTGCCGTTCGACGGTTCGAGCATCCTCCCGACGGACAGCTAGCACAAGAGTGCGTAATTCACTGTCGGATACCTGACAAGCAGATGCATCGCATCGAGAAAATTTCGGTGCCATCTCTTGCCAAATGCAATTTTCCGTGAACGAGTTCTACCGAAAGTGACCAGCTCGAAGCTTACGGTGAGCAGGCGTGTGGTCAGGCGCGGCGGAGTTGGAGCACCGCCACGCGGGCGTCGTGGCCGTCCACGTGCATGGGCACCGTCTTGCGGTTGCGCAGCTGGATCTGGACCCCGTTCGACCCCTGGAGCCAGCCGATCTGGTCGATGCCGGCGTCGAAGGCGCGCGTCTCCTTCGCGGGGAACAGCTTCGGCATCGGGTTGCGGTTGGTGTCGCCGGTCCAGATCACCGGGTAGCCACGGTCCTGCCAACTGGAGATCCGCTCCCGGAGGACATCGAAGTGGAGCGCCCACTTGCTCCGGCGCCACGCCTCGTGCGGATCTTCCTGGCCGTTGAACGCGCCGGCCACGAAGTGCGTGTTGAGGAACGCGAACTGAAGCGCCGCATCGTCGTTCGCGGCCAGCAGGACCTCGGAGATGACGCGGTTCACCGAGACACCCGCCAGACCGTCGTGTACGGGTGTGACGCGCTTGTCGAGCACGTCGTACACCCTGGGCGCGGAGATCGGAACGTAGTGCCCGCCGTCGTTGAGGTGCACATTGCGGTAGTGCTCGCCGAACAGATCGTTGATCCAGCCCTTCTCCTTCGTGTCGCCGTCACCCCCGCCGATCTCCTGCCAGCCGACGAGCGGACGGTCCTCGGGGCCGGTCATGCCGAGGGCGTTGCGGACCGCGGTGATCGCGGCCTTGCGCTTTTCGAGGTTCGCGCGTCCGATGTTGGCGGTGACGACGCCGAGGTTCCGCCAGGCGGTCGCCGCACCGGCGGGTGCGGGGAGGCCGAGCGTGCCGGCGAGCGCGACGCCGCCCGCGAGGCCGAGTGCCTGTCGTCTGCTGACGCGTTCCATGCGACTCCTTACTGGTTCGGCTACGAGGTGGAGGGGCACGGCTACGAGACGAGGAAGCCGGTGGAGGGGCGGGTCAGGACGCCGGTCATCGGGAAGCGGGTGGAGCCGTTCCACCAGTGCCACACCACGCGCTCGCTGCCGTCGGCGGCGGCGAAGACGTCCATCCCGCCGGGGCCCTGGTGGTTGCCGGGCAGGTCGCGGATCGGGTTGAGGCCGGCGCTTCCGGTGAAGCCGAAGAAGGGCCGGGACACGCCCTCGCGGATGGGGGTGCAGCGGGAGCCGGGCAGGGGACTGGCCCCGCAGCGGGCGATGCCGGTGGAGTAACGCGCGCTGTCCCAGTTGTTGCCGGAGTACATGAGGTACCAGTCGCCGTCGGCGGCCTTCCACATCGACGGGTTCTCGACCACGTGCGTACCGCCGCTGGTCTTGGCGGTGTCCCAGGTGATGTCGGTGCTCTTGAGCATGTCCCGGCGGGTGTCCCAGATCGCGCGGCCCTCGCCGTCGGTGCGGACGGTGGAGATGCCGGTCTCGGCGCCGGAGGCGATGGCGTCGTCCCGGTAGGTGACGTACAGGTTCCCGCCGGCCACGAAGGGGTTGGCGTCGAGTGCCCAGCGGCCGGCGTCCGGGCAGGCCCACTCGCCCTGGTTCTGGAACGGGCCGCGGGCGCTGTCGGAGACGGCCCGGCCGATGCACTTCTGCCCGGAGCCCTTGCGGGAGGCGGTGTAGAACATGAAGAACCGGCCGTCGAAGCGGGCGACGCCCGGTGCCCAGATCGCGCCGCCGGGCTCCGCCCAGGCGCCGGGGCCGGACGGCAGCGCGTCGTGCGAGGCGCAGTCGGCCATGCCGACGCTGTTGCCGGAGCCGTGGACGAGGACCGGTACGTACAGCCTGCCGGTCGCGCCGCAGCGCGCGCCGGTGCCGGCGCCGACTGTGGTGCCGTAGGTGACGTACGAGCCGTCCTTCGCCAGCAGGGTGTCCGGGTCGGCCAGCGGGAAGGTGGACGAGCTCGCCAGCGTGGACAGGTCGTCGGCGGGTGCGGCGGCGGGCGCAACCGCCGCCGGGGTGACTACCAGGGCGGCCGCGGCGAGGGCGACGAGCCCTTCGCGCGTTCGAAAGAATTTCACCGGCACTCCTTGATTGATGAAGGTAATTATCAGAGGAACGGTATCGACGGTCAGCGATGCCGTCAACGGCGGAGTGCTGGAGCCGGGAGCGGGAAGCGGGGCCGCCCGGAGGCCTGCCGCGTTACGCTCCGTCGAGGGGACGTGTCACCCGCCGGGCCCTCAGGCCGGTGCCAGGACCCGTCGGTACCCTGGCAGGTCCTGGCCTGTCTGCGACGACATGAGGTATTCGTGAACGATCTTCGAGTGGTGGCGTTCGATCTCGACGACACCCTGGCGATTTCCAAGTCCCAGATCGATCGTCGGATGGCGGAGTTGCTCGGCCACCTGCTCACCGAGGTGGACGTACTGGTCATCTCCGGTGGCCGGTTCGAGCAGTTCCAGTCGCAGGTGCTCGCCCACCTCGACCTCACCGAGGAGCAGCGCGACCGGCTGCACCTGATGCCGACCTGCGGCACCCGCTACTACCGCTGGTCCGACGGGGACTGGCGGCAGGTCTACGCGGAGGATCTCACCGAGGCCGACAAGGCCCGCGTCGTCACGGCGCTGACCGAGTCGGCGCAGGCGCTGGGCCTGTGGGAGGCGAAGACCTGGGGCGACATCATCGAGGACCGGGGCAGCCAGATCACCTTCTCGGCGCTGGGGCAGTCCGCCCCGCCGGCCGAGAAGTACGGCTGGGACCCGGACGGCGACAAGAAGCGGCGGCTGCGGGACGCGGTCGCGGCGAAGCTGCCCGACCTCGAGGTCCGTGGTGGTGGTTCGACCTCGATCGACGTCACCCGCAAGGGTGTGGACAAGGCGTACGGCATGCGGAAGCTGCTGGAACACCTGGATCTGAAGATCGACAACGTGCTCTTCGTGGGTGACCGGCTGGACGTCGGTGGCAACGACTACCCGGTCAAGGCGATGGGCATCCGCTGCGTCGCGGTCACCCGTTGGGAGGAGACCGCCGACTACGTCGAGAAGCTCGTCGACGACCTGGTGAAGCAGCGCGCCGAGCGCGCCTCAGCACAGCCCGCAGCAGAGCCCGCCGGTTCCGGAACCGGCGGGCTCTGGCGGTATCGACGGTGATGCGGTAGGAACAGCCGAGAGAGCGCTCTCCCGTCCCATCACCGAACAGGCAGGCAGATGCGATCATCCGACCCCTCCCGCCGCCGTTTCCTCACGCTCACCGCCTCCGCGGCCTCACTCACCGCCCTCGGCCTCCCGGCCGGTGCCGCCGCCGCGTCCCCGGCCGCGTCGCCGGCCGCGCGACCCGCCCGCGAGCCCGACTTCGGCCCGAACGTCTTCGTGTACGACCCGAGCACGCCGGTCGAGGAGATCCAGTCCACGCTGGACCGGCTGTTCACCGCCCAGGAACGCAACGAGATGGGCCTCGACAGGTACGCCGTGCTGTTCAAGCCCGGCCGCTACGAGGTGGACGCCCGGCTCGGCTACTACACGACTGTCGCCGGTCTCGGCGCGCACCCGGACGACGTGGAGATCCACGGCGCGGTCCGGGTGATCGGGCAGCCCGACCCGAACTCGCCCGCCGGCATCTCCGCGCTCACCAACTTCTGGCGTTCGGCGGAGAACCTCGCTGTCACCCCGACCGACTGGTCGAACCAATGGGCCGTCTCGCAGGCGTCACCGATGCGCCGGGTGCACGTCAAGGGCGTGCTGTGGCTGGAACCCGGCAACGGCGGCTACTCCAGCGGCGGCTACATCGCGGACTCCAAGGTGGACGGCATCACCATCAACGGTTCCCAGCAGCAGTGGCTCACCCGCGACAGCGAGCTCGGCGGCGAGTGGACCAACGGTGTGTGGAACCAGGTCTTCTCCGGCGTGATCGGCGCGCCCGCGCAGGGCTTCCCCGACCCGCCCTACACCACGCTGCCGACCAGCCCGGTGACCCGGGAGAAGCCGTACCTGTTCGTCGACGCCCGGGGTGCCTGGCGGGTCGCCGTACCGCGCCTGCGCCGGAACACCGCCGGCACCACCTGGGCCACCGGCGGCGCGCCGGTGCCGTCGCTGCCGCTGTCCGCGTTCTTCCTGGCCCGTCCCACCGACTCGGCGAAGCGGATCAACGCCGAGCTGGCCCGGGGCCGGCACCTGCTGCTCACCCCCGGCGTCTACCACCTCGACCGGGCCCTGCGGGTACGCCGCCCGGACACCGTCGTGCTCGGCCTCGGCATGCCGAGCCTGGTGCCGGACCGCGGGGACGCCGCGCTGCGCATCGAGGACGTGGACGGCGTCCGCATCGCCGGGGTGCTCGTGGACGCCGGGCCGGTCGAGTCGCCGGTGCTGGTCGAGGTCGGCACGCGGCACTGCCACCGGTCGCACGCCACGAACCCGATCTCGCTGCAGGACGTCTTCTTCCGCATCGGCGGCCCGTACGCCGGACGCGCGGTGACCAGCCTGGTGGTGCACAGCCGGCACACGCTGATCGACAACATCTGGGCCTGGCGTGGCGACCACGGCCGGGCCGGCACCATCGGCTGGACCGTGAACACCGCTGCCACCGGCGTGATCGTCAACGGCGACGACGTGACCGCGTACGGGCTGTTCGTCGAGCACTACCAGCGCTGGCAGACGATCTGGAACGGCGAGCGTGGCCGGACCGTGTTCTACCAGAGCGAGCTGCCCTACGACCCGCCGAGCCAGGCGGCCTGGCGCAGTCCGACCGGCAACGGCTGGGCCTCGTACAAGGTGGCCGACCACGTCCGCACGCACGAGGCGTGGGGACTGGGCGTGTACTCGTACTTCAACCAGGGCGTGGACATCCGCTGCGACAGGGGGATCGAGGCGCCGCGCCGGGCCGGGGTGCGGTTCCACGACGCGATCACCGTGTTCCTGGACGGCAGCGGCGGCATCGAGCGCACCATCAACGAGATCGGCACGCCCGTCGTCGGCTCGTACGGCACCAGCACGGTGATCAGCTACCCCTGACCGCGAGGGCGGCCCGGCCGGTGCGGGACCGGCCGGGCCGCGCCCGCTCACGCCGCGAGCTGGTCGACGCGGGTGAGGACCTGGTCGACGAGGCCGTACTCCCGGGCCTGCTCGGCGGTGAACCAGCGGTCGCGGTCCCAGTCGCGCTGGATCTCCTCCAGCGTCCGCCCGCTGTGCTGCGCGATCAGCTCCTGCATGGTGCGCTTCACGTGCAGCATGTTCTCGGCCTGGATGGTGATGTCCGCGGCGGTGCCGCCCATCCCGCCGGAGGGCTGGTGCATCATGATCCGCGAGTGCGGCAGCGCGAACCGCTTGCCCGCCGCCCCGGCGCAGAGCAGGAACTGCCCCATCGACCCGGCCATCCCCAGCGCCAGCGTCGCCACGTCGTTCTTGACGTACCGCATGGTGTCGTAGACGGCCATCCCGGCGCTGACCGAGCCGCCGGGCGAGTTGATGTAAAGGAAGATGTCGCGCTCCGCGTCCTCGGCCGCGAGGAGCAGGATCTGCGCGCAGATCTGGTTGGCCGACGCGTCGGTGACCTCGGTGCCGAGGAAGATGATCCGCTCCCTCAGCAGTCGCTCGAAGACCCGGTCGCCGAACGCCGGCTGGCCCTCGTCGAGCATCCAGATGCCACTCATCGCCGCCCACCTCCGTGCCGCCGGTGGGCGGGGGACCGCCCGGGAACCCGGCGGTCTCCAGCGTCCGCCGGGCGCACCCACGCGGCCCAGGCTTTCTGCCCCGGGCAGATTCGCCCTCGGCAGAAGCTACGCGGCGACCGGCCGCCGCCGGCCCGCGCGGGCTCGCCGCCGCGCCAGCGTGACGGAGGTACGCGGACGGGGGCGGACGGCCGGGGCGGAGGGAGCCGGCCAGATCCGGATGCCGCCACCGAACCCGATCGGCGTGGCGGCGCCGAGGGCGCGCCGAGCGGCGCGGGGCCCAGGGGCCGCAGCCCGCCGCCCAGCAGCGGCGTGGGGGTGACCGGCCGGCGGGCGACGTGCGGCCGGAGCGAGACGGCAGGCCGGCGGGACACGGGCAGCCGGGACGACACGGCCGGACGGCGCGTGACGGACAGCCGGGGCGCGCCGACCCGCAGCTGCGGACCGGTGCGGGCGGTCGGCACCCGGTCGAAGCGGGCCGCCGAGATCCCGGGGCCGACCGGCGTCGGCCGCTCGCGGCGCAGCTCGTCGCGGGCCTCCTCGAGCAGGTCGGCGAGGTGGATGCCGAGCGCGCGGCAGATCGCGGCGAGCACCTCGGAGGAGGCCTCCTTGCGGCCGCGCTCGACCTCGGAGAGATAGGGCAGGGAGACGCCGGCGGCCTGGGCCACTTCGCGCAGCGTGCGGCCCTGGCGCAGGCGGATGCGCCGGAGCACGCCGCCGATCACGCGTCGCAGCAACGACATGCCGGCCTCCTCGCGGTCGCCGTCCCGACGTCCCCATCATGCCCTGTCCGCGTCGCCGGCAGCGGCCCCGCCGGGTACCGATCGTCACCCGGCGGGCCGGATCCCGGCGTACCCGTTATCTTGTGGGCGTGCAGGTGGCGGAGCAGGACCGACGGTGATCCATTTTCCCGCGCAACGGCGGGGGCCGCTGAGCGCGCTGAGCCTGCGCCTGCTCGCCGCCCTGGGCCTGGTCTTCGCCACGGTCTTCGTGGTCTGGCTGGACCGCGACGGCTACCGCGACGTGGACGACACCGGCCTGACCCTGCTCGACTGCTTCTACTACGTGGTGGTCTCGCTCTCCACCACCGGGTACGGCGACATCACGCCGGTCAGTTCGTCGGCGCGACTGGCGAACGTCCTGTTCATCACTCCCGCCCGGGTGCTGTTCCTGATCATCCTGGTCGGTACCACCCTGGAAGTCCTGACCGAGCAGTACCGCACCGGGCGTCGCCTGTCGCGGTGGAGGAGAACCGTGAAGGACCACGTCATCATCTGCGGCTACGGCACCAAGGGCCGCAGCGCGGTCTCCGCCCTGCTGGAGAACGGTACGGACAAGTCCAAGATCGTGGTCGTCGAGCGGAGCGGGCCGGCGCTGCGGCAGGCCACCTCGAACGGGCTGGT
The DNA here is from genome assembly GCF_050948515.1 of Micromonospora sp. CA-248089. Classification (NCBI taxonomy): domain Bacteria; kingdom Bacillati; phylum Actinomycetota; class Actinomycetes; order Micromonosporales; family Micromonosporaceae; genus Micromonospora; species Micromonospora sp. CA-248089. The sequence goes on from NZ_CP192016.1 coordinate 682,379, forward strand.
GACGATCGAGGGCTCGGCGACCCGCTCGTCGGTGCTGGAGCAGGCGCACGTGCGTACCGCGAAGTCGGTCATCATCGCGACCGACAGCGACGACGCGTCGGTGCTGGTGGCGCTCACGGTCCGGCAGCTCACCGCCGGTCAGGTACGCATCATCGCGGCGGTCCGCGAGGCGGAGAACGCGCCGCTGCTCAAGCAGAGCGGGGCGCACCACGTGATCGTCTCGTCGGCCACGGCCGGCCGGCTGCTCGGCCTGTCGACCTCGGCCCCGCCCCTGATCGACGTGGTGGAGGACCTGCTCACCCCGGGTCAGGGCATGGCGCTGGCCATGCGGTCGGCCGAGCGCAGCGAGGTGGGCCGCTCGCCGCGCGAGCTGGAGGCGCTGGTCATCGCGCTGGTCCGCCGGGGCAAGGTGGTCACGCTCAACGACCGGGCCGCCTCGGTGATCGAGACCGGCGACATGCTCGTCCACGTCCGGGACGACCGGCCGCAGGCCACCACCGCGATCTGACCGGGGGCCCGCTGAGCACCTGCGGTCAGCAGGCGCCCGGGCCGCCCTCGGCCAGCACTTCACCGCAGGTCGACGACCGGCCCTGGGTGGCCCGTCGCAGCAGGTCGTAGAGCAGGTCCCGCTCGCCGGGAGCGAGCGCGCCGAGAACCTCCTCCTCGGCTCCGGCGAGCGCACACTCGGCCTCGCGCAGTCGCTTCGTGCCCGCCTCGGTGAGGCGTACCTCGTGCCGGCGGCGGTCCTCCGGGGAGCGGCGGCGTTCGGCCAGGCCGTCCGCCTCCAGGTCGTTGAGCAGCCCGACCACGTTCGTGCTGTCGAGTTGGAGCGTGCCGGCGAGCGCCTGCTGGCTGATGCCGCCGGAGTCGCGCAGCACGGTGAGCGCCACCAGGTGGCGGGGGCGCAGACCCAGCGGGGCCAGAACCGACTCCGAGCGCAGCCGCATCCGCCGGGCCAGGTGATCGAGCAGGGGCCCGGAGCGGCGCTCGGACTCCTCGACCGGTGCGGCGGACATGTGACCCAGTTTACGCGAGCCGAGGAACATCGACCTGCTATAAATAGTTGGTCCTACACGAACGATCGTCGGAGGAGGAATCACCAATGGCACACCTACTGCACATCGACTCCAGCATCACCGGGGAGCGGTCCATCAGCCGGCGGCTCACCGCCCGCGCCGCCGCCGCCTGGCGCGCCGCCCACCCGGACGGCACGGTCACCTACCGCGACCTGGGTCAGAACCCGCTGCCGCACCTGAACACCGCAAGCGGCCTCGCGCGCATGGTGCCCCCGGATCAGCACACCGCCGAGCAGCGGGCTTCCTGGCAGCTGACCGAGGAGGTGGTGGCCGAGGTGAAGCAGGCCGACACCGTCCTGCTCGGGCTGCCGCTCTACAACTACGGCGCGCCCAGCAGCGTGAAGTCCTGGGTCGACCACCTGATCGCCCCCGGCATCGCGTACGACCCGGCGACGAACGCCGGGCTGCTCGGCGACCGCCAGTTCGTCGTCCTGGTCAGCCGCGGTGGCGGGTACGGCCCGGGCACCCCGCGGGAGGGCTGGGACCACGCCGAGCCGTGGCTGCCGCACGGCCTCTCCCTGACCGGGCTGGAGCCGCGGTTCATCTGCGCCGAGCTGACCCTGGCCCCGGTCAACCCGGCGATGGCCGAGCTGATCCCGCTGTTCGAGCAGAGCCTCGCCGCGGCCGAGCGGGCCGTCGACGAGCTGTGGGTGCCCGCCTCGGCGGCCGCCTGACCGGGCTGTCACACACCGCGAAGGGCGGGCCGTTCCGCGGGGGAACGGCCCGCCCTTCGTCCGTGACGGGTCAGCGGCGGATCAGAGGATCGTCCAGGTGTCGCCGCTGCCGAGCAGCGCGCCGAGCTGCTGCTCCGGGGTCTGGTCGACGGTGGCCCTGGCGGCCGCGACCTGCTCCTGCACCACGCTGTCGTAGGAGGGGCGGTCGACCGACCGGAACACCCCGATCGGGGTGTTGCTCAGGTCCAGGCCCGGCAGGCGGGACAGCGCGAAGGCGTACGCCGGGTCGGCCACGCCCGCGTCGTGCACGACGATCTGGTCGGCCGGCGTGTTCGCGGTCTCCCGGACCTCCAGCCCGAAGCCACCAGGCGGGTGGACCACGCAGAACTGCCCGTCCTTGCCGAACTTGATCGGCTGCCCGTGCTCCAGCCGGATCAGGAAGTCGTCCCGGGTGGCCGGCTCCTTCAGCGGGTCGAACGCGCCGTCGTTGAAGATGTTGCAGTTCTGGTAGATCTCCACGAACGCCGAACCCTCGTGCTGGGCGGCGGCCCGCAGCACCGACTGGAGGTGCTTGCGGTCCGAGTCGATCGTCCGGGCCACGAACGTGGCCTCGGCGCCGAGCGCCAGCGACAGCGGGTTGAACGGGGCGTCCGCCGAGCCCACCGGCGTCGACTTGGTGATCTTGCCGACCTCGGAGGTGGGCGAGTACTGGCCCTTGGTGAGGCCGTAGATCCGGTTGTTGAACAGCAGGATCTTGAGGTTCACGTTGCGGCGCAGCGCGTGGATCAGGTGGTTGCCGCCGATGGAGAGCGCGTCACCGTCGCCGGTGACCACCCAGACCGACAGGTCCGGCCGGGACACCGACAGGCCGGTGGCGATCGCCGGGGCGCGGCCGTGGATCGAGTGCATGCCGTACGTGTTCATGTAGTACGGGAAACGCGACGAGCAGCCGATGCCCGAGACGAAGACGATGTTCTCCCGGGGGATGTTCAGCTCCGGCATGAAGCCCTGCACGGCCGCCAGGATGGCGTAGTCGCCGCAACCGGGGCACCAGCGCACCTCCTGGTCGGACTTGAAGTCCTTGGCGGTGAGCTTGAGGGCGACGGGCTCAGACATTCTTCAGGACCTCTTCCAGCATCGTCTCCAGCTCGGCGGCGGTGAACGGCAGGCCGCGGACCTGGTTGTAGCCGATCGCGTCGACCAGGTACTTCGCCCGGATCACGTGGGCGAGCTGGCCGAGGTTCATCTCCGGCACGACCACCTTGTCGTAGCGGCCCAGCACCTCGCCGAGGTTGGCCGGCATCGGAGCCAGATGCCGCAGGTGCGCCTGCGCCACCGAGAGCCCGCGCTGACGCAGGCCACGGCAGGCCGCACCGATCGGCCCGTACGTCGAGCCCCAGCCCAGCACCAGCACCCGGGCGTCGCCGTCCGGATCCTCCACCTCGACGTCCGGCACCGGGATCGTCTCGATCCGGGCCGCCCGGGTCCGCACCATGAAGTCGTGGTTGGCCGGGTCGTACGAGATGTCGCCGGTCTTGTCGGCCTTCTCCAGACCGCCGATCCGGTGCTCCAGACCGGCCGTGCCGGGCACCGCCCACGGGCGAGCCAGCGTCTGCGGGTCCCGCAGGTAAGGAAGGAACGTGGTGCCGTCCTCGCCGTTGGGCTTCGTGGCGAACTCGACCCGCAGGTCGGGCAGCGACTCGACGTCGGGCAGGAGCCACGGCTCGGAGCCGTTGGCGACGTAGTTGTCCGACAGCAGGATCACCGGGGTGCGGTAGGTGAGCGCGATCCGGGCCGCCTCCAGCGCGGCGTGGAAGCAGTCCGACGGCGACTTCGGCGCGATCACCGCGACCGGCGCCTCGCCGTGCCGGCCGTACAGGGCCATGTTCAGGTCGGCCTGCTCGGTCTTGGTGGGCATGCCGGTGGACGGCCCGGCCCGCTGCACGTCGACGATGACCAGAGGCAGCTCCAGCGCCACCGCCAGGGAGATCGTCTCGCTCTTGAGCGCCACGCCCGGGCCGCTCGTGGTGGTGACACCGAGCGAGCCGCCGTACGACGCGCCGAGCGCCGCACCGACCGCGGCGATCTCGTCCTCGGCCTGCATGGTGACCACGCCGAACTTCTTGTGCTTGCTCAGCTCGTGCAGGATGTCCGAGGCCGGCGTGATCGGGTACGCGCCGAGGAACACCGGCAGCCCGGAGCGCACCCCGGCGGCCACCAGGCCCAGCGACAACGCCGCGTTGCCGGTGATGTTCCGGTAGGTGCCGGGCAGCATCTTGGCCGGCTTGACCTCGTACCGGACGGAGAAGTCCTCGGTGGTCTCGCCGAAGTTCCAGCCGGCCCGGAAGGCGGCCACGTTCGCCGCGACCAGCTCGGGGCGGGCCGCGAACTTGCGCTCCAGGAAGCGCAGCGTGGACTCGTACGGGCGGGAGTACATCCAGCTCAACAGCCCGAGCGCGAACATGTTCTTGGCCCGCTCGGCGTCCTTCTTGGACACGTCGTGCTCGGCCAGCGCCCCGATCGTCATCGAGGTGAGCGCCACCGGGTGCACCGCGTACCCGTCGAGCGAGTTGTCGTCGAGCGGGCTGGTCGCGTAGCCCACCTTGGCCAGGTTGCGCCGGGTGAACTCGTCGGTGTTGACGATGATGTCGGCCCCGCGCGGCAGGTCGGCCAGGTTGGCCTTGAGCGCGGCCGGGTTCATCGCCACCAGCACGTTCGGCGCGTCGCCCGGGGTCAGGATGTCGTAGTCGGCGAAGTGCACCTGGAAGCTCGACACGCCGGGCAGGGTCCCGGCGGGAGCGCGGATCTCGGCGGGGAAGTTGGGCAACGTGGAGATGTCGTTGCCCAGCTGCGCCGTCTCCGAGGTGAACCGGTCGCCGGTGAGCTGCATGCCGTCGCCGGAGTCACCGGCGAACCGGATGACCACCCGGTCCAGTTGACGGATCTGCTTGGTCACACCCGCACCTCGCTTAACTGAGCGCCGTCGCCCTCGCCGGCCCGGCCCGCTCCGATTCTCACGTCAGAGCCTACGTCGCCACGTTAGGGCCACCTTGGTCGAGGTCCGACGTATGGGACTGGATCGGGCCGCTGTATGCCCTGCTTTGCAGCGTTTAGTACCTGGGCCCGTAACCCAGATCACCATATATTCATGATCACCGGTCGGTGACCGGACGCTCCGGCACGGTGATGTCGCTGCGGCGGCGCAGCGAACGGGTCGCCAGCGTCAGCGCGAGCACGACCAGGAGACCGGACACCGCGATCAACGCGACGGCGGCCCACCGGGTCGAGGTGTCACCGCCGTCCCGTTCGCCGGCGGCGACGAGCACACCCTGCGAGCCGGTCGGGGCGGGCGCGCCGACCGGCGGGGAGGCGTCCGCCGCCGCGGCGCTGATCCGGAAGCTCATCTGCACCTGCCGGTCCCGCCCGCTGCGTGGGTCCAGCCGGCCGATCACCGCGCCGGACAGGGGCGCCCGCCGCTGGGCCTCCGCCGAGGCGGCGAGCGTCAGCCGTACGGTCGCGGTCCGCCCGGCCGCCAGGGAGCCCAGCTCGCAGCGGGTCCGGTCGGCCGAGACCGGGGCACAGCCGCTCTCGGCGCCGGCCACGCTCACCCCTTCGGGAAGGAGCACCTCGACCCGGCCTGCGGCGTCGACCTTGCCGGTGTTGCCGAGCCGGACGGTGAGCGCGCTGGGCGCGCCGCTGATGTCGAACAGCACCTCGTCGGCGCGCAGCGAGATGCCGGGTACCGGCGGCCCGGGCGGGAACAGCACTGCGAAGCCCTCGTCGTCGTACGCCGCGCCCGTCACCCCGGGTGCGACGGCGGTGACCTGGACCGATCCGGCCAGCGGCATGGTCCGCCAGGCGTCGCCGTCGACCCGGACCCGGATGGTCGCGCTGAACCGGGCGCCCGGCTCGGCGTCCCACCCGACGCAGCGGTGGTCGGCGCCACCTGCCGGCTCGCAGCCCGGGGTGCCCGCGTCGGTCAGCCCCGGTGGGAGCGTGTAGCCCAGGCTGATCCGCTCCGCCCGCCCGCCGGTGTTCGTCACCGTCACCCGCAACGTGGCCACCGTGGCGTCGGCGTTCCAGTAGGCCGGCGGGAGGACCACGTCTTCGGTGGTCACGCGTACCCCCAGGGGTCCGCCCGCCGGCTGCGCCGGCGGGGGCGGCGGGGTCTTGACCGGCGGCACGACCGGCGGGGGCGCGGGTGCCGTGGTGGCCGGCGCGGCCGTGGTCGGTGCCGGCTCGGCGGGCGCGCTCGTCGGCGGCGGCGGGGGTGGCGCGGTGGTGATCGGCGCCGGCGGTTCGGTCGCCGGAGGCGGCGGCTCGGTGGGTGGCGGGGCCGTCGCCGTGGTCGTCGGCTCGCCGGTGGGCGCGGGCTCGGTCGGCTCGCCGCCGGGGTCGCCGCCCGGCTCCACCGGCTCGACGATCCGGAGCGCGGCGGCCGGCCCCGGGTTGGCGACGGCTCCGGCCGGTGCCACCGCCACCAGCGCCGCGACGAGCGCGGGCGTCAGCAGCGCGAGGGTACGGCGGAGCGCGACCCACCGATCGGGTGCAACGCGGGGGCGGGCCATCTGTCCTCCGGGACGATCAACGGGATCCCATTATTCGGTGATACTTGCCATCAAGCACTAGTCCTGCGAGGAAACGAATTCGTAACGTGTCCGGGACATCTGGAGGGGACCGGTACGCTCCGGTCGTGACCGGATATCTCGGCTCGTACGCCACGCTCGGTCTGCTGCTCCTCGCGGCCGTGCTCTTCTTCGTGACGGCGTTCTCGGCGAACCGGGTGTTACGTCCGAGCCGGCCGGCCGAGCCGTGGGGCAAGCGGGCCAGCTACGAGTGCGGTCTCGACCCGGTCGGCGGCGACTGGGCGCAGATGCAGATCCGCTACTACGTCTACGCGTACCTCTACGTGCTCTTCGCGGTCGAGGCGGTCTTCCTGTTCCCGTGGGCGCTGGTCTTCGACCGGCCCGGCTTCGGCGCCACCACCGTGGTGGAGATGGGCGTCTTCGTGGCGATCGTCGCGCTCGGCATCCTCTACGCGTGGCGGCGCGGCGTCCTGCGCTGGACCTGACGCGCCGCGCCCGGCTAGGCCAGCCCGCGCCGGGTCACCGCCGGCGGCCGGTCGCCCCGGATGGACGCCACCATGTCCAGCACCCGGCGCGTCTCGCGGACCTGGTGGGCGCGGAACACCCGGGCGCCGAGCCAGGCCGAGACCGCGGTGGCGGCGAGCGTCCCCTCCAGTCGCTCGGGCACCGGCAGGTCGAGCGTCTCGCCGATGAAGTCCTTGTTCGACAGCGCCACCAGCAGCGGCCAGCCGGTGTCGGTCAGCTCCGCCAGCCGCCGGGTGATCTCCAGCGAGTGCCGGGTGTTCTTGCCGAAGTCGTGCGCCGGGTCGATCAGGATGCCGTCCCGGCGCACACCCAGCCCGACCGCGCGTTCGGCCAGCCCGGTGACGGTGCCGACCACGTCGGCCACCACGTCGTCGAAGGCCGCCCGGTGCGGCCGGGTACGCGGGGCCAGCCCGCCGGCGTGCGAGCAGACCAGCCCGGCGCCGGTCGCCGCGGCGACCCGGGCCAGCGCCGGGTCCGCCCCCGACCAGGTGTCGTTGAGCAGGTCCGCGCCGGCCGCCACCGCTTCCACGGCCACCTCGGCACGCCAGGTGTCGATGGAGATGACCACGTCCGGGAAGGCGGACCGGACCGCGGCGATGGTGTCCACCGTCCGGCGGATCTCCTCGGCCACGTCCACCTCGTCGCCCGGCCCGGCCTTCACCCCGCCGATGTCGATGATCTCGGCGCCCTCGTCCACCGCGCGTTCCACCGCCCGCAGCGCGCTGTCCTGGGCGAAGGTGGCACCCCGGTCGAAGAACGAGTCCGGCGTGCGGTTGACGATCGCCATCACCACCAGCTCACCGGGGCCGAACGTCCGCCCGCCCAGCCGTAACGCCCCGGTCATGCCCGCCTCCTCGTCGCCGGACCGCACCGGCCGGTCCGACGCTATCCGGTCCCGGCCGCGCCGCCCGTGCCGGTCCCGTGCGCCGGACGCATTTGGCGACCGGACGTCTCGGAGGGCTCGCCCGATCCCGCCCCGCATGCCACGATCTGTGCATGGGTGAGGTTCTGCTCCTCTTGGTCGTCGCGCTGACCGTCGCGGCTGTGGTGTTCGGGGTGACGGTGCTGGTCTCCGGCAAGGATCCGGGTCTCACGCCGGCCGAGCCGGACGGGCGGGCCGTGCCCCTGCCCGGCAGCCGTCCACTCGACGAGTCGGACGTGTCCGACGTCCGCTTCGACACGGCGCTGCGCGGCTACCGGATGAACCAGGTCGACGCGGCGCTGCGCCGGGCGGCGTACGACATCGGCTACAAGACCGAGCTGATCGGCGTCCTGGAGGCGGAGAACGCGGCGCTGCGGGAGGGGCGTACCGAGGACGCCGAAGCGCTGCGCCGGGCCCGCGAGGAGGCCGCCGCGACCCGCCCCGAGACCGAGTCGGCACCCGACCCGTCCACCGAGCCGGTCGTGATCGACCTGTCCGAGCCGGAGTCGCCGGCCCGTGCCGGGGCCGACGGGCAGCCGGGCCGGGCCGACGCCGACGGACAGCCGGGCCGGGCCGACGCCGACGGCCGGCCGGGACGCGCCCCGGCCGAGGCGGGCGTGGCCGAGGCCCCCGCCGCCGCGGCGACCGAGGACACCGTCTCCCCGGCGAACGGGATCGCGGCCGGGCCGGCCGATGACGACGCCGACCGGGAGCGCGGTTCGGTGGTCCGCTCGGAGTCGGCGTGACCGGCGCCGGCCCGTCGGCCGACGACTTCACCGAGGCGTCCCGCCGGGGCGCCGCCGAGGTCACCGCCACGGTGATCGTCGAGGCCCCGGCCGACCGGGTCTTCGCCGCGCTCACCGCCTGGGAGCGGCAGTCGGACTGGATCCCGCTGACCCGGGTCCGGGTGGTCGAGGGCGACGGTGGCGAGGGCAGCCTGGTCGAGGCGGTCACCGCGCTCGGTCCGGCAGTGCTCCGCGACGAGATGCGTGTGGTGCGGGTCGACGCGCCGTACGAGGTCGGGGTGGTGCACTGCGGCAAGCTGCTGCGCGGGCCCGGCGTGCTGCGCTGCACCCCGATGGACCGCGACCGCACGCAGGTGGTTTGGCACGAGTGGTTCCACCTGCCGGGCGGGCGGGCCGGCCGGGTGGCCTGGCCGGTGCTCTGGCCCGGCTCGAAGTTCAGCCTGACCCAGGCGCTGAAGAAGTTCGCCCGGCTGGTCGAGCAGGGCCGCCTGCCCTGACGGGCGGTCGTCGGCGCGGCGGGACTGTCGGTGGCCCGGCCTATCGTGGACGACGTGACTGACCTGGTGACCGGCGCCGACGGGCTGCCGCGCTGCGCGTGGGGAGCGAGCACCCCCGACTACGCCGTCTACCACGACGAGGAGTGGGGCCGGCCGCTGCGCGGCGACGACGCGCTCTACGAGCGGCTGACGCTGGAGGCGTTCCAGTCCGGCCTGTCCTGGCTGACCATCCTGCGCAAGCGGCAGGCGTTCCGGGACGCCTTCGCCGGGTTCCGGATCGAGTCGGTGGCCCGTTACGGCGAGGCCGACGTGACCCGGCTGATGGCCGACGCCGGGATCGTCCGCAACCGCGCCAAGATCGAGGCGGCGATCGCCAACGCCCGGGCCGCGTCGGCGCTGCCCGAGGGCCTGTCCGCGCTGCTCTGGTCGTTCGCGCCCCCGCCCCGGGCGGCGCGTCCCCGGTCCTTCGCCGAGGTGCCGGCCACCAGCCCGGAGTCGGTCGCGATGGCCAAGGCGCTCAAGAAGCGGGGCTTCCGGTTCGTCGGCCCCACCACCGCGTACGCCCTGATGCAGGCCACCGGCATGGTCGACGACCACCTGGCCGACTGCCACGTGAGCGGTGACCGGGCCGGGGTGTGACGGAGCGCGCCACCGCCGACGTGATGGGATTGGGGCATGACCGACACCGAGCCGCGTACGAGCGGGACGACAGACGGTGCGACCACGACCGGAGCCTGGGCGGTGCTGCTGCCCACCGAGCGCTTCGAGGCCGAGCGTCTGGTGCACCACGACCTGCTGGAGCTGACCGGTCTGTCCGAGGCGGCCCGCCCCCGGCCCGGTGACCGGGTCGCGGTGCTCGTCGACGAGCCGTTGCGCCTGGTCGCGCTCGGCCGGGTCGCACCCGCGTCGTCCGAGACCGCGGAGGACCCGGACGACCCGCAGTCCGACGCGGCGGCCGGGCCGCTCGTGGTCACGTACACCCGGCGGGTGCTCGACGAGCCGGTGCCCGTCGACGGCCCGGCGCCGGACGGCCCGGTCGTGGCGATCGACCCGGCCCGCTGGCGGTCGCTGGCCGACCGGCTCGGTCCGCCGCCCGCCCGCAGCACCTGGCTGGTCAGCCTGGACCTGCCGATCGAGGCCGCGTCGCGCGCCGAGGCGGTGCGGATCTTCTGGTCCTACGTGCAGGAGCTGGGCCCGCGGGAGCTGCCGGCGTTCGTCTCGCCCTACGGCGACGAGCTGGCCATGCAGGCGTTCGTGCTCGGCGTCGAGGCCAACCAGGATCCGGAAGAGGACGACTGACCCCACCGTGCCCGCAGGGGCGCTCAGCGCCCCTCGAAGACCGGCTTCTGCTTGTCGACGAACGCCTTCGTGGCGGCCCGGTGGTCGGCGGTGGCACCGCAGATCGCCTGTGCCTCCGCCTCGGCGGCCAGCGCGTCGGCGAGCGTGCCCGCGTCGGCGATGGAGAGCTGGCGCTTGATCGCCCCGTACGCGATCGTGGGGCCGGCGGCGAGCCGGGCGGCCAGTTCCTGCGCGCTGGGGAGCACCTGCTCGTCGTCGTCCACCAGCTTGGTCAGCAGGCCCAGCCGGCAGGCGTCCTCGGCGCCGACCGGTTCGGCGAGCATCAGCAGCTCGACGGCCTTGGCGTGGCCGACCAGCCGGGGCAGCGTCCAGGAGGCGCCGGTGTCGGCGGCGAGCCCCACCCCGGCGAACGCCATCAGGAACCGGGTTTTCGGGCCGCCGATGCGGAAGTCGGCGAGGAACGCCAGCGAGGCGCCGGCCCCGGCGGCCATCCCGCGCACCGCGGCGACCACCGGCTTGGGCAGGTTGGCCAGCCGGGCGGCGATCGGGTTGTAGTGCGCCCGCACCGTGCCCAGCGGGTCGGCGTCCGAGGTCTCCAGCGTCCGCACGTGCTCGCGCAGGTCCTGCCCGGCGCTGAACGAGCCGCCGGCACCCGCGAGCACGACCGCCCGGCAGGACCTGTCGGTCTCCAGCTCGGCCAGGGTGTCCCGGAGCGCCTCCTTGAGCGCCACGTCGAGCGAGTTCATCGCCGTCGGGCGGTTCAGCGTCAGGGTGACGACGGCGTCGGTGCGGTCGACGAGGAGCGGCTCGGTCACGTTCTAACGACCCTTCTGTCGGGCGAGGCGGTTGCCGGCGTCGAGGCACTGCTCGACGTACCGGTCGGCGGCCGGCCGGAGCCGGGCCGCGTGCCGGTCGAAGAAACTGGCCGCGCTGGTGCCCGGCCAGCGCTCGGGCAGCAGTGCCGGGGGCAGTTGCGGGTCCCGGAACAGGAACGTACGCCACGCGTGCACGAGCCGGAACCGGGCCGCGTACGCGTCCTCGTCGCTGCTGCGCACCGTGACGCCGGAGAGCAGCGGCTTCTGCTCGGCGACGAAGCGCTCGTAGGCCCGGCCGATCTCGGCCAGGTCCCAGGCGCGGCGGACCACGCCCATCGCACCCGGTGTGCCGGCCGCGTGCGCGGCGGTGAAGCGCTCGTAGCGTACGCCCGCCTCGTCGAGCAGCAGGTCGACGTCCTCACCCGGGCGGGTGGCCACCCAGGTGCAGTCGTCGAGCGTGCCGTAGCCGAGGAAGGCGAGGTTGGCGGCGAGCCGCTGCCGGTCCCGGCGGGAGGAGGGCGCGGTGAGCACCAGGAGATCGAACCGCCCGTCCCAGCTGTGCCGTCCGGTCCGGTAGATCCGGGACGCTGCCTCGTCGAGTCGACGAGCCGCCTTCGGGGTGATCGAATATCCCGGTCCGGACGCGAGCCGGAGCGGTTCCAGCCAGCCCTGGCGGACCATCCGGGACACCGCGGTGCGTACCGCCGGTGGGGCGATCCCCAGCGGGGCGAGCAGCTTGACCAGGGCGGCGACCGGTGCGCGGCCGCCCCGGGCCCGGAGGTGGTCGCCGTACAGGTCGAAGAGTGCCGACCGTGCCTGCATGACCGCACATTGTGACAGGCCTATCCAAGATAAGCTAGATGCTGTTACATCAATGCTGCTTCGGTTTGGGTCCGGCGGTGTTCATCAGGGAAAATCGTTGGTCGAGCCTTCCGCGAGGGTTGCGGAAGGCGATGGCGAAGTGGCTGTGGGGCAACTCACCGACCCTGGTGTAGGTCTGAGGGGAGACAACATGGCGGCGATGAAGCCGCGGACGGGCGACGGTCCGCTGGAAGTCACCAAGGAGGGCCGGGGCATCGTCATGCGAGTCCCGCTGGAGGGTGGTGGCCGGCTCGTCGTCGAGATGACTCCCGACGAGGCCACCGCGCTCGGTGACGCGCTGAAGGCGGCCGCGGGCTGATTCGAGGAGTGTCCCGCGTGGCGTCCGCCGCGCGGGCGGTTCGTCCTACCCTGAGCCACCGGGATCCCCGGTGGCTCAGGGTCTTTCCTCGACGGGCGCGTGGCAGAACGTGCCCGTTCCACCCATTTCGGAGGTACGGTCCAGCGTGCTGGTCATTCGTCTGGTGAGTGGGCCCGCCGGGCCCGACGCTCTCGTCCTGCCCGTCCGTCCCGGAGGGCCGGACTCGCCGGACTCGCCGGCCGCCCCGGCCTCCTCGGCCCAGCTGGTCCCGACCGCCGTGCCGCCCGGTGACGACGTCCGGGACGAGGCCGCCGCCGTACTGCCCGCCGCCCGGCTCACCGGTTCGGCCGGCGAGGTGCGCCAGCACCTGCGTCCCGGCGGATCTCCGTCGCGGCTGTGGCTGCTGGGCGTCGGCGACGGCGACGAGCGCGACTGGCGTACCGCCGGCGCCGCGCTGGCCCGCGCGGCGAAGGATGAGACGCAGATCACCATCGCGCTTCCGGCGGAGGCGACCACCGCCCTTCGCGGCCTGGCCGAAGGGCTGCTGCTCGGCTCGTACCGCTTCCGCCTCACCGAGGCCGGCGGGCGACCCGCCCTGGCCGAGGTCGAGGTGCTCGTCGACGACCCGGACGCACTCGCCGGCACGCTCGCCGCCGCCCGGGCCACCGCCGAGACGACCCGGCTCGCCCGGGACCTGACGAACATGCCCTCGTCGACCAAGAACCCGGAGTGGTTCGCCGCCCAGGTGGCCGAGGCCGCGTCCGGGCGGCCCGACCTGCACCTGCGGGTACGCGGCCCGGAGGAACTGGCGGCCGAGGGCTTCGGCGGCATCCTGGCCGTCGGCGGCGGCTCCGCCAGCGGCCCGCGCCTGGTGGAGCTGGACTGGCGGCCGGAGGGCGCCCGTACCCACGTGGTGCTCGTCGGCAAGGGCATCACGTTCGACACCGGCGGCATCTCGATCAAGCCGGTGCCCGCCATGAAGCTCATGCGCAAGGACATGGCCGGCGCCGCCGCCGTGATCGCCGCGACGCTCGGCGCCGCCGAGCTGCGCCTGCCGGTACGGGTGACCACGCTCGCCCCGCTCGCCGAGAACATGGTCAGCGGCTCGGCGTTCCGCCCCGGCGACGTGATCCGGCACTACGGCGGGCTCACGAGCGAGAGCACCAACTCCGACGCCGAGGGCCGGCTGGTGCTCGCCGACGCGCTGGCGTACGCGGTCCGCGAGCTGAAACCCGACCTGCTTGTCGACCTGGCGACGCTCACCGGCGCGAACGCCGTCGCCCTGGGCAAGCGGCACGCCGCGCTCTACAGCGAGAACGACGCGCTCGCCGCGGGCATGCTCGACGCGATCACCGCGGCCGGGGAGCGGGCCTGGCGGATGCCGCTCGCCGACGACTACGTGGAATACCTGGCCAGCGACGTCGCCGACCTGCACAGCTCGCCGGCCCAGGGCGCCGGTTCGGTGGTCGCCGCGCTGTACCTGCGGGAGTTCACCGGCGACCTGCGGGACCGGTGGGTGCACCTGGACATGTCCGCGCCGTCGTGGTCCGACGACACGCACGGCGAGCTGGTCAAGGGCGCCACCGGCTGGGGTGTGCGCGGGCTGCTGCGCTGGCTGGCGACGCTGGGCTGACGTTCCGGTGCGCCGGGCCGGCTGTCAGGCCTTCACGGCGGCGAGCAGGCCGTGGCCGACCGGCAGCAGCGCGGGCACCCAGTGCTCCGACTCGCGGATCGCCTTGATCGTCTCCCGCACGGTGACCGTCTCGACGTCCCGGGCGGCCGGATCGCCGATCCGGCCGGCCGCCAGCGCGCCGTTGAGCGCGAGCACCCCGCCGGGGCGCAGCAGCCGCAGCGCCGCGTCCACGTACGCGGCGAAGCCGGTCGACACCGCGTCCACGAAGACCAGGTCGTAGGCACCGTCCGCGAGCCGGGGCAACACGTCGAGGGCGCGGCCGGTGATGATCCGGGTACGCCCCGACGGGAAGCCCGCCTCCTGGAACAGCCGCCGGGCGATGCGCTGGTATTCGACCTCGACGTCGATCGTGGTGAGCACGCCGTCGGGCCGCATGCCGCGCAGCAGCCACACGCCGCTCACCCCGGTGCCGGTGCCGATCTCCACCACCGCCCGGGCGTTCCCGGCGGCGGCGAGCAGCCGCAGCGCGGCACCCGACCCGGGCGTGACCGCCTCCACCCCCACCTCGTGGGCGAGGGCGCGGGCCGTGCGCAGCACGAGATCCTCGGTGACGAAAGACTCGGCGAAGTGGAGCGCCTGGGCCGTCGAACTGCCGTGACCGGCGACCGTGGCGATGGGACACCTCCGAGGGGCGGACTGGTGCGAGGGGCGGTATGCACTGTGAGCGTAGAGGCGGGGCGGTACCGGCGCAGCCGCGAGTCCGCCGTCGGACGATCACGGACGGCAACCCCTGACTCCATTCGCGCCATCCGTGTAATCCTGGATGTGTCCCGCGCGTCACTGTCGTCCGGCTCCGCCGGTCGCCGGCGCGGGGCCAGCGGGACGGAGTGGGAGGCACCGACGTGACCGACGGCTGGGACTGGCGGCGGCCCGGCGGATCGCCGGCACCGGGTGGGCCGGCGTCCGGACGACCGCCGCACAACGCCCCGGATCAGGCGACGTCGCCGTGGTGGTCCGACGCGCTGGCCGACCCCTGGCGGGACCCGTACGCACCCGCCGCCGTGGTGGTTCCGGCGGCGCCGACGCCGGGGGCGGGGGAGCCGGAGCCGGTCACCGACCCGGACCTGCCGGCCCGGCCCGGGCTGCGCCAGGTCGTGCTGATCTCCCTGGTCACCGCGTTGCTGGCCGGTTCCCTGGGCAGCGCCCTGACGTACGCCTTCCTGCGCGGCGGTGACGTGCCGACGATCGGTGCGCAGAGCGGCCAGGCCCCCGCGCTGGCCCAGCGCAAGCCCGAGTCACTGGCCGGGGTGGCCGAGCGGGTCCTGCCGAGCGTGGTCACCATCCGGGTGGTCAGTCTCGGCGGCACCAGCGAGGGCTCCGGCTTCGTGGTGACGAACGAGGGCCACATCATCACCAACGACCACGTGGTCGCCGACGGCCCCGGCAAGGCCACCGTCGTGTTCAACGACGGCAGCACCGCCGCCGGCACCGTGGTCGGCCAGGACCCGGAGTCGGACCTCGCAGTGATCAAGGTCTCGCGCAGCGGGCTGACCCCGGTGCAGTTCGGCGACTCCGACGCGCTCGCCGTCGGTGACCCGGTGCTCGCCATCGGGTCGCCGTTGTCGCTCGCCAACACCGTCACGGCCGGCATCGTGAGCGCGCTGGACCGGACCATGCAGGCCGGCGAGCCGGGCGGGCCGACGCGCTACTACGCGGCGATCCAGACCGACGCCGCGGTCAACCACGGCAACTCCGGCGGCCCGCTGGTGGACGGCGCCGGACGGGTGGTCGGTGTCAACTCGACGATCAAGTCGCTGGTGGCCGACGGGCAGGAGGCGGGCAACATCGGCCTCGCCTTCGCCATCCCGATCAACCAGGCGAAGCGGATCACCGAGGACATCATCGGCACCGGCAAGGCCCGGCGTACGGTCATCGGCGCCCAGGTGGGCGGCACCGGCGCCACCGGCGGCGGGGTACGCCTCAACGCGGTCGAGCCGGCCGGCCCGGCGGCGGCGGCCGGTCTGCGTACCGGGGACGTGGTGCTCCGGCTGGACGGCCACCCGATGACCGACCCGACCGATCTGGTGGCCCTGGTACGCAAGTACGCGCCCGGTTCGGTGGTGACGGTCGAGTACCGGCGCGGGTCGTCGCGGCAGAACGCGTCGGTGACGCTCGCCGCGGATGCGAAGTGAGGACCCGTCACCCCCTCCCCGATGGTCACCTGACGTGCGTAGTCTTGCCCTGACACGGACGAGGAGGCCGCGGTGTTCGAGAACCTGAACTGGTGGGAGATCGGCGTCCTGCTGCTCCTGGCGCTGTTGATCTTCGGGGACCGGCTGCCCAACGTGATCAACGACGGTCTCCGGATGGTCCGCAACCTGCGCAACATGGCGCGCAACGCCACCGGCGACCTGAGCCGCGAGCTGGGCACGGACATTCAGCTGGAGGATCTGCACCCCAAGGCGTTCATCCGCAAGCACCTGCTCAGCGAGGAAGACGAGCAGGCGATCCGCAAGCCGCTGCAGGGCATGTACGACAACCTGCGCTCGGACGTCACGGGCGTGCACGACGAGCTGAAGGACGTGGCGAAGGCCGCCGACCTGCGTACCCCGAGCGTGGCCACCGGCACCCCCACCCCCACGCCGCCGGCCCCCCGCCCGTCCTACGACGACGCCACCTGAGCGCGCCCCCTCCGGCGCCGTCGATCATGAGGTTGACGGCGCGACACGCCGCTCCGGCGACCGCCAACCTCATGATCGACCCCTGAGACGGCACCGCCCCCTCCCGCGTGCGGCGGGAAGGGGCGGTGGGGGAGCGTGGGAGCAGAAGGCGGGGTCTAGCGGCCTGCGGGCTTGAGGCCCAGGGGCTTGCCGAGCAGGGACTCGCGGCGGACGGCCAGGCGGTCGGCGACCTGGAACAGGGCCTTCGCGGCCGGGGCATCCGGCTGCGCCAGGACGATCGGCTGACCGGCGTCGCCGCCCTCGCGGACCCGGGTGTCCAGCGGGATCTGCCCCAGCACCGGCACCTGTGCGCCGATCGTGCGGGTCAGCGACTCGGCCACCGCCGCGCCGCCACCGGACCCGAAGACCTCCATCCGGGAGCCGTCCGGCATCTCCAGCCAGGACATGTTCTCGATCACGCCGACCACCCGCTGGTGGGTCTGCAGCGAGATCGCGCCGGCCCGCTCGGCCACCTCGGCGGCGGCCGCCTGCGGCGTGGTGACGACCAGGATCTCCGCGTTCGGCAGCAACTGGGCCACCGAGATCGCGATGTCGCCGGTGCCCGGCGGCAGGTCGAGCAGGAGGACGTCCAGGTCACCCCAGTAGACGTCGGCGAGGAACTGCTGAAGCGCCCGGTGCAGCATCGGGCCGCGCCAGACCACGGCGGCGTTGCCGGGCGTGAACATGCCGATCGAGATGACCTTCACGCCGTGCGACTGCGGCGGCATGATCATGTCCTCGACGCGGGTCGGCGCGCCGTCCGCGCCGAGCATCCGGGGCACCGAGTGGCCGTAGATGTCCGCGTCCACCACACCCACCGACAGGCCCCGGGACGCCAGCGCGGCGGCCAGGTTGACGGTGACGCTGGACTTGCCGACACCGCCCTTGCCGCTGGCGACCGCGTAGACGCGGGTCCGCGAGCCCGGCTGGGCGAACGGGATCACCGGCTCGGCGGTGGCGCCGCCGCCGCGCAGCTTCGACTGCAGTTCCTGGCGCTGCTCCGGGCTCATCACGCCGAAGATGATCTCGACGCCGCTCACGCCGGGTACCGCGCCCACGGCGGCGGTGATGTCACTGCGCAGCTTGTCCTTCAGCGGGCAGCCGGCCACGGTGAGCAGCAGCTCCACCCGGACCACGCCGTCCTCGCCGCGCTCGGCGGACTGGACCATGCCGAGTTCGGTGATCGGCCGGCGGATCTCCGGGTCGTTGACGGTGGCCAGGGCGGCCTGGATCGCGTCGGAGACGGTGCTGACGGGTGCTGACATGCCCGCAATGCTACGTCGCGGGTCATCGGCCACCGCCGCTGGCGGGGGCGGTGTGAGCGATTCGATGGCCGCTCAGCCGTCGCGCCGGCCGTCCCGCACGTAGTCGCCGTCCAGCTCGTCCCGGGGCTCGTCCAGCGGCTCGCCGCCGCCCGTCCGCCGGCCCTCGCGCTCCTGCTGCCGCCGCTCCAGCTTCCGCCGCCGCTCGGCCGCCTCGTCCAGCTCCTCACCCAGCCGGGTCAGCTCGGAGCGCAGGAAGTCCCGGGTCGCCACGTCACCCATCGCGATACGCAGCGCCGCGATCTCCCGCGCCAGGTACTCCGTGTCGGCCTTCTGGAGCGTGGCCCGCCGCCGGTCCTCGTCCAGCGCAATCCGGTCCCGGTCCGCCTGCCGGTTCTGCGCGAGCAGGATCAGCGGCGCCGCGTACGACGCCTGCAACGACAAGATCAAGGTCAGGAACGTGAAGGTGTACGGGTCGAAGCGCAGATTTGCCGGCGCCAGCGTGTTCCACAGGAACCAGGCCACCAGGATCAGCGTCATGTAGACGAGGAAGTTCGCCGTACCCATGCCCCGGGCGATGCCCTCGGCCCAGCGGCCGAAGGTCTCCGCGTCGATCCGGCGCAGGCGCAGGTTCCGCGGGGTGCGCGGCTGGTCCAGCCGCTCGCCCCGTCGCTGATCACTCATCGTCGCCGTCCAGGATGCCGTCGTGGGTGGCGGACGAGGGGGATGCCGCGTCCCGGTCCCGCCAGTCCCGTGGCAGGGAGTGGTCGAGCACGTCGTCCACTGTCACCGCGCCGACCAGGCGGTTGTTCCGGTCCACCACCGGCATGCCGACCATGTCGTACGTCGCCATCCGGCGGGTGATCTCGGGCAGCGGCGTCGACGTCCGCAACGGGTCGATGTCGTTGACCACGATGCCGCCGAGCAGATCGGCCGGAGGCTCCCGGAGCAACCGCTGGAAATGCACCATACCCAGGTAGCGGCCGGTGGGCGTGGTCAGTGGGGCGCGGGTCACGAAGACCTGGGCGGCCACCGCGGGCGACAGCTGCGGCTCCCGGATCCGGGCCAGCGCCTCGGCCACCGTGGCGTCCGGCGGCAGGATCACCGGCTCCGAGGTCATCACGCTGCCGGCGGTGCCGGAGGCGTAGCGCAGCAGTTGGCGTACCGGGTCGGCCTCGTCCGGTTCCATCAGGTCCAGCAGCACGTCCTGCTCCGGTGGGGGCAGTTCGTTGAGCAGGTCGGCCGCGTCGTCCGGCTCCATCTCCTCCAGGACGTCGGCGGCGCGTTGCCGGTCCAGCGCGGCGAGGATCTCCACCTGGTCGCGTTCGGGCAGCTCGCTCAGCACGTCGGCGAGGCGTTCGTCGTCGAGCGCGGCGGCCACCTCGTTGCGCCGGGCGTCCGGCAGGTCCTGGAGGGCGTTCGCCAGGTCGGCCGGGCGCATGTCCTCCAGGACGGCGAGCAGGTTCGCCGTACCCCGGTTGTCACCGACCACGCCCAGGCCGCGGACCCGGTCCCAGTCGACCTGGTGGAGATGGCCGCGGCGGGTGAGCCGGCCGGTCTGCTCGCGGACGGCGACCCGGCTCAGCGCCCACTCGCCGCCGCGGCTGCACTCCATCGCCACGTCCACGACCGAGCCGGCCTGCCCGCTGTCGAGCTGGACCCGGCGGTCGAGCAGTTCCTGCAGCACCAGCAGCTCGTTCGGGCGCTTTTCGAAGCGGCGCAGGTTGAGCGTGCCGCTGCCGAGCACCACTCCGTCCGGATCGATGGAGGTGATCCGGTTGATGGACAGGAAGATGCGGCGCCGCATCGGCATCTCGGCGACCAGACCGACCACCTCCGGCGGTCGCTGGGTCGCGCGCATCCGGGCCACCGCGTCCCGGACACGGCCGACCTGGTCGCCGTTCGGGTCGAAAACGGCGACTCCGGCGAGTCGAGCGAGGTAGACCCGGTTCGGCGTGCTCACGGCCACCAGCCTAAGGGCCTACCCTCTAACAACATGTCGACCTTGGGCTACGAGATCGTGGACGTCTTCACCGACCGCCCCTTCGCCGGCAACCCGCTGGCCGTGGTGTTCGGCGCGGAAGGGCTCGCCACCGAGCAGATGCAGGCGCTCGCGCTGGAGTTCAACCTGTCCGAGACGGTCTTCGTGCTGCCCCCGACGCAGGTGGGCGCCACCTACCGGGCCCGCATCTTCACCCCCGCCGACGAGCTGCCGTTCGCCGGGCACCCGAGCGTCGGCGCCGCGGTGACCGCGAGCCGACGCGGCGTCATCGGTGCGGGCCGGGTCACCCAGGAGTGCGGCGCCGGCGTCCTGCCGATCGAGGTGACGGCGACCGGCGCGACGCTCACCGGCGGTACGCCCACGCTCGGCCCGGAACTCGACCCGGAGCCGCTGCTGGAGATGGTCGGCCTGACCGGCCCCGACCACGTCGGACCGCCACCGCGGGTCGCCGGGTGCGGTCTGGAGTTCCCCTACCTTCCGGTACGCCCGGACGCGGTGGCCCGGGCACGGTTGAACACGACGGCGGCGCAGCGGTACGGAGTGGAGCACGTCAGCCTCTTCTCCTGGGACGCCGATTCGCAAACCGCGCACGCCCGGGTCTTCGTGCCGGGGCTCGGCGTACCGGAGGATCCGGCGACCGGCTCGGCCGCCCTGGGGCTGGGCGTGTGGCTGGTCGCCAGCGGCCTGCTGCCCGGCGAGGGGCGTGCGGAGTACACCGTCCGGCAGGGCATAGAGATCAACCGCCCCTCCACGCTGGCCTGCACGGTGACCGCATCCGGCGGGCTGGCCCTGGGCGCGACGGTCTCCGGCCAGGTGATGCCGGTGGCCCGAGGCGAGATCACCGTCCCCCCGTTCATCGGCTGACCCCCTGCCCCCTGCCCCGCCGCCCTCCGCCCGGACGCCTTGCCTCGGTGATCAAGGAGTTTGTGTCGGCGAACCGGCCCCTGGAGGACACAAACTCCTTGATCAACCGGTCGAGGGCGGGGCGGGTGGGCGGGTGAGGGCGGTAGGGACGGGCCGGGATGGGGGAGGATGGCGGGGTGAGTGACGAGGTGGACGAGCGGGTGACGCCGCCCCTGGTGGACGAGGCGGTGAAGAAGGCCGCTGTCTGCTGGGTGAGCACCGGTGCCGGCCCGGCGTACGCGCTGTGGTGCCTGCCGCTGGAGGGCACCCTGCTCGTGGTCAGCGGTCCGGGTGAGCAGGCCGCACCAGGGCTCGCCGACAGCGACACGGCCGACGTGACGCTGCGCGGCGACCACGGCGGCCGGATCGTCACCTGGCCTGCGCGGGTGACCCGGCTGCGACCCGGCACCGAGGAGTGGGACACCGTCGCGCCGCTGGTCGCGGCGAAGCGGCTCAACGCCTCCGGCTCCGCGACGGAGCTGGTGGAGCGGTGGGCGGCGCAGGGGTGCGCGCTCAACCGGCTCGCGCCGGCCGGCACCGCCGTGTCCGGCGCCGACCTGCCGGACGGCTCGCTGAGCGAGCAGCCCCGCCCGGCCCCCGCGGTACGGGCCGTCCGCAAGCCGTTCCGCCTGCACCGCGTCCGCCGCCGCTGACCGCGAACCACCGGGGTGTCAGGCGGCCGACGCCCGATGCGACCCGGCCGCGTCCGACGGGCCGGGCCGCGTTCGACAAGCCCGGTCAGGCGACGGGGACCGGGTCGAGCAGGTCGAGCACATCCGTCAGCGAGGTCAACGACGGTCCGTCGAAGCCGTGGTCGGCGTTGAGGACCACGTGGTCGGCGAGGTCCGGGGCAGCAAGCCGGGCCGCGCTCAGCCCGGCCCGCTCCGCGCCGGTCAGTTCCTGGCTGTCGCCGTCACCGACGTAGAGGCAGTCGGCCGGGAGCTGGCCGAGGCGGTAACAGGCGGCCAGGTAGAGCGCCGGGTCCGGTTTGCAGCGGCCGAGGCGTACGGAGAAGACCTGGGCGTCGAGCAGCGGCGCCACGGCGAGCTGTGGCAGGAACGCCGGCAGTTCGTGCGTGCAGTCGCTGACCAGCCCGGTGCGCACGCCCCGGCGGCGCAGCGCGGCCAGCACCGGTACCGCCTCCGCGCGGAGCCGGGTGTCGGCGCGTACGGCCCGGTGCCGGGTGGCGACGGCGGCGCGGACCTCCGCGTCGGACGGGCGCACGCCGAGCCGGTCGCAGACCCAGCGCATGGTGGACTCGGCGTCCCCGAAGGATCCGCTGGCCCGTTCGTGGAAGCTGCTGTCCAGCACCTCCACCAGGGCCTCGGTGGAGCAGCCGAGCAGGTCGGCGGTGGCGCGGTGGGCGGCTCCGCGCCGTACACCATGGGTCAGGGTGCCGAAGAAGTCGAACAGCACCGCCTGGAATCCGGGCATGAGGGAACGCCTCCGGACGTCGAGGGGGGAGATCGCCGGGACGCTGATCGTAACCGAGTGCTGACGTTCCGTGTCTGTCGGGTGTCCGTGTGAGGATTACCGTTCGTGCCGACCGTTCCGCAACGCCCGCCGATCGACGCGCTGACTGTGGGCGCGCTCGCCCTGGCCGTCGCGTCGGTCTCGTCCTCGGCGCCGCTCGTGGCGTTCGCTGCCGCGTCGGCGCTGGCGGTGGCGTTCTGGCGTACCGCGCTGTCGGCGGCGGTCCTGGGCCCGGTCGCGTTGATCCGGCGGCGCGCCGAACTCCGCGCGCTGACCGTCGGGCCGGCCCGGCGTGAGGGGCTCTACTGCGTACTCGCCGGGGTCGCCCTGGCCGCCCACTTCGCCACCTGGATGCCGAGCGCGCAGCTCACCTCGGTGGCGGCCGCGACCGCGCTCGGCGCGACGCAGCCGGTGTGGCAGGGGTTGATCGCCCGAGGGCAGGGACGGCGGTTGCCGGCGGCGGTGTGGGCCGGCATCGCGGTGGCGGTGCTCGGCGCGGTGCTCGCCACCGGCGCCGACTTCGGCGTGTCCGGCCGGGCGTTCGCCGGTGACCTGCTGGCGGTGGTCGGCGGCCTCTTCGCGGCCGTCTACACCGCCTTCGGCGAGCGGGCCCGGGCCAGCATCAGCACCACCACCTACACCACCGTCTGCTACGGCGTCTGCGCGGCGGTCCTGCTCGTGGTGTGCCTGGTCGGAGGGGTACGCCTGCACGGCTTCGACGGCCCCACCTGGCTGGCGATCCTCGCCCTGGTGGCGGGCGCCCAACTACTCGGCCACTCGATGTTCAACTACGCCCTGCACCGGGTCTCCGCGACCACAGTCAGCGTGCTGATCCTGCTGGAGGCGCCCGGCGCGGCGCTGATCGGCTGGGTGTTGCTCGGACAGTTGCCCCGGCCGCTGGCCCTGCCGGGTCTGGCGCTGCTGCTGGCCGGCGTGGCGGTGGTGGTGCTCGGCGGTGCGCGGGCCGGTCGCCGCGTCACGCCGGTCGCCGCACCGGCCGACCCGACGCCGCTCGGCGACGCGGAACAGACGCGGCGACCCGGCACCGCGCCCGACTGAGCCGGTCGGGGCGAAGTCGCGCCGTTCCGGCCACCGGGCCGTCCGGTTTGCACAAAAGTGCTCAGGGTGGGGGCGGACCGGGACGACGCGGCGGAGACGGGCACCGTCGTCACGCCCTCGGCCGAGTTCCCGCCGCTCGGCGACGAGGAACGCGCGGCGCTCGGCCGGATCGGCGAGCGCTGGCGCGGCCCGCGCCGCGCCGACGACCTGCCGGTCGACCCGACGCTGGGGCGGCACGACCACCACCCGGCGCCGACCCGCTTCGGGCGGCTGGCGCCGATCGACATGTTCACCGTGGCGCAGCCGGACGAGCTGGTCGCCACCGGTGCGGCCGACCTGCCCGGCGACCGGACCGGCCGGTCGGTCGCCCGGGTACGCCGGGCGCTGCTCGGGCCGCCGCTGTCCAGCGCGTCGGTGCTGTACGAGCGGATGCGCAAACTGGTCGCGCTGCCGGTGCTCTCCTCCGACCTGCTCAGTTCCGTGGCGTACGGGCCGGAGGCGATGCTCGCGGTGCTGGTGCTGGCCGGGAGCGCCGCGCTCGGTCTGGCCCTGCCGCTCGCCGCCCTGCTGGTGCTGCTGATGGTCGCTGTCGGCCTCTCCTACCGGCAGACCATCCCGGCCTATCCGCACGGCGCCGGCTCGTACATCGTCGCGGGGGACAACCTCGGGCGTACGCCGGGACTGGCCGCCGCGGCCGGGCTGATGCTCGACTACGTGCTGACCGTGTCGGTGTCGATCGCGGCCGGGGTGCACGCGGTCACCTCGGCGCTACCCGGGCTCGACCGGTGGGCGGTGCCGCTCGGCGTGCTGGTGATCGCCGTGCTGCTGGCCGGGAACCTGCGCGGCGTACGCACCGCCGGGAACATCTTCGTGCTGCCCACGTACGCGTTCGTGGTGGTGCTCGTCGCGGTGCTGGCGGTGGGGTACGCGAAGGCCGCCTCGCGGGGTTTCGCGCCGCTGCCGCCGCCCTCGGTGCCCGCCGCCGAGGGCCTGGGCCTGCTGCTGGTGCTGCGGGCGTTCTCCTCCGGCGCGGTGTCGATGACCGGCATCGAGGCGGTCTCGAACGCGGTGCCGGCGTTCCGCCCGACCGAGTGGCGCAACGCCCGGACCACGCTCGGCTGGATGGTCGCCATGCTGGTGACGCTGTTCGCCGGCCTGGTCGGGCTGATCCACCTCGACGGACTGGTGCCCCGGGCGGACGAGACGCTGCTGTCCCAGCTCGGCCGGGTCACGTTCCCGAGCGGGCCCTGGTACGCGATCCTCCAGGCCACCACCGCGCTGATCCTGCTGCTCGCGGCGAACACGGCGTTCAACGACTTCCCCCGGCTGCTGTTCTTCATGGCCCGGGACGGCCACGCGCCGCGCCGGTTCCTGCACATGGGCGACCGGCTGGCGTTCAGCAACGGACTGGTGGCGCTGGCGCTGACCGCCGCGGTGGTGTTCGTCGCGTTCGGCGGGCACACCGAGCGGCTGATCCCGCTCTACGCGGTGGGCGTCTTCCTCGCCTTCACGCTGTCCCAGACCGGGATGGTGGTGCACTGGCGCCGCCGCCGGGGAGCGGGGTGGCGCCGCCGGCTCGCGGTCAACGCGGTCGGCGCGGCGCTGTCCGGGCTGGTGCTGCTGACCGCGGCGGTCGCCAAGTTCACCGAGGGCGCGTGGGTGGTGGTGCTCGCCGTGCCGCTGCTGGTGCTGCTGTTCCGCCGGATCCACAGGCACTACGACCGGCTGCACCGCGCGCTGGCGCTGCACCCGCCGCCGTCCGCGCCGCCCGCCGAGTGCGACGAACTGCCCCAGCAGGTACGCCACCTGGTGATCGTGCCGGTGGCCCGGCTGAACCGGGCGTCGCTGCGCGCGCTGGCGTACGCGACCTCGCTCGGGCGGCCGACGCTCGCCGTGCACCTCGCGCCGGAGGAGGCCGAGGCGGACCGGTTCCGGGAACAGTGGCGGGCCTGGGGAGACCACCTGCGGCTGGAGACGATCGTGTCGCCGTACCGGTCGGTGATCGGGCCGCTGGCGCACTACCTGGAGGCGCTGCACGCCGCGAACCCGGACCTGACGCTCACCGTGATCGTGCCGGAGGTGGTGCTGCGCCGGCGGCGGTACCGGCTGCTGCACAGCCGCGCCGAGCAGCGGCTACGGGCGGCGTTGCGCGCGCTGCCCGGCGTGGTGGTCACGAGCGTCCCGGTGCACGTGTCGTGACCTCAGACGTCGCGTACCTCCAGCACCCGGGTGGCGGGCGCGGCGTCGCCGAGTTCGGCGCGCAGCGCGACGCGGTCCGGGTCGACAAGGAACGCGTCCAGCCCGGCGCGCGCGGCAAATCGGATCACGTGCACCTCGGTCACCCCGTCGCCGGTACGCAGCCGCCGTTGCAATTCGCCGCCGTGCCGGCCGAGCAGCGCCAGCACCGCGTCCTCGTACCGCCGTCCGGCGTCCGCGTCGGCGCTCAGGTCGACGAGCGCGACGAGCAGGACCTCGTTTCCCGTCGTCATGGCGTCGAGTGTCCCAGCGGACCGGCGGTCGTGGTGACCCGCTCAGGCGTCGATGCCGACGGCCTTCGCGCTGGCCGTCCAGAGCCGGGCGGCCAGCGCCGAGTCGGCCGCCTTGGCCCGGGACCGGTGCGGCTTGCGGTCGGCGTAGTAGCCGCCGTCGATCAGCCGGGACGGATCCTGGCAGGCCAGCCACACCAGCGTCTCCGCGCCCTTCTCCGGGCTGCGGAACGGCAGCAGCCGCATGCCGAGCGCCACGATCCGGCTCTCGTTGCCGAAGCGGGTACGCACCACGCCGGGGTGGAACGCGTGCGCCGGCACCTCCGGCCAGCGCCGGGCCGCCTCGGCGGTGAACAGGATGTTCGCCTGCTTGCTGGTGCCGTACGCGCGGAACGGCCGGTACGAGCGCAGCGCGGAATTGAGGTCGTCCGGGTCGAGCACGCCGCTGCGGTGGGCGTCCGAGGCGGTGACCACCATCCGCCCGATCCGGTCTCGCAGCAGGTTGCTGAGCAGGAACGGGGCGAGGTGGTTGGCCTGCATGCTCAGCTCGAAACCGTCGACCGTGGTGATCGGCTCCAGCACGATCGCGCCCGCGTTGTTGGCGAGCACGTCGATCCGGTCGTACCGCTCGCGCAGCCGCTCGGCGAGCCCGCGTACGTCGTCGAGCACCGCGAAGTCGGCGCGGAACAGCTCCGGCTGCTCGCCGCAGCACTCGCGGACCCGTTCGCCCGCGGCGCGCAGCCGGGCCGGGTCGCGGCCGACCAGCACCACCTGGTCGCCGCGGCGCGCCAGCTCCTCCGCGGCGGCCAGGCCGATGCCGGAGCTCGCCCCGGTCAGCACCACGATCCGACGCTCAGTGAGATCTTCCACAGGTCCATTCACCCCGGTCACGGCACGAGGTTACCGTGGCGTCACCACGCCCTTTGGGATCGTTAAGTTCTCGAAATCCACCGCTGCGCCGGCGCCTGCGCCGGACGCTGGAAGGAGCGCATCCATGACCGCTGTCGGTCGCCCCCGCCGATCGTGCCTGGCGGTACCCGGCTCCAGCGTCAAAATGCTCGGCAAGGCCCAGGGCCTCCCCGCCGACCAGGTCTTCCTGGACCTGGAGGACGCGGTCGCCCCGCTGGCGAAGCCGGACGCGCGCAAGAACATCGTGGCCGCGCTCAACGAGGGCGACTGGGCGGGCAAGACCCGCGTGGTGCGGGTGAACGACCTGACCACGCCGTGGACCTACCGGGACGTCATCGAGGTGGTCGAGGGCGCCGGGGCGAACCTGGACTGCATCATGCTGCCGAAGGTGCAGAACGCCGAGCAGGTGCACTGGCTGGACCTGCTGCTCACCCAGATCGAGAAGACGCTCGGCCTTGAGGTGGGCCGGATCGGCATCGAGGCGCAGATCGAGAACGCGGCCGGGCTGGTGAACGTCGACGCCATCGCGGGCGCCTCGCCCCGGGTCGAGACGATCATCTTCGGCCCGGCCGACTTCATGGCCTCGATCAACATGAAGTCGCTGGTGGTCGGCGCGCTGATTCCGGACTACCCGGGTGACCCGTACCACTACATCCTGATGCGCATCCTGATGGCCGCGCGGATGCACGACAAGCAGGCCATCGACGGTCCGTTCCTGCAGATCCGGGACGTGGACGCGTTCCGCGAGGTGGCGAAGCGCTCGGCGGCGCTGGGCTTCGACGGCAAGTGGGTGCTGCACCCCGGCCAGATCGACGCCGCGAACGAGGTCTACTCCCCGGCGCAGGCCGACTACGACCACGCCGAGCTGATCCTCGACGCGTACGACTACTACACCTCGGAGGCGGGCGGGAAGCTCGGCGCGGTGATGCTCGGCGACGAGATGATCGACGAGGCGTCCCGCAAGATGGCGCTGGTGATCGCCGCGAAGGGCCGTGCCGCCGGCATGGCCCGTACGTCCTCGTTCACCCCGCCCTCGGAGTGACCGGCCCGGGCCGCCCCGAGTTCGCGGGGCGGCCCGCCGGGTTTCAGTAGTTCGTGCTGCCGTAGCCGGACGAGTCCTGGTTGGCCGCCCAGATGATGAGGATCACGAAGGCGGCGGTGGCCAGCACGGCCAGCGCGGTGGAGATCCAGCCGACGATGATGCCCGCGGTGGCGAATCCCTCGCCGCCCTCGCCGCGTTCCCTGATCTGCTTACGGGACACGTGGCCGAGGATCGCGCCCACCAGGCCGATGTAGCCGCCGAGGCCGTAACCGCAGAGGCCGAGCGCCCCGATGATCGAGACGATCATCGCGCCGATGGCCAGGCCGTTCTGCTTCGGGCCGGGCGCGTACCCGTATCCGGGGTAACCAGCCGGGGACGGGTACCCGCCGGGCTGCGCATAGGCGCCCGGCGGGTAACCGGCCGCCGCGTACGGGTCGGCGGACTTCATGCCGGCGTACGGGTCGGGAGACGCGTACGGGTCCGCCGAGGTGGGCTGGGTCGGGATGGGGTTGCCGGCCATCGGCGTCATCGGGTCGGCCGGCGGGCTCGACTGCTGTCCGGCCGCCAACGGGTCCTGCCAGCCACCGGACGGTGGGGGATAGGTCATCTGATCATCTCCAGGTACGTGGTCGCGCTCAGGGTAGCCACCCGGCGCGCGACACGGACGTCCCCTTTCCGGCCACCGCGTTGCCCGTGGGGTCGGCACCGGGCAGGATCCTCGGCATGGCACTTGACGCGCGTGGGGGTCGGTCACGACGGGACATGAGCCGGCCGGGGTCGGTGCGGCGCCCGCGCGGCGGCGAGCCGGTCGGCCCCGCCGACTCCGAACGGCCGGCGCCGCTGCCGGAACCGGCCACCATGCGCCTGGACGGCCGGGTCGCGCTGGTGACCGGCGCGGGCAGCCCGGACGGCATCGGGTACGCGACCGCGCGCCGGCTGTCCGACCTGGGCGCCCGGGTGGCGATCGTGTCCACCACCCGGCGCATCCACGAACGCGCGGGCGAGCTGGGCGTCACCGGTTTCGTCGCCGACCTCACCGACGAGTCGGAGGTGGGCGCGCTCGCCGACGCGGTGGCCGAGCAGCTCGGCGACGTGGAGGTGCTGGTGAACAACGCGGGCCTGGCCAGCCGGGCCAGCCCGGAGGTGCTGCGGCCGGTGGCCCAGCTGACGTACGACGAGTGGCGTGGCGAGATCGACCGCAACCTGACCACCGCGTTCCTGTGCAGCCGGGCGTTCATCGGCGGCATGGCCGAGCGGGGCTGGGGCCGGATCGTCAACCTGGCCGCCACCGCCGGGCCGGTCAACGCGCTGCCCACCGAGGCGGCCTACGCTGCGGCCAAGGCCGGCGTGGTCGGGCTGACCCGGGCGCTGGCGATGGAGATGATCGCCGACGGGGTGACCGTGAACGCGGTGGCGCCCGGCATCATCCACACGGCGGCGTCCACGATGGCGGAGATCAAGCAGGGCCTCGGTACGCCGGTCGGGCGTCCCGGCACGCCGGACGAGGTGGCCGCGGCGATCGCGTTCCTCTGCTCGCCGGCCGCCTCGTACATCACCGGGCAGATGCTCGTGGTCGACGGCGGCAACAGCGTCCGGGAGGCGCAGTTCCGCTGACCGTCAGTAGGTGCTGGTGTCGGAGTTGGCCCAGAACGCCAGCCCGATCCAGCCGCAGCAGACCAGGATGCCGATCACGGTGAAGATGTAGCTGAGGATCAGGCCCCAGTTGGCGAGCTGGTCGCCGTCCTCGCCGGTCTGCCGGATCTGCCGCTTCGCCAGGTGGCCGCAGACGATGCCGGCGGGCGCGAAGACGAACGCGAAGACGAGCGACAGGATGGCGAGCACGTTCGTGCCACGGGGTCCCGGCCCCTGGCCGGGCGGCCCGTACTGGCCGTAGGGCGGCTGCGGCGCGTACGGCGGTTGCTGGCCCCACTGCGGGTGCTGCTGGCCGTACTGCGGCTGCCCGTACGGCTGGCCGTGCGACGGCGGCTCGTACGGCGACGGTGGCTGCTCGTCGGTCACCAGCGCCCCTTCCCCCAGGTCAACGGCCCTCTTACTTGCGGACGCTACCCGCAGCGGTGAACCTTTTCACAGCGGTTGTGTGGACTGGTCACCTTGGCGGGGCCGGTCCCGGGGCCGATACTGACCGAGCGTTCAGTTACCCATGAGTAAGGCGCCGACCCCGGAGGCTGAGATGGCCCGACTCGCCCAGACACCCGGACTGACCGACGTGCAGCGGTCGATCCTGGAAACCGTCCGGGAGTTCGCCGACAAGGAGATCATCCCGCACGCGCAGCGGCTGGAGCACGCCGACGAGTACCCGAGCGACATCCTCGACGGCATGCGTGAGATGGGGCTGTTCGGCCTCACCATCGACGAGGAGTACGGCGGCCTGGGCGAGTCCCTGCTGACCTACGCCCTCGTGGTCGAGGAGCTGTCCCGGGGCTGGATGTCGATCTCCGGCATCGTCAACACCCACTTCATCGTGGCGTACCTGATCTCCCAGCACGGCTCGGCCGACCAGAAGGCCCGGCTGCTGCCCCGGATGGCCACCGGTGAGGTGCGCGGCGCGTTCTCGATGTCGGAGCCCGAGTGCGGCTCGGACGTCTCGGCGATCAAGTCGAAGGCCGTCCGCGACGGCGACAACTACGTCCTCAACGGCCAGAAGATGTGGCTGACGAACGGCGCGTACTCGTCGGTGGTGGCCACCCTGGTCAAGACCGACACCGGGGCCGAATCGGTCTACGGCAACATGAGCACCTTCCTGCTGGAGAAGGAGCCCGGCTTCGGTGAGACCGCGCCCGGCCTCACCATCCCCGGCAAGATCGACAAGATGGGCTACAAGGGCGTCGAGACCACCGAGATGGTGCTCGACGGCGTCACGGTGCCCGCCTCCGCCGTGCTCGGCGGCGAGGACAAGGTCGGCCGTGGCTTCTACCAGATGATGGACGGCATCGAGGTCGGCCGGGTCAACGTCGCCGCCCGCGCCTGCGGCATCTCGATCCGGGCGTTCGAGCTGGCCGTCGCGTACGCCCAGCAGCGCCACACCTTCGGCCAGCCGCTCGCCAAGCACCAGGCCGTCGCGTTCAAGCTCGCCGAGATGGGTACGAAGATCGAGGCCGCGCACGCGCTCATGGTCAACGCGGCCCGGCTCAAGGACGCCGGCCAGCGCAACGACGTCGAGGCTGGCATGGCGAAGCTGCTCGCGTCCGAGTACTGCGCCGAGGTGGTCCAGGAGGCGTTCCGGATCCACGGCGGCTAC
Source organism: Micromonospora sp. CA-248089 (assembly GCF_050948515.1). NCBI lineage: Bacteria > Bacillati > Actinomycetota > Actinomycetes > Micromonosporales > Micromonosporaceae > Micromonospora > Micromonospora sp. CA-248089. The sequence continues at coordinate 713,447 of NZ_CP192016.1, forward strand.
GGCTACTCCAAGGAGTACGAGATCGAGCGCCTGATGCGCGAGGCGCCGTTCCTGCTGATCGGCGAGGGCACCTCGGAGATCCAGAAGACGATCATCTCGCGCGGCCTGCTCAAGCAGTACAAGCAGTAGCGCGAACCGGTCAGGCGCGCCGGGTCAGTCCGGCAGCGGCCCGCTCCACGATGAGGCACCTGTCCTCGACGTAGTCGAGGCCGGCCTCCTCGGCGATCCGGCGCGCCTCGTTTGAGAAGATCCCGAGCTGCAACCACACCGCCGGGGCGCCGATCGCCACCGCCTGCCGGACCACGTCGACCGCGTCCCGGGCCGGACGGAACACGTCGACCAGGTCGACCGGGTGCGGGATGTCGGCCAGCGTCGGGTACGCCTTCTCGCCGAACAACTCGTCCACCGTCGGGTTGACCGGGATGATCCGCCAACCGTGCCGCTGCATCTCCAGCGGCACGCGGTGTGCGGCCTTGCCCGGATCACGGGAGGCGCCCACGACGGCGATCACGGCGGAGTCGGCGAGGATCTGCTGAGCGGAACGCATTCCCCGAGACTAGCCCCGCCGGTGCGGGTTCTCCCCGCTAGAGCAGGGAGAGCTGTTCCGCGGCCGGGGCGGGCGGCGGGGTCTCCGGTAGCCGGCGATTGTCGCCGTTCTCGCCCCGGTGCAGCCCGTGCCGGCGTGCCGCCATCCGTACCCGCGCTGTCACCTCCCGCTGGTACGCCTGCGGCGCGTACGAGCCGGCCTGGTAGAGCTGCCGGTAGCGGGGGACCAGATGGGGGAACTCCCGGGCCAGCCAGCGCGCGTACCACTCACGGGCGCCGGGCCGCAGGTGCAGCGGTAGCGGCGTCACGCTCGCCGCTCCGGAGGCGGCGACGGCCGCGACCGTGGCGTCGATCGACTCCTCGTCGTCGCTGAGACCGGGCAGGATCGGCGCCATCAGCACGCCGACGGAGAATCCGGCGTCGGTGAGCCGGCGGACCGCGTCCAAGCGGCGGCGCGGACTCGGCGTACCCGGCTCGGCCGCACGCCAGAGTGTCTCGTCCACGAACCCCACCGAGTACGACAGCCCGACCCGTGTCACCTCGGCCGCCTGACGCAACAGCGGCAGGTCGCGCAGCAGCAGGGTGCCCTTGGTCAGGATGGAGAACGGGTTCGCGAAGTCGCGCAGCGCCTCGATGATCGGCGGCATCAGGCGGTAGCGGCCCTCGGCCCGCTGGTAACAGTCCACGTTGGTGCCCATGGCGACATGCGCGCCGCGCCAGCGTGGGGCGGCCAGCTCACGGCGGACCAGCTCGCCTGCGTTGACCTTGACGATCACCTTGCGGTCGAAGTCCGCGCCCGGGTCGAGGTCGAGATAGGTGTGTGTATTGCGGGCGAAGCAGTTGTGGCTGACCACGCCGTTGGCGATGAAGTCGCCGGTGCCCGTGGTGATGTCCCACAGCGGAAGGTCGAGGCCGAGATCCTCGACGGCGGTCACCTGGAGTCGCGCCGCGCACTTGAGCGCCATGCCCTCGATCGAGCGCCGGGCCGTGACGGCCGGGTCGGTGAGGTGGAAGAAGCGCAGCCGCTCGGGCAGCCCGCCGGTCAGCCGGAGCTGACGCGCCGCGCCCCGTGCACCCGGCACGTCGAGCGCCCACGTGAAGCCGAAACGGTCCAGCGCCCCGGCGGCGCGGGCCTGGCTCCCGTCGTCGGCGACGCTGATCCGGAACACGCCCCGGTGGCACGTCCCGGTGGCGTCGAACATGCCGGCCAGGTAGCCGAGCGCCCAGTCGTCAGTCGTCTCGTCGGGTGGCTCGAACAACCCGGTGACCACCTCGGCCGGGCCGGCTGTGCGTACCACAGTGGTCGTCGCCCGGCGGCCGACCCGGGCGACGGTGGCCCGCTCGACGGTGACCCCCGCGTCGGTCAGGTAGCGCTCGGCCCGGTCCAGCGCCTCCGCCTCGGCGGTGGCCAGCCGGAACCGGGCGCCGGCCCGGTCGTCGTCGCGGATCAGGGCGTGCAGGTAACCCATGCGGTAGTCGGCCGAGCGCTTCGGCGCCACCGCGAACCGGCCGGTGCCCAGCAGACGGTTGCGGGTGGTCAGGTGGGGACGGCGCCCGCCGCCGCGCATGGTGCCGGTGACGTGCTTCCAGCCGCGTTCGGTCAGGAACCGGTGGTCGCCGCTGGCGACGAGCGTGGTGCCGTCGGCCAGCGTGACCCGGTGGGCCCGCTTCACAGTGGACCACTTGTCGAGCACGGTGGTGACGACGTAGTGGCGGTAGGCGCCGCGCCGCGCGGTGCCGTAGATGCGGTCGCCGGGCTCCAGATCGCTGATCGCCTTGGTGCGGCCGTCGGCCATCAGGATCGGGGTGTCACCGCCCAGGCAGTAGACGCAGGCGTGCGAGCAACCCCGGTAGGGGTTGATCGTCCACTCGAACGGCACCCGTGACTCGCCGGGCACCCGGTTGATGATCGACTTGGCGTGGACCTCGTAGAAGGTCATGCCGGCGAAGTCCGGCGTGTCGAAGGTGCGGGTGACGGCGCCGGGCAGCGCCAGCGGCAGGGGTGGAGCCGCCGGCGCCGCCCGATCGGGAGTCCCCTCGTCCGGGGGAGCGGAGAGGTTGTCCCAGCGCATGGACCCCATTCGAACATGTGTACGAACAAAGCGCAAGTGACGCTCCGGACACCGCGCGCCGCCGCGCCCGGGACGGGTGCAGGATGGTGGCATGAAGACGTCGACCTTCGTCTACGACGGCGACTGCGCCTTCTGCACCAGTTGCGCGCAGTTCATCGAGCGTCGCATCCCGACCGGCGCCCGGGTGGTGCCGTGGCAGTTCGCCGACCTGGCGGCGCTGGGCCTGACGGAGGCCGAGTGCGAGGAGGCGGTCCAGTGGGTGGGCGCCGACGGCTCCCGCGCCGCCGGGCCGGACGCCATCGCCCGGCTGCTCGGCGACAGCGGGCCGCTCTGGCGGTTCGCCGGGGCCGGGCTGCGCCTCGCGCCGGTCCGCGCGGCGGCCTGGCCCGCGTACCGCTGGGTGGCCCGCAACCGGCACCGCATGCCGGGCGGCACCGCCGCCTGCGCGTTGCCCCAGGAGGCCCGGGAACGGCTGTACGGGCCGACCGGCCGTCCGGGGCCGACCGCCTGAGCGGCTGCGTGCCGGTGCTCAGGCGGTCGAGGACGGGGCCGGCGCGGGAGAGAGCGGCGCCGTCGCCGGCGACGTGGGCGCGGCGGGCGGCGGGCGGCCGAGCAGGCGCCTGACGAACACCACCGGGCGGACCTTCTCCAGCGCCAGGAAACTGGTCATCGCCACCAGGTGCGGCGCGAACGAGATGGTGATCGTCGCGATGGTCACCAGGTGGAACGAGTAGAAGAAGCCGACGGTCGTCGTCCGCCACCGCGACGGCAGCACGAACACCAGCGGGCTGAGCAACTCGAACGCGAGGATGCCGAACTGCGCCACGATCAGCAGGTGCGGCACCTGCGCGATCAGGTCGGCGAGGTCGGTGCCGCGCCGGATGATCGCCCGGGCCAGCACCGAGCCGTTCGCCCAGTCCCATCCGCCGAAGCGGAACTTGGCCCAGGCGGCGAGGAAGTACGTGCAGATGACCGAGATCTGGGTGACCCGCAGCGCCCAGCCGCCCGCCTCGGTACGGGTCGGATCGCCGTGCCGGGCGCGGCCGGCGGTGGGCAGCACGGCCAGCGCCACCAGGAGCGCGAACCGGTCGTGGTCGACCTTGCCGTAGCTCATCGCCACGATCATCCACTCGAAGTACAGCGCGAAGACCGTCCAGCCGAGCAGCCGGTGCGCCCGGCCGGTGGCGGCGAGCAGCGCGGTGACCAGCAGCGCCCAGAACACCACGCCGACCAGGGCGGGGGTGGGGGTGGGCAGCGGGAGCAGCCGCCCGACGAGCAGCGGCTGGTAGAGGTCGCCGGGTACGTCGACCCGGGTGCGTACCCAGGGGGTGAAGATCACCAGGTCGGCGGCGACGAAGAGGTAGACCAGGGTGCGGAAGGCGGCGATCCGGCCGCGCGGGACCGCCTCGGTCAGCCAGGCGGTCATCCGCCGGTCTCCCAGCGCACGGCTGTCTCGTCGGTCCACTTGCCGGTCGGGCGGCCGCCCTGGATGTCGAACCAGCGGATGACGATGCGCACCTCGACCAGGTCGGGGGCGCCGGGGTGGCGTTCGGCGTACGCGTCGGCGACGGTCCGCAGCAGGCTCGGGTCGGCGGCGTACCGGCCCTGCTGGCCCTCGATCTCGGCGCGGCGGATGCCGGTGGCCTCCTGGCCGAGCGGGACCACCGCGCCGGTGCGGTCCACGCCCTCGACCCGGGTGTCCGGGGCGGGCGCGTTCGGTGGGTCGGAGGTGGAGTACATCCGGAACGGCCCGAACGGGAAGTCGTCGTCGGTGCCGCGCACGGTGCCCAGGAGCAGCAGCGCCAGGCCGAGCAGGGTGACCCCTACTCGGACCGCGCGCCCGCGGGCGGTCAAGGTCTCCATCGCGTGGTGACGATACGGGAGTGAAGCGGCCGAAAGTGTCCCTCAGTCGGCCATTCCTCACTGTCCGTCCCGCCGGTCCGGCGGGCGCGAGAACGCCGCCGGCCGGTCCCGGGTGGGATCGGCCGGCGGCGTGTGGAACGTCAGTGGTTGTGCTCGGCCAGCTTCTTGCGGACGTCGTCCATGTCCAGCGCCTGGACCTGCTCGATGAGGTTCTCCAGCGCCGACTCTGGCAGCGCGCCCGGCTGGGCGAAGACGATCACGCCGTCACGGATTGCCATGATCGTCGGGATGGAGCTGATGTTGAACTTCACCGCCAGCTCCTGCTGCGCCTCGGTGTCGACCTTGCCGAAGGCGATGTCCGGGTGCTTCTCCGAGGAGCGCTCGTAGACCGGGGCGAAGCGCTTGCACGGGCCGCACCAGTCCGCCCAGAAGTCGAGCAGGACGATCCCGTCGCGCCCGGTCACCTCGTCAAAGTTGGCCGTGGTCAGCTCAACCGTTGCCATTTGCTCTCTCCGATCACCGCGGATTGTCGTACGTCCGGTGGAACCAGGGTCGGTCCGTCCGAATTCCCGCCGTGCGGGTGACGAAACGCTGAGCGCCCGGATGGTGACCCTGGGCACATCGAACACCATCTGTTCCCTCCGCCCGTGCGGAACGCAAATGCACGCCGCACTTGCGTGACGGGACGTGATGGGAGCGTTTCCAAGGAGATCACGCTCAGTTGCGGCTACGTATCGGTAACTTTGGCCTTGACGAGCATCTATCCTGCCTGCGGAGATCGCTTACCGACCTCGCGTCGATTACTCTGAGTAGTGTTACGAAAAGATAAATGTGACCTCCGTCTCTGTTGGCGGCGGGTGGTCGTACGGCAGAATTCTTCGCATCAGAGCGTGGGCGGCGGGTGCCGGGGAGGGCCCCGCCGCTCATTGCGTCCAGACCTCGGTGGACCCCCGGTGTGACATTTCCGCCGGGCGAACGCCCCGCTCCTCGCCTTAACAAGCGATAAGGCATGCTGTGCCGAACTCCATCGCCGCCCGTGAAGGGGACAAGGATGCAGTTCGGCCGCTACTACGAGGAGTTCGAGGTCGGCGCGGTCTACCGGCACTGGCCGGGCAAGACGGTCACCGAGTACGACGACCACCTCTTCTGCCTGCTCACCATGAACCACCACCCGCTGCACATGGACGCGCACTACGCCGAGTCCGCCTCGCAGTTCAAGCGCAACGTGGTGGTCGGCAACTACATCTACTCGCTGCTGCTGGGCATGTCCGTACCGGACGTCAGCGGCAAGGCGATCGCCAACCTGGAGATCGAGTCGCTGCGCCATGTCGCGCCGACCTTCCACGGCGACACCATCTACGGCGAGACGACGGTGCTGGACAAGCGGGAGTCGGCCTCGAAGCCCGACCGTGGCGTGGTGGCGGTCGAGACCCGCGGCTACAACCAGGACGGCACGCTCGTCTGCGTGTTCCGCCGCAAGGTCATGGTCCCCAAGAAGGAGTACGCGGCCGCCGCCGTCCCGGCCGGCGTCGACCCGGAGCGTCCCAGCTTCCCCGAGCCGCGCTGACCTCGCGTCTCCCCGGCTCACCGGGCCTCGTTCTCCGTTCGGCGGGGACGGGGCCCGGACCTCGTCCGGGGGCTTATGCTCGGGCTGGAGGTTGCCGATGAGCCACTCCGTAGCCGGAGAGCCGCCTTCCGCCGGCCGCCGCGCCGCGCCGCTCACCACCGCCGCCTACTCCGCGGCGGAGTGGGACCTGCTGACCGACCTGCCGGGCCGCGTCCTCGTCGCCGCCGCCTCACCCGGTCCCGGTCGTCCGCCGCGCGGCGTCGCCGCCGGCCTGGCCGGGCTGGACGCGGTGGCCGCCGGGCGGGCCTTCGACAGCGATCTCGTCCGCGCCGTGGTGGCCGCGATCTACGCCCGCCACGACGGCGCCGCCGAGCGGGACGAGCGCCTGACCGACCTGGTCGACCTGCTGGCCGCCGCCCGGGCCGCGGTACGGGTGCTGCGCCGCCGCGCCGATCCGGCCGACTCGGCGGCGTACCGGCAGTGGGTGGAGTCGGTCGCCGCTCGGGTGTGCCGGACCGGGGAGACCGTGCCGAGTCCCGCCGACACGCGTTTCCTCGACCGGCTGGGCGGCGCGCTCGACCTGCGCTGACCGATGACGCCGCCGGGCCGTACCCTCTGCAGACCGTGACCGACGACCAGCTCGACGTGGGTGTGGGGCCGTGGCCCGGTGACCCGCCGGACGACCCGCGCTACGACCCGGAGCTGCTCGCGACCGGGGACCGGCGCAACGTGGTGGACCGCTACCGCTACTGGCGGCGCGAGGCGGTGGTGGCCGACCTGGACCGGCGCCGGCACGACTTCCACGTGGCGATCGAGAACTGGCAGCACGACTTCAACATCGGCACCGTGGTCCGCAACGCCAACGCCTTCCTCGCCGCCGAGGTGCACATCGTCGGACGGCGGCGGTGGAACCGGCGGGGCGCCATGGTGACCGACCGCTACCAGCACGTCCGGCACCACGCCACGATCGAGGAGTTCGTCGCGTGGGCGCGCGACGAGCGGCTGCCGGTGGTCGGCATCGACAACCTGCCCGGCTCCCGGCCGATGGAGACGGCGGTGCTGCCGCGCCGCTGCGTGCTCCTGTTCGGGCAGGAGGGGCCGGGGCTGTCGCCGGTGGCCCGCTCGGCCTGTGACGCGCTGTTCTCCATCGCCCAGTACGGCTCGACCCGGTCCATCAACGCGGGCGTGGCCAGCGGCATCGCGATGCACGCCTGGATCCGGTCGTACGCCGGCCCGCCGCCCGACTGACCTCGGCGTGGTTCCACCACCGGATGGAAATCCCGCGCTCGTCGGCCCGCCCCGCTTGACGCCTCGCCGGTCCGGGGCGACGGTGAGGGTGTGACTGTCGCGGTGAGTTGTCCGAAGTGCGCGGGCCCGGTGCGCGAGCCGGACCTGATGCACGCCGATCACCGGTGCGTGCGGTGCGGGCCGATCGCGCCGCTGCACGTGCCGGAGCACATCAGCGCCGAGATCATGGCCAGTGTGGTCGAGCGGATGGCCGCCGACCCCGACCCGGCCGGCCGGCTCCGGATGCCGCTGTGGTGCCCGTGGCCGCTGCCTCCGGGCTGGACGCTCACCGGCGTGGCCTGGGCGGGCGACGACCGCGGCGGTGTCCGGGCCACCCTGGTCGCGTGTGCCGGACCGGCCCCCCTGGACGGTGGGCCGGCCGATCTGATCTTCGTCGCCGAGGAGCCCGGCGTCGGTCTCGGATCCCGCTTCGCGGGACTGCCCGGACCCGATCCGGGCCCGCAGGTGGAGGAGGCGCTCACCGATCCCGGCCCTGGTCATCCCGAGCGGTTGCCGCACGCGAAGATCCGGGTGGGGGGGCACCCGACTCCACTGTGGCTGGTGCGCTCCGAAACGGATCGAAGCGCGTACGCCGGCGAGGCTCGGGGAATGTGGCTCCATGCGATAGCCTGGCCGGCGAGTGCGGGTCACCTCCTCGCGGAAGAAGTCGTGCTGCACGACCTCACCGAGTGGACACCGCCCGAACTCGTGTACGGCGCACCGTCTCCGTATCTGCACGGGCGGGCCTGACCGGCCCGTCACGGCGAGTCGGGGAGCGGACGCAGATATTCACGGTAAGACACCATGCTGATACTCTGGGTGCCGCTGCGGTAAACGGACCCGGCGCCGCGCGAGAGGATGGCCCGCTATGGTCAAGAAGGTCCTCACCTGGGCCGGCATCGCATTCTTGATCTTCTTTGTTGCGTACCGGCCCAACTCCGCCGCCGACGTCTTCAAGTCTCTCGGTGGCGGCATCATGGACATCGCGCAGGGCTTCGGCGACTTCTTCACCAACCTCGTCGCCTAGCCGCCCATGGGAAGCCCCTCCGGTCCACCCTTCGACCCGGACGACCCCGACCGGGCACGCCGGGAACGCGACACCGAGCCGATCCCCCGGATCGACCCGGACGACCCGGCCGGTTACGGCCCCGGCCCGTACGCGGACGCGGACGACGCCGGCTACGGCAGCGCCTATGCCGGTGAGGGGCGGTCCGGCCGGGCCTGGGCGCGCGATCCGGACGGCTTCCCGGACCAGCCGATCTCCGAGGAGGAGCTGGCCGGGCTGCGGTCCGACGCCACCGGCATGGCACCCCGCCGGGTGCTGCCGCTGGAGGACGAGCCCAGCTCACTCGTGGCGCGTTACCTCTTCCCCACCGAGCGCTACCGGGGCGAGTGGAAGCGGCACTGGATCCACCTCACCACCCCGATCATCGTCGGCGTGGCGGCCACGTTCGTGCTCGGCTACCTGTCCGGCTTCCTCGCCGGGCGGGACGTCGGCGCGTTGACCACCGTCGCCGTGCTGCTCTGGTTCGGCGTGATGGGCTGGGTCGCCTGGAAGGTCGCCGACTGGTGGTACGACCGGTTCATCCTGACCAACAAGCGGGTCATGGTGGTCAACGGGATCATCACCCGGCAGGTCGCGATGATGCCGCTCACCCGGGTCACCGACATGAAGTACGAGCAGAGCCCGACCGGCCGTGCCCTCAACTACGGCACGTTCGTGCTGGAGTCGGCCGGCCAGGAACAGGCGCTCCGGGTGATCAAGAACCTGCCCAACCCGAACGAGCTCTACCTGCGTGTGGTCGAGGAGATGTACGAGCCGCAGGCGGTCGAGGCGCGGTTGGGCAAGGAGGCCGACGAGGCCAAGGCCGACGACGGAGCCTGAAACTTTTCGTCCGAACATCGGATGAACTGCACACCTTCCGCCATCGACCCGGGCGGCCCGGCCGTGGCATTCTGCCAGGCAGGACGGGGGGAGAATGGGTGTGGTGGTGAGCAGAGATCCGCTGGAGGAGGAGTTCCGCGAGTTCGTCGCGGCCCGCTCCGGCGCCCTGCTGCGCACCGCCTACCTGCTCGCCGGTGACTGGGCCACCGCCGAGGATCTGCTCCAGACCGCGCTCACGAAGACCTACCTGGCCTGGAAGCGGCTCGGCGGGATCGACGCCATCGAGCCGTACGCCCGCCGGGTCATGGTCAACACGTCCACCAGCTGGTGGCGGCGCCGCTGGCACGGCGAGCGCCCCACCGAGGTGCTGCCGGAGCGCGCCGGTGTCGACGAGATCGAGCAGCAACTCGACCGGGACGCGCTCTGGCGGCACCTCCAGGCGCTGCCGGCCCGGCAGCGGGCCGTGCTGGTGCTGCGCTTCTACGAGGACATGTCCGAGGCGCAGACCGCCGCGTTGCTGGAGATCTCCCCGGGCACTGTGAAGAGCCAGACCTCCCGGGCGCTGAACACGCTGCGCCGCCGGCTCGGCTCCGAGGCGGCGCTGAGCCTGCCCACGCCCGCCGACGCGCCCACGCCCAACCCGGCCGCCCCGACCGCGCCCGCCACGTCCGGCCGGTCCGTCCCGCCGGCCCGGGGCGGCGAGCCGGCCCGTACCCCTGCGCGGCGGCCCGCCGCCCGGGTGCCGCGACCGGCCCCGCCCGCGACTGCGGTCCGTCCCGCCGTCCCGATCGCGGCGGAGAGCCGATGAGCGGCACCCGGCACCACGGTGACAACCGGACGGGCAGCTCGGAGCGTCCATTCCCCGTGAGCGACGACCAGCTGGAGCGGGCGCTGCGGGAGACCCTGTCCCGCCGCGTCGCCACGCCCCGCCCGCTGCCCGTCGACCCGGCCGGGGAGATCCTGCGCCGGGCGCGGCGCACGGGCCGGCGGCGTACGCTCACCGGTCTGGCCCTGGCCGGGGTCGCCACCGTGTTCATCACGACCGGAGTGGCCCAGTTCAGCGCGTCGGGCGGCGACGGCGGCACGCCCACTGTGGTGCTCGGCGACCCGCCCGTCCTCTTCCCGTCCCCGGACACCGCCGGGCCGTCCTCGATCACCCGGTTCGGGCCGGTCCGCGCCGAACTCGACCTGCTCGTCGGTGACCGGCTGGACACCAGCGGCGGCGAACGGCGGCAGCTGACCGGTGTGAGCGGCGTCGAACGGGCGCAGCGGATCCACGAGCAGGAAGGCTGGCTGCTCACCTCGGCGGCCACCGTCGCCGGCCGTACCCTCTGGTGGGTGCCGGTCAGCGGCGCCACGCCCCAGGTGATGCTCGCCGCCGCGGACGCGGTGGCGGTCTCCGCGGACGGACGCCAGGTCGCCTGGCGGGACGGCACGGACCTGATCGCGGCCGGTGTGGTCGCCGGCCAGCTCATCGCGCCGGTCCGGATCGCCGCGCCGGAGGGCGCCGTGCCGGTCGGATTCGCCGGGGACGCCGTGCTGATCCAGCAGCCCGGCGACGGCGGGATGAGCGTGTGGGACCGCGCGCTGGGCGGGCAGCCGGGCCCGGTGAACCCGGACGTCCGCACCGTCTACGGCACGCGGCCCGACGGCCGGGTGGTCGGCCTGGTCGCCGCCGGGCGGGACGAGCAACTCTGCCTGGCCCTGCTGGACCCGGCACGCGACCTCGCCCCGGTGCGTACCGGATGCGGTCTGAAGCTGGCCACCGACGGGCTCGGCGCCGTCTCCTTCGACGGCCGGTGGCTGCTCGCCAACGGCACGTCGCGCACCGCTCTCCTGGTCGACCTGCGCGACCCGGCCAGCCCGGTGACCCACCCGGCCGGCCCGCTGCTGGCCGGCGGCGTGTCCTGGACCCGGGCCGGGGTGGCGTTGCACGTGGACGCGACCGGCGGGCTGGTCCGGGTCAAGCCCGAGCGGGTGCTGGCCGGTGACCGGCCGACGGCCTCGCGCGTCGAAGGGCTGGCGCCGGAGGACCGCCCGGTGGTGGTGGCCGACGTCCCCGCGGTGCCGGACGGGGCGTAGCGTCGGGCGGGTGAGCGTCCCGGCCCGCATCGACCTGCACACCCACTCCACCGCAAGCGACGGCACCCTGACCCCCGCCGAGCTGGTCCGGGCCGCCGCCGATGCCGGGCTCGACGTGGTGGCACTCACCGACCACGACACCACCGCGGGCTGGGCGCCCGCCGTCGCCGCCCTGCCGCCCGGGCTCACCCTGATCCGCGGCGCGGAGATCTCCTGCCGGTGGTTCGGCGTCGAGCCGGCCCTCCCGCTGCACCTGCTCGCGTACCTGTTCGACCCGGACGAGCCGGAACTGGCCGCGGAGCTGGCCCGGGTCCGCCGGGCCCGCGAGGAACGCGGCGAGCGCATCGTGCGGCTGCTCCAGGCCGACGGCATCCCGGTGAGCTGGACGGAGATCCTGGCCGGCGCGGGCGGCGGCACCGTCGGCCGCCCGCACATCGCGCAGGCGCTGATCCGGGCCGGCCTGGTCGCCACCACCACCGAGGCGTTCGGGCCGGACTGGCTCGGCGAGCGGTACCGGCTGCCGAAGGACGACATCGAGGTGTTCCAGGCGGTGGCGCTGGTGCGGGCGGCGGGCGGCGTGCCCGTCTTCGCCCACCCGAAGGCCAGCAGGCGCGGCCGGATCGTGCCGGACGAGCTGGTCGCGGACCTGGCGGCGGCCGGCCTGGCCGGGCTGGAGGCCGACCACGAGGACCACGACCCGGCCGAGCGGGCGCACGTCCGCCGGCTCGCCGCCGACCTGGGACTGCTGGTCACCGGCTCGTCCGACTTCCACGGCACGCACAAGACCGTCCGGCTCGGCGCGCACACCACAGGGCCCGAGGCGTACGAGCGGATCGTCGCGCTGGCCCGCGGGGTGACCCCTGTCGCTTCGAGCTGAAGCGATCCGACGGCACGGCTACCGTGTCCGCGTGGATCTCAAGCTCTTCGGCGAGGTCTTCGTGACCCTGCTGGTGATCGTCGACCCGCCCGGAATGATGCCCATCTTCCTCGCGCTGACCGGGCCGCTGCCCGCGCGTGACCGGAACCGGGCCGCCTGGCAGGCCGTGGCGCTGGCGCTCGGGGTCATCGTGATCTTCGCGGTGGCGGGGCAGACGATCCTGGCGTACCTGCACGTCGACCTGCCCGCCCTCCAGGCGGCGGGTGGGCTGCTGCTGATCCTCGTCGCGCTGGAGCTGCTGACCGGCAAGGCGGACGACCCGAGCCAGCAGGTCACCTCGAACATCGCGCTGGTGCCGCTCGGCACCCCGCTGCTGGCCGGGCCGGGCGCCATCGTGGCCACCATGCTGTTCGTGCAGCAGGCCGGCGGCGCCGTCGACTACCTCGCCATCGGGCTCGCCATCGTCGCCGTGATGGTGACCGTCTGGGTGGTGCTGCGCTTCTCCGGCGGCATCGTCAAGGTGCTGCGTCCCGGCGGCATCGAGGTGCTGACCCGGATCGCCGGTCTGCTGCTGGCCGCCATCGCCGTGCAGCTCATCGCCGACGCGATCGCCGCGTTCGTGACCCAGTACCTCAACAACGCCTGAGCGGGTCCGTCCGGTGTCGTACCCGGATGGCAGGATTGCCGGGTGCGACGACAGTCAGCAGCCAGTGGCTCCCGGGCTCCCCGACCCCGCACCGAGCAGTCCGAGCAGCTCGGCTTCGAGGGCATGCCGGAGCGCCTGTTCGTCTGCACACCGAGCAAGCTCGGCGCGTACGCGGACTGCGCCCGCCGCTACCGCTACGCCTACGTCGACCGCCCCGCGCCGCCCAAGGGCCCGCCGTGGGCGCACAACTCGCTCGGCGCGAGCGTCCACACCGCGCTGAAGAACTGGTACGCGCTGGCCCCCGACCGCCGCCGCCCCGAGGTGCTCGGCACGCTGCTCAAGGGCACCTGGGTCCGCGAGGGCTACCGCGACGACGAGCAGGAGCGCGACGCCTTCCGGCGGGCCCTGACCTGGCTCGAGAGCTACGTGGCGGGCCTGGACCCGGCCGACGAGCCGGTCGGCGTGGAACGGGTCGTCGCGGTGAAGACCGCGGTGCTCGCCTTCAACGGCCGCACCGACCGGATCGACTCGCGTCCCGGCCCGGACGGGCGGCCCGAGCTGGTCATCGTCGACTACAAGACCGGCCGCACCGGGCTCGACGCCGACGACGCGCGCGGCTCGCAGGCGCTCGCGCTCTACGCGTACGCGGCCGAGCGGGTGTTCCGCAAGCCGTGCCGCCGGGTCGAGCTGCACCACCTGCCCACCGGCACCGTCGCCGCCCACGAGCACACGCCGGAGTCCCTGCACCGGCAGCTCACCCGCGCCGAGGACACCGCACGCGACATCATGGCCGCCGAGCACGCGGTGGCCGACGGCGCCGACCCCGACACGGCGTTCCCCACCGAGCCGGGTCCGCGCTGCGGCTGGTGCGACTACCGGCGTACGTGCCCGACCGGCGCGCAGACCCCCGGCAAGGAGCCCTGGTCGGCCGTCGAGCGGTTCACCGACCCGGAGTGAACGCGGGTCGCCGTCAGGCCGCGGCCAGGCGGGCGGCGCGTTCCTTGGCGGCCTGCTGCAGCGGGCCCTCCCGGTAGCGCCGGGGCACCGCGGCCAGCGCCAGTCGCAGCGCCCGCGCGCTCAGGTCCGCCGACAGGGCGGTGGTGGGCAGGCCCAGCCCGCCGTAGAGCCGCAACGCCCAGGGCGGCAGCATCCCCAGCGCGGTGGCGGCGATCCCGAAGTACGCCCAGCGCGGTGGCCCCAGGTTCAGTCCGACCCGCGCCGGCATGCTGAGCTTCCACGGGATCGGCGGCGCGGTCAGGAACACCGCGGTCTCGGCCGCCTCGCGGGTCATCCGCAACTGCGGGCGCACGTCCCGGTAGTAGTCCGCCACCTCGGCGGCGGTGCCCGGTACGTCGTCCGGGTCCAGCCCGACCAGGGCCGCCGACCGGCGCTGCTCGGAGTAGTAGCCGTCCACCTCGTCGTCGGTGAGCGCCAGACCGGCCCGCCGGGCGGTGCTCACGAACGACTCGACCTCGGTGACGTGCACCCAGCGCAGCAGCTCCGGCTCGTCGATGCGGAACTCCTCACCGGTGACCGGGTCGGTGGCGCGCATCCGGGCGTGCCGCGTCCGCAGCCGTCGCCCGGCCGCCTCCGCCTCGGCGGTGGTGCCGTAGATCGTCGTGCCCACGTAGTTCGCCGTGCGGACCAGCCGGCCCCAGGCGTCGGTGCGGTAGTTGCTGTTCTGTGCGACGCCGGCCATCGCGCGGGGATGCAGCGCCTGGAGGTAGAGCGAGCGCAGGCCGGCGACGATCAGGATCGGTTCCTCGTGCACCTTCCACGTGACCGACCCCGGACCGAAGAGGCCGAGATCTTCGGTGTCCACCGATCAAGAGTGCCACGCGCCGTCGCCGGGCGTCCTCGGTGCGGCGGTCAGTCGTCGGCGGAGCGGCGGGACTGACAGGCCGGGCAGAGGCCCCAGAAGGTCACTTCCGCCTCGTCCAGCTCGAAGCCGTGCGCCACGTTCGGGTCCAGGCAGGGGGCGCTGCCGACCGCGCAGTCCACGTCGGCGATCTCGCCGCAGCCCCGGCACACCACGTGGTGGTGGTTGTCGCCGACCCGGGCCTCGTACCGCGCCGGACTGCCGGCCGGTTCGATCCGGCGGGACAGCCCGGCCCGCGACAGGGCGCCGAGCACGTCGTAGACGGCCTGGGTGGAGACCGAGTCGATCCGCTGGCGGACCCGCCGAGTGATCTCGTCGACCTCCAGGTGACCGCCGGCGGAGAGCACGTCCAGCACGGCGAGACGCGGCCGGGTGACGCGTAGGCCCCTCGACCGGAGCAGCTCCTCACCCGTGGACATGGATCCATGACAGCACGGGGCAGGCGGGCCGACAAGCGAGCGTTGTTCACCCGTGGCCGGGGCCACAGGTGAACCGGTGCCGCCGCGCTCGCGTGTATCGGAGGTAGGCGGCGTCACGCCGTACGCTGAGCGCGCCAAACCACGCACTCGCCGGAGGTGTCGGTGTTCAGGGAAATCAACGGTCTGCCGGTCCATGTGCTCGTCATCCACGCGGTGGTGGTGCTGGTGCCGCTGCTGGCACTGTTCGCCGTCGCGTACGGGGTGCTGCCCCGCTGGCGGCCCCGCCTCGACTGGGCGGTCGCGGCGCTCGCCGTGATCACCCCGATCCTCGCCTGGGTGGCGACCGAGTCCGGTGAGGAACTCGAGGGGGTCCTGCGCGCGAAGGGCTACCCGCCGGACCGGCTCCAGCAGATCAGCGAGCACGCGTCGTACGGCGACACGCTGTTCTGGTACGCGCTCGGGCTCGGCGTCGCGGCGCTGCTGCTGGTGCTGTCGACGAGCCGCTTCGTCGCGGGCCGGAACCTGCCCCGCTGGCTCCCGGTGGTGCTCACCGTCGTGGTGGCGGTGCTCGCGGTCTTCGCGCTCGTGTACGTCTACCTGACCGGGGACAGTGGCGCCAAGGTGGTCTGGGACGGCGTGGTCTGACCGCTGCGGCTCAGAACAGCACCCGCGAGCAGAGCAGGCAGGTGAGCAGCACCAGCACCACCGCCACGGCCGCTCCGATGCCGTAGGTGAGCCGCTGGGCGCGCTGCTCGGCCTGGTCCATCGCGGCCATGTCCTGCGGCGGGAGCCGGCGGGGCGGTGACGGCTGCACGTGTACCGGTGGCCGCCAGCCGGGCGGCGGAGGCGTGCTCGGTGGCGGTCCCGCGTAACCCGACGGCGGCGGGCCACCGCCGGGCGAGCCCGGCCACGCGCCGCCGGCCACCGTCCAACCGCCTGCCGCCTCCGGACGTGCCCACGGACTCTCGGTGGCCGCTTCGCGTGACCACGGGCTGGCGTTCCCGGCCGCTTCCGGCGTGTCCGCCGCCTCGGCGGCTTCCGGCGTGTCGGCTGCTCCGGTGGCTCCGGTGGCTCCGGTGGCTCCGGCGGCTCCGGTGGCGGCTCCGGCGGTGTCGATCCCGCCGGCGACGGCCCGGTCTGCGGCGGTGGTGCGTGGCTCGGGCTGCCCGGCGGTCACTGTCGGATCGTCGGTGCGGTCCGGATCATGGCCCTCCGGGCGTCGCCAGGTCTCGTCGTCGCGGCTGCCACCGCTCGGCGTCGTCACGCCGTCCGACGCTACCAACGCCCCGGCCGGTCGGCCGCCCGACGCGTCGATCACCGCCGCCCGGCCCGCCACGCTTCCGGGATCGAGCCGGCGGCCGGTTCGGCGGTATCGTTGCTGATCGTGACCGACCCCGTCATCCGGACACCGCGCGGCGACGACGACCGCGTGGTCGACCTCAGCGAAGACTTCGTGGTGCTGCCCGAGCAGACCAGCGACGACACCGATCGCGGCTGGGGCGAGCGCCCCGGCGGCAACGACGACTGGCTGCTCGCCGAGCGCCCGCCGCACTGGGGCTGATCGCCTTCGGCTCGTGCCGGGCTTTCGCGCGGGCGGCGGCCCTTGACCGCGGCCTCGCGTCAGCCGCGTACCACCACGGCGAAGCGGCTGCCCTCCGGCAACCCGACCGCCCGCCGGGCCTGCTCCGGCGGCAGCGCCAGGTAGAGCGCCGAGGAGCCGTCGACAGCTCCGGTGGCGCCGACCACGTCGAGCACCAGCGCGCGGGGAGCCAGCAGCGTGGGGTCGGGCGTACCGCCGGCGGGCAGGACGAGCAGGTCGACCCGGGCACCCGGGCGCAGCACCGCGAGGGCCGCCGGCTCGGCCAGCCGGATCGGGACGCCCACCGCACCGGCCGGGAGGGCAGGGATGCCGCCGGACGGTGACGCCGTCGCCGAGGCGGCCGGGGACGAGCCGGGCGGCGGGCAGGACGGCGGTGTCTGGAGCACCGCCGCGGCCAACCCCAGCAGCACCGCGACGAGTGTCACCCGCAGCAGCGTCCGGCGCCGCGGCAGCCCGCGCCAGCGGACCGGACGCAACGTCCCCTCGTCATCCGTCACCGCTGCCTCCCGCCGCCGACCTACCGTCCGACCGCAGGCTAGGCCCGGCCTGCCGGCGCGCGCCGCCCCGTCGCCCGCCCCTGTGGATAACCCGCCTTCCTGTGGACAACGTCAGCCCGCCGACCGAAGCCCGGACCAACGCGCCGATCAGGTGGCCGACGGTGAGCCCTCGCGGGGCCTGCTGACGACGGCGGAGAACGGCGGATCCGCCAGGCAAGCGGCGACGGCGGAGAAGGCGGATCCGCCGGGCTCGCGCCGGCGAGCGGATCACCCGGCAACAACCACCCGGCCACCTGCGAGTGGCAAACGGCAACCCGCAAAGACGTGGCCGCCCCCGAACGGGGACGGCCACCTGTCGCGTGCGAGAGGGGGGTCAGGACGAGCTGGACGCCGCCGGTGCCTTGCTCGCCGTCGATCCCGAACCGGACGACGAAGATGACGAGGACGAACCGGACGACGAGGACGTCGTCGACGACGAGGAGTCAGACGACGAGGACGACGACTCGGACTTGGCCGGCTTGCTCGTGGTCGAGGCACCGTTGTCGGCGCCGGACGTACGGGAGTCCGTGCGGTAGAAGCCGGAGCCCTTGAACACGATGCCTACCGAGTTGAAGAGCTTGCGCAGCCGCCCCTCACACGCCGGGCACTCGGTCAGCGGCTCGTCCGAGAAGGACTGCACCGCCTCGAGCTGGTGGCCGCACGCGGTGCAGGCGTACTGGTACGTGGGCACGTTCTCCTCCGGATCTTCGGCACGGCCTGTTGGCACTCCTGGTCTTCGAGTGCCAATGGTGCGTCATGACCCCCGGGTTCGTCCAGCGGAAGCGCCCGGGCCCACACCCGGGACCGCCACCAGCCCCTCCGCCGGGGTGATCACGCAGTGCACCGGGCGGTCGTGCGGCAGGGCGGGCACCGCCTCCACCAACTCGCCGTCGTGCAGCAGCGCCACGGTCGGCACTGTCGCGGGCACCCGGGCCAGCGCGCGGTCGTACGAGCCGCCGCCCCGGCCCAGCCGGATGCCCCGGCGGTCCACCGCCACCGCCGGCACCACGACCAGGCCGGCTCCGGCTACGGCGGAACGCCCCCGGGGCGGTGCGGTCGGCTCGCGCAGACCCCGGCCGGCGGCGCGCAGCGACTCCGGGCCGGTGTAGGGGGCCCAGTCGAGGTCCAGGTCGTCGCGGAGCACCGGCAGCAGCAACTCGGCGTCGGGCGGCAGCGCGGCGCGCAGCACGTCCGGCAGGTCGTCCCCGCCGGGCTCGGACGCGACCGGGACGTACGCGCTCATCCGGGCCGGTCGCAGCCGTCGTACCAGGGTCACCAGCTCGGCCTGGACGGCGGCCGCCGCGACCGCGCGGTCGGCCGCGGACAGCGACCGGCGCGCGGCGAGTAGCGCGATGCGCATCTCCCGCTTCGCATCGTGCGCTTCATCCGAAAATTCCGGCACGCAACACTCCTGACGCAACGCTTGCCTAATGGTCGCTCTGTGTCAGCATCGCACCAAGGGAGCGGAACTTCCGGGGGGAAGATTGACGCTACGCGGGCGGTTGACGGCGGCTTTCCTCGCGGTGGTCCTCGGCCCCGTCCTGCTCGGCGCGTTCTTCGTCGGGGCCACGCTCAGCGCCGTCGACCACAGCCGCGCCACCGAACGGCTGGGCCTGGCCGCGGCCGGCGTCCGTACCTCGATCGACGCGCTCTGCCAGCAACTCCGCGCGGCGGCCGACGCGGTCGCCCTGGTGGGCGACCCGGCCGTCCGGTCGCGTGCGGCCGACCAGGTGGTCGCCCGGGGCCTGGCCGCCGCCGTGCGGATGGCCGACGCCGCCGGCCGCACCACCTACGCCACGCCCGGCGGGCCGGCCGGGCGCTGGCAGGACTGCGCCGGCACGCCCGCCAGCGGAGTCGGGGCGCTCTCCGCCCAGGTCGGGCTCCGCGACCCGGCCGGCACCGACCTGGGCGCGGTCGCCGCCGCCCAGCCCGTCGACCGGGCCTTCGTGGCGCGGCTCGCCGCCGTGACGGGCGTCGGGGTCACCCTCCTCGACGACCCCGGCGGCATCACCCACACGACTGAGGAGCAGGGGGTACGCGCAGCGGTGCTGGCCGCCGCCGGCAAGGCGGACGGGAACCGGGTGACAGGCACCGGCGACGGCCGGTACGTGCGGCGCGTCGGTCCGTCTCCCGGTCAGCCGCTGCCGCTGGTGCTGTCGGTGCCGGGGGAACGTGCGCCCGGCCTGTACGGGGCACTGATCGCCGCGGTCGCGCTCGCCGCCCTGCTGGCAGTGCTCGCGGCCTGGCGGCTGGCCCGGGTGACCACCCGGCCGCTCGGTGAGCTGGCCGGCGCGGTGGACCGGGTGGCGCGCGGCGACCTGAGCGCCCGGGTGCCGGTGCGCAGCCGCGACGAGATCGGACGGCTCGCCAGCGCGTTCAACCGGATGACCCGGGAGACCGGCAGCTACGTGTCGGCGCTGACCAGCAGCCGGGACCAGCTCCGCAACCACCTCGCCGTACTCGGAGACACGCTCGCCAGCACGCACGACCTGCAACGCATCCTGCGGGTGATCCTGGACAGCGCGATCGCCGCCACCGGTGCGCGGGCCGGCGCGGTGCTGCTCGTCGACGGCGACGGCGTCCTCGTCGGCCGGTGCGTGGAAGGCATGGCCGGACGCCGGCCGACCGGTGATCCGGCCGATCCGGCGACGCTGCGGGTGCCGGTCGGCGCCGGGGTGCTCGGCGCGGTCGCCGCCACCGGCGAACCGCGGCGCGGACGGTGGACGCCGCCGGACGTACCGACCGGGGAGCCGTCCTGCGAGACGTACGTGGCGGTGCCGTTCGCCACCCCCGGCGGCACCGAGCCGCGCGGCCCGGACCGGCCCGGCCACCCGCCCGCCGACGGCGACCCGCCCGGCTCGGCCTGCGCGGCGCTCGGCGTGCTGGTCCTCTACGACCGGCTCGGCGGGCACGAGTTCCACGACGACGACGTGGTGACGCTACGGACGTTCGCCGGGCACGCCGCGGTCGCCGTGGAGAACGTCCGGGTGCACGAGGAGGCTCAACGGCTCTCCCTCACCGACCCGCTGACCGGGCTGTGGAACTACCGCTACCTGCGCGAGTCGATCCGCCGGGAGGTGGAACGGGCGAACCGGTTCGGCCGGATGCTCAGCGTGCTCGCGCTCGACCTGGACCGGTTCAAGAACGTCAACGACACCTGGGGGCACGCGGCCGGGGACGCCGTGCTGGTCGAGTTCGCCCGCCGGGTACGCGGCGTGATCCGTGAGGTGGACCTGGCGTTCCGGCAGGGCGGCGAGGAGTTCGTGGTGCTGCTGCCGGAGACCGACGCCCGGGGCGCGACGATCGTCGCCGAGCGGCTCGGCGCGGTGGTACGCGACCAGCCGGTCACGGTGGAGGGGAGCGGCGACGATCCGGTGCGGGTGCCGGTGACCGTCTCCATCGGCATCGCCGTCTACCCGGACCACGCCGCCGACGGCCAGCAGGTGCTCGACGCCGCCGACGACGCGTTGTACGCGGCGAAGGCCGCCGGACGCGACGGCTACCGGCTCGCGCCGGCGCCCGATCCGGTGCCCACCCAGGAGATCCCGGTGGTGGCGGCCGGTCTCAGCCCGCCGGACGGGCTGCCCCGGGCCGGCGCGGCGGACCCGGCGGGCATCGTCCAGGGCGGCGCGTCTTCCGGTCCTCACCCGCCGCGGCAGAGCCGTGGCCGATAGTCTCGCGACATGTCGGAGCACTCAGCGAACCCCTCAGCGGCCCACGGTCGCTCCCGCGCGGTCAAGGCCGTGATCCCGGCCGCCGGCCTGGCCACCCGGTTCCTGCCGGCCACCAAGGCGGTTCCCAAGGAACTGCTGCCGGTCGTCGACCGGCCGGTGCTGCAGTACATCGTCGAGGAGGCCGCCCAGGCCGGCATCGACGACATCCTGCTGATCACCGGTCGCGGCAAGACCTCGATGGTGGACCACTTCGACCGCCGGCCCGACCTGGAGGAACGGCTCGCCAAGAAGCCCGAGCTGCTGGCCGAGGTCAAGCGCACCGAGGAACTCGCCGCGATCTACACGGTCCGCCAGCCGGAACAGCTCGGCCTCGGGCACGCCGTCGGGTACGCCGAGTCGCACGTCGGCGACGCGCCCTTCGCGGTGCTGCTCGGCGACGAGTTCGTCAAGCCGTCCGAGCCCCTGCTGCCGGCCATGCTGGAACTCCAGGCCCGCACCGGCGGCGTGG
The DNA here is from genome assembly GCF_050948515.1 of Micromonospora sp. CA-248089. Lineage (NCBI taxonomy): Bacteria > Bacillati > Actinomycetota > Actinomycetes > Micromonosporales > Micromonosporaceae > Micromonospora > Micromonospora sp. CA-248089. The sequence continues at coordinate 734,888 of NZ_CP192016.1, forward strand.
TGCTCGCGTTCTTCGAGGTCGACCCGGCCGAGACCAGCCGCTACGGCATCGCGTCGGTCGAGCCGGCCGAGTCGGAATACTCCGACATCGCCGAGGTCGTCAAGGTCACCGGCATGGTGGAGAAGCCCAGCCCGGCCGACGCCCCCAGCAACCTCGCCGTCCTCGGCCGGTACGTGCTCCCCGGGAAGATCTTCGACGCGATCCGGCGTACCGAGCCGGGCAGCGGCGGTGAGATCCAGCTGACCGACGCGATGGAGCTGCTGCGTACCGAGGGGGTGCCGGTGCACGCCATCGTCTACCGGGGCACCCGCTACGACACCGGCATGCCGCTCGGCTACCTCCAGACCGTGGTGCAGATTGCCGCCGAGCGGGAGGACCTGGGCGCCGAGTTCCGCAAGTGGCTGGCCGAGTTCGTCAACAAGGGCGACGAGACGGTCACCGCTGCGGTCCTCAACGGCATCCGCGACGCGTCCGGCGGTGCCGATACATGACCGCGACGGCCGACGCCGAGGCGGCCGCGAACGAGTTGACGCCGCTCGCCGACTACCTGGGCAGTGTGCTGCGCAGGTTACGCGCGCTGCCTCCACTCGACCTCGACCTGACCCAGGCGTACGGCAACGTGCTCGCCGAGGACGTGGTCGCCCCGCACTCGTACCCCGCCTTCGACCAGGCGGCGGTGGACGGGTACGCCGCGCGCTGGGAGGACATCTCCGGTGGGAGTCGGGGGCCGGGCTACGTCCCGGCCCCCTCCGGTATGCCCGGCGGCCGCAGCATCCGGCTCAACGTGGTCGGTGACCTGGGCGCTGCCAGCTGGCGGCCGGTGCGGCTCACCCCCGGCTCCTGCTTCTCGGTGGCGGCCGGCGCGCCGCTGCCGATCGGCGCCGACGTGGTCGTCCCGGTGGAGTGGACCGACCAGGGCATGGCCGCCGTCGAGATCTTCCGCGCCCCCAAACGGGGGTACGGCCTGCGCCGCGCCGGGGAGGAACTGGTCGCCGGCACGCTCCTCGCCCGCGCCGGCGCGTACGTCTCCCCGGCCCTGGTAGCGGTGTTCGCCGCCACCGGCATCGGGCACGTGGTGGTGCGGCCCAGCCCGCGCGTGGTGATCGTGGCGACCGGCGACGAGCTGGTGGACGTGGGCCGGGGCAGCCAGCCCGGCCAGGTGGTGGACACCAACTCGCACGCGCTGACCGCGGCAGCCGCGGAGGCGGGCGCGCTCGCGTACCGGGTGGGGATCTGCGACGACGACCCGGAGGCGCTGCGCGGCCTGCTGGAGGACCAGACGCTGCGCGCCGATCTGATCATCACCACCGGCGGCACCGGCACCGGCCCCGGTGACATGGTCCGCCGCATCCTGTCGCGGCGCGACGGCGGCCGGGCCGGGCCGGTCACCTTCACAGAGGTGGCCCTCTATCCCGGAACGGCTCTCGGGTTCGGTACGGTCGGCGCCGAGGAGGTGCCGGTGGTGTGTCTTCCCGGTGAGCCCGGCGCGGCGCTGATCGGCTTCGAGGTGCTGGCCCGACCGGCCATCCAGCTGCTGGCCGGCGCCGAGCCGGTGTTCCGGCCGAGCGTCCGCGCGCACCTGCTGGAGACGGTCTCGTCCCCGGTCGGGCTGCGCGAGTTCCGGCCCGCGCACGTGGCCGAGCGACGCGGCGGCGGGTACACGGTGCAGCCGCTCGCCGGGGGCCCGTACACGCTGTCCGGCCTGTCCGACGCGAACGGCCTGCTGGTGCTCGGTGAGCGGGTCACCACGGCGGCCGCGGGGTCTACCGTGGATGTGCTCCTGTTGGACCGGCGCCGGTGAGGTTCCGGCGGGCGCCGGGGTGGCCGGCGGTGCTGGTGGACGGTCCGGTGGTGCTGCGGCCGTACCGGCGTTCGGACGCCGTCGCCTGGTCGGAGATCCGGCGCGCCAACCGGGATTGGCTCGCGCCGTGGGAGTCCCATGTGCCCGGCGGCTGGTACGAGACAAATTCCCCTGCTGCGTTCCGCCTGGTGCACGCCGACCAGCGCAAGTCCGCGCGTACCGGTGAGGGCATGCCGTTCGCGGTCTGCCTGCGCGAGGACGGCCGGGAGCGGCTGGTCGGTCACGTCAACATCGGCAGCATCGTGCGGCGGGCGTTCTGCTCCGGGTACGTGGGCTACTGGGTGGACTCCAGGGTGGCCGGTCGCGGCGTGATCCCGACCGCTGTGGCGCTCGCCGTGGACCACGCGTTCGGGCCGGGCGGCCTGCACCGGATCGAGGTCAACATCCGGCCGGAGAACACGCCGTCCCGGCGGGTGGTGGAGAAACTCGGCTTCCGCGAGGAGGCCTATCACGTGCGCTACATGCACATCGACGGCGCGTGGCGCGACCACATCGGATACGCGATGACGGGCGAGGAACTCGTCGCCGAGGGCGGCTTGCTGGCGCGGTGGCACCGCGTACGTGACAACCGCCGCTGAGGCGAACGCCCGGCGCGGCGCACTGTGAACCGGGTCGGCGGCCCGTAACCTCAAGTAACTGCAAGCTGCGGCAAGCGCTGCCCGCCCGCACGAAGTGCGCCGTAAACGACGGCCGACGGAAGAAGTTGCGGCGGGCGGCGCTAGCCGGCGAACTTTGGTGACGGGAGGGGTGAGGGTGCCCACGTCGGTGCTCCTCGCCGTCCTCGCCGCCGCCGGTCTGCTCGCCCTCGCTCCGGCGCTGGTCCGCCGGTACGACGCCACCGAGCGGCTGGTGGCGGAGCGGGCGCAGTCGACGGCGCGGGTGCTCCAGCGCCGGCGTCGTCGGCGCACCGTGCCCGGGCGGCGACCGCTGCACCCGCCGCGCTCCCTCGTCGTAACCCTCAGTGAAGACTCCGACACGGGTGGTCTCGCCCGGCCGGTCTCCGCGCCGCCGCTGCGTCTGCGCTCGGGGCGACTGCGGCCGGTCTCCGCGGTGCCGGCCCAGTCCCGCCGACGGCACCCGCCCCGGCGGCGGCACACCCCGGCGATCTACCGCCGGCGCCGGGTGCTGGCCGCACTGCTGCTGCTCAACCTGGTCGAGCTGGGCGGCGTGGTGCTCGTCGGACCCGGGTTCTGGATCAGCGTCTCGGTCACCGGCGCGCTGCTCGTCGCGTACGTCGTACACCTGCGGCAGCGTGCCCTGGCCGAGCGTCGGCGGCGGCGCGCGGACGCCCGCGAGGCGGCCTGGCTGGCCGCCCGCCAGGCCGAGGTGCGCCGCGAGCAGGCCCGGCGCGCGGCGGCCCGGCGGGAGGCGCAGCGCCGGCTGGCCGCCCAGCGCGAGGCGGTCCGGCGTACGGCGATGGGGCTGGACCGCCCGGCCGACCTGCCGCCGGCGGCGAGCGGCGGCTCGGTGTCCTACCGGCGGGCCGGTGGCCTGCGCGGGCGCCCCTACCAGTCCGGCCGAGGCGCCTGACCCCCTCACCTGCCTCGCGAGCGTGGGCCTGGTGGCGATCTTGGAGGAATTGGGCCCCTCTGGGGGCCACTTGCTTCCAAGATCTACGGGGGCGGTGGGTCGGTTCGCATCGCGGGGCCGCGACCTGTTAGCCTTGTCGCCGGCCCACCCGGTGAAAGCTGGGTGGGACCGACGCCGGTTCGCCGGCGGAGGGGCTGTGGCGCAGACCGGTAGCGCACCTCGTTCGCATCGAGGGGGTCAGGGGTTCAAATCCCCTCAGCTCCACCCAGTTCAAAGGCCGTTTCCGCCAGTCGGAGACGGCCTTTTTCGATCGTGCGGGGCAGCCCACCGAAACCACGTGCACTGCTGGCTTGGCTCTCTTCGGCGCACAACAGGGGAGCACACATGCCCAACGTGGCCCTCATCTCCGGACCGGTCGTCGACCTGGCCTCCGCTGCGTCGGCTCTGGCAGACGCCCTCGCCCTGCAGGTCGTCAGCGCGGGCAATGTCTTCCGTCAGCACGTGCAGCAGCAGACTCCGCTGGGCGTTGTCAGGGCAACCCTGGACGGGCCGCACGCGCTATCACCTGGGCGCGCGCGGCCCTTGCTCCGCTGACGTTCCGAACCCGGCCGCCCAACACGCCGCCGTCAGTCGAACAGGCCGTCGAGCGCCTTCTGTTCCAGGTCGCGCCAGCGCTCGGCGTCCTTCAGCGCCTTGGCGATCTCCTTCTCGTCGAGGTGGTGGGCGCCCTCCTCGCGGATGCACGCCACACTGAACGGCCCGCCGACCGACGGCGAGGTCCGCTCCAGCGCCTCCAGCACCCGCACCACGCCCACCACGCCGTACTCGACGGTGCGCGTGGTCATCCGGAAGTGGGACAGCAGCGCGCCGGCCTGCTGGGCCATGGGCGCGCCGGAGCCGATGGCGTGGAAGCCCACGTCCTCGTAGCGGCCGATGAGCCCGTTGGGGTTGATCTCCACGATCCACGGCCCGCCCTGGCTGTAGCCGGCCGCGAGCAGGTACGCCGACACCCCGCCGCCGCTGCCCTCGCCGGGCACGTCCGGGATGTAGTTCTCGTAGTGCTTCTTGAAGACGGGCAGGACGCGCTCCTGCAACTCGTCGCCGATGTCCGGTGCTTCGAGGATGGCGGTGGCCGAGTCCTGGAGAAGGGGGCGCAGGTCGTTGAGTACCCCCCGCGCGCCGCTGCCGCCCCAGGCGGCGCAGTCGCCCAGGGGGTGCAGCTTCTGGGCGGGGAAACTCAGACCGCGATCGCTCTCGGTGATCTGGGAGTCCGCGCCGATCACCACCCCGTCTTTGCAGACAACGGCGAGTACGACGGTCATATGGTCCTCCTGGGCAGGGGTGCGGGGTAAGGCGCGAGGTACCCGGCATCCCGTTCGCCTACACCCCGGCAGGTGTCGGCCCGCTCACTGCCCCACGAAGGCGGGTCAGTGTGTCCGAGGTCTCGGGGCGGTCGCTGCCGTGGCCGACGTCCGCCTCAGGTGACGGTGGCCGCGGTGAGGAAGAACGTGACCGCGTAGGTGAACCGGCCCGCGTCGACGGCCTCGTCGAACTGGTCTTCGAACGAGCGAGCTTCGCCGGGTTCGAGTACGCCGCGCTGAGCCGCTGTGGCGGCCCAGCTGCGCAGGCCCAGAACGTTGTCGGCGGCGGCCGGGTCGCGAACCAGCAGCGTTCGGGGTTCGACGGTGACGTCGGTCAGGCCAAGCGTGGCGAGAATGCCGGCATGCTGGTGGGCCAGGGTGCCGTTGCGGAGGAGGACGTCCGCCCGGAACCGCAGCACACGTCGCGCCAGATCCTGGTCGGCGATGTCGAGCACCTGCGTGTCGTAGTCGGGGTCCGCGAGGACGATGCGGCCACCCGGCCGGACGACCCGGACGAGTTCCCCGATCGCGGCACGGGGATCGGCGAGGTGTTGCACGGTGCGGTCGGACCAGGCGCCGTCGAAGGAGTCGTCGAGGAACGGCAGTCGGTGGGCGTCGGCGACGGCGCATTGCGTCAAGCCGCGCGCCTGCATGGCGGCAGCCATGGTCGCGGCGCGGTCCACGGCGACCACGCCGGCGTCGTGTTCGTCTCGGAGGCGGGCCGCGCTCGCCCCGGTGCCCGCACCGACCTCGACGTAGCGCCGGCCGGGCACCGGATGGAGCAGCTCGCGGACCCGATGCTGATATGCCTGGTAGAAGGGCTCGTCGGCGAGGCGGTCGAGCACGCCGACCCACGAGTCCGGGTCTGACTGCCGGTCGACGTCGGTGAATCCGTGCACGATCCGGAGCCTATTGCGCCGCGTCGGCTCTTGCGGCAACGGCGCAGGGTCTGCGCTATCTCGCCTCGGTGAACAGGTCGGCGTAGCGGTTCAGGTACAGCGGCCAGCCCTCGTCGTGGCCGACGCCGTCACGAACCGACTCCCAGCCCGGACCGTGCCGGTCCAGGTTGCGGTGCTCCAACTCGACCCGGGTCCGCTGCGGTGTCTCGGCGACGAACCGGACCTCGACCTCGCTGGCGTTGTCCAGATCCTGTTCGAGCTGCCATGCCGGGCTGATGTCCCAGCTGAAGACGAGCCGGTCCGGCGGCTCGAAGACGAGGATCCGCGCCCAGGCGCACTCACTGCCGTCCTCGGCGCGGTCGTAGATGTGCCCACCGACCTTCGCCTCGAACACCGTCTCCGCGATCGGCGACGACAGCAGGTTGTGCTCCTTCGGCTTGAAGTCGCCGAACCGCTCCGTGAACACCGCGAAGGCGCGCTCGACCGGCGCGTCGACCACGATCTGCCGCCGTACCACCGCATCCGTTCCACTCATGATTCCTCCTCGTCAGGGCGCTCGGCGACGTCCTTGAAGCCGTCCAACGCGCGGCTCCAGTAGGTGTCGAGCTGATCTCGTAGGGCGGCCACGCCGGCGGGATTGAGCCGGTAGACACGCTTCGTGCCCGCGGTGCGGTCCGTCACGAGGCCGGCGTCCTTCAGCACCCGCAGATGCTGCGACACCGCCGGCCGGCTGACCGGCAGCACCGCGGCCAGTTCGCCGACCGCCCGCGGCTGCTCCGCGAGACACGCGATGATCGCCCGCCGTGTCGGGTCGCCCAGGGCGTCCCACCCGTCCTCGGTTCGGTAAGTAGCCACGAACGGTAAGCTACGGCTAACCATTGGCGTTCGTCAAGCTGGAAAAGCGGGTCACTGTTGCCACAGGAACGCCGCCGTCGAGCACGGCCGGCAGCGGAATCCGTACCCGCAGCCACCGCCACCGAAGTTGAAGCCGGTGCGGTGATCGTGGCCCTCCTCCAGCTGGACGACGAACGACATCGGCAGAGCGCAGGCGGGACAGGTGGGTGTCTGGTCGAACTGGAGCCACGCCGGCAGGCCGCCGAGTTGACCGAGGACGTCTCGCAGCGGTCGGCCGGACGCACTGCGCCAGCGTTCGCGCGCCTCGTCGTAACCGTCGGAGTCCTGCATCGGCGCGTACGTGACGGCGGACGTCTCGGCCACCAGGACGGTGTCGCCGGAGGGCACGGCAGACGGAGCCAACGCCCCGAGGGGGAAGACGAACGCGCGATTGCCGCCGGCTGTCGCATCCCACTCGTCACACAGGCCCGGATCGTTCTGGCACATGAAGACCGACAAAAGTTCGTTGTCGGCCGCGTCGATGTCGTCGAGCCGGACCTGGGCCAGGAACTGCATCGGCCCGTCGCACTCGCCGCACAGTGGCCAGTCGAAGCCCGCGGGCACGAGCGGAACACCACCGGTACGCGTGCCGGGCGCATCCGGCGCCGTGTCACCGCTGTAGATCATCAGAACCGTCACGCGGCGCAGCATAGGGGAGCGCGGAGGCGCCCCCGGCCCGTCCGGCAGCCGGCCCGCGGCCGGCGGCCGACTGGAGTCACGTCCGTTGGTAACCTGACGCGTCCCGTACGACAGATGGAGTCTGCCCGGTGCTCAGGATGGTGCTGCGGTGGATGGCCGCGACGGGCGCGGTCTGCGTGATCGCCGCGTGCGGACCCTCGACTGCTGGTCCAGCGGATCGTTCGGCGGACGAAGCCGTTAACGCCACGACCCCGGCGACCGGCGCGCCCACCACCGGGAATCCGTCCGCGATTCCGGCGACCGGTGGCGCCGGCTACTCCGCGTCGTTGTCGGCGCGGCTGGTGACCACTGACGCGCTGCCACCGGGATTCACCGTGGAGACCGCGACGGTCATGGCCCCGGATGCGGGCCGGCAGCGCCCCGGCCCCGAGGTGCCCTGTGCGGACATGATTCCGCTGTTGTCGGCCAAGCGGCTGACCGGTACTCCGTCGGCGATGGCCGCTGCCACAGTCAGCTCTGCCGAGGGCCCCGACTACCCGTGGGTGGCGAACGAAGTCCTCCGGACGTACGCCGACGACGGCGCCCGAGGGGCGATGGCGGACCTCCGGACGTTCATCGGCCGGTGCCCCACCGTCGCGTCACCGGGCCAGGACGGAGGCAGCTACCGTTTCGCGGTGGTACCGGGGCCACGACTGGGCGACGAGAGCATGCGTGTCGACTCCAGCACGAATTCCGGATCGGTCACCCTGGGATGGGACAGCATCCTCGTCCGGGTCGGCTCCACCCTGGTGGTCGTTCAGGAGCAGGGCAACGAGCCCGGTGGCGACGATCACCTCACCCGACTCGCCGAAGCCGCGCTCCGCAGCTACCAGACGACCGGACCCTGAGCGCCCTCGGGCGATCGGTCGCAGCTCACCGCGTCGCGCCGCCGAACCACCGGGTCAGCGCACCCTCCAGCGTCCGCTGGTCGTCGCCCGTCCACACCACGTGCCCGTCCGGCCGCAGCAACACCGCCGGCACGTCCAGCTCGTCGCCGGTACCGGCGACGAACCCGACCCGGTCGGCCCAGCCGTCCACCGACAGCTTCCCGGTTCCGTCGAGCAACAACCCGCCGCCGGTACGCATCAGCTCGTACAGGCGTCCCCCGCGCAGCGGTACGTCGCGCAGCCGCCGCCCGAGCAGGGCGTGCCCCTCGCCGACGTCGTACCGGACGCCGATCGCCGTGACCTTCTCGATCAGGAAGCGGTTGACCTCGTCGAAGTCCATGAGCTGCGTCAGCACCTCACGCACGGCGTGGGGTCCCGGCTCGTTCGTGGTCAGCAGCATCTGCGCGCGGGTGTTCGTCAGCACGTCGGCGGCGACCGGGCGCCGCTCGGACTCGTAGGTGTCCAGCAGGTCGTCCGGCGCCCAGCCGTTCACCGTCGCCGCCAGCTTCCAGCCCAGGTTGAACGCGTCCTGGATGCCCAGGTTGAGCCCCTGCCCGCCCAGCGGCGGGTGGACGTGCGCGGCGTCGCCGGCCAGGAACACCCGCCCGACCCGGTAGTGCTCGGCCAGGCGGGTCGCGTCACCGAACCTCGACAGCCAGCGGGGGGAGTGCACGCCGAAGTCGGTGCCCGCGTACGCGGTCAGTTGCCGTTTGACGTCGTCGAGCGTCGGCGGCACCGACGTGACGTCGGCCGCCGGTACGACCACCCGGAACACGCCCGGCCTGCCGGACGGTCCGAGCCCGAACCGCTTCTCGGTGCGGCGTACCTCGGTCATGATCCTGGTGATCTCGTCCGGCGGCGCTGTCACCTCCATCTCGCCGAGCAGCGTGTCGATCGTCGACGGCTCGCCGGGGAATCCGACGCCGAGCAGCTTGCGGACCGTGCTGCGCCCGCCGTCGCAGCCGACCACGAACCGCGCGCGCAGCGGTGGCGCGCCGGCGTCGTCGAGGTGGACCGTCACGCCGTCGTCGTCCTGCTCCAGCCCGGTGACCGCACGGCCGCGCCGGATCTCGGCGCCGACCTCGGCGGCGTGGTCGGCGAGCAGCCGGTCGGTGAGCGTCTGCGGGATGCCGAGGACGTACGGGTGGGCGGTGTCCAGGTCGGCGGGCGCGGGCTTGTCGATGCCGGCGAAGAAGCCCCGGATCGGGTGCGTGCCGCCGTGTTCCAGGAACCGTTCCAGCAGCCCGCGCTGGTCCATCACCTCGATGCTGCGGACGTGCAGCCCGAGCGAGCGCACGTACGGCGGCGGTTCGGCGTCCCGCTCCAGCACGAGGACGCCGACGCCCTGCAGGCGCAGCTCGCTCGCCAGCATCATGCCGGTCGGCCCACCGCCGACCACGATCACGTCGAACACACGATCCCCCGTGCCGGGTGTGAGGCGACCGTCCCGTCGGGCGGCACGAACCGACCATAGCCCTCGGGCCGGAACGCCCGGGCCCCGTAGGGCAGGCAGACGGCAGATTCGTTCAGGCCGCCCGGCGTCCGCCGCGTCCGGCGAGCTTCGACAGCAGGACGAGGGCGCCACCGCCGATGACGAGACCGACGACCGCGAAGGCGAGCGTCTGCAGCAGCCAGTGGGTCCCGCTCAGCAGCGACATGGCCAGCCACACGCAGAGGAAGGTGGTCGGCACCGACAGGGCCAGGGCCAGGACGATCGCTGTGGTCCGCTGCCCGCTGGTGGCCGCCGGGTAGGTGTTCCACCGGTTCTGCATCGATCGGGTACGTCGATCCATGACACCTCTGCTACCCGGCGGGACACCGCGGCAACCCGGTCAGCCGCGGCGGAACGTCCGGCGGTAGGTGTCCGGCGGCACGCCCACTGTGCGCTGGAAGTGCCGGCGCAGTGTCGTCGCCGTACCCATGCCTGATGCCTCCGCGACGGCGTCGATGCTGTCGTCGGTGTTCTCCAGCAGTTCCTGCGCCCGCCGGATGCGCTGCGTGGCCAGCCAATGCGACGGCGTGGCGCCGGTCGCGGCGGTGAAGTGCCGGACCAGGTTGCGGGTGCTCATGTTCGCCCGGCGGGCCAGGTCCGCGACGGTGAGCGGGCGGTCCAGCCGCGCCATCGCCCAGGGGAGCAGCGCGGCGAGCGGGTGGTCCTCGCGGGCCGGGACCGGGGTGGTGACGTACTGGGCCTGACCGCCGGCGCGGTGCGGCGGCACCACCAGGCGGCGGGCGACGGCGTTGGCGACAGTCGAGCCGTGGTCGCGGCGGATGAGGTGCAGGCACAGGTCGATCGCGGCGGCCTTCCCGGCGGAGGCGAGCACGTCGCCGTTGTCCACGTAGAGCACGTCCGGGTCGACCCGCACGCGCGGGTAGCGGGCGGCGAGCGCGTCGGTGTGCGCCCAGTGGGTGGTGGCGCGCAGCCCGTCGAGGACGCCGGCGGCGGCGAGCACGAACGCGCCGGTGCAGAACGAGACCATCCGGGCGCCCGCCCCGTGCGCGGCGCGGACCGCCTCGACCAGGTCGGACGGCGGCTCGGCGTCGGTGTCCTCGATCGCCGGGACGATCACCGTGTGGGCGCGGGCGAGGTGGTCCAGCCCGTGGTCGGGCGTGACCGCGAACCGGCCGACGCCGACCGGGTCGGGACCGCAGACCACCAGGTCGTACCAGGGGTCGGCCAGGCCGGTCGGGTCGCGGACGAAGATCTCGCAGGCCGCTGCCAGCTCGAAGTGCAGCATCCCGTCGGTGGCGGCGAGCGCGATCAGGGTCATGTCCGAAACTGTACGGGCATTGGCGTTTGCGACACTGGCCCGGCCCTCGGATCCCGGCGAGGATCATTCCAGTCGATCTTCGAGGGGGAGTGTCATGCAGGTGGCGGTGTTCGGGGCGTACGGGCACACCGGACGGTTCGTGGTGGCGGAGCTGCGGGAGCGGGGGTACGAGCCGCTGCCGGTGGGACGTGACACCGGGAAGCTGGCGGCGGCGTTTCCGGGGACGGAGCAGCGGGTGGCGTCGGTCGACGACCCGGCCACGCTGGACAAGGCGCTGGCCGGGGTGGCGGCGGTGGTCAACTGCGCCGGACCGTTCGCCTCGACCGCCGGGCCGCTGATCGAGGCCGCGATGCGGGCCGGGATCCCCTACGTCGACGTGGCGGCCGAGATCGAGGCGAACCGGGACACGTTCGCCGACTACGCCGAGCGCGCCGAGGCCGCTGGAGTCGCTGTGGTGCCCGCCATGGCGTTCTTCGGCGGGCTCGGGGACCTGCTGGTCACCACCGCGACGGGGGACTGGACGGCGGCCGACGAGGCGCACGTCGCGTACGGGCTGAGCAGCTGGCACCCGACGGCCGGGACGGTCGCCTCCGGCGTCGTCTCGCGCGAGCGCCGCGACGGCCGGCGGGTCCGCTTCACCGGCGGGCGCCTGGTGTACGCCGACGGCGACCTGCCCCGGCGGGACTGGGAGTTCCCGGCGCCGCTGGGCGTGCGGCCGGTGCTCGGGGAGTTCACCATGGCCGACGTGGTGACGGTGCCGAGCCACCTGGACATCCCGGAGGTGTGCACCTACATGACCGCGAACGCGGCGGGGGACCTGGCCGCCGGGGACGCTCCGGCCGCTGTGGACGAGCGCGGCCGGTCGGCGCAGACGTTCACCGTCGACGTGGTGGTGCGGTCGGGTGACGTCCGTCGGCGGGTGGTGGCCCACGGGCAGGACATCTACGCGATCAGCGCGCCGCTGGCGGTCGAGGCGGTCCACCGGATCCTGACCGGGCGGACGCGGGCGACCGGTGTCGCCTCGGCCGGGCGGATCTTCGACGCGCCGGACTTCCTGCACGCTCTGTCGGCGCACCTCACCGTCGAGACGCGGCCGGCCGCCTGACGGGCCCCGACGGGTTGCCGCATCTACGTCTGCCGATTGACAATGTTTAGATTCCAAACTTACTCTCGCGCTGGGCGGGTGCGCGCCCCGCCTTCCCCGTCCACGCGCCCCACCCCACCACGAAGGAACCACCATGTTCCGCTCTCCCCGTACCGCCCGATTGCGGGTCGGCCTGGTCGCGGCGACCGCCGCCACGCTCGTGACCGGCACCGCCGTCATGGCGACGAACGCCCAGGCGGCGGCCGGTTGCCGCGTCAACTACACGACCGCCAGCCAGTGGCCCGGCGGTTTCACCGCGAACGTCGACGTGACCAACCTCGGTGACCCGATAAACGGCTGGACCCTGCGCTGGACGTTCCCGTCCGGCCAGCGGGTCACCCAGGCGTGGAGCGCCGACGTCACCTCCTCCGGCGCCGACGTCACCGCCACGAACGTCGGCTACAACGGCGCCATCGCCACGAACGGCAGCGTCTCGTTCGGCTTCAACGGCTCCTGGACCGGCACCAACGCCGCGCCCACCGCGTTCTCGCTGAACGGGGTCGCCTGCACCGGCGGTGTCGTCGGGACCACCGCGCCGGCCACCACGCCCCCGGTGACCACGCCGCCGCCCACGACTCCGCCGCCCACCACGCCGCCGCCGGCCGGCAACGCCATGGCCGCTGTCGCCGCCATGCAGCCCGGCTGGAACCTCGGCAACTCCTTCGACGCGGTCGGCGCAGACGAGACCGCGTGGGGCAACCCGCGTGTCACCGAGGCGCTGCTCGACAACGTCCGGGCGCAGGGCTTCAACAGCATCCGCATCCCGGTGACCTGGAGCAACCACCACGGCGCCGCGCCGAACTACACGATCGACGCGGCCTGGCTCAGCCGGGTGCGCGAGGTGGTCGGCTGGGCGCTCGCCGACGGCTTCTACGTGGTGCTCAACATCCACCACGACTCGTGGCAGTGGATCAACACGATGCCCACCGACCGGACAGGCGTGCTGAACCGCTACAACGCGCTCTGGACCCAGATCGCCGCCGCGTTCAAGGACTCCTCGCCGAAGCTGACCTTCGAGAGCGTCAACGAGCCGCAGTTCACCGGCAGCTCCGGCGACGCGCAGAACGCCACGCTGCTCAACGAGCTGAACACCTCGTTCCACCGCATCGTCCGCCAGTCCGGCGGGAACAACGCCACCCGGCTGCTGGTGCTGCCGACCCTGCACACCTCCGCCGAGCAGGCCCGGGTGGACGAGCTGGTCAGCACGTTCAACACGCTGAACGACCCGAACCTGATCGCCACCGTGCACTTCTACGGGTACTGGCCGTTCAGCGTGAACGTCGCCGGGGGCACCCGGTTCGACGCCACGGTCCAGCAGGACCTGACCGACCAGTTCGACCGCGTCTACAACGCCTTCGTCACCCGCAACATCCCGGTGATCATCGGCGAGTACGGGCTGCTCGGCTTCGACCGGCACACCGGCACCATCGAGCAGGGCGAGAAGCTGAAGTTCTTCGAGTTCCTCGGCCACTACGCGCGCAGCCGCAAACTGACCACCCAGCTCTGGGACAACGGCCAGCACTTCGACCGGACGTCCTTCGTCTGGAAGGACCCGGAGCTGTTCGCGCAGATCAAGTCGAGCTGGACCACCCGCTCCGGCACCGCGTCCAGCGACCAGGTGTACGTGCCGCGTACCGGCTCGATCACCGCCAAGAGCCTGACGCTCAACCTGAACGGCACCACGTTCCAAGGGTTGCGGCAGGGCACCACCGACCTGGTCAACGGCACCGACTACACGGTCTCCGGCAGCACCCTCACGCTCACCGCGTCGGCGCTGACCCGGCTGGTCGGCTCCCGCGCGTACGGGGTGAACGCCAACCTCCAGGCCCGCTTCTCCGCCGGTGTGCCGTGGCGGATCAGCATCATCACGTACGACCCGCCGGTGCTGTCGAACGCGACCGGCACCACCGCCGCGTTCACGCTCCCGGCGCAGTTCCGCGGCGACCAGCTCGCCACGATGGAGGCGAAGTACGCCGACGGCAGCAACGCCGGACCGCACAACTGGACCTCGTACAAGGAGTTCGACGTGACGTTCGCGCCGAACTACACCGGCAACACGATCGCGCTGAAGCCGGAGTTCTTCGCCGAGGTCAACGACGGGCAGCGGGTCACCCTGACGTTCCACTTCTGGAGCGGCACGAAGCTGACCTACTACGTCACCAGGTCCGGCAGCACCGTCACCGGCACGGTGAGCTGACGGCAACGGCACGGCTCGCGGCGGTGGGCGTCGACACCGCCGCGAGCCGCGCCCGGCACACGTTTCCGCAGGACCGATGAGTTTTCCGGCCGGCGCCGGTCGACACAGGCATGAAGACGCTCACTCTGCAGACGCCCGAGGTCGACCTCGTCTACGACGTCCACGCCCCCACGGCGGCCGAGACCGGGCACCGTCCCCTGTTCATGATCGGCCAGCCCATGTGCGCCGACGGCTTCACCACGCTCGCGTCGTACTTCCCGGACCGCACCGTCGTCACGTACGACCCGCGCGGGCTCGGGCGCAGCGTCCGCAAGGACGGCCGCGGCGACGACGTGCCCGAGGTCCAGGCCCGGGACGTACGCGACATCATCGAGGCCCTCGGCGCGGGACCGGTGGACATGTTCGCCAGCAGCGGCGGCGCGGTCACGGCGCTCGCCCTGGTGGCCGCGTACCCGGACGCGCTGGCCACGCTCGTGGCGCACGAGCCACCGCTGATCCAGGTGCTGCCCGACGCCGAGGCTGCCCGCCGAGCCACGGCCGCCTGCCAGGAGGCGTACCAAAAGAGCGGTTGGGGCGCGGGCATGGCGGCGTTCGTGGCCATGACGTCGTGGCGGGGCGAGTTCACCGACGAGTACTTCGCCCAGCCGCTGCCAGACCCGGCCGCGTTCGGCATGCCGACCGAGGACGACGGCAGCCGGGACGACCCGCTGCTCTCCGACCGTGCGGCGGCGGTCACCCGTTTCCGGCCGGACGTGGACGCGCTGCGCGCGGCGCGTACCCGGGTCGTCGTCGCGGTGGGCGAGGAGTCGGCGGACACCCTCACCGGACGCACGTCGGTGGCCACGGCCGAGCTGCTCGGCGGGAAGGCCGCGGTCTTCCCCAGCCACCACGGCGGGTTCCTCGGCGAGGGGATGGGCTACGCCGGGCAGCCGGAGGCGTTCGCGCGCAGGCTACGGGAGATCCTCGACGCCTGATCGAGTTCAGGCCCGGCGCACCTCGGTGAGCATCGCGGGGTAGGGCCCGGCCGGTGTGCCGGGCCCGGCCTGGTCCGCGGGGACGACGTTCTCCATCCGTAGCCGCAGGAGGGCCGGGTCGGCGGTGTCGAGGACGATCCGCCACTCCCAGCCGCCGCCGTAGCCGGCGCTCAGCTCGACCGCCGCCGCGCCGCCCGCCGTGCCGGCGAGCGTCATCGGCGTCGGCTGCTGGTGCCACGAGTCGCCCCACCAGGCGACGACCGAGCCCGGCCGGTCGCCGGCGGCGATCACCAGCAGGCCGTCCTGCGGGCCGTCGTCCGGATGGGCCCACGAGTACGACACGGTGGTCAGGTGACCGCCGGCGGCGGTGGCGACGGTGAGCGCGGCCGGCGACTCGGCGAGCGGATCGGCGGGCATCAGCCGGAACCCGTTGGTGCCGGCCCAGGCCCCGGTGACGTCGGTGAGAACCATCGCCCCAGGATAGGAACCACCCCCGACACCGCTCCTCCACACAAGATCTGTGGTGGCGCCGGGTCAGGTGGAGAAGTTGTCGTCCGCGTCGCGGGCGTCCGCCTGGATGTGCTCGCCGGGGCGCTTGCCCCGGATCTCGTCCTGTTCGCGTACCCGGTCCGCTTCGGCGTGTTCGTCCTGGTTCAGGTCACCGAGCCGGGCCCGGGCCGGACCGGCCAGGTCTTCCAGGTCGTTCCTCGCGCGCTCGACGCTCATGCCGCCTCCCCGGATCGTCGCGTGGCGGCGCTCGCCGCCTGCCGCGTCGCGTCCCCGCTGACCCGGACGGCAAACCGCCGCCGCCGATCCGGCTGACGTCATGCGGGTGGCAGGCCGGCGATCAGGTCCTCGGCGTGCCGCAGCGTGTCGGCCAGCGCGTCGCGCGCACCGTCGTCCAGCGGGATCGAACGGGCCTGCCGCACCAGCTCCCGCGCGGACTCCGGCTCGTCGAGTTGCAGCGCCAGCTCCGCCCGGTAGACCAGCGCCTCCACCCGGACGGCCGGGTCGTCGTCGGGCTCCGGGCGGCCCAGCGCGCCGTCGAGGATCCGCGCGGCCTGCGCCGGATTGCCGCGCGAGTCGCCCTGCACCACCGCGTTGTGCAGCGTACGGGCCAGGCCGCCCCTGTCGTCGGTCTCCGGCGGGGCGGCCCGGCCGACGAACCGGATCCAGTTGCCGCCGGGGTCGACGATGCTGAACCCGAAGTGACCCTCCTGGTTGCGGCGGGGCCGGGGCCGGGTCATCCGGGGTACGCCGGAGACGAGCACCTTGCCGTACGTGGCACGCATGCCGTCGGCGAAGGCACTGTGGATGTCGACCAGATCGTCCACCAGGACCAGGCAGGAGCCGTACGAGTCGGCGGGATCGAACTGTGGCATCCCGAAGAAGTGCAGGTGCAGGTCCTCCCGCCGCAGCGTCACGTACGGGTTCGGGCGTTCCTGCCGGTACGTGACCTCGAAGCCGAGGGCCTGGTAGAAGGGCGCCACGTCGTCCACAGAGCGGCAGGGCAGCAGGGGAATTGTCATCTCGTTCGCCATGCCCCGAGCCTGGCGAACGAGAGCCGTCATGCGCCCATGGAAATGTCCGAACGGCTGTCGGCGCCGTCCGAACGGACACGGGGGGCCGGTCCGCTGCGGACCGGCCCCCCCCCGTGCGGGGTCACGTGTGGGTCAGGGCTTCCAGGAACCGGCGGGACGGAAGAGATGCCGGTACTCGACGACGCCGTTCTGGTCCTTCACGTCGAAGATGAGCTGCCCGCTGCGCTTGGAACCCGCGGGCAGGTTGGTGCCCGAGGTCATGAGCTTGCCGCAGCCGGAGAAGGCGCCGCCGATGCCGCTCTCCTCGGTGCCGTCCGCGGCGACCCAGGTGAAGTAGAACGGGTTGATCGAGCCGGTGCCCTCGACGATCTCGGCGGTCACGTCGGCGATCAGGAACATGCCGTTCTTCGGCCCGGGCATGACCTCACTGCAGGCGGCGTTCCGGGTCCGGAAGTTGCCGACGGTGATCTCGATGGTGCCCCGGTCGTCGTTGACGGACAGTTTCTCGCCGGCCGGCAGGTTGAACGTCTTGCCGTCGGAGTTGCCCGGCGACGTGTTGGCGGGCGCGCCCGTCGGGGCGGCAGTGGTCGGCTGGCCGTCGGTGACGCCCGGGGTGGGCAGCGAGTCGATCGCATCCTGCGTCTTCTGCGCGCCGCTGTAGATGGCGAAGATGCCGCCACCGCAGCACAGCAGCAGCAGGATCACGGCGACGACGCCGATCGTGATCCAGACGTTCTTGTTCGACTTCTTCGCCGGCGGCCCGAACGGCGCTCCCGGCGGCGGCGGGTACGCGCCACCACCCGGCGGCGGGTAACCGCCCGGAGGCGGATAGGCGCCCGGCGGCTGGTACGCCCCACCCGCCTGCGGGTACCCGGACCCCGCCTGCGGGTACGTCCCGCCCGGGGGCTGGTACTCGGACCCGGGCGGCGGGTACGCGCCACCCGGGGGCTGGTACTCGGACCCCGGCGGCGGGTACGTACCGCCCGGGGGCTGGTACTCGCTGCCCGGCGGCGGGTAGGGCGCCCCGGACACCGGCGGCTGCGGCGGACCGGAGACGGGCGGTGGCGCGTACGGGCTGTCCGGCGCCGGCGGCATCGGTGCGGTGGGGAACGCCTGCGTCGGCGGTTCCGGCGGCTGCTGGTTCGGGTCCGGTGACCCGGATGGAGGCTGAGGGTGGCTCACCGTACTCCTAGGGGCGCCTTTGGATTTTCAGTCGCAACGACGGTACCGGCAGGGGGCAACCGGCCGGTGGTGCCTCATCGGTGTGGCAGGACGGCAGCGGTGCGGACCAGGTCGTCGTCCACGGCGAACCGCCCCGTCACCGCTGACGGCGGATCCGGCACCGGCGCGGCGGCGAGCCGGGCCGGTGCGATCTCGGCGTGGAACGTGCCCGCCTCCGGGTCAAGCGTGACGCGCGCGTCGGCGAAGCCCAGCCACGTTCCGACGAGCGGGTGCCAGACCTTGTAGACGGTCTCCTTCGCGCTGAACAGCACCGTCGGCCAGGGCGTGCCGGACGGCAGCCGGGCCAGGTCCGCCTCCTCGTCGGGGCGGCACACCTTTCGTCGTACCCCTGGGGAGAGCGGCCGGTGGCGCTCGGCGTCGATGCCGACGGCGCGCACGTCGGCGGCCCGGGCGGCGGCCGCGGCGCAGTAGTCGCGGGTGTGGGTGATCGCGCCGACCACGCCGCGCGGCCAGATCGGGGCCCGGTCGGCGCCGGCGGGTACCGGCGTGGCGGGCAGGCCGAGCGCGGCGAGTGCCCGGCGGGCGCAGACCCGCCCGGCGGTGAAGTCGCGGCGACGGCCGGGCACCGCGCGCTCGCCGAGGGCCGCCAGCTCGGCCGGGAGCAGGTCACCGGCCCAGTCGGCCGGCCCGGCCACCGCCACGGCGACCACGGCCGGAAGCAGATCACGCACGAGAGGTGGATGACGGGGACACGCGGTGAACGTACCGTAACGGTGGGGCGTGCCGCGGCGCTGAAGGAACGTTGCGGGGAGGCAACCGGTCCATCACCACCATTCCTGACTCGGAAGGAGCGGCCGATGACGCCTGGCGCGGAGGTTTCGGGGAGTACCGACGGCGAGCACGTGCCGGTGACCCCGGACTGGACCTGCGGCTCGTGCGGTGACGACTGGCCCTGTGCCACGAAACGTCATCACCTGCTGCGCGAGTACCAGGTGGACCGGGCGTCGTTGAGCGTCTATCTCGGATCCTGCCTCGCCGCGGCGACGCAGGATCTGCGCTCCGTGCCGGTCACCGCGCTCCAGGACCGGTTCATCGGCTGGGTGCCGCGCGGTCCGCGTATCGCCGAGGCGTGAGCGCGTCCGGTGGCCGCCGCGTCGGGTTCGCGGCGGCCACCGGCTGCGGTCTCAGGGGCGGCGGTGCTCAGGGGCGGCGGGGCCGCCGGGTGAGCGCGAAGCCGACCACGCCGGCCACGGCGGCGAGCACGCCGCCCACGCTTGTCCACACCCAGCGCGATCCGGCCTCGGGGAGCCATCCGGTCAGGTCGATCTCCTCGTCGGCCACCGGCTCGGGCGTCGGCTCCGCGCCGAGCACGGTGCCGGCCCTGGTGTTCGGCACCAGCGGCGCGGCCAGTTCGCCGTCGTCGCCGGACGCTCCGCCCTCGTCGGTCGCGCCGACGAGCATCTCCACCTCGATCGGCTGACCCAGGTCGGGCTCGGGCAGGTCGGTGACGGAGAGCCGGACGTAGTAGGTGCCGGGCAGCGGGTCACCCGACCAGGGCTCGGCCCACGGCCGTACCCGGCGCAGCGTGCAGCCGAGCGCGACGCTCGTCGCGGTGGCGTCCGCGGTGGGGGTCTGCGCGCCCGCCGTGCACGCCTGCCGGCGGCGCAACCCGTCGAAGACGTCGACGGTCCAGGTGGACGCGCCGCCGCGTGCCTTCGGGAAGGTGACGGTGGCGGTGATCTCGTGCACCTGCCCGGCGTCGGCGCGGAACGACCAGTACAGGTGGTCACCCGTCGACGCGCCCACCTGCACCGGCTGGCCGGCGGTGACGGTCGTGGCGGTGAGGAACGAGGTGCCGGCCTTGGTCACCGGGGTCGCGCCCGGCGACGGGGTGGGCGCGGCCAGGGCCGCCGCCGGGGTGAGGGCGAGTCCCGCGACGGTCGTGGCCGCCGCGGCGCGGATCAGCGTACGCATGCTCAGTTCACCCTCCACGTGTGCACCCACCAGCGGGTGAGCAGCCCGGCGACCAGCCCGGTGAGCAGTCCGGCCAGCGTGAGCAGAAGCAGCAGCACCCAGCCGCGGCCGAGGTCCGGCCCGTCCGGCGCGGGAGAGGCGGGAACCACGTCCACCGTCAGCTCGACCGGCATGCCGGGCCGGGCCCGGGTGCCGGGCTTGGCCGCGAACGAGTTGCTGACCACCAGGCAGACGGTCGTCTGCTCCGCGCCGGCGCTCGGCTCGGGGCTCGGGCCGTCCTCGTCCTCGTCGGCGGCCGACCAGCGCAGCCCGGCGGAGACCACGTCGGTACGCCCGCTGCCGGCGTCGACGCCCCGGACGAGTTCGCGCCCGTCCGGCGCGGTGGCGCGCAGCAGCACGCCGTAGTCCGGGTTGACCGGCCGGTCCAGCGCGACGCTGACCGAGGCGCGCAGCTCCTGCCCGGCACGCACCGGCACCCGGTACCAGCGGTGCTCGGAAAACGCCTCCCGGTCGCTGTAGACGCCGGGGGCGAGCAGCGGGGCGCCCTCGCACGCCGCGCCGCCGCCGACCACCGCCGGGGTGGCGGTGTACGTGTCCCGGGCGCGGTCGACCAGCTGCTTGATCCGGCCGGTCAGCTCGTCGGCGCTCTGCGCGGCGGTGTAGGTGCCTCCGGTCGCGCCGGCGATGCAGAGCAGCTGCTTGCGTACCTTCTCGTCCGGCGCCAAGCCGAGCGTGTCGACCACCAGGCGGGTGCCCTGGGCGGCCAGCTCGCGAGCCACCTCGCACGGGTCGGGCGGGGCGCAGGTGTCCTCACCGTCGGTGATCAGCACGATCCGCCGGGTGGTGCTGCCGGTGCCGAGATCCTGCGCGGCGGAGCGCAGCGCCAGCCCGACCGGGGTGAAGCCGGTCGGGCGCAGCCCGGCGACGGCGGCCTTGGCCTGGGTGCGGTCCACCGGGCCGACCGGCACGATCTGCTGGGTGTCCAGGCAGCCCTGCTTCTTGTCCTTGCCCCGGTAGGTGGCGCCGAGCACCCGGATGCCGAGCTGTGTCTCGTCCGGCAGGGCGTCGACCACCTCGTTGAACGCCTGCTGCGCGACGGAGATCCGGCTGCGCCCGTCGATGTCGCGGGCCCGCATCGATCCGCTGACGTCGAGGACCAGCTCGACCTTCGGTGGTTCGGCGACGGGCTCGGTGGTCTCGTCGTCGGCCCCGGCGGGGCTCGGCCCGATCAGCGCGGCCGCCGCCAGCAGTCCGACGAGGACAGCCGTCGATCGTCTCTTGTTGATCACCGGGCGAAGTGTAGTGAGATCCACTTTGGAAGATCATCCGGGTCGGGGTGCCCGCCGAAGCCCGGTTTCCGGCGTCCGCCGGGGCCGTCACGGCCGCGCTCGGCCACCCACCGTTAGCTGCACCATGTAAACCTTTCGGCCGGTGGGGTACTCGTCGGAAATCTGACCGGCCCGCACCCGTTGTGCGGTTGCCGGAGTGTGGTTAAGCTCTGTCTTGCGCGCCCCAATCGCCCGCTTCCCCCGTGGCAGGCGATCGGGGCGCGCTTCTATGTGCCCGGCGCCGTGCAGTGCCCGG
This sequence comes from Micromonospora sp. CA-248089, assembly GCF_050948515.1. NCBI lineage: Bacteria > Bacillati > Actinomycetota > Actinomycetes > Micromonosporales > Micromonosporaceae > Micromonospora > Micromonospora sp. CA-248089. The sequence continues at coordinate 756,365 of NZ_CP192016.1, forward strand.
CGCCCCCGCCTCAGATCCAGCGGCCGTCCAGCCACATCCGGGCCGACCAGTCCGCGTACGGCAGCACCCGGCCCACGAAGATCGGGTAGAAGTAGGCGAAACAGAGCGCCACGAGCAACACGTATGCGCCCGCGATGATCCCGCCCACCAACCGCCGGTCGTGGACCTGCTGCGGGTCCGGTGGCGTGGCCGGGTTCGTCACCGGCGCCGGGGTGGCGATCGCGCCGAGCACGTAGACCACCGCGAGCACCAGGAACGGCACCGCCGGGGCGGCGTAGAAGGAGAACATCGTCCGGCCGTCGAAGGCGAACCAGAACCACGGCAGCAGGCCGGCCGCGACGCTGAGCAGGATCGCGCCCGCCCGCCAGTCGCGCCGGGCCAGGCCGAGCCAGGCGGTCGCGGCGATCGCCGGCAGGAACGACCACCACAGCAGCGGCGTACCCAGCAGCAGCACCTCCGAGGCGCAGCTCGGCGCGCCGCAACTGCCGTCCCCGGACCAGTGGAACGCCACCGGACGGCCGAGCAGCAGCCACTGCCACGGCCAGGACTGGTACTTGTGCGGGTCGTCGAGCTGGGTGTGGAAGCCGTACGCGGCCTTGTGGTACTCCCACAGGTTGATCAGCGCCCCGACGAACGGGGTGTCGCTCAGCTCCGGGTTGTTCGGGTAGCGCTCCGCCAGGCGGTAGTAGCCGTCCTGGCCGAGCAGCCAGCCCGACCAGGTCGCCACGTAGGTCACCAGCATCAGCACGCCGGCGGCGAGCAGCCACGGCAGCTCGTCGAGCACGGCGTCGCGCCACGGCCGGCGTACCCCGGACGAGCGGCGGACACCGACCTCCCAGAGCAGCACCAGCAACGCGAACGCCGGTACGAAGTAGACCGCGCTCCACTTCACCGAGCAGGCGCAGCCGAGCAGCACACCGGCCGCCAGCCGCCACCACGGCCAGTCCCGCCAGCCCGACGACGGCCGTCCGGCCCGGCCCGGCTGTGTCGGGTCGAGCCCGGCCTCCAGCGCCCGTGCCCAGCGCCGCCGCCGGGCGTCCCGGTCGAGCACCAGCGCGCCGAACGCGGCGAGCACGAACAGCAGCAGGAAGATGTCGAGGATGGCCGTGCGGGACAGCACCAGGTGGTAGCCGTCGAGGGCGAGCAGCAGACCGGCCGCGCAGCCGAGCACCGTGGAGCGGAACATCCGCCGCCCGATGCGGACCAGCAGCAGCACCGACAGGGTGCCGGCCACCGCCGCGCCGAAGCGCCAGCCGAACTCCGGCGAGGTGGTGATCAGGTGGCCCGGCACCGAGACGCCACTGTCGGCGTCCTGGTAGCCGAAGGCCCACTCGCCGATGCCGATCATCCACTTGCCCAGCGGTGGATGCACCACGTACGACGGGCCGTTGTCCTTGTAGTTCCACTCGAAGCCGCGGTCGATCAGCCCGTACGCGTCCTTGGCGTAGTAGGTCTCATCGAAGATCTTCCCGGGCGGGAAACTGAGCCCCACGAAGCGCAGGATCGCCGCGACGGCCACCACCACCGCGGTCGCCAGCCACGCCTGACCTCTGCCGATGCGGTCGTCGACGGTGGCGAGCCGGCGCCGCACGGCGGCGGGAAGCCCGCGTCCGGCGCCGTCGCCCCGGTCGGTGGTGGAAGGGTCCGGGTTCGCGCTCTGTGCTGTCGACGCACTCGTCACCCGGCGATCGTAGGCTGCGAGGGTGCCCGGTGGCGTCTGTCGTCTCCGAAATTGGTACGACCTTCGATGAAGGAGCACACGCCGTGGGGGAAATGTCCGAGGTGGGGCGGCTCGTGCTGCTCGGTGCGCCACTCGGTAATCCGGCCGACGCGTCCGCCCGGTTCCGCGAGGTGCTGGCCGCCGCCGACGTGGTCGCCGCCGAGGACACCCGGCGGCTCACCCGGCTGGCCCGCGACATGGACGTGACGGTGCCGGGCCGGATCGTCTCGTACTTCGAGGGCAACGAGGAACGGCGTACCCCCGAACTGGCCGAGGTGCTCGCCGCCGGCTACACGGTCGCGCTGGTCACCGACGGCGGCATGCCGAGCGTCTCCGACCCCGGATACCGGCTGGTCCGGGCCGCGCTGGACGCCGGCGTGCCGGTCACCGCCGCGCCCGGGCCGAGCGCCGTCACCACCGCGCTGGCGCTGTCCGGGCTGCCCTGCGACAGGTTCTGCTTCGAGGGCTTCCTGCCGCGTACCCCCGGGGCCCGCCGTTCCCGGCTGCGCGCGCTCGCCGCCGAGGAGCGCACGCTCGTGTTCTTCGAGGCGCCGCACCGCATCGCCGGTGCGCTCGCCGACCTGGCCGAGACGTTCGGTCCGGACCGGCCCGCCGCGCTCTGCCGCGAGCTGACGAAGACCTACGAGGAGGTCGTCCGCCGGCCGCTGGGTGAGCTGGCCGAGTGGGCCGCCGAGGGGGATCCCCGGGGCGAGATCACGCTCGTCGTGGCGGGCGCACCGGCCACGCCCGCGGTCCGGCCGGACGACGAGACGCTGCGCGCCGCGGTGGCCGAGCGCGAGGCGGGCGGCCTGTCCCGCCGCGACGCGATCACCGAGGTCGCCACCGCGTACGGGCTGCGGCGGCGCGAGGTGTACGCCGTCGTGCACAGCTGAAAGGAAGGGCCCCTTCTTAACGCCTGCGGTAGAGGAAGGGCCCCCTTTTAACACCCCGCCTCACCAGGCGGCCGCCAGGAAACCGACGGTGATCAACGCCGGTCCGGCGAGCGCCAGGCCGACCGCCCAGCGCCGCTGCCGTTCGTCCGCGAGCCGGGTCGCGCCGGTCCACCGGGCGATCCCGGCGGCGCAACCGGCCACCAGGGTCAGCCCCAGCAGCCAGCGCAGGTGCCGTCCGACGCCGGTGTCCGCGTACGCGGTCGACCCGTCCGGCCCGGTCATCCGCGCCCGCAGGGAACTGCCGGTGTCGGTGCGAGCGGCCGGTACGCCGCTGACCCGTACCCCGTGGGCCTGGAACCGGTCGCCGTCGGCCGAGAAGATGCCCCGGCAGCGCTGGGTGAGCCCGCTCCCCGCGCATTCGGTGATCATCACGGTGCCGCCTGTCGAGTGCCCGGCCGCCAGCCAGAAGGGGCCCGCGCTCACCCAGGCGAAGAACGCGGCGAGCAGGCTCAGCGTCAGTAGCACGGCCAGGCCGGCGGGCGGGCTCGGCGGCGCGACCGGGCGGGCGCGTTCCCGCCGCGCCGGGAGCCGGTCGGGACCCGGACGCGGCTCGTCGCGCAGCGGGGTGCCGTCCCAGTGCACCTCCTCGATCGGCGCCCAGCCGCCGGACGGCGCGGCCGCGCGCTGCCAGCGCGGCTGGCGTACCGGCACCCGGCTCGGCACCGCGTCCACCGGCGCCCCGGTGGTCGGCTCCACCTCGACCGGCGGATCCGCCGGGTCGAGCCGTGGCTGCGGCGCGACGGGCGCGCCCGCCGGAGCGGGCCGCGCCCGCCGGGTGGTCGCCGCCGACGGCTCCGGCGCCGCTGGTCTGTTGGTCACGATGTTCATTTCACACCGATACGCCCGGCTTGCGGTGAAGCTCACGCCGCGTGTCGGCGACAAATCGGACGTACGGTCGGAGCCTGCCGCCCATTGGTTCGCGGCGCACCCACGGCAATCACTAGGCTTGCTGCTCATGAGTCACGTTCTCGCCGCGGTCGCCTGGCCCTACGCCAACGGCCCGCGCCACATCGGCCACGTATCCGGATTCGGCGTTCCCTCCGACGTCTTCGCCCGGTACATGCGGATGGCCGGTCACGACGTGCTCATGGTGTCCGGCACCGACGAACACGGCACCCCGATCCAGGTGCAGGCCGACGCCGAGGGCGTCACCCCACGCGAGCTGGCCGACCGCTACAACCGGGTGATCGCCGAGGACCTGCGGGCGCTGGGCCTGTCGTACGACCTGTTCACCCGCACCACCACGCGCAACCACTACGCGGTCGTGCAGGAGCTGTTCACGGGTCTCTACCGCAACGGCTACATCGTCCCGAAGGTCACCACCGGGGCGATCTCCCCGTCCACCGGCCGGACGCTGCCCGACCGCTACATCGAGGGCACCTGCCCGATCTGCGGCTACGACAGCGCGCGCGGCGACCAGTGCGACAACTGCGGCAACCAGCTCGACCCGATCGACCTGATCGACCCCAAGTCGAAGATCAACGGGGAGACGCCGGAGTTCGTCGAGACCGAGCACTTCTTCCTCGACCTGCCCGCCCTGGCCGACGCGCTGCGGCAGTGGCTGGACAACCGCGACGGCTGGCGCCCGAACGTACTGCGGTTCTCCCGCAACCTGCTCGACGACCTCCAGCCCCGGGCCATCACCCGCGACCTGGAGTGGGGCGTGCCGATCCCGCTCGACGACTGGCGCGACCGCCCGGACAAGCGGATCTACGTCTGGTTCGACGCGGTCATCGGCTACCTGTCGGCCTCCATCGAGTGGGCCCGGCGCACCGGCGACCCGGAGGCCTGGCGCAAGTGGTGGTCCGCCGACGGGGAGGGGAAGGATGCCCGCTCCTACTACTTCATGGGCAAGGACAACATCGTCTTCCACTCGGTGATCTGGCCGGCGCTGCTCGGCGGCTACTCCGGCGAGGGCGCCCGCGACGGCGAGCCGGGCGAGCTGGGCCGGCTCAACCTGCCCACCGAGGTCGTGTCCAGCGAGTACCTGACCATGGAGGGCCGGAAGTTCTCGTCCTCCCGCAAGGTGGTCATCTACGTCCGGGACTTCCTGGAGCGCTACGACGCCGACGCGCTGCGCTACTTCATCGCGGTGGCCGGCCCGGAGAGCAACGACACCGACTTCACCTGGGCCGAGTTCCTGCGCCGCAACAACGACGAGCTGGTCGCCGGCTGGGGCAACCTGGTCAACCGGTCGGTGTCGATGGCGGCGAAGAACTTCGGCGCGATCCCGCCGGTCGACCCGGCCGGGCTCACCGAGGCCGACCAGGCCCTGCTGGACACCGCGAAGGCCGGCTTCGCCACCGTCGGCGACCTGATCGCCCGGCACCGGCAGAAGCAGGCCATCGGCGAAGCCATGAAGGTCGTCGCCGAAGCCAACAAGTACCTCTCCGAGCAGGCGCCCTGGAAGCTCAAGGGCGAGGACGACAAGCCCCGGATGGGCACCATCCTGCACGTCGCGCTCCAGGTGGTCAGCGACGCCAACACGCTGCTCACCCCGTTCCTGCCGCACTCCGCCCAGAAGATCCACGAGCTGCTCGGCGGCACCGGCACGCACGCCCCGATGCCGGTGATCGAGGAGGTCGACGACCTCGACGGCGGACCGTCGTACCCGGTGCTGACCGGTGACTACACGGTCGGCGCGCGCTGGGAGTCCGTACCCCTGGAAGTGGGCCGGCCGCTCGCGGCGCCGAAGCCGGTGTTCCGCAAGCTCGACCCGTCCATCGTCGAGGAGGAGCTGGCCCGCCTGGCCGGCTGAACACGCGCGCGAACCGCGGCCCCGGGGATCTCCCCGGGGCCGCGGTCGTCCGCCGGGTCAGGCGGTCGCCATGCTCGGCTTGCCGATGAACTCCATGATGGCCTTGTTGACCTCGGTGGGATGGGTCCACGGCGTGCCGTGCGGCGCACCCTTCAGCGTGACCAGCTTGGCGTCGGGCAGCATGTTCACCAGCCGCTGGCCCGTCACCGGGTACGGCAGCACGTTGTCCTTGTCGCCCTGGATGATCAGCACCGGCACGTCGATGTTCGGCAGGTCACCGCGGAAGTCGGTCTGCCAGGCGTCCACCGAGTCGTGGGTGCCCTTGGCCGACGCCTGCGCGCCGATCTGCCAGTGCGCGTGGTACGCCTCGTCGCTGACCAGCTTCCCCCGGTTCTCGCTGGCGTTGAAGAACGCGTCGCAGAACTGGGTCAGGTAGGCGAACCGGTCCTGGATGATCGCCTTCTGGAACCCCTCGAACATGCTCTTGTCGACGCCCTCCGGGTCCTCGGGCGCCTTCAGCAGGTACGGCGCCAACGGGGCCATCATGACGGCCCGGTCCACCCGGTCCGACCCGTACGCGCCCAGGTAGCGGGTCACCTCACCGGTGCCCATGGAATGCCCGACCAGGATCGCGTTGCGCAGGTCCAGTTCGGTCATCAACACGTCCAGGTCGGCGGCGAACGTGTCGTAGTCGTAGCCCATGGCCGGCTGGGCGGAGTTGCCGAACCCCCGCCGGTCGTACGTGATCACCCGGTATCCGGCGTTCAGCAGCGGACCGCTCATCTTCTCCCAGGTCGCCCCGTTGAACGGGAAACCGTGGATCAGCACGATCGGCTGACCGGAACCGTGATCCTCGTAGTACAGGTCGATGGGTGCGGAGTTCTCCGTACCGACGGTGACGAAAGGCATGTCGGGATTCCCCCTCGCGCGGGTTTCTCGGACGCCCCACGCCTTCCCGACGTGCCCCCGTCTATGCGTGCCGGGCCGGATACGGCAGGTCCACCACGCGGTCGTCGGTCAGCTCGGCGCCCGGCGCCCAGACCTCGTACACGCCACGTTCCAGACACTGCGCACCCGTCGCGGCCACCGCGTCCGGATCCGGGCGGCGCAGCCGCAACCGCAACCAGCCGCCCTCCTCCCGCAGCACCAGGCACGGCGCGCCGCGCCACGCCGCCGTGCGCACCCGGCGGGCCGCCGCGTCCACCGGGTACCGGGCCGCCCGGGTCATCGCCAGCACCCGGAACCCGCCCGGCTGGTCGGCCACCGCCTCGTACTCCGAACCCGCGTACGTGCCGACGAGCCGGGTGGAGCGCGGCGCGTCGCCGGTCGGCACGTACTCCTGGTCGGCGGAAAGCCCGGGCACCGCGGCGAGCAGGTGCCGCCACTGCGGACCCGCCAGGCGCAGCCAGCCCCGCTGCTCCGCCTGGTAGGTGTAGAGCACCACCTCCACCCCCTCGGCCGGGTAGGCCAGCAGCGTGGCGTTCGCCGGCATCGGCAGGTCGGCGAACTCCCGGGTGACGAACTCCGGCACGAGCTGCGCGCTGCTCGGCACGAACCCGGTACCGAGCACCGGCGGCCCGAGCCGGTCCCGGGGCGGCAACGCCATCAGCCCCCGGTGCGCCGCGCCCACCGGTACGTCGTAGTCGGCCGGGTCGGCGGCCCGCCAGCGCAGCGCGTACGCCACGTCACCGCCCTCGGAGTCGCCCCGCAGCACCGCCATCCCGGCCGGTGTCCGCAGGTGCGCCACGTCGTGCTCCCGGTAGCAGAAGCCGTGCGGCAGCCAGCCGCGCACGTACCCGGCGAGCTGCCGGGCCGAGAGCACCTTCACCATCCGGGTACCGGGCCGGATCACCGCCGACGCCCGTACCGCGGCCAGCGTCGGATCGGCCGCCGCACCCGGCTGCTGGCTGAGCCGGTGTACGTACGCCCAGCCCCGGTCCCGGTGCACCGGCATCAGCAGCGGCGCGTCCGTGTCGTCGGCCGGCCCGGCGCCCCCGTGCACCGCGTCCACCTCGGTCACGTGCACGAACCGGCGCCACGGATAGCCGCCGCCCGGCCGGGGACACCACTCGAACCCGGGTGCCTCGTCGGCGCTGAACAACTCGTACGCCGCACCCCGGGCGATCTCCTCGGCCGGGTGCACCCGGCCGCCGTACGTCACGCGCAACCCGGCCCGGTCGGAGGCGGGCCCGCCGGCCTGGTCGGTGACTGTCACTCCAAGACGCTAAGCCCGCCAGATGTGGGGCACGTGAACAGGCGGTGGCGGTCCGGGAACGCCGCACCGGGCCGGTGTGTGATGCTGGCCGCGATGACCGAGCAGACCGAGACCCGCAAGCAGCGCGCCGCCCGCCGGGCCGGGGAGTTCCCGCCCGCCCCCGAGCCGCTGCCCGTACCCGTGCTGGACAGCCACACCCACCTCGACATCACCGTCGGCGAGTTCGGCACGCCGCCGGGCGGCACCCCCGGCGACGACCCGGTGGCCGCCGCGATCGACGTCGCCGCCCGCGTCGGCGTGGACCGGCTCGTGCAGGTCGGGGTGGACGTCGAGTCGTCCCGGTGGAGCGCCGACGTGGCCGACCGGTACGCCCCGGTGCTCGCCACCGTCGCGCTGCACCCGAACGAGGCGCCCCGGCTGGCCGACCTGGACGAGGCGCTGCGCGAGATCGAGACGCTCGCCGGCCGGGACCGGGTCCGCGGCGTCGGCGAGACCGGGATGGACTTCTTCCGTACCGGCGACGACGGGCGCGCCGCGCAGGAGGAGAGCTTCCGGGCGCACATCGCCATCGCCAAGCGGCACGGCAAGGCGCTCGTCATCCACGACCGGGACGCGCACGCCGACGTGCTGCGCATCGTCGACGACGAGGGCGCCCCGGAGACCGTGGTCATGCACTGCTTCTCCGGCGACGCCGACTTCGCCCGCGAGTGCGTCCGGCGCGGGTTCCTGCTCAGCTTCGCCGGAACGGTCACGTTCGGCAGCGCCAGCGCGCTGCGCGAGGCCGCCGCCGTCACCCCGCCGGAGCAGATGCTCGTGGAGACCGACGCGCCCTACCTCACCCCGATGCCGCACCGGGGACGACCCAACGCGTCGTACCTGATCCCGCTGACGGTCCGCTTCCTCGCCGAGACCACCGGGGCCGACCTGGACACCCTCTGCGCCACCATCTCCACGAACGGTGAGCGCGCGTTCGGGCCGTGGCGTTAAGAAGGGGCCCTTCCATATCGCGAGGCGTTAAGAAGGGGCCCTTCCTTCCCCGCGGCCGGGGGCGCTTACGCTACGGGGCGTGACCGGACTCCTCGGCCCGGCGGAGATCCGGGAACTCGCCGCGCGCCTCGGCGTCACGCCGACCAAGAAGCTCGGCCAGAACTTCGTGCACGACCCCAACACGGTCCGCCGCATCGTCACCACCGCCGGGCTCACCCCGGACGACGTGGCGCTGGAGGTCGGCCCGGGGCTCGGCTCGCTCACGCTCGCCCTGCTCCCCGTCGCCGCGCACGTGCACGCCGTGGAACTCGACCCGGCGCTCGCCGCCGCGCTGCCGGAGACCGCCGCGCGCTTCGCCGGCCAGGCCGCCGAGCGGCTCACCGTCCACCCGGCCGACGCGCTGCGGGTCACCGCCGCCGACCTGGGCGGCCCGGCGCCGACCGCGCTGGTGGCGAACCTGCCCTACAACGTCGCCGTGCCGGTCGTGCTGCACCTGCTCGCCGAGCTGCCCACGCTGCGGCACGGCCTGGTGATGGTGCAGAAGGAGGTCGCCGACCGGCTCGTCGCCGGTCCCGGCTCCAAGGTGTACGGCATCCCGTCGGTCAAACTCGCCTGGTACGCCCGCTCCCGCGCCGCCGGCAAGGTCCCGCCGAACGTGTTCTGGCCGGTGCCGAACGTCGACTCCGGCCTGGTCGCGTTCACCCGGCGCGAGCCGCCCCGGCCGGACGTACCCCGGAGGGCCGTGTTCGCGGTCGTCGACGCCGCGTTCGCGCAGCGCCGCAAGACGCTGCGCGCCGCCCTGGCCGGCTGGGCCGGCGGCGCGGACCGGGCCGCCGCCGCGCTCACCGCCGCCGGCGTGGATCCGGGCGCCCGGGGCGAATCGCTCACCGTCGAGCAGTTCGCCGCCATCGCCGCGTCGGCCCCGGACGCCCACGGCGGCGAGCAGTAGGCTGGCGCCGTTGCCCGACCCCTCGCCGAGGAGCTGACCGTGCCGAAGCCGTTCGACATCCGCCCACGTCCGGTGGAGTCCACCCGGTGACCGAGGCATGGCGACCGGAGGACGAGGACGGGCAGCGGCGCGGGTCCAGCGGCCCGGTGAAGGTGCGGGTGCCCGCCAAGGTCAACCTGCACCTCGGGGTCGGGCCGCTGCGGCGTGACGGCTACCACGAGCTGAACACCGTCTACCACGCGATCTCCATCTACGACGAGCTGACCGCCCGTCGTGGCGACACGCTCACCCTCACCATGGAGGGCGAGGGCGCCGGCGAACTGGCGCTGGACGACACCAACCTGGTGCTGCGGGCCGCGCACGCGCTCGCCGGCTACGCGGGCGTCGCCCCGCACGCCCGGCTGCATCTGCGCAAGCAGATCCCGCTCGCGGGCGGGCTGGCCGGTGGCAGCGCCGACGCCGCCGCCGCGCTGGTCGCCTGCGACACGCTCTGGGGCACCGGGCTGTCCCGCGACGAACTCGCCGGCATCGCCGCCGACCTCGGCTCCGACGTGCCGTTCCTGATCCACGGCGGTACCGCGCTCGGCACCGGCCGGGGCGAGGCGGTCAGCCCGGTGCTGGCCCGCCCCACCTCCTGGCACTGGGTGGTGGCGATCGCCGACGGCGGCCTGTCCACCCCGGCCGCGTACCGGGAACTGGACCGGCTGCGCGACACCGGAGCCGCCGGCACGCCGCTGGGCAGCACCGACGCGCTGCTCGCCGCGCTGCGCCAGCGCGACCCGCGGGTGCTCGCCGCCACGCTCGGCAACGACCTCCAGGACGCCGCGCTGACCATGCGCCCGTCGCTGGCCGAGACGCTCAAGGCCGGCGAGGCGGCCGGCGCGCTCGCCGGCCTCGTCTCCGGCTCCGGGCCCACCTGTGTCTTCCTGGCCACCGGTGAGTCCGACGCGGTCCGGATCGCCGCCGAGATCACCGCCGCCGGGGTGTGCCGGGAGGCCCGCGTCGCGCACGGTCCGGTCGCCGGCGCCCGCGTGGTCTGAGGCCCCGTACCCTTGACTCAGGCGTCCCGGGCCCCCGGGACGCCTGAGTCGTGAGGGGTGGGTCAGTGGCCAACATCGTCAACCTGGACCGGGTGTCCAAGGGGTACGGCGCCGCGGGGCCGCTGCTCACCGACGTCTCGCTCGGCCTCGACGACGCCGACCGGGTCGGTGTGGTCGGCCTCAACGGCGCCGGCAAGTCGACGCTGCTGCGGCTGCTGACCCGCATCGAGGAACCCGACGACGGCCGCGTCACGCACCGCCGCGACCTGCGGGTGGCCTGGCTGCCGCAGCGCCTCGACCTGGCCCCCGAACTGACAGTGCGGGACGTGGTGCTCGGCACCGCCTGGCTCGGCGAGAGCATGGGCGCCGAACACGAGTGGGCCGGCGACGCCGGCGTGCGCGCGATCCTCGACGGCCTCGGCATGCCCCACCTCGGCCTGGACACCCCGGTCGGTCCGATGTCCGGCGGGGAACGCCGCCGGGTCGCGCTCGCCGCGCTGCTGGTCCGCGACGCCGACCTGCTCGTCCTCGACGAGCCCACGAACCACCTCGACGTCGGCGGCGTCGACTGGCTGGCCCGGCACCTCGTCACCCGCAAGGGCGCGCTCGTCGTGGTCACCCACGACCGCTGGTTCCTCGACGCCGTCTGCACCACCACCTGGGAGGTCGCCGACCAGACCGTCCGGGCGTACGAGGGCGGCTTCGCCGCGTGGACGCTCGCCCGCGTCGAGCGGCAGCGCGTCGCCGCCGCCACCGAGGCCCGCCGCCAGAACCTGCTCCGCAAGGAGATCGCCTGGCTGCGCCGCGGGGCGCCGGCCCGCACCTCCAAGCCCAAGTTCCGCATCGACGCGGCGAACGCGCTCATCGCCGACGTGCCGGAACCCCGCGACACCATGTCGCTGCAACGGCTCGCCACCGCCCGGCTCGGCAAGCAGGTGTACGACCTCGAAGGCGTCCGGCTGTACGCCGGTCCGAAGGAGATCCTGCACGACACGACCTGGCAGGTCGGTCCCGGCGACCGGGTCGCGATCCTCGGCCGTAACGGCGCCGGCAAGACCACCCTGCTGCGGCTGCTCGCCGGGGTGACGAGCCCCGACGGTGGGCGCTTCGCCGCCGGGCAGACCGTGCGGCCCGCGTTCCTGTCCCAGGAACTCGCCGAGCTTCCCGGCCACCTGCGCGTGCTGGAAGCCGTCGAGGAGGTGGCCCGGCGCGTGCAGTTCGGCGACCGGGAGATCAGCGCCTCCCAGCTCGCCGAGATCTTCGGCTTCGACGACAGGCGGCTCTGGACCCCGGTGAGCGACCTGTCCGGCGGCGAGCGCCGCCGCCTGCAGATGCTGCGGCTGCTCGCCGGGGAACCCAACGTGCTCCTGCTCGACGAGCCGACGAACGACCTGGACACCGACACGCTCGCCGCGCTGGAGGACCTGCTCGACTCGTGGCCTGGCACGATCGTCGTGGCCAGCCACGACCGCTACCTGATCGAGCGGGTCACCGACGTCGCGTACGGCATGTTCGGCGACGGCCGGCTGGTGCACCTGCCCGGCGGCGTCGACGAGTACCTGGCACGCGCCGCCGCGGCCGGCGGCCCGGCGCCCGCCGACCTCACCCCGGCCACGGCGGCGCCGGCGCGCGAGGGCATGTCAGCGGCCGAGGTACGCGTCGCGAAGAAGGAACTGAACCGGCTGGAACGGCAGATCGCCAAGCTCGAACAGAAGGAGGCGGGCCTGCACGAGCAGCTCGCCGCGAACGCCACCGACTACGCGCGGGTCGCCGAGCTGGACGCACAGCTCAAGGAGGTACGGGCCGAGCGGGACCGCACCGAGGAGACCTGGCTGGCCCTCGCCGAGGAACTGCCGGGCGGCTGACCTGCCGCCTGGGTGGGGGGTGTGCGGCGTCACTGACCGGCGTACGGGACAATTACCGGTGGAACCCTCGTCCGAACGGTCTTTTGGAGACGCAGAGATGGCCCACACCCCCGTCAACCACCCCGCGCGGCCGATCTACCGGGCGATCGGCGGGCTCGTTGGTCTGTACTTCGTCGTCTTCGGTGGCCTCGGCATCATCGCCAGCGCCGGCAACGACTTTCTCGCCCAGGACGACACCAAGGTCCTCGGCCAGGGCACCAACATGGCGTTCTCGCTGCTGTCGGTGCTGTTCGGCGTCGTGATCCTGGTCGGCACCGCGATCGGCCGCAACCTCGACGTGGCGATCAACCAGTGGCTGGCCTACACGCTGATGGTGATCGGCCTGGCCGCGCTGGCGTTCCTGCAGACCGACGCCAACATCTTCAACTTCTCGATCATGACCGACGTCGTGGTCCTGACCCTGTCGCTGGTGCTCCTGATGGTCGGCATGTACGGCAAGGTCGGCTCCGACGACGAGCACGAGGCCTGGCAGAAGGCCCGCCTGGTGCTCTGATCCCGTCTCCCACCGAAGGCCCGGCGCGACGCGCCGGGCCTTCGGTGTTTTCCGGACGCGAGCAGACAACCCAAGCGACAATTGCCCCGAATCAGTCATACGGCCTGGAGGGCATCATGGCGCACTTCCCGGTGAACCACCCCGCGCGGCCGCTCTACCGGGTGCTGTCCGGGCTCATCGGCCTCTACATCCTGGTCTTCGGCGTCTACGGCGTCTTCCTGACCTGGGGCGAGGGACTGTTCGGCCGGGGCAGCAACTGGGCGCTGGGCCTGCGCACCAACCTGGCCTTCTCGCTGGTCTCGGTGGTCTTCGGCGCGGTCCTGCTGGTCGGCGCGTCCCGCCGCAACAACCTCGGCCACTACATGAACCTCACCGCCGGCGTGGTCTTCCTGGTCACCGGCATCCTGATGATGTCGGTGCTCCAGACCTCGGCGAACTTCCTGAACTTCTCGATGTCGACGGTCATCGTGTCGCTGCTGTTCGGGCTGGTCCTGCTCGCCACCGGCCTTTACGACAAGGTCGGCACCGCCGAGCACGCCGAGGAGGAACGGCAGCGCCGCTACCACCCGATCGGCGAGCGCTGAGCGCGGCTGTCGTCGTGTGCTGATGCGGCCTCAGCCGCGGGGGATCGGGCCCGGCTTCGACTCCAGGTGCGACAACCCGTTCCACGCCAGGTTCACCAGGTGCGCCGCCACCGTCTCCTTGCGCGGCTTGCGCACCTCCAGCCACCAGCGGCCGGTCAGCGCCACCATGCCCACCAGCGCCTGGGAGTAGAGCTCCGCCAGCTTCGGGTCGTACCCCCGGATGGAGAACTCGCCCGCCAGGATGTGCTCCACCTGGTGCGCCACGTCGTTCATCACGCTGCTGAAGTTGCCCGTCGCCGACATCAGCGGAGACTCCCGGACCAGCACCCGGAAACCGCTGGTCTCCTCCTCGATGTAGGTCAGCAGCGTCAATGCGGCCTGCTCCAGCAACTCCCGCGGGTTGCCCGCGGTCAACGCCGTGGTGATCCGGTCCAGCAGGGCGCGGACCTCCCGGTCCACCACCACCGCGTAGAGCCCCTCCTTGCCGCCGAAGTGCTCGTAGACCACCGGCTTGGAGACCTTGGCGCGCGCCGCCACCTCCTCGATCGAGGTCGCGTCGAAGCCCTTCTCGGCGAAGATCTGCCGGGCGATCGAGATCAGCTGCTCGCGCCGCTGCGTCGCGGACATCCGCACCCGGGAGGGCTTCGCCGCCGGCACGGGCCGCCGACGGGTGCGGTCGCTGCCGGAAACGTCGGTCACCCGTCCATCCTGCCAGGCGCGGCGTCCCCGGTCCGACCGGTCGCTGTCGTACGTACGTTCTACGTTGTGCCGGTGGTCGACCCACTCGCCGCCGAGGCGCGGCGCCTACGCGTGGACGAGCAGCTCTCCGTCGCCGAGATCCGGGCTCGCCTGGGCATCGGCCGCGACCGGGTGTACGCGCTGCTGCGCGGCATCCCGCCGCCGGAGTGGACCCGGCGGCCGCGAGCCCGGGACGATGCCCGTGCCGAGGCCCTGCGGCTGCGCGCGATGGGCCGGTCGGTCAACGAGATCGCGGTGCGGCTAGGGGTGGCGAAGTCGACCGCCTACCAGTGGGTGCGGCACCTGCCGCTGGATCCCGACGACGCGAGCGCGGAGCGGCGCCGCGAGCACTCGAAGGCGATGACGGAGGCACGCTGGAGCGCGTACCGGGAGTCGCGGGACGCTGCGCAGGCGGCGGAGCACGCCCGGGCGGCCGTGATGGTCGGCGGGCTCAGCGAGCGGGATCTGCTGATGCTGGGCGCGGCGATCTACTGGTGCGAGGGCGCCAAGTCGAAGCCCTGGCGGTCCCAGGGCCGGTTGGAGTTCGTCAACAGCGACCCCGGGCTGCTCGCCCTGTTCCTCGCGTTTCTGGCCTGCTGTGGGATCGAACGCGACCTGCCGGCCTATCGGCTCCTGATCCATGAGTCCGCCGATGTCGCGGCGGCGGAGCGCTGGTGGGTGGAGCGACTGGCTCTTCCGCCGGGGCGGTTCGGCCGGGCGACCATCAAACGGCACAACCCGGCGACGGTGCGGCGGAACAACGGGGCGGACTACCACGGCTGCCTGGTGATCACCGTTCCGCGCAGCCGGTGGCTCTACTGGCGCATCGAGGGCGTGATGGCCGAAGTCGGGCGCGCGGTGGAACAGGCGCGAGATGAGTGATCGGCCGGATGCCAACGGTGACCGCGGCCGGCGTGCGGAGCTGAAGGTGGCCGCAGATCGGCTGCGCGAGGAGGGCTGCACCGTCGGGGAGATCGCAGACCGGCTCGGCGTCGCCAAGTCGACCGCCTATCGCTGGGTGGGGCACATACCGCTCGACGCCTCCTCCGACTCCGCAGCGCAGCGCCGTCAGGCGGCCGGTGCCCGGCGTGCGCTCAGATGGGCGGGGAAGCGGACGCTGCGCGAGGCGGCCGAGTGCGAGGCGCGGAGACGGGCGGCCGACTGGGTCGGAGCGCTCGCGTCGCGGGAACTGCTACTCGTCGGTGCGGTGCTCTACATGTGCGAGGGCACGAAGAGTAAACCGGCCAATCCCCGATACGACCTGACGTTCACCAACAGCGACATCCGCCTGGTGGAACTGTTCGTCCGCTTCGTCGAGACGACCGGGCGAAGCCGCCATGAGCTGAGATACCGCGTGGCCATCCATGAGAACGCGGACGCCGAGGCGGCCGGTCGATGGTGGGCGGCCGAACTGGGCGTGGACGTCGGTTGTTTCCAGCGCCCGACGTTGAAGAGACACCATCCCCGGACCACGCGGACCAATGTCGGGGCGGACTACCGGGGATGTCTCGTCGTGAGAGTGCCGCGGTCGCGCGACCTGTACCTGTGGATGACCGGCGTGGTGGAGGGCATGGCCGCGGCCTCTGCCCCCGATCCGAGACCTCCCGAGGTGGACGACACCCGCTAAGCTGTCTGCGTCCCTTCGGCCGTGGTGTAACTGGCAACACCCAAGATTTTGGTTCTTGTGTTTCAGGTTCGAATCCTGGCGGCCGAGCAATTCCAGGTATAGGTGCCCTTCTTGGGGTACGCGGCAACCTGCGGGCTGCTCTGGTTAGCATGACCGCGAGACTGTCGCCGTCCCGACGGGAGCCACGTCGTGTCCCAGCCCCACCTCCGCACCGTTGTCGTGCTCGCCGCCGGTGAGGGCAAGCGGATGAAGTCGTCCCTGCCCAAGGTGCTGCACCCGCTGCTCGGCCGTACCCTGCTCGGTCACGTCCTGGCCGCGGCCGGGCCGCTCGGCGCGGACCGCACCGTGGTCGTGGTCGGCCACGGCGCCGACCAGGTCCGGGAGCACCTGTCCGAGGTCGCCCCCGGCGCCACGCCGGTGCTCCAGGAACGCCAGCTCGGCACCGGCCACGCGGTCCGCATCGCGCTGGACGCGGTGCCGGACGCGGCCGGCACGGTCGTGGTGATCAACGGGGACGTGCCGCTGCTGCGGCCGGAGACGGTCCAGGCGCTCGTCGAGGCGCACGAGGAGGCCGCGGCCGCGGCCACGGTGCTCGCCGCCGAGGTGCCCGACCCGACCGGCCTGGGCCGGATCGTGCGGGACGTGCAGGGGCAGCTGGAGCAGATCGTCGAGGAGCGCGACGCCACCCCCCAGCAGCGCGCGCTGCGGGAGATCAACGCGGGGATCTACGCGTTCGACGCGGCCCGGCTGCGGGAGGCGCTGGGCAAGCTCTCCACCGACAACGACCAGGGCGAGGAGTACCTGACCGACGTCTTCGCGCTGCTGCGCGACGCGGGGGAGCCGGTGGCGGTGCACTGCGCCGCCGACCACGTGGAGACGCTCGGCTGCAACGACCGGGTCGAGCTGGCCGCGCTGCGCCGGCTGCTGCGGGACCGGGTGAACGAGGGCTGGATGCGGACCGGGGTCAGCATCCTCGACCCGCACACCACCTGGATCGACGTGACGGTGACCGTCGAGCGGGACGCGGTGATCGACCAGAACACGCAGCTCCAGGGCGCCACCGTGGTCGGTGAGGGCGCGCTCGTCGGCCCGGACACCACGCTGGTGGACACGGTGGTGGGGGCGGGCGCGAGCATCGTGCGCAGCCACGCGCTCGGCGCCGAGGTGGGCCCGCAGGCGAGCGTCGGTCCGTACGCGTACCTGCGGCCCGAGTCGCGGCTGGGCCGCAAGGCGAAGGTCGGCACGTTCGTGGAGACCAAGAAGGCGTCGATCGGTGACGGTTCGAAGGTGCCGCACCTGTCGTACGTGGGCGACGCGACGATCGGGGACCACAGCAACATCGGCGCGGCGACCGTCTTCGTCAACTACGACGGGGTACGCAAGCACCACACCACCATCGGCAGCCACGCGCGTACCGGAGCGGACAACATGTTCGTGGCGCCGGTGCGGGTGGGCGACGGCGCGTACACCGCTGCGGGTTCGGTGATCACCGGGGACGTGCCGCCGGGTGCGATGGCGGTGGCGCGGGGTCAGCAGCGCAACGTGGAGGGCTGGGTGCTGCGCAAGCGGGCCGGTACGGAGGCCGCGGAGGCGGCGCGGCGGGCCGGTGAGGGTGCGCCCGACACGGGCGGCGCCGCAAGCGAAGGTGACTGACTCCACGGGGATCGCCGGGCCGTGGGTGGATCGCTGAACCGGGGGCATACTGCAACCGAACAGTCCCCGGCCCCACCGCCGCCGGGCACCACCGACATACGGGAGCAGACGGGCCCATGGGCAGCATCGTCGCCGAAAACCGCAAGAGCCTGATGCTCTTCTCCGGGAGGGGTTTTCCGGAGCTGGCCAAGGAGATCGGTGAGGTGCTCGGCGTCGCGCCGACGCCGGCCGACGCGTACGACTTCGCCAACGGCGAGATCTTCGTACGGTACAAGGATTCGGTCCGTGGTTCGGACGCCTTCGTGGTGCAGTCCGTGACGCACGGCGTGAACACCTGGGTCATGGAGACCCTGATCATGGTCGACGCGCTGAAGCGCGGCTCGGCCAAGCGGATCACCGTGGTCCTGCCGTTCTACCCGTACTCGCGGCAGGACAAGAAGCACCGCGGCCGGGAGCCGATCTCGGCGCGGCTGATCGCCGACCTGCTGAAGACCGCCGGTGCGAACCGGATCCTGACCGTCGACCTGCACACCGCGCAGATCCAGGGCTTCTTCGACGGCCCGGTGGACCACCTGTTCGCGATGGACGTGCTGGCCGAGTACGTGGAGCACAAGTACGCGGGCCGGCCGATGACTGTGGTCGCGCCGGACTCGGGCCGGGTACGCGTGGCGGAGCGCTGGACCGACCGGCTGGGCGGCTGCCCGCTGGCGTTCATCCACAAGACCCGCGATCCGCTCAAGCCGAACCAGGTGGTGGCGAACCGGGTGGTCGGTGAGGTCGAGGGCCGGGTGTGCCTGATCGTGGACGACATGATCGACACCGGTGGCACGATCACCAAGGCGGCGGACATCCTCAAGGAGCAGGGCGCGGCGGAGATCGTGGTCGCCTCGACCCACGCGCTGCTGTCCGACCCGGCGACGGAGCGGCTGAAGAACAGCCCGATCAGCGAGGTGGTCGTGACGAACACGCTGCCGCTGCCGTCGGAGAAGCAGCTGGACAAGCTGACCGTACTGTCGATCGCCCCGCTGCTGGCGCGGGCGATCCGGGAGGTCTTCGACGACGGCTCGGTGACCACCCTGTTCGGTGGCCTGAGCTGAGCGCGCCGGTCCGGCCGCCGGTGCTCCGGCGGCCGGGCCGATGCCCTGCGGAACCGGTGGAGCGGTGATATGGGGGACTGCCGGAGAGCCGGGAAATCCCTCGGGTAGACTGGTGCGGTTGCCACGGCGAGGGTGCCCGGCGGGCTGCTGACAAGCACCGCACGGAGGCGCCGTCATCGACGCGGTGCTCCGGGCGGTCGTTCATGACCCTAGCCCCAGCGAGCCCCTCGCCCCAGCACCGCCAGACGACAAGCCGCCGCAGCGAAGCATCAGGAGTTTCCCCGTGTCCGAGGTAAAGATCAGCGCCGAGCCCCGTACCGAGTTCGGCAAGGGTGGTGCCCGTCGTACCCGCCGGGCCGGCAAGGTGCCCGCCGTGCTGTACGGCCACGGCGAGAAGCCCAAGCACATCGCGCTTCCGGCGCGGGAGTTCGCCGCCGCGATCCGCAAGGGCGGCGCGAACCAGCTCTTCGCGATCGAGGTCAGCGACGGCACCCAGGTGCTGGCGCTGCCGAAGGCGATCCAGCGTGACCCGATCAAGGACACCTTCGAGCACGTGGACCTGCTGCTGGTCCGCCGCGGCGAGAAGGTCACCGTCGAGGTCCCGGTCCAGCTGACCGGTGAGGCCGCGAAGGACACGCTGATCGTGCACGACCACGACACGCTGTCGGTGACCGCCGACGCGACCAAGGTGCCGGACCACCTGGAGGCGTCGATCGAGGGCGCCGAGCCGGGCACCACGATCACCGCTGCCGACGTCCAGCTGCCGTCCGGCGTCGAGCTGGCCACCGACGAGGAGACCGCTGTCGCCTCGGTGACCGCCGCTCCGACCGCCGAGCAGCTCGAGGCCACCCTCCCCGAGGTCGAGGAGGCCACCGAGGAGGCCGAGGCCGAGGCCGGCGAGGAGACCGCCGAGGGTGCCGAGGGCGCTCCGGCCGCCGAGGGCGAGGAGGCCCCGGCCGAGGCGAAGACCGAGGCCTGACCGGTCCGCAAGGCTGTGCGACAGGCGTCCCCGGTTCCCGGGGGCGCCTGTCGGCGTATCGGGACGGCTGGTCGGGCGAACGAGCGGGAAGGGGCGTCGGGTGACGGACGAGGCGGGGCCGTGGCTGGTGGTCGGCCTGGGCAACCCCGGCCGGGAGTACGCGAACAACAGGCACAACGTCGGGTTCATGGTGGCCGACCTGCTGGCGGCCCGGGTGGGCGCGAAGTTCGGGCGGCACAAGCGCGCGATGGCCGAGGCCGCCGAGGGGCGGCTGGGGTTCGGCGGCCCGAAGCTGGTGCTGCTCAAACCGTTGACGTACATGAACCTCTCCGGCGGCCCGGTCGCCGGGCTGGCGCAGTTCCACAAGATCCCGCCGGCGCACGTGATCGCGGTGCACGACGAGCTGGACATCCCGTACGGGCAGGTGCGGGTGAAGTGCGGCGGCGGCGAGGGCGGGCACAACGGCCTGCGGTCGATGTCGAAGTCGCTCGGCACCAAGGACTACGTGCGGGTGCGGTTCGGCATCGGCCGGCCGCCGGGCCGGCAGGACCCGGCTGACTACGTACTCTCGGATTTCTCCTCGGCGGAGCGCAAGGAGCTGGAGTTCCTGGTGGACCGCGCGGCGGACGTGGTGGAGTCCGTCGTTCTCAAGGGCGTGGAACCGACGCAGAACCTCTACCACGGGGCTTGAGCGGCGATCGGTAGTCTGCGGCTCTGGTGACGGGAGCGGGCGACGGGAGCAGCATGGGTAGTCCTCCGATGATCGACGGCGGCTTCGCCCGCTGGCTGGCGGCCCGGGCCGGTCAGGCGCTGACGGCCCTGCGCGCGGAGATGGGGTTCGCCGACGCGGGCGCGCTCCGGTCGGCCGGGGACAAGGTCTCGCACGACGTGATCCGGACCGAGCTGGCGAAGTGGCGGCCGGCCGACGCGGTGCTGTCCGAGGAGGACGAGGGGTCGCGGCTGGCCTGGACGGCGGAGGTGACGGACGAGGCGTCGTCGCGGTTGAACGCCGACCGGGTCTGGATCATCGATCCGCTGGACGGCACCCGGGAGTACGCGGAGGAGGGGCGCGCGGACTGGGCGGTGCACGTGGCGCTCTGGTCGCGTAACGCGTCGACGCCGCACGGCCTGGTGGCGGGCGCGGTGGCCCTGCCGGCCCAGCACCGGGTGCTCGGCACGGACCACCCGCCGGCGTACCCGCCGATGACTGTGGAGGCGGCCACCGGGGCCGGCGCGCGGGTCATCCGGTTGGCGGCCAGCCGTAGCCGTCCGCCGGTTTTCCTGACCGACCTGGCGGAGGACGTCGGCGCTCATCTGGTTCCGATGGGCTCGGCGGGCGCGAAGATCGCCGCCGTGGTCACCGGTGAGGTCGACGCGTACATCCACGCGGGCGGTCAGTACGAGTGGGATTCGGCCGCTCCGGTCGCTGTGGCGACGGCCACCGGTCTGCATGCTTCCCGGATCGACGGTTCTGCGCTGAAATACAACGGGGCCGACCCGCGCCTACCGGATCTGCTGGTCTGCCGCAAGGATCTCGCGAGTCGGTTGCTTGCAGCGTTGCAGCGGCATTCCGGGTAACCTGAGCGTTCTTCTTCACGAGTCCGACCTGAAAGGTCTGGAATCCGATGTACGGATCCGTGCGAATCGAGTTCGTGTCATGACGTCCCCCGCCGCGTACCAGGTGTCGCACCTCGACGCGCTCGAGGCGGAGAGCATCTTCGTGATGCGTGAGGTCGTCGCCGAGATGGAACGGCCCGTGCTGCTGTTCTCCGGCGGCAAGGACTCGATCGTGATGCTCCGGTTGGCCCAGAAGGCGTTCGCGCCGGCCAACATCCCCTTCCCGGTGATGCACGTGGACACCGGCCACAACTTCCCCGAGGTGCTCGCCTACCGCGACCAGCGGGTGGCCGAGCTGGGCCTGCAGCTCATCGTGGCGAGCGTGCCGGAGGCGCTGAACAAGGGCCTGGTCCGCGAGTCCGCCGACGGCATGCGCAACCGGATCCAGACGCCGGTGCTGCTGGAGGCGGTGGAGAAGCACCGCTTCGACGCGCTGTTCGGCGGCGCCCGGCGCGACGAGGAGAAGGCGCGGGCCAAGGAGCGGGTGTTCAGCTTCCGCGACGAGTTCGGCCAGTGGGATCCGAAGAACCAGCGTCCCGAGCTGTGGGCGCTCTACAACGGCCGGCACCACCCGGGCGAGTCGATCCGGGTGTTCCCGCTGTCGAACTGGACCGAGCTGGACGTCTGGCACTACATCGCGCGGGAGCGGATCCCGCTGCCGTCGATCTACTACGCGCACGAGCGCGAGGTGATCGAGCGCGACGGCATGCTCTACGCGGTGAACGAGTTCTTCCGGGCCCGCGCCGGTGAGCAGCCGTTCACCGAACAGGTGCGGTACCGGACCGTGGGCGACGCCTCCTGCACCGCGGCGGTCCGCTCGGACGCCGACACGGTGGAGAAGGTGATCGAGGAGGTGGCCGCCACGCGGATCACCGAGCGCGGCGCTACCCGCGGCGACGACCGGGTCAGCGAGGCCGCCATGGAGGACCGCAAGCGAGAGGGCTACTTCTGATGAGCGTCGAGACCCTGGCCCCGGCCGAGAGCGACACCACCCGGCCGATGGACCTGCTGCGGTTCGCCACCGCGGGCAGCGTCGACGACGGCAAGTCGACGCTGATCGGCCGTCTGCTCTACGACACCAAGTCGCTGTTCAGCGACCAGCTCGCCGCGGTCGAGGCGGTCAGCGCCGCGCGGGGTGACGAGTACACCAACCTGGCGCTGCTCACCGACGGCCTGCGCGCCGAGCGGGAGCAGGGCATCACCATCGACGTGGCGTACCGCTACTTCGCCACCCCGCGGCGGAAGTTCATCATCGCCGACACCCCGGGGCACATCCAGTACACCCGGAACATGGTCACCGGCGCCTCCACCGCCGACCTGGCGCTGATCCTGGTGGACGCGCGCAAGGGCCTGGTGGAGCAGTCCCGCCGGCACGCGTTCCTCTGCTCGCTGCTGCGGGTGCCGCACCTGGTCCTGTGCGTGAACAAGATGGACCTGGTGGACTGGTCGCAGGAGGTCTACGAGCGGATCGCGGACGAGTTCACCGCGTTCGCCGCGAAGCTCGACGTGCCGGACCTGACAGTGGTGCCGGTCTCCGCGCTGCAGGGCGACAACATCGTCACCCGCTCGGAGAACATGCCCTGGTACGAGGGCCCGTCGCTGCTGCACCACCTGGAGCGGGTGCACATCGCCTCGGACCGCAACCTGGTCGACGTGCGGTTCCCGGTGCAGTACGTGATCCGGCCGCAGTCCACCACCGTCACCGACTACCGGGGCTACGCCGGCCAGGTGGCCTCGGGCGTGCTCAAGCCGGGCGACGAGGTGATGGTGCTGCCGTCCGGGTTCACCAGCCGGATCGCCGCGGTGGAGACCGCCGACGGCCCGGTCGACGAGGCGTTCCCGCCGATGTCGGTGACGGTCCGGCTTACCGACGAGCTGGACATCTCCCGCGGCGACATGATCTGCCGGCCGAACAACGCCCCGACGCCCGTGCAGGACATCGAGGCGATGGTCTGCTGGATGGACGAGACGCGGCCGTTGCAGGTCGGCGGCAGGTACGCGATCAAGCACACGACCCGCTCGGCGCGGGCGATCGTGCGCGGGCTGCACTACCGGCTGGACATCAACTCGCTGCACCGCGACGAGACGGCCGCTGAGCTGAAGCTCAACGAGATCGGCCGGGTCCGGCTGCGGACCACTGTTCCGCTGCTCGCCGACGAGTACCGGCGTAACCGCACCACCGGCGGCTTCGTGATCATCGACGAGTCGACGAACCGTACGGTCGGCGCCGGCATGATCGTCGAGGCCGGCTGACCCCTGCGTGCAAGGAAGGGCCCCTTGTTGACAGCTGCTGTTAACAAGGGGCCCTTCCTCTACCGCAGGCGTTAAGAAGGGGCCCTTCCTTACAGCCGGGTGACGCCGCCGGCCGGGAGCACCGTGAGCGTGCCGGGGGCGGTGAAGCCGCGCGTCGCGTACGCCTGGGTGACGGCGGCCGCCACCGCGTCGGCGGCGCCCGCGTCGACCAGGGCGAGCACGCAGCCCCCGAAGCCACCGCCGGTCATCCGCGCGCCGTACGCCCCGGCGGCCAGCGCGGCCTCGACCCCGGTGTCGATCTCCGGCACGGTGATCTCGAAGTCGTCGCGCATGGAGGCGTGCGAGGCGGTCAGCAGCGGACCGGTGTCGCGGACCCGCCCGGCGCGCAGCAGCGCGACGGTGTCGAGCACCCGCTGGTTCTCGGTCACCACGTGCCGCACCCGGCGGCGGGTCTCGTCGTCGTCGAGGCGAGTCAGCGCGCTGTCGAGGTCGGCCACGCCGACGTCGCGCAGCGCGGTCACCCCGAGCGTCGCGGCGGCCTGCTCGCAACTGCGGCGCCGGGCCGCGTACTCGCCGTCCGCGTGCCGGTGCGGCGCCCGGCTGTCGATCACCAGCACGGCCAGCCCGGCGTCGTCCAGGTCGAACGGGATCTGCTCGATCTCCTCGGTGCGGCAGTCGAGGAACAGGGCGTGCCCGGCCCGGCCGCGGATCACCGCGGACTGGTCCATGATCCCGGTGGGCGCGCCGACGTAGTCGTTCTCGGCCCGCTGCGCGAGCCGGGGCCACCGACCGGCGGGCAGGTCGAGCCCGCCGAGGTCGACCAGGGCAGCCAGCACCGCCGACTCGATCGCCGCCGACGAGGAGAGCCCGGAGCCGACCGGCACGTCGGAGGCCACGGCGAGCCGCGCGCCCGGCACGTCGTGGCCGTCGGCGCGCAGCGCCCACACCACCCCGGCCACGTAGGCGGCCCACCCGTCGACCCGGCCGGGTTCGTCGGCCTCCGCCGCGCCGAACTCGACCGGCTCGTCGTCCAGCTCCGACCAGACGGTCCAGCGCCCGTCGGGGGCGGGCGCGGCGGCGACCACGGTACGCAGCGGCAGCGCGAAGGGAAGCACGAAGCCGTCGTTGTAGTCGGTGTGCTCGCCGATCAGGTTGACCCGGCCGGGAGCCGCCCAGCGGCCCGCCGGCTCGGCGCCGTACCGCTGCCGGAAGCCGGCGGTGGCGCGGTCGGCGACGCTCATGAGGGCCGGCCCGCCACGTGCTCGCGGTAGAACGCCCAGGCGTCGCCGACCATGTCGTGCAGGGTCGGCTTGGCCGGCGTCCAGCCCAGCTCGTCGCGGGCCAGCGCGGAGGACGCGACCAGCTCGGCCGGGTCGCCCTCGCGGCGCGGGGCCACCTCGACCGGTACCGGATGCCCGGTGACCTCGCGGACCACGTCGACCACCTGCCGGTTGGTGAAGCCGTTGCCGTTGCCCAGGTTGTAGATGCGGTGCCGGCCCGGGGTGGCGGCGTCGAGCGCGAGCAGGTGGGCGCGGGCCAGGTCCTCGACGTGGATATAGTCGCGGACGCAGGTGCCGTCGACGGTGGGGTAGTCGTCGCCGAACAGCTGGAGCTTCTCCCGCCAGCCGGCGGCCACGTCGAGCGCGATCGGGATGAGGTGCGTCTCCGGGTCGTGCCGCTCGCCGATGGCCTGCCCGTCGCGCAGGTACGCCCCGGCGACGTTGAAGTAGCGCAGCGAGACGGCGGCCAGGTCGTGCGCGATCGCCTCGGAGGTGAGCGCCATGTCGACGGCCAGCTTGGTGGCGCCGTAGGTGCTGGTGGGGGCCTTGACGGCGGTCTCCGGGATGGGCAGCTCGGTGGGGTTGCCGTAGACGGCGGCGGTGGAGGAGAAGACCATCCGCGGCACCCGGGCGGCGCGGACCGCGTCGATGAGCGCGATCGAGCCGACGGTGTTGGTGTGCCAGTACAGCTCGGGGCGGATCATCGACTCGCCGGCGGCGATCAGGGCGGCGAAGTGCAGCACGCCGTCGAACCCGGCGTCGGGGGTGAGCACCTGGGCGGCCTCGTGCACCGGCAGCTCGACGTGGGTGGCGTCGGGGGCGAGGGCTTCCCGGTGACCGGTGCGCAGGTCGTCCAGCACGGTCACCTGGTGGCCGTGGTCGAGCAGCATCCGGGTCACCACGCTGCCGATGTAGCCGGCGCCGCCGGTGACGAGCAGTTTCACGTCGGTCCTCCTGCCTGGGCCGCGTCCCGCGGCGGCCGTCCCGCGCTCACCCTACGGCCGGGGGCTGTGTCGCGGCTGTCGAGTCGAGCCGCCCTCCATTCCATCATAATCCTTCACGATTGAACAGATCCGAACATTCGCCCGAGCGCACGGTGGTCGCTGTCTACCATCCTTCTCATGCGGGAGGGTGGTGGTCCCGGGCCCCGGCGGCGACCGTCGGGGCGGCCCCGACGCGAACCCGGCCCGCTGGCCCGCACCGTGGCCCGTCTCGTGGTGCGCGGTGCCGACGGCGCCACCCGCCTGGTCACCGACCTGCTCGGGGCCAGCCCCACCGCCGGGCGGGAGCGGATCAGCGAGGCCGAGCTGCGGGACCTGGTCGCGGCGAACACCCTGCTCGACCCGGACGAGCGGCGGATCATCGACGAGGTGCTGGTCGCGGGCGCCCGGCTCGTCCGCGAGGTGATGGTGCCCCGCACCGAGGTGGTCTTCCTCAGCGCCGCGCTCCCGCTGGCACAGGCGCAGCGGCTGGTCCGGGCCGACCCGCACACCCGCTACCCGGTGGTCGACGGCACCCACGACGACGTGGTCGGCCTGGTGCACCTGCGCGACGTGCTGCTGCGTCCGGACGCGGACCGGCCGTTGCTGGTCGGCGAGCTGATCCGGGAGGTGAAACGCCTGCCGGACAGCAAGCGCGTGCTGGCGGCGCTCACCGAGATGCGCCGGGAGGGCCACCACCTGGCCGTCGTCGTCGACGAGTACGGCGGCACGGCCGGCATCGTCACCTGCGAGGACCTGGTCGAGGAGCTGGTCGGGGAGATCCGGGACGACGAGCACGGCCCGCTCGAACCGGAACCCGCCGGCCTGCCCGCGGTCGTCGACGGCCGGCTCAACCTGACCGACTTCGCCGAGCGCACCGGGGTGTCGCTGCCCGCCGGGCCGTACGAGACGGTCGGTGGGTACGTGATGGCCGCGCTGGGCCGGCTGCCGGTCGCGGGCGACGAGGTGCCGGTGGCGCTCGACCCGGCCACCGGATCGGTGCCCGCCGATCCGGCGGGCTGGCTGCTGCGGGTGCTCACGCTCGACGGCCGCCGCGTGTCCCGCCTGGCGGTCTCCGCCGCGCGGCTGCCCGAGCCCCGGCGTGAGGTGAACGGTCCGCTTCCGCCCGTACCCGCCCGATCCACCGGCCCGTCATGACGGACGCCGGGGCTTGCTGACAGAATTGCCGCCATGTCCGACGTACCCGCCCGCCCGCGCGTCTTCTCCGGCATCCAGCCGACGGCCGACTCGTTCCACCTCGGCAACTACCTGGGCGCGCTGCGGCACTGGGTGGCGTTGCAGGACAGCCACGACGCCTACTACTGCGTCGTCGACCTGCACGCGATCACCGCCGGGCACGATCCCAAGGTGCTCAAGCGCCGCAGCCGGGTGGCCGCCGCGCAGCTGTTCGCGCTCGGCCTGGACCCGGAGCGCAGCACGCTGTTCGTGCAGTCGCAGGTGCCCGAGCACTCGCAGCTGGCCTGGGTGCTCGGCTGCATCACCGGTTTCGGCGAGGCCGGCCGGATGACCCAGTTCAAGGACAAGTCGCAGAAGCAGGGCAGCGAGCGGGCCAGCGTCGGCCTGTTCACGTACCCGATCCTCCAGGCCGCGGACATCCTGCTCTACCAGGCGAACGCGGTGCCGGTCGGCGAGGACCAGCGGCAGCACCTGGAGCTCTCCCGCGACCTGGCGCAGCGCTTCAACTCGCTGTTCGGCCGCACCTTCACCGTGCCCGCCCCGCACATCGTGAAGGACACCGCGAAGATCACCGACCTGCAGGACCCGACGGCCAAGATGTCGAAGTCGTCGTCCTCCCCGGCCGGCATCATCGACCTGCTGGAAGACCCGGCCCGCTCGGCCAAGAAGATCCGCTCGGCGGTCACCGACACCGGCCGCGAGATCGTCTTCGACGCCGAGGGCAAGCCGGGCATCAGCAACCTGCTCACCATCTACTCCGCGCTGTCCGGCCGGTCCATCGACGACCTGGTCGCCGCGTACGACGGCAAGGGCTACGGCGACCTGAAGAAGGACCTCGCCGAGGTGGTGCGGGAGTTCGTCACGCCGATCCAGGAACGCACGAACGCCTACCTCAACGACCCGGCCCAGCTCGACAAACTGCTCGTGCGGGGCGCGGAGAAGGCCCGGGCGGTGGCCGCCGGGACGCTGCGGGACGTGTACGAGCGGGTCGGCTTCTTCCCTCCGGTGCGGTTCGAGTAACGGCCCGGACGGGCGGAGACGGGTGACGCAGCCGGTGGCCGGAGGGGTGGCGCGCGACGTGGCGGGCAGTGACACGGCGCCGGGCGGCGCGGACACGATCCAGATCGGGATCGCGGTCGACGTCCCCGAGCCCTGGGGCGGGATGCTCACCCGCCGCCGGGTCGAGGCCGGCGACCCGCTCGCCGTCCCCGCGCATGTCACCCTCCTCGGGCCCACCGAGATCCCGGTACGCGCGCTGCCCGCCGTCGAGGAGCACCTGGCCCGGGTCGCCGCCACGCACCTGCCGTTCACGCTGCACCTGCGCGGCACCGGCACGTTCCGCCCGGTCACCCAGGTGGTCTTCGTGGCCGTGGCGGCCGGGATCAGCGAGTGCGAACTGCTGGCCGCCGCGATCAACTCCGCTCCCGAGCTGCGCCGCGAGCTGCGTTTCCCGTACCACCCGCACGTCACGGTGGCGCAGGACGTGCCACCCGAGGTGCTCGACAAGGCGTACGAGGATCTGGCGGACTTCTCCGCGTTGTTCCAGGTGGACGCGTTCACGCTGTTCTCGCACAGCGGGGCGACCCGGTGGCAGCCCCGCCGCGACTTCCGGCTCGGCGGCCGGAGCTGAACATCCGACCGGCCGGGCCACCTCCGTCACGGGCGGAGATCGGCGAGGATGACGGGGTGAACGTCTTCGGCCGGATCGAGGCGGCGGTGGGGCGCCGCATCGACGCGGCCCGGAGCCGCTCGTCGGTCTTCGACCACGTCTGGCGGGCCGGGACGCTCTACGCCGACCTGCTCGCCGGGCGGCTCGCCGCCGCCATCGCGTACTACGGCTTCTTCGCCGTGTTCGCGCTCGCGCTCGTCGCCTACTGGATCTTCGGCGCGGTGCTGCGGGACAACGAGGAGATCAGTCGCGGCGCGGCGCACTTCCTGGAGGAGAACCTGCCCTTCCTCGACCCGGCGCAG
This sequence comes from Micromonospora sp. CA-248089, assembly GCF_050948515.1. Classification (NCBI taxonomy): domain Bacteria; kingdom Bacillati; phylum Actinomycetota; class Actinomycetes; order Micromonosporales; family Micromonosporaceae; genus Micromonospora; species Micromonospora sp. CA-248089. Next base: position 785,381 of record NZ_CP192016.1, read on the forward strand.
ATCTCCGAGAGCAGCGGCACCGTCGGCGTGGTCGGCCTGGTCATCCTGGTCTTCACCGGCATCGGCTGGGTGGAGGCGATCCGCTCCTCGCAGCGGCTGATGTACGGCTTCAACCAGCAGCCCGGCAACCTGGTGGTGCGGCGCCTGGTCGACCTGGGCGTGCTGGTCGCGGTTTTCGTGCTGCTGTTCGTCTCGGTCGCCGCAGTGGACGCGCTGGAGTCGCTGCTGCGCTTCCTGCTGCGCAGCACCGGCTCGGTGGGCCTGACCACGGTCAGCGCGGTGCTGAGCGTGCTCGTCAACGCCGTGCTCGCCGCCGCGCTGCTGCTCGCGGTGCCCCGGCTGCGGATGAGCCGGCGCCGGCTGCGCCCGGCGATTCTGACCATCGCCGTCGGGATCACCCTGCTCAACACCGTGGGGCGCTACTACGTGGTACGCACCGAGCGGAACCCCGCGTACACCGTGGTCGCCACCGCCGTGGGCCTGCTGCTCTATCTCTACCTGCTCAACCAGTTGGTGCTCTTCGGCGCCGCGCTCGCCGCCACCAGCCGGTACGGCCGGGTGGTGGACCTGGCCGAGGGCGGGGCCCGGGAGGTGGACGTGGAGGCGGACGTGCTCGACGAGGAAACCGAACCGGGGACGCCGGGAGGGGCGGGATGAGCGCGCGGATCCGGATCGACGCCGATTCGGCGGTGCCGCCGTACGAGCAGGTGCGGGCGCAGTTCGCCGCGCGCATCGGCGACGGGCGGCTGCCGGTGGGCACCCGGCTCCCGGCCGTGCGGCAGCTCGCCGCCGACCTGGGGCTGGCGGTGAACACCGTGGCGCGGGCGTACCGGGAACTGGAGGGCGCCGGGCTGGTCCAGACGCGTGGCCGGCACGGCACGGTGGTGGCTCCCGGCCGGGACGACGCCACCGACCGGCTGCAGCGGGCCGCGGCCGGGTACGCCGACGAGGCGCGTCGCCTGGGCGTCCCACCGGACCGTGCGGTCGCGCTGGTCCGTGCGGCGCTCGATGCCGGTACGCGTGGCTGAGCGTGGTCCCCGAAGCGGGGAGAGTCCGATGTTTGCGTTCCCCGGGCCGACGCGCGGCGACCATGATGGGCCGGTGGGCGCACTCGTGACACTGGACCTGCCGGACGACTCCCCGATCCGGGGCCTGCCGTGGATCATCACGTTCGGCCCGCTCGGTGCCGAGGACGACTGGGAGCCGGTGGTCTGCGGCCCGTACGAGCGACCGCACGCGCTGGCGCTCGCCGAGGCGGTGGTGGCCGACGAGCAGTTGATGGCGGTGGTGGAGCCGCTGCTGCCGGCGCTCACGCCGGAGGAGATCCGCGGCGAGATCGCCGCCGCGCAGATCGCCGCCGAGGACGAGGCGGCCGAGATCGACCAGGCGGACCTCTACGGCGACTTCGAGGACGTCATCGACGAGGAGCTGGAACTGGCCGCCGAGCGTGAGCCGGAGCCCGAGCCGGCGAAGGCGCCCGACCGGGAGGAGATCCGGGCCGGGTTCGCCCGGATCGCCGCGCTGCTCACCGCCAAGGGCGGCTGAGGACGCTCAGCGCGGCGGCCCGTCGAGCACGCAGAACTCGTTGTCCTCCGGGTCGACGAGCACCACGAAGCCCTCCGCGCCGGTCTGGCCGACGTCGGCGCGTCGCGCACCGAGCCCGATCAGCCGGTCGACCTCGGCGGCCTGGCCGCCGTCGGCGACCAGATCCAGGTGGAGCCGGTTCTTGCCCGGTTTCGGCGTGCCGCAGCCCTGCAACCAGACGGTCGGGCCCGCCCGTCCGGGCGGCGGATACAGCTTCGCGTTGCCGTCGCCGCCCTGGGAGACGGTGTAGCCGAGGGCGGCCGACCAGAACCGGGCCATCAGGTCCAGGTCGGTGACGTCGAGGGTGTACTGCGCCACGTGTGCGGTCATCCCCCGGTGGTACCCCGTGCTCCCCGATGGACACCGGCCCCCCGGGAGCGCATCCCGAGGGGCCGGGGCCACCTCACCCCCCACCACAAGGGGTCGGCAGCCCAGCCGCCCGTCGGCGCGGGGCACAACGGACGGCCAGGTCGTTGGCGGGTTACCCGGCTCAGCGCCGTTCGAACCACGCAGCCGCGTCCACCGGCAGGACGTACCCGTCGCCCCGCTCGGTGAGGTCGGCGCTGGCGACGAGCGGGCGGCCGTGGCCGCTCACCGTCACCTCGGCGCCGCTGATGTTCACCACGCACGTCACCTCGGCGTCCCCGGCGGTGCGGCGGAACGCCAGGACGCCGGGCTCGGTCTCCAGCCAGGTGATGCCGTCCAGGCCGGCCAGCGCGGGATGCTCGTGCCGGATGCGCAGCGCGGCCCGGTACAGCTCCAGCGTCGACCCGGCGGCACCGGTCTGGGCGGCCACCGACAGCGACCGCCAGGTCGCCGGCGCCGGCAGCCAGCTCAGCTCGCTGCCGTCCGGCCCGAAGCCGTACGGGGGCAGCTCGCCGCCCCACGGGATCGGCACGCGGCAGCCGTCCCGGCTCTCCCCGGTACGCCGGAACGCCGGGTCCTGACGCAGCTCGTCGGGGAGGTCCAGCACCTCCGGCAGGCCCAGTTCCTCGCCCTGATAGACGTACGCGCAGCCGGGCAGCGCGAACATCAGCAGCGCGGCGGCGCGGGCGCGGCGCAGGCCGACCTCGCCGTCGCCGTACCGGGTGACGTGCCGCTGCCGGTCGTGGTTGGAGAGCACCCAGGTGGTCGGCGCGCCCACGATCGTGGACTCGGCCAGCGCCGTGTCGATCACCTTGCGGAACGAGTCGGCCGACCAGGTGGCGTCGAGGAAGTCGAAGCTGAACGCCTGGTGCAGCTCGTCCGGGCCGATGTAGCGGGCCAGCCGCTGCGGCGTCTCGGCCCACGCCTCGGCCACGGCCATCCGGCCGCCCGGGTAGCTGTCCAGGATCGGCCGCCAGGCGCGGTAGATGTCGTGCACCTCGTCCTGGTCGAAGTACGGCAGCCGGCCCTTGCCCAGCAGCTCGGACTGGCGCTGGCCGGTGGTTATCGAGTTGAAGCCGACGTCCGGCAGGCCCTCGGCCTTGATCATGCCGTGCGCCACGTCGATCCGGAAACCGTCCACGCCCCGGTCCAGCCAGAAGCGCAGCACGTCCTCGAACTCGGCCCGCACCTCCGGGTGGCGCCAGTTCAGGTCGGGCTGGGCCGGGTCGAACAGGTGCAGGTACCACTGGCCGTCGACCACGCGCGTCCAGGCCGGGCCGCCGAAGATGCTCTCCCAGTCGTTCGGCGGCAGCTCGCCCTGCTCGCCCTTGCCGTCGGCGAACAGGTAGCGCTCACGCTCCGGCGAACCGGGTCCGGCGGCGAGCGCCGCGGTGAACCACGGGTGCGCGCTGGAGGTGTGGTTCGGCACCATGTCGATGATGATCCGCAGGCCGAGCGCGTGCGCGTCGGTGATCATCTCGTCGAAGTCGGTCAGGTTGCCGAACAGCGGGTCGACGTCCCGGTAGTCGGCCACGTCGTAGCCGGCGTCGACCTGCGGCGAGGTGTAGAACGGCGTCAGCCAGAGCGCGTCCACGCCGAGATCGCGCAGGTACGGCAGGCGCTGCCGGATGCCCTGGAGGTCACCCACACCGTCGGCGTTCGCGTCGGCGAAGCTGCGGACGTACACCTGGTAGACGACAGCGGACCGCCACCAGTCGTCGTCGGCGGTGCGCGGGGTGGTGCTGGGGGCGGAGGTCATCGCTGTCGATCCCGTTCTGTGGCGGCTTCTGGTGCGGCGCAGGGTGTCTGAGAAGGATGCCGCCACGGCCCTGCAAGAGTCAAGCATTCCTTGCGCAAGAAATGACAGCCATCACCCGCCGTCACCTCAGAGCCCTCTCCCGAATCCCGAGACACCCACACCCGCCACCCCAACCCGGCCGCCCCCGCCGGACCGACCCGCCCCGCAGGCGGTGATCAAGGAGGAGTGCGCGCGGAGTGAGCGCGGCCGGGATGGCTCGCGTGATCATGAGGTTGGCGGTGTTTGGCGTCCGATTTGTCGCCGTCAACTTCATGATCGACGCGTCGAGGGTCGAGCTGGACCGGGGCGGTGATCAAGGGGTTTGTGTCCGGGAGGGAGGTCGACTTGGACGCGAACTCCTTGATCAACCGGGAGGCGGGGAGGGGTGCGGGGAGGGTGCGGAGGGGAGGTGCGCGGGGGTCAGGCGGGGATGGGGAGGGGCGGGGTGGGGGTGGCGGGGCGCTGGCGCTTCGGGGGGTCGGCGGGGCGGGTCACCGCGGTGGAGCCACGCACGACCAGCTCGGGCCGGAACAGGTACTCGGAGTTCGGTGAGGGGTGCCCGTTGATCTCGTCGACCAGGGCCCGCACCGCTGCCACCGCCATGGCGGCGACCGGCTGGCGCACTGTGGTCAGCGGCGGGTCGGTGAACGCCATCAGCGGGGAGTCGTCGTACCCGACCACGGAGATGTCGCCGGGCACCGACAGGCCGCGCTGGCGGGCGGCCCGGATCGCGCCGAGCGCCATCAGGTCCGAGCCGCAGACGAGTCCGGTCACGCCGCGCTCGATCAGCCGGCCGGCGGCGGCCTCGCCGCCCTCGACGCCGAACAGCGACAGCTCGGTCAGCTCGGCCAACTCGTCGGAGGTGATGTCGGTGAGGCGCCCCATCGCGGCCTTGTAGCCGGCGACCTTGCGCTGCACCGGCACGAACCGGTCCGGGCCGGTGATCAGGCCGATCCGGCGGTGCCCGAGCGCGACGAGGTGGGCGACCGCGAGTTCGGCGGACTCCCTGTCGTCGCAGGAGACGAACGGCGCGGGGATGCCCGGGGCGTACCCGTTGATCATGACGATCGGCAGCGGCCGGGCCAGCAGCGTGCGGTAGCGGTCGTGGTCCGCCGCGGTGTCGGCGTGCAGGCCGGAGACGAAGACGATGCCGGAGACCTGCCGGTCCAGCAGCATCTCCACGTACTCGTCCTCGCGGACGCCGCCCGGGGTCTGCGTGCAGAGCACCGGTGTGTAGCCGGTGGGGGCGAGCGCGGACTCGATGATCTGGGCGAACGCCGGGAAGATCGGGTTGTCCAGCTCCGGCACGACCAGGCCGACCAGTCCGGCGCTGCGCTTGCGCAGCCGGGCGGGCCGTTCGTAGCCGAGTACATCGAGGGCGGTGAGAACCGCCTGCCGGGTCTCGGGGGCCACACCGGGGCGGTCGTTGAGCACCCGCGACACCGTGGCCTCGCTGACTTCAGCCTGTTGGGCGATGTCGGACAGTCGAGCGCGCATGTGCGGCACTTTAGCCCAACGGCAAAGTCTTGCGTACACTTCTGCAAGCCCTTCCATTCTCTGCAACCTCTTGCTAACGTCCCCGCAACATGCGAGAGCAGCGGCGCAGCATCTCGGCGCCGGTCAGCAAGAACTTTCAGAGGTTTCCACTGGCGGGCCGCCCTTCCCCCGGCGGGCCGCCATGACGACAGGAGTACCGATGCGCATCCGTACCGCGGGTGTGGTCGCCGTCCTCGGCCTGGCGCTCGCCGCCTCCGGCTGTGGTGACAGCGGCAGCGACGACAAGCCGGCCGCCGGCGAGTCCAAGGCGACCGGCGGCAAGCTGGTCATCTGGGCCGACGACAAGCGCACGGCCGCCCTCAAGCCGTTCGCCGAGGAGTTCGGCAAGGAGAACGGCGTGACCGTCGAGGTCCAGGCCGTCTCCAAGGACCTGCAGACCAACTTCGTCACCGCCTCGCAGCAGGGCAGCGGCCCGGACGTCGTGGTCGGCGCGCACGACTGGATCGGCAACCTGGTCCAGAACGGCGCCATCGACCCGGTGCAGCTCGCGGCCGAGCAGAAGTCCGGTTTCAACGAGACCGCGATCAAGGCCGTCACGTTCAACGGCCAGCTCTACGGCGTGCCCTACGCCACCGAGAACGTCGCGCTGATCCGCAACACCGAGCTGGCCCCCGAGGCGCCGAAGACGATCGAGGACCTCGTCGCCACCGGCAAGAAGCTCAAGGCGGAGAAGAAGGCCAGCGAGATCCTGTGCCTGCAGTCCGGCCAGAACGGCGACGCGTACCACATCTACCCGCTCTACACCTCGGGCGGCGGCTACCTGTTCGGCACCGCGGCGAACGGCGACTACGACCCGAAGGACCTGGGCGTGGGCAAGCCGGAGTCGATCGCTGCCTTCCAGAAGATCGCCAAGCTGGGTGAGAAGGGCGAGGGTGCGCTGAAGCGCTCCATCACCGGCGAGAACTCCATCGCCACCTTCACCGGCAAGAAGTGCGCGTTCCTGGTCTCCGGCCCGTGGGCCGTGGCCGACGCCAAGAAGGCCAACATCTCCTACGACATCTCCCCGGTCCCCGGCTTCGCCGGCGGCAAGGAGGCCCAGCCGTTCGTGGGCGTCCAGGCGTTCTACGTGGCCTCCAAGGGCAAGAACAAGGCCCTGGCCCAGGAGTTCGTCACCAACTACGTGACCAAGCCCGAGCTGGCCGTCGCGCTGTACAAGGCCGAGCCGCGCCCGCCGGCGCTGACCGCCGCCTTCGACCAGGTCAAGGGCGAGGACCCGGACCTGGCCAAGTTCTCCGAGGCCGGCAAGAACGGCCAGGTGCTCCCGGCCATCCCGGCCATGGCCGCGATCTGGGACCCGTTCGGCAAGGCGGAGGCCGCCATCATCGGCGGCGCCGACCCGGCCAAGACGATCACGGCCGCCGGCAAGACCATCCAGGGTCAGATCAAGTAATGAGCACGCCGCTGTCCGGCCCGGGGTCTGCACCGCAGACCCCGGGCCGGGAGCCCGTACGCCGTGGGCTCCCGCGCACGTCCCGTACCGCGCGGCAACACGCGCCGATCACCGCGACCGGCCTCGTCGTCAAGGTGGTCCTGCTCGGCCTGGTGGCCGGGATCGCGATCTGGGCGGCCTTCCCGCTCATCGAGGCCGAACACTGGCTCGCGCTGGGCGTCCTGGCGGTCACCACCGCCGCCCTGTTCTACCTCTACCTGAGCCGCCGGCACATCCCGGCCAAGTACCTCGTCCCCGGCACGCTGTTCCTGATCGCGTTCCAGGTCTTCCCGGTGCTCTACACCGCGAGCACCGCGTTCACGAACTTCGGCGACGGCCACCGCGGCAGCAAGGACGAGGCGATCGTCGCCGTGCAGACCTCGTCGGTGAAGCAGGTGCCCGGCTCGACCGAGTACAACCTCACCATCGCCACGAAGGGCGACCCGGCGACCGGCTCGCTGATCTTCCTGCTCAGCGACCCGAAGACCAAGGACGTCTTCGCCGGCGACGCGGACGGGCTGCGCAAGCTCGACGCCGCCGACGTGGAGGTGAGCAGCCTCAGCGGCAAGATCACCGCCGCGGACGGCTACACCCTGCTGAACATCGGGCAGGCCAGCGGTCGCAGCGACGCGATCACCGCGCTGATCGTGCCCACCGACGACGGCGCCATCCGCTCCAACGGCCTGACCCGGGCGTACGAGGGCAAGGCCGTCCGGGCGTACGACGCCGGGTGCGACTGCGTCAAGGACAGCGAGACCGGCAAGACGTGGACCGCCGACGAGAAGTCCGGCTCCTTCGTCGCCGCCGACGGCGAGCGCCTCGCCCAGGGCTGGAAGGTCAACGTCGGGCTGAAGAACTTCAGCACCGTGCTCACCAACCCGAACATCTCCGGCCCGTTCTTCGGCACGCTCGCCTGGAACTTCGCGTTCGCGATCGGCTCCACCGGCCTGACGTTCCTGCTCGGCATGGCCATCGCGCTCGCGCTGCACTCACCCCGGATGCGCGGGACGAACTTCTACCGGGTGCTGCTGATCCTGCCGTACGCCATGCCGTCGTTCGCGATGCTGCTGATCTGGCGGGACATGTTCAACACCGACTTCGGCCTGCTCAACAACCTGTTCGGGCTGAACGTCGACTGGTTCGGCGGCAACTGGTCGGCCCGGATCGCGGTGCTGCTGGTGCAGTTGTGGCTCGGCTACCCGTACATGTTCCTGGTGGCCACCGGCGCGTTGCAGGCCATCCCACGGGAGCTGACCGAGGCGACCTCGGTCGACGGCGCGTCGCCCTGGCAGTCGTTCCGGGCGGTCACCCTGCCGCTGCTGCTGGTCGCGCTCTCGCCGCTGCTGATCGCGTCGTTCGCGTTCAACTTCAACAACGTCAACGCGATCCTGTTCACCACAGAGGGCGGACCGTTCGCGCCGGACAACCCGCGTAACGGTGCCACCGACCTGCTGATCACCTACACGTACCGGCTCGCGTTCGGCGCACAGGGCGCCGAGTTCGGCCTGGCCGCCACCGTCTCGATCTTCATCTTCGCGATCGTGGCGACGGTCTCGGCGATCAGCTTCCGGCGGACCCGCAAGCAGGAGGAGGTGTACTCGTGACCACCATCGCGGAGACGCCCGCACCCACTGCCACCCGCGGGCCGGCCCGCCGGTCGCGTGGACGCTGGTTCGCGCAGGTCGGCTGGCGGCACGTGGTCGGAGTGCTGGCGGTGGCGTTCAGCCTCTTCCCGATCCTGTTCGTGATCTCGGCGGCGTTCAACCCGCTCGGCACGCTCTCCTCCACCGAGCTGCTGCCGACCGGGGCGTCGCTGGAGAACTTCACGAACCTGTTCGATCAGACCCCGTTCGCCCACTGGTTCCTCAACTCGCTGCTGCTGGCGGGCGTGGCCAGCTTCGCGTCGATCTTCCTGTCGTCGCTCGCGGCGTACGCGTTCTCGCGGATGCGTTTCGCCGGGCGGCGGGTCGGCCTGCTCGCGCTGCTGCTGATCCAGATGTTCCCGCAGTTCCTGGCGATCGTGGCGATCTTCCTGATCTTCACCACGCTCACCGACCTCTACCCGTCGATCGGGTTCAACACCCCGTGGGGCCTGTTCCTGCTCTACATGGGTGGCGCGCTGGGCGCGAACACCTGGCTGATGAAGGGCTTCTTCGACACGCTGCCGAAGGAGCTGGACGAGTCGGCGACCATGGACGGCGCGTCGCACGTGCAGGTCTTCTTCCGGATCATGCTGCCGCTGGTGGCGCCGATCCTGGCGGTGACCGGCCTGCTCGCGTTCATCGGGTCGATCAACGAGTTCATCATCGCCAACGTGTTCCTCACCGAACCCGAGGCGAAGACGCTCGCGGTCGGCATGTACGGCCTGGTGGCCGGCGAGCGCAACAACAACTTCGGGATGTTCGCGGCGGGCACGCTGCTCACCGCGATCCCGACGGTGCTGGTGTTCCAACTGCTCCAGCGCTACATCGTCTCCGGGCTCACCTCCGGAGCGGTAAAGGGCTGAGCCTCCTCGGCTCACGCTGCGGCAAGGGCGTCGTGTCGGCGTACACCGGAGCGGTTCTCGGGCGGACCGCCGCGGTCGGGTGAACCGGCCGCGGCGGGTGCCCGCCCCCTCTCCCTGTCGGTACGACGCGAAAGGCAGCGCCATGTCCCTTCAGCCGCACCACGACGGCTCCGCCACCTACGTCCCGGAGCAGGAGCCCGCGCTCGGCCAGACCGTCCCCGTCTTCGTGCGGGTGCCGGCCGGTTCCGGCGTCTCCCAGGTGCACGTCCGCACCACCGGCGACGGCGAGCCGCGCTTCGCCGAGGCGCGGGTCGACCGCACCGAGAACGGCGACGTGTGGTGGCGGGCCGACGTCGAGGTCCGCAACCCGGTCAGCAACTACCGCTTCCTGCTCGACGGCGAACGCGGCACCCGATGGCTCAACGCCGCCGGCCTGGCCGGGCACGACGTGCCGGACAACGGCGACTTCAAGCTGGTCAGCTACGCCCCGCCGCCGGCCTGGGCGCGGGACGCGGTGATCTATCAGATCTTCCCGGACCGGTTCGCCCGCTCGGCCGCCGCCGACGGCCGGACCGTGCCGGACTGGGCCATCGGATGCGACTGGGACACCCCGGTCGTCGGTCGCGGCCCGGAGACGCCCCGCCAGTTCTACGGCGGCGACCTCGACGGCGTCACCGAACACCTGGACCACCTGGACCGGCTCGGCGTCAACACCGTCTACCTCACGCCGGTCTTCCCGGCCCGCTCCAACCACAGGTACGACGCGTCGAGCTTCGACACCGTGGACCCGCTGCTCGGCGGCGACGCGGCGCTGGCCCGGCTCGCCGACGCGGTGCACGCCCGGGGCTGGCGGCTGGTGGGCGACATCACCAGCAACCACACCGGCGACGCCCACAACTGGTTCACCGCCGCCGTCTCCGACGTCGACGCGCCGGAGCGCGAGCTGTACTACTTCGACCTGCCCGGCTCGGACTACGAGTCGTGGAACGGGGTGAAGTCGCTGCCGAAGCTGAACTGGAGCAGCGCGGAACTGCGCCGCCGGTTCGCCACCGCCGAGGACTCGCTGCTGCGCCGCTGGCTGCGCCCGCCGTACGGGCTGGACGGCTGGCGGGTCGACGTGGCGAACATGACCGGGCGGCGGGGTGCGGACGCGTACACCCACGAGGTGGCGCGGCTGCTGCGCGAGGTGGTCGCCGAAACCCGGCCGGACGGGCTGCTGCTCGCCGAGCACGGCCACGACCACACCGGTGACCTGGACCGCGACGGCTGGCACGGGACGATGAACTACGTCGGCTTCACCGACCCGGTCTGGTCCTGGTTGCGCCACGGCGACGACCCGGTGCCGAACTTCCTCGGCACCCCGGGCGGGGTACGGCGGCGCGACGCGGGCGCGGTGCTCGCCACCATGAACGTCTACCGGTCGCTGGTGTCCTGGCGGTCGTACACGCACTCGTGGCAGCTGCTCGGCTCGCACGACTCGGCCCGGATCCGCACCGTGGTCGGCGACGCGGCCCGGCAGGAGGTCGCGGCCGGACTGCTCGCCACCATGCCCGGTACGCCCGTGGTGTTCGCCGGGGACGAGCTGGGCCTGACCGGTACGAACGGGGAGGGCTCGCGTACCCCGATGCCGTGGCACCGGCCGGAGAGCTGGGACCGGCGCACGTTCGAGGCGTACCGGTCGTTGCTGACGCTGCGCCGCGACGAGCCGGCGCTGCGGCACGGCGGCCTGCGGTGGGTGCACGCCGACGCGGACACGCTCGTCTTCCTGCGCGAGTCGGCCACGTCGACGGTGCTGGTGCTGGCGAGACGCGCCGCAGGCACCCCGGTCCGCCTGACCGGCGTGGGCGCCGCAGACAACGTCTACGGCAACGCCCCCGCCCTCCACCCCGACGCCGAGGGCACGGTGACCCTCCCGGCCGAGGGCCCCACGTTCCAGGTCTGGCGCCTCCGCTGACCCCTGTCCCCACCCCGCGATCTTGCGGTTCCGGCCCGTGTCGCGCGGCTTTCGTCCCGGATGCCGGGGCGGAAACTGCAAGATCGCGGGGGAGGGTGGTCACGGTATGACGGCAGGTCGGCGGGGTGGCTACTACGTTGCGTCGTTGATGGGAGAGGATGGGGCGCGTGGAAGCTCTTCGACTGATTCTTCTCTACGTCCATCTGATCGGTTTCGCGCTGCTGCTCGGCGGCGGGATCGCCCAGTACGTCACCGGCAAGCTGCGCATCAACGCGGCCATGCTCTGGGGCGCGATCATCCAGGTGCTCACCGGCATCGGGCTGTCCGCTCCGCTGCGCGACGGGGACGAGCCCGCCCCGGCGAAACTTGTTACCAAGTTGGTGCTCGCGCTGCTCATCTTCGTCATGGTCTTCTTCTCCCGTAAGCGGGAGACCGTCAACCGTGGCCACTTCCTCGCGATCGTCGGGTTGACGCTGGTCAACGCGGCCGTCGCGGTGTTCTGGCGTTAGTTCGCCGCGAGTCGGGGAAGCTCGGGAAAACGGACGTTCGCGACACCACCGCGCACGCCTACCGGCCGGAGAAGTGACGTGCCCCACCCAAGGGTTACGCCGGGGTAACGGACGCTCAACAGTCGTGCACGATTGTCGGCCGGTGGGTGGGCGCGGGCGTACGCTCCCGTCCGTAACGTGGGACGCCGGCGGCACACCGCAGGCCGGCGAAAGGGCTGCACACCGCGCACGACGCGGGGTGCAAGGGGAAGGAGACGTCTTGCGCTCTGTGCGTGGGATGCGGATTGCCTCCGTCATTGCGGCGGGTGGACTCGTGCTGGGCGCTGCCGCTTGTGGTGAGGCTCCGGACGACGACAACAACGCCGGCGGCGACGGCGGCAAGAAGTTCAGCGCCTGCATGGTGACCGACGTCGGCGGCGTCGACGACAAGTCCTTCAACGCCTCGGCCTGGAAGGGCCTGCAGGAGGCGCAGAAGGAGAACGACAAGATCGACATCAAGTACGTCCAGTCGAAGGCCGAGGCGGACTACGAGGTCAACCTGACCGGGTTCGTCAACCAGAAGTGCGACTTCATCCTGGCCGTCGGTGGCCTGATGTCGGACGCCACCAAGGCCGCGGCTGAGAAGAACCCGAACCAGCAGTTCGCGATCGTCGACGCCAACCCGGGTGTGTCGAACGTCTACCCGATGCAGTTCGACACCGCGCAGGCCGGGTTCCAGGCCGGCTACCTGGCCGCCGGGATGAGCAAGTCCGGCAAGGTCGGCACCTACGGCGGCCTGCCGATCCCGCCGGTCACCATCTTCATGGACGGCTTCGCCGACGGCGTGGCGTACTACAACAAGGCCAAGAGCAAGAACGTCCAGGTGCTGGGCTGGGACAAGGCCGCCCAGAAGGGCTCCTTCGCCAACTCGTTCGAGAAGCAGGACGAGGGCAAGAAGGTCTCCGACGCGCTCGTCGCGCAGGGCGCCGACATCGTGATGCCGGTCGCCGGTGGCGCCGGTCTGGGCACCACTTCCGCGGCCAAGGCCTCGGGCGGCAAGTACTCGGTCGTCTGGGTCGACATCGACGGCTGCGAGAGCACCCCGGACTGCGCGGCGATCCTGACCACCGTGGTCAAGAACATCCCGGACGCCGTCAAGGAGGCCACGCTGAAGGCCGCCGGTGGCGAGAAGCTGGCGTCCACCCCGGGCTTCGTGGGCACGCTCGCCAACAACGGCGTCTCGATCGCGCCGTACCACGACTTCGACAGCAAGGTCCCGGCGGACCTGAAGGCCGAGGTCGACAAGATCAAGGCGGACATCGCCGCCGGCACCATCACCGTCACCTCGAAGGCCCAGCCGACCAAGTGACCGTCCGGCCGGTCCCCACGGTGCGATCATCGGCAGCGGGGGCCGGCGGGCACCAGGCATGACGATCCGGCCGTCCCGGCGCAACGGGGTCCGCACCCCAGCGCCGGGGCGGCCGATCACCTTGAATCCCCTCACACCCCCACCCGGCGCGGTGGCGGCGCGGCAGATCGCTACGCTGCACCATCGCTCGCACTCCAGGAGGTTGCGCTGAGACTCGAACTGCGCGGCATCACCAAACGGTTCGGTGATCTGGTCGCCAACGACCACATCGACCTGACGGTGGAGCCTGGAGAGATCCACGCCCTGCTCGGCGAGAACGGCGCCGGCAAGTCGACCCTGATGAACGTGCTCTACGGCCTCTACCAGCCGGACGAGGGCGAGATCCTGGTCGACGGCAAGCCGCTGAAGCTGAAGGGTCCGTCGGACGCGATCGCCGCCGGGATCGGGATGGTGCACCAGCACTTCATGCTGGTGCCGGTCTTCACCGTGGCCGAGAACGTGATGCTCGGCGCCGAGCAGGTCAGGGGGCCGTTCGCCGGCATCCTCGACCGGCGGCGGGCCCGGCGCGAGGTCGCCGAGGTGTCCGAGCGGTACAACCTGCGGGTCGACCCGGACGCGGTGATCGAGGACCTGCCGGTCGGCATCCAGCAGCGGGTGGAGATCGTCAAAGCCCTCACCCGCGACGTCGACCTGCTGATCCTCGACGAGCCCACGGCCGTGCTCACGCCGCAGGAGACCGAGGAACTGCTCACCGTCATGCGGTCGCTCAAGGCCGCCGGCAAGTCGATCGTGTTCATCACCCACAAGCTGGGCGAGGTGAAGGCGATCGCCGACCGGATCACGGTGATCCGGCGCGGGAAGACCGTCGGCACCGCCGAGCCGAGCGCCAGCCGGGATGAACTGGCCGCGCTGATGGTGGGCCGCAGCGTCCGGCTGACAGTGGACAAGAAGCCGGCCACCCCCGGCAAGCCGGTCCTGGAGGTCTCCGGCCTGGTCGTGGACGACGACCGGCAGGTACGCGCGGTCGACGGCGTCGACCTCACCGTGCACGCCGGCGAGGTGCTCGGCGTCGCGGGCGTGCAGGGCAACGGCCAGACCGAGCTGATCGAGGCGATCATGGGCCTGCGCCCGGTGCTCGCCGGCACGATCAGCCTCGACGGCGAGCCGACGCACGGCTGGTCGACCAAGAAGGTGCTCCGCGCCGGCGTCGGCTACGTGCCGGAGGACCGCAGCGTGGACGGCCTGGTCAAGGAGTTCTCCGTGGCGGAGAACCTGGTGCTGGACATCTACGACCGGCCGCCGTTCGGCAAGGGCCTGTCGCTGAAGCCCGACGCCATCGCCAAGTCGGCGCGGGAGCGGATCGAGCAGTTCGACGTCCGTACCTCCTCGGCCGACGCGGCGGTCGGCACACTCTCCGGCGGCAACCAGCAGAAGGTGATCGTGGCCCGGGAGCTGTCCCGGCCGCTGAAGCTCTTCATCGCCGCCCAGCCCACCCGGGGCGTGGACGTCGGCTCGATCGAGTTCATCCACAGCCGGGTCATCCGCGAGCGGGACATCGGCACCGCGGTCATGGTGGTCTCCAGCGAACTGGACGAGGTGATCGGCCTGGCCGACCGGATCGCGGTCATGTATCGCGGCCGGATCATCGGCGTCGTCGGCCCGGACACCCCGCGCGAGGAGATCGGCCTGCTGATGGCCGGTATCACCCCGGACGCCGCCACCCCGGACGCCCCCACCGCGACCGAGGACGGCCCTGGCAACGAGGACGAGGCATGACCAACCCGAACCCCGTCTCGGGCTCGCCGGACAAGGAGCCGGCGACCGAGGCGCAGGAGTCGCTGAGCGAGGCCCGGGCGACGCCGACGCAGCCGGCCGGTGACACCGAGCAGACGGTGCCCGCCACCGCGACCGCGAAGAGGCCGGAGCCGGCCGGGGAGTCCCGTCCCGGCATGGGCCGGATGTTCCTGGACAACCTCTGGGCGGCCAACACGTTCACCGTGACGGTGCTCGCGGTGCTGCTGGCCATGGTGGTCGGCGCGGTGCTGATCATCGTGTCCGACCCGGAGGTGCTCGCCACCTACAGCTACATCACGGCTCGCCCCTCGGACGCGCTGAACGCCAGCTGGACGGTGGTCAGCGAGGCGTACGCGAACCTGTTCAAGGGCGCGATCTTCGACCCGGAAGCGGTCGGCTTCACCGCCGCCCTGAGCCCGATCTCGGAGACGCTCACCTACGCCGCGCCGCTCGTCTTCACCGGTCTGTCGGTGGCGCTGGCCTTCCGCGGCGGCCTGTTCAACATCGGCGCCCAGGGCCAGGCGACGATCGCCGTCATCCTGGCCGCCGTGGCCGGCTTCGCGCTGCCGCTGCCGCCCGTCGTGCACCTGCTGGTGGCGCTGATCGCCGGTGCGCTCGGCGGCGCGCTCTGGGGCTTCATCCCCGGCATCCTGAAGGCACGGGCGGGCGCGCACGAGGTGATCAACACGATCATGCTCAACTACGTGGCGGTCTACTTCCTGTCCTGGATCATCGTCCAGAACGGGGTGCAGAACCCCAACCGGTCGGACGCGATCAGCAAGCCGGTCGAGTCCACCGCGCAGCTGCCCCGCCTGCTCGGCGACGACCTGCGGGTGCACGCCGGCATCCTGCTCGCGGTGGCGGCCACCTGGTTCATCGCCTGGCTGCTCAACCGCTCCACGCTCGGCTTCGAGCTGCGGGCCGTGGGCGCGAACCCGGACGCGGCCCGGACCGCCGGCATCAGCGTCACCAAGACGTACGTCCTGGTGATGGTGTTCGCCGGCATGCTTGCCGGTCTCGGCGGCTCGACCATGGTGCTCGGCACCACCGCCACCGCGCTGACCCCGCTGGTGATCGCCCAGATCGGCTTCGACGGCATCCTGGTCGCGCTGCTCGGCCGCGTGAAGCCGTGGGGCGTCCTCCTGGCCGCACTGCTGTTCGGCGCGCTCCAGGCCGGCGGCAACCGGATGCAGTCCTACTCCGGCATCTCGCTGGAACTGGTCACCGTGCTCCAGGCGCTCATCGTCATCTTCATCGCCGCGCCTGCCCTGGTGAAGACGATCTTCCAGCTCCGGGCGGCCCGCGCCGCCCGGTTGCAGACGAGCCTCGCGAAGGGCTGGTGAGCATGTCCACCACCGCTGTCCCCGAGGTCGCCGTTACCGCGGTCGACGAGGGTTTCTGGACCCGTAACCGGAAGATCGGCGCGGTCCTGCTGTCGCTCGGTGTGCTCGCGGCGGTGCTGTTCGGCGCGCTCGCGACCGACCAGCACGCGCGGTTCACGCTCAGCGAGACCGAGGGCGGGGCCGCCCTGGAGATCAACGGTACGGTCGGCGCGATCCTGTTCGGGCTGATCACCGCCGCGGCCGGAGGCGCGCTGCTGGCCGGTGTGCCCAAGCGCTGGTTCATGCTGCTGCTCGGCGCCGGACTGGTCGCCTTCGTGCTGAGCTTCCTGTGCTGGCAGGTCTCCGCCGCGCCCGAGGGGCGCAACTTCATGCCGCTGGTGAACGTCGTCCGCGGCACGTTCATCCTGGCTCTTCCGCTGATCTTCGGTGCGCTCGCCGGTGTGCTCTGCGAGCGTTCCGGCGTGGTGAACGTGGCGATCGAGGGCCAGCTCCTGATGGGCGCGTTCTCCGGTGCGCTGTTCGGCAGCATGTCCGGCAGCGTCTGGGTGGGTCTGGTGGCCGCCGCCATCGGCGGCGCGTTCATCTCGTTCCTGCTGGCCGTGTTCTCCATCCGCTACCTGGTCGACCAGGTGGTCATGGGTATCGTGCTCAACCTGCTCGCGGTCGGCATCACCGGCTTCCTCTACGAGCGGCTGATGCAGACCGACGCGGCGAAGTACAACAGCGCGCCCCGGTTCAGCAACTGGGAGATCCCGCTGCTGTCCGACATCCCGCTGCTCGGTCCGGCGCTGTTCCGGGGCAACATCTTCCTCTACCTCGGTCTGCTGCTGGTGCTGGTCATCCACCTGGCGCTGTTCCGTACCCGGTGGGGCCTGCGGACCCGCTCGGTCGGCGAGCACCCGACCGCGGCGGACACGCTGGGCGTGAAGGTGCTGCGGCTGCGCTACCGCAACGTGATCCTGGCCGGTCTGGTGGCCGGCGTCGGCGGCGCCTCGTACACGCTGGCGCTCTACTCGTTCACCAAGAACATGATCGGCGGTAAGGGCTTCATCGCCCTGGCCGCGCTGATCTTCGGCCGGTGGAGCCCGACCGGTGCGCTGCTCGCGGCGCTGTTCTTCGGCTTCGCCGACCAGCTCGCCACCTACCTGGGTGCGATCGGCAGCAGCATCCCGAGCCAGTTCCTGGCGATGCTGCCGTACCTGGCGACGATCCTGGCCGTGGCCGGGCTGGTCGGCAAGGTCCGGGCGCCGGCCGCCGACGGCAAGCCGTACATCAAGGGCTGACCGCCCGCGCGACACGGTGCCCGGCGGGGCGACCCGCCGGGCACCGTCGTCTCCGGCCGCGTCCGCGACCGATCGGCGTTGAATTGGGCAGAATGGGAGTCGTGATGGAGATCGACTGGGAGCGGCTGCGTACCGCCGCCACCGAGGTCATGCGGCACGCCTACGTGCCGTACTCGAAGTTCCCGGTGGGTGCCGCCGCGCTCGTCGACGACGGTCGCGTCGTGGTCGGCTGCAACGTGGAGAACGCCGGCTACGGCGTCACGCTCTGCGCCGAGTGCGGCGTGGTCTCGCAGCTGCACGCGACCGGCGGTGGCCGGATCGTGGCGCTGTCCTGCGTCGACGCCACCGGTGAGCCGCTGATGCCGTGCGGCAGGTGCCGGCAGCTGCTCTGGGAACAGGGCGGGCCGGAGTGCCTGGTCGAGGCGAAGGGCGGGCCGCTGCGGATGGCCGAGCTGCTGCCGCACGCGTTCGACGTGGCCGACATCGAGGCGGTGACCGGCGAGCATCCGGTGCCTGTGGTGCCGGACCGGCTGGCCGCCTGGCGGGGCCGGGGCACCGTGTTCGTGCACCCCGACCTGTCGGCCGGGCAGCAGGTCTGGACGACGTACTGGGAGCGGTCGTCCGGCGAGACCGAGGACGCCGAGACCGGCGTGCTGGAGGAGGGCTCGACCTGGGACGACCCGGCCGAGGCGATCGCGTGGGGGCTGGCGCGGACGCCGCGCGTGGTTGTGGTGGACGCCTCGGGGACGATCTTCTGGGCTGGTGAGGGTGAGCCGCCTACGGAGATTCCGGTTCGTTGGGGTGGTTGAGGTGGGGGAATCGGGCCGACCGTGACCGGCTCCGGGCGGTCAGGCTTGATCCCTCCGCCGGTCACGGTCGGCCCGATTCCTCGACGGTCACCGTTCGCGGGTCGGTGCGGCCACGCGCGATCAAATTGATTGGATCTTGAGAAGTGAGTGCTTTTACGGCGGTTGACGTCATCCGGGCGAAGCGGGACGGGGGTGTGCTGAGCGACGGGCAGATCGACTGGGTGGTCGACGCGTACACCAAGGGTCTGGTCGCCGACGAGCAGATGTCGGCGCTGGCCATGGCGATCCTGCTGCGCGGCATGACCGCGCCGGAGATCGCCCGGTGGACCGCCGCCATGATCGCCAGCGGCGAGCGGCTCGACCTGTCGCCGGTGTCCCGGCCGACGGTGGACAAGCACTCCACCGGCGGCGTCGGTGACAAGATCACCCTGCCGCTGACCCCGCTCGTGGCCGCGTGCGGCGCGGCGGTGCCGCAGCTGTCCGGCCGGGGCCTCGGCCACACCGGCGGCACGCTGGACAAGCTGGAGTCGATCCCGGGCTGGCGGGCGGCGCTCACCAACGACGAGTTCATCGCCCAGCTCCGCGACGTGGGCGCGGTGATCTGCGCGGCCGGCGACGCGCTCGCCCCGGCCGACCGCAAGCTGTACGCGCTGCGCGACGTCACCGGTACGGTCGAGGCGATCCCGCTGATCGCCAGCTCGATCATGAGCAAGAAGATCGCCGAGGGGACCGGCGCGCTGGTGCTCGACGTGAAGGTCGGCTCCGGCGCGTTCATGAAGAACGTCGACGACGCCCGCGAGCTGGCCCGCACCATGGTCGAGCTGGGCGGCGCGCACGGCGTACGGACCGTCGCCCTGCTCACCGACATGTCCACCCCGCTCGGCCTCGCAGTGGGTAACGCGGTCGAGGTGACCGAGTCGGTGGAGGTGCTCGCCGGTGGCGGCCCGGCCGACGTGGTGGAGCTGACGCTGGCGCTGGCCCGGGAGATGCTCGACGCGGCCGGCCTGCCGGACGCCGACCCGGCCGCCGCGCTGCGCGACGGGCGGGCGATGGACGCCTGGCGCACGATGATCCGGGCGCAGGGCGGTGACCCGGACGCCCCGATGCCCACGGCGAACGAGGTCGAGCTGGTCACCGCGACCGAGGACGGCTGGGTCGCCGAGGTCGACGCGTACGCGATCGGGGTGGCCGCCTGGCGGCTCGGTGCGGGCCGGGCCCGCAAGGAGGACCCGGTGAGCATCCCGGCCGGCGTGGTGCTGCACAAGCGCCGCGGTGACCGGGTACGTGTCGGCGACCCGCTGTTCGAGCTGCGGGCCGAACACGCCGAGCGGATGCCCGCCGCGCTGGCCGAGGCGCGCCGCGCGGTGCGGATCGCGCCGGACGCGCCGGACGCGACGCCACTGGTCGTCGAGCGGATCGGCTGACCGGGACCGGCCATGGTGCCGGCCCGGCCGGTGCCGCTATCCTCCCAGGCCAGGGGGGATCGGCCGGCGACGAGCCGAGGTGAGCAGACAGGGGCTTGACCGTGCGCGTACCCGCTCCCGATCCCCGGGCCGTCCGGGAGGCGAGCCTGGACGAGTTGTCCCGGCTGGGTCTTCCGCTTCCACCGCCGCAGTTCCCCCTGGTCTGGGAGCCGGGCGACGAGATCGAGCTACGTCCGACCCCGGAGATCGAGTCGCGGATCGCGGTGCTGCACGTGATCCTGGCCCGCTGCTTCGGGATGCCCGCGCAGGCGGCGATGAGCTGGCTGCTGGAGTCGCACCTGGTCGACTCGGTGACGCCGCCGGAGTGGCAGTTCGTGATGGGCGGCCGGGGCGACCACAGGTCGTTCGTGCTGCACCACGACGCGCTGTTCTCGCTGGCCTGGGTGCTCGGGCTGGCGAAGGAACTGGACCCGACGGTGCCGGTGGACGAGCGGCTGGTCGAGCGGATGCCGAACCTGGTCGCGGGGGAGACGTTCGGTCAGTGGCGGGCCCGGATCCTGGCCGCGCCGCAGCACCCCGGTGATGCTGCGGCGCTGCTCGACCTGCACTACTGCCTGGACTGGGCGTACCTGGAGACCGAGAAGGCCGGGCGCGCGCTGCCGGGGCTGGTGGACGCCAACGCGATCGGGCAGCGCCGGTGGGCGCTGGAGTGGGCGGTGGTGCTGCGCGGGCCGTACCACGACGAGCCGCCGGGTTGGGAAGAGGTCGACCTCTCCACCTGAGCCGGGTCAGCGCGGGCGGTGCACGCCGAGCCGGACCGAGAGCGTGACCGGGACCGGCTCGGGCAGCGCGGCGATGCGCGCGGCGAGCCGTTGCGGGTCGGCGTGCCAGGCGCTCGGTCCCATCCCGACGAGCGTGCTGACCTCGGCGCGGGTCAGCGCGAGCCGGGCCCGGTGCGCTGTCGCGGACTCCTCGGTGAAGTGGGCGCCGAGGCTGCCGGCGACCCGGTCGGCCTTGTCCGGGTCCACCCGCAGCAGGTCCAGCGCGTCGACGAGTTCGGTCAGGTGGTCGGCGGCCGGGGTGACCACCAGGAGCGCGCCGCCGGGGTCGAGCACCCGGTGGAACTCCGGGCCGTTGCGCGGCGCGAACACGTTCAGCAGCACGGCGGTGGACCGGTCGGCCAGCGGCAGCCGCTGCCAGGTGTCGGCCAGCGCGGCGGCGGCGCGCGGGTGCGCCCGGGCCGCGCGGCGCAGCGCCGGCTTGGAGACGTCCAGGGCCAGGCCGGCGGCGTCCGGCAGCGCCGCCAGCACCGCCGCGAGGTAGTGCCCGGTCCCGGCGCCGGGCTCGACCACCAGGGGGTACGGGTCGACGCCCGCGACGCGTACCGCGGTGGTGGCGAGCGCGGCGGCGACGGTGTCGTAGTGGCCGGCGGCGAGGAAGCCGGCGCGGGCGGCGACCATCTCGGCACTGTCCCCGGTGTGCGGGGCGCGCCCGGTGAGCAGGTTGACGTACCCCTGCCGGGCGATGTCGAAGCTGTGCCCGCGCGGGCAGCGCAGTGCCCGTGCGGTGCCGGCGGTGGTCCCGGTGAGCGGCTCGGCGCAGACCGGGCAGCGCAGCCGGGCGAGGATGCGATCGTCCACGGCTCAGCCCTCCGCTGCCGGGCGGCCGGTGAGGTGGTCGATCACCCGCTGGCTGAGCGTGCCGAGCGCGGCCACCTCGGCCGGGGTGAGCCGGTCGATCAGGTGCCGGCGGACGGCCGCGACGTGCCCGGGCGCGGCGGCCTCGACGGCCCGGCGCCCGGCCGGGGTGAGGACGACGACCGAGCCGCGGCCGTCGGTGGCGCACTCCTCCCGGGTGACCAGGCCGCGTTGCTGCATCCGGGAGATGTGGTGGGACAGGCGGCTGCGGGACCAGAGCATCCGGTCGGCCAGTTCGCTGAGGCGTAGCCGCTGTTCCGGGGTCTCGGACAGGTCGCTCAGGACGTCGTAGTCCGGCTCGGAGAGACCGGCGTCCTGCATCAGCTCCCGGGCCAGTTCCAGGTCGAGCAGGCGGCGCATGCGGCGGTAGCCGCGCCAGGCGCGGTCCTCCTGCTCGTCCAGCCAGCGCGGTTCGTCCATGCGGCGATCGTACCGGTGTTGTTGACATGTCACCAAGTTGGGCTCTAGGTTGATGACATGTCAACCAAACTGCCGTCGCGGCTGGTGCGGCTGGTCGCCGGCCTGGCCCTGTTCGGCGTCAGCGTCGCGCTGATGGTCCGCGCCGACCTCGGGCTCGCGTCCTGGGACGTGCTGCACCAGGGCCTCGCCGACCGCACCGGCCTGCCGATGGGTCTGCTGGTCAACGGAGTGGCGCTGCTGGTGCTGCTGCTGTGGATCCCGCTGCGGCAGCGCCCGGGCATCGGCACCGTCGCGAACGTCGCACTCGTCGGCCTGGCCCTCGACGCGACGCTGGCAGTGCTGCCGGCGCTGGACCCGCTCGCCGGCAGGATCGGCCTGCTGGTCGCGGGCGTCCTGCTCAACGGCCTCGCCACCGCGCTCTACCTCGGTGCCCGCCTCGGCCCCGGCCCGCGGGACGGGCTGATGACCGGCCTGGCCGCCCGCGGCCTGCCGCTCGGCCCGGCCCGCACCGGGATCGAGGTGACGGTGCTGGCGGTCGGCTGGCTGCTCGGCGGCGCCGTCGGCCCCGGCACCCTGCTCTACGCGATCGGCATCGGGCCGATCGTCGCCTGGTTCGTTCCCCGGCTCACCGCCCCGGCCGCCGTCCCGACAGGAGTGACCTCACCATGCCCCGCCTGACCGTCATCGTCGCCAGCACCCGCCCCGGCCGGGTCGGCCGCCGCATCGGTGACTGGTTCACCGCCGCCGCCGTCCGCCACGCCGGCTTCGACGAGGTACGCCTCCTCGACCTGGCCGACGTCGGACTGCCCTTCCACGACGAGCCGCACCATCCGTCCGAGCGGGTCTACCTGCACGAGCACACCCGCGCCTGGAGCGCCGAGATCGACGCCGCGGACGCCTTCGTCCTGGTGATGCCGGAGTACAACTACGGCTTCAGCGCGCCCCTGAAGAACGCGATCGACTACCTCTACCACGAGTGGCAGCACAAGCCGGTGGGCTTCGTCAGCTACGGCATGACCTCCGGGGGCCTGCGCGCGGTGCAGATGATCAAGCAGGTGGTGACCACGCTGAACATGACCCCGGTCAACGACCAGGTGGTCGTCTTCCTGCGGCAGGCGCTGGACGAGGCGGGCGAGCTGCGACCCGACCCGGGCCGCGAGGAGGCCGCCGCGCTGATGCTCGACCGGCTCGCCCGGCTGGCCACCGCGCTCGCGCCGCTGCGGACCGGAGTGGCGCGGTGAGCGCGGTGAACGCCCGGCTGTGGGAGCTGTTCGGCGAGCGCGGGCGCGGGGTGCTCGCCACGCTGCGCCGGGACGGCCGCCCCCAGCTGTCCAACCTCGACTACCTGGCCGAGCCGGGCCTGATCCGCTGCTCCACCACAGGTGACCGGGCGAAGGTGCGCAACCTGCGCCGCGACCCCCGGGCCAGCTTCCACGTGACCACCGCCGACGGCGGGGCGTACGCGGTCGCCGAGGGCACCGTGACGCTCACCCCGCCGGCCGCCGCCACCGACGACGCCACGGTCGAGGAACTGGTCGAGGTCTACCGCCGGATCCGGGGCGAGCACCCGGACTGGGCCGAGTACCGGGCCGCGATGGTGGCCGACGGGCGGGTGGTGCTCCGGCTCGCGGTGGAGCGGGTGTACGGCTGGCGTCCCTGAACCGGCCCGGTCCACCGCCACGCCCGTACCGGGGGTGACTAGGGTCTGAGCATGGTCGCAATCTCGTACGAGGACATCGTCAAGGTCCCGAAGGCGCTGCTGCACGATCACCTCGACGGCGGCCTGCGGCCCGCGACGATCGTCGAGCTGGCCGCTGAGGTCGGTCACGAACTGCCCACCACCGACCCGGCGGCGCTCGGTGTCTGGTTCACCGAGGCGGCGAACTCCGGCTCGCTGGAGCGCTACCTGGAGACGTTCGCGCACACGGTGGCGGTCATGCAGACCCCTGCCGCGTTGCGCCGGGTCGCCCGCGAGTGCGCGCTGGACCTGGCCGCCGACGGCGTGGTCTACGCCGAGGTGCGGTTCGCGCCGGAGCAGCACCTGGAGCAGAACCTGACCCTGGACGAGGTGGTCGACGCGGTGGTCACCGGGTTCCGGGAGGGCAGCGCGCTGGCCGCCGAGGCCGGCACCCCGATCCGGATCGGCACGCTGCTCACCGCGATGCGGCACGCGGCCCGCTCGCAGGAGATCGCCGAGCTGGCCGTGCGGCACCGCGACACCGGGGTGGTCGGCTTCGACATCGCCGGCGCGGAGGCGGGCTTCCCGCCCACCCGGCACCTGGACGCGTTCGAGTACCTCCAGCGGGAGAACTTCCACTTCACCATCCACGCCGGTGAGGCGTTCGGCCTGCCGTCCATCTGGCAGGCGATCCAGTGGTGCGGCGCCGACCGGCTCGGCCACGGCGTCCGCATCGTCGACGACATCACCCCGGGCAACCCGCCGGTGCTGGGCCGGCTGGCCGCGTACGTGCGGGACAAGCGCATCCCGCTGGAGCTGTGCCCGTCGTCGAACGTGCAGACCGGAGCGGCGGCCTCGATCGCCGACCACCCGATCGGTCTGCTGCGCGACCTGCGGTTCCGGGTGACTGTGAACACCGACAACCGGCTGATGAGCGGCACCTCGATGTCGCGGGAGATGGCGCTGCTGGTGGAGGCCTTCGGCTACGGCTGGAAGGAACTCCAGTGGTTCACCATCAACGCGATGAAGAGCGCCTTCATCCCGTTCGACGAGCGGCTGCGGATCATCGACGAGGTGATCAAGCCGGCGTACGCCGAGATGATCGGCTGATCACGACCGGCGGGGGTGGCCGGAGAGCAGTGCGGCCACCCCGCGCAGCACCTGTCCGGCCCGGGCCGCCTCGGCGCCCAGCCCGGTCTGCCGGCGCAGCACGGCCGGCTCGGCGCGCAGCAGCGCGACTCCGCGCCGGAGCAGCACCCGGGGCGCCTTGCGCTGCTCGGTGAGATCCCGGGCGAGGCGGCGCAGGAACGTCGCGCCGCGCGGGCGGCGCAGCGCGTACGCCCCGGCGAGCAGCCCGAGTCGCCGGCACTCGGCCACGATCTCGGCCGCGAAGATCCCCTCGGCCACGAAGATTGGCGATCCGTCGACATCGAATGGCCGGGTGGCTACCCGACGGTCCGCGCCGATCGCATAAACCGGCACTTCGGCCTTGCCCTCCCGGGCCAGTCGGGCGATTGTTTGCACCGCCATGTCCGCATCCCAGGACAAGGGGGACTCCCAATCCACCTGTCCGTTTCGACGCGGACACGTAGGGTCATCGCCGTCCTTGTAGAAGTCGTCCAGGCAGAGCACCGGAAGTCCGGTTCGCTGGGCTATGTATGACTTTCCCGACCCGGAGGGGCCGGCGAGCAGGACGACGCGGTGCGGGTGTTCCATTACCTTCAGTGACTCCGGCCAGACGGATTGCTATCAAATTGCATCAACATCTCATCACACCTCTGGTGAGGGACAACCTGGTCTTTCTCTTTGCGGAGCGGCGTGATGGAATCTCGGAGGTCCGACCCGCCGGGTCGGTCGCTCGGCGTTGCCCTCAGGGTGGCGCGGGGCGCGGTAATGCGAGGGCGGTGACGTGAGCAAACGGCCAACGACGGCGGGCTCCTTCCTGTCGCGGCTGCGCCGGCCGATGAGTCGGCTGCGCGACATGCCGATCTGGTCCAAGCTCGGTCTGATCATGATCGTGCCGACCATCGCCACGGTCGTGGTGGGCACCAGTGGTCTGGTCGACCACCTGGAGACGCTCAACAATGCCAACCGGGCGGGGGATCTGGCCAACCTGATCGGCTACTCGGGTGACCTGGTCGACACCGTGCAGGACGAGCGGGTCGGCGCCGTGCTCTTCCTCGGCGCGAAGGAGTTCCAGACCCGGGCGCAGTACCAGGAGGGCTACAACCGGGCCAACCAGCGGGTGGACCAGGCGAAGTCGCCCTACCTGCGGCAGCGTGGCGAGATCGACGACCTGCCCCGCAACTTCGTCGGGCTGCTGGACACGATCGACACCCAGCTGAAGGACCTTCCGGCGACCCGGAGCCAGGTGCTGAACGGCAAGCTCAAGATCAATGACGCCGACCAGGCGTACCGGCAGCTGATCGAGGACCTGCTCGCGATCCGCGACTCGGCCACCCAGCTCGCCGGCAACAACGACCTGAGCGACCGGATGCGCGCGTCGGCCGCCGTGGCCCGGCAGAAGGAATACCTGACCCAGCGCCGGGTGGTCGTCCACCAGGCACTCACCCAGAACCAGTACACCGCCGCGCTGCGCGAGCAGTTCATCGCCAGCGGCACCGGCCAGTCGCAGTCGCTGGCGACGTTCCAGGCGGTCGCCACCGAGCCCGACAAGCTGTTCTACGAGCAGACCGTCTCCGGGCCCGACCTGCGCAAGGCCGACCGCTTCACCAGTTTCGTCTCGGGCAACAACAACGGCTCCATGGAGAACGCCCCGTTCGGGGCGGACCAGTGGGACCAGACCATGGTCGCCAACGCCAAGCTGATCCGTACCGTTGAGTCCCGGCTCGACGGCAACGTGGTCCGGCAGGCCGACGCGCTGCGGTCGGACACCCAGCGCCAGGTGTTCCTGGAGACCGGCCTGCTGCTCACCATGCTGCTGCTGGCCATCCTGTTCGCGTACCTGGTGGCCCGCTCGATGGCCCGCTCGCTGCGCGACCTGCGCCAGGGCGCCCTGGCGGTGGCCCAGTACGGGCTGCCGCAGGCGGTCGCCCGGCTGCGTGACCCGCAGGTGACCGGCCAGCTCTCCCCGGTCCAGCTGGCGAACCAGATCGCCGAACCGCTGCCGGTGCGCAGCAAGGACGAGTTCGGCCAGGTGACCGAGGCGTTCAACGCGGTCCACCTGGAGGCCGTCCGCACCGCCGCCGAGCAGGCTGCCCTGCGGGCGTCGGTCGCGACCATGTTCGTCAACCTGGCCCGCCGCTCGCAGATCCTGGTCGACCGGCTGATCGGCCACCTCGACCGGCTGGAGCGCGGCGAGGAGGACCCGGACCGCCTGGCCGAGCTGTTCCAGCTCGACCACCTGGCCACCCGGATGCGCCGCAACGACGAGAACCTGCTGGTCCTCGCCGGCGCGGACTCCACCCGTGTGCAGCGCGAGCCCGCCGCCCTGATCGACGTGCTCCGCGCCGCCCAGTCCGAGGTCGAGCACTACACCCGGATCGAGTTCGGCGTGATCGACAGGGACATCGAGGTCGCCGCCCACGCGGTCAACGATCTGGTGCACCTCGTCGCCGAGCTGTTCG
This sequence comes from Micromonospora sp. CA-248089, assembly GCF_050948515.1. Taxonomy (NCBI): domain Bacteria; kingdom Bacillati; phylum Actinomycetota; class Actinomycetes; order Micromonosporales; family Micromonosporaceae; genus Micromonospora; species Micromonospora sp. CA-248089. Next base: position 812,467 of record NZ_CP192016.1, read on the forward strand.
ACAACGCCACCGCCTTCTCCCCGCCGGACTCGCAGGTCATGGTGGAGGCCCGGCGGGTCGGTGACCGCGCCTCCCTGTACGTGGAGGACCGGGGCATCGGCATCAGCCCGGAGCAGCTCCGTGACCTCAACGAGCGGCTGGCCACGCCGCCGCAGGTGGATGTCGCGGTCTCCCGGATGATGGGCCTGGTTGTGGTCGCGCGGCTGGCCGCCCGGCACGGCGTCCGGGTCGAGCTGCGACCCGGAGCCGACCGGGGCACCGTCGCCGACGTGACGCTGCCGACCTCGGTCCTGGTGCCGCGTGCCCTGGCCGGTCGTGGTCCGGGCGCACCGGCACTGCCGGCCGCCGGTCCGCAGCAGGGCGGTCCGGCGCCCGCGTTCGGCGCCCTCGCCGCCTTCGGCAACAACAACCCGCCGAGCCTGCCGCCGGCGCCGCACCCGGGCTCCTCGGGCAACCAGGTCACGCTCGGCGGACGCGCCTTCGACCCGGCGCCGCGCAACGGCTCGGGCACCCCGGCGAACGCCGGTGGCGGCCGTGCCATGCCGGCCTGGTCCGACCTGACCGGTGCCAACCCGTCCGGTGGGGACGGCGGTTTCGGCGGCCGGCCCTCCAACGGCCAGTCGATGGACTCGCTGCCGCAGCGGCGCAACCCGGGCGAGGGCGACCCGGGCACCAGCGGTCAGCAGCCGGCCATCCCGCGCCAGCTGCCGAGCAGCCCGGAGGCGCGGCCCTACAGCCCGCCGCCGGTCTCCGCGCCGCCGGTCCCGCCGGTGTCGGCGCCGCCGCTGCCCCCGGTCTCCGGCGCGCCGGTCTCCGGCAACCCGCTGCCGTACCGCCCGGTCTCGGCCGCCCCGGTCTCCGGCGACCCGTTCTCGGGCCGCCCGGTCTCCGCGGCGCCGGTCTCCGGCGACCCGCTGCCGTACCGTCCGGTCTCGGCCGCTCCGGTCTCCGGGCACCCCGCGTCGGCCGCACCGGTCTCCGGTCAGCCCACCGCCGGTCACCCGGCCTCCGCGCCGCCGGCGAACCAGCTGCCCGCGCGTCCGGTGCCCGCACCGGGTGTCAGCGCCCCGCCGGTCTGGCCCCCGGTCGCGCCGACCCCGGCGCCGGTGGCGCCGGAACGGCCCACCAGCGGCATGGACATGACCACCGAGCTGCCCCGGGTGCCGCGCACGGAGATGCCGGCCACCCCGCAGCAGGCGAGCGGCCGTCCCGCCGCCGCCCCGCCCGCGGACCGGCCGTCCGAGGCCCGGCCCGCCACCCCGGCGGCTCCGGCGTCACGACCGGCCGTGCCGCAGCAGCCGGGCAACCGCCAGCGGTACGCGGACGAGACGATGGAGCTGCCGATCTTCCGGGAGCTGGAGTCGGCGTGGTTCCGCACCCGCCGGCCCGGGCCCAACGAGGAGTCGGCGGCCCCGGCCCCGACGGCGAACGGTGGCGACGCCACCCAGCAGTTCGCCAAGGTGGACACCGCCGGCCGGCCCGTGCCGCAGCCGACACCCGCAACGACAGGTAACACGCCGATGGCACACACTCCGACGGCCGGCGGAGCACCGCGTGACAACGGCGCGGCGAACGGGAACACGCGTCCCGCGTACACCGGCGGGCTGCCCACCCGGCAGCCGGCCGCGCCGCCGCAGCCCTCCTCCCCGTGGCAGACGGCGGCCGACGACGGCTGGCGTGCCGCCTCGGCGGCCACCGAGGTCCCGGTTGCGGAGACCACCCAGAAGGGCCTGCCGAAGCGGAAGCCGATGGCGCAGCTCGTGCCGGGCAGCATCGACAAGCCTTCTGCCTCGGTGCAGCGCCGGACGCCGGAGGGGGTCCGGGGCCTGCTCTCGGCCTACCATCGGGGCGTGCAGCGCGGGCGTAACACCGACAGCAACACGACCGGCCCGGAGGGCACTCCGGGCGGGCAGCAGTCCTCGCAGTCTGGCTCAGGCCCGGTGGCCGGGAGCGGGCAGAAGGAGCAACAAGGATGACTACTACGCAGGATCTCGGATGGCTGCTCGCCAACTTCGCCGACCGGGTGCCCGGTGTGGCGCACGCGGTCGCGGTCTCGGCCGACGGCCTGCTTCTCGCCTCGTCCCGTGACCTTCCGCGGGACCGCGCCGACCAGCTCGCCGCGATCGCGTCCGGTCTGGTCAGCCTCACCCAGGGCGCGGCCCGCTGCTTCGAGGGCGGGGCGGTGTTGCAGACAGTCGTCGAGATGGACAACGGTTTCCTGTTCCTGATGTCCATCTCCGACGGTTCGTCGTTCGCCGTGCTGGCGGCGCGGAGCTGCGACGTGGGCCAGGTCGGGTACGAGATGGCCCTGCTCGTGGACCGGGTGGGCGATGCCCTGACGCCGCAGCCGCGCACGGCTGTGGGGATGATGGGCTGAATGACGCGCTGGCCGGTGGGTCAGGTGCGGGAACAACAACGACAGCGACGGATGTCACCGGGGCGAGCCGGTGCCGGGTGCGAGGGAGGTGAGCGGCGAAATGGCGGATCGTGACGAGCCGACCGGAGCGTTGGTCCGGCCGTACGCCGTTACCCGCGGTCGTACCCGTCCCCGGCTCGACATCGCCCTGGAGGCACTCGTCGAGACGACGGTGCGCGGCCGAGCGGTTGCCACTGGCAATGGTGGCCAAGGTCGTGAACACCAGTACATCGCCGCGTTGTGTGACGGACGTGTGCAGTCGCTCGCCGAAATCGCGGCGCGGATGCAGCTTCCGCTCGGCGTGGCCCGGGTGCTCATCGCCGACATGGCGACGGACGGCCTGGTCGCGGTCCACGAGCCGACCATTTTGGACGACTCCGACGACGCGGTGGGCACTGAACTGCTGGAGAGGGTGCTGAGTGGACTTCGCAGGCTCTGACATGTCGCACCGGCCGCCGGCCCAGAGCGGCCGCGTGACGTCGGCGAAGATCGTTATCGCCGGTGGGTTCGGCGTCGGCAAGACGACGCTGGTCGGTTCGGTCTCGGAGATCACGCCGCTGACCACCGAGGCGATCATGACCTCCGCCGGTGTCGGCGTCGACGACACCCGGCAGGTGCCGGGCAAGACGACGACCACGGTGGCGATGGACTTCGGTCGTATCTCGATCGACCGGGATCTGATCCTGTACCTGTTCGGTACGCCGGGTCAGACGCGGTTCTGGTTCATGTGGGACGAGTTGGTCCGGGGTGCGATCGGCGCTGTGGTGCTGGTCGACACGCGGCGGCTCGCCGACTGCTTCGCCGCCATCGACTTCTTCGAGCACCGGCGGCTGCCGTACCTGGTGGCCATCAACTGCTTCGACGGCATGCAGTACCACGATCCGCAGGACGTCCGGGACGCGCTGGCGATCTCCCGCGACGTGCCGGTGGTGCCGTGCGACGCCCGTAACCGGGAGTCCACGAAGCACGTGCTGATCTCGCTTGTCGAGTACGTGCTCACCATGCGGCGCTCGCGGGCCGTCGCGCCCGCCTGACCGACGCGCGGAAGCGCCCGGCGGCCTCAGGGCCACCGGGCGCTTCCTGCCGTCCGGGGTCGGACACGTTGCGCGATCGTCCGGTGACCCTCCACGTGGGACGGTCACCGGACGGCGCTCGAGGTCAGGCGTACCGGGTCCAGGTGCCCCGGAACACCTGGTAGACGGCGAGCGAGTCGGGCTCCATGCCGCCGTGCCGGTCGGCGCGGAACGCGTACCCGCCGGCGATGCCCTCGACTGTCTGCGCCTGCAGGAGGGCCCGCAGCCGGCCCCGGTCCAGGCTCGTCGCCATCCGCGCCGACGTGGCGAGGTGCTGGAGCGCGTCCGAGGCGTACGGGGCGAAGTCCGGGCTGACGCCGTGCCGCTGCGTGTAGCGGTTGACGAAGTCACGGCGGGCCAGCTGCGCCGTCGTGGTGGCGGTGGCCCCGGAGACGTCCAGACAGGCCGGATGAACCGCGTACGCGCCTTCCACGGCGTCGGCGTTCGCCCCCTGCACGGTGTCGTCGGCGACCGCGCCCGCGTCGAAGAAGATCGGGCCGCGGTGGCCCGCCGCGCGCAACTCCCGCGCCGCGGCACCGGAGTCGGGTGCGGTACCCCAGACCACCACGCCGTCCCGCTCGCCGCCCGCGACCCGCTCGGCGGCGGCACGGAAGCGCCGGCCGGTCGCCGGCAGGCGTACCGTGCGGGCCAGGTCGACGCTGCTCTCGGTGAGCGCCTCCCGCATCGCCCGTACGCCCGAGTCGCCGTGCAGCCCGGTGGCCGCCAGCACGGACACCCGGCGGATCCGCTTCGACTCGAACAGCTCCACGAGGCGACGCGCCATGTCCACGGCGTCGGGGGTGAGCTTGTAGGTGAACGTGCGCTCGTCCAGCGGCGCCACGATGCGGTCACCGTAGCCGAGGGACAGGAAGGGCGTCTTGACCCGCTGGGCGGCAGCGGCGAGGGCCACCGAGGTCTCGCTGAGCACACCGCCGATGAGGGCCTGCGCGCCGGCCCGGGTGAGATCGGCGGCATGGCGGGCGGCGACCTCGGGATTGCTGCCGTTGTCCAGGATCTGGAGCCGGACGGACCGGACCAGGTTCCCGACCGGTACGCCGGTGCGGTTGAGCGAGTCGGCGGTGAGTTCCAGGGCACGTCGCTGGGCGACGCCGAGCAGCGCCCCGGCACCGGTCAGCTCGAGGCTCGCGCCGACGGTCAGGTCCTGGTCGCTCGGCGCGCTGCTGGACGGGCCGTCGTCGGGCCGCTGGCCCTGCGGCGCGCACCCGGCGAGCAGCAGGCTACCGGCAGCGGCAGCGAGGACGCCCCGCCGGGTGAGCACAGTGGAGTCGAACGCCGGTGTCGCCAATGGAATCGCCTTCCCACCCCGGCGAACAGGCGCCGCCGCTGGTCCGCCGGGTATGTTCCCGGCCGGTCCAGCCCAGCGTCAAATCGCCCCGGTGTGGGATGAAACACCCCGTCGAGCCCCGGTCAGGAGCGGTAGCCCGCCGAGCGGTACTCGTACTCCCGGTCGTCGTCGCGGTCGCCGGTGTCGCGGGTGAAGTCCCAGCCGCCGGCCGCCTCGCGGCCCGGGCGGCCACCCACGGCGAAGCCGCCGATCTCCTGGCCGCGCCGCCAGCCGCGGAAGTAGCCGGTGGTGTTCTCGGCGAGGCTCGCCGCGTTCCGGACGATCCGCAGTGGCCGCTCCTCGCGCAGCGGGGAGCCCGGCACCAGGTTGGCCTGCGGCACGCGCTTCGGCAGGCCGGCCTTGGTCTCCGCGCCCACGGACGGGCGGGCCGCCTGCTCGGCCGCCTGCCAGCCGGTGTCGGCGGTGCTCGACCACTCCAGGTCGGCCTCGTCGCCGTGCCCGACGAACCAGGCGGACTTCGCCTGCGCGAAGATCAGCAGGTCGCCGTCACCCTCGTCGGAGACGGGCGGCGGACGGTGCTCCTTCGGGGCGGGCCGCCGCTCGGGTGCGGCGGGAAGCGGGACGCGACCCGGGTCGCCCTGGTCGACCAGGCGCAGCGGGGGCGTCTCCAGGCCGGGGTCGGCCGGTCGGCTCATCTCGTCGCGCAGTGCCCGGTCGGCGAGCGGCGGCGGCTCCACGAGCCGCAGCATCGGCGGCTCCTGCGGCAGGTCGTCGGCGAGCCACGGCGGGGTGACGCGGCCGGGGTCGCTCGGCGCGTCCACGCCCCGCCCGTACGAGTAGGTGGTGCCCTCCCGCTCCCGCGCGCTGTCGTCCTCGTTGTTCACCAGCGGCCAGTTCGCGCGGGAGCCCGGCGGCGCCTCCGGCGCGGGCGGGCGCGGGGCCGGCACCGGGATGCTCAGGTCGGTGGCGCTGAATCCACCGGTGGGCGCTTCCTGGTGCGGGTTCTGGTTGGTCTTCGGGCGGGGCGGGATGACGGTGCGCTGCCGCTCGGCCCGCGCCTTGTTGATCGCCGCGGTGGTGAGCGTCGGGCGGAACGGCTCGCCGGCCTCGGCCGGCGGCACGGCGCCGCGCGGGGACGGGGCGATCGGCGTGATCCCGGGTGGCGGCGGTGGCGGCGCGGAGATCGGCCGGTTGGTGGGGCCGTCCACCCGCGACGGCAGCGGTGCGCCGGTCGGTTCGGGCCGGGCCGGGGGAACCGATCCCGGGCGGCCCAGTGCTGCCGCCGGAGCGGCGGGCGTGACCGGGGCCGGGGCGACCGGCGGCGGCGTGACGGGCGCGGGCGCGACAGGAGGCGGGCCGAGCGGCCGGGGCGTCGTCGTGGCGGCCGGACCGGACACCGGCTCCGGACGGCTGCGTCGTCCACCGGGGACCGGCTCGGGAAGGCCGCGACGGCCGGCCGGCTCGGGTGCGCCGGCTGGTTCGGGTGCGCCGGCCGGTTCGGGACGGCCGCGGTACGGCTCCGGCGGGATCGACCGCACCGGACGCAGGTCGGCCGCGGGCGTCGAGGCCAGCTCGTCGACCTGCTCGCCCCGCCGCGCGGCGGCCCGGCGGCCGGTCGCGGGGGCGGGAGAGGTGCGCTCGGCGAGCGCGCCGACGAGCGCGTCACAGCCGGCGTCACAGGTCCGCACCGAGGCGACGGCCTGCCGGACGGTCTCGGCGACGGCTGCGGTGAGCGTGCGGTTGACGGTGGCCCGCCGGGGCGTCTCGGAGATGGCGACCCGGAGCGCGGTCACCGCGTCGGAGACGGCGTCGGCGTCGGCCACCCCCTCGCCGGACAGCTGCGCGACCACGGCGTCGGCGGCCAGTGCGCCGTCCCGGCCGCCACGGCCCGCGGGACCGGTGAGCATGCCCGGCTCGGGCAGCGCGTCGAGCACCGCCAGGGCGACCCGGTCGGCGGGGTCCGGGTACGCGCGCAGCGCGGCCGGGTAGAGCTCGCGGAGCACCTCGCGCAGCGTCACCGCGGCGGAGTGCCGGCCGCTTGCCAGCGCCGCGTGCGCGGCCAGGACCTGCGTGTATCCGGCGAGTTCACGCGGCGCCGGGAGGGTCACCGCGGAGAGCGCGCCGGCCTGGAGCGCACGGGCCAGCCCGACCGCGCGGCGCTCGGCGGGCGGGGACTGCATCTCCTCCAGGGAGTCGTCGTCGGCGAAGCGCTCGGCGAAGTCGTCGACCGAGTCGTCGTCAGCGATCGCCAGCGGCCGGCCGGCGGCGCTCAGCAGAGAGGTGACGATGTGGTCGTCGCTGTCGGCGGCGATGGCCGCGCCGCTCGGACCGCCGGACCGTTCCACCAGCAGCGCGACCAGCCGGGCGTAACCGGCGGGATCGTCACCGATCTCGCAGACGTGCAGCAGACGGCCTGCGTCGTCGACCACAGCGGACGTCAGCGTCGTTCCGGCCGAAGCCGTTCGGTCGGCCGGATCTGCCGAGGCCAGACCGCAGTACACGCGCACGAGCGCCACGGCGTCGTCCTCCTCCCGGGACACAGGTCTTGCACTGCCAGAGACTGATGCTCCCCGCTCTGGGTCAGTCGCGCCAGTCCACAACCGCAGAGATCTTGCCGACAATGGTGCGCCAACCGAGACTTGCGGTTTGTGCCCCGATTTTCTTCAGGCGGCGACGGCCCAGGAAACCACCGACACCCCCGTTGACGGAAGCCCGCAGCGCCTCGTCCAGGTCGTCCAGGCTGGAGCCGGCCGAGAGCATGTCCAGCACGGCGGGTAGCCGCAGGGCGTACGCCAGGTCACGGGCGATCTCACCGGCTTCGATGAGCAGCTGGTGATCCCACGCGTCGTGGCCGCCACGCAGGTTCTCCACCACCAGGTCGAGCTCGTACGTGTCCTCGTCCAGCGGGGCGATGTCGGCCGGTTCCAGCCGTTCGGACAGTTCGTTCCAACTGTCCAGCTGGGACAGGTCGTTGGGCGCACCGGAACGGATGAAAGTGACCAATGACTCAGGGGTCTTGAACAGCAGGAGCCGGCCCTTGTGGGTGAGGAAGACAGGTACCTCCTCGTCGCCCGCCTCGTCCTCGTCCTCGTCGTCCTCGGCTTCGTCGTCCTCGGCCTTGTCGTCGTCCGAGGCGTCGGCCTTGTCCTTGCGGCGGGACTTGGCGTCCTTCTCCTCGTCCTCGTCGTCCTCCTCGGCGGAGAGGGCGGCGAACTCCTCGTCGAGGATCACCACCTCCTCGTCCTCCTCGGTCTCGACGACCTGGCGGCGGGCCAGGAACGGGTCGTCCTGGTCGCGCTCGGCGACGTCGGTCGGGGTCAGCTCGCGCGCCGACCGGTAGGCCCGCAGCGTGAAGCCGGTGCCGGCGGGCAGGGCGATCTCCACCGGGTCGATCCGCACCTCTTCCCAGAGCGCGCGGTCGGCCGGCGGGCGGTCCTCCTCGACCTCGTCGGCCGCGGCGGCGGCGTCGGTGTCGTCGAGCTCGGGCTCGTCGGCGTCGGGCCGTTGGGGCGACTGGCGGGCCACGCTGACCTCCGTGTGCGTTCGGGTTGCCCACCCGGCGGCGTCGCGCTGCCGAGTGACTCTGCGCACATACCCTAGTGGGCGACCGTTCCGACCGGGAGTCGCACCCCATGGCGTCGCGGCGGCACGACAAGTAGCGTTGCTACCTATGAAGGCGCAGGCGCTGCACGGACACCTGGACGCGCTGCTGCTCGCCGTGCTGGAACGGGGCGCGCTGCACGGCTACGCGATCATCGAGGCGTTGCGTGCCCGCAGCGGCGGCACGCTGGATCTGCCCACCGGCACCATCTATCCGGCGCTGCGCCGGCTGGAGCGGGCCGGGCTGGTGGCGAGCACGTGGAGCACGGTGAACGGCCGGGAGCGCCGGACCTACGAGCTGACCGACGCCGGTGGCCGGGCGCTGGCGGGGGAGCGGGCCGGCTGGCGCGAGTTCAGCGCCACAGTCGGCCGGTTCCTCGGGGCGGACGAACCGCCCACCGCCCCGGCCTGACGGTGCCCGGCCGCTCAGGCGGCCAGCCGCCGCTCGGCGAGCACCCAGCAGCGGGCCGCCCGGGCCAGCGCGAACCAGGCCGCGGAGACCACCACCATGCCGATGATCATCGGAGGCCAGGTGAGCGCGGCGTCCCACAGCCCGATCGACCAGCCGAACAGCGCGCCGCCGGCGACCGCGCCGAGCAGCAGGCTGCCGGTCAGACCGAAACCGATCAGCCGGGCCGAGCGGGCGAGCCGGGGCGACCCCCACCGGGCGGCGAGCGGGCCGACCAGCAGCGCGGCCAGCGCCAGCGTGGCGACCACGACCCAGATGACGTCCAGCCCGGCGGAGAGCAGCAGGTAGCTCTGCGGCGGCGGGGGACCGCCGCTCCAGCTCGACCCCTGCCAGGTCAGGTCACCGGCGGCGATCAGCGGCACCGAGATCAGGAGCGTGCGCAGCGCCAGCCCGCGCAGCGCCCCGGTGGCCAGCTCGGCCTGGAATTCCGGCACGAGCTGCCGGTCACTGCCGAATTCGGCGACCGCCCGCCGCTCCGCCTCCGCGCGCGGCAGGCCCCCTTCCCGGTACGCCTCGACGGCGTCCTCCAGCGCGTGCCGCGCCTCGGTCAGCAGGTCGGTCTTGAGCCGGTTAGGCCCGTGCAGCCGCGTGGACAACTCGTGCAGCCGCTGGTCGACCACTGCCTCCTCATGCACCCGCATGCGCCCAGCCTGCCACCGGAGGGCGACGGCCGCGTCAGGGAAAACCCCGATCGGCCGGGTGTCAGGGCGTGATCGCCAGGTAGCCGCGCTCGGCCGCCTCCTGGCGCAGCCACTGCTCCCGGTACCAGCCGGGTCGTGCCACCAGCTCGTCGTGCCGGCCGCGCTGCGCGATCCGGCCGTCCTCGAGCACCACGATCTCGTCCAGTCCGGCCAGGCCGCTGAGCCGGTGGCTGATCAGCAGCACCGAGTGCCCGGCCGGGGTGGCGGCGAGCGTGGAGTCCAGCACCGCGTCGGCGGCCGCCGGGTCGAGCCCTTCGGTCGGCTCGTCGAGCACCAGCACCGGCGGGGCGGCCAGCAGCGCCCGGGCCAGCGCGAGCCGCTGCCGTTGCCCGCCGGAGAGCTGCCCGCCCTGCTCGCCGACCACCGTGTCCCAGCCGTCGGGCTGCTCGCGTACCCAGTCGAGCAGGCCGGCCGCCCGGGTCGCGGCGACCAGATCCGCCTCGGTGGCGTCCGGCCGGCCGAGGAGCAGGTTCTCCTTGACTGTGGCGTGGAAGACGTACGCCTCGGCGAGCAGGCCGCCGACCACCCGGGGCAGATGCTCGGCCGGGATCTCGGACACCGGCACGCCGCCGACGGTGACCTGGCCGGTGTCGGGGCGTACCGCGCCGGTGAGCACGGCGGCGAGGGTGCTCTTGCCGGCGCCGCTCGGCCCGACCACCGCCACCCGGCGGCCGGCCGGCAGGTCGAGGTCGAACCCGGTCAGGGCGGGGGCGGCGCCGGCCCGGTAGCGGACCGTCACGTCGGTGAACCGCACGTCGTGGCCGTCGAGCGCGGGCTCCGGCGCGGTCCGCGGCGTCGCCGTGGCGGGCTCGGTGAGCAGGTCCGCGACCCGGGCCAGCCCGGCCCGCAACTGGGTGCGCTGACGGGCCGCCGCGACCAGCGCGAGGGCCACCTCCACGGCGGCGAGCGAGCCGACCGCGAGGACGCCGACGAGCACGCCGCCGACGTCGGCGCGCAGCGCGACGGCCACGACGGCGGCGGCGGTGAGGCCGGCCACGAGGACGCCGAGCGCGTCCACCGCGAAGCCGGTCGCGGCGAGCCGGCGTTCCAGGCGGGCCAGCCGTCCGGCCCGCTCGTCGGCGGCGGCGAGCGCGGCGCCGGTGGCCCCGAACGCGGCCAGGTCGGCGGCGCCGTGGGTGAGGTCGACAGCGTCCACGGCGAGCGCGCCGCGCAGCGGGGCCACCTCGTCGGCGGCGCGGCGGGTGATCCGGGAGGCGAGCGCGGGCAGCGCCACGCCTGCCACGAGCAGGCCGATCGCGAGCATGCCGGCGGCCGGCGGTGAGATCAGCGCGGCGACGCCGACGGCGAGCACGCTGACCAGCGCCGCCGCCGCTCCCGGCACCAGGACGCGCAGGAGCAGGTCCTGGGCCGCCTCCACGTCGGAGACCAGCCGGCTCAGCGCGTCCCCGGTACGGCGGCCGGTCTCGCGCCGGGCGGCGAGCGTGGCGAAGACGCGGGCCCGTACGTCGGTGATCATGCGCAGGACGGCGTCGTGCCCGGCGAGCCGTTCGGTGTACCGGAACACGCCCCGGCTGACGGCCAGCGCCCGGACGGCGACGATGGCCACCGTCAGCCGGTCCAGCGGCGGCCGGCCGGCGGCGCTCATCAGCAGCCAGGTGGCGGTGGCCATCAGCGCCAGGCCGGCGAACTCGGTAGCGGCGGCGAGCAGCCCGGCGCCGAGCAGCCGGTTCAGGTACGGCCGGGCCAGGCGCAGCACCGCGCGTTCCGCGCCGGGGATCATCGGGGCACCGCCGGGCCGGTGGCGGTCGGGTGCAGTTCGGTGACGCGGCCGTCCTCGACGCGCAGGATCCGGTCGGCGTCGGCGAGCAGCGCGGGCCGGTGCGCGACGAGCAGTGCGGTACGCCCGGCGACCAGCCGCCGCGTCGCATCAAGCACCACTGCCTCGCTGGCGCTGTCCAGCCGCGCGGTCGGCTCGTCGAGCAGCACGATCGGCGCGTCCCGCAGGAACGCGCGAGCCAGCGCGACGCGTTGCCGCTGCCCGCTGGACAGGCCGTGGCCGCGTTCGCCGAGGCGGGTGTCCAGCCCGTCGGGCAGGGCGCCCACCACCTCGTCCAGCGCGGCGCCGGTGACCGCGGCGGCGAGCGTGGCATCCGGGGTGTCCGGTGCGCCGAGGCGGATGTTGTCGGCGAGCGACCCGGCGAACAGGTGCGCCCGCTGCGGAACCCAGGCCAGCTCGCGCCGCCAGGCGTCGAGGTCGACCCCGGCCAGGTCCACCCCGTCGACGGTGATCCGGCCGGATGTCGGGGCGACGAAGCCGAGCAGCAGGTTGAGCAGCGTGCTCTTGCCCGCGCCGCTGGGCCCGATGATCGCCACCCGGTCGCCGGGCCGGACGGTCAGCGTGACGTCGCGCAGCGCCGTGGTCCGGTCGTACGCGACTGTGACGCCCTCGAAGCGGATCTCGCTGCGGCCGCCCGGCGCCGGATGGCGCGGCTCGGTGGTGGCGGGCGCGTCGGCCGCCGACAGCGTGAGCGCCTCGTCCAGCGCGGTTAGGCCTTCCATGCTGGCGTGGAACCGGCTGCCCGCGGCCCGCAGCGGCAGGTACGCCTCCGGGGTGAGCAGCAGCACCAGCAGCGCGGTGGAGAGCGTGATGCCGCCGCCGAGCAGCCGGATGCCGATCGGCACCGCGACCAGCGCGACGGAGAGCGTGGCGACCAGTTCCAGCACCAGCGCGGACAGGAACGCGATCCGCAGCGTCTTCATGGTGGCCTGGCGGTGGCCGTCGGCCATCCGGCGTACCACGTCGACCTGCCCCCGGGACCGACCGAACGCGCGCAGCGTGGGCAGCCCGGCCACCATGTCGAGGAAGTGCCCGCCGAGCAGCGACAGCCGTCGCCACTGCCGCTCGGTGGCGGCCTGCGCCTGCCAGCCGAGCAGCGCGCCGAAGATCGGGATGAGCGGGATGGTCAGCGCGATGATCAGCGCCGAGCTCCAGTCGGCGAACACGATCCGGGCGAGCACCGCCACCGGCACCGTGACGCTGAGCACGAGCTGCGGCAGGTAGCCGGTGAAGTAGGGGTCGAGCGCGTCCAGGCCGCGCCCGGCCAGCGTGGCGAGCTGCCCGGCCCGCTGCCCGGCGACCCAGGTGGGGCCGTGCCGGCCGACCGCGCCGAGCAGGTCGGCGCGCAACGCCGCCTTGACCGTCGCGGCGGCCCGCGCCGCCACGGTGCCCTGCGCCCAGCTCACCAGCGCCCGCCCGGCCACCGCCGCCACGAACCCGGCCAGTGCCGGCCGGTGCAGCCGGCCGTCGAACGCCGTGGCGAGCAGCGTCGCCAGCGCGGTGGCCTGCGCGATCACCAGCAGCGCGGTGAGCCCGCCCAGCACCGCGAGCACGGCGAGGTCGCGCCGGGCCGCGGGGACCCGACGCAGCAGACGCGGGTCGAACGGGCGGCGGTTCACCAGTACACCGGTGCCCTGCCGTCGATCCGTCCCCGGAACACCCACCAGCACATTGCCTGAAAGCCTAGTAGGGCCGGCAGGAGCGGTAGCGCGAGCCATCCCAACAGGGCCAGCGTCGGACGGCTCGCGGCCGCCTCGGCCACCGTCAGCGACGCCGCCGGGTCGGCGGTGGAGACCAGGATCCGGGGCCAGAGCGCGGCCCCGATCAGCGGCGCGGGCAGCGCCAGCGCGGTCGCGGTCGCCACGAAGGCCACCCCGGCCCGGCCCCGCCGCAGCGCCGCGCGGGCCGCCAGCAGCGCCGCCACGAGCGCCAACGGCAGGAGTACGGCCACAGCCGGTCGCGCCACGGCGGCGCGTACCCGATCGGAGAGCAGGCCCAGGACGGTGGCCGAGCCGACCGCGACCAGTGCGGCGGGCACCAGGCCGCTCGCCAGCCGGGCGAGTGCCGGGGCGTCGGCGGCCGGCAGCCGGAGCGTGAGGAACGTCGCACCGTGCACCGCGACCAGCGCGAGCAGGGCCAGCGCGGCGGCGGCGACGAACGGGGTGGCGAGATGACCGACACCGACCACGTGCCCGTCCGCGCTCAAGGGCACGCCCTGGAGCACTCCGCCGAGCACCGCGCCCCAGCCCAGCGCGGCGAGCATGCCGCCGGCCACCACCACCCGGTCCCAACCGGCGCGAGCGGTGGCGGAGGCCGGGCGGCTGCGCAACTGCACCCCGGCGGTCACCAGGACCACACCGGCCAGCGCGGCGAGCACCGCCGGGTAGAAGCCGGAGAGCAGTTCGCCCTCCAGCCGGGGGAACGCGCCGAACAGGATGCCGACGGCGGCGACCAGCCAGACCTCGTTGCCGAGGAAGAACGGCCCGAGCGCGGTGAGCGTGGCGCGGCTTCCCGGTCTCGGGCCGCGCCGGGCCAGCAGCAGGCCGACGCCGTAGTCGTAGCCACCGAGCACGAGGTAGGTGGCGAAGAAGAGGCCGAGCAGGGCGTACCAGGCGAGTTCCACGGCGGGCTCCCTCAGACGAGCACGGGCTGGTGGGGGGCGTCGGTGTCGGGCGCGGGCGGGCGGCCGAGGGCGGGGTCGTGCGCGCCGCGTGCGGCGTGCCGGGCCATGAGCGTCCAGTTGGTCACCGCGAGCGCGCCGAGCAGGAGGCTGAACCCGATCAGCGAGGCGAGCATCAGCCCGGGCGAGACCGGCGAGACGGCCTGCGCGGTGGGCAGCAGCCCGTACGCGGCCCAGGGCTGGCGGCCGACCTCGCGGGCGATCCAGCCGAGCAGCATCGCCACGAAGGGCAGCGGCAGGCCGAGCAGGATCAGCCAGAGGGGGACCTTCAACCGAATGATCCAGTCCCGCCAGAGCAGCGGCAGCAGGAGCCAGAGGGTGCCCAGCGCGAAGCCGATCAGGATCATGAAGCCGAGACCGACGTTGGAGAGCACCGGCGGATCCCAGTCGCCGGGGCCGAACCGTGCGGTCCAGTCGGCGACGAGCGCGTCCCGGTCCGGCCCGCCGCCGAACTTGGTCGGCTGGACCTGCGCGACCGGCCCGAACTGGGCGAAGCCGAAGCCCTGGAGCAGGGTGACCGAGAGCGCCGCGGTGACCAGGCCGAGCCGCAGCGAGGTGCGGAACAGCGCGTAGTCGGGCGTACGCCGCAGCAGGTGCCAGGCGCTCACCGCGGCCATCAGCAGGCCGCCGGTGACCAGGCTCGCCGAGATCACGTGGCCGAACGCCATGCCGAACGTGGGATTGGTGAGCAGCGCGCCGAAGTCGGTGAGGTGGGCGACGCCGTCGCGGACCTCGTACCCGACCGGGTTCTGCAGCCAGGCGTTCGCCACCATGATCCAGAACGCCGAGGCGTACGCGGTGATCGCCACGCCCCAGAGCAGCGCCAGGTGCACGCCGCGCCGCAGCCGGTGCCATCCGAAGATCCACATGCCGAGGAACGTGGACTCCAGGAAGAACGCCACCAGCGTCTCGATGGCCAGCGGCGCGCCGAACACGTTCCCGACGTAGCGCGACAGCCCGCTCCAGTTCAGGCCGAACTGGAACTCCATCACGATGCCGGTGGCGATGCCGAGCACGTAATTGATCACGTAGAGCTGGCCCCAGAACCGGGTCAGCCGCTCGTACACCGGCTTGCCGGTCAGGTAGCCGGCCGTCTGCAGGCCGACCAGGAGCGTGACCAGGCCGAGCGTGACCGCCACGAACAGGAAGTGGATCGAGGTGGTGGTGGCGAACTGGAGGCGGGCGAGGAGCAGCGGGTCCACTGTGTCCCCCATGGGTTGGCTCGCTTGTCGTAGTCAACCTACACGTAGTCTCGCTACCTATACCGGCGCGCGAACCCGGAGAAGTCCCTTAGGGGGCGGCGGATCAGCTCAGGAACAGGGCGAACGGCAGCGAGACGAGCGTGCCGGCGACCGCCAGCGCCATCGCGCTCCGCACCCGCGGCGGGCGGCCCGCGACGAGCAGCCGCTGCACGCGTACGTCGAGATCGCGGTCACCGAGTCCGAGCGTGCCGGCCGGCTGCACCCGGTGCTCGGCGGCGGCGAACCGGCGCAGCGCACCGGCCAGCGGCGCGTCCGCGTGCAACTCGCGGGCCTTGTCGTCGGCGCGCATCTCGACCAGCAGCGCCACCCGCGCGTGCGCGTCCCGCACCCACCGGAACCAGGGCAGCGCCCGGCACAGCGCGGTGAACGGCAGCAGCACCAGATCGTGCCGCTCCTGGGCGTGCGCCCGCTCGTGGGTGAGCACCGCCGCCAGTTCGGCCGGGTCGAGCAGGTCGAGCGTGCCCGCGCTCACCACCACCCGGGGACGCACCCCGGGCAGGCAGTACGCCGCGGCGCTCGGGTGGTCGAGCACCAGCGCGCCGGGCACCGTCGGGTCCCGCCGGGCCACCAGGTGCAGCAGCTCCCGGTGCCGGCGCTGGGCGCGTACCGCGCCGTGCAGGCTGCGTACCGTCGTGGTGAGCAGCACCGCGCCGATGCCGAGACCGACGCCGACCAGGCTGAGGTGCACCGCGCCCACCCCGGCGGGCAGCGTGCCGTGGGCCAGGTCGTCGACCAGGGCCAGCAGCGCGTACCCGGTCGCCCGGTCGTACGCGTCGAGCCCCAGCGCCATCGGCAGCCCCATGGCGGACAGGCCGAGCGCCAGCCCGACCGCCTGCCAGCAGATGATCGCCACCCGGGGCGCCCGCCAGGTCCAGCGCGCGGCGGCGAGGACCTGCGCGGTCAGCCAGCAGGCCAGGATGATCGCGGCGAAGTGCAGGGCGTACGCCACGGCAGCCGCCCTACCGGTCCGTCGCCTCGTCGAGCGCCGGCCGCCCGGCCCGCGGGTCCTCGACCCGGCCGGTCGGCCCGTCCTCAACTGTCGCCCCCGCCTCGGCGCCGAGCGCGGCGCGGAGCACGTCCGCCTCCGTGCCGGTCACCGAGCGGGCGAAGCGCACGAGCGCGGCGTCCCGGCTGCCGCCGAGATCGAGGGCTTCGAGCATGAGCTGGGCGATGTGCGCCTCGCGGGTGGCGGCCGGGCGGTAACGCCAGGCGCGCCCCTCCCGCTCGCGCTGCACCATGCCCTTGCCGGCGAGCCGGTCGAGCACGGTCATCACCGTCGTGTACGCGAGTTCCCGGCCGTCCAGGGCGTCGGCGACCTCGCGCACCGTCACGCCGCCCGACGAGGCGGGCGCCGCGTCCCACAGCACGTCCATCACCGCACGCTCAAGGTCCCCCAGCCGAGTCACCCGTCAATCCTACCCCCGGTAGTAGATCCCCTTCGACCCCCGGGGACCGCCCGGGTCAGACGCCCTTCGGGTGCCAGACCGTCTTGGTCTCCAGCAGCGTGGTCATCCGGGTGATGCCGGGATCGGCGTACCAGTCGTGGTCGGCCGGGGCCGGCCGCAGCACCCGCTTGAGGTTCTCCGCCGCCTTGACCTCCAGGTCGGCCGCCAGGTCGGCGTCGGCGACACCGGTCAGGTCGATCGCGTTGACGTCCATGTGCGCGGCGAGCGTCGGCACGGTCTCGGTCAGCCGGCCGGTGAGGATGTTCACCACCCCGCCGGGCAGGTCGGAGGTGGCGAGCACCTCGGCGAGCGTCACCGCCGCCAGCGGCGCCGCCGGGGACGCGGCCACCACCACCGTGTTGCCGGTGACGATCGCCGGGGCGACCACGCTCACCAGGCCGAGCAGCGCGGGCTCCTCGGGGGCCACGACCGCGACCACGCCCGTGGGCTCCGGCGCGGACAGGTTGAAGTACGGGCCGGCCACCGGGTTCGCGCCGCCGTACACCTGGGCGACCTTGTCGGACCAGCCCGCGTACCAGACCCAGCGGTCGATCGCCGCGTCCACCTCGTCGGCCGGGACGCCCAGGGCGACGAACTGATCGCGCCGGCCCTCCAGCATCTCGGCGACCCGGTAGAGGATCTGACCCCTGTTGTACGCGGTCGCCCCGGCCCAGCCCTTCACCGCGCCGCGGGCGGCCACGACCGCGTCCCGCGCGTCCTTCCGGGAGGCAAGAGACACGTTCGCCGATTGCACGAGATACGACCGTCCCGACTCGCTGCGCGGGAACTTCCCGCCGATGAAGAGCTTGTACGTCTTGCGTACCGCGACCCGCTCAGACATTGAGGTACCCCTCCAGCCCGTGCCGGCCGCCCTCGCGACCGTAGCCCGACTCCTTGTAGCCGCCGAACGGCGACGTCGGGTCGAACTTGTTGAACGTGTTGGCCCACACCACGCCCGCGCGCAGCCGGTCGGCCAGCCACAGGATCCGGGAACCCTTGTCGGTCCAGATCCCGGCCGACAGCCCGTACGGCGTGTTGTTTGCCTTCTCGACGGCCTCCGCCGGGGTGCGGAACGTCAGCACGGACAGCACCGGGCCGAAGATCTCCTCGCGGGCGATCCGGTGGGCCTGGGTGACGCCGGTGAAGATGGTCGGCGCGAACCAGAAGCCGCGCTCGGGCAGCTCGCACGGCGGCGACCAGCGCTCCGCGCCCTCGGCGGACCCGGCGTCGGACAGCTCCCGGATGCGGGTCAGCTGCTCGGCCGAGTTGATCGCGCCGATGTCGGTGTTCTTGTCCAGCGGGTCACCGACCCGCAGCTGGGCCATCCGGCGCTTCAGCGACTCCAGCACCCGGTCGGCCACCGACTCCTGGACCAGCAGCCGGGAACCGGCGCAGCAGACGTGCCCCTGGTTGAAGAAGATGCCGTTGACGATGCCCTCGACGGCCTGGTCGATCGGTGCGTCGTCGAAGACGATGTTCGCGGCCTTGCCGCCCAGCTCCAGCGTCAGCTTCTTGCGGGTGCCCGCGACCGAGCGGGCGATGGCCCGGCCCACCTCGGTGGAGCCGGTGAACGCGACCTTGTCCACGCCCGGGTGCTCGACCAGCGCCCGGCCGGTGTCGCCGGCGCCGGTGACGATGTTCACCACACCGGCGGGCAGGTCGGCCTGCTGGCAGACCTCGGCGAACAGCAGCGCGGTGAGCGGAGTGGTCTCGGCCGGCTTGAGCACCACCGTGTTGCCGGCGGCCAGCGCCGGGGCGATCTTCCACGCCAGCATGAGCAGCGGGAAGTTCCACGGGATGACCTGCGCCGCCACGCCGAGAGGCTTCGGGTCCGGCCCGAAGCCCGCGTGGGGGAGCTTGTCCGCCCAGCCCGCGTAGTAGAAGAAGTGCGCGGCGACCAGCGGCAGGTCGACGTCGCGGGACTCCTTGATCGGCTTGCCGTTGTCAAGCGACTCCAGCACCGCCAGCTCACGCGAGCGCTCCTGGATGATCCGGGCGATCCGGAACAGGTACTTGGCCCGGTCCCGGCCCGGCATCGGACCCCAGACCTTCTCGTACGCGCTGCGGGCGGCGCGGACCGCGCGGTCCACGTCCTCGGCGCCGGCCTCGGCGATCTCGGCGAGCACCTCCTCGGAGGCCGGGTTCACCGACTTGAAACTGCCGCCGGAGGCCGGGTCGACGAACGCGCCGTCGACGAAGAGCCCGTACGAGGGCTTGATGTCCACCACCGAGCGGGACTCGGGGGCGGGTGCGTATTCGAACATCGCGTTCAGTCCAGGGTGAAGTAGTCGGGGCCGGCGTAGACGCCGGTCGTCAGCTTGGTGCGCTGCATGAGCAGGTCGTTGAGCAGGCTCGACGCGCCGAACCGGAACCAGTCCGGGCTCAGCCAGTCGGCGCCGACGGTCTCGTTGACCATGACCAGGTACTTGATCGCGTCCTTGGTGGTCTTGATGCCACCGGCCGGCTTGACGCCGACCTGACGCCCGGTGGCGGCGCGGAAGTCGCGGACCGCCTCCAGCATCACCAGCGTCACCGGCAGGGTCGCCGCGACCGGGACCTTGCCGGTGGAGGTCTTGATGAAGTCGCCGCCCGCGAGCATGGCGAGCCATGACGCCCGGCGCACGTTGTCGTACGTGGCCAGCTCACCGGTCTCCAGGATGACCTTGAGGTGGGCGTCCCCGCAGGCGTCCTTGGTGGCCACGATCTCGTCGTAGACCTCCTGGTAGCGCCCGGCCAGGAACGCGCCCCGGTTGATCACCATGTCGATCTCGTCCGCGCCCGCCTCGACCGCCGCCCGCACGTCGGCGAGCTTGATCTCCAGCGGGGCCTGACCGGACGGGAACGCTGTGGCCACGCTGGCCAGGTGCACGCCGCTGCCGCGCAGCACCTCGGCCACGTACGGAACCATCGACGGGTAGACGCAGACGGCGCCGACGTGCGGGCAGCTCGGGTCGGCCGGGTCGGGACGCAGCGCCTTGGCGGCCAGCGCCCGCACCTTGCCCGGGGTGTCCGCCCCTTCGAGGGTGGTCAGGTCGACCATCCGGATCGCCAGGTCGATCGCCTCGGCCTTCGCGGTGGTCTTGATGGAGCGGGTGCCGAGTTGTGCCGCCCGCTGCTCCGCGCCGACCTGGTCCACGCCGGGCAGGCCGTGCAGGAAGGTCCGCAGAGCGGTCTCGGATCGTCCCAGCTCGGTGAGGTCCGACCGGGCCGACGTCGTTGTCGCCGTCATGCCCCGAATAGTACGCACCCGCGAGTCGAGTGATCTTGCTCACGAACGAGCGGTCGTGAGCGTCATACGTGAGCGGTGTCGCTGGTCGTACCGCACCCGCCCTGTGCCGGGCCGGCAAACGGTAGGTTGAGCGATCGTGGACGTAACAGTCATTGACCATCCGCTCGCCCAGACGCGGCTGACCGCCATGCGGGACGCCCGGACCGACTCCTCGTCGTTCCGGGCGGCGCTGCGCGAACTCACCACCATGCTGGTGTACGAGGCCGCGCGCTCCTTCCCGGTCGAGAAGTACTCGATCCAGACCCCGGTCACCGCCACCGAAGGCAGCCGGCTGGCGAACCCGCCGCTGCTGGTGCCGGTGCTGCGGGCCGGTCTCGGCATGGCCGACGCCGCGCTCGGCCTGCTGCCCGAGTCGTCGATGGGCTTCGTCGGCCTGGCCCGCGACGAGGAGACGTACGAGCCCCGCGCGTACATGGAGTCCCTGCCGCGCGACCTCGCCGGCCTGCCGGTGCTGGTGCTCGACCCGATGCTCGCCACCGGCGGCTCGCTGGAGCACTGCTGCCGGCTGCTCGCCGACCGCGGCTGCACCGACATCACAGTGCTCTGCGTGCTGGCCGCGCCGGTCGGCATCGAGCGGCTGGAGCGCTCCGGCCTGCCGCTGCGCCTGGTCACCGCCTCGATCGACGAGGGACTGAACGACTCGAAGTTCATCGTTCCCGGCCTGGGTGACGCCGGTGACCGCCAGTTCGGCGGCATGCCCCGCTTCTGAGACCGGTCCGGTGCGGAGGGCCGCCCTCCGCACCGTGAACCGGACCCACCCGGCGAGTCGATGCGCGGGGGTGCGGGGAGGCGCTAGCGTTCCGGGCCATGACTGGTGTTGCGCTCGCCGAGGAGTTGCTGCTCCTCGCGTATGACGACGAAACCGGCAAGGCCACCATGCCGCGGATCAGCCTCGACCTGGGCATGGCCGCCGCGGTGCTGGTCGAGCTGGCCCTGGCCGGACGGATCGCGTACGCGGACGGGAACCTGGCGGTGGTCGACCCGGCCCCGACCGGCGAGCCGATCGCGGACGCCGTACTCGCCAAGATCGCCGCAGAGACACCGCACACGCCGTCGTCGTGGGTGCAGCGGCTGCGGCACGGGCTGCGCGACCGGATCCTCACCGACCTCTGCGGCCGGGGCGTGGTCCGGGACGTGGAGGAGACCGAGCTGGGCTTCATCCACGTGCACCGCTACCCCATGGCGGACCCGACTGTCGAGGCGGACATCCGGCAGCGGCTGGCCGAGGCGCTGACCAGCGGGCAGCTCCCGGACGAGCGGACCGCCGCGCTCGCCACGCTCGTCGCGGTGCTGCGGATGGAACCGGCGCTCGGGCTGACCGGCCCGGCTGCCGAGGACGCCGGCCGGCGCCTGGAGGAGATCGCGGCGGGCGCCGGGTTCTCCGGCACGGTGAGCCTGGACGACAGCGTGGTGCGCCCGTCGATCAGCCTGGTCATCGCCGCGCTGGGCCAGGCCGTCGACGCCGCCCTGGGCAAGCGGTAAGGAAGGGCCCCCTTTTAACGCCTCCGGTAGAGGAAGGGCCCCTTGTTAACGCCAGGCGTTAACAAGGGGCCCTTCCTTACATCCGGGGTCAGAGGCCGAGGGCGGCGGCGATCTCGTTGCGCAGCTCCGTCACCGCGGCCCGCGCGCGCTGCCGGGCCGCCGGCACGTCGCCGCCGGCCACCGGCTCCACCACCTCCAGGTACGCCTTGAGCTTCGGCTCGGTGCCGGACGGCCGGATCACCACCCGGGCGGCGTCGGTACGCAGGATCACCACGTCCGCGTCGGGGAGCAGGTCGGACGCCTCGGTCACCGGCTGTCCGAGCAGCGTGGTCGGGGTGGCCGCCCGGATCCGGGCCATCGAGTCCGCGATCACCCGCAGGTCCTCCACCCGGACCGAGAGCTGCTCGGTGTGGTGCACGCCGAACTCGGCGGCGAGTTCGTCCAGCCGGTCGAGGAGGGTACGGCCCTCGGCCTTGAGACCGGCGGCCAGCTCGGCGACCGTCAGCGCGGCGGTGATGCCGTCCTTGTCGCGTACGTGACCCGGCGCGACGCAGTAGCCGAGCGCCTCCTCGTAGCCGTACACGAGCGGCTCCCGGCCGCCGCCGGCCCGGACGATCCACTTGAACCCGGTGAGCGTCTCGTCGTAGGGCAGACCCCGGGCCGCCGCCATGGCCCGCAGCAGCGCCGACGACACGATCGTGGTGGCGTACAGGCCGGTCACACCGCGCCGCATCAGGTGGTCCGCGAGCAGGGCGCCCACCTCGTCGCCACGCAGCATCCGCCAGGACCCGGCGTCGCGGACGGCCACCGCGCAGCGGTCCGCATCCGGGTCGTTGGCGATGGCGAGGTCCGCTGCGGTGCGGTCGGCGAGCGCGACGAGCAGGTCCACCGCGCCCGGCTCCTCCGGGTTGGGGAAGCTGACGGTCGGGAACGCCGGGTCCGGTTCGGCCTGCTCGGGCACCACGCCGGGCACGCCGAATCCGGCGCGCGCGAACGCGGCGGTCAGCACGGCGGCGCCCACCCCGTGCAGCGGCGTGTACGCCACCTTCAGGTCGCGGGGTCCGGCCGGGTCCACCACGGCGGCGGCCCGCTCGACGTACGCGGCCACCAGGTCGTCGCCGAGCACCTGCCCGGCCGGGCCGAGCGGGACCGCCGCGAGCGGGCCGACCGCCCGGATGGCCGCCTCGATACCGGCGTCGGCGGGCGGCACGATCTGCGCTCCGGCGCCCAGGTCACCGCCGAGTTGCGCGCCCAGGTAGACCTTGTAGCCGTTGTCCTGCGGCGGGTTGTGGCTGGCGGTGACCATCACTCCGGCGACCGCGCCGAGCTGCCGGACCGCGAACGCCAGCACGGGCGTGGGCAGCGGCCGGGGCAGCAGCAGCGCCGGCCGGCCCGCACCGGTGGCCACCTGTGCGGTGCGCTCGGCGAAGGCCAGCGAGCCGTGCCGGGCGTCGTACCCGATCACCAGGGGGCCCTCGCCGCCCTGGGCGGCGAGCCAGCCGACGAGCCCGGCGGCGGCCTGGGTGACCACGGCGAGGTTCATGCCGTTGGGCCCGGCGCGCAGCGGGCCGCGCAGCCCGGCGGTGCCGAAGGTCAGCGGACCGGCGAACCGGTCGGCCAGGTCGGCCGCCGTGCCGGGCAGCCCGTCGAGGACGGCGCGCAGCTCGGCGCGGCCGGCCGGGTCGGGGTCGTCGGCGAGCCAGCGCTCGGCTCGTACGCGAAGGTCGTCAAGGTCAGTGGTTTCCGCCGCCATTGCCTCATGAAAGCACGGCGGCGGATCACCACCGACCGTCGGCCTCGACTCAGTTGGCCGCCGTGAGCTGGAACGAGTCGACCATCGCGTCGAAGATCGGCTTGCTCTCGGCGAATCGCGCGTCGGTCGTGGAGAGGTAGAACGAGTAGACCTTGCCGTCCTTGACCAGGCCCCGCCAGATGCCGTGCCGCATGGTCTCGCCCTCGCCGCAGGTGTATTCGAGCTGGCCCGCGGTCTGGCCGGCGAGTGGCTGCTCGGAGACGGACAACTCGGTGTAGGGGGCCGGGCAGGTCTTGCTGTTCGCGGTCTTGCTCTTCAGGTTCCGCGAGGCGAACTCGGCCCAGCTGATCGAGGTGCCGCCCCACTTCTCGGCGATGACCCGCACCTTGCGGCCCTCGTCCTCCGGGTCGACGTAGTCGACGTAGAGGCCGCCGGTCTGCTGCTGCCAGCCCTTCGGGACCTGGATGGTGACGCCCTTGACGGTCCGCTCCTGCATCTCCGGCGCGGCCGCCGCCGAGGTGGTGGGCAGCGTGCCCACGATCGGCGGCGGCGCGTCGTCGCCGCCGCTGGTCAGCGCGATCACGCTCACCAGCAGCACCACGGCGAGGCCACCGGCGGCGGCGAGCTGGACCTTGCGCGGCCACGCCTTCACCCGGCCGAGCAGGCCCTTGGCGGTGCCGAGCGTGCCGGCACCACCGGCGGCCGGCGCGGTCGCCGGGGTGGTCCACGCCTGGCCGGTGCCGGGCACCGACCACTGGTTGCCGCCGCCGTACACCGGCTGGGTGGCGTCGACGGTGCGGCCGTAGGTGGCGGGTACCGCCTGGGTCGCGTCCGCACCGGCGCCCGCCCCGAGCCGGACCGTGGCGTCCGGCGAGATGCGCTGGGTGGCCTCCGGCGTGCCCGGCCCGGACATCGCGCCGGTCGGGGTGTGCAGCGGGCCGGCCAGCGCGTCGGCGCTGGTCTCGTCGAGCGCGGCGGCACCCGCCGCGGCCTTCTCGGCCTGGGGCCGCTCGCCGCGGCGCAGGGCCGCGAGGCGGTCGGTTAGCGACTCGTCCGGGCCGATCATCGCCCGGCCGCCGATCTGCCCGCTCGGCTTCGGCTCCGCGGCGATCGCCGGCGGCGTGGTCGGGCGCGGCACCGGCACCACCGCGTACGGGTCGGTGACCGAGTTGACGGCGGTGGCGGTGCTGGTCAGCGGCCCGGCGAGCAGCTCACGCAGGTTGGCGCGGGCACGGTGCACGTCCATCCGGCGGGCCGGGTCCTTCTCCAGCAGCCCCATCAGCACGCCGGTGAGCGGGCCGCTGCGCTGCGGTGTGGCGGGCGGGTCCTCGACCACTGCGTGCATGGTCTCGATCGGGTCGCCCTTGTCGAACGGGGGCCGGCCCTCGACCGCCGTGTAGAGCGTCACGCCGAGCGAGAACAGGTCACTCGGCGGCCCGAACTCCTGGCCCATGGCCCGCTCGGGGGAGATGAAGTGCGGCGAGCCGAGCACCATCCCGGGCGTGGTGAGCTGCACGTCGGTGGGCATCCGGGCCACGCCGAAGTCGGTGAGCACGCAGCGGCCGTCGGTGCAGATCAGCACGTTCGCCGGCTTGACGTCGCGGTGCAGCACGCCGATCGCGTGCGCCACCTCCAGCGCGCCGAGCAGCGCGATGCCGATCTTGGCGACGGCGCGCGGCGCGACCGGCCCGTCCTCGATCACCATGTCGGCCAGGCTGCGGGCGTCCAGCAGCTCCATCACGATCCACGGACGGCCACCCTCGGTGACCACGTCGTAGACCTGCACCACTGCCGGGTGCTGGATCGCGGCGGCGGCGCGTGCCTCCCGCAGCGTCCGTTCGTAGAGCGCGTCGCGGTCGCTCGGGGCGAGCCCCGGCGGGAGGACGACCTCCTTGACCGCCACATCACGGCGCAGCAACGTGTCTGTGGCCCGCCAGACCGTGCCCATGCCTCCGTTGCCCACCGGGGAGCGCAGCGAGTAGCGACCACCGATGGTGGTGCCGGGCGCCGCGCGTCCAGTGGGGGGACTGGCCGGTCCGCCGCTCCACGTCGGAATCTGAGTCACAGAAAAGCCACCGGGGGATATCGAGGGGGCTGGGACACAACCCCTCTATCTTGCTGGTTCCGACGCCCGATGCGAAACCCGACGCGGCGGGCGTTTACCTACTCGACGGTATGTGGTCGGTTGTTCACCTCCGGTGCGCCGCCACCGGGAGGTGTGCGGTATCCCTCACCCACCAGGCGGTCTGCGCGTCCTACCATCCGGTAATGAGCGATGCGCGGTCAAGCGAGTCGGGTTTCCCGATCCAGGGCGTCTACACGGCGGCAGACCTTCCGGCGGACCTGGACGCCCGGCTGGGTGAGCCGGGCGAGTTCCCGTACACCCGCGGGGTGTACCCGACGATGTACACGTCCCGGCCCTGGACCATGCGACAGTATGCCGGGTTCGGCACCGCGACCGAGAGCAACGCGCGCTACCACCAGCTGCTGCGCGCCGGCACCATGGGCCTGTCGGTCGCCTTCGACCTGCCCACCCAGATGGGGTACGACTCGGACGACCCCATCGCGCACGGCGAAGTGGGCAAGGTCGGCGTGGCCATCGACTCCATCGAGGACATGCGCACGCTGTTCGGCGGCATCCCGCTGGACAAGGTCTCCACGTCGATGACCATCAACGCGCCCGGCTCGGTGCTGTTGCTGCTCTACCAGCTCGTGGCCGAGGAGAACGGCGTGCCGGGGGCGGCGCTCAACGGCACGATCCAGAACGACATCCTCAAGGAGTACATCGCCCGGGGGACGTACATCTTCCCGCCGAAGCCCTCGCTGCGGCTGGTCGCCGACACCTTCGCCTACTGCCGGGCCGAGGTGCCGAAGTGGAACACCATCTCCATCTCCGGCTACCACATGGCCGAGGCCGGCGCGTCGCCCGCGCAGGAGGTCGCGTTCACCCTCGCCAACGGCGTGGAGTACGTCCGCGCGGCGCTCGCCGCCGGGCTGGCCGTCGACGACTTCGCGCCCCGCCTGTCGTTCTTCTTCGTGGCCCGCACCACGCTGCTCGAGGAGGTCGCGAAGTTCCGCGCGGCCCGGCGCATCTGGGCCCGGCTGATGCGCGACGAGTTCGGCGCGAAGAACCCGAAGTCGATGATGCTGCGGTTCCACACCCAGACCGCCGGCGTGCAGCTCACCGCGCAGCAGCCGGAGGTGAACCTGGTCCGGGTGGCGGTGCAGGGCCTCGGCGCCGTGCTCGGCGGCACCCAGTCGCTGCACACGAACAGCTTCGACGAGGCCATCGCGCTGCCCACCGAGAAGGCGGCCCGGCTGGCGCTGCGCACCCAGCAGGTGCTGGCGTACGAGACGGACCTGACCGCCACCGTCGACCCGTTCGCCGGGTCGTACGTGGTGGAGGCGATGACCGCCGAGGTGGAGGCGGCGGCCACCGAGCTGATGGACCGGGTCTTCGACCACGGCTCGGCGGTGGACGCGATCGAGGCCGGTTTCCAGAAGCGGGAGATCGAGCAGTCCGCGTACCGGATCGCCCAGGAGATCGACTCGGGCGAGCGGGTGGTGGTCGGGCTCAACCGGTTCCAGATCGACGAGGAGGAGCCGTACGAGCCGCTGCGGGTCGACCCGGCGATCGAAGCGGCGCAGGGGGAGCGGCTGGCCCGGCTGCGCGCCGAGCGGGACTCGGGCGCGGTCGAGCGGGCCCTGGCGGAGCTGCGTGCCGCCGCCGAGGGGGACGCCAACGTGCTCTACCCGATGAAGGAGGCGCTGCGCGCCCGCGCCACCGTCGGCGAGGTCTGCGGGACGCTGCGCGAGGTGTGGGGGATCTACCGGCCCAGCGACCGGTTCTGAGTCGTCCGGAGGCGGCCCCGCCGTGCACCCTGAGTGCGCGGCGCGGGCCGCTTTCGCGTGTGCGATTCGCCGTTCCGGGTAACCGGATCGGGTGAACGGGACGGACAGCCTGTGCGGTCGGCGGTCGGACGCTCGTGTCACCGTCGGGAGTCTTCCGGCAGCCGACAGTTGTCGTGCAATTGTCGGAGCGGCAGTTAATTGCCGCGACTAATGCGACAATTCGGAACGACGGGTCGTTATTTGTGACCGATGAAACGGTTACGCGTTGTAGGAGGTGGGAGGCGGATGACGGCGTTCGACCGCGATCTACCTGCTGTCCCGCAGATATTCGAGCCCTCCCACCAGGGCATTCGTGACGCTGCGCGGTCCGACCGCTACGCGAAAGATGTTGCGCAGCGTCACCGCCGGAGGTCTAGGCTGTCTGCTGTCCGACCCGAAGATCCATCCACTTCTAGTGATCGAGAATTCGACGTGACGAGTGCGTTGACGCTGCCTTCCGGCGGCCTGCTGGCGTCGTCCCGGTCCGAGACGCCGACCGATTACCAGCCCCTGCCCTTCGAGCTCGACCATCTGCTCGCGCTGCGCGTACCCGGCCTCATCGAAACGCGCCGTCACATCCACTCCCACCCGGAGTTGTCCGGCGAGGAGTTCGAGACGGCCGCCCTGGTGCACCGCGAGCTGTCCCTGGCCGGGCTGAAGCCGCGTCTGCTGCCGAAGGGCAACGGCGTCATCTGCGACATCAACGGGCGCCCGGACGGGCCGGTGATCGCGCTCCGCGCCGACATCGACGCGCTGCCGCTGAGCGACCCGAAGGACGTGTCGTACCGCTCGACAGTCGAGGGCGTCTGCCACGCCTGCGGCCACGACGTGCACACGTCGGTGATGCTCGGCGTCGGCATGCTGCTGGCCCAGCTCGCCGACACCGGCCGGCTCGACGGCCGGGTCCGGCTGATCTTCCAGCCGGCCGAGGAGATCCTGCCCTGCGGCTCGCTCGAGGTCATCGAGGCCGGCGGCCTGGAGGACGTGGTGCAGATCTTCGCGCTGCACTGCGACCCGAACCTGCCGGTGGGCAAGGTCGGCCTGCGGGTCGGCCCGATCACCGCCGCCGCCGACAACGTCACGGTCCGGCTCACCGGGCCGGGCGGGCACACCGCCCGCCCCCACCTGACCGTCGACCTGGTGGACGCGCTCGGCCGGCTGGTGACCGAGGTGCCCACGCTGATCAGCCGCCGGGTGCCGGCCAACAGCGGGCTGCTGCTGGTGTTCGGCCACGCCTCGGCCGGCACCCGTTACAACGTCATCCCGTCCGAGGCGTGCGCGGCCGGCACGCTGCGGGTGATGGACCGCGACACCTGGGACCAGGCCCCCGAGATCGTGGCTCAGGTGGTGCGGGACGTGCTCGCCCCCACCGGCGCCACAGTCGACCTGGAATACCTGCGCGGCCGGCCCCCGGTGACGAACGACGCCGGCGCGATCGGCGTGCTCACCGCGGCCACCGCCGCGGCGCTCGGCCCCGACGGCATCGCCGAGACGCCGCAGAGCATGGGCGGCGAGGACTTCTCCTGGTACCTGGAGCACGTGCCGGGCGCGCTCGCCCGTCTCGGCGTCGGCCGCAGCGGGCCCAACGTGGACCTGCACCGGGCGTCGTTCGACGTGGACGAGCGCGCCATCGAGGTCGGCGTACGCCTCATGGTCCAGACCGCGCTGCGGGCACTGGCGGCGGCGCGCTGACCGGACCGTCGGCGGGCCCGGCCGGGCCCGGCGGCATCGCGCCCGGGCCGGGCGGCGGCGTCCGCCGGGCCCGCACCCGGCGCCGCCACAGGAGCAGCAACCACAGCGGTACGCCGATCACGACCGCGAAGGGCAGCACCGCGCCGAGCACGGTGAGCAGGACCCGGGCCGAGGCCAGGAATGCCGTCCAGCCGCCGCCCAGCCCGGCCAGGAAGCCGAGGTCGGCCTCCTCCTCGGCGGTGCTGGCGTCCTGACCGAGGAACGTCACGGTGATGGTGGAGAGCGCGGTCAGGTCCGCGAGCCGGCGCTTGCGGGCCTCCAGCGCGGCCAGGTCGGCCTGGCGGGTGCCCACCTCGTTCTCCAGCCGCACCAGCTCGTCCACCGACGTGGCCCGGGCGAGCAGCTTGCGGGAACTCTCCACCCGCGCCCGCTGGGTGGCGATCCGGGCGTCCAGGTCGACCACCTGCTCGGTGACGTCCTCGGTGCGGATCTCCCGGCGCTCCTGCCGGCCGAGACCGGCGAGCCGGTCGATCACCGCGGAGAACCGGTCCGCCGGCACGCGCAGCGTCAGCGCCGCCCGCGCCTCGGCGGCCCGGCTCGACCGCCGGTCGGCGCCGACGAATCCGCCGGCCGCCGTCACCGCGGTGATCGCCTCCCGCGCGGCGGCCTCCACATCGTCCACCCGGACCTGCATGGTGCCGGTGTAGATGATGGACCGCTGGTCGACCCGCAGGTCCGCGCCGCCGGTGCCGCCCGGGGCCGCCTGATCGCTGTCCGCGCCGCCCTCGGCGGCCTGCTCGCGCCCCGCGCCTCCGTCGGCGGCCGGCGCGGCCGAGTCGCTGCCACTGTCACCGCCCGCGCTGCACGCGCTCACACCCAGCGCAACTATCAGACCCACAGCCACCAGGGCCACGCCCCGGAGTCGTCGTCCACCCATGCCCCGTACTCCGATCGTCGGCGGCCCCGCCAGCCGGGACCGATACCTCGGACGTGACGCGTGGTCGCGCCGGTTCCGGCAGACTGCGCTCAGGACATCACGATTCGGTATTCGAGGAGTCACGATGCAGGTGACCAAGTACACGCACTCCTGCCTCCGGCTGGAGCACGACGGTGCGGTGCTCGTCGTCGACCCCGGTGTCTTCAGCGATCCGGCGGCGCTGGACGGGGCGGACGCGGTGCTGATCACCCACGAACATCCGGACCATGTGGACGTCGCCACGCTGACCCGGGCGCTGGAACGGCGGCCGGTGCCCGTGCACGGCCCCGCCTCGCTGGCCGGCGTGCTCGGCGACGCCGCCGAGGCGCTGGTGACGGTCGAGCCCGGACAGTCGTTCACCGTCGCCGGGGTGCCGGTGCGGGCGTACGGCGGGCAGCATGCGGTCATCCACCCGGACATCCCGGTGATCCAGAACATCGGCTACCTGTTCGCCGACGTGGTCTACCACCCGGGCGACGCGTTGTTCGTGCCCGACGACGTGCAGGTGGACACGCTGTTCGCCCCGATTCACGCGCCCTGGTCGAAGTTCTCCGAGGTGCTCGACTTCATCCGGGCGGTCGCGCCGCGCCGGGCGTACGCGCTGCACGACGGGCTGCTCAACGACAACGGCTTCGGCGTGCTGGACCGGCAGTACACGGCGATGTCCAACACCGACTACCGCCGTCTGGAGCCGGGCACCCGGATCGACGCCTGAGCATGGCCGAGGTGCCCGCGGAGGTGATCCGGCAGCTCTACGCCACGCCGCCGGACCGGTTCGTCGCGGCCCGGGACGCCGCCATCGCGCAGGCGCGGCAGTCCGGCGACCCGCGTACCGCCCGGGAGATCGGCAGGCTGCGCCGGCCCACGGTGGCGGCCTGGCTGGTCAACCTGCTGGCGATCCGCCGACCCGAGCTGGTCGCCGACCTCACTCAGCTCGCCGAGTCGCTGCGTGCCGCGCAACGCGACCTGCGCGGCGGCAGGCTGCGGGAACTCTCCGCGCAGCGGCGCGCCGTCGTGGGCGCGCTGGTGGCTGAGGTACGCCGGCTCGCCGCCGCCGAACCCGCCGCGCCCCCGGCCGGGAAGCTTCCGCTGGGCGAGGTGGAGGCGACACTCAACGCCGCGCTGTCCGACACCGAGGTGGCCGAACAGGTGCGCGCCGGACGCCTGCTGCGGGCCAGCCACTACGCCGGGTTCGGCGAGGTGCCCCGCCCCCAGCTGCGGCTCGTGACAGGGGGCGAGGAGCCGCCCGTCGTACCGGATCGGGCGGCCGAGCGGGCCGACGCGCGCCGGGCCCGCGACGAGCGGGCGGCGCGGGCCGAACGGGCCGGGCGGCGGCGGACCGCGACCCGGGAGCTGACCCGGGCCCGCGCGGACCTGGACCGGGCGGAGAAGGAGCTGGCGACGGCCGACGCGGCCGAGCGGGACGGCGCCGCGACGCTGGACCGGATCGAGACCGAACTGGCCGAGCTGGAGCGCCGCCGGGCCGTGGCCGAGCAGGAACTGAGCCGGGCCCGGCTGGCCCGCCGGGGCGCGGAACGGGCGGTCACCGCCGCCCGGCGCCGGGCCGGTGAGGTCGAGGCCGTGTTGGAGGCGCTCGACGCCGAAGAGGGGGATGCCGACACCGGTGACCACCCGGCAGACTGAGCGTGATGAATGGCTACGGTGGAGTCACGGCGACGGGCGGCCGATGACCCCGGAACAACTCGCCGCCGCCTGCAAACCGCTGGTGCTGGAACTCGGGGAGGCGTTCGCCCGCTGCCCGTCGACGCTGCGCCGGGCGCGGCTGCTGGGCATCTCCGGCTGGGCCTTCTACATCACCGGGCGGGCCGGTGCGCTCGGTGACGTCCGCGCCGAGACGGTCGCCGCCGCGCTCGGCTTCATCGCACCCGAGGCGGTCACGGACGGCTGGGACGCCGCCGCTCGGACCGTCCCGCCGCTGGAGGTGGCCGCCGCCAACCTGGCCGAGTGCTGCCGGTGGGGCACCGCCCGGCTGGGCGACGGCGCCGAGTCGTCCCGGCTCGCCGCGCTGCTGGGCCGCGCTGTCGACGCGGCGGACGGCAGCGGCATGCCGCTGTTCGCCGCCTGGCGGGCCATGCCGGTACCCGATCCCTCGCCCGGTGCGCGGGCGGCTGTCGGCATGCTGCTGCTGCGCGAGCACTTCGCCGGGGCGTACCTGCTGGCGGTGCGCGCCGCCGGGCTGACGCCGCTGGAGGCGGTGCTGGCCGGTCCGGAGGGCGAGGCGGGCGCCGCGGCGTGCGGCTGGGTGCCCCCGTACCCGCCGGTCGGGCCGCTGGTGCGGCGCCGGCTGTGGGCCGAGGCGGTGACCGACCGGCTGGCGTCGGCGGCGTTCCGCGCGTTGAGCGCGGCCGAGGGCGCCGAGCTGCTGGGTCTGCTCGGCGCCGCGCGGCAGCGCGCCCGCGGCGGATAAATGGGAGGCGATCCGGCCGGTCCGGCTGCCACGATCTGGCCCGTGACGCTCCCCGCCGGCTGGTCGGCCCGCCGCCCGACCCTCGACGACATACCCGCGATCCTGGCGGTGGTGCACGCCTCCGACACGTTCGCCGTGGGCTACCCCGACTTCGACGACGAGGACGTGCGGTCCGCGCTGACCGCGCCGTTCGTCGACCCGGCCCGGGACTCCTGGCTGGTCACCGACCCGGACGGGACGGCGGTGGCGTGGTCGATCCTGGCCAACCCGAGCGGCGTGGGCCGGGAGTGGGTGGATGTCCTCGTCGACCCCGACCGCGGCGCCGACCTGCGCGCGCCGCTGCTGGCGCGGCTGCTGGAACGGGTCGCCGAGCGGGCCGCCGAGCGCGGCCTGCCCGCGCTGACCGCGCGCACCGGGGTGTACGCGCCGGAGACCCGCTGGGCCGGTGAGCTGGCCGAGGCCGGGTTCACCCGGATCAAGCGCTACATCCGGATGAGCCGCACGTTCGCCGACCTGCCCGCCGAGCCGACGCCCCCGCCCGGCGTGACGGTGCGGCCGCTGCGCGCCGACGACGAGAACGACCTGCGGCTGTTCCACCGGATCTACGACACCGCGTTCCGGGACACCCCCGATCACGACCCGCTCGACTTCGAGCGGTGGCGGGACCTGCTGCCGTCGTACGGCAAGGTCTGGGACGAGTGGCTGCTGGCCGAGGTCGACGGCGAGCCGGCCGGTGCGCTCCAGTCCTCCGACCAGGCGCTCGACCAGGACCTGGGGTGGGTGCGGACGCTGTCGGTGCTGCCCGCGTACCGGCGCCGCGGGGTGGGTGCGGCGCTGCTGCGCCGGGCCTTCGCGATCTACGCGGCGAAGGGCCGGACCGGCGCCGGGCTCGGCGTCGACCTGGCCAACCCGACCGCGCCGGTCACGCTCTACCGCTCCGTCGGGCTGGTGGAGGAGCGCTGGACCGACATGTACGAGCGGAGCGTGCCCGCCTCGCGGGTGTGACCCGGCACCCGCCTACCGGGGTCGCCGAGCGGCCGGAACGCTGTCCGGAGCACACTGTTCGGTGTGGGAGACGCGCTACGCGGACGCGGTGCCGGTGGGGCGGGACCGCAGCTCGGTGACGTAGTCGTCCGGCGCGCCCGCCTTCTCCGCGGCGTTCGCGAGCTCCGAGAGGTACCACGCGGTGGGCAGCCCGCCCTCGTACCCGTCGAACACGTAGACCCACGCGGTCACGTCACCGTCGAGCGTCGAGACGCGGACGGTCAGCTTGCGGTACGTCCCGGCGGTCACGCCCTCGATCTCGTCGAGCTGCGCCGCGTCGTACGGGTGGATGTCGTAGAGCGCCACGAACACCCGGTCACCCGGCGACTCGACCACGGTGCTGACCGAGCCCTCCCAGCCGATGACGTCCTCGCCGGCGAAGGTGAGCCGCCAGCCCTCGAGCCAGCCGGTGCCCACCATCGGCGAATGCGGGCAGTAGGCGCGCATGCGGGCGGGATCCAGGTTCGAGCCGTAAGCAGCGTAGAGACCCACGGCGACGACGATAGCCCGGCGGGCGGGTGGGGGAGAATACGACAGTGCGTGTCGGACGGGACGGGGAGAAGAAAGTCACTGTGAGCACTGTGAGCTTCGACGAAGGGATGGCTCCGTGAGCGCGAGGAGTGCAGCGGAGCGGAGCCCCGCAGTCGCGAACGAAGGGATGGCTCGGTGAGCCAGATCGTGATCATCGGCGGCGGACCGGCCGGGTACGAGGCGGCTCTGGTCGCCGCGCAGTTGGACGCCGAGGTCACCGTCGTCGAGGCGGAGGGGGCCGGTGGCGCCTGCGTGCTCTCCGACTGCGTGCCCTCCAAGACGTTCATCGCCAGCTCCGAGGTGGTCACCGGTTACCGGGACACCGAGGAGTTCGGCGTGCACTCCGACGGCCTGGAGGCGGTCACCGTCGACGCCCGCGCGGTGCACGAGCGGGTCAAGCGGCTCGCGCTGGCCCAGTCCGCCGACATCCACACCAAGCTCGTAAAGGCCGGTGTCGAGTTCGTCGCCGGCACCGCCCGGCTGGGCGAGGACACGCTCGGCCACACCCACCGGGTGATCGTCACCCCGGCCGGCGGCGGCGCCGAATACTCCATCGCCGCCTCGACGGTGCTCGTCGCCACCGGCGCGACCCCCCGCCAGTTGCCCACCGCCGTACCGGACGGCGAGCGCATCCTGACCTGGCGCCAGGTGTACGACCTGCCCGAGCTGCCCGAGCACCTGATCGTGGTCGGCTCCGGCGTGACCGGCGCCGAGTTCGCCAGCGCGTACCTCGCCATGGGCGTCAAGGTCACGCTGGTGTCCAGCCGCGACCGGGTCATGCCGCACGAGGACGCCGACGCCGCGTCGGCGATCGAGCGGGTGTTCCGCAACCGGGGCATGAGCATCCTGAACAACTCCCGCGCCGAGGCGGTCCGCCGCGTCGGCGACGGGGTCGAGGTGGTGCTCTCCGACGGGCGCCAGGTCACCGGCTCGCACGCGCTGATCGCTGTCGGCTCGATCCCGAACACCGCCGACCTGGGCCTGGCCGAGTACGGCGTGGAGCTGGCCCGGGGCGGTTACGTGACTGTCGACCGGGTCTCCCGTACCAACGTGCCGGGCATCTACGCGGCGGGTGACTGCACCGGCGTGCTGCCGCTGGCGAGCGTCGCGGCCATGCAGGGCCGCATCGCGATGTGGCACGCGCTGGGCGAGGCGGTCCGGCCGCTACGGCTGCGTACGGTCGCGGCGAACGTCTTCACCGACCCGGAGCTGGCCACCGTCGGCGTCTCCCAGGACGAGGTGGACGCCGGCAAGACCCCGGCCCGCCAGGTGATGCTGCCGCTGTCCGGCAACGCCCGGGCGAAGATGGACGACCTGGCCGACGGCTTCGTCAAGCTGTTCTGCCGGCCGGCGAGCGGCCAGGTGATCGGTGGCGTGGTGGTGGCGCCGAAGGCCAGCGAGCTGATCCTGCCGATCACGATGGCGGTGGAGAACAACCTCACCGTCAACGAGCTGGCCCACACCATCACCATCTACCCGAGCCTGTCCGGCTCCATCACCGAGGCCGCCCGCCAGCTCATGCTCCACGAGCTGGAGTAGCGCGCGCCACCTTCTGCTCGTCGATCATGGAGTTGCGGTCCCCGATCCGACCGGTATGCCCGGTCTGTGCGGGGTCACAACTGCATGATCGACGACTTTGGTCAGGGTGAGGTGCAGGGCCAGGGTGGCCAGGAGGGCCGTCTCGGTCAGGATCAGCGCGCGTTCGATCAGGCCGAGCAGGGCTCGGTCACCCGGGTAGGCGGACCAGATCATCGTGGCCGCGAGCACCACGCTGGCTGCGGTCAGGCCGCGCAGCCAGGCGGCCGCCCCGGCGACCGGGTGCCGGGCGAGCAGCCAGCCGGCCACCGGCAGCGCCAGGAACGACAGCACCGAGGCGTACCGGTGCACGTACGCGGCGGTGTCCATCGGCGTACCCGGCTCGTTGGTGGGCACCACGGCGGCGGCCAGCAACCCGGCCGACCAGGCGGTCAGCAGCACGAGCGGCACCCGGCCCGCGCCCGCCCGGCGCAGCGCCGGCAGCAGCACGAGACTGGCCGCCGCGAGCACCGCCATCGCCGTGTCGATGACGCCGCCCCGATCGGAGACGGCGAAGTCGCTGACGGTCAGCGACCAGGGATCCAGATCGTCGTTCACCTCAAGATGACCGACCGTCGCGAGCACCGCCGCCAGGACGATCCCGCCGAGTGCCAACAGGCCACTTCTCCGCGTTCCAGGCATACGGCCAGCCTGTCGCCGGAACCGCCCCAGACGGATCCGGGACCACCACCCACTTCGCTACCCGGGTCGTCCCCTACCGGACCCCCGAGAACGCGTCAGGCCACGTCGAGGCGGATGTTCCCGATTCGAGCGACCACATCGAGGTGTCCGCCCAGCCCGGTGACGTAGGCGCGCAGGATGTCCAGGTTGACACTCTCGCCGTTCTCGATCTGGCTGATCCGTGCCTGAGACAAGCCGGCCGCTTCCGCCAGCTGGGCCTGGGTCATGCCCAGCTGCTTGCGGATCTCCGCCAGCTGCGCGCCGCTGACCGAAGCCAGCATCTGCTCTCGCAACTGTCCCCGCCTGGCCACACGCTCGCTGTCGTCCCACGAGGGATCGATACTTCGGGCTTTCGCCTTGACGTCGCGCCAGTTCGCCCCACCACTCATGGCTGTTCTTCCTTCAAGTTGATCAGGTGCTCCTGGAACCGCTCGTCCGCCAGCGGAATGGCGAGCCGGTACCAACTCTGCCACTGCCCCGCCTTGTCCCCGGCCACCAGGAAGATGGCTTCACGGGAGGGGTCGAACGCGAAGATCATCCGAACCTCTGAGGCGCCGCTCGAGCCTGGTCGCAGCTCCTTCATGTGGTGATACGCGCTGCCCTTGAGTCGGTCCACCAGTGGCCGGCCCAGTGCGGGACCATGCTCCGCCAGTAGGTCGAGTGCCTCGCTGACGAGGTCAGCGGTGCTCGGTTCACTCGCGCACAGGTCCAGGAACCAACGCTCGACCTCGGGATGAAGCCTGATCTCCCACACCTGGTCAATATAAACAGAACTTATAAGCGCGTGGGTCAACTCCGCGTCAGCTGCCGGTCGAGTCGGCGGTGGCCTCGGCGCGGGTCTGCCGGGTGCTGCTGATCCAGGTCATCGCCCACCCCGCCAGCGCGAACCCGGCCGCGGCCACCCCGCCGATCAGCAGCAGCCGCCACGCCGAGTGGGTCAGCGCCGTACCGCCCAGATGACCGACCAGCGCCCCGTAGCTGGACCAGGCGAGAGCCGCCGCCGCCTCGTAGGGCAGGAAGAGGCGGTACGGGTAGCGGCTGCGCCCGGCCGAGAAGCAGGCCGCCATCCGGCCGCCGGGCACGAAGCGGCAGAGCAGGATCACCAGCGGCCCCGGTTCGCGCAGCCCGCGAGTGACCCGGGTGACGGCCCGACGTGCCCGTCCGGGTGTCGTCGCGCGGGCCGGGCGGCGGGTCGGCGTGGTGCGGCCGATCAGATAGCAGGCCAGATCCCCGATGAACACGCCGGCGGCGCCGACCGCGATGGTGAGCGGCAGGCTGAGTCCGCCGTACACGGTCAGCGCCCCGCTGGTGATCATGACGAGCTGGGTCGGCACCACCGGGACGAAGGCGTCGGCGATCAGCAGGATCAGCAGCAGCGCGTACGCCCACATGGGCGACGCGACGTCAGAGATGAGTTCGGCCACGACCGCCACCTCGCCGGAGTTCTCCGTTCGACCGGATCGAGCCTGACGCCGTGTCGGGCGTCACCACCACCGGCCCCGCCTGGCGGTGACAGGCGACACCGACGGGCCGCAGGTGTGCAACGAGCCGACCCGGCCGGAGGTGACGGGTGGGCGGGGCCCCGGGGCGGGGCGGCGGATCGACGGATCGCGGCGTACCGTTGACGGGACGCGGCACCGGAGCCGTCGGGTCCCCCGTTCCCGATGCCCTGGCCGCGGCGGGTCGCCGACAGGTCCCGTGTCGGCGACCCGCACCCTCTCTCCGAAACTCGGATGCGCCGTCGATATCCGCGCGCCTACCGTCGTGGCATGCGCAGCGCGGTAGTGACCACGACGCCGGGTGTTCCCGGCGTGCCGCACTGACGTTTCCGTCGACGAGGCCCCGGGGCGATCCGCTCCGGGGCCTCGCGGCGTACCGGGCCTGCTCGCCTCCGGGTCGTACCCGATCAAGGAGAGCGACATGATCGACCACCGTAGGCTCGGCCGGGACCTGGAGCTGTTCGTCTCCGACCCGCTCGCGGGCGCCGGGCTGCCGATCTGGCTGCCGGCCGGCGCCGCCGCCCGGCACGCCGTCGAGGAGTACGTCCGGGAGCTGGAGCGCCGGGCCGGTTACCAGCACGTCTACTCGCCGCCGCTGGGCAAGCGGGAACTGTTCGAGCTGTCCGGGCACCTGGGCTACTTCGCCGACGACATGTTCCCGCCGATGCGGCTGAGTGCCGACGACGAGTTCGTGCTGCGCCCGGCGCTCTGCCCGCACCACGCGCTGGTGTTCCGCGCCCGCGGCCGCTCCTACCGGGAGCTGCCGCTGCGGGTCGCCGAGTTGGGCGGCATGTACCGGGCGGAGCGTTCCGGGGTGCTGGGCGGGCTGTCCCGGGTGCGCGCCATCTCGCTCAACGACGCGCACAACTTCTGCGCGCTGGGGCAGGTCGGCGACGAGGTCCGCGAGATCCTGCGGCTGATCGGCGAGGCGCACGCCGCGCTCGGCGTCCGTCCCGCCGGGTTCCGCTTGTCGCTGCGCGGGCAGGACCAGCGGTACGTGGGCGACGACGCCGGCTGGGCACGCGCCGAGGAACTGCTCCGCGCCGCGCTCGACGGGGTGGACGTCGTCGAGGCGCCCGGCGAGGCCGCGTTCTACGGCCCGAAGATCGACATTCAGATCGTGGACGCGGCCGGCCGGGAGTCGACCATCTCCACCGTCCAGCTCGACTTCGACAAGCCGGAGCGGTTCGACCTGTCGTACACCGACTCGGACGGCCGCCGGAAACGGCCGGTGATGGTGCACCGAAGCCTCGTCGGCAGCATGGAGCGGCTGTTCGCGTACCTGATCGAGGTGCACGAGGGCGCGTTCCCCGTCTGGTACGCCCCGGTGCAGTTGCTGCTGCTCCCGGTCGACGCGGCGCAGGCCGAGGCGGCCGTCGGGCTGGCCCGCCGGGCCGAGGCGGCCGGGCTGCGCGTCGAGGTGGACCACGCCGGTTCGCTGGGTGCCCGGATCCGGGACGCGTCCCGCCGCCGCGTCCCGTACACCGGGGTTCTGGGCCCCCGGGAGGCGGCCGACGGTTCGGTCTCGCTGCGCCTGCGCGACGGCCGGGTGCTCGACCCGATGCCCGCCGCGCAGGCGCTGGGCCTGGTCTGCGCGGTGGTCGCGAGCCGGTCGGCGGCGCTGCTCCCGGCCTGACTCCGGCCCGTCCGGGTGCCTGCCCGGCGCCCGGACGGGGACCGGCGCCGGGCCGGTGGCCGGGTCCACGTCAGTTCCCGACCGGCGTGCCGGCGCCGGCACGCATTCCCGGCGGGCCGGCCGGGGCGGGTGCCGGCACCTCGTCTTCGATGACCGCGCCGCTGAACTGCGCCCGGTAGAGCCGGGCGTACGCGCCACCGGCGGCGACGAGCTGGTCGTGGGTGCCCTGCTCGACGATCCGGCCCTGCTCCATCATCAGGATCAGGTCGGCGTCGCGGATGGTGGAGAGCCGGTGCGCGATCACGAAGCTCGTCCGGTCCGACCGCAACGCCGCCATGGCGCGTTGGAGCAGCACCTCGGTCCGGGTGTCCACCGAGCTGGTCGCCTCGTCCAGGATCAGCAGCGACGGCTCGGCCAGGAACGCCCGGGCGATGGTGATGAGCTGCTTCTCGCCGGCGCTGACGTTGCTGCCCTCCTCGTCGATCACCGTGTCGTAGCCGTCCGGCAGGCTGCGGACGAACCGGTCCACGAACGTCGCCCGGGCGGCGGCGAGGATCTCCTCCTCGGTGGCGTCCGGCCGGCCGTAGGCGATGTTGTCCCGGATGGTCCCGCCGAACAGCCAGGTGTCCTGGAGCACCATGCCGATCCGGCCGCGCAGGTCGTCGCGGCGCATCGTGGAGATGTCCACCCCGTCCAGCGTGATCCGCCCGCCGTCCAGCTCGTAGAACCGCATGACCAGGTTGACCAGCGTGGTCTTGCCGGCGCCGGTGGGACCGACGATGGCGACCGTGTGACCCGGCTCGGCGACCAGCGACAGGTCGTCGATGAGCGGCTTCTCCGGGTCGTACCGGAAGGAGACGTGCTCGAACTCGACGCGCCCGTGCGGGTCGGCGACCCGGGCCGGCTCGGCCGGGTCCGGGCTCTGCTCGTCGGCGTCGAGCACCGCGAAGACCCGCTCGGCCGAGGCCACCCCGGACTGCAACAGGTTGGCCATCGACGCGACCTGGGTGAGCGGCTGGGTGAACTGCCGCGAGTACTGGATGAACGCCTGCACGTCACCGAGGCTCATCGAGCCCGACGCCACCCGCAGGCCGCCGACCACGGCGATCGCGACGTAGCTGAGGTTCCCGATGAAGAACATCGCCGGCATGATCAGCCCGGAGACGAACTGCGCGCCGAAGCCGGCCCGGAACAGCTCCTCGTTCTTGGCGTGGAAGGCGGCCTCGACCTCCTTCTGCCGGCCGAAGACCTTGACCAGCTCG
The DNA here is from genome assembly GCF_050948515.1 of Micromonospora sp. CA-248089. NCBI lineage: Bacteria > Bacillati > Actinomycetota > Actinomycetes > Micromonosporales > Micromonosporaceae > Micromonospora > Micromonospora sp. CA-248089. Next base: position 852,956 of record NZ_CP192016.1, read on the forward strand.
TGCCCGGTGTACGCCTCCTCGATCTGGCCGTTCAGCTCGCCGGTGTGCTTCCACTGGGCGATGAACTTGCCCTGCGACCGCTTGGCGATCAGGCTGGTGACCACCACCGACATCGGCACCGCGACGAGCGCGACGACCGCCAGCAACGGCGAGATCCAGAACATCATTCCGAGTACGCCGACGACGGTGAGCAGCGACGTGAGCAACTGGCTCAGCGTCTGCTGGAGCGTCTGCGACACGTTGTCGATGTCGTTCGTGACCCGGCTCAGCAGCTCACCGCGGGGCTGCTTGTCGAAGTAGGGCAGCGGCAGCCGGTTGAGCTTGTCCTCCACGTCGGCGCGCAGCGTCAGCACGGTGCGCTGCACCACGCCGTTGAGCACCCAGCCCTGCGCCCACTGGAGCATGCTCGCGCCGACGTAGAGCACGACGGCGAACGCCAGCACCCGGCCCAGCGCGTCGAAGTCGATGCCGGTGCCCGGGATCACGTCCATCCGGGCCAGCATGTCGGCGAAGTTGCCGTTGCCCTCGGCGCGGGCCGCCTCCGCGGCCGCCTCGGTGGTGGTGCCGGGCGGCAGCTGCCGCCCGATCACCCCGCTGAAGATGATGTCGGTGGCGTGGCCGAGCACCTTCGGCCCGATGACGCTGAGCCCGACGCTGGCCAGGGCCAGCGCGAGCACGCCGGTGAGCTGGAGCCGGTACGGCCGCAGCCGCGCCAGCAGCCGCCGTGCCGACGGCCCGAAGTTCATCGCCTTCTCGGCCGGCATGCCCATGCTCATGTGCGGCGGGCCACCGCCGGGCCGGCGTCCGGCCGGGGGTAGTCGCGACGGTTCGTTCTTCTGCTGCGGTACCGACCCGCTCCTCGCGCTCACGCGGCCACCTCCGCCGTCTGCTGCGACGCGACGATCTCGGCGTACGTGGGGCAGCTCTCCAGCAGTTCCTCATGTCGTCCCATCCCGACGACACCCCCGTCCTCGAGCACGATGATCTGGTCGGCGTCGACGATCGTGGAGACCCGCTGGGCCACGATCACCACCGCCGCGTCCGCGGTGACCGGCTTGAGGGCGGCCCGCAGCCGGGCGTCCGTGCCGAGGTCGAGCGCGGAGAAGGAGTCGTCGAAGAGATAGATCTCCGGTTTGCGGACGAGCGCGCGGGCGATGGCCAGGCGTTGCCGCTGGCCGCCGGAGACGTTCGTGCCGCCCTGCGCGATCGGCGCCTCCAGTCCGCCCGGCATCTCCGCGACGAAGTCGCGTGCCTGGGCGATCTCCAGCGCGGCCCACAGGTCGGCGTCGGTGGCGTCCGGGTTGCCGTAACGCAGGTTGCTCGCGACCGTGCCGGTGAACAGGTAGGGCCGCTGGGGCACCAGCCCGATCCGCCGCCACAGCTCGTCCGGGGCCAGGTCCCGTACGTCCACGCCGTCGACCAGGACCGCGCCGGCGGTCGGGTCGACCAGCCGGGGGATGAGCGTCAGCAGCGTGGTCTTGCCGGCGCCGGTGGAACCGATGATCGCCGTGGTCCGGCCCGGCTCGGCCCGGAACGAGATGTCGTGCAGGACCGGTGCGCTCGCGCCCGGGTACTGGAAGCCGGCGCCGCGTAGTTCCAGTTCGCCCCGGCCGGTGACCTCGGTGACCGGGTCGGGCGACGGCACCACCGACGAGTCGGTGTCCAGCACCTCCTCGATGCGCTCGGCGCAGACCGCGGCCCGGGGCACCATCATCAGCATGAAGGTGGCCATCATGACCGCCATCAGGATCTGCATCAGGTACTGGAGGAACGCGGTGAGCGCGCCGACCTGGATCTGACCGGAGTCGACCCGTGCCGCGCCGAACCAGAGCACCGCGACGCTGGAGACGTTCAGGACCAGCATCACGATCGGGAAGATCAGCGCCTGGAGCCGTCCGATCCGCAGCGCGGTGGTGGTCAGGTCGGTGTTCGCGACCCGGAACCGGTCGGTCTCGTACGGCTCACGGACGAACGCCCGGACCACGCGGATGCCGGTGATCTGCTCGCGCAGCACCCGGTTGACGGTGTCGATACGGGTCTGCATGAGCCGGAAGCCCGGCACCATCCGGCGGATGATCAGGCCCAGCGCGACGGCGAGCACCGGTACGCAGACCAGCATCAGCCAGGACAGCCCGACGTCCTCGCGCAGCGCCATCACCACGCCGCCGACGCTCATGATCGGTGCGGCCACCAGCATGGTGCAGCTCAGCAGCACCAGCATCTGCACCTGCTGGACGTCGTTGGTGTTACGGGTGATCAGGGACGGCGCCCCGAACCGGGCGACCTCGCGGGCGGAGAAGCTGTTGACCCGCCGGAAGATCGAGCCGCGGACGTCGCGGCCGAACGCCATCGCGGTCTTCGCGCCGAAGTAGACGGCGGCGATCGAACAGGCGATCTGGAGCAGGCTGACCACCAGCATCCACCCGCCCGTACGCAGGATCTGGTCGGTGTCGCCGACGGCGACGCCCCGGTCGATGATGTCGGCGTTCAGGCTCGGCAGGTAGAGCGAGGCGATGGTGCCGACGAACTGGAAGGCCACCACGGCGGCCAGCCATCGTCGGTACGGGCGCAGATGTGAGCGGAGCAGGCGGATCAACACGGATGGCTCCCCGTTGGCGGCTCGGTGTCGGACTCGCTGTCCCGGTTCAACCGACGGAGGTCCCCGTCGGACATGCCGGTGATGATTTCGATCAGGAACTCGCGGATCACCGCCCGGTTGGCCGGGTCGGCGTCGACCGACGTCAACGGCCGGTCGCTGTGGATCATGTCGATGATGGCGCGGGCGTGCTCGCCGCCCTTGTCGGTCAGGGTGAGCCGGACCGTGCGCCGGTCCTCCGGCGCGCGACGGCGGCTGACGAAGCCGTCGCGTTCGAGGGTGTCCACGATGCCGGTGAGCGTGGCGGGCCGGACGAAGCACAGCTCCGCCATTTCCCGGTGGCTCACGTCGCCGGCTCGGAGGAGGATCATCAGGACCCGCATGCCGGCGGACGTGAGCCCGTGGTGTTCGGCGAGGTAACGCCCCCAGTGCTGCTCGACGACGTGCCCGGCGATCGAGATCAGCCGGCCGAGTGGCGCGTGGTGCAAGGCATCGGGGAAGCGGACGAGCGGGCCCATGTTCACGAGCGTCAGATTAGCTCCCGAATCATCAGGGCCCAAACTAATTCTGAGAATCTCCTCAGCCGCGGTCGGCGCGCGCCCGGGACGGCTCGTCCGGGGCGGTGGCGACGTACTCCCGCATCACCTCGGTGACCTCGCGCAGGAACGCGGTGGTGGCCTCGGCCTGCTCGGGCGTGAGCCGGGCGACCGCCCGGTCGACGCCGACGAGCATCGGGCGCAGCGCCTCCAGCACCTCGCCGACGGCGCTCTCGGTCACCTGGAGGCTGAGCCGCCGCCGGTCGTGCGGGTGCGGGGTCCGGGCGACGTGACCGGCCTGCACGAGCCGGTCCACGAGAGTGGTCGCCGAGGCGGACCGGATGCCGAGCCGGTTGCCCAGCTCCACCGGGCCCAGCGGCTCGGGGCTGGAGACCAGATGGTCGATGGCCGCGGCGTCGGTCGCGTTGAGGCCCAGGCGGCGGGCCAGCGCGGCCCGGGTGTCACCGGCGATCCGCAGTACGTCGCGCAGCGCGCGGGAAGCCTCGCTGCTCGGTGGTGGACCCGGCGTGGGCTCTGCGGTTGACGGCACCCCCTCCATGGGATAAAGCTAGCATCTCGGGTAGCTAGAAAATCTAGCTAAAGGGAGGCGAGATGCGCGGCGACGGACGCGGACGCTGGTTCGGGCTGCTGGCCCTCAGCCTCGGCGTAGCGATGATCATCGTGGACGCGACGATCGTGAACGTCGCGGTGCCGCAGATCATCCGGGATCTCGACATCACCTCCACCGACGCGCAGTGGGTGCAGGAGGCGTACACCCTGGTCTTCGCCGCGTTGCTGCTGGTCGCCGGCCGCTTCGCCGACCGGTCCGGGCGGCGGCGGATGTTTCTCGTCGGCGTCACCGTGTTCGTGGTCGCCAGCGTCCTCGCCGCGCTCGCCGGCTCCGGCGAGACGCTCATCGCCGCCCGGGTGCTCCAGGGCGTCGGCGGGGCGATGATGCTGCCCACCTCGCTCTCCCTGCTCAACGCCAACTTCACCGGCCGGGAGAAGGGCATCGCGTTCGCCGTCTGGGGCTCCACCATCGGTGGCGCAGCAGCGCTCGGGCCGCTGCTCGGCGGCTGGCTCACCACCACGTACTCCTGGCGGTGGGCCTTCGGCATCAACGTCCCGGTCAGCCTCGCCGTGATCGTGGCGACGCTCGTGCTGGTGGCCGAGTCCCGCGACGACCGGGCCGAACGCGGCCTGGACCTCACCGGCGCGCTGCTCTCCGTGATCGGCATGACCGGCGTGGTCTTCGCGCTGATCGAGGGCCGCACCTACGGCTGGTGGGAGCGGGAACGGCCGTTCAGCCTCTTCGGGCTGGACTGGACCGCGTCGATCTCACCGGTGCCGGTGGCCGCGCTCCTCGGGCTCGCCGCGCTCGGGCTCTTCCTGACCCAGCAGGTACGCCGCAACCGGGCCGGCCGTCCGGCACTGCTCGACCTGTCGCTGTTCGGCATCGGCTCGTTCCGCAACGGCATCCTGGCCGCCGCGATCGTCAGCCTGGGCGAGTTCGGCCTGCTGTTCGCGCTGCCGCTGTGGTTCCAGAACGTGCTCGGCTACAGCGCCTTCCGGACCGGCCTGGCGCTGCTGCCGCTCGCCGTCGGCAGCTTCCTGGCCAGCGGCATCGGCGCGCCGCTGACCCAGCGCTGGGGCGCGGCCCGGGTGGTCCAGCTCGGTGTCGCCGCCGAACTGGTCGGCGTGGCCGGGCTCGGATTCGTGGTCGCGCCGGACACCAGCTGGTGGGCGCCGGTGGGCTTCCTGTTCGTCTACGGCGTCGGCGTCGGCCTGGCCACCGCCCAGCTCACCGGCGTCTCGCTGTCCGAGGTGCCGGTACGCCGCAGCGGCCAGGGCTCGGGCCTGCAGAGCACCGCCCGGCAGGTCGGCTCCGCGCTCGGCATCGCGGTCCTCGGCACCGTGCTCTTCGCCGGCCTCGGCGGGCTGCTCGGCGACCGCCTGGCCGACCAGCCCGGCCTCGACCCGGCCCAGCGGGACCAGGTGGTCAGCGCGGTCAAGGAGAGCGCCGGCGCGGCGATCGGCGGGCTGGAGGCGGACCCGCGTACCGCGCCGATCGCCGAGGAGGCGAAGGCGGCGTTCTCCGACGCCACCCGGTACGCGGCCTTCGCCGGAGCCGGATTCCTGCTGGTCGGCCTGGTCGCCTGCCTGCGCCTGCCGACCGTTCGTCACGAGGAGACCGGGGACTCCCCGCCCGCCGAGACGGAGCCGGCCCGGGCCTGAGCCGCGCCGGGCCACCCCGCCCGGCCCGCCGGGCTCATCCGCCGAGGGCCACCGCCAGCGCCGCGCCCACGAAGACGACCTGCAGCACGGTACGGACACCGAGCGGCGTCACCGGGCGCCCGGCGAGGGTGAGGCGCCGCCGCGCGGCCGACACGTTCGCCGGGAACATGGCGAGCATCAGCAGCACCAGCCCGGCTGCCGCCCAGCGCGCGGTGGCCGGGACCAGCAGGGCGAGCGCGCCGGCGAGTTCCAGCACGCCGGTGACGGTGACCAGCAGGCCGGGCCGGGGCAGCGACGGCGGGACCATGGCGATCAGGTCGGCCCGCCGGGACGCGAAGTGGGCCACGCCGGTCAGCACGAACATCAGCGCCAGCCCGACCCGCAGGGCGGGGTGCCACCCGTCCAGGGCGTTCACGCCGAGCAGGCCGGCGATCCGAGCCAGCGCGGTGCCGGCGAGAAGTGCGATCAGGGGTGCCATGGTCGATCCCTCCGGTTCCAGCCATCTTGTCGATGACAAGATTGCGTCGGCGGATGCCATCTTGTCAATGACAAGTTAGGGTGACGGCATGGCCTCGTACCACCACGGCGACCTTCGTCGCGTCCTGCTGAGCACCGCGGCCGAGGCGATCGCCGAGTCCGGGCCGGCCGCGCTGAGCCTGCGTGAACTGGCGCGCCGGGCCGGGGTCTCGCACGCCGCGCCCGCGCACCACTTCGGCGACAAGGCCGGGCTGCTCACCGCGCTCGCCGTCCAGGGCTTCGACCTGCTGACCGACGCGTTGCGGGAGGCCGGGGACGACCTGCTCGACACCGGCGTGGCCTACGTCGGGTTCGCGGTGCGGCACCGGGCGCACTTCGACGTCATGTTCCGGCCCGAGCTCTACCGGGCCGACGACCCGGAGCTGATCGCCGCCCGCGCCCGGTCCGGGGAGCTGCTGCGCGGCGGCGTGGCCCGGCACACCGGGCGGGAGCCGGACGCCGACGCGCTGGCCGCCTGGTCGATCGTGCACGGCTTCGCCACGCTCTGGCTCTCCGGCGCGCTGCCGCCACGGGTGGGCGACGACCCGGAGGCCGCCGCCCGCACCGTGATCAGGCGGTTGTTCGGCTGAGCCCGGCAGGGCGTCACCAGCTCGTCGGCAGCGGCATCCCCTCGGTGTAGCCGGCGGCGCTCTGCACGCCGACGAGCGCCCGCTCGTGGAACTCCTCCAGGCTGCGCGCCCCCGCGTACGTGAACGCGCTGCGCACGCCCGAGATGATCTCGTCGATCAGGTCCTCGACGCCGGGCCGGTTCGGGTCCAGATACATCCGGGCCGAGGAGATGCCCTCCTCGAAGATCGCCTTCCGGGCCCTGTCGAACGCGCTGTCCTCGGCCGTACGGGCGCTCACCGCGCGCGACGACGCCATGCCGAAGCTCTCCTTGTAGCGCCGCCCGTCGGCGTCGGTGTAGAGGTCGCCGGGCGACTCGTAGGTGCCGGCGAACCAGGAGCCGATCATCACGTTCGACGCGCCCGCGGCCAGCGCCAGCGCCACGTCGCGCGGGTGGCGTACGCCGCCGTCGGCCCAGACGTGCCGCCCCAGCGAACGGGCCGCCGCCGCGCAGTCGAGCACCGCGGAGAACTGCGGACGACCCACGCCCGTCATCATCCGGGTGGTGCACATCGCACCCGGTCCGACGCCCACCTTCACGATGTCCGCGCCCGCGTCGACCAGGTCGCGTACGCCGTCTGCCGTCACCACGTTCCCGGCCGCCACCGGCACCGGCGGGTCCAGCCGGCGGACCGCCCGCAGCGCCTGGAGCATCCGCTCCTGATGCCCGTGCGCGGTGTCCACGACGAGCGTGTCCACACCGGCCTCCAGCAGCGCGGCGGCCTTGCCGGTGACGTCGCCGTTGATGCCCACGGCGGCCGCGATCCGCAGCCGTCCCCGGTCGTCCACGGCCGGGCTGTAGAGCGTGGCGCGCAGCGCGCCCTGCCGGGTCAGCACCCCGACCAGGCGGCCGTCGCCGTCCACCACCGGCGCGAGCCGCCGGCGGCCCGCCGACAGCCGGTCGAATCCGGTACGCGGGTCCGCGTCCGCAGGCACGGTGTGCAGCTCGGTCGACATCACGTGCCGGAGCTGGGCGAAGCGGTCCACCCCGACGGTGTCCGCCTCGGTCACCACGCCCATCGGGCGGCCGTCCGCGTCGACCACCACCACCGCGCCGTGCGACCGCTTCGGCAACAGGTGGATGGCGTCGCCGACGGTGTCGGTCGGCCCGAGCGTGATCGCCGTGTCGTGCACCAGGTGCCGCTGCTTGACCCAGCCGACCACGTCGGCGACGACCTCGATCGGGATGTCCTGCGGGATCACCGCCACCGCGCCGCGCCGCGCCACCGTCTCGGCCATCCGCCGCCCGGCGACGGCTGTCATGTTCGCCACCACCAACGGGATGGTGGTGCCGGTCCCGTCGGTGGTGGCCAGGTCGACGTCGAGCCGGGAGCCCACCTCGGAACGGTTGGGCGCCATGAAGACGTCGTTGTAGGTCAGGTCGTGCGCGGGGACCGCGCCGTGAAGGAACCGCACCCGGCCATCATTCCCGCCCGGCGGCGCTCCCGCCCTCGGTGGTGGCTCAGACCACCCGGCCCCGCGCTGTTAAGAGGGGGCCCCTTCTCTACCGCACGCGTTAAGAAGGGGCCCTTCCTTACACCTCAGGCGATGGTGCAGATGGCGGCGCCGGACGTGATCACCGCGCCCACCTCCGCGGCGAGCCCGCTGACCTTGCCCGCCTTGTGCGCGTGCAGCGGCTGCTCCATCTTCATCGCCTCCAGCACCACGACCAGGTCGCCCTCGGCCACCTCGTCGCCGTCCGCCACGGCGATCTTGACGATCGTGCCCTGCATCGGGGAGGTGAGCGTGTCACCGCTGACCGCGGCGCCCGCCTTGCCCCCGCCACCCCGGCGGGCCGGCTTCTTCGCGGCGGGCGCGGCTGCCGCCGTACCCGCGCCGAGCCCGGCGGGGAGGACGACCTCCAGCCGCTTGCCGCCCACCTCGACCACGACGGTCTCGCGCTCGGCCGGTTCGTCGGCGGCGCCGGCGGTGGCGGTGAAGGCCGGGACGGTGTTGTCCCACTCGGTCTCGATCCACCGGGTGTGCACGGTGAACGGCTCGGCGGTGAACGCCTCGTCGCGGATCACCAGGCGGTGGAAGGGCAGCGCGGTGGCCATGCCCTCGACCACCATCTCGTCGAGCGCCCGTCGGGCCCGCTCCAGCGCCTCGGCGCGCGTCTCGCCGACGATGATCACCTTGGCGAGCAGCGAGTCGAAGTTGCCACCGATCACGTCGCCGGCCGAGATGCCGGTGTCGACCCGCACGCCCGGCCCCGACGGCAGGCGCAGCGCGGTGACGGTGCCCGGGGCGGGCAGGAAGTTGCGGCCCGGGTCCTCGCCGTTGATCCGGAACTCGATGGCGTGCCCGCGCGGCGTCGGGTCCTCGGTGAAGCGCAGCTTCTCCCCGTCGGCGATGCGGAACTGCTCGCGTACCAGGTCGATGCCGGAGGTCTCCTCGGTGACCGGGTGCTCGACCTGGAGCCGGGTGTTCACCTCCAGGAACGAGATCGTGCCGTCCGCGCCGACCAGGTATTCCACGGTGCCGGCACCGTGGTAGCCGGCCTCCCGGCAGATGGCCTTGGCGCTGTCGTGGATCTGGGCGCGCTGGGCGTCGGTGAGGAACGGCGCGGGCGCCTCCTCGACCAGCTTCTGGTGGCGGCGCTGCAGCGAGCAGTCCCGGGTGCCCACCACGATCACGTTGCCGTGCTGGTCGGCCAGCACCTGCGCCTCGACGTGGCGCGGCTTGTCCAGGTAGCGCTCGACGAAGCACTCGCCCCGGCCGAACGCGGCGACCGCCTCGCGGGTGGCCGACTCGAACAGGTGCGGGATCTCCTCCATCGTGCGGGCGACCTTCAGGCCACGCCCGCCACCGCCGAACGCGGCCTTGATGGCGACCGGCAGGCCGTGGTCGACGGCGAACGCCATCACCTCGTCGGCGTTGGCGACCGGGTCCGGGGTGCCGGGCACCAGCGGCGCGCCGGCCCGCTGCGCGATGTGCCGGGCGGTCACCTTGTCGCCGAGGTCGCGGATCGCCTGCGGGGTGGGGCCGATCCAGGTCAGGCCGGCGTCGAGGACGGCCTGGGCGAAGTCGGCGTTCTCGGAGAGGAAGCCGTAGCCGGGGTGCACCGCGTCCGCGCCGGAGCGGGCCGCCACGTCGATCAGCTTGTCGATGCGCAGGTAGCTGTCGGCGGCGGTGTCGCCGCCGAGCGCGTACGCCTCGTCGGCGAGCGTGGCGTGCAGGGCGTCCCGGTCGGAGTCCGCGTAGACGGCGACGCTGGCCAGCCCGGCGTCGCGGCAGGCGCGGATGACGCGGACGGCGATCTCGCCGCGGTTGGCGATGAGAACCTTGCGCACCTTGGGGCTCCTCCCGGGAGGTCGTTGCCGGGAGTTTAGCGGCCGAGCTGCGAGGCCTAACGATCGCTCAGTGTGGGATGCGGCACTGTAGTCAAACTTGGTTATTACGCTTGTCCCGTGTCGGCAACGAGGATGATGATTCTGGGCTTGGTCCGGTGGATGCAGCCGGTGCACGGCTACGACGTGCGCCGCGAGTTGCTCAGCTGGAGCGCGGACAAGTGGGCCAACGTGCAGCCGGGCTCGATCTACCACGCGTTGCGCAAGCTCACCGACGAGGGCCTGCTCCGGACCGTCTCGGTGGAGCAGGTGGGCGCCCGTCCGGCGCGCACCACGTACGAGGTGACGCCGAAGGGGGAGGACGAGTTCGAGACGCTGCTGCGGGCGCAGTGGTGGCAGGTCCAGGAGCCGCCGGACCCGTTCGTGGCGGCGTTCTCGTTCCTGCCGGCGATGCCGCGCGAGGAGGCCGCGGCGGCGTTGCGCAACCGGGCGAACCTGCTCCGGGCCGGTGTCGAGTCGATGCGCGCCTCGCTCGACTCGGACTGGGTGCGCACCCGCAAGCCGGTGCACGTCGGGTGGATGTTCGAGCTGTGGCTGGCCCGCGCCGAGGCGGAGACGGCCTGGTGCGAGCGGATCGCGGAGCGGATCGAGTCGGGAGTGTCGTACCTGCCCGATGGGATGGAACGGGCCGAGGGTTGGTCGGGCTGGACCGACGGCTCCGGTGACACGACATAATCAACGTTGACTACAAGAGCTATATCGCGTTAGCCTCGGCGGGAATCGCGGGGGATTCGTGCGTCCTCGCGGACGATCGGCGGCCGCTCAGGTCCGCCCGGACGACCAGGAGCAGAAATGATCGAGACCAGGGGGTTGCGGAAGTCGTACCGCTCCCGCGCGGGTCGCGAGACGAAGACCGTGGACGCGGTCCGCGGCGTCAACCTCGACGTCGCGGCGGGGGAGATCTTCGGCTTCCTCGGGCCCAACGGCGCCGGCAAGACCACCACGCTGCGGATGCTCGCCACGCTCATCGAGCCGGACGGCGGGGAGGCCACGGTGGCCGGGGCCGACCTGCGCAAGAACCCGGCCGAGGTGCGCCGCCGGATCGGTTACGTGGCCCAGGGCGGCAGCACCTGGGACGAGTCGAGCGCCCGCGAGGAGCTGGTGCTCCAGGCCCGCCTCTACGGCATCAGCAAGGCCGAGGCGCACCGCCGCGCCGAGCGCGCCCTCGAAGCCTTCCAGCTCACCGAGTACGCCGACCGCAAGAGCAAGACCTACTCCGGCGGACAGCGCCGGCGCGTCGAGATCGCGCTCGGCATCATCCACGAGCCGAAGATCGTCTTCCTGGACGAGCCGACCACCGGCCTCGACCCGCAGAGCCGCGCGCACATGTGGGACGAGATCCGCCGGCTTCGTACCGAGGGGATGACCGTCTTCATCACCACGCACTACCTGGACGAGGCGGACGCGCTCTGCGACCGCATCGCGATCATGGACCACGGCGAGGTGGTCGCCGAGGGCACACCGGCCGAGCTGAAGCGGGAGATCTCCGGCGAGGTGGTGATCGTCGGCCTGGACGCCGCGACCACTCCGCGCGCGGCCGAGCTGCTCGACACCGAGGCGTACGTGAGCAAGCTGGAGACCGTCGACGAGGGCGGCCTGCGTCTCTACGTCGACGAGGGCGCCACCGCGATCCCGCAGGTGCTGCGCCGCCTCGACCACGCCGGGCTGGACCTGCGCTCGATCGAGCTGCACCGCCCCAGCCTCGACGACGTCTTCCTCACCAAGACCGGCCGCTCGCTGCGCGAGTCCTGACCCCCGGAGTAGCTGTCATGAAACTCGCCCGCGACACCTGGCTGATCTTCCAGCGCCAGACGCAACTACTGCTGCGCAACCCGGTGTGGATCTTCGTCGGCGTCTTCCAGCCGGTGATGTACCTGCTCCTGTTCGCCCCGCTGCTCAAGCCCGCGCTGAACGCGCCCACCCAGGCCGACGCGTACAAGATCTTCGTGCCCGGCCTGCTCGTGCTGCTGGCCATCTTCGGCGGCCTGTTCCAGGGCTTCGGCCTGATCGCCGAGCTGCGCGCCGGCGTCATCGAACGCTCCCGGGTCACCCCGGTCAGCCGGCTCGCCCTGCTGCTCGGCCGCTCGCTGCGCGATGTGGTCTCGCTGATCGTGCAGGCGATCATCATCACGCTGCTGGCGCTCGCGTTCGACCTGCGTGTGTTCATCGGGAACCTGCTCCTGGCGTACCTGATGCTCGCCCTCATCGCACTGATGACCTCGGCCGTCTCCTACGGCATCGCACTCAAGGTCAAGAGCGAGGACGCGCTCGCCCCGCTGATGAACACCGTCGCGCAACCGGTGCTGCTGCTCTCCGGCATCCTGCTGCCGCTCACCTTCGCCCCCGGCTGGCTGCAGGGCGTGGCCAAGTGGAACCCGTTCTCCTGGGCGGTCGAGGGCACCCGCGCGCTGTTCAACGGCGACCTCGGCAACGACCGGGTCTGGCAGGGCCTCGGCATCATCGCGGTGCTCGCCGCCGCCGGTGTGGTCTGGGCCGCCCGTCAGTTCGCCCGCAGCGTGCGCTGAGCAGGGGGAGAGCTACCTCTCAGCAGGGGCGGGGCACCGGCCGGGCGCGCGTAGCGTAAGGCCAGTGCCTCGCCTCACCCGTGACCGGATCACCTGGCTGACGTACGCACAGCTCGGTCTGTGGGGCTTCTTCCTCTACGGGTTCGGCCCGGTCGTACCGCTGCTCCGCGACGAACAGGGCACCAGCGCCGCCGTCGCCGGCCTGCACAGCACCGGCATCGCGGTGGGCGCGCTCGCCGGTGGCGCGCTGTTCGCCCCGGTCGCCCGCCGATTCGGTCGCGGCGCGGCCATCTGGCTCGGCCTCGCCGGTGTCGCCGCCGGCGTCACCGCGCTCGGCCTGCTCCGCCCGCTACCGGCCACGCTCGCCGCCGTCGCGCTCATCGCCACCTTCGGCATGATGGTCGTCAGCGGCGTCAGCGTGGTGCTCACCGCCCGCCACGGACCCGCCGCCCCGGCCGCGCTCACCGAGGCCAACGCGGCCTGCGCCGGCATGGGCATCCTCGCGCCGCTGACGATCGGCGCGAGCGTCGACGCCGGTCTCGGCTGGCGACCGCTGATGGCCGTCGAGGTCGGGCTGATCACGCTTGTCGCGCTCGCCGCCCTGACGTTCCGGGTACGCGGGCCGCGACGTGCCCCCGCTGTCGCGGCTGCCGGCGCACCGGTCCTCGTCGCCGCCTCCACCCGGGTACCCGCCGTCCCCGCTTCGGTGGCGTCCGAGGCCGCCGTGCCCGCCCCCGCTTCGGAGGTGCCCGTCCCCGGGGTGCCGTCGTCGGGGCGGCTGCCGCGCGCGTACTGGATCGCCTGGGTCTTGATGTCCGTCACCGGGTCGATCGAGGTCTGCCTGTCGCTCTGGACCGCCGACGTGCTGCGGACCCACGCCGGGCTGAGCGCGGGCGGGGCCTCGGCGGCGGTCGCCGCGATCGTCTGTGGCATGTTCGCCGGCCGGCTCGCCGGTGGCCGCGCGGCGTTGCGCTGGGCGCCGGTGCCGCTGCTGCTCGGCGCGCTCACCGTCTCCCTGGCCGGGTTCGCACTGTTCTGGGGGAGCACTGTCGGGTGGCTCGCGGTCACCGGGCTGGTCGTGCTCGGGCTCGGCAACGCGCTGCACTACCCGCTGGCGATCTCGATTGCCCTGGCCGTGGCCGGTCCGGCCGCCGACAAGGCGGCGGGCTGGTCCGCGTACTCGATGGGTGTGGGTTTCGGGATCGCGCCGGTGGCGCTCGGGTGGGTGGCCGACGGCGTCGGCCCGCACCCGGCGTTCCTGCTGCTGCCCGCGTTCATCGCGGTGGCGGTGCTGCTCGCCGTGCGGCTGGGGCGTGCCCTGCCTGCCCCGGTCCGCGCGGCTTGATCGACCCCACTTCGGCATCCCGCGCTCAGGAACACCGCCACCTCGCCGAGGTGGTCTTCGGCCGGCTCAGAGCACGCGGGCGAGCGTGACGCCGTCGGCGATCGGCAGCATGACCGCCTCGACCCGGACATCAGCGATCACCGCGTCGTTGAACGCGGCGATCGCCCGGTCGTCGGCGTTGCGCGGGGCGAGCACCCGGCCGTCGCGCAGCGTGTTGTCGACGGCGATCACCGCGCCGGGACGCATGCGGGGCACCAGCTCGTCCCAGTAGAGCGGGTACCCGACCTTGTCCGCGTCGATGAACGCGAAGTCCAGATAACGCTCGCGGGGCAGCTCGCGCAGAGTCTCCGCGGCCGGGCCGATACGTAGCTCGATCCGGTCCTGCACGCCGGCGCGCTCCCAGTAGCGCCGGGCCACGCCCGTGTACTCCTCCGAGATGTCGAAGCAGGTCAGCCGGCCGCCCTCGGCCAGTCCTCGGGCGATCGCCAGCGAGGAGAGGCCGGTGAACGTGCCCACCTCCACGGCCTGCCGTACGCCGAGCAGCCGGGTCAGGAACGTCAGGAACGCTGCCTGCTCCGGCGCGACCTGCATGACCGCCTCGGCGGGCAGGGCCGCAAGGGTCTCCTCGGCCAGGTCCCGGACGACCTCGTCCGGGGTGGACCCGTGGGCCACCAGGTAGGCGTGCAGTTCCGGAGTGAGCGGCAACGGCTTCGTGGTCATGTCCGGACGTTAGCCGAGATGCTCGATCTCCTGGCCCCCGGGCGCGATCTTCGTCCACAGGTCGACGATGCTCAGCTCCACCTCGGCGAGCAGCCGGCGCAGCAACGGCAGGGACAGCCCCACCACAGTGCCCGGGTCGCCCTCGATCCCGGTCAGGAACGCCCCGCCCAGCCCGTCGATGGTGAACGCGCCCGCCACCGCCAGCGGCTCGCCCGTCGCCACGTACGCGGCGATCTCGTCGTCGCTGATGTCGGCGAAGTGCACGGTGGTCGAGGCGACCGCCTCGGCGCGGGACTCGTGCGTCACGTCGATCAGGCAGTGGCCGGTGTGCAGGACGCCGCTGCGCCCGCGCATCCGCTGCCACCGGCGGGTGGCGTCCGCCGCGTTATCAGGCTTGCCGAGGATCTCGCCGTCGAAGGCCAGCACCGAGTCGCAGCCGAGCACCAGCGTGCGCTCGTCCGGCGAGGGCCACAGCCGATCGCGTACCGCCTGCGTCTTCAGCCGGGCCAGCTCCAGGCACAGATCCTCGGCCCGATCGCTGACCACCTGCGACTCGTCCACACCGCTGACCAGCACGTCGGGCTCGATCCCGGCGGCCTGGAGCAACTTGCGGCGGGCGGGAGACTGCGAGGCGAGCACGAGGCGCACCGGTACGGAGGTCGACACCCCGCCGACGCTACCGGCTGACCCGGGGCGGCGGGTCGCCGGCACGTCGGCGCCGCCGCCAGAACAGGTACCCGCCGCCCGCCGCCACCAGGACACCCAGGGTGGCGAGCCCGCGTACGGTCGCGGCATTGTCGCCGTCCTGCTTCGGGGCTGCCTCCGCCGATGCCGGTGGAGTCACCTGGGAGGACTCGAAGCCGAGCGGGGGGACGTCGGCGGTGAGCGCGGCGACGAGGTCGATGACGCCGTAGCCGTACTGGTCGTCGCGGCCCGGTGGTCCCTTGTCGACGGCGGTGGCGGTCAGCCGGTGGGCGACTTCCTGGGCGGGGAGGTTGGGGTACTTGGAGCGGATGAGAGCAGCAGCCCCGGCAACGATCGCAGTCGCATCCGACGTGCCGGTGCCGACTCGATAGCCTCCGTTCAGCCCGGTGCTGTAGATGTCCACGGCCGGCGCCACGACATCAATTTCCGGCCCGGCAACCGAGACTGCGGCGTGGTTCCCTGTCCTGTCTACTCCCCCAACGGCAATTACCGATTCCTCGACGGCCGGGTAGCCGACAAACGCATCCTCAGGTCGGTTGCCGGCAGCGGCAACAATAGTGATGTCTGCCGCTATTGCATTCCGGATTGATCGAACAAGGTTCGGGCTTGCGCCGCCTACACTGGAAATGCTAATCACCTTCGCGCCCCGGGAGGCGGCGAAGTCTATGCCTTCCGCTAGCACATCAGGATCGCCGCGGCCGTCCGGCGGAGTGACCACTACCGGGAGAATTTTGGACCGTGGTGCAATTCCCTGAGCGGAGCCCTCGCGCCCTGTTGCTGCGATCAGGCCCGCCATTCCTGTGCCGTGGCCACTCGAGTCGCTTCGGCCGTCACTCGTTCCGCCTCGGATCAAATTTGCGCCTTCGAGTAGGTTGCCTGCGAGGTCGGGATGAGGGGAAACGCCAGTATCTAGCACTGCAACGGTTACGCCTTCGCCCCGGGTTAGGCCATGTGCCTGCTCCGCTTTCAAGTACTGCAAGTGCCATTGCTCGGCTGAAGATGACTTCAGTTCGAGGTGGTCGGGCGTTGCTGCTGCTGCGGCTGTCAATGCCGCTAGCGTTGCCAGCAGTGCGACATATGCCGAGCCTCGCCCCAGGCTCACCTGCTGAAGCCGATTGCTGGCCCTGGATCAATCGGCCCCTCGTCCTCGGGAGGTCGCATCACTGGCTCGACGCCCTTTTGAGTTTCCCAAGGATTATCCGGATCCCACGCCGAATCTTTCGTCTGATCGGTACGTCCGCGGCTAGTCTTCGGTTGGTAACCCAACGGGCTTCCCGCCGCGTGACCGCTTGCAGGAACTGCGAAAGGGCCAGATGCTCGAGCGCCGCCGGGTCGAGAACCCGCAGCCCCGCTGGGAGAGGTGCCTGCTCCGCCGCCGCCGATAACGCCGCCAACTGGATTGATTTTGCGCGGGGCCGAGCGGTTCGCTTGCCCCTGTCCAGCAGCAGGCGCGCCACCGATAAGCCCAGGCGGGGTGGTGCGTGGAGCAGCGGCTGAGCCGTTGCGCTGGCCGTCCGGGTGTTGTGGAGTAGCGAACGGTCTTCCCCCACCTGGGGAAATGTTGCTCGCCGGTAGGTTAGGAGGAAGCACTGGCGGCGTGCCGGGGCCAGCAGGGGCAGGAGGCGCAGTGTTGGCCGGGGTGGTGGGTTGCGAGATCGTTCCTGCTGCGCCAGACGGGACGCCTCCAAGCACGGGCCCGATCACGGGTGCTTGGTTCGGCACTACAGCTGGTGGAAGTCGTCTTCCTGAACGCCCCACGGCATTGACAGACCTGTTACTTGGGCCAGTCGCCACAGGAACGATGGGGGGAATGAGAGGAACAGCGCCGCCGCCGCTTCCTCCGATTTCGTCTGCAGCGACGTCGCGGGGAGGCCGAACCGGAGGTGGCGGCTGGCGAAGCATGACCTGGGCGTGCTGGAGTTCGCCGCTCAATCCCGTCATCAACCCGCGCGCCCGTACGTTCAACTGCTCCAGGTCGTCGTCCGTCACCGGGGGCCGCTCCGGCAACCGGCTGCCCGCCACCGCCTTCGGGTCGGCGATCGTCGCCTCGTACGCCTGCTTCTGCCGCAGCTTCTTCTCGTACTCCTCGTGCAGCGGTTGCAGCTCGGCCCGCGCGCTGCCGATGGCGCGGGCGGCGGCCGCCAGCGCGTCGTAGTTCGCGGCGGCGGCGTCGTGGGTGCGCTGCACGCGCTCGATGAGCTGGTCGAGTTCGGCGATGTACGCCCGCGCGGCGGCGTTGGTCTCCGGTGGCCACGCGTCGGCCAGGCCGCGCCGGTATTCGCGCAGGCGGCTCAGGTGGGTCAGGGCGAGGTCGCAGACCTTGCGCCAACCGGCGACCTGCTTCCACTGGCCGGCGGTGTCCTGGTCCTGCACGCACGCCCACATGCTGAGGACGTCCATCAGCCGCCAGTCGGTCAGCCCGGAGGTGCGTCCGCTGCCCCGTTCGATCACGGCAGGATCACCCGGCTCTGCTCGGGGGCTGTGGGGTCGGCCAGGGGTGGCATCGGGCGGGCGACGGCGCTGGACGGCCCGGCCAGCGCCCGTTCGACGTCGGCCACGCGTGCGGAGGAGAACGCGTCGGCGTCGCCGTAGCGGGCGGCGATCCGCCCGGCGGCGTCGGCGAGCCGCCCGGTCGCCGGTGCGAGATCCCACACCGCGCTCACCGCCGCGGTCTGGGTGTCGTGGTGGGCCTGGAGGAACTGGACCAACTCGATGAAGGCGTCTGCCGGGTTGGGCACCGGCGCCTTCATGTCGTCGGCGATGTAGGACAGGTGCGGCGAGTAGTTGCGCGTCACCTCGTCCTGGAGGCGGTCGGCGAACTCCCGCATCTGTCGGATGTCGGCCTCGATGCCGCCGTAGCCGCGCAGCCAGCCGGCTGGCTGGTTGTCCTCCGGGATCATCGGAGCCTCCTGCCCGTCACCACACGGTTTCCCTGAGTGAGGTTAATGGCTCCACGTGGATCCCGGCAGCCCCGCCCGGCGCCGCGAGCGGAGGAGGATGTCAGCGGGGCAGGCCGGAGGCCCGCCACGCGCCGGGGCCGGCGACCGGCCCGGCCAGGGCGGGCCGCGCGCTGCGCGCCCACTGCGACACGGGGGCCGGCGCGGCGGCCTGGGCCGGGCGGGTGCGCACCACGATCGCGCCGACCAGAGCGGCCAGCTCCTCGGCGGTGGGCACGCCACGGACGATCCGGAACAGCGGCTCCTCGGCAGACATGACCCCAGGGTACGCGTCGCGAATTCGACCTTCGCCGTACAGTGGCGTGCCGACGGTGTGGGCGTCGCAGCGGCCGGGTACGGTTCTCTGCGATGTCGAACGCGCTCCCCCAACTCGTCGCCGACCGGTACCGGCTTCTCACGCCGCTCGGTCAAGGCGGCATGGGCCGCGTCTGGAAGGCGCGGGACGAGGTGCTGCACCGGGACGTGGCCATCAAGGAACTGGTCCCGCCCCCCGGCCTCACTCCGGAGGAGCGCCGCGAGATGCGCGAGCGCTCGCTGCGTGAGGCGCGGGCGATCGCCCGCCTCAACAACGTCAACGTGGTCCGCATCTTCGACGTGCTGCGCACCGACGGCGACCCGTGGATCGTCATGGAGTACGTGGCGTCGAAGTCGTTGCAGGACACCATCGCCGAGGACGGCCCGGTGTCGGCGGCGAAGGCGGTCGAGATCGGCCTGGGCGTGCTGAACGCACTGAAGGCCGCGCACAAGGCCGGCATCATGCACCGCGACGTCAAGCCGGGCAACGTGCTGCTCGGCGAGGACGGCCGCGTGGTGCTCACCGACTTCGGCCTGGCCACCATCCCCGGCGACCCGAACGTGACGCGTACCGGCATGGTGCTCGGCTCACCCGCGTACATCTCGCCGGAGCGCGCCCGCGACGGCACCGCGGGCCCGGAGGCGGATCTCTGGTCGCTCGGCGCCACGCTCTACGCGGCCGTCGAGGGCAAGTCGCCGTACGCCCGCCCGTCGGCGATCGCCACGCTGGCCGCGCTCGCCACCGAGCCGATGCCGCCGCCGCGCAACGCCGGGCCGCTCAAGCCGGTGCTCCAGGGCCTGCTGCGCAAGGACCCGGACGAGCGGATCACCGCCGAGGTGGCGGAGCGCATGCTGCGCAAGGCCGCCGGCCGTCGGGCCAAGAGCATCTCGCTGCTGGACGGCGTACGCCGGCCGGGGCCGAACGGTCCACGCGTGCCGCGCCCGCCGCTGGTGCCCGCGCCGCGCCCGGCCGACCAGGCCGAGCGATCGGCGGGCGCCGCGTCCGGGGTCTCCGCAACCGGGGGTACGGCGGCAGCCGCCGACCCGACGGCGAAGGTGCCGGCACCCACCTCGGACGCCCGGCCCACCGCTAAGGTGACCCCGCCGCCCGCCGACCCGACGGCGAAGCTCGACCCGGCGCCCTCGGCCGACGAGACGCGTGTGGACGACGAGGCGCGGGTGGACGGCGTCGACCCGGCGCTGGACGAGACGCGGCTCGACGGAGAGCCGGTCATCGACACCCCGGCGCCGGTGAGTCCGGCCGTGACCGGCTCCGCGCCGGTCAGCCCGGCTCCCGTGCAGGAGGCGTCGTCGACCGGCCGCGCGACGGTGCTGCCGGTCGAGAAGTCCGCGCCCAACCGGCGCAACCTGCTGATCGGCGCACTGGTTCTGCTGCTGCTCGTCGGCCTGGTGGTGGCCGTGCCGCTGCTGAACAACGGTGACGACGGCGACGGCGGTGAGCCGACTGCAGGCACCTCGGCGTCGGCGGCGGCGCCGCCCGCGCCGAGCGAGAGCGCGTCGCCGAGCGCCCCGGCGGCGAGCGCGTCGGCCAGCCCCACGCCGTCGGCCAGCCCGTCGGCCTCGGGGTTCACGCTGCCGGCCGGGTGGCGTCTCTACACCGGCCCGAACGGTTTCAAGGTGCCGATCCCGAACGGTTTCGAGGCGCGGGTCGGCCGGGACAACGTCGTACTCTACGAGGTCGGCGGCAGCCGGCGGGTGCTGTTCATCCAGTGGACGCCGTCGCCGAAGCCCGACGCTTTCGCCGACTGGAAGGGCCAGGAGCCGTACCGCGCTTCTCGCGTTCGGGATTACAAGCTGGTCGGCATCACCAAGTGTGACCCCTACTTCCGCACCTGCGCCGACTGGGACTGGCTGGAGACGCGCAACGGCGACACCCGCTTCCACGTGCGCAACCGGGGTGTGGCGACGGCCAGCAACCGGGGCTTCGCGCTGCGCTGGGAGGTGCCCGCGAAGGACTGGGACGCCAACCTGGCCAACTGGGAGATCATCACCAAGGGCTTCGTGCCGGACCGCAAGAACTGACCGGGAATCCCGCCGGTCACGAAACTCGCTCGCATGGCTTTCCGTCCTCGGGGGTATGAATCCCTCCGACGACGGAAGGAGGCGCGACATGGGTTACCGACGGAGGTACACCGGCCCGCGGCTGGCACTGTGGATGCTCGTTGCGCTCGGCGACGTCGTACTGCTCCTGATCAGCGCCGGCCTGTCCGCGCCGGTCGCGGTCCTCGGCGTGCTGACGCTCACGGTCGTGGGTGTGGCGGCGTGGCGCCTGACGCGCCGCACGCCGGTGCCCGTCCCGGCCACCGCGCGCCGCCGAGCCTGATTCCGGTACGACGACAGCGGGACCGCCCCGAGACGAGGCGGTCCCGCCGGTGTCGCGTGCCTGTCAGGTGTTGTTCGCCAGCGCGATCAGCCGGCTGCGGTCGCCGTTCCAGTAGTTGCGGTCGACGTTGCCGCTGATCCCGGAGACGGCGCCGGTGCTCGTGTACTGCCAGAAGCTGTAGAACGGAGCGCCGGCCGGCAGGGTGCCGGGCGAGCTGGCCCAGCGGGCGATCCACAGCGGGTGGTTGGCCCACGGGCCGCTCCAGCTGCCGGTGCACTGGTTCCACCAGCTCGTCGTGGTGTAGATGACCGCGTACCGGCCGGTGCGGGAGCGGTAGGTGTTGAGGAAGTCCTGGACCCAGTTGCGCATGCCGGTGGTGCTCAGGCCGTAGCAGTAGCCGCCGCTGTAGGGGTTGCCCTCCAGGTCCAGCGCGGCGGGCAGCGTACGGCTGTCGGCCGACCAGGCGCCACCGTTGCTGGCCAGGTAGTTGGCCTGGGTGGAGCCGGCGGAGATGTTCGGGCGGGCGAAGTGGTACGCCCCGCGGATCACCCCGGCGTTGTACGCGTTGACGTAGTTCGCGTTGAAGTTCGGGTCCTTGTAGCTCGTGCCCTCGGTGGCCTTGATGAAGGCGAACTGGATGCCCGAGTTGCGCACGCTGGTCCAGTTGATGCTGCCCTGGTAGCGGGAGACGTCGATCCCGGGCGTGGTCGCGGCGGCGGCCGGTCCGGCGGTCGCCACGAGGGCCGCGGCCGCGGTGGCGGCGGCGGCCAGGCCGGCGGCGAGAAGCCGGCGTACGGAGAGTCTGGTGCTGGGCATGGTTGCCTCCAGAGGGACGTCCGTCTATTGACGCCCATCTTTGGAGCTTAGTGCCCTAGATCGCAATAGGGGGAAAGGAAATTTTCATCGACGGCCGTCGTTCGCCCTGATGGCGCGACAGTTGCTGATCAGCGCAGGTCGCTCGGGTCCATCGCCCAGCGGAACGGCTCGGTGACACTCAGCGTCTCGCCCGCCTTGGCGACGGCATCCTCGACGTAGTGCGCGCCGTCGAGCCGGTGCAGCCGCAGCGAGTGACTGTCGCCGTCCTGCTCGACGAGCAGGTACCACGGGATTCGGGCGATCGCGTAGAGCTGCATTTTGACCAGCCGGTCAGCGGCGGCGTTGCCGGGCGAGACGATCTCGCCGACAAGCGCCACGCGCTCGGCGTCGAGGACCACGCCGTCGTCGTCGGCGTCCGTGACGACGAGGTCCGGGATCACGATCCGGTCCACGCCCAGCCGCACGTTGATGGCTTCGTAGACGAACAGGCCGGACGGCTCGGCCGCCAGCTCGACGGAGTTCGCCAGGCGTCGCGCCACCCGCTGGCGCCGTCGGCTCGGGGCAGGGCTCACGATCAGGCTCCCGTCGAGCAGTTCGATGCGGTCGTGGCTGTCGTCCAACGCGAGGTAGTCGGCCTCGGTCCACGGACCGACGTGCGAGCTGTAGGGCTCCAAGGGAGCTGCGCTCACCGACCTCACCTCCGCTCCGGCGCCTCGTCCGATCAGTCTCACACTCTATGAGACTCGGTCGGTCGAGCGACACGGCTCGGGGCGGTAGGCTCCCCGCCCATGCCCCTGATCGACGGTCTCACCACGCTCTGGGACACGCTGATGAGCGCCCAGCCGGACCCGCCGCCGCTGCTCGTGGTGGTCACCGCCGTGGTCGCGCTCGCGGTGGTCGTGGCCCGGCTGCCCTGGCGGATCGCCCGCAACGCGGTGACCATCGCGCACGAGGGCGGCCACGCGCTCGTCGCGCTGCTCACCGGCCGGCGGCTGCACGGCATCCGGCTGCACTCGGACACCTCCGGGCTGACGCTCTCCGCCGGTCGTCCCACCGGGCCCGGCATGATCCTCACGCTGCTCGCCGGATACGTCGCGCCGTCGCTGCTCGGCCTCGGCGGCGCCTGGCTGCTGGCCGGCAACCGGATCACGCTGCTGCTCTGGCTCGCGGTGGCACTGCTGCTGGCCATGCTGGTGATGATCCGCAACCTGTTCGGCGTGCTGTCGCTGCTGGTCACGGGCGGCGTGGTGCTCGCCGTCTCCTGGTACACCTCGCCCGAGGTGCAGGCCGCGTTCGCCTGGACGTCGGTCTGGTTCCTGCTGATCGGCGGCGTACGGCCGGTGTTCGAGCTGCACCGGCAACGCGCCCGGGGGCGGATGCCACAGTCCGACGCCGACCAGCTCGCCCGGATCACCCCGTTCCCGGCACTGTTCTGGGTGGGCCTGTTCCTGCTGGTGAGCGTGGGCGCGCTGGCCGCCGGCGCGCTGCTGCTGGCCGGCCCGATCCTGGCCGACACGGGCCTCACCGCCTGACCACGCCGATCCGCATCGCGTCGCGGAGCGGGCCGCCTCGCGGCAGGGCAGAATCGGACCCGTGCGATACGTGATCATCGGAGCGGGCGCGGTCGGCGGCACCATCGGCGTACTCCTGGCCGACGCCGGCCGCGACGTGACGCTCGTGGCCCGCGGCGCGCACCTGGACGCGCTGCGGGAGCGGGGTCTGACGCTGCGCACGCCGGACCGTGACGTGACCGGCCGGCTCCCGGCGGTGGCCGGGCCGGACGGGCCGCCGCTGCCGGCCGACACCGTGCTGGTCCTCACCGTGAAGTCGCAGGACACCGTGGCGGCGCTCGACGCCTGGGCGGACGCCCCGGTCGAGGGCGGCGGGACGGCGGGCGAGCGACTGCCGGTGGTGCTGGCCCAGAACGGCGTGGCGAACGAGCCCGCCGCGCTGCGTCGCTTCGCCCGCGTACACCCGGTGTGCGTGTGGCTGCCCGCCACGCACCTGGAGCCGGGCGTGGTGGTCGCCAACGGCCATCCGCACCCGGGCATGCTGCACATCGGCCGCTACCCGAGCGGCGCCGACGACACCTCCCGGGCGGTCGCCGCCGACCTGACCGCAGCCGGGTTCGTCGCGCCGGTCCGGGACGACGTGATGCGCTGGAAGTACGGCAAGCTGCTCGCCAACCTCGGCAACGGCCTCCAGGCCCTGCTCGGCCGGGACGTGCCGGAAACCCTGTCGAAGCGGGTACGCGCCGAGGGCGAGGCGGCGCTCGCCGCCGCGGGCATCGCCCACACCACTGTCGACGAGGAGGCCGCCGAGCGCGGCGACCGGGTGTCGCACCGGCCGGTGGACGGGGAGGAACGCTCCGGCGGCTCCACCTGGCAGAGTCTGGCCCGTGGCGCGGGCTCGGCCGAGACCGACCACCTCAACGGCGAGATCGTGCTGCTCGGGCGCCTGCACGGCGTGCCCACCCCGGCGAACGCGGCGGTGCAGGTCGCGGTACGCCGGGCGGTCCGCGACCGGATTCCGGCCGGCGGCTTCCCGCTCGGCGAGTTGGAGAAATTGCTCGGCTGAGCGGGCAACCCGCGCCGCGCCGCCAGGCGTGTCCCCTCACGAAGACGGGGAGGTGGCAGGTGCCCGACAGCGAGGGCTTCGACGAGTTCTACCGGGGCAGCCGGCAGCGGATGCTCGGCTTCGTCTACGTGCTCACCGGTGACCTCGCCGAGGCGCAGGACGCCGTGCAGGAGGCGTACATCAAGGCCTGGCAGCGGTGGTCCACGGTGCGCGGGTACGACGACCCGGAGTCCTGGGTACGGGTGGTGGCGAGCCGGATCGCGGTGAGCCGCTGGCGCAGCCTGCGCAGCCGGGCCCGCGCCTACCTGCGGCACGGCGCGGTGGCGGACGTGCCGGCGCCGAGCACCGAGACGCTGGAGGTGGTCGAGGCGCTGCGCCGGCTGCCCGAGGCCCAGCGCACCGCGATCGCCATGCACTACCTGCTCGGCATGCCGGTCGCCGAGGTGGCGCGGGAGACCGAGGCACCGATCGGCACCGTCAAGGCCCGGCTTTCCCGGGGGCGGACCGCACTCGCCGGGCTGCTCGCCGTGGTGGATCTGGAGGAGGAGGCGGCAGATGCCTGACGACGTCGCACTCGTGGAGTTGCTGCACCAGGATCTGCGCAACGTCACCTGGCCGGAGCCGGAGGTGATCCGGGCCACCGCCCGGCGGCGCAGCCGACGCTCCGCCGCGCTCGCCGCGGCCTCGGTGGTGGTCGTCGCGGCGCTCACCGCGACCCTCGTGGACCGGGCCGGTGCGCCGCCGCCCGCCGCCGGTGCCGTTGACGGACGGGGGGAGATCGCGGCCGAGGCGATGCTGGAACCGGCCGACATCCCCGTTTCGACCGGCGAGCGACTCAGCGAGACCGGCCTCGACGAGCCGGTCCGGGTCGACGACCTCCTCCAGGTCTGCGCCCGGGAACAGGGGCGGCCGGCCGAGGAACCGCGCTCGCGCTACTCGCGGTCGCAGACCCTGCTGGAGCCGCCGACCGAGCCCGCGACCACCATCGGAACGGTCCTCACCCAGGACGTCTACCGGATGGCGCCCGGCGCGGCGGGCCGGTTCGTCGCCGACCTGGAGGGCACCGTCGCGGCCTGCGGCGCGTGGCGGACGACGGGCCAGGTCTACACCGAGCGGGGGATGACCGGCGCCGAGGTCGTGCACCGCTGGTACGTCGCGGCTAGCGGCTTCGCCGGAGACGAGGCGCTGCTGCTGCGGCACGAGGCGAGCGTGGCGGCGGACGAGGCGAACGGCCGGCCGCCCGGCTACGCGCCGCTGTTCGAGGACCGCTTCGTCGTACGGGTGGGTGACCTGGTGACGGTACTGATCCCGGCCGGCCGGCTGCGGACCGACCTGCCCATGGGCCAGGCGCCCGAGGGCAGGGTGACCGAGGAACAGGTACGGCAGATGGCCCGGGTCGCGGCCGAGCGGATGTGCGTGGCCGCGAACCCGGGCTGCTGACGCCGGTGCCCCCGCCGCTGAACCGGCGGGGGCACCCGGCGCACTACAGCGGGATGTTGCCGTGCTTCTTCGGCGGCAGCGTCTCGCGCTTGGTGCGCAGCACCCGCAGCGCCCGCACGATCTGGGTACGCGTCTCGTGCGGCGGGATCACCCCGTCCACGTAGCCGCGCTCGGCGGCGATGTACGGGTTGGCCAGCGTGTCCTCGTACTCGGCGATCTTCTCGGCGCGGACCGCGGCCGGGTCCTCGGCGTTCGCCAGATCCGCGCGGTAGAGGATGTTCACCGCACCCTGCGCGCCCATCACCGCGATCTGCGCGGTCGGCCACGCGAAGTTCAGGTCCGCGCCCAGGTGCTTGGAGCCCATCACGTCGTACGCGCCGCCGTACGCCTTGCGGGTGATGACGGTGACCTTCGGAACGGTGGCCTCGGCGTACGCGTAGATGAGCTTCGCGCCGCGGCGGATGATGCCGTCCCACTCCTGGCCGGTGCCGGGCAGGAAGCCGGGCACGTCCACGAAGGTGAGCACCGGGATGTTGAACGCGTCGCAGGTGCGCACGAACCGGGCCGCCTTCTCCGACGCGGCGATGTCCAGCGTGCCGGCGAACTGCATCGGCTGGTTCGCCACCACGCCCACCGGGCGTCCCTCGACGCGGCCGAAGCCGACCACCATGTTCTGCGCGTACAGCGGCTGCACCTCGAGGAACTCGCCGTCGTCGAGCACGTGCTCGATGACCCGGTGCATGTCGTACGGCTGGTTCGCCGAGTCCGGGATCAGCGTGTCCAGCTCCCGGTCCTCCTCGGTGACGTCGAGGATCGCGGGGGCGTCGAAGACCGGCGGCTCGTCCAGGTTGTTCGACGGCAGGTACGACAGCAGCGCCTTGACGTACTCGATCGCGTCCTCCTCGTCGGTGCCGAGGTAGTGCGCGTTGCCGCTGCGGGTGTTGTGGGTGCGGGCGCCGCCCAGCTCCTCCATGCCCACGTCCTCGCCGGTGACCGTCTTGATCACGTCGGGACCGGTGATGAACATGTGCGAGGTCTGGTCGACCATGACGGTGAAGTCGGTGACCGCCGGGGAGTAGACCGCGCCGCCCGCGCACGGGCCCATGATGAGCGAGATCTGCGGGATCACGCCGCTGGCCCGGACGTTGCGGAAGAAGATCTCGCCGTAGAGCCCGAGGGACGTGACGCCCTCCTGGATCCGCGCGCCGCCGGAGTCGTTGATGCCGACGACCGGGCAGCCGATCTTCATGGCGAGGTCCATCAGCTTGACGATCTTCTCGCCGAAGACCTCGCCGAGGGAGCCGCCGAAGACGGTGAAGTCCTGCGAGAAGACGCAGATCTGCCGGCCGTCCACGGTGCCGTAGCCGGTCACCACGCCGTCCCCGTACGGGCGGGTCTTCTCCAGCCCGAAGTTCGTCGAGCGGTGCCGGGCGAACTCGTCCAGCTCGACGAACGAGCCCTCGTCGAGGAGCATCTCGATCCGCTCGCGGGCGGTCTTCTTGCCCCGCGCGTGCTGCTTCTCGACCGCCCGTGCCGACCCGGCGTGCACCGCCTCGTCGAGCCGTCGCTCCAGGTCCGCCAGCTTGCCGGCGGTGGTGTGGATGTTGAACCCGGTGTCGGTAGTCACCCGTGGAATATAACGATGGTTCAGGTGTCTGAGGCTGTGCAGTGCGCCTCACCCGGGCCGTAGGCTGGCGGGATGCCCGGTTCGCCGTACACCGATCTGGACCGACCGCCGCTGTCGGCGGCCCGGCTGCGGCGCGCGCTGGTCGCGCCGAACGGGCCCTGGCGACGCTTGGAGCTGCTGGCCGAGACCGGCTCGACGAACGCGGACGCGGTGGCCGCGGCGCGGGCCGGCGAGCCGGAGGGCCTGGTGGTGGTCGCCGAGCGGCAGACCTCCGGGCGGGGGCGGCGGGGCCGCGTCTGGCAGTCGCCGCCGCGCGCCGGTCTCGCCACGAGCGTGCTGCTGCGGCCCGGCGAGGCGGACGCCGAGCGTGGCTGGTCGCCGGTGCCGGTCACCGGGTACGGCTGGCTGCCGCTGCTCGCCGGTGTCGCGCTGGTCGAGGCGGTACGCCTGCTGGCCGAGCTGGACGCGCGGCTGAAATGGCCGAACGACCTGCTGGTGGACGGCGCGAAGTGCGCCGGGGTGCTGGCCGAGGCGGTGCCCGGGGAGAACGACAGGCCGCCCGCGATCGTCGTCGGTGTCGGGCTGAACGTGACGCTGCGCGCCGACGAGCTGCCGGAGAACCCGACCGGGCTGCCGGCCACCTCGCTCCAGCTCGCGGGCGCCACCGCCACCGACCGGGATCCGCTGCTGCGGGCGCTGCTGCGCTCGCTCGCCGACTGGTACGAGCGCTGGCGTGACGCCGGAGGGGACGCGGAGGCCAGTGGGCTGCGTGAGGCGTACCTGGCCGGGTGCGCCACCGTCGGCCGCCAGGTGCGGGTGCTGCTGCCCGACGGCAGCGAGGCGCGCGGGACCGCCACCGGCGTGGACGGCGACGGGCAGCTCCTGGTCGAGACGGGCGCCGAGACGCTGCGGCTGGCGGCAGGAGACGTGCTGCACCTGCGGTGAAAGGAAGGGCCCCTTGTTAACGCCTCCGGTAGAGGAAGGGCCCCCTGTTAACAGACCACGGGCAGCCGTCCGCGCGGCCGATGCCGGGCGGACGCGGCGACCGGTTACGGTCAGCGCGTCCTGTTCTGCGAGGAGGTTCCCCCGTGGCGTTCCCCGAAGACGTGCTCACCGAGGACGAGCACGTCGTGTTGCACCTGCACCCGCACTGGAAGGCCCTGATCCGGCCGGTCCTGGTGCTCGTGCTCGCCGTCGCGGCGGTCGTCGCCGGCTGGCTTCTGCTGCCCGACGGCAGCGGCGGCACGATCGCGCTCTACGCGATCGCCGTGGTCGCCCTGGCACTGGTGCTGTGGCTGGGCCTGTGGCCGTTTCTGGTCTGGCGCACCACGCACTACCTGTTCACGAATGAGCGCGTCCTGCTCCAGCAGGGGGTGCTGTCGCGCAACCGGCGGGACCTGCCGCTGACCCGGATCAACGACCACGCGATGAACCAGCGCTTCGTGGAGCGGCTGCTCGGCTGCGGCACGCTGACCATCGAGTCGGCGGGTGAGCGCGGCCAGTCGGTGCTGCACGACGTGCCGGGCGTGGACAGGGTGCAGACGAAGCTCTACGAGCTGGTCGAGGCGCACCACGACAAGCACAGCCTGGGTGACGGCGAGATGCGCGAGATCCTGGCCGACATGTCCGAGGGCAAGTCCCTGCGCGACCAGCCCTGACCCGTCGGACAGAGAAGGCCGGCACCCCGGAGAAGGGGTGCCGGCCTTTCGTCGTTCAGCGGCGGGCGCGGCGGGGCTGGAGTTCCGCGGCGAGTTCGGCGTCCAGGTCGGCACCGAGCGCGCCGAGCCCGGCGTCGGCGGGTGCGGGACGGCCCCGCGGTGGCGGGAAGTCGGCCGCCCGTCCGGCGCTCGGCGGCGGTTCCTCCTCCTCCAGCTCGCTCACCGACTCGGCCAGCTCGGCGACCGGGTCCATCTCGGCGACGTTGTCCCACTCGTCACGCGGCACCGAGTGCCAGGTCTCCTCGGCGTGCTTGGGCACCGGCTGGAAGACGAACGTCCGGTAGGACCAGAAGCGGAACAGCGTGGCCAGCAGGACACCGATGGTCTTGGCGACGTTCAGCGCGAGCAGGCCGTGTACGCCGAGGCCGTACTTGGCCAGGGCCAGGACGCCGAGTTCGATCAGCAGACCAGCACCGTTGAAAACGAAGAACAGGACGTATTCGCGGCGAAGTGCAGATTTCGGTCGATCGCGGTACGTCCAGTGACGATTCATCAGATACGACGTGATCGTGGCGACAATCGTCGCGATCACTGTCGCCTTCAGCTGGCCGTCGCGGAAAACCGTGAGTGCCAGAGCATTGAACACCGCGTAATTGATGACGGTGTTGATGCCACCGACGATGCCGAATTTGAGCGCCTCGTGGATGAACTTCTGCCAGCGCTCGGGCAGCAGACGGACTCCAGGCATGCGGAACACCTTAGGCAGTTGGCTGGGCCGGCGGGGCCCGGCGGGTCGGGATGGGCGGTTCGTCACGCCCCGGACTCTCGGTCGTGGCTCGTTGCCGGAACGGGAGGTGTTCCCGCCTCGACGAAGACGAACCGTCGGTACGACCAGAACCGGAAGAGCGTTCCCAGGCCGGTGCCGACGATGAAGCTGGCGATGTTGTCGGCCAGGGGGGTCTGGAACACCGCGGGCCAGATCGCGCCCAGCCCGTAGTGGCTGATCGCCAGGCAGGCCACCGCGATGCCGAGGCCGACCGCGTTGAAGAAGAAGAACAGTGCGTACTCGCGTGCCGGGTTCGACCGCTGCCGGTGCCGCCAGGTCCAGAACCGGTTGCCGAGGAAGGCGACGGTCGCGGCGATCACCGTGGAGATGGTCTTCGCGGCCAGGGGCGGCATGTCCCGGCCGCTGGACAGGTAGTTGAAGAGGACGAAGTCCACGACGAAGGCGAAGCCGCCGACGGTGGCGAACTTGCTCAACTCGTGGATGAGGTGACCGAAACGGTCGCGCAGTGCTCCGATCGGACCCCGACGGGTCTGCGGAGCGCCCGGTTGGTCTCCGGTCATCGTCGCGGCCACCCGCCGAGAGTACCGGTTGTCCGGTATCCGGGCGGACTCCAACGGCGAGTCGGCCACGACGCGGTCGCCGCGGCCGTCGCCGTCGGGCCACCCGCCTCGGGGGAGGCCTCGCCCGTTCTCGATATCCGTGAGCAGAGCGTAACGCGCTGTGCGAATCTGTGGAGCGCATCACGGAATCGTCTTTCACGACATGTTCGTACGCCTCCCCGGATCGGACGTCACGGTCACTCCGGGGCCGGACCCGGCCGTCGAAGGTTCACCGCAGGATTTGCGTGAAACTGCGCGCGAAAGCGGGTATCAGATCGTGATGCCGCAGCGTGGCCGTACCTTGTGCAGTTCTTCACAACCAGTCCCACTGACTGACGAGGCAGTCCGGTTTACGCTGAGCCCAATCCCAGGTTTCCACGAGGCGGCGTACCAGCCCGCCGGAACTCGTGCACCCCATAGATCGGTCAGCGTCGACCACAAGGAGAAGTGACATGGTTGCTCCGGCTGCTGTTCGGGGTATCGATCAGGCCCCGACGTCCCACCCCAAGCTGCTGGCCTGGGTACGTGAGGTCGCGGAACTGACCACCCCCGACCGCGTGGTCTGGGTGGACGGGTCTGATGAGGAGTGGCGCCGCCTCACCGACGAACTCGTCGAGAACGGCACCCTGATCCGACTGAATCCCGAGAAGAAGCCCAACTCGTTCTACGCGCGTACCGACCCCACGGACGTCGCCCGGGTGGAGGAGCGCACCTTCATCTGCTCCGTCGACGAGGCGGACGCCGGCCCCACCAACAACTGGATGGCGCCGGCCGAGATGAAGCGGACGATGACGGAGCTGTACCGCGGCAGCATGCGCGGGCGCACCATGTACGTCATCCCGTTCTGCATGGGGCCCATCGAGGCCGAGAACCCCATGTTCGGCGTGGAGATCACCGACAGCCCGTACGTCGTCGCCTCGATGCGGATCATGACCCGGATGGGGTCGTCGATCCTGGAGGCGATGGGCGACGACGCCGACTTCGTGCACGCGCTGCACTCCATCGGCGCGCCGCTCGCGCCGGGTGAGCAGGACGTGGCGTGGCCGTGCAACGAGACCAAGTACATCTCGCACTTCCCGGAGACCCGGGAGATCTGGTCCTACGGCTCCGGCTACGGCGGCAACTCGCTGCTCGGCAAGAAGTGCTACTCGCTGCGTATCGCCAGCGTGATGGGGCGCGACGAGGGCTGGCTGGCCGAGCACATGCTGATCCTCAAGATCACTTCGCCAGAGGGCAAGGTCTACCACATCGCCGGTGCCTTCCCGTCGGCCTGCGGCAAGACCAACCTCGCCATGCTCGAGCCGACCATCCCGGGCTGGAAGGTCGAGACCATCGGCGACGACATCGCCTGGATGCGGTTCGGCCAGGACGGCCGCCTCTACGCGATCAACCCCGAGTACGGCCTGTTCGGCGTCGCGCCCGGCACCGACTGGAAGACCAACGCGAACGCCATGCGGACGCTGGACCGGGGCAACTCCATCTTCACCAACGTGGCGCTGACCGACGACGGCGACATCTGGTGGGAGGGCATGGGTGAGCCGCCGGCGCACCTGATCGACTGGAAGGGCAACGACTGGACGCCGGAGAGCGAGAACCTCTCCTCGCACGCGAACAGCCGTTTCTGCACCCCGATCACGCAGTGCCCGATCCTGGCCGACGACTACTACGACCCCAACGGCGTGCCGATCGACGCGATCCTGTTCGGTGGCCGTCGCCGGGACACCATCCCGCTGGTCACCGAGGCGCGCGACTGGGTGCACGGCGTCTACATGGGCGCCACGCTCTCCTCGGAGACGACCGCCGCCGCCTCCGGCGCGGTCGGCGTGGTCCGCCGCGACCCGATGGCCATGCTGCCGTTCATCGGCTACAACGCCGGCGACTACTTCCGGCACTGGATCGAGATGGGCAAGGGCGCGGACGGCGACGAGTCCAAGCTGCCCAAGATCTACTACGTGAACTGGTTCCGCAAGGACGCCGAGGGCAACTTCCTCTGGCCGGGCTTCGGCGAGAACTCCCGCGTGCTCAAGTGGGTCATCGAGCGGCTGGAGGGCCGCGCCGAGGCCGTGGAGACGCCGATCGGCATGGTCCCGGCCCAGGACGCGCTCGACGTCGAGGGCCTGGACATGACCCCGGAGGACGTCCGGATCGCGCTGAAGGTCGACGCGGACGAGTGGCGCAACGAGCTGCCGCTGGTCAACGAGTGGTTCGAGAAGTTCGGGGACAAGCTCCCCGGCGTGCTCTGGGCCGAGCTGGACGCGCTGCGCGCCCGCCTCGACGCGGAGCCGCAGAAGTAACAGGTGTGCCGGTTGCCCGAGCCGGGCACCATCGGATGCCATGAGGACGGCCGCTGAACCTGTCGAGGTCCGGCGGCCGTCCGCCGTCCGGGCGCTCACCACGCTGCTCGCCGTGACCGCGGCGGCCACCGTCGTGGTCGAGCTGCTCAATTATTGGTACGCCCCGGAGCAGGAGTTCGGTCTGGCCGTACGCACCGGCTGGGCGATGCTCCGGTCGCTCGGCTTCCTGCTGCTGATCGGCCACGTGAACAAGGGCCGGGTGGGCGCCCGGCCGTTCGGGCTGATCCTGGCGGTGACCACGATCTTCGCGGTCGGGCGGCTGATCGTGCCCCGGCAGGGGGTGCCCGCGCTGCCCGGCCTGGTCGGGTTCGCCGTGCTCACCGCGCTCTGCGTCGCCGTGGTGGTGCTGCTGTACCGCTCCGAGGCGATCCGCGCCCACCTGGTCCGGCACCGCAAGGGCCTGGTCGTCGAGGGCGGGACGATCGCCTGGCGGGAGATGGCGCCGAAGCGCCCGCAGGCGAACGGCTGGCTGCTCACCGCCCGGGTCGCGGCGTTCACCTACAGCCCGCTGATGCTGGTGCCGGCGCTGGTGGCGACGGGTGCCGTGCTGGACGGGCGGCTGGCCGCCGTACCAGCAGTGATCTTCTGGTTCGGCGCGGGCATCGCGGTCAGCTACGCCGTGCTGTTCTGCACCGCCTTCCTGCTGCGCGACAAGGCGTGGGCGCGGAAGGCCCTGGTGGTCGTCACCCTCGGCGTCCTCGCGATCGACCTGCCGCTGTGCTGGTGGCTGCTCGGCACCGACGGCCTGATCCGCGACGGCGCCCCCCTGGTCACCGCCGCCGCCCTGACCCTCTGGTCCCTGCACCGAGCCACCCGCACCCGCACCCCCACCCCACCCCGTTGACCATGAAGTTGGCGGCGATTTCGATCTCCGTTGATGCCGTCAACCTCATGATCGTCGCCCGGGGCGGGGCGCGGCGGGGCAGGATGAGGGGGTGTGGGACGTGGTGGTGGTGGGGGCGGGGCCCGCTGGGGCCGCGGCGGCGCTCGGTGCGCGGAGGGCCGGGGCCGCGCGGGTGCTGCTGCTCGACCGGTCCGACTTCCCCCGCGACAAGGCGTGCGGGGACGGCATCGCCGCGCACGCGCTGGACGTCCTCGCCGAGCTGGGCGTGACCGGGGCGGTCGACGGCTACGCACCGCTGCCCGCGCTGCGCCTGGTCGGCCCCGGCGGCGGCACCGTCGCGAGGACGCTGCCGCGGCCGGCGTACACGGTGCCCCGCCAGGTGTTCGACGCGCGCCTGGTGGCGGCGGCGGTCGCCGCCGGTGCGGAGTTGCGGCGGCACACGGTACGCCGGGTGGAGATCGCCGCCGACCGGGTGCTGCTCGACGGAGAGCTGTCCGCGCGGGCGGTGGTCGGCGCGGACGGCGCCGGATCGGTGGTACGCCGCGCGCTCGGCCACCCGGTCAACCCGGACCGGCACCTGGCCCTCGCAATCCGGGGCTACGCGCCCGCCCCGGCCGGGCCGCCCGAACAGCTCATCGTCACGTCGGCGGCGCGCTGGCCCGCGTACGCCTGGGCCTTTCCGATCGGCGACGGTCGCGCGAACGTCGGGTACGGGGAGGTGCTGCGCGGCGAGCCGCTGACCCGCGCGCACCTGCTGGCCCGGATGGCCGTGCTGCTCCCCGACGTCGACCCGGCCACGGTGACCGACCTGCGGGCGCACCACCTGCCGCTGTCCACCCACCGCCCGGCGCCCGGCCGGGGACGGGTGCTGCTGGCCGGGGACGCGCTGTCGCTGATCAACCCGTTCACCGGCGAGGGCATCTTCTACGCGCTGCGCTCGGGTGCGCTCGCCGGCGCGGCGGCGGCCGGCCACCCGGCCGGGGCCGCCCGGGCGTACGCCGCCGCGCTGCGCGCCCGGCTCGGCACCCACCTGCGGCACAGCTCGGTGGCGGCGTGGCTGGCCCGTCGGCGCCGGGTGGTCGACGCGGCGGTCGGCGCGGCCGGGCGGGACGAGCGCGTCTACCGCACGGTGGTGGAGCTGGGACTCGGCGACGGCCGGCTGGACGCGCGCACCCTGATGGCGATCGGCGCGGACCTGCCACGACCGCGCCGGACCGGCACACCCTCAGGTGATATGCCACCGAGACACTGATCTCTCCCGCGGGTCGCTACCCTGCAAGGTGATGACTCTGCGGAAACTCCTCTACTCCGTGTACGAGCGCCGGCTGACGGCGAAGCTCGCGGGCAAGCCCGTACCCGCACACGTCGGCGTGATGTGCGACGGCAACCGCAGATGGGCCCGGGAGATGGGCTTCGTCGACCCGAACGACGGCCACCGGATGGGCGCCGAACGGATCAAGGAGCTGCTCCGCTGGTGCGACGCGGCCGGCGTCGGGCACGTCACGCTCTGGCTGCTCTCCACCGACAACCTCTCCCGCCCGGCCGCCGAGCTGGACCCGCTGCTTCAGATCATCGAGGACCTCACCACCGAGCTGGCCGAGGAGGGCAACCCCTGGCGGCTGCGGATGGTCGGTGCGCTCGACGTACTGCCGGCGCAGCACGCCGCCGCGCTCAAGGCCGCCGAGGAACGCACCCGCGACCGCGACGGCGGGGCTCAGGTCAACATCGCGGTCGGGTACGGCGGCCGGCGCGAGATCGCCGACGCGGTCCGCTCGCTGCTGGTGGAGCACGCGGCGAGCGGCGGCACGATCGAGGAGCTGGCCACCTCGCTCGACGTCGACCACATCTCCGAGCACCTCTACACGAAGGGGCTGCCGGACCCGGATCTGATCATCCGGACCAGCGGCGAGCAGCGGCTCTCCGGTTTCATGCTCTGGCAGAGCGCGCACTCGGAGTTCTACTTCTGCGAGCTGAACTGGCCCGACTTCCGCAAGGTCGACTTCCTGCGTGCCCTGCGCTCCTACGCCACCCGCCAGCGCCGCTTCGGCACCTGACCCCCTCGCCCCGCCCCCCTCGCCACGCCCCGCCCCGGCGATCTTGCACTTTCGGCCCCGAGGGCGCGGCTTATGCCCCCTTTTGCCGGGGCGGCAAGTGCAAGATCGCGGAGAGGTCGGGCCTCGGGGGCGGGGCCGGGGGCGTCAGCGGAGGTGGGGGAGGGCGGCGGTGAGGAAGTCGGCCAGGGCCGCGGGGGAGTCCAGCGTCAGGTCGGCGGCGTCGGCCACCTCGTGACCCGTCTCCGGGTTGGCGACCGCGACGCAGACACCGATGAAGTCGGGATCGTCGGCGGCGCGGGCGCGCAGCGCGGCGAACGCCTTGATGTCGGAGACGTCGTCACCGAAGTACCAGGCGCCACCGGCGTCCCGGACCGTCTCGCCGATCACCATGCCCTTGTCCCGGTCGACTGGGGGCTTCAGTTCCAGCACCATCCGGCCCGGCTGGGCGCGCAGGCCCAGCCGCTCGGCCTGGGCCCGGCCCCACTCCTGCACCAGGTCGCCGAGCTGCGGGGCGGTACGCCAGTGCAGCGCGACGGAGAGCCGCTTGTATTCGACCAGTGCGCCGGGCGGCAGCTCGGCACGGGCCTGCTCGGCCAGCTCGGACATGGTCGGCACCCACGGCAGGGCGGCCGGCTCGGTGACCGTCTCGCCGCCGGAGTGGCTGTGCTCCAGGCCGTAGAGCCCGTACAGGTCGATGCCGGCGAGGCCGCCGAGGTGGTCGCGGAGGAAGTCCACCGGGCGGGCGGAGACGATGGCGATCCGGCGGACGTGCGGGGCGAGCGCCTCCAGCGCGGTGAGCACGTTGGGCGCGGGCCGTACGGCCGTGGGGTCGTCGTCGACTGGCGCCAAGGTGCCGTCGAAGTCGAAGAAGAGGACGACGTCACCCGCGCGGGCGGCGGTCGCACGCCAGGCGTGCTCCGCGTTCAGCGGGGTCTTCGGCTGCTGGTTGCCCAGATTCAACGGCGGCACGCGCGTCAGCGTACCCCGCGCCGGGCGGCGTATTCGTGGCCGAGATGTGACGTCGGAACGTCGGGGATCAGCGTTCGGCGGCTCCTCGTCCCCGGCGACCGAACGGCACCACGGCCGCCTCCTGCCCGTGGCTGAGCAGGTAGCCCTCCACGAAGCCGGTGTTGCGGTCGCCGGTGTGCGCCTCGATCTCGTTGAGCCGCGCCACCAGGAACTCGGTGAGCGCGCTGACCCGGTCGTTGAGCCGATCGTGCAGCTCGGCGACGACGGCGAGGATGACCGCGGTGCCGGCCGTGGTGAGCGCGAAAAGGTTGACGACCAGGGGAAGCTGCCCGCCGTCCAGTACGCCGACCACCACGTTGCCGGTCACGCACGATGTCAGCGACACCACCGCGACCACGACTGCCAACCATTTCAGGGTCATGGACAGACCCCTCCTTCTGTCCCGCAGGGCTGGGTTCGGCTGTATCCCGTCCCCCCGCCGATGACGAGCCCTCAGCAGTACAAACGTGGACGCTAGCGGGTCCGATCCGTCCCCGAGGCGAAACGATCGGGTCTGACCTTCCGTTCTTTCGCCATCTGAGGAACTACCCGGCCTGTTTACCCCTATTTCGGACACCGCCCGGCAAGGTTGGGCGGTATGCGAGGTAACGAATGGTTTCTCGAATGTGGAACTTCTCCGCGTCGGACACGCTCGGGTCGACCAGCCGGCGCAGCAGCGCCTCCACGTCCGGGTCCATCGGGGGCGGTGTCGGCGCGGTACGCGGCCCGGCGGCCCGGTCCCAGCCGAGTGCGGTGAACGCGGCTGCCGGGTCGAGGCCCAGCCCTTCGCAGAAGGCGACCACCCGTTCCGCCTCGGGGTCGCTGGCCCAGTCGCCGCGTACCCATCGGTTGATGGTCTGGCGGGAGACGCCGGTGCGCCGGGAGACCTCGGTGCCGCTCCAGGCCCGCAGCGCGCGGGCGTCGTCGAGCGCGCGCCGGACGAAGGTGGCGAACGCGATCTTCCGTGCGTTGGTCGTCTCGGTCACCCCGTGACGGTACGGCCAGTCGGTCCCGAGAGGCTGGCTCGGCACGCTGCTGTCACGCCGACGTGACGATGGTCCGGAGTTTCCGGTAAACGATTGAGTGCTGCTCCTGAGGGGTGTCACCCGGGCAGAATAGATGGACGCCAGTACGGCGGCAACGGCCTGAAAAGCTGATACTGTCACGCTCATGAGACAACTTACGGTGTGTCACGTGCTTGAGACGACGAGTGCTCACATGCGTCACTCCGCGGGTGCCGAGGGGGTTTCGTGACCGAGCTCGCGACCCGCGCCCAGGCCTTCGGGCTGATCGCGGACGGAGTCTCCGCCGGGCTGAGCGCCCCCTGGCGTCTCTACCTCGCCCGCGGGTGCCGGTACCTCTCGCTCAGCGTCGGCGACCGGGGGGAGTGGGACGCCTGGCGGACCCACCTCGGCTGCCCCGAGCTGAGCGTGCGCGTCTACGACTCCGGCGGGGAGATCCGCCGGTCGTCGGTGGCCGAGGTGATCCTCGACGGCTGCCGGATCAGCGTCGAGCTGGTCGAGGAGGTCAGCACCGACGACCTGGAGCGGCTGCTCGTGGCCGACCCACTCACCGGGACGGACGAGCGATGACCCCCTTTCTCGCCGTGGTGCTCGTCCTGGTGCTCGGGTCGACCTGCTACGCGGCCGGTCGCCTGCACGGCCAGCTCAGCTACCGCATCGGCTACCGGTTCGGCTACCGCCAGGGCTACTTCGACGGCGACCGCGGCGCCTGGAACCGCCGCCGCCGCGACGCCCAGGCGGCGATCGCCTCCGCACTGTCCGGTCCCAGTCCCACGGTGGTGACCTCGGCCGGGCGCTCGGCCGTGCCGTTCGCCGGTACCTCCGTACCCGCGGCGGTCGCGGCCCGGCCCGGCTCCGCCCCGGCCGTGCGGGTCACCGCCACCGCCCAGCTCGGCGCCGTGGGCCGGGTGGGCACCACGTACACCGGATCGTCCTTCGGTGCGGCGGCGCCGGACCGCGGGCCGGCACGCTGGTGCGCCGGCAGGGCTGAGGCCCGCGCCGCGACGCGGCGCCGCAGTGGACGACCGGCCGGGGTGCGCGCAGGGGGCATGCATCCCGGCCGGTTCCGGTGCGCCGGTCACTCGAACGGGTGTACGTCCGGCGACGACCGCACGATGATCCACGCGCGCCTCTAGCCGCGCGGCCCCGTGGCGATTAGCGTCTAGGCATGGCACGGGGTTTTCCCGGCCATCCGGACAGCCCGGACCTGCGTCCTCGCGCACGGGGCCCGCATCCGACCCCGTGTCCTCCGGGCACCGGAAGAGGCGGAACTCGGGTGGCCGGGTGCCCATCCGCGGAGCAGGCCTGTGACCACTCGCCGTACCCCCGCCGGAGCCGAGCAGACCCCGGCCTCGACCGCCCCGACCCGCCGGACCACCCGCAGCCGCCGTGGCGCCGCCGCCGAGGCCGAGGAGCCCCGACCAGCCGGACCGGCCTTCGTCCTGGACACCTCGGTTCTGCTGTCCGACCCGGCGGCGTTCCACCGCTTCGCCGAGCACGAGGTGGTGTTGCCGCTGGTGGTCATCTCCGAGCTGGAGGGCAAGCGGCACCATCCCGAGCTGGGCTGGTTCGCCCGTCAGTCGCTGCGCATGCTGGACGAGCTGCGCGTGCGCCACGGCCGGCTGGACCGGCCGGTGCCGGCCAACGACCAGGGCGGCACGCTGCGGGTGGAGCTGAACCACACCGACGACGGGGTGCTGCCGCCCGGGTTCCGCAACGAGTCCAACGACGCGCGCATCCTGTCGGTGGCGCTCAACCTGGCCGCCGAGGGGCGCGAGGTGACGCTCGTCAGCAAGGACATGCCGCTGCGGGTGAAGGCGGCCTCGGTGGGCCTGCGCGCCGACGAGTACCGGCACGGCCAGGCCAGCGACCCGACCTGGACCGGAATGGCCGAACTGGACCTGGCCGAGGAGGAGATCGGCCGGCTGTACGCGGGGGAGGCGCTCGACGTCGACGCGGCGGCGGGCCTGCCCTGCCACACCGGCCTGGTGCTGCACTCGGGACGCGGCTCGGCGCTGGGCCGGGTGCTGCCGGACAAGACGATCCGCCTGGTCCGGGGCGACCGGGAGGCGTTCGGTGTGCACGGACGCTCGGCGGAGCAGCGGGTCGCGCTCGACCTGCTGCTGGACGAGTCGATCGGCATCGTGTCGCTGGGTGGACGGGCCGGCACCGGCAAGTCCGCGCTGGCGCTCTGCGCCGGCTTGGAGGCGGTGATGGAGCGGCGCCGGCACAAGAAGGTGATCGTGTTCCGTCCCCTATACGCGGTGGGTGGTCAGGAACTCGGCTACCTGCCCGGGTCGGAGTCGGAGAAGATGTCGCCCTGGGCGCAGGCCGTCTTCGACACGCTCGGCGCGGTGGTGCACGAGAACGTGCTGGAGGAGGTCACCTCGCGCGGGCTGCTGGAGGTGCTGCCGCTGACCCACATCCGCGGCCGGAGCCTGCACGACGCGTTCGTCATCGTGGACGAGGCGCAGTCGCTGGAGCGGGGCGTCCTGCTGACCGTGCTGTCCCGGATCGGTCAGGGGTCGCGGGTGGTGCTCACCCACGACGTGGCCCAGCGGGACAATCTGCGGGTCGGCCGGCACGACGGGGTGACGGCGGTGATCGAGGCGTTGAAGGGGCATCCCCTCTTCGCGCACGTCACGCTCAGCCGATCGGAGCGTTCTCCGATCGCCGCTATGGTCACCGATCTGCTGGAGGACATCCCCGGCTGACTGCCGCATTTGCCCTACTTTGTACGCATTTTTAGGGTGACGCAGATCACTTTTGGGCCCGGCCATTTCCCACCGGCCTCACTGTGCGCAATGGTGTCCATCGAGCGTCACCTACCACTCGGGAGCCGGACACGGCCCGGAGTCACACCGGTACCGGTGCGCTCACGGCACCGGCGTGACCCGAACCCGGTCATGCGCGTGCCGTGTCCCTGCCCCCGACGAAGGGAAACTTCGTGAGTCGGCTCTGGAGCCGGTTCGGCGCCCGTACGGCCGCTGTCGCGCTGCTCTCCGTGGGCGTCGCCGGCGGCTTCTATCTGGGTGAGGATCGACAGACCCAGCAGCAGGGCCTGACCGCGCAGGTCGGCCTGGAGGTCGACCAGGCGGAGTACGCGTACCAGCGTGACCGGCTGTCCGACCACCGCGTGGACTCGTCCCGGCAGCGTGCCGCCGAGTACCAGGCGAAGCTGCGTGCCGCCGCGGCGGCGAAGGAGGCCGCCGAGCGGGCCAAGAAGGCCGAGGCGGCCGCCGCCACCCGCAAGAAGGAGCGGGCCGCGGCCGAGGAGGAGGCGGAGGCCAAGGTCAAGCCGTACAACGGCCCGATCCCGTCCTCGTGCGCGGAGTACAGCGGCAACCGGAAGGTCGGTTGCGCCATCATGCTCGACAAGGGCTTCGGCATCGACCAGTTCCCCTGTCTGGACAAGCTCTGGACCAAGGAGAGCGGCTGGAACCCGAAGGCTTCCAACAGCTCCTCCGGGGCGTACGGCATCCCGCAGGCCGTGCCGGGCAGCAAGATGGCCTCGGTGGCCGACGACTGGAAGACCAACCCGGCGACCCAGATCACGTGGGGGCTCGGCTACATCAAGGGCCGGTACGACACCCCCTGCGGCGCCTGGCAGAAGTCGCAGAGTTCGGGCTGGTACTGACATCACGACGACGGCGGGACACACGGGGAGACCCGGTGTCCCGCCGTCGTCGTATCGGCCCTCGACTGGCGGGCTGCCACTTTTGCTGATAGCTCTTGGTAGGTGACCTGGCCCGACAGCCTCCGCGGCGGCGACCCTCACCGGTTCGGCACCGATGCGTTCTACGCGGCGCTCGGCCGCGCCTTCGTCGCCATGTGTGCGGTCGTGCCGGTGCTGTTCCTCATCGAGGCGCTCGACGTCGGCCTGCGGCTCGGCCTGGACTACACCGCCGGCATCATCCCGCAGCGGATCCAGGGCCTCGACGGCGTCTTCTTCTCACCGTTCCTGCACGCCGGCTGGAACCACCTCTACAGCAACAGCATCCCGCTGATCCTGCTGGGCACGTTCGTGCTCGCCGCGGGCACCCGCCGGTTCCTCTGGTCCACCGGGGTCATCATCCTGGTCAGCGGTCTGGGCGTCTGGTTCACCGGGTCGCCGAACTCGGTGGTGGTCGGCGCCAGCGGCGTGATCTTCGGCTACCTCGGCATCCTGCTCACCCGGGGCGTCGTCGAGCGGAGCTGGTGGAACTTCGCCGTCGGCCTGCTCGTCGGATTGCTCTACGGCTGGCAACTGCTCGGCATCCTCCCCACCGACGAGCGCGTCTCCTGGCAGGGCCACCTGTTCGGGCTGCTCGGCGGCGTCGTGGCGGCGATCCTGTTCCGCCGCCGCAGGGACACCGACGACGCCGACCGCCTCGGCTCACCGAGGATGACGCTGCCCTGACGGCGCGTTGATCAGACCCCGGGACATGCTTGCCCGCGGCCACCCGCCCGCCTACCGTTTCCGCATCAGCGTGGGTTGATCCCGAAGCGGAAAGTGACGGTGAGCCATGCGCGAGGTCGATGTCGCCGTGATCGGGGCCGGTCCCGCCGGGCTCTTCGCCGCCTACTACGCCGGTTTCCGTGGACTCTCCGTGGCTGTGATCGACGCGCTGCCCGAGCCGGGCGGCCAGGTCACCGCGATGTACCCGGAGAAGCTGATCCTCGACGTCGCCGGCTTCCCCGCGATCAAGGGCCGCGAGCTGGTCGCGAACCTGGTCGCCCAGGCGGCGCCGTTCCACCCCGACTACGTGCTCGGCGTACGCGCGGAGAAGCTGTCCTACCTCGACGGCCGGCCGGTGCTGGGCCTTGCGGGCGGCGAGCAGTTCAGCTGCGGCGCGGTGGTGGTCACCGGCGGGCTCGGCAGCTTCACGCCCCGGCCGCTGCCGGTCGCGGAGAGCTTCACCGGCGGCGGCATCGTCTACTTCGTGCCGCAGCCGGCGGAGCTGACCGACCGGCACGTGCTCATCGTCGGCGGCGGCGACTCGGCGTTCGACTGGGCCGCCACGCTCGCCCCGCTGGCCCGGTCGGTGACGCTCGTGCACCGACGCGACCGCTTCCGGGCACACGCCGCCACCATCGAGCGCGTCCGCGCGCTGCCGGTGCGGATCGTCGTCAACGCCGAGGTGAGCCGACTGTACGGCGAGGAGACCGTCACCGGCGCCGAGCTGACCGTACGCGGCGGCGAGGTGGAGACGCTGCCGGTGGACACGGTGGTGGCCGCGCTCGGCTTCACCGCCGACCTCGGCCCGCTCGCCGAGTGGGGGCTGAACATCGACCGGCGGCACATCGTGGTGGACAGCGCGATGGCCACCAACCTGCCCCGTGTGTTCGCCGCCGGCGACATCACCGAATATCCGGGCAAGGTCCGCCTGATCGCCACCGGCTTCGGCGAGGCCGCCACGGCTGTGAACAACGCGGCTGTCGTCATCGACCCGACCGCGCACCTGTTCCCCGGTCACTCCTCCGACGGCACCTGACGCCGACGGCGTCAGGGCAGGCCGATGAGGTCCGCCATCAGGCCGATCTGGTGGTCGAAGTACTCGTCGCGGTGCGGCAGCGCCCGGTTGATCCGGCCGAACAGCTCGAAGCTGATCAGCCCGAACAGCTGGGTCCAGCCGGCCATGCCGCGGGCCAGCAGCGCGGGTGGCACGTCCATGCCGATCTGCTCGACCAGTTCGGTCACGTCGCCGCGTAGCGGCTCGGGCAGTTCCTCGCCGGGCGGGGCGAGCCGGCCGGCGGCCAGTCCGTCGCGCAGGATGCCGATCAGGGTCACCGGTGGGCGCTGGGCCGGCGCGACCGTCTCGTCGGGGGCGGCGTACCCGGGCACCGGGCTGCCGTAGAGCAGCGCGTACTCGGCGGGGTGGGCCAGCGCCCAGGCGCGGGCGGCCCGGCAGACGGCGAGCCAGCGTCCGCGCAGGTCGGCCGGGTCGGCGCCGGCGTCGGCCGCCTCCACCGCGTCGCCGAGCGCGTCGTACGCCTCGAGGATCAGCGCGGTGAGCAGGTCGTCGCGGCTGGGGAAGTAGCGGTAGATCGCCGAGGAGACCATGCCGAGGTCGCGGGCCACCGCGCGCAGGGAGAGGTTCGCGCCGTCGGTGTCCAGGTGTCGGCGGGCCACCGTCTTGATCTCTTCGATCATCCCGGCGCGGACCCGGGCGCGGAGCGAGGGAGCGACCATGCCCTCACTCTGCCACGGATGAGAGCAGCAATCAAAAGAGAGAGCACTGCTCTTGACGGTACCGCCCGCATGAGTCATGCTCTGTTTCGAGAGCGGTGCTCTCGCTTCGGACAACTGCTTCAGCAAAGGTGGAACCTGTCATGGCACTGCACGTGATCGTCGGCGCCGGTCCCGTCGGCACCGCCACCGCCCGCCTCCTCGCCGAGCGCGGCGAGCGCGTGCGCATGATGACCCGGCGCGGCACCGGCCCCGAGCACCCGGCGATCGAGCGGGTGGCCGCCGACGCCGCCGACGCGGACCGGCTCGCCGCGCTCACCGAGGGCGCAGACGCGCTCTACAACTGCGCCAACCCGGAGTACCACACGTGGCAGACGGACTGGCCGCCGCTCGCCGCCGCCCTGCTCACCGCCGCCGAGCGCAGCGGCGCCGTGCTCGCCACAGTCGGCAACCTCTACGGGTAC
This sequence comes from Micromonospora sp. CA-248089, assembly GCF_050948515.1. Classification (NCBI taxonomy): domain Bacteria; kingdom Bacillati; phylum Actinomycetota; class Actinomycetes; order Micromonosporales; family Micromonosporaceae; genus Micromonospora; species Micromonospora sp. CA-248089. The sequence continues at coordinate 897,125 of NZ_CP192016.1, forward strand.
GGCCCGGTCGACGCACCGATGACCGAGGCCACCGCGCTCGCCGCCACCGGCGTCAAGGGCCGGGTCCGCAACCGGATGTGGGCCGACGCCCTGGACGCCCACCGCGCCGGCCGGGCCCGGATCACCGAGGTACGCGGCTCCGACTACATCGGCCTCGGCGGCAAGTCGCTGCCCATGATGGTGCTGCCCAAGGTGGTCGCCGGGCAGCGGGTGTTCCTGCCGGTCGCCTGGGACGCGCCGCACACCTGGACGTACGTGGGAGACGTCGCCCGTACCCTCGTGGCCGCCGCCACCGACCCGAGGGCCTGGGGACGGGCCTGGCACGTGCCGAGCGCGCCCCCGATGTCCATGCGGGCGCTCGCCGACCGGGCGGCGGAGCGGGCCGGGGCGCCGGCACCCCGGCTGACCCGGATGCCCTACCCGGTGCTCTGGCTCGGTGGCCTGGCCGACCCGTTCGCCCGGGAGATGCGGGAGACCGCGCACCAGTTCGCCGGGCCGTTCGTGATGGACTCCACCGCCGCCAGCGAGACGTTCGGGATCGAGGGGACGCCGCTGGACCGGGTCGTCGACGAGATGGTCACCGGCCTGCGCGCCGCCGCGCCCGCCGCCGCCCGTTAGGGGCGGCGGGCCGGGCCGAAGGCGGCGACGAGCACGGCGACCATGGTCAGCGCCGCGCCGAGCAGCGTGTCCAGCCCGGGGTGCGAGGCGGCGGTCGGCAGCACCAGGTCCAGCAGCACGGCGCCGACGATCTGCCCGGCGATCGTGGCCAGGCCGAGCAGCAGCACCCCGGTGAACCGGACGAGGGCGGCGGCCAGCGCGATGAACACGATGCCGAGCGGGCCGCCGAGGTAGAGCCACGGCTCGTCCGGGAACGCGCCGGCCGGTCGGCCGCGTACCGCCAGGTCCACCGCGAAGGTCACGAGCAGTGCCGCCGTGCCGACGCTGAAGTTCACGAGCGTGGCGGTCATGGCGCTGCCCGCGGCCGCCCGGACCCGCCCGTTCACCGCCTGCTGCCAGGCGATGCCCACCCCGGCCGCCAGCGGCAGCAGGGCCAGCGCCAGCGCCTGCGGGTCACCGAGGCGGTCGCCCACCGCCAGCAGGACGGCGAGCACGGTGAGCACCGCACCGATCAGCCGGTTCGGGGTGACCGGCTGACGGCCGGCCGGGCCGATGCCGGCCCGGTCGACGAGCAGGCTGCTGCCGGACTGCCCGGCCACCACCGCGACGGTGAAGACCGCCACGCCGAGCGCGCCGATGGTCAGCCCCTGCGTCGCCACCAGGAAAGCGCCGCACACGCCGCCCAGGCACTGCCACGGGCGCAGCGAGCCGGCGCGCAACGCACCCCGCAGGGCGGCCAGTCCCCGCCGTCCACCGGGGGTGGCGGGGACCAGCACCAGCAGGATCAGCAGACCCACACCGAACGAGACCACCGCGGCGGCGATCCCGTCGGCCAGGCGTACGCCCAGCTCGCCGTTGATCCGGGACTGGACGGCGACCATCACGCCCGAGGCGGTGGCCAACCCGACACCGGCGACACGTCGCCCGGTCGACAGCGTCGGCGGTGCCGGTGGTGCCGCCGTCCCGGCTCGGCTCACTCCTGCTCGGCCAGCGGGCGGCCGTCGAAGTCGACGGCCGAGTAGAGGGCGAGCTTCTCCAGGCGGTGGTACGAGTCGATCACCCGGATCGTGCCGCTCTTGGAACGCATCACGATCGACTGCGTGTACGCCCCGCCGGAGCGGTAGCGCACGCCGCGCAGCAGGTCGCCGGAGGTGACGCCGGTGGCCACGAAGAAGCAGTTGTCGCCGGTGACCAGGTCGTCGGTGAACAGCACCCGGTCCAGGTCGTGCCCGGCGTCCAGCGCCTTGCGGCGCTCGTCGTCATCCTTCGGCCAGAGCTTGGCCTGCATCATGCCGCCCATGCACTTGAGCGCGCACGCGGCGGTGATGCCCTCCGGGGTGCCGCCGATGCCCATCAGCACGTCCACGTCCGACTCGCCGCGGGCCGCCGCGATGGCGCCGGCGATGTCGCCGTCGGAGATGAACCGGATCCCCGCGCCGGTACGCCGGATCTGCTTGACCAGGTCGTCGTGGCGCGACCGGTCCAGCACGCACACGGTCACCTCGGCGGCGTCGGTGCCCTTGACCTTGGCGATCCGGTTGATGTTCTCGGCCACGCCGGCGTTGATGTCCACCACGTCGGCGTACATCGGGCCGACCGCCAGCTTCTCCATGTAGAAGACCGCGCTCGGGTCGAACATCGCGCCGCGCTCGGCCACCGCGAGCACCGCCAGCGCGTTCGGCATGCCCTTGCTCATCAGCGTGGTGCCGTCGATCGGGTCGACCGCCACGTCCACCTCGGGGCCGGTCCCGTCGCCGACCTCCTCGCCGTTGAACAGCATCGGGGCGTTGTCCTTCTCGCCCTCGCCGATCACCACGACGCCGCGCATCGGAATCGAGTTGATCAGCTTGCGCATGGCGTCGACCGCTGCGCCGTCGCCGCCCTCCTTGTCGCCCCGGCCGACCCAGCGGCCGGCGGCCATCGCCGCGGCCTCGGTCACCCGGACCAGATCGAGGGCGAGGTTGCGGTCGAGATCCTGGGGCGTCCGCGTACTGGTGGTTGTCATGGCGGCCTCCTCGCGACGTTGCGGGGTGGGACCGGCGGCCACCGCCGCCGGTTTTGTCGCTGATCCTCACACGATCTCAGGTTCGCCGTCCCGGCGGGGCGGAGGAGGCCAGGATCACGTCCCCCGGTGGGCTGCGACAATGGCCGGGTGGAAGCCGCGCAGCCTGCCGACCGCACACCGACCGACGCCACCCCGCCGGAGGGACAGCCGCCGGTCCGACCGGACGGCGGCCCGACCCCGCCCGAGGGGCAGCCCGCGCTCGTCGCGGACCGGGGCGAGCCGGCCGCCGTGGCGGACACCCCCGCGCCGCCCGCCGGCAAGGAGAAGGCCCGGTCCGAGCGGTCGCCGAAGGACATGGCGCTGTCCCTGCTGATCCTGCTGGTCCCGATCGCGCTGCTGCTCGCCTTCTATCGGGGCTTCCTCGGCGGTGACTCGCCGGTGACCGTCGACCCGGCGCCCGCGCTGGAGCAGGCCCGCTCCGCGAACGTGTTCCCGGTCAGCGAACCGACCGGGCTGGGTGACGACTGGCGTACGGTGAATGCCCGCTTCCGCACCGAGGCGGACGGTTCGACGCTGCGGATCGGGTACGTGACCCCGGAGGGCCGGGGCGCGCAGCTCGTGGAGAGCAACGTCCCGGCGGAGAAGCTGCTGCCCGCGGAGCTGACCGAGGGGCAGCCGCAGGGCGCGGCCGACCTGCCCGACGGGCTGAGCTGGCAGCGCTACACGGCGCGCGGCAACGAGCAGGCACTCGTCCTGCTGGAGCCGGACCGCACCGTGATCGTGGTCGGTGACGCGGGCGAGACGGAGCTGCGCAAGCTCGCCACGTCGCTGCGCTGACGTCCTCCCTCCGGGTGAGGCGGGATTGCGGAACCCCGCTTCCGGGAACAGAAGGGACATCGAGCCCGGACGACCCACCTGGAGAGGTTGACGTGAAGATACGACGCTTCAGCGCCACCGCGTTCGCCGCGGCGCTGCTCATTCCCGGCCTGGCGGCCTGCAACGGCGACGCGACGACCTCCGGCGCCTCCGCGACCCCGAGTGCCTCCGGCAGCGTCGCACCGAGCGCCACGGCGTCCAGCAGCGCGGCCAAGCAGGCTCTGCTCGACTCCACGAACGCGATCCGCGAGGGCAACTTCAAGTTCACCATGACCGGCGCGGGCTCCACCGCCGAAGGGCAGGTGCACGAGCCGAGCCAGAGCGCCGACATGCGGATGACCATCGGCGACCCGGCGTCGGACCTGATGATGAAGCTGGACCTCATCCACGCCAAGCCGGACAGCTGGGTCAAGCTGGAACTCGGCGGCTCGGCGGCCGCGCAGATCCCCGGCGTGAAGAACCTGAACACCGGCAAGTACCACCACCTCGACCAGAACCGGATCAAGGGCAACCGGTCGCTGGGCTTCGACTTCGAGAAGCTCGACCCGGCCGGCAGCGCCGTCCTCACCCAGGGCATCACCGAGGTACGGCAGACCGGCGAGGGCGCGTACGAGGGCACCGTCGACGTGTCGAAGGCCGCCGAGGCGGGTTCGCTCGACCCGGCCGTGATCACCGCGCTCGGGGCGCAGGCCCAGTCGGTGCCGTTCACCGCCAAGGTCGACACGCAGGGCCGGCTCAGCGAGATGGTGCTCAAGATCCCGGCCGCCGGCCAGAACGCCGCGCAGGATCTGAAGATCACCTACACCGACTACGGCAACGCGGCCCCGGCCCAGAAGCCCTCGGCGGACCAGGTCGTGGAGGCCCCCGCCGAGCTGTACAACCTGTTCAACTGACCTCTGCGGTGGGGTTCGGCGCGATCGCCGAACCCCACCGTCAGTCCTCGGTACGCTGCCGCGCGGCGTCGATGCGGGCGCGGGCGCCGTCCAGCCAGCGCTGGCACACCCCGGCGAGCTGCTCGCCGCGCTCCCAGAGGGCCAGCGACTCCTCCAGCGAGGTGCCGCCCGCCTCCAGCTTCTCCACCACCGAGGCCAGCTCGGCGCGGGCCTGCTCGTAGCTGAGCTGTTCGTCCTGCTTCGTCCCGGTCATGTCCCTCATCCCTCAGCCGTCGACGGTGGCGGTCAGCTCGCCCTCGGCGAGGCGTACCCGCAGTGGATCGCCCTTGGCGACCTCGGACGCCGCGCGCACGACGTGGCCGTCGGCGCGCTGCACGATCGCGTAGCCGCGCTCCAGCGTCGCGGCCGGGGACAGTGCGCGCAGCCGGGCCAGCGTGTGCCGCAGGTCGTCGGTGGCGCCCCGCAGCCGGTGCTCCAGCGACCGGCCGGCGCGGTCGCGCAGCGCGGACACCTCCACCGCGCGCTGCTCGACCATGACCTGCGGCCGGGCCAGCACCGGGCGGGAGCGCAGCAGGTCGATCCGGTGCTGCTCCCGGTCGACCAGGTGACGAACGGCCCGTTCCAGCCGGGACCGGGCCTGGCCGATCAGGCGGACCTCCTCGGTCAGGTCCGGCACGATGCGCTTCGCCGCGTCGGTAGGGGTGGAGGCGCGCACGTCGGCCACGTAGTCGAGCAGCGGCGCGTCCGTCTCGTGGCCGATCGCGCTGACCACCGGGGTGCGGCAGGCGAAGACCGCCCGGCACAGCGCCTCGTCGGAGAAGGGCAGCAGATCCTCGATGCCGCCGCCGCCCCGGGCGATGACGATCACGTCGACCGCCGGGTCGGCGTCGAGCACCTTCAGCGCGCCCACGATGTCGGGCACCGCGCTCGCCCCCTGAACCGCCACGTTGATCGTGCGGAAGTCGACGGCGGGCCAGCGGCGGCGGGCATTCGTCAGCACGTCCCGCTCGGCCGCCGAGGCGCGGCCGGTGATCAGGCCGACCCGGCCCGGCAGGAACGGCAGCCGCCGCTTGCGGGCCCGGTCGAACAGGCCCTCGGCGGCGAGCAGCTTCTTGAGCTTCTCCAGCCGGGCCAGCAGCTCACCGAGACCGACCTGGCGGATCTCGTCGGCGCGCAGGCTGAGCGTGCCCCGCGCGGCGTAGAACTCCGGCTTGGCGTGCAGCACCACCCGGGCGCCCTCGCGCAGCTCCGGAGCGCCCGCGTCGAGCACGTCCCGGTTGGTGGTGACGGTCAGGCTGAGATCGGCCGACGGGTCACGCAGCGTGAGGAAGACGGTGCTCGCGCCGGGCCGCCGGCTGATCTGCGCGACCTGGCCGTCGACCCACACCCAGCCGAGGCGGGCGATCCAGGCGCCGACCTTCTGGCTGACCACCCGGACCGGCCACGGCTCCTCGGCCGTGCTCCGTCCGTCCGGATTGCTCCGCCCGTCCGGGCTGCTCCGCCCGTCCGGTGCCCCCCGGCCGTCCTCTCCCGCGCTCACCCGCCCACCCTACGGCCCGGGACCGACAGCGCCCGCGTGCGCCTCGCGGCCGCTGCCGCGCGGGAGAGCGGCACGTACGATGGGCGGGTGACTGACGCTGAGACGACTCCCCGGACCGGCAAGCGCGTGCTCCTGGCCAACCCCCGCGGCTACTGCGCGGGCGTGGACCGGGCGGTGCAGACCGTCGAGGAGGCGCTGAAGCTCTACGGCGCGCCGATCTACGTGCGCAAGCAGATCGTGCACAACAAGCACGTGGTGCGCACGCTGGAGGCCCAGGGCGCGATCTTCGTGGAGGAGAACGAGGAGGTGCCCGAGGGCGCCACCGTCATCTTCTCCGCCCACGGCGTCGCCCCCGAGGTCTACGAGCAGGCCAAGCAGCGCTCGCTGCGGGCGATCGACGCCACCTGCCCGCTCGTCACGAAGGTGCACCACGAGGCCCGCCGGTTCGCCGCGCAGGACTACGACATTCTTCTCATCGGCCACGAGGGGCACGAGGAGGTCATCGGCACCGCCGGTGAGGCGCCCGCCCACATCCAGCTCGTGGACGGCCCGGACGGGGTCGACAAGGTCACCGTGCGCGACCCGGAGAAGGTGGTCTGGCTCTCCCAGACCACGCTGTCGGTGGACGAGACGCTGGAGACGGTGGCCCGGCTCAAGAAGCGGCTGCCGCTGCTCCAGTCGCCGCCCAGCGACGACATCTGCTACGCGACCTCCAACCGCCAGCACGTGGTCAAGGAGATCGCCCCCGAGTGCGACGTGGTGATCGTGGTCGGCTCGCGCAACTCCTCGAACTCGGTCCGCCTGGTCGAGGTGGCGCTGGACGCCGGGGCCCGTGCCGGGCACCTGGTCGACTTCGCGCACGAGATCGAGGACGCCTGGCTCACCGGCGCCCGGACCGTGGGTGTGACCTCCGGCGCGAGCGTGCCCGACGAGCTGGTCCAGCAGGTGCTCGCGCACCTGGCCGAGCGCGGCTTCGGCGACGTCGAGGAGATCACCACCGCCGACGAGCGGCTGACGTTCTCGCTGCCGCAGGAACTCAAGCGCGACATGAAGGCCGCCGCCGCGGCCCGCGGCTGACCGGGAACGGATCGGCCGGCCGCCGCGTCCAACCGACCATGAAGACTCCTCGTACGGTGCTCGTCGCACTGCTCGCCGGCCTCGCGCTGACCGCCTGCGCCGCACCCGGCGACGGGTCCGCCGATCCCAGCCCGAGCCCGAGTACGACGGGAGCCGCCCCCGTGACCAGCCAGCCCGACCCCGGCACGAGCCCGAAGCGTCCCGGCCCCTCCTGGAAGGGCGGCCCGTCTACCCCGCCGGGTGTCGGCGGCACCGTCATCAGCGGCACCGTGCAGGCCGGCGTCGAGCCGAACTGCCTGCTGCTCGACGGCCACCTGCTCGTCGGCGGGCCGCGTGACGTGCTCAAGGCCGGCGCCAAGGTCGAGGTCACCGGCCGTCCCGAACCGGGCATGATGACCACCTGCCAGCAGGGCACCCCGTTCGTGGTCGAGTCCGCCCGCCCCGCCTGACGACGACGCGAAGGAGCCCCGCCCCCTGCGAGAGGGGACGGGGCTCCGTCGTGTCAGCGGCTCAGTTGACCGCGAGGATCTCCACCGAACCGCGGCCGACGACAGCGCCCTCGGTGGTGGTTACGGCCATGTCGCCGTACAGCTCCCGGCCCTCGGCCGGGGTGGACAGGGCGGTCACCGCGCCGGTGAGGGTGGCGGTGGCGCCGTTGGCCAGGGACAGCGGCGTGGACGGCGCGGAGAGCGTGCCCAGCGCCGGGGACGCGAACGAGTCCCGGTAGTCGTACGCGGTGCTCGGGTCGCTCATCGAGTAACCGTCCACCACGACCCGGTAGGTGCCGGGAGTCGGGTTGGTCAGCGTGACCGCCTCCTCCGAGTCACCGTCGGCCGACTGCCCCACCTGGGTGGTGCCGCGGAAGACCGTCAGGTCCAGGTCGGCACTCAGGTCGGACGGGTTGCCGATCCGGGCGGTGAACGAGGTGGCGCCCGCGGGCACCTCCACCACGTACTCCTGGGTCGCGCCCTCGGTGATGCTGGGCCGCTCGGCCCGGACGCTCGCCAGCGGGCCGCCGACGCCGGTCACCTGGACCGGGCCGAAGGTGTTGGTCAGCTTCCAGCTCACCGGCGCCGGGGTGCCGGCGGTGACCGACGGGAGCTGGACCACGGCCGGCTCCACCGTGACGCCCTGAACGCGGGCCTGGAGCCGGAACGGGTTGTCCAGCGCCGGCGAGGTGCGACGCGCCTCCACCTCGATCTCCCACACGCCCGGCAGCGGGTTCTGGTAGTCCCGCTCCTGCGGCTTGCAGACCGCCGCGTCGGAGAAGTTGGTGTAGCAGGCGGTGCTGGCGGTGCTCTCGACCGGCACGCCGTACGGGTTGATGGCGATGAACCGGGTCTGCGAGCCGGTCGCGATGCCGGACAGGTTGACCTGGAGCGCGCCCGCACCCGGCGGGACGGTCACGAAGTACGACCGGAAGTTGTTCCGCTCGACCGAGCCCTCGGCCGAGAAGGAGTACGCCGGAGCGGACACCGGGTTCGAGGCGATCACGACGGTGGCGACCTCGAAGTCGACCACGTTGGTGGCCGGGTCGTCGACGGTCATGATGGCGCCGTGCGCGCCGGCGGTCATCGGCTTGGCCTTCACCTTGACCGTGACGGTCTTGTTCAGCGGCAGCCAGACCACCTTGGGGGCGCTGTAGGTGCCGTCGTTGCCCCGGAAGGCGACTTCGTGCTTGATGCCCTTGTTCGGGCCGCTGGTGCGGGTCAGCTTCACCTCGTAGTGGCGGCTCTCCTTGACCTTCTGGCCACCACGGTCGGCGGCGCAGCGGTTGTAGAGGCCGGTGCCGACGTTCGGGTTCGGCACGAACGTGCCGGAGGCCCGGTCGTAGCGGGTCAGGTTCGGCGACAGCTCGGTGCAGACCGGCGCCTCGGAGGTGTAGGTGCGGGTCTGCACGCCCTTGGCGAGCAGGCTCCACGCGCCCGGCACGTTGAACATGCCGTAGCCCTGCGCGTACGTCGGGACGCCGGTGATCGGCTGGGCCGACGTGTAGACGGCCCGGCGCAGCGCGGCCGGGGTGACGCCCTTGCCGGTCGCCTTGGCGGCCGACAGCAGCAGCGCGGCGGCGCCGGTGGCCTGCGGTGCGGCCATCGAGGTGCCGTTGAGCATCTGGTAGCCCGGGGGCAGCGGGTAGCCCGCCTCCGGCACCGGGTTGCCCGGCTGCCAGGTCGGCGCGGTGGAGATGGCCGAGCCGGGGGCGGCGATGTTCGGCTTGAAGCCGCCGTCCTCACGCGGGCCGCGCGACGAGAAGTTGAACAGGGCGTTGTCCTTGCGGACCACCGAGCCGTAGTTGGCCAGCCAGGTGTCCTTGCTGACGCTCGCCGCCACGCTGACCACGTCGGTGGCGACCGACGGGTCACCGACGGTGTTCACGCCCGGACCGGAGTTGCCGGCCGAGATGAACAGCTGCACGCCGTAGGTGTTGATGAGGTCGTTGTAGAGGACCGCGCGGGCGTTCGAACCGTCGTTGAGCGCCGGCAGACCGCCGATCGACATGTTCACCACGTCGACCTTGCGGTTGATCACCAGGTCGGCCATGCCGGTGGTGAGCGCCGCGGCGGTGCAGCCGCCACCCCAGGAGCAGGCGCGGGCGGAGACCAGCTTGGCACCCGGCGCGGCGCCGTCGAAGGCGCTGTTGCCAAGCATGTCGTTGGCGGCGGTGATGCCGGCGACGTGGGTGCCGTGGGTGCTCTCGATGATGCCGATGTTGACGTAGTCGACCAGGCCGGGGCCGCCGACCGGGGCGGTGTTCACGTTGCGCCGGTACTCGACCACGAACGGGATCTGCTCGCGGACCGCGGTGGCCGGGTTGTCCGTGCCGAAGTGGCCGACCTGGAACTTCTCCTTGTACGGCCGCATCACCTCGTCGTCGGTGAAGTCGTTGTTCTGGTTCGCGTCGACGCGGACGTCACCGGTGGTGGGGTTGTAGAGCACGCCCCAGAAGTCGGTGGTGTCGCCGTCGCGGTTGAGGTCACCCCGCGCGTCGCTGTTCGCGGTGATGTTCTCGCGGAAGACGTTGAACCGGTAGTTGCCGGCCGGCGCGGTCCAGGTGCCCAGCGAGGTGGTGAACGACGGGCCGCTGACCTCGGTCAGCATGGGGCGCCAGGAGGCGTCCTCCAGCGGGTCGGTGGCGGTGACCCAGTCGACGATCTTGCGTTCGCCGGTGGTGGTCGTCTGGAGCGCCGGCTGGTCGAGGTCCACACCGGAGTCCATGATGCCGATGGTGACGCCGCGGCCGTCCCACTGCGGGTTCGCGGCCTTGAAGGCCTCCGCGCCGGTCTCGTTCGTCGGCATGTACGGGTTCACCGCGCCGGTGTCACCGCCGGGCCCGGCGAGCGTCTGGGCGCCGGTGGCGGTCTTCGCGCCCTTCGGAGCAGCCTCGGGCGCCGGGTCGGGGAGCTTGATGGTCTCGTCCAGGTCGACGGCGGCGACACCGGGCAGCGTGGCGGCCTTGAGCGCCTTCGCGGTCGGGACCTTCGCCAGCACGTAGCCGATCTGGTCGTACCGCTGGCTGACGGTGGCACCGAGGCCGGTCAGGCCGTCGACGACCTTCTTGGCCGAGCCCTTCTTCGCCGCGATGATCATCGTGACGGTCGGCGCGTTCTTCGCCTCGGCCTCGTCGAGCAACTTGGCGTCGTGTGCGCCCAGTGCCTTCGCGGCGGTCGGCTGCGAGGGTTGCGGGGCGGCGGGGGCGGCGCTCGCGGTGCCGGCGCCACCTCCGACGGTCAGGGCACCGGCCGCGAGGACCGAGGCCAGGAGCGCGGCGGACGGACGCCGGCTGCGCGTGCGGGGTTTACTCAACGTTCTCTTCCTCCAGAGAACAGGGCCCTCGAGGGGCAGGGCACGTGTGACGGTGATCCTGCGTGTCAGGACGACACGTGTCACTACCCGGCCTGGGTTTGTGATCAGTCCGTGACACGAATCGGTCTACGTCATCACGTGCGACGTGTTAGGCGTCGACGTCTGTCGACCTCTCGGCCGATGTGGACGGCGCGCCCAACAGCTCCGGCGCCTGCGGCTGTCTCGGCGCCAGCTCCACCTGCGCCGGCGCGGCCAGCTCGTCGTCGGAGACGCCCAGCTCGGCCAGCTTGCGGGCGCTGACCAGCACCCGCGCCTCCAGCGACCCCACCGCGCGGTTGTACGCCGTCACCGCCCCGCTCAACGAACTGCCGAGCTTGCCCACGTGGTCACCCAGAGTGGACAGCCGCCCGTACAGCTCGCGAGCCAGCGAGTGGACCGTCGCGGCGTTGCGGGCCAGCGCCTCCTGCCGCCACGAGTAGGCCACCGTGCGCAGCAGCGCCACCAGCGTGGCCGGTGTGGCGAGCACCACGTTGCGGGCGAACGCGTGCTCCAACAGGGACGGGTCGCGTTGCAGCGCCACGTCGAGGAACGGATCCGCCGGCACGAACAGCACCACGAACTCGGGCGTCTGGTCGAACGCCGACCAGTAGGACTTGGCGGCGAGGCCGTCCACGTGCGCACGCAGGTGCCGGGCGTGGGCGTCCAGGTGGGTGTCGCGCCCGCGCTCGTCGCGCGCCTCCATCGCGGTCAGGTACGCGTCGAACGGCGCCTTCGCGTCCACCACCACCGTCCGGCCGCCGTGCAGCCGCACCACGAGGTCGGGGCGTACCCCCTGGTGGTCGGTCGCGGCGGTGACCTGCTCGCTGAAGTCGCAGTGCTCCAGCATGCCGGCGGCCTCGACGATCCGGCGGAGCTGGTGCTCACCCCAGCGGCCGCGCACCTGCGGCGCGCGCAGCGCAGCGACCAGCTGTTTGGTCTCGGTGCGCAGCTCGCCCGAGACGGCGCTCATGGACCGCACCTGCTCTCGCAGCTCGGCGTACGCGTCCACCCGGTCCCGCTCCAGCTCCGCCACCCGCTGCTCGTAGCGGCGCAGCGTGTCGTGCAGTGGCGCCACCGCGCGGGCGACCGCCTCCTGGGACTGCGCTGTCGCCTCGTAGCTCAGCGCCCGCATGGACTGCTCCAGCCGCCCCTCACCGGCCCGGGTGGCGGCGAGCGTCGCCTCCAGGCGGGCGATGTCGGCCGCCGCGCGCGCCCGCGCGGCCAGCCAGCCCACCGCGCCGCCCGCGGCGAGGCAGAGCACCACCACGGCCAGCGTCGCAAAGCTCATGGCCAAGAGCTTGCCAAACGGGTACGACGAGCGCCCGGTGGGTACGTTCGAGTCATGGAGTTCGCGTTGTGGCTGGTCCTGATCCTGCTGCTCGGAGGTGCGTTCGTGTTCTGGCGGAGGGGGAGCAGATCGCGCCGGTCGAACGAACTGGCCGACGCCCGCGCCGAGGCGCAGCGGTGGTACGAGCGGCTCGGCGGCCAGCTGATGAACCTGCACGGCGATGCCCCGGCGGTCCGGCAGGCGCTCGCCGACGCCGGTGAGCGCTACAACGCCGCCGGTTCGCAGCTGGAGCAGGCGACCACGCCGCGTCAGTTCGGGCTGGCCCGGGAGACCGCGCTGGAAGGGCTGGCGTACATCCGGGCGGCGCGGACCGCGATGGGCATCGACCCGGGCCCGGAGCTGCCACCGCTCGCCGCCGCCCAGGGTGCCGGCGCGCTCACCAAGGAGCGCCAGGTCGACGTACAGGGTCAGACGTTCCGCGCCGGCCCGCAGCCGGGGAACGCGACGCCCTACTACTACCCGGGCGGCCGGTTCCAGGGGCGGCCGGTGCCGGCCGGCTGGTACTCCACGCCCTGGTGGAAGACCGCGCTCGGCGCGGGCGTCGGTGTGGTCGGCGGTCTCCTGATCGCGGACGCGCTGTTCTCACCCGCGTTCGCCGACCCGGGGTACGACGCCGGTTACCAGGAGGGCTTCGGCGACGGCCAGGACTTCGGCGACCAGGGCGGCGACATGGGCGGCGACGCGGGCGGCGGTGACTACGCCGGTGGCGACTTCGGCGGCGGGGACTACGGCGGCGGCGACTTCGGTGGCTTCGGCGGCGGGGACTTCGGTGGTGACTTCGGCGGCGGCGACTTCTAGCCGACCTCGCGGCGCACGCGGCCGTTAAAAAGGGCCCCCTCTTATGCACGAGGCGTTAAGAGGGGGCCCTTCCTTACACCTCAGCCGGTGTTGCGCATGCCGGCGGCGATGCCGTTGACGGTGGTCAGCAGCGCCCGCTCCAGCGCCGTACCGTCGTTCGGGGCACGCCGTCCGCCCGGCGCGGTCACCACCGCCCGCCCGGCGGCGCCCGATTCGCGGTACTGCCGCAGCAGCGCCACCTGCAGGTGGTGCAGCGGCTCCAGGTAGGTGTCCCGCACGGCGAGCGTGCGCTGGAGCACCGGCGAGTTCTCCAGCAGCGCCGGTGACGCGGTGACCGCCAGCACCTCCTGCTTGGTCAGCTCGTACTCCTGCTGGATCTTGTCGAAGATCGGGTGCAGCTTCTTCGGCACCAGCGTCTCGACGTAGCGCCGGGCGATGTCCAGGTCGGTCTTGGTCAGCATCATCTCGACGTTCGACAGGAACGTGCGGAAGAAGTGCCAGTTCCGGTTCATCTCGGCGAGCACGTCGGCCAGCCCGGCGGCGCGCGCGGCGGCCAGCCCGGAGCCCACGCCGAACCAGCCCGGCACGATCTGCCGGGTCTGCGTCCAGCCGAACACCCACGGAATGGCCCGCAGGCCGGACAGGCCGGCACCGGTGTTCGGGCGCTTCGCCGGCCGGGAGCCGATGTTCAGCGCGCCGAGCAGTTCGGTCGGGGTGGAGGCCCAGAAGTACGCGGGCAGGTCCGGGTCCTCGACCAGCGACCGGTACGACCGGAACGCCGACTCCGACACCACGTCCATCGCCGCGTCCCAGCGCTCCAGCATCTCGGCCGGCTGCCGGGGCGCGGTGTGCAGCAGCGTGGCCTGGAGCACCGCCGCCACTGTCAGTTCCAGGTTCTCCCGGGCGAGCGCCGGCAGCGTGTACTTGTCGGAGATGACCTCGCCCTGCTCGGTCACCTTGATCGCGCCGTCCAGCGTGCCGTACGGCTGGGCCAGGATCGCGTCGTGCGTGGGGCCACCACCGCGGCCGACGGTGCCGCCCCGGCCGTGGAACAACCGCAGGTGTACGCCGTGCCGCGCGGCCACGTCCCGCAGCGCGCGCTGCGCCCGGTGGATGGACCACTGGCTGGTGGTGATGCCCGCCTCCTTGTTGGAGTCGGAGTAGCCGAGCATCACCTCCTGCACGTCGCCCCGGGCCGCCACGAGCGCCCGGTACGCGGGCAGCGACAGCAGCTCGTCCAGCAGCTCACCACCGGCGTTCAGCTCGGCCGGGGTCTCCAGCAGCGGCACGATGCCGATGCGGGCCCGCCCGGAGTGCACGTCCACCAGGCCGGCCTCGCGGGCCAGCACCACGGCGGCGAGCACGTCGTCCACGCCGAGCGTCATCGAGATGATGTACGACTCGATGACCTCCGGGCCGAACCGGTCCTGCGCCTCACGGATGGCCGCGAACACGTCGAACGTCTTGCGGGCCGACTCGGTGAGCGGGCTGTCCTGGGTGGAGAGCGGCCGGCGGCCGGTCAGCTCGTCGGCGAGCAGCTTGGTGCGCTCCAGCCGGGACAGCGCCGGGTAGTCGGACACCTCGCCGACCGCCTCGTAGAGCTGGGCCAGCACCTCGTGGTGCTTCTCCGCGTGCTCCCGGATGTCCATGGTGGCCAGGTGCAGGCCGAACGCGGACACCGTACGGATGGCCGAGGCGAGCCGCCCGACGGCGGTGAGCTGGCCGGAGTTGCGGGCCAGCGACGCGCGCAGCAGTTCCAGGTCGGCGATCAGCTCGGCTGAGCCCCGGTAGTCGCGCCCCGGCACGTGCGGGGTGTCGGCGCGCAGCCGCTCCCGGGTGTTGGCGAGCTTCGCCTTCACGCACCGCGCCTTGAGCCGGTACGGCTCCTCCGCGTTGACCCGGCGGAACCGGGGCGCCACCTCGGGCAGCGCGTCCAGGTCCTTGGCCAGGCTGGCGGACAGGTCGAGCGACACCGCGCGCAGGCGCCGCGAGACGCTGACCTCGGTGATCAGGTCGTCCATCGCCTTCTCGGTGGCGGCGATGCCGTGTTCGTGCTGGATGCGCAGCACCTCGCGGGTGACCACGGGCGTGACGAACGGGTTGCCGTCGCGGTCGCCGCCGATCCAGGTGCCGAAGCTCAGCGGGCGGGACGTCGGCGACGTCTCCACGCCGAGCGTGCGCAGCGTGTCGGCGAGGTCGTCGAGGACCTGCGGCGCGGCCTCGGCGTACAGGTCGCGCAGGTAGTAGATCGCGTTGCGCGCCTCGTCGGTCGGGTCCGGCCGGTCCAGCCGCAGCTCGTCGGTCTGCCACATCAGGTCGAGCAGTTCGGCGAGGCGGCGGTTGGCCGGGCCCTCGTCGCTGGCGCCGTAGAGGATCGCGTTCGCGGTCTCGGTGTCCAGCTCGTCGGCGACCGCGCGCAGCTTGGACAGGATGGACCGGCGGGCCGCCTCGGTCGGGTGCGCGGTGAAGACCGGGCGTACGGCCAGCCGGCGGGCCGCCGCGGCGATCTCCTCGGCCGGTACGCCCCGCTCGGCGATCATCTTGGCCGCCTGGTCCAGCCAGCCGCCGTGGGTCGCGCGGCGACGGCGCAGGTCCCGGGCGCGGTGCACCTGTTCGGTGATGTTCGCCAGGTGGAAGTAGGTGGAGAAGGCGCGGGCCAGCTTCGTGCCGGTGGTGACGTCGAGCCCGGCGAGGCGCTGGGCGGCGGCCGGCGCGTCGGAGCGGACCTGGGCGCGGATCTCCTCGACCAGGTCGAGCAGCGGCCGGCCCTCCTGACGGGCGAGCGTCTGCCCGAGCAGCGTGCCGAGGCGGCGGATGTCGGCCCGGAGAGCGGCGTCGGGGCCGTCGTGGTCATGCTGGTCGGTCACGGTTGCGCTCCTTACGCGAGGACGAAGGACAGCGCTGTCCGACTCCTCTGGATGGTATCCGCGTGGGCCCGGGGGACAGGAGGGGGACACCGTGATGATCTGCACTCTGGGACGGTTCGCCGGTCAGCCCTGATCGGCGGCGTGCCGCCCCGGCGCGGGTCGCCGGCGGGCGCGGAACATGGTCGCGGTGAGCAGACCGACCAGGCCGACGACCACCCAGACCAGCAGCCCGGTCAGCGCCCAGCCGCCGCCGCGCCAGTCGAAGTAGATCGCCGACTTGAACAGGTCGGTGGCCAGGCCGGGCACGTTCCAGCGGTGCATCCCGCGTAGGAACGGCGGCAGGAACTCCGGCGCGTAGATGCCGCCGGAGCCGGGGTTGCCGAGCACCACGAGCAGCAGGATCACGATGCCGGTGCCGAGCAGCCCGAGCCAGCCCTGCACGGCGGCGGCGACCGTCCCGGCCGCGAACGCGGCGAGCGCGCCGACCACCGCCACCGTCGCCACGTGACCGGCGAACACGCCGAGCACCGGCCCGACGAGGATCGCGCCGATGACGCCGAGCAGGACCGCGTGCACCGCGAGCGTGGCGATCCGCAGCCCGGCGCGGCGCAGGTCGCGCGGGCTGGTGCCGAGCGAGATGCCGAGCGCCGTGGACGCCAGGTAGCCGCCGAGCACCACGCCGACGGCCAGGTAGAACGGGACCAGGCCGCGCGGGTCGTCGGCGGAGACCGGCACGTCGTCGGTGACCTCGAGCGGCACCCCGGCCTGCCGGGCCGCCTCGGTGAACACGTCGGTGACGAGTTCGGTGGCGGCGGGCGCGCCGGCGCTGGCGGTGGCGAGCGTCAGGCCGCCGTCCGGGGCGGAGCTGAGGACCGCGTACACCGACCGGTCGGTGAGGCCGTCGGAGGCGGCGCCGCGGCTGTCGTACCCGATCGGTTTGATCGTGTCGGTGCGGGCGCGGACGGCGGACATCACGGCCTGGGCCTGCTGGTCGCTCGTGACGACGGCGACCGGCACGTCGCGCGGGTCCGGCTTGTGCAGCGCGCCGACGTAGGCGGCGATGAACGCGCTCGCCAGCGCCAGGGTGCCGAGGATCAGCGCCGCCGTGCGGGGCAGCCAGTCCCGGGTACGCAGCTCCGGCTCGTCGTTCACGGCCTCAGCCTATTGCGGGCATATGCCCGGCTCATGGGGTTTCGTCAGCCGAAAACCGCTGGTCCGCGCCGTTAACGTCGGATCATGCAGGTGCCCGCCTACCCCGCCAAACCGCAGCCGGGCGACCGCGTCGCGGTCGTCTCACCCTCCGCCGGCCTGCCGGGTCTCTTCCCCCACGTGTACGAGCTGGGGCTGCGCCGGCTCCGCGACGAACTGGGGCTGGAACCGGTGGAGTATCCGACCACCCGGGTCATGGGCGCCGACCCGCGCGACCGGGCGCGGGACCTGACCGCCGCGTTCGCCGACCCGACGATCACCGCCGTGCTGGCGACGGTCGGCGGGGACGACCTGATCACCGTCACCCCGTACCTGGACGACGACGTGCTGCGGGCCAACCCGAAGCCGTACTTCGGCTACTCGGACAACACCAACGTGCTCAACCACCTGTACCGGCTGGGCGTCGTCGGCTATCACGGCGGCTCGGTGCTGGTGCACCTCGGTCGCTCCGGCAAGCCGCACCCGCTCACGCTCGACTCGCTGCGCGCCGCGCTGTTCACCACCGGCTGGTACGAGCTGACCGCCGCGCCCGAGTGGGGTGACGAGCCGTGCGACTGGCGTGATCCGGCCGCGCTGGCCGAGGAGCCGCCGATGTACCCGTCCGACGGTTGGCGCTGGCACGGCCCGGCCCGGGTGGTGCGGGGCCGGACGTGGGGCGGCTGCCTGGAGATCGTGCACTGGCTGATGGCGACCGACCGCGTTCCCTCGGCCGCCGAACTGGCCGGGTCGGTGCTGGTGCTGGAGACGTCGAACGAGCTGCCGCCCGCGCAGGAGGTCTTCCGGATCGTGCGGAACATGGGCGAGCGAGGGCTGCTCGCCGGCTTCCCGGCGATCGTGGTGGGCCGCCCCAAGGCGTGGGACTTCGACCGGCCGCACTCGGTCGCGGAGCGGCTGGCCTGGGCCGCCGACCAGCGGGAGGCGATCCTGTCGGCGCTCGCTCCCTACGCCGACGACCCGGTGGTGGTCTTCGACGTCGACCTGGGCCACAC
The DNA here is from genome assembly GCF_050948515.1 of Micromonospora sp. CA-248089. NCBI lineage: Bacteria > Bacillati > Actinomycetota > Actinomycetes > Micromonosporales > Micromonosporaceae > Micromonospora > Micromonospora sp. CA-248089. The sequence goes on from NZ_CP192016.1 coordinate 915,188, forward strand.
CGACCCGCAGGTGATCATCCCGTACGGCGGCGAGATCCGGGTGGACGCGGTCGAGCGCCGGATCGCCGTCCGCTACTGACCCGCCCCCCACCCCCCGCCCCCACCCCTCACCCCGCCGCCCGCCGCCCGTTCGGTGGAACGCCATGGGTGTCTACGTCCCCGTTTGACACCCATGCCGTTCCACTCACGCGTCGAAGTGCCGGTCAGTGGAACGCTATGGGTGTCTCAGCGCCCTTTTGACACCCATGGCGTTCCAGCCGGCGCTTGGCGGGCGGCGGGCGGCGGCGCGGGTCAGGCGTCGACGACGGCGAAGGCGCGGACCGGGAAGGTGCCCATCCCGGCCACCCGTGGCGGGGCGGCGGTGAACCGGAAACCCGTCGGCGGCAACTCGGAAAGGCCGGTCAGGTGCTCCACGATCGGGATGCCGGCGGCCAGCAGACCGGTGTGCGCCGGGCGCTGACCCGCTGCCGCCGCCGTCATGTCGTCGATGTTGATCGAGTCGATGCCGACCAGCGCCGCGCCCGCCTCGGCCAGCCACTGCGCGCCGTCACCGGTCAGGTAGGGCGCCTCCGGAGCGGCGTACGCGTCGGTGCCGAAGTGCGCGTCCCAGCCGGTGTGCAGCAGCACCGCGCACCCGGCCACGTCGTACGGGGCGAGCAGCAGCCGGTCCACCGCGCGCGTACCGGCCGGCACGCGTACCACCAGGCCGGGCAGGTCGGCGAGGCGGTCCAGCGGCATCCCGGTCAGGTCCGGGCCGTCGGCGAAGCGGTGCGACGGCGTGTCCACGTACGTGCCGGTGTTGGCGATCATGTTGATCCGCGCGACGTGGAACTCGACACCCGGCGCGTACCGCTTCCGGGACTCCTCCCGGGTCAGCCAGTCGGTGATCGACGGTCCGGGCCAGCCGGGCAGGGTGACCAGGCCCTCGGTGATCACGTGACTCAGCTCGACGAGCTTCCGCCCGCCGGAGGCGGCCGGGGCGGCCACCCCCCGCCCGCCCTTGTGCGGCTCCTCGACGACGGTCCGGTTGGTGATCCGTACCTCGCCGACCATGAGCAGCCCGAGGTGCCGGACCAGCAGCGCGGCCACCTCGTCGTCGGTGACGTCCGGGTGCGGCACGTCCAGCCGGAACCCGTCGGTGCGCAGACCACCGCCGTTGGAGAAATCCACCTCGGCGTCGAAGACCGTCCGATACTCGACCATCCACCCACCGCACCACGCCCGGTCGCGGCTGGTCAAGATCCAACATCGGGCGGCCCCGGATAGTCGGTGGAGGGGGATAGGCTCGAACGGTGCACCCCCCGTCCGGCTGGACGCGGGGTCGTCGTCGTGTGTCGATCCGCTGGAAGTGATCACTGATGCTCACCGGACTCTTCTCCGCCGCCCTGGCCGACCCGGGGCTGGCCCGGGCGCGTGACCTGGCGCGCTCCGGTGCCGCGCAGGTCGACGGGCTCGACCTCACCGCCCCGGCCGCGCTGCGCCCGTTCGCTGTCGCCGCGGTCGCCGCCGACGAGCCGGCCGGTGGCGCGGGGCGCCCCGTGCTCGCGGTCACCGCCACCACCCGCGAGGCCGACGACCTGGCCTCCGCACTGGGCAGTCTGCTGCCGCCGGAGCAGGTGGCGGTCTTCCCGTCCTGGGAGACGCTGCCGCACGAGCGCCTGTCGCCCCGTTCCGACACGGTCGGGCGGCGCCTCGCCGTGCTGCGCCGCCTGGCCCACCCGGACGCCGCCGACGCGCACGGCCGCACCGGCCCGCTGCGTGTCGTCGTGGCGCCGGTCCGGTCGCTGCTCCAGCCGCAGCTCAAGGGCCTCGGCGACCTGGAGCCGGTGCAGCTCGCCGCCGGGGACGAGGCCGATCTGGAGGAGGTCGCCCGCCGGCTCACCGACATGGCGTACGCCCGGGTCGACCTGGTCACCAAGCGCGGTGAGTTCGCGGTCCGCGGCGGCATCCTGGACGTCTTCCCGCCCACCGACGAGCACCCGTCCCGGGTCGAGTTCTGGGGCGACGAGGTGGAGGAGATCCGCACCTTCGCGGTCGCCGACCAGCGCACCATCGAGGGCGTCGCGCAGCTCTGGGCGCCGCCCTGCCGGGAGCTGCTGCTGGCCCCGGCGGTGCGGGAGCGGGCCGCCGCGCTGGCCGCCGAGCACCCGGAGCTGGCCGAGATCCTGGACAAGCTGGCCGAGGGCATCCCGGTCGAGGGCATGGAGTCCCTCGCCCCCGCGCTGATCGGCGCCGACGCGCTGGAACTGCTCGTCGACTGCATGCCGGCCGGTACCCACGTACTCCTCTGCGACCCCGAGCGCATCCGCACCCGCGCGCACGACCTGGTCCGTACCTCGGAGGAGTTCCTCCAGGCCAGCTGGGCCGCGGCCGCCGTCGGCGGCCAGGCCCCGGTCGACCTCGGCGCCGCCGCCTTCAAGACCCTGGCCGAGGTACGCACGGCAGCCCGCGCCCTGCGCCAGCCCTGGTGGACGCTCGCGCCGTTCGGCCTGGTCGAGGCGGACGCGGCACCGGTCCGGCAGCCCTGGGAGGACGAGCCCGCCGAGGTCGACGTCACCCCCGACGACGCCATCGCGGTGAGCCTGGCCGCCCAGCCGGCGCCGCTGTACCACGGCGAGACCGCCCGGGTGGTCGACGACCTCAAGCGCTGGGCCGGCGAGGGCTGGTCGATCGCGCTCGTCTTCGAGGGGCACGGCCCCGCCCAGCGGGCCGTCGAGGTGCTGCGCGACGCCGGTCTCGGCGCCCGGCTCACCGAGGAGGTGCCCGCCGCGCCCGCACCGGGCGAGCTGCTCGTGTCCTGCGGCTGCCTGACCGCCGGGTTCGTCGACGAGGCGTCGAAGTTCGTGCTGCTCACCGGCAACGACGTCACCGGCGGCCGGGGCACCTCCACCCGCGACATGCGCAAGATGCCCAGCCGGCGGCGCAACACCATCGACCCGCTGGAGCTGAAGGCCGGCGACTTCGTCGTGCACGAGCAGCACGGCATCGGCCGGTACGTCGAGCTGGTGCAGCGCACTGTCAACGGCGCCAGCCGCGAATACCTGGTCATCGAGTACGCGCCGAGCAAGCGCGGCCAGCCCGGCGACCGCCTGTTCGTCCCCACCGACCAGCTCGACCAGCTGTCCCGCTACGTCGGTGGCGAGCAGCCCACGCTGCACAAGATGGGCGGCTCGGACTGGCAGAAGTCCAAGGCGCGGGCGCGTAAGGCGGTCCGGGAGATCGCCGCGCAGCTCATCCAGCTGTACGCCGCGCGCAAGGCGTCCAAGGGGCACAACTTCGGCCCCGACACCCCGTGGCAGCGGGAACTGGAGGACGCGTTCCCCTGGCAGGAGACGCCCGACCAGCTGGCCGCCATCGAGGAGGTCAAGCGGGACATGGAACAGACCGTCCCGATGGACCGGCTGATCTGCGGCGACGTCGGCTACGGCAAGACCGAGATCGCGGTACGGGCGGCGTTCAAGGCGGTGCAGGACGGCAAGCAGGTGGCGGTGCTGGTGCCGACCACGCTGCTGGTGCAGCAGCACTACAACACGTTCGCCGAGCGGATGAGCCAGTTCCCGGTGTCGATCCGGCAGCTGTCCCGGTTCCAGACGCCGAAGGAGACCGAGCAGACGCTGGAGATGGTCGCCGCCGGCACCGTCGACATCGTCATCGGCACCCACCGGCTGCTCCAGGCGTCCACCCGGTTCAAGCAGCTGGGCCTCGTGATCATCGACGAGGAGCAGCGGTTCGGCGTCGAGCACAAGGAGCACCTGAAGACGCTGCGCGCCTCGGTCGACGTGCTCGCCATGTCGGCCACCCCGATCCCGCGGACGCTGGAGATGGCGATCACCGGCATCCGGGAGATGTCCACCATCGCCACCCCGCCGGAGGAGCGGCACCCGGTCCTCACGTTCGTCGGGGCGTACGACGACCGGCAGGTGGCCGCGTCCATCCACCGTGAGCTGCTGCGCGACGGTCAGGTCTTCTACCTGCACAACCGGGTCGAGTCGATCGAGAAGACCGCCCGCAAGCTGCGGGAGCTGGTGCCGGAGGCCCGGGTCGCGGTGGCGCACGGCCAGATGGGCGAGGAGGCGCTGGAGAAGGTGATGGTCGGCTTCTGGGAGAAGGAGTTCGACGTCCTGGTCTGCACCACCATCGTCGAGTCCGGCATCGACATCCCGAACGCCAACACCCTCATCGTGGAGCGGGCCGACCTGCTCGGCCTGGCCCAGCTGCACCAGATCCGCGGCCGGGTCGGCCGGGGCCGGGAGCGGGCGTACGCGTACTTCCTCTACCCGCCGGAGAAGCCGCTCACCGAGAACGCGCACGAGCGGCTGGCCACCATCGCCCAGCACACCGAACTCGGCGCGGGCATGTACGTGGCGATGAAGGACCTGGAGATCCGCGGCGCCGGAAACCTGCTCGGCGGCGAGCAGTCCGGCCACATCGAGGGCGTCGGCTTCGACCTGTACGTCCGGATGGTCGGCGAGGCGGTCTCCGCCTTCAAGGGCGAGAGCACGGAGGAGGAGGCCGAGGTCAAGGTCGACCTGCCGATCGACGCGCACCTGCCGCACGACTACGTCGCGGTGGAGCGGCTGCGCCTGGAGATGTACCGCAAGCTCGCCGAGGCCCGCGACGAGGAACGCCTGCGCGAGGTGGTCGCCGAGATGACCGACCGGTACGGCGAGCCGCCCGCGCCGGTGCAGAACCTGGTCGCGGTGGCGCGGTTCCGGCTGCTGGCCCGCCGCTACGGGCTGACCGACGTGTCGATGCAGGGCAAGCACATCCGGTTCGGCCCGCTGCCGCTGCCCGACTCGAAGCAGATGCGACTCAAGCGGTACCACCCGGACTCGGTCTACAAGCAGGCGCTCGACCAGGTGAGCGTGCCCCGGCCGAGCACCCGGCGGATCGGCGGCGAGCCGTTGCGCGACCAGGCGTTGCTGGAGTGGTGCGGGCAGCTCCTGGCCGACGTCCTGGGCAAGCCCGAGGAGCTGGCCGGTGTTGCCAGCCCCGCAGTGGCGAGCGGACGATGACACGGCAAGCCCGAGGAGCTGGCCGGTGTTGCCAGCCCCGCAGTGGCGAGCGGACGATGACACAGCAAGCCCGAGGAGCTGGCCGGTGCGGTCCCGGCGGGTGCGCGATGAGGTGGGCGGAGTCACAGGTCCGTACTCGCCGTGAGAGAGTGGCCCTCATGCGTGCTCGCCGTTCCCTCGTCGCCGTCAGCGTCGCGGCCCTCGCCGCGCTCTCTCTCGCCGCCTGCGGCCGCTCCGCCCCGGACGTCGCCGCGTACGTCGGCGACACCCGCTACTCCGTCGACCGGGTCGACGCGATCTACGAGGACGCGCAGCGGCAGTACGCGGACGCCGTCCGTAGCCAGTCCCCGCAGACGCCGTCGCCGGCGGAGCTGCGGTCCTCGGTGACCCGGCAGGACGTGCTGAACCTGCTGGTCGCGATCGACCTGGGCAAGCGCGTAGCGGCCGACAAGGGTCTCCAGGTCACCGATCAGATCTCCCCGGAGCAGATCCAGCAGGCGCTCCGGATGCCGGCGACCACCGAGTACACGAAGCTGTGGGGCGAGTGGGTCGACCTCTCCGGCACGCTCCAGCAGAGCCTGCCCCCGGCCGACCTCAGCGACGAATCCCTGATGGCCGTCTACCGCGCCCTCGAGAAGACCGGGGCGATCCAGCCGGGCCTGAGCGTCGACCAGGTCCGGCAGGCGTTCGGCGAGGCCGGGTTCGTCCGCACCGCCACCGCGCTCAGCAGCGCGCTGCAGGCGCAGGCCGAGAAGTCGGACGTCCGCGTCAACCCCCGGTTCGGCGTGACGGGCGTGCCGTCGCTCGTCAACACCGGCCAGTCGTTCGTCTTCTACTCCCTGCCGTACGTCGACCAGGACGGCCCGGTCACCGACATCTCCACGCCGGAGGCACCGGCCTCCGGTTCGCCGGCTCCCGGAGCCGCATGACCGCCCGCATCGTCCTGCTCGTCACCTCGCCCCGGCTGCCCGCCGGCCTGCTGACCTCGGCCGCGTGGGACGCCGTACGCTCCGCGCCGGTCCTCGTCGGTGCGGAGAGCGAGCTGACCCGGGCGGTCCGGACGGCCGGCGCCGAGGTGAGCGTGGTGACCGAGGGCGCGACCCAGGCGCTGCTCGACGCCGCGGCCGCGCACGGCGGCGCGGTGTGGCTGGCCGGCCCGGCCGGCGACGAGTCGCTGGCCCGCGAGCTGGGGCTGCGGCTGGCCCGTGAGCCCGGCCTGGCCGAACTGGAGCTGATGTACGGCTCGTGGGATCCGCCCGGCGCCCGGCTGCTCGACGCGGTCGAGGTGATGGACCGGCTGGCCTCCCCGGGCGGCGACCCGTGGAAACGGGCGCAGACCCACCGCACCCTGGCCGGTTTCCTGCTCGAGGAGTGCTACGAGGCGTACGACGCGATCAGCGCCGACGACACCGACGCGCTCCGCGAGGAACTGGGCGACGTGCTGCTCCAGGTGCTGCTGCACGCGCGGCTGGCGGAGAACCTGCCGGAGGGCAAGAGCTGGACCGTCGACGACGTCGCGGGCACCCTGGTCGACAAGATGGTGCGGCGCAACCCGCACGTGTTCTCGGGTGAGCCGGCCGGCTCGATCGAGGAGATCGAGGCGAACTGGGAACGGATCAAGCGAGCCGAGAAGACCCGCGAGTCGGTGCTGGACGGCATCGCGCTGAGCCAGCCCGCGCTGTCGCTGGCCGCGAAGATCCTGGACCGGGCCGGGCGGGTCGGCCTCGCCGTACCGCCCCCGCTGGCCGAGTCGCAGGTGGACCCGGAGGCCCGGCTCGGCGCGAGCCTGCTGGCCACAGTGGCCGCCGCCCGGCAGGCCGGCATCGACCCGGAGGCCGCGCTCCGGCGAGCCACCTTGGCGTACGCCGAGGCAGTCCGAGCCACCGAACGCACCCCTCCCGCCTGACCCCCCGGCACCGCGCAGGCACCGCCCCCTTCCCCCGCGATCTTGCACTTCCGGCCCGTGTGGTGTCGCAAATGCCCCACTCGCCCGGGCAGCAACCGCAAGATCGCCGGGTGTACCTGCCCGACCCGCTCTCGCCTGCCTGAGAGCGTTGATCAAGGAGTTTGTGTGGCGATGGAGGGGTGAGGGGGACACAAACTCCTTGATCAACGCGAGAGCGGGCGGGCGGTGAGGGCGGGTGGTGAGGGCGGGGGAGTGGGCGGGGTGATCGGTAGGGTCGGGGGATGGAGTCGTTCGTGCCGCTGGCGGAGCGGATCGTGGAGGCGTTGCTGGAGAGCCGGCCCGGGCTGGCCACCTCCGTCGGAGACCACCGCTACGACGATCGGCTGCCCGACCTCTCCGCCGACGCCCTCGCCGCCGACCAGGCGATGCTCAAGGACGCGGCCGACGCGCTCGCGGAGATCGACCCGGACGCGCTCGACCTGGCGGAGAGCGTCGACCACGCGCTGCTCACCAGCCTCGTCGACCGGGGACTGTTCGAGGCCACCGAGATCCGCGGGCACGAGTGGGATCCGCTGCGCCACAATCCGGGGCCGCTGCTGCACGCCCTGCTGGCCCGTCCGTTCGCCCCGGCCGAGGAGCGCCTGACGAGTCTCGCCGGGCGTCTGTCGGCCGTACCCGATGCGTTGTCGACGGCGCGCGCGACGCTGCGGGACATGCCGCGGGTCCACGCGGAGACGGCGGTCGGGCAGTTCACCGGTACGGCGGCGCTGATCCGCGACGAGGTGCCCGGCCTGCTGGCCGAGGCGCCGGCGCTGCGGGACCGCGTCGGACCGGTGGCCACCGACGCGATCGCCGCGCTCGAGGAGTTCGTGGCCTGGCTGCGGCAGGGCTTGGCCGCCGACGCCGGCCCGGGGCGTGACCCGCGGCTGGGCCGGCGGCGGTGGGAGGCGCGGCTGTGGCACACGCTCGACACCGAGCTGAGCGCCGCCGAGGTGCAGCGCCGCGCCTGGGCGAACCTCGACCGGGTCACCGAGGAGATCCGCGCGGCGTCGGTCGAGCTGGTCGGTGGTCCGGCCGACGACGAGACGGTACGCCGGGCGTTGGACCTGCTCGCCGCCGAGCACCCGGACGACGCCACGATTGTCGACCTCGCCTCGGTGACGCTGGACGAGGCGAGTGACTTCGTCCGCCACCACGACCTGGTCAGCATGGTCGGCGACCCGTGCGTCATTCAGGAGATGCCGGAGTTCGCGCGGGGCGTGGCGGTGGCGTACTGCGACTCGCCGGGCCCGCTGGAGACGGCCGACGTGCCCACGTTCTACTGCATCTCGCCCACCCCGGCGGACTGGCCGGCGCAGCGGGTCGAGTCGTTCTACCGCGAGTACAACGACCACATGATCCGCAACCTGACGGTGCACGAGGCGATGCCCGGTCACTTCCTCCAGCTCGCGCACGCCCGGCGGTACGACGGCCCGACCCGGGTACGCGCGCTCACCGAGTCGGGTGTGTTCGTCGAGGGCTGGGCGGTCTACGCGGAGGAGCTGATGGCCGGGCTCGGCTTCGGTGGGCTGCCGGTGCGGTTGCAGCAGCTCAAGATGCAGCTCCGGATGACCATCAACGCGCTGCTGGACCAGCTCGTGCACTGCGACGACCTGCCCGAGACCGAGGCGATGGCGTTGATGACCGGGCGCGGTTTCCAGGAGGAGGGCGAGGCGGCCGGCAAGTGGCGCCGGGCGCTGCTCACCTCGACGCAGCTGTCCACGTACTTCGTCGGCTACAGCGAGATGGCCGACATCGCGGCCGCCCGGCCGGACGGTGTGCCGCTGCGGGACTGGCACGACGCGATGCTGGCGTACGACTGCCCGCCGCCGCGCCACCTGCGGACGCTGCTGGGGGTGTGAGGCTCACCGCCGGGCGGCGGCCCGGGCCTGCGGTCACCGCCGGGCGGCGACCGCGTCGATCAGCCAGCGGGACAGGGAGTACGCGGGCGGCAGCTCGGCGGGCAGCGCGTCGGCCGGGAACCAGCGCGCCTCGGTCAGCTCGGTGCCGTCGACGACCGGCTCGGCGCCCGGGTCGGTGACCTCGGCGGTGAATCCGGCGAGCAGCGTGCCCGGCCCGGACAGCGCCCACGGCTGGCTGTCCACGTACTCCGGTCGCCGCAGGGTCAGGCCGACCTCCTCGGTGACCTCGCGGTGTACCGCCGCCTCCAGCGACTCGCCCGCCTCGACGAACCCGGCGACGAGCGCCCAGAGCTGCGTCGGCCCCTGCGCGTGCCGCACCAGCAGCAGTTCGGTGCCGCCGGCCGGGCCGGGGCGGGTGATCGCGGTCAGCACCGCGACGGACAGCGGGACGAACACGGTGAGCCCGCAGTCCGGGCAGCGCCGGGCGGTCTCGCCCGGTACGTCGGCCAGTTCGGCCCGGCAGGACCCGCACCACCTGTGGGTACGCCGCCAGGTGACCACGGCGAGGGCCCGCCCGGCCAGGTCGGCGCGGGGTGCGGGCAGCTCGGCGGCGAGGCCGCGCCAGCTGCGCCACCGGCCCGGCAGCGACTCCGGATCGGTCACCTCGGCCGCCCACGCCGGGACGCCGTCGAGCGTGCCGACCGGGGTCCAGGCGAGGTCACCGGACAGCGCTCCGATGCGCAGCGGCTGCTCGTCCGGGCCGGTCAGCAGCTTCCGGCCGGCCACCGGCAGCGCCAGGTCGTCCGGTCGCGGCGGCCGCCCGTGATCCGCCACGGGCCGGAACCCGGGCGTGGTCACGACGTGGACGGGCGGCGGTCCACCACACCGGCGCCGGCCGGAACCGCGAACGCGGCGGCCTCGACGCTCTCGGTGTAGCGGCTCAGCGTCACCTCGGCGGGCTTGCCGTCGAGCGTGCCGGAGAAGCTGGCCAGCACGCCCTCGTTCGTCACGCAGGCGTTGAAGCGCTCCCCGTCGTGGGTGACGTCGACGCAGGTGGCGTGGCGGCCGGCGAGCGTGGTGTCGCTCTGCTCGATGACCGCCTCCGGCGCCAGCGCCGCGTCGGTGAGCAGCCGGATCACCGCGGGCGGCGTGACCAGGCCCTGCTTGCGCGCCTCGTCGTAGACGATCACCGACGGCTTCCCGGCGGTGAGCACCGGTGGCGAGACGGTGCAGGAGGTACGGGCGGCGGTGCTGGCGCACCGGGTCACCGACTCCTGGGTCACGGTGATCTTGCCACCGGGCCAGGTGTACGTGGACCGCAGCGGCTTCCTGGTCTGCGCGATCGAGGCGGTCCGGCCGCCGTCGAGCTGGTAGTCGGCGGCCCAGGTCTGCTCCAGCGCCCGGTCCATCCGCGCGGCGAGGTCGTTGACCAGGTCGGCGCGACCGAGTGCGACGTTCGCGTCGTCCAGGGCCTGACAGCCGGTGACCGAGAGCGACGCGATGACCGAGGCGGCGAGCACGCGGAGAGTCGTCGAGGCGGCAGGCATGATGCCCAGCCTTGTCGATTGACGCAACGTCTCGCAAACCGGTTGCCGGTTGACGACCGGTAATCCGGGAATGTCCGTCTCAGCAAGCGCCTCGGGGGCCGCCCCGAGCGGGGTACGGCAGGGCGGGGACCGATACGCTGCGTTCAACACCTGCCTCAGCCGCACCGTCGCGGCCCATACGGACCGGAACCACACAAACGAGGAGCGACTCAGTGGCAACCATCGAGGGAATCGTCGCCCGGGAGATCCTGGACTCGCGGGGCAACCCGACGGTCGAGGTCGAGGTCGGGCTCGACGACGGCACGATCGCCCGCGCCGCGGTGCCGTCCGGCGCCTCCACCGGCGCCTTCGAGGCGGTCGAGCTGCGCGACGGTGACAAGGACCGCTACCTGGGCAAGGGTGTCGAGAAGGCCGTCGCCAACATCGAGGACCGGATCGTCGACCAGCTCATCGGCTACGAGGCCAGCGAGCAGCGGCTGATCGACCAGAAGATGATCGACATCGACGGCTCGGACAACAAGGGCGAGCTGGGCGCGAACGCCATCCTCGGCGTCTCCCTGGCCGTGGCGAAGGCCGCCGCCGGCAGCGCCGAGCTGAGCCTGTTCCGCTACCTGGGCGGCCCGAACGCGCACCTGCTCCCGGTGCCGATGATGAACATCCTCAACGGTGGCGCGCACGCCGACTCGAACGTCGACATCCAGGAGTTCATGATCGCGCCGATCGGCGCGCCGACGTTCCGGGACGCGCTGCGCTCGGGCGCCGAGGTCTACCACGCGCTGAAGTCGGTGCTGAAGAAGAAGGACCTGTCGACCGGCCTGGGCGACGAGGGCGGCTTCGCCCCGAACCTGCCCACCAACGCCGCCGCGCTGGACCTCATCGCCGAGGCGGTGGAGAAGGCCGGCTACCGGCTCGGCACCGACATCGTCTTCGCGCTCGACGTGGCCGCCACCGAGTTCTTCGACAACGGCACCTACACGTTCGAGGGCAGCGCCAAGAGCGCCGAGGAGATGAGCAACTACTACACCAAGCTCGCCGGCGACTACCCGATCGTGTCGATCGAGGACCCGCTGGCCGAGGACGACTGGAGCGGCTGGGCCACCCTCACCGCCGCGCTCGGCGACCGCATCCAGATCGTCGGCGACGACCTGTTCGTGACGAACCCGCAGCGCATCGCCCGGGGCATCGCCGAGCAGGCCGCCAACGCGGTGCTGGTGAAGGTCAACCAGATCGGTTCGCTCACCGAGACGCTCGACGCCGTCGACCTGGCCCACCGGGCCGGCTTCAAGTGCATGATGAGCCACCGCTCCGGCGAGACCGAGGACACCACCATCGCCGACCTGGCCGTCGCCACCGGCTGCGGGCAGATCAAGACCGGCGCACCGGCCCGCTCGGACCGGGTGGCCAAGTACAACCAGCTCCTGCGGATCGAGGAGGAGCTGGCCGACGCGGCGCGGTACGCCGGTGCCGGCGCGTTCCCGCGCTACCGTTCGGCCTGAGCGAGCGCTCCGGGGGAGGGGTGTGACGATGCAGCAGCGCCGCACACCGGGTGGCCAGCGGCCCGCCCGTCGGCCGGGTCAGCCCGGCCGGACGGGCGGTGCCCGGGTCCGGTCCACGGCCCGCGACAACGGCGTCCGCGCGGAGGCGCGCGCCGCCGGCCGGTCACCCGGCGCGTCGCGTGCTACCGACGGCGTACGCTCCGCGAGCCGCCCCGCCGCGGCCCGGCGTACCGCCGCCGGTGGCCCGGTCAAGCGGCTCACCGCACCCCAACCCCGGCGCTTCACCGGGCGCGCCACAGTGCTGTTCGCGGTGCTGATCGCGCTCGCCCTGGCGTACACCTATCCGGTCCGGGTCTACCTGGACCAGCAGGCCGACATCGAGCGGATGGAAGCCGCGCAGGCCGCCCAGCGGGCCGAGATCGAGCGGCTCACCGCCGAGGCAGCCAAGTGGAAGGACCCGGAGTACGTCAAGACGCAGGCCCGGGAGCGGTTCTTCATGGGCAAGCCGGGCGAGACGCTGCTCGTGGTGCTCTCCGACCCGGAGGGCGCCGCGAAGGACGCCGGCAAGGACGCGAAGCCGGGGGCGCCGAAGCAGCCCGAGCCCTGGTACGACACCCTGTGGTCGAGCGTTCGGGCGGCCAACGCCGATCGCGGGGACAAGTGAGCTTTGATTCGAGAGGCACAACCTTGAGCGTCGTACCACCGCAGGAGCCGGCGGCGGACTCCGTACCCCCGCCGGAACGCCAACCGGCCACCGAGGCCGACCTGGCCGCGGTGGCCGCGCAGCTCGGACGCCCGCCGCGCGGTACCCGCGCGGTGGCCCACAGGTGTCCCTGCGGCCTGCCCGACGTGGTGGAGACGACGCCCCGGCTGGCCGACGGCACGCCGTTCCCGACGCTGTTCTACCTGACCTGCCCTCGCGCCACGGCGGCGTGCAGCCGGCTGGAGTCGGCCGGGCTGATGAAGGAGATGGCCGAGCGGCTCGCGGAGGATCCGGAGCTGGCGGCGCGGTACCGGGCGGCGCACGAGGACTACCTGACCCGCCGGGAGGCGATCGGCGAGGTGCCGGAGATCGCCGGCATCTCGGCCGGTGGCATGCCGGGGCGGGTCAAGTGCCTGCACGTGCACCTCGGGCACGCGCTCGCCGCCGGGCCGGGGGTCAACCCGTTCGGCGACGAGACGCTGGCGCTGGTGGAGAAGTGGTGGGCGGCCGGCCCCTGCGTGGACGTGCCGCCGGTCCAGTGAGATGAGCGCCGACGAGATCACGGTCCGCCGGGCCCGCACCACCGACGTGCGCGGCATCCGGCGGCTGGTGGACACCTACACCGACGACCGGCGGCTGCTCAGCAAGGCAACGGTGACGTTGTACGAGGACGTGCAGGAGTTCCGGGTCGCGGTGACCTCGGACGGCACGGTGGTCGGGTGCGGCGCGCTGCACGTCATGTGGGAGGACCTGGCCGAGATCCGGACGGTGGCGGTCGACCCGTCCTGCCGGGGCCACCGGATCGGGCACCGGATCGTCGGTGAGCTGATCGACTCGGCGCGCGACCTGGGCATCCGCCGGATCTTCGTGCTCACGTTCGAGACCGGCTTCTTCGGCTCGTTCGGCTTCCGCGAGATCGACGGCGCGCCCGTGCCGCAGCCGGTGTACGAGCAGCTCCTGCGCTCGTACGACGAGGGCGTCGCGGAGTTCCTGGACCTGGAACGGGTCAAGCCCAACACGCTGGGCAACACTCGAATGCTGCTGCGCCTCTGATCGCGCGGGCCCGGGGGCGGGCTGCCGTAGGGTGGGCGCCGTGAGTGCGCGTGTGGCCGCCATCGACTGCGGGACCAACTCGATCCGACTGCTGATCGCCGACCTGCCCGAGGCGTCGGCCGGGGAGGCGGCGCCGCTGCGCGACGTCACCCGGCGGATGGAGATCGTGCGGCTGGGGCAGGGCGTCGACCAGACCGGCAAGCTCGCCCCGGAGGCCATCGAGCGGACCCGGGTGGCGCTCGCCGACTACGCGGCCGAGATCGAGAAGTCCGGCGCCGACCGGGTACGCATGTGCGCCACCTCGGCCTCCCGCGACGCCTCCAACGCCGCCGACTTCCGCGCGATGGTCGAGCGCACGCTCGGCGTACCGCCCGAGGTGGTGACCGGTGACGAGGAAGCGCGCCTGTCGTTCACCGGCGCGGTGCGCGGCCTGCCCGCCGACGCCGAGCCGCCGTACCTGGTGGTCGACATCGGCGGCGGCTCGACCGAGTTCGTCGTCGGCACCCGCGCCGACGGTGTGCGCGGCGCGATCTCGGTGGACATCGGCTGCGTCCGGATGACCGAACGCCACCTGCACGGCGACCCGCCGACGGCGGCGCAGATCGCCGCCGCCGAAGCGGACATCGCCGCCGCCGTCGACCGCGCGCTCGCCGCCGTGCCCGGCCGCGAGGCCGCCACGCTGGTCGGGCTCGCCGGTTCGGTCACCACTGTGGTCGCCCTGGCGCAGGGGCTCCAGGAGTACGACCCCAGCCGCATCCACCACGCCCGCATCTCGTACGAGCAGGTGGCCGAGGTGACCGCCGACCTGCTCGGCAAGAGCAGCGAGCAGCGGCTGGCGTACCCGGTGATGCACCCGGGGCGGGCCGACGTGATCGGCGCGGGCGCGCTGGTGCTGCGAGTGATCATGGAACGGGCCGGGATGCCGTCGGTGGTCGCCTCCGAGCACGACATCCTCGACGGCATCGCCTGGAGCCTGGGGGCGATCTCGAGATAGGTGGTTCCCCTGCGTGCGGCCGGTATGATTTCCATATGGTCACCACTGTCAATCTTCCCGACGGACTGCACGAACGGCTCAAGCAGCTTGCCGAGCAGGAGCACCGGTCGATGAACGCCACCATCGTTGTCGCAGTCGAGGAGTACGTCTCGGCGCGCAGTCATCGTGCCCGCGTGCGGGATCTCGCGCGGGAGGTTGCCGAGCGTGACGCCGAGCTGCTGCGGCGGTTGGCGGAGTGATCCACTATCTCGAGGTCGACGACCTCGTGGAGATCGCCTCGATCGTGTTGGGTGGGACGCCGCAGGTCCGTGATTTCGGTCTGCTCTCTTCGGCGGTGGTCCGCCCGGCCACCGTGGCGTTCGGCCAGGAGGCTTATCCCGATCTCTGGACCAAGGCCGCCGCGCTGCTGCACTCGGTCTGCATGAACCACGCGCTGATTGATGGGAACAAGCGTCTCGCCTGGGCGGCGGGGCGGGTGTTTCTGGCCCTCAACGAGGTGCCGATCCAGGATGTCGACGTTGATCAGGCCGAGGCTCTCGTGATGTCGGTGGCGAGCGGCACCCTGACCGAGGTCTCGGACATCGCCCGCGAACTCCGCAAGCTCTACGTCTGAGCCGTCGACGGAAGGTTGCCCTTCCGGCGGTGATCAAGGAGTTTGTGTCCGATCCGGGCGCCTCTGAGGACGCCAACTCCTTGATCACCGGCCCCGGTGGGCGACATGGTGCTGTGTCGTTGACGGTAGTGCGGATTGCGCACTAGTGTGCGGAGCGTGGATACCACGCAGCTCCTCAAGGGCGTGCTCGACCTGGCGGTGCTCGCCGTGCTCAAGGACGAGGACGGGTACGGCTACGACATCCTGCGGCGCCTGCGCGAGGCCGGTCTCGCCGAGGTCGGCGACGCCTCGGTCTACGGCACGCTGCGCCGGCTGTTCGCGGCCGGTCTGCTCACCACGTACGTGGTGCCGAGCGAGTCCGGGCCGCACCGCAAGTACTACTCGCTCAACGCCGCCGGGCGTGACCAGCTCACCCGCTCCGGCAAGACCTGGCGCTCGTTCGCCACCACCATGGACGCACTGCTCGACGATCGGGGGATGGCGGCATGACCGTCACTGGGCAGGAGATCACGGACTACGCCGACCGGGTTCGCGCGGCGCTCGTCGACCTGCCGCCCGGGGTCCGTGACGAGCTGACCGAGGACCTGCCGGAACACCTCGCCGAGGTGGCCGCCGAGGGCGAGGGCGCGCTCGTGGACCGGTTGGGCACGCCCGAGGCGTACGCGGCCGAGCTGCGCGCCGCCGCCGGCGCCGGGGAGGGGCGGCGACCGGCGCGCTTCCACCGGCTGGCCGAGGCGCGGGAGCAGGCGGCCACGCAGCTCCGCCTGCTGGACCGCCAACTCGGCCCGGTGCTCGGGCACGAGACGGTGAGCGACTTCCTGCGTCCGCTGCGCCCGGCCTGGTGGCTGGTGCGCGGCTGGCTGGCCGCGCTGATCGTGGCCTGGATGGTGGACGGCCGGTCCGGCCTGGTGCCCCGGCTGGACGGCAACAGCTCGATGGGGCTGTTGCTGCTCATCGGCGCGATCGTGGCGTCCATGTGGTGGGGTCGCCGATCCGCCGGGATCACCGGGTGGCGGCGACAACTGCACCAGATCGCCACCGCCGCGCTGCTGTTGTTCTCCATCGCCGTGCTGGCCGAGGTGGACGAGCGCGCCGACACCGACGTCTACGGCAGTTACGAGCAGACGTCGGTGGACCACCGGTACGAGCGGATCGAGGACGTCTTCGTCTACGACCAGCAGGGACGGCTGATCCGCGACGCGCGGCTCTTCGACCAGAACGGCGTGCCGATCACGCTCGGCTGGCCGAGCTGCATGGCCGACACGGGCGCGGTGCCGGAGATGCGTAACACCTACCCGTACTGTCCGGAGCGGGCCCCGTTCGGCCCGCCGGTCTCACCGTCGATCGCCCCGCCAGCATTCGCGCCCACGGACAGCATTACCCCGACGCCCGCCCCGTCCACCCCCAGCGCTTCCCCGGAACCCACGCCCACGCGGTAGAGCGACTCAACCCCGCGAGATCTTGGTAGGAAACGGCCCTCATAGGGGCCGGAATCCTCCAAGATCTCGCGGGGGGTTGGCTGTCAGGCGATGGCGGCGATGTCACCGTCGTCGAAGTAGATCGCCTGGTGGAGGCGGCCACCCAGCGCTGCGGCGAACCGCGCCACCACCTCCTGGCCGGAGATCTTTCCCTGCTCGATCTGGGAAACCCGTCCCTTGGTGACGCCCATCCGGTCGGCGACCTGCTGCTGGGTCAGGCCGCGCGCTCGCCGTACCTCCGCGAGGCGGTGACCGATGACATGGGCGAGGAGTTCCTGCTTACCCGCGTCGACCGCCCCTTCGCCGCCGGCCCGGGAGACGTGGTCGGCGCGAATGTCCTGCCATCGGGAGTAGTCGCTCATGCGCTCCCCTCCTCTCGTGCCCGGTCCTTGAGGTAGAGCTCGTAGCGGTGCTCGGCGACGGGAATGGCCTCCTGATACCACGTCTTCCAGCGGCCGGACTTGTCGCCGGCGACCAGGAGGATGCTCGAACGCCACGGGTCGAACGCGAAAAGATACGCACGGTGCCCGGCCGTAACTCCTTCAAGTTCGCCATGGACGAACCGTGGATGGTGTCGACAAGAGGTCGCCCGAGTCCTGGCCCGTGCTCTGCCAGGAGATCGATCGCCTGCACCACCCGTGCGTGGGTGGAGGCATCGAGCGTGTCGAGCCACTGCCGCACCTCATCGACCAGGTAGACGTCCCAGTCTCCAGCTACCACGCGGCCAGTTTAGCAATCGCTATACCAAGCGTGTGTACCTGTCCGGCGGTTCAACAGGAGGTGAATGCCACTGTTGTTCCGTCTTCCCCGGGCCGGTGACCGCGTGGCACGCTACCGGCACGTATCAGCCAACTGGGCGACCAGCCAATGATGACTGACCGCTAGGAGGACGGGCCCATGGGCGAGATGGTGAGCTTCACCGGCAACGGAGGGACGAGCGAGGGGTATCTCGCGATACCCTCCGGCGGTGCGGCCAGCCCGGCGGTCATCGTCATCCAGGACTGGTGGGGACTGGTGCCCCACGTCCGGGCCGTGGTCGACCGCTTCGCGGAGGCCGGCTTCGTCGCGCTCGCGCCCGACTTCCGGCACGGCGGACCGGCCGTGAAGCCGACCGAGCCGCGGCTGATGCTGAACAGCTCCCAGATGGACGAGGCGGCGAGTGACATCGCCGCCGCCGCCGAATACCTGGCGAGCCGGCCGGAGGTCGCGGGCAAGGTGGGCTGTGCCGGGTTCTGCGCGGGCGCGAGCCTGGCCCTGTGGTCCGGCACGTTCTCCGAGCGCATCGTGGCCACCGCCGGGTTCTACCCGCGTCTGCCGTGGGAGGGCATGGCCACCGACTGGGCCGACTACGCCGGGAAGGCGGCGCTCATCCACTGCTCCGAGGCGGACGGCCTGTCCGCCGCCGACGGGGTGCAGAGCGTACGCCGGTCCATCGAGTCCGCCGGTGGCACCTGCCAGACGTTCGACTACCCGGGCACCGCGCACGCGTTCTTCAACGAGGACCGGCCCGAGCACTACGACCAGCGGGCCGCCGCCACCGCCTGGGCCCGCACGCTGGAACTGTTCCGGGCGAAGCTTGGCTGAGTCGCGTACCCCGCAGGACGTGGTCGCCCGCGCCGCGCGGGCGGCCGACCTGGCCGACCTCGACGGCGCGGTCAGCGACTGCTTCGCCTGCCCGCGCCTGGTGGCGTGGCGGGAGGAGGTCGCCCGGGTCAAGCGGGCCGCGTTCCGCGACCAGGACTACTGGGGACGGCCGGTGCCGGGCCTCGGTCCGCAGGACGCGCGCATCGCGATTCTCGGTCTGGCGCCGGCGGCGCACGGCGGCAACCGCACCGGCCGGATCTTCACCGGGGACCGGTCCGGCGACGTGCTGTTCGCCGCGCTGCACCGGGCCGGGCTGGCCAACCAGCCGACGAGCGTGGCCGCCGACGACGGCCTGGCGCTGCGCGACACCCGCATCTTCGCGGCCGTGCGGTGCGCGCCGCCGGACAACAAACCCACCCCGGTCGAGCGGGACACCTGCGCGCCGTGGCTGCACCGCGAGGTCGAACTGATCCGGCCCACGCTGCGCGTCGTGGTCGCGCTGGGTGCCTTTGCGTGGGCCGCGTGGTGGCCGGTGCTACGCCAGGTGTACGGGCAGCGACCGCCCACACCGCGACCGGCGTTCGGTCATGGGGCACACTGGTCCGGCGAGTCGGTGCCGGCGTTGCTGGGCTGCTATCACGTCAGCCAGCAGAACACGTTCACCGGCCGGCTCACACCGGCGATGCTGGACGACGTGTTCACCCGGGCGAAGGACCTGGCCGGGGTGGACTGAGAACACCTGAGGCGGTGTGATGGATTTCGGCGTACTGCGCAGGTGGCCGGTCGCCGCGGTGACGGTGCTGCTCGCGCTCGCCGCGTTCGCCGCCGGTCACTCCGCCATCGGGGCCAGCCGGATCCCGCCGGCCGCCGACACCATCCCGTACGTGCCGGAGTACCCGTCGCCGGAGGCGATGCCGTCGTACCCGGTGGAACCCCGCGACGTGGGTGAGTCCACGTCGGGCGGTGTGCCCGACTGGCTGGCCACCACCGCCGTGGCGTTGCTGTTCGCGGCGGTGCTGGGCGCCATCGGGTACGTCCTGTGGAACGTGCTCCGGGGCGCGCTGCGGCGGACGACCCGGGCGGTGCCGGTGCGGCGCTCCCGGCGTACCGCGGAGGGGACCGCCCGCGAGGTGGTGGCCGCGCTCGACGCCGGGCTCGTCGAACTCGACGACCGCTCCACCGACCCGCGAACCGCTGTGATCGCCTGCTGGGTACGCCTGGAGGAGGCCGCCGAGGACGCGGGCGTGCCCCGGCACACCGGCGACACCCCGACCGATCTGGTGGGCCGGCTGCTGCGCGGCGACCCGGCGGCCGGCATCCCGGCGATCGCCAGCGCCGACGTGCTCGACGGTTTCGCGCACGTCTACCGGGAGGCCCGCTACGCCACGCACCCGGTCGACGAGCGCACCCGGGACCAGGCCCGCGCCGCGCTGCGCCGGTTGCGCGGCGAGTTGACCAGCCTGGCGGGGGAGGCGTCGTGAGCACCAGCATCGACGACCTGATGTCGTTCGGCGAGGAGCCGGCCGGGGAGGCCGAGCGTCCGTCCGGTGGCGGGCGGGCGCGCGCGCTGCTGCGGACCGTGGCGGTCACCGCCGCCGTCGTCGTGGTGATCGTGGTCGGGCTGCGCGCGGTCGGCCTGAAGGTGCCGATCTGGATCATCGTGGCCGGCGTGCTCGCCGTGCTCGCCGTACGCCGGGTCACCACCGCGCTCTCACCTCCGCCGCCGCCCCGGGCGGGCACCCGGGCGCCCGCCGGTGAGGAGCCCGGCACCTGGAACTGGTCCGCCCGGGACGCGCTGCGTACCGCGATCAACGGCTGGGAGCGCCCGCTGGACTGGTCCTCCGACAACCGGGAGCGGTTCACCGAACGCATCCTGCCGCGGCTCGGCGAACTGGCCGACGAACGGCTGCGTCAGCGGCACGGCGTCACCCGTGAGTCCGACCCGGCCCGTGCCCGAGCCCTGCTGGGCGAGCCACTGTGGACGTTCCTCGCCACCCCCGTCCGCCGCCCTCCGTCGCCGCGCGACCTCGCGGCGATCGTCGCCGAACTGGAGAAGATCTGATGAACGACGTGGACCGGAGCATGGCCCCCGCCGAGGTGGGCCGGCTCGCCCGGGCCGTCCTGGAGGCGGTCGGCACCGTCGTGGTCGGCAAGCGGGACGCGCTGGAGCTGGTGCTGGCCGGCATCCTCGCCGGTGGTCACGTGCTGCTGGAGGATCTGCCCGGCCTGGGCAAGACGCTCACCGCGCGCTGCTTCGCGCAGGCGCTCGGGCTGGACTTCCGGCGGCTCCAGTTCACCCCGGACCTGCTGCCCGCCGACGTGACCGGCTCGTTCCTCTACGACCAGAGCAGTGGCGACTTCGCCTTCCGGGCCGGGCCGGTGTTCACCAACCTGCTGCTCGCCGACGAGATCAACCGGACGCCGCCGAAGACGCAGTCGGCGTTGCTGGAGGCGATGCAGGAGAAGCAGGTGTCGGTGGAGGGCGTGACCTACCGCCTCGACGAGCCGTTCCACGTGCTCGCCACCGCCAACCCCATCGAGTACGAGGGCACGTACCCGCTGCCGGAGGCGCAGCTCGACCGGTTCCTGCTGCGGGTGTCGTTCGGCTACCCGAGCCACGACGAGGAGTGGGACGTGCTGCGCCGCCGGATCGCCCGCCGCCGCGAGGAGGCGGAGATCAAGCCGGTGGTGGACGCCGCCACGCTGCGCGCCATGCAGGCCGCGCTGGAGGACGTGGTGGTCGAGGACTCGGTCGGGCGGTACATCGTGGCGCTCACCGCTGCCACCCGGGAGCACCCGTCGGTGCTGGTCGGCGCGTCCCCGCGCGGTTCGCTGGCGCTGCTGCTGCTGTCCCGGGTACGGGCGGTGCTCGCCAACCGCGACTACGTGGTGCCGGAGGACGTCAAGGCCGTGGCGGCGCCCGCGCTGGCGCACCGGATCACGCTGCGCCCCGAGATGTGGCTGCGCCGGGTCGACCCGTCGTTCGTCGTCGGCGAGGTGCTGGAGTCGACCCCCGCCCCGGCCAGCGGCGCGCTGCCCAGCTACGCCGCCGGACGCTGATGGACCGGGCCGACGCGGCGAGCGGCTGGGCGCCCACCTGGGCGCTCGGCCGGGCCGTGCTGCTCACCGGCGTGCTGGTCGTCGTCGCCGTCCTGCTCGGCCGCATCGACCTGGTGGTGCTCGCCACACCGTTCGCGCTCGGAACCGCGTACGCGCTGCGCCGCCGCCCCGCCGCGCTGCCCGAGCTGGAACTCGGCGTCGGGGACACCCACCTGGTCGAGGGCGCGCCGCTGGCCGCCACCGTCGCGGTGGCCAACCCCGACCTGATCGGGTACGACCTGGCGGTGGTCCGGACCCGGATGTCGCGCTGGCTGCGGGTCGAGCAGGTCGGCTTCGGCGGCGCCGGGCTGGACGTGAGCCGCTCCGGCGGCGCGGACCGCCCGTTCGTCACCTCCGTACCCCGGGGCAGCGCCGTCGACCTGGAGCTGACCGGCACCGCCCTGCGATGGGGGCGGCACCCGATCGGCCCGGCCGGTGTCCGGGTCGCCGCCGCTGACGGCCTGCTGGTCTCCCGTGCGGTGATCACCGAGCCGATCCGGGCCCGGGTCTATCCGCGTACCGAGCCGTTCGACGCGGTCGAGGCGATGCCCCGGGCCGCCGGCCTGGTCGGCGCGCACCGCTCGCGGCGGCCGGGCGAGGGCGGCGAGCTGGCCGGGGTACGCGTGTTCGCACCCGGCGACCGGCTGCGCCGCATCGACTGGCGGGTGTCGCTGCGGGCCCGCCAGCTGCACGTCGCGTCGACGCTCTCGGATCGGGACGCCGAGGTGGTGGTGCTACTGGACGTGCTGGCCGAGGCGGGCCGCTCCGGTGGCGTCAACGGGCCCGCTTCCGTGCTGGACACCACGGTGCGGGCGGCCGCCGCGATCGCCGAGCACTACCTGCACCGCGGCGACCGGGTGTCGATGCTGGAGTACGGCCCGGCCGCCCGCCGGCTGCGTCCGGCCACCGGGCGGCGGCAGTACCTGACAGTGCTGGAGTGGCTGCTCGACGTGCACGCCGAGTCGTCGCCGCACGAGCCGTACGACCAGGTCTTCGGCCCGCAGGTGCTCTCCTCGGACGCGCTCGTGGTGGTGCTCACCCCGCTGCTCGACGAGCGGTCCGCGCAGATGCTGGCCCGGCTGGCCCGGGGCGGACGGTTCGTGGTGGCGGTGGACACGCTGCCGGCCGAGCTGCCGGTGCCGAAGGAACGCGGCTGGGCCGAGGTGGCGTACCGGCTGTGGCGGCTGGACCGGGACACGATGATCGGCCAGCTCCGCGAGCACGGCGTGCCGGTGGTGCGCTGGGCCGGCGCCGGCAGCCTGGACGAGGTGCTGCGCGACGTGGCCCGGTTGGCGACCGCCCCGAAGGCAGGGTTGCGGTGAGCGCGAGGAACGCAGCGAAGCGGAGTCCCGCAGTCGCGAACGAAAGGCCGGCTCAGTGACGGATGCCCTGGTCGAGCGGGTGCGGGCGCTGCGGTACGCCGCCGCCCGGGTCAGCCCGCTGCCGCTGCTCGTCCGCGGCGGCATCTTCCTCACCGTGCTGGCCGGTTTCCTGCTCGCGTACCCGGTGCAGGCCCTCACCGCGCGCTCGCTGCTGGCCCTGACGGTGGCCGCGGTGCTGCCGGCGGCCGGGCCGCGCCGGATCTGGCCGACGTTCACCGCGCTGGTGACAGTCGGCGGCTGGCTGCTGGCCACGCTCGGCTTCGACCGGCCGCCGGCGCTGTGGCGGCTGCTCGCCGTGGCGACGCTGCTCTACCTGGCGCACTCGCTCTGCGCGCTGGCGGCGCTGCTGCCCTACGACGGCCTGATCGACCCGGACGTGGTCCTGCGGTGGCTGGGCCGGGCGGGCGGCGTGGTGCTCGCCAGTGCCGTGCTCGGCGTGGTGCTGGCGTGGCTCGGGGGACTGGGCGGGACCGACGGCACCCAGGCGGCGACGGTGGCGGGACTGCTGGTGGCGGTGGGGCTGAGCGGGCTGCTGGGCTGGCTGCTTCGGCGCAGGTGACCCAGCGTTCCGGCGACGTTGCGCAGGTCACACCGGTTGTGCTCCGTCACAGAAGGGGGTCTCGCGCGGGATTACCCGGAGCACCCGGGGAAAGATAGATGACGTGAACCCGAAGCGGATCCTTGTCGTGGGTGCCGGTCACGTGGGCCTGTACGCCGCTCTGCGCCTGTCCAAGAAGCTGAGCAGGCGTGAGGCCGAGGTCATCGTCGTCGACCCGCAGCCGCACATGACGTACCAGCCGTTCCTCCCCGAGGCATCGGCGGGCAACATCTCCCCTCGGCACGCCGTCGTGCCGCTGCGGCGGGAGTTGCGCAAGTGCACCGTGGTGGCGGGCACCGTCACCCGGATCGACCACGACCGCATGACCGCCGTGGTGCAGCCGATCAGCGGCCCGGCCCGGGAGATCCGGTACGACCACGTGGTCGTCGCCCCCGGTTCGGTCTCCCGCACCCTGCCGATCCCCGGCCTGCACGAGAACGGCATCGGGTTCAAGACCATCGGCGAGGCCATCTTCCTGCGGAACCACGTGCTGGATCGGCTCGACGTGGCGGCCTCCACCACCGACCCGGCGGTCCGCAGCCGCGCGCTGACGTTCGTCTTCGTGGGCGGTGGCTACGCCGGCATCGAGGCGCTCGCCGAGATGGAGGACATGGCCCGCGACGCGCTGCGTTACTACCCGGAGCTGAAGCCGGAGGACATGCGCTGGGTGCTCGTCGAGGCGACCCAGCGGGTGCTGCCCGAGGTCGACCGGGACATGGGCGCCTACACGGTGCAGCAGCTGATGAAGCGGGACATGGACATCCGCCTGGACACCCGGCTGGAGTCCTGCGTCGACGGTGTGGTGAAGCTCTCCGACGGCGACAGCTTCCCGTCGGACACCATCGTCTGGACCGCCGGTGTGAAGCCGTCGCCGATGCTGGACGCGACGGACTTCCCGCGTGACGAGCGTCGCCGGGTCACCTGCCGGCCGACGCTGCAGATCGTGGACGGCGACCGGGTGGTCGAGGGCGCGTGGAGCGCCGGCGACTGCGCCGCCGTACCGGACCTGACCAAGGAGCCGGGCAACTTCTGCTCCCCGAGCGCCCAGCACGCGGTGCGGCAGGCGGCCCGGATGGCCGACAACATCGCCAACGTGATCCGCGGGCGCGAGCCGGTCGACTACAAGCACAAGCACGCCGGCAGCGTGGCGAGCCTCGGCCTGCACAAGGGCGTGGCGCAGGTCTACGGCATCAAGATGACCGGCTGGCCGGCCTGGTTCATGCACCGGACGTACCACATGTCGCGGATCCCCTCGTTCAACCGCAAGGTGCGCGTGGTGGTCGACTGGACGCTGGCGTTCTTCCTCAAGCGTGAGGTGGTCGCGTTGGGCCAGCTGCACGACCCGCGCGAGGAGTTCGCCGAGGCGTCCGCCCCGCCGGTCGCCGCGCGCGTCTGACGCGTTCCGCGAAAGGGCCCCTCCCGCACGGGAGGGGCCCTTCGTCATGTCCGGGCCCAAACCGCCCTCAGAACCGCCAGGTCCAGGCGTCGGCGAGCCGCGTACCCGGCCGGCCGAACAGCTGCTCCAGGGTCCGGCGCAGCATCTCCGCGTGCGGCGTGCCGTCGGTCACCGCGACACACGAGGCACGCCAGAACTCGATGTCCCGGGCGGCCTGGCGGCGCTGCCGGTCACCCACCACCGGTGCCACGCCGCGACGGGCCACGTCGGCGAGCAACGCCGAGGTGGGACGCGCCCAGGTGCCCATGGTGGCCTCGCCGTCCGGGCCGTACGGGCCGATGAAGAAGCCCTCCGGCATGGCGAAGGCGACCCCGGTGGCGGTGGCCCAGCGCATCGGCCAGGGGTCCTGCGGCGTGGCGGTGGGCACCGGCACCAGCACGCCGCCGGGGCGTACGCACTGCCGCCAGTGGCCGCCGGTGACGAACTCGGGCAGCGGCGGCCGGCCCATCGTGGGCAGCGGCGTGGGGAAGACGCTGAGCAGCGCCGCGCCGACCGCGACCGGGACGAGCCGCCGGGCCCGGCCGGACTCGCCGAGCGCCCGGTGCACGGCGAGGGTGAGCACGGTGCCGACGAGTGGCAGCACCGCCAGCGCGAAACGCATCGGCAGCGCGCCGTCGACCACCGGCAGGCCGGCCAGCAGCGCGTACGGGCCGGGGATCCCGGTCCGCTCGCCACCGGCCACCACCTGCGGGCCGAGCGCGAGCGCGGCCGTCACCAGCGCGGCTGCCACCAGCGCCACCACCACCGGTGCGCGCCGGGCCAGCCAGACCGCGCAGCCCACGGCGACCAGCAGCAGCGGCCAGCCCAGGAACGTGGTGAACTCGGCCGGCCCGGTGGTGAGCCGGACCGCCTCCGGGCTGCCGAACACCGTCAGCGCGGACAGGCGGGTCCAGCCGACCAGGTCGGCGGAGAAGTAGGCGGGCGGGAACAGGCCGTCCGCGACGCCCTGCGGGCCGGCGAACTGCACCCACAGCGGGTACGCCAGCACCAGCAGCGCCAGCCCGGCGGCGGCGAGCAGCCCTCCGGCGAAGCCGGAACCGGCCCGGCGCAGCAGGTCCCGGTCGGCCGACCCGTACGCGACGGCGGCCACCGCCAGGGTGAGCGCGGCGAGGAACAGCACCTCCTCGCCGACGAAGACCTGCACGGTGACGACCGCGGCGAGCCCGACCGCCGAGGACGCCATCCGGCGGCGGTCCGGGCCGTCCGGTCGACCGGCCGGGTCGGCGGCGCGCAGCAGCCGGACCACGAGCCAGACCAGCACCGGGACCAGCCACTGCGCGGTCATGTGCAGGTGGCCGTTGCTCTGCGAGACCATGCCCGGTCCGAAGCCGCAGAGCGCAGCCCCGAGTGCGGCAGCGGCCGGGCGGGCGCACAGGAGGCGGGTGAACAGCAGGTACCAGGCCAGCGCCGTACCGGCCATGTTCGCGGCGACGAGCAGGGCGAACGTGACGGGCGCCCCGAACGCCAGCGTGATCGGGGCGAGCAGCACGCCGAGCGCCACGACCGAGGTGTTGGCCATCAGGTTGACCCCGTCCGGCGCGTTCAGCCGGCCGGTGACCAGGCTTAGCTCGCCGCGCAGGGCGCGCGCGTCGAGCGCCAGGAACCACTCGTACAGCGTCTGGTCGGCCGGGTTGAGCGCGAGCACCCGCGTGCCCGGCGCCGGCCACAGACCGTGGGTGAGCCAGCTGGCGAGCGCGACGAACGCCAACCCCGCGAGCAGGTCCGCGCGGTGCCGCCGGAGAGCGGCGGTCACCCGCCGCGTGATCGCCGCCGGGCGGGCCGCCCGGTCACGGTCGGGCCCGAGGGCCGTGCGGGCGGCGCTGGTCACGGCCTCGACCATAACGGCCGCACCCGTCGGGGTACGCCGCGTCACGGCCGAGCCGCTACGGTGAGATCTGCACCGCCGCGTGTCGACGCGCCGGTGTCACCCGCCCGGGTGGTGGAACGGCAGACACGGCCGCCTTAAAAGCGGCTGCCGCAAGGCGTGCGGGTTCGACCCCCGCCCCGGGCACGAGAACTCTCAGCTTTCCCACAGCTAGCGGTCACGCGCGCGTTTGCGCCCACGTCTACCCTGGAGTAGCACGTCTACGTGCGATCGACCCCCTGAGGGAGGCCTGAGAAGTGAAGTCCTCGAACCCGGTGCTCGCCCGGCTCGGCCAGGCGGCAGAGCGTGAGCGGGCGGCCGGGTACGCCCAGCCCGGGCCGTACGGTCAGCCCGGATACCCCCAGCAGCAGTACCCCCAGCAGCCCTACGCCCAGCCCTACCCGGGCGGCTACGGCCAGCCGGTGGCTCCGCCCACCGTGACCCCGATGACCCTCGACGACGTGGTCGTCAAGACGGTCCTCATGCTCGCCATCCTCGGCGCCTCGGCCGCGGCGGCCTGGGTGCTCGTGCCGGATTCGCTGGTCGGCGTCGCGTGGATCGGCGCCGCGGTGGTCGGCCTGGTGCTCGGCCTGATCATTTCGTTCTCCCGGATGGCCAACCCGGCGCTCGTGGTGGCGTACTCGATCATCGAGGGCGTCTTCGTCGGCATGGTCAGCAAGGCGTTCGAGTCGCTCTACGACGGCATCGTGCTCCAGGCGGTCGTGGCCACGTTCGGCGTCTTCTTCCTGATGGCGATGATCTACAAGGCGCGGATCATCCGGGCCACGCCGAAGTTCACCCGGATCATGGTGGCGGTCATCGCCGGCCTGTTCGGCGTGATGATGGTCAACCTGGTGCTGGCGCTGTTCGGCGTGAACACCGGTCTGCGGGACGGCAGCCCGCTCGCGATCGGCTTCAGCCTGGTCTGCATCGTGGTGGCGGCGCTGAGCTTCGTGCTCAACTTCGCCGAGATCGAGCAGGGGGTCCGGATGGGCCTCCCGCAGCGCTACTCCTGGACCGCCGCCTTCGGCATCGTGGTCGGCCTGGTCTGGCTCTACATCGAGATCCTGCGGCTGCTCAGCTACTTCCAGGGCGACGACTGACCGCACGGTCCTCCCCGACGACGCCCGCCTGCCGCATCCGCGGCGGCGGGCGTCGCCGTTTCCCCGACCCGGCCGGTCCGCCCGGCGCAGAGTGGGATCCGGGTACGGGGGCGGGAGGTGGTCACGGTGCGCAGTGCCAACCCGGTGCTGGACCGGCTGGACGACGTCGGCCGCGCCGAGCGGCGGGTGCTCGGGGTCGGGACCGCCGACACGATGACTGTCGCCGACGTGGTCAGCCGGACCGTGGGGCTGCTGCTGGTCACCGGCGTCACGGCGGCGGTGTCCTGGGTGGTGGTGCCGCAGGCCGCGTGGATCTCCGCCGCGCTCGCCGGGAGCGCACTGGCCAGCCTCGCGCTGGTGCTCGTCATCTCGCTCAAGCAGATCACCAGCCCGCCGGTCGTCGTCGGGTACGCGGTGCTCCAGGGCCTGCTGCTCGGGGTGGCCAGCCGCGCCTTCGAGATGGTCTATCCGGGCATCGTGGTGCAGGCGGTGGTCGGCACGTTCGGCGTCTTCCTCGGCATGGCGGTGCTCTACCGGGCCCGGCTGGTACGCGCCACCCCGCGCCTGGCCCGGCTGGTCATCGGCACGCTCGTCGGGATCGTGGCGATCGGCCTGGTCAACCTGTTCGCGTACCTGTTCACCGGGCGGCAGGGGGTGGTCGTCTACAGCCTCAGTGACCGGGTGGGCTGGCTGCCGTACCTGTTCTCGGTGGTGGCGATCATCGCGGGCGCGCTCAGCTTCATCCTCGACTTCGACCTGGTCGAGCGGTCCGCCGGCCGGCTGCCCCGCCGCTACGCCTGGTACTGCGCGTTCGGTCTGCTGGTCGGGCTGATCTTCCTGTACTGGCAGATCCTCCGCCTGCTCAGCTACGTCCGCCGCTGACGTCGGTCCGGCGCGCCTGTCGCCCGCTGATGCCGGTTCCGGCGCCTGTCGCCGCGTCGCGGCCTGGGGCGGCCGTAGACTTGGCGGCGATGAGCGAAGCGGAACTGGACCGGGCGGTGACCCTGCTGGTCCGACAGGTCGGGCACTGGCAGCAGCCGCGCTGGTCAGCCAAGGCCGACGGCGGCAACGTGTCCCGGGCCGACCTAATGCACAAGCTGGTCCAGGAGATCGCCAACCTGGCCGCCGACGCGGCCGGCGAGCCGCGCCGCGACGTGCCCCGCCTGCCCTCCGATCTGGCCCTGCCCGACCAGCTCCGCGTGGTGGCAGCCGACCTGACGCTCGCCGCGCCCCCCGAGCCCGTGCTGGCCGAGGCCGCCGCCGCCGTGACCCGAACCCGCGCCGCACTCTGACCCCCGCCCCCTGGGCCCCGGCCGCGTTGATCATGAAGTTGGCGGCGACAAAACGGACGCGGATCCCCGTCAAGTTCATGATCGACCGAGTGGGGGGAGGAGCCGTCAGGGCTTGAGCCAGCGGCGTACCTTTCGGTGCCGTGACCGGTCGCGCGCCCGCAGGACCGCCGGGCGGTCGTGGCCGGCGGCCTCGGCCTGCCTCGCGTGCAGCAGACCGTAGGTGAACGTGTTCTCGCCCTCGGCGTACGCCTGGAGCGCCTGCCGCCGCAGCACCTCCCGGGTGACCACCGAGTCCTGGTGGGTGCCGAGCAGGTCCTGGAGCGCCTTGAACCGCTTCACCAGGCGAGCGGCGTGCCTGCCGGCAGCCGGTTGGCGCACCTCCACCGCGTAGCGGGCGGCCTTCAGCTTCTTGCGCGCCTCGTGCAGCGCGGCGTCCCCGTCCGGCCCGGTCGTGGCAAGCGCCCGGTCCAGCCGGGTGTCGGCGCGGCGTACCGCCTTGCGGACCCTGCGGTCCACCCACCGCCGGCCGACGTCGGCGGGCGGGCCGTCGGCCAGCCGGTCCAGGCGGGCCAGCAGTTCGGGATAGCGGTCGGCGTCCAGCGCGGACCGCAGCGCGGTGGTCGCCTCGGCCCGGTCGGCGGCGAACCGTTCGCCGATCCGTGCCGCCACCGGACCGAGCACCAGCTCGTCCGGCAGGTCGTGCACCGCGTCGGTGAGCCGGGCGGCCATCACCTGGGTGTCGCGGACCCGGCCCAGCTCCCCGCCGAGGCGGCGCAGCTCGGCCCGGAGCGCCTCGCCCTCCCGGCGGTCCCACAGGCCCCGGAAGGTACGCAGCGTCGCCCGCAACCGGCGGGTCGCCACGCGCATGTCGTGGACCGCGTCCTCGTCCCCCTGGTAGGCGGCCGCGTGGTTGCCGACGATCGCGTCGCGCTGCGCCCTGACGTACGCGAGGACCGGCTCCGCCGGGCCATCCGGCTCCCGGGCGTCGAAGCGCGCGATCCGGCCGGCGACGGCCCGGTGCGACTTGCTGACCGCCACCTCCCGGGCGCCTGCCGCGCGCAGCCGCTCACCGAGGGCGTCGAGCAGCGCCTCGTCGCCGTCGACCAGCTCGATCTCGATCTCGTGCCAGGTCCGCGCGGTGCCGTCCACCAGATCCTCGGACCGGACGTCGTCCTCGGCCACCTCGGCCAGCACCCGGCCGTCCGCGTCCCGCAGCCGGTGTTCCCGGCGACGGTTCCCGACCCGGGCCGCCGGGGCGACCGGACGACCGCGCGACGCGCCCCGGATCAGCGCGACCAGCTCGGGCGGCGGGCCGTCGTCGGACGCCCCGGCCGGGAACTGGTGCTCGACCCGGGCGCCACCCACAGCGCCCACCTTGAGGTGCCAGCCCGCGTCGTGCCCACCGGTACGCCGGCGCAGCGCGTGCCGGCTGCGCAGCAGGAGCAGGTCGTCGGTGTCCCAGTAGACGGCGTCCAGATCCGAGACGGTGGCGTCGGACATGGTCACGACGCCACCGCACCCGGTCAGGTCGGGCAGCCGGAAACCCTCGTCGCCGGAGTACTTGCGCTCACGTTCCACGACGGTGGCCATGCGGCCTCCCGTACCCGGCCCGTGCCCCGGCGAACCGGTCTCAGCTCAGTCGTTCGAGCACCATCGCCATGCCCTGGCCGCCGCCGACGCACATGGTCTCCAGACCAATGGTCTTGTCGTGCCACTCCAGGGCGTTGAGCAGCGTGCCGGTGATCCGGGCGCCGGTCATGCCGAACGGGTGGCCGACAGCGATCGCGCCACCGGCGACGTTCAGCTTCTCCTCCGGAATGCCGAGCTGCCGGTACGAGGGGATCACCTGGGCGGCGAACGCCTCGTTGATCTCGACCAGGTCGACGTCGTCGATGGTCATGCCGGCCCGCTTCAGGGCCTGCTTCGACGCCTCGACCGGACCCAGGCCCATGATCTCGGGGGAGAGCCCGGTGACACCGGTGGACACGATCCGGGCCAGCGGGGTGAGCCCCAGCTCGGACGCCCGCTCGGCGCTCATGATCACCACGGCGGCGGCGCCGTCGTTGAGCGGGCAGCAGTTGCCCGCGGTGATCCGGCCGTCCGGGCGGAACACCGGCTTCAGGCCGGCCACCGCCTCCAGCGTCACCCCGGCACGCGGGCCGTCGTCGGTGCTGACCACCGTGCCGTCCGGCGTGGTGACCGGGGTGATCTCGCGGGCCCAGAAGCCGTCGGCGATCGCCTTCTCGGCGAGGTTCTGGCTGCGGACGCCGAACGCGTCCATGTCCTCGCGGGTCACGTCGTACACCTGGGCCAGGTTCTCCGCGGTCTGCCCCATGGCGAGGTAGATGTCGGGCAGCTGCCCGGACTCGCGCGGGTCGGTCCACACCTCGGCGCCGCCCTGGGCGCGGGCCGCGGAACGCTCCCGGGCCTCGGCGAAGCGGGGGTTCTCCCAGCCGCCACCGACGAGGGCCTGCGCCTCCGGCGGCAGCGCGTCCGAGTTGCCCCGGGCGTACCGGGAGACCATCTCCACACCCGCGGAGATGAACACGTCGCCCTCACCGGCCCGGATCGCGTGCATCGCCATCCGGGTGGTCTGGAGCGAGGACGCGCAGTAGCGGGTCAGCGTGGCGCCGGGCAGGCCGTCGAGGCCCATCAGGGTGGCGACCACCCGAGCCATGTTGAAGCCCTGCTCGCCGCCGGGCAGGCCACACCCGAGGTAGAGGTCGTCGATGGTGGTGGGATCGAGCGCCGGAACCTTGTCGAGGGCGGCCTGGACGATGGTGGCAGCGAGGTCGTCCGGGCGGACCTCGCGGAGGGAACCCTTGAACGCGCGGCCGATGGGGGACCGGGCGGTGGCGACGATGACGGCGTCGCGGGGCGACTCAATCGGCATGAGCCAACGTTAACGCGCCAGTAACATGCGCGGGAAGGTGTGCGGCGGGCGGGAAATGTCACCCCGTGGGCGGTCGGCGGTGGTGCCGGAACGCCACGGCCGCCGCGGCCTCGACCGCCGGCAGCAGGGCGTGCGCCCAGACCCGGTAGCCGTCTGCGGACGGGTGGAAGCCGTCGTGGCAGAGCGTGCCCGCGTCCGCGCGGAACACCGGACCGGTCTCGGTGCCCAGGTCGACCACGGTGCCCCCGGCGTCCAGCACGGCCGCCGTCTGGGCCCGCGCCATCCGCCGCCCGGACCAGCCGAGCACCTGACGCAGCGGTGTGGCAACCGCGCGTACCGCCCCGAGATCGGGACACGTGCCCACCACGACCTCGACGTGTGCCTCCCGCAGCCGGCGTACCGCCGAGCCGAGGTAGGCCGCCGCGTCACCGGGCCGGGCCATCGCCGTGGCGTCGTTCGCCCCGATCAGCACCACCGCCACGTCCGGCCGCTCGCCCAGCAGTGCCCGGGCCACCTGGGTCGCCAGGTCGGTGGCGCGCGAGCCGGAGACCCCGACGCTGGACAGCTGCACCCGGCGGCCGGTCGGCCCCTCGGCGAGCAGGTTCGCGAGCTGACCGCCGATGGTGTCCTCGAACCGGTCCACGCCCACGCCGAGCGCCGACGAGTCACCGAGCAGCACCAGCCGCAGCGGCGGCGCGTCCGCACGGCCGACCGTCGCGCGCAGCACCAGACCCAGCTCGGGCTGGGCGTACTCGCGGGTGCGGGCGGCGATGGCCTGGCCGGCGAGGACAGCCGCGCCACCCACCGTGCCGGCCAGCAGCGACAGGGCCGCGGCCCGGCCCCACCGGGCCACCTCGTTCCGCTCGCTCATGCCGTCACTCCGCTTCGCTCCGTGCCGCCATGAGGCACCTCCGCGCTGAGCTGGCCGATTCGCTCGCTGCGCTCGCTCATGCCGTTCCCTCCAGCGTTGCCGAGTCGGCGGCGCTGCCGGTCGGTGGCACCGCGCCGACGCCGAAGAAGGCCCGCCGGCGAAGCTGCGCCCACCGTCCGCCCGGCCCGCGGTCGCGACCCCGGAGCTGGGCGCCGCTGACCTCCGTGCCGGCGTGCCGGGCCGCCTGGTGGGCGGCCTCCGGGAGCGACCGTACGCCTTCGACGCCGGGCAGGACAGGCCTGCGTTCCGGGACCGCGCCCAGCGCGGACAGCACGGTGGGCAGCAACGCCGCCGCGGCTATCGCGTACCCCTCGGCGGAGGGGTGGAACCGGTCCCAGGCGAACATCCGGGCGGGCTCGGCGGCGAACCGCGGCCCGAGCATGTCGCCGAGCGAGACGGCACGGCCGCCGGCCTCGACCACGCCCACCGTCTGCGCGGCGGCGAGCTGGCGGCTCCAGCGCCGGGCCAGCCAGCGCAGCGGCGGCTGGATCGGCCGGATGGTGCCCAGGTCGGGACAGGTGCCGACGACCACCTCACAGCCGGCCGCCCGCAGCGTGCGGACCGCGTCGGTCAGGTAGCGCACCGCCACCGAGAACGGCGTGCGGTTGGTGACGTCGTTGCCGCCGACCAGGATCACCGCCACGTCCGGCTCGACCTCCAGGGCGGACTCGATCTGCGGCTTCAGCCCGGACGACAGCGCGCCGACCACGGCGAACCGGTGCAGCCGGACCGGCCGGTGCAGGCGGCGGGACAGCCCGGTGGCCAGCAGCGAGCCCGGTGTCTCGCGGCGCCTGTGCACGCCGTAGCCGGCCGCTGAGGAGTCGCCCAGGATCACCATGGTGACCGGTGGGCCGGGAAGTTTCGCGCCGTAGACGCCGTCGCAGCGGGGTGGCGGGGCCTGCGCCATCGGGATGGTGCGGCGGGCCTGCCGGGCCTGGCCGAGCAGCACCCCGCCGGTGGCGGCGGTGGCCGCCACCGTGGCGCCCGTGCCGATCGCCGCGAGGCGGGCGATCTGCCGGGCGCGCTGCCGGCGGACCGGCGCGACGGAACCAGCGTCCCCCATGAACCGACAGTATCGCGCCGGTACGACCACTGCTGTCCGTGATCGGATGGCTGGGCGGTGCCCGGATTGGGTACCGATGGGGCAGCGGGCGCGGGCTTGCCACCGGGCCTCACCATGGTCGAGCGGAGAGGGGCGACATCATGGGGAAGACGTTGAAGCGCAGCGCCGCGTTCGCCGCGCTGGCCCGGGCGCTGGCGGCGGGCACGCGGGGCGGGCCGTCGCTCGGTGCCCGGCTGGCGGCGCTGCCGAGGATGATCCGGGCGACCACCCGGGGCGAGTACGACGGCGGTCTGCGCCTGGCGCTGATGGCCGGGGCGACGGCGTACATCGTCTCCCCGATCGACCTGCTGCCGGAGATCCCGCTGGCGATCTTCGGCTTGGCCGACGACGCGGTCATGGTGACCTGGCTGGCGGGCAGCGTGCTCGCCGAGACCGAGCGTTTCCTGGAGTGGGAGGCACGTCGCAGCTCCGTCATCCCCGGGCATGTGGTGCCCTGACGCCACGTACGCTGGTCGGCGAACTGACGGCTGACCGACCGCCCCACGACGGCGGCGCGACGAAGGGCACAACGAGGTGCAGTACTACGACAACGTCGTCGAGCTGATCGGCAACACCCCGCTGGTACGCCTGCGCAACGTCACCGAGGGCATCCAGGCCACCGTGCTGGCGAAGGTGGAGTACGTGAACCCGGGCGGCTCGGTCAAGGACCGGATCGCGATGCGCATGGTGGAGGACGCCGAGAAGGCGGGCATCCTGCGGCCGGGCGGCACGATCGTGGAGCCGACCAGCGGCAACACGGGCGTCGGGCTGGCCCTGGTGGCCCAGCTCAAGGGCTACCGGTGCGTCTTCGTCTGCCCGGACAAGGTCAGCCAGGACAAGCAGGACGTGCTGCGCGCGTACGGGGCCGAGGTGGTGGTCTGCCCGACCGCCGTCGCGCCGGAGGACCCGCGCTCCTACTACAACGTCTCCGACCGGCTGGCCCGGGAGATCCCCGGCGCGTGGAAGCCCAACCAGTACAGCAACCCGGCCAACCCGCGCTCGCACTACGAGACCACCGGCCCGGAGCTGTGGAAGCAGACCGAGGGCAAGATCACCCACTTCGTGGCGGGCGTCGGCACCGGCGGCACCATCTCCGGCATCGGCCGCTACCTCAAGGAGGCGTCCGAGGGCCGGGTGAAGGTGATCGGCGCGGACCCGGAGGGCTCGGTCTACTCCGGCGGCACCGGCCGGCCGTACCTGGTCGAGGGCGTCGGTGAGGACTTCTGGCCGGAGACGTACGACCGGAAGATCGCCGACGAGATCGTCGAGGTGTCGGACAAGGAGTCCTTCGAGATGACCCGCCGGCTGGCCCGCGAGGAGGGTCTGCTGGTCGGCGGCTCCTGCGGCATGGCCGTGGTGGGTGCGCTGGAGGTGGCCCGCAAGGCCGGCCCGGACGACGTGATCGTGGTGCTGCTGCCGGACGGCGGCCGGGGCTACCTGTCGAAGATCTTCAACGACAAGTGGATGGCCCGGTACGGCTTCCTGGACGACTCGGGCACCGAGCCGACCGTCGCCGACGCGCTCGCCGGCAAGCCCGGTGGCCTGCCCGAGCTGGTGCACGTGCACCCGACCGAGACGGTCCGCGACGCGATCGACTACATGCGCGAGTACGGCGTCTCGCAGCTCCCGGTGCTGAAGGCCGAGCCGCCGGTGGTGACCGGTGAGGTGGCCGGTTCGATCGCGGAGAAGGACCTGCTCGACGCCCTGTTCACCGGCCAGGCCCACCTGCACGACACGATCGAGCGGCACATGGGCGAGCCGCTGCCGATGATCGGCGGCGGCCAGCCGGTGAGCGAGGCGGTCGGGCTGCTGGAGAAGGCCGACGCCGCGCTGGTGCTGGTCGACGGCAAGCCCAAGGGCGTGCTGACCCGGCAGGACCTGCTCGCCCACCTGGGCGCCCGCTGACCCTGCTTGTAAGGAAGGGCCCCTTGTTAACACCGGGTGTTAACAAGGGGCCCTTCCTCTACCGGAGGCGTTAATAAGGGGCCCTTCCTTACACCCGGCGGGCGTAGCGGAGCTGGGGGACGAGCACCGCACCGATGTGCTCGTCCCGCTGCTCACCGGTCGCGGTCCAGCCGCCGCGCTCGTAGAACCGGCGCGCGTGGGCGTTGTCCCGCAGCACCCATAGCACCGCGCGCGTCCATCCCCGGGCCCGCATCGCGTCCAGCGCGTCCACCATCAGCGCCCGCCCGGTGCCCCGGCCCCGCTCGGACGGCTCCAGGTGGATCGCGTTCAGCAGCCCGGTCGCCGGGTCGCCCTCGTCGTCCGGCCCGAGGTAGCTGAACCCCACCAGCCGCCCGTCCCGCTCGGCCACTGTCATCCGGTGGTCGGCGCCCTCCCAGGTCAGCCGCTCCACCCAGTAGCGGCCCATCGCCTCCGGCGTCGGGTCGGCGAGCGCCTCGGGCGGGAGGAACGACGAGTACGCCGCCACCCGGGAGCGCTGGTGCAGGGCGCCGACCGCCATCAGGTCGGCCTCGGTCGCGGAACGTAGGGAGATCGTCACCCGGGCGACGGTACCCGCCGGGGCGGCACCGGAACCGTGAGCAGATCCTCGGCGATCACCAGATCACCGGTGAAGTGCTCGCGGGCCTCGTCGTGGAAGCGGCGCGGGTCGGCGTACCGCTGGGAGAAGTGGGTGAGCACGAGCGTGCGTACCCCCGACTCGGCCGCCACCCGCGCGGCCTGGCCGGCGGTGAGGTGCCCGACCTCGGCGGCGAGCGCCGCCTCCGACTCCAGGAACGTCGACTCGATCACCAGCAGGTCAGCGTGCTCGGCCAGCGCGTACACGCCGTCGCAGAGCCCGGTGTCCATCACGAACGCGAACCGCTGCCCCGGCCGGGTCACGCTCACCTCGTCGCGGGTGACGCGGCGCCCGTCGCGGTCCAGGTGGCCGTCGCGCAGCAGCCGCCCCACGTCCGGACCGGCGATGCCGTACGCGGCCAGCCGCTCCGGCAGCATCCGGCAGCCGTCCGGCTCGACCAGGCGGTACCCGTACGTCTCGATCGGGTGCCGCAGCCGGCGGGCCTCAAGCGTGCCGATGCCCAGCGTGATCCGCTGCCCGTCGGTGTCGATCGGCTCGACGGCGAGTTCGGCGGTCTCGTAGAAGCTGGAGGCGTGGCGCAGCCGGGCGAAGTACTCGGCGCCGCCGGCCGGAAAGTGCACCGCCACCGGGCGCGGTACGCGGTCCAGCGAGAGGCGCTGGATCGTGCCGGGCAGGCCGAGGCAGTGATCGCCGTGGAAGTGGGTGACGCAGATCCGGGTCAGGTCGGTGGCGGTGATCCCGGTGTGCAGCATCTGCCGCTGGCTGCCCTCGCCCGGGTCGAAGAGGATCACCTCGTCGTCCCAGCGCAGCAGGTAGCCGTTGTGGTTGCGCTGCCGGGTCGGGGCCTGGCTGGCCGTACCGAGCACCACCAGCTCACGCATGGACACGGCATCCTCCGGAAGGCAGAAGGCAAAAAGCGACCCCCGGGGCTTCCGCGCTCGCGCGCGGGCCGGCTGGACTGGGCCGGCACCCCGGGGGTCGGGTGGCTGTCGTGGTTTCGCCGCACCGCTGCCACACGGTCTCGACGATCCTGCAGGTGCCCGCCTCGCGGCGGGCGAGTTTTCACTGTCGAGGACAGCGGCTAGCGGACAGCCACCTCACGAGTCCGATTGCTATACAAGTCTGGACCACCTCCTTTCCCGTGTACCGCCACGCTATCCACTACGCGGCGGCCACGGCAACGGATTTCGATCACAGGCCCCGGTCAGTCCAGGCCGATCGGGCCCTCGCGCGGGCCCTCCTCGTTCGCCGGCTGCACGGCGAGCGACGGGAAGTCGGCCAGGTCGCCCTCCGGCTCGGCGTCCCACTCGGGGAAGACCAGCGGACTCTGCAGGTAGAGGCAGAGCAGCTGGGTGAGCTGGTGCAGGCCGTCGAGGTGGGTGCGCTCGTGGCCGTGGGTGGCGTCCACGCCGAACCCGAGCAGCGCCACCCGGGCGTGCGCGCCGGCCTCGACCGCGGCGGCCACGTCCGAGCGGTAGTAGTCGAACACGTCCCGGACCAGGTCGACGCCGTGCTCCTTGGCGATCGAGGCGAGGTTGCGGGTCAGGTGGTAGTCGAACGGGCCGACCCCGTCGCCCATCGCCAGCGTGGCGGCGGTCTCCCGGGACTGCTGGCCCGGCGCGACCACCGCCGCGTCCACCGAGACGATCTCCGCGACGTCCGGGTCCAGCCCGTGGCTGGCGCCGTGGCCGATCTCCTCGGTGACGGTGACCAGCAGGTGTGCGGTGACCGCCGGGGTGATCCCGGCGTCGACCATCGCCTTGAACGCGGTCAGCACCGCCGCCACGCCCGCCTTGTCGTCCAGGTGCCGGGACTTGACGTACCCGTTCGGGGTGATCGTGGGGTTGGGCAGGAACGCGACGAAGTCCCCGGCGTCGATGCCGAGCGCCCGCAGCCCGGCCTCGTCGTGCACCGGCTCGTCCACCCGCACCTCGACCAGTTCCCAGCCGACGCCCTGAAGGTCGACTGCCTCGTTGTAGCGGTGGCCGCTCGCCTTCAGCGGCAGCACCTGGCCGGTGACGACCCGCTCCAGGTCGTCGGTGAAGATCCGCACGTGGGCGCCCTCGGCGAAGCGGGCGCTGTGCGTACCGATCGGGTTGACCTCCAGCCGCCCGTTCTCCTTGAGCCGCTTCACCATGCCGCCGATGGTGTCGGTGTGCACCACGATCGCCCGGTCGGCGCCGGTCTCCCGGGGACCGGGCAGGCAGGCGCTCAGCGCCCCGCGACGGGTCAGCGTGGAGCTGATCCCGATCGCGGAGAGCCGCTCGCCGACGTACTGCTGGATGTGGTCGGTGCGCCCCGACGGGCTGGGGATCTCCAGCAGCTCCACCAGCACCTGGCGGAGGTAGTCGAGGTCGAGCTTGAGCGGTTGGGGCTTGCGTGCGGTCATGCCCCAGAGCTTGCCGCACCGGCCGGCGACCAGAGTCGCTGCGGTGCCCGGGTACCCGGGAAGAGCAGGTCGACGAAACGCTCGGCGGTGGGCTGCGGCTCGTGGTTGGCCAGTCCGGGCCGCTCGTTCGCCTCGATGAACACGTGTTCCGGCTGGTCCGGGGCGGGAACCAGCAGGTCCAGCCCGGTGACCGGGATGTCCAGCGCCCGGCTCGCGGTGACGCACGCCTCGGCGATCGCCGGGTGCAGCTCGGCGGTCACGTCGTGGATCGTGCCGCCGGTGTGCAGGTTGGCCGTCCGGCGGACCGCGAGCACCTCGCCCTCCGGGAGCACGTCGTGCATCCGGTACCCGGCCTCCGCCACCACCTCGCGGGTCATGTCGTCGACCGGGATGCGGGACTCACCGCCGGTGGCGGCGGCCCGGCGGCGGCTCTGCCGCTCGATCAGCTCGGTGATGTCGTGCACCCCGTCGCCGGTGATCTGCGCCGGGCGGCGGACCGCGGCGGCGACCACCTCGTGGTCGATCACCACGACCCGCAGGTCCTCGCCCGCGCGCAGTTCCTCGATCAGCACGTCCGGGCAGAACCGGCGGGCCAGCTCGACGGCCGCGGTCAGGGCCTCCGGCGTACGCACGCCGACGGTGATGCCGTTGCCCTGCTCGCCCCGCGCCGGCTTGACCACCACCGGGCCCACGTCGTTCAGGAACGCGACGTCGTCGGGCTCGCCGGTGGCCGTGCGGCCGCGCGGCACCGACAGCCCCGCCTCGGTGAGGATGCGCCGGGTCACCCGCTTGTCGTCGCAGCGGCTCATCGCCACCGCCGAGGTCAGCTCCGACAGCGACTCGCGGGTGTGGATGGTCCGGCCGCCGGTGGTCAGCTTCAGCTCACCCCAGTTCGGGTCGGTCACCTCGACCCGGATGCCGCGGCGCATCGCCTCGTCCGCGACGATCTTCGCGTACGGGTTCAGCTCGTCGTACCCCTCGGGCATGGCGGGCAGGAACAGGCGCTCGTTGATCGGGTTCTTCCGCTTCACGCAGAGCGTGCCGGTGCGGTGGAAGCCGAGGCGCTCGTACAGCCGGATCGCGCCCGCGTTCTCGGCCAGCACGGACAGGTCCACGAACGCCCGGCCACGCCCGTCGAGCCGGTCGGCGAGCGCGGTGAGCAGCGCCTGCCCGGTGCCGGGCGGGGCGGTGTTGAAGTCCACCGTCAGGCACCACAGGCTGGCGCCGTTCTCCGGGTCGCCGAACACCGCGACGTGGTCCACTCCGGTGATGGTGCCGACCACCTCACCGGTGGCGTCCTCGGCCACCAGGTGCAGGAACCGGTCCGTGCCGGCGTTGTCCACCAGCACCTCGACCGGGGCGGTGACCATGCCGTTGCGCGCGTAGATCCGGTTCACCGCCTCGGCGTCGGCGGCGTCGCGCAGCGGCCGGACGGTCAGCCCGGGCACGTCACCACCCTCGGTGGCGGCGGGCCGCTTCGCGCCCAGCGGCAGCCGGTACGTCAGCGACGGGTCGATGAACAGCTCGTCCGGCAGGCGGGACACCAGCACGTGCGGATCGCGCAGGTAGATGCAGATGTCCCGGGCGCCGACCGCCTCGGAGCGCAGCACGTCGGCCACGTGCACCTGGTCGTCGAACGTCTGCCCGAACACGAGCCGGCCCCAGCCGCAGTCCAGCACCACGCCCGAGGCGTCGGTGGACGCGGTCTCCGGCCGCCGCGGCTCCGGCGTACCCGGTGCGATCGGGTCACCGCCCGGGCCGGTGCGTTCCCGGCGCCGGCCCAGCACCCGTTCCCGGTCGGTACGCGCCGTTCCGGTGGCGAGGGTGTCGGTCACGGTCAGTCGA
This sequence comes from Micromonospora sp. CA-248089, assembly GCF_050948515.1. Taxonomy (NCBI): domain Bacteria; kingdom Bacillati; phylum Actinomycetota; class Actinomycetes; order Micromonosporales; family Micromonosporaceae; genus Micromonospora; species Micromonospora sp. CA-248089. The sequence continues at coordinate 955,974 of NZ_CP192016.1, forward strand.
TTCCGTGGCTCTGGAGCCACATTTCCAGGAGTCCCAGTTGCCACAGCTTGTTTCCGTTCAACGGGGTCAGTTCGGCATTCGGGTCGGCGAGCAGCGCGTCGACGTAGTCGGCGCGGAACAGGTCACGTCGGCGCGCCTCCGGGGCGGTGAGCGCGTCGCGTACCCGGTCGAGGAGCTTGCCCTCCAGGTGGGTGAGGCCGGGCACCGGGAAGTAGCCCTTGGGGCGGTCGATGACCTCGTGCGGCAGGACCCGGCGACCGATCTCCTTGAGCACGCCCTTGCCGCCCTGGGCCAGCTTCAGCTCCGGCGGGCAGCTCGCGGCCAGTTCGACGAACTCGTGGTCGAGGAACGGCACCCGGGCCTCCAGCCCGTGCGCCATGGTCATGTTGTCGACCCGCTTCACCGGGTCGTCGGTCAGCATGACCTGGGTGTCGATCCGCAGGCCGGCGTCGACGGCGGTCTGCGCGCCCGCGCGGCCCAGGTGCGCGGCCACGAACTCCCGCGCCGGGTCGCCGTCGGCCAGCCACGCCGGGTTGAGCACCCGGGCCAGTCCGGCCGCGTCGCGGTCGAAGAACGCCTTCGCGTACGTCTCGAGCGCCTGCTCCCGGTCCACGCCGGCGAGCGGTGGGTACCAGTGGTAGCCGCCCAGGATCTCGTCCGCGCCCTGGCCCGACTGGACCACCTTGACGTGCTTCGCGACCTCCTGGCTGAGCAGCCAGAACGCGACGCAGTCATGGCTGACCATGGGCTCGCTCATGGCCCCGACGGCGGCCTCCAGCGGCGGCAGCAGGTCACCGGTGGGCACCCGGATCTGGTGGTGATCGGTGCCGAACGTCTTCGCCACCAGGTCGGAGTAGACGAACTCGTCGCCCTCCCGGCCGCCGACCGCGTCGAAGCCGATGGAGAACGTGGCCAGGCCGGACTGCGCCTGCCCCTCGCCGGCCAGCAGCGCGACGACCAGGCTGGAGTCGAGGCCGCCGGAGAGCAGCACGCCCACCGGGACGTCGGCCACCATGCGGCGGCGTACGGCCGTGGTCAGCGAGTCGAGCAGCGCGTCCTGCCAGTCCCGCTCGGACCAGCCGGCCCGCTCGGCGGCACGGCCGAAGGTCGGGTCCCAGTACACCCGCTCGTGGGTGGAGCCGTCCGCCTCGTACACCCGGACCGTGGCCGGCGGCAGCTTGGTGACGCCGGCGAGGATGGTGCGCGGCGGCGGCACGATGCTGTGGAAGCTCAGGTAGTGGGCGAGCGCCACCCGGTCGATGGTGGTGTCGATGCCGCCACCGGCGAGCAGCGCCGGCAGGGTGGAGGCGAACCGCACCACGCCGGGGCTCTCGGCCAGGTAGAGCGGCTTGATGCCGAGGCGGTCCCGGGCCAGCACCAGGCGGCCGGTGTCGCGCTCGCTGATCGCGACCGCGAACATGCCGATCAGGTGGTCGACGAAGTCGAGCCCCCACTCGGCGTACGCCTTGACCACTACTTCGCTGTCGCCGGACGAGAAGAAGCGGTGGCCCTTGGCCTGCAGCTCGGCGCGCAGTTCCCGGTAGTTGTAGATGCAGCCGTTGAAGACGCCGGTCAGTCCGGCGGCGGCGTCAACGATGGGTTGGCCGCTCGCCGCGGACAGGTCGATGATCTTCAGGCGCCGGTGTCCCAGCGCTGTCGGGCCCTGCGACCAGACGCCGCTGTCGTCGGGCCCTCGGTCACTCATCGTGGCCGCCATCCGCTCCACGGCCGAGACATCGGCGCGTGAACCGTCACGGCGGAACTCTCCCGCAAGTCCGCACATACGAGCCAATGCTGCCAGAGCATGTTGCAGTTCGCCTGTTGAGACGATGACGAACGTGTGACAGCTTGCTACGATGCGCCGTCACGCAGGGTGGGTGCCTGTCACGCCTGCTGTTCCTGCCGCACTCCACCAGATCTCCGGATTCGGCACCCGCGAGGGTGTGAGGAATGCCGCAGCGTGTTACTTCTGAAGTAGTATTGATGTCATGTCGATGCCCCTGGAATCGGTGCCGTTCTCCGAGTTGCTGCGCCAGCCCACGGAAACCGCGGAACGACTGGCCCGTACCCGGGCACTGCGGCTGCGTCGCCGGGACGCCGCCGACCTGGTGCTGATGTCCGCCGAACGGGCTGAGGCCGAAGGGGCGGTGGTCGATCTGACCGCGCGGCTGCTGGCCGGCCTGGCGCGGCGAGAGCCGGCCCTGGTCCGGGAGACGCTCCCGACCGTGCTGCCCTGGATGCGGTTTCTCCCGCAGGGGGACGCCGAGCAGATGACCGATGAGTTCATCGCCACGGCCGAGGCCGCAGCCGCTGTCGGCAGCACCGCGGCGGTGTCCCAGCTGCTCGCGGAATGGCGGCACACCGCCGAGGTGCACGCCGATCCCGACCTGCATCGGATCCTGTCCGCGCCCAGCGCCGACGACTTCGGGCCGGTCACGCGCCCGACCGGCGAGTGAGCGCGAAGCGCGGCGACCGCGCTGCCCCGCCACCCCGACCCGGTGGGTACACCCTGCGTTTCGCCACCAATGACGCGGCCAAGGGCTGGGAGGAGCTGTGTCGGCAGGCTGCGTCGAACACCCGCGGCGCGTTCGACGCGATCGAGGCGCACCCGTGCCCGTCTCCGCCGACCAGCCGCCAGCACCCCCTCAAGGGCTCCCTCGCCACCGCGGTGCACAACGGGCGGTCACTGCCGCAGTGGCAGTACGAGGTCACCGCCGGCGGCCGCATCTGGTACCTGGTCGACGACCAGACCCGAACCTGCTGGATCAAGCACGCCGCAACCGGCCATCCCCGAGCCACCGATTGACAGTGGCGCGTTCGGGCCCTCGTCCCTGAGGGACGAGGGCCCGAGTGGGGCAGTGCTCCGTCTGACTACGCGGTGCGGGCCACGCCGACCGGGCAGCTCAGCCCGTTCGGTCCGTGGTTGCAGTAGCCGTTCGGGTTCTTCGTCGGAGCCAGGTACTGCTGGTGGTAGTCCTCGGCGAAGTAGTAGTCGCCGAGCGGGGCGATCTCGGTGGTGATCTCACCCTTGCCGGCCCGGGCCACGATCGGCGCGAACGCGTCCCGCGACGCCTTCGCGACGGCGGCCTGCTCGTCGGTGGTGGTGTAGATCGCCGAGCGGTACTGGGTGCCCACGTCGTTGCCCTGGCGCATGCCCTGGGTCGGGTCGTGGTTCTCCCAGAAGACCTTGAGCAGGTCCTCGTAGGCGATCTTCGACGGGTCGTAGACCACCTGGACCACCTCGGCGTGCCCGGTCATACCCGAGCAGACCTCCTCGTACGTCGGGTTGGTGGTGTACCCGCCCGCGTACCCGGCCGACGTGGTGATCACGCCGGGGAGGGTCCAGAACAGCCGCTCGGCACCCCAGAAGCAGCCCATGCCGAAGACGGCGACCTGCGCGCCCTCGGGGAACGGGCCCTTCAGCGTCGACGGCAGCACCTCGTGCCGGTCGGCGATCGGCATCGCGATCGGACGGCCCGGCAGGGCCTGGTCAGGAGAGATCATTTCGGCCTTCATGCGGCGGAGGAACACGGTGGGACTCCTCTCTTGGCTTTCCCAGCGTGTGCAACAGCGTCGCCCCCCGGTTCCTTACCCGCCCACGCCGGTGTCAGGCCAGCGCCGCCGAGATCCGCCCGGCGAACTCCGTCGCCTCGGCGTCGTCGGCGTACCGGGTACGCGGCCAGAAGAAGCCGCGCAGGCCGTCGCCCTTGGTCCGGGGCACCACGTGGGTGTGCAGGTGCGCAACCGACTGGGACACCCGGTTGTTCATCGCCACGAACGTCCCGCCGGAGCCCAGACCGGACTCCACGGCCACGGCGATGCGCTGCACCAGCCGGAAGTAGCCGGGCAGCACGTCGGCCGGCAGGTCGGACAGGGTGACCAGATGGGTGCGGGGCACCACCAGCACGTGTCCCTTGAACACCGGCCGGGTGTCGAGGAACGCGACCCCGTCCGGCTCGTCGGTCACCCGGAAGGCCGGCACCTCGCCCGCCACGATCCCGCAGAACACGCACCCGCTCATCCGCCCACCCTAGGCCCGGCCCGCCCACCCCACCTCCGGGCGAGCGTTGATCATGAGGTTGGCTGCGACAAATCGGACCCCAACCACCGTCAACCTCATGATCGACGAGAAGGCCGGCCGTTGGTCAGGCGCGGTCGAGGTAGGCGTCCCAGTCGTCTTCGGGGATGCCGGTCGGGCCGGTCTCGCCGTTGGCGAGGCGAGCCCGGATGTCCGCCTCCCATCGCAGCGCCCATCCGCGCAACTCGTCGACCTGCTGCTCGGTGAGTCCGTACGAACGGAATGTCCGGCTGTCCCGCTCCGTCACACCACCCAGCCGGTCGGCCATTTCGTCCAACGAGAAGCCGGCGGTGTGCCGGGCGCCGAGGTGCTCCAGCTCCGACCAGGTGAGCCGCTCTGAGGCCGCGCGGACGTCGATGTAGTCCCGGTGCGCGGCACGGTCGTGCAGCGCCCGGACCTTCAGCCCGACCGCATCCTCGAAGGCCAGCACCGGGCCCAGCGCCATGCGGGCGGGCGGCGCGAGCGCCTCTTTGAGCAGGTCGACCTCGCACGAGGAGGTGTCGTCCGAGATCAGCAGGCGAGCCATGCGCGGCGTCGACTCGATGATCCGAGCGGAGAACCCGGCCGCGACGTAGGCGGCGGCGAGGCGATCCGTCACTGCGTCGAGCGGCAGCGCGGCGGCCGTGGCGAAGTCGATGTCCTGGGAGGGGCGGTCGACCAGGTCGTGGGCGCACATGGCATAGCCGCCGGCGAGCATCAACCCCAGGTCGTCACCAGCAGCGAAACCGATCTCCAGCAGGCGACGGTGCAGCGCGTCCATCACCCGGCGACGAGATCGGGCAGTTGCCGCTCCCAGAGCCGGATCACCCGGCGTGCGGTCAAGCGCCGGATACGTGGCCAGTCCTGGCGGAGCAGCCCGGCGTCGACGTACCTGATGATGTCGTCCCGCTGGCCGCAGTCCAGCAGGAGGCAGTAGAGGGTCAGCCGCTCACCGGGGTCACCCACGTCATAGTCGGCGGGGCCCGACCAGGCGAGGCGCACGGGCAAGCTGACCCGCCCCGACCGCGGGCCGCTCAGGAGACCCAGCGAGGCCGGGATCCGGTCGGCGACGCCGTGCAGGCGAGAGGGGAGCGCCTCGGTCGTACTCACCGGACCAGTATGGCCGACCGCCCCGACACCTTCGCGGTTGTGACTCGCGCCGGGTTGCCGGGAGCGGGACCGGGCGGGGGACTAACGTCTGCGGCATGAGGCACGGCTTCGAGACACTCGCCATCCACGCCGGTCAGGACCCGGAGGCCCGCACCGGTGCGGTGATCCCTCCGATCTACCAGACCAGCACCTACGCCCAGGACGCCGTCGGCGCGCCCCGCGAGGGCTACGAGTACAGCCGCTCGGGCAACCCGACGCGCGACGCGCTGCAGGAGTGCCTGGCCGCGCTGGAGGGCGGCCCGGTGGCGCTCGCCTTCGCCAGCGGCCTGGCCGCCGAGGACACGCTGCTGCGGACCGTCTGCAAGCCGGGCGACCACGTGGTGATCCCGGACGACGCGTACGGCGGGACGTACCGGCTGTTCGCCAAGGTGGCCGAGCGCTGGGGCCTGGCGTACACCCCGGCGAAGGTCTCCGACCCGGACGCCGTGCGGGCGGCGATCCGCCCGGGCACCACCAAGATCGTGTGGGTGGAGACGCCGACCAACCCGCTGCTCGGCGTCGCCGACATCGCGGCGCTCGCCGCCGTGGCGCACGACGCCGGGGCGCTGCTGGTGGTCGACAACACGTTCGCCTCGCCGTACCTCCAGCAGCCGATCGCGTTCGGCGCGGACGTCGTGGTCCACTCCACCACCAAGTACGTCGGCGGGCACTCCGACGTGGTCGGCGGCGCGCTGGTCGCGGCGGACCGGGCGCTCGGCGAGGAGCTGCGCTACCACCAGAACGCGATGGGCGCGGTCAACGGCCCGTTCGACGCCTGGCTCACCCTGCGCGGCATCAAGACCCTCGGGGTACGGATGGACCGGCACTGCGACAACGCCGAGCGGATCGCGGCCTACCTGGACGGACACGCCAAGGTCGCCCAGGTCATCTACCCGGGCCTGCCGTCGCACCCCGGCCACGAGGTGGCCGCCAAGCAGATGCGCCGGTTCGGCGGCATGATCTCGTTCCGCGCGGCGGGCGGCGAGGAGCACGCCGTCCAGATCTGCAACCGGGCGCGGTTGTTCGTGCTCGCCGAGTCGCTGGGCGGCGTGGAGTCCCTGATCGAGCACCCGGGCCGGATGACACACGCGAGCGCTGCGGGCTCCCCGCTTGAAGTTCCCGGCGATCTCGTGCGACTGTCTGTCGGCATCGAGACGGTCGACGACCTGCTCGCCGATCTGGAGCAGGCCCTGGGCTGACCGCTGGTTGGGGAGGGTGGCAGTGCCGGACATCTTGCCGACGACCTGGGTCGGGACGACCGCGAAACAGATCGCCCGGGCGGTACGCCGTGGCGACGTCTCCGCCACCCAGGTGGTGGCCGACCACCTGGACCACGTCGCCCGGGTCGACGCCGAGCTGGCCGCGTTCCGCACGGTACGCGGCGGCGAGGCGATCACCGAGGCGGAGAAGGTCGACGAGCAGGAGGAACTGGCGAACCTGCCGCTCGCCGGGGTGCCGGTGGCGGTCAAGGAGAACACGCCGGTGGCCGGCCTGCCCACCTGGAACGGGTCGGCCGCGATGCGTACCGAGGTGGCGGAGGCCGACCACGAGGTGGTCCGGCGGCTGCGCGGCGCGGGCGCCGTCATCCTCGGCGTGACCCGGATGCCGGAGCTGGGCCTGTGGGCCCTCACCGACGACGACACCGGGGTGACCCGCAACCCGTGGGACAAGGCGCGTACCCCGGGTGGCTCGTCCGGCGGCGCGGCCGCCGCGGTGGCCGCCGGGCTGGTGCCGATGGCCCACGGCAACGACGGTCTCGGGTCGATCCGCATCCCGGCGGCCTGCTGCGGCCTGGTCGGGCTCAAGCCCGGCCGGGGCGTGGTGCCCTGCCAGCTCGGCGCGGACGACTGGTTCGGCCTCACCGAGCACGGCATGCTCACCAGCACCGTCGCCGACGCGGCGGTCGGCTTCTCGGTGCTGGCCGGGCGCCGGCCGGACAAGCTGGTCCCGCCGGAGCGGCTGCGGGTGGGTGTCTCGCTGCGCTCGCCGGTGCGCGGCGTCTCGCCGGACGCGCCGAACCGGGACGCGGTCGCCGCCGCCGGCCGGCTGCTCGCCGCCGCCGGGCACGACACCGTGCCCGCCGACCCGGTCTACCCGACCCGGCTCGGCCTCCAGGGCATCGCCACGTGGTTCGCGGCCGCCGCCGCCGACGTGCGCGCCGCCGGGGTGGCGCCGCGCCGGCTCCAGCGACGCAGCCGCCGGCACGTCACGCTCGGCGAGTGGGCACAACGCCGGGGGTACGTGCGGGAGGCCGACCGGGCCGCCTGGCGCGAACGGTCGGTGCACTTCTTCGCGGACAACTCGATCGACCTGCTGCTCACCCCGGCGCTGGCCGGGCCGCCGCCGGAGGCCGCCGGGTGGTCCGGCCGCTCCTGGCTGGCGAACATGTCGACGAACATCAGGTACGCCCCGTACGCGGCGCCGTGGAACATCGCCGGGTTGCCGTCGATCGTGGTGCCGGTCGGCCGCCGCCCGGACGGGCTGCCGGTGGGCGTGCAGTTCGTCGGGCCGCCCGGCTCGGAACTGCTGCTGCTCGGTGTGGCCGGCCAGTTCGAGATGCAGGCGCCCTGGGCACGGCACGCCCCCGGCTATCCCCGCGTCGGAACGGGGTCGCCGGCCACCGCGTGATCGTCTAGCGTGTGCGCACTCCTGTCGCGCACACCATCTCGGACGGTCCCCGATGAACTGCCAGACCTGCGGGGACCCCACGTCCCCGGCCCATGAGGAGTGCCTGCGCTGCGGCACCCGCGTCGGTCAGCCCGCCGTGAGCCCCGGCATGCCCACGTACGGCGTACGCGGGCTGGGCACCGCCGGTTGCGTCGCGGTCGGCGCGACAGTGCTGTGCTACCTGCTGACGGCGCTGTTCCCGCTGCTCGGCGCCCGGCTGGCCCGCTCGGCCGCCGAGCAGCTCGACCGGGACGTGCTGCTGGGCGCGGTGCTGGCCGAGGTGCTGTTCTCGCTGCCGTACCTGCTCGCCATCCTGACCGCCGGGACGCTCGTGGTGATCTGGACGTGGCGGGCGCGCAAGAACCTGGACGCCTTCCCGGGCGCGGTGCCGAACCTCGGCCCGGCGTGGGCGATCGCCGGGTGGCTGGTGCCGTTCGCCAACCTCGTCGTACCGGCCCGGGTGCTCGGCGACCTGCTCCGCAACAGCGTGTGGCAGCGCCGCCAGTCGTGGCTGGTCGGGGTGTGGTGGGCGAGCTGGCTGGTGTTCCTGATCGGCGACCGGTTCGTCGCGCGGGCCGAGCAGCAGCGGTACGACCGGCTGACCGAGCTGCCCCGCAACGACGCGGAGTTCGGCACGTACGTGCGTTACTACGAGGAGGCGCTCGCGCCCCGGCTGGTGCCGGCGGTGGCCTGCCTGGTCGCCGGGATCGCGTTCGTCGTGCTGGTCCGCCGGATCTCCGCCGCCCAGCAGGACCGGCTCGCCCGCGCCGTGCCGGTGTGGCCCGGCCAGTCCGCCTGGCCCGGTCATCCCGTCCGGCCCGGCCAGTCCGCCTGGCCCGGTCAACCGGGCCGGCCCGCGCCCGCCGCGCCGATGCCGGTTGCGCCGACGTCGCCGCAGGTTCCGCCCGCCCCGGGTGGCACGATCGGGGCATGACGGAACTGGTCGGTCTCGCCGACGTACAGGCCGCGCGGGAACTGCTCGCCGGTGTCACCCGTACCACCCCGCTGGAGCCGTCCCGGCCGCTCAGCGCCGCGCTCGGCGGGCCGGTCTGGCTCAAGTGCGAGAACCTTCAGCGCGCCGGGTCGTACAAGGTGCGTGGCGCGTACGTGCGGATCTCCCGGCTCTCGGCCGAGGAGCGGTCCCGCGGCGTGGTCGCGGCGAGCGCCGGCAACCACGCCCAGGGCGTGGCGCTGGCCGCCGGGCTGGTCGGCGCGCACGCCACCGTCTTCATGCCGGTGAACGCGCCGCTGCCGAAGGTCGCCGCCACGAAGGGGTACGGCGCGCAGGTCGAGCTGGTCGGCAACACGGTGGACGAGTCGCTGGTCGCGGCGCAGACCTTCGCCGAGCGGACCGGAGCGGTGTTCATCCACCCGTTCGACCACGCGGACGTCATCGCCGGGCAGGGCACCGTGGCGCTGGAGATCCTCGAACAGTGCCCGGACGTGCGCACCATCGTGACCGGGGTGGGCGGCGGCGGGCTGGTCTCGGGCATGGCGGTGGCGGCCAAGGCGCTGCGTCCCGACGTACGCGTGATCGGGGTCCAGGCGGCGAGCGCCGCCGCCTTCCCGCCCTCGCTGCGGGCCGGCGAGCCGCTGCGGCTGCCCTCGTTCGCGACGATCGCGGACGGGATCGCCGTCGGCCGTCCGGGCGAGCTGACCTTCACCCACGTCCGCAAGCTCGTGGACGACGTCGTCACGGTCTCCGAGGAGGACATCTCGCGGGCGCTGCTGACGCTGCTCGAGCGCGGTAAGCAGGTCGTCGAGCCGGCCGGCGCGGTGGGCGTCGCGGCGCTGCTGGCCGGCGCGGTCGAGGTGGACACGCCGGTGGTCGCGGTGCTCTCCGGGGGCAACATCGACCCGCTGCTCATGCTCCGGGTGATCGAGCACGGCCTGGCGGCGGCCGGCCGGTTCCTGCGGATCACCGTGCGCTGCACGGACCGGCCCGGCCAGCTCGCCTCGATGCTCGGCGAGATCGCCGAGCACCGGGCCAACGTGGTGGACGTGGTGCACCAGCGCGCCAACCCGCACCTGCGCCTCGGCGAGGTGGAGGTGGCCCTGTCCGTCGAGACCCGCGGGGTGGAGCACTCGGACACTCTGATCAGCGCGCTGCGGGCCAGCGGCTACCAGGTGGTCTTCACCGGCGAGGGCTGAGCCCCCGGCGGCACGCGACCGTCACAGCGGAACACGAACGCCCCGGCCGGATGATCCGGTCGGGGCGTTCGGGTGTGCGGCTCGGGTCCGAGGAGGGCCTGTCAGCCTCGGTCGGGTTCGGGACCCGAGCCATCCGGCGCGGGTCCGGAGGGGTCAGCCGCTGTACGGCTCGAAGGAGACGATGGTCACCTTGATATCGGCGCCGCTCGGAGCGGTGTAGGTGCAGGTCTGCCCCGCCTTGCCGCCGAGGATGGCCTTGCCGAGCGCGGACTCGGGGCTGTAGACCGTGAGGTCGGTGGTGGAGGCGATCTCCCGGGAGCCGAGCAGGAACGTCTCGCTGTCGTCGGCGTCGTCGTCGAAGTAGATCTTCACGACCATGCCCGGCGAGACCGCGTCGGTGTCCGGAGCCTCACCGACCTTGGCGGTGCGCAGCAGCTCCTTGAGGTAGAGAATGCGGCCCTCGGCCTTGCCCTGCTCCTCGCGGGCGGCGTGGTAGCCGCCGTTCTCCCGCAGGTCGCCCTCCTCGCGCCGGGCGTTGATCTCGGCGGCGATGACCGGCCGGTTGGCGATCAGCTCGTCGAGCTCGGCCTGCAGACGGTCGTAGGCGTCCTGGGACAGCCAGGTGGCGGGCGCCTCGTTTCCATTTGTGGACACAGGCGGTCTCCTCGGTTGGTGCGGACTGGCTGACAGGTGAACTTGCAAGGCTACCAGTGCCGTACGCGTCGAGGTGTGATCAATCACCCCGGGTGCCGGCGACGGGACCGGGGTGCGGTTGCCGGCGGCTCGCCGGCGCTCCGGCTCAGCCGGCCGGCCGGCAGCGCACCACCTCACCGATGAACGGCCGGGCGCTCGTGGGCACCTCCTGGCGGGTCCGGATGTGGCGCTGGCCCGGCTCCGCGGTCACCGTGGTCTCGGCGGTGCCCACCTGGGCGCCGTCGTGCGAGCGGGCCCGCAGCAGACAGGTGGCGGAACCGCCCGGCGGCACGGTGACCCGGAAGTCGACTGTCACGCGGGAGTCGGTGATGTCGGTGTAGCTGATCATCTCGCCCTGGTACTCCGGGTCGCCGTACTGGTAGTAGAGCTTCGCCGCGCCCAGCCCGAGGACGGCGAGCAGGACGGTCACCGTCAGGGCGAGCAGGACAGGCCGGCGGCGACCCGGCTCCCGGCGGCGGCCGTAGCGGCCCGGCGGGAAGACCGGCGCCTCCGCGGCGACTGTGGCGTGCGTCTCGCTCACCGGCGGGTATCTCCTGGCGTTGTTGTCGGCGGCATCGGCAAGAATGGCTAGGTCCATCTTCCCAGCCCGGCGCTGAGTCAAGGATGGCAGGTCGGCCTCGACCGGCGGGCGTGGCCCTGGCCACTCCGGTGGCGGGCTCCCCGGCCGGCCGTCACGGGGGCTTTCGCGGGCGCGGGGGGAGATTCCGGCAGGTCAGCCGCCCGGCCCGGGGGTCGGTCGGCGGGCACAGACGAGGAGCGCCGAAGGTGGCAGAACAGCTACGTCTCATGGCGGTGCACGCCCATCCCGACGACGAGTCGAGCAAGGGTGCCGCCACCATGGCGAAATACGTCGCCGAGGGGGTGGACGTCCTGGTCGTCACCGCCACCGGTGGTGAGCGGGGCAGTGTGCTCAACCCCAAGATGGACCGCCCCGACGTCTGGGCGAACATCGGTGACATCCGGCGCGCCGAGATGGACGCCGCCCGGGCCATCCTCGGCGTCGAGCAGGCGTGGCTCGGTTTCGTCGACTCCGGGCTGCCCGAGGGTGACCCGCTCCCGCCGCTGCCGGAGGGCTGTTTCGCCCTCCAGGACGTGGACGCCGCCGCCGCGCCGCTGGTGCGCCTGATGCGGCAGTTCCGCCCGCACGTCGTCACCACGTACGACGAGGAGGGCGGCTACCCGCACCCCGACCACATCATGACCCACAAGGTCACCGTCGCGGCGTTCGACGCGGCCGGTGACCCGGAGCGCCACCCCGAGCTGGGCGAGCCGTGGCAGCCGCTGAAGCTCTACTACGACGTGGGCTTCTCCCGCGCCAAGATCATGAGCCTGCACGAGGCGGTGCTCGCCGCCGGGCTCGAGTCGCCGTACGGCGAGTGGATGAAGCGCTGGGACGAGCGCCCCGACAAGGGCGCCCGGATCACCACCCGGGTCGAGTGCGCCGACTACTTCCCGGTCCGCGACGACGCGCTGCGCGCGCACGCCACCCAGATCGACCCGGACGGCTTCTGGTTCCAGGTGCCGATGGAGCTGCAGAAGCGCGCCTGGCCGACGGAGGACTTCCAACTCGCCCGGTCGCTGGTCGACAGCCCGCTGCCCGAGTCGGACCTGTTCGCGGGCGTACGTGAGGCGTGCCGTGCCCACTGACCCGGCCGGGGTCTACCCTGGTGCTCAGTCGCACATCGGAGGAACACCATGCTGACCACCGTCGAGGTGCTCGCGCAGAACAACTTCGGTGACACCCGTACGGGTGGTCTGGCCGGTCCGATGGGCCTCTTCCTCATCCTCGCGCTGGCCACCGTCACCGTCCTGCTGATCCGCAACATGAACGCCCGGCTGCGCCGGCTGCCCGACCGCTTCCCGCAGCAGGGCACCCCGGGCCGGGCCGATTCCGCAGTCGTCGATCCGACAGACGGGCTCGTCGAGCAGGATTCACCGACGAACGCCCCCAACGGGTCCCAGCAGCACCGGAACAGCTGAACACCGCGTGAATCACGCCGAAGCCGGTCGTCGCCCCCTGTTGCGACCACCGGCTTTGGCTTAGCCTTCCGCCGGGGGGACCGTCAGGCCCCGGACCCTGCGCGGAAGGGGACGCCGATGTCGACGACAGCACCGGCCCCCGACCATGCCCCGGCCCGACCCGTCGACGGGGCGGCCCCGTGACCACCGAGCCGGCCGACCGTTCCCCCGACCGGATCGGCCTGCGCGGGACACCGGTGGGCGTCGTCGTTCTCACCGTCGCGGTCGCGCTGACCGGTCTGCTGGCCGCCGCGCTCGGCCTCACCGTCCCGTCGCACCTGCCGGCCGACCAACCGCTGCCCGGTCCGGCGCGGTTCGGCATCGCCGTCGCCGCGTTCGCGGTGGCCCAGCTCGCCCGACTTCGCTTCCGTTCGGCCTCGGGCATGGTGAGCATCACCTGGGGCGAGGCGGCGCTGGTGGTCTGCCTCTGGCTGGTGCCGGCCGGCTGGCTCCCGGCCGCCGCCCTGCTCGGTGTGGGCACCGCCTGGACCGTGATGTCAGTGGTCTCCGACCGCCGTCCGGCGCTGGAACTGGTGGGGATCGCCGGTTCGCTCACCGCCGCCACCGCGCTCGCCGCGGCGGTGGCCACCGCGCTGGGCCCACCGCTGCTCGCCGCGCCCACCCCGGAGCTGGCGCTCACGCTCACCGCCGCCGCGGTGGCGTACCTGCTGACGACCGCCTTCCTGGGCGCCGTCACGCTCGCCCTGCGGCACGGCATCGCCATCGGGCCGCCGCTGCTCGCCGCGTTGCGCGGCAAGCTGCTGATGTTCGTCGGCAACGTGGCGGTCGGTCTGGTGGTCGTCGCGCTGCTCGAACTCGACCCGCGCTGGCTGCTGCTCCTGCCGCCGCCGCTGTGGTTGCTCCAGCAGACCTACCGCCACCGGCTCCGCGCCGACCAGGAGCGGCGCACCTGGCGGGCGTTCGCCGAGGCCACCGCCGCGCTCAACCAGCTCGACGAGCGCGGCGTGGCGACCGCCGCGGTGACCGGCGCGCTCACCCTGTTCGGCGCGGAACTGGTCGAGGTCGACGTGGCCCGGGGCGAGGGACGCTGGCGCCGCTACCGGGCCGATCGCGGCGGGCAGGTACGCGACCGGGAGGTGGAACCGTCGGCCGGTGCCGGGGCGGGGGAGCACGAACTGGTGCGACGCCTCGCGGTGGGATCGGCCGAGGTCGGCCGGCTGCGGGTGCGGTTCGCCCGGTCCGCGCCGCCGAGCGCGCGGGAACGCGACGGCGTGGCGGCCTTCGGGGACGCCCTGGCCGCCGCCCTGCACGACGCGGCAACGCACCGGGAGCTGCGCCTGGTCACCGCCCGCTCGTCGTACGACGCGGTGCACGACCAGCTCACCGGCCTGCTCAACCGGGCGGCGCTGCTGGCGAAGGGGGACCAGGCGCTGCGGCAGCGCGCGCACGACCACCCGGTGGCGCTGCTGCTGCTCGACGTGAACCAGTTCAAAGAGGTGAACGACACGCTCGGGCACTCGGCGGGCGACCAGCTGCTGCGGCTCACCTCCAACCGGCTCGCCGCGCTGACCCGGCCGGGCGACCTGCTCGGGCGCCTCGGGGGCGACGAGTTCGCCCTGCTGCTGACCTCGGTGCCGCTGATCGAGGACCGGGTGGCCCCGATGGCGTACGCGCTGCGCCAGGCCCGGGAGGTCGCCGAGCGCCTCGCCGCTCCGACCGAGGTGGCCGGGGTGCGGATGTCCGTCGAGGTGGCGGTGGGGGTGGTGGTCGCCGACGCGGGCGCGGCCGATCTGACCGAGCTGCTGCGGCGCGCCGACATCGCCATGTACCAGGCGAAAGAGGGCGGCGGCAGCGTCGCCGCGTACGACAGCTCTCGTGACGCGGCGAGCACCGACCACCTGGCGCTGCTCGCGGAGATGCGGGAGGCGCTGGCCGCCGACGACCAGCTGGTGCTGGCGTTGCAGCCGGCTGTCGATCTGGCCACCGGCGCGCCGACCGGGGTGGAGGCGCTGATCCGGTGGCGGCATCCGCGCCGGGGCTGGCTCGGGCCGGCCGACTTCATCCGGCCGGTGGAGAACAGCGAGCAGCTCGGCAGCTTCACCCGGTACGTGCTGGACAAGGCGCTGGCGGTGGCCGCCGGCTGGGCGCGGGACGGGCTGGACGTGCCGATCTCGGTGAACCTGTCCGCGCGCAGCCTGCTCGACCCGCGGCTGCCCGCCGAGATCGACGAGGCGCTGCGCCGTCATCAGGTGCCGCCGCACCGGCTGGTTCTGGAGATCACCGAGACGGTGGTGATGAGCGAGCTGGAGGTCATCGACGAGGTGCTGGCCACGCTGCGTGCCATGGGCGTGCAGCTCGCCGTGGACGACTTCGGCACCGGGTTCTCGTCGCTGACGTTCCTCACCCGGATCGCTGTCGACGAGCTGAAGGTGGACCGCTCGTTCGTGCTCCGGATGGCCGACTCGCCGGAGGCGGCGGCGATCGTCCGGACCACCGTCGGGCTGGCCCACGAGCTGGGGCTGCGGGTGGTGGCGGAGGGCGTGGAGACCGCCGAGCAGCGGACCGCGCTGGCCGAGCTGGGCTGCACCGCCGCCCAGGGTTACCACTTCTTCAAGCCGATGCCCGCCGACAAGATCGCCGCGGTGCTCGGGTCGCTGCGCGACGGCGCCCGGGGCAACGTTTTCCCGTTGCGTGCCGACGGCGCCTCCTGACCGGTCCGTCCGTCGTGGACGGGACAGCGGAGGGAGCCCGACCGGTCCTACGCTGCTGGTACGGCGGGCGCGACAGGCGTCCCCGCTGACGTCCACACGGGGAGGACGATGATGAGACGTTCCTGGAGACGGGTCCTGCTCGCCTCGGCCATGGCGCTGACCACCGGCGCCGCCGGCCTGGTCGTGTCCGCGCCGGCGCAGGCCCGGCCGGCGCAGTCCTGGTCGTTCGCCGTCACCGGCGAGCCGGGTGATCCGATCACCGCCGGCAACTCCTACTCGTACAGCTCCGCCGCACCGACGCCCGGCGACGAGATGAGCGCGTGGGGCGGCGAGCAGCGGCGGTTCGGGATGGAGTTCTGGAGCGACACCGACAACATCTGGCGCCTGGGCATCTCCGCCCCGGCCGGTCAGACGCTGAAGGCGGGTGACACCTACCAGAACGTCAGCCAGCCGGTCTACGGGAGCGACGCGGCCAGCCTGCAGCTCTACAACGGCGGTTGGGGACGCTCCTGCGCGCAGAGCACCGGCTCGTTCACGGTCCTGCACGCCGACTGGGGGCCGTTCGACTACGTCGAGCGCTTCGACGCCACCTTCGAGATCCGGTGTGAGGGCGCGGCCGGCGGCCTGCGCGGCGAGATCCACATCGGGAACCCGCCTCCGCTGCCGGCACTCGACGTCACGCTGACCGTCGACCCGGTGGCGACGGTGGACAACAAGGGCGTCGCCACCGTCCGCGGGTCGATCACCTGCACCCGGGCGGACTCCTTCTCCATCGCGGGCGAGTTGGTCCAGGAGCAGAAGAAGGCGGGCATGGTGCGTGGCTCCTTCTCACCCCACATCCCGTGCGTGCCGGGCCAGGTGGTGCCGTGGTCGGCCACCACCTACCCGGCCGACGTCAAGTTCCAGCGCGGCACCGCCCAGTCGGTCAGCGAGATCCTGGTCCGCGACTTCGAGTACTGGAACGAGTTCACCGTGCGGGACACCTCGACGCTCACCCTGACCCGTTGAGGCGCCGGCCGGGCCGGGGCGGCGGTTCCCGGCCCGGCCGCCGCACTCGCGCCGCACCTGCCGCGCGTGCTCGCTAAGGTCGGGTGGTGAACCGACTCGCCAATGCCACGTCGCCCTATCTGCTCCAGCACGCCGACAACCCGGTCGACTGGTGGCCCTGGTGCGACGAGGCGTTCGCCGAGGCGAAGCGGCGCGACGTGCCGGTGCTGATCTCGGTGGGTTACTCGGCGTGTCACTGGTGTCACGTCATGGCACACGAGTCGTTCGAGAACGAGGCAGTGGCCCGGTTGATGAACGACGACTTCGTCTGCGTCAAGGTCGACCGCGAGGAGCGACCCGACGTGGACGCGGTCTACATGACCGCCACCCAGGCCATGACCGGGCAGGGCGGCTGGCCGATGACCGTGTTCGCCACGCCGGACGGCACCCCGTTCTTCTGCGGCACGTACTTCCCGCGGGCCAACTTCATCCGCCTGCTCGGCTCGGTCGCCACCGCCTGGCGCGACCAGCGCGAGGCGGTGCTGCGGCAGGGCACCGCCGTGGTCGAGGCGATCGGCGGCGCGCAGGCCGTCGGCGGCGTCACCGCGCCGCTCACCGCCGACCTGCTCGACGCCGCCGCGAGTCAGCTCGCCCGGGAGTACGACGAGACGAACGGCGGTTTCGGCGGCGCGCCGAAGTTCCCGCCGCACATGAACCTGCTCTTCCTGCTCCGGCACCACCAGCGCACCGGCTCGGCGCGCAGCCTGGAGATCGTCCGGCACACCTGCGAGGCGATGGCCCGTGGCGGTCTCAACGACCAGCTCGCCGGTGGGTTCGCCCGCTACTCGGTGGACGGCCACTGGACCGTGCCGCACTTCGAGAAGATGCTCTACGACAACGCGCTGCTGCTGCGCGTCTACACCCAGCTCTGGCGGCTGACCGGCGACCGGCTGGCCCGCCGGGTGGCCCGGGACACCGCGCGGTTCCTCGCCGACGAGCTGCACCGCGCCGGTGAGGGCTTCGCCTCCGCGCTCGACGCGGACACCGAGGGCGTCGAGGGGCTCACCTACGTCTGGACGCCCGACCAGCTCGTCGAGGTGCTGGGGCCCGACGACGGCCGGTTCGCCGCGGACCTGTTCGGCGTCACCGCCGACGGCACGTTCGAGCACGGCGCCAGCGTGCTGCGGCTGGCGCGGGACGTCGACGACGCCGACCCGGCGGTGCGGGCCCGCTGGCAGGACGTGGTGGGCCGGCTGCTCGCCGCCCGCGACACCCGGCCCCAGCCGGCCCGCGACGACAAGGTGGTGGCCGCCTGGAACGGGCTCGCGATCACCGCCGTCGCGGAGTTCCAGCAGGTCGCCACGCTCCTCGTGTCGCCCGACGACGAGGACGCGAACCTGATGGACGGCGTACTGATCGTCTCCGACGGCGCGATGCGGGAGGCCGCCGAGCATCTGGCCACCGTGCATCTCGTGGACGGCCGGCTGCGGCGGGTCTCCCGGGACAAGGTCGTGGGCGAGCCGGCCGGGGTGCTGGAGGACTACGGCTGCGTCGCCGAGGCGTTCTGCGCGATGCACCAGCTCACCGGCGAGGGGCGGTGGCTGGTACTGGCCGGTGAGCTGCTCGACGTGGCGCTGGCCCGGTTCGCCGGCCCGGACGGCGCCTTCTACGACACCGCCGACGACGCGGAGCGCCTGGTCACCCGGCCCGCCGACCCGACCGACAACGCGACCCCGTCGGGCCGCTCGGCGATCGTCGCGGCGCTCGTGGCGTACGCGGCGCTGACCGGCGAGACCCGCTACCGGGAGGCGGCCGAGAAGACGCTGACGACAGTCGCGCCGATCGTCGACCGGCACGCCCGGTTCACCGGGTACGCGGCCACCGTCGGCGAGGCGCTGCTGTCCGGGCCGTACGAGATCGCGGTGGCGACCGGCGACCCGGAGGGCGACCCGCTGGTGGCCGCCGCCCGGCGGCACGCCCCGCCCGGCGCGGTGGTGGTAGTCGGCGCCCCGGACCAGCCCGGTGTGCCACTGCTGGCCGGGCGGCCGTTCGTCGACGGTAAGCCCGCCGCGTACGTCTGCCGGGGCTTCGTCTGCCAGCGGCCGGTGACCGGCGTCGAGGAGCTGATCGCGCAGCTCGGCTGAGCGGAACGGGCCGGGCCGCCCTCGCGGTCCGGCCCGCCACCGGCCCTTATAGGCTGGCGGCGCTATGGACTCCCGTACCGGTCTCCCCGTCGTGGGCATGGTGGGTGGCGGCCAGCTCGCCCGGATGACCCACCAGGCCGCAATCGCTCTCGGCCAGTCGCTGCGCGTGCTGGCGCAAGCCCCGGACGACGGTGCCGCGCTGGTCGCCGCCGACGTCCAGTACGGCGACCACACCGACCTGGCCGCGCTGCGGACGTTCGCCAAGGGGTGCGACGTGGTCACCTTCGACCACGAGCACGTGCCGAACGAGCACATCCGTGCCCTGACCGACGAGGGCGTGAAGCTGTTCCCGCCGGCCGAGGCGCTGGTGCACGCGCAGGACAAGCGGGTGATGCGGGAACGGCTCGGCGAGCTGGGCGCGCCGAACCCGGCCTGGCGTCGGGTGGAGTCCCCGGCCGACCTGATCGCCTTCGGCGAGGAGACCGGCTGGCCGGTGGTGCTCAAGGCCGCCCGGGGCGGCTACGACGGCCGCGGGGTCTGGATGGTCGACGACGCCGGCCAGGCCGGTGCGCTGGCCGCCACGCTGCTCGCCGGTGGCACGCCGCTGCTGGTCGAGGAGCGGGTGGCGCTGCGCCGGGAGCTGGCCGTGCAGGTGGCCCGGTCGCCGTTCGGGCAGGTCGCCGCGTACCCGGTGGTGGAGACGGTGCAGCGCGACGGCATCTGCGTCGAGGTGCTGGCGCCCGCGCCCGACCTGCCGGAGGAGCAGGCCGTCGCCGCGCAGCAGCTCGCCATCGACCTGGCGACCGCGCTCGGCGTGGTCGGCCTGCTCGCGGTGGAGCTGTTCGACACGCCGTCCGGGCTGGTCGTGAACGAGCTGGCGATGCGGCCGCACAACTCCGGGCACTGGACCATCGAGGGGGCCCGGACCTCGCAGTTCGAGCAGCACCTGCGGGCGGTGCTCGACTACCCGATGGGGGACACCTCGCTGACCGCGCCGGTCGTGGTGATGGCGAACGTGCTCGGCGGCGAGCCGGGCGGCATCTCCATCGACGAGCGGCTGCACCACCTGTTCGCCGCCGAGCCCGGTGCCAAGGTCCACCTGTACGGCAAGCAGGTCCGCCCGGGCCGCAAGATCGGGCACGTCACGGTGCTCGGCAACGACCTTGACGACGTACGGGCCCGGGCCGCGCGTGCCGCCCGCTGGCTCCAGGAGGGGCAGGCATGAGCACCGTCGGGCTGATCATGGGTAGTGACTCGGACTGGCCGGTCATGCGGGCCGCCGCCGAGGCGTTGGACGAGTTCGGCGTGCCGTACGAGGTGGGCGTCGTCTCGGCGCACCGCACCCCGGTCAAGATGATCGAGTACGGCCGGGCCGCCGCGGACCGCGGCATCCAGGTGATCATCGCGGGCGCGGGCGGGGCGGCCCACCTGCCCGGCATGGTCGCCTCGGTCACCCCGCTGCCGGTGATCGGCGTTCCGGTGCCGCTGAAGTACCTGGACGGCATGGATTCGCTGCTGTCCATCGTGCAGATGCCGGCCGGCGTGCCGGTCGCCACCGTCTCGATCGGCAACGCCCGCAACGCCGGCCTGCTCGCGGTACGCATCCTGGGCGCTTCCGACCCGGTGCTGCGCGACCGGATGGCGGCCTACCAGGCGAGCCTGGAGAACCTGGTCGCCGAGAAGGACGCCGCGCTGCGCGCCTCCCTGATCTGACCACCCGTCACTCTGCGTGTTGGGCCTGGCTGGTTGCACTGCGTGACCGACTTGGCGAGCGCGTGTTGATGCCTTCCACCGCATTTGCTCTGCAGCCATCGAGGCAGCACGGCTCCGACCTGCGGCGCGGCGTTTCGACGCCGACAGCTCGGCGACGGCAATCATCACGTAGGGTAACTGCTGCGTCGGTGGGTGCAGAGCAAAGGCGATGGGGGAATAACCCCGCCGCACCCTGCCGACACGGAGTGTGACCGAGTCAAGCGCGGTCGCGCAGGGTGTCGCGGACCCGGGCGCGCGCCGGCCAGGCGAACCAGTCACAGCCAGGCGGGTCGCAGCCCGGACCAGCCGCAGCCCGGGCCGGACGGCTCACCGCATGCCGCGTAGCGCGGTCTGCAGGCGCTCCTGGGCGCGGCGACGCCGCTCGTTGCTCGCGCCCAGCGCCAGCAGGACGATGCCGACCGGGATCAGCACCAGCCACGGGCCCAGGCTGAACAACGCGTGCACGGCCGCGATCGCGGTCACGGTCGCCCCGACGATCACCGGCGCCTGCTGCCGGCTGGTCGAGCCGAAGATCAGCACCGCGACGGCGCCGAGCAGCAGCAGCACCTGCCGCAGCATGCTCGATTCGGTCGCGATCACGATCGCCAGCGTGGGCAGGAACGCGGTGACCAGCGCCGGCCCGTACGCCACCCAGCTCGACAGGTCGGGCCGGTGCCGCAGTTGCAGGACACCGACCAGCAGGGCCAGCGCGGCGAACGGCAGCGTGTACGCCTCCGGCAGCGCCACGTCGGCCACCCGCATCAGGATCCACCAGGCGCTGATCTCGCAGGCCACCACGGCCCAGAACAGCAGGTTGCGCTCCATCGGCCGCCGTCCCGGGCGGCTCGCCGCCACCCCGAGGACCGCGCCCCAGGCGGCCAGCAGCGCGGCGATGTGCCGGGGCGAGTCGTACGCCAGCGCCAGCGCGATGAGCGCCGCGCCGTAGCCGCTCCACTCGACGGTGGCCGCCTCCCGGTACGCCTCCGGGCGGCGCAGCCGGGGCAGCGTGGCGGCGAACACCTGCAACGCCGCACCGACCGCGAGCACCCCGAACGCGGACCAGACCGCCGCCAGCCCGGACTTCAGGCCGATCGTGAGCACGAACAGCTGCGCCATCACCGAGCCGAACAACCAGCCCAGGATGCGCGCCCGCTGGGTGGTGCCGAACAGCGCGGCGACAATGCCCACGCCGACCGCCCCGCCGAGCGTGAACACGGTTAGGTCGCTCGTGGCGAGGCTGCCGGCCAGCCCCGCGCCACCGGCGGTCAGCCCCAGCGCGAAGACCAGCACCCGGGCCACCCGGATCGACCGGCCCGGCTCGGCGATGGCCGGTGGCGGGGTCAGCGCCAGCCCGAGCATCGAGATGGTGAACACCGCCAGCGCGGCCAGCGCGGTCACCGGCCAGCCCCTGCCGAGCGCCACCGGCGTGATCAGCAGCGTGATCGCCGCTCCGGGCAGGATCACCGGCACCGCGCGGGACCGCCGGCCGCCGCTGAACCCGGTGGCGGCGAGCGCCGCTGTCACTGTCAGCAGCAGCGCGGTGAGCACGTGCGTGGGGTTCACCGCCTCCGGCGGCGGGGTCAGCAACTCCGGCGGCGGACCCTGCCACACCCGGCGCAGCACCGCGAACGGCGAGAACAGCGCCACCACGAGCGTCGGCGCCAGGGTGGCCAGCGCCAGCGCGGTGGGCAGCGCGGCGGCGGCGAGCGCACCGGCGGCCGGGCTGACCCGCCAGCGCAGCTCGGGATCGTCCGGGGCGCGGCGCAGCGCACCGTTGAGCAGCACCGTCCAGCGGCGTACCGGCCGGCCCGAACCAGCGGGCGGGACGGTGGCGGCCCGGATCAGCTCGGCGAGCACACCGAGCAGCGCGGCGGCCGCGGCGAACACGCCCGCCGGCAGGCCGACCGCGAGCGCGGCGGCGGCGGTGACGGTGGCCGCGCCGACCACCGCCACGCTGACGTACGGAAGATACTGCGGCACCTGCCGGCGTACCGCGGCGATCGCGGCCAGGCCGATGCTGGCGGCGGCGAGCGCGGCGGTCAGCACCACCTGCGGCGGACGGCCGTACTCGACTGCCAGCGCGGCCACGGCGCCGGGCAGCGCGAGCACCGCGGCTCCGGCACCCGCGCCGCCCACCTGCACCAGGTGCGGCGGCATGCCCTCGGTGCGGACATCGTCGACGAGCGACGGCGCGACCGTACGTGCCACGGCGGCCACCGTGGCGCCGATCAGTGCGATGCTGCCCAGCGCCAGCGCTGTGGTCCACGGCCGCACCAGACCGGCCCCGGCCGCGTGCAACGCCACCACCCCGGCCACAGTGGCCCGGGACAGCGCGGCCCGGGGATCGACAGCGGCCGCGGCCGCCATGCCGTAGACGGTGGCGACCATGCAACCGACCAGCACCGGTGACCACCAGGGCAGGTCGAACGCGGCCGGGGCGCCCACCGTGGCGAGCACGGCGGCCAGACCGGAGACGTCGTGCTTCCACGGTGGCGGCAGCAGGATGGCCGCTGTCACCCCCAGCAGCGCCAGCGCCACCGGAGCCTGCCAGGTCGACCCGCCGGTTGGCGCGGCCGGCCAGCCGGTCAGGTCACCGGCCCAGATCGGCCCGGGGGTGGCGAGCACGCCCAGCCCGCCACGCAGGGCACTCCAGGCGGCGATCAGGCCGATCAGCGTGCCACCGGCGGCGATGCCGAGAATCGGCCCGCGCCGCCACTCCTCCGGGAGCGCCCGGGCGGCCACCGCCACCAGCAGCACCAGCGCGGAGGCCACCACGAGTTGGCCGCCGGGAGCGAGCACCGCGGCGATCCGGGCCAGCGTCGCGACGAGCGCCACGGTGGTGGCGGCGAGCGCCAGGTCGGAACCGTCCAGCGACATGTCGGCACGCCGCCCGGCGTCGATGCGCGGGGCGAGCGCCAGCAGCGCGGCGGCGACCAGGAGCAGACTGCCCACCCACGCGTCGGCCGAGGTCGCGCCCGGCGCGCCGAACGCGGCGGCGGCGACGCCCACCGCGCCGAGCACCGTACCCAGCGCGTGCGGCATGCTCAGATGCCGCTGCGCCACCTGCACCAGCGCGGCGTAGCCGAGCGTGACGCAGACGGCGAGGAAGCTCGCCGCGAGGATCGGCACGGTGATCTCGCGCAGGTTCGCCGGTGTGGCGACAGGCGGCGTCGGCACCGTGGCGGCGACGAACGCGGCGACGGCGCCGGGCAGGGCGAACGCCGCGCCGCCCGCGGCCCAGGCGCAGACCGTGTCCGTCGCGGCCGGGGCGAGCCGGACCCGCGGCGCGAGGGACACCAGCGCCCCGGCCAGGAACAGCACCGTCAGCGCGGCGGCGGTGAGGGCCGGGCGGGCGAGCGCCGCGCCGGCGCCGACCAGGCCGAGCCCGGTCGCTGTCACCGCGTGCGCCACCGCCGCCCGTTCGGTGCGTGCGGTCAGCCCGAGCACGCCGATCGCGACCGCGGTGAGCAGCATCGGCCAGCAGGCCGCCGCCCAGCCCAGACCGAGCGACGCGGGTACGGCGAGCGCGGTGAGCGCCGCGCCGACCACAGCGAACTCGCGCCGGATCTCGGCGGGCAGCGCGATCACGGCGGCGACGGTCAGCAGCAGCGCGCTGGCCGCGAGCTGCCAGCCGGTCGGTCCGACGGCCTGGGCCAGTTCGGCGTGCCATCCGGTCAGGTCCGCCGACCAGGCGGGCAGCGAGGCCCGGACCGGGGCCAGCCCGGCGCGCAGCGCGCCACCGGCGACCACGAGGCCGCAGACCGTGAGCGCCACCGCGGAGGCGATCTGCGGACCACGCCGGGCCGTCTCCGGTACGGCCCGGACGGCGAGCCCGGTCAGCGCGATGACGGCGGAGATGAGCAGCAGGGACCGGCCGGGCAGGGCCACCGAGGCGACCCGGCCGAGCGCGCCGATGACGGCGAGCGTGAGGATGCCGGCGCCGACGTCCGGCAGCGGCGGCCGGCGCAGCACGAGCGTCCCGGCCAGCGCGACGAGGGCGGCGAGCAGCAGCGCCGTGCCCGCGGCGGCGGCCGGCGGCACCGTGGTGGCACGCAGCAGGCCGGTGACCGCGTACGCCAGCGCGACAGCGACCGCCACGGCGTGCAGCAGCCAGGTCAGCTCGGGCAGCCAGGGCACCGGCCGGGCGGTGGCGGCCGGACCCGGTGGCGTCTCGCCGCCCAGCACCTCGGCGGATTCCTCCGGCGCCGACTCGGGCCGGTCCTCGTCGGCGCGCTGCCGGGGCGGAACGGGCGTAGCCGGCTCGGTGGCGGGCAGGTCACGCCGGACCGGCCGCTCGCGTACCACAGCCGATCGGGCGAGCATCAGGTCGAGCACCGCCACCACTGTGAGCACCAGCGCCCAGCCGACCGGCCCGGTGATCCGCTCGTACGCCAGCAGGGGCAGCACCGGCTGGGCGGCCAGCACCGTGGCGAAGCGGGGTGCCCGCAGACCCGTCCCGTACGCGTACCCGAGCGCGACGAGCGTGGTGACCAGGAAGATCGTCCCGGCGAAGGCGGCACCCGAGCCGCTGCCGCCGATCCGGTCGACGGCCCAGAGCGCGTACCCGGCCAACGGCACCAGCAGCAACCCGACCGCGGCGATGGTCTCGGCGGTGGAGGTGAGGCCGCGCCGGGCCAGCACCGGCGGGGCGAGCAGCATCAGCGCCGTCGCCACCAGCAGCACGCCGAGGCGGGCCAGTGCGTCCATCGAACTGGTGGCCACCGCGGCGAAGACCACGGCGGCGACGCCGAGCAGGAGCGCGCCGAGCCCGAGCGGGATGTTCTGCACCTCGCGCGAGGACGCCTCGGGCGGGTGCTCCGGGTCGTCCGCGTCGAGCCAGCGCGGGCGGCCGCGCGGCGGCGACGGGGGCAGGTCCTCCGGGCCGGGCGGCGGGGTGCCCTGGCGGGGCACCCGGGGCGGGGCGCCGGTGGCGGCGGTGGGCGGGCGGCGGCCGGCCCGGCGGCGCAGGACCCGGCGCGGCCGGGTGGCCTGCCGGATCCGTTCCTCACCGGCGTGCGCGAGGATGTCCCGCTGGAAGAGGGCGGCCTGCATCTTGGCCGCGATCTGCCGCTGCTCCCGGGCGATCTCGGCGTCGCGGGCCTTCATCTCGGCGATGGAACGCTCGATGTCGGCCAGGTGCTCGGCCCACTGGGGCTGGTGCGCGCCGCAGTGCGGGCAGACGACGGCGGGCTTGATGTCCTGCCCGCACGAGGCGCACCTGAAGCTCTCCACGACAGTCTCCCGTCCGCCCGTGCCCCCGCACTGTGGACCTCCCAGAGGCAGCATGCCTTGAGTGGGCCGGGATTTCGACAGTTGCCGCCGCGTTCCGGACAACAAAAACGGACCGGCCGCCGGGAGACGTTCCCCAGCGGCCGGTCCGTACGGTCAGCGGATCAGGGGCGGCCCATCCCGCGGTACTCCCAGCCGGCCTGCGTCCACAATGTGGAGTCGAGGCAGTTGCGCCCGTCGACCACCTTGCGACCGTTGGCCAGCTCGCCCAGGGCGACCGGGTCGGCGTTGCGGAACTCGGCCCACTCGGTGAGCACGCAGACCAGGTCGGCGCCGCGCACGGCGTCGTTCATGCTCTCCTCGTACGTCAGCTCGGGCACCGCCCGGCGCGCGTTCTCGATGCCCTGCGGGTCGAACACGTGCACGTCGGCGCCGGCCTTGCCGAGCAGCGAGGCGACCGCGAGAGCCGGCGCGTCGCGTACGTCATCGGTGTTGGGTTTGAACGTGGCGCCGAGCACCGCGACCCGGGTGCCGGACAGGTCCGGCCCGGCCGGGCCGGATCGGCGGCCGAGCAGCTCGGCGGCGAGCTGCACGACGCGGCTGCGGCGGCGCTGGTTGATCAGGTCGACCTCGTGCAGGAAGCGCAGCGCCTCACCGGCGCCCAGCTCCTGTGCGCGGGCCTGGAAGGCGCGGATGTCCTTGGGCAGGCAGGCGCCGCCGAATCCGAGCCCGGCCTGGAGGAAGCGGTTGCCGATACGCGGGTCGTAGCCGATCGAGCGGGCGAGCTGGGTGACGTCGCCCCCGGCCGCCTCGCAGACCTCGGCCATCGCGTTGATGAAGGAGATCTTGGTGGCGAGGAACGCGTTCGCGGCCACCTTGACCAGCTCGGCGGTCGCGAAGTCGGTGACCACCAGCGGCACCTCGCGGTCCTCGGTGGCGGCCAGGTCGAAGACGCCCTTGTGGGCGGCGAACAGCATGCCGTTGGCCCACTCGCTCTTGACGCCGACCACGATCCGGTTCGGACGCAGCACGTCGTCGACGGCGAAGCCCTCCTGGAGGAACTCGGGGCTCCACGCCACCTCGACGCCGAGGTCGGCCGGGGTGTGCTTGCCGACGAGCTGCTCCACCCACTCGGCGGTGCCCACCGGCACGGTGGACTTGCCGACGATCAGCGCCTTGCGGGTCAGGTGCTGGGCGAGGCTGGTCACCGACGCCTCGACGTACGACAGGTCGGCGCCCATGCCGTCGGCCCGCTGCGGCGTGCCGACGCAGATGAAGTGGACGTCGCCGAAGTCGGCGGTCTCCTGGATGTCGGTGCTGAACCGCAGCCGGCCGGCGGCCAGGTTGCGTCGCAGCAGCTCGTCGAGGCCGGGCTCGTGGATCGGCACCTCGCCGGCGTTCAGCTTCGCGATCTTGTCCGCGTCCACGTCGAAGCCGAGCACCTCGTAGCCCAGCTCCGCGTAGCAGATGGCGTAGGTCGCACCGAGGTAGCCGGTGCCGAGGAAGGTCACCCTCGGGCGGGCGGCGCCGGACGGCGGGGTCACCGCGGCGATGGCGGGCATCGGCTGGGTGTTCGGGTACGGAATCGTCACGCCTGTCTTCTCCGCTCGCACTGGCGGCGCTTCCACGCGTCGCATTCTGCTGGGGCGCCGAGGCCGGGCACCGAGGGAACTGGATGTCTGCTGTGAGGGTAGTGGGCTCGGGCGGGCGAGGCTCGGGCGCGAGCCTACCCGCCGGTAAGGTTCGGCCGGGGCCGGTGGCTATCCTTCAGTTTGCGGCAGTCGTCGGCCCCCGGGCGGCACAGACTGCGCATGATAGCGGTGAAAGGGGAGGGCCGACATGGCCGCAGAGCAGTCGTTCGACGTCTACCGGTTGCCGGAGGAGCACGAGGCGATCCGGGAGGCGGTCCGTGAGGTCTGTGCGGCCAAAGTGGCTCCGCACGCGGCCGAGGCGGACGAGACAGGTGAGTTCCCCAAGGCGTCGTACGAGGCCCTGCGGGCGGCCGACTTCCACGCCCCGCACATCCCGGTCGAGTACGGCGGCGCCGGCGCGGATGCGCTGGCCACGGCCATCGTGATCGAGGAGGTGGCCCGGGCCTGCGCGTCCTCCTCGCTGATCCCGGCGGTGAACAAGCTGGGCACCATGCCGCTGCTGCTGGCCGGCTCCGAGGAGCTGAAGCGCAAGTACCTCACGCCGGTCGCGGCCGGGGAGGGCATGTTCTCCTACTGCCTCTCCGAGCCGGAGGCGGGCAGCGACGCCGCCTCGATGACCACCAAGGCCGTACGTGACGGAGACCACTGGGTGCTCAACGGCGTGAAGCGGTGGATCACCAACGCGGGCGTGTCCGAGTACTACACCGTCTTCGCCGTGACTGATCCCACAGCCCGGTCGAAGGGCATCTCCGCGTTCGTGGTGGAGAAGTCCGACCAGGGCGTCAGCTTCGGCGCACCGGAGAAGAAGCTCGGCATCAAGGGCTCACCCACCCGCGAGGTCTACTTCGACAACGTCCGGATCCCGGCCGACCGCATGATCGGCGCCGAGGGCACCGGGTTCGCCACCGCGATGAAGACGCTGGACCACACCCGCGTCACCATCGCCGCCCAGGCGGTCGGCATCGCGCAGGGCGCGCTGGACTACGCCAAGGGCTACGTCCAGGAGCGCAAGCAGTTCGGCAAGCCGGTCGCCGACTTCCAGGGCATCCAGTTCATGCTCGCCGACATGGGCATGAAGCTGGAGGCGGCGCGGCAGCTCACGTACGCGGCCGCCGGCAAGTCCGAGCGTGGCGACGCCGACCTGACCTACTTCGGCGCGGCCGCGAAGTGCTATGCCTCGGACGCCGCCATGGAGATCACCACCGACGCGGTCCAGTTGCTCGGCGGCTACGGCTACACCCGCGACTACCCGGTCGAGCGGATGATGCGGGACGCCAAGATCACCCAGATCTACGAGGGCACCAACCAGGTCCAGCGCATCGTCATGGCGCGCCAGCTGCTCAAGGGCTGACCGCAGGACGTTCGGGCGGGCGGGCCGGTTGCGTACCGGCCCGCCCGCGCTCGTCAACGGCTCTCGGTGCCCTCCGGCCGGCCCGCGCCGCGCGGGGGCGCGGACCACGGCGACTCGCCGCCGGTGCGGCGGGGCAGGGGTTCGGTCGGGCTCTCGGGGTACGCCAGCGTGAGCGGAGGCGTGTCCGGGTCCTTCGACGGTGCCGGGGGCCAGTCGGTGAGCGCCGGCTTGTGCTCCACCGGCGCGACGGCCGGGGTCAGCTCCGCCTCGGCCGTCGGGGGTGTGGCGGGACGCCGCCAGCGGCTCGTGCTGAACACCGCCATCAGCAGCAGCACGCCGATGAGGAACAGCGTGCCGTTGTCCAGCGGGTCGCGCAGCGGCAGCGGGTCACCGAGCAGCTTCAGGTCGTCCGGCACCCGGTCCCGCACGCTGAACGGCGCGACGAACAGCCCGAGGTACGGGACCGCGAGCAACAGGCCGGCCACCAGCGGGCCGAACGGCGAGAAGCGCAACGTGCCGAGCAGGCCGAGCAGGATGCCGGCGACGCCCAGATAGACGGCCGGCTCGATCAGGTTCGGTGTGCTGTACGTCCCGATCTCCACCCAGCGGTCGACGGTCCGCTCAGATCCGTCCTGACCGAGCGTGACGAGCACCCAGGTGACGGGCGCCACCGCCAACCCGGCGAGGAAGCTCCAGAGATGTCGCATCCGCGCACCGTACCGTTTTCGGCATGACAGATCATCCCGCGGTCCCGCCGGGTAAGCCGACCTCGTACTCCCGCGTCACGCTCAGTCGCATCATGACCGCGGTCGATGTCAATCTGTACGGGACCGTGCACGGTGGGGTACTGATGAAATTCGTGGACGACGTTGCCGGAGCGGCGGCGGCACGGCACAGCGGCGGCACCGCGGTGACCGCGTCCATCGACGAGATCGTCTTCTCCGAGCCGGTCCGGGTGGGCGACCTCGTGCACGCGCACGCCCAGATCAACTGGACCGGCCAGACCTCGATGGAGGTCGGGGTGAAGGTGGTCGCCGAGCGCTGGGACTCGGCCGAGGAGGAGCCGGTGCGGGTCGCCACTGCGTACCTGGTCTTCGTCGGCGTCGACGTGGGTGGCTCGCCCCGCCCGGTCCGGCCGGTGCTGCCCGAGTCGCCGGAGGACGAGCGCCGCTTCCGGGAGGCCGAGATCCGGCGCGCGCACCGGCTGGCCCGGCGCCGCGCGATCCAGGCTCACCGCGCCGGCTGAGGTGTAAGGAAGGGCCCGTAACCGGGGGCCCTTCCTTGCACCCGGCCCACATGGGGTGGGGGTGCGGGGTGTGGGTGGGGCACGCCCCGTACGGCGTACCGGGCGCGGACAATGGCGGCACGAGGTAGGGCAAGATGGCGCCACGGCTCCGGCACACCGTCGTGGCGGGCCCAGGGGAGGGTGGATCAGTGGCTGACGTGCTGTGGACGCCGCCGGCGGACGTGCGGGAGCGGTCCCGGATCGGTGACTACCTGCGCTGGCTGGCCGAGCACCGCGGGCTGGAGTTCGCCGACTACGACGCGCTGTGGCAGTGGTCGGTGACCGACCTGGACGCGTTCTGGCGTTCGATCTGGGACTGGTTCGACGTCGTCGCGCACACCCCGCCGACGGCCACCCTCACCGACCGGGCCATGCCGGGCACCCGCTGGTTCCCCGGCGCGACGCTCAACTACGCCGAGAACGTGCTGCGCATGCCGGGGCTGGGCGACGACGACCCGGCGGTGATCGCACACGGTCAGACCCGCGCGCCCGAGACGCTCACCGCTGCCGAACTGCGCGAGCAGGTCCGCCGGGTGGCCGCCGGGCTGCGCCGCCTCGGCGTGGGTCCGGGCGACCGGGTGGCCGCGTACGCGCCGAACATCCCGGAGACGTACGTCCTGCTGCTCGCCACCGCCAGCCTCGGCGCGATCTTCTCCTCCTGCGCACCCGAGTTCGGCACCCGCAGCGTCACCGACCGCTGGCAGCAGATCGAACCCACGGTCCTGGTCGCCGTGGACGGCTACCGGTACGGCGACAAGCCGGTCGACAGGCGCGCCGAGGTGGCCGCGATCGGGGCCGCGCTGCCGTCGCTGCGGCACACCGTCGCCGTCGCGTACCTCGATCCGGACGGCCCGGCCCCCGACGGCGCGCTGCCGTGGGCGGAGCTGGCGGCGCCGACGGACGAGCCGTTGACGTTCACGCCGGTGGCGTTCGACCACCCGCTCTACGTGCTCTACTCCTCCGGCACCACCGGCCTGCCCAAGCCGATCGTGCACGGGCACGGCGGCATCCTGCTCGAACACCTCAAGATGCTGGCGCTGCACCACGACCTGGGCCCGTCCGACCGGTTCCTGTGGTTCACCACGACCGGCTGGATGATGTGGAACTTCCTGGTCTCCGGCCCGGCGGTGGGCGCGGCGATCGTGCTGTTCGACGGCAACCCGGGCCACCCCGACCTGGGCGCGCTGTGGCGGCTGGCCGCTGACACCGGCACCACGTACTTCGGCACGTCCGCGCCGTTCCTGCTGGCCTGCCGCAAGGCCGGGCTGGTGCCGCGCGAGGTCGCCGACCTGTCCGCGGTGCGCGGCCTGGGCTCGACCGGCGCGCCGCTGCCGGCCGAGGGCTTCACCTGGGTGTACGAGAACGTGAGCGACCGCCTCCAGCTCCAGTCGCTGTCCGGCGGCACGGACGTGTGCACCGGGTTCGTCGGCGGCGTGCCGCTGCTGCCGGTGTACGCGGGGGAGATCGCCTGCCGGGCGCTGGGCGCAAAGGTGGAGGCCCGCTCCGCCGACGGCAGCGCGGTGATCGGGCAGCTCGGCGAACTGGTGATCACCGAGCCGATGCCGAGCATGCCGGTCGGGTTCTGGAACGACCCGGACGGCGCCCGCTACCGGGAGGCGTACTTCGAGGTCTATCCCGGCGTGTGGCGGCACGGTGACTGGATCACCGTGAACGAGCGCGGCGGGTGCGTGATCACCGGCCGGTCCGACGCCACGCTCAACCGGGGCGGGGTGCGGCTCGGCACCGCCGAGTTCTACTCGGTGGTCGAGGGGCTGGACGAGGTGGTCGACTCGGTGGTCGTGCACCTGGAGGACGACGAGGGCGGCGCGGGTGAGCTGCTGCTGTTCGTGGTGCTCGCCGAGGGCCTGGAACTCGACGACGAGATGCGCCGGAAGATCTGCCGGGAGCTGCGTACCGCCCTGTCGCCCCGGCACGTGCCGGACGAGATCCACCAGGTCCGGGCGGTGCCCCGCACGCTGAGCGCGAAGAAGCTGGAGGTGCCGGTCAAGAAGATCCTGACGGGCACCCCTGTGGACAGCGCGGCGGCCAAGGGCGCCCTGGCCAACCCCGAGTCCCTGACGGCGTTCGCCGCCCTGGCCCAGCGCCGGGCCACCACCGCCAGCCCCGCCTCACCTCGCTGATCTTGCACTCTCTGCCCCGGCGAAAGGGGCGAATCCCCCGCGCTCAGGGCCGAAACTGCAAGATCAACGAGGTGAGCTCAGGGCAGGGTGTGGGTGGTCTTCTCGGTTTCGGCGCGGGCGGCCAGGCGGGTCGGGTCGGGGTGGGCGCAGGCCACCACGCTGGCGCCCACGATCAGCGGGGTGAGCAGCCACTCGACCGGGTCGGGGTGAGTGGTCACGTCGACCAGGAGGCGGTCGCCCTGAACCAGGCCCAGCTCGGTGGCGCGAGCCTGGGCCCGGGCCAGCAGTGCCGCGTCGGTCTCGCCGGCCGCCGGGTCCGGCGTGAAGTGGTCGCCGTGTCCGCGTACCGCGGTGACGAAGTCGGTGCAGCCCGCCGGCGCCTGCCGCATCGGCAGCGCGAACGGGTCGAGCGCCAGCGCGTACCGCTCGCCGGCCGGCCACCCGGCCGCCTCGTCGACCCGGTCGACTGCGACGAACAGCGCCTCCACCGGGCCCGGCGAGTCGACCACAGTCAGTTTCGCCGACCAGCAGCCGAGCAGCACGGCGGCGGTCTGCCAGTGCGGCGGCAGCAGCACCCCGGCCGCGTCGCCGGGCGCGGCGCCCACCTCGTCGGTGAGCAGGTTGGCGGTCTTCGCCACCCAGTTCGCGAGCGTCGCCCCGGACAGTTCGGTGCGCTCGCCGGTGGCGTCGTCGTACCAGGTCAGCAGCGGTCGGGTGAGGTCGGGCGCGATCGCGTCGGCGAACACCCGGGCAATGTTGTCGGCCATCGGCGCGAACGATACGCGCCCCCCGTGCGTACTCGATGACAACGACAAGTCGGCGTACCGTCGGGTCGCGGTCAGCACCTTGCGCCCGGCCCGGCGTAGGCTTGGCGAGAGTGTTCTTCCCCACAACTGCGCCACCTGAGGAGTCGCCCTGTGACCGCCGGTCGCCCGCCCCGCGTTCTCATCGACGCCACGAGTGTCCCCGCCGACCGTGGCGGCGTCGGTAGATACGTCGACGGACTGCTCGGCGCGCTGGGCCGGGTCTGCGGCACCGGCGTCGACCTGGCCGTGGTGAGTCTCCGCACCGACCTGGAGCGCTACAACCGGATGCTGCCCGGTGCCGAGGTGATCCCCGCCCCGGCGGCGGTGGCGCACCGGCCGGCGCGGCTGGCCTGGGAGCAGACCGGCCTGCCGCTGCTCGCCCAGCAGGTCGGCGCCGAGGTGCTGCACTCGCCGTTCTACACGTGCCCGCTGCGCGCCGGGTGCCCGGTGACGGTCACCGTGCACGACGCGACCTTCTTCACCGAGCCGGAGCACTACGACAAGTCGCGCCGGACGTTCTTCCGCAGCGCGATCAAGACGTCCCTGCGCCGGGCCGGCCGGGTGATCGTGCCGAGCAAGGCGACCCGCGACGAGCTGATCCGGCTGCTGGACGCCGACCCGACCCGGATCGACGTCGCCTACCACGGTGTCGACCAGGACGCGTTCCACGCGCCGGGCGACGAGGAGAAGGCCCGCGTCCGGGCCCGCCTGGGGCTCGGCGACGGCAGCTACATCGCGTTCCTCGGGGCCAAGGAGCCGCGCAAGAACGTACCCAACCTGATCCGCGGCTGGGCCCGGGCGGTGGCCGACCGGCCGAACCCGCCCGCGCTGGTGGTGGCCGGTGGCCAGGGGCACGACGACGACATCGACCGCGCGGTGGCCGAGGTCCCGTCGCACCTGCGGCTGCTGCGCCCGGGTTACCTTCGCTACGCCGACCTGCCCGGCTTCCTCGGTGGCGCGCTGGTGGCCGCCTACCCCTCCTACGGCGAGGGCTTCGGTCTGCCGATCCTGGAGGCGATGGCGTGCGCCGCCCCGGTGCTCACCACGCCGCGCCTGTCCCTGCCCGAGGTGGGCGGCGACGCGGTCGCGTACACCAGCGAGGACCCGGACCAGATCGCCACCGACCTGGCCGCCCTGCTGGACGACGAGCAGCGGCGGCTGTCCCTGGCCAAGGCCGGTTTCGACAGGGCCAAGGAGTTCACCTGGGAGTCCAGCGCGGAGGTCCACATCGCGGCGTGGCGACGGGCGCGCTCCTGAGCGCCGGTTGCCGGTCCCGGGCGACCGACCGTGACGGCTCGCCCGCTTCGGGCATGATGTGCTGATGTTCTACGCCGTCATCCCGGCGGGCGGCAGCGGCACGAGGTTGTGGCCGTTGTCCCGTGCCGGCCACCCCAAGTTCCTCCACCCGCTGACCGGTACCCCGGCCTCGCTGTTGCAGGCCACTGTCGACCGGTTGTCGCCGTTGACCACTCCGGAGCGCACGCTCGTGGTCACCGGGGCCGCGCACGCCGCGGCGGTGGCTCGGCAACTGGCCGGCCTGCCGGAGGAGAACATCCTTGTCGAGCCGTCGCCGCGGGACTCCTGTGCCGCGATCGCGCTGGCCGCGGCGGTGATCGCCGCCCGGACCCCGGACGCGGTGATGGGCTCGTTCGCCGCCGACCACCTGATCGGCGACCCGGCCCGGCTGGCCGAGGTGGTACGCCAGGCGATCCGGGGCGCGGAGCAGGGGCTGCTGATGACTGTGGGCATCACCCCGACGCGCCCGGAGACCGGCTACGGCTACCTGGAGACCGGCGACCCGGTGGGGGACGGTCCGCTGCGCCCGGTACACGAGTTCAAGGAGAAGCCGGCCGCCGAGGTGGCCGAGGTCTACGTCCGTTCCGGCCGGCACCTCTGGAACGCCAGCATGTTCGTCTGGCGGGTGGACGTCTTCCTGGCCGAGCTGGCCCGCCAGCAGCCGGAGCTGCACGCCGGGATCACCGCCATCGCGGCGGCCTGGGGGACGCCGGAGCAGGACGACGTGCTCGGCCGGATCTGGCCGACGCTGCCCCGGATCTCGGTCGACTACGCGGTGATGGAGGGCGCGGCGACGGCGGGCCGGGTGGGCACCGTGCCCGGCGACTTCGGCTGGAACGACGTCGGCGACTTCCACACGCTCGGCGAGGTGCTGCCCGCCGACGGCGCCGGCAACGTGGTGCTGGGCGGGGACGCGAAACCGGGCGTGCTGCTGCACGACACCACGGGCACCGTGGTGGTGCCGCACTCGGGCCGGCTCGTCGCCACCGTCGGGGTGCACGACCTGATCGTCGTGGACACCCCGGACGCGCTGCTGGTCTGCCCGCGCGACCGCGCGCAGGACGTGAAGAAGATCGTGGACGAGCTGAAGGAACGCGGCGAGGAGGGCCTGGTCTGATCGGCCGCGCGCCAGGCCGCCGGAGCGGGACACGCCCGGCGGCGCGGCGCGGTGCCCTCGTTCAGCCGCGCGTACGGCGGGCCAGCGCCGCGAGCGCCGGGGGCACGAGCTGCGCCGTGGCGTGGGCGAGCGGCTCGGGCAGCCGGTCCGGCGGGAACCAGCCGAGCGCCTCGGACTCCGCGCTGACCTGCTCGACCGCACCGGCCGGGGCCAGCACGGTGTACCGGACGTCGTAGTGGAACGAGCCGCCCTGACAGGCGACCTGATGGATGTCCACGTCGATCGGCTCCGGCTCGATGGTCAGGCCGCTGATGCCGGACTCCTCGGTGGCCTCGCGCAGCGCGGTGCCCACGAGCGTCCGGTCGCCGGGCTCGCAGTGCCCGCCGAGCTGCATCCACCTGCGGATCTTGCCGTGCAGGCAGAGCAGCACCCGGCCGTCCGGGTCGAGCACCAGCGCGCTCGCGGTGACGTGCCCGGCCCGGTGCGTCCGGCTCATCGCCACCGGCCCGTCGGCCAGCAGCGCCAGGGTCCGGTCCCGGGCGGCGTCGGCGGCGGGGCTGGTCGCCGCCCAGCGGCTCAGCGTCGCGACGGCGTCGGCGTGCAGCTCGCTGTACGAGATGAGATCGGGCACCCGGACACTCTACGAGCGCCGCCTCCGTACCCTGGCGCGGTGACCCTGCGACTCGTCGAGTTCCTGGTGGCCGGCAACGAGGCGAGCGACCTCCTGCCGGTGCGGTCGGCCGCGCTGCTGCGGGCGCACGGTGCGCGCCGCGGCTTCTGGACGGTGCTGGACGAGGGGCCGGTCGAGGAGTGCCTGGCGCTGCTGCTGGAGCGCGACGACGGCCACTGGGAGGCGCACCACGTGGCCGCCGACGCCGGCCCGGAGAACGGCCGCACGGAGGACGGCGAGGCGCTCGCCCACCACGACGGCTGGGTGTACGTCTTCGGCTCGCACTTCGGGTCCAAGGGCGGCCCGCTGCGGCCCCGGCGCGCGTTCGTGGCCCGGTTCCGGGAGGACGACGCCGTGGCCGGGCCGCTGCCGGTGCGGGTGGTGCGCAACCGTTTCCGGCTGCACCGGGCGGTGAACGACGCGCTCGCCTCCGCGCCGCTGACGCTGCTGCCACCGGGTGAGCGGGTCCGGGAGCGGTTCATCGTGGAGACGCTGGCCCGGGGCACCGCTCGTGCCAAGAGCTGGGTGACCCGGCTCGCCGCCGACGACCTGCCGATCAACGTCGAGGCGGCGGCGTTCACCGCGGACGGTACGGCGCTGCTCGGGCTGCGTTTCCCGGTGACCGCCGAGGGGGAGCCGGTCTACGTCGAGCTGGCCGGCGTACCGGAGATGTTCGGCGACCCGGAGCGGTCGGGTGACCTGCGTGCGCTCGGGGCGTACGCGCTGACCGGGGTGACGCCGCCCGGTGCGCTCACCGGTTTCCGCGCGATCACCCCGACCGGCGACGGCGGCTACGCGGCGGTGACCGGGTCGATCGACGCGCTCGGCAAGGGTTCGGTGCTGCTGGACGACCACCCGCACGGCGGCGAGGTGACCTCCCGGCACGTGCGGTTCCGGCACGACGCGGGCGGGGACGCCCTGTTGACCGGGGAGGTGGTCGCGGAGCTGGCGCCGTTCCACCACGTGGAGGGGCTGGCCGAGCTGGCGGGACGCTGCTACTACGTCACCGACGAGGACCACCGGGTGGCACTCTGGATCGGATGAGCGAGGGCCGGGCGGCACCCCTGCGACTGATGTCGCAGACCCTCGTGGTGCCACCCGGCCACGCCCGTCAGCCGGCGTCCGGGTCATCGTTGCGCCCCGGCGTCGGCAGGCAACAGAGAGTTTGCCGAACGGGCGTGCCCGGCGTCGAGGTTTTTCACCTGACGCTTAAAGATGGAGATTAGTACCGGCGGGTACAGTGCGAAGTGTGGCGGGCACCCCCGCCGTCCGCACGGGAGCAATCCATGTTGAAGATCATTTTCTCGGGCGAGGACGTCCTGCGGACCCGGGTCGCCCCGGCCGCGGACCCGCTCTGGGAACTGGTCCTCAGCCTGCACCTGCTCCAGGGGCGCAGCCGTGACCCGATGATGACCACGTGGCGACGCACGGTGGCGCACGGCCTGCGGACCGACACCGACGCCGAGCAGTACCGCCTGCTGCTCGCGCTCAACCCGCCGCGTGGCTACTTCCCCGACTTCCTCACCCCGTCCGCCAGCCGGGAGGGCTTCGAGGCCGGGCTGGACGCGGTCCGGGGCACCCCTGTGGACATGTTGCAGCGCGACCTGACGCTCCTCGCCGGGGAGACCACGCTGCCGTCGTCGGCCACCGCGCTCGCCCGTGGCGAACCGGAGACGCTGCACCACCTCACCGACGCCATGGCGCGCTACCAGTCGCTGGCGGTCACGCCGTACTGGTCCCGCGTGCAGGCGGCGGTCGAGGCGGACCGGGCCCGGCGTGCGCGCGCCATGCTCGACGGCGGCGCCGAGGGGCTGCTGGCGAGCCTGCGGCCGAACATGCGCTGGGTCTCGGGCGTGCTGGAGGTGCTCGACTACCCGGACACCCGGGAGCTGCACCTGGACGGCCGCGGGCTGCTGCTCGTGCCGTCGTTCTTCTGCTCGCGTACCCCGGTGGCGCTGGTCGACCCGACGCTGCCCCCGGTGCTGGTCTACCCGGTCGACCGGCTGGCCGGTCTGACGCCCGCGTCCGGCACCGCCGCGTCACCGCAGGGCGAGGCGCTCGCCGCCCTGCTCGGCCGGACCCGCTCCCGGGTGCTCCAGGCCGCCGACGAGGGCTGCACCACCGGCGAGATGGCACGCCGGCTGCGCATCTCCGCCGCCGCGGCCAGCCAGCACACCACTGTGCTGCGCAACGCGGGGCTGCTGGTCAGCCGGCGCGACCGCAACACCGTCCTGCACACGCTCACCCCGCTGGGCCGGGCCGTCCTCGACGCCTGACCGTCTCAGAGCGCCAGCGTGGCGCTCGCGGTGCTGCCGGACGGGGGCGGGAGCAACGTCGAGTCGACGCCCTCGGCGGCCAGCGCGGCGCGCAGACGTTGCAGGTCCGCGCCGAACCGGACCAGATCCGCCGGGTCGACAGGGGCGGGCGCCGCGCCGAGCAGCAGGCCGGTGGCCGAGGTGGGCCAGCCGGGCACCGTGGCGGCGAGTCCGGCACGTACCTCGTCGTCGGTCACGTGGGTGAAGACCGTGCCGGGCGCGACCACGTCGGCCACCGCGTCGATCGCCCGCCGCACCGCGTCCGGGTCGGCGGGCTCGGGGCCGATCCGGTCCGCGAGCGTCGCCGCCGCCCGCAGACCGGCGGCGCGCGCCTCGGCCGTGCCGAGCGAGAACAGGTCCATCGAGGCGTCGCGGACGAGCGCGCGGGCGCCCTCGTCGTCGTCCCGGGTCGCGGCGAGGTAACCCCGGACCACCGCGACCGGTACCTGGTCGCACTTGCCCTTGATCAGCTCACCGGCGGCGGCGAGTTCGTCGACCACCGCCATCTGGGTGACGAACAGTTCGTTGCCGTACGGGTCGACCTCGCCCCGGTGGTCCCGGATCGCCGGCATGCCGGCCACCCCGAGCGCCACGTCGGTCAGCCCGTTGCGCCATGGGCGGCCCATGGTGTCGCTGACGATCACCGCCACATCGAGGCCGTACCTGTCGCGCAGCGCGTCGCGCAGCGCCCGGGCGGACGCGTCCGGGTCGACGGGCAGCAGCACCAGGCGGGTCTTGTCCACGTTCGAGGCGTCGATGCCGGCGGTGGCCATCACGAACCCGTGGTGGGTCTGCACGATCCGGGTCGCGCCCCGCGTCGCCACCACCCGGGCGGTCTCGCCGGCCAGGATGCGGTCCCGCTCGGCGAGCCGTTCCGGGCCGTCGGCCGGCACGTCGACGAGCCGGCCCTCCGCCTTCGACACGATCTTGCTGGTGACCACCAGGACGTCGTGGTCGCGCAGCCAGGGCGCCGCACCGGTGATCAGCGCCGCCAGGTCGTCGCCCTCGGTCACGTCGCCGATGCCCGGCACCGGCAGGATCTCCAGCCTCACATCAACTCCAGCGCGGCGCGCACCATCGCGGCGGTCGCCGCCTCGTCGGTCATCCGCAGCGGCGCGGCGCGGACGGTCACGTCCGGCACCACGGCGTCCTCGTCCTCCGGCGCGACCAGCCAGCCGTCGAGCAGCCCGCCCGCCGACCGGGCGCCGTAGAGGCCGCCCACGCCGGCCGCGCTGCACTCCACGCCGAGCACGGCGAGGCAGCGGTCGGCCATGCCGCGTACCGGCGCGCCGCCGATGATCGGCGACACCCCGATCACCGGGGCCGGCCCGCCGGTCACCGCGTCGCGCAGACCGGGCACCGCCAGCACCGGCGCGATGCTCACCACCGGGTTGCTCGGCGCGATCAGCACCACGTCCGCGGCGGCGATCGCCTCGACCACGCCCGGCGCGGGCTTCGCCGTGTCGGCGCCGACGAAGACGAACCGGTCGGTGGGTACGGCGGCCCGATGGCGCACCCACCACTCCTGGAAGTGGATCGCCCGGCGGCCCTGGTCGTCGGTGACGACGGCGTGCGTCTCCAGGCGGTCGTCGGTGGCGGGCAGCAGCCGTACGCCCGGCTGCCAGCGCGCCGCCAGCGCCTCGGTGACCTGGGACAACGGGTAGCCGGCGTTGATCATCTGGGTGCGCACCAGGTGGGTGGCGACGTCCTTGTCGCCGAGGCCGAACCAGCTCGGCTCCGCGCCGTACGCGGCCAGCTCGTTCTTCACCGTCCAGGTTTCGCCCGCCCGGCCCCAGCCCCGCTCCGGGTCGGCGCCGCCGCCGAGCGTGTAGAGCACGCTGTCCAGATCGGGGCAGACCTTCAGCCCGTGCAGCAGCAGATCGTCGCCGACGTTGACCACGGCGGTCACCTCGGCGCCCACCTCACGGGCGTACGCCCGCACGCCGAGCAGGAAACGGGCGCCCCCGATGCCGCCGGTCAGTACCACGATGCGCATGACGTCCATCCTTGCGCACGCGCCGCCGTCGATCGTCCGGTGGCCGGAGAGACTACGCTCACTTCGGCAACTGTCCGCTTTCGTCCCCTGGGGGAGTCCGTGACCAGCCCCGCCGAGCCCGCGTCCGGCGACGCCGCGCAGGCCAGCCAGTTGATCAAGCCGTTGCGCGAACTGGCCGCGCTCGTCCTTCTCGGCGCCAACGCCGTGCTTCTCTTCGTCGGCCTGCTGCGCCTGCTGGTGCCGGTCGACTACAGCACGTTCAGCAGCCGCGCCGGGAGTACGTACTTCGCCTTCATCGGCCTGGAGGCGACGGTCCTGCCGCTGCTCGCCGTCCTGATCGCCACCGTGATCCTCCCGGTCGTGCCGAAGGCCAAGCTGATCACGCAGGTGGCGCTCGTCGAGTACGCCGTCTCCGTCGTGTTCGGCGCGCTGACGTTCCTGATCTGGCTGGTCGGCCGGCTCGCCGACGGTGAGGTGCTGGACGCGTTCCTCGGTCTGCTCACCCGCGTGGCGTGGTTGGCGATCTTCGGGATCGCCGCGTTCGTGGTGTTCAAGATCTGGCGCACGCTCTACTACGTGCCGAAGCCCAAGGCGCAGCCGGGCGTGTACGGCCAGCCCCAGCCCGGCTGGCCGCAGCAGCCGGGTCAGGGCTACCCCGGCGCGGGCGGCTACCCGCAGCAGCCCGGCCAGGGTTACCCGCAGGCCGGCTCGCCCCCGCCCGGCTGGCCGCAGCAGCAGCCCGGTCCGTACGGCCAGCCGCAGTCGGCGCCGCCGTTCAACACCGCGCCGCCGCACGCCCCGCAGTCCGGCCCGCCGTCCGCCGACCCGCAGGCCGGCTCGCCGTACGCCGGTCCGCAGCAGGCGCCGCAGTACGGCTCGCCGCAGTCCGCGCCGTTCGGCCAGCCGCCGTCGGCCGACCCGACGCAGGCGATCCCGCGCCAGTCCGCCGAGCCGGGCGCGCCGTCGCCCGCCGCCGACGACGAGCGCACCCAGCGGTTCGACCGCGAGGACCCGAACCAGCCCCGCTGAGGTCCGGGCGGCGGGCGACGGAGCATCGTCGCCCGCCGCCACCGGAGCCCGCCGCTGATGCGGGGGATCACCCGGTTCGTCCCGATGCCCGGACCGCGACCGGGGGCGGGCGTCCGGCCGTCCGGCAGCGCTTAGGCTGGGCGGATGGTTGATCGCAGCGACCCCGAACCGACCGAGGCGAGCATCCGGCGGGCGCTGGGGCGGGCCGCCACCGGCCGGGCACTCGACGCCGGCGAGGCGAGTGCGCTGCTCGCCGCTCGCGGGCCGATGCTCGACGACCTGCTCCGGATCGCCTCCGACATCCGCGACGCCGGGCTGCGTGACGCCGGGCGGCCGGGCGTGGTGACGTACTCGAAGAAGGTCTTCATCCCGCTGACCCGGCTCTGCCGGGACCGCTGCCACTACTGCACGTTCGCCACCGTGCCGCACCGGCTGCCCGCCGCCTACCTGGAACGCGACGAGGTGCTGGCGATCGCCCGCGAGGGCGCCGCGCAGGGCTGCAAGGAGGCGCTGTTCACGCTCGGCGACCGGCCCGAGGAGCGGTGGCCGGCGGCCCGCCGGTGGCTGGACGAGCGGGGGTACGACTCGACGCTGGACTACCTGCGCGCCTGCGCGGTGGCGGTGCTGGAGGAGACCGGCCTGCTGCCCCACCTGAACCCGGGCGTGCTCACCTGGTCGGAGCTGCAGCGGCTCAAGCCGGTCGCGCCGAGCATGGGCATGATGCTGGAAACCACCGCCACCCGGCTCTGGTCCGAGCCCGGCGGCCCGCACTACGGCTCGCCGGACAAGGAACCCGCGGTACGCCTGCGGGTGCTCGACGACGCCGGCCGGGTCGGGGTGCCGTTCACCACCGGCATCCTGATCGGCATCGGCGAGAACCGGGCCGAGCGGGTCGACGCGATCTTCGCGATCCGCCGCGCGATGCGGGAGTACGGCCACCTCCAGGAGGTGATCGTGCAGAACTTCCGCGCCAAGCCGGACACCGCGATGCGCGGCATGCCGGACGCGGAGCTGCACGACCTGGCCGCCACCGTGGCGGTGGCCCGGGTGCTGCTCGGCCCGAAGGCCCGCATCCAGGCCCCGCCGAACCTCATCGCGGGCGAGTACGACCTGCTGCTGCGCGCCGGCATCGACGACTGGGGCGGCGTCTCCCCGGTCACGCCCGACCACGTCAACCCGGAGCGGCCCTGGCCGCACCTCGACGAGCTGGCGGCGCGTACCGCGAGTGCCGGGTTCACGCTGCGCGAGCGGCTGACCGTCTACCCGGAGTACGTCCGGGCGGGCGAGCCGTGGCTGGACCCGCGCCTGCTGCCGCACGTCACGGCGCTCGCCGACCCGGCCACCGGGCTCGCGGTCGAGGCGGCCCGCCCGGTGGGACGGCCGTGGCAGGAGCCGGAGTCGGGCTACGGCGGCCGGACGGACCTGCACGTCACGATCGACGTGACCGGCCGTACCGACGACCGGCGGGGCGACTTCGACAGCGTGTACGGCGACTGGGCCGAGGTGGCCGGCAAGGTGGCGCCGGAGGCGCGCGCGGGCGTACCCCTGGGTGCCGGCGCGGACGCCGACCTGCGCGCGGGCCTGCGGCTGGCCGCTGACGACCCGGCCGCGCTGCTGACGCCGGCGCACGAGGCCAAGGCGCTGGCGCTGTTCGGCGCGGACGGCCCGGCGCTGGACGAGCTGTGCCGGCTGGCCGACGACGCGCGCCGGGACGCGGTCGGCGACGACGTGACCTACGTGGTCAACCGCAACATCAATTTCACGAACGTCTGCTACGTGGGCTGCCGGTTCTGTGCGTTCGCGCAGCGGGAGAGCGACGCCGACGCGTTCCGGCTCTCCCTCGAGCAGGTGGCCGACCGGGCCGAGGAGGCGTGGACGGCCGGCGCGACCGAGGTCTGCCTCCAGGGCGGCATCGACCCGAAGCTGCCGGTCACCGGCTACGCCGACATCGTCCGCGCGATCAAGGCGCGGGTGCCCGGCATGCACGTGCACGCGTTCTCCCCGATGGAGATCGCCACCGCGGCCGCGAAGGCCGGCGTACCGGTCCGGGAGTGGCTGCTCCAGCTCCGCGAGGCCGGGCTGGACACCATCCCGGGCACCGCCGCCGAGATCCTCGACGACGACGTGCGCTGGGTGCTCACCAAGGGCAAGCTGCCGGCCGCCGCCTGGGTCGAGGTGGTCAGCGCGGCCCACGAGCTGGGCATCCGGTCCAGCTCCACGATGATGTACGGCCACGTGGACCACCCGGGCCAGTGGCTGGCCCACTTCCGTGTGCTGGCCGGCGTGCAGGACCGTACCGGCGGGTTCACCGAGTTCGTGGCGCTGCCGTTCGTGCACACGAACGCCCCGATCTACCTGGCCGGCATCGCCCGCCCGGGCCCGACCTGGCGGGAGAACCGGGCGGTGCACGCGATGGCCCGGCTGCTGCTGCACGGCCGGATCGACAACATTCAGTGCTCCTGGGTGAAGCTCGGCGACGAAGGCACTGTGGAGATGCTGCGCGGCGGCTGCAACGACCTGGGCGGCACGCTGATGGAGGAGACGATCTCCCGGATGGCCGGTTCGGGCAACGGCTCGGCCCGTACCGAGGAGCAGTTGCGGGCCATCGCCACCGCCGCCGGGCGCCCGTTCCGCAAGCGGACGACCGCGTACGGTCACGCCCGCGCCTGAGGTCGAACCTTTCCCCGACGCGCGCCGTACCTGTCGATGCCGGCGGCGGTTTCGGCGAGGACCGCCGCCGGTGACCCCGAACCGGGGCTCGGCGGTGTCCGGGCGCCGGGGCCCGTTGCGGCGCTGTGGCGCCGGTCCGGAAAGGTTGCCGATGAGCACTGACGAGACCACCGAGGCGCC
Source organism: Micromonospora sp. CA-248089 (assembly GCF_050948515.1). NCBI lineage: Bacteria > Bacillati > Actinomycetota > Actinomycetes > Micromonosporales > Micromonosporaceae > Micromonospora > Micromonospora sp. CA-248089. Next base: position 1,000,023 of record NZ_CP192016.1, read on the forward strand.
GAAGAAGCGGCGGACCTGGCCGCGGTTGACCCGCAGGCAGACGCTCACCGCCGCGGCGAGCGCGACACTGGGCGCCGCCGCCCTCACCGTTCCGGGCCTGTCCGCCGCGCAGAACAACCCCACGGCGAACCGGCGCGACGAGCCGATCGTGGTCCACCTCCGCGACGCCGCCGCCGGCGTCATGGACGTCTTCGTCGGCACGAACCGGGTCGAGGTACGCGACCGCGGCCTGGCCGACCGCCTGGTGCGCGCCGCCGGCCGGCGCTGATCCCACCCTTCACCGGCGTGGGCTCCCGGCGCCGGTTCCGACTTCCGTTCCCCCGACGAAGGTGCGTCCGCCATGTCCTCTCACCGCGAGGCCCCGGAGATCGCCAAGGATCCGGTCGCCGACAGTTCCGACCTGTACGCGTTCGTCACGCCGAACCAGCCCGACACGGTCACGTTGATCGCCAACTACGTGCCGCTGCAGCTTCCCTCCGGCGGCCCGAACTTCTTCGAGTTCGGTGACGACGTCCGGTACGAGATTCACATCGACAACGACGGTGACGGTTATCCGGACGTCACCTATCGTTTCGAATTCACTACCGAGATCACGAACGAGAACAGTTTTCTCTACAACACCGGGCCGATCGAGTCGCTGGAGAGCAAGAACTGGAACCGGCGCCAGTTCTACCGGCTGACCCGCATCGCGGACGGCCGCGCGCGGGTGCTGGCGCACAAACTGCCCTGTCCGCCGTGCAACGTCGGCCCGCTGTCGACGCCGAAATACCAGAACCTGGTCCGGCAGGCGACGTTCAAGCTGTCCACCGGCGAGAAGGTGTTCGCCGGGCAGCGGGCCGACGGGTTCTTCGTCGACTTGGGCGCGGTGTTCGAGCTGGGTACGCTGCGGCCGTTCCAGCAGCTGCACGTCGCCGGCAAGAAGCTGTTCCGGGCCGAGGGCGAGCCGGTGAACGCGCTGGACCGGCTCAACGTGCACAGCCTCGCCGTGCAGGTACCGCTCGCCCAGGTACGCCGCAAGGCCGCCCGCTACAGCCCCGCCGACCGCGCCTCGACCATCGGGGTGTGGACGAGCGCGTCCCGCCAGCAGGTCCGGGTGCTCGGCGACCGGGTCTCCGCGGACACCGCGGCCGGCCCGTTCACGCAGGTGTCGCGGCTCGGTAACCCGTTGTTCAACGAGGTCATCGTGCCGATGTCCAAGAAGGATGTCTGGAACACGCTGCCGCCGTCGGAGGACAAGCGGTTCGCCGGGTTCGTCGAGCGGCCCGAGCTGGCCGCGCTGCTGCCGGCGCTCTACCCGGGTGTGTTCCCCAATCTGGACGCGCTCAACAAGTCCAAGAAGCCGCGCGCCGACCTGGTGGCGATCCTGCTCACCGGCGTCCCGGCCGGACTGATCGACGGCTTCGCCAACACCACGGGCGACGTGCAGGCGGACATGTTGCGGCTGAACACGGCGATCCGGCCCAGCCGCACGCCGGACCGGTTCGGCGTGCTCGGCGGCGACCTGGCCGGTTTCCCCAACGGCCGCCGTCCCGCCGACGACGTGGTGACCATCGCGCTGCGCGCCATCGCCGGGCTGACCGTGCCGCTCGTCGACAAGACGTTCCGCCCGGACGCCGCCGCCGCGGCGGTGACGCCCGGCCTGAGCGCGGCCGACGTCACCGCGCCGTTCCTGGCCGACTTCCCGTTCCTCGGCACGCCGTACGACGGGTTCGGCAACCCGCAGGCGAAGAAGTCCTGACGGGAGGCGGCTGATGTCACACCATCACGATCTCGGCCCGTCGGAGGTCGGAAGCGTCGTGCTCGATCTCGGCGGCGATCGGGGCGCGCTGATCATCCACACCGGGCGGGACCTGCACGGCCGGGAGATCGAGATCAGTCGGGTGGACCTCGACGGTCCGCGGACCCACTCCGCCGTACGTGAGCGGCACGTCCGGGACGGGGTGTTCCACAGTGCCGTCTACCCGGACCTGGAGGCGGGTGTGTATACCGTTTGGTGGGACGACCACACGTCCGCCGGGGCGATCTCGGTCACCGGCGGGTCGGTCGCCGAATTCGTCTGGCCCACCAGCTCACCAGCCCGCTTGGACTGATCCGTCAGTCATCTCGGAACCCGCGCCCCGTCCACCATGTGGACGGGGCGCGCTCGGCGTTGGACGGCTCGACGGGCGGTGTCGCGGGAAGCGGGTTACCCTTTGCCCCACCAATTCTGATCTTGGTACGAGCGGCCGGCGGGGGCGTCCGGCCGGCCTGCCGGCGATGCGCCACGGCAGAAAACTTCCGGCAACTCGCCGGGGAGGGCGTTACTCGTCCGGGGTCTGAATCGATAGGGCAGGTTGCGAGGCTACGGGCGACCGCGGCGGTCGTCCCGGACGTGTCGGGAGGGCGACTCCATTATCAAGTTTGGCTTGACGGCGCACGCATTACACGCGTGTAATTTGAATGGGGTTGTTCGCACGGAACGCAACAAATGGTGACCGTACGGACAGGCACGCCTTTCGCGTGGGGGGTTGCAGCGGCGAATGACGCCGGTGCGCGACAAGGAGGCAATCGATGGACGGCCAGCTCGAGGTGGCCGACCTGCTCGGGAACGCGCCGGAGTGGCAGGAGCGAGCGCTCTGCTCGCAGACCGACCCGGAGGCGTTCTTTCCCGAGAAGGGCGGCTCGACCCGCGAGGCGAAGCGCATCTGCTCGCGGTGCGAAGTGAAGACGGAATGCCTGGAGTACGCGCTCGGTCACGACGAGCGGTTCGGAATCTGGGGTGGCCTCTCCGAGCGGGAGCGGCGCAAGCTCAAGCGGCGGGTCGCCGCCTGATCGACGTACGGGTCCACGGGGCGGTGGGGGCCGCTCCGGACCCGGGTCGCCGTCCGGCCGGAGCGTCCGGCCGGGTGGCGGCGCCCACCGGCCGGCCCCCGGCGACCGGTCAGGCCAGCTCGTCCGGATCGACCCCGAGCAGATTCGCCACCTGCTCGATGATCACGTCGTGCACCAGGTCGGCGAGGTCCTCACGGTCCATCGCGCGGAACTCCAGCGGCCGCCGGTAGAGCACGATGCGCGGCGGCACCTCCTGGCGGCCCGGCCGCCCGGGCAGCAGCCGGGCGAGCGGCACCTCGCCGTCCTCCAGCACGTCCGAGTCGTAGACGTTCAGGTCCGGCGGGACGTCCTCGACCGCGAACTCCACACCGGCCAGCTCCTTGGCGAACCGGCGTTCGAGCGTCTCCACCGTGTCGAGCACCAGATCGTCGAAGACCTCGGCCTTCGTCCGGGCCAGTGGCACGGTGGCCGGCACCAGCCGCCCGCGCAGCCCGCGACCGTGCCGGTCGCGGTGGGTGCGCCGGCCGGAGCCGGGGCGGCGGTTCTGCGGGCTCGTCATGACGGACAGGGTAGCCCGGGGCGACGGTCCACCCGCTGTCGCGCGGCCGTCCGGCGTGCCGGTGCGCCGATCGGAGGAATTGTGATCACCATGACGGGCGTGTCGTAACGCGAAGCGGTGCGCCGGACCCGGTAATGGGGATACCCTGCCGCCGTGAGGTCACCACGGCGCTGCTCCCGTAACGGCTGCCCCCGGCAAGCGGTCGCCACATTGACCTATGTCTACAACGAGTCGACGGCGGTGGTGGGCCCGCTCGCCGCGTTCGCCGAACCGCACACGTACGACCTGTGTGAGCCGCACGCCCGCAACCTGACCGCCCCGCGCGGCTGGGACGTGGTGCGGCACGAGGGCGAGTTCGAGGCGCCGCCGCCCACCACGGACGACCTGGTGGCGCTGGCCGAGGCGGTACGCGAAGCGGCGCGCCCGGCCCCGCCCCGTCCTCCCGAGGACGAGCCCACCAGCAAGCCCCAGGCCCCCCACCAGCAGGGCCGCCGAGGCCACCTCCGGGTCATCCCGCCCCACCACTGACCCGCCGTCAGGCTTTTCGGTCGATCATGAGGTTGACGGCGTTTTCGATCTCCCTGAGTGCCGCCAACTTCATGATCAACGGGGCGGGGTGCCGGGCGGGGGGACCGGGTGCGGTCAGTGGCCCAGGAAGCGGTTGAAGGCCTCGGCTCGGCGGGACGGGCGGGACGTGCGGTGCTCTCTCCGGTCGGCTGAGGACATCACCCGCAGGCCGGCGTTCATGGCGAGCCAGCGCAGCGGCTCCGGTTCCCAGCGTGGGGAGCGGTGGCCCACCCAGGGCAGCGCCGTCAGGTCGCTCTCCACGCCCCGGATCAGGTCGGCCAGCGTACGGCCGGCGAGGTTGCTGGTGCCGACGCCGTCGCCGACGTAGCCGCCGGCCCAGGCGAGCCCGGTGCTGCGGTCCAGCCCCACCGACGCGGCCCAGTCCCGGGCCACGCCGAGCGGCCCGCCCCAGGCGTGCGTCACCGGCACCTCCGGCCCGAGGACCGGGAACAGGTCCGCGAGCGCGCGGCGCAGCGCCGTGAACACCCGGGGCTCCCTGTCGAATCCGGGCCGGACCCGGGAGGCGTAGTGGTAGGGCGCGCCCCGCCCGCCGAACGCCAGGCGGCCGTCGGCGGTGCGCTGGCCGTACACGATGACGTGCCGGTAGTCGGAGAACGTCTCCCGCTGCGCCAGCCCGATCCGTGCCCAGGTCTCCTCGGGCAGCGGCGGGGTGGCGACCATCAGCGAGTAGACGGGCGCCACGGTGCGCCGCTGGCCGGACAGCCCCGGTGTGTAGCCCTCCGTCGCGCGGACCACCACCGGTGCCCGGACCACGCCCGCCGGTGTGACCGCCGCGCCGGGCCGCACCGCGGTGACCGGTGTCCGCTCGTGGATGCGTACGCCCCGGCGCTCCACCGCCCGGGCGAGGCCCCGGACCAGCTTCGCCGGGTGCACCGCCGCGCAGTGCGGGGTGTACGTGCCGCCGCGTACCCCCTCGGCGTTGCAGCGCGCGGCGGCCTCGGCGGCGTCGAGCAGCGTCAGGTCGTCGTCGGTGAGCCCGTGCGTGTGGGCCTGGGCGACCTCGGCGCGGGCCCGGCCGAGCTGGGCCTCGCTGCGGGCCAGCGTCACCGTGCCGCCGGCCTGCCAGTCGCAGTCGATGCCCTCGGCGGCGGCGACCCGCCCCACCTCGGCGACGGTGTCGTGCATGGCCCGCTGCATGGCCAGTGCCCGGTCCCGGCCGTGCCGCCGGGCCAGCGCCGGCAGTGAGGTGGGGAACAGCGCCGAGCACCAGCCGCCGTTGCGCCCGGAGGCGCCGTACCCGGCGATCTCCCGTTCCAGCACGACGACGCGCAACGTGGGATCGGCCCGGGCCAGGTAGTACGCCGTCCACAGCCCGGTGTACCCGGCGCCCACGATCGCCACGTCGGCGTCCGTGTCGCCGGGCAACCCGGGTCGTGGTGTCAGCGGCTCGTCCAGGCCGGACAGCCAGTACGACAGCTGTTGGTAGCCGGTCATCGGGTCAGAGCCGCGACCATGCCTCGGTCAGCACCGCGCGCAGGATCTGCTCGATCTCGTCGAAGTGCTGCTGGTCGGCGATCAGCGGCGGGGCGAGCTGCACCACCGGGTCGCCGCGGTCGTCGGCCCGGCAGTAGAGCCCGGCGTCGAACAGCGCGGTGGACAGGAAGCCGCGCAGCAGCCGCTCGGACTCGGCCTCGTCGAACGTCTCCCGGGTCGTCTTGTCCTTGACCAGCTCGATGCCGTAGAAGTAGCCGTCACCGCGGACGTCGCCGACGATCGGCAGGTCGTGCAGCTTCTCCAGGGTGGACCGGAACGCGCCCTCGTTGGCCCGGACGTGCCCGATCAGGTCCTCCCGGGCGAACACCTCCAGGTTGGCCAGCGCGACGGCGCAGGAGACCGGGTGGCCGCCGAACGTGACGCCGTGCGCGAACATGCCGGTCTCGGTGAGGAACGGTTCCATCAGCCGCTCGCTGGCGATCATGGCGCCGAGTGGGGCGTAGCCGGAGGTGATGCCCTTGGCGGTGGTGATGATGTCCGGCTGGTAGCCGTACCGGACGGCGCCGAAGTACTCGCCGAGCCGGCCCCAGGAGCAGATCACCTCGTCGCTGACCAGCAGCACGTCGTACGCGTCGCAGATCTCGCGTACCCGCTCGAAGTAGCCGGGCGGCGGCGGGAAGCAGCCGCCGGAGTTCTGCACCGGCTCCAGGAAGACGGCGGCGACCGTCTCCGGTCCCTCCCGCTCGATCGCCCGGCCGATCTCCTCGGCGGCCCAGCGGCCGAACGCCTCGGCGTCGTCGCCGTGCTCGGGGGCCCGGTAGAAGTTGGTGTTCGGCACCTTGATGCCACCCGGCACCAGCGGCTCGAAGTCGGTCTTGATGCCGGGCAGGCCGGTGATCGACAGTGCGCCCATCGAGGTGCCGTGGTAGGCGATGTAGCGGCTGACCACCTTGTGCTTGGTGGGCTTGCCGGTGCGCTTGAAGTAGGCCCGGGCCAGCTTCCACGCCGCCTCGACGGCCTCCGAGCCGCCGGTGGTGAAGAAGACCCGGTTCAGGTCGCCGGGCGTGAGCGTGGCGATCTTCTCGGCCAGCTCGACGGCCTTCGGGTGGGCGTACGACCAGAGCGGGAAGTAGGCCAGCTCGCCGGCCTGCTTGGCGGCGGCCTCGGCCAGCTCGGTGCGGCCGTGGCCGGCGTTGACGACGAACAGCCCGGCCAGTCCGTCCAGGTAGCGGCGGCCCTGCGCGTCCCAGACGTACGCGCCCTCGCCCCGGACGATTGTCGGAACCTCGCCGGTCGGGTAGCTCGCCATGCGGGTGAAGTGCATCCACAGGTGGTCGGTGGCGTTGGCCATGTCAGCCCCATCGGGTCTCGGGCCGGTCAGGGGTGACACCGGCCGCTCTGCCCACGGTTATCCCACAGGCGATGCCGATAAGGCAAGTGAAAAAGCCTCAGCGCGACGGATTCAGCGCCGCATTACTGCTGTGTCAACGGAATCCGCATCAGGCGGTGCCCCAGCTGTAGGTCTGCTTGCGCAGCTTCAGGTAGACGAACGCCTCGGTGGAGAGCACCCCGGGGACGCCGCGCAGCTTCTGCAGGATCTCCAGCAGGTGCTCGTCGTTGCGGCAGACCACCTCGGCCAGCAGGTCGAACGAGCCGGCGGTGATCACCACGTAGTCGATCTCCTCGAACTCGGCCAGCCGGTCGGCGACGGACTCCAGGTCGCCGTCGGTGCGCAGCCCGATCATGGCCTGGCGGGGGAAGCCGAGCTGGAGCGGATCGGTGACCGCGACGATCTGCATGACGCCCGCGTCGAGCAGCCGCTGCACCCGCTGCCGTACCGCCGCCTCGGAGAGGCCGACCGCCTTGCCGATGCTCGCGTACGGGCGGCGCCCGTCCTCCTGGAGCTGCTCGATGATCTGCTTGGCCACGTCGTCGAGCAGAGCGTGATTGGATCCTTCACGCACGGTGACCCGACGGCCGCCGTTGGAGTTCTCCTGGTGCCGGTTGACCATCGACGCTCCTTGTGTCCGATTCCCCGGATCGATCGTAGTGCCCCGCGCAGTCTGGCGTATTTCGTGGCGAGTGGCTATTCCCGCAACGGAATCCCTTGTGAGAGAGGTTTTCTCATGTCAGGATCAGTCGTCCATCGCCACTGACCCTCCCGCCGGCGCGCCGCCCCCCGTCCCGCCGCCGACGATGCCCCCTCAAGGAGTCGTCACATGCGTAGTCCCCTTCGGACCCTCACCCGGCGTGGTCTGCTCACCGGGACCGTCGGCTCGGCCGCACTGCTCGCCACCGCGGGCACCCTGGCCGGCTGCGGGACCAAGGGCGCCCAGCAGACCGAAGCCGGGTGCAAGAGCGAGGATCTCTCCGCCACCGAGAAGAAGGTCGCCTTCTCGAACTGGCCGCAGTACATGGACACCGACGAGAAGGACGAGTCCAAGCGCCCCACGCTCGACGCCTTCGTCGCCGCCTCGGGCATCCAGGTGACGTACACCGAGGACGTCAACGACAACAACGAGTTCTTCGGCAAGGTACGCAACCAGCTCGCCGGCTGTCAGAGCACCGGCCGGGACATCATGGTCCTCACCGACTGGATGGCCGCCCGGGTGATCCGCCTCGGCTGGGTGCAGAAGCTCGACAAGTCGAAGATGCCCAACGTCGAGGCGAACCTGCTGCAGTCGCTGCGCGGTCGCTCCTTCGACGCCGAGACCCAGCTCGCCGTCCCGTGGCAGTCCGGCCTGGCCGGGCTCGCGTACAACGCGAACGTCACCAAGGAGATCCGCACCGTCGACGAGCTGCTCACCCGCCCGGACCTCAAGGGCAAGGTGACCGTGCTGTCGGAGATGCGCGACACCATCGGCCTGCTGCTGCAGTCGCTCGGCCACGACCCGGCCAAGTTCACCTCGGCCCAGTTCGACGACGCGCTGAACAAGCTCAAGAAGGCCGTGGACAGCAAACAGATCCGGCGCTTCACCGGCAACGACTACGCGCCCGACCTGGCCAAGGGCGACATCGCCGCGTGCATCGGCTGGTCCGGCGACGTGGTCCAGCTCGGCTTCGACGACGAGAAAATCAAGTTCGTGGTGCCCGAGTCCGGCGTGATGCTCTGGTCGGACAACATGCTGGTGCCGAACAAGGCCACCCACAAGGCCAACGCCGAGGCGTTGATGAACCACTACTACGACCCGGCGGTGGCGGCGAAGCTGGCCGCGTACGTCAACTACATCTGCCCGGTGCAGGGCGCGCAGGCCGAGATGGAGAAGATCGACCCGGACCTGGCGAGCAACCCGCTGATCTTCCCGGACGACACGATGCTGTCCAAGGCCAAGGTCTTCATGGCGCTCGACGAGGCGCAGGAGAAGGAGTACGAGACCAAGTTCCAGCAGGTGATCGGCGCGTGAAGGGGCAGCAGACTCCGGCCGGCGACCTGCGGCTGGTCGACCTGACCAAGCGGTTCGGCGTCTTCACCGCCGTCGACGACCTCACCCTGACCATCCCGCAGGGTTCGTTCTTCGCCCTGCTCGGCGCATCCGGCTGCGGCAAGACCACCACGCTGCGGATGATCGCCGGGCTGGAGCAGCCGACGAGCGGAAAGGTGCTGCTCGGCGAGCAGGACATCGCCGGGCTGCGGCCGTACAAGCGGCCGGTCAACACCGTCTTCCAGAGCTACGCCCTCTTCCCGCACCTGGACATCCACGAGAACGTGGCGTTCGGGCTGCGCCGCCGCGGCATCCGCAAGGTGGGCGACCAGGTCGAACGGATGCTCGCGCTGGTCCAGCTCGAGGGGTACGGCCGGCGCCGCCCGGCCCAGCTCTCCGGCGGCCAGCAGCAGCGCGTCGCGCTGGCCCGCGCACTCATCAACCACCCGCAGGTGCTGCTGCTCGACGAGCCGCTCGGCGCGCTCGACCTGAAGCTGCGCCGGCAGATGCAGATCGAGCTGAAGCGGATCCAGACCGAGGTCGGCATCACCTTCGTGCACGTCACCCACGACCAGGAGGAGGCCATGACGATGGCCGACACGGTCGCGGTGATGAACGCCGGCCGGATCGAACAGCTCGGCGCGCCCGCCGACATCTACGAGTACCCGGCCACCGCGTTCGTCGCGAACTTCCTCGGCCAGTCCAATCTGCTCGCCGCCGAAGCCGGCGGCCGCGCCGCCGACGACGTGCTGGTCACGGCGCACGGCTCGCGCTTCTCGGTGCCCGCCGGCCGGGCCCGGCTCACCGACGGGCCGGCCTTCCTCGGCGTACGTCCCGAAAAGCTGCACCTGGTCGAGAGCCCGGACCGGGTACCGGCCGGGCACCAGCACGTCGGCGGCGTGGTCAGCGACGCCTCCTACGTCGGGGTGAGCACCCAGTACCTGGTGCGCACCGCGTGGGGCAGCGAGCTGACCGCGTTCGCCGCGAACAGCGGGCTGGGCGGTCAGCTGGCGGTCGGCACGGCGGTGACCGCGCACTGGGACCCGCGGCACGCGTTCCTGCTGCCCCGGGCCGCCGGTGAGGACGACCAGACCGCGCCGCTGCTCGACGAGCCGCCGGTGGGTGCGTCGGCATGAGCGAGCGAATTGTCGGAGTGGCGGCATGAGCGCGCTGGCCCACGTACCGACCTCCGCCGGGAAACCGGCGACGCCGCCGGTGCGGCGCGGGCGCAACCGGCTCCTGCCGTACCTGTTGCTGCTGCCCGGCGCGGCCTGGCTGCTCGTCTTCTTCGCGCTCCCGCTCGTGCAGCTCGCCTCGGCCAGCCTCTACGACCCGGCCGGGTCGCTCTCCACCGGGTACGCCATGACCTGGGCGTTCAGCAACTACCCGGACGCGTTGCAGGCGTACTGGCCGCAGTTCTCCCGGTCGTTCCTCTACTCGGCCATCGCGCTGGTGCTCGCGCTGCTGATGGGCTACCCGCTGGCGTACGCGATCGCGCAGAAGGCCGGCCGGTGGAAGAACCTGCTGCTGGTCGCCGTGGTCGCGCCGATGTTCACCAGCTTCCTGGTGCGCACGCTGGCCTGGAAGACCATCCTGTCGGACAACGGCGCGCTGGTCGGGCTGCTGCGCGACGTGCACCTGCTCGGACCGGACGGCCGGCTGCTGGCCACCCCGATCGCCGTGGTGCTCGGCCTGACGTACAACTTCCTGCCGTTCCTGGTGCTGCCGCTGTACGCGAGCCTGGAGCGGCTCGATCCCCGGCTGCTGGAAGCGGCGAGCGACCTGTACGCGAGCCCGCTGCGCGCGTTCGCCAAGGTGACGCTGCCGCTGTCGATGCCCGGCCTGATCGCCGGCACGCTGCTGTTCTTCATCCCGGCCACCGGTGACTACATCAACGCCGAGCTGCTCGGTACGCCGAACGAGTACATGATCGGCAACGTCATCGACTCGGCGTTCCTGGTCCGGCTGGACTACCCGCAGGGCGCGGCGCTGTCGTTCCTGCTGATGGCCGCGATCCTGGCGATCGTCTTCGTCTACCTGCGCCGCGCGGGAACGGAGGACGTCCTGTGAGCAAACTGAAGCGCTGGCTCGCCGACCGGTGGGTGATGGGCGTGGCACTGCTCGTGCTCGGCTACCTGACGCTGCCGATCATGGTGGTCGCCGGGCTCTCCTTCAACCGGCCCTCCAGCCGGCTCTCCTACGACTTCAACGAGTTCACGCTCGACAACTGGAAGCAGCCCTGCGCCACCTCGGACATGTGCGACGCCGTGGTGCGCAGCATGCAGATCGGGCTCATCGCCACCGTCGTCTCCACGCTCCTCGGCACGCTGATGGCGTTCGCCCTGGTCCGGCACAGCTTCCGCGGCCGGTCCGGGCTCAACGGCCTGATCTTCCTGCCGATGGCCACCCCGGAACTGGTGATGGGCACCTCGCTGCTCGCCCTCTTCGTCGCCGCCGGGGTGCCGCAGGGCTTCTGGACCATCGTCATCGCGCACGTCATGTTCTGCATGTCGTTCGTCGTGGTCACCGTGAAGGCCCGGCTCTCCGGCATGGACCGGCGGCTGGAGGAAGCCGCGATGGACCTGTACGCCAGCGAGTGGCAGACGTTCCGGCGGATCACGCTGCCGCTCGTGCTACCCGGCATCGTGGCCGCCGCGCTGCTGGCGTTCTCGCTCAGCTTCGACGACTTCATCATCACGAACTTCAACGCCGGCACCACTGTCACGTTCCCCATGTACGTCTGGGGCGCCTCCCAGCGGGGCATCCCGCCGCAGGTCAACGTGATCGGCACGGCCATGTTCGTGATCGCGTTGCTGCTGGTGGGGGCCACCTCGCTGCGCGGGCGGCGGGCACGACGGGCCGCCCTCGCGGTGGTCGCCACACCGGCGGGCAAGCCATGACACTCCCGCATACCGGCCGGGCGCTGGCCGACGCCGCGCCCGTGTCGTACTGGCTGGACCGCCCGGAGCGCCCCGACGCGCTGCCGTCGCTGTCCGGTGCGCACGCCGCCGACCTGCTCGTGGTCGGCGGCGGGTACGCCGGACTGTGGACCGCGCTGCTCGCAAAGGAGGCCGACCCGGACCGTGACGTGCTGCTCGTCGACGCGGGCACCTGCGGCTGGGCGGCGTCCGGGCGCAACGGCGGGTTCTGCGCCGCGTCGCTGACCCACGGGCTCGCCAACGGCGTCGAGCGGTTCCCCGGCGAGATCGGCGAGCTGGAACGGCTGGGCCGGGAGAACCTGGACGCCATCGCCGCCACCGTGGCGAAGTACGACATCGACTGCGACTTCGAACGCACCGGGGAACTGGCGGTGGCGGTCGAGCCGTACCAGCTCGACGGGCTCGCCGCCGACGCCGAGCTGGCCCGCCGGTACGGCCACGACGTGCGGCTGCTCGACCGCGACGAGGTACGCGCCGAGGTGGCGTCGCCGACGTACCTGGGCGGGATGTGGGACGCCGACCGGGTGGCCCTGCTCGACCCGGCGAAGCTCGCCTGGGGACTGCGCCGGGCCGCGCTCGACCTGGGCGTACGCGTGCACGAGCACACCCGCGTCACCGGCCTGGCCCGCGACGGCGCCGCGCTGCTCGCCCGGACGTCGGGCGGCGCGGACGCGGCGCCCGGCTCGGTCCGGGCGCGGCAGGTCGTCCTCGCCACCAACGCGTTCCCGCCGCTGCTGCGCCGGCTGCGCTCCTGGGTCGTCCCGGTCTACGACTACGCGCTGATGACCGAGCCGCTGACGGCCGCGCAGCGCGACGCGATCGGCTGGCGGCACCGGCAGGGCCTCGCCGACACCGGTAACCAGTTCCACTACTACCGGCTCACCGCCGACAACCGGATCCTGTTCGGCGGCTACGACGCGATCTACCACTACGGCAACCGGGTGGCGCCCGCGCTGGAGCAGCGCGAGGCCACCTTCACCACGCTGGCGTCGCACTTCTTCACGACCTTCCCGCAACTCGACGGGCTGCGGTTCAGCCACCGCTGGGGTGGCGTCATCGACACCTGCACCCGGTTCTGCGCGTTCTTCGGCACCGCGTACGAAGGACGCCTGGCGTACGCGGCCGGGTTCACCGGGCTCGGCGTCGGCGCGACCCGGTTCGGCGCCCGCGTCACGCTCGACCTGCTGTCCGGCACCGACACCCCGCTGACCCGGCTCGACCTGGTGCGCCGCAAGCCGCTGCCGTTCCCGCCGGAACCGGCCCGGTCCGTGGGCATCAACCTCACCCGCTGGTCGCTCGCCCGCGCCGACGCGCGTGACGGACGGCGCAACCTCTGGCTCCGTACTCTCGACCGTCTTGGACTGGGGTTCGACTCCTGATGCGTATCCTCCTCGTCGGCGCCGGTGGCGTCGGCTCCGCCGCCGTATCCATCGCCGCCCGCCGTTCCTTCTTCGACCTCATGGTGGTCGCGGACCACGACCCGGCGCGCGCGGCGCGGGCCGTCGCCGGGCACGGCGACCGGTTCGTCGCCGCCACAGTCGACGCCTCCTCCGCCGACGCGGTGGCCGCGCTGTGCCGGGAACACCGCATCACGCACGTGCTCAACGCGGTCGACCCGCGCTTCGTCATGCCGATCTTCGACGGCGCGTTCGCCGCCGGGGCCGACTACCTCGACATGGCCATGTCGCTGTCCCGGCCGCACCCCGAGCACCCCTACGCCCAGACCGGGGTCAAGCTCGGTGACGAGCAGTTCGCCGTCGCGGAGCGGTGGGCCGCCGCCGGGCGGCTCGCGCTGTGCGGCATCGGCGTCGAGCCGGGCCTGTCCGACGTCTTCGCCCGCTACGCCGCCGACGAACTCTTCGCCGAGATCGACGAGATCGGGGTACGCGACGGCGCGAACCTGACAGTCGCCGGATACGACTTCGCGCCCTCGTTCTCCATCTGGACCACCATCGAGGAGTGCCTCAACCCGCCGGTGATCTGGGAGGCCGGGCGCGGCTGGTTCACCACCGAGCCGTTCAGCGAGCCGGAGGTCTTCGACTTCCCGGCCGGGATCGGCCCGGTCGAGTGCGTCAACGTCGAGCACGAGGAGGTGCTGCTCATCCCGCGCTGGGTGCCGGCGAAGCGGGTCACCTTCAAGTACGGCCTCGGCGCCGAGTTCATCGAGGTGCTGCGCACGCTGCACAAGCTCGGACTGGACTCGACCCAGCCGGTGCGCGTACGCGGGGTCGAGGTGTCGCCGCGCGATCTGGTGGCCGCCGCGCTGCCCGACCCGGCCACGCTCGGCGACCGGATGAGCGGCAAGACCTGCGCCGGCACGTACGTCACCGGCACAGGCCCGGACGGCCGGCCGCGCCGCGTCTACCTCTACCACGTGGTCGACAACGAGTGGTCGATGGCCGAGTACGGCCACCAGGCGGTGGTCTGGCAGACCGCCGTCAACCCGGTCGTCGCGCTGGAACTGCTCGCCACCGGCGCGTGGACGGGCACGGGCGTGCTCGGCCCGGAGGCGTTCCCGCCGACCCCCTTCCTGGACCTGCTCACCGGCTACGGTTCGCCGTGGGGGATGGAGGAACGATGACCCGGTACGGCCCGATGTACGGCCCCGACATCACGTTCCTCGGCGTGCCGCCGTGCACGGTCGAGGAGCCGGTCACGTACGCCGACGCGGACGTGGTGATCATCGGGGCGCCCTTCGACGGCGGCACCTCGCACCGGCCCGGCACCCGGTTCGGGCCGTCCGCCATCCGGCAGGCCTGCTACCTGCCGCACGACGGCTCCCGCCCGTCGCTGGCGCTGCGCGTGGACGCGCTGAAGGACCTGTGCGTCTACGACGCCGGCGACGTGGAGATGTTCGGCGGCGACATCGAACGCTCGCTCGCCGCCCTGGAGACCGCCGTGCACGCGGTAGCCGCCGCCGGGGCGATCCCGGTGGTGCTCGGCGGCGACCACTCCATCGCGCTGCCCGACGCCACCGGCGTGGCCCGGCACCACGGGCTCGGCCGGGTGTCGCTGGTGCACTTCGACGCGCACGCCGACACCGGCGACGTCGAGTTCGGCTCGCTGCACGGCCACGGCCAGCCCATGCGCCGGCTCATCGAGTCCGGCGCGGTACGCGGCGACCGCTTCCTCCAGATCGGGCTGCGCGGCTACTGGCCCGGCCCGGACACGCTGGCCTGGATGGCCGAGCAGCGGATGCGCTCGTACGAGATGACCGAGATCGTGGCGCGCGGCCTGGACACCTGCCTCACCGAGGCGTTCGGCATCGCGACCGACGATTGCGAGGGCGTGTTCCTCTCCGTCGACGTGGACGTGGTCGACCCCGGCATGGCGCCCGGCACCGGCACACCCGAGCCGGGCGGGTTCACCTCCCGGCAACTGCTCGACGCGGTGCGCCGGGTCTGTTACGAGCTGCCGGTGGTCGGGCTGGACGTGGTCGAGGTCGCGCCGCCGTACGACCATGCCGACATCACCGCGTACCTGGGCAACCGGGTGGTGCTGGAGGCGCTGTCCGCGATAGCCCGCCGCCGCCACGACGCCGAAACCGGAACCCCGTGGAACCCCACCCAGCCGCTTCTGGACAACCGCTGACCCGCCACCTCCGCCGCCCTCTCCCTCCCCGTTGATCTTGCACTTTCGGCCCCGGCATTCCGGTCATATCCCCCGGTGAGAGGGCGCTAACTGCAAGATCGCGGGGGAGAGGGGTAGGGGGGCGGTGGGGGTGGGGTCAGGGGCGAGCGCAGTGGGGGCGCAGGCGCACGCGTTCGGTGGTTTCGGTGATCGAGTTGGGCTCGACCACCAGGCGGGCGATCGTGGTGGCCCGGCCGGGACGGAAACTGCCCTGGTCGGCGGGGATCGTTGCGGTCCAGGTGCCGGCGGTGCGCTCGTCGGTGCACGCGCCGATCACGCCGAACCCGAAGCCGGTGACCGTGCCGCGCCGTGCCCGCTGCTCCAGGTGCACCTCGATGTACGCGAGGCCGCGCTCGGCGCCGCAGTCGAACCGGCCGCCGACGGTGGCGGTGTGCGCCCGTACGTCGGCGGCGCCGAACCAGTTGACGGAGACGCGGGGTGAGGCCGCCGGGGCGGCGACGGCGGCGCCCGGCGCGAGCCCGAGCGTGGCGGCGGTGGCCAGGGCGGTGAGGCCGGCGGCGAGCACTGGCTGTCGGACCGGGTTCATGAGCGGTCTCCTGTCGGGCGGTGGCGGAACGCGACCCGGTGGCGACTCGAGCGGTGGTGGGACGCGGACTCCGAAGTGGACGGCGTCAGCATCCCACCGCCGTGATACCCGCGAGCTGCAAGATCTCGGACAGATCAGCGGTTCAGGTGGGACCGGATGAGGAAGCGGACGCCCTCCGGTGCCTCCAGGGAGAAGCCGCTGCCCCGGCCGGGCACCACGTCGACGGTGAGCCGGGTGTGCTGCCACAGCTCCCACTGGGCCTTCGACATCCAGAACTCCACCGGCTCGGGCACGCCGTCGACGGCCAGCGAGGCGAGCAGCACGTCCGAGCCGCCGGTGCGGAACTCCCCGGCCGGATAGCACATCGGGGCGCTGCCGTCGCAGCAGCCGCCGGACTGGTGGAACATCAGTGGGCCGTGCTGCCCCCGCAGCGACCGGATCAGGTCGGCCGCCGCGGGGGTCACTGTCACGGTGTCACCCATCAGAAGAAGCCCAGCTTCTTCGGCGAGTAGCTGACCAGCAGGTTCTTGGTCTGCTGGTAGTGCTCCAGCATCATCTTGTGGTTCTCCCGGCCGATGCCGGACTGCTTGTAGCCGCCGAACGCGGCGTGCGCCGGGTAGGCGTGGTAGCAGTTCGTCCACACCCGGCCGGCCTGGATGGCGCGTCCGGCCCGGTACGCGGTGTTCAGGTCCCGGGTCCACACGCCCGCGCCGAGCCCGTACAGCGTGTCGTTGGCGATCTTCACGGCGTCGTCCAGGTCGGCGAAGGAGGTGACCGACACGACCGGGCCGAAGATCTCCTCCTGGAAGATTCGCATCGAGTTGTCGCCCTCGAAGATGGTCGGCTGGACGTAGTAGCCGCCGGACAGTTCTCCGCCCAGGTCGGCCCGCTCGCCGCCGGTCAGCACCTTGGCGCCCTCCTGCCGCCCGATGTCCAGGTAGGACAGGATTTTCTCCAGCTGGTCGTTCGACGCCTGCGCGCCGACCATCGTGTCGGTGTCCAGCGGGTGCCCCTGCTTGACCGCCTTCGTCCGGTCCACGGCGGCGGCCAGGAAGTCGGAGTAGTGGCCCTGCTGGATGAGCGCCCGGGACGGGCAGGTGCACACCTCGCCCTGGTTGAGCGCGAACATGGTGAAGCCTTCGAGGGCCTTGTCCCGGAAGTCGTCGGACGCGGCGCTGACGTCGTCGAAGAAGATGTTCGGGCTCTTGCCACCCAGTTCCAGCGTGACCGGCCTGATGTTCTCGCTGGCGTACTGCATGATCAGCCGCCCGGTGGTGGTCTCCCCGGTGAACGCCACCTTCGCCACCCGCGACGAGGAGGCCAGCGGCTTGCCCGCCTCGACGCCGAAGCCGTTGACCACGTTCAGCACGCCGGGCGGCAGCAGGTCGCCGATCAGCGAGAGCAGGTAGTGGATCGAGGCGGGCGTCTGCTCGGCCGGCTTGAGCACCACCGCGTTGCCGGCGGCGAGCGCCGGGGCGAGCTTCCACACCGCCATGAGGATCGGGAAGTTCCACGGGATGATCTGCCCGACCACGCCCAGCGGTTCGTGGAAGTGGTAGGCGACCGTGTCGTCGTCGAGTTCGCCGAGCGAGCCCTCCTGCGCCCGGATCGCCCCGGCGAAGTAGCGGAAGTGGTCGATCGCGAGCGGGATGTCGGCGGCGAGAGTCTCGCGTACCGGCTTGCCGTTCTCCCACGTCTCGGCGATCGCGAGGGATTCCAGGTTGTCCTGCATGCGGTCGGCGATCCGGTTGAGGATCAGCGAGCGTTCGGCGACCGAGGTGCGGCCCCACGCGTCGGCCGCGCCGTGCGCCGCGTCGAGCGCCTTCTCCACGTCCTCGGCGGTGCCCCGGGCCACCTCGCAGAAGGTCTGGCCGGTCACCGGGGTCGGGTTCTCGAAGTACTTCCCACCGTGCGGCTTCACGTACTCGCCGCCGATGTAGTGGTCGTAGCGGGACTGCCAGTGGGTGGGGGCGTCGTAGCGCGTCATGGGTACCTCCGCCGTCCGTCTGGGGTGGATGGCGGGCAGGCTAGTTTCCGGGACGTTGCAGGAACGTTGCGCGCGGCAGCGCGTACTCCTCGGCGAGCTGGCGGGCCCGCGCGAGCGCGAGCGGCCGGCGGGGCGCGCCCGGCGGCAGCGCCCGGGCCAGGGCCTGCCAGGCGGCCAGGTCGTCGCCACCGGCCGCCGTCGCGGTCCAGGCCGCGAGCAGCCCCGGATCGGCGCCGGCCAGCACGGCGGCGCGGACCTGACCGTCGACCAGGCGGCGCAGTCGCGCGACTCCCGGCGCGTCCGACCCGGGTAGCAGGGGCCCGGGGTACGCGCGCAGCGCCGCCGCCGGATCGCCACGCTCCAGCAGTTCGGTGACGGTACGGAAGTCCGCGCGCACGGCCGGCCGCAGCCGGTACGGGCGGGAGTCGAGCAGTTCCTCGCCGAGTACGCGGCGCAGCCGGGACAGTTCGGCGCGCAGCGTGACCGGGTGCCGCTTGTCGTCGCCGTAGAGGTCGAGGCCGAGCTGTTCCCCGGTGCGGCCCTCGGGATGGTCGACGAGCAGCACCAGCAGCTCGCTGTGCCGCCGGCCGAGCCGGATGCGCCGGCCGCCGACGCGCAGCTCCGCCTCGTCCCGCCCGAGCGCCGACACGTACGCCACGTCCGGCGCGGTGGGCGCGGCCCCGGCCAGGAACGCCTCGGCGGCCCGGGCGGTCGCCCGCACCAGCGCGAGGCTCTGCGGGTTGGCCAGGTGGTCCCCGCCGGTGATGTCGACGGCCCCCAGAAGCGCGCCGCTGACCGGGTCGTGGACCGGCGCGGCGGCGCACGTCCAGCGCTGCACCGGCCGGACGAAGTGCTCGGTGGCGAAGATCTGCACGCCGTGGTCGACGGCGAGGGCGGTGCCGGGGGCGTTCGTGCCGGCGTGCGCCTCGTCCCAGCGGGCGCCCGGTACGAAGTTCATCCGCTCGGCGTGCCGCAGCACCCCCGGGTGGCCCTCCACCCAGAGCAGCCGGCCGGCGGCGTCGCAGACCGCCATCAGGTGCGCGCCGTCCTGCGCGATGCCGCCGAGCAGGTCGCGGAACAGCGGCATCACCCGGGCCAGCGGATGCGCGGCGCGGTAGGTCTCCAACGCGTCGTCGGTGAGGTCGACCGGCGCGGTGGCCTCCGGGTCGAGCAGCGCGGACCGCTCCCAGGAGCGGGCGACCACCTCCCGGACGCCGCCTGTGGTTCCCGCGGTGAGGAACGCCTCGTGGGCGGCACCGACCTGCGCGATCCGCTCCGCCGGATCCGCGCCGAACTCCAGGGCGAGCCACGGGTCAGCCACCAGCGCCTCCTTCCACCCATCGTGACCCACCTCACGCCTGAGCGCCAATGCGTGATCCGGGTCACTTCAGCAGTGCGCGCGCTGCCCGCGGACCGGACGAACGGCCCAGACGGCTCGACGCCGGTTGTCGCAGCGTGGCCCGCGTGGAGGATGGCTGCTGCGGACGCTTACAGAACCCTTAACTGCGGCCTGCGAAGGTGTGCCGGACGACGAGGAAAGACACGGGGGAGCGCAAGGTGCGGGTGCTGGTGGCGGACGACGAGCGGCTCTTGGCGGACACGGTCGCCGAGGGGCTGCGACGGTTCTCCATGGCGGTCGACGTCTGCTACGACGGCGACGGCGCGCTGGAACGGATCGGGGTCAACCGGTACGACGTGGCGGTGCTGGACCGGGACATGCCCGGCGCCACCGGCGACGAGGTGTGCCGCAGCCTGGCCGGGTCCGACGCCGGTACCCGCGTGCTGCTGCTCACCGCCGCCGCCGGCATCCGGGACCGGGTCGCCGGCCTCGGGCTGGGCGCCGACGACTACCTGACCAAGCCATTCGCGTTCGCCGAGCTGGTGGCGCGGGTCCAGGCGCTGGGCCGCCGCTCCACCCCGGCCCTGCCGCCGGTGCTGGAGCGGCACGGCGTGGTGCTCGACGTGGCCCGGCACACCGCGACCCGGGACGGCAGCCCGCTCGGGCTGAGCCCGAAGGAGTTCGCCGTCCTGCACGTGCTGATGCGGGCCGGCGGCCGGGTGGTGAGCGCCGAGGAGCTGCTGGAACAGGCGTGGGACGAGTTCGCCGACCCGTTCACCAACGCGGTCCGGGTGACGGTGATGACCCTGCGCAAGAAGCTCGGCCAGCCGTCGGTCATCCACACCGTGCCGAAGGCCGGCTACCGGATCGGCGAGCCGGAGTGAGCCCCCGCCGCCGCATCCTGTTGGTCGGGGTGCTCGCCCTGCTCGCCGGGTTCTTCGTGCCCAACATGGTCAAGTCGCTGCTCGAACTGGTGTGGGGGCAGGCCCAGTGGTTCTGCGGCCTGGCCACCATCGGCGCGGTGTGCGAGCCGGGCCGTCCGTTCGTGCCGCTGCTGCCGCGACTGATCGAGTTGCTGGTGCTGGTGGCCGCCGGGCTCGCGGTGTGGGGCGCTGCCCGCTGGTGCCTGCGCCCGGTGCACGACCTGGCCGCTCCGATCGCGAACCTGGGACCGCAGAACCTCGGCTACCGCATCCGGCGCGGCGGCCGGGACGAGCTGGCCGGGCTCAGCCGCGCGATCGACGACATGCTGGACCGGGTCACCGCCGGGTACGAGGGACAGCGGCGGTTCGCCGCGAACGCCTCGCACGAGCTGCGTACGCCGCTGGCGGTGCAGCGCACCCTGATCGAGGTCGGCATGGCCCAGTCGCTCACCGGCGAGCAACTGGAACTGCTGACCGCCCAGCTGCTCGCCACGAACGAACGCAACGAGCGGCTGATCGAAGGGCTGCTCGCGCTCAGCGAGAGCGACCAGGGCCTGCGGTCCTCCACCCCGCAGCGCCTGGAGCAGATCGTCACCGGCGTGCTGGCCGCGTACGCCGACCGGGCTGCCGAGGCGGGTGTGACGGTGGAGTCCCGGCTGTCGCCCCGGATCGTGACCGGTGAGCGGGTGCTGCTGGAACGCCTGGTCACGAACCTGGTGGAGAACGGCATCAAGTACAACCGCGAGGGCGGCCGGCTCGTCGTCACGGTCGGCGGCGACCCGGCGCTGACCGTCACCAACAGCGGGCAGGCCGTGCCCGCCGAAGCGGTCGACGGGCTGTTCGAACCCTTCCGGCGCCTCGCCCGGGACCGGACCAACCAGGGCGGCGGCGCCGGGCTCGGCCTGGCCATCGCCCGCTCCATCACCCAGGCGCACGGCGGCATCATCGCCGCCCGCCCGGGTGAGGACGGCGGCCTGCGGGTCGACGTCCACCTGCCCCGCGTGGGCTGACCACCTCACACACGAACTCCGGGAGCCGCCGTCGCGGCGTCCCGCGATGACACCTGCCCGAGGACGGGACCGGCTCCGCCGCCTCCCTTTCGCAGACGGCCGGAGAGGAGACCGCAGTGCCGACGCGTACCGAGGGGAGCGCACCACCAGGTGACCGGGTGGTCTGGGCCGACGTGGCAAAGGGCGCCTGCATCGTGCTCGTGGTGCTGTGGCACGTCGTCGTCAAGGACTACCTGCGTATCGACTGGCGGGTCGGTCTGCCGGTGCCGGGCGCGTGGGGGCTGCTCGGCGAGCAGTTGCTGCCGCTGCGGATGCCGTTGTTCTTCGCGATCTCCGGCGTCTTCGCGGCGAACGCGGTGGCCCGCCCGTGGCGGGTGTCCGGGCGGTCCCGGATCGCCCGGAACCTCTACCTGTACGCGATCTGGCTGCTCGTCCACACCGCGCTGCTGGCGCTGGCGCCCGGCTTCCCGACCGACCGGGCCACCGACCCGGGTGAGCTGCTGGCCCAGCTCACCGTGACGCCCTCGAACCTGTGGTACCTGTACGCGCTGGCGCTCTACTTCGTGCTCGCAAAGGCGCTGCGCCGGGTCCACCCGGCGGTGCTGCTGATGGCTGCGGGCGCGCTGTCCGCGGTGGCGGCCACCGGGCTGCTGGACAGCCCCGGCAACCGGGGGCAGGTCTACCAGAACCTGGTGTTCTTCCTGGCCGGTGTGCACCTGCGGCCGTACCTCACGCGGTGGGCGGACGCCGCGAGCACCCGGCGGCTCGCCGGCACCGGTGCCGCGTACGCGGTCGCGCTGGCCGCCATGGCGCTGGCCGGCGCGCAGAGCTGGCCCGGCGTGTACCTGCTCGTCTCCGTGCTCGCGGTGGCGTTCGGGCTGACCGCCGCCGCCCGGCTGGCCCGGCACCGCCTGGCCGGTCCGGTACTGACCCGGCTCGGCCGCCGCACGCTTGGTGTCTACGTGATCCACATGCCGGTGCTGGCGCTGCTGGACCGGCTCCTCGCCGCACCGGTGGCCGGGCTGGACGGGCCCGCGCGGGCGCTGCTGGTGACCGTCTACCCGGTCGTGCTCACCGCGCTCGTGCTCGCACTGAGTCTCGCCGTGCACCGCTGCCTCACCGCGCTCGGCGCGCACTGGCTGTTCGACCTGCCGCGCCGCCGCGTCCACTCGAATCCCGAAGGAGAGACCATGCCCCGAACCGACGCGCCGGTGCTGCCGGACCGCACACATGTCGAGGAGGCCGCCCGCGCGCTGTCCGGCCGGGTGGTGCGTACCCCGGTGCTGCACAGCCCGGCGATCGACCGCCTGGCCGGCGCCCGCGTCCTGCTCAAGGCGGAGAACCTCCAGGACGGCGGCTCGTACAAGATGCGCGGCGCGATGCTGGCGGTGGGCCGGCTCGCCGCCGCCGGGCACACCGGCGTGGTCGCGCAGAGCACCGGCAACCACGCCGTCGCGGTGGCGCTGGCCGCGCGCCGGCACGGGCTGGCCGCGACGGTCGTGCTGCCGGTGGACGCCGCGCCGGTCAAGGTGGACCGGGCGCGGGCCGCCGGGGCCCGGGTGGTCCGGGCCGGCACCACTGTCGAGGAGCGTCTGGCCGTCGCCCGGCGGATCGCCGACGTGGAGGGCCACCCGCTCGTCGACGCGTACGACCACCCGGACGTGGTGGCCGGACAGGGCAGCGCCAGCCTGGAACTGATCGAGGAGGCGGCGCGGCGCGGCACGCCCCTGGACGCGCTTGTGGTGCCGGTGGGCGGGGGCGGCGGCATCGCCGGTGCCTGCCTGGCCGCGGCCGGAACGCCGATCCGGGTGTACGGCGTCGAGCCGGTCGGCTGCGACTCGCTCGCCCGCAGCCTGGCCGCCGGACGACCCACACCTGTCGCCCCGGCGCCGAGCCTGGCCGACGGGCTGCGGCCCGGGTGCGTCGGCGACCTGCCGTTCGCGGTGGCCCGGACCGCCGTGCGGGGGGTGGTCCGGGTCGACGACGACGCGATCGTCGAGGCGTTCCGGCTGCTCCTGCTGGACCTGAAGGTGCTCGTCGAGCCGTCCGGCGCGGCCGGACTGGCCGGCGCGTTGCGCCTAGGCGAGGTGGCCGGCGCGGGCGGCGTCGCCCGTTCCGGCGGCGGGGCGCCGTGGCCGCCCGAGGGCCGGCGGCAGATGACCGTCGGCGTGGTGCTGACCGGCGGAAACGTGGAAGCGGAAGTGGTGGCCCGGCTGGCGGGCGACCCGATGACTGTGGGAGTGGCGGCATGAGGTCGACAGTGCGGATCGGTGTCCTGTTCGGAGGCCCGTCGGCGGAACACGAGGTCTCCTGCGCCTCGGCGCTCGGCGTGGCCCGGGCCCTGGCGGAGCGGGGGCACCGCGTGGTGGCGCTCGGCATCACGCGTACCGGCGGGATCCGGCTGCTGCCGGAGCCGGTGCTCGCGCGGCACCTCGGCACCGTGGCGGCCGGCCGGGCGATCGACGACCGGCTACCGGTCACCGGGGAGGCGGTGGAACTGCGGCGCGGGGCAGCCGCCGGCACCGTGGCGGTCAGCGCGGCCGACGACCCGGCCACCGTGCACGCCGAGCTGGACGTGGTGTTCCCGGTGCTGCACGGCCCGTACGGCGAAGACGGCGTGGTGCAGGGGCTGCTGGAATCGCTCGGCGTGCCGTACGTCGGGTGCGGCATCCTCGCCTCCGCCGTCGGCATGGACAAGGTGGCGATGAAGCGGGCGCTGCGGGCCGAGGACGTGCCGACCACGCCGTACGTCTGGTTCGACGAACCGACCTGGCGGGCCGCGGCGGACCCGGAGAAGCTGGTGGTGGGGCTGCGCGGACCGCTGTTCGTCAAGCCGGCCCGCATGGGCTCCTCGATCGGCATCTCCCGGGTGGCAGACGGCGACGACCTGGTGGCGGCCGTGGAGGAGGCGTTCCGGCACGACCACGTGGTGCTCGTCGAGCAGGGCGTGACCGGCCGGGAGCTGGAATGTGGCGTGCTCGGCGGCTGGCAGCCGGAGGCGTCGGCGGTCGGCGAGGTCCGGGTCGCGGGCGGCTGGTTCGACTACCGGCAGAAGTACTTCGGCGACGCCGACCCGATGATCGTCCCGGCGCCGCTGCCGGACGAGGTCACCGAGCGGATCCGCGACCTGTCGGTACGGGCGTTCACCGCGATCGGCGGCTGGGGGCTGGCCCGTGTCGACTTCCTCTACGACGAGACCACCGGCGACCTGTTCGTCAACGAGCTGAACACGCTGCCCGGCTTCACCGCGCACTCGATGTACCCGAAGGTGTGGGCCGAGTCGGGTGTCGCGTATCCCGAGGTGGTGGACCGGCTCGTCGCGCTCGCCTTCGCCCGGCACGCGGCCCGGCCGTCGCGCGAACACCCCGGGGGCACGCCGTGATCCTGCTCTCCGACCCCCGGGTCGCCGCGGTGTCCAGCCGGGACGACGGCGAACCCCTGGTGGACCTGCGCGACGTGCCCGGACTGCGGGTGGACGGGCGGGCCGCCGATCCCGCCGGGGCGTACGCCCGGGTGCGGCGCGGTGTCGCGGACCGGTTGCTGGCCGCGCAGCGCGCGCTGCCGGCCGGGCTGCGCCTGCTCGTGGTCGAGGGCTACCGGCCGTACCGGGCGCAGCTGGACATCTTCACCGGCTACCGGGACGAACTGCGCCGGCGTCACCCGGACTGGCCGGCGGACCGGCTGCACCGGGAGACCACCAAGTTCGTCTCGCCGGTCGAGGTGGCCCCGCACAGCACCGGCGGAGCAGTCGACCTCACCCTGTGCGACGCCGACGGTGTGGAGCTGGACATGGGCACCGCGCTCGACGCCACCCCGGAGGAGAGCGCCGACGCCTGCTTCACCGCCGCACGGCACATCCCGGTGAGCGCGTGGCGCAACCGGAACGTGCTGGTGGCGGCGTTGAGCGGCGCGGGGATGGTGAACTACCCGACGGAGTGGTGGCACTGGTCCTACGGCGACAGGTACTGGGCACTGATGACCGGAGCGCCGCACACCCGTTACGGTCCGTTGTAGTCCATCAGGCCAGGTGAACGTTCCGGCCCTCCCGTCCGTACCACGCGGCGAACGACAGCGACGACGGGAGAGAACGTGAGGGTGCAGCGCAAGCACGTGATGGCGGCAACCGTGGCGGTGACCGCCACGGTGGCGGTCTCGGTGGGCACCGGACTGGGTTTCGCGGACACCGCGCCGGTCGGGCGTTCGGTCTGCGCCGGGTCGGTGACCTTCTCGGCCGAGGGCGGACCACCGGCCGCGACGAGCGACAGATTCCCGGTGGGCACCCGGCTGCGGGTGACGAACCTGGACAACCGCAAGGTGGCCACGGTGACCGTGACCGGGCCGTCCGGGAGCTGCGTGCTGCTGAACGCCGCCGCCATGGACCTGGTACGCGAGCCGGGCAAGAACGTCATCCGCCGCAACGTGGTGGAACGCCTCGACGGCGCCGCCGCCCCGGCACCCGGCGCCCAACCGGGTGAGACCCGTCCGGGCGCCGCGCAGCCGATCGGCGGCAGCGTCTGCTCCGGCGCGCTCACGTTCTTCGCCGAGGGCGGAGCACCGGCCGCCACCAGCGGCCAGTTCCCGCAGGGCACCCGGCTGCGGGTGACGAACCTGGACAACAACAAGGTGGTGACGGTGACCGTCACCGGGCCGTCGGGGAGCTGCGTGCTGCTCAACACCGCTGCCATGGACGCCATCCGGGAACCGGGCAAGAACCTGGTCCGGCGCAACACCGTCGAGCTGCTCCGCTGATCCTCCGGGTGGAACACCATGGGCCGGCCCTGGGGGAGATCGGGCCCATGGTGTTCCACGTCCGGGGTCAGCCGAAGGCGGCCGCCAGGATGTCCAGTCCCCGGCCCAGCTCGTCGTCGGAGATGACCAGCGGGGGCAGGAACCGCAGCACGTTGCCGTAGGTGCCGCAGGTCAGCGTGAGCAGCCCGGCAGCGTGGCAGGCCGCCGAGATCGCCGCCGTGGCCGCCGGGTCCGGGGTCAGCGTGCCGGGCTGCACGATCTCCACGGCGAGCATCGCGCCCCGGCCGCGTACCTCGGCGACGCGCGGGTCACCGGCGGCGATCGCGCGCAGCCGCTCACCCATCACCGCGCCGATCCGGCGCGCGGCGGCGGCCAGGTCCAGCTCCCGCATCGTCTCGATCGACGCGA
The DNA here is from genome assembly GCF_050948515.1 of Micromonospora sp. CA-248089. NCBI lineage: Bacteria > Bacillati > Actinomycetota > Actinomycetes > Micromonosporales > Micromonosporaceae > Micromonospora > Micromonospora sp. CA-248089. The sequence continues at coordinate 1,026,369 of NZ_CP192016.1, forward strand.
GCGCGGCGGCGCAGGCGATCGGGTTGCCGCCGTACGTGCCGCCCAGGCCGCCGACGTGCACCGCGTCCATCAGCTCCGCCCGGCCGGTCACCGCCGCCAGCGGCAGGCCGCCCGCGATGCCCTTGGCCAGCGTGATCAGGTCCGGCTCGACGCCCTCGTCCGTGCAGGCGAACCAGTCGCCGGTGCGGCAGAAACCGGTCTGGATCTCGTCGGCGACAAACACCACGCCGGCCGCCGTCGCCCACTCGCGCAACGCCGGCAGGAACCCCGGCGCGGGTACGACGAAACCGCCCTCGCCCTGGATCGGCTCGATGAGCAGCGCAGCCACGTTCTCCGCGCCCACCTGCTTCTCGATCATCTCGATCGAGCGGGCCGCCGCGGTGGCGCCGTCCAGCCCGCCGTCGCGCAGCGGGTACGACATCGGCACCCGGTAGACCTCGCCGGCGAACGGACCGAACCGGTGCTTGTACGGCATGTTCTTCGCGGTCAGCGCCATGGTCAGGTTGGTCCGGCCGTGGTACGCGTGGTCGAACACCACCACCGCCGGCCGCCCGGTCGCGTGCCGGGCGATCTTCACCGCGTTCTCCACCGCCTCCGCGCCGGAGTTGAACAGCGCCGAGCGCTTCTCGAAACCACCCGGGGTCAGCGCGTTGAGCTGCTCGCAGACCGCCACGTACGACTCGTACGGCGCGACCATGAAACAGGTGTGGGTGAACCGTTCGACCTGCGCGCGCACCGCCTCGACCACGCGCGGCGCGGAGTTGCCCACGTTGGTGACGGCGATGCCGGCGGCGAAGTCGATCCACTCCCGCCCGTCCACGTCGGTGATCGTGCCGCCGCCCGCCCGGTCCACGTACGCGGGAATCGTGCTGCCCACGCCCCGCGCCACGGCCTCGACCCGGCGCTTGTGCAGCTCCTCGCTGGTGGCCATCGGCGATCAGCCCTCGATGTTGTGCATGACGTGCTTGACCCGGGTGTAGTCCTCCAGGCTGTAGACCGACAGGTCCTTGCCGTGGCCGGAGTGCTTGAAACCGCCGTGCGGCATCTCCGAGACGAACGGGATGTGCGTGTTGACCCAGACGCAGCCGAAGTCGAGCCGGCGGGTCATCCGCATGGCCCGGCCGTGGTCGCGCGTCCACACCGAGGCGGACAGGCCGTAGTCGACGCCGTTCGCCCAGCGCACCGCCTCGTCCTCGTCGGAGAACCGCTGCACGGTGATGACCGGCCCGAACACCTCGTCCTGGATGATCTCGTCGGCCTGGCGTACGCCGGAGACCACTGTCGGGGCGTAGAAGAAGCCGCGCTCGCCGACCCGGGCACCGCCGGTGGTGACGTTCGCGTGGTCCGGCAGCCGGTCCACGAATCCGCTGACCCGGGCGAGCTGGTTGGCGTTGTTCAGCGGGCCGTAGAGCACGTCGGCGTCGTCCGGCCCGCCGGTGCGGGTGTTGCGGGCCTGCTCGGTGAGCGCGGCCACGAAGTCCTCGTGGATGCCCGGCCCGGTGAGCACGCGGGTCGCCGCCGTGCAGTCCTGCCCGGCGTTGAAGTAGCCGCCCATCGCGATCGCCTCGGCCGCCGCCGCCACGTCCGCGTCGTCGAAGATCACCACCGGGGCCTTGCCGCCCAGCTCCAGGTGCGTCCGCTTCAGGTCCGGCGCCGCCGCGGCGGCGACCTCCATGCCCGCGCGGGTCGACCCGGTGATCGACACGAGCTGCGGGGTCGGGTGGGAGACCAGCGTACGGCCGGTGTCGCGGTCGCCGCAGACCACGTTGAACACGCCCGGGGGCAGGTGTTCGGCGGCGATCTCGGCCAGCAGCAGCGTCGACACCGGCGTGGTGTCCGACGGCTTCAGTACTACCGCGTTACCCGCCGCCAGCGCCGGGGCGATCTTCCAGACCGCCATCATCAGCGGGTAGTTCCACGGCGTCACCTGGGCGCAGACGCCGATCGGCTCGCGCCGCACGTACGAGGTGTGCCCGGCCATGTACTCACCGGCCGAGCGGCCCTCCAGCAGGCGCGCGGCGCCGGCGAAGAAGCGCAGCTCGTCCACCGCGGGCGGCAGCTCCTCCTCGGTGGTGAGCTGCCGGGGCTTGCCGGTGTTGCGCACCTCCGCGTCGACCAGTTCGGCGGCCCGTGCCTCGACCGCGTCGGCGAACTTCAGCAGAGCCCGCTGCCGCTCGGCCGGCGTGGTGTCCCGCCAGGTTTCGAACGCGGCGGCGGCGGCCTTCATGGCCGCGTCCACGTCCGCCGCGCCGGAGACCGGGGCCTGGGCGAAGACCTCGCCGGTGCACGGGTCGATCAGGTCGGCGTAGCCGCCGTCCACCGGGTCGACGTACTCGCCGTTGACGAAGTTGCGCAGCTGCTGCTGGTCGCTCATCAGAAGTCTCCGAGAAGGTGGCCGGGGGGAGGGTCAGCGGAGGTTATCGCAATCTGACTGCCATCTTGGCTACTAAATCCGAGGCAGACAAGGGTTTGGGCAACTGTTTCCGCGTGAGCGCCTGTGGTCTAGGCTGCCGGTCGTGGAGCCGAGAGCCTTCTACGTCGCCGGTCGCCCCGCCCACGGCGAGGACGAGCTGACCGTCACCCATCCGTACGACGGGCAGCCGGTGGGGCGTACCACGCTCGCCACGGCTGACCAGGTCGAAGCCGCCGTCGCGGGCGCCGCCCGGGTGGCGGCGGAGGCCGCGGCCCTGCCCGCGCACGCCCGCGCGGCCGCCCTGGACCACGTCTCCCGGCGGCTCGCCGAGCGGGCCGACGAGGTGGCCGCGCTGATCACCGCCGAGAACGGCAAGCCGGTCAAGTGGGCCAAGGCCGAGGTGGGACGCGCGATCTCCACGTTCCGCTGGGCTGCCGAGGAGGCCCGCCGATTCTCCGGCGAACTGCAACGGCTCGACACCGACCCGGCCGCCACAGGGCGGATCGCCCTGGTCCGGCGGGTGCCGCGCGGGCCGGTGCTCGGCATCACCCCGTTCAACTTCCCGCTCAATCTGGTCGCCCACAAGGTCGCCCCGGCGCTCGCCGTCGGCACCCCGATCGTGGTCAAGCCGGCCCCGGCCACCCCGCTCAGCGCGCTGCTGCTCGGCGAGATCCTGGCCGAGACCGACCTGCCCGAGGGCATGTTCTCGGTGCTGCCGTTGCCGAACGAGCGCGCCGCCGAACTGGTCGCCGACCCGCGGCTGCCGGTGGTGTCGTTCACCGGCTCCGGACCGGTCGGCGCGGCCATCCGCCGGGCCGTGCCGGACAAGCACGTCACGCTGGAACTCGGCGGCAACGCCGCAGTGGTGATCTGCGAGGACTGGGCCGCGGACGAGGACCTGACCTTCGCCGCGCACCGCATCGCCACGTTCTCCAACTACCAGGCCGGGCAGTCGTGCATCGCGGTGCAGCGGGTCTACGTGCACGAATGGCTCTACGACGGTTTCCTGCCCCGGCTCGTCGCGGCGGTGCAGGCGCTGCGCACCGGCGACCCGCGCTCCGAGCTGACCGACGTCGGCCCGTTGGTGTCGGTCGAGGCGGCGCAGCGCGTCGAGACCTGGGTGGACGAGGCGGTCGCCGCCGGCGCCGTCATCGAGACCGGCGGGCGGCGCGACGGCGCCACCTACCCGCCCACCGTGCTCAGCGGCGTGCCGGCCGACGCGAAGGTGTGCGCCGAGGAGGTGTTCGGGCCGGTACTGGTGGTCGCCCCGGTCGCCGACGACCGGGGCGCGTTCGCCGCCGTCAACGACTCCGTGTACGGCCTGCAGGCCGGTGTCTTCACCCGCCGGCTCGACGTGGCGTTCGATGCCGCCCGCACGCTCGAGGTCGGCGGCGTGATCGTCGGGGACGTGCCCTCGTACCGGGCCGACCAGATGCCGTACGGCGGAATGAAGGGCTCCGGCGTCGGACGCGAAGGGCTGCGCAGCGCCATGGACGACTACACCGAGCCGCGCGTCACGGTGCTGACCGGCGTGGCCCTCTGATCACTCGCGGCCTCACCAGGTGCCGTCCTCGCGAACCCGGGCGGGGGCGCGGCCGAGCAGCAGGGTGGTGAGGGCGGCGTCGATGTCGGCGCCGAGGAACCACTCGCCGGCCTGGTCGAGGGCGAAGATCCGGCCGTGCTCGTCGACCGCGAGGATGCTCTCCTGACGTTCGCTGCCGAGCGGGAAGAGGCGGGCGCCGATGACCGCGGCGAAGTCGGCGAGAGAGTCGGCGCTGTGTGCGGCCCGGAGCGGATTCGTGGTGAAACGACTGATCCAGACCTGCTCGCCGGGGCCGCGTCGCCGGCTCAGGACGGCCGGGAACGCGGTGAGTGCCGCTTCGGCGGCGGGAAAGGCCTCATGCCGGTGATGCTGCCCCGCGATCTCTCTCGTCTCCGTCATCGCGCCCATCGCGAGCGCCTCGTTGAACATGCTGATCTGCCAGCCGCCGTCGATGAGGGCGTGGGCGACCTCGTCGGGGAACCGCCCGGGCTCGATGACCTCGCGCGGCTCCGGCCGCCATTCCGCCACGAAGGCGAGGTCGGACCACGGCAGTACCGCGAACCGCACCAGGAACCGGACGCACGAGTCGCAGGGAAGATCCGCCTGTCCGCCCAACGGGTCTCCCGCTTCGCGGATGCGGAAGCTCTCGATCCGGCCGGTGCCGAGCAGGTCCCGTGCGTCCTCAAGGGACAACGGGGGCAGGCCCTCGGTGGCGCGGCGGTGGTCGTGCTCGTACAGCGCGTCGGAGACGACGATCATCTCGGCGTGCCGCTCCCCACCGCGCACCAGATGCCCCGCGGGTAGCTCGTCCAGGTAGGACTGGACGAGCGGATGGTGGCGCACCTCGACGTCGCCCTTCGCGCCCTGCGCGACGTGCTGCCGGCCGTCGAGCGTGAGGTGCGCCGCCGCGCCGGGCGTGGGCAGGCGGGTCAGCTCACGCAGCAGCTGGGCGGCCGGATCGACGGTACGCGGCGCACGCGGCTCGGCCGGTCGCCGTTGCCGGTACATCCGCTCGACCGCCTCGGTCGGCACCCGAGGCCAGGTGGACACCTCGCCGGTCGCCTTGTCGATCACGGTGGTCGGCAGGTCGCCGGGCAGCGCGCGGGCGTCGGTGGACACGGTGGACGTCACCACGTAGCCCAGGTCGAACTCCTCGACCTCGGGCGTGCAGGGAAAACCGAGGCGGTCGGAGTCCCGCCGGGCCCACACCGAGGCGATCTGCTCGGCCTGCTGTCGCTCGATCACCACCTGAAATTACCGGACCCCACGGATTTCGTGGCACCCGGTATGGTCGGCCCTACCCACGGTGACGGAAGGGGAGCGACGGTGGCCGAGAGTGCGGACCGGGATGCGAACCGTGCACTACGCGCGCGCTTCGACGAGGTGTACGGCCAATACCAGCGCCTGCGGTCCGGTTTGGACGAACTCCAGACCAAGCTGGCCGAGCTGCGGGTCACCGAACGCTCCGACGACGGCCAGGTGACCGCCGTCGTCGGCGCCCGAGGCGAGCTGATCAGTGTCGAGGTGAGCCCGGCGGCGTTCCACGACCGGGACGCCCGGGCGTTGAGCCGGAAGATCACCGAGACCGTGCTGCGCGCCTCCACCGCGGCGACCACCGCCACCCGCGAACTGGTCTCCGGCTATCTGCCGCCGGGTTCCCCGTCGGTCGAGTTCCTGCGTACCCATGACTTCGGCGCACTGCTCGGCCGGGCCGACTCCGTGCTGGCCCGCGGCGAGTGACAGGTGGCCGGGGGAGAGATCTGGCTGGACCCGGACCGCGCCCGGCGCGGCGGTGCCGACCTGGCGCTGTCGGGGCGGGCGGTGAGCGCGGCCCGACGGGAGACGGGCGAGCCGATCGCCGCCGCGAGCGCCCAGCGACCCTGGGGCCGGGACGACATCGGCGCCGCGTTCGACAAGCACTACCAGGGCTACGCCGAGACGCTGCTGCGCGCGTGGGAACTTCTCGGCCGCTCGCTGGAGGTGCTCGGGTCGGACGTCGTCCGCTCGGTCACGGCCACCGTGGAGACGGACCTGAGCAACGCCCGTGACCTCGGGAAGATCCCGCAGCAAGGGCACAACCCCCATCGGCCCCGGCGCTGACCACCGGAGGATCCGCGCGTGAGCATGCTGCCCAGCCCGATCCCGCACCCGCTCGACTTCTGCCCGTGGGATCTGCCCGGCTGGATCTACGAGGCGCTCGACTGGGTGGTCGGCGTCGAATGGCCGGAGGGCAACGAGCGCGCCGTCTGGGACCTGGCCGACCAGTGGTACGGCGTGGCAGGCGTCCTGACCCGTCCGCGCGACGACGCGGTCACCGCCGCCGGTGAGGTGAAGAGCGGCTACGGGGGAGTCGGCCTGGTCGCCGGTGCCTTCGACACGGCCTGGCACAAGCTCGCCGAGGGCCAGGACGCGCCGCTGCACGTCCTGGTCGCGGCCACCGACGAGCTGGCGCGGCTTGTCGACTCCTGCGGCTGCGACATCGAGGGCGCGAAGCTGGAGGCCTGGATCGAGCTGGGCATCCTGGTCGTCGAGTTGCTGTCCCTGGCGGTCGCCACAGTGCTCACGCTGGGCGCCGCCTCACCGGCGGCGGCCGCCGCGATCACCGCCACGCGGGTCGTGGTGCAGCAGATCTTCAAGCGGCTGGTGGCCCAGCTCGCCCGCAAGGCGGTCAAGCAGGGCCTCAAGGAGGCGGGCGAGCGGGCCGCGAAGGAGGTGGCCAAGTCCGGTGTCCGCACGCTGGCTCGGCGGGCTGCGATCGGCGGACTGCTGGAGGCCGGCCAGGAGGCCGGCACCAGCCTCGGCACGCAGGCGTACCAGAACTCCACCGGCCGGCGGGACGGCCTCGACCTGGCCGACGTGAGCACGTCGGCGCTCGGCGGATTCGCCGGCGGCGCGGTCGCGCCGCTGGCCGGGCTGGGTCGGCACGCCAATGGCCGGTTCGCGGAGATCGGCGAGCGGTTCGGGCGGGAGATAACCGGCGAGACGCTCGCCGAGACCGCGGCGGGTCTGGCGACCGGTCAGGGCCCGTCACTCGAGGATCTGGCGCGTGCGGCGGCCTCCGGCGCGACCGGTTCCGCCACCAACCAGGCCGACTCGGCACTGCAACGCCGCCTGGACGGCCAGCTGAGCGGGTTGACGGTGTCGCCGGTCGGTCTGGACGTGCCGGTCGTCGCCGACCCCGTCGGACTGATCCCGGCCCAGCGGGTCGCCGAGCCGATCGTCCAGAGCGGCGACGCGATGGCGGGCGCCGTTCCCGTGACACCCACACACGTCACGCCCCAAGCCGCCGGCCCGCACCCGCTCGCCGTGGACCTGCCCCGCCCGGCGCCGGATTCCGCAGTGACGCCGCAGACCGATGCCGTTCCGCACAGCACGACGCCTCTGACAGCCGCCACGAGTCCCACGTTGTCCTCGGTGGTCACGGACGCGCCCGTCGCCGGTCCGTCCCTGCCCGGGCCCGGAGTCCATGCCGGTGCGGGTCCGGTCGTGGCGCCGATCGACAGTGCCGCGCCGTCCTCGACCAGCCCGATTCAGGCGGCAGCCACATCGGCGACACTTCCTGCACCGCCTGCTGATCCCCCGCAGACCACGGCGCCACCAACGGCGGACCGCCCCGCCCCTATCAGCAACGGAGGTCAGGCGGGACCGGCTCCCGTCTCACCGGTCAGCCTTCACCCGAATCCGGGAGCGCCGGCCGTCGGGCCCGAGCCCCGACCGGGGCCGAATCCCCGCTTTCCGCTGCTGGACTCGTTGGCTCCGCACCGCCCTCCCATCGACTCGCCAGGGCCCCACCCGGGTCCGCCCCATGTCCAGTCGCGGCCCCGTGAGACCGCCGAGCAGCGTGCCGCGCGGCTGAAAGCCGATCGGGAGGGTTTGGACCGGCGGCGCTACCAGGGCTATCTGCAGTCTCAGCGTGCCTTGCACGAGGAGAACAGGCGGGAGGCGCAGATCAAGGAGCTGCGTGATCTCGCCGAACAGCATTACGAGGCGGCGCGTTGGCTCCTCATGCAGGCCCACGAACTGCGCCAAACCGGGCGGCACGAGCTCGCCGACCGGCACGTGTGGGAGGGCCGGCGGCGAGAACGCCTGCACTACCGAGCCGTCGACGAGGTGGAGGCGGTCCGTGCCGGCCAGCGTCTGCCGCGTGAGGTGATGGTCGAGGACGACCTCGACTTCTACCGCATCAACGACGACGTGGCGGACCTCGCCGTCGGCGCGGTGGAGACGGCCGACCACTCCGCGCTCACCGGTCACGGCCATCCCGAGCCGATCGACAGGTCCCGGCCCTACGGCCGCCGGGGAGGGCTCCGGCCTCCGCTCGCGCTGCACCAGACCGACCTCGAACGGCAGATGCCCCGCAATCCGGACGGCAGCGTGACGCGTACCGCCGATCCCCGGCGCGGTGGCTGGTTCCGCCTCGCGAACGACGGCGGACCGGCGGCCGACGCCACCCGGGGGATCAACTGCCTCGACTGCACGCTGTCGCTGTTCGAGACGTGGGTTCACGGACGGCCGCGCGTCGCGGCGCCCCGGACGTTCGACGGTTACCTGCACGGCGACGTGAACCGGCCGGTGGGCGGCGAGGCGGACGGACCGCTGCGGGTCGAGCAGACGACCGGCGGCCGGTTCCAGAACCTCTGCCCGCCGGATCGGCCCGGAATCACCGGCCGCGACCGGCAACTGCTGGTGGACGGCGGGTACCGGGACCTGTACGCGCAGCTCGCGTCGGGCGGCCACGGCAGCTACGCGTTCCTCATCACCAGCTTCGAGGGTGGCGGCTCGCACGCGTGGGTGGCGTTGAACCAGGACGGCACGATCCTTTTCCTCGATCCGCAGACGGGCGAGGTGGCGAACCGGCCGATCTACCACCACAGCGGCCGACCGGCCCGCAGCAACGTGGTCGGCGTCGACGCTCTGGTGCTCGGCCCCGACGGCCGGCCGATGCCACTCACCGGCCGCCCGCCCGGCACCTACAACGTCCTGCCCGAGCCGCTTCCCCGCCCGGAGCCGCCACGACCGCCGGCCCCGCCACCGATCGCCGACGGCCACGTACCGGACTTCAACCACGTCCACCTGCTCGGCGAGTCCACCACCTTCCACCGCCACGCCGACGGACCGATGCCGGGCAGCGCGCCGTCCGTCGAGCCGGAACCGGCCCGGGTACGCGAGGACCACCGGCAGGCGCACGCCGACCGGATCGCCGCCGGGCTCTACGTGCGCGACGCGCTCGCGGAGACCGGGAATCTCGACGCCGCCTTCGCCGCCGGGGTGACACCCGTCGAACTGGCGCAGCACGCCGACGTGCCGACGCTACGGCGGCTCGTACCCGGGCTCGATCAGAGCGCCGCGAACGACCTGAGCCGGCTGCTCGCAGACCCGCGCGTCCAGCGGATGCTCGACCAGAGCTGGGAGGCGCCACCGCGACGGGAGGAGTTGCTGGCCGAGACGGTGGTGCGGCAGCTCGCGGAGCGACCCGACCTCGTCCGGATGATCCTGGCGACCCCGGAACTCGCGAACTCATTGACCGCCCGGCCGCTGACCCTGCACCACCTGGCGAGTCACCAGCAGGCCATCGACGTACTCGGCGAGGTCATCAACGACATAGTCGTACGCGGCGCCGAGGCGGTGATCGCCCCAGAGCCGCTGAAGCCCTACCCGACGCCGATCAGCGAAGAGCAGCGGGAACTCGGCGAGCGAGTTGCGAGGCGCGGCCAACGGCGGTTGCAGCTCGGGTTCGACAGAACCCGACGAGATGACGAGGCGTATCGCCTTGCATACGTCGATCAGCTGTACGCGCAGGCGGCGGTAGCTCAACCGGAGCTGAACACGCTCGCTGTTGCCCTGGCTGCCGACCAAGGCACGCCCGATTGGCGAAAGGAACCCAAGAATCGGGACCGCGTTCTCGACAAGCTGGTCGAGTACGAGAACGACGCGTCCAAGCTCAAGGACTTGGCGGGTGCCAGAGTGCAATTCGACACCATCGATGCTGTCTATCAGGCGCTCGGAAGGCTGAGCGCCGACCCGACAGTGGTAATACTCCATGTCAAGGACCGGTTCCTAGATCCGCAGGACAGCGGCTACCGGGACCTCTTGCTCAACCTTCGGATGTCGAACGGCCACATGGCAGAGCTTCGACTGCAGCTCGCGGGGATCGAGGAGGTCTCGGAATGGGAGCATGCGCTGTATGAAGTCCGACGTGACCTGGAAGCGGTTGCCGAGAGTGATGGCAGGCCGTTGACACACACAGAACGCGCCATCCGTGACGGGCTCCTCCGGCGCGCGCAAAGCATCTACTGGAGCAAAGTGCAGGAGAACGTCGGGAAGGTGCCGCCGCAGTGACGCCGGTGAGAGGCTTGGCGCTACCCAAGTTCTTCAACTACTACGACTCTCCCGTGAAGTTGGTCGCCACCCCAGACGGTGGTATGGCTGGCTGGAGGCTGTCCAAGGACACCGGGGGCTGGCGCGAGGCCAACAACCTCATCGACAAGGTGCTGTTCGAGGGCGGGGATGAGATCTATGAGGTCTCCCCTGAAGAGTTTGTTCAGCTCACCGAGCTTGAGAGAAGCCTCTACCTCCGCGGCGACGGGCCGATTTTCGCTCTCTACGAAACCGTCCGGGCGATCGAGGACACGCTCCAAGCTGAACGCCGGTACCCGACGCCGCAGGAGCAGGCGCTGATCCGGGGCGTCCGGCGGCGGACCTTCGTGATGTTCGAGGAGCAGCTCCGACAGGCCGGTGACCCCGCCGCCGACCCGAGCGTCGCGACCAAGACTTCCTGAGCCTGCTTGTGGCAAACGTCAATCGAGATGACGGCTTCGACGAAGGTGGCACCCTCGCAGAGGCTTGCGTCGGTGCGAGCGCCGCTGCCTACATGCGCCACTGGAAGCTGGATGGAATCAACGAGCTTCCCGCATATTTCGAGCACTACGACACGCCCGTGAAGCTGGTGGCCGCGCCGCAGGGTAGTTACGCCGCTTGGAAGCTGGACCGCAGGACCGGCGGCTGGCGACCAGCGGACGATCTGGTCGACGACGTGATCGGCGGCATAGGCGGAGAGATCTACGTTCGCTCGGCTGATGCCTTCGTCCAGCACGTCGAGCAGTTGAGAGGGCGGTACCTGAGGGGCGAGGGTGAGATCTTCGCCCTCTATGAAAGGGTTCGCGCCATCGGCGAGCAGGCTGTCGGCGCGAAGCGCAGTTGTACCTCCGAGGAGGCGGCACTGATTAAGGGCATCCGGCGGCGGACCTTCGTGATGTTCGAGAAGCAGCTTCAGCAAGCCGGCGATCCCGCCGCTGACCCCACCATCGCCTCGACCGCATCCTGAAGTGGCCGTTGACGTCTTGTCCTTCGGTGAAGGTCCACCCTGCCCGGTATCGGAGCGGACCTTCCTCCACTCGTCACCCTCTGGAAGGAACTGGATGCACGTGTGGGTAAGAGCATCGTGACGGTGCCGTACGTGTCGCCCGCCGACGTGGCGGAGGCGAGACGCGTACAGGAGGAGTTGCGGTCCCGGGTGGACCTGACCGGGCCCGGTCCCGCCGCGCCTGCGACGGTGGCCGGGCTGGACGTGGCGTACGCGCCCGGCGGTGACCTGCTCGCCGCGGCCGTCACGGTCCTGGACGCGACCACCCTCGACGTGGTCGACGAGGCGGTGTGCGTGGGGCGGCCCGCCTTCCCGTACGTGCCGGGGCTGTTCGCGTTCCGCGAGATGCCGGCGTTGCTGGCCGCGCTGGACCGGCTCACCACCCGTCCCGAGCTGCTGGTCTGCGACGGGCACGGGCTGGCACACCCGCGGCGGTTCGGGCTGGCCTGCCACCTGGGCCTCGTGACCGGGCTGCCCACCATCGGGGTGGGCAAGACGCCGCTCGTCGGCTCGTGGACCGGGCCCGGCCCGGAGCGGGGTGACAGCGCCGACCTGTGCGACGGCGGCGAGGTGGTCGGGCGGGTACTGCGGACTCAGGACGGTGTCCGGCCGGTCTTCGTGAGTGTCGGGCACCGGATGGGGTTGGACAACGCGGTGCGGCGGGTACTGGCTCTGACGCCCCGGTACCGGCTGCCGGAGACGACCCGTACGGCCGACCGGCTGTGCCGGCGGGCCCTCGCCGAGGCAGGCGCGTCGGGCGGTGACCTGGGCGGGCGGTGATCGCGTGGCGCGGCACACATGTGGCGTGCTCGATGCCCGGGTGCCTGGAGGGGCCGGTAGTAACCTGACCGGCGGATCCGGTCCGGACGCAACGGTGAGGTGGAGATGTCGGTGAGGCGGCACGCGGCGCGGTGGGCCATGGTCGGCGCGCTGCTGGGTGGCCTGATCGCCGTCCCGGCGTCGCCGGCGTCGGCCCGGGACGACCGGGTGGGACTGCGTTCGGCGAACAGCTTCACCGCCGGCGGCCCGCCGGGCACGGTGGCGGTCGAGGTGCGCAAGCGGACCGATGGCTGCGTGCAGCTGCGTACCGCGATCGGGCTCCGCCTGGAGGGTCTGCGGGCGGACCAGGTCAGGGTGCAGGTGGCGTCCGGTGGCCGATGGGTGCCGGTGCCGGTCTCCGGGGACGGCGCCGTCGCCACCGCCGCAGTCGCGCCGGTCGACCGGCCGCTGTGCAAGGGCAAGGGCGTCAGCGTGCGCTACCGGGTGTCCTTCCTGCCCGGCGCCGTCGGCGGTCGGCTGGAGCTGGCCGGCGAGGCGACCGCCGCGAACGGTGACGTGCTCGGGCGGGCCGGCGGGTCGGCCCGGCTGGTGGGCGCCCCCCGGACGCCGAGCCCCAGCCCGTCCCGCAAGCCCTCGCCGACGCCCAGCGCGAGCGAGACCCCGGCGGCCGAGGTGACCGACACGTCGCCGGTGGCCGCCGCCGTCGCCCCGGCCACCGCCGCGGCCGACGACTCGTCGTTCGGAGGTTCCCTGATCATGTGGTTCGGCATCGGGCTGGTGCTCGTCGGCGCCGCCCTCATCGTCCTGCTGCTGCGCCGCAACCGCGCCGACCGGGCCGGCGGCGGGAACGCCGCCGACCTTCCGCCGGTCCCGCTGCCGCGCAGCACCACCACCTACCGCTCCGGCGCGCCCGGACCGGCCCCCACGGTGTACGGGGGCGCTACGCCGCCCCGCCCGGCCGGCAACGTGTACGGCGCGCCCGCGCCCGGGCCGACGCCCCCGGCGGGCGCGGAGGCGACGAGTGTCCTGCCCCCGCCCCCGCACACGGCAGGTGCGGGCGGGCCGGGCATCCCGCCCTCGGCCGCTGCGGGCGGGGACGCGACGAGCGTCCTGCCCCGCTTGCCGGACTGAGCCGGAACCCGACCGGCTCCCGGGGTTACCGTGACGGTGGGTGGTCACGTCGTGACCCGGTAGCCGCCACCTGCCCGACCGGAGGACGGACAACCGGGGCCGAACGGGGCCCCGTGCCGGGGCCGCTCGGCCGATAAGATCGCCTGCGCCGACCGGCACCGCCGACCGGTGAGACCGCATACGTGGAAGGAGCCGCGCCGTGGCCCTGGACCCGCAGTTGCTCGACATTCTCGCCTGCCCGGACACGCACCACGCCCCGCTCGACTACGACGCGCAGGCGCAGACGCTCACCTGCACCGAGTGCGGTCGCATCTTCGAGGTCCGGGACGACGTCCCGGTGCTCCTGCTGGACGAGGCGCGCGGTGGACCCGCCGCCGACGAGGCGCGGGGCGGGTCGTCGCGGTGATGGAGGGGACGGCCGGGGTCAGCGGCCACCGGCACGCCGACGAGGCCCTGCTCGACGACGCGGCGCAGCTCTCCGAGCGCGATCCGGGTGGCATGCTCCGGTTCACCGCGTCCGCGGGCGCCCAGGTACGCGAGTCCGCGGCGCTGGCCGCGGAGGCGAACCTGTCCGTGCTCGCCGACGACGGACGACCGCGCGCGGTGGTCATCGCCGGCATCGGCACCGCCGGGCGTACCGGTGACGTGCTGGCCACCGTCGCCGGGCCGCGCTGCCCGGTGCCGGTCATCCCGCACCGCAGCGCCGGTGTGCCGGGCTGGGTGGGCGCGGCGGACGTGGTCATCGCGGTGAGCGCGTCCGGCCGCAGCCCGGAGGCGCTGGGCGCGGCCGAGGCGGCGCACCGGCGCGGCGCCCGGCTGGTGGCGGTCGGCGCGCCCGACTCGCAGCTCCAGTCGGTGGCCGAGCGGGCCCGCGCACCGTTCATCCCGGTTCCCCGGCGCGCGCCGGCCCGGGCCAGCCTCTGGGCGCTCACCGTGCCGGTTCTGCTGGCCGCCCGTACCCTCGGGCTCGTGAAGGTCAACGAGGCGGATCTGGCCGAGACGGCGGCCCGGCTGGACGCCGACGCCGATCGATGCCGGCCGACCGCCGAGTCCTTCGTCAACCCGGCGAAGTCGCTGGCGCTGGGGCTGTCCGGGTCGATCCCGATCGTGTGGGGTTCGTCCCCGCTGGCCACCGTGGCCGCCCGGCGGTTCGGTGACACGTTGTCCGCGAACGCCCGCTACCCGGTGGTCGCCGGCGCGCTGGGCGAGGCGGGCCGGGGTCGCGTCGGCCTGCTCGACGGCGTGTTCGGCGGCCTGGCCGAGGGCGAGCGGGACATCTTCGCCGACCCGGGCGACGACGAGCCCGACGGCACCCGGCTGCGGCTGGTGCTGCTGCGCGACGGCGGGCTCAACGCCGACGACGACACCGACGAGCCGCTGGCGGTGGAGGAGCGTCGCGCGGACGCGGTGCAGACGCTCGCCGAGCGGCGCGGGGTGCGCTGCGACGTGGTGACCGCCGAGGGTGGCTCCGCGCTGGAGCGGCTCGCGTCGCTGGTGGCGGTCCCCGACTTCGCCTCGATCTACCTCGCCCTGGCCCACGGGCTGGACCCGATGGCGGTACCGGCCATCACGGAGATGAAGGAGCTGGCGAACCAGTGAGCACACGGGGCATCGAGCGAGGCGGGAAATGAGCGCAAACGGGGGCACGAAGGCGATCGTCGCCGCCCTGGCGGCGAACCTCGGCATCGCCGTCACCAAGTTCGTCGCGTTCGCCCTGACCGGCTCGTCGTCGATGCTGGCCGAGTCGATCCACTCGGTGGCCGACTCCGGCAACCAGGGCCTGCTGTTGCTCGGCGGCCGTCGTGCCAAGCGGCGGGCCACGCCCCAGCACCCGTTCGGGTACGGCCGGGAGCGCTACATCTACGCGTTCATCGTGGCGATCGTGCTGTTCAGCATCGGTGGCCTTTTCGCGCTCTACGAGGCGTACCACAAGGCGTCCGATCCGCACCCGATCGAGAGCTGGCAGTGGGTGCCGGTGGCGGTGCTGGTCGCGGCGATCGTGATGGAGAGCTTCTCCTTCCGTACCGCGATCAAGGAGTCGAACCTGATCCGGGGCAACCAGAGCTGGGTCCGGTTCATCCGCCGGGCCAAGGCGCCGGAGCTTCCGGTGGTGCTGCTGGAGGACTTCGGCGCGCTCGTGGGTCTGGTCTTCGCGCTGTTCGGCGTCGGTATGACGCTGATCACCGGCAACGGCATGTGGGACGCGGCGGGCACCGCGATGATCGGTGTGCTGCTGGTGGTCATCGCGATCACGCTGGCGATCGAGACCAAGAGCCTGCTGCTCGGTGAGGGCGCCGAGCAGAGCGAGCTCGACAAGATCGAGCAGGCCGTGACGAACGGTCCCGAGGTCGAGCGGATCATCCACATGAAGACGCTCTACCTCGGCCCGGAGGAGCTCATGGTGGCCGCGAAGATCGCGGTGCCGGCCTGGGAGACCGCCCAGGACCTGGCCCGCGACATCAACGCGGTCGAGGCGCGGATCCGCCGCGAGGTGCCCACCGCGCGGGTGATCTACCTGGAGCCGGACATCTACTCGGCCGCCGCCGAGCGGGCCGGCACCGGGCAGGCGGCGGACACCGCCGTCCCGGAGACCCTGACCACTGGTGGGACGCCCACGGCCGACGAGGTGGCCGGGCGGCCCGGGAGCTGACCGATGGAGTTGTTGCAGGGCCGGATCCGTGACTACGCCTGGGGCTCGCGCACCGCGATCGCCGAGTTGCAGGGGCGTCCGGTGCCGAGCAACGGGCCGGAGGCGGAGCTGTGGCTGGGCGCCCACCCGGGCGCACCGGCCACCGTGCAGCGCGACGGCCGGCCGGTCAGCCTCACCGAGCTGCTGGTGGCCGAGCCGGGCCACTGGCTGGGTGAGCGGCTGGTCGGCCGGTTCGGCACCCGGCTGCCGTTCCTGCTGAAGGTGCTGGCCGCCGACGCGCCGCTGAGCCTCCAGGCGCATCCGGACGCCGAGCAGGCCCGCGCGGGGCACGCCGCCGACGTCGGGCGGGTCAACTACGTGGACCCGTACCACAAGCCGGAGCTGCTGGTGGCGCTCTCGGAGTTCGACGCCCTGTGCGGCTTCCGCGACCCGGGGGAGTCGGCGGCGGCGATCGCCGCGTTCGGCGTACCCGCGCTGGAACCTGTGGTGGCGGCGTTGCGCGACGGGCCGGCGGGGCTGCGGGAGGCGGTACGTCTGCTGCTGAGCTGGCCGCAGGCGGAGCGCGCCGGGCTGGTGGCGGCCGTGCTGGCGGCGGCGGACGCGGGTCCGGCCTCGGCGGACGCCGAGCTGGTCCGCGCGCTGGCGTCCGGCTATCCGGCCGACCCGGGTGTGGTGGTGGCGTTGCTGCTGCACCACGTCCGGCTGGCGCCCGGCGAGGGCATCTGGATGCCGGCCGGGAACCTGCACGCCTACCTGCGCGGTACCGGCGTCGAGATCATGGCGGCCAGTGACAACGTGTTGCGCGGCGGGCTGACCCCGAAGCGGGTCGACGTGGACGAGTTGCTGCGGGTGCTCCGGTTCGAGGTGCTGACCGAGCCGGTGCTGCGGCCGGAGCAGGTGGAGCCGGGCGTGCTGACCTGGCCGGTGCCGGTGGAGGACTTCGCGCTGCACCGGGTCGAGGTGACCGCCGGGTCGTCCGGGGTGCGGTTGACGCTGCCCGGGCCGCGGGTGGTGCTCTGCCGGGCCGGGAAGCTGACCGTGGACGACGGTGTGGGCGTGGTGACGCTGGGCGCGGGTCAGGCCGCTGTGGGTACGGCGGCCGGTGGCCCGCTGGCGGTGAGCGGGGCGGGAGAGGGGTTCGTCGCCACGTGCGGCATGCACTGATCCGCGCAAGTCCGACTTTTCCGAAATAGCTTGACGGCCACCCCGCCTGGTGTGACTCTATGGGTACGCAGCGTTGTCGCGACGAAGGTCCGGTGACGTGCGGGGGAACCAAACCGGGGGGATGCGCGGGGCGGCCGGGCCGTGAGTGGAAAGTCCGCTCACGACCGACCGCCCCGTGCGCTGTCCGCCGACCGGCCGATTGCGCGGTCGGCCAACCGGGCACGGGTCGAACGGCCCGCGAGCGTAAGGTGGAAGGCTGCGCACCACCATCGTTCGACAGGAGCTTCCATGACCAGCACCCTCCCGGCGGCCTCCAGCGGCGCGTCGTCGCAGGCCCGGCCGAGCACCCTCGCCGAGGGCGACTACAAGGTGGCGGATCTGTCGCTTGCCGAGTTCGGGCGTAAGGAGATCCGGCTCGCCGAGCATGAGATGCCCGGTCTGATGGCGATTCGGCGTGAGTTCGCCGAGGTTCAGCCGTTGGCCGGTGCCCGTATCACTGGTTCGTTGCACATGACGGTGCAGACCGCTGTTCTGATCGAGACTCTGGTCGCGTTGGGCGCGCGGGTCCGGTGGGCGTCGTGCAACATTTTCTCCACCCAGGACCACGCGGCCGCGGCGATCGTGGTCGGCCCGGAGGGCACCCCGGAGGCGCCGGCCGGTGTGCCGGTGTACGCCTGGAAGGGCGAGACGCTGCCCGAATACTGGTGGTGCACCGAACAGGTGCTCGCCTGGCCCGACGGGCAGGGCCCGAACATGATCCTCGATGACGGCGGTGACGCGACTCTGCTGGTGCATAAGGGCGTCGAGTTCGAGAAGGCGGGTGTCGTGCCGCCGGTGGAGTCGGCTGATTCGGAGGAGTACGCGGTCATTCTCGAGCTGCTGCACCGGTCGCTGGCCGAGGACGGTCAGCGGTGGACCCGGATCGCCGCGGGGATCAAGGGTGTGACCGAGGAGACGACCACGGGTGTGCACCGGCTCTACGAGATGCACCGGGCGGGGACGTTGTTGTTCCCGGCGATTAACGTCAACGACTCGGTGACGAAGAGCAAGTTCGACAACAAGTACGGCTGCCGGCACTCGCTGATCGATGGCATCAACCGGGCCACCGATGTGTTGATCGGCGGGAAGATGGCCGTGGTGATGGGTTACGGCGATGTGGGTAAGGGTTGCGCGGAGTCGCTGCGTGGGCAGGGTGCCCGGGTGGTGGTGACGGAGGTCGACCCGATCTGCGCGTTGCAGGCGGCGATGGACGGCTATCAGGTCGCCACCCTGGATGATGTGGTGGAGCAGGCGGACATCTTCATCACCGCGACGGGCTGCTTCGATGTGATCACCAACGAGCACATGGCGCGGATGAAGCACCAGGCGATCGTGGGTAACATCGGGCACTTCGACAACGAGATCGACATGGCCGGTCTGGCCAAGCGCAGCGATGTGACGCGGGAGAACATCAAGCCGCAGGTCGACGTGTGGCGTTTCGACGACGGCCACGCGATCATCGTGTTGTCCGAGGGTCGTCTGCTGAACCTGGGCAACGCCACCGGTCACCCGAGCTTCGTGATGTCGAACTCGTTCGCCAACCAGACGATCGCCCAGATCGAGCTGTTCACCAAGACCGACGAGTACCCGATCGGTGTCTACGTGCTGCCCAAGCACCTGGACGAGAAGGTCGCCCGGCTGCACCTGGACGCCCTCGGCGCCAAGCTGACCACGCTGACCAAGGAACAGGCCTCCTACCTGGGCGTCTCCCCGGAAGGCCCGTTCAAGCCCGACCACTACCGCTACTGAGTTCCACGCTCCCGAAGGGACCGGGGTCGGCCGCGCGGCCGACCCCGGTCCCTTTTTCGCGTACGGGGGAAGGCCGTCAGGTGGCCAACCGGGTGACGTTACCCGGATCAGCTTGACGTTTGCTGTGAACAGGAGCAAGGTATGCCTGCCCTAACTCAGCGACGACGGAGTGCCTGATGTTCGCCACGTACTTGATCGGCCTGCGTGAAGGTCTGGAAGCGACGCTCGTGGTCAGCATCCTCGTCGCCTTCCTGGTCAAGTCGCAGCGCCGGGACCGGCTGCCGCAGGTGTGGGCCGGTGTCGGCCTGGCCGTGGCGCTCTCCGTCGGCTTCGGCTCCCTGATCCAGTGCACGTCGACCTCACTGCTGCGCACCTCCGAGTCGCGCGAGCTGTTCGAGGCGGTCACCTCGGTCGCCGCCGTGGTCTTCGTGACCTGGATGATCTTCTGGATGCGCCGGGCCGCCCGCACCATCGCCGGGGAGCTGCGCGGCAAGCTCACCGACGCGCTCGCGGTCGGCTCCCTGGCCGTCGCCGGCATGGCGTTCCTCGCGGTCATCCGTGAGGGCCTGGAAACCGCGCTGATCTTCTACGCCGCCGCCGAGAGCGCAGCCGGCGGCACCGGGCCCGGCTCGCTGCTCGCACTGGCCGGCGGCATCGCCACCGCCGTCGTCATCGGCTTCCTGCTCTACCGCAGCGCGGTACGGATCAACCTGAGCCGGTTCTTCACCTGGACCGGCGCGCTGCTCATCCTGGTCGCCGCCGGCATCCTCAAGTACGGCGTGCACGACTTCCAGGAGGCGGGCGTGCTGCCCGGCCTGAACGACCTGGCGTTCGACATCTCGGCCACGTTCGACCCGAGTTCCTGGTACGGCGCGCTGCTCGCCGGCATGTTCAACATCACCGCCGCGCCGACGGTGCTGGAACTGGTCGCCTGGGTCGCGTACGCGGTGCCGGTGCTCGTGCTCTTCCTGCGCAAGCCGGCCCAGCCCGCTCAACCCGCGAAGCCGGCCCGGCCCGCCGAGCCGGTCCCGGCCGCCGCGCCCGCAGCCGACACGTCCGACGCGCCGGCCGACGTCGCCGCCGTTCCGTCCCCCCGCGCCTGACCCGCCCGTTCCCGAGGAGACCCCGCACGATGCGTACCACTCGACTCGTCGCGCCCGCCGCTGCCGGGCTGCTCGCCGTCGCCGGACTGGCCGGCTGCGGAGGCGGTGACGACGCCGACGCCACGAACGGCGGTCCGATCGCCGTCAAGGCCACCGACACCGTCTGCGAGGTCGGCGACACCGAGATCGACGCCGGCCAGGTGACCTTCAAGGTGACGAACACCGGTTCCAAGGTCAACGAGTTCTACGTCTACGCCGCGGGTGACCGGGTGATGGGCGAGGTGGAGAACATCGCCCCCGGGCTCAGCCGGGAGCTGCGCGTCGAGCTGACCGCCGGCACGTACGAGACGGCCTGCAAGCCGGGGATGAGCGGCCGGGGCATCCGGGGCGCGCTGAAGGTCTCCGGCACCGCCGCGACTGTCGCCCCTGATGCGGCGCTGACCCAGGCCGCCGAGAGCTACCAGCGGTACGTGCGCAGCCAGACCGCCGCGCTGCTGACGAAGACCGAGGAGTTCGTGGCGGCGGTCAAGGCGAACGACGTGGCGAAGGCCAAGGCGCTGTACCCGGTGGCCCGCACCTACTGGGAGCGGATCGAGCCGGTGGCGGAGAGCTTCGGCGACCTCGACCCGAAGATCGACGGCCGTGAGGAGGTGGTCGAGGAGGGCATGGAGTTCACCGGCTTCCACCGGATCGAGAAGGACCTCTGGACCACCGGCGACGTCAGTTCCGACGGCCCGATCGCGGACCGGCTCCTTGTCGACGTCAAGGCGATCGTCGCCAAGGCGGACGCCGAGAAGCTCACCCCGCTCCAGCTCGCCAACGGCGCCAAGGCGCTGCTCGACGAGGTCGCCAGCGGCAAGATCACCGGCGAGGAGGAGCGCTACTCGCACACCGACCTGTGGGACTTCAACGCCAACCTGGAGGGCTCCAAGGCGGCCATCGCCGCGCTGCGGCCGGCGCTGGAGCAGCGCGCGCCCGACCTGGTCAAGCAGCTCGACAGCGAGTTCGCGAACGTGGAGGCCACGCTCGGCAAGCACCGCGCCGGCGACGGCTGGAAGCTGCACACCCAGCTCGGCAAGGACGAGCTGAAGGAGCTGTCGGACACGGTGAACGCGCTGGCCGAGCCGGTCAGCAAGGTCGCGGCGGCCGTCGCGCGATGACCGGCCCCGCCGACGGCGACGCGACGAGCGAGCCGAACCGCGAGCGGACCGGCCGTGGCCTGTCCCGGCGCCGGGCGATGACACTCGCAGGCGTCGGCGTGGCGGGCGTCGCCGGGGTGGCGGGCGGCGCGGGCGCGCTGCTCGCCGGCGGGAACGAGGCGTCCGCCACCGGATCCGCCGCCGGGTCGGTGCCGTTCCTCGGCGAGCACCAGGCCGGCATCACCACCCCGGCGCAGGACCGGCTGCACTTCGTCGCGTTCGACGTGGTCACGAAGGACCGGGACCGGCTGGTCGCGATGCTCCAGGAGTGGACCGCCGCCGCGGCCCGGATGACCGCCGGCAAGGACGCCGGGGTGATCGGCGCGGTCGGCGGCATGCCCGAGGCCCCGCCGGACGACACCGGTGAGGCGCTCGGACTGCCCCCGTCGCAGCTCACCCTCACCGTGGGCTTCGGGCCGACGCTCTTCCGTGACGCGCAGGGCCGGGACCGCTTCGGCATCGCCGCCCGGCGTCCGGCCGCCCTGGCCGACCTGCCGCACTTCGCCGGGGACGCGCTGCGGCCGGAACTGTCCGGCGGTGACCTCTGCGTCCAGGCGTGCGCCAACGACCCGCAGGTCGCGGTGCACGCCATCCGCAACCTCGCCCGGATCGGCATGGGCGTGGTGAGCGTCCGCTGGTCGCAGCTCGGCTTCGGGCGTACCTCGTCGACGTCGCGGGACCAGGCCACACCCCGCAACCTGTTCGGCTTCAAGGACGGCACCGCCAACCTCAAGGCCGAGGACGCCGCCCTGCTCCGCGACCAGCTCTGGGCGCAGCCCGGCGACGGTCCGGACTGGATGACCGGCGGCTCCTACCTGGTCACCCGGAAGATCCGGATGCTGATCGAGACGTGGGACCGCAGCCCGCTGGCCGAACAGGAGATGATCGTCGGCCGGACCAAGGGCAGCGGCGCGCCGCTGGGCCGCCGCGACGAGTTCGACGAGCCGGACTTCGCCGCCAAGGGCGACGACGGGGAGCCGCTCATCGCCGACACCGCGCACGTACGGCTGGCCCACCCGGACGCGAACGACGGCGCCCGCCTGCTGCGTCGCGGCTACAACTTCGTGGACGGCTCGGACGGGCTGGGCCGGCTCGACGCCGGTCTGTTCTTCATCGCCTACCAGCGGGATCCGCGCCGGCAGTTCGTGCCGATCCAGACCCGGCTGGCCCGCAACGACGCCATGAACGAGTACCTGCGGCACGTCTCCAGCGGCCTGTTCGCCTGCCCGCCCGGCGTACACGACGCGGCCGACTGGTGGGGGCGGGCGCTGTTCGCCTGAGCCCGGCTCAGCGGCGTACCGGATCGGGGCCGGCGTCCGGCACGGCGGACCGCAACCGGCCGTCGACCGGCGCGGCCGGACGCAGGGCGGCAGGCGCGACAGCGTGCGGCACGGCGGCCGACGCCGGGACCAGCTCCGGCCAGAGCGCGGCGGTGACCGCCCGGGTCCGGCCCATCCGCAGCGCGGCCCGGCGCCCCCGCTCGGCCAGCACGGCGGACAGGTAGACCGAGTCCGGCGCGGCCCACGGCGGAGGCGGCGAGGTGACCGCCGCGACCTCCGCCCACAGCGCCCGGCCCAGTAGGAGACGGTCCGGCTCGGCGAGCTGGGGCAGCCGGTCCAGGTACTGCCGGGCGGCCAGCGCCAGCCCGTCGTCGAACCGGGTCAGGTCGAGCGTGGTCGCCCAGGCCAGCAGCGGCGGCGGTGCCGGCGGCAGCGGACGCCAGTGCGCGGCGCCGCGGCTGTGCACCACGAGCGTGCCGGCGACCAGGTCGCCCAGCCGGCGACCGCGCGGGTCGGTGAGCATCACCGTGACGCCGGCGACCCAGCTCAGCAGCGGCAGCACCAGACCGGGCCACTCCACCGCCACGCCCACGAGCGCCCGGGTCAGCGACTGGCCCACGCCCACCGGGCCGCCGTCGGCCCGCACCACCCGCAACCCCACGGCCAGCTTGCCCACCGTCCGGCCACCGGCGAAGCGCTCCATCGTCACCGGATAGCCCAGCAGGACAAGCACCAGCAGCACGATCTGGAGCGCGCCGGCCAGCGCCGCGTCGAGGACGTCGCCCAGCAGCGCGAGCGCGACCATCGCCAGCACCGCGCCGAGCACCAGGAACAGCACGAGCTGGATCACGGCGTCGATCAGCAGGGCGAGCACCCGGGAACCCAGCCGGGCCACCCGGACGTCCAGCTCGACCGCCTCGCCGCTGACCAGACCGGCGTCGGCCCAACGAGGCGGTGAGGGAGGTTGCGCGCGCACCCCGACAGTGAACACCATGGACGCCGAACGGGGGAGGGTGAGTGGATCTCGACGCGTACGTGGCCGAGCACGGCGCCGAATGGCGACGGCTGGAACACCTGACCGGGCGGCGTCGCCTCGACGCGGCCGAGGTCGACGAGCTGGTGGCGCTCTACCAGCGCACCGCCACGCACCTGTCCGCGTTGCGCGCCCGGGCACCCGAGCCGGCGCTGGTGAACCGCCTCTCCCACCTCGTCCTCGCGGCGCGGGCCCGGGTCACCGGCCGCCCCCGGCCGTCCTGGGCCGCGGTGGGCCGGTTCCTGACGGCCGACCTGCCCGCCGCCCTCTACCGGGCCTGGCCGTGGTGGTGCGGCGTGGCCACGGCGTTCAGCGCGTTGAGCGCCTTCCTCATCTGGTTCGTCGCCTCCAACCCCGACACGGCCGCCGCGTTCGTCGGCGCCGAGGAGGCCAAGCAACTGGTGGACTCCGGTTTCGCCGGCTACTACTCCGAGTTCTCCGCGCCCACGTTCGCGTTCCGCCTCTGGACGCACAACGCCTGGCTGGCCGCCCAGTGCCTGGCCGCCGGCGTGCTCGTGGTGCCGGTGTTCTGGCTGCTGTGGCAGAACGCGCTCAACATCGGCGTGGTCGGCGGCGTAATGATCTCCTACGACCGGGCCGACGTCTTCTTCGGCATGATCACCCCGCACGGGCTGCTGGAACTGACCGGCATCTTCGTCGCCGCCGGGGTCGGCCTGCGGACCGCCTGGGCCTGGATCGCCCCGCCCGCGCACCTCGGACGCGGCCGGGCTCTCGCCGAGGCGGGACGGCTCGCCGCCGTGGTCGCCGCCGGCCTGGTCGGCGTCTTCGCGGTCTCCGCGCTGATCGAGGCGTTCGTCACCCCGGCGCCGGTGCCGATCCCGCTGCGGGTGGCGACGGGCGCCGCGGTGTGGCTGGCCTTCCTGGCGTACGCGCTGGTGCTCGGCCGGCGCGCGGTCAGAGCTGGCCGAGGGACTTGAGCCGCAGATAGGTGTCGGCGACCGCCGGGGCCAGCCGGTGCCCCGGTACGTCCACCACCGTCACGCCGTAGCGCGACAGGACGGCGCGTACCCGCTCCCGCTCGGCCAGCGCCCGCCACGCCGACGCGGCCGCGTACGGGTCGTCCGGGCCGGCCGGGGTGGCGGTGGCGAGCCCGGTCAACACCGGGTCGCCGGCCGCGGCGAGCACCACCCGGTGCCGGGTCGCCAGCCGGGGCAGCACCGGCAACAGCCCGTCGCCGATCGCGCCCGCCTCCAGCGCGGTGAACAGCACCACCAGGCTGCGCTGCCGCTCCCGGCGCAGCACCTCGGCGGCGATCAGCTCGAAGTCGGTCTCGGCCAGCGCGGGCTGCAACGGCGCCACCGCGTCGACCAGCCGGGCGAGCAACGCCGGACGGCCGCTGCCGGTCACCCGCGCCCGGATCTCGGTGTCCGCCGCCAGCAGGTCCACCCGGTCACCGGCACGGGCGGCGAGCGCGGTGAGCAGCAGCGCCGCGTCGATGGCGGTGTCCAGCCGCGGCTCGTCGCCGAGGCGTACCGCCGACGTGCGGCCGGTGTCCAGGACGCACACCAGGCGCCGGTCCCGCTCCGGCCGCCAGGTGCGTACCAGCACGTCGGCGCGGCGGGCGCTGCCCCGCCAGTCGATCGAGCGGACGTCGTCGCCCACCGCGTACTCGCGCAACGTGTCGAACTCGGTGCCGTGACCGCGCCCCCGGGTCACCTGCACGCCGTCGATGACCCGTAACCGGGCCAGTTTCTCCGGCAGGTGCCGGCGGGAGTCGAAGCGGGGCAGCACCCGCAGCGTCCACCGAGGCGTCGCGGGGCGGCCGGCGCGCTGCCGGGCGCCCAGGCGCATCGGCCCGAGCGACCGTACGGTCAGCGCCACCGCCGGCCGGTCGCCGCGCCGGGTCGGGGTGAGCCGGACCGGCAGCGTGGCGGTGCCACCGGGCGGCACGGTGAGCAGGCGGTCCGGCAGCACGTCCGGACGCGCCCCGGCCGAGGGCACCCAGGCGTCGCGTACCTGGGCGTACAGCGTGCGGTCGGTCGGGTTGGCCAGGTGCAGCGTGACGGTCGCGGTGCCACCGAGGCGGACCGTCCGCTCCCCGGAACGGGTCACGGTGAGCGCGTGCGGCGGCACCGCCAGCGCCCGGTCGAGCAGCACCAGCAGCAGCACCGCCGCGGTCAGCACGGCGACGCCGAGGAACGGCGCCGGCCAGGCCGGCAGGGTCAGCGCGCCCGCGCCGAGCAGCAGACCCGCCCGCCAGGTCATCGCGGCGTCGGCACGGTGGCCAGCACCGAGTCCAGCACGGCGTCCACGGTGATGCCCTCCAGCTCCACCTCCGGACGCGGACGCAGCCGGTGCCGCAGCGTCGGACGGGCGACCGCCTTGACGTCGTCCGGGGTGACGTGGTCGCGACCGGCCAGCCAGGACCACGCCTTGGCGGCGTTCAGCAGCGCGGTGGCACCCCGGGGGGAGGCGCCCAGCTCCAGCGCCGGGGCGGCCCGGGTGCCCCGGCACAGGTCCACGATGTAGCCGAGCACCGGCTCGGCCACGTGCACCCTCTGCACCTCCGCCCGGGCGGCGGCCAGGTCCGCGGCGCCGGCAACCGGGCGTACGCCGGCGGCACGAAGGTCACGCGGGTCGAAGCCGGCGTGGTGCGCGCGCAGCACGCCCAGCTCCTCCTCGCGCTCCGGCAGCGGCACCGTCAGCTTGAGCAGGAAGCGGTCGAGCTGCGCCTCGGGCAGCGGGTAGGTGCCCTCGTACTCGACCGGGTTCTGGGTGGCCACGACGATGAACGGGTCGGGCAGCGGACGGCGCTCGCCGTCGACGGAGACCTGCCGCTCCTCCATCACCTCCAGCAGCGCGGACTGCGTCTTCGGCGGGGTCCGGTTGATCTCGTCGGCGAGCAGCAGGTTGGTGAAGACCGGCCCCTCCCGGAACGTGAACGCGGCGGTGCGCTGGTCGAAGATCAGCGAGCCGGTGACGTCGCCGGGCATCAGGTCCGGGGTGAACTGCACCCGCTTGGCGTCCAGGTCGAGCGCGGCGGCCAGCGTCCGCACCAGCAGCGTCTTGGCCACTCCCGGTACGCCCTCCAGCAGCACGTGCCCCCGGCAGAGCAACGCGATCACCAGGCCGGTGACCACGGCGTCCTGCCCGACGACGGCCTTGGCGACCTCGGCGCGCAGCCGGTGCAGGGCGGCGCGGGCGCCGGACGGGGCGGTGGTCGTGACGGGTCCGGTCACCGGGTGTCTCCTTCGCTCGGATGCGGGGCCAGGGTACGGGTCAGGGCGTCCAGGTCACGGGCCAGCTCCAGCAGCTCGCGGTCCTTCTCCGGGGCGGGACCGTAGAGCAGGCCGGCCACCCGTTCCGGGTCGGCGCCGGCGCGCTCGGCGACCCGGGCGGCCACCTCGTCGTCGGGCGTGTCCGGGGGCAGGTTGAGCCAGGTCACGAGCCGGTCCAGCGCGGCGGCGCGCAGCGTCTCGGCGACGGTGTCCCGGGCGCCGGCCCGGCGGTAGAGCCGGGCCCGGCCGCGTACCGTCTCGGCGGCCCGGACGGTGACCGGCAGCGGCTCCGACACCGGCGGCCCGAGCCGGCGGGCGCGCCACAGCACCACGAGCAGCCCGGCCAGGGCGAGCTGCACCAGGAGGGCCCAGAACCAGGGCGGGAAGGCGCCCCAGAGCGGGTTCTCCCGGGGCGGGTCGGCGCGGTCGGGCGGGTCGGGCCGCTCGGACCGGCCGCTGCCGCCCTGGGTGGGCTCCTCGGTGAACGGCTCCGCCGACCAGCTCGGGCGCGTCGGGGCCGGCACCGGCTCGGGCAGGTCGAGCCAGACCAACGGGCGGCCGGCGCCGAGCAGGCCGGTGGCGAGAGCCTCGTTGCCCCACTCGTCGATCCGGTCGTTGCGGAACGGGTCGCTGGCGCCGGCCAGCACCACCTCGATCCGGCCGGGAGCGCGCAGCAGCGCGCCGCCGTAGCAGCTGTCGACCTCGGCCGGCCCGGCGTAGCGCTGCAGGTCGATCGCGGCGGCACCGGCCCGGACCGCCTCGGGCAGCCGGCACGGGGTGCCGCCGGCGTCCGGCGGCACCGCCCGGGCGGCCCAGCGCCGGTCGGCCGGCTCGATCGGCGTGTCCAGCTCGGTGAGCACCCGCCGGGACGGCTCGACCAGCACCAGCCGGCTGCCGGGCGGCAGGGTGGTCAGGCCGCCGAGCCGGTCCGGTTGCACCAGAGCGGGGGCGGGCACGAACAGCGTGCTCGGCTCGGCCCCGGCGGTACGCAGCGCCGCCGCCAGGTCCGTCTCCCGGCGCACCGGTACGCCCTGGGCGCGCAGCGCCTCCGCGAGCCTGCTGGCGCCGTCGTCGTCGGTGGCGACCGGGGACAGGAAGCCGGGCTCGTCGGCGTCGGGCCGGTCGATCGCGCGCAGCACGAGCGTGGTGACGATCAGCAGCACAGCGAGGCCGAGCGGGACGAGCAACCGGTACGTGCGCCGGCGCGGCGCCGACGTGGCCGCCGCCGTCGTCGTGGTCTCCGGTACGACGGTGGCGGTCACCGCGGCTCCTCCCCGGTCAGCTCGCGACGCAGGTCGGTGGCGAGTTCCCGCATCCGCCGGTCGTGCGCGGCGGTGGCGGGACGCTGGGCGTACCAGAGGTCGGAGAAGATCGACCCGGCCGCGTGCAGCGCCGGCCGGACCTGCGGCCGGGTGCGGGCCGCCGCCTCGGTCAGCTCCACGACGGTGAGCCCGGGTCGGGGTTCCACCACCCGCCGGACGACGAGAAGCCGGACCATCTCGCGCAGCCGCTCCCGGACCGCTTCGGCGTACCGGCCCTCGGCCGCGAGCCGGTCGGCCAGTCCCGGTCCGTCCGCCGCCGGTTCCGGCAGCCGGGGTGACGGCAGCCGCACGGACGGCGGATCGGTGCGCGGCCGGCGGGCACGCCGCCGGAACCGGAGCAGCCGCAGCCGGGGCAGCCGTACCCGGCGCAGACGCGGGCGCCGCAGCCGGGGGATCGTGAACCGGGGCAGCCGACGGGGCACCCAGGCCGGAAAGAAATACCAGGCCAGCGCCGCCAGCAACGCGACCGCCAGCAGGATCAGCGCGGCCAGCGGCAGCGGCACCACGTCACCGAGGGCCGCGACCGTCTCGGTCCACCACCGGCTCACCGGTGCGCCGCCAGCAGGACGGGCTCGGGGACGCCGGCCGGGGCGCGGGAGAGCCGGATGTCCAGCCCTTCGGTGCGGATCCGGGTCTCCAGGTGCAGAACCGCGTCCAGGCAGGCGAGCGCCGGGTACGCCAGCGCGTTCACCGCGGCGAACGCGGCGATCGTGATCGGCAGCGCCCAGGCCGAGACGTCGAACAGACCCAGCATGGCGAGGCCGTTGTAGACGCCCAGCCCGATGCCCAGCCGGATCAGCCACCAGCCCAGGTAGCCCAGCAGCCGGATCGCGGCGGCCCGCGCGCTGACCCGGCCGGCCAGGCGTACCGCCCGCCAGGGCGCCAGATGCGCGGGCACACCGTCCAGCACCAGCACCGGCACGACCAGGCCGAGCAGCGCGTACGCCAGGAACCAGCCCGGCCCGGTCAGGCCGGCCACGGCGACGATCAGCCCGACCAGGGCGGCGGCCGGCAGTGTCGCGCCGAGCCGGGCGCCGCGCAGCAGCTCGGCCGGCCCCGGACGGCGCCCCAGCAGCGCCGCCCCGGCGCCGCGTGCCGCCGGGGCGGCGAGCAGCGCGACGATCGCGGCCTCGGTGCCCGCGCCGGCGGCCAGCAGCAGCCAGTACTCCGGGAGGGTCTCGCCGAACGCCGCCGGCCACCAGTACGGCGGGTCGGTCCCGGCCAGCATCCGCAGCGGGTGGAGCACCGCCTGTTCGGCGAGGGCCAGCAGGAGGGCGAGCGGTACGAGCACCCGGGCCTGGTCGCGCAGCAGCAGCACGGCCGCGTCGAGCAGCTCGCCGACGGTCAGCGGACGGCGCGGGAGCACCGCGGTCGGGCCGGCGTCGGGCACGCGTACTCCTGGGCGGGGGCGAGCGGAGGTGGCGGGCGGGGCGACGCCCGGGGGATCATGGTTGCACGGCGGGTCCGCATCCGGTGGACCCGTCCGGCCCGGCGCGCCACGCTGGGCGGCCACGCCGACTTGCGGTGGTGCGCGGGGCCGCTCGGCGCTACCGTGCCGTGGAGACGCCGAACACTCCAGACGAACGGGGATGGAACGATAAACCCCATGAGAGCCCGGGTACTCGTGGTCGACGACGACCCCGCCCTCGCCGAGATGCTCGGCATCGTGCTGCGCAGCGAGGGCTTCGTGCCGTCCTTCGTCGCGGACGGCGAACGGGCGCTGGCCGCCTTCCGTGACAGCCGACCCGACATCGTCCTGCTCGACCTGATGCTGCCGGGGATGAGCGGAATCGACGTGGCCCGCGCCATCCGGGGCGAGTCCGGCGTGCCGATCGTGATGCTGACCGCCAAGAGCGACACCGTCGACGTGGTGCTCGGGCTGGAGTCCGGCGCCGACGACTACGTGGTGAAGCCGTTCAAGCCCAAGGAGCTGGTGGCCCGGATGCGGGCCCGGCTGCGCCGGGGCGAGGACGTGGCGCCGGAGATGCTGACCATCGGCCCGCCCGGCAACCAGATCACCATCGACGTGCCGGCCCACACGGTCAGCCGCGACGGCGAGGAGGTGAAGCTGACGCCGCTGGAGTTCGACCTGCTGGTCGCGCTCGCCCGCAAGCCGCGTCAGGTCTTCACCCGCGAGGTGCTGCTGGAGCAGGTCTGGGGCTATCGCCACGCGGCGGACACCCGCCTGGTCAACGTGCACGTGCAGCGGCTGCGCGCCAAGATCGAGCCGGATCCGGAGCGACCCGAAATCATCCTCACCGTGCGGGGCGTGGGCTACAAGGCGGGTACCGGATAGCCTGGTCAGCATTGTGCTGACCTCGCTGCCCGAGTCGCCGACCCCCGCACCCCGCCGCCTCCACGCCGTGCGGGCGCTCTGGCTCGCCCTGGTCGGCCGGGTCGCCCGGCTGGTGGCCGCGGTGCACCAGGCGTGGCGGCGGTCGCTCCAGGTCCGTGTGGTCACCATCACGCTGGTGGCGTCGAGTCTTCTGGTGGGCGGTTTCGCCTATCTGATCGCTGACAAGATCACGAGCATCCTGCTGGAGAACGCCGAGACGGACGTGCGGCTGCGGCTGAGCAACGGCAGCGAGTACGCGGCCAAGCAGTTCAACCTCTACAGCCAGCCGCAGGAGGCGCAGCTCCAGAACACCATCGACGGCACCGTCAACTACCTGGCCGGTGGCGACCCCACCCAGACCAGCGGCGTGGTGGTGGCGATCACCGCCGACAACTTCGCCGAGTTCATCGAGCCGCGGACCACGCCCGACGTGCCGGTGGGCACGGTGATCGGGGACGAGCTGCGGGCCACCGTCGCCTCCGGCAAGGTCGCGCACCAGATCCGTACCGGCTCGCTCGGCGGCGAGCGCACGAAATACCTCGTCTACGGCTCCCCGGTGCCCACCAAGTTCGGGCAGGTCGAGCTCTTCTACCTCGTACCCCTGGCCCGGCAGGACGCGACGGCGGCCGACGCCCGGGCCACGGTGGTGGCCACCGGCGTCGCGCTGGTGCTCCTGCTCGGCCTCCTGGCCGCCCTGGTCACCCGCCTGGTGGTGACGCCGGTACGGGTCGCCGCGCGCACCGCGCAGCGGCTCTCCGCCGGCCTGCTCGACCAGCGCATGGTGGTCTCCGGCGAGGACGACCTCGCCCTGCTGGCGGCCTCGTTCAACCAGATGGCGACGAACCTGCAACGGCAGATCCTCCGGCTGGAGGAGATGTCCCGGCTGCAACGCCGGTTCACCTCGGACGTCTCGCACGAGCTGCGGACGCCGCTGACCACGGTCCGGATGGCCGCCGACCTGATCTTCGCCGAGCGCGACGAGTTCGACCCGGCGGTGGCCCGCAGCGCCGAGCTGCTCCAGGCCGAGCTGGACCGGTTCGAGGAACTGCTCACCGACCTGCTGGAGATCAGCCGGTTCGACGCCGGGTTCGCGGTGCTGGACAGCGAGCCGACCGACCTGGTGCCGGTGGTGCACCGGGTCGCCGAGCGGCTCGCCGGGCTGGCCGAGCGGGTCGGGGTGACCATCGAGCTGGACCTGCCGGACACTCCGGTGATCGCCGAGGTCGACCCGCGCCGCGTCGAGCGGGTGCTGCGCAATCTGGTCGGCAACGCGGTCGAGCACGGCGAGGCCAAGCCGGTACGGATCACCCTGGGCCAGGACCAGAGCGCGGTGGCGATCACCGTTCGGGACCACGGTGTCGGCCTCAAGCCGGGGGAGGAGAAGCTGGTGTTCAACCGCTTCTGGCGGGCCGACCCGTCGCGTGCCCGGCAGACCGGCGGCACCGGGCTGGGCCTGTCGATCAGCCTGGAGGACGCCCGCCTGCACGGCGGCTGGCTGGAGGCGTGGGGCGCGCCCGGGCAGGGCGCGCAGTTCCGCCTCACCCTGCCGGCCCGGGCCGGGGACCGGCTCACCACCAGCCCGCTGCGGCTGGTGCCGGCCGACGCCACGGTGCCGTTCGGCGGCCCGCGCGACGGCGAGCTGCCCGCCATCGCGCCCGGCGGCGGCGTCGCGGCGCTGACCGCCGGTCCGGCCACCGGCGGCGACCACGCGGAGGCACGGCCGTGAGGCGCCGCGTCCTGGCCCTGCTGCTGACCGGCGCGCTGCTGCCGGCCGCGCTCGCCGGCTGCGGCATCCCGGACCAGACCGACGTGCAGGTGGACGGGTCGGCGCCGGCCCCCGAGTCCGGGGTGTTCAACGGCAGCCCGGCCCGGCCGCCGGAACCGGCCGACAGCAGCGAGCCGGTGCCGTTCGTCGAGAACTACCTGCGGGCCGCCGCCGCCGGGGAACGCGACCAGGCGTACGCGCGGGCCCGGAAGTTCCTCGCCGCGGAGGCCCGCGACCTGCTGACGGGCAAGCCGCAGGCCAGCGAGATCGAGCTGACTGTGGTGCGGCTTCGGGAGAAGCCGGAGAGCACGCCGCCGAACAACCAGGGCACCAGCACCGTGACGCTCAAGGTGCAGCAGGTGGGCGTGCTGCGCGCCGACGGCACGCTCGGTCCGCCGGTGGCGAGCGAGACGCAGTACGTCTTCGAGCTGCGCCGGGCCGAGCCGGCCGGCACCGGCCTGCTGATCACCGAACTGCCGAACCTGCTGCTGGCCAGCGACGCGGCGGTACGCGAGTACTACCGTCCCCGTACCGTCTACTTCTGGAACCCCGACCTGACCCGGCTGGTGCCGGACCAGCGCTACCTGCCCTCGTCGGCGCCGACCGAGCGCCGGATCACCGAGGTGATGAAGTGGCTGGCCGACCGCCCGTCGGACTGGCTGGCCCCCGCCGTGACCGGGCTGCCCGACGGCACCCAGCTGATCAACAACGCGACCGGCGCGGACGGCCACTGGGAGATCAACCTCAACATGCCGGGCGCCAACGAGCAGCGGCTGACCCGGCTCGGCACCCAGCTGGCGTGGTCGCTGTCGGACCTGGACGGCCAGGTCGACCTGAAGATCCAGAACCAGAAACGGCTCACCGTCGACCTGCGGCGGGAGCGGGTCTCGACAGCCGCCTATCCCCGCGGCGGCGACCCCATGCGGTACGCCGTCTACGACGGCGCCGTCCGTCCCCTGGCCTTCGGCACCGAGTCGCGCGCCGCCGCGCCGCTGCCGCCCGCCGAGAACCGCAACGTGGTCTCCGCGTCGCTCGCCCGCGCCGACGACCAGGTGCTCGCCGCGCTCGTGGTGACCGGGCCGGACAACCGCAGGCGGCTCAAGGTCGGCACCGGCCCGGAACCGGTCGCGTCGTTCAGCGCCGGCGACCGCACGTTCCGGGCGGTGAGCCGGCCCACCTGGCTGCGGTCGCTGAACAAGGCCCGCCCGGCCGGTCTGGTGGCGGCCGACGGCCGGCTCTACCGCTTCGACGGTACGGCCCGGATGAGCGAGATCCCGTTGTCGGTGCCCGGGCCGGTGACGGCGGTGGCCGGTTCTCTCGACGGGCACCGGATCGCGCTGGTCTCCGGCGGCTCGGTCTTCGTCGCCGCGGTGAGCGTCGACGGCGGCGTGGTCAGCCTCGGGCAGCCCCGCCGGGTCACCACGCTGCTCACCGGCGTGACCGTGGTGGACTGGGTGGCGGAGAACGAGCTGGCGCTGGCCGGCAACGAGGCGGACCGGCGCTCGGCGATCCACCAGGTCACCGTCGACGGCGCCTGGGAGACCCCGCTGACGGTGGAGATCGGCGCCCCGGTGACCCAGCTCGCCGGGTATCCGGGCGGCGGCGACCGCGGCCTGGCCGCGTTCTCGTTCATGTTCGAGACGGACGGCGCGGCCTGGCGGAACAACCCGTTCGACTACGTCAAGCGGGAGCAGGTGCTCGACGTGCCGGCGGGCAGCCGCGCGACGAACCCGACCGCGCCGTTCTTCCTCTACTGACCGGCCGTGCGTGACCTGGGCGGGCTCTGGTCGGATCTGACCGACCTCGTGCTGCCCGCCGGGTGCGCGGGCTGCGGCGCGGGATCGGTGCGGCTGCGGCACGGCTTCTGCGGCGGCTGCGTGCGGGAACTGGAGTCGCTGCGTCCCGCCCCCACCCGGCCCGATCCGGCTCCACCCGGCCTGCCGCCCTGCGTCGCGCTCGGCCCGTACGGCGGTGCGCTGCGCGAAGGGCTGCTGGCGTACAAGGAACGGGGCCGGCACGGGCTGGCCCGGCCGTTGGGCGCGCTGCTGGCCGAGGTGGTGGCGACGGCGGCCGGGCCGCCCGGCCCGGTGACGCTGGTGGCGGTGCCGGACACCGCCCGCGCCGCCCGGGCCCGCTACGGCGACCACCTGGACCGGCTGGTGCGCCCGGCGGCGGCCCGGTTGCGCGCGGCCGGCTGGCCGGTACGTGTGCTGCGCCCGCTCCGGGCCCTGCCCCGCACCGACTCGGTGGGGCTGGACAGCGCGGGGCGGGCCGCCGCGGCCGAGGCGGCGTTCCGGTTGCGCCGCCCGCCCGCCGCGGACCGCCCGGGGGAGACCGTCGTGCTGCTCGACGACATCGTCACCACCGGCGCCACGCTGGCGGCGGTGAGCCGGATGTTGCACCGCGCGGGAATGACGCCAAAGGCCGCGGCGGTGCTCGCCGCAACGCAAAAGCGGCGCGTTCGGTGACGCTTCGTGTATCCGTTTCACCCCATGGTGTATGAGCTGTTAAATTTCGCGACCGCCTTCGGCAACCAGGGGTGACGGGTGGCCGTACAGGAGTTAGCGTTTCGGTGTCGGGGGTAGTGAGGATCCAACCTTCCCCCGGCACTGGAAGGAGGCGTAGCCGAACAACACCGGTCGACGCCGAGCGGGGCCCTCCCGGGTGCGTCGACCGGATCTGATCCGGACCGAACGACCGTCCGAACAAGGGAGGTCACGTGGACATCGTGGTCAAGGGCCGTAACGTCGAAGTGCCGGACCATTACCGGGTGCACGTAGCCGAGAAACTCGCGAAAATCGAACGCTACGACCAGAAGCTCATTCGCGTGGACGTCGAGTTGTTCCACGAGCGCAATCCACGCCAGGCGGACACCTGCCAGCGGGTGGAGATCACGTGCGTGACGCGCGGCCCGGTGATCCGGGCCGAGGCCTGCACGAACGACTTCTACAGCGCGCTCGACGCCGCCATCGCCAAGCTGGACACGCGATTCCGGCGCGCGGCGGACCGTCGCCGGGTACACCGCGGGCGGCACGCGCCGATCTCCGTGGCCGCCGCGACCGCCGGCCTGCCCGTGGCCGACCTCGACGGCCCCGGCCTGGCGACGCTCGACGGCACCGGCACCGCCACAGCGGTCGCCGAACGGCCCGACGAGAGCAGCTACAGCGAACCCGACGACCAGCCGTGGCACATCGCCCGGGCGAAGGTCCACCCCGCCGAACCGATGACCGTCGACGACGCGCTGTTCCAGATGGAACTGGTCGGTCACGACTTCTACCTGTTCCAGGACAAGGAGTCCGGCCGCCCGAGCGTGGTCTACCGGCGGCACGCGTACGACTACGGGATCATCCAGCTCGACACGTGACCCCTTGACCGGTGAGGACGGGCCCCACGTGGGGCCCGTCCTCAGTTCTCGTCGCCCGCCAGCCGGCCGTAGACCACCGAGTCGACCCGGACGCCGTCCGGGCCCGGCAGCCGGCCGCGCAACAGCCCTTCCCGCCGGAAGCCGGCCCGTTCCAGCACCCGCTGCGAGGCGATGTTGTCCGGCCGTGTGCCGGCCCAGAGCCGGGCCACCCCGATGCCGAACGCCCACCCGGCGACCAGCCGTACCGTCCGGGCCGCCAGCCCGCGCCCGCGCGCCTCGGGCAGCAGGCTGTAGCCGATCATCGCCTGGCCGGTGGCCGGCTCGTCGTAGAACAACGCGCAGCCGCCGACGACAGCGCCGGTGGCCGCGTCGAGGATCGCCAGGTCGGCGGCCTCGCCGGCCAGCCAGCGGCTCGCCGCCAGCCGGCAGCGCCGCGCGAGCGCCGCCCGCTGCGGCGGCACGGGCGGTACCCGGTTCGCCACCACCTCCGGCAGCGAGTGCAGCCGGTACAGCGCGTCCGTGTCCGCCGGCTCCACCGGGCGCAGCGTCACCACGCCGTCGGTGAGCCGGCCGTCCGGCAGGTCCGGCAGCAGGCGGGCGACCGGCCCGCTCGGGTCGTCGGCCACCCGCACCCAGGCGATCAGATCCTGGCGTACGCCGTCGCCGTCCGTGCCCGGCGCCCGGCGTACGCCCTCGTGCCGGTAGCCGCAGGCGAGGGCAATGCGCTGGCTTGCCACGTTCTCCGTCCGGGTGAGCAGTTCCAGCCGGGCCGCCCCGGCGGCGAACGCCCGCTCGGTCAGCAGCCGGGTGGCGGCAGTGGCCACGCCCCGGCCGCGCGCCGCCGGTCCCACCCAGTAACCGATCTCGTACGTCGCCCGCTCCGCGCTGAGCCGGGTCAGACCGATGCTGCCGAGCAGCCGGTCGCTGTCCGGGTCGGCGATCGTGTACGCGGACCCACCCGCCGCCCACGCGGCCGGCGCGCCCTCGGTGATCCACCAGCGGGCGGCGTCTTCGTCGTAGGGGTCGGGCAGCAGGGGCATGAACCGGCGGATCTCCGGGTCGGCGCACCCGGCCACCATGTCCGGTACGTCCGCGAGGTGGCACGGCCGCAGCCGTACGCCGTACCCCTCGATCGTCTCCGGCGTCACGTCAGGTCACCCGGCAGCAGGGCGCCGATCCAGACGTCCTGGCGCTCGCCGCGGTGCTGGACGCCGCCGCGCAGCGTGCCCTCGACGGTGAAACCGGCCTTCTCGGCGGCCCGCCGGGAGGCGGTGTTGCCCACGTTCGCGCGCCACTCGATCCGGGCCAGGCCGAGCGTGGTGAAGCCCCAGGCGCAGACAGCGGTGAGCGCGGCCGGCAGGTAGCCCCGGCCGCGGGCGTGCGGCGCGGTCATGTAGCCCACGTCGGCCACCAGCGGGTCGTTGGGGAGGATGCGCAGGTCGATCGAGGCGACGTAGGTGTCGTCCGGGTCGGCCACGGCGAACGTCGCGGCGGTGCCCCGCGCCCAGGCCGGCCGCACCAGGTCGCGCAGGAAGCCCTCCGCGTGCTCCGGCCGGTACGGGTGCGGCACCGTGGTCCAGCGGATCGTCTGCTCGTCCTGGCAGGTACGGGTCACCGCGGCCAGGTCGCGTTCCTCCATCGCCCGCAGCCGCAGCTCGGTGGCCCCGGCGGTGGCGAACAGGACCGGTTGCGGCCGGCCGAAGACCGCCGCGCGGCGGGCCTGGAGCGTGTCCGGGCCGTAGGGGACCGGGTCGCCCGCAGCGGCGACCTCGCCGGGGAGCAGCGAGCCGATCCAGCCCTCGGGCCGGCCACCCTCGGAGGGGTGGGCCAGCCGCAGCTCACCCTCGATCCGGAAGCCGGCGCGCAGCGCGACCAGCCGGGAGGCGTGGTTGCCGATCTCGGCCTGCCAGGTGAGCCGGCGCAGCTTGAGCGCGTCGAACGCCCAGCGGGCGAGCGCGCGGGTGGCGCGGACCGCGACGCCCCGGCCCCGGGCCCACGGCGCGGTCCAGTAGCCCACCTCGGCCGAGTCCCGTGCGCGGTCGACGGAGACCAGGCCGAACGAGGCGAGCAGCTCACCGGTGCCGGCGTCGCAGACCGCGAACAGCGCCCCGGTGCCCTCGGCCCAGGCGGTGGCGCTGATCGTGGTGACGTACTCGGTCGCGTGCTCCGGCAGGTACGGGCGAGGTACGGTGGTCCAGCGCTGGATGTCCGGATCCTGGCAGGCGCGGTACACCGCGTCGGCGTCCTCCGCACGCCACGGGCGCAGCAGCAGGCCGTCCTCGATGATCTCCACAGGCTCCATCCGAGCCATCGTGCCGGATCGTTCGCGCACGGCGTAACCCGATTAGCGGCCGGTGGCGCACGGTCGCGGCGTTATGTCGGGTTCCGGAGCCCGGACCGCCGCCACCAGTGACCATCGTCGCGTCGGAGCGCCTACGATGGTTCGAGACCGTCTAGGGGAGCGTTGATCCGTGTCGATTCTGGAAAAGTTCCTTCGCGCCGGCGAGGGCCGCATGGTGCGTCGGCTGAAGGCCATCGCTGCCGCCGTCAACTCGATCGAGGACGACTACGTCAACCTCAGCGACGACGAGCTGAGCGCCATGACCGAGCAGTTCAAGGAGCGGCTCGAGGATGGCGAGACCCTCGACGACCTGCTGCCCGAGGCGTTCGCGGTGTGCCGCGAGGCCGCCTCGCGGGTGCTCGGCCAGCGCCCCTACGACGTCCAGGTGATGGGTGGCGCGGCGCTGCACTTCGGCAACATCGCCGAGATGAAGACCGGTGAGGGCAAGACGCTCACCTCGGTCATGCCGGTCTACCTGAACGCGCTCGCCGGCAAGGGCGTGCACGTGATCACGGTGAACGACTACCTGGCCGAGCG
Organism: Micromonospora sp. CA-248089; assembly: GCF_050948515.1. Taxonomy (NCBI): domain Bacteria; kingdom Bacillati; phylum Actinomycetota; class Actinomycetes; order Micromonosporales; family Micromonosporaceae; genus Micromonospora; species Micromonospora sp. CA-248089. The sequence goes on from NZ_CP192016.1 coordinate 1,064,719, forward strand.
CGACGCCGCCTGGATGGGCCGCGTCCACGAGTTCCTCGGCCTGCGCGTCGGCGTGGTGCTGCCCAACCGGCCCGCCAGCGAGCACCGCGCGGCCTACGAGTGCGACATCACCTACGGCACGAACAACGAGTTCGGCTTCGACTACCTGCGCGACAACATGGCCTGGTCGAAGGACGAACTGGTCCAGCGCGGCCACTTCTTCGCCGTGGTCGACGAGGTCGACTCGATCCTGATCGACGAGGCGCGTACCCCGCTGATCATCTCCGGTCCGGCCGAGCACTCCGCCCGGTGGTACCAGGAGTTCGCCACGGTGGTGGCCCGGCTCCAGCCCGGCACCGACGGCGAGGGCGACTACGAGGTCGACTACGCCAAGCGCACCATCGCGATCACCGAGCGCGGCGTGGCCAAGGTGGAGGACCGCCTGGGCATCGACAACCTCTACGAGTCGGTGAACACCCCGCTGGTCGGCTACCTGAACAACGCGATCAAGGCCAAGGAGCTTTACAAGCGCGACAAGGACTACATCGTCAACGACGGTGAGGTCCTGATCGTCGACGAGTTCACCGGCCGCATCCTGCACGGCCGCCGCTACAACGAGGGCATGCACCAGGCGATCGAGGCCAAGGAGGGGGTGGAGATCAAGCAGGAGAACCAGACCCTGGCCACCATCACCCTCCAGAACTACTTCCGCCTCTACGAGAAGCTCTCCGGCATGACCGGTACCGCCCAGACCGAGGCGGGCGAGTTCAACAAGGTCTACAAGGTCGGCGTCGTGACCATCCCGACGCACCGGCCGATGGTCCGGCTCGACCGGCCCGACGTCATCTACAAGACCGAGAAGGCCAAGTTCAACGCCGTCGTCGAGGACATCGCCGAGCGGCACGAGCAGGGCCAGCCGGTGCTGGTCGGCACCGTCTCGGTGGAGAACTCCGAGATCCTGTCGCACATGCTGCGCCGCCGCGGCATCCCGCACTCGGTGCTGAACGCGAAGTTCCACGCCAAGGAGGCGGAGATCGTCGCGCAGGCCGGCCGCAAGGGCGCGGTCACCGTCGCGACCAACATGGCCGGCCGTGGTACGGACATCCTGCTCGGCGGCAACCCCGAGTTCCTCGCCGCGAACGAGCTGCGCCAGCGCGGGCTCGACCCGGTCGAGCAGCCGGAGGAGTACGCCAAGGCCCTGGAGGAGATCCTTCCGACCTGGAAGCAGGCGTGCGACGTCGAGGCGGAGGAGGTGGCCGCCGCCGGTGGGCTCTACGTGCTGGGCACCGAGCGCCACGAGTCCCGCCGGATCGACAACCAGCTGCGCGGTCGCGCCGGCCGGCAGGGTGACCCGGGCGAGTCCCGCTTCTACCTGTCGCTGCAGGACGAGCTGATGAAGCGTTTCCGGGCCGGCGCGGTCGAGGCGGTGATGGACCGCTTCAACATCCCCGAGGACGTGCCCATCGAGTCGAAGATGGTCACCCGCCAGATCAGGAGCGCCCAGGCCCAGATCGAGGGCCAGAACGCCGAGATCCGCAAGAACGTCCTCAAGTACGACGAGGTGCTGAACAAGCAGCGCCAGGTGATCTACGCCGAGCGCCTCCGGGTGCTCAACGGCGAGGACCTGTCCGACCAGGTCCGCAACATGATCGACGACGTGGTGACCGCGTACGTGGTCGGCGCGACGAGCGACGGCTACGCCGAGGACTGGGACCTCGAGCAGCTCTGGTCGAGCCTGAAGCAGCTCTACCCGGTCGGGATCACCATCGACGAGCTGGAGGAGGAGGTCGGTTCCCGCTCCGGCATCGACCAGGACTTCCTGCTCGCCCGCCTCAAGGAGGACGCGCACGCCGCGTACGACAAGCGTGAGGAGAACCTCGGCGAGGAGGCGGTACGCCAGCTCGAGCGCATGGTCCTGCTCCAGGTGATCGACCGTAAGTGGCGCGAGCACCTCTACGAGATGGACTACCTCCAGGAAGGCATCAGCCTGCGGGCGTACGCCCAGCGCGACCCGGTCATCGAGTACCAGCGCGAGGGCTTCGACATGTTCGCCTCCATGATGGACGGCATCAAGGAGGAGACGGTCGGCTTCCTCTACAACCTGGAGGTGCAGGTCGAGGAGGCGGAGCCGGAGGCCGAGGAGGTCGCACTGCTGGAGAAGCCGGTGGAGATCCGGGCCAAGGGTCTCAACCGCGCGCCGCAGCAGCAGGGCCTGCAGTACTCCGCGCCGTCGGTGGACGGCGAGGCCGGCCGGGGAGCCCCGGTGATCGAGCGGCCCGAGCAGCAGGCGCCGGCGCTCGGCATCGGCCAGCAGTCCTCGGAGCGCCCGGCCGCCTCCACGTCGCGCCGCACGCCGGGTGCGGCGGCCGGGGCGAGCGGCCAGGCGGTCGCGGCGAGCACCGCCCGGCGGGCCGCCCCGGGCCAGGTCGACGGCGGCGAGGGCCCGTCCCGTAACGCACCCTGCCCGTGTGGCTCGGGCCGCAAGTACAAGCGCTGCCACGGTTCGCCCAACGGCGGCAACTGACCCCGAACGAGCGCCCCGACGGGCCCCGGCCTCCCGGCCGGGGCCCCTCGCCCGTCCCCGCCCTCGCCCGTCCCCGCCCGCCCGGCCTGCCCCGCGATCTTGCAGTTTCGGCCCTCATCGTGCCCGTTTCGTGCCGTTATCGGGGGACCGAAAGTGCAAGATCGCCGCCGGTGGAGGCGCGGGTGTGGGCCGGAGATCCTCGTGCGGCTGGTTGCCGCGACGAGCCTCCCGTCAGGCGAGACTCACGTTCCGCGTGGTGGGATTGGCGGAGATCTTGGTAGGAAATGGCCCCTATGGGGGCCGTTTGGTACCAAGATCTCGCCGGGAGCCGGGAGCCGGGAGCCGGGAGCCGGGAGCCGGGAGCCGGGAGCCGGGAGCCGGGAGCCGGGAGCCGGGAGCCGGGAGCCGGGAGCCGGGAGCCGGGAGCCGGGAGCCGGGAGCCGGGAGCCTGCGCCCGCTCACGGATCGGCTCGGGTGGCCGCGGCGCGTCCAGCCAGGTCCGGGGCGACGACGAGGGCTCAGAGGACGTCGAGGACGAGGCACAACCAGGTGCCTCGGCGGCGTTCCAGGCGTATCGCGACGGCCCAGCTCGCGCCACCGGCGCCGGCGAACACGGCGGTGGCCTCGACCGCACCCGCGCGGGGTTCGCAGACCCGCAGGCGCCGCAGGAGCAGGGCCGGCCGGGCGGTGCGGCGGCGGACCGGGGTCACCCGGCGGGCCGCCCGGGTCAGCTCGGCCGCGACCGGGCCGGCCGACTCGGGCACGCAGAGCGGCCGGAGCTGGCCGGGTGGCCGGAATCCGTTGACGATCTCCAGGAAGGTGCGGACGAACCGGTGCGCGGCCCGCGCTCCCTCGGGTGTGGCGGACGCGAGGGCTGACGCGGGGGTGCCGGTCCAGCGCGGCCAGGCGGCCGCCGGGTCCGGGGCGCGGCCGGCGGGGCGTGCGGGGGCACCTCGGCGCGGATCGGTCAGGTCGAGGGTGAGCTGCCCGACGGGACTCCACAGCGGCTCCTCGTCGACGCAGGGCGGGTCGAGCGGCGGGGCGGGCCGGAGACGGACCGGCGGGCGGGGTGCGCGGGGACGGCGGGTGTCGACCATCTCATATCCTTGCGTTTGCCTTCGTTTGCCTCCGACAGCTCTCATCTTCCCGGACGCGTGTGACGGTCGTCAATGGCCCACCGTCAGCGGGGAGTCACTCGTCGTCCCGGTCGCCGAGCGGGTTGCCGCGTACCCACTCGGCGGTCTCGGCGTACTTGCGCTCGATGTATTCCTCCAGCCGGGCGCGCTCGACCCGCCACTGGCCCCGGCCGCCGATCTTGATCGCGGGCAGTTCGCCGCTGCGGACCATGTGGTAGACCTGCGAGTCCGAGACGTTCAGCTCGGCGGCGACGTCGGACAGCAGCAGGAACCTCGACTCCACGGTGACTCCCGGGGTTGATTGCGTTTGCTTAAGTTTGCCATCACCGGGTGACGTCGCCGCGTGCCCGTTCGGGAGACACACCGGCGGGAGACTTCACCCGCGCCGGTGCCGGGTGTATGACGGTCTCGGCGTACGGCATGATCGGCGCCCGGAGTCGGCGTCCGCCGACGATCGGCCTGAGTGTGGGAGTGACCGGTGACCGACGAGCTTGTCCGGGTGTACCTGCCGGCGACCGTTCCCATGCTCGCCCGGCTGCGCGAGGAGGGGCTGAGCGCCGAGGCGGCGCACGCCGTGACCCCGGAGCTGCGCGAGTGGTACGCCGAGGGCGACGAGGAGGAACTGGAGTACGTGGCCTTCACCCGGGCCGCCCAGGACGCGCTGCTCCTGCTCCGGCACGATCCCGCCGCGCCCCGGCGACGGGTGGTGGTCTCGGCCGACCTGCCGGCCCGTGCGGTCGGGCGGGTCGGCGGCGAGCTGGGGTCGAGCGTGGTCCGGCCGGCCGGGCCGGTGCCGGTGAAGTCGGTCGCCGCGCTGCACGTGGACGGCACGGACGCGGTCGAGGACGTGGCCGCCGCCGTCGACGTGGTGGTGGAGGCCCAGGCCGGCGACCCGGACGCCCAGTTCACCGTCGACGGCGCCGAGGACCACGAACTGGAGTGGTACGACGTGACCGAGCTGGACCTGCTGCTGCGCGAGGCCGGCTGACGTCAGGCCGTGGGCTCGCCCTCGTCGTCGTCCTCCGGGCGCGGGTCGAGCGTGCGTCCGAAGACGATGAGCGTGGTCAGCGCGCCGACGAAGAGCACCCAGATCCCGTTGTCCACCCGCGAGGTGCCGAGCGCGGTCTGCGCCACCTCGTCGGCCTCGCTGAGCGCGGCGGCCAGGTCGAGCAGCCCGCGCCCGCCGATCCGGATGATCACCTCGGTGAGCAGCAGGAGCAGGCCCGCGCCCGCTCCGGCCACCAGGTACGCCGGCCAGCGCAGCGGCGACGCCACGCCGTCGCGGCGCTCCGCCCGGCGCCGGGACCAGGTGAGATAGAGGTACGCGGCCAGGCCGGCGAGGAGTCCGGCGAGCAACGATTCGGTACGCGAGACCCACTTCGCCGCGTCGAGCACGGACTGCTGGGTCTCCCCGGCGCCGAACAGGTCGGAGAGCGGATCGCGGGCGCGGCTGAACAGCACCACGAAGATCTGCGCGGTGAGGGTCGCGAGGGTGATCGCCCCGATTACCCGGGCCTGGCGCGCGCCGGCCATCGCCCCGCCGATGATCGCGGCTGCCGCAGCGGTGCCGGCGATGGTGTTCGTGGTGGCGTTGTCCGCGTACGTCAGGTTGATCGCCACCGCGGTGACGAGCCCGACCAGGAGGCCGGTGCCGACGGCGGCCAGGAAGCGGAGCGTGGCGCGGCCCAGCCGGTTGGTCGCGAGCAGGGCGACGGTGGCGCCGGTGACGAGCGCCGCGGTGATGACGCCGGGCAGCGCGTACGCGGAGAGACTGATCGCGGTGACGCCGGCAGCCGTGGAGTGGATCGCCTCGCGGGTGGACCAGAGCATGGCGGCGAGCCAGCCGATCGAGACCAGGGCGAGCGCGACGGCACCGGGTGCGAACTCCGGGCGCCCGGTCGAGGCGGCCTCGTCCGTGGTCGCCTCGCCGGCCGACGGCTCGCCGGCCTCGGGCTCGTCCGTCTCCGCGGCCGCGGAGCTGCCGGGCTGGTTGCTCATCGTCTCCCCTTCGACGGTCGCCGGATCGCCCCGCGCCGGGCCGGGCAGGTCACCGGTCATCCAGCGTACGCGGCGTGCCGCCGCTGCTCGGGCGGGCGGGGCTCGGGTCGCCCTCGGACGACGCGCGCCGAAGGATCAACGACGTGTTGTCGCGTACTCCGATGTTTCGTCGGTTGTGGGTGGGCTGCGGCCGAAGGTCCGGAGACGGCCGGGCTGTCCGGTGTATCGGGCAGGCGCTTCCCGCGGGGCCGCCTCGTGACAGAATCGGGCCAGGTCCCGCCGCCGCCCCACCCCGCGGTGTCCGGCGTCCGGCCACCCGGCCGGCGCCCGCGGGTCCGGTTTCGCCGTCGCCGTCGAGATCGCCAGGAGCCTGAGATGGACGCCGTGTTCTCCGTACCCGAGCCGCTCAACGAGCCGGTGCATAACTACGAGCCCGGCAGCGCCGACCGGGAACGGCTCCAGCGGCGGCTGGCTGAACTGGCCGCCGAGCGGATCGAGCTGCCGATGACGATCGCCGGCGAGCGGCGAATGGCCGGCGGCGCGTCGATCGACGTGGTGCAGCCGCACAAGCACGCGCACGTCCTCGGCGTCACCGGGCACGCCACCCACGACGATGCCCGCGCCGCCGTGCAGGCCGCCAAGGACGCCGCCCCGATGTGGCGCGCGCTGCCGTTCGAGGAGCGGGCCGCGATCTTCCTGCGCGCGGCCGACCTGCTGGCCGGCCCCTGGCGGGACACGCTCAACGCGGCCACCATGCTCGGTCAGTCCAAGACCGCCGTCCAGGCCGAGATCGACTCGGCGTGCGAGCTGATCGACTTCCTCCGCTTCAACGTGCACTTCGCCCGGCGGCTCCTGGCCGAGCAGCCGCTGTCCTCGCCCGGGGTCTGGAACCGCCTCGACCACCGGCCGCTGGAGGGCTTCGTCTACGCGATCACCCCGTTCAACTTCACCGCGATCGCCGGCAACCTGCCGTCCGCGCCGGCCATGCTCGGCAACACAGTGGTCTGGAAGCCGTCCCCGACGCAGCAGTTCGCGGCGCACTTCACCATGCGCCTGTTCGAGGCCGCCGGCCTGCCGCCCGGCGTGATCAACATGGTCACCGGGCGCGGCGAGGAGGTCTCCGAGGTGGTCCTCGCCGACCCGGATCTCGCCGGCATCCACTTCACCGGCTCGACGAAGGTGTTCCAGCACCTGTGGAAGACCGTCGGCGACAACATCGCCCGCTACCGGGGCTACCCCCGGCTGGTCGGCGAGACCGGCGGCAAGGACTTCGTGGTGGCGCACACCAGCGCCGACGTGGACGCGCTGCACACCGCGCTGATCCGGGGCGCCTACGAGTACCAGGGGCAGAAGTGCTCGGCCGCCTCGCGGGCGTACGTCCCGCGCTCGATCTGGGAGGGTGGGCTGCGCGACCGGCTCGCCGCCACCGCCGACTCGCTGACCTACGGCGACGTGACCGACTTCAGCAACTTCGGCGGCGCGGTGATCGACGACAAGGCGTTCGGCCGGCACACCGCCGCGCTGGAGCTGATCAAGGGTGACGACTCCTGCCGCATCCTGGCCGGGGGCACCGCCGACGACTCGGTCGGCTGGTTCGTCCGGCCGACGCTGTTCGAGTGCTCCGACGCCGCGCACGAGACGTTCACCACCGAGTACTTCGGGCCGATCCTCGGCGTGCACGTCTTCGACGACGCCCGCTTCGACGAGGTGGTGGCCCAGGCCGAGTCGATCGCGCCGTACGCGCTGACCGGGTCGATCTTCGCGACCGATCGCCGGGTGGTCGACCAGGTGGCGGAGAAGATGCGGTACGCGGCGGGCAACTTCTACATCAACGACAAGCCGACCGGCGCGGTGGTCGGGCAGCAGCCGTTCGGCGGCGCCCGGGCCAGCGGCACCAACGACAAGGCGGGTTCCTGGCACAACCTGGTCCGCTGGATGTCGCCGCGGACGATCAAGGAGACGTTCGTTCCGCCGACCGATCACGGCTACCCGCACATGGGCTGAGGCACTCGCCGGAGGGCCCGTCCCGGCCGGGGCGGGCCCTCTTCCTCATCCGACAGTGCACATCGGACCCGTCATCGGGTGCCGAAATGAGCAAATCCTGGACGCCAGAGCCGACAAAGTGGCAGCTTAGAGGGCATGGCGGAATCCGGAGTCAACCCGACGGCAGCAGCTCTGCTCGGTCTGCTGCACGACGGCCCGATGACTGGCGGCCAGTTGATGGCCGCCGCTGAGCGCCGGCTGGCGCCGTACTGGTCGATGACCCGCAGTCAGGTCTACCGGGAGCTGCCGGTCCTGGCCGAGAAGGGTCTGGTGCGTCTCGGCAAGCCCGGGCCGCGGATGAGCCAGCCGTACGCGCTGACGGCGGCCGGGAAACGGACATTCTCCCGCTGGCTGGCGGAGAATCCCGGCAAGGACACCATCCGTAACCCGATAGCGCTACGGATCGCGTTCGGCAACCTGCACTCGTCGAGCCAGCTCAAGAACCTGTACGCCTCGGCGAACGAGTACCATACCGAGGCCCTGGCGGCGGTGCGGGAGCAGGTCAAGAACGCCAAGAAGGAAGGCGACAGCTACGACGCCAGCGCGCTGGAGTTCGCCGTCGCCTACCACAAGGCGGCACTGTCCTGGCTGAAGACCGCGCCAGTCGGCTGACCACCTGCAACGGCCGGGCCAGGATAGGCAGTAGTCTTGTCTGTCGTGACCGCTGCCGATTACGCCGAACAGCTCAAGGAACTCGACGCCACGCTGCGCAACATCGAGGCTGTGCTCGACCTCGACAAGCTGCGCGAGCAGAAGGCCCGGCTGGAGCAGGAGGCCTCCGCGCCCGACCTCTGGGACGACCAGGCCAAGGCGCAGCAGGTGACGTCGCAGCTGTCGTACGTCAACGGCGAGATCACCAAGCTCGGTGACCTGCGCTCCCGGCTCGACGACGCCGGGGTGTTGCTGGAGCTGGCCCAGGCCGAGGACGACCCGGGCGTGCTGACCGAGGTCGAGTCGGAGATCGCCGGGCTGACAAAGGCCATCCAGGAGATGGAGGTCCGCACGCTGCTCTCCGGCGAGTACGACTCGCGGGAGGCGCTCGTCGCGATCCGGGCCGGCGCCGGTGGCGTGGACGCCGCCGACTTCGCCGAGATGCTGCTGCGGATGTACCTGCGCTGGGCCGAGCGGCACGGCTACCCGACCGAGGTCTACGAGACCTCGTACGCCGAGGAGGCGGGCCTGAAGTCGGCCACCTTCACGGTGAAGGTGCCCTACGCCTACGGCACGCTGAGCGTGGAGTCCGGCACGCACCGGCTGGTGCGGATCAGCCCGTTCGACAACCAGGGCCGCCGGCAGACCAGCTTCGCCGGGGTCGAGGTGCTGCCGGTCACCGAGCAGACCGACCACATCGACATCCCGGAGAACGAGGTCCGGGTGGACGTCTACCGGTCCTCCGGGCCGGGTGGGCAGAGCGTCAACACCACCGACTCGGCGGTGCGGCTGACCCACATCCCCACCGGCATCGTGGTGACCTGCCAGAACGAGAAGTCCCAGCTGCAGAACAAGGCCTCCGCGATGCGGGTGCTCCAGGCCCGGCTGCTGGAGCGCAAGCGGCAGGAGGAGGAGGAGAAGCTGGCCGGCCTGAAGACCGGCAGCACCAGCTCCTGGGGCGACCAGATGCGCTCGTACGTCCTGCACCCGTATCAGATGGTGAAGGATCTGCGTACCGAACAGGAGACGGGCAATCCGTCCTCGGTCTTCGACGGTGACCTGGACAGCTTCATCGAGGCGGGAATCCGCTGGCGGAAGCAGCAGCAGCTCAGCGCTGACAGTGCGTGATCACGATTGGACGCAGCGCGTCATCGATCTCGGTCTGACCGGGTAAATCGATGACGCGCACCGCTTCTGCGGGGCGTGGGGCTTGGCTCTGCGGTTACACCGCGTAGACTACCGACCCGTGATTCAGCTTGAGCAAGTGACGAAGACGTACCCGAAGGCGTCCCGGCCTTCGCTCGACAACGTGTCCGTCTCGATCGAGAAGGGCGAGTTCGTCTTCTTCATCGGTCCATCCGGCTCCGGCAAGTCCACCATCATCAAGTTGCTGCTGCACGAGGTCACGCCCAACAAGGGCCGGGTCGTCGTCAACGGCAAGGACGTCACGTCGATGCGTTCCTGGAAGCGACCCCACTTCCGGCGTTCCATCGGCTGCGTCTTCCAGGACTTCCGGTTGCTGCCGAACCGCACCGCGTACGAGAACGTGGCGTTCGCGCTGGAGGTGATCGGTAAGACGAAGGCGGTCGCCCGCCGGGTCGTGCCGGAGGTGCTGGAGCTGGTCGGTCTCGGCGGCAAGGAGCACCGCTACCCGCACGAGCTGTCCGGTGGTGAGCAGCAGCGTGTCGCGGTGGCCCGGGCGTTCGTCAACCGGCCGCTGATCCTGCTGGCCGACGAGCCGACCGGAAACCTGGACCCGGACACCTCGATCGAGATCATGCGCCTGCTGGACCGGATCAACCGCACCGGCACGACCGTCGTGATGGTCACGCACGACTCCAACATCGTGAACCAGATGCGGCGCCGGGTCATCGAGATCGAGAGCGGCCGCATCGTGCGCGACCAGGCCCGGGGCGTCTACGGCTGAGCCGGACGACGTTCCGTAGACCCTGACGACGAAACCTCACGCCGGAGAGCCGGAGGATATCCCGATGCGGATGAAGTACGTCCTGTCCGAAGTACTGGTCGGGCTGTGGCGCAACGTCACCATGACCATCGCCATGATCATCACAATGGCGGTGTCGCTGTTCATGCTGGGCGGCAGCGGCCTTCTCTACCAGAAGGTCGGCGACATGAAAGACCTCTACTACGAGAACGTCGAGGTCTCGATCTTCCTGAAGACCGATGCCACCAAGGAACAGGTCGACGCGCTGGGTCAGCAGCTCGGCCAGGACCCGCTGGTCAAGGACTCGACGTACGTCAACAAGGAGCAGGCGTACGAGCGCTTCCAGCAGATGTACGCCGACGCCCCGGACCTGGTCAGTGCCGTCAAGCCGGACCAGCTTCCCGAGTCGTACCGGGTGAAGCTGAACGACCCGGAGCAGTACAAGGCGATCTACGACAAGTACAAGGCCACCGAGGGCATCGACACGATCGTCGACCAGAGCAAGCTGCTCGACAAGGTCTTCGGCGTGCTGAGCGGCTTCCAGAACGGAGCGCTCGCGATCGCCACCGTGATGGCCATCGCCGCCCTGCTGCTCGTCGCGAACACCATCCAGGTCGCCGCCTACAGCAAGCGGCGTGAGGTGGCGGTCATGAAGCTCGTCGGCGCGTCGAACTGGTTCATCCAGGCGCCGTTCGTGCTGGAGGCGGTGGTGGCCGGTCTGTTCGGCTCCATCCTCGGCCTGCTCGCGTTGATCGGAGTGAAGGTGGTGGCGGCCGGCAGCTCGATGGCCGCCCTGGAGGGCCTGATCACCCCGATCTCCTGGTCCGAGATCTTCCTGACCTTCCCGCTGATGGCCGCCGTCGGTGGCGTGGTCAGCGCGGTCACCGCCTGGGTCACGCTCCGCTTCTACCTGCGGGTCTAGTCACCTCGTACGGCTCACCGAGGGCCCTTCCGCGCCGGAATAAACGGCGCGGGAGGGCCCTTGTGGTTCCGGTAGCATGATCTCCGCTCGCCGGCCGGTGGCCGGCGAGTCGATCAGGAAGGGGGTGGCGCCGATGCCACGGGAAAAGGGTCGCAAGGTGGTCGCCTCCAACAAGAAGGCACGCCACGACTACGCCATCCTCGACACGTACGAGGCGGGCATGGCGCTCACCGGCACCGAGGTCAAGTCGCTGCGGGCCGGGCGGGCGTCGCTCGTGGACGCGTTCGCCCAGGAGCGCGACGGCGAGATCTACCTGCACGCCATGCACATCCCGGAGTACGCGCAGGGCACCTGGACCAACCACGAGCCCCGGCGCACCCGCAAGCTGCTGCTCAACCGGATCGAGATCGACCGGCTGCTGGGCAAGCTCAAGGAGAGCGGCCTGACGCTGGTGCCGTTGCAGGTCTACTTCTCCGACGGCTGGGCGAAGGTGGAGATCGGCCTGGCCCGGGGTAAGAAGTCGTACGACAAGCGCCAGGACCTGGCGAAGCGGGACGCCGCCAAGGAGATCGCCCGGGCGGTGGGCCGGCGCGGCAAGGGCATGGCTGAGTGATTCGTCCGGTTCGTCCGGTAGTCCGCGTCGGGTGGGCCTCGGGATGAAACCGGTTGCGCCAGGCGTTAGGCTTGGTGTGCTGCCGACAGGGGCAGCGCTACGAGGGGGTGACTGGTTTCGACTTCGTACGCAGCGACAGGGGAAGCGAGCCGAGGAAGCCGACGTCGTCTCGAGAATCGGTCGTCGGAAACCAATAAGCGCCAAGAACAATCGCGCTGACTTCGCTCTCGCCGCCTGAGGCGAGTAGCAAGTCTGTCGGCCTGGGAGCGCCTTCGACCCAGTTAGCCGGCATCAGCTAGAAGGCTGGCCAATCGGACCCGGTCGCGGGGTCCGTGCGGCGAGATCAATCAGCGACTGGGCCCGTCACACCAACTTGCTCGCGTGAGCGGTGGGGCCGAGTAGAGGCATAGCGAGCTGCGCTCGGAGAAGCCCTGACAAACCGGCGAAGGACCCGGGTTCGATTCCCGGCACCTCCACCACACAGACTGTGCGCCCCGTCCACCCGGACCGGGGCGCACAGTCGTCTGAGGCTCCTGGGCCCTCTGTGGCCGCTGGGGCCAGAGGGACAGATGAGGCGGCGCCGACCGCTGGACAGCGCCGGAAACCGGGTCCACCATCGCCATACGGGTTCGCACCCAGCAGCGGGAGGTGTCCCATGGTCACCAGTCCGATCCAGCAGCCGACCGCCGTACTCCCGAGCGCCTCCGGTGACCTGCGCGCCCTCGGGCGGGCGCTGGCCATAGCCGGGCCGCGTTGGCGGGAGCGACTTCTCACCGATCTGGACCCCGTCCGGCGGGGGTTCACCGAGCACGTCCGCGTCACCGAGGGAGCCGGCGGCCACTACGCCGACCTGGTGCGCGCCGCGCCACGCCTGGACCGGGGCGTACGCCTGCTCGTCGGCGAGAACGCCGCGATCGGCGCGGCGCTCGCCGCGCTCCAGCACGCCGTACGCCTGCCCGGGGTGTCCGCTGCGGAGGTGCGGGCCCGCACCCGCGACCTGTTGCGCGCGCTGGACCGGCACCGGCGGCACGGCGCGGACCTGCTCTGGGAGGCGTACCAGGCCGACCTCGGGGGCGAGGACTGAGCGCGGAACCGTCCGGGACCGGCACGCGTCCAAGCGGTATGCGTCGTGTGCTCGCCCTGCTCGGGATCCCGTTGCTGGCCCTCTCCGCCTGCGCCACGCCCGGCGCCGATCCGGGGGTGGCTCCGCCTGCCGGCCCGGACCAGCGGCCCGCGTTCACCGAACGGGCCGAGGCAGTCGCAGCGGGCTGGCGGCCCGTGCCGGGCTGGCGCGACGGGTACGTGCCGCTTCAGGAGCCGACGGTGCTCACCGGCGACCCGGGCGCCAGCGACGAGGCGAAGACGGCGTTCAGCGCCGGCTGGTACCGGGACCAGATCCCGATCCCGGCCGCCGTACCGAAGGACGGCACGATCCGGTTCCCCGACGGCACACTGCGGGTGCCGCTGGTGAGCGCCGCCGACGCGTACGCCCAGCTCCGCCAGGGCGACCCACCGCCGTGCGACGGGCGCCCGGCGGCGCCGGACCCGGCTCCGACCGGGCGGCCCGGCCCGAACGACCCGGTGTCGACGTCGGCGCCGACGCCGTGCGTCGCGCTCACCGTGACCGGGGTACGGCTGGGCACCGCGCCGGTGTGGACCAGCCGGGGTCGCGCCGAGGTGCCCGCCTGGCTGTTCACAGTGGACGAGCTGGCCGTACCCGTGGCGCGGGTCGCTGTCGCGCCGCGCGTGACCGGCCGGGTTCCCGGCGGCGCGGTGCCCGGCACGCCGCTCCCGGCGGGCCTGGTGTCCGCGCAGCAGCTGCGGGCGGTCGAGGGCAACCGCATCGACTACCTGCTCGGCGTCGGCGCCTGCGACGGCCCGCCCACCCCGCTCGTGCTGGAACGGCCGGACGTGGTGGTGATCGGCGGCGCCGTGGTTTCGCCCACCGGCCCGTGCACCATGCAGCTGGTGATGAAGCCGGTGAGCGTCACGCTCGCCGCGCCGGTGGGCGGGCGCGTGGTGCTCGACGCCGGCAGCGGCGCCCCGCTGATCGTCCAGCCCGGCTGAGGCTCACAGGATCCGTGGCACGTCGGTGCTGATCGGCACCGGCAGCACCGTCGGCCGGTCCGCGGTGAGCGCCGCCTCCAGTGCCGCGCCGAGCCCGTCGAGCGTGGTCACCTCACCGGCGCAGCCGTAGCCGTGCGCCACCGCCGTGACGTCCAACCCGGGCAGGTCCAGCGCCGGCACACCAGGGGTGTGCTTCAGCTCGGCGAACGCCTTCAGGATCGCGTACTGCTGATTCACCGGGACCACGACGGCGAGCGGCAGCCGCAGCCGCGCCGCCGTCCACAACGCCTGCACCGAGTAGTGGAACGAACCGTCGCCCACCACCGCGACGACCGGGCGGCCACGCCCGGTGTCGCGTTCGGCGAGCGCCAGGCCGACCGCCGCCGGCAGGCCGAAACCGAGGCCGCCGCTGGCCATCGTCAGGTACGAGCGCGGCCTGTCGATCGGCAGCCGGCGGCGCAGCGCGGCCAGGTTGGACGGCGACTCCTGCACCAGCACCCCGTCCGCCGGCCACGCCGCGGCGAGCGCGGCGAACAACGCGTCGGCGCTCGGCGGGTCGGCCGGCTCCGGCGGGGCCGGCTGCGGGCGCGGTGACGGCGCGGCGCGGTCGGTCGGCGGCAGCAGCTCGCACAGCGCGGCCATGGTCAGCCCGGCGTCGCCGAGCAGGCTGTCCCCGACCGGGGCGCGGGCCGCCTCGTCCGGGTCGTCGGTGACGTGCAGCAGCCGCGCGTCGCCGGGCAGGTAGTCGCCCGGCACGTGCGGGTAGTACCGGAACACCGGCGCGCCCACCACCAGCACCACGTCGTGGCCGCGCAACGCCTCCGACAAGGGCCCGATCGCGTACGGCAGCACGCCCCGGAAGTGCGGATGCCGTTCGGGGAACACGGCCCGCTCCGGCGCCGGGGCGGCCCAGACCGGGGCGGCCAGGTGTTCGGCCAGCGCCACCGCCTCCGGCCAGGCGTCCGACCGGTCCACCGCCGCGCCGAGCACCAGCGCCGGGGCGCGGGCGGCGGCCAGCGCCTCGGCGAAGCCGCGCAGCCGGTCCGGGTCGGGCGCGATCCGGGTGGCGACGGTACGCACCTGCGGCGGCGGATCGGCCGGGCGGTCCCAGTCGTCCATCGGCAGGGAGAGGAACACCGGCCCGGCCGGGGGTTGCACCGCCGAGGCGTACGCCCGCATGAAGGCCGCCGGGATGTCCTGCGCGCGGGCCGGTTCGTGGGCCCACTTGACGTACGGCTGGGCCAGCTCGACCGCCCGCGGGCTGGCCAGGCGCGGCTCGATCAGCAGCATCTCGCGGGTCTGCTGGCCGGCGCTGACGATCAGCGGGGTCCGGTTGTGCCAGGCGGTGACCAGGTTGCCCATGCCGTTGCCGGTGCCCGGAGCGGTGTGCAGGTTGACGTGCGCGGGCCGGCCGGTGCCCTGGGCGTAGCCGTCGGCCATCGCGACCGCCGACGCCTCCTGGAGCGCGTGCACGTAGTGGAAGTCGGCCGGGAACTCCTGCAGGAACGGCTCCTCGGTCGAGCCGGGGTTGCCGAAGACAGTGGTCAGGCCGAGTGCGCGCAGCAGGTCGTAGGTCGCCTCCCGCACCGTCGCCATCGCCGGCTGCCTCCGTTCCACGCGCGGATGCCGGAGACGGCCCGGTGCCCTGTCCCCCGACCAGCCGAATCTATCGGGCCGAAGCCGGCTTTTCGGGCGCTTCCCGCGCTCAGGGCAGCGGGAACGGCAGCTTGATCCCGTCCAGCGCGTTCCCGCACTCGCACTCCCGCTCGGCCGGCAGCGCCGCGACGGCGTCCAGCAGCAGCCCGCGCAGCCGGTCGGTGTTCTCCGCGAAGACCCGGAACACCTCCTCGTGGGTGACCGACTCGCCCGCCTCGACGCCCGCGTCCAGGTCCGTCACCAGCGCAATGGACGTGTAGCAGAGGGCCAGCTCGCGGGCGAGCACCGCCTCCGGGTGGCCGGTCATGTTGACGATCGTGCCGCCCATCGAGGCGAACCAGCGCGACTCCGCTCGGGTCGAGAAGCGCGGACCCTCGACCACGACCACCGTCCCGCCGTCCACCGCCGGTACGCCCCGCCCGGCCGCCGTGTCCAGCAGCGTGCGCCGCCCGGCCGGGCAGTACGGATCGGCGAACGAGACGTGCACCGCACCCCTGTCGTAGTACGTCTGCGTGCGCCCGCTGGTGCGGTCGATCAACTGATCCGGCACCACGAACGTCCCCGGACCCAGCTCCGGCCGCAGGCCGCCCACCGCGCAGGGTGCCAGCACCTGGCGTACGCCCAGCGACCGCAGCGCCCACAGGTTCGCCCGGTACGGGATCAGGTGCGGCGGGTAGCGGTGATCGCGCCCGTGGCGGGGCAGGAACGCCACCCGCCGACCGCCCACCTCGGCGACGGTGATCGGGCCCGACGGCTCGCCGTACGGGGTGTCCACCACGTGCTCCACCCCGTCGAGCAGGGCGTAGAGACCCGACCCGCCGATCACCGCCAGTTCGGCCTGCGCCGCCATCCGGCCCTCCCTCGATCCGTCGCGATCACCCGCCGTCAGACCTTAACCAGCGGGCCGGACGCAGGCTATGGTGCGTGACATGGCGTTGACAGGGTGGACGGTCGACAGCCTCGGGCCCGTACGGGCACACGGCTGACGGGTGTCGGAGATGCAGGGTGAGGGGCAGGCGATCGGTGGCCGAGCCATGGAGTCGATGACCGGACGACTGCTGGTCGCGACACCCGGGCTCAAGGATCCGAACTTCGACCGTACGGTCGTGCTGCTCGTCGCCCACGAACCCGGCGGCGCCCTCGGGGTGGTGCTGAACCGGGCCACCGAGGTCTCGGTGGCCGACGTGCTCGGCGACTGGAGCGACCTGGCCGGCGACCCGGCGGTGCTGTTCGAGGGCGGCCCGGTGCAGCCCGACTCGGCCATCTGCCTGGCCCGCATGCGACACCCCGTCCGCCCGGTCAAGGGCTTCCACCGCGTCTCCGGCGCGGTCGGCACCATCGACCTCTCGGTCGACCCGGAGAAGCTGCGCGAGGCCGTCGGCGGGATCCGGGTGTTCGCCGGCTACTCCGGCTGGGGTGCCGGGCAGGTGGAGCGTGAGATCGAGGAGGGCTCCTGGTTCGTGTTCGACGCCCTGCCCGGTGACGCCTTCGTCGACCGGCCGGATGATCTCTGGCCGATGGTGCTGCGCCGGCAGGGCGGCATGATGGCCGCGGTGGCCCACTTCCCGCCGGACGTGGCACTGAACTGAGCCGGGTGCGGGGCACCCCCGCGAGATGACCATGCCGGGCGGCGTGTGTATAGTTCTCTCCGTGCCCGGGCGACCGGGGACGACCGCAAGGGGCCGTGGCGCAGCTGGTAGCGCACCACACTGGCAGTGTGGGGGTCAGGGGTTCGAGTCCCCTCGGCTCCACCCTTAGCGATCAGGGCGTCTGTCGGAAGCGGCGGGCGCCCTTCGTCGTCTCTGGAACCGGGTGCAGGAAAGCCGGTTCGCCTCGTTCCGTGGCACGTCTTCCTCCCCTCCTTCCTCGCGCCGAGGGCTTGACACTGCCTGTCCGTCGATGGATGCTACGTTCAACGTAATAGGAGGGCGCGATGGTAGGCCTCTCTGACCTTGGACGATTCTCCGAACCGGCTCTTCTTGTCATGATCAGCCTTGCCGCCGGCCCGGCGCACGGCTACGCCATTCAGCGAGATATCGCCGAGCTGACCAGTGAGCGCCCAGGACCTGGGACCCTGTACGGTGCAATCCGCCGTCTCGAGGAACATGGCTATATCGAGGCCCTGCCCGCGCTTGAGCGACGTAAGCCCTATCAGCTGACGACCGCGGGCCGGGAGGCGCTCGGCGTCGAGCTGCGGCGCATGCGGTCAGTGGCAGCACGAGGCCTGACTCGTCTGGGGTTGGCGTGATGCTGGCTGTTCGACGAGCTTCTATGGTGCGCCTGGCGTTGGCGATGTATCCGAAGGCTGTTCGTGAGCGTTACGGCGAGGAGATCGCCGAGTTGTTGACCGAATCGTCCAGGCCGGCGCGCGACCTTGCCGACGTCGCGTGGTGTGCCCTCATCGAGCAGGGGAGCCTTATGTCCGTGCCACAGTCGCGCTCGCGCGTACCCAGGGCGGCCGGTGTGCTGGTTGTTCCACTGGTGCTCGGCGTGGCGCTGCTGATTGCTGCGTCCGTCAGCATCCTTGTCGTGGCCACCATCGACGGGGGTGCCAGTCAGGCGGTCGTTGCCTCGGTGACTGCGCTCGGCGTCGTGCCGGTGATCGCCGCCGCCGCCTGGCTGGGGTGGCGGGTGAGCCGGGAGCCATCAATGTCGCGCTGGCTGTGGATCGTTCCGGCTCTACTTGCCTCCGGCATCCTCGCCCTGTCGTCGGTTCCCATTGTGGGGGAGGCTCTCGGAGAAGCCAGGCTGGCCGTCGCCGCCGCTACCGTCTCGTGGGGACTGCTGCTGACCGCACTGGTGATGGTCGTGGCGCGACTCACGCCACGACTTCCGTGGTCCTTCGTCCTTCTTGCGATGGTCATCGCAGGAATCGCCGTATTGGATTTGACTTTTGTCGCCTACGCTGCCTTCGACTCGACGGATGGCGCACCGGCGTCCTACTGGTGGTATCCGATGACCCTGGCGGCATACGACTTCGGTTCGCCCGGCGCCGCCGCGGACCTGGCTGAGCAACTCAAGGGCCTTCCCGCTTTGCTTACCACCTGTACCGCATTCACCTTGTCTCTCGCGGGTGCCATTGCTCGTCGTGTTCCGCGTACCACGCCTGTCCCTGCGGTGAGATGATTCGGATTTTTCGGACCATCGAAAAAAATGACTACTGATCGTACGGGCGGGGCAGCGCAGCGAAGCATGCGCATGCGAAAATCTCTCGTGGCGCTCTGAGATCCAGATCGCCGTCACGGGAGGATGCACATGTCTGTTATCAAGTTCCGATCCGCTCCATCGTTGGTGGCGCTGGCCGCTGTCGCCTCGCTGGGGACGGCGGTCCTCGGTGGCCCTGCCTCGGCCGCCCCCTCTGCGCCGCTTCCGGCGTCCTCGGACGACGTTCAGCCGATGGTCGTGGGCGGAGACGTTATCCGGCATGACAGCATCCAGGGCCTGGTCATCGCCAAGGGCCTCAGCTTCAGCCCGAATGGGCAGGGCGGCAACTGCGATGTCTGGAACAAGAACGCTGGCTCGACCTACAACTACCTGGACAGCAACAACAACTGCACAACTGCCAGCATGAACGGCCGTACTTACAGTTGGACCGTCTGGAACGACACCGATGTCTTCACGATGCAGAGCGAGGCGTACTGGGTGCAATCCCGCGACGGCTCCTGGCGTCGAGTGGGCGCTAACGTCTACACCCGGATTCAGGACAACGAGAATGCTCACTGCTACCGCGAATCAGACGGCGTAAATTGCTACGTCTCGCTCGGCTGATCTGAGGGTCGTCGCAGCTGGCCGGCAAAATCGTCGACCAGCTGCGACGCTCACCCGGCGCATTTGCTTATCGCTGATACGCTCCCGGCGGCCTGTCGGAAATGGGCTTGACGGTTGCGGAAATTCAGCACTTGTCCTGTCGATTGCGTCCATGGCCTGACGAAGGGCCGGTCGCTGAACGGCGCGGGCCGGAGTTGGCCGATGATCCCTACTGGCTGCGCCGAGCATGTCGCAATCCTGCCGGAGGGGAGCGGGGGCGACGTTGCGGCGGAGATGCTGGCCAGCGTCGGCCGAATGTCGGATCAGCGGGCATGCCCTGCAGAGGATGATCATGAGGTCCTACGCGAGGGAGAGTACCGTGAACGACGCCATCCGCATCCGCCAGGCCGGCCCGGACGACGCGGCCGTGGTGGACGCCCTGGTCCGGGAGATCGCTGCCCACGAGGGCGAGAGCGAGCACGTCGGCACCAGCCCTGACCGGTGGCGTGAGGTGCTCGGCCGCGCCGACGTGACGGTGCTGCTGGCCGAGCGGGACGGCGAGGTGCTCGGCTACGTCTCCGCGCAGCGGCGCCTGCACATGTGGAGCGGTGAGGACATCCTCGCGCTCGACGACCTGTTCGTCCGGGCCGAGGCGCGGGACGGCGGCGTGGGGCGGCGCCTCATGGTCGCGCTGGCCGAGCGGGCCGCCGCCGACCGGCTCGTCATTCGCTGGGAGGTGAAGCCGGAGAACGAGGCCGCGCAGCGCTTCTACCGCCGCCTCGGCGGGACGCTCTTCCCGAAGGTGGTCGTCCGCTGGCTGCCGGAGAGCTACCTGCCGCTGACCGAAGACCGGTCGTAACGGCGCCGCCGGCAAGCCCGGAGCCGCCGGCCGAGCTGCGCCCGGAGGGCCGGAACCACTCAACCGGTCGCCCGGCCCGCGAGCACCAGCGCCCAGCACAACGCACCGAACCCGGCAGTGCTCGCCAGCGTCCGGACCACGTTCCAGGTGACCCAGGCGGACTCGAAGCGCTCCCGTGCCGCACCGAGATCCGCCGTACCGGCCGCCGCGAGCGCGTCGTTCAACGGCACGTTCACCGCCACCGTGACGACGAACATCACCAGGTACAGGGCCAGCCCGACCACGATCCACGGCAGCGCCGGCCTGGTCGCCCCGCGCCACGCCAGCACCGCCGCGAGCGCTGCGAGCACCGGCGTACCCAGGAACGCCAGCAGGAACCAGCCGTGGACGATGGTGACGTTGATGCGCTGCATCGCGTCCACGAACGTGCGGTCGTCCGCGCCGCGCAGCGCCGGCATCACGGCGTACGCGAACGCGGCGAACAGGCCCGCCATCAGGCCGGCCCCGACTGTGGCGCCGACCAGCGTCAGTTGTTGTACGAGTCGCATGTCCTCATCGAACCGCCGCGCGGTGAGACGGCCCATGGTCAGGACGCGCGATCCTGTGTTCAATCATCTCGTGGACGCCGTTTCCGGCCTGCTCGACGGTCCCCGGGCGCGGGGCGCCTTCCTGCTGCGCTCGATCCTCACCCCACCCTGGTCGATGCTGATCCGGGACGAGGCGCCGCTCACGCTTGTCGCCGTGGTGCGGGGCGACGGCTGGATCGTGCCGGAGGAGGGTGACGCCGCGCGGCTGACCGCCGGTGACGTGGCGATCGTGCGCGGGCCGGCCCCGTACACGGTGGCGGACGACCCGGCCACTGCGCCGCAGGTAGTGGTGCACCCGGGTCAGCGCTGCACCACGCCGGACGGGCGTGAGCTGTTCGCGATGACCCGGTGGGGCGTACGCACCTGGGGCAACGGGCCGGACGGCCGGACCGTGCTGCTCACCGGCACGTACTCGGTGCGGGGCACTGTCGGGCGGCGGCTGCTGGACGCGCTGCCGCCGCTCGTGGTGGTGCGGCGCGAGTCCTGGGACACGCCGCTGGTGCCGCTGCTGGCGGCGGAGATCGTCAAGGACGACCCCGGTCAGGAGGCGGTGCTCGACCGCCTGCTGGACCTGCTGCTCATCGCCGCGCTGCGGGAGTGGTTCGCCCGGCCGGGCGCCGCCGCGCCCGCCTGGTACCGGGCGTACGCCGATCCGGTGGTCGGCCGCGCGCTGCGGATGCTGCACCACGACCCGGCCCGGCCGTGGACGGTGGCGTCGCTCGCCGCGGAGGTGGGGCTGTCCCGGGCGGCGCTGGCCCGGCGCTTCACCGCGCTGCTCGGTGAGCCGCCGATGGCGTACCTGACGGGCTGGCGGCTGGCGCTCGCGGCCGACCTGCTCCGCGAGCCCGGCGCAACCGTCGGCGCGGTCGCCCGCCGGGTCGGCTACGGCTCTTCGTTCGCCCTGAGTGCGGCGTTCAAACGCCGGTACGGCGTGAGCCCGCGCGGCCACGTCGACCCGGATAGATTGACCGGATGACTGTCGACCTGTTCGCCGGCATGCCGATCCGCGATCTCGCCGTGTCTACGGCCTGGTACGAGCGGTTGCTCGGCGCGCCGCCGCAGTTCCTGCCGAACGACCACGAGGCGGTGTGGGAGCTGGCCGAGCACCGGTACCTCTACATCGAGGTGCGGCCCGGGCACGCCGGGCACGCCATGCAGACGGTCTTCGTCGACGATCTCGACTCCCGCGTCGCGGCGATCGCCGACCGTGGTCTGACGCCGTCCTCGCGGGAGACCTACGACAACGGCGTCCGCAAGGTGATCTTCCACGACCCGGACGGCAACGAGATCGGCTTCGGCGGCGGCCCGGCCTGACCGGGCCGGCCGGGCAGCGGAGATTCGCGGCCCGGCCGGTGACGTCAGCGGGGGCGCCGGGTCTTCGGCAGGTCGAACTGGTCGGCCCGGCGGCAGTCCTTCGGGCCGCCGATCGCCTGCGGGCCGACCTCCTCCAGTGCCTTGCGGGCACGCTGGCGGCCCAGGTTCCAGGCGTACCAGGGGTCGGGTTCGGCGAGGTCGTCGGCGATCCAGCTCAGCGTGCACCGGCGTACCGGGTCGGGGAGCTTGGCGAGCGCCGGGGTGGCGTCGGCGGACAGCGCCCGCAGGTACCAGGCGTCGATCTTGCCGGTCTGCTCGTACCGCAGGGTGTTGCGGCGGGCGACGTAGTTCTCCGGGTTGAGTACGGCCAGACCGAGCAGCATCGCGACAGCCAGCGCTAGCGTGGTGCCGGGAATCCACCGGCCCCGCCATTTGATGCCGGCCGCGAGGATCATCAGGAAGACCGTGCCGAGCAGCATCTCGAACGCCATCACGAAGATCCGCTCGCCGGTGAAGCTGTAGACCTTCTGGTACGTCCACATCCGGGACAGCGCCGACGCCACGATCACCACGCTCAGCGCGCTGATCAGCCCGAGGAGCACGCGCAGCAGGATCCGCTCGACCGGCTGCTCGCGGCGCGCCCAGCGGCTCACCCCGCCGAGCACCGCCACCGTCAGCAGCGTGACGAAGAGCAGCTGCCAGAAGCCGCTGCGCGCGTACTCGGCGTAGCTGAGCCCGGCGACCCGCTGCACGTGCCGCTGCCCGCCGAAGAGCATGGTGAACTGCACCACCACGAACCCGGCGAACAGCAGCGTGAGCGCGCCGATGGCCGGGGCCCACTCCAGCAGGCCGAGGCGACGCTCACCCTCGCGGTCCACGGTGGACAGATCGGGCGGTGCGGCGAGCGTGTAGAGCGCGGCGACAGCGATCAGACCGCCCACCACGGCGAGGAACAGCCAGCCGAACACCGTACCGATGTTGATCTCGGGGACGAGCGAACCGAGCGCCTCGGAGAACGCCGCGTCGGCCGACGCGAGCAGGCTGCCGAAGACCACGAGCACCACGACCGTGGCGACCACCGAAACAGTCACCTTGCGGACCGTCGCCTCCTGTGGCGAGGCGGTGACGTGCCGGCGTACCCAGGGCAGGCCGCGCAACGCCGCGAACGGCGTGGCCACCAGGCCGAACAGGATCGAGCGCACCAGCCGCCCGCCGATGATCGCGAGGGTGGCGCAGCCGAGCGCGCCGAGCACGCAGAACGTCACGAGCCACCAGGCGTTGCGGAACGCCGGCACGGCGATCAGGGCCAGCGCCGCAGCCGCCCACCCGGCCCGGATGAGCTTGTCGGCGCGCGGCAGGTCCGCGGTCTTCGACCGGACTGCCAGCACCACCGCGAGCGTGAGCGTGAGCCACCCCAGGAACCAGCCGACGCCGACGCGGCCGAGCGGCACGAAGACCGCGCTGCCGACCGCGGCGGCCAGCACCGCGAGGGGTACGGCCCGTCCGGTCGCCGCCTTCGGGCCGGGCCACTTCGTGCCGAGGAACGACGTCCGCGGCACCGGCGGTCGCGGCGCCCAGACCGGCGCCTGCGGGTGACCGCTCCACCCCATTCCCGGGTACGGCGGCGCGGGCGCCAGCCCACCGCCGTGCGGAGGCGGGGTGCCCGGAGCGCGCTGAGTACCCGGCGCGGGCTGCGGCCCGGTGGTCGGCTGCGCGCCCGGCGCGGTCCATGCTCCGGAGACAGGCTGCGCACCCGGAGAGGGGACAGGCGTCTGCGCACCGGCGGGAGGCGCCGGCGTGGCGCCGGACGGGCCGGTAGCCGCTGGCGTGCCGGGGGATCCGGCAGGAGTATCCGGGCCGGCATCCGGGGTGGACGATGCGGCGTCGCCGGTGGCCGAGGGCGTCGCACCCGCCTGCTCCCGGCGAGCTGCCGGAACGGTGTCCGGCGGGGCAGCGGCGGTGGTGCCGCTCGCGCCCTCCGCCGGGACGGCGCCCTCCGCCGGGGAGCGCTCGGCGGCGGGCGCCGTCGCCTGGGCGGGCACCGCCGCCGTTGGCTGGCCCGCCGCCGTCGGCTGGCCGGACGCCGCCGGCTGGCCGGGCGCGGGGACCAGCGGGAGGAACAACGCGTACCCCTGGGTGCCGGGCGGCACGCTGACCGGAATCGCCCAGCCGGGTTGTCCCTCGACGCCGGGCCAGGGCACCGGCGCGGGCGCGCCCTCCATGGTGGGCAGCACCAGCAGGTACGGCTGCGTGGGGGCGGGGACGTCACCCGGCGCGGGCCCGGCCGCCGGGGCGGTACGGGACGGCTCGGGGGACGGGGCCGGTTCGGTCAAGGGACGCTCCTCGATCACAGGTTTCGTCACTCTAGGGCCCACCGGGCGTCCGTCGCCGCCCCGGTTGTCCGTTCGGTCATGTCGCCCCGGCCGATCGGCGCGGATCGAACCTTTCGCGGCTCGTGGCCGTACCAGTGCGCGGGAGGTCGATCACATGGCCGCACGTCGCGCGTTCGCCGCGTCCGCCGCGCTCGCCGCCGTCGCCGCGACGGTGCCGCTGACCGCCGCGCCCGCCGCGGCACACGGTGCGCCGACCAGCCCACTGAGCCGGTCCGCCGCCTGTGGGCCGGAGGGTGGCCGGGCGCGGACGCCCGCCTGCCGGGCCGCGATCGCCGCCGGAGCGGCGGTACGCGAGTGGGACAACATCCGGGTGGCCCGGATCGACGGGCGGGACCGGGAACGCATCCCGGACGGCGAGCTGTGCAGCGGCGGGCTGTCCGCGTACCGGGGACTGGACCTGCCGCGCGCCGACTGGCCGGCCACCACGCTCACCGCCGGGGCCCGGCACACGTTCCGCTACCGCACCACCATCCCGCACCGGGGCACGTTCCGGTACTACGTCACCACCGGCTCGTACTCGCCGAAGCGCGTGCTGACCTGGGCGGATCTGGAGGAGAAGCCGTTCCTCGAGGTCACCGACCCGCCGATCCGCGCGGGCGCCTACGAGATGCGGGGGAAGCTGCCGGCCGACCGTAGTGGCCGGCACATCGTCTACGTCATCTGGCAGAACTCGGACACCCAGGACACGTACTACTCCTGCTCGGACGTGATCTTCCGGGCGGCGCGCGGCGAGCCGGACGCGTCACCGGCAGCGCCGAAGGCGAGCGCGTCGCCTCCGCGTACCCTCGCCGGGGCGGCGACCGACGAGGAGCCGGCGGTGCCGGTGGCGACGGTGACCGACGGCGGACCGCTGTCCCGGCCGCTCGTCCTCGGCGCGGCGGCGTTCGTCGTCGCGCTGCTCGCGGCGGCGGTGGTCGGGATGCGGCGGTCCGGCGGTCCGCCGCCCGGGCGGCCGTGCGGTGTCCGCAACCACCGCGCCGGGCGGCGCCGCATCTGGTGACTCAGCCGAGCAGGCGCTCGATCTCGGCCAGGTCGTCACCGGCGAGGTCGAGGTTGCCCAGCGCGGCCACGTTGCCCTCCAGCTGCGCCACGCTGCTCGCGCCGATGATGAGGCTGGTCATGCGCGGGTCGCGCAGCGCCCAGGCCAGGGCGAGCTGCGCGAGCGTCTGACCGCGCCGCTCGGCCACCGCGGCGAGCCCGCGCACCGTCGCCATGGTCTGGTCGTCGAGGTCGCTCTCGTTCAGGAAGACGCTCGTGCGCACCCGGGAGTCGGCCGGGATGCCGGTGAGGTAACGATCGGTGAGCAGGCCCTGGGCGAGCGGGCTGTACGCGATGCAGCCGGCGCCGACGCCCTCCAGCGTGTCCAGCAGCCCGTCGCTCTCCGTCCAGCGGTTCATCATCGAGTACGACGGCTGGTTGATCAGCAGCGGCGTGCCCAGGTCGCGCAGGATCGCCGCGGCCCGCTCGGTCTGCTCCGAGTCGTAGTTGGAGATGCCCACGTAGAGCGCCTTGCCGGAGCGGACGATCGCGTCGAGCGCGCCCATCGTCTCCTCCAGCGGGGTTTCCGGGTCGAACCGGTGCGAGTAGAAGATGTCGACGTAGTCCAGCCCGAGTCGGCGCAGCGACTGGTCCAGCGACGAGATCAGGTACTTGCGCGAGCCCCACTCGCCGTACGGGCCGGGCCACATCAGGTACCCGGCCTTGCTGGAGATCACCAGCTCGTCCCGGTACGGCTTCAGGTCGCCTGTGAGCAGCCGGCCGAAGTTCTCCTCCGCCGAACCGGGCGGCGGACCGTAGTTGTTCGCCAGGTCGAAGTGGGTGATGCCGAGGTCGAAGGCGCGGCGGACGATGTCGCGCTGCCGCTCGAAGGGCCGGTCCGGTCCGAAGTTGTGCCACAGGCCGAGGGAGATGACGGGGAGCTTCAGCCCGCTCCGGCCGCTGCGCCGGTAGATCATCTCGTGGTAACGGTCGTCGCTGGCGAGGTATGTCACCAGGCCATTCTGTCCGCACCGGAGTGCGCGCGCAGCGGCGCGGGTACGTTCGGCCACATGCGTTACGTGCGGCTCGACACCCCCAAGCCCATTTCCAAGATCGGCCTCGGCACCTGGCAGTTCGGCTCCAAGGAGTGGGGTTACGGCCCCGAGTACGAGCGCCGGGCCGCCGAGATCGTCCGGCGGGCGCTCGACCTGGGCGTCACCCTGTTCGACACTGCCGAGCTGTACGGCTTCGGCCGCAGCGAGCGCATCCTCGGCGCGGCGCTCGGCGACGACCGGGCCAAGGTCGTGGTCGCCAGCAAGATCTTCCCGCTGCTGCCGGTCGCCCCGGTGGTGCAGCAGCGCGCTGTCGCCTCAGCCGCCCGGCTCGGCGTCGACGGCATCGACCTCTACCAGGTGCACCAGGCCAACCCGGTGGTCGCCGACACCACCACCATGCGCGGCATGCGCTCGCTGCAGGACGTCGGACTGGTCGGCGAGGTCGGCGTCAGCAACTACGGCCTGCGCCGGTGGCGGTTCGCCGAGGCCGCGCTGGGCCGCCGGGTGCTGAGCAACCAGGTCCGCTACAGCATGATCGACCGCGGCCCCGAGGAAGACCTCATCCCGTACGCGGAGCAGGCCGGCCGGATCGTCATCGCGTACTCGCCGCTGGCGCAGGGTTTCCTGTCCGGCCGCTACGACGCCACGAACCCGCCGGCCGGTGCGGTACGCCGGGCCAACCCGTACTTCCTGCCGGAGAACCTGGAACGCGGCACCGCGCTGATCGCCACGCTGCGCGAGGTCGCCGACGCGCACGACGCCACGCCCAGCCAGATCGCGCTCGCGTACGTGCTGCGGCACCCCAACGTGGTGGCCATCCCGGGCGCCTCCGGCGTCGAGCAGATGGAACGCAACGCGGCCGCCGCCGAGATCGACCTCGCCGACGACGAGTACGCCGCACTGGTCGCCGCCGCGCACGCGTTCCGCCCGGTCACCGGGCTGGCCGCCGTACCCCGGATGGTCCGCGCCCGCCTCGGGAGGTGAGTGGCGTTCCGGCGGCTTCCCTTGTCGCGACATCGACGACGGAGGCCGCCGGCCGTCGGAGCGCGCTAGCGTGGGTCGGGTGACCGCTCCCAACCAGGTTTCCCCGGTCCCGCCCGCCGACCTGCCGAGCACGCTCGGCGCGCTGCGCGCGACCGGCCACCGCTACCGCACGGTCAAACAGGAACTCCGAGACAACCTCCTCGCCCGGATGGGCTCCGGCGAGGACCGCTTCCCCGGCATCGTGGGCTACGAGGACACGGTGCTGCCCGAGGTCGAGCGCGCGCTGCTCGCCGGGCACGACATGGTGCTGCTCGGCGAGCGCGGGCAGGGCAAGACCCGGCTGATCCGCTCGCTCGGCGCGCTGCTGGACGAGTGGACCCCGGTGATCCCCGGCTCGGTGCTCAACGAACACCCGATGCACCCGCTCACCCCGGCCTCCCGGGCGCTTGTCGACTCGGCCGGCGACGACCTGACGATCGGCTGGCTGCACCGCTCGATGCGGTACGGCGAGAAGCTCGCCACGCCGGACACCAGCGTCGGTGACCTGATCGGCGACGTCGACCCGATCCGCCTCGCCCAGGGCCGCACGCTCGGCGACCCGGAGACCATCCACTTCGGGCTCGTGCCGCGTACCAACCGGGGCGTCTTCGCCGTCAACGAGCTGCCCGACCTGGCCGAACGCATCCAGGTGGCGCTGCTCAACGTGCTCGAGGAACGCGACATCCAGGTCCGCGGCTACCAGTTGCGGCTGCCGCTGGACCTGCTGCTGGTGGCCAGCGCCAACCCGGAGGACTACACCAACCGGGGCCGGATCATCACGCCGCTGAAGGACCGGTTCGGCGCGGAGATCCGTACCCACTATCCGCTCGACCTCGACCTGGAGCTGGAGCTGATCCGGCAGGAGGCCGACCTGGTCGCCGTCGTACCGGAGCACGTGCTGGAGGTGCTGGCCCGGTTCGCCCGCGACGTGCGGGAGTCCCCGTCGGTGGACCCGCGTTCCGGTGTGTCCGCCCGGTTCGCCATCGCCGCCGCGGAGACGGTAGCCGCCGCCGCGTTGCGCCGTTCGGGTCTGCTCGCCGGTGCTGCTGCCGCTGCCTCGGGTGGCGGTGCCGGGGCGGCAGGCGGTGCCGGGGCGGCTGGTGGCGTCGGGGCGGCGTCCCGGCCGGAGGCGCCGGTGGCCCGGATCGGGGACACCGTGTCGGTGACCTCCACGCTGCGCGGCAAGGTCGAGTTCGAGAGCGGCGAGGAAGGACGCGAGATCGAGGTGCTCGCGCACCTGCTGCGTACCGCCACCGCCGAGACGTTCCGCGCCCGCCTGGCCGGGCTCGACCTGTCCGGCTTCACCGCGCTCGTCGCCGAGGGCGGCGCCGTCGAGACCGGCGAACTGGTCTCCTCGGCCGAGCTGTTGCGCCAGGTCGGCACCGTGCCGGGGCTGGCCAAGGTGCTCGACCGGCTCGGCCTCGGCGACGCGCCCAGCCCCGAGGAGGCGGCGGCCGGCATCGAGTTCGTGCTGGAAGGGCTGCACCTGACCCGCCGGCTCGGCAAGGATGTCACCGACACCGGGCGCACCGTCTACGGGGACCGGGACTGACAGTGGCCGGCGGCAACCGCTTCCGGTACGGGCAGTGGCGCGGCGGCCCCGACCCGCTCGCCCCGCCGTACGACGTGCGCGCCGCGGTGGACGCGGTCGGCTCGGACGTGCTCGCCGGCGGCAGCCTGCGCGAATCGCTGCGCGAGCTGCTACGGCGCGGCCCGCAGGGGCGTGGCGGGCTCGACGACCTGGCCGCCCGCGCCCGGCGCCTGCGCCGGGAGGCGCTGCGCCGCGGCGACCTGGACGGCGCCGTCACCCGGGCCCGGGCGCTGCTCGACCAGGCGCTCGCCGCCGAACGCGACGAGCTGCGCGGCCGCGACGGCGACGACGCCCGGTTCGCCGAGGCCGTGCTCGACAACCTGCCCCGCTCCACCGCCCGTGCGGTGTCGGAGCTTTCCGGGTACGACTGGGCCAGCGCCGAGGCGCGGCGGACGTACCAGCGGATCCTCGACGGGCTGCGCGGCGACGTGCTGGAGCAGCGGTTCGCCGGGCTGCGCGACGCGGCCCGGGCCACCGCCGACCCGGCCGTCCAGCGGCAGCTCGCCGAGATGATGCGCGACCTCAACGACCTGCTCGCCCGGCACGCCCGCTCGGAGGACACCACCGACGCGTTCGCCGAGTTCATGCGCCGCCACGGGGAGTTCTTCCCGGAGCAACCCAAGGACGTCGACGAGCTGATCGACGTGCTGGCCCGGCGGGCCGCCGCCGGTGAGCGGCTCATGCGGTCACTCTCGGACCGGCAGCGCGAGGAGCTGGCCGGACTGATGCGCCAGTCGCTCGGCGACCGGCTGGCCGGCGAACTGTCCCAGCTCGACACGCACCTGCGGTCGCTGCGGCCGGACCTGAACTGGCAGCGCGGCGAGCGAATCCGCGGCGACCAGCCGCTCGGCTACGGCGAGGCCACCGGTGCGCTCGACGAGATCGCCGAACTCGACGAGCTGCTGGACTCTCTTGACCAGGACCAGCCCGGCGCCACACTCGACGACGTCGACGTGGAGGCGGTCGCCCGGACGCTGGGCCGGGACGCCGCCGACGACGTACGCCGGTTGCGGGAGCTGGAACGCGAGCTGCGCCGCCAGGGCTGGGTCACCCGCGACGCGGAAGGGCTGACGCTCACCCCCAAGGCGCTGCGCCGGCTCGCCGGAACCGCGCTGCGGCGCGTCTTCGCCGACCTGACCGCCGGGCCGCGCGGCCAGCACGACCTCCGCACCGCGGGCGCCGCCGGCGAGGTGAGCGGAGCGTCACGCCCCTGGGAGTACGGCGACGAGCAGCCCTTGGACGTGGTGCGCACGCTCACCCGGGCGGTACGCCGGGCCGGCCCCGGAGTGCCGGTGCCGCTCGCGGTCGAGGACTTCGAGGTGGTGGAGACCGAGCGGCGGGCGTCGGCGGCTGTGGTCCTCTGCGTCGACCTGTCGTACTCGATGATCTCGCAGGGCCGCTGGGGTCCGATGAAGCAGACCGCGCTGGCCCTGTCACACCTGATGGCGACCCGGTTCCCGCAGGACGCGCTGCAGATCGTCGGCTTCGGCCGGGAGGCGATGCCGCTCACCCAGCAGGAACTGGCGGCGGTGGAGCCCGACATGCAGCAGGGCACCAACCTGCAGCACGCGCTGCGGATCGCCGGCCGGCACCTGCGCCGCCACCCGGGTGCCGAGCCGGTGGTGCTGGTGGTCACCGACGGCGAGCCGACGGCACACCTGGACCCGGAGGACGGCGAGGCATACTTCCACTGGCCGCCGCTGCCGGAGACCATCTCGGCGACGATCCGGGAGGTGGACCGGCTTACCCGGTACGGCGCGACGCTCAACCTGTTCATGCTCGGCGACGACCCGGGTCTGCGCCGGTTCGTGGACGCGGTGGCGCGGCGCTCGGGTGGCCGGATGTTCACCCCCGACCTGGACGACCTGGGCGAGTACGTCGTCTCCGACTACCTACGAGCCCGCCACGGCCCCCGCCGCTGACCCCACCCGCCCTCCCTCCCTCCGTCCCTCCGTCCCCTCCCTCCTCCCAACGCCGATCTTGGAGTTGTGGCACCCGATATGCCCGACTCACGGCTTTCGCGAGCTACCACAACTCCAAGATCGCCGCACCCGTCGCCAGCTCACCCGCGATCTTGCACTTCCTGCCCAGGCAAACCTCGCAAACGGGATGCCAGGAGGGCCCGAACTGCAAGATCGCGCGTGTCGCCTGCGGTCCCTCGGGTCAGCCCTGCCCGGTCGCGTCGATCATGAACTTGGCGGCATGTGGTGTCCGTTTTGTCGCCGCCAACCTCATGATCAACGCTCCCGGGGTTGCCGGGGAGGGCCGTTCGGGGTGATCAAGGAGTTTGTGTCCTCGCGAGCGCCGGAAAGTGCCGCGAACTCCTTGATCACCGGGCCGGGCGGGTTGTCCGGCTGGGTGCGGAGCCCGATGTTCGGCTGGGCTCGGGTGGGGGCCGGTGCGGGTAGCTTGTGGGCAGGGTGTCCGGTTCCGGGGTGGTGGGCGGCACTCTGGTGGCGGAATCGTCGGGGGTGGGTGGCGTTGTAACCGGGTGAACGACCGAGCACCGGCCGCGCCGTCGAGTGAGGTGGTGCCGGCTGTGGGACCAGACCCCAGGGTCCGACGGCCTGAGTCACGCGGGGAATCATCCCGGCCGGCTGGTCGTTGAACACGGATCCGACGACGTCAACCCCTCGCACCGCACCCCCGGTGGTGGTGTGAGGCGCCCGGGAATGATGCCGGGTGGCCGGTCGTTGGACATGCTTCCGGCGCCGCGTAGAGGCCCCCCGCCCCCGCGAGCAGCCGAGAACCCCTTGAAGAATTTTTGAGCGCCTGACGGTGCCCACGCACCCCCCCCGGGTGCGTCGACCCCCGAATGGAGCACACGTGATGAACACGATTCTGCGTAAGAGCGTTCTGGGTATTGCTGGTCTGGCTTTCACCGGTGGCGTGTTCGCCGGTCCGGTCGCCGCCCACGCCGCGGACACCACCGCGCACGCGAAGCCGGTCACGGCGACGGTGCAGGGTGACAAGCTGATCCCGCACGGCGTGCAGGGCGCCCAGTCGCGCATCGACCTGAACGACGAGCAGACCGCCAACGTGAAGGCGATCATCGCGGCGACGAAGAAGGCCGGCATGGACGAGCGTGCCGCGGTCGTGTCGATCGCCACGGCGTTGCAGGAGTCGAAGCTGGAGAACCTCGGTCACCTGGGTGACCGTAACGACCACGACTCGCAGGGCCTGTTCCAGCAGCGCCCCTCCTCCGGGTGGGGCACGGTGGAGCAGATCACCGACCCCGAGTACTCCACGACCGCGTTCCTGAAGGGTCTGAAGCAGGTCGACGGCTGGAAGGACATGCCGCTGACCAAGGCCGCCCAGACGGTGCAGGTGTCGGCCTACCCGGACCACTACGCCCAGTGGGAGCAGCAGGCCGCCGACCTGGTCGCCGAGCACTGGAACAAGTAAGACGAACAACTAAGAACGCAGCGAAAGGCCGGCACCCCGAACCAACGGGGTGCCGGCCTTCACGCGTCCGGGTGAACCGGGCCCGGTAGTCGGGGTGATCGCAGCGGCCGCGAGGGTTGGATGCGGGGCATGGACGAGGTGGACGCCCCGGCACTGCGGCAGGCGTACGAGGAGTTGTTCGAGGAGATCGACGCGGGCGGGTTCGGCCCGCCGCCCGAAGGGCAGCTGAGCGCCGAGCAGATCGTCGCGCACCTCGCCGCCAACGACGAGCTGATGAGCGAGGCGACGGAGGCGGTGCTGGCCGGGTCGCCGTTCGCCTACTACGACCTGGACACCATCCACCGTCCGCAACTCGACGCGCTGGTCTCCGAGTGCGGCGGGCTGGACGGCCTGGCCGTGCTGTTCCGGGCCACCAGCCAGAAGTTGTGCGCGCTGGCCGAGCGGCTCGGCCCGGCGGCGGAGACGCCCGTGGACACGGTGCTACGCGAGGGCTTCGACCTGGACGTGGACGAATCGCTTCCCTGGGGCAGGGCGCTGGACCTGCACATCCGCGTGCACCTGCCGCTGCACCTCACCCAGCTCCGCGCCCTGCGTCGCCAGCCCCACCTCGCCTGACGCCCGGACCGCCGAGCCGCCAACCAGCCCGACCGTCGATCAAGGAGTTGTGGTGGTGGACATCTCCGACACGTCCGGCCTTCCGGGCGCCACAACTCCAAGATCGGCGGAGGTGGAGCGCGGGGCGGGAGACGCCGCCGGGGAAGGGTGACGGAACGTGCGGCGGTAGGCGGTGGGCGCCACGCCGACCCGGGTGTGGAAGTGCTGGCGCAGCGCGGCGGTGGTGCCGAAACCCGCGTCCCGGGCGATCCGGTCGACGCTCAGATCAGTCGTCTCCAGCAGCACCCGCGCGTACTCGGTGCGCTGCTGGAGCAGCCACTGCGCCGGACTGAGGCCGGTCTCGGAGCGGAAGTGCCGGGTGAACGTGCGGACGCTCATCCGTGCGTGCGCCGCCATCTCGCGCAGCGCCACCGGTTCGTGCAACCGTTGCCGCGCCCACTCGCGGGTCGCGGCGGTGCCGTTGTCGGTGCCGCGGGGGACCGGCCGCTCGATGTACTGGGCCTGCCCACCCTCGCGCCACGGCGGGACCACGCAGCGCCGGGCCGCCCGGTTGGCCACCGCGCTGCCGTGGTCGGTGCGGACGACATGCAGGCACAGGTCGATACCGGCGGCCACGCCGGCCGAGGTGAGCACGCGACCGTCGTCGACGAACAGGACGTCGGGGTCGAGCCGTACGCCGGGGTGAAGGCGGCGGAAGCGCGGCGCGTACGCCCAGTGCGTGGTGGCCGGGCGGCCGTCGAGCAGGCCGGCGGCGGCGAGCACGAACGCGCCGGTGCAGATGGACATGACGCGCGCACCCCGGGCGTACGCGGCGTGCAGCGCGTCGGTCACCTCGGCGGCCAGCGTGCCGTCGAGCAGCGGCGAACCGGTGTGGATGCCGGGGACGATCACGGTGTCGGCGCTGTCCAGCAGTTCCAGGCCGTGTTCGGGGAGGACCTGGAATCCGGCGCTGCTGCGTACCGGCTGCCCGCCGGGAGTGCAGGTCGCCACCGCGTACAGCGGGGTGCGGTCGTCGGCGCGGGCGGCGCCGAAGACCTGGGCCGGGGTGCCGAGGTCGAGCGCCACCACCCCGTCGAGGGCGAGGACGGCGATCCGGTGCGGTACGGACATGGCCCGATTATTGCGCACGTTGGCTTTCCGGCCACTCGTCCAACGGACCGCCCGGCCCGAGACTCGGCTGGTGAAGCGATCCCGCCTGCATCCGGCCTGGCTCGTCGCCGCCGTCGCCTTCGTGGCGCTCGTCGGCGCGGCCGGCTTCCGCGCCACCCCCGGCGTGCTGCTGCACCCGCTGCACGCCGAGTTCGGCTGGCCGCTGGCGACCATCTCCGCCGCCGTCTCGGTCAACCTGCTGCTGTACGGCCTCACCGCGCCGTTCGCCGCCGCGCTGATGGACCGGTTCGGCATCCGCCGGGTGGTCGCCGGCGCGCTGATGCTGGTGGCCGCCGGCAGTGGCCTGACCGTGGGGATGACCGAGAGCTGGCAGCTCCTGCTGTGCTGGGGCGTCCTCGTCGGGCTGGGCACCGGCTCGATGGCCCTGGCGTTCGTGGCGACGGTGACCGGGCGCTGGTTCGTCAAGCGCCGGGGCCTGGTGACAGGCGTGCTCACCGCCGGCGGCGCGGCCGGGCAGCTCGTCTTCCTCCCGCTGCTGGCGGTGCTGGTGCGCGACCACGGCTGGCGCACGGCGGCACTCGTCGTCGCCGGGGCCGCCCTGGCGGTCGTACCCCTTGTGGTGTGGTTGTTGCGGGAGCATCCGGCGGACCTGGGGCGGCCCGCCTACGGCGCGGCCGAGGTCGTGCCGCCGGCGCGGCCGGAGGGCGGCGCGGCGGCGCGGGCGGTCGGCGCGCTCGCCGCCGCCGCGCGGACGCGGCCGTTCTGGCTGCTCGCCGGCGGTTTCGCGATCTGCGGTGCGACCACGAACGGCCTGGTCGGTACGCACTTCGTGCCGGCCGCGCACGACCACGGCATGCCGGAGACCACCGCCGCGGGGCTGCTCGCCGTGGTCGGGATCTTCGACATCGCCGGCTCGATCGCCTCCGGCTGGCTCACCGACCGGGTCGACCCGCGGCTGCTGCTCGGCGCCTACTACGCCTTGCGCGGGGCGTCGCTGCTGGTGCTGCCGAGCCTGTTCACCGGTACGGCCGAGCCGAGCATGCTGGTCTTCATCGTCTTCTACGGGCTGGACTGGGTGGCGACGGTCCCGCCGACGGTGGCGCTGTGCCGGGAGTGGTTCGGCGCGTCCGGGGCGGTGGTGTTCGGCTGGGTGTTCGCCGCGCACCAGTTCGGTGCCGCGCTCGCGGCCACCGGCGCCGGCCTGGTCCGGGACCGGCTCGGCGACTACGCGATGGCCTGGTACGTGGCCGGTGCGCTGTCGATCGGCGCGGCCGGGCTGTCGCTGCTGCTGCGCCGCCGTCCCGCCGACGAGCCCGCGTTCACGCTGCCGGTGGTCGCGAGCCGGCGGGCCTGGAGCTACCGGGGGTGACCGGCCGGCGCTACCGGGGGTGACCGGTCAGCCGGCCGCCC
The DNA here is from genome assembly GCF_050948515.1 of Micromonospora sp. CA-248089. Classification (NCBI taxonomy): domain Bacteria; kingdom Bacillati; phylum Actinomycetota; class Actinomycetes; order Micromonosporales; family Micromonosporaceae; genus Micromonospora; species Micromonospora sp. CA-248089. The sequence goes on from NZ_CP192016.1 coordinate 1,100,340, forward strand.
ACTGCTGCTCGGGTGCGCCGCTGCACGGTGCCTGCTCCAGCTCGCGGCCGGGCTCGGTGCCGGCGTCGTCGACCTGCGCGCACTTGCCGCTGTGCACGGCGACCAGCAGCGCCGCGCCGTCACCGGCCTGCTGGAACCGCCACTGCTGGTTGGCCTGCCCGTTGCAGGACCACTGCTGCACGTCCGCGCCGTCGTCGGTCTTCGCCTCGTTGACGTCCAGGCACTTGCTGCTCGCCGCGTTCACGAGCAGATAGGTGTCATTCGTGACCGGCGTGACCACCCACTGCTGCTCCGGCCCGCCGGTGCAGTCGGCGAGCGCGGCCTGCGCGCCCTCGGCCTCGTCGCCGGTCACGCCGAGGCAGCGCCCGGACGGCACGCCGCGCAGCACCTTCGGGGTGGCCACCGGCGCGGCCGGGGTGGTCGGCGCCGCGCTCGGCGACGGCGACGACGAAGGCGTGGGCTCCGCCGTCGGTTCCGCGCTCGGCTCGCTCGCCGCCGCTGTGGGCACCGCAGCCGCCGGCACCACCGGCCGCTCGCCGCCGCCGCCGAGCACGCCGGTGGCGAAGAAGGCCCCGAGGAGTACGCCGGTCGCGCCGACGCCCAGCGCGATCCGCATCAGCGGGTCCTGCGGCAGCCGGACGCCCCGGACGCGCCGGGTGCGGCGGGCGCCGCCGTAGACGGTGCCGGACGGGTCGGAGTGCGGGTCGGCCATGGGAGCATGGTGACCCACCGGGGCGGCCGGGTGCCAGTCGAGCCGGCGGCACGGTGACTCAGTCGACGACCCGGACGTCCTTCCAGAACGCCACCCGGTCGCGGACCATCTCCGCCTCCGGCTTCGGGTCGGGGTAGTACCAGACGGCGTCCGGGCTGGTGGCGCCGCCGTGTTCGAGCGTGTAGTACGAGGCCGTGCCCTTCCACGGGCAGACCGTGTGGGTGTCGGAGGGGCGGATCAGGTCGTCGCGCAGCGCGGTACGGGGGAAGTAGTGGTTGCCCTCGACCAGCACGGTGTCGTCGCTCTCGGCGACGACGAGGTCGTTCCAGACGGCTTTCGGCATGCCCTCCACGCTATGCCGGTGGCCGCGTACCGGCCACCGTTCAACGCGTCGGCTCCTCATCGGTCACGTCGGCCACCGTCGCGGCGAGCGCCGCCAGCGCGGTGTCCGCGTCGACAGCGACGGCGAGGCCGTGCTCGCCCGCGCCGAGCGTGATCTCCCGGCCGCGCAGCCGCTCGTCGGCGATCACCGGCCAGGCGGTGGTGGAGCCGAACGGCGTGATGGTGCCGCGCGCGTACCCGGTGGCGGCCTTCGCCGCCTCGGCGTCGGGCATCGACAGGCGGCTCACCCCGAGCAGGGCGCGCAGCTTCGGCCAGGAGATCACCCGGCCGCCGGGAGTGAGCACGAACAGCAGGTCGCCCTCGCCGCGACGGACCACGATCGTCTTGACCACGTCGGGCACCTCGACGCCGCGCGCCGCGGCCGCCTCGGCGAGGCTCGCGACCGGACCGTGGCGGATCACCCGGTACGGCAGGCCGGCGTGGTCGAGAGCGGTCAGCGCGGGATTCGCCATGGCGGTCACGGTAACGCGCGAGCCGACCGCGAGTCGGCGAGGCCACCGTGGACGTCCCACGAATTGTCGTACCCGCGCGTAAGGTGATCTCATGCACGCTGTCCGTGATCATGAACGGGCGGTGGACACGCTGCGGCGCTCCTACGCCGCGGTGCCCGCCGGGGAACCCGTACGGCTGGCCAAGCAGACCTCGAACCTGTTCCGGCCCCGCTCCGCGCCGCGTACGCCCGGCCTGGACGTCAGCGGCCTGACCGGTGTGCTCGCTGTGGACCCGGCGGCCCGTACCGCCGACGTGCAGGGCATGTGCACCTACGAGGATCTGGTCGACGCGACGCTGCCGCACGGCCTGATGCCGCTTGTCGTGCCGCAGTTGCGCACCATCACCCTGGGCGGGGCGGTGACCGGCCTGGGCATCGAGTCCACCTCCTTCCGCAACGGCCTGCCGCACGAGTCGGTGCGGGAGATGGACGTGCTCACCGGTTCGGGGGAGATCGTCACGACCCGGCCGCAGGGCGAGCACGCTGACCTGCACCGGGCCTTCCCCAACTCGCTGGGCAGCCTCGGCTACGCCACCCGGCTGCGCATCGAGCTGCAACCGGTCCGCCGGTACGTGTCGCTGCGCAACATCCGGTTCACCCGGCTGGAGGAACTGGTCGACGCGATCGGCGAGGTGGTCGCCAAGGGCGCCTGGGGCGGTGAGCCGGTCGACGCCATGGACGGGGTGGTGTTCAGCCCCGGCGAGGCGTACCTCGTGCTCGGCGCGTTCACCGACGAGGCCGACGACGGCCCGTCCGACTACACCGGCCAGGACATCTACTACCGCTCGCTGCGCCGGCGCACCCGGGACACGCTCACCGCGTACGACTATCTCTGGCGCTGGGACACCGACTGGTTCTGGTGCTCGGCGGCGTTCGGGGTGCAGCACCCGGTGGTGCGGCGGCTGTGGCCGCGGCGCTACCGGCGCAGCGACGTCTACCACCGGATCGTGCGGCTGGAGCACCGGCACCAGGTGGCCGCCCGGGTCGACAGGTGGCGGGGCCGCCCGGCCCGCGAGCGGGTGGTGCAGGACGTGGAGGTCCCGCTGGACCGCACGCCCGAGTTCCTGCGCTGGTTCGCGGCGAACGTGGGCATGACGCCGGTCTGGTTGTGCCCGCTGCGGCTGCGCGATCCCTCCGGTCCCGGGTCGGCGAAGGCGTGGCCGCTATATCCGCTCCGACCGGGCGAAACGTATGTGAACATCGGCTTCTGGGGCAGCGTGCCCATCGCGGCGGGCGCCGCGGACGGCGACGTCAACCGCCAGATCGAGCGCATGGTGTCGGAGGTGGGCGGCCACAAGTCGCTCTACTCCGACGCGTACTACGACCGGGGCGAGTTCGACCGCCTCTACGGCGGCGACACCTGGCGTGCCGTGAAGGACCGCTACGACCCGGACCACCGACTCACCGGACTGTACGAGAAGGCGGTATCCCGAGCATGAGTCTGACCGACCGAACACCGGGGGCGGCGAGCGCCCCGGCCGGCCCGCCGGCGGGCGGGCGGCGTACCGGACCCACAGTCGCGGACGTGGTCCGCGCGGTCACCACCGGCGACCTGCCCGTCCGGGTCACCGGCTACGACGGCAGCGCGGTGGGCCCGGCCGACGCCGGCATCACCCTGGCGATCCACACCGAACGGGGTCTGTCCTACCTGCTCACCGCGCCGGGTGACCTGGGCATGGCCCGGGCCTACGTCAGCGGCGACCTGGAGCTGCAGGGGGTGCACCCGGGCGACCCGTACGAGGCGCTGCGGGTGATCAAGGACGAGGTGCCGCTGCGCATCCCGCCGGTGAGCGACGCGCTCGCGCTGGTCCGGGGGCTGGGCTGGGAACGGCTGCGCCCGCCGCCGCCCCCGCCGCAGGAGGCGGCGCCGCGCTGGCGGCGGCTGATGACCGGCCTGCGTCACTCGCGTACCCGGGACAGCAGCGCGATCTCCCACCACTACGACGTGTCGAACGCCTTCTACGAGAAGGTGCTCGGGCCGTCCATGACGTACACCTGCGCGGTCTTCCGCAGCCCCGGCGACACCCTGGAGGAGGCGCAGCGGAACAAGTACGACCTGGTCGCCGGCAAGCTGGCGCTCAAGCCGGGGATGCGGCTGCTGGACGTCGGCTGCGGCTGGGGCGGCATGGTCCGGCACGCGGCCCGGGAGTACGGCGTCAAGGCGCTCGGCGTCACCCTGTCGAAGGCGCAGGCCGAGTGGGCGCGCGCCGCGATCGAGCGGGAAGGGCTCAGCGAACTGGCGGAGGTGCGCCACCTCGACTACCGGGACGCGCCGCGCGAGCAGTTCGACGCGATCTCCTCGATCGGGCTGACCGAGCACATCGGGGTGCGCAACTATCCGGCCTACTTCGGTGCGCTGCGCGAGCGGCTCAAGCCCGGCGGGCGGCTGCTCAACCACTGCATCACCCGGGCCGACAACCGCGCGCCGCACCGCTCCGGCGCGTTCATCGACAGGTACGTCTTCCCGGACGGCGAGCTGGCCGGTCCGGGCCGGCTGATCAGCGAGATCCACGATGCCGGGTTCGAGGTGCACCACGAGGAGAACCTGCGCCAGCACTACGCGCTGACGCTCGCCGGCTGGTGCCGCAACCTGGTCGAGCACTGGGACTTCTGCGTCGGCGAGGTCGGGCCGGGCACCGCGAAGGTGTGGGGCCTCTACATGGCGGGCTCCCGGCTGGCGTTCGAGCGCAACGGCATCCAGTTGCACCATGTGCTCGCCACGCACAACGGCCCCGAGGGGGTGAACGGGTACCCGCTGCGTCCGGACTGGACGCCCTGACGCGACGTACCCACGAAAGGCCGCGCGGACCGCGCGGCCTTTCGTCGAAGGCATTGACAAGGAAGTTTTGTACGTACAAACTGATTTTGCCATGAGAGACGTCCTGTACCTGGAACAGCGAGAGCAGGCCGAGATCCTGCTCAAGCCGCAGCGCATCGAGGTGCTGCGGCAACTCGCCGAGCCCCGCACCTGCACCGAGGTCGCGGCCCGGCTGGAGCAGACGCCGCAGCGCGTCTACTACCACGTCAAGCAGCTCGTCGCGGCCGGGCTGGCCGAGCAGGTGGCGCAGCGGCAGGTGCGCGGCATCACCGAGGGCATCTACCAGGCCGCCGCCCGGTCGTACTGGCTCTCGCCCCGCCTCGTCGGCCGCATCGGCGGCGCCCGCCGGGCCCGCGACGAACTGAGCCTGGGCTACCTGCTCGACCTCATGGAGGAGGTCCAGGCCGACATCGCCGCGCTGGACCGCGCCGCACCCGAACTGCCGTCCATCGGTGTCTCCGGCGAGATCCGGGTGCCCGCCGAGCGGCGGCAGGAGTTCCTGCACGACCTGCAGACGACGCTGCAGGACCTGTTCACGCGCTACGGCGGCGCCGAGGGGGACGCCTTCAAGCTCGCCGTGGCCTGCTACCCGAAAGGCGACACCCATGAGTGAGCCGATGACCATCCGCGCCCGCCTCGCCGCACCCGTGGCCACAGTCCGCCGGGCCCTGACCGACCCCGCCGAACTGCGCGTCTGGCTGGCCGAGCACGCCGAGGTCGAGCTGCCCCGGCGGTACGAGTTCTGGGGCCGCTACACGCCCGAAGGCGACGCGCCACACCAGCGGCTGCTGCACGTCGACGACCGGACACTGCGCTTCGCGTGGACGCTCGACGGCGTGGAGACCACCACCGAGTTCGAACTGGAGCCCGATGGCGACGGCACGATACTCACGCTGCGGCAGAGCCACTTCGACTACGAGGAGGCGATGAGCGGCAGCAGCATCCGGGGCGTGCTCCAGACGTACTGGTACCTGGCGATCGCCCATCTCAACGACCACCTGGACGGCCGGCCGCTGCTGCCGCGTACCGACTTCACCTCCGCCGACCTGCGCGGTGAGGTGGTCATCGACGCGCCGATGGACAAGGTGTGGGCGTCGCTCACCGACTCCGAGCAGGTCACCGCCTGGTTCGGCTACCCGGTCGGAGTCGAGCCCTGGGAGGGCGGCCGGTACGCGATGGGCGGCCTCGACGCCGGTGAGGCCGCGAAGGTGTTCGACGTGACGCCGGGGCGGGCGATGTCCATCGACTGGGGACCGGTCGGCGTGACGTCCTGGGAACTGGCGGAGTCCGACGGCAGGACGAAGCTGACGTTCGTGCAGTCCGGCTTCGACGAGGGCAACCCGCCGTACGCGGCCTGGAGCGGCAACGTGGCCGGATGGGCCGAGCTGCGGCGCTTCCACGAGGTGCCCGACTGGAAGCCCATCTGGCTGTAAGGAAGGGCCCCCTCTTAACGCCTCCGGTAGAGGAGGGGGCCCCTTTTAACACAGGCCCCGGGTGGGTAATGCCGGGCGATGTTCTTCATCTTCGGGCTGCGGACCAAGGTCGTCCGGTCCGGCGTCGTCACCGAGGTCTGCCGCAACTGCGGCAACCAGGCCGCCCAGGTGATCACCCGCCGGGTCACCAAGTTCAGCCTCTTCTTCATCCCGCTGATCCCGCTGCGCACCCGGTACGCGCAGCAGTGCACGTTCTGCGGCGCCGAGTACGACATCTCCCGCGCCGAGGCCCAGCGCCTCCCGGTCGGCTGACAGTGACCCGTTTCCTCTTCTGGCTGATCGGCCGCCAGCCGGACACCCCGGTCGCCGTACCGGTGCACACCGCGGCCCGCCCGCCCTGCACGCCCGGCCGTCGGCATCGTCGCCGGCGTCGTCGCGTCGCGGGCGCGCAGTCCCCGCGCTCGCCCTGGAACCGCTCCGCCGACCGCTGACGCGCCGTGTTAACAAGGGGCCCTTCCTCTACCGGAGGCGTTAACAAGGGGCCCTTCCTTACACTTCATCGGGTGGAAGATCGGCTGGCACGGATCAGGGGTGGTGAGCCGCCCCGGCGGCACAACGCGCGTACCATCGCCGCGCTGACCGGCAACCCCGGCTGCACCCGCCGCGCGGTGCTGGACGGCGCCGGCGCGGACAAGCCGGCGCTCGCCGAGCGGCTCGGCTTCCCGGCCCGGTTCGGCCAGTCCCGTTTCGCGATCACCCGGGGCAACGCCTTCGAGGCCCAGGTCAAGGCCGACGGCGGGAAGGAACTGCTGCGCCTGGTCGCGGAGCGGCTCGGCGTACCGGTCCCGGCGGATGCCACCTGGACCGATCTCGGTGCGGACGCGGACCGGCCGGAGCGGTCCCGGGCGGCGCTGACCGCGAGCGGCGACGGCCCGGCGTTGTTCGACCATCCGCTGCTCGGCCTGGACGTGGCGGGTACCCGGGTGCACCTGGAACCGGACCTGGTCGCGGCGCGGCTGGCCGGCCGGTTCCACGTCGTGGAGATCAAGTCGTTCCCGGTGATCGACGGGCAGGCCGACCCGGGCAAGGTGGCCGCCGCCGCGATCCAGTCCGCCGTCTACGTGCTGGCGCTGCGCGAGCTGCTCGCCGCCGAGGGACGCGACCCGGAGCTGGTGTCGCACGAGGTGGTGCTGGTCTGCCCGCGTGACTTCGCCAACCGGCCGGTGGCCAGCCTGCTGGACGTGCGCCGGCAACTGCTGGTGCTGCGCCGCCAGCTGGCCCGGATGGCCCGGGTCGAGGAGCTGCTCGCCGCCGTACCGGCCGGGTTCACCGTCGACCCGGCGGCCGATCCGGCCACGCTCGCCGCCGCGCTGCACCAGGTACCCGCGCGCTACGCGCCGGACTGCCTGGCCGCCTGCGAGCTGGCGTACTTCTGCCGGCACGAGGCGCGCGGGCAGACCGGCGCGCTGGGCCGGCCGGTCCGCGAGGCGCTGGGCGGCGTCGAGGAGGTCGCCGACGTGCTGGCGCTCGCCGAGGGCGTGGCCGCGCCCGAGCCGGGGCAGGCGGAGGCCGCCGCGCTGCTGCGGGCCGCCGCGCGCCTGCGCGCCGACGCCCTCGCCGGGCAGACCGCATGAGTACGCTGCGCGCCGACGCCCTCGCCGGACACCCCGCATGAGTACGCTTCGCGCGCTCGCCCGGGCGCAGGCGGTCGCCGCCGGGCGGGCCCAGCCGGTGGCCACTGTTCGCCACCTGCACCTGTCGGATCGGCCGCTGGTGGTGGTGCCGCTCGCGCTCGCAGGTGAGGCGAACGCCCCGCTGGCGGCGATGGTGGGTGCCGCTCCCGACGAGGCCCGGTTGCTCGTGGTGCCGCAGCCGCGCAACCGGGACGAGCGGTTCGCGTTCGCCGCCGAGCTGGCCGGGATCGTGCTGCCGTACCTGGACGAGTTCCGCGACCTGACCGAGGCGGTGCCGGTGGACCGCGGTCGCGACGTCCGCCACCGGTACGTGGACGCGCCGCAACTGCTGGTGCCGAACCCGGCCGGGATCACGTTCCTGCGGCTGTTCGGCCGCTCGACCCGGTTCCGCCGCACCGACGGGGACTATCCGGTGCACCCGTCGGTGCCGCTGCTGGGCCGCTGGCTGACGTTCTTCGCCGAGCGCGCCGAGCAGCCCGGCTCGTCGGCGTTGCTGGCGCTGACCGACGCGCTGACGCTGCACTGGGCGACCGGGCAGAGCGTGGTGGAGGATCTGCATCTGCCGGCGGTGCTGGGCTGGCTCGACCCGCCTCCGGGGATGACCGGTGCCGAGGCGGCGGCCCGCGCCGAGGACCCGGAACACTGCCCACCTGCCGGTCCGGCGACCGACCCGGACTTCGACAACCGGCGGCTCGCCCCGGCGATCGAGGCGTACACCCGGGCCGAGGACGACCCGGTCGGGCGCGCGGCCGCGTACGACGAGCTCGCCGGTCTGTTGCGGGACCAGCTCGCGCCCACCTGGGAGCTGATGTGGCGCGGCGTCGGCCTGTTGCGGACGCTGCCGGCCGGCGCGCGGGTGACCGGCCGGTGGGCCGGTGACCGGGACGCGTTCACCGCGCACGCCGAGCACGTCGACGCCGGGGGCGGTCCGCAGCCGAGGCGCGACGGCGCGGTGGCGGCGGCGCTGCGGTTGCAACGGCTGGAACGGGCGTCGACCGCGTGGGCGGTGCAGCGCGCCTACGACGATCCGCTGGTGATGGCCGAGCACCGGCTGTCCGGGGAGGCGTTCGTGGGTGAGGTGACGCTGGCCGATCCGGCGCGGGTGGACGACTCCGGCAGGCGCCCGGTGCTGCGCCCGCGCATCCAGGTGGTCACCACCGAGCCGGTGCCGATGCCGGTGGGCGCGACGCTGTACTCCCCGGCCCGCCCGGCGCAGAAGGCGACTGTCGTGTTCGTGACGCCCGGCGGCGACGGCAAGACCGAGGTGGTGCTGGAGCTGTCCGGCGGGATGGGCCGGGGGCTGACCGCGCCCCCGGGCAGCGTCCCCGAGGTGGGCGAGCGGATCTGCCTGACCAGCCTGTCCGACGGGTTCCTGCCGGGTGGCGCGTTCCCGGCGCCGGAGGAGACGCCGTGGACGCACGGCGGACCGCCCGGCACGGCCGCCGCGCCGTCGGACCCGGCCCCGGCGGAGGACTGGTCCTGACCCGCGTGGCTCAGCCCAGGGCGGCGAGGGCCGTCCGCGCCTCGGCCGCCGTCGGCCGGTCCGGGTCCGCCGCCAGCAGCGCTTCCAGGCTCCGGCGGTACGCGACGTCGCGCGCCCGGTCGACAGGGGTCGCGACGTCCGGGGCGACGCCGCAGCCCTCCCAGTTGGTGCCGCTCGCCGCGTGCACGGGCCGGGCCACCGGCACCGTCAGTTCCAGATGCGGGTGCAGCCGGTGCCCGATCCGGGGATGCGCGCCACCCCGGGTGGGCTCACCGACCACTGTGGCCCGGCCGAACTGCTGAAGGTCGTACGCCAGTTCCTCGCCACCGGAGAACGTGGCCGGACCGGTGAGCACGTGGACCGGCTTGTCCGGGGCGTACCGGGGGACCGGCAGCCAGGCGGCGCTGAAGAACTGGCGGGTGGCGCCGGAGCGCTCGTGCATGGTGTGCAGGTGCGTCGGCTCGGCGAAGAACCAGCCGCAGATCAGCGCCACCCCGTCCGGGCTGCCGCCCTCGGTGCCGCGCAGGTCGAGCAGGAGCGCGTCGGTGCCGGCGAGCAGCCGCAGCGCGGCGGTCAGCGCGTCGCCGGCCAGGTCGGGCGGGAAAACGTACGGCTGGATCTCCAGCAGCCCGACGTTGCCCGGTAGCCGTTGCACCCGGGTCACGCCGCCCATGCCGAGCGCGGCAAGTCGCGCGAAGTGCTCCCCGGTCGGGTCGTCGGCCTTGTCGGACAGGGGCTGTTCGTGGTGCTTGAGCCGCAGGTGCAGGTCGCCGTTGGCCGACTGGAGGTCGGCGGTGACGAGCGCGCCGAGCGTGGCGGGATCGTCCGCCCCGGCGTACGCCCCGGCGCGCAGGCGCTCGCGCAGGTGGCCGGCGACCCGGTCGGCGACGTCGGGAAGGACGTACTCGTCGGCGACCAGGCCAGCGGCCCGCTCGACGATGCTCGTGATCTCGTCCGGACGCATCGGCTCCCCCGTTCTCGCGATGATGGGCAGTAGAGCAGGCGGTTGACAAAGCGTCAAGAGAACTAGACGCTTTCACGGTGACCGACGATCCGCTGGAGATCCGCGAACCGGCCCAGTTCAAGGCGCTGGCCCACCCGTTCCGGCACCGGCTGCTGTTCGCGCTCGGGGCCGGTCCCGCCACGCTCAGCCAGCTCGCCACCCGCCTCGGTGCGGCGAAGGGCACGGTGGCCCACCACCTCGGGGTGCTGACCGAGGCCGGCATGGTCCGCCCGGCGCACAGCCGCCAGGTCCGGGGCGGCACCGAGCGCTACCACGAACGCACGTTCCGCCGCCTCGTCGGCGCCGACACCGACGCGGGCGCCACCGCGGCCCTGCTGGGCGCGTACGCCGAGGAACTCGCCGGCGACCCCGACCCGCTCGTACACCTGCGGCACCTGCGGCTCACCCCGGCCCAGGCCCGGCGCCTGCGGTCCACGCTGGACGAACTCGTGGGCGCGGCGGAGGAGGCGCCGCCGGGACAGGCGCGCTACGGCGTCCTGGTCTCCCTCTACCGGCACCCGCCTGCGGTCCGCTGACCGACAGTCGTCGAGTCTGGCGGCAGTCCCCGGCGCTGGCTAGGCTTGCGCCGTCCGTCGTCCGGTCCTCGTCGTCGAGGGTGCACGTCTGGAAGAGAGCCGGAGCGCATCGTTGTATCCCAGCACGACGTGAGCCTCGCCGCCGCGGCGCCGGCCCGTCATCCGCTCGTCGGCCGTGTCGGACTTGTCGCGGCCGCTGTCGTCGTACTCGGGGAGATGGTCTGGCTGGCCGCCCGGCTGCCGGGCGCGGCGCTCGTGAGCGACGTCGGCGCGATGGCGGTGTCGAGTTGGGCGGCGGTTCTCTGCGTCGGCGCGGCGCGACGGCAGCCGGCCACGTTGCGCCGGTTCTGGGAACTGCTGGCCGCCACCATGATGCTCGCCGCGCTCGGCCGTGCGGTGTGGACGGTGGAACGGCTCGGCGGGCTCGGCCTGCCCCACACTCCGCTGGTGGCGGGCCTGTTCGCCGCCGGCATCGTCACCGGCACCGGCGCGCTGCTCTGCTCCCGTACCGGCCCGCGCAGCGTGATCGGCCGGGCCCGCACGGTGCTCGACGGGGTGATCGTCGGGCTGGCTCTCATCCCGATCGGCTGGGTGGTGGTGTTCCACCGGATCACCGACGCCGGGCTGGCCGACCCGATGCGGACGTTCGGGCTGCTCTACCCGATGTTCGACCTGATGCAGCTCACCATCCTGGTAGCGGTCGCCGGCCCGGCCCGGCCGATGTGGCGGGCGCTCACCGTGATCGGGGCGGGGCTGGCGATCCGGTCCGGCGCGGACGCCGTCTACGTCTCCCTGGTGGCACGCGGTGACTACACGCCCGGTCATCCGGTCGACGTCTGCTGGCCGCTGAGCTACCTGCTGGTCGGCCTGGCCACCCGCTATCCGCCCCGGTCCGAGGAGGACGGCGAGGACGACGTGGTCGACTCGCCGCTGCCGCCCTGGTGGCGGGTCGCGTTGCCGTACCTGCCGGTGGGCGGCGCGATCGTCGCGGTCCTGCTGTCCCGGCAGCCCAGCGGGCAGACCCCGCAGGTGGTCTTCGTCGGCATGATGGGCCTGCTCGGCGTGCTGGCGCTGCGCCAGGGGCTGGCCGCGAACGAGAACCTGCGACTGGTCGGCCGGCTGCGCCGGCTCGCGTACTCCGACCAGCTCACCGGCCTGCCCAACCGGCTGACGTTCGTCCGGCGGCTGCGGCGGGCGTTGCGCGCCGGCGGCCCCGTCGCCGTGGTGCTGCTCGACCTGGACGGCTTCAAACAGGTGAACGACAGGTTCGGGCACGCCGCCGGGGACCGCCTGCTGACCGTCACCGCCGAGCGCATGCGGGACGCGGTCGGCCCGGACGGGATGATCGCCCGGCTCGGCGGCGACGAGTTCGCGGTGCTGGTGGCCGGGGAGCGCCAGGTGTCACCGGAGCGGCTCGCGGTCCGGCTGCTGGCCGCTCTGGAACCGCTGCCCGGCGAGGAGGATCTCGGCGTCCACCCGTCGGCGAGCATCGGCATCGCCGAGTACGGGCCGCAGCACACCTCGCACACCGACCTGCTCCGCGACGCCGACATCGCCATGTACGCGGCGAAGGCGGCCGGCAAGGCCGTGTACCGCACGTGCACGCCGGAACTGCGGGAGTCGGCGGTCAGCCGGGCCGAGCTGATCGCCGACCTGCGGCGCGCGGTGGACGAGGGCCAGTTGCTGATGGAGTTCCAGCCCATCGTCGACCTCGACACGGGCACGGTACGCAGCGCCGAGGCGCTGGTGCGCTGGCGGCATCCCCGGCTGGGTGTGCTCACCCCGGCGCGGTTCCTGCCGCTGGCCGAGGAGACCGGGCTGATCGTGGCCATCGACAGGTGGGTCATCCACGAGGCGTGCCGGGCCGCGGCCACCTGGCGGGAGCACGCGCCCGACGTGACAGTCGCGGTGAACATCGCCGCCGCCCACCTGTGCCGGCCGGACCTGATCGCCACCGTCACCGGCGCGGTCGGCGCGGCCGGTCTGCCGCCTCGCGCGCTCACCCTGGAACTCACCGAGTCGGCGCTGATCGAGGGCAGCGACTCGGTGCTCGACCGGCTGTCCCAGCTGCGCGACCTCGGTGTCCGCATCGCCATCGACGACTTCGGCACCGGGTACTCCTCGCTGAGCTACCTGCACCGCATCCCGGCCACCGAGTTGAAGATCGACAGGTCGTTCGTGTCCCGGCTGGACGCCGATGACGCCCGTGCGTACGCCACGGTGGAGATGGTGAACCGGCTGGCCGGCGCGTTCGACCTGGCTGTGGTGGCCGAGGGGGTGGAGACGGTCGCGCAGCACGCGGCGGTCACCGCGATCGGCTGCCGGCAGGGTCAGGGCTGGCGGTACGGCCGCCCGGCCGCCCTGCCGGACCTGCTTCCCGCGCTGTCCGGAGCGGGCGCGCAGCGCTGACCGGCCCGGGTACACGGGGGCCGAAGGTCCCGGACGGGACAGGGGGTTCGACCCTGCTCAGGGGCGATGCGCCGCGGTCATGATATTCCTCGTAAACGGATGAAGACGTCTCCACACGGGAGTTTGATATGAAGCGACGGACGCTCGACCTGCTGTTCAGCATCGGTGGATTTGGCCTGGCGGTCCTGCTGCTCGTCGTCGGCGTCGTCCTGACGACGAACGCCAACTTCGCCAACGACTACGTACGCAGCCAGCTCGGCGAGCAGAACATCACCTTCACCCCGGCGGACAAGCTCTCCGACGAGGAGAAGAAGTCGGACTGCCTGCGCGAGTACGCCGGCCAGAAGATGACCACCGGCAAGCAGGCCGAGTGCTACGCCAACGAGTACATCGGCCTGCACCTGAAGAACATGGCCGGTGGCAAGACCTACGCCGACCTGGGCGAGCCGCAGACCGCGTTGCGCGAGCAGGTGGCCCAGGCCGAGCAGAGCAACGCCGCCAACCTGGCCGACCTGCAGAAGCAGCTCGCCGAGGTAACCGCACAGCGGGAGACCGTGTTCAAGGGTGAGACGCTGCGGGGCCTGCTGCTCACCTCGTACGGCTTCAGCGAGTTCGGCCGCAAGGCCGAGCAGGGCGCCCTGGCCATGTACCTCGGCGCGGGCCTGCTCCTGCTGCTCTCCGCCGCCGGTCTGGTGCACGCCGTCCGCACCCCGCCGAACGCGACCTTCGCCGCCCCGGAGAAGGATAAGGTCAGCGCCTGACCCGGGAGCTGATTTCGGAGGGGCCTTCCGCTATCGCGGGAGGCCCCTCCGGCGTGTCCCCTGAGAAAGGGAACCGATGACCTCCGTTTCGAGCTTCGACTTCGGTCTGACCGGCTTCGTCGGTCGTTTCCACCAGGACTGGCGATATGAGGGCACGCCCTTGGACCTCCTGGGCCGGCTCCTCGGCCCGGAGACGGACCCGCGTGAGGTGCGGGCGCTTCGCAGCGACGCCTTCCTGATGCGTACAGGGCTCAGGCCCGCCGAGGTCGAACTGCTGTGGTACATCGGATCGGACCACACCTTCTCGTTCGGCCCGGACGGCACATGGCCGTCCGGGCCGGACTGGTTCGCCACGATCGTCCGGGAGTGCGACGACTGGCTCTCCCGGCACGGTCCGGGCGGTGCGGAGCCGGAATCGGCGCAGGACCAGAGCCTGGCCGATGCCGTCGCTGGCGAGATCGAGGCGCTGACGGACGGTCTGCCGGACGCGCGGGATCCCGGCGGGGCGCTGCGGGACGCTCTCCTCCGGTGCAACCGGTCCTGTTCGCCAGATCTGGCCCTCCGCTGGTGCCTGCGCATCGCTCGGAACTGCACCTGGCCGATGCGACGCAGCCAGTACGAGCGGCTCGTCGCGCTCGGCGACCGGTTCGGGTACGGCGAGTTCGTCGTCGGCGACGCCGAGTACTTGACGGAGTACGCATCTCCGGCTTGACCCTCACGCAGCGGGAGGCGGGAGTCTTTGTCGCGGAAGGGAGGGAACCATGGCGTACACGGTGGGCCAGGTGGCGCGGGCGGCCCGGGTGACGGTCCGGACGCTGCACCACTACGACGAGATCGGGCTGCTGCGGCCGAGCGGGCGCACGCCGGCGGGCTACCGCCGCTACGACGAGGCGGACCTGGACCGGTTGCAGCTCATCCGGTACTACCGCGAGCTGGGGTTCCCGCTGGAGGAGATCGCCGAGATCCTGGACGATCCGGACGCCGACCCGGTGGCGCACCTGCGCCGGCAGCACGAGTTGCTGTCCGGGCGGATCGGGAAGCTCCAGGAGATGGTCGCGGCGATCGAACACGCGATGGAGGCGAGGACGTTGGGGATCCAGTTGACGCCGGAGGAGCGGTTCGAGGTGTTCGGTGACTTCGACCCGGACGAGCACGCCGAGGAGGCGGAGCAGCGCTGGGGCGACACCGAGGCGTACCGGCAGTCGCAGGAGCGCGCGGGCCGCTACTCGAAGGAGGACTGGCTGCGCAACAAGGCGGAGAACGAGGACTGGGGGCGGCGGTTCGCCGCGCTCATGGAATCGGGCGCGCCCGCTGACGGGCCGGAGGCGATGGCGCTCGCCGAGGAGCACCGGCAGCTCATCACGAAGTGGTGGTACGACTGCTCGTACGAGATCCACACCGGCCTGGCGGACATGTACGTGGCGGACCCGCGGTTCACCGCGTACTTCGAGACGCTGCGGCCCGGGATGGCCGCGTACCTGAACGAGGCGATCCACGCCAACGCGATCACCCGGTCCTGACGGGGGTCCGTGGCAGGATGGCCGGCATGCTCATCGTCGCCGGCACCCTCTACGTCGATCCGGCCCGGCGGGACGCCTATCTGGCGTCCTGCGAGGCCGCCGTCCGCGCGGCCCGCGCCGCGCCCGGCTGCGTGGACTTCGCGGTCAGCGCCGACCTGGTCGAGCCGGGCCGGATCAACGTCTACGAACGGTGGGAGTCCGACGAGCAGTTGCTGGCGTTCCGGGGCTCCGGCCCGGAGGCCGAGCAGGTGACGGAGATCCTCGGCGCCGAGGTGCACAAGTTCCGCATCTCCGGCGTCGAGGCTCCCTGACCCGCTAGATGAAGACGTCGAGCAGCAGGACGCCGAGGAAACCGACCACCGAGATGATGGTCTCCATCACCGACCAGCTCTTGATGGTCTGCCCGACGGTCAGCCCGAAGTACTCCTTCACCAGCCAGAAGCCGGCGTCGTTGACGTGGGAGAAGAACAGCGACCCGCAGCCGATGGCCAGTGCCAGCAACGCCACCTCGGGGCCGGCGAGCGTGCCGGCCAGCGGCGCCACGATGCCGGCGGCGGTGATGGTGGCGACGGTGGCCGAGCCGGTGGCGACCCGGATGCCGACCGCCACCAGCCAGCCGAGCAGCAGCGGCGAGAGATTCGCGCCGTCGGCGGCGTTCGCGACCAGGTCGCCCACGCCGGCGTCGACGAGTACCTGCTTGAAGCCGCCGCCGGCGGCGACGATCAGCAGGATGCCGGCGATCGGCGGCAGCGAGCCGCCGAGGAAACCGGAGACCTGGCTACGGCTGAAGCCGGACCGGTAGCCCAGGAAGATCATGGCGAAGATGACGCCGGCGAGCAGGGCGATGATCGGGGTGCCGACGATGTCCAGCGCCTTGCGGCCGGCGGTGTCCTCGGCGAGTGTCAGCTCACCGATCGCCCGCAGCAGCATCAGCACCACCGGCAGCAGCACCGTGACCACCGCCGCCCACAGCGCCGGCGCGCGGCGCGAGCGCCGTCCGAGCGGCTCGTCGATCGCGCCGCCGGGCCGTCCGGCGCCCGGGTTGACCAGGTCGTCCTCGGTGACCAGGTCGCCGTCGGCGTCGAGCCGGCCGTCGCCGGGCCGGGTCGGGCTGCGGTCGTCGGCGTCGCGCCGGGTCGGCAGCAGCTCCGCCGGGGCGGCGGCCGGCACGTACCGGGCGATGAAGTTGCCGAAGACCGGACCGGCGATGATCACCGTGGGGATCGCCACCAGCAGGCCCAGCGCGAGCGTCTGACCCAGGTTGGCGCCGAGCGCGTCGATCGCCACCAGCGGCCCGGGGTGCGGCGGCACCAGGCCGTGCAGCACCGACAGGCCGGCGAGCGCGGGAATGCCGATCTTCATCAGTGGGACGTTCACCCGCAGCGAGACGAGCAGCACGATCGGCACCAGCAGCACCACGCCGACCTCGAAGAACAGCGGCAGGCCGATGAGCGCGGCCACGCCGGCCATCGCCCAGGGCAGCGCGGTGCCGGAGACCCGGCCGACCACCCGTTCGACGATGCCGTCCGCGCCGCCGGACTCGGCCAGCAGACCGCCGATCATCGCGCCGAGCGCGATCAGCAGGCCCACGCCACCCACTGTGGAGCCGACCCCGCCGCTGAACGACGTGACGATCTTGTCGACGGGTACGGCGGCGACCACGCCGAGCACCGCGGCGCCGAGGATCAGCGACAGGAACGGGTGCACCTTCCCCCACGCGATGAGCAGCACCACCGCGGCGATGCCCAGCAGGGCCGCGAGGACGAGCTGGGTGTCACCGGCGTTCGTGAGCGGTTCCGCGGGTGCGGCGAGCAGTGTGACCACGGCTATCACGCCCTTCGGTCGATCAGCGGGGTGGTGCGGTGGGTGGTGGTTCCGGCGGCAGGCTCGGCGCCATCCGCCGCAGGGACGCGAACGTGGGTACGAGCGCGTCGTACAGCTCGGAGAAGAGGGGGAGCAGTGCCGCGTACGTGGCGGCGGAGGCGGGATCCGGGCGGACCGTCTCCTCGATCCGGACCAGGTCGGCAGCGACCTCGATCGATTCGATGAGGCCGAGCGCCTGCATGCCGAGCAGCGCCGCGCCGAAGCCGGAACCCTCGTGCCCGGCGGGGAACCGCACCGGCATGCCGAGCGCGTCGGCGAGGATCTGCCGCCACAGCGCGCTGCGGGCGAAGCCGCCGCTGGCGCGGACCTCGCGTACCTCGTTGCCGGCCGCCCGGACCGAGGCGAGGACCAGCGCGAGCTGCTGACAGACGCCCTCCAGCGCGGCCCGGACGAGGTGCGGCCGGCCGTGTCCGTGGGTCAGCCCGACGTACGCGCCGCGGGGCAGCGCGCTCCAGTGCGGCGCCCGCTCGCTCAGCAGGTACGGCAGCATGATCAGCCCGCCGGAGCCGACCGGCGCCGTGGCGGCCAGGTCGAGCAGTTCCTCCTCGGCGTGCTCGCCCAGTTCGGGGGCGAGCGCGTCGTTCGCCCACTGGAGGACGATCCCGCCGTTGTTGATGGCGCCGCCGACCACCCAGCGGTCCTCGGTGAGCGCGTAGCAGAACACGCCGCCGAGCGGGTCCACGCCGGGGCGTTCCACCATCACCCGCATCGCGCCGCTGGTGCCGATCGAGCAGGCCACCACGCCGGGGCGCACCGCGCCGAGGCCCAGGTTGGCCAGCGGACCGTCGCCGGCGCCCACCACCAGCGGGGTGTCCGCCGGCAGCCCGGTCGCGCGCGCCGCCTGGGCGGTGAGCCCCGGCAGCACGTGGGTGGTGGGTACGAGCTGGGGGAGCTGCTCCTCGGTGATGCCGGCGACGCGGAGCGCCTCGGCGTCCCAGGCCAGCCGGTGGATGTCCATCAGGCCGGTGGCGGACGCGACCGAGTGGTCGGTGACGAGCGCGTCCGCGAGCCGCCGCAGCACGAGGTCCTTGATGCCGACCCAGTGCGCGACCCGCTCGTGCAGTTTCGGTTCCTGCTCGGCGAACCACACCAGCTTCGGCAGCGGCGCCATCGGGTGCACCGGGGTGCCGGTACGCCGGTGCAGGGCGAGCCCGGACGGCGCGGCCCGCAGGCGCTCGGCCTGCGCGCTGGCCCGGGAGTCGGCCCAGGTGATCGACGGGGTCAGCGGGGTGCCGTCGGCGTCCAGCCCGATCAGGCTGTGCATCGCGGTGCTGAACGACAGGCCGGCGATCGGCCGGCCCAGCTCGTCGACCACCGCACGGATCACGCCGAGGACGGCCTGGTAGATCAGGTCCGGGTCCTGCTCGGCCCAGCCCGGGTTCGGCTCCTCCAGGGGGTAGCCGATCGAGTGGCTGGCCAGTTGCCGGCCGGTGGTGTCGAACGCGACGGCCTTGGAACTGGTGGTGCCGATGTCCACTCCCACCACCACGGCCGGGTCGCCCACCGGTGCACCTCCTCGCCGCCCGGGGGGCGCGGTCCGGCCCACCGTTGCGGCTGACGTTACCGACGTGGCCACCCGCCCGCATGACGAAGCGGGACCGCCGGGAGCCGGTGGCACGGAACGTGAATCGACGCGGGAGTTTCCGCTGATTGTGTCGGTCAATCAGCCGATCGGTCTAATTGGCGACTTTCGCGTGTCTTGGTACCCCTGCCGCACCGTTGACATGAATGACACCCCGATTGGTGGGCTCGCGCGGCGGAGGAGTCGGCGTGGCGAAGACTGATTCGACGGGTTCCACATGGCGGTACCGGTGGGCGCACCGACAGAACGAGCGGCGGCAGCGGGTCTTCCGTGCGGCCGACGAGGCGTGGCGACGCCGCGACGACGAGCTGCGCCGCCTGCGTACGCTCGCGGTGTCCTTCCACGGCTCGGCCCAGGCGGGTGTCGGCCTGCCGATGGAGCTGGCCCCCGGCGAGGTGGTCTTCTGGGCGCTCCCGGCCGCACAACTGGTGGAGGTGCGGCACACCGCCGTGCTGCCGGCCCCCGAACTGACAGTCGACCCCGACCCGCCCGTGCTGCGCCCTCGCCGCCCCGAGGGCGTCAAGGTGGTCGACGCCGGGCTCGCCGTGCTCACCAACCGGCGTCTGGTGCTGCTCGGCGGACGCGGCCGGCGCGACTGGGCGTACGGCCGGATGACCGGCCTGTCCCACGACCCCGGCGCGCCGGTCACCCTGATCCAGGTGCTGGACCGGCGGCGTACCTCCGGGTTGCTGCTGCCCACCGGCGCGGCGGCCGACTTCCGGTTCACGCTCACGCTGGCGTTCGCCGACGCGATCGAGCAGCGCGCCGCGGTCGTGGCCGAACTGGACGAGCTGATCGCGGAGCACACCGCGGCGCGGCCCGAACGTCCGGCCGTGCTCACCCCGGCCCAGGCCCGCATCACCGCGCTGGTGCCCGGCGGGCGGCGGACGGTGGCTGTCGGCGCGGCGCTCGCACTGATCGTGCCGGCGATGCTCGTCGAGTCCAATCCCCCCACCCGGGCCGGCTCCGAGCGCGCCGCCGCCGCGACCCCGGCGGCCACCGGCACCCCCGCGCCGCCGCATGTCGCGCCCGCCGTCCAGGTCCGGCCCACGACCAGTCCCGAGCCGTCCCGCGCCCGCCCCGCGCCGCCGCGCGGCACGCCGCAGCCGCCGGTCGAGCGCCGCTGCGGCGCCCCGGCGAACCCCTTCGGGTACGACTTCTGCGGCGGCCAGCGGATCCGCAGGCCGGCCGCGAAGGTCTGCGACTGGTTCGAGTGCGTACCCGGGTTCTGGTCCGACCGCGGCTGGCTGGTGCAGTGCCGCGACGGCTCGGTCAGCCGCACCGGCGGCCAGCGCGACGTGTGCGCCGGTCACAAGGGGTTCCGCCGTACCGTCTGGCGGTGACGCCGGTCAGGCCACCGGGCGCGGGGTGACGCGCAGCGGCAGCAGCCCGGCCAGCACCAGCGCGGCGCCCACCGGCAGCAGGTCGAGGTTCACCGCGATCGCCAGGAACCCGGCCAGCACCAGCACCGGCGCCCACACCGGCAGCAGCCGGGCCGCCGCCGCCCGGTACAGCAGCACCAGCAGGCCCACCTCGAACAGCAGCGGCCCGCCGAACAACACCAGGCCGGGGGTGCGCACCGCGTCGGCGAAGCTCGGGAACAGGTCACCGAGGATCACCCAGACGAACGCGGCGGCGCCGACCAGGCCGGCCAGCGCTGCCACGTCGTCGAGCGTCCGCAACCGCGACGACCGGGTACGCAGCAGACCGTGCAGCCCGACGATCAGCGCGGCGAAGCCGAGGACGCCGAGCAGGAACAGGGTGTGGCCGGTGTTCCACGCCCAGGCGCCCTTGTCGCTGTGCCCGTCCAGGCGGTCGAGCAGGCGCAGCAGGCCGTAGCCGAGCAGCAGCGCCGCCGACGTCGCGGCGACCGGACGTAACCACTGGTACGCGGGACGGGTGCGGGAATCGAAAGGCTCATCGCCTCAGCGTTCCGGGCACCCGCGCCCCTGACATCGGGGAGCGGTCCCGAACCCGACCCCGATCAATCCGCTCGCCTCCCGTAGGGGTGCCCGGATACCGTCCGGCCGTGTCCCGCACCGTGTCGCTGGTCCTGCTCGACTCCGCCGGCCGCCCGCTCGGCGCGCTGCCGCCGTTCGCCGTGCCGGAGCCGTGGTGGCAGGAGGTCGCTTCGATCGTCGACGCCGTCCGGCAGCGCCACGGTCTGGAGGTCGCCGTGTTGCGGCTGCTCGGCGCCGACCGTCCCGCGCCGCCGGGCGGCCATGTCCGCTACCTGGCGCAGGTCGTCGACGCGCCCGGCGTACCCCTGGAACCGGCCGTGGACGCGCTTGGCGTACCCCTGGAACCGGTGGCTGTCGACCTCGCGCCGCATCCGCTGCGCCAGCGGTGGGCGGAGGCCGGCGGCCCGGCCCGCAGCGTCGCCTGGGCGACCGGCGAGCTGCGCCGGCTCGGCCGCCGGGTGACGGCGGTGGCGCAGCAGCGCACCTGGAACCTCTCCGCCATCTGGCGCCTGGACACCGATCGGGGCCCGGCGTGGCTGAAGCAGCTCCCCCCGTTCGCCCGCCACGAGCCCACGGTCCTGGCCTTCCCTGTTGGCACGAACTCCTTGATCAACGGGCCCGTGGTGCTCGCCGCCGACGGGGAGGGGCGGATGCTGCTGGCGGACGTGCCGGGCGCGGACCGGTACGGGGCCGGGGAAGGCGAGCGGGCCGCCGTCGCAGCCGAGCATCATTCGGTGCAGTGGCGGGCGTGCGGGGTGGTCGGCGAGCTGCTCGCGGCCGGGGTGCCCGACCTGCGCGGGGCGCGGCTGGCGGACTGGATCCACGAGCGGCTCGCCGGGTACGACGTGTCGGCCGCCGCGGATCTGCTCGACGGGCTCGACCGGCGGTTGCGGCAGGTCGGCGACTGCGGCCTGCCGGACACGCTCGTGCACGGCGACCTGCACCCCGGCAACGTCCGCGGCGACGACGGGCACCGGACGGTGATCGACTGGGCGGACTCGTTCGTCGGCCATCCCGCCTTCGACATCCTGCGCCTCACCGAGGATCTCGACGCGGACGCCGCCGCCCGGCTGGTCGACGCGTGGGCGCGGCGCTGGCGCGTCGACGTGCCGGGCAGCGACCCGCCCCGGGCGGTCGACCTGCTGCGACCGGTCGCGCCGCTGCGGCTGGCCGCCGTGTACGCGATGTTCCTCGCCGCGATCGAGCCGGGCGAACATCCGTACCACGTACACGACGTGCCGGCCGCGCTGGCGCGAGCGGCGGCGGGACCCTAGACCCGGCGCACCGGGATCCACAGCTCCGCGTCGGCGGTGCCGCCGTCCTCGGCGACCCGCACCCGCGAGATCTCCGGCCCCGGCCGGGTCTCGTACGGGTTGGACGGGAACCAGGACGTGAACACGGCCCGCCACAGGTGTTGCACCGCCACCGGGAACGCGCCGGAACTGGAGAACACCGCCCAGTCACCGGCATCGACCGGCAGGCTGCGCAGGTCGTCCGGCACGTCCGCGCCGGTGACCGCCGCGTACCAGTAGTCCAGCTCGGCGCCCTCGTCACGGGCACCGGCCAGCTCGGCGCTGACGTTGACGATGCCGTGCGGCTCCTGGTCGGACAGCGCCTCGATGCGGCGTACGGTGGCCGGGTCGATGCCCCTGACGAACGCCACGATGTGCGGGTTCATCCCCTCGTGCACGAGCGGCACCCGCGCCGTCAACCCGGCGAGCCGGAAGGCGTCCTTGGTCACGATCCGGTAGTCCATGCTGGTGTTCCCTTCGACGACGAGCCGGAAGGACATCCGGGGCTGGGACCGCAGCACCACACCGGCCTGCCGGGCCTGCGTCGGCCCGACACCGTGTACGGCCCGGAACGCGCGGGCGAACGCCTCGTTCGAGCCGTACCCCCAGCGGACCGCCACGTCGAGCAGCGACTCCCGGCCGGCGAGCACGTCGGCGCCCGCCAGCGTCATCCGGCGACGGCGCACGTACTCCGACAGCGGCAGCCCGGCCAGCGCCGAGAACAGCCGGCCGAAGTGGTGTTCCGACACGCCCGCTACCCGGGCCAGCGCGGCCACGTCGAGCGGCTGGTCGAGCCGCTGTTCGAGGTGGTCCAGCGCGGCGTTGAGCCGATCCAGCACCCGTTGTTCCCTCCTTGGTGACGCCTTCGACGCTAGGTTCCCGGCCCGACGACGACCCGATCACACCGGACCAGGTCCGGTCGCCTCATTCGACACTGGCAGGCGTGTCGCATCATGACGTGGTGATCTTTCGGAAGCGGCACCACAACAAGAAGAAGAGCCGGGACTGGTGCAACTGCGACGTGCCCACCTGTGACGGGCCGGGCTGCTGCGACCTGGGCCTCTTCTCGATGCTGCTCACCCTCGGCTCGGTGACCGCCGGCCTCGTGCGCCGGCCCGCCGTGGACCGGGCCGGCCGGGCCGCCATCCTCGGCTACCGGCGCTGGCTGTCGCACCGCTGGCCGGCGACCTGCCGCTACACGCCGACGTGCAGCGCGTACGGACTCGCCGCCGTCGAGCGGTACGGGCTGGCGGTGGGCGGTCGGATGGCCGCCGACCGGGTACGCCGATGCCGCCCCGACGTGCCGCACGGCACCCACGACCCGTTGCGCTGACCGCGCCCGCCTCGGCGCCGCGCGGACGTGCCGCCGCCACATCGGGGAGGTGGCGGTGTCCCGGTGCGCCGGATGCCGCCACTCCGCCGATCTGGCGTCGATCAGGGTGGCGTCATCGGGCCGACGTGGGGTTGCCGAAGACGACGGGGACGCCGGGGGAGTAGAGCACGCTCACCGGCGGCCCGTCCGGTGCCGGCAGGCCCCCGGCGGTGACCAGTTCGTCGTCCAGGTGCAGCAGTTCGGCACGGTGCAGCGGCCACTGTGGATGCCAGTTCGGCACGTGCAGGGTGCGGCCGTACGCGCGGGTGTGCAGGCCCCAGCGTGCGGTGAGGAAGTGCTCCAGCGGCGTCGGCTCGGGAACGGGCGCCCCGACGCGGACCGTCATCCTGCTCGTCGCGCCCGGCGGACCGGGCCAGCGGCGGCGGCACCGGTAGGTGAGCGTGTCACCGGAGCGGTCCAGCTGCATCGACGACCACTTGTACGGCAGGCGCAGGCTCAGCTGCGCCACCAGCACCGGCACCAGCCGGGACGCGTCGAGCGAGCGGAACACGACAGCGCGCCGCCCCGAGCCGTCGACCGAGTAGAGCCGGACGTTCGTCTCCCAGAAGGTGCCGAAGTAGGGCACGCCCGGACCACGCCCGAGCCCCAGCCCGACCATCTGGAACCCGATCAGCCCGACGTAGGTGAGCCCGTCGAACGTGTCCGGCCGGGTGCCTGCGGGCAGCAGTGGCGCCACCCGTTCCGGCGGGACCGCCCAGTGCAGGAAGGTGAGGTCGTGCCACCGCTGGGCCAGCCAGGCGAGGCGGATGGCGCGTACCGGAGCGTGCTCGACCGGTTCGATCTCCACCGGCCCATCCTGCATCGCCGACGCAACCGGACTCACTCCGGACGGTGGCAGACCGCCTCGACGTTGTTGCCGTCCGGGTCGCGGACGAACGCACCGTAGTAGCCGGCGTGGTATTCCGGCCACTCCTTCGGCGCGTGCAGCACCTCCGCGCCGGCCGCCACCGCCGCGTCGTGGAACGCCCGCACCGTGGGGCGGTCGGCGGCGGTGAACGCGATGTGCACGGGCACCGGCGTGGCGCCGGCCGGGGCGGGCTCCACCCAGAAGTCGGGCTTGTCGACGCCGTAGCCGATCGGGCCGGGCTCCATGAGCCGGCGCCCGCCCAGCGGGGCCAGCACGGCGTCGTAGAAGGCGCCGCTGGCTGCCAGGTCGCGCACCGCTACGGAGAAGTGGTCGAGCACGTCGCCTCCCTGCGATCGTCGTTGACCGCGCCAGGCTACGAGCCGCCTACGACACTCCTCTCGGCTCCGCGCCCGTCGGTGCGGAGGCGGTGGCGCGAGCACCGAAGGGTCGATTCCGGTCGTCCGCGTCGCGTAGGACTGCTACGTTCGGAAAATCCTAATTATGACACTTGGTCCAATTAGCTCCGGGGGGATCGATGCTAGTGGGGCAATATTCCAGCGAGTACCAAATGCCCTTCGACCTCGATACCCCGGAAGCTGATCGACGCGCTGCGGAGGAAGCCGCCGAGGACTACGACCGGCGCCGGCGCAGCGCGGCAGAGGTCCGCGACGTACGGCTGGCGGACGTCGTCGAACGCGGCAACCACCGCATTCGGGAACTTCTCGGCGCGGAGAACTGGCTGTCGCTGCGGAAGCGACTGCACGGTGAACGGGCGAGGTTCCGTGACCTTCTCCAACCCCCGGCCGGTCTGGATGCCGACTACGACTCCCTCGACGCCCAGCGCAGGGCAAACGTCCAAGCCTACTTCGACAGTCTGGGCGCCGACCGTGCGCAGGTGCGGCGCATCGTTGACGAGACGAGGTCGGCCACACAGGAGGTGTTGCCGCGCACGGAGGCGACCGCCGGATATGCCTCGTGGCTGCACGACGACGAGCGACCGGCACCGCCGGATCAGGGCGAGGGCCGGGACGACCCACACGCCTGGACGCCGTTCCGTCCGCCGTTCCCGGCGTTCCAGCAGGGCTTCGATCCGCACAACCTCGGCGGCTTCCGGATCTCGCGGACGCACTTCGTCGACCGGTTCACCGGACTGACCGGCAACGAGCTGAGGCTCGACAACAACAACGCGGACGACTTCGACAACGGCTGGGCCGTCGTCGACACCCAGATCGGGTTCAACTTCCGTGCACCCGCGACGGGCGCGGTGGAGGTCTTCATCGAGGCACGCTGCGGCGGTGCCCGGCACGAACTGCGGGTGGTGGACGAGTTCGGTGTCTCGGATTCATCCACCTCGCAGGAGAACTTCCTGATGATGCACGTGCTGCACAGCAATGTCACCGCACCGTCGTTCGCCTTGATGTCCCGCTTCAAGTGGGTCACCGACCGCACGGATGTGGTTGTCCGTGAGTTCCTGGCCCAGGGCGGCCTGTTCACGGCACGCCTGTTCAGCAACGGCCCGATCCAACAGGGCCAAACTGTCCACATCCGAGCCGGCACCCGCAGTAGCGACGGCTCGATCACCAATGACATGGAGATCAACAGCAAGTCGACCATGAGGTGGAGCCTCGGCACGGTGTGGGCACGGATCGCGCCCTGATGGTGCGGTCATCCGGCGATCGCCGGCGCGCCCGTCGACCTGGCCCGACGCCGCGCGGTGTGTGCGACCACCAGCAGGCCGGGAATCGCGCCCGCTAGCCAGATCACACCCGCCGGCCAGTGGATCATCTCGCCTACCGCGCCCCTGATCTGCGGCACGTCACCCACCACGTAGGACGCTTCGGGATCGGTCGTGCGGCAGTCGAGCGTCCACGCACCGGGAGTCGGCACCCGCACTGTCGCCACCCAGGAATAGACGGCGGCGTCGCTGCCGTAGCCGCCCGGCGGGACGGAGACCGGCTCGGCCGTCCGCACCTCCGAGCCGTCGCCGGTGACGCGGCATTCGGGGTCCGCCGGGGAGAAACCCAGCGCGAAGATCGCGTACGCCCCGGCCGCAGGCGCCGTGAACCGGCTCGCAGACGTCGCGTACGGGCCGACGCCGCCGTACTCCCGAGGGGGTTCTCCGATCGTGCTGTCCTCGGCGCCGAGCCGTACCGCGGACTGCGCCAGCAGCGCGCCGAACACGACGGCGAACCCGCCGATCAGATAGCCGCGCCGCGACGCCGGGCCGGCCCGGCGGGGCAGGCGCCCGCCGGCGGCGTACCCGATCAGCGCCCCGGCCACCGCGAGCGCCGCGCCGCCGAGCATTGCCCGCCCCCAGCGGGCCTCGCCGGTCAGCGGCACGACCCACCGGAAGAAGGCCAGTGACACCGCAAGAAGCACGGTCGTGACCAGCGTGGACACGCCGACGGCAGCGGCGGCGCGCCGGGGTTGGCGGGCCGCCAGCACGGCGGCGAGCGCCGGCGCCGCGAGCACGGGCCACCACAGCGCGGTGGAGACCGGCTGCTCCTCCTCCCACCTGTGGGTCCACTCGTAGACCACGAGTGGGGCCGGGACGGTCGCCGCCAACCAGGCCGTCAGCACTCCGGGACCGGGCAGCCGCACGCTCATCTGTCGATCCTCGACCACCCGGATCATCGACGAAAGTCCGCGAGCCGTCCGAAAGGGATTGCTCACACAGCGTAGGATCGCGTGCGACACAGCCGAACACACGGGGGAAACGATGTTCGAGCGCCTGGGCAGATTCGTCGTGGGCAAGGCCTGGTGGGTGATCGGCGGCTGGGTCGTCGCCGCGATCGCGATCATCGCCGCCAGTCCTTCGCTGAGCGACATCACCTCCGCGGACCAGGAGAGCTTCCTGCCGCGCACCTACGAGTCGGTGCAGGCCACCGAGCTGGCCGCGAAGTCGTTCCCGCAGGCCGCCACCGCCACCGCCACCGTCGTGGTCAAACGCAGCGACGGCAAGCCGCTCACAGCGGCCGACGAGGCGCGCGTGGGTCAGCTCGCCACCGCGCTCAAGGCCCGGAACATCCCGCAGACCTCCGGCTACCTGACCGGCCCGCAGGCCGTCGCGCCGGACAAGTCGGTGCAGGTGGTCACCGTCGGTCTCGACGCCGACAGCCCCGACGACCCACGCCTGCTCGACGCGGTACGCGACCTGCGCGCCGCCCTCGGCCCGGACCTGGCCGGCAGCGGCCTGACCGCCGGGGTGGCAGGCGACGTGGCGAGCTTCGTCGACAACGAGGACACGTTCAACGAGGCGTTCGCGGTCGTCGGTGTCGCCACCATCGTCCTCATCATCGGACTGATCCTGATCATCTTCCGCAGCCCGATCGCCGCGCTGCTGCCGGTGGTGGTGATCAGCGTCGTCATGTCCGTCACCACCGGGCTGGTCGCCGCCGCCGGCAAGGCGTTCGACCTCAACGTCAGCCAGGACCTGCAGACCATCCTGCTGATCGTGCTGTTCGGCATCGGCACCGACTACATCCTGTTCCTGCTGTTCCGCTACCGGGAACGGCTGCGCGCCGGCGACGACAAGCGCACCGCGATGATCGTCTCGGTGCAGCGGGTCGGCGAGGTCATCACCTCCGCAGCCGGTGCGGTGATCGTGGCGTTCCTGGTGCTGCTGCTCGCCTCGCTCGGCTTCTTCGGCTCGCTCGGCCCGGCGCTCGCCATCGCCGTCGGCGTCATGCTCGTCACCTCGCTGACGCTGATCCCGGCGCTCGTATCGCTGCTCGGCCGGTGGGTGTTCTGGCCGTCAAAGGCGTGGCAGCGTCCGCCCAAGGCGACGCTGTCCCGGCGGCTCGGCGCCGTCGTCGGCCGCCGTCCGGCCGTCGTGGCCGCCGCCTCCGGTGTGCTGCTCGTGGCGCTCGCCGCCGGGGTGCTCGGCTACAAGGCCGACTACGACTTCAGCGCCGGATTCCCGCAGGACACCGAGTCGGCGCGGGCCGCCCAGGACCTCCAGCGCGGGTTCGCCGCCGGGGCGCTCGCGCCCACCGAGGTCTACCTGACCACCGGCAACGGCAGCCCGCTCACCGACCAGCAGGTGAACGACTTCGCCGCCGCAGCGGCGCGCGCGCCCGGCGTCGGGCAGGCGCAGCCGCCGGAGCGCAGCCCCACCGACCCGAGCGTCGCCCGGATCAACCTGCTGCTCGACGAGAACCCGATGTCCAACGAGGCGATCACGCTGGTCCGCGACGACCTGCGGGACGCGGTGCACGAGGCGGCTCCGCCCGGCACCAAGGCGCTCGTCGGCGGCGCCACCGCGATCTTCGCGGACATCAACTCGGCGAACAACAGGGACCTGTCGGTGATCCTCCCGGCCGCCGCGCTCCTGATCGCGATCATCCTGGCGCTGCTGCTGCGCAGCCTCGTCGCGCCGGTCTACCTGGTGATCGCGGTGCTGCTCAACTTCGCCGCCACGCTCGGTGCCACCGTCTACGTGTTCCAGGGGCTCCAGGGCAACCCGGGCGTGACGTTCCAGCTGCCGATCATCCTGTACCTGTTCGTGGTGGCGATCGGCACCGACTACAACATTCTGATGATCGCCCGACTACGCGAGGAGGCGCGCGAGGGCCACGAACCGCACGAAGCCGCCGCGATCGGCGTGGAACACGCCGGCCCGACGGTCGCCGCCGCCGGGCTCATCCTGGCCGGTACGTTCGGGGTGCTGATGCTCGCGCCGATCTCGTTCCTCCAGCAGATGGGCTTCGCGGTGGCGATCGGGATCGTGCTGTCCGCGTTCGTCATGTCGATGTTCTTCGTACCGGCGCTGACCGGGCTGATCGGCCACAAGGCGTGGTGGCCGGGGCACGGCGACGAGCGGCGCAACGGCGGTGGTGGCGGCCGGCACGCGGCGCCCGAGTCGGCGGACGCGACGCCGGTCTGACTGCGGCCCGCCCCGGCGCGGCTCAGCCCTCGCCGGGGCGGACCAGCCCGCTCTCGTACGCGATGACGACGAGTTGCGCCCGGTCGCGGGCGTTCAGCTTCTGCAACAGGCGGCTCACGTAGGTGCGAGCGGTGTCCGGGCTCAGGAACAACGCCTGCCCGATCTCGGTGTTGGACCGGCCGGCGCCCACCTGCGCGAGCACGTCCCGTTCCCGTGCGGTCAGCCCGGCCAGCCGCGCCGGATCGGCCACCGGTGAGCGGGCCGCCGCGGCGAGCACCCGCCGGGTGACCGCGGGGGAGAGCAGCGCGTCGCCACCGGCCACGGTCCGGACCGCGTCCCGCAGCGCGTCCGGCGGGGTGTCCTTGAGCAGGAAACCCGCCGCCCCGGCGCGGATCGCCTCGAACAGGTACTCGTCGTCGTCGAACGTGGTGAGCATGACGACCTGGACGCCGTCCAGCGTCGGGTCGGTCAGGATCCGCCGGGTCGCCGCCAGCCCGTCCCCGCCGGGCATCCGGACGTCCATCAGCACGATGTCGGGCCGCTGCTCCCGTACCACCGAGAGGCCGCTGCCGCCGTCACCGGCCTCGCCCACCACCTCGATGTCCGCCGCCCGGTCGAGCAGCGCGCGCAGGCCGGTACGCACCAGGTGCTGGTCGTCGACGAGGACGACACGGATCGGGTTCACGCGGCGGCTCCCGTCAGCGGCAGGCGGACCGATACGCGGAAGCCGCCGCTCGTGCCGGTTTCGACGGTGCCCCCGAGCAGGGCTACCCGCTCAGCCATGCCGCGCAAGCCTTGGCCCGCCCCGTCCCCGGCGGGCGGGCCGCCGCGGCCGTCGTCCACCACCTCCAGCGCGAGCCAGCCGGGCGTGGCGCGAACCGTCACGGAGACCCGGGTGGCGTCGGCGTGGCGCAGGACGTTCGTCAACGCCTCCTGCACGACCCGGTAGACGGTGCTGCCGACCACCGCGGGCAGCGTGTCCACCGGACCCTCGACCCGCAGGTCGACCGCCAGCCCACCCCGGCGTACGCCGTCCACCAGCGCCGGGAGCTGGTCGAAGCCGGGGACCGGTTCCCGGGGCCCGGGCTCACGGCGCAGCGTGCCGAGAGTCGCCCGCAACTCGGCCATCGCGCTGCCGCTCACCGACCGGATCGCTGCGAGCGCACTGTCCGCCTGCGCCGGATCGCCGTCGGCGAGCGCCTCCCCGGCGACTGCGGACTGCAACGTGATCACCGACATGGTGTGCCCGAGCGTGTCGTGCACCTCCCGGGCGATGCGCAGCCGTTCCGCCTCGACCTGACGGGCCGCCTCCCGGTGCCGCTCCTCGTCCGCCGCGACCGCCTGCCGGACCAGCGCCGCCCGCAGCGACCTGCGGTTGCGTACCGCGTCACCGAGGGCGAGGACGGCGAGCAGCAGCGCCGCCTCGGAGCCGAGTTCCGTACCCACCACGACCGCGATGTCGTCCCCCTCGGCCAGCCGGGCGGCCACCGAGACGGCCAGCAGGCTCCCGGCCACGACGGCGGCCGGGACGACACGGCCGCGCTCGGACGCCCGGTATAGGACGGCCGCGGCCGGGGCGGCCACCCCTACGGGCGGCAGGTCCAGCGCGTAGTACCCGAGGATCACGACCGCCGTGGCCAGCAGAGCCGGCAGCGGCCACCGTCCGGCGCACAGCACCAGCCCGCCGAGCACCGCGCCGACCACGACCGCGAGCGCCGCGCTGCCGGGCGAGGGCCGGTCGGCCGCCACGGCCACCACGACCAGGCCGAGCGTGGCCGCCGCGAGCAGCGCGTCGGCGCGGGTGGGTGAGGTGTCGGGCACGCCTTCGAGCCTAGGTCCGCGCGGACCCTCACCGCTGTCGTCCGCAGGCGTCAGGGACGACCCCGAGGCGTACGCCGAGAAGCGACATCCGGTCGCGCGGCCACGCGGACGACGGCCGAGGACGGCCGACCTAGCGTCGATGGCGTCCCCGAAACGTGAGGAGAACCCTCGTGGTACGCACAAGACTGACCTGGTTCACCCTTATTGTGATGGTCTGGGCGTCGATGATGTCGTTCGGCGGGGTCGCCGCCGAAACGGTCATGCTCTACCCGAACGTCTTCAACGACGCGCCCGCCTCGCTCGACCGGGCCCGCGAGTTCCTCGTCCACGGCGGCCCGCACGACTACTTCCCGCCGCTCGGCGCGTCGGTGATCCTGAGCAGCGTCGCCGCGACGCTGCTCACCTGGCGCGACCGGCGGCTGCGCTGGTGGGTCGCCGGAGCCACAGCCGTCTTCGTCGTCTGCGAGTTCCTGTTCTCCGCTGTCTTCTTCTGGCCGCGCAACGAGATCATGTTCGTGGACCCGGTGGGGACGCACTCGCCGGAGTACCTGCGTCAGGTCGCGGCCGAGTTCGTCGCCGGCCACTGGGTGCGTTTCGCCGGAGGCGCGGTGACGGCCGTGCTGGCGTTCGTCGCGTTGCTGAGATTCGTGCGTTCGACCGCGTCCGTTCCGCAGTCGGCACTCGCTTCGGCACCGGACTCCGGGCCGGCGGAGGTGACCCGATGAGCGCGGGTCGCCGTACCCTCGGGTTCTCCTGGCCGGCGCTCGTCGCGCTGGCCGCGCCGGCCGCCCCGCGCGTGGCACTGCACGACCTGGACGTGGTGCCGGAGGGCACTGTCGTGGCCGCGCTGCTGGCGGTCGGACCGCCGGTGTGCTGGGTGGCCGCCGTGCTGTGGCGACGGCCGCCGCGCCCGTTCCTGACGACAGTGGTGATCGGGGCGCTGTACGGGGTGTTCCTGGCGGTCGGGCACCAGGTGTTCTGGGACTCGTCGCTGGGGATGGACGCGCCGGGGCTGGCCGGGTTGGAGCCGGGGGCGCGGGAAGCCTTGGTGCGGGGTGCGGCGGTGATGTCGAGCCTGGTCACCGGGACGATGGTCGGGGTGCTCGCGGGTGGGGTGGCGGTACTGCTGGGCCGGGTGCCGGCGGCGCCGACCAGACGCTCACGCAGGCACGACTCTCGCCAGATGTAATGCCCGGGGAGGTCATTGACAGCGCAAGAAGGCCCATTCAGGTAGGACGATCAGCCGAGCACGAGGGGTCCCGTCCTCCGGACGCATGCCGGTAGTGTCCAGGAAACACCTTGTGGGGAGGTGAGGCCGACGCCTGCTGAGCTTGCAGCGTCGGCTGTGTCGAAGCGGAGTAGGTCCTGATTCACTTCTCGGTTGCGGATTCGTCGTCGATCGTTCGTATCGGCCCGGGAGACCGTCGTTCAAGGGCTCGAATGCCTGCTGCGCAAAGTCATTGTGCGTCCGGGTGCGGCGAGCTCCGGCGCGCGGCTGACGGCCTCGGGCCGCGAGGCAGAGCGATGCGGGCCCTCATGTCTTTGATGACGTCGACGAGCCGGCCGGCGGCGCTCTCCGCCGGCTCGTGCTCCCAGATCCGTATCACGGTCCAACCCGCCTGCTCGAGTTGTCGGGTGGTTTCACGATCCCGTTCACGATTCTTCAGAATTTTCGCTTCCCACCATGCGGCGTTGGCCTTGGGCCATGTCGCGTGCTGGGGACAACCGTGCCAGAAGCAGCCGTCGACGAAGACGGCCAGCTTGATACGGGTGAAGGCGATGTCGATCGTCCGTCGAGGCGAACCGACAACCGGGAGACCGATCCGGTATCGCAGCCCTGCGCGATGTAGCTCGCCCCGGAGGGCCAGCTCGGGCTCGGTGTCCTTCCGGCGTTGGCGTTGCATCCGACCACTGACGCCGGTTGAACTGGGCACGGGTCGCTCGGGCACAACCCCACCCTAGAGGGGTGACCGACTCCGTCAGCTACCAGCTCTACCTCTGCTGATTCCCGCGCAGATCACTGAAAGGGTGGTGCATCTTGGGCCTTTACACCGTCTTCGCAGACTGGGCCAGGCGTCACGGCATCGAGGCGGCGGTTCTGAGCTTTTCGGAGTCGCTGTCCGAGAATTCTGTCGAGGAGTTTCGAGTTCAGTTCGAGGCCGACAAGGCGAAGGTGCAGGCCGGTGGCCCGCCGATCATTACGGCCGGGTCGGAGGACTGGTACAGCGGTCCCGGAGAGTCCGACCGCTACTGGCTCGCGTTGAGGGACCGTTTCGAGGCCGAAGGATGGCCGGCTGGACGCATCTCCTCCGTGGATCACTCGTCGAGCACGGTCGTGGCCCACACGCCGCGTCCGGACCGCGCGAAGTGGGACTCGAAAGGGCTCGTGGTCGGATACGTGCAGAGCGGGAAGACGACGAACTTCACGGCCGTCGTCGCCAAGATGGCCGACGTGCAGTATCGCCTGGTCATCGTTCTCTCGGGTATTCACAACGGGCTTCGTCGTCAGACGCAGGTGCGCCTGGACCAGTATCTGAAAGACCTCAACCCGGACCGTTGGGTGACGCTGACGGAGGCGTCGCGGGACTTCGTGAAGCCTTCGCACGACGCCTCGGCGGCTCTCAGCCCGGAAAAGACCGTTCTGGCCGTCGTCAAGAAGAACGCGGCTGTCCTGACCAAGCTCATCAGGTGGTTCGACACACCCAACGGGCGGAAGGCACTCGAGTCCGCGCCGGTGTTGATCGTCGATGACGAGGCCGACCAGGCGTCAGTGGCCACCGGCCGCATCAATCCGCTCATCCGGAGACTGCTGAGCCTCATGCCGAGGTGCACGTACGTCGGGTACACCGCGACACCCTTTGCCAACGTCTTCGTCGACCCTGCCCAGGACGACCTGTATCCGAAGTCGTTCATTCTCAACCTGCCGCGTCCTGACGGCTATTTCGGACCGGAAAAGATCTTCGGTCGGGATGCGGTCGAATGGGAGGCGGGCGACGAGCAGGGGCCACCTGACGGTTACGACATGGTGCGTCTCGTCGACGAGGACGACGTCCCCCTGTTGCGTCCGGGCGGCAAGGAGCCTGCGGACGGATTTACCCCGACGATGATCGACGAATTGGTGAAGGCCGTTCACTGGTTCTGGCTGAGCACGGCCGCGCGCCGGGCCCGAGGTGACGACGGCCACAGCACGATGCTCATCCACACGTCCGTCAAGATTGCCGTTCACGAGAGCTATCAAGCACCCCTCGAGGCGCTTCGGAGAAGAGCCAGGGCGGGACTGGTCTCCGGCCGACCTGAGGTGATCGACCATTGGCGGGACATGTGGGAGGCGGAGTCTCAGCGTGTGCCCGCAGAAGACTTCGGCCGCAAGCAGAACTCGTTCGACGAAGTTCTGCCGTATCTGGCCGATGTCATCGCCTCGACCCGGGTCGTTCTGGACAACTATCGGAGCCAGGATCGGCTCGACTACTCCGAGCCCTCGGTGGTGGCGATCGCCGTCGGAGGGAACACCCTCTCCCGAGGGCTGACCCTGGAAGGTCTGGTCGTCAGCTTCTTCGTGCGGGGTGCGACGGCGTACGACACGCTGCTTCAGATGGGTCGTTGGTTCGGATACCGCACCGGGTTCGAGGATCTGCCGCGCATCTGGATGACGCCGAGCCTGGCAGCCGCGTTCCGACACCTGGCGACCGTCGAGCACGAGATGCGTGACGACATCGACCGATACCAGCGGGAAAACCTGACGCCGACCCAGGTGGCAGTCAGGATTCGCACGCACCCGGCCCTCCGGATAACGGCCAAGATGGGTGCCGCCCAGGCGGCGTTCATCTCGTACGCAGGTCGTCGCCTGCAGACGCGGTACTTCCGGCACCGGAACGCCGACTGGCTCGACAGCAATCTCCAGGCCGCTGAGAGCTTTGTCCAAGAGGCCATGCTGCACGGTCGGCTGGATGAGGACGTCCGCGGAGCCCGGCTGATCCGAGACGTACCCGTGTCGTTCGTGAAGACCTTCCTGTCGCGGTATCAGGTGCACGAGGACTCACCGGATCTCGATCCCGCTCTCATGATCAAGTACATCGACCGGCAGTTGACAAGCGAACGCCCTAGCCTGGCTACTTGGTCCGTCGCCGTGGTCATAGGTGAAGGGTCGGCGGCGAAGCTGGGAGGCTTGGACGTCAGGTACTCGGTCCGGTCTCGACTCAACGACGGCCAGGGCGAACGAGCTGACATCAAGACGCTGATGAGCAAGCAGGACCGAGCGCTCGACCTCGGCCTGACGCTCGCCGAGGCGCGAGCACTGAGTGAGAGCGACCTGGTCAAGCTGCGCAACAGCGATCCGGTCTGTCGCGACCGAGGGCTGATCGTTCTCTATCTGATCGAGCCGCAGAGCGAGCCCGTGAACCCGCACCAGGGCACCCAGAAGACGATGCCGCTGCGTACCGCGCTCGGCGCGGTGGGACCAGTGGTCGGTATGGGCATCACCTTCCCGGGAGACGTCCGGACGAAAAGCATCCAGGCCAGCCATGTCGCCGTCGATCTCACCGACGTCGAGAGTGAAAACGTCGACGAGGCGCTCGACGTCGACACCGAGGAGATGGCATGACGGAGATCGAACCGACCGTGCTCGAAAGAGCGTGGGCGGTACTGGTGCCGCCGCGCGTGAAGGAACTCGCATCCTTTCCGCTCGACGTCCTGGCCGGGGTGCAACCGTGCCGGGTGGCGACGGACACCGTGGGCCACCGTCACCTTCTCGTTCCGGCCGACGGTGAGGCGGTCGCAGCTGATCCCCGGCCGGCGGTGCTCGGGACGGCGATCCGCAAGCTCACCTTCGACGGGCCTGCCGTGACTTACCTCGACATCTCGTGCGGGGAACCAGACCTCTTCTCGGAGTTCGACGAGGTCGTCATGGACGTGCTGGAAGCTGTCTCCGTGGCCCAGCGGCCCGCATCGGCGGCGATGAGGACCGTGACGCGATGGCGACGGCTTTTCCGGAGTCGTCTCCTCCGTGGCCTGTCCCGCCAGGCCAAGTTGGGGCTGTTCGCGGAGCTGAGCATGCTCTCCTCGCTCGTCCATGCGGACCCCGGATTTCCTGTGGAGGCGTGGCGGGGACCGCTCCACGAGCCGCACGATTTCGAGGCGGCTTCCCGATGCATCGAGGTGAAAGGTCTGAGCAGCGCGAGCGAAGGCATTGTCGTCCACGGGCTGGAGCAGCTGAACACCCACGAAGACCGGCCACTGGAACTCGTCCTGCTCCGAGTGGTGGAAGATCCGGATGGTCGGAGTGTGAGCGACCTCGTCGAGGAGCTCCGGGATGCCGTGGCATCCCGGGCTGATCTCGGGACGCGCCTGTCGGCGGCAGGCTGGTCCGAACAGCCTGACAGGCCCGACCTCGACACGTTCGCGGTCGAGGAGGTACTCAGGCTCGTGGTAGGCCCCGGGATTCCTCGAATCGTCCCGTCATCGCTCGTCGGCGGCGCCCTTCCGTACGGCGTCGGAGAGTTGAGTTATCAGGTCGACCTCGCCACGTTGCTTCCGCTCAGCGCGGGGGCGTCCCTGGCCGAGATCGCCGAGGAGGCGGTTCGTTGAGCGGCCGTTGGTGGTCACAGCCATTTGCCCCGGAAGGTTCGGCGGCAGCGGAGGGGATTGTCAAGCAGTTGGGGAGGCCGGCACTCGATCCGCTCACCGTGCTGGTGAGAGAGGCCGCGCAGAACAGCTGGGATGCCCGTCTGTCGGACGGCCCTGTGGAATTCGGTATCGATGTCCGTGTGCTGGGAGACGACGTAGGAGCATGGCGAAGCCTGCTGCTGCCGGGGCCAGTCGCGGAGTCGGCCCTCGACGTCGGCGCAGCTCTGAAGGCCGACACAGCGGTGCTGGTCGTCTCGGACCGAAACACGCGAGGCCTCGGTGGCCCCCTTCGTGCGGGGAAGCGGGCGAGCGACGGTACGGTGCCGGACTTCGTGCAGTTTCTTCGTAACGTCGGGGAACCGAGCGACCATCAGTTCGGTGGTGGCACGTACGGCTTCGGCAAGGGAATCTTCTACCGACTCAGCCGAGTCGGAGCCATTCTCGTGGACACCAAAACGGCGGCAGGCGGCCCTACCGGGCGCCGATTGATGGGCGCTGCCCTCGGCCACAGCTGGTACCTCGGAGATCGGCGTTTCACAGGCCGCCACTGGTGGGGGCAGGTGGCGGCCGACGACGTGCCGGATCCCCTGCTGAACGGGGATGCCGAGGCAGTCGCGGATGCTCTGGGACTGCCGGGCTTCGCCGACGGGCGCACCGGGACCGACATCGTGATCCTCGTCGCCAATCTGGGGCCTGCCGAGCCGGAGCCGGACTCCCGTGAGAGGACGCCGGCCGAGGCCGCGACGTTCATCACCTCGTCGATCCTGTGGAACTTGTGGCCGAAGATGGTGCCGGGTGAGCGCGACAGTCGGATGCGCTTTACCGTGGGCGTCAACGGCTCGTCAGTTCCGGTTCCGGCCCCTGACACCGTCGACGACCTGGCGCCCTTCGTCGAGGCACTGCGGGACGTCCGCGCGGGCAGTGGAGTGAGCTACTCGCGCACCGTTCCGCCAAGGAATGCGGGCTCCTTTGCAATGGCATTAGGGGCCGCCGACGGCGAAAGTCGCCGACTGTCGGTGACAGCAGCGCGACCGTTCGAAGGGCCGTCCCACCACGTTGCCCGGATGCGGGTCGCCGAACTGGTGGTGGACTACATGCCAGGTCCGTCGCACCCTGACTCGCGCCTCTCGTACGGCGCGGTGTTCAAGGCTTCCGAGGACGCCGATGAGCTGTTCGCGCAGTCCGAACCGCCCACACACGACGACTGGATACCCAAAGGACTCAGTGGCTCGGCTCGAGGTGTCGTGCTCGGGGCGCGCACATTCGTCAACAAGCAACTGGACGAGAAGCTCGGGCTCGTACCGCAGGCAGGCGGCTCGGGCGGTCAAGGTCTCGGTGAACTCTCGGCCATGCTCGCCGGCATCGTGCCGGCCCGCCTCGACGCCACTCACGGGGCCGGCGGACCTGGAGGCGGAGGCTCCGGCCCAGTCGTGGGGCCGCGGTCGGCATCGGGTGGCGGCTCTCCCGGGGCCGGCCGGGCGCAACGCGGTGGGAAGGCACGGTTGACCGGCGCGCCGTCTCTGCGCATCCATCAGGGCTACCCGTACCTCGTCGCACAGGTAAAGGTTCCTGCGGACTCACAGACGAGGATCGTGACGGCTGACGTCGAGGTGGTCGTCGAGGGGGGCGGCCGGGAGAGTGAGCCACCACTGGGTGCCGCCCTCCCACAGGTCATGCAATGGCAGTCCGCCAACGGAGTCGTCATCCAGGGAAGGAGTATTGAAGTGCCACCGGGTGAGGATTCGGACTGGTACGTGTACTCCACATACCTGCCGGACGCCGTCGTACGCTTCCGTGTGAGTCAGGTGGCCTCCAGTGCCGGCTGAGGTCCGCCCTTATCTCGTCCCTGAGTCCGGCACCGTGGTCTGGCAACCATGGATGTTGCTCGACGGT
Source organism: Micromonospora sp. CA-248089 (assembly GCF_050948515.1). Classification (NCBI taxonomy): domain Bacteria; kingdom Bacillati; phylum Actinomycetota; class Actinomycetes; order Micromonosporales; family Micromonosporaceae; genus Micromonospora; species Micromonospora sp. CA-248089. Next base: position 1,138,781 of record NZ_CP192016.1, read on the forward strand.
CATGAGTGGGGTCCACTGCCGGACGAGTTGGAAGGCTGGGATCCGGGCACGGACCTTCGGGTGGCGCGGCGGGTCCAGGTCGATGCGGCACGGTTCTTCCAGGAGACGGGAGTCGAACTCCGGAATGTCGCCTTGACCGTCTCCTGGACCAGTTCGACGACGAACATGACGGAGGCCGCCCCTCCGGCACAGTTCGACCCGGCTGGCCGTGCGGTCGTGGACGCGATCCTGGTCGGGGAGCGCGTGTCGGGGGTGCTCACGATGCGGACCACAGTCAGCGTTGTTCATCCACCGGCCGCTCGAGCGGTAGGGGTTGCCGCCGTCCCCGGATCCGTACTGGCCGAACACGTCCAACGGGTCGTCCTGGAGAACGTCTCCTCCATGTTCCCGGTCAGCGAGATCGACTTTTCGCAGACTCGCCTCTCGCCGACCGCGAGTTGGCACCTCGAGACCAGCACCGATCTGTCCGCCTCGTTCTACGGAACGTTCCGTGTGCTCATCAACAGACGCGACGGGGAACTGAGCGCCGCTGTCGCCCGCGGCGCCAGGGACAAGCGGCAACAGGCGTTGCTCGACGAGCTCCAGGCGGGGGTGGCTGGCCTGCTTGTCGAACTCGCCCTACATCTACGCGACGATCTCGCTGATCGTGACGAATGGCCACCCGACAGCGTCGGAGACGTCCTCTCCAGAATCCTCGCAGACGCGCCACTGTCGATCACAGCTCCACCCTCGCCGGTAGATCTGGCGGAGTTCAGGACGCAGATCTCCGGGGCGGTCAGGCGCATCGGGAAGGGGCGTGTGTTCCGTTGAGCGAACTCTGGCCACACTTGCCGGCGGTCGTCAGCGCGGCGATGTACGTTCAGGTCAAAGAGGGAATCGATCTTGCCCCTCAGTCAAGCCACCCGGATCAGATCTGGGCTCCTGTGGGCGGTCGCGTATCCCCCCGCCGCATTCGCAAGCTTGCCGATGTGCTTTCTTCCCTCGGGGCGAGGTACGGCTTCCCCGGGCAGGCGGCACCTGAGGCGCGAATCGCCTTCGACCGGGATGCGGCCCCGATCGTGCGCGATCACATGGACTTGTCATGGGCCGAAGCCGGCAACCGGGATCTCTGGTCGTTCACCTCGCTGGTCGCTCTGCCGCACCTGACCAGATGGCGGTTCGGCACGGAGAACCGAGAGCGGTGGGTAGCCACGGACCTGACCAGGCACACCTGGGCGAGGCTGTGGTGGCAGGCCGTCGTCTTCGCAGGCCACGAGGAAGTTCTTGCCGCCCTCACCGAGAGCGATCTCAATCAGCTGCTCGAGCGTCGCAGCATCGGTGGCGATCCCCGCCTTGTGCTCGAGATCGCTCGCGCCGTGACCGGGTTCTCCGGAAAAGCCCCTCGCCGGGCAGTAATTCGGGATGTCACGCTGAGGCTGATGCGATACCTGGCATTTGTCGATGTCAGGGCATTGACCGACCAGCAGATCCGCGACCTGTGCTCCGTGTTGATGACCGAAACCCTCAAGCGGCTACCGCATGACGGGCTTCCTCATCAGCGAGGGGACAACGTGTCGGCAATGTGATCCGCCAGTGCCGCTGCCAGTTCGACAGGCACAGCGTTGCCGATCTGCCGTGCGATCTGGACCTTGGAGCCACACCACTTGAAGTCGTCCTTGAAGCCTTGCAGGAGGGCTGCTTCGTGGTGGCTCAGAGCGCGGTGCTCTTCGGGGTGCAGGTAGCGTCCTTTCTCCGGCTTGAAGAACTCGGTCCTGATGGTCACCGACGGGCTGTCCCATCGCAGCCGCCCGAAGACATCCATGCCTGCTGTCCGGTCCACCCAGCAAGGAGGAAGAAGATGCCGGGGGATGCTTCGCCGATCGCCCTCGGGCGGGATGTGTGTCATCCGCTTGAGCGAGATCGCGGTGTACTTGCGCGCGAAGTCCAGGTCTGAGGCCTTGAAGATGCCTGGCACCGTGGCGTCGAAGAACCGGTCCGTGTCGCCAGGGAGTTCCGTGTTCTCCGGGTTTACCGAATTGCGCAGACCCCAGATCGCGTCTCGCACCGTCCGCCAGTTCTCCCGGGGAACGTCCCCCGTCGGCACTTCGATGACAGGGTAATCCTTCAATGTGCCGATGACAATGAAACGCTTGCGGAGCTGCGCGGCGCCGAAATTGGTGGCAACAACTGACTTGTATCTCAACGAGTAGTTACTGAGCGTAGCTCCAGGTTCGGTCATCTCTTGCAGGCTGTGGAATTGGCCCGACTTGCCGAACTGCGGCACGTTCTCGAGCAGGAACGCCTTGGGTTGGATCTTGGTCAGGGCTTCTACGTAGTGACGCCACATTGAGTTGCGCGGATCGCCGATGTCGCGTTTGCCCAGGTTCGAGAAGCCCTGGCAGGGCGGTCCGCCGATCACGACGTCGGCATCTGGTAAATCCTTCTTAACCCAGTCGGCAATGTCTCCGCGATATACGTTCTTCTCGCCGAAATTCGCAGCGTAAGTTGCTGCCGCGGCGAGATCGAACTCAACTGCGCCTACCGTGCGGTATCGGTCGGTGCTGTGGAAGCCGGACGTCAGGCCGCCGCAGCCGGCAAAGAGGTCAACGACTCGAAGCTTGTCCGACCCGCCCTGCAGATGGTTCGTCATTCGCTCCTCCTGCCGGAAGAATCTGCCCTGCAGAGGTGGCCAAGGGCTGCGGAGCAATGATATTGAGCTGATATGTCGCTGTCTCGAGGGCGCGCGGGCTGCCTGGTGGCGGGAGCGATGATCTCTTCCAATCCACTCCTCCTTCGTCGAACAGGACCTGCGCGTCGCGCCCACCGTACAGACCGCCGCCGACATGAGGCTCTCAGGCTGCTGCGGTCCCTCAGGCAGGGAGCACGTGTGGCCAAGCAGAGTAACCGAAGGCGACGCGCCGGGCCGAGGGAGGCGGCAAGCAAAGCTTCGCTCGGGGGTACCTCGGCCGGCAGGTTGTCTCAGGGAAGGAGTCCTGCCCGCGACGCCAGCGGGCGCAGACCCGGCGTGGCCGCTCGCTTGTCCTCGGCCATGAGGTCGAGCAGGAGTGTTCGAGCTTGCACGTTCGCATGCACCGCCTCTGCGGCAACCCGCTCGGCTTCGAGGAGATGCAGCACCGCTGTGGACCTGTCCGCCGAGGCCCTGATGACGGCCGTCGCGAGATCGACGTGCACCTGAGCGCGTCGTCCGACAACGGCGGTGGGCAGGCGCGACGTGTCGATGCGCTCTCCGATCTCCAGCGCATGAGCCGCTTTCCCGGCGCGGACGGCGGCCGAGACGGAGTGGATGGCGACGTTGGTTCGGCCGAAGGCGGTCCACAGCCGATTCTGTTCTGCGCCCAGCGCTGTGGCCAACTCTTCCGCCTGCGAGAGGTGCTGCGCAGAGTCTTTGGTGTTTCCCCGCCCTGCGGCCAGCAGGGCGGCCAGGAGCAACAGCGCACCATGGGCGGAAATCAGGTCGGGATTGCCTCTGTGGCCGTATGTAGCCAGACGATCTATGCCGGCCTGTGTGATGCTCTCGGCCTCGGCGGCGCGGGCCGGCATTCGTATCAGGCCGCAGGCTGCCTGATACGCGGAAATCGCGATGAGAGCCTGGTCGTCGCCGATTCGCGCTGCGTTGGCGGCTCGGTCCGCACTCAAGAGGGCTGTCTCGCCGTCGCCGACCTTGGCCGCGAGCTTGGCGGCTGCGATGTACGCAACGGCAAGAAGCCGGAAAACGTCCCTTTGACGAGCGCCGGCCGGTCGACCAGACAACTCGACCGCCTGACGCAGCACATCTGGCAGCAGGCGGGCGGCGGTCGAGTAGCTCGCTTGTTGATAAAGGGTGTGGACACGGCTCACGGAGCGCTGGAGCTGGACGACGGACTGAGCCGGTCGTACCGGCAGAGCGAGGTAATCGGTCAGAAAGCCCCGCAGGCCGCTCAGAAGGTCTGATCGCGTGGCACCTGTACCGCTGGCGTCGTAGTCCTGTGTCGCGTCTCCCATAGCCTGTCCTCGGCGCCTGACCACTGACACATCGGCGAGCATGTCATCGACCTGGTCGAGCGTAACGCTCAACGCGAAGGCGATGCGGGTCCGATGCCACGGGTGCGGATCGGTCTCCGCGTTCTCCCACCTCACCACGGTGGACCGCTCCACACCCAGGATGTCGGCCAGGCGCTCCTGGCTGTACCCGAGAGCCTTTCGTCGCTGACAGAGCCGCTGCCGCTTGAGGGCCAAGCCCGACCTCCCTCCGTTCCGTCGTCAATGTAGTCACAATCCGTCGATCCCGGGGTTGCTCGATGCCTCATTTCTGCGCCATACGGGCCTCTTCGGTGCTGTGGCCTCTCGTCCTGCCCGGCTCGAGGCTTTTACGCATGGCCCGGGGCGGGTGCTGGGCTCCGGCGGCACCGCGTCCCCCGATCGCGGCTCCCGCCGTACCCGCCCGCCCCGGCGCCACTCCACGAGACCCGACCCGGAGGCGCCTGCCGATGTCCGCCGTACTCGCCGACTTTCCCGTCCTCACCCCGGTCACCGACGAGGAACTGCTCGTCGCCGCGCTGGCCGTGCGCGTACACGTGCCCGAGCACTGGCCGCAGGGACCGCTGTGCCGCAGCGAGCGCGTCCCGTACCCCTGCCGGCTGGCCCGGTGGGGGAGGGCGACGCTCGCCGCGGCCGGGCTGCCCGACGAGGCCATGGCGGCCGGGACGGCGGCGTCGTGATCTACGTGACCGGCGAGCGGGTGCAGGCGTACCAGGTGCGCAGCGCCGTCTTCGACACCCGCTGGCGTGGGCTGGACCCGGCGCAGGTGCACGACTACCTGTGCCGGGTCGCCGACGAGATGGACCGCCTGCACCGGGAGCTGACCACGGCGCGGACCGAGTCGGAGCGGATCCGCCAGGCCTTGCGGCAGTGGCAGTCCCGCCACAACGGCTGCCGGCGGCGCGGCCACGATGACTGAGCCGCGCTGGATCGTCCACCTGCCGACCACGCTGGCCGGCCGGGACGCCGCCGTCGAGCTGGCCGCCGCGCTCGCCCGGTCGCTCGGGCACCTGGATGTCGTCGACTTCGGTGAGACGACGCTCAGCGAGGAGGACGCGCAGCACCTGCGGTACCGGGTCTGGTGTGACGTGCGGCTGCCCGGCGGTGGGCGCTGCGGACTACGAGATGGTCACGGCGGGGCGTGTGGGTAACGGAGCTGCGCTGAGGCCCGTGTACGTCGGGCGGAGTGCTGGACACCTGGGGACCTCACCGCCAATCGATACTCGTCGGTGCGGCACCACCAGGTCTGCCGGCTCCTCGACACTCCGGGCGAAGGCAACGACCCGAGACGAAAGAAGCGCTCCTCTGGCGCTGCGTTCCGCTTCAATCGCCAGGTGCCCCCGCTCCTGTCAGGCGCCGGTTCGGGCCGCGCGCAACACGTCGACCACCGCCGCCCAGTGGCTCGGCGTCATCTCGTCCGGTGTCCTCAGCACATCGGCGTCGTGTACCACTACTCCCGCATCGCGCAACCGCCGCAGGTTCGGCCCGTAGGCGGGGTGTGCGGCGAGCGTTGCCTTCACCCGGGGGAAGACATGGATCGGCATGCCGGTGCCCAGCAGCTCGTTGAGGACTCCCAGTGCCAGCGTGTCGCTCGCCCCGGTCGCCCACTTGTTCAGCGTATTGAACGTGGCGGGCACGACTGCGGCACCATCGGCCGGCGGGTGCGGCTCGGGATCGCCGGGTCGACGCCACTGTGCGCGTACCGGATATCCGGTTTGTTCGGCGAGCGCGTCGCAGTCGAGCCAGCTCGCGGCGATTGGGGTGGCGATCACGGAGATCCTCCAGCCGTCGGCCATCAGCAGGTCGGCGAGTTCGCCGATCCGCTGGACCGGTGGCGCGGCGCAGACGACAAGGTAGAGCACCGGCGCTTCACTCATGCCCCACAGTCTTACCCGGCGCGTTGTCGAGAAGGGCCTGCGCTACTGGCGAATTGGTCAAAGGGGGTCCGTGCCTTGAACCTGGTCCGGGCGGCGGTCAGCGCGCTTCGGCGTGTCGGCAGATGAACGCCCTGGTGACGGGCTCGTCCGCTGGGAGCGGTCCCAAACGGGGTGACGGTCCACCCTGTACGGTCGCTACACTCCCCGAAACGCCCGAACCGCCCACGGAGTCTGGAGACGCCAGTGACCCGCGACAAGGCCGCACCGCCCGGAATTGACGTCACCGTTCCCAGCGTGGCCCGGGTCTACGACTACTTCCTGGGCGGCAAGGACAACTTCGAGGTCGACCGGAAGGTCGCCGAGCACGCCCTGCGGATCACGCCGGACGGGCCGGCCGCCGGTCAGGCGAACCGGGCGTTCCTGCGCCGGGTGATCCGCTACCTCGTGACCGAGGCGGGCATCGACCAGTTCCTCGACATCGGGTCGGGGCTGCCGACCCAGGGCAACGTGCACGAGGTCGCCATCGAGCACAACCCGGCCGCCCGTGTCGTGTACGTGGACAACGACCCGATCGTTCTGGCACACGGGCGGGCGCTGCTGGCCGCGGAGGGCACCGCGACGGTGATCCAGGCCGACATCCGGGAGCCGGAGGAGATCCTCAACGACCCGGACGTCCGTCGGTTCCTCGACTTCGACCGCCCGATCGGGCTCCTGCTGTTCGCGATCCTGCACCACATCGGCGACGACGAGGACCCGCGATCGGTGGCGGCGGCACTGATCGACGCGCTGCCGTCGGGCAGCTACGTCGCGATCTCGCACTTCCGCGACCCGGGTGAGCGGGATCCGGAGGGCTCCCGCAAGGCCCGTGAGGTCGAGCGGGTGTTCAACGAGTCGCTGGGCACCGGCCGCTGGCGTACCGACGAGGAGATCCTCGCCTTCGCCGACGGGCTGACGGTGCTGGAGCCGGGCCTGGTGCCGCTGGCCGAGTGGCGTCCCGACCCGGACGCGCCCGCCCAGCAGCAGACCGACACCTACCACACCTTCGTCGGGCTACTCGCCCGCAAGCCGTAGGGGTACGAAGCTGCGAGCGGGTGCGGGCACGTCAGCCGGGCTCCTCTTCGCCCTCCTCGAACCGTGCCAACACGGCGGACAGGTCCCGCAGGAACGCGTCAACCCGGACGCGGTAGTAACCGTGCGCGACGAGCGGCAACTCGAGCAGGGCACGTTCGACCTGTACCTTCGCCGCGAGGCGCAGCAGGAGGTCCTCGGACCCCAGTGCCTCCCGGCCCTTCTGCACGAGGGCGTCGACGGCATCCCTGTCGTATCCGCGCGCTTCGATCGGGAAGTCGGCTGAGTCGAAACGCTGCCGGACGATCTGGCGATGGTCGATGAAACGGCTGCCGCCGTACCGGGCGAGGGCGTCGGCTACCTGGTCCGTCTTCTCCCGCACGTCGTGCACTTCGAGCAGGACCAGGCAGGGCCTGTCGTCCAACGGGCTGCGGTGTGTCAGTGGAACGTCGAGGGTCGACGTGGCGGCGGGTACGAGCAGCAGCAACGGCGATGGCATCCTTTTCTCGGACAGAACCGGAGGTGGCTGGTACAGGACCAGGTGTTCGATCTCCGCCCAGGGCAGCAGCCGGTTCAGCTCGGCTGTCCGCACGGTCAAGCCTTCGAAGCTGATGTGGAACCGGAACGGCCGGACCGCCTGGACGATGCCCACGACGCCGGCGAGCATGACGAGCCCGCCGAAGATCAGCCCGCCGATCAGTCGAAGGGTGTTGCCAGCAGACAACCCGGACAGCACCATGCAGAGACCGAACGGCAGCAGGACGAGAGCCATGACACAACCGACGCGACTGCGGTGAAGGTCCATCGTCTCACCCGCGTTTCCCCGTCTTTCCTGACTGAGAGCGTGACAGGCGGGTGCAAGTTGATCGATGAGGCAGGCGGCGATCTCCCTGGCGGCGGCGCGCGGTCCTACCCCGGGGCGTGTTAAGAAGGGGCCCCGCCTCTACCGGAGACGTTGAAAGGGGCCCTTCCTTGCACGAAGCCGAGCAGGTGATCCAGCGTGTGCTGCGGGATCTGCGCGACGGCACGCACCGCGGCGTCGTCGTGGACTCGCCACCCGGTGCCGGGAAGTCCACCCTCGTCGTCCGCGCCGCGATCGAGACCGCCGCCACCGGCGACCCGCTGATGATCGTGGCGCAGACGAACGAGCAGGTCGACGACCTCATCGACCGGCTCGGCCGGAAAGCGCCGGAGCTGCGCGTCGGGCGGCTCTCCGCGACCGACTACCGGCCCACCGAGCGGGTCACCGCCCACCCGGCGGTCCGGGTCGCGGCAAAGGTGGCCGACCTGGGCGGCCCGGCGGTCACCATCGGTACGGCGGCCAAGTGGGCCACCGTCACCGAGGGGAACTGGCCGTGGGCGATCGTGGACGAGGCGTACCAGATGCGCGCCGACGCGCTGCTGCGCGTGGCGGGGCGGTTCGAGCGGGCCCTGTTCGTCGGCGACCCCGGTCAGCTCGATCCGTTCAGCACCGTGGAGACGTTCCGCTGGACCGGGCTGACCTGGGATCCGATGCAGTCGGCGGTGGCCACGCTGCTGCGGCACAACCCGGAGCTGCCGGTGCACCGGCTTCCGGTGTCGTGGCGGCTGCCGGACTCGGCCGCGCCTGTGGTGTCCGCCGCGTTCTACCCGTTCACCGGGTTCCGCGCCGGGACCGGCCCGGCCGATCGTGCGCTGACGTTCACCGAGCCCGGCGCGGCTGACGCCTACGACGCCGCGGTCGAGCTGGCCGCCGCCACCGGCTGGGCGTTGCACGAGCTGCCGGCCCGGCACACCGTGCGTACCGATGCCGACGCCGCCGCGGCCTGCGCGGAGCTGGCGCTGCGGGTGCTGGCGCGCGGCGCGGTCGCGGTCAGCGAGGCCGCCCCGGGCGGCGCGCCGGTCACCGCGGACCGGATCGCCGTCGGGGCCGCGCACCGCGACCAGGTCGCGGCCATCCGCTCCCGGCTGGGCGCGGCCGGGGCGGGCATCACCGTGGACACCGCCAACCGGCTCCAGGGCCGGGAGTACGACGTGACGATCGTGCTGCATCCGCTCTCCGGCCGGCGCGACGCGACCGCGTTCCACCTGGAGTCGGGGCGGCTGTGCGTGCTGGCGTCGCGGCACCGGCACGCCTGCGTGGTGGTGGCGCGGGCGGGGATCGGTGAGCTGCTCGACGCGTACCCGTCGACCGAGCGGGTGCACCTGGACGTACCGGTGAAGTTCCCGGACGGGTGGGAGGCCAACCAGACGGTGCTGACCCATCTCGATGCGCATCGGGCGTGACGACGGGCCGTCGCGGCAGGATCGGCGGACCGTTCGGATCTTCCGGCGGCCACTGCCGGTGGGCACGATGTCCGGATGCATCCTCACGACCCCTACCAGCAGGATCCGTACCACCAGCAGCCGTACCACCCGCCGGCGTACGTGGAGCAGCCGAGCGAGGGGATGAGCAGATGGGCGATCGTGCTGTGGGTAACGGTGCCGGCGCTGCTGGTGATCCTGTGCTGTGCCGGATGTGTCATCTCCGGGTTCGCAGGCGGGTTCATGGAGGGTTTCAACGAGGGCTACGAGTCGTCGTAGGTCGCACCGGCCGCCCTCGGCGCGCGGCGCTGGCGGCGGTGCGTTAGACAGAGATCATGACGGTGAGCGTGCTGCCCTGGCTGGGCGGGGGCCTGGTGGCGGTGGCCGCCGGTTTCCTCGCCGCGTTGCTGCCCCGGCGCCGCGCCCGGGCCGAGGGCCGGCGGGTCGCCTGGTCGTCGGCGCGGGCGGCGATCCACGACGCCACGGTCAGCCGGGACGCGTCCCCGGTGGCGCTGCCGGAGGCCGAGCGTCTGCTGGCCCGGGCCGAGTCGCTCGCCGCCGGGAGCGGCGGCGCGGACGCGGCCCGCGCGGCGGCCGAGCACGCCCGCCGCGCCGACGAGCTGTGGCGGGCCGGGCGATGACGAGGGCACGCCGGGAGCTGCTGCGCTGGTCGCTGCTGGCCGCCGCGGCGGCCGTGCTCGTGGTGTTCCTGGTGGCGCAGCGGCAGAGCGTCGAGGTCAGCTACGGGCGTTCCCCGTCGACCGCCGCGCTGCCCGAGGGCTCGGCGGGGGAGTTGAGCGACGCGAGCGTGCCGTCGGTCGAGGAGATGACGGCGCTCGTCGCGGCCGAACCGGTGGTCCGGCTGCCGGGGGCTGTCGCGCGCTGGGACGAGCAGCGGGTCCGGGCCGCCATCGGTGACCGGGGCACCCGGATCCTGGTCGCCCCGCCCGGTCTGGACGAGGCCGAACGCCGGCGGGTGAAGGACGTGGAGAACGCCGAGATCCGGATCGTCGGCACCGAGGTCAGCGGCGGGTTCTACGTGGCGTCGCCGGACGACGTGCCGGGCTGGCGGGCCCGGTTCGCCACCCGCGACGTGACCGGCCCGCTGCTCACGCTGCTGGCCACGCTGCACGAGCAGCCCCTCCCGCCGGACCGCGACGACCTGCGCTGGCGGGAACCGGCCGGCCCGGAGCTGGCCCCGGTGGTCGCCGCGCTGCGCACCACCGGCCGGTACGTGGGCTCCGGCGCCACGCTGACCCGGCTGCCGGAGAAGGCCGCGGGCACCGCGTTCCCGGACGGCGCCTGGTTCGTGGTGCTGCCCGCGCAGCCGTACGGGGAGCCGCTGCCCGCGTACGGGCCGGCGCTGCACCGGCTCGCCCCGGACCAGCCGCTTGTGGTGATGTACGGCGACTGGATCGAGTACCACGGTCCGGGCGCGGCGGACTTCGCCGAGGTGGCCACCGCGAGCTTCTACGCCCAGTTCGGCGCGCGGATCGGCCGATACGCCTACCCCCAGCAGAACGTGCTCGGCACGTACCTGGCCCAGGTCACCGACGTGCGGTACGCGGGGCTGTTCGACCGTCCGTTGCCGTACCGGCCGTTCGACCCGCTGCGGGTGGCGTTGCCGGCGCTGCCCTGGATCTTCGCCGCCTGCGTGGCGGGTTTCGTGGTGCTGTCCATCCGTACCGTGCGGGGGTCCGGCCGCCGTCCGGCCGACGTCGGTCCCGGTGGCACGCCGGCCCGGCTGGCCGGGCTCTCCGCGCTGGCGGTGGAGTTGTCGCTGCTCACCGACGCGCGCACGGACCCGGCGCTGGTCCGGGGCGTGGGCCGGTTGCGGGCGGCCCGGGACGCGTTCGACGAGGGGCTGCCCGACCGGCACGTACGCGAACTGCTGGCCGACGCGGCGGCCGAGCTGGACGACGTGGCCCGGGACGTGCGGATGCCCGGCTACCGGCCGGACGTCTACCTGCGGGCGAGGCTGTCGTGAGCCGCGTCGCGAACCGGCCCGAACGGGCGGCGGACCGTCGTGGCGGGACGGCGACCGGCCCGCGCCGGCTGCTCGGCCGCCTGGTCGGCACCGCGTTCGGCCGCGCGGTGCTCGCCTGCCTGGCGCTGGCCGGCTGGGCGCTGTGGACCGGCGGGATCCTGGACGGGCCGATCGCGCGGCAGGTGCGCGTCTCGTCGGTCTACGCGGCGCCGGGAGTGGACCTGGACCGGGCGGCCGCCGAACGGGTGATCGGCAACCGGCGGCTGGTGGTGCTGATCATGGAGCCCGGTGCCGACCTGCGGGAGGCGTGCGCCGACACCGAGCGCGCCGCCCAGGGCACACTGGTGCTGGCGATGAGCCGCGACGGCGAGGACTGGGACACCTACGGATGCTCCCGCCTCGGTGGCGACGGCGCCAAGGACCTCGGCCGGGCGATGGTCGCCGAGACCACCATCGGCCGGGGCGCTGATGCGTTCGTGGACCGGCCGGTCGAGGCGCTGAAGGTGATCGTGCTCAACTACGACCGGCTGGTCCGGGCCGGTCTGGTGCCGGACGGCGCCCGTACCATCAGCCCGTCGTTGCCCCGGTATCTGCTGGCCGGTGGCGCGGTGGCCGGGGTGGTCGCCGGTGCGGTGGTGCTCTGGTTCGGCGGCCGGCGGGCCGGGCGGCTGGCCGACGCGCGGCGGGCCGGGCGGGACGCGCGGGCCGACGAGCGGGCCGCGCTCGGTGCCGCCACCGCTGTTCTCGCCCAGCAGATCATCGACCTGGACGGGCACGCCGGGCCGGTCGCCCCGGCGTACCGGCGGCTGGCCGCCGACTACGTCGGCCTGCTCGACGAGGTGTCCGAGGTGGACGACGACGCCGCGGCGCTGCGTCGGCTCCGGGAGCGGGTCGAGGAGATGAGCCGCCGCGCGGCCGATCTCGCCGACGACGCCGCGCCCGGCCGGCGCGGGACGCGCGGACGGGGCCGGCGGTGACCCGCCGACCCCGTCGTCAGGGCGTCGTCAGCGCTGGGCGCCCACGGTCGAGGCGGCCGGCCAGCTGCCGGTGAAGACCTGGGCGGGCGTCGCGCTGCGGGCGGCGAAGCCGAACAGCGAGTCGACCCGGGAGGCCTCGGCGGAGCTGGGGTACGGGTTGGTGCAGCTCGTACCGGCGCTGCCGCCGGACATCAGGATGGCGCAGTTGCCGTTGTAGTTGTCCGGCAGGCCGAGGATGTGGCCGATCTCGTGCGTCATGATGCGCAGCGGCGAGTACTGCTGGGCCTGGTAGTAGTCGATCACCACGCGGCCGTTGCCGAGGCTGGTGCGCTGGGCGTACGAGCCGCCGCCGTAGGTGTAGGTGATCCGCAGGTTGGACCCGCACTGGGCCATGTTGATGTTGTTCGTGTAGTTGTTCCAGATCGCCGCCGCCTGCACCGCCGTGTTGGCGAACGGGCCAGCCTGGCTGATGTTGTAGCAGACGTTGCGGACGGCGGCGGAGGCCGGAGCCGGGTTGACGGCTACCGCGCCGAGCGCTGCCAGCGTCGCGGCCGCGAGGGTGGCGAGGATCCGGGACAGCTTGGGCTTACGCATGGTTCACACTCCTTGGATGGGGGGTGAGCGGAACGCCGCCAGCCTATAGATAGGCATCTATCGATATCAAGGGTTGCGGTGAACTGACCGGGCGGCGCGCCCGCGGACGTCGGCGGGCGCTCGACCTGCCGGCGGCGACCGTCGTGCACGCGCAGCGGGCTGTGGCCGGGTTGCTCCGGGCCTGACCGTCCGCCGGTGGGTGGCGCGTGAATCGGGCACAGGAACCGTCGTTCACGCCGCCGGGTATCCCCGGCTTTCCTGTCGACCTCCCGTCACGCAGGGTGTTTTTCTGATCGCTTCCGGTCGATAACGTCGGGCCAATGCCGTCGACGAAGGGCCGACGATGAACCACAACGGACACCCGCTCGACCGTCGGCGACTGCTCGCCGGCGTGGCGGCGGCCTCGGCGGTCACCGTGACCGGCCTGGCCGTCGCCTCCACCACCGGCGTTGCGGCGGCCGCACCGCGCCGCCCCGCGACTCCGCTCGTCATCCGGGACCACATCGCCACCGCCGCACTGCGCGCGCCCGGCGGGGCCGCGCTCCCGATCGCCGTCCAGGCCGACTTCCACGCCCGGCTCACCGCCTGGCTGGCGTTCTGGTCGGCGAACTCGCCGTCGGCCTGGAGCATGCCGGTGCACGTGGTCGCCCGGATCGAGGCGGCCGGCGACGCGCTGGTCCTGCACGCGATCCGGCACCGCCACGACGACGAGTTGCGGGCCGGCTTCGCCGCCGACCGGCGGGACGCCACGCACCTGGCCACGCTGGCCAGCCTGCACCACCACTTCCCGAGCGTGCGGGTCCGGCCGGACGGCACGATCCGGGTCGCCGACGGACCCGCCGGGTTCAGCGGCGCACCGGAACAGGTCGCCTTCGCGGTCGCCGCCTGCCGCGAGCTGTGGGGCGACGCGGCGACGACCGCCGACCGCTGGGCGGAGCACGCCGCCCGGGTGCTCGCCCGAGCCGGGCACCGCACCGACGCCGCCTCGCACGCCGGCTGGGCGGCCTTCACCCGCACCAGCCTGCGCCGCGGGCTGGGCACCGAATCGTACGAGTGACCGGAGGAAACACATGGCCCGCAACGAGTTCCGCTTCGTGGTCGACGGCGTCGACCTGAGCCCCGAGCAGCAGTCCCTGATCGGCGCGGAGATCCAGAAGGCCGGCCTGGCCGCCCTGCGTACCGCCGACGCCAAGCTGACCACCCCGCTGACCCTCGGCCACGGCAACATCAAGCTGCGTCCCGAGTGGCACGGGCTCTGGGTCATCGACGGCCCGCTCGCCCAGGAGCTCGGCCAGAGGATCAACGACTTCGGGTTCTGGATCCAGCGGTGACGGACGCCGCCCGGCCGGCCGGCACGCCGGAGCGGATGTGCCCGAGCACCCCGGCGTCGAACGCCACGGTGTTCCTCGGCATGATCACTCCGGCGGGCCGGGTGGCCTACGTGACCCCGGCCGTGCCGGCCGAGGTGGCACTCGCCGGGCTCGGTGACTCCGACGAGCCGATCGAGTCGCGTGCCCGGCTCGCCGGCCCGTGCGTCACCTCGTCCTGTGGCTTCTGGACCGGCTCGCACTGCGGACTGGGCGCCCGGATGGCCGCCTCGTACGCCGAGGTCGCCCCGCCCGCCGAGGAGGCGCTGCCGAAGTGTGCCATCAGGCGTACCTGCCGGTGGTTCGCCGAGCAGGGACCGGCGGCGTGCCCGGCGTGCGCCCACGTGGTCACCGACGCGCGGCTCTGAGGGCTCCCGCTTTTGTCGGACCCTTCGACTAGCGTCGTGAGGTCATGGAGCCGCGGTTCGGGCCGGAGCTGATCGGGCGGGAGCATCCCGCTGCCCTGCTGCGCGCCGAGGTGGCCCGGCTGGTCGACAGCCACGGCGGTCTCGTCCTGGTCACCGGCGAGCCGGGCATCGGCAAGACCACACTGGTCTCGGCCGCCGCCGACGAGGCCCGCCGCAGCGGGGCGCTGGTGCTCGGCGCCGCCTGCTGGGACTCCGACACCGCCCCCGACTACTGGCCGTGGGTGCAGGTGCTGCGCCGGCTGGCCCGATCCGCCGGCGACCCGAGCGGGGTGCGGGAGGCCGCCGCCGCGGGCCTGGCGGCACTGCTGGGCGAGCGCGCGGCAGGCGACGCCACCGAGCCGGGCGACGCCACCGAGCCGGGCGGCGCGACGGACCAGGGCGACGCGACGGACCAGGGCGACACGTCCGCGCCGGGCGAGGCCGGCCGGGCCGAGTTCGACAGGCACGACGCGGTGACCGCCGCGCTGGTCGCCGTCGCCCAGCACCGGCCGGTCGTGCTGGTCTTCGACGACCTGCACTGGGCCGACCCGGCGTCGCTGCGGCTGCTCCAGTTCGTCACCCAGCACGCCTGGTTCGAACGGCTGCTGCTGATCGGCACCTACCGGGACGCCGAGGTCGAGTCCGGCGAGCACCCGCTGCGCCCGTGGCTGCTGCCGCTCACCGCCAAGGCCACCACCGTCACGCTCGCCGGGCTGGACCGCGCCGAGGTGGCCGCGCTGATGGCCCGCACCGCCGGCCGGGAGCCCGCCGCGGATCTGGTCGCGGAGGTGCACCGGCGCACCGGCGGCAACCCGTTCTTCGTGGAGCAGACCGCCCGGCTCTGGCACACCCACGGTCTCACCGACACCATCGCCCCCGGAGTACGGGAGGTGGTGCGCCGCCGGCTCGACCAACTGCCCGCCGCAGTGGTCGAGGCCGTCACCGTGGCCGCCGTGCTCGGCCGCGAGTTCGACAGGCGGACGCTCGCCGCCTGCGTACCCGCTCCGGTCGCGCAGGTCGACCGGCTGCTCGGCCGCGCCGCCGCGGCCCGGCTGGTGCTGCCCCGCGAGGGCGGCCGGTTCGTCTTCGTGCACGACCTGGTCCGCGAGACGCTCTACGACGGACTGGCCGACGACGACCGGCGGGCCCGGCACGCGGCAGTGGTCCGGGCCGTCGACCGGTCGGACGCGCTCGCCGGCACGCTCAGCCCGGCCCACCTGGCCCGGCACGCCTGGCTGGCCGGCGCCGACCTGGACCCGGTACGCGCCGGTGACCTGCTGCTGGCCGCCGCGCGTGACGCCGGGGGCCGGCTCGCCGTGGACGAGTCGGTACGGCACTACCGGCGTGCGCTCGAACTGACCGGCGAGCCCGGCCGGCGGGTCCGGGTGCTGCTGGAACTGGCCGGGCTGATGGACCACACCGGCCCGCCGGCCGAGGGCGAGCGGCTGCTGGCCGAGGCCGCCGCGCTGGCCCGGGAACTGCCCGATCCCGCTGAGCTGACCCGGGTGGCGCTGGTCGCGAACCGGCAGCACTTCGCCGCCCGTCGCCGGCTCGACGCCGCCGAGCTGGTCCGGGAGGCGTACCGGCGGTTGATCGCGGAACCGGAGCCGCAGCGGCCGGTACGCGCGCTGGTCACCGACCTGATCACGGCCACCGAGACGCTCGCCCGGCACGGCCGCGACGACGAGGCGCTCACCTTCAGCCTGTGGGCCCGCCACGACACCACCTGGGGGCTCGGCACCGCGCAGGAACGAGCAGTGGTCACCGCCGAGATCCGGGAGGTGGCCCGGCGCAGTGGCGACCGGGAGACCGAGCTGTGGGCCACCGCGCTGCGCTGGGTCGCGTTGCTGGAACTGGGCGACCCGGGCTACCGACTGGAGCTGACCGCGTTCGTGACCGGCGCGCGACGCGACGACGTCGCCCGGCAGCGGGTGGCGGCGATCGCGGACACCGCCATCATCGCCGCCTTCCGGGGTGACCTCGCCGCCGCCGAGGCGGGCTTCGCCGAGGCGGAGAGCTACCGCGAGGCGACGCACTCCGAGCACGCGTTCATGACCGGCCACATGCGCTGGTCGGTGCTGCTGCTGTACGGCCGCCTCGCCGAGGCCGAGGCGGTGCTCGACCGGGTGGGTGCCGGGCACCCGCAGGCCGAGCTGCTCCGGGGGATCACCGCCGCCGAGCGCGGCGACGGGGCCACGGTGCTGCGGCTCACCGCTGCGATCGAGGTCGCGGGCACCACGTACCCCCGGTCGGTGTCGCCGCTGTGGCTGCGCCTGCGGGCGCAGGCGGCGGCAGTCGACGGCGACCCGGCGCGGTGCGCGGCGGTGCGGGCCGACCTGGCCCCGCACCGCGGGCAGTGGGCGGCGGCGCTGTTCGGGTGCGACATCGGCGGCCCCGTCGACCTGTGGCTGGCCGGTGTGGACGCGGCCCAGGGCCGGTGGAACGAGGCGATCGACTGTTACGCGGCGGCCCGGGATGCCGCCGACCGGCTGGCTGCCCGACCCTGGTCGGTGCTGGCCCGGGCCGGGCTGGTGGGCGCGCTCGCCGGGCGCGACGGGCCCGGCGACGCGGCCGAGGCGCGGCGGCTGCGGGCCGAGACGATGGCCGAGGCGCGGGCGCTGGGCATGATCCAGGTGATGGCCCGGCTGGGCGCGGCGGATCCCGCCCCGGCGGCGGCGTCCGCGGTGGCCGCGCCCGTGGCGGCCCGGCTCGGCGCGGTCGCTCCGGCCCTGGTCGCCGCATCGCCGCAGCCCGGTCGCCGCGCCGTGTCGGGTCTGTCCCGGGCGGGTGTGGTCCACGGGCGGTCGCCCGACCCCGGCGGGGGAGAGGTGGACGTGATCCGGCCGGAGTTCCGTCCGGACGGGCCGGTGTGGCGTCTCGCGTACGACGGCGTCGTGGTGCACCTGCCCGACGCCAAAGGGCTGCACGACCTGCGCCTGCTGCTGAGCCGGCCCGGCGCGGACGTGCCCGCCGTCGAACTGCTCGATCCGGCCGCCGGGCCGGAACTCGTCGCCGCGCGCCGCCTCGGGGCCGATCCGGTGCTCGACGACGAGGCGAAGGCCCGCTATCGCCGGCACCTGCGGCGGCTCGACGACGAGATCGACCGGGCGGCGGCCCGCGACGACGGGCGGCAGTTGGCCGAGTTGAACGCCGAGCGGGCGGCGCTGCTGGACCAGTTGCGTGCCGCCGCCGGGCTGGCCGGGCGCAGCCGGCGTCTCGGTGACCAGGCGGAACGAGCGCGCAAGGCGGTGACCGGGCGGATCCGGGACACCCTGCGCCGCATCGACGAGCGGCATCCGGCGCTCGCCGCCCACCTGCGCGAGTCCGTCACCACCGGCGGCGCGTGCCGATACCGGCCGGCCGAGCCGGTGCGCTGGCGGCTCTGAGCGACGAGGTGGCGGGGCCGCGTGGACCCCGCCACCTCGTCAGGTCAGCGGCGGTTGTAGCGGTACATCGTCAGCGTGCCGAACACGACCACGAAGAGGGCGCTCCAGAGCAGCATCCACATGGTGCTCGGGCCGTCCATCGAGCCGGCCATCGCCGCGCGGACCGAGGTGACGAGTTGGGTGATCGGGTTGACCTTGACGAACGCCTGCAGCCAACCGGGCATGGTGGACGGTTCGACGAACACGTTGCTCAGGAACGTCAGCGGGAACAGCACCATCATGCTGGTCCCCATCACCGACTTCTCGCTGCGCAGCACCAGACCGAAGAACGTCCACACCCAGGAGAACGCGAACGAGAAGACCACCAGCAGCCCGATTCCGGCCAGCACCCCGAGCAGCCCGCCGTCGGGACGGAAGCCGAGCACCACACCCACGGTGAGGATGACCACGGCGGCCAGCACGTAGCGCAGCACGTCGCCGAAGATCATCCCGACGAGCGCCGCCGGCCGCCAGACCGGCAGCGTACGGATCCGGTCGAAGACGCCCTTCTCGATGTCGGTGTTCAGCCCGACCCCGGTGTACATGGTGATCATGACGACGCTCGTGACCATGATGCCGGGCAGGAAGAACTGGAGGTACGCACGCGGGCTGTCGGCGAGCGCGCCACCGAACAGGTACGTGAACATCAGCACCATGATGATCGGGAACGCGGTCACGTCGAACAGCTGCTCCGGCACGTGCTTGATCTTCAGCAGCGCGCGCCAGCCGAACGTCAGCGACGCCGACAGCGCGCTGGGCCGGGCCGGCCGCTCGGCCGGGGCGAGCACAGTGGCCAGCGCGTCGGCGGACGGCATGTAGACGGACGGCGCCCGCCCGGTGGTGATCGCGGTGTCGCTCATCGCGCCGCCTCCAGTTCGTCGTCCCGCTCGTCCGCCGGGACGGCCGGGTGGTCGGTCAGGGCCAGGAAGACCTCGTCCAGGCTGGGCTGGCCGAGGGAGAAGTCGTCCACCACGATGCCGGCGGCGGCCAACTCGCCGAGCGCCCGCGCCGCCTGCGTACCGGCCTCCAGGTCGGTGCCGTGCTCGCCGACGCGGGCGGTCAGGGCCACCGGGTCCGCGGCGAGCTGCACCGGTACGCCGAGCGACGCCCGCAGCACCTGCTCGGCCTGTGGCCGCTGCTCCGGATCACGCAGCCGGATGTGGACGCTGCCCGCGCCGATCGACGCCTTCAACTCGCCCGGGGTGCCCTCCGCGATCACCCGGCCGTGGTCGACGACAGCGATCCGGCCGGCGAGCTGGTCCGCCTCGTCCAGGTACTGCGTGGTCAGCAGCACTGTCGTGCCGTACGCCACCACCGCCCGTACGATCGCCCACACCTGGTTGCGGCTGCGCGGGTCCAACCCGGTGGTCGGTTCGTCCAGGAACAGCAGGTCCGGCGTGTTGAGGATGCTCGCGGCGATGTCGATGCGCCGCCGCATCCCGCCGGAGTACTTCTTGACCTGCCGTCCCGCCGCCTCGGTCAGCCCGAACGCGGCCAGCAACTGGTCGGCCCGGTCGCGGGCGCCCGCCCGGCCCAGCCCGAGCAGCCGCCCCAGCAGGACCAGGTTCTCCGCCCCGGTCAGGTCCTCGTCCAGCGAGGCGTACTGGCCGGTCAGGCTCACCCGGGAGCGCACCGCGTCGGCCTCGCGCACCACGTCGTGCCCGAAGACCCGAGCCGTGCCGCCGTCCGGGCGCAACAGCGTCGCCAGCACCCGTACGGCGGTGGTCTTCCCGGCGCCGTTCGGGCCCAGCACGCCGTAGACGGTGCCGGCGGGAACGCGCAGGTCGAACCCGTCGAGTGCCCGGGTCGAACCGAAGGACCGGACCAGGCCCTCGGCCTCCACGGCCGGGCCGGAGTTCCGGTTGCTCATGAATCACTACCTCTCTCGTCGGTGTTCTCGACAGGCGTACGGGCGTGCCGCCGGACCGATCGCCTGTTTCAACGAGGCCGCAGAGCTTGTGGTGTGGTGCCGGCCTCACCCCGATGGCGCCAGACGGCCCGCCAGATCCGATCTGGCGGTGGGGATTCCCGGCCGACGGTGGCCCGGTACGCGAGTCAGGGAGGTTATGACCGTTCCCGCAGCAGTCCGTCGGATGACCGATCGGGGACAGTGCGTGATCGATCCTCTGCCATATGCTGCGCCGGCATCCGACGCACGGGGGGCGTGTCCCGGTTGTGGCTACGCGGACGCCTCTTGAGTGCATTGAAACCGAGAGGGGTCCACCGTGTCCATCGTTCGAAGAGTGCTCGGCGCACTCGCCGTGGCGGCCCTGGCCGTCACCGCCGCACCCACCGCCGCCGGTGCGGCGGCGGATCCGGCAGGCGTGCTCCACCTGACCGTCACCACGCCCGACGGCAGCCCGGCCGGCGCCAACGTCGCCGTGACGGCCGCCGACAGCAGCTACGACAAGGACCTCCTGCCGCTCGACGAGTCCGGGCAGCTCAGCGTGGAGGTGCCGGCCGGCGACTACAAGATCGCCATCACCCCGGTGTACGGCGACGGCCAGGACGACGAGGTGCTGCGTCAGTGGGTGCCGGGCCGGACCAGCTGGGCGCAGGCCGGAACGGTCCGGGTGTCCGCGGGGGACACGACGGAGGTCTCCGAGCGCCTGCTCACGCCCAGCCGGTCGACCCTGCGGGCGCGCGACGCCGTCACCGGCGCCGCGGTCGACGGGCTGTGCGTGTTCCTCGATCCCCGGCGCAATCCGTGCGGCGACACCGAGGTGACCGTCCCGCCGCTGATCCCCGGCCCGCAGGAGGTGTGGGTCTACACCCGGGACGACACCCACCTGCCCCGCTACGCCACGGTGAACGTCCTCGCCGACGGCAGCGGCACCGCCGTGGTCGTCCTGACCCCGGCCGCGAACGTGGTCTCCCGGGTGGTCGACGCGGCGACCGGCGCACCAGTCGCCGGGGCCTGTGTGACGCCGGCGCCCGCCGGCACCGGCGAACTCCCCCACAACCCGGGACGGTACTGCTCCGACGCCTCCGGGAACGTCCGCGTCGGCCTGATCACGGCCGGCTCCTGGAACCTGTTCGCCCGCCCCGCCGGGGGATCGGGGTACGGCGCGCAGTGGGCCGGCGCAACCGGCGGCACCGGTGACGCGAAGCAGGCCCGGGTGGTCACCCTCCGGGCCGGGCAGACGGTCACCGTGCCCCCGATCCGGCTCGACCGCGCCGGTGTCGTCACCGGCACCGTGACCAGCGCGGCCACCGGCAGGCCGGCGACCTCCGGCACCGTGACGCTCGCTCCCGAGTCGGGCTCCTTCCTGCAGTGGGGAGTGGAACTGGACGCGCAGGGCCGCTACCGGATCGACTGGCTCGGCCCGTACGCCTGGCCGTTGCTGTTCACCACCACCGACAACGCCACCCAGTGGTCCGGCGGGTTCGCCCTGCGGGGCAAGGCCGCGCCGGTCACGGTCCGGGCCGGCGCCACCACCGTCTACAACCTCGCCGTACGGCGTGGCGTCCTGGTCACCGGTCGGCTCGTCGACCCGGAGGGCCGCCCGGTGGTCGCCGAGTTGACGGTGCGCAACGCGCGTACCCGTGAGGTCATCGGCTACACATTGGATCTGAATCGCGACGGCGAGTACGCGCTGCGCGTGCTCGGCCCCCAGCCGGTCACCGTGGCGTGGCTCTGGACGCCGCCGTACGTCACCTACGCCGGCTGGTACGACGGCGCGGCCCGCCCGGCCGACGCCACCGAGGTGGCCCTGCCGGGCACCGGCGCCCTGCGGCTCGACGTCGAGGTCGACCGGTTCCCGGCCGGTTCAGCGGCACCGGCCGGTTCAGCGGCGCGGGCCGGTTGAGTGACACGAGCCGGTTGATCGGCGCGGGCCGGGTGGCGTGTGAGCCACCCGGCCCGGCGCCGGTCAGCGTGCCGAGTCCAGCCGGGTCCGCTGCTCGGCGGTCAGCTCCAGGTCGACCGCGGCCAGGCTCTCCTCCAACTGCGCCACCGAGGAGAAGCCGACGAGCGGGACGGCCGGGATGTCGCCGCCCATCAGCCAGGCCAGCACCACCTGGTTGACGGTGGCACCGGTCTCGGTGGCCACCGCCCGCAACGCCTCCAGCCGGGCCGGGGTGGCGGGCACCGCGTACTCCTCGCCGAGCCGCTCCGGCCGGACGTACGCGCCCTTCAGCAGCGGCGAGTACGCCACCAGCGTGAGCTGCGGCTCGGTGCGCAGGTAGCTGAGCAGGTCCGGGCCGACCCAGCCGACGTCCCCGTCCCGGTCCAGCTCGCTCGGCACGTCGAGACGCCGGGGCAGGTAGCTGCGGTGGTACTGCAGCACCTCGTACCCGGGCAACCCGGCCGCGGCGGCGAGCGCCCGCGCCCGCTCCACCCGCCAGGCGCGGTGGTTGCTGGCGCCCAGCAGCCCGACGGTGCCCTCGGCGACCAGCTCGGCGAAGCCCTCCACGGTCTCCTGCAGGGGCACCGTGTGGTCCTCGATGTGGGCGTAGAGCAGGTCGATCCGGTCGAGCCCGAGCCGCTCCCGGCTGCGCTCGGCGGACTCGCGGATCACCTTCGCCGACAACCCTTCCGGGTTGTCGACGTAGCTGGTGCCCGGCGCGAGCGGACGGGCGCCCAGCTTCGTCGCGATGACCACCTCGTCGCCGATCCCGCGGCTGCGCCGCCAGCGGCCGAGCAGCTCCTCGCTCTCGCCACCCTGGCCCCCGTTCTGCCAGAAGGCATAGTTGTCCGAGGTGTCGATGAAGGTGCCGCCCGCCTCGACGTACCGGTCGAGGATGGCGAACGAGGTGGCCTCGTCGGTGGCGGTGCCGAACAGCATCGCGCCGAGACTGAGCACACTGACCTCGCGGCGGGTGGCCGGGTCCGTGCCGATGGTGCGGTAGCGCATGTCTTCCTCCCCGTCGAAACGTTGCCGGTCACCATGCCCCTTCGAGTGCGCGCGAAGTCAAACGTCGAAGGGCCCCGGTTCCCCGGGGCCCTTCGGTGTGCGGCGGTTCAGCTCGGGATGTAGTCGAACTCGTCCGGGTTCGGTCCGGTCCGGCCGGCCTCGCCCCGGTCCAGCGAGGTGAGCCGCTCCATCGCGGTGTCGTCGAGCGTGAAGTCGAAGATCGCGAAGTTCTCCTCGATCCGCTTCGGCGTGGTCGACTTCGGGAAGACGATGTCGCCGCGCTGCACGTGCCAGCGCAACACCACCTGGGCCGGGGTCCGGCCGACCTGCTCGGCCACGTCCACGACCGTCGGGTCGTCGAGCACCTTGCCCTGCGCGATCGGCGACCACGCCTCGGTGGCGATGCCGTGCGCCTTGTCGTACGCCCGTACCTCCTCGTTGCCGAGGTAGGGGTGCGCCTCGATCTGGTTGACCGCCGGCACCACGTCCGCCTCGGCGGCCAGCCGCTCCAGGTGCGCGACCTGGAAGTTGGACACGCCGATCGACCGGACCGTGCCCGCGTCACGCAGCTCCTCCAGCACCTTCCAGGTGGAGACGAAGTCGCCGTCGTAGCGGGTGGGCAGCGGCCAGTGGATCAGGAACAGGTCGAGGTAGTCG
Source organism: Micromonospora sp. CA-248089 (assembly GCF_050948515.1). Classification (NCBI taxonomy): domain Bacteria; kingdom Bacillati; phylum Actinomycetota; class Actinomycetes; order Micromonosporales; family Micromonosporaceae; genus Micromonospora; species Micromonospora sp. CA-248089. The sequence goes on from NZ_CP192016.1 coordinate 1,162,296, forward strand.
AACTTCAGCTCCCGCAGCGACTGCTCGAACGCCTTGCGGGCGTCGTCCGGGCGGTGGAAGCCGTTGTTCAGCTTGCTGGTGACGAAGACCTCGCCGCGGTCCAGGCCGGAGGCGCGCAGCGCCTGACCCACCTCGGCCTCGTTGCCGTACATCTGGGCGGTGTCGATGTGCCGGTAGCCGACCTCGAGCGCGGTGCCGACCGCCCGCACGGTGTCCTTCGGCTCGATCTGGAAGACGCCGAAGCCGAGCTGCGGGATGGTGTTGCCGTCGTTGAGTGCGATGTCCGGAATGCCGTTCTGGGCCATGAGAGCCTCATCTCCGATCGTGCGGTGCCCGGGGCGCGTCCGTGCCGACCGCCTCCCGGCCGTGCCAACCGGATGTCTCTACCCGCTCGCCACGCTTCGGAACATCGGGGACGAGCGTCAACTCCAGATCGACCGCGCCCACTCGGGGTGGTCGACGAACGGGTTGCGGTTGCCCTGCCAGCGCTCGTAGATGCGCTGGTTGCGGCGCTTCTCGAAGGCGTCCGGCGGATCCTGGTCGTTCCAGGCCAGCAGCTTCGACAGCCGCCCGAGCCGGGGCGCGGAGCCGTTGGAGACCGAGTCGTTCGGTTCCAGGTCCGGCCAGCCGTCGCCGCCCTCGTACCGGATCGCCATGTAGAGGATCATGCGGGCCACGTCGCCCTTCACCGCGTCGCGCGGCTCGAACGAGTCGGCGTCGGTGTAGCAGCCGGGCGCCTCGGCGACCGTGCCGCCGCCCGCGTCGAAGTCCTTGTTACCGCGCAACGAGTTGACCGACACGTCCTCCGGGCGAAGGTGGTGCACGTCGGTGCCGGGACCGGTGGCGGTGCCGAAGTCGCCGTGCGACTTGGCCCAGACGTGCTCCCGGTTCCAGTCGTTCGCGCCGCCGCCGTTGCTCGTCTTGCTCTGCGACCGTCCGCTGTAGAGCAGGATCACGTTGGCCGGGTTGGCCGGATCCTGATCGGTGTCCTTCAGCGCGTCCCACACCTGGTCGTAGCTGAGTTTCGTCTGCACCTTGATGATGCCGTGCAGCGCGGTGCGCAGCGCCGGCCCGGTCTTGCCGGACGCAGCCGCGTAGTAGGCGTCCGGCACGGCGGTGCCGGTCGGGCTCGGGGTCGGCGTGGGACTCGGCGTGGCGCCGCCGCCGAGACTCATCGCGGTCGGGTTCTTCAGCCCGCCGTGGCTGAAGTACGCGGTGAGCGCGCCGGTCGCGGTCACCTGCCGCCCGCGCAGCGACGGGTTGGTGAGCAGCCCGAAGGTGCCCCGCCAGGCGGCCGTCACCTGCACGTACAGCATCCGGCTCGTGCCGGTCTCGCCGGCCTGGTCGGCGAGGGCGATCGCGGTGTCCGCGGTGAAGCCGGAGGTGAGCACCGTGGTGGTGGCGGTGGGCTGGCCGATGACGTAGCCGGTCACGGTGGCCGTCCGGCCGTCCTGGACGGCGAGCGCCTGCGCCACGGTCAGGGGCGTCGCGGCCGACGCGGCGCCGGTCACGCCGAGCGGGACCGCGACCGCGACGGCGAGCACGACCGTCGCGATCAGCCGCCCGGGTCGCGAGCGGGTGACGCGCTTCATATCCATGATCAGCGATGCTAGTCGCCGTCGGCCGGTTTGAGGAGAGGGACGTGGCGCCGCTACGTCACGAGGCCGCCAGCCGGGCGTAGACGTCGCCGGAACGACCGGCCGGGCGGTACGTCTCCAGCAGGCGTACCAGCTCGGCCGCGTCCAGCCACCTGTCGCTCGCGAACCGCATGGTCTCCACCGGCGAGTAGTTGTAGCGGTAGCCACCCGCCGACGCGCCCAGCCGTTCCACCAGCTCCAACGCGGCCAGCGCGGAGTCGTGCGCGGGCGGCAGGTACTCGAACGACAGCCCGCGCACCGGGTGACTCAGCCCGGCCAGCACGTCGACCTCGAAACCCTCGACGTCGACCTTGCAGAACGCCGGTACGCCGTGCCGCGCGACCAGGTCGTCGAGCGTCACCACCGGCACCTCGACCGACCGGTCCCAGCGGACCCCGGCGAAGCTCGGATCGGCGGTGACCGACTCGATCCACGACGACGACATGGTGGACACCGTCGGCGTCGCCGACGACAACTCCAGCCGTGCGCTCCCGGACCGCGCCCCGACCGCCGTCGGTTCGATCGTCACGTCGGCGTCCCGGCCGAAGCCCAGGCGAAGCACCCGCAGACAGTCCGGCTGCGGCTCCACCGCGACGACGCGTGCGCCCAGCCGTCGCCAGGTGCGGACCCGGCCGCCGACGTGGGCGCCGATGTCGAAGCCGAGGTCGCCGGGGGAGAGGAACTGCCCGTAGAGCTGCCGGGCACGCCGGTGCTTGGCCGGCTGACCGTGGTAGACGGCCAGGGAACGGGTGATCCCCCAGGCCCGTGCGAGCATCGTCACGACTTCCCTAACTGTGAGTGGTGGACTTCGGTCCGAACGCGTGCAGGAACCGGTCGCGGAACGACTCCATCGGCCAGACCGGGGCCTGCGGGTCGGGGTTGAGGCCGTCCTGCCAGCCCCACCCGGCGATGCGGTCGAGCACGGCCGGGTCCTTGGCGACGACGGTGATCGGCACGTCCTTGCCGGCGCCCTCGCCGGTGACCGCCCGGGCCGGCTGGTGGTCGCCGAGGAACACGAGCACCAGGTTCTCGTCACCGTACCGCTGCACGTAGGAGATCAGCGTGCGCAGCGTGTAGACCACCGCCTGCCGGTACGCCTCCCGGGTGCCCTCCGCCGAGCGGTCGGCGCGCGCCGTCCCCTTGTACACCGAGCCGTCCCCGACGTCGTCCCAGTCGACCAGCGGCGGTACCGGCGTCCACGGGATGTGGCTGGACAGCAGCGGGATCTCGGCCATCACCGGGGCGTGTCCCGGTCCGCGCTCGCTGCGCTGGAACGCCGACAGCGTGTACTGGTCCGGCGGTGAGGAGAAGCTGAACAGCGGCCCCCGGTAGCCGAGCTCCTTCACGCCGTACACCTTGTCCGGGGAGAAGAACTCGGCCTCCGGCCAGGCCCGGGTGAGCGCCGGCATGACGAGCGTGGTCCGCCAGCCGGCGCGCTTGAACGCCCCGTTCAGTGTCATCCGGTCGCTGCGGACCAGGTTGGTATAGCGCAACTGGTTGTCCGCCCGGATGCCGCTCATCAGCGTGGCGTGCGCGAGCCAGCTCCCACCGCCGGTGGTGGACGAGGTGAGGAACGCGCTGCGGCTGCCGTACCCGGCCGCGCGCAACTGCCGGGTCCCCTCGTCCAGGACGGCGTCCACCTCCGGCGCGAGGTCCGGATCCTCCACCGCGACCCGGCCGTAGCTCTCCACGAACGTGAACAGCACGTCCTTGCCGCGCAGCGCGGTGAGCATCTCCTCGCCCGGCATGGTCTGGAACGGGTCACCGGCGAGCTGGGTGTTCAGCGTCTCCTGGTCGTTGAGGCCCGCCCGTACCTGCCGGGCCCGGTCGTAGAGACCGGACGCCACCGTGCCGGCGGCGACCGGGACGCCCGGCACGATCTGCGCGCCGAGCACGACGCAGACCACCCAGGCGGCGGCGAACGCGGTGGTCGCGCGCGCGGTCACCCGCCGGTGACCGGCCACGACCCGGGTCAGCCGCCGCACCGACAGCGTCACCAGCAGCGGTACGGCGAGCACGGCGACCACCGCCAGCGCCACCGCACCCACCTCGGCGGCCCGGCCGTACGACTCGGACAGGAACTCCGCGCCCGCGCCGAGGAACGTCCAGTCGGCGATCAGGTCGAAGGGGCGGTCCAGGACCAGCGAGAACCCCAGGTCGGTGACCTTGAGGACGAGGACCAGGCCGAGCAGCGCGCCGAGCAGCGTGGCCGCCACCCGGCGCGGACGCGGCGGCAGGACCAGCAGCAGGGCGACGGCGATCAGCCCTTCCACCGGGATGCGCAGGAACGCGCGGGGGGTGAACTCGTTGATGTCGCTCGGCGCGACGAGTGCCACAAGCACGAGTGCGGCGGCCAGCGCGGTGACCGTGGCGGCGAGCACCCGCCGGGAGCGCCGCCGCCCCGGCGCCGGCGCGTCGTCGGTCGTGGTGCCGGTCTCGTTGTGGTCGGTCGTGGTGGCGGTCTCGCTGTCGTCGGTCGTGGTGGCGTCCGGGGCGTCGTCGCCGTCCGCCCGGCGGGACAGGTCGGTCACCGGTGCCGACCGCCGACCTCGGCGGGCTCGCGGGCGATCCGCACGCCCGGCGTCCACTCGGGCCGGTGGCCCGCCGGTGCGGGGGAGACCGGCGCGGCCGGGAGTGCGCGCGGCACCGGCCGTACGCGGTGCCGCCACAACCAGGCGACGTCACGGCCGAACGACTCGACGAGCATCGCGAGCGCGCCGAGAAGCACCGCGACGGCGAGCAGCCGGGGCAGGACGCCCGCCGCCACCACCGCCAGCGCGATGCCCTGCGTGGCGGCCACCACCTTGCGCCAGTAGCGCGGCGGCAGCGAGCCGCGCATCCACGGCAGGACCCAGCCGGCGGCGACGAAGACGTACCGCATCGCGCCGATCACCAGCACCCAGGCGCCGACCTGGTCGGCGACGTACCCGCAGAGGACCAGGACGAGGAAGGAGTCGACCTCCATGTCGAACCGGGCGCCTAGCGCACTGGCGGTGCCGGTGCGCCGGGCCACCTGCCCGTCGACCCAGTCGAGGGAGAGCGCCACCGCGCTCAGCGTGACCAGCACCGGCACCACGATCGGCTCGCGGAACGAGTCGACAGTCAGCGCGGCCACGCCTCCGGTGAGCGTCGCCCGGGTGAGCGTCACCCAGTCGGCCGGCCCGAGCCGCTCCGCGCCCGAGCGGCGCAGCCCGTATCCGAGCGCCGCGACCGTCACCACCCCGAAGAGCAGACCGGCCAGCCAGCCGTACGCGCTCAGGCCGACCGTGCCGGCCAGGGCCGCGAGTACGCCGACCTGGAGAATCGCCCCCGCGAATGGATCAGTTCGAAGTGCGGACACCATGCCTCCGAGGTAGACGTCACGAACCACACGTGTGTACGGAGAACATGCCCGAACAGTTCGTTCTGATGCCGGAAACGCGCCAGCGGATGTGGCACGTTACGTCTGCGGGCGCGGCGGCGCGCGGTCAGCGGGGCGTGCCGGCGGTGTCCCCGTCGCGCCGGGCCAGCGCCGAACGGCGGTAGCCGTACAGGGCGTAGACGACCGCGCCGAGCAGGAACCAGGCGCCGAACCGCAGCCACGTCACCGGGTCGAGGAACGTGATCAGCCAGATCGAGAAGATCACGCCGAGCGCCGGCACCACGGGCATGCCGGGGAGCCGGAACGTCCGCGGCGCGTCCGGGCGGCGGTAGCGCAGCACGATCACTGCCACGCACACCACCACGAACGCGAGCAGGATGCCGATGTTCGTCAGCTCGGCGGCCTGCCGGATCGGCAGGAAACCGGCGATGAGCGCCGAGCCGCCCCCGACGATCCAGGTGACCCGGGTCGGCACCCGGCGTACCGGGTGGACCTTGGCGAACCAGCCGGGCAGCAGTCCGTCCCGGCTCATCGAGAACCACACCCGGGTCACGCCGAGCATGAACGTGAACATCACGGTGAGGATGCCGATGATCGCCCCGACCGCGATCACGCTGGCGAGCCCGGACAGCCCGACCGAGGCGAACGCGGAGGAGAAGCCGCTCTCCGGGTCGATGTCCCGGTAGTTCTGCATGCCGGTGAGCACCAGCGTGGCCAGCACGTACAGCACCATCGAGATGACAAGTGACCAGATGATCGCCTTGGGCATGTGCCGGCGGGCGTCGCGCGACTCCTCGGCGGCGGTGCTCATCGCGTCGTACCCGAAGACGGCGAAGAAGACGGTGGCCGCGCCGGTGATCGCGCCGCCGACCCCGAACGGGAAGAACGGCGAGTAGTTGGCGGTCTTCACGTGGAAGAAGCCGACCACGATCACCAGCAGCACGACAGCGACCTTGAGCCCGACCACGAACGTCTCGAACCGCGCGGCGGCCTTGATGCCCCGGGTCAGCAGGAATGCGATGAGCAGGCAGAGCACCACCGCGAACAGGTCGACGCGGTGCCCGTCGCCGGTGCCGGGCGCGCCGAGCATCCAGGCCGGCAGATCCGCGCCCAGCTCGTTGACCAGGAAGCCGAAGTAGCCGGAGATGCCGATCGCCACCACCGCGACGATGGCCGTGTACTCCAGCAGCAGGTCCCAGCCGATGAACCAGCCGACCGCCTCACCGAGCACCGCGTACCCGTAGGTGTAGGCCGACCCGGCCTTCGGGATCATGCCGGCGAACTCCGCGTACGACAGCGCGGCGGCGGCGCTGGCCAGGCCGGCGATCAGGAACGACACCAGCACGGCCGGGCCGGCGGTCTCGTTCGCCACCGCCCCGGCCAGCGCGAAGATGCCCGCGCCGATGATCCCGCCGACGCCGATCGCGGTGAGCTGCCACAACCCCAGTTCGCGGGAGAGGCCCTCGTCGGTCTCGTCGGCGATCTGTTCGACCGGCTTGCGCCGGAAGATGCCCTGTGCCACGGCCATTGCCGGCCCCTCCCCGTCGCCCGCGTCGTACCGCCTGGGGCCACCGCGTCCGACGAGCCGTGACCCCGCCATGGACGAACGTAAATCCTCGGCGCGAAGATCGCAGCGCGACGGCCGCTATCACCCCGGCGGCGGGCCGGCGACCAGCCGCCAGTACTGCCGTTTGCCCTCGTCGCGGACCACGACGCCGAGCCGGGCCAGCTCCCCGTGCAGCTCCCGGGTCTCGGCGTCGTGGCCGCCGTCGAGCGCCCGCTGCCGGGCGCGCAGCAGGGCGTCCGCGCCGGGCGGCAGGCCGGGCAGGCCCTCCACCCACCGCCGGTACGCGTCCCGGTGCGGATCCGCGCCGATCCACGGCCAGCCCTGCCGGGTGAACGCCGCGCGCAGCCGCTCGGCGTCCAGGTCGGACTTCTCCCGGGCCAGCTCGCCGCCGGCGGTGTCCAGCAGCACCAGCGCCTCGCCGTCGACGAACACCCCGGCCACGTCGGCGCGGGCCACGTCCCGGCCGTGCCCGTCGCGGTGCAGCCGTACCGTCAGGTGCCCGACCGTGACGGTCAGCCGCTCGCGGAACGCCACCGCCGCCAGGAGCAGGCCGCCGAGCAGGCCCACCCCGGCCCCGATCGGGTACGACCGCTCGTCCGGCCACCCGTCGAGCAGCTCGAACAGGCCCTGGAACGGAAACCAGGGCAGCCCGGCGATCCAGCCGGACAGCGCGGTCAGCCCGGCACCGAGCCCGGCCCCGAGCAGCGGGAAACCGGCCCACATGACCACCAGTTCGGCGCGTCCGCCGTCGACCACGACGTCCTCGCCGAGTCCGCGGGCCGCCACGGTCACGACACCTCCCGGCGCATGGTCCGGAACAGCCCGGCGGCCAGCGGCAGGAGCACCCAGACCGCCAGCGAGACGCCGAGCCGGGCCCACTGCCCGCCGGTCACCTCGGCACCGAGCAGCGGCTCCATCGTGTAGGACGTGTCCAGCCAGCGGGCCGGCGCGCGCAGGCCCTCGATCATCGCGGCGAGCAGGCTCCACACGGTGGGCAGCAGCAGGTAGGTGACGATCGCCAGCGGCGTGTTCAGCAGCAGCAGGCCGAAGGCGGCACCCATCAGCACGCTCGCCACCTGGAACACGGCAGCGTGCGGCAGCAGTTGCCAGTCGAACGTCCAGGTGCCCGCGCCCCCGGTGGCCCGTGCGGCGAGCGTGCCGACGGCGGCGACGGCCAGGCTGACCAGCACCGAGGCGAGGGCGGCGAGCACCACCGCGGCGAGCTTGGCGACGATCACCCGCTCCCGGCGGGGCACCAGTGCGAACGTGGTGAGCGCGGTGCGCTGCGACCACTCGCCGGTGATGGAGAGGATGCCGAGCACCGGCAGCAGCAGGCCGACCGGCAGCAGCGACGGGGTGAAGAAGGCGCTGAACGTCTGGTCCGGCGCGTCCACGACGAACAGTTGCACCACCACGATCGCCGCGGCGATCAACCCGATCGTGATCAGCAACCACCGCCCGGCCCGGGTGTCGGCGAGCTTGCGCAGCTCCACGGCGGTGAGCCGGGCCAGCGAGGGGCCGGCGACGGTGGCCTCGGGTCGCGGCGGTGCGGGGGTGCGGGTGGCGGTGGTCATCGGACGGCCTCCTTGGTCGACGCGCCGGCGGTGAGGGTGAGGAAGAGTTGTTCCAGGCCGCCGCTGCCGGCCGGGCGCAGCTCGGTGAGGACCAGCCCGGCATCCGCCGCGGCCTGGCCGACCTCGCCGGGCTCGGCCCGGACGACGAAGCCGCCGTCGGTGCCGGCGGACGCGGGCAGCGCGGCCCGCTCCAACGTCAGGCGCAGCGCGTGCGCGTCGCGGGCGCGCACCAGCGTGCCGGCGCCGGCGAGCAGCTCGTCCTTGCCGCCCTGGGCGACCACCCGGCCGCCGCCGATCACCACCAACCGGTCGGCCACCGCCTCCACCTCGCGCAGCAGGTGCGAGGAGAGCAGCACCGTGCCGCCCCGGTCGGCGAAGTCGCGCAGCAGGCCGCGCATCCAGAAGATCCCCTCCGGGTCGAGGCCGTTGGCCGGCTCGTCGAGGATCAGGACCCGGGGGTCGCCCAGCAGCGCCAGCGCCAGGCCGAGCCGCTGCCGCATGCCCAGGGAGTACGCGCCGACGCGGCGCCGGGCCGCGGTGTCGTTCAGCCCGACCCGGTCGAGCACCGCCGCCACCCGTCCCCGGTCCACGCCCATGGTGCGGGCGGCGAGCGTGAGCGCCTCCCGTCCGGTGCGCCCGGCGTGCTGCGCCGACGCGTCGAGCAGCACGCCGATCTCCCGCCCCGGGTTGGGCAGGTGCCGGTACGGGCGGCCACCGACAGTCGCGCCGCCCGAGGTGGGCGGCGTCATCCCGCAGATCATCCGCATGGTGGTGGACTTCCCTGCGCCGTTCGGCCCGAGGAAACCGGTCACCGAGCCCGGTTCGCACCGGAACGTGACGTCCTCGACGGCGGTGTGCGCGCCGTACCGCTTGGTGAGCTGGTCGACTTCGATCATGCCGTCGAGCCTGCCGGGGCCACCCGGTCGCGCGCTGCGGCCGACGGTCGGCGCCGATGTCGACCTCGGTTCACCGCAGGCGTCGACTTTGGTAGCTGGTAGCCGGTCCCGGCGGCTTCCTAGCATGGACGGGTGACCAGCGCCGCCGTACCCGATCATCCCTGGCTCCTGCCGGGTTCCCTGGTGCCCACCCGGGCCGCCCGGCGGACGCCGCGCGACTGGTTCGTGGACGGCGTGCTGTTCGTGGCCTCGCTGCTCTGGGTGTTGATCACGCACGGCGACGTCACCAGCGCCACCCCGCAGTTCGGCCTCAACGCCGGTCCGGCCTGGCTGGAGGAGGCCGACCTGCTCGTCGGCCTGCTCGTCAGCGGCGCGCTCTGGCTGCGCCGCCGCTGGCCGGTCGGGCTGGCGCTGGCCACCGCGCCGCTGGTGTTCTTCTCGGTCACCTCCGGCCTCGCGCTGCTCGTCATCACGTTCACCGTGCTCGTGCACCGGCCGCTGCCGGTGGGTCTGGCCCTGGCGGCGTGGAACGTGCTGAGCCTGCCGGTCTACCTCGCCGTCCGGCCCGACCCGACGATGCCGTTCTGGGGTTCGGTGATCTGGACCGCGTTGTTCATCTGCGTGGTGGTGGCCTGGGCGCTGTTCGTCCGGGCCCGTCGCCAGTTGGTGCTGTCCCTGCGCGACCGCGCCGAGCGGGCCGAGGCCGAGCAGCAGCTCCGGCTCGACCAGGCCCGGCAGCTCGAACGCGGCCGGATCGCCCGGGAGATGCACGACGTACTCGCGCACCGGATCTCCCTGCTCAGCCTGCACGCGGGCGCGCTGGAGTTCCGGCCGGACGCGCCCCCGGAGGAGGTGGCGCGGGCCGCCGGGGTGATCCGGGCCAGCGCGCACGCCGCGCTGCAGGACCTGCGCGAGGTGATCGGCGTGCTGCGGGCCGAGGTCGGCTCCGAGGCGACGCCGGAACGGCCGCAGCCCACCCTGGCCGACGTGCCCGCCCTCGTCGCCGAGAGCCGCGACGCCGGGGTACGGGTCGGCGTGGTCGACGAGGTGAGCCAGCCGGAGGCGGTGCCCGCGGCGATCGGGCGCAGCGCGTACCGGATCGTGCAGGAAGGGCTGACCAACGCCCGCAAGCACGCGCCCGGGGCGGTGGTGACGGTCCGGCTGGCCGGCGGCCCGGGGCACGGGCTGGTGGTGGAGATCAGCAACCCCTGGCCGGTGGGCGGCCCGGCCACCGCGATCCCCGGCACCGGTACCGGCCTGGTCGGCATCGCCGAACGGGTCACGCTCGCCGGTGGCAGCCTGGAACACGGGCGGGACGCCGACGGCACGTTCCGGCTGACCGCCCGGCTGCCCTGGGCGGCGGACCGGTGAGCGCCCCGGTGCGGGTGCTCATCGTCGACGACGACCCGCTGGTCCGCGGCGCGCTGTCGATGATCCTCGGCGGCGTACCCGACCTGACCGTGGTCGGCGAGGCCACCGACGGCGCCGAGGTGCCGGCGGCGGTCGCCGCACACGCCCCGGACGTGGTGCTGATGGACATCCGCATGCCCCGGGTCGACGGGCTGGCCGCCACCGAGACGCTGCGTGCCACGGCCGAGCCGCCCGAGGTGCTGGTGCTCACCACCTTCGACGCCGACGAGCAGGTGCTGCGGGCGCTGCGCGCCGGAGCGAGCGGATTCCTGCTCAAGGACACCCCGCCGGCCGAGATCGTGGCCGCGGTGCGCCGGGTCGCGGCGGGGGAGGCGACGCTGTCCCCGGCGGTGACCCGCAAGCTCATCGCGCACGTGACCGGCACCGCGCCGGCGCCCGGCCCGGACCCGAAGCGGGAGCGGGCGGTACGACTGCTCGACGACCTTTCCGAGCGGGAGCGGGAGGTCGCGTTGCTGCTCGGGCGGGGCCGGACCAACGCCGAGATCTCCGCCGAGCTGTTCATGAGCGTGGCGACGGTGAAGGCGTACGTGTCGCGGCTGCTGACGAAGCTCGACCTGAACAACCGGGTGCAGGTGGCCCTGCTGGTCCAGGACGCCGGCCTCGTCTGACGCTCCGCGTGGCGGGATTGAACTGCTGCCGTCATCCGGCCGTACCAGTGGTCGAGGATGTGGTGCGGCCGTTCCGCCGCACCGCTGCCGAGCTGCGGGAGGCCTGCCGTGCGAGTTGGTGAGCAGTCGACGGACCCCATCGACCAGATCCTGGGCGAGGTGCCGGTACCGGCACCGTTGACCCCCGAGGACGTCCGCCTCGCGGTCCGGGCGGTGGTGGTGCACGCCGCCGAGGAGTGGCCCGCGGGGCCGAAGTGCCGCAACGACGGGTCGTCGTTCCCCTGCCGGTTGCATCGCTGGGGCCGGCGCGTGCTGGAGACACACGGTCTCAACGACCGCCAGATCGACGCGCTGATCCGGCACGGCAACCCGTTCGTGCACGTGCCCTTCCCGTTCGTGCTGACCGGGCCGTCCGGCGCCCGTCCGGCCGGTCAGGTCGCCCGTGCCGCCGGCCAGGCGGCGCGACCGGGCGTACCCGGACAGGTCGCGCGGCCCGGCGTACCCGGTCAGGCCGGACGTCCCGTACCGGGGCAGCCGGCGCGGGCGGTTCCGGGTCAGGTCGCCCGTCCCGCCGCCGCGGCGCAGGCGGCGCGTGGCCCGGTCCCGCGGGTCACCGCGCCGCCGGTGCGGCCCGGCCTGCGGCCCGTCGCCGGGCGGTCGGCTCCCGCCGCCCGGCCCCGCTGGCCGCGGGCGAGCTGACTCCCGCCACCAGTCCCCGGGCGAGCCGGCGCAGAGCCCTCGCCCGGTTCCGGGCACGTCGACCCCGGGCCCGCCCGGCCCGGGGCGAGCCGATCCTCGGGCCCGCCCGGCCCGGGTCGGCGGACGCCCGGCGCCCTGGTTCCGGTCGTGCCGACGCCCCGTCGCGGAGCGGCGTCGGCCGTGCCGGAGCATGCCGACGGCGGCCCGGCCGGGGAGCCCCCACCCCCGCGCCGGGCCGCCGTCACCGCGTTACTTGACCCCGCAGTCCGGGGCGGACCAGTCCCTGGTGTTCGGCACCTTGTCCCGGTTGTTCTCCCGCCGCGAGTCCACGTGCGTGTGGTCGTCGTGGTCCGGGTAGCCGGGGCCGTAGATGCCGCTGAAGCCCTGGTCCCGGGCGGACCGGGCGATGTCGCAGAGGCTGCGGTGCTTGGCGATCAGGTCGGCCGCGTTGCCGTACAGGTGCTGGCTGTCCGAGGCGCCGCCGACCTGCCGGTTGCAGGCGATGCTGCGGAACCCGCTGGTCACGTAGAGCGGCTTGTCGCCGAGGCTGCGCCGCAGCGCCTCCAGCTTCCACATGGTGCGCAGCGCGTTCTCCCGGGTGGCCGCCGAGGAGAGCGGCCCCCCGGCCCAGCCGCCCTTGCCGCAGCCGTTGTCCAGCTCGGCGTAGCTGAAGTGCTTCGGCGTGCAGTCGCTGTCCTTCTGCAGTTCGTAGATCTTGGCGAACGTCTTCGGTCCGGCCACGCCGTCGGCGCGCAGCCCGTACGCGGCCTGGAAGCGCTTGACCGCGGCGGCCGTCTCCGGGCCGTACACGCCGTCGACCCGGACGATGCCGCCGTACGCGGCCCAGCCGGCCACCCGGATCTGGAGCTGCCGGACCTCGGCGCCGGAGCTTCCCTGGGACAGCGTCCGGTTCCAGGTGTAGCAGCCGTCGGCGTGCGCCGGTGGCGCGGCCACGACTGTCGCCACGGCGGCCCCGGGCAGGGCCAGCGCGAACGCGACCGCCGCCCGCTTCAGGGTGTTGACGCGCACAGAGTCCTCCCGATGTCAGAGCGGAACTGGGGTTGGACGGGCACATCGACCGGTACGTCCCGTCTCTCTCACCGTGACAGGTACGAGGATTCTTCGTGGTGATTAGCCGAAATTGTTCTCACATCGGGCGTTTGCTGGATATTGCCTGTGAATAGTGCCTGTTTGCGTACGCGCCGCCGGGTGTCGCCTGTCGGAGGGGACCGGTAACGTCTGCTCCCGGATCCGGGCGGCGACCTCGACGGGCGGGGAGGTGGGCGTTGGCGCGTGGGGGCGTGTTCTGCGTCGAGGGGCAGTGGCACCGCGACCTCAACGAGCGAGGATCCGTCCTGCCCACGCTCGACCTGCTCGAACGGCTCGGCCGCATCCGCTACATCCACAAGGACGCGGCCACCCGCGACGAGCTGTTCTACTTCGTCGACAGGTGGCTGCTCAAGCAGTACGCGGACCACCGGGTCGGCTTCTTCGCCATGCACGGCGAGCCGAGCCGGCTCTGCCTCACCGACTGGGACTCGGTCGAGCTGACGGACGTGGCCGAGCGGATGGCCGGCCGGTGCGAGGGCCGCCGCCTCTACTTCGGCAGCTGCTCGGTGCTGCGCGCCTCCGACGCCACGCTGCGCGAGTTCCTCGACGTCACCGGCGCGGCGCTGATCTGCGGCTTCACGCGCGAGGTCGACTGGGTCGAGTCGGCCGCCTTCGAGACCGTGCTGCTCGACGTGCTCGCCAACGGTCAGCGCCACAACGCCGCCGAGGTGCGGATGCGCTCGGCGCACTGGGCACCGCTCGCCGCGTACCTCGGTTTCCGGGTGATCTACGCCAACGGCCGCGCGTGGCGGCCCTCGGCCCGCCCGCGCGTGCCCGAGCAGGTCACCGCGCAGCGGGCGGCCGGGCGTCCGCGCTGAGAACGACGGGCATGCCTGGTAGAACCGAGGGCATGGCACGCAGCATCGCGAAGAACACCCGGGTCGACCGGGACGCCCTGATCGAGTTCCTCCGCCCCCGCCACCACGTCGTGCTCATGACCACCCGCTCCGACGGCCGCCCGCAGTCCTCCCCGGTGGCCTGCGGCGTGGACGCCGAGGGCCGCCTGGTGATCTCCACCTATCCCGAGCGTGCCAAGGTCGCCAACGTCCGCCGCGACCCGCGCGTCTCCGCGTGCGTGCTCTCCGACGACTGGGACGGCCCGTGGGTGCAGGTCGACGGCGTGGCCGAGGTGCTCGACCTGCCCGAGGCGCTGGAGCCGCTCGTCGAGTACTTCCGCAGCATCTCCGGCGAGCACCCCGACTGGGACGAGTACCGGTCGGCGATGGTCGCGCAGGGCAAGTCGCTGATCCGCGTCACCATCGAGTCATGGGGCCCGATCGCCACCGGCGGCTTCCCGGCCCGGCTGGCCGGCTGAGCCGGATCAGTACGCCACCGTGAACCGGGTGTTGCCGAACCGCTGATTCTCGATCTCGTCGACGATCGCCACGGCCAGGTCTTCGTAGGTGAGCACCGAACGGCCCTGCGCGTCGGTGACCGGGTGGTCGGTGCCGGTGCGGTAGTGCCCGGTCCGCTCACCCGGGTGGAACTCCAGCGGCGGCGGGGACACGTACGTCCAGGTCACCCCGTCGGCGCTGGTGCGGTAGAACTCCAGCGCGTCGGCTTGGCCGTGCGCCGAGTCCCGGTACTCCTCCGGGAAGTCCGGCTCGTCCAGGTAGCGGGTGCCCTTCGGGGTGAGCAGCGTCGAGCCGCCGCCGACGTGGATCACCCGGGGCGGGTCCGGCAACTCACGCAGCGTGTCGACCAGTGTCCGCGCGGCGTCGCGCCACAGGTCCCGCTCGCCGCCGCCGATGGCCACCACCAGCACGTCCGCATCCTCGGCCAGTTCGCGTATGCTCCGCGCCGAGGTGGCGTCGCCGGTCACCGTGCGTACGCCGGGGGGTAGGTAGCCGACTGCCTCCGGACGCCGCACCGCCGCTGTCACCCGGTGGCCCCGCTCGACCGCCTCGGCGGCGATCCGCGAGCCCGCCGTGCCGCCGGCGCCGAACACGACGATGTCGCTCATGCCTCACAGGCTAGGCAGCCCACCGGCGGGCGGCGGGAGTTCCGCCGAACCGGCTCAGTCGACGAGCGACGAGTAGACGAGCTGGCGCAACTGGCCGCGCAGCGGGTACGTGCTCGACGGCATCAACTGGGTGAACAGCAGGGCGGTGACCTCCTCGACCGGGTCGACCCAGAACGCGGTGCTGGCCAGGCCGCCCCAGTAGAACTCGCCGACGCTGCTGGGCACCCGCGACGGCACCGGGTCGAGCACGACGGCGAAGCCCAGCCCGAAGCCGATCCCGTCGAGGATCGTCTCGGCGAAGCCCTCCGGCGAGAACGAGGCCAGATCCCGGTTGCCGGGCAGGTGGTTGCGGGTCATGAAGCGCACCGTGCGGGGGCCGAGCAGGCGCACCCCGTCCAGCTCGCCGCCGCGCAGCAGGAACTGGGTGAACCGGTGGTAGTCGGCCGCCGTGGAGACCAGCCCGCCGCCGCCGGAGTGCCACGTCGGCTCCGCCAGCGCGGCCCGGCCCACCCCGTCGGCGCGTACCGCCTGCCCGGTGGCCGGGTGCGGGGCGTAGAGCGCGGCCAGGCGCTTCGCGCCCGCCGCGTCCACCCACCAGCGGGTGTCCGTCATCCCCAGCGGACGCAGGATCCGCTCGGCGAAGAACGCGTCGAGCGACTGCCCGGACACCACCTCGACCAGGCGGCCCAGCACG
Source organism: Micromonospora sp. CA-248089 (assembly GCF_050948515.1). NCBI lineage: Bacteria > Bacillati > Actinomycetota > Actinomycetes > Micromonosporales > Micromonosporaceae > Micromonospora > Micromonospora sp. CA-248089. The sequence goes on from NZ_CP192016.1 coordinate 1,177,836, forward strand.
TCGGTGGAGACGCCGTAGTTCCAGCTCGTGCCGGGCTGGAACAGTAGCGGCAGCCGGGCCAGCCCGGCCGAGGCCGCCGCCAGGTCCGCGCCCGGTGGCACGCCCAGGTCGAAGCCGGCCGCCCGGTACAGGCCGTCGACCACCGAGACCTGGGCGAAGCCGTACGTGAGGCCGGCGGTGTGGGTGAGCAGGTGCCAGATCCGGATCGGCTCGACCGCCGGCACGGTGTACGGCTTGAGCACCGAACCCCGGTCGTAGACGCGGACGTCGGCGAACTCCGGCAGCCAGCGGCTGACCGGGTCGTTCAGTTCGAACCGGCCCTCCTCCCAGAGCATCATCGCGGCGACCGAGGTGATCGGCTTGGTCATCGAGTAGATGCGCCAGAGCGTGTCCGGCTCGACCGGCGTACCGGCCTCCCGGTCCCGCAGCCCGTACGTCGAGGAGTGGGCGATCTCGCCCCGGCGGCTGACGACGATCTGCCAGCCGGCGAGCCGGCCGTCGTCGACGTACCGGGCGAAGTGCTCGTCGATCCGCGCCAGCCGGGCGGGATCGAAGCCGACACGGCCGGGGTCGGTGCTCACTGCGACACTCACGACGCGAACCTACCCGCAGGTATCGCGACCGGGAAGTGTCACTAGGGTCGGTGGCATGCCCGAGACGGTCGAGGACGTCACCTACCGCCAGGAGGACTGGTACGCCGAGGAGCTGGGCGACCGGCACTTCGTGCGGTGCGAGTTCTTCCACGTCGACCTGACCGAGGCGGTCAGCCGGGGCGCGGTCTTCACCGACTGCGTGTTCGGCAACGTGGCGTTCAACGCCTCCCGGCACACCGACTCGGCGTTCACCAGGTGCTCGTTCACCAAGTGCAACCTCTTCGAAGCCGAGTTCACCGGGTGCAAGCTGGTCGGCAGCACGTTCGACCGCTGCGACCTACGCCCCCTGCGGGTCGACCGGGGCGACTGGTCCTTCGTCACGCTCGCCGGGGCCGACCTGCGCGGGGCGCGGATCACCGACGTACGGATGCGGGAGGTCGACCTGACCGGCGCCGACCTCACCGGCGCGACGCTCACCGGCGTGGACCTCTCCGGCGCCCAGCTGCACGCCGCCAAGCTGATCCGGGCGGATCTGCGCGGCAGTGACCTGTCCGCGCTCGACCCGACGGCGGTGCAGCGTTCCGGCGCGCGGATCGACGCCGAGCAGGCCGTGATGCTGGCTCAGGCGCTCGGTTTCCAGGTCGGCTGAGTCCGCCGGGAAATGTGCCGCGGGTTGTCAGGTTTTCCGGACACACTCGGGCGCATGACATGGTGGTCCGATCTGGTGGCGGCCGAGCCCGAGTTCGCGGCGCGCGTACGCGCCCGCTTCGCGGTCCGCAAACACGGCACGATGGCGACGCTGCGGCGGGACGGCTCGCCGCGGATCAGCGGCACCGAGTTCGACTTCGGCGACGACGGGCAGCTGCGGCTGGGCAGTATGGCCGGCGCGCTCAAGGCGCGTGACCTGCTGCGTGACCCCCGGGTGGCGCTGCACAGCCCGACCGAGGACACGCCGCCGGACGACCCGTCCGCCTGGGACGGGGACGCGAAGATCGCCGGCCGGGCGCACGAGGAGCCGCCCGCCGAGGACGGCTCGCACCGCTTCCGGATCGAGCTGACCGAGGTGGTCCTCACCCGGGTGGGCGACCCACCCGACCACCTGCTGATCGAGAGCTGGCACCCTACGCGGGGCCTCCAGCGCCGAACCCGCCACTGACCCCCCGGGGCCCGCGCCCGCCCGCGCCCGCTCCCGTCGCCCGCCCGCCCCCGCCCCCGTCGCCCGCCCGCGCCTGCTCCCGTCGATCATGAAGTTGACGGCACTCCGCGCCCGAAATGTCCCCGCCAACCTCATGATCAACGGGGTTGGCGAGGCCGGGCGCGTCTGCCAAGCCGGGCCCGGGGGAGATCTTGGTAGGAAATGGCCCCTATGGGGGCCTGATTCTTCCAAGATCTTGTCCGCGGGAAGGGCTGGCGGGGCGTGGTGCGTGGGAATTGCGGGGGCCGATGGCCTTCTCCAAGATCGCGTTCTGTGTCATCCTCCCTACGGCGAGCCACGGGGCCGGGCCGCTCGCCGCCGGTGGCCGAGGAGGGTCGGTGGCTGAGGACGACATCGCGCGGACCGGAATCCGGGTCGGGGGTTGGCTGCCCACGCCGGACGAATCGACGGACGCACCCGAGCGCCCCACCGGTCCACGCCGCCTGCCCGGGGACCCTGACCCCGGCGCATCCCGGCCGGTGATGTCCCCGGACGCCGAGCGCTCACCCTCCGACGCGGACGGGCCGGCACCGCCGCTCGACCTGGATCCGCCCGGTACCGCTGTCTGGCCGCCTCCGCGCGCCGCCGGCCCGTCGGCTCCCGACCTTCCGGCCGCCGGCCCGCTCCCGACCGACATGCCCGCACCCAGCCTGCCCGCGCCGCCTCCGCTCGCCCCGGGCCCGCTTACCTCGGACACGCTCGCTTCGAGTCCGCCCAGCCCGAACACGCTCGCTTCGGGTCCGCCCAGCCCGGGCACGCTCGCGCCGGGGACGCGCGCTTCGGGTCCGATCGCGCCGGGTGTGCAAGCTCCGGGTCTGCTCAGCCCGGGTGTGCAAGCTCCGGGACCGATCGGCCCGGGTTCGATCGGCCCGGGACCACTCGTCTCCGGAGCGGCTGCGCCGGCCGGCCCCGAGTCACGTCCGAATCCGGCCGGCGGCCGGGTTCCGCTGGTCGGGCCGGCACCGATCGGACTGCACCTGTCCGCTCCGTCGCCGATCCGGCCGGGCACCACCACCCACGGTCCGGCCGGCCCGGCAGGAGCCGCCCACGGCCCGGCGAGCCCGGCACCGGCCGTCCCTGGCCCGGCGAGCCCGGCAGGCATCACCGACGACCCGGCAGGCATCAACCACGATCCGGCAGGCATCACCCACGATCCGGCAGGTGCCGCCCACGGCCCGGCCGAGCCGGACCCACCGGCCCAGGTGGAGGCGCGGCCGGGCCGGCACTCCGCCCCGGAGAGTCTGGCGGCGCGCCTCGCCGACCTGACCGGCGGGATCGGCGTCCGGCTGCGCGACGCGGCGCGGACGGCGCGGACCGGGCTGAGCCGGACGCCCGACGCGGCCCGGCCCCGGTCGATGCCCCGGTCACCCGGGTCGCGGCGGCCCGGGCCCGGCGTCGACGCCGGCGCGCGGTGCTGGCGGCGGTGGCCGTGACCGGGCTGGTGGCGGCGCTGGCGTACGCGGTCCGGTCGCCCGCGTCACCCTCGCGGGAGACCGCGCCGGTGGCGGCACCGACTGAGCAGGCACCCGGCGATCAGACGCCGGTCGCGCCGGTCACCGGCGACCCGGCCTCGCCCGGCGGGCCGCTGCTCGACGTGGACCTGGTGCCGCTGCCGGGGACGTTGTCGCTGACCGAGCTCGGTACGCGGGACTGGCGGCACTGGGGCGGCAATGGCGCGGACAGTTTCCATCGCAAGGCGAGCGGCAGCGGCGAGATCCAGGACCGGGGCGGCGAGCGGCTGGAGCACAACGCGGGTGCGTGCGATCTCCAGTGGACCGACGGCACGCCGACCGCGCGCCAGGAGGGCACCCGGGCGGGTGTCTTCCAGCGCGGCGCCGAGAAGAGCTTCACGCTGGGCGTGGCCGGGAGCGGGGATCTGCGGACGGTCCGGCTGTTCGTCGGCACGTTCTCGGCCGGCGCGCGGCTCGACCTGTCGTTGTCCAGCGGCGGCGATCCCGTCGTCCGCGAGGTGGCCCTCGCCGCGGGCGACCGCTTCTACCAGTACGTCATCCGCTTCCGGGCCGCCCCGGGGGAGCAGCTGCTGATCAGGTGGCGGGCCCTGGCCGTCCTCGGCGGGCAGAACGACGGGGTGGCGTTGCAGGCGATCACGGTAAGCTGAGCGGCCCGAGCCGCCGGCCCCGATCGCGGCCCCCAGGTAACGGACTGGAAAAACCCGTCACTCGACATATGGCGCAAAGGGTGACACCGTGAAGCCCGTCGCACACCAGTCGTATCCGGCGGTGTCGTGACCGAAGTGGAGGGTGTGGTGGGCCAGGAGGACCGTCCGCGTACCGGCCCCGGCTCGCATCGGCACGGCCTTCCGCGTACCCGGTCCGCGCTGCGCCGGCTGCGACGCCGGCGACGGCTGATGCTGGAAGGGCTGGCCGCGTTGCTCTGCCTGGCGGCGCTGGCGGTCTACCTCGGCGTCGAGCGGCACGACGCGCCGCGCGAGGAGCACGCCGGCCTGCCGGTGGCGCCGCCCGGCCGGGTCGGGCTGCCGAACGAGACCGACGACGCCGTCGTCAACCCGGGGCTGCGTCCCCGCCAGCGGCCACCGTCGCCGAGCCCGTCGCCGTCCACGCCGTCGCCGTCTCCGACGACCGCGCTGCCGCCGACCGTCACCGTGACCCGCGCCGAGGTGCCCGCCACCGTCGACCTCACCGCCGCAGGCCCCACCGACTGGGTCCACTGGGGGCTCACCGGCGCCGACCGGACGGTCCGCAAGCGGGGTGGCTCCGGCGAGATCCGCGACGAGGGCGGCCGCGGGCGGCGGGAGAGCTTCAGCAACAACCCCGAGGCGTACGCCTGGCGGGACGGCAACCCGGTCGCGTCGGCGAGCGGCACCATGTCCGGCGTCTACACCTGCCACCGGGGCAGCGGGTTCAACCTGGCGGTGGCCGCCGACGGGCAGCAGCGCACCGTCCGTCTGTACGCCGGGCTCTGGATGGCCCGTGGCCGCCTCGACGTGCGCGTCTCCGGCGGCGGCCCGGTGACCACGCTGCGGATGGAGGATCCGCACACCGCGCTGACCGCCGAGTTCACCGTGAAGTTCCGCGCGCCGCGCGGCGCGAAGCTGCTCCTGACCTGGACGGTCGAGGAGTCGCTGGGCGACTGCGGCAACGTCAGCCTCCAGGCGATGGCGCTGCGCTGAGCGGGGACAGTTTGTCCGTCGCGTACCGGGCCGGGCGTCGTACGTTTCGGTTGTCCCGTCCGACCATCCTCTGTGGAGGCCCGACCGATGACCGGCCCTGCCCCCGTCGCCCCCGCCCGCCCGCGCACCGAGGGTGACGTGCTGCGCGAGATCCCGATGCCGCCGTACGTGACGGTCGAGGACGTCCAGTTCGCGGTGCGGGCGGTGGTGGTGCACGCGCCGCGGGTCTGGTCGGGCGGGACCATCTGCCGCAACGACGCCAGCCCGCACCCGTGCCGCCTGCACGTGTGGGGCCGCCGGGTGCTCACCCTCCGCGGGCTGCCGTCGGCCGAGATCGACGCGCTCGTCGAGCGCGGCGACCCCGCTGCCGATCCGCGTCCGTACCGCCCCGGCGCCTGAGCACCGGGGCGGCACGGCCGGTCAGCAGAGCGCGGGCTTCACCCAGGAGCACTCCCGCCCCTCCGGTACGCGCGGCGACTCCGGCGCGGCCGGCACGGTGCGCCGGGCGGTCGCCGTCTCCTTCTCGGTGTACGACGCGAGCGCGATCGCGATCTGGTCCTCCAGTCCCTTCACCGACGAGGTGAGGTAGTTGTTCAGCACGATCGAGAAGGCGAGCAGCCGGCCGTCGGCGTCGGTGACGTAGCCGGAGAGCGCCGACGCGCCGGTCAGGCTGCCGGTCTTGGCGTGCACGTTGTTCGCGGCGGCGGTGCCGGCCATCCGGCTGCGTAGCGTCCCGCCCACGAACCGGTCCGGGTTGCCGGCCACCGGCAGGGCGGCGTACCAGGTGTCGAACCACGGTTCGGCGCGAACCGCCGAGAGCAGCGTGACGAACTGGGCCGGCGGGACGAGGTTGCGCCGGGACAGGCCGGACCCGTCGCGCTGGCGCAGAGTTCCGGTGTCCACTCCGGCGTCGCCCACGTACCCGCTGATCGCGGACAGCCCGGCGGCCCAGGTGCCGGACCCGGACAGCTGCCGGCCCAGTTCCTTGGTCAGCACCTCGGCGTGCCCGTTGTTGGAGAGCTTGAGGAACGGGACCATCAGGTCGGCCAGCGGCATCGAGTCGTGCCGGGCGAGCGGCTCGGCCGTGTCCGGGGTGGCGGTGCCGAGTACGGTGCGGCCGAGCACCCGTACGCCGTGCCGCCGCAGCGCGGAGCGGAACACGTCAGCGGCGTACCCGGTCGGTTCCCACACGGTGACCCAGTCGCTCTCGGCGGCCTGGCCGACGGCGATCTGGCCGGTGACCACCACGGTGTTGCCGCCGTGTTCGCGTTTGAACGAGATGGTGGTCTCGCCCTCGGTCACCGTCTCGGCCCGGTTGTCGATGCGCAGCCAGCCGTTGTCCGGCGTCATGGTGATCTTTGGCCGGGCGCCGGCCCGCGTTGCCGGTGCGGCGTGGACGATCACCGTTCCGGCGTCGTAGTCGGTGTCAGGAGCCACCGTCAGCGCGGAGACCTGGGCGGCGTAGTAGTAGGGCTCGTCGTCCCAGGTCCAGTCCGGACCGAGCCGGCCCTTGTCGTACCGGGTGTCGTCGGCGACCAGGTCGCCCGCGACGACGCGTACGCCCGCCGCGGCGACCTGCTGCGCGAGCCGGTCGTAGTCGGCGGCGAGGATGGTGGGGTCGCCCCCGCCGCGCAGGTAGAGGTCGCCGCGGAGCATCCCGGCGCGCCGGGGGCCGTCGGCGCCGACCTCGGTGGTGAAGCGGTGACCGGGGCCGAGCAGCTCCATCGCCGCCGCCGAGGTGAGCAGCTTGGTGTTGGAGGCGGGGATGAGCCGCCGGGTGCCGTTGCGGTCGTAGAGCGTGCGACCGGTGGCGGTGTCGACGACGACCACGCCTGCCTGCGCCCCGTTCAGGCGGCTGTCGGCGAGGACCGCGTCGATGGTGGCGTTCAGCCGGGTCTGCGCGGGGGTGGGCGCTTCGGCGGTGGCGGTGGTGGTGCCGGCGGCGGCCGCGGTGGCGACCAGCACCAGCGCCGCGAGCGCCCGGGGAAATAGGCGTCGATGCATGGACAGATGCTGCCACGGAGATTTCCTGCGGGAAAGGCCCCGGCATGAAAGGTTATTTGCGGGCCCCGGCGCAGGCGCCGCAAAGAAGGGGAGTTCCCGCTCCGGATCGGGGAAAACCCCAGTTCACCGGCGAGCGGCCGATGATCCCGTTCCGTTTGACGGATGGCCCGGCAGCGGGCACGGTGGGGGTGAGGGCGGTGGAACCGCTCTGTCTCCAGCGCGGCGAGACCGTGTCTCGCCCCCTTCCGGGTCGCGAGCCGACCGCGTGGGCCGTGTCGCCCGCGAAACCCGACATCCAGCCATGAGGAGTTCTGCCATGCTGACCATGACCGACAACGCCGTCCTGGTGATCCGTGACCTCGCCGCCCAGCAGGACGTCGCCGATGCCGGCGGGCTGCGCATCGCCGCCGACACCGACGCCGGTTCGCTCTCGATCGAGCTGGTGCCGCAGCCGGTGCAGGGCGACCAGGTGGTGGACACCGAGGGGGCGCGCATCTTCCTCGACTCGGACGCGGCCGAACTGCTGAACGACACGTCGGTGGACGCAGTCGTCGACGACGAGGGCGTGGTCCAGTTCGGGTTCACCGAGAAGGAGTGAGCTCAGCCGGCGCGCTGGTCCGGTTCCGGCCGGACCAGCGCGTCCAGCACATGCGCCAGATGATGCGAGGTGCTCCACGCGATCCAGTTGGCGGGTGAGCCCGCGCCGGCGCCTCGCCGGGCCCGTCGGACGACCTCGTGGTCGCCCCAGGAGAAGCCGGCCCCGGCCGGCGACCAGTGCGGCGCGGTGGTGAGCGTGCGGCACAGGTCGGCGAAGCGCTCGTCGCCCCGCCCGCCCCGCCGCGACCAGCGGTACACCCACCACGCGTCGTCGGCGGTCCAGCGCAGCGTCGGGGTCCGGTCGCCCGGTTCGTCCGCGTCGCGTACCGCGCAGCCGACGCCGTAGTCGCCGTACCCGAGGCCCAGGTCGGCCAGCCGCCGCCAGAGCGACCAGTCGTAGCGGTCCACCCGGACCGGCTCGTCCACCGGCAGCCGGGACAGCGACGGCGGCATCCCGCCCGCCGCCACCGTCACGGAGCGCCAGGCGTGCCGCCGGGCCCACTGCTCCGCACGCCGGATCCGCGGCTCGGCCAGCCGGATGTCGGCCTGGCAGCACACGTCCCCGGCGTCCAGCAGCAGGTCGCACTGCTCGGGCAGCAGGCCCGTCCCCCGCCACGCCCGTTCCGCAGCCGCCGTCGCGGCGTCCGGCCCGGCCCGGTCCGGGCCGACGCGCAACCGCACGACCGCGCGATGCGCCCAGGCCCGCGCCGCCGCGCCGTGCGCGGCGAGCCGCCGGTCGCTGTCCGCGAGGCCGATCACCGGCACCAGCGGTACGCCCCAGCGGACCGGATCGTGGTCCGTGGCGTCGGGCAGCGCCGACACGTCGACGGCGGGCAGCAGCCCGGCGGGCAGCCGGGTCAGAGCGTCCACGATGGACGGGGCGTGCGCCGGAACGTCGAGGACCGGTGCGAGCAACGCGGCGGAGGCGTCGTCGAGGCGGGCCAGTGCCTCCAGTTCGCCGCGACGCGCGGCCAGCACCGGCCGGTAGACCGTCGGTCGACCCCGGAGCGGCTGCACCATACTTCAATGTAGCCAGACGATTGCGCTGCGTCATGGCTTCCGGTCGGCTCCGATGCGACGCCCGGGCCGGAAACTGTCGGCGGAACCGGCCGCGCATCGCCGATCAGATGGACGTTTTAGCAGGTCAGAGGCGTCCATTGTCAGTGATCGGACAGTTCCCCGGCTGGTTGCCGGGCGGTGCCCCGACATAGCGTCGGAATCATCGAGGGGGACCGCCGACGATCGCCCGGACGCGTACGAACGCCTTCTGCCGGCGTACCGGCGGGAGAGAGGATCACCATGCCCAGCCGCAGAGCAAGGAGGGACACCACCGGCCAGCCGATCCCGAGCATGCGGGAGGCCGCGCGCGTCGACACCGAGATCAACTCGTGTTCGCCGGTCGGGCTGCCGGCCACCGCGCGCATGTTGTTCGCCGTGGTCGACGCCAACGGACGGCTCGTCCGCGGCCTCGGCGCCACCTCGGCCACCCGGCTCGCCGCCGGGATGTACCAGGTCGCGTTCGACCAGGACGTGGCCGGAGCGGCGTACGTCGGGACGGTCGGCCCCGCGACGGCGAACGGGCTGGTCCCGCAGGGCGTCATCACGGTGGCGCCGCGATCCGGCATCGCCAACGCGGTGTTCGTCGAGACGCACGGCGCGAGCGGGCACGCGGACCGGCCGTTCCACCTGGCCGTGCTGGCCTGACCGGACCCGCAGACGAGCGCACGGCGCCGCACGACCTCCGGTCGTAACGTCGCCGCGCTCCGGCCGTCTCCCACCACCGCAGCCGTACGGCGGTACGCCGGCGGGGACCTGGCTCGACCGGCCAGCTCGCACCGGTCTTGTCGGCAGCACATGCCCCTTCTCCGGGGATCCAAACCGGATCGGCGTGGGGAATTCCACCATCTGCGACTCCCGGCGTGGCGGGCGCGTGATCGGGGTATGAGCGGGCCATGGAGCATTTCACGATCGCGACCGTCGCCGAGAAGAGTCCCGACTTCCGCCGCGTGCTCTGGACCGGGGAGCACACCCAGCTGGTCATCATGACCATTCCGCCGGGCGGCGAGATCGGCGAGGAGGTCCACGAGGGCATCGACCAGATCCTCACGTTCGTCAGCGGCACCGGCGAGGCGCGGGTGGCCGGGGAGAAGAAGGAGGTCGTCTCCGGCGACCTGGTGGTCGTGCCGGCCGGCACGAAGCACAACTTCGTCAACACCGGACCGAACCCGCTGGTGCTCTACACCGTCTACGGCCCGCCGGAGCATGCCGACGGCGCGGTGCACAAGACGAAGGAGGAGGCGGACGCCGCCGAGGAGGCGGGCGAGGACGAGCCGCCGACGTCCTGACGCCCGGTGCGCACGTGTTAAGCGGGGGCCCCTGCTCTACCGGAGACGTTAATAAGGGGCCCCTCCTTGCACCAGGCCCGGATACTTGACACCGGCGCCGGTGTTGAGCACCACCACGCGCTCACCGGGCCTGATCCAGCCGCCCGCCCGCAGGTGCCGCGCGGCGGTCAGGCAGGCCGCGCCCTCCGGGCAGAGCAGCAGCCCTTCCCGGGCGGCGAAGTCCCGCAGGTCGGCGAGGATCTCCGCGTCGTCAACGGCGACCGCGGTGCCGGCGCTGTCCCGCAGCGCGGACAGGACCAGCTCGTCGCCGAGCGGGGCCGGCACGGTGATGCCGAACGCGACGGTACGCGCGTCCTGCCACGGGGTGGCGCGCTCCTCGCCCGCGGCGAACGCCCGCACGATCGGCGCGCACCCGGTGGACTGCACCGCGACCAGCCGGGGCAGCCGGTCCTCCACCCAGCCCAGCTCGCGCAGCTCGTGCAGCGCCTTGTGGATGCCGATCAGTCCGACGCCCCCGCCGGTGGGATAGACGATCACGTCGGGCACCTGCCAGCCGAGCTGCTCGACGATCTCGTACCCCATGGTCTTCTTGCCCTCGAGGCGGTACGGCTCGCGCAGCGTGCCGGCGTCGAAGATCCGTCCGTCCGCCCCGGCGATCAGCGCGGCGATCTCCCGGCCCGCGTCGTTGATCAGGCCGTCGATCAGCCGCAGGTCGGCCCCGGCGGCGAGGCACTCCTCGCGGCAGATCGTCGGCGCGGCCAGCGGCATGGCGATCGTCGCGCCCATCCCGGCCCGCGCCGCGTACGTGGCCCAGGCCGCACCGGCGTTGCCGTTCGTCGGCATGGCGATCCGCTCCACGCCCAGCTCCCGGGCCCGGCTCACGCCCACGGACGCGCCGCGCGCCTTGAACGATCCGGTCGGGGTCAGCCCCTCGTCCTTGACGATCAGGTCCGCGATGCCGATCTCGTGGCCGTACGCCGGCGCCCGCCACATCGGCGTCCAGCCCTCGCCGAGCGTGGTGACGAACCGGGGATCGGCCACCGGCAGCAGTTCCCGGTAGCGCCACAGGTCCGCCGGGCGCAGCCCGAACTGCTCCGGGGCGACGGTGGCGGCCACCGCGGCGAGGTCGTAGCGGGCCAGCAGCGGCGAGCCGCAGGCGCACAGGTTCTGCACCACGTCGGCCGGGTGTTCACTGCCGCAGCGCGGGCACTCCAGGTGCGTCAGGTGCACGGTGGTCCTCAGCTCGCGTCGATGCTCAGCCAGTGCCGGCTGCGCCGGCCCGGCTCGTACGGGGAGTCGAGGCGTTTCGCCACCACTCCCGGGAGCCCCTGCTCACGGGCGGCCCGTAGGGCGTCCGCGCCGACTCCCGGGAACCACGGCGGAGTCTGCCAGTGCGGACCGGCGAGCGCCAGACCGTCGAGCAGGTCACGGCGTTGCGCGTACGGCACGTCGAGGCTGGACACGCCCTCCAGCCAGAGCAGGTCGACGGCGAGGAACTGCCCGTCGCGCCGGGTCGGCGGCCGGACCCGCCCGGCCGGGTCGATCCGCACGAGCACACCGTCGATCACCGCCTCGGCCGGGGCCAGCGTCTCGGCCATCGCCCGCGCCCACGGGTAGTCCCCGGTGACCTCCGTGTCGTCGCCGTCGAGCAGCCGCAGCCGGCCGCCCGAGACGTACGCCATCGCCCGTACGCCCGCCCAGCGCAGCTCGTACCCCCAGGCGTCGGCGTCGCGCGGCAGCCGTCCGCCCTCGGTGGCCAGCATCGGGCGGACCAGGTCGGGCATCGGCGTCCAACCCTCCGGCGCCGGGTCGGTGCGCCTGACCATCCAGTCCCGGCCCCGGCCACCAGTGGCGAACAGCACGTACCGGCCCTTCGTGCGCTCGCCGTCGAGCACCACGATCACCTCGTCGTCGCGCCACTTCTCCGCGCGGTAGGTGCCGGTGTCGTGCACGATCATCCGCCCGCCGCCGTACTCGCCGGCCGGGATCTCCCCGTGGAACGTGAGGTATTCCATCGGGTGGTCCTCGGTGTGCACGGCGAGGTGGTTGCGACCCGGGTCGCGGGGCAGGCCGCGCGGCACCGCCCAGGAGGCGAGCACGCCGTCGTGCTCCAGGCGCAGGTCCCAGTGCAGGCTCCGGGCGTGGTGCTGCTGGATGACGAAGCGGGGTGCGCGCCGCGCGGACCGCTTCCGCCCGGAAGCCCGCTCGGGCACCGGTTCCGGGGTACGCGCGGCGTCCCGTTTGCGCCGGTACTCGTCCAGCCGGTCCGCCATCCCCGCATCCTCCCCCAGACGCGCCGTGCGCGCCGGGATGCCGGTGTGTGTGCGACGAACCGGGGTAGAACGGGGGACATGGACAGCGACCAGCCCACCCTTCCGCTCACCGGCGACGTCCGGATCCCGCTGCTCGGCTTCGGCACGTGGCAGGCCACCGGTGAGGCCGGCTATCAGGCCGTGCTCGCCGCGCTCGACGCCGGCTACCGCCACATCGACACCGCCACCATGTACGGCAACGAGAAGGAGGTCGGGCGGGCGGTCAAGGAGAGCGGGCTGCGCCGGGAGGACGTCTTCATCACCACGAAGCTGCCGCCGGACCGGGTGGGCCGGGAGCGGGAGACCATCGAGGCCAGCCTGGCCGCCCTGGACACCGACTACGTCGACCTGTGGCTGGTGCACTGGCCGCCGTCCGCGCCCGGCGACAGCATCCCGGTGTGGCGGGAGATGCTCGCCGCGCGGGACGAGAACATGGCGCGCACGGTCGGGGTGAGCAACTACTCGATCGGGCAGATCGACGAGCTGATCCAGGCCACCGAGGAGACGCCCGCGGTCAACCAGATCCGCTGGAGCCCGTCGCTGTACGACAGGCAGACGCACGTCGCGCACCGGGACCGGGGGGTGGCGCTGGAGGGGTACAGCCCGTTCAAGACAAGTGATCTGTCCGACCCGGTGCTGGTCCGCATCGCCCAGGCGCACGACGTGTCCCCGGCTCAGGTGGTGCTGCGCTGGCACATCGACCACGAGATCGTGGTCATCCCCAAGTCGGTCACGCCGGAACGCATCCGCGCCAACGCCGACGTGTTCGGGTTCTCGCTCACCGACGAGGAGATGCGCGACATCGACGCCCTCGCCGGCTGAGGCGTACGCACGGAAAGGGCGCGGTCCGCAGCGGACCGCGCCCCTTTCGCGTGTGCGGTGATCAGCCGCGGGCGCAGGTGGAGCCGTTGAGCGTGAAGCTGCTCGGTGCGGAGTAGCTGCCGTTCAGCGTCGCCTGGTAGCCGAAGCTGGTGGACGCCCCGGGCGCCAGCGTGCCGTTGTAGCCGGCGTTGCGGGCGGTCACCGCGGAGCCGCTCTGGCTGACAGTGGCGTTCCACGCGTTGGTGACGGTCTGCCCGGAGGGCAGGTTGTAGTTGAGCGTCCAGCCGTTGATCGTGCCGGAGCCGGTGTTCTTGACCGTCACGTCGGCGGTGAAGCCGTTGTTCCAGACGTTCGCCGCCTTGTAGGTGACGGTGCAGGACGCGCCGCCCGACGGCGGGGGCGTGGTCGGTCCGGGCGAGGTCGGCGGCGGGTTGGAGCCGGTGTTGACGTTCTGCGAGAACGAGTTGACCGCCAGCCCGACGCCGCCCTGCCACGGCTCGAAGCCGGCCTGGATGCTGGTCAGGTACCAGTCGTTCGTGATCGCGCCCCGGTTACGGGTGTCGTTGATGAACGCCAGCGCGTCGAAGCTGAAGCTGGGGATGGCCGACGGCGACAGGTACGAGATGACGTTGTTGGAGCCGTTGCTGCCGCGCCAGACCTCCCAGGTGCGGCCGGCGATGGTGGCGGTGCCGACCGGCGAGCCGATGGGCTGGATCGAGCCCTGCCGGTTGAGCCAGATCATGATCTCCATCTGGTTCACGCCGTCGCGCTTGGGTGACGGGTCGAGCCAGATGTCGTACGACGCGTTGAAGATCGCGCCGCTGACGTAGTTGTAGCTGATGCTGGACGGCGCGCTGCTGATGTTCTTCACCTGCACCGGCAGGTTCGTGCCGGGCGAGCAGTTGGTGTAGTGGCAGCCCACGAAGATCGACGGGTACGCGACCGGCGCCCCGTTGGTCGGCGCGGAGCCGTCCGCCCGGGTGATGGAGAAGCCGGTCGAGGTGACGTTGATGCACTGCTGGGCACTGGTGCCCCAGCGGTTGTTCTGCACCACGTACTTGCCGCCGATCGTGGTCGAGCCGTACTGCTCGCAGATCTGGGTGTCGGCGGAGGCGGTGCCGCCGAGCGCGACGGCGACGAGGGTGCCGGCGGCGAGCAGTCCGGCCGCCGCGATGGCCCTGAGTGGACGCTTCATGATGCTCCTTGGCTCGGCGCGGGGACGGCGCCGGTTCGGTCGGTGGTACGGGCGGGAGCGCTCCCACGGTGCAAGGAACACATTTACATGTCTCGAATCATTGCGCAAATGCGCCGAGCTCGTTAACGCTCCGCGTCCGGCCGGTGGCGCGCGAGGGTGCCGCGGCCGCCCCCTTCCCCCAGATGGATGCGGGATTCCTGCCGGTGGGACGGGGTGCGCCGCCGACCGGCGGCCCGCGCCAGGGCGCACGGGCACTTCCGCCGCCTGGTTGCGGCGAGTAATGTCTTGCCTCCAACGCGTTCCGATCCCCCTCCGGAGGCGTACCCCGTGATGGGTGGTTCCCCCCTGCGCATCCTCGTCGTCGGCGCGGGCATCGCCGGCCTCGCCGTGGCCCGGGCGCTGCGCCTGGCGGGGTTCCGGCCCGACGTCACCGAGCGGCTGCCACCCACCGAGTCGACCGAGAGCGGCCTCTACCTGCCCGGCAACGCCGCCCGGGCGATGCGCCGGCTCGACCTCGACGGGCCGCTGCGCCCGCTCGGCCAGGTGATCCACCGGCAGCGCTTCCTCGACGCCGCCGGAGCGCCGCTGTGCGAGGTCGACCTCGACGCGCTCTGGGCCGGCGTGGGGGAGTGCCGGGCGCTGCCCCGGGCCGAACTGCACCGGGTGCTGCTCACCGGCGCCGGCGGCGCGGTGCGCCACGGCGCCGAGGTGAGCACCGTCGACCCGCTGCCCGGCGGGGTCGCCGTCGGCTTCACCGACGGCACCACAGCGGAGTACGACCTGGTCGTCGGCGCCGACGGACCCCGCTCGGCGGTACGCACGCTCGCCGCGCTCGGCGGACCGCCACGCCCCGCCGGGCAGGTGGTCTACCGCGCCCTGGTGCGCGGCGGCCCCCGCATCGCGGACTGGACCGCCCTGCTCGGCCAGCGGGCCGGGTTCCTGGTGGTGCCGCTCGGCGCCGGGCGGCTCTACTGCTACGCCGACGAGGCCGGCACCGACCTGCCCGCCGATCCGCTGGCCCGCCTGCACGAGCTGTTCGGCTCCTACGGCGGCCCGGTGCCCGAGGTGCTGGCCGCGCTGGAGGCCGTGTGCGTCGAGCGCACCGAGGAGGTCGAGCTGGGACGCTGGTTCCACGGCCGGGTGCTGCTCGTCGGTGATGCCGCTCACGCCACCGCGCCGACGCTCTCCCAGGGTGCCGCCATGGCACTGGAGGACGCCGTCGTGCTCGCCGAGTCGCTGCGGGCCGCCGGCAGCGTCGACGCCGCACTGCTCGCGTACGAGAGTCGTCGCCGCCCGCGTACCCGCTGGGTGCGGGACCGGACCCGGGACCGCAACCGCACCCGCGACGTGCCGCCGGCGCTGCGCGACCCGTTGCTGCGCGGACGCGGCGGAAGGATCTTCCGGGAGCACTACCGGCTCCTGACCGGCCCGCTCTGAAGGGCGGGAGATCGTAGCCGCCCACCCCACGCGGCGAGGCCACCTACCGGGGACTATCCTCCTTGCGGATGACGGCTGCGCCGATGACCAGCGCGCCGATGCGGGACAACCAGAACCGGAGGCCACTCGTGACCACCGTCGCACCCAAGCCGGTCGTGACCCGGCCCTGGCCGGTCCGCGAGCCGGTCAAGGGGTCGGCCATCGCGCGGCTGCTGCGCACCACGGACGCGAAGCAGATCGGGATCATGTACATGGTCACCGCGTTCGTGTTCTTCATGATCGGTGGCCTGATGGCCCTGATCATGCGCGCCGAACTCGCGCAACCGGGCCTTCAGTTCCTGTCGCCCGAGCAGTACAACCAGCTCTTCACCATGCACGGCACGATCATGCTGCTGTTCTTCGCGACGCCGATCGTGTTCGCCTTCGCGAACTACGTGGTGCCGCTGCAGATCGGCGCGCCGGACGTGTCGTTCCCCCGGCTCAACGCGTTCGCCTACTGGCTGTACCTGTTCGGCGGCACGCTCGCCACCGCGGGCTTCATCGCCCCGGGTGGCGCGGCCGACTTCGGCTGGACCGCGTACACGCCGCTGAGCACCGCCGACCATGCCCCGGGCGTCGGCGCCAACATGTGGGTCGTCGGCCTGGCCATCTCCGGTCTGGGCACGATCCTCGGCGCGGTCAACCTGATCACCACGATCCTGACGCTGCGCGCACCCGGCATGACCATGTTCCGGATGCCGATCTTCACCTGGAACATGCTGGTCACCAGCCTGCTGGCGATCCTGGTCTTCCCGCTGCTGGCCGCCGCGCTGTTCGCGCTCGCCGCGGACCGCCTGATGGGCGCCCACGTGTACGACCCGGCGACCGGCGGGCCGATGCTCTGGCAGCACCTGTTCTGGTTCTTCGGTCACCCCGAGGTGTACATCATCGCGCTGCCGTTCTTCGGCATCATCAGCGAGATCATCCCGGTGTTCTCCCGGAAGCCGATCTTCGGCTACAAGGGCCTCGTGGCCGCCACCATCGCCATCGCCGCCCTGTCGATGAGCGTCTGGGCGCACCACATGTTCGCCACCGGCCAGGTGCTGCTGCCGTTCTTCAGCTTCCTGAGCTACCTGATCGCCGTGCCCACCGGTATGAAGTTCTTCAACTGGATCGGCACCATGTGGCGGGGCCAGATCACGTTCGAGACGCCGATGCTGTTCTCGATCGGCTTCCTGGTGACCTTCCTCTTCGGTGGTCTCACCGGCGTGCTGCTGGCCAGCCCGCCGCTCGACTTCCACCTGCACGACTCGTACTTCGTGGTGGCGCACTTCCACTACGTGCTCTTCGGCACCATCGTGTTCGCCGTGTTCGCCGGCATCTACTTCTGGTTCCCGAAGATGTTCGGCCGGATGCTCGACGAGCGGCTCGGCAAGATCCACTTCTGGCTGACCATGATCGGCTTCCACACCACGTTCCTGGTGCAGCACTGGCTGGGCAACGAGGGCATGCCGCGCCGGTACGCCGACTACCAGGCCGCCGACGGCTTCACCACGCTGAACACGATCTCCACGATCGGCGCGTTCATCACCGGTATCTCGACGCTGCCGTTCATCTGGAACTGCTGGAAGTCGTACAAGACCGGCCCGGTGGTCGAGGTCGACGACCCGTGGGGTCACGGCAATTCGCTCGAGTGGGCCACCAGCTCCCCGCCGCCGCTGCGCAACTTCGACCGGATGCCGCGCATCCGCTCCGAGCGGCCGGCGTTCGACGCGAAGTTCCCCGAGCTGGCCGCCGGGCAGAGCCTCGCCGGACCGCCCGAGGGTGGTGCCAAGCCGCTGACCAGCGAGGTCAACGGTGGCGCCAGCTACCAGGAGGACACCGCAGGCAACCTCGACCAGCGCTAGCACCACCGCACCGCCACGTCGAGACGGGCGCCGCACCCCTTGCCGGGGCGCGGCGCCCGCCCTTTTCCCACCCGCGCTCCCTCCGCGTGCGCTCCCTCCGCGTGCGCTCCCTCCGCGTGCGCTCCCTCCGCGTGCGCTCCCTCCGCCCGCGCTCCCTCCGCCCGCGCCCCCTCCGCGTGCGTCCCCTCGCGTCGATCATGAAGTTGGCGGCGATCGGCGTCCGTTTTGTCCCCGCTAACTTCATGATCACCGGACCAGGCACCGGGTCGGACCAGCGACCAGGTCAGCCCAGCCCGGGTTGGGCTAGCCCGGGCCGCCTTGGAGCAGACGTGCGGGTCAGGCCGGGGTGGGTCCAGCGCCGCGCGGCGCCCCGTGATCAAGGAGTTTGTGGCAATTCAGCGGGCCGGCGCGGACACAAACTCCTTGATCACCGCCCCGGGAAGGCCCGCCTGGATGCCGTGCGGGCGGACGGTCATCACGGCGTTTGGGCGGTGCACCGCGCTGGTGAGGGCACGAACTCTCGATCACACCTGGAGTGCCCGCCCGCGCCCTCGTGCTGATGGCGGTGATCAAGGAGTTTGTGGCAGTTGGTCGCGCTGACGGGACACAAACTCCTTGATCACGCCCGGGGGAGGCCCGATGACGCCCCTGCCGCGTCCGGTGATCAAGGGGTTTGGGGCGGTCTACGCCGCTGGGGAGGACGTGAACTCCTTGGTCAACTTCGGGAGGGCGGGGCGGGGGCGGAGGCCGAGGGCGGGCGCGGAGGCCGAGGGCGGGCGCGGAGGCCGAGGGCTACAAGGGCGCGGGGGCCGGGTCGGGGGTGAGGGCTGGGGTGACGGCTGCGGTGCGGCGGTGGCGCAGCTCGATCGGGAGCACCGCCAGCGCCACCAGCGCGCCGATCGCACCGGTGACCACGAAGCCCCACACGGGTGCCGTCGCGTCGATGACCGCACCGGCCAGCGGTGCGCCGAGCGCGATGCCCACTGTCACGGCCGAGCCGTGCAGGCCCATGGCCAGGCCCCGGACGGAGGGCGGGGCCAGCCGGCTGACCGCGTCGGAGGTGGACGCGAGGGTGGGGGCGCAGAGCGCTCCGGCCGGGATCAGCGCGAGACAGAGCAGCCACCAGTGCGACCCGCCCAGCCCGACCGGGATGGTGGCGAGGCTCAGCGCGGCCATCAGCGCCAGCGGGGAGAACGAGCGGCGTACCGCGCCGTAGGCGAAGCCGCCCACCAGTGAGGCGACCGCCCAGGCGGCGAGCACGGCGCCGGTCCAGCCGATCTCGCCGCTGGCGCGGAGCACGGCGACCACTGCGACGTCGGTGCCGCCGAGCACCAGCGTGCCGGCGAGGCTGACCGCCAGTACGGCGAGCAGACGCGGGGTGAGCCACTCGCGGCGGTGCACCGGGCGCTGCGGCCCGGCCTGCTCGTCGGCGGCGCGGACCGGCGGGTTGAGCAGCCAGAAACAGATGCCGGAGCCGACGATCCCGGCGCCGACCGCCCAGAGCGTCAGGCGCGGCGTGACGGCGGTGGCCAGGGCGACGGCGAGCGCCGGGCCGACCATGAACGACAGCTCCATCGCGATCGAGTCCAGCGCGTACGCGGGTCGGCGCTTCTCCACCGGCACGAGCGCGGCGATCGACTGGCGGATCATCGAGAAGATCGGCAGGGCGAGCAGGCCGGCGAGGAACGCGGCGGGCAGCAGCACCGGGTACGGCAGCGTGGGCGCGGCGGACCAGAACAGCGCCTCGGCGACTGTGGTGAGCACCAGCACCGGCCGGAGCCCTCGGCGGTCGATGAGCCGCCCGAGCAGCGGGGCGCCGACCGCCGCGCCGATCGTCGACGCGGCGCCGACCAGGCCGGCGGCGCCGTAGCCGCGGCCCAGGTCGAGCACCACGTAGAAGGTGAGCGTCACCCCGGTGGCGGTCAGCGGCACGCGGGCCAGGACCGACACCAGCAGCAACGATCGGAGACCGGGTAGGGCGAGCGCCTCCCGGTAAGGCTTCAGGTTCACGACGGTCCGTACCTCCGGCGCCATCCTGGGGCCGGGGTAGGACACCCGCAAGCGATTATCCGGTCAAGCGGCGGTGATCACAGGCTCGCCCACCATGGTCACCCCGGCGCCGTCCAGCGCCCGCAGCGCGACGTCGAGCGTGCCCGGCGCGACGGCGGCGGTCAGGTCGAGCAGCACAGTGGTCCGGAAGCCCTCCCGGGCGGCGTCCAGGGCGGTCGCGCGCACGCAGTGGTCGGTGGCGATGCCCACCACGTCGACCTGGTCCACGCCGTGCCGCCGCAGCCAGTCGGCCAGGCACTCGCCGTCGGTGGCGTGGCCTTCGAAACCGGAGTACGCGGCCGCGTGCTCGCCCTTGTGGAAGATCGCCTCCACCCGGTCGGTCGCCAGCTCGCTGTGGAACTCGGAACCGGCGGTGCCGACCACGCAGTGCCGGGGCCAGGAGTCGACGTAGTCCGGCGGGTCGCCGAAGTGCGCGCCCGGGTCGATGTGGTAGTCCTTCGTCGCGACCACGTGGTCCCACCGGTCGGGCTCGGCGGCGAGCAGCCGGGAGATGCCCGCTGCCACTCCGGCTCCGCCGCCGACCGCGAGGGAGCCGCCCTCGCAGAAGTCGTTCTGCACGTCCACGATGATCAGGGCGTTCGCCATCTGACGGGTTCCTCCTCAGCTCGCGGGTACGACGGTCACCGGTACGGCGGGATCCCCGGCGGAGAGCTTGAGCCCCTCCCACGGGATCGAGATCAGGCACTGGCGCAGGTGGTCCCGGGACTCCTCCAGCGTGGGCAGCGTCTCCGGCTCGCCCGACACCACGTACGAGTGCTGGAGCAACCGGTCGTTCGGCTGCCGGTCCGGTACGCCCTGCGGCACGATGACCTCCTCGGTGGCGGTGCCGGTCGGCTTGTGCCGGCGGACCGCGACCTTCCGGCCACCGATGGTGGCCTTGTGCTCGGAGCGCTTGACCACCGGCCGCCCCTCCACCTCGACCAGCTTGTAGACCAGGCCGGCGGTGGGTGCCCCGGAGCCGGTCACCACAGCGGTGCCGGCGCCGTACATGTCGACCGGTTCGGCGGCGAGCGCGGCGATGGCGTACTCGTCGAGGTCGCCCGAGACGATGATCTTCGTCTCGGTGGCGCCGAGCGAGTCGAGCAGCTCCCGGGACTGCTGGGCGATCACGGCGAGGTCGCCGGAGTCGATCCGGACCGCCCGCAGCTCCGGCCCGGCCACCGCGATCGCGTTGCGGATGCCCTGGGCGATGTCGTACGTGTCGACGAGCAGCGTGGTGTCCTTGCCCAGCGTGGCGACCTGGGAGGCGAACGCGGTCCGCTCGTCGTCGTGCAGGAGCGTGAAGGCGTGTGCGGCGGTGCCCGCGGTGGGGATGCCGTAGCGCTGCCCGGCGGCCAGGTTGGAGGTGAACCGGAACCCGGCCAGGTAGGCGGACCGCGCCGCGGCGACGGCGGCCTCCTCGTGTGCCCGGCGGGAGCCCATCTCGATCAGCGCCCGGCCCCGGGCGGCGGTGACCATCCGGGCCGCGGCGGCGGCGACCGCGCAGTCGTGGTTGAGCACGGAGAGCACGAGCGTCTCCAGCACCACGCACTCGGCGAACGTGCCGGACACGGTGAGGATCGGGGAGCCGGGGAAGAACAGCTCGCCCTCGGCGTAGCCGTCGACGTCGCCGGTGAACCGGTAGTCGGCCAGCCACTGCGCGGCCGGCTCGTCCACCACTCCGGTACGGCGCAGGAAGTCGATCTCCGCCGGGTCGAACCGGAAGTCGCGGATCATCTCGATCAGCCGGCCGGTTCCGGCGACCACGCCGTACCGACGCCCGGCCGGCAGCCGCCGGCTGAACACCTCGAAGACGCAGCGTCGGTCGGCCGTGCCGTCACGCAGGGCCGCGCTGACCATGGTCAGCTCGTAGTGGTCGGTCAGCAGCGCGGGGCGAAGGGAGCTCACCGCCCCAGCCTAGAGTTCAGCCCGGGTCCGCGCCGTCGTGCCCCGGCATGGACCGCAGTGCGGCCCGCAACTCGCCGCGCCCGGCGACGCCGAGTTTGCTGTAGACGCGCTGGAGGTGGTTCTCCACCGTGCGCGTGGACAGGAAGAGCCGTTCGGCGATGGCGCGGCTGGTCACACCGTCGGCGGCCAGCCGGGCGATCTCCCACTCCCGTTCGCTCAGCGTGGGGCGCAGCAGCCGCAGCGCCGGGGTGGAGATCTCGTCGCAGCGGCGCAGCAGATCGGCCAGGCGGTCCCGGATCGGCCCGGTGGCGCCGGCGCGGACGTGTCGCGTCCGGTGCAGCGCCAGCGCGGTCGCCTCGGCCGCGTACACGGTCAGCTCCCGGTCGGCGAAGCCGTCGGCGACGGCGAGCAGCGCCTCCGGGGAGCCGTCGACGGCGGCCCGGCCGAACCGGGCGACGAGCGGCGGCAGCACGCCGTCGACCTGCTCGGAGAGTTCGGCCAGGCGTTGCGCCACGGTGCGCCGGCCACCGTCGGTGCAGGTCGGGCCGACCGGCGCGGCGGCCTGGTCCAGCCGGACCAGGTCGAGCAGTACGAGCAGCTCGTGCCCGGCCAGGCCGTCCTCACGCAGCCGGTCGGCGAGCGCGCACAGGTGCTTGGTGGCCCCCGGCAGGTCGCCCGTGGCGGCCTGGACCGCGCCCCGGGCCTGTTCCAGCCACGGGTAGAGCACCGCCAT
This sequence comes from Micromonospora sp. CA-248089, assembly GCF_050948515.1. Classification (NCBI taxonomy): domain Bacteria; kingdom Bacillati; phylum Actinomycetota; class Actinomycetes; order Micromonosporales; family Micromonosporaceae; genus Micromonospora; species Micromonospora sp. CA-248089. Next base: position 1,200,063 of record NZ_CP192016.1, read on the forward strand.
GCCCGGCGCGTGCGTCCGGTCCGCCTCGGCCATCGCCTCGGCCGCGTGCGTCGCGTCTCCGCGCAGCGCGGCGGCCTGGGCTCGCTCGGCGTGCGCGAGGCCCGCGTACACCCGGCTGGTGGCGAGCACCGCGCACGCCTCCAGGCTGGTCCGCAGCGCGTCGTCGCCGCGCCCGCGCAGCCGCGCCGCGTACGCCTGCAGGATGGCCAGGTAGCCGGTGCCGAGCCGGAAGTCGCCGGCGCCCGCCAGGTCGGCGAACTCGTCGGCGACGATCGCGTCGATGCCGGGCAGGTCGCCGGAGAGCGTCAGCCGGGTGCCCCGGGCCAGTTCCATGGCGAGCTGGAGGTAGGGCATGTCGGCCCGCCAGCACGCCGCCTCGGCCTGCACCCGGGCGATCGCGGTGGTGCTGAGCTGGTACTGCCCCTGGGCGGCCTGGAGGTGGGCGAGCGTGCAGCGGGCCAGCTCCCGGGCGGCCATCGGGGCGGCCGGCCGGTCCAGCACCTCCTGGGCCAGCCGTACCGCGACGTCGACGTCGAGCCGGTGCAGCCGCATGATGGCCTCGAACGCGCGTACCCGGGCCCGGTCGGCCGGGTCGTCCAGCTCCTCGGCACGCGCGGCGATCTCCTCCACCGTGGACTCGCGGTTGAGCCCCCAGTAGCTGACCATGCCCCGGACGGTCAGCCACCGGCTGCGCCGCCGGTCGTCGTGGATCTCGCCGGCGACCTGGTCGAGCACGCCGATCGCCTCGTCCGGCCGGTCGCCGAACATCAGGATGGTGGCGAGCAGTTCCGCCGCGTCCGTGCCGCCGCCGGCCTCCAGCGCGGCCCGGGCCAGCCGGGTGGCCAGCGGCACGTCGTACCGGCCGAACGCCTGCACCGCCGCTTCGAGCAGCAGGCCCACGTCCTGCGCCGTACCCGAGTCGAGCCGCCACACCGCGACGCGCAGCAGGTCCTCCCGGCGGCGCTTGCCCACCTGCTCCAGCAGCCCGGCCAGGGTGGCCTGGAGGCGGCGGGTGCGGCTGACCGGGCAGCGCCGTCGCATCACCTCGCCGTAGAGCGGGTGCGCCAGGCGGACGTTGAGCCGCCGGTCGTCGTGCACCAGCGTGATGAGCCCGCGTTCCTCGGCCGTCTCCACGTCCGCCGGGTCGACCGCCCGTTCCAGCAGTTGCAGGCCCAGCGGCTCGCCGAAGGCGACCAGCTCGACGACTCCCCGGACGCCGGGGGTGAGCTGGCCGATCCGCGTGTCGATGAGTTCGGTGAGGTTGGGTGCCAGCCCCAGCCGGCCGGTCCAGGTCCAGATCCCGTACCTGCGGTTCAGCGCGTCGTCGGCGGCCAGCACCAGCTCCCGCAGCAGCAGCGGGTTGCCGGCGGAGAGCTGGAACAGCCGGTCCGAGGAACAGGCGTCGACCGGCCCACCGAGGATGGCGGCGAGCAGCCCGGTGGTCTCGCTGCGGCACAGCGGGCCCAGCTCGACCAGGTCGACGAGGTCGTCCGTCCAGAGTGCGCGGATCGGCAGCGGGACCTGTTCGCCGTTGCGCAGCGTCCCGATCACGTAGGCGTTCTCCGACCGGGCGACCAGGTGCACGAGCGCCGCCGACGGTGGATCCAGCAGGTGCGCGTCGTCGATGGCGAGCACGACGGGCCGGCCGGCGGCCTGTTCCTGGAGCACGTCCATGGCCCAGCGCAGGATGCCGGCGGGGGACAGGCCCTGCGGCTGCGAGGCGGGGAGCACCTGGACCAGCCCGCCGAACGGCAGCGCGGCGGTGGTGGCACTGGCCGCGATGGACCAGATCGCGTACCGCTCGGGGGAGAGCGCGGCCACCCCCTCGCGCAGCAGCCGGCTCTTGCCGACCCCGGCGTCGCCGCTGAAGAGCAACCCGCGCCCCTCCGGGCCGCCGACCGCCGACAACAGACGGTTGAGTTCATCCGTACGGCCGACGAACTCCCACCTACTCATCGACGCAGCATATCGACCATGTTCCGTCCGCGTGCGTACCGTCACGCAGCGAAGTTGAGTAATCTGTCCATTACCCGTGAGTACCGGACATGTTGGCTGTCGGATGGCCGACACCCGTACTCTTCCGGCAGCCCCTGCAACCAGGGGAGACCCGCGACCGATACCCCGGTCGCCCGACCGGGAGGCCCACCTGATGACACCAGGTTCGCTCCCTTCGGTCGACGTGCCCGACCCGCACAGTCAGGCCGAGCCCTCCGGATGCGCCCCGCTGCCGACCCGGCTCGGGGTGACCGAACCCCGGCCGGACGAGCCGATGGCGGTGGTCGTCGCCGGTCCGGCCGGCGCGAACCGGCGTGAGCTGATCGCCGGCCTGCTCGGGATCGAGGCCGCGACGCTCGCCGTGCCGCCGGGCAGCAACCTGCTGGTCCAGCACGCCGCCACCGCCACCCGCGCCGCGTACGTCCCGGGCTACCGCCAGCCGCACGCCTACGGCGCCGACCCGCTCGCGGCCGGCCCGGCGCTGGCCCGCCCGCCGCGCCGGGTCGAACTGAGCCTGCCCGATCCGCTGCTGCGGCACTTCGCGGTGGTCGACACGCCGGACACCGGCACGCTCGGTGTGGCCGGCGGCCGGGTGCTGCGCGACGCCGTCGGCCGGGCCGGCGCGCTGCTCTTCGTGATCTCCGCCGACCAGGCGTTCAGCGCGGCCGAACTGCACCTGCTCGCCGAGGTGGCGCGTGCCCGCGTCGAGGTGTTCTTCGCCGTCACGCCCGGCCTGACGGGCCCGGCGCCGGGCGACGCCGTCCGGACGCCGGACGTGCCGTCGTCCGGCCGGACCGGGTCCGCCCGGCGGCTCGACCCGGTGTCGGTCTCCATCGAGGCGCACCGCGCGGCGCTGCTGGCCGCGGTGCCGGCGCTGACCCCGGCCCGGTGGTTCCCGGCCCGCCGCGCCGAGCTGCCGCACCTGCGCCGCGCGCTGGTGAACTGGGCCGCCGACGAGGTGCTGCGCCGCGGCAGCGCCAGCCCGCCGGTGCCGTCCGGCGCGCACGGCCGGGTGCCGGTGCTCGCCGGCGTCGAGCCGGGCGAACTGGCCGACCGGATCGACCGTCAGGCCCGTGCCTGCGCCCGCCGGATCCGCCAGCACCTCGCCCTGGAACTTGCGAACATCCACCTGCGGGTGGTGCAGGAGATCGTCTTCGGGGTCGGCTGCGCCGGCCTGCCGCAGATGCTCGACCGGGAGCTGGAGGCGCTGTCGCTGCTCGCCACGGCACAGTGCGACGAGGCGGTGCGAGGGCTGGTCGACGAGGCCGCCGCCCGGGTCTTCGGCGCGCCGCTGGCCGAGGGCGTACGCCGGCGCATCACCCACGCGGTGCGCTGGGGCCTGGCCGACCACCCGGACGCCCCCGAGCTGGACCGGGTGCTCCTGGTGACCAGCACGGCCGGGGTCGCCGGGCTCACCGGCGCCGGTGCCATGGACGCGCTGGCCGGGCTGCCCGGCGCGCAGCGCGACGAGGTGCTCCCGCCGGTCGGCGTCGCCCTCAACGGTGGCTGCTGGCAGCACTGGCGGGCACCCGGCAACAACGACCCGAACGCCGCTCGCTCCTGGGCCCAGCGCGCGCTGCGCGAGGTCGAACTCGAACTGTCCCGCGAGGTGGCCCGCCGCTTCGAGGTGATCCGTCTCTCGCTCGGCTCGGTGCTCGCCGATGCTGTCGACCACGGCATCCTGCTTGCCTGACGACGCCGCCGGCACACGGCGACCCGGGCTCGCGTACGCGGCCCGGGCGGGTGACGACGACCGCCGCGCCGTTCCGGTTCATCGGTTCCCCGGATCCGGTGGCACGATGGGGGGCATGGCGGCTCCACAGGTTGCGCCGGTCGAGACGCCGGACACCGAAGAGGTGCCGGTCTCCGACCGGCCATGGGTGACCATCGTCTGGGACGATCCGGTCAACCTGATGACGTATGTGACCTGGGTGTTCCAGAAGCTCTTCGGGTACAGCCGGGAGAAGGCGGAGCGGCTCATGCTGGACGTGCACCACAAGGGCAAGGCCGTGGTCTCCAGCGGCGCCCGGGAGCGGATGGAGCACGACGCGGCGCAGCTGCACGCGTACGGGCTGTGGGCGACGGTGGACCGCTCATGAGCATGTTCCGCCGCCGCGGCGACCACTACGTGGCCACGTTCGCCGTGGACGAGGTCCGGGTGCTGCGCAAGGTCGCCAACGAGGTGGTCGGCCTGCTGACCGACGGCTTCGACCACAGCGATCCGGTGGTCGGGCGGCTCTTCCCCGACGTCTATCCGGACGACGACGCCGGCACGGCCGAGTTCCGCCGCTACACCGAGGGCGATCTCAAGACCGGCAAGATCGACCAGGCGGGCGCCGTCCTCGCCGCGCTGCCCGACGGGGACGCCGGCGGCGAGGTGCGGCTGGACGCGGAGGCGGCCGAGGCGTGGCTGCGCGCGCTCAACGACGCCCGGCTCGCGATGGGCGTACGCCTGGAGATCAAGGACGGCACCGACCTGGGTGAGGAACTCGACGACGCGGTGGCCGCGGACCCGGGTTCGTCCCGGGTGTTCCAACTGTCGGTCTACGCCTATCTCGGATATCTCCAGGAATCCCTGCTCAACGCGCTCATCGACTGAGTGGTGACGGTTGCCACCTCGCAGTCCGGGACGACCAGGCGCTAGGCTTGGCGGCGTGCTGAGCATCGACCGGTCGATCATCGACGCGATCGTCGCCCACGCGCGTCGGGACCACCCGGACGAGGCGTGCGGCGTGGTCGCCGGCCCCGTCGGCAGTGACACCCCGACCCGGCACATCCCGATGGACAACGCCGCCCGCTCCATGACGTTCTACGAGTTCGACTCGATGGAGCAGTTGCGGGTGTGGCGCGAGATGGACGACCGCGACGAGGAACCGGTCGTCATCTACCACTCGCACACCGCGACGGAAGCCTACCCGTCGCGTACGGACGTCTCCTTCGCCGGCGAGCCGGGCGCGCACTACCTGCTCGTCTCGACCCGCGAGCCCGACACCGAGGAGATCCGCTCCTTCCGGATCGTCGACGGCGTGATCACCGAGGAACCGGTGAAGATCGTGGATGCCGCCGTGGACCCGAACGCCGTCCAGTCCTACATGTTCGGGCAGAGCCCGGCGACGGTCGACTACGAGTGTTCCGACCGCTGACCTTCAGCGCCGGCACCTTCCTTTTCCCGTCACCTGGCACGATCCCGAACGAGGAGCACGAGACATCATGGCTATCGAGGTTCGCATTCCCACCATCCTGCGCAGCTACACCGGCGGCGCGAAGGTCGTCGAGGGCAGCGGCGACACGCTCGCCGATCTGATCGCCGACCTGGACTCTCGGCACGGCGGCCTGAAGGCGCGCCTGGTCACCGACGCGGGCGCGCTGCACCGGTTCGTCAACGTCTACGTCAACGACGAGGACGTCCGCTTCCTCGGCGCGCTCGACGCCAAGCTCAACGACGGCGACAGCGTGACCGTCCTGCCGGCCGTGGCCGGTGGCGCGTTCGGCTTCGCGGCCGCCGCGGCGATCGCCTCGCACGCGGTCTCCACGCGCGCCGCCCGCTGAGGGGGGCCTGCGATGGCGCGGTACGACAGCCTGCTCGACGCGTGTGGCGGCACCCCGCTGGTCGGGCTGCCCCGGCTCTCGCCGACGGCTCCCGCCGGGGCGCCGCCGGTTCGGCTCTGGGCCAAGCTGGAGGACCGGAACCCGACCGGCAGCATCAAGGACCGCGCGGCGCTGTTCATGGTCCGCGCGGCCGAGGAGTCCGGCCGGCTGCGTCCGGGTGACACGATCCTGGAGCCGACGAGCGGCAACACCGGCATCTCGCTGGCCATGGTGGCGAAGCTGCGCGGCTACCGCCTGGTCTGCGTGATGCCGGAGAACGTCTCCACCGAGCGGGTGCAACTGCTCCGCATGTACGGCGCGGAGATCATCTTCTCGCCGGCCGCGGGTGGCTCGAACCAGGCGGTCGCGACCGCGAAGCAGATCTCCGCCGAGCACCCGGACTGGGTGATGCTCTACCAGTACGGCAACGAGGCGAACGCCCGGGCGCACTACGAGACGACCGGGCCGGAGCTGCTCCAGGACCTGCCGGGCATCACCCACTTCGTGGCCGGGCTGGGCACCACCGGCACGCTCATGGGCACCGGGCGCTTCCTGCGGGAGAAGGTCGAAGGCATCCAGATCGTGGCGGCCGAGCCGCGCTACGGCGAGCTGGTCTACGGTCTGCGCAACATCGACGAGGGCTACGTGCCCGAGCTGTACGACGCCGGGGTGCTGTCCCGCCGCTTCTCCGTGGGCACCCGGGACGCGGTGCTGCGTACCCGTCAGCTCGTCGAGGTGGAGGGCATCTTCGCCGGGTTCTCCACCGGCGCCATCCTGCACGCCGCACTCGCGGTGGCGCACGAGGCGGTCCGCGACGGCCGCCGCGCGGACGTGGCGTTCGTGGTCTGTGACGGCGGCTGGAAATACCTTTCGACCGGCGCGTACGGCGGCACCCTCGCCGACGCGGAGGAGGCCCTGGACGGTCAGCTCTGGGCCTGACGGACCGATGGCCGGTCCGGTCGGTGGCGTGCCCGCCGGCCGGATCGCCGGTCTCGTCCGGAGCGGACGTGTATGGGTGTCACGTTGATGACAACTTCCGGCAGATGATTCTTGCTCGACCGGGGCGACGCGTAGGCTGCGCAGCGTGGCGAGCGCGTCGGTAGAGATCATCGGCGGCGCCGCCGCCGGCGCATCGACTACTCATCGTGAGATCGAGGCCACCGGATGAGACTGACCGTCCTCGGCTGCGCGGGCAGCTTCCCGGGGCCCGAATCCCCCTGCTCGGCCTATCTCATGGAAGCCGAGGGCTTCCGGCTTCTGATCGACTTCGGGGTGGGGTCGCTCTCCACGCTCCAGCGCTACGTCGGGCTGCACGCCCCCGACGCCGTCCTCCTCACCCACCTGCACTGCGACCACATGTTCGACGCCGTGTCCTACGTGGTGGTGCGCCGGTACGCGCCGGACGGCCCGTACCCGCCCCTGCCGATGTACGCCCCCTCCGGCGCGCCCGACCGGCTCGCCATGGCGTACGGGCAGGAGGAGGGCTCGGTGGAGGACGTCTACCAGTTCTACGGTCTCCAGCCGGGCACGTTTCCGATCGGCCCGTTCAGCGTCACCGTCGACCGGATGAACCACCCGGTCGAGACGTACGGGGTGCGGCTGGAGCACGGCGGCCGGGTGTTCTGCTACTCCGCCGACACCGCGCCCTGTGAGGCGCTGCTGCGCCTGGCCCAGGACGCCGACGTGTTCCTCTGCGAGGCGAGCTACATGGACGGCGTGGAGAACCCGCCGGACCTGCACCTGACCGGCCGGGAGGCCGGCGAGGCGGCCACCAAGGCGGGCGTGGGCCGGCTCCTGCTCACCCATCTCGTACCGGCCTGGGGCAGCGAGTCGCAGACGGTGGAGGCGGCGGCCGGGGCGTACGCCGGGCCGCTGGACGTGGTGCGGCCCGGCGCCTGCTACGAGATCTGAGCCCGGCGGCGGCCGGTCCTCCTCGGCGGGCACCCGCGGGCGGTGCGATCACCGCACCGCATAGGGTGCAGGCATGGCGCGACCTGACGGGCGGCGGCCCGACCAACTCCGACCGGTGACCCTGACCCGGGGCTGGAGCACCCACCCGGAGGGCTCGGTGCTCGTCGAGTTCGGCGCGACCCGGGTCCTCTGCACGGCGAGCGTCACCGAGGGCGTGCCCCGCTGGCGCAAGGGTTCTGGGCTGGGCTGGGTGACTGCCGAGTACGCGATGCTGCCCCGGGCCACGAACACCCGCTCGGACCGGGAGAGCGTCCGCGGCAAGGTCGGCGGGCGGACCCACGAGATCTCCCGGCTGATCGGCCGCAGCCTGCGCGCCTGCGTCGACCTCAAGGCGCTCGGCGAGAACTCGATCGTGCTGGACTGCGACGTGCTCCAGGCCGACGGCGGTACCCGTACCGCCGCGATCACCGGCGCGTACGTCGCGCTGCACGACGCGGTGACCTGGCTGGCCGAGCGCAAGGCGCTGGCGGGCAAGGTGGAGAAGGTGATGCACCGCTCGGTGGCCGCGGTGAGCGTCGGGGTGATCGGCGGCGAGGCGATGCTCGACCTCTGCTACGCCGAGGACGTCACCGCCGAGGTCGACATGAACGTGGTCTGCACCGGCACCGGCGACTTCGTCGAGGTGCAGGGTACGGGCGAGGCGGGCGTCTTCGCCCGCGACCAGCTCGACGCGCTGCTCGACCTGGGCGTGGCGGGCTGCCTGGAACTGGCCGACGCGCAGCGGAAGGCGCTCTCGTCATGAACAAGGTGCTGCTCGCCACCCGGAACCGGAAGAAGCTGGTCGAGCTCCAGCGGATCCTGGACGGCGCGCTCGGCGCGCACCGGATCGCCCTGCTCGGGCTCGACGACGTCGAGGAGTACCCGGAGCTGCCGGAAACCGGCCTCACCTTCGGTGAGAACGCGCTGATCAAGGCGCGGGAGGGCTGCCGGCGCACCGGCCTGCCGACCATCGCCGACGACTCGGGGCTGGCGGTGGACGCGCTCAACGGCATGCCGGGTGTGTTCAGCGCCCGCTGGTCCGGCCGGCACGGCGACGACCACGCCAACCTCCAGCTCGTGCTGGACCAGATCGGCGACGTGCCGGACGAGCACCGGGGCGCCGCGTTCGTCTGCACCGTCGCGCTGGTGCTGCCGGGCGGCAAGGAGCACCTGGTCGACGGCCGCCAGTCCGGTCGGCTGCTGCGCGCGCCGCGCGGCGACGGCGGCTTCGGCTACGACCCGATCTTCCTCGGTGACGGGCAGGAACGGACCAACGCGGAGCTGACGCCCGAGGAGAAGGACGCGGTCAGTCACCGTGGCAAGGCGCTGCGGGAGCTGGCCAAGCTGGTCGCGAAGGTGCTCCCGCCCGCCTGATCCGCTCCCGCCGGCCGCCCGGCCGCCCGGCCGCAGCGCCGCACGCGCGCGCGGCCGGAGCGCCCCGACCGGCCCGCTCAGCCGAGCGGGCCGATCTCCCGTTCGATCGCCGCGCGCAGCTCCGGACCGCGTACCACGTCCCGCGCCGCCTCCATCAGCGGCGCGAGGAACACGTCCGGTCCCGGCTCGCCGATGGTGCCGCCGAGCACGTCGAGCGCGGCCCGCCCGGCCGGTGACGGCGTGAGCGGCGCGCGGAGCTGGAGCCCGCGTACGGCCGCCAGCAGCTCCACCGCGAGCAGGCTGGTCAGGTTGTCCAGCACCGTGCGCAGCTTCTTGGTGGCCGCCCAGCCCATCGAGACGTGGTCCTCCTGCATGCCGCTGGTGGGCAGCGAGTCGACCGAGGCGGGCGCGGCCAGCCGGCGGTTCTCCGCCACGATCCCGGCGGCGGTGTACTGGGCGATCATCAGCCCGGAGTTCACCCCGGCGTCGGGGGACAGGAACGCGGGCAGCTCCCGGGAGCGGGTGACGTCCAGCAGCCGGTCCACCCGGCGTTCGGCGATCGCGCCCACCTCGGCGGCGGCGATGGCCAGGTAGTCGGCGGCGAAGCCGAGCGGCGCGCCGTGGAAGTTGCCTGTCGACTCGACCCGCCCGTCCGGCAGCACCACCGGGTTGTCCACCACCGACAGCAGTTCCCGGCCCGCGATCACCTCGACGAAGTCGAGTGTGTCCCGGGCCGCGCCGGCCACCTGCGGCGCACACCGCATCGAGTACGCGTCCTGCACCGCGTGCGCCAGGTCGTCGCGGTGCGAGTCCATCACCGCCGAGCCCTGCAACAGCCGGTGGATGTTCGCCGCCGACGCGGCCTGGCCGGGATGCGGGCGGATCGCGTGCAGCTCGGGCAGGAACGGCCGCTCCGAGCCGAGCATCGCCTCGATGGCCAGCGCCGCCGTCACGTCCGCCATGGCGAACAGGTGCCGGGCGTCGGCGACGGCGAGCAGCAGCATGCCGAGCATGCCGTCGGTGCCGTTGATCAGCGCCAGCCCCTCCTTGGCGGCCAGCGATACCGGCTCGAGCCCGACCCGGCGCAGCGCGTCGGCGGCCGGAATGCGGTCACCGGCCGGGCCGAGCACCCAGCCCTCGCCGAGCAGCACCAGCGCGCAGTGCGCCAGCGGCGCCAGATCGCCGGATGCGCCGAGCGAGCCGTGCTCGGGCACCCACGGGGTCACCTCGTGGTTGAGCAGTTCCACGAGCGCCTCGGCGACCAGCGGGCGTACCCCGGAGCGGCCGAGCGCCAGCGAGCGGATCCGCAGCAGCATCATGGCGCGTACCACCTCGCGCGGCATCGGCGCGCCCACCCCGGCGGCGTGCGAGCGGATCAGCGCGTGCTGGAGCTCGGCCCGGCGCTCCGGGGCCACGAACGTGTTCGCCAGCGCGCCGAAGCCGGTGGAGACGCCGTACACCGGCCGCCCGGCCGCCTCGATGCGGTCCACGATGGAGCGGCTGGTCGCCATCGCCTCGGTGGCGGCCGGGTCGAGCACGACCTTGGCGGTGCCGCGGGCCACCGCGAGCACGTCGGCGGCGGTGACGCCGGTGGACAGGATGGTCACGGTGGTCATCGCGGTACTCCGTTGTGCAGGACCTGGCGGATCAGTGGCACCCCCGGCCGGTAGGCCAGGTGCAGGTGGGACGGGGCGTCGAGGATGATCAGGTCGGCCCGCGCCCCGGGGGTCAGCCGTCCCACGTCGGTGCGGCGCAGCGCCGCCGCCCCGCCGGCGGTCGCGGCCCACACCGCCTCCGCCGGGGTCATCCCCATCTCGCGTACGGCGAGCGCGACGCAGAACGGCATCGACGACGTGTACGACGAGCCGGGGTTGCAGTCGGTCGCCAGCGCGACGGTGACGCCCGCGTCGAGCAGCCGCCGGGCGTCCGGATAGGGCGACCGGGTGGAGAACTCCGCCCCGGGCAGCAGCGTGGCGACGGTGGCCGTGTGGTTGCCCTCGGCGCACATGCAGTCGATCCGTCGTGAGGCCAGCGCGTCGATGTCGGCGTCGGTCAGGTGGGTGCAGTGGTCGACGCTGGCCGCGCCCATCTCCACGCCGAGCCGCACGCCCGGCCCGGGGCCGAGCTGGTTGGCGTGCAGCCGGACGCCCAGACCGGCGGCCTGCCCGCAGGCGAGGATCGCCCGCGCGTGGTCGGCGTCGAACGCGCCCCGCTCGCAGAACACGTCGATCCAGCGGGCGTACGGCGCGGCGGCGGCGAGCATCGGCCCGCACACCAGGCCCACGTAGTCGTCCGGGCGGTCGGCGTACTCGGCGGGGACGACGTGCGCGCCGAGGAACGTGGTGTCGTCTGTGAACTCGGCGGCGATCCGCAGCGAGCGGGCCTCGTCGGCGACGTTCAGGCCGTACCCGCTCTTGATCTCGACCGTGGTGGTGCCCTGCCGCAGCATCTCCGCGCGCAGCCAGCCCACAGTGGCGCGCAGGTCGTCGTCGGAGGCGGCGCGGGTGGCGCCGACTGTGGTGCGGATGCCGCCGCCGGTGTAGCGCTCGCCGGCCATCCGGGCGGCGAACTCGGCGGCCCGGTCCCCGGCGAAGACCAGGTGGGCGTGGCTGTCCACGAAGCCGGGCAGCACCGCCGCGCCACCGGCGTCGATGCGCCGGTCGGCGGCGGGCGCGTGCCGGGCCGGACCGGTCCAGGCCACCTGCCCGTCCTCGATCAACAGAGCGGCGTCGCGCCGGACACCCAGCGGGTCGCCGTCGCGGCCGTCGTTCGTGACCAGCTCACCGATGTGGTCGACGAGCAGGCTGCCGCGCGTCACGAGTCCTCCTTCGCGGTCACCGCTGCGATCGCGTCCCGCAGCTCGGTGGGCACGTCCACGGTGAGGTGCCGGCCGCCGTCCACCACGGGCCGGCCGTCCACCACGACGCTTGTCACGTCGGCGGCGGTGGCGGCGAAGAACGCGCCGACCGGCGGCACCCCGGCGGTGCGGGCGCTGTCCAGCCGTACCGTGACCAGGTCCGCGCGCTGCCCGACGGCGAGCCGGCCGGCGTCGCCCCAGCCCAGCGCGGCGTGCCCGCCGACGGTGGCGGCGCCGAGCAGCTCGGCCGGCGTGAAGTGCCCCCGCCGCCGGGTACGCAGCCGCTCGTCCAACTCCAGCGCGCGGGCCTCCTCGAACAGGTTCACCACGGCGTGACTGTCGCTGCCCAGGCTCAGCGGGCTGCCCGCGTCGGCCATCCGCCGCACCGGGCCGACCCCGTCGGCCAGGTCGCGTTCGGTGGTGGGGCAGACGCAGACCCGGGTACGGCTGTCGCCGAGCAGCGCCACGTCGGCGGCGGTCGGGTGGGTGGCGTGCACGGCTGTGGTGTGCGGGCCGAGGACGCCGTGGTCGGCCAGCAGCCGCGTCGGGGTGCAGCCGTGCACCGCGCGGCAGGCGTCGTTCTCGGCCGGCTGCTCGGACAGGTGCACGTGCAGCGGCAGCCCGTTGCGGTCGGCCCAGCCCGCCACCGTGGCGAGCTGCTCGGCCGGGACCGCGCGTACCGAGTGGATGGCCGCGCCGAGCCGGACGTGGTCGTCGGCCGGGCGGAACGCGTCCACCCGCGCCGCCCAGCGCAGCGCGTCACCGTCGCCGAAGCGGCGTTGCGGCCCGGCCAGCGGCGCGCCGTCCACGCCCCCCGCCAGGTACGCGGTGTCCAGCAGCGTGAGCCGGATCCCGGCGTGCGCGGCGGCCTCCACGAGCGCGGCGGACATGGCGTTCGGGTCGTCGTACGGGGTGCCGCCGGGACCGTGGTGCAGGTAGTGGAACTCGCCCACGCAGGTGATTCCGGACAGCGCCATCTCGGCGTACACGGCGCGGGCCAGCGCCAGGTAGGTGTCCGGGTCGAGCCGGATCGCGACGGCGTACATCAGGCTGCGCCAGGACCAGAAGTCGCCGCGCCCGTCGTGGGTGCGCCCGCGCAGCGCCCGGTGGAACGCGTGTGAGTGCGCGTTCGCCAGGCCGGGAAGCGTCAGGCCGGGCAGCCGGACCGCGTCGCCGAGCACCTCCACCCCGGCGGTCGGCGGACCGTCCACGGTCAGCGGGGTGACAGCGGTGAGCCGCCCGTCGGTCGCCTCGATCAGCACGTCCCGGGTGGGCTCGGCGCGGTCGGGCAGCCAGGCGTACTCGGCCAGCCAGCGGGTCAGCGGCATGCCAGCTCCTCCAGCACCCGGGCCAGGGCGGCCACCCCGGCGGCGCAGTCGGCGTCGGTGGCCGCCTCGGCGGGGGAGTGCGACACCCCGGTCGGGTTGCGCACGAACAGCATCGCGGTGGGCAGGTGCGCCGCCAGCACGCCCGCGTCGTGCCCGGCGCCGGTGGGCAGCACCGGCGCGTCGAGCAGCGCGGCCAGCCGGTCGGCCAGCCCGCGGTCGAACGCGACGAGCGGGGTCGCCGACTCCTGTGTGCAGGTCAGCGCGGTGCCGTCGCGGCCGGCCCGGTCGGCGGCCTTGGTGCGTACCGCCTCGACCAGACCGTACAGCGTCTCCGCCTCGGCCGCCCGCGCGTCCAGCCAGCCGGTGACCCGGGACGGGATCGCGTTCGTGGCGTTCGGCTCGACCGACACCCGGCCCACTGTGGCGTGCGCGTCGCGCAGCCGGGCCTCCTTGTTCGCCGCCAGCACGGTGAACGCGTAGGTGAGCATCGGGTCGCGGCGGTCGGCCATCCTTGTCGTACCCGCGTGGTTTCCCTCGCCGGTGAAGTCGAACCGCCACCGGCCGTGCGGCCAGATCGCGGACGCCACAGCGACCGGCGCGTCCAGGTCGACCAGCGCGCGGCCCTGCTCGACGTGCAGTTCCACGAAGGCCGCGAAGCGGCCGAGCAGCGCCGGGTCGGCGCCCGCCGGCCGCTCGCCCAGCGCCTGCGCGAAGGTCGTCCCGGCCTGGTCGCGCAGCCCGGCCGCGCGGTCGACGTCGATCTCGCCGGTGAGCAGCCGAGACCCCAGGCAGGGTACGCCGAACCGCGCGCCCTCCTCCTCGACGAACGCGGCGACCACCACCGGCCGGTCCGGGGTGACGCCCGCGGCCCGCAGCTCGTCCACGGCGAGGAACGCGCTGACGATGCCGAGCGGCCCGTCGTACCCGCCGCCGTGCGGCACCGAGTCGAAGTGGCTGCCGGTGAGCACCGCGTCCCCGGCCCCCGGGTCGCCCCACCAGGCGAACAGGTTGCCGTTGCCGTCCTGCTGAACCGGCATCCCGCGGGCGTCGGCCTGGTTGTGGAACCACTCCCGCAGCCGCAGCTCCGGTTCGGTCAGCGCGTAGCGCAGGTAGCCGCTGCTGCCCTCGTCGCGCCCGATCGGCGCGATCTCGTCCCACAGCTTCCGGAACCGGGCCGCCAGGTCGCTCACAGGTCGCCCTCGGCCATCGGGACGCGGACGCCGGTACGCGCGGCGACCTCGCGCGCGTCGTCGTAGCCGGCGTCGACGTGCCGGATGACGCCCATCGCCGGGTCGTTCGTGAGCACCCGCTCGATCTTCTGCCCGGCCAGCTCACTGCCGTCGGCAACGCAGACCTGGCCGGCGTGGATGGACCGGCCGATCCCCACGCCGCCGCCGTGGTGGATGGACACCCAGGACGCGCCACTGGCGGTGTTGACGAGCGCGTTCAGCAGCGGCCAGTCGGCGATCGCGTCGGAGCCGTCGGCCATCGCCTCGGTCTCCCGGTACGGGCTCGCCACGCTGCCGCAGTCCAGGTGGTCCCGGCCGATCACCACCGGGGCGCTCAGCTCGCCGGAGGCGACCATCTCGTTGAACCGCACCCCGGCCCGGTCGCGCTCGCCGTAGCCGAGCCAGCAGATCCGCGCCGGCAGGCCCTGGAACGCGATCCGCTCGCCGGCCATCCGGATCCACCGGGCGAGGGACTCGTTCTCCGGGAACAGGTCGAGGATGGCCCGGTCGGTGGCGGCGATGTCCTTCGGGTCGCCGGAGAGGGCGGCCCAGCGGAACGGGCCCTTGCCCTCGCAGAACAGCGGCCTGATGTACGCGGGCACGAAACCGGGGAAGTCGAACGCCCGCTCGTAGCCGCCGAGCTTGGCCTCGCCCCGGATCGAGTTGCCGTAGTCGAAGACCTCGGCGCCTGCGTCCAGGAAGCCGACCATGGCCTCCACGTGCTTCGCCATCGACGCCCGGGCCCGGTCGGTGAACTCGGCCGGCTTGGCCGCCGCGTAGTCCCGCGCGTCGGCCAGGTCCACGCCCTCCGGCAGGTACGACAGCGGGTCGTGCGCGCTGGTCTGGTCGGTCACGACGTCGATGGCGACGCCCCGGCGCAGCAGCTCCGGGAAGACGGTGGCGGCGTTGCCGACCACGCCGACGCTGAGCGCCCGCCGGTCCCGCTTCGCCGCGAGGGCCCGCTCGACCGCGTCGTCGAGCGAGTCGGCGATCTCGTCGAGGTAGCGGTCGTGTGCCCGCCGCTCCAGCCGGGACCGGTCCACGTCCACGATCAGGCAGACGCCGCCGTTCATGGTGACCGCGAGCGGCTGCGCCCCGCCCATCCCGCCGCAGCCGGCGGTGAGCGTCAGCGTGCCGGCGAGCGTGCCCTCGAAGCGCTTGGCGGCGACAGCGGCGAACGTCTCGTACGTGCCCTGGAGGATGCCCTGGGTGCCGATGTAGATCCAGGAACCGGCGGTCATCTGCCCGTACATGGTCAGGCCGAGCGACTCCAGCCGGCGGAACTCCGGCCAGGTGGCCCAGTCGCCGACCAGGTTGGAGTTGGCCAGCAGCACACGCGGCGCCCACTCGTGGGTCCGCATCACGCCGACCGGCCGGCCGGACTGCACGAGCATCGTCTCGTCGTCGCGCAGCTCGGTCAGCGTGCGCACCAGCGCGTGGTACGACGGCCAGTCCCGGGCCGCCTTGCCGGTGCCGCCGTAGACCACCAGGTCCTCGGGGCGCTCGGCCACCTCCGGGTCGAGATTGTTCATCAGCATCCGCAGGGCGGCCTCCTGCGGCCACCCCTTCGCGGTGCGTGCGGTGCCGCGAGCGGCGCGGACGGGCTGGTACATCTCGTACTCCTCTCAGCCGAGGAACAACTGGCGGCGGGCGGCGGACGACTCGAACGCCTCGAGCCGGTTCTGGGTCTCGGCCGGTGCGGCGTCGCAGATCGCCTGGAGCACCACCATGGCCAGCGTCATCGGTGCGGTGTGCAGGTCGAAGACCAGGTCGGCGCCGACGGCGGCGGGCAGCACCACCTGGGCGTGCTCGGTGGCCGGGCTCACCGGCGAGTCGGTGATCGCCACGACGGTCAGTCCGGCGTCCCGGGCCTCGCGCAGCGCGTCCAGGGTCTCCCGGGGGTAGCGGGGCAGCACGAACGCCAGCAGCGCCGTCGCGCCGGCCGCCGCCGCCTGGTCCAGGCGGTCGACCAGCATGCTGCCGCCGTCGTCGAGGACCCGCACGTCCGGGTGCACCTTGGCGGCGAAGTACGCGAAGTACGCGGCCAGCGGCGCGGCGGCGCGCAGCCCGAGCACCGGCAGCGGACGACTGGCCGCCAGCAGCTTCCCGACCTCGGCGACCCGGTCGGCGTCGGCGAGCTGCGCGGCGAGCCGGTCGAGATTGTCCCGCTCGGCGTGCACCGCCCGTTGCAGGGCGTTGCCGGCAGCCGGTCCGGCCGACCCGGTGACGGTCAGTTCCCGCAGGCGGCGGCGCAGCGCGGGGTAGCCGTCGTGCCCGAGCGCCATGGCGAACCGGGTCACCGACGGCTGGCTGACGCCGGCCAGCTCGGCCACCTCGGCGGCGGACAGGTACGCCGCCGCGCCCGCGTGCCGCACCAGGCAGTGGGCGATGCGGCGCTGGGTCGGGGTGAGCCGTACGCCGTGGAACAGGTCGAGCAGGCGGTCGGGGGAGGCCGCACCGCTTTCATTCACGTCAGGACTCTATGCATGAAAACTTTCAGCGCGCAAGGGTGGCCCGACCGCAGGGAGATCCGATGAGCGTGCTCTCTGTACTATCCGCACGGCGGGTGAGCAGAGGAGTGGGGCATGCAGCCGGAGGGTCCGTACAGGTTCACCGAGGTGCTGGGCGAGTGCCAGGTCGGCAGGGCCTGGGCCGCGCTCGACGGGCAGGACCGCGCGCTGACCGTGGCGGTCCTGGACGGAGCCGCCGCCGGTGACCAGCGCTGGCGCGAGGCGTTCACCAACGCGGCGAACGTGCTGGCCCAGACGCCCGGCGGCCACCGGTACGTGAACTCCGACTTCGCCGCCGGCCAGCCCTGGGTGGCGTACCCGTCCGATGAGGACGGCGCGGCCGAGCGGCTGTTCCGCAGCCTGGGCATGGACTACCAGCGCATCGCCACCGCCGAGATCCTCCCGCCGCCCCCGCCGGTGTCCGCGCCGCCGCAGCAGGTCTCGTCGCCGCCGCAGTTGCCGTGGAGCCCGCAGCCGTGGGCGATGACGCCGCAGCAGCCGGTCTCCGGGGCACCCGTGTCCGCCGGTGCGCCGGTCTCGTCCGGCGCGCCCGTGTCACCCGGCATGCCGGTGTCACCGGGCATGCCGGTGCCGGCGATCCCGGCCCAGGCCACCGCCCCGGACCCGCTCGTGCCGACCGGCGGTCCCCGGATCGCCCCGGTCGCCCGCCCGCCCAAGAGCCGTACCGGCCTGTGGATCGGCGGCGTGGTCATGGCGGCGGTGCTCGCCGGTGGCGCGGGCCTGCTGGCCGGGCGGTCGCTCGCCGACGGTGGCGAACCGTCCACTCCGACCGCGAGCGCGTCCCCGGCGCTGTACGAGGCCACCCAGCAGTCGCTGAACAAGGCGAAGTTCGACGCCGCGCTCATGCCGATCGCCGAGCCGTGGCTCGACGGCGTGGGTGGCTGCGCGATCAACACCGAGAAGAGCGGCCCCGGGCTCGCCGCCGGGGAGAAGCAGCACGTCTTCTGCCGCTACCTGGGTGTGTCGCTGCACTTCGCCGAGTACGAGTCGGCCGAGAAGAAGGAGGCGGCGCGCGCCTTCCGCCAACAGATGGGCATCATCGGCCGGGCGCTCGCGCCGGGCATGCGGGAGGCCGGCCCGGCCACCGGCGGTGTCAGCGGGGCGCAGGGCAGCTACGTCGAGTACGCCGGCAACGGCCAGGACGGCCGCCCGGTCTGCGGCATCTGGTGGGGCCGCGACGACAACACCAGCGCGATCTACATGGAGACGCCCTGCGGGGCCGGGCTGGGCGGCAACTGGGACGCCCTGCGCGACCTCTGGCAGCGCCACAGCTAACGGACAGCCGCTCCGTTGGGCGGCGGCACCAGACAGACGTCGCTGCCCTTGGTGACGCCCGCGGCCAGGTCGAAGCGGACCACGCGCGCCCCGCCGAACTGCCGCTCGGTCACCGCCACGCCACTGCCGCCGAGCCGGACGATGACGTCCCGGTTCGCCGCGTCGGCCCAGTCGGTGGCCTGGAACAGCCAGACCCGGGACCGTCCGGGCAGCAGCGTCGACACGTTCCGTCCCGGGCAGCCGCCGGGTCCGGCGGCGACCACGTAGGCGTCCGCGGCCGGGCCGTACCACGCCTGGGCGTTCCACGAGACGGTGGTGGCCAGCACCAGGTCACCCGGGCGGCGCTTGTCGTCCAGGTGGCGCAGCGCGCCCCGGTAGTCGACAGCGTTCGCGCCGCCGCCCTGGGCGAAGGCCCGCGCCGGATGCACCGTCGCCACCACGGCGGTGGCCAGTTGCGGAACGGCGAGCGCGAGCAGGAGCACCACCGCGACCGCCCACCGGATCCGGGCGGGCAGCCCGGCCCGCACCGGTGGCGGTGCGACGGCGAGCGCGGCGAGCAGCAGGCACGCCGGCACCGCGTAGAGCGCCAGCCGGCCGTTGAACGGGTAGACCGATACCGCCGCGCCGGCCAGCCCCGCCGCCAGCGGGGTGAGCAGGACCAGCACCCCCACCCTGGACAGCCGGCGCAGCCCGGCGGCCGCCCCCAGCACCAGCAGCGGTACGACGACCCAGGCCGACCAGGCCACGAACGGCACCGTGGCGAGACTCCGGTACGTCGCCGCGAGCCACTCCACGGTGGCGGCCAAATCGGTCAGCGAGTGCGCCGGGTAGATCGACTTGGCCCGCCAGTACGCGGCGAGCTGCGGATCGGCGAGTCCCGGCGCCAGGAACAGCACGTACACCACGAGCGCCACCACGGCCCAGGCCGGTGCCGGGGCGAGGAACCGGCCCAGATCGCGCCACCTGGTCGCCCGTGGACGGTCCGGGCGGGCCAGCGCGTACCCGGCCAGCAGCACACCCAGCACACCGGTGACCGGAATGGACAGGGTGCTGACGAACGCCACGACCGCGGCGGCCGACCAGAACACCGCCGACCCGGCCCACGTCAGGCCGCGCCGGACGAGCAGCAGCGCCAGGCCGACCACGAGCGTGACGCCGAACGCCTCGGCGCTGTACTGCTTCAGCTCGTTGGAGTAGCCGATCAGGAACGGCGCGACGGTGACCAGCAGCAGCGCCGCCAGCGCGGCGAGCGGCGGCAGGAGCTGCCGGCCGAGCCAGGCGACGAGCGGCAGCAGCGCCAGCCCGAACAGCAGCGGCACCAGCCGCAGCGCCCGCTCACCGTCGCCGAACTGCTCCAGCGCGAACCGTTCCAGCCACAGCCAGCCGGGCGGTGCCGACTGGCTGAACGCCAGCGGCTGCAACAGATCCAGGTAGCCGCGCTCCCGGATGTTGTGCGCGATGGAGAGTTCGTCGTTCCAGAAGCTGCGGGCGTACGCCCACTGCCGGATCCGCAGCACGGCGCCGAACGCGACCAGCAGGCCCGCGACGGACCAGTACGGGGACCGGCTCAGCCGCTCCCACGCGACCGCGACGACCGCCGCCGGGGTGCCCGGCCGCGCCGGCACCGGCGTCGTCGGCGCGGGTGCCATCGAGGGGGAGAAGGCCGGGCGTGTCACGGACACGGCGAGACGGTATCAAAGCGTCATTCACGTCAGCGGCCCCGCGACCGGCTCCGATCACTGCCCGTTCAGGTCCGGAGTGGACGCTTCGGGCGGAACCGTCGTGCCGACCAGCCCGGCGGCCCGGCGGTGCCGGCGCGCCGGTCGCGGCAGGCCGACCAGGAACTCCGGGAACATGCCGAAGAACGTGCGGGCGCTGCGCAGTTCCAGCGTGTGCGCCCGGGACCAGCGCACCGAGTTCGTCGCGCGGGCCCAGTGGTGGGTCCACCGCACGTCACCGAGCACCGCCACCGGCATCCCGTGCCGCCAGGCGCGCAGGCCCAGCTCGTGGTCCTCGTAGTAGAGGAAGAACCGCTCGTTCCACCCGCCCAGCGTGGTGACGTCGGCGGTCCGGCCGGCCACCGCCGCGCCCATGACCCAGGCGACGTGGCGGGTCTCGCCGGGCGCGGCCACCAGCCGGTACGAGGCGTGCAGCCGGGACAGCGGCCACACCCTCCGGTTGCCGACCTTCGCCGTCGCGTACGGGAAGCCGCGCCCGTTCGCCTGCGGCGTGCCGTCGGTGCCCAGCAGTTGCGGCGCGACCAGTCCGCCGTGCGTGTCCAGGTGCCGGGCCAGCGCGTCCAGGTCGTCCGGGCGCACCTCCAGGTCCGGGTTGGCGAACAGCACGTACCGGCCGGTCGCCTGGCGCAACGCGACGTTGTTGGCGCGGGCGAAGCCGACGTTCTCCGGCAGCCGGATCACCCGCGCGCCCAGCTCCTCGGCGACCGCCGCGGAGTCGTCGGCGGAGGCGTTGTCGACCACCAGCCACTCGTACGGCTTCGGGCCGCGCCAGCAGCGGCGCAGCGTCTCCGCCGAGTGGTAGGTGACTGTCACCACGGTCCACGGCTGCGCCGTCATCACGCCCTCCGAGCGGTCAGGTAGCCGAGCAGGGACGCGAACCCGAAGCGGGGCCCGGTCCACCGACGGCGGGCTGCCGGTCCCTCGGCCAGCCCGCGTCCGATGCCGCGCAGGAACGGCCGCAGCAGCCCCTGCCGGATCCGCCGGGCGGCCAGCGCGAGGTGCGCGAGCGCCAGTACCGGCACCGCGACGAGCAGCAGCGGCCAGGTGAACGTGCGGGACGCGACCAGCAGCCGGTTGCGGGCCAGCAGGAACGCCCGGAATCCCTGCAACCGGTCGTCGCCGTCCACGCTGTGCCCGCCGGCGTGCGGCAGCACCACGTCCAGACCGTGGGTGCGCAGTCCGGAGGCGTAGAGCCGGAACGCCAGGTCGGCGTCCTCGCCCCAGGCGAACAGGTGCTCGTCGAAGCCGCCGAACCGCTGGTACAGCGCGGTCGGGAAGACCGCCGCGCCACCGGACGGGCCGAGTGGGGCACGGCCGGCGGTGGCCCGCCTGTCGATGAACAGCGACACCGGGTTCAGGTCGATGCCCACGTACTCGCCGCCGCGCATGGCCAGGCCGACCGCGAGCGGGGCGTCCGGGTCGGCGGCGACGGCGGCGCAGATCCGGGCGAGCGCGTCGTCCGGCAGCCACACGTCCGGGTTCAGCAGCAGCAGATGGCTCGTGGTGACCGTCGCGGCGGCCCGGTTGCACCCGGCCGCGAAACCCGGGTTGGTGGCGTCGGGCAGGTACGCGTACCGGTCGGCGGGCAGGTGCCCGGCGATCACCTCGGCGCAGGCGTCGGTGGGCCAGTTGTCCGCGAAGACGAACCGGACCGGCAGGTCACCGGCGCTGCGGACCCAGGTCGGCAACGTCTCGGCGAGCATGCCGGCGGACCGGTAGAGGACGGTGGCCACGGTGAGCCCGTCGAAGGTCATGCCGTGCTCCTGCCCAGCCGGTGCAGCACCCAGAGGCCGGGCACCAGGCTCAGCCAGGTCGGATAGATCAGCGGATACAGCTCGTAGACGCCGAACAGCGCGAAGTAGACGACGAACGCGCGCGCCAGCTGCCCGGCCGGCGCGCGGGAGAACTCGAACCACCGCTCGGTCGCGCCCACCGCCAGCCCCAGCGCGGCCAGGAAGAACACCGCCCCCAGCGGGCCGTAGTCGAGCAGCGGGATGGCCACGAACGTCGCCGTGTTCATCAGGTACGGCTGGCTGAGCTGGGACGTCAGCCCGTACAGGTCCGCCTTGCCGACGATCGGCTCGACCCGGGAGCCGAGGAACGTCAGCGAGTAGGTGCCGTACCGGGGTTCCAGGTGCTCGCGCTGCGACCACACCCGCCCGAACGTCTCGGTGGACGAACTCAGCGACAGGTCCAGCGACCCGGCGCTGCTGGTCAGCGCGTTGCTGCCGTAGCGGGCCCGGAACTCGGTCTCGAACGCGCCGGTGCCGGCCATGGTGCGCTGCCCGCCGAGGAACACCGCCGCCCCGAGCGCCAGCGCGCCGATCAGCAGGACCACAGGGGTACGCGCGGCCAGGAACGACGCGGCCCGTCCCCGGGTACGGCGGACCGACAGCGCCGCGATCAGCGCCGGCGCGATGCCCACCAGCACCGAGTTCTTGCTCGCGCCGAGCGCCGCCCCGACGGTGAACACCGCCGTCAGCGCGTAGTAGACGGGCAGCGCCCGGCCCCGCGCGGACAGCGCGCGCAGCAGCGAGACGGCCATGCCGAGCGTCCACGCCTCGGACAACAACCCGATGATGAGGTTGGACTGTTCGCGCAGCACCTGCCGGGCGGCGTCCGGGTTGTCGGCGAGCAGCGGCGGCACCGTCCCCCGGAACCGGATCGCCGCGGTCACCACGGCGACGCCGAGCAGGACGAGCAGGTACGTCAGCAGGCGGCGCTCGGACGGCCAGGACAGCGCCGGACGGGACCGGTCGCCGTCCTCGTCCCGCCTGTCGATCAGCCGCCGCCCCGCCGCCCAGGCCAGCAGGAAGACGGTCACGTAACCGGCGAGCACCGGCAGCACGCCGCGACCGGCCCAGGAGTCGTACGGGCCGGGCAGCACCCGTACGGCGAGCAGCGCGGCGGTCCAGACGGCGGCGCAGGCGGCGAGCGCCCACATCCGCAGGCGCGCGGCGAACAGCGTGCCGACCGCCAGCGCGAGCGCGACGGCGATCCCGGTGTCGAGCGTGGCCAGCAGCGCCGCCGCGCCCAGCGCGAACGGGATCCCGACCGACCAGAGGCGTCGCTCAGCGGCTGTCACGGGCGACCGTCCGGTACAGGTCGTGCCAGTTGTCCACGCATCCGTCGAACGAGTGCCGCTGCGCGTACTGCCGGGCCAGCTCGCGCCGCCGCTCGTCCCACGCGACCGGATCCACCGCCGTCCGGACGGCGGCGGCGAGCGCCTGCGGCGTCAGCTCCGCCCGGTACGCGAGCACGCCGTCACCGGCGGCTGTCACCTCGGTCAGCCCGCCCGCGCCCGAGTGCACCACCGGCACACCCAGCGACATCGCCTCCAGCGCGCTGCGCCCGAACGCCTCCACCCGGGACGGCACCAGCAGGCAGTGCAGCCGTTGCAGGAACGGCGCGGCGTCGACCCGGCCGACCAGGTGCAGGTTCGGCCGCTCCCCGACGTCGACGGTGCCCGCGCCGGCGACCAGGAACTCCACGTCCGGCAGCGCCGCGGCGACGTCGGCGATCAGGTCGGCGCCCTTCTCCCGTTCCAGCCGGCCGAGGAAGCCGACCCGCACCGGGCCGTCCGGCGCGAGGCCGCCGGTGTCACCGACCTGCGGCCAGATGGCGGGCAGCGGATTCGGGATCACCCGCACGTCACGGATCCGCCCGCGTACCCGAAGCTCGTGGGCCTCGAAGTCGGAGACCGCGACCGTCGCGTGCGGCCGCAGCCGCCGGAACATCAGGTCGGTGCTGATGTTGGCCTGCACCGCGGCCTTGGCGCGCAGCGTCTCCGCCGCGTCGCGATACTGCCAGAGGCTGTTGTGCAGCGTCACCACGAGCGGCGTGCGGCGGCCCCGCACGCCCAGCCCGGCGCGGGCGTGCATCGCGGCGGAGAGCAGGTGCGCGCTCACCACGTCCGGCCGCAGCTCCTCGACCAGCGCGCGGATGCCGCGCGCGTACCCGAGGTCCACCCGCCTGGCCGCGCCCAGCCGACGCCACGGCACGCCCGCGTCCCGCAACGCCGCCGCCACCTCGTCCTCCGGAGTGGCCGCCACCACGTCGACGCCGCGGTCCGCGAGCGCCGGCAGCATCTCGATCAGGAAGCGTTCGGCGCCGCCGAGCTGCCGCCGCCCCGACCCGCCGGTGGTGCAGACGAACAGCACCCTCATCGGACGCCCATGCCTTCCAGGGCGCCGCGGGCGATCGCCCGCCGCGCGGCCCCGCCGCCCACCGCCGCCCGGGCGAGCACCCCCAGCGTGTACGCGGAGCAGGCCACCGTGCCCCGCCATCCGCCGAGTTCACGGCTGGCCCGGATGAACTCCCGGGTCTGCCGGCGGGAGATCTCCTCGGCCGCCCACCGCCGCTTCGCGCTCGCGTCGTCCTCGTGCGTCACGACGGCGTCCGGCAGGTACGCCAGGCGCAGCCCGAGCCGCCGCACCGCCCAGCACAGCCGCAGGTCCTCGGAGTAGAAGAACGACGACTCGTCCACCCCGCCGATCCGGTCCAGCGTCTCCCGCCGGACCGCCACGAACGGCCCGGAGAGCCAGTCGCCCCGTTCCGGCGGGGCCACGATCCGCAGCCTCGGGAACACCAGGCTGAGCCCGGTGGCGTGCGCGACACCGGTCCGCACGGTGAGGAACCGGCCGGCGGCGGTCTGGTCCCGCCCGGTCGCGTCGAGCACCTTCGGGAACGCCGCGCCGACGGCCGGGTCGTCCAGCTCGGCGGCCAGCCGCTCGATCGCGCCCGGCTGGACGAGGATGTCGTTGTTGGACAGGACCACCCGGGACCGGGTGCTGTGCCGGACGCCGAGGTTCATGCCCTTGGCGTAGCCCAGGTTCGTCTCCGAACGCACGTAGCGGGCGCCGGTCTCGGCGCACATCGCCCGCAGCTTGTCGCTGATCTCGGCGGCGCTGCCGTTGTCCACCACGACGGCTTCCACACCGTCTGGCAGCGAGCGGACGCAGCCGTCGGTGCGCTCGAAGTCTTCCCAGGTCAACACGACGATTGAGACGTCCACCGCTAGGCCATCCGATTGACGAGGAGGTGCGTGGACCGCTGGAGTCGCTGCCGGGTGCGCAACGCGTAGACGCCGTAGGCGACAGACGACGCGACCGCGGCGCCGAGCGCGCCGGCCCACGGGATGAGCAGAACGTACAGCACCACCGACACCGACATGGTGACCAGGGCCACGGCGGTGGTGGCCTGCTCGCCGGCGCGCTTGAGCAGCGCCGCGCTCCACGTCTTGCCGGCCGACAACGCCAGCGTCCCGGGCAGCAGGAGCAGCCCGAAGATCCACGCGTCGCGGTAGTCGGGCGCCAGCACGCCGAGCACCGCCAGGCCGATCACGGCGAGCGCGGCGATCGGCAGCGCCGACCGGACGACCTCGCGGCCGTGGTCGCCGATCGCGTCCGGGTCACGCTCGGCGAGGATCCGCTGCGCCCGTACCACAGCGCCGGACTGCGCGAACTCCAGCGCGGCCACCGCCAGCGCGAACACGCCGAGCGCGCCCGCACCGGCGAAGCGGGCCACCAGGACCTGGCTCAGCCGGTACGTCAGCATCTGCGCGCACACCCCGACGTGCAGCCGGCCCACCGCGAGCAGGTCGGCGCGGTACTCCGTACGCCCGGCCGTCGCCGCCGGCACCGGCCCGAACCGCCGCGCCCAGCCCAGCACCGCCACGCCGAGCACCGTCGCGGTGGCGACCTGCACGCCCAGCCAGAGCACGCTCCACAGGCCACCGTCGAGCCGGTGGCCCAGCCAGAGCAGCGCGTACCCGGCCACCAGCGCCGCGCCGCCGAGCGCCCGCATGGTGTAGACGAACCAGAACCGCTTCAGGCGCAGGCCGAGTGACGCCGCGGTGTTGAACACGGTGAGCGCGCAGCCCGCCCCGATGCCCACCGGGTGGCTGCCCAGCCCGGCCAGCGTGGTCAGCAGCGCGGCGGCCAGCGCGGTGAGGCCGAGCGAGACGGTGAGGATGCCGGCGATCCACAGACGACCCCGCGACATGATCCAACCGGCCGGGCGGGACAGCAGGAACGTGTCGACGGACAGCCCGCCGAGGGCCGCGCCCACCGTGGCGCTGACCATGTTCGCCGCGAGTTCGCCGCGCTCCGCCGCCGGCAGCGTCACCGACACCAGCGCGGCGAGCCCGGTCAGGCCCAGGGCGACCAGATAGAGACGCTCGGGGGAGACGATCCGCCGGACCCGGGCTAACACCCGGCGCCCAGGCGCCGGCGTCGGCCGCGAGCCGACCACGCGGAATCCACTCGTCTTCCCCCAAGATGCGCGGATGTGTGCGGGCCTGTTCTACCCGACAAGAGCGGCACCGCGCAATGGACCCGGCGGGCGGGTACGCCCGCAGCTACACGACGCCGGTAGGGTGACGCGTCGTGGACCTGGCCCACTTCCGCGACACGATCGGCAGGCGGTGGCCGATCGTGCTGGTGCTGACGCTGCTGTGCGGCGCGTTCACCGGGGTCCTCGCCGACCGCCGGCCGCCGGTCTACCGGGCCGAGACCCAGATGCTCGTCACGTTCGCCGCCGAGAAGTCGGCAGCACCCCAGCCCCGACCGCCGGCCGACGAGGCGGGCCGGCTGATGCAGCGGCGGGTGAAGACGTACGCCACCATGATGAACACGCCCCGGCTGACCCGCCCGGTGATCGACTCCCTCCGGCTGCCGTACACCACAGACGATCTGGCCGGCCGCATCGTCGCCTCGTCCGCTGTGGACTCGCTGGCGATCGACGTGGCGGTCACCGACCGGTCCGCCGCCACCGCCGCCGCGGTCGCCACCGCGCTCGCCGCCGAACTGCAACGGATCGCCGAACGCGACCTGCCGCCCGCCGGGCTCGGGCTCAAGGCCCACGTCGCCGTGGTGCGGGCCGCCGCGCCGCCGCAGCGTCCGCAGCCCGCGCGGTGGCAGTGGTACGCCGCAGGTGGCGCACTCGGTGGCCTCGCAGTCGGGGTCGGCATCGCCCTGGTGCTCGGCTACCGCGGGGCCGGTACCCCGGTGAGCGCGGACGTGCGGACGCTCTGGACGACGACGGTGCGCCGCCGTCCGGCCGACGCCGTCGCGGAACCGGGCGCGGCCGAGGAACCGGCCGGGGTGCCGGGTCAGGGCGACGGGCGGGTCTCCAACCCTTCGATGAAGGAGCGGCAGGCGTCGTAGCCGGGCAGCACACCCGCCGCGCGTGTCTCGGCCAGGCTCGGTGCCGCCGCGTCCCGGTCGGACAACAGCGGCATCGTCGCCGGCCAGTCGATTCCGAGGTCCGGATCCAGCGGGTGCACCGTGTGCTCGCCCGCCGGGTTGTACGTGGTGGAGCAGAGGTAGCTCAGCGTCGCGTCGTCGGTGAGCGCGCAGAACCCGTGCCCCAGCCCTTCGGCCAGGTAGACGGCCCGCCGCTCGGTGTCGTCGAGGCGTACCGCCTCCCACCGCCCGTACGTCGGCGAGCCGACCCGTACGTCCACCACCACGTCCAGCACCGCCCCGCGTACGCATGTCACGTACTTGGCCTGACCGGGCGGTACGTCGGCGAAGTGGATGCCGCGCACCACGTCCCGCGCGGAGACGGAGATGTTGGCCTGCGCCAGCCGCAGGGGATGGCCCACCGCCTCGGCGAGCCGGTCGAAGCGGTACCACTCCAGGAACAGACCTCGCGGGTCGCCGTGCTGTTGCGGGGTCACCTCCCAGGCGCCCTCGATGCTCAGCGGACGGATCTTCACGACGGACTCCCCGAAGCGGATCGATCGGCCAGCAGGCCCAGCAGATAGTCACCGTAACCGCTGCGGGTCAGCGGATGGGCCAGCATCCGCAGCCGCTCGTCGTCGATCAGCCCGGACCGCCAGGCGACCTCCTCGACGCAGCCGATCTTCATGCCCTGGCGCTCCTCGATCACCCGGACGAACTCGCCGGCCTGCATCATCGACGCGAACGTGCCGGTGTCCAGCCACGCGGTGCCCCGGTCGAGCACCGTCACCGTGAGCTCACCCCACGTCCGGTACGTCTCGTTGACCGCGGTGATCTCCAGCTCGCCCCGGGCGCTCGGGGTCAGCTTGCGGGCGATGTCGACCACCCGGTTGTCGTAGAAGTAGAGGCCCGGGACCGCGTACCGGGACCGGGGGCGGGCCGGCTTCTCCTCGATCGACAGCACCCGGCCGGTGCCGTCGAACTCGACCACGCCATAGTCCTGCGGGTTCGCCATCGGGTACGCGAAGATCCGCCCACCGGCCGGCTCACCGTGCTGGGCGAGCTGCCGGCCGAGCCCGGCGCCGTGGAAGATGTTGTCGCCGAGGATCAGCGCCACCGACTCGTCGCCGAGGAAGTCGGCGCCGAGCAGGAACGCCTGCGCGATGCCCTCCGGCCGGGGCTGCTCGGCGTACGCCAGCCGCAGCCCCCACTGGCTGCCGTCGCCGAGCAGCCGCTCGAACTGGGTGCGATCCTCCGGAGTGGTCACCATCAGGATCTCCCGCACCCCGGCCATCATCAGGGTGGAGAGCGGGTAGTAGACCATCGGCTTGTCGAACACTGGCATCAGTTGCTTGGAGACGGCCCGCGTGATCGGCCAGAGCCGGGATCCGGTGCCGCCGGCGAGAAGGATTCCGCGCACCCGCGGAGACTACCCGCGTCGCCGCCGCCCCTGTGGCCCGTCGACGTCCCGCCCACGCTGCCGGTACGGCGTAGACTCCACGACCCGTGAGGATCCTCGTCACCGGCGGCGCCGGCTTCATCGGGTCGGAGTACGTGCGGATGCTGCTGGGCGTGCCCGGCGGCGACGCGGCCGGGGTGCCGGTCGAGGGCCCCGAGGCGCTGACCGTGCTGGACAAGCTGACCTACTCCGGCAACCTGGCGAACCTGGCGCCGGTGCGCGACGATCCCCGGCTGCGCTTCGTACGCGGCGACATCTGCGACGCCGCGCTGGTCGACGAGGTGGTGCCCGGCCATGACGTGGTAGTCCACTTCGCCGCCGAGTCGCACGTGGACCGCTCGATCACCGGTGCCGCCCCGTTCGTCACCACGAACGTGCTCGGCACGCAGACGCTGCTGGACGCCGCGCTGCGGCACGGCACCCGCCGGTTCGTGCACGTCTCCACCGACGAGGTGTACGGCTCGATCGACTCCGGCTCCTGGACGGAGACCTGGCCGCTGGCGCCGAACTCCCCGTACTCCGCCTCGAAGGCCGGGTCGGATCTGCTGGCGCTGTCCTACCACCGCACCCACGGCCTGGACGTCGTGGTGACCCGCTGTTCCAACAACTACGGGCCGTACCAGTTCCCGGAGAAGGTCGTCCCGCTGTTCGTGACCAACCTGCTCGACGGCGGGACCGTGCCGCTGTACGGCGACGGCGGCAACATCCGGGACTGGCTGCACGTGCACGACCACTGCCGGGGCGTGGCGATGGTGCAGGAGAAGGGGCGGGCCGGCGAGGTCTACCACATCGGCGGCGGCACCGAGCTGACGAACCGGCAGCTCACCGAGCGGCTCCTGGCGGCGTGCGGGGCCGGCTGGGACCGGGTCGTGCCGGTGACCGACCGCAAGGGCCACGACCGTCGTTACTCGCTGGACATCAGCAAGATCAGCAGCGAGCTGGGGTACGCGCCGAGCATCGACCTCGACCGGGGCCTGGCCGAGACGGTCCGCTGGTACCGGGACAACCGGGCCTGGTGGGAGCCGCTGAAGACGGCCGGCCACTGATGACCCGGGTCCTCGTCACCGGCGCGGGCGGAATGCTCGGGCGGGACCTGATCGCCGTGCTGCGGACCCGGCCCGACCTGTCGGTCACCGCCGCCGCCCGCGCCGACCTGGACGTCACCGACACCAGCGCGATCCGGGACGCGGTGGGCGGGCACGACGTGGTGCTCAACGCCGCGGCGTGGACCGACGTGGACGGCGCGGAGACCCGGGAGGCCGAGGCCACCGCCGTCAACGGCGACGCGGTAGCCGCGCTGGCCTGCGCCTGCGCTGTGTCCGGGGCGCGCCTCGTGCACGTCTCCACCGACTACGTGTTCGGCGGGGACGCCACCGAGCCGTACCCGGAGGACGCCCCGACCGGGCCGGTGAACGCGTACGGGCGCAGCAAGCTCGCCGGGGAACGCGCGGTGGCGCGGCTGCTGCCCGAGACCGGGTACGTCGTTCGCTCCGCGTGGCTCTACGCCACCCACGGGCGCAACTTCGTCACCACCATGCTGCGGCTCGCCGCCGAACGCGACCGGCTCGACGTGGTGGACGACCAGCGGGGCCAGCCCACCTGGTCGTACCGGCTCGCCGAGCGTCTCGTCGCGCTCGCCGACGCGGCGCTCGCAGGCGACGCGGCGCCCGGGACGTACCACGGCACGGCCGCCGGCGAGACGACCTGGTACGGCCTGGCCCGCACCGTCTTCGCCCTGCGCGGCCTCGACCCGGACCGGGTCCGGCCGACCACGACCGACCGCTTCCCCCGCCCGGCGCCGCGCCCCCGCTACAGCGTGCTGGCGCACGGCCGGTGGGCCGCCGCGAAGCTGCCGCCGCCGGAGCACTGGCGGGCGGACCTGGTGCGGGCGCTGGCCGCCGGCGACAGCTAGCGGCCGCCGCCCCGGAAGACCTCGGCGACGGTACGCAGCACGATCTTGATGTCGAGCCAGAGCGACCAGTTCTCGACGTAGTAGTTGTCGAACCGCGCCCGGTCCGAGATCGGCGTGTCCCCGCGCAGGCCGCTGACCTGGGCCAGCCCGGTGAGCCCGACCGGTACCCGGTGCCGCATCGCGTACCTCGGGTATTCGATGGAGAACTTCTCCACGAAGTACGGCCGCTCCGGCCGGGGCCCCACCACGCTCATCTCACCGCGCAGGATGTTCCACAGCTGCGGCAGCTCGTCCAACGAGGTGCGCCGCATGAACCGGCCGATCGGCCCGACCCGCTCGTCGTGCGCGATGGACCAGGTGGTCTGCGACTCGTACTCGTCTGCGGGGCGCATGGACCGGAACTTGATCACGTGGAACGGCCTGCCGTACCGCCCGACGCGTTCCTGGCGGAAGAACACACCGCGACCGCCGTCGAGGAACGTGGCGGCGGCGCAGAGCAGCAGCAGCGGGCTCAGCACCACCAGGGCGGTCACCGCGAACACCACGTCCGAGGCGCGCTTGAGTCGCCACCGTGGACCGGTGAGCGTGGTGTCGCCGATCTTGATGATCGGGATGGCGCCGATGTGGTCGGGGTAGCCGCCCTGCGACCGCGACCCCCACAGGCGCGGCACCGCCCACAGGTCGCAGCGGGAACTCGCCGGACGCAGCAGCGCCTCCATCAGATCGGCCTCGGAGCAGTCCGGGTCCGCGATGACGAGGACCTCGCACTCCAGCATGTCGGCCAGCTTCTCCAGGTCGTCGATCGTGCCGATGAGCGGCAACGCGCCGATCCGCCCCCGGGACGGGGCGTCGACAGCGCCGACGAACCGCAGCCCGTACTGCGGGTACCGGCGCAACAGCCGGGCCAGCTCACCGCCGATCGGGCCGCCGCCGATCACTATCGCGTTGTGCTCCACCCACCGGCGCCTGCGGGCCAGCAGGATGAGCCGGCTGTTCAGCGCCCGCCCGACGATCACCAGGCCGGCGGAGAGCGCGACGCCGCGCATGAACCCGCTGACGTGCGGCACCGAGTCGTGCCGCAGCGCCGCGATGATGGCACCCACCGCGCCGGAGGCCAGCAGGCGGCCGCCGAGGCTCGGCAACTCGTCCAGGATGCTGATGTGCCGGCGCGGCCGGTACAGCCCGCCCGTGGCGAACAGGCCCACGGTGAGGGCCGCGTTGAACAGCGTGCCCCGCCAGTAGTCCTGGGTGAGCAGCAGCGGCGTGAGCAGCGCCGCGACGTCGATGGGCGCGGTGACCATCCAGGCCCGCAACCGTCGGGTACGCGTCGACGCGCGCGAACCCGCGTACGGCAGCACTGTCGTCGTGTCCATGCCGCTGTCCGCCGGCGTGTTCATCTGTGCACCGGACGGCGGCGCGGACGAATGCTCGAACGCCGGCAGGCGTGGCATGGTCGATCCTTCCCCGTGACGCCCCCGGCCCGGATGCAGAGACCGACGGCGATCGCAGGATACGAGCGGCCCCGCCCTGCCGCCAGCACCGGCATGACAGATCGACGTCCTACTTTCCGCTGATCGCCAGGATCTCGGGGACCGAGTCGCGGCGTACCGCGTCGAACAACTGCTTGGAACGCGCCGGATCCGGGAACACGACGCTCTCGCTGCCGACCCGGCCCGTTCCCTTCACCGGGCAGGTGAAGAACGTCAGGTTACCGCCGCGCAGGCCACGCATCTCCATCGCGAGATCCACCAGCGACAGTGACTTGTCGACAGCCACCGAGTCGGACGTGGCGCGGACGAACGAGTTCAGCTTGGCCGGGTTGGTCAGCACGCCGCCGGAGGCGGCCTTGTCCAGAATGGCCTTGATCACCTGCTGCTGGTGTCGGATGCGCGCGAAGTCGCCGTCCGGGAAGGCGTGCCGCTCCCGCGCGTAGTCCAGCGCGGCGGCCCCGTCCATGGTTTGCCGGCCCTTCTCGAAGGTCCGGGTGCCGATCAGCGAGTACTTCGTGGTGAAGCCCTTCTCCACGTCGATCTCGACCCCGCCGAGCGCGTCGATGATCTCCTTGAAGCCGGCGAAGTCGACCATGGCGACGTTGTCCACGCGTACCCCGCTGAACTTCTCCACCGTCTGCACCATCAGCGGCACACCGCCCCAGGCGTACGCGGCATTGATCTTCGCGTCGCGGCCGCCGCGGCCCTCCTTCGACTTGGGGACGGCCGTCCAGGTGTCGCGGGGGATCGAGATGAGCTGGGCACTCGACCTGTCCTTCGGCAGGTGGGCCAGGATGATCGTGTCGCTGCGCGAGCCGCCGGTGCTCTCCGGGTCGCGGGAGTCGCTGCCCAGGATCATGATGTTCATGGCGCCCTTGGCCTCGACCTGCGGGCGCGACTCCTCCGGTACGCCCTCGAAGGCGTCGACCCGCTCGATCGAGTTGTCGACCGAGCGGTAGTAGAGGCCGCCGGCGAGGGCACCGCCGCCGGCGAGCAGCACCACCACCAGCAGCACGATCAGGGCGATCCGCCGGCCCCGGCGGCGCCGCGGCGCCTTCTCCTCCGCCGGCCCGCCCGGCTCCACATCGGAGCCCTGCGCACGCGTGTCGGAATCGGTGAGCTGGTGGCGATCTGACATGCCGCGATGCTACTGATTCGCGTCGCACGATGTGGGCCCGCGACCGGACGGTGAGGTGTGGTGTCGGAGGTCCAGGGCCGCCGGAGCGAGGTGGGCCCGTTCCGGGCCTTGCCGCCGGGTGCCCGCCCGATCGATGATGGCGAGGAAGACCACATCGACCGAGGAGCCGAGATGCAGGTTCTCCACCAACCTCGGGTGGCGTGGGACGCCGCCCGGGTCATCGGCGGTGCGATTCACGACGAGCGCCTGTTCACCTGGCTCCGCGGCGAACTCGGTGCCCTGATGGGTCCCGCCACGGCGGCGGCCCTCGACGAGACCCGCGACCGGGTGCGCTGGGCGGGCGACGGGCGGCTGCCGGTCGAGACCGGCGTCTGGCGCGTACGCCTGGAGGACTCGCTGCGGCAGCAGCCCGATCTCGCCGGCGAACTGGCCGGCGTCGTGGCCGCCGTCCGCGCGGCGCGCCCGGCCTGATCGGCGCCCGCCCCGGTTTAGCTTTCGCTTAGCTCGCTTGTCCGGCGGCACGCCGGTCCGGCAGCATCGACCGGCGTGACCGACGGCACCGCACCCCCTCAACCGAGCACCGGCGACGCGCCCCGACCCGCCGTTGCGGACGGTCGCCGCCGTACCGCCCGGCACCGTCGCCGCCTCGCCGCCGCCGGTCTGGTCACCGTCGCCGCCGCGGTCGCGGTGACCCTCGCGGTACGCGGTGGCGCCGCCCCCGCCTGCGCCGCCCCGCCGCCGCGCGGTGCCGAGGCGCCCGTGGCCGCCCTTCCGCACGCCGCCGCCATGCCGGTGGCCGCCGCTCCGCCCATGGCTGCTGCTCTGCCCGTGGCCGCCGCTCCCCCCACGGGCGGCGCGACGCGCAGCGGCAAGGCGACCTTCTACGACTCCAAGGGTGCCGGCGGTAACTGCTCCCGGCCCGCGGCGCCCGCCGACCGGATGTACGTCGCGCTCGGCCCGAGCGAGTACGCCTCCGGCGCCTCCTGCGGCGGCTACCTCGACGTCACCGGCCCGCGAGGCACCGTCCGGGTGCTGGTGATGGACCAGTGCCCGGAGTGCGCGCCCGGTCACCTCGACCTCTCCGCCAAGGCGTTCGCCCGGATCGCCGACCCGGTGCAGGGGGTGGTGAAGGTCAGCTACCGCGCGGTGGTGAACCCGCCGTTGGCCGGGCCGCTCACCTTCCGGATGAAGGAGGGCTCGTCGCAGTGGTGGTTCGCCGTCCTGGTCGGTGACCACGGCAACCCGTTGCGCGCGGTCGAGGTGCGGCAGAACGGCTCGTGGCGGGCGGCGCAGCGGCAGGACTACAACTACTGGCTGATCGAGTCCGGCGCCGGTCCCGGCCCGTACGAGATCCGGGTCACCGACGTGTACGGCCACCGGGTGACCGCCTCCGGCATCCGGATGCTCCCCGGCCAGGTGCAGCGCAGCACGACCCGCATGTACGGCGCGAAGCCCGCCGCCCCGGCGCCGGCCCGGAAGAAGCCGACCCCCACGCCCCCGACCCCCACCACCAGTCCGGCAACGCCTCTGCCGTCCAGCCCCAGCACCGCCCCCACCCCGACCCTCACGGAGCCCGTGGTCCAGGCAGCCGCCGCCCCACCCACCCCCACCCCGTGTTCCTGACCCACCCTCCGTCCCGCCGCCCTCCGCCCCGCCCTCTGCCGGCCGTCGCCGATCTTGCACTTCCGGCCCCCCGGTTGCCGGATAAGCACCTTTCGACCGGGCCCAAACCGCAAGATCGCCGCAAGCGGGCGGGCCGGCGCGAAACGACGACAGCACCCCAGCGTTGATCTTGCGGTTGTGGCCCCTGGGTTGCCCAGGATGCGGCTTTTGTGGGGGCGGTATGTGCAAGATCGGCGGGAGCGGGAGCGGGCGGGGCGAGGACGGGGGCGGGCGAGGGTGGGGTCAGGAGCAGGAGGTGGGGAGGTCTCGCCACATGAGGATCTCGTCTCGGGCGTCGGTGGGGGACAGGCGCAGCGCGCCCGGAAGACGGCCGACCTCCCGGTACCCGAGGCGCTTGTAGAAGCGGTCCAGCCCCAAGCCGTCGCGGACCGTCACGTGCAGCGCCGCCAGGCCGAGCTCTCGGGCGATCCGCTCGGCCTCGCGCATCAGCGCCGCGCCGTACCCGCGTCCCTGCGTGCCGGGATGCACCATGACGCGCTTGAGCACCCGCCAGTGCGTCTTGAGGTGGAACCGGTTGTCGGCGATGACCAGGACAGCGACCAGCCGGTCGCCCTCGTAGCCGGCGAGCAGGCGGTCCGGCCCGTCCGCGATCTCGTCGAGCGTGGCGGTGGCGAGCGGGCGGACCTCGTCCGCTGTCACCGGGGCGACGAATCCGACGGCGCCGCCGGCGTTCGTCACGTCCACCCAGAGCGCGATGATCTGTTCGCGCAGCTCGGGCGTCAGGTCGGGGTCGAGTACGAAGCGCAGGTCCACGTCGCCATCCTGCGCGGGGCGACACCGCCCCAACCCGCGTTCGTGACGTTCCCGACAGGCGCCGGGCGGAACCGGCGGTGGAACCGGGCGGAACCGGCGGCCGGACCGGGCGGAACCGACGGTCGGACTGGTAGGGCCGGCGGGATTCGAACCCGCACTGGTGCGGACCTAAACCGCATGCCTCTGCCGTTGGGCTACGGCCCCTCCACGGTGAACACCGTCGTTCTCCACGGCCATTCTGGCCGACGCCGCGGAAGCCCGCCGACCGGTGTCACAGCCTCCGGATCGTAGACCACTTCCGCCGCCGCCACTGCCGCCCCGCGGGCGCCGGCACGCGTGGCGATCCGCGACCTCAGTCGAGGCCGAGATCCCGGCGCAGCTTGGCGACGTGGCCGGTGGCCCGCACGTTGTAGAGCGCCCGCTCGATCTTGCCGTCCTCGTCCACCACGAACGTCGAGCGGATCACGCCGGTGACGGTGCGGCCGTACATCTGCTTCTCGCCGAACGCGCCGTACGCGGTCAGCACCACCTTGTCCTCGTCGGAGACCAGCGGGAACGTGATGGCGTCCCGGTCGCGGAACTTCGCGAGCTTCGCCGGCTTGTCCGGCGAGATGCCGACCACCTCGTAGCCGGCCGCCTGGAGGGAGGCGAGGGAGTCCCGGAAGTCACATGCCTGCTTGGTGCAGCCGGGCGTCATGGCGGCCGGGTACGCGTACAGGACGACCTTGCGCCCGCGCAGGCCGGACAGGGACAGCGTGCCGCCGTCGTCGGTGGGGAGGGTGAACTCGGGGGCGGGGTCGCCGGGCTTGAGGCGGTCGGTCATGGCGGTGACGATACCGCCGGGCCGGTACGGCCGGCCGACGGCGACGCGCGGGCGGGGTGATCGCCATCATGAGGTTGTTGCCACATATTGGCAACTGTGCCTTCCTGGAAATACGCTGAGCGCGTGGACACCCTGGCGATGCACATCTCCAACGGGATCATCAACGGTCCTGTCGCCGCGATCTTCGCGGCCCTCGCGCTGGCCGCGCTCGCCTTCTGCGTGATGCGGGGGCGCGCCGACCTCGACGACCGGCTGGCCCCGATGGCCGGGCTGGTGGCGGCGTTCATCTTCGCCGTGCAGATGCTCAACTTCCCGATCTTCACCGCCGGGGTCAGCGGTCACCTGCTCGGCGGGGCGCTGGCCGCGCTGCTCGTCGGCCCCTGGGTCGGCGCGCTCTGCGTCGCCGTGGTGCTGATCGTGCAGGCCCTGGTCTTCGGTGACGGCGGGGTGGCGATGCTCGGCCTCAACATCACCAACATGGCGCTGCTCGGCACCGCCGCCGCGTACCTGCTGATCGCGCTGCTGCTGCGCGTGCTGCCGCGTACCCCGGCCGGGCTGGCGGTGACCGCGTTCGTCTCCGCGCTGGTCAGCGTGGTGGTCGCGTCCCAGGGCTTCGTCCTTCAGTACTGGCTGGGCGGCACCACCGACCTCGGCGGCAACCTCACCGGGCTGGCCGGCACCATGGCCGTCGCCCACCTGCTGATCGGCATCGGCGAGGGCCTGATCACCGCCACCACGGTGGTCACCGTCGCGAAGGTCCGGCCCGATCTGGTGTACGCGCTGCGCGCCCTCAAGCCGGCCGCGCCGGCTCCCGCCGTCCCGGTCGCCGGAGGTGCCCGATGAACAAGCGTCACTGGTCGTTCCTGCTCGGCGGCCTGCTGGTGGCCCTCCTGCTGGCCGGCGTGGTCAGCAACTACGCCTCCTCGCACCCGGACGGCCTCGACTCGTCGCTGCTCAAGGGCTGCACGGTCAACGCCGACGACGAGATCACCGGCGGCAGCTGCCCGGCCCAGCAGGCCAAGGACCACGAGCTGGCGGACAGCCCGCTCGCCGACTACGGCGTACGCGGGATCGGCAACGACTTCGTCTCCACCGGCCTGTCCGGCGTACTCGGTGTGCTGCTGACCTTCGCGGTCGGCGGCGGCCTGTTCTGGCTGGCCCGCCGCCGCACCCCGGCCACGAGCGCCGCACCCGCCAACAGCGCCGCGAGCGCCGACCCGGCGGACGAGGCAGCCCAGTCCACCGGCACACGCTGACCGTGGGCGCCGGGCACGCCCACGTGCTCTACCGCGAGTCCGGCTCGCCGGTGCACCGCCTCCCGCCGGAGGTGAAGATCGCCGCGATGGTGCTGTTCACCGTGGCGGTGGTGGCCACGCCCCGGGAGGCGTACTGGGCCTTCGGCGGGTACGCGCTCCTGGTCGCCGTGGTGGCCGCGCTGGCCCGGGTCGGCCCGCGCTGGCTGCTCAGCCGGGCGCTGATCGAGCTGCCGTTCGTGCTGTTCGCGTTCGCGCTGCCGTTCCTCGGCGCCGGGGAGCGGGTCGAGGTGGCCGGGCTCGCCCTGTCCGTCGACGGTCTGCACGGCGCGTTCAACATCCTCGCCAAGGGCACGCTCGGCGTACTCGCGTCGCTTCTGCTGGCCGCGACCACGACGACGCGTGACCTGCTGCTCGGCCTGGACCGGCTGCGGTGCCCGCAGATCCTCACCCAGATCGCCACGTTCATGCTGCGCTACCTGGAGGTGCTGGTCGGCGAGGCCCGGCGGATGCGCGTGGCCCGGGTGTCGCGGGGCGACGACCCGCGGTTCCTGTGGCAGCTGCGCGGCTTCGCGGCCGGGGTCGGCACGCTGTTCCTGCGCGCGTTCGAACGCGGCGAGCGGGTCTACCTGGCGATGCTCTCCCGCGGCTACACCGGCCGGATGCCGGCGGTGTGGCAGGGGGCCGGTGCGGCCACCGCCGGCCAGTGGGCGGCCGCCGCGACGGTGCCGGCGATCGCGGCCACCATCGCCGCCGTCGCGCTCGTCCTGCAATGATCGGGTACGTGCAGCAGCCGCCCTCCCTCGACGTCAGCGGCGTCCGGTACGCGTACCCGGACGGTCACGTCGCCCTGCACGGCGTGGACCTGACCGTCCCGCGCGGCGAGCGGGTGGCGCTGCTCGGGCCCAACGGCGCCGGCAAGACCACGCTCGTGCTGCACCTCAACGGCATCCTCACCCCGGCCGAGGGCACTGTGAGCGTCGGCGGCCTGACCGTCACCCGGGACCGGGACACGCTGGCCGAGGTACGCCGCCGCGTCGGCATCGTCTTCCAGGACCCGGACGACCAGCTGTTCCTGCCCACCGTCGCCGAGGACGTGGCGTTCGGGCCGGCCAACCTGGGTCTGCGCGGCGCCGAGCTGGCCGCCCGGGTCGACGAGGCGCTGGCGGCGGTCGGCATGAGCGAGCACCGGGACCGCGCGCCGCACCACCTGTCCTTCGGGCAGCGGCGCCGGGTGGCGGTGGCGACGGTGCTGGCGATGCGCCCGGAGATCCTGGTGCTGGACGAGCCGTCGTCGAACCTCGACCCGGCCGCCCGCCGGGAACTGGCGGAGATCCTGCGCGCCCTGCCGGTGACGCTGCTCATGGTCACGCACGACCTGCCGTACGCGGCCGAGCTGTGCCCCCGCTCGGTGATCCTGGACGGCGGCCGCATCGTCGCCGACGCGCCCACGCTCGACCTGCTGTCCGACGAGGCACTGCTGACAGCCCACCGCCTGGAGCTCCCCTACGGCTTCGCCCCCCGCCCCACCTGACCCGCCCCTCGCCCGTCCCGCCCCGCCTTCTTCTCTTCCTCCTCCGCGATCTTGCACTTTCCGCCCGGGCATTCCGGGGCAGAAGCCGCAGACTCGGGGCGGCAACTGCAAGATCAACGCCATTCCGGGGGCGAGTGCGGCGGGAGTGGAACGTGATGGGTGTGTCTAGGGCGGTTTGACACTCGTGGTGTTCCACTCGGGCGTGCCCGGCGCTCACAGCTTGCGGTGATCTTGCGGTTACGGCCCTGGAGATGTCGTGAACGCCTTGGATGCCGGGCGGAAGGTACGCCTCCCGTTACGCGAGATTGGCGTTCCGCGTGGTGGGAGCAGTGGAGATCTTGGTAGGAAAGGGCCCCTATGGGGGCCATTTGGTACCAAGATCTCGCCGGGCGCCGGGCGCCGGGCGCCGGGCGCCGGGCGCCGGGCGCCGAGCGCCGAGCGGCGGGCGGCGGGCGCCGGGGCGGGGCGGGTTAGGGCGTGGGGGTGGGGTGGGGGATGGGGCGGGCTGTTCTCGCGGCCGTGCGCAGGCGCAGCAGGCCCGTGGCGACCGCGCCGGCTCCTGTCGCCAGGCCGAGCACGACCAGCACCCGGACCAGCGTGGGCGGACCGGCGGCGGGGGGCACCGAGCGGGACAGCGCGGCGAGGTTCGTCACCCCGGCGAACACGGTGAGGCAGGCGCCGGCGAGCGCCAGCACGAAGTCGGCGGCCGGGCGGCGAGCCAGCGCGTACCCGCCCGCGGCGAGCGCGCCGAGGCCGGTGAGCAGCGTCCACACCTGACCGGTGACCAGCTCGGCGAGTGTTCCGCCGACGCCGGGGGCGCCGGTGTCCAGCGCGCGGGCCACTGTGAGCGCCACCGTGGCGGCGCCGCCCACGGCGAGCAGCGCGCCCACCCCGCGCAGCGCCCGCACCCCGGCGGCGGTACCGCCCGGCGCGAGCCCGGCCGCGCCGATCAGCAGGAAGCCCAGCGTGGCGGCCACCCACCAGGGGTACGGGTCGGGCGGGGGCACCCAGTCCAGCGTGCCGCGTACGGCTCCGGTGGCGTCACCGGCGCGCAGCGGGACCGTCCAGTCGCGTACCCGGTGTTCCCGGTCCGGGTCGGCGGCGACGGCGGCCGGCGGGGCGTCCTCGCGCCACAGCGTGCGCTGGTCGTGCCAGCGGGCGGTCGGTCCGTCGTCGATCCGCCGCCAGTCGGGCGCGGCGGCCGGGTTCGCCTCGGCGGGCAGCCGGGTCTCCCCGGCCAGCGTCCGGTTCAGGTAGGTGGCGGGGGAGCGGGTGTTCTCGTACACGCCTCCCGGGCCGATGCGCAGGTACGGCTCGCCGGAGTAGCCCATCACCGTGACGTCGGCGCCGGTGTCGTTCGTCAGCTCCAGCCGCGCGCCGGCCTCCACCATCCGCGCGGTGAGGCCGGGCCGGTCCGGGTCGACGCCGCTGATCGTGGCGCGGTAGTCGGTTCCGTCGGGCGCGTCCGCGCCGTGCGCGGCAGCCGGCGCGGCGAGCG
This sequence comes from Micromonospora sp. CA-248089, assembly GCF_050948515.1. Classification (NCBI taxonomy): domain Bacteria; kingdom Bacillati; phylum Actinomycetota; class Actinomycetes; order Micromonosporales; family Micromonosporaceae; genus Micromonospora; species Micromonospora sp. CA-248089. The sequence goes on from NZ_CP192016.1 coordinate 1,240,656, forward strand.
TGAGCAGGGCGGTGGCCGCGACGGCGAGCACCACCGCGGCCCGGCGCAGGGGTGCGATCACTTGCCGGCCGCCTCCACCGCCGACTTGATCCCCTCGGGGCTGCGGTCCTGGAGCTCGCTGCCGTTGACCTTGATGGTCGGGGTGCCGGTCACGCCGGACTTGCTCGCCTCGTCGGTGACGTGCTCGGTCCACGACCGGTACGTGCCGTCGGAGACGCAGGAGGCGAACTCGTCCCGGTTCAGCCCGACGCCCGCGCCGATGTCGACCAGCTCGTCGTTGCTGAGCCCGGCGCCGCCCTCCGCCGGCTGCTTGGCGAACAGTTCCTCGGTGAACTCGCGGAACTTGCCGCCCTGCGCCGCGCAGCCGGAGGCGGCCGAGGAACGGGTCGAGTACTCCGTGGTGGAGAAGCGGTTCAGGAACGCGACCGGGTGGAACACCAGCTTCGCCTTGCCCTCGTCGACGAGCTGGTTGAGCGTCTCGCCGTTGATCTGCTGGAACTGCTTGCAGGCCGGGCAGAGGTAGTCCTCGTACAGGTCGATGGTGACCGGTCCGGTGCCGAGCACGATGCCGGTGCCGGCGTCGTTGGCCCCGGGCGGGGCGGTGAACTCGTCGGACTTCTGGCTGGAGTAGACCGCCCAGCCGATGCCGCCGGCGATGACGAGCACCAGCACCGCGGCGATCGAGGTCCAGAGCGTGCGCTTGCGCCGCTTCTCCCGGGCGATCTGCTCGCGTACGACCCGGGCCGCGTCCTTGCGTCCCTTACGACTGCTCATCGGTGTCCTCCACGATGTCGTCGCCCGCCAGCCACCCGTCCACCGAGAACGGAGTGCGGGGCCAGATCAGCAGGAACCCGGCGAGGGCCAGGAACCCGAGGTCCCGGAGGATCTCCGGGAGGTAGCTGGGCGTCTGACCGGCGGCGAGCTGGCCGCCGGTGCCGAAACACCCGCAGTCGATGGCCAGGCCCCGGGCCCAGGCCGAGGCGATGCCGGCGATGAAGATCACGAGCAGCGCCGCGGACACACCGGCGCTGATCCGGGTGGCGAGCCCGGCGAGCAGCAGCACGCCCAGGGCCAGCTCGACGAACGGCAGCGCCGCGCCGATCACTGTGGCCAGGTCGTACGGCATCACCTGGTACGCGTTCACGGCCCGGCCGGAGGCGGCCAGGTCGCCGACCTTGGTGCCGCCGGCGATCAGCCACACCGCGGCGAGTCCGAGGCGGGCCGCGACGCCGAGCCACGGTCGCAGGGCCTGCCAGCGGCCGGCCCGGGAGGGGGAGGGGGTCACAGTCATTCGTCGTCCGAGCGCCACGAAAGGTTCCCGTTATCCGGCCAGCGTGTCGCCGACGGCGCCGACGAGTTCGTCGCGGGCGCGGGCCACCCGGGAGCGGATGGTGCCCACCGGCACCCCCTCCACGTCGGCGGCCTCGGCGTACGACAGGCCGAGCAGCTGGGTGAGCACGAACGCGGAGCGCCGCTCGGCGGGCAGCCGGCGGACGAGGTCGGCGGCGCCGAGCTGGCCGGCCGGGTCCGGGTACGGACGGTCGGTGGCGGCCTGGGCGGCGAGCCGCGCGTCGAGCCGGCGGCGGCGTACCACGGTGCGCAGGTGGTCGGCGCAGGCTCGCCGGGCGATCCCGAGCAGCCAGGTCCGCACGCTGGAGCGCCCCTCGAAGCCGGACAGCGCCCGGAACGCCCGCAGGTACGTCTCCTGGGTCAGGTCGTCCGCGGTGTCCGGGTCGACGAGCGCGGCGGCGAAGCGCCACACCTCGGCCTGGGTGGCCCGGACGAAGGCGGCCTGCGCGTCGCGGTTCCCGTCGCGGGCGGCCAGCGCCCAGCCGGTGGCCGCGTCCCGGGCAGCGTCGGGCGCCGACTCGGGGCGGTCGGCGGCGGTGTCGCGCGGGCCGGGGATCACGTCACCCGAGGTTACGCGGCGTACCTGGACAGGACAGGGTCCTTCGACCCATTCCGTGGTCCCGCACACGCCGGGAACTTTTTCCGGCCGCCGTCCGACTACCCTCCCATGACCTCCGAGCAGGCCCGGCGTGGCGCGTGCCGCCGCACCGGGTGGGCGCTCGGTCACGCCCGCCCCGGACCGGCTCGCCGGACCCGCCCCGGTTCGGGAACCATGGCGGTCATGACTGCTGCCGTACGCCGCCCGTCCCGGGCCGTCGCCGCCCGATCCGGGGCCGTCGCCGGGCTGCTGCTCCTGCTGGTCGCCCTGCTGCTCGTCCCGGCCACCCCGGCCGCCGCCCACGCGGTGCTGGTGAGCAGCAGCCCGGCCGCCTCCGCCGTGGTGCCCGACGCGCCCGCGCAGGTGGTGATCACCTTCAGTGAGGGCGTCCGCAAGGTGCCCGGGAAGGTACGGGTGATCGCTCCCGACGGCTCGCGCGCCGACCGGGGCGAGCCGACGTTCCAGGGCGCCGAGGTGACGATCCCGGTGGACGCCTCCGGCGGGCGCGGCACCTACCTGGTGAGCTACCGGGTCATCTCGGCCGACAGCCACCCGGTCTCCGGTGCCTTCACCTACTCCGTCGGCGCACCGTCGGAGCCGCCCACCGACAGCGGCTCGGACAACCGGGCGAACCCGGTCACCGAGAACGCGGTGAAGGTGGCGAAGTACGCCGGCTACGCCGGGTTGCTGCTGCTCGTCGGCCCGGCGCTGGTGCTCGTCGCGCTCTGGCCGCGCCGGCTGTCCCGCCGGGGACCGGCACGGCTGGCCTGGACCGGGCTGGGCCTGCTGGCGGTGGCGACGGTGGCCGAGGTGTGGCTGCAGGTGCCGTACGTCAACGGCGGCGGCCTGTTCGACGTGACCGGCTCCGGCCTGAGCGACGTGCTGGGCAGCGCCTACGGCACCACCCACCTGGTCCGGCTGGGTCTGCTCGCCGCGGCCGCGTTCCTGCTCCGGCCGCTGTTCGCCGGCCCGATCGGCCGTACCGACGGGATCATCCTGGCGGTCCTCGGCGGCGCGGCGCTGTTCACCTGGCCGCTGTCCGGGCACGCGGCGGCGTCGCCCGCGCCCGCGGTGTCGGTGGTGGTGGACACGGTGCACCTGGGCGCCATGGCGGTCTGGCTGGGCGGCCTGGTGATGCTCGCGGTGTTCCTGCTGCGCCGGGCCGACGAACGCGAGCTGGACGCGATCCTGCCGATCTGGTCCCGCTGGGCGGCGCTCGCGGTGGCCGCGTTGCTGCTGGCCGGCACCGTGCAGGGGCTGATCGAGGTGGCCAGTTTCCAGGCGCTGATCGACACCACGTACGGCCGGCTCCTGCTGGTCAAGATCGCGCTGTTCGTGCTGGTGATCGGCGTGGCCGCGTACTCCCGGGCACTGGTGCGGCGGCGGGTGGCCGCCGGGCGGCCGGGTGCGATGCGGCGGGCCGTGGTGGCCGAACTGGCGATCACGGCGGTGGTGCTGGGCGTGTCGGCGACGCTCGTGCAGACCACACCGGCGCGGACCGCCGGCGCGGACGTCGCGGGTGCCCCGGCCGGCTACTTCTCCACCACGCTGAGCAGCCCGATCTACTCGCTCCAGGTCGAGCTGGACCCGGCCGAGACCGGCAACAACTCGATGCACCTGTACGCCTACACGAAGGACAACCGTCCCCAGACGGTGCAGGAGTGGAAGGTCACCGCGGCGCTGCCGTCGGCCGGGATCGAGCCGATCACCGTCCCGCTGCTGCCGCTGAGCGACAACCACGCCACCGGTGAGGTCAACCTGCCGGCCCGGGGCGACTGGCAGCTGCGCATCACCGTCCGTACGACCGACATCGACCAGGCCACGGTGACCGCCACCGTGCCGATCAAGTAACGGAAGGTCCCATCTGATGATCCGTCTCCGGCGCTCCGCGACAGTCGCCGCGCTGACCCTCACCGCCGTCGCCACGGCCGTGCTCGGCGTGGCCGGTCCGGCCTCGGCGCACGTCACGATCAACCCGGCCGAGGGTACGCAGGGCGGCTACGGCCGGTTCGCGTTCCGGGTGCCGAACGAGAGCGACACGGCGTCGACAGTCAAGGTCGAGGTGAACCTGCCGGAGAACGCCCCGGTCGGCTCGGTCTCCACCATGCCGGTGGCGGGCTGGACGGTGGCGGTGGAGAAGCGCAAGGTCGACCCGCCGATCGAGGTGCACGGCAGTCAGCTCACCGAGGCGGTCTCCAAGCTGACCTTTACCGCGGCGCCGAACGGCGGCGTGAAGCCGGGCGAGTTCCAGGAGTTCCCGGTGTCGATGGGCCCGCTGCCGCAGGTCGACACGATGGTGTTCAAGGTGCTCCAGACGTACTCCGACGGCAACGTCTCCCGGTGGATCGAGGAGCCCACGCCGGGGGCGGAGGAGCCGGAGAGCCCGGCGCCGGTGCTCAAGCTGGCCGCCGCGGCGCCCGCCTCGCCTGGCGCGAGCGCGCCGGCCGCGGCGGCGGCCGACGACGACGATGACGACGCCGGCTCCGGCGCGGCCACCGCCCTCGGGGTGGCCGGCCTGGTCGCCGGTCTGGGCGGCCTGGCGCTCGGCGGCCTGGCGTTCGCGCGTACCCGTCGGGAGCCCGCCGCGAAGTCCTGAACGCGAGCGTCGCACCGGCCCGGCGGAACGATCCGCCGGGCCGGTCGCCGTCCCGGCCGGGTGCCGCCGATATCCGCCGATCGGCAGCCGCGCGTCGGTAAGGTCGGCCGGGTGGTTGGCTACCGAGAGGGACGACGCGAATGCGTTTCGTACGCACGATCGCCGGCATGATGCTGCTGGCGTTGGGGGTTCCGGCGCTGCTGGCGGGTGGTGGTCTCTGGCTCGCCGCCCGGCACGCCGGCCCGGACGGCGCGTTCGGTGCCCGGTTCGAGCCGGTCCGCACGTCGGCCCGCGCGGTGCTGGTGACCGACGTGGACGAGTTGCTGCGCACCGACCTGCCGGTGGCGCGTACCGGTCAGGCCCGGCTGCACCTGACCGCGCGGGACGACGACGGTCCGGTCTTCCTCGGCCTCGCCCCGGCCGACCAGGTGCGACGGTGGCTGGCCGACGTCCCGCACAGCACCGTGCGCCGCGTCGCGGTCACCCGGGGCCTGCTGCCCGTCGACCTCGACCCGGCCACCGCCGGCGCCGGCACCGCCGCGCCGATGACCCAGCCCTTCTGGGTACGCGAGGGCATCGGCTCGCTGGAGTGGAGTCCGGCGGAGCTGTCCGACCGGTCGCTGAGCCTGGTCGTGATGCGCGTGGACGGCGCGGACGGGCTCGACCTGCGGATGCGTGCCGAGGTGCGGGCCGGGTGGTTCCCCGGGCTGGCGTGGGCGTTGCTGGCCGGCGGGACGCTGCTGGTGGTCCTCGCCGTGGTGGTGCTGCTGCGGCCGGTGCGGCCGCGTGAGGTGGTCTTCGTGGTCGAGCCGGACCAGGTGCCGGTGCTGGCCGGGCGTCTCGGCGTCACGTCGCTGAGCGGGCTGGGCCGGCAGCCGGGTCCGGCGTCGCGGCCCGAGCGGCATCTGGTGGCGGTGGGCTCCGGGCCCGGCGGACGGACCCGCGCGGCGATCGCTCCGCCGCCCGGCCGGTGCCCCGACGGCGGGGACTGACGAGAACCCGAACGGCCCTCCGCGCTGCCGACGCGGAGGGCCGTTCTCACCGGGGGATCGGTGCTACCTGGGAGAAAACTGAGGTAGTTGATACCAGATTAGCGCTGATCGCCGTTTGTTGCGAGTTGTGTCCGATCAGTCGGAGTTATCGGGTTCGCGGCCGAGCGCCGGCGGATCGGCAGCGCTACGAGCAGCAGCAGGCTGAGCAGCACGTACACGTTGCGGACGACGAAGTCGACCGGGTCGTCCGTGTGCACGATGGCGGTGCCCCAGTCCTGGAACGTCACCAACCCGTACACGATCGGCAGGCCCACGACGGCGGCCAGCGCGAACAGGCCGCCGCGACGGCGGGCTCCGGCGGGCGTCGCCGGATCGGCGTCCAGAGCCGCGTCGACGAGCACCACCACGGCGGGGATGAACCAGTACAGGTGGTGGATCCAGGTGATCGGGCTGACCAGCCCGCCCACCAGCCCGGTCACTGTGAGACCCACCAGCGCGTCCCCCGCCCGGGCGGCGCGCGCGGCCCGCCACAGGCCGAACGCGGCCACCGCCAGCGCGAGTAGCAGCCACAGCAGCCGGTCCGGCTCGGCCGGCGCGGTCAGGCGGCTGAGCAGCCCGAACAGCGACTGGTTGCCGGTGTACTCGGGGCGGCCCACCCGGTCGGTCACCCACAGCTCGTGCGTCCAGAACCGCCACGAGTCACCCGGCGCGACAGCCGCCGCCAGCAGCGTGGCCACCGCCGCTGTCACCGCCGCCACGGCCGCCGCCCGCCACTTCCGGGCGGCCAGCAGGTAGAGCACGAAGATGCCGGGGAACAGCTTGAGCGCCGCGGCCAGGCCCACGCCCACACCCGCCCAGCGCCGCCCCTGCGGTACGGCGAACAGCAGGTCGCCGAGGATCAGCACCACCAGCAGCATGTTGATCTGCCCGAGCGTGAGCGTCTCCCGCGTGCTCTCCACCGCCAGCACCAGCAGCACGGCGACGGTCAGGCCGAACCCGCGCGGCAGGTCGTGCCGCTGCAGCACCGGCAGCACCAGCCAGCGGGTGGTCACCACCACCGCGGCCACGGTCAGCACCGCGAAGGCGGCGATGGCCACCCCGAGCCGCAGATACCCGAACGGCGCCAGGAGCAGCGCCGCGAACGGTGGATAGGTGAAGTAGAGCGCCCCCTGCACCCGGTCCGGCTGGACGTAGTCGTACAGCGGATGCCCGGCCGCCCACCAGTCCATCGCCGACATGTAGATCTTCTGGTCGTAGTAGTCGTGGCGCAGGTTGGGCAGGTAGAGCGCCGGCAGGATCGCGACCAGCGCCAGCACCGCCACGACCCGCCGGACCGTACGCGCGCCCGCGTCGTCGCGGGCGACGGCGGGTGGCGCGTCGGGTTCGGCTGGCACGCAGGAAACCCTAGCGGTCCACCTCGGCCGCCGGGCCGAGGCGCGGGCGCGTCGGCGGCGCGTAGTCTGTTCCGGTGGCTGATCTTCTCGTCTGGATCGACTGTGAGATGACCGGGCTCGACCTGCGGCGGGACGCCCTGATCGAGGTCGCCGCGCTCGTCACCGATCCCGACCTCAACGTGCTCGGTGACGGCGTCGACGTGGTGATCCACGCCGACGACGAGGCGCTCGACGGCATGCCGGAGATCGTGCGCACCATGCACGCCAAGTCCGGCCTCACCGAGGAGGTACGCCGCTCCACGGTGACACTGGCCGAGGCCGAGGACATGGTGCTCGACTACGTCACCAGCTACGTGAAGGACCCGCGTACCGCGCCGCTGTGCGGCAACTCGATCGCCACCGACAGGGGCTTCCTGGCCCGCGACATGACCCGGCTCGACGCCCACCTGCACTACCGGATGATCGACGTGTCCTCGATCAAGGAGCTGTGCCGGCGCTGGTACCCACGGGTGTACTTCGGGCAGCCGCAAAAGGGCCTGGCCCACCGGGCGCTCGCCGACATCAGGGAGAGCATCCGCGAGCTGGAGTACTACCGGCGGACCGTGTTCGTGCCACTGCCGGGGCCGGACGTGGAGGCCGCGAAGGCGATCGCCGCCCAGCTCTGACGCCCGCGCCGAACCCGGTGGACGGGGTCGGCCGGAGTGTGGCTATGATTGGTCCGCGCACCGCCCCGGGCGACCGGAGCGGCGAGCATGGTGGCTGTAGCTCAGTTGGCAGAGCACCGGGTTGTGGTCCCGGTTGTCGTGGGTTCAATTCCCATCAGTCACCCCAACACGAAGCCCCCTCCTCCGGGAGGGGGCTTCGTCGTGTGCGGGGTGTCAGGGGGTCGGCTCGACGCTCGGCGTACCGGCGTCCGGCGTGGTGTCGGCCGACGGCGGCTCGTACGGCAGGGCGCTGCCCTTGACGTACTCGTCCCAGCTCATGTTCCAGTCGGTCCAGCCGTTGCCGTTCTGGAGCTTGCGCTCGGTGCCCTTGACGGTGATCGGGTCACCGATTCGGGTGTTGGCGAACAGCCAGTTGCCTTCCTTCATCGAGACGTTGACGCAGCCGTGCGACACGTTCGTGCGGCCCTGCACGCCCTCGGACCAGGGTGCGGCGTGGATGAACTCGCCGCCCCAGGTGAGCCGCTGGGCGTAGTCGATCTCGGTGCGGTAGCCCTCCTCCGGGCCCAGCTCCTCCATGGTGTCGAAGACCGTGTGCCGGAGCTTCTCGATCACCACCATGGTGCCGCTGGAGGAGGGGGTGCTCTTCTTGCCCAGGCTCACCGGGATGGTCTTGACCACCTTGCCGTCGCGGGTGACCGTCATCCGCTTGGTGCGGTTGTCGACGGTCATCACGAACGACGGGCCGATCTTGATGTCGACGCTGAGGTCGGCGCGGCCGTACCAGCCGCCGCCCAGCGGCAGCCCGCCCGCCTGCACCTTGTAGCTGACGGTGCTGTTGGCCTTCCAGAACGTCTTCGGCCGGTAGCGCACCTCGGTCGGGCTCACCCAGTGCCAGATGCCCTCCTGGGCCGGCTTCGAGGTGACTGTCATCCGGCGCTGGATGTCGTCGCGGTAGTCCTCCGGGATGGCCCGGCCGAACTTCACGATCAGCGGCATGCCGACGCCCACGACCTGGTTGTCACCGAGGAAGCTGGTGACCCGGACCTGCTTGGCCGGCTTCGCCATCGTGGTGAACGTGCTGGTGGCGGTGGCGGGCTTGCCGTCGTCGCCGGTCGCGGTCACGGTCGCCGTGTACGTCTGCCCGTACTCCAGGGCCGCGGACGGCAGCCAGCTGGCGCCGTCCGCCGCGAGCGTGCCGTCGACGGCCTTGCCGGCGGCGTCCTTCAGCTCGACTGTGGTGTCCTGCGCCTCCTCCGTGGTGAAGGTGATGGCGGTGGACGCCGGTACGTCCTTGGCGTCGGCGGCGGGCTCGCTGATGGTGGCCGTCGCCTTCGGTGCCTTCTCGCCGCCGTCGCCGTCTCCGCCGCCCTGCCAGCTCGACGGCTTGTCGCCGCCGCTCGTACAGGCGGTCAGGGCCATCGCGGCGGCGAGCAGCCCGGCTGCCAGCGCGCGGCGGCGGCCGACGCGTCGGGCGCTCGCGCCCCGGATCGGTTCGTCCTGGCCAGCTCGCATGACTCCCTCACAAGGTGATGCCGTTCCCCGTCGTCTCAGGTCAGACGCGCCGGAGCGGGTACGCGTTGCCGGACGTGAAACGGAACACCCCGCGCGGGTGTAACGATTCCACTGGCGTCCGGCGCTTCGTCGGAGGTGGCGTGTCCGACCACGTTACGCCGGTCAGAACGGCGCCGGCTGCCCGCCCTGCGGAACCGGCAGCGCGCTGCCGGCGACGAACTGCGACCAGCTCATGCTCCACGCCGTCCAGCCGTTGCCAGGGGCGAGGCGGCGTTCGGTGCCCTTCACCGTGATCGGATCGCCCACGAGCGTCTTGCCGAACAGCCACCGGCCGTTGGCCATCGACACGTTGACGCAGCCGTGCGAGACGTTGCGGCGCCCCTGCACGCCCTCGGACCAGGGCGCGGCGTGGATGTACTCGCCGCCCCAGGTGATCCGCTGCGCGAAGTCGATCTCGGTGACGTACCGGTTGGCCGGGTCCGGCTCGCTGCGGGTGTCGAAGACGGTGGCCTCCTTCTTCTCCATCACCACCATCGTGCCGCTGGAGGAGGGCGTGCTCTTCTTGCCCAGGCTCACCGGCAGCGTACGGATCACCGTGCCGTTCTCGGACACCGTCATCTGCTTGGTCGCGTTGTCGACAGTCATCTCGAACGCGCGGCCGATCTTGGCGGTGGCGCTGCGGTCGATGTTGCCGTACCGGCCGTTGCTCAGCGGGATGCCGGCCAGCGCCAGCCGGACCGTGATCGTGGTGCCGGTCTTCCAGTACTCCGGCGCGCGGTAGTACGCCTGGGTGCCGTTGTCGACCCAGTGCCAGGCGCCGGGCTGCGGCGGGTCGGTCTGCACGAACATCCGCTTCTGCACCGCGGCCCGGTCCTTCTTCGGGATGCCCGGGGAGAATTCGGCGACCACCGGCATGGCCACCCCGTACGTCTTGCCGCTGAACATGTAGAGACCGGAGCCGATCATCGACTTGGGCTTGGCCATCGTGGTGAACGTGCTGGTGCCCTGGTAGGTCTGGCCGTCCTTACCGGCGCCGGTGACCGTGGCGGTGTACTTGGTGCCGTACTTCAGCGCTGCCGACGGCACCCAGCTGGAGCCGTCGCGCCGCATCCGCCCGGCGACGTTCTTCCCGTCGGCGGTGGCGAGCACCACCTTCGACACGGTGCCGCCACCGGGGATGCGGGCGCTGATCTCGGTGCTGACCGGCCGGGCGTTCGCGCCGTCGGCGGGGCTCACCGTCAGCGGCGGCGCGGCGGCGCTGTCGCTCGGTGTGACGCTCGGATCGGGCGCGGAGGACGAGACGCCGCCGACCTGCTGCTGGCCGGGCACGAACTCCGGCTTCTTCCCCTCGTCGCCGCCGCCGCACCCGGTCAGTGCCAGCGACGCCGTCAGGACCAGGACGCCCACCGTCGCCCCGGCCCGCGCGAACCTGCCCATGCCCACCCCTGTCATCGCGTGCCTGGCGGACATCGTGCCGTATCGACGCCCCCACGCCCGCCCCCGCGCCGGATCGGCTGACCGTTTTGACCGCTTTCGCCGGTTAAGCTCGTCCGAAGGGTGGACCCCGGTATCGGATTGGAACCCGCCTCGGCGGGCGTGCTAATCTTCTTCCCGTTGTCAGCGAGCGCCGCTAGCTCAACTGGCAGAGCAGCGGACTCTTAATCCGCGGGTTCGGGGTTCGAGTCCCTGGCGGCGCACCAACGAGCAAGGCCCTGACCAGGCGCTTCACGCCGGTCGGGGCCTTTTTCGCGTACGCCGCCCGCTGCGCGCCTTGTCCCGCCGCCCTAAGCTGATCATGATCGCCGGCCATGATGGACGGTCGGGCGACGTGCATGAGAGTAGGAGAAGACATGAAAGCCTTCCGACGGCCGCGGATCCGCAGCCTCGTCGCCGCCACCTCGGTCGCGGGCGCCCTGGTGCTCGGCCTGGCCGCGCCCGCGTACGCGGACTACTCGAGCCCGACCTACTCGACGCTGAAGGCCTGCAACGAGGCCCGGCCCAAGTACCAGTCGTCGTGGACGAAGCCGCAGGCGTGCCGTCCCATGTACAACTGGGACGGCACGAAGGTGATCGGGTACGCGTTCCTGGTGATCACCCGGGCCTGATCGGCATCCGCCTGCGACACCTGACGCCAGGGAGGGGATCGTGTCCGCTGGGGCCACCGGCAGCTCGGACACGATCCTCGTCTGCATCCGGGGCAACTCCGGCTCGGGCAAGAGCAGCATCGCCCGCGAGCTACGACGCCGGCACGGCCCGGGGTGCGCCCTCGTCGAGCAGGACTACCTGCGCCGCGTCGTCCTGCTCGAACGGGACAAGCCCGGCGGTGTGGCGCCCGCCCTGATCGAGCAGACCGCCCGGTTCGCCCTCGACCACGGCTACCACGTGGTCCTGGAGGGCATCCTGTACACGGGCCGCTACCGCGACATGCTGACCGCGCTACGGGACGGCCACCGGGGGCGGTCGCTGTTCTGCTACCTCGACGTGTCGCTGGCCGAGACGCTGCGCCGGCATCTGACCCGCCCGCAGGCCGGCGAGTTCGCCGCCGAGCAGATGAGCGGCTGGTACGCCGCACGCGACGTCCTGGGCTGGCCCGGTGAACTCGTCCTCCCGGAGAGCACCGGCCTGGAGCAGGCGGTGGAGGCCATCGCGGCCGCCGTCGGGCTGCCCCAGCACGAGCGCGGAGGTTAGGCGGCGCTTGCCCTTCCGGTTACCGCAAGGGGCAGTCTGGGGTCATGTTGTCGATCAGCGAGTTCAGCCAGATGTGTCACCTGTCGCCGCAGGCGCTGCGCTTCTACCACGCCGAAGGGCTGCTCGTGCCCGCCGAGGTCGACGACCGGTCCGGCCACCGTTCGTACGCGTTCGACCAGGTGGAACGCGCCATGCTGATCACCCTGCTGCGGGACACCGGGATGAGCGTCAAGCTGGTCCGGCGTGCCCTCGACGAACCGGACCAGGCGCTCGCCCTGCTCGACCGGCACCGCGACGAGGTCGACCGGCAACGACAAGCTCAGGCCGACGCGATCGCGGCGGCCCGCGCCGTCTTCGAGGCGCAGCCCGAACCACGGCTGCGGCACGTACCGGCCATGACTGTCGTGGCGCGGCTCGTGCCCGGCACACCGCTGGGCCGGGACGCGCAGGAGTGGGACCGGGCCGAGGAGATCATCGTGGCGGCAGGGGCCGAACTGGTCACCACGGTGCGGCAGGCCGGCGTCACCTGCCTGGGTGAGCCGTGGCGGACGCTCGCGCTGGAGACACCGGGGCAGGACCGGCGCGTACTCGACGGCACCGGGCCGTTCTGGATCGTCAAGGTCGCGGTGGACGGCACCCCGGAGACGCTGCCGTTACTGCCCGCCGACCTGATCGTGCAGACACCCGGCGCCCACGACGAGCTGTCCATCTTCATGCCGGGTCGCAACACGATGGCCAAGTACTGCACTGTCGTCCTGCGCCTGCTCGACGCCGCCCCCGTCGAGGGCGACCGGTTCGTCAACCTGGCGCGGCTCCGTCAGGAGGTCCGGCCCGACGGCGTGCTGAGCAGCGCCCCCGTCGAACGACGACCGGAGTGACCACCGGGCCGGTCAGACGCCCCGGAAACTCCGGCGGTACGCCTGCGGGCTCGTGCCGGTGATCCGCCGGAAGCGGTCCCGGAAGGCGGTGGTGGAGCCGAAGCCGACCTGGCTCGCCACCCGGTCGACGGGGTGGGTCGTGGTTTCCAGCAGGTGCTGGGCCTGGTGTACGCGTACCCGGTGCAGCCACCGCAGCGGGGTGGTGCCGGTCTGGTCCCGGAACCGGCGGTTCAGTGTGCGAGTGCTCAGGCTCGCGTGCCGGGCGATGTCGGCGAGGGTCAGCTCACGCCCGGCGTTGTCGCGCATCCAGGCCAGCAGCGGCTCCAACGTCGTCCCCTCGGGGGTGGGCGGCTCGTGGGTGATGAACTGAGCCTGCCCGCCCGCGCGTTCCAGCGGCATGACCGACAGCCGCGCCGTGTCGGCGGCGACGGCGGCGCCGTGGTCGCGCCGGACCAGGTGCAGGCACAGGTCGAGCCCGGCGGCGGCGCCGGCGGAGGTCAGGAGCTGGCCGTTGTCCACGTACAGGACGTCGGGGTCGACCTGGACGCGCGGATGCTCGGCGGCGAGCCGGTCGGTGGCGATCCAGTGCGTCGTGGCGCGATGCCCGTCGAGCAGGCCGGTGGCGGCGAGGGTGAACGCGCCGCCGCAGATCGAGGCGATCCGGGCCCCGTTGGCCGCCGCGGTCCGCAGCGCGTCGAGGACCGCGGCGGGCGTCGCGGCGGCCGGGTCTGAAACACCGGGTACGACGACGGTGTCGGCGTCGGCGAGGGCGTCCAGGCCCCACGGCACCGCCATGCGGAACGCGCCGGTGGTGACTGTCGGCGTCGCGGCGCAGACGAGCACCCGGTAGCCGGGCCGGCCGTCGGCCAGGCGTGCGCGGCCGAAGACCTCCATCGGGGTGGCCAGGTCGAACGGCACGACGCTGTCGAGGGCGAGCACTGCCACGGTGTGCATGGCGGAATTCAACCAGTCAGGACCGCGCGGCGACTGGCGGCCGCAACGCCGTGACGGCTCTCCGGTACAGGTCCTTGACCGACAGGCCGCCGGCGAAGCACCAGAGCGCGATGACCGGATCGCAGAGGGCGCAGCCGAACGACGAGTCGTGCAGCGACGGGATGATCGGGGTGCCGCGGCGGTGGTGCAGCACGTCCCAGGCCGTGTGCAGCAGCCACCCGACACCGATGAAGGTGTACGAGGTGAGCCCGGCGTAGCCGACCCCCACGAGCAGGGCGCAGAAGGCCAGTTCCCACAGCCCGAACCCGCCGCCGCTGAGGTAGGCGGCACCGGCACCGGTGACGATCAGTGCGTTCAGTCGTCGCCGGTGCGGCTCGGGCACGAGAGAGTTGAGCCCGACGTAGACCAGCCCGATCACGACCGGCATGACATAGCGAAGCACGTGCAGCCCCGTTCCCGTTCGCGGAAAGCGTCTCGGGAAGGAGCCTAGGAACGCCGGCCACCGGCGACGAGAGGCGAAAATGCCAGGCTCCGCCGGATTCTCGCCACGTCGGCGGGCACGGTCAGCGGCCGGTCACCGAGCATCGGCCCGGCCCAGCACCAGCGTGGTCCGCAGGTCGAGCACGACGGTGCCGCCGAAGTCGTCCACCAGCCGGTCCAGGGCGGCGATCCCGCGCCGCTGCTGCTCCGGGGTTCGCGACAGGTACGGCCCGAACGTGCGCATCAGCGCCAGGTACCGCTCCTTGTCCAGCGGCAGCTCCCGCCGGATCACCTCGCGGCGTACGTCGTCGAACTGTCCGCTGTCGAGGACGTCCCGGTGGAACCAGTCGACGGGTCGTTCCCGGACGGTGGGGTCGACGGATCGCAGCGCGGCCCGGACGGCGTCCCGCTGGGCGGCGTCCGCGTAGTCGTAGCGGTGCCCGAAGACGGCGAGCGTGCCGCCGGGTGCCAGGGCGCGCCGGGCCAGGGCGTTGCGGGTGGCCGGGTCCAGCCAGTGCCAGGCCATCGCGCAGCCGAGCACGTCCACCCCGCCGGTGGGCGGCGACCATCGCTCGAACGTCGTGGCCTCGATGCGCGCTTCCGGGAAACGCCCGGCCAGCCGGGCCGCCATCCGCGCGTCGGGTTCCACGCAGGTCAGTGGCGCGCCGAGGCGAGCCAGCACCTCGGTGCCCTTGCCGGTGCCCGCGCCCACCTCGACGACTGAGGCCGGGGTGCCGCCGTGGTAGGCGACTATCGACTCGGCGATCGCCGGCGGATATCCGGGCCGGGCGCGCTCGTACAGGTCGGCCACCGTGCCGAAGAGCTCCATCACCAGGAGGATACGGCTCCGACCGGTCCCCGACAGACCGCGCGGAAACCGGCCCACCCGCTTCTACAGTCCGCACCATGAGGTGGACCCTGCGGCTGGCGGCGGCGCTCGGCGTACTCGTGACCGCTCTGGCGACCGGGGCGGCGAGCGGCGCCGCGGCGCCCGCCGACGGCGGCCTCGGCCTGGCCCTGCGGTCCGGCCAGGCCGACTACCGCGCCGGGGACCAGGTCCGTCTCGACCTCACCGTCACGAACACCAGCGGGTCGGCCTGCGCGCTCGCCACCAGCGCCGTCGGCACCGTGCAGATCACGGGGGTACGCCGGGACGGGCGCGACGTCGCGCCGACGCTCGCCCGCAGCTTCCACGACGACGGGATCGGCGCCGCCGCCACCGCCGGCCTGACCACAGTGGAGCCGGGTGCGACCGCCACCGTGGCGTTGACCGGGGTACGGCTGCACGGCGGCGAGGTCGTGCTCCGCTCGGTGGCCGCCACCGGAGACGGCGGTGGGCTGGACACGCTCTGGCCGGTCGGCGCACCCGGCCGGTACGAGGTGACCGCCGGCTACGTGACGCTGCCGGTCACCGGCGCGACGGACCCGTGCGCGGGCGCGACGGCGCTGCGGACCACCACGTTCACCGTCTCCGACGACGGTGGGACCGGCCGGCGCTGGCTCTGGCTCGCCGGCGGGGGAGTGCTGGCGCTGCTCGCCGTCGCGCTGGTGGTGCTGCTGGTACGCCGCCGCAGGCCGGCGGCCGCCGCCGTGGCCCTGCTGCTGGTGGCGGTCGGTGCGCTCGTCGGCGGTGGCGCCCGGCCGGCGCGGGCCGACTACGGCGTCGACCCGACCGCCGGTGTGCCGGTCAGCGGCGTCGACTTCCAGGCGGCTGTCGACGGCTGCCTGGCCGGGTTCGCGCTGCCCGGCGGCGACCCGTCCGGCCTGCTGCCGAGGCTGCGCGACAAGAAGAGTCCCCGGGTGCGGATCATCCCGACCACGGGTGGCTCCGGCGCGTTCGAGACGCCGGACAGCGCCGACGGCAAGGGCTCCTCGACCGTCACCTGGAACCCGACGTCCACCGACCCGTACGGCGACGGGGTGGCCCGCGACCCCTGCGCCGCGCTGTACCACGAGCTGAACCACGCCGACGACATCTCCCGCAACGCCGTGCCGCAGGGGGAGTGCGGCGGCACCGGCATCCCTACCGCCGAGGTGAAGGCGACGCTCGCGGAGAACCGCTACCGGGCGGCGAAAGGGCTGCCGCCGCGCACCGAGTACAAGGGGAAGACGCTGCCGAAGAACCTCGACGAGTGCAAGAAGCCGGCCAAGAAGACGCCGCCGCCGAAGGGACCGGTGAAGCTCTGCGAGGACGGCGCCGACTGCGGCGGCAGCAACGGCGACCCGCACCTGGTCACGTTCGACCGGGTCGCCTACGACTTCCAGGCCGTCGGCGAGTTCACGCTGGTCGCGGCGACCGGCGGCGACCCGCTGGAGGTGCAGGTCCGGCAGGCGCCGATGGCCGGCACGCGTACCGCCTCGGTCAACTCGGCAGTCGCGTTCCGGATCGGCGCGCACCGGGTCGCGCTCACCCTCACCGACGGCGGCGCCCGCGTGCACGTCGACGGCGCGTCGCCGGCCGCGCTGCCGGACCGCACCGACCTGGCCGGCGGCGGCACCCTCACCCGCCGCCCGTCGGACACCGGCCCTGTCGACGGGTACGACGTGACGTGGCCGGACGGGTCCGCCGCGGCGGTGGACCAGATCGGCCGCTACGGCTACCGGATCCTGGTGCGGCTGGCCGAGAGCCGGGCCGGAAAGGTACGCGGACTGCTCGGCGACTTCGACGGCGACCCGGCCGACGACATCGCCCCCTCCTCCGGGACGGCACTGGCCCAGCCGGTGCCGTTCGACAAGCTCTATCCCGCGTACGCGGACAGTTGGCGGATCGCCAGGGACCGCTCCCTGCTGCACTACGACGACGGGCAGGACACCGGCACCTTCACCGACCGCGCATTCCCGGAACGGGAGGTCACCGTCGCCGACCTCGACCCGGCCCGGCGCGCGGCGGCCGAACAGGTCTGCCGCTGGGCCGGCGTCACCGCGCCCGCCCAGCTCGCCGAGTGCGTCTTCGACGTCGCGGTCAGCGGCCGCCCCGAGTTCGCCGTGGCCGGCGCGAGCACCGAACGGGTCGCCCCGCCGGCGGCCACCCCGATCACCGCCGTACCCGTCGCCACCGCCACGCTCACCCCCGGTGGCGCGCCGCTGACGTTCGCGGCCCGCGCCGGGGACGCCGTCTTCGTCGACGCCACCGCGCCGGGGATCGGGGACCGCTGCTCGCCGTACGTGCTCACCGAGCCGGGCGGCCGGGAGATCGCCGGCGGGTGCAACATCAAGGGCACCGGGTACGTCGACCGCGTCGACCTCACCGCCACCGGCACGTACGCGCTGCGGGTCGTCGCCGCACCAGGCGACACCGGCCGCGCCGCCGTGCGGGTGTACGCGGCCCAGGACAGCGACGGGACGGTGCAACCGAACGGCCCGGCGGTCACCGCGACAGTCGCACAACCCGGCGCGCGGGCGCGTTACCGGTTCAGCGGGCGCGCGGGGGAGCGCGCCTACGTGGACGTGTCCGCGAGCACGCTCACCGACCAGTGCTCGCCGCTGGAACTGCGGGACGCCGAGGGGCGGCTGCTGCGCAGCGGCTGCGTGATCAACGGCGTCGGTGAGGTCGACGGCACGCTGCTGCCCGCCGACGGGACGTACACGGTGGTGGTCGACCCGACCGAACGCGGCACCGGCACGACCACGCTGCGGGTGGTCATCGGCCGGGACCGCGACGCGGCGATCACGCTCGGCGGGCCACCTGTCGTCGCCGTCGTGGGCCGGCCCGGCGCCGTCACCGGCTACCGGTTCACCGCCACGGCCGGCACGTCGGTGACGGTGAGCGCTTCCGCCTCGGACCTGCCGGACCAGTGCGGCGTGCTGGCGCTGCGCGCGCCCGACGGCAGCACCGTCGGCAGCGGCTGCGTGATCAACGGGGTCGGTGAACTCGGGCCGACCGTGGTGCCGGCCTCCGGGGCGTACACCCTGGTGGTGGACCCGTCGGGGGCCGCGACCGGGCAGGTCACGCTGGCGGTGCGGTGAGGCCGACCCTGGATTTCCGGGGTGGTGGGCGGGGTGCTAACGTCTCGTCCCGTTGTCAGCGAGCGCCGCTAGCTCAACTGGCAGAGCAGCGGACTCTTAATCCGCGGGTTCGGGGTTCGAGTCCCTGGCGGCGCACCAACGATCAAGGCCCTGACCTGGTGGTTCACACCGGGTCGGGGCCTTTTTCGCGTACGCCGAGAGTGGGTGGTGGCTCGGTGGGTGCTCGGGAGCCGTTGGACCGGGCCGGTGTTGCCCGGACTGAACGCGGGTCTCGTGTACGTCCGGCGCGCACCGCTGGTTCTTTTCCGGGCTTGATGGGGCCGGGCGTGTCCGGGGCGCGTCAGGCCAGCGCTTCCGGGGCGCGCCGCCGCCACCACGCGCTGAAGAGGGTGACCACGTGCGTCTTGATCTCGTCCGTGATGATCTCGTGCCCGTCGCCCATGAGCGGCCGGACGGCGTGCTTGTAGACCTCTGGATGGTGTTCGACCGAGGGGCAGGTGAAGATGGCCAGCATCCTCAAGACGCGCAGGGTGTCTGTTCCGAGGAGGGGAAAGTGAGCTTCCAGCAGCCTCGCCAGGGCTGACCACACCTTGTCCACGACAAGGCGGATGACGGCGTCGGTCACCAGCCGGGGCAGCCCCGAATCGAACCGCCGCGACAACGCGTCGGTGATGAACTGCTTGGCGGTATCCGTCAGCAGTTCGACGGTCTTGTTGATCTTTTCGATCAACTGGATCAGGGCCACCAGCAGGCCGCACCATGTGTGATCAGCCAGGCGCTTCTTGACCTCCCTGGCGTCAGCCTTATTCCGGACGAGGCTGTCTATGCCGGCTGAGATCTCGTCCCACGGGTTCTCCATGACCTGGTGGGCAAGGGTGTCCATTCGGCCAAGGTCTGATGACATCCATGTTGGCTCAACATCGCGTGGCAGTCGGCCGTTGATTCTGGTTCGGCCGTCGGCGGCCCACAGGTAGTCGGTGATGTCCAGGCGTGCGAGGTCAAAGTAGATTTCCCGGTTGTGGGCGTTGAACTTCTGGCGTCCGGATCGTCTGTCTTCCTCCACCTTCTCCTTGAGTTCACGCCGCCGGTCGTCGCGCATCTCTGGCCGGTCGGCGGCCAGAGATGTCCATCCTTGCCAGCCATGTTGGGAGCCCCCGCAGCCGGAGCATGTGCAGCCCGGCCTCTGGGCGTTTGCGCAGTTGGCTCTGTGGGTGTTGGTCATCATCCGCAAGTCGCCGCCCGGTCGTTTGCGCTCAATGTGACTAGTCAGTGACTCTATGTCAGGCAACGATGGATGCCAATGGATGTGTGACTGGGTCGGAGCAGTTCGACTCGAGGACTCCACCTTCTGGGGGCGTTTTGCCTGGTGGGAGCCTATAGATCTGCTTCATCTGCTGGGCTGCGACGGATTATTGATAGACGGCTCTTCCGTCATCTGCATCACTCGCTTCCGTCCCAGGCCGGCGACAAGGCTCGGGCTGGACAGGTCATGGCGCTCCGGAGCCTGCGCTGATCCCAGGAGGGGACACGCTGAGGGCTCATCGTGGGTCTTCCGGATGCCACCCCGAGCGTCGACTCTGGTTGGGCTGTCGACTCGACCGTCATTGACTTGATGTGTTGACGCGGATGCGTTGTGCTGTCAGGTGGTCGTCGTCCGATCGGAGGTGATCGTGGCCGCGCAGGTGGATCCCGAGTGGTGGAGTTCGGGGCTGTGGAACGGCCGACCGATCAGCGAGTTTCTTCAGCGGCGCGACATCACTGCGGTCTTCCGCTTCCTTCACGCCCGAGGCGTGTCCTACGGCAGGATCGCCGCTCTCGTAGGCCTCTCGCCTCACCGCGCTACGGAGATCGCCAAAGGCGTCCGGCAGGTCACGGCGTACGAGGTGCTGGAACGGATCGCCGTGGGTCTTCACATTCCGCGTCCGGCCATGGGGCTCGGCCGCGCCGAGGACAGCACTATGCCGCGTGACGTCAGCATCGAGACCGTGGCCGGTGAAGCGGATCGGTCGCCTGCCCGTATGGGGAGCAACGAGGCCGGAGGTCTGGTCAGACTCCGTCTGGGACTGGACGAGGCTCTGGCGGCGTCGAGTGTCGCCCCTCGGCAGCTTGAGCTGATCGAGCAAAGCGCTGGCGAGCACCTGCGGGTCTATCCCTCGGCTTCGCCACAGACGATGCTGGCGCTGCTGGCCGCCGACTGCCGAGAGGTGCAGATGCTGTCGCTTCGGCGCCAGCCGGCGGCGGTCCAGGCCCGGCTGTCCGGGGTGGCGGCGCTGCTGGCGACGATGTGCGCTGACGCGTTGATGAGGCTTGGGGATGTTGCCGAGGCTCGACGGTGGTACGGCACAGCGATCCACGCGGCGGACGACAGCGGGGAGGCTCGGTTCCGGGTGCTCGTGCGCGCCCAGGCGGCGATGCTGCCGTACTACTTCGGGGATCCCGCCCAGACCGTCGCTCTGGCTGATGCGGCTCTGGCGGTCACCCCGGCCGCATCGTCGTCGGGTGCCCTGGCGGCTGCGGGCAGGGCGCGTGCCCTGGCCAGAATCGGTGCCACCGAGCAGGCGCGGTCGGCCGTCGATCAGGCACGCCGGCTGTTCGATCAGGCTGGCGACGAGGACACCGACGTGGCGTTCAGGTTTCCGGCGAAGCGGCTGCTGTTGTACCTCTCCGGTGCGTACACCTGGCTCGGTGACACGGTGGAGGCGTACCGGGTCCAGGACGAGGCGTTGCGGCTCTACGGCACGGCTCCGGCCGTGCCGATCGATGCGGCGCTCATTGCCCTGGACCGGTCGATGTGCCTCGCGCGGGATCGGCGGGTGACCGAGGCACTGGTAACCGCGCGTGACGCCGTCGCGGACCTGCCAGAGACGCAGCGGACGGAGATCATCCTGACCCGGGCCAGCGACGTGACCACGGCGATTCCTGGAGAGAGCCAGCGGGGTGAGGTCGCCACCTTGACGGACTACCTACGGGCCTGCCGCGAGCGCGCCCGTAGGCTTGGGACCACAGCCGCACTCGGTCCCTAGGAGCCCCATGTTCGTCGAGGCGCGCACTCGGCCGGTGCTCGCCGAGGTATGTCGTCTCCTCGGCTACCCCGACTCGGACGCGGCTCTGCTGCGGCACCACACCAACGCCGTCTACGCCGTCGGGGACGTCGTCATCAAGATCGCCCCCGGCGACCAGGACCTGAACCGGGTGCGCGCGATGGTGGCCGTGGTCGACTGGCTGGTGGACCGAGAGTTCCCCACGGTCGGCCTTCACCCGGGCCTGTCCCAGCCGTTGGAGGTGGGCGGGCACGTCGTTACGGTCTGGCAGCGTCTGGACCCGGCACACGACGACCCGATCACCGTCTCCGAGCTCGGAAGCCTTCTCCGGGATCTGCATGCCCTTCCTGCGCCACCTGTGCCATTGCCCGTGCTGCGGCCGATCCATGGCATCGAGCGATCCGTGATCCGTTCGGAGATCCTGAACGGCAAGGAACAGGATCTGCTGCTGGGCCGGCTCGAGACGCTGGCCGTCGGCTGGGAGACGATGCGGTTCCCCCGTGGCACAAGCCTGATCCAGTCAGATCCGCAGATCCGCAACGCACTCCGGCGTTTTGACGGCACGCCCGTACTCGCCGACTGGGACGGCGCCGCCCTCGGGCCTCGCGAGTGGGACATTGCCACGGTCGCTGTCCACTGCCGCCGATTCGATCCTCCCGGTCCCGAGGCGTTCGCCGGCTTCACCGCCGCCTATGGCTGGGATGCCACATGCTGGCCGGGGTTCGAGGAGCTGTGCCAGCTCCGCGAACTACAGATGATCGCCACCAACGCCCGCAAGTCCCGTCCCGGGACCGACGCCGCCGACGAGGTGCACCACCGGATTGCAGGACTTGTCCACGGCGGGCCGGAGCTCCGCCGCTGGCACATCCTCTGAGATGAGTCTCGTAGGGACGGGGTAGTACCACCTGTCCTCCTCGCATCGGCCGAGGTCGACCACAAGGAGGCCCACCGTGGCCCACCACGCTGGGTCTGTCTCGGGCCCGTGCCTCCCGCGATCGTGGACGTCAGGAACACGTCGGCGGAACGGTCCAGGACCATCCTGATCCCATGGCGCCGGCGGATCAGCGGCAATCGCCAGGGAGAACCAGATGGACGTGTCGATCGGCGACGGGTCGGAATGCGACCCGACGCACCGGCAAGTGCTCGCGCCGGACACTCCGCCGACCGTACGGGTGAATCCCCGCCTGCGTACCGCCATGAGGGCTGCGCGGGTGGGTGATTGGCGGTCTGCTCCCAGCCGCCGTGGTGCGGCGGCGGGCTCGCCATTCCCCCGGCGAGCCCGCCGCTCATCGTCCCTGGTGGGGGTGGCGGCATGACGGTGTACGTCTCGCGTAACGCCATGGCCAGCCGGTCCCGGCGCCCCGAGCCCGGGTGGACGGCCTCGGCGGGGCAGATGTGGCCCGCTGACCCGCCGCTGCTCACCTTCGTGTGGCGTCGGCTGTTCGAGCAGCAGGCCCGCGAGGGCGGTCGCCGGTGACCGGGCCACAGCGCCGTCTCGCGGCGAACCGGCTCGCGCCAGCCGAGGTGGAACATCTGCCGATGCGCCCGCTGTGGCGGTGCCGCCGATGCGGGCAGCCGTGGCCCTGCGGCGCAGCGAAGCTCGCGCTCCTAGCCGAGTACCGGGAAGTGCCAGTGAGCCTGTTCCTCTACCTGGCCGGCTGCCTGCACGACGCGAGCGACGACCTGCACCGGCTCAACCCGAGCGTCACGGGCACCGCGGCAGACATGTTCGACCGGTTCCTCGGCTGGCCCGCCCGCCACACCCACGCCTATCGCGTCAGCACCACCACGGCCGCCAGCATCGAAGAGGCCACCTCGTGAAGGGCATCGGCCTCATCAACGCCACCGGCCAACCGGCGATCGCCGGCAGCTTCCACACCCTGGTCGTGCAGCCAACGACCTTCTGCAACCTCGACTGCACCTACTGCTATTTGCCCGACCGGAGATCCTTCCGCCTGATGGGCGATGCGGTCGCGCAGGCCTGCGCCGAGTCGATCGCTCAGCAAAACAGCGGTCATCCGGTGAGCGTCGTGTGGCACGGGGGCGAACCCACCGCCACACCCATCGGGCTCTTCCGGGACTTGCTGGCCCTCTTCGAGGAGCTCCGGCGCGCGGGAATGGTGCGTCACGAGATCCAGACGAACGCGACGCTGATCAACCGCCAGTGGTGCGAGCTGTTCGACACCTACGGGTTCGAGGTCGGGGTCAGCATCGACGGGCCGGGCGCGTTGAACCGTAACCGCCTCGACCGGGCCGGCAACCCGACGGACGCCCGAACCCTGCGAGGCATGCAGACCCTGGCCGACGCAGGGGTGCCGTACTCGGTGATCTGTGTGGTCACCCCGGAAACCATCGACCACGCGGAAGCCCTCGTCGACTTCTTCACCGGCCTACCCCGCTGTCAGTCGGTCGGCTTCAACATCGAAGAGCAGGAGGGCGCCGACCGGGCACCGGTGTCGGAGGATGCCGCGTACCGATTCTGGCAGCACCTCATCGCACGTCGCGTCGGCGGCAACCCGCTGCGGATCCGCGACGTGGACCGGCTGGCCGACTATCTCGCCGCCACCCGAGCCGGACACGTAGACCACGCGCCGTACGAGCCGATCCCGACCGTCTCCTGGGACGGGCAAGTGGTCCTGCTGTCACCGGAGCTGCTCGGCATCACCGAGCCGCGATACGGCGATTCATTGCCGGCAACGTCCTCCAACAGCCGATCACCGCCATGCTCGCCGGCGCCGGCGACCTGGACTACGTCGCCGAGTTCATCACGGCCCTCAACGACTGCGCCGACCACTGCGCCTTCTACGACTTCTGCCGGGGCGCCCAGGCCGGCAACCGCTACTTCGAGCACGCGAGGTTCACCGCCCGCGAGACCACCTATTGCCGAACCACCCGGCAGGCCCTCGTCCGCGCCGCCGCGGACCACCTCACCCCTCACGGAGGAGCACCATGACCGACGCTCTCGCGATCCTCGTCAACGCCGCGCCCGAGCAACTCGCCCGCCTCGGCGTCGACCCGCAGCGGTCGGTAGCGTCGATCGACGCGGGGAAGTTCGACAACCGCCCCACCTGGGACAACAAGGGTAAGTTCGACAGTCGACCCGGCTGGGACAACTGGAACAAGAAGAAGTAGCCCCCGCCACGGGGCGCGCGGGGTGACGTGCCCACCCCGCGCCCGCACAGGTTGAGGACACATGCGCACCACCACGATCGGCGACGTGAAGGTTCTGCTCCCGGACCTCGAGCCGGACTACCTCGATACGACGACGGACCTCGGCGACCGGCTCACCGAGGCACTCGTCAACGGCGCGGCGTGGCGCGGTTCGCACCTTGAGGACGTCAGCATCCGCAGCAGCCTGATCACCGGTGCGGACCTGAGCGAGAGCACCTGGGAAGCCGGCAGCCTCTACGGCTGCGAGATCACCCGCACCGACTTCTCCGGCGCGACCCTGACCGGCATCACCATCGAACGCTGCGCGATCACCGGCTCCCGGTTCACCGGCACCAGACTCACCGACGTACGCCTCAAGGACGTCCTGTTCGACGGCTGCCGCTTCGACTACGCCACCCTCCGGCGCGTCACCGCCGCCGGCTCGGTCGCGTTCACCGACTGCACTCTCACCAACGGCGCGTGGTCGTCCTGCCGACTACCGCGCATCGCACTGCGGTCATGTGACCTTGCCGGACTGGAACTGGACTCCTGCCACCTCGACGGGGCCGACCTTCGGGGCAGCCGGCTCCAGAGCCTCAAGACGCCGCTGGACAACCTGCGCGGCGTCACCCTCGGCGAGGACCAACTTCCTGACCTCACCCAGCTGACCATCGCCGCCCTCAACCTCGCCGTCCGCAAAGACTGATGACGAAAGCCAGGGTCCGGCTACTCCGTACCGGGGCCTTTTCGTCGTGTCTGCTCGGACGCGGCAGCCTGGCCGACCCCGGACCCATCGACGGCCGGACGGGACGGATCATATTCTGACCCGTCGAAGGAGGCCGTCGTGTCCGCCACCCGGAGCGTGCTCACCCCGGCCACGTCGGCCGGTCCGGCCGGCCTGCGCCCCCGCACCTGGACCGCCCTGATCCTGCTCGGGCTCGTCGGGCAGATGGCCTGGACCATCGAGAACATCTACCTGAATCTGTTCGTGTACGACACGATCACCGACGATCCCAACGCGATCGCCACGATGGTCGCCGCCAGCGCCGTCACCGCCACTGTCGCGACCCTGCTGCTCGGCGCACTCTCCGACCGGACCGGCCGGCGCCGGTCGTTCATCGCCGGTGGCTACCTGCTGTGGGGCGTCTCCACCGCCGCCTTCGGCTTCCTGACAGTGGGTTTTGTGGAGGACATCGCGCCCGTGGCGAACGTCGTGCTGGTCACGGCGATCGCGGTGATCACGCTGGACTGCCTGATGTCCTTCCTCGGCTCGGGGGCGAACGACGCGGCGTTCCAGGCATGGGTCACCGACGTGACCGAGCCGGCGAACCGTGGCCGGGTCGAGTCGGTGCTCGTCATCATGCCGCTGGTCTCGATGCTGGTGATCTTCGGCGGGTTCGACGGGCTGGCCCGCGCCGGGAACTGGCAGCTGTTCTTCGTGATCATCGGTGCGATCATGGCCGTCGCCGGTCTGCTGGCGTGGTTCCTGGTCGAGGACAGCCCGTCACTCGTCCGGCACGAGGGCGGTTACCTGCGCGCCGTCGTCCACGGTCTGCGCCCGGCCGCCGTCCGGGCCAACCCGGGGCTCTACCTCGCCCTCGCCGCCTGGTCGATCTGGGGGATCTCCACCCAGGTGTTCCTGCCGTATCTGATCATCTACCTGCAGCGGTATCTGCGGATCGAGGGGTACGCGATCGTCCTGGCCGTCGTCCTCGTCACGGCGTCGGCGGTGAGCGTGGTCGGCGGGCGGCTCATCGACCGCGTCGGCAAGGTGCGCTTCCTGCTGCCGGCAGTAGTGGTCTACGGCACCGGGCTGGCGCTGATGTTCTTCGCCCGCGGCATGGTCCCCGTGATCGCCGCCGGGATCGTGATGATGTCGGGCTTCATGCTCGTGCTCGCCCCGATCGGCGCCATCGTGCGTGACTACTCACCGCCGGACCGGGCCGGCCATGTCCAGGGGCTGCGGATGGTCTTCGCCATCCTCGTCCCGATGCTCGTCGGCCCGTACCTCGGCGCCGCCGTGATCACCGGCGCCGGCGAGGTCTACGAGGACCTCGGCGTGGTGAAGCAGGTCCCGACGCCGGGCATCTTCCTCATGGCGCTCGCAGTGCTGGTCCTCATCGCGGTGCCGGCCGTGGCGCTGCGGCGGCGGGAGCAGGAGGCTCGGGCATGACGCTGCTGACCCCGTGGGGTGCCGCGCTCGACGCGGAGCGTGTCCTGCCCGAGTATCCCCGCCCGCAGTTCGCCCGGGACAGCTGTCTGAACCTCAACGGCCGGTGGGAGTACGCGATCACCGGTTCGTCCACCGAGCCGGAACGCTACGACGGCGAGATCCTCGTGCCGTTCTCTCCGGAGTCCGCGCTCTCCGGCGTCGGGCGGCAGCTCCAACCGGGCGAGACGCTCTGGTACCGCCGTCCGCTGACCCTTCCGGCGGGCTTTCACGCTGCCGGTTCGCGCCTGTTGCTGCACTTCGGCGCGGTCGACCAGACCTGCCGGATCTACCTGAACGATGTTCCGGTCGGCGGCCACACCGGCGGGTATCTGCCGTTCACCTGCGACATCACCGACGCGCTCCGCGAGGACTCCAACGTCCTGGTCGTGGCGGTCCAGGACGACAGCGACACCGGCCACCACTCCCGGGGCAAGCAGCGGTTGCGCCGCGGCGGCATCTGGTACACCGCCCAGTCCGGGATCTGGCAGACGGTGTGGGCCGAGAGCGTGCCCGCCGTACACCTGCGGAGCCTCACCCTGACCCCGCTCCTCGACGAGCGGTGCGTCGAGGTGACGGTGCACGCGACGGCGGATGCCGGCGACGCCGGCATCCGGATCCTGGCCGACGGGACCGCGGTGGCCGAGGCCACCGCGCCGGTCGGCGTGGCCGTGCGCATCCCGATCCCCGAGGTACGGCAGTGGAGCCCCGAGGATCCGTTCCTCTACGACGTGACCGTCGAGCTGGGCGCGGATCGGGTGCGCAGCTACTTCGGCATGCGCTCGTTCGGTGTCGGACCGGACCCCGACGGCGTGCCCCGGCTGCTGCTCAACGGCCGGCCGTACTTCCACGCCGGGATCCTCGACCAGGGCTACTGGTCGGACGGCATGTACACGGCGCCCTCCGACGAGGCGATGATCGCCGACATCGCCGCCATGAAGCGACTCGGGTTCACCATGCTGCGCAAGCACATCAAGATCGAGCCGCTGCGCTGGTATTACCACTGCGACCGGCTGGGGATGCTGGTCTGGCAGGACATGGTCAACGGCGGCAGCAGTTACCACCCGCTGGTCGTCACCGCGCCGGCGGTGACGCCGCTGCGGCTGCCCGACCGGGGCCGGTGGCGGCGCCGGTTCGGCCGTGCCGACGCCGGTGGACGGGACCGGTTCCGGGCCGAGCTGCGCGACACCGTCGAGCACCTGCGCAACGTGGTGAGCCTCGCCGTGTGGGTGCCCTTCAACGAGGGCTGGGGGCAGTTCGACGCGGCCCGGATCGCCCGCGAGGTCGCCGAACTCGACAGCACCCGTACTGTCGACCACGCCAGCGGCTGGCACGACCAGGGCGGGGGCGACCTGCGCAGCCTGCACGTCTACTTCCGCCGCTTCCGGGTGCCGCGGCGACGCGGGGACCGCCGGGTGCTGGTGCTGTCGGAGTACGGCGGCTACAACCTGCGCGTCGACGGGCACACCTTCAGCCGCAAGGATTTCGGCTACCGGCGGTGCCGGAGCGCCGAGGAACTGGCGGAGGCGTTCACGCGGCTGCACACCGAGCAGATCGTGCCCGCGATCCGGGCCGGTCTGAGCGCGACCGTCTACACCCAGCTGTCCGACGTGGAGGACGAGCTCAACGGTCTGCTCACCTATGACCGGCGCGTGGTCAAGCTTCCCGAGGACTTGGTGCGGCAGGTCAACGCGCGGCTGCGTCACCAGCGGTTCTGAGCTTCCTCCGCCCAGCCGACCAGGCCGTCCAGAGCCACCCGCTCGCCGTCGTCCGCCTGGGCCCAGCCGGAGAAGTGCCCGAAGCACTGGTGGGTCTCGCTGGCCACGACGCCGAGGTTGGTGCGGGAGACCTTCTCGTGGAACGGGTGGAACTCCACAGCGACCCGATCACCGCTGATCCGCCACGGCCGCAGCCAGTCGCGGCGGTCGTAGGTCCAGCGCAGTTCGGCGCCGAGCTTGTGCAGCCGGCCGCCGGTGAACAACGCGTTCTCGGTCGAGCTGGTGCCGTCGGTCCACTTGCCGCCGAGCTGGATCGACACGTCCGGTCCGCTGCCCGCCGCCCAGTTCCACGTGATCGCGTACGGCCATCTGCCCCGGCCGTGGTCGAGCACGGCGAACGAGTCGTCCGCGGCCACGACGTGGGTCGTGCCGTTCACCCGCAGCGAGCCGTGCACCGGACGCCCGACGTCCTTGACCGTGTACTGGAACCGGCGGGTGCTCCACGGGACCACGACGCCGAGCGACTCGTGGCCGGGCGGGAGCGGCACCACGAGGTCGATCTCGATGCCCGGTGCGGTGGCACGGATCGTGCTGCCAGCGGCGGTCTGGTCGATGTCGATCGACAGGCCGCCCCCGCGTGCGCACACGGTGCCCGCGCCGCTGACCGGCGGCATGACGACGCCACGGGCGAACGGGACCACGACGTCCTTGCCGGTCTCGACCTTCGTGGCGCGGTCGAGCACGTAGACGCCGTGCACCCCGGCGTAGTCCAGCGACGACGCGACGAGGCCGACGATGTGGGTGGGCGTGACGATCCCCCAGTACTCCCAGCGCTTGGCTCTTCCCCAGCCGCGCAGGTTCGCCCGGTGCAACGGCCGGCGGGTCCAGCCGACCGCGGCGGGGTTGAGCCGCCCGTCCGGCATGCACAGGTCGACCGGCTCGACGATCTCCTTCTCGTGCGTCATCGGGGGAGCGTAGCGACCGCCTCAGTAGTCGATGTTGATGGCGGCGACCTGCCGGCTGCCGTTGAACACGATCGCCGGTCCGGCGAAGCGGGAACTGGCGTACGTCAGCGCCGCCTTGTGCCCGGGGCTGTTGAACCACGCCTCGATCATCTGCTCGGGCGAGGAGTTGCCCGACGAGGCGAACAGCACCTCGTGCCCGCAGTGCTGCAGGCCGCTCGCGTTCAGGTTCTGCCGTACGCAGGACTCCGCCTCCCGGTGCTGGGCCGTACCGAGCTTGACCTCGGTCAGCCCGAGCGCGCGACGCCGCTCGTTGAGCAGCACCAGCAGCCGCCGTTCCGCTGCGGACAAGCCGTTGGACGTGGCGGTGGACCTGGCCGGCGACGGGGTCGGCTTCGGTGACTTCGAGGGCTTCACCGACTTGGCGGGGCTCGGACGGGCAGCGGTCGGGGAGGGTGCGAGCGGGCTCGGGGTGGGCGTGAGCGCGGGAGCGGTGGTCTCGGTCGCGGGCTGCGAGGCTGCCACGCTCGTCGGCTGCTGCTTCGACCCGCTCGGGTAGTTGGCAAGGATCAGACCGCCCCCGCCGAGCACGGCGACGGCGGCGACCACGCCGACCAGGGTCTTGGACAGGGAGAGCGTCGACCGCGCCCCGGCGCTCACGACCTGCGCGCCGGGCGGGACGGCGTGCGTCGGCGAGGCGACGGTGCGCAGGTGGTGCGTGACGTCCGAGGCGAGATCGGCCGGGATCGGGGTGAGCGCCAGGCCGGCCAGCAGCCGCTCGGCGGGGACCAGGTCGTTCGTCGGGCAGTGCGGGCAGTCCCGGATGTGGCGGGCGAACCGCTTGCGCCACACCGGTGCCGGCTGACCGTTCCAGCCCGACGCGGTGTCGCGCAGGCCGGCGCAACCGGGCCGGGCGGTGAGGGCCCGTACGACCAGCCGGGCGGTGTCCAGCTGCGCCCTCATCCGGGACACCCGCACGGTCACGTGGTGCGGGGCCAGCTTCAGGGCGTCGACCAGGTCGGCGCGGCTGAGGTGACCGGCCTCGACCAGCCACCACAGCGACAGCAGGTGGCGGTGGTCGTCGTCCAGCCAGCGCGTGGCCAGGACGACCTCCCGGCGCTGGTCGGCCAGGCGGAGCTGGGTCAGGGTCAGGTCCTCGAAGTCCGCGCGCGGGTCGATCACGTTGTCGATGTCCTCCGGCGGCGCCGGTGTGGTGTGCCGGCGCTGCGTGTGGGTGCGGATCTCGTTCATGGTGACGGCGACCAGCCACGAGCGGAACAGCTGCGGCTCGCGTACGCCCGGCAGCCCGCGGACGACGCTCAGCATCGTGTTCTGCACCACGTCGTCGACGTCTGCCGACCGGTTCAGTGCCCGGCCCACGATGTTGTAGACCAGCGGCAGACAGTGCGAGACCAGCTCGTCCATCGCCGCGCGGTCGCCGCGGCGTGCCGCGTCCACCACCGCTGACATGCCGGCCCTGCTCGGGTACGCGGGATAGGACACGCTCACAACCTCGCCTTCACGGAACGATCTCGTACACGGTGGAGACTGTCCGGTACGCGGTCAGGTCACACAAAATGTGTGCGGTGTCGGAGGAGAGCGCTATCTTCTCCGCCATGCCATTGATCACAGTCACCGACGAGGTCGTCGGTGCTTCGAGCACGCCTGCGTGGACCATCGAGATCTTCGAGGAAGAGGTACGCCTCGACGAGCTGATCCGGCGACGCGTCTTCCTGGAGATCGCCGAGTCCGGGGTGGACGCCGATCCGGAGGAGCGCACCCGGACGACGCTCGAGGCGTTCGGCCGCAACGCCTTCGTGGTGCTCGTCGACGACTGCCAGGTCACCGCCCTGGACGAGAAGGTCCGCCTGTACGCGGGATCCCGCGTCACCTTCCTCAAGCTCGTCCCGCTGGTGGGTGGCTGAGTGGACACGTACGACCCCGAGTCGGCCCTGCGCGATGTGGCCGCCACCGCCAAGAGGTGGTGGGGCCCGAGCGCCCAGAACCTCCACGAGACCGGCAAGCAGGAATTCGTCGACCGGGTGGTGACGGTGTGCGGCTGGGCACCGGCGGAGACGGTTCCGTCGCTGCTCGCCGCCCTCAAAGATCCGCACGGGCCCTACGATCTCGCTGCGCCGTTGGTCGAGCTGCTGCCGGAGGCCACCCGGAAGGTCGAGTCGGTCGCCGCCGCGGTGGCCGACCTGACCGGCGACGACGCGGATCACGACAGGCGTGTCGCCGCCGCCTCCACCCTGATCGACAGCCTGCCGCACCTGCCGTACCAGCACGAGGAGCCGTGGGACCGGGCCCGGGGCGAGGCGTGGCGCCGGACGGGGGAACTGCTGGCCGCGCAACCGGCACCGGTACGGCAGGTGGTGTTCGACGCGCTGGCGGTGCCGGGGCTCAAGAAGGACGGGGCGAGCAAGCTGATCAGTGCCGTGTGTTCCGGCGGCGGCCTCGACGGCTCGGCCTGGCTCGGCCGGCTGGGCACCCAGGCCTGGCTGGGATTCAACTACTGGAGTTGGCACCTCAACCGGTTCACCTGGGAGGCCATCCAGGCGGAGGCGGCGGCCGGGCGGGTGAACCCGACGGCGCTGGCGACCTGGCGCCGGACCGGGATCGAGCGCTCCCTGAGTTACATCAGCAACGAGGCCGACCGGATGTGGCCGATCCCCAACGTCGGTGAGCAGTGGGCCGACCGCGCCGTCGCCGACATCGAGGCGATGCCGGCGGATCGCCGTTCCGCGTGGGAGGCGCTGCTGGCGCACTGCCCGGTCGAGGTGGACAAGGCGAAGCCGACGGCCGGTTGGCGCAAGCAGGCCCGGTCGCTGCTCGACGCGGTGGGCGTCGACGCTTTCACCGCCCGGCTCGACGACTGGCTCCCGCTCGTCGGCCAGGCGCGCAGCCTGCCGCTGCGCATGACCACGTGCTGCCCCGGCCACATCAAGGACATGCCACCACGGATGATCGACCGCTACAACGTCGGGCTGCTGTGGGGACTGATCTGGATGCGGACGATGTGCCCGCCGTCCGAGCAGACACTGCGCAACCTCGGCCAGATCGCGGAACGGGCCGCCCGCAAGATCTCCGGCCACGGCCCGGCGAGCCCGAAACTGGCGAACGTCGCGGTGGCGGCGCTCGTCGACACCGATCACCCGGCCGCGCTCGCCCAGTTGGCGCGGCTCTCCTCGCGGCTGACCTACAAGAGCACCCTGCGCCTGGTGGAGAAGGGGCTGACCCGGCACGCCGAGGCGCGCGGCGTCAGCCGGGAGGACGTCGAGGAGATGGCTCTGCCCGGCTTCGGGCTGCCGCTCGCGGACAAGCTGGGCGACTGCTCGTACGAGCTGGAGGTGCGCGGCGTCGATGCCGTAGTGGTGTGGCGCAACGCGGACGGCAAGGTGGTCAAGACGCCTCCGGCGCAGGTGCGCAGCGAGCATGGCGACGAGGTGAAGGAGCTGAAGGCCACTGTCGCCGACGTCGCCGCGACGCTCGTCGCCACCCGCGACCGTCTGGAAGGGCTCCTGCGGCGCGACCGTTCGTGGACCGTCGAGCAGTGGCGCGAACGATTCCTGGACCACCCGCTGGCCCGTACCCTGGCCCGGCGGCTCGTCTGGACCGTCGACGGCGTGGCCTGCTGCTGGACCGGTGAGGCGCTGCGCACAGTAGACGACACCGTGTTCGAGCCGGCCGACGACGCGACGGTCCGGTTGTGGCATCCGGTGCTCGACCCCGAAGCGGTGGGGCCGTGGCGGGACTTCCTCACCCGGCACGCGATCACCCAGCCGTTCAAGCAGGCGCACCGGGAGCAGTACCTGCTCACCGACGCGGAGCGGGCCACTGGCGTTTACTCCAACCGGTTCGCCGCGCACATCGTGCGTCAGCACCGGCTCAACGCGCTGCTGTCCCGGCGCGGCTGGTCGTACGTCCAGCACCGCAACGACGGGGCGTCCTACAACCTGCCCTGGCTGGCCCTCCCGGACTGGGGGCTGCGCGCCGAACTGGGTGTCGCCGGGATCGAGGACCGGGACGACGACCTCGTGTTCGACACGATGGGAACCGACCAGCTGTTCTTCATCCGGGGCGAGCGCCTGCCGGTCCCGCTGGCGCAGGTTCCGCCGGTCGTGCTGAGCGAGGTGATGCGCGACGTCGACCTGTTCGTGGCCGCCGCCGGGGTGGGCGCCGACCCGAACTGGTACGACGGCGGTCCGGAGGGCCGGTATCGCGACTACTGGGCGCAGAACAGCTTCGGCGAGCTGACCCCGACCGGCCGGACGCGCCGGGACGTGCTGGCGGAGCTGATCCCCCGGCTGGCGATCGCCGGTCGCTGCACGCTCACCGACAGGTTCCTCGAGGTACGCGGCGACCTGCACACGTACCGCATCCACTGCGGCTCGGGCAACATCCTGATCGCGCCGGACGAGCGGTACCTGTGCGTCATCCCGGACTCGGCGAAGGCGAAGGAGCCGGAGATGTACCTGCCCTTCGAGGGCGACAGCCGGCTCGGCGAGATCATCAGCAAGGCGTTGCTGCTGGCCGCCGACAAGAAGATCAAGGATCCGGTGATCCTGCGCCAGCTGTGAGGCCGCCGGCGGGCGCCGGGCCCAGCGTCAGCCCGGCGCCCGCTTCGGCAGCAACGGCTCCTCGTGGTCGAGTTCGCGTTCCAGCACCCGCAGCTCCTCGTCCGGCAGCCGCCCGGAGTCACGCCACCGCAGCAACTCCTCCCGCTGCGCTTCGAGGACGCTCCGGCGGACCCGCAGCGCCGTCTCGTACTCCGGTGAGGTGGGCAGCTCCGACGAGCCGCTCTGCTGGATCAGGTCGAGCCGCCCCCGGTAGCGGGCCAGCCGGGTCTGCAACTGGGCCCGCGTGGTGTCGACGGCGACAGTGCTGTCCGGGTCCTCGGCGACGACGGTGTCGAGGCGTGCCAGCGCCGCCTCCACCGCTGCCGAGCGGGCCTCGTTGCGTACCCGGGCCTGGTCGGCCTCGTTGGCGCGCAGGCCGAGCCTCCGCACGAGCGGCGCGAACGTCAGCCCCTGCCCGACCAGCGTCACCAGGACGACCACGAAGGTGCAGAACAGCAGCAGGTCACGATCGGGGAAGGGGTCTCCGTTGCGGGTGGTCAGCGGCAGCGTGAAGATCGCGGCGAGGCTGATCACGCCGCGCGTACCGGACCAGCTCAGCGCCACCACCTCGCGGGCGGTCAGCCCGCGGGCGTTGCGGTCGACGCCGCCGAGCCGGCGTGCGGCGTCAGGGTCGTCGGTGTCGTCCTGTTCGGCGACGCCGCCGAGCCGGGTGTGCAGCGACCGGGGGAGCCACTGGGTCAGGATCAGCCAGGCGGGGCGCAGGAGCAGCACCACGCCGACTGACACGGCGACGGCGATGACGATTGTCGACGTCTCGTACTGGCGCAGGCCCCGCATGACGGCGGGGAGCTGCTGGCCGATGAGCAGGAACACGAAGCCTTCGAGGAGGAAGTCGACGAGCCGCCACACGGCGTTGGTCTGGAGGCGGGCGGCCCCGGAGCCGAACTGCGGCGTCTGGTGGCCGACGATCAGGCCGGCGACCACCACTGCGAGCACGCCGGAGACGCGCAGCGCCTCGCCGAGGAGGTAGGCCACGAACGGCGTCGCGAGCGAGATCGCGTTGGACAGCAGCGGGTCCGCGGTGAGCGGCCGGACCAGCCGTTTGGCCCGGGCGACGACCACACCCACCGCGATGCCGCCGGCCGCGGCGAGCACGAACTGTCCGACCGCGGCGTGGAACGAGAACTCGCCGCCCACGGCGGCCGCCACCGCGACGCTGAGCATGGTCAGCGCGGTGGCGTCGTTCAGCAGCCCTTCGCCCTGGATGATCGTGACCATCTTCGGCGGCAGGTTGACCCGGCGGCCAACGGCCAGGGCGGCGACCGGGTCGGGCGGGGCGACGGCGGCGCCCACAGCGATGCCTGCGGCCAGGGTCGCGCCGGCGACGAAGAGGTGGAACCCGACGCCGACGAGCAGTCCGGTGAGGAGCACCAGCACCACCGAGAGGCTGACCACGATCCGCAGGTTGCGCCGGATGTCCAGCAGGGACGAGTCGAGCGCGGCACTGTAGAGCAGCGGCGGCAGCACGACCATGAGCACCAGCTCGGGATCGAGGCCGACGTTGGGGCCGGGGAGCAGTGCGTACGCGATGCCGATGAGCGGCAGGAGCGCGGCGGCCGGCAGACCGGTCCGGGAGGCCACCCACCGTACGGCGATGACGACCGCGACGGCGGCGAGCACGAACAGCAGCGTCGAATGGGTGCTCACCCCGACCGACCCTACCCGCGCTCGCGAGCGGCGTTCGGTGGGGTGGGGCCCCGGGCCGGCGAGGCGTTGACCAACCTGTGGTGTGAACGCTAACATGCAGAAAATTTGATAGACACACGTCTATCTGGAGGTGGGTCGGTGTCCAGCAGGGTGAGCGGAGAACATGCGGCGTGGCGCCGGATGGCGTCGGCGGCGGTGGCCGCGATGGTGACGGCGTTCGCGCTGACCGTCCCCGCCGCGCCGGCCCGGGCGGCGACCGCCCTCACCGTCAACGGCGCCTCCGGCGGGCGCGTGCTCGACGGGGTCGGCGCGGTCAGCGGCGGCGGCGGAAACAGCAGACTCCTGATCGACTACCCGGAGCCGCAGCGCAGCGACATCCTCGACTACCTGTTCAAGCCGGGTTACGGCGCCGCGATGCAACTGATGAAGGTGGAGATCGGCGGCGACACCAACTCCACCTCCGGCGCCGAGCCCAGCCACGAGCACACCCGGGGCAGCGTGAACTGCAACCGGGGCTACGAGTGGTGGCTGATGGAGCAGGCGCGGGCGCGGAACCCCTCCATCGCCCTGGTCGGTCTGGCCTGGGGCGCGCCCGGCTGGATCGGCAACGGCAACTTCTGGTCCACCGACTCGATCAACTACCTCGTCGGGTGGCTGGACTGCGCGGCGACGCACGGACTGACCATCAACTACCTCGGCGGGTGGAACGAGAAGGGCTACAACACCACCTGGTACAAGAACCTGCGCTCCACACTCGACTCCCGCGGCTACGGCAATGTGAAGATCGTCGCCTCGGACGACTTCGGGTGGGGCGCCGCCGACGACTCGCTGCGGGACCCGGCGTTCGCCAACGCGGTGCAGGTCTTCGGCAGCCACTACGTCTGCGGCTATCGCAGCGCCCAGACCAGCTGCCCCAGCTCCGCCAACGCGATCTCCACCGGCAAGCAGTTGTGGGCCAGTGAGAACGGCTCCGACGACTACAACGCCGGCGCGCCGGCCCTCGCCCGGGGCATCAACCGCGGCTACCTCGACGGCAAGATGACCGGGTACATCAACTGGCCGGTGATCGCCGCCATCACCCCCAACATTCCCTGGGCGACCACCGGCGTGGCGGTGGCGCAGCAGCCGTGGTCCGGCGCCTACTCGATCGGCAGGAACACCTGGGTGATGGCGCACACCACCCAGTTCACGGCGCCGGGTTGGCGCTATCTCGACTCGTCCAGCGGCTACCTCGGGGGCAACCGCGGCAACGGCAGCTACGTCTCGCTGAAGTCCACGAACAACAGCGACTGGAGCACCGTCATCGAGACGCAGGACGCCGGCTCGGCCCAGCAGCTCGACGTCACCGTCACCGGCGGGCTCTCCGCCGGCACGGTACGCGTGTGGGCGACGAACCTCAGGTCCAACAACAGTGCCGAGCACTTCGTCCGGGGCGCCGACATCACACCGAACGGCGGACGCTTCTCGCTCACCGTCCAACCCGGCTACGTCTACAGCATCACCACCACGAGTGGGCAGGGGAAAGGCACGGCTGTCAGTCCGGTCCAGGGCACCCTGGATCTGCCGTACCGCGACAACTTCGACAACTACGCCACCGGGCGCGAAGCCCGGTACCTGATGGACCAGCAGGGCTCGTTCGAGATCGTCGGCTGCGGTGGCGGCCGGACCGGACAGTGCGTCCGCCAGATGTCCGAGCAGGCGCCGATCTACTGGACGTCCGGCCAGGCCGAACCGTACGCCCTGCTGGGCGATCTGACCTGGCGCAACTACACGGTCTCCTCGGACGTGCTGCTGGAGAAGTCCGGCTACGCCCAGCTCATCGGCCGCGGCAACACCTACAACCACCAGGGCCCGCAGAACCTCAACGGCTACTACTTCCGGGTCACCGACGGCGGCGCCTGGTCGATCCGGAGCAACAACACCAGCGGCAACTGGCGCACCCTGGCCAGCGGCAACACCGCGGCGCTGGGTACCGGACGCTGGCACAACCTCTCGTTGAAGCTCAATGGCAGCACCCTCACCGCGGCGATCGACGGCACCACCGTCGGCACCGTGTCGGACTCCGCCTGGGTGGCCGGCCAGATCGGGTACGGCACCGGCCAGGGCGTCACCGCCCAGTTCGACAACCTCGCGATCACGCCGGGCGACGGTTCCAGCGGCCCGACCGGAGAGGTGCGTAGCGCGAGCGCCAACCGCTGCCTCGACGTCAACGGCGCCAGCCAGGCCGACGGCGCGGTCGTCCAGATCTGGGACTGCAACGGTGGGCCCAACCAGCAGTGGACGGTCGGCACGAACAACCAGCTCACCGTGTACGGCAACAAGTGCCTCGACGTCCCGGGCACCACGTCCGGCAGCCGCGCGCGGATCATGACCTGCAACGGCGGCAGCAACCAGCAGTGGCGGATCAACGCCGACGGCACCATCGTCGGCGTCGGCTCGGGTCTCTGCCTGGACGTCAACGGGCAGGGCACCACCAACGGCACCGCGGTGCAGATCTGGACCTGCAACGGCGGCAGCAACCAGCGGTGGGTACGCGGCTGAACGTCGAGCACGTCAACTACGGGCTGACGCCATCGCAGCCGTCAACCTATGGTTGACGCATGGAGGAGACCCAGCCGCACAAGATGACCCATCCGGTACGCCTCGACGACCTCATCGACGGCATCAAGAAGGCGCACGCCGACGCGCTCGACCAGCTGGCCGACGCCGTTCTCGTCGCCGACCACCTGGGCGACGTCGCCGACCACCTGATCGGGCACTTCGTCGACCAGGCGCGCCGCTCCGGCGCCTCATGGACGGAGATCGGCCGCAGCATGGGCGTGACCAAGCAGGCCGCCCAGAAGCGTTCCGCCGCCAAGGCGGAGACCGCCGCCGCGCTCGACCCGAACTCCGGGTTCGGCCGGTTCACCCCGCGCGCCCGCAACGTCGTGCTGGCCTCTCAGGAGGAGGCGCGGACCGCCGGCAACGCCGAGATCACCCCCGGGCACGTCGCGCTCGGTCTGCTCGCCGAGCCGGAAGGGCTGGCCGCCGCCGCGATCGTGGCTCAGGGCGTACCCCTGGAACGGCTGCGGGAGGTCGTCACCGCGACGCTGCCGGCGGCGGCCGGCCAGGTCCCGGACCTGATCCCCTACGACGCGCGGGCCAAGAAGGTCCTGGAGCTGACGTTCCGGGAGGCGCTGCGGATGGGACACAACTACATCGGTACGGAGCACATCCTGCTCGCCCTGCTGGAGGAGGAGGGCGGTGACGGTGTGTTGAGCGGCCTCGGGCTGCAGAAGGACGCGCTGGAGTCGGCGTTCGAGGCGACGCTGGCCGAGATCACCCGGAAAGGCGCCTGACACCACGCCGGGCACGCGCCACGGGGGCGCGTGCCCGGCATGCGGGTGTCAGCCGGCGGCGGGGAAGCCGTATCGGGCGGCGTGCTCCGGGTCGGCGGGGTCGACCTGGCGGATGCCGGCGTCGGCCAGGCGCTTGTTGACCTCGTCGAGGTGCTCCCGGACCAGCCGGGCCTCCTCCTCGGTGACCCGGCCGCGGTGCGGGCGCCCGGCGTGCTCGATGGTGCCGTAGTCGATCTTCTCGGTCGCGCGGCGGGCCTTTGGCGGCTTGACCCGCTCGGCGGTACGCAGCAGTTGCGCCATCGGCACGTCGGTCGCCATCGCGTCGAACTCGCTGGCGGTTAGCACCACCCGGCGCGGCTCACCGTGGCCGTGCCGGTCGTGGATCTCCACCACCGCGACGTCGAGCGCCGCGTCGTCGATGCTCTCCACCTCGACCGGGGTGGCGTCCAGCTGCACGGGGCCGGCGACCAGGTCCGGGTGCTCCAGGACGACGACCTTGACCACCTCGTCGTCGGGGCTGAGCACCTGACCGGTGAAGTCGGAGACGTGGATCGTCTTCTTGCCCATGCGCGGAGCTTCTCCTGTCGTAGGCCGGAAATCGGACCACAAGACGCTACCGCACAGGTGTGCGAAGGCCGGTACGCCCGCCCGGCCGGTGTGTCGTCGCCCGCCCTCTCAGAGCGGCGTGAGGCCACGCCAGGCGGCGGTGCCGGCCGGCTGCGCGTTCAGCTCGGCCCAGGAGAGCGCCCGGTCGCGGACCTCGCGGTACGCCGGCTGCGCCGGGAACCGCCCGGCGTCTGCGGCGGCCCGCCAGCCGCGCTCCGCGTCCTGCTGGAATCGGTCATTCGGTTCGTGAGGCATGACCACTACCGTCCCAGAGAAACTTGTCCATGTATGAAAATGAATATGACGCAGGGTCGATGCCTTCGGTTCCGTGAAGCGCCGGACTTCCTGCGGCCGGTGGCGGAAGCAGGGATCGGCGTCCGTCGCTGGCGTGCCGACCCTCTACCCGTCGCCGGCGCGTCTCAACCCCGGCGCGATCGCTGAATTCCCCGGGCA
This sequence comes from Micromonospora sp. CA-248089, assembly GCF_050948515.1. Lineage (NCBI taxonomy): Bacteria > Bacillati > Actinomycetota > Actinomycetes > Micromonosporales > Micromonosporaceae > Micromonospora > Micromonospora sp. CA-248089. The sequence continues at coordinate 1,280,493 of NZ_CP192016.1, forward strand.
CGGGGCCGGCGTCACGGCGTACCATGATCACCATGCTCGACCGGCGGGTCTTCCTCCATCTGGCGACCTGGTTGGGACAGTGGCCGGCGGGCCCCGGGCTGCACGTGGTCCGGTCCCACCGCCGCGCCCGTCCGGCCTGGGACGGACGGCTGCGCCCGGCCGTCGCGGTGACGGCGGGCGGCAGCACCGTCCTCTCGGTGGCCACCGACCGGGTCGAGGCGGTCCGGGCGCTGGTACGGGACCGGCCGCTCGGCGAGTGGCTGCCCGCCCTGCCGGGTGTGGTCGGCGTGCCCGAGTTCACCGCGCACACCTCGGTCTTCCGCTGGTGTACCCACCCGGCGCCGCTGCCCGAGGTGGGGGAGTGGGTGCCGCCCACACTGCCCGGACTGCCGCCGTGGCTGCGCCTGTTCGACAGGGACGTGCTCGTGGTCCGGGGCGCCGACGGCGCGTACCGGGCCGGCGTGGGGATCAAGCGGCACGACGCGTACGGGCACGAACTGGCGGTGGGCACGGTGCCGACGGCGCGCGGGCGCGGCCTGGCCCGGCGGCTGGTCGCGCAGGCGGCCCGCCGGGTGCTGGACGAGGGGGCGATCCCCACCTACCTGCACGACCCCGGCAACGCCGCGTCGGCGCGGGTGGCGGACGCGGCCGGGTTCCCGGATCGGGGCCTCACCGCGTTCGGCGTGTTCCCCCGCTGACCCGGGCTGGGGTTCCGGCTTGGCGCGGACCGTGGATCCCGGGCCGGATCCACGGTCCGCGGCTCTCCCCCAGGCCCCGACATCGGTAACGCTATGTGTTAGTGCCGCTGGTGAACAAGAGGTGCACCGCTGTCCGGTTACGGACTCTCACCTGCGGAATCGCCCCGTAACCGGGTCGGCGAGGTCAGTGACGCAGCGTGTGGATCAGGGCGAGTGCCTGACGGGTGACGGGCCGCAGCACGCGCAGCCGGGACAGCCCCACCAGCCGGTCCACCAGCGGCACCACGCCGTCGATCAGCTGCCGGGTCTTGACCTGACCGTCCGAGCGGTCGTGCACCCAGTAGAGCACCACGCCCATGTAGCCGAGCCAGAGCAGCTCGGGCAGTGCCTCGCGCAGCTCGTCGTCGAGCTTGACGGTGGACCCGGTCAGGGCCTCGCGGAACAGCGCGATCGACATGTCCCGGGGCTCCGACGACTCGGCGGAGAACGGGCTCAGCGGCGAGGTCGGCTCGGCCGCCGTCTTGAAGAAGGCACCGGCGAACGCGTGGTACGGGCTCAGCACGTCGATGCCCGCGTGCAGCACCCCGGCCAGTCGCGGGCCGAAGTCGCGTTCCCGGGCGAGCACCGTGTCGGCCGCCGCCCGGTGCTCGCGCTGGGTGCCCGCGTAGAACTCCTGGACCAGGTGTTCCTTGGAACCGAAGTAGTAGTAGGCGTTGCCCACCGCCACGCCGGCCTCCTGGGCGACCGCGCGCATCGTCGTGCGCGCGTACCCGCGCTCGCGGAACAGCCGCATCGCGGTGTCCAGGATCAGCTGGCGGGTCTGCTCACCCCGGGTCGTCGTGCCCTGCCCACCCGCAGCGGTCGTCGGCGCACTCTGCTCGGTCATCGTCGTCACCGTATCCCGGTTCCCGGATCCGTTCGCGGACCGCCGACGCCGCCGCGACCACCTTGCGGGCCAGCGGCAGCAGGTGCGGACGGGCCAGCCGCTCGGCCGTGCCGCGATGCTCGGCCAGCGCCCACAGGCAGGCGAACCAGGCGCCGTCGCCGCGGTAGACCGCACCGGTGTCGGCCACCACCGTCAGGTCGCGCAACGTGGCGTCGTGGTCCAGCTCGGGGAAGCGCCGCCGGGCCTCGGCGGACCCGGCCGGCACGAACTCCAGGGGTACGAGCTGGGCGCGCGAGGCGAGCCAGCGCCGGGCGGCCCGGCACATCGGGCAGTCCGCGTCGAACAGGACGGTGAACCCGCGGATCCCACCGGCCCCGTGCCCGGTGGGATCCTGCCGGTGCCCGCCTGGGGCGGACGTCACCGGGCCGGCGGGTTCGGGCCCGCCGCCGGTACCGGTCCGCCCTGCGGCGGGAGCATTCGCACCGGCGGCAGGGGCGGGTGGGTCGCCTGCTGCCGCAGCCGACCGCGCCGGTAGCGGCCGAGCGCGAAGACGTTGAAGAAGTGCAGCGCGCCGAGCACCAGCAGGACGAATCCCACCTTCATGGAGAGCTGCTCCAGCGCCTGGCTGGTGTCGCCGACCGGATCGGACTCCTTCATCGCCACCGTGACGTAGCCGAGGTTGAGCAGGTAGAAGCCGACCACCAGCAGGCTGTTCACCGCCCCGGCCAGGCGGCTGTCGGCGAACACGTCCTCCAGGAACACCATCCCGTTGCGGGACAGTGCCCGCGCCACCCAGATGGTCAGACCGATGCTGACCGCGAGGTAGGCCAGGTACATCCAGACCTTCACGTCCATCCCCGTCGCCTCTCTTGAACGTGTTCAAATCAAGGGCACGCTGAGCGTACGGCAAATTTTGAACGTGTTCAAGAGTGCGGCCCGCCGCCCTTGCGGGCGACGGACCGGGTGGGGGCGTGGGTCAGCCGGTCAGGCCGAGCACCTCGGCGGCGGCGTGGCCGTTGGCGTGACTGGCGCCGTGGGTGGCGACGAACGCGACCGCGCCCGCCGGCCGCCACGCGCCCGGCCAGCCCATCTCGACCACCGTCACCCGATGCGTGGCGGCCAGCGCCTCGACCAGCTCACGCGCGCCGGGCAGCCGGTGCAGGTGCCGGCCGACCAGCACGACCGGCCGGTCCCCGGCGAGCCGCCGCACCTGCTCCGGGTCGGTCTCGCCCGCCGCCGCGCGGGCCTGCTCGATCCCGGCGGCCAGGTGGGGGCCGAGCCCCCACGGCACCCGCCCCTCGGCGATGGTGGAGGTGGCGTGCACCTGCACCACCAGGGGAGCGGTGTCGCGGGTGAGGTCGCCCTCGACGCGTACCGCCCGCAGTGCGGCGGCGTAACCGAGGCCGTCGGCGGCCGGCGGCGGGGCGTCGGCGGGGCCGGTGGCGGCGGCGAGCGCGGCGGTCCGGCCGGCCGCCTCCTCGACCCGCTCACGCGCCAGCCGGCCGTCGGCGATCGCCGCGACGATCTCGGCGGCGACCGACTCGACCAGCTCGGCGTCCACCCGGGCGCCGATGCAGAGCAGGTCCGCGCCGGCGGTCAGGGCCCGGACCGCGCCCGCGCCGACCCCGCCGGCGGCGAGCACCGCGCCCTTCATCTCCAGCGCGTCGGTGATCACCGCGCCGGTGAAGCCGTACTCGACGCGCAGCAGGTCGTGCAGGACCGCGCGGCTGAACGTGGCCGGACCGTCGCCGGTCAGCGCCGGCACCCGGATGTGCGCGGTCATCACCGCGCGGACGCCCGCGTCGACGACGGCGGCGAACGGCGGCAGGTCGCGGTCCCGCAGGACGGCCGGCGGCACGTCGACGGTGGGCAGCTCGTGGTGGGAGTCGGCGACTGTGGCGCCGTGCCCGGGGAAGTGCTTGGCGCAGGCGGCCACACCGGTCGACTGGAGGCCGGTGACGGCGGCGGCGGAGTGGACGGCGACCCGCTTCGGGTCCGCGCCGAACGAGCGGGTGCCGATCACCGGGTTCTCGTCGGCGGTGTTCACGTCGACGGTGGGCGCGAGGTCGACGGTGATGCCGAGCGCGGCCAGTTCCGCGCCGATCGCCGCGTACACCTGGCGGGTGAGGTCGGGGTCGTCCACCGTGCCGAGCGCGGCGTTGCCGGGGTACGGACTGCCGGTGGCGTGTGCCAGCCGGGTGACGTCGCCGCCCTCCTCGTCGATCGCGACGATCACGTCGGGGCGGCCGGCGCGCAGCGCCGCCGTGGACGCCGCCACCTGGGCCGGGTCGTGGATGTTGGTGCCGAACAGGGTGTGCCCGGCGAGCCCGTCGGCGAGCAGGTCGACCGCCCAGTCCGGCGGGACCGGTCCCGGATACGCGGCCAGCAGCGTGCCCAGCGCGAGCCGGCGCAGTCCTGGATCCAGACCCACGAGTATCCCCTTTCCCTGCCGGGTCGTCCGACCTCCGCGCATGGGGGTGGCCGATACGCTAACGGGCGCCCCTCGGCAGGCGTTTTGTGGTTAGAAAACTTTACTGAAAATTGAGGACGTTGGCATGAGTGCGACCCGGCTGCCCGGCACCCCCCGACTCCTGCGGGCGCTCAACGACCGTGCGGCGCTGGAGCTGCTGCTCGAGCGCGGCCCGCTGACCCGGGCCCGGATCGGTGAGCTGACCGGGCTGTCCAAGGTCACCGCGTCCCAGCTCGTCGAGCGGCTGGAGGAGCGCGGCCTGGTCGCCCGGGTCGGCGAGCAGGCCGGCGGGCGGGGCCCGAACGCCCAGCTCTACGCCGTCCGGCCGAGCAGCGCGTACGTGGTGGGCGTCGAGGTGGGCGCGGAACGGGTGGTCGCGGCCTGCGCCGACATCACCGGCGCCGTGGCCGGACGGGTCGAGCAGTCCACCAGGGACACCGACGACCCGGTCGGCGTGGTGCACAACGCCGTGGTCCAGGCGGCCGCCAGCGCCGGGGCGGAGCTGTCCGCCGTCCGGCGCGTCGTGCTCGGCACCCCCGGCCTGGTCGACCCGCAGACCGGCGACATCACGTTCGCGTTCAACCTGCCACGCTGGCACAGCGGCCTGCTCGCCGCGTTGCGCGAGGACCTGGACACCCCCGTCGTGTTCGAGAACGACGTGAACCTCGCGGCGGTGGCCGAGGCGCAGTCCGGCGCGGCCCGGGGCACCGCCGACTTCGTGCTGGTCTGGGTGGACGCGGGCGTCGGCCTGGCGATCATGCTGGGCGGGCGGCTGCATCACGGCAGCAGCGGCGCGGCCGGCGAGATCGGCTACCTGCCGGTGCCCGGCGCGCCCATCCCGCGCGACGTGTCCAAGCGGGCCAAGCCGGCGTTCCAGCAGCTCGTCGGCGCCGACGCGGTACGCGCGGTGGCAGCCGAGCACGGTTTCGCCAGCCCCGAGGCGGCGGAGCAGGGCGTGGCGGCGGCCCGGGCCGCCGAGGTGGTACGCGCGGCGATCGCGGCCGGCACCGCCGGTGGGCCGATGCTCGACGAACTGGCCCGGCGGCTGGCGCTCGGTGTGGCGAGCACCTGCGTGGTGCTGGACCCGCCGCTGGTGGTGCTCGCCGGTGCGGTCGGCCAGGCGGGCGGGGCGGCGCTGGCCGAGCGGGTGCAGCACGAGGTCGCCGCGATCACGCTGGTCCGGCCCCGGGTGGTGACGACCGGGCTGACCGAGGAGCCGATCCTGCGCGGCGCGCTGCGGACCGCGCTGGACGCGGTGCGCGACGAGGTGTTCGGCTCGACGGTCGGCTGACCGCGTCGTGCACCCTGGCGCCATGTGAAGGAATCCTTCATCATGGCGTCAGGGTTCGCAAGGAGTTGCCGAATTGCGGATCCGCCTCAGATCAGGTCGCGGCGGCGGAACACCGTGAACGCCGCGGCCACCAGCGCGCCGGTGAGCCCGAGCAGCACCACCAGCCCCGACGTCCAGGTGAGCGTGTAGGAGCCGTCGCAGTAGCCGGAGATCCCGGGGCCGCAGGCGTTGTTGTCCCACAGCCGCACCTCGCCGGACAGCCAGGCCGCCAGGTGGCTGGACAGCATGTACCGGTCCGGCCGGCCCACCTCCAGGATCTGGAACACCAGCCGGGCACCCAGTTCCCACACGACCACGTACGCGGCCACCGTGCCGAGCGCCGCCGACGTGTGCCGGCCCAGCGTGGCGACGGCGAACCCGAGCGCCGCGGCGAGCAGCACCAGCACGAGCCCGCGCGCCCAGATCGCGGCGAGCGACGGCCAGAAGTCGCCGCCGGTGCGCCCGACCAGGCCGGAGGCCTGGCCGATCAACCAGAACGCCCCGAGGTACGCCACCGACGCCAGCACCGACAGGCCGAGCAGCCCGCCCAGCAGCGTGCCCAGCTTCGTGGCGAGCACCGTCGGCCGCCGGGGCCGCCACAGCAGCAGGTTCACCACCCCGCCCGAGTTCAGGTCGGCCCCGATGTAGGAGGCCCCGACCAGGAACCCGAACAGCGTCAGGAACGCGATCAGGAAGTAGAGCAGCGGCTCGGCCTCCTTGGCGAAGACGAACACACCGCTGAGGTAGTCGGCCGCGGTCGGCAACTCCTCGATCTGGGCCGGGTCGATCTGGGCGCAGTCGCGCGGCAGGTAGTCGTTCTCGCCCAGCGGTAGCCCGCCCTCCCGGATCCGCAGGCAGCGGTCGTACGCCATCTCCATCTGGCGCACGTTCTCCGCCGCCTGGGTCTGCGCCCGGCTCAGCTCCGCCGGGCTGGGCCGGTGCGAACCGGCGAGCGTGGTCGCCACCGTCACCGCGAAGGCGACAGCCAGCAGCACCACCATGAGCTGCACGAAACGCCGGGCGGCCAGCCGCTCCAGCTCGGCACGGACCAGGTTCACGCGTCCACCTCCCGGCTCTCCCGGACGTCGAGGTCGATTACTCCGTCGTTCGGCGGAGCGCCGTCGACCTGCCGCGGCACCGCCACGTGCTCGTGGCCGCCGGTCAGCTCCAGGAAGACGCTCTCCAGGTCCGGCCGCAGCGGGACCAGCTCCCGTACCCACACGCCCTGCTCGCCGAGCGTCCGGCTGATCGTCTCCGGATCCTCCACACCGGTCACCACCAGGTGGTCGGGCTCGGCGGTCACCGACAGGCCGGCCCGGCCCAGCAACTGCCCGGCCTGCTCCGGATCGGCCACCCGGACCCGCCACTGGTGCTGGTCGAAGCCGGCCAGCACCTCCTCCACCGGCCCGTACGCGACCCGCTGCCCCCGGCTGACGATCGTCACGTGGTCACAGATCAACTGGATCTCGGCGAGGATGTGGCTGGACAGCAGCACCGTCACCCCGGCCTCGGCCAGTGACCGGGTCAGGTCGCGCATCTCCCGGATGCCGGCCGGGTCCAGCCCGTTCGCCGGTTCGTCCAGGATCAGCAGATCCGGGTTCTTCAGCAGCGCCGACGCGACCGCCAGGCGCTGCTTCATGCCCAGCGAGTAGCCCTTGACCCGCTCGTCGCCCCGGTCGCGCAGCCCGACCTGCTCCAGCACCTCGTCCACCCGGCCGGTCGGCACACCACCGGCCAGCGCCAGCAGCCGCAGCGTCCGGTGCGCGGTGAAGTTGCCGAAGAACTGCGGGCTCTCCACGATCGCGCCGACCCGGCCGGCCACGTCCGGCAGGTGCTCGGGTGACTCGGCCCCCAGCACGCGCATCCGTCCGGCGTCCGGCCGGACCAGCCCCAGCAGCGCGCGCAGCGTGGTGGTCTTCCCGGACCCGTTCGGCCCGAGGAAGCCGTGCACCTGGCCCGCCTCGACCAGCATGTCGAAGCCGTCCACGGCGACCCGGCGCCCCTGGCGCAGCGTGTGGAACGTCTTGCGGAGGCCGGCGATCTCGATGACCGCGCTCATCCGCGCGCCTTCCGGCAGCGGTCGGGCATGGGTGTCCTTCCGGAAGTGGTGACAAACGACACGGCGCCCCACCCTATGGCGGCGGCGCCGCCCGTGGGGGGCGCCGGGCCGGGTGCGTGATTGGATGGAGCGGTGACTGGTGACCTGATCCCCGGCGCCCCGGGCGCCCCCGCCCCCTCGACCGTGGACGCGGATCTGGTGGTCAGCCTCGACGGCGTCGGCGTCAAGCGTTCCGGCACCGCGCTGGTGCACGACGTCGACTGGCAGGTCGAGCTGGACGAACGGTGGGTGGTGCTCGGGCCGAACGGCGCGGGCAAGACCACGCTGCTCAACCTGGCCGCCGGCCGGCTGCACCCCACCAGCGGCGTCGCGCACGTGCTCGGCGAGCGCATCGGCCGCACCGACGTCAACGAACTGCGTACCCGCATCGGCCTGTCCACCGCGACGCTCGCCGAGCGGATCCCCGCCGACGAGCGAGTCGTCGACGTGGTGGTGACCGCGGCCTGGTCGGTGGTCGGCCGCTGGCGGGAGAACTACGACCGCACCGACGAGGCGCGCGCCGGCGCGCTGCTGAGTCAGCTCGGCGTCGGCCACCTCACCGACCGCGCGTACGGCACGCTGTCCGAGGGCGAGCGCAAGCGCGTCCAGATCGCCCGCGCCCTGATGACCGACCCGGAGCTGCTGCTGCTCGACGAGCCCGCCGCCGGGCTCGACCTGGGTGGGCGCGAGGACCTGGTGGCCCGGCTGGCCGAGCTGGCGTACGACCCGGACGCGCCGGCCATGGTGCTGGTCACCCACCACGTCGAGGAGATCCCGCCGGGCTTCACCCACGCGTTGCTGCTGCGCGAGGGCGCCGTGGTGGCGCAGGGCCTGCTCGCCGACGTGCTCACCGCCGACAACCTGTCGAAGGCGTTCGGCCTGCCGCTGGTGGTGACGCGGTCCGGCGACCGCTGGGCCGCCCGCGCCGCCTGAGCGACGGGACGACACCGTGCCGCAGACCCGGGTCGCCGTCGTCGGCAGCGCCAACATGGACCTCGTCGGCATCGGCGCCGCGCTGCCCCGGCCCGGTGAGACGGTGCTGGGCGACGACTTCGTCATGCTGCCCGGCGGCAAGGGCGCCAACCAGGCGGTCGCCGCGGTACGCGCCGGCGCCTCCTGCGTCTTCCTCGGCGCGATCGGCTCCGACTCGTTCGGCGTGACGCTGCGGGCCCGGATGACAGCCGCGGGCGTGGACACCGGCCACCTGCGGGTGGTCTACGGGCCGTCCGGCGTCGCCCTGGTCATGGTCGGCGGCGCGGGGGAGAACGCCATCCTGGTCACCCCCGGCGCGAACGCCGCGTTCACGTCGTTGACCGCCGACGAGCTCTCCGCCGTACGCGATGCGGACGTGCTGGTCGCGCAGCTGGAGGTGCCGGTCGAGACGGTGACCGAGGCGGCGCTGGCGGCCCGGGCCGCGGGCACCCGGGTGGTGCTCAACGCCGCGCCGGCCCGGTCGGTGCCGGCCGAGCTGCTGGCGGCGACCGACCTGCTCGTGGTGAACGAGCCGGAGGCGCAGGCGCTGACCGGTCGCGGCCGGGACGAGCCGGCGGCGCTGCTGGACCTGGTGCCCCGGGCGGTGCTCACGCTCGGCGGCGACGGCGCCTGGTACGTCGACCGGGACCGGCCGGCGACGCACGTGCCGGCGGTGCCGGTGAACGTGGTCGACTCGACCGCCGCCGGGGACGCGTTCACCGCCGCGCTCGCGGTGGCCTGGGGCGAGGGGCGGGACCTGGCCGACGCGGTGCGCTGGGCGGCGGCGGCCGGTGCGGCGTGCGTGCGCAAGCTCGGCGCCTCGGTGGCGCTGCCGCACCGCGCGGAGATCGACGAGCTGTTCGAGTGTTAGGAAGGGCCCCTTTTACTACCGGAGGCGTTAAGAAGGGGCCCTTCCTTACACGTCGTCGGTGAGGCGTTCGCCGCGGCGGCGCAGCATGCCGAGCCCGGGGATTCCGGCGACCGCGAGCTTGAGATCACGCGTGACGTCCAGCAGGTCGTGCAGGTCCGGGCCGACCCGGTCCAGCGTGGCCAGGATCGGCAGCACGTCCGAGGTGAGGTGGTCCTTGAGCTTCGGCAACTCGTCCACCAGCCGGATCGCGGCGGTCACCTCCTCCGGGCTGAGCTGCTCCACGAAGCGCGCCGCCATCGGCGCGGCCCGGCGCAGCGTCGCCTCGTACGCGGCCAGCAACTCGTTCGCCACGCCCGTCGCCTTCTCGGCGGTCGCCAGGGTGCCCGCCGCCCGCGCGGTCACCGTCTCCGCCTCGGTCACCACACCGGCCGCGCTGCGGGCCACCCGGTCCGCCTCGCCGACCACGGTGGCCGCCGCCGCGGAGACCTGCTGCGCCTCGCCGACCACCACCGTCGCCGCGGCGGTCACCTCGGTCGCCGTCTCGATCGCGCCGGTGGCGGCGGCGCTGATCACCGCCACCTCGCGGACCGCCGCCTCGGCGTCGGTGAGCACCCGGTCGGTGCGGTCGAGCGTGCCCTCGATCCGGTTGACCACCCCGTCGATCCGCCGGACCAGCGCCTCGACCTGGTCGAGGACGGCGAAGGCGCGAGCGGGCACCGAGGCCATCGTGACGGCCGAGCCGAGCGCCTGGTCCACTGCGGTACGGGTGAGGCCGAGCAGGGCGCCGGGCCGGGGGAGAGGGATCGCCATGGCATCCAGTGTGCGGCGTCGGGGCCAGCGCCGCCCGGTGGCTGCCGGGCGGCGTCGGTCACGCCGGGCTTCCGGTGCGGCGTAGGGTGCCGGACATGCCCACCCCCGGCCCGGCGTCGCGGCGACTGCTCGCCTGCGGCGTGGTCGCGCTGCTCGCGGTCGTCCTCGGCGCCCTGCTCCTGGCCCGCGCCGACGCCGGTCTGACCACCCGGCGGGCGACGGTGGCCGGGGTGCCGCTGACCGAGGTACGGGCCGACGGTGCGAGCGGGGACCGGCGGCCCGGGGTGGTGATCGCGCACGGCTTCGCCGGGTCCGCCCGGCTGATGCGGCCGCTGGCCGACTCGGTGGCCCGCCGGGGCGGGATCGCGGTGCTGCTCGACTTCGCCGGGCACGGTGCTAGCAGCTCCCGGCTACCGGGCGCGGGCCGGGACGAGGAACGCAGCCGGGCGGCGCTGCGGCACGACCTGGACGTGGCGGTCGCCTGGCTGCGCGGGCGTCCCGGCGTCGACCCGGACCGGATCGTCCTGGTCGGGCACTCGATGGGCGCGGGTGCTGTCGTCCGGTACGCGGTCGCGCATCCGGAGATCGACCGGACCGTGGCGATCTCGCTGCCCGACGGCAGCGACGTACCGGCGGGCTGGCCGGGGAAGCTGACGCTCGTGGTCGGCGGGCTGGAGTTCGCCGGTTTCCGCCAGGCGGTCGACGAGGCGTCACGGGACGCGGCGCCGGGCACCCGCACGCGGGTGGTGGCGCCCGGCGTCGAGCACGTGTCGGTGCTGTTCGCGCCGCGTACGCACGCCGCGGTTCGGTACGCGCTGCCGAACCCTGCCGGCGGGCTGCCACTGTCCCCGCTGACCCGGCCGGGCGGCGCCGGGCTGCTGCTGGCAGGGCTCGCGCTGGGCTTCGTACCACTGGTGGCGCTGCTGACGCACGGGGCCGGGACGCGCCGGGCCGGGACGGTCGCCGGCGGTCCGCGTACCGGGCGGTGGCTCGCCGCGACGGTGCCGGCGGCCGGGCTGGGCGCCGTACTCGCCGCGCTGCTGCCTACCGCCCGGCTACCGCTCGCCGTGGGCGGATACGTGGCGGTGTTCCTGCTGCTCACCGGCGTGCTGCTCGCTGCCGCGGCGCGCTTCGCGCAATCCCGCCGGACACAGGAGGCCGGGGGTGGCGTCCGGTCCGCCGTCGTCGCCGTCGTGCTCCTCGGGTACGCGGTGCTCGCCGTCGCCCTGCCGCTTCATCTCGGTCTCACCTCGACCGTGCCGGTCGGGGCGCGCTGGTGGCTGCTGCCCCTGGTGACGTTCTGCTGCCTGGTCTTCCTGCTCGGCGCCGAGCGGCTCGCGGACGGCCACTCCGTCCGTTACGCGGCCACCGGCGGGATCGCCGTGCTGGTGCTCGCCGTGGCCGCGGTGATCGGTCTGGCGCCCGGGTTCGTGCTGCTGGTGGTGCCGCTGTTCGCCGCGCTGGTGGCCTGGCAGGCGGCCTGGGCCGCGGTGCTGCGCCGCCGGGCCGTGCCGTGGTGGCTGGCGCCGTCGCTCGGGGCGGTGCTGCTGGCCTGGCCGACGGCGACCACGCTGCCCCTGGCCTGACGGGTGCTACCTGCGGTCGGTCTGCTGTTCCACGGCGCGTTGCACGGCCCGGTAGATCTGCCCGAACCGCAGCGCGTCCGGCGTACGGACCAGCAGCGTCTCCCGGCCGTGGTGCTGGACCCAGAGTTCGTGCACCCGGTTGCCGCGCTCGTAGGAGCGGTCCAGCCAGCCGAGCGGCACCTCCAGGAACGGGGTGAGTGCCAGTCCCACCACCACGAACGCGGCCAGGATGATCAGGGCCAGTCTCCACTCGCCGCGGTCCTGCGCGGACCAGGCCAGCGAGAGCACGCAGACCACGGCGACGAGCGGCGGCAGCGACAGCAGCAGGACCAGCACGCCGCGGCCCAGCACCCGCCCTCGGACGGCAAGTGTGGTGGTGCCGCGCGCGTGCCAGACGTACGTGACGTCGGCGAGGGCGACGGCCTGACCGCCCGCGTGGATCGCCTCGGAGGTGACCTGCACGGTGTCGTCCCGGTAATAGAGGACCATGAATCAGCCTAACCGCGCGTGTCGACACCGGACGGTCGATCGTCGGTAGGGTGACGGTATGACGGCCGGTGACGAGCAGGCGCGCAACGTCGAGGTGGTCAAGCGCTACCTGCGCACCTTCGTCACGAAGGACCTGGCCGAACTGGCCGAGGTGGTCGACGAGGACGTGGAGATCTACGGCTCCGGCAGCGCGGTACGCGGCCGGCGCTACCCCGAGGCCGCCGTCTCCTCGCCCGGCCTGACCGTGCTCGACCAGGAGATCCAGGAGATCTTCGCGGCCGGGGACCGGGTGGTGGTGTCGCTGGCGCAGACGTACCGGCGGGACGCCACCGGGGCGACCACGGTGCAGAGCGCCTGCAAGATGTACCGCCTGGCCGGTGGCCGGATCGTGCAGTTCTGGGGCGAGCAGGACACCTACGGCCTGTTGCGCGGGCTCGGCCTCCTGCCGGACGAGCCGATCACGTTCTGACCGGGCGCGGCAGGGCCCGGCGCGCTCCGGCGAGGGCCGGCGGGCAGGCTCTCCATGGCCCGCTGCACCGCCCGGTAGATCTGGCCGAAGCGCATCGCGTCGCGGGTGTGCAGCAGCCGCACCGGCCGGCCGCGCCATTCGGCCCACATCTCCATCTCCCGGCTGCCCCGGGCGTAGGAGCGGTCCAGGTATTCGAAGAGGAAGTCGGCCACCGGCCCGACGGCCAGGCCGATCAGCACCGAGATCCCGACGATGGCGATGGTGACCACCGCCGAGCTTCGCAGCCACACGGCCAGCCCGATGCCCAGCACGGCGGTGACCAGCGGCCCGGCCATCGCGGCCCCGATCGCGCCGCGCCCGGCGAGCACCCGCCACGAGCGTTCGCCCCGCCGGTGCCACACGGTGGTCAGTTCGGCGAGCGGGTAGGTGCGCCCGTCCACCCGTACCGCCGTGGAGGTGACCTGGACGGATCGGTCGTCGAAGTAGGTGATCATGACCTCACTCCCGGTGGCGGGGCGGCGGCGACTCCGGCGGCGACCTGGGGAGTCGCCGACACCACACTGTCTACCCCAACGAGGCGAGCCGTAAGGTTGGCACGCGACTTCGACGAGGAAGTGAGGGCAGCGTGGGCGAGTTCGTCAGGCTGGAAGTGAAGGACGGCATCGGCACCATCCGGCTGGAGCGGCCGCCGATGAACGCGCTCAACACCCAGGTGCAGGAGGAGTTGCGCGCCGCCGCGTCGGCGGCCACCGCCGACGCCGAGGTCCGCGCCGTGATCGTGTACGGCGGCGAGAAGGTCTTCGCGGCCGGCGCGGACATCAAGGAGATGGCCGACATGTCCTACGTGGACATGGCGGAGCGTGCCGCCGACCTGTCCAGCGCGCTCGGCGCGATCTCCCGTATCCCCAAGCCGGTCGTGGCCGCGATCACCGGGTACGCGCTCGGCGGCGGCTGCGAGCTGGCGCTGGCCTGCGACTGGCGGATCGTCGCCGAGGACGCCAAGCTCGGCCAGCCGGAGATCAAGCTCGGCATCATCCCGGGCGCCGGTGGCACCCAGCGACTGGCCCGGCTGGTCGGTCCGGCCCGCGCCAAGGACCTGATCATGACCGGGCGGATGATCGACGCCGCCGAGGCGCTGCGGATCGGCCTGGCCGACCGGGTGGTCCCGGCCGCCGAGGTCTACGACGCCGCGGTGGCGTACGTGAAGCCGTTCCTGACCGGGCCGGCGCAGGCGCTGCGGGCGGCGAAGGCAGCGGTGGACGCGGGTCTGGACATGGACCTCACCTCGGGCCTGGCGTGGGAGAGTCAGCTCTTCGCGGCGCTGTTCGCCACCGACGACCGGCGCGAGGGCATGACCGCGTTCGTGGAGAAGCGCAAGCCGGGCTTCACCGGCCGCTGACGCGAGGGCTGTTCACATCTGCTGTACCGGCCAGTAACGTGACCCCGGTCGGTCGATGAAGGGGAATGGCATGACGGAACGGGTCGAGGGCCACGGCGGCGATCTGGCGCTCGCGGCACTACGGGCGCACGGCGTACGGGAGATGTTCACGCTCTCCGGCGGGCACGTCTTCCCGCTCTACGACGCCGCCCACAAGGCGGGCTTCCCCCTCTACGACGTGCGGCACGAGCAGTCCGCCGTGTTCGCCGCCGAGGCGGTGGCCAAGCTCCAGCGCCGCCCCGGCCTGGCCGTGCTCACCGCCGGCCCCGGCGTCACCAACGGCGTCTCCGGCCTGACCAGCGCGTTCTTCAACGCCTCGCCGGTGCTGGTGCTCGGCGGGCGGGCCCCGCAGTTCCGCTGGGGCTCGGGCAGCCTCCAGGAGATGGACCACCTGCCGCTCGTCGCGCCGGTGACCAAGCACGCCGAGACGGTGTTCAGCGCCGACGACATCCCGCGCGCGGTGTCGGCGGCGCTGACCACCGCGCTCACCCCGCACCGGGGCCCGGTGTTCCTGGACTTCCCGCTGGAGGCGGTCTTCTCCGTCGGTGACGCCGACCTGCCGGCGGTCACGCCGCCGGCGCCGATCGAGCCGGACCCGGACGAGGTCGCGAAGGCGGCCCGCCTGATCGCCGGCGCGTCCCGGCCGGTGATCATCGCCGGCTCCGACGTGTACGCGGGCGACGCCGTCGAGGCGCTGCGTGCCGCCGCCGAGTCGCTGCGGGTGCCGGTGTTCACCAACGGGATGGGCCGGGGCGCGCTGCCGCCGGAGCACCCGCTCGCCTTCGCCAAGGCCCGCCGGGTCGCGCTCAAGGGCGCCGACGTGGTCGTGGTGATCGGCACCCCGCTGGACTTCCGGCTCTCCTTCGGCGACTTCGGCGACGCCCAGGTCGTGCACGTGGTGGACGCGCCCAGCCAGCGCGCCGGGCACGTGCAGCCGGCCGCCGCGCCGGCCGGTGACCTGCGGCTGATCCTCGGCGCGTTCGCCGACCACGCCGGTGACCGGGCCGACCACGCCGACTGGATCGCCGAGCTGCGGACCGCCGAGGACGCGGCGAAGGCCCGCGACGCGGAGGAGATGGCCGCCGAGAGCGACCCGATCCGCCCGGCCCGGGTCTACGGCGAGCTTCGCAAGGCGCTCGCCCCGGACGCCATCACCATCGGCGACGGCGGCGACTTCGTGTCGTACGCCGGTCGGTACCTGGAGCCGGCCCAGCCCGGCACCTGGCTCGACCCCGGCCCGTACGGGTGCCTCGGCACCGGCATGGGCTACGCGATGGGCGCCCGGGTCAGCCACCCGGACCGGCAGATCTGCGTGCTGATGGGCGACGGCGCGGCCGGCTTCTCGCTGATGGACGTGGAGTCGCTGGTCCGGCAGAAGCTGCCGGTGGTTATCGTGGTCGGCAACAACGGCATCTGGGGGCTGGAGAAGCACCCGATGCGGGCGATGTACGGCTACGACGTGGCCGCGGACCTCCAGCCAGGGCTGCGCTACGACAAGGTGGTCGAGGCGCTGGGCGGCGCGGGCGAGACGGTGGAGAAGGCCGCAGACCTCGGGCCCGCGCTGGGGCGCGCGTTCGACTCGGGCGTGCCGTACCTGGTGAACGTGCTGACCGACCCGGCCGACGCGTACCCCCGGTCGTCGAACCTGGCCTGACCACGGCGCGTGTGGGCCGTCCGCCGGGGGACCGGCGGGCGGCCCGCGGCGCGTGTCAGACCTCGGGGCGGTCCCGGTCGTCCGGGCGGCCCCGCAGCTCCTCCTCGCGGCGGCGCAGGTCCTCCTCCCACAGCCGCAGCCGTTCCTGGTCCTCGCGGCGGGACCGCTCGTCGAGCGAGGCGAGGAACTCCGGGTCGTCGTCCGGGGCGAGCGGGCGGCGGGCCGGCGCGGCGGGACGGGTCGTCCCGGTGACACCGGCGGCCCCGGCCGGGCGTTCGCGGCCCACGAGGAACCAGGCGATCGAGCCGACCAGCGGGAAGAACAGAATGATCAGCACCCAGATCATCCGGGGCAGCGCCTTGACCTTCTCCTCGTCGGCGGAGAGGCAGCTGATCAGCGCGCACACGGCGAGGACGATCTGGACCAGGAAGAGCAGCACGTAGAGGCGGGCCATGCCTCATGATGGCTCACCGCCGCTCGTCAGCGCACCCCGCCGAGTACGTGCGCCACACCGAGCGCTGCCAGCCCGGCCGCGCCGAGCGCGGTCAGCGGCACCGACCAGCTGTCGAACCGGCGAGGTCCGGTGCCGGTGGCCCGGTGCCACGTCACCACCAGTACGGCGAGCCAGACCAGGAGCGCCGCCCCGGTCAGCAGCGCGTCGAGGACGCGGCCGGTGAACGCCTGCCGCAGCTGCAGCAGCAGCACCGCGGTCAGCGTGAGCAGCGTCCGCCGCCAGGCCAGCCGGGTGCGCTCGGGTTGCAGGCCGGGGTCACGGATCACCCTGCGCCACCCAGCAGCACGGCGGCCACCAGCAGCAGCGCACCGATCGCGACGACGAGCGCCAGCACGGCCGGGAAGCGGGACGCGGGCAACTCCTCGTTCAGCCGCATGGCGCGTTCGGTGCGCGCCCAGTGGTCGACGGCCCGGATCGAGACGGCCGCGCCGAGCAGCAGCAGCGCGATCGCGAGCGCCTCGCGCAGGTGGGCCAGGCGCAGCGGCGGGAGGAACTGAGCGGCGGCCAGCCCGCCGGCCACCAGCGCGAGCCCTGTTCGCAGCCAGGCCAGGAAGGTCCGTTCGTTCGCCAGCGAGAAGCGGTAGTCCGGCGGGGTGCCGACCGAACGCAGCTCACGCGGGTCGAACCAGCTCTTGATCGACTCCCACACGCTGCCGATTATCCGCTTTGCCCCGCGCCTAGCCTGGGGGGATGACCGGTCTTGACGCGCGCGAGCTGCGCGACGCCTACGACGCCCGGATCCGACCGGAGCTGCCGGACCCGCTGCCGGACGGGGTGACGGTGGAGCGGGACGGACCGCTGTTCCGCGTGCTGGGCCTCGACCACCGGGGCTTCCTCACCTACCGGACGCTCGACGGGCTGGCCGGCGCCGAGCTGGACGCGCTGATCGCCCGGCAGGTCGAGGTCTTCCGGGCCCGGGGCGAGGCGGTCGAGTGGAAGCTCGCCGGTCACGACGAGCCGGCCGACCTGGGCGACCGGCTGCGCGCCGCCGGGTTCGTGCCGGAGGACCAGGAGACGGTAGTGGTCGGCCCGGTCGCGCCGCTCGCCGCCGCCGTCCCGGTGCTCCCCGAGGGGGTACGCCTGCGCGAGGTCACCAGCCGGGCCGACCTGGAACGGATCGCCGCCATGGAGGAGGAGGTCTGGCGGGAGGACCGCAGCCACCTGGTGTACGGGCTGGCCCGGGAGATCGAGGCCGATCCGCAGTCGATCACGATCGTGGTGGCCGAGGCGGGGGAGACTGTGGTCAGCGCGGGCTGGATCCGCTACCAGCGCGGCACCGGCTTCGCCAGCCTCTGGGGCGGCTCGACGCTGCCGCAGTGGCGCAAGAAGGGCATCTACCGGGCGCTCGTGGCGTACCGGGCGCGGCTGGCGCAGCAGCGCGGCAAGACGCTGCTGCAGGTGGACTGCTCGCCGGACAGCCGGCCCATCCTCGAGCGGCTCGGGCTCGTTGCGGTCACCACCTCCACGCCGTACGTCTACACTCCGTGATCATGGAACGGTTGACGGCGGACGAGCGGCTCACCCTGAAGACCGGCGCGTTCGGTGCCGTGTTCCTGGTCTCCAACGCCGTACCGGGCGTGCTGGCCATGGTGCGGGAGAGCTTCGCCGCCTCCGGCGCGCTCGCCGAGGTGGGGGGCGTGGTCAAGGAGGCGCTCACCACCGGGCCGCTGCCGCAGCTCCCCCGGGACTCGGCCCTGGAGGTCGAGTCGGTGGTGCTGCCCGCGCTGGGCCGGTCGGTGGAGATCCTGCGCGCCAAGTCGCCGGGTGACGTCGAGACGTACCGGTCGGTGGTGCTGGCCGCGGCGGATCGGGTGGCGCAGGCACACCGGGGGATCGAGCCGGCCGAGGCGGCGGCGATCGAGAAGATCCGGCAGGCGCTGACCGAGGCGGCGTGACGGTGGTGAGTTGCGTCACTCCGGGCCGCGGGGGCGGCCATGCTACTTGCGGGTAACATTGCGCTCGTGGGGAAGTGCACAGCTGCCCGCGGTTGACCCACGTTGCGTCACGCGGGAGGCTGCGCCCGTGACCGGGCGAGTGATCGCTACACCAAACAGGAGGGTCGTCGAAGCGCGATGAACATCGTCGTACTCGTCAAGCAGGTGCCCGATTCGGGCGCGGACCGCAACCTGCGTTCTGACGACAACACCGTCGACCGCGGTTCGGCGAACAACGTCATCAACGAGATGGACGAGTACGCCATCGAGGAGGCGTTGAAGATCAAGGAGGCGCACGGCGGCGAGGTCACCATCCTGACCATGGGTCCGGACCGGGCGACCGAGTCGATCCGCAAGGCGCTCTCCATGGGCCCGGACAAGGCCGTCCACGTGGTGGACGACGCCCTGCACGGCTCCTGCGCGGTGGCCACCTCGAAGGTGCTCGCCGCCGCCCTCGGGCAGCTCAACGCCGACCTGGTCATCTGCGGCGCCGAGTCGACCGACGGCCGGGTGCAGGTCATGCCGCACATGATCGCCGAGCGGCTGGGCGTGGCCGCCCTGACCGGCGCGCGCAAGCTCACCGTCGACGGGTCCAGCCTGACCGTCGAGCGGCAGACCGAGGAGGGCTACGAGGTGGTCACCGCCTCGACCCCGGCCGTGGTCTCCGTCTGGGACACCATCAACGAGCCGCGCTACCCGTCCTTCAAGGGCATCATGGCCGCGAAGAAGAAGCCGGTGCAGACGCTCTCCCTGGGCGACCTGGGTGTGGCCCCGGCTGAGGTGGGCTTCGACGGCGCCACCAGCGCCGTGGTCGAGCACTCCAAGCGCCCGCCGCGCTCCGGCGGCGAGAAGATCACCGACGAGGGCGACGGCGGCGTGAAGCTGGTCGAGTTCCTCGCCACCGAGAAGTTCGTGTGAGAGGTCTGGGACATGTCTGAGGTTCTCGTCGTCGTCGAAGCCACCAAGGAGTTCGGCGTCAAGAAGGTCACCCTCGAGATGCTCACCCTCGCCCGCGAGCTGGGCACCCCGAGCGCCGTCGTCCTCGGTGGCGCCGGTGCCGCCGAGGCGCTGAGCGCCAAGCTGGGCGAGTACGGCGCGGAGAAGATCTACGCCGCCGAGGGTGAGGAGATCGACGGCTACCTGGTCGCCCCGAAGGCCACCGTGGTCGCCGAGCTGGTCAAGCGGGTCCAGCCCGCCGCCGTGCTGCTCGCCTCGTCGCAGGAGGGCAAGGAGATCGCCGCCCGCCTCGCGGTCAAGCTGGACAACGGCATCCTGACCGACGTGGTCGGCCTGGCCGCCGACGGCACCGCGACCCAGGTCGCGTTCGCCGGCTCCACCATCGTCAAGTCCAAGGTCACCAAGGGCCTGCCGCTGGTCACCGTCCGGCCGAACTCGCTCGCCCCGGCCCCGGCCGCGGCGACCCCGGCCGTCGAGCAGCTCACCGTGTCGGTCACCGACGCGGACAAGCTCGCCAAGGTCGTCGAGCGGGTCGCCGAGCAGAAGGGCTCCCGCCCCGAGCTGACCGAGGCGTCGGTCGTCGTCTCCGGCGGTCGCGGTGTCGGCAACGCCGACAACTTCAAGCTGGTCGAGGAGATGGCCGACCTGCTCGGCGGCGCGGTCGGCGCGTCCCGCGCGGCGGTCGACTCCGGCTACTACCCGCACCAGTTCCAGGTCGGCCAGACCGGCAAGACGGTCTCCCCGCAGCTCTACGTCGCGCTGGGCATCTCCGGCGCGATCCAGCACCGGGCCGGCATGCAGACCTCGAAGACCATCGTCGCGGTGAACAAGGACGCCGAGGCGCCGATCTTCGAGCTGGCCGACTACGGCGTCGTCGGCGACCTGTTCAAGGTCGTCCCGCAGGCCGCCGAGGAGATCCGCAAGCGCAAGTGAGCGTCGCGTGACAGAAGGCCGCCGCCCGGTGCACCGGGCGGCGGCCTTTCTCGTGGGGAGCTGATCGGCGGGCCGGGGAGCTGAGCCGGCCCGCCGATCAGCCCGTCAGGGTGCCCCTCAGCAGGCTGTCGCCGGAGTGGGCGGGCTTGTTGTCGTACTGCTCCGCGCTGATGTCGACCACGGTGTAGGTGCGCAGGTCGACGTTCGGGGGAATCGGCAGGAGCGCGTCCCCTGATCCGTTGCTCAGCGTACCCACGGAGAACATTTCCATCGTGTTCGGATCGATCAGCCAGACCTCGTAGTACCCCGGAACGGTCGGGAGATTCGTCACGTGCAGATGCAATCGGTTGTCACCGAGCACCCGCGCGTCGCCGGAGGCCTCCTTCGGTGTCGACCCGAACGCCGCGAGCGGCGCGCTGGCCAGCACCTGCGGCTGCGGATCGGCGGGCTCGCCGCCACCGCCGAGCACCGCTGCGGTGCCCGCCACACCGATCACCGCGGCAGCGGCGGCGGTGACCGCCGTGGTCGCCCACCCCGGCCGGCGCCGGCTGCGGCGCGGACGACGTGCGACGACGGGTACGGCGGCCGGCTCCACCGGGTCGGCCGGGCGCGGCAGGCGCCGCTCGGTCAGCGCCGGCAGCTGCTCGGCGGCCCGGACCTCGGCCATGATGCCCTGCCAGATGTGCTCCGGCGGGTCGGGCAGATCGGCCAGACCCTGGGTGCCCGCGCCGAGCCCGGCGACGTGCTGGAGTGTCTCCACCTCGCCCCGGCAGTGGTCGCAGGTGTCCAGATGGGTGGCCTCGCCGTCAGCCGCCTCGCTCTCACCGAGCGCCAGAAAGACCAGCCGGTCGTGGTCCAGGTGCTGCACCGTCCACCTCCCATCTGCGTTTCAGGCTCTGCATGCCGCGTCTGATGTGACTCTTGACAGTGCCTAACGGCACGCCGGTCACCGCCGCGATCTGCTGGTGTGTCAGGTCGTCGTAGAACGCCAGCTCGAGCATCCGACGTTGTTCGTCGGGGAGCCGGGCCAGCTCGTCGGCGACCACCAGCCGGTCGACAACGGTGTCCGGGTCGGGACCGGTCGAGACCGGCTCCGGCAGTTGCTTCACCGTCTCGACCACGCGCGTCTCCCGGGCCGAGGCCCGGATCCGGTCGACCACCTTGCGCCGCCCGATCCCGAGCAGCCAGCCGACCAGTGAGCCTTTCGCCGGGTCGAACGTCTCCCGGCCGAGCCAGGCGGCGACGAACGTCGCCTGGGTCACGTCTTCGGCGTCGCTGCGGTTCACAAGCGTCGTGGTGGCCAGGTGCAGCACCGCTCGCCCGTACCTGTCGTACGCCTCTCGCAGGGCCGCCTCGTCGCCGTCGCGGAACCGGGTGGCGAGGTCGTCCTCGCCCGGCGGTTCGGGGCCCTGCCTCGCCGCCGTCACCGGGCGGCTCGCCTTCCGTGGGGCATGCCCGACTGTAACTCCCACAGCCACCGCCCCACTCTCCCGGTGTGTCCGTCACAACCCTCGTCACCTCTCCTTCGTCCCGGCGGGGTCCGCCGGATGCGTCCGGAGACGGGAAAAAGAAATCGGATCCGGGCGCATCCGGGGGCGACGGAGCCGGCGTAACCCGTTCTGCAAGCCAGGCCTGACGAATCAGCATCAATCACCAGGAGGCAGACAATGCAGTACGCGATGTTCCGTCGGGTCGCCGCGGGCGGCGCGGTGGCCGCCCTCACCTTCGCCGGCGTCGGCGCCGCCACCATGAGCCCCGCCTACGCCGCCTCGTCGAAGGTCTCCGTGGTCCACGGCATCCCGGACACCCCGGTCGACGTGTACGTCAACGGCGAGAAGACGCTGAACAACTTCAAGCCCGGCGACGTCGCCGGTCCGCTCACCCTGCCCGAGGGGGACTACGACATCGCCCTGACCAAGCCGGGCGAGGCGATCGACAAGGCGATCCTGAAGGTGGACGACGCCGCGGTGCCGGGCGGAGCGAACATCAGCCTCGCCGCCCACCTGAGCGCCGACGGAAACCCGCAGATCACCCCGTTCGTCAACGACGTGTCCAAGGTGGGCGCCGGCAAGGCCCGGCTGATCGTCCGGCACACCGCGGCCGCACCGGCCGTCGACGTGCGGGCCGGCGGCGAGCCGGTCTTCGAGGACCTGACCAACCCGAAGGAGGCCAAGGCGGACGTGGCCGCCGGCTCGGTGAAGGCGGACGTGGTGCTCGCCGGCACCGACACCGTCGCCATCGGCCCGGCCGACCTGAACCTGAAGGAGGGCACCGCCACCATCGTCTACGCCATCGGCTCGGCCGAGGCCAAGAACCTGAGCGTGGTGGCCCAGACCATCAACGGCCTGCACTCGGCGCCGGGCGGCGTGCCCAGCGGCACCGGCGGCCAGGCCGGCACCGGCGTGGACACCTGGTGGTACGTGCTGGCCGGGGCCGGCGTGCTGCTCCTGGTCGGCGGCGGGGCGCGGGTGGCGGCAACCGCCCGGGCCGGTCGCCGGTGACGGTGCGCAACCGCGGGGCGCTGGCGGCGATGGCCGCCGGCGCCGCCGCGCTCACCCTGGCGACAGTGGTGGCGTGCGGCTCCGAGCCCGCCGGGGACGTCGGCGGCGACGAGGTGACGGCGCTGGCGAGTGCCACACCCACGCCGGCGGCCTCGGCGACCGGCGGCGGCTCGGTCCCGGTGAACCCGGGCACGCTGCCCGGCGACAGCGAGATCGTGCCGCCGGTGAAGCTGAGCATCCCGCCGATCCGGGTCACCGCGACAGTCAACCCGGTGGGCGTCAACGAGCGCACCGACGAGTTCGAGGTGCCGCCCAGCGTGGACCAGGTCGGCTGGTACCGCTACGGTCCGGGGCTGGAGGCCGATGCCGGCTCGGTGGTGATCGCCGGGCACGTGGACAGCGCCGAGCAGGGCAAGGGGGCGTTCTTCCGGCTCCGCGAGCTGGGCCAGGGGGACAAGCTCACCGCCACCGGCTCGGACGGCCGGGAGCGCTCGTACCGGGTGGTGGCCCGGGAGGAGTACCGGAAGTCGAAGATCCCGCTGGAGCGGTACTTCGCCCGCGACGGGAAGCCCCGCCTCACGCTGATCACCTGCGGCGGGCCGTTCGACGCGAAGACCCGCAGCTACCGGGACAACATCGTGATCACGGCGGTTCCCGCGTGATCGCGGCCGTTCCGTCGTGAGCGGCCGGACCGCCCCGGGTGGGACGGGGCGGTCCGGCCCCCGGTGCCGGGCGCGCAGGCCGTTAGGCTGAACGGTGATGGCATACCTTGATCACGCGGCGACGACCCCGATGCTGGACGAGGCACTCGAGGCGTACGTCGCTGTCGCCCGCGAGGTCGGCAACCCGTCCTCGCTGCACGCGGCGGGTCGCCGGGCCCGGCGACGGGTGGAGGAGTCCCGCGAGCGGGTGGCCGCGGCGCTCGGTGCCCGCCCCTCCGAGGTGATCTTCACCGGCGGCGGGACGGAGAGCGACAACCTCGCCGTGAAGGGCGTCTTCTGGGCCCGCCGCGCCGCCCGGCCCGACCGGGTCCGGGTGGTCTCCAGCGCGGTCGAGCACCACGCTGTGCTGGACGCGGTGGACTGGCTGGTCGAGCACGAGGGCGCGCAGGCCGGCTGGCTCCCGGTCGACGCGGCCGGGCGGCTCGACCCGGAGCGCCTGCGCGCCGAGCTGGCCGAGCACGGCGAGCGCGTCGCGGTGGTCACCGCCATGTGGGCCAACAACGAGGTGGGCACCGTCCAGCCGGTGGCCGAGCTGGCCGCCGTCGCCGCCGCGCACGGGGTGCCGTTCCACACCGACGCCATCCAGGCGGTCGGGCAGGTGCCTGTCGACTTCGCCGCCAGCGGCGTGTCGGCGCTCACCGTGACCGGGCACAAGCTCGGCGGGCCGACCGGCGTGGGCGCGCTGCTGCTGGCCCGCGACGTGGCGGCCACCCCGCTGCTGCACGGCGGCGGCCAGGAGCGCGACGTCCGCTCCGGGACGCTCGACACCGCGGGCATCGTCGCGTTCGCGGTCGCCGTCGAGGCCGCGGTGAAGGGCCAGCAGGAGTACGCGGCCCGCGTCGCCGCGCTCCGCGACGAGCTGGTCGAGCGGGTCCGGCAGGCAGTCCCCGAGGTGATCTTCAACGGCGACCCGGCCGACCGGCTCCCCGGCAACGCGCACTTCTCCTTCCCCGGCTGCGAGGGGGACGCGCTGCTGCTGCTCCTGGACGCCCAGGGCATCGCCTGCTCGACCGGGTCGGCCTGCTCCGCCGGGGTGGCCCAGCCCTCGCACGTCCTGCTGGCGATGGGCGCCGACGACGACCGGGCCCGGTCCTCGCTGCGCTTCACGCTCGGGCACACGAGCACCGGCGCGGACGTGGACGCGCTCATCGCCGCGCTGCCCGCCGCGGTCGAGCGGGCCCGCCGCGCGGCCGCCCTCCGTACGCCCCGCTGACCCGGATACGCTCGGTGAGGACGAGGGGAGTGGGCCGGTGAGGGTTCTGGCGGCGATGTCGGGCGGGGTGGACTCCGCCGTCGCGGCGGCACGGGCGGTGGAGGCCGGGCACGACGTGACGGGCGTGCACCTGGCCCTGGCCCGCAACCCGCAGACGTACCGCACCGGCGCCCGGGGCTGCTGCACGCTGGAGGACTCCCGGGACGCCCGGCGCGCCGCCGACGTGCTCGGCATCCCGTTCTACGTGTGGGACATGGCCGACCGGTTCCACGACGACGTGGTGGACGACTTCGTGGCCGAGTACGCCGCCGGGCGTACCCCGAATCCCTGCCTGCGCTGCAACGAGAAGATCAAGTTCGCCGCGGTGCTGGACCGGGCCGTGGCCCTGGGCTTCGACGCGGTGGTGACCGGCCACCACGCCCGGCTCGGCGCGGACGGCCTGCTGCGGCGCAGCGTCGACGCGGCCAAGGACCAGTCGTACGTGCTGGCGGTGCTGACCCGCGCGCAGCTCGACCGGTCCATCTTCCCGTTGGGCGACTCGACGAAGGCCGAGGTACGCGCGGAGGCCGCCCGGCGCGGCCTCGCGGTGGCCGACAAGCCCGACTCGCACGACATCTGCTTCATCGCCGACGGCGACACCCGCGGCTTCCTCGCGGAGCGGCTCGGTGAGGCGCCGGGCCAGGTGGTGGACGCGCTCACCGGCGCTGTGGTGGGCAGCCACAGCGGTGCCTACCAGTACACCGTCGGGCAGCGGCGCGGCCTGCACCTGGACCGCCCGGCGCCGGACGGCCGCCCCCGCTACGTGCTGTCCATCACCCCGACCACCAACACGGTCACCGTCGGCCCGGCCGAGGCGCTGGAGGTCTCGGACGTGCGCGCCACCCGCCCGGTGTGGACCGGCGGGCCGCGCCCGGACGGGCCGGTCGAGTGCGAGGTGCAGCTGCGGGCACACGGCGACGTGGTGCCGGCCGCCGTCGAGGTGGACGCCGACGGCCTGCGCGCCTCGCTGCGCCGCCCGGTCCGCGGTGTGGCCGCCGGCCAGGCGATCGTGGCCTACCGGCCGGACCCGGCCGGCGACGTGGTCCTCGGCTCGGCCACCATCACCGCTGCCTGACCGGCGACGGGCAGCGGATAGGCTGCGGCCGTGACTGAGCAGGCGTGGCCCTGGCCCACCGGCGCGGCGACCGGGATCGGGTCGCTGCCCGGCACCGACATCGCCGAGGCGCAGCGGATCGTGCTCGGTGAGCTGCCCGCCCTGCCGCACCTGCCCGAACTGCCCGCCCGAGGGCCGGGCGCGGACCTCGTCGGCCGTACCGCCGGTCTGCTCGTCGAACTCCCGGTCGAGCTGTACGCGGCCCGCTGGCGCATCGCCCCGCGCCCCGGCCGGGACCTGCGCCGCGCCCGCGACCTGATGGAACGCGACCTCGACCAGCTCGCCGAGCAGGCCGAGGAGTACGCCGGCCCGGTCAAGGTCCAGGCCGCCGGGCCGTTCACCCTGGCCGCCGCGCTGGAGTTGCCGATCGGCGGCCGGATGCTTCGCGACCCCGGCGCGGTACGCGACCTCGCCGGTTCGCTCGGCGAAGGGCTGCGCGGGCACGTCGAGGCGGTGACCCGGCGGCTTCCCCTCGCCTCGGTGCTGCTCCAGCTCGACGAGCCGTCCCTGCCGGCCGTGCTGGCCGGCCGGGTGCCCACCGAGAGCGGCTTCGGCACCCACCGTCCGGTGGAGACCGAGGTCGCGCGGGCGCTGCTGCGCGACGTGATCGAGGCGGCCGGCGTCCCGGCGCTCGTGCACTGCTGCGCGCCGGACGTACCGCTGGAGCTGATCCGCTCCGCCGGTGCGGCGGGCGTCGCGCTCGACCTGTCGCTCGTCACCGACCTCGACCCGCTCGGCGAGGCGATCGACGCCGGGCTCGGCCTGCTCGCCGGCGCCGCGCCGACGCTGCCGCCGCCGTCCGGCCGGGCGCCGACGTCGGCCCAGGTCGCCGACCGGGTGCGGCGGGTCTGGGACCAGCTCGGCTTCCCCCGCCGCCGGCTGGCCGAGCAGGTGGTGGTCACCCCCGCGTGCGGCCTGGCCGGCGCCACCCCGGGGTACGCCCGCGCGGTGCTCACGGCCTGCCGCGACGCGGGCCGGCGGCTCGCCGAGGACTGACGTTTTTCCGTCGTACCCGCCGGGCACGATGACCGGCATGATTGGACGACTGCGTTCCACAGTGATCGACTGTCCCGATCCGCACGCGCTCGCCGCCTTCTACTCCGAGCTGCTCGGCCTGCCGCTGGTGGAGGAGGACTCCGACGGCGACGAGTGGGTGGTGCTCGGCGGCCCGCCCGGGCACCAGCCGCGGGTCGCCTTCCAGCGGGCGCCCGGCCTGCGCGCCCCCGACTGGCCCAACCCGGCCCGGCCGCAGCAGTTCCACCTCGACGTGACAGTCGACGACATCGAAGCGGCCGAGAAGGCGGCGCTGGCACTCGGCGCACGGCGGCTCCCCGGTGAGGGGGAGGGCTTCCGGGTCTACGCCGACCCGGCCGGCCACCCGTTCTGCCTCTGCTGGGACTGACCTTCCGCCACTTGCGCGGCGGAGGCATGATCGCCATCGTGACCGCCTCCACCGCCACCGGCCGCGCCGCCGGTTCGCTGTTCGGCCTGGCCTACGGCGACGCCCTGGGCAAGCCGACCGAGTTCCTCACCGTCACCGAGATCGTCCGGCGCTACGGCCCGGCCGGTCCGCGCGAGCTGACCGGCGACCCGGCCCTGGTCACCGACGACACCCAGATGGCGCTCGCAGTGGCGTGGGCGCTGCACGACGCGCCCGCGTACACGGCCGAGGCGGTGGAGCCGCTGCTGCGGCAGCGCTTCGTCGACTGGTCGGTCAGCCCGGAGAACAATCGCGCCCCCGGGATGACCTGCCTGCGGGCCTGCGCCGAGCTGGCCCGGGGTGCCCGCTGGCAGGAGGCCACCGTCGCCGGTTCCAAGGGCTGCGGCGCGAACATGCGCGTCACCCCGGTCGGGCTGCTCGACGTCGACCTCGACACCATGGCCGGGCTGGCCCAGCTCCAGGCCGGGCTCACCCACGGTCACCCGACCGGGCTGGCGGCCAGTGAGCTGACCGCGTACGCGGTCCGGCTGCTGCGCGACGGCGCGGCGCTGCCGGAGCTGCCCGGCCTGCTCACCGAGCGAGCCCGGGAGCAGCGCACCGTCTACCGGAACGACTGGCTCGGTGACCTGTGGCAGCGGCCCGGCGGGAGCAGCGCCGCCGAGTTCGTCACCCGGGGCTGGGACGACTGCCTGCACGTGCTCGGCCGGCTGGAGGCGGCGCTGACCCGCCCGGACGACGGTGGCGACCCGTGCCGGCTCACCGGCGAGGGGTGGATCGCCGAGGAGGCGCTCGCCACCGCGCTGCTCTGCGCGCTGCGCCACGCCGACGACCCGGTCGGCGCGTTGGCCCGGGGCGCCACCACCGCGGGTGACTCGGACTCCATCGCCGCGCTGGCCGGCGCGTTCGTCGGTGCCGCGTACGGCACGGCGGCCTGGCCCGCCGGGTGGGCCGGCCGGATCGAGTACGCCGACCAGCTCACCGCCCTCGCCGACGCGTTCGACGGGGAGGCGCCCGGCGGCGGCTCTCGCGGCCAGGGGTGACGCCGCCCGCGCTCAGCCGGTGAGGTGGCTCAGCCGGCGGACGCCACGCCACAGGTCCGGGTCGCAGGTGCCGGCCCGGTCGGCGAACGCGCCCAGCGGCACCGCGATCGGCTCGCTCACGTCGAGGTAGCTGTCGTGGTCGGCATCGGGATCCCAGCCGCGGGTCGGGATCGGCAGGTGGTCGTCCCGGTCCGACTTGTCCTGGCTGGTGATCTTCAGGACCTCGACGTCCCCGCCGTCGATTCGCAGCACCAGACAGGGGCGCACCTTCGAACCGGTCCCGTCGGCGTACGGCACGTCGGCCCACCAGATCTCCCCCGGCCGCGGCTCGTCCCGGTCCCGCCCGGCGCCCCGGGGCCTCGGCGCCGCGCCGGCGCGGTCACCCCGTGGCCCGGTGCCGGCCCGGTCACCTCGGCGTCCACCGCCGGCCCGCTCGTCGCCGCGCCCTCCGCCGGGCCGGTCGGTGCCGGTCCGGCCGCCACGCCCGGTGCCCCGCCGCCCGTCGGCCCGGCCGCGCGTGCCGGCGGCGCGTTCGGCCGCCCGGCGGCGCCAGTCGTTCCACAACCACCCGGCCGCGACGCAGGCCACGATCACCAGCGCCCAGATCACCCCGTCGCGCATCCGCCGCCCGCCTTCCGACCGTTGTCGCCCAGTACCGCCGACGCGATCGTCGCACGGCCGGGACCTGCCCGCCGGATGGCGCGGCTGGTGCCGGTTCGCCCTGCTCGGCGCGGGTGGCCGGACGGCTGTCACAGCCGACCGCTACGGTTCTCGGGTAGCACCAACACGGGAGGTCGACAGCGGTGTCCGAAGGCGGCGGCGTGTCCGAAGAAGCGGTTCCCCCAGCGGTCGACGCGGCCCAGGACGCGGCGGCGGGTGCCGAGCCGACCCCGGCGGCCCGGGAGCGGCACGCCACGCTCAGCCAGGAGCTGACCGAACACCAGTACCGCTACTACGTCCTCGACGCGCCGACAGTCACCGACGCCGAGTTCGACAAGCAGCTGCGGGAGCTGGAGGCGCTGGAGGCCGAATACCCGGCGCTGCGCACCCCCGACTCGCCCACCCAGCGGGTCGGCGGCACCTTCTCCACCGACTTCACCCCGGTCGCGCACGCCGAACGGATGCTCTCGCTCGACAACGCCTTCGCCGACGAGGAACTGGCCGCCTGGTCCGAGCGGGTCGAGCGGGACGCGGGCGGCCCGGTGCCCTACCTGTGCGAGCTGAAGGTCGACGGGCTCGCCATCAACCTCACCTACTCCAAGGGCCGGCTGGTGCGCGCCGCCACCCGGGGCGACGGGCGCACCGGCGAGGACGTCACCGCCAACGTGCGCAGCATCAAGGGCGTGCCGGCCCGGCTGACCCCGGCGGGCGACTTCCCCGACGTGCCGGAGTTCTTGGAGGTGCGCGGCGAGATCTACTTCCCGGTGGCCGCGTTCGCCGACCTGAACGCGAGCCTGGTCGAGCAGGGCAAGGCGCCGTTCGCCAACCCGCGCAACGCCGCCGCCGGCAGCCTGCGGCAGAAGGACCCCCGGGTGACCGCCTCCCGCCCGCTGCGCCTGGTCGTGCACGGCATCGGCGCGCGCACCGGGTTCCGGCCGGCCGCCCAGTCCGAGTCGTACGCCGCGCTCAAGGCGTGGGGGCTGCCCACCAGCGACCGGTGGCGGGTGGTGGACGACCTGGCCGGTGTCGCTGACTACATCGCCTACTACGGCAAGCACCGGCACGACGTCGAGCACGAGATCGACGGCGTGGTGGTCAAGGTCGACCCGGTCTCCATCCAGGGTCGCCTCGGCTCGACCAGCCGCGCGCCCCGCTGGGCGATCGCCTTCAAATACCCGCCCGAGGAGGTGAACACCAAGCTGCTCGACATCGACGTCAACGTCGGGCGCACCGGCCGGGTCACCCCGTTCGCCGTCCTCGAACCGGTCCGGGTGGCCGGATCCACAGTCGCGCTGGCGACCCTGCACAACGCCCGCGAGGTCGAGCGCAAGGGTGTGCTCATCGGCGACACGGTGGTGCTGCGCAAGGCCGGCGACGTGATCCCCGAGGTGCTCGGCCCGGTGGTCGAGCTGCGCCCGGCCGACGCCCGCCCGTTCGTCATGCCGACCACCTGCCCGGCCTGCGGCACTCCGCTCGCGCCGGCCAAGGAGAGCGACGTCGACATCCGCTGTCCCAACGGGCGTGCCTGCCCCGGTCAGATCCGTGAGCGGGTCTTCTACCTGGCCAGCCGTAAAGTGCTCGACATCGAGGTGCTCGGCGAGAAGGGCGCGGCGGCGCTGCTGGACGCCCAGATCATCACCAACGAGGGCGACCTGTTCCAGCTCGACGCCGAGCAGCTGAGCCGGTCGCCGTTCTTCGTCAACAAGGACGGCAGCCTGGGCAGCAACGCCACCAAGCTGCTCGACAACCTCGCCGAGGCCAAGGAACGCGACCTGTGGCGCGTCCTGGTGGCGTTGTCCATCCGGCACGTCGGCCCGACCGCCGCCCAGGCGCTCGCCCGGCACTTCCGGTCGGTCGCCGCGATCGAGGCCGCCGGTGAGGAGGAGCTGTCCTCGGTGGACGGCGTCGGCCCGACCATCGCCGCCAGCGTGAAGGAGTGGTTCGCCGTCGACTGGCACCGCGACGTGGTGCGCAAGTGGGCCGAGGCGGGCGTCCGGATGGCCGAGGAGGCCGCCGACGAGGGGCCGCGACCGCTCGACGGCGTCACGGTCGTGGTCACCGGCACGCTCAGCGGGTTCAGCCGCGACCAGGCGGCCGAGGCGATCCAGGCCCGGGGCGGCAAGGTGACCGGCTCGGTCTCCAAGAAGACCGGTTTCGTGGTGGTCGGCGACAATCCCGGATCCAAGGCCGACAAGGCCGCCACCCTGAAACTGCCCATCCTCGACGAGGACGGATTCCGCGTGCTGCTCGACTCCGGCCCGGAGGCGGCTCGCGAGGTGGCCCGGGTGGAGGACTGACAGGCTGGTCACAGCTTTCGTCCGGCGGATACCAAGTTAATTACGACTCCGGCCGATTCGTGACTGTCGTGTCGGGGAAATCGCCTCGGAGGGCGTTTCATTGGCGTACGACGCGTGACGGCGCGCGCCAGGACGTTCCCCGGGAGGTGCGATGGAGACCGGCGACCCGCGTAACTCCGTCCCGCCCGGGCGGAGCGGGCCGTTCTTCGGCTTCGTCACCGCGATCGGCGCGGTCGCCCTGGCGGTCTCGGCCGGGCCGCTCGTCGCGCTCGCCGACAGGTGGAGCGAGCTGCCGGCCGCGTTCTGGACCATGGCGGTCCTCGCCGTCGCCTGCGACGCCCGCCCGTTCGTCCCGCCCGGCCGCCGGCAGACGTCGGCGGTGTTCCCGTCGACCTGCTTCACCTTCGCCATCCTGCTCGGCTGGGGCTTCGGCCCGGCCGTCGCGGTGCAGGCCGTCGCGGTCGCGGTGAGCGGCTGGCGACTCGGGTACGCCCCGTGGCGCACCGGCTTCAACGCGGCCCAGTACGCGTGTGCGCTCGCCGCCGCGTACGCGGTCAGCCGCCTCGGCCCGGGCGAGCTTTTCGACGGCGACCGGCTGCACTGGACGGACGTCGCGGCGGTGGGCGGCGCGACGCTCGCCTGGTTCGTGGTCAACTACGGGCTGGTCAGCTCCGCCGTCCGGCTGCGTTTCGGCGACCGGTGGTGGCCGAGCGTCCGCAGCGGCCTCGCCTACGAGCTGCTGTCCACCGGTTCGCTGCTGCTGCTCGCGCCGGTGCTGGTGGCCGCGGCCCGGGCCAGCGCGGCACTGATCCCGCTGGTGCTGGTGCCGCTGTTCGCCGTCTACCGGATGGCCCGGCTCTCCGACGAACGGGAACAGCTCGCCGACCTGGACCCGCTCACCGGGCTGCCCAACCGCAAGGCGCTGCTTACCGAGGTGGCCGAGCAGGTGCACCTGCACGGCGAGCGGGCCGCCCGGGGCGCGCCGGACGCGCACCTGGCGCTGTTGCTGCTCGACCTCGACCGGTTCAAGCACGTCAACGACGCGCTCGGGCACGCGGTGGGGGATCGCCTGCTGGTCGAGGTGAGCGCCCGGCTGATGGGCGCGGTCGACGGCGGCGACCTGGTGGCGCGGCTCGGCGGCGACGAGTTCGCCATCGTCGTACCCCGGCTCACCGACATCGACCAGGCCCGCGAGCGGGCCGACCGGGTGGTCGCCGCGCTCGCCGAGCCGGTGCCCCTGGACGGGCTGCCGCTGGACGTGGGCGGCGCCATCGGCATCGCCCTCTACCCCGACCACGGCGAGGATTTCGCCACTCTGATGCGTCACGCCGACGTGGCCATGTACGACGCGAAGCACCGCAACGACACCGTGGCCGTCTACGCGCCGGAGTCCGACCACAACTCGGCCGAGCGGCTGAGCCTGCTGGCCGACCTGCGCCGGGTGCTGGAGTCCGGCCCGTCCGCGCAGGGCGGGGAGACGGTGGGCGTACGCGGGGGTGACGGCGCCGCGCTGGAGCCCGCGCTGCCGGTCCGGGCCGACCGCCCGGCCCGCAACCAGCGCCCGGCGCGCGACGGCGGCCGGCGGTCCGGCGACGGGCCGAACCGGTGGCTGCGGCGCCGCCGGGACCGGACCGAGGAGCGGCACGACGACCTGATCGAGCGGATCCTCACCGGCGCCGACCCGATCCGCCGCCGGGCCGCCCACGCCGGGGCCGGACCGGTCGCGGGCCCGCTCGTGGTCGGCGAGGCGGAGTTCACGCCGACTACCGGGACCGCCGACGGGGACGTCACCCACGACACCGAGGCGGCTGTGAGCACCGGCGCGCCGGGCGTCATCGGGCCGACCGCCGACGGGAACTCCACGGCGGCCGGGCCGGACGACCAGGCCGGGCACCCGGGCGAGATCACCATGTACTACCAGCCGCAGATCGCCATCGCGACCGGCGAGGTGGTGGGCGTCGAGGCGCTGCTGCGCTGGCGGCACCCGCGCCGGGGCATGGTCGACCCGGGCGAGCTGATCCAGGTCGCCGAGCAGAGCGCGGTGATGCGGCTGCTCACCCGCCGCGTGGTGGACGACGTGGTGGAGCAGCTCGCGAAGTGGTCGGCGGCCGGGCTGGCGCTGCGGGCCGCGCTCAACGTCAGCGTCCGTGACCTGCACACCGGCGAGATCGCCGACCAGATCGCCGACCGGTTGGCCCGGTACGGCGTGCCGCCGGAGCGCCTCCAGGTGGAGATCACCGAGGGCGCGCTGATGGCCGACCCGCGGCGGGTGCTCGCCAGCATCACCCAGTTGCACCGGATCGGCGTCGGCATCGCGCTGGACGACTTCGGCACCGGATACTCGTCGCTGCAGCACCTGCGCCGACTGCCGCTGTCCGAGGTGAAGGTGGACCGGTCGTTCGTCCTGGGGATGGCCGACGACCCGGACGACGCGGCGATCGTCCGCTCGATGATCGAGCTGGCCGGCGCGCTCGGGCTGCGGGTGGTGGCCGAGGGCGTGGAGGACGAGCGCACCTGGCGGCTGCTGCACGCGGCCGGGTGCGACGTGGCGCAGGGCTGGTTCCACGCCCGGCCGATGCCGGCCG
This sequence comes from Micromonospora sp. CA-248089, assembly GCF_050948515.1. Lineage (NCBI taxonomy): Bacteria > Bacillati > Actinomycetota > Actinomycetes > Micromonosporales > Micromonosporaceae > Micromonospora > Micromonospora sp. CA-248089. The sequence continues at coordinate 1,314,214 of NZ_CP192016.1, forward strand.
AGGACCTGGTGGCCTGGCTGTCCCGCTACCGTCCGGTGCGCCCGGCGGAGGCGGGGAGCCGCAGCGGTCCGGCGCCGGAGGGGGAGTCGAAGGCGTCGTCGTGACGGCGGGACAATAGACTCGCTCCGGTCACCGCGCGTCATCGAGTACGCCCGTACGCGCGGGCGGCCCACCGCAGACGTCTCAGGACAGCCACGAAGGGGGCACTGATGGCCGCCATCTCCCGCGAGGAGGTCGCGCACCTCGCGCGACTGTCGCGGCTCGCCGTCACGGAGGAGGAGCTGGACACCTTCGCCGGCCAGCTGGACGTGATCCTCCAGTCGGTCGCGCAGGTCGGCGAGGTCGCCGCGGCGGACATCCCGCCGACGTCCCACTCCGTGCCGCTGACGAACGTGCTCCGCGAGGACGTGGTGCGGCCGGGCCTGACCCCGCAGGAGGCGCTGTCGGGCGCCCCCGACGCCGAGGAGCAGCGGTTCCGCGTCCCGCGGATCCTGGACGAGGATGTGGCCTCATGAGCGAGCGTACGAGCGACCTGACCAAGCTGAGTGCCGTGGAGATCGCCGGGCTGGTGGCGAGCGGCGAGACCTCCGCGGTCGAGGTCGCCCAGGCCCACCTGGACCGGATCGGCGCCGTCGACGACCGGGTGCACGCGTTCCTGCACGTCGACACCGAGGGGGCGCTGGCCGCCGCACGCGCGGTGGACGAGCGCCGCGCCGCCGGTGAGGAACTGGGCCCGCTCGCCGGTGTGCCGGTCGCGGTGAAGGACGTGCTCACCACCAAGGGCGTACCGACCACCGTCGGGTCGAAGATCCTGGAGGGCTGGCGCCCGCCGTACGACTCGACGATCGTCGAGCGGCTGCGCGCCGCCGGCACGGTGATGCTCGGCAAGACGAACATGGACGAGTTCGCGATGGGCTCCTCCACCGAATACTCGGCGTACGGGCCGACCCGGAACCCGTGGGATCTGGAGCGGATCCCGGGCGGCTCCGGCGGCGGCAGCGCGGCGGCCCTGGCCGCGTACGAGGCGCCGCTGTCGATCGGCTCGGACACCGGCGGCTCGATCCGCCAGCCCGGCGCGGTGACCGGCACGGTCGGCGCGAAGCCCACCTACGGCGGCACCTCCCGCTACGGCCTCGTCGCGTTCTCCTCGTCGCTGGACACGCCCGGCCCGTGCGCGCGTACCGTGCTCGACGCCGCGTTGCTGCATGAGGTGATCGGCGGTCACGACCCGCGCGACTCCACCTCGATCCCGGCCCCGGTGCCGGACGTGGTGGCCGCGGCGCGGCTCGGCGCCACCGGCGACCTGACCGGCGTCAAGCTTGGCGTGGTCACCGAGTTCACCGGCGAGGGCGCGGAGCCGGGCGTGATGGCCGCGTTCCGCGAGTCGGTCGAGGCGCTGGCGAAGCTGGGCGCGGAGATCGTCGAGATCTCCTGCCCGCACTTCAAGTACGCGCTGCCGGCCTACTACCTGATCGCGCCGAGCGAGTGCTCCTCCAACCTGGCCCGGTTCGACGGCGTCCGGTTCGGCCTGCGGGTCGGCGACGACGGCAACCGGTCGTTGGAAGAGGTCATGTCGCTGACCCGCGAGGCCGGCTTCGGCCCCGAGGTCAAGCGGCGCATCATGATCGGCACGTACGCCCTCTCGTCGGGCTACTACGACGCCTACTACGCCCAGGCGCAGAAGGTCCGCACCCTGATCACGCGGGACTTCACCAGCGCGTTCGAGCAGGTCGACGCGCTGATCTCGCCTACTACGCCGTTCGTGGCGTTCCCGATCGGGTCGCGCACCGCCGACCCGTACCAGATGTACCTGGCCGACCTGTTCACCATTCCGACGAACCTGTACGGCGGCCCGGCCATCTCGGTGCCGTGCGGTCTGTCCGACGGGCTCCCGGTCGGCTTCCAGATCATGGCGCCGACCATGGCCGACGACCGGATGTACCGGGTCGCGGCCGCGCTGGAGAACGCCGTCGGCACGCTCACCCCGCCGACGATCTGAGCTGACGGGACTCTCACGCGCCCGGTGCGGTCACCACGACCGCGCCGGGCGCGTCTGTCGTCGCGGCGACACGGTGATCACCGATCAGTGGATTGTCCGGGGCCGCTGGCACTGGTCGAATAAACTCCGAGTCTGCTGGATCGACTGGACTGTGACCCGCTGGCGGACGCGAGCGGTTCCGACCGAGAGCTGGATGTGCGATGGGGACACTTCGCCCGGTCATGGCCCTGACGATGGTGGTCGCGCTGCTGCTGGGCGCCGGGCAACCGGCCACCGCGCAACCGGCCACCGTCGCCACCGAGACCGTCACCATCACCTCGGGCAAGCCCCGGTCGGTCATGGTCATCGGGCAGGTCTATGCGATCCACACTGTCGAGGCGACTGGCGGCACGGCGCCGTACCGGTTGTCGGTGGCGTCGGGCAGTCTGCCGCCGGGGATGCTCGTGGTGGGGACGTCGCTCGGTGGCGCGCCGACGACGCCCGGGACGTACACGTTCACGTTGCGGATGACCGACCAGAACGACCTCTTCGGCGAGCAGACGGCGACCATCGAGGTACGCGAACCGACTGTCGTCATCACGTCGGGCAAGCCCCGGTCGCCCATGTACCTCGGCCGGGTGTACGCGATCCACACCGTCGAGGCCACAGGTGGCACCGCGCCGTACCGGTTGTCGGTGACCTCGGGCAGTCTGCCGCCGGGGATGCTCGTGGTGGGGACGTCGCTCGGTGGCGCGCCGACGACGCCTGGCACGTACACGTTCACGTTGCGGATGACCGACAAGAACGACCGCTTCGACGAGCAGAACGCCACAGTCGTCGTCGCCGAGGCCGCGACCGCGTTCACCTCCGGCGATCCGCCCGCCGCCACGGTCGGCAAGCGCTACTCCTTCCGGTTCACCGCCGCCGGTGACTCGGACATCGTGTTCGCCCTGGCCACCGGGGCACTGCCGGACGGCCTCACCCTCGACGAGGAGGGCAAGCTCAGCGGCACCCCGAGCAAGGCCGGTACGTTCGCCTTCACCGTCGCGGCGAAGGGATACAGCACCAGCGCCACGAAGCAGGTCTCGCTGACAGTCGCCGCCCGGAATCCGGGCACCCCGACGGCGTCCCCGACCTGGTCGACGCCCGCCCCGGCCGACCCGACTGCTACGCCGACCGCGAGCGATCCGACCGCCACGCCGTCGGAGAGCAGCCTCCCCGCGACGCCCCAGCCGACAACCTCGCCGTCGAAGGTCAGCGGCGCCTGGCTGCCGATCACCGGACCGGGCTCGCCGCTCGTGCTGCTGCTGTTGAGCATCGTGGCCTTCTCCATCGGCGGCATCCTGCTCGTGCTGGCGTACAACCGTCGCCGGACCTTCACCACACCCGAGTGACGCCCGGCCCGGGTCAGGTCGTCGTGGCGGGCCTGGCGCGGCGATCTCGAAGCCCGGCAGCGGGGTGATCGGGTCAGCCGATTAGGCTGGAACGGTTCTGTCCGGATCGCGCCTGGAGCTCAGATGACGACGACACTGCCCGCGTACGACGAGGTCGTCGCGCGCTTCGAACCGGTGATCGGCCTGGAGACCCACGTCGAGCTGGGCACGAACACCAAGATGTGGTGCGGCTGCCCGACCGACTTCGGTGGCGAGCCGAACACCCGGGTCTGCCCGGTCTGCCTCGGCCTGCCCGGTTCGCTGCCGGTGGCGAACAAGGCCGCCATCGAGGCGACCATCCGGATCGGGCTGGCGCTGAACTGCTCGATCGCGCAGTGGTGCCGCTTCGCCCGGAAGAACTACTTCTACCCGGACATGCCGAAGAACTTCCAGATCAGCCAGTACGACGAGCCGCTGTGCTTCGACGGCTACCTGGACGTCGAGGTGAACGGCGAACTGGTGCGCATCGGCATCGAGCGGGTGCACCTGGAGGAGGACACCGGCAAGACGCTGCACGTCGGCGGCGCCACCGGTCGCATCCACGGCGCCACCGAGTCGCTCGTCGACTACAACCGGGCCGGCATCCCGCTCGTCGAGATCGTCACCAAGCCGATCCCGGGCACCGGCGCGCTCGCGCCCGAGGTCGCCCGCGCGTACGTCGCCGAGCTGCGTGACGTGATCCGCTCGCTCGGCGTCTCCGACGTGCGGATGGAGGAGGGCTCGCTGCGCTGCGACGTCAACACGTCGCTGAACCGGCCGGGAGAGGAGTGGGGCACCCGCACCGAGACGAAGAACGTCAACTCGCTGCGCTCGGTCGAGCGGGCGGTCCGCTCGGAGATGCTGCGCCAGGCGTCGGTGCTCGAGGCCGGTGGCCGGATCACCCAGGAGACCCGGCACTTCCACGAGGACACCGGCGACACCACGTCGGGCCGGTCCAAGGAGACCGCCACCGACTACCGGTACTTCCCGGAGCCGGACCTGGTGCCGCTCGCCCCGGACACGGCGTGGGTGGCCGAGCTGAAGGCCACCCTGCCGGAGCTGCCGCGCCTGCGTCGCAAGCGGATCCAGCAGGACTGGGGCCTGTCCGATCTCGACATGCAGTCCGTGGTGAACGCGGGCGCGGTCGAGCTGATCGAGGCGACTGTGGCCGCCGGCGCCACCCCGGCGGCCGCCCGGAAGTGGTGGCTGGGTGAGCTGTCCCGCCGCGCCAACGAGACCGGCGTGGAGCTGGCCGACGTGGGCGCGACCCCGGCTCAGGTCGCTGAGCTGCAGGGCCTTGTCGACACGGGCAAGCTCAACGACAAGCTGGCCCGTACCGTGCTGGAGGGCGTGGTCGCCGGCGAGGGCTCGCCGACCGAGATCATGACCAACCGCAACCTGGAGGTCGTCTCGGACACCGGTGCGCTCACCGCCGCCGTGGACGAGGCGATCGCCGCCAACCCGGACGTCGCCGACAAGGTCCGCAGCGGCAAGGTCGCGGCGGCCGGCGCGCTCGTCGGCGCGGTCATGAAGACCACCCGTGGTCAGGCGGACGCGAAGACCGTCCGCGAGCTGATCCTGGCGCGCCTCGGCGCCTGACGTGCGTAAGGAAGGGCCCCTTCTTAACGCCTGGTGCATGGGAAGGGGCCCTTCCTAACGCCTCGCCACCCCCGGACAGGGCGTCAACGGCGACGCCCGGATGGAGTCACCGTGAACCAGCACGACCTCGACGTCCTCGACGAGATCCAGCGCCGGGTGCTCTGGCTCGCCACCCGCATCGTCGACGCGGCCAACCACGACCGCGACACCGGTGACGGGGTGAAGGTCGGCGGCCACCAGGCGTCCAGCGCCTCCCTGGTCACCGCGATGACAGCGCTCTGGTTCCACCACCTGGACGCCGAGGACCGGGTCGCGGTGAAGCCGCACGCCTCGCCGGTGTTCCACGCGATCCAGTACCTGCTCGGCAACCTCGACAAGTCGTACCTGCCGAAGCTGCGGGCGCGCGGCGGGCTCCAGTCGTACCCGTCGCGCACCAAGGACCCGGACGAGGTGGACTTCTCCACCGGCTCGGTCGGCCTGGGCGCCGCCGCGCCGCTGTTCGCCGCCGTCACCCGCCGCTACGTCGACGCCCACTTCGGCGCGCGCCCGCACTCCCGGTTCGTCGCCATCATCGGCGACGCCGAGCTGGACGAGGGCAATATCTGGGAGGCGGTCGCCGACCCGGCCACCACCGGACTCGGCAACGTGATGTGGCTCGTCGACTTCAACCGCCAGTCGCTGGACCGGGTCGTCCCCGGCATCCGGATCAACCAGTGGCGCGGCCAGTTCGAGGCGGCCGGCTGGCACGTCGTGGAGGTCAAGTACGGCCGTCGGCTCGCCGAGGCGTACGCCCGGCCGGGCGGCGCGGCGCTGCGCGACTGGATCGACCGGATGCCCAACGAGCAGTACCAGTCGCTGTTCGGGCTGGCCGGGCCGGCGCTGCGCAAGCAGTTCCTGGACGGCGCGCCGGCCGAGGTCGCCGCGTTCGTCGCCGACATCGGCGACGACGAGCTGGGTCCGCTCGTCACGGACCTGGGCGGGCACGACGCGCAGGCGATGCTCGACGCGTACGCCCAGTGCGACGCGGTCACCGACCGGCCCAGCGTCGTGTTCGCGTACACGGTCAAGGGTTGGGGCCTGCCGATCGCCGGCAACCCCCGCAACCACTCGGCGCTGCTCACCACCGAGCAGGTCGACGCGCTGCGCGCCGCGCAGGGCCTCACCGCCGAGACCGAGTGGGACCGCCTCGACCCGGCGTCCCCGGCCGGCATCCGGGCCGGCGAGCGCCGGGAGGCGCTGTCCCGCGCGCCGCGCGAGCGGGCGCTGGGCGTCACCGTTCCGGAAACCACGAGGGTACGCGCGAACAAGCCCGTCTCCACCCAGGAGGTCTTCGGGCGGGTGCTGGTCGACCTGGCCCGCGATCCGCAGGTCGCGCCCTACCTGGTGACCACCGCGCCGGACGTGGCCACCTCGACCAACCTGGCCGGGTTCATCAACAAGACCGGCGTCTTCGCCCCGACCGAGCAGCGTTCCTGGACCGAGGACCGGATGCTGCGCTGGACCGAGAGCCCCGCCGGGCAGCACATCGAGCTGGGCATCTCGGAGATGAACCTGTTCCTGCTGCTGGGCCAGCTCGGCCTGTCGTGGGACCTGTCCGGCCAGCCGCTGCTGCCGGTGGGCACCGTCTACGACCCGTTCGTGCTGCGCGGTCTCGACGCGTTCCTCTACGGCACGTACTCCGGTTCCCGATTTGTGGTGGCCGGCACCCCGTCCGGCATCACGCTGGCGCCCGAGGGCGGCGCGCACCAGTCCACCATCACCGCCTCGGTCGGCTTGGAGTTGCCCGGGGTGACGTTCCTGGAGCCCGCGTACGCCGGCAGCCTCGACTGGCTGCTCTGCGACGCGCTCGGCCAGATCGCCGGTGGCGCCGCGCCGGCCGCCACCGCCGCGCCGGCCGAGGACGGGGCGTACTACTTCCGGCTGAGCACCCGGCCGATCGACCAGGCGCCGTTCGAGGCCGCGCGTACGCGTCTCGGCGACGCGGTGCTGCGGCGGCAGGTGGTGGCCGGCGCGTACCGGCTCGTGGACGCGCACCAGGCGTACCCCGATCTGGCTGACGCCCCGGTCGTGCAGCTCGCCGCCTCCGGCGCGGTGCTGCCGGAGGTGCTCGCGGCCGCCGCGGAGCTGGCGGAGGAGGGCGTGGCCGCGCACGTGGTGGACGTGACCAGCCTGGACCGCCTCTACCGGGCGTGGCAGCGGACGCTGCGCCAGGGCGTGCGGACCGCGACCGTGCCGAGCGTGCCGGGCGCGCTGCGGTCGGCGTTCGCCGATCGGGTGCCGGTGGTCACCGTGCACGACGCGGCGTCGCACGCGATGGCCTGGCTCGGCTCGGCGGTCGGCGCCCCGGCGGTGCCGCTCGGTGTGGACGAGTTCGGCCAGTCCGGCAGCGTCCGCGAGCTGTACGAGCTGCACGACCTGCTGCCCGGCAGCATCGTCAACGCCGCGCTGGCCGCGATCGCGCTGCGCTGAGGCGCCTGCCTCGCGCTGACCGCACGCCATCCACGGGGCCGGCCGGACATCCCGGGCGGCCCCGGGTCGTCGCGGTGCAGGGCCGGCCTCCCGGCTCTCTCGGCTCTGCCGGCGGTGCCCGGCGGTGCCCGGCGGTGCCCGGGCGCTCCCGGTTCGATTCTGGGACGGCGGTCTGCGTTTTGGCGGATCCGGCCGACGCGGTAGAGGGCACTCATCACGGAAAGTAATGGACTGCTCGGTTGCGGTGAGTAACCGGCTCTGGCGGCCTCAGGGATCACCTCGCGGCCCCTTTGCTCTGCAGCCATATCCGCAGCACCGCTCTGAGCTGGGGTGGCACGGGCGCACCACCGCTCTGCACCCGCCCACGCGGCGACTCTCGGTGCCTGCTGCGCCGATGGCTGCAGAGCAAAGGCGGCGTCGGGGCAACCCGGTGCCGGGCGGCCTCGTGACGCGGAGTGACCGGGTGTTGATGCGGTAGAGCACCGGATCGACCGCGTGAGGGGAGGCGGCGAGAAAAGCGGTGCGGTCAGCTCGTGGGGGTGGGGCTCAGCGTGGTCGTACCCGGGGAGGGCGACTCGGAGGGGCCGCGGGTCGGGGTCGGGGTGACCGGCACCTGGTCGCCCTTGGCCGGGTCGCGGATGACGTGCCGCTCCAGGTTGACCTGCGACTGCCCGGTGCCGCCCACGGTGATCTCGTCGTACGCCTGGAGCAGCTTCTGCTGGTCGAAGTAGAGCACCGTCATGGTCAACGGGGTCGGCTTCTCGCCCTCCAGGCCGCGCAGCCCGGCACCGCCGGTCGAGCCCTCCACCATCAGCGTGGTCGGCTGCTTGCCCTCCACCTGCGGCAGCTTCGACACCTGCCGGGAGTGGGTGTGCCCGGAGAGCACGAGCGGGCAGGTGCCGGAGAGCGGGCCGGCCGAGGCGGGGTCGTGGATGAGCGCGATGTCGACCTTGCGCGGCGACTTCTCGATCGTGCCGGCGAGCTGTTCGCCGGCGCCGATCACCTGGTCGGCGACGGCCGAGGTGAGGCCGCTGCCGGCCGGCGAGGTCTCCTTGTCCGGCGTGAAGCGGGGGTCGCCGATGCCGGCGATGGTCAGCCCACCCACAGTCGTGACCGAGTTGTTCAGCACGATCGCGTTCGGCTGCTGCGCCACCGCGGCGGCGGTACGCGGCGAGTCGTGGTTGCCGCGGATGAACACGTACGGCTTCTTGAGCAGGCCGATCGAGCCGACGAACGAGGCCTCCGGCTCGCTGCCCCAGTCGGTCATGTCGCCGGTGTCGACCACCACGTCGATGCCGAACTGTTCGACCACGGTGCGGATCAGCTGCCAGCCGGTCGGGTTGAGGTGGATGTCCGACACGTGCAGCACCCGGGTGGTGCCCGGCGACGGCTGCACCACGGGCAGGGCGGAGACCGTGGTGTAGAGCTTGCTGACGTTGCCGACCAGTCGCTGGAGCTGCTCGGCGTACTTGGTGTAGTCGTTCGCGATCCGGCGCGCGTCACCGACGATCGCCGGCGCGTTGACCAGCAGGCCCTCGTACCGTGGCTCCTCGATCGCCTGCGGGCGCAACGTGCTCGCGGCCACCCCGAGGCTGCCGGCGGTCACGACCAGCGCCAGACCGCCGGCCCAGGCGGTACGACGGACGTCCCGGAAGACCAGCGCGGCCAGCAGCAGCGTGGCCAGCACGGCCGAGGCGAGCGTACGCAGCCCGAGCCGCATCACGCCGTCGCGGACGTCCTGGACGGCCGACTGGCTGGCCCGGCTGATGCTGGCCGGGTCGTCGATGAGCGCCTCGGTGCGCCCCTGGTCCAGCGAGCCCACCTCGACGGTGAGGTACGCCGGGCCGTCGTGGCTGTCCAGCAGCAGCGCGCCCAGCGGCGGGATGTCGACGGTGGTGCCGCCGGACAGCGACGGGCTGAGCTTCAACTCGGCCCGGAACGGGCCGATGTCGGTGCCGACGTGGCCGCCCGCGTACGTGCCGATCACGATGCCACCGAGCGTGACCGCGAACAGAGCAAGCACGACACCCAGCCGGCGCAGCCGGTGACCGGGCCGCCACGCCGCCAGGCGGCGGGCGCGCCCGCGCTCCGGAGACGTCTCGTCCCCGGTGCGGTGCTGTTCGTTCTCGTGGCCGTCCATGCTGAGATTCTGACCTGCCCCTTGAGCGATCTTGACAAACCCGCCCGGCCCGGATCAGCTCCGGCCGGCGCCCCCGTCGGCGAAGACGAGTCGCAGGATGCGGTCGTCCTCGGCGGCAGGTGTACCCCGCCCGTCCCGGTTCGAGGTGCTCACCCAGAGCGAGCCGTCCGGCGCCACCGCGGCGGCCCGTAGCCGACCGTAGCGGTCGGTGAGCAGGTCACGCGGCTGGCCGAGGACGGTGCCGTTGCCGGCCAGCTCCACCAGCCAGAGCCTCTGGCCGCGCAGGCAGGCGGCGACGAGCAGACGGTCCACCGCGGCCAGGCCGGAACAGGAGGCGTCACCGGTGGGCCACTGCGCGATCGGGTTGACGTAGCGCCTGTCGTCGCCGCGGCCCTCGACCCGGGGCCACCCGTAGTTGCCGCCCTTGTTGATCGGGTTGATCTCGTCCCAGGTGTTCTGGCCGAACTCCACCGCGTACATCTTCTTGTCCGGCGTCCAGGCGAAGCCCTGGACGTTACGGTGCCCGGTCGACCAGACCGGGGACCCGGCGGTGGGGTTGCCCGGCGCCGGCTTGCCGTCCGGGGTGATCCGCAGGATCTTGCCGCCGAGGCTCTTGGCGTCCTGGGCGTTCTCGGTGCGCCCGGCGTCACCGGTGCTCGCGTAGAGGTGGCCGTCCGGCCCGAACCCCAGCCCGCCGCCGTTGTGCGTGCCGGACTTCGGGATGCCGGTCAGGATCGGCTTCGGGGCCTCCCCGAGCTGCATCTTCGCGATCCGGTTGTCGTTCTCGGCCGTGTAGTAGACGAAGACCGTGCGGTCCCGGGCGTACGCCGGGGAGACAGCGATGCCCAGCAGCCCGCCCTCGCCACCGGCGGCCACGTCCGGCAGGGTCTGCACCGGCCGCACGGCCAGCCCGTCCGGGCCGGACCCCGGGCCGACCTGGAGGATCCGTCCCTTGTCCCGCTCGGTCACCAGCGCCCCGCCGTCGGGCAGGAACGCGATGCCCCAGGGGACCTCCAGCCCCTTGGCCAGCACGGTGGCGACCACCTGCTGACCGGCTCCGCCGGGACTCGCGGTGCTCGACGGCGTCGGCAGGTTGGGCGGCGCCCCGGCCGGATCCGGCTCGGGCTCGCCGAGGGCACAGCCGGCGGTGCCCAGCAGCAGCGCCGCGCAGGACGCCGCCAGCGCCGTCCGGAGGCGGCGGACACGGGGGTACGCAAGACGCGGGCTCACCCGCCCCAGCCTAGCCGGGTGAACCGGCGAACCGGGCACGTCGCGGGCACGGCGGGGCGCGTCCGGCCGTTCGGAGGAGGCGGTGCCGGTTCAGCCGGCGCGCAGCGCGAGCAGGGCGACGTCGTCCTCGCGCCGGTGCGCGGCGGCGAGCAGCCGGTCGCAGAGCAGGTCCAGGGGTACGCCCGGCCCGCCGGCCTCGAGGTGGGCGAGCAGCTCGGCCTGTCCCTCGTCGATCGGCTGGTCCCGGCGCTCGATCAGCCCGTCGGTGTGCAGCAGCAGCGTGTCGCCCGGTGCCAGGGTCAGCGTCCGGCCGGTGCGCCGGGGCGGCCGGGCCAGGCCGAGCAGCGGTCCGCGCCCCTCCGCCACCGAGACCGTGCCGTCGACGCGGACCAGCAGCGGCGGCGGGTGCCCCGCGTTGCACCAGGAGACCCTCAGCCCGTCGTCGGCCGGGCGGACCCGGGCCAGCACGGCGGTGGCGACGGTGGGGACCCGCAGGCCGCCCATGGCCTGGTCGAGGTGGGCCACCAGATCCTCCACCGGATCGTCCCGGCCGTACGCGTTGCCCCGCACCAGGTTGCGCAACTGGCCCATGGTGGCCGCCGCCTCGATGTCGTGCCCGGCGACGTCACCGATCGCGGCGATCAGCTCGCCGTCGGGCTGGACGAAGGCGTCGTACCAGTCGCCGCCCACCTCCACCCGGTCGGCGGCCGGCAGGTAGCGGGCGGCCAGCTCGATCCCCGGCACGGCCGGCAGGCTCGGCAGCATGCTGTGCTGGAGCACCTCGGCGACGTGGCGCTGCTCGCCGTAGAGACGGCTGTTGCCGACCGCCTGTCCGGCGCGTACCCCGATGTCCTGCGCGGTGCGCAGGTCGCTGGTGTCGAAACCGCGCCGCCCCGCACGGTTGACGAGCGTGACGGCCCCGATCACCCGGTCCCCGGCGGCGGTGATCGGCACGGTCAGGTGGGAGCCCACGCCGAGCCGCTCGGCGAGCGGCACCAGTTCCGGGCGCGTGGTGCCGCGCGCCACGTCGTCCAGGCCGGCCACGGCCCGCACCACCGGCCGGCCGGTACGCAGCACCGACCGGATCTGCGAGTCCGCGCCGAGCCCGGTGGTCAGCAACTCGGCGAAGCGGGCCATGTCGCCCGCGCGTTCGGCTTCCCGGTGTACGCCGGTGACGGTGCGCGGCCGCCCGGCCGGGTCGACGAGCGTGATCAGGCACCAGTCGGCGAGCAGCGGCACCATCGCGTGCCCGAGCCGGTCGACAGCGGTGGCCACGTCGAGCGTGCCGCCGAGCATCTCGCTCATCCCGGCCAGCATGGCGAGCCGGTCGTGCGCCTCCTCCGCGCGGCGGCGGGCCTGCTCCGCACCGCGTACCGCGATGCGCAGCCGCAGCTCCGAGGAGCACGCGGCGGCCAGGTCGGCGAGCGTACGCATCTGCTCCTTGGTCCAGGCCCGGGGCTTGCTGTCGATCGCGCAGAGCGAGCCGAGCACCCGTCCGTCCAGGTCGGTCAGCGGCATGCCCGCGTACGCCACCACGCCCAGGTCCTCGACGGCCAGGTTGAGGCGCACCCGGGGGTAGAGGCGGGCGTCGGGCAGGACCAGCGGCATCTCGATGTCGACGACGTGCTGGCAGAACGAGTGGCTCAGCGGGGTCTCCCGGCGGGCCGCCCACGGCTCCGGCAGGCCGGTCGCGCCGGGAAAGAACTGGCGCTCGGAGTCCACCAGGGAGACGAGCGCGACGGGAACGTCCAGCAGGTCGCCGACCAGCCGCGCGAACCTGTCGAACGCCTCGTCCGGTACGGCGTCGAGCCGGGTCTCGTCGAGTGACCGCAACCGGTCGGGGTCGGCGAGCGCCGGAATCGGCACGGACACCCGGTCCCGGCCGTCCTCGCTCATCGCCACCGCCCTCAGCAAGCGGAACACCCGAGCGGCATCCCGTTCTCGGTTATACCCCGCCGGACCGCCACTCCATTCCCGGCGCGGTGTTCGTCACGGGTCACGCCGCGCCCGCCGGTCCGGGGCCGATATCGTCGGCGATCGTGAAGGTATGGATCCCGCACCCCGAGGGCCGCCGGCTGCTCGGCGAACTGCCACCCGGCGTCACCGTGGAGCTGCTGGACGACCCGCGGCGGCTTCCGTCGTCCCCGGCCGGGGTGCGGTTCTGGGTGCCGCCGTTCCTGTCCGGCCCCGACGCCGGCGCGCTCCTGGCCGAGTTGCCCGACGTCGAGGTGGTGCAACTGCTCTCCGCGGGGGCGGACGCCTGGGTGGGACGGATCCCCGACGGCGTGACGCTCTGCGACGCCCGGGGCGTACACGACTCGCCCACCGCCGAATGGGTGGTCGCCGCGATCCTCGCCTCGCTGCGCGGATTCGCGCCGCTGGCCCGGGCGCAGGCCCGGCGCGAGTGGGCGTACGACGAGGTGGCGCCCACCGACGAGCTGGCCGGCAAGCGGGTGCTGATCGTCGGCGCCGGCTCGATCGGCACCGCGGTACGCGACCGGCTCGCCCCGTTCGAGGTGAGCTTCACGCTGGTGGCCCGTACGCCGCGCCCCGACCAGGGCGTGCACGGGGTGGACGAGCTGCCCGCGCTGCTGCCCGAGGCGGACGTGGTGGTGCTGCTGGTGCCGCTGACCGAGCAGACCCGGGGCATGGTCGACGAGCGTTTCCTCGCCGCGATGCCGGACGGCGCGCTGCTCGTCAACGCCGCCCGAGGGCCGGTGGCCCGTACGTCGGCGCTGGTCGCCGAGCTGACCTCGGGCCGCCTGCGCGCGGCGATGGACGTCACCGACCCGGAACCGCTGCCCGCCGACCATCCCCTGTGGGAGCTGCCGAACGTTCTGCTCACCCCGCACGTCGCCGGCTCGGTACGCGGGCTGCTGCCCCGCGCGTACCGCCTGGTGGGCGAGCAGTTGCGCCGGTACGTGGCAGGGGAGGAGCTGACGAACCGGGTGGTCGACGGCTACTGATCGCCGGTCTGCCGGTCGCGGTCGGCGTCCGGTAGCTCCTGCCCGGTGACGGCGATCAGCCGGGGCAGTTCGGTGGCGCGTACCGCCGGCAGCACCACCACCTCGCCGTCGTCGAGCCGGGCGACTGCCCTTCCCCTGGGGTCACCGGCGAGTTCGGCGACCCGGGTCCACGGCACCCGGCGCTGCCCGACGAGCGCTCGCAGCCGCAGCTCCCGGGCGTCGGCGTCGGTGCCGGCCCGCCACGCCCAGACCGCGGCGGCGAGCGGTACGAGCAGCACCCAGAGCAGCCACCAGCGGGCGGAGGCCAGGGGCAGCGCGCCGATGGCGGCGACGATCGCGGCGACCAGGATGGCCTGGTTGTGGCGGAAACGGACGGTATCGGCGCGGCTCACCCCCCGATAATCCCATCCGGCCCCTCCACCCCACCCCCCGGGCGTCCCCCCGCCCCATCCGGCTACTCCGCCGCGGGCTGCCCTTCCGCGCCCGCCCTCTCCCGCCGCACGCGGCCCGCCGCAGATCTTGGTACGGCTCCGCCCTTTCCGGGGCGGCTCGGTACCAAGATCTGCCGCGTCTTGTGTCGGGAGGCGACGCGGAAGCGAGCGGCGTCGATCTTGGACGGGGCCGTCGCCGTGACGTCTGTTGATGTGACGGACGTCACTGGTGCGGTGACGTCACCGGGCGCTTCCGGGATCGTTTCTAGGCGTGGCCGCAGCGGTCCCCGCCGATGCGTCCCCGCCTGCCCCGACCCCGCACGTCGTACCGCGTACCGCAACCGCACCGCCCCCGTGTCCCCTCACGAAGGCGACCGCCGTGCCCGTCCCCCCTCCCGCCGATCCCCGTCGGCGATCAGCCCTGCCCGATGTCGCCGTGTCGCTCACCGGCGCGGTCTTCCTCCTCGCCGGCGTCGCCGGTGCCCTGCCCGGCCCCGCTGCCGCCGCGCTCGCCGTCGCCGGAGGGTTCGCCCTCGCCTGCGTCCGGCTCGCCTGGCTGGCCGGAGCCGCCGCACCGACCGACCGTCCCGCAGCCGCCGCACCGACCGACCATCCCGCAGCCCCCGCACCGACCGACGGGCCCGCTGCGACTGACAGGCCGGCACCGATCGACAGGCCCGCACCCGGACGACGAGCCGCCGAACCCGGACCGCGGCAGCCCGGACCGCAGCAGGTTGTCACGTTCCGGTGGCGCGCCGGCGAGACGACGGACACCGCCCCGACGCACGGCGCAGCGGCGACCGGGCGGCGGGCGCGACGGGCGGCCCTGTCCCGCCGGGTCGCCGCCATCCTCGACAGCGCCGTCCTGACCGCCGGGCTCACCGTCGCGGTGCTGCCGCTGAGTGATTCCGCGCACCGGCTGCCGATCGCCCTCGCCGGGTTGTGCCTCACCGGGGTGCTGCACGTGACGGCCCTGCTGCGCCTGCCCGGCCGGTCGCGGCTGTCCGGCCCGGAGCTGGTGCGCCGTACCGTCGACGTGCTGGCGCTCGGCGTCAGCCTGGTCTTCGCGGGCTGGATGCTGCTGCCGGGCGGCCCGGTCCCGGCCGTCGCCGCGACGGTGGCGGCTGCTGGTGCGGTGGTGCTCGCCGTGCTCGCGGTGGCGGCCCTCGCCGAACGTCGCCGCCGGCCCGGTGCCGCGTGCTGCCACGCCGGAGCCGCGCTGACGCTCGGCGGGCTCACGCTGCTCGTGGTGCTGCTGGCCTACGGTGCGCCGGACCGGGCGCTGCCACTCGTCGCGGCGCCGCTGGTGGCCGGGGCGCTGCTCACCGCCGCCGGCGCCCGGCGTACCTCGGGCGGTGAACGGCCGGGCCGGGACGTGACGCCGGCCGCGTGGCCCCGCCTGACCGCGCCGGCCGGGATCGCCGCGCTGGCCGCCGGGGTCCACCTGATGACGGCGGGGGAGTTCAGCACCGGCGCGATGGCCCTGGGTCTGGCGGTCATCCCGCCGATCATGGTGGGGGAACTGCTCACCGCCGCCGACCAGCGGCGCCGGGTGCAACGGCTCGCGGCGCGCGAGGCGTGGTTGCGGCGGCGGCTCGGACCGGACGCCCGGGGGGCCGGGCCCGTGCCGCTGACGCGCGCCGAGCTGGTCCGGGCGATGGCGGAACGCAGCGGCGGTGCCCTGCTCGTCGTCGACCTGCACGGCACCGGTGGCGCGGTGCCGGAGGGGCCGGTGCTCATCGAGGCCGCGCGCCGGCTGCGGGCGGGCTCCGAGACGCACGATCTGGTCGCCCGGCTCGGCGACACCGAGTACGCGGTCCTCACCGATCGGGGGCCGGTGCTCGCGTACGCGCTCGGCATCCGGTTGCTGGCGGCGCTGGCCGAGCCGTACCCCCGGCCCGGAGGCGCCGCCCGGCTGGCGGTGAGCGTCGGGCTGGCCGAGACCAGCGGCGGCGATCCGGAGGACGTGCTGCGCCAGGCGGACCTGGCCCGCCGCCGGGCGGTGCAGCTCGGCCGGGACCGGGTCGAGTGGTACGACGCCTACCTGGAGGAGCAGCTGGTCCGACGCCTGGATCTGGAGCGGGAGCTGCCGGGCGCGGTGGCGCGTGGTGAGCTGGACCTGGTCTACCAGCCGGTGGTGGCGCTCGCCGACCGGATGCCGGTGGGCACCGAGGCGCTGCTGCGCTGGCGCAGCCCGGCGCTGGGCACGGTGCTGCCGGCGGAGCTGCTGCCGGTGGCGGCCGACCTGGACCTGACCGGCGAGATCGGGCGGTGGGTGCTGGACCGGGCCTGCCGGCAGCTCGCCGCGTGGTCGGAGGGCGGCCGTGATCTGTGGATGGCGGTCAACGTGACGCCGCGTGAGCTGGCCGCGCCGGACTTCGTGGCGCGCACCGCTACCGCGCTGGCCGCGTACGACGTGGTGCCGGAACGGCTCGTGGTCGAGGTGTCCGAGCCGGTGGTGGGCGCGGAGTTGTCCACCGTGGTGGCCCGGCTGGCCGGCCTGCGGTCGCTCGGCGTGCGGATCGCGCTGGACGACTTCCGGGCCGAGCACGCCTCGCTCGCGCAGCTCCGCCGGTTGCCGATCGACCTGCTCAAGGTGGGCCCGCATCTGGTGGGTCCGGGCGGGGACGGGCAGCGTCCGCTGATCGACGTGGTGGCGAACCTGGCCGACCGGCTCGGCGTGGAGCTGGTGGTCGAGGAACTGGAGTCGGAGGTGCAGGTGGCCGGCGCGCGGCGGGCCGGCTGCCGGTACGGGCAGGGCTTCGCGCTGGCCCGGCCGGCTACCGCCGAACGGGTCGAGGCGTGGTTCGAGGAGCACCCGTCCACCGCCCGGTGAGCTGAACCGGTTCAGCGAGGTGTTGCCCGAGGTGGGGCGGTACTGCCGCGCGGCGTCAGGTGCGCCGTCTCGTCCTGGACGACGGTGGCCGGTTCGCCCGCGATGACGGCGAGGAGCTGCCGGGCGGCGTGCGCGCCGTATGCCGGGATGTCCCGGCCCAGCGCGGTGAGCGGTGGGTGCACCAGGCGGCAGAGCGGTGAGTCGTCCCAGGCCACGATGGACAGGTCGCCGGGCACGGTGAGGCCCATCTCCTGGGCCACGGACAGTCCGGCGATCGCCATCACGTCGTTGTCGTAGATCACCGCGGTCGGACGGCCGGCGGAACTGAGCAGCCGGCGGGTGGCCCGCGCACCCTCCTCGCCGGTGTAGTCGGACCAGACGGTGGTCGCCTCGTCCAGCCCGAGCCGCCGGCACACGCCGGTGAACGCCTCGGTGCGGATCTCGGTGTGCAGCAACGAGGGCAGACCGCCGACCCGGGCGATGCGCCGGTGGCCGAGCGCGACCAGGTACTCCACGGTCTCCACCAGGGCGGCCGCGTCGTCGGCCCAGACGCTCGCCAGGCCGCCGGTGTGCCCCGGTCCGCCGATCACCACCGCCGGCAGTTGCAGTTCCTCCAGCGCCGGTACGCGCCGGTCGTCGGTGCGCAGGTCGCAGACGAGCACGCCGTCCACCCGGCGTTCGGCCCACCACCGCCGGTAGACGGCGATCTCGGCCTCCTGGTCGCTGACCACCTGAAGCGTCAGCGCGTACGAGCGGGCCGACAGTTCGGCCTCGACGCCGCTGATCAGCTCCATGAAGAACGGCTCGATGCCGAGTATCCGGGCGGGGCGGCACAGCGCCAGCCCGACCGCCTTGGCGGTGGCTCCGGACAGCGCGCGGGCGGCGCTGCTCGGGCGGAACCCGATCTCGGCGGCGATGGCGAGGATCCGTTGCCGGGTCGTCTCGGAGACGCCGGGCTGGCCGTTGAGCGCGTACGACACCGCGCCCTTGGAGACCCCGGCGCGCCGGGCGACGTCGGCGATGGTCGGCCGCTTCACCGAAGCGTTCCTCCACTGTGTCCGGCCCTCGCGGGCGCTTCCGGTCGCCGGATCACCGGCGTCTGGTGACGCTACTGCACGCCGTGCCGGTCCCGGGTGCCGCCGTCGGTGGTGGTGAACGGGTTCCGGCGGCCGGCGCTTGTGCGGTTCAGCTTAGAACGGGCATCACCCGAGGACTGCCACGAGCGGCCCGGACCTCGGGTGTGAGCGGCGGCAAGGTTAACGGACCAGCACATCGGTAACCGACCGTTGACAGTCATGAATGGGAACCGTACGGTGGCGTCACTTATCCGGTTCAGTCAACGTCTCTCGATATTCGGGAGCGTTTCCATTCGGCGCGGAGGATGAGATGAGACGGTCCTGGACGCACCTGGCGCGCGTGGCCGCCGTCGGTGCCGTCAGCCTGGTCATGATCGCCGCCTGCAGCGGCAGGAGCACCACCGGCGGCTCGGACTCGGCCGGTGGTCAGGTCACGCTGAAAATCAACTTCTGGGGCGACTTCGGGCTCCAGGATCTGAAGGCCAAGTACGAGGCCGAGCACCCGAACGTCAAGATCCAGCTCAACTCGGGCGAGTACAACGCCCAGCACGAGGACCTGCAGAAGAAGCTCGTCGCGGGCAATGGAGCGCCGGACATCGCGGCGATCGACGAGGGCTTCATGGTCCAGTTCCGCAGTCAGTCCGACAAGTTCGTCAACCTGCTCGACAAGGGCGCCGGCTCGTACGAGAGCAAGTACCTGCCCTGGAAGTGGAAGCAGTCGCTGTCGGCGGACGGCAAGACGCAGATCGGCCTCGGCACCGACGTCGGCGGCCTGGCCATGTGCTACCGCACCGACCTGTTCAAGGCCGCCGGCCTGCCCACCGAACGCGACCAGGTGTCAGCCCTCTGGCCCACCTGGGACAGGTTCGTCGAGGTCGGCCGGCAGTACACCGCCACGACGAAGAAGAAGTTCATCGACGCCGGCACCAACCTGTTCAACCCGATCCTCGGTCAGCAGCCGGTCGGGTTCTACGACGAGCAGGACCAGCTACGGATGGAGCAGGGCCCGAAGGTCGCGTTCGACTACACGGTCAAGGCGGTCGGCGCCGGGCTGTCGGCCAACCTGGTCAGCTTCCAGGCCGACTGGGACAAGGGCTTCACCAGCGGCGCGTTCGCGGTGCTCGCCTGCCCGGCCTGGATGCTCGGCCACATCAAGGACACCGCGCCCGGCACCGAGGGCAAGTGGGACATCGCCGCGGTACCCGGTGGCGGCGGCAACTGGGGCGGCTCCTTCCTGACCCTGCCCAAGCAGGGCAAGAACGTCGACGAGGCGTACAAGTTGCTGACCTGGCTGGTCGCGCCGGAGCAGCAGATCGAGATCTTCAAGAAGGTCGGCAACCTGCCGTCGCAGCCGGCGCTCTACACCGACCCGGCGATCGCCGACTTCAAGAACCCGTTCTTCAACGACGCCCCGGTCGGCCAGATCTTCCCGAAGATGGCGCAGGGCCTCACCCCGCAGTATCTGGGCCGCAGGAACGGCCCGACCCGGGTGGCGGTGGAGAACGTGATCCGGCGGGTGGAGAACAAGTCGCTCAAGTCCGACGCCGCCTGGTCCGAGGCGGTCAAGGAGGCCGAGAAGGCCGCCACGTCCTGACCTGTCAGCGGTGACGGGGCGGCCCGGTCCGCCCCGTCACCGTCCGATCTCCCGGCCCTGGAGTGAACAGATGTCCAGCACCCGTGCCGCGCCCGCGCCGCCCGGCCGCCCACCCGCCCGCAAGCGCGGCCGTACCGGGGCAGCCGACCGGCGGATGAGCTGGCGCGACCGGCTGTACCGCTTCGACATGCGGTACATGCCGTACCTGATGATCGCGCCGTTCTTCCTGCTCTTCCTCGTGTTCGGGCTGTTCCCGCTGCTGTTCAACGCGGTCGTGTCGCTGCGCAACTACCGCCTGGACGACCCGACGCTGCCGTACTGGGCCGGCACCGAGAACTTCAGCCGGCTGGTCGCCGACGAGGACTTCTGGAACGCCCTGGCCAACACGTTCGGCATCTTCCTGCTCTCCACAGTGCCGCAACTGCTGCTCGCGCTGCTCGTCGCGTCGCTGCTCAACCGCAAGCTGCGGGCGCAGACGTGGTGGCGGGTGGGTGTGCTGCTGCCGTACGTGACACCGATCGTGGCCTCGACGATGGTGTTCAGCGTCTTCTTCTCCCGCGACTTCGGCATGGCGAACTGGGCGCTCGGCCTGCTCGGCATCGGCGGCCCGGACGACCCGATCGACTGGCGGGCGGACAAGCTGCACGCCTGGATCGCCATCGCCACCATGGTCAACTGGAAGTGGATCGGCTACAACGCGCTGCTCTACCTGGCCGCCATGCAGTCCATCCCGCGCGACGTGTACGAGGCCGCCGCGATCGACGGCGCCGGGCAGTGGAAGCAGCTCTGGCGGATCACCGTCCCGATGATCCAGCCGGTGGTCCTGTTCACCGTCATCCTGTCCACCATCGGCGGGTTGCAGCTGTTCACCGAGCCGATGCTGTTCGACCCGAACGCGCAGGCGGCGACCGGCGGGCCGGACGGTGAGTGGCAGACCATCGCCCAGCTCATCTACAAGGTCGGCTGGAAGGACCTCAACCTCGGGTACGCCGCCGCGATGTCCTGGGCGCTGTTCCTGATCATCCTGGTCGTGGCCGGCGTCAACTACCTGCTGACCAACCGACTCTCCGGAGGCCGCCGGTGACGACGCGACGCGTGGTGGCCCGGGCCCCACAGGACACCCCGGCCGGACTGGGGACCTACCTGCTGCTCGCGGTGAGCATGCTGTTCGCCGCGTTCCCGCTCTACTGGATGTTCGTCATCGCCACCAGCGACGACGAGGCGCTGGCGAAGCTACCGCCCGCGGTGATCCCCGGCGACCGCTTCTTCACGAACGTCGACGAGGTCTTCTCCCTCCAGGACGTCTACTTCGCCGCGTCGCTCGTCAACAGCGTCATCGTCTCCGCCGTCGTGACCGCCTCGGTGCTGTTCTTCTGCTCGCTGGCCGGTTTCGCCTTCGCCAAGCTGCGCTTCCGGGGCAGCCGCGCGCTGATGCTGTTCGTGGTGCTCACGCTCACCGTGCCCAACCAGCTCGGCATCGTGGCGCTCTACATCGTGATGGGCAAGCTCGGCTGGAACGGCACGCTGCTCGCGGTCATCGCGCCCGGCCTGGTCACCGCGTTCGGCGTGTTCTACATGCGGCAGTTCATCGTGAACACCGTCCCGGACGAGCTGATCGAGTCGGCCCGGGTCGACGGCGCCACGACCATGCGGGTGTACGCGACGATCGTGCTGCCCGCGATCCGTCCGGCCCTGGCGGTGCTCGGCCTGCTCACGTTCGTGGCCACCTGGAACGACTTCCAGTGGCCGTTGATCACGCTCAGCGGCACCGACTACCCGACGTCGATGGTGGCGGTCTCCGACCTCGCCAGCGGCAACTACGTGATCTACCGGCGGGTGCTCGCCGGCGCGTTCATCGCGACCGTCCCCCTGCTGGTCATGCTGTTCATCGGTGGACGTCAGATCGTCCGCGGAATCATGGAAGGCGCGGTGAAGTCGTGAGCCGTCGAACGCTGCTGCACGAGGGGTGGACGCTGCGGGCCGAGCCCGGCCCGGCGGTGCCGCCGGAGATCGCCGGGACGGCGGTGCCTGCGACGGTCCCGGGTTGCGTGCACACCGACCTGCTCGCGGCGGGCCTCATCCCCGACCCGTACCGGGACGACAACGAGAACCGCCTCACCTGGATCGGCCGCACCGACTGGGTCTACGAGACCACGTTCGCCGGGCAGCCCGGCGACGAGGACCGCATCGATCTGGTCTGCGCCGGTCTCGACACGGTCGCCACCGTGACGCTCAACGGCGTCGAGGTCGGCCGCACCGAGAACCAGCACCGCTCGTACCGCTTCGACGTCCGCGCGCTGCTGCGCCCGGACCGCAACACCCTGGCCGTACGCTTCGACTCCCCGTACCGGTACGCCGAGGCGCACCGGGACCGGCTCGGTGACCGGCCGAACGCCTATCCGGAGCCGTTCCCCTTCATCCGCAAGACCGCCTGCAACTTCGGCTGGGACTGGGGACCGACGCTCGTCACCGCCGGCATCTGGCAGGAGATCGGCCTGCACGCCTGGTCCACCGCCCGGCTCGCGTCGGTCCGGCCGCTCGTCACGGTGGTCGGCGGCACCGGCCGGGTGGAGCTGCACGCGCGGGTCGAGCGGGCCGGCGACGAGCCGCTGACCGTCCGCGCCGCCGTCGCCGGGGTCGCCGCCGAGGTCGCCGTACCGGCGGGGGAGCGGACCGCCGTCGTGACGCTCACCGTCGCGGACCCCGCGCTGTGGTGGCCCATCGGGTACGGCGACCAGCCGCGCTACGACCTCGACGTGAGCCTGCACGGCGCCGACGGCCGGGAGCTGGACGCCGCGTCCCGCCGGGTCGGGTTCCGTTCGGTACGGCTGGACACCACGCCCGACGCCCACGGCACCCCGTTCGCGCTGCACGTCAACGACGTCCCGGTGTTCGTCAGGGGCGTCAACTGGATCCCCGACGACGCGTTCCCCAACCGGGTCACCCGCGACCGCCTCGCGCAGCGGTTCGGCCAGGCGGCCGGGGCGAACGTCAACCTGCTGCGCGTCTGGGGCGGCGGCCGGTACGAGTCCGACGACTTCTACGACCTCGCCGACGAGATGGGCCTGCTGGTGCAGCAGGACTTCCTGTTCGCCTGCGCGGCGTACCCGGAGGAGGAACCGTTCCGCACCGAGGTCGAGGCGGAGGCGCGGGAGCAGGTGACCCGCCTCGCCGGGCACCCGTCGCTGGTGCTCTGGACCGGCAACAACGAGAACATCTGGGGCTGGCACGACTGGGACTGGCAGGAACCCCTGGCCGGGCGCACCTGGGGACGCGGCTACTACCTGGAGCTGCTGCCGGGGATCGTCGGCGAGCTGGACCCGACCGTCCCGTACTGGCCGGGGAGCCCCTGGTCCGGCAGCGAGGAGCTTCACCCCAACGACCCGGCGCACGGCACCACGCACGTCTGGGACGTGTGGAACACCGACGACTACACCCGTTACCGGGACTACGTGCCCCGGTTCGTGGCGGAGTTCGGCTACCAGGCGCCGCCCGCGTACGCGACGCTGCGCCGCGCCCTCTCCGACGACCCGCTCGCGCCCGACTCGCCGGGCATGGCGCACCACCAGAAGGCCGCCGACGGGGACCGCAAGCTCCGGCGCGGGCTCGACGCCCACCTGCCGCCGCCGGGCGACTTCGACGACTGGCACTACCTCACCCAGCTCAACCAGGCCCGCGCCATCCAGCTCGGCGTGGAGCACTTCCGCTCGCACCGGCCGGTCTGCGCCGGCACCGTCGTGTGGCAGCTCAACGACTGCTGGCCGGTCACGTCCTGGTCGGCGATCGACGGCGACGGGCGCCGCAAACCCCTGTGGTACGCGCTGCGCCGCGCCTACGCCGACCGGCTGCTGACGGTGCAGCCGCGCGACGGCGGGCCGGCGCTGGTGGCGGTGAACGAGACCGCCGAGGCGTGGCGCGGGCCGGCCACCGTCACCCGGCTGGCCCTCACCGGGGAGCCGAGGGCGAAGACCTCGGTCCACCTCGACGTCCCCGCGTACTCCTCGGTCGTGGTGGAACTGCCGGCGGAGGTGGCGCGGCCGGACGACGGCCGCGCGGAACTGCTCGTCGCGGACGCCGGGGACGCAGCGGAGCGCGCGCTGTGGTTCTTCGCCGAGGACCGCGACGTGCGGTGGCCGGCGGCGCAGTGGGACGCGGCGGTCGAGCCGACCGGCGGCGGCCGGCGCGTCCGGGTGACCGCGCGGACGGTGCTGCGTGACCTGACGCTGTTCCCGGACCGCCTCGATCCGGCCGCGCAGGTGGACCGGGCCCTGGTGACGCTGCTGCCGGGGGAGAGCGTCGTCTTCACGGTGAGCACCACGTGCCCGCTGGATGCCGAGGCGCTCACCTCCCGGCCGGTGCTGCGCTGCGTCAACGACCTGGCCTGAGATGGACGCCCGCCATCTCCGTCGATTTGAAGATTTCTGCAAGTGCTAAAGTCTTCAGAGTCGTCGGAGGGGTGAGTCGTGTCGGTGCCGCTGTACCAGGCCAAGGCGGAGCTGTTCCGGACCCTCGGGCACCCCGTGCGCATCCGGGTGCTCGAACTGCTCCAGGACGGGCCCAAACCGGTCCGCGACCTGCTCGCCGCCATCGACGTGGAGGCGTCCAACCTCTCCCAGCAGCTCGCCGTGCTGCGCCGCGCCGGCATGGTCACCTCGTACCGGGACGGCCCCCTGGTCATGTACGCGCTCAGCACCCCCGACGTCGCCGACCTGCTCGCCGCCGGCCGGCGCATCCTCGGCGCGGTCCTCACCGACCGGGACGCCCTGCTGGACGAGCTGCGGGCCTCGGGGACGGACCGGTGAGCGCGGCGGCTACCGTTCGCGCCGGTGACGTCGTCCGGCGGGCGGGCCGGCTGTTCGGCGGGCTGCTGCCGGGCCGGGCCGACTGGGCAGCGGTGCGCCGCTCGCCCCGGCGCGATCTGCTCGCCGGGCTCACCGTCGCGGTGGTGGCGCTGCCCCTGGCGCTCGCCTTCGGCGTCACCTCCGGGCTCGGCGCGCAGGCCGGCCTGGTCACCGCCGTCGTCGCCGGGGCCGTCGCGGCGGTCTTCGGTGGCTCCAACCTCCAGGTCTCCGGCCCCACCGGGGCGATGACAGTCGTGCTGGTGCCGGTGGTGCAGCAGTTCGGCGCCGGAGGCGTGCTGATGGTCGGCGCGCTGGCCGGGCTGATCCTGATCGCGCTCGCCCTCGCCCGCCTGGGCCGGTACGTCCGCTACCTGCCGGCCCCGGTGATCGAGGGCTTCACCGCCGGCATCGCCGTGGTCATCGCGCTGCAACAGGTGCCGGCCGCGCTCGGCGTCGCCGAGGCGCACGGCGAGAAGGTGTGGGCGGTCGCAGCCGACGCGGTCGCCCGGTTCGCCGCGCATCCCCGGCCCGCCGCGATCGCCGTGGCGCTCGGCGTGGCGGCACTCATGCTGCTCGGCGGCCGGTGGCGGCCCGCCGTGCCGTTCTCCCTGGTCGGCGTGGCCGCCGCGACTGTTGTCGCCGAGCTGGCCCCGATCGACCTGGCCCGGATCGGTGAGCTGCCGCAGGGTCTGCCCGCGCCGTCGCTGAGCTTCCTGGATCTCGGCGCGCTGGGCGTCCTGCTGCCCAGCGCCCTGGCCGTGGCCGCGCTCGCCGCCCTGGAGAGCCTGCTCTCCGCGACGGTGGCGGACGGCATGACTGTCGGCGAGCGGCACGACCCGGACCGGGAACTGTTCGGCCAGGGCCTGGCCAACCTCGCCTCCCCGGTCTTCGGCGGCATCCCGGCGACCGCCGCCATCGCCCGTACCGCGGTGAACGTCCGCGCCGGGGCGTCCTCGAAACTCGCCGCGCTCACCCATGCGGTAGCCCTCGCCGCGATCGTGCTCGCCGCCGCCCCGCTCGTCGGCCGCATCCCGCTGGCCGCCCTGGCCGGGGTGCTGCTCGCCACCACGGTACGGATGGTGGAGGCGGCCTCCCTGCTGGCGCTGATGCGGGCCACCCGGGCCGACGCGGTGGTGCTGGTGCTGACGTTCGCCGTCACTGTCATCTGGGATCTGGTGACAGCGGTGGTCGTCGGGCTCGCCGTGGCTGCCGTCCTGGCGCTGCGCGCGGTGGCCCGCAGCGCCAAGCTCGAACAGGTGCCGCTGGACACCGGCGAGCACAGCGCCGAGGAGCACGCGCTGCTCGCCGAGCACATCGTGGCGTACCGGCTGGACGGGCCACTGTTCTTCGCCGCCGCGCACACGTTCCTGCTGGAGCTGGCCGAGGTGGCCGACGTACGGGTGGTGATCCTGCGGATGTCCCGCGTCTCCACCGTCGACGCCACCGGCGCCCAGGTGCTCGGCGACGCCATCGCCCGGCTGCGTGCCCGGGGGATCACGGTGCTGCTCTCCGGCATCACCCCGGGCCACGACCAGGTGCTCAGCGCCCTCGGCGTCGCCGACGAACTGCGCCGTGAGGGCCTGGTGTTCGCGGACACCCCGGCCGCCATCAGGTACGCCCGGGGTGTCGCCCTCGCCGCGAGCCCGGCCTAGGCTTTCGTCACCCCGGCGTCCACCTTCACCTCCTCCTTCCGCACGCCGAAGACGATCAGGTAGCCGAGGATCCACACCTCGCCCACGGTGGCGGGAACCACCAGCAGGTCACCGGCGATGCCGGCGCCGGGGGCGAGGTACGCGACGAACGTCATGAGCACGTAGCCGACACCACCGGCGACGAGGACCCAGCCCAGCGGCCGGGGCATCCAGCCGGACCGGAGCACGCACCAGCCCATCGGCACGAGCCAGAGGCCGAAGAAGAGGCCGCCCACCTCCCACAGGTTCCCGCTGACCAGGTAGAGCAGCTGGACGGTGTCCGCGTCGCCCGGCCCGCCGGTCGCGACCCGCAAAGCTGTCCCGAGGACGGCGGCGCTGCCGAGGATCGCGACCGCGTTGACGAGCCCGAAGGCGGCGATGCTGCCCGCGGCGGTGCCGTCGACGGTACGGAACAGGCGGTGGAACCAGACGGCGGTGAGCGCCTGGGTGAGCACGACGAGCAGTTCGAGGGCGATGCCGGCGCGGGCCAGCGACTCGTGGGCCACCAGGTTGGCGAGCGTCGCGCCCGCGTCGTCAGCGTCGAAGATCATGGGCCGGACGGTGAGGAACCCCAGGGCGCCGGTGACGGCGAGCCCGAGGTAGAACAGCCCGGTCACGCGGGCGGTACGGATCAGCTGGTGCATGGCGGCTCCTTCGGGGGTGATCGACGTGCCCGTGGCGGGGGCTGCCTTACGTCGTAAGGCCAACCATACGTTGTAAGGTCAAGGGGAGATGGAGAGCCGGATGGGAGCGAGGAAGCCACGGGAGCCGCTCAGCCGCGAGCGAGCCCTGGCCAGCGCGATCGCCCTCGTCGACGCCGAAGGGATGGCGGCGCTCACGATGCGCCGGCTCGCCGCCGAACTCGGCGTCGAGGCGATGTCGCTCTACCACCACCTACCCGGCAAGGCCGGGCTGCTCGACGGCCTCGTGGACGCCGTCGCCGCCGAGATCACCGAAGCCGCCGAGCGAGCCGAGGCGGACGCGCCCGGCGGCGACTGGCGTACCCGGCTGCGACTGCGCTTCCTCGCCGCGCGCGCGGTCATGCTGCGGCACCCGTGGGCGCCCGCGCTGCTCAGCTCCCGCCCGACCGTCCCCGCCGGGGTGTACGCCTACTACGACGGCATCCTCGCCACCCTCGTCGACGGCGGATTCTCGTACCGGATCGCCCACCGGGCGCTGCACGCCTTCGGCAGCCTGGCGCTCGGCTTCGCCCAGGAGGTGTTCCGGCCGGACGCGGGCGGGGAGGCGGACGCGGAGGCAGCGGAGGCCGAGATGGTGGCGCTGGCCGAACGGCTGCCGCACCTGGCCGCGATGGTCGCCGCCGAGACGCACGACGCGGCGGATCCGACGCTCGGATGGTGCGACTCCCAGACCGAGTTCGAGTTCACCCTCGACCTGCTCTTCGACGGCCTGGAACGACACCTGCCGGGTTCGGGCGGCGCCCGGCGGGTACCAGGACGGCATGACTGATCCGGTTGAGCTGTCCGAACTGCACGCCGGAGGCGCCGACCCCGACGACGTCACCCCGGAGGACCCGCACGCGGACCTGGACGGGACCGACGAGAACTCACCGGCGGAGTTCGGCCTGCCGATAGACGGCACCGCCCCGGCCGAGGAGGACCCGGCCCAGTCCTGACGCGCCGGGTGTCCCCGCCACGCCCCGGAGGGCGGCGGGCGCTAGTTGGGCAGGGCGGCGAGGCCGGCCAGCAGTTCCCACCGCTCGGCCTCGGTGAGCGCCGCGTACGCCGGCGCGTCGCGGCGGTCGGTGTCCGCCTCGATCGCCGCGCGTTGCGGGCCGTCCGGCAGCGCGCGGATCTCGTCGGCGGTCAGCCCGGCGGCCCGCCACGCGGCCCGGTGCGCGTCGGCGCGGTGGTGGCGCAGCGAGCCCAGCCGGGTGACCAGCAGCAGCGCCGGGGAAGCGCCCTCCGGCTCGTACGGCGGGGACATCGCCCGGAACACCGGCCCGCCGGTGGCCTGCGCGTGTGCCAGCACCCGGCCGACCAGGTCGGCGAGGCGGGGCACGATGCTCAGGCCGGGCAGCACTCCGGGCAGCGTCGACCACAGTTCCTCGGCGGCCTCACCGGTGGCCCGCTGGGCGAACAGCGTCAGCTCGCGCCCCAGGTCGGTGAGGTGCCAGGCGCCCTCGGCGTCCCGGACGACGACGCCCTGCGCCAGCTCCTCGTCCATGCTGCCGGAGGTGTAGATCAGGCCGTCGGCAAGCGCCTCGGCGGGCATCGGCCGGGCAGCACGCCGGAGAAGAAGCTGTTCTCCGCGCCGAGTGTGCAGCCCCGCTCGGCGTAGAACGCCTCCATCCGGGCGCGCGCTCCCCAGCGGGCGCCCACGTAGACCCGGTCGATCGCCGGTCGGACCAGTCGCGCATAGCTCACCGTCGTCTCCACGCCGCCGGACCCTACCGGCGGCGGGCGTCGCGCGGGGCCCTGACGCAGAGCCCCGCGTGGCTCACTCCGGGACGCGACGGTAGGCGCCGTCGCTGGCCGAGGTCGCCATCGACGCGTACGCGCGCAGCGCCGCCGACACCGGACGCTGACGGTCGAGCGGGGTGTACGGGCGGTCCCGCTTCTCCTCGGCCACCCGGCGCGCCTCCAGCTCGTCGGCGGGCACGTTCAGCTCGATCGACCGGCCCGGGATGTCGATGACGATCTCGTCGCCGTCGCGGACCAGCGCGATCAGTCCACCGGAGGCCGCCTCCGGGGAGACGTGCCCGATGGACAGGCCGGAGGTGCCGCCGGAGAACCGGCCGTCGGTCAGCAGCGCGCAGGAGCGGCCCAGCCCACGACCCTTAAGGAACGACGTGGGGTAGAGCATCTCCTGCATGCCGGGGCCGCCCTTCGGGCCCTCGTACCGGATCACCACCACGTCCCCAGCGACGATCTCCTTGGCGAGGATCGCGGTCACCGCGTCGTCCTGCGACTCGTAGACCTTGGCCGGGCCGCGGAACGTCAGGCACTCCTCGGGCACACCGGCGGTCTTCACCACGCAGCCGGCCGGCGCGAGGTTGCCGTGCAGGATGGCCAAGCCGCCGTCCGCGCTGTACGCGTGCTCCCGGTCCCGGATGCAGCCGCCGGCCGCGTCGGTGTCCAGCGACGACCAGCGGTTGGCGGTGGAGAACGGCTCGGTGGTGCGCACCCCGCCGGGAGCGGCGTGGAACAGTTCGACCGCCTCGCGCGTGGCCGAGCCGCCCCGGACGTCCCAGTCGGCCAGCCACGTGTCGAGGTTGGGGGAGTGCACCGCGCGCACGTCGCGGTGCAGCAGCCCGGCGCGGTCCAGTTCGCCGAGGATGGCGGGGATGCCGCCGGCCCGGTGCACGTCCTCCATGTGGTAGTTCGGCGAGTTCGGGGCGACCTTGGCCAGGCACGGCACCCGCCGGGAGATCGCGTCGATGTCGGCGACGCCGAAGTCCAGCTCCGCCTCGCGGGCGGCGGCGAGCAGGTGCAGCACCGTGTTGGTGGAGCCGCCCATGGCCACGTCGAGGGCGATCGCGTTCTCGAACGCCTCCCGGCCGGCGATCGAGCGCGGCAGCACCGAGGCGTCGTCGTTCTCGTACCACTGCTTGGCGATCTCCACGACGGTGCGCCCGGCCTCGACGAACAGCGACCGCCGCGCGGCGTGGGTGGCGAGCGTCGACCCGTTGCCGGGCAGCGCCAGGCCGATGGCCTCGGTGAGGCAGTTCATCGAGTTGGCGGTGAACATGCCGGAGCAGGAGCCGCAGGTGGGGCACGCGGAGCGCTCGATCTCGCCGAGCTGGTCGTCGGTGACCGCCTCGTTCGAGGAGGCGATCATGGCGTCGATCAGGTCGATCTTGGAGTGCACCACGCCCTCGATCGCCACCGTCTTGCCGGCCTCCATCGGGCCGCCGGAGACGAAGACGGTCGGGATGTTGAGCCGCAGCGCGGCCAGGAGCATCCCCGGGGTGATCTTGTCGCAGTTGGAGATGCAGACCAGGGCGTCCGCGCAGTGCGCGTTGACCATGTACTCCACCGCGTCGGCGATCAGCTCCCGGCTGGGCAGCGAGTAGAGCATGCCGCCGTGGCCCATGGCGATGCCGTCGTCCACGGCGATCGTGTTGAACTCCCGGCCGACGCCGCCGGCCTCGGCCACCGCGTCGGCGACCAGGCCACCGAGGTCCTTGAGGTGGACGTGACCGGGTACGAACTGGGTGAAACTGTTCGCGATGGCGACGATCGGCTTGCCGAAGTCGTCGTCGGTCATCCCGGTGGCCCGCCAGAGGGCCCGGGCGCCGGCCATCGTCCGACCGTGGGTGGAGGTCCTCGACCGCAGCTCAGGCATGACAACCAGTCTGACACCATCCGCGCGGCAACCCCGCCGCGCGCACCCTGTGTCCCAACAGTTGCACACCCGGTGCCCCACGAGAGGCGCTCATCCGGCAGAGTTGACGCGTGCAGTCGTCCCCGGGGATGGTCTCCGTCGCGGTGGTGAGCGGGATCGCCGCGACCGGTGCCGCCGTGCTGCTCGCCGCCTCGGTGCGGCGCCGCACCGGCCCCCGCCGTCCGGCACACCTGCTGCTCGCGGTCGCCGCCGGTGCCGCCCTGTTCAGCCTCCTGGTCGGTCTCGGCGGCCTGCTCGCCGCCGGTGACCACTGGGCGCACCGGCAGGGCCAGCGGACCGGATGGGCGGTCCTCGTCTCCGTCGGTACGACGCTCGCCGCGCTCGGCCTCGGCGCCGCCGTCCTGCGGCTGCCCGGCGCCGCCGCGACCCGTGCGGCCACCGGCCGGCTGCTGCTCGACGGCCTGATCATGGGCAGCGCGCTCTGGTTCGTCGGCTGGGTGGCGTTCAGCGAGCCGACTCGGCTGCTCGGCGACGCCACCCCGGTGGCCTGCCTGCCGATCGTGCTGGCCACCGTCAGCTCGGCGCTCACCACCGGGCTCACGATGATCGTCGTGCTGCGGGTCGCGCCGCCGCGCGGGTGGCTGACGCTGCTCGCCGCCGGCGCGATAGCAGTGACGGCCGGCGGGCTGGCCGTGTCCGCCGGGCTCTGCCAGGCCGGCCCGGGCATGGTGCTCACCGGCGCGGTGCTGACCGCCGCCGGGCTGCTGGCCACCGCCGTGGCCGGGCGCCGGGCCGACCTCACGCAGCTCGACGTCGACTTCATCCGCCGCGACGGCGAGTACGCCTTCGTGCCGATGTTCGCCATGGCGGCCTCCGCGATGTACCACCTGGTGCAGGGCGGCGGGTTCGACGGGTACGCCATCGTGGCCGGCACCGTCGAGGGGTTCGCCCTGGTCACCCGGCAGTACCTGGCGCTGAACGACGTCCGCGGCTACGCGATCCGGCTCGCCGAGCGGGAGGCGCACTTCCGCGAGCTGGCGCACACCGACCCGCTGACCGGGCTGGCGAACCGGCGCGGACTGCTGCGTGCCCTGCACCGCAGCGCCGAGGCGGGCGGGCCGTGCGTCCTGCTCGGGCTCGACCTGGACGGCTTCAAGAACGTCAACGACATGCGCGGGCACGACGTCGGCGACGCGGTGCTGATCGAGGTGGGGCGGCGGCTGCGCGGCAACCTGCGCCCGGGCGACCTGGCCGCCCGGCTCGGCGGTGACGAGTTCGCGGTGCTGATGCACGGGGCGGCCGACCCCGGCCCGGTCGCCGACCGCCTGCTCGGGGTGCTCGGCCGCCCGTACGAGCAGGGGGACGGGCCGGTCTTCCTGTCGGTGAGCATCGGGGTGGCCGCCGGGCAGGGGGAGCAGGACGTCGAGCTGCTGCTGCGCAACGCCGACCTGGCGCTGCGCTACGCCAAGCAGCGGGGCAAGAACCGGATCGAGCGCTACGACGCCACGTACGACCAGTTGCTGAGCCGGCGGACCCGGATGGAGCACGAGCTGCGCGGCGCGATCGAGCGCGACGAGCTGCGGCTGGTCTTCCAGCCGGTGGCCTCGCTGCCGTCGGTGCGGCCGGTCGGCGCGGAGGCGCTGCTGCGCTGGCGGCACCCGGAGCTGGGCAACGTCCGGCCGGACGAGTTCATCCCGCTCGCCGAGGAGTGCGGGATGATCGCCAAGCTCGGCGCGTGGGTGCTGCACCAGGCCTGCTACCAGCTCTCCCGCTGGCTGGCCGACGGGCACGACGTCTGGGTGTCGGTGAACGTGTCGCCGCGCGAGTTGCACGCCCCCGAGTACGTGGTCCAGGTCGCTGACGCGCTGCGCGCGCACCACGTGCCGCCGCAGCGGCTGGTGCTGGAGGTCACCGAGCACGCTGTCGCCACCGACCTGGACGAGCTGATCCGGCGGCTCACCGCGCTGCGGCTGACCGGCGTCCGGATCGCGCTCGACGACTTCGGCGCCGGCTACTCGTCGCTCGGCCAGCTCCGGCGGCTGCCGATCGACATTCTCAAGATCGACCACAGTCTGGTCGCCGAGCACGAGCCGGTCCGGCCGGTCGGGCGGGACGGCCCGGCGTTCGCCCCGATGGTCGACATCGTCATGCGCCTGGGCCACCAGCTCGGGCTGGAGGTGATCGCCGAGGGCGTCACCAACCCGACCGAGCTGGCCGCCGTGGTCGCCGCCGGTTGCCGGTTCGGGCAGGGCGCGCTGTTCGGCTGGGGCGTACCGGCCGAGCACCTGGAGGCGATGCTGGAGGCGGCCACCGCGCCCGGCAACCGGCACACCGCGATGCCGCCGGTGCCGCCGGTGCCGCCGCCCGCCCCGGTTCGCGCCCCCTCGCCGCTGCTGCCCCGGCTGCGCAACAATCCGCCAGCCGCGGTGCCCGCGCAGCGTCCCCCGTTGGAGGGATCTTCGCAGGTGGCGCCGGGCGCGGAGGGGGTCCCGGTGGTCGACACGCCCACGTCCGTGAACCAAAATGTGGGATCAGTTGACTCATCGCGTGAGATGCGTCAGGCTTAGCCGCATGTCGTCGAACCGGTCGCCGCGAGTACTTACCTGAGCGCACTCTCCCACCGAGAGTGCGCTGGCCCCGTGCATCCTGCACGTGGGCTTTTTTGTTGCCGTCGGACCATTGCCGGGACCTCGCCGTCCCATCCTGAGAAGCGCGTCACCCACTCACTTCCGAAGGCTTGAACCGCCATGACGAGACCCACGCCAGAGACCCTCGCCCACTCCGCCCGCCGCGCCCGTTCCGGCACCGGCGCGGCCGGTGACTCCGACCCCGCCGCCCGCTCCGGCCGTACCGTTCCGGCGGCCGCCACCACCGAGACGCCCGTACGGGAGCCCGCCACCGCGCAGGTCTCGGGCGCCGGTTCGCTCGTGCGGTCGCTCGAGGCGCTCGGCGTCGACGTGGTCTTCGGCATTCCGGGCGGCGCGATCCTGCCCGCCTACGACCCGCTCTACGACTCCACGGTCCGGCACATCCTGGTCCGGCACGAGCAGGGCGCCGGGCACGCGGCCACCGGCTACGCGCAGGCCACCGGCCGGGTCGGTGTGTGCATCGCCACCTCCGGTCCGGGCGCGACGAACCTGGTGACGCCGATCGCCGACGCGTACATGGACTCGGTCCCGATGGTGGCGATCACCGGGCAGGTGGCCCGGCCGTCGATCGGCACCGACGCCTTCCAGGAGGCGGACATCCAGGGCATCACGCTGCCGATCACCAAGCACAACTTCCTGGTGCAGACCGCCGACGAGATCCCCCGCGTGCTGGCCGAGGCGTTCCACCTGGCCGCGACCGGCCGCCCCGGCCCGGTGCTCGTCGACATCCCCAAGGACGTGCTCCAGGCGCCGGCGACCTTCTCCTGGCCGCCCACGCTCGACCTGCCCGGCTACCGGCCCACGCTGCACCCGCACGGCAAGCAGATCCGCGAGGCGGCCCGGCTGATGACCTCGGCCCGTCGCCCGGTCCTCTACGTCGGCGGCGGCGTGCTCAAGGCCGGCGCCACCGAGGGGCTGCGCAAGCTGGCCGAGCAGACCGGCATCCCGGTGGTCACCACGCTGATGGCGCTGGGCGCGTTCCCCGACTCGCACCGTCAGCACCTGGGCATGCCCGGCATGCACGGCACCGTCGCCGCGGTCTACGGCCTGCAGAAGGCCGACCTGATCGTGGCGCTGGGCGCCCGCTTCGACGACCGGGTGACCGGCCGGCTCGACTCGTTCGCGCCGGACGCGACAGTGGTGCACGCCGACATCGACCCGGCCGAGATCGGCAAGAACCGGCACGCCGACGTCCCGATCGTGGGCGACGCGCGGCACGTCATCGACGAGCTGATCGCGGCGGTCACCGCCGAGCAGGCCGCGCACCCGTCGGTGGACCTGACCGACTGGTGGGCCCAGCTCGACGACCTGCGCGAGCGCTACCCGCTCGGCTTCGAGGAGCCGGCCGACGGCACGCTCTCCCCGCAGTACGTGATCAAGCGGCTGGGCGAGATCGCCGGCCCGGACGCGGTCTACGTGGCGGGCGTCGGCCAGCACCAGATGTGGGCCAGCCAGTTCATCTCGTACGAGAAGCCGCACACCTGGCTCAACTCCGGTGGCCTGGGCACCATGGGCTACGCCGTCCCGGCCGCGATGGGTGCCAAGGTCGGCAAGCCGGACACCACGGTGTGGGCGGTCGACGGCGACGGCTGCTTCCAGATGACCAACCAGGAGCTGGCCACCTGCGCCCTGGAGGGCATCCCGATCAAGGTGGCCGTGATCAACAACGGCAACCTGGGCATGGTGCGGCAGTGGCAGACCCTGTTCTACGGGGAGCGCTACTCCAACACCGAGCTGGGCACCCACAAGCACCGCATCCCGGACTTCGTCAAGCTCGCCGAGGCCCTGGGCTGCGTCGGACTGCGCTGCGAGAACGCCGCCGACGTGGACAAGACCATCGAGGCGGCCATGGCGATCAACGACGCGCCGGTGGTCATCGACTTCGTGGTCGGCAAGGACGCGATGGTCTGGCCGATGGTCGCCGCCGGCACCAGCAACGACGAGATCATGTTCGCGCGGGGCGTGCGTCCCGCCTTCGACGAGGACGAACTCTAGATGACAATGCACACGCTGTCCGTGCTCGTGGAGAACAAGCCGGGTGTCCTCGCCCGGGTCTCCGGGCTGTTCTCCCGGCGCGGGTTCAACATCGACAGCCTCGCCGTGGGCGAGACCGAGAACCCGGACGTCTCCCGCATCACCATCGTGGTCAACGCCGAGTCCTCGCCGCTGGAGCAGGTGACCAAGCAGCTCAACAAGCTGGTCAACGTGCTCAAGATCGTGGAACTGGACCCGCAGGTGTCGGTGGCGCGGGAGCTGCTGCTGGTCAAGGTCCGCGCCGACCGCACGGCCCGCGCCCAGGTGCTGGAGACGGTCGGCCTGTTCCGCGCCCGGGTGGTCGACGTCGCGCCGGACACGCTGACCATCGAGGCCACCGGCACGCCGGACAAGCTCGACGCGCTGCTGCGCGACCTGGAGCCGTTCGGGATCAAGGAGATGGTCCAGTCCGGCACCGTGGCCATCGGGCGGGGTTCGCGGGCCATCACCGCCGGCCCGGCCCTGCGCGCCGCCTGATCCGTACCCACAAGTTTTTCGACGGGCCGACGGGCACCGCCGTACGAAAGGGAAGTCAATGAGCGTTGAGGTGTTCTACGACGACGACGCCGACCTGGGCCTGATCCAGGGCCGCAAGGTCGCCGTGATCGGGTACGGCAGCCAGGGCCACGCGCACGCGCTGTCGCTGCGCGACTCCGGCGTCGACGTGGTGATCGGCCTGCCCGCCGGGTCGAAGAGCCGGCCGAAGGCCGAGGAGCAGGGCCTGCGGGTGCTCACGCCCGCCGAGGCGGCGGCCGAGGCCGACGTGATCATGATCCTGGCCCCGGACACCGCCCAGCGGCACATCTACGCCGAGGCCATCGCGCCGAACCTGGCCGCGGGCAAGGCGCTGTTCTTCGGACACGGCTTCAACATCCGGTACGGCCTGATCAAGCCCCCGGCCGACGTGGACGTGGCGATGGTCGCCCCGAAGGGCCCCGGTCACCTGGTGCGCCGCCAGTACGTCGACGGCAAGGGCGTGCCCTGCCTGGTCGCCGTCGAGCAGGACGCCAGCGGCGACGCGTTCGGCCTGGCCCTGGCGTACGCCAAAGCGATCGGCGGCACCCGGGCCGGCGCGATCCGGACCACGTTCACCGAGGAGACCGAGACCGACCTGTTCGGCGAGCAGGCGGTGCTGTGCGGTGGCGCGGCGGCGCTGGTGCAGACCGGTTTCGAGGTGCTCACCGAGGCCGGTTACGCGCCCGAGGTGGCCTACTTCGAGTGCCTGCACGAGCTGAAGCTGATCGTCGACCTGATGTACGAGGGCGGCATCGCCCGGATGCGTTACAGCATCTCCGACACCGCCGAGTACGGCGACCTGTCCCGCGGCCCGCGCGTCATCGACTCCCGGGTCAAGGACGAGATGCGCAAGATCCTCGGCGAGATCCAGTCCGGCGAGTTCGCCCGCGAGTGGGTGGCCGAGGACGAGGCCGGCCGGCCGAACTTCGCCAAGTGGCAGGCCGAGGGCGCGGCGCACCCGATCGAGGAGACCGGGCAGAAGCTGCGCGGCATGATGAGCTGGGTCGACCGGCCGATCACCGAGACCGCCTGAGCTTCTCCCTCGTGCGGCCCGCGGCCCGACGCTCTCCCCGGCGTCGGGCCGCGGGCCGCAGTCCGCTCCGCCCCACCGCCGGTCAGGTGGCCGGCAGCCGGTCCGCCTCGGCGCGTACCCGCCCGGCCTCGTCCGGGCGGCCGACCGCGGACAGCGACGTGGCCAGGTTGCGCAGTGCGACGGCCATCTCCGCGGGCGGCAGCCCGCCGTCCACCGCACGCGCCTGCTCCACCGACTCGCGGTGGGCGTCGTACGCCTCGTCGAGCCGGCCCAGCGCGTCCAGCCGGTTGCCGAAATTGCCCAGCGCACGGGAAAGGTCGGCCCGATGGGCCGGATCCTCGTCGGCCAGATCCCGGCGGAGGGCCACGCACTCCCGCAGCGCCTCGGCCGCCCCCGCCACGTCACCGGACCGGATCAGGGCCCGATCCAGGCCGAACAGGGCCGCGCCCAGCAGCGCGCGATAGGCCGGTTGTCCGGCCACCAGTGCCCGGGCCAGCTCGACCGCCTCCTGGCCGGCCGCCGTCCCGGTCATACCGGCGATCCGCGTGCCGGGCGGCGGCGGATTCTCGTCGCCCCGCTTGAAGGCGGACAGGGCTGTCACCGCGCAAAGGCCCTGGACGAGCAGCGGGCGGAACACCTCGGGCAGGTCGTCGGCCCGCCGCCGGCACAGCGGCAGCAACTCCGCAAGGAGCGGCTCCACGTCCTCCCACGCCCCGGCAGTCATCCGCGCCCAGACGAGCGACACCAGTGACCGCGCCCGCTCGATGTCCCCGACTTCGCGCGCCACCTCGACTGCCTCTTCGAGGCGGGCGACGCCCTCGCCCGCTCGGCCCGTCTCCAGCAGCAGAGCGCCGTGGGCCCGTAGCGCGGAGGCCAGGTGGGCTCCGCCTCCGTCGGGAATTCGGCCGACCCAGGGCCGGAGAAGGTCGACCGCCCGGACGACGGTCCGCTCGGCCGCGTCGACCTCTCCCATGGCCTGCCGGCACAGCGACTCCACCAGCAGCGCTCGGGCGGACAGGACGTGCCCGGGCCCTGGTGTGACGGAGCGGGTCAGCTCCAGCGCCAGGTCGGCGGCGGTCAGCAGGTCCAGCGCCTCCCGGTGCCGACCGTCCGCGGCCATGCTGGACGCGAGTGGCACCGCTGTTGCGGCGTCCAGGCCCTTCCAGCGGAGCCGGTACCGCCGGGGCAACGCACGGTAAGCGTCCCGGGCCTGTCGGCGGACGTCGAGCGCTTCGTCGTGCCGCTCCAGCGTCTGCGCGCACTCCGCGACGACCAGCAGAGTGTTGATCCGCCGCGCCCGGTCGTCGGCGGTGAGCGGTTCCGCGTCGGCCCAGGCGCGCAACGCCAGCCGCGCCGACGCGAGCGCCTCCCGAACCTCGCCGAGCTGGCTCCGGCGCCGGGCGAGCAGCGACCGAGCGGTGGCAAGCGCCACGAGCCCGAGCCGATCCGATGATCCCTCGACGTACGCGATCGCCTCGGTGAGCTCGGCGATGACCGCGGTCGTGGGACGGACGTCCGGCACGCCGGCGCGGGCCACCAGCGCCCGGGCCAGAGTCGTCCGGTGCCGATCCGGGCGTTCGGCGACCAGCCGACGGCAGAGTGCCACCGCCTCGTCGGCGGCGGCCGTCCGCCGGGCCGTTCCGCCCCGCAGTCCGCTCACCACCTGGGACCGGGTGATCAACGCCTCGGCCAGCCTCGGCCCCCAGCCGAGCGGGTCGAGCCGGACCATCGGCCGCAGCAGCGCGATCCGGACGACCACCGACATCGGCGATTCCTCCCTCGTGACGACAGCTCCCGTTGTAGCGGGCTGCCGCCAGCGCGGCGTCCGGTGAACAGGGGATGACAGGCGTGCGACGAGCCTGTGTGAGGGCCCTCACCCCGCACTCCGGGACACGCCGGGCGAGCAGCCACCTACCATCCTTGGTGTGGTGCCCGAGCGCACCCGACGGCCGTGGCACGGATCGGCGCAGGGCGCAGCGCGGCGTCCCGGCGCCCCAGGCCGAACCATTACCGAGCGTCTACGAGGACCGATGAATCCTGTCGTACTGATCGCCGAAGAACTCGCCCCCGCCGCCATCGAGGTGCTCGCGCACGACTTCGACGTGCGCCACGTGGACGGCACCGACCGCCCCGCTCTGCTCTCCGCCCTCTCCGAGGCCGACGCGGTGATCGTACGCAGCGCCACCCAGATCGACGCCGAGGCGATCGCCGCCGCGCCGCGGTTGAAGGTGGTCGCCCGGGCCGGCGTCGGGCTGGACAACGTCGAGGTGCCCGCCGCCACGGCACGTGGCGTCATGGTCGTCAACGCTCCCACCTCCAACATCGTCTCCGCCGCCGAGCAGGCCCTCGCGCTGCTGCTCGCCGTGGCCCGCAACACCGCCAGCGCCAGCGCCGCGCTCAAGGCGGGGGAGTGGAAGCGGTCCAAGTACACCGGCGTCGAGATCCAGGGCAAGACCGTGGGCGTGGTCGGCCTCGGCCGCATCGGCGTGCTCTTCGCGCAGCGCATCGCCGCGTTCGGCACCCGGCTGATCGCGTACGACCCGTACATCCAGCCGGCCCGCGCCGCGCAGCTCGGTGTCCGCCTGGTCGGGCTGGAGGAGCTGCTGCGGGAGAGCGACTTCATCTCGATCCACCTGCCGAAGACGCCGGAGACCGTGGGCCTGATCGGCGAGAAGGAACTGGCGATCGTCAAGCCGGGCGTCCGGATCGTCAACGCGGCCCGGGGCGGTCTGGTCGACGAGCAGGCGCTCGCCGACGCGATCGCGGAGGGCCGGGTCGCCGGCGCCGGCGTCGACGTGTATGCCAAGGAGCCCTGCACCTCCTCGCCGCTGTTCGCCTTCGACAACGTGGTGGCCACCCCGCACCTGGGCGCCTCCACGAACGAGGCGCAGGACAAGGCCGGTCTCGCGGTGGCCAAGAGCGTCAAGCTCGCGCTGCAGGGCGAGTTCGTCCCGGACGCGGTGAACGTGCAGGCCGGCGGCGTGGTCGCCGAGGACGTCCGCCCGCTCCTGCCGCTGGCCGAGAAGCTGGGCCGGGCGTTCACCGCCCTGGCCGGCGGGGTGGCCGCCAGCGTCACCGTCGAGGTGCGCGGCGAGATCGCCGCCCACGACGTGTCGGTGCTCAAGCTCGCCGCGACCAAGGGGCTGTTCAGCTCCGTGGTGGAGGAGCAGGTCACCTACGTCAACGCGCCGCACCTGGCGGCCGAGCGGGGTGTCGAGGTCACGCTCGCCACGCCGGGCGAGACGGTCGACCACCCGAACCTGGTGACCGTGCGCGGGGCGCTGCCGGACGGGCGCACCGTCCGCGTCTCCGGCACCGTGGCGCACACCGGCACCCGCGACGTGTTCAAGCTGACCGAGGTGGACGGTTTCGACGTGGAGATCGGCGCGGAGGGCATCCTGGTCTTCCTGCGCTACGCCGACCGGCCCGGCGTGGTCGGCACCGTCGGCACCCTGCTCGGCGAGGCCGGCGTCAACATCGCCGCCATGCAGGTGGCCCGCCGCGAGGCCGGCGGTGAGACGCTGATGACGCTCACCGTCGACCAGGCGCTCGGCGCCGACCTGCTCACGTCCGCGGCCGACTCGATCGGCGCGGTCGCGGCCAGCGCGGCCGACCTGCGCGACGAGTAGTCCGGACGCAGACGGATCGGGGCCCGGCCGCATCGGCCGGGCCCTTCGTCGTTCCGGTGGGTCAGGAACGGACGCGGGCCGGTGGCGGGTAGACCGAGCCGTCCTGCGCGTCGAAGAGCATCAGGTCGTGCTCGCCGGCCAGCCGCTCGATGTCCAGCAGGACCTGATCCGGGCAGGTCGGATGCAGGTTCATCTCGATGTGGTCGGCGGCCGTGTGCAACGGCGCCACCTCCCACGGCGTATCCGGCCGGGCCGGACGGTCCGGGTAGCTCGCGGTGATCGCCCGGTAGAAGGCGACGAGTCGCGGATCGGGGTGCTGCTCGCTGTGCCAGCCCTCGCGGCACTGCTGCACGGCCGCCCGCACCTGCTCCGGTGTCGCCCCGTTCGGCAGGGCCCACACGCTCAGATCGAAACTCACGGCGGACAGCGTGCCATCCCGGGCCGGGCCCGTCACCTCTGCCCCACCGTGCGTTCACCGCTGATTGCCGACATCGTTCCCGCGACGTCCGCTGTGGAGACTCTTGCCTCGAGTTGCGTCGATTCGCTAGCGTACCGATGCGGTTTCCGCTGAGTCGATCCCCGGCCCGTCTTCGGGTGGCGCGGTCGGGCGCCCGGCCCCTCGGCCCGCACCCCTCGATTGCGCGAGCCACGCGCACTCGTCGCTGACCGGCCCTCACGGTCGTTGCCGAGACCGTGGGGGCCGATCGCGCTCCGCGCCAGACGGCAGATCAGCGCCGGTGGTGCGCGAACAGGGGGCGGTAGTCCGCGTCGTGGCGGAACCAGGCCAGCCCGGCCGGTCCGGCGGCGTACAGGGCGGTGGCGTAGGCGTCGGCGACTGCCAGGTTCGGCCCGAGCACGGTGGCGGCCACCAGCCGGTCGGTCGGCTCCCCGGTGTGCGGGTCGACGACGTGCCCGCGGCGGCCGGTGACGCCGGAGGTGCCGACCGAGCCC
This sequence comes from Micromonospora sp. CA-248089, assembly GCF_050948515.1. Lineage (NCBI taxonomy): Bacteria > Bacillati > Actinomycetota > Actinomycetes > Micromonosporales > Micromonosporaceae > Micromonospora > Micromonospora sp. CA-248089. The sequence continues at coordinate 1,355,596 of NZ_CP192016.1, forward strand.
GTGGTCATCTCCAGCACGACGGGCGTGCGCCGGGTGTCGGTGGGGTGGTGCACCGCGACGCGCCACGGCCCGCCGTGCGCCGCGTGTCCGCGTACCGTCAGGTCGGCGCCGGTGAGCACGGCGTAGTCGTGGATGCCGGCGGCGCGCAACCGCGCCGCGGCCCGCTCCACCGCCCAGCCGCCGAGCAGGCCGCCCGGGTCGAAGCCGCCGGGCACCGCCCAGGCGTCGAACCAGCCGTCGGTCGCCGCCCGCATCGCGGCGCAGAGGTCGACCAGGTCGGCCAGCGGGGGGTACGAGTCGGGGCTGATCTCGTCGCGGCGCAGCCGGGACACGAGGCTGTCCGGCCGGTTCGGGCCGTAGGTGAGGTCGACGGCGCGCAGCTCGGCGACGGCGTCACGCAGCGCCTCGCTCACCGCCCGGTGGCCGAACCACTCCGGCGCGTTGAGCAGCAGGGTGTAGTCGGCGGTCGAGGTGGTCACCGTGTGCCGGACGCTGATCCGGCCGGAGGTCGCGGTGCCGGCCCGCTCGACGCGGTGGTTGGCGCCCAGGTGCAGGTCCGGCCGGAGCGGGCGGAACGCGGACTGGTCGATCCAACGGGTACGTGGTTGTTCGTCCGCCCAGTGGGCCCGCCGGTGCTCGATCCGCATGACACCTGCCCCCTCGGTGGTCGCCGCCGCGTCGCGGCGGTGCCGGATTCCGGGCCCCCGTCGACCCGTGACCCCGACCCTAAGCAGTGGAGATGACCGCACCATGAGTGTCGGCTGGGAGCCTCCTGTGATTCACCGTCCCGGATGTTGGAAGATTCGTACCGGGGGCCGGGACGGCGACGTACGGTTGCGCCTAACGACGAGACGAGGAGCCTCAGGTGGCACACATCGCGGTGGTGGCCGGCGACGGCATCGGACCCGAGGTGGTCGCGCAGGCCCGCAAGGTCCTCGACGCGGTGGTGCCCGGGATCGAGGCCACCGAGTACGACCTGGGCGCGGCGCGCTATCACCGCACCGGCGAGGTGCTGCCCGACTCCGTCCTCGACGAGCTGGCCGGTCACGACGCGATCCTGCTCGGCGCGGTGGGCGACCCGACGGTGCCGCCGGGCGTGCTGGAGCGCGGCCTGCTGCTCAAGCTGCGGTTCGCCTTCGACCAGTACGTCAACCTGCGCCCGTCCCGGCTCTGGCCCGGCGTCGCCGGCCCGCTCGCCGCGGTCAAGCCCGGCGAGGTCGACCTCGTGGTGGTCCGCGAGGGCACCGAGGGGCTGTACGCGGGCGCCGGCGGCGCGCTGCACCGGGACACCCCGGCCGAGGTGGCCACCGAGGAGAGCCTGAACACCCGGCACGGCGTCGAGCGGGTGATCCGCGACGCGTTCGCCCGCGCCGGCCGCCGGGAGCGGCGCAAGGTCACGCTCGTGCACAAGACCAACGTGCTCACCCACGCCGGGTCGCTCTGGGCGCGGGCCTTCGCCGCGGTGGCCGCCGAGCACCCGGACGTGACCACGGAGTACCAGCACATCGACGCCGCCGCGATGTTCCTGGTGACGAACCCGTCCCGGTACGACGTGGTGGTCACCGACAACCTGTTCGGCGACATCCTCACCGACATCGCCGCCGCCGTGACCGGTGGCATCGGGCTCGCGGCCAGCGGCTGCATCAACCCCGAGGGGCGCTACCCGTCGATGTTCGAGCCGGTGCACGGCTCGGCGCCGGACATCGCCGGCCAGGGCGTCGCCGACCCGGTCGCCGCGGTGCTGTCCGCCGCGCTGCTGCTGGACCAGCTCGGCCACGCCGACGCCGCCGCCCGGGTCACCGCCGCGGTCGGCACCGAGCTGGCCGCGCGTACGCCGGGAGCGCCGCTGCGCACCGAGGAGGTCGGCGACCGGCTCGCCGCGTACGCCGTAGCCTGACCGGGCCGACCTTCCTGGCGGCCCGGTACCGGGCCGCCAGACCCGTCACCGGGCCCACCCGACCGTCCGGCGCGTCGCTTCCGCCGGGGCGGAGCTATCCGCTGAACGACCGTTCGGGGTAAGTTTCTGGCACCAGTGACGTCGGCGTGCGATCCCGCATGCCGTCAACCCGCAGGGAGGTCAGCGCGATGAGCGGTGGTGACATGCTCGATTTCGAGATCCGTCCGAATCCCGCGCCGGTATCCGCCGCCGACCGGGCCGCCCTGCTGGCGAACCCGGGCTTCGGCCGGGTGTTCACCGATCACATGGTCACCATCCGCTACGCCGAGGGCAAGGGCTGGTACGACGCCCGCCTGGAGGCACGCGCGCCGATCCCGATGGACCCGGCCGCGGCCGTGCTGCACTACGCGCAGGAGATCTTCGAGGGGCTGAAGGCGTACCGCACCGGTGACGCGGTGACGATGTTCCGCCCGGAGGCCAACGCGGCCCGGTTCAACGCGTCCGCCCGCCGGCTGGCCATGCCGGAGCTGCCGGGGGAGACGTTCGTGGAGTCGCTGCGCCGCCTGGTCGAGATCGACCAGGCGTGGATTCCCGAGCACGAGGACGCCAGCCTCTACCTGCGTCCGTTCATGTTCGCCAGCGAGGTCTTCCTCGGGGTGCGCCCGGCCAACGAATACCTCTACTGCGTCATCGCCTCGCCCGCCGGGGCGTACTTCGCCGGTGGCGTGAAGCCGGTGACGGTCTGGGTCTCGCCGGACTACACCCGGGCCGCGCCCGGCGGCACCGGCGCGGCCAAGTGCGGCGGCAACTACGCCGCCTCGCTCGCCGCGCAGGCCGAGGCGATCGAGGCCGGCTGCGACCAGGTGGTGTTCCTGGACGCGGTGCAGCGGCGGTACGTCGACGAGCTGGGCGGCATGAACGTCTTCTTCGTCTACGACGACGGCAGCATCGTCACCCCGCCGCTGGGCGGCACGATCCTGCCGGGCATCACCCGCGACGCGATCCTCACCCTGGCTGCCGAGGCCGGGCACGAGGTGCGGGAGGCGCCGGTCAGCTTCGACGACTGGCGGGCCGACGCGGCGAGCGGGCGGCTGCGCGAGGTGTTCGCCTGCGGCACCGCTGCCGTGATTACCCCGATCGGCGGCGTGCGCTTCCCCGACGGCGAGTTCCTCGTGGGCGGCGGCGAGCCGGGCCGGGCCACGATGGCGTTGCGGCAGAAGCTCGTCGACATCCAGCGCGGCCGCGCCGCCGACCCGCACGGCTGGGTCACCCGCGTCCTCTGACGGCCCTTCGCGGTGATCGAGGGGTTCGCTCCTCGATCACCGCGGGGCAGGTCAGTCCAGCAGGTGGGTACGCAGGGACTCCAGCTGCGCCTGGGTGACGCCCGCGTGGGTCAGGTAGCCCTCGACGGAGCCGTAGCCGGTGCGCAACTCCGTGAGGAACAGCTCCATCGTCTCGGCCGGTGACTCCAGGAACGGCGGTGGCGGTTCCTCCGCGTCCGGCAGCGTGGCCCGGACCCACTCGGTGAAGCGCCGCGACGCGGCGGTGCTGAGCGCGTAGTCGGCGACCACGTCCTCGTCTGGCACCCCGAGCACGGAGAGCGTGAGCGCGCAGACGATGCCGGTGCGGTCCTTGCCGGCGACGCAGTGCACCACCACCGGGGCGTTGGCGCTGTCGGCGATCAGCCCGACCGCCTCGGCGAGCCCGGCGGTGCCGGTACGCGCCAGGTCGGCGTACCGGTCGGCCAGGTAGCGGGCCAGGCTGACGCCGGAGTCGTCGAACCGGTTCGCGCCCCAGTCGGCGTGCTCGGGGTGGATGTGCCGGTAGCTCAGGCCGTCGTAGTCGGGCACCCGCCCGTCGCGTTCCACCTCGGACGGCCGGCGCAGGTCGATCACGGTGCGGATGCCGAGCGCGGTGAACGCGCTCCGGTCGGTCTCGTCGATGCGGTGCAGCGAGTCGGAGCGGTAGAGCCGGCTACGGCGGACGGTGCGCCCGTCACCGGCGGCGTAGCCGCCGACGTCGCGGAAGTTGAACAGGGCGGGGAAGGGGCTCTCGGGAGCGTCCACATCTGACACGGTAACGGCCGGCGGGGCGTGTGTACGTCCCAGCCGGCCGTCGCCGAGGTGTCAGATGCGCGGCGGTACGTCCGGCGGCAGCGCCGAGTGGTTCTCGCCGTAGTAGCCGCCCAGCCGGTCCCGGAAGCCCGGGTCGGCGTGGCTGGACTCGTCGTACTCGGGAGCGGCCTTGATCTGGTCCTTCTCCCGGTCGACGTGCACGGTGCGGGCGTCGTGGTCGACGTGGTTCACGGTGCCGGCCGGGAGCATCACCTTCTTGCCGAAGATCCACGGCCCGGTGTCCACGACCAGGTAGCTGTCGTCCACCTCGTGGCTCGCCCGGTCGATCTTGCCGATGGCGCCGTCGGTGGCCTCGACCTTGTAGCCGGTCAGGTCGGCGCTCGCCACACCCGCCTCGTCGCGGTAACGCCACGGGTCGAAGGCACCGGCCGGAGCGCCGCCGGCGACCGCGCCCCGGCCGTCGTCGAGGATCGGCTCGGTGCCGCCGTGCGTGGCGCGCGGGTCCAGTCCGTCCATGTGCCGCCTCCCGTCCTCCAGGGCCGCGGCCGTCGCGGCGCCGTCATCAGTCGGGAGGGTTACCCACGCTGTCCGGGGGTCAACCGCCGGAGGGCCGGCCCGCGCGGTGCCGGTCGGGGCGCGCGGGCCGGTGGATCAGGCCAGTGCGGCCTCCGCGTCCAGGGTCACCGCGGCGGCGTGGACGACGGCGGCGATCCGCAGCCCTTCGTGCACCTGCTCACGGCTGAACCCGGCGGCGCGCAGCGTCTTCTCGTGCGACTCCAGGCAGACGCCGCAGCCGGTGATCGCCGAGACGGCGAGGCACCACAGCTCGAAGTCGGTCTTCTCCACGCCGGGGCGGGCGATGATCTGCATCCGCAGCCGGGCCGGCAGCGACGCGTACTGCTCGTCGCCGATCAGGTGCTTGGCCCGGTAGTAGACGTTGTTCATCGCCATGACCGCCGCCGCGCCCTTGGCGGCCTCGACCGCCTCGGGGGTGAGGTGACCGGCCGCCTCGGCGGCGATCTCCCGCAGCACCACCGGGTTGCGGGCCGCCACCGCGCAGGCCAGGGCGGTGCCCCACGCCTGCTCCGGCTTCAGCGTCGAGGTGGTGATGGTGGAGCCGAGGTTGAGCCGGATGTCCTTGGCGTACTCGGGCAGGCCCGCCTTGATCGCGTCGAGACCCATGGTCAGGCCCCGGCGCCGGCGAGGAGCGCCTTGGCGTCGAGCGTCGCGCGGGCTGTCGTCCCGGAATATGGGTTTCGCCTCCCAAAACCCGGGGCGGGGTGGCAGAGTACGGGTCGTGACCAGCTTCGTCCTGATCATTAGCAGCTAGCGCGCCGGCCTTCCCTCGCCGAGCGCGCAGACCTCCCGCATCCGCGGGGGGTCTTTTTGTTTGCTCCCCAGGGCACGAGAAGAGGACTCCGATGACGTTCCAGGTGTACGACACGACGTTGCGCGACGGCGCGCAGCGCGAAGGGCTCACGTACTCGGTGGTCGACAAGCTGGCGGTGGCCCGCCTGCTCGACGACCTCGGAGTCGGCTTCATCGAGGGCGGCTGGCCGGGCGCGGTGCCCAAGGACACCGAGTTCTTCCGCCGCGCCCGCACCGAGCTGGAGCTGCGGCACGCGATCCTGGTCGCCTTCGGAGCCACCCGCAAGGCGGGCCTCGCGGTCGAGGACGACCCGCAGGTGCGCGGCCTGCTCGACGCGCAGACCCCGGCCGTGGCCCTGGTCGCCAAGGCGGACCTGCGGCACGTGGAGCGGGCGCTGCGCACCACCGCCGAGGAGAACCTCGCCATGATCCGCGACACCGTGTCGTACCTGGTGGCGCAGGGGCGGCGGGTCTTCGTCGACGGGGAGCACTGCTTCGACGGGTTCCGGTTCGACCCCGGCTACACCTCGGCCGTGGCGGAGACCGCGCTGGCCGCCGGCGCCGAGCGCTTCGTGCTCTGCGACACCAACGGCGGCATGCTGCCCTCCCAGGTCACCGCCGTGGTCGAGCAACTGGTGGCGCGGACCGGGATCGCGCCGGAACGACTCGGCATGCACGCGCAGAACGACACCGCCTGCGCCGTCGCCAACACGATCGCCGCGGTCGAGGCGGGCGTCCGGCACGTGCAGGGCACCGCCAACGGGTACGGCGAACGCCCCGGCAACGCCGACATCTTCGCGATCGTCGCCAATCTCCAGCTCAAGCTGGGCATGCCCGTCCTACCGGAGGGCTGCCTGGAACAGATGGTGCGGGTCTCGCACGCCATCGCCGAGATCGCCAACATCGCCCCCGACACCCACCAGGCCTACGTCGGGGCCGCCGCCTTCGCTCACAAGGCGGGGCTGCACGCGAGCGCGATCAAGGTCGACCCGTTGCTCTACAACCACGTGGAACCCACTGTGGTGGGCAACGACATGCGGATCCTGGTGACCGAGATGGCCGGCCGGGCCAGCATCGAGCTCAAGAGCCGTGAGCTCGGTCTGGACCTGGCCGGCCATCCGGACACCCTGTCCCGGGTCACCGGGCGGGTCAAGGAGCTGGAGGCCGACGGCTGGTCGTTCGAGGCCGCCGACGCCTCGTTCGAGCTGCTGGTCCGCTCCGAGCTGCCGGATGCCGCGCCGGCCCGGCCGTTCGCGCTGGAGTCGTACCGGGTGATCGTCGAGCACCGCGAGGACGGTGCCGTGGTCTCCGAGGCGACGGTGAAGATCCGGGTACGCGGTGAGCGGGTGATCGCCACCGCCGAGGGCAACGGCCCGGTCAACGCGCTGGACGAGGCGCTGCGGGTCGGCCTGGCCCGGCACTACCCGGAGCTGCGCGACTTCGAGCTGGCCGACTACAAGGTCCGCATCCTGGAGGGCAGCCACGGCACCGGCGCGGTGACGCGCGTGCTGGTGGAGACCGCCGGCGTCGGCCGCGACTGGACCACGGTGGGCGTGCACCCGAACGTGGTCGAGGCGAGCTGGCACGCCCTTGTCGACGCGCTCACCTACGGCCTGGACCGGGCCCGGGTGGCGGGCGGGACGGCGGCCTGACTCATCCGGCGGGCAGGCGCAGCTCGGCCAGCAGCGCGCGGTGGTCGCTCCCCGTCACCGGATGGGTGCCGGCGGCGCGCACCGCGATGCGCCGGTCGACGAGCACGTGGTCGATGGTGACCGGCGGGATCGGGTCGCCGTCGTACGGGCCCCAAGTGCCGCCGAACCCGGCTCCGGCCGCGTCCGCCGCGTCGGTGTAGCCGGTGGCGATCAGGTCCCGCAGTGCGGCGTGGTCGAGCGTGGCGTTGAAGTCCCCGGCCAGCACGCTCAGCCCGCCGTCCGGGGAGGCCGGCGGCTGGGCGCGCTGGTCGGTCCACCAGTCCGGCACCACGTCGAGGGCGTACGGCGCGGCCGGGTGCGCCGACTCCACCCGCAGCGGCGGCGCCCCCGGCACCGTCACCGTCGCGTACGCCTGGGTGAAGAAGAACCCCTGGTTGCGCCGGTGACCGGTGTCGCGCAGCGGGTGCCGGGCGTACACGCCGGAGCCGGTCGAGCCGACCTCCGGGCTCAGCGACCGGTGCGGCAGCAGCGTGGCCAGGCCGAGCCGGTCCAGCTCGGCCGCCAGCGGCGGGGTGAGTTCCTGCACCGTGAGCACGTCGACCCGGCGGGTCCGGACCAGGTCCACCAGCGCCGCCGGGTCGGCGGAGCCGAGGCGCAGGTTGGCGGTCAGCAGCCGCAGCGTCGGCCCGTCGGCGGCGGGCCGGTCGCCGGGGATCGCGCGGGCGCCACCGCGCCGATCAGCGCCACCGCGGCCAGCACCGCGACCACCGCCGGCGCGCGGCGCCGCAGGGCGAGCGCCGCCACCGCCACGACCGGTGCCACGGCGGCGACGTACGGCGTGAACGCGATCGCCAGCACCAGTGGACCGCGTTCCAGCCCGGTCAGGCGTACCAGTGCCCACGCGGCGACCGGCGCGACCGCGAGCCAGCACGCGGCGGTGGCCAGGCGGCCGCCCCGGGTGCCCGCCCGGGGTGGACCCGCCATGGTGATCATGAGGGTCAGGCTACCCGGAGCCGGGTCGGCGTGGTGCCCTCCGAAACAATTTCGTGAATTGTTCCTCGCAATTTCGGGCAGCTTTGCGGATCGGTCGGACACGCAATAGTCCTATTGACCGCCCGCATTTTCCGGTGCTAGGTTCCACCTGGTTGAGACGTCGCGACTCTCTGTAGTAAGGCCAGCTCACGAGCGGTGCGCTCCCTGGCGGATATTCGATGATCCGCAATTTCCCGCGCAGTCGCCGTATCACCACGGTCTACAAAGGGAGAACTCATGGCCACATTCTTCAAGCGGAAGGCGACGGTGGTGGCGCTCGCCGCGCTGTCGCTGAGCCTGGCCGGTGGCGGGATCGCCGCGGCCGCCCAGTCCGAGGCGAAGCCGCAGCCCGGCCCCCGGCACTCCACGGCCCAGCCGCCGGTGACCGCCGCCGAGCGGCAGGCCGCCCGGACCGCGATGCGGGCCACCCTGGCCCCGCCGGCGGCCGGCCAGGTCGCCTGGGCCGTCGTGGCGGCCAACGGCACGCTGCTGCAGCACTCCGGCAACGTGGTGTCCTCGTTCCGGTTCACCCCGGGCGTCGGGGTGTCCGCCGGGCAGTACCAGGTGCTGCTGGACTACAACGTGTCCGCCAAGGCGTACGTGGCGACGATCGGCACGAACGACACGGCGAACGTGCCGCCGGCCGGTGAGGTGTCGGTAGCGCCCCGCACGCTGACCCCGAACGCCGTCTTCGTGCAGACACGCAATTCCTCCGGCAGCGCCTCGGACCGGCCGTTCCACCTGGTCATCGCCAACTGACCCGTCCGGCCCCGCACCGGCCCCCGCTCCGGCGGGGGCCGGTGTCGTGTTCCGTACCGGTCCGGCCGGTGGCGCACCGCTTCGTGCCGTTCCCGCCCGACTGGGGAGATGCTGCCGGTCCGGCCCGCCGACCACCGGCCAGGGGCCGATAATCCGACGTTTGTCGCCGGTCCGGCCCGGGAAGCAAGCACCGTGACGGACATCTCGGACACCCCGGCCAGCGTGCTCAGCCCGGTCGACGCCGACGCGAGTGGCGTCGAGCTGGAACAGACCCTCGTCGAGGTCAAACGCGTGATCGTCGGGCAGGATCGGCTCGTCGACCGCCTGCTCACCGCCCTGATCGCCGACGGCCACTGCCTGCTGGAGGGCGTACCGGGGGTGGCCAAGACGCTGGCGGCGCAGACGCTCGCCACAGTGGTCGGTGGCACGTTCTCCCGCATCCAGTTCACCCCCGACCTGGTTCCCTCCGACATCGTCGGCACCCGCATCTACCGCGCCTCCACCGAGCAGTTCGACGTGGAGCTGGGGCCGATCATGGCGAACCTGGTGCTCGCCGACGAGATCAACCGGGCCCCGGCCAAGGTGCAGTCGGCGCTGCTCGAGGCGATGGCCGAGCGGCAGGTCTCCATCGCCGGCCGGAGCTGGCCGGTGCCGGACCCGTTCCTGGTCCTGGCCACCCAGAACCCGATCGAGTCCGAGGGCGTCTACCAGCTCCCGGAGGCGCAACGCGACCGCTTCCTGATGAAGGTCGTGGTCGACTACCCGAGCGACGCCGACGAGCTGGCCATCCTCTACCGGATGAGCACCGAGCGGCCCACCGCGAGTACCGTGCTCGACCCGACCCGGCTGCGCGACCTCCAGCGCCGCGCCACCGACGTCTTCGTCCACCACGCGCTCGCCGAGTACGTGGTCCGCCTCATCCTCGCCACCCGCGACCCGGAACGCTTCGGCCTGCCCGACGTCGCGCCCCTGCTGGCGTACGGGGCCAGCCCCCGGGCCACGCTCGGCCTGGTGGCCGCAGCCCGCGCGCAGGCGTTGATCCACGGACGGGACTACGTGCTCCCCGAGGACATCCGGGAACTGGCGGTGGACGTGCTGGCGCACCGGCTCGTGCTCTCCTTCGACGCGATCGCCGACGGGATCTCCGGCGAGGACGTGGTGCGCCGCGTGATCGAGGCGGTGCCGCCGCCCCGGCTGGTGAACGGCCCCACCGAGACGATGAACGACCTGGCGGCGGCATGACCGGCGGAGCCGAACCGGGGCTTGCCGACCTCGCCCCGGACCAGCGGCTGCGCCGGCTGGAGCTGACGGTGACCCGACGGCTCGACGGCCTGCTGCACGGGCGGTACCGAGGGCTGCTCCCCGGTCCCGGCAGCGAGGCGGCCGGCAGCCGCGAGTACCGGCCCGGCGAGGACGAGGTACGGCGGATGGACTGGGCGGTCACCGCCCGGACCACGGTGCCGCACGTACGGGAGGTCGACGCGGACCGGGAACTGACCACCTGGCTGCTCGTCGACGCCAGCCCCAGCATGGAGTACGGCACGTCCACGCTGGACAAACGGGAGCTGGCGGTGGCCGCCGTCGCGGCGGTCGGCTTCCTCACCGCCGGGGTCGGCAACCGGCTCGGCGCCCAGGTGCTCACCTCGGACGGGCTGCGCCGGTTCCCGGCCCGCAGCGGGCGCACCCATCTGCTCGGGCTGCTCCGCGCGCTGCTCGGCGCCCCGCGTACCGGCGACCTGCCGGACTCCTGCGGCGCGGGCGCGGCCGGCGTGGGCCCGCGGGACGCGGCGCCGGGCCTGGTCGACGGGCTGGACGGCCTGCAGCGTGTGGCCAACCGGCGCGGGCTCGTGGTGATCGTCTCCGACTTCCTCGACGAGCTGCCCGACGACCCGGACGCCGCGCCGCCGCCGTGGGCCGCCTCGCTGCGCCGCCTCGCGGTACGCCACCAGGTGCTCGCGGTCGAGGTGACCGACCCGCGCGAGCTGGAACTGCCGGACGTCGGCCTGATCACGCTCGTCGACCCGGAGAGCGGCCGGCACCGCGAGGTGTGGACCGGCGACCCGGGCCTGCGCGAGCGGTACGCCCGCGCCGCCGCCGAGCAGCGCGACCAGGTGCGCCGCACGCTGCGCCGGGCCGGCGCGACCCACCTGGCGCTGCGCACCGACCGGGACTGGTGTGCGGACGTCGTCCGGTACGTGCACGAGCAGCGCCGGCTGGCCACCGTGCCGGCCGCCGCCCGCGGAGGTGTCGCATGACCTGGCAGTCACCCGCCCGTCTCTGGCTGCTGCTCGCCGTCGTCGCGCTCGTCGCCGGCTATCTGGTGCTGCAACGGCGGCAGAGCCGGTACGCGGTGCGCTTCACCAACCTGCGCCTGCTCGACCGGGTCGCCCCGCGCCGCCCGGCCTGGCGGCGGCACGTCCCGGCGGGCCTGTTCCTCGGCATGCTCGCGCTGCTGGTGGTCGGGTTCGCCCGGCCCGAGGCGGAGGTGCGGGTGCCACGGGAGCGGGCCACCGTGATGGTGGCGGTGGACGTCTCCACCTCGATGCTCGCCGGTGACGTGGACCCGGACCGGTTGAGCGCGGCCAAGGAGGCGGGCCGCCGGTTCGTCGACGGGCTCCCGGACGAGTTCAACGTCGGGCTCGTCGCGTTCGCCGGCAGCGCGGCCGTGCTGGTGCCGCCGACCACCGACCGGGAGGCGCTGCACGACGGGATCGGGCGGCTGGCCGAAGGCATCACCGGCGTGCAGGGCACCGCCATCGGCGAGGCGATCAGCACCTCGCTGGGCGCGGTCAAGAGCCTGGACGCCACCGCCGCCAAGGATCCGCCACCGGCCCGGATCATCATCCTTTCCGACGGCGCGAACACCTCCGGCATGGACCCGATGGAGGCCGCCGACCAGGCGGTCGCCGCGAAGGTGCCGGTGCACACCATCTCCTTCGGCACCCCGGGCGGCTCGGTCGACAGGGGTGGCCGGGCGATCCAGGTGCCGGTGGACGGCCAGACGCTGCGGGCGGTCGCGGAGCAGACCGGCGGCGGCTTCCACGAGGCGTCCACCACCGCCGAGCTGAAGGACGTCTACGAGGACATCGGCACCTCGGTCGGCTACCGCACCGAGCGGCAGGACATCTCGGCCCGCTTCATCGGCCTCGGACTGGTCCTGGCCATGGGCGCCGCGGCCGGTTCGCTGCGGTGGTTCTCCCGCCTGCCCTGACCCGCACACCACTACCGCATGACACGTGAGGAGCCAGCATGGCAGTGCAGACCGGACTCGGCGAGCCACGCGGTCCGTGGTTCGTCTCGCCGGAGCTGGACCCGGACGGGCGCGGCCACCGGGACGTACCCGGGGGTGGGCCGGAGGCCGGGCGGCGGAGCCTACGGCACCGGCTGCTGAGCGTGGCGGCGGTGGTGGCGCTCTCCACCGTCTCCGGCGCGGCGGCCGGCACCTGGGCGGCCGACCGGGGCGCGCCGGGTCCGACCGCGGCGTCCGCCGCGCCGGTGCCGGCAGAGCTGGTCACCGCCGCCGGCAAGACGGTGCCCGGGGTGGTCTCGGTGATGGTCGGGGGCCGCTCCGGCGCGTCCGCGTCCGGCTCCGGATTCGCCATCGACAACGAGCAGCACATCGTCACCAACGACCACATCCTGGCCCGGGGCGGTTCCGGCGCGGTGACGGTGGAGACATCGGACGGACGGCGTTTCCCGGCCGAGGTGGTGGGCCGGGAACCGGCCAGCGACCTGGCCGTGCTCCGGGTGCCCGCGTCGGCCGGGTTGCCGCCGTTGCCGCTCGCGAAGGCGAACTCGACGCGGGTGGGGGAGCCGGTGCTCGCGGTCGGGTCGCCGCTCGGGCTCGCGGGCACGGTCACCGCCGGCATCGTCAGCGCGCTCAACCGGCAGGTACGGATCGGCAACGGCCGGCACACGGCGGTGCAGACCGACGCCTCGATCAACCCGGGCAACTCCGGCGGACCGCTGGTGAACGCGCGCGGTGAGGTGGTCGGCGTGAACACCGCGATCGCCACCATCGACGGCAACGGGTCCATCGGCATCGGCTTCGCCATCCCGATCGACCAGGTCCAGCAGACCGCCGACACCATCATCGGCCGGGGCGGCTGAGTCGTACGGGCGCGACCGCCCGCCCGCGCGGCGCCGGCCGGGCGCGCCGCGCGGCGTTGACCTGCACAAGCGTCGCAAGATCGGTGCGAAGTGTCGGATATCCGGCGTGGGATCATTGGGGCATAGAAATATTACGCTGAGTATGGATACTGGCGGAGGTGGAGCAAGCTGTCATTGCGGCCCTCCTCCTGGTGGGCCTTGTCATCGGCGCCGGTGTCGGCGCGTCCTACGCGCGTGCGAAGCGTGGCTGGACGGACTACCAGACGATCCGGACCAGCGTCCCCGGCGCCCGGCGCAACGCCTGGCTCGCGATCCGGGGCGTGGTCGTCAAGCTCGCCGTGATCGCCCTGCTGCTCGTCGGCGCGGCCGCGTACGCGGCGTCCGGCGGCGGCGAGGAACGGACCGGTCCCACGCCGAGCGCCACCCCCACCCCGAGTCACCGCGCCGGGCGCTAGCCTCGGGGAGTGGACGACGGACTGCGGGTCACCGATCGGCTCGTGGTGCCCGCCGCCGAGCTGCGGGAGCGGTTCTCCCGCTCGTCCGGGCCGGGCGGGCAGGGAGTGAACACCACCGACTCCCGGGTGGAGCTGAGCTTCGACCTGGGCGGCTCGCCGAGCGTGCCGGAGACACTGCGGGAACGGGCGCTGGCCCGGCTGGCCGGCCGGCTGGTCGGCGGTGTGCTCACTGTGACCGCCAGCGAGCACCGCGCCCAGCTGGCCAACCGGGAGGCGGCCCGCGAGCGGATGGCCGCGCTGCTGCGCGAGGCCGTCGCCCCGCCGCCGAAGGCGCGCCGCCCGACCCGCCCCTCCCGTGGCGCGAAGGAGCGCCGCTTGGCCGAGAAGAAGCGCCAGTCCCAGCGCAAACGCGACCGCAGAGTGGACGGCGACTGACCGAAAATCTGTTGAGCCGCCGAGCGCGCCGCCCGGAGAATTTCGCCACGTGATCGCCTTCTCCGTCAAGCCCACGCTCACCGGCGAGCGTGTGGTGCTGCGCCCGTTCCAGGACGACGACCTGCCGGCGCTCGCCGAGATCCTGACCGACCCGGAGGTGGTCCGGCTGACCGGCAGCCCGGCCGGCGAGACGTTCGAGCCGTCCCGGCTGCGGGCCTGGTACGGCACCCGCAACAGCCAGGACGACCGGCTCGACCTCGCGGTGGTGGACCGGGCGAGCGGCACCTGCGTCGGCGAGGTGGTCCTCAACGAGTGGGACCGGGCCAACGCGAGCTGCAACTTCCGCACGCTGATCGGCCCCGGCGGCCGCGACCGCGGCCTCGGCACCGAGGCGGTCCGGCTGATCGTCGGGTACGGCTTCGAGCAGCTCGGCCTGCACCGCATCGGGCTGGAGGTGTTCGCGTTCAACCCGCGTGCCCGGCGCGCCTACGAGAAGGTGGGCTTCGTCGCCGAGGGGACGCTGCGGCAGGTGCTGCGCGACGGCGACGACTGGGTGGACGCCACTGTCATGTCGATCCTCGCTCCGGAGTGGAACCGGCACCGGGGACACCCGGAGGGTTGAGCCGGAGGCGTCGAAGCGCTTCAATGCGTACGGGAGCTTCAGGGCCGTCACCGACCACCACGTCCACAGTGACAGGAGTCCCTTGCGCATGTCCCGAAACCCCCTGCGCGCCGCGCTGACCGCGCTCGCCGCGCTGCTACCGGTGCTCGCCCTCGGCCTCGCCCTCACCACCACCACGCCTCCGGCCGCCGCGGCGGCCACCCCGGTCCGCGTCATGCCGCTGGGCGACTCCATCACCGGGTCGCCCGGCTGCTGGCGGGCGATGCTCTGGAACCGCCTCCAGTCCACCGGCCACACCGACGTCGACTTCGTCGGCACGCTCGGGCCGCAGGGCTGCGGCGTGCCGTACGACGGCGACAACGAGGGGCACGGCGGCTACCTCGCCACGAACGTGGCCAACCAGAACCTGCTGCCCGGCTGGCTGGCCGCCACCCGGCCGGACGTCGTGCTCATGCACTTCGGCACCAACGACGTGTGGAGCAACATCGCGCCCGCCACCGTCCTGGCCGCGTACTCGAAGCTGGTGGACCAGATGCGGGCCGCCAACCCGGCCACGACGGTGCTGGTCGCGAAGATCATCCCGATGAACCCGGCGAGCTGCCCCGAGTGCGGCCAGCGGACCGTGGCGCTCAACGCGCTCGTCGACGGCTGGGCGGCCGGGAAGACCACCGCCGCCTCGCCGATCGTGGTGGTCGACCAGTGGACCGGGTTCAGCACCGCCACCGACACGTACGACGGCGTGCACCCGAACGCGGCCGGGGACCAGAAGATGGCCGACAGGTGGTACCCGGCGCTGGTCGCCGCGCTGGGCCGCACCACGCCCGGTCCGACCACGTCCCCGACCGTCAGCCCCACCTCGTCGCCCACCGTCAGCCCCTCACCGACGCTCAGCCCGTCACCGACGACCAGCCCGTCGCCCACCGTCGGTCCGACGCCCCCGGCCGGTGGCTGCACCGCCACCTGGCGGATCGCCGGTCAGTGGCCGGGCGGCTTCCAGGGTGAGGTGACCGTCCGCAACGACGGCGCCGCGCCGATCGCCGGCTGGACCGTGCGCTTCCCGCTCGCCGCCGGCCAGCGGGTCAGCCAGGCGTGGAGCGCCGACGTGACGCAGAGCGGAACCACAGTGACCGCCCGGAACGCGAGCTGGAACGGCACGCTGGCCCCGGCCGCCCAGACCACGTTCGGGTTCCTGGCCGACGGTGCCGTCCCGAGCCCGGCCCCGGCGGTGACCTGCGCCGCGAACTGATCCCCGCGCCGGCCGGCCCCGCGCTCAGCGGCGGTCGGCCGGCACGGCCCGGTCCAGCGCGGCCAGCAGCCGTGCCCGCAACCCGGCGGCCCGCTCGGCGAACCCGCGCTGGGCGGCGGCGTACTCGGCCCGGCCCTCCGGCGTCTCCACCGGCACCGGCGGGTAGCCCAGGTCGGCCAGGTCGTACGGGCTGGCCCGCATGTCCAGCGCCCGGATCTCCCGGGCCAGCGCGAAACAGTCCGCCACCAGCTCCGACGGCACCAGCGGCGACAGCTTGTACGCCCACTTGTAGAGATCCATGTTGGCGTGCAAGCAGCCCGGCTGCTCCAGCGCGTGCTGGCCCTCCCGGGTCGGCTGGAGCACGTTGAGCGGCCGGGCCGGCGCGGTGAAGAACCGGAACGCGTCGAAGTGGCTGCACCGCACGCTGCGCTCCTCGACCACCGCCGCCGTCGCCGCCGGGCTCAGCCGCAGCGGCCAGGCGTTGTGCCGAACCTGCTCCTGGGTCTGCCGGTAGACCATCGCCCACTCGTGCATGCCGAAACAGCCGAACTGCGCCGGGCGTCCGGCGGTCGCCGCGAGCAGCGTACGGATCCAGGCGATCGACTCGGCGCGCCGCGCGCGTACCCGATCGGTGTCGAGGGTGAGCCCGGCGGCGCCCGCCGTGTAGTCCGGGCCGAAACCGGCCGGGTCGGCGTCGCGCAGCACCACGCCCGCGCCCGGGTGCCAGCGGCGCAGCTGCGCCGGGCGGTGCGAGTAGTAGGTGAACAGGAAGTCCTCCACCGGGTGCTTCACCCCGGTGCGGCGGCGGGCCAGGTGCGGCGTCAGCCAGGCGTCCACCCGCGCCTCGTGGGCGTGCCGGCGCGCCTGCCAGTCGGCCAGGTCGAGCGCGGGGGCGAGGGCGGCAGTCACACACCCCAGGGTACGACCGCCGCCCGTGCCCGGATCACGCCACGTCCACCCGCACGCCCGCCGAGAAGACGCCGCTGCGCAGCTCCAACCGTTTCGGCGGCTCGTCGCCGCGCATGGTGAACACCAGCGGCAGCAGCACCCGCCGCCCGGCGGCCACCGGTTGGGAGAAGACGTCCCGGCCCAGGTTCGCCACCCGGGTCGCGTCCTCGTCGGCGGCCACCCAGTTCCCGCTCGGCAGGTACGCGCGCTGCAACTGCCCGTGCCAGGTCTGCTCCTCGTTGGTGAGGTTGCGCACCCCGACCGTGGCCAGGCACGGCCGCCCCCCGCCCGGTGCCGCCGGCAGGACGTCGGCGCCGCAGCTCATGCGGTAGACGGTGAACTCGAACGCGGTCTCGCGCAGCGGCTGACCCAGCGCGCCGGTGACGCTGCTGCCCACCCACGCGCCGCTCGTCGGCTGCTTGGTGGTGTCCATCGCGGCCACCCGCTGCGTGGCCGACCAGGCCGCCGCGCCGACCACACCGGCCAGCACGGCCGCCGCCACGCCGACCACGAGCCACACCGGCGGCCGGCGACGACGGCTCGCGGGCGACGGCACCGCCGTACGCGGGTAGACGGTGCCGCGCTCGGCCGGCCCGCTGTGGCCTTGCGCACCCTGGCCCGTTCCGCCGTGGCCCGTTCCGCCCCGGCCGGGCCCGGCCCGGGCATGCCCGGGCCGGGCACGCCGCCTTCGGGGGCGCCGGTGTGCATGGCGGCGCTTCCCGCCGCCGTGCGCCGGCGGCGGCGCCGGAGCGCCCACCACACCACACCGGCGGTGACCACCAGCAGCGCGGTGAACGCGGCCAGCAGCACCGGCGGCCGCCGCCAGGCCGGAGCGGCGGTGACCTGCGCCGCCGGGGCCGTCGCGGCGCCCACCCACGTGGCCGTGGCGCAGTCGAACGGGCGCGTGCCGTCCGTGCCGTAGACGCAGGTGGGTGCCGTCACCGAGCGGCCGGGACCGGGGACGGACAGCGCGGTGTGCAACGTGGTGGTGCTCTTCGCCGGCAGCCGCAGCCGCCAGGTCACCTCACCGGCGCTCGTGCCGGCGGGGCGGCTGGTCCGGCCACCGCCGGTCACCGTGGTGGCCCGCGACCCGTTCGGCAGTTCCTGCCGGACCATGGTGTCGACGGGCGCCGTGCCGGCGTTGCGGACCTCGATCCGGTAACCCGGTGCCGGGGTGCCCGACGCGCCCACCGCCACGCTGACCGGGGGCATCGACGGCCGGACCGGCGCCGGGCCGGTGGTCGGCACCGCCGGGGGCACCGCCGGTACGCCGGTCGGGATCGGGGTGGCCGCGGCACCCGGGATGACAGCCGGTGCCGGGACTGGACGGGCGGCGGCGGCGCCGGGCGTCGCCGGGGACAGCGCCGGTACGGCGGCGATGACGCCGAGGCAGTTCACGAACACTGCCAGGGCCCTCTGGTGTCGTCTCGATGCAGGCATACCAACGAACCTCCGGACCCGAAGCTATGGGCCGGGGGCCGCCGGGTGGGTACGAAGCCGCCATTCCCGCCCCGTCCGGCGCGATCACGCGTACCCTGCCGGCCCCTGCCGATCCGGTGCCGCCAGGGGCCGGCGAGGGCCCGGCGCGCGGCGGCCGGGCGTGCCGCCCGCCGGTGTCCGCCGGGCGCCGCGCGGGCGGGGATAGATTGGCCGGGTGCGTATCGCTCGTTTCGCTCATGCCAAGGGAATGTCGTTCGGAGCCGTCGAGGGCGAGCCGGAGGCCGGGCCGCAGGGCCTGACCATCGCCGAGATCGAGGGCCACCCGTTCGGGCAGATCCAGTTCTCCGGCGCCCGCTGGGCGCTCTCCGACGTCCGGCTGCTGTCGCCGATCCTGCCCAGCAAGGTGGTCTGTGTCGGCCGTAACTACGCCGAGCACGCCGCCGAGCACGGCAGCGAGGTGCCGAAGGAGCCGCTGCTCTTCCTCAAGCCGTCCACGTCGGTGATCGGCCCCCGCGACGCCATCCGGCTGCCGATCTTCTCCAAGCAGGTCGAGCACGAGGCGGAACTCGCCGTGGTGATCGGCGCCCCGGGTGCCCGCCGGGCCGACCGGGCCGCCGCCGAACGGGCCATCTTCGGCTACACCTGCGCCAACGACGTCACCGCCCGGGACCTCCAGCGCTCCGACGGGCAGTGGACCCGCGCCAAGGGCTTCGACTCGTTCTGCCCGATCGGGCCGTGGATCACCACCGGTCTCGACGTCAGCGACCTGGAGATCCGGTGTGAGGTGGGTCGCAATCCGGAGGAGATGGAGGTACGCCAGCTCGGCCGGACCAAGGACATGGTGTTCGACGTACCCGGCCTGGTGTCGTACATCTCGCACGTGATGACGCTGCTGCCCGGCGACGTGATCCTGACCGGCACGCCGGCGGGGGTTAGTCCGCTCACCGAGGGGGATACGGTCACCGTGCGGATCCAGGGGATCGGGGAGCTCAGCAACCCGGTGGTCCCTGTCGCCTGATTCGCTCCGATGCCTCGTTTCCGCTGGTCAGGTGGGTTTCGAGGGGTTGGATTTGGCCTGTCGGCACCGGGAGGGTAAAGTTCATTCCCGGCGCCGCAAGGGGCCAATGGGGTATGGGGTAATTGGCAGCCCGACTGATTCTGGTTCAGTTAGTCTAGGTTCGAGTCCTGGTACCCCAGCGCAGCCGCGGGTTCGCAAGAGCCCCGGACGCTGGATCCCGTCAGCTCACGCCGGCGGAATGCACGAAGGTTCTGGCCCCGTCGTCTAGCGGCCCAGGACGCCGCCCTCTCAAGGCGGTAGCGCCGGTTCGAATCCGGTCGGGGCTACAGCACCGACAGCCCGTCCCGTTCTTCGGGGCGGGCTTTCTGCTGTCCTGGCCACGTCCGCAGGGGGTGACCCCCCTCAGTGGTGCCGGACGGGATGCCGCTAGACTACTGCCACGCCGCCCGGCAGGGTGGTGAAGCAGGAAAAGTGCCTGGCCCCGTCGTCTAGCGGCCCAGGACGCCGCCCTCTCAAGGCGGTAGCGCCGGTTCGAATCCGGTCGGGGCTACATCCACGAACGGCCCGTCTCGCATCCGCGAGGCGGGCCGTTCGCATTCCTCACCCCGCCCCGGCCCTCACCCCGCCCGACCGCCCCGTTGATCAAGGAGTTTGTGTCCTCGGAGCCACCGAAATCCGCCCCAAACTCCTTGATCACCGGGGTGGGGGCGGCCTCGCAGCTGGGCGGTCAGAGGCCGGAGAGGCGCTGGCCGGCTCGGACGACGGCCATGGCGTGGCGTTCGCCGGGGCGGCGGCCGAGGCGCTCGATCGGGCCGGAGATGCTGATCGCGGCGATCACCCGCCCGGTGCGGTCGCGGATCGGCGCTGAGACGCTTGCCACGCCCGCCTCCCGCTCGGCCACGCTCTGGGCCCACCCGCGCCGCCGCACCTCGGCCAGCGTGCGGCCGGTGAACTTGGAGCGGGGGAGCAGCGGCATGACCGCCTCCGGGGGCTCCCAGGCGAGCAGGATCTGCGCCGCCGACCCGGCGGTCATCGGCAGTACCGAGCCGACCGGGACGGTGTCCCGCAGGCCGCTGGCGCGCTCGGCGGCGGCCACACAGATCCGCTCGTCGGCGCGGCGCAGGTAGAGCTGGGCGCTTTCGCCGGTGGCGTCCCGTAGCGCGGCGAGCAGCGGCTCGGCGGCGGTGAGGAGCACGTCCGGGGCCGCGTTGGCCAGCTCGCCCAGGCGTGGACCCGGGCGCCAGCGCCCCTGGGTGTCCCGGACGAGCATCCGGTGTATCTCCAGCGCCTGTGCCAGCCGGTGCGCGGTGGCCCGGGGCAGCTTGGTGCGTTCAACGAGTTCGGCCAGGCTGGCGCCGTCGACACAGGCGGCCAGGATGACCACCGCCTTGTCGAGAACGCCGACACCGCTCATACTGTGTCCCACAAGCCGAAATTTACCTCCCAGAATTTAGGATGTCCAGATGGTGGGAGTCACTCAACCGAGGACCCTGGCCGAGAAGGTCTGGGACGCACACGTGGTCCGCGCCGCCGACGGCGAGCCGGACCTGCTCTTCATCGACCTGCACCTGCTGCACGAGGTGACCAGCCCGCAGGCGTTCGACGGGCTGCGTCTGGCCGGGCGCGGGGTCCGCCGTACCGACCTGACGATCGCGACCGAGGACCACAACACCCCGACCGGGTACGACGACCCGGCGTTCCGCTCCCGGCGCGGCGACCTGCTCACGATCGCGGATCCCACCTCCCGCACCCAGATCGAGACGCTGCGCCGCAACTGCGCCGAGTTCGGCATCCGCCTGCACCCGCTGGGCGACGACAACCAGGGCATCGTGCACGTCATCGGCCCGCAGCTGGGCCTCACCCAGCCCGGCATGACGATCGTGTGCGGCGACTCGCACACCGCGACCCACGGCGCCTTCGGGGCGCTGGCGTTCGGCATCGGCACCAGTGAGGTCGAACACGTCCTGGCCACGCAGACGCTGCCGCAGGCCCGCCCGAAGACCATGGCCGTGAACGTCGTCGGCGAGCTGGGCCCCGGCGTCACCGCCAAGGACCTGGTGCTCGCGCTGATCACGCAGGTCGGCACCGGCGGTGGGCGTGGTCACATCGTCGAGTACCGGGGCGAGGCGATCCGCGACCTCTCGATGGAGGGGCGGATGACGATCGCGAACATGTCCATCGAGTGGGGCGCCAAGGCCGGCATGATCGCGCCGGACGAGACCACGTTCGCGTACCTGAAGGGCCGGCCCAACGCGCCCCAGGGCGACGACTGGGACGCGGCGCTGGAGTACTGGCGGACGCTGCCCACCGACGAGGGCGCGACCTTCGACACCGAGGTCACCCTCGACGCGAGCCGGATTACGCCGTTCGTCACCTGGGGCACCAACCCCGGGCAGGGCGCGCCGCTGGGCGCCACCGTGCCGGACCCGGAGGAGTTCGTCACCGAGCCGGAGCGGGTCGCCGCCCGGCGCGCGCTGGAGTACATGGACCTCACCCCGGGCACCCCGCTGCGCGACCTCGCCGTGGACGTGGTGTTCGTCGGCTCCTGCACCAACGGCCGCCTGGAGGACCTGCGGGCCGCCGCCGAGGTACTGCGCGGACGGCGGGTCGCCGACGGCGTACGCATGCTGGTGGTCCCCGGCTCCGCCGCGGTCCGGGAGGCGGCCGAGATCGAAGGGCTGGACAAGGTCTTCACCGACGCCGGCGCCGAGTGGCGCTTCGCCGGCTGCTCGATGTGTCTGGGCATGAACCCGGACACCCTGAAGCCGGGCCAGCGCTCCGCCTCGACCTCCAACCGCAACTTCGAGGGACGGCAGGGCCGGGGCGGGCGTACGCACCTGGTGTCCCCGCCGGTCGCCGCCGCCACCGCGGTCGTCGGCCGCCTGGCCGCTCCCGCCGACCTGTAGAAGGGCAGCCGAGAGATGGACAAGTTCACCACCCACACGGGCACCGCCGTGCCGCTGCGCCGATCCAACGTGGACACCGACCAGATCATCCCGGCGGTGTACCTCAAGCGGGTGACCCGGACCGGTTTCGCCGACGGGCTGTTCAGCGCGTGGCGGGAGGACAAGTCATTCGTCCTCAACGATCCGGCTCATTCGGGTGCGTCGATTCTGATCGCCGGTCCCGAGTTCGGCACCGGATCCTCCCGGGAGCATGCCGTCTGGGCGCTGCGGGACTGGGGCTTCCGGGCCGTCATCTCGCCTCGCTTCGGCGACATCTTCCGCGGCAACGCGCTCAAGGAAGGCCTCCTTCCGGTCGAGCTGGAATTGAAAGCCGTGGAAGAATTGTGGGATCTCGTGGAATCGGAGCCGAGCACTCCGATCACTGTCGACCTCGCCTCCCGCCAGGTCCACGCCGGTGACGCCACCTGGGCCTTCCCGCTGGACGACCACAGCCGCTGGCGGTTGATGGAGGGCTTGGATGACATTGGACTCACCCTCCGGCACGAGGCCGACATCAGCGCCTTCGAGGCGTCCCGGCCGTCGTTCCTGCCGTCGGTAGCCTGACCGCAGACCGCATTTCGCCCCCACCGGCCTCGCTGGTGGGGGCGAATCCGTTGCGACACAAGGGCTTTTTTCCACCGAATGTTTGTGTCCAGGCAGCACAGGGCATACCGTGCGCGCAGAATGGCTCGCGTCGAGTCAGTTGCACAATCGGGAGGAAGTCGTGAACAAGGCCGAGCTCATCGAGGCGCTCGCCGTTCGCCTGGGGGACCGGAAGACGGCGACGGCCGCGCTCGACGCGGTTCTCGCTGAGGTCCAGGCGGCGGTCACCAAGGGCGAGAAGGTGGCGATCACCGGTTTCGGAGCGTTCGAGAAGCGCGTCCGGGGAGCCCGAACAGCGCGCAATCCACGGACCGGCGAGGCGGTGAAGGTCAAGAAGACCTCCGTCCCGACGTTCCGGGCGGGCGCGGGCTTCAAGGAGATGGTGGCCAGCGGCAAGGTGCCCAAGGACACCGCCGCCGCGAAGAAGACCACCGGCGCCGCGAAGAAGACCACGGCGGCGAAGACCACCGGGGCCGCGAAGAAGACCACGGCGGCGAAGGCCACCAAGACCACCGCTACCAAGAAGGCCGCGCCGGCGAAGAAGGCCGCCGCGACCAAGACCACGGCGGCGAAGAAGACGACCGCGGCGAAGTCCACCGCGGCCAAGAAGACCACTGCCGCCAAGAAGACGACCGCGGCGAAGTCCGCCACGGCCAAGAAGACCACGGCGGCCAAGAAGGCGCCCGCGAAGAAGGCACCGGCCAAGAAGGCCGCCACCCGGCGCTGACCGGACGGCCCACGAAAGGGCGCCCACCGTTCGCGGTGGGCGCCCTTTCGCACGGGTACGCCGTTGACCGCCCGCCGTCGCGCCCCGCAGAATCGCCGTGCCGAAATCCCCCGTCGGTCACGAGAAGAGGCGCCCGTGCGGCACCGTCACCTCTCCACCCTCACGCTCGCGCTCGGTGTCGCGGTCCTGCTGGACGTGCTGCGGGTCTGGCTCCCGTCGGTCATCACCCTGTTCGGCCGGGCCGCCGAGACGCCCGCAGAGTTGCTCGGCGCGTTCGCGCTCGGCTGGTTCCTGCTCGCCCTCGGCGCGCCCACGCTCGTACGCCGCGTCGGCCCCGCCCCGGTCGGTCTGGTCGCGGCCGGTGTGCTGGCCGCGGCCCGGCTGGCGCTGACCGCGCAACCCGGTGGCCCGGCCCAGCTCTGGCTGGCCTGCGCCGGACTGCTCGCCGGCCTGGTCTGGCTCGCCGCCGTGGCCGCGACCGTGCCGCGCCCGGTCGCCGGGCTGGCGCTCGGCCTGGCCGGGAACGCGGTCGGGCACGCCCTGCTCGGCACCGAGGACCTGGTGTGGCGTGGCGGTGCGCTCGCCTGGAGCCTGAGCGCCCTGCTGGTGCTGGTGTTCCTGGCCGCATCGGTGGCGGTACGGCGGGAGCGGGCGAGCGGCGACGCGGCGGGAACGGCCGGTGCGGCCGACGGCGACGCCGGGCGGCGCGTGCCTGTCCCGGGTCGCCGGGCCTGGTTGCTGTGCGGGCCGGCGCTGCTGCTGGCCGGTCAGGTGGCGCTCGCCCCGGCGCTCTGGAGCGCCGCCGCCGGCACCGGATCGCCCGGATTCCCGGGCCTCGCCCGCCCGGCCGGCGGACACCTGCTGGGCGCGCTCGCGGTGCTGCTGTTCCTCGCGGCGGCGTTGTTCCGGGCACCGGTGCACGTGGCGCGGATGCTGTGGCCGTTGGCGCTGCTCGCCGGGTCGGTGCTGTTCGTGACCGGGCTTCTCGTCCCGGCGTACCTGCTCACCGCCGCCGGTCTCGGCGGCTGCCTGGCGCTCACCGACGCGGCCGCCGACCGGGCCGCCGCCACCGACGGACGAGACGCGGACGGCGGGCGGGCGGGGGCGCGGCGCGGGCGGGCGGCGGCGCTCGGGATGCTGGTGTTCGCGGTGGCCACGGTGGCCTACTACGCCGCCTACGACCTGGGGTACCCCAACGGCTGGGCGCCGGTCGCCACGGCCGTCCTGGTGGCTCTGGTGGCCGCTACGGCGCCTCTCCGGCCCGCACCGGCGTCGTCCGGCGCGGCGGTTCCCGGCCCGGTGCTGCCCGCCGCGGCCCGGATCGCTGCCCTGGCGGGGCTCACCGCGCTGGCCGGGCTCGCCGCCGCGCTGCACGTGCCACCGGCACCGGCCCGCGCCACGAGCGCCACGGCGACGGTACGGGTGGCGGCGTACAACATCCGGATGGGGTTCGGCCTGGACGGCCGGCTGGACCTGGACGCGGTGGCCCGGGAGTTGCGCGGCGCGGACGTGGTGCTGCTCAGCGAGGTCGACCGGGGCTGGTGGCTCAACGGCGGCCACGACACGCTGGCGTTGCTGGCCGGGCGGCTGGAGATGCCGTACGTCTTCGCGCCCGCCGCCGATCCGGTCTGGGGCGACGCGGTGCTGAGCCGTTTCCCGATGCGGTCCGGGCAGACCCGGCGGCTGAGGGCGCACGGCGCGCCGACCGGGGCGCAGGCGATCGGCGTCACGCTCGACCTCGGCGGCCGGGAACTGGCCGTGGTGGCCACGCACCTGCAGCCGCCGCCCGGCCGGGATCCGGTCGAGCAGGCGGGCGAGGTGGCCGCGTTCGCCGGGCGGTACGCGAACGGCCGTCCACTGGTGCTGGGCGGCGACCTGAACACCGAGCCGGACGACGCGGCGTTCGCCGAGTTCACCCGCACCGGGCTGGTGGACGCGCTGGCCGCGGCCCGGCCGCTGCGGACGAGCCCGGCCGACGACCCCCGCACCCAGATCGACCACGTCTTCACCTCGCCGGGCCTGACCGCCGGCGAGGTACGCGCACCGCGCACCGAGGCCAGCGACCACCTGCCGGTGACGCTCACCGTCACGCTGCCCTGAACCGCCGCCGCCCGCCTCACAACCGGTCGGGGAGGACGAGCCGGTCACCGGCGAACGGCAACAGCCAGCCGCCGCCCTTCGCGGTGGTGAAGTCCTCGTCCACGCGGCCGGTGAGGCGTTCCAGCGCGCCCGGGATGACCTTGCCCTGGCTGCACACCGCGACCGTCCCGACGGCCTGCGCCAGCGTGGTCAGCCGGGCCGCGGCGGCGAGCGCGCACTCCTCGACCTGCTGGCCCGGCGCCGGCTCGTCGAAGTCGCCGCAGACCTCGATCGGCAGGTCCAGCCGGGCCGCCGACGGGTCCAGCGTCTGCACGCAGCGCCGGGCCGAGGCGGAGAACAGGCGGGCCGGGCGGACCAGCGCGACGAGCGGGACCAGCGCCCGCGCCTGCGTCCACCCCTGCTCGTCCAGTGGGCGGCCGTGGTCCGGGCCGGTCCAGGTGCCGCGCTTGCCGGCGTGCGCGTGCCGGACCAGCAGCACCGTCGCGGTGACCGGCGGCAGCGCCGCGAACGCGGCGATCACCTCGGCGTCGTGCGGGTAGCTGACCCGGCGTACCGCGTCGTCGACCGGGAACCAGGCCACGTCGTCGACCTCGGTGCCGGGCTGGAAACCGCCAGTGCCCGCCGCCCGCATGGACCAGTAGTCGACCGCCTTGGCGTGCCCCTCGCTGCGGTAGCGGACCGTGGGCAGGCGGACCTGCGGCACGGCCCGGACGTCGGTCTCCTCGGCCACCTCGCGGACGGCCGCCACCAGCGGATGCTCGTCGCGGTCCAGCTTGCCCTTCGGCAGCGACCAGTCGCCGTACCGGGGGCGGTGCACCAGGCAGACCTCGACGCCGGCCGGACCCGGGCGCCACACCACGCCGCCGGCAGCCCGGATCCGTACCGGTTCGTCGTCGCTCACCCGCTCACCGTATGCCCGCCCGGCACGCGCCACGGCCCGGTCAGTCCGCCCGGCCGCCGACCCGGCGCAGCAACAGATCCTGGAGGTGGGTCAGCGGCACGTCGCCGTCCCCGGTTCGCCGGTGCCAGGTGCCGTCCGCGGCCAGCTCGAACGCGTCCACGTCGCTGTCGAACGCGGCGGTGAGGACGTGGTCCAGTTCGGCCCGGGCCACCGGGTCGCTCACCTGCACCAGCGCCTCCACCCGGCGGTCCAGGTTGCGGTGCATCAGGTCGGCCGAGCCCATCCAGAACTCGGCGTCGCCGTTGTTGCCGAACCGGAAGATCCGGGAGTGTTCCAGGAACCGGCCGAGGATCGAGCGGACCCGGATGTTCTCCGACAGCCCCGGCACGCCCGGCCGCAGCGTGCACATGCCGCGGATCAGCAGGTCGACGTGCACGCCGGCCCGCGACGCCCGGTAGAGCGCGTCGGTGATCTCCTCGTCCACCAGGGAGTTCACCTTGAACTGCACGAGCCCCGGCATGCCCAGCCGGACGTGTTCGATCTCCCTGTCGATGCGCTCGATCAGGCCGCTGCGGATGCCCTGCGGCGCCACCAGCAGCCGCCGGAACGCGGTCTGCCGGCTGTAGCCGGTGAGCACGTTGAACAGGTCGGTCAGGTCGGCGCCGATCTCCGGGTCGGCGGTGAGCATGCCGAAGTCCTCGTAGAGCCGGGCCGTCTTCGGGTGGTAGTTGCCGGTGCCGATGTGGCAGTAGCGGCGGATCTGGTTGCCCTCCTGGCGTACCACCAGCGCGGTCTTGCAGTGCGTCTTGAGCCCCACCAGGCCGTAGACGACGTGACAGCCGGCCCGTTCCAGCGTGCGCGCCCAGCCGATGTTCGCCACCTCGTCGAAGCGCGCCTTCAGCTCGACCAGCACCACCACCTGCTTGCCGGCCGCGGCCGCGTCGACGAGCGCGTCGACGATCGGGGAGTCGCCGCTGGTGCGGTAGAGCGTCTGCTTGATGGCGAGCACGTTCGGGTCGGCCGCCGCCTGCTCGACGAAGCGCTGCACGCTGGTGGCGAACGAGTGGTACGGGTGGTGCACCAGCACGTCGCCGTCGCGCAGCGTGGCGAAGACGCTGCGCGGCACCTCACCCTCGGCAAGACGCGGATGGGTGGCCGGCACGAACGACGGGTCCTTCAGATCGGGCCGGTCCGCCTCGCCGTAGACCTGCCAGAGCGCGGAGAGGTCGAGCAGGCCGCGTACGCGCAACACGTCGTGGCCGTCCATGTCCAGCTCGCGGACCAGCAGCTCCAGCATGTGGTCGGAGATCGAGGCGGCGACCTCGAGGCGTACCGGCGGGCCGAACCGGCGCCGGGCCAGCTCCCGTTCCAGCGCCTGGAGGAGGTCCTCGTCGCGGTCCTCGTCCACCTCCACCTCGGCGTTGCGGGTCACCCGGAACAGGTGGCACTCGACCACCTGCATGCCGGAGAACAGCTGGCCGAGGTGCACCGAGATGAGGTCCTCGACCGGCAGGAACCGCACGCCCGGCTGGTCGCGGTGCACCCGGACGAACCGGGGCACGTTGTTCGGCACCTTCACCCGGGCGAACAGCTCCGAGCCGCCGTCCGGGTCGCGTACCGACACGGCCAGGTTCAGCGACCGGCCGGAGATGTACGGGAACGGGTGCGCCGGGTCGACCGCCAGCGGGGTGAGCACCGGGAAGATGTGCTCCCGGAACCAGGTGCGCAGCCGTTCCCGCTCGGCGTCGTCCAGGTCGCTCCAGCGCAGTATGCGGATCTCCTCGGCGGCGAGCTTCGGCAGCACGTCGTCGACGAGGCAGGCGGCGTGCCGGGCGACCAGGCCGGCGGCCTTGGAGGTGATCAGGTCGAGCTGGGTGCGCAGCGGCAGCCGGTCACCGCCGCGTACCGGCAGGCCGGCGGAGAGCCGCCGCTTCAGCCCGGCCACGCGGACCATGTAGAACTCGTCGAGGTTGCTGGCGAAGATGGCCAGGAACTTCGCCCGTTCCAGCAGCGGGGTGCGCGGATCCTCGGCGAGCGCCAGCACCCGGGCGTTGAAGTCGAGCCAGGACAGCTCCCGGTTGAGGAAGCGGTCCTCCGGCAGCGGCGGCGTGGTCGGTGGCCCGGCGTCCGCGGCGGTCCCGTCGGCCGGGCCGGGACCCTCGACCGGGTCCAGCGGCTCGTCCAGCCCGGTGGCGGCGGTCGCGTCCGGATCGGCGCCGAGGCGCTCCTCCGGGGGCCGGGTCTGGCGGAACCGCCCGTCCGAGCCGCGGGTGGGGCGGCCGTTGCGGGGCGTGCCGGGGTCGAGGATCGGCGGCGGGCCGTCGGGGTGCTCGCGAGGGGTGCTCACCACCTCATGATTCCCCGATAAGGGTGAACGGAAAATGAACTCGGGCCAGGTTGTTCACGCCATCGTCGGCAGGGTCACCCGGACCACCTCGCCGTCGGCGTCCCGCTCGATCCGGACACGCTGCCCCAGACGGAGCAGCCGCAGCCCGGAGGCGTCGAACGCGCGGGCCGGGAACGCCAGTTCGGTGCCGTCGTCGAGCAGCAGCACACCGCTGCGGGTCGACGCGTCGTAGGTCGCCACCGTGCCCTGCATGCCAGCACCGTACCGGACCGCCCCGGCGACCCGGGCCAGCAGCGCGGCGGTGCGCGGCCCCACGCCCAGCCCGGCGGCGTCGGCCAGGTCCGCCGGGGTGTCCACGTCGCGGCGCAGGCTGGGCCAGTCCCCGGCGAGCGGCAGCGCCCCGCCCGCCGCGTGCGCCGCGGCCGAGCCGGGCCCGAACCGCGGCGCCAGCGGCGCCCCGGCCGGCGCGGCGAGCAGCACCGTGCCTCCGCCGGGGGCGTCCGCCACGAACCCGCGTACCCCCTGGGTGGCACGCAGGGCGGCGGCCAGGTCGGCCGGTCGCAGCGCCGGCAGGTCGGCGGTCAGGCCGGCCACGGCGGCGCGCGGCCCGGCGACCGCCGCGCCGTGCCGGAACGCCGCGTTCAGGCCGCCGCCGGGGTCGCTCGCGACGCGGGCGCCCGCCGCGCCGGCCGCCGCGGCCACCCGCGGGTCGTTGGTGACCACGAGCACCCCGGCGACCGCCGGGCACGCCCGCACCGCGCTCAGCGTGTCGGCCGCCAGGGCCAGCGCCAGCTCCTCGTGGGGTACGCCGGGCAGCGCGCCCCGCAGACGGCTCTTCGCCGCCGGAAGGCGCTTCACCGGCATCACCACGGTCCAGCGGGCCTCAGACACGCCGACCATCCTGCCAGCGGGAGCGCCGACACCCGCACTGGCCGCAGCGGGGGCGAACAGGCATGATTCTGTGCCGGGGCGCGAGGGCGGATCGAGGAGGCACTGTGGCACGGCGCAGGCTGGGGTTCTGGCGACGGCTCGCCGTGGTGCTGGTGAAGCCGCTGATGACCGTCTGGACCCGGCGCACCTGGCGGGGCATGGAGCACCTGCGCCACGACGGCGGCGTGATCCTCGTGCCGAACCACATCTCGCACGCCGACCCGCTCGTGGTGGCGCACTACATCTACGACGCCGGGCGCTGGCCGCGCTTCCTCGGCAAGGCCAGCGTGTTCCGGGTGCCGGTGGTCGGCGCGATCCTGCACCGGTGCCAGCAGATCCCGGTCGAGCGGGGCACCGTCGAGGCGGTCAAGTCGCTGGACAAGCTGGTCGCCGCCCTGGCCGAGGGCGGCGCCGTGGTGATCTACCCGGAGGGCACCACCACCCGGGAGCCGGACCTGTGGCCGATGAAGGGCAAGACCGGCGCGGCCCGGCTGGCGCTCGCCACCGGCGCCCCGGTGGTCCCGATCGCCATGGTCGGCCCGGAACGGATGTTCGACCCGCGGACGGCCCGGTTCGGGCTGCGCCCGCGCACGCCGGTGACGGTGATCGCCGGGCCGCCGGTGGACCTGAGCCCCTGGGCCGGCGCCACGCCGACCCGGCCGATCCTGGAGGAGATGACGGACACCATCATGCTGCGCATCCGGGATCTGGTCGCGGAGATCCGCGGCGGCACACCACCGCCGCTCTGGCAGCGGCCCGCCCGCACCGGCACCCGGGAGGTCACCGAATGAGCGGGCACGTCGCCGTGCTGGGCGCCGGTTCCTGGGGGACCGCGTTCGCCAAGATCCTCGCCGACGCCGGGCGGGACGTGACGGTCCTGGCCCGCCGGGCCGCCGTGGCCGAGGCGATCCGGACCGGGCGGCACAACCCGGAGTACCTGCCGGGGATCCGCCTGCCCGAGCGGGTGACAGCCACCGGTGACGCCGCCGAGGCGATCGAGGGAGCCGAGGTGGTGGTGCTCTCGGTGCCGTCGCAGACGCTGCGCGGCAACCTCGCCGACTGGACGCCGTATCTGGCGCCGGACGCCACGCTGGTGTCGCTGATGAAGGGCATCGAGCTGGGCACCACCAAGCGGATGAGCCAGGTGATCACCGAGACCGCCGGGGTGCCCGCCGACCGGGTGGTGGTCGTCTCCGGGCCCAACCTGGCCCCCGAGATCGCCGCCGAGCAGCCGGCCGCCACCGTGGTCGCCGGCGCCGACAGCCGCCGGACCGCGCTGGTGCAGGCGTCCATCCGTACGCCGTACTTCCGCCCGTACACGAACGACGACGTGATCGGCTGCGAGCTGGGCGGCGCGGTCAAGAACGTGATCGCGCTGGCGTACGGCATCGCCACCGCGATGGGCTTCGGCGACAACACCCGGGCCATGCTGATGACCCGGGGGCTCGCCGAGACCGCCCGGCTGGGCGTGGCGCTCGGCGCCGACCCGATCACGTTCGCCGGGCTGGCCGGCATGGGTGACCTGGTCGCCTCCTGCTCGTCGCCGATGGCCCGCAACCGCACCTTCGGCGAGCACCTGGGCCGGGGCGAGACGCTGGAACAGGCCCAGGCGGCCACCCGGCAGACCGCCGAGGGCGTCAAGAGCTGCCTGGCCATCCGCGACCTGGCCCGCGCGCACGGGGTGGAGATGCCGATCACCGAGCAGATCGAGCGGATCTGCCACGAGGGGATGGATCCGCGCCTGGCGGTGGACGCGCTGATGAGCCGTACCGCCAAGCCCGAGTCGTACGAGTGAGCGGAGCGGGGGATGAGCAGCGAGCACTGGGGTGACGGCACGCGCAGCGTGCACGCCGGCCTGCCGGACGCGGTACCCGGGCAGCCGTTCCTGCCCGGCCCGGTCTTCGCGGCGCCGTACCACCTGGACCCGGAGCGCGGCCCGTCCGCGGCGACGAACGGGTACGGGCGGCCCGACAACCCCACCCGGCGGCTCCTGGAGACCGCGGTCGGCGAGCTGGAGGGCGGCGACTGCCGGGTCTTCGCCAGCGGCCAGGCCGCCATCACCGGGCTGCTGCTGACACTGCTGCGCCCCGGCGACACCGTGCTGCTGCCCGCCGACGGCTACTACTCGGTGCGCGCGTTCGCCTCGGACACGCTGGAACAGCTCGGCGTACGCGTGGTGCTCGTGCCGACGGCCGGGCCGTACCCGTCGTTCGACGGCGTACGGCTGGTGCTGCTGGAGACCCCGGCGAACCCCGGCCTGGACGTCGTCGACGTGCGCGCGGTGGCCGCCGCCGCGCACGCCGCCGGTGCGCTGGTGGCGGTGGACAACACCACCGCGACGCCGCTCGGGCAGCGCCCGCTGGACCTCGGCGCGGACGTGGTGGTCGCCTCCGGCACCAAGGCGCTGACCGGCCACTCCGACCTGCTGCTGGGTTACCTGGCGACCCGCGACGCCGGGCTGCGGGACGCGGTGACCACCTGGCGCAACGCCACCGGCGGGGTGCCCGGCGCATTCGACTGCTGGCTGGCGCACCGGTCGCTGGCCACGCTCGACCTGCGGCTGGCCCGGCAGACCGCGAACGCGCGGGCGCTGGCCGAACTGCTCGCGGACCGGCCGGACGTCACCGGGGTCCGCTGGCCCGGCCGGCCCGAGGATCCGGCGTACCCGGTCGCGTCGGCCCAGATGCGGCGCGTGCCCGGTGTGCTCTCGTTCGACCTGGGCGACGAGGGCCGGGTGGCCCGGTTCCTCGGCGCGGCCCGGCTGGTGGCCGCCGCCACCTCGTTCGGCGGCCTGCACACCACAGCCGACCGGCGGGCCCAGTGGGGCGACGACACGGCGCCGGGCTTCGTGCGGTTCTCCTGCGGCGTCGAGGACACCGACGACCTGCTCGCCGACGTGGCGGCGGCGCTCGACGCGGCGGGCTGACGGCGTATCGGCCGCTGGGCTATGGTGACGGGCAGCCACGGCCCGTGCGGCCCCGACCCGAGGAGGTGAGTCCGATCCACAAGCAGAGGACCGGCGCTCCCTCCGAGTCCGCGTCGCCTCGGGGCTGAGGCGACGCCGGGGGCGCCGACGAGCGCTTCCCGAAAGGCTTGCCATGGCATCCACCGTGTTCACCCCCGACCGTCCCGCCCTCGTCCGGCGGCTGCGCGCCGCCGGTTGCGTCTTCGCCGAGGACGAGGCGGACCTGCTGATCGCCGCCGCCGACTCGGCGCAGTCGCTGACCCGGCTGGCCGACCGTCGGGTCGCCGGCCTGCCGCTCGAGCACCTGCTCGGCTGGGCCGAGTTCTGCGGCCGGCGGATCGCCGTGCACCCGGGCGTCTTCGTGCCGCGCGGTCGTACCGCCCTGCTCGTCGACGCGGCGACGGCGCTCGCCGGGCCGGCGCCGGCGGTGCTCGACCTGTGCTGCGGCTCCGGCGCCGCCGCGGTGGTGCTGCACGAGCGGCTGGCGCCCCGCTGGCTGGCCGCCGCCGACATCGACCCGGTGGCGGTGGCCTGCGCCCGGCGCAACCTCGAACCGCTGGGCGTCCCGGTCTACGAGGGCGACCTGTTCGACGCGGTACCGGCCGGCCGGCGCGGGACGCTGGACCTGGTGGTGGCGAACGCGCCGTACGTGCCGAGCGCCGCGGTGGCCTCCCTGCCGGCCGAGGCGCGCCTGTACGAGGCCCCGGTGGCGCTGGACGGCGGCGCGGACGGCCTG
This sequence comes from Micromonospora sp. CA-248089, assembly GCF_050948515.1. Lineage (NCBI taxonomy): Bacteria > Bacillati > Actinomycetota > Actinomycetes > Micromonosporales > Micromonosporaceae > Micromonospora > Micromonospora sp. CA-248089. Next base: position 1,388,907 of record NZ_CP192016.1, read on the forward strand.
GCCGTGCTGCGCCGGGTCGCCTCCGGCGCGGCGCAGTGGCTCGCCCCGGGCGGGCACGTCGTGGTCGAGGCGAGCGTCGCGCAGGCCCCGGAACTGTGCGCCGTGTTCGCCGCCGCCGGGCTGGAACCGGCGGTGGTCCGCGACGAGGAGCGCGAGGCCACAGCGGTGACCGCCCGCCGCCCCGGCTGACCATGGCGGGGGAGTCCCGCCGGGGCATGGCGGGTGGCCCGGACGGGAACTAGCCTCGGGTCAGGCGCGGCGGGAGGCGGTGGCGGTGGGCAGCGCAGGTGTGCCGGTGGTGGTGGGGCTGGACAACGGGGGCACTAGTGACAACGCCACGGTGCTGACCGTCGACGGCCGGTTCCTGGTGGACGGGCTGCTGGAGATCCCGAGCGAGGTCGGCGCCGGGCCGGAGGCGGCGGTGGAGGCGCTGGCGCGGGCGTTCGACGGCGTGCTGGCCCACACCGGCGTGCCGCGTGACCTGGTCCGCGCGGTCGGGCTGGACACGCCCGGCCCGGCCAGCGCCACCGGCGTGATCTCCTCGCGCGGCTCGACGAACTTCTCCCAGCCCGCCTGGCGGGGCTTCGACGTGCGCACCGCGCTGGAACGGCGGCTGGGCCTGCCCGTGGTGTACGCCAACGACGGCAACGCCGCCGCGCTCTACGCCCACCACGTGCACTTCGGCACCGAGGCGATGGCCCGGTCGTCGGTGTCGGCGATCGTCGGCACCGGGCTCGGCGGGGGCGTGGTGGAGTCCGGCCGGGTGGTCAGCGGCGCGGCCGGCATGGCCGGCGAGTTCGGGCACGTGCACATCCCGCTGGACGGCCTGGTCGAGCCGGACCAGGCGGCACCGGTCTGCGCCTGCGGCTTCACCGGGGACGCGGAGAGCGTCGCCTCGCTCACCGCGATCCGGCGCAACCTGCTGCCGTACTGGCTGGCCCGGCACCCGGAGCATCCGCTCGCGGCACAGGAGCCGGACCGGGCGGCGAAGCTGCTGCGCGGCTACGGCGAACGTGGCGACCCGCTGGCCCGTCAGGTGTTCGGCCAGCAGGCCAAGGCGCTGGGGCGGCTGTTCACCATCGCGGCCAACTTCACCGACCCGCACGCGTACTTCGTCGGCGGGGGCGTGGTGGAGGCGGCGCCGGAGTTCCGGGACTGGTTCCTCGCCGCTGTCGCCGAGCACACGGTGCTCCGGGAGGAGCAGCGCGCGGTGGCCACGTTCGCGCTGGTGCCGGACCGGGACATGGCCGGCGCGCGGGGGGTGGCCATCGCGGCGCTGGAGGCGATCCGCGGGACCGTCACCGCCGCCGCCCCACTCGGCTGACGTCGCCTGCCGGCCGGCTCAGGCGCGCGGTGGCGGTCGGTGCGGTGGCGGGCGGGCTCAGGCGCGCGGCGGCGCGGCGGTGAACGCCGCCCAGGCGTGCGGCGGGAACATCAGCACCGGGCCGGCCGGGTCCTTCGAGTCGCGGACAGCCACCGCTGCGGGCAGCGGCGCCATCTCCACGCACGCGCCCTCGTCGCCACTGTGGCTGCTCTTGCGCCAGCGGGCCGGTGCGGGATTCGTGCCGTTCATCTGGTCACCTCTCGTTCAGCAGGCGGAGGAGCTGGTCCCGGCTGGCCGCGGGGCTCAGCGCCACGGTCCGCAGGTGCTCCATGATCTTGGCGCAGGTGCGCAGGTCACCCGGCCGGTCGAGGACCATCTGCCCGGCGACGGTCTCCACCGAGGCGATGATCGGGTCCTCCGGGTCGGCGAACTCCAGGATGTGCAGCGAGCCCCGGGTGCCCCGGTGGTAGCCGGCGGCCAGCGGGATCACCTGCACCGTGACGTTCGGCAGTTCGGCCATCTTCAGCAGGTGCTGGAGCTGGCCGGACATGACCGAGCGGTCGCCGACCGGGCGCAGCAGCGCGCCCTCGTCGATGATGGCGTCGAGGATCGGCGGCTCGGCGCCGGAGAGCCGCTGCTGGCGGTCCAGCCGTAGCTGGACCCGCTGCTCCACCTGCTCGTCGGTGAGCGTGTGGGGACCGCCGCGCATCACGCCGCGGATGTAGTCGGCGGTCTGGAGCAGGCCGGGCACCACCGACGGTTCGAAGTTCGCGATGCCCGTCGCCTCGGCCTCCAGCGCGATGAAGTCGATGGTGCGCTGGTCCAGCAGGTACGAATAGGACACCCACCAGCCCGGCTTGCGCGCGTCCTTCGCCAGCTCGACCGCCGCGGCGATGTCGGCCGGACCCACGCCGTAGCTGGTCAGCAGCGCGCGCACGGTGGCCGGACTGACCAGCGTCTGCGCGTTCTCGTAGCGGGACAACGTGCTCCGGGTGCTGTTGATCTCGTCGGCCGCGGCCTCCAGGGTGAGGCCGGCGGCCTCCCGGTGGGTCCGCAGGGCGATGCCGAGCCGTCGGGCCCGGGCGGTCTTCGGCGCCATGCATCGATGGTCGCACATCCGGCGGGAAAGCGGGCATGAGAGAAAGTCGATGAGAGTTGCATTCATGCCGGTAAACCTGTCACTGTGTGACGGCGTCCTCACCGCCGGTTGTCGTGGCGACGGTGGTGGTGAGCGACCGGAGGGGATGGGGCGCGCGGTGGTCGGATTCTTCACTCCCCCACGATCCGACCGCCGCGTGCCCCTGCCGGTCCACGAGACGGGGAGGGGTTCCGCGGTGACCAGGTTCCTGGTGGTCCTGACCGACGTGCGTCCACCGGACGGCACCCGGCGTGACGAACGGACCAGCCCGGAACGCCGCCGCCAGGTGGTCGGCGCGAGCAGCCGCGAGGCCGCCGACCGGATCGCCGGCGCGTTCATGGCGCTGGGCATGGTGCGGGCCGGCCGGCAACGCGTGAAGGTCATCGCGGTCGGCCGCCGGCCCCGGCACCCGGTCCTCTGAGGCCGGCCGTTCCGTTACTCCCTGTATAGGTCTTCCTGACCGTTTGCCACGCGACTCCGTGTCTCCCCGGGTAACGACCACCGCTTGCGGCAACGCACAGTAAGGTCAGTCGGGTGAGCGCCACCGGCGAGCACGGCCAGCCGCAGTCGCGAACGATGAGGTGACCATGACCACCCCAGGCAAGACCCGTGTGGCGATCGTCTTCGGCGGCCGCAGCCCCGAGCACGGCATCTCCTGCGTCAGCGCCGGCAGCGTGCTGGCCGCGCTGGACCCGGACGAGTTCGAGGTGGTGCCGGTCGGCATCACCCGGCAGGGCCAGTGGGTGCTCGCCAGCGGCGACCCGAGCGGGCTCGCCATCGCCGACCGCAAACTGCCCGAGATCACCGCCGGCTCCGGCGCCGAACTGGTGCTGCGCGCCGACCCCGCCGTCGGCGGCCTGATGGTCCTCGACCCGGCCCAGGGTCCGGTGGCGCTGGCCGACGTGGACGTGGTCTTCCCGGTGCTGCACGGCGCGTACGGCGAGGACGGCACCATCCAGGGGATGCTGGAGATGGCCGACATCCCCTACGTCGGGGCGAACGTCTTCGCCTCCGCTGCGGCGATGGACAAGGAGTTCACCAAGAAGCTCTGCGCCGCCGAGGGCATCCCGGTCGGCCCGTACGCGGTTCTGCGCGCCGGGATGTCACTGAGCGAGGAGGACAAAGAGCGCCTCGGGCTGCCCGTCTTCGTCAAGCCGTCCCGGGCCGGTTCCTCGTTCGGCATCACCAAGGTCGACGACTGGGCGGACCTGGACGCCGCGCTCGTCACCGCGCGGGAGATCGACAGCAAGGTGCTCGTCGAGGGGGCCGTGGTCGGCCGCGAGATCGAGTGCGGTGTGCTGGAGGGCGAGGCGGGCGGCGCTCCGGAGGCCTCCGTGCTCGCCGAGGTGCGGATGATCGGCGACCGCGACTGGTACGACTTCGAGGCCAAGTACATCTTCGCCGACGAGGTCTGCGAGTACGACGTACCGGCCGACCTGCCCGAGCCGGTGGCCCGGCAGGTGCGCGACTACGCCACCCGGGCGTTCACCGCGCTCGACTGCTCCGGCCTGGCCCGTGTCGACTTCTTCGTGACCCCGCAGATGGACGTCTACCTCAACGAGATCAACACGATGCCGGGCTTCACCCCGACGTCGATGTTCCCGCGGATGTGGTCGGCCAGTGGGCTGGAGTATCCGAAGCTGGTCAACCGGCTGATCCGTACCGCCCTGCACCGCCGCGCCGGCCGCTGACCGTTGCTCGGCGCCCGGCCGGGCGTCAGGCGGAGCAGCCCGAGGGGGCCTGCTTCGCCGAGGGGACCGAGCTGACGATCGTCTCGGAGATCGAGGTCACCCACTGCAGCGGCGTCTCGTACGACTTCGGCACCCGGACCCGGATCGGCGTCTCCCGATCGACTGTGGTCAGCACCGTGGCGTCGGCCTCCTGCGCCGCGTGCCAGCAGACCTGGTTGACCGTCCACACCTCGTCGGTGGGCGGGAACTGCGCCGGGCTGCCACCGCAGGCCACCGTCAGCGCCGGGTCGCCGTACGCGGCGTTCTGCTCCGGGCCCGCGGTCACCGGTCGCTGCGCCAGGTCACGCACGCTGTCCGGGAGCTGCGACATCAGTGCCCGGCAGACGACGGTCGGGCGCTCGGCCAGCGCCGGGGCGGGCATCTCCACCGGCGCGCTGGACTGCGCCCGGGGGCTCGCCGACGCGCTCGGCGCGGCGTCCGGCGACTCCGGGGCCAGCTTGGCGAACGTGAACCCGGCGACCGCCAGGGTCACCGGCAGCGCGACGAGCGTCGCCCAGAGTGCGGCACGGCGGGTGGCGCCGTCCCGGCGGGGGGAGGTGTCCTTCTCGTCCACTTACAGCCGCACCACCGAACACGTGAGGGTGCGGGTGATGCCGGGCACCATCTGCACCTTGCTGACGATGAGTTTGCCGAGCTCGTCGACGGTGTTCGCCTCGGTGAGCACTACCACGTCGTACGGCCCGGTGACGGCGTCGACCCGTACCACGCCGGCCAGGTCCGCGATCAGACCGGCCACGTCACGCGCCCGGCCGACCTCGGTCTGGATGAGGATGTACGCCTGTACCACGACTCGACCTCCGTCCGTCGCCTCCGGGCGACCCGAAGGGTGAAACTACCGTACTGAGCGGCCGTGATCCCTATCGGTTGCCGGTCGGACGCGGTGAGCGAGCACACGCCGGTACGGACAGGGGTGGGACGTGCGGAACGACGCAGCGGAGCGAGGGGACGGAATGACTGTCACTGATGTCGGCGAGTTCGGCCTGATCGACCGGGTGACCGCCCGGCTGGCACAGGGACAGAGCTGCCTGCTCGGCCCCGGCGACGACGGCGCGGTGGTGGCGGCGCCGGACCGGCGGGTGGTCGCCTCGACCGACGTGCTGGTGGAGGGGCGGCACTTCCGCCGGGACTGGTCGTCGGCGCGGGACGTGGGACACCGGGCGGCGGCGGCCAACCTCGCCGACATCGCCGCCATGGGCGCCACCCCGACCGCGCTGCTCGTCGCGCTCTGCATGCCGGCCGAGCTGGACCCGGCCTGGGCCGAGGAGCTGGCCGACGGGCTGGGCGCGGAGGCGGCGCTCGTCGGCGCGAGCGTGGTCGGCGGGGACATGTCCGGCAGCCCGACGCTCACCATCGCGGTGACGGCGCTCGGCGACCTGGCCGGCCGCGCCCCGGTGGTCCGCTCCGGCGCCCGGTCCGGCGACGTGGTGGCGCTGGCCGGGCGTACCGGCTGGTCGGCGGCGGGCTACACCGTGCTCTCCCGGGGCTTCCGCACGCCCCGCCTGCTGGTCGAGGCGTTCCGCCGCCCCGAGGTGCCGTACGCCGCCGGACCGGCGGCAGCCGCCGCCGGGGCCACCGCCATGATCGACGTGTCGGACGGGCTGCTGGCCGACCTCGGGCACGTGGCGACCGCCAGCGGCGTGGCGATCGACCTGAGCCGCGAGGCGTTCGAGGTGCCCCGGCAGATGCGGGACGCGGCGCAGGCGCTCGGCGTCGACCCGTACACCTGGATCCTGGCCGGCGGCGAGGACCACGCGCTGGCGGCGACGTTCCCGGCGGACGCCGCGCTGCCCGACGGGTGGCGGCCGGTCGGGCGGGTGGCGGCCGGCGCCGGGGTCACCGTCGACGGCGCCGCCTACAGCGGCCCGCGCGGCTGGGACCACTTCCGCAGAGCGGAATAGCCGGCACAGCCGCCGCAGAGCGGAATAGCCGGCACAGCCGCGGCACGGCGGAGTGATCTGCGTCCGACCGCGGGCCGCCGGGCCGGGGCCGGGCCGGCGGCGGTCGTAACCTGGCACGGTGAGCGAGATCGAGATCCGGGAGCGGCGCTTCGACGCGCCCGAGTCGCAGGCGCTGATCCGGGCGGCGCTGGCCGACCTCGGCGCCCGGTACGGCGGCAGCGGCGACGAGACCCCCGTCGACGCGGCCGAGTTCACCCCGCCGGAGGGCGTGTTCCTCGTCGCCTACCTGGACGGGCGGCCGGTCGGCTGCGGCGGCTGGCGCAGCCACGGCGAGGACGGCGACACGGCCGAGCTGAAGCGGATGTACACCGACCCGGCGGCCCGGGGCCGGGGCGTGGCCCGCGCGGTGCTCGGCGCGGTCGAGCGGTCCGCCCGCGACCACGGCCGCAAGCGGATCGTGCTGGAGTGCGGCGACAAGCAACCCGAGGCGATCGCCATGTACACCTCGGCGGGCTACGAGCTGATCCCGAACTTCGGCTTCTACAAGGACGCCCCGGGCTGCCTGTCGTTCGGCCGTACCCTCTAGCCCACCGAGATGCGGATCGCCCCGGCGGCGCGACGCGCGGCGTCCGCCGCCTCGTCCGGGGTCGCGCCCCAGGCCATCAGGTGCCCGCTGCGGTGCGCCGAGGAGAGCAGCTCCGGCACTGTCTGACCGACCTTCGTCTCCACCTGCACGTCGAGCACGCCCGGCGCGCGCAGCGCGTCGCGCCTGCCGTCCACGGCGGTGACCCGGCCGGGCGGCGCGATCAGGAACTCGACCGCCGCCGCGCCGGTCGCCCGCGCCGGCAGCGCCAGGCGTTCACCGCGCAGGATCCGCAGGTACGCCTCGATGAACTCCCGCTCGTAGGCGATCGAGATGAGCGCCGGGATCATGTCGCCCGGCATCCGGGCCGCGCACTCCACCAGCGTCGGCACCCCGTCGGCGAGGATCCACTCGCTGTGCAGCACGCCGCTCCGGAAGCCGGACGCCTCGGCGAGGCGTACCGCGGCGGCGCGCAGCGCGTCACGCGCGTCGGCGGGCAGCGCGGACGGCACGGTGTGGCCGGTCTCGACCGGGTAGCGCCCGCCGGCGATCCGCTTGTCCGTGACGTTGGCGAAGACCACGTCGCCCTCGGCCACGAGCAGCTCCACGCTGTGCTCGGAGCCGACGAGCAGTTCCTCGACCAGCACACCGGTGGGCAGGCCGCGCTCGGTGGCCTCGTCCGGGTCGGGCGGGGCGGCGCTGGCCGCCCAGCGGGCCGGCACCTCGGCCGGGTCGGTGATCAGCTGCACGCCCAGGCTGCCGGAGCGGCGGGTGGGCTTGAGCACGCACCGGCCGCCGTGCGCCTGCGCGAACTCCATCGCCCGCGCCGGGTCGTCGACCAGCTCGTAGGCGGGGTTGGCCAGCCCGATCCGGTCGGCGAGCAGCCGCATCCGGTGCTTGTCGGAGAAGACGTCCGCGGCCTCCGCGCCGGCGCCGGGCAGCCCGAGCCGTTCGGCGAGCCGGGCGGCGGCCCCGACCGCGTACTCCAGGCCGGGCAGGACCAGCCGGGCGTCGGCCAGGGCGGGCTCGCGGGCGAGCAGGTCGTCGGGGTCGAAGCCGGTCTGGTACTCGGCGGCGACGAGGCGCCCGATCATCGGCAGCCGCTCGGCGAACCGGGCCAGGCCGCGGCGGGCGATCACGTCCGGCTCCTCGACGAGCACCACGGTGCCGGCCGGCAGGTGCTGGTCGAACCAGCTCAGTGAGCCGAACGACGCGCCCACGACCACCAGTTGCTCGCGACCCAGATCGAGGTCCACCGGTCACCCTCCCCACGGCTCGCGCCGGAAACCGGAAGGCCGGCGCAGCAGCACCCTAACCGGCTCGTACCAGTGGGTCGCCGTACGGTCGGTCAGGGGTGCGGCGCGGGTCGGTGGATACCGGGCGACGGGCCGCCGGGACACGACAGAAGCCGGCGGACCCCGAAGGGATCCGCCGGCGACCGACGATGTTCCGGTGGCGCTACCGCGTCAGGCGCGGGTGACCTTGCCGGCCTTGATGCACGAGGTGCAGACCTTCAACTTCTTGGTGTTGCCGCCACCGGCCGGGGTGCGCACCGACTGGATGTTCGGGTTCCAGCGGCGGTTGGTCCGCCGGTGCGAGTGGGACACGTTGTGGCCGAAGCCCGGCCCCTTGCCACAGACGTCGCACACGCTAGCCACGGGATACTCCTGGGATTGAAACGTTCATGAGGTCGCCGCCAGGCGCTGCCCGGGCAACCTGGTCAGGTTACCCGATGACAGTCGGTACGCCCAACCGGCCCTTTCGCGAGCCCACCCAGCGTACCGGCGTCCCGGCCGGGCCGTCGGCCGGGGCGGACACGCGGCGGCCGACCCCGGCGCGTGTCGGTGTGCGCCAGTAGGCTTCCCGACGTGCTGGAGACCCTCGACGCCGCAGCGGTACGCCGCTGGTGCGCGAGCGGGCTCACAGCCCTCCGCACCCACCAGGGCGAGATCGACGACCTCAACGTCTATCCGGTGCCCGACGGCGACACCGGCACCAACCTGGTGCTCACGCTCACCTCGGCCCAGCAGGCGCTGGCCATGGACCTCGGCACGCTCCCCGACGACGGGCACACCCCGCACGGGCACGCGCTGCGGCTGATGGCCCGGGGCGCGCTGCTCGGGGCGCGCGGCAACTCCGGCGTGATCCTCTCGCAGATCCTGCGCGGTCTCGCCGACACGCTCGCCGCCGTGCCCGCGGTGCGCGGGCGGCAGCTCGCCGACGCGCTGGCCGACGCCACCACCGCCGCGTACGCCGCGGTGGCCCGGCCGGTCGAGGGCACGCTGCTCAGCGTGGTGGCCGCCGCGGCGCACGCGGCCCGCCGGGCGGACAGCGACGACCTGCGCGCCGTGGCCCGGGCCGCGGCCGAGGCGGCGGCGCACGCGCTGGCGCGTACCCCCGAGCAGTTGCCGGAGCTGGCCCGCGCGGGCGTGGTCGACGCCGGCGGGCGCGGCCTGTGCCTGCTGCTGGACGCGCTGGTCGAGGTGATCACGGGGGAGAGCCCGGGGCAGCCGGTGCCCGCGCCACCCGCCCGCCGCGCGCCGGCCACGGCGGTGCGGGAGAGCGGTTCCGACGCGTACGCCTACGAGGTGCAGTATCTGCTCGAGGCAGGCGACGAGGCGGTGGCGCGGCTGCGTGCCGAACTGGACGCGCTCGGCGACTCCCTGGCGATCGTCGGCGACGGCGCCGGCACCTGGAACGTGCACGTGCACGTCAACGACATCGGGGCGGCGGTCGAGGCGGGCGTGGTCGCCGGCCGTCCGCACCGGATCAGCGTGACCCGCTTCGCCGACCAGGCCGCCCCGGCGCCGCAGGTGCCGCTGCCCGAGGGGCGGGCCGCCGTGGTGGTGGCCACCGGCGCGGGCATCGCGGAGCTGTTCGCCGCCGAGGGTGCCGTGGTGGTGCCCGCCAACCCGTCCACGGGTGAGCTGCTCGACGCGATCCGGGCCACCGGCGCCGCCCGGGTGGTGGTGCTGCCGAACGACCCGAACACGCAGTCGGTGGCGAGCGCGGCCGCCCGGGAGGCGCACGGCCTCGGCGTGAAGGTGAGCGTGGTGCCCACCCGCTCGCCGGTGCAGGCGCTCGCGGCGCTGGCCGTCCGCGATCCGAAGCGGCGGTTCGAGGACGACGTGATCGCGATGGCCGAGGCGGCCGGCGCCTGCCGGTACGCGGAGGTCTGCCACGCCGCCCGGGAGGCACTGACGGTCGCCGGGCCGGCCCGCCCGGGTGACGTGCTGGCCCTGGTCGAGGGCGAGGTGCACCTGATCGGGCAGGATCTGGTCGACACCTGCACCGCCGTGGTGGACCGGATGCTCGGCGGTGGCGGCGAACTGGTCACGCTGCTCTGCGGCGCTGACGCGCCCGCCGGGCTGGCCGACCGGGTCCGCGCGCATGTCGAGGGGGCCTGGCCGTTCGTCGAGGTGCAGGCGTACGAGGGCGGGCAGCCGCACTATCCGCTCCTGGTGGGGGTCGAATGACGAGTGAAGCGGCCACCGTGGACACGCCGCTGAAGAAGCTGGTCGGCGATCGCACCGCGAAGGCGCTGGCCGGGCACCTCGACCTGCACACCGCGGGCGACCTGATCTACCACTTCCCGCGCCGGTACGACGAACGCGGCGAGCACACCGACATCCGTTCGCTCGACGTGGGGGAGCAGGTCACGGTGCTGGCCCAGGTGCAGCGCACCGCGGTCCGCCCGATGCGTCAGCGGCGCGGCAACCTGCTGGAGGTGACCGTCGGCGACGGCTCCGGCGGCGTGCTCACCTGCACGTTCTTCGGCAACCAGGCGTGGCGGGAGCGGGAGCTGCGGCCGGGCCGGTGGGGGTTGTTCGCCGGCAAGGTGACCGAGTTCCGGGGGAAGCGCCAGCTCAACGGCCCGGAGTACGTCCTGCTCGGCGAGGGCGGCGAGGGCGAGGCGGCGGCGAACGAGGAGGTCGAGGAGTTCGCCGGGGCGCTGATCCCGGTCTACCCGGCCGCGGCGGCGGTGCCGACTTGGGTGATCGCCCGCTGCGTGCGCGTCGTGCTCGACACGTTCACCCCGCCCGAGGACCCGTTGCCGGCCACCGTGCGGGCCACCCGCAACCTGGCCGACATCGGCACCGCGCTGCGCGAGATCCACCGTCCGACCAGCAAGGAGGCGCTCTACCGGGCCCGCCGCCGGCTGAAGTGGGACGAGGCGTTCGCCGTGCAGCTCACGCTGGTGCAGCGCAAGCACCGGGCGGCGGCGTCGCCGGGGCGGGCCCGGCCGGCGAAGGCGGGCGGGCTGCTCGACGCGTTCGACGCCCGGCTGCCGTACGAGTTGACCTCCGGCCAGCAGGTCGTCGGGCGGGAGATCGCCGCCGACCTGGCCCGGGCGCACCCGATGCACCGGCTGCTCCAGGGCGAGGTGGGTTCCGGCAAGACGGTGGTCGCGCTGCGCGCCATGCTCCAGGTGGTCGACGCCGGTGGGCAGGCCGCGCTGCTGGCCCCGACCGAGGTGCTCGCCGCCCAGCACCACCGGGGCATCCTCGACCTGCTCGGCCCGCTCGGCCGGGCCGGTGAGCTGGGCGCCGCCGACGACGCCACGCGGGTGGAGCTGATCACCGGCTCGCTCGGCGCGGCGGCCCGGCGCCGGGCACTGGCCGAGGTGGCCGAGGGCCGCGCCGGCATCGTGCTCGGCACGCACGCCCTGCTCTACGAGGGCGTCGACTTCCACGACCTCGGCCTGGTGGTGGTGGACGAGCAGCACCGCTTCGGCGTGGAGCAGCGCGACGCGCTGCGCGCCAAGGCCGAGCAGCCGCCGCACGTGCTGGTGATGACCGCCACCCCGATCCCGCGCACCGTGGCGATGACCGTCTACGGCGATCTGGAGACCTCCACGCTGTCCCAGCTACCGCAGGGCCGCTCGCCGATCGCCTCGCACGTGGTCCCGGCCGCCGAGAAGCCGGCGTTCCTCGACCGGGCGTGGCGCCGGCTGCGCGAGGAGGTCGCCAAGGGCCACCAGGCGTACGTGGTGTGCCCGCGCATCGGTGAAGGGCCGGTGTCGGACGAGGAGGCGCCGCGGGAGGACGACAACGGCCGCCGGCCGCCGCTGGCGGTGACCGAGGTGGCGCCGCTGCTGGCCGAGGGGCCGCTGCACGGGCTGCGGATCGGGGTGCTGCACGGGCGGCTGCCGGCCGACGAGAAGGACGCGGTGATGCGCGCGTTCGCCGACGGCGAGCTGGACGTGCTCGTCGCGACCACTGTGGTCGAGGTCGGCGTGAACGTGCCGAACGCGACGGTGATGATCGTGCTGGACGCCGACCGGTTCGGCGTCTCCCAGCTCCACCAGTTGCGCGGCCGGGTCGGCCGGGGTTCGGCGGCCGGTCTCTGCCTGCTGGTCACCGAGGCAGCCGAGGGCTCGTCGGCGCGGGAGCGGCTGGACGCGGTCGCCTCCACCGCCGACGGGTTCAAGCTCGCCGAACTCGACCTGGAGCAGCGTCGCGAGGGTGACGTGCTCGGCGCGACCCAGTCCGGCCGGCGCTCGCACCTGCGGCTGCTGTCGTTGCTGCGCGACGCCGAGCTGATCCGCGACGCGCGGGCCGAGGCGATCGAACTGGTCGAGGACGACCCGGATCTGGCCCGGCACCCGGCGCTGGCGGCGTCGGTGGCCGCGCTCGTCGACGAGGAACGCGCCGAATACCTGGAGAAGGGCTGACGGCGGCCGGCGCGGTCGCGGGGCAGCGGCACGCACGTCGTGTGCCTAGGCTCGCGCAGATGTCGACACCATCACCCGAACGCGGTGTGCTGCTTCTGGCCCGAGGTGACGAGCTTCTGGTGGACCGGGTCGCCGGAGTCGCCGACGAGGCGTCCGGCCGGCGCTGCACCCCGGCGACGCGGTTCCAGATCGCCTCGATCAGCAAGCAGATGGCCGCAGTGGCGGTGCTGCTGCTCGCCGAGCGGGGAGCGGTGAGCCTGTCCGACCCGGTCACCCGGTGGCTGCCCGGCACGCCGCCGCCGCAGTGGTCCGGCATCACGCTGCACCACCTGCTCACCCACACGTCCGGCCTGGGCCACTGGGAGGACTACCCGGCGATCGACCTGCACGGGCCGGCCGAGCCGGACGACCTGCTCGACCGGTTCGCGGCGCTGCCGCCACTGTTCCGGCCCGGAACCGGGTGGCACTACAGCAGCCCCGGCTACGTGTTGCTGGCCCGGACCGTCGAGCGGGTGGCCGACCGGCCGTACGCCGATTTCCTCGCCGAGGAGGTCTTCGCGCCGCTGGGCATGACGGGCAGCTTCGCCGGTGCCGGCGACGGGCGGCCGGACGTGGCGACCGGACACGAGAGCGGCCGGCCGGTGCCGTCGTGGGACCTGGAGACCGTCAGCATGGGCGCGGGTGACGTCTGGTGCACCGGGGCGGACCTGCTCACCTGGCTCGACGTACCGCGCCGGGGCCGGCTGCTCGCCCCGGCCTCGGTGGCGGCGATGACCGCACCGCACGCGCCGACCGGGCGGCCCGACGAGGCGTACGGCTACGGGTTCTTCGTCGGCCCGCTGGCCGGCCGGCGGGCGCTGCACCACTCCGGGGACAACGGTGGCTACAAGGCGTTCGCCGCCTGGCTGCCCGGCTCCGACGAGCGGCTCGTCCTGCTGACCAACCAGGCCGAGGTCGATCCGGTCGCGATCACGTCTGTGCTCGACGCGGTCTGACCGCCGTACCCACGGCGAGGGCGCGCCGACCGGGTGGTCGACGCGCCCTCGGTGCGGATCAGCGAGATCGGCGGATCAGGCGGTGAAGCGGATCCGGCGGCGACGGGCCACCACGAACAGCACCGCGCCGGCGGCCAGCAGCAGCACCGCGCCACCGGCGACCGCGCCCACGGCCGGGCCGGTGACCGGCAGCCCGCCGCCCTGCCCGGAGCAGTCCCGCGGCGCGGTGTACGGAATGGTCTCGGACTCCTGGACCACGTCGTACTTCACGGTGACCGTGAGGCCCCGGTACGCCGCGAACTCGACCGAGCCGGACTTGCCCGGTTCGGAGACGAGCTTCCTGCTCTCGCCCTTCTCGGTGGTGAACGTGGCGGTGAAGGCGATGCCGTCGGCCGGGTTCTCCACGATGAAGGTCATCGAGTCGCAGTCCTGGTCCAGCTTGAAGACCGGTTCGGCGGGCTCGGCCGGCGGGGCGGACGGCGTCGGCGGGGTGGACGGGCTCGGCGGGACGGACGCCGACGGCGTCGGGGTCGGCGAGGCGGGCGTGCTCGGCGTGGGGGTGGGGCTCGACGGCGTACTGGGCGACGGTGACGGGCTCTGCGTCGCGCAGTCGCGACCCGGACGGGCCACCACCGTGCGCTGGCCGTCGTGCGACTTGCGGCCCCGCTCCCAGTGCGCGGCCACGGTCAGCTTCAGCTCCGGGATCGGGCCGGCGAACGTGTGGGTCTGGGTGCCGGTCAGCGGGCCCTGGCCGGCCGGCTTGAGTTCCGCGCCGACCGCCAGCCCGCCGCTGATCGGGCCGGGCACCGTGGATTCGACAGTGGTGATGCGGCCGGAGATGTCGGTCTCGCTGCTGATCACCGACCAGGTCACGGTGACGGTGCCGTTCTCGGCGGCGCAGTAGCTGCCGGACGGTTCGGGGTGGTGGGCGGCGGCCGGGCCGGCGACGGTGCCGACGCCCGCGAGGCCGAGCAGCGCGCCGGCGGTGAGGACGGCGGCACGCCGGAGGTGGAGACGGTTCACGCCTACTCCTGACGAGGGGAGGATGGGAGAGACCGGGCGGTGGGACCGGAGCCACGCGTCCGCTCGGCAATCGGGCCAGACCCTAGCGAGATCGACAGTGCGGGCGTCACCGTGATCGAAGGGTCGTAAAGGGTCCGTTATGTATTCGAGATCATTGATGTACGTCGAGTCACCGATCGTCGCGCCGGGTACGTCGTGCCCGCCTCGCGGCGTCGCGTAGCGTCGGGGCATGCGCAGGGAGCGACGGTGACCCGGATCGTGGCCGGCACGCTCGGCGGCCGGCGGATCGCCGCGCCACCGGGTGCCGGCACCCGGCCAACCTCCGACCGGGTCCGCGAGGCGCTGTTCAGCGCGGTGCACTCCCACGTCGACCTGGACGGGGCCCGTTTCGCCGACCTGTACGCGGGTTCCGGCGCGGTCGGTCTGGAGGCGCTGTCGCGGGGCGCGGCCCACGTGCTGCTCGTCGAGTCCGACGCGCGGGCCGCCCGGGTGATCCGGGAGAACATCGCCGCGCTGCGGGCCGCGCCGGCCGCCCGCCTGGTCACCGGCAAGGTCGCCGGCGTGCTGGCGGCCGGCCCCGACGGCGGGCCGTACGACGTGGTTTTCGCCGATCCGCCGTACGCGGTGCCGGACGCCGAGATCACCGCGATGCTGGCGGCGCTGGTCGACGGCGGGTGGCTCGCCCCGGACGCCCTGGTGGTCGTCGAGCGGTCCAGCCGTACCGGACCGGTCACGTGGGTGGAAGGTGTCACTCCGGAGCGCAGCAGACGTTACGGCGAGACCACTCTTTGGTACGGTCGCCGATCATGAGACGTGCGGTGTGCCCAGGCTCGTTCGACCCGGTCACCAACGGACACCTCGACATCATCGGCCGGGCCAGCCGGCTGTTCGACGAGGTGATCGTCGGAGTGCTGGTCAACCAGTCGAAGCAGGGCCTGTTCACGGTCGAGGAGCGGATCGACATGCTCCACGAGGTCACCGCCTCGTACGACAACGTCCGGGTGGAGTCGTTCCGCGGCCTGCTCGTCGACTTCTGCCGCGCGCAGCAGGCGAGTGTGCTGATCAAGGGCCTGCGTGCGGTGAGCGACTTCGACTACGAGCTGCAGATGGCCCAGATGAACATCGGCCTGGCCGGCGTGGAGACGCTGTTCATGCCGACCAACCCGCTCTACTCGTTCATCTCGTCCAGCCTGATCAAGGACGTGGCGAAGTGGGGCGGCGACATCTCCGCCCACGTCCCCGACCTGGTCCGCGAGCAGCTCTCTGCCCGCCTCCGCCCCTGACCCTCCGCCGGGGGTGGGCGACGCGCCGGGTGGGGCGGGTGGGGTGCTTGTGGCTCGGGCGCGACATGATGTCTGCAGCGCCGGGACCGGGCGCGAGGCCGCATGATGGAGGGCGGCCGACGAAGACAGGAGTGAGGTACCGGTGGACCCGCTCGATCGCATCGACGAAATGATCGCCATGGTGGAGCAGGCCCGCTCCGTCCCGATGTCGCGCAACAACTGCATGGTCGACCGCGGCGAGATGATCGCCGCGCTCGACGAGCTGCGCGCGGAGCTTCCCGCCGACCTGCGCCGGGCCGCGGCGCTGCTGGAGGAGCGGGACAAGATCATGGAGGCCGGCAAGCGCGAGGCCGACCGGATCATCAGCGAGGGTGAGGCGGAACACGCCCGGCTCGTCTCGGTCAACGAGATCACCGTCTCGGCCGAGCACGAGGGCGCCCGGATCATCGCCGAGGCGCGGGCCGAGGCGCAGCGCCTCCGCGAGGAGGTGGACGACTACGTCGACACCGCGCTGGCGAACTTCGAGCAGTTCCTCACCCGGGCGCTGGCCTCGATAGAGCGCGGCCGGGACAAGATGCACGCGCTGCGGGAGATCGGCACCTTCGCCGGGGACGAGGCGGACCGCCCGCTACCCTTCTGAGCGGCGCGCGGGCCGGTCGCCGACAGCCGGCTGCCGTCGCGCCGGAGGCGAACCCCCGGTTCGACGGTCCGCCCACCTGGCAGGTAACCTTCTTTGTCGGCCTCTCAACGGCCGGAGTCTGACTATGCCCAAACACTCGCCGAGCACACTCAACCCCAGGTCGCCGCTGGTCCTCGACACGAGGGAACTGCCGCGCCGACCTGGCGCGTTGCGTACGCACAAGCGGGTCGTGCCGGCACCGGCGGACCTCGGCGTGGAGTTGATCGGCGTGCCGGAGGGCGCGGACCTCGACCTCGACCTGAGGTTGGAGTCGGTGTCCGAGGGCGTACTCGTCTCCGGGACCGTCACCGGTCCCGTCAAGGGCGAGTGCGGCCGCTGCCTGCGCGAGATCGACGACTCGTTGGCCGTGACGATCCAGGAGCTGTACGCGTACGAGAACAGCACCACGGACGACACGACCGAGGAGGACGAGGTGGGCCGGATGCAGGGCGATCTGATCGACCTGGAACCGGCGTTGCGGGACGCGGTGGTGCTGGCGCTGCCGACGAACCCGCTCTGCCGGGAGGACTGCCCAGGCCTGTGCCCCGAGTGTGGGGTGCACTGGGACGATCTGCCGGCCGACCACAGCCATCAGCAGGTCGACCCGCGTTGGGCGAGCCTGACGCAACTGACCCGTACAGAGGAGTAAGAACCGTGGCCGTCCCCAAGCGCAAGATGTCGCGCAGCAACACCCGCGCCCGCCGGGCGAACTGGAAGGCCTCGGCGGTGGCGACCGTGGCCTGCCCGCAGTGCAAGTCGGCCAAGCTGCCGCACGCCGCCTGCTCCGTCTGCGGCACCTACAACGGCCGTCAGGTCCTCGACGTCTGATCCGGCCGCCGAGTGACGTCCCCGACCACCGGTCGGGTGACGCGCGCACCAAGGCTCTCGCCCGGTGCCCCGGCTCCCGCCACCGCCGACCGGCTCATGGTCGGCGGACCGTCGGAGCCGGGCACCGCGCGGATCGCCGTCGACCTCCTCGGCGGGGACGATGCTCCCGCCGTCGTGGTTGACGGCGCTCTGCGAGCGGTACGCACGGATCCCGCCCTGCACCTGATGCTCGTCGGCCCGATCGAGGTGGCCGACGCGCTGATCGGTGCGCTCGACCCGGCCCAGCGCGCCCGGGTCACGGTCCGCCCGGTGCGGACCGTCGTCGGCATGGCCGACCATCCCACCGCCGCCCGCGGCGAGAGCACGGTACGCACCGCCGTGCAGGCCGTCCGCGACGGACTCGCCGACGCGGTCGTCTCCGCCGGTTCGACCGGCGCCACTGTCACCGCCGCCGCGCTCGGCCTCGGCCGCTGGACCGGGATACGCCGTCCCGCGCTCGCCGCCACGCTGCCCGCCGTCGAGGGGCCGGTGGTGCTGCTCGACGTGGGCGGCACGCTCGAACCCGGCCCGGCCACGCTGGCCCGGCACGCCCTCCTCGGCGCCGCCTACGCGTCGGTGGCCCACGCCGTCACCGCACCCCGCGTCGGACTGCTCTCCGTCGGCCTCGAGACGGGCAAGGGCGACCGGTTGCGCCGCGTCGCCGCGCCCGCGCTCGCCGCCGCGCCGCTGCCCTGCGACGGCCGCTACGTCGGCCTGGTCGAGGGGTACGACATCTCGCTCGGCGCCCGCGCCGACGTCGTGGTGACCGACGGCTTCACCGGAAACGTCCTGCTCAAGGCCATCGAGGGCGCGTACGCCATGGCCGGCGGCCCACCCGCACGCGGCGGCGCCCCGCGCGCCGCGGCTCTGCTCGGGGTCGGCGGCACCGTGGTCGTGTGCCACGGCGCGGCCGGCTCCGAGGACGTCGCCTCCGGTATCGCGCTCGCCGCCCACCTGTGGCGCCGTGACGCCGCCGGGACGGTCCGTTCCCTGCTCGCCGACATCCCGCACGATCTCGCACCTGACCGACACGACACCGAGGTAGCACCATGACCAACGACAAGCGGCGGCGTGCTCCCGTCGGCCACCTGGAGGCGGCCTTCGGGGTGTCGCTCGACCCGGACCTGCTGGAACGCGCGCTGACCCACCGTTCGTACGCGTACGAGAACGGCGGCCTGCCCACGAACGAGCGGCTGGAGTTCCTGGGCGACTCGGTTCTCGGCGTGGTGATCACCACAGCGCTGTTCCACAACCACCCCGACCTGCCCGAGGGGCAGCTGGCGAAGCTGCGCGCCAGCGTCGTCAACATGCGGGCGCTCGCCGACGTGGCGCGTGGCCTGGGCCCGGACGGGCTGGGCGCGTACCTGCTGCTCGGCAAGGGCGAGGAGGCGACCGGCGGACGGGACAAGGCGAGCATCCTGGCCGACACGCTGGAGGCGCTGCTCGGCGCGATCTACCTCCAGTACGGCCTGGACACCGCGGCCATCGTCATCCACCGGCTGTTCGACCCGCTGATGGCCGAGTCGGCGGGCCGGGGCGCGGCGCTGGACTGGAAGACCAGCCTCCAGGAGCTGACCGCCGCGCTCGGACTGGGCGTGCCCGAGTACCGGATCGAGGGCACCGGGCCGGACCACCTCAAGACGTTCACCGCCTGGGTGGTGGTGGCCGGCAACCGCTACGGCGGCGCGGAGGGACGCAGCAAGAAGGAGGCCGAGCAGCGCGCGGCCGAGTCGGCCTGGCGGACGCTCACCGAGCAGGCCGAGGCGGAGGCGCAGGCCGAGGCGGACGCGGAGGCGCAGGCCCGGCACGAGTCGCAGGCCCGCGACGACACGACCGACGTCGAGGCGGGCGCCGGCCGTGCCTGAGCTGCCCGAGGTCGAGACCGTCCGGCTGGGACTCGCCCAGTGGGTGATCGGCCGGCGGATCGCCGCCGTCGAGGTGCGGCACCCGCGGGCGGTACGCCGGCACGCGCCTGGTGGCGCGCACTTCGCCGACGTGCTCGCCGGCCGGACGGTCACCGGTGTGCGGCGCCGGGGCAAGTACCTCTGGCTGCCGCTGGACAGCGGCGACGCGGTGATCGGCCACCTCGGCATGTCCGGCCAGCTGCTGCTGCAGCCGGTCGGCGCGGCTGACGAACTGCACCTGCGGGTCCGGTTCCGGTTCGCCGACGACGGGCCGGAGCTGCGCTTCGTCGATCAGCGCACGTTCGGCGGGCTGTCCGTCTCCGAAGGCGGGGCGGAGTTGCCCGCCGAGATCGCCCACATCGCCCGCGATCCGATGGACCCGGAGTTCTCCGACGAGGCGTTCGTGGCGGCGCTGCGGCGCAAACGTACGGAGATCAAACGCGCGCTGCTCGACCAGACGCTGATCTCCGGGGTGGGCAACATCTACGCCGACGAGGCACTGTGGCGGGCGAAGCTGCACGGCGCCCGGCCGGCCGACGCGCTGACCCGCCCGGCCGCGCTGCGGCTGCTCGGGCACGTGCGGGACGTGCTCGCCGAGGCGATCAAGCAGGGCGGCACCAGCTTCGACGAGCTGTACGTGAACGTCAACGGCGAGAGCGGCTACTTCGACCGGTCGCTGAACGCGTACGGCCGGGAGGGTGAGCCCTGCCCGCGCTGCGGCGCGCCGATCCGGCGGGAGGCGTTCATGAACCGGTCCTCCTACAGTTGCCCGCGATGCCAGCCGCGGCCCCGGGGCACCCTCCGGGGATGACCCCGAGCCGATTCGGGGTTGCGCCGGTGTGCATCGCCCGACGGTCCCCGGAGACGCGCCGGAGCGTACCCGGAGATGCCCTTTTCCGCCCGGTCCGCGCGGCCGGTTCCGGCCGTGCGGACCTCGCCGGGCGGATCGGGGACGAGCGGGGGCCGTTCCCCGATGTCGGGGCCCCGCCTGCTGCCTAGCGTCATCTGGGGTCGGCACAGGGCCGGCATCAGGAGGGTGGAACCCGGGACATGGGCAGGCGACCGGTGACCGTGCGGCTGGCACGGTGGAGTGCGGAGCATCCGTGGCGCGCGATCGCGTTGTGGGTGGTCTTCGTGGCGGTGTGTTTCGTGGGCGGCAGCGCCGCCGGGCTGAACGAGGCCACCGACGAGGATCAGGCGATCGGCGAGTTCGGACGGGCGCAGCTGATCGTCGACAGTGGCGGGTTCGACCGGCCGGCGACCGAGAACGTGCTGATCACCGCCCGCTCGGGTGCGCTCGACCAGGCCGCCGCGAAGGCCGCGGCGCAGGACGCGGCGGACCGGCTGCGGCAGGTCGACGGCGTGGCCTCGATCGGTACGCCGATGCCGTCGCGCGACGGCACCGCGCTGCTGGTGCCGATCACCATGTCCGGCGACCCGGGCACCGCCGGGGACCGGGTGCAGCCGCTGCGGGACACCACCGCGAAGGTGCAGGACGCGCACCCGCAGCTGCGGGTGGAGCAGGTCGGCGGTCCGTCGATCGACAAGGCGCTCGACGACACGCTCGGCAAGGACTTCAAGCGCGCCGAGCTGCTCAGCCTCCCGGTGACGCTGGCGATCCTGATCATCGCGTTCGGCGCGCTGATCGCCGCCGGGGTGCCGGTGCTGCTGGCGCTCTCCTCGGTGGCCGCCGCGATGGGTCTCTCCACACTCGCCTCGCACCTGGTGCCGGCCACCGACACCACGGCGAGCGTCATCCTGCTGATCGGCATGGCGGTCGGGGTGGACTACTCGCTGTTCTACGTGCGGCGGGAGCGGGAGGAACGGGCGAAGGGCCGATCCGGCCTGGACGCGGTGGAGATCGCCGCGGAGACCTCCGGGCACGCCGTGGTGGTCTCCGGGACCGCTGTGATCATCTCGATGGGCGGTCTGCTGCTCGCCCAGGACGCGATCTTCTCCTCGCTGGCGGTCGGCTCGATCCTGGTGGTGGCGGTCGCCGTGATCGGCTCCCTGACCGTGCTGCCGGCACTGCTGGCGAAGCTCGGCCGCTGGGTGGACCGGCCGCGGGTGCCGCTGCTGTGGCGCCTCACCGCGCCGCGCACCGGGCGGGACGGGCAGCCGGCCCGGCCCCGGTTCTGGCCGGCGGTGCTCAAGCCGGCGCTGCGCGCGCCGGTGGCCACGCTGCTGATCTCGGTCGCGCTGCTGCTCGCGCTGGCCGCACCCGCGCTCGGCATGAAGCTGAAGTTCCCCGGCGCGGAGGACGTGCCGCGCACCACGCCGGCCATGCAGGCGTACGACCGGCTCACCACGGCCTTCCCGAGCAACGGCACCAGCCACACCGTCGCCGTGCGCGCGCCCGCCGAGCAGGCCGACCGGGTGCGGGCCGCGCTCACCGACCTGGCCGGCCGCACCGCCGCCGACCCACTCTTCGCGCCGGCCGAGGGGGACGGCCCGGAGATCCAGGTGTCGGCGGACCGGCGGGTGTCGGTGCTCGAGGTGGCCACACCGCACGCCAGCCGCTCCGACGAGGCGTCCCGGTCGCTGCACGAGCTGCGCGAGGACCTGGTCCCGGCCACGCTCGGCGGGATCCCGGGCGTGGAGTTCGCGGTCGGCGGCGGCGTGGCCGCCAGCGAGGACTACGCCGCCCACATCTGGGCGAAGCTGCCGATCGTCGCGGCGTTCGTGCTGGCGCTGACGTTCCTGGTGATGGCGTGGACGTTCCGGTCGGTGGTGGTGGCGCTGACCTCGATCATGCTCAACCTGCTCTCCGCCGGCGCCGCGTACGGGCTGCTGGTGCTGGTCTTCCAGAGCACCTGGGCGGAAGGGCTGCTCGGCTTCACCTCGATGGACGCGATCGTCACCTGGCTGCCGCTGTTCCTGTTCGTGGTCCTCTTCGGACTGTCCATGGACTACCACGTCTTCGTGGTCAGCCGGATCCGCGAGGCGGTCGACCGGGGCATGCCCAACCGGGAGGCGGTGGCGCACGGCATCACCTCCTCGGCCGGTGTGGTGACCAGCGCGGCGGTGGTGATGGTGGCGGTGTTCTCCATCTTCGCCACGCTCAGCATGATCGACTTCAAGCAGCTCGGCATCGGCCTGGCGGCGGCGATCCTGCTGGACGCCACGATCATCCGGGCGGTCGTGCTGCCCTCGGTGATGACGCTGCTGGGCGACGCGAACTGGTGGGCGCCGCGCTTCATGCGCCGCCGCCGGCCTGTCCCTGCGGTCGAGCCGCCGCCCGCCCCGGCACCAGAGCTGGCCGTCGTGCCTTGACACCCGGTCCAGCCTGTGCCGGCGGCGGAGACGGCATCCACTATTGAGCGATATACCTGAGAGTCATAACTATGACTCTCAGGTATATCGCTTTCCGTGCATCTCTTCAGTCATGGCGTCACCTAGAGTGTCGGCGCCGTCGTGGAGTGTCGACCCGGCTAGCCGGGATTAACCCACCGGGCGCCGGGGCATGTGGGCGGCCATGGACGAAGAGCTATCGCCGGCGGCCCGTCGTGCCCCGGCCTCCGCATCCCCCCGGAGGGCGTCGTGAGCACCGACGCCGCCACCGGCACCGTACGGACCAACGTCCCGGCCCGCCTCGACCGGCTGCCGTGGTCCCGCTGGCACTGGATGATCGTCATCGGTCTGGGCACCGTCTGGATCCTCGACGGGCTCGAGGTGACGATCGTCGGCAACCTCTCCGGCACGCTCGCCGAGCCCGGCAGCGGCCTGGACATCACCCAGAGCCAGGTCACCGGCCTGGCCGCCGCGCTCTACGTGGCGGGCGCCTGCACCGGAGCGCTCCTGTTCGGGTGGCTCACCGACCGGTTCGGCCGCAAGAAGCTGTTCCTGCTGACGCTCGGGCTGTACCTGGTCGCCACCGCGCTCACCGCGCTGTCGTTCGACACCTGGTGGTTCTTCCTGTTCCGGTTCCTCACCGGCATGGGCATCGGCGGTGAGTACGCCGCCATCAACTCGGCGATCGACGAGCTGATCCCGGCCCGCCACCGCGGTCGCATCGACATCATCATCAACGGCACCTTCTGGCTCGGCGCGGCGCTCGGCGCGCTGCTGACCGTACCGCTGCTCAACGGCCTCCCGACGAACCTCGGCTGGCGGGTGGCGTTCGGCCTGGGCGCGGTGCTCGGCGTGGTGATCCTGCTGGTCCGCCGGCACGTACCGGAGAGCCCACGGTGGCTGTTCATCCACGGCCACGCCGACGAGGCCAACCGCCTCGTGGACTCGGTCGAGGCCGAGGTGAGACGGGAGACCGGCAACGACCTCGCCGAGGCGGACAACTACATCGAGATCCGGCAGCGGAAGAGCACGAACTTCCTGGAGATCGCCCGGACGCTGTTCCGCCGCTACCCGAAACGGGCCACGCTGGGCTTCGCGCTCTTCATCGGCCAGGCGTTCCTCTACAACGCGATCACGTTCGGGTTCGCCCAGATCCTGGAGACGTTCTTCGACGTCCCGCCGGGCAACAGCGGCTACTACTTCGCGGTGATCGCGGTCGGCAACCTGCTCGGCCCGCTGCTGCTGGGCCGGCTGTTCGACACCGTGGGCCGGGTGCCGATGATCGCCGGGTCGTACATCGGCTCGGGCGTGCTGCTGCTCGGCACCGCCTGGCTGTTCCACTCCGGCGTGCTGAGCGCGGTGACCATGACCGCCTGCTGGTGCGCGGTGCTGTTCTTCGCCTCGGCGGGCGCGAGCGCCGCGTACCTGACGGTCAGCGAGATCTTCCCGATGGAGACCCGGGCCATGGCGATCGCGTTCTTCTACGCGATCGGCACCGCCGCCGGTGGCATCACCGGCCCGCTGCTCTTCGCCAAGCTGGTCGGCAGCGGTGAGGTCGGTCAGACGGTGCTGGCGTTCGCCATCGGCGCCACCGTCATGATCATCGGTGGGCTGGTGGAGCTGACGCTCGGCGTCAAGGCCGAGGGCAGGTCGCTGGAGGACCTGGCCACTCCGCTGAGCGCGGAACACGCGGGGGTGCCGTCGCCGCGCGGCGGGGAGGCCACCACCCCGGCCACCGGCGCGCCCACCGGCTGAGCCCGTACCCCGGCGCCCCCGCTTGCCGACGGGCGGGGGCGCCGCGGTGTCACGGCAGCGCGCACGGCTCCCGCCACGAGTCCAGCTGCCGGTCCTTGCGGATCGAGGCGAAGCCGTAGCCGACCGAGGTGACGCAGAAGTCCGCCGGCTCGCCCGTGTACTCGACGTGGAAGACCGGCTTGCCGGCGTCGACGAACGGCAGCAGCTTCGCGCACTCGCGGCGGCGTACGCACTCCTGGTTGACCGCGAAGTCGAAGTCGGGCGCCAGCGCGGCCACCTGCGCCACGTCGTCGACCAGACCGGGGGAGAGGTCGAGCTTGCGGGCCAGCCCGGTCAGCCGGCGGTTGAACAGCAACTGGTCGTCGAAGTCCAGCGGGAAACCGGAGCGGTACCGGTAGCCGTCCGCGTCGGCCAGCGCCACCGCGCCGAAGCCCTTGCCCCGGCACAGCCGGAACCGGTCGGCCAGCACCGGCGAGAGCGCGTCCCAGCGCCGTACATCGAGGAATCGGCTTCCCGGTCGCCCCGGCACCGCCGCGCCGCGTACGGCGGCGGGGAAGCGGGTGGCGTCCGGGTCGCCGGCGGCGTACGTCCCGACCCGGACTTGGCAGACCAGCCGGCGGCCCCGCTCGCGCAGCGCCGCGGTCTCGGCCGAGGTGGCCGCCACCGGGTCGAGGAGGAAGACGTCGGCGTCGACAGCGACGTCCACCGGGGCGGTGAGCTGCCACTGCCACCGCCAGCTGCCGGCCTGCGCGGCCGGCCAGGGCGTGGGCGCACCGGGCGGGGTGAGCGGCCGGCGGCACGCCGGCACCGGAGCGATCAGCAGCGCGATCAGCGCGAGCGCCACGCCCCGGCGCGGGCCACGTCGGCGGACGTGAGCCGGCCGGGAGCGCGGCACGGCCCACCCCGGCCGGATCCGCATCGACAGCTCCCCGGACGCGGGCGGCCCGGCGCCGCCCCCGATGGGTCAACGAGCGCCGGGCCGGTCACGACGCGCGGTCAGGCCGGGGTGGCGAAGACCTGCGTCCAGTACGGCCCGTTGCTGCGCGCCACGCCCACCCCGATCTGGGTGTACGAGCAGTTGAGGATGTTCTTGCGGTGGCCCTCGGAGTTCATCCAGCCCTCCATGACCGCCGCCGGAGTCTGGTAGTTCCAGGCCACGTTCTCGCCCACCATGCGGTAGCTGTAGCCGGCCGCCTTGACCCGGTCCCAGGGCTGGCTGCCGTCGCTGCCCGTGTGGTCCATCTTCTTGTGGTCGGCCTGGTCCTGGCTGTGCCGCTGGGCGGCCAGGTTCAGCTTGGCGTTCACGGTCAGCGCCTTGCAGCCGGCCTTCGCCCGCTCCTGGTTGACGATCGTGACGACCTTCTGGAGTTCGGCACTGAGCCCGGTCGTGGCGGTGGCCTTGGTGCTCGTGGAGCCGCCGCTCGATCCGCTCGACCCGCCGCCGCTCGGTGCGCTGCTGCGCTCCTGCTGCCGCGACGGGGCGGTGCTGCGGCTCGGCTTCGGGGTGGCCTTCTTCGACGGACTCGGCGCGGCGGTGGTCGGTACGGCCGACGGGCTGGCCGACTCGGGGGCGAGCGCGTCGGCGGGCCCCTCCTCGGTCCCGTCGGGCGCCTGCGGCGCGGCGGCCACCGGCGCGTCGGCGGAGGTGCGCTTCGTGCCCTGGTCGTCGCCGGGCAGCAGGACGGCGCCCACGCCGAGGCTCACCACGAGCGTCGCCGCGGCGGCGGCCCCGCCGATCACCAACGGCCGGGACAGGCGCCGCTTCGGCGCCGCCGGTCGTCGGCCGGGGCGTCGGTCGCCGGCTGCCAGGTCGCGGCGGGCTGCTCCCAGCCGCCGGCCGGCTGGTCGTGGCCCTGCCAGGCGGGCTGTTCCCGGCCCGGCCAGGCCGCGGGCTGCTCGTGGCCCTGCCACGCGGGCTCCTGGCCCTGCCACGCGGGCTCCTGGCCCTGCCACGCGGTGGTGGGCTGCTCCTCGCCGTTCCACCGGTCGCGGGGCGGCGGGTAGGAGCCGGCGGGCGGCTGCTGCGCGGCGTCCCCGAACAGGTACGACGACCGCGGTTCGGGCCGGTCGCTGAGCCACGCCGGACCCTCGTCGGTCGGCGGCTCGGGACGCCGGCGGGCGCCCTCCGGTTCGATCGGGTCGTTCCAGCGGTACACGCCTGTCCCCTCCACGGGTCGGTTGCGGGCCCGGGTGACGCTACGGGTGCGCTCGGAGCTGCGGCAACGTGGCTAAGAAAGAGTTAAGGCGAAGCCGGCGGCGAGGATGAGTCGTTCACACATTTCCGGCGTACAGTAAAGGCGTCCGGACAGAGCGTGTCCGCGCCTTCTGGCAGCCCCCCGGCGAGTGGACCGGCCGACGTGGAGATGATCTACGGCCTTGGTCAACTTGACGAAGGAGGGGGTTTCGGCTCAATATGTAGGTGTCGCCAGTCGCGCCCAGCCATGCCCCGATGCAGTGGGAATGGCAGCCGCGAACATCATGGGCGCGCGTTGGCCGGCCTTTCCGGCAGCGCACATCAAGGAGTCAGCATGGCGAAGGCCCTCTACGGCCACGTAAGTGCAGCGCCCGACCGGCGCCTGCTCGACGAGGTCACCCGACTGCGTGCCAGGGTTCAGGCACTGGAGTTCGAGATCACGCGTCTGCGTGCCGACAACGATCGGCTTGCGGCGGCAGCGGCGGAGGCGGATGACCTCCTCCGTCTGGCCGAGCCCGCGCTGACCTGATCTCCAGTTCCCGGAAAACTGAATCGCACCACACCGAAAAGCGCGCCGACACTCAAGTGCCGGCGCGCAGCCATGTGCGTACCCCTTTTCGTCGGCGGCGCCGCAATTCTCGATCTTGCGGAACCGCCCGGAATTGCGCCCGGTAATTGTGATCATGCATTTCCGTTCCGTCCGCGACCGCCGGGCGGAAATCGGACAGCCGGGCCCTCGGGTGGGTCGCGTGGCGACGGCGTCCCGGTCCCGGGTTAGTCTGCGGGTTCACCAGGTCCGCGCAGCCGGCGACGGTACGGCGGCCACCGGACGAGGATCGAGAAGGTGCATCTCAAGAGCCTGACGGTGAAGGGATTCAAATCCTTCGCCTCCGCCACGACGTTGAAGCTGGAGCCCGGGATCACCTGCGTGGTGGGCCCGAACGGCTCCGGCAAGTCCAACGTCGTCGACGCCATCGCCTGGGTGCTCGGCGAGCAGGGCGCCAAGGCGCTGCGCGGCGGCAAGATGGAGGACGTCATCTTCGCCGGCACCGCCGGGCGGGCCCCGCTGGGCCGGGCCGAGGTCACCCTCACCATCGACAACACCGACGGCGCGCTGCCGATCGAGTACACCGAGGTCTCCATCACCCGCCGGATGTTCCGCTCCGGCGAGAGCGAGTACGAGATCAACGGCGACTCCTGCCGCCTGCTCGACATCCAGGAGCTGCTGTCCGACTCCGGCATCGGCCGGGAGATGCACATCATCGTCGGGCAGGGCCGGCTCGACGGCATGCTGCACGCCAAGCCGGAGGACCGGCGCGCGTTCATCGAGGAGGCGGCGGGCGTCCTCAAGCACCGCAAGCGCAAGGAGAAGGCGCTGCGGAAGCTCGACGCGATGCAGACCAACCTCAACCGCCTGACCGACCTCACGGCCGAGCTGCGCCGCCAGCTCAAGCCGCTGGGCCGGCAGGCCGAGGTGGCCCGCCGCGCCGCCGGGATCCAGGCCAACCTGCGCGACGCCCGGCTGCGGCTGCTCGCCGACGACCTGCACACGCTGCGGACCACGCTGGACCGGGAGATCGCCGACGAGACCGCGCTGCGCGAGCGGCGCGAGCTGGTCGAGGCCGAGCACGGCGAGGTGCAGGGCCGCCTCGGTGAGCTGGAGGCGGCGCTGGCCGAGGACGCCCCGCTGCTCGCGGCGGCGCAGGACACCTGGTATCGCCTCTCCGCCCTCCAGGAGCGGTTCCGCTCGATCGAGCAACTGGCCCGGGAACGGCTGCGTCACCTCAGCTCCGCCGGTGACGACGAGCGCCCCGGACGCGACCCGGAGCAGCTGGAGGCGGAGTCGCGGCGGATCCGCGAGCAGGAGGAGGAGCTGCGGGCCGCGCTCACCGACGACCAGATCCGGCTGGCCGAGGCGGTCGAGCACCGCCAGGAACTGGAACGCCAGCTCGCCGCCGCCGAACGGGAACTGGTCGCCGCGGCCAAGGCCATCGCCGACCGGCGGGAAGGGCTGGCCCGCCTCACCGGGCAGGTCAACTCCGCCCGGGCGCGGACCACGAGCGCCGGCGAGGAGATCGAACGGCTCGCCGCCGCGCACACCGACGCGATGAGCCGGGCCGAGAAGGCGCAGGCCGATCTGGACGCGGTGGCCGAACAGTCGACCGAGGCGGACCGGGACAACGCCGACCTGGACGCCCGGCACGACGAGGCGGTGGCCGTCCACGAGCGGGCCCAGGCCGCGGTGCGCAGCCTTGCCGACGGGGAGCGCGCCGCCGAGAAGGACGCCGCCACCTGGAAGGCCCGCGAGGAGGCGCTCGCCATGGGCCTGCGCCGCAAGGACGGCGCCGGGGAACTGCTGGCCCGCGCCGACCAGGTGCCCGGCCTGCTCGGCAGCCTCGCCGGGCTGCTCACCGTCGCGCCCGGTGACGAGGCGGCGCTCGCCGCCGCGCTGGGCGGCCTGGCCGACGCGGTGGCGGTCAGCGGCGTGGACGAAGCGGTCGAGGCGATGCGGCTGCTCAAGATCTCCGACGCCGGCCGGGCCGGGCTGCTCGTCGGCAGCCCCGCCGGGCCGGGCATGGACGGCTCCGCCGACGCGCTGCGCCCGAAGCTGCCCGAGGGCGCCCGCTGGGCCCCGGACCTGGTGGAGTGCTCGCCCGCGATCCGCCCGGCCGTGCACCGGGCGCTGCGCGACGTGGCGCTCGTCGACGACCTGGCCGCCGCGTCCGCGCTCGTGGCCGCGAACCCGGAGCTGCGCGCGGTCACCCCCGACGGCGACGTGGTCGGTGCGTACGCGGCGGCGGGCGGGTCGGCCAAGGCGCCCAGCTTCATCGAGGTGCAGGCCGCCGTCGAGGAGGCGCGGACCAACCGGGCCACCGCCGAACGCACCGCCGCCGAGCTGCGCGAACAGCTCGCCGAGGCGCGCGCCGAGGTGGCCGCCGCCAAGGAGGCCGTGCAGCACGCGGCCGCCGCCAAGCGGGAGGCGGAGAGCCACCGCAACGCCGCCGCGCGGCGCCTGGCCGAACTGGGCGCCGCCGCCCGCTCGGCCAAGGCGGAGACCGACCGGCTCGGCGAGTCCCGCGCCCGCGCCGAGGCGGCCCGGGAACGGGATCTGGCGGCACTGGCCGAGTTGGAGGAACGGCTGCGGCTGGCCGAGGCCACCCCGATCGACGCCGAACCGTCCACCGAGGAGCGGGACCAGCTCGCCGCCATGGTGCCGCAGGCACGGCAGAACGAGATGGAGGTCCGGCTCGCGGTGCGTACCGCCGAGGAACGGGTGGCCTCGATCGCCGGACGGGCCGACTCGCTGGCCCGGCAGGCCACCGCCGAACGCGCGGCGCGGGAGCGCGCCGCGGCCCGGCGCGCGGCCCGCACCCGCGGCGCCCAGATCGCCCGGGCCGTGGTCGGCGGCGCCCGCGAGGCGCTCACCCGGCTCACCGTCTCCATCGCCCGGGCCGAGGAGCACCGCGACGCCGTCGCCCGCGAACGCGCCGCCCGCGAGGCCGAGCTGTCCGAGGTACGCGGCGCGGCCAAGCGCCTCGCCGCCGAGCTGGAGCGGCTCACCAGCCAGGTGCACCGCGACGAGGTGGCCCGCGCCGAGCAGCGGATGCGCATCGAGCAGCTGGAGGCGAAGGCCGCCGAGGACTTCGGGCTGGACGTGGCCACGCTCGTCGCCGAGTACGGCCCGGACCGGCTGGTGCCGCCCACCGACGCGGACGTGGCGCTCGCCGAGAAGGACGGCCGGCCGGTGCCGGAGCCGGTCCGCTACGAGCGCCCGGTACAGGAGAAGCGGGCCGCCAAGGCGGAGCGGGAACTGGCCCTGCTGGGCAAGGTGAATCCGCTCGCGCTGGAGGAGTTCGCGGCGCTGGAGGAGCGCTTCAAGTTCCTCTCCGAGCAGCTGGAGGACCTCAAGGCCACGCGGCGCGACCTGCTCACCGTGGTCAAGGACGTGGACGACCGGATCCTGGAGGTCTTCGCCAGCGCCTTCGAGGACACCGCCCGGGAGTTCGAGCAGGTCTTCACGGTGCTGTTCCCCGGCGGCGAGGGCCGGCTGGTGCTCACCGACCCGGAGGACCTGCTCACCACCGGTGTCGAGGTCGAGGCCCGCCCTCCGGGCAAGAAGATCAAGCGGCTCTCGCTGCTCTCCGGCGGGGAGCGGTCGCTGACCGCGGTGGCGATGCTCGTGGCGATCTTCCGCGCCCGGCCCAGCCCGTTCTACATCATGGACGAGGTGGAGGCGGCGCTCGACGACGTGAACCTGGGCCGCCTGATCACGCTGCTGGCGCAGTTGCGGGAGAAGAGCCAGCTCATCGTGATTACGCACCAGAAGCGGACCATGGAGATCGCCGACGCGCTCTACGGAGTGACCATGCGCGCCGGTGTGACCCAGGTGATCAGCCAGCGGCTCAACCGGGCCGACGACGAGGAACAGGTGACGAGCGAGTGAGTCGGGAACGCGCCACGGCGCTCCTGCTGGACTTCGACGGCGTGCTGCGCCGCTGGGACCCGGCGGTGGCCGCCGGCGTCGAGCGGGAGTACGGGCTGACCGAGGGTGTCCTCGGTGAGATCGCGATGTCCTGGGGACTGCTCCAGCCGGTGCTCACCGGCCAGGTCAGCCA
Source organism: Micromonospora sp. CA-248089 (assembly GCF_050948515.1). NCBI lineage: Bacteria > Bacillati > Actinomycetota > Actinomycetes > Micromonosporales > Micromonosporaceae > Micromonospora > Micromonospora sp. CA-248089. The sequence goes on from NZ_CP192016.1 coordinate 1,419,882, forward strand.
CGCCCAGTGGATGGTGAGCGTGGCCGACGCGCTGACCCCCGTGGTCGGCGTGGATCGGGCCCGTGCGGCGGTCCAGGAGTGGCAGAGCTACCGCGGCGAGGTCGACCCGGAGGTGCTGGCGTTCGTCCGCGAGGTGCGGGCCGCGGGCATCCGGGTCGGGCTCGGCACGAACGCCACCGACCTGCTCGACGCCGACCTGGCGGCGCTGGACCTGACCGGCGAGCTGGACGTGATCGTCAACTCCTCGGTCGTCGGGGTGCACAAGCCGGCGAAGGAGTACTTCCAGGCCGCCTGCGAGGCGCTGGAGACGCCACCGGGGCGGGTGCTGTTCGTCGACGACGAGGACCGCGCGGTGGCCGGGGCTCGGGTGGCGGGTCTGTCCGCGCACCGTTGGAGCGGCCCGGCCGACCTGCGGTACCTGCGGGCGGCGCTGGCGTACTGAGCCGGTCAGCAGCCGGTGACGCCGTCGATGCGCTCCCGGATCAGGTCGGCGTGGCCGTTGTGCCGGGCGTACTCCTCGATCATGTGCACGTACACCCAGCGCAGGCTGATCTCGTTGACGGTGTCGCCCCGACGGTGCTCGAAGGTGTGCTCCAGCGGCAGCTCGGCGACGGCCCGGTCGGCTGCCTCGATCTCGGCCCGCAGGGTGGCGAACGCCTCGGCCGGGTCGGCGTCGGCGATGTCGTTGAGGTCGGCGTCCGGGTCGGTGCTGTAGTCGTAGAGGTCGGGCAACTCCAGGGCGGCGGCGCGGTGGCGGAACCACCAGCGCTCCACGTCGGCCATGTGCCGGACCAGGCCGAGCAGGGTCAGCCCGGACGGCTCCACGCTGGGCGTGCGCAGTTGCTCGGCGGTCAGCCCGGCGCACTTGTGCACCAGGGTGTCGCGGTGCAGGTCGAGCCAGCCCTGCAGCATGGTGCGCTCGTCGGCGACGAAAGGCTCGTGGCGGCGGTCGATCTCGGGTGCTCTCCAGGTCATGGGCGCAGATGTTAAGAGGGGCCCCTTGTGCAACGCGAGGCGTTAACAGGGGGCCCCTCCTTACCTCTCAGGGGACCACGACGACGGGCCAGCGGCCGGTGCGGACCAGCCGGGTGGCGACCGAGCCGACCAGCTTGTGCCCGGCCTGCTCGGAGGAACCGACCACGACCATGTCGGCGCGGTGCTCGTCGGCGGCCCGGCACAGCTCGGTGTAGGCGTCGCCGCGCCGGCACAGGAACGTCACCGGCAGGTCCAGTTCCTCGGCCCCGCGCCGGCACTCCGCGCGCAGCTCGTCGGCCAGCTCGTCGTGGGTCTGCTGGACCGCCCCGGCCACCACGCCGGAGAGCATCGCGCTGTACGACGTGGGCGAGCTGACGAAGACCGCCACCAGGGTCGCGCCCTGCCGCCGGGCCAGTCCGGCGGCGTACGCGGCGGCGCGCATCGAGGTGCGGCTGCCGTCCACGCCGACCAGCACCACCCGTGGCCCGTCCGTACCCCGTTCGTAGGGCAGCGGACGGGTCCGCGGGCCGTACCGCTCACGTTCCGCGGCGTCCATCGTCAGTGCCGCGTTCCGGCCGCGACGGCCTCTGCAGTCTCCTGCCCGGCGGGGACCGGCTCGGCGTTGGAGCGGCGCAGCGGCACCTCCCGGATGAGGATCACCGCGACGAGGGCGAGCAGCCCGAACGGGGCGGCGGCCAGGAAGATGTCGCCGGCGGCGTGCCCGTACGCGGCCTCGACCACGGTCCGGATCGGGCCGGGAAGCGTGTGCACGTCCGGCAGAGCGCCCCCACCCGACCCGGAGGCCGGGACGCCGAGGCGGCTCAGGCCGTCGGCCATGTAGCCGGTGACCCGGTGCCCGAGCACCGCGCCGAGCGCGCTGACGCCGATCGCGCCGCCGAGGCTGCGGAAGAACGCCACCACCGAGCTGGCCGCGCCGAGCTCGTCCGGGCGGACCGTGTTCTGCACGGCGAGCACCAGGTTCTGCATGCTCATGCCGACGCCGAGACCGATCAGCGCCATGAACACGGCGAGGTGCCAGTACGGGGTGTCGGCGCGCATGGTGCCCATCAGCGCGAAGCCGGCGGTGAGCAGCACCGAGCCGATGACCAGCCAGCTCTTCCAGCGGCCGGTGCTGGTGATGATGCGGCCGACCACCGTCGAGGAGACCAGCAGGCCGCCGATCATCGGCAGCGTCATCAGGCCGGACATGGTCGGGCTGGCGCCGCGGCTGATCTGGAAGTACTGCCCGAGGAAGACCGAGGCGCCGAACATGCCGACGCCGACCGCGATGCTGGCGATCACGGCGAGGGTGATGGTGCGGTTGCGGAACAGGTGCGGCGGGATCATCGGGTCCGTGGCGCGCTTTTCGACCCGGGTGGCGAGCACGCCGAGCGCCGCCGCGCCGGCCACCATCACGCCGCTCTGCCAGGAGATCCAGTCGTACCGGTCACCGGCCAGCGTGATCCAGACGAGCAGCAGCGAGACGGCGGCGGTGATGAGGGTGGCGCCCCACCAGTCGATCTTCACTTCGCGCTTGACCACCGGCAGGCGCAGCGTCCGCTGGAGCACGATCAGGGCGAGCACGGCGAACGGCACGCCGACGTAGAAGCACCAGCGCCAGCCGAGCCAGGAGGTGTCCACGATCACGCCGCCGATCAGCGGGCCGCCGATGGTGCCGACGGCCATGACCGCGCCGAGGTAGCCGCTGTACCGGCCGCGCTCGCGCGGGGCGATCATCGTCGCCATGATCACCTGGGCCAGGGCGGTGAGGCCGCCCGCGCCGACGCCCTGCACCACCCGGCAGGCGATCAGCTCACCGGTGGTCTGTGCCTGCCCGGCGAGCACCGAGCCCAGCACGAAGACCAGCAGGGAGATCTGGACCAGCAGCTTCTTGCTGAACAGGTCGGACAGCTTGCCCCAGATGGGCGTGGTCGCGGTGGTCGCCAGCAGCGTTGAGGTGACCACCCAGGTGTACGCCGACTGGCCGCCGCGCAGGTCCGTGATGATCCGCGGCAGCGCGTTGGAGACGACCGTGGAGGAGAGGATGGCGACGAACATGCCCAGCAGCAGGCCGGAGAGTGCCTCCAGGATCTGCCGGTGGGACATGTCGACGCCGGTCGCCCGTGCGGGCGCAGTCGCCTGAGTCATCGTGGGTTGCCTCCGGAACGGGGGAAAGGTTGCCTCGGGCAACCTCAGAAGTCGTTGCCTTGAGCAACAACCGGTGCCGGGTACGGATTGTTCCCCGCCGGAAGGCTCAGAGCGACTCGTTGAAGCGGTGCATCAGGCGGGCGAAGTCCGCCACGTCCTCGGTCGGCCAGCTTTCAAGCGAACGTCGGATTTGTCCGAGTCGGGCGGCCCGGGCGGCGTCGAACCGCCGGGTGCCCTCCTCGGTCAGGCTGAGCTGGGCCGCACGCCGGTCCGTCGGGTCCGGATCGCGGCGGACCAGGCCCAGCGCCTCCAGCCCGCCGATCTGGCGGCTGAGCGTGCCCTTGCCGATGCCCAGCTTCGCGGCCAGGTCGGTGAGCCGGATCGACCCGGAGCGGCGCAGCCAGAGCAGCAGGCCGTACGCGTTCGGTTCCAGGTTCGGGTGGACCTCCCGGGCGATCTCCCAGGAGAGCGCCCGTCCGCGGCGCAGCAACGCGGTCAACTCGTGCTCCACGGCGCGCAGCGTCTCGTCCACGCCCAGAGGGTACTCAGTCGTCGCCGCTCAGTTGCTGTTGCGCCACCGGTCGCAGCTCGCCCTCGCTGGTCGTGCCCTCGATCACCACGGCGGCCCGGCGACCCTGGTGCGTGAGCGTGGCCACCGCGTTGCCGAAGTAGGGCCCGGCCAGCTTCCGCCACCGCACCGCCGGGCGGCGGACCCCGGCCGAGCGCGCCAGCGCCCGGGTCGCCCCGGCCGGCCCCGGACTCCAGCCCAGCGTCATCAGCGGGCGCATGCCGGCCGGTACCTGGTTGTGGATCGGTGAACAGGTGAGCTGGTGCACCGGCGTGCGGACGTCGCGGTCGGCGAACCGGGCCCGCGCCACGTACGAGTGGTGCACGTCACCGGAGAGCACGCTGATCGACGCCGGTCGCGCGTACGCCGGCCCGGCGCCCACCCGCGCCCCGGTGCGCGGCGCGGTGCCGCTGCCCAGCCGCGCGAACAGCTCGCCCAGCGCCTCGAACGAGCGCCGGAACGCCGCCCAGTGCTCCAGGTCCAGGGCCCGGCGGATCTGCTCGGAGAGCCGGGCCACCCATTGCCGGTTCGAGTCGGCCAGGCGTTCGTTCCACGCCTCGACGTGGTGGATGCCCGGCGGCAGCAGCCACGGCAGCGAGCTGCCCACCACCAGGTGGTCGTAGGTGCCGTGGGCCTGGTCGAGGAACCACGACCACTCGCCCGGCGGCAGCATCGCCCGGCTGCCGGGCAGGAGCACCCGGCTGGACCGGTTGTCCAGCATGACCAGGCGGGTGCGGCCCAGATCCAGCGCGTAGCTCCACTGGTACTGCACGGCCCGCCAGCGCTCGGTGTCGTGCGCCAGGTCGGCCTCCTTGTCGACCCGCTCGCCGAACTCGTGCAGCACACCCGTGGCGTCCTCGGCGGCGACCACCTTCGCGTACACCGGGTCGGCGGCGATCTCGTCCGGGCTCAGGTTGCCCAGGTGCTGGTAGACCCAGTAGGAGGCGAGACCGCTGCGGATCCGTTCGGCCCACCACGGCTGCTCGCGCATGTCCGCGCGCCACGACTGCGAGGTGTTCCAGTCGTCGATCACCTCGTGGTCGTCGAAGATCATCACGCTCGGCACCGTGGAGAGCAGCCAGCGGATCTCCGGGTCGCGCCACGACTCCAGGTAGAGCTTGGTGTACTCGTCGAAGCTCACCACCTGCGTCGCCGGGGCGTCCTTCGGCCGCTTGCGGCGACGCTTCAGCAGCCGCCGCACGGTCGGCGAGGTCTCGTCCGCGTACACTTGGTCGCCGAGCAGCACCAGCAGGTCGGGCAGCACGGCCTGCTCGGGCGCGGCCATCACCCGCCGGGCGTACGCGTCGAGCGCGTCGGGCGGCAGCTTCCGCGCGGTGGAGTGCTGGGTGGTCTCCCGGCACGAGCCGAACAACAGGCGTACCGGCTGGTCGGCGTCGTCGAGCGCGCGGGTCCGGATCACGCTGGGCGGGAACGACGAGTCCGGCAGCGGCCACGCCACCTCGTCGTCGATCAGCACCTCGTACGTGGTGGCGCTGTCCGGGGTGAGCCCGCTCACCACGACGATCGCGTAGTGGTGGTCGTACGCGGAGAAGGTGGGCGCGCTGCCGGTGGCGCCGTCGGCCGTGCGGACGGTGACGACGGCAGGTGAACTGGTCTCCACCCAGACGGTCGCCCGCGTGTCGACGACCCGCCGCAGCAGCGGGCCGATGAGCAGGCGGGAACCGGGCACGACACACCTCCGACAAGATCGTTACGGCTGATCCCTACCCGGCCGGCGGTTGCGGTACGCCTTCCGGTGTGAGCGTACCCGCAGGTTGTTCGCGTGCCGAGGCGGTGAGTGGGACGCCGTCGCCGGCATCTGACAGGATTTCGGGCATGACGGAATACCTCCTCGTCGCTCTCGCCCTGCTCGGCGTGCTGATCATCGGCGGCCTGAGCCTCGTGGTGCCCCGGCTGCGCCGGCGCCCGCAGCCGCCGCTGCCGCGCACGGAGGTCGACACCCGGACGGAGGAGGACCTGGCCGGTCCGCCGGTCGAGGCCCCGGAGGCGGAACTCACCACCGGTGTGGTGGTCGAGGCGCCGCCGGCCCCTCCGGTCGAGGTGCCGCAGGTCGAGGTCCCGGAGCCGACCGCCGGCCGGCTGGTCCGGCTGCGCTCGCGGCTGTCCCGCTCGCAGAACGTCTTCGGCAAGGGCCTGCTCGGCCTGCTCAGCCGCGACCGGCTGGACGAGGACACCTGGGAGGAGATCGAGGACAGCCTGATCACCGCCGACGTCGGCATCGACGCGACCCGGGAGATCGTCGACCGGCTGCGCGAGCGGACCCGGGTGCTCGGCACCCGGACCGGGGAGGAGCTGCGCGCGCTGCTCGCCGCCGAGCTGGTGAACGCGCTCGACCCGAGCCTGGACCGCTCGCTGCGCACCGCGCCGAAGGAGGGCGTCCCGGCGGTCGTGCTCGTGGTCGGCGTCAACGGCGCCGGCAAGACCACCACCTGCGGCAAGATCGCCCGGGTGCTCGTCGCGGACGGCCGCAGCGTGCTCCTCGGCGCGGCCGACACGTTCCGGGCCGCCGCCGCCGACCAGCTGGAGACCTGGGGCGGCCGGGTGGGCGCCGAGACGGTCCGCGGGCCCGAGGCCGCCGACCCGGCCAGCGTCGCGTTCGACGCGGTCAAGCGCGGCATCGACACCGGCGTCGACACCGTGCTCATCGACACCGCCGGCCGGCTGCAGAACAAGATCGGCCTGATGGACGAGCTGGGCAAGGTCAAGCGGGTGGTGGAGAAGCACGGCCCGATCGACGAGACGCTGCTGATCCTCGACGCCACCACCGGCCAGAACGGGCTGGAGCAGGCGCGGGTCTTCACCGAGGCGGTGAACGTCACCGGCGTGGTGCTGACCAAGCTCGACGGGACGGCCAAGGGCGGCATCGTGATCGCCGTGCAGCGCAAGCTCGGCATCCCGGTCAAGCTCGTCGGCCTCGGCGAGGGCAAGGACGACCTGGCCCCGTTCGACCCGGCACAGTTCGTCGACGCGTTGCTCGGCACCGAGCCGCTCGCCCGGGACGCGTAGCCTCTCCCGTGACGACTGACGATCGCGCCTACGCGGGGTGGCGCGACCCCAGCCACCCGTCGCCACGCCTCGGGAGACCGTACGTGACTTCGCAGGAGATCCCGCTGCACGGCGGGAACGTGAGCACCGTGGTCCGTGTGGGAGACACGGTCCGGCGCAACGCCGGCCCGTGGACGCCCTCCGTGCACGCGCTGCTGCGCCACCTGGAGTACGTCGGATTCACCGGCGCGCCCCGGGCACTCGGCATGGACGAGCGCAACCGGGAGGTTCTGTCGTACCTGGAGGGGGAGTGCGGGGAGTACCCGCTGGCCCCGCACTGGGTCACCGACGAGGCCCTGGTCACGGTGGCGACCATGCTGCGGATGTTCCACGACGCGCAGTACGGCTTCACCCCGCCGCCCGGCGCGGTCTGGCGCTCCTTCGGGCCGCCCCCGCCGGACACCGAGGTCATCTGCCACCACGACGCCGCGCCGCACAACGTGATCTGGCGTCCGGACGGCACGCTCGGGCTGATCGACTTCGACCTCGCCTCGCCCGGCGCCCGCATCTACGACGTGGCGTACGCGGCCTGGACCTGGGTGCCGATCTTCTCCGACCGCGACTCGATCACGCTCGGCTGGAAGCACCCCGACCGGCCGCGCCGGCTGCGCCTGTTCGCCGACGCCTACGGGCTGATCCCGCGCGACCGGCACCGGCTCATCCGGACCATCCGCAAGCGCATCGTCGACCACGTCGAGGGCATCCGGCGGATGGCCGCCGCCGGTGAACCGGCCTTCGTCCGGATCGTCCACAAGGGCCACCTGCGTCGCCCTATGCGTGACCTGCGGCTGCTCGACTACGAGCGGCACCAGCTGGAGGCTGCGCTCCGCTGACCAAGATCGGCGTTCTTCACACGCCGGAAACAACCCGTCACGCGTCGGAAATCGCGCGGTGTCGCTGAAGGAAACAGCCGGCGACAAAGCTTCCGCGCAACCGGCTGACGGGCGATGCTGCCAGGTCTCAGTCGGAGGGAGGAATACGACAACGAGAGGAGGCAGCGTGGAGATCGACACCGGGAACACTGCCTGGTTGCTTGTCTCGACTGCCCTCGTGCTGCTCATGACCCCCGGTCTCGCGCTGTTCTACGGCGGGCTGAACCGGTCCAAGGGCGTTCTGAACATGATGATGATGAGCTTCTCGTCCATCGGGCTCGTCAGCATCCTGTGGCTTTTCTACGGCTTCACCGTCGCCTTCGGCGAGGGCGGCAAGTTCTGGGGTGACCTGGGCCAGTACCTGGGCACCAAGACCTTCGTCGGCGAGAACGACCTGTGGGGCGAGACGGGTATCCCGATCTACGTCTTCATCGCCTTCCAGATGATGTTCGCGATCATCACCGTGGCGCTGATCAGCGGCGCGCTGTCCGACCGGGTGAAGTTCGCCGGCTGGCTGCTGTTCGCGTTCGGCTGGGCCACCCTGGTCTACTTCCCGGTCGCCCACATGGTCTGGGGCGGCGGGCTGATCGGCGGCGACATCGGCGCGCTGGACTTCGCCGGTGGTACCGCTGTGCACATCAACGCCGGTGCGGCGGCGCTCGCGCTGGTGCTCGTGCTCGGCAAGCGGGTCGGCTGGCCGCGCGAGAGCATGAAGCCGCACAACGTCCCGATGGTCGCCCTCGGCGCCGCGCTGCTGTGGTTCGGCTGGTTCGGCTTCAACGCCGGCTCCGAGCTGACCGCCGACGGGGTCACCGCGCTGGCGTTCATCAACACCCAGGTCGCCACCGCCGCGGCGCTGCTCGGCTGGATCGTGGTGGAGTGGGTGCGCGACGGCAAGCCGACCCTGGTCGGCGCCTCGTCCGGCGCCATCGCCGGTCTGGTCGCGATCACCCCGGCCTGTGCGTTCATCACCCCGGCCGCAGCGGTGCTGCTGGGTGTGGTGGCCGGTGCGGTCTGCGCCGTCGCGGTCGGTCTGAAGTACCGGCTCGGCTACGACGACTCCCTCGACGTGGTCGGCGTGCACTTCGTCGGCGGCTGGATCGGCTGCCTCTGGATCGGCCTGTTCGGCACCGCCTCGGTCAGCTCGCTGGTGGAGACCGACGGCCTGTTCGTCGGCGGCGACGCCACGCTGCTCGGCAAGCAGGCGATCAGCGCGCTGATCGTCAGCGTCTACTCCTTCGTGGTCGCCTTCGCCCTGGGCTTCGTGATCGACAAGACGATCGGCCTCCGGGTCTCCGCCGAGGCCGAGGTCGACGGCATCGACATCACCGAGCACGCGGAGAGCGGCTACGACCTGTCGCCCACCACGGGCAGCAGCGGTGGCGCGTTCGCGATGGCCGGGATCGGCGCCGGCAAGCCGGGGGCGGAGCCCGCCGTCGAGCCCGACGAGTCCGCGCCGGTCAGCGAGAAGGTCGCCGGTTAACGTTCCTGGGATGGAGGGGTTGGACATGAAGCTGGTGACCGCGGTCATCAAGCCGTACCAGCTGGACGCGGTGAAGGAGGCCCTGCACGCGCTCGGCGTGGCCGGGCTGACCGTCAGCGAGGTCCAGGGCTACGGCCGGCAGAAGGGGCACACCGAGGTCTACCGGGGTGCCGAGTACACGGTCGAGTTCCTGCCCAAGATCCGGGTCGAGGTGCTCACCGACGAGATGGACGTCGACAAGATCGTGGACGCGATCGTCGGCGCCGCCCGGACCGGCAAGATCGGCGACGGCAAGGTCTGGGTGACCGGCGTCGAGGAGGTCGTCCGGGTACGCACCGGCGAGCGCGGGCTCGACGCCCTCTGATCGCCGGACCCGCCGACGTGACCTCGTTGACCACGGCCGCCGCCCCCACCGGGGACGGCGCGCCCGTGGTCAACGAGGTCGCCGGCGTACCCGGGGGCGTCGGCGCGGCCGCCCGGTCCGCCCGGGCCGACGCGCTCGACGCCTGGCTGCGCCGGGCCTTCCCGGACCGCCACGGGGTCGCGCTCGTCGCGGTGGGCGGGCTGGGCCGCCGCCAGTGCGCCCCCTACGGCGACCTCGACCTGGTGCTGCTGCACGCCGGGGTACCCGGCATCGACGAACTGGCCGCGTCGCTCTGGTATCCGATCTGGGACGCCGGGCTGCGGCTCGACCACTCGGTCCGCACCGTCGCCGAGGCGCTGTCGGTGGCCCACGACGACGTCAAGGTCGCCCTCGGCCTGCTCGACGCCCGGCACGTGGCGGGCGACCCGGCGCTCACCGACCAGCTCGCCCGTACCGCCACCGACCACTGGCGGCGGACCGCGATCCGCCAGCTCCCCGGCCTGCGCGAGATCACCGCGACCCGCTGGGAGGCGCACGGCGAACTGGCGTTCCTGCTCGAGGGCGACCTCAAGGAGGCGGCCGGCGGGCTGCGGGACGTGGGCATCCTGCGCGCCATCGCCACCGCCGGGGTCACCGACGCGCTCCGCCCCGCCGTACACGCGGCGCACCGGCGGCTGCTGGACACCCGCGACGCGCTGCACCAGCAGGTGGGCCGCCGCGTCGACCGCCTGGTCGCCCAGGAACGCGACGGCGTGGCACGCCTGCTCGGCGCCGAGGACGGCGACGCGCTGCTGCGGCTGGTCGCCGGCGACGCCCGCACCGTCAGCCACGCCCTCGACGACGCCTGGCGGGCCGCCGACCGGCTCCGCTCCGGCCGGCACCGCGCCGCGCCCGGCCGTCCGCTGCGCCGCCCGGTCGCCCGGGACGTGGTGGAGCAGGACGGCGAACTCGTGCTCGCCCGCACCGCCATCGGGGCCCGCCCCGACCCGAGCCTGTCGCTGCGTGTGGCCGCCGCTGCCGCCACCACCCGGCTGCCGATCGCGCGTGCCACCTGCGAGTGGCTCGCCGCGTACTGCCCGCCGCTGCCCGCGCCCTGGCCACCGGCGGCCCGCGACGCGCTGATCACCCTGCTCGGGGCCGGTCCCGGCCTGGTGCCCGCCTGGGAGACCTGCGACAGGTACGGGCTGATCGACCGTTGGCTGCCCGAGTGGACCCGGATGCGGAGCCTGCCCCAGCACAACCCGGTGCACCGGTTCACGCTCGACCGGCACCTGGTGCAGACCGCGTACGAGGCGAGCCGGCACACCCGCGACGTGGAACGCCCCGACCTGCTGCTGCTCGGCGCGTTCCTGCACGACATCGGCAAGGGACTGGACGGGGACCACTCGACAGTCGGCGCGCCGCTGGCCGAGGCGGTGGCCACCCGGATCGGGCTGCCGCCGGACGAGGCGGCGCTCATCGGCACGCTGGTCCGGCTGCACCTGCTGCTGCCCGACGTGGCCACCCGGCGCGACCTGTCCGACCCGAAGACCGTCGCCGGGGTCGCCGAGCGCGTCGGCGACACCGGCACGCTGGAACTCCTGCACGCCCTGGTCCGCGCCGACGCCGCCGCCACCGGCCCGGCCGCCTGGTCCGGCTGGAAGGGCCGGCTGATCGCCGAACTGGTGAGCCGGGTACGGACCACGCTGGACACGGGCGTGGTGCCCGCCCCGCCGGCCCCCGACCCGGCGCTCGTGGCCGGGCCGCTGCCTGTCGTACACCTGGGGGAGGACCGGGTTTCGGTGGCCGCCGCCGACCGGCGCGGGCTGCTCGCGACGGTGGCCGGGTGCCTGGCGCTGCACCGCCTGGAGGTGATCTCCGCGGACGCGGCCACCGTCGACGGCCGGGCCCTGGTGCAGTGCCGGGTGCAGCCGCGTTACGGGCTGGCCCCGGACCCGATCGCGCTCAGCGCCGACCTGCGCCGCGCGGTCGGCGGTGACGTCTCGGTCATCCAGCGGCTGCGCGGCCGGGCCCTGGCGGCGCGCAGCCAGGGCGCCGCGCCGCGCGTGGTGTGGCACCGGGAGGCGGCCACCGACGCGGTGCTGCTGGAGCTGCGGGCCGCCGATGCGGCTGGACTGCTGTACCGGATCACCTGCGCGCTGGACGAGGCGGGCGCGCAGGTGCGGGCCGCCAGGATCTCGACGCTCGGCGGGGACGTGGTGGACGCGTTCTACCTGGTCGGTGGCTGGCCCTCGGACGAGGAACGGGCCCGGATCGAGGCCGCCGTGCTCGCCGCCGTGTAGCGGAACGGGCCGCCGGGCCGGAGCGGGCGGGTGGGCGGCGGGCTACCCTAACGGTGGGCTGGACCACCGGCCCGGCAGCATGTGCCCGCCGAAAACGACAAACGGGATGTTCGCGTGTTTGACACCTTGAGTGACCGCCTGTCCGGGATCTTCACCAAGCTCCGCGGCAAGGGCCGGCTCACCGACGCCGACATCGACGCCACCGCGCGCGAGATCCGGATGGCGTTGCTGGAGGCCGACGTCGCCCTGCCGGTGGTCAAGGGCTTCATCGCGAACGTCAAGGAGCGGGCGCGCGGCGCCGAGGTCTCCCAGGCGCTCAACCCGGCGCAGCAGATCGTCAAGATCGTCAACGAGGAGCTGATCAACATCCTCGGTGGCGAGGGGCGGCGGCTCCAGTTCGCCAAGCAGCCGCCGACCGTGATCATGCTGGCCGGTCTCCAGGGTTCCGGCAAGACGACGCTCGCCGGCAAGCTGGCCCGCTGGCTCAAGAGCCAGGGCCACCAGCCGCTGCTCGTCGCCGCCGACCTCCAGCGTCCCAACGCCGTCGGGCAGCTCCAGGTGCTCGGTGGCCGGGCCGGGGTCGAGGTGTACGCCCCGGCGCCCGGCAACGGCGTCGGCGACCCGGTGCAGGTGGCCCGCGACTCGATCGAGCACGCCCGCCGTGCCGCCCGGGACATCGTCATCGTCGACACCGCCGGCCGGCTCGGTATCGACACCGAGATGATGCAGCAGGCCGCGAACATCCGCGACGCGGTCCAGCCCGACGAGGTCATCTTCGTCATCGACGCCATGGTCGGCCAGGACGCGGTGCGCACCGCCGAGGCGTTCCGCGACGGCGTGGGCATCACCGGCGTCGTGTTGTCCAAGCTCGACGGTGACGCCCGCGGTGGTGCCGCGCTCTCCGTCCGCGAGGTGACCGGCCAGCCGATCCTGTTCGCCTCCACCGGCGAGAAGCTGGAGGACTTCGACGTCTTCCACCCGGACCGGATGGCCAGCCGGATCCTCGGCATGGGCGACGTCCTCACTCTGATCGAGCAGGCCGAGGCGGCCTTCGACTCCGATCAGAAGGAGAAGATGACCGCCAAGCTGATGGGCGGGGAGACCTTCACGCTGGAGGACTTCCTCGATCAGCTCATCGCGGTCCGGCGGATGGGTCCGATCGCCAACGTGCTGGCCATGATGCCGGGCATGGGGCAGATGAAGGACCAGCTCGCCGAGCTGGACGACAAGCACTTCGACCGGGTCACCGCGATCATCAGGTCGATGACCCCGGCCGAGCGCACCAACCCGAAGATCATCAACGGCTCCCGCCGGGCCCGCATCGCGAACGGCTCCGGCGTCACCGTCATGGACGTCAACCAGCTGCTCAACCGCTTCGCCGACGCGCAGAAGATGATGAAGCAGATGGGCGGCATGATGGGCCTGCCCGGCGGCGGCCGGCGCAAGGCGACCAAGTCGCCGAAGAACAAGCGCAAGGGTACGAAGGGCGGCGGCCGGCCGCGTACCGGCGCCGGGATGCCGGGCGGCTTCCCGGGCGGCATGCCGCAGCTCCCGCCGGGCCTGGACCCGGGCGACCTGGCCGGTGGGCAGGGCCTGCCGCCGGGCTTCAAGCTCCCGAAGATCGACTTCAACAAGCTGGGCAAGGGTGGCGACAAGGGCTCCCGCTAGCGTGTCGGTGACGGTGGGCGACATCGCTGTCTCTTAGGGTGATGTCGCCCCCTGGAAGGAGATGTCAATGACCGCGGCCCCGATCCTGCCGGAGCGGCACGAGTGGACGGTCGACGACCTGGGCGAACTGCCCAAGGACCTTCCGTACGAACTGATCAACGGAAGGTTGATCGTGCCGTCGCCCACTCTGCTGCACCAGGACATGTGTGTCCGTCTCCTGCTCGCGTTGGAGGTCAACTGCCCGAAGGAGTACCAGGTCGGCATCGACCTGTCGATGCGGGTCGACCACCGGAACGAGCCCCGGCCGGACGTCGTCGCGGTCGTGCGGGGTAACGCCAACCGCAGCCCGCTGCCGGTCGAGGACGCGGTGCTCGCCGTCGAGGTCATCTCGCCGACCTCCACCTTCCGCGACATGTACGACAAGGCCAGGGTCTACGCGTACGCGGGCGTCCGCTCCTACTGGGTGCTCGACCCGGTCAAGGAGAAGATCACGCTGACCGAGTACGCGCTCGGCGCCAACCTCGAGTACAAGCAGGTCGGTCAGACAGACGACGTGTTCGTCACCGAGCGGCCGTGGAAGGTCTCGATCGATCTGCCGGCGCTGACCGCGCGCCGCAACGACCTGCTCGCCGGCGAGGAGGGCTGATCGGGTAGGACTGTGCACATGGCTCTGCACGTGCGCGGTGTGTTCCTTCCCGACGACGAGGTCCGGGACGTCTGGCTGGTCGGCGACCGGGTCACCTTCGAACCGGTGCCCGGCGCCGAGACGGTGGCCGACGGCGGCTTCGTGCTGCCCGGCCTGACCGACGCCCACTGCCACATCGGCATCGCCCGCGGCGGCAGCCCGATCACCTCTCTCGACCAGGCACGGGACCTGGCCCGGATCGACCGGGACGCGGGCGTGCTGGCGATCCGCGACGCCGGCTCGCCGTACCCGTACCCCGAACTGGGGGACGAGCCGGACCTGCCGCGACTGGCCCGCGCGGGCCGGCACGTCGCGCCGCCGAAGCGCTACCTGCGCGACATCGGCGTGGAGGTCGGCGCGGCGGAGGTCGCCGCGACGGTGGCCGCGCAGGCCGCGGCCGGCAACGGCTGGGTCAAGCTGGTCGGCGACTGGATCGACAGGGGAGTGGGCGACCTGGCGCCGGCCTGGGACGCCGACACGATGACTGCGGCGGTCGCCGCCGCGCACGCCGCCGGGGTACGCGCGGCGGTGCACACGTTCTCCGAGTCGGCGGTGGAGATCATGGTGCGGGCCGGGGTGGACTCGGTGGAGCACGGCACCGGGCTGAGCCTCGATCTGATCGACCTGATGGCCCGGCAGGGCACCGCGCTGGTCCCCACCATGATCAACATCCGGACGTTCGGCCACATCGCGGAGCAGGCCCGGCCCAAGTTCCCCGGGTACGCCGACCACATGCTCGCCCTGCGCGACCGCTTCCCCGAGGTGGTGCGCGCCGCGCACGAGGCGGGCGTGCCGATCTACGTCGGCACCGACGCGGGTGGCGGTATCGACCACGGCCTGGCGGCCGAGGAGATGCTGCTGCTGCACGAGCAGGCCGGGATGTCCGCGCCGGACGTGCTGGCTGCCGCCTCCTGGCGGGCCCGGGAGTGGCTCGGCTTCCCCGGCCTGGTCGAGGGCGGCCTCGCCGACCTGGTGGTCTACCCCGAGGACCCGCGCCGCGACCTGCGCGTGGTCCGGACGCCCAGCCGGATCGTGCTGCGCGGCCGGGTCGTCCGCTGACGGACCGGGTCGCTCGCCGGCCGGCCGTCGTCATCGCGGGCGGCCAGCCTGGCGGGTCATCGGTCTAGCGGGCCGTCGCCGCCGTCAGGAACAGGCGCACCGCCAGGTCGGCCAGCCGGTCGGCGGTCTCGTCGACAGGGCCACCGGGCAACACGATGTGGCTCACCACCAGGCGTACGACGCTGTCCGCCGCGAACGCCAGGGCTGCCGGGTCGGCGCCGGGCAGGCGTTCGCCGGTCCACTCCAGCAGCGCCCGCGCGGCCTCGGCGAGCACCAGCTCGGACCGGGTGGTCAGATAGGGCAACAGCTCCTCCGAGCCGCCCGGTGTGCTCGTCAGGACCGCCCGTACCAGCGGGTTCTCGGCGGCCGAGGCGAGGGTGCGGTGGATCGCGGCGTACGCGGCCGCGCGGACGTCGGAGTCGTGCTCGTCGAGCGCGGACCGGACCTGGCCGACGAACCGGTCCACCTCGTACCGGGCCAGCGCCTCGCCCAGGCCCGCCTTGGTGCCGAACTCGTTGTAGACCGTCTGCCGGCTCACCCCCGCCGCGCTCGCGACCGCACCCATCCGGACCCCGGCCCAGCCGGTCGTGACGGTCAGCGAACGGGCGGCGTCGACGATCGTGTCGCGCACCGGAGTGGCGTTCCTCGGCTTAGGCATGGTGATCGAAGTCTACGGTCGCGGTTCAGCGCACCTCGAGTTCGTACTCCGCCTCGACCCGGAGCCGTCCGCCGTCGTGGCCGGCGAAGGTCAGGCGGTGCGTTCCCGGCGCGGGCGGCGGCACCAGACCCCACAGGCCCCAGCAGGAGACGTGCACCGGCCACGGCCACGCGGTGACGACGTTGTTGAAGAACCCCCGGACGGGGAACGAGGCGGGGGAGCCCGCCGCCCGCACCGGCACCGCGACCCCGTCCAGTTCGGCGTGCCCCTCGGCGTGGGGCATCGGCGGGACCGGGTCGTCCCGGCGGCCGAACGTCCAGCAGCAGATCGCCGGGAAGAACAGGGGGCGACCCGCCGGCACCACGCAGCGCCGGCTGACCCTTCCGCCCTGCGTGCCCGCGAGGAACCACACGTCGTCGGGCTGGTGCCGCCCGCCGTGCCGGCCGGTGGTGTCCTTGAGCGGGTTGACCGGCTGCCGGTGGGCGGCCACCCAGGCCACCCACCGGGCGGCGAGCGGGGCCAGCGCCGGTGCCGGGTCGAGGTCGGGGGGAAGCATGACGGCAGATGGTAGTGCGGGCGCGCCCGGCTGCGCCGACCCGTCACGGGACGCATAGGATGTGCGGTCATGGCACGCGTGCTCACTCCCCGTGCGGAGGACTTTCCCCGCTGGTACCAGGACCTGATCGCCAAGGCGAAGCTGGCCGACAACGGCCCGGTCCGGGGGACCATGGTGATCCGACCGGCCGGCTACGCCATCTGGGAGCGGATGCAGGCCGAGATGGACGCCCGGATCAAGGCGGCCGGCGCGGAGAACGCGTACTTCCCGCTGTTCATCCCGGAGAGCTACCTCAAGCGGGAGGCCGAGCACGTCGAGGGCTTCTCGCCGGAGCTGGCGGTCGTCACGCACGGTGGCGGCAAGCAGCTCGCCGAGCCGGTGGTGGTGCGCCCCACGAGCGAGACGGTCATCGGCGAGTTCATGGCCAAGTGGATCGACTCGTACCGTGACCTGCCGCTGCTGCTCAACCAGTGGGCGAACGTGGTCCGGTGGGAGCTGCGCCCGCGGATCTTCCTGCGCACCAGCGAGTTCCTCTGGCAGGAGGGGCACACCGCGCACGCGACCCGTGAGGACGCCCGCGCCTACGCGCGGCGGATCCTGCACGAGGCGTACGAGGACCTGATGGTCAACGTGCTCGGCATCCCGGTGGTGGTCGGCCTGAAGACCGCCCGGGAGCGCTTCGCCGGCGCCACCGCCACGTACACGTGCGAGGGCATGATGGGCGACGGCAAGGCGCTGCAGCTGGGCACCAGCCACGAGCTGGGCCAGAACTTCGCCAAGGCGTTCGACATCAGCTACTCCTCGGCCGAGGGCGGCCGGGAGCACGCGTGGACCACGTCCTGGGGCACCTCCACCCGGATGCTCGGCGGCCTGATCATGTGCCACGGCGACGACAACGGGCTGCGGGTGCCGCCGAAGCTGGCGCCGGTCCAGGCGTACGTGATGGTCGTCAAGGACGGCGAGGGCGTGAGCCAGGCGGCGGCCAAGCTGTGCGACGCGCTGCGCGACTCCGGGGTCCGGGTGGCGCTGGACGACCGGACCGACACCGCGTTCGGCCGCCGCGCCGTCGACGCCGAGCTGCGCGGCTACCCGGTCCGCGTCGAGGTCGGCCCGCGTGACCTGGCCGCCGGCAACGCGGTCGTGGTCCGGCGTACGGACGGCTCGAAGGCCCCGACGCCGGTGGCCGACGTGGTCGGCGCGGTCCTGGCCGCGCTGGAGGCCGACCAGCGGGCGCTGCACGACCAGGCGCTGGAGTTCCGCCGGTCCCGCACCGTCGAGGTGTCGACGCTGGCCGAGGCGATCGAGGCGTCCGCCACCGGCTGGGCGCGGGTGCCGTGGTCGGCGGTCGGTGTCGAGGGCGAGGCCGAGGCGAACGGCCAGGGCGTGACGGTCCGCTGCCTGGTACGCGCCGACGGCTCGGTGCCGGACTCGGAGGACGAGCCCGACCTGGTGGCGATCCTCGCCCGCGCGTACTGAGATGCGGCCCGGCGATCCGGCCGGCCGGTTCGCGCCGGGGCGGCTGATCCTGCACCGGAACGTGCGGCACGGCCGGATCGGCTGGGTCCGGTCGGCCCGCGTGGTCTCCGACGACGAGCGCGGCCTGCTGCTCTGGGTGGCGCGGACAGCGCCCGTCGCGCACGAGGTGACGGAGGCCGGCCTGGGCATGCGGGCCGTGCCGTTCGCCGAGTGGGTGACGTCGTCCTACCGGCTCGCGCAGGGGCTGTGGAACGGGCCGCCGGTGCTGAAGTTCCTGCCCACGGGCGCGGCCCACTCGGTCTGGTGGTTCCGCGACGCCGCCGGCCGCTTCCAGAACTGGTACGTCAACCTGGAGGAGCCCGGCGTCCGCTGGGACGACGGCGCGGTGGCCGGCGTCGACATGGTCGACCAGGACCTCGACGTGGTGGTGTACCCGGACCGCAGCTGGGAGTGGAAGGACGAGGACGAGTTCGCCGAGCGGCTGGCGTTCCCGGAGCACTACTGGGTGACCGACGAGAAGGCGGTACGCGCCGAGGGCGAGCGGGTGATCCGGATCGCGGAGGCGGGGGAGTTCCCGTTCGACGGCACATGGTGCGACTTCACTCCACCCGCGGAATGGGACGTACCGGACGAACTTCCGCCGGGGTGGGACCGCCCGCCGGTGCGCTGAAGCGGTGTTGTCGGTCACGGCCCGGCCCGGCCCGGGCGTGGTGTCCGGGTCCGGTGTGAGAGTTCCGGTCCGGATCTGGCAGAATGGTTCGCTGGTATCCGGCACGCGTCCGGCGCCCTCTAACCCGGGCGCGTCGCCAGTTCACCGAGCAGTCTCCGGCCCAAACCCCACTGTGCCGGTCGGCGCTCACCCGCCACACCGCCCGTACGGGCCGGTGAGATCGCAACAGGAGCGAAACAACTGTGGCCGTAAAGATCCGGCTCCTGCGGATGGGCAAGATCCGCAACCCGCAGTACCGCATCGTCGTCGCCGACTCGCGCACCAAGCGTGACGGTCGCGCGATCGAGTTCGTCGGTGTGTACCAGCCGAAGGAAGACCCTTCGGTGATCGAGGTCAAGTCGGAGCGGGTCCAGTACTGGCTCTCGGTCGGCGCCCAGCCGAGCGAGGCCGTGCAGCGCCTGCTGGAGCTGACCGGTGACTGGCAGAAGTTCAAGGGCCTGCCCGCGCCGCCGCCGCTCAAGGTCGCCCCCGAGCGGGCCGACCGCAAGGCGGCGTACGAGGCCGAGGCGAAGGCCGCCGCCGGCGTGGCGGACACCCCGGCCAAGCCGGCCAAGAAGGCCGCCGCCAAGGCGGAGGAGCCGAAGGCCGAGGCCAAGGCCGAGGAGCAGACCGGTGCCGAGTCCGGCGAGCAGGCCTGACATGCCGCTGCGTCCCGCTCTGGAGCACCTGGTCAAGGGCATCGTCGACCACCCGGACGACGTCCGGGTGCGCATGGTCGACTCCCGTCGGGGCAAGCGCCTCGAAGTCCGCGTGCACCCCGAGGACCTCGGCACGGTGATCGGGCGGTCCGGCCGGACCGCCAAGGCGCTGCGCCAGGTGATCGGCTCCATCGGCGGGCGTGGGGTACGCGTCGACATCGTCGACTCGTACTGATGCTTCTCGTCGTCGGCCGGATCGGTAAGCCGCACGGCATCCGCGGTGAGGTCACCGTGGAGGTGCGTACCGACGAGCCCGAAGCACGGTTCGCCCCCGGTTCGGTGTTGACCACCGAACCGGGGGTCACCCCGTCGGAGCCCGGCGCCTGGCGGGTGCCACCGACACTCACCGTCGAGGCGGCCCGCTGGCACCAGGGCCGCCTGCTGGTGGCCTTCGAGGGCGTGCTGGAGCGCGACGTCGCCGAGGCGCTGCGCAACACGCTGCTCGGCGTGGACAGCGCCGTCGTCGCCCCGCCGGAGGACCCGGAGGAGTTCCACGACCACCAGCTGGTCGGGCTCGCCGTGGTCACCCGCGACGGCGAGCACGTGGGCGAGGTGGCCCGCATCGACCACGCGCCCGCGTCCGACATGCTGGTGCTGCGGCGCCCCGAGGGGCGTACCGCGCTGGTCCCGTTCGTCAAGGCGATCGTGCCCGAGGTGGATCTGGCCGGCGGTCGCGTCGTCGTCGACCTGCCCGGCGGCCTGCTCGACCTCTAGCTGGAGCCGTCGCATGCGCGTCGACATCGTGTCGATCTTCCCCGAGTACTTCGCCCCGCTGGACCTGTCGCTCATCGGCAAGGCCCGGGCGAACGGCACGCTGCGGCTGGCCGTACACGATCTGCGGACCTGGACCCACGACGTGCACCGCACCGTCGACGACACGCCCTACGGCGGCGGTCCCGGCATGGTCATGCGGCCGGAGCCGTGGGGTGAGGCGCTGGACGCGCTGGCGCCCGACGAGCTGAGCCCGGACGGGCACACGCTGCCCCGGCTGCTCGTACCGTCGCCCGCGGGCGTCCCGTTCACCCAGGCCCTCGCGCACGAGCTGGCCGCCGAGTCGCACCTGCTGTTCGCCTGCGGCCGGTACGAGGGCATCGACCAGCGGGTGCTGGACCACGCCGCGACCCGGATGCCGGTCACCGAGGTCTCCCTCGGTGACTACGTGCTGTTCGGCGGCGAGGTGGCCGTGCTGGTGATCCTGGAGGCGGTCACCCGGCTGCTGCCCGGTGTGCTCGGCAACGCCGGGTCGCTGGACGAGGAGTCGCACGCGCACGGGTTGCTGGAGGCCCCGCTCTACACGAAGCCGGCGAGCTGGCGCGGGCTGGACGTGCCCGAGGTGCTGCGCTCCGGCGACCACGCCAGGATCGACCGCTGGCGGCGGGACGAGTCGTTGCTGCGGACCGCGGCCCGGCGCCCCGACATGATCGCCGCACTGCCCCCGGAGACGCTCGACAAGCGGGACCGGGCGGCGCTGGACCGGGGCGGATTTTCCTCGCCACCGGGGCATGTGGCAAAGTAGAGGGGTTGCCGCATCCGTCCGCGCCGTGGGCGGCTGCGAGGACCCTCGACCGGGGCCGGCCTCGCCGGTCACCACCCGGGGGTCAGAATCACCCATCCGCGCATCGACTGACGATGCGCCGTGAGCCTCACGAGGACGCAGCGATGAACATCCTGGACGCCCTTGACGCCCAGTCGAAGCGTACCGACCTGCCCGACTTCCGTGCCGGTGACACCGTCAAGGTGCACGCGCGGGTCGTCGAGGGCAACCGGTCCCGGGTCCAGATCTTCCAGGGCGTCGTCATCCGCCGCCAGGGTGACGGCCTGCGCGAGACCTTCTCGGTCCGCAAGGTCAGCTTCGGTGTCGGCGTGGAGCGGACCTACCCGCTCAACGGCCCGGGCATCGACCGGATCGAGGTCGTGACCCGCGGTGACGTGCGTCGCGCCAAGCTCTACTACCTGCGCGAGCTGCGCGGCAAGAAGGCCAAGATCAAGGAGCTGCGGGAGAAGCAGCCGGCGAACTGAATTCCGTACGCCACGCCGCCCGAGCTGCGCGGATGTCGTATCGACCGGACCGCACTACCCTGGTCGGTACGGGCGCAGCCGGACGGTGCGAAACGGTCCACTACCGCCCGTGGGGTCTCCGAGGGGACTCCCGGGCGGTAGTGTCGTTTCCGCGGACCGGAGAGTGGCATGGTGCAGATGGTTGACGAGGACGGCACCGTCGATCCCTGGCGTCGGCGGGCCCGCCGCGGCCGCCGGCAGATGCCGCTCTGGCAGGAGCTGCCGCTGCTGCTGATCGTGGCGTTCTGCCTCGCGGTGCTGATCCGCACGTTCCTGCTCCAGGCGTTCTTCATCCCCTCCGGGTCGATGGAGAACACGCTGCTCGTCGGCGACCGGGTGCTCGTCAACAAGGTCGTCTACGACGTCCGCGACCCGGTTCGCGGCGAGGTGGTGGTGTTCCGGGGCACCGACCGCTGGGTCGCCCAGGAGGCGCCCGCGCCGCCGGCCAACTTCGCCGGGCGGGTCGGCCGCACGCTCGGCGACCTGGTGGGCGTCAGCCGCCCCGGCGAGAAGGACTTCATCAAGCGCGTCATCGGGGTGCCGGGCGACAAGATCTGGTGCTGCGACGACGGCCGGGTGGTGGTCAACGGGGTGCCGCTGGACGAGCAGGCGTACCTCTTCGAGGACTCCCCGGTCGAGTTGCCGCCCAATCCCAAGGAGTGCCGGTCCCGGCAGTTCACCGAGGTGGTGGTGCCGCCCGGGCAGATCTTCGTGATGGGCGACCACCGGCTGGTCTCGCAGGACGCCCGATGTCAGGGGCCGGTGCCGATCGAGAACGTGGTCGGCCGCGCCTTCATGATCGTCTGGCCGTCGCAGCGGTGGACCGGTCTGCCCGTACCGGAGACGTTCACCAGCGTGCCCCGCTCGGACGCCGCGCCGGCGGTGCCGGTGCCGGTGGATCCCGACCCGGTCGGCGGCGTCGTCCTGATCCTCCCGGTCGCAGCGACGCTCACCGTTCTGGCGGGTTCGGGGCGACCGCGCCGTACCCGGCGACGTAGGCTCCACCCGTGATCGACGAGCAGACCGAGAAGCCCCGCAGCTCCTTCTGGAAGGAGCTGCCCATCCTCCTGGGCGTGGCGATCCTGGTCGCGGTGCTGGTGCGTGCCTTCGTGCTGCAGACCTTCTTCATCCCGTCGCCGTCCATGGAGAACACCCTCAAGATCGACGATCGGGTGCTTGTCAACAAGCTGGTCTACGACTTCCGCTCCCCCCACCGGGGTGAGGTGATCGTCTTCAAGGCGCCCACCGAGTGGAGCGGCAACCCCGACGGCGAGGACTTCATCAAGCGGGTCATCGGCGTCGGCGGCGATCACGTGGTCTGCTGCGACCGCACCAGCGGCCAGGAGCGGCTGGTCATCAACGGCAAGCCGATCGACGAGCCGTTCATCTTCCCCGGCAACAAGCCCGCCGACCAGGACTTCGACATCACGGTGCCGAAGGGGCGCCTGTGGGTCATGGGTGACCACCGGGAGGCGTCCGGCGACTCGCTGGAGCACTGGCAGCAGTCCGGCGAGGACATCAACGTGGCGACCATCCCCGAGGGCGAGGTCGTCGGCCGGGCCTTCACCATCTTCTGGCCGGTCAGCCGCGCGACCTGGCTCAGCGTTCCGGAGCAGTTCGACGGGATCCCCAATCCCTGAGCAGGCCCGCCCCACTCGCCGGCACGCCGGGCTCCGGCCGGCGGCGGGAGGGCGTGGTCGTTCGTCGCAGGCGTCTGGCAGGCTGGTGCGGTGACCGTCTACACCCCTCGTCGCGCGGCCCGGGTGCTGCTGGTCGACGCGTCCGACCGGGTGCTGCTGTTCCAGGGCAGTGATCCGGCCCGGCCGGGTCACCGCTACTGGTTCACCCCCGGCGGCGGGCTGGACCCGGGGGAGTCCCCGGCTGACGGCGCCGCCCGGGAACTGGCCGAGGAGACCGGCCTGCGGCTGGCCCCGGCCGAGCTGGGCGCGCCGGTCTGGTCGGAGACGGTCGAGTTCCCGTTCGACGGTGTCTGGTATCGCCAGGATCAGCAGTTCTACCTGGTCCGGGTGACGGGCTGGGAGGTCGACACGGCCGGCTTCAACGACGTCGAACGGGCGAGCGTGCACGGGCACCGCTGGTGGCCGGTGGCCGAGCTGGCCGCCTCGGCCGAGCGCTACTACCCGCCGGACCTGCCCGGCCGGCTCGGCGCGGTGCTGGCGGGAGGCGGCGCATGCTGACCCCGCCGCGCACCGTGGTCCGTCGCGACGGCGGCCTCTACGCGCTGGAGCGGGCCCTGCAGCGGCGCGGCTTCCGGCACGTGGCGGGCGCCGACGAGGCCGGTCGTGGCGCCTGCGCCGGGCCGCTCGTGGCCGCCGCCGCGATCCTGCCCGAGGGCCGGCGCGGCGAGATCGACGAGCTGGCCGATTCGAAGCTGCTCACCGCCGCCGCCCGCGAGCGCGTCTACGACGAGGTGGTGGCGCGGGCCCTGGCGTACGCCGTGGTGGTCATCCCGGCCGAGGAGGTCGACGCCCGCGGGCTGCACGTGTGCAACCTCGCCGCGATGCGCCGGGCGCTCGCCTCGCTGACCACCCGCCCGGAGTACGTGCTGACCGACGGCTTCGGCGTCGACGGGCTGGACGTGCCGGGCCTGGCGGTCTGGAAGGGTGACCGGGTGGCCGCGTGTGTCGCGGCGGCGAGCGTGCTCGCCAAGGTCACCCGGGACCGGATGATGGTGGAACTGGACGGGCGGTTCCCCGGCTACGGCTTCGCCGAGCACAAGGGCTACATCACCGCCGAGCACAGCGCCGCCCTGCGTGCGCTCGGGCCCTGCCGGGAACACCGCTTCTCGTACGTGAACGTGGCCGCCGTCTCCGGACGGGACGGCCGGCCTCCCCGCGCCCGCCGCCCGGCGGGCGACGGCGCCGGCGTGGCGCCGCCCGAGCCCGCGGCCGGGCTGCCGGGTCTCGGGCCCGGCGCGTTCGCCGGGCGCCCGGACGAGCCGATGGGGCACTGCGGCGCGTCAGGGGGTACCGTCGGCGTGGCGTTGGGCGAGCAGCCGCGACCTCCGGCGTCAGTGGGGGAAGATGTGGTCATGGAAGGCGGAGTGCGATGAGCGCGGAAGATCTCGAGAAGTACGAGACCGAGATGGAGCTGCAGCTCTACCGGGAGTACCGCGACATCGTCCGCCAGTTCTCCTACGTGGTGGAGACCGAGCGCCGGTTCTACCTGGCGAACCAGGTCGACCTGCACGTGCGCAACTCCGACGGCGAGGTCTACTTCGAGGTCGAGATGCACGACGCCTGGGTGTGGGACATGTACCGCCCTGCCCGTTTCGTCAAGAATGTTCGAGTAATGACGTTCAAGGACGTCAATGTGGAAGAGCTCGAAAAGCCCGACATCTCGCTTCCCGCAGATTCCGGATTCGGGAGCTGACCGGGCGCCGGATCACTGCGCCGGCACTACCACCTCGACCCGCTGCACCAGGTTGTTCGCGAACCCGCCCCGGTTCCACGGCTGCTCGACCGGCTGGGTACGCCCCGACGCGTCGGTCGCCCGGGCGCCCAGCACGTACCGCCCCGGCGTCGCCGTCCAGCTCACCGACCACCGGCGCCAGGCCCACTCGCCCCCGGACGGCTCGTCCAGCACCGCCGGCGTCCACGTCTCGCCGCCGTCCGTCGTCACCTCGACCGAGGTCACCGGCGCGTGGCCGGACCAGGCCCGGCCGTCCAGAGTGCACGGCCCCGGCCGCAGCACCCGGGTGCGGGACATGAAATCCGGGAAACCGGGCGGACGCACCAGCGCGCGCGGCTCGATCCGGGTCACCGGCACGCCCGGCTCGTCGGCGTCGCGCCGTAGCCGGTAGGCCACCGTGTTCTGGTAGCCGTCGAACGGCTCGGTCGTCACCGTGATGTCGCGCAGCCACTTCACGTGCGCCATGCCGTACCAGCCGGGCACGATCAGGCGCAGCGGCGCGCCGTGCTGCGGCAGCAGGGGAGCGCCGTTCATCTCGTACGCCAGCAGCACCTCCTCGCGCAGCGCGTCGGCCACCGGCAGCGCCCGCTGGTAGTCCTGCTCGACGCCGCGCTCCACCCCGTGGTCCGCGCCGGTGAACACCACGTCCACCGCGTCGCCGGACAGGCCGGCCTCACGCAGCAGCGGTGCCAGCGGCGTACCGGTCCACTCGGCGTTGCCCACCGCCTCCACCAGCCAGGGCTGGCTGACCGGACGGGGGTGCAGCAGCGCCCGGCCGTTGCCGGCGCACTCCAACGTCACGCGGTGGGTCACCCGGGGCCGGTCGCGCAGCGCCGCCAGGTCCAGCCGCAGTGGACGCTCGACCGCGCCGGACACGCTCAGTGCGTACGCGGACGGGTCGACGTCCGGGATGTCGTAGTGGATGAGCAGGTAGTGCAGGCCCGCCGGGGTCACGTCGTACCGCAGCGCCTCCAGCGGGATGCCGTGGTTGCGCGCGGCGAGCTGGAGCTCCTCGGTGCTGATCGCCTCGTCCGGCCCGGCCACCCGGGAGGGCCGGCTGACGTCGTCCACTGTGGTCATGACTGCTCCGTCCGCTCCAGCACGTCGTAGCCCACGAACGTGAACATCCGCACCCCCGCCGCCAACGGGCGGGGCGTGCCGGTGAAGCGGTGCGCGCCGACGCCCACCCCGTCGGCGGGGCTGTTCACCGCCACCGGCTCGAAGCCCTCCTCGGCGAACCACTCGCAGATGACCGGCACGAGGTCCGGCTCGCGGCGGTGCCGCGTCCACAGCACCGTGCCGCCGGTGGCGCAGAGCGAGGCGCAGTGCCGCACCGTGGCCCGGATGTCGTCGTCGGTGATGTTGCCGAAGATGCCGCAGACCAGCACCAGATCCGCCGGGGCCAGATCGGCGTAGCGGTCGGTCAGCGAGGCGTCCCCGGTCACCACCTCCACGCCGGTGAGCCCCGCGTCGGCGGCGGCACGGCGGGCCAGGTCGGCGTTACGGGCGTCCAGCTCGACCAGGCGGGCGGTCACGTCGCCGCCCCGGGGGTGGCTGGCCAGCACCGGAATCAGGTCGCGGCCCTGACCCGCGCAGAGACTCAGCGCGCGCAGCGGGCCGGGTGGTGCGGCGTCGAGCGCGTCGGCGACACGCTGCCGCACCTCGGCGAGTCGCCGGGCCAGCGCGGACTCGGGCTGGTCGTAGTCGCTGTGCCAGGCGTACCAGTCCTTCGTCACCCGGCCAGCATAGGCGTCCCGGCCGTAGCAGATCGGCCCCGATTTCGGCGCCCGTCCACAGTCGGTGCCTCGTCCACAGGGCGCTCGTGCGGGGTTCGCGGGACGGTGCCCGGGGCCGGCAGGGTGGCCGGCGTGCGCATCTCGATCTCTCCGGCCGGCCGGGCCGTGCTGTCGGTGCTGTTCCTCGCGGCTTGCCTGCCGGGCGCCTCCACGCCGTCCCGGGTGGTGCTGTCGTCCTCGGCCGGGCCGCTGTCGTCCTGGACCGGTGCCCATTCGTTCGTGGCCGGGCCGTTCGCCGGTTCTGCGGCAGGTGCCTACTCGTCCGTGGCCGGGCCGTTCCCCGGTTCCTCGGGGGGTGCCTCGACCGCCGGTGACCCGATGGCGGGTGTCTCGGGGGCGGGACGTCGGGCCGCGCCCGGTGGGCGATTCCGGTGGCCGCTGCCGGGTGCGCCCCGGGTGGTGCGGCGGTTCGACCCGCCGCCGCAGCCCTGGCTGTCCGGGCACCGGGGCGTCGACCTCGCGGCCGCGCCCGGTGCGCCGGTGCTGGCGGCCGGCGCCGGGATCGTCCTGTTCGCCGGTACGGTCGCCGGTCGGCCGGTGCTCACCGTCGGCCATCCCGACGGGTTGCGCACCACCTACGAGCCGGTCCGCTCCCGGGTCACCGCCGGCGCCCTGGTGGAGGCCGGCACGCCCGTCGGTGACCTGCTCGCCGGGCATCCCGGGTGCGTGGAGGCGGCGTGCCTGCACTGGGGACTGCGGCGCGACGCGGAGTACCTCGACCCGCTGGCCCTGCTCGGGCTCGGTCGGGTTCGGTTGCTGCCGCTGCACCCCGTCCCCGACAGTTCCGCGGTTGTCGCCGGCTGATCGGCCGCTGCGCCGGTCGGCGGCGCGCGGGCTCAGCTCTGGGCGAGCAGCGTGGGCAGCCGGACGGCCAGCCGGTCGTACTCGTCGGGGGTGTTGTAGACCTGGCCGCACAACCGCAGGTAGCCGCGCCCGTTCCAACCGGCGATCGACACCTCGGCGGAGAGCCGGTCGGCGATCCGGGTCCGCAGCTCCCGGGCCGCGTCCAGCGTCGTCGCGACACCGGGCGGCAGCGGCACGAGCCGCATGGCGACCGCCGGTCCGCCGGGCTCCGGCAGCCGCTCCGGCGCCACACCGAGCGCGTCCCCGACGACCCGTTGGCCGTACGCGGCCAGCGCGGCGTTGTGCGCGCGTACCCGGTCGACGCCGAGGCTACGCAACGTGAACAGGCCCACCGGCGCGGCCAGCCAACCCGTGTAGTCGAGCGTCGCCTGCCACTCGACCCGGACCGGGAAGCCGCTGTCCTGCTCCCACGAGACGACGAGCGGCTGGATCTTCTCCCGCCACTGCGGCGCCACCACGAGCGCGGCGGTGCCGCGCGGCGCGTACGCCCACTTGTGCAGGTTGCCGACCCAGAAGTCGGCGCCGACGGACGCGACGGTGGCGGGCAGCATGCCCGGCGCGTGGGCGGCGTCCACCAGCACCGGCACGCCCCGTTCCCGGGCCACCGCGACGATCGCCGCGGTCGGGAACAGCCGGGCGGTCGGCGAGGTGAGCTGGTCGACGATCAACAGCTTGGTACGCCCCGGACGCAGCCCGTCGCGGACGATCTCGACCACCTCCTCGTCGGTGGCGGTCAACGGCACCGGCAGGGTGCGGGACACCGCTCCGGTGCGGGCGCACTCCCGGGCGACCGACAGCGCCACCGCCCCGTACCCGTGGTCGGTGGTCACGATCTCGTCGCCGGGGCGCAGCGCCAGCGACTGCAGCACCACCGCCGCACCGGTGGTGGCGTTGCCGACGAGCGTGGTGCCGTCCGGGTCGGCGCCGAGGAACGCGGCCAGGTGCCGCCGGGCGTGGGCGATCCGGTCGACCAGGCCCTGCGTGAAGAACCGCAGCGGGTTGGCCTCCATCTCGTCACGCAGGCGCTGCTGGGCACGCTGCACGGCGATCGGTACGGCGCCGAACGAGCCGTGGTTGAGATGGCTGACGGACGGATCGAGGGAGAAGAGCAGCCGAGCCCCGGGAATCGGCTCGGGCGGCTGCGGCACCGTCATCCACCGATCCTAGCCCGAGATGGATCATGCGCCGGCCGGATTCCGCCCGCTGACCGTTCCACCGACGCTGCCTGCGCGCCCGTGGCGGTCAGGCGCGGGGGTGGGCCTGCCGGTACGCGGCGCGGAGCCGCTCGACCGAGACGTGCGTGTAGATCTGGGTGCTGGCGAGCGACGAGTGCCCCAGCAGCTCCTGCACGGCGCGCAGGTCAGCGCCGCCTTCGAGCAGGTGCGTCGCGGCCGAGTGGCGCAGCCCGTGCGGAGTCACCCTCGGCACCCCGGCGGCCCCGGCCCACCCGGACACGATCCGCCGCGCGGTGGTCGGGTTGAGCCGCCCGCCTCGCGCCCCGAGCAGCAGCGCCCGGCCCGAGCCCGGGGCCAGCAGGGCGGGTCGTCCGTCGCGCAGCCAGGCGTCGAGCGCCCGCTGGGCCGGCACCCCGTAGGGCACCGAGCGTTCCCGTCCGCCCTTGCCCAGCACGCGTACCACCCGGCGGGCCTGGTCGACGTCGGTGACGTCCAGACCGCACGCCTCGCTGATGCGTACCCCGGTGCCGTAGAGCAGTTCGAGCAGCAGCCGGTCGCGCAGCAGCACCGCGTCAGGCGGGCCGTCGCCGGCCGGGCGGGCGGATGCCCGTTCGCCGGCTGCCCGTCCGGCGGCCGTTCCGTGGTCGGGTCCGAGCCCGGCCCCGTCGGGGTGGACCGTCGAGCTGTCGGCCCCGGGCTGGCCCGGGCGCTGCCGAGACGGGGCCTCCACCAGGGCGGCCGCCTGGTCGGCGCGCAGCACCGTGGGCAGTTCCCGCCGCGCGCGAGGGCTGGCCAGCGGGGCCGCCACGTCGTCGGCGAGCAGGCCGGTCCGGTGTGCCCAGGCGCTGAACGTCCGGGCTGCGGCCGCGCGCCGCGCCATCGTCGTCCGGGCCGCACCCATGGTCCGCTGTTTCGCCAGCCAGCTGCGCACCACGGCGAGGTCCAGCTCGGGCAGCTCGGCACAGCCCATCCGGACCGCGTGGTCGAGCAGCGACACCAAATCCGTGACGTACGCCCGGACGGTGTGGACGGAGCGGTTGCGGACCCGCGACAGGTGGTCGGCGAAGTCGTCCACCGCCTCGCGCATCGAGGCGGGTAGCTCCTCGTGCGCGTCCCGCGTGCCGCGCTGCCGCCTGCTCATCGCGGGACCCGGTCCGGGCGTACGCGGTCGCGGCGCGGGAGGCGGACACCGATCACCGCCTCAGGGTAAGGCCGGAGCGCCGCCGTTCGCCGTGCCGCCGGCCCCGCCTCGCCGTGCCGCCGCCGACGCGCCGCCCTCGTCGTGCCGTCGCCCGGTCGTGCCGTCGTCCGGCCGCCGCTCCGCCTTCGGGCATCGGCCGGCGACAGCCGTGTGCCGTCGGCCACGTCGGCCGCTTGGGTTCCGGCCAGGGATATGTGACGGCGCGCTGAGCGGGGTAGCAGAAGCGGGTCTGGACAGGGGAAACTCGTGCTGCGGCACGCTCCGGTGCGGCAACCGGCGGGCAGCGTGGCCGAGCCGGCCCCGACGGAGGGTTGATCCGGCCGCGATCAGGCCAGTGCGTCCCCCGCGACGGTGACGCCCGGTACGAGGAGGGCCGAGAGTGGGAGTGGACGCCGTCCTCTACCGGCAGGTGTCGGCGGGTGACCACCGTCGCCGACCCGTGTACGTCTCGATCGAGGTCGTGGCGGACCCGCAGGATGTCCTGCTCGACCTGCTCAAACGTGTCCGCGGCGGGGGTCGGACCCCGCTGCTGGACCGCGTCGACCCGCTCGGTGAGCTGGCCGTGGGCGCCGAACGGATGCCGCACCTGCTCGCCGAGCTGCGGTGCCTGGCGGAGGTGGCGCGGGCGCCCGCGGAGGTCGACCACGTCCAACGGCTGGCCCGGCTCGTCCGCCGATGTGCCGAGCGCCGCGACGCCGAGATCCGGTTCGAGGGCGACTGACGCGTTCACGTGCAGGCGGTCGGTGATGGTGGCGCGAGCGCGTATCCGTCGTCGCGGCGTACCACCATCGCCAGCTCCTCCAGCATGGACAGTTTGCGCATGGCCGTACGCAGGTCGACGCCCGCCCGCGCGGCGATGCTCTCCAGGTCGAGGGCCCGGCGGCGGGGCAGCGCCTCCAGCACCTGGGTGGCCTCCTCGTCGAGCCGGTCCCGGGGGCGTTCCGGTGCCCGGGCGGGCGGGGCGAGGTCGTACCCGATGCGTCCCACCTCCTCCAGCACGTGTGCGACGTTCGTGACCAGCCGGGCCTCCGGCCGTTCCCGCAGCACCTCGTGCCCACCGACGGACATCGCTGACGTGACCGGCCCGGGCACCACCATCGCCGGGCGGCGCAGGCCGAGCGCCCGGTTGAGCGTCTGGGTGGCGCCGCTGCGGGCGGCGGCCTCCACGAGGACCGTGCCGTTCGTCGCCGCCGCTATGACCCGGTTGCGGATGAGGAACCGGGGCCGCAGCGGCTCCGCGCCCGGAAGCCACTCGCTCACCAGCAGGCCGGTTTCGGCGATCCGGTCGAACAGCGCGGCGTTGCCCATCGGGTACGGGCGGTCCACGCCGCAGGCGAGCACGGCGACGGTGCGCCCGCCCGCCGTCAGCGCCCCGCGATGCGCGGCGGCGTCGATGCCGAACGCCCCACCGGACACCACTGTCCACTCCCGGTCGGCCAGGCCGTAGCCCAGCTCGGTGGCGATGTGCGCGCCGTAGGGGGTGGCCGCCCGGGCGCCGACCACCGCCACCGAGCGCGCCAGCGCCTCACCGAGCGGCCACGCTCCGCGTACCCAGAAGCAGAGCGGCGGGTCGGTCTCCACGTCGACCCGCCGGGTGGCCCCTGACAGCGCCAGGCGGCGCAGGTCGCGGACCTGGGTCGGCCACTCGTCGTCGTCGGGGGTGACCAGCCGGGCCCCGAGCCGTTCGCCACGGGCCAGCGCCTCGGCCGCGACCGCGCGGGCGTCACCGGAGGCGCCCCGCGCCGCCACGGCCGAGCGCAGTGACCGTTCCGGCGCCCCGCCGGAAAGCAGCAGGTCGAGCGCGGCGACCGGGCCGATCCGCTCGACCAGGGCGTACACCGACCGGGTGCCGGGCTCGGCGAGCCAGGTGAGCGCGACCCGCGCCAGTCGCCGCTCGTCGGCGCTCACGCGACCTCCCCGGTCCTGAGCTGGACGGCCTCCGCGACGTCGTCGCGGCCGGGCCGGTCCCGCCCGTCCAGGTCGGCGATGGTCCAGGCGAGCCGGAGTACGCGGTCGTAGCCGCGCGCGGACAGCGAACCGGTGTCGAGCCGGTGGCGCAGATCCCGGCTGACCCGGGCGGGCAGGTGCCACGGCGGCCGGCGCAGGTACGGGCCGGGGACGTCGGCGTTCACCCGGTGCCCGGTGGCAGCCCAGCGATCGGCGGCGGCATGCCGCGCGGCGACGACCCGGGCGGCGACGGTGGCCGAGGACTCGTGCGCGGAGTCGGTGCTCAGCAGCTCCGCCGCGCGCACCGCCTTCAGCTGGACCTGCACGTCCACCCGGTCGAGCAGCGGACCCGACAACCGCCCCAGGTAGCGTCGCCGGGCCAGCGGCGCGCACTCGCAGTCCACGTCACCGGAGGGTTTCGCGCAGGGGCAGGGGTTTGCCGCCAGCACCAGCTGGGTGCGGGCCGGATACTCGGTGGCGCCTCGGGTTCGCGCCACCCGGACCCGGCCGCTCTCCAGCGGCTGCCGCAACGCCTCCAGCGCGCCCTTGCCGAACTCGGGCGCCTCGTCCAGGAACAGGACCCCGCGGTGGGCGAGCGACACCGCGCCGGGCCGGGCCAGCCCGGAGCCGCCTCCGACGAGCGCGGGCACGGTGGCGGTGTGGTGCGGCGCCTGGAACGGGGGACGGCGCAGCAGCCCGCCGCCGGGTGGCAGCAGGCCGGCGATCGAGTGCAGCGCGGTGACCTCCAGGGCTGCCTCGTCGTCCAGTGCGGGCAGGATCGACGGCAACCGCTCGGCGAGCATGGTCTTGCCGGCGCCGGGTGGACCGAACAGCGCGAGGTGGTGGCCACCGGCGGCGGCGATCTCCAGGGCACGCCGCCCGAGCGGCTGCCCGGCCACGTCGACGAGGTCAGGCCCGGCCGGCCCGTCGGCCGGAACGTGGGCGGGTGGGGCGAGCAGCGGGATGCCGTCGCGGACGTGGGCGACGAGCCGGTGCAGGGTGTCGACCGCGTGCACCCGTACGCCCGGGATGACCGCCGCCTCGGCGGCGTTGCCGGCCGGTACGACGACACGGGTGTGCCCGGCGCGGGCGGCCGCGGCGACCATCGGCAGCGTGCCGCGGACGGGGCGTACCGCGCCGTCGAGGCCGAGTTCGCCGAGCACCACTGTGGCGTCCAGGGCGACCGGTGGCAGCTCACCCGACCCGGCCAGGACGGCGAGCGCGATGGCGAGGTCGAACGCCGAGCCGTACTTGGGCAGGGTGGCGGGGAGGAGGTTGAGGGTTATGCGGCGGTTGGGCCACTTCTGACCGGAGTTGACGATCGCGGCGCGGACCCGGTCGCGCGCTTCGTGCAGGGCGGTGTCGGGCAGGCCGGAGATGATCACGGCGGGCAGTCCGGGAGCCAGGTCGGCCTCGACCTCGACGAGATGCCCGGCGACTCCGGCCAGGCCGACGCTCAGCACTTTCGCGTACCCCATGTCAGAACGCGCCGCGGAGGTGCTCGACCCGGGCGGGGCCGGTGAGCGGGAGCCGGACGGAGAGCACGTCGAAGCGGACCTCGTCGGCGGTGGTTCCGGTCTCGGCGAGCCAGCGCGCGGCCAGGCCGCGCAGCCGGCGGGCCTTGGCCGGTACGACGGCCTCGGCGGGCGAGCCGTACTGCTCGGTGCGGCGGGTCTTGACCTCGCAGATGGCCAGGACCGGGCCCTCCCAGGCGATGATGTCGATCTCGCCCTCGGGGCAGCGCCAGTTGCGGGCGACCGGGCGCAGGCCCGTCTCGATCAGGTGCCGTAGCGCGCACCGCTCGCCGTACGCCCCGACGGCTCGGTTCCGGTTCGTCATGCCGGCCAGGATGCGACCGGAGGCTGGGGTCAGGGGCGCCGTGAAGGGACTCCCTGTGGACAAGGTGCCGCCTGTGGACGGGCTCGCGATCACCCGTCCGATGTGTTAGCGCGTGCCGTTCACCCGGCGGTCTCGGTCATCGCTTCGCGCACGTCGAGGAACTGCGCTGTCCGGTCGCCGATCGGGCGGGACGAGAGGAAAGCGACGACACCCAGGGTCTGAGGGTCGGCCCAGGCGCAGACGACGAGGTAGCTCTTCAATTCGGTCCGCCCCTGGCCGCAGCGGGCCGTGCCGCCCAGCCGGCCGGCATCGACATCTTCGCGGGCACCGACGCGGTACGGGCTCAGCGCGCGCTCGACCAACCCCTGCTGGTCGGTGACGGTGCCGGACACGCCCGTGATGAACACCATGTCCGCGTCCGGGCCGTGCCCGCCGTACGCCCAGCCGACGGCACTGGTGGCCGGGTCGACTTCACGCTTCAGGGTGTCGAGGTGCCGCTTGGCCCCTTCGATGGCCACGCGATCCATGTTCTTCGTCAGGCCGAGCAGCGTTTCCGGCATCCGCAGTTTGCGGGTGACCGGCGACGGCGCGCCCACCGGAGAAGCACCGGACTTCGGCTGCGTCGCCGGCTCCGGCGCGCACCCGGCGATCAGGATCAGTGTCGTGGCCGCCAGCAGCAGGCGCGTAGTGGGTCGTGCCGTCATCGCCATTACCCCGTTCTCGTGCGGTGAGCCGGAGCACGGTATCCCGAACACGCGCCGCCGCGACGGCGTGGTCGCGCAGGCCCGGTACGGCTACTGACCGTGTCCCGTCGGCGACCCGGCGATGTCGGCGCTGACCTGGGCCGATCCGCAGGCGACCCGAATGGCGCGGCTGGTGCCCGTCGCATACCGTGCCGGTCGTGGACGGACGACGGAACTACTCCGAGGATGAGCAGGGGTCGCGATGGGGCGACCGCGGATACGAGTCGGACTGGCGCGCTTCGGGCGAGCCCCGCTACCGCGACGACGACTACCGCACCCCCGAGCAGCGCGCCGGTGACAGCCGGTACGCCGAGCCGGGCCGGTACTCCGCCGCCGATCCGCTGGTGGACGACACGAGCAGCTGGCGGTCGCAGCGGCCGGACGACCCGGAGGTCTCCGGCGAGCTGCCCGGATCGCGCGCCGGCCGTCGCGCGGCGCGCGAGGCGGCGGCCGACCCGCTCGGCGCGGTGTCCCGCAGCGGCGTGGACGCGCTCGGCACCGCCGCGCACGGCAACCCGCTGTCGAGTTCGCTGGGTACGCCGGCGACCGCCCCGCTGACCGGCGCCGCACCGGTGGGCGCCGACCCGTACGGCCTCATCGCTCACGGCAGCGACCCGGCCGGCGGCGTGGGCGCCGACGCCCGGAGCACTGTCGGCGGCGTCGACAAGCCCCGGCTCAGCCCGATCGGCGGCTACCCGGTCGTCGAGCCGGTGCCGGGTACCGACGGCGGCACCGAAGCGACCGCCGCGGCGCGGCTGAACCCCGGCGAGGCCACCCCGCTGCGGATCGGTGAGCGGCCGGGCGGCCCCGCGCAGCCGGCGGCGACCCCGAACCCCCTCGAGATGCCGACCGGTCCGATGCCCGCGGTGCTGCCGCGTCCGGACGGGCCGCCGCCCGGCGACGGTGTCTACCGGACGCGTCGTCCGGCGCTGGCGATCTTGCTGGCGGTGCTGGTGCTGGTGCTGGAGGTGCCGGCGGTGCGGGTGTTGCTGCACGGCGTGTTCGGTGACCCGGTGTCGACGTCGCACGTCGTGGTGGGCATGTTCCTGGTGGTGGGGCTGCCGATCTTCGGCACCGGCCTGTACGGGCTGCGCACCGGCGGGCTGGCGCTGGCCGACGGCAGCCGGGGCTGGCTTCGCCCGCCGACGGCATACCTGACCGTCGGCCTGGTGCTGTTCGTGGCCGCCGCGCTCGCCGCCGGCTGACCGAGCCGCGCGGGCGTGCTCCGCACCCGGGGGCCGGACAGCGGAGAGGGCGCGTACACTGGTCGACTGGCGACCGCCTCGCGCGGTCGACCTCGCGTGCCCTCTCCACGGTCTTCTCCGTGGGGCGACGGCCTCCCTGGTCCCGGTCTGACGTATCGGGCCCACCCTGGCCGGCGATCGGGCGCCAGGCGTCCGGCCGCCGGCCGGACGGACAACCAGGGACAAAGTAGGAGTAACCCACCATGGCCGTCGTGACCATGCGTCAGCTGCTGGAAAGCGGTGTGCACTTCGGGCACCAGACCCGGCGCTGGAACCCGAAGATGAAGCGCTTCATCTTCACCGAGCGCAACGGTATCTACATCATCGACCTGCGCCAGACGCTCGACTACATCGAGAAGGCGTACGAGTTCGTCCGCACCACCGTCGCCGGTGGCGGCAGCATCCTGTTCGTCGGCACCAAGAAGCAGGCCCAGGAGGCCATCGCCGAGCAGGCGACCCGGGTCGGCCAGCCGTACGTCAACCACCGCTGGCTCGGTGGCATGCTGACCAACTTCCAGACCGTGTACAAGCGGCTGCAGCGGATGAAGGAGCTGGAGGCCCTGGGTGACCTGAGCGGCACCGCCGCCGGTTACACCAAGAAGGAGACGCTCCAGCTCTCCCGCGAGAAGATCAAGCTCACCAAGACCCTCGGTGGTCTGCGGGACATGCAGAAGCTCCCGGCCGCGGTCTGGATCGTCGACACCAAGAAGGAGCACATCGCCGTCGACGAGGCCCGCAAGCTGGGCATCCCGGTGATCGCGGTGCTCGACACCAACTGCGACCCGGACGAGGTCGACTTCCCGATCCCGGGCAACGACGACGCCATCCGCTCGGCCGAGCTGCTGACCAAGGTCGTCGCCGCCGCCGTCGCCGACGGTCTGATCGCCCGTTCCGGCCGTAACCGGGGCGCGGACGAGAAGCCCGAGGCCGGTCAGGTCGGCGCCGACGAGCCGCTGGCCGAGTGGGAGCGCGAGCTGCTCGAGGAGCCGAAGAAGGCCGACGAGCAGCCCGCCGCCGAGCAGCCCGCCGCCGCGCCGGCCGCCGAGCAGCCGGCGACCGCCTCCGCGGAGTGATCTCGCCGTCGCGTCCCCACCGTCCGGACTCCCGGCGGTGGGGACGCGACGGGTACGCCGGGCAGAACCGGCCCGGAACCGGGTAACCAGCACCCCAGACCACCTCACTGACACCGAAGAGAGAGTCATGTCCAACTTCACCGCCGCGGACGTCAAGAAGCTCCGCGACCTCACCGGCGCCGGCATGATGGACTCCAAGAAGGCGCTGACCGAGGCCGAGGGCGACTTCGACAAGGCCGTCGAGATCCTGCGCGTCAAGGGCGCCAAGGACGTCGGCAAGCGGGCCGGGCGCACCGCCGCCAACGGCCTGATCGCCCACTCCGGCCAGGCGCTGCTCGAGCTCAACTGCGAGACCGACTTCGTCGCCAAGAACGACGCCTTCATCGCGCTGGCCCAGCAGCTGGTCGAGCACGGCGTGGCCAGCGGCGCCACCAACGCCGAGGAGCTGCTCGCCAGCACCATCGACGGCAAGAGCGTGGCCGACCTGATCCAGGAGCAGTCCGCCAAGATCGGCGAGAAACTGGTGCTCAACCGCTTCGCCAAGCTGGACGGCACCACCGCTGTCTACATGCACCGCAAGAGCCAGGACCTGCCCCCGGCGGTCGGCGTGCTGGTCGAGTTCACCGGCAAGTCGGACGAGGCGGCCGACGCCGACGCCCGCGCCGTGGCCATGCAGATCGCCGCGATGCGGCCGAAGTACCTCACCCGCGACGAGGTGCCGGCCGAGACCGTCGAGTCCGAGCGGCGCATCGCCGAGCAGACCGCCCGCGAGGAGAACAAGCCCGAGGCGGCGCTGCCGAAGATCGTCGAGGGCCGGGTCAACGCCTTCTTCAAGGACTTCGTCCTGCTGGAGCAGTCGTCGGTCGCCGACAACAAGAAGACCGTCAAGCAGGTGCTGGCCGACGCCGGCATCGAGGTGACCCGCTTCCTGCGGTTCGAGGTCGGCCAGGCCTGAGCCGCCGCACCGGGCCGTCCGGCCCGGGCACAGGGGAGAACGTCGACGAGGAGGCCGCCGGTGTACGCGACAGGCACCGCGGCCTCCTCGTCACATAGGGTCGGCAGGGGCACGTACGCGACGCTCGCGCGATGCGCGGGGAGAAGGGGCGGGGCGGATGACGCAGGTTGTGAGTGACCGGAGCCTGGCGGCGGAGGACCCGACCGCCCCTCCGCCCGGTCGGTCCCGCCGGGTGGTGCTGAAGCTCTCCGGTGAGGTCTTCGGCGGCGGCGCGATCGGCGTCGACCCCGACGTCGTGCAGGGCATCGCCCGCCAGATCGCCACCGTGGTACGCCGCGGCGTGCAGGTGTCGGTGGTGGTCGGCGGCGGCAACTTCTTCCGCGGCGCCGAGCTGCAGAAGCGGGGCATGGACCGCGCCCGCGCCGACTACATGGGCATGCTCGGCACGGTCATGAACTGCCTGGCCCTTCAGGACTTCCTGGAGAAGGAGGGCATCGAGACCCGGGTGCAGAGCGCCATCACGATGGCCCAGGTCGCCGAGCCGTACATCCCGCTGCGCGCGATCCGCCACCTGGAGAAGGGCCGCGTGGTCATCTTCGGCGCCGGCGCCGGCATGCCGTACTTCTCCACCGACACGGTGGCCGCCCAGCGGGCGCTGGAGATCCGCGCGGACGTGGTGCTGATGAGCAAGAACGGCGTGGACGCGGTCTACACCGCCGACCCCCGGATCGACCCGACCGCGAGCAAGCTCGACTCGATCACCTTCTCCGAGGTGCTGCGCCGTAACCTTCGGGTGGCTGACGCCGCCGCGTTCAGCCTCTGCATGGAGAACGGCCTGCCGATGCTGGTCTTCGGCGCCCAGGGCGACGACACCATTGTCCGGGCCGTCGGCGGCGAGAAGATCGGCACCCTGATCACCGCCTGACCGGCCCGCCGGACCGGCAGCGGTCCCTCTGCCACGGCAGCACCCGCACCACACCCGACGAGCGACAGAAGGAGGCGAGGAGACCGGTGATCGACGACACCCTCCTCGAGGCGGAGGAGAAGATGGAGCGTGCCATCGAGCACGCCAAGGAGGAGTTCGGCGGTATCCGTACCGGACGCGCCAACGCCGCCATGTTCTCCCGGATCGTGATCGACTACTACGGCAGCCCGACCCCGCTGCCGCAGATGGCGTCCATCGCGGTGCCCGAGCCGCGCATGGTGATCATCAAGCCGTACGACAACTCGCAGCTGGGCGCCATGGAGAAGGCGATCCGCGACTCGGACCTCGGGGCCAACCCGAACAACGAGGGCAACCAGCTCCGCATCGTCCTGCCGCAGATGACCGAGGAGCGGCGCCGCGACATGATCAAGGTCGCCCGGCAGAAGGGCGAGGAGGCCAAGGTCGCCGTCCGCAACATCCGCCGCAAGGCCAAGGAAGAGCTGGACCGCCTGGTCAAGGACGGCGAGGTCGGCGAGGACGAGGGCCGGCGCGCGGAGAAGGAGCTGGACGACCTGACCCAGCGCTTCGTCGGCGGAGTCGACGAGCTGGTCAAGCACAAGGAGAGCGAGCTGCTCGAGGTCTGAGCACCCGCGTACCTCGAACGGCACCGCGCGCCGTCGCCCGCCGGGGCGGCGGCCCGGTGCCGTCGTCGTGCCCGGCGGCGCACACCCTCGGCGTCGCGGCGGGTGCAGTAGGCTCGGCACGATTCCCGACCACCACGGGGTGAACGGCGGGAGTCGCCCGGCCGTCGGTCGGTAAACAGGAAGTCTCACGCCGGTAGGGGATGGTCTTGGTCTTGCGTCATGTGGTGGCTCTCGTACCGGCTGCCGGTGCGTGATGTCCCACCCCGACCCCTACGGCAACACCGAGTCGCGTGGCTGGGACCGCCCGGCCGCCCCGGCCCTGCCCTGGCCGGACACCGACCTGGAGCCCGGCCCCTGGCGGCCCGGCCCGGCCGCGCACACCCACCCCGCCGAGCCGGACACCTACGCCCGCCCCGGCGGAGGCCCGGACACGTACGCCGGCCCGGACACGTACGCCGGGCCGTACACGTACGCCGGGCCGTACCCGACGACCTCGCGGCACCACGACGGCCCGGGCCGGTACGACGGACCGCCGGCCGGCGACCGCGGCCGGCGCGACGAGCCGCGGCACGACGGCCCGTGGGGTGAGCCGGCCCGCGACGACGAGTACCCGACCGCGCAGATCGCGCCGGTGCGCGACGAGCCCACCGAGCAGATCCCGGCGGTACGCGACGAGCCCGCGCCGGAGCCGCCGGCCGGCCGCCGCGGGCCGGGACGCCGACGGGCGAGCGCCGAGCGTCCGCCGACCACCGAGCCGACGACGTCCCGGGCCGGGCGTAACCTGCCGGCCGCGATCGGCGTCGGGGTGGCCCTCGGCGCGGCGGTCGTGGTGCCGCTGTTCTTCTTCATGCCGGCGTTCCTCGCCGTGCTGGCGACCGCTGTCGGGATCGGCATCTGGGAGATGGCCCGCGCGGTCCGCCGCACCGGTGCCCACCCGCCGCTGGCGCCGCTGGTCGCCGGTGGCGTGATCACCGTGGGCCTGGCCTGGTACGCGGGCCCCGACGCGCTCTGCCTCGGCCTGCTGGTGACGGTGCTGGGCACGATGATCTGGCGGCTCGGCGACGGGCCCGGCAACTACCAGCGCGACCTCACCGCGGCCACCCTGATCGCGGTGTACGTGCCGTTCCTCGCCGGGTTCGCGGCCATGCTCGCGGCGGCGCCCGGCGACGGGCACCTGCGTGTGCTGGTGACGCTGGCGGCGGTGGTGCTCTCCGACACCGGCGGGTACGCCGCGGGCGTGTCGTTCGGCAAGCACCCGATGGCGCCCACGATCAGCCCGAAGAAGTCCTGGGAGGGCTTCGCCGGCTCGGTGGCCGCCGCGGCTGCGGGCAGCGCGGCGCTGCTGTGGGCGTTGTTCGACGTGGCCCCCTGGTGGGGGGCGCTGTTCGGGATGGCGATCTCCGTCTCGGCGGTGCTCGGTGACCTCGCCGAGTCGATGATCAAGCGGGACCTCGGCGTCAAGGACATGAGCAACCTGCTGCCCGGGCACGGCGGTCTGATGGACCGGCTCGACTCGATCCTGTTCGCCGTGCCGGTGGCGTACCTGCTGCTCGCGGTCTTCGTCCCGGTGGTGGGCTGAGGCATGAATCACGGCGGCGAGCCGACGCGGCCCGGCCGGCCGGGGGCGATTCGACACGTACGGACGGGTGCGTCCGGGCGGGAGCGTGTCAGACTGGACGCGCCATGACGAGCCTCCCGCTGATCTCCGTAGACCCCGACGCCCGCGGCCGCAAGCCCGCGATGCCTCCCCGCCACCTCGCTGACCTGGACCTGCCGGGCCGGCAGGCGCTCGTCGCCGAGCTGGGCGAGCCCGCGTTCCGCGCCAAGCAGGTCTCCAACCACTACTTCGGCCGCCTGGTGCGCGAGCCGGAGCGGATGACCGACCTGCCGGCGGCAACCCGGGAGCGGCTGGCGGGTGCGCTGCTGCCCACCCTGCTGACCCCGGTACGCGAGCTGGCCTGCGACGACGGCGCGACGCGCAAGGCGCTCTGGCGGCTGCACGACGGCTCGCTGGTGGAGAGCGTGCTGATGGGCTACCCGGACCGGGTGACCGTCTGCATCTCCAGCCAGGCCGGCTGCGGCATGGCCTGCCCGTTCTGCGCCACCGGCCAGGCCGGGCTGACCCGCAACCTCTCCACCGCCGAGATCGTCGACCAGGCGGTCTACCTGGCCGGGGTGGCCGCCTCCGGCGTGGTGGCCGGGTCGCCGCCGCGGCTGTCGCACGTGGTGTTCATGGGCATGGGCGAGCCGCTCGCGAACTACTCGCGGGTGGTGGCGGCGATCCGTCGGCTGGTCTCCCCGGCGCCGGAAGGGCTGGGGCTGTCGCAGCGGCACATCACCGTCTCGACGGTCGGCCTGGTGCCGGCGATCCGCCGACTGGCCAGCGAAGACCTCTCGGTGACCCTTGCGTTGTCGCTGCACGCCCCCGATGATGAGCTGCGCGACGAACTCGTCCCGGTCAACCAGCGCTGGAAGGTGTCCGAGGTGCTGGACGCGGCGTGGGACTACGCGGCCACGACGGGGCGTCGCGTGTCCATCGAATACGCGATGATCAAGGACGTGAACGATCAGCCGTGGAGAGCCGATCTGCTCGGGCGGCTACTGGCCGGCAAGCTGGCCCACGTGAACCTGATCCCGCTCAACCCGACTCCGGGCAGCCGCTGGGACGCCAGCCCGAAGCCGGTCGAGCGGGAGTTCGTCCGGCGGTTGCGCGACGCCGGGGTGTCGACCACGGTGCGCGACACCCGGGGGCGCGAGATCGACGGGGCCTGTGGGCAGCTCGCCGCCGCCGAGGACACGGACGGCGACTCACGCGCGGCAACGGCGTAGCGGTACGAGACCAGGAGACATAGTGGCGAGTCAGGGTCAGCGTTTCCGGCGTAAGGCGCTCCGCCGGGGCTACAAGGTCGACGAGGTCGACGCCTTCCTGGACCGGGTCGAGGCGACACTCGACGGCCAGCCGGTGGGCGCGCCCGTGGCCTCCCAGGAGGTCCACGACGTCGTCTTCCGGGTCCGGTTCAACGGCTACGACGAGTGGCAGGTCGACCTGCACCTCGACCGGGTCGAGCGGCAGCTCGCCGAGCTGGAGGAGCGCGGTGGCGCACCCGCCGGGCGCGGTGGCGACCCCCGGATGGCCGACCGGCTCGGCCCGCCGATGC
This sequence comes from Micromonospora sp. CA-248089, assembly GCF_050948515.1. Lineage (NCBI taxonomy): Bacteria > Bacillati > Actinomycetota > Actinomycetes > Micromonosporales > Micromonosporaceae > Micromonospora > Micromonospora sp. CA-248089. Next base: position 1,462,224 of record NZ_CP192016.1, read on the forward strand.
GCGACGACAGGGGCCTGTCGCCGGTGCCGCAGCCGCCGATGCCGCCCCGGCAGATGCCGCCTCAGCCCGGCCCGCCGGCCGACCGCTACGGCAACCGCTACGACGAACCGACCGGCGCGTTCGCCGGTGGCTACGACGGCCCGCGCGGTGGCTACGACGGCCCGCGCGGCCCGGGTGGTCCCGGCCCGATGGGCCCGGGCGCGCCGATGGGGCACGGCGGCCCGCCGCCGCGCGGCCTGCCGCCCGGCCCGGGCGGCTACGGCCCGGACAACGGCCCCGGCGGGTACGGCCCGGACAACGGCCCCGGTGGGTACGGCCCGCCGGACAGCGGCCCGGGCGGCTACGGCCCACCGGACAGCGGCCCCGGCGGGTACGGCCAGGAGGAGCGCTTCGACGGGTTCGAGGCCGGCCGGCGCGGACGTGCCGACATGACCGCGGAGATCCGCATGCCCGACCGCGAGCTGCGCGGTCGTGGCCCCGGCGGTCCGCCGGCGCTGCCGCAGCAGGGCTACGGCGCACCGGAGCCCGGCTACGGCCAACCCGACCCGGGCTACGGTCCGCCGGACCAGGGCTACGGCCCGGGCCCCTCGATGACCGGGCCTCCGCTCGTGGGCCCGCCGGTCGCCGGTCCCCCCATGGTGGGGCCGCCGATGGCCGGCCCGCCCGGCAGCGACCTGCACCGGGTCGACCAGATCCGCCGCAGCTTCCAGGTCCGCCGGTTCGGCAGCGGGTACGACCCGGACCAGGTCGACCGGTTCTTCGAGACGCTGCTCGGCGGCATGCAGGGGCGCAACCCGATGCCGGTGAACCCGAAGGAACTCGACACGCTGCGCTTCGGGCTGGTGCCCGGTGGCTACTTCGAGGCCGAGGTCGACGCCGCGCTCAAGGACGTGCAGGACATCCTGCTCGGCCGCTGACCCCGCCCGCACGAGACGACGAAGGGCCCGCCCCCGACGAGGGGGCGGGCCCTTCGCGCACTACCGTGGGCGCCGCGCGTCAGGACCGCAGGCCGTTGCGGCGCAGCACGGCGTCGCCGATGACGATGGCGATCAGCAGTCCGGCGATCCCGAACAGCCAGAGGTGCTCCACCCGGCCCTCCTCGATCCCGCAGAACGCCATCAGAACCAAGGCCACCGCCGACAGCACCGCACCGATCCGTCCGGACTTGCGGTGCCCGGGCTTGTGCTGATCTGGCGCGGTTACCGGCTCGTCTCCTGCCACTGTCGGTCCTTCCCTCGCGATCGGATCTCCGATCAGTCTGGCACGCCCCCAACCGGGCCCGGCGCAGGGCCCGACCTCCTGTGCCGGGGATGACCCGGCCGGGCGACAGCGGCACGCCGGCCGGCCCGGGCCGTTGGTCCCGTCCCGGCCGGGGCGGAAGGGCACTACCGGCGTCGCGGAACGGCGAGCACACTGCCTCCGGTAGCGTCTTGACGTACACCTTGATGTCTTTTTGAGGAGGACTGCGGTGCGAGTGACCGGTACGGGGCATGCCAGCATGCGGATCGACACGGCTGCGGGCAGCATCCTGTGCGACCCGTGGGTCAACCCCGCCTACTTCGCCTCGTGGTTCCCCTTCCCGGACAACTCCCTGCTCGACTGGGCGACCCTCGGCCAGGTCGACTACCTGTACGTGTCGCACCTGCACCGGGACCACTTCGACGCGAAGCACCTGCGTGACTTCGTGTCGAAGGACGCCACCGTCCTGCTCCCCGAGTTCCCCACCTCGGAGATGGAGGACGAGTTCCGGGAGCTGGGCTTCACCAAGTTCCTCAAGGCCCCGAACGAGCAGGTCGTGGAGCTGCCCGGCGGCCTGAAGATCATGATCCAGGCGCTGACCAGCCCGACCGACGGCCCGATCGGCGACTCCTCGCTCTGGGTCGAGTACGACGGCGTCCGGCTGCTCAACCAGAACGACGCCCGCCCGACCGACCTGAGCGTGTTCGCCGAGCTGGGCCACGTGCACGCGCACATGCTGCAGTTCTCCGGCGCGATCTGGTACCCGATGGTCTACGAGCTGCCGCAGGCGGCAAAGACCGCGTTCGGCAAGCAGAAGCGGGACCGGCAGTTCGACCGCACCTGGCGCTACATCGACGACCTGAAGGCCGACCACGTCTTCCCGATCGCCGGCCCGCCGTGCTTCCTCGACGACGAGCTGTGGCAGTTCAACGACATCTTCGGCGACGAGGGCAACATCTTCCCCGACCAGTCGGTGTTCCTCTCCGAGTACGCCAAGGTCGGCGGCACCAACGGCATCGTGCTGCTGCCGGGCAGCGTCTCGGAGATCACCACCGAGGGCGCCACCACCACGCACCCGGTGCCGGTGGAGGAGTTCTTCGCGAACAAGGTCGCCCACCTGGAGGAGATGCGGGAGCGCAAGCGCGGCGTCATCGAGGCGGAGAAGGCGTCCTGGCGGCACCCCGAGGTCGACGTGCTGGGCGAGATGAAGCGCCGGATCGAGCCGCTGCTGGACGAGTCGATCTACCTGGCCAAGGGCGTCGGCGGGCCGGTCCGCTTCGACCTGGTCGGCTACGACGGGTCCGAGGTCGAGTCGATCGTGGTGGACTTCCCGGGCAAGGAGGTCCGGCCGTACGCGGACGAGAAGGTGCGCTACCGCTTCCGTACCGAGCGGGCGCTGATCGAGCACCTGCTGCACATCGGCGAGGTGGACTGGGTCAACTCGCTCTTCCTCTCCTGCCGCTTCTCCGCGGCCCGGATCGGCCAGTACAACGAGTTCGTCTACGCCTTCTTCAAGTGCCTGTCCGAGGAGCGCCTCCAGTACGCCGAGGGCTGGTACGACGAGCACGAGCGGGCCGTCGACGCCGAGGACATCACGCTCGACGGCTGGGTGGTGCAGCGGCGCTGCCCGCACCTGAAGGCGGACCTGAGCCGGTTCGGCATCGTCGACGGCGACCAGCTCACCTGCCAGCTGCACGGCTGGAAGTTCGACCTGGCCAGCGGGCGCTGCCTGACCAGCGTCGGGCACAAGATCCGCGCGCACCGCGCCGACGCGGAGACCCCGGCGCCGGCCGGGGAAGCGGCCATCTGACGAGTTCCGCCCCGCCCGCCGCCCCCGGCACGCGACCATCGGTCGTGAGGGGGCGGCGTGACGGGTGCGGACAGGGAACCGGCGTACCGGTTCGGGCGCGGCAGCGAGATGGCGCGCGACGCCTCGCGGGTGGAGGCGTTCAGCGACGCGGTGATCGCCATCGTGCTCACCCTGATGGCCGTCGAGCTGCTGGCGTTCGACCCGGACCTGCCGCAGGACGACGGGCTGGCCGCGGTGCTCGTGCAGGAGTGGCGGGCCTACCTGGCGTACGTGATCACCTTCGCCATCGTCGGCCAGGTCTGGCTGACCCACCACAACATGTGGCGCTACGTCCGCCGGGTCGACCAGATGCTGCTGGTGCTGAACCTGCTGCTGCTGATGTTCGTGGCGGCGATCCCGTTCACCGCCGACCTGCTCGCGGACAACCTGCGCGGCACGGTCCGCGACCAGCGGCTGACCGCCGCGTTGTACGCGGGTGTGGTGCTCGGCGAGGCGCTCTTCTTCAACCTGAGCTGGTGGTGGGCGCGCCGCCGCGGGCTGCTGCACCCCGGTCTGGACCCGCGGCTGGCGCGGGCGGTTGCCCGGCGGTTCCGCCTCGGTCCGCTGCTCTACCTGGTCGCGTTCGCGATCGTGTTCGTCGACCCGGTGCTGAGCCTGCTGGCGTACCTGCTGCTGGTCGGCGTCTACCTGGTGCGCGGGCCGGGTGATCTCCCGCCCGCGGGCCAGGAGGCGCCCGAGACGCCGTGAGCGGCTGTTAAGAAGGGGCCCTTCCTCTACCGGAGGCGTTAATAAGGGGCCCTTCCTTACATCTCGGCGAGGATGCGGCGGGCGGCGTTGTGCCCGGCGGCGCCGATCACGCTGCCCGCCGGGTGACAGCCGGCGCTGCCCGCGTACACCCCGTCCACACCCGTCGCGTACGGCATCCGGTCGGTGAACGACACCGTGTTGTCAACGTGGTGGATGTGCCCGCCGGTGATGCCGAAGTGCGCCTCGATGCCGGGCGGCGGCAGCGGCACCGCGTCCGCGACCAGGTCACCGGCGCCCGGTGCGTACCGCTCGCAGATCGCGATCAGCCGCTGCACGTAACCGGGCAGCGCCGCGTCCCAGGTGGTGCCGGCCAGCTCGTAGGGGACCGACTGCACGAACAACGCCGACGAGTGGTGCCCGGCGTCGTCGGAGAGCGACGGGTCGACAGTCGTGTGCAGGTACCACTCGATCGTCGGCTCCTCCGGCAGCCGCCCGGCCCGCACGTCCGCCCACATGCCGCGCAGCGCGGCCATCGGGGACTCGCCGCCGTCGCCGACGAGCGAGGCCGAGCCGGGCAGCAGGTGGATGGTCGAGCCGAACGGGCTCGGCGCGTCGTCCGGCAGGCAGGAGAAGCGCGGCAGCCCGGTCAGCGCCAGGTTGAGCTTGAGCGTGGTGCCGGTGCGGCGGACCGCCGCCATCCGCGCGCCGAGTTCCGCCGGGAGCGCGCCGTCGGGCAGCAGCTCCATCAGCCGGTACGGGTCACAGGCGCCGAGCACCACCGGGGCGTCCACCTCCCAGCCGTCGGCGAGCGTCACCCCGGCGGCGGCGCCTCCGGCCAGCCGGATCGCGGTGACCGGCGCGTCGGCCACGATCCGCGCCCCGGCGCGCACGGCGGCCTCGGCGAACGTGCGCGACACGGTGCCCATGCCGCCCCGAGTGATCATCCAGGTGCCGTCCGCGCCCGGGAGCCGGCACATGTTGTGCACGAGGAAGTTGTGACCGGTGCCGGGGTCGTCCGGGCCGGCGTTGAGCCCGGACAGGCCGTCGGTGACCGCGTACATGCTGACCAGCAGCTCGGAGCGGAAGTCGAAGCGGGCCAGGTGGTCGGCGACCGAGCCGCGCACCAGGTCGACGAAGACCTGCCGCAGCGCGGGCCGCACGTAGCGCTCGGCGGTCTCCTCGACCGGCAGCGGCTCGGCCAGCCACGCCGGGGCGAGATCCTCCCGCAGCTGGGCCAGCTCGGCGTGCAGCGCGTCGTCGGCGGCGACGTCGGCGGGGGAGAACATCTCCGCGAGCTGCCGCCGGCTCGCCGCCACGTCGCTGCCGGCCAGCAGGTACGGCGAGCCGAGCCCGCCCGGCGTGGGCAGGAAGTAGTGCGGGTCGCGGCGCAGCACCGGGATGCTCACGTCGAGCGTGGCCAGCAGCTCCGGCGGCATCAGCCCCAGCAGGTACGACCCGGTGGAGTGACGCAGCCCCGGCACCTTCGGGAACGGGTTCTCGGTGCGCGTGGCGCCGCCGATCACCCCTGACGCCTCCAGCACGAGGACGTCCAGGCCGGCGCGGGCCAGCAGGATCGCCGAGACCAGGCCGTTGTGCCCGGCGCCGACGATCACGACGTCGGCGCGGGACGGCAGCTCACTCGCGTCGCTCCTGGGGCGTTCGCTCATGCCGCGACCCTAGCGGCGGGCGGTCCCCGGCGGGAGGGTTCGCCCTGGGGCGCTACCGTTCCGGGCATGTCCCCGGCTGTCCAGATCGCGCTCGCGGTGGCGCTCGTCGTGGTGGTGTTCCTGCTCCTGCTCGTGCTGCGGCGCGACCGTCCCCGGGACCTGATCGCCCCGGATCGCCCGGCCGGCGGCGGGCAGGCCGAGGTGCTCCGCCTGATCCACGCGGGTCGTCAGGTCGAGGCGGTCAAGCTGCTACGGGAGCACACCGGGTGGTCGCTGCTGGAGGCGAAGCAGGCGGTCGACGCGCTGGCCTCGGGCGGGACCTTGTCGCCGGGCGCTACGGCACCGGGAAAGAGCGTCGACGACGCGGTCCGGGCCGAGGCCGCGCGGCTGCTCCGCCAGGGAAAGAAGATCCAGGCGATCAAGGTGGTACGGGAGCACACGCACATGTCGCTCGCCGACGCCAAGCGGTACGTCGAGGGCCTCTGACGCCGGACGGCCGTCACCGGGCGTTCACCCTATAGTGGCAGTTGTCGATGCATTTCCGTCCTACCGTCGACGGGACACCCACCGCCTCCGGGAGGTAATCCCCGATGGACCGTCGTACCGTCCTGCGTGCCACAGCCGTCGGTGGCGCCGCCGCTTTCGCCGGTGGTCTCTGGGCCGCCGCGGCCGCCCCGGCCCAGCCCGCCCAGCCCGGCCCCGGCCCGTACGGCGACCTGCTGGCCGCCGACGCCAACGGTCTCCAGTTGCCGGCCGGCTTCACCAGCCGGGTGATCGCCCGTTCCGGGCAGCGGGTCGCCGGCACCTCGTACACCTGGCACCCGGCGCCGGACGGCGGCGCCTGCTTCCCGTCCGGCGACGGCTGGATCTACGTCTCCAACTCGGAGGTGCCGCTCGTCGGCGGCGCGTCGGCGGTGCGGTTCGCCGCGGACGGCGCGATCACCGCCGCGTACCGGATCCTCGGCGGCACGAACGTCAACTGCGCCGGGGGCCCGACCCCGTGGGGGACCTGGTTGTCCTGCGAGGAGGTGCCGCTGGGCCGCGTGTTCGAGACGTGGCCGGAGGGCGGCCGGGCCGGTGAGGAGCGGACCCGGATGGGCCGCTTCAAGCACGAGGCGGCGGCCTGCGACCCGCAGCGCCGGGTGGTCTACCTGACCGAGGACGAGGGCGACGGCTGCTTCTACCGGTTCGTCCCGGACACCTGGGGCGACCTGCGCACCGGCAAGGTGCAGGTGCTCTGCGCCCCGGACGGCCAGGTGACCGGGCCGGTGACCTGGCGGGACCTGCCGGACCGCGACGGCTTCCCGGTGCCCACCCGCTACCAGGTGGCCGCGGCGCAGACGTTCGACGGCGGCGAGGGCTGCTGGTACGCCGACGACACCTGCTGGTTCACCACCAAGGGGGACAACCGGGTGTGGGCGTACGACGCGGTGAACCAGCGGCTCGACCTCGCGTACGACGACTCGCTGGTGCCGGCCGGCGCCGCGCCGCTGACCGGCGTCGACAACATCACCGGTGCCGCCGGTGGTGACCTCTACGTGGCCGAGGACGGCGGCAACATGGAGATCAACGTGATCACGCCGGCCGGTGTGGTGGCGCCGTTCGTGCGGCTGCTCGGGCAGTCCGAGTCGGAGATCACCGGGCCGGCGTTCTCCCCGGACGGCAGCAGGCTCTACTTCTCCTCGCAGCGCGGCACCAGCGGTGCCCGGGCCGGCACCGGCGGCATCACGTACGAGGTGCGCGGCCCGTTCCGGCGCTGACCTCCCGCCGTTAGGCGCGGGCCGCCTCCCGGGTGGCCCGCCACCGGCTCGCCGCCAGCGTGGCCGAGTAGCCGGACAGCACGATCACGTGGAACAGGTACAGCCAGAGCAGCACCGCCACGCCGCCGCCGATTTCGTCGAAGCCGCCGAACGGCACGCCCAGGTCCAGCGGCAGCGAGCAGAACAGCACGAAGCCGTGCACGAAGCCGGACAGGTTCGCCGCTGTGAACGAGCCCAGGGCCACTGTGGCGAGCCAGTCCGGGGAGGCCGGGCCGACCACCCGGAACACCCAGATCAGCACCGGCGTGAGCACCAGCCACACCGCGAGGAACGACAGCACCACACCGAGCGCGCCGACCCAGCCGCCCTGGCGTACCAGCCGTGTGGTCATCGGCAGCCCGAGCAGGATCGACAGCAGCAGCACCGGGGCCGGCGCCAGCAGCGGGAGCAGCAGCAGGCGACCGCGCCAGCCGACCAGCGCACCGGACTCGGCGCGCGGCTCGGCCACCGAGACGAAGGCGCGGCGCAGACCTTCCCCGTAGAGGGACGCGGGCAGCAGCGAGGCCAGCGCCAGCAGCGGCGTCAGCCCCAGCCCGGCCTCGACGAGTGCGGCCGCCGCCCGGTGCGCGCCGATCTCGGTGGGCAGCGTGTCGATGGCGTACCCGGTCAGCCGCCGCACCCGGTCCGCTCCGGCGAGCAGCCCGGTCAGCCAGATCGCCAGCAGCGCCACCGGCACCACGGCGATCGCGCCGTAGAAGGTGATCGCGGCGGCGTGCAGCGACAGGTCCCGGCCGCGGACCGGCCGGAACGCCGCAGCCGTGATCCGCTTCGTCCGATCCCACCCGTCGCCCATCGCCCTCTCGTTCCCCGTACGGCCCCGCGCCACGCATTACGATCCGGCGGCATGACGATCGCCACGACCGACCGGCTGGTGCTCCGGGACTGGACCGAGTCTCCGGACGACCTGGCCCGGATCTACGACATCTACTCCCGGGACGAGGTGATGCGCTGGCTGGGCGGCGGCAAGGGGCGGATGACCGACCCGTCCGAGGCGATCGAGCGGGTCCGCTCCTGGCACGAACGCTGGGCGCCGTACGACGGTCGCTGGGGCCTGTGGGCGATCGAGCCGCGCGACGGCGGACCGGTGGCGGGGAGCATCCTGCTCAAGCCGCTACCGGGACGCGACGGCGTCACGCTGACCGACGACATCGAGGTCGGCTGGCACCTGCACCCCGACGCCCAGGGCAACGGCTACGCCACCGAGGCGGCCCGCGCGGTGCTGGAACGCGAGTTCGCCACCGGCACCCCGAGGGTGTACGCGGTGGTGATGGCCGGGAACGACCCGTCGATGGCGGTGGCTCGGCGCCTCGGCATGACGCACGTGGGCGTGCGCACCGACTGGTACGGCGGGGTCGAACTGGAGGCCTTCGTCCTGGAACGTCCGGCCTGAGTCGTGCCGTTGGCAGTTCGCCCTCGGCCTCCTACGGTGGTGGGGACACGGGGGAGGCACGGATGGTCGACGGTGGCGACGCAGCGCGTTGGCTGCACCTCCACGCCGCCCGGGGCGGTCCGGACGACCTGTCGCTCCTGGTGAACCGGGTCGCGCCCGTCATCGGGGCCACCGACATCGTGATCTACCTGGCCGACTACACGCAGTCCTCGCTCGTACCCCTGGTCGGCGCGGGCGCGCCCCGGGACGAACTCACGATCGAGACGACGCTGGCCGGCCGGGCGTTCACCGGCCTGCAGGTGCAGCGCGCCCCCGACCGCCCGGACCGGCTCTGGGTGCCCCTGCTGCTCGGCTGCGAACGGCTGGGGGCGCTGGAAATCGTGTCGTCGCGCGCCGGCGACCCCGCGCTGGACCGGCCGGCCTGGGAGGTGGCGGTCGCCGTCGCTCAGGTCCTGGTGAACCGCCGGCTCTACGGCGACGTCGTGGAACGGATCCGCCGCCGCCTGCCGATGCAGGTCGCCGCCGAGACCGTGTGGGGGCTGCTGCCGCCGCTGACCTTCGCAACGGACGAGCTGGTGATCACCGCCATCCTCGAACCGTGTTACGACGTCGGCGGGGACATCTTCGACTACGCGCTCAACGGTGACGTGCTCAGCGTCGGGCTCTTCGACACCTGCGGGCACGGGATCAAGGCGAGCGCGATGGCCTCGCTCGTGGTCAGCGCGTACCGCAACGCCCGGCGCACCGGTCTCGACCTGGTCGACACGGCGATCAGCATCGACAGGTGGGTCCGCTCCGAACACCCCGGCCTGTTCGCGACCGCGCTGCTCGCCGAACTCGACCGGCGGACCGGCGTGCTGCGGACCATCAACGCCGGCCACCCCGGCGCCATGCTGCTGCGGGACGGCAAGGCCGTCCGGGCACTGCCCGGACCGACCGCGCTGCCGCTCGGGCTGGGCAACCTGTCGACGCGGCGCCCGCGGGCGCACGAGGAGGCGCTGCACCCGGGCGACCGCATCCTCGCCTACACCGACGGCATCACCGACGCCCGGGGCGACGACGGGGAACGGTTCGGGCTGGACCGGCTCGTCGACTTCGTCGAGCGTGCCCTCAACGAGCGGCTGCCCAGCCCGGAGACGATGCGCCGGCTGGTGCGCGCCGTCCTCGCCTACCAGCAGGACCAGCTCGACGACGACGCCACCGCGCTGTTCCTGGAGTGGCAGCCCTCGCACCTGCCGTTGGAGCACCTGGAGCACCTCACCGCGCCAGGCGGGACGATCGCGTCCCCGTAGCCTCATCCCGCAGCGACAGCCCCGCCTGACCGTTCGGCGGAGATCGCCGGGCGTGGGCGCGGTTTACCGTACGTCGTGCTGATCGAGTTCGAGGCCGCGCCCGAGCGGGGCCCGTTCACCGTGGCGTGGCGCCGGCTCCTGCGGGGCGTGGTCCTGCCCTATCGATGGGTGGGCGGCACGCTGGCGCTGCTGTCGGTCTTCACGCTCGTCGCGGGGCCCCGCCTCGTCGCCGCTGCGCTGGCGGGTGGGGCCGTGCTCTGCTGGTTCCTCGCCCCGGCCGTGATGCTGCACCGTGCGGTGGGGGCGGCCTGGCAGTGGGGCTCTGTTGCGGCCCGCTGGAACCTCTCGGACGAGGGGTTGCGGTGCGAGAGCCCGGAGGGCCACACGCTGGTGTGGTGGTCCGCCGTGTCCGCCGTCGAACAGGTCCACGGCCAGTTGCTGGTGCGACTGTCGGGAGGGCGAGCGCTGATCGTGCCCTTGGCAGAACTCACGCCGCAGCAGAGACAGGACGTTCTCGCCTTCCTCCACGACCGGACCTTGCTCGTCTGAGCGCGTCGGTTCGCCACCGGGACGCACCATCTGTGCGAGCGACGGCACGAGAACGGGTGAAGCTCAACTCCGAGCATCCGGCTCGGCCTGGTCGAGGAGAAAGGATGTCTTCGGTGAGCGGAGGCACGTCGAGTGACGCGGAGCGGAGTCCCGTCCTGCCCGGCACGGATGCCGTCCCGGCGGGCGAACTCGCACGCCGCCAAGGCGCCGAGCCGGTCACCAGCCTCGACGACCTGGCTCGTCCGGACCTGATCGGGTCGGACGAGGAACTGGAGGTTCTCCTTGCCGACCTCGACGCCTCGCGGCATCGGGACCGGCCTGACCGCGACTCGTCCGGTAGGTCGTTGGATCTTCTCGGGTGCCTTGACCAGCCCTGGACGGCCGCGGCGGCACTCGACCTGCTGCCGGAGAACAACGGCCCGAGGATCGAGGTGCTGCGCGGCTGTGTGATCGTCACGCCGGGCAGCGGCGTCGACCGGCGTACGGCGCATCTCCATCTCGCATACCTGATCGGGAGGGCGGCGCGGGCCGCCGGCCGGTGGGGCTGCCGGTCCGTCAACCTGGTCTCCGCTGACGACCTGTTCATTCCCGATCTGGCGGTGCTGCGACACCCGGCCGGTGGTCTCCGCGCCGTCACAATCGAGGACGCGCTGCTGGTGGGGGAGATCGCGCCGTCAGGCGTGATCGACAGGCCTCGGGAGTACGCGACCGCCGGTGTGCCGTACTTCCTCCGGGTCGACCTGCGTAACCGGGTGCCGGCGCTTGCCCTCTACGAACTGGTCGACGGCGAGTACCGGCCGCTTGCGGCCGCGGCCGCCGGTACGACGTTCGTGATGCGGCAGCCGTTCGAGTTCAGCGTCGACCCGGCCGACCTGCTCGACGAGGAGGCGCCGCAGGCGTGATCGACACCAGTTCGCCGAAGTGGTGGCATCGCGGCGGCTGGGATGCCGCCACCTCGGGGAAGTGGAGTCGATCATGTCGCCGGGCACTCCGGGACGAACCGGGGTGAGGCGCTGGGGAACAATGGTCCGGTGACCACTCCCCGAGATCTCGTGCTGCTCGGTTCGACCGGCTCGATCGGCACCCAGGCCATCGACATCGTCAAGCGCAACCCGGACCGCTTCCGGGTGGTCGCCCTCGGCGCGGGTGGCGGCAACGTGGAGTTGCTCGCCGCGCAGGCGCTGGAGCTGGGCGTGGAGGCGGTCGGTGTGGCCCGCGCGTCCGCCGCGCAGGATCTTCAGCTCGCCTTCTACGCCGAGGCGAGCAAGCGCGGCTGGGCCAGCGGTGACTTCAAGCTGCCCAAGATCGTCGCCGGGCCGGACGCGATGACCGAGCTGGCGCAGTGGCCGTGCGACGTGGTGCTCAACGGCGTGGTCGGCTCGCTGGGCCTGCCGCCGACGCTGGCCGCGCTGCACGCCGGGCGTACCCTCGCGCTCGCCAACAAGGAGTCCCTGGTGGCCGGCGGCCCCCTCGTGAAGGCCGCGGTGACGCGGCCGGGGCAGATTGTTCCGGTCGATTCCGAGCACTCGGCGCTGGCGCAGTGCCTGCGCGGCGGCGCCCGGGGCGAGGTGCGGCGGCTCGTGGTCACCGCCAGCGGCGGCCCGTTCCGGGGGCGGCGGCGCGACGAGCTGACCGCCGTGACGCCGGAGCAGGCGCTGGCGCACCCGACCTGGAACATGGGCCCGGTCGTCACGATCAACTCCGCCACGATGGTCAACAAGGCGCTGGAGGTGATCGAGGCGCACGAGTTGTTCGACGTGCCGTACGCCGACATCGAGGTGATGGTCCACCCGCAGTCGGTGATCCACTCGATGGTCGAGTTCACCGACGGGTCCACGCTCGCCCAGGCCAGCCCGCCGGACATGCGGCTGCCCATCGCGCTCGGCATCGGCTGGCCGGACCGCGTGCCCGGCGCCGCCGCCGCGGTGGACTGGACCACTGCACACACCTGGGAGTTCTTCCCGCTCGACGACGCGGCGTTCCCGGCGGTCGCGCTGGCCAAGGCGGCGGGTGAGGCGGGGCGCTGCCGCCCGGCGATCTACAACGCGGCGAACGAGGAGTGCGTGGCCGCGTTCGTCGCGGGCCGGCTGCCGTTCCTCGGCATCGTCGACACCCTCCAGCGGGTGCTGGAGGACGCACCCGATTTCGACGAACCAGGTACCGTCGAGGACGTGCTCGCCGCCGAGTCGTGGGCACGGGCGCACGCCCAGGAGATCATCGTCGGGTCGGTGGAAGGAGCTCGATGAGCTATCTGCTCGGGGTGGTGCTGTTCGCCCTGGCGATCCTCATCTCGGTGAGCCTGCACGAGGCGGGGCACATGCTGACCGCCAAGGCGTTCGGGATGAAGGTCACCCGCTACTTCGTCGGCTTCGGCCCGACGCTCTGGTCGTTCAAGCGGGGCGAGACCGAGTACGGCGTCAAGGGCATCCCGCTCGGCGGCTTCTGCAAGATCGTCGGCATGACCCCGCAGGACGACGACGTCGAGCCGGGGGACGAGAAGCGCGCGATGTGGCGCTACCCGGTGTGGAAGCGGACGATCGTGATGTCCGCGGGTTCGATCACCCACTTCGCCCTGGCCCTGATCGCGCTCTGGATCATCGCGGTGTCGGTCGGACTGCCGAATCCCAAGTTCCCCAGCACCGAGGCCGGCTTCCGGGCCGAGCCGGCGGTGATCGCCATCGCGCCGTGCGTGGTGGTGGAGAACGCGGCCCGCGCCTGCGAGTCCGGCGACCCGGCCAGCCCGGCCCAGAAGGCCCAGCTCCAGGACGGCGACCGGATCACCGCGGTGAACGGCAAGCCGGTCTCCACCTGGGGCGACATGCTCGACGTGGTCCGCGCCACCCCGCCCGGTACGGCCACCGTCGCCTTCGTGCGTGACGACAAGCCGCAGGAGGCGCGGGTCGACCTGGCCGCGGTGCAGCGTCCGCCGCTCGACGACCCGAAGGGTGCCCCCTCGTCGGTCTCCGCGCTCGGCGTGGCGCTCTCGCCCACCACTCCGACCCGGGTCGAGTACGGCCCGGTCGCCGCGTTCGGCGCCACCGCCGACTTCACCGGCACCATGGCCGTGCAGACCGCGCACGCCATGCAGCGCATCCCGCAGAAGGTGCCCGCGTTGTGGAACGCGATCACCGGCGGCGAGCGCGACGTGGACACCCCGATCAGCGTGGTCGGCGCCAGCCGGCTCGGCGGCGAGGCCGTGGAGAACAACGCCTGGCTGGTGTTCTTCATGCTGTTCGTGTCGCTGAACTTCTTCATCGGCGTGTTCAACCTGCTGCCGCTGCTCCCGCTGGACGGCGGACACATCGCCATCGCCTGGTTCGAACGGGCACGGTCCTGGCTCTACGCGCGCATCGGCCGCCGGGACCCCGGCCGGGTCGACTACCTCAAACTCATGCCCTTCACGTACGCGGTGATCCTGATCGGTGGCGCGTTCACGCTGCTGACAGTCACCGCCGATGTCATCAACCCCATCACGCTCTTCTCAAGGTGAGTGCCTGAAGTGACCGCTGTCAGTCTCGGTATGCCCCCCGTACCGCCGCCGCCGCTGGCCCCGCGCCGGGCCAGCCGCCAGATCATGGTCGGTTCGGTGCCGGTCGGTGGTGGCGCGCCGGTCTCGGTGCAGTCCATGACCACCACCCTCACCGCCGACGTCAACGCCACGCTCCAGCAGATCGCCGAGCTGACCGCGTCCGGCTGCCAGATCGTCCGGGTCGCCGTGCCGTCGCAGGACGACGTGGAGGCGCTGCCCGCGATCGCGCGCAAGTCGCAGATCCCGGTGATCGCCGACATCCACTTTCAGCCGAAGTACGTCTTCGCGGCGATCGACGCCGGCTGCGCCGCGGTGCGGGTGAACCCGGGCAACATCCGGCAGTTCGACGACAAGGTCAAGGAGATCGCGCGGGCCGCCGGCGACGCGGGCGTGCCGATCCGGATCGGCGTGAACGCGGGCTCGCTGGACAAGCGCCTGCTGGCCAAGTACGGCAAGGCCACCGCCGAGGCGCTGGTGGAGTCGGCGCTGTGGGAGTGCTCGCTGTTCGAGGAGCACGGCTTCCGGGACATCAAGATCTCGGTCAAGCACAACGACCCGGTGGTGATGATCCGGGCGTACCGGCAGCTGGCCGAGCAGTGCGACTACCCGCTGCACCTCGGCGTCACCGAGGCCGGCCCGGCGTTCCAGGGCACGATCAAGTCAGCGGTGGCGTTCGGCGCGCTGCTGGCCGAGGGCATCGGCGACACCATCCGGGTCTCGCTGTCCGCCCCGCCGGTCGAGGAGATCAAGGTCGGCAACCAGATCCTGGAGTCGCTGGGGCTGCGCGAGCGCGGCCTGGAGATCGTCTCCTGCCCGTCCTGCGGGCGGGCGCAGGTCGACGTCTACAAGCTGGCCGAGGAGGTCACCGCCGGTCTGGAGGGCCTGCCGGTGCCGCTGCGCGTCGCGGTCATGGGCTGCGTGGTGAACGGTCCGGGTGAGGCCCGCGAGGCCGACCTGGGCGTTGCCTCCGGCAACGGCAAGGGCCAGATCTTCGTCAAGGGCAAGGTCGTCAAGACCGTCCCCGAGGCGCAGATCGTGGAGACGCTGATCGAGGAGGCGCTGCGGATCGCCGACGAGATGGGCGCCGAGATCCCCGAGGAGCTGCGCGACCTGGTGCCGGGCGGCGCCACCGTCACCGTGCACTGATCCACTTCCGCGTCGCCGTGCGGCCGTCCCCGTCGGGGCGGCCGCACGCGTCGTCTCAGGGGCGGGGCACGGCGGCGAAGGGGGAGAGGGTGAACCAGCCGGGTGCGGCGCGCCGCAGCGCCTCCGGCCCGGTCACCTCCACCGCGCCGCCGCGCAGCGCCGCCGCCCATCCGAGGTCGCCCATCCACACCTGGACCAGGGCACGCAGGTCCGCCGTGACGGTCACCGTCACGTCGTGCCCGGGGTCGATGTCGCAGACGTCGGCTTCGCCCCCCGCGATCACCAGCCACCAGTCGCGCTGCGCCGCCGGCACGTCCCGGAAGCGGAACCGCACGACGGTACGCCCCGGCGGGACCGCGTCGTGGTCGACGTGCCGGTGCATGTCCCACAGCAGCAGCTTCGGGTCCAGGTCGGCATCGCCCAGCTCACCGATCCAGCGCACACCCCAGGCGCCGAGCGCCTCCAGCACGGGCCGCAGCTCCCGCCCGGCGGCGGTCGGGACGTAGCGTACGTCGGCGCCGTCGACCCGCCGCTCCACCACTCCGGCGCGGACGAGCTGGTGCAGCCGGCGGGACAGCAGCGTGGGCGACATCCGGGGCAGGCCCCGGCGCAGCTCGTTGAAGCGTTCCGAGCCGCTGACCAACTCCCGGACCACGAGCAGCGTCCACCGCTCGTCGAGCAGTTCCATGGCCTTCGCCACGGGGCAGAACTGGTGGTAGGAGGCCCCCATGGCGGGCACGCTACGCCCGGCCCGGCGGCCCGGCCAGGCGCCTGTCGGGAGCGGTACAGATCTCGTACTGGGGGCCGGGTCGTCCGCTGCCTAGCGTCCTGGGTAGGGACGACAACTGAGGAGCAACAGATGATCGAGGAACGGGAGCGGGACGCGGCGGTGAAGGCCCGGCACCGCGCGATGTGGGCGATGGGCGACTACTCCGCCGTGGCCGCGCAGGTGATCCCGCAGTTGGGGGCGACGCTGGTCCGGGCGGTGGGGGTGGGACCGGGCATGCGGGTGCTGGACGTGGCGGCCGGAACCGGCAACGCGGCTCTGCCGGCGGCCCGGACCGGCGCGGAGGTGGTGGCCGGTGACCTCACCCCGGAGCTGCTGGCGATCGGGCAGGCGTCGGCCGAGCGGGAGGGCGTGACGCTCACCTGGGAGGAGGCGGACGCGGAGGCGCTGCCGTACGCCGACGGCGCGTTCGACGCGGTGCTGTCCTGCGTGGGCGTGATGTTCGCGCCCCGGCACCGGGTCGCCGCCGACGAGTTGCTGCGGGTGTGCCGTCCGGGTGGGAGGGTCGGCCTGGTCAACTGGACGCCGGAGGGCTTCGTCGGCCAGTTGTTCGCGGCCATGCGGCCGTACGCGCCGGCACCGCCGCCGGGCGCGCAGCCGCCCCCGCTCTGGGGCGACGAGGACCACGTCCGGGAGCTGTTCGGCGATCGGGTCGACGCGCTCCGGCTGGGGCGTGACGCCGTGGTGGTGAACCGGTTCGCCACGCCCGCGCAGTTCCGGGACTTCTTCGCGACCCACTACGGACCGACCGTGGCGGTCTACCGGGCGAACGCGGGCGACCCGGAGCGTACGGCCGGGCTCGACCGCGCGTTGACCGACCTGGCCGCCCGGCACCTGGACGGCGGCGTGATGCGCTGGGAGTACCTGCTCGTCACCGCGCGCCGCGCCTGACGGCACGCCGGCCGTCGTCCGGCGGCGTGCCGTCGCGGCGGCGGTCCTCACTCGGACTCGGCGAGGATGGCGTAGAGCTTGCGCCGGGTCTCGTCGAGCACCTGGGCGGCCCGGGCGCGCTGGTCGTCGGTGCCGGTGGTCATCACCTGCCGCAGCGCCTGCATGGCCTGCGCGCCGGCGTCGCGGATGTCGTGCCAGCTGTTGACCGTCTGCTCGGCGAACTCGGCCCAGGGCGGGGTCTGCGCCGCGTCGGCCGCCTCGGCCTGCCCCGCCTCGGTCAGCGCGAACCGCTTGCGCCCGCCCTCGGAGTCGGCGGCGGTCGCGATGACGCCCTCGTCCTCCAGCAGTTGCAGCGTCGGGTAGATCGACCCGGGGCTGGGCCGCCAGGCCCCGCCGGTGCGGGAGTCGATTTCCTGGATCATCTCGTAGCCGTGCATCGGCCGCTCGGTGAGCAGGGCCAGCACGGCACCGCGCACGTTCGGCCGCCGTCCGCGCCCTCGGCCGCCGCGGCCCCGCCCGCGACCGTGCGGCCCGGGGGAGAAGGGCGGCGGGCCCGGGGGTACGGGCGGGAAGCCGAAGCCGCCCCGGCGGCGCATCTCGTCGTGCATGGCGTGCATGCGTCGATGGAAACCCATCGTGTTCTCCTTCTGACGGCGTACCAATGATGCATCAACGATATATCGGCAATGCATCGCCGACAAGACGCAAGGTAAACCGGGCTGAAAACCGTACGAGCGTACTGTTAGGCTGCCGGGGTGCGCCTGCTTCCCGAACCGGGCCCGTCCCGGATCCTCGCCCTCTCCACGCTCGTCAACACCGTCGGGCGCGGTACCTGGCTCACCGCCAGCGCGCTGTTCCTCACCCGGTCGGTCGGGCTCACGGTGGCTCAGGTCGGTGTGGCGCTCACGCTCACCGCGCTGGTCAGCCTGGTGGCGAGCACGCCGATGGGCTACCTCGCCGACCGCCTCGGCCCGCGCGGGCTCCAGCTGGCCGCGTTGCTCGCCTCGGCCGGGTGCACCGCCGCCCTGGTCGCGGTGCGCTCGTTCACCGGCTTCCTGGTCGTCGGCATGCTGATGGCGGTCGCCGACGCGGGCACCCGGGGCGCCCGGGGCGCGCTGATCGCCGGTGCCGTCCCACCCGACCAGCGGGTCCGCACCCGCGCCTACCTGCGGGCGGTCACCAACGTCGGGATCTCGGTGGGCACGGTGCTCGCCGGGTTCGCGCTCGCCGCCGACACCCGCGGCGCGTACGTCACGCTGATCCTGCTCGACGCGGCCACCTACGTGCTCGCGGCGGCGGTGCTGCTGCGGCTCCCGCCGGTGCCACCGGTGCCCGCCCCGGCGCACGGGCCGCGCCTGATCGCGCTGCGGGACCGCCCGTTCCTCGCCTTCACCGTGCTGGACGGGCTCATGTCCATGCACTTCTCGCTGATCAACATCGCCCTGCCGTTGTGGATCGCCGGGCACACCAGCGCGCCGAACTGGCTGATCTCGGTCTGCCTGCTCGTCAACACCGTGGTGGTGATCCTGTTCCAGGTCCGCGCCTCGCGGGGCACCGAGGACCTGACCGGCGCGGGCCGGGCCGCCCGGCGCGCGGGCGTCCTGCTCGCCGGCGCCTGCGCGCTGTTCGCGGCCGGAGGTGGCGTACCGGTCGCGGTGGCGGTGCCGCTGCTGCTGGCCGGCGCGCTGGTGCACGTCGTGGGCGAGCTGTGGCACGCCGCGGCCGGCTGGGGCATCTCCTTCGGCCTGGCTCCGGCGCACGCGCACGGGCAGTACCAGGGCGCGTACGGGATGGGCATGCAACTCGGCTCGATGGTCGCCCCGGTGGTGGTGACCACGCTCGCGATCGGGTGGGGCGTACCCGGCTGGCTCGTGCTCGGCGTGGTGTTCCTGCTGCTCGGCGCGCTGGTGCCGCCGGTGGTGCGGTGGGCCGCCCGGACCCGGCCGCCCGCGCCCGAACCGGTGCCGGTGCCGGCGGCCTGAGCGCCGCCCGTCCGGGTGCCCGGTCGGCCCGCGCACGCCGGGGTGGATCTGGCAGGCTGGTAGCCGTGCTCACGATGCCGGTACGCCAACTGGGGGAGTCGGAGCGCCGCGCGGTCGAGCGGCTGCTCGACCTCGACCCGTACGCCGGCGCGCAGGTCGCCGAGCGGGTGGCGGCACGCGGGCTGGCCTGGTGGCGGGCCGAGGCGCGGATCCTCGGGTACGGCTCCCGCCGGCACCTGGAGTCGATCTGCTGGCTGGGCGGCAACCTGACCCCGGTGCTCGCGTCCGAGTCGGCGGTGACCGCGTTCGCCGACCAGTTGAGTGCCGAGGAGCGGCTCTGTTCCTCGATCGTGGGCCGCGCCGACGCGGTGCTCGGGCTCTGGGACCGCCTCTCCGCGCACTGGGGGCCGGCTCGGGACGTACGCCCGAACCAGCCGCTGCTGGCGACGGACGCGTTGCCCGCCGTGGCGCCCGACCCGCACGTGCGCCGGGTGCGCGGCAACGAGGTCGACCGGCTGTTCCCGGCGGCGGTGGCGATGTACACCGAGGAGGTCGGGGTGTCGCCGCTGGCCGAGGACGGCGGGCGCGGCTACCGGCGGCGGGTGACCGAGCTGGTACGCGCCGGCCGCGCCTACGCCCGTTTCGTCGACGGCCGGGTGGTCTTCAAGGCGGAGCTGGCGGTGGTGACCCGCCGGACCGCGCAGGTGCAGGGCGTCTGGGTGGCGCCGGAGTGGCGCGGCCGGGGCATCGCCACCGCCGCGATGGCCGCCGTGGTCCGCGACGCGCTGGACCGGGTCGCGCCCACTGTCAGCCTCTACGTCAACGACTTCAACCTGCCCGCCCGGCGGGTCTACGAGCGCTGCGGCTTCCGCCCGGTCGGCACGCTCGCCACAGTGCTGTTCTGAGGATCACTCCCGCCAGAGGTTCCGAACCGGACAACCGGCGCTAGGCTGGGCATGTTTTTATACTGACTAGTCAGTTCGGAATTCGGGGTCCTGATGAACATCGTCGAGACCAGCGGCCTGGGGCTGCGGACCCGCCGGGGCTGGGTCTACCGGGACGTCGACCTCACCGCCGCGAGCGGTGAGCTGGTCGCGCTCACCGGCTCGCCTGGCAGCGGGCGCACCTCGTTGCTGCTCACCCTCGCCGGGCGCTTCCCGCACAGCCACGGCGACCTGCGCCGCCGGGGCCCGGCCGCGCTCGGCCAGGTGGCGGGCGTGCACGAACCCGACCCGACGCTCACCGTCGCCGAGCACATCACCGAACGCCTGCTGCTGCTCGGGCCGGTGCCGCGCCGCCGTCGCCGCCTCGTGCCGGTGGCTGCGGTGCGGGCCCGCCGGGCCTACCGCCGCGACGCCTATGCCACCGCCATCGCCGGTGCCGGGCTCACCGACGCCCCGCTGGACCCCGACCGGTACGGCCGTGACCTCAACCCGGTCGAGCGGCAGGTGCTCGGGCTGGTGCTGGCCAGCCTCGGCGGCCCCAGCCTGATCGTCGCCGACGACGTGGACGCCGGCGCCGACCGCCCCGAGCGGGAGTGGATGTGGGGCGCGCTGGAACGCCTCGCCGACCAGGGGTACGTGGTCGTCGCCAGCGCCCGCGCCGTCGAACCCGGCGTCGCCGCCACCGTGCACCGCATCGGCGACCCGGCAGTGCCCGCCCCCGCCCTTCCCACCGAGCCCGCTCCCGCCCTTCCCGCCGAGGTGCCCGCATGAGCGTCCTGCGACTGGCCCTGTTCGAGCTGCGCCGGATGACCCGGGGCCGGCTGCCGCGCGCCGCCCTCGCCGTGCTCACCGTCGTCCCGCTGCTCTACGGCGCCCTCTACCTGTACGCGTTCTGGGATCCCTACGGGAAGATGGACCGCATCCCGGTCGCCCTGGTCAACGCCGACCGCCCGGCCACCGCCGGTGACGGCAGCGAGGTGCACGCCGGCCGCGACCTGACCGAGAAGCTGCTCGACCGCAAGGTGTTCGGCTGGACCGTCACCGACCAGGCCGACGCCACGAAGGGGCTGCGCGACGGGCGCTACCACCTGATCTTCTCCATCCCGGAGGACTTCTCGGCCACGCTCGCCGCCGGCCCGGAACCGGACCGCCCGGCCCGGCAGGGCGAGCTGAAGGTCGTCAACGACGACGCCACCAACTACCTCTCCGGGCTGCTCGCCCGGTCGGCGTTCAGCGAGATCCGGGCCGCCGCCGCGCAGAGCACCGCCGCCACGTACTTCGACAAGATGCTGATCGGCTTCACCGACGCCAAGGCCGAGACCGGCCGCGCCGCCGACGGCGCCGGGAAGATCGCCGACGGGCTCGGCAGCTCCCAGCGGGGCGCCGATCAGCTCGCCGACGGGCTCGGGGATGCCACCGACGGCGCCGGGCAGCTCGCCGGTGGACTGAACCAGTCCGTCCAGGGCGCGGACAAGCTCGCCAAGGGCCTGCACCAGCTGCGCACCGGCGCCGCCCAGCTCGCCGACGGTGCCGGGCGCGCCGCCACCGAGACCAAGGCCGCGGCGGCCACCGTGAACGCCGCCGCCGACAGGTACGAGCCGGTGCTGCGCCGCAACGCCGACAAGATCCAGAAGGCGGCCACGCTCGTCGCCGACGGCGCGCAGCAGCTCGCCGCCGGGCTGGACGCGCTACCCGGCAGGGCCGCCGAGGTGGTCGCGACCGCCGAGGAGATCCGCGACCGGCTCGACGCGGTCGCGAAGGAGCACCCCGAGCTGGCCGACAACCCCGACTTCGCCGCCGCCCGCAAGGCCGCCGACCGGGCCGTCACGCAGGCCCGCTCCGTGGTGGCCGCGCTGGACAAGACCGACATGGCCACGCTGCGCAAGCAGATGACCGACGTGGCGAAGACCGCCCGCGAGGTGGCCGCCGCCGCGCCGCACCTGGCCGACGACGTCGCCTCCGCCCGCGCCAAGGTCAACGAGCTGGCCGGCGGGCTCGCCACCCTGGCCCAGGGCAGCGCCGAGCTCCGCGACGGGCTGGGCGACGCGTCGACCGGCGCGAACGAGCTGCGCGGCGGCCTCTACCGGCTCGCCACCGGCGCCCGCCAGCTCGACGGCGGCCTGGCCCAGCTCGGCAGCGGCAGCAACCGCCTGGTCGACGGGCTGACCCGGCTCGAGGGCGGTGCCGGGGAACTCGCCGACGGGCTCGCCGCCGGGGAACGGAAACTGCCCGGGTACGACGACGCGGCCACTCGCGCCGGCGTGCTCGGCGATCCGGTCGGCCTGATCCGCGACTCGCAGAACCCGGCCGGCTCGTACGGCGTGGGCTTCGCCCCGTACTTCCTGTCGCTGGCGCTCTGGGTCGGCGCGATGATCACCTACATGCTGTTACGGCCGGTCAACCGGCGGCACGTGATGTCCGGCGCGCCCGGCTGGCGGGTCGTGCTCGCCGGGTGGCTCCCGGCCGCCGGCATCGGCCTGGCCCAGGTCGCGGCGCTCTACACGGTGGTGACGCTCGGGCTCGGGCTCGACCCGAGGCACGGCGCGGCCACGTTCGGGCTGCTCGCCCTCAGCTCGCTGGCGTTCACCGCGATCATGCAACTGCTCGGCGTGGCGCTCGGCCCGGCCGGCCGGCTGGCCGCGCTGGCGCTGCTGATGCTCCAGCTCACCTCGTCCGGCGGCACCTATCCGGTGCAGACCTCGCCCGGCTTCTTCCAGGCGATCCACCCCTGGCTGCCGATGACGTACGTGGTGGACGGCCTGCGGCACACCATCAACGGCGGTACGACCGCACCCGTGGTCACCGCCACGCTGGTGCTGCTCGCGTTCGGGCTGGGCGCCATGGCGCTCACCGTCGGCGCGGCCCGCCGGTCCCGCCGGCTGACCCCGGCCAAGCTGCACCCCGAACTGACCATGTGAGGATGAGCCGGTGACGGACGGACGGACGCGCCGGCGCGAGGACACCCGCCAGCGCCTCTTCGTGGCGGCGGTGGACCTCATCGCCGAGCAGGGCTTCTCGGCCACCACGGTGGACGACATCGCGGCCCGGGCCGGTGTGGCGAAGGGGACCGTCTACTACAACTTCCAGTCCAAGACGGTCCTGTTCGAGGAGCTGCTGCGGCACGGCATCGGCCTGCTCACCGCCGACTTCCGGGCCGCCGTCGACGGGCTGCCGCCGCTGGAGGCGCTGGGCGCGCTGGTCCGCGCCCAGCTGGAGTACATCCGCCGCTACCGCGCCTTCGCCCAGCTCCTGCTCTCGGAGATGTGGCGCACCAACAGGGAGTGGCAGCAGACGCTGCGGCTGCTGCGCGGCGAGGCCATCGCGGTGATCGCCGAAACCGTGCAGGCCGGCGTGGACAGCGGTGATCTCCCCGCCGACCTGGACGTGCGTACGGCCAGTTCGGCGCTGTTCGGCGTGGGGCTCGTGGTGGCGGTGGACTGGCTGGTCTTCTCGCCGGAGCGGCCGATCGACGAGGTGCAGGAGTCGCTGCTCGGCATCGTCCGGCGGGTCGCCCGCACCTGACCAGCGGTCGGTAATTCGGTTGATTCCGGACCGCCGGACGGGTGAGGGTGAGGTCACCGCCCCCACGATCCGAGTCCGGAGGACCTTCCATGCGGCTGCTCCGAGATCTCTGGGCCACGGCGCCCCGGCGCATGGCGGCGGTCCTGCTGCTGATCGTGCTCGGCGCCGGTGGCCAGGCCGCCGCGTCCGCGCTGGCCGGGCCGGTGCTGGTGCACCGCTCGTCCGGCTGGTTCGTCGCGCTCGCGGTGGCGCTCGTCGCCGCCGTCGTCACCGACCTGCTGATCGGCCTGATCATGGCCCGCCTCACCGCCGACTGGTCGGCCGACGTGCGGCGGCGACTCTGCCGCGTCGCGCTCGGCCAGGACCTGCCCACCCTGGAGACCACGCCGGTCGGTGAACTGCTCGACCGGATCGACAACGACGTCTACCAGGTCGCCGCCGAGATGCGGAACACCGGCGTACGGCTCGCGCAGGGCCTCGCGGTCTGCGCCCTCGCGACGGTGAGCGCGCTGATCGTCTGGTGGCCCGCGGGCGTCGGCATGATCCTGCTCATCGCGCTGCTCGTGGTGACGCTGCGCCGCCCGACCGCCCGGATCGCCCCGGCCCGGATGGCCGAGGAGGAGGCGTGGTCCGACCTCGCGGCGGTGATGGAGGAGGCGGTGCACGGGCAGGACGACGTGCGCACCAGCCTCGCCCGGCCGTACGTGCTGCGCCTCTACGCCCGCCGCGCGGCCGAGGTGATCGCCCGGTGCGTCCGGGTCTTCCGGCTCTCCGCGCGGGTCACCGCCATCGCCGCGGGCGCGGTCGGGCTCGGCGTCGCGGGCGTGGTGCTGGCCGGTGCGTGGGCGCTCTCCACCGGCCGGGTGGACGCCGCCCGGCTCACCGCGATCTGGCTGCTGGTGATCGCGTTCGGCGCGACCGTCGAGCAGATCGCGCGCTGGGTGCCGCACCTGCAGCAGGCGTTCGGCGCGTGGGGCCGGGTGCAACTGCTCGCCGGGTCACCGCAGGAGCCGGAGGGCGGGGCCACCCCTGTCGACGGCGACCTGACCGTGCGCGGGCTCACCTACCGCTACCCGGCCGGCGGGGACGACCGCGGACCGGCGCTGCGCGACGTGCACCTCGACTTCGTCCGCGGGCGCTCGTACGCGCTCGTCGGGCGTACCGGCTCGGGCAAGTCGACGCTGGCGAAGGTGCTCACCCGGGCGGTGGACGTGCCGCGCGGGACGGTGTTCCTCGGCGGCACCGACCTGGCCGACCTGGACGTGGAGGAGTTGCGCCGGTGGATCGCCGTGGTGCCGCAGCGCACCGAGATCCTGGCCGGCACGCTGGCCGAGAACGTGGCGCTGTTCGACCCGGAGCTGCTGGACGCCGCCGAGCGCGCGCTGGCCGAGCTGGGCCTGGCCGGCTGGATCGCCGAGCTGCCCGACGGCGTGCACACCCGGCTCGGCGACGGCGGGTACGTGCTCTCCGCCGGGCAGGAACAGCTCGTCGCGTTCGCCCGCATCCTGGTCCGGGACCCGCACGTGGTGATCCTCGACGAGGCCACCGCGCGGCTCGACCCGGTCACCGAGAACCGGGTACGCGAGGCCACCGAACGGCTGCTCACCGACCGGATCGGCATCGTCATCGCGCACCGGCTCTCCTCGGTGCGCCGCTGCGACGAGGTGGTGGTGATGGCCGACGGCGCGGTACTGGAGGCCGGCCCCCTGCGCGAGTCGGCCCGCTTCGCCGAACTGCTCGCCACCAGCCACGCCGGGGCGTACGCCGGAGTGGGCGCCCGGGGCAGCGGCGTGAACCTGCTCGACGCGCCCGCCTGGGACGACGCCCCGGCCACGCCGACCGCACCCGCGACCCGGCCGGCCGCCGCGCCGCGCACCGACCCGCCACCCGCGCCGCCCACGCCGCCCGCGCGGACCATGCGGGAGATCTTCCGGCTGGGCACCAACGACACCCGGTACGGCCTGCTCTCGGTCGGCCTGTTCATCGTGATGACGGTGCTCGGGATGGACGGCGCGGTGCTGCCCTGGCTCTGGGCCGACCTGATCGGCGGCGGCGACCCGTGGCTGCCGGCGCTGGGCATCGTGGCCGCGCTGCTCGTGGTGCTGCCGCTGCCGTACCTGACGAACCTGTGGTTCCCGCAGTGGTGGATCCGGCAGATGCTGCGAATCAGCGCCCGGCTGGTGCACGGGCAGACCGGCGCTCGCCGGGTCAGCGGGCACACCCCGGCCGAGGTGGTGGCCCAGGGCGGCGACACCGACCGGGTGGTGCGCCTCGCCGACAACCTGATGGACCAGTTCATCTCGCTGACCATCGTGGTCGCCATGACGCTGGTGACCGGCAGTCTCGTACCGGCTCTGTTCTTCGTCGGCACGATGGTGGTCTCCGGGCTGGCGGCCACGCTGTTCGGGCCCCGGCTGGAACGCACCGCGGCCGGCACGGTGAAGGCGCGCGCCGCGTTCGCCACCGCCCTGGTGTCCGCGCTGTCCGCCGCCCGGACGGTGAAGCTGGCCGGCGCGACCCGCCCGGTGCTGCGCCACCTCGCCCGGCTGGACGAGGTCCGCAGCGAGCGGCAGCGACGCGAGATCGCCATGCAGGTGTGGGCCCGGTCCACCCCGTCGGTCGCCAGCGGCCTGCTGCCGATCGGTGCGTGGGCGCTCTACCTGGCCGGTGAGCTGTCGGCCGGTGCCGCGCTGGTGGCCGTCTCCACGCTGGGCGCGGCCCGCTGGTTCGCGTGGACCACCGCGTCACTGGTCTCGCAGTACCCGTCGGCGCGCGTGTGGACGAAGCGGACGGTGGCGATGACCGGCGAGGCCGTGTACGCGGCGCCGGTGCCGGGCCTGGACCTGGTCGCGGGCACCGCGCCCGCGCCCGAGGCGCCGCCCCGGCACCCGCTGCGCCGCCTGGAGCTGGCCGGCTTCGGCGCGCTGCACTCCGACGGCACGCTCGCCGTCCGCGACGTCGACCTCGTGGTCGAGCGCGGGCAGCTGGTGCTCGTCGTCGGCCCGGTCGGGTCCGGCAAGTCGTCGCTGCTGCGCGCGCTCGCCGGGATCGTGCACCACGTCGGCGAGCTGCGCTGGAACGGCGACCCGGTCACCGAGCCGGAGATGTTCCTGCGCCCCAACCAGGTCGGGTACGTCGGGCAGCTGCCGCGAGTGCTCTCCGGCACGGTGGCGGACAACATCGCGCTCGGCCACCAGGTCGACGCCGCCGGGGCGGTCTCGACCGCCCAGCTCGAACACGACCTGGCCGCCGCCGGGGGCGGGCTCGGGCTGCTGATCGGGCACAAGGGCACCCGGCTCTCCGGCGGTCAGCTCCAGCGGCTGGCGCTGGCCCGGGCGCTCGCACCGCGTACCGAGCTGCTGGTGGCCGACGACGTGTCGTCGGCGCTGGACGTGAGCACGGAGCTGGCGCTGTGGGCGGCGCTGCGCGAGCACGGGGTGACTGTGGTCGGCTCGACCGCGAAGCGGGCCGCCCTGGTACGGGCCGACCGAGTGGTCGTGCTGATCGACGGCACGGTGGCCGACCAGGGCACCTGGACCGACCTGGAACCCCGCTGGAACCACCTGGCCGGCTGACCACCCGGCCCGACCCCGTTGATCATGAAGTTGGCGGCGACAAATCGGACGCAGAACGCCGCCAACTTCATGATCGACGCGCAGGGTCAGAAGGCCCGGGCGTACTGGTCGGGCCAAGTTGGGGTGGCGCCCAGCTTGGCGGCGGCGCGGCGCGGCCAGTACGGGTCGCGCAGCAGTTCCCGGCCCAGCAGCACCAGGTCGGCCTCGCCGCCGGCCACGATCTGCTCGGCCTGCTCGGGCTCGACGATCAGGCCGACCGCGCCGGTCGGCACCCCGGCGTCGCGGCGGATCCGGGCGGCCAGCGGCACCTGGTAGCCGGGTCCGACCGGGATGGACGCCTTGACCGCCGCGCCACCGGAGGACGTGTCGACCAGGTCGACGCCGGCGGCGGCCAGCTCTCCGGCGAGCACCACGCTGTCCTCGACGGTCCAGCCGCCGTCGGTCCAGTCGGTGGCGGAGATCCGGGTCAGCACCGGCACGGATTCGCCGACGGCGGCGCGTACCGCGCGGGCCACCTCCAGGGTGAGCCGCATCCGGGCGGCCCGGTCGCCGCCCCAGCCGTCGGTGCGCCGGTTGGTCAGCGGGGACAGGAACTCGTGCAGCAGGTAGCCGTGCGCGGCGTGGATCTCCACGGCGGCGAACCCGGCGTCGAGCGCCCGCCCGGCGGCGCCGGCGAAGGCGTCCACCACGGCGGCGATGCCCGCCTCGTCCAGCGCGGTGGGCGTGCGGTACTCCGGCACGAACGGCTGGTCACCGGGGCCGACCGGGGTCCAGCCGCCCTCGGCGTCCGGCACGCCGCCGCGCGCCGGTGCCCACGGCCGGTACGTGGACGCCTTGAACCCGGCGTGCGCGAGCTGCACCGCCGGGACCGCACCCTGACCGGCGACGAACGCGGTGATCGGCCGCCACGCGTCGACGTGCGCGCCGGACCAGAGGCCGGTGTCCTGCGGGCTGATCCGGCCCTCGGGCACCACAGCCGTCGCCTCGGTGATGACGAGCCCGGCCCCGCCGACCGCGCGGGAGCCGAGGTGGACGCGGTGCCAGTCGGTGGGCAGGCCGTCGGGCCCGGCGCTGTACTGGCACATGGGCGCCAGCGCGATCCGGTTGGGCAGCGTGACGCCGCGCAGGGCGAGCGGGGTGAACAGGGCGCTCATTCTCGGATCCTCCGGTCGTGGCAACGGGTGCGCCTCCGTGCGGGAGACGCACCCGTTGGAGTGTGGATCAGGCGGGTACGGGGTCGAGTCGCTCGGTCTCGACCGGCTCGATCAGGTCGCGCTTGCCGGCCGAGTCGTACGCGGCCCGGTCGAGCGTCCCCTCCCGGGCGGCCACGATGGTCGGCACCACCGCCTGGCCGGCCACGTTCGTGGCGGTACGGATCATGTCCAGGATCGGGTCGATCGCCAGCAGCAGGCCGGCACCGGCCAGCGGCAGGCCCAGCGTGCTCAGGGTCAGCGTGAGCATGACGATCGCGCCGGTCAGGCCGGCGGTCGCGGCCGAGCCGACCACCGAGACGAACGCGATGAGCAGGTAGTCGGTGACGCCCAGGTTCACGCCGAACACCTGCGCCACGAAGATCGCGGCGAGCGCCGGGTAGATGGCGGCGCAGCCGTCCATCTTCGTGGTGGCGCCGAACGGCACCGCGAACGAGGCGTACTCGCGGGGGACGCCGAGGCGCTCGACCGAGCGCTGGGTCACCGGCATGGTGCCCACCGACGAGCGGGAGACGAACGCCAGCTCGATGGCGGGCCAGGCGCCGGCGAAGAAGCGCAGCGGGTTGAGCTTGCCGGCCACCGCCAGCAGCACCGGGTAGACCACGAACAGCACCAGCGCGCAGCCGACGTAGACGGCGGTGGTGAACTTCGCGAGCGGGGCCAGCAGGTCCCAGCCGTACGAGGCGACGGCGTTGCCGATCAGGCCCAGCGTGCCGATCGGGGCGAGCCGGATGACCCACCAGAGCGCCTTCTGCACGATCGAGAGCAGCGAGCGGTTGAGCGACACGAACGGCTCGGCGGCGTCGCCGACGAGCAGCGCGGCGGCGCCCACCACCAGGGCGAGGAAGACGATCTGCAGGACGTTGCCCTCGACGAACGCGCCGACCGGGTTGGTCGGGACGATGCCGGTGAGGAAGTCGATCCAGGAGCCGGTGGTCTTCGGCGCGGTGGCGCCGGCCGGGTCCAGGTTGACGCCCCGGCCCGGGTCGGTGAGCAGGCCGAGGCCGATGCCGATGCTCACCGCGATCAGCGCGGTGACGGCGAACCAGAGCAGCGTCTTGACGGCGAGCCGGGCGGCGTTGGCGACGCCGCGCAGGCTGACCACGCTGACCACGATGGCGGTGAAGACCAGCGGCGGCACGGCGAGCTTGAGCAGCTGGACGAAGAGGCCGCCGACGGTGTCGAGCGTGCTGGTCAGCCAGGCGAGGTCGGCGGCGCGGGCGAGGAAACCGAGCGCCACGCCGAGCACGAGGCCGAGCAGGATCTGGACGGAGAAGGGAATTCTGCGCAGGGCGGAAGTCATGAGGACGGATCCAAGGTCTGGAGAGGGAAGGCGGGCGTCAGGGCGTGGAGCTACGCCGGACAGACGCCGCTGGCCTGCCGTCGCAGATCGACGTACAGGCGCTCGGTGAGGCACCAGACATTGGTCATCGTCGCGACACGTTACTCCCTTCTTGCGCCGGAATGGAAGGACCGTCGGTCGTGAGGCTCCTTACAGCCAGGTAGCCGGCGGTGGCCAGCCCCCACGCGGCGACCACGACCAGCAGCACCCGCTCCGACAGCCCGAGCAGCGGGCTGCGGCCGACCAGCAGCAGTGCCAGCGCGACCACGGCGGCCACCGGTAACGCCAGCGCCGCGCCGACCGCGGCGATCCGCCGCAACCCCAGGTCCGCCTCCGGGGAGAACAGCAGCGCCAGCATGGCGAGGACCACCACGGCGGTCGCCGCGATGCTGGCCCCGCCGTGCACCAGGTCGGCCACCGTGGGCGCCTCGAACGGCGGCAGCGGGCAGCCCTCGCTGCACGTGACCGCGCCGGAGAGCACCGTGGCCACCGCGCCGACGCCGAGCAGCCCGGCCGCCGCCCGTAACCCCGGCGGCAGCGCCCCGGCGAGCAGCAGCAGCGACGCGGCCACCGAGAAGATCCCGATCCGGTACGCCCCGGCGTACCCGCTGTCGGCGATGCCCGCCTCACTCACGTACCCGGCGGGGCCCGGACCGGGACCGGCGACCACCGCAACGGTCACCGCGGCGACGCCGGCGGCCAGGCAGACGGCGGCGAACGCGGCGGCGATCCGGCGGCCGGTGTCCTCAGCCACGTCCGTGCGGGGTGGTCCAGCCGGACAGATCCGGGCCGAGCGGCACGATCCGGGTCGGGTTGATCATGTCGTGGGTGGCGTAGTAGTGCCGCTTGATGTGGTCGAAGTCCACCGTCTCGCCGAAGCCCGGCGTCTGGAACAGGTCCCGCGCGTACGCCCAGAGCACCGGCATCTCGGTGAGCTTGCGCTCGTTGCACTTGAAGTGCCCGTGGTACGCCACGTCGAAGCGCACCAGCGTGGTGAACAGGCGCACGTCCGCCTCGGTGATCGCGTCGCCCATCAGGTAGCGCCGACCGGACAGCCGCTCGCTCAGCGCGTCGAGGCGGGCGAACAGCGCGGTGAACGCCTCGTCGTACGCCTCCTGCGAGGTGGCGAAGCCGCACCGGTAGACGCCGTTGTTGACGTCCCGGTGGATCTCCGCCATGAGCGCGTCCATCTCCGGGCGCAGCTCGACCGGGTAGAGATCGGGCGCGTCCGGCGCGTGGAACCGCCGCCACTCGGTCGAGAAGTCCAGCGTGAGCTGCGGATAGTCGTTCGTCACCACCCGCCCGGTGAGCGTGTCCACGAGCGCCGGCACTGTCACCCGGCCGGTGTAGTCCCTGTCGGTGGACAGGTACGCCTCGGACAGGAAACCGATGCCGAGCACCGGGTCGAAGCCGTCCGGGTCGAGCGCGAACCGCCAGCCCCGCTCGTCCCGGATCGGGTCGACGGTGCCCAGCGAGATCACCTCGTCCAGGCCCAGCAGGCCGCGCACGATCCGGGCCCGGTGCGCCCACGGGCAGGCCCGGCACCAGATCAGCCGGTAGCGGCCCGCCTCCAGTGGCCAGCGCCCCGCATCGTCCGGCCCGCCGCCCTCGGGTGAGGTGGAGTGCGGGGTGACCCGGCCGGTGAACCGGTTGGGCTGGCGGACGAACGCGCCGCCGCCGCTGGTCTCTGCGCTGAACTGAGCCCCGGACATGCGGCAAACCTATCCGCTCGGGTCACGGATATCCTGGCGCCGGGTACTCCCGCGACCCGCCGACCGACCCCTTCCCACCCCCCGAAGGACGTACGCGCGATGACAGTGGCCTATCTCGTTGCCGGAGTCCGTACCCCGATCGGCCGGTACGCCGGCGCCCTGGCCGGGGTCCGCCCCGACGACCTGGCCGCGCACGTCGTCCGCGAGCTGGTGTCCCGCCACCCGTCGGTCGACTGGGCCCGCACCGACGACGTGATCCTGGGCTGCGCCAACCAGGCCGGTGAGGACAACCGCAACGTGGCCCGGATGGCGGCGCTGCTCGGCGGCCTGCCGGAGGAGGTGCCGGGCAGCACCGTCAACCGGCTCTGCGGCTCCGGGCTGGACGCGCTCGCCTCCGCCGCCCGCGCGATCGTCGCCGGGGAGGCCGACCTGGTGGTGGCCGGCGGCGTGGAGAGCATGAGCCGTGCGCCGTTCGTCATGCCGAAGGCGGCCACGCCGTTCGCCCGCACCGCCGAGGTGTACGACACCACGATCGGCTGGCGGCTGGTCAACCCCCTGATGCGCAAGGGCTGGGGCGTCGACTCGATGCCGGAGACGGCGGAGAACGTCGCCGCCGAGTTCGGCGTGGACCGGGCCGCGCAGGACGCCTTCGCGTACCGGTCGCAGCAGCGGGCCGCCAAGGCACAGGCCGACGGCCGGCTGGCCGAGGAGATCGTCCCGGTGACGGTGCCCGCCGGCAAGCGGGAGACCAAGCTGGTCGAGGCCGACGAGCACCCGCGCGAGACGACGCTGGAGAAGCTCGCCGCGCTGCCCACCCCGTTCCGCGAGGGCGGCACCGTCACCGCCGGCAACTCCTCCGGCGTCAACGACGGCGCCGTCGCGCTGCTGGTCGCGTCCGCGGCCGCCGTCGAGCGCTACGGCCTCACCCCGCTGGCCCGGGTACGCGGCGCCGCGTCGGCGGGCGTACCGCCACGGATCATGGGCATCGGCCCGGTTCCGGCGACCCGGAAGCTGCTCGACCGGACGGGCCTGTCGCTCGCCGACGTGGACGTGATCGAGCTGAACGAGGCGTTCGCCGCGCAGTCGGTGGCGGTGCTGCGCGAGCTGGGCCTGCCGGAGGACGCCGAGCACGTCAACCCCGGCGGCGGGGCCATCGCGCTGGGTCACCCGCTCGGCGCCAGCGGTGCCCGGCTGGCGTTGACCGCCGCGCTGGAACTGCGTCGCCGGGGCGGCCGGCGGGCGCTCGCCACCATGTGCATCGGAGTCGGTCAGGGCATCTCGATGCTGCTGGAGTCGGCCGACTGAACCGGGGCGCCCGCATCGCCTCAGGTGGATCTCCCGAACCCGGCCGTACGCGCCTAGAGTGGTGTAGACCACATGATCCGCCATCGACGGCGGACGACGACCTGGGGGACCGAGCGATGCAGACGCCGGAGAGCCTTCCCACCGAGATCGACCTGAGCCGGCCGAGCGCCGCCCGGGTCTACGACTACTTCCTCGGCGGGGCGCACAACTTCGAGATCGACCGGCAGCTCGCCGAACAGATCGCGGCCATGACGCCGAACCTGGCCGCCACGATGCGCTCCGGGCGGGAGTTCCTGCGCCGGGCCGTACGCGTGCTGCTCGACGCCGGCATCGACCAGTTCCTCGACATCGGCTCCGGCATCCCCACCGTCGGCAACGTGCACGAGGTCGCCCAGACCGCCGACCCGGACGCCCGCATCGTGTACGTGGACATCGACCCGGTGGCCGTGGCGCACAGCCACGAACTGCTCGCCGGCAACGACCGGGCCACCGCGGTCCTGGCCGATCTGCGCGAGCCGAAGCTGATCCTGGACCACGCCCGCGCCAGCGGCCTGATCGACTTCGACCGGCCGCTGGGCATCCTGCTCGCCGGCGTGGTGCACTTCGTGCCGGACGCGGACCGCCCGGCCGACATCCTGGCCACGCTGCGCGCCGCCGCCGCACCCGGCAGCTACCTGGTCATCTCCCACTCCACCTTCGAGGACCAGCCGCAGGAGATGCTGGACGCGCAGCGGCTGTCGGCGCGTACCGCCACCGAGATCACGTTGCGCTCCCGGGCCGAGATCACCGGCTTCTTCGGCGACTGGACGATCCTCGAGCCGGGCGTGGTGCACATGCCGCTGTGGCGGCCCGACTCCCCGTCCGACGTGGACGAGCACCCGGAGCGGTTCGGAGCCTTCGGCGGCGTCGCCCGGCACGACCGCGCCGCCGGCTGAGCCCATGCGCACCCCGGACAGCGACGGGGGAGACGTCAGCCGGCCCGGCGCCGCCGCGTACGCCGCCGAGTGGGCACGTGCGGTGCGCCGCATCGGGTTCGTGCCGTTGAGCGCGGCCGAGACCGAGCGCCTGCTGGTGCCGCTCACCGAACGGCTCGGCGAGGCCCTGCTCGCCCCCACCTTCTCCGCCGGCCCGGCGGAGGAGGTGGGGCGTGCCCTGGTGCAGGCGCATCTCACCGAGCCCGGCGTGCTCGACTGGTCGGTGCAGGCACTCGGCGACCGGTTCCTGCCCTGGGTGCTGCCGTCGCGGACGGAGTCGCCGGAACTGCGTGAACGGGTCGCGTTGCTCCAGGGCGCGTTCGCCGCCGGGTTCGCCCGCGCGCTGCGCGACCGGGTCTTCAGCCAGCAGGAGCGGATCGCCAGGTCCGCCTGGCAGGCCCGGGACACCGTCGAGCAGGCGTTGCGGGACAGCGAGGCGCGGTTCCGGGCGGTCTTCACCGGGGCCGTCATCGGCATCGGCATCGCCGGGGTGGACGGGCAGATCATCGAGGTCAACCAGGCCTTCGCGGACATGCTCGGCTACACCGTCGCGGAGATGCGGCGGATGAACGTGTCGGCGCTGGCCTATGCCGACGACGCGGCCGGGATGTGGGAGCTGTACCAGGAGGTGATCGAGGGCAAGCGGGACAGCGCCCGGGTGGAGAAGCGCTACTACCGCAAGGACGGCAGCGTGGTCTGGACCGACCTCGCGGTCTCGCTGATCCGGCACGACGACGGCCGGCCCCGGTTCACCGTCGCGATGGTGGAGGACATCACCCAGCGGTACGAGCTGCAGCAGCGGCTGCGCTTCCAGGCGCTGCACGACCCGCTGACCGGCCTGCCCAACCGGACGCTGTTCTTCGAACAACTCGGCGAGGTCTTCGACGGCGCCGGCCCGGACCAGCGCGTCGGCCTCTGCTTCATCGACCTGGACGGCTTCAAGGCGGTGAACGACAGCCTCGGCCACGACCTGGGCGACCGGCTGCTCAAGGTGATCGCCCGCCGGCTCAGCGACTGCGTGGCCGGGCGCGGTCACCTGGTGGCCCGGATGGGCGGCGACGAGTTCGTCATCCTGGTCGACTCCGACGGCGGCATCGACGACGCGGTGGAGGTCGCCGAACTGGCCCTGGCCGCGGTGTCCGCGCCGGTGCACGTCGGCGACCAGCAGTTGGCCGTGTCGGCGAGCATCGGCATCGTGGAGTGCCCGGCGGCGGAGACGAGCGTCGGTGACCTGATGAAGGCCGCCGACACCACGCTCTACTGGGCCAAGGCGGAGGGCCGGGGCCGCTGGGCGGTGTACGACCCGGAGCGCAGCGCCGCCGACATCGCCCGCTCCGCGCTGGCCGCGAACCTGCCCGCCGCGCTGGACCGGGGCGAGTTCGTGCTGCACTACCAGCCGATCGTGTCGCTGCTGGACGGCACGATGGTGGCGGTCGAGGCGCTGGTCCGCTGGCAGCACCCGGAACTGGGGCTGATCGGGCCGGACCGGTTCATCGGGCTGGCCGAGGAGACCGGCCTGATCGTCCGCCTCGGCGCCTGGGTGCTGCGTCAGGCCTGCCGCGACGCCGAGTCGTGGCGGCGCGCGTACCCGGACACCACGCCAGTGGTGAGCGTCAACCTGGCCGCGCGGCAGGCCGACGACCCGGCCATCGTGGAAACGGTGGCCGAGGCGTTGCAGCACACCGGCCTGCCGGCGGAGCTGCTGCAACTGGAGCTGACCGAGAGCGCCGTCATGGGCAGCGCCGGTGAGCCGTTGCGGACGCTGCACCAGCTGGCCGATCTCGGGCTGCGGCTGGCCATCGACGACTTCGGCACCGGCTACTCGAACCTGGCGTACCTGCGGCGGCTGCCGATCCACTGCGTGAAGCTGGCCGGTCCGTTCGTCGAGGGGATACGGGGTGACGGCGGGGACGCGGTGGCCGACCACCGGGACGAGCGGATCGTGGACGCGCTGGTCCGGCTGGCGCACGCGCTGGAGCTGTCGGTGACGGCCGAGGCGGTGGAGACCGAGGTGCAGGCCGAACGGCTGCGGGCGCTACGGTGCGACACCGGGCAGGGCCGGCTGTTCGGCGCACCGATGCCCGCCGACGGCATCCGCGCCCGCCTGGGCGGGTAGGAGAGAACTGTGAGCCTTACCGATTCGCAGGCCGTCGTGTCGGTGGTCACCGCGCTGGCGATCGTCGCCGGCCTGGCCGGGGTGGTGGTGCCGGGGCTGCCGGCGCTGCCGCTGTGCTGGGGCGGAGTGCTGGTGTGGACGCTGTTCGGCGACGCCGGACCGGGCCGCTGGGCGGTGCTCGCCGCCGCCACGGTGATCGCCGCGGGCGGCACCGTGCTCAAGTACCTCTGGCCGGGGCGGAACCTGAAGCGGACCGGCGTGCCCACCACGTCGCTGCTGGCGGGCGGGCTGCTCGGGGTGGTCGGGTTCTTCGTCATCCCGGTGGTCGGGCTGCCGATCGGCTTCGTCGGCGGGATCTTCGGCGCGGAGCGGCTGCGGCTCGGCGACACCCGCCTGGCCTGGCCGGCCACCGTGCAGGCGCTCAAGGCGGCCGGGCTGTCGATGGTCCTGGAGTTCACCGCCGGCCTGATGATCGCCGCGCTGTGGGTCGCGGGGTTGCTGTTCGTCTAGAGGTGCGGCGGCGCGGGGCGTCCGGAGGGTACGGCCGAGCGCCGTACATCAGTGAGAGAGAGGTGGACGCCGCGCGCCGCCGCGGACCGGGCGTTGCCGAGCGCCCGGTGCCGGCCCGTCGGGTCGGGCCTGGTCACGCCCACAATGATGCCCCTCGTGGGATCGGGCGACAACGCAATTACCGGGCTACGTATTGACCACCTTGATCGGCCGGGAGCACACTGCGAGCACTCGCACGAGCATCGCCTCGAGGAGGTGTGCAGTGGCCACGACGCCCGCGCCGACCGCCGAGCAGCCGATGGACGACGACGCCCGACGACTCGCCGAACTCGGCTACAAACAGGAGCTGCGCCGCAAGTGGAGCGGCTTCTCCAACTTCGCGATCTCGTTCTCCATCATCTCGATCCTGGCCGGCTGCTTCACCACGTTCGGCCAGGCGTGGAACAACGGCGGCCCGGTGGCGATCTCCTGGGGCTGGCCGCTGATCTCGCTGTTCATCCTGATCATCGGCTTCTGCCTGGCCGAGCTGGTGTCGGCGTACCCGACGGCCGGCGGGATCTACTGGTGGGCGGCGACCATGGGCCGGCCGGTGCACGGGTGGTTCACCGGCTGGCTCAACCTGATCGGGCTGGTGGCGGTGACCGCGTCGGTCGACTACGGCTGCGCCACCTTCCTCAACCTGACGCTGTCGGCGCTGTTCGACGGCTGGGCCGGCACCGGGCACCAGACGTTCGGGCTGTTCGTGGTGATCCTCGCGCTGCACGGCCTGATCAACATCTACGGGCATCGCATCATCGACGTACTCCAGAACGTCTCGGTCTGGTGGCACGTGGCAGGCGCGGCCGCCGTGGTGCTGATCCTGGTCCTGGTCCCGGACAACCACCAGAGCTTCCAGTTCGTCTTCACCGAGCGGTTCAACAACTCGGGCTTCGGCGACGGTGACACCGGCGGGCTGGCGTTCTGGTTCTACGTGCTGCCGCTGGGCTTCCTGCTCACGCAGTACACGATCACCGGCTTCGACGCCTGCGCGCACGTCTCCGAGGAGACCCGGGGCGCCTCCAAGGCCGCCGCGCAGGGGCTGTGGCGGTCGATCTTCTACTCCGCGGTGGGCGGCTGGATCCTGCTGCTGGCGTTCCTGTTCGCGGCCACCGACGTGGACGCCATAAACGAGGCGGGCGGCTTCTCCGGGGCGATCTTCGAGAGCGCGCTGACGCCGTTCTTCTTCAAGGCCGTCATCATCATCTCCACCATCGGGCAGTTCTTCTGCGGCATGAGCTGCGTGACGTCGATGTCGCGGATGGCGTACGCGTTCAGCCGGGACCGCGCGGTGCCGGGCTGGCGGCTGTGGTCGAAGGTCAACCGCAACGGCACGCCGGTCAACGCCATCATCGGCGCGACGCTCGCCGGGCTGGTGCTCACGCTGCCCGCGCTCTACCAGCGCGGTGGCATCCCGGTCGCGTTCTACG
Source organism: Micromonospora sp. CA-248089 (assembly GCF_050948515.1). Taxonomy (NCBI): domain Bacteria; kingdom Bacillati; phylum Actinomycetota; class Actinomycetes; order Micromonosporales; family Micromonosporaceae; genus Micromonospora; species Micromonospora sp. CA-248089. Next base: position 1,499,750 of record NZ_CP192016.1, read on the forward strand.
CGGTGGTGTCGGTGGCGGTGATCGGGCTCTACCTGTCCTTCATCATCCCGATCTTCCTGCGGCTGCGGATGGGCGACCGGTTCACCCCGGGGCCGTGGACGCTCGGCCGGCGCTACAAGCTGCTCGGCTGGATCGCGGTGGTCGAGATCGCTGTCATCTCGATCTACTTCGTGTTGCCGATCGTCCCTGCCGGTGTACCAGGCAACCCCGACTTCAGCTGGACGGCGGTGAACTACGCGCCGATCGCCGTGGGCGGGGTGCTGCTCGGCGTCGGCATCTGGTGGTACGCCTCGGCCCGCAAGTGGTTCACCGGCCCGCGCCGCACCGTCGACCAGCCGGAACCGGAGCCGGAGCCCGTCGAACCGTCGTAGCTGTCGGTGGGTACTGCCATGATCCGCCGATGGAGACGGAAACGGTGGTACGCGCGCTGTGGGATCGCATGCAGGCCCGGGACTGGACCGGAGTCGGCGATCTGCTGGCCGACGACGTGGTGGTCGAGTGGCCGGTCAGCGCGGAACGGATCGTGGGCCGCGACAACTACGTGAAGATCAACGCCGAGTACCCGGAGGGCTGGTCGATCCGGGTACTGCGGGTGGTGGCATCTGGCGACACGGTGGTGTCCGAGGTGGAGGTGCCGCACGAGGAGATGGGCGTGCACCGGGTCGCGTCGTTCTGGACCGTGCGCGACGGGAGGATCGTCGACGGCCGCGAGTACTGGACGAGCCTCGGTGCGGACCCGTCCCCGCAGTGGCGAGCGGCCTGGGTCCAGCCGATGTGACGCGTCAGCGTCGGCACCTCGGATCGCGGCGAGTCAGTCGCGATCCGTGGAGGCGTTCGCGCGGGCTTCCAACCGCCGGAACTCCGGCGAGCTGACCGTACGCAACGTCACCGCGATCACCAGGGCACACAGCGCTGCCCCGCCCCAGAAGACCGCTCTGACGTCGATCAGTTCCGCGGTGAAGCCGGCGAGCAGAGCCCCGAGCGGCATCGATCCCCAGCTGGTCAGGCGACTCACCCCGCTGTAGCGCCCCATCATCGCGTCGGGGACGACGCGCGCGCGCAGTGAGCTGTAGGTGACGTTCCAGGCGCCGCTGCCGGCGCCGCCCAGGAGGGTGGTCACGGCGATCAGCGGGGGTGACGAGGAGATCGCCGGTGCCGCCAGCAGCACGGCGAAACAGGCCATCGACGCGGTGAGGACGACCGGCCTTCCCAGCCGGCGGGTGAGCGCCGGCGCGACACTGGCGCCCAGCACGCCGCCCACTCCCAGGGCGCCGATCAGCAGTCCGTACTCCGAGCGGCTGAGGTCCAGCGGTCCGGGCGCGACCGCATAGACGGCGATGACCGACATCCACGCCGCCCAGCAGCCACTCGCCGCGCCGGCTACCAGCAGCAGCGTCCGCAATACCCGCTCCCGCCACACGTACCGGACGCCCTCCCGGATGTCGGCGCGAAGGCCGGACGCGCTCGGCGTCGAGCCGGGGTGGCGGTTGCTGCGATAGGGACCAGTCATGAGCGCCAAGGCGAGCAGCGCCGCGGCGTAGCCGGCGCCTCCGGCGCCGAGCGCGACGGCCAGCCCGGCGGCAGCCAGCAGCCCGCCCAGAGGAGGCCCGATGAACTCGTTGGCGACGGTCTCGGTCGCGGTCAACTTGGCGTACGCGGACTCCATGCGGTTTCGGGGGACGACCATCGGCACCACCGACATCCGGGTGGTGTCGGTGAACACCTCGGCGATGCCGAGTGCCAGTGCTCCCGCGTACAGGCCGGCCAGCGGCAGCGCGTCCGCGAGGAAGCCGGCGACGAGCACGGCCAGGATCAGGGAGCGTACGACGGTCGAGGCCATGATCAGGCGTCGGCGGTCGACCCGGTCGGCGAGGACGCCGGCGGGCAGCGAGAACAACAGCCAGGACAGGGTGTTGGCCAGAGTGATGCCGGCGACCAGCGCGGGGGAGTCCGTCATCGACACGGCCACCAGGGGCAGGGTCAGCTTGACGACGCCGTCGGCCAGGTTGGTGATCCCGACACCGGCCCACAACGCCCTGAAGTTCCGCGCGCCCACGGTCCGCGGTCCGGTCGACTGAATGACGCTCTGCATGGCCGGCAGCTTGAGGTGTCGCGCGGTGCCACCCTAGAGTTTCGACTGGAGGCGAAACGTGGCGGTGTTCCTGGTCGACGCAGAAGTGATGGCGCAGGCACGTTTCGGCACGTCACAACTCACCGAGACGTTGGGGGCGCTCAACATCCTGCGCCGAGGTCAGCCGCTTCCGTGGCACCGGGCCTGGCGGGACCAGCACGCCGACGCATTCCACGGTTTCCTTGACGACGACCCGGTGACCGCGGCCATCGTGGCGCACGCCATGTCGTCCTCCTGGATGGCCGACTTCATGACGGTGCCTCCCGCCCGTCCGAACATGACGCTCGACGACGAGATCGTGGCGCTGGAATCGCTGCCGGACGAGCGGATCCGCGCGGATCTGGCCCGCGTACGCTCCCCGCTGCCCCCCGAGTTGCGCGGTCCAGGGTTGGCGGGCCGGGCTGCTGCTCTGCTGCGCTGGGTCTGGCACCACACGATCGAGGCGGACTGGCCGCGCCGGCAATCGGTACTGCGCGCCGACGTGGTGTCCCGGATCTCCCGCCTGGGCAGGGACGGATGGGCCGGAGTCATCGACGACATGCGGCCGGGCATGTGCTGGCTCGGCGACGGCCGGTTGCAGGTCGAGGAACGGCCCTACCCGCCGTGCGACGTACGGGGCGGGGAGCTGACCTTCTTCGCGGCCCACTGCCGGGGAGGCTGGGTCTCCTGGAGGTTGCCCGACCGGTTCGGGATCGTCTATCCGGTGACGGGGATCTTCGCCGGGGCGCCTCTCGGCACGCCGGATCCTCTGCGGCGTCTGCTCGGTGACGCACGGAGCCGGATCCTGGTGCAGGCGGCCGAACCGATCAGCACCACCGCATTGGTCGCCGCGACCGAACTGCCACTGGGCACTGTCGGGGGTCACCTGCGCGTGCTGACGGAGGCCGGCCTGCTTCAGAAGCGCCGGTCGGGCCGCGAGGTCTTCTACTGGTGGACCGACGCGGCCCGGGCGCTCGTGGCCGGTGCCTCATCGTTCTGACGTGAACCGATCCCGGGCCGCGCTGTCCGCGTACCTCTGGGGTCAGATCGTGGGGCGGCGGTGGGTGAGCGGGAAGCGCAGGATGCGGTCGTCGCCGGCCGCCGGGGTGCCGCGGCCGTCGCGGTTGCTGGTCGCCACCCAGAGCGCGCCGTCCGGCGCGACCTCGACGGTACGCAGGCGGCCGTACGTGCCGGCCAGCTCCGGCACCGGTACGCCGACGTGGCCGGCGGCGTCGACGGGCACCGCCCAGAGCCGCGCGCCGCGCAGCGCGGCGACGTAGAGCGTGCCCCTGGTGAACGCGGCGCCGCTCGGGGACGCCTGGGCGGGCGGCCACACGACGACCGGGTCGCGGAACCGGGGATCACCGGCGACGCCCTCGACGAGCGGCCAGCCGTAGTTGCCCCCGGGCACGATCCGGTTCACCTCGTCCCAGGTGCTCTGCCCGAACTCGGTGGCGAACAGCCGGCCGTGCCGGTCCCAGGCGAGGCCCTGCACGTTGCGGTGGCCGTAGCTGTAGACGAGCGAGCCGGGGAACGGGTTGCCCGCCGGCACCCCGCCGTCCGGGCGGATGCGCAGGATCTTGCCGTTGCGGCTGGTCAGATCCTGCGCGCGGGTGGCCACCCCGGCGTCGCCGATCCCGGCGTAGAGCATGCCGTCGGGGCCGAACGCGATCCGCCCGCCGGCGTGCACCGAGCTGCGGGCGATGCCGCTGACCAGCACCCGGGGCGCGCGGGCCGAGCCGAGGCGGAACCGGACGATGCGGATGTCGGTCGCCGTGGTGTAGGCGGCGTAGACCCACCGGTCCCGGCGGTACGTGGGGGAGACCGCCAGCCCGAGCAGGCCCGTCTCCCCACCGGCGGCCACGTCGGCGATCCGGGCCACCTGCCGGGCCGGGCGTCCCGGGCGTACGCGCAGGATCGTGCCCCGGTCCCGCTGCGCGACCAGGGCGCTGCCGTCGGGCAGGAAGTCCAGCCCCCACGGCGCCTCCAGCCCGGTCGCGACGACGCGGGGACGGGTCAGGTCGTAGCCGGACCAGCCGGCACGCCCGTCGAAGCCGCGCAGGTCGAGCGCGACCGGGCGCTGTCGTGCGTCGGCGGGGACCGGCCGGTCCGGGCCGTCCGCGGGGCGCTGCCCGGTGGGCCGGTTGCCCGCGTGGGCGTCGGTGGCGGCCAGCACGATCGCGAGGACGGCGGCGACGACCGCGACGGTACGACGGCGCATCTGCGCTCCTCGGTTTCGCCACCGGCCTCGCCGGGGCATTGACGGTGATCCGGTTTGCCAGTAGACCTTGGTGATGGAGGCCCCTGATGAAGCAAACGCCGCTCTCGCTGGAACAGTTGCGGGTCGCCGTCGCCGAGGGTGAGATCGACACGGTGGTGCTCGCCCTCACCGACATGCAGGGCCGACTGCAGGGCAAGCGGTTCCACGCGCCCTACTTCCTCGACCAGGTGGTCGCGCACGGCAGCGAGGGCTGCAACTACCTGCTCGCCGTGGACGTCGACATGAACACCGTCGACGGGTACGCGATGTCGAGCTGGGAACGCGGCTACGGCGACTTCGCCATGCGCCCCGACCTGGACACGCTGCGCCGGATGCCGTGGCAGCCCGGGTCCGCGCTGCTGCTGGCCGACCTCGAGTGGCTGGACGGCTCCGGCCCGGTGGTCGCCTCACCCCGGCAGATCCTGCGCAGGCAGCTCGCCCGGCTGGCCGCGCACGGGCTGACCGCGTACGCGGGCACCGAGCTGGAGTTCGTGCTCTACCGCGACTCGTACGAGGAGGCGTGGCGGCGCGGCTACCGCGACCTGACGCCGGCCAACCAGTACAACGTGGACTACTCGCTGCTCGGCACCGCCCGGGTCGAGCCGCTGCTGCGCCGCATCCGCACCGAGATGGCCGGCGCCGGGCTCACCCCGGAGAGCGCGAAGGGCGAGTGCAACCTCGGCCAGCACGAGATCGCCTTCCGGTACGACGAGGCGGTGCGCTGCGCCGACCACCATGTCATCTACAAGAACGGCGCGAAGGAGATCGCCGCCCAGGAGGGCATGGCGATCACGTTCATGGCCAAGCCGAACGAGCGGGAAGGCAACTCCTGCCACATCCACTTCTCGCTGCGCGACTCCTCCGGCTCGTCGGCGATGCTGGGGGACGGGCCGGCGCATCTGAGCGTCACCGGGCAGCGGGTGCTGGCCGGGCTGCTCGCCACCATGCGCGAGTTCAGCCTGTTCTTCGCCCCGAACATCAACTCCTACAAGCGCTACCAGCCCGGCTCGTTCGCCCCGACCGCGCTGCGCTGGGGCACCGACAACCGCACCTGCGCGCTGCGGCTGGTCGGGCACGGGCAGGGGATGCGGGTGGAGAACCGGGTGCCGGGAGCCGACGTCAACCCGTACCTGGCGATCGCCGCGCTGGTGGCCGGGGCGGTGCACGGCATCGAGAACGAGCTGGAGCTGGCGGACGAGTGTACCGGCAACGCGTACGACGACCCGGACGCCGAGCGGGTGCCCACCACGCTGCGGGACGCGCTGGACCTGTGGCAGCGCTCCGAGGTGGCCCGGGAGGCGTTCGGCGACGAGGTGGCCGACCACTACGCCAACCAGGCGAAGGTAGAGCTGAGCGCCTTCGACGCCGCGGTGACCGACTGGGAGCTGGTACGTGGCTTCGAACGCCTCTGACCCCACCCCCAGTTTCCCCGCCGATCTTGCACTTGCGGCCCCCGGTCGGGGTGTCGTGCGGCTTTTGCCGGGGCAGCAACTGCAAGATCGGCGGGGAGAAGGGGAGGGGTGCGCGTGGGTGAGGTGATTTCGCCTGTCGACGGGGTCGGGATCGGGGTTGTTCCGGGGTGCTCCGTTGACGACGTGGACGCTGCTGTCTCGCGGGCTTCTGCGGCGTTCGAGACGTGGCGTCGGGTGGCGCCGGGGGATCGGGGGCGGCTGCTGCGGCGGTTCGCGGCCCAGGTCGACGCGCATCTGGAGGAGCTGGCGCTCCTCGAGGTACGCAACGCCGGGCACACCATCGGCAACGCGCGCTGGGAGGCGAGCAACGTCCGCGACGTGCTCGACTACTACGCGGGCGCGCCGGAACGGCTGACCGGCCACCAGATCCCGGTGCCCGGCGGGCTCGACGTCACCTTCCACGAGCCGCTGGGCGTGGTCGGCGTGATCGTGCCGTGGAACTTCCCCATGCCGATCGCCGGCTGGGGATTCGCCCCGGCGCTGGCCGCCGGCAACACGGTGGTGCTGAAGCCGGCCGAGCTGACCCCGCTGACCGCGTTGCGCCTGGCCGAACTGGCCCGCGACGCCGGCCTGCCCGAGGGTGTCTTCACCGTGCTGCCCGGCCAGGGCAGCGTGGTCGGCGAACGGTTCGTCACCCACCCGGCGGTCCGCAAGATCTGCTTCACCGGCTCGACCGAGGTCGGCACGCGGATCATGGCCGGCTGTGCGGCCCAGGTGAAACGGGTGACGCTGGAGCTGGGCGGCAAGTCGGCGAACATCGTCTTCGCCGACGCGGACCTGGAGAAGGCGGCGGCCACCGCGCCGTACGCGGTCTTCGACAACGCCGGCCAGGACTGCTGCGCCCGCTCCCGGATCCTGGTCCAGCGCCGGGTGTACGACCGTTTCCTGGAACTGTTCGAACCGGCCGTACGGGCGGTGCGGGTGGAGGACCCGGCCCGGGACACGGCCGAGATGGGCCCGCTGATCTCCGCCGCGCACCGGGACCGGGTCGCCGGGTACGTCGACGGCGCGGACGTCGCCTTCACCGGCTCGTGCCCAGACGGCCCCGGCTTCTGGTACGCCCCGACGGTGCTGCTCGCCGGCTCCCCGGCGGATCGGCACTGGCGGGAGGAGGTCTTCGGCCCCGTCGTCTCGGTGCTGCCGTTCGACGACGAGGCGGACGCGATCCGGCTCGCCAACGACACCGAGTACGGCCTCTCCGGCTCGATCTGGACCCGGGACGTGGGCCGCGCGGTGCGGGTGGCGCGCGCTGTCGAGGCCGGCAACCTCAGCGTCAACTCGCACTCCTCGGTGCGCTACTGGACCCCGTTCGGCGGGATGAAACGCTCCGGCCTGGGCCGGGAGCTGGGTCCGGACGCGCTGCACGCCTTCACCGACGTCAAGAACGTGTTCATCGGCACCGAGGAGTGATCACAGTGCAGGGACGGCTTTCCGACCGGGTGGCGGTCGTGACCGGCGCCGGCAGCGGCATCGGGCTGGCCACCGTACGGCGTTTCGCCGCCGAGGGCGCGCGGGTGGTGTGCGTGGACATCGACGCCGACGCCGGCACCCGGGCCGCGCAGGAGGTGGACGGCGAGTTCGTGGCCGCCGACGTCGCGGACGAGGCGGCCGTACGCGACCTGTTCGACGGGGTGGTGCGGCGGCACGGCCGGGTGGATGTGTCGTTCCACAACGCCGGCATCTCGCCGCCGGACGACGACTCCATCCTGGAGACCGGCCTGGACGCCTGGGAACGGGTGCTGCGGGTGAACACCACGAGCGTCTACCTGTGCTGCAAGTACGTCATCCCGCACATGCGCCGGCAGGGCAAGGGCTCGATCATCAACACCGCCTCGTTCGTGGCGCTGATGGGCGCGGCGACGTCGCAGATCGCGTACACGGCGAGCAAGGGCGGGGTGCTGGCGATGACCCGGGAGCTGGGCGTGCAGTTCGCCCGCGAGGGCATCCGGGTGAACGCGCTGTGCCCCGGGCCGGTGGCGACGCCGCTGCTGCTGGAGTTGTTCGCCAAGGACCCGGAGCGGGCGGCCCGGCGGCTGGTGCATGTGCCGATGGGCCGGTTCGGCGATCCCACCGAGATCGCCGCCGCGGTGGCGTTCCTCGCCAGCGACGACGCGTCGTTCATGACCGCCGCGCAGTTCGTCGTCGACGGCGGCATCACCGGTGCCTACGTGACACCCCTGTGAGCGCGAGGAGTGAGCCGATCTTGCGAGCCCCGCAGTCGCGAACCGGGCCGGCACAGTGAGGCCGGTCATCGGCATCACCGCGTACGTCGAGCCGGCCGGCTGGGCGGTGTGGCGGGACGTGCCGGCGACGCTCGTGCCGCACGCGTACGTCCGTTCGGTCACCGCGGCGGGCGGCCGGGCCGTGGTGCTGCCCCCGGACGACGCCGACGCGGACGTGCTGGGGCTGCTGGACGGGCTGCTGCTTGCCGGCGGCGCGGACGTCGGCCCGGAGCGGTACGGCGAGCCGCCGGACCCGCGTACCGAGAGCCGGCCGGAGCGCGACGCCGGGGAGGCGACGCTGCTGACCGCCGCGCTCGCCGCCGACCTGCCGGTGCTGGGCGTGTGCCGGGGGATGCAACTGCTCGCCGTGGCGTACGGCGGGTTGCTGCACCAGCACCTGCCGGACGTGGTCGGGCACGACGGGCACCGTCCCGCGCCGGGCGTGTACGGCTCGCATCCGGTGCGCTTCGCCGCCGGTAGCCGGGCCGCCGAGGTGATGGCCGGGGTGGACCGGGTCAACTCGTACCACCATCAGGCGGTGGCCGACCCCGGCGGCCTCGCGGTCACCGGCTGGGCCGACGACGGGGTGATCGAGGCGGTGGAGGATCCGGTGCGGCGCTTCGTGCTCGGCGTGCAGTGGCATCCGGAGAACGAGACCGACCCGCGGCCGGTGGCCGCGCTGGTCCGGGCCGCGATGTCGGCTAGATCACACACCCGCGTTTCGTAGGTGGGGGAGAGGCCGAATCGGTGGTCCCGCCGACCAGCGAGGACCGCCCGAGTCGCCCCTGACCGTCGGTTACGCCAGGATGAGGAGGAGGTAACCAGCGTCGAACGGTGCGGGTGCGTTACGTTGCTCGTCCGTCGGGGTAGTACGCGGGGACGGTCGGCGGAGAATCGCCGGCCGTCATGATCATGGCCGGAGCGGGAGGCTGCATGAGCTCGGCCCACGGGGGCGGGGAGGACGGTCGTTCGTCCCCCGCGGCCGGCGAGGCGTCACTACCGCCGCTGCTCGCCGCGGCGTTCGCCGCCGGCGGTGAGATGGGTGGCCGGCTGCGCGCCTTCGACTGGTCCACCACCGCCCTCGGCAGCCCGGACCGCTGGCCCGCGGCGCTCTGCCACGCGGTGAGCACCATGCTGTCGTCCCGCGCCCAGATGGTGGTGTTCTGGGGCGAAGACCATCTGGCCTTCTACAACGACGCCTACCGGCCGACCATCGGCGACAAGCACCCCGCCGTGATCGGCCAGGCCGCACGCCGGCACTGGGCCGAGACCTGGGACGTGCTCGGCCCGCTGCTCGACGCCGTGCGCCGCACCGGCGTGCCGTACCGGGGTGAGAACCACCCCTTCGTGATCAACCGGCACGGGTTCCTGGAGGACGTCTACTTCGACGTCTCGTACGACCCGATCCGCGACGCCGACGGCACCGTCAGCGGGATCTTCTGCTTCGTCAACGAGACCACCGGCCGGGTGCTCGGCGAACGCCGGCTGCGTGTCCTCGCCGAGCTGGGCAACGAGCTGGGCGACGTACCCGGCATGCTCGAACTGGGCCGGGCTGTCACCCGGGTGCTCGACGCCCACCGCGCCGACGTGCCGTTCAGCGCGGTCTGGTTCTCCGACGAGACCGGGTCGCTGGTACCGGCCGGCTGTTCGGGCGTGGACCCGGACACCGTCGCCGGCCCGCCGCCCGGGCTGCCCGACGACGAGCCGCTGACCGCGCCGCGCTGGATCGCCACCGCCGACCTGCCCGGCGCGGTGCCGCCGGACGCCGCCGACCAGGCGCTCCTGCTGCCGCTGACCGCCACGAACGAGCCGGCCGGCGTGCTGCTGCTCGGAGTGTCCCGGCGGCTGCCGTTCGCCGACGACTACCGCGACTTCGTCGACCTGGTCGCCGCGCAGGTGTCCCGGGCGGTGGGCAAGCAGCGGGCGTACGAGCAGGAACGCGCCCGCGCCGCCGAGCTGGCCGCGCTGGACCGCGCCAAGACCAGCTTCTTCGCCAACGTCAGCCACGAGTTCCGTACCCCGCTCACGCTGGTCCTCGGGCCGCTGGAGGAGATGCTCGCCGACCGGGAACTGCCCGAGCGGTACCTCGACCGGCTCACCGTCATGCACCGCAACGGGCTGCGCCTGCTCAAGCTGGTCAACACGGTGCTCGACTTCTCCCGGCTGGAGTCCGGCCGGCTGGCCGCCCGCTACCAGCCCACCGACCTGTCCGACTACACCTCCCGGCTGGCCAGCACGTTCCGCTCGGCCATCGAGCGCGCCGGGCTGCGCCTGGTGGTGGACTGCCCGCCGCTGCCCGCGCCGGTCTACGTCGACCGGGACATGTGGGAGAAGATCGTCCTCAACCTGGTGTCCAACGCGGTCAAGTTCACCTTCGACGGCGAGATCCGGGTCCGGGTCCGCGCGGCCGACGGCGCCGCCGTCCTGGAGGTGACAGACACCGGCGTCGGCATCGCGCCGGAGGAGCTGCCGCAGGTCTTCGAGCGGTTCCACCGGGTCGCCGGTGCCCGCTCGCGGACCCACGAGGGCACCGGGATCGGGCTCGCCCTGGTCCGCGAGCTGGTTGAGATGCACGGCGGCACGGTGACCGCGCACAGCGTCGTCGACCGGGGCACCACGTTCACCGTGACCATGCCCTTCGGGTACGCGCACCTGCCCGCCGACCGGGTGGCCGCCCTGTCCCCGGTGCCGCTGAGCGAATCGGAGCAGGCCCGCCTCTACGTCGCCGAGACGGCGCTCTGGACCGACGAGGTGGCCCGTCCGACCGGGCTGCCGGAGCCGTCCGGCTCGCCCGGCGGTTCCGGCCGCATCCTGTTCGCCGACGACAACCCCGACCTGCGCGAGCACGTCGTCCGGCTGCTCTCCCCGGCGTACGAGGTGGTGGCCGTGCCGGACGGCGTGGAGGCGCTGCGGCTGGCCGTGGAGACCCCGTTCGACCTGGTGCTGACCGACGTGATGATGCCCCGGCTGGACGGCTTCGGGCTGGTCGCCGCGCTGCGCGCCGAACCGGCCACCCGGCACGTGCCGATCGTGCTGCTCTCGGCGCGGGCCGGTGCCGCCGAGGAGGTCGCCGGCCTGTCCACCGGCGCGGACGACTACCTGACCAAGCCCTTCTCCAGCCAGGAGCTGGTGGCGCGGGTGCGGGCCAACGTCGAACTGGGCCAGTTGCGCGGGCAGATCATCCGCCGGCTGCGGGCGCTCGCCGACGCGGCCGTGGAGATCAACACCGCCCGGTCCACCGCGGAGGTGGCGCGGGTGGCGGCCCGGCACGCGCTGCGCCTGGCCGAGGCCGGACGGGTCCGGGTCTCCGCCACCGGGGCCCGCCACGAGGAGGACGCCGGTGGTGACCTGCCCGCCGAGCCGACAGTCGTGCTGCCGCTCACCGGCACGTCCGGCGAGCAGCTCGGCGAGCTGCGGGTGTGGCGCCGCGAGGGGGGCGGCACCGAGGAGGCGGCGCTGGCCCAACTGGCCCGGCTGATCGGCGTACGGCTGGAGAACGCCCAGCTCTACGAGGCCGAACACCACATCGCGACCACGCTTCAGCACAGCCTGCTGCCGCGTACGCTGCCGCAGTTGCCCGGCGCGGTGGTGGCCAGCCGCTACCTGCCCGGCAGCGCCGACGTGGAGGTCGGCGGCGACTGGTACGACGTGACGGCCACCGCCGACGACGACCTGGTGCTGGTCATCGGCGACGTGGTGGGCAAGGGCGTGCGGGCCGCCGCGGCGATGGGCCAGCTCCGCAACGCGCTGCGGGCGTACGTCATGGAGGGCTACGACCCGGGCGAGGCGCTGACCCGGCTCAACCGGCTGGTCCACTCCGCCGGCAGCGGCTCCTTCGCCACAGTGGTCTGCCTCGGCTTCTCCCCGCGCACCGGCCGCATCCGGTACGCCAGCGCGGGTCATCCCTCACCCCTGCTGATCCGAGGAGACGACGTGGCGTTCCTGCACGATCGGGCCCTCGGACCGCCGATCGGGGCGATTCCCGGCGCCGTCTACCCGGCCGCCGAAGGCGAGCTCGCCCCGGGCAACCGGCTCCTGCTCTACACCGACGGCCTGATCGAGGACCGGTCCGCGGGCATCGACGCCGGGCTGGGCCAGTTGCGGGCCGACGCGACGGCGCGCGCCGCGCACGTTGCGGACCTGGTCGACGCGGTCATGGCGCGGGTGGCCGAGCGGTCCCGGCACGACGACGTGGCGGTGCTCGCGCTGGAGGCGGCCGAGTTGAACCGCTTCGCGTTGCGCCTGCCCGCCGACCCGACCCGGCTCAGCGTGCTGCGCAAGCGGCTGGAGGACTTCCTCGTCGCCCACCAGGTCGGCGAGACCGACCTGTTCGACCTGACCGTGGCGGTCTCCGAGGCGGCGGCGAACGCGATCGAGCATCCGGTCGACCCGGTGGATCCGACGATCGAGGTCGAGGTGACGATCGCCGACCGGACGGTCACCGCGACCGTCCGGGACAGCGGACGCTGGCGGGAGTCGAGCGGGTCGAGCTTCCGGGGGCGCGGGCTGGCGCTGATCCAGGCGCTGGGGGAGATGGACGTGACGCGTACCGAGGCGGGCACCGAGTTGACGCTGCGCCGCCGGCTGACCGACCGGGACTGAGGCTGTTTGCCGCGTAAAGCGGGATCAAATGCGGCGAAGTCCCTAGGATCGCCTCATGGGGCGTGAGCCGTTCCGTCCTTCCCACGGCAGCGGGAACGACCCGGTAGGTGCGGCGTGGACGGCGATTCGCCGTACCGGCCGGGACACTGTGCGGGATCGGCTGCGGCGGGTGCGGTTGAGCCTGCTCGTGGCGGTGCAGTGCGGGGTGGCCGCCGCAGTCGCGTGGTGGGTCGCGAAGGACCTGATCCACAACCCGCAACCGCTGTTCGCGCCCGCCGTCGCGGTCGGCACCATCGCCAGTTCGGTGAGCCAGCGCTTCCGCCGTACGCTGCTGCTGGTCGCCGGCGTGGCGGTGGGCATCATGCTGGGCGACCTGCTGGTCTCCTGGGTCGGGCAGGGATACGTCCAGATCGGCGTCATCGTCGCCGCCGCGATCCTCGTCGCCGTCCTGCTCAGCGACGAGGGCGCGTTCGTCACCCAGGTCGGCGGCAGCGCGATGGTGATCGCCGTGCTGTTCCCGGCCCGGACCGACATCGCGCTGCCCCGCTTCCTCGACGGCGTCGTCGGTGGGGCGGTCGGCATCCTGGTCGCGGTCGTGGTGCTGCCCCTGAACCCGATCTACCGGATCCGGCGGGCCGGCCGGCCCCTGCTCAACCAGATGGCCGCCGGGCTGGACCGCCTGGCCGACGCGGCCCTGGCCCGGGACGCCGAGCTGGCCCGTCAGGTCCTCGACACCCTGCGCCGGCTCGACACCTCGGACGTGGAGACCGCGCTGTCGGCAGCCGACGAGGTCGTCCGCATCTCGCCGCTACGGTGGCACAACCAGAGCGCGCTGCAGGGGTGGCGGCACGGCGCCATCCTCATGATCCGGTCCCTGCTGCACAGCCGCGACGTCGCGCTCAACCTCGAACGCGCGATCCGTGACGACGAGCCCGTTCCGCCGTCGCTCGCCGAGGCCGTGCGGTGCCTGGCCGAGGCCGCGCGCACCGTCGCTGCGGGCTGGTCCCCGTCCACCGACCGGCCCTCCCGATCCCAGCGGGCCGCGATGTCGGCCCTCCGCCTCGCTCAGGAGGCGTTGCGCAGCGGTCTGCGCGTCAGCGGCATCAACGTGGCGAACGAACTCACCATCATCGCGGTGAACACGATCCGGGCGAGCGGGGTGCGCAAGCGCGACGCCGAGTCGCTGCGTCGTGATCTCGCCCCGGACACCGCGGGGGAGACGGGAGGGCGGCACCCCGCGTCGGATCGCGGGCGGCCGGAACCGGGGCCGGGCCTGTCGCCCGGGATGGGAGAGGCCTCCTAGCCGGAGGGCGCCCGAGTCGGTCAGGTGCGGGCGAGCCAGTCCTGGTCGCCCAGGCCCGAGATGTCCAGCACGCGCCGGACCTGCGGGGACGGCAGCACGGTGAGCGCGGCCGGGAACCGCTGCGCGAGCCGGACCACCGCGTGGATGGCGGCCGAGTCGAAGAAGGTGACCGCCCGCAGGTCGAGCGTGAGCTGCTTGGCGGGCTCGCGGAGCGCGGTCTGGAACATGGTGTCGGCGGTCGCCATGTCGACCTCGCCGGTCACCTGGACGCGCAGTTGGTCGCCGTCGACCTGCGCCGTCACGGAGAAGACGGGCGCCGCGCCCCCTTGATCCACGGAGCAACAATGGCACAGCGTTTGCGGCACGGCAACAACCTGCCCGGCGGGCCTGTGGCGGGGGGCACACCACCCCCGGCGATAGGCTTGGGCCATGACCGTCCGTGCGCCGCTGACCCCCGGCACGCTCTCCCCGTGGCGAGCGGTCCCCGCCCACATCCCGCGCCCGGAGTACGTGGGTAAGAAGCGCCCCCAGGAGTGGCGCGGCTCGCACGTGCAGACGCCGGAGACCATCGAGAAGATGCGCGTGGCGGGGCGTCTCGCCGCCCAGGCCACCCAGCTCGCCGGTGAGCACTGCAAGCCCGGCGTGACCACCGACGAGATCGACAGGGTGGTGCACGAGTTCCTCTGCGACCACGGCGCCTACCCGTCGACGCTCGGCTACCGGGGCTTCCCGAAGTCGTGCTGCACCAGCCTCAACGAGGTGATCTGCCACGGCATCCCGGACACCACGGTGCTCGAGGACGGCGACATCATCAACGTCGACGTCACCGCGTACCTGAACGGCGTGCACGGCGACACCGACGCCACGTTCTGCGTGGGCGAGGTGAGCGAGGAGGCCCGCCTGCTGGTCGAGCGGACCCACACGGCGATGATGCGCGGCATCAAGGCCATCGCCCCGGGGCGGCAGATCAACGTCATCGGCCGGGTCATCGAGTCGTACGCGAAGCGCTTCGGCTACGGCGTGGTCCGCGACTTCACCGGGCACGGCATCGGCGAGGCGTTCCACAGTGGCCTCTACGTGCCGCACTACGACAGCCCGCGCCCCACGGACGTGATGGAGCCCGGCATGACGTTCACCGTCGAGCCGATGATCACGCTCGGCACCTACCAGTACGACATGTGGGACGACGGCTGGACGGTGGTCACCAAGGACCGCCGGTGGACGGCCCAGTTCGAGCACACGATCGTCGTGACCGACGACGGCTACGAGATCCTGACCCTGCCGTGACCGACACCCCGGCGGCACTGCGCGAGGCGCACCACGCGGACGTGTCCGGCGGCTGGCTGCGTCCGGCCGTCTTCGGCGCGATGGACGGGCTGGTCACCAACATCGCGCTGATCGCCGGTGTGGGCGGAGGCGGGGTGTCGCCGCGCAGCGTGGTGCTCACCGGCACGGCCGGCCTGGTGGCCGGTGCCATCTCGATGGGCCTCGGCGAGTACACGAGCGTCCGGTCCGCGAACGAGCAGGTCGCCGCCGAGGTGGCCAAGGAGCGGCGCGAGCTGGAACGCCACCCGGAGGCCGAGGCCCGGGAACTCGCAGACGCCTGGGTCGCCCGTGGACTGTCCCGCGAGTTGGCGACACAGGTCGCCGAGGCGGTACGCGCCAACCCGGAGGAGGCGCTGCGGGTGCACGTACGGGAGGAACTGGGCGTCGACCCCGACGACCAGCCCAGCCCGTGGGCCGCGGCGATCTCGTCGTTCGTCTGCTTCTCGATCGGCGCGCTGGTGCCGCTGTTGCCGTACCTGCTCGGCTTCACCAGCCTCTGGCTGGCGCTCGGCGTCGGCGGCGTCGGCCTCTTCGTCGCCGGTGCGATCGTGGCCCGGTTCACCAACCGCGCCTGGTGGCGTGCCGGTCTGCGGCAGTTGCTGCTCGGCGGGCTGGCGGCCGGCGCGACCTACCTGATCGGCGCGCTGATCGGCGTCAGCGGCGGTATCGGCTGAGGCTGAGCCACCCCGGCCGTCAACCGGACAGCAGGTCGTCGATCGTGCCGTCGACCGGCCGCCCCCGGGCGGCCAGTTCCTCGGCCTGCCGGGTCAGCGCCGCGCCCACCTCGGTCATGTCCGCCCCGGCCAGCCCGGTACGCCGCACCGCGTCCCCGGGATCGCGGAAGTAGGTGCGGCTGAACAGTCCCTGCACGGTGGCGGCGGCCAGCCGCGCCTCGCCGAGCATGAGCAGCGCCTGGTCCGTCTCGTACCACTCGGCCAGCCGCAACGCGCGGGCGTGCGCCGCGCTGCCCCGGTACCACGCCTGCCGCGCCGCGCTCGTGAACTCCGCCGGCCGGGCGCGTGCCAGCCGTGCCAGGTGCTCGTCGCGCAGCGTCCGCAGCCAGCCGGTCGGATCGTGCAGGGCGCGGGTCGTCACGTACCGGTCCGCGGCCAGCGGCCAGCGGGACGTGATCGTCGTCGCCCGGCGCAGGTAGTCGTCCGCCCCGGCCACCGTGAGGTCGACGAGTACGCCGTCCACCCGCCGGGTGGCGGGCGGCGGTCCGGCGCCGGGCCGGTAGGTGACGACCAGCAGGCCGACCTCGCGGTCCCCGCCGCCGTCGTCGTCGCCGTGCGCGAGCGGACCGTGTACGGCGACCGCCAGCACGTCGGCCGGGAACCGCCGCAGGACGGCGTCACCGACCCGCTCGGCCACCTGCCACCGTGGATCGTCCAGACGCCGCTCGGCATCTCGTTCGCCGGCCAAGGCCACCGCCAATCCGCAACGTCGTCAGTTCGACTTGTGCGACTTGTACGACCGTACGCTTCAGGTATGACCGAGCCCGCTGCCGAGCTTCCGATCTCCGATGCTCGCGAGAATCTCGCGGATGTCGTCTCACGCGCTCACTACGCCGGTCGCATCACCTACGTCACTCGTCGTGGGCAGCGGCTGGCTGCCATTGTCCCGGCGGACCTCGCCGAGGCGATCGAACGCGCCGAGGACGCGATCGACGTCGAGGCTGCCCGGGCCGCCCTGGCCCGTCTGGATGCGGGCGAAGCGCCGGTTTCCCTCACCGACCTACGCAAAGAGGTGGGCCTCTGAGAAGCTGGCCGCCAGCCGCTCATTGCTGCTGAGGTGACCGGCGCGTTCCAGTCCGCGCCTCCTCGGCGGTCCGCAGATCGCGTACCAGCAGTTCCATCGAAGGACCCCACGGCAGCTCGGCGTGCCCGGCAACCCGCCAGCCGTTGCGCCGGTAGATGCCGTTCGCCAGGCTGCGCGGATCGGAGGCGAGCGTCGCCCAGCTCTCCGGACGCCCCTGAAGAAGCCGACGCATCAACTCCGCGCCGATGCCGTGAGACCGATGCCGCGGGTGGACGACCCATTCCAGTACGGCGAACTTGTCGCGATCCCGCACCTCGGCCGGGGGTTCCTCCTCCGCACGCGACCACCAGGTGCCGGCGGCCATGGTCCACCCGTACGCCGCTCCGATCAGTTCTTCGCCCTCTCTCGCCAGGACGAGGCGGAATCCGGGCCGTGCCGCCTCGTCGGGCAGCCCGGCCCGGAACCGGGCGACCTGTGCCGGACCTTCGAGGTAAGGCGGTTCGGCGTAGACCAGCGCATACAGGTCGGCGAGAGCGTCGACGACAGACATCAGCTTGTCGGGATGGCACCGGTCGAAGGTGACGGACGGCGGAGGCGTCACCGCTGGACTCGTTCCATCAGTTCCGTGTAGAGCGGCCGGTGCCGCTCTCCGTCGGGTACCGCCGCCGTGACCTGCAGAGTGACCGCGCGCACGAGTTCGTTGTGTTGTTCCCGAGGCAGGCGGTCCAACAGATCGGCCGCCGCCGTCAGACCGTCGGTGATGTCACCGGCCCGGACCGTGGCCGCTGCCTGATGCAGTTGTACCTGCGTACGCAGCCGGATCTGGGAAGCGGGATACAACTCCAAGGCCCGGGCCTGCGCTGCCGCAGCCGCCCTCCGGTCACCGGAATGGGTGTGGACCCAGGACTCCGTGTGTCGCAGGCGATGCTCCGGCCAGCCCCACAGCGATTCGACGTCCCCGACGACGGCGGCCGGGAGTTTCTCGATCTGCTCGCTCAGATGACGCACGGTCGCGACTGCCTCGTCGTGCCGCCCGGCGAGGGCGAGTGCCTGCGCCCGGCCCGCCAGCAGACCACAGGTGGCAGCCGACGGCCTACCGGCGAGCGGAAGCACCTCGTCAGAGATCGCTACGACGGTCATGGGCCGTCGACCGTCGTAGCAGCCGTTGACGACGTCCCAGGCGCGGGTCAGGACTCGCGTGTCGGGGTCACCGGACTCGTCGGCGGCTCTCTGGGCGCTGGCCCACCATCTCCTCGACAGCAGAGCGTGGCCTGACGCGACGAGGCTGAGCGCGACGATCACCGACAGCGCTGCGGCGACGCGTAGCAGCTGCGGGCGACGCCGATCGTCGCTTGCGGCGAGTTGATGCTGTAGGACCGTCAGATCCCGGCCGAGTTGTGTCATCAGCTGTTCGTGCGGCTGGCGATAGTAGGCCGTGCCGTAGGAGGAGACGATCTCTGCCCACGCGTCGGCCTCGACGTCGACGGCGGCGTCGAGGCCGTGTCGCAGCGCCTCCCAGCCGACCATGCGGTCGACGGCGGGGAGAGCAGCAAGCGAAGTCATGGCGTGGAGCACCGACCTTCTCGGCATGTCGATGTCGTTGGCGCGCCTGCTGTCGTATGCCTTCTTGATCGAGCCGTCGGCCGACAGTGCCCGGTCGTAGGCGGCCACGACGGCGGGGTTGACGGGGCGGGCGCCACGCTCGATCTGCCCGAGGTAGCCGAAGTCGTACCTGATGAGTTCGGCGAACTTCCGCAGCGACCAACCGGCGGCAACCCGGTGCCGCCTGAGTATGTCCCCGAAATGGTCCATGCCACCCTCTCAGGTCGTGGGCCGGCGTGTGGGCCCACTGCTCACCGCTGCCGCCTGCGCTCCGTAATCGGGATGCTACCGAGGCCGACCAATTCGGCGCGGCCCGTGTGAGCCCTGTCGGCGTACCGCGATCACGCTGCGACGGCAGGTGCCGGGGGCGGGCCGTATCGGCCCGCCCCCACCGGGCGGATGGCACCGACAGAGGACAGGTTCGATGAGGATCATCCCTTTCCGACGCCTGCACAACCGCCGGCCCGAGCGCCGCGCGACGTGCTATCGCTCCGCGGTCTACCGGCCGCTGCGACCGTGGCAGGTACGGGAACGAACGTTCAGCTCCGCACCGCTGGGCCGACGCGGGCTCGATCCCGAACAGGTCCGGGAGTTCCTGGACCTGGTGGCGGGCGATCTCGCGACGGTCTATGACGCGTTGGCCGAGAGCCGCCGGGAGACCGACCGGGTGAAGGACGCCCTGCGGCGCTGGCAGTCGGAGCAGGCGCGTGCCCGGGCCGAGCGGGAGCAGGAACGATGACCGAACGGTGGGTCATCCATCTGCCGATGGTCGTCAACGACCTCGTGTCGGCGCAGCGCCTTGCCCGGGTGGTGGCACATTGGAGCCACGTCCTCCCGCAGACCGAACCCGGTGGCACCAGCGTCTCGCCCGAGGACGACCAGAACGTACGGCACTGGGTCTTCTGCGACCGCAACCTGTCCGAGGGACGGCGCTGCCTGCTCCGGCCCGATCACGACGGCGACTGCTCGCCGCGATTCCGGCCACGGTGAGCCGTCGATCAGGCGTTCGGGACCAGGCGGAACACGCGGATCTCGCGGTTACCGGCGCGCTCGACGTACGTGCGGTACGCGGGCCACTCCTGCACCAGCCGCTGGAAGAGCCGTTCCCGTTCCTCGCCGGTGACCTGCTCGGCGGTGACGGGGATCCGGCGTCCCTTGACGTCCACCTCGGCGGCCGGATCAGCCATCAGGTTGAACGTCCAGGACGGCTGGTGCTGTTGCCCCCAGTTCGAGCCGATCACCACGTAGGCGTCGCCGTCGGGGACGTACACCAGGGGGTTGCTGCGGGGCTTGCCGGAGCGGCGGCCGGTGGAGGTGAGCACCAGGGTGGGCACGAGCCCGAAGGCGACCACGCGACCTTTCGTCATCCGGCCAACCAGCCGGTCGGCCGGGACGAGCAGGCGCATGGTGGCGCCGAACCAACGCTGGTGACCGAGACGGCGGGTGAGGGTTCCCAGGGCGGACATCCGACAAGTGTGCCGCCCGCACCGGGCCTCGTCATCCCTCGGACGGTCAGTCAGTCGAGCCGGCGTTCGATCGGCAGGCGGGACCGGGTGAACAGCGCGGCGCCGCCCATCGCCACCAGCGGCACCACGACCAGCGCGGCGAGCGTCACGCCGGGCACCGTCACCGGGTACGGCGGCTGCACCGGCCAGGAGTCCGCGTACCGCTGGTTGAGCGCGGCGAGGACGACCACTGCGGAGCCGAGCCCGGCGACGATGCCCAGCGCGGAGCCGAGGACCGCGATGACCCCGGCCTGGCAGAGCGACAGCAGGCGGCGTACCCGGGGATCGGCGCCGACCGCCGCGAGCGTGGACAGGTCCCGGCGGCCCTCGGCCGCGGCGAGGCCGGTGGCGACCGCGGCCGCGCCGAGCGTGATCACCCCGGAGGCCACCGCCAGCAGGAGCAGCATCGGGCGCTGGTCCGATGGCGGGTCGGCGGTCGCCACCTGCGCCGACATGGGCCCGATGTCGAACAGCTCGTCGGTCAGCATCTCCATCTGCCGGTCGTCGGCGGGCGAGCCGGCGGTGTCCAGCAGGTAGCCCAGCGGTACGGCGGACAGGCCGAGCGCGTCGGCGGCGGCGGGGGAGAGCACGAGCCGGTCGACGGTGAGACCGCCGCGCAGCGCGTACCCGGGCAGGAGACGCCCGGTGGGCGGGCCGCCGGAGTTGTAGTTGACCTCCACCCGGACCTGCCCGTCCACCACCCGCCGGGCGTCGGTGACCACGACGCCGCCGGCGGCGAGCGTCCGGCGCGCGGCGGCCAGCTCGTCGGCGGGCGCGCCGGTGAGCGGGGCCAGCGCGGCGCCGTCGTCCACGAGCGCCGGCAGGTAGACGTCGACCGGCTCCTGGAAGGGGCTCACGCAGCGCGGATCGCGCCGGGCCGAGTCGGGGACCGGTTCGGAAGAGGTGTACGGGCAGCGCTGCTCCGGCGGAACGAACGCGTACACGGCGCAGTCGTCCTTCTCCCGGACGCTGCCGGCGCAGCCGGGGATCGCGACGGGCGTCACCGTGGCGTCGGGCAGGACCGTGCGGACCCGGGTGGCGACGGCGTCGGCCGACGGCGGGTCCGCCGGGATGTCGCCGGAGTGGGTGAGCAGCACGTTCCCCGGCGGCAGGCCCGGCTGCCAGAGTTCCCGGGAGCGGGTCTCGTCACTCGCCACGTAGACGCCGATCGCCACGCTTCCGGCGACCGCCGCCATCACCGCGGAGATGGCGGGCGCGGCCGACGACCGGTTGCGGCTGGCGTCGCGCAACGCGAGCCGGGGCGTCAGCGGCAGCAGCCGGCCGGCCCGGCCCAGGACGCCGACGAGCGTCGGCGTGCAGAACACCAGCCCCAGCTCGCCCAGGGCGACGCCGGCCAGCACACCGGTCTGCGAGGTCCGGCCGGCGGCGAACGCGGCGATCGCGGTTCCGGCGACGGTGAGCGCCAGCCCGATCAGCAGCCAGCGGCGGCGGGGCCGGCTCGCGTCGCGCCGGCCGGCCAGGCCGGTCGCCACGTCCTGCCGGGCCGCCGTCCAGGCCGGGGCCATCGCCGCCAGCACGCCGGCCAGCACCGCCGTCGCGGCGATCGCCAGCAGCGCGGTCGGGAAGATCCGGTACGCCCCGAGGCGCTCCCCGAGCACGTACTGCTCGACGATCGGCCGACCGGCGAACGCCGCGCCGATGCCGAGCAGCAGGCCGAGAGCAGCCCCGCCGGCGCCGAGCACCACCCCGTCGGCGAGCACGATCCGGCGCAGGTGGGAGGCGTCGCCACCGGCCACCGCGACGAGCGCGAGGTCGCGCCGCCGGCGCCGGACGCTCACCGCGAAGGCCGGGCCGACCAGCAGCACCACCTCGAGCAGGCCCAGCCCGCCGACCACTCCGACGACGCCGGCCTCGTCGGCGTCCGGTACGCGCATGCCGCGGGAGAACTCGTCCCGTCCGGGCAGGCGGTCGCGGGCGACGACCTGGACGCCCTGCGCGTTCAGCCGGTCGACCAGTCCCGGGTCCAGCGGGCCGGGCAGGTCCACCAGCCAGGTGTCGCTGCCGGCCGCGCCCTCCGGGGACACCCCGGGCAGCGTGATCACGTCCCGGAGGTTGTCCGGGTACTCCACCACCCCGACCACCCGGTAGGTGGTGCCGTCGACGGTGCGTACCGGGTCGCCGATGCGGGTCTCCAGCCGGCGCAGCGCCGTCGGGCTGACCGCGATCTCGTCGGGGCGCACCGGCGGACGGCCGTCGCGTACCCGCGCCAGTGGCCGGGTGAGCGGGTCGGTCAGATCCACCGCGCGCGCCTCGATCGATTCGACGTGCCGGCCCACCCGCGTCGAGAACGTCATCCACCAGCGGGCGCGGGCCAGCCGGCTGCCCTCGGGCAGCAGCGCGCGCACCTCCTCGGCGGTCGCCGGACGGGTCCGGCCGACCCATTCGCCCTGGACCGGCCAGGCCGACTCGCCCCAGGCGTCCTGCGTCACCGGCACCAGGCTGTCCCAGCGCAGTGCGACGTCGGCACCGCCGAGCTGGCGCTCGATGCGCTCGGCGCGGGTCAGGTCCGACATGTCGTAGCTGACCGCGGCGAAGCTGAGGCCGAGCACCGGCAGCGCGATCATCACCAGCACCAGCAGCGTGCGCCGCCGGGACCGCCGGGCCTCCCGGCGGGCGATCCGCAACGCGGTCCGCCACGACCCGCGTACGGCGGCGAGGCGGCTGCCGGTCACCGGATGCTGCCGCTGAGCAGGTGGTCGACGCCGATCAGCGGTGCGGTCGAGTCGACCATCACCCCGTCGCGCAGGAAGACCACCCGGTCCGCCCAGCCGGCGTGCCGGGCCTCGTGGGTGACCAGCACCCCGGCCGCCCCGGCGTCCACCCGGCGGCGCAGCAGGTGCAGCACCGCCTCACCGGTCTGCGAGTCCAGCGCGCCGGTCGGCTCGTCGGCGAGGACCAGGCGGCGTTCCCCGACGAGGGCCCGGGCGATCGCCACCCGCTGCTGCTGGCCGCCGGACATCTGGTCCGGGAAACGGTCGGCCAGATCCTCCAGGTCGACCTCGCGCAGCGCGTCGAGGGCCGACTGGCGGGCCGCCCGCACGCCGGTGCCGTCCAGTTCCAGGGGAAGCGCCACGTTCTCCACGGCGGTCAGGCTGCCGAGCAGGTTCAGGTCCTGGAAGACGTACCCGATCCGGCGGCGCCGCAGCCGGGCCAGCTCGCGGGCGGAGAGCCCGACGAGCGCCTCGCCCTCGACCACCACCTCGCCGCCGGTGGGCCGGTCCAGGCCGCCCGCGAGCGCCAGCAGCGTGGACTTGCCGGACCCGGAGGGGCCCATCACGGCCACCAGCTCACCGGCCCGCACGGTCAGGCTCACGCCGCGCAGCGCGTGCACGGCGGCCTCGCCGGCGCCGTGGGTCCGGCGGACGTCCCGCAGTTCCAGCACCCCGTCGATCGGGTCCATCAGCGCCTCCCGTGCCGGGTCACCGGCGGGCTTCGTCGCCGGCCCGGTCCACCGCCTCGGGGTGGTCGACCGCCCGGATCGGTGCCGGACGGTGCCGGACCAGGCTCGTCTCGCAGTGGTCGAGCCACCGCACCTCGGCCTCGGTCTGGAAGATCATCGCGTCCAGCACCAGCCGCCAGGGTAGATCCTCCGGCTTGTCGCTCGTGTACTTCAACCGGGTGAACTCCTGAAGCGCGCGCATGGTGGCGGTGCGCTGGGTCTGCACCACCGACCGCACGTCGACGCCCGGGGTGGTCAGCGCCAGCGCCAGCTTGATCGACAGCTCGTCGCGGGGCCGGTCGGCGCGGCTGATCGGCGTGGCGAACCACAGCGCCAGGTCCGCCCGTCCGGCGTCGGTGATCTCGTACGGCCGCTGCCCGCTCTCGTTCTCCGGCAGCGGGCGAACCAGTCCGTCGCGTTCCAGCCGGGCCAGCGTCGTGTAGACCTGTCCGATGTTCAGCGGCCAGGTCGACCCGGTCGACTCCTCGAACGCGGCACGGAGCTGGTAGCCGTACATCTGGCCGCGTTCGAGCAGGGCGAGCAGGCCGTGACGGATGGACATGACCGCGAGTATGCATACCTGGTATGCGCAACGCAACCGGAGGGTTCCGCCGGGTGACCGGCGTCGCGCTCAGGTCGGTCGGCCCGGGAACGGAACCGTGACCGGCGTCACCCCCGCCGTACGACGCCAGCGGGTGGCGCGCAACGCGCAGTCGGTGAGCGCGGCGAGCGCCGTGTTCCGGTCCGCGCCGGTGGTGTGCGGCAGCGCGGCCCGCCAGTGCCCGGCCGTGCGCTCCTCCACCTCCACCGCGAGGCGCAACGCGCTCGCGCGGTCCGTCACCGGGTAGGGCAGCGCGTATCCGGCCCGGTCGGCGGGCACCTGCCCGGAGCCCTCGGCCAGTTGCAGCAGCAGCGCGTCGCGGCGGGACCGGTGAGCCGCCTCGGCGGCACGGGCCGCGGTGCGCGCCGCCTCGGTCAGGTGCACGCCGATCACCCCGTACGCCCAGACCGCCGCGTACTCGGCGGCGAGCGCGTCGGCGAGGGCCGCGGCCGGGCCGGTCGTCGGGTTGGTCATGCTGCGCCAACCGGGCATGAACTCACGGCCCTCGCTCCGCTCGGTGCGTTCGTTCACTTGAGGGCCTCCACGTGTGTGGCCCGCGCGGCGGCGATCGAGCCGAGCAGCGCGGCCCGCTCGGCCGGCGCGGCGGCGCACGCCTTGGCCGCGTTCGTCCGGCCCTCCTGCTCGGCCCGGCGCAGCTCGGTGAGCACGGCGTCGGGCGCGGGCGCGCTCGCCGAGCCGGCAGCAGCCGGTGCGCCGGAGGGTGCCGGCCGGCCGATCACGCGGCGTAGCTCCTCGGCGTGCGCCCGGTGCGCGTCGGCGATCGGGGTGAGCCGGCCGGCCAGCGCCGGGGCGGCGGTGGCGGCGGCCCGGTAGCGGGCCTCCAGCGCGAGCGCCTCGGCGGCGAGCGGCTCCAGGGCGTCCGGCGCCGGTGGCTCCTTGTCACGGTCGAAAAGATCACAACCGGTCAGCGGCGCCGTGGCGCCGCCGAGCGCCACGAGCCCGCCGGCGCGCAGCAGCCAGCGCCGGGAATGCCCCGCTCTGACCTGGTCGGATGGTGTTCTGCCGATCCCCACCTGACAGAGTCAACACCATCCGCGCCGCCTCGTGGGGCAGGGTCTCGGTGCGCCGCCGGGTCCGTCGGCGGCCACAAGCGTTACGCTCTGCGCAACCACCGGGCGCGGACGCCCCGGTGGCGCGCCGGTATGGCGGGCCGATCGCCCGCACCGGCCCGGGACAACACGGCCCGCGGGTCGTGGCAACAGCAGGAGAGGTGCGCGCAATGACGCAGCGTGGCCGTGCCACCCGGTCGACGGGGCCCACCGGGCGGCCCCGCCGGTCCGACGGGCCCCGCGGCACGGACCGGAGCGGCGCACCTCGCGGCGATCTCGCCGCCCGCCGCAACCGGCTGCGCGAGGTGATCGAACCGGTCGTCACCGCGGCCGGTTACGACCTGGAGGACCTCTCCGTCTCCCGCGCCGGCCGGCGGCACGTGGTCCGGGTGATCGTGGACGCCGACGGCGGGATCAACCTGGACGCCGTGGCGGACGTCTCCCGCGCGGTCTCGGCGGCGCTGGACGCGGCCGAGGAGGCCGGCGGCGACATCGTGGCCGGCGAGTACCAGCTGGAGGTCAGCTCGCCCGGCGTGGACCGCCCGCTCACCCTGCCCCGGCACTGGCGGCGCAACGCCGGGCGGCTGGTCAAGGTCACCGTCCGCGGCGACGCGGGGGACCGCCAGCTCACCGGCCGGATCACGGCCGCCGACGACGAACGTGTGGTGCTGGAGACCGACGCCGGCCCCGCTGAACACCCGTACGCCGAACTCGGTCCCGGCCGGGTCCAGGTGGAGTTCAACCGCCTGGACGACCTGGCCGACGAGGACTTCGGTGACGACACCGACGACGACGAAGATCTGGAGGACGAGGAGAGGTGAACATCGACCTCGCGGCGCTGCGCGCCCTGGAGCGCGAGCGGGAGATCCCGTTCGACACGATCCTCGCGGCGATCGAGACCGCGCTGCTGACCGCCTACCGGCACACCGACGGCGCCGAGGCGCACGCCCGGGTGGAGATCGACCGCAAGAGCGGGGCCGCCTCGGTCTACGCGCAGGAGCTGGACGCCGACGGCACGGTGACCCGGGAGTGGGACGACACTCCGCACGACTTCGGGCGGATCGCCGCCATGACCGCCAAGCAGGTGATCCTCCAGCGGCTGCGGGAGGCCACCGACGAGGTGCACTTCGGCGAGTACGTCGGCCGCGACGGTGACCTGGTCACCGGCGTGGTGCAGGCGCACGAGACCCGCCGCGAGAAGGGCATCGTCAGCGTCGACCTCGGCAAGCTGGAGGGCGTCCTGCCGCAGTCCGAGCAGGTCCCCGGCGAGCGGTACGAGCACGGCGAGCGGATCCGCTGCGTGGTCGTGCACGTCGCGAAGGGCATGCGCGGCCCGCAGATCACGCTGTCCCGCTCGCATCCAGCGCTGGTGAAGAAGCTGTTCGCGCTGGAGGTGCCGGAGATCGCCGACGGCACCGTGGAGATCGGCGCGATCGCGCGTGAGGCAGGTCACCGTACGAAGATCGCCGTACGTTCGACGACCTCCGGCGTCAACGCCAAGGGCGCCTGCATCGGCCCGATGGGCCAGCGGGTCCGGGCCGTGATGAGCGAGTTGCACGGCGAAAAGATCGACATCATCGACTGGTCGGACGACCCGGCCACCTTCGTCGGCAACGCGTTGTCGCCGGCCAAGGCGCTGCGGGTCGAGGTGGTCGACCTGGCCTCCCGTACCGCCCGGGTGACCGTGCCGGACTTCCAGCTCTCGCTCGCGATCGGCCGGGAAGGGCAGAACGCCCGCCTCGCGGCCCGTCTGACCGGTTGGCGCATCGACATCCGGTCCGACGCGGAGACCGCGGCCCCGCAGAGCCGGGGCGGAGCTGATCACGTCCCGGAGCCGGGCGGCGCGATCTCCGGCGGCTAGGGGTAGACTTACTCAGTGGCACGACGCGCGATTCCGGAGCGCACCTGTGTGGGCTGCCGGAAACGAGCGCCGGCCAGCGAGTTGTTGCGGGTCGTCGCGATCGGTGACGAGGCTGGTCACACCAGTCTCCGGCCCGATCCGGCCCGCAGACTGCCGGGTCGGGGAGCGAACATGCACCCTGATCCGGCCTGCTTCGCGCAGGCGGTGCGTCGCCGCGCCTTCGGGCGGGCACTGCGCCTCACCGGGGTCCCCGACCACGGTGCGCTTGCGGAGCACGTCGACGCGCAACCCCCGACGACCGGTCAAGCCCGACCGGTCGAGGGTCGCTAGCAAGGTAGGACGACCGACATGAGCACACGATGAAGTCCCTGAAATGACCAGGCTTCAAGTGCAGGAGTGAGGTCGCTGCGGGTGCTGCCCGCACGACCTCGGAGTGAGGAGTGCAGTGGCAGGAAAGGCCCGCGTACACGAGCTTGCCAAGGAGCTCGGGGTCGAAAGCAAGACCGTTCTCGCCAAGCTCAAGGAGATGGGCGAGTTCGTGAAGTCCGCGTCCAGCACCGTCGAGGCGCCTGTCGCCCGGCGGCTGCGTAGCGCGTTCGTAGCCGGTTCGTCGGCGCCTGCCGGCCCGCCGGCTGCCGCGCCCAGTGGCCCGGCGCCGACCCCGACGCCCACCCCGACCCCGGGCGCCCCCGGGTCTCGGCCAAGCCGATGCCGCCCCGGCGTCCGGCCGCGCCGACCCCTGGACCGAAGCCCAAGGGCCCGGTCCCCGGCCCGCCGCAGCCGGCGACTCCGGTCGCCAAGCCGGCGAGCGCGCACGACATCGAAGTGGCGGCCGCCGAGGCGCGTGCCGCCGCGCTCAAGGCTGAGCAGGAGGCCGCGGTCAAGGCCGCCCAGGCCGCCCGTCAGCAGCAGCGCGAGACCGTACGCCGGGAGCCCCCGGCCGAGGGCGGCGCTCGCCCGGGTCCGCGTCCCGGCCCGAACGCCATGCCGCCGCGTCCGGGTTCCCCGGCCGCCGGTCGTCCCGGCGGTCCGGGTCAGGGTCAGGGCCCCGGTGCCCGGCCCGGCGGTCGTCCGCCGGCGCGCGGCGCCGGTAACAACCCGTTCGGTATCCAGGGCGGCCAGCAGCAGCGGCCCCCGGCCGCCGGTGCGGGCGGTCCCCGTCCCAGCCCGGCCGGCATGCCGCCGCGGCCCAGCCCGGCGTCGATGCCGCCGCGGCCGAGCCCGGCCTCGATGCCGAGCCAGCGCCCGACCACCGGCCGCCCCGGCGGCCCCGGTGGCGGTCGTGGCGGACCCGGCGGAGGCGCCGGTCGTCCGGGCGGTCCCGGCGGCGGTGGCGGTGGCTACCGCGGTGGACCCGGTGGTGGCGGCGGTGGCGGTGGCTACCGCGGCGGTCCCGGTGGTGGCGGCGGTGGCGGTGGCTACCGCGGCGGTCCCGGCGGCGGTGGCGGTGCTCCCGGCGGTGGTTTCCGTCCGGGTGGCCCGGTCGGCGGCGGTGGCCGTCCCGGCGGCGGTGGCCGTGGCCGTGGCGGTGGCGCGGCGGGTGCCTTCGGGCGTCCCGGCGGCCGGCCGACCCGCGGTCGCAAGTCCAAGAAGCAGCGCAGACAGGAGTTCGACAACCTGTCGGCCCCGACCATGTCCTCGGGTGCGCCCCGCGGTCAGGGTCAGGTCGTCCGGTTGTCCCGTGGCGCCTCGCTGTCGGACTTCGCCGACAAGATCAACGCCAACCCGGGTTCGCTGGTCCAGGAGATGTTCAACCTGGGCGAGATGGTGACGGCGACCCAGTCGTGCTCCGACGAGACCCTGCAGCTGCTGGGTGAGCACCTCGGCTTCGACGTGCAGATCGTCAGCCCGGAGGACGAGGACCGCGAGCTGCTCGCGCAGTTCAACATCGACCTCGACGCCGAGGTCGCGGAGGACCGCCTGGTCAGCCGTGCGCCGGTCGTGACCGTCATGGGTCACGTCGACCACGGTAAGACCAAGCTGCTCGACGCGATCCGTAAGGCGAACGTGGTGGCCGGCGAGGCGGGTGGCATCACCCAGCACATCGGCGCCTACCAGGTCCACGTCCCGCACGAGGGCGAGGACCGCGCGGTGACGTTCATCGACACCCCGGGTCACGAGGCGTTCACCGCCATGCGTGCCCGTGGTGCCCAGGTCACGGACATCGTGATCCTGGTGGTCGCGGCCGACGACGGCGTCATGCCGCAGACCATCGAGGCGCTCAACCACGCCAAGGCGGCGGACGTGCCGATCGTGGTCGCGGTCAACAAGGTCGACAAGCCCGAGGCGAACCCGGACAAGGTCCGCCAGCAGCTGACCGAGTACGGCCTGGTCGCCGAGGAGTACGGCGGCGACACCATGTTCGTCAACGTGGCGGCCAAGCCCGGCATCGGCATCGAGGAGCTGCTCGAGGCCGTGCTGCTGACCGCCGACGCGTCGCTGGAGCTGACCGCTCCGATCGACGGGCCGGCGCAGGGTGTCGCGATCGAGGCGCACCTGGACAAGGGCCGTGGCGCGGTGGCGACCGTGCTGGTGCAGAAGGGCACCTTGCGTGCCGGTGACTCGATCGTCGCCGGTGGGGCGCACGGCCGCGTGCGGGCCATGCTGGACGAGAACGGCAAGCCGGTCGACTCGGCCGGTCCGGCGCGTCCGGTCATGGTGCTGGGTCTGACCACGGTGCCGGGTGCGGGTGACACCTTCCTGGCCGCCGAGGACGACCGCACCGTGCGGCAGATCGCCGAGCAGCGTCAGGCGCGGAGGCGGGCGGCGTCGTTCGCCAACTCCCGTGGCCGGGCCACTCTCGAGACGCTCATGGAGCAGCTCAAGGAGGGCGAGAAGACCTCGCTCAACCTGGTGCTCAAGGGCGACGTCTCCGGTTCCGTGGAGGCGCTCGAGGACGCGCTGTTCAACCTCGACATCCCGGAGGAGGTCCAGCTTCGGATCATCCACCGGGGCGTGGGCGCGATCACCGAGAGCGACGTCATGCTCGCGAGCGCCTCGTCCGAGGCGGTCACGATCATCGGCTTCAACGTGCGGGCCTCGAACAAGGTCCGCGAGATGGCCGACCGTGAGGGCGTGGAGATCCGGTACTACACCGTCATCTACCAGGCCATCGAGGAGATCGACGCCGCGCTCAAGGGTCTGCTCAAGCCGGAGTACGAGGAGGTCGAGCTGGGCACCGCGGAGATCCGCGACGTCTTCCGCTCCTCCAAGATCGGCAACATCTCCGGCTGTATCGTCCGGTCCGGCCTCATCCGCCGCAACGCCAAGGCGCGGCTGCTGCGGGACGGGGCGGTCGTGG
This sequence comes from Micromonospora sp. CA-248089, assembly GCF_050948515.1. Taxonomy (NCBI): domain Bacteria; kingdom Bacillati; phylum Actinomycetota; class Actinomycetes; order Micromonosporales; family Micromonosporaceae; genus Micromonospora; species Micromonospora sp. CA-248089. The sequence continues at coordinate 1,530,203 of NZ_CP192016.1, forward strand.
CGGACAACCTCACGATCAGCTCCTTGAAGCGGTTCAAGGACGACGCGACCGAGGTCCGCGAGGGCTTCGAGTGTGGTCTGACGCTGGGCGGCTACAACAACGTCCAGGTCGGCGACGTCATCGAGACGTTCGAGATGCGCGAGAAGCCGCGCGCCTGACAACCACGCGTACGACCGGTCGACGGCCGGGGCCTTCGGGCCCCGGCCGTCGCCGTTTCCGCAGGCTGCGACAATTTCCGGCGTGATCCGGTACGCGCTGCTCCTCGCCCCCTCCGCCAACCGCGTCTACGCCGACGCGGCGGCCCGTCTCGCGCGTGCCGAACTGGCCGTGTTCGCCGGTTCCGGCGTACTGGGCGTGGCACCGGGCGACGCGGAGGTGACGAGGATCGGCGGGGTGGAGTACCTGACCTTCGCCACCGCCGAGCCCGGGCTGGGCGAGCGGGACCTGGCCCACCTGGCGAACCTGTCGGCGGCGTACGCGTTGTTCGAACGGGTCGGCGACGACCTGCTGCGGCCGGTGCCGCTGCGCCCGCTGGCCCGGTACGACTCCGACCTGATCACCATCCCGAAGTACGCCGGCAAGACCAACGAGCAGTTCACCCGGCTGCTGCTCAACGTCACGGTGCTCGCCTCCGCCGCCGCGCCGCGGATGCTGGACGGGCCGGTGGTGGTGCTGGACCCGCTCTGCGGCCGGGGCACCACGCTCAACCAGGCGCTGATGTACGGCTACGACGGCATCGGCATCGAGCGTGACAGTCAGGACGTGGAGGCGTACGCGGCGTTCCTGCGTACCTGGCTGCGCCGCAAGCGCCTCAAGCACACCGCCGAGTCGACGTCGGTGCGCCGGGACCGCAAGCTCGTCGCCCGCCGCTTCGAGGCCGTCGTCGCACCGTCGCGGGACGAGCACCGGGCCGGGGCCACCCAGCGCGTCACCGTGCTCAACACCGACACCACCCGGGCCCGCGAGGCGTTGCGCGCCCGCTGCGCGGACGTGATCGTCACCGACGCGCCGTACGGGGTGGCGCACGGCAGCCGTACCGGCCAGGGGTTGTCTCGCAGCCCGCTGGAGCTGCTCACCGCAGCCGTGCCGGTGTGGCGGGAGCTGCTGCGCCCGGGCGGCGCGATCGGGCTGTCCTGGAACACGCACGTGGCGCCGCGGGCACAGGCGGAGGCGGCGCTGACCGACGCGGGGCTGCGGGTGCTCGACGGTCCCGGCTTCGGCGACTTCGCGCACCGGGTCGACCAGGCGATCGAGCGGGACGTGCTGGTGGCGGTCGCGCCTTAATCGCGTGCCGGTCCGGGCCGCCCGGCGTACCGTTGCTCGCCGTGTATACCGGAACCGCACTGTTCGACCTGTTGCTCCCGGGTGACTCCCGGTCCCTGAAGGCCAAGCGGTCCTACGTCCGGCCGATCGTCGCCGCGCTGCGCAAGTTCGAGGTCTCCGCCGCCGAGGTGGGGGCGCTGGACCTGCACGGCCGGGCCGAGATCGGGGTGGCGGTGGTGGCCGCCGAGCCGGCTCACGTCCGCGAGGTGCTCGACTCCTGTGAGCGGCTGGTCGCCGCCCGTCCGGAGACCGAGCTGCTGTCGGTACGCCGTCGCCTGCACGGCGCGGACGACTGACGGCGCGTCGCGCCGCACTCCGGCCGTGCCGCGCGACGCCCGGCCGGGCGCGGGTAGTGTTCTTCAGCGTTGGGCGGTCGGACCCGGCGGCGCCCACGCGCCCGTCGTCTCCGGCCGACGGCCCGGGTCGCATGATGATCCGGCGTCGTCATGGGTACAGGTGATCCCGGAGGTGGGGGACATGACGGATCAGGCAAAGGTTCGCCGGCACGCGGAGCGCATCCGGGAACTCGTCGCGTCGGTGGTGCGCAGCCAGATCAAGGACCCCCGGCTCGGCATGATCACGATCACCGACGCCCGGATCACCGCCGACCTGCGCGACGCCACCGTCTTCTACACGGTGCTCGGCGACGCGGCGGCCCAGGCGAGCACCGCCGCCGCGCTGGAGAGCGCCAAGGGCATGCTGCGCAGCACCGTCGGCAAGGCGCTCGGGCTGCGGCACTCGCCGACGCTCACCTTCGTCCTCGACGACGTGCAGGACCAGGTCAAGCACATCGACGACCTGCTGGCCGCCGCGCGTACCGCCGACGCCGAGGTGCAGCGGCTGGCCGCGAAGGCCTCGTACGCGGGCGAGGCCCAGCCGTACCGGGTCGAGGACGACGAGGACGCCGACGACGCCTCCGCCGACAACGAGGACGAGGACGACGACGAGCCGCGCGCCGGCGACCGCCGGTGACCGAGGCCGCCGGGCCCACCGAGACCGCGTGGGCGTCCGCCGTCGCGGCGGTACGCGACCTTCCCGCCGGCGCGCGGGTGCTGCTGATCTGCCACGTGAACCCGGACGGGGACGCGCTGGGCAGCATGCTCGGCTTCGGGCTGGGCCTGCGCCGGCTCGGTGTCCGCGATCTCCAGGCCACCTTCCCCGGCCCGCCGGAGGTGCCCGAGCCGTTCCGGTGGATGCCCGGCATGGATCTGCTGGTGCCGCAGGACGACGCGTACCCGGCTCCGGACCTGGTGATCTGCTTCGACGCGGCGAGCGAGTCCCGGCTGGGCGACCTGGTCGACCGGCTGGACACGGCGGGCACGTCGCTCGTGCTCGACCACCACGCCTCGAACAGCGGGTTCGGCCGGATCAATCTGGTCGACCCGCACGCCGCCGCGACCTCCGTGGTCGCGCTGGAGCTGCTGGACCGGCTCGGCGTGATGCTGGACGCGGAGATGGCGACCGGGCTGTACGTCGCGCTCACCACGGACACCGGCTCGTTCCGCTTCGAGGCGACCACCCCGGCCGTGCACGAGACGGCAGCGCGCCTGGTGGCCACCGGCATCCGGCCCGGGGACATCTCCCGGCGGATCTTCGACACCCGCCCGTTCGGTGCCGTCCGCCTCTTCGGCGAGGTGCTCGGCCGGGCCACGCTGGAACCGGCGGCCGCCGCCGGGCACGGCCTCGTCTGGACGTACGCGACCCGCGACGACCTGATCCGCCACGAGCAGCCCGCGTACGTGCTGGAGGCGCTCATCGACTCGGTGCGCTGCACCGCCGAGGCGGACGTGAGCTGTGTGGTGAAGCAGGCCGGCGAGGCCGAGTGGGCGGTGTCGCTGCGCAGCAAGGGCGCGGTGGACGTGAGCCGGGTGGCGGTGGCGCTCGGCGGCGGCGGGCACCGGTTCGCGGCCGGCTTCACCGGGCGGGGATCCCTCGACGAGGTGGTCGGGCGGATCCGCGCCGAGCTGGCCACCGGCACGCTCTAGCCCTTCGGGCTGGAATTGCCCCGATATTTCTGCCGCGCCGAGGTGCGGCGGCGATCTGAAGTGTGAGCCGATCGGCGGCATTTCCGGGGATCACGACGCGTGCCGGGCTTTCCGCCGTCCGTGACGCTGGGGACAATCGGGTGATGGATCATCCCCGTGAGCTCACCGTCGAGGCGCCCCGGGCCTGGGACCGGCCGGTCGTCTCCGTGCCGGTGCTGATCTGCCTGTCCCTGGTCGGGGGGCAGATGCCGTCCTTCTCGACCGCGGCGAACCTCTACATCCTCACCACCGGCGGGGGGTTGATCTGGGTCGGCCTGAGCAACCGGGTGCCCCGGCGTCCGGCGCCGCGCCGGCTGCCGTCGGTCGCGCTGTGGTGGCTGGTCCCGGTGACCGTCTTCGGGGTCTTCGAGGGGGCGACGTTCGTGGCGGCGGCGGGCGACGACTTCCCCACCCTCTCCCGGCTGGCCGATCCGCTGCTGGAGGACAACCTGGTCCGTTCGGCGGCCTGGTTCGCGTGGCTGTCCGCGTTCTGGGGACTGGTGCGCCGATGATGCGGGCACTGGCGATCGGCGGGTTCGGAGTCTCGATCGTGCTGTTCGCCGTCGTCGAGTGGGCCGCGCGCCGGGAGGGCTCGCGGATCCCGTCGCTGGCCGACGTCTGCGCGTTCGTGATGCGGTACGAGGTGGGCCCGGTGCCGGTCGGCCGGATTGGGCTGTTCGGTTTCTGGTGGTGGCTGGGCTGGCACTTCCTGGCCCGCTGACCGCCCTCGCCGGAGCGGGACGACGAGGTTGATCTTTCCGCATTTCGGGAACTGGGGGCAGTATCTGGAAAGTGAACGTTAATTTGGGTGCGGGACCGGCGCTTCGCGGCGCTGGTCACGGGCGGTGGTGCCGCACCCGGCCTCGCCTCCCTCCAGGGTCGGACCGACCCGGGCTCCCGCTGCCAGGCGAGCCGCTCCGGTGATCCCGGACCGCTGCCGGGCGCTCAGCCGCCGACGACTTCCGGTCGCGGCGCGATCAGTCGTCGCGCCGATCCGGAGCGCCGGGCGCCCGTAGGACCGCCACGTCCCGGTGGTCCGCACCCTGGAAGGACCTCACATGCCCAGCAAGCGCAAGCCGCAGACCGAGACCACCACCGACGAGGCGCGCGAGCAGATGCGCCGCGCGCTGCAGACCTCGATGGACACCCGTCAGTGACGTACGCCGTCCGGCGGTGACGCCGGCCGGGCCGCACCCGCAGCCCGGCGCCGGCGTCACCGCCGCGCGGGAACCCGCTTCCGCGCTACCGTCGCCCGGTGCGACGCATCCTCGTGGTCGGCAGCTCCGGCGCCGGCAAGAGCACGCTCGCCGGTGAACTGGCCCGGCGACTCGGCCTTCCCCTGATCCACCTGGACCGGCACTACTGGCGCCCCGGCTGGACCGCGTCCGCCCCGGCTGACTTCCGCGCCGAGGTGGCAGCGCTCGCCGCCCGCCCGGCCTGGGTCATGGACGGCAACTACGCGAGCACCCTCGACCTGCGGCTGCCCCGCGCCGACCTGCTGGTGCTCTGCGACACCTCCCGGCCGCGTTGCCTGGTCCGGATCGTCCGCCGCCGGTGGGCGCACCGAAGGCTGCCCCGGCCCGACCTGCCCGAGGACTGCCCGGAACGCCTCGATCTGGGCTTCCTGCGCTACGTCTGGCGCTACCCCCGTGACTCTCGGCCCCGGGTCTTCGCCGCGCTCGCCGAGCACGCCCCGGCACTGCCGGTGCGCCGCCTGCGCGGGCGGCGTGACGCGGCCCGCTTCCTGGCCGGTGTGGGTAAGTAGTCGCTTGCCTTGCGGACCTTACTGGGCGCGTGCCAGGATCGGCGGCGATGAGCACCACCGCCACCCCCGTCACCGCCTCGCCGCGGCGGATCGCCGCACTCGCGCTGCCCGCCCTCGTGGTGCTGGCCGCCGAGCCGCTGTACGTCCTCGTCGACACCGCCGTGGTCGGTCACCTGGGCCGGGTGCCGCTGGCCGCGCTCGCAGTCGGCGGCACGGTCATGACGCTCACCGCCTGGGTCGGCACCGTGGTCGCGTACGGCACCACGGGCCGTTCGGCCCGCCGCTTCGGAGCGGGGGACCGGGCCGCCGCGGTGGCCGAGGGCGTGCAGGCGTCCTGGCTCGCGCTGTCCACCGGAGTGCTGGTGGCGGTCGCCATCGGCATCGGCGGGGGCGCGCTGGCGCGTACCCTCGTCGGCGGCCCCGGCGAGGTGGCCGACGCCGCCGCCGGATGGCTGCGGGTCGCGGCGCTCGGCGCGCCCGGCCTGCTGCTCGCCGCCGCCGGCAACGGCTGGCTGCGCGGCATCCAGGACACCCGCCGGCCGCTGCTGTTCGTGCTCGGCCCGAACCTGCTCTCCGCGGTGCTCTGCCCGCTGCTGGTCTATCCGGCCGGGCTCGGCCTGGTCGGCTCGGCGGTGGCGAACGCGATCGCGCAGACGCTCTCCGGCGTCCTGTTCGCGGGCGCGCTGGTGCGCGAGCGGGTCTCGCTGCGGCCCCGGCCCCGGGTGATCGGCCAGCAGCTCGTGCTGAGCCGGGACCTGCTCGTGCGTGGTGTCGCGTTCCAGGCCAGCTTCCTGTCCGCGACAGCGGTCGCGGCCCGGTTCGGCGCCGCCGCGGTCGGCGCGCACCAGATCGCCCTGCAACTGTGGTTCTTCACGGTGCTGGTGCTCGACGCCCTGGCCATCGCCGCGCAGTCGCTCGTCGGCGCCGCGCTCGGCGCCGGCGACGCGGCCGGCGCGCGGTTCCTGGCCCGCCGCGTCGCGCTGCTCGGCGGGCTGTGCGGCGTGGCCTTCGCGGTGCTCATCGCCGCGGGCGCCGGCGTGGTGCCGTCGTGGTTCAGCTCCGATCCGCAGGTACGCGAGCAGGCCATGACGGCCTGGCCCTGGTTCGTCGCGCTCCAGCCGATCGGTGGCGTGGTGTTCGCGCTCGACGGGGTGCTGATCGGCGCGGGCGACGTGCGCTACCTGCGGAACCTCACCATCGTGTGCGCGTTCGGCGGGTTCCTGCCGGCGATCTGGCTGGCCTACGCGTTCGAGCTCGGGCTGGGCGGGATCTGGGCCGGGCTGATGCTGTTCGTGGTGCTGCGGCTGGCCGGCCTGCTGCTGCGGGTGCGTTCGGGCGCGTGGGCGGTGACCGGCGCGGTGCGCTGACGCCGGTCAGCAGGGCTGGAACGAACCGGGGCCGCCCATCCACGGCTCGACCACGAAGAAGCCCGCGCTCAGCCGCGCGCAGTCGACGTTGCTCGTGCTCGCCTGAGCCGAGACGAGCCAGAGGCCGCGCTTCGCCGCCGGCAGCCCGTCGGGGTGGGGGACCTCCCAGACGACCCGGTCGCGGATGGTGGCGATTCCGGCCCGGCCCGGCGTCGTCCGCGGCACGTCGAACGCGTACATCCAGACGTACTCGGTGGTGATCCGCAGGATCGGCCGGCCGTCGTCGCCGGTGACGGCCCGGTAGCGCATCTCACCCCGGACCCGGATCTCGTCGGCGCGGTCCTGCGAGCCGATCCGGGTGGCGTAGTTGAGGAACGACGAGTCCTCGAAGTCGGTACGCGTCTGCGCGCGCGAGGCAGGCGCCAGCAGCGCCAGGAACGGCTCCGTGTCGCCGAGGATCATGGACAGGTCGAGCCGGGCCTGGATCAGCGCGGCCCGGACCTGGCCGAGTGCCGTGGCCACCTGGCCGGCGGTGAACGGCGGTCGCGCCGTGGCCTGCGGCAGGACGATCCCGGCCGCGCCGATCGCGAAGTCCGCGCCGAGTGTGCCGGCGAAGAGGTCGCGCGGCTCGCCCACCCGGCTGAGCGGAACCGGAGACGGGCTGGCCGAGGCCGAGGCCGCGGCGGCGGTGCCGGACCGTACGCGATCGACGGTGACCCGGCCGATCACGGCCGTGCCGCCGATCAGCACCAGGGCGAGCACCACCACGAAGGCGACGTGGCGCTTGCCGCGCTGCCGGGACCAGACCATGCGGAAGCGCTCGGCGCGGGTCAGCGGGACGTGCGTGTCCGCGCCGGTCATCCAGCTCGGCAGCCGGATCTCCTCGCCCCGGGAGGCGACGGCGTAGGGATCCGGCTCGGGTGGGGTGGTCCCGTCTTCGGTGCTCATGCGGCGTTCCAGAGGGGGTGCAGGGGCAGGGGGCGCATGATCATTGCACCCGGCCGCCGATCCCGCTGTCCCGTTCCGTGCCGGTCAGATCCGGCCCTGCCGGATCGCCCACGCGAGGTAGAGCATGCCGACGACCAGCAGCGTCGCGGTCACCAGGACGAACACGAACGACCCGATCGCGGCCATCGTGGGATGCCGCTCGCCGAATCGGGTCCGGCCCTGCCAGGCCCAGATCCGGCGGCGCGCCGCCGCCAGCGCCGGTACGCCGTCGACCAGGTCGGACAGGCGGCGGCCGAGGGTACGGCGGGGCGGCTCCGGATTGCGCATCCAGTCCGGCAGGTCGACCCGGGCACGGTGCGGTGGCGGGGCGTCGCTCATCGAAAGGCTCCCATCGAGGGCGGTGTGGTGAGACGGGCGGGTCAGCAGGTGTCCGGCAGGTCGACTGTCTTGTCCGGGTCGAAGACGGCGTCCGGGTCCGGGTCGGCCGGCCCGCCGAGCGAGGGCTTGCCGAGCGCGAGCAGCCCCTTGTCCAGCGCGACGCAGTCGATGTTGGAGGCGTACGAGTCGGCCCGCTCGATCCACAGACCGACGGAGCCGGTGGTCACGTCGGCCGGGTGCGGGGTGCTCCACTTCACCGTGTCGTGGACCACCACCACGCCGGCGCCCGGGGCGGGGCGGGCGGTGGAGAAGGCGTACGCCCAGACGAAGTTCGTGGTCACCTCGAGGATGCGGATGCCGTCCCGGTCCTTCGTCGCCCGGTAGCTGATCCGGCCCTTGACCCGGGGCTGGTCGGCGGTGAGCCGGGCGCCGGGGGCGAGCCGGGTCGCGTAGGTGCTCGCCTCGCCGGTGGGGAAGTCGTCGCGCACGCCGGCCCGCGCGTCCGGGGCGAACTGGCGGACCAGCCGCTCCGGGTTCTTCGCGGTGAAGAACGTGCGGTCCAGCCGGGCGGTCACCAGGGCCTTGCGAACCTTGGTCAGCGCGTCGGCCACCTGCTTCTCGCTGAACGCGCCGGTCCGCTTGGCCCGGGGCAGCGCGATCCCCGCCGTGCCCTCCGGGAAGGCGGACGCCGGGGTGCCGTCGAACGGACCGGCGGCCGGTGGCGGCGAGGCCGACGAGGAGGCCTGCTCACCGACCGGCAGGCTGACGGTGGGGTGTTCGGCGGCCGGCTCGCGCCAGCGCTGGAAGCCCTGGTAGCCGACGCCCCCGACGAGCCCGAAGAAGGCGAGCAGCGCCAGCACGACCACACCGCCGAGCAGCTTGCCGGAGTGCCCGCCGAGCGCGATCCGCAGGCGGTCGCCGCGGCCCGGCTCGACCTCCGGCGCGGGCCGGCGCAGCCACTCGGGCACCCGTCCCAGGTCGTCCTCCGTCGGACGATCGCTGGCGTACGGATCGGAGGCGGAACGGTGATCGGTCATCGGACTTCCCGGGCAGACGGGGCGCTGGCGCACGATCTTGACACCCGGCCGAAGCAGGGCGGTATCCCCCGCAGGGAGGAGCGGCGCCGTCTGGCAGGCTTGGCGGTCGTGAGCACAGACGGTCTGATCGTGGTCGACAAGCCCGGCGGCATGACGTCGCACGACGTCGTGGCCCGCATCCGGCGGCTGGCCCGTACCCGCCGCGTCGGTCACGGCGGCACGCTGGACCCGATGGCCACCGGCGTGCTGGTGATCGGGGTGGGCCGGGCGACCCGGCTGCTCACGTACGTGATCGGCGCCGGCAAGAGCTACGCCGCGACGATCCGGCTGGGGCAGGCCACGGTCACCGACGACGCCGAGGGCGAGGTGGTCGCCACCACCCCGGCCGGCGCGGTCACCGACGACGGGGTACGCGCCGCGCTCGCCGCGCTCACCGGCGAGATCGACCAGGTGCCGAGCGCGGTCAGCGCCATCAAGATCAATGGACAGCGGGCGTACAAGCGGGTCCGCGACGGCGAGGCGGTCGAGCTGCCCGCCCGCCGGGTCACCGTGTCCCGGCTGGACGTGGTGGAGATCCGCCGGGACGTCCCGGACGTGGTGGACGTCGACGTCGACGTGACCTGCTCGTCCGGGACGTACATCAGGGCGCTGGCCCGCGACGCGGGCGCGGCCCTCGGTGTCGGCGGTCACCTCACCGCGCTGCGCCGGACCGCGGTGGGCGGGTTCACGCTCGCCGAGGCGGCCACGCTCGACCAGCTCGAGGAGCGCGCGCCGGACGTGGTGAACCTGCCGCTGGACGCCGCCGCCGAGCGGTTCTTCCCGCGCCGGGACGCCACCGCCGACGAGGCCCGGGTGCTGTCCCACGGCGGGCCGCTGGCGCCGGCCGGGATCACCGGGCCGTACGCCGTCTTCGGCCCGGCGGGCGGGCTGATCGCTATCGTCAGCGAGCGGGACGGTCGGGCCCGCGCGGAGATCGTGCTGGCCCCGGCCTGAACGGCGCGCGGGCGGACAGGGGAGGAGACGGCATGCAGCGGTGGCGGGGGTACGAGGCGGCGCCCGGCGGCTGGGGACGCTCGGTGGTCACCATCGGCGTCTTCGACGGCGTGCACCGGGGGCACCAGGCCACCATCGGTCACGCCGTGGCGCGGGCCCGGGAACTGGGCGTCAAGTCGGTGGTGGTGACGTTCGACCCGCACCCGGCCGAGGTGGTGCGCCCCGGCTCACACCCGGCGGTGCTGACCGAGCCGGCCCGCAAGGCCGAGCTGATCGAGGCGCTCGGCGTGGACGTGCTCTGCGTGGTGCCGTTCACCGTCGAGTTCTCCCGGCTGCCACCCGAGGCGTTCGTGCACGACGTCCTGGTCGAGCACCTGCACGCCGCGCTCGTGGTGGTCGGTGACAACTTCCGGTTCGGGCACCGGGCCGCGGGCGACGTGCCCCTGCTCGAGCGACTGGGCCGCACCTTCGGGTTCGCCGTCGAGGGGGCCCCGCTGGTCGCCGAGGCGGGGACGGTCTTCTCCTCCACGTACATCAGGTCCTGCGTCGACGCGGGCGACGTGGGCGCGGCGGCGGCGGCGCTCGGCCGCCCGCACCGGGTGGAGGGCGTGGTGGTCCGCGGCGACCAGCGCGGACGTGAGCTGGGTTACCCCACCGCCAACCTGCTGACCCACAGGTACGCGGCGGTGCCCGCCGACGGCGTGTACGCGGCCCGCCTGGTCCGCCGCGACGGGGAACCGCTGGCGGCGGCGGTGTCGATCGGCACCAACCCGACGTTCTCCGGCCGGGAGCGGCGGGTGGAGGCGTACGCGCTGGACTTCACCGGCGACCTCTACGGTGAGCGGCTGGCCCTGGACTTCGTGGCGCACCTGCGTGAGCAGCGGACATACGACGCGGTCGAACCGCTGGTGGCCCAGATCGCCGAGGACGTGGAACGCACCCGCCGGGCGGTGCTCTGACCCGCGCGGAGCGACCTTGACCGGCCGTCCGTCCCGAGGGCTGGTAGGCTGACGGAGACGTCGGCTGACCGACGGGGGCCTCGCGTGCCTGCACGACGCCGCGGGTGCGAGGAACCGGTCCGTTGCACCGGTCACCACGACCGCTCCGGACCTCATCGAATGACCCACGAAACAGGGAGAACATGGCGCTCGACCAGGAAGCCAAGGCCAAGATCCGCCAGGAGTACGCGACCGCCGAGGGCGACACCGGCTCGCCCGAGGTGCAGGTCGCGGTCCTGACCAAGCGGATCGCGGAGCTCACCGAGCACCTGAAGGTGCACAAGCACGACCACCACAGCCGCCGTGGGCTGCTGCTGCTGGTCGGCCGGCGCCGCCGGCTGCTCAACTACGTCCAGAAGAAGGACATCAACCGCTACCGGTCGCTCATCGAGCGGCTCGGCCTGCGCCGATGACCTGACGGGGGAGTGGCCGCCTGGCTGCTCCCCCGTTGCAGTACCACCGAAGAACCCGGCCGCGCGACACCCGAAGAGGGAGCCGGTCAGCACCGGTCTCCGGTAGTGGCCCCCGGGAACCCCGGCACGACGCCGGCCTCCCCGGGCGCTTCGATCGAAGACCGGCCGCCTGAGCAGTTCCCGTGTCGTCGGCCGACGACGCGAAGGAGCACCACAGCACATGACCGAGACCAACCTCGGCACCGAATCCCGCACCGCGGTGATCGACAACGGGTCCTTCGGCACCCGTGAGATCACTTTCTCCACCGGCCGTCTGGCCCGCCAGGCCGCCGGCTCCGTCGTCGCCCAGCTCGGCGAGACGGTCGTCCTCTCCGCCACCACGGCCGGCAAGCAGCCGCGCGAGTCGTTCGACTTCTTCCCGCTGACCGTGGACGTCGAGGAGCGGATGTACGCCGCGGGCCGCATCCCCGGCTCGTTCTTCCGCCGCGAGGGCCGGCCCAGCGAGGACGCCATCCTCACCTGCCGGCTGATCGACCGGCCGCTGCGCCCGTCGTTCGTCAAGGGCCTGCGCAACGAGGTCCAGGTCGTCGAGACGGTGCTGGCGCTCGACCCGCAGCACCCGTACGACGTGGTGGCGATCAACGCTGCCTCGATGTCGACCAAGCTCTCCGGCCTGCCGTTCTCCGGCCCGATCGGCGCGACCCGGGTCGCGCACGTCGACGGCCAGTGGGTCGCCTTCCCGACGCTGGAGGAGCTCGAGCGGGCCACCTTCGACATGGTCGTGGCCGGCCGCACCCTGCCGGACGGCGAGGTCGCGATCATGATGGTCGAGGCCGAGGCCACCCCGAACGCCGTGACCCTGATCTCGGGTGGCGCGACCGCGCCGACCGAGGAGATCGTGGCCAGCGGCCTGGAGGCCGCCAAGCCGGCCATCCGCGAGCTGTGCCGTGCGCAGAGCGAGCTGGCCGAGGTGGCCGCCAAGCCGGTCGCCGAGTTCCCGGTCTTCCTGGACTACTCCGACGACGCGTACGACGCGGTGGCCGAGGTGGCCCGCGCCGAGGTCGCCGAGGCGCTGAAGATCGCCGGCAAGGCCGACCGCGAGGAGGCCCTGGACCGGATCAAGGCCAAGGTCGCCGAGGAGCTGACCGGCCGGTTCGAGGGCCGCGAGAAGGAGCTGTCCGCCGCGTTCCGGTCGCTGACCAAGTCCGAGGTCCGCAACCGGGTGCTGCGCGAGCAGGTCCGCATCGACGGCCGCGGCCCGCGTGACATCCGTCCGCTGTCCGCCGAGGTCGGCGTGCTGCCGCGGGTGCACGGCTCGGCGCTGTTCGAGCGCGGCGAGACCCAGATCCTGGGCGTCACCACGCTGAACATGCTGCGCATGGAGCAGATGGTGGACACGCTGTCCCCGGAGAACCGCAAGCGCTACATGCACAACTACAACTTCCCGCCGTACTCGACCGGTGAAACCGGCCGGGTCGGCTCGCCGAAGCGGCGCGAGATCGGCCACGGCGCGCTCGCCGAGCGGGCGCTGCTCCCGGTGCTGCCCTCGCGCGAGGAGTTCCCGTACGCCATCCGGCAGGTCTCCGAGGCGCTCGGCTCCAACGGCTCCACCTCGATGGGTTCGGTCTGCGCCTCGACGCTGGGCCTGCTCTCGGCCGGTGTGCCGCTGAAGGCGCCGGTCGCCGGCATCGCCATGGGCCTCATCTCCGACGAGGTCGACGGCAAGACCCAGTACGTGACGCTGACCGACATCCTCGGCGCCGAAGACGCGTTCGGCGACATGGACTTCAAGGTCGCCGGCACCCGTGACTTCGTCACCGCGCTGCAGCTCGACACCAAGCTGGACGGCATCCCGTCGGACGTCCTGGCCGCCGCGCTGCAGCAGGCGCACGAGGCCCGGCAGACCATCCTCGACGTGATGCAGCGTGCCATCGAGGCGCCGGCCGAGATGTCGGACTACGCGCCGCGGGTCACCACCGTGAAGATCCCGGTCGACAAGATCGGCATGGTGATCGGCCCGAAGGGCCAGACCATCAACGCGATCCAGGACGAGACCGGCGCCGAGATCTCCATCGAGGACGACGGCACGATCTACGTCGGCGCGACCAACGGGCCGGCGGCCCAGGCCGCTGTGGACCGGATCAACGGGATCGCCAACCCGACGCTGCCCAAGGTCGGCGAGCGGTTCCTCGGCACCGTGGTGAAGACCGCCGCGTTCGGCGCCTTCATCTCGCTGCTGCCGGGCCGCGACGGCCTGCTGCACATCTCCAAGGTGGGCGACGGCAAGCGGGTCGAGAAGGTCGAGGACTACCTCAACGTCGGCGACAAGGTCGAGGTGGAGATCGCGGACATCGACGCCCGCGGCAAGATCTACCTGGACAAGATCCGCCCGGAGGGCGCCGAGGCGCCGGCCGAGGGCGCGGCCGGTGGCGGCGACCGTCCGTCGGGCCGGGACCGCGGCGGCGACCGTGGCCCGCGTGACCGGGGCGACCGTGGTGACCGTGGCGAGCGCCGCTCCGAGGGTGGCGAGGGCGGCGGCGAGTCCCGTCCGCGCCGCCGGACCCGGCACAGCTGATTCACCGACCGGCCCGGGTGACGTCCGCGTCACCCGGGCCGGCCCACGGCTCCAGGTCGCCCGCGCGAGCTGGAGCCGTCGTACGTCCGCCGTTCCTCGTCATCCGGAGAGCAGGTTCTCGTGAGTTCGTCAGGCGCCTCGACGGGATGGGGGGTGGCGCCGATCGGCTCGGCGGCCCGCGCGGTCACCCGTACGCTCAGCGACGACCCGCTCGGCGGCACCGTCCGCCGTACCGTGCTGCCCAGCGGGCTGCGGGTGCTCACCGAGGCGATCCCGGCGATGCGCAGCGTGTCGTTCGGCATCTGGGTGGCGGTCGGCTCGCGCGACGAGAACGGCACGCAGGCCGGTGCCGCGCACTTCCTGGAGCACCTGCTGTTCAAGGGCACCAACAAGCGCAGCGCGCTGGAGATCTCGGCGCAGATCGAGGCCGTGGGCGGCGAGACGAACGCCTTCACCACGAAGGAATACACCTGCTACTACGCGCGGGTGCTGGACGAGGACCTGCCGCTGGCCATCGACGTCATGTGCGACCTGGTCGCCGACTCGGTGCTGGCCCCCGCGGACGTGGAGACCGAACGCGGCGTCATCCTCGAAGAGATCGCCATGCACGACGACGAGCCCGGCGACGAGGTGCACGACCTGTTCGCCCGCGCCGTCTACGGCGACCACCCGCTGGGCCGGCTCATCTCCGGCACGGAGGAGACGGTCACGCCGATGACTCGGCGGCAGATCCAGAGCTTCTACCGCCGCCGCTACACCGCGCCGCAGATCGTGATCGCCGCCGCCGGCAACCTCGACCACGCCGCCGTGGTCAAGCTGGTCCGGCAGGCGCTGCGCGGCACCCCGCTGGACACCGACCCGGCGTCGCCCGCGCCGCACCGGTCGGCCACCCCGGCGGTACGCACCAAGCCGGCCACCACGCTCGTCGAGCCGAAGGAGACCGAGCAGGCGCACGTCATCCTCGGCTGCCCGGGGATCGACCGCACCGACGACCGGCGGTTCGCCCTCGGTGTGCTGAACAACGTGCTCGGGGGCGGCATGTCCAGCCGGCTGTTCCAGGAGATCCGGGAGCAGCGGGGCCTGGCTTACTCGGTCTACTCCTACGCCAGCCAGTACGCCGACAGCGGCGTGTTCGCCGTCTACGCCGGTTGCGCGCCGGGCAAGGTGGACGAGGTGCTGGACCTGACCCGTGCGGGGCTGGCGCGGGTGGCCGCCGAGGGGATCACCGAGGCGGAACTGGCCCGCGGCAAGGGGATGAGCAAGGGCTCGTTCGTGCTCGGGCTGGAGGACACCGGCTCGCGGATGAGCCGGCTCGCCAAGGGCGAGCTGCTCTACGGCAACCTGATGCCGGTGGACGACCTGCTGTCCCGGGTGGACGCGGTGACGCTCGACGACGTGAACGCGCTCGCCGCCGACCTGCTCGGACGGCCGATGTCCCTGGCGGTGGTCGGCCCGTTCGACTCCGGCAGCTTCACGGTCACGGGCTGAGCGGCCCGCCGGTCCGCCGGACCGCACGCCGGGCGCTGGGATAGGTTGTGGCCCGTGACTGAGCAGCAGAAGACGGCGGCCCGGGTCGGTGTGCTGGGCGCGCGGGGCCGGATGGGCATGGAGGTCTGCAAGGCGGTCGACTCCGCCGCCGACCTGGAGCTGGTAGCGGCCGTCGACCAGGGCGACGACCTGGACGCGGTGGCGCAGGCGGGCGCCGGGGTGGTCGTCGACTTCACCACCCCCGACGCGGTCATGGACAACCTGCGCTGGTGCGTCGAGAACGGCGTGCACGCGGTGGTCGGCACCACCGGATTCACCGAGCAGCGGCTCGCGCAGGTGCGGGGCTGGCTCGACGACCGGCCCGGGCTGGGCGTGGTGATCGCCCCCAACTTCGGCATCGGCGCGGTGCTGATGATGCAGTTCGCGGCGCGCGCCGCCCGCTACTTCGAGTCGGTCGAGATCGTCGAGCAGCACCACCCGCGCAAGCTGGACGCGCCGAGCGGGACCGCCACCCACACCGCCCGGCTGATCGCCGCGGCCCGCGCCGACGCCGGCCTGGGGCCCGCGCCGGACGCCACCCGCGACGAGGTGGCCGGCGCCCGCGGTGCCGACATCGACGGGGTACGCGTGCACGCGGTACGCGCCACCGGCCTGGTCGCCCACCAGGAGGTGCTGTTCGGCACCACTGGCGAGACGCTGACCATCCGGCACGACTCGTACGACCGGGTGTCGTTCATGCCCGGCGTGCTGCTCGCGGTCCGGGAGGTGGGTCGCCGGCCCGGTCTCACAGTCGGTCTGGACGCCCTGCTCGACTGACCTGGGCGTACCCTCTGCTCATGATCGATTCCGGGCACTCCGACCGCACCGGCCGCCGGGTGACGCTGCGGCCGGTGGACGACGACAACTGGCGGGCCGTCGCGGACGTCGCGCCGCACGACGACCAGCGTGCCTTCGTGGCCGCGCTGGCCGCCCGCTACCTGCTCCTCACCGAGCGCTCGGAGGTCTGGAACTCGCTCGCGGTGTACGCCGACGAGACGGTCGTCGGCCACGTCATGTGGGGCGTGGACGACGACGGGTCGCGCTGGATCGGCGGCATGGTGATCGACGCCGCCGAGCAGGGCCGGGGCCTGGGCCGCGCCACGGTACGGACGCTCGCGGACCGGCTCGCCGAGGCGGGCGAGCCGATCCGCCTGAGCTACCACCCCGACAACAAGCCCGCCGCCGCCCTCTACACCGCGCTGGGTTTCCACCCCACCGGCGCCATGGAGGACGACGAGTTGGTGGCCGAACTCCGCCCCGCCTGACCCCCGGGACCCTGTTCCCGGTCGATCATGAGGTTGGCGGCAGATGGGGAGATCGACAAGGCCGCCAACTTCATGATCGACGCGATCACGGTGGGGTGGGGTGGCGGTCCTGCCCCGTGCCGGGACCGCCGGCCCACCCACGTGAGGGTGGACCGGCGGCCGGACGGGAACTCATCGGTCGGCTGAGAGGTTTTCGTCAGCGGACTCCGGGGTCGCCACGTGGAAGCGGAGCTGGGGGACCAGCATGTCGTCCACGTCCAGCGCGCGGGTCGCCCCGTCCGGCTCCCAGCCGGTCGAGCCGAGGAACTTCCGGGTCGCCGCGTCGGCGTCGAACGCCCACGCGACCGCCCGGGTCAGCCCGTCGCCGCGCCAGTGCTCGACAGCCGCGGCGAGCAGCCGGCTGCCGTGCCCGCGCCGCCCCCACCGGGGCTCGACCAGCAGGTCCGTCACCGCCGCGACGTCCGAGCCGAGCGCCTCGGCCGGCTCGCCGGGAGCGAGCGCGTCCGCGTCGGCCGGACCGGAGGCGACGAACCCCACCAGATAGGATTGCGCCGCCTGTTCGACGGCGACCAGCACCCGGTGCGCGCCCGAGGGCGGCTCCTGCACCGCCGCACTCCACCGCCGCGCGAGGTACGCCTCGTCGAGGTTGTCGAGCACGTGCCGTGGCAGGATCCGGCGGTACGCGACCCGCCAGGTCGCGAGCTGGATGCGTGCGATCTCGCCGGCGTCCTCAGGACGCGCGGGCCGGACGTAGCCTGCAGCCATGGCACGTGAGCCTACGCAGGGCGAGGAGGGTGACGGTGGCGCAGGGTGCCGCGCGCACGGTCGCGCAGGTCGTCGCCGTGGTGGCGCTCGCCGCGGCAGTCACCGTGTTCCTCTCCGTGGCGGCGGTCCGGCACGGCTTCTTCGACCTGCAGGTCTACTACGGCGCGCTGACCTACTGGGCGCGTGACGGCGGGGAGATCTACGACTTCCTGCGCTCCGGCACGCAGTACGGCTTCACCTACCCGCCGTTCGCCGCGCTGGTGATGCTGCCGATGGCGTACCTGCCGTGGAACGCGGCGATCGTGGTGAGCGTGACCCTGACGGTGGTGACGAGCGCCGTGGTGATCTGGCGGCTGCTGGACCCGGTGGCCCGCCGCTCCGGCTGGACCCGCTGGTTCGCGCTCGCGGTCGCGCTCTGCCTGGCCGCCGCGTACGAGCCGATGCGGGAGACGGTCAACTTCGGCCAGGTCAACATGCTGCTGCTGTTCCTGGTGGCGGTGGACCTGCTGTGGCTGCTGCCGGCGCGCAGCCGCTGGGCGGGCGTGGGCATCGGCCTGGCCACCGCGATCAAGCTGACGCCCGGCATCTTCATCGTCTACCTGCTGGTCACCGGCCGCTGGCGGGCCGCCCTGACCACTGTCGGCACCGCCGCGGTCGCCACGCTGGTGGCCGCCGGCCTCTTCCCTGACGCCTCCCGGGAGTTCTGGACCGAGGCGCTGTGGAACACCGACCGGGTCGGCGAGCTGGCGTTCGTCTCCAACCAGTCGCTGCGCGGGGTGGTGGCCCGGCTCGACCCGCAGCACCCCAGCACGATCGCGTGGCTGCTGCTCGTACTCGTGACGCTCGTGATCTGGGGGTGGCGGTCGCGGGCGGCGGTGGCCGCCGGCGACGAGGCCACCGGCCTGGCCCTGACCGGCGCGGTGATGTGCCTGGTCAGCCCGGTGACCTGGGTGCACCACCTGGTCTGGCTGCTGCCCGGGCTGATCCTGCTCGTCGACAACGGCATGGCGGCGCCCGCGCGCAGCCGCCGGCGCCGTCTGTTGCTGGCCGCCGCGGTGATCGGGTACGCGCTGCTGTGCAGCCGGATCGTCTGGTCCTGGGAGAAGGACTTCACCGGCGTGGACGGCTTCCTCGGCAGCAACACGTACGTGTGGATCAGCCTGGCGTTGCTGCTCGGGCTACCGATCCGCCGCTGGCTCACACCCATCGACGGCGAGCGGCGCGGCGACGATCTCCCGGCCGGGTCAGCCTCCGGTGGTGTACCGCAGCTCGCGGAGCAGGATCGGGGCGAGGCCGCCGGGCAGCGGCACCGCGTAGGTGGACTCCTCGCCGTCCGGTGAGTGCCCGGCCCGCTCGTAGAAGCGGCGGGCGCGGGCGTTGTCGGCGAGCACCCAGAGCCGGTATTCCGTCCAGCCCCGCTCGGCCAGGCCGTCGCGGGCCGCCGCGAGCAGCGTCCGCGCGGTGCCCGAGCCCCAGTGCGCCGGCTCCACGTAGATCGCCACCAGCTCGCCGTGCGCCGGGTCGAGGTCGTCGCGGTCCTGGTTGTTCCGGTACGGCCCGAACGTGGTGAACCCGACGATCGTGCCGTCGTCCTCGGCGACGAGCGTGGTGAACGGGTGCTCCGGGTCGGCGGTGCCGAGGTCGCGGCGGCGCTGCGCCCATGCGCGCGGGTTCAGCCGGGTCAGCACCTCCGCGGGCATGATCCCGGCGTAACCGGCCTGCCAGCCGTGGACGTGCACCCGGGCGATCGCTTCGGCGTCGTCCGGTTCCTCCCGGCGAATGGTGAGCACCTGTCCGTTCTATGCCCCGGCGGGCGATCGGTCCAGCCGCCGCTCCCGGCGACCTGGACTCGTCGTGTCGGAGGTCTGGATTAGGGTCGCCGACGATGGCCGTACCGGAATCGCTCTCCCTCGCCCAGGCCCGCCGGATCACCCTGGCCGCCCAGGGCTTCGCCGACCCGGCGCCCACCGGCGTGCCCACCCGGCGGCATCTGCGCCGGGTGCTCGACCGGGTCGGGCTGATCCAGATGGATTCGGTGAACGTGCTCCAGCGGGCGCACTACCTGCCGCTCTACAGCCGGCTCGGGCCCTACCCGACCGCCCTGCTCGACACCGCCGCCTACCGCCGCCCGCGTGAGCTGTTCGAATACTGGGCGCACGAGGCGTCGCTGGTGCCGGTGGGCCTGCACCCGGCGTTGCGCTGGCGGATGGCGAAGGCCCGCGACGAGGCGTGGGGCGGCATGCGCCGGATCGCCGAGGAGCAGCCCGGGCTGATCGCCTGGGTCCGCGACGAGGTGGCCGCCCGGGGCCCGCTGACCGCGGCCGAGATCGAGCACGACGCGCCTCGGGAGACCGGCAACTGGGGCTGGAACTGGTCCGTCGTGAAGCGGGCCCTGGAGTTCCTGTTCTGGGCCGGCGAGGTCACCGCTGCCGACCGCACCAACTCGTTCGCCCGCCGCTACGACCTGCCCGAGCGGGTGCTTCCGGCCACCGTGCTGGACGCGCCCACCCCGAGCGACGCCGAGGCGTACCGGTCGCTCGTCTCGATCGCCGCCCGCTCGCTGGGTGTGGCCGCCGAGCCGGAGCTGCGCGACTACTTCCGGCTCCCGGTCGCCGGGGCGCGGCAGGCGGTGGCCGAGCTGGTCGAGGCGGGCGAGCTGACCCCGGTCACCGTGCAGGGCTGGCGGCACCCCGCCTACCTGCACGCCGACGCCCGGCTGCCCCGCTGGGTCCGCGGCAACACGCTGGTCAGCCCGTTCGACCCGCTGGTCTGGGAGCGAGGGCGCACCGAGCGGCTGTTCGGCTTCACCTACCGGATCGAGATCTACGTGCCGGCGCCGAAACGGGTCTACGGCTACTACGTGCTGCCGTTCCGCCAGGGCGAGCGCTTCACCGCCCGGGTCGACCTGAAGGCCGACCGGAAGGGCGGGGTGCTGCTGGTGCCCGCCGCCTGGGTCGAGCCGGGCGCCGATCCGGGGGAGACCGCCGTGGCGCTCGCCGCCGAGCTGTACCGGCTGGCCGGCTGGCTCGGTCTGGACGCGGTCGCCCCGCCCGCCGCGGGCGACCTGGCGGGGCCGCTGGCCGCCGCGCTGGTGGGCGTGGCCGGTGTACGGTGAGCGCGTGACGAGCGTTGACCGGCCTGCCACCGCGCCCGACCCGCACCCCGAGTCGCACCCGCACGGGCACGCGCAGCCGGAGTCCGGGCCGCAGGGCGAGGCGCACGCCTACGCGTACGCCGGGCAGCCTTCGCACGCCGAGACGCACGCGCACGCCGGTCCGCACGCTCCCGCCGGAGCGCCCGGAGCGCCCGGAGCGCCCGGAGCGCCCGGAGCGCCCGGAGCGCCCGGAGCACCGTGGCCGGGGGGTTACCCGGCGGCGTACCAGCCGGTCGAGGCCGACCGGTTCACCCGGATGGTGATGCGCCTGCACGCCCGCGCTCCGCGCTGGGCGGTGCCGCTCGCGGCGCTCGGCTGCGTCGGCGTCGGCATCGCGTACGCGCTGGTCAGCGACCCGACCCGGAGCGACCCGGACGCCGCACCGACCTGCCTGCTCAAGCTGACCACCGGGCTGGACTGTCCGGGCTGTGGCGGCACCCGCGCGCTCTGGTACGTGCTGCACGCCGACCTGCCCGCCGCGGCCCGCCACCACTTCCTGTTCGTCTTCGCCCTGCCGTTCCTGACCTGGCTCTTCGTGGCCTGGGCCGGCAACCGGGCGTTCGGCTGGAAGCTCCCCGAGATCCAGTTCAGCCCCAAGGTCATCGGCATGTTCCTGGCCGCCTGGGGCGTCTTCTCGGTGGTCCGCAACCTGCCCTGGGCCCCCTTCACCTCGCTCTACGTCTGACCGGTTCCGGACGGCCGCGTGCCCGATTTCCACGGCGACGGCGCGGCCACTACAGTCGCAGGAATGCCGGAGATGGTGCAGCCCCAGGTCAAGTTGATCGCGTGGACCCAGTTCCAGGCACCCGAAGAGGTGCCCTGGTCCACCGACGCCGACGGCGGGCAGGCGCTCGCCGAGTTCGCCGGCCGGGCCTGCTACCAGAGCTGGAAGAAGCCGAACCCGGCCACCGCCACCAACGCCGGCTACCTGGCGCACATCCTGGAGGTCGGCCACCTGAGCGTGCTGGAGCACGGCTCGGTGAGCTTCTACTTCAGCGGCGTCTCGCGCTCGTTCACCCACGAGCTGATCCGGCACCGGCACTTCTCCTACTCGCAGCTGTCCCAGCGCTACGTGCCCGAGCGGGACGCGGCGATGGTCGAGCCGTCGGTGATCGCCGACGACCCGGAGCTGCACAAGAAGTTCGTCGAGGCCACCGACGCGGCGGTACGGGCGTACACCGAGTTGCTGGAGGGGCTGGAGAGCCGTTTCACCGACGAGCCCAACCCGACGCTGCGCCGCAAGCAGGCCCGCCAGGCGGCCCGGGCGGTGCTGCCCAACGCCACCGAGACGCGGATCGTGGTGACCGGCAACTACCGGGCCTGGCGCCACTTCGTGAAGATGCGCGCCACCGAGCACGCCGACGTGGAGATCCGCGAGCTGGCCGTGGAGTGCCTGCGCCAGCTCAAGGGTGTCGCGCCGAACGTCTTCGCCGACTTCGAGATCTCCACGCTGCCCGACGGCACCGAGGTGGCAGCGTCGCCGCACGCCGAGTGACTCGTCGCCCTTCGCCGCCGGGTCACCGGCGGCCGTCCGCTAGGTTGTGAGCATGACGCACGACCACTCCGCCGCCCCCAGCCGGGGCGCGTCGCGCCCGTTCGGGCGAGTGATGACGGCCATGGTGACCCCGTTCACGCCGGACGGCGGCCTGGACCTCGACGGCGCCGCCCGGCTCGCCGAATACCTCGTCGACCAGCAGGGCAACGACGCGCTGGTCCTCAACGGCACCACCGGCGAGTCCCCGACCACCACGGAGGCGGAGAAGGAGTCGCTGATCCGTGCCGTGGTCGAGGCGGTCGGCGACCGGGCCCGCATCGTCGCCGGGGTGGGCACCAACGACACCCGGCACACCGTCGAGCTGGCCACGCAGGCCGAGAAGGCCGGCGCGCACGGCCTGCTGGTGGTCACGCCGTACTACAACAAGCCGCCGCAGGCCGGTCTGCTGCGTCACTTCACCACCGTCGCGGACGCCACCGGCCTGCCGGTCATGCTCTACGACATCCCGCACCGCACGGGCGTGGCGATCGCCACCGAGACGCTCGTGAAGCTGGCCGAGCACGGCCGGATCGTCGCGGTGAAGGACGCCAAGAGCGACCTGCTCGCCACCGCGGAGGTGCTCAGCCGCACCGACCTGGCCTACTACAGCGGCGAGGACGCGCTGACCCTGCCGATGCTGTCGATCGGCGCGGTCGGCGTGGTCGGCACCTCCACCCACTTCACCGGCGCGCTGACCCAGCAGATGATCGAGGCGTTCGAGGCGGGCGACAACGCCCGGGCGCTCGCCCTGCACCGGCAGTTGCTGCCGCTCTACACCGGCATCTTCCGCACCCAGGGCACGATCCTGGTCAAGGCCGGCCTCGGGGTGCAGGGTCGCCCGGCCGGTCCGGTGCGGCCGCCGCTCGTCGACGCCACCGGTGACGAACTGGCCCAGCTGCGCGCCGACTGCGCCGCGGCGGGCCTGCCCCTGCCCGAATGAATCAACGACACGACGGACGCCGCGCGACGGCGTCGCAGAATGAGGTGACGCGTGACCGAGGCGCACATCGAGGGTGAACTGCCCCCGCCGCTGCCCGAGGGCGGCCTGCGGATCATCCCGCTCGGCGGACTCGGCGCCATCGGCCGGAACATGACCGTCTTCGAGTACGACGGCAAGCTGCTCATCGTCGACTGCGGGGTGCTGTTCCCCGACGTCGAGCAGCCGGGCGTGGACCTGATCCTGCCCGACTTCGCTCCGATCCTGGACCGGCTGGCCGACGTACAGGCGATCGTGCTCACGCACGGCCACGAGGACCACATCGGCGCGGTGCCGTACCTGCTCGCGCACAAGCCGGACATTCCGCTCGTCGGTTCCCAGTTCACGCTCGCGCTCGTCGAGGCGAAGCTGGCCGAGCGGCGGATCCAGCCGTACACGCTGACCGTGCGGGAGGGTGGCCGGGAACGGCTGGGCCCGTTCGAGTGCGAGTTCTTCGCGGTGAACCACTCGATCCCGGACGCGCTCGCGGTGGCCATCCGTACCCCGGCCGGCCTGGTGCTGCACACCGGCGACTTCAAGATGGACCAGCTTCCCCTGGACGGGCGGATCACCGACCTGGCCGGGTTCGCCCGGCTCGGCGCCGAGGGCGTCGACCTGCTGCTGTCCGACTCGACGAACGCGGAGATCCCCGGCTTCGTCACGCCGGAGCGGGAGATCGGCCCGGTCCTCGACTCGATCTTCGGAAAGGCCAAGGGGCGGATCATCGTCGCCTCGTTCGCCTCGCACGTGCACCGGGTGCAGCAGGTCTTCGACTCGGCGTCCGAGCACGGCCGCAAGGTGGCGCTGATCGGCCGGTCCATGGTCCGCAACATGGGCATCGCCCGTGACCTGGGCCTGCTGAACATCCCGCCCGGCCTGGTGGTCGGGATCGAGGAGGCCACGAACCTGCCGCCCGAGCAGATCGTGCTGATGTCCACCGGTTCGCAGGGCGAGCCGATGAGCGCGCTGGGCCGGATGGCCAGCGGCGACCACCGGCACATCACCATCGCGCCCGGCGACACGGTGGTGCTGGCGTCCTCGCTGGTGCCCGGCAACGAGACCTCGGTCTACCGGGTGATCAACCGGCTGGCCCGGGCCGGCGCCGTGGTGGTCCACAAGGACGTCGCCAAGGTGCACGTCTCCGGCCACGCCCCGGCCGGCGAGCTGCTCTACCTGCTCAACGTCGTCCGCCCGAGCAACCTGATGCCGGTACACGGCGAGTGGCGGCACCTGCGGGCGCACGCCCGGCTCGGCATCGAGTCCGGCGTCGCGCCGGACCGGGTCGTGCTCTGCGAGGACGGCGACGTGGTCGACCTGGTCGAGGGCCGCGCCAGCCTGGTCGGGCGGGTCAAGAGCCGGTACGTCTACGTCGACGGTCTCGCCGTCGGTGACGTGAGCGAGTCGCTGCTCACCGAGCGCCGGATCCTCGGCGACGGCGGGTTCATCGCCGCGACAGTGGTGGTCGACTCGGTCACCGGCAAGGTGGTCGCCGGGCCGACCGTCTCGGCCAAGGGCTTCTCCGAGGACCCGGAGGCGTTCAACCCGGTGGTCCCGCTGGTCACCGAGGCGCTGAACCGGGCCGCCGCGGACGGCATCACGGACCCGCACCAGCTCCAGCAGATCGTCCGCCGCACGGTGGGCCGCTGGGTCAACGACGCGTACCGCCGTCGGCCCATGATCGTCCCGACCGTCGTCGAGGTCTGACCCGACCGCGCCGCGCGCCGGTCCACCGTCCGCGGTGGGCCGGCGCCGTCGCTTTCCGGGTACGCCCCGACACGCCGCGTCGAAACCCTTCGCTCACCCTCATCCGATCGGCGTCCGTCTCCGTACCTCCCGACGGCCGGCGTGCCCCTGCGCCGGTCGGGAGGAGCGTGGCGGATGGACCGCAGACGGATGACAGCCATCGGCGTACTGGTGGCGGCGGCCGGGTTGACGGCGGCGGTGACCGTACCGTCGTTCGCCGGTGAGGAACCCCGGCGGGCCGCGCCGGCGGCCGACGGCGTCGCGCCGGAGGTCCTGGACGCGATGGGCCGCGACCTCTCGCTGACCCGCGACCAGGCGGTGAAGCGGTTGCGGACGGAGCGGTGGGCGGCCGGCACCGTCACCCGGCTGCGCGGCGAACTCGGCGCCGGCTACGGGGGCAGCTGGCTCAGCGCGGACGGCGCCACGCTCACCGTGGCGGTGGCCGACCCGGCCGGTGAGGCCCGGGTACGCGCGGCGGGCGCGGTCCCGAAGCGGGTCGCGCGGGGCGTCGCCGAGCTGGACGCGGTGAAGTCCCGGCTGGACGCGGCGGGCGCCGACGCGAGCCCGGACGTGGCCGGCTGGTACGTCGACGTGGCAGACAACGCGGTGGTTGT
The DNA here is from genome assembly GCF_050948515.1 of Micromonospora sp. CA-248089. Lineage (NCBI taxonomy): Bacteria > Bacillati > Actinomycetota > Actinomycetes > Micromonosporales > Micromonosporaceae > Micromonospora > Micromonospora sp. CA-248089. Next base: position 1,555,602 of record NZ_CP192016.1, read on the forward strand.
GATCGCGCGGCCGGGCGCGGAGGCCGACGGCCGCCGGTTCGCCGCAGCCGCCGGTTCGAAGGCCGCGACGGTCCGGGTGCGGACCGCCGACGAGGCCCCGCGTCCGCTGTTCGACGTGCGGGGCGGCGACGCCTACCTGATCAACAACGCGGGCCGCTGCTCGGTCGGCTTCTCCGTGGTCGGCGGGTTCGTCACCGCCGGGCACTGCGGCCGGCCGGGGGACCGCACCACCGGATCGAACCGGGTCGCCCAGGGCACTTTCGCCGCGTCCTCGTTCCCGGGTGACGACTGGGCGTTCGTGCGGGTGAACGCCGACTGGACGCCGCAGGGCGTGGTGACCGACTTCAACGACGGCGGCACGGTGGCGGTGAACGGCTCCACCGAGGCGCCGGTGGGCGCGTCGATCTGCCGGTCCGGCTCCACCACCGGCACCCGGTGCGGCCTGATCCAGGCGAAGAACGCCACAGTCAACTACCCGGAGGGCACGGTCACCGGGCTGACCCGCACGAACGTCTGCGCCGAGCCGGGCGACTCCGGCGGCGCGTGGCTCTCCGGCGACCAGGCGCAGGGCGTCACCTCGGGCGGCTCCGGCGACTGCACCCGGGGCGGCACCACGTTCTTCCAGCCGGTGAACGAGATCCTCGAGCGCAACAACCTGACCCTCGTCACCGCCGGCGACCAGCCCGCGCCCACGCAGCCGCCGGCGGGCGGCGGCGAGACCACACCGCCCGCGACCGCCGAGCCCACCCCGCCGGCCGGCGACACCGAGTGCACCGGGCAGGTGAGCCGGACCGGCCGGATCGCCGCCGGACGGACCCAGATCCAGCCGGACGGGCGCTTCTACCGGGTGCCCGACGGCACCCAGGAGGCGTGCCTGTCCGCGCCGGACGGCGCCCGGGTGGCGCTGGAGCTGCAACGCTTCACCGGCGGCGCGTTCCGCACCGTGGCCCGCGCGACCTCCGCCGACGGCACGGCCCGCCTGACCGCCGAGACGCCGGCCGGCGCCTACCGGTACCGCGTCGTCGGGTTGTCCGGCTCCGGCGAGTACACGCTGGCGTTCTCCGCCCGCTGACCGCCGCACCCAGACCGCGGCCCTCGACCACCACCGCCCGGTGGTCGGGGCCGCGCCGCGTCGGCGGCACGGTCCGTCGGCGCGCCGGGGCGGCGGCTCAGGGCAGCGCGGCGACCGCCTCGGCGTACGCGGTGCCGGTGCGGACCGCGGCGGCCACCAGCACCGCGAGCTGCGCCGGTGCCACCCCGCAGGACAGGTCGGTGGAGACGCCCGCGGCCAGCACCAGCGTCCCGTCGCCGGGCTCGTGCACGTACGCGGCGGGCAGCAGCCGGTCGTGGTTCCAGGCGTTGCAGAACGCGTACGCCTCGGCGCGCCGCCCGGCCGGCAGCCGCCGTTCCGCCACCACCCGGGCGTGCAGCACGTCGCCCTGCCGGCCGAGGATGCGGAACTGGATCGTGGCGTCGCCCCACCGCCCGGCGAGCGTGCCGTCCGGCTCCGTCGTGTACGGCTCGCCCCGGGCGTCGAGCGCGGCGGCGAGCAGCGCCGCGTCCAGTGGGGTCGGTTCCTCCGGCCCGGGCGGCCCGGGCTCGGCCGGGTCGGCGTCCGGCTCCTCGTCGAACTCGCTCTCGGCAGCGAGTGACACCGGCGCGGCGAGCGGCCGCTCGGCCAGCCAGGAGGCGATCCGGCCGGACTGGTGCCCGGTGCCGTTGCGGGCGTCGAAGCTGCCGGCGAGCGCCGTCGCCAGCGCCTGCAACTGCGTACCGAGCGTCGCCACGTCCACCTCGGCCGCCGGCCGGGCGCCGTGCCCGGGACGGTGGATCCGCCGCCCGCCCAGCCCGGCCTCGGTGGCCAGCCCGCACAGCAGCGCGCCCGCCGCGGCGAACTCCATCGCGGACAGGTCGTCGGCCGGGCGGTCCAGTTCGGGCAGTTGCTCGGTGAGGATCTCCAGCCCACGATGCAGGTAGCCGCCCAGCGCGCAGAAGCGCAGGTGCGCGGCGAGCAGTGGGAACGCCGTCCGTTCACCGCGGTGCCGGCGGTACGCCCGCACGTGCGCCCGGGCGGCCCGCGTCACCGCGCCGGTACGCAGCCACGGCAGCAGCCCCACGGCGAGCGCCCGTTCCGGCTGGTCGGTGCAGGCCGTCGCCCCGGCCGCCGCCGCCTGCCGTTCGCCCCGCCGGGTCGGTGGCGCCTGCGGCTCGACCCAGCCGGCCAGCGCGGGCGCGAGCGCCGCCAGTGCCGCGTCCGGCTCGCCCCAGCCGGCCAGCAGGTCGGCCCGCCGTGCCGGGGCGCACCCGGCACACCCGCCGACCGGGTCGTTCGCGTCCGCCGCCGACCAGCGCTCGTACGCGCGCCGGGCCGCCGGCTCGTCGCCGAGGTGGTCGGCGAGCCGGCAGCGCAGCTCCGCCACCGGCGCCGCGTCCTCGCCCAGCTCACCGGCGAGTGTGTCCAACAGGGACCGCGCCTGATCAAGGCCCACCCGGGGCGTGCCGAACGACGCCTCCACCGCCTGCCGCTGGTGCCGGCGCAAGCGGGTCAACTCGTCGGGGCGGGCGTCCAGCAGGCCGGCGTTCCCGTCCAGCGTGGCCCGCATCCGCCGGACCGGCTCCACCGCACGCCACCGCTCGCCCCGGTGCAGGTACGCCTCGACCAGCGCGAACCGCGCCGACAAGGCGGTACGCGGGTCGCCGGTGGCGTCCGCCCGCGACGCGATCCGCTCCAGCTCGGCGCAGCGCTCCGCGCCGTCGGGCCGGTCCCGGGCGTCGGCGAGCGCGGCGACCAGCCCCCGGTCGCGTGCCGTGGTCATCGGAGCGTCCCGCCGGCCAGCTCGTCGACGGCGGCGGCGAGCTGGCACCCGGTGGTCACGCCACAGTCGACGAGCCGGTCGAGCTGGTGCGGCGTCACCCCGCGTTCCAGGTCGGTGGTGACCTCGCCGCACACCTGGGCCGACCCGTCGTCGGCGACGTGCACGTACGCCTTCGGCCAGAGCCGGTCGTGGTTCCACGTGTTGCAGAAGGCGTGCAGCTCGGGCACGCGCTCGATGCCGAAGTGGTGCGCCACGACGGTGCGCACCTGGAGCAGCTCACCGGCCGCGCCCCGGCGGTGGAACCAGATCAGGTTTCGCTCCCAGCGGCCGACCAGCGCGCCGTCGGGTTCCTCGACCACCGCGTACCCCCGGTGGCCGAGCACGGCGGCGATCAGCTCGCCGGTCAGCGGGCGCAGTTCCTGCGGGTGTCCGGCCAGCGGACCGTCCGGACCGTCCTCGATCTCCGGCGACGCCATCGGGCATCCCTTCTGAGGCGAATAACACATACGACGGTCCGACCCGTGCTGCGACGCGCGGACACGACCCGGAAAAGCGGCGATCCACCGGGTGCCGCCGTTACCGTGACTCTATGGCGGGCCGTACCTCTCAGGCGAGCCGGCGGCGCGGCGCGTCGCCGCGTGGCACCACGAACAACCGCGCCCGGCAACCGGCGAAGAAGGCGGCGGCGCGGAAGCCGGCGCGGCGGCGACCGGCTCCCGGGCCGAGCCCGGCCGCGTTCGTCGGCCGGGCGGTCGGCGCCGTCTGGATGGGACTGGCGCACACGGTCGGCTGGACGTTCCGGGCGGCCGGGCGGCAGGCCGCGTCCACCCGGGAGCTGGATCCGGAGCACCGCCGCGACGGCGCCGGGCTGCTGCTGTTCGGCCTGGCCATCCTCAGCGCGGTGGGCATCTGGGGCGGCGGCGCCGGGCCGGTGGGCCGGCACCTGGCCGACACCGTACGGCTGTTCATCGGCGCCATCTCGATAATTCTTCCGGTGCTGTTCATGGTCGGCGCGTGGCGGCTGATGCGGACCCCGGCCGATCCCGAGCACCGCGGTCGCGGCCTGGTCGGCTGGGGCTCGATGATGCTGGCGACCGCCGCGATGCTGCACATCGGGCAGAACCCGGTCGACGAGGTCCAGCGTGACTTCGCCGGTGGCCTGATCGGCGCGGGCGTGGGTGACCTGCTGAAGTCGGCGGTGACCGCCTGGGTGGCCATGCCGCTGCTGCTCCTGCTGCTGGTGTTCGGCCTGCTCGTGGTCACCGCGACGCCGATCAACAAGATCCCGGAGCGGCTCGGCCTGCGCGCCGACCCGGCCGGGCCGGACGCCGACGAGGAGTTCGCCGAGGACGAGGCGCCGGCGAAGCCCGCCCGCAAGCGGCCGGCGAAGCGGATGCCGCCGCCGCTGGAGCCGCTGGACCCGGACGACGAGCTGGCCGGCGTCGATCTGCAGGAAACCCTGGTGCTGCCGCGCAAGCCGCCGAAGGTGCCGGCGAACCGCAAGCCGGTCGAGCCGCCGGAGCACTCGCCGCTGCCCACCCGCGCCGAGCAGCTCGCGCTGACCGGGCTGGCCGGCGACTACACGCTGCCGCCGGCGAACCTGCTCGGCAGCGGCGCCAAGCCGAAGAGCCGCAGCAAGGCCAACGACGAGGTGATCGCCGCGCTCACCGGCGTCTTCGAGCAGTTCGACGTGGACGCCGCGGTCACCGGCTTCACCCGCGGCCCGACAGTCACCCGGTACGAGGTGGAGCTGGGCCCGGGCGTCAAGGTCGAGCGGATCACCCAGCTGTCCCGCAACATCGCGTACGCGGTGAAGTCGCCGGACGTCCGCATCCTCAGCCCGATCCCGGGCAAGAGCGCTGTGGGTGTGGAGATCCCGAACACCGACCCGGAGAACGTGTCGCTCGGCGACGTGCTGCGCTCCCGCGAGGCGACCAGCGACCACCACCCGATGGTGGTGGCGCTCGGCAAGGACATCGAGGGCGGCTACGTGGTCGCGAACCTCGCGAAGATGCCGCACATCCTGATCGCGGGCGCCACCGGCGCGGGCAAGTCGTCCTGCCTCAACTCGCTGCTGGTGTCCATCCTGACCCGGGCCACGCCGGACGAGGTGCGGCTGCTGCTGATCGACCCGAAGCGGGTCGAGATGACCGGCTACGAGGGCATCCCGCACCTGGTCACACCGATCGTGACGAACCCGAAGAAGGCGGCCGACTCGCTGGAGTGGGTCGTCCGCGAGATGGACATGCGCTACGACGACCTCGCCGCCAACGGGGTCCGGCACATCGACGACTTCAACCGCAAGGTGCGCAACGGCGAGATCAAGGCGCCGCCGGGCAGCGAGCGGGAGATGCGGCCGTACCCGTACCTGCTGGTGATCGTGGACGAGCTGGCCGACCTGATGATGGTCGCGCCGCGCGACGTGGAGGACTCCATCGTCCGGATCACCCAGCTCGCCCGGGCCGCCGGCATCCACCTGGTGCTCGCCACCCAGCGACCATCGGTGGACGTGGTCACCGGCCTGATCAAGGCGAACGTGCCGTCCCGGCTCGCGTTCGCCACCTCCTCGCTCGCCGACTCCCGGGTCATCCTGGACCAGCCCGGCGCGGAGAAGCTGCTCGGCCGCGGCGACGGCCTGTTCCTGCCGATGGGCGCGTCGAAGCCGCAGCGCATCCAGGGCGCCTGGGTCACCGAGCGCGAGATCGCCGACGTGGTGAAGTTCTGCAAGGACCAGCGCGAGCCGGAGTTCCGTCCGGACGTGCTCGCCCCGGCGCAGGACAGCAAGAAGAAGATCGACGAGGACATCGGCGACGACCTGGACCTGCTCGTGCAGGCGGTCGAGCTGGTGGTTACCTCGCAGTTCGGGTCGACCTCGATGTTGCAGCGCAAGCTGCGGGTCGGCTTCGCCAAGGCGGGCCGCCTGATGGACCTGATGGAGACCCGGGGCGTGGTCGGCCCGTCCGAGGGCTCGAAGGCCCGCGACGTGCTGGTCAAGCCGGACGAGCTGGAGGAGGTCCTGGCCGGCCTGCGCGGCGGCGAGGACTGACGGCCCCGCAACGGACGACGGCGGCCCCCACCGTCAGGTGGGAGCCGCCGTCGGCGGTCCGGGTCAGTTGAGCAGGGCGGCGACGAGCACGGCGCCGATGATCGCGCCGACCACGCTCGCGGCGGCGGCGTACCAGCCCAGCGGCTTGTCACCGAGGACGGCGCCGACGATGCCGAGGATCAGGCCGAGGACGCCGAAGATCAGCGGGGACAGGAAGATCGCGAGAGCCGCGAAGACGAACGCGACGATCGTGCAGATCCGGGCGGTGTTGCTGCGCGGACGGGCGCTGGCGTGCATGTCGGCCATGGGGTCCTCCGTGATGATCGCTCTGTCGGTCAACGGGAGACCGGGTACCCCGGGCGGCGCATCGTCCAAACCGGATGCGGGCGATCAGGCGAACAGCTTCAGTCCGATCACACCGGCCACCACCAGCAGCAGGCAGGCCACGCGCGGCAGATTGACCGGTTCGCCCAGCGCGAGCATCCCGACCAGCGCGGTGCCCACCGCGCCGATGCCGACCCACACCGCGTAACCGGTGCCGACCGGGATGTCGCGCAGCGCGTACGCCAGGCCGGCCATGCTGCCGACCAGGGTGACGGCGAAGACGGCGGAGGGGAGCGGACGGGTGAAGCCGGCGCTGCGATCAAGCGCGATCGCCCACGCGGTCTCCAGGAGTCCGGAGATCACCAGCACGATCCAGGCCATGGGACATCACCTCTGACGGGCGGGCCCGGCGCGGAGCGGGCCGGGCGGCGGTTGGTCACGCGGGGCGTCTTGGCCTGACCGGGTACGCCCACCACTCGTCCGGGACGGCCCGCGGGCCGTCGTGGCCGACGGTAGCACCGGGCGGGGCGGACCGTCGGCGAGGTGGGAAAGCCCACCTCGGGTGGAGTTGACGTCAACTTCAGGTTGCACGATGGAAGGCATGACCCTGCTCTTCTCCGACGACGACGTCGCGGCCGCCGTGGACGCCCCGCTTACCGTCGCTGCCATGCGCGACGCGCTGCTGGCCGCGCACGCGGGGCGGCTCATCGCCCCGCCCCGGGCGTCCGCGCCGCTGGACGGGGGCCGGATGGTGCTCACCGCCGGGCACCTCACCGGGCAGTGGTACGGCTTCCGCTCGTACGACACGTTCGGCCACCCGGAGAGCGGTCAACTGGTCGTGCTGCACGACGCGAACACCGGCGCGGTACGCGCCATCGCCGTGGGCGAGGAACTCGGCTCCCGGCGTACCGGAGGACTCGGTGGCGTGGCGGTCGACGCGCTGGCCCGCGCGGACGCCGCCACGGTCGGCGTGGTGGGGTCCGGCCGGCAGGCGTGGACCCAGGTCTGGGCCGCCGCGGCGGTCCGGCCGCTGCGCGAGGTGACCGTGTACAGCCGCTCGGCGGCCCGGCGGGAGGCGTTCGCCGCGCGGGTCCGCGCCGAGCTGGACGTGCCGGCCCGCGCCGTCGGCTCGGCCGCCGCCGCGGTACGCGACCGCGACGTCGTGGTGCTCGCCACCACCAGCACCACCCCGGTGCTCGACGCCGCCGATCTTGCCCCCGGCACCCACGTCAACACGGTCGGCTTCAAGCAGGTCGACCGGCACGAGTTCGGCCCCGACCTGCTCGACGCCGCCGATCTGATGGTCACCGACTCACCCGGGCAGGCCACCGCGTACGTCCCGCCGATGCTGGCCGCCGTCGAGCCGTACGCCGGGCGGTTGCGCGACCTGGGCGCGGTGCTGGCCGGCGCGGTTCCCGGCCGGACCACCGCGGACCAGATCTCGGTCTTCTGCTCCACCGGCCTGGCCGGCACGGAGGTGTTCCTCCTCGACCGGCTGGCCCGGGTGGCCGTTCCCGCCCGCTGAACCGGCCGGACGGGTGCGCGGCACTCCGGAACCGGCCCGGTACCCTCGGATGGTGTCTGCCTCCTCCTCCACCCCGCGAACCGACGGGCGCCGCGTCGCCCTGCTGACCCTCGGCTGCGCCCGTAACGAGGTCGACTCGGAGGAACTGGCCGCCCGGCTGCACGCCGACGGATGGCAGGTCACCACCGACGGCGAGGGCGCCGACGTGGTGGTGGTGAACACCTGCGGGTTCGTCGAGAAGGCCAAGCAGGACTCGATCCAGACGCTGCTCGCCGCCGCCGACACCGGCGCGAAGGTCGTCGCCGCCGGGTGCATGGCCGAGCGGTACGGCCGTGAGCTGGCCGACAGTCTCCCCGAGGCGCAGGCGGTGCTGAGCTTCGACGACTACCCGGACATCGCCGCCCGCCTCGACTCGGTGCTGGCCGGCGAGGCGATCGGCGCGCACACCCCGCGCGACCGGCGGGAGCTGCTGCCGCTGACCCCGGTGAAACGCCGCGACGCGGCGGTGTCGCTACCCGGGCACGGCACCCCGGCCCGGGTCACACCGGAGACCGACGCGCACACTCCGGCCCACCTGCGGCAGGTGCTGCGGCACCGGCTCGACACCGGCCCGGTGGCCTCGCTGAAGCTCGCCAGCGGCTGCGACCGGCGGTGCGCGTTCTGCGCCATCCCGGCCTTCCGCGGCGCGTTCGTCTCGCGTACCCCCGACGAGCTGCTCGCCGAGGCCGAGTGGCTGGCCAAGACCGGCGTCCGGGAGCTGGTGCTGGTCAGCGAGAACTCCACCTCGTACGGCAAGGACCTGGGCGACCCGCGCGCGCTGGAGAAGCTGCTGCCGCAGCTCGCCGCGATCGACGGGATCGTGCGGGTCCGCGCCAGCTACCTCCAGCCCGCCGAGACCCGACCCGGACTGGTCGAGGTGATCGCCACCACGCCGGGCGTGGCCGCGTACTTCGACCTGTCGTTCCAGCACTCCAGCGAGCCGGTGCTGCGCCGGATGCGCCGCTTCGGCTCCACCGACCGGTTCCTGGAGCTGCTCGCGTCCGCCCGCGCGCTGGCACCGGAGGCGGGCGCGCGCAGCAACTTCATCGTCGGCTTCCCCGGCGAGACGAAACAGGACGTGGCCGAGCTGGTCCGGTTCCTGACCGAGGCGCGGCTGGACGCGATCGGCATGTTCGACTACAGCGACGAGGACGGCACCGAGGCCGCCGGCCTGACCGGCAAGGTCTCCGCCGCCACGATCAAGCGGCGGTACGACAAGCTCAGCGCGCTGGCCGACGAACTCTGCTCGCAGCGCGCCGAGGAGCGCCTCGGCGCGACGGTGGAGGTGCTCGTGGACTCGACCGCCGACGGCGTGGTGGAGGGGCGGGCCGCCCATCAGGCGCCCGAGGTCGACGGCTCGACCACCCTCGTCGCGCCCGTCGGCGGCGGGGTCGATCTGGCCGCGCTGCGCCCCGGTGACCTGGTCCGGGCCACGGTGACGGCGACCGAGGGCGTGGACCTGGTCGCCGTACCGGATGAGATGATCTCGGCGGCGCCCGGCGCGGTACGGTGACGGCGGGCCCTGATGGAGCGGGGAAGCCACGTGGGGCGATGCGGGACATGACGGGAGCGGAGTCGACGGCCGCTGCCCCCGTACCCCTGCTCAACGCGGCGAACGTGCTCACCGGCGCGCGCCTGATGCTGGTGCCGGTCTTCGCGGCCACCGTGATCGCCTCCGGCATGAGCCACGCGGGCTGGCAGATGGCGGCCTGCCTGATCTTCGCGGTGGCCTCCGCGACCGACCTGGTCGACGGCTGGATCGCCCGCCGGTACGAACTGGTCACCTCGCTGGGCAAGGTCGCCGACCCGATCGCCGACAAGGCGCTCACCGGCGCCGCCCTGGTGCTGCTCTCCGTCTACGACCGGCTGCCCTGGTGGGTGACGGTGGTCATCCTGGCCCGTGAGCTGGGCATCACCGCGCTGCGCTTCTGGGTGATCCGGCACGGCGTGATCGCGGCCAGCCGGGGCGGCAAGGTCAAGACGGCGCTGCAGATCCTGGCGATCACCTGGTACCTCTGGCCGATGCCGGCGGCGCTCGCCGCGATCGGGCCGTGGATCATGGGGGCGGCCGTGGTGGTCACCGTGGTCACCGGGTTCGACTACATCGCCCAGGCGTTGCGGCTGCGGCGCCCGGCCCGTTGAGCCGGTCGGCGGATCCGGCGATCCGGGCGGCCGACGAGTAAGCCGGCGTGGTGCGGGAAATGGGGGCGGGCATGGACACCGACGCGAGAAACCAGCGGCCCGCCGGCAGCCCGGCGGCTGCCGTGGTGCACCGCCTGCACGAGTGCGGCGAGACGCTGGCCACCGTCGAGTCGCTGACCGGCGGACTGCTCGCCGCCGCGATCGTGGAGATCGCCGGGGTCAGCTCCATCTACCGGGGCGGCATGGTGGTCTACGCCACCGAACTCAAGGCGACGCTCGCCGGCGTACCGGAGGATCTGCTGGCCGACCGCGGCCCGGTCGACCCGGACGTGGCGGCGGCGCTGGCCGAGGGCGGACGGGAGCGCTGCGGCGCCGACTGGGGCCTCGCCACCACCGGCGTGGCCGGGCCGGAGCCGCAGGACGACAAGCCGGTCGGCCTGGTCTACGTGGCGGTCGCCGGACCGGACGGCACGCAGGTACGCCGGCTCGACCTCGGCGGCGGACGCGACCACATCCGCGCGGCCGCGGTGATCGAGGCGCTGCGCCTGCTCGCCGACCGCATCCAGCTCCCCGAGGACGCCGACGCCGCCGAGGCGGCCGGGACCGGCCGCCGGTGAGCCGGTCCGGCGTCGACACGCCCGGCGGACGGTCGCTCCGTCCGGATTTTCGAAAGGCGGGGTGGGATGTCGTCGTGGCGGCCAACGGGTACGGTTGCGGGAAGGCTCCGGCGGTCGCCGTCGGCGCCGGGAGCGGTCCACCGCGTCCGGCGCGACGCGAAATCGGCCGGGGATGGTGTTCCCGTTCAGGGGGAGGTGCGATGGTCCTGCTACGCCGGGTGATCGGTGACGCGCTGCGAGCACGCAGGCAAGGGCAGCACCGCACCCTCCGCGAGGTCTCCTCCGCCGCCAACGTCAGCCTGGGCTACCTCTCCGAGATCGAACGCGGCCAGAAGGAACCCTCGAGCGAACTGCTGGCAGCGATCTGCGACGCGCTCGGCGCCCGCCTGTCCGAGCTGCTCCGCGAGGTGAGCGACACCGTCGCCCTGGCCGAGCAGATGCCCGGCGTGCTGGTTCCGGTGGCCGACGAGCGGGTCGAGCCGGCCGCGGTGGCCCCCGCCGCCGTGCGCAAGGCCACCAACCGCGGTGTCCGGCAGGTCACCTCCGACGGCGGTGTCGCCGTCCAGGTCCGGCAGGACTCGCCGCTCAAGGCCACGCTGCGCAGCACCCGGGTACGCCCCGCCGAGCGGGACGTGGTCTGCGCCGCCTGACCCGGCCCGTCGCGGCGTGGGCGGTGCTGGCGTTCGCGTCGTACTGTTGATCAGGAGCGTACGGGTGCCGGAGTGGCGTCCGGCTGGGACGATGTAGACGCGACGCTACTGAGGGGACGAGGCGGAGATGGCGAACCCGTTCGTCAAGGGTTGGAAGTACCTGATGGCGCTCTTCGGGGCGAAGATCGACGAGCACGCCGATCCGAAGGTGCAGATCCAGCAGGCCGTCGAGGAGGCACAGCGCCAGCACCAGGCGCTGGTGCAGCAGGCGGCCGCGGTGATCGGCAACCAGCGCCAGCTGGAGATGAAGCTGTCCCGGCAGATGACCGAGGTGGAACAGCTCCAGGGCAACGCGCGGCAGGCGCTCGCGGTGGCCGACCAGGCCCGGGGCAAGGGCGACGAGGCCGAGGCCGGGCGCTACGAGCAGACCGCCCAGATGCTGGCCACCCAGCTGGTCTCCGCCGAGCAGGCGCTGGAAGACCTCAAGACACTGCACGACCAGGCGCTCGGCGCGGCCGCGCAGGCCCGCAAGGCGGTCGAGAACAACTCGATGATCCTCCAGCAGAAGCTGGCCGAGCGCACCAAGCTGCTCAGCCAGCTGGAGCAGGCCAAGATGCAGGAGAGCGTGGCCCGCTCGCTGGAGTCGATGTCGTCGCTCACCGCGCCCGCCAACACCCCCTCGCTCGACGAGGTACGCGACCGGATCGAACGCCGCTACGCCACCGCCATGGGCCGGGCCGAGCTGGCCGGCAACTCGGTCGAGGGCCGGATGCTGGAGATCCAGAAGGCCACGCTCGACTCGGCCGGATCGGCGAGACTGGAACAGATCCGGTCGAGCATGGCCGGCGAGCAGCTCGGCAGCCGGTCCGAGACCCCCGCCGTGGGGCAGCCGGCCGACCCGGCCGCCGCCGCCCGGCTCGACGAGATCCGGGCCAGCATGAGCCGGGAGCGCGGCACCGGGGAGACCACTACCGGCTGACGGAGGGGCGGACACGATGGCGGACGAACGGGCCCGGCACTTCCGGAGGCTGCGCAGGCTGCGTAACTCGGCGCGGCGCTGGAGCGTCCTGGCCGGAGGGCTCGGCGGCGCCGCCGCGGTGCTCACCCCGTACGCCGGACTGGGTCTGGCGGACGCGGCCTGGGCCGGCGCCGCGGGCAGCGCGATCGCGGTGGCCGCCTGGCGCTGGGTCGACCACCGGGCGCTGGCCGCCGTGCCGCCACCGCCCGCGCTGGACCCGGCCGAGGCCGCCGCCCGCTCCCGCGCCCGGCTGGTCGCCGCCGTCGAGCGGCTGCCCGTCGGGCCGGGCGTCGTGGCCGAGGTACGCCGGGTCCGCTCCCGCCTCGCGCTGCGCGGCACCGCCGCGGCCGAGCCGTGGGCCCGGCTGGACCGGGCCGCGCTCACCCTGGCCGGGCTGGCCGGACGGTTGACCGGGCTGGCCGAGCCGGCGGTCCGGGAGGCGGCCGAGGCCGACCGGTCCCTGCGGGAGCTGGCGACCCGGGTGGCGAGCGTGGAACGTGCGGCGAAGCTGACCCCGCAGAGCACCCTGAACGAGGTGCACGCGACGCTGGTGGCGCAGTTGGAGGACGGGGTGGCCGCGTACGAGCGGCTGGTGGTGGCCGCCGCCGGCTACGTGGCCGAGGACGCCCGCCCCAACACCGAGCACCCGTCCGCCGCGCGCCTGACCGAGGCCACCGACCTGCTGCACGGCGTGGCCTCCGCCCTGGCCGAACTCCGCACCCCCCTCCGCGCCCCCTGACAGTCCCCTCGGCGGCTCCCCGCCCGCCGGCCGTTTCCCGTTGATCAAGGAGTTAGTGTCCTCTCGCCGGCCAAATCCGGACACAAACCCCTTGATCACCGCCCCGGGCGCTCCGGACCGGCCCTCTGACACGCGCGATCATGAGGTTGACGGCATTTTTGATCTCCATTTCTGCCGCCAACCTCATGATCAACGGGGTTCCCCGCACGGGGCGGTGGCGCTGGCGCCCGGCGTCCTGCCCTCGCGCGCCCCTGGGCCCCGCACCCGCGCGGTCTCTCCGCTATCTGCGCCCTGTGCGCTCTCTGCCGCGCCAGGGCGAGGGCCAGGGTCGGGGGGCGGGAGGGGGAGTTGGCGGCCCTTGCCCCGGTGGTCATGAAGTTGGCGGGGGTGTTGATCTTCGAATCTGCCGTCAACTTCATGATCGACCCGGACGGGGACGGTCAGGTGGGGGTGGTCTTCTGGGCTGGGGGAGTCCAGGGGGAGGTGCCTACGACGTTTGTGGCTCTGACCCGGTAGTGGTAGGTCACACCGCGGGCCAGACCCGTGTTGGTGAAGCCGCGGCCGGTCACGTGGAACGTCGCCGGCTCGCGCGTGAAGGCGGCGTCGGTGGCGCGCTGCACGACGAACCCGGCACCCGGCCCGGCCGGGGTCGGCGCCGACCAGCTCACCGTCACGGTGGCGGTGTCCGGCCCGGACACGCCGGCGGTGACGCTCAATCCGGTCGGTGCGACCGGGCGGGCCGGGGTGGTCACGGTGGCCACAGTCGACCAGGGTGAGGCGGCGCCCAGGTACGTCGTGCGTACCCGGTAGTAGTACGTGGTGTCCGGCGCGACCGCCGGGTCCACGTGGGACTCGCCCACGGCGATGGCCGTGGTGCCCGGCCCGCTGGTGAACGTCGGGTTGGTGGCCCGCTGCACGTCCACTCCGGTGGCGAAGGAGTGGTTGGCCCAGCGCAGCGCCACCCGCAGCGGCCCGGTCGGCGGCAGCACCGCTGTCACCCGGGTCGGCGCGGCCAGGTGCACCGCCGCCGGTACGGCGTTGGACCAGGACGAGCAGCTCACCGCGTTCTCGGCGCGGATCCGGTAGTGGTAGGTGACGCCGGGGGTGACGGTGGCGTCGGTGTACCGGGTGGCGGTGGCGGCCACCGTGATCTCGGTCAGCCCGGTGGTGAAGGTGCTGTCGGTGGCGCGTTGCAGCCGGTGGCTGGTGGGTACGGGCCGGCTGCCGTTGCCGGTCCAGGTCAGCGCGATGGCGGGGAGCGCGGTGGCGCTGCCGGGCGCCGGGGTGGCGGTGAGCCCGGTCGGCGCCTTGGGTGCCACGCGCACCACCAGCGGGCGGCTCATGCCCTGGTCGCGCAGTCCGGCCGAGCGGGTCTGCCAGCGGTACTCCCAGCCGAGGTTGACCAGCTGGTTCACCACGATCGCGGGGCGGCCGTCGACGGGGCTGACCGGGCCGGCGTCCAGGCGCGCGCCGGGCGGGCGGGTCGGGTCGAGCAGCCGTACGCTGTCGCCGATCTTGAACGGCAGGGCGGGCGGTACGGGACGCAGCGCCACCACGACGTCCTCCCGGGGGTTGACCCGGACGGTGTCCTTCCAACCCAACTCGCCCGGGTCCGGCGGGCGGACCGTGCCGTCCCAGCCGACCCGGTTGACCAACTGCACGTCGCAGCCCTCGATGTGCACCGGGTGGGTACGGGGGGCGTCGCCGACGATCCGCCAGAGCTGCGTGCCGTCGCCGGGGGCGCCGACCGCCACGGCCGGGTCGGTGGCGTGCAGCACCTCGGTGGCCGGGTCGGCCGGCCCCAGCGGCAGCGTGGCCGGGGTGAGCGGCGCGCTGACCGGGTGGCCGACGCCGAGCCGTCCCACCGCGCGGCCGTGCCGCGGCTCGAACACCTGCCCGACGGACTTGACCGCCAGCGACAAGGTGACCGGGGCGGTCGCGCCCGCCGGGGTGAACGTGACCGAGGTGGCCCGCGCGGGAACGAGCGTCGGGTGCGGGGTGGAGGTGCCGATCGCGGCGTCGTACGCCGGGTGCGGCACGATCGGCGGCGGCTGGCTGCGGGCGTACGCCCCGGGCAGCCGCTCGGCGAGCCGCCGCGTGTCGTACGGCTGGGCCGGGGTGCCGGTCACCCGGATCTGGAGCAGCGTGCGCGTGTTCGGGCCGTACCCGGGGCGGGTCGGCGGCAGGCCACCGGCGGCGGTCCGGTCGGGCGCGCCGGTGTGGTGGTCGTGGCGCGGATCGAACCGGGGCAGCGGCGCGGGGCAGTCGTTGTAGAGGATGAGCGTGCTGCCCGGCGGCACCGTGGAGAAGTCCACCACCACGTCGGCCCGTTCGCCGGGGGCGAGCAGCAGCGCGTGCCCGTCCACGTTGAGCACGGTCGGGTCCTGCCTGTCGTACCGGTAGTCGACCGGCCGGTTCGTCAGCACCACGGGGGCGGGGAGCAGGCCGCCCTCGTTGCCGATCTGGATCATCTCGGGCCCGGCGGCGGCCGGGTCGGGTACGCCTCCGTCGCGTCCGTCCGCCGGCCAGTACGCGGGCCGTCCCGGCGCGCGGACCGCCTCGACCATCGGCACCTCACCGGCGTCCGGGTCGGCGGGACTGCCGTCCTCGGCCCACATCGGCGCGTCCGAGGCGGCCCGGTAGAGCTGGAGGTTGAGCGCGCGGTCCGCGCAGGCGTTGAGGATCCGGAACCGGTACGCCCGCGGCGCGACCTCCAGGTACGGGTAGGCCACGCCGTTGACGAGCGGGGTGTCGCCGTACGCGTCGGGGACCGCAGACGGGTGCGGCACGCCCGGCACCAGCGGCGGCTCGTCCGGGTCGGTGTCGGGGTCGTGGTGCGGGTTCGGCACCGGGGCGACCCACGGGCTGGCGCCGCCGTCCGGGTCGTGGGTCCACGGCCCGTAGTCCCAGCGGCCGGTCGGGTTGGTGCCGGTGAGCCGGTACGGGTTCTGCCGGGGCTGGTAGACGTGCGGGTGCCAGAGGCTGCCCTTGGCGCCCCAGCGGTCCCGGTCCCAGGTGGGGTCCTGGGCGGCGAGCTGCGCGTCGTCGGGCACGAACGTCTTGTCCTCGATCACCAGCGGGAACTGGTCGGCGGGCAGCACGCCGTCGTCGACGAGCCGTTCCTCGGCCGGGTCGGTGAGCAGGTAGAGCGCGATCTGGCCGGAGTAGACGGTGAGCCGGGACAGGCCGAGCGTGTTGTCGTGCAGCCACATGAGGCGGCCGCTCTGGTCGTTCGGGAAGTACAGCGTGGTGGCGCCCGCGCCGGGCGGCGGCATGTCCGGTACCGGCGTCACACAGGCACCCGCCGGGTACGGCGTGATCTCCCCGGCCGGGGTGATCCACTGCCACGGGTTGCCGGCGCTGATCCACCCGGTCTGCGCGCCGGACAGGTGCGGCACGGCCCGGTTCTGCGGGTACGGCGCGGGGCCGTCGAGCGGCCCGGCACCCGCGCCGTCGACCGTCTCGTCGACAGGTAGGAACAGCTCGCCCGCTCGCCCGGTGGGGAGCTGGTTGATGAACTTGATCCGGACCGGGCGGCCCCGCCGGGCCACGATCATCGGGCCGAGGTGCCAGGGGCGGTCGGGTGGGCTGACCGTGTTGTGGCCGGAGGCGTCGGTGCCCAGGTTGAGCTGCCGGTAGCCGCGTAGCCGGGTGGCGGGCAGGTCGCGGTGCAGGCGCTGCGCGTACTCCTGGAGGCCGATCTCGTAGTAGTCGCAGCCCGGCCAGGTGATGGTGTCCGGGACTGCGACCGGCAGGCGGGCGCCGAGCCCGGCGCTGGCCGGCTGCCCGGGCAGCGGCAGCGGGTCGACGAACTTGCGGATGCCGGTGCCGGGTACCGGGTGGCCGTCCGGGTCGAGCGTGGGCAGCGGGCTGGCGGCGGTGTTCGGCACCGGGCCGAACAGGCGCGGGACGGCGGTCGGGTCCAGGCTCGCAGGCGCCGGACCTTGCTCGTCGTCGCCGTCCCGGGCGGCCGGAACGGCGGGCGCGACGGAACCGGCCGGCGTCGGGTCGCCGGTGGGCGCGGTCTCGACGGCGACGACGGCGGCGCGGTCCGGGCGTCCGGGCCGGCTGCGGCGGAACAGCACCATGGCTCTCCCCGGGGTCGGGGCGCGCCGGCCGACACCCCGGCGTGGCGGGCGTACGCGCTGCTGACGATCCGTGAGCGGTCCACCGCAGCATGCGACGTCACAGGGGTGAGGCGGAAGTACCCAATCGTCCCTATCTCGGCCGATCTTGGGCGTTTCGTGGAAGTTCCACGCCGGGCTGGCAGGCGGGGCACCAGTAGGTGACCCGTTCACCCAGTTCCTCCTTGCGGATGGCGGTCCCGCAGCGGCGGCACGGCTGGGCCCGGCGGCCGTAGACGTAGGTCGTCCCGCCCCGGTGCAGCACCCCCGTGGTGCTCTGCGTCCAGCGGCCCCGGTTGGCCGCGAGCAGCCGCTGGGCCAGCGCGACGGTGCCTGGTAGGTCCGGCACCGCACCGACCGGCGCCCACGGCGACACGCCGCGCAGGAACAGCACCTCGCACTTGTAGAGGTTGCCCACCCCGGCCAGGTTGCGCTGGTCGAGCAACGCCTCGCCGATGGTGCGCTCCGGGTCGGCGGCGAGCCGGCGGACCGCCTCGTCCGCGTCCCAGTCCGGGCCGAGCAGGTCGGGGCCGAGGTGGCCGACGAGCGACTCCTCCTCGGCGGTCGGCACCAGCGCCAGCTCGTGCAGGTGGTAGCCGACAGCGACCGCGGCAGGGGAGCGCAGCACCACCCGGATCAGGTGCGCCGGCCGTCCGCTCCAGCGCTCACCCGGGGCGTACGCCCGCCAGGCGCCGTCCATCCGCAGGTGCGAGTGCAGCGTCCACCGGCTGGCGTCGGTGCCGGTCAGGCGCAGCAGCAGGTGCTTGCCGCGGCTCGCCGACTCGCGCACGGTCCAGCCGGTCAGGTCGGTGGTGGCGAGCTGCGGCACGCGGAAGTCGGACCCGGTGAGCCGGGCCCCGGCCAGCGCGCGTTGCAGGACGCGCGCGGTGTTCCAGACGGTGTCGCCTTCGGGCACCCGGCCATTGTCCCCCGGCCGAGCAGAATTCGCATGTGTCGCTATTTGTACTGAGGTTCCACTTGATCTGCGGAAACGCCACGATCAGGGGGTTCTGAGGAGATGCCAATGGCACATACACGACGTCGTACCGTCGTCGCCCTGACCGCCCTGCTCACCGTGGCCGCCGGACTGCCCGGCACGCCCGCGCCGGCCGCGCCCCCACCCGCCGTACCGTCCCGCGCCACCGCGCCCGGCCCCGAACGCTGGTCCGTCGACCTCGCCGTCGCCGGCGGCGACGACGTCAACGTCGCCTGGCGGTCCGGCCGCCTGCGCCTGGCCGACCCCCGTCCCACCGCCCGCACCCGCCCGGCCGCCGTCGGCGGACCGGTCGCCGAGGGCATCCTGCTCTCCGCGCCGCGCACCCTCGACCGACCCGCAACCCGGGTACGCGCACAGTTCGCCGCCCGCACCGGCGACGGGGGTACGGCGGTGGCCCAGGTACGCGGCTGGCGTGGCCGCGGCTGGACCGAGTGGCGTGACGCCACCGAGGCGGTCTTCGACGCACCGGTCAGCCGGGTGCAGGCACGCGTCGTGCTGACCACCAGCGGCGCCGCCTCGGAGGCCACCGTCACCGGCCTGACCCTGGCCGCCGACCGGGTCGCCACCACAGCGGTCCAGCCGGCCGCCGCCCTCACGTACCGGGTGTACGCGACACGGATCGGCCTGGTCGGCGGCACCACCGCCAACGGGCACACGGTGCGCACCCGGGACCACTTCGCGGCGCTGCCCACCCGGCGCGGCCTGTCGCCGCGCAACACCGGCGACTACACGGTCAAGGTCTGCACGACGAGCGGCAGCCGCTGCGAGTACGCCCCGGTCTGGGACGTCGGCCCGTGGAACACCCGCGACGACTGGTGGAACCCGGCGTCGGTCAGGGAGAACTGGAAGGACCTGCCGCGCGGCTTGCCGGAGGCGCAGGCGGCGTACCAGAACGGCTACAACGGCGGGCGCGACCAGTTCGGCCGTACCGTGCGCAACCCGGCCGGGCTGGACCTGGCCGACGGGACGTTCTGGGACGGGCTGCGGCTCACCGACAACGCGTGGGTGGACGTGACACTCTTGTGGACCGGTGGCGGGGCGCGGGCCGTGGTCGGCTCCGGGCCGTTGAACCTGCGCGCCGGGGCGGGCACCTCGTACGCGAGCCGGGGGCTGGCCGCCACGTACGCCCACGTGCCGGTGCAGTGCTACGTGACCGGGCAGCGGATCGCCGGCACGTACCGCACCACGACGAGGTGGTACCGCCTGGTCGGCGGCAACTACGTCAGCCACGCGTACCTGTCCTCGATCTACGGCGGCACCGTCCCCCGCTGCTGACCCCTCGCCCTCCCGCCCTCCCGCCCCCGCCCTGCCTGCCCCCGTTGATCTTGCAGTTTCGGCCCTTCCCGTGAGGCATTTATCCCTTGTGTCGGGGCAGAAACTGCAAGATCGCGGGGGCGGGGCGGGGCGGGCGGGGGTGGGGGTGGGGTGCGGGTTAGGGGGTGGTGAGGGTGATGAGGGTGCCTGGGGTGGTGCGTAGGGTGTCGGCGGCTCGGCCGGTGTTCACCGCTATGGCGACCAGGCCGGCCGAGTCGACGTAGACCACCAGGGTGCCGGGTTCGGCGTCGCCGAACGTGCGGCCGTGGACCGCTTCGTGCCCGTTCACCAGGACCCGGGACGGCAGGCCGTCGAGCAGCGCGCCCGGCGCGGCGAGCTGGACGTTGCCGAAGTGGTCGACGGTCAGCACCTCGGCGGTGAGGCCGCCGGGCTCGGCGCGTACCACCGGCTCCGGCAGCCGGACCAGCATGCCCGGGTCCACCGCCGGTCCCGCCTCGGCCAGTGGTGCGCCGAGTGCCAGCCGGGCGGCCACCGGCGCGAACACGTCCCGCCCGTGGAACGTGCGGGAGACGACCGGGCCGAGCCAGTCCGGGTTGGTCAGCTCCACCGCGTCGGTCACCCCGCCGAGCGCCTCAGCGGCCGGGATCAGCAGCCCGTTGTCCGGCCCCACGAGCAGTCCGCCGGGCGCGGCGAGCGCGATCCCGCGCCGCGTCGTGCCGACACCCGGGTCGACCACCGCCACGTGCACGCCCCACGGCAGGCACGGCACTGTCTGCGCGAGCACCGCCGCGCCCCGGTGGACGTCGGCCGGTGGGATCAGGTGCGTCACGTCGATCACCCGGACGGCCGGGGCGAGCCGGGCCAGCACTCCGTGGCACGCCGCCACGAACCCGTCGGAGAGCCCGTAGTCGGTGGTCAGCGAGACACAGGGCGGACCGCCGGCCGCCGGCCGCGTGCCGTCCGGTGTCGTGCGGCCCCGGTCGGCGGCGGCCTGGGCGCGTTCGTCCGGGCCGCTCATCGCTGGTCCGCCACCCTCAGGTGCCGGGCCAGGCGCAGCTCGTCGTGCAGCGGGATCCCGTCCGCACCGACCTGCGGGATGGTCGGCTTGACCGCGCGGGCCCGGTCCACGGCGCCCGCGTCCACCGCGACGATGCGCAGCCCTCGGCGCTGGTAGAAGCGCAGCGCGCCCAGGTTGTCGTTGGTGGTGACCAGCCAGATCCGGTCCGCCCCGGCCGCCCGGGCCGCCTCGTCGGCGGCGGCCAGCAGGGCGGTGCCCGCGCCGTTGCCGGGTGCCGACGCGGCCAGGCTCACCACCTCCAGCCCGTCGGTGTCGACGCGGTACGCCAGCGCCCCGGCGAACCCGCCGCTGTCGTCGACCGCCACCAGCGCGGGCAGGTCACGCAGGTCGTAGCGGGTGTCGTGGACCACCACGATCGGGCCGCCCCACTCCTGTTCGTGCAGCGCCGTCAGCGCGTCGCGGTCGTCGTCGCGCGCCTGCCGTACCCGAATCGAGGCCACCGGCACACCCTACGTTCCCGCTCCCCGGAACTCCGGGCGGTCAGCCGCGCAGGCGCAGGCCACGCGGGGTGGCGCGGAACCCGGCGGCGGTGAGCGCGTCACGCAGCGGGGACGCGTGCACGGCCTCGCCGTCGGCGCGCTCCACCGAGATCGCGCCGAGCGCACCGGAGTGCACCGCGTCGGCGAGTGCCTTGCCGGCCGCGCCGAGCGTGTCGGTGTCGTCGGTGAAGGACAGGATCGTCCGGCCGCCCCGCTCGACGTAGAGCACGAGGTCGCCGCCGACGAGCACGACCAGGGCGCCCGCCTTGCGCCCGGCCCGGTGCCCGGTGGCCGGTGCCGCGCCGTCGCCAGAGTCGACCACGCGTTCCGGCCAGGGCAGCGCGGCGCCGTACGGGTTCGCCGGATCGGTGGCCGCGAGCACCACCGTCGGCCCGCCCCGGCTCTGGGACTCGTCAGCGAGCGCGCGGATGCGGTCCACCGCGCCCGGCACCGCGAACTGCGCCGCGCCGAGCCCTTCGACGAAGTAGCCGCGCCGGGCCGCCCCGCGTTCCTCCATCGCGGACAGCACCGGGTAGACCCCGGCGAAACCGCCGGTGACCTGCTCGGCCACGACCGCGCCCCGGGTCACCACGCCGTGCCGTTCCAGCAGCAGGTCGGCCAGGGTGGTGGCCCGGCGGGTGGGGTCGATGTCGCGTTCGGGCAACCGCGACCAGCGACCGGCCATGGTGGGCGGACCACCCCGGCTGGGCAGCGCCACCCGGCCCGGACGGCGATAGCGGGTGCGCGGCGCCGACGGCCGGGACCGGTGCGCCCCGCCCGCGCCGAGCGCGGCCCGCAGCGGGGCGAGCGTGTCGTTGGTGAGGTGACCGGCCCACACCAGATCCCACACCGCGCCCGCCAGCGCGGCGTCGTCGGTGGCGCCGACCCGGTCGGAGAGCGAGCGGAAGAACAGCGCCTGCCCGTCCGCGAGCGCGTCGAGCACCGACTCGTGCAGCGGGGTCAGCGTCAGTGCCTCGTCCGGCGTCGGAAGCAGCAGCGGCGCGACGTCCGCGTACGCGAGGGTCACCCACCCGTCGCCGCCGGAGATCGCACCCGCGCCGGCCCACACCACCTCGCCGCTGGCGCACAGCTCGTCGAGCTGGGCGGGGGAGTAGTCGGCGACCCGGGCGGGCAGCACCAGACGTTCCAGCGCGGACGCCGGCACGCTCGTGCCCTGCAACTGCTCGACGGCGGCGGCGACGGCCTCGACGCCCCGGGCCGACGAGCCGACGTGCTGCCAGCGGGGCAGGAACGTGGCGAGCGCGCGCGGCGGCACCGGCTCGATCTCGCGCCGCAGGGCCGCCAGGGAGCGGCGGCGCAGCAGGCGCAGCACCTCGGCGTCGCACCACTGGGTGCCCACGCTGTCCGGCGCGAACTCGCCGGAGACCACACGCCCGGTGGCGGCGAGCCGCCGCAGCGCCTGCTCGACCACGAACACGCCCAGCCCGAACCGGGCCGCGCAGGTGGCCGCCGCGAACGGGCCGTGCGTGCGGGCGTACCGGGCGACCAGGTCGGTGAGCGGATCGGCCACGGGTGCGAGGTACGCCTCCGCGACCCCGACGGGCAGCGCCACGCCGAGCGCGTCGCGCAGCCGGGCGGCGTCCTCGACGACCACCCAGCGGTCCTCGCCGGCGATGCGGACCCGCAGGACCCGCCGGGCCGCCGCCAGCTCGTCGGCCCAGGACTCCGGCACGCCCCGCTCGGCCAGCTCGGCGCCGCTCAGGTCACCGACCACGCGCAGCAGCTCGACCACGTCCTCCGGGTCGCGGGGCCGCCGCTGATCGGTGAGCCAGCGCAGTTGGCGTGCCGTCTCGGCGAGCACCTCCGGGTCGAGCAGTTCCCGCAGGTCGACCCGGCCGAGCAGTTCGCCGAGCAGGCCGGAGTCGAGCGCCAGCGCGGCGGCCCGCCGCTCGGCCAGCGGGGCGTCGCCCTCGTAGAGGAACGCGCCGACGTACCCGAACAGCAGCGACCTGGCGAACGGCGACGGGCGCTCGGACTCCACCTCGACCAGGCGTACCTTGCGGGCGGCCAGGTCGCGCATCAACCCGGCCAGCGCGGGCTGGTCGAAGACGTCCTGGAGGCACTCGCGGGCGGCCTCCAGCGTGACCGGGAAGTCGGCGTATTCGCGGGCCACGTCGAGCAGCTGTGCGGCGCGCTGGCGTTGCTGCCACAGCGGCTGCCGCCGCCGGGGGTCACGCCGGGGCAGCAGCAGCGACCGGGCCGCGCACTCCCGGAACCGGGACGCGAACAGCGCGGACGTGCCCACCGACTCCTCGACGAGCTGGGCGATTTCGTCCGGCTCGAAGACCACCACGTCGGCGCCGGGCGGCGTGTCGGCGGTGTCCGGCAGGCGCACCACGATGCCGTCGTCGGAGGGCATGACCTGCGCGTCCACGCCGTACCGCTCGGCCAGCCGGCGGCCGATGGCCAGCGCCCACGGCCCGTTGACCCGGGCGCCGAGCACAGAGTGCACGGCGAGCCGCCAGTCACCCAGCTCGTCGCGGAACCGCTCGACCACCACCGTCCGGTCGTCCGGCAGCGACCGGGTGGCCGCCTTCTGCTCGCGCAGGTAGGTCATCAGGTTGCCGGCAGCCCAGTCGTCGAGCCCGCCGGCTCGCAGCGCCGCCACCGCGTCGGTGTCGGACTGCCGCAGCAGCGCCCGGACCCGGGCGCCGATCGCCCGCCCCAGCTCGACCGGGCGGCCGAGCTGGTCGCCCTTCCAGAACGGCATCCGGGCCGCCTGCCCGGGTGCGGGGGAGACCAGCACCCGGTCGGGGGTGATCTCCTCGATCCGCCAGGACGACGAGCCGAGCAGGAACACGTCACCCACCCGGGACTCGTAGACCATCTCCTCGTCCAGCTCACCGACCCGCGCGGCCCGCTCCGCGCCGGCCAGGAACACGCCGAACAGACCCCGGTCGGGGATGGTGCCGCCGCTGGTCACGGCGAGCCGCTGAGCGCCGGGGCGGCCCGTCAGGACGTCGGTGGCGCGGTCCCAGACCAGACGGGGCCGCAGTTCGGCGAACGCGGTGGACGGGTAGCGGCCGGAGAGCATGTCGAGCACCGCGTGCAGCGCCGAGTCGGGCAGCTCCGCGAACGGCGCCGCGCGGCGGACCAGCACGGCGAGGTCGCCGAGCCGCCACGGCTCCAGCGCCACCATCGCGACGATCTGCTGGGCCAGCACGTCGAGCGGGTTGCGCGGGTAGTGCAGCTCCTCGATCGCCCCGGCTCCCATCCGCTCGGCCACCACCGTGCAGGAGAGCAGGTCGCCCCGGTGCTTGGGGAAGACGACACCGCGCGAGACCGCGCCGACCTGGTGCCCGGCGCGACCCACCCGCTGCAGCCCGGCCGCCACGCTCGGCGGCGCCTCGATCTGCACCACCAGGTCGACGGCGCCCATGTCGATGCCCAGCTCCAGGCTGGACGTGGCGACCACGGCGGGCAGCCGGCCGGACTTGAGCGCCTCCTCGATCTGCTTGCGCTCCTCCCGGGAGACGCTGCCGTGGTGCGCCCGCGCGATCACCGCCGGCGCCCCGGCCGCCGCGCCGGACTGCGCCATCACCTCCGCGGGCTGCCGAGGCGCGCGCACCGGCCCCACCGGCCCGCCGAACGCCTCCGCCCCGCGCCGGGCCCGGCTGCCGTCGGCCGGCCCGCCGCCGGCCACCGGGCCGAACCCGTCGGCGTCGTCGAGCCCGGCCTCGTCGCCGGCCGGCGGGCCGTCGGCGCCGGGCAGCAGATCGGATACGCGCACCGGCTCCCCGCCCCGGGCCACGCGACCGCCCTCCGGGCCGGACGCCGCCTCGATCTCCTCGGCGGCCAGCTCGTTGAGGCGGGCGCAGAGCCGTTCGGCGCTGCGCCGGGAGTTGGTGAACACGATCGTGGACCGGTGCGCCCGGATCAGCGCCAACACGCGTTCCTCGACCGCCGGCCAGATCGAGGGGCGGCGGGGTGTGAGGCCGCCCAGGTCGTCCTCGGGTGGCTCCTGCTCGTCGAGGCGCGTCATGTCCTCCACCGGAACCTGGACGCTGACCTCGATGGTCTTGTTCGACGGTGGCTGCACCACGTCGACCGGGCGGGCGCCGCCGAGGAAGCGGGCGCACACGTCGATCGGCCGGACGGTGGCGGACAGCCCGATCCTCTGGGCGGGCCGCTCCAGCAGCGCGTCCAGCCGTTCCAGGGACAGCGCCAGGTGGGCGCCGCGCTTGGTGCCGGCGACCGCGTGCACCTCGTCCACGATCACCGTGTCGACGCCGCGCAGCGAGTCGCGGGCGGCGGAGGTGAGCAGCAGGAACAGCGACTCGGGCGTGGTGATGAGGATGTCCGGCGGGGTGCGGGCGAAGGCCCGGCGCTCGTCGGCCGGGGTGTCGCCGGTCCGCATCCCGACGGTGATGTCCGGCGGGACCAGGCCGAGCCGGGCGGCGGCCTGCCGGATGCCGGTGAGCGGGGCGCGCAGGTTGCGTTCCACGTCGACGGCGAGCGCCTTGAGCGGGCTGACGTAGAGCACCCGGCAGCGGCGCCGGGGATCGGCCGACGGCGGCTCCTTGGCGAGTCGGTCGAGCGACCAGAGGAACGCGGCGAGGGTCTTGCCGGAGCCGGTCGGCGCGACGACGAGCGCGTTGCGGGCGGCGGCCACCGTGCGCCAGGCGCCCTCCTGGGCCGGGGTGGGTGCGGCGAACGCCGCGGTGAACCACTCCCGGGTCGCCGCGCCGAACTCCGCCAGGACACCGCCTGACCTGCCCGACCCGCCCGACCCGTCTGGCCGGACGGACGGGGTCACCTCGTCCGCCACGCACCCATCCTGCCGCGCGGGTGTGACATCCGGGCCCGTCGCCGGACCGTTCCGTCCCGCCCGCAGCAGTCCAAGAATGGAATGGGCGATTATTCCGTTAAGTCTTACTTAACTGCTTGCTTGTGGGCTGCAACATAAAGTAACTTCACTCGCGATGCGGCGTGGGGTGGAGGCGTGGATGACCGTCGAGGACCGAGGTCTGGGCTCCGGAACCGACGTGCTCATCCGCAAGGTCGACAGTCGCCTGGCCGCGCTCCGCGCCGGGCTGCACGGTCCCGACCTTGAGCTGGCCGAGGAACTGGCCGCACGGCTGCGCGAGATGATCCTGGCGACCGCCCGGTCCAGCGCCGCCGACCGCGCCCGGGTCCGGGCCGCTGTGCACTACTTCGTCCAGCGCCGCGAGAGCCGCGACGCCCGGCTGCCGCTGCGCTCCCTGGCCGCCGCCCAGCGTGCCGTCGACCGCGCCGCCCGCCAGCTGGCCACCCCCAACCCGGCCCCCTGACCGTCCCCTCCCACCCGCTCCGCCCTCTCCCGCCACCCCGGTGATCAAGGGGTTCGCGGCGGAATCCGGCGCGCTCCCGGACGCGAACTCCTTGATCACCGGGGACGGGGTCGGTGGGCGGGGGGAGGTAAGGGTGGGTTTTGGGGAAAACGGCCCGGTTCGGTGCCTCTGTGGCGTGTGATCGGTTGTGACACCAGCGTGTTCGCGCGCTGTCACCTCGACCGGGAGTACGCGTGCTCGTCCTGCTGATCGTGCACCTGGTGGCGGCGCTGCTCGCCCCGCTGCTGGTCCGCCGGTGGGGCCCGCGTGCCTGCCTGCTGCTCGCGCTCGCCCCGGCCGCCACGGCGGTCTGGGCGGCGGCGCAGACCGGGGCGGTACGCGACGGCGGCGCGGTGGTCGAGACGTACCCCTGGATCCCGCAGCTCCAGTTCGACGTGGCGCTGCGGCTCACCACGCTGTCCTGGCTGATGCTGCTGCTCGTCGGCGGCGTCGGCGCGCTGGTGCTCGTCTACTCCGCCCGCTACTTCCCGCCCGGGTCGGCCGGGCTGGCCCGGTTCGCCGCCGTCATGGTCGCCTTCGCCGGAGCCATGCTCGGCCTCGTCGTCTCCGACGACCTGCTGCTGCTCTACGTCTTCTGGGAACTGACCACCGTCTTCTCCTACCTGCTCATCGGGCACAGCACCGAGCGCCGGTCCAGCCGGTGGGCCGCCGCGCAGGCGCTGACGGTCACCACGCTGGGCGGGCTGGCCATGCTCGTCGGGTTCCTGCTGCTCGGCCACCACGCCGGGGGCTACCGATGGTCGGCGGTGGCGGCGGCGCCGCTGCCCGGCGGCGGGTACCTGACCGTGGCGGTGCTGCTCATCCTCGCCGGGGCCCTGGCGAAGTCGGCGGTGTTCCCGTTCAACGCCTGGCTGCCGGTGGCGATGGCCGCACCGACGCCGGTGAGCGCGTACCTGCACGCGGCGGCGATGGTGAAGGCCGGCATCTTCCTCATCGGACTGCTCGGCCCGGTGCTCGCCCCGGTCGGCGGATGGCGGCCGGTCACCGTGGTCGCCGGCCTGGTCACGCTCGTCATCGGCGGGTGGGCGGCGCTGCGCCAGACCGACCTGAAGCTGCTGCTGGCGTACGGGACGGTCAGCCAGCTCGGCCTGCTCACCGTGGTGTTCGGCGCGGGCACACCGAAGGCGGCGCTGGCCGGTGTGGCGATGCTGGCGGCGCACGCCCTGTTCAAGGCGGCGCTGTTCCTGGTCGTCGGCATCCTCGACCACGAGGCCGGCACCCGTGACCTGCGGGAACTGTCCGGGGTGGGACGGGCCGCGCCGGTGCTGGCCACCGTCGCCACGCTGGCCGCCGCCTCGATGGCCGGGGTGCCGCCGCTGCTCGGATTCGTCGGGAAGGAGGCGGCGCTCGCCGCGTTCACCGGCGATCCGCTGGTCCTCGTCGTACTGGTGGCCGGCAGCGCGCTCACCGTCGCGTACAGCATCCGGTTCCTCTGGGGCGCGTTCGTCACCCGGCCCGGGGTGCCGGACACGGAGATGGCCCGGCCGCCCGCCGCGATGCTCGTACCCCCGGCGCTGCTCGCCGTGGCCGGGCTCGCCGCCGGTCCGGCCGCCGGGTGGCTGAGCGGTCTGGTCGAGCCGTACGCGGAGCTGTTCGGGCCGGTCGAGGAGCACCTGGCGCTCTGGCACGGGCCGACGGCGGCGCTCGGCCTGTCCGCCCTCGTGCTGGCCGGCGGTGTGGTGCTGCACCTGGTCCGTGGTCCGCTGGCCCCCGCGCTGGCCCGGCTGCGCTCGCCGGTGAGCGGCAACCAGGGGTACGAGTGGGTGACGCACGGCTTCGACCGGCTCGCCATCGAGGTCACCGGCGCCACCCAGCGCGGGTCGCTGCCGCAGTACCTCGGCACCGTGCTGCTCGCGCTGGTGTTCGTACCCGGCGGGGCGATGATCGCGACCGCGCCGTGGCGGGTCGACCTGGCGCCCTGGGACAACCCGGCCCAGCTCGTGGTCTGTGTGGTGATCGCGGTCGCCGCGCTGCTCGCGGTCGGCGCACGGCGGCGGCTCACCGCGATGCTGCTGGTCGGCGTGACCGGCTACGGCACCGCGATGATGTTCGTCCTCTACGGCGCGCCGGACGTGGCGCTCACCCAGTTCCTGGTGGAGACCGCGACGATCGCCGTGTTCGTGCTGGTGCTGCGGCGGCTGCCGGAGCGCTTCTCGGCGCGGCCGCTGCGCCGCAGCCGCTGGGTGCGGCGCGGCATCGGGATCGCCGCCGGGGTGGTGATGGCCGGTCTGGCACTGGTCGCGGCCGGGGCGCGGCGGGCGCCGTCGATCTCCGCCGACTTCCCGGACCTGGCCGTGATCGAGGGGTACGGCCGCAACGTCGTGAACGTGACGCTCGTCGACATCCGGGCCTGGGACACGATGGGGGAGCTCTCGGTGCTCGTGGTCACCGCGACCGGCGTGGCCAGCCTGATCTACGAGCGTTCCCGCACCGGGCCGCGTCCCCGCCGTCCCCCACCGGCCGCGCTGCGCGCCGGCGACCGGCGCACGGTGTGGCTGCGCGGCGGGCAGACGCTGCCGGAGCGGCGGCGCTCGATCGTGTTCGAGGTGGTCACCCGGCTGATCTTCCACACCGTCCTGATCTTCTCGCTGTTCCTCCTCTTCTCCGGGCACAACGCCCCCGGCGGCGGCTTCGCCGGCGGGCTGGTCGCCGGCCTCGCGCTGGCCCTGCGGTACCTGGCCGGCGGCCGGTACGAGCTGGCCGAGGCGGCGCCGGTCGGGGCCGGCACGGTGCTCGGCGCGGGTCTGGGCATCTCGGTGGGCAGCGGCGTGGTCGGCCTGGCGCTGACCGGCGAGGTGCTCCAGAGCGTGAAGGTCAATCTGTGGCTGCCGGCGGTCGGCGACTTCTACCTGGTCACGTCGCTGTTCTTCGACATCGGCGTCTACCTGGTGGTGGTCGGGCTGGTGCTGGACATCCTGCGCAGCCTGGGCGCCGAGGTGGACCGGCACGTGGAGGCCGCGGGCGAGGCGGGACGTGGTCTGGTCGTCCAGCGGGAGAGCCCTTCATGACAAGGGGCGCGGCGGCGCCGACGATGGTGCTGGTGCTGGCGGTCGGGGTGCTCGTCGCCGCCGGTGTCACGCTGCTGCTGGAACGCAGCCTGACCCGGATCCTGCTCGGCGTCATCCTGCTCGGCAACGGCGTGAACCTGCTCATCCTGCTGGGCGGGCGGTCCGGCGCCGCCCCGCTCGTGGGCTCCACGGCGCAGGGCGAGATGAGCGACGCGTTGCCGCAGGCCATGGTGCTCACCGCCGTGGTGATCACGTTCGGGCTGACCGCGTTCCTGCTCGCCGTCGCCTACCGCAGCTGGTACACCAGCGGCGACGACGAGGTGCAGGACGACCTGGAGGACCGGCAGATCGTCCGGCTCGCCGAGAGCAACGAGGTGTCCACGGCGGACCTCGGCGGCGAGGGCCCGGACGACGACCCGGAGCAGGTGGATCCCGGGCCGGCTCGTCGGCGGCTGCACCGGGACGGTGGGGCCCAATGAGTGCGCTCGTGCCGCTGCCGGTGGTGGTGCCGCTGCTCGGCGCGGCGCTCACCCTTCTCCTGTCCGGCCGCCCCCGCCTGCAGCGGTCGACGAGCGTACTGTGCCTGTCCAGCGTCCTGGTGGTGGCGGCGGTGCTGCTGATCGAGGCGTACCGGACCGGGCCGGTGGTGGTGCAGGTGGGCGGCTGGCCGGCGCCGGTGGGCATCGTGCTGGTGGCGGACCAGCTGGCGGCGCTGATGGTGCTCGTCTCCTCGGCGGTGACGCTGTGCGTGCTGCTCTACTCGATCGGCCAGGGCCGGGGGGAGACCGGGGAGACCGCGCCGGTGAGCATCTTCCACCCCACGTACCTGGTGCTGACCGCCGGCGTCACGAACGCCTTCCTGGCCGGGGACCTGTTCAACCTCTTCGTCGGCTTCGAGATCCTGCTGGCCGCGAGCTTCGTGCTGATCACGCTGGGCGGGACCGAGGTGCGGTTGCGCACCGGCTCGACGTACGTGGTGGTCAGCATCCTGTCGTCGCTGCTGTTCCTGTCCGCCGTCGGGCTGGTGTACGCGGCCACCGGCACGCTGAACATGGCGCAGCTCGCCGGCCGGCTGGACGCGCTGCCGTCGGGCGTACGCCTGACCCTGCAACTGACGCTGCTGCTCGCGTTCGGGATCAAGGCGGCGGTGTTCCCGCTGTCGGCGTGGCTGCCGGACAGCTACCCGACCGCGCCCGCACCGGTGACGGCGGTCTTCGCCGGCCTGCTCACCAAGGTCGGCGTGTACGCGATCATCCGCACCGAGACGCTGCTGTTCCCCGGCGGTCAGGTCGCCACGCTGCTCATGGTGGTGGCCGGGCTGACCATGGTGATCGGCATCCTCGGCGCGGTCGCCCAGTCGGACCTGAAGCGGCTGCTCTCCTTCACGCTGGTCAGCCACATCGGCTACATGATCTTCGGGGTGGCGCTGAGCAGTGTCGCCGGCCTGTCCGGGGCGATCTTCTACGTGGTGCACCACATCACCATCCAGACCACGCTGTTCCTGGTCGCCGGCCTGGTCGAGGAACGCGCGGGCAGCACCGACCTGCGCCGCATCGGCGGGCTGGCGCGGATCGCCCCGATGCTGGGCGTGCTGTTCTTCGTCCCGGCGATGAACCTCGCCGGCATTCCGCCGTTCTCCGGCTTCCTCGGCAAGCTCGGCCTGCTCCAGGCGGGCGTGGCGGCCGGTGGCACGCTGCCCGCCGTGCTGGTCGCGGCCGGCACGCTCACCAGCCTGCTCACCCTCTACGCGGCCTCCCGGGTGTGGAACATCGCGTTCTGGCGGGAGCCCCGGCTGGCCACCGCCACCCCGCCGGCCCGGCTGCCGGGGATGATGGTCGGCGCGACCACCGCCCTGGTGGCGCTGGGCGTGCTGTTCACGCTGCTGGCCGGGCCGCTGTTCCAGGTCACCGCGGACGCGGCGACCGACCTGCGGGAGCGCACCCCGTACGTGCGGGCGGTCCTGCCCCGGGACGTGCCGTGACCGACGACCTGCCCCCGGGCGGGGGCGCGACCGGGGAGCCCGCGGGCGTACCCCGGGCGGCGCCCGCCGTCGACGCGCCCGCGCCGACCGTCGGCCGGGGCGGGCGGCGGCGGGACCAGGCGGTCGCGCTCGGCTGGCTCGTCGTGGCCTGGATGCTGCTGTGGGGCGACGTGTCCTGGGGCAACCTGCTCGCCGGCCTGCTGGTCGGCGTGGCGGTGCTGCTGTTCTTCCCGCTGCCGCCGGTCACGTTCGGTGGCCGGGTCCGCCCCCGCGCGCTGCTGGTCTTCGCTGCCACGTTCGTCGCGGAGCTGGTCAGCGCCAGCGTGCACGTGGCCGCGGTGGCGCTGCGCTTCGGCTACCGCCCGCGCGGCGCGATCATCGCGGTGCCGCTGCGCGTGCGCACCGACCTCAACCTGGCGCTCACCGCCGAGGTGATCTCGCTGGTGCCGGGCACGCTGATCCTCGACGTCGACCGGGCCGAGGGCGTGCTCTACGTGCACCTGCTCGACGTGCGCGGTCCCGAGGACATCAGCGACAGCCGCGAGCGCGTGCTCGCCGTCGAACGGCGCATCGTGCGCGCCATCGGATCTCCCGACGAGGTACGCCGGCTCGACCTCGACCCCGTGGAACGGAGGAACCACCCGTGACAGTCCTGCTCGCCGTCGCGTTGACCGTGCTGCTCTCGGCCACCGCGCTGCTCGCCCTGGCCCGGATCTACCGCGGCCCGTCCCTGCTCGACCGGGTCGTCGGCGCCGACCTGCTGCTGTCGGCGATGCTCGCCGCGGTTGGGGCGGAGGCCGCCGTCAACCGGCACGCCACCACGCTGCCCGTCCTGGTGGTGCTCTCCCTGCTCGGCTTCATCGGGTCGGTGTCGCTGGTGCGCTTCGCGGTCCGGGCCGAGTCATGAGTGCGGCCGCCCTGGCGGACTGGGTGGGCGGATTTCTTCTGCTGGCCGGTGCGGTGCTGGCCCTGGTGGCCGGCATCGGGCTGGTGCGCTTCCCGGACGTGCTGGACCGGATGCACGCGGCCACCAAGCCGCAGGTGCTCGGCGTCCTGCTGCTCCTGGCCGGGCTGGCGCTGCGTCTGCGTACCCCCTCGGATCTGGGCATGCTGGTTCTGGTGGCGATCTTCCAGCTCTCCACCGCGCCGGTGGCCGCGCAGATGATCGGCCGGGCGGCGTACCGTTCCGGGCGGGTCGACCGGACGCTGCTGGACGTCGACGAGCTGGCCGGACGCTGAACCGGACGTGCGGGAGGCTTCCCGGCACCCTCAGCGAACGTCCAGCGGGTACCGATAAAATGGGTCGCATGATCGACTCTCCTGCCCCGGAGGGCAGCAGTAGCCGGCCGGGTAATACCCGGCGAATTCCCTCCCCGACGACCCCGGGAGCACTGAACCTCCCGTGTTGATCCTCGTCGGTCTCCTTCTCATCACCGTCCTCACCGCCGCCACCGGTTACTTCGTGGCCCAGGAGTTCGGCTACGTCGCCGTGGACCGTGGCAAGCTCAAGCAGCTCGCCGACGGTGGCGACCGTGCCGCGGCCCGGGCCCTGGAGGTGACCGGGCGGCTCTCCTTCATGCTGTCCGGCGCCCAGCTCGGCATCACCGTGACCGCCCTGCTCGTCGGTTACGTCGCCGAGCCGTTCCTCGGCGCCGGGCTGGCCGACCTGCTCGGCCTGGCCGGGCTGTCCAGCGGGGTCACGCTGCCGCTGTCGGTGGCGCTCGCACTGGTCATCGCCACCGTCGTGCAGATGGTCCTGGGTGAGCTGGCCCCGAAGAACCTGGCCATCGCGCGGGCCGAACCGCTCGCCCGGGCGCTGGCCCGGTCCACCCTGATGTATCTGAAGATCGCCGGTCCGCTGATCACGCTCTTCGACCGGGCCGCCGTACGGCTGCTCCGCCGCATCGGCATCGAGCCGATCGAGGAGCTGCCCAGCGGCGCCACCCCGCAGGACCTGGAACAGATCATCGCCGAGTCCCGGGAGGAGGGGCACCTCGACGCCGAGATGTCCGACCTGCTGGACCGGGGTCTGGACTTCCGGGAGCTGACCGCCGGGGAGGCGATGGTGCCGCGCGTCGACGTGCACACCATCCGGGCCGACGAGCCGGTCAGCCGGATCGTCGAGCTGCTCGACACCGGCCACTCCCGGTTCCCGGTGAGCGGCGCCGAGGGCGTCGACGACCTGGTCGGTGTGGTCGGCATCGCCGACGTGCTCGGGGTGCCCCCGGCGGAGCGCGCGACGACCCGGGTCGGCGCGGTGGCCGTACCCCCGTTGCTGGTGCCCGAGACGCTGCCGCTGCCGACGGTGCTGGACCGCCTGCGGTCCGGGCACCGGCAGCTCGCCTGCGTGGTCGACGAGTACGGCGGCTTCGCCGGCGTGATCACGCTGGAGGATCTCGCCGAGGAGCTGGTCGGGCCGATCCGCGACGAGGACGACCCACCGGACCGGGCCGCGGCCCGGCAGGAGGACGGCTCCTGGGTGGTCCCGGCGCGCTGGCGCATCGACGAGGTCGCCGACAGCACCGGCATCGAGCTGCCCGAGGCGCCCGAGTACGACACGCTCTCCGGTCTGGTGATGCGGGAGCTGGGCCGGGTGCCCGAGGTCGGTGACCGGCTGGAGATCCCGGTCGCCACGGACGGCGACGAACCGGCCGGCGGCCCGCGGGTGCTGGTCGAGGTGCTGGCGGTGGACCGGCACGTGGCCGACTCGGTGCGGCTGCGGCCGACCGCCGACGTGACCGGGGAGGGTTCCGCATGAGCCCCGGGTTCGCGTTGTTCTTCTCCGTGGTGCTGCTGGCGCTCAACGGGTTCTTCGTGGCCGCCGAGTTCGCGCTCGTCGCGTCCAAGCGGTACCGCCTCGAACAGGCGGCTGCCGGTGGCGGCCGGGCGGCCCGCGCGGCGCTGGACGGCGTCCGCGAGCTGAGCCTGATGCTGGCCGGCGCACAGCTCGGCATCACGCTGTGCACCCTGGGTCTGGGCGCGCTGGCCGAACCGGCCATCGAGCACCTGCTCAGCCCGCTGCTGCACGCGGTCGGCCTGCCGGCGGCGGTCAGTCACGTGATCGCGCTGGTGTTCGCGCTGTCGCTGGTGACATTCCTGCACCTGGTGGTCGGCGAGATGGCCCCGAAGTCGTGGGCGATCACCGACGCGGAGCGTTCGGCGGTGCTGCTGGCGCTGCCGTTCCGGGCGTTCGCCCGGATCGCCCGGCCGGTGCTGTCCCTGCTCAACGGGCTGGCGAACGCGATGCTGCGCCTGTTCGGGGTGCAGCAGCAGGACCAGCTCGCCCAGGTGCACGGCCCGGACGAGCTGCGCATCCTGCTGGAGCAGTCCCGGGAACACGGGCTGCTCGGTGCCGAGCAGCACCAGCTGCTGACCAGCATGCTGGAGCTGCAGGGCACCACCGTCGCGCAGGTGATGGAGCCGTTCGACCGGATCGTCACGGTGGGCCGGGGCGAGACCGCCGAGCGGATCGAGTACGTCTCCCGCGACAGCGGCCGGTCCCGGCTCGCCGTCGTCGACACCGGCGGCGAGGTGTGCGGCCTGGTGCACGTACGCGAGGCGGTGCGTGCCGTCACCACCGGCCGCCCGGCGACCGCGGAGGAGCTGATGACCAACGCCTTCACGCTGCCGGCCGAGGCGTCGGTGACCGAGGCGGTGGCCGCCATGCGGGCGCAGCAGGCGCAGCTCGCGCTGGTGAGCAACGGTGGCGGGCCGACCCGGCCCATCGGGTTCGTCGCGCTGGAGGACCTCCTGGAGGAGGTCATCGGCGAGTTCGACGACGAGACCGACCCGGTGCCGCGAGGCCGCCGGATGCGCTGACCGTCGTGATCCCGGCCGGCCCGGCGAGGTGGAGTCCCCACCTCGCCGGGCCGGCGTCGTTCCGGCGGACCGGTGCCGGTGTCCGGTCCGGTGGGCCGGCCACCGGTGCGGGCGGGCATGGCCGGTCCGGCAGCGGGAAAGCCCCGGCATGCGGTTGACCGGCGTGTCCAGGGACTCCGCCTGGACCGGGCTGTCGGTGAGCACCACGGTGCCCAACCCGAGCACCCGGCCGGGGCTGCGTCTGCCGGGCCGGGTGACGCTCGCCGCCGGCGGCTCGGACGTCCCGGTCCGGCACATCCGGCTCGGGCTGGTCACCCAGGTCGAGCCGGAGGACCCGGAGGCGCCGCGCCGCCTGGTGCAGTTCCGGACGTGGACGATCGCGGGACGGTTCGTGGTGCCGGCCGGACGGCGGCGGGCCGTCGACTTCGCCGTGCCGCTGCCCTGGGAGTCACCGGTGACCACGTACGGCGGGGTGCCGCTGCTGAGCCTGCGTACCGGGCTGCGCACCGAGGTGTCGGTGGACCCGGAGGTGGACCAGGGCGCGATGGTGCCGGTGCTGATTCACCCGCTGCCCACCCAGGAGCACGTGCTCGCCGCGCTGGACACGCTCGGCTTCGCGATCCGGCAGGCCGGGCTGCGCGAGGGACGGCTGCCGGGCGTGGAGCAGACGTTGCCGTTCCAGCAGTGGTACGGGTTCTGGGCCGCGCCGCTCTACGCCGGCCCGATGACCGAACTCGAAGTGATCATGCTGACCGACTCGGCCGGCATGGAGGTGCTGCTCTGGGTGGACCGGCGGCTCTCCCTGGCCGGGATCACCCACCAGAGCATCAGCCGGTTCCGCGTGTGGCACGCCGGGGCCGACCAGCGGGACTGGGTGGCCACCGTGGACGGCTGGCTGCGGCACGCCATCGACAGGCACGCGGCCGCCGCCGCGCACGCCGACTGGTCGGCCACGATCCGCGAGTCGGCACACGTCAGCCGCCCGCCGGACCGGCCGGTCGCGCCGGGTTACGGGCTCGGGGGTACGGCCGGCGGCGCGGGCATCGGCGGTGGTGGCGGAGGCGGCGACGGGACGTGAGCGCGTGCGTGTGCGTTGTTAAGAAGGGGCCCCTCCTCTACCGGAGGCGTTAAGAAGGGGCCCTTCCTTACCCGCTCAGCCGGCGGCGAGCTTGAGGCTGAAGCCGAGGAACAGCACCGCCACCGCCGTGGTGCCGCTCGCGGCGAGCCGCCGGCGCTGCCGGAACTGCGCCGCCAGGTACGTGCCGGTGAAGATCAGCACGGTCAGGTAGAGCGCGCTGGCGACCTGGGCGATCAACCCGAGCAGCAGGAACGACAGCGCCGGCCACGCGTACCCGGGGTCGACGAACTGGATGAAGAACGAGACGAAGAACAGGATCGCCTTCGGGTTGAGCAGGCTGATCACCAGCGCCCGCCGGAACGGCTCCCGCTGGTCCGCCGGCTCCACCTCGTCGATCAGGCGCGGCGTGGCCGGGTCGTTGCGGTCGCGCCAGCGCCGCCACGCGCCGCGCAGCATGGCCAGCCCCAGATACCCGAGGTACGCCGCGCCGGCGTACTTGATCACCAGGTAGAGCGGGGGATACGCCTGGAGCAGCGAGGCCACCCCGGCGGCGGAGAGCACCATCAGCACCGCGTCGCCGACGAACACCCCGGCGGCGGCCCGGTAACCGGTGGCCACGCCCCGGCGGGCGGCGGTGGCCAGCACGAAGATCGAGTTCGGGCCGGGCAGCAGCACGATCGCCACGGTGCCCAGCACGTACGTCCAGATGTCGGTGATCCCCAGCACGCCGGACATCATGACGCCGCGGGTGCCGCCGGGCGAAGCCTTTCCCGCAGGCTGACCTGTGCGTTCGGCCACTCCTGCGCGAGCATCGAGTACAGGACGGTGTCCCGCCAGGAGCCGTCGGCGCGCTGCCGGTGCTGCCGCAGCACGCCCTCCCGGCTCGCGCCGAGCCGTTCGATCGCCCGCTGCGAGCGGTCGTTGCGGATGTCGGTGTGCCACACGACGCGTACCGCGTCCAGGTCGTCGAAGGCCCGGCCCAGCAGCAGCAGCTTCGCCTCGGTGTTGACGCCGGTACGCCACCACGGGCGGCCCAGCCAGGTGTAGCCGATCGCCACCGACCGGCGGACCGGGTCGATCTCGTAGTAGGAGGTCGTGCCGATCACCGCGCCGGTGACGGCGCAGCGCTGCACCCAGCACACCTGTTCGCCGCGCTCCTGCGCGTCCAGGTACGTGGCGACCACGTCGCGCATCTCGGCGGCGTCGGCGGGCTGCGTACCGCCCAGGTGCCGCCACACCTCCGGGTCGGCGGTCGCGGCGTACAGCTCGTCGGCGTGGGCGGGGTCGAGCGGTTCCAGGACGACGTGCTCGCCGCGCAGCACCGCCGGCTCGTGCCACGGCGAGCGGGCCGCCCGCAGGTACGCCGGCACCGGCGCGTTCACCCCGGGAGCGGGTTCGGGGCGGCCCGGCGTGAGGCGCAGCGGCACCACACCGGCCCAGTACGGCAGCGTCTCGTCGGCCGGCTCGTCGTTGACGCCGCCGGTGCGCAGCCGTACCGACACCTCCCGCAGCGGCAGCGCCAGCACGGCCGTCTCGGCCAGTTCGCGCCGGTTCGGCGGGCGGCTGTCGGCGGACCGGCCGGCGGCCACCTTCTCCACCAGCGCGGTCATCACCGCGGCCTTCTCGCCGGCATCCTCGACCAGCCGGGCGGTGCCGTGGGCCACCACGGACCGGTAGTTGGCGCTGTGGTGGAACTGGGAGCGGGCGTAGACCAGCCCGTCGAGGTGGGTGACGGCGACGCAGACCGGCAGTCCGGCCTCGCCCCGGGCGGCCAGCAGCGGCCGGCTGCCGGTGGACCCGTGCAGGTAGAGCGTCTCGCCGATGCGGACGTGCAGGGTCGGCAGGACGCGCGGCTCGCCGTTCACGGTGAACGACAGCGCGCAGTGGTACGCCTCGTCGAGCAGCGCGTGCGCGGTGGCCCGGTCGTAGTGCATCCGGTCGCGGGTGCGGGTGGCAGTGGTGCGTTCGGTCGGGGCGTACACGTGACATCCCACCTTTGTTCTAGTACAATCTCCGAACTGTGGCAGCACATTATCAGATCACCGGCTCCACCTCGGCGGCGATTTCGGCAAGCGTCGAATCCGGCGTCCGCACCGGTGACCTCGCCCCGGGAGACCTCCTGCCCGCGGTCCGCGCGCTCGCCGCCGACCTGGGCATCAGCCCGGCCACCGTGTCGAAGGCGTACCAGGAACTGCGCCAACGCGGCCTGGTCGCCACCGCCGGCCGGCACGGCACCCGGGTCCGCCCCCGCCCGCCGGTCGCCGCCCGCCGCGCCGCGCTGCTGCCCCCGGCGCTCGCCGGTGGCCGCGACCTCTCCACCGGCCAGCCCGACCCCCGGCTGCTGCCCCCGCTCGGGCCGCACCTGGCCGCGGTCGCCGCCGAGATCGGACCCCCCGGCGGGTACGCGACCGACGCCGTGCTGCCGGACCTGGCCGCCCTGGCCCGTGAGCGGCTCGCGGCGGACGGGGTGCCGGCCGGCGAGCTCACCGTCACCGGCGGCGCGCTCGACGGCATCGAACGGCTGCTCGCCGCCCACCTGCGCCCCGGCGACGCGGTGGCGGTTGAGGACCCGGGCTGGGCCAACCTGCTCGACCTGATCGCCGCGCTCGGGCTGCGTACCGTCGGGGTGCCGGTGGACGACGAGGGCCCCACCGTCGGCGGAGTCCGGGCGGCGCTCGCCGCCGGGGTTCGAGCGC
Source organism: Micromonospora sp. CA-248089 (assembly GCF_050948515.1). Taxonomy (NCBI): domain Bacteria; kingdom Bacillati; phylum Actinomycetota; class Actinomycetes; order Micromonosporales; family Micromonosporaceae; genus Micromonospora; species Micromonospora sp. CA-248089. The sequence continues at coordinate 1,594,404 of NZ_CP192016.1, forward strand.
TGGTGGTGACCAGCCGGGCGCAGAACCCGACCGGCGCGGCCGTCTCCGCCGACCGGGCCGACGCGCTGCGGACGCTGCTCGCCGGCCGGGCCGACCTGCTGCTGATCGAGGACGACCACGCCGCCGAGCTGGCCCGCGTACCCCTGCACCCGCTCGCCGGGGCGACACCGGCGTGGGCCTTCGTCCGGTCGGTGAGCAAGCCCTACGGGCCCGACCTGCGGCTCGCGGTGCTGGCCGGCGACGAGGCCACGGTGGCGCGGGTGGCCGGACGGGCCCAGGTCGGCGCCGGCTGGGTCTCCACAGTGCTGCAACGGCTGGTCGTGTCGCTCTGGCGTGACCCGGCGACCGCCGAGCTGGTGGGGCGCGCGGCGGACAGCTACGACCGGCGGCGCGACGGGCTGGTGGCCGCGCTCGCCGCGCGCGGGACGACCGCGCACGGGCGTACCGGGATCAACGTCTGGGTGCCGGTGCCCGACGAGACGGTGGCGATCACGACGCTGCGCGACGCCGGGTGGTCGCTCGCCCCCGGCGGCCTGTACCGGATCGCCGCCGCACCCGCCGTGCGCGTCTCGGTGAGCGCGCTGGACGAGGCGGACATCCCCGCGCTCGCCGACGCCCTGGCTGCTGGAAGGAAGGGCCCCCTGTTAACGCATTCGGTATAGGAAGGGCCCCTTCTTGACACCTCACGGCAGCGCGGCGGGCCGCTCGCGTGCGCGCCGCCGGACGGGGTAGAACGATCGGCATGGCCGAGACCGAGAGCGCACCCGGAGCGCAGGAGTTCATCCCGCCGTCGGCGGACACCATCGACGAACTGCGCGCCGCGGCGACCGGCTGCCGGGGCTGCGAGCTGTACCGGGACGCCACCCAGACCGTCTTCGGGCGCGGTGACGAACACGCCCGCTTGGTCTTCGTCGGCGAGCAGCCGGGCGACATCGAGGACCAGAAGGGACTGCCGTTCGTCGGCCCGGCCGGGCGGCTGCTGCGCAAGGCCGTCGACGACGCGGCGCTCGACCCCGCCCAGATCTACCTGACCAACGCGGTGAAGCACTTCCGGTTCGAGCTGCGCGGCAAACGGCGCATCCACCAGACCCCGGACCGCGTGCACGTCACCGCCTGCCGGCCCTGGCTGGTCGCCGAGTTCGCCCGGCTGCGTCCGGAGATCGTGGTGGTGCTCGGCGCGACAGCCGCCAAGGCACTGCTCGGCCCGAGCTTCCGGGTGACGAAGCAGCGCGGTGAGCTGCTGCCCTGGCCCGCCGCCGCACAGCACCCGGAGGACTTCGAGCGCGTGCCGGTGGACCGGACGGGCGCGGTCGCCGACGCCCCGGCGGCCCGGCTGCTCGCCACCATCCACCCGTCGGCGGTGCTGCGCGCCGACAACCAGGACGTCGCGTACGAGGGCCTGGTCGCCGACCTGAAGGTGGCCGCCAAGGCCCTGCGCTGAGTCAGGAGCGCTGCTGCCAGGTGCAGAGGCAGACCCGGTTGCCGTCCGGGTCGGCGAGCACCCAGAAGCTCGGCGCCTCCGCGTCGCTGACGAGCGTCCCGCCCGCCGCCAGTGCGGCGGCGATGCGCGCCTCCACCTCGGCCGGGTCGACCCACACGTCCGGATGCCACCGCTGCCGGGGCTCGTCCCTCCCGGAGCGCTGGAACCAGACGGTGGGCAGCACGCCGTCCGGGTCGCGTACCTCGTCGTCGTCCGGACCGCCCGGTGACTGCCAGGCCAGGACCGCCCGCCAGAACGGCAGCACCGCGGCGTGCTCCGGGGTGTCCAGCGCGAGTTCCAGGCGGGCCAGCCCGGCCGCCGACAGGGTCAGCCCGGCGTCGGCGGCCAGCGCCGAGATGAACCGGGCCAGCCGCAGGTCACGCTGGGTGACGCCGCCCGCGTCGTGCGACCACAGCCGGACGTCCACATGGGTGTAGCGCAGGTCAAGATCAGGATGATGATCGACCCGCTCGGCCTCCGCGCCCACCGCGGCCACCAGCGCCAGCCCGGCCGCGAAATCGGGGGTATGGATGCGCGTCTGCAACGCCCCCAGCAGGTACGTCCACCCGTCCAGCCCGGCCTCGGCGACCTGTTTCCCCGTGAGTGTGCTCATCCGGCCATCCTGGCGTGCCGCACGTCCGCCCGCCACCGTCCACAGAAGATTGTCGGGCGGCACGCGGGGGTACGGCCCCGGTATGGCGGACTCCCGACCTCGTGTGTCGCTGCTCAGGCTGGGTTCTCCTGGCCCCTACGTGGTGTCCATGCTGATCGCCGGCCTCCTCTGGCTGCCCGTCCGGCTCTGGGAGGAGCAGGACGGGTCCGTGGAAATCGCAGTGGTTCGTGCCGGCCTGAACGCGGTGATCTGGGGATTGGCGTTCTTCTTCACGCTGAGCCGGTTCGGAAAGCCGCGCCCCGCCGAGGCGGACAGGGTCGCCGCCTGGGCGGTCACCGAGACCGCACTGAGCCGCGGCGAGCCGCCCGCCGCCGAGGCGGGGCGTGCGGCGGTGGCGGACAACCTCTCCGCGGTGCGCCGGGGCGCGCTGTTCGGGGCCGCCGGGGGCATGGCGCTGCTCGGCCCGCTGATCGTGCTCGCGCTCCGCGTCGGGTGGGAGCTCGCCGCCGCCGGGTTCGGCATCGTGCTGGTCGCGGTGCTGGCCGAGGCCGTCCGTACCGGCCGCCGGGAGCGCCGGCTGCGAGCGGCGCTCGCCCCTGTCCGGGGCGGCTGAGCGGTGCCACACTTGCCGCCATGGAGCAGCATCTCTACGAACCCGTCCACGACGAGTTCCGCGACCTGTGCCGCCGGTTCCTCGCCCGGGAGGCGGTGCCGCACCACGAACGCTGGGAGGCCGACGGGATCGTCGACCGGGAGGTCTGGCGGGCCGCCGGCGCGGCCGGGCTGCTCGGCCCCGACGTCGACCCGGAGTACGGCGGCGGCGGGCAGCACGACTTCCGGTTCAACGCGGTGCTGGACGAGGAGATCGTCGCGTCCGGGTGCTCGGGTCTCGGGTTCGGCCTGCACAACGACGTGGTCGCGCCGTACCTGACCGAGCTGACCACCGGCGACCAGCGCAAGCGGTGGTTGCCGGGCTTCTGCTCCGGCGACCTGGTCACCGCGATCGCGATGAGCGAGCCAGGCGCGGGCAGCGACCTGGCGGGCATCCGCACCAGCGCGGTGCGCGACGGCGACAGCCTGGTCCTCAACGGGCAGAAGACGTTCATCACCAACGGTGAGATGGCCGACCTCGTGGTCGTGGTGGTCAAGACCGCGCCGGACCAGGGCGCCCACGGGGTGAGCCTGGTCGTGGTGGAGAGCGGCACGCCGGGCTTCAGCCGGGGCCGCCGGCTCGCCAAGGTCGGCCTGAAGGCCAACGACACCGCCGAGCTGTTCTTCGACGACTGCCGGGTGCCGGCGGAGAACCTGATCGGCACCGAGAACCACGGCTTCTACCACCTGATGGCCAACCTGCCCCGGGAACGGCTGAGCATCGCCGTCGCCGCGGTGGCGGCCTGCGAGAAGCTGCTCGCGCTCACCATCGAGTACGCCCGCTCCCGCGAGGCGTTCGGGCGGCCGATCGGCCGGTTCCAGCACAACCGGTTCCTGCTGGCCGAGCTGGACACCGAGGTCACCATCGCGCGGACGTTCGTCAACCACTGCATCGCCGAGTTCAACGCGGGCCGCCTCTCGGTGACCGACGCGGCGAAGGCCAAGTGGTGGACCACCGAGCTGCAGACCAAGGTTGCCGACCGGTGCGTGCAGCTGCACGGCGGCTACGGCTTCATGGCGGAGTACCCGGTGGCGAAGGCGTGGCTGGACAGCCGGGTGCAGACCATCTACGGCGGCACCACCGAGATCATGAAGGAGATCATCGGCCGGGGCCTCGGCCTGTAGCGAAACCGGGTGCCCGCCGGGCGGGCCGGTGCGGGAAGATGGGGCACCCGTCCCCACCAGGAGCGCGCATGTCCACCGACCTGACCGCGCCGGCCCCGCCTCGGCCCGACGTCGCCGGCATCCAGCGGCGTACCGTCCGGCTGCTGTTCCTCACCCAGATCATCGGCGGCATCGGCGTCACCATCGGCATCTCGGTCGGCGCGCTGCTCGCCGCCCGGGTGGCCGGCACCGCCCTGGCCGGGCTGGCGCAGAGCGCCGGGGTGGTCGGCGCCGCGCTGCTCGCCATCCCGGTCACCCGGCTCATGGCCGCGCGTGGCCGGCGGCCGGGGCTGGTCCTCGCGTACGCGGTCGGCGCGGTCGGCGGCGTGCTGGTGGTGGTCGCCACCGCGACGCGCCTGGTGCCGTTGCTCTTCGTCGGCATGCTGCTGTTCGGCGGCGGCACGGCGGCCAACCTCCAGGCCCGCTACACGGCGGTGGACCTGGCCGAGCCGCAGCGCCGGGGGCGGCAGCTCTCGCTGGTCGTGTGGGCCACCACCATCGGCGCGGTGGCCGCGCCGAACTTCGCCGCGCTCGCCGACGACACCACCCGGGGCTGGGGCCTGCCGGCGCTGGCCGGCCCGTTCGCCTTCAGCGCCGTCGCGTTCACGCTCACCGCCGTCGTACTCCTGGTCCTGCTCCGGCCGGATCCGCTGCTCACCGCGCGCCGGCTGACGGCGGCCGAGCCGGCACCGGGCGCCGCACCGGCGGTCACCCGCCGCGGTGGCATGGTCGCCGCGTGGCGCACGGTACGCGGGCGGCCGGCCGCCCGCCTCGGCATCGCCGCGGTCGCGGTGGGGCACCTGGTGATGGTCGCTGTCATGTCGATGACCCCGGTGCACCTCGGCGAGTGGCACTCCGACGCGGACGTGCTTCCCGTGGTCGGCCTGGTGCTGAGCCTGCACATCGCCGGCATGTACGCGCTGTCGCCGGTGGTGGGCTGGCTCACCGACCGGTTCGGCCGGCGGCCGGTGATCCTCGGCGGGGTGGCCCTGCTGCTGGCCGCGTGCGCGGTCTCCGGCACCGCAGGGCACAGCACACCGCTGCTGTCGGTGGGGCTGACGCTGCTCGGGCTGGGCTGGTCGGGCACGATGGTGGCGGGCTCGACGCTGCTGTCGGAGTCGGTGCCGACCGCCGACCGGCCCGGTGTGCAGGGCCTGTCCGACCTGCTCATGGGGCTGGCCGGAGCGGGCGCGGCAGCGGCGAGCGGGTTCGTCATGCGGGCCGTGGGGTACCCGACGCTCACCCTGCTGGCGGCGATCGCGGTGGTGCCGCTGGTGGCGCTGGCGCTGCGCCGTCCCGGCGCGGCGCCACTCGACGAGGAGGACTGAACACGTGCGGCTGACCGACTTCTGGACGCGGCTGGAGGAGGCGTTCGGGCCCGGCTACGCGGCCAGCATCGCCAGGGACCAGGTGCTGTCCCAGCTCGGTGGGCGGACCATCGAGCAGGCGCTTGCGGCCGGTGAGCAAACGCACGTGGTGTGGCGTGCCGTGGTGGCCGCGTACCCGGACCGGGTGCCCGCCCGACTACGCTGAGCAGCCTTTTCATCGATCCCGCGTGTCGCTTGCCCAGTCGTACACCTGTTCGGCTATTGTCCACAGCGGGGTGCTCGTCCACAGCTCACGGCCCGTCGGCTGGTTTTCTGTCGGACCCAGCGCCTAGCGTGTCCCGCGTGACGCGAAGCTCAGGAAAGACGCCGGCGAAGGCAGGGGTGGCAACGATGGCAGCAGGGCCTGACCGGGAGAAGGCGCTCGACCTTGCTCTCGCTCAGATCGACAAGCAATTCGGCAAGGGTTCGGTGATGCGGCTGGGGGAGCGGCCCGTCGTGCAGACGGCTGTCATCCCGACCGGCTCCATCGCGCTCGACGTGGCGCTCGGCGTGGGCGGTCTGCCCCGCGGCCGGGTGGTCGAGATCTACGGTCCGGAGTCCAGCGGTAAGACCACCGTCGCGCTGCACGCGGTCGCGAACGCCCAGCGCGCCGGCGGCATCGCCGCGTTCATCGACGCGGAGCACGCGCTCGACCCGGAGTACGCGCGGGCACTCGGCGTCGACACCGACGCCCTGCTGGTCTCCCAGCCGGACACCGGCGAGCAGGCGCTGGAGATCGCCGACATGCTGGTCCGCTCCGGCGCGATCGACATCATCGTCATCGACTCGGTGGCGGCCCTGGTGCCGCGCGCCGAGATCGAGGGCGAGATGGGCGACAGCCACGTCGGTCTCCAGGCCCGGCTGATGAGCCAGGCGCTGCGGAAGATCACCGGCGTGCTCAACAACACCGGCACCACCGCGATCTTCATCAACCAGCTCCGCGAGAAGATCGGCGTGATGTTCGGCAGTCCGGAGACCACCACCGGTGGTCGCGCGCTGAAGTTCTACGCCTCGGTCCGGCTCGACGTGCGCCGCATCGAGAGCCTCAAGGACGGCACCGACGTGGTCGGTAACCGCACCCGGGTCAAGGTCGTGAAGAACAAGGTCGCCGCACCGTTCAAGCAGGCCGAGTTCGACATCATGTACGGCAAGGGCATCTCCCGCGAGGGCTCGCTGATCGACGTCGGCGTGGAGCAGGCGATCATCCGCAAGTCCGGCGCCTGGTACACCTACGACGGCGACCAGCTCGGTCAGGGCAAGGAGAAGGCCCGCGAGTTCCTCCGCGAGAACCCGGACGTCGCGGCCGAGATCGAGAAGAAGATCCTGGAGAAGCTCGGCGTCGGCACCGGTGGTGCCGGTGACGCCGCCGGTGGCCCGGAACTGCCGCCGGTCGACTTCTGATCCGCTGATCCGTGGCAGGACGACGCGCCCGTACGGGCCGGGGCTGGGATGCCGGTCCACCCCGTACGGGCGACGCCACAGGTACGCCCCGGCCTCGCCGGGGGCGCCGTGATCGCGCGGCGGAGCCCGATGCAGGGGAGGCTCCGGCTCCGCCGCGCGACGAGGCCGAGCTGGCCCGGGAGATCTGCCTGCGGCAGCTCGCGGTCCGCCCGCGCACCCGGGCCGAGCTGGCCGGTGCGCTGGCGCGCCGGGGCATCTCCGAGGAGGTCGCCGAGCAGGTCCTCGACCGCTACGACGAGGTGGGCATCGTCGACGACGCGGCCTTCGCCCGCGCCTGGGTGAGCAGCCGGCACAACGGCCGTGGGCTGGCCCGCCGGGCGCTCGCCAACGAGCTGCGTCAGCGTGGCGTCGACGGCGAGGTGGCCGGCGCGGCCCTGGACGGGCTAGACGAGGAGACCGAGGCGGAGACCGCCCGCGCCCTGGTGGAGCGCAAGCTGCGCAGCGCGAGGGGCGAGCCGGACGCGGTGTTCCGCCGCCTGGTCGGCATGCTGGCACGCAAGGGCTACCCGGCCGGGGTCGCGATCCGGGCGGTGAAGGACGCGCTGGCCGCGCAGAGCGCCGAGGCGGCCGAGTTCGCCGAGCACATCGACGCCGACGCGATGGCCGACGCCGAGAACGACCTGGACTCCCGCCGGCTCGACTGACCGATCGGCAGCGCTCGTCGCGGCTGCCGTCCCGAGGAGAGGCGCACCACCGTGCTGAAGGCGTGTCTCAACGGCACACGACGCCGCGACGAGCACCCCGCGGTGCCGCTCACCGCGGCCGAACTGGCGGCTGACGCCGTACGCTGCGCGGCCGCCGGGGTGGCGGCGGTGCACGTGCACCCGCGCGACGACACCGGCGCCGAGTCACTCGACCCGGCGGTGATCGCCGCGGCGGTCACCGCCGTCCGGGCCGCCCGTCCCGGCCTGCCGGTCGGCGTGAGCACCGGCGCCTGGATCGTTCCCGATCCGGCCGAGCGGATCGCCGCCGTCCGCGCCTGGACGGTGCTGCCCGACTTCGCCTCGGTCAACGCCCACGAACCGGGGGCGGCCGAGGTCGCCGCCGCACTGCACGAGCGCGGCGTGATGGTCGAGGCGGGCCTGTGGACCCTGGCTGCTGTCGACGCCTGGCGCCGCTGGTCCGCGCCCACCGGGCGAATCCTCGTCGAGTGCATGGCCGAGCAGGTCACGACGGCACTCGCCGACGCCGCGGCGATCCTCGCCGCGCTGCCCGCAGAGTGCCCATCGGTGCTGCTGCACGGGGAGGGGCCGGCCACCTGGCCGGTGTACGCCGAGGCGGTCCGGCGGGGCCTGCACACCCGCATCGGCCTGGAGGACACGCTGCTGCTGCCCGACGGCACCCAGGCCCCCGACAACGCCACCTTGGTAACCACAGCCCTAACCGCCGCCACCCGCTGACCCACCCGGCCCCGGTCCCGCCCACTCCAGCCCCGTTGACCATGAAGTTGACGGCATTTCCCATCCGGTTTGTCCAGGCCAACTTCATGATCGAGCCCGTCAACCTCATGATCGTGCGGGGAGAGGGCGGGCGGCGTCGATGGGGGAGGGGGCGTGAGCAGGTCGGGAGCGGCACCGAGGGGCGGGGTTTGTCCTGGCCTGTCCGGCATCTGATCACCAGTGAGTGACGCCGTAACTTCTCTCCGTCCGGGTGGTTTGATCATGACTCCTTGACCGAACGGCCCCTCGCGACCTAGCCTCGCCATACAGGCTCACTTTGCCCGACCAGCGCAGGCTAAGCGCACAACATAGATCTCGTAACAGAACAGCATCACTTTGGCCAGCTACACCGGCCCTTGACGGGCGCTCCGGAGCCACCGGAGCCTCCGACAACTGCAACCGGCCGTCAGCGGTGCCCCGCACGGGACACTGCCGACGGAAAGCTGCCCACAGCCAGCCGCTCCGGTCGGGCGTCCAGAAGCCGCAGGCGCGTGTCCTTCGCGCGTGTCCTGCGGCGCCGACGTTCACGGGGAGGCGGCCATGGCAGGGCGGCACAGGTTCAGCGGCGGTCTGCCACACGGCCCCGACCCCTCATCGGTGGGCGACAGCCCGGCGACGAAGCCCCGACGGGCCGCCGCAGCGGGGCGGAACGGCGACGCCGGGCGGGCCGCTGCCGCCGGGCGGGCCGGCGGAGCGGGGCGGAACGGCGACGCCGGGCAGGCCACCAGAGCATCGCGGACGGGCGTGTCCGCGTACCGGTGCGGAGCGGCTCGATGAGCGCCTTCGACGTCGTCCTCCTCGTGGTCGTGCTGCTGCTCGTCGTGGTGGTGGTCGGCGCCGTGCTGTTCGGCGTGCGTACCCTCAAGCGGCTCAGCCTGGCACCCGCGCCGGAGGACCCGGCGTTCATCGCGGAGAAGGACCGGCAGGAGCAGTCCCTCGCGGCGTTGCGGACGGCCGCCGACGAGGTGAACAGCACCATCGACGTGGCGAAGTCCGCCGCCTCCGCGGCCCGGGCCGAGGCGGCCGCCGCGAAGGCGGAGGCGAAGTCCGCCCGGGCGGAGGCGCGGCGGGTGCTCGACGACGCCCGCGCCGAGGCCGACACGGTGCTGGAGCGCGCGCACAAGCAGGCCGAGGCGGACGCCGAGCAGCTGCGTACCGCCGCGCGGCGCAGCGGCGAGCGCGAGGTGGCGGTGCTGGCCGCCACCACCCGGGAGCAGGCGGCGGAGGTGGAACGTCGCGCCGCCAGGATGGACGAGCGGGAGCGGCTGCACACCGAGGAGGTGGAGCGGCTGGCCGAGCGGGAGCGGCAGCTCACCGCCGCCACCGCGGCGCTGGCCGCCCGGGAGGCCGCCCTGGCCGAGCGCGAGCGGAAGCTGACCGAGGTGGAGGAGCAGCGCCGCCGGGAGCTGGAGCGGGTGGCCGGGCTGACCGCCGACGCGGCCCGTGCCGAGCTGGTCGAGTCGATCGAGGGGCAGGCCAAGCGGGAGGCCGCGCTGCTCGTCCGGGAGATCGAGGCGGACGCCCGGGGCAGCGCCGAGCAGCGCGCCCGCAACATCGTGGTGGACGCGATCCAGCGGGTCGCCAGCGAGCAGACCGCGGAGAGCGTGGTCAGCGTGCTGCACCTGCCCGGCGACGAGATGAAGGGTCGCATCATCGGCCGGGAGGGGCGCAACATCCGCGCCTTCGAGTCGGTCACCGGCGTCAACCTGATCATCGACGACACCCCCGAGGCGGTGCTGCTGTCCTGCTTCGACCCGGTACGCCGCGAGGTCGGCCGGGTCACGCTGGAGAAGCTGGTGCTCGACGGCCGGATCCACCCGCACCGGATCGAGGAGGTCTACGACCTGGCCCGGCAGGAGGTGGAGGAGCTGTGCCTGCGGGCCGCGGAGGACGCGCTGGTCGAGGTCGGCATCACCGAGATCCACCCGGAGCTGGTCACGCTGCTGGGCCGGTTGCGCTACCGCACGTCGTACGGGCAGAACGTCCTCAAGCATCTGGTGGAGAGCGCGCACATCGCCGGGGTGATGGCCGCCGAGCTGCGGCTGGACGTGCCGACCATCAAGCGGTGCGCGTTCCTGCACGACATCGGCAAGGCGCTCACCCACGAGGTGGAGGGCAGTCACGCGATCATCGGCGCGGACGTGGCTCGCAAGTACGGCGAGAGCGAGGACGTGGTGCACGCCATCGAGGCGCACCACAACGAGGTGCCGCCGCAGACCATCGAGGCGGTGCTCACCCAGGCGTCTGACGCCTGCTCGGGCGGGCGGCCGGGCGCGCGGCGGGAGAGCCTCGAGGCGTACGTCAAGCGGCTGGAGCGGATCGAGGAGATCGCGGCCGGCAAGCTGGGCGTGGAGAAGGTCTTCGCCATGCAGGCGGGCCGGGAGATCCGGGTGATGGTCAAGCCGGACGACGTGGACGACATCGGCGCGGCGGTGCTGGCCCGGGACGTGGCCAAGCAGATCGAGGAGGAGCTGACCTATCCGGGTCAGATCCGGGTCACAGTGGTGCGCGAGTCGCGGGTCACCGAGATCGCCCGCTGAGCGGCGCGGACAACGGAGAACGGGCGGGTGGGGAGTTCCCCACCCGCCCGTTGCGTGTCCGCCGGACGCCGTCAGCTCACAGCGGCGTGGCGCCGGTGCCGCCGTCGGTCTGCGTGGACACCACCGGCTTGGCCGCGGTGCGCGGGAGCCGGGTCAGCCGCTTCTGCAACCACCAGGCCAGCACCGACAGCAGGCCGCAGATGCTGATGTAGATGGCCGCGACGATCAGGTACGTCGGCACGTACGGCAGGCCGAACGCCAGCCGGCCGCCGATCTGCTTGCCCACGAAGAGCAGCTCCGGGTACGTGATGATGAAGCCGAGCGCGGTGTCCTTGAGCAGGACGACGAGCTGGCTCACGATCGCCGGGAGCATCGACCGGAACGCCTGCGGCAGCAGGATCAGCCGGAGCACTTGGTTCTTGCGCATGCCGATCGCGTACGCGCCCTCGGACTGCCCGTACGGCACGGCGTTGATGCCGGCGCGGAAGATCTCCGCCAGCACCGAGCCGTTGTACAGCGTCAACCCGATGACCAGCGCCCAGAACTTGTCGATCGGCCAGCCGTACTGCAGCGGCACGTAGTAGCCGAAGAAGATCAGGATCAGCAGCGGGATGGCGCGGAACAGCTCCACCACGAATGTGGCGGGAGCGCGGAACAGCACCTTGTCGCTGAGCCGGGCGCTGGCGAAGAACGCGCCGAACAGCAGCGCCAGCACGGTGGCGACGGCGGCGACCTTCAGCGTGGCCCAGAGGCCGTTCAGCAGCTCCCGCTGCACGGCCGCGTACTGGAACTGTTCCCACTTGCGGGCCTCGAACTGGCCGGTCTGGTTGAACTTGTAGACCACGAACGCGATCAGCGCGACGATCGCCGCGATCGAGACGATGCCGAGGATCCGGTTGCGCATCCGGGCCTTGGGGCCGGGGATGTCGTAGAGGACGCTGCTGCTGCTCATCGGGCCACCGCCCACTTGCGCTCGAGGATCCGCTGGAGCACCACCAGCGGGATGATCAGGATCAGGAAGCCGATGACGATCCAGGTGAGCACGATGAACTGCGGCTCACCCCGTTCCGACATGTACGCCGGGATGGCGCCTGCTTCCAGCACGGAGAAGCCGGCGGCGATCGTGGTGTTCTTCAACATGGCGATGAGCACGCTCATCATGGGCGGGACCATGGCCCGCAGCGCCTGCGGCAGCACGATCAGCGTCAGCACCTGGGCGAACGTCATGCCCAGCGCGCGGGCCGCCTCGGCCTGGCCGGTGGCGACGGTGTTCACGCCGGAGCGGACCACCTCGCAGATGAACGCCGATGTGTACGCGATCAGCGCGATGCAGGCGCTGTTGAAGTAGTCGATGTTGACGTCCAGCTTCGGCACCGCGAAGACGAGGAACGCGAACACCAGCGTCAGGGGAGTGTTGCGTACCAGGTTGACGTAGGTGGCGCCGAACGCCCGCAGCGCGGGCACCGGGGACACCCGCATCGCGCCGAGCAGCATGCCGAGGACGAGACTGCCGACGCCGGCGATCAGGAACAGCTTGACGGTGTTGAAGAACCCCTCGCGGAACAGGCTCGCGTTGTCCGTCAGGACGCGGAAGAACTCGCCCATACCTCGCTCTCACTCTCTCCAGACGGGACCGGGCGGGGAGGAAGGACCTCCCCGCCCGGTCCGACGTCGGTGCGGACCGTCAGTACCGCTCGAGCTGCGGCGGGGTGGCCGGCGAGCCGGACTTGCCGAGCGTGCCGTCGTAGATCTTCTTCCAGGTGCCGTCGGTGAACGACGCCTCGATCTGGTCGTTCACGTAGTCACGCAGGGCCTTGTCGTCCTTGGGCAGGCCGATGCCGTACTTCTCGGTGCTGAACGGCTGGCCGACGACCTTGAGCTCGTCCGGGTTCTGCGCGGCGTAGCCCTTGAGGATGGCGTCGTCGGTGGTCACCGCGTCGACCTTCTTGTCGAGCAGCTGCGAGACGCACTCGGAGTAGGTCTTGAACTCGACGATGTTCTCGCCCTCGGTCAGGCCCTCGTCGCGGATCTTCTGGATCGGCGTGGAGCCGGTGGCCGAGCAGACCTTCTTGCCCTTGAGCGTGTCCTTGCCGGTGATCGACGACTCGTCCTTGCGGACCAGCAGGTCCTGGCCGGCGACGAAGTACGGGCCGGCGAAGGAGACGTCGTTCTTGCGCTTGTCGGTGATCGAGTAGGTGCCGACGTAGTAGTCGATCTCGCCACCCTTGATCGCGGTCTCGCGGTTGGCGGACGCGATCTCCTTGTACTCGATCTTCGCCGGGTCCACGCCGAGCGTGCTGGCGACGTACTGGGCGATCTCGATGTCGAAGCCGCAGCGCTTGCCCTGAGCGTCCTTGTAGCCGAGGTTCGGCTGGTCGAACTTGACGCCGATGACGACCTTGCCGGCCGACTTGATCTTCTCGAAGGCCGGGCTGCCGGCGACGTTGGCGTCCGTCTTGGGGGTGAAGGTCACGCCCGAGCTGCTGCAGCTGTCGCCCTGCGCCCCACCGCTGGCGTTGCCGCCGCCGCTGGGGGCGGGGTCCCCCTCCTTGCCGCAGGCGGCCGCGGTCAGGGCGAGCGAGGCCATCATGGCCATCGCCGCCACGCGCTTGTAACGCATATTCATCTCCTTCTTCGACGGAGTCGACGGGACGACTCCACTACGGGCGCTCAGTGGGTGAGGATCTTGGAGAGGAAGTCCTTGGCCCGCTCGCTGCGCGGGTTCGCGAAGAACTCGGCCGGCGGCGCGTCCTCGACCAGCTTGCCGTCGGCCATGAAGATGACCCGGTTGGCCGCGTGCCGGGCGAAGCCCATCTCGTGGGTGACCACGACCATGGTCATGCCCTCACGGGCCAGCGACGTCATCACGTCGAGCACCTCGCCGACCATCTCCGGGTCCAGCGCGCTCGTCGGCTCGTCGAACAGCATCGCCTTGGGCTGCATGGCCAGCGCGCGGGCGATCGCCGCCCGCTGCTGCTGGCCGCCGGAGAGCTGCGCCGGGTACTTGTCCGCCTGGTTGGCGATGCCGACACGGTCCAGCAGGGCCAGGCCACGCTCACGGGCGGCGGCCGGCTTCTCCCTGCGGACCTTGACCGGCCCCAGCGTGACGTTCTCCAGGATGGTCTTGTGCGCGAAGAGGTTGAACGACTGGAACACCATGCCGACCTCGCTGCGCAGCTTGGCCAGGGGCTTGCCCTCGGCCGGCAGCGGCTGCCCGTCGAACGTGATGGTGCCCTTGTCGATGGGCTCCAGCCGGTTGATGGTGCGGCACAGCGTCGACTTGCCGGAGCCGGACGGGCCGATCACGACGACCACCTCGCCCCGGCCGACGGAGAGGGACACGTCGTCGAGCACGTGCAGCGGCCCGAACCACTTGTTGACCCCGTCGAGCACGATCAGCGGGTCGCCCGTCGTCACGTCGTCCACCGTCCCTGTCGTCCATGGCGGAATTCGGGGGTCGGTCGACCCCCGGTTGGGCAACTGTAGGCGGGGTGACATGGCGGAACGCAACTCAGTTGGTCACGGAGCGGTAACACCGGTCACCGGCGTACCGGCCCGTCCGAATTTCGTCACCGTCCGGGTGGGCCGACTGGCGCCGAAGCCGCAGGCCGGAGATCATGAGGCGATGACCGACGCGATCCGGCTGACCGACTACGCCCGCGGTGGCGGCTGCGCCTGCAAGATCCCGCCCGGCGAACTGGAGGCGATGGTCGCCGGGCTCGGCGCCACCGGCGGTTCGGCCGACCTGCTGGTCGGCCTGGAGAACGGCGACGACGCCGCGGTGGTCCGGCTGGACGAGCGTACGGGTCTGGTGAGCACCGCCGACTTCTTCACCCCGGTGGTCGACGACGCCTACGACTGGGGGCGCATCGCCGCCGCCAACGCGCTCTCCGACGTGTACGCGATGGGCGGCACCCCGCTCGTCGCGCTCAACCTGCTCTGCTGGCCGCGCGGTGTGCTGCCGCCGGAGATGGCCCGCGAGGTTCTGCGCGGCGGTCTGGACGTGGCCCGGGAGGCGAACTGTCACCTGGCCGGCGGGCACAGCGTGGACGACGACGGCCCGAAGTACGGCCTGGCGGTCACCGGTGTGGTCCGGCCGGAGGAGCTGATCACGCTCGACGCCGGGCGGGCCGGACTGCCGCTGTCGCTGACCAAGCCGCTCGGCGTGGGCGTGCTCAACACCCGGCACAAGCAGACCGGGCAGCGCTTCCCCGAGGCGGTCGAGTCGATGGCCCGGCTCAACCGGGACGCGGCCCGCGCGGCGGTGGCCGCGGGCATCCGCTGCGGCACCGACGTGACCGGTTTCGGACTGCTCGGGCACGCCTCGAAGCTGGCCCGGGCGAGCCGCCTGACGGTGGCGATCGACGCGGCGGCGGTGCCGTACCTGCCCGGTGCGCGGGAGGCGATGCGCGACGGGTACGTCAGCGGCGGCACCCGGCGCAACCTGGAGTGGGTCACCCCGTGGACCGACTTCGGCGGCGCCGACGAGGGGGAGCGGCTGCTGCTCGCCGACGCGCAGACCTCCGGCGGACTGCTGGTCGCCGGTGAGGTGCCGGGCGGCACCGTGATCGGTGAGCTGCTGCCGGCTTCGGAGCACCTGATCCGGGTGCGCTGAGCTGCGATTCGCGGCGCGGCTGGGCCGCCGGCGCGGCACCGTACCCGATAAACTGTCATCTTCCAGCTACTCTGGGCAACGTCGCCCGAGGGAATTTTGCCCGGAATGGTCACAGACCGGTAACTTGCGCCCGGCTGAGGTCAAATGCACCCCACCATCGTCTTTAAGGCCCGATCCGGAGGCCGGTGGAACGAGCGCAGCGAGGAGGCGGCATGACCGAGCTGTGGAACTGGAGAATCGACGGCGGCGCGCCGGTAGAGGTCTACCCGGCACTGGCCGAGGCACTCGGCCGGGTGGTGATGCCCATGGCCGTCGCCGACCCGATGCGGCTCCCCGCGTACGCGGTGGTCTGCGACGTGTGGGAGGCGCCCGGGCTGTACGGCACGGTGGTCGACTGTTACGGCGTGCCCGACGGCCTGCCCGAGCTGCCCGCCCTCGCGGCGCTGGCCCGGCTGCTGGGCCGCAACTGCCTGATGCGCGATGACACGCTGGACGCCGGGCGGCACCTGCTGGTCGCGCCGGACGGCACGATCCGGCCGGTGCACTTCGACGTGGCCGACACCGACGACGGTGAGGTGCTCAGCCACCACCGGCTCTGCACGGTCGCCGACGCGCGCTGCCGGGGCTGGTCGCAGTGCCACCGGTCGCGCTGGGCGCCGGACACGGTCGCCCCGGCGCTCGCCGCCGCCTGAGCGCGGGCGCCGGCGGGCGCCCGTGACCGGTGCTCGCCGCCGTGCCCCCACCGGCGGCGAGCGGTGGCGGCCCCGGGCTCAGCCCCGGGCCGCCGGCTGCTGCCCCCGCACCACGAGCTGCTCGAGCAGCGTCGCGGTGGCGGCGGCCACGGCGTCCACCGCGGCGTCGAACGCGGCGGCGTTGTGCGCCGCCGGGGTACGGAATCCGGAGATCTTCCGGACGTACTGCAACGCGGCGGCGCGGATGTCCTCCTCGGTGACCACCGGGACGTACGGCTCACGCAGGGTCTTGATGCTGCGGCACACGGCTCCTCCTCGTTCGATACGACCGGCTCCACCCGGATACGCTGTGCGGGTCATGACTACCGCAGCCGCGGGCAGCCCGCGCACCTACCAGGTGCGTACGTACGGCTGCCAGATGAACGTGCACGACTCCGAGCGCATCTCCGGCCTCCTCGAGGACGCCGGTTACGTGCGCGCCGCCGAGGCCGACGAGCAGCCCGACGTGGTGGTGTTCAACACCTGCGCGGTCCGGGAGAACGCCGACAACCGGCTCTACGGCAACCTGGGTCATCTGCGCCCCGTGAAGGCCAAGCATCCCGGCATGCAGATCGCTGTCGGCGGCTGCCTGGCCCAGAAGGACCGCGGCGACATCGTCCGCAAGGCGCCCTGGGTGGACGTCGTCTTCGGCACGCACAACATCGGCTCGCTGCCGGCGATGCTGGACCGGGCGCGGCACAACGCCGCGGCCGAGGTCGAGATCCTGGAGTCGCTGGAGGTGTTCCCCTCCACGCTGCCGACCCGGCGCGAGTCGACGTACGCCGGGTGGGTCTCGATCTCCGTCGGCTGCAACAACACCTGCACGTTCTGCATCGTGCCCTCCCTGCGCGGCAAGGAGAAGGACCGCCGCCCCGGCGACATCCTCGCCGAGGTCCGCGCGCTGGCCGACTCCGGCGTGCTGGAGGTGACGCTGCTCGGGCAGAACGTCAACTCCTACGGCGTCGAGTTCGGCGACCGGTACGCGTTCGGCAAGCTGCTGCGCGCCTGCGGCGACATCGACGGGCTGGAGCGGGTGCGGTTCACCAGCCCGCACCCGAAGGACTTCACCGACGACGTGATCGCCGCGATGGCCGAGACGCCGAACGTCTGCCACTCGCTGCACATGCCGTTGCAGTCCGGCTCGGACGACGTCCTGCGGGCGATGCGCCGCTCGTACCGGTCGGAGAAGTACCTGGGGATCATCGAAAAGGTCCGGGCGGCCATGCCGGACGCGGCGATCACCACCGACATCATCGTCGGCTTCCCCGGCGAGACCGAGGCCGACTTCGCCCGCACGCTGGACGTGGTCCGGGAGGCGCGGTTCTCCTCGGCGTTCACCTTCCAGTACTCCAAGCGCCCCGGCACCCCGGCCGCGACCATGGACGGGCAGCTGCCCAAACAGGTCGTGCAGGAGCGCTACGAGCGGCTGATCGCCTGCGTCGAGGAGATCACCTGGGCGGAGAACAAGAAGCTGGTCGGCGAGACCGTCGAGGTACTGGTGGCGGTCGGCGAGGGCCGCAAGGACGAGCGCACCGGCCGGATGTCGGGCCGGGCCCGCGACGGCCGGCTCGTGCACTTCGCCACCGGTGAGCTGGGCGGGCGGATCCGCCCCGGCGACATCGTGCACACAGTCGTCACGTACGCCGCCCCGCACCACCTCAACGCCGACGGCGCGCCGCTGGCCCACCGGCGTACCCGGGCCGGGGACGCGGCCGAGGCGGGGCAGGTTCCGCGTACCCCGGGGGTGCTGCTCGGTCTGCCGACGATCGGCGCGCCGGCTGCCGCACCCGCCCCGGTAGGCGGCTGCGCCGCCCACTGACCGCCGGTAAGGAAGGGCCCCCTTTTAACACTCGGTGTTAAAAGGGGGCCCTTCCTCTACCGCAGGCGTTAATAAGGGGCCCTTCCTTACATCAGCAGGCGGTGCCGTTGAGCTTGACCGTGGCGGGGGTGGCGGCGGTGCCGTTGGCGGTGAAGCCGACGGTGACCGACGCGCCCGGGGCCAGCGACGACGCCCAGGTCGGCCCGGCCGCCGTCACAGTGGTGCCGGACTGCGTGACGGTGGCGTTCCAGCCGCTCGCAAGGGTCACCCCGGACGGCCAGGTCCAGGTGGCCGACCACGGGTTCACCGCGGCGGTGCCGGTGTTCTTGACGGTCAGCTCGCCCTGGAAGCCACCCGCCCAGGAGTTGATCTGCTTGTAGGTGGCGGTGCAGCCGCCGGTCACCGGAGGCGGCGGGGTTGTCGGCGCCGGCGAGGTGTTCGGCGTGCCGGTCGGGGACGGGCTGGTGGTGCCGCCACCACCGGTCGGCGGGATCAGGTACGGCGTGAGGATGTCCTGCTTCGGCTGGTTGATCGTGGTCCAGTCGTCGTTGGCGATGCCGCCGGTGTCACCCGAGTTCGGGTTCCACGACCAGTACGTGAACGACATGCCGTTCACCCCGGTGCCGGTGTACGCCATCAGATTCTGCAGCCAGATCTTGTCCTTGGGGTCCTGGAGCGTGGTGCCGAACTCGCCCATCATGATCGGCGCGATGTTCTGCTTGTAGAGGTAGCCCCAGTACTTGTCCCAGATGGCCGGCATGTTCGCCGGGTACGACGGGTCGTCGAACCAGGCCTGGCGGTAGACCGACGTGGCGTACTCGTGCGGCGAGTAGACCAGCCGGTTCGCCACGTTCAGCCGCACCGGGAACTGCCCGGCCTTGGACAGGTTGCCGCCCCACCAGCCGCAGTCCTCGTCGTTGCTGGGGTCGTTGTCCCAGACGTTCGACAGGCCGCCGCTCGGACAGCTCACGCCCTCCACGAAGATCAGCCAGTTCGGCTGCACGCCGAGGATCGCGTTGCCGGCCCGCTCGGCGGCCAGCCGCCAGTCCCGGGCGGTGTCGCCGCAGCCCCAGCAGGCGCCGGTGGCGGCCGGGTTGGTGCCCTCGGCGTGCGGCTCGTTGTGCAGGTCCGCGCCGATCACCGTGGTGTTGCCGGCGTACCGCTGGGCCAGCATCTTCCAGTCGTTGATCCAGGTCGCCTCGGAGACCGTCGAGGTGTACCAGAGCGGCGACTGACCGGCCGACGTCGGCCGGTGCCGATCCAGGATGACCCGCATCCCCTTGCTGCCCGCGTAGTCGATGACCTTGTCGAGGATCTGCAGCGGGGACAGCCCGATCAGGTCCGGGTTGACGAAGTCGTTGATGCCGGTGGCGGTCGCGCCGGCCTTGAGGGCGTCGTTCGAGTACGGGATGCGCAGCGTGTTGTAGCCCAGCCGGGCCATGGTGTCGAGCTGGGAGCGCCACGGGTTGCTCGACCAGAGACCGTGGAACGTCTTGTTGTCGGTCTCCATCCCGAACCAGTTGATGCCGGTCAGCCGGACGGTCGCGCCCGTACTGTCGACGATCTTGTTGCCGCTGGTGTGCAGGTAACCGGTGCCGGTGCCACCGGCCGCCGCGGCGGCCGGTGCGGTGGAGACGGCGGCGGCGACGAGCACGCCGGCCGCTGCGGTGGCGAGCGCCGTCAGGGCGCCGCCGAGGGCGGTGCGTCGGTGCATGGAAGCTCCACTTCGGATGCCCGCGCCGCACGGGCGCCGCGGGCGGCAGGACCAGGAGGCACGTCCCGCTCGTCATCGAGTACGCGCGCAGCGCGCGCCGGGCCGTGTCGTGTGGACGGCCACCCGCGAGATGTCGCACCGGCGATCGTCGACGGCGAGATCAGCCGTCGGTGCCCTCGTGCCGGTGCCTGAACCTGGCTCCGCCGCTCATTCTGATCAGCCTACCTCGATGCGTCAACCCTGGTCCGGACGCGGGTGAGCCCCCGGCCGACAGGGCCGGGGGCTCACCCGATGTGTCCGTCCGCCGGCCTGCCCGGCCGGGGGTTGCCGCGTCAGCCGGCCTGCTCGGCGAGCTGGAGGAACTGCCGCTTCGAGGCGAGCGCCTGCTCGGCCTCCTTGATCCGGCGGGCGTCACCGGCGGCCTGGGCCCGGGCCAGCCGGTCCTCGGCCTCGGCGACCTGGGCGCGCATCTGCGCCAGCAGCGGGTTGTCCTCCTTGGTGGTGCGCCGCCACGCCGAGTCCATCACCTCGCGGACCTTGTCGTCCACGGCCCGCAGCCGGCGCTCCAGCCCGGAGGCGGCCTCGCGGGGGACCCGGCCGGCCTCGTGCCACTGCGCCTGGATCTCCCGCAGCTTCGCCTGGGCGCCCTTCGGGTCGCCGTCGACGTCGAGCGCCTCGGCCTCGGCCAGCAGCGCCTGCTTGCGCTCCAGGTTGGCGCGCTGCTCGTTGTCCCGCGCGGAGAAGACCTCGCTGCGGCGGGTGAAGAACTCGTCCTGCGCGGCGCGGAACCGTTCCCAGAGCTTCTGCTCGGCCTCCTTGGCGGCGCGCGGCGCGGCCTTCCACTGGGCCATCAGGTCCTTGAGCTGACCGGCGGTGACGCCCCAGTCGGTGGAGTCCTTGAGCTTCTCCGCCTCGGCGACCAGTTCCTCCTTGACCGTCTGCGCCTGCTTGCGCTGCTGGTCGAGGGAGGCGAAGTGGGCGCCCCGGCGGCGGGTGAAGCCGTCCCGCGCGGCGGCGAACCGCTTCCACAGCTCACCGTCGGTCTTCTTGTCGACGCCGCGGATGGTCTTCCACTCGTCGAGGATCTCCTTGAGGCGGTCACCGGCGGTCTTCCAGCCGGTCGACTCGGCGGCCAGCTTCTCGGCCTCCTCGACGAGGGCGGTCTTGCGCGCCAGCGCCTCGCCCCGGGCGGCCTCGCGGGCCGCCTTGGCCTCGCCGGCCTTCTCCTCGGCGACGGTGGCCAGCTTGTCCAGGCGGGCGGCAAGGGCGTCGATGTCGCCGACGACGTGCGCCTCGGCCAGCGACCCACGGATCCGGCGGATCGTGGTCAGGGAGTGGCCGGCGTCAGCCGCGCCCGAGTTGAGCCGGGCCTCGGTCAGATCGACCTCGGTCACCAGGTCGGCGTAGCGCCGGGCGAAGTGGGCGAGCCCTTCCTCCGGTGCCCCTGCCTGCCAGGATCCGACCACCCGCTCGCCCTCGGCGGTCTTGACGTAGACGGTGCCGTCCTCGTCGACCCGTCCGAAGGCAGTCCAGTCGCTCATGTGCCCATCCTCGTTCTCCCGGCGTCGAGGGGACAGCCCCCTCGTTCGCCGCCACGGCGCAGCAAACTTTCTCCCGGCATTGTCACAGGTCCGCCCCCGTCCGTGTCGAGCGCCTGTCGCCGACCGTGACCATACGGTGTTGTACGCCCTCGATGACCGGATCGGCGCGGGGACGCACCGGGAGATCCCGATAGGTTTGGGGCGTGCCACTGGTTGCCGCCGCCGTCTGCCCCCACCCGCCGCTTATCGTGCCCGAGCTGGCCGGCGCCGCCGCGCCCGAGCTGGACGACCTGCGCGCCGCCGCCGACGCCGCTGTCGCCCGGCTGCTCGCCGCCGAGCCCGAGGCGATCCTGCTCGTCGGCGGAGGGCCGGAGACCGTCCGGTTCAACTCCGCCGAGCACGGTTCGCTTCGCCCGTACGGGCTGGACCGGGACGTGCGGCTCTGGAAGGTCAACTGCGCGGGCGGGGACCGCCTGCCGCTGAGCCTGACCGTCGGCGCGTGGCTGCTGAACCGCTCCGGCACCGAGCTGCCCCGGCTGGCCCGGTCGGTGGCGCACGACGCCACGCCGGCGGAGTGCGCGGCGTTCGGCGCGAGCCTGATCCTCGACAACGACCCGCGGGTCGCGCTGCTCGTGCTCGGTGACGGGTCCGCCTGCCGGGGCGTCAAGGCGCCGGGGTACGACGATCCGCGCGCCGAGGCGTACGACGAAGGGGTTGCGGTTGCCCTGGCCGGTGCGGACGCCGACGCCCTGCTCGGCCTGGACCCGGAGCTGTCGGCGGAGCTGAGGGTCGCCGGGCGGGCGCCGTGGCAGGTGCTGGCCGGCGCGGTCGGCGCGGCGGGCGGCGACTGGCGCGGCGAGCTGAGCTACCACCGCGCCCCCTACGGCGTTGCCTACTTCGTGGCGAACTGGGAGCGGGCGTGAGCGTCATCGCCGTGGTCGGGCCGACCGCGGCCGGGAAGTCGGCGCTGAGCATCGCGCTGGCCCACGCGCTCGGCGGCGAGGTGGTGAACGCCGACTCGATGCAGCTCTACCGGGGCATGGACATCGGCACCGCCAAGCTCACGCCGGCCGAACGCGAGGGCGTGCCGCATCACCTGCTGGACATCTGGCCGGTGACCGCGCCGGCCAGCGTCGCCGAGTACCAGACGCTGGCCCGCGCGGCGGTCGACGACATCCTGGCCCGGGGACGGGTGCCGCTGCTCGTCGGCGGCTCCGGGCTGTACGTGCGGGCGGTGCTGGAACAGTTCGAGTTCCCCGGCACCGACCCGGCGCTGCGGGAGCGGCTGGAGGCGGAACTCGCGGCGGTCGGCCCCCTGCCGCTGCACGCGCGGCTGGCCGAGGCCGACCCGGGCGCGGCGGCGAGCATCCTGCCCACGAACGGGCGGCGGATCGTGCGGGCGCTGGAGGTGATCGAGCTGACCGGCGCGCCGTTCACCGCGTCGCTGCCGTCGCCCACGCCGTACTACCCGTCGGTGCAGCTCGGCGTGGACCTGGACACCGGGGCGCTGGACGAGCGGATCGCGCTGCGGGTGGACCGGATGTGGGCCGACGGCCTGGTTGACGAGGTGCGGGCGCTGGTCGGCGAAGGGCTGCCCGAGGGGCGGACGGCGAGCCGGGCGCTCGGCTACCAGCAGGTGCTGCGGTTCCTGGCCGGGGAGCTGACCGAGACGCAGGCGTACGAGGAGACGATCCGCGCCACCCGCCGGTTCGTGCGGCGGCAGCGCTCCTGGTTCCGGCGTGACCCGCGCGTGCACTGGCTGGACTCGGCGTCGCCCGCGTTTCTCGACACTGCCCTGCGGGTGGTCGCCGAGCATCGGCCATGATGGGGGCGTGGAGTTCACAAAGGGTCACGGCACCGGCAACGACTTCGTCATCCTGCCCGACCCGGACGGCACCCTCGACCTGACACCCGGCCTGGTCGCCGCGCTCTGCGACAGGCGGCGCGGGCTCGGCGGCGACGGCGTGCTGCGCGTCGTACGGGCCGCCGAGCACCCCGAGGGCGTCGCGCTCGCGGGTGAGGCCGAGTGGTTCATGGACTACTGGAACTCCGACGGCTCGTTCGCCGAGATGTGCGGCAACGGCGCCCGGGTGTTCGTGCGCTACCTGCTGGACCGGTCGCTGGCCGCCCCGTCGGGCGGGACGCTGCCGATCGCGACCCGCGCCGGTCTGGTGCGCGCCCGGGTCGAGGGCGCGGACGTGGCGGTCGAGATGCGCCGCCCCCGGCTGTACGACACGGCGACCGCCACGCTCGGCGGGCTGACGCTGCCCGGCACCGCCGTGGACGTCGGCAACCCGCACCTGGTGTGCGCGCTGCCCGCCGCGCTGGAGCTGACCGCGCTCGACCTCACCCGCGCGCCCGGGGTGGATGCCGGGATCTTCCCGGCCGGGGTGAACGTCGAGTTCACCACGCCGGGCGAGCCGGTCGACGGCACCGACGGGCACGTGCTGATGCGGGTGTACGAGCGCGGCTCGGCCGAGACGCTCTCCTGCGGCACGGGCGCGTGCGCGGTGGCCGCGGTGGCGTTGCGCGACGGCGGCCTGGACATCGGCACGGTGACTGTGGACGTACCAGGCGGACGCCTCACGGTCACGGTGACGGCCGACTCCTGCTGGCTGTCCGGCCCCGCCGTCCTGGTGGCCACAGGCACCCTGACCCCGTCCGCCCTGGGCGCCCTTCACGGTTGATCAAGGAGTTTGCGGCGGATTTCTGGCCCCCAGGGGACGCAAACTCCTTGGTCAACGGGGGCGAACGGCTTGCCGAAGGCATGCACGAGATCTTGGAAGATTTCGGCCCCTATGAGGGCCGTTTCCTTCCAAGATCTCGCGCGCGAGTCCCGGCGCGAGGTCGGCGCGGAGCGGGTCAGGGGGTGGCGCTGGCGTTGGCGGCGATCTCGGGCAGGTCGGCCGGGCCCGGGTCGGCCGCGGGCGCCGGCGTGGCGGCCGGGTTCTGGGCTGCGGCCCGCACCGCGGCGGCCACCGCCGGTGCGACGCGGGAGTCGAACACGCTCGGCACGATTACCGTCGGGTTGATCTTGTCCTCGCCCACCACGTCCGCGATGGCCCGGGCCGCGGCGAGCGCCATCTCCTCGGTGAACTCCTCGGCGTGCGCGTCGAGCATGCCGCGGAACACGCCGGGGAAGGCGAGCACGTTGTTGATCTGGTTCGGCTGGTCCGAGCGCCCGGTGGCGACCACTGCGGCGTACTTGCGCGCCTCCCGCGGGTCCACCTCCGGGTCGGGGTTCGCCAGCGCGAAGACGATCGAGTCCTTCGCCATCTGGGCGACGTCCTCGCCGGTGAGCAGGTTCGGCGCGCTCACACCGATGAACACGTCCGCGCCGCGTACCGCCCCGGCCAGGTCACCGGAGTAGTTCTCCTTGTTGGTGTTCTCGGCCAGCCACTGCCAGGCCGGGTTGAGGTCCGGCAGGCCGCGGTGCAGGGCGCCCTGGCGGTCGTACGCGATGATGTCGCCCACGCCCTGGCGCAGCAGCAGCTTCATGATCGCGGTGCCGGCCGCGCCGGCGCCGGAGACCACGACCCGGACGTCCGCGAGCTGCTTGCCCACGACGCGCAGCGCGTTCGTCAGCGCGGCCAGCACGCAGATCGCGGTGCCGTGCTGGTCGTCGTGGAAGACCGGGATGTCCAGCGCCTCGCGCAGCCGGGCCTCGATCTCGAAGCAGCGCGGCGCGGCGATGTCCTCCAGGTTGATGCCGCCGTACGCGGGCGCGATCGCCTTGACGATCGCCACGATCTCGTCGGTGTCCTGGGTGTCCAGCACGACCGGCCAGGCGTCCACCCCGCCGAAGCGCTTGAACAGCGCGGCCTTGCCCTCCATCACCGGCAGCGACGCGGCCGGGCCGAGGTTGCCCAGGCCGAGCACCGCGGTGCCGTCACTGACCACCGCGACGGTGTTGCGCTTGATGGTGAGCCGGCGGGCGTCGGCCGGGTTCTCCGCGATCGCCATGCAGACCCGGGCCACGCCCGGGGTGTACGCGCGGGACAGCTCGTCGCGGGTGCGCAGCGCGACCTTCGGGGTCACCTCGATCTTGCCGCCGAGGTGCAGCAGGAAGGTGCGGTCGGAGACCTTGCGCACGTCCACTCCGTCGAGCGCGGTGAGCGCGTCGACGACCTGGTCGGCGTGTCCGGCGTCGGCGGTGTCGCAGGTGAGGTCGACGATCACGTGGGCGGGGTCGGAGTCGACCACGTCCAGCGCGGTGACGATGGCCCCGGCCTCGCCGGCGGCGGTGGTGAGGCGGCCGATGGAGGAGGCGTCGGCGGGTACCGCGATCCGGATGGTGATGGAGAATCCGGCACTCGGCAGTCGGGTGTTGGCCACGAGAAACTCCTCCGTCGGCGCTGAGCGGCTCGACTGGCATTTCTACTCGCCCGCCCAGGTCGCCCGGCATCCGCCCCCGCTACCCGTCGGTAGCGTCACGGGCATAACACAGGTGCGCCCGGCGTTGTCACATGTCAGGATTGCTGTCACGCGCCGAAAATTCTCGGCGATGCACATAACGGACAGGAGACGCAGTTTGCGCGAGCAGGAGACCTTCCATCCCTACACGGACGACGAGCTCGAGGCCACCACAGGTGAGTACGAGCTGTCGGAGCGGCAGGCGCTGCGGCGGGTCCCCGGCCTCTCCACCGAACTCACCGACATCACCGAGGTCGAATACCGCCAGCTCCGGCTGGAGCGGGTCGTCCTGGTCGGTGTCTGGACCGAGGGCACCCAGACCGACGCCGACAACAGCCTCACCGAGCTGGCGGCGCTGGCCGAGACGGCCGGCTCGCAGGTGCTCGAAGGGTTGATCCAGCGTCGTCACCGGCCCGACCCGGCCACGTACATCGGCCGCGGCAAGGTCGACGACCTGGGCGCGGTGGTGCTGTCCACCGGCGCCGACACGATCATCTGCGACGGTGAGCTGTCGCCGTCGCAGCTGCGCAACCTGGAGCAGCGCACCAAGGTCAAGGTGGTCGACCGGACCGCCCTGATCCTGGACATCTTCGCCCAGCACGCCAAGAGCAAGGAGGGCAAGGCGCAGGTCGAGCTGGCCCAGCTCGAATACCTGCTGCCGCGCCTGCGCGGCTGGGGCGAGACGCTCTCCCGGCAGACCGGTGGTAGCGGCCGCGGCGGTGGCGCCGGCGGCGGCGTGGGCCTGCGCGGTCCCGGTGAGACCAAGCTGGAGACCGACCGGCGGCGCATCCGCCACCGCATCGCGCGGCTGCGCCGCGAGATCAAGAGCATGGCGACGGTACGCCAGACCAAGCGCGCCCGGCGTACCCGTAACGCGGTGCCCGCGGTGGCGATCGCCGGCTACACCAACGCCGGCAAGTCCAGCCTGCTCAACCGCCTGACCGGGGCGGGGGTGCTGGTGGAGAACGCGCTGTTCGCCACGCTGGACCCGACCACCCGCCGGGCCACCACGTCCGACGGGCGGCTCTACACGCTGTCCGACACGGTCGGGTTCGTCCGGCACCTGCCGCACCAGATCGTCGAGGCGTTCCGCTCGACGCTGGAGGAGGTCGCCGACGCGGACCTGGTCGTGCACGTGGTCGACGGCACCCACCCGGATCCGGAGGAGCAGGTCCGGGCGGTCCGCGAGGTGCTCGCCGAGGTGGGCGCCGACCGGCTGCCGGAACTACTGGTGGTGAACAAGACCGACGCCACCGACGAGGAGACGATGCTGCGCCTCAAGCGGCTCTGGCCGGATGCGGTCTTCGTCTCCGCCCACAGCGGGCGCGGGATCGAGGAGCTGCGCGAGGCGGTCGAGCGGCGGCTGCCCCGGCCGGCCGTCGAGGTGCGCGCGGTGCTCCCGTACGACCGGGGTGACCTGGTCTCCCGGGTGCACCGGCAGGGTGAGGTGCTGAGCACCGCGCACCTGCCCGAGGGCACCCTGGTGCACGTGCGGGTCAGCGAGGGGCTGGCCGCCGAGCTCGCGCCGTACCGGGCGGGTGACCGGCTGACCAGTGACGAGCGGGTGGGCGCCGGGCGGTGAGCCGTCCGGCGTCACCCGCCGGAAACCCGCGCCGTGCGACACTGAGCGTCATGCGGCACGTTGTCTCCTCGGTCACGCTCGCGCTCGGCCTGGTCGGCGCGGTCGTGGCGCCGGCCGGGCCGGCCCCGGCGGCTCCCGCCGCGGCCCCCGTGCTGGCCGCAGCGCCCAAGAAGAAGTGCACGGTCGAGGACAATCGCCTCCGCGAGTTGTCCGGCCTCGTCGCCACCAGCAACGGGTACGTCGTGATCAACGACGGCTCGGACGACCCCAGCCGCAAGCGGGTCTTCTACCTGGACACCAAGTGCAAGGTGGACAAGGAGGTCCGTTACTCCGGTGACGGGCCGCTCGACACCGAGGACCTCGCGCTCAGCCCGGACCGCAAGACCCTCTGGATCGCCGACACCGGCGACAACATCGAGAAGAAGACCCGCCGGGAGCGGGTCGCGGTCTGGACGATGCCGGTGAGCGGTTCGAAGCAGCCGGTGCTGCACCGGCTCAGCTACCCGGGCAAGGAACCGCACGACGCGGAGGCCCTGCTCGTCGGCGACGACAACATGCCGCTGGTGATCACCAAGGAGCTCTCCGGCAAGTCGGAGATCTACACCCCGACGGTGAAGCTGAAGGCGGGAGGCGACACCGAGCCGATCCCGATGAAGAAGGTCGGCGAGGTCACGCTCCCGAAGACGAGCACCGAGAACAAGCTCGGCTCGCCCGGCCGGGCGCTGATCACCGGCGCGGCCCGCTCACCGGACGGCAGCAAGGTCGTGCTGCGCACGTACGCCGACGCGTTCGAGTTCGACGTGACCGGCGGCGACATCGTCAAGGCGATCACCACCGGCAAGCCCCGGGTCACCCCGCTCGCCGACCCGTTCGGCGAGGCGATCTCCTACACCCCGGACGGCAAGACGTTCGTCACCGTCTCCGACGGCGGCACGCTCGACGAGTCGGACCCGATCGACATCCTCAGCTACACCCCGTCCACCACGGGCGCCGAGGCGCTTCCCAACGGCGGCAAGGCCGAGACCAAGGCGGCCGCCGAGAAGTCCTGGATCGACGGGCTCTCGCTCGACGAGATCACGTACCTGATCGCGGCGGTCGGGGTGCTCGGCGCGCTGCTGGTCGGCGCGGGCGTGTTCGGCATCCTGCGGGCGCGGCGCAAGCCGGCGCCCAGGGCGCCGGCCGACGAGCCCGAGCGCAGCGGCGAGTTCCCGGTGAACAACGGCTTCCCGTCGGCGGAACGGCCGGAGGTCCCGCCCCGCGGCGCGGTCTACGGCGGCGGTGGTCAGGGCGGCGTGTACGGCGGCGCCAACGGTGACCGGCCGCCGTCGGGCGGTGTCTACGGTGGTGGTGGTGGCCGGCCGGGCGGCGGCGTGTACGGCGGCCGTCCCCAGAGCGGCGGCCCGCAGGGAGGTGGCCGTCCCCAGGGTGGTGGCCGTCCTCCGGGCCCGGACCGTCCCCAGAGCGGCGGCGTCTACGGCGGCGGCGCCCCGGCCGGCGGCGGTCGCGGCGGTGGCGGCCAGGGCGGCGGCGTGTACGGCGGTGGCGGCCAGGCCGGTCCCGGCGGTGCGCCCCGGGGTGGCCGGGGCGGCGGCTACGGCGGCGGCCCGGGCGGGCCGGGGCACCGGGGCCAGCCGAACGGCGGCGCCCCGCGCGGGGAGGCCGGCCGGGCCGAGCCGCCTCGTCGCGGCCAGGACCCGCGTGGCGGCAGGCGCGACGACGGCTACGACGAGCGCGGCCAGTACGGGCCGGTGTCCGGTGGCCGGGAGTACCGCGGCGACCGCTACTGAGAGCACACGACGAAGGGGGTGACCGATCGCCGGTCACCCCCTTCGTCGTTGTCGCCTCAGATGCGGCGCAGCACCGCGACCACGCGGCCCATGATGGTGGCGTCGTCACCCGGGATCGGGTCGAAGGCCGGGTTCTGGGGCATCAGCCAGACGTGACCGTCGCGCCGCCGGTAGGTCTTCACCGTCGCCTCGCCGTCGAGCATGGCGGCCACGATGTCGCCGACCTCGGCGTTCGGCTGCTGCCGGACGACCACCCAGTCGCCGTCGCAGATCGCCGCGTCGAGCATCGAGTCGCCCTTGACCTGGAGCATGAAGACCTCGCCCTCGCCGACCAGCTCGCGGGGGAGGGGGAAGATGTCCTCCACCGCCTGCTCGGCCAGGATCGGCCCACCGGCGGCGATGCGGCCCAGCATCGGCACGTACGCCGGGGCGGGTCGCTGCGCGCGGGCCGCCTCGTCGTCGGCCTCGCCCGGCGCGCGGACGTCGACGGCGCGCGGCCGGTTCGGGTCGCGGCGCAGGAAGCCCTTCTTCTCCAGCTCCTTGAGCTGGTAGGCGACGCTGGACGGGGACACCAGCCCGACCGCCTCGCCGATCTCGCGCACGCTCGGCGGGTAGCCGTGGCGCTCGACCCAGTTGCGGATGAACTCCAGGATCCGTCGCTGCCGGGCGGTCAGGTCGACCGTCGCCGGGTCGGGGAAGCTGCTCACCACCGGGGTGACCGGACGCACGGCCGCGGGGGCGGTGCGGCTGCGGGCGGTGCGGGGGCGACGGGTCGCCGGAGGACCCGCCCCGTCGTTCGGCTGCGGGTTCTTCTGCCGGCTGGCCCGGTCCTCGGTCACGTCCGTCCCTCCCTGGTCGGCGCTGGGGTGCCTCGTCGGCTCGTGGTGCGTGTGGTCTGACCGTATAGGTGAGATCGGCCATTTTCAAACATCTGTACGACCTGCTGTCGGCGTGTCGCGCCGAATTCCTGGATTTCCGAACTGGTGTTCTGATAGAAGGGTACGTCGCTCGAACGGATGTTCTATCCCCGCCGCCCGTGACCGGCGCGGGAGGCCGTCCGTTGGGCTCCTCGGTGGCGGCGCGCCGGGCGTGATGCGGATGACGCGCCGGACACGCCGACCAACTTGACCTCGCTTGGGGTTCGGCATACGGTCGACCCCTAGATGTAGTAGTCACACGGGCGTAAGTTGCCCACAGGTTGGGTTCCACTACCGAACGCACTCCCGCACCGCGCACTCGGCGACGGTCATCCGACGATGGCTCCGCCGTGTCGACGCGTGCCCGCGAGCCGGTAGGTGTGCCCGCGATCGACGACAGGAGGTCGGGCGAATGCGGTGTCCGTACTGCCGGCACGCCGACTCCCGGGTGGTCGACTCGCGGGAGGCCGACGACGGCCAGCTCATCCGGCGGCGACGGTCGTGCCCGGAGTGCGGCAAGCGGTTCACCACCGTCGAGGAGGCGGTGCTCGCGGTGGTCAAGCGCAGCGGGGTGACCGAGCCGTTCAGCCGTACGAAGATCATCGGTGGGGTGCGCAAGGCGTGCCAGGGGCGGCCGGTCGACGACGACTCGATCGCGCTGCTGGCACAGAAGGTCGAGGAGACCGTGCGGGCCAAGGGGGCGGCCGAGATCCCCAGCCACGAGGTGGGCCTGGCCATCCTCGGCCCGCTGCGTGACCTCGACGAGGTGGCCTACATGCGGTTCGCCAGCGTCTACCGCTCCTTCGACTCGCTCGCCGACTTCGAGCGCGAGATCGAGACGCTGCGGGCCGCCGCGCGCGCCCGGGAGGGCGCCGGTGCCGGTGCGGCGGACGCCGCCGGCGCGATCAGCTGACATTTTCGGGTTTCTGACAGGTACACGAGGCGCGGTGGGTGACCGTGCCGACGAGGGGGGCGAGGGCGTGACGACCAGCAGGTCACGGAACAAGGCCGGGGCGGGGCTGAAGATCGAGCGCGTCTGGACGACCGAGGGGGTGCATCCCTACGACGAGGTCGCCTGGGAGCGCCGCGACGTCGTCATGACGAACTGGCGGGACGGCTCGATCAACTTCGAGCAGCGCGGGGTGGAGTTCCCCGAGTCCTGGTCGGTGAACGCGGCGAACATCGTGACCACCAAGTACTTCCGGGGCGCGGTGGGGACCCCGGAGCGGGAGTGGTCGCTCAAGCAACTGATCAACCGGGTGGTCGAGACCTACCGCACCGCCGGTGAGGAGTACGGCTACTTCGCCACCCCGGCCGACGCCGAGGTGTTCGCGCACGAGCTGACCTGGATGCTGCTGCACCAGGTGTTCAGCTTCAACTCGCCGGTGTGGTTCAACGTCGGTACGCCGTCGCCGCAGCAGGTCAGTGCCTGCTTCATCCTCTCCGTCGACGACTCGATGGACTCCATCCTCGACTGGTACAAGGAGGAGGGCCGGATCTTCCAGGGCGGCTCGGGCGCCGGGGTCAACCTGTCCCGCATCCGTTCCTCGAAGGAACTGCTCTCCTCCGGCGGCACCGCCTCCGGCCCGGTCAGCTTCATGCGCGGCGCGGACGCCTCCGCCGGCACCATCAAGTCCGGTGGCGCCACCCGGCGTGCGGCCAAGATGGTCATCCTCGACGTGGACCACCCGGACATCGAGGAGTTCGTGGCGACCAAGGCGCGCGAGGAGGACAAGATCCGCGCGCTGCGGGACGCCGGGTTCGACATGGACCTGGGCGGCGCCGACATCGTGAGCGTGCAGTACCAGAACGCCAACAACTCGGTCCGCGTCTCCGACGAGTTCATGTCCGCTGTGGAGAACGGCGGCGGCTTCGACCTGCGCGGCCGGCTCGACGGGCAGACCATCGAGACGATCGACGCCAAGAAGCTGTTCCACACCATCTCCCAGGCCGCGTGGGAGTGCGCCGACCCGGGCCTGCAGTACGACGACACCATCAACGACTGGCACACCTGCCCGGAGACCGGGCGGATCACCGCGTCGAACCCGTGCTCGGAGTACCTGCACCTGGACAACTCCTCGTGCAACCTGGCCTCGCTGAACCTGATGAAGTTCCTCCGCGCCGACGGCGGCTTCGAGGTGGAGAAGTTCGTCAAGTCGGTCGAGTTCGTCATCACCGCGATGGACATCTCGATCTGCTTCGCCGACTTCCCGACCGAGAAGATCGGTGAGACCACCCGCGCCTACCGGCAGCTCGGCATCGGGTACGCCAACCTGGGCGCGCTGCTGATGGCCTCCGGCCTGCCGTACGACTCGGAGCAGGGCCGGGAGGTGTCCGCCGCGATCACCTCGCTGATGACCGGCACCGCCTACCGCCGGTCCGCCGAGCTGGCCGGCATCGTCGGCCCGTACGACGGCTACGCCCGCAACGCCGAGCCGCACAAGCGGGTCATGCGCAAGCACGCCGCCGCCAACGACGCGATCAAGCCGACCGGCACCGTGGCGACCGCCGTGCAGCGCGAGGCGACCAAGCAGTGGACGCTGGGCAACAAGCTGGGTGACAAGCACGGCTGGCGCAACTCGCAGGCCAGCGTGCTCGCCCCGACCGGCACCATCGGCCTGATGATGGACTGCGACACCACCGGTGTCGAGCCGGACCTGGCCCTGGTGAAGTTCAAGAAGCTGGTCGGCGGCGGCTCGATGCAGATCGTCAACCAGACCGTGCCGCGCGCCCTGCGCAGCCTCGGCTACCCCGAGGAGCAGGTCGAGGCGATCGTCGAGCACATCGCCGACCACGGTCACGTGGTGGACGCCCCGGGCCTCAAGCCGGAGCACTACCCGGTCTTCGACTGCGCCATGGGCGAGCGCTCGATCGCGCCGATGGGTCACGTGCGGATGATGGCGGCGGTCCAGCCCTTCATCTCCGGCGCCATCTCCAAGACGGTGAACATGCCGGAGCAGGCCACCGTCGAGGACGTCGAGAAGATCTACTTCGAGGGCTGGAAGCTCGGCCTGAAGGCGCTGGCGATCTACCGGGACAACTGCAAGGTCGGCCAGCCGCTGTCGGCTGCCAAGCCGAGCAAGGGCGCCGTCGAGGCCCAGGCCCCGGCCGCCGCGCCGGAGAAGGTCGTGGAGAAGGTCGTCGAGTACCGCCCGGTGCGCAAGCGGCTGCCGAAGAAGCGCCCGTCGGAGACCATCTCGTTCTCGGTCGGCGGCGCGGAGGGCTACCTCACCGCCTCGTCCTACCCGGACGACGGCCTCGGCGAGGTCTTCCTCAAGATGTCGAAGCAGGGCTCCACCCTGGCCGGCGTGATGGACGCCTTCTCGGTGGCCATCTCCATCGGTCTCCAGTACGGCGTCCCGCTGGAGACGTACGTCAGCAAGTTCACCAACATGCGCTTCGAGCCGGCCGGCATGACCGACGACCCGGACGTGCGCATGGCCGCCTCGGTGATGGACTACATCTTCCGTCGCCTGGCGCTGGACTTCCTGCCGTACGACCGCCGCGCCGAGCTGGGCATCTTCACCGCCAAGGAGCGAGCCGCCCAGCTCGCGGCCGAGGCGGAGGCGGAGGCGAGCGGTGCGGACCTCACCGCGATGGCCGCCTCCGCCCCGGTCGAGGCGCCCGAGCCGAAGACCGGCCCGATCGCGCAGCCGGCGCAGGAGATGGCCGACGCCGCGGCCGTGAAGCCCGCGCCGTCGGTGGGTTCCAGCACCGAACTGCTGGAGGCCGTGATCGGCAAGGCCGCCGACGCGCCGCTCTGCTTCACCTGCGGCACCAAGATGCGGCCCGCCGGTAGCTGCTACGTCTGCGAGGGCTGCGGCTCCACCAGCGGCTGCAGCTGACGCACGACCGAAGACGCGAGCGCGGCAGGGACTTCCCTGCCGCGCTCGCGCGTGCTCACTGTCACACCCCATCGTGTACGCGAGCTGGAATGCTCGGGGGATGAGCACGACCGACATCTATCGGGTCTTCGCCGAGCGGGAGACGCGCGGCGTGTCCCCGGCGTACGAGCGGTTGTCGCGGGCGGTGGCCGGTGACCCGGAGCTGCTCGCCCTGCTCGACACGCTGCCGCCGGCTAAGCGTCAGCCGAACCTGCTGTTCGGGGTGGTGCGGCTGCGCGGCGGGCCGGTGGACGACCCGGCGGCGTTCCGCGCGTACGTGATCGCGCACTGGCCGGATGTCGCGGCGCAGATGCGGATGCGGGCGACGCAGACGAACGAGGCCGGGCGCTGCGCGGTGCTGCTGCCGGTGCTCGCCGCGTTGCCTCAGCCGCTGGCGTTGCTGGAGGTCGGCGCGTCCGCGGGGCTGTGTCTCTACCCGGACCGGTACGCCTACCGCTACGGCGACCGGCATCTCGGCGGGGGTGAGCCGGTGCTCGACTGCGACCTGACCGGCGCCGAGCCGCCGCGGCGGCGCCCGGAGGTGGTGTGGCGGGCCGGGCTGGACGTGAACCCGCTCGACGTCACCGCCCCGGCCGACGTGGCCTGGCTGGACGCGCTGATCTGGCCGGAACACCGGCACCGCCGGGAGCGGCTGCGCGCCGCGGCGGCGATCGCGGCGGCCGACCCGCCCCTGCTGGTACGCGGTGACCTGGTCGACGACCTGCCGGCGCTGGCGGCGCAGGCCCCGGCTGGGGCGACGCTCGTGGTGTTCCACAGTTCGGTGCTCTACCAGGTGCCGCCACCACGGCGGGACGCGTTCACCGCGCTGGTCCGGAGCCTGCCGGGCCACTGGATCGCCAACGAGGACCCGTCGGTGCTGCCCCACGCCGATCTGCCCGAGCCACCCGCCGACGGCTTCCACAACGTCCTGGCCCTCGACGGCCACCCCGTGGCCTGGACGACAGGCCACGGCCAGTCCCTCACCTGGTTCCGCTGACCCACCCGTTCTGTCCTCGTCGATCATGAAGTTGACGGCGCGACACGCCGGGCGCGACGGCCGTCAACTTCATGATCAACCAAGGTCGGGCGAGCCGGGCCGGCGGCGACTAGGGTCGGCGGGCGTGACCGAACCTGCCTGGCTGGTCGAGACGCGCGCCGCCTACGACACCGTCGCCGAGGACTACGCGCGGCTGCTGCCCGACGTGGTGGAACCACCGCTGGACCGGGCCCTGCTGGCCGCGTTCGCCGAGACGGTCGGGCCGGGCCGGCCCGTGCTGGAGGTGGGGTGCGGCACCGGCCGTGTCACCGACCACCTGCACCGGCTCGGCCTCGACATCAGCGGGGTCGACCTCTCGCCCGGCATGGTGGCGGTGGCCCGGCGCACGTACCCGGACCTGCGCTTCGAGGTCGGCTCGCTGACCGAGCTGACCGTGCCGGACGGGTCGCTGGCCGGGCTGGTCTCCTGGTACTCGGTCATCCACCTGCCACCGGACCTGCTGCCGG
This sequence comes from Micromonospora sp. CA-248089, assembly GCF_050948515.1. Lineage (NCBI taxonomy): Bacteria > Bacillati > Actinomycetota > Actinomycetes > Micromonosporales > Micromonosporaceae > Micromonospora > Micromonospora sp. CA-248089. The sequence goes on from NZ_CP192016.1 coordinate 1,629,625, forward strand.
AGGTGTTCGCCGGCTTCCACCGGGTGCTCGTCCCGGGCGGCCACCTGCTGCTCGCGGTGAAGGCCGGCGACCGGCTCGACCGCCGGGAGCAGGCATACGGCCACCGGGTCGGGTACGACGTCTACTGGCTGTCGCCGCAGCGGCTGGCCGCGCAGCTCGCGGCGGCCGGGTTCGCGGTGACGGCGACGACGGTCCGCGCGCCGGCCGACGGCGAGCGGCAGCCCCAGGCGTTCCTGCTCGCCCGGCGACCTGATCGCGTGACCGGGGCGGGCACGGGGTCCGGTGCGGTGCCCTCCGTAGACTTCAGCGGTGCGTGACGAGCTGGCGGACCGGCCCCTGACCGAGCCGCACCCGTCGCGGCTGTCGCCGGATCATCCCGAGCGGGAACGGATCCTGGCCGTGCACGCCGCCGCCCTGGCCGCCGGGGAGGCCGGCTACCTGGACCCGGAGACCGGGCTGTTCGTGCTCAGCGCCGGGTTCCTGGCGAGGCGTGGCACGTGCTGCGGGCGAGGCTGCCGGCACTGTCCGTACGTGGCCGATTAGGGGCTTCCGTCCCCGCTGGGGCACCCCGTACGGTGTCCGACGGAACTCCGGCGGGTCGGACCCGCCGCCGACCGCGGAGGTCTCCCGTGCGCGCCCGAATCTGGCTGGCCGTTCCGGCCGTCCTGCTCGCCGCCGGCTGCGCCGAGGAGGCGCCGACCGGGGCCGGACCGCCCGCTCCGCCCCCGCCGGTCCCGGTGGCGGCGGCGTCCTCGGGCGGGGCGTGCCGGCTGCTCGACTTCGCGGTGATCGCCGAGCACACCGGCGGCACGTTCGATGTGGCGGCGGCCACCGAGCGGGGCGACACCCACACCTGTGTGGTCCGCGCGGCGAGGGCGGTGCTGCCGGAGCTGACGCTGTCGGTGACGGAGACGTCGATCGACGCTGCGACGTTCACCCTGGACGTGCAGCCCAGCGGCGCGGCGAAGATCAGCAAGCTGGGCAAGGCCGCCTACCGGCGCACGCTGCCCAAGACCGCGAAGTCCGGACCGGCCGCCGAGGTCGGCTGGCTGGCCACCGAGGGCCGGCTCGCCACGCTGCGCTGGACCGCCCCGCCCGGCACCGCGAAGGCGGAGGCGGACAAGACGGCCGGCAAGCTGGTCACGCTGGCCAAGGTGATCGACACAAGGCAGCTCTGACCGAAGGTCGCCATAGCAGCTCTGACCGGAGGTCGCCATAGCAGCTCTGACGGGACGTCAGGGCCGCCGGAGAGTCAGCGGGCCGCGACGAACACCCGGGACGCCACCTCGCGGGGCAGCCGGACCCGGTCACCGGAGCGGTCGATCGAGACGGCGTCGCGTTCCTGCGCCACAGTCACCGTCGCACCCGGGTCGACGCCGGCGGCGTGCAACTGCCGGAGCACGTCCGAGTCGGTCTGCACGCTCTCGCAGATCCGCCGCACCACGACGGTGCCGGACAGGCCGGGGAAGGCCAGGTTGCGCTCACCCTCGACGGCGTCGGCGGGCACCAGGCCCGGGTCGCCCAGCTCCTCCAGGCCCGGGATCGGGTTGCCGTACGGCGAGCGGGTCGGGCGGTTGAGCAGGTCGAAGACCCGCTTCTCCACCGCGTCGCTCATCACGTGCTCCCACCGGCAGGCCTCCTCGTGGGCCTCCTCGTAGGGCATCCCGATCACGTTGACCAGCAGCAGCTCGGCCAGCCGGTGCTTGCGCATCACGGACACGGCGGTGCTGCGGCCCTGCGGCGTGAGGGTCAGGTGCCGGTCGCCCTCGACGGTGAGCAGGCCGTCGCGCTCCATGCGGGCGACGGTCTGGCTGACGGTCGGGCCACTCTGCTTCAGCCGCTCGGCGATGCGGGCACGAAGCGGCGGCACCCCCTCCTCCTCGAGTTCGAGGATGGTGCGCAGGTACATCTCGGTGGTGTCAACAAGGTCGTGCTTCACGTCTGCGGCCTCCTGGGCTCCGATGGTACCCGTTACCACCGACCATCGACGCAGGCGAAGCCGGAGGTGATGCGCCGGATGGTGTTGACTGGACCGTATGTCCGCCACCGCAGACCTGCTGGTCGAGCCCGACCGGCTCGCCGCCGAACTCGATCACGCCGACCCGCCGACCCTGCTCGACGTCCGCTGGCGGCTGGCCGGCCCGCCCGGGCGCGACGACTACACCGCCGGCCACCTGCCCGGCGCCGTCTTCGTCGACCTGGACACCGAGCTGTGCGGGCCGCCCGGCGCCGCCGGGCGGCACCCGCTTCCGGACCCGGCGGCGTTGCAGGCGGCGCTGCGGGCCGCGGGCGTCCGCGCGGGTCATCCGGTGGTGGTGTACGACGGCGGCGACGGCATGTCCGCCGCCCGCGCCTGGTGGACGCTGCGCTGGGCCGGGCACCGGCAGGTGCGGGTGCTGCACGGCGGCTTCCCCGCCTGGACGGCCGCCGGGCTGCCGGTCGACACGAGCGCGCCCGCTCCGGCGCCCGGCGACGTGACTGTGGCACCCGGCGCGTTGCCGGTGCTCGACGCCGCGCAGGCCGCCCGGCTCGCCGCCGCCGAGCCCGGCGTGCTGCTGGACGTACGGGCCGCGCCGCGCTACCGGGGCGAGCACGAGCCGGTCGACCCGGTCGCCGGGCACGTGCCGGGCGCCGTCAACGTGCCCGCCCCGGAGTACGTCACGCAGGGCCGCTTCCCCGGCGCCGGGGAACTGCGGGAACGGTTCGCCGCCGCCGGGGTGGACGCGGACACGCCGGTCGGCGCGTACTGCGGCTCCGGGGTGACCGCCGCGCAGGCGGTGCTCGCGTTGCACCTGGCCGGTCGCCCGGACGCCGCGTTGTACGTCGGCTCGTGGAGCGAGTGGGTGGCCGACCCGGACCGTCCGGTCGCGACCGGTGGCACGTCCGGCCGGTGAGCGCACGTCAGGTGGGCGCACCCGGGCCCACGTGCGACCATGGCCGCATGGCCGACGACACGGTTGTGGTGTGGGACGAGGCGCTCCTCGCCTACGACATGGGCGACCATCCCCTCGACCCGGTCCGGGTCGAGTTGACCATGGCGCTCGCCCGCGAGCTGGGTGTGCTGGACCGGCCCGGCGTGCGGCTGGTCAAGCCCGAGCCGGCCGACGACGCGCTGCTCACCCGCGTCCACGATCCGGCCTACCTGGACGCGGTCCGGTCCGCGCCGCGTGACCCGCTGTTCGCCGGCTTCGGTCTCGGCACTTCGGACAATCCGGTCTTCGACGGGATGCACGAGGCGAGCGCGCTGATCGCCGGCGCCACCACTGCCGCGGCCGAGGCGGTGTGGCGCGGCGAGGCCCGGCGCGCGGTGAGCGTCGCAGGCGGCCTGCACCACGCGATGCCCGCCCGGGCCGCCGGGTTCTGCGTCTACAACGACCCGGCGGTGGCCATCGCCCGGCTGCTCGACCTCGGCGCGCAGCGAATCGCGTACGTGGACGTCGACGTGCACCACGGCGACGGCGTGCAGGAGATCTTCTACCGCGATCCGCGGGTGCTCACGATCAGCCTGCACGAGACGCCGCTCGCGTTGTTCCCCGGAACCGGGTTCCCGGACGAGACCGGCGGACCGGGCGCCGAGGGCACCGCCGTCAACGTGCCGCTGCCGCCCGGGGTCGGCGACGCCGGCTGGCAGCGGGCGTTCCACGCGGTCGTGCCGTCGGTGCTGCGCGCGTACCGGCCGCAGGTGCTCGTCACCCAGTGCGGCGCCGACGGGCACCGCAAGGACCCCCTCGCGGACCTGCACCTCTCCGTGGACGGGCAGGCGGCCACGTACCGCACGCTGCGGGCGCTCGCCGACGAGCTGTGCGACGGCCGCTGGGTCGCCACCGGCGGCGGCGGGTACGCGCTGGTCGAGGTGGTGCCCCGGGCCTGGACGCACCTGCTCGCGGTGGCCACCGGCGAGCCGGTCGACCCGGCCACGCCGACCCCGCCCGGCTGGCGGGACCTGGCCGCGCGGCGGCGTCCCGGGCACGAGGTGCCGTTGCGGATGACCGACGACGTGGACCCGTCGTACCTGCCGTGGCAGCCCAGCGGCGAGCCGAACGCGGTGGACCGGGCCGTCGCGGCCACCCGCAAGGCCGTCTTCCCGCTGCTCGGGCTCGACCCGCACGACCCGCGCGACTGAGCCGGCGGCAGGGGGAGGACCGACCGGTGACCACCGTCGAACAACCGGTGGACGTGCTGCTCAGCGACGGCACGACCGTCCAGCTGCGACCGATCCGACCGGAGGACGCACCCGAGATCGTGGCCATGCACGGCCGCTTCTCCGAGCGCACCCGCTACCTGCGCTACTTCTCGCCGTACCCGCGCATCCCGGAACGCGACCTGAAGCGTTTCGTCAACGTCGACCACCGCGACCGGGAGGCGTTCGTGGTGCTCGCCGGCGAGCGGATCGTCGCCGTCGGCCGGTACGAGCGGCTCGGCCCCGCCTCGCCGGAGGCCGAGGTGGCGTTCGTGGTCGAGGACGCCTACCAGGGCCGGGGCATCGGCTCGGTGCTGCTGGAACATCTGGCCGACGCGGCCGGGCGCCACGGCATCGTGCACTTCGTCGCCGAGGTGCTCCCGGCCAACGGGACGATGCTGCGGGTCTTCGCCGACTTCGGCTACCAGGTCCAGCGCCAGTACGCCGACGGCGTGGTGCACCTGAGCTTCCCGATCGCGCCCACCGAGGCGACCCTCGAGGTGCAGCGCGGCCGGGAGCACCGCACCGAGGCCCGCTCGATCGCCCGGCTGCTCGCGCCACGCGGCATCGCCGTCTACGGCGCCAGCACCACCGGCCAGGGCGTCGGCGCGGCGCTGCTCGGGCACCTGCGCGACGGCGGCTTCGCCGGGGCGATCGTGCCGGTGCACCCGAGCGCGGCGACGGTGGCGGGGCTGCCCGCGTACCCGTCGGCCGCCGACGCGGGCCAGGACATCGACCTGGCCGTGGTGGCGGTCCCGCCGGACGCGGTGACCGACGTGGTCCGCGACGCGGCACGCGCGGGCGCGCACGGGCTGGTGGTGATCTCGGCCGGGTTCGCCGAGTCCGGCCCGGCCGGCGCGGCGGCGCAACGCGCGCTGGTCCGCGCCGCGCACCTGGCCGGCATGCGCGTGGTTGGCCCGAACTGCCTCGGCGTCGCCAACACCGACCCGGCGGTACGTCTCAACGCCACGCTCGCCCCGGTGCTGCCCGCGGCGGGCCGGGTCGGCGTGTTCAGCCAGTCCGGCGCGTTCGGGGTGGCGCTGCTGGCCGAGGCGTCCCGGCGCGGGCTCGGCCTGTCCAGCTTCGTCTCGGCCGGCAACCGGGCCGACGTGTCCGGCAACGACCTGCTCCAGTACTGGCAGGACGACCCGGCCACCGACGTCATCACGCTCTACCTGGAGACGTTCGGCAACCCGCGCAAGTTCGCCCGGCTGGCCCGGCGCATCGGCCGCAGCAAGCCGGTGGTGGCGCTCGCCTCGCTGGCCCGGCCGCCGGGGGTGGGGGAGGCGCCCGCGCTGGACGCGGCGGCGGTGAGCGCGCTGTTCGCCCAGTCCGGGGTGATCCGGGTGGACACCGTCTCCGAGCTGCTCGACGTGGGCGTGCTGCTGGCCCACCAGCCGCTGCCGGCCGGGCGGCGGGTCGCGGTGGTCGGCAACTCGTCGGCGCTGACCGGGCTGGCCGCCACCGCCTGCGCCGCTCAGGGACTCGCCGTCGCCGACGGCTACCCGCGCGACGTCGGGCCGAGCGCCGGGGCCGCCGCGTACGCCGCCGCGCTCGGTGAGGCGGTGGCCGACGAGCGGGTGGACGCCGTGGTGGCGGTGTTCGCGCCGCCGCTGCCGGGCCAGCTCGCCGACCCGGTGGCCGACTTCGCGGCGGCGCTGCCCGACGCGCGGGTCACCGGTAAGCCGGTGGTCGCGACGTTCCTGGCCGGGCTGGTGCCGGCCGGGGTGCCCGCGTACCCGAGCGTGGAGGAGGCGGTACGCGCGCTGGGCCGGGTCACCGCGTACGCGGACTGGCTGCGCCGGCCCGCCGGTGTGCTGCCGGAACTGGCCGATGTGGACCGGGCGGCCGGGCACGCCGCGCTGCGTCCGGACGGGGCAGACGCGGCGGCGTTGCTGCGCGCGTACGGGATCGACGTGGTGGACTCGGTGCCGGCCCGCTCGGCCGAGGAAGCGGCGGCGGTGGGGGAGCGGCTCGGCTGGCCGGTGGCGCTCAAGGCCGCAGCCCCCGGGCTGCGGCACCGTCTCGACCTCGGCGCGGTACGCCTCGACCTGGCCGACGCCGCCGCGCTGCGCCGCGCGTACGCCGAGATGGCCCCGATGTTCGGCGCGGAGGTCCTGGTGCAGCCGATGGTCGCGCCCGGCGTGGCGTGCGTGGTGGAGCTGGTGGAGGATCCGGCGTTCGGGCCGGTGGTCGGGTTCGGGTTGGGCGGCGTGGCGACCGAGCTGCTGGGCGACCGGGCCTGGCGTGCGGTTCCGCTGACCGACCGGGACGCCGCCGAACTGGTCGACGAGCCCCGGGCGGCGCCGCTGCTGCGCGGGCACCGGGGCGCCGCGCCGGTGGACCGGGCGGCCCTGGTCGACCTGCTGGTGCGGGTCGGCCGGCTGGCCGACGAGCAGCCCCGGGTGCGGTCGCTGACGCTGAATCCGGTGCTGGCCCGGCCGGACGGCATCTCGGTGCTGCACGCCACCGTGCGCACCGGCGCCGAGGCCGCCCGCCCCGACACCGGCCCCCGGCGGTTGTAAGGAAGGGCCCCTTCTTAACGCCTGCGGTAGAGAAAGGGCCCCCTCTTAACAGCACCCGCCCGCGACGGCCGCCCGCCCGCGCGACGGCCGCCCGCCGCACCGCTCAACCGCGAGCGGAGATCTGCTGCACCGACCACTCGTTGCCGTCCGGGTCGCGGAAGAAGACGAAGCCGACGTTGTCCAGCGGATGCGGCACCGGACGCGGGTTCTGGCCCAGCACCTGGATCTCGCTCACCTCGACGCCCCGCTCGACCAGTTCGGCGTGCGCCCGTTCCAGGTCCGGTACGACCAGTTGCACGCCCTTGAGCGAGCCCGGCGGCATCTCCGGTACGACGCCCCGGCCGAGGACGATCGAGCAGCCGGAGCCCGGGGGTGTGAGTTGGACGATCCGCCCCGCGCCACCCAGATCGGTGTCGTGGTCGAGGACGAAGCCGAGCCGCTGCGTGTAGAACTCCTTGGCCCGCTCCACGTCGGAGACCGGTACGACCACCACTTCCAGCGTCCAGTTCATGTTGTCGCTCCTGTCGTCGAATCGGTGTGCAGCACTGCCGCGAGCCGGTCGAACGCCTCGCCCAGGCCGCGGGTCATCGGATAGCGCAGGACGGTGTCGCGGCCCTGCGCGGTGGCGTACCGCAGGTGGGTGACGACTGTCGTCCGGTCCGCCGGGCCGGTGAAGTCGTGGCGGACGAGCGTCTCGCCCGGATAGGACTGGTCGTCGAAGAGTTCGGTGCAGACCAGTCGCGAGGGCGGGTCGACCTCGCGGTACGTGCCGCCCTGACCCATCAGGTCGCCGTCCGGCCCTCGGGAGACGAACCGCCAGCGTCCGCCCACCCGCAGGTCCACCTCGCACTCGACGAGGTGCCAGCCCCGGGCGCCCCACCAGCGGACCAGCAGCTCGGGGCGGGTGAAGGCGGCGAACACGAGGTGGCGCGGAGCGGCGAAGTCGCGGCTGAGCCGGATCTCCCGGTCGCCGGGCAGGCTGACGGTCAGGCCGGTCACCGCTGCTCCTCGGCGGTCAGCTCGGCGAGCACCTCGTCCAGCCGCGCGTAGCTCTCGGCCCAGTAGTCCCGGTAGTCCGCCAGCCACGCGACGGCCTCCCGCAGCGGCCGCGCGTCGAGCCGGCAGGGGCGGCGCTGGGCGTCCCGGCCCCGGGTGACCAGGCCGGCGCGTTCGAGCACCTTGAGGTGCTTGGAGACGGCCGGCTGGCTCATCGCAAACGGCTCGGCCAGCTCGGTGACAGTCGCCTCCCCGGCGGCCAGCCGGGCGAGGATGGCCCGCCGGGTGGGGTCGGCGAGCGCGGCGAAGGTGGCGTCGAGCAGATCCGGGGGCACTTTCATAACCTCCTGGTTGTGTAACCATTCGGTTCTATACGGTGCGAGCGCCCGGGTCAAGCACGACAGGCCCCGGCGAACCGCCGGGGCCTGTCGGGGCAGGGGTGGATCAGCAGGCGTACGCCTCCAGGCGGTTCGCCCGCTCCGGGTCGCGCAGCTTCAGCAGCGTGACCTTCTCGATCTGCCGGATCCGCTCCCGGGACAGTCCGAACTCGCGGCCGACCTCGTCCAGCGTGCGCTGCCGGCCGTCGTCCAGGCCGAAGCGCAGCCGGATCACCGCCTGCTCCCGCTGGGACAGCGTGGCCAGCACGATCCGGACCTCGTTGCGCAGCTCGCCGTTGGTGGCGGCGTCACCCGGTTCGGTACGCGGGTCGACGGCGGCGACGAAGTCGCCGAGCGCGCTCTCGCCGTCCTCGCCGACGGCCTGGTCCAGGCTGACCGGCTCCCGGTCGTAGGAGATCAGTTCGATCACCTGGAACTCGGGGATCTCCAGCGCCACCGCCACCTCGCTCACGGTGGGCTCGCGGCCCAGCGACACCGACAGCTCGCGGCGTACCCGCACCATCCGGTTCACCTGCTCGACCATGTGCACCGGGATGCGGATGGTGCGGGCCTGGTCGGCCATGGCGCGGGTGATGGCCTGGCGGATCCACCAGGTGGCGTAGGTGGAGAACTTGTAGCCCTTGGTGTAGTCGAACTTCTCGACGGCGCGGATGAGGCCGAGGTTGCCTTCCTGGATGAGGTCGAGGAAGGCCATGCCGCGGCCGGTGTAGCGCTTGGCGATGCTCACCACCAGCCGCAGGTTGGCCTCCAGCAGGTGGTCCTTGGCGGCGCGGCCCTCGGCCGCGATCAGCGCCAGGTCCGCGCGCAGCTCGGCGGAGACGGGGGTGCAGGTGGCCAGCTTCTCCTCGGCGAAGAGGCCGGCCTCGATCCGCTTGCTCAGCTCGACCTCCTGCGCCGCGGTGAGCAGCTTGGTGCGGCCGATGCCGTTCAGGTACGCCCGGACCAGGTCGGTGGAGACGCCGCGCTCGTCGGTGGCGTCGAGGTCCGTGAGGGTGACGTCCATGTCCTGGTGCTCGATCATCTGCTGGGTCATCTCTGTTCTCCCCGTGTCCGACGTGCCTACCGGTCCGTGCCGCCCAGGCGGTGCTGGCCGATGACAAACAGCTTGGCGGTCGGGGCGTGAGACGGGAGTGAGGCGATCGGGGAACCGACAGGAATCCGGTGTGGAATCCGGCCTTCGCTTGCCCGGCGCGGTTACCGTGCCAGCGACCGGCCGTCGGGGCCGGACCCGAAACTGACGATCGGAGAACGTGGTGGTCTTCAAGCGGCTCATGCAGGCGATGGGTGTGGGCGGACCGTCGGTGGAGACGGTGCTGGCCAACCCGAACTGTCGCCCGGGCGGCGTCCTGGAGGGCCGGATCCAGGTGGTCGGCGGCGACCACCCGGTGGACGTGAGCTACGTCGCACTCGGCCTGGTCACGCGGGTCGAGGTGGAGAGCTCCGACACCGAGTACGACGTCAACCAGGAGTTCGGCCGGGCCCAGATGACCGGCCCGTTCCGGCTGGAGCCGGGGCAGCGCCACGACGTGCCGTTCCGCTACCAGGTGCCCTGGGAGACCCCGCTCACCGACCTGTACGGCCAGCACCTGCACGGCATGACGATGGGTCTGCGTACCGAGCTGGAGGTGGCCCGGGCGGTGGACAAGGGCGACATGGACGCCGTGTCGGTGCACCCGCTGCCCGCCCACGAGCGGCTGCTGGAGGCCCTGCTACGGCTGGGCTTCCGCTTCGCGCGCGCCGACGTCGAGCGTGGACACATCTACGGCCTGCACCAGCAGCTGCCCTTCTACCAGGAGATCGAGTTCTACCCGGCGCCGCAGTACGCGGGCGCGATGAACCAGCTGGAGGTCACCTTCGTCACCGACCCGCAGCAGGTGCACGTGGTGCTGGAGCTGGACAAGCGGGGCGGCCTGTTCACCGAGGGCCGCGACGCCTTCGGCCGGTTCACGGTGGACCACGCCACGGCGGACCGCACCGACTGGGCCGCCCAGCTCGACGGCTGGCTGCGCCAGTCGCTGTCCCGCCGCGGGCTGTTCTTCTGATCCTCCTCAGAGGTCGAGCACGAGGGTACGGGGACCGACGTTGACGCTCTCCACGAGCATGTGGGCGCGGAACCGGCCGGTCTCCACCTTCGCGCCCCGGGCGCGCAACTGCTCGACCACGGCGTCCACCAGGGGTTCGGCCACCTCGGCGGGCGCGGCGGCGGTCCAGCTCGGCCGCCGGCCCTTGCGCGCGTCGCCGTAGAGCGTGAACTGGCTGACCACCAGCAGCGGCGCCCCGACGTCGGCGGCGCTGCGCTCGTCGTCGAGGATGCGCAGCTCGTGCAGCTTGCGGGCCATCGTGGCGGCCACCTGCGGGGTGTCGGTGTGGGTGACGCCGAGCAGCACCAGCAGTCCGTCGGTGATCTCTCCGGTCACCTCGTCGTCGACCGTCACACGGGCCCGGCCGACGGTCTGCACCACCGCCCGCATCAGTCGGTCACCGGCTCGACGATGCCGCGCTCGACCAGGTGCGCCACGATCGGCCCGGCCGCCTCGGCCAGCTCGTCCGGCGCCACGTCGTGCGCGGCGGCGAGCAGGGCGAGCTGGTCGCGCAGCGGCAGCCGGCCGTCGGCGCCGCCGACCAGGGCGAGCACCAGCGGGTCGATCTCCTCCGACCAGCGCAGGCCGCGAGGCATGGCCAGGACCTGTCGGTCGACGGCCCAGCCGTCCTCGCCCATGGTGGCCTCCTGCCGGAGCTGGAGCCCTTCGGCGGCACGGTAGCGGGCGGCCAGCAGGCCCTCGGTGCCCCGGGCGCGCAGCCAGTCCTGCCGGTCGAACCACTCGCCGATCCGGTCGCCCAGCGGCGGCTCGACCCGCTGGCGCAGGTCCTCCACCCGCACGACCGGCTGGTCGTGGCCGGAGCGGCGCAGCGAGACGATGCCGAAGCCGATCGCCTCCACCTTGTGCGCGTCGAACCAGTCCAGCCAGGCCGCCATCCGCTGCGGGTCGGCGCTCTCGCCCACGTCGGTGAGCCAGAGGTTCACGTACGCCATCGGGTCGGCCACCTCGCGCTGGATCACCCAGGCGTCCAGGCCGGTGCCGGCGAACCAGCCGGTGACCCGCTCGGCCCAGTCCTCGCCGGTGACGTGCACCCAGTTCGCCAGGTACTGCATGGTGCCGCCCTCGGTGAGCAGGTCCGGCGCGGCGGCGGCCAGCTCCGCGCCGATCGCGTCGCCGACCCGCCCGGAGTCCCGGTAGACGTGCGTGGTGGTGCCCGGGCCGACCACGAACGGGGGGTTGCTGACCACCAGGTCGAAGCGGCGCCCGGCCACCGGGGCGACCATGTCCCCGCGCAGCAGCTCCCAGTCCTGCCCGTTGAGCGCGGCGGTGGTGGCGGCGAACCGCAGCGCCCGCTCGGAGACGTCGGTGGCGGTGACCCGGCGGGCGTGCGTACCCAGGTGCAGTGCCTGGACGCCGGAGCCGGTGCCCAGGTCGAGCGCGGTGTCCACGGTCGGCCGCACGGCGGCCGAGATCAGTGTCTGGGTGGCGCCGCCGATGCCGAGCACGTGCTCGGCGTGCAGCGGGCGGCCGGGCCGCGCGGCGGCCGGCACGTCGGCGAGCACCCACCACTCGTCGCCGTACGGCTCCAGGTCGACCCCGGCGCGCAGGCCGTCGCCGTACCGCTCCACGATGCCCCCGGCCAGCGCCTCGTCCAGCGACAGCGGGGCCAGCGCGGCGGCCACCGCCGCCTCCGGCTCGGTCTGGTCGCAGATGAACACCCGGATCAGCGTGGCCAGCCGGTCCCGGTCCTCGGTGGCGCGCAGCGCGGCCCGGTGGTCGTTGCGGGCCACGGCGCCGGTGGCCTGCGGGCCCAGGCGCTCGGCGATGCCGTTGGCGGTGAAGCGGGCGAGCGTCAGCGCGGTGCGCAGCGCGTCGACCCCGGCGGGGGAGAGCAGCATGTCGTGACGGTCCACGTGCCCATCCTGCCCCGGGCGCCCTCCGGCGTGACGCGCACCCGCCGATCCATAACGTCGACCGCATCTATCGGCAACTATCTCTTTCATGTGCGTCGATCCCTGGTTAGCATTCCTGCCAACATCCGTCGATGGGGTGATCCGGACACAAACCGGGCCGCCCCGGTAGGGAGCCAGACGATGCCCGACGTGTCCCTTCCCCGGCGGCGCGCGCTGCGTGCGCTCGCCGTCACGGCCGCCGCCGCGGCCTTCGCCGCCGCCGCCTCCACGCCCGCTCTCGCCGCACCCACCGGGGAGATTCGGTACGCCGGTGCCGCCGACGCCGTCAGCGGCAGCTACGTGGTCGTGCTCAAGGGCGACGCGGTCGGCACCGCGAACACCCTCGCCGCCCGTACCGCCGTGCCGGACCGGGCCGCCGGCCTGGCCAAGCGCTACGGCGGCAACGTCGGCACGGTGTGGAGCGCCGCTCTCACCGGCTACAGCGCGAAGATGACGCCCGCCCAGGCGCGCCGGCTCGCCGCGGACCCGGCCGTCGCGTACGTCGAGCAGGACCGCGTCATGACCACCCAGGGCACCCAGACCGGCGCCACCTGGGGTCTGGACCGGATCGACCAGCGCAACCTGCCGCTGAACAGCACCTTCACCTACCCGAACACCGCCAGCAACGTGCGCGCCTACATCATCGACACGGGCATCCGCACCACGCACAGCGACTTCGGCGGCCGGGCCACCTGGGGCACCAACACGGTCGACAGCAACAACACCGACTGCAACGGCCACGGCACGCACGTCGCCGGCACCGTCGGCGGCACCAAGTACGGCGTGGCCAAGGGCGTGCGCCTGGTGGCCGTCAAGGTGCTCAACTGCTCCGGCAGCGGCACCACCGCCGGCGTGATCAGCGGCGTCAACTGGGTCACCTCGAACGCGGTGAAGCCGGCCGTGGCGAACATGAGTCTCGGCGGCGGCGCCAGCAGCACGCTGGACAACGCGGTGGCCAACTCGATCAACTCCGGCATCACGTACGCGCTCGCGGCGGGCAACTCCAGCGCCAACGCGTGCAACTCCTCGCCGGCCCGGGTCGGCGCGGCGATCACGGTGGGCGCCACCACCAGCACCGACGCCCGTGCCTCCTACTCCAACTACGGCTCCTGCGTGGACATCTTCGCTCCGGGCTCGTCGATCACCTCGGCGTGGCGCACCAGCGACACCTCGACCAACACGATCAGCGGCACGTCGATGGCGTCCCCGCACGTGGCCGGCGCGGCGGCGCTCGTGCTGTCCGCGAACACCTCCTACACCCCGGCCCAGGTGGCCAGCTACCTGACCAGCAACGCCACCACCGGCAAGGTGACCAGCCCGGGCTCGGGCTCGCCGAACCGGCTGCTCTTCGTCGTCAACTGACGACACGGGTGACCTGACCACTCCGTGGGCCGCGGCCCGGTGGACCTCCCAGGGGTCCGCCGGGCCGCGTCACGTCGTCGGGGAGTCGGCGCCCGTACCGGGCGGGCGGGGCGGCACTATGGTCCCCATGACGCTGTCACTGCCCATCGACCCGCAGGCGAACGAACTGCTGGCGCGCAGCCCGCTGGCCCTGCTCCTCGGGATGGTGCTGGACCAGCAGGTGCCGATGGAGAAGGCGTTCTCCTCCCCGTACGTGCTGGCACAGCGCCTCGGCCACGAGCCGGACGCCGCGGAACTGGCCGGGTACGACCCGGACGCGCTGGTGGAGATCTTCGCCCGGCCGCCCGCGCTGCACCGGTTCCCCAAGGCGATGGCGGCCCGCGTGCAGGAGGTGTGCCGGGCGCTCGTCGAGCGCTACGACGGCGATCCGGCCCGGCTCTGGTCCGACGTGACCGACGGCCGGGAACTGCTGCGCCGGGTGGGTGAGCTGCCCGGGTTCGGCCGGCAGAAGGCGCAGATCTTCGTCGCGCTGCTCGGCAAGCGGTTCGGGATCACCCCGGACGGCTGGCGCGAGGCGGCGGGTGACTACGGCGACGCGGACGCCCACCGGTCGGTGGCGGACGTGACCGATCCGGAGTCGCTGCGCCGTGTCCGCGAGTTCAAGCAGCGGATGAAGGCGGAGGCGAAGGCCGCGAAGGGCTGATCCGCCGAGCGCCGCCGCAACCGGCGCGCCGCCCCTGTCGTTTGTTGCCAGGACGGGGACGGGGGACTGGCGATGACCGAGCAGCGGGGCGGGGCGCTGCTGCGTACCGCGTCCAGTCCCGGCCGGGCCACCTTCCTGGAGCTCTTCTTCGACCTGGTCTTCGTGTTCGCGCTGACCCGGGTCTCGCAGCGCCTGATCAACGGCATCGACGGCTCGCCCGGCGCGGTGGCCGCCGGCGTGGGCAAGACCCTGCTGCTGTTCATGGTGCTGTGGCAGGTCTGGACGATCACCACCTGGGTCACCAGCCGGTACGAGCCGGAGCGCGTCGTCATCCAGGCCGTGGTGGTCGGCACCATGTTCGGCAGCCTGGTGCTGGGCGTGACGCTGCCCCGCGCGCTGGAGGAGCGGGCGCTGCCGTTCGCGCTCGCGTACGTGGTGGTGATGGTCGGCCGGCCGCTGCTGATCGCGATGGCGTTGCGCCGGCACCCCCGGCGCCTGGTCCCGCTGCGGCTGGCCGCCTGGGCGGGGGCCAGCGCCCCGCTCTGGATCGCCGGCGCGCTGATGCCCGGTCCACGCCTGGCGCTGTGGGTGGTCGCGCTGGCGGTGGACCACCTCGGCACGCTCCTGGGCTGGCCGCTGCCGAGGATCGGGGCGTCGCGCATCCGGCAGTGGCGCGTGACCGGGGAACACCTCGCCGAGCGCTACCAGCAGATCTTCCTCATCGCGCTCGGCGAGTCGATCCTGGTGATCGGCGTGACGTACAGCGGAAAGGGGTTCTCCGGCGAGGCCGCCGTCTCGTTCGCGATCTCGTTCGCGATCACCGCGTTGCTCTGGCGCATCTATTTCCACCGAGCCGGTCACCTGCTGGCGGAGGCGCTGCGGATGGCCGGCACGCCGGGGCGGCTGGCCGAGTCGGCGGCGCAGACCCACCTGTTCATGGTGCTCGGCGTGCTCAGTGCCGCGGTCGGCTACGAACTGGTCATCACCCACCCGTACGACACGGCCCAGCCGAACTGGCTGGTCTTCGTGGTGGGCGGCCCGGCGCTGTTCCTGGCTGCCCGGTCCCGGTTCGAGTACGAGATCTTCGGCCGGGTGTCCCGCCCCCGGCTGGCCGGGCTGCTGGTGCTGGTGCTGCTCCTGCCCGCGCTGGCGGCCGTGCCGGCGATGTTCGCGCTCGGCGCGGTCGCAGTCGTGCTGGCGCTCGTCGCGTTGGCCGACGCCCGCCGCGCCTGGCACCGGCCGCCGGAGTCCTCCGCCTCGCCGATCGGCCGCGAGATGGCCGGTGAGTTCGGCCCCGAGGCGTGAGCCGTCAGGCGGCGGTCGGGCGGGACAGTGACGCCAGCGCGCGGCGTACGTCGGCCAGCGACACGGTGGCCGAGTCGTCCAGGTCGGCCAGGCCGGCCTCGATCCACTGCCGCATCAGCGTGGTCACCCCGATGCCGCGCGCGTCGGCGGCGGCACGGACCCGCTCGTACGTCTCCAGCGGGAGCCGGACCGACCGGCTGACCATCGGCACGTCGGTGTCGGGGGTGGGCAGCTGCGCCGGTGACGTGTCGTCGATCAGGTCGGCGAACGCGTCGCCTCCGGCGTGGAACCGCTTGGTCGCCTCGTCACGGTGCATCGTGACCGCCTCCTCGTCGGCGTGAGGTCCGCACCGCCTCGTCGTAGCGCTTGGCCTCGACGTCGCTCAGTTCGCGGGCGGAGAGGATGTCCCAGTCGTTGTCGGTGCCCTCGGCCTCGGCCAGCAGCACGGCGAGTCGCCGGCCGCGGTGCTCGGTGGCGTAGACCACCATCACGTCGTCGCCGAGATGCCGGATGACCCGGTGCCTGCTGTGCAGGGCCTCCCAGACTTCCCCGGGTGTGACGTCGTAGACCCGCAGGTTCGCCAGCGCCTCGTCGGTGAAGCTGAACCGGTTGGCCACGGTCGAAGCGTACCACGCGCGTAACACGCACCCGCCTGTCACGATTTTCGCCGATCATCCGTCCGGAGTGACAGGATGGCCCTATCCCCTCGTAGGAGGTCCGTGGTGAAGCGTCAGGCGTACCAGCCGATACTGATCACCGACGCCCCGCGCAGCCAGGACGACCAGCTCAACAGCCGGCAGAAGCGGTACGTGCTGATGATGGCCATCCGGGTCGCGTGTCTGGTGGCCGGCGCGATCCTGGTCGGCGCGAAGGCCCCGCTGCTCTGGCTCTGGCTGCCGCTCTGCGCGCTCGGCATGGTGCTCGTGCCCTGGCTCGCCGTGTTGCTGGCGAACGACCGGCCGCCCAAGGAGGAGCACCGGCTGGCGAACCGGTTCCAGAACCGGCGCCGCGAGGAGCCCGCGCCCACCGCCCTCACCGCCGAGGAGAACCCCCACAAGATCATCGACGCCGAGCCCTGACCGGCCCGGGCGGAGCACCACCCGGACCGGTCGCCGCCGTCAGGGAGCCGGGCGGGCGCCCACAGTCGTCACGGCCAGCGCGCCCAGGTCACCGGCGCGGGCCAGCGCGGCCCGCGGGTCGGCACCGTCCAGCCACGCGGTGAGCAGCCCGGCCGCGAACGCGTCCCCGGCCCCGGTCACGTCCACCACGTCCACGCCGGGCGCGGGCGCGAACTCCACCACGCCGCCGCGCTCCACCCAGACCGCGCCCGCGGCGCCCTGCTTGACCACCACCCGGTGCGCCACCGCTGTCAGCGCCCGCGCCTGCGCCGCCGGGTCCAGCCCGCCGGCCAGCACCGTCGCCTCGTCCGTGTTGACCAGCAGCAGGTCGACGTCGCGTACCCAGGTCAGGAACGCACCGCCGACGCGCCGCTGACGGTCAGCCCGCGCTCGCGGGCCGTGGCCAGCGCGCGCAGGCCGGCGCCGCGCGACCCGACGTCCAACAGGGTGTACGCGGACAGGTGCAGATGCCCGGCGTCGGGCGCGGCGGCCAGCGCCGCCTCCACGTGCCCGGCGGTCAGCCGCAGGTTCGCGCCCCGCTGGCTGACCATCGTGCGCTCCCCGTCGTGGACGAGCACGATGACGGTGCCGGTCGGGTAGCCCTCGTGCCGCTCCACCGCGCAGTCCACACCGATCCGGGTCAGCTCGGCCACCCGCTCCCGGCCGGTCTCGTCGTCGCCGACGGCGGCGACCAGCGTCACCGCGGCGCCCTGCCCGGCGAGCCAGGCCGCGGTGTTCGCCGCCTGCCCGCCGCCGCTGAACCGGATCCCGGCCGCGGTGTCCGAGCCGGTGGCGAGCGGCCCGGACAGCACCGCGAGCACGTCGGTGATCACGTCGCCGACGACGACTATCCGCGGCGTGGCGCTCATGCGGTGGCGGTGGAGCGGGTCGCTGCGGCGACCGCGATCCGGGCCGCGAGGTCGGCGTTGCGCAGGATGATCCGGACGTTCACCGCCAGGCTGGCGCCCTCGGTGGCGGAGTGGAAGTGCGACAGCAGGAACGGGGTGACCGCCTTGCCGGTGATCCCATCCCGGGCCAGCGCGGCCAGCCCTTCGGCGAGTGTGCGGTCGTGCAGCGCCGGGTCGAGCTGCTCGTCGGCGGGCAGCGGGTTGGCCACCACCAGGCCGCCGTGGTGCACGCCGTGCGCCGCGCGGGCGGCCAGCACGTCCGCCACCTGCTCCGGCGACTCGACCGACCAGTCGAGGTCGAAGCCCGCGTCGGTGAGGTAGAAGCCGGGGAAGCGGCGGGTGCGGTAGCCGACCACGCCCACCCCGAGCGTCTCCAGCCGCTCCAGCGTGGCGCCCACGTCGAGGATCGACTTCACCCCGGCGCAGACCACGGCGATCGGCGTCCGGGCCAGCGTGACCAGGTCGGCCGACTCGTCGAACGTCTGCGCCGCCTCCCGGTGCACGCCGCCGAGCCCACCGGTGGCGAACACGCCGATCCCGGCCGCCGCCGCGACCGCGCTCGTGGCCGCCACGGTGGTGGCGCCGTCCGCTCCGGTGGCCGCCGCCGGGGCCAGGTCGCGGACCGAGAGCTTGCTCACGCCGTCGACGGTGGCGAGCCGGGTGAGCTGGGCGTCGTCCAGCCCGACCCGCAGCTCGCCGGCGACCATGCCGATGGTGGCCGGCACCGCCCCCGCGTCCCGTACCGCCTGCTCGATCTCGCGCGCCACCCGCAGGTTGTCCGGGCGGGGCAGCCCGTGCGAGACGATCGTGCTCTCCAACGCGACGACCGGGCGGCCGTCCCGCAGGGCGTCGGCCACCTCACTACCGAGACTGATGTGAAAGTTGGTCACGTCGGCTACCGTACGGCCCGCTTCCGGCCGGGGCCCAGGTGGACCGGGGCGGACCGACCTGGAAAACTGGAACGCCGGAGGTGGAGTCGTGAGCACAGAGATTCTCGAGCGTCCCGAGCTGAAGGACGCGGACACTGGTCCGGAGATGTTCCACTACGTCCGCAAGGAGAAGATCGCCGAGAGTGCCGTCATGGGCACCTACGTGGTCGCGCTCTGCGGCGAGACGTTCCCGGTCACCAAGGCGGCCAAGCCGGGCTCGCCGGTGTGCCCGAAGTGCAAGGAGATCTACGACTCGTACGCCGAGTGATCCCGGGCGGCTCCGCCGCCCCTGGACGTAACCTGCGGCGGTGACCACCTCCACCGCACTTCTCCTCGCCGACCTCACCGGCGTGGCGGTCTTCGCCGCCTCCGGCGCCTCCGCGGCGGTGGCGAAACGGCTCGACCTGTTCGGGGTGGTATTCGTCGGCGTGGTCGCCGCGCTCGGCGGCGGCATCTTCCGCGACCTCGCCATCGACGAGGTCCCCCCGCTGGCGTTCGCCGACTGGCGGTACGCCGCCACCGCTGCCGTCGTCGCCACCGCCGTGTTCTGGCTGCACCCCCAGCTCGCCCGGCTGCGCACCACAGTGCTGGTGCTGGACGCGGCCGGCCTCGGCCTGTTCACCGTCACCGGCACGCTCAAGGCCCTCGACGCCGCCGTGCCGGCCGTCGGCGCCTGCATGATCGGCATGCTCACCGCGATCGGCGGCGGGCTCGGCCGCGACCTGCTCACCGGCGAGATCCCGGTGGTGCTGCGCCGCGAGATCTACGCCCTGGCCGCGCTCGCCGGCTCGATCGCGGTGGCGCTGCTGTCGGCGTGCGGACAGGCCACCGCCGTGCCGCTGACCGGCGCCGCGCTGTTCGTGATCGGGCTGCGCCTGATCGCGCTGCGCCGCCGCTGGTCCGCCCCGGTGGCGACGATGCGGCCGCCGCGCACCGGCACCCGCGGACCACTGCCCTGACCCGCTTCCCGCCGGGGTGGGCGGATGTGACAGGCGTGGCGTCGAGTGGGGCGTACGGCCCGCGCTGGTTATGCTGAACCGGCCTTCGCGGCACCGGATGCGCGAGGGCGTTTTCATGGGCGGCGGCTCCCGTGGCCCCGGTCGGGCCCGCCGCCGTCCGCGGCGGAGAGGAGCTACGCGTGCCACCGCGGATGCCGACGCTCGACACGTTCCCGCCCCTGCGCGCGTGGCAACGCAAGGCGCTCGTGGAATACCTGCGCCGCCGCACCGAGGACTTCACCGCGGTCGCCACGCCCGGCGCCGGTAAGACCACGTTCGCGCTGCGCATCGCCGCCGAGCTGCTCGCCGACGGCACCGTCGAGGCGGTCACCGTGGTCGCGCCGACCGAGCACCTGAAGACCCAGTGGGCACAGGCCGCCGCCCGGGTCGGCATCCAGCTCGACGCCGCGTTCCGCAACGCCGACCTGCACTCCGCCGCCGACTTCCACGGCGCGGTGGTCACCTACGCCCAGGTCGGCATGGCGCCGCAGGTGCACCGGCGGCGCACCATGACCCGCCGCACGCTTGTCATCCTCGACGAGATCCACCACGCCGGCGACTCGCGTACCTGGGGCGACGGCGTGAAGGCGGCGTTCGAGCCCGCGGTACGCCGGCTGATGCTCACCGGTACGCCGTTCCGCTCCGACGACAACCCGATCCCGTTCGTCAGCTACGAGCGCGGCGGCGACGGGCTGCTGCGATCCCGCGCCGACTCGGTCTACGGCTACTCCGACGCGCTGCGCGAGGGCGTGGTCCGGCCGGTGCTGTTCCTGGCGTACTCGGGGGAGACCCGGTGGCGCACCAACGCCGGCGAGGAACTGGCCGCCCGCCTCGGCGAGCCGATGACGCAGGACCTGATCGCCCAGGCGTGGCGTACCGCGCTGGACCCGGCCGGCGACTGGATGCCACAGGTGCTGCGCGCCGCCGACGCCCGGCTCAGCGTGCTGCGCGCCAACGGCATGCCCGACGCGGGCGGCCTGGTCATCGCCAGCGACCAGCAGGTGGCCCGCTCGTACGCGAAGCTGCTGGAGCAGGTGACCGGTGAGAAGGCCGCCGTGGTGCTCTCCGACGACCAGGGCGCGTCCGCGCGGATCGCGACGTTCGCCGCCTCGCAGCAACGGTGGCTGGTCGCGGTGCGGATGGTGTCCGAGGGCGTCGACATCCCCCGGCTGGCAGTCGGCGTGTACGCGACGAGCGCCAGCACCCCGCTGTACTTCGCGCAGGCGATCGGCCGGTTCGTCCGGGCCCGCCGCTCCGGCGAGACCGCGTCGGTCTTCCTGCCGAGCGTGCCGCACCTGCTCGGGCTCGCCAGCGAGATGGAGGCCGAGCGGGACCACGTGCTCGGCAAGCCGAAGGACCGCGAGGGCTTCGACGACGACCTGTTGGAGCGTGCCCAGCGCGACGACGGCGCCAGCGGGGAGCTGGAGAAGCGCTTCGCCGCGCTCTCCGCCACCGCCGAGCTGGACCAGGTGATCTTCGACGGGGCCTCGTTCGGCACCGCCGCCCAGGCCGGCACGCCGGAGGAGGAGGAATACCTCGGCCTGCCCGGGCTGCTCACCGCCGACCAGGTCTCGCTGCTGCTGACCAAGCGGCAGGCCGAGCAACTCGCCGCGCAGAAGCGCCGGGCCGCCCAGCGGACCGCTGAGCCGGCCGCTGCGGCCCCGGCGGCGGCACCCCCACCGATGAGTGCCGCCCAGCGCCGGGTGGCGCTACGGCGGCAACTGAACGCCCTGGTGGCCGCCCGGCACCACCACACCGGCCAGCCGCACGGGAAGATCCACGCCGAGCTGCGCCGGATCTGCGGCGGCCCGCCCAGCGCGCAGGCCACCATCGAGCAGCTCGAGGAGCGCATCGCCACCGTGCAGACCCTGTAAGGAAGGGCCCCCTGTCAACACCTCCGGTAGAGCAGGGGCCCCTTCTTGACCACCGGCACCGCACCACCGGCGCACCCGCACGAAAAACCGGCCGGAGGCTCCCCTTGCGGGTGCCTCCGGCCGGTCATGTCGGGTTGTGGACTTCTTGTCGGACCTCAGTTCGCCATCAGATCGGCGCCTCGCCAGCTGAACTCCGGGTCCGACGCGTAGCGCACGGTGATCTTGACGAGATCCTCCGCGTACTTGTTCGCGTGGTGCCCACAGAACACCAGCTCGCTCCCACCCGCCAGAGTGATGCGGAGCTTGCCGGCAGCATTGCAGCGGTCGCACCGTTCATCGGCGGCCGGGGGGCTCACCGTCTCGGGCGGCGGCGTGAGGGTCGGGGTCATCGCCTTCCTCCTCTGGTCGTCACCGATGAACACTCTCTTCGGTTGCTCACCTATCGTGCAACACCCATCTCGGGCCCTGCCTTCCCTGTGTGCCCGCGGGGGACCGAGGTCACACCTGGCGTGGAGGACAGTGTGCCGTGCACCAAGGGTGCCACGTCAACGATCACAAACAGGCAACCGACCGATCACCGATCAGTGTTCTACGGCTGGTGATCAAACCGGCACGATTTGTTGACGTGCGCGGTCAGTCCAGGTAGTCGCGGAGCACCTGGGAACGCGAGGGGTGCCGCAACTTGGACATGGTCTTCGATTCGATCTGCCGGATGCGTTCCCGGGTCACGCCGTACACCTGGCCGATCTCGTCCAGGGTGCGCGGCTGGCCGTCGGTGAGGCCGAAACGCAGGCGCACCACGCCCGCCTCACGCTCGGACAGGGTCTGCAGGACCTGCTGGAGCTGGTCCTGCAGCAGCGAGAACGACACCGCGTCGACAGCGACGACCGCCTCGGAGTCCTCGATGAAGTCACCGAGCTGGCTGTCACCCTCGTCGCCGATGGTCTGGTCGAGCGAGATGGGCTCCCGGGCGTACTGCTGGATCTCCAGCACCTTCTCCGGTGTGATGTCCATCTCCTTGGCCAGCTCCTCCGGGGTGGGCTCGCGGCCCAGGTCCTGGAGCAGCTCGCGCTGGATCCGGCCGAGCTTGTTGATCACCTCGACCATGTGCACCGGGATGCGGATGGTGCGGGCCTGGTCGGCCATGGCGCGGGTGATGGCCTGGCGGATCCACCAGGTGGCGTAGGTGGAGAACTTGTAGCCCTTGGTGTAGTCGAACTTCTCGACGGCGCGGATGAGGCCGAGGTTGCCTTCCTGGATGAGGTCGAGGAAGGCCATGCCGCGACCGGTGTAGCGCTTGGCCAGCGAGACCACCAGGCGGAGGTTGGCCTCCAGCAGGTGGTTCTTGGCGCGCTCGCCGTCCCGGGAGATCCACATCAGGTCGCGCTGGAGGTCGCGGACCAGCTTCTCCTCGCCCTCGTCGGCGGCGCGCAGCCGCTCGGCGGCGTAGAGGCCGGCCTCGATCCGCTTGGCCAGCTCGACCTCCTGCTCGGCGTTGAGCAGCGGCACCTTGCCGATCTGCTTCAGGTACGCCCGCACGGAGTCGGCGGAGGCGGTCAGCTCGGCGTCCCGGCGCGCCTGCTTGAGCGCCTCGGACTCCTCGTCGTCCCACTCGAAGTCGTTGTCGGTGGCGGAGCTGGCCGCGTCGGCCTCGGCGGCCTGGGTCAGCTCGGCCGGCTCCTCGACCACCACGTCCTCGATCTCGGCGGCCAGTTCCTCCGGGTCGATCTCACCCTCGGCGCCCTCGCCCTTGCCACCGGCCTTGGCCGGCTTGGCCGCGGCGGTCTTCGCCGCCACCGTGGCCTTGGTGGCGCGGGTCGCCTTGGTGGCCTTCGCCGGGGCCGCGGCCTTCGCCACGTCGGCGGTGGTGGCCTTGCGCGCGGTCGCCTTCCGGGGGGCCGGGGCGGGCGCCTCGTCGGCTGCGGGCGCCTGCTTCGGGGCGGGCGCGGCGGCCTTCTTGGTGGTCTTGGCGGTGGTCGCGCGGGAGGCCGGAGTGGCGGACCGGGCGGCGGCGACGCGGCGGCGGGTGCTCGCCGAGCCGTCGACCACCACCGTCACGCCCGCGTCGGAGAGCGCGCGGAGGATCTTCTTGGCCTGGGCCGGGGTCACCTCAGCGGACTCGACGGTGCGCGCGAGCTGGGCCGACGTGAGCTGGCCGCCGGCGCTCTGCGCGTGGGCGATCAGGGTGTCGGTGAGCGAGCGAACGTCGGCGCCGGTCTGGCGGGGATCTGTCACGAAGACCTTCCGGAGGCGAAAGAGCGAGCACGGCCGGGTCGTCCGGCGCAGCATGGGACGGCCGCGCCGGGCGAGTCGTTGAGGACCCCCGTGTCCCGGGCCGTCCGGTCGCTGGCGGTCCGTGGCGCGTGGGCAGGGTGAATTGTAACGCCGTCTGCCGCGATCATCCCGCGCCGCACGGCGGACCTGCGGTCCGGGACCGCAGATTCGGCGCAGATGTGGACTTTGTAAGGATGATACCCGCGCGCGAGACGGCCGGTCCCGATCGTGCGGGAAGGGGAGAAACATGATCACCTCGACGCCCACGGCGCGGGAGTTGCTCACGATCGCCGTCGACGTGGCACGGGAGGCCGCCGCCACCGCGTACCGGATGCGGGTCGAGGGCGTCTCGGTGGCCGCGACCAAGAGCACAGCGACCGACGTGGTCACCGCCGCCGACCGGGCGGTGGAGCGGCAGGTGATCGCCGCGCTGCGGCAGCGGCGGCCCGGCGACGCGGTGCTGGGCGAGGAGTACGGCTCGGGCGAGACCGGTCCCGCCGACGCCGACGGCGTGCGCTGGATCCTCGACCCGATCGACGGAACCGTGAACTACCTGTACGGGCTGCCCTACTACGCCGTGTCGCTGGCCGCCGAGGTGGCCGGTGAGGTGGTCGCCGGGGTGGTCCGCAACGTCGTCACCGGTGAGGAGTGGACCGCGACGCTCGGCGGCGGCGCCTGGCGGGACGGGCAGCGGCTGCACGGCTCGACCGCCACCGATCTCGGGCAGGCGCTCGTCGCCACCGGGTTCGGCTACGACGCCCGCCGCCGGGCACACCAGGCGCGGGTGGTGACCGAGCTGATCCCGCACATCCGGGACATCCGCCGGATGGGCGCCGCCGCGCTCGACCTCTGCCTGGCCGCCGAGGGGCGGGTGGACGCGTACTACGAGAAGGGGCTGGCCGACTGGGACCTGGCCGCCGGCGGACTGGTCGCCCGGGAGGCGGGGCTGCTGGTGACCGGCCTGTCCGGCCGCCCGCCCGGCCCGGACCTGGTGCTCGCCGCGCCGCCGGCGCTGCACGGGCCGCTGCACGCCCGGCTGGTCGACCTGGACGCCTCCGGCGGGCCGTGACCCGGCGCCGGACACGCGACGGGGCGGCCTCCCGCCGAGGGAGACCGCCCCGCGTCGTCGGGCCGCCCGGCGCCTACTTCTCGATCGGCATCGGGCAGGTCTCGGTCGGCGCCTGCGGCGCGCCCAGGTCGCCGAGCGACTGGTTGACCTCGGTGGTGGTGGCGAGCTGCTGGAACTGGTTGCCCAGGACCACGTCGACCACGTCGTCCTTGCGGTTCGGGTCGAAAGCCTGGTTGGCCTCGTTGAGGAAGTAGGCGCGCAGCAGGTGGGCCGAGCCCACGGCCTTGGGCCCGAACCGCAGCTGGGCCACGCCGTCGAACGCCTTCTTCTCGTTGCCGACCTTCTTGACCTGGAACTTGCGGTTGCGGAAGTCATCCGCGACGCTGCCGGCCCGGCCGGCCTCGTCGGTGGCGTTGTAGACGTTGATCTTGACGTCCTTCTGCTCCCGCAGTCGCAGGTCGACAAGCGGCCAGCCCTCCGGGCAGGAGGCCGCCGTGCCCGCTGTGCCCTGGGTGTCCTTCACCACGGCGATGACCACGAAGACCAGGGCGACGACCGCCAGCAGTCCGACGACAACGAGTGCCCGCACTCGCGCAAAACTCATCCTGGGCGCTCCCCGGACAGTGATTGGGTGGTGGCGGGCGACGCGGCCGGAACGCGACCGGTCGGCCGTCCAGTACGCCGCTGAGGTTAACGCTTGTCCGGCTCAGGCGTGGAAACAGTCCGACATACCGGCGCGCCACGCGGTGAACCGGTAGGACTACCCCTATCTTCGTGTCGCCTGAGTCACATTGGGAACAACTTCGGGCGCAGAGGCGTACATCTCTCCCGCGAGGGCGGTATACATGCCTCGCCCACAGGGGGGGTAAGGTTCCGCGCTCACCGGGGGCATTTCGCACCGGCGGGCCCGGCCCACCGCTCGTCGGGTCGGGTGCCCGACAGAGATGGTGGCCGGTCAGGGGAACCGAAACGGCGTCGTCCGGCGTTACAACCGGCAGCGACAATATCGATATTGGAGAGTGAAACCGATGGCCACCGACTACGACGCCCCGCGTCGCGACGAGGTCGACCTCGGCGAGGACAGCCTCGAAGAGCTCAAGGCCCGGCGGGTCGACTCACAGTCGGGCGCCGTGGACGTCGATGAGGCCGAGGTGGCCGAGAGCTTCGAGCTGCCCGGCGCCGATCTGGCCGACGAGGAGCTCACGGTCAAGGTCCTCCCGATGCAGCAGGACGAGTTCCGGTGCGCCCGCTGCTTCCTGGTCCACCACCGCAGCCAGCTGGCGGTCGAGCGCAACGGCGACCTGATCTGCCGCGAGTGCGTCTGATCCCGACCGGGGACACCAGCGGCGGCCTCCTCGACGGGGCCGCCGCTGTTCGAGCCGCCGCCGTGCGCGGTCGGCCGGAAGCTGCTTGACTCGTACGGGCGGCTGCCACGCCGCGCGGAGCGGGAGGGCGGACGGGTGAGCGAGCGCAGCGAGGGGACCGGCGCCGACCGGATCCCGGCTCCGGCGGCGAGGCCGGCACCGACCGGCCCGGACGGCAAGGCGGCGGGACCGGACACGGGAGCGGCCGGCGCGGGCACGACGCCCGGCCCGACCGGCCCCGGCCCGACCGGCCCGGACGCGTCCACCGCGAACACCTCCGGTCCGCACGCCTCCGGCCCGGACGCCGATGAGCTCGGCGCCACCGTCGCCGCCCTGACCGCCGACGACATCGCGCCCGCCCGCCGGCGGCAACTGCTGACCCGGCTGGTCGGGCAGGCCCGCGCCCGGGGCATCACCGACCTGTTCAAGCCCCGCGCGGCGGTGCGCTGGATGACCGACACGGTCGCCGAGGTCGCCCCGCACGTGCCGATCCGCGACCTCGCCACGCTCCGGCGGCACTTCCCCGGACTGGACGACGAGGCGCTCGCCGACCGGCTGGTCCGGAACGCGTCCCGCGCCACCGCCGGGGTCGGCGCCGCGGGCGGCGGGGTCGCCGCTGTCGAGTGGGCGGTCACGCCCACCCTGCTCTCCGCCCCCGTCCTGCTGGCCGCCGAGACGGTCGCGGTGGTGGCGATCGAGCTGAAGCTGATCGGCGAGCTGCACGAGGTCCACCGGGTGCCGCTGCCCGCCGGCGGCACCGGCCGCGCCGTGGCGCTGATGCAGTCCTGGGCGACCCAGCGGGGGATCAACCCGATGATGCCCGGTGTCGGGGTGAGCGCGGTGCTCGGCACCGCCGCCCGCCGGGAACTGCGGGACAGCCTGATGCGCCGCTTCGGGCGCAACCTGACCACGCTCGGGCCGTTCCTGACCGGCGCCGCCGTGGCCGGCTATCTCAACCGCCGGGCCACCCGCGCGCTCGGCGAGCAGCTGTGCAAGGACCTGCGGCGTACCGCGCGTGCCCTGCCCGACAAGCCGTCCTGACCGGCAGCGCCGGCCGGGCCCGGGGCAGCGCCGGGCAGAGGCAGAGCCGGGACGCGCCGGGCGGTCAGGCCGCGTCGCGGGCGGCCAGCAGGGCGGACGCCAGCTGGACCGGGTGCCGGGTGCTGACCACCCAGAACGGGGTCGGGTCGTCCGGGTCGTCCAGGACCACCTGCACCGCGCCGCCGATCCACGGCCGCTGCACCACGAAGGCGTACGGGTCGGAGCCGACGCCGAGCACCTCGCGCCGTCCGGCCGCGTCCAGCGGCACCACGTCCGCGACGTACCGCACCGGGAGGCGGGCGTCGTCCACCCGCAGCTCGCCGTCACGCACCTCGACCCGGATCCGGCCCAGCCACCATAGGGCCGCCACCGCGGCGGGGATCAGCAGCACGAAAGGCAGCCAGGCGCGTACCCCGGTCGCGCCCATCCAGAGCTCGACCGCGAGCAGGACGGCCGCGGCCAGCCCGGCCGGCCAGGCCCACCAGGGCAGGCCGAGGCGCTCCGCGTACGGCGCGGCGGTGGCCGGCGGGGCGGCCGGAGATGACGACTGACGCACACAGACGAGGGTACGGCGCGCGGGCGGCCCGGCAACCGGCAGGATGGCAGGGGCACCCCGCAGGACCGGACGGAAGAGGATGACCGTGACAGACGTCGTACCCGTGCCCGTGCGGCTGCTCGACCCGGAGCTGCCACTGCCGGCGTACGCCCATCCCGGCGACGCCGGGGCGGACCTGGTGGCCGCCGCGGACGTCGAGCTGCCCCCCGGCGGCCGGGCCCTGGTCCCCACCGGCGTGGCGGTGGCGCTGCCGGACGGCTACGTCGGGCTGGTGCACCCCCGATCCGGACTCGCGGCCAGACTCGGCGTGACGGTGCTCAACGCGCCCGGTACGGTCGACGCCGGCTACCGGGGTGAGATCCTGGTCAACCTGATCAACCACGATCGGGACACGCCGGCCAAGATCAGCCGGGGCGACCGCATCGCCCAGCTGGTGGTCCAGCGGGTCGCCCGGGCCGAGTTCCGGCCGGTGGCCGAGCTGCCCGGGTCCCGGCGTGGCACCGGCGGGCACGGGTCCACCGGCGGGCACGCCGGGCTGGTCCCGGCGCCGTCCGGCGGGCAGAACGAAGAGGTGGCAGGGTGAGTGTGAACAGCGGAGGGTGGGCGCAGTGATCTTCTCCCGGAAGCGGGCCGACGAGGCGCGTGACAATGGGGTCCTCGACGCCGAGGAGACCTCGTCGGCGCCGGACCGCGGCCCGTACGACGTCAGCGAGGCCCCCGACGCGCCTCGCCTCGACCTGGGCAGCCTGCGGATCCCGGCGGTGCCGGACGTCGAGGTGCGGGTCCAGGCCGACCCGCAGGGCGTGATCCAGCAGGTCGTGCTCGTGCACGGGCAGAACGCGCTCCAGCTCGGCGTCTTCGCCGCGCCCCGCTCCGAGGGCATCTGGGACGAGGTGCGCGAGGAGATCCGCCAGTCGCTCGTGAACGACGGCGCGACCGCCCAGGAGGTCGAGGGGGAGCACGGCCCGGAGCTGCGCGCCCGCGTGCGTACCCCGGACGGGCCGACCGACCTGCGCTTCGTCGGCATCGACGGCCCGCGCTGGATGGTGCGCGGCGTCTTCCAGGGCGCGGCCGCCACCGACCCGGCCGCCGCCGGCCCGCTCGCGGCCTGCCTGGACGGCCTGGTCGTCGACCGCGGCCAGGAGGCCAAGCCGGTGCGCGAGCCGCTGCCGCTGCGGCTGCCCCGCGAGGTCGCCGACCAGCAGGCCGCCGACGCACAGGAGGTCTGAGCCACACGTGCCCGGGCCCGGCGTCGTTCGATGCCGGGCCCGCGGTGTGTCCGGTCCGCAGGCTGCGGTACGCGTCCCACGCCGCTCCCGCCGGCGGGCCACTGCGCGTACGCTGGCGGGACGGTTCCGCCACCCGCGGGGCCCCGCTGTGGAGAGGGTGACGCGGAGGTCATGACGACCGACGAGAGCCGGGGGTCGCTGCGGCGGCTCCTGCACCGGCTCACCGCGAGCGAGGCCGAGATCGAGGCGCAGGAGCTGCGCCGGGAGAGCGCCGAGTCCGGCGGCACGCCCGCCCACCAGTGCAACAGGGGTCAGGTGGTGTCGGTGGCCGGACGGCTGCGCACCGTCGTCTACACGCCCCGCACGAACCTGCCCACGCTCGAGGCCGACCTCTACGACGGCAACGACGTGGTGACACTGGTCTGGCTGGGCCGCCGGCACATCGCCGGGGTCGAGCCGGGCCGGCACCTGACCGCGCGCGGCCGGGTGGCGGTGCGCGACGACCGCAAGGTGATCTACAACCCGTACTACGAGCTGGAGTCGCCGAAGTGACGACCGGACAGCAGCACACCCCGTCGGGCCTCGGCCCGCAGGACGAGGAGCGGCTGCCCAGCCTCGCCGAGCAGATGGCCGACCAGCTCGGCGGATGGCGCGGGCTGGTCGAGTCGAGCATCCCGGTGGTGGTCTTCGTGGTCGCCAACGTGATCGGCGAGCTGCGCCCCGCCGTGTACGCCTCGGTGGCGGTGGCGCTGCTGATCGCCGGGCTGCGGCTGGCCCAGCGCAAGCCCGTGCGGCACGCGGTCAACGGGCTGTTCGGCGTCGGCATCGGCGCGCTGCTGGCGCTGCGTACCGGCGACGAGCGCGACTTCTACCTGCCCGGCATCCTCTACGGCATCGGGTACGGCCTGGCGCTGCTGCTCTCGGCCGCGATCCGGCAGCCGCTGGTCGGCTGGATCTGGTCGGTGCTGGTCGCCAAGGGCCGCTCCGAGTGGCGCGACGACCCGAAGCTGGTACGCACCTTCACGCAGCTCACCGTGCTCTGGGGCGTGGTGTGGCTGGCCAAGGTCGGCGTGCAGGCCGGGCTCTACCTGGCCCACCAGGACACCGCGCTCGGCGTGGCCCGGCTCGCCCTGGGCTACCCGCCGTACGCGCTGCTGCTGCTGATCACCGTCTGGGTGGTGCGCCGGGTCACCCGGGAGCCGGCACCCACCCCGCTACCCGGTTCCTGACGCCGCCGGCTCAGGCGCGGTCCCGGTGCCGGTCCGCGCTGGGCGGACCGAGGATCACCGTGCGCACGTCGTCCTCCACCGCGGCGGTGCAGACGAACACCAGCTCGTCGCCGGCCTCGATCGGGTCGTCCGGGGTGGGCACCAGCACCCGCTTGCCGCGCACGATCGCCACCAGCGCCGCGTCCCGGGGGATCGGCACCGCGTGGATCGGCTGCCCCACGTAGGGCGCGGTCGGCGGCAGGGTGATCTCGACGAGGTTCGCCTCGCCCTGCCGGAACGTCATCAGCCGGACCAGGTCGCCGACGGTGACCGCCTCCTCGACCAGAGCCGCCATCACCCGCGGCTTGCTCACCGAGACGTCCACGCCCCACTGCTCGTTGAACAGCCACTCGTTCTCCGCCCGGTTGACCCGGGCCACCACGCGGGGCACCGCGAACTCGGTCTTGGCCAGCAGCGACACCACCAGGTTGACCTTGTCGTCGCCGGTGGCCGCCACCACCACGTCGCACCCGGCCAGGTTGGCCTCCTCCAGGCTGGCCAGCTCGCAGGCGTCGGCGAGCACCCAGTCCGCGGCCGGCACCCGATCGGGCCGCAGCATCCTCGGCTGCCGCTCGATCAGCATCACCTGGTGGCCGTTGTCGATCAGCTCCTGGGCGATCGAGCGGCCCACGTTGCCGGCGCCGGCGATGGCGATCCGCATGGCTCAGTGCCCCCCTTCCGGCGGCGCCGCCGCCAGCGACGTGACCGGGCCGTTGATGTCGTCGGTCACCAGCATGTAGACCTGGTCGCCCTCCTGGATCACCGTGGAGGCGGTGGGCAGCGTGCCGATCCCGAACCGGTTCAGGTAGGCCACCCGGGCGCCGACGGCCTGCTCAAGCTGTCGCAGCGGCCGGCCGATCCAGTCCTTGTGCACCGGCACCTCGATGATCGAGACGGTGCTCGTCGGGTCGCGGAAGATCTCCACGTTGCCCTCGGGGACCAGGTGGCGCAGCATCCGGTCGGCGGTCCACCGGACGGTCGCCACGGTGGGGATGCCGAGCCGCTCGTAGACCTGGGCGCGGCGCTGGTCGTAGATGCGGGCCGCGACCCGGGACACGCCGAACGTCTCCCGGGCCAGCCGGGCCGAGATGATGTTGGAGTTGTCGCCGCTGGACACCGCCGCGAACGCGTCGGCCCGCTCGATGCCGGCCTGGCGCAGCACCTCGCCGTCGAAGCCCGCGCCGGTGACGGTGATGCCGGCGAAGTCCGGCCCGAGGCGGCGGAACGCGTCCGCGTCCTGGTCGATCACCGCCACCGAGTGCCCACGCGCCTCCAGGCTGTGGGCCAGGGTCGACCCGACCCGGCCGCAGCCCATGATCACCACATGCACGGTGTCCGCTCCTCCCACGGCGCCGCCCGCCGAGCCGTCGCCTGCGAGCCTGCCACGTCCCCCCGCCGGACGGGGGACCGAACCGTACCGCGCGGCCTTCGACGGCGGAGATCGACCACCCCCGCGCCCCGGACCCGGTGGTCGTACGCTTGGCGGTTGTGGCCCGACCCACCTCGCTGCTGAAGCGACTCCTCCTCGGTCGACCGTTCCGGTCCGACCGCCTCCAGCACACCCTGCTGCCGAAGCGCATCGCGCTGCCGGTCTTCGCCTCGGATGCGCTCTCCAGCGTGGCGTACGCCCCGGACGAGATCCTTCTGACGCTGTCCATCGCCGGCGCCTCGGCGTTCTTCTTCTCCCCGTGGGTCGCGCTCGCGGTCGTCGTGGTCATGCTGACGGTGGTGGCGAGCTACCGGCAGAACGTGCACGCCTACCCCTCCGGCGGCGGCGACTACGAGGTGGCCACCGTCAACCTCGGTCCCAAGGCCGGCCTCGCGGTGGCGAGCGCGCTGCTCGTCGACTACGTGCTCACGGTCGCCGTGTCGGTCTCCTCGGGCGTGGCCAACCTCGGCTCGGTGGTGCCGTTCGTGGCCACCCACAAGGTGCTCATCGCGGTCAGCGCGGTGGTGCTGCTCACCGCGATCAACCTGCGCGGCCTGCGCGAGTCCGGCACCGCCTTCGCCATCCCCACGTACGGCTTCGTGATCGTCATCGGCGGCATGCTGCTGACCGGCCTGGTCCGCGTCTTCGTGCTCGGCGACGACCTGCGCGCGCCGAGCGCCGGCCTGGAGATCCAGGCCGAGCACAGCGTCACCGGGTTCGCGCTGGTGTTCCTGCTGCTGCGGACGTTCTCCTCGGGCTGCGCGGCGCTCACCGGCGTGGAGGCGATCTCCAACGGCGTACCGGCGTTCAAGAGCCCGAAGTCGAAGAACGCGGCCACCACGCTGCTGTTGCTCGGCGGCATCGCGGTCACCATGCTCGTCGGCATCATCTGGCTGTCCCGGCTCACCGGCCTGCAGTTCGTCGAGGACCCGAGGACGCAGATCATCTCCGGCCCGGCCGACTACGTGCAGAAGACGGTGACCGTGCAGCTCGGGGAGACCGTGTTCGGCGGCGGCTCGGTGCTGCTCTACGTGGTCGCCGGGATGACCGCGCTGATCCTGTTCCTGGCCGCCAACACCGCCTTCAACGGCTTCCCGGTGCTCGGCTCGATCCTCGCGCAGGACCGCTACCTGCCGCGCCAGCTGCACACCCGTGGCGACCGGCTGGCGTTCTCCAACGGCATCCTCTTCCTGGCCGTCTTCGCGGTGGTGCTGATCATCGGCTTCCAGGCCGAGGTGACCAAGCTCATCCAGCTCTACATCGTCGGGGTGTTCGTCTCGTTCACGCTCTCCCAGGCCGGCATGATCCGGCACTGGAACCGGCACCTGCGCCGTGAGCGCGACCCGGAGGCGCGCCGGCGGATGGTCCGCTCCCGGGCGATCAACACGTTCGGCATGGTCATGACCGGCGTGGTGCTGATCATCGTGCTGGCCACCAAGTTCCTGCTCGGCGCGTGGATCGCGATCGTCGCGATGGCGATGATGTACGTGGTGATGCTCGGCATCCGCCGGCACTACGACCGGATCGCCGAGGAACTGGAGCCGACCGAGCAGCGGGGCGTGCTGCCGGCCCGCAACCACGCCATCGTGCTGGTCAGCAAGCTGCACAAGCCGACGCTGCGGGCCGTCGCGTACGCCCGGGCCACCCGGCCGGACACGCTCACCGCGGTCACCGTGAACGTGGACGAGCAGGACACCCGCGACCTCCAGGCCGACTGGGAGCGCCGGGAACTGCCGGTGCCGCTCACCGTGATCGACTCCCCGTACCGGGAGATCACCCGCCCGATCCTCAACTTCGTCGCGTCGGTGCGCCGGGAGTCGCCCCGCGACGTGGTCACCGTCTTCATTCCCGAGTACGTGGTGGGGCGCTGGTGGGAGAACCTGCTGCACAACCAGAGCGCGCTGCGGCTCAAGGGGCGGCTGCTGTTCGAGCCGGGTGTGATGGTGACCAGCGTGCCGTGGCAGCTCGCCTCCACCGCCGGCAAGAACCTGGACCGGCTGGACGCCACGCTGAGCCGCGGCCCGGCGCGCGGCCCCCGGGTCGCGCCGCAGAGCACGCTGCCGCCGCCGGTGACGTCCACGCCCTCCGGGGAAAGGGAAGAGCGCTCGTGAGCGCCGACAAGCGTCCCGGTCCGGTGACCTCGCGCTCCGGCCTCGCGTCGGCCGAGCGCCCCGGTCCCGCGTCGGCGGACCGGCCCGGGCTGGAGGAGGCCGAGCGGGTCGAGCTGACCGTCGACGCGGTCGCGCCGGGCGGGCACTGCGTGGCCCGGGTCGGCGGGCAGGTGGTCTTCGTCCGGCACGCGCTGCCCGGCGAGCGGGTCGTGGCCGAGGTGACCGAGCTGCACCGGGGCTTCGCCCGCGCCGACGCGGTGGAGATCCTGGACGCCTCGCCGGACCGGGTGAGGCCGCCGTGCCCGTACGCCCGGCCCGGCGCGTGCGGCGGCTGCGACCTCCAGCACGTCGCCCCGGCCGCCCAGCTCGACTGGAAGCTGGCAGTGGTGCTCGAACAGCTCACCCGGCTGGGCGGCCTCACCGCCGAGCAGGTGGACGCGCTCGGCGTACGCGTCGAGGCACTGCCCGGCGGGCCGCTGGGCTGGCGTTCCCGGGTCCGCTACGCGGTCGACGCGGCCGGCCGGGCCGGGCTGCTCAAGCACCGCTCGCACGAGGTGGTGCCGATCGAGCGGTGCCTGATCGCGCACCCGGCGATCCAGGAGCTGCCGGTGCTCCCGCCCACCGGCGCCCGCTGGCCGGACGCCGACGCGGTGGAGACGGTCGCCAGCACCGGCGGGGACGTCGCCGTGGTCGCGTACACCGATGGGGTTCCGGCGACCGTGAGCGGGCCGGAGCGGGTCCGGGAGACGGCGGCCGGGCGGGCCTTCACGCTGCCCGCCTCCGGGTTCTGGCAGGTGCACCCGGCCGCGGCGGATGCGCTGACCGGCGCGGTCCTCGACCTGCTCGAGCCGCGGCCGGGCGAGACGGCCTGGGACCTGTACGGCGGGGCGGGACTGTTCGCCGCCGCGCTCGCGGAACGGGTCGCCGGGGCCCGGGTGACGCTCGTCGAATCCTCGCCGGACGGCGTCGCCGCGGCCCGGGAGAACCTGGCCGACCTGCGCGGCGTCGAGGTGGTGGCGGCGCGGGTGGAGACCGCGCTGGCCCGGCGCCGGATCACCGGGCCGGTCGACCTGGTGGTGCTCGACCCGCCGCGCTCCGGCGCGGGAGCGCCAGTGGTACGCGCTGTGGTGGCCGCCGGGCCGCGCGCCGTCGCCTACGTGGCCTGCGACCCGGCCGCGTTCGCCCGGGACGTGCGCACGTTCGCCCAGGAGGGCTGGCGGCTGGCCGCGCTGCGCGGCTTCGACCTGTTCCCGATGACCCAGCATGTGGAGCTGGTGGGCCTGTTCCTGCCTGGCTAGCCTGACCCGATGAAGATCGTCGGGCTGATGTCGGGCACCTCCTACGACGGGGTGGACGTGGTGGCGGCCGAGTTCACCGCCGACGGGGACACGCTGCGGCTGCGGCCGCTCGGGCACCGGGAGCTGACGTACCCGGACGACCTGCGGGCCGAGATCGGCGCGCTGCTACCCCCGGCGGCCACCACGATCGAGGCGGTCTGCCGGCTGGACAACCGGCTCGGCGAGGTGTTCGCCGAGGCGGCGGCGGCCGGCGTCGAGCTGGCCGGAGGCACCGTCGACGCGGTCGTGTCGCCCGGGCAGACGGTCTTCCACTGGGTCGAGGCGGGCCGGGTGCGCGGCACGCTCCAGCTCGGCGCGCCGGCCCGGGTGGCCGCCCGGGTGGGCGTACCGGTGCTGCACGACCTGCGCTCGGCGGACGTCGCGGCCGGCGGCCAGGGCGCGCCGCTCGTCCCGGCGTTCGACGCGCTGCTGCTCGACCCGGCCTCCTCCCCGCGCGCAGCGCGGGGCCCGGCCGGCACCGGCGCGCGGGCCGCGTTGAACCTCGGCGGGATCGCGAACCTCACCGTGGTCGCGCCCGGCGCGCCCGTCCTCGGGTACGACGTGGGCCCGGCCAACGCGCTGCTGGACGCCGCCGCCCGGCGCTTCCTGGACCGGCCGTGCGACGTCGACGGGGCACGTGCCGCGGCCGGCCGGGTGCACGAAGGGCTGCTGGCCCGGCTGCTCGCCGAGCCGTACTACGCCGCGCCGCCACCCAAGTCGACAGGAAAGGAGCTGTTCCACGGCGGCTACCTGGACGCCGCGCTGGACGCGACCGGCGAGCCGGTGGCCGCCGACGACGTGCTGGCCACGCTCACCGAGCTGACCGCCCGCACGGTGGCGGACGCCTGCGACCGGCACCGGGTCACCGAGGTGGTGGTCGCCGGCGGGGGAGTGCGCAATCCCACACTCCGGGCGCGGCTGGCGGCGCTCGGGGAGGGGCGCTGGCGGCTGCGGACCACCGACGAGCTGGGCGTCCCGGCCCAGGCCAAGGAGGCGTACGCGTTCGCGCTGCTCGGCTGGCTGTCCTGGCACGGGCTACCAGGCGCGGTGCCGTCGGTGAC
This sequence comes from Micromonospora sp. CA-248089, assembly GCF_050948515.1. NCBI lineage: Bacteria > Bacillati > Actinomycetota > Actinomycetes > Micromonosporales > Micromonosporaceae > Micromonospora > Micromonospora sp. CA-248089. The sequence goes on from NZ_CP192016.1 coordinate 1,665,654, forward strand.
CGGGGCGTCCCGGGCCGCCGTGCTCGGCTCCTGGACCCCGGCGGGCCCGTCCGTCACCGCGCCCCGCCCACCCGCGCCCCGCCGGCTGGTGGTCGACGCCTGACCCGGGTCGATGCACGGCCGGGCTGCGGACTGTCGCACGGCCGATAGACTCTCCGGTCATGAGTGTTGAAGAGGGCACGGCCAACCACGGTCGGCTGCTGGGCACCGTCCACGGCCCGCAGGACGTGAAGCGGATGACCGCCGAGCAGCTGGACATCCTCGCCGCCGAGATCCGTGACTTCCTGATCGCCAAGGTCTCCCGCACCGGCGGCCACGTCGGCCCCAACCTCGGTGTGGTCGAGCTGACCCTGGCGATGCACCGGGTCTTCGACTCCCCGCGCGACCGGCTGCTCTTCGACACCGGCCACCAGGCGTACGTGCACAAGATCCTCACCGGCCGGCAGGAGGGCTTCGACAAGCTCCGCCAGCGCGGTGGCCTCTCCGGCTACCCCAGCCAGGCGGAGAGCGAGCACGACCTGATCGAGAACTCGCACGCCTCCACCGCCCTGTCGTACGCCGACGGGCTCGCCAAGGCGTACGCGCTGCGCGGCGAGAAGCGCTCCGTGGTGGCCGTGGTCGGCGACGGCGCGCTCACCGGCGGCATGTGCTGGGAGGCGCTGAACAACATCGCCACCGCCGGCAACCCGCTGGTGATCGTGGTCAACGACAACGGCCGGTCCTACTCGCCGACCATCGGCGGCCTCGCCGACCACCTGTCGTCGCTGCGGCTCAACCCCGGCTACGAGAAGGTGCTCGACACGGTCAAGGACGCGCTCGGCAACACCCCGTTCGTCGGCAAGCCGATGTACGAGGTGCTGCACGCGGTCAAGAAGGGCATCAAGGACGCGGTCGCCCCGCAGGCCATGTTCGAGGACCTGGGCATCAAGTACGTCGGCCCGGTCGACGGCCACGACGTACCGGCTGTCGAGGCGGCGCTGCGCGCGGCGAAGAACTTCGGCGGCCCGGTGATCGTGCACGCGGTCACCCGCAAGGGCTACGGCTACCGTCCCGCCGAGGACGACGAGGCCGACTGCCTGCACGGCCCCGGCGCGTTCGACGCCGAGACCGGCAAGCTGCTCGCCGTGCCGTCGGTGAAGTGGACGAACGTCTTCGCCGACGAGCTGGTCGCGATCGCCGACGAGCGCCCCGACGTGGTCGGCATCACCGCCGCCATGGCCGAGCCCACCGGCATCGCCACGCTGGCCCGCAAGTACCCGGAGCGGGTGTACGACGTGGGCATCGCCGAGCAGCACGCTGCCACCTCGGCCGCCGGCCTCGCCATGGGTGGCCTGCACCCGGTCGTCGCGGTCTACGCCACGTTCCTCAACCGCGCGTTCGACCAGGTCCTGCTGGACGTCGCGATGCACAAGCTGCCCGTCACGTTCGTGCTGGACCGCGCCGGCATCACCGGCCCGGACGGGCCCAGCCACTACGGCATCTGGGACATGTCCGTGTTCGGCGTGGTGCCCGGCCTGCGGATCGCCGCGCCCCGCGACTCGGCCACGCTGCGCGAGGAGCTGCGCGAGGCGGTCGCCGTGGACGACGGCCCGACCATCCTGCGCTTCCCGACCGGCACCGTCGCCGCCGACCTGCCGGCCGTACGCCGGGTCGGCCCGGTCGACGTGCTGGCCGAGTCGGCGCGTACCGACGTGCTGCTCGTCGCGGTCGGCTCGTTCGCCGGCCTCGGTGTGGAGGTCGCTGCCCGCGTCGCCGAGCAGGGGTACGGCGTGACTGTGGTCGACCCGCGCTGGGTGCGCCCGGTGCCGGCCGAACTGGTCGAGCTGGCCGCCGCGCACCGGCTCGTGGTCACCGTGGAGGACGGCGTACGCATCGGCGGCGTCGGCTCCGCGCTGGCCCAGGCGATGCGCGACGCGGACGTCCGCGTACCGGTCAAGGACATGGGCGTACCGGCCGACTGGCACCCGCACGGCAGCCGCGCGCAGATCCTGGCCGACCTGCGGCTGACCGCGCAGGACGTGGCGCGCGACGTCACCGGCTGGATCTCCGGCCTGGACGCCGCCCCGGTCGACCCGGCCGCCAACGGAGCCCGAGCCCAGAGCTGACCCCGCTCGTCGCCCGGTCTGCGCGTCGATCTTGCACTTGCGGCCCTCCTGATGTCGGCTTCGCCCGATCTGGGAGGGCCGCAACCGCAAGATCGCGGGGCTTGACATGGAGGGAGGGCCTCGTGGAGATACGCGAGACGGGGCCGGGGGATCTCTCGGGGATCGTCGAGGTGCACAGCCGGGCGCGGGTCGCCTACTACGGAGCCGGCGGGCTGCCGGTCGGGGAGATCATCACTCCGGAGCTGGCCCGGGAGCAGCGGGAGGGCTGGACGGCGGCGATCACCTCGGCGCACAAGCGGGTGCGAGTCGCCATCGTGGACGGTGACGTGGCCGGCGTGCTGGCCATGGGGCCGCCGCACTCGCCCGATCTGGACCCGCGGACGACAGCGCAGCTCTACCAGATCCACGTCGACCCGGAGGTGTGGGGGCGGGGCGTGGGAAGTGCGCTGCACGCGCTGTTCGTGCGTCACCTTCAGGACGAAGGGCTGGCGCTGGGCGTACTGGAGGTGTGGGAGCGCAACACCCGGGCCCGCGCGTTCTACACCCGCCACGGTTGGCACCCCGACGGCACGTCCCGCCCCGGCCCGGCCCAAACCCGCTACCTGGGCATGCGCCTACTCCACCCGTAGCGCGGCCCAGCCCTCCCGGCCCCGCCGATCTTGCACTTCCCGCCCCGGACTTGTCCGTTTCGCCCCTATCCAAGGGGCCCCAACTGCAAGATCGTCGGGGCTGGGGTGGGTCTGTCCCTGTTGACCAAGGAGTTCGGGTGCGCGAGCGGCCGCCCGGGTGACACAAACTCCTTGATCACCGGGGAGGTGGGGTGATCATGAGGTTGGCCGGGGATTGTGTCCGGTTTGTCGCCGTCAAGTTCATGATCGACGGGGTGGGGCCGACGGGGTGGGGGGCGGGGCCAGGGAGGGGGGTCAGGGGGTGGGGAGGGAGCGGTACCAGGTTTTTTCGGTGCCGGCCAGGCTGAACGTCTGCCTCTGGTCGGTGTGCTCGACCACCACCAGGCCGGGACGGTCCACCAGACGCGTCGTGCCGGGCGGGGCGGAGAACGACGCGTCCCGGGTGCGCCAGGACAGCACCGCCAGCGGCCGGCCCGGCATCGGCAGGTGGTACGCCTGGAGCGTGGTGGACCGGTCGGCCGGTGAGGCCACCGGAGTGCCGCCGTCGGCGGGCCGGTAGACCACGGCGGTCATCGTGCCGCCCGGGGTCTCCCAGCTGAGCTGCTCCAATTCGCCCGGCTCGCCCTCGCCGAGGGCCACCGAGCCGAGCGAACGCGTCGCGATCTTCGCCATCGGCCAGGACTCCGGCGCGGAGCGGGGCGCCTCGCGGTCGCCGATGCGGCGCGGCACGCTGCCGAACGGGCCCCGCTCACCGGCGAGCACGCAGGTGTCCAATCCGGTCAGCGCGCGCTTCCCGGCGCCCGTCTCGTCGCGTACCAGGGGGTAGCGGGGCGCTTCGGTGGCCGTACCCAGGTCGAGGACGCGGTCCGCGGCCCGGCCGCGCGGCAGCGACGGCGTGGGCCGCAGCGTCGCGGTCAGTTCGACGGCCCGGCAGTCCGGTACGGCGACCGGGTCGGTGACGCCGTCGGTGGTGCCGACCACCTTGCCGTCGGGGCCGGTCAGGCGTTCGACGCGGGCCGAGGTGAGGTAGCGGCGGCCGGCCGGCTCCCGCACCGGCAGCACGTCGGAGTAGACCAGGTAGCCGGGGTCGGTGTACTCGGTGGCGTGGACGACCCGCCAGCGCTGCCCGTCCCGGTCGAGTTGCAGCAGCCAGGAGGCGGCGTCGCCGGGCACGTCGGCGGCGACGAGCGCGAGCGCCGAACCGGCGACCTGACCGGAGAAGAGGATGCCGGAGGTGGGCACGTGCACCCGGTCGTCCACCGGGGAGCGCCAGTCGCGTACCGCCGTGGTGATCGCGGCGGTGGCCGCGGCGTCGCGGGCCAGGCTGCCGCGCGGCGGCCACACCGCGAGGGTGCCGTCCAGGCTGTCGTAGCCGACCCGCAGGTCCGCCGGCTGCCGTTCGGCGACCGGTCCGCAACCGGCCGTGACCAGCAGCAGAGCTGCCAGCGCGGTGCCCGTCGTAGCGCCTCGGCGGGCTGAAAGCACCCTGATCCCCTCGCCGGTCGTCGGTCGGAAGCCCACATGGTACGAGACGACCGGTCGCCCGGCCGCGCCCGGCTCACCCTTTCGGCCGATCGGCCCACTGCGGAACGTGACGGGCGATTCGGGTATCAATATCCGGCTCCGGTAGACTCCGCCGACTGTGACGCCTGCCGAGACCCGCGGCGCCTCGACGCCGACCGCCGCCGCCCCGACGGGCCACCACGCCGTCACCCTGGACCCACCACCGCTCGCCGTCGCCGACGCGCCGGAGCGGGCGACCGAGCCGGAGGCGCCGGCCACGCCGGGCGCGCGGCGCGCGCGCCGGTGGCGGTGGACCCGCCGCCGGATCGACCTCACGGTGTACGGCGGATTCCTGCTCGCCGCGATCTGGGTCACCAGCGGCATCTGGGTCGACCCGGCCGGACGGGTCGCCGCGCTCTACAGCAGCGACCCGGCGCAGGTGCAGTTCTTCCTGGCCCACTCGGTGCGGGTGGTGCTGCACGGCGAGTTCCCGTTCTTCACCGAGCAGTTCAACTACCCCGACGGCGTCAACCTGATGGCGAACACCGCCATCCTGGCGCTGGGCATCCCGATGGTGCCGGTGACCCTCCTGTTCGGACCGGCGGTCTCCTTCGTCACGCTGGTCACGCTCGGCCTGGCCGGCACCGCCGCCGCCTGGTACCGGGTGCTGTCCCGGCACCTGATCCGGCACCGCCCGGCCGCCGCGGCGGCGGCCTGGTTCTGCGGGTTCTCACCGGCCATGCTGTCGCACGCCAACTGGCACCCGAACATCATCAGCCAGTTCCTGCTGCCGTTCATCGTGTGGCGGGTGCTGGTGCTGACCCGCTCGGCCCGGCCGGTCCGCGACGGCGTGCTGCTGGCGCTGCTGGTCACCGCGCAGGCGTTCATCAACGAGGAGATCCTGCTCTTCACCGCGCTCGCGCTGGGCGTGTTCCTGATCGCCGTGGTGGTGCAGCAGCGTGAACGGTGGACGACCGCCTGGCGGCCGCTCGGCACCGGGCTGGCGGTCTGCGCGGTGCTGGCCGGGGCGCTGCTGGCGTACCCGCTGTGGGTGCAGTTCGCCGGGCCGATGGCGTACCACGGGCTCAGCGACGCGGTGCGCGACTACGGCAACGACATCGCCGCGTTCTTCGCGCCCGGCTCGCCCACGTTCGGCGGCAACGAACGCGCCAACGTCAACCTGGCGCCGAACTACTCGGAGGAGAACGCGTTCTTCGGCTGGAGCCTGTCGCTGCTCGTCGTGGGCATCGTGGTGTGGCTGCGACGGGACGTGATCGTCCGTGCGCTCGCCGCCACCGGGCTGTTCTTCGCCGTGCTCTCCCTCGGCGAGCGGATCTCCTGGTGGGACCGGGAGATCGCCACCGGCCCGTGGGAGTGGCTGGTACGGCTGCCGCTGCTCGACGCCGTGGTGCCGACCCGCTTCGGCCTGATCACCGGCGTGACGGTGGCGATCCTGCTCGCGTACGCGGTCCGTCGCGCCTGGGCGCTGCGCGGCGTGGACCGGCGAACCGCCCGCAAGCTCACCGCCGCGGGCCTGGTCCTCGCGCTGCTGCCGATCGCGCCGATGCCGTTGCAGGTGACCACGCGGGAGCCGGTGCCGGAGTTCATCACCGCCGACCGGTGGCGCAAGTACGTCGGGCCGGACCAGACGCTGGTCTCCGTGCCGGTGCCCGCGATGGGCAACACCGACCCGATGCGCTGGGCGGCGAGCACCAACCTCGACTTCAAGATCCCCGGCGGCTACTTCCTCGCGCCCCGCAACGGCGTCACCGGCGACCCCGGGCGCTTCGGCGGCCGCCCCAGCGGCATCGGCGAAATGCTGCGGGAGGTATCGTCCACCGGCCGCACGCCGAAGCTGGACGACCGGCAGCGCCGTCGCTACCTGGACGAACTGCGGCACTGGAACGCGGCGGTGGTGGTGCTGCCGCGTGACGAGCAGAACGCCGAGCCGCTGCGCCGCACCGTGGAGCAGCTGGTCGGCCCCGGACGGCAGGAGCTGGACGTGTGGCTGTGGGACGTGCGGAAACTGACCAGCCGGTCCGCCTGAGCGAACCGGCGGTCCCCGCCCCCGCGCCCCGACGCCGCCGGCCCCGCCCGGCCGACGTGCTCGTGGTGGGCGGCTACCTCGGTCTCGCCGTCCTGCTCACCACCGGCCAGTGGCGCCGGCCGGAACGGCTGTTCCACCAGGCCGGCGACCAGATGCTGTTCGAGTGGATGCTGGCCCGGGCCGCCCGCGCGGTGACCGGCGGCGAGAATCCGCTCTGGAGCGGCGCGCTGAACGCCCCGGACGGGGTGAACCTGATGGCGAACACCTCGGTGCTCGGGCTGGGCGTGCCGCTCACCCCGGTCACCGTCGTCTTCGGCTCCCAGGCGGCCTTCCTGGTCGCCGTGACGCTCAGCCTCGCCGGCACCGCCACCGCCTGGTACGCGCTGCTCGCCCGCCGGCTGGTCCGCTCCCGGGCCGCCGCCGCGGTGGGCGGCCTGTTCTGCGGCTTCGCCCCGGGCATGGTGGCGCAGGCCGGGGCGCACCTGCACATGGCCGCCCAGTTCCTGGTGCCGGTGATCCTCGCGCTGGTGTTCCGCCCGGCCACCGGCCGGGTCCGGCGCGACGGCGTGCTGCTCGGGCTCGCCGTCGCGTACCAGGTGTTCCTCGGCGAGGAGGTGCTGGTCTTCCTGGCGCTGGCCGCCGGGGTGTTCGCCGGGGCGTACGCGCTCGCCGACCGGGCCGCCGCGCGCCGGCTGGCACCGGTGGTGGCCCGCCGGCTGGGCATCGGCGCGCTGGTGGCGGGCGTGCTGCTGGCGTACCCGCTGTGGTTCCAGTTCGCCGGGCCGGGCCACTACCGGGGGATGCCGTTCCACACCGAGGGCTACCGGCTGGACGTGGTCTCGTTCGTCACCACCGCCCGGCAGAGCGTCGCCGGGGACGCCCGCCGCGCCGGGCTGCTGTCGCCGAACCCGACCGAGCAGAACTCGTTCTTCGGCCCGTTCCTGCCGCTGCTGGCCGTACTCGTGGTGGTGCGGCTGTGGCGGCGGCCGCTGGTGCGCGCGCTCGCCGCGTGCGGCCTGCTGTTCGCGCTGCTGTCGCTCGGTTCCCCGATGGTGGTGAACCGGCACGACACCGGGCTGCCCGGCCCGTACCGCCTGCTCGCCGGGGTGCCGCTGCTGGACCTGGTGGTGCCGGCGCGCTTCGCGCTGGTCTGCGTACCGGTGCTCGGGGTGCTGCTGGCGCTGGCGCTGGACCGGGTCCGGCGCGGCGGCGTCCGTACCTGGGCGCCGTGGGCCGGCGCGGTCGCCGCGGCGCTGCTGCCGCTGGCGCCGACGCCGATCCGCACGGTGCCGGTCGCGCCGGTCCCGGCCGTGGTGTCCGGCGGCGGCTGGCGGGAGTACGTGCCGGCGGGCCGGACGCTGGTGCCGGTGCCGCCGGTGACCGGGGCGGCGGTCAGCCCCGCCATGTTCTGGTCGGCGCGCACCGCGCTCGCGTTCGACGCGCCGGGCGGCTACTTCATCGGCCCGCGCTCGGCGGACGACCCGGCCGCCCGCTGGGGCGCGCCGGACCGGCCCACGTCGCTGCTGCTGCGCCGGGCCGCCGAGACCGGCCGGGTACCGCCGGTCGGCGAGACGGAACGCCGCCAGGCGGTCGACGACCTGCGGCACTGGCGGGCGGCGGCGCTGGTGCAGGCCGACTCGTCACCCGGCGACCCGGTACGCGCCACAGTGGACTCGCTCGTCGGGCCCGGCCGGGACGTGCCGGGCGGGTACCTGTGGGACGTCCGCCCGCTCGTCGGCTGACCGGCGGGCTCACACCCGGTCGCGGACGTCCCAGATCCACACGTCGTCGACCCGCTGCGGCGGGCCGAGCAGCTCGGCCATCAGGTCGCGCAGCACGGCCTCGCGCGGACCGGACCCGAGCACCACCACCGAGGCCCGCCAGAAGCGCAGGTCCTCCACGGCCTGGCGGCGGTTCTCCTCGGTGATCTCCGGCACCACGTTGGCGTCCATCGTGGAGTAGATGAGCGTGCTGGTGGGGCGGTTCGGGGCGCCGAAGACGCCCTCGCCGCGCTCGTTCGGGCCGATGAAGTAGCCGCCCGGGATCGGGAACTCGTGCCCGGTCAGCGCGCTCCAGCGCAGCGTGTGCAGCCCGTGCACGTTGCTCGGAATGGGCACCGGCACGAGCGTGCGGCCCTCCGGCACGTACGGCCGCCAGCCGCCCGCGGTGATGAAGTGCGGCGGCGGGTCGATCCGCTCGGCCGGCAGCGGACGCGGGATCAGCGGCACCACGGCGGCGGCGATGGCGACGAGCCCGGCCAGGCGAAGCACCCGGCGGCGCCGCTCGCGCGCGGCCGTTCCGTCGTGGCCGTCGGCAGCGCCGTCGTCGTCGCCGGCGCGGGGGGCGGGCACCGGCGGGCGGCCGGCACCGGCGAGCGTGTCCCACGCCAGGGCGAGCAGGACACCGACGGCGGCCACCACGACCAGGCTCAACCGCGTCGGCATCATCATCTCGACCAGCGGCAGGTCGTCCGGCACGTACGCCCACGGGCCGTCGATGTCGGTCTCCGCGCCGTTGAACCGGACGACCGGGCCGATCGAGGCGATCGTGAACAGCACCACCAGCACGGCCAGGATCCGTGCCGGCACCGACCGGCGGACCAGCAGCACCAGCGCGGCCAGCGCCACCAGCACCAGCGGCCAGCCGAACCAGGTGTTCTGCTCGGTCAGCCCGATGGTCTTCTCCACCGCCTCGTCGCCGGCGATCGTGTCCCGGGCGAACGTGACGAAGGCGACCAGGTCCTCGCCCCAGTTGTGGAAGACGCCGCCCTGCAACCCGCGGTAGGACTGCGGGCCGTTGAACTGGAACCAGATCGGGTACGCGGTCAGCAGCAGCGCCAGGCCGCCGCCGAGACCGAGCGCGGCCAGGAACGACCCGGCGCGTTCGCGGGCCGCGCGGGGCCGCTGCACCGCGTACGCCACCACGACGACCAGGCAGGCCAGCGCGGTGAGCAGCAGCATCTCCTCGTTGATGAAGATCTGGTACGCCACCAGCAAACCGAGCGCCAGCCCGTTGCGCCGCCAGCGGCCCGGCTCGCCCAGCCGCAGCACCCGGGCCACGATCAGCGGCAGCAGGAAGTTCGACACGAAGTTGGGCTGGCCGTTGGCGTGGTGCACGATGCCCGGCGCGAAACCGAGGAACGCGCCGCCGACGAACGCCCCGGCCCGGGACCGGACCAGGTGCCGGGACAGCACCCAGTACGACGTGGCGGCGGTGGCGGACAGCGCGGCGCCCAGGTAGAGCGCGTACATCACCTGCGGGCCGAGCAGCAGCGTCAGCGGCGCCAGCGGCAGCGTCACCCCGAGCAGCGAGGTGTTCGCCATCATGTTCACCCCGTCCGGCGCGTTCTGCCGGGTGGTGAACAGCGGGTTCTCCAGGTGCTGCACCGAGTACGCGCCGTGCGCGAACAGCCACTCGAACCAGCTGTGGTCGGTGGGCAGGTGCGAGGAGACCCGGTTCTCGACGTCGCCCCAGTAGTTGAGGCAGACGAGAACGCCGAGCAACACATAGGCTCCGATGGCCAGCACGTCGGCGCGGGCCGGCCGGCGACGGGCGCGGCGTGGCGGGTCGGCCACGACGGCGTCCGCCTCGACGGACGAGGGGTTCAACGAGGGGTCCACCACGGGCACGGCCACGACGCGCCATCGTACAGGCGGTTCGTCACACGGCCGGTCACGGTCGGGCGGCGGCTCGGCGCGCGGGAGAGGGATGGTCGTGACCGTCATCGATCTGGGGGAGCTGCGCGACGAGGCACCGCCAGGTCCGGCGCCCCGCCCTCCGCACGCCGTCGGACGGCCGTTCCGCCTCCTGGTGGTGCTGCTGGTGGCGTTGCTCACGCTCACCGCCGCGGCGCCGCCGCGATCTCCGGTCGAGTGGACACTGCCCGGCGGGCTGGGATCGGCCGTGTTCGCCTCCGGCGACGCGGTGTACGTGGTGCGGCCGGATCGCGGGAGCGCCGGCGGCGGGCGGGAAGTCGTCGCGTACCGGGGCGACCGGGAGCGGTGGCGCAGCCCGCTGCCCGGTTCCGGCACCGTCGTGTCGGTGTGGGAGCAGGACGGCCGGGTGATCGTGGCCGGCCGGAGCGTCGACGACACGGACTGGCAGACGGTCACCTACGACGCGGTCACCGGCGCGGACGTCTGGCGCCGGCCCGGGATCGCGTTCGCGGTGGGCCGGGTGCTGCTGATGCAGTCGGCCGTCTCCGACACCAGTACGTCGATCATGGAGGTGGACCCGGCCGACGGCCGTACGGTGTGGACGGCGCAGATGACGGGCGCGCTGGGTTTCGACTTCGAGCCGACCGGGCCGGTACGCATGGTGTTGTCCCCGGCGACCGGGCAGACGGTGGTCGTGGACGGCCGCACCGGCGCGCGACTGGTTGCCCGGGACCTGCACCCGGTACCACGGCCCGGGCCACGCCGGTTGCAGATCGCCCGCGGACTGCTGCTGGAGTTCCGCGACGGCGACGGCGCCATCGAGGCGTACGACCTGGACACGCTCCGGCCGCGCTGGACCGTCGCGCGCAAGCTCGTCGGCCACGTCGAGAGCTGTGGCGCCCTGCTCTGCGCCGTCGGGCTGGCCGGCGGGATGACCGCGCTCGACCCGGCGAGCGGCGCCGTGCGCTGGAGCGTGGACCGGTGGGCGGGCGTGTCGGCGGAGCGCGGCGGCCGGCTGCTCGTCGGCGTCCCCGACACCGACCTCGACGCCGGCCTGGCGGTGCTCGACCAGCAGGACGGGCGACTGATCGCCGACCTCAGCGGCTGGACCCTGGTCCCGCAGCACGAGTCCGGCGGCCCGCTGTTGGCGACACGCCCGCTGGGCGGCGGCCGGCAACTCCTGGCCGAGCTGAACCTGTCCGGTGATCCGCCCTCGACCCGGGGCACGTTCACCGGCACCGGCTGCACCACCGGTGTGACAGTGCTGGTCTGCCGGCGGCCTGGCGGCGACTACATGGTGCGGCGGCTGACGTGAGCCCGGTGATCGAACTGGGGGAGATGCGGCACGGCGAGTCCGCCGACGAGCCGGCCCCCGCGCCGCCCCGCCGGCCGCCCGGCCCCACGGCGCGGGTGGCGCTGCTCGGCTGCCTGGTGCTGCTCGTGGTCACCGCTGCTGCCGGGCCGCCGCGACGGCCCGAGCCGGTCCGGCTGCCCGCCCCGCAGGGCGCGGCGTTCGTGGTCCTGGCGGATCGGGTGGTGGTGGCCGACGGCCCGGGCGCGATCGGCCGGGGTGGCCGGGTGGTCGCCGCGTACCGGCTGCCCGGTGGGGAACCGGCGTGGCGGTTCGCCCTGACCGACGGCGACCACGTGCTCGGCCTCACCGCAGTGGCCGGGGGACTGCTGGTGACGAGCAGCCCGGCCGGGGACGGCGACTCCGTGTCGGCCATGCTCGACCCGGTCACCGGCACGCTGCGCTGGCGGCATCCCGGCTACCCGGTCCGGACCGCATCGGGCGGGCTGCTGCTGGAGAACCCCCGCCCGCCCGGTGCGGGCACCGTGCGGGCCGTGGACCCGGCCTCCGGCGCGGTGCGGTGGACGTTGCGCGTGCCGGGTCAGGAGGTGGGGTACCGCCGCGACGACCACGGGGTCACGCAGCTCGTGCTGGTCACCCCGCAGGGCCGGGTGACCGTGTACGACGCGGACTCCGGCACGGTCGCGCACACCGGCCGGGTGGCGCCCGCAGCCGATCGCGCCGCCTACCGGTACGCGCAGGTCGTGGCCGACCTCCTGCTGGTCGAGGACGCCCGGGGCACGGTCACCGGGTACGGCCTGGACCGGCTCGACGAGCGGTGGAGCCTGCCGGTCGGCTCCCGCGCCGGGCTCTGGTTCGCCGACTGCGCCGGGATGGTGTGCCTGCGCGACCAGGTGGGCGGCGCCCAGGCCCTCGACCCGGCCACCGGCCGCCCGGCCTGGACGGACGAGCGCTGGCTGGGGATGGGACCGGTCGGCGACCGGCTCATCGCCGCCGAACGCGGCGTAGGGGAGGAGCTGGAACTGTCGGCGCTGGACCCGCCGACCGGCCGCGTGCTGGCCCGGCTGGGCCGCTGGCGCGTCTCCGGCAGCGACCTCCCGTCCGGGCCGCTGCTCGGCCTGCGCACGCTCACCGAGGACCGCACGCTCGTCGGCGCGCTGGACGTGGCGGCCGGGCAGGTGCGGATCCGGGGGATCCTGCCCGGCGCGTGGTCCGAGTGCGCCGACACGGGTACGGAACTGGTGTGCCTGCGTCCGACCGGCGGCATGGCGATCTGGCCGGTCGGCAGATGATCACCAGTTGGCCTGAGCGGGAGGTGGCGGCAGCGGCGTCGACTCCGGCCGCAGCACGTACGCGATCCCGCCGCTGCCCGCCTGCCAGGCGTTCTCGAACGGCGCGCGCGGCACGGTGCGGCGGACCCGCTCGTCGTCCGGGGCGTACGGGTCGTTCAGCACCGGGTCGCCGTCGGCGGTGAAGCCGGCCAGCACCATGAGATGCCCCCGGGTGTCGTAGTCCAGGCCGGGCACCTGGCCGGCGGTGAACGCGGCCGAGACGATCAGCGGGATGCCGGCGGCCACGAACCGTTCCGCCTCGGCCAGCGAGCGCAGCCGGGTGACGAAGGCGTCCACCCCGTGCGTCGCCGCGTACGCGGTGTTGAACGGCCAGTTGCCCGGACCGCCGTAGGCGTGGTCGTAGCAGTGCCGGGCCGCGTGCACCACCTGCGGGCGAGGGCCGGGCGGCGCCACCCAGGCGTACCGGTCGGGGGCGGGACCGGCGCCCCAGAAGTCGAGCACCATCGACACGCAGGTGGGGCTGCACCAGGAGTCGCCACCGCCACCCCAGCGGGTCTCCCCGGCGGCGGCGTGCAGTCGCTGCGCGTAGCGCGGCACGTCCAGCACCCGTCCCCACGCGGCGCCAGGCCGAAGCGTGTCGTCGGCGTCCGCGCCGGTGGCGGCGGTCTGCGCGCCGGCGGTGCCGGCGTCGGTGGCGGTGGTGGTGGCGGCGGGCGGGTCGGTGGAGGCGACCACACCCACGGTGCGCAGCACCGGACCGGCGGGCGCGTCGAGCCGGCGCAACAGGGTCACCCGGACCTGCCAGCCGGTCACCGTCGTCCCGGTCACCCGCAGCGTGTCGGCGGCGACCCGCGCCCGGTCGTCCTCCTGCCCGGGTACGGAGGCGCGGTGCACCGTGCTGTCGTCGGCGGCCCAGTGGCCCAGCTCGTACCAGCCGGTGGTGGCCGTACCGTCGCCCCAGCCGCGCAGCTCGATCCGCAGCCAGCACCCGGGTGGGGTGTCGGCGGTCCAGGAGGGCACCAGCTCGGTCACGGCGAAGCCGGCGGGCGTCACGGGGGAGGTCCAGGCGCCGGCGGCGTACTCGGCCGTGATCCCGGAGTGCGGGTCGGTGTGCGTGACCCGGCCGGCATCGCCGTCGAGCGTCAGGCCGTCCGGCCCGGCGCGCAGCCCGTCCGCACGACCTCGGTCCCGGTCCGCCGGGAAGCGGAACCGGCGGTACGCGATGTCGCGGCCGCTCGCGCCACTCATGCCGCTCATCGGGAACCCGCCCGGCGTGGACGCGGCCCGTTGCTGGTACGCATGTCGATCATCGCCGCCGAGCATCGCGTACCCGAAGGTTTTCTGCAACGGTCGCCCGCGCCGCCGACCGCAACCTACCGGCGTGCCGTGCCGTGACCGAACGTAGTCGCAACCCCACCCCGGCAGGGTTACCCCGCGCCCCCTTTGCTCTGCAGCCATCGACGCAGCGGTGACCCACGGCTACCGCTGCGAATGAGGCTGCAGAGCAAAGGGGCGTGAGGGGTGTACCCGGCGGTGCGCGCCGGTCGACCGTTTCTCCTGGTCGAGGCGATTTGGATCGCTGGGCGTTCGAGGTGGCTCGGTGAGCGCCGGTCACGGTGTGTGACGCAAACCTGAAGCGGCCTCGGGGCTACGCAAAGTGGCAATCGTTGTCCGCGAGGCGGCCGCGCCGGAGATCGGCTCCTCCGGCGGCCGGTTTTGCCCGCCGCACTAGGTTGTCAGGGGTCACGAGGTGGGAGGCCGGGATGCGGGTACTGGTGGTCGAGGACGAGCGCAACCTCGCCGACGCGATCGCGCGCGGGCTGCGCAAGCGCGGGATGGCCGTCGACGTCGCCTACGACGGCAACGCCGGGCACGAGGCGGCGTTCGTCACCCGCTACGACGTGGTGATCCTGGACCGCGACCTGCCCGGCGTGCACGGCGACCGGATCTGCGCCGACCTGGCCGCCTCCGGCGCGCTGACCCGGGTGCTGATGCTGACCGCCAGCGGCACCGTCGCCGACCGGGTGGAGGGGCTGCAGCTCGGCGCCGACGACTACCTGGCCAAGCCGTTCGCGTTCGACGAGCTGGTGGCCCGGGTGCAGGCGCTCGGCCGCCGCGCCACCCCGGCCGCGCCGCCGGTGCTGGAGGTGGCCGATCTGGTGCTCGACCCGGCCCGCCGGGTGGTGAGCCGTGGCGGCGTGCCGCTCGACCTCACCAACAAGGAGTTCGGCGTGCTCGCCGAGCTGCTCAAGGCGCGCGGCGCGGTGGTGTCCAGCGAGGAACTGCTGGAGCGGGTGTGGGACGCCAACACCGACCCGTTCACCACGATCGTCCGTGTCACCGTGATGACACTGCGCAAGAAGCTCGGCGACCCGCCGCTCATCGACACGGTCGTGGGTGCGGGCTACCGGATCGGCGGGGTACGGCAGTGAGCGGGCGGAGTGAGCGCCGGGTACGGCCGACACTGCGGCTGCGGCTGACCCTGCTCAACGGCGTGCTGCTGGTCGGCGCCGGGGCGATCCTGGTGCTGCTGGCCTGGCTGCTGGTCCGCGACGCGCTGCGCCCCACCGACGAGTTGCTGCCCGGCACCACAGTGGTGCTCAGCGACGGGCGCACCCTCGACGCCGGGCAGTGGCAGCGCCAACTGGTCGACGCCGCGTCACAGGAACTGCTGGTCAAGGGGCTGCTCGCGCTGGCGGCGATCAGCGTGGTCGGAGTGGCCGGGGCGTACCTGGTGGCGGGCCGGGCACTGCGCCCCCTGCACCAGGTCACCGCCACCGCCCGGCGGCTCGGCGAGGCCACGCTCGACGAGCGGATCGGCTGGTCCGGCGCCGACGACGAGGTGGCCGAACTGGCCGAGACGTTCGACGCGATGCTGGACCGGATCAGCGGCGCGTTCGAGGCGCAGAAACGGTTCGTCGCGAACGCCTCGCACGAGCTGCGGACCCCGCTGGCCGTGATGCGTACCGAAATCGACGTGACGCTCAGCGACGACGACGCCGACCTCGCCGAATACCGCCGCATGGCCGGCGTGGTGCGCGACGCCTCCGAGCGCGCCAACGGCCTGGTCGACGCGCTGCTGGTGCTGGCGCGCAGCGAGGCGCAGACCGGCCGGCGGCTGGCCCGGCGCGCCGAGTCGGACCTCGCCATCGGTACGGCGAACGCGCTGTCAGCGGTCTCCCGCGAGGTGGAGCGCATCGGCCTGAAGGTGCACACGTCGCTGCGGCCGGCGCCGGTGGTCGGCGACCCCGGCCTGCTCGACCGGCTCGCCGGCAACCTGGTGGAGAACGCGGTGCGCTACAACCACCTGCACGGCCGGATCTGGATCCGCACCGGCACCGACGGGGAACGGTCCTGGCTGGTGGTGGGGAACACCGGCTTCGAGGTCGCCCCGGCCGACGTACCCGGGCTGTTCGAGCCGTTCCGGCGCGGCGGCCAGGAACGCACCGGCGCGCGCGGCTCCGGTCTCGGCCTGTCGATCGTGCGGGCCGTCAGCGACGCGCACGGGGGCACGGTGAAGGCGGTCGCCCAGCCCGGCGGCGGCCTGGAGGTGACAGTCACGCTTCCGTCGGCCGACCCGGCGGCGGCCACCTGACACGCCGACCCGGCCCGTCCGGCCGGTGAGGCGCCCTCATCTTTTCGTGCGGACGGCCTCGGCTGTCCTGGCCGGACCCGACGGTGGTCGGTCCCGGCGGCACGGTGGTCGGGCAGAATGCGCCGCTCACGCTGGACGCGGAGCCGGGGATCAACCGAGAGTAAGCGCAGCGACGCCTCACCCTGCTCACCCACCGGAGCTGCCCGTGACCCACCACTCGGCCCCGCGCCGCCGCCGTCTTCTCGCGGTCCTCACCGCCGGCGCCCTCACCGTCGCCGGACTCTCTCCGGCCACGCCCGCGGCCGCCGCCGCGCCCGGCCACGACAAAGTGGTCCACACCGTTCCCTCCGCCGCCTCACCCGACGTGCAGGACGGCTCGGTCGACGCGATCCACGACGCCGGCACGAAGATCATCGCGGGCGGCTCCTTCACCCGGGTGCAGAACCGCAACTCCGACGTCGACATCCCCCGGAACTACCTGCTCGCCTTCGACAAGGCCACCGGACAGGTGGACACGGCGTTCGCACCCACGCTCGACAACGAGGTGACGGCGGTCGTCGCCGGCCCCACGGCGGGCACGGTCTTCGTGGCCGGCAAGTTCAACACCGTCAACGGCGTGACCCGGCGCAAGGTCGCCCTGCTCGACGTCGCCACCGGGGCGGTCGTCACCAGCTTCGCGCCGCCGGCGTTCAACGGGCTGGTCAAGGACATCGCGCTGGTCGGCAACCGGCTGCTGGTCGGCGGCATCTTCACCACGGCCGGCAACCCCAACCCGCGCGGCGGGCTCGCCTCGCTCAACGCCACCACCGGCGCGGTCGACAGCTACCTCACCACGACGCTGACCGAGAACCACAACTGGGACGGCGTCAGCGGCGCCAAGGCCGGCGTGGGCGCGGAGAAGCTGGCCGTCTCGCCGGACGGCACGCAGCTCGTCGTCATCGGCAACTTCAAGAAGGCCGACGGGGTCCTGCACGACCAGATCGTCAAGATCGACCTCGGTGCCACCGCCGCCACCGTCGCGGACTGGAACACGGCCCGCTACACGCCGCGCTGCAAGTGGCAGTCGTTCGACTCGTACGTCCGGGACGTCGCGTTCTCCCCGGACAACAGCTACTTCGTGGTGGTCACCACCGGCGCCCCCTACAGCGGCACGCTCTGCGACACCGCGGCCCGCTGGGAGGCCGGCGCGACCGGTGCCAACCTCCAGCCGACGTGGGTCGACTACAGCGGCGGCGACACGTTCCTGTCCGTCGGCATCAGCGAGCAGGCGGTGTACGTCGGCGGTCACCTCCGCTGGCTCAACAACACCACGGGCACCGACAACGCCCGGGCCGGCGCGGTTGGCCGGGCCAGCATCGCCGCGCTCGACCCGGTCAACGGCCTGCCGCTGTCCTGGAACCCGGGCCGGCACCCGCGCGGCATCGGCGCGTCCGAGATGCTCGTCACCGAGTCCGGGCTCTGGATCGGCGGCGACACGCTCTGGATCGGCAACTTCCAGTACCGCCGGGAGCGGATCGCGTTCTTCCCGCTGGCCGGCGGCAAGGCGCCGCACCCGACCACCACCGCGACACTGCCCGGCAACGTCTACCAGGCCGGCCTGCCACAGCCGACGAACGTGCTGTACCGGGTGAACGCGGGCGGCTCGGCCGTCGCCTCCACCGACGGCGGGCCGGACTGGTCGGCCGACACCAACTCCAGCCCCAGCCCGTACCGCAACTCCGGCGGCAGCGCCTCCAGCTACACGACGCCCGCGAGCCTGGACTCGACGGTGCCGGCCGGCACCCCGGCCCAGCTCTACAACGACGAGCGGTACGACCCGTCCGGCGGCGCGGAGATGGCGTGGCAGTTCCCGGTGCCCACCGGCACCGAGGTGCACGTGCGGCTCTACATGGCCAACCGGTACGCGGGCACCTCCACGGCCGGCACCCGGATCTTCGACGTGGCGCTGGAAGGCGGAGTCGTCCTCGACGACCTCGACCTGTCCGCCGCCGCCGGGCACAACGTGGGCACCATGCGGGAGTTCACGGTGGTCAGCGACGGCTCGATCGACATCGAGTTCCGTCACGTGCGGGAGAACCCGCTCGTCAACGCCGTCGAGATCGTCAAGACCGGGCCGCCGCCCAGCGGCAGCGCCACGCCGGTGCAGGTGCGCTCGTACGACGGGCAGAGCACCGTCGGCGCGCCCGACCCGGTGGCGGACCCGGACGGGACCGTCTGGACGGGTGCGCGTGGCGCCTTCTGGGTCGGCGGGACGGTGTTCTACGGCGCCGACGGCGCGCTGTACCGGCGCACGTTCGACGGGACCACGTTCGGCACGCCGGAACTGGTGGACCCGTACCACGACCCGTACTGGGACAACGTGATCACCAACTCCGGACCGACCGGGCAGACGTACGTCGGCGCGACCACCGGCTTCTACGCCGAGATCCCGAACGTGACCGGCATGCTCTACCGGGACGGGCGGCTCTACTACTCGCTGTCCGGGCAGAACGGCCTGTTCTGGCGCTGGTTCACGCCGGACAGCGGCGTGGTCGGCGCCGACCGGTTCACCGTGGCCGGGGCGAGCGGGTTCGCCGACGCGGGTGCGATCTTCGTCGCCGGCACCACGCTCTACAAGGTGAACCGCAACACCGGTGACCTGTCCGCCACCGACTGGACGAACGCCGTTCCGTCGGCGTCGTTCACGGTGCGCAGCGGCCCGGGGGTCGACGGCGTCGACTGGCGCGCGAAGGCGGTGTTCGTCGGCCCGTAAGGAAGGGCACCTTCTTAACGCCTCCGGTAGAGGAAGGGCCCCTTGTTAACACCTCGCTGTCAACAAGGGGCCCTTCCTTGCGCGGGTGGGGTTGTGTGCGCCGTGGGGCGGTGGAATGATCAACCGGGTCAGCTCGAGTGTGGAAGGGGGTGTGGTCGATGTCCGTCGTGAACAGTCCCGCGCCCCGCGTTCCCCGCTGACGTTCCCACTGTGCCGGGGCGCGTTCCCCACAGGAGGAAGCACCGTGAGTGCACAGATCCACTGCGTGACCGTCGAGTCCGACGACCCGTACGTCCTGGCCGGCTGGTGGGCCCGCGTGCTCGACCGCCGGCTCGCCGACGACGACCACCCGGGCGACCCGGAGGCGGTCCTCGTCGCACCCGACGGGGACGGCCCCGACCTGCTGTTCGTCCAGGTGGGCGAGCGGCACGGCAAGGGTGCCTTCCACATCGACCTGCACCCGGCCGAGGGCACCCGGGACGAGGAGGTGGCGCGGCTGCGCGACCTCGGCGCCACGGTGGTGGCCGACCGGCGCCGGCCGGACGGGACCGGCTGGGTGGTGCTGGCCGACCCGGAGGGCAACGAGTTCTGCGTCTGCCGGAGCCACGCGGAACGAGCCGCGTCCGCCTGATCCGGAAACGACACCGGGCCCCCGCCGTGACGGCGGGGGCCCGGTGCGTGACAGGTGTCAGTCCTGCTTCTCGATCTCGCCGCGCATGGTCACGAACTCCGACTGGAGCTCGGCCGCGGACTTGAAGTAGACCACCACCATGCCGAGGCTGCCCCGGTCGACCCAGATGCACACGGCCACCGGCACGTCCGACGCCTTGCCGTCGGAGCACTTGGCGTCGCCGCCCAGCGGGCCCGCGTCGACCGTCTTGAAGTCCTTGGTGGCCAGGTCCGGGGTGACCGCCGCGGTGGCGTCGGCCAGCTCCTTCTTCGGGTCGGCGATGACGCCGGACACCGCGGCGATCATGACCAGGTCCTTCTTGGCCGGGTCGCCGTAGAAGGCGCCGACGGTGCTGGTCGCGTCCGGCACGTCCTTGCTGAGCTGGGCCTTCATCTGCGCCGCGGCGGACTGCAGTTGCGGGTCGGTGACCTTCGCCCGGCCGCCGAGCGTCTGTGGCTCGACCACGCGGGTCTTGGTGGCGGTCACCACCTCGTCGACGGTGTCCTTCGTGGCGAAGTAGGCGGCGACACCGCCGCCGACGCAGAGCACCAGGACCACGGCGAGGACGATCAGCAGAACCTTGCCCGCGCCGGACTTCTTCTTCGGCGGGACCGGCGCACCGAGCTGGCTGCCGTACTGCTGCTGCGGCGGGTAGTCGCCGCCGTACTGCTGCTGAGGAGCCTGCGGGTAGTCACCGCCGTACTGCGGCTGCTGCGGCGGCTGGTAGCCACCGGGCTGTTGCTGGGGGGAGGGGTAGTTGCCGGGGTAGGGACTGGACGGCGGCTGGGACATGTAGGCAGCTCCTGTGAGAAAACTGGACGCGTGATCGTAGCCAGGACCACCGACAACCCGCTGTCCGCACAAGGGCGGGGACACCAAACCGCGACCTACCCGTGACCTGGGCCGCGAACGCCGATCGCGGTGGCCGCACCGTCCGGAACGGACAGCCCGACCACCGCGATCGATGCGGTGCGGTCGCCTCAGCGCAGGCTTGCCACGCCGCGCGGCAGGAACCGCTTGCCGGTCACCCGCTCGGAGGTGCCGGTCCGGTCCAGGTACGGCGTGACGCCGCCCAGGTGGAACGGCCAGCCGGCACCGAGGATCATGCACAGGTCGATGTCCTGCGCCTCGGCGACGACGCCCTCGTCGAGCATGAGCCGGATCTCCTGCGCCAGCGCGTCCAGCGCGTTCTGCCGGACCTGCTCGGCGGTGAGCGGCTCGTCGCCGACCACCAGCAGCTTCGCCACCTCGTCGTTGATCTGGTCGTCGACCACGATCGGCTGGCCCGAGTCGGCGATCCGCTTGAGGTTCTCGCTGACGCCGAACCGGTCCGGGAACGCCTCGTGCAGGGTGCCGCCGACGTGGTACGCCACGGCCGGCCCGACGAGCTGCAGCAGCGCCAGCGGGCGCATCGGCAGGCCCAGCGGGTCCAGCGCGCTGTTCGCCACGTCCAGCGGGGTGCCCTGGTCGACGGCCGCGAACACGGTGCCGAGGAAGCGGGTCAGCAGCCGGTTCACCACGAACGCGGGGGCGTCCTTCACCAGCACCGACGACTTCTTGAGCTGCTTGCCGACCGCGAACGCGGTGGCCAGCGTGACGTCGTCGGTCCGCTCGCCGCGGACGATCTCCAGCAGCGGCAGCACCGCGACCGGGTTGAAGAAGTGGAAGCCGACCACCCGCTCCGGGTGCTCCAGCTCGGCGGCCATCGCGGTGATGGACAGCGAGCTGGTGTTGGTGGCGAGCACCGCCTCCGGCTTGACGATCTTCTCCAGCTCGGCCCAGACCTGCTTCTTGACGCCCAGGTCCTCGAACACGGCCTCGATGACGAAGTCGGCGTCGGCGAAGACGGACTTGTCGACCGAGCCGCTGACCAGGCCGTACAGCTTGGCCGCGGTGCCCTTGTCCATCCGGCCCTTGCTGACGGCCTTCTCGATCTGGGTGTGCACGTAGCCGACGCCCTTGTCCACGCGGGACTGATCCAGGTCGGTCATCACGACCGGCACCTGCAGCCGCCGGGCGAACAGCAGCGCGAGCTGGCTGGCCATCAGGCCGGCACCGACGATGCCGACCTTGGTGACCGGGCGGGCCAGGCCCTTGTCCGGCGCGCCGGCCGGGCGCTTGGCCCGCCGCTGCACCAGGTCGAAGGCGTACAGGCCGCTGCGCAGCTCCTCGGAGAAGACCAGGTCCGCCAGGGCCTCGTCCTCCGCCGCGGTGCCGGTGGCGAAGTCGGCGTCCTTCGCCGTCTCCAGCAGGTCCAACGCCTTGTACGCGGACGGGACCGCGCCGTGCAGCCGCTGGTCCAGGGTCTGCCGGGCGAAGTAGAGCACGCCCGCCCACATGTCCTTGTCGACCTCGGGACGGGTGACGGCGACCTCGCCGCGTACCACGCCAGCGGCCCACTCCAGCGACCGCTCCACGAAGTCGGCCGGCTCCAGCAGCACGTCCGCGATGCCCATCTCGGCAGCCTGCTTCGGCTTGAGCATCTTGTTCTGCATCAGCGGGTTCTGGATGATCACCTGCGTCGCGGCCGGGATGCCGATCAGGTTCGGCAGCAGCTGCGTACCGCCCCAGCCGGGGATCAGGCCGAGCGAGACCTCGGGCAGCGCGAGGGCCGCCGCGCCCGCCGACAGGGTCCGGTAGTGGCAGTGCAGCGCCAGCTCCAGGCCGCCGCCCATCGCCGCGCCGTTGACGAACGCGAAGGTGGGG
Organism: Micromonospora sp. CA-248089; assembly: GCF_050948515.1. NCBI lineage: Bacteria > Bacillati > Actinomycetota > Actinomycetes > Micromonosporales > Micromonosporaceae > Micromonospora > Micromonospora sp. CA-248089. The sequence continues at coordinate 1,687,921 of NZ_CP192016.1, forward strand.
ACGTCGCTGTCCTTGAGCCGGGCGAAGACCCGGTGGCCCAGCCGCCCGATCTCCAGCGCCTGCTCGCGGTTCTCCAGCGCGGGCAGGCCGACGATGTCCGCGCCCACGCAGAAGATGTACGGCTTGCCGGTGACCGCGATGAACGCCGGCTCCGCCGCCAGCGCGGCGGTGATCGCCTCGTCCAGGCTGGTCAGGCCGGCCGGGCCGAAGGTGTTCGGCTTGGTGTGGTCGAAGCCGTTGTCCAGGGTGATGAGGGCGGCGGGCCGGTCCAGCCCGGGTACGGACACCTGGCGCAGCAGCGCCTTGGTGACGACCTCGTTCGGTGCGGCGAGCGCGCTCACTTGTTGCCCTCCCAGTGCGGGTTCTCCCAGATCACGGTGCCGCCCATGCCGATGCCGATGCACATGGCGGTGAGGCCGTAGCGGACCTCGGGGTGCTCGGCGAACTGGCGGGCGAGCTGGGTCATCAGCCGGACGCCGGAGGACGCGAGCGGGTGACCGATGGCGATCGCGCCGCCCCACGGGTTGACCCGCGGGTCGTCGTCGGCGATGCCGAAGTGGTCGAGGAAGGCGAGCACCTGCACCGCGAACGCCTCGTTCAGCTCGAACAGGCCGATGTCGTCGATGCTCAGGCCGGCGATGCGCAGCGCCTTCTCGGTCGACGGGATCGGGCCGACGCCCATCACCTCGGGCTCGACGCCGACGAAACCGAACGACACCAGGCGCATGCCGATCGGCAGGCCCAGCTCGCGGGCGGTCTCCTCGGCCACCAGCAGCGCGGCGGTGGCGCCGTCGTTCAGGCCGGCCGCGTTACCGGCGGTGACCTTGCCGTGCGGCCGGAACGGGGTCTTCAGGCTCGCCAGCTTCTCCATCGAGGTGTCGCGGGGCGCCTCGTCCACGGTGGCCAGACCCCAGCCCGTCTCCGGGTCGCGGGTCGCCACCGGCACCAGGTCGCCCTGGAGCTTGCCGTTGGCGTACGCCTTGGCGGTCTTCTGCTGCGACGCCAGCGCGAACGCGTCGGTGCGCTCCTTGGTGATGTGCGGGACGCGGTCGTGCAGGTTCTCCGCGGTGGAGCCCATCACCAGGGCGGACGGGTCGACGAGCTTCTCCGCGACGATGCGCGGGTTGGGGTCGACGCCCTCGCCCATCGGGTGGCGGCCCATGTGCTCGACGCCGCCGGCGATGGCGACGTCGTACGCGCCCATGGCGATGCCGCTGGCCACTGTGGTGACGGCGGTCATCGCGCCGGCGCACATCCGGTCGATGGCGAAGCCGGGCACGGTCTTGGGCAGGCCGGCCAGCAGGGCGGCGGTGCGGCCGATGGTCAGGCCCTGGTCACCGATCTGGGTGGTGGCGGCGATGGCCACCTCCTCCACCTTCTCCGGCGGCAGTTGCGGGTTGCGGCGCATCAGCTCGCGGATGCAGCGGATCACCAGATCGTCGGCGCGGGTGTTGGCGTACATCCCACCCGCCTTGCCGAACGGGGTACGGACGCCGTCGACGAAGACGACATCCCGGACTTCACGGGGCACTTGGAGCCTCCCTCGGCACGGGCATTTCCCCGGATGCTACTCGTCAGTAACCAGACGTGGCACCACCCCCCGCGTGGCCCACCTCACACCCCGCCCGCGATCGTCACTGCTGCGGGGTGCGCAACGCCTCCGTCAGAGCGGGCAGGAGCAGCCCGATCTGCCACTCCCGGGCCCCGAACCCGCGCAGCGTCTCCGCCACCGTGTCGTCGGTGATCTCCGCGGGCGGCTGCCACGCCAGCCGGCGGATCGAGTCCGGCGCGATCAGGTTCTCCGCCGGCAGCCGGTGCGCCCCGGCGGTGCCGACCACCACCTCCCGGGCACGGGCCAGCCGGCCGGCCGCCACCGGGTCGCGCTCGGCCCAGCGGTGCGGCGGAGGCGGCCCCTCCACGGCCGGGCTCACCGGCAACGCGTCGTCCGGCAACTGGCGGGCGTCGTCGAGCGCCGCCAGCCAGGTACGCGCCAGCCGGCGCACCGACCGCCCCCCGAACCCGGGGAGCGTCAGCAGCGTCTTCTCGTCCTTCGGGTCCAGCTCGGCGGCGGCCACGATGGCCGAGTCGGGCAGCACCCGCCCCGGCGCGGCGTCCCGGCGGGAGGCGATCTGGTCCCGCGCGTACCAGAGCGACCGCACCCGGGCCTGGGCGCGCGCGCCGCGTACCCGATGGATGCCGGACGTGCGGCGCCACGGCTCCGCGCGCACGCGCGGCGGACGGGCGCCGTTGCGCACCAGCGCGTCGAACTCCTCCGCCGCCCAGCCGGACTTGCCCTGCCGCTGCAACTCCTCGTCCAGCGCGTCGCGCAGGTCCACGAGCAGTTCGACGTCCAGCGCCGCGTACGTCAGCCAGGACTCCGGCAGCGGCCGGCTCGACCAGTCGGCGGCCGAGTGGTGCTTCTCCAGGCTGAAGCCGAGCAGCTGTTCGGTCAGCGCGGCCAGGCCGACCCGCTCGAATCCGGCCAGCCGGGCGGCCAGTTCGGTGTCGAACAACCGACGCGGGCGCAGCCCCACCTCGGCCAGGCAGGCGAGATCCTGGCTGGCCGCGTGCAGCACCCACTCGGTCTCGGCGATCGCCGCGTCCAGGGCGGACAGGTCGGGCAGTGGCAGCGGGTCGATGAGCGCGGTGCCGGCGCCGCCGCGGCGCAGCTGCACCAGATAGGCGCGCTGGCTGTAGCGGTAGCCGGAGGCGCGTTCGGCGTCCAGGGCAACCGGGCCGGTGCCGGCCGCGAAGCGGGCCACGACCTCGTCCAGCTCGGCAGGGGTGGCCACCGGAGCGGGCGTGCCCTCACGCGGCGCGGTCAGGGGGACGGCCGCGCCCGGATCGGTCTCGGGCCCCGCGTCCGCCGGCTCCGGCAGGGCCGACGTCGGACGGGCGGACGCCTCTCCGGTACGGCTTTCGGCGGCCCGACGGCGCAGGGGTGGTTCGTCGGTCACCTGACAACCCTAGTAGGCCGGACGATCCGGTGTGCGCAGCCGGTCGGGCGCGTGTCGGCGAGACGGCCGCCGGGTGACCGGAAAGGTGCGGGTTGCGGGGCCGTGAGAGGGTCGGACAAGGGGGAAGACAAAGCCCGATCCCGCCGGTACGGTCCATCGAGCCGCGAACGGCGTACGGGTGCCACAGCGGCCGGGGGGCGTCGGTGAAGCCGACGGGGAGGACGGACGAACATGACAGGCGGGTACGGAACCGGCGACGACGCGCCGGGTCAGGGCGGCGGCGACACGGCAGCCGACCGGCCGGGGCCGCTGCCGCCGCGCTTCGCCCCGCCCGGCGCTCCGGCACCGGCGCCCGGATCGTTCGCCGGTGGAGCCGAGTGGGGCGGCACGCCCGGCTACCCGGCGCCGTCGACGCACGCCGGCCAGCCGTCCGCGGGATACCCGGACCCGTCGGGCCCGCCGCAGTCCACGCCCTATGCCGCCGCGTCCGGCGTCGCGACCCCGGCCCGGCCGGGCGGGTCGTCCTACGGCCCCCAGCCCGGGCAGTCGTCCTACGGCACCGGAACGGCCCAGCCGTCGTCCTACGGGTCCGTACCGCCGCAGACCTCCCGGGCGTCCGCTCCGGCGTACCCGGGTCAGCCGGCCGCGTCGCCGTCGTATCCGGGCGGGCCGGGCTCGTCGTCCTACCCGGACCCCCGGCCCGCCGCGCCGTCCTACCCGGGTCAGCCCGTGTCCGCGCCCGCCTCGGCGTACCCGGGTCAGCAGGCCCTCGCCGGCGGCCCGGCCGGCTTCGGCACGCCGCCCGCCGGCCCGCCGGCCCGGCGCAGCCGCCTGGCGGTGGTGGCGCTGGCCCTGGCCGCGGTGCTGGCGCTGGTCACCGGCGTGCAGGCGTACCAGATCTACCGGCTCGACGACCGGCTCGCCGCCGCCGACAAGCGGATGGCCGAGGGGCAGGGCGCGGACGCCAGCCGGCTCGACGGCCTGGAGCAGCGCGCCGGCAGCCTGGAGAAGCAGGCCGACGCGGCCTTCAACCCGGAGGCGGTGGCCGGCGCGGTGCTGCCGAGCGTGTTCCGGGTGCGGGCCGGGCAGTTCACCGGTACGGCGTTCGCCGTCGGCAAGGCCCCCTCCGGCGGCGGCACCACGCTGCTGACGAACTTCCACGTGGTCGAGTCGGTCTTCACCGCCGGTGAGCGCAAGGTGTTCCTGGAGCGCAAGGACCAGCGGTTCGAGGCGACGATCATCGCCACCGACAAGGACAAGGACCTGGCGCAGCTGCGGACCACGGCCAAGTTCACCGGTCTGGTCGCGGCCCGCGCCCCGGTGCGGTCCGGCCAGCAGATCATCGTGGTCGGCGCGCCGCTCGGGCTGCAGGACAGCGTCACCACGGGCGTGGTCAGCGCGTTCCGCGAGGACGAGAGCGGCGGTGGCCCGGTGATCCAGTTCGACGCCCCGATCAACCCGGGCAACTCCGGCGGCCCGGTCATCAACGGCTCGAAGGAGGTCGTCGGCATCGCCACGGCCAAGGCCCGCAACGCCGAGGGCATCGGGCTCGCGGTGCCGATCAAGACCGCCTGCGACCGGTTCCGCCTCTGCTGACCGGCCGCCCACACCGGTGTGGGTGACCGCACCGCATCGACCCCGGCCCATCGGGCCACCCCGCGGGGGACCAGCACATCTGGAGGAACGACATGTCCTACCCACCGGCCGGGGGCGACAACCCGCCCCCGGCGCCGGGGGGCACGGTCTACGGCAACGTGTACGGCAGCCGGCCCGCGCCCCAGCAGTACGACCCGAACCAGCCCGCGCCGACCCTGCACCAGCCCGCCGCGCCCGACGGCGCCCCCGGGTACGCCGGATATCCGCCCGCCGCGCCGGCCCAGCCGGGCTACGCGCCGGGCGCCGCCCCGGTGCCTCCGCCGGCACAGCCGATGTCGGCGCCGCCGGTGTCCGTCCCGCCGGTCTCCGGCCCTGGTTACGCGCAGCCGATGTCGGTCCCGCCGGCGTCCGCCCCGCCGGTGTCCGGCCCCGGCTTCGGGCCGCCGCCGATGTCCGGACCGCCCGGCCCGTACGGTCCGCCCGGTGCCGCCCCGGCCGCCGGCGGCAGCCGGAAGGTCGCTGTGCTGGTGCTCGGCCTCGTCGCCGCGTTGCTGCTCGTCTTCGGCGGCGTGATGACCTTCCTGTACGTCTCCACGAACGGCGAGCTGGACAAGTCCCGGCAGCTGGTCAGCCAGCGCGACGGCACCATCTCGGCGAACCAGCAGGAGATGGAGAAGCTCAAGGGTGAGCTGAAGACGGTCCAGGATCGGCTGTCGGACACCCAGCAGGACCTGACCGGCACCAAGAACGACCGGGACGAGCAGGCCCGGCAGAAGAAGGTCATCGCGAGCTGCCTGGACAAGCTGACCACCGCCATCGCGGCGGCGTCGCGCGGCGACCGGGCGGCCTTCGAGGCGGCGAACAAGGGCCTGGACAAGGTCTGCGACGAGGCCGAGAACTACCTCTGATCCGGCGTCCGCCGTGAGGCCGTCCCGCACGCGCGGGGCGGCCTTCGCGCGTCAACCCCGGGGGTACGCCGGCGGCGAACCGCGCCCGGCCCGCCGCAACGGTCGTCGCGCGTGAGGCGACCCGTGTGCCGGTACGCGGCCCTCGCGAGCCGACGGGCGGCGGTCAGGCGGCGCCGGCGGAGCGGCGGGGCAGCGCGGTGACGCCGGGCGGCGGCAGGCCGGCCGTGGAGGCCAGCAGCGTGCACCAGCCGAGCAGGTGCGGGCCCAGGTCGGCGCGCAGCGGTGTCCAGGAGGCGCGGATCTCGATGTCACCGGCGGCGGGCGGGCCGGCCAGCTCGCCGAAGCGGGTGGACAGCGTCTGGGTGACGGTGCCGCCGATCGCCCGGTGCCCGGCGCCCTGCGCGTCCAGCGCGTCGGTCAGCCAGGTCCAGCCGACGCCGGGCAGCAGCGGATCGCTGGCCAGGTCGACCTCCAGTTCGGCGGTGACGTACGTGACCAGGCGCAGCGTGCCCTGCCACGCCTCGTGCCCGGCCGGGTCGTGCAGCAGGATCAGCCGGCCGGTGGCCACCTCGTCGTCGTCGCGCATCACGGCGGCGGAGAGCGCGAACGCGTACGGGGCCAGCCGCTGCGGCGCGCCGACCTCCTCGAGGACGATCTCCGGGCGGGGTGTCACCGATCGCAGCCCCGCGACCGCGCGAGCGAACGTTTCCGGGAGCGCGATCGGGGGGGCCATGCGGGCAGCCTATGCCGCGCCCGCCGCGCGGTGCGTGACGGCGCGCCGGTTGATCGACGGTTAAGAAGGGGCCCTTCCTCTACCGGAGGCGTTAAGCGGGGGCCCTTCCTTCTACGTCACAAATGCGGACGGTGAGCGCGGGCGCGTGCCGGGGGCGTGGCACGATTGCCGCGATGACCACCGACACCACGGGCACTGCCGCCCGAGACGGAGAACCCCGCCGCGGCGGGCCGGCCGACTCGCCCTTCGTGCGCGCCTGCCGGCGCGAGCCGGGCCCGCACACCCCGGTCTGGTTCATGCGCCAGGCCGGCCGGTCGCTGCCGGAGTACCGCGAGATCCGGGCGAACGTGCCGATGCTGGAGTCCTGCCGCCGGCCGGACCTGGTCACCGAGATCACGCTCCAGCCGGTGCGCCGGCACGGCGTGGACGCGGCGATCCTGTTCAGCGACATCGTGGTGCCGGTCGCCGCGGCCGGCATCGACCTGGACATCGTGCCCGGCACCGGCCCGGTGGTGGCCGAGCCGATCCGTACCGCCGCCGACGTCGAGCGGATCACCCCGATCGGCCGCGACGAGGTGTCGTACGTGGACGAGGCGGTCCGCCGGCTCGTCGTCGAGCTGGGCGACACCCCGCTGATCGGCTTCGCCGGGGCGCCGTTCACGCTCGCCAGCTACCTGGTCGAGGGCGGGCCGTCGCGGACCCACGCCAAGACCAAGGCACTGATGTACGGCGACCCGGACCTGTGGCACGCGCTGTGCGCCCGGCTGGCCGAGGTGACGCTGGCGTTCCTCCAGGTGCAGATCGACGCCGGCGTCTCCGCGGTGCAGCTGTTCGACTCGTGGGCCGGTGCGCTCTCCGAGGCCGACTACCGCCGTTTCGTGCTGCCGCACTCGACGTACGTGCTGGGCGGGCTCGCCGGCGCCGGCGTGCCGCGCATCCACTTCGGGGTGGGCACCGGTGAGCTGCTCGGCGCGATGGGCGAGGCCGGCGCCGACGTGGTGGGCGTGGACTGGCGTACGCCGCTGGACGTCGCCACCGGCCGGATCGGGCCGGACAAGGCGGTGCAGGGCAACCTCGACCCGACCGTGCTGCTCGCCCCCTGGCCGGTGGTGGAGACCGAGGTGCGGCGCATCGTCGAGCAGGGCCGGGCCGCTCCCGGCCACGTGTTCAACCTCGGTCACGGCGTCCTGCCGGAAACCGACCCCGAGGTGCTGACCCGGGTGGTCGCGCTGGTGCACGAGCTGACCACGCGACCGGAGCGCTAGGAGGAGACAGTGGTGCGACCGTGGCGGGTGGCAATCGTCGGTGGCGGGATCACCGGGCTGGCCGCCGCCGTCCGGTTGCGCGACCGGGCCCCCGAGGGCACCGAGGTCACCGTGTACGAGCAGTCCGGCCGCCTCGGCGGCAAGCTGTTCACCGGTGAGCTCGCCGGTGGGCCGGTCGAGTTCGGCGCGGAGTCGTTCCTGATGCGCGACCCGGCCGGTGGCGAGTCGGCAGCGGTCACGCTGGCCCGGCGCCTCGGCCTGGACGCGTCGATCGTGCACCCGACGGTCGGGCAGGCCGCCCTGCTCGTCGACGGCACGTTGCACCAGGTGCCGGGCGGCACGCTCGTCGGCGTACCCGGGGATCTGGACAAGGTGGCGGCGGTCGCGCCGCCGGCCGCGGACGCCGACCGCGACGCGGGCCACCCGCTGCTGGCCGACGGCGAGGACACGTCGGTCGGTGAGCTGGTCCGCAAGCGTCTCGGTGACGCGGTGGTGGACCGGCTGGTCGACCCGATGCTCGGCGGCGTGTACGCGGGGCGGGCCGACGACCTGTCGCTTGTGACCACGATGCCGGCGCTGGCCCGCGCGGCCCGGGCCGAGCACACGCTCGTCGGTGCGGTACGCGCCGCGCAGGCCGCCGCGCCGCGCGCGCCCGGCGCACCCGTCTTCGGCACCCTGGCCGGTGGGCTGAGCACGCTCGTCGAGGCGGCGGCGACGGCGAGCGGGGCGACGATCCGCCGGGGCGCGGCGGTACGCGAGCTGCGGCGCACCCCGTCCGGCTGGCGGCTCACCGTCGGGCCGACCCGCGACGCCGAGCACGTCGAGGCCGACGCGGTGCTGCTCGCGGTGCCGGCCCGCCCGGCCGCCCGGCTGCTCGCCGCCGCCGCGCCCGAGGCGGCCGACACGGTCGGCGCGCTCGACTACGCCAGCGTCGCCCTGATCACCCTCGCGCTGCCCGGCCCGGCCCTGCCGGAGCTGTCCGGCTTCCTGGTCCCGGCCGGCGAAGGGCTGACGATCAAGGCGTCCACGTTCTTCACCACGAAGTGGGGGCACCTGCGGCGGCCGGACGGGCTGGCGCTGGTGCGCGCCTCGGTGGGCCGGTACGGCGACGAGACGTCGCTGCAGCTCACCGACGACGACCTGGCCGACACGGTGCACCGGGAGCTGTCGGCGGTGCTCGGCGCGCCGCTGCCGGCCCCGGTGGCCCGGCACGTGCAGCGATGGGGTGGCGCGCTGCCGCAGTACACGCCCGGGCACACCGCCCGGGTGGCGGCGGTCCGGACGGCGCTGCGCGCCGCGTACCCGACGCTGGCGGTGGCCGGCGCCGGCTACGACGGCGTCGGCATTCCGGTCTGCGTCCGCTCCGGCGAGACGGCGGCCGAAGAGATCATCACGGCACTGGGAGGATCGGCAGCATGACCGAGCAGACCAACGCGGCGCGGCTGCGGGAGCTCAACGAGACCATCCGCTACACGATGTGGTCGGTGTACCGGGCCACCAGCCCGCTGCCGTCGCTGCGGGAGAACGTCGTCGACGAGGTCGAGTCGCTCTTCACCGAGCTGGCCGGCAAGGACGTCACGATCCGCGGCACGTACGACGTGGCCGGGCTGCGCGCCGACGCCGACCTGATGATCTGGTGGCACTCGTCGTCCAGCGACGCGCTCCAGGACGCGTACCTGCGGTTCCGCCGCACCACGCTGGGCCGGGCGCTGACCCCGGTCTGGTCGCAGATGGCGCTGCACCGCCCGGCCGAGTTCAACAAGAGCCACATCCCGGCGTTCCTGGCCGACGAGCAGCCGCGCGCCTACCTGTGCGTCTACCCGTTCGTGCGCTCGTACGAGTGGTACCTGCTGCCCGACGCCGAGCGGCGGGAACTGCTGTCCGAGCACGGCAAGATGGCCCGGGGCTACCCGGACGTGCGGGCCAACACGGTCGCCTCGTTCGCGCTCGGCGACTACGAGTGGATGCTGGCGTTCGAGGCCGACGAGCTGCACCGGATCGTGGACCTGATGCGCGACCTGCGCGCCTCCGGCGCCCGCCGGCACGTACGGGAGGAGATCCCGTTCTACACCGGCCGCCGCCGCCCGGTGGCCGACATCGTCAACTGCCTGGTGTGAAAGGAAGGGCCCCTTCTTAACGCCTGCGGTAGAGGAAGGGGCCCCGCTTAACACCCCGACGGGTGTCGAGCAGGGCCCCGACCGGGACGGCAGCCGTCAGGAGGTCGTCGTGCAGGACACGATGCTGGGCACCGGGTTCGTCGCACCGGCCGAGCCGGTGAAGCCGAACGAGGTGCTCGCGCCCGGCGCGAGCGAGCCGTTGTAGGCCACGTTGCGTGCCGTCACCAGCGTTCCGCTCGTGCTCACGGTGGCGTTCCACGCCGAGCTGACCTGCTGGCCGTTCTGGTAGTTCCAGCTCACCGACCAGCCGCGGATCGGCGAACCGCTGTTGTTCGTCACCTTCACGTCGGCCTGGAAACCGCCACCCCACGTACCGGTGATCGCGTACGTCGCGGTGCAGCCACCGGCCGGGTTCGGCGTGGTCGGCGGCGGGCTGCTCGGCGGCGTGCTCGTGGGCGGCGTGCTCGTCGGCGGGGTGCTGGTGGGCGGGGTGCTGGTCGGCGGGTTGGTCGGGCCGGACCCGCCGAAGTCCACGTCACTGCACAGGTAGTAGGACTGGTCCAGGTGGCTGGCCTGCCAGATGGTGTAGACGATGTGCCGGCCGGTGCGGCCCGGCGCGTTCGCCGGGATCTGGATGGACACGCCGTCCACCTCACGCGTCCACTGGCTGGCCGGGGTGTTGCCGATCTGGCCGACCAGTTCCAGGTCGCTCCAGCGCAGCGGCGAGGTGAGCGCGTTGAAACCCTGCTTGGTCACGTACACCCGGATGTAATCGGCGCCGTGGCTGGCCTGGTCGAAGAACTTGACCCGGAAGTTGTTGGTGACCGGCACGGTCTTCCAGGCGCCGACCGTGTCGAGCGCGTTGTACCGGCCGCTCTGGGTGCGGCCGCCGCTGCACAGCTGCCCGTCCGGGATGGCGCCCTGGTGGTTGCCGGCCACGCCCTCGCGGAACAGGCCGTTCCAGTTCCACATGGCGTTCGGGTCGGCCTGCCACGCCTGCCAGCACATCGGGTCCTGGGTGGCCATGGCCGGGTTCTGGAAGTCACCGCCCCAGCGCTGCCAGCAGCTGTAGGCGCGCGAGGCCGGGTCGACAACCGACCCGTGCGCCGAGGCCGGGCCGGAGAACGCGGTGGTGAGCAGCGCCGCCACCACCGCGCAGACGGCGAGGATCGCCGCCGCGAGCGGTAACGGGCGGCGGTACGGAGTGGACATGGAAAGCCTCCGGATGGGTGTCGGTGCACGACGCCCGGACTGTCGGGAGTTGCCCTCTCCCGCGTGGCGGCTCCGCCCGCACGTTGCCACAAAAAGTGACAAACGTCAATTAGTTGGGTCGCGGCGCATCGGGGTGTGCGGGATGCCGTCCTCGACGTAACCGGGGCCGTCGACCGCGAAACCGAATCCCGCGTAGAAGCCCACGAGGTGCGTCTGCGCGTCGAGCACGCACGGCTGGTCGCCCACCACGGCCAGGGCCTCGGCCATCAGCGCGCCGGCCAGGCCCGCGCCGCGGGCCGCCGGCGCCACCACCACCCGTCCGATCCGTGCGACGCCGCCGGGGTCGGCCAGGATCCGCAGGTACGCCACGACGGCGCCGTCGCTGGTCAGCCACAGATGGCGGGTGCCGGGCTCGACGTCCCGGCCGTCCAGTTCCGGGTACGGGCAGGACTGCTCGACCACGAACACGTCGATGCGCAGCCGGAGCAGGTCGTGGAAGGTGCTGGTGTCCAGGTCGGCGAAACCGGCCAGGTGGGACTCGACGGGCATCGGCCCAGGTTAGGTGGCGCGCTTCCGGCCGGCGGTGCGCACCCCGGCTCGGGCGGCGGTTCAGCCCTTCGACGCGCGCAGCCCGGCTGCGGTGGCGGTGACGGCGCGTTCGAACCAGGTGCCGGTGTCGGCCGCCGAGCGGGTCCAGACCCAGACGCACTGGGTCACCCGGTCCTGCTGGAGGCAGCCGTAACGGTGCGGGAAACGGGTGCCGTCGGACAGGGTCATGGTGGCCGACACCATCCGGCCCGGCACGCCCAGCCCGGCGGGCAGCTTCCCGGCGGTGTGGCCGGTGGTGACCTGGCCGGCCTCCTCGTCGCGCTCGCACGCCTGGAGCACGCCGAAGATCTGCCGCATCGCGTCCGCGGCGGTCGCCTCGTCCGGGTAGACCACCGTCTCCTGGGCCACCTCGACGAACTCGTCGGCCGGTGTTCCCTCCGGCGTGCCGAAGACCCGGGTGGAGACGACGAGCCGCCGGTCGAGCAGGGGCAGCGGGCGACCACAGGCGACGCCGTCGGAGTCGAGTTGCTCGCTGGCGTTCTCGGGCTTCTCGGCCAGGCCGGCCAGGCTGCCGGTCGCCGCGTACCGGTCGCGCAGCGCCGCGGCGGCCCCGCCGTCGGTGGGTGAGGGCGCGGCGAGGGTCGGCGTGGTGGCGGCGCCGGGCGCGGTGGTGGAACCGCAGCCGGCGAGGGCGGCGGCCAGGGCCACCGCGATGATCAACCGTCGGGACACCGCAGGGATGCTAGCCGGAGATCGACGCCGGTGGGCGCCCGGGAGCGCCCGCGTCAGGCGGGGCGGGCGCCGACCGCGTCGCGTACCTCGGCGCCCTGCTCGCCCTCGACGGCGCGGGCGCAGTGGGCGCAGCAGAAGAAGCGGCCGGAGACCTCGACGCCGTGCCCGACGATCTTGATCTGGCAGTGCTCGCAGATGGGCGCCATCTTGTGTACCGCGCACTCGAAGCAGTCGAACGTGTGCCGCGCCCCGTCGACGGTGCGCACCTCGAACGCCATCCAGTAGTCGTTACCGCAAACCTCGCAGGTTGCCATGCGAAACCCCCCGAAAACGGACCTGTCATCCGAGAGTCGCGCAGACGACACCATCGGGCAACCGGAACGGGCGAACCTGATCCGGCCCTACGGCGAGTCGCTCCCGGCGTGTCGCGCGTTGACTGATGTGACCGCCGAAAATCCCCGGAGGATTCGTGATCAAGCGCAACAAGCTCTTCGGCAACCAGACCCGGGTGACGTTCTCGCTGCCCCGGGACACCCCGGCCGGCACTGTGAGCGTGGTCGGCTGCTTCAACGGTTGGGAGCCCGGCCGGCACGAGCTGGTGCCGCGCCGCGACGGCACCCGTACCGTGACGGTCCGGTTGAAGCCGGGGGAGTACCGCTTCCGCTACCTGGCCACCGGCGGCGTCTGGCTGGACGACGAGGCCGCCGACCGGGTGGACGAGGCCGGCGGCCTGCTGCGGCTGTGACGCCGCCGTCAGCCGGCGCTGGGCTCCAGCCGCACCGAGATCGAGTTGACGCAGTGCCGGGTGTCCTTCGGGGTGAAACCCTCACCCTCGAAGACATGCCCGAGGTGGCTGTCGCAGCGCGCGCAGCGGATCTCGATGCGGCGCATCCCGAGCGTGTTGTCCGGGATCTCCTTGACCGCGCCCGGGATGGCGTCGTCGAAGCTCGGCCACCCGCAGTGCGAGTCGAACTTGTCCTCGCTGCGGAACAGTTCCAGCCCGCAGGCCCGGCAGTGGTAGACGCCGGGGGTCTTGGTGTCGACGTACTCACCGGTCCAGGGCGCCTCGGTGCCGGCCTCGCGGAGCACCCGGAACTCCTCGGGGCTCAGCCGCACGCGCCATTCGTCCTCGGTACGGGGCAGTTCGTTGTCGGAAAGACTCACCCCTTCACGGTACGTCGGCTGTCGGTGGCATCGCATATGGTCGCGTGATGGCGGGCAAGGGTGCGGTCGAGGAGATCGAGGTAGCCGGGCACACGGTGCGGCTGAGCAGCCCCGATCGGGTGATCTTCCCCCAGCAGGGCTTCACCAAGGCCGACGTCTTCCGCTACTACCTGGCCGTCGGCGAGGGGATCATGCGCGCCCTGCGGGACCGGCCGACCACGCTCCAGCGCTTCCCCGACGGCATCGAGGGGGAGATGTTCTTCCAGAAGCGGGTGCCGCAGCGGGGCGTACCCCCGTGGGTGCGCACCGCGCAGATCGCCTTCCCCAGCGGCCGCAAGGCCGACGAGCTGTGCCCTGCCGACCTGGCGCACGTGGCCTGGGCGGCGCAGATGGGCACCGTGGTGTTCCATCCGTGGCCGGTGCGCGCCGCCGACACCGACCGCCCCGACGAGCTGCGCGTCGACCTCGATCCGCAGCCGGGCACCGACTTCGCCGACGCGGTGACCGCCGCCGGTGAGCTGCGCGGCCTGCTGGACGAGCTGGGCGTGCCCGGCTGGCCGAAGACCTCCGGCGGCCGGGGCGTGCACGTCTACCTGCGCATCCAGCCGCGCTGGACGTTCGTGGAGGTGCGCCGGGCCACCATCGCGCTGGCCCGGGAGCTGGAACGCCGGCGTCCCGAGCTGGTCACCACCGCCTGGTGGAAGGAGGAGCGGGGCGAGCGCGTCTTCGTCGACTTCAACCAGATGGCACGGGACCGCACCATCGCCTGCGCGTACTCGCTGCGCGCCAACGCGCGCGCCACCGTCTCCACCCCGGTCGACTGGGACGAGCTACCAGAGGTCGACCCGGACGACTTCCACCTGGGCACGGTGCCGGCCCGGTTCGCCGAGCGTGGCGACCCGCACACCGGCATCGATGACGCCCCGTGGGACATCACGCCGCTGCTGGAGTGGGCCGAGCGGGACGCCGCCGACGGGCTGGGCGACATGCCCTACCCGCCGGAATACCCGAAGATGCCCGGCGAGCCGAAGCGGGTCCAGCCGTCGAAGGACCGCGACCGCCCCCGCCCCTGACGCCGTCTCCCTTTCAGGCGGGCGCGCGCACGGCGCGGTGCGGCCGTGATCGAGTACCGCCGGCTCAGGCGGGAGCGGTGAGCATGCTCCGCACCGAGGCCACGACGTGCCGAGGGCGGCGGTAGAGGTCGGTGGCGGTGTAGATCCGTATGCGCCAGCCGTGCTCGGCCAGCCAGTTGAGCCGGGAGCGGTCGTGGTGCAACCGGCCGGGGTCGAGGTGGGAGGCGCCGTCGTACTCCAGGCCGATGCGCCGGTCGCGGTAGCCCAGGTCGAGGCGGTAGATCGGTGTCCCGTCCTGGTCGGGAACCCACAGCTGCGGCTCCGGCGACGGCAACCCGCCGTCGATCAGCAGCAGCCGTAGTTGGCTCTCCTGCCGGCACTCCGAGCGCGGGTCGGCGAGCGCGACGAGTTGCCCTGCTTGTCGTACTCCCCGCAGGCCGGCGTGCCACGCCACCTCGGTCAGCAGGTCCTTCCGGCGGCAGGCGCCGGCTCGGAGACAGAGGTCCAGCACGGGCAGCGCGTCCGCCCGCCGGAGCACCCGGGCCAGATCCACGGCGCAGCGGGCGGCAGGCGCGCAGGGGATGCCGGCGATCTCCACCGCGTCCGGCACCGGCAGCACCGTCTGGTGCGCCGCCACGCCCCGGATCCGCCGGGCACTCACACCGGGTGGCACGATCACGTGCACCCGGTCGTCGGGTACGGCCCCGAACCGGTGCAGTCGCGCACCGGTGTGGAACCCCGCGACGGTTCCCAGCGGCAATCGCCGGAACAGGGCGCGCAACCGGTTGATCTCGTCGTCGGTGCAGCCGTACACGCCCCGGGACAGTCGGCACAGCCGTCCCGCTTCCACCCGGTGCCGGACCGCCCCGCGGCTCGTCCCACCCGCCAGCAACTCCCCGTACCGCCACACCCGCCCACCTTCCCGCCCGCCGCCCTCCCCGTCCGCCCCTGTGGACAGGGCCCTCCCCTCCGCGCCGGTGACCGCCGTCGATCTTGGAGTTGTGGTCGTTCCCAAAAGCCGCATAGAGCGCATTCGAGGTGCCACAACTCCAAGATCGACGGGGAGGGCGGGTGGGGGTGCGACGAGGGGGTGCTGGGGGACCGATAACGATCATGTAACGGGCGCGAACCTTTTGCGGGGTGTCACTGCTCTCTCTCGGCATCGGCCCGCCGGGGCCAGGAGAGGACGTCGGATGAAGCTGGTGTGGAGGCGGGCGATAGAGGCCCGTGGGCTGCTGCTCGCCGCCGCTGTCGCGGCACTTGTCGCGGTCGCGCTTGTCACCGGGCTCTCCGACTACAACCGCCGGGCGGTCGAGGCGGGCGCGCGGGCGGTGCTCGACGCCGCACCGGCCGAGGAGCGCAGCCTGCTGATCAGCGGCTCCGGCGGCGCCGACGCCGCCGCGTTCGCCGAGCGGGACCGGGCGGTACGGGAACAGTTCGCGAACGGGCTCGGCGGCGCTCCGGTCACCGTGGCCGCGACCCGCTCCGGGACCGGCCGGGAGCTGACCGGGGACGTGGGCGCCGCCCGTACCGACGACGACCCGATGTTCGCCAACCTGGCCACGCTCGACGACCTGCCGGCGCACGCCGAGTTGGCCGCCGGGGCGTGGCCGGTGCCCGGCAGCAACCCGTTGCAGGTGACGTTGCCGGAGAAGGTGGCCGCGCAGCTTAGCCTGGAGGTCGGGGAGCGGGTGCCGCTGTACGACAGGGGCGCCGAACGCGCCGGCACCGTGGTGGTCGTGGGCACGTGGCGGCCCCGGGACGCGTCCGAGGCGTACTGGCGTCTCGCGCCGGGGGTGGGGGAGAGCCAGGGCGACGCGGAGATCACCTCGTACGGGCCGTTCGCGCTCGACCCGGCCGACTTCGCCCGTACCTTCCCCGGCTCCACCTCGGCGGCCTGGGTGGTCGACCCCGACCTGGTGGCGGTCGAGCCGGCCCGGCTGCCCGCCGTGACCACGGCGCTGGACGAGATCACCGGGAAGCTGCCCGAGGCCACCGGCCTGGGCTCCTCGACACAGCAGGTCAGCCACCTGGACCGGCTCGTCGACCGGCTCAGCCGGGCCGACCTGGTGGGCCGGTCCGCGCTGCTCACGCCGCTGCTGCTGATCGTGGTGCTCGGCGGGTACGCGCTGGTCCTGGTGGCGGCGCTGCTCAACGAGGACCGGCGGTCGCAGACCGCGTTGCTGCGGGCCCGGGGCGCCGCCCGGGGGCAGATCGCCGGGCTGGCCGTACGCGAGGCGACGCTCGTGGTGGCGCCGGCGCTGCTGCTGGCCCCGGCGCTGACCGGGCAGGCGATCCACTACCTGGGCGCGGACCTGGGGCTGGCGGACGGCGACCTGGCCCGGGTGTGGGTGGTGGCGGTCGGCGCGGCGGTCGGCTGCCTGCTCGCCATGGTGCTGCCGGCGATGCGCCGGGCCGGCACCTACGTCGCCGACATGGCCGCCCGGTCCCGGCCCACGCGGGGCGCGGCGGTGCAGCGGGCGAGCGTGGACATCGCGCTGGTGGCCCTCGCCGTGCTCGCCTGGACCCAGTTGCGGCAGTACTCCTCGCCGCTCGCCGGCGCGAACGGCAACCTCGGCATCGACCCGCTGCTGGCCGCCGCGCCCACCATCGGCGTGCTGGCCGGCGCGGTGATCGCGCTGCGGCTGCTGCCGCCGACCACCCGGATCGCGGAACGCCTCGTCGACCGGCGGACGTGGAACGCCACCATGTTCGGCATGTGGCAGGCGGGCCGCCGCCCGCACGCCGGCCCGGTGCTGCTGCTCGCGCTCGCCGTCGGCGGCAGCACGCTCGCCTGGTCGCTGGTCGCCTCGTGGGAACGGTCGCAGCGGGACCAGGCGCAGCACACCGTCGGCGCGGACCTGCGGCTGACCGAGCGGGACGGCACCGCACCCGTGGACCGGGCGGCCCAGCTGGCCGCCGTGCCCGGCGTGGACCGGGTGCTGCCCGCCTGGCGCGACGACGTCCGGGTGGGCCGCGAGGCCCGGCCGGCCACCGTGGTGGCGCTGGACGCGGCCGCCGCGAAGGGGCTGATCCGGCTCGACGACACCGGCGGGGACGCCTCCACCGGCGCCCTGCTGGACCGGCTGGCCGGCGGCCGGACCGCGCCGGTGGGCGGCGTGCTGCCCGAGGGGGCGAAGACGCTGTCCGGCACCGTGCGTACCCCGGTGGAGAGCATGTACGACCGGCCCCGGGTGGCGGTGACCGCGTTGTTCGCCACCGACGCCGGGGCCACCTGGCGGGTCCGGCTCGCCGAGGCCGACGGCGACGGGAAGCCGGTGCGCTTCTCGGTGCCACTGCCGGACAGCGGCGGCGCCCCGCTGCGCCTGGCCGGATTCGAGGCCGACGGCGGCGACGCCACCGGCAGCTCGTACCGGCTTCTGCTGGACCAGCTACGGCTCACCGACGCCGCCGGGACGGCCCTGCCACTGCCGGTGGAGGGGGCGTGGCGGGTGATCGACCCGGGCGCCGGGCCGCGCGGCACCGCCCAGGCGAGCCCGACCCGGATCGACGGGACGCAGGGCTTCGACGTGCCCGCCGGACTGTTGCAGTTCGCCCGGATCCCCTCGTCCCGGTTCGCGCTGGTGCCGATGGTGCCGGACCGCCCGGTGCCGGTGCTCCTCACCCCGGGCGTGGCCGCTGCGATGAGCGTCAAGACCGGCGACACCGTCAAGCTGTCTGTGGCCGAGGTGACGCTCGAGGTCACAGTGGTCGGCCAGGTCGCCGCGGTGCCCGGCACCGGGGGCGACGGGCTGCTGCTGGACCTGCCCACCGCCACCACACAACTCCTGGAACGCAGCGGCGGCGTCCGGCCGGTGGCCGAGTGGTGGCTCGGCACCACGCCCGGTGGGCACACCGCCGCCGCGGACGCGCTCGCCTCGGCCGGCGGCACGGTGCTGCTGGACCGGCGGGCGGTGGCCGCGGAGGCCGCCGAGGATCCGTACTGGCAGGGTGCGCGCACCGGCCTGCTGGCCGCCGCGCTCGGCTCGGTGCTGCTCGCTCTGGTCGGCCTGGCGGTGGACGTCTGGGCCACCACCCGGCGCCGGCTCACCGAGTTCGCCGTGTTCAACACGCTCGGCGCGAACACCCGGCTGCTGGCTCGCGCGTACCTCGCCGAACAGACGTTCCTGGCCGCGATCGGCGTCGGCGTCGGGATGCTCGTCGGCGCCCTCGTCGCGGCCACCATGGTGCCGCTGGTGATCCTCACCCCGGCCGCCGGCCGGCCGGTGCCCGAGGCGGTCTTCACCGTGCCGTGGGTGCCGATCGGGGCGACGGCCGCCGGGCTGCTGCTCGCCGCGCTCGCCTTCGCCGCCCTCATCACCACCGGCATCCGCCAGCGGGTCGCCGCCGCGCAGCTCCGGATCGGAGGAGAACGATGAGCCTTCCTGGTGCCGCGCGCCGGGTACGCGCATACGGGGGGCAGTTCCTGCTGCTCGCCGTCCTGACCCTGGTGACCGCCCTGCTGATCACCGGGGTGCCCCGGGTCGCCGACCGGCTGACCGGGCAGGGTCTCACCGAGTACGTCGCCGGCCAGCCGGTGGCCCGCCGCGACCTCACGTACAGCACGGCGCCGGCCGCGTTCCCGCCCTCCACCCGGGCCGCCGTGACCGGTCGCGCGGCCGAGCTGGCGGGGATCGAGGAGACGATGCCCGGCGTGGTCCGGGACACCATCGGCCAGCGCTGGTACGTCGCCCAGACCGTGCCGGGCCGGCTGCGCGGTCCGACGCTCGCCCCCGGGAAGGGCCTGATCGACGTCCACCTGCGCGCCGGTACCGGCATCAAGGAGGCGGCCACCCTGGTCGACGGGCGGTGGCCGGAACGCCCCGTCGCCCCGGCCCGCACGGTCGAGGTGACGCTCGCCGAGACGATCGCCGGCACGCTCGGCGTGAAGACCGGCGACCGGTTCCTGCTCCTGATCCTCGACCAGGACGACAACGTGCTCAAGTCCCTCCCGGTCGCGCTGGTCGGCGTGTGGCGGCCGAACGACCCGGCCGACGGCGTCTGGGACATGCTGCCGTCGATGCTGAAGCTCAGCCCGCCCGAGGGCGACGGCGACCCGTTCGTGGGCGTCGCCTACACCGCCGACGGCGGGGTCGACCAAGCCGTCGCGGCCGGCTGGCCGGTGAGCTTCAGCTGGCGGTACCGGATCGCCCCGGACCGGCTCGAACCGGGCCGCCTCGACGCGCTGATCGCCGGCGTCGACGGGCTGGACCGGGCCCTGCCCACTGAGCTCAAGATGACCCTCAGCCAGGGCGCGGACATCCCGCTGCGGCGCTTCGCCGACTCGCTCGCCGCCGCGCGTACCCTGCTCGCGGTCATCGCCGCAGGGCTGCTCGCCACGCTGGCCGGGCTGACGCTGCTCGCCGCCCGGCTGGCCGCGCGCCGCCGCCGCGCCGAGTTCCACCTCATCCGGGCCCGCGGTGGCTCGACCGGCGCGGTGCTGCGCCGCGGCCTGGCCGAATCGCTGCTGGTGCTGCCGGCTGCGGCCGGGATCGGCTGGCTGCTCGGCGGGCTGCTGCCCGGCACCGGTGCGCCGTGGCTCTGGGTGCTGATCGCCGGGCTCCTGGCCACGCTGCTGCCGCCGCTCGCCGCGCTCGCCGTCGGCCGCCGCGCCGGTGGGCGCGCCGACCTGGGCGGCCGCTCGCCTGCGGTCCGGCTCACCGTCGAGGTGGTCGTGCTCGGGCTCGCCGTGCTCGGCGCGTTCCTGCTGCGCCGTCGCGGGCTCACCGCCGGTTCGGTGGATCCGCTGCTGGTCTCCGTGCCGGTGCTGCTGGCGATCGCGGCGGCGCTGGTGGCGCTGCGCGCGTACCCCTGGCCGTTGCGGCTGGTCAGCCGCCTCGCCGCCCGGGCGCGCGGCAGCGTCGCGTTCCTCGGCACGGCCCGCGCGGGCCGGGCCGCGAGCACCGGGCCGCTGGTCGTGGTGGTGCTGGCCGTCGCCACCGCCGCGTTCTGCGGCGTGGTGGCGACCGGCATCGAGACCGGCCGGGACACCGCCGCCGCCCAGGCCGTGCCCGGTGACCTGCTGGTACGTGGGGAGCGCTTCACGCCGGACACGGCGGACCAGTTGGCCGCGCTGCCCGGGGTACGGGCCGTCGCGCCGCTGCTCACCGTGCCGGCCGAACGCCCGTACTCCGACCGCGCCGGACGCCCCGCCCCGCTCACCGAGCTGCGCGTGGTGCTGGTGGACGGGGCGCGGTTCGCCGAGGTGGCGCGGGCGGCCGGCGTACCGGTGGACGTGCCCGACCCGGTGCGGGCCCGCACCGACGGGAGCGCGCCGCTGCCTGCGCTGGTGTCCCCGGCGGTGGCCGAGGAACTGGCCGACGCCGGGCTCGCCGACGCCCGGGGTGAGCGGCCCGCCTGGCTGGACGTGCAGGGCAACCGGCTGCCGGTGCGCACCGCCGCCACCGTCGACGAGTTCGCGCTCGTCGACAAGGGCGTACGCCGGTTCGTGGTGCTGCCGTGGCCGGCGTTGCCGGCGGACGCGCCGCACCAGCTCGCGCCCACCGGGTTCGTGCTGGCCGGCGCGGGCGTGGACGCCGCCGAGGTGGACCGGGTCGCGCGTGAGGGGCAGCACCGCTACCTGCGCATCGGCGGGGTCGGCACCGGGGACAAGGCCCGCGCACCGGAGGTGACGACCCGTGCGGCCGTCCGCGCCGACCTGGGCGGCACCGGCGTCAACGGGCTGCTGGTGTTCGGGTTCGTGCTCGGCGCCGGAGGCGGCGCCGCGCTGGGCCTGCTCGGGCTCGCGCTCGCGGTGCTCGCCGGGGCCCGCTCGCGCGGCCAGGTGCTGTCCCGGCTGCGCACCATGGGCCTGTCCCGCCGGCAGTGGCGCGGACTGCTGATGGTGGAGCTGACACCGCTGGTGCTGGTGTCGGTGCTCACCGGAGCGGTGGTCGGCGCGTTGCTGCCGCTGCTGCTCACGCCGGTGCTCGGGCTGCCCGCCTTCACCGGGGGCGTGGAGGTACGCCCGAGTTTCGAGCCCGGCCTGGTGGCCGGGGTGTCGGTCCTGGCCATGCTGGCCCTCGGTTTCGCGATCGCCGTGGAAGCCGTGAACAACCGCCGGTTGCGCCTCGGTGAGGTGCTGCGGCTCGGAGAGGAGAGCTGAGATGACCGCGACCGCCGAGGCGTCCGTACCGGACCTGGCGTCCCTGCAACAGCGTGCGGCCGAGCGGGCCGCCGAGCGGGCCGGGGGACGGGACCGGCTGCGCGGGCACATCGTCTGCGACGGCCTGGTGCGCATCTTCAAGACCGAGGGCGTCGAGGTCGTCGCGCTCCAGGGCCTCGACCTGGTCATCGACCGGGGCGAACTGGTCGCGATCGTCGGTGCCTCCGGCTCCGGCAAGTCGACGCTGCTGAACATCCTGTCCGGCCTGGACACCCCGACCGCCGGTATCGCGCGGGTCGCCGACTACGACCTGCTGTCGCTGTCGAACAAGCGGCGGCTGGCGTACCGGCGCGACGTGGTCGGGTTCATCTGGCAGCAGACCGGCCGGAACCTGCTGCCGTACCTGACCGCGCTGGAGAACGTGGAGCTGCCGATGAAGCTGGCCGGGCGGGCCGGCGGGCGGCGCAAGCGGCGGGAACGGGCCCGTGAGCTGCTGGACATGGTGGGTGTCGGCTACTGCGCGGACCGGCGGCCGGGCCAGATGAGCGGCGGCGAGCAGCAGCGCTGCGCGGTCGCCGTGGCCGTCGCCAACGATCCGGAGATCCTCTTCGCCGACGAGCCGACGGGTGAGCTGGACGAGGCCACCGGCGCCGAGGTCTTCGCCGCGCTGCGCACCATCAACGCCGAACTGGGGGTCACCATCGTCGTGGTCACCCACGACCACGCTGTGGCCGGCCAGGTCCGCCGTACCGTCGCGATCCGCGACGGCCGGACCGCCTCCGAGGTACGCCGGACCGCGCGCGTCACGGCCGACGGCGGCACCGAGATGGTCAGCGAGGAGTACGCGGTGCTGGACCGCACCGGCCGGATGCAGCTTCCGGCGCAGTTCGTGGAGGCGCTGTCCCTGCGCGACCGGGTCCGGCTCAACCTGGAACCCGACCACGTCGAGGTGCGCCCCGGCGACCGGACGCACGCCGAGGAGAGTGAGTGATGACCGACCAGACAGTGGTGCTGCCGGCCGTGCCGGCGTCGGCCGTCGAGGACGTGGTCCGGGTCGAGGGGGTGAGCCGCACCTTCGGCAAGGGGGAGCACGCCGTGCACGCCGTGCGGGACGTCTCGTTCGCGGCGGGACGCGGTGAGCTGGTCGCCGTCCGGGGCCGCTCCGGCGCCGGCAAGACCACGCTGCTGAACCTGGTCGGCGGCCTGGACCGGCCGGACGCCGGGCAGATCCGGGTGGCCGGGCACGACGTCACCGCGGCGGGCGAACGGGAACTGCTGGCGTTGCGCCGGGGCACGATCGGGTTCGTGTTCCAGACGTTCGGCCTGGTGCCGATCCTGTCCGCGGCGGAGAACGTCGGGGTGCCGCTGCGGCTGGCGAAGGTGCCGGCGGCCGAGCGGGAGCAGCGGGTGGCGGTGCTGCTGGAACTGGTCGGGCTGGGCGGGCACGCCGCGCAGCGCCCGTACGAGCTGTCCGGCGGGCAGCAGCAGCGGGTGGCGGTGGCCCGGGCGCTGGCGAACGAGCCGGACCTGCTGATCGCCGACGAGCCGACCGGCCAGCTCGACTCCGAGACCGGCCGGTCGATCATGGACCTGCTTCGGGCGGTGGTGCACGCCCGGGGCATGACCGCGCTCGTGGCCACGCACGACCCGGCGCTGATCGAGCTGGCCGACCGTACGCTCACGCTGCGCGACGGCCGGCTGGTGTCGGAGGACTGACCCCGGGGTCCGGGCCGCCGCCTCCGGTGGCGGCCCGGTACCCGGTCGCGGCCGGTCAGAGCGCCAGCTTCATGCCCTCGTGGCTGGCGACGAAGCCCAGGTCGCGGTAGAACCGGTGCGCGTCGGCGCGCTGCTTGTCGGTGGTGAGCTGCACCAGCGCGCACCCGCGCTCCCGGGCCCGGTCGATGGCCCAGCGCATCATCGTCCCGCCCAGTCCGCGCCCGCGCCGGTCGGAGCGGACGCGTACCGACTCGATCAGGCACCGTTCGGCACCGTGCCGGCCCAGCCCGGGGATGTACGTGAGCTGGAAACAGCCGACCAACTCCCGGCCGTCGTCGGCGACGATCAGCTCGTTGCGCGGGTCGGCGTCGAGGTCGGCGAACGCGCGCTCGTACGCCTCGTCCACCTCGGGCAGGTCACGGGTACGCCCCAGCACGTCGTCGGCGAGCAGCGCGAGTACGGCGGGCAGGTCGGCGCGAACCGCCTCCCGGAAGATCACCTCGGTCACCCGGCCAGCCTGGCACAGCGCCTCGTGCCGGTGGCGCGCGGGCGTCGGGTCTGACGCGCAGCGGGTGCGGCGGCGTCAGTCGCCGTCCAGCCAGCTCCGCAACGCCCACCACCAGTGCACGGTCTCCGGCACCGTGCACCGCGCACCCTCCTCGACCGGTGGCCCGCCGGTCAGCTCCCGCAGCCGCCGCAGCCGGTAGCGCACCGTGTTCGGGTGGACGTGCAGCGCGGCGGCCGTCTGGTCCAGCCGCTGGCCGTGGTGCAGCCAGGCGAGCGCGGTGCCGGCCAGCTCCCGGTGGAAGCCGTCGGCCGGCTCGAGCGCGCCGAGCAGCGTGCCGCGCAGCAGCTCCGCCAGCAGCGGCTGGGCCGCCAGCGCGGTCTCCCCGGCCAGGTCGGTGACCCGGCGCAGCCCGCGCAGCCGCCGGTTCGCCGCCGTGGCCAGCGCCGCCAGGCAGAGCGCGTACATGGCTGGGGCCCGTGCCAGCGGCTGCGCGGGCGCCACCAGCGTCAGCAGGTCGGCCGGTGCCGCGTCGGGCGGTCGCGGAAGCAGCCCGGCGAGCCGGTCGTCGACAGTGCCGAGCAGGCCGCCGCGCGCGGTGAGCTGCCGGTGCAGGGCGTACGCCCGGACCGGATCGGGCGGCGCGGCCACCACGCAGTGGTAGCGCCCGTCCGGCCGCAACCCGAACCGGGTCAGCTCGCCCGGGGACAGACCGGCGGGGCCGTCGCGCAGCAGCCGCCGCAGCAGGTGTGCCCGGGCCGCCGCGCCGGTACGTGCCAGGTCCCGCTCGGCGTCGCGGTGCCCGTCGACCACCGCCCGCTCCACCGCCGCGGCGTACCGGCCGATGGTGAGCAGCCCCTCCAGCAGCACCTCGTCGGGGATGCCGGTGGCCCGGCCGTGCCGGACCACCAGTTCCACCGCCCGGTCCCGCCCGGCCTGCACCCCGCGCAGCAGACCGGCCACCGAGACGCCCTGCGCCGCGCGGTCCGCGCCCAGCCGCCGGGCCTCGGCGAAGTCGCGTACGGCCGGATCCTCGCGGCGTTCCAGCGCGCCCAGGCCGCTGGTCAGCAGCAGGACGACCTGGCGGCGAACCTCGTCGGCGGGTAGCCGGGCCACCTCGGGGGAGTTCGCGCGGGCCGCCCGCGCCACCTCGTCGATGGCGGCCGGATCGGCGGACAGGTCGCGCAGCAACGCGCCGAACCGCTGGGCGTGTCCGGTCCGGATCATCGGCGTCCGCCGCCCTCCCGTTGTCGCCGCGGCACAACCGGGCCGCGCGGGCGTTGGCGTCCGGTCCCTAGCCCCGGCGGCCGGCCGGTTGCTCTCCTGGTTGTTACCGCAAGGTAACACCGTTCGCGCCACTGAGAAACGTCGATGCCGTACCGGCTGCCAGGAGGCGTCCATGACCCCCGTGCCACAGCGTCCGTCCCGTACCCGCCGCCGCACCGGCCTCGCCGTGCTGGCCGCGCTCGCCCTGATCGCGCCGACGCCACTGGTCGCGGCCCCGGCGCCGGCCACCGCCGCCGTGGCACTCCAAGAGGTGATGTTCGTCGGCAACAACTGGGACGGCACCGCCGACGTCATCCGCTCCCGCGGCGACTACGCCAGGCTCGGCCGGATCAACGTGATCCCGGACCGCGCCGCGCGCCTGCGCGAGATCTACCTCAACCCGATCAGGCTGGCGTTCTTCCTCGGCATCCGGCAAGGCCCCGGCGAGGGCCACGACCAGCTCATCGACGACATGTACACCACGCCGGACGGCACCGCGCTCGTGGTGTCCCGGCCCAGCTTCGCCGACGTCGTCTCGATCGACCTCGCCACCGGAGCGCTGCGCTGGCGGTTCCCGGTCTCCGGCTACCGCGCCGACCACATGGCCGTCTCGCCCGACGGCACCCGCGTCGCGGTCTCCGCCTCCACCTCCAACACCGTGCACGTGCTGGACATCCGCACCGGCGCGCAACTCGGCTCGTTCGGCGCCGGCGACAAGCCGCACGAGAACATCTACACCGACGGCGGCACCCGGCTGTGGAACATGTCCATCGGCGAGGTCAACACCGACCTGGACGCGCCGTGGCTCGACTGGACCAAGGGCGACCGGCGGATCACCGTCGCCGACACCACCACGTACCAGGTGGTCAAGGTGATCGACATGCGGGACCGGCTCGACGCCGCCGGCCGCCGCGACCTCTCCGACGCGGTCCGCCCCGCCGTGTTCACCCCCGACGGCAGCCGCCTCTACTTCCAGGTGTCCTTCTTCAACGGCGTGGTCGAGTACGACGTTGCCACCGACCGGGTCACCCGCGTCGCCACGCTGCCGAAGAACCCGGCCACCAGCGAGGACCGCACCACCTGGGTGAACGACTCCCGGCACCACGGCCTGTCGATGAGCCCCGACGGCACCCGGATCTGCGTCGCCGGCACCATGGACGACTACGCCACCGTGGTGGACCGGGCCACGCTGCGCGAGGGCCCGCTGGTGCCCGCGAGCAAGCCGTACTGGGCCACCGTCAGCGGAGACGGCCGCGACTGCGTGATCTCCGAATCCGGCGCCGACCGGGTCACCGCGATCAACTTCGCGACCGGGCAGAAGGTCGCGAGCGTCCCGGTCGGCGACCACCCCCAGCGCGTGCGCATCGGGCACATCGCGGAGGGTTGGACGCCCCCGGCCGCCGGCTGACCGCCGGCGTTCGACGGCCGGCGGCCGGCTCGTCGGCCGCCGGCCGGACCGTCACCGGGCGGGGCAGCGCAGCCCTTCCCGGGGGACGGTCAGCGAGATCAGGTACGCGTCGACCGCCGACGTCACGCACGGCGTCTGCGGGTACGCGGTGTGCCCCTCGCCCTCCCAGGTGAGCACCCGACCCACGCCCAGCATCGCGGCCAGGGCGGGCGTCTGCTCGTACGGCGTGGCCGGGTCACCCGTGGTGCCGACCACCAGGATCGGCGGCGCGCCGTTCGCCCGGCCGGTCGGATACGGGTCCCGCTCGCCCGGCCACTCCACGCAGCCGAGCATCCCCACCGCGAGCGCGGGACCGAACAGCGGGTACTTCTGCCGCCACTGCGACTGCAACTGGCGGACCTGATCCCGGGTCGGCTTCTCGGTCTCGTCCGCGCAGTTGACCGCCAGGTTCGCGTCGAACAGGTTGGAGTAGTGGCCGTCCGGCTCGCGGCCCGCGTACGAGTCGGCCAGCTTGAACACGCCGTCCGGGTCGCCGCCCTGCAGGTCGTCGATCGCCCGGGCCAGCTCCTGCCAGCCCTGCTCGGTGTAGAGCGAGGAGATCACCGCGTAGAAGACCCAGCCGGCGGTGGCCTTGCGGCCGTCCCGCGCGCGGACCGGGGAGGCCTTCGCCTTGGCGATCGCGTCGGTGACCGCACCCCGGGCGTCCGGGGCGATCGGGCAGCCGCCCGCGTTCGCCGCGCACCACCTGGTGAAGTTGTCGAACGCCCGCTCGAAGCCCTTCGCCTGGCTCTCCGAACCGGCGATCAGTTTCTGCTGCGGGTCGACTGCGCCGTCGAGCACCAGGGCGCGTACGCGCTGCGGGTAGAGCTGGGCGTAGGTGGCGCCGAGCAGCGTGCCGTAGGAGTAGCCGAGGTACGTCAGCTTGTCGTCGCCGACCGCCGCGCGGACCGCGTCCATGTCTCGCGCGGCCTGCTCGGTGCCGTAGAGCGCGAGCTGGTCGCCGTACTTCGCGCCGCACCGCTCACCGATGCGCCGGTTGAGCCCGACGAAGCCGTCGAACGACGACTGGCTCTCCGGGTCGGGGTCGTAGCCGAAACTGGCGTCCAGGTCGGCGTCGGAGATGCACTTGACCGGGCTGGAC
Source organism: Micromonospora sp. CA-248089 (assembly GCF_050948515.1). Taxonomy (NCBI): domain Bacteria; kingdom Bacillati; phylum Actinomycetota; class Actinomycetes; order Micromonosporales; family Micromonosporaceae; genus Micromonospora; species Micromonospora sp. CA-248089. The sequence continues at coordinate 1,715,368 of NZ_CP192016.1, forward strand.
CGGGCCACCCCGCGCGGGTCGAAGCCGACGATGTCGAACCGGTCGGTGACCGACGTCGGCAACCCGCCGAACGCCGCGAAGGACAGGTAGACGGCGGTGTCCACACCCGAGGCGCCCGGCCCGCCGGGGTTGACCACCAGCGAGCCGATCCGGTCGCGCTGCTTGGTCGAACGGGCCCGGATCAGCGCGATCTCGAACGTCTCGCCCGCGCCCGGCCCGGCGGTCGCGCCGGTGGTGGCCCCGGTGCCCCAGTTGCGCGGCACGGCGATCCGGGCGCAGTCGTAGCGCATGTCCGGCGCACCCCGGCCGACCAGCTCGTTCGGCACCTCCGGGCAGGCCCGCCACTGCGGGGCGGTGCCCGGCGGGGCGGCCTCGCCCTCGCTCTCGGCGCGCGGGGCGAACGCCGGCAGCGTGCAGCCGGCGGTGAGCACCACCGCCGCGACGAACGCGGCCAGAGCGGGCCGGAACCGGCGGGTGGGGAAGCGAGTCACGTGGGCGCCTTCCATGATCGTGTCGACCGTCAGGCTACGCCCGGCCGCTGGTGTCACCGACCGTCGCCGCCGGATCGCCGCGCAGCACCTCGTCGACGTCGTAACGGATCGGGCGGTCGAGCTGGCCGTAGCCGCAGGAGCGGGGATCGCGGTCGGGTCGCCAGCGCAGGAACCGGGCAGTGTGCCGCAGCCGGTCGCCCTCCATCGCGTCGTAGGCCACCTCGACCACGAGCGCCGGGCGCAGCGGCTCCCACTCCAGGTTCTTGCCGCCGGTCCACCGGCTCACCCCGCCGGGGATGCGCTGGCCCCGCTCGTGGTCGCCGTGCACCCACGGGTGCCCGTCGCCGACGTGGCGGTAGGGCTCCAGCTCGTCGAGCAGTTCCTTGCGGCGGGCCATGGTGAACGAGGAGCTCACGCCGATGTGGTGCAGGACGCCGTCGTCGTCGTAGAGGCCGAGCAGCAGCGAGCCGACCACCGGACCGGACTTGTGCCAGCGGAACCCGGCCACCACCGCGTCCATCGTGCGCGCGTGCTTGACCTTGAACATGAGCCGCTTGCCCGGCTCGTACGGCAGGTCGGCCGGCTTGACGATCAGCCCGTCCAGCCCGGCGCCCTCGAACACCTCGAACCAGCGGCGGGCCGTCTCCGGGTCGGTGGTCACCTGGGTCACGTGCACCGGCGGGCGCACCCCGGACAGGGCCTGCTCCAGCCGCTTCCGGCGCTGCGGGTAGGGCTGGTCGGTGAGCAGCTCGTCGTCGACCGCCAGCAGGTCGAACGCGACGAAGTCGGCCGGGGTGGTCTCGGCCAGCAGCTTCACCCGCGAGGCGGCCGGATGGATCCGCTGGGCCAGCAGCTCGAAGTTGAGCCGCGGCTGCCCACCCGGGCCGTCCCGGCGGATCACGATCAGCTCGCCGTCGACGGCGCACCGGGCCGGGAGCTGGCGGCGTGCCTGCTCGACGACCTCCGGGAAGTAGCGCGTCATCGACTTGCCGCCCCGGCTGGCCAGCTCGACCTCGTCGCCGTCGCGGAAGACGATGCAGCGGAAGCCGTCCCACTTCGGCTCGTAGGTCAGGCCGTGGTCGGTGGGCAACTCGGCCACGCTCTTGGCGAGCATCGGCTCGACCGGAGGGTTGATCGGCAGGTCCACGGCGACCAGTCAACCAGACCGCACCGACAGTGGTGAGGCAGATCACCGCCGGTGGCCGGGTGGCGTGTCCCGTACCGGGTGCCTTCGTCACCGCCGCCCGGATGGTGAAACCGCAGGTCAGAGCTACCGTCGCGGCGTGCCGGAGTGGAGTTGCGGATGCTGCGGGCGCTGGCGGGTCAGCGTCGAGCTGATCCGCGGCCGCTACCGCTACCGGCTGGCGCACCGCTACCCGCCCGAGCACGGCGGCGGCGCGAACGTCGTCGGCGAGGTCGGCTCGGTCGCCGAGCTGGAACACCTGCTGAAGCGGTACGCCCCGGTCACCCTGGCCGACCTCCACGAGGCCGCCTGACCGCGCCGCCCCGGCGGCCCCGCTCCCCGCCGACCGGTGCCGCCCCGGCGGCCCCGCCGATCTTGGAGTTGTGGCACCTCGCAAAGGTGGCGAGCGGGACATCGTGGGCGCCACAACTCCAAGATCGCGGGCGACGGCCGGGCTACGGCCGGGCGGCGGGTGAACGGGTGTCGGGCGACGGGTGGGTGCGCGGGGCGGCGGCGGGGCGGGGCGCGGGCATAGGCTGAGTGGACCGTCCACGGGGGAGGGAAGCCCATGCGGTTCGCCGAGTCCGTCGACATCGCCGCCGACGTCGACCGGGTCTGGGAGGTGCAGAGCGACGTCGATCGCTGGCCCGAGTGGACGCCGTCGGTCACCGCCGCCCGTCGGCTGGAGCCCGGTCCGCTGCTCCTCGGCTCGACGGCCCGGCTGGAGCAGCCCCGGCTGCGCCCGGCCGTGTGGCGGGTCGTGGAGATCTATCCGCCGTACTCGTTCGCCTGGGAGTCGGCGAGCCCCGGCGTGCGCACCCGGGGTGAGCACCGGCTGATCCCGCTGGAGGACGGGCGCACCCGGGCCGAGCTGATCCTGGTGCAGACCGGTCCGCTGGCCTGGCTGGTCGGACTGCTCGGCGGCTCCACCATGCGCCGCTACCTGCGGCAGGAGGCGGACGGGCTCAGGCGCCGCTGCGAGCAGGGCTGACCGTCTTCTCCAGCACGGCGAGGCGGTTGCCGTTCTCGTCCGGCCGGTGCGCCACCACCTGGTAGCCGCGCCGCGCGTACAGGGCCAGGTTCGCCGCGCTGTCCGCGCCGGTGAACAGCGCGAACCGGGCCACCCGGCCCGCGCAGGCCCGCTCGACGGCGTCCAGCAGCCGTCCGCCGACGCCCCGGCCCTGCTGGTCCGGCGCGACCGAGAGGCGGCCCACGTGGGCGGTGTCACCGTCTACGCGGGCGCGTACCGAGCCGACCAGGCGGGCGCCGCACCGGGCGGCGAGCACCACGTCCGGGCCGGCCAGCGCCGCCCGGACCTCGTCCAGCGTCTCGGTCAGCGGCGGCAGGAACACGTCCCGGTAGCGCTGCGCCTCCACCAGGTAAGCGGCACGCTGCACGGTGAGGATCTCCCCGGCGTCGGCGGGGTCGGCGGGGGCGATGGTCACGTCGGTCACCGGCTCAGCTCACCACAGCCCTGCGGGGCGGCCGTACCCTGGCGGGTGTTCCCCGAGAGCGAGGAGGTGGCCGCCGTGCCCGAGCTGACGTACCCGGAGGTGGGCGCGACCCGCGACGGCGGCCTGCCGGCCGGCTACCACCACCTGCGCCACCGGGTCCGGCTGCCGGACGGTGGTTTCCCGGTGGCGGCGGACGCGGTACTGGGCTGGCGGCTGCACCGCGCGGCCGGCGTGGTGATGCGCGCGGACGCGCCGCGCGCCGCACCCGGGGTACGGGTCACGCCGGGGCTCGGTGTCGGCCCGGTACGGCTGTGGGGCCCGACCGAGGTGGTCTGGACGGTGGACGAGCGGGACCGGGCCGGGTTCGGCTACGGCACGCTGCCCGGGCACCCGGAGGTCGGCGAGGAGGCGTTCCTGGTGACCCGGGGCGCCGACGGCGTCTGGTTCGAGGTGACCGCGTTCAGCCGCCCCGCCCACTGGTACGTGCGGGCCGGCGGGCCGGTCGTGCTCGGGTTCCAGCGGGCGTACGCCTGGTGGCTGGGGCGGACGCTGCGGCGGCTGTGCCGGCGGCGCTGAGCGGTCAGTAGCGGGCGAAGGAACGGATCGGGGCGCGCGGGCCGTACTTCGGTGCCTGGACGCCGGCCGCCTCCAGCAGCACGCACACCCGGCCGCGGTGCCCCCGGAACGGCTCCAGCAGCGCCAGCATCCGGGCGTCGTCGCCGCGCGGCTCCCCGGCCAGCGCCCAGGCCACGGTGTTCGGCACGTGGTAGTCGCCGACGCTGACCGCGTCCGGGTCCCCGTACGCGACGCGCACCACCTCGGCGGCGGTCCACGGCCCGATGCCGGGGATCGCGGTGAGCCGCCGGGTGGCCTCGGCCGAGTCGGCGCAGCGTTCCAGCCGGTCCGCGACGGCCGCCGCGCGGCGCAGCGTGTCGGCGCGCCGCTGCTCCACCCCGAACGGGTGGAACACCCAGTACGGCGCTGCCGCCACCGCGGCTGGCTCCGGCGGCAGCAGCAGGGGTTGCAGCGGGCCGGGCGCGGGCTCGCGGAAGTGCCGCACCGTCGCGGCGTACGCCCGGTACGCCTCCTTGCCGGTGACCTTCTGCTCGAAGACGGCCCGCAGCAGCCGGGGGAAGACCTGGCCGGTGGCCGGCATCCGCAGCCCGTGGTGCGTGTGCGCGAGGCGGGCCACCAGCGGATGCGCGGCGGCGAGCGCGCCGAACCCGGTCAGGTCGTCGCACAGACCGGCGATCCGGTCGGCCCGCTCGACGACCCAGCCGGCGCCCGGGCCGTACCCCTCGGCGGTCAGCTCACCGGACTCCGGGCGCAGCGCCAGCGTGGCCGGGCCGTCCGGGGTGCGGGTGGCCCACCAGAACGTGCCGGCGGCGATCCGCGCGCACGGGTCGTACGGGCTGAACGTGAGCGCCCGCACCGACGGGGCCAGGCGGTAGCCGGCCGGCGGGCGCAGCGTACGGCGGGCGTCGGGCGAGGTCACCAGGCCACTCTGCCACGCGACCCGGCCGTGACGCCGGGCACGCCCCGCGTGCCGGGAGGCGGGCCGATGCCGGTGCGGCCCGCCTCCCGGGTTCGCGACGGTGACCGGCCGCGCCCTCCCCGGCGGCGACCGGTCACCGTGTCCGGTGCGTCAGTACGAGTAGTCCGACCCGCCGCCGGAGCTGTTCGAGCTGCCCGCCGCGGGCGGCGCGACCGCCTTGGGCGTGCCGGTCGGCAGGCAGGTCAGGTTCTTCTTGCCGTTCGGGTCGACCACGAACCAGGTGCCGCCGACGCCCTGGCCCTTCCACTGGCCGGGCTTCTTGTCGCCGATGTAGCGGTAGACCGGCCAGCCGCCGATGGTGAGCTGCCGCGTGCCGTCCTGGCGGGTGATGGTGCCGACGTTGTCGTCGGAGACGCCGCGCAGCTTCGGGTTGCCGTCGGTGAGCGACGGCGGCCAGACCTCGGCGCACTTGTCCACGCAGTTGGACTGCGGCGGGTCGTCGGAGTCCTTGTCGAACCGGTACAGCACCCAGCCGTCCTGGTCGGTGACGACGCGGCCCATCCGGGGCAGCTTCTTGCCGACCAGCTCGTCGGTGATCTTCACGTTGGCCGGGGGCGCCTTGTCCGCGACCGGCTCCTCTTCGGGAGCCGCTGACGCCTCCGGTTCGGCCGCCGCGGTGGGTTCGGCCGCGGCGACGGCGACCGGCTCGGCCGCGCCCGAGTTCGCCCCGTTGTAGCCTGCTGGGGCGCAGGCCGTAAGTGCGACCATCGCGCTCGCGACGATGACGGTCGTCCGCTTGTGGTGTGCCACGTGCCCTCCTCGTTCTTGGCAGTTCGCCGAGTAGTACGGGCGCGGCGCTGTCAAGGTTGAACCGGCAACGGTGGCACATTTCACAGTGGACCGATTGAACCGATGGGCGTTCCGCTGCGTGCGTCAGCACGAGGGGGCCCGTCGGCCCGGACACGACACGACGGCGCCGGGTGGCTCAGCCACCCGGCGCCGTCGGCACCACCGATCAGATGTCGTCCACCGTCACCAGCGTGCTGGCCACCCCGTTCGCGTCGACCGACTGCACCTGAAGCTTGTCGATGTCGCGTACCGGCGCCGACGTGGACGCGCTCAGCTGCAGCGGAAGCTGGTTCTGGTTCGTCCCGTAGCCGCCGACCGGCACCGACCAGGTGGAGATCACCTCGGTCGTGGCGTTCTTGCGGACCACCACCAGCCGGCACGTGCGCGGCCCCGGCAGGCGGCTCAGCTGCACCCCGATCTGCGTGCCGTACTCCTTGCGGGCCAGCCACATCGTGGTCTGCACGCCCGTCCCCGGGTCGGTCGCGTTGTGCTGGTCGCCCTCGATCTCCTCCGGCCCGCCGACGCCCGGGTCGTTCGGGTTGCCCGGCTCGCCGCTGGGCGCCGCGCTCGGCGCGGCCTGCGTCGGCACCGCCTGCGGCGTCGCCGGGTCGTCGCCGAGCATCCCGGCCGCCGCCGCGCTCGCGCCGCCGAACACCACCACGGCCGCCGCTGTCGCCAGCAACTGCCGCACCCGGGTACGACGGCGGTCCCGCCGTACCGCCATCAGCGTCCGGTCCAGCAGCGCCGGATCGGTGTGCGTCTGCTCCAGCGCGGCCATCGCCTCGCCGTCGATGCCGGAGAGCAGCCCCACCACCGGGACCATCGTCTCCAGTTCCGCAGCGCAGGCCCAGCAGGCGGCCAGATGCTCCTCGAACCGCTCCGCGTCCTGCGCGTCCAGCACGCCGAGCGCGTACGCGGCGACGTCCATGTGGTCGGCCCGGCTCATTCGGTCACCCCCCTCTCCTGCAGAGCCGTGCGCAGCGCGCGCAGCGCGTAGTAGACCCGCGACTTGGCGGTACCCAGCGGAAGCCCCAGCTCCTCGGCCGCCTCCGGCACGGTGCGTCCCCGGAAGTACGTCGCCACCAGGATCTCCCGGTGCGACTGGCTCAGCGTACGCAGCGCGTCCGCGACGGTCATGGTGCGCAGCACCCGGTCGGTGCTGTCCGACTCGGCGAACATGGTCAGATCCCGGTCGTACGTCTCGGGCGGGCGGGCCTGCTCGCTGCGGTGCTCGTCGATGGCGATCCGCCGGGCCACCGTGACCAGCCACGGGCGCAGCGAGCCCTGGCCCTGCACGCCGAGCCGGTGCGCGTTGCGCCAGGCCCGCAGCAGCGTTTCCTGCACGATGTCCTCGGCACGCTGCCGGTCCCCGCCGGTCAGCCGCATGACGAACATCAGCAGCGGACCGGCGTGCTCGGCGTAGAGCAGGCGGATCAGCTGGTCGGAGTGGCTGGCCTCGGCGGAGGTCGCCTGGTGGCGTCCGGGAGCGGGTCGCGGCGGCACCGGGTCATTCTGGCGATCGGCGGACCGGGCGTCGACCCCCCGGCCCGAACGCGAGGCGCGCGAGTGTGGTTGTGCCCGGGCGAACATCCACTCGGGCCGCGCCACCTCGCCGTGCCAGCCGGCCGCCACTGCATGCATGCAGACCTCCGCTGTCCAATGACATCAGCCGGCCCCCCACGGGCATGGCCGCCCGGGGATACGCAGCGATCAGCCGATCGGATCAACGCTTGACCGAAAAAATTCCCGGCGGCGGGGGAGTGGAGTCGACGGCGTCCGCGTCGTGGACCACCGCCGCGCCGCCGGTGAACCGGTCCAGCTCCGGGCCGGCCAGCACCCGGCCGGGGAACCAGTCGCCCGCCGCCCGCCGGGTCAGCTCCGGCACCGGCGGCTCCACCCGGGACGCCACCAGCACCAGGTTGCCGTAGCGCCGGCCGCGCAGCACCGCCGCGTCGCCGACCAGGCAGGCCCGGGGCAGCACGGTCCGCACCGTGGCGACCTGCGCCCGGGCGTGCCGCAGCGGCGGGCCGTCGGCCACGTTCGCCAGGTAGCTGCCGCCGGGCGCGAGCACGCGGGCCACCTCGGCGGCGTACTCCACCGAGGTCAGATGAGCGGGGGTACGGGCACCGGCGAACACGTCGGCCACGATCACGTCGTACGCGCCGTCGCGGCTCGACGTCAGCGTCGCCCGCGCGTCGGCCACCCGTACCCGCAGGCGCGGATCGGACGGCCAGGGCAGCTCGCGACGGACCAGCTCCACCAGCGCGCCGTCCACCTCGGACACCCGCTGCGTCGAACCGGGCCGGGTGGCCTGCACGTAGCGGGGCAGTGTGAGCGCGCCGCCACCCAGGTGCAGCACCCGCAGCGGCGCCCCGGCCGGCGCCACCAGATCCAGCGCGGCGGCCAGCCGCCGGACGTACTCGAACTCCAGGTGCGAAGGGTCGGTCAGGTCCACATGCGACTGCGGCGCGCCGTCCAGCAGCAGCGTCCACGAGCCCGGACGGTCGACGTCCGGCACCAGTTCGGCCCGCCCGGTGTCGACGTCGGCCACCACCCGATCGGCGTCGCGTCGGCGGCCCATCAGCGCCGCATCCCGCGCGCCGCGCCGGTGAGCCTCCGGTGCAGCAGCCGCGCGTCGCCGAGCATCCCGCGCAGCCGGCGTTCCAGCCCGGCGATCGGCACCAGGTTCTGCGGGGCGCGCGGATCCTTGTACGGGGTGGAGGCGAACCGGGGCAGCGTCACCAGCGACAGGTCGGCCAGCGCGATCGCCTCCGGCACGGTCAGGTCGGCCGAGCACTCCACGCGCACGATGCCCGCCCAGGGCGCGCCGGCGCGCACCGGCAGCCGCAGATACCAGGACCAGCCGCCCCACGCCGTGCCCAGCCGGAACACCGGGCAGCGCTCACCCGGCGCCAGCCCGATCACCACGGCGGTGAGCCGCCCGTCGAGGTATTGGCTGTGCTGCGTCTTGATGTACCCGAGCGTGCGCGGCAGGTTGCGCCGGCTGCGCAGCGGGCCGTCCACCACCAGCAGGTCGCCGTCGGTGCGTACCGCGTCGGAGACGGCCACCTCCAGCGCGGTCAGCGGCGCCTGCACCGCAGCGGGCAGCTTGCTCAGCTCACCGGTGCCGCTGACCCGGTGCACCGGGTAGCGGACCGTCCCGGCGACCACGTCCTGCGCCGACGGGCTCGCCGTGAACAGTCCCCGGCCCACGCGGGCGCCGGCCATCTCGGCGGCGCCCCGGTCCAGGTCGCAGCGGACCACCCCGGCCGCGTACGAGGCGGCGATGCCGGGGAACGAGCCGCCGTCCTCCTCGGCCGTCCAGATGCTGGCGTCGATCCGGCGTACCCCGTCGACCAGCAGCACCACGTCCGGCGCCCGTACGTCCGCGCGGGGGCCGATCGCCCGCCAGTCGGTGGCCGGCAGTTCGACGTCGGCGTCGACCTGGGCGCTGCTCGGCGCGGCCGGCCCGGACCCGCCCGCCGCCTCGAACGACGCGCCGTACGACGGATCCCACGCGTCGACGAAGAACGCCGGCGACGGCCCGGTCACGCGGCGCTCCGCCGGAGCGTGCCGGTCACAGGCCGGTCCGTTCCACGCGGGCCGTCCGCGCGTCCTTGCGGACCTCGAAGCGGACCGGGATGCGCTCGGCCAGCGCGGGCACGTGAGTGACCACGCCGACCATCCGGTCGCCCCGGGCGGCCAGGTTCTCCAGCGTCGCCGCGACCGTGTCCAGCGTCGCCGCGTCCAGCGTGCCGAAGCCCTCGTCCAGGACGATCGACTCCAGGCTCGCGGCGGTGGTGGACATGCCGGCGAGCTGCTCGGACAGCGCCAGCGCGAGTGCCAGCGACGCCTGGAACGTCTCCCCGCCGGACAGCGTCCGCACCCCGCGCCGCAGCCCGGCGTCGTGGTGGTCGACCACGAAGAACTCACCCTTGTCGTGCACCAGGTCGTACTGCCCGCCGGACAGCTCCCGCAGGATCCGCGACGCGCCGTCGACGAGCAGGTCCAGCGCCTCGGTGAGCAGCCAGCGCTCGAAGTTGTTCGCCCGCAGGTGCGAGGCGAGCGCCCGCGCCACCCGCGCCTCACGCTCGTGCCCGGCCCGCTGTTCCCGCAGCTCGGCGGCCTGCTCACGGCGCTCGTCGAGGCGGCGCAACTCCGCCTCGGCCCGCTCCACCGCCACCGCCACGTCGCGCGGCGCGTCCTGCGGGGCGTCCAGCCCGGCCGCGGTGAACAGCGCCGCGATCCCGTCAGCGACCTCGGCCGCGGCCCGCTGCGCCGCCTCCACCGAGTCGGCCAGCCCGTCCCGGTCCGCGCGCCGCACCCGCGCCTGCTCACCGGCCCAACCGGCCAGCGCCGTCCACGCCGCCGCCACGTCGTCCCGGTCGGCGGCCGGCGGACCGAAGCGGGCCAGCCCGTCGCGTACCGCGTCGAAGTCACGCCACGCCCGGCGCAGCCGCTCCTGCGCGGCGTCCAGCGCGCCCCGCGCCCGCCGGGCCGCCTCCCGGCCGGCCCGCACCGCGCCGGCCGCCTCCTCCAACGCGGTCCGCAGCCGGGCGTGCTCGGCCAGCGCCTCCCGCAGCCGCTCCGGCGCGGGCGCGCCCGCGAGCTGCTCGTCCAGCTCGGCCAGGCGCGCACCGAGCTGGTCGTGCTGGGTCCGGGCGCGCAGCAGCACCCGGTCCAGGTCGCGCGCGGCGGTGTCGCGTTCCTGCACGACCCGCTTGGCCGCCTCGCTCGCCGCGCGCGCCGCCTTGCCCGCCTCGATCGCCCGGCTCACCGCCGAACCCTCCGGCACCGCCGGCACCGTGGTGACCGTCTGCTCGCACACCGGGCACGGCGCGCCGCCGACCAGGTGCGCCCGCAGCGCCACCGCCTGGTCGGCGGCCTTCGCGTCCTCGTGCGCGCGGAACGCCGACTCCAGCTCCGTCTCGGCCCGCTGCGCGTCCGCCCGCGCCGCCGCCAGCGCCGCCACCGCCGCGTCGTGCTCGGTCCGCGCCGCGTCCACCGCCGCGCGCACAGTCGCCGCCTCCGCGGTCAGCCGGTCCCGGTCCGCGTAGGCCTTCAGGTGCAACCGCAGCGCGCTCTCGTCACCGGCGGCGGCCAGCTCCCCGCGCAGCTTCTCCTCGCGCTCCTCGGCCAGCCCGACCGCGCCGGCCGCCTCGTCGGCGGCCACCCGGGCCGCCGTCACCGCCCGCGCCAGCTCGGCGGTGCCGTCCGGCGGCCGCACCCCGGCCAGCACACCCAGCTCGGCGTCGAGGGCGGCCAGCGCCGCCGCCCGCTCGCCCGCCGTCGCCCGGGCCCGCTCCCATTCGGGTACGGCGGCAGCGACCGCCGCGGCCAGTTCCCGCATCGCGTCCACCCGCTCCCGGGCGGCGGTCAGGCTCTCGTCGTCGACGTCGGCGAGCCCGCCGAGCATCTTGTCGACCGCCTCCAGCTTCGCCTCGGCCTGTCCGGCCCGCTCGACCGCCTTCTTCTGCACCGACTCGTAGACGCCCAGCCCGAGCAGGTTCACCAGGATCTGCTGGCGGGTGGCCGGCTTGGCGTGCAGGAAGTCGGCGAACTGCCCCTGCGGCAGCACCACGCAGGAGGTGAACTGCTCGTACGGCAGACCCACCGCGTCCAGCACCGCCTGCTCCATCTCGGCCGGGGTGCCCGCCACCACCTCGCCCAGGTCCTCCGGGCTGAGCCCGGTGTCGAGCTTGGTGACGTCGAACCCCGGCGGCATGAGCTGCAGGCCGGCGTTCGCGGTCTTCACCGTGCCCCGCCCGTCGCGGCGGACCACCCGGGTCGCCACGTACCGGTCCCCGGCGGACTCGAAGACCAGCCGGACCCGCGCCTCGGTCGCCGACGGCGCCAGCGCGTTCGCCAGCCCCCGGGTGCCGCCCCAGCGCGGCACCGTGCCGTAGAGCGCGAAGCAGATCGCGTCGAGCACCGTCGACTTGCCCGAACCGGTCGGCCCGACCAGCGCGAAGAAGTCGGCGTCGGTGAAGTCGACAGTGGTCTCGTCGCGGAACACCGTGAACCCGGCCATGTCCAGCCGCATCGGCCGCATCAGTGCTCCACCTCCTCGAGCAGCTCGTCGAAGAGTTCCCGGACACCCTCGTCGGCGTGCCCGCGGCTGTCCAGGTAGTCGCCGAACAACTCGCCCGGCGACCGGCCGGCCCGCTGGGCGGTGCGGGTCCCGCTGCCCGGCGCGGGCACCAGCTCCGGGTCGATCCGGATCTCCAGCGCCCGGGGCAGCAGCTCCTGCACCTCCTCGCGCAACCCGGCCCGGGGCTGCTCCCGGACGTAGACGCGCAGCCAGCCCTCCGGCGCCTCGAGCTCGGCGAGCTGCGCGAGCGTGCCGCGTACCGTGCGCAGCGGCACCGCGCCCGGCACCGGCACCTCCCGGACGCGGGCGGCGGTGGTCGCGGTCACCTCCACGATCGTCACCGAGCAGACGTTCTCCTGCTCGCCGAAGTCGACAGCGAGCGGGCTGCCGCTGTAGCGGATCGGGCACGGGCCGATGACCCGCTGCGAGCGGTGCAGGTGACCCAGCGCCACGTAGTGCGCGTTGCCTGGGAAGACCGTGGCCGGTACGGCGTACCCGAGCACCGTGTGCGCGTCCCGCTCGCCGCCGCCGGTGCTCGCGCCGACCACTGTGAGGTGCGCGGTCACCAGGTGCACGCGGTCCGGCTCGGTGAACCCCTCGGCGAGGCGGTCCAGCACCCGGCCCAGGTGGTCGGCGTACGTCTGGTTGGCCTCGGCCGGGGTGAGCGTGTACATCTCCACCGCGCGCACCGCGTACCGCTGGGACAGGAACGGCAGCGCGGCCAGCCGCCAGCGCTCGCCGTCTGCGGTGACGCCGTCGACGACGTGCTCGTCCGGGTTCTCCCGGACGCTGCCGCGCAGCGTGATCCCGGCCGCCTCGGCCCACGGCCGCAGCGCGTCCAGCGCCGCGCCGTTGTCGTGGTTGCCGCCGATCGCCACCACATCGGCGCCGGTACGCCGCAACGCGGTGAGCGCCCGCGTCACCAGCCGGGTCGCCTCCGGGGTCGGCGCGGCGGTGTCGTACAGGTCACCGGCGACGATCACCAGGTCGGGCCGCTCACGCTGGGCGATGTCGATGACCTGGGCGAGGACCTGCTTGTGCTCCTCGGCCCGGGACTGCCCCTTGAGGACCTTGCCGACGTGCCAGTCGGAGGTGTGCAGGATCTTCATCTGGGTGCCGCCTAGAACGGGATGTCGTCGTCGGAGGAGCCGGAGCCGACCACCGCGAACGGATCGGCGGCCTGGGTGATCGACCGTAGCGTCTCCGAGGGCGCGCGGCCCGCCTCCGAGACCCGGGTGGCCCACGCCGGGAACGGGAACTCCAGGCAGAGCGGCACCGGGATGTCCGGCTGGTTGACGAACATCGTGCCCGGCTTGGCCAGCAGCGCCCGCTGCCGCTGCGCGGGCGGCAGGAAGCCGTACTCCGGGCGGGACGCCTCGGCCGGGTCGAGCCGGCCCACCACGCGGATCGCCGAGTTGGTGACGATCCGCCGTTCCACCTCGCTCGCGGTCTGCTGAGCGCCGACCAGGATCACACCCAGTGAGCGGCCGCGCTCGGCGATGTCGAGCAGCACCTCCTTGATCGGCGACGAGCCCTCCCGCGGCGCGTACTTGTTCAGCTCGTCGAGCACGACGAACAGCAGCGGCTTGGCGGTGCCCGCCTTCTCCTTGCGCTCGAACTCGCTCTTGAGCGTCACACCGACCACGAACCGCTGCGCGCGATCCGGCAGGTTGTGCAGGTCGACCACAGTCACCTGGGCGCTCTCCGCCGTGTTGATCGAGTGCGGGCGACGCGTCGCCAGATCACCCCGGATCAGCCGGCCCAGATCCTTCTTGCTGCCGATCAACCGGCGGGCGAACGCGTTCACGGTGCCCAGCCCGACCGCGCTGCCCGCCCACTCGCCGCGCGTCTCGTCGTCGTTGAGCTGCTCGACGACGTGGTCGACCAGATCCGCGTACGAGCCGAGCCGTACCCCGTCGATGCTCACCCCGCCGTCGGCGGGCTGGGCGTAGCGGGCCAGGTGCGCGGCCACCGAGTGGACCACCATCGTGTACTGCTGGCGCTCGTCGTCGGCGTCGGCGAACACGTACGGCAGGAGCCGGTCGGCGCAGAACTCGGACAGCGTCCAGTAGAAGCTGTCCACGCCGGTGAGCCGGCTGCTCACATCGGGCGTGCCGGAGGAGTCGCCGACCCGCGGCGGGGCGTACACCCGCACGTCCGGGAATGCGCCCGCATCAAGGCCCAGCTTCGCGTACGCCGCCCGGGTCGGGTCGTCGAGCCGGCTGTTCGGGTGGTCGAGGAACAGCAGATCCTCGCCCTTGACGTTGAAGATCAGCGCCTTCGCGTTCACCGCGTCGCCGCCCAGCACGCCGGAGCGGAACACCGAGTAGAGCAGGAACGTGGCGAAGCTTGTCTTGGTGGCGACACCGGAGATGCCGGAGATCGACACGTGCGCGCCCCGGGTGCCGTCGAGGAAGTCGGCGTTGAGGTAGACCGGCACGCCGTCGCGGCCCATCCCCATCGGGATCCGCCGCTCCATCCGGTCGAAGTGCAGCGCCCGCGCCCGCGCGTCACCCTCCGCCCGGTGCACCACCGCGCCCGGCGTCGGCGGCACGTAGAACTCCGGGTCGACCCGCGTGGTGGTGACCTCGGCGGCCTCCTGCACCTGCGCCGGCAGCGTGCCGTCGGCGATGGCGAAGACGTCGGAGTCGAACTGCGCCCCCTCGTGCCGGGCGCGCACCTGGGTCACCACCCCGGCGATCGTCACGGGCTCACGGTCGGGCAGGTCGCGGCGGGTCACCACCACGTCGTCGAGTTGCAGGTAGCTGCCCGGCGCCACAGCCGTCCAGAAGGTGAGCGGGGTGGCGTCGGCGGTGCCGAGCACCCGGCCCACACCCTCGCCGGGCCCGTCGAGCTGATCGTCGGTCATCGGCAGTCTCCGGTCGGCTGGTCGTACCGTTGGCGGTGCACGTCGTGCATCCTGCCCGAGGGATGCGACAGGTTGCCACGCGACGCGGCGGACGCCACGTCACCCGTGCGCCGAACGGTAGCCACCCGGATCCGCCCGACCACTGAGCGTGCGTTTTCCTTGTTTCGGCTACGGGCCCGTCGTGTGGCGCGGGCGTCGGCGGCGCAGGTGGCGGCCGCTGCCCCTGACGACGACTGCTCGCGAGGCGCCGGTCGGCCGGACCAGCCTCTCGTTGCCGGGCTGACCCGAGATCTTGGCGAACTGCCGTCCGCTCCCGGCAGCGAGTCGGACCAACCAGCCGAGCTTGTCCCGGAAAGCAGGAGTTCCCGTCCTGCCTCCGGAGAGCCGCGAAGATCTTGGTAGGAAACGGCCCTCATAGGGGCCCTTTCCTGCCAAGATCTCTACGGATCTCACTCAACGGAACGGCCGTCCCGCAAGACGGGAGGAGCTGGCCACAGCAGGCAGTCCGAGCCGCGCTGCTCCCCGAAATTGACGCGATCTTGCAGTTCCGGCCCTCTCAGTTCAGCGCAAAACGGGCACAATCAGGGCCCCAAGTGCAAGATCTGTGAAGGTGTTTGTCAAGCGTTGGTTTCGAGGGTGCGCCAGATTTGGCGGGCTATGTAGCGTTTGAGGCTGCGGGTGATTTCGGCTGGGGTGCGGCCTTCGGTGGTGCGGCGTTCGACGTAGTCCTTGGTGGGTTGGTGGCATCGTTGGCGGGTTTTCGCGATGGTGTGTAGGGCGGCGTTGAGGGTGCGGTCGCCGCCTCGGTTGAGGCGGTGGCGGATGGTGCGTCCGGAGTTGGCGGGGACGGGGCTGGCGCCGGCGAGTGAGGCGAAGGCGGCTTCGTTGCGGAACCGGCCGGGGTGTGACCAGGCGGTCAGTGCGATCGCGGCGGTGACGGGGCCGATCCCGGGTTGGTCGAGCAGGGTGGGGCAGAGCTTGTCGACCAGGGTGCGGATTTCGGTGAGGTTGGCTTTCAGGAGCTTCTCGAGGGTCAGGATCTGCTCGGCCAGGGCTGCCAGTTGAGTGCGGCGCAGTCGGTCAAGTCCGCTGCCGGTGCCGCTGCCGCTGCCGGTGCCGGTGCCGGTGCCGGTGCCGGTGGTGAGGGTGGTGGCGTGTTGGACCTGCCGCAGGGTGTTCAGTCCGCGCATCTGTGTGCGTAGATCGTCGTCGGCGGTGAGGATCAGCGATTTGAACAGGTTGATGGTGGCGGTGCGGGTGTCGCTGTAGTGGCGGCGGCAGACGTGCAGCAGGCGCAGGGCTTCCCGGTCGCCGTCGGCGCGGGGCGTGGCGACGTGGTCGGCGGCCAGCACCGCGCGAGCGGCGTGCACGGCGTCCAACGCGTCGGACTTGCCGCCTCGCCGACGGCGTCCGGCAGCGGGTTTGGGTGCTTCCAGGACGTCCTCACCCGCGGCGCGCAGGACACGCAGCAGGCCGACCCCGTGACACCGGGCGCCGTCCAGGGCCCAGGCCCGCCGGCCCGTTCCCAGCCCGGTCGTCTGCCGCCCGGCCCAGGCCAGCAGAACAGCGGCGCCGTCGGCGGTGGCCGGCACGGTGATCTCGGCCAGCACTGTCCCGACCGGGGTGGTCACCGCGGCGGTGTGCGTATCGGTATGGGTATCCACACCGATGACCGCGTCAACACGGCCGGCCAGACGATCTGCCAGGATGGAAGGCACGGACGGTTCTCCCTTGCACGGGACGACGTTCGGACGGCGTCGGCCCGGGAGACGATCACCCGGCGGCACATCTGTGATGAGTCACGCGACACCAATCGCGGACAGGCTTCTGATCAGGCCAGCAAGGTGGGCCGGGCCGACGCCGGCAACCCACGAGGACAGGTCGCGCTTCACGGCACACCCTTCTGCGGTGGCCAGATCTTGCATGAGTCACTCGTCGATCACCGACGTCGAACCCTACCGATACCAACCCCTCCCGGAACCGGCCCACCTATAGAAGCGTCGCGGGTGCCGGGTGCCGGGTGCCGGGTGCCGGGTGCCGGGTCAGGCGGTGGGGGCGGCGCCGGCGGGCTGCGGGTCGGCGGGGTCGCGGGCGTAGCGGAGCATCAGCACGCCGTCGGCGGCGGCCAGCACGTGACGTAGCGGCAGGTGGCGCGGGACGCTGGCGTCTCCGGCGGTGATCCGCCCCGGGCCGGCGCCGGCGAGCAGCGGCGCCACCGTCAGGCACAGCTCGTCGACCATGTCGGCGGCGGTGAGCGAGCCGAACAGGTGCGGGCCGCCCTCGCAGAGCAACTGGTCGAGCCCGCGCCGGCGCAGCTCGGCCAGGCCGGCGACGAGATCGACCCGCCCGGTGCCCCCAGTCCGCCCGGTGCCGTCCGCCCGGCCGCTGCCGTCCGCCCGGCCGCTGCCGTCCGCCCGGCCGCTACCGTCCGCCCGGCCGCTGCCGTCCGCCCGGCCGGTGTCGTCGGCGCGGCCGGTGCCGCAGCGGATCACGTCGGCCACGTCGGTCAACCCCGGCGGCGGTACGGCGCCCGGGTGGGTGAGCACGATCGGCCGGACCGGGGCGTCGGCGAACGCGGCCTGCGCCGGGTCGAGGTCGAGTGAGCCGGACACGACCACCAGCGTCGGGAACTCGGCCAGCCCCTTCTCACGCCGCCAGGCCCGGCGTTCCGGGCTCAGCCGCACCGCCCGGTAGCCCTCGTGGCGCAGCGTGCCGGCGGCCACCACGAGACCGTCGCAGAGCATCCGCAGCAGCCCGAAGACCCGCTTGTCCGGCTCGCCGGAGAGCCCGGCCGAGTATCCGTCCAGAGTGACCGCGCCGTCGGCGCTGGCGACGAAGTTGACCCGCAGATGCGGGCCGGCCGCCCGGGCGTAGAGCGCGGTGAGCTGCGGATCGGTGAGCGCACCGGTAACGGGTGCGGGCCAGATCCGTTCGATCGGGGTTCCGACGGTCATTCGCCGGCCGGACCCGTGACCGGAGGGGTGGGTTCGGGGGTACGGTGCTGGCAGTCGCACCACTTCCGGCCAGGACAGTCGTCGTGCCGCCGTTCCCGGCAGGCTCGGCAGATCATGCAGGCAGCCTATGCCCAGGAAGGATGGGACGTCGTGTCGCGTCAGATCTTCCAGCTCATGGTGTCGCTGGCCGGCGTCCGGCCGCCGGTGTGGCGGCGGGTGCTGGTGCCCGGCGGCTACACCCTGGACCGGCTGCACCGGGTGATCCAGCACGCGATGGGCTGGCGGGACTGCCATCTGCACTCGTTCGACGTCGACGGCCGGCAGTACGGCGAGCCCGACCCGGGCGGCGAACTGGCGCTGCGCGACGAACTGGACGTCCGGCTGGACGCGCTCGTGGGCAAGGGCGACCGCTTCCGCTACACGTACGACTTCGGTGACTGGTGGGAGCACGACCTGGTGGTGGAGGACTGCTGCGCCGCCGACCCGGACGAGCGCTATCCGCTCTGCCTGGACGGGGAGCGGGCCTGCCCGCCGGAGGACGTGGGTGGTCCGGCCGGGTACGCGGTCCTGCTGGCCGCGCTCGCCGACCCGGCGCACCCGGAACACGTGACGATGCGCGAGTGGGCCGGCCCGGCGTTCGACGCGGCCGCGTTCGACCCGGACCGCGCCACCGTCCTGTTGCGCCGCTGCTGCTGACCGCGCGTCCGCCGCGCCGCCGACCGCCACCTCACCGTCCCTGATCGCGCCACCTCACCGCCGCTGATCGGGCCGGCCCACCGCCGCGACCGAGGGGTTTCCGCCCGGGGCCGCGCGCGGGCGCGGTAACGAAATGGGAACGCTCCCAACGGTCTATTGACACCCCTGTCACCTCCCGGCAACCTCATGGGAGCGCTCCCGGGAGTGGCGCGGATCTCGTTCCTGCCCGCTCCGGCCCGCGCGACACGCACCCCCCACCACACAGCAGATATCGCCTCACCACCGAAAGAGGGGTCTCGGATGAGCGTCCCAATCCGTCGTCGGCGCTTCGCGGCCATCGCGCTCGCGTCCGTCGTCGTGCTCGGCACCACCGCCGCCTGCGGCGACGACTCGGACAGCGGCGACAGCGGCAGCGGCGGCGGCCCGGTCACGCTGGTCGTCGACGTCTTCGGCGACCAGGGCTTCGGCTACGAAGAGCTGTACAAGCAGTACGAGGCGGAGCACCCGAACGTCAAGATCCAGGAGCGGGGCAAGGGCCTCGGCCTCGGTGACTACAACACCCGCCTCACCCAGCAGATCACCGCCGGCTCCGGCGCCGGCGACGTGGTGGCCCTGGAAGAGGGCACCATCGTCCAGTTCTACGCCCAGGCCGACAAGTTCGTGAACCTCGCCGACCACGGCGCGAACGACCTCAAGGGCAACTTCCTGCCGTGGAAGTGGGAGCAGGGCACCACCCCCGACGGCAAGGTGCTGGGCCTCGGCACCGACGTCGGCTCGATGGCGCTGTGCTACCGCAGCGACCTGTTCAAGGCCGCCGGGCTGCCCACCGACCGCGAGCAGGTCGGCGCGCTCTGGCCGACCTGGGACGAGTTCATCGCCACCGGCCAGAAGTTCGCTGCCGCCGACAAGAAGCACAAGTTCGTCGACTCGGCGACCAACTTCTACAACGTCGTGCTGATGCAGATCGCGGGCCAGGGCACCGGCTACACGTACTACGACAAGAGCAACAAGATGGTCATCGACCAGAACCCGGACGTGAAGACGGCGTACGACCTCACCACCAAGATGATCGCCGCCGGGCTGTCCAACAACCTCCAGTCGTTCTCCAACGAGTGGAACGCCGGCTTCAAGAACGGCACCTTCGCCACCATCGCCTGCCCCGCCTGGATGACCGGTGTCATCAAGGGCCAGGCCGGTGACGCGGCGGCCGGCAAGTGGGACATCGCCAAGGCGCCGGGCGCCGGTGGCAACTGGGGCGGCTCCTTCCTCGGCGTGCCGAAGTCGAGCAAGCACCAGAAGGAGGCCGCGGAGCTGGCCAAGTTCCTGACCAGCGCCAAGGGCCAGATCGGCGCGTACAAGGCGGTCGGCAACCTGCCCTCGAACCCGCAGGCGCTCACCGACCCGGCCGTGGCCGACTCGACCAACGACTACTTCAGCAAGGCCCCGGTCGGCAAGATCTTCGCCGCCGGCGCCACCGAGCTGAAGCCGGTCTACCTCGGCCCGAAGAACAACGCGGTCCGCACCGCGGTGGAGAACAGCCTGCGCGCGGTGGAGCAGGGCAAGTCGGCCGGCGAGCAGTGGCAGACGGCCCTCAAGAACGGTGCGGCCGCCGGTAAGTGACCGGTTGAGCCGCCCGCGGGTGGCGTCGGCAGCCCGGCTGCCGGCGCCACCCGCGGTGCCCGCAGAGTCCGGCGTCGCCCGTGTGGCGGGTGACGCCGGCCGAGGAGAAGGACTCCCCATGAGCCTCGACCTGCACGCCGCGGCGCCGCCCGAGCCCGGCGCGCCGCGCGTCGCAAAGCACACCCGCCGCCGCGCCACCTCGATGACCCGGCTGGACCTGAAGTACTCGCCGTACCTGTACGTCCTGCCGTTCTTCGTGATCTTCGCCGTGTTCGGCGTGTACCCGATCGCGTACACGGTCTGGATCGCGCTGACCGACCGGTCGCCGCTGAACTCGACGATCTCCTTCGTCGGGATGGACAACTTCATCGAACTGATCACCGAGGACCCGCAGTTCTGGAACGCGGTGGTCAACACGTTCGGCATGTTCCTGCTCTCCACGGTGCCCCAGCTGCTGCTGGCGCTGATGCTCGCCAACGCGCTCAACCGGAAGCTGCGCGCGCAGACGTTCTTCCGGATGGCCATCGCGATGCCGATCATCACCTCGACCGCCGTGGTCGCGCTGATCTTCTCGATGATCTACGCCAAGGACTTCGGCCTGGTCAACTGGCTGCTCGACAGCGTCGGCCTGGACCCGATCGACTGGCGGGCGAATCGCTTCGCCTCCTGGTTCGCCATCTCCACCATGGTCGACTGGCGCTGGGTCGGCTACAACGCGCTGATCTACCTGGCCGCCATGCAGTCGATCAGCAAGGACATGTACGAGGCCGCGGCGCTGGACGGCGCCTCCCGGCGGCGTCAGTTCTGGTCGATCACGGTCCCGCAGCTGCGCCCCACGATCATCTTCACGCTGATCATCTCCACCATCGGCGGCCTCCAGCTGTTCACCGAGCCCCTGCTGTTCACCAGCGGCTCGGGTGGCCTCTCCGGCGGTTCGGAGGGGCAGTTCCAGACCATCACGATGTACCTGCTCGACGTGATGAACCAGCGCTTCCGGTGGGGCTACGCCGGAGCGGTCGCGCTCGTGCTCTTCGTGCTCATCGCGTTGATGTCGGCGATCAACTACCTGCTCGCCCGCCGCATCAGCTCCGACAAGTGAGGTGACGAGATGACGACCACCGCCGTCCGCCCGCCCACCCGGCAGAGCCCGCCGGTGAAGACCACCCATCGGGCCGAGCGGCTCTGGAAGGCCAGCCCGCTCACCATGATCGGCCTGATCTTCGGCGTGCTGCTGTCCCTGTTCCCGTTCTACTGGATGATCGTGATCGCCAGCCGGACGAACGACGCGGCCAACTCCTGGCCGCCGCCGTTCCTGCCCGGCGGCAAGCTCGGGGAGAACATCGAGCGGGTGCTCGCCAACAGCGACGCCAACATCGTCAAGGGCCTGATGAACTCGTTCCTGGTCTCCGGGACGATCACCGTCGCGACGGTGTTCTTCGGCTCGCTGGCCGGCTTCGCGTTCGCCAAGCTGCGCTTCCGGGGCAAGAACGCGCTGCTGCTGATCATCCTCACCTCGATGATGGTGCCGATCCAGCTCGGCGTGCTGCCGCTGTACATCCTGATGGCCAAGCTCGACTGGCTGAACACCATGCCGTCGGTGACCGTTCCGTTCCTGATCGGCGGCTTCGGCATCTTCATGATGCGCCAGTACGCCGAGCAGGCGGTACCGAACGAGTTGATCGAGGCCGCCCGGGTGGACGGCTGCTCCACCTGGCGGGTGTACTGGCACGTGGTGGCACCCGCGCTGCGTCCGGCCGCCGCCGTGCTGGGTCTGCTGACCTTCATGGAGCAGTGGAACCAGTTCTTCTGGCCGTTCGTGGTGCTGGCGGACCCGTCCAACCCGACCGTCCAGATCTCGCTGCGCAGCCTCAACACCGCCTACTTCGCCGACAACTCGCAGATCTTCGCCGGTACGTTGATCGCGACCCTGCCCCTGTTCGTCGTGTTCGTTCTGTTCGGCCGCCAGATCATCGGCGGCATCATGGAAGGCGCCGTCAAGTCGTGAGCAACCCAGCAAGCCCGCCCGCCGTCGGCGTCCTCGACGCCGGTCCGGCCCTCACCTTCCCGCCCGGCTTCCTCTGGGGCGCGGCCACCGCCGCGTACCAGATCGAGGGCGCGGCGACGGAGGGCGGCCGTGCCCCGTCGATCTGGGACACCTTCAGCCACACCGAGGGCCGGACGGTGGCCGGGCACACCGGCGACGTGGCGTGCGACCACTACCACCGGATGCCGGACGACGTGCGGTTGATGGCCGACCTGGGCCTGCAGTCGTACCGCTTCTCGGTGAGCTGGCCGCGGGTGCAGCCGGACGGCACCGGCGGGGTCAACCAGGAGGGCATGGACTTCTACCGCCGCCTGGTCGACGAACTGCTCGGCCACGGCATCGAGCCGTGGCTGACGCTCTACCACTGGGACCTGCCGCAGCCGCTGGAGGACGCGGGCGGCTGGCCGGCCCGGGACACCGCCGCCCGCTTCGCCGAGTACTCCCACCTGGTCGCCGAGGCGCTCGGTGACCGGGTGAAGTACTTCACCACGCTGAACGAGCCGTGGTGCTCGGCGTTCCTCGGTTACGGCTCCGGCGTGCACGCTCCGGGCCGTAACGACGGCGCGGACGCGGTCCGGGCCGGGCACCACCTGATGCTGGGCCATGGCCTGGCCGTGCAGGCGGTCCGGGCGGCCCGCCCGGAGGCGCAGCTCGGCATCACCGTCAACCTGTACCCGGTCACCCCGGCGAGCGAATCGGCGGCGGACGCCGACGCGGCCCGCCGGATCGACGCGTTGGCCAACCGGTTCTTCCTGGACCCGGTGCTGCGCGGGGCGTACCCGGCGGACCTGGTCGCGGATCTGCGTCAGGTCACCGACATGGGGCACGTGCGCGACGGTGACCTGGCGACCATCTCCACCCCGCTGGACATGGTCGGGATCAACTACTACAGCCGGCACGTGGTGGCCGCGCCCGTCGAGGGCGCGGAGCCGGAGCCCTACTGGCGGGCGCCGTCCTGCTGGCCGGGCAGCGAGGACGTGCGGTTCGTCACCCGGGGCGTCCCGGTGACGGACATGGACTGGGAGATCGACGCCCCGGGCCTGGTGGAGACGCTGGAGCGGGTGCACCGGGAGTACACCGACCTGCCGCTCTACGTCACCGAGAACGGCTCGGCGTTCGTCGACGAGGTCGTCGACGGCCGGGTGGACGACCCGGACCGGCTGGCCTACTTCTCCGCGCACCTGCGCGCGGCGCACGCCGCGATCGAGGCGGGCGTGCCGCTCAAGGGCTACTTCGCCTGGTCGCTCCTGGACAACTTCGAGTGGGCCTGGGGCTACACGAAGCGGTTCGGCATGGTCTATGTCGACTACGACAGCCAGGCCCGGATCGCGAAGTCCAGCGCCAGGTGGTACGCCGACGTGATCCGACGCAACGGACTGCCCGCACAATAAGCTGGGCCAGCCAGTAACGGGCGGCCCGGCGCCGACGCCTCAATCGGTGCCGGGTCCGCCCGACCGTCGGAGGAGCAACAGACGATGACAACGCAGCGCACCCGCTCGCTCGGGCGTCCGACCCTCGACGCGGTCGCGGCCCGCGCCGGCGTCGGGCGCGGCACGGTCTCCCGCGTGGTCAACGGCTCGCCGCAGGTCAGCCCGGAGGCCCGGGCCGCCGTCCAGCAGGCCATCGCCGAGCTGGGGTACGTGCCGAACCGTGCCGCCCGTGCGCTGGTCACCCAGCGGACCGACTCGGTGGCCCTGGTCGTGTCCGAGTCGGGGGAGCGGGTCTTCACCGAGCCGTTCTTCGCCGCGATCGTGCGGGGCGTCAGCTCCGGGCTGGTGGAGACGCCCATGCAGCTCTGGCTGGCCATGGTGCAGTCGCCGATCGAGCGGGAACGGGTCGAGCACCACCTGACCAACCAGCACGTGGACGGCGTACTCCTGCTGTCACTGCACGACGCGGACCCGCTGCCCACGCTGCTGGAGGAGCGCGGCCTGCCGACGGTGCTCGGCGGTCGTCCGGCGCGGATGCTGCACCCGAACGCGCAGCCGGCGTGGTTCGTCGACATGGACAACGTCGGCGGCGCGAGGCAGGCGGTGGAGCACCTGTTCCGCCAGGGCCGCCGCCGGGTCGCGACCATCGCGGGCCCGCAGGACATGGGCGCCGGCCTGGCCCGGCTCTCCGGCTACCAGGAGGCCGTGCGCGCGTCCGGCGGCCGGGTCGACCCGGGCCTGATCGCGTACGGGGACTTCAGCGAGGGCAGCGGCACCGCGGCCATGCGCCGGCTGCTCGACGTGTGCCCGGAACTGGACGCGGTGTTCGTCGCCTCCGACCTGATGGCGTTCGGCGCGTTGCGCGCGTTGCGCGAGGCCGGCCGCCGGGTGCCCGAGGACGTGGCGGTGATCGGCTTCGACGACGCCCCGATCGCGCGTCAGGCCGAGCCGCCGCTGACCACCGTGTTCCAGCCGGTGGAGGAGATGGGCCGGCAGATGGCCCGGCTGCTGGTGTCCCGCATCCGCGGCGAGGATGTTCCCTCCCCGCACGTGCTGCTGGACACCGAGCTGATCCACCGGGCCTCCGCCTGACCCACCGCGGCGGGGACGCCGCTCAGGAATAGCGGCGCAGCTCGCGGCGGGCCAGCGACGCGCGGTGGACCTCGTCGGGGCCGTCGGCCAGGCGTAGCGTGCGGGCCGCCGCCCACAGTTCGGCCAGCGGGGTGTCCTGGCTGACCCCGGCCCCGCCGTGCGCCTGGATGGCCTTGTCGATCACCCACTCCGCCATCAGCGGGGTGGCGATCTTGATGGCCTGGATCTCCGTGTGCGCGCCCTTGTTGCCGACGGTGTCCATCAGCCACGCGGTCTTGAGCACCAGCAGGCGGGCCTGCTCGATCCGCACCCGCGACTCGGCGATCCACTCGCGGACCACGCCCTGCTCGGCGAGCGGGCGGCCGAACGCGACCCGGTCGAGCACCCGCCGGCAGAGCAGTTCCAGGGCTCGTTCGGCCATGCCGACCAGGCGCATGCAGTGGTGGATGCGGCCGGGGCCGAGCCGGGCCTGGGCGATGGCGAACCCGGTGCCCTCCTCGCCGACCAGGCTGTCCACCGGCACCCGCACATCGGTGAAGTCGATCTCGGCGTGCCCGCCGTGCGGGGCGTCGCTGTAGCCGAAGACCCGCATGCCGCGCCGTACCGTCACGCCGGGGGTGTCCCGGGGGACCAGGATCATGCTCTGCTGGCGGTGCCGGTCGGCGTCCGGGTCGGTCTTGCCCATCACGATGAAGATCTCGCAGCGCGGGTCCATCGCCCCGGACGACCACCACTTGCGGCCGTTGACGACGTAGTGGTCGCCGTCGCGGACGATCCGGGTGCCGATGTTCGTCGCGTCGGAGGAGGCCACCTCCGGCTCGGTCATGCAGAACGCGGACCGGATCTCCCCGGCGAGCAGCGGCATGAGCCACTGCTTGCGCTGCGCCTCGGAGCCGAACTCGGCGAGCAGCTCCATGTTGCCGGTGTCCGGCGCGGCGCAGTTGAGCGCCTCCGGCGCCAGGTGCGGGCTGCGCCCGGTCAGCTCGGCCAGCGGCGCGTACTGGAGGTTGGTCAGGCCGGCGCCGTAGCGCGCGTCGGGCAGGAACAGGTTCCACAGCCCGCGCTCCCGCGCCTGCGCCTTCAGCTCCTCCATCACCGGCGGGCGGGCCCACGGGTCGCCGGCGGCGGCCACCTGCTCGTGGTGCACCGGCTCGGCCGGGTACACGCACTCGGTGAGGAACGCCTCCAGCCGCTGCCGCAGCTCGACCGTGCGGTCGTCGTACGCGAACTCCATCTAGTTCTCCCTCACCGCGCGCAACCCGTGTGCCACGAGCGGCGCCACCATGTCGCCGATCCGGTCGAAGCCCTCGCCCAGCGTCTGCCCGAGCGTGTGCCGGTAGTGGATGCCCTCGCAGATCACCGCGAGCTTGAAACAGCCGAGCGCGACGTGCCAGTGCAGCGGGCCGACGTCGACGTCGCTGCGTCCGGCGTACCGGTCGATCAGCTCGGCGCCGGTGGGGAAACCGGCGCGCGGCCCGATGCCGTCGGCGACCGGGTTGCCCTCGCCGTGGTCGCTGTCGCCGAGCACGTCCCAGTACGTCAGCAGCAGCCCGAGGTCGGCCAGCGGGTCGCCGAGCGTGGCCATCTCCCAGTCGAGCACCGCTCGCACCGCCACCGGGTCGACGCCGGCGAGCAGGTTGTCCAGCCGGTAGTCGCCGTGCACGATCCGGCCCGCGTTCGCGCCCTCGGGCACGCTGGCGGCCAGCGTGTCGCGCAGCTCGTCGATGCCGGGCAGCGGCCGGCTGCGGGACCGGTCGAGCTGGCCGGCCCAGCGGCGTACCTGCCGGCCCAGGTAGCCCTCCGGCCGGCCGAAGTCGGCCAGGCCCACCTCGGCCGGCTCGACCCGGTGCAGCGTGGCGAGCGTGTCCATCATCGCCATGGCGAGGTCGTGCCGCTGGGCGGAGGTGAGCGCGTCGGTCTGCTCCCGCCGCCGGTAGACCTCGCCGTCGACCTTCGCCATCAGGTAGAACGGCGCGCCGATCACGCTCTCGTCGGCGCAGAGCAGCAGCGCCTCCGGCACCGGTACGCCGGTCGGCGCGAGCGCCGAGATCACCCGGTGCTCGCGGGCCATGTCGTGGGCGGTGGCCAGCACGTGACCCAGCGGAGGGCGGCGCAGCACGACCTCGCGGTCACCGGCGCGCAGCAGGTAGGTGAGGTTGGACTTGCCGCCGGCGATCAGCCGCGCCGACAGCGGCCCGCTCAGGTCCGGCCGGTGGACGGCCAGATGGGCGGCGAGCCGGTCGAGGTCGAGCCCGCGCGGGGCGGGACCGGTCGAGGGCGCGGCGACATCGGCGGCCGGATCGGTCATCCGATTAGTTGATGGCAGCTCAGCTTTGTTGTCAAGGTCGGGTTTTCCCGGCGGGACATGCCCCTGCAACAGGGGCGAAATGGTCAACCGGCAGGCTGGGCCCCAGCCTGCCGGCCGCTCGGCCGGCCCGCCGAGCGGAGGGGATCAGACATGCTGCTGAGAGTTCGGGTGACCCTGCCGGACCGTCCGGGCACGCTCGGCCAGGTGGCCCGGACACTCGGCGTCTCCGGCGCGGACATCGTGCAGGTGGTGGTGCTGGAACGGCTCGGCGGCCGGGCGGTGGACGACTTCACGGTGGTCTGGCCGGGTGCGGCGCGGGTCGAGCGGATGCTCGCCGGGCTGGCCGCGATCCCCGGCGTCCGGGTGGACGGCGTGTGGCGGGCGATCGGCGCGCCCACCACCACCGGGCAGGACGCCGAACTGCTCGCCCAGGTGGCGGCGAACCCGGTCGACGGGGTGGCCACGCTCGTCGACGCGGTCCCGGGGCTGCTCGCCGCGGACTGGGCGGTGGCCGCCGTCGTACCCCTGGACTGGGCCTCGCGCAGCGGCGAGGCCGGCGTCGCCGCGATCGGCCACGCGAGCTGGCGGGCGCCGTCACCGCCGCGGCTGCCGGAGGTGACCCCGCTGCGGGCGCGCTCCATGACCAGCCCGGAGGGGCACCACTACGCGGTGGCGCCGTTCGGCCGGGCCGGGCTGGTGCTCGTGGTCGCCCGTGACCACAGCGAGCCGCTCGCCGCCGCCGGGTTCCACTCCACCGAGGTGGACCGGCTCGCCCAGCTCGTCCGCGCCAGCGCGGTGATCCTCGGCGACCGGCTGGACCTGGTCGGCACGCCGCCAGTGACCACCGTCACCTGACCGGTCGGCCGGCGTCACCCGGGGCAACGGGCCCGCAACAGGCGGACGGCATGGTCGGTGCTGAGGAAGGGAGACAACCATGGCGCTGTGGCGGATCCGAGCCACCGTGGACGACCGGCCGGGCTACCTGTCGGTGCTCACGGCGAGCCTCGCGTTGCGCGGGGTCAACATCCTCAGCGTGCAGGTGCACACCACCGAGGCCGGGGCGGTCGACGATTTCCTGGTCGACGCGCCCGAGCAGGTGACCGAGGCGGAGCTGCGGGCCGCCGTGGAGCGGGGCCGGGGCCGGGACTGCTGGGTCGCGCGCAGCGGGGCGCGTGGGCTGGCCGACGAGCCGACTCGGGTGCTCGGGCTCGCCGGGCGGCTGGTCCGTGACCCGGAGTCGACCGGCGAGGTGCTGCGCACGCTGCTCGGCGCCGACACGGTGACCTGGCGTCCGACACCCGCCGTCGCGCCGGGCGGGGTGGGCGGCACGACGATGGTGCTCGCCGACCCGGCCGGCGGCGCCCACGAACTGCACCGCCGGGAGCCCAGCTTCACCCCGGCCGAGTACGCCCGCGCGCAGGCCCTGGTCGAGCTGGCGGCGACGCTCGCCCGCCGGGACGCCGACCGGATCACGCTGGTGCTGCCGGACGGCGGCGAGGTCTCGGTGCGGGCCGCGACCGCCGAGGACATCCCCGGCGTACGCGACCTGCACGCCGCCTGCTCGGCGCGCAGCCGGCAGCGGCGCTACCTGAGCGGGGCGGCGGACCCGTCGCCGGCCCGGTTGCGGCGGCTGCTGGAGCCGGCGCGGGGCGTGACACTGCTCGCCACGGCGGGCTCCGGCGGGGCGGCGGAGCCGGTCGTGGCGATGGCGAACCTGCTCGGCGAGGGCGACGAGGCCGAGGCGGCGCTGCTGGTCCGCGACGACTGGCAGCGCCGGGGTCTCGGCTCGGCGCTGCTGCGCCGCCTGGTCGGGCACGCCGACCGGGCCGGGTACGCCGCCGTGCTGCTGCACGTGCAGTCCGAGAACACGCCGATGCTGCGGACGCTGCGCCGGCTGGACCGGCCGGTGGCGATGGAACGCGACGGCGGCGTGCTCACCGCGACGCTGCCGCTGGCCGCGCGGCCGGCGGCGGATCCGGTCGTGCGGGCCGAGGTGACGGTGCCGGCGCAGCGGTCGAGTTGAGCTGACGGCCGCCGGCCGGACCACGGAGGTGCGCCGCAACGGCGCGGCACACCCGAGGGGTACGGCCCGGCGGCCGGAACCGGCGCGGTCACGCGCCACAGGGGCCGACCTCCGATACGGGGGACGGTGACACGGCGGGGCTCCCGATGCGGGGGCCCCGCCCGTCTGTGCGGATCAGGTGGCCGGGTAGCTGCTGTAGTCCGGGAAGTTGCCGTAGAGCCGGCCGTCGCCGCCCACGGTGACCGCCTGGACGAGCAGGTCACCGCCGACGAACGCGCCCTTCCAGGACGCGCCCCGGCCGCCGAACGGCTC
Source organism: Micromonospora sp. CA-248089 (assembly GCF_050948515.1). Taxonomy (NCBI): domain Bacteria; kingdom Bacillati; phylum Actinomycetota; class Actinomycetes; order Micromonosporales; family Micromonosporaceae; genus Micromonospora; species Micromonospora sp. CA-248089. The sequence continues at coordinate 1,744,279 of NZ_CP192016.1, forward strand.
GTCCCGGTCGCCCCGGGACCGCGGCTTGTTGATGCCAACCTTGAACGCCTGGAGGTCCACCGCCAGCTTGCCGGCGAGTTCCTCGTCGTCGCACGCGAGGGACGCGACGAGCGCGCCGTTCGAGGCGTTCATCTGTGCCAGCAGCTCGTCGGTGGTGTCCACCACGACGATCGTGTCCACCGGGCCGAACGGCTCGGCGTGCATGAGGCGGGAGCGGCCGGGCGGGGCCAGCAGCACGGCCGGGGCGACGTACGCGGACGTGTCCTGCCCGTCCAGGAACGGCGCGCCGTCGAGCTTGCCGCGGTGCAGCGGCACGGCGCCGCCGCGTACCGCCTCGTCGACCTTGCGCCGCAGCTCGTCGGCCTTCGCGGCGCTGATCAGCGGCCCGAAGTCCAGCTCGGGCAGCGGGTCGCCGGCCGACCAGTCGTCACCGACGGCGAGCGGGTGCCCGAACCGGATCGAGCGGACCACCGGCAGGTACATGTCGAGGAACTCGTCGACCAGGTCGCGCTGGACCACGAACCGGGGGTACGCGGTGCAGCGCTGCTTGCCGTACTCGAAGCCCTTGCGCAGGTGGGCGGCGAGCGAGTCCCACTGGGAGAAGTTCCAGATGCCCCAGGCGTTGAGGCCCTCCTGCTCGATGAAGTGCCGCTTGTCGCAGTCGAGCAGCGCGGCGGCGACCTTGCCGCCGTTGGAGCGCCCGCCGACGAACGCCACCGCGCCGATCTCCGGTGCGCGGACGAGCACCTCGGACAGTTCCTCGCCGCTGCCGGACAGCAGCGTGGCGGGCAACCCGGCGCGGCGCATCAGCGCGTGCGCGACGGTGAGGCAGAGCGCGCCGCCCTGCGACGGCGTCTTGGCGATGACCGCGTTGCCGGCGAGCAACTGCACCAGCTCGGCGTGCACCAGCACGCTCATCGGGTAGTTCCAGGAGGCGATGTTGCTGACCGGGCCGGGCAGCGGCTCCCGCCCGTCGGCGAGCATCCGCTCGATCTCCTGCACGTACCAGCGCACGCCGTCCAGCGCGCGGTCCACGTCGGCGCAGGCCAGCCGCCACGGCTTGCCGATCTCCCAGACCAGCAGCAGGGCGAGCAGGTCGCGGTGCGCGGTGAGCGCGTCGAGCGCCTCGGTGACCCGGGCGACGCGCTCGGCCAGCGGGGTCCGTGCCCACTCCCGGTGCGCGTCGGCGGCGTGGGCGACGGCGGCGCGGGCCGTTTCGGCGTCGAGCCGGGCGAGGTGCACCAGCACGGTGTTGTCCACCGGGGTGCGGACGGGGGAGGGCGTGCCGAGCGCGCGCCAGTCGCCCTGGACGAGGTTGTGCAGCGTGGGAGCGCCGTCGGGGCCGGTGCCGAACGCCTCGGGCGTGGCGGCGACCGCCCGGGCGAGCGTGTCGGACCAGGAGGTGCCTTCGGCGAGTCGTAGAGCCATCGCGATCTCCTCAGTGTCGTCCGGGGAGCGGCGGCATCGATGGCACCGCAGGTGAGGCGTACTGTCCCGCGGGGCCGAACGGCCGGGCAACAGTACGTTCGTATGCCAGGACGGCCGAGCCGCCACCGGGGCCGTCCGGGGCGCGTACGCGATGGTGGCGAGGCCGCTGAGCTGGGGCTTAACAGCCTAAATATCGAATGATGTCGATGGTGTGATCCAGCTCCCGATGGTTACCCGTGAGTACGCCCCGGGTGTCCCGGATCAGCGTGCTCTTCCCCTGTGGTGAACGGCGCATTACATTGTCGATTGTCCATGGGAGCGCTCCCGAATCTCTCGTGGACACCCACCACCACCGCCGCGCGGCAGCCGGAGCCCGAACCCGTCCCCGCTCCGGCTGCCGCCCCGGCGCCAGCCACAGGAGCTCGCCATGCCCCGTCCGATCCCGTCGCCCGGAGGCCGGTCCCGGCTGCGCCGGCTGTTCGCCGCCGGCGCCGCGCTGGCCGTCGGCGTGGCCACGGCCGTCGCCGCCCCGCCACCCGCGTCCGCCGCCCCGCAGGCCGCGGCCACGTTCAACTACGCCGAGGCGCTGCAGAAGTCACTGTTCTTCTACGAGGCGCAGCAGTCGGGCCGCAAACCCTCCTGGAACCGGGTCTCCTGGCGCGGCGACTCCGCGCTGACCGACGGCGCCGATGTCGGCGTCGACCTCACCGGCGGCTGGTACGACGCCGGCGACCACGTGAAGTTCGGCTTCCCGATGGCGTTCAGCGCCACCATGCTGGCGTGGGGCGCGGTCGAGTACCGCGACGGGTACGTCGCCTCCGGCCAGCTCACCCACCTGCTGAACAACCTGCGCTTCGTCAACGACTACTTCGTCAAGGCGCACCCCGCCCCGAACGTCCTCTACGGACAGGTCGGCAAGGGCGACGACGACCACAAGTGGTGGGGTCCGGCCGAGGTGATGCCGATGGCGCGGCCCGCGTACAAGATCGACGCGAGCTGTGGCGGCGCGGACCTGGCGGGGGAGACGGCGGCCGCGATGGCCGCCTCGTCGATGGTGTTCCGGCCCACCGACGCGACCTACGCGGACAAGCTGCTCGGCCACGCCAAGCAGCTCTACACGTTCGCCGACACGGTGCGGAAGAGCTACCACGAGTGCATCACCGACGCGACGAGCTTCTACAAGTCGTGGAGCGGCTACCAGGACGAGCTGGTCTGGGGCGCGATCTGGCTGTACCGGGCCACCGGCGACGCCACCTACCTGGCGAAGGCCGAGAGCGAGTACGACAAGCTCGGCACCGAACCGCAGTCCACCACCCGCTCCTACAAGTGGACCATCGCCTGGGACAACAAGCAGTTCGGCGCGTACGTGCTGCTGGCCAACCTGACCGGCAAGCAGAAGTACGCCGACGACGCCAACCGGTGGCTGGACTACTGGACCGTGGGCGTCAACGGCCAGCGGGTGCCGTACTCGCCGGGCGGGATGGCGGTGCTCGACTCCTGGGGCGCGCTGCGGTACGCCTCCAACACCGCGTTCGCCGCGCTCGTCTACAGCGACAAGACCACCGACACCACGCGCAAGACGCGCTACCACGACTTCGCCGTCCGGCAGATCAACTACGCGCTCGGCGACAACCCGCGCAACTCCAGCTACCAGATCGGCTTCGGCGCCAACTCGCCGCGCAACCCGCACCACCGCACCGCGCACGGCTCCTGGTGGGACAGCCAGACCGTACCCACCGAGACCCGGCACGTGCTCTACGGCGCGCTCGTCGGCGGCCCGTCCTCGGCGAACGACGCGTACACCGACAGCCGGTCGGACTACGTGATGAACGAGGTGGCGACCGACTACAACGCCGGCTTCACCTCCGCGCTGGCCCGGCTCGCCAACGAGTACGGCGGCAGCCCGCGCGCCGGCTTCCCGTCCGCCGAGACGCCCGACATGGACGAGCTGACGGTGGAGACCACAGTGATGCAGGCCGAGCCGCGCGCCACCGGGCTCAAGGCGGTCATCTACAACAAGTCGGCGTTCCCGGCCCGGGCACTGACCACCGGTAAGTTCCGGTACTTCTTCCGGCCCGACGGCACCGGACCGGTCACCGTCACGCCCGGCTACACCCAGGGCTGCCCGTCGCCGTCGGCCGCGAAGCAGTTCTCCGGCGACATCTGGTACGTCGAGGTCGACTGCACCGGCTACACCATCGCGCCGGCCGGTCAGTCGCAGCACCGGATGGAGGTCCAGTTCAAGATCGGGGTGCCGGAGGGCGGCACCTGGGACCCGACGAACGACCCGTCGTACCAGGCCACCGCCGGGCCCAACCCCAAGGTGCCGCTCTACTCCGGCGGCGTGCGCGTCTGGGGCGAGGAGCCCGGACCGGCCACACCGGACACCACCGCGCCCTCGGTGCCCGGCACGCCCGTCGCGTCCGCCGTCACGTCCAGCGGGCTCACGCTGAGCTGGGCCGCGTCCACCGACACCGGCGGCAGCGGCCTGGCCGGGTACGAGGTGACCCGTGCCTCGGCCGGCGCCGACCCGGTCGTCACCGCCTCCACCGGGGCGACCCTGGCCGTGACCGGGCTGACGCCGGAGCGGACGTACCAGTTCACCGTGCGGGCCCTCGACGGCGCCGGCAACAGGTCCGCGTCGTCGGCGGCGGTCAGCGTCACCACGCCGGCCGGCCCGGCGCCGGACACCACAGCGCCGACCGCGCCCGGCACGCCCACCGCCTCGGCGGTCGGCGCGACCGGACTGACGCTGACCTGGGGTCCGTCCACCGACGCGGTGGGCGTCACCGGCTACCGCGTCTACCGGGGCGGGAACGTCCTGGTCGGCTCGTCCACCGGCACCACGCTGGCGGTGACCGGGCTGACCGCCTCCACCACGTACATGTTCACGGTGGTGGCGGTGGACGCGGCCGGAAACGTCTCGCCCGCCTCGCCCGGCGTCACGGTGACCACCACCGCGCCGCCTGCCGGCGGCGCCTGTGCGGTGACCTGGACGGCGAACTCCTGGGACACCGGGTTCACCGCGAACGTCACAGTCGCCAACACCGGCACCACGGCGATCAACGGCTGGACGCTGGCGTTCACCTTCGGCAACGCCGGGCAGAAGGTCGGGCAGGCCTGGTCGGCGAACGTGACCCAGACCGGCACGGCGGTGACCGCGTCGAACCTGTCCTACAACGGGGCGCTGGCACCGGGGGCGTCGACGAGCTTCGGCTTCAACGGCACCCACACCGGCGCCAACCCGAGGCCGACGGGCTTCACGCTCAACGGGGCCGCCTGCACGGTCTCCTGACCGTCGAGGTGGCGTGGCGTGGCCGGTGCCGCACCCCGGGTGACCGGTCACGCCTCGCCCCGCCCCGCGCGGCCAAAAACGTTCCGAAACTTTTCCGAAACACCATTGTCCCCGTCGGTGCGCGATGGAAGCATCGACGGAGCTAGATCCCCTATCGAGACGTCCAGTCGTCCCGCCCCGACGGCCTGGGTGTTGGCCAGTAAGGAGGCCAAGATGGCAATGAGCCCATCAGTTCATCGCGGCGGGAGTCGGCGACGGCGATCGCCCGTGGTCCGAGCGTTGCTCGCCGGCGCGGTCAGCGCCGTGACGGTGGCCGCCGTCGCGGTCATGATGCCGTCGGCGAACGCCGCCGCGAGCACGCTGGGCGCGGCCGCCGCGCAGTCGGGCCGGTACTTCGGCACGGCGATCGCGGCGGGCCGGCTGAGCGACTCCACGTACAGCACCATCGCGGCGCGTGAGTTCAACATGATCACGGCTGAGAACGAGATGAAGCCGGACGCGACGCAGCCCCAGCGGGGCCAGTTCAACTTCTCCTCGGGTGACCAGATCTACAACTGGGCCACGCAGCGGGGCCTGAAGGTCCGTGGTCACACGCTGGCGTGGCACGCGCAGCAGCCGGGTTGGATGCAGAGCCTGAACGGCAGCAACCTGCGTCAGGCGATGATCGACCACATCAACGGCGTGATGGCCCACTACCGGGGCAAGCTGGCCGCGTGGGACGTGGTGAACGAGGCGTTCAACGAGGACGGCAGCCGCCGCAGCTCGAACCTGCAGGGCACCGGTAACGACTGGATCGAGGTGGCGTTCCGCACCGCGCGGGCGGCCGACCCGTCGACGAAGCTCTGCTACAACGACTACAACATCGAGAACTGGTCGTACGGCAAGACGCAGGGTGTGTACAACATGATCCGGGACTTCAAGTCCCGTGGTGTGCCGATCGACTGTGTGGGTCTGCAGACCCACTTCACCGGCGGCAGTTCGCTGCCGGGTAACTTCCAGACCACGCTGCAGAACTTCGCCGCGCTGGGTGTGGACGTGGCGCTGACCGAGGTCGACGTCACGAACTCCTCGACCAGCCAGTACGCGGGTCTGACCCAGGCGTGCATCAACGTGCCGCGCTGCATCGGCATCACGGTGTGGGGCGTGCGTGACAGCGACTCGTGGCGCTCCAACGAGAGCCCGCTGCTGTTCGACGGCGGCGGCAACAAGAAGGCCGCGTACACCTCGGTCCTCAACGCGCTCAACGCGGCCGCCCCGACCTCCGGGCCGACCACGACCCCGACCACGGGACCGCCGCCCAGCGGTGGCGCCGGCCAGATCGTCGGCGTGCAGTCGGGCCGGTGCATCGACGTGCCGAACTCCTCGCAGAGCAACGGCACGCGGGTGCAGCTCTACGACTGCAACAACCAGTCGAACCAGCGGTGGACGTACACCTCCAGCAAGCAGCTGATGGTCTACGGCACCAAGTGCCTCGACGCGAACGGCGCGGCCACCGGCAACGGCACCGGCATCATCATCTACGACTGCAACGGCCAGTCGAACCAGCAGTGGAACATCAACTCCAACGGCACCATCAGCGGTGTGCAGTCCGGCCGCTGCCTGGACGTCTGGGGCACCGGCAACGGCCAGCAGGTCCAGCTGTACGACTGCCACGGGCAGACCAACCAGCAGTGGCGGACCAACTTCGGTGGCGGTACCTCGCCGACCACGCCGCCGCCGGCCACCACCACGCCCCCGCCGGGCGGCTGCTCGCTCCCGTCGACCTACCGGTGGTCGTCTACCGGCGCGCTGGCCAACCCGCAGAACGGCTGGGTCTCGCTCAAGGACTTCACGAACGTGGTCTACAACGGCAAGCACCTGGTCTACGGGTCGTACGTCAACAGCAGCGGCCAGTACAGCTCGATGAACTTCACCCCGTTCACGAACTGGTCCGACATGGCCTCGGCCGGCCAGAACGGAATGAGCCAGGGCACCGTGGCGCCCACCCTGCTGTACTTCGCGCCGAAGAACATCTGGGTGCTGGCGTACCAGTGGGGACCGACCTCGTTCAGCTACAAGACGTCGAGCGACCCGACGAACGCCAACGGCTGGTCCTCGGCGCAGACGCTGTCCACCGCCACCCTGCCGGACGCCCCGTACGGCGTCATCGACCAGACCCTGATCGGTGACGACCAGAACATGTACCTGTTCTTCGCCGGGGACAACGGCAAGATCTACCGGTCGAGCATGCCGCTCGGGAACTTCCCGGGCAGCTTCGGCTCGAGCTACACGACGATCATGACCGACTCGACGAACAACCTGTTCGAGGGCGTCGAGGTCTACAAGGTGGCCGGCCAGAACCAGTACCTCATGATCGTCGAGGCGATCGGGAGCCAGGGACGCTACTTCCGGTCGTTCACGTCCAACAGCCTGAACGGCTCGTGGACCCCGCAGGCCGCCACGGAGAGCAACCCCTTCGCCGGCAAGGCCAACAGCGGCGCGACGTGGACCAACGACATCAGCCACGGTGACCTGGTCCGCACCAACCCCGACCAGACCAAGACCATCGACCCCTGCAACCTGCAGTTCCTGTACCAGGGCAAGAACCCCAGTGCGGGAGGCGACTACAACCTGCTGCCGTGGCGGCCGGGTGTGCTGACCCTCCAGCGCTGACCGTCACACCGTTCGAACAGAGCGTGCCCGGCACCCGTGCGGTGCCGGGCACGCCCGTCCGGTCAGCCGGCCAGGTCCTCGGCGAGCAGGTCCATCAGCAGCGCGTCGTGCCAGCGCCCGTCCGCCCCGCGCTCGTAGCGGCGCATGATGCCCACCGGGCGGAACCCCACCTTCGCGTACGCGCGGATCGCCGCCGTGTTCGCCGCCGCCGGGTCGATGGTGAACCGGTGGTGGCCGTACTCGTCGATCAGGTGCCGGACCAGCGTGCGGATCGCGTCGCCACCCAGCCCCGAGCCGCGTACCGCCGGGTCGAGGAAGACGTCCAGGCTGGCGTGGCGGTAGTCCGGGTCGGTTTCCGCGTACCACTGGATCGCGCCGACCAGCCGGCCCTCGTGCTCGACGGCGTAGATCGTCACCGCGTCGTCGGCCAGGTCGGCCCGGACCGACTCGGCCAGGTCGTCACCGCCGCGCCACCAGCGGCGCACCTCCGGGGTGGCCCGGATCGCGGCCAGGGCGGGCACGTCGGCGTCGGTCACCGGCCGCAACGTCACCGCCCGCCCGCGCAGCACGCCTCAGCCCCGCCGCTCGCCGTGCTCGACGCAGACCGCCGACCAGCCGGCCGGTACGACCTGCACCTTCATCCGCCGCCGGCAGGACGCGCACCAGCGCGGCGGCTCCCACGCCCGCGCCGCCTCGCACGCCGGGTGCGGCCCGGCCGTCACCGACTCGCCGCACCTGTCGCACCAGAGCGCGACGGGGGCGGCCGTGGCGGGGGAGGATTCGGTCACCGCTGCCTCACAGGGTCGCCGAGAGCGCCTTCACCGGCATCTTCAGGTCTTCCAGCAGCTTCAGGTCGGCGTTGGCCGGGCGACCCAGCGTGGTCAGGTAGTTGCCGACGATCACCGCGTTGATGCCGCCCAGCAGGCCGTCGCGGGTGCCCAGGTCACCGAGGGTCAGCTCGCGGCCGCCCGCGTACCGCAGGATGGTGCGCGGCATGGCCAGCCGGAACGCGGCGATGGCGCGCAGCGCGTCCTTGCCCTCCACCACCGGGCGGTCACCCAGCGGCGTGCCCGGGCGCGGGTTGAGGAAGTTCAGCGGCACCTCGTGCGGGTCCAGCTCGGCGAGCTGAGCGGCGAACTCGGCGCGCTGCTCGACCGTCTCGCCGAGGCCGAGGATGCCGCCGCAGCAGACCTCCATGCCGGACTCGCGGACCATCCGCAGCGTCTCCCAGCGCTCCTCCCACGAGTGCGTGGTGACCACGTTCGGGAAGTAGGAGCGGCAGGTCTCCAGGTTGTGGTTGTAGCGGTGCACGCCCATCTCGACCAGCTCGTCGACCTGCTCCTGGGTGAGCATGCCGAGCGAGGCGGCGACCTGGATGTCGACTTCGGCGCGGATGGCGGCGACGCCCTCGCGCATCTGCTTCATCAGCCGGGCGTCCGGGCCACGCACGGCGGCCACGATGCAGAACTCGGTCGCCCCGGTCGCGGCGGTCTGCTTCGCGGCCTCGACCAGCGCCGGGATGTCCAGCCAGACCGAGCGCACCGGCGAGGTGAACAGGCCGGACTGCGAGCAGAAGTGGCAGTCCTCCGGGCAGCCGCCGGTCTTCAGCGAGACGATGCCCTCGACCTCGACCTCCGGACCGCACCAGCGCATCCGGACCTCGTGGGCGAGCTGGAGTGCGGCGGGCAGGTGCTCGTCGGGAAGGTTCAGCACCGCGAGGATGCCGGCCTCGTCGAGGCCGACGCCGTTGCCCAGCACCCGCTCGCGGGCCTGGTCGAGGATCTCTGGCATGGCTCGTAACCTAACAGGCCACCGTGAGCGCGGGAAACCGCCGCCACGGGCACTCCGGCGAGCCGGGACCGCGCCACGCCGGGGCCCTCGGCGCGGGTGGTAACTTCGCCCCGCGGAAGCGCCCGGCGGGGGGCGGGAAGTCGGCGGGAGGGGACGGCACGGTGGCGGACTGGCTGGCGGCCCTGGACCGCCGCGCCGAGCTGCGGGCCCGGGCGGGGCTGACCCGCACGCTGCGCCCCCGCGCCGCCGACGACGCCGTGGTCGACCTGGCCGGCAACGACTACCTCGGCCTGGCCACCCACCCCGAGGTCACCGCCGCCGCAGCGCAGGCCCTGTCCGCGTACGGGCTGGGTGCCACCGGGTCGCGCCTGGTGCGCGGGTCCACCGACGCCCACCACGCGCTCGAGGACGACCTGGCCGACTGGCTCGGCGTCGACCGGGCGCTCGTCTTCTCCTCCGGCTACCTGGCCAACCTCGCCGCCGTCCGGGGACTGACGCAGCCGCGTACGCTGCTCGTCTCCGACGCCCACAACCACGCCTCGCTGATCGACGGCTGCCGGATCTCCGGCGCCGAGACGCTCGTGACGCCGCACGCGGACGTCGCCGCGGTGGCCGCGGCGCTGGCCGCCGCGCCGGGCCGCCCGGCCGTGGTGGTGACCGAGTCGGTCTTCTCCGTCGACGGTGACCTGGCCCCGCTCGCGGAGCTGCACGCGGTGGCCCGCCGCCACGGCGCGCTGCTGCTCGTCGACGACGCGCACGCGCTCGGCGTCACCGGCCCGGCCGGGGCGGCGGGGTCGCCGCCGCCGGGCTGGCCGGCGCACCCGACGTGGTGGTCACCGCGACGCTGTCCAAGGCGCTCGGCGGGGCCGGTGGCGTGGTCGCCGGGCCGGCTGAGTTCGTCCGCCACCTGGTGGAGACCGGCCGCACGTTCATCTTCGACACCGCGCCGCCGCCCGCCGTGGTGGCCGGGGTCCGCGCCGCGGTGCGCCTGGCCCGCGCCGGTGACGCGCTGCGCGCCGAGCTGGCCGACCGGGTCGCGGCGGCGGTGCGCCGGCTCGGCGCGGCCGGGCTGTCCGTGTCCGCCCCGGACGGCGCCGTGATCTCGGTGACCGCGCCCGGCCCGCAGGAGGCGACCGCGTGGGCCGCCGCCTGCCGGGACCGGGGCGTGGCGGTCGGCTGCTTTCGTCCGCCGTCCACGCCGGACAGCCGGTCCCGGCTGCGGCTCACCGTCAGCGCCGGGGTGGACCGGGCCGACTTCGACCGGGCCCTGGACGTAATCGTGGAGTGTGCGCCATGAGCCTCGGCGACGCCTGGACCGGGCCGGTGCTGGTGACCGGCACCGACACCGAGGTCGGCAAGACCGTGGTGACCGCCGCCGTCGCCGCCGCCGCGCAGGCGGCCGGCCTGCGGGTCGCCGTGGTCAAGCCCGGCCAGACGGGTACGGCGACAGGCGAGCCCGGCGACGTCGACTCGGTGACCCGGCTGGCCGCCCCGCCGACCGGCCGGACGTTGGCCAGCTTCCCCGATCCGCTGGCCCCGCTGGCCGCGGCCCGGGTGGCGGAGCTGCCGCCGCTGGAGCTGTACAACGCGGTCGACGCGATCCGCGAGGAGGCGGACAAGCACGACCTGGTGCTCGTCGAGGGCGCGGGCGGGCTGCTCGTACCGATGGGGTTGCGCCCGTCCGGCGAGCCGTGGACGGTGGCCGACCTGGCGGTGTCGCTCGGCGCGCCCGCGGTGGTGGTGGCGCGGGCCGGGCTCGGCACGCTCAACCACACCGCGCTCACGCTGGAGGCGCTGGAACGACGGGCCGTCCCGGCCGGTGTGGTGATCGGCGCCTGGCCGACCGAGCCGGAACTGGTGCACTGGCTCAACCTGTCCGAGCTGCTGCCGAACCTGCTCGGCGCGGTGCCGGCCGGTGCGGGCGGGATGGACCCGGGCGTGTTCCGCCGGTCCGCTCCCGGGTGGCTCACTCCCGCCCTGTACGGCGTGCTCGACGACTGGCGCGCCTGGGCCGAGGAGACCTGACTTTCGTCGGTGTCCGCCCCGGCCGGGCGTGGGTAGCGTGACCGCCGTGGAACCCCGCGAACGACAGCGCCGGGCCGGTGACCTGCTGCTCTGGGCCGTGCTCGCGGCGCCGGTGGCGTACGGCCGGCTCACCCCGCCGCAGATCGGCGAGCTGCCGCCGCTGGCCGCCGCGCTGGCGCTGCTCGGCACGGCGGTGTGGATCGGGCGCCGGTGGCCGCTGGTCGCGGTGCTCGCGGTGGTGGCGGGCTCGCTCGTCGACGGCAACGTCGTGTTCGCCATCCCGGTCTTCGGCTACCTCGCCGGGCGGCGCAGCGACCGGGCCGCACCGGCCGCTGCCGTCTTCGCCGCCATCGCGGTCACCGGCTCGGTGCTCAACCTGGGGCTGCTCGGCACCGAGCCGTCCACCTGGTTCCTGCTCGCCTCGGTGCTGCTGTTCGCCGGGGTGTTTCCCTGGCTGCTGGGCCGGCTGCGGCGGCAGCACCGCGCGCTCGCCGACGCCGGGCTGCGGCACGCGCAGGCGCAGCGCCGGGCCGAGGCCGAGCGGGTACGCCTGCGCGAGCGGGCCCGTATCGCGCAGGACATGCACGACTCGCTCGGCCACGATCTGAGCCTCATCGCGCTGCGGGCGGGCGCGCTGGAACTGGCGCCGGACCTGTCCCCGGCGCACCGGACGGCGGCCGGTGAGCTGCGAGCCAGCGTCGCCGCCGCCACCGAACGCCTGCACGACGTGATCGGCGTGCTGCGCGAGGAACACACGCTGCGGCCGCCGGGGGAGACGGTCGCCGACGTGGTCGACGGCGCCCGCGACGCCGGGATGACCGTCGACCTGCGCGCCGACGAGGCGGACCTGCCGCCGCTGCCCGCGCACGCGGTGCACCGGGTGGTCCGGGAAGCGCTCACCAACGCCGCCCGCTACGCCCCGGGTGCCCCGGTCACCGTCGCTGTGGCACGCGATGCCGGCGCGGTGACTGTCGCGGTGGTGAACGCGCCGCCGCCGGCCGGTCCGCTGCCCGGGCCGCCGTCGCACGGCTCCGGCTTGCTGGCGCTGCGCGAGCGGGTACGCCTCGCCGGCGGCGTGCTGGACGCCGGCCCGTGCGACGGCGGCTGGGCGGTCACCGCACACGTCCCGCTCGCTGATGCGGCCCGTCCCGGCACGCCGCCGCCCGGCCGCGCGGACGCCGGTTCACCGGTCGCCGGCCCGATCCGGGCCTCCGGGACGCCGGCCCTCGCCGACGCCGGTCCGCCGGCCACCGGCCCGGATGACGGTTCCGGGGCGACCGCCCCGCGACCCGGCGACGACCTCGCGGAGATCGACCCGCTCGACGCCGGACGCGTCGGCGTACCCGGCCGGGATGGACACGGGGACGCGGCCCGGCGGCTGCGGGAGGCCCGGCGGCGGGTGCGGCGAAGTCTGCTCGTGGCGATCGGCGCGCCCGCCGGGCTGGCCCTGGTGCTGGCGCTCGTCTACTACCCGCTCGCCACCGCGGGCGCGGTGCTGGACCGGTCCGGCTACGAACGGCTGCGCCTCGGTGAGCCGCGCGAGGCGCTCGGTCTGCCCCGCCGCCAGGCCGACCCGCCCGCGACCGGCGCGGTGCCGGGCTGCGAGTTCTACACCGACGGCAACTTCCCGTTCGCCCAGGCGACCTGGCGGCTCTGCTTCGCCGACGGGCGGCTGGTCAGCAAGGAGCGGATCGAACAATGAGCAACGACCACGACCGCCCACTGCGAGTGGTGCTCGCCGACGACGAGGCACTGGTCCGGGCCGGGGTCCGGGCGATCCTGGCCGCCGACCCCGGCATCGAGGTGGTCGGTGAGGCGGGCGACGGCCTGGCGGCGGTCGAGATGGTCCGCGCGCACCGGCCCCGGGTGGCGCTGCTGGACATCCGGATGCCCCGCTGCGACGGGCTCAGCGCCGCCGCGCAGATCCGCCGGCTGGTGCCGGAGACGGCGGCGGTCATGCTCACCACGTTCGGCGACGACGACCTGATCGCCCGCGCGCTCGGCCACGGCGCCGCCGGGTTCCTGCTCAAGTCCGGTGATCCGCGCGAACTGCTGGCGGGGGTGCGTGCGGTGGCCGACGGCGGGGCGTACCTGTCGCCCCGGGTCGCGCGCCGGGTGATCGAGCTGAGCGGCGGCCGGCTCGCCCGCGGCCCGTACGCGCGGGACCGGCTGGCCGGGCTCACCGACCGGGAACGCGACGTGCTGGCGCTGGTCGGCGCGGGACTGTCCAACGCCGAGATCGCCCGCCGGCTGCACCTCGTCGAGGGCACCGTGAAGAGCTACCTGACCAGCATCTTCACCCGGCTGGACGTGCGCAACCGGGTGCAGGCGGCGATCCTCGCGTACGAGGCGGGGCTGGTCCCGCCCACCGGCTGACCAGCCCCGCCCCGCTCAGGCGTCGCGCCGGGCCAGCGCCCACCGGCCCAGCGCCAGCGCGGCGGCGGTCCAGGCGGCGAGCAGCAGCAGCCCTGCCGCTGCCGGGTACGGCGTGGTGTCCCCGGCCAGGAAGTGGTTGCCGGCCACCCCCGGGAACGCGTCGGCGATCCGGGTGAGCACGGTGATGTCCGGCTCCTGCAACGACAGCGGAACGATCATCAGCAACGCGAACAGCACGGTCAGGGCCAGCACCGCGCCGCGCAGCGCCGCCGCCAGGCCGAGCGCCAGCACACCGATCAGCGCCAGGTACGCCGCGGCGGCCACCACGTCGGCCACCGTCCCGCCCAGCGGGGCGCGGCCCCACTCGCCCAGCACCGGCCGGGCCGTCACCGCGCCGACAGTGCCGAGCAGCAGCCCGAGGCCGAACGTCACCGCGCCCACCACCACCGCCTTGGCCGCCAGCACCCGGCCCCGCGACGGGGTGCAGCGCAGCGTGGTGCGGATCGTGCCGGTGGTGAACTCGCTGGTGATCGCGAACAGGCCGAGCGCCAGCACCACGTACTGGGTCAGCTCCAGCGACCCGGCCACGATCTCGCCGACGTCCACCACGCCCGGGTTGTTGGCCGGGTCGTCGTCGGTGTTGGCGTTCTGCGCGTAGATGGCGAGCTGGGCGCTGGTGGCCGTCATGGTCAGCACCGCCGCGAGCAGCGTCCACCAGGTGGAGCGCACCGACCAGAGCTTCGTCCACTCGGCGGCCACCGCCCCGGCGAGCGGATGCCCGGCGGGGGCGGGCCGGGCGGTCCGGCGTGCCGGGTCGAGCGTGGACTGTGCGGTCATCGGGCGCCACCTCCGGTCGGGCCGGCGGCGTACTCCACGCTGTCGGCGGTCAGCTCCAGGAACGCCTCCTCCAGGGAGGGGGCGACGGGGGTCAGCTCGTGCAGCCGTACCCCCATCTCGTGCGCCAGGTCGCCGACCCGGCCGGCGGTGCTGCCGGCGACGGACATCCCGCCCTCGTCGGCGGTGACAGTCGCGCCCTCGGCGGCCAGCCGGTCGCCGAGGGCGGCGAGCGCGGCCGGTTCGGGGCCGCGTACGCGGACCGACGCGGCGGGCCGGGCGGCGATCAGCTCGGCCAGCGGCGCGTCGGCCACCAGCCGGCCGCGCCCCAGCACCACGACCCGGTCGGCGGTCTGCTGCATCTCGCTCATCAGGTGGCTCGAGACGAGGACGGTGCGTCCCTCGTCGGCGAGGCGGCGGGTGAAGCCCCGGATCCACCGCACGCCGTCCGGGTCGAGCCCGTTCACCGGCTCGTCGAGCAGCAGCACCGGCGGGTCGCCGAGCAGCGCGCCGGCGATGCCGAGCCGCTGACCCATGCCCAGCGACAGCGTCCGGCCGGGCTTGCCGGCGGCGCGGGCGTCCAGGCCCACCAGGTCGAGCACCTCGCTCACCCGCCGGGCCGGTACGCCGTTGCTGCGCGCCATCGCCCGCAGGTGCGCCACGCCGGAGCGGGCCGGGTGCACGCCTGTCGCGTCGAGCAGCGCGCCCACCTCGTGCAGCGGGTGCCGCAGCGTGCGGTAGTCCCGGCCGTTCACCAGGGCCTGCCCGGCGGTGGGCCGGTCCAGGCCGAGCACCATCCGCATGGTGGTGGACTTGCCCGCGCCGTTCGGGCCGAGGAACCCGGTGACCTGCCCGGGGCGGATCTCGACGGTCAGGTCGTCGACGGCAGTCACGTCGCCGAACCGTTTCGTCAACGCACGAAGTGTGATCATGCGGCGACGCTATGGGCCGGCGGGGGTGCCCCGCCGCCGTCGAACGGCAGCCACCCACCCTGACTTTCGTAAGGAAGGGCCCCCTATTAACGCCTCCGGTAGGTAAAGGGTCCCTTCCTAACACCCGCAGGACTCAGGCGCGACGGACCACGAACGCGTCCGGCATCCGGAAGGTGAGGTTGTCCGGGCACCACGGTGGACGCACCACCGTCACGTCGTCGAGCAGAGTGGTGGCCTCGGCGACCACCACCGCGGCCTCCATCCGGGCCAGCTGCGCGCCGACGCAGCGGTGCGGCCCGGCGCCGAACGCCAGGTGCCGCCGCGAGCCGGGCTGCCCCGGGCGGAACTCGCCCGGCGCGTCCACCACCGCTGGGTCGCGCCCGGCGCGGGCCAGCCACGCCACCACGCTGGTGCCCGCCGGTACGGCCACCTCGCCGAGCGTGGTGTCGACGGCTGCCACCCGCCGCCACGTGACGATCGGCGGCTCCAGCCGCAGCCCCTCCTCGACCACGTCGTCCACGGCGACGGTGCCCGCGCGCAGCCCGGCCCGTACCGCCGGTTCGCCGGACAGCCGGTGCAGCAGCAGGGTGAGGAACTGCGAGGTGGTCTCCTGACCGGCGACCAGCAGGAAGAACAGCGCCCCGACCACCACGTCGGGGGAGTCCCCGGCGTCGCGCAGCCGCGCGGCGAGCCCGCCCCCGGTGGCGGCGAACTCGCGCAGCACGGTGTGGAACCGGCCCACCTCGGCGGCCAGTGCGAGCTGCCGGGACTCCTCCAGCGGCGCCCAGAACAGCTCCAGCGCGGCCCGGGCGAAGTCCTTCACCGCGCCGACCGGGGCGTCCGGCAGCTCGACCAGCCGGGCCAGCACCAGCAGCGGCAGGTCGGCGGCGAGCCCCGCGTACAGGTCGACCGGGCGGCCCGCGTCCAGCTCCGCCGCCATTGCGGCCACCCGCTCCCGGACCAGTCCGGTCAGCCACTGACGCTGCGCGGCCACCCGATGCGGATGCAGCGCGTCGGCGACGATGCCCCGGATCTCCGGGTGGCTCGCCCCGCCGTTGTTCGCCAGCGTCGGCGGCAGCCGGAACCGGTGCCCGGCGAGGACCCGCAGCGCGGCCACCGGGATCGGCGTGACCGCGTCGAGCGCGTTGTCCGGCCGGAACGTCACCGGGTCGGTGAGGACCTGGCGTACGAGCGCGTGCCGGGTCACCACCAGGTGCGGCACGCCGACGTGGTCGACGACGGTGGCCGTGTCGGGCCACTGCCCGTCGACGGACTCCCCCCAGCCCCGGAACAGCACGCGGTAACGCTAGCGGCGGGCACCCGGCGGGTTCGGGTCCAGCTCCCACACGGTGGTGTGCTTCACCCGTACGCTCTCCAGCGCCTCGGACACCGGCACCTCGTACGCGGCCAGCTCGTGGAACCGTTCGCGGGGCAGGAACGCCCGGCCCGGGTCGCCCACCAGGACGCGGGCGCCGGCGCGGGCGGCCCGGAGCAGGAAACGCAGCATCCGGCGGGCCATCGCCTCGCTGTAGAAGACGTCCCCGGCCAGCACCACCTCGGCGTCGCCCGCGTCGGAGTCGAGGATGTCGCCGAGTTCGGCGTCGACGCGTACCCCGTTGGCCTCGGCGTTGAGCGCGACGGCCGCGACGGCCCGCTCGTCCACCTCGACCGCCCGGACGGCGGCGGCGCCGGCACGGGCGGCGGCGACGGCGACCAGGCCGGAGCCGGAGGCCAGGTCGAGCACCCGGCGGCCGGCGACCACCTCGGGATGGTCGGTGACGTAACGGGCCAGTCCCTGCCCGCCGGCCCAGGCGAACGCCCAGAACGGCGGCGGCTGGGCGCTGCGGAACTCACCCTCGGTCAGCTCCCACAGGCCGATCGGCTCGTCGGCCTGGTGCAGCAGCACCTCGGGGACGAACGCCACCGGGGCGAGACGGGCGTGCAGCCGGACGAACGCGGCGGACAGCTCGGACACCGGAGAATTGTGTCCCACCCCGGTTCCGGACCGGCATCCCGGGCGTGTCGCGGCGGGGTCGTGACCGGTTCACCACGCTCGGTGAAACAGGCCTCGTGTTGTGGCGTTGGATGCGAACACGCCCGTCTACCGGCGTGCCCGGCGCGCTCCTAGCGTTGCCTGTGGACACGACCGAGGGTGAGGAGGCGTGGTGAGCGGGTGGCGGCAGGCGCTGCGGATCGGACTGGTGCTGACCTTCGTGGCCGGGACCGGGTACGGCGGGGCCGTGCCGGCGCGAGCGGCGGCGGCCTTCTCCACCGAGCTGAGCGGTCTGCCGGACGAGTTCACCGCGGGGAACCGGGTGGAGACGTTGTCCGCCGTGCTGTCCCGCTCCGACGGGGGCGGCTGTGTCAAGGTGCGCTGGTCGATGCTGGTGCGGGTGCAGGGCCTGCGGCTGGACCAGCTCAAGGTGGACCGGGTGGAGGACAGCGGCTCGTTCCCGTTGGAGATCCGCACCGAGGGAGACACCGCCCGGCTCACCGACCGGCAGCTCGACCCGGGTGTGCTCTGTCCCGGCCGTACCGTGACCGCCCGCTACCGGGTGGCGTTCGCCGAGGACGTCGGGCGCGGGCGGGTGAGCTTCGCCGCCGAGGCGTACGACCCGCAGTTGCGGCTGCTGGCCCGGCGGACCGCCTCCCGTGAGGTGGTAGGTGAGGAGGCGCGTGAGCCGACGCCCTCGCCGAGCAGCGCGGAGCCCACCGAGACGCCGAGCGACGAGCCGCCCACCGAGGAGCCCAGTGACGACCCGGTGACCGACGAACCGACCGACGCGGCAGTGGTGGAGCCTCCGCCGCCGGGTGGCGTGGCCGGGCGGCCGGTGGCGGACAGCGGCGGATTCGGCATCGTGCAGGCTGCGTTCCTGCTCGGCGGCCTCCTGCTGTTCCTCGGCGCCGGGCTGCTGCTGCGGATGCGCCGCCTGCTGCGCCCGGCCGCCGCGAACGCCGAATCGGAGCCGCTCCCGCCACCTTTCGAACGCCCCCGTCCTCGCTGGCACTGACGCGCCGCGCGTGGGGTGGACGCTCCTATGGCGCGTCAAGTGGCTGGGGTGGGCTTTCGAGGCGTCGGTAGAGGTCTCTTGCGATGTATCGCTTGAGGCAGCGTTTGATCTCTCGGTCGGTTTTGCCTTGGGCGCGGCGGCGGTCGGCGTAGGCGCGGGTGGGTTCGTCGTAGCGCAGTCGGGACAGGGCGACGGTGTGCAGGGCGCGGTTGAGTTGCCGGTCGCCTGAGCGGTTGAGCCGGTAGCGGATGGTTTTGCCGGAGGAAGCAGGGATCGGGGCGGCGCCGGCGAGCATGGCGAACGCGGCGTCGTTGCGGCAGCGTCCGGGGTGGGACCAGGCGGTCAGGACGGTGGCGGCGACGATGGGTCCGACGCCAGTGAGGTCGAGCAGGTCGGGGCGCCAGGAGCGCACGATCATGCGGATGGCTGTCTCGTGGCTGGCTGCCTCCGTTTCCAAGGTCCGAATGCGTCGGGCGAGATCACGTAACACTGCCAGCGCGGTGGCGGCCTCGATGTCGCCACCGGCCGTGGTCGGTCGCAGCCGGCCAGCCGTGGTGATCATCGTTCGGGTGCGCTGCCCGCGAAAGCGGGTTCGCACCGCTTCGGGAGCGGTGATGACCATCGCGTGCAGCTGCCGCTGGGCGGCGGTGGCAGCCTCGACGGCCGCCCGGCGGGCGGTCAGCCGCATCTGCAGCGCTGCCCGCTGAGGCCCGGTCTTGGGCTGCGTCAGCCGGGTGCGGGCCAGGGCATCACGGGCGGCGCGTTCGGCGTCGATCGGGTCGGACTTCGCCCCGGCCCGGCGAGTCGGCCGCTTGGGGCGGTCCAGCTCGACAACCGGCTCACCGGCATCGGCCAGATAACGGTGAAGGCCGGCGCCGTAGCCGCCGGTGCCCTCCAGCGCCCAGGCCCGCAACCCTGACTGCTCATCGGCCAGGGCTACCAGCTCGGCGTAGCCGTCCGGGTCGGTGTTCACCCTGACCCGTGCCAGCACGGCACCGGTGCGGGCATCGAGGACCGCGGCGGTGTGGGTGTCTTTGTGGGTGTCGACGCCGATGACGACCTCGACCAGATCTGCCAGCATGGACATGCGTTCTCTCCTCACCGTGGGGGACGCGAGGTCCGGTCCGGCGCGGAGATGGCAGGACTGTGATGAGACACGCCAGCCGCTAACTGGCGGTCAAGCTCCTGATCAGGCCAAACGTCTCCCGCCGGGCCGGCGCTGGCAGCAGCAGACGGACAAGTCCCGCCAAGGGCACAAAGCCAGTCAGACGAAGGGTCACGCCTGCCACTGCCAGCCATCAGCTCATCACTACTGAACCGACCCCGCCATGCTCACAGTCAGTCGAGCTGGCTGGGCTCCAGGCCCAGTTCGCGCGCGGCCACCAGGCGGATCCACTCGGCGATCTGCCGGCGGGTGATCACCCGCTCGTGCACCGAGAGCTGGACCGCCAGCCCGTCCATCACCGCGCTGATCCGCCAGGCCGCGCCGGCCGGGTCGGGGCAGTCGAAGGTGCCCTCGGCGACCCCGTCGCTGATCACCGCGGCCAGGTCCTGCCGCCAGCGCAGGTCGAGGCGGCGGGAGAGCTTCTCCAACTCCGGGGTACGCAGCGACTCCGCCCAGCCGTCGATCCACATCGACCAGGAGGTGGCCCGGCCGGTCGGCGCGTAGAGGCGCAGCATCCGGCGCAGCTTCGCCAGCGGCGGGGCGGAGGAGCGCAGTACCGCGTCGAGGCGGGCCAGATCCTGCTCGACCGCGTACGCGAAGGCCTGCGCGAGCAGCCGGTCCTTCGTCGCGAAGTGGTAGAAGACGAGCGCCTGGCTGACCCCGGCGGCCTCGGCCACGTCGGCGGTGCGGGTGTTGGCGAGCCCTCTTTCCGCGATCACCTCGCAGGCCGTACGCAGCAGCGCGTCCAGGCGGATCTCGGCGGCTCGTCTCGTCACGGCGTTACGGTAACCCATCCGTATGACCACAGGGAGTTACCGAGGCGGCCGGTCGGCCGCAGCACAGTCGGATGCCGGACACTCGGCTCGCCGAGCGGATTCCGCAGGTCGCGGCCCTGCCCGCCGGCCCTCCGAGGTCAGCCACCCAGGCTCCTAGGAAGCCGAGGCCACGAGGCGCTGGCGACATCCGGACGCGCCGGAAGGGGACCCGATTTGGCAACCGTTCCCGGGCTCGGCTAAAGTTCTCATCCGTCACCGGATAACACCGGGGGCGTGCGGACGTAGCGCAGCTGGTAGCGCATCACCTTGCCAAGGTGAGGGTCGCGGGTTCGAATCCCGTCGTCCGCTCGGAGATGCCGCCACGCAGTTCGGGGGCAACCTCGGTGGAGTGGCCGAGAGGCGAGGCAACGGCCTGCAAAGCCGTGTACACGGGTTCAAATCCCGTCTCCACCTCGCAGTAGACGAGGGCGATTGGCGCAGTGGGAGCGCGCTTCCTTGACACGGAAGAGGTCACTGGTTCAAACCCAGTATCGCCCACCAGCGGATAAGGCCGTGCCGATCATTCGGTACGGCCTTTCTCGTCGTCGTCGATCAGTCCAGTGCCGCCCCGCTGGCCATTGCCGCGGCGCGGCCGCCCACCCAGACTGGCCCGGTGGACGATCAGCAGACCCGAGCACAGCGGTTCCGTGACCTGCACCGACCCGGTGACCCACTGATCCTCGTCAACGCCTGGGACGCGCTGAGCGCCCGGATCGTCGCCGCGGCCGGCGCCCGGGCGGTCGCCACCACCAGCGCCGGGGTCGCGTGGAGCCGCGGCGCCCCGGACGGCGACGTGCTCGCCCGGGACACCGCCGTCGACGTGATCCGCCGGGTCACCGAGGCGGTCCGCGTGCCGGTCACCGCCGACATCGAATCCGGGTACGGCGACAGCCCCGGCGAGGTCGCCGAGACGATCACCGCCGTGCTCGCGGCCGGGGCCGTCGGCGTCAACGTGGAGGACTCCCGGCACGACGGCGGAGGACCGCTGCGCCCTGTCGACGAGCAGGTCGCCCGGCTCGCCGCCGTCCGGGCCGCCGCCGACCGCGCCGGCGTCCCGCTGTACGTCAACGCGCGGGTGGACACGTATCTGCGCCGGGCCGGCGGCGTACCCGAGACGGTCGCGCGCGCCGAGGCGTACCTGGCGGCAGGCGCGGACGGGATCTTCGTACCCGGGACCGTGGAACCGGAGACGGTGGCCGCGCTGGCGGCGGCGATCCCGGCGCCGCTGAACGTGCTGGCCGGGCCGGGCGCACCGCCGATCGCCGAACTGGCCGGGCTCGGCGTGGCCCGGGTCAGCATCGGCCCGGCGGTGGCCGAGGCCGCCTACGCGGTGGCCCAGCGGGCGGCGGCCGAGGTGCTCGGCGCCGGGACGTACGGCGCGCTCGCCGGTGGGCTCGACTTCGACGCGCTGAACGAGCTGATGCGGAGCTGAACCGGACGGCGCGGCATCGACCGCGGGGCCGGGTAGCGGGTTGAATGTGCCGGTGACCGCGCATCCGATCCGCGGAGCCGCCGCCCGGCGGGGGAGCCGCGGATGACCGCCTCCGTCCGCCCGGTGCCCGCGTTGCTGGGCCTGCCAGTCGTCGCCGGGATCACCGCGGGCACGTGCGTCATCGCGCTCGCCGCCCTGGGCGCGGCCGGTCACGGCGGCTTCGCGACCGATCCGGTCGGTGCTCTCGCCCTGGCCGTCGCCGCCGTGGCCGTATCCGTCGCCGCGCTCCGGCTCGCCCGGTCGGGCCACCGCGCCGCCGGGCGGCTGGCGACCGGGCTCGCCGCGTTGCTGCTGGCGTACCTCGGGCTCGCCGTCCTGGCGGTGGCCACCGTCGCGGCCGGCCACCGATGGGCCGGGCCGGCCGTCGCCGCGTGGAACTCGGCGTGGATCCCGCCGCTCGCCCTCCTGCAACTGACCGCCTCGGCCGCCGTCCGCACCGGCGCGGCCACCCCGAAGGCGCACCGGTACGTGGGTCTCGTGCTCGGCGCGGCCACGCTCGCCAACGCGCTGCTGACGACGGCGAGCGAGCCGTTCGACGGGCTGCCGACCATCGCGGGGGAGTCCTGGCGTACCGCGCTCGCCCCGGTCGGCGCCGCGGTCACAGTGCTGGGCGTGGCGGCGCTGCTCCTGCTGCCGGTGACGCTCTGGCGGGCCGCCTTCGGCTCGCACCACACCGTGCGGGCGCGGCTCGGTGTGGCCGCCGCGGCCACCACCGCGGCACCGCTGACTGTCGTCTTCTGCCTGCTCCTCGCCGTCGCACGCGCGCCCGGTGACGTCGAGCCGTCGCTGGGTTCGGTCGCCTTCCTGGTGGCCCTGTCCGGCGCCGCTGTGTTCGCCGCCGCCTGCGCGGTCACCGCCGCCCGGGGTGCCACCGAGGCCCGCCGGGTCGGCATCGTGGTGCGCGCGACCGGCCTGGCCGCGGCGGCCCTGCTCGTCGTCGGGGCCGGCACGCTCGTGGCCGCTCCGGGCTCGTCCCTCGGCCCGACCTCGGTCGCCCTGGTCGTGTCGGCGACGACCGTCGTCGTCGGTGGCGGCGCGTGGGCCGGAACCGGCCGGCTGGCGGCGCTGCTCACCGCCGCGCCGGCAGCGCCGGTGACGACGCGCAACGGAGCGGAGGGTACGGAGGCGGGCAGCGCGGCGGGTACGGCGGACGTCGCTGAGCCGGCCGGTGTGGCAGTGGAGACCGCGCCGGACGCCTCCGGTGCGGCGGTGCGCGTCCCGGCGTCGGCCGGGGCGGGCCCGGCATCGGTCGGCGGCCTGACGGCGCGCGAGCGCGAGGTGCTCGCGGCGCTCGCCGAAGGCGCCAGCAACGCGGGGATCGCGGCGCAGCTCGTGGTGTCGGAGCGGACCGTCGACGCCCACCTGCGCGCCATCTTCGTCAAGCTCGACCTCACCCCGGGCGGCGACACGAACCGGCGGGTACGGGCGGCGCGGATCTGGCTGGAGCACGCGCGACAGCCGCGCTGAGCAGTGCTTTCCCGAAGATAGGTGTTGAGGCCGATGCCCGTGCGGCCGGTTCCCGGCACGGTGGGGCGACACCTGAATCGACGGAGGCTCTCACCGTGCCCGTACCGCAGTTGCGCCGCGCCGCGCTCGTCGCCCTCTTCGTCCTGCTCCTCGTCTCCCTGGCCGGGCGGACCCTGTTCATGTTATGGGAGCCGCCGTTCGACGGCGCGATCCACTACGACGACGTCCGCGAGTTGGGGGCCGCGTACTGGCCGATGAACCTCTACCTGGGCGGGCCCGCGTACGCCGTCTCCTGGACCGCCGCGGCGGTGTTCATCGTCGCGCTGGCCCGCGGCCGCGCGGGCGTGCTGAACCTGGTGGGCGCCTTCCTGGCCGGCCTCGGTGCGGTGGTGTTCGCGCTGGCGATCACCGCGGAGGTGCTGCCGTTCGCCTACGCCGCCGACCCGTCCGTCCTGCCCGAGCCGGAGGGACGCGCGTTGTTCGACACGTTCAACGACCAGTTGGACGGGCTGCTCCCGGCCATCCTCGGCAGCCAGCTGGCGATCGTCCTCGGCATGGTCCTGGCGCTCGTCGGGATCCTGATCGGGCGCACCATGCCCCGCCCGCTGGTGATCGCCGCCCTCGTCTACGTGGTGGCGTTCGTGCTGGTGCCGCAGGACGCCGGTCGTGCGGTGGTCGTCGTGAGCTACCTGGTGCAGGTGGCGCTGGTGGCCGCGATCGGCTGGTACGGGCTGCGCGCCGCCACCGACCGCGCCGCCATCGACCGCGCCGCCATCGACGGCGCCGCCACCGGCCCCGCGGCCACCGATGGCGCCGTGACCGCCGGCGAGCGGCCGTAGCAGAGCGGGCCGGTCGGATCGGGTGATCCGGCCGGCCCGATTCGGGACCGATCAGCTCCGTCGGCCCCGGTGCTGTCACATCGGCGGGGCGACGTCCCGGCGCTCCTCGACCCGGCGGTACTCCACCGGCTGCTCGGCGGTGGTGGTGACCACCTGGCGACGGCGGCCCCAGACCAGCGTGGTCATGATGAGGCCGAGGACGCCGGCCGCCATCAGGATCCAGCCGACGACGTCGAGGTCGACCCCGCCGACGCTGGCGTTGAGCGCGAACGTGAGGATCGCGCCGACCGCGATCAGAAAAATGCTCGTACCGATACCCACGACAGCCTCCTTCGGGGGGATGGTTGTGCTGTCACCGGCCTCAGTACCCCGGCGGCGAGCAGCGCAACCACACGGCCATCCGGCGCGGCGGGGGTCTGCCGCACGGCGATCTTGGGATCGGGTAGAGTTCACCCCGTCGCCGGCGCGAATCCGGCGGCACGCGGACGTAGCGCAGCTGGTAGCGCATCACCTTGCCAAGGTGAGGGTCGCGGGTTCGAATCCCGTCGTCCGCTCGCGATTGCCCGGGCGATTGGCGCAGTGGGAGCGCGCTTCCTTGACACGGAAGAGGTCACTGGTTCAAACCCAGTATCGCCCACCGAGAGTCACCACGCCGCCGGTCGACAGGCGGTCGTCTCCCACCGGACAGCCCGCACCGGCTACATCGGTCTCCCAGGTCCACCGTGCGGATTATTCTGCCGCTGCCACCAGGCGTGTCACTGTGATGCCCGATGCGCAGGGAGGCGGTCACATGACAACGATCGAGCGGGGACGGTGGCGGCGGACGGCCGCCCGATTAGGGGTGGCGACTGTCGTCGCGGCGGCCGGGGTGACGGTCTCGGCCGCGCCCGCGCAGGCCACCGCGACCAGGACGGTGGCGTTCTTCAGCATGGACGAGCCGGCGTCGTCGACCGTCCTGACCGACTACAGCGGCAACGGCCGCCACGGCGCGATCGGCGACGAGGTGGTCACCGGCGCGCTCTACGCCGGGGCGACCGGCCACCGCTTCGCCACGCACCTGCCCACCGACCAGGAGTACGTCCCGGGCCACGTCGACCTGGTGCCGCACAGCACCGACTTCAACCCGGACGCCGGGGACTTCTCGGTGACCATCCGCTACCGGACCACGTACTCCTTCGGGAACATCCTCCAGAAGGGACAGGGCAACACCGCCGGCGGCTACTGGAAGTTCGAGGCGCCGAACGGCAAGCCGAAGTGCCTGTTCCGGGGCGCGGACGGCGCCTCCCGTACCGGCTACACGGACGTGCCGATCTCCGACGGCCAGTGGCACACGATCACCTGCAACCGCACCTCCGCGTACGTGGAGATGTACGTCGACGGCGTGCGGACCAGCCGCCTCAACGGGCCGACCGGCACCATCGCCAACACGTGGCCGCTGTCCGTCGGCGGCAAGAGCCAGTGCGACGGTACGAAGGTCACCTGCGACTACTTCGCCGGCGACATCGACTACGTGAAGATCCTGAAGGGATCGGGCGGCCCGGCCAACCAGGCGCCGGTGGCCGCGCTGACGCCGACCTGCTCCGGGCTGGTGTGCACGTTCTCCGGCGCCGGATCCACCGACGCCGACGGCGCGATCCAGAACCACAGCTGGACCTTCGGCGACGGGGACAGCACCGGCACGGCCTCCGTGCCGACCACGTCCCACACGTACGCGGCCGCCGGCACCTACCCCGTCACGCTCACCGTCACCGACGACCGGGGCGCCACCGGCACCGCAACCGTCGACGTGACTGTCGCGCCCGTACCGGAGCGGATCTCGTTCGTCGGCCAGGCCACCGCGAACGCCAACTGGACCAGCCACACCGTCACCGTCCCGTCGGGCGTGCAGGCGGGTGACACGCTGCTGCTCGTGCTCAGCCAGAACACGCACACCGGCACCGGTGAGCCGACCGGGGTGACCGGCTGGACCCGGCTCGACCGGCTCGACGGTGGCTTCGCCACCACCACGGCCTGGTGGAAGACCGCGAGCGCCGGTGACGCCGGCACGGCGGTCCGGGTGACACTGGACAGCCAGGCGAAGGGCAACCTGGTGCTGGCCGCGTACCGGGGAGTGGCGCCGGTCGCGCCCGTGTTCGCCAGGGCCACCGATCCGGCGAGTACCGCCGCACGGATCACCCCGTACGCGCCGGTGACCGCCGCGCAGAGCTGGGCCGTGTCGTACTGGCTGCACGGCGACAGCACCTCCACCGCCCTCACCCCACCGGCGGGCGTGGCGGTGCGCAGCAACACCTCGCAGACCGGCGGCGGCCGGGTGACCGGCCTGCTCGCCGACTCGGCGAGCAGCGTGCCGACCGGCAGTTACGGCGGACTCACCGCCACCGGCGCCGCGGCCAGCACGACCACCACCACGTGGACGTTCGTCCTGCCCCCGGCCTGACCCATCGGGTACGCGAAAAGGCCGGCACCCCGTTGGTTCGGGGTGCCGGCCTTTCGCTGCGTTCTTAGTGAGTGTTTGAGATTCCGGCTCAGGTGTGGGTTGCCTGGGCCGGTTTCGTGTGTCGGGCCAGGCGGGTGACCATGACGTGGATCATGGCCCAGGTAACGAAGGCGGCGTGGCTGGCCGGTAGGCGTTCGTAGTCGCGGACGCAGCGGCGTTTCTTGCTGATCCAGGCGAAGGTGCGTTCGACGACCCAGCGGCGGGGCAGCACGACGAAGGTGTGTTGTCCGGGGAGTTTGTGGACCAGGTGCACGGTGAGGTCGAGGGCGTGGCGGGCCCAGGTGCTCAGGGTGCCGATGTAGCCGCCGTCTGCCCAGAGCAGGCGTAGGCGGGGGTGGAACAGCCGGGTGCGCCAGAGCAGGTCACGGGCGATGCTGCGGTCATTGACGTGCGCGCCGGTGACCATGACGGCCAGGAGTAGGCCCATGGTGTCCACGACGATGTGGCGTTTACGGCCGTTGACCTTCTTCGCCACGTCGAAACCGCGGCTGTGTCGGGGCACGGTGTCCGCGGCGCGCACCGACTGAGAATCGATCGCTCCGGCGCTGGGATGCGCGTGCCGTCCGGCGGCGGTGCGGCACTGCTCCCGCAACCGGTCGTGCAGACGCATCAACGTGTGGTCATCGCGCCATCGAGCGAACCACCAGTACACCGTCCCCGGGGGCGGGAACTCCCGCGGCAGGGCCCGCCACGGACAACCGGTGCAGGCCACATACAAGATCGCCGTGACGATCGCCCGCATCGGATGCGACGGCGGCCGCCCCCGCCGACCGACCGACACCGGCGTGACCAGCGGCGCGATCAACGCCCACTGCGCATCGGTCAGATCACCGGGATACCGCCGCCGCACCGCCCGTTCCCGTTCCCGCCGCACCCGCTGCGACGGATAACGGCGGGGCGACGCGGACGGCGTGACAGTGATCGGGTACAACGTCATCAGAAGGCCCTCGGTATGGAAACGGTTGGCTCGACACCACCGGACCTACCGAGGGCCTTCCCTCACCTCAACCCAACACGCCGCCGCACCCCAAATCTCAAACACTCACTTAGTTGTTCGCCTTACTTGTTCCAGTGCTCAGCGACGAGGTCGGCGGCCTGCTGCTCCCACTGGGCGTAGTGGTCCGGGTAGGCCGACACCTGCACCGTCTGGGCGGCCTTGGTCAGCGGCATGTCCTTCCAGCCGTCGACCTGCTTGAGACCCTTCAGGAACGCGGTGGTGGAGTACTCGGGGTCGGTGATCTGCTCCACCGTGCCCCACCCGGAGGAGGGGCGCTGCTGGAACAGGCCCTGCGAGTCGTGGTCGTTACGGTCACCCAGGTGACCGAGGTTCTCCAGCTTCGACTCCTGCAACGCCGTGGCGATCGACACGACCGCGGCGCGCTCGTCCATGCCGGCCTTCTTCGTCGCCGCGATGATCGCCTTCACGTTGGCGGTCTGCTCGTCGTTCAGGTCGATGCGCGACTGGGCGCCCTGCACGCCGTGCGGGATCAGCTTGTCACCCTGCACCGTCGCCGTGACCGGCTTCGCGTGCGCGGTGGTGTCCGCGGCGTGGGCGGCGACCGGACCGGCGAACACGCCACCGGTGAAAGCCAGACCAGCAATACCCAGAACGCTCTTACGCAGAATCGTGTTCATCACGTGTGCTCCATTCGGGGGTCGACGCACCCGGGGGGATGCGTGGGCACCGTCAGGCGCTCAAAAGACTGGGGGTTTCGGCTGCTCGCGGGGCGGGGGCCTCTACGCGGCGCCGGAAGCATGTCCAACGACCAGCCACCCGGCATCATTCCCGGGGCCTTCAGGCCACCACCGGGGGTGCGGCGCGGAGGGGTTCAGGTCGTCGGAACCGTGTTCAACGACCCGCCGGCCAGGATCATTCCCGGGGCCCTGACGCGTCGTCGGAACCGTGTCCAACGACCCGCCGGCCAGGATCATTCCCGGGGCCCTGACGCGTCGTCGCAACCATCGTCAACGACCAGCCGGGCGGGAAGCTTCCATGCGGCTCACGCCGTCGGAGACGTACTCAACGACCGCGGCCCTGGGCCTGTGCCCACAGCCAGCACCGCCTCGCTCGGCGGCAGCCGGTGCTCGGTCGTTCACCCGGTTACAACGCCCGGCACCCGCCCACGATTCCGCCACCACAGTGCCGCCCACCACCCCAACCCGGACACCCACCCCACACCCGCCCAACCCTCACCGAGACCGCCGAGCACCTCCCGGCACCCCGTGATCAAGGAGTTAGCGGCACCATCCGACGCCCACAAGCCCACAAACTCCTTGATCACCCGAACAAGCCCTCCCCGGGCACCCCTCCACAGAGTTGATCATGAGGTTAGCGGCGACAAAACGGACACCAGGCGCCGTCAAGTTCATGATCGACGCCTCGGGGGAGGGGTGGAGCGAGGGGTGGACAGAGGCCCCGCGACGGCCGCGCCGATCTTGCAGGTTGGGCCCTACCGTCGTCCCTTTTGGGCGTTATGCGGGGCGCCGAAGTGCAAGATCGCGGGTGACCCTGGCGAGCGGCGTTCAGGGGCGCCCGGAAACGCCGTGATCTTGCTGAGCTTGTCGATCTTGGAGTTGTGGCACCTCGCGAAGGGGGCTGAACGGGGCAATTCGTGGCACCACAACTCCAAGATCGGCGGGGCAGGGGTGCGGGTGCGGGTGCGCGGGGGCGGACGGCGCGGCAGATCTCCCGCTCGCCGGGCGCAGCGCGGCGCGCCCGTCTGCGCCGGGCTGACCCGTGGTTCTGCCGTTGGCAGATCTGCTTACCGTGAACGGGACGCCTGCCGGGCGGCGCGGGGCGGCACGCTGGGACGTATGCGACTCCTGATGCTTGGCGGTACGGGCTTTGTCGGCGGTGCCGTGGTGACCGAGGCGGTACGCCGCGACTGGCAGGTGACAGTGTTCAACCGGGGCGTACACGGGCGGGTGCCGGACGGCGTACACCGGTTGCGGGGTGACCGGACCGCGCCGGACGGGCTGGCCGCGCTCACCGGCGGCGAGTGGGACCTGGTGGTGGACACGTGGGACGGCGCGCCCCGGGCGGTACGGGACGCGGCGTCGGCGCTCGTCGACGCCGTGCCGCACTACGTGTACGTGTCCAGCGGCTCGGTGTACGCGCCCCCCGTCGAGCTCGGCACCGGCGAGGAGGCGCTGACGGTGGCGGCGGACGCGGACGCCGACGACGGTGACTACCCGGCGAACAAGGCCGGCGGGGAACTCGCCGCGACGCGGGTGTTCGGTGACCGGGCGCTGCTGGCGCGCGCCGGGCTGATCCTCGGGCCGGGGGAGGACATCGGGCGGCTGCCGTGGTGGCTGAACCGGATCGCCCGGGGCGGCGAGGTGCTGGCACCGGGGCCGCGTGACCTGCCGATCCAGTACGTGGACGTCCGCGACCTGGCGATCTGGCTGCTGGACCGGGGTGCCGAGGGCGTCGGCGGGGCGTACAACGTGGTGGGTCGCACCGGGCACGCGACGATGGGTGACCTGCTCGACGCGGCGGTGGCGGCGACCGGGTCGGACGCGACGCTGCGGTGGGCGGCGCCGGAGCCGATTCTGGCGGCCGGGGTGGAGCCGTGGAACGACCTGCCGGTGTGGATTCCGCGGGGGCACGAGTACCGCTGGTTGCAGGAGCGCAACGTCGAGCGGGCGTACGCGGCGGGGCTGGTCTGCCGGCCGGTGACCGAGACGGTCGCCGACACCTGGCGGTGGCTGCGCGAGGTGGGGCGCGTGCCGGACCGCGCGGGGCGCCCGGCGCGCGCCCCGGTCGGCCTGGCGCCGGAGCGGGAAGCCGCCCTGCTGGCCACGCTCCCGGCCTGAGTCGGCGCCGGAGCGCGCAGCCGGCACAAGGGGCCGGGACGCCCGGCCTGACCCGCGGAGGGGTACGGGTCAGGCCGACGCGACCGGGAGGTCCAGCACCTCCTCGACCGGGCGACGCGGGGTGGCGCGGCCCGGCTGGCCGTACCCGATCCGCATCACCATCTGCGGGGTGCCGAACCGGCCCAGCGACATCCGCAGCGCCTCGCGCGCGGCGGGCACCTCGATCGGCTGGGACAGCATCGACACGCTCAGCCCGGCGTCGGTGGCGGTGAGCAGCACCCGCTGCAGCGCCTGCCCGGCCAGGATCTGGTCGGCGGACGTGTTGCCGGCCGAGCCGAGCACCGCGACCAGCGGCTCCGGTTCGAAGTCGCGACCGGGGGCGCGGTTGCGGCCGCCGAAGCCGCGCTGGGGCAGCAGGTCCTGCGGTTCGCTCTGCGGTCCGCCGGCGCCGGTGGGCACCCCGTCCGGGGCCGGCTCGGAGCGGATCCACTCGGCTCGTTCGGCCACGTACGCGGGGTCGCGTTCCAGCACCCGGTGGGCGCTGCGGGCGACCTCGGCGACCGCGTTGACGGCGCTGGTGCCGATCACCAGCTCCAGCCAGCACTGCTCGGCGCGGGCCGCCTCGCCGAGCCGCCAGCGGGCCTCGGCCGGCACCGGGTCGGGCCAGAACGGCGCGCGGTTGCTGAACCGGTGGCTGATCGCCCCGTACAGGCTCTGCTCGACCGGGGTGGGGCGGCGCGGCACGTCCGGCACCAGCCGGGCCACGACGTCCGGGTCGGCGGGGTACGGGCGCAGCCGCACGGTGGCCGGGGTGCCCGCGACGGCGAGCGCCAGCCGCAGGTTGAACAGGGCCGCCCCGGCGGCGATCCGTGCGCCCCATCCGGTCGGGTCGGTGGCGGGCAGGCCGCGCAGCGGGTCGACGGACACCTCGATGCCGCCGTCGACGAGCCGGAACCGCCACGGCTGGGTGTTGTGCAGCGACGGCGCCCGGACCGCGTCGGCGACCGCGGCCCGCAGCTGCTCGCCGGTGTATTCGGTCGTCATGGTGGTGCTCCCTCTCGTGCGGCGCCGGCTTCCCCGGCCGGGTACACCACTACGGTGCGTCAGCGGGCGGCGCGGTGAGCAGGGCCGGAGGTCCCCACCTGGGCCCGGCCGTCGGTCCCGGCCGACGCGGGCAGGACGGGACTTTCGACCCGTGCTACGGGGGCGGGAAAGCGGGTAGAAAGGACTGATGATCCGGGTGTTCCTGCTCGACGACCACGAGGTCGTCCGTCGTGGCCTTGCCGACCTGCTCCAGAGCAGCGGCGACATCGAGGTGGTCGGCGAGTCCGGCCTGGCCCAGGAGGCGGCGCGCCGCATCCCGGCGCTGCGCCCCGACGTGGCGATCCTCGACGCCCGGCTGCCCGACGGCAACGGCATCGACGTCTGCCGGGACGTCCGCGCCGTGGACTCCTCGATCAAGGGCCTGATCCTCACCTCGTACGAGGACGACGAGGCGCTGTTCGCGGCGATCATGGCGGGCGCCGCCGGGTACGTGCTCAAGCAGATCCGCGGCACCGACCTGGTGGACGCGGTCCGCCGGGTGGCGGCGGGGCAGTCCCTGCTCGACCCGGCGATCACCACCCGCGTGCTGGAGCGCATTCGCAGCGGCGTGGAGCAGCCCCGGGAGCTGAAGTCGCTCACCGAGCAGGAGCGGCGGATCCTGGAGTACGTGGCGGAGGGGCTCACCAACCGGGAGATCGCCGGGAAGATGTTCCTGGCCGAGAAGACGGTGAAGAACTACGTCTCCAGCGTGCTCGCGAAGCTCGGCCTGGAGCGGCGTACGCAGGCGGCGGTGCTGGCCACCCGCCTGCTCGGCAAGAACACCTGACGCCGCCTCAGTCGAGCGGGGCGCTCCAGCGCACCTCGGTGCCGCGCGGCTCGGCCCGGCGCAGCGAGAACTCGCCGCCGAGCCGCTCGGCCCGTTCCCGCAGGTTGACCAGCCCGCTGCGGGCCGCCTCCGGGTCGCAGCCGATCCCGTCGTCGGTGACGGTGATCTCGACCCGGCCGGAGTCGACGCGTACGCGCACCGACACCCGGTCGGCCTGCGCGTGGCGTACCGCGTTGGAGAGCGCTTCGCGCAGCACGGCGGTGAGTTCTCCGCGCAGGTCGTCCGGGACGGCGCTGTCGATCGGGCCGATCAGTTCCAGGTCGGGGCGGTAGCCGAGCGACTCGGCGGCCACCTCGATCGCCTCGCGGATCTCGGTGCGCAGCGCCGCGCTCATCGGGGTGCGCAGCTCGAAGATGGTGCGGCGGATGTCGCGGATGGTGGCGTCCAGGTCGTCGACGGCCTGGTTGATCCGCTTGGCCGCCTCGGGGCGGGCGTTCATCGCGCCGCTCTGCAGTTGCAGGCCGGTGGCGAACAGCCGCTGGATCACCACGTCGTGCAGGTCGCGGGCGATGCGTTCGCGGTCCTCCAGGACCACCAGCAGTTCCCGCTCCTCCTGCCCGCGGGCCCGTTCCATGGCGAGCGCGGCCTGCCCGGCGAAGCTGGCCAGCAGGGCGAGGTCGTCGTCGGCGGCGGGCCCGTGGTCGGGCCGGTAGCCGATCACCAGCACGCCGTGCAGCGTGTCCGCGGCGGCGAGCGGGGAGACCACGGCCGGGCCGGCGACCACGGGCCGGGGCCAGGGCGCGGCGGCGGCGAGGTTCTCCACCTGGTCGTGCCGGCCCGACGTGGCGGACGCGGCGAAGCTGGTCTCGGCGGCCGGCAGCACCGCGCCGACCAGTTCCCGGGTGACCGGGTCGGCGCCGTCGACGACCTCGACGGTGAACTGGGCCTCGTCCTCGTCGTAGAGCAGCACGAGCGCCAGTTCGGCCTCGGCGACCTCGCGGGCACGGCGGGCCACGAGCGTCAGCGCGTCGGTTCGGCGTACTTCGCCGAGCAGCACCGAGGTGATCTCCGCGGCGGCGGCGAGCCAGCGTTCCCGCCGGTGCGCCAGCGCGTAGAGGCGGGCGTTCTCGATCGCCACGCCGGCCGCGGCGGCCAGCGCCACCACGATCTCCTCGTCGTCCTCGGTGAACTCGGTCGCGCCCTGCTTCTCGGCCAGGTAGAGGTTGCCCCAGACGTGGTCGCGGATGCGCACCGGCACCCCGAGGAAGCTGTGCATCGGCGGGTGGTTCGGCGGGAAGCCGTACGACTTCGGGTGCTTGGTGATGTCCGGCATGCGTACCGGCTTCGGCTCGTCGATGAGCAGACCCAGCACGCCGCGGCCGTGCGGCAGCTCGCCGATCTTGGCGTGCAGTTCGGGGCTGATGCCGTGGACGATGAAGTCGTGCAGCATGCGGTCGGGACCGATCACGCCGAGCGCGCCGTAGCGGGCGCCGGCCAGCTCGCACGCCGACTGCACGATCCGCTGCAGCGTGCTGCGCAGATCGAGGTCGGACCCGATGCCGACGACGGCGTCCAGCAGGGCCCGTAGCCGCTCGCGGCTGGTCACCACCTCGCCGACGCGGTCGAGCATCTCCTGGAGCAGTTCGTCCAGGCGGACGCGGGACAGCGGGGTCAGCCCGAGCGACGGCGCGACGTGCTCGTGCGGGGACTGGGGTGCGGCGGCCACCGGGCGATGGTATCGCCCGGTGGCCGCGCTGATCGAGACCGGTCAGGCGAGACGGTCGCGGACCGCCGAGGTGTCGACCGTCTGCGCGACGTCCAGCCGGGGCGTGTGCGGCGGCCCGGCGTGGTTCGGGTCGGCCAGCCCGAGCCGCATGCTGATGTACGGGTACCCCAGGCCGGAGAGCATCTGCCGCAGCACCTCGCGGGTGCCCTCGACCTCCACCACACCGGACAGCGGCACCAGCGACACCCCGTGCCGGGTGGCGGTGAGCCAGGCGGCGGAGAGCGCCTCACCGGCGCGCAGCCAGCTCATCAGCTCGTCGTCGGAGCCCCAGAGGATCCCGTACACGGCGGTCTTGTCGTGGCCGGGCCCGATCGGCAGCGAGCCGGCGCGGCCGAAGTCGCGGGCCGGAACGGTCGTCTGCGGGGCCTGGTCGGGCAGCACCTCCGGCGGCAGCCCGGTGCCGGTGCCGGCCCGGCTGGTCCAGTACGCCAGTTCCTCGCGCAGCTCCGGGCTGTCCGCCTCGACGGCGGCGGCCTGCTGGGCGGCGCCGGCGAGCTGGATCTTCTGGGTGTCGTCGAGCAGTTGCAGGTTCACGCCTTCCAGCGTGGCCGCCCGCTCGATGTCGTCGAGCGCGGCGGTGGGGATCGGCTCGTCGCTGACCGGCCGCCGGTCGGTGTGCCGCACCTGCATGCACTGCACGACGCGCATGGCGTCGGGGTCGGCGCCGGTGTGCTTGAGGGTGGTGATGCGGGCCAGCAGGTCGGGTTCGGCCGGGTCGGGCAGCCGTTCCACCACCGGGGTCCAGCCCTCGGCGGCCAGCGCCACCCGGGCGTGGTGCAGCGCGGCGCCGCAGCTCACCACCAGCAGGTGCCCTTCCGGGTCCAT
Source organism: Micromonospora sp. CA-248089 (assembly GCF_050948515.1). NCBI lineage: Bacteria > Bacillati > Actinomycetota > Actinomycetes > Micromonosporales > Micromonosporaceae > Micromonospora > Micromonospora sp. CA-248089. Next base: position 1,779,195 of record NZ_CP192016.1, read on the forward strand.
GGCGCTGAGGTGCCGTTCGCGGACCACCCGCAGCTCCAGCGCGTCGGGCAGGACCGTCCAGTGCCACGGCTGCGTGTTGTGCACCGAGGGGGCGTGGCCGGCCATTCCGGCGGCCTCCGCGAGCGCGGTGGTCAACGGGCGATCGCCGGCCGGCGTCTCGTGGCTCATCGTCACGACCTTTCCTGTTTTCCCCATCGTGCCCCACGGGCGGGTGGGGACGCCGTTCCATCCCCCGGATTACCCGCATCGCCCTGTCCGTCCCAGGTCCGGGCTGAGACGATCCACACGTGGGAAGCGAACCACGCGGGTGCGTACCCGAGCAGCCGGCCCGTGCCCGGCGGTGGGCACGGGCCGAGTGGGCGCCGCTGGTGGTGCTCACCGCGGCCGTGCTGGCCGGGGCGGCGCTGTGGTTCGCGGGTGCGCACGACGCCGCCCGGCTGGTCTGGGCCGCGGTCACGGTGGTCGCCCTGGTGCCCGCTGCCTGGACGACGCTGCGCCAGCTGTGGCTGCGGCAGTTCGGGGTGGACGTCATCGCGGTGCTGGCGCTGCTCGGCGCGTTGCTGGTGCGGGAGTACCTGGCCGGCGCCGTGATCGCGGTGATGGTCGCCACCGGGCGGGCGCTGGAGGAGTACGCCCAGCGTCGCGCCACCCGTGACCTGCGGGCGCTGCTGGAACGCGCGCCCCGGCAGGCGCGTCGCCGGACGCCGGACGGCGGGATCGAGGTGGTGCCGCTGGACCGCGTCGAGGTGGGGGACCGCCTGGTCGTCGGGCCGGGCGACGTGGTGCCGGTGGACGGCGTGGTCGAGGAGGCGGCCACGCTCGACGAGTCGGTGGTCACCGGCGAGTCGCAGCTGGTCACCCGCGCGGCCGGCGAACAGGTCGCCAGCGGTGTCGTCAACGCGGGCGCCGGCTTCGGGCTGCGGGCCCGCCGCAACGCGGCGGAGAGCACCTACGCGGGCATCGTCCGCCTGGCCGGCGAGGCCACCGCCCGCAAGGCCCCGATGGTACGGCTGGCCGACCGGTACGCCGCCGCGTTCGTGCCGTTCACGCTGGTGCTGGCCGGGCTGGCGTGGCTGCTGTCCGGCGAGTTCACCAGGGCGGTGGCGGTGCTCGTGGTGGCGACACCGTGCCCGCTGCTGCTGGCGACCCCGATCGCCGTGGTCTCCGGGCTGTCCCGGGTGGCCCGGCGCGGCGTGCTGGTCCGTGACGGCGGGTCGCTGGAACAGCTCGGCCGCGCCCGTACGCTGCTGCTGGACAAGACCGGCACGCTCACCGCCGGGCGGCCCCGGGCGGCCGAGGTGGTGGTGGCGCCGGGCGGCGACCGGGACGAGGTGCTGCGGCTGGCCGCCTCGGTCGAGCAGCTCTCCCCGCACGTGCTGGCCGCCGCGCTGGTCCGGCAGGCCCGCGAGCGCGGGCTGCCGCTGGCCGAGCCGACGCAGGTCACCGAGGAACCGGGGCACGGGGTGAGCGGGCGCGTCGACGGGCGGATGGTGCACGTCGGGCAGCTCGCCGGGGAGCCGCCGGAGTGGGCGGGCCGGCTCGGTGAGCGCGCCGAACGGGCCGGGCGTTCCGCGGTCTGGGTCAGCGACGACCACGGGCCGCTCGGCGCGATCCTGCTGGAGGACCCGGTCCGCCCGGACGCCCGCCGGACCGTGCGGCGGCTGCGCGAGGCGGGCCTTTCCCGGCTGGTCATGGTGACCGGCGACCGTCCGGGCACGGCCCGGCAGGTCGCGCAGGTCGTGGGCGTGGACGACGTGATCGCGCGGTGCTCGCCGCAGGAGAAGGCCGAGCGGGTACGCGAGGAGTCGGCGCACGCCGTGACCGTGATGGTCGGCGACGGCGTGAACGACGCGCCCGCGCTGGCCGAGGCGCACGTCGGCGTGGCGATGGGCGCGACCGGGGCGACCGCCTCGGCGGACGTGGCCGACGCGGTGCTCACCGTGGACCGCCTCGACCGGCTCGCCGACGCCGTCGAGATCGCCCGGTACGCCCGCCGCATCGCGGTGCAGAGCGCCACCGTCGGCATGGGACTGGCGGTGCTGGCGATGCTGGTGGCGGCCGCGGGGCGGCTGCCCCCGGTGGCCGGCGCGTTCCTGCAGGAGGGCATCGACGTCCTGGTGATCCTCAACGCGCTGCGCGCACTCGGCGGCGGCCTGCGGCGGCGGGACCTGCCCGCGCACACCGTCGAACTGATCGACAGGTACGCCAGCGAGCACGGCGGCGTCCGCGACGTGCTCGCAGAGCTGCGGGACACCGCCGACCTGGTGGCGACCCGCCCGGACGACCCGGCGTGCCTGCCGGCGCTGCGCGAGGTGCACCGGCGCCTGGTCGACGAGGTGCTGCCGCACGAGGCGGCCGAGGACCGGCAGCTCTACCCGGCGCTGGCCGGTCCGCTCGGCAGCGACGAGGCCACCTCCACGATGAGCCGGGCGCACGTGGAGATCGTCCGGCTGGTGGAGCGGATCGGCGGGCACCTCACGGCGCAGCCGGACGGCCGGCTGCGCCGTGACGAGGTGCCCGACCTGCTCGCCGCGCTCTACGGCCTGGACGCGGTGCTGCGCCTGCACCTGGCCCAGGAGGAGGAGGACTACTTCTCGCTCAACCCGGAGGACGGCTCGACCGCGACCGGCCGCTGAGTCAGCGCTCGCGTACCACGGCGACGGGGCAGTGCGAGTGCTGGATGAGCTGCTGGCTGACCGAGCCGAGCAGCATGCCGCGCAGGCCGCCCCGGCCCCGGCTGCCGACCACCACGAGCTGCGCCGACCGGCTCGCCTCCACCAGCAGCGCCGACGCGCTGCCGGGGACGGCCTCGATCTCGACGGGCACGTCGGGGAAGCTCTCCCGCCAGGGCGCCAGCTCCGCCTCGGCGGCCGCGCGCTCGCTCGCGGCGACCTGCTCCGGGTCGAAGTCCGGCGGCACCCACCTGTCGCCCGGCGGCTCCCAGGCCCGCAGCACCCGCAGCGGCACGTCTCGCTGGGCGGCCCGCTCGACGGCGAAGCCGAGCGCCCGCAGCGCCGACTCCGAGCCGTCCGAGCCGACCACCACCGGCCCGGACGTGGCGGCCTGGCCGTCGCGGACCACCACCACCGGGCAGTGGGCGTGCGCGGTGACCGAGACCGCCGTGGAGCCGGCGAGCAGGCCGCCGAAGCCGCCGTGGCCCCGGCTGCCGAGCACCAGCATCCCGGCGTCGGCGGACCTCTCCTGGAGCACCAGCGCGGGCGGCCCGTCGAACACCTCGCCGTGCACGGTCAGGCCCGGCCGGTCGGCGGCGGCGTCCGCCGCCGCCTTGCGGACCAGTTCGTCGACCTGCTGCCGGGCCGCCTCGTCCGGCCACACGCCGGGTGCCACGCCGGGACCGATCCAGCCGGTCACGGTCAGCCACTCGAAGACGTACGCCAGGCGTACCGGCCGTCCCGAGCGGCCCGCCTCGTCCAGCGCCCAGTTCAGGGCGATCACCGCGTCGGCGGAACCGTCGTAGCCGACCAGGATCTCCTCGCCGCTCATTCGCCACTCCTCACGGCCGGGTCGTTCTCGCGGATCCAGCGCCACTCGGCGACCCGGGGGTCGTCCTCGCCGTAGCGGCGGGTGTAGTCGCGGCAGGCCTGGCGGGCGTCCACCATGTCCTGGCGCAGGTGCGCGGCGCGCGACCGCAGCCCCGGCACCCGGTCGATCACGTCGATGACCAGGTGGAAGCGGTCCAGGTCGTTGAGCATCACCATGTCGAACGGCGTCGTGGTGGTGCCCTCCTCCTTGTAGCCGCGCACGTGCAGGTTCTCATGGTTGGTCCGGCGGTAGGTGAGCCGGTGGATCAGCCACGGGTAGCCGTGGTAGGCGAAGATGACCGGCTTGTCGCTGGTGAAGATGGTGTCGAACTCGTTGTCCGGCAGGCCGTGCGGGTGCTCCGACGGCGGCTGCAGGCGCATCAGGTCGACCACGTTGACGACGCGGACCTTCAGGTCCGGCAGGTGGCGGCGCAGCAGGTCGACGGCGGCGAGCGTCTCCAGCGTCGGCACGTCGCCGGCGCAGGCGAGCACCACGTCCGGCTCGGTGCCCTCGTCGCTGCTGGCCCAGTCCCAGATGCCCAGGCCGCGGCGGCAGTGCTGGATCGCCTCGTCCATGGTCAGCCAGTTCGGCGCGGGCTGCTTGCCGGCCACCACCACGTTGATGTAGTGCCGGCTGCGCAGGCAGTGGTCCATGGTGGACAACAGCGTGTTGCCGTCCGGCGGCAGGTAGACCCGGACCACCTCGGCCTTCTTGTTGACCACGTGGTCGATGAAGCCCGGATCCTGGTGCGAGAAGCCGTTGTGGTCCTGGCGCCACACGTGGCTGGACAGCAGGTAGTTCAGCGACGCCACCGGCTCCCGCCACGGGATGTGCCGGGTCACCTTCAGCCACTTGGCGTGCTGGTTGACCATCGAGTCGACGATGTGGATGAACGCCTCGTAGCTGGTGAAGATGCCGTGCCGGCCGGTCAGCAGGTAGCCCTCCAGCCAGCCCTGGCACAGGTGCTCGGAGAGCACCTCCATCACCCGGCCGTCGGGGGAGAGGTGGTCGTCGCCGGGGATCTCGGCGCCCACGAACGCGCGGTCGGTGACCTCGAACGCCGCGCCGAGCCGGTTCGAGGCGACCTCGTCCGGGCCGAACAGGCGGAACGTCTCCGGGTTGCGGGCGATCACGTCGCGGACCCAGGGACCGAGCACACCTGTCGCGCCGGCCATCGGCTCGCCGGGCGTCGGGACGTCGACCGCGTAGTCGCGGAAGTCCGGCAGCTCCAGATTGCGCAGCAGGCTGCCGCCGTTGGCGACCGGGTTGGCGCTCATCCGGCGGTCACCGGCCGGCGGCAGCTCGGCCACCTCGGCGACCGGGCCGCCGGTGGCGTCGAACAGCTCCTCCGGCCGGTAGCTTCGCAGCCAGCGCTCCAGTTCGGCCAGGTGCTCCGGGTTGTCCCGGACCTGCGAGATCGGCACCTGGTGGGCGCGGAACGTGCCCTCGACCTGCTTGCCGTCGACCCGGGACGGACCGGTCCAGCCCTTCGGCGTCCGCAGGATGATCATCGGCCAGCGGGGACGCTCGACGTGCTCGCCGGAGCGGGCCCGGCGCTGGATCGCGGCGATCTCGTCGACCGCCCGGTCGAGCGTGCCGGCCAGCAACTGGTGCACCGTCGCCGGATCGTCGCCCTCGACCAGGTACGGCTCGTAGCCGAAGCCGCGCATCATGTCCCGCAGGTCCTCGGCGGGGATCCGGTCCAGCACCGTCGGGTTGGCGATCTTGTAGCCGTTGAGGTGCAGGATCGGCAGCACCGCGCCGTCGCGGGCCGGGTTGAGGAACACGTTCGACAGCCAGCTCCCGGCCAGCGGGCCGGTCTCCGCCTCGCCGTCACCGATCACGCAGGCCACGAGCAGGTCCGGGTTGTCGAACGCGGCGCCGTACGCGTGGCTCAGCGCGTACCCCAGCTCGCCGCCCTCGTGGATCGAACCCGGCACCTCCGGCGCCACGTGGCTCGGGATGCCGCCCGGGAAGGAGAACTGCCGGAACAGCCGCTGCATGCCGGTCTCGTCCCGGGGGATGTGGTGGTACAGCTCGCTGTAGGTGCCCTCCAGCCAGGTGTTCGCCACCAGCGCCGGGCCGCCGTGGCCGGGGCCGGTGACGAAGATGGCGGACAGGTCCCGGTTCACGATGACCCGGTTGAGGTGCGTGTAGAGCAGGTTGAGCCCGGGGCTGGTGCCCCAGTGGCCCAGCAGGCGCGGCTTGACGTGCTCGGGCTTGAGTGGTTCGCGCAGCAGCGGGTTGTCGAGCAGATAGATCTGGCCGACGGTCAGGTAGTTCGCCGCGCGCCAGTAGGCGTCCAGCCGACGCAACTCGTCTTCGGTCAGGGGGCTGTGCAGGTTCACCGCGGTGTCCATGCTGCCTTAGCCTCTCGTGGCTGGGAGTCGGCTGCCACTCGGGGACCACATCTTCTTCCCCGGCGCGTCCAGCCTCGTCCCCTCGGGGCTCGCCGGTCAGGGCCGTTGGTCCCGCCTCCCGCGGGCGTCATGACCCGTCCCCGGAGTCGGCGGCAACGCCCCGTACGACGATCAGCGGGGCCGGCGAGTGGTAGAGCAGGGACTGGCTGACCGCGCCCAGCGTGGACCCCACCGGCCCGTCTCCCCAGGCGGCCACCACCGCGATCTGCGCCGCGCGGGACCGGTCGAGCAGGACGGACTTCGGGTCACCGTGGACGGTCTCGCAGTCGGCGGCGACGCGGGGATACCGCCGGGCATGCCGGGTGACCGCCTCCTCCAGCCGCCCGTCGTCACGGTCGCCGGACTCCGGCTCGATCACCCGGACGGCGAGCAGGCGGGCACCCCGGTGTTGCGCGCAGTCGAAGGCGTACCCGAGGGCGGCCTGCGAACTGGGCGACCCGTCGAAGCCGACGAGCAGTGGCCCGGGCGGCGCCGGCTCGGTGCGCCCGACCAGCACCGGGCAGCCGGCCCGGGCGGCCACGTCCACCGCTGGCGTGTCGGGCGGTACGCGGTCCGGGTGGGCGGACATGCCGCCGTCACCGAGCGCGATCAGGAACGCGGTGTCGGCGACCCGCAGCAGCGCCTCCACCGGCGAGCCCTCGACGATTCGGCCGCTGACCGGCACCTGCGGCGCGCACTCGGCGACGACCTGCCCGGCGTGCTCCAGCACGTTCTCCGCGTCCGTGCGGGTGCCGCCGGCCGGGGCGGGGCCGGGCGTCGCGGCCCAGTTGAACGCGTGCAGCAGGTGCAGCGGCCGGTCGTGGGCGGCGGCCTCGGCGGCGGCCGTGCGGACCACCGCCAGATCGGCCTCGGACCGGCCGACGCCGACCACCACCGCGCCGTGGCTGGGTGCGGCCACCCCGGCTCACCTCCCGACCCGTGCTTTTCACCCACCGTAGTCGCGGGACCGGGTGCGCCGGAGCGGGTCGGCGGAACTGGCGGTCAGCGCGGGGCGGGCAGCGCCGGGTGGACGCGCAGCACGACGGCGGTGGCGTTGTCCTCGCCGCCCTCGTCCAGGCTGGCGGCGAGCAGGGCCTCGGCGGTGCGCGCCGGGTCGCGCCGAGCGGCGAGCAGGTCCCGCAGCCGGTGGTAGCCGAGCTGGTCGCTGATCCCGTCGGTGCACAGCAGCCAGGTGTCGCCGCGGCGCAGCGGCACGGCGAGCAGGTCCGGCTCGGGCCGGTCCGGGTGGCCGACGTATCGCAGCAGCTGGTAGCGCGCCCGTGCCGCCTCCGGCGAGTCGGCCGGCCACCATCCGTGCAGCAGGCCGAGCCAGGCCATGGTGTGGTCGACTGTCACCAGTTCCAGCAGCCCGTCGCGCAGCCGGTACGCCCGCGAGTCGCCGAGCTGCACCAGCCAGCCCTGGTCGCTGTCCGGCTCGATGACGAGCGCGGTGAGCGTGCACCCGGTCAGGCCGGACTGCGCGGCGCCGGCCTGGCGTACCCGCCGTTGAGTCTCGGCCACGGCGGCCCGCAGCGCGGCGGCGCCGACGGCGGGCCAGCCGGCGCGGACCTGCGCCACGAACGTCTCCGCGGCGGTCGTGCCGGCGACCCGGCTGCCCTCGCCGTCGCCCATCCCGTCGCAGACCACGGCGAGCGGCAGGTCGGGGTCGACGTGCAGCACGTCGTAGTTCTCCGGGTAGCGGTGCCCGACCACGCTGCCCCCGGCGATCTCCAGGGTGAGGCGGCCGGCGGTGAGCCGGCGCGCGGACTCGACCGGCCGGTCCAGCGGACGGCGGCGGAACACCAGCGGAACCTAACACCGGGACGGGCCGGGGTGTGGAATCTTCAGGGCGCATTTTGGTACTGGCGGTGGTCGTGAGCGGCCTGCACGGTCAGGGCCGGCGCAGTGGCGCGAGCGCGTCGGCCCAGACGGCCACCTCGGTGAAGAGCTGGCGGAGCATGGTGTCGTGGCGATCGCCAGGAGTGAACGTCGTGAATGCCGCGAAGTCGGTGGCGAGTGACAGGCTGACCTGGGTGCGTACGCCTGCCAGCTGAAGACCTGCCGTGATGAGGCGTAGGTGTTCCACCGCGCGGGCGCCGCCGACGTTGCTGCCGTAGGAGACGAATCCGGCCGCCTTGTTGTTCCACTCGCCGTAGAGGTAGTCGATGGCGTTCTTCAGCGCCGAGGGAATCGATCGGTTGTACTCCGGAGTGACGAAGACGTATCCGTCGAACTCGGCGATCTTCTTGCTCCAGCGCCACGTGTGAGGGTGGGTGTAGGAGCCGAGTAGCGGTGACTGCGGCTCGTCGAAGACCGGCAGGTCGTAGTCCTTGACGTCCACCACCTCGACGTCGACGCCGTCGTGCCGGCTGCCGTGCTTCGCCACCCACTCGGCCACCTGGTGACCGACCCGGCCGGGGCGGGTGCTGCCGAGGATGATCCCGATGTTCGTCATGAGTTATCCGTTCTCGTCGATTCGAATTGCAGGGCGGCGTCCAGTCCGTTCAGCCGCAGCACGCTGGCGCCGCGCAGGTGCGCGAGGTCGGAACTGCCGTCCCCCGTGTATCTGAGAAAGGTCACCTGTTCGGTCCACTCCAGGCGGGTTCCGGTCGTCTCGGCGCCGAGCCGGATGGTGACCAGCGAGGTCCATCGCAGTTCGTCGTCGACGACGGCCTCGTAGCCGTAGACGATCCGGCGCGCGTCCGCGATGTCGATGTACCGCGACCGGTATTCCAGTCGCTCGGGTGCCGTGTCCAGCGAGGTGAAGATGCTGCGTGCCGTCTCGCCACCGCCCACCCGGAAGTCGTGCTCGTACGAGGCGCCGCTGCCGGGAAGCCGGAACCATCGGCGCCTGATCGTGGAGTCGGCGAAGGCGGTGAAGACCTCGCCCGGCGGCCCGTCGAGGTGCCGCGTGATCGTGAACGTGTCGTGCCGGACCATGCCGTCCTCCCGCTGTCACGGCCACGAACGGGTGACCGCACGCCAGTTACGATTAGTAAGAAACATGCGTCCAACGGATTTAGTCCGGCTGCCCGATACGCACTTTGAAGTCAGCTACTGACGCGCGAGGAACGGAAGAGCATGGCAAGCGTCCTTGGTGCCGAACTTGCGCAGCGCGGGATCGCGCCGGACTGCGTTCAGACGATCGAGCTCGTCCGCGACGTGCTGGCGCGGGTGGGCGACAAGTGGACGCTGCTGACCATCACGGCCCTGGCGTCCGGCCCGCTGCGCTTCACCGCGCTGCACGAGCAGGTCGCCGGCATCTCCCAGCGGATGCTTGGCCAGACGCTGCGCGCCCTCAACCGCGACGGGCTCGTGACCAGGACCGCGTACCCGGAAGTGCCCCCGAGGGTGGTGTACGCCCTGACGCCGCTCGGCCACTCACTGAGTGAGGCCGTGAGCGGGCTCGTGCACTGGGTCCGTGATCACCAGAGCGACATCGTCCGCAACCGCGACGAGTTCGACCGGACGTCCACCGCGAACAAAACCACCCCGCCCCGGGCATAGTCCCGCCCCGGGGCGGCGTGCCGGGCCGCGTGTCAACCGGGGTTGACACGCGGGAGCCTGTCAACCTACATTGACAGCATGAGTCAGGCTACGGAACTCGCGGCGGCGGCCGGCAGCACCGACCCCAAGGTCGGCCTGCGTGCCGTGCTCGCCCTGCGCCGGCTGCTGGAGCGGCTCGAGGTGATCCAGGTCGACAACGCCCGGCGACAGGGCTGGTCGTGGCAGGAGATCGCCGACGCCCTCGAGGTCAGCCGGCAGGCGGTCCACAAGAAGCACGCCGGACGACCGGCGGTACGCGACAGCTGGGAGGCGTGATGTTCGAACGATTCACCGACCGGGCCCGGGCCGTGGTGCACCACGCGCTCGACGAGGCCCGCACCGAGGGACGGCGGCCGGTCGGCACCGAGCACCTGCTGCTCGGCGTACTGGCCGACAGCGACAGCCTGGCCGCCCGGCTGCTGGCGGCCGGCGGCATCGAGGCCGACGCCCTGCGCGCCGCGGTGGCCCGCCACGCCGCGCGGGGCGTCGACGGGCTCGGCGAGGCGGACGCCGCGGCGCTGCGCGAGATCGGCATCGACCTCGCCGCGATCGTGGCCCGGATCGAGGAGTCCTTCGGCCCCGACGCGCTGCGCGAGGCGACCCCGCGCCCGCGCCGGTGGTGGCGTCGCCGGCCGCACCACGGCACGTTCTCGCCCCGGGCGAAGAAGGTGCTGGAGCTGTCGCTGCGCGAGGCGCTGCGGCTGCGCCACCGGCACATCGGCACCGAACACATCCTGCTCGGCCTGCTCCGCGAGGGAAACGGCCTGGCCGCGCTGGTGCTGACCGAGGCCGGCGCGGACATCGACGACCTGCGACGCCGCATCGACGCGGCGCTGCGCGAGGCCGCCTGAGGCCACCGGAGTTTTCAAACCTGTTTGCGGTCCTCGCAACGTCCCGCTGCGCCGGGTCGCCGTCACGCCCCGTGTCCTGCACACTGACGCCGTGGACGGTGCAGACGACAAGCGCCCGGTGAACGCGGAGAACCGCACCCCGCGCTCGGCAGTGGTGGTCAACCCGGTCAAGGTGGCCGACCTGGACGAGTTCCGCCGCACCGTGGACGGCGCGCTCGCCGCCGCCGGGTGGCCGGCCCCGACCTGGTACGAGACGACAGTCGAGGACCCGGGCCGCGGGCAGGCGGAACAGGCCGTGAAGGCGGGCGCGGAGGTCGTCTTCGCCTGTGGCGGCGACGGCACGGTGATGGCCTGCGTGACCGCGCTGGCCGGCACCGACGTGGCGCTGGCCGTGCTGCCCCAGGGCACCGGCAACCTGCTGGCCGCCAACCTCGGCCTCTCCGGCGACCTGGCCGCCGGGCTCCAGGTCGCCGTCGAGCGCGGGATGCGCCGCCTCGACGTCGGCGTGGTCGGCGACAAGTGCTTCGCGGTGATGGCCGGGATGGGCTTCGACGCCCAGATGCTCGACTCCACCTCCGAGACCACGAAGAAGCGGATCGGCTGGCCGGCGTACGTGGTGGGCGCCGCCCGGCACCTGCGCGACCGGCCGATGCGGGTGTCGGTGCGCATCGACGGCAAGCCGCCGCTGCGCCGCCGGGCCCGCTCGGTCCTGGTCGCCAACGTCGGGCGCCTCCAGGGCGGGGTACGCCTGCTCACCGAGGCCGAACCGGACGACGGCTGGCTGGACGTGGCGGTGCTGACGCCGCGTACGCTGCGCCACTGGCTCGCCATGGGCTGGGCGGTGCTGCGCCGCCGGGACCGGGTGCCCGGCATGGAGGTGTTCCGGGCCCGGTCGGTCGAGATCACCAGCACCCGGGCGCAGCCCCGGCAGCTCGACGGCGACCTGATCGAGCCGGGCCGCTCGCTCAAGGCCACCATCCGCCCGGAGTCGCTCTGGCTCTGCGTACCGCGTCCCGAGGAGCACCCCGACCTGGCGGAGGACGCCGACGCGGTCGGCGAGCGTGGTGAGCACCTGGTCGAGGAGGCTCGGCGTGAGTAGCACCAAGCTGGTCCCCGAGACCCGGTTGATGACCGAGAACGAGTTGTCCGCCGACGACGCCTGGCACACACTGCGCCGGCACGGCGGCTGGTGCCTGCTGCGGGACGCGTTCATCCGGTTCCGCTACGGCGACGGCTTCAGCCACTCCCGGGCGCTGGCGTTGCAGCTCTGCCTGGCCGTGGTGCCGTTCCTGATCGCGCTCACCGGTCTGATCACCGACCTGGGCGTGGACGAGGGCGGCAAGGTCGTCGCGGACACGGTGCTGGCGATCACGCCCGGCCAGAGCGAAGCCATGGTGCAGGACCTGCTGACCGACAGCGAGCGTACCGAGGACGCCGGTGAGCTGGCCCTGACGCTCGGTCTGCTCACCGGCCTGGTCGCGCTGACCACCACGATGGCGCAGATCGAGCGGGGCGCCAACCGGATCTACGGCGTCGAGCGGGACCGCCCGGCGCTGGCGAAGTACCTGCGCGCCGCGGTCCTCGCGGTGGTCGCCGGCGTGCCCGCGCTGGCCGGCTTCCTGATTTTGGTCGGCGGCCGGGCGATGGGCGAGTCGGTACGGCGGCACTACGAGTGGGGCGACCTCGCCATGGCCGGGTGGGACGTGATCCGCTGGCCGCTGAGCCTCGGCCTCACCGTGCTCGCCGTCGCCGTGCTGTTCCGGCACGCGCCCCGGCGCCGCCAGCCCGGCCTGTCCTGGCTCTTCTTCGGCGCGTCCATCGCCATCGCGATCTGGTGGCTGGCCAGCCTGCTGCTCGCCGCCTACGTCAAGTACAGCGGCGGATTCGGCCAGACCTACGGCGCGCTGACCGGCATGATGGCCCTGTTGCTCTGGGCCAACCTCACCGGGATCGCGCTGTTCGGCGGGCTGGCCTTCGCGGCCCAGCTCGAAGCGATGCGCATCGGCGTGGAGGAGCCCGCCAAGCCGGACCTGTGGGAGCCGGAGGCGCAACGCGAGGAACTTTTCGACACCGGTGACATGACCTCGCTCTGACGCCACGCCGGTGCGGCGTGTACGGGACACGCCGATCGGGTACAGCGCGCCTCGCAGAAGAACAAGGGAGGTGCGGTGTGACCGCGGTCAAGGAAGCCGGGCGCCGGCCGCTGGGCCATTTCGCCGAACGGAGCCTCGCGGGCCTGCTCGCCGTGGCCGGCGCGGGAGTCGGGTTCGGCGTGCTGCTCATGCTGGTCCGGTTCCGGTGGAGCCCGCTGGGCGACGCCGACCACGCCGTGGCCGAGTGGTTCAACGACCTGGTGGCGCCGCACGGCCCGCTGGTCACCGTGCTCCAGGCGATCACCGACCTGGGCGGACGGCCGGTGCTGATCTGGCTGATCACCATCGCCGTGGTGGGCCTGCTGATCCGCCGCCAGTCCCGGCTGGCGGTCTACCTGATCGTCACCGGCGTCGGCGGGCTGATCCTCGACCCGTCGCTCAAGGCGCTGGTCGGGCGGCTGCGCCCGGTGGTGGACGTGCCGATCGCCAGCGCGCCGGGCAACAGCTTCCCCAGTGGTCACGCGCTCGGCTCGTTCGTCGCGTACGGGGCGCTGCTGCTGGTGTTCCTGCCGGCCATGTCGCCGCGCTGGCGCAAGCCCGCCATCGCCGTCGCCGGCGTGCTGATCTTCCTGGTCGGGCTGACCCGGATCGCGCTGGGCGTGCACTTCGTGTCCGACGTGATCGGCGGCTGGCTGCTCGGCGCGGCCTGGCTGGGCGTCACCGCGTACGCCTTCCGGCTGTGGCGGCGCGAGCGCGGCCGGCCGGTGCCGCCGCTGCGCGAGGGGCTGGAGCCGGAGGCGGGCGAGGACCTGGCGCTCGCGCCGGACGAGGAGAAGGTGCTGGAGCACCCCCGCTCGGCGGTGGCCGAGCTGCTGGTCGGCTGGGTGCTCGTCTTCGGTGTGCTCTACGCGTTCGGCATGTTCGTCAGCTACCACGCCAAGGGCACGTTCTTCGACACGCTCGACACCGAGGTGCCGCGCTGGTTCGCCGAGCGGCACACCGACGTGCTCACCGAGCTGAGCTGGTGGTGGAGCAAGTTCGGCGACACCCACGCCATCCTGCTGGTCTCGCTGGTGTTCTGCCCGATCGTGCTGGCCGTGTGGCGGCGGTGGCGCCCGGTGCTGTACGTGGTGCTGGCGATGTTCGGCGAGCTGAGCCTGTTCCTGGCCAGCGCCCGCGTGGTGGACCGGCCCCGGCCGCCGGTGGAGAACCTGGACGGGCCGATGCCCACCTCGTCGTTCCCGTCCGGGCACATCGCGGCGACCATCTGCCTCTGGGTCGCCATGGCGGTCATCGTGTTCCCGCGTACCGACAGGTGGTGGCGGTGGCTGTTCGTGGGCATGGCCGTGCTGATGCCGGTCGGCGTGGCCACCTCCCGGATGTACCGGGGCATGCACCACCCGACCGACTTCATGGGCGCGATCCTGCTCGGCGCGCTCTGGCTGTCGCTGCTGTACTGGGTGATCCGGCCCAACGCCGACGTGGCCGAGGGCAACCAGCCGGCGATCGAGTCCGAACAGGTGGACGAGCTGGACGACGAGCTGGCCAAGGCCGCCCGGCCGGACTGAGCCGATGCTGCGGGTGATGACCTGGAACATCCGGACCGGCGGGCGGGACGGCGACGGCACCGACCGCCGGGACCGGATCGTCTCGGTCGTCACCGCGCAGCGCCCCGACGTGCTGGCGCTGCAGGAACTGCGTGGCATGGACGCCACGCTGGGCGGGCTGGCCGACCGGCTCGGGATGGCCGCGTACCTTGCCCGCTCCTGCTTCGGCCAGCCGGTGGCGGTGCTGGTCCGCCCGCCGTGGCGGGTGCTGCGCGTCGGCCGGGTCCGCCGCCCGTTCCACCACGCCGCCGCCCGGGTGCAGGTGGCCACCGGCGCGGGCCCGCTCACCGTGCTCAGCACGCACCTGTACCCGTACACGGGTGGGCGGCGGCGGATGGAGGCGGACTGGCTCGCCGCCGCGCTACGGCGTACCGGGGGAGAGCTGGCGCTGCTCGCCGGGGATCTGAACACGCTGGAACCCGCCGTTGACCACACCGCCCGGCTTGCCGGGCTGGCGACGGCGTACCGGCGGCGGCACCTGCGCCGCGACGGCCGTACCGTGGACACCCGCGCGGTGGCCCGGCTGCTCGACGCCGGGCTGGTCGACCTGTGGCCGCGCTCCGGCGGCGACGAACCCGGCGGCCTGACCGTGCCGACCCGGCACGGCGGCGCCGAGTTCGCCGGGATGCGGCTGGACTACCTGCTCGCCACCCCGGCGCTGGCCGATCGGGTCCGCGCGGTCCGGGTGGTCCGCGACGGTGACGCCGACTCGGCGTCCGACCACTACCCGGTGCTGGCCGACGTGGACCTCACGGCCGGCTGAACGACCCCGCCAGGTCGGCCACCACGAAGGCCGCGAAGATTCCGATGACGGCCTCGCTGACCAGCCAGGAGTGCCTGTCGGTCCAGGACCGGAAGGCGGGCAGCAGCCGCTCCGCGCGCTCGCCGAAGATCAGCAGCGTGAGCAGCGGCAGGGCCAGCAGCAGCACGGTGAGCGCCACGAACGGCAGCAGGTGCCACCACGGCCGGCCGTGCCCGGCCATGCTGCCCGCGACCGACGCCATGACCAGCTCGTCGCTCGGCACGGCGACGGCGAGCAGCAGCCCCAGACCGAAGGCGTACGCGGGCCGCGGGTCCTGCAACCGGCGCAGCCACCCCGGCGGCCGGTCGCGCCGCCGCCTGCGGAACGTGACCACCATGAGGACGACCAGCAGGCCCAGCACGATCCAGTCGATGAGCCGGCGGCTGCCACCTGCCCCGATGCCGTGCACGGCGGTGTGCCGCAGCACCCGGAAGGCCGCGTACCAGAGCGTTAACGGCCCGAGCACGCCGACTGTCACGCCGGCCAGGAAGGCGGCCGAACTGCGTCGCGGGTGACGGCCGGCGGCGAGGACGACGGCGCTGACGAGCTTCGACCCGGCGACCATCTCCAGCGCCAGCGGCAGCGCGGTCAGCAGGGGCATGCCCCATTCTGGGGTCGCCGTCGCGCGCGCCGGGCCGGGTTCTACAGGACCAGGTTGAGCAGCACGGTGAGCACCACCGAGGCGACGATCGAGAAGAGGATCATCAGCAGGCAGCCGAGCCCGCCCCCGGCGGGACGGATCTCGGTGTTCCCGATACGCATGGCGTCAACTCCTCAGCGGGGGAGGTAGCGGTGCGACTGTCACAGCTCGCGCAGCCGGGGCAGCAGTTCCTCCTGGGCCCAGTCGAGGAACATCGGCTGGGTGTCGCCGCCCACCTGGACCAGCGCGACGTGGGTGAAGCCCGCGTCGACGAACTTCTTGAACGCCTCGACGTGCCGGTCGGTGTCCGGGCCGCAGGAGATGCCCTCGGCCACGTCCTCCTCCCGGACGAACTGGGTGGCCGCGTCGAACGACTCGGGGCCGGGCAGGTCGGCGTTGACCTTCCAGCCCAGGCCGAACCAGCGGAACTGGTCGTGCACGATCTTGCGGCACTCGTCCTCGTCCGGGCCGTAGCAGATGGCCACCTGCCCGTAGCGGGGCCGGCCCGCGCCGCCCGCCTCCTCGTACATGTCGATCAGGTGGGACAGCGGGTCGGTGGCGATCATGGCGTCGGCGTACTCGGCGGCCAGCGTGGCCGACTGCCGGCCGGACGCGGCCACCGCCATCGGCACCGGCCGCTCCGGACGGTCCCAGACGTACGCGTCCGGCACGTCGAAGTGGTTGCCGGAGAACGTCAGCGTCTCGCCGTTGAGCAGCGGCCGGATGATCTGCAGCGCCTCCTCGAACATCTCGTGCCGCTGCTGCACGTGCGGCCACCCGCCCACCACGTGCTCGTTCAGGTTCTCCCCGGCGCCGAGGCCCAGCGTGAACCGTCCGTCCGAGAGCACCCCGATGGTGCTGGCCTTCTGCGCCACCACCGCCGGGTGGTACCGCCGGATCGGGCAGGTCACGAACGACATCAGCTCGGCCCGGCTGGTGGCGTGGGCGACCGCGCCGAGCACCGACCAGGCGTACGGGGAGTGGCCCTGGGACTCCAGCCAGGGGTAGTAGTGGTCGGACATGACCAGATGGTCGAAGCCGGCGGCCTCGGCGCGTACGGCGTGGTCGACCAGTTGTTTCGGGCCGGCCTGCTCGCACATGAGGGTGTAACCGACGTTGACCATGGCACGTCTCCTTCCCGGGCGGATCGTCCACGGATACCCCGCGCGGCGCGGGTCAACCCTGCTGTCCGCTTTCGCATTCGTCTCTTAACCGGTTCAGTTCAGGTGGGCACGTCAAGCGGTGTCGCCTCCCGGCCGATCCCGCTTAACCGGTTGCCTCCCGCCTTCCATCGCCCTACGCTGATGCCTGCGTCCGTTCGGGAACCGGGCGGCGACTACCGGGCTCAGTCGCCACCACCTCGTCACCGTCACCGCACCCCCGCTCGGGCACGGGGGGAGACCTTCCCCTGAGGACAGCCATGAAGAAACTGCTCTCCGTCGCGGGCGCCGTCCTGCTGACGGCCCTCGCCGCCGTCTTCGCCCTCGGGCAGCCGGCCCACGCCGCCACCGGGTTCTCCGTCTCCAACGGACGGCTCTACGACGCAGGCGGCGTCGAGTTCGTCATGCGCGGGGTCAACCACGCGCACACCTGGTACCCGCAGCAGACCAGCTCGTTTGCCGACATCAAGGCACTGGGCGCGAACACCGTCCGGGTGGTGCTCGCCAGCGGCGACCGGTGGACGAAGAACAGCGCCGCCGACGTGGCGAACGTGATCTCGCTGTGCAAGGCCAACCGGCTGATCTGCGTGCTGGAGGTGCACGACACCACCGGGTACGGCGAGGAGGGCGCCGCCGCCTCGCTGGCGAAGGCCACCGACTACTGGCTGAGCATCGCCGACGTGCTCAAGGGCCAGGAGAAGTACGTCATCGTGAACATCGGCAACGAACCGTTCGGCAACCAGGGTTACAGCGCCTGGACCACCGACACCTCGAACGCGATCAAGCGGCTGCGCGCCGCCGGGCTGACCCACACGATCATGGTGGACGCGCCGAACTGGGGCCAGGACTGGTCGTTCACCATGCGCGACAACGCGGGCACCGTCTTCGCCGCCGACGCGCAGCGCAACACCGTCTTCTCCATCCACATGTACGGCGTCTTCGACACCGCCGCCGAGATCAGCGACTACCTGGGCCGGTTCCGGACCGCCGGGCTGCCCATCGTGGTCGGCGAGTTCGGCTTCAACCACTCCGACGGCAACCCGGACGAGGACGCCATCATGGCGTACGCCCAGGCCAACGGCATCGGCTACCTCGGCTGGTCGTGGAGCGGCAACGGCGGCGGCGTGGAGTACCTGGACATGACGACCGCGTTCAACCCGGCCCAGCTCACCAGCTGGGGTCAGCGGATCTTCAACGGCGCCAACGGCATCGCCGCCACCTCCCGGGAAGCGTCGGTGTACGCGAGCACCACCCCGACCGTCACCCCGACTGTCAGCCCCACCGTGAGCCCGACGACCAGCCCGACCGTCAGCCCGACCCCGCCGCCGCCCACCACGCCCCCGCCGTCCGGTGGCTGCACCGCCACCTACACCGTCGGCAACTCGTGGCAGGGCGGCTTCCAGGGTGAGGTCAAGGTGACCGCCGGAACCGCCGCGATCACCGGGTGGACGGTCCGCTGGACGTACGCCAACGGCCAGTCCGTCACCCAGGCGTGGAACGCGAGCGTCAGCAACAGCGGATCGGCGTACACCGCCCGCAACGTCGACTACAACGGCCGCCTCGGCGCGGGCGCGAGCACCAGCTTCGGCTTCATCGGCACCTGGCAGGGCACCAACTCCACCCCCGCGGTGACCTGCACCCCCGCCTGACCCCCCAACCGGTTGATCAAGGAGTTTGTGTCCCGTTCGGACGCCGGCGGCGACACGAACTCCTTGATCACCGGGGTGGACGGGGTCAGGCCGCGACCACCTCCAGCAGCAGGGCCTGTTCGGGGTGGAGAGCGGGCAGTTGCAGGCCGACCGACCCCAGCACCGAACCGGTCACCGTGATGCCGTCACCGGGCCAGGCCAGCCAGCCCGGCGGGGACAGCTCCAGCATCGCCGGCTCCGGCGCCTCGGCGGGCGGGCGGACCCGGTAACGCCGCTGCGGGTCCAGCCCTGGCAGCCGTACCGCGCCCGGCACCTGGGCCGCGGAGGTGGCGACCCGGCTGACCGCGTACACCGCATGGGAGCCGTCATGGGCGACCACGCCGTGGGCCTGCACGGCCGGGTCCGGGTGGTCGACCCGGACCACCCGGCCGCCGTGCAGCAGCGGGCGCAGCCGCTTGTGCAGCGCGACCCAGGCGGCGAGTTCGGCCCGTTCGCCGGGCTCGATCGCGCTGATGTCCCACTCGATGCCGTGGTGGCCGAACAGCGCGGTCACCGCGCGGAAGCTCAGGTCGTGCACGCGGTGCGTGGTGTGCGAGCGTTCCGGCCCGATGTGCGTGCCGATCAGTTCCGGCGGCAGCAGCAGACCGGTCCAGCGCTGGATGGACAGCCGTTCCAACGCGTCGTTGCAGTCGCTGGCCCAGACCCGGTCGGTACGGCGCAGGATCTCCAGGTCGACCCGGGCGCCGCCGGAGGAGCAGCTCTCGATCTCGACCTCCGGGTGCCGGGCGCGCAGCTCGTCGAGCAGCCGGTAGACCGCGAGGGTCTGCGCGTGCACCCCCGGCCGTCCGGCGTGCCCGGCCTCGGTGAGGTCGCGGTTGTGGTCCCACTTCAGGTACGCGAGCCCGTCGTGCCCGCTCAGCACCGCGTCGAGCCGTGCGAGCAGGTACGCGTACGCGTCCGGGTGGGCCAGGTCGAGCACCTGCTGGTGCCGCCACGGTGGTGGCAGCCGGCCCGGCGCCTGGAGCACCCAGTCCGGGTGGGCGCGGAACAGGTCGGAGTCGGGGTTGACCATCTCCGGCTCCACCCAGAGCCCGAACTGCATGCCGTGCCCGCGTACGTGGTCGATCAGCGGCTGCAACCCGTCCGGCCAGACCTCGCCGTCGACCCACCAGTCGCCGAGCCCGGCCTGGTCGTGCCGCCGGCCGCGGAACCAGCCGTCGTCCAGCACGAAGCGTTCCACCCCGACCTCGGCGGCCCGGTCGGCCAGTGTCCGCAGCCGGTCCAGGTCGTGGTCGAAGTAGACCGCCTCCCACACGTTCAGCGTCACCGGCCGCGGCGTACGCGGGTGCGACGGACGGGCCCGCAGGTGGGTGTGCAGCGCGTCGCTGAGCCCGTCCAGCCCGTCGGCCGAGTGCGCCGCGTAGAGCAGGGGAGTGGCGTACTCCTCGCCCGGCCCCAGCACGATCTCGCCGGGTGCGAGCAGCTCACCGCCGCCGAGCGTGGACTCGCCTGTCGGACGGCGCTCGGCGGCGGTGACGTGGTCGCCGCTCCACGCGGTGTGCACCGCCCACACCTCGCCGTGCCGGAACCCGAATCCAGCAGTGCCCGCGACCAGCAGCAGCGTGGCGTCGTGGCCGGTACGGCCGTGCCGTCCCTCGCGTACCCAGGCGCCCATCGGCCACGGGTGCCGCTGCGGGGCGCGTTCCCGGCACCAGCGGCCGGTCAGGTCGAGCAGTTCGGTGGCGACCGCCGGCACCGGCAGTACGGGCGTCAGTTCCCGTAGCTCGTACCGGCCGTCGCCGTCGTTGCGCAGCCGGTGCCGCAGGGTCAGCACACCCGCCGCGTCCAACGTGATCTCGACGGTCAGGCTCAGCCCCGCGCCCGGGTCCGCCGCCCGCACCACCACCCGCCCGGAGGTAAGGAAGGGCCCCTTGTTAACGCCTGGTGCATGTGAAGGGTCCCCTCCTAACAGGTGGGGCGGCGGCGCCGCGAGGTCGTCGTGCACGTCGAGGCCGGTGAGGCGGAACGCCGTCGACCAGTCCCGGCCGTCGCGGTGACCGGCGAGACCGGGCCGCCCGCTCCACCCGGCACTGGCCTCGGGCAGCAGCGACAGCACCGTCGGCGCGTCGAAGCTGCTCGGCACCACCGGCGGCACCGTGGCGTCGACGAGCGCGGGCAGATCCCCGTCGGGCAGCGGGCCGAGGTCGGCGCCCCAGTGCACGACCCGGGGGAGCCCCGGGCCGCGTGCGTCGAGCACCAGGCTGGTCCGCGCGCGGCGCAGGTGGACGATCGTCATCCCTTGGAGGCTCCCAGCGTCAGACCCCGGACGAACTGCTTCTGGAGCAGGAAGAAGATCACCAGGGTGGGGATCGCGACCAGCACGGAGCCGGCCGAGACCAGGTTGTTGTCGGTGAAGAACTCGCCGCGCAGGTTGTTCAGCGAACTGGTGACGGGGAACTTGTCGCCGGTCCGCATGAGCACTGTGGCCCAGAAGAACTCGTTGTAGATCCAGGTGACCTCGAGCGTGGCGAGCGCGGCCAGCGCCGGACGGCACAGCGGCAGCGTCACCTGCCAGTACTGCCGCCACACGTTCGCACCGTCGACCATCGCGGCCTCGTACAGCTCGTGCGGCAGCGCCTTCATGTAGTTGCTGAGCACGAACACGCAGAAGCCGCACTGGAACGCGACGTTGACCAGGATCAGTCCCCAGTAGCTGTCGTACAGCAGCTCCGAGTCGCTCATCCAGGCCGGCAGCGGGATCTCGGTGAACATCCGGAACAGCGGGATGAGCAGCGCCTGCTGCGGCAGCAGGTTCGCCGCGGTGAACAGGCCGAGCAGCGCGATGTTGAGCTTCCAGCTGAAGCGGGCGATCACGAACGCCACGCACGAGGCGAGGAAGAGCGTGAGCAGCACCGCCGGGATCGTGATGTACGCCGAGTTGAGGAAGTGCTTGCCGAACTCGGCGGTACGCCAGGCGGTGACGTAGTTGTCGATCGTCCAGCCGCCGAGTGACACGTAACCGTTGGCGGCGGTGTACTCGTAGGAGCGGAACGAGGTGAGCACCGCCCACAGGATCGGGAACAGCCAGCCCACGGCGACCGTACCCAGGAACAGGTGCAGCGCGACCCGGGCGGGCCGCACGGGGCGGCGGCGGCCGGCGGAGACGGCGGTCATCGCTTGTCCTCCCGCATCACGGTCCAGAGGTAGATGGTGATGAAGACCAGCGAGACGGCCAGCATGATCGTCGCCAGTGCCGAGCCGAAGCCGATCCGGCTCGCCTCGCCCACCACGTTCTGGGTGACCAGCGCGGAGATCAGCTCCAGCCCGTTGCGACCCTTGTTGATGACCCAGACCAGGTCGAACGCGCGCAGCGACTCGATCACCGTCACCACCAGCACGATGATGTTGATCGGCCGCATCACCGGGAAGACGACCCGGAAGAACGTGCTGGTCTCCGAGGAGCCGTCCACCGCGGCGGCCTCGCGCAACGACGGGTCGACGCCCTTCAGGCCGGCCAGGTAGAGCAGCATGATGTAGCCGACGTGCCGCCAGCCGGCCGCCACCAGTACGGCCCAGATGTTGACGTTCGGGTCGCCGTACCAGTCGGTCTCGCCGCCGAACACGCCGTTGAGCAGCCCCTGGTCGCGGCTGTAGATGAGCTGCCAGACGAAGCCGATGAGCGCCAGCGACAGCACCACCGGCAGGTAGAGCGCGGTCTGGTAGAAGCGGCTGCCGCGGATCTCCTTGTCGAGCAGCACGGCGAGGAACATGCCGAACGGGGTGGCCACCACGAACAGCGCGGCCAGCCAGAGCAGGTTGTTCTGCACCGCGGGGACGAACGGCGGGTAGATGTTCACCACGTCGTCGTAGTTCTTGACCCCGACCCACTCGATCTCGGAGATCGGGCCGATGCCGTCCCAGTTCGTGCCGGAGAGCAGCACCGTCGCCACCGCGGGCAGCCAGACCAGGCCGGCGACGAGCAGCAGGGGTACCAGCACCATGAGCGTGATGACCACGCGGTCGGTGCGGGACAGGAGCCGTAGCCGGCGGCCGCGACCACCCTTGGTGGTGGTCGCGGCCGGCGGCGGCACGGCGCGATCCGCTTGGATCAGGGGCAGGTCGGACATGATGTCCTTCCCCCTTCCGCCGTCAGCTGGTGAAGATCGACTTCTTCTGGTTCTCGATGCTGGTGAGCAGCCCGCTGATGTCCTTCGGGTCCTTGATGAACTGCTGCAGCGCCGGGATCATCACGGTGGAGGCGAAGTCCGGCCGGGTGTCGCGGTCGAGGAACTGGGCGATCTCGGTGGCGGAGCCGACCAGCTCGGCCGCCTTCTTCTGCAGCGCGGTGTAGGCGCCGGTGTCCGCGCCGCTGTTGGCGACGAGCGTGCTCGGGTCGTTCTTGACCGTGATGTCCGCCGCCTCCTTCGAGCCGAGGTACGTCAGCAGCTTCTCCGCCGCGTCCTTGGACTTCGGCTTGCGGGCCATCATGTAGCCGTCGATCGGGGCGTCCAGGGCCTTCGCGCCGATCGTGGAGTCGACCTCGGGGAACGTGAAGAAGTCCAGGTCCTCCAGGTCGGCGCCGCTGAACTGCTGGCCGACGAACAGGCCGAGCAGGTACATGCCGCTCTTCTTCTGCTGCAGCGACTGCGCGGCCTCCTGCCAGGTGCGGCCGAGCGAGTCCGGCTGGTGCAGGGGGAGCAGCCCGGCCCAGGTGTCGAAGACCTTCTTCACCTTGTCGGAGGTCCACGCCTCCTTGCCGGCCATCAGGTCGATGTGGAACTGGTAGCCGTTGATCCGCAGGTTGAGGATGTCGAACGTGCCCATCGCGGGCCAGCCGTCCTTGTCCGCGAACGCGACCGGGTTCAGGCCGTCCTTCTTCATCTGCGCGCCGAGCGCGTTGAGGTCGTCGAGCGTCTTGGGCACCTCGTAGCCGCGCTGCTGCCACACCGATTTGCGGTAGAAGACGGCCCACGGGTAGTACGACGCGGGCACGAAGTACTGCTTGCCGTCGTCGCCTGTGGACGCCTTCTTGAACGCGTCGGAGTAGCCGTCGAGCTTGCCCCACACGTCGCTGAGGTCACCGGCCAGGCCCTTGGCGGCGAAGAACCGCATCCGGTAGCCGGCGAACCAGGTGAACACGTCGTCCGGCTTGCCCTGCAGGTAGTTGTTGATGTTCTCCTGGAACGTGTTGTGGTCGACCGTGTTGATGTTGACGGTCACGCCGGCGGACGTCTTGAAGCCGTCCATCACCTTCGCGACGACGTCCTTGGGCTTCGGGTCCGACTGGTTCGAGCCGAGCGAGACGCTCTTGGCGTCGCCGCCGGAACCGGAGTCGGAGTCGCCGCAGCCGGCGAGCAGACCGGTGCCGAGCAGCGCCCCCGCGCCGGCCGCGCCGGCGAGCAGCGAGCGCCGGTTCAGGCCGGCGACGGACGGGGGTACGAGCCGGGCGAGGTATTCGGCTTGCGAGCGGGGACGGGACATGGTGCCTCCTGCGTGGAAGAGGTGCGCTGCGCTCATGGACCGTGATCGTTGGCGGGGAGCGGTGTTCGTGTCGGCCGCCGCAGATCCACCGAGAATCCACACGTCCGAACAAAAACAGCCGGTGGCGCTTGAAGCTACCCCCTCGCGCGGCGCTGTCAAGAGGGCAAAAAGGCGTCGCCGTTGCCGGTGCGGCAGGGCAAAGAGCCGGTAAACGTTGGAACTTCAGTCGATGTTGGAAAGTGTTGACTTGGGTGCTGTTCGGGGGCAACCTCTGCTGTCATGCGGAACTGGCACGGTGAGGGCATCTGGTACGGCGCCGACTACAACCCGGAGCAGTGGCCCGAGCAGACGTGGACCGAGGACGTCGACCTCATGCGCCGGGCCGGGGTCAACCTGGTCTCGGTCGGCATCTTCTCCTGGGCCCTGCTCGAGCCCACCCCCGGCCGGTACGTCTTCGACTGGCTGGACCGGGCGATCGACCTGCTGCACGACGGCGGCATCAGCGTCGACCTGGCCACCGCCACCGCCAGCCCGCCACCGTGGCTGGCACACCGGCACCCGGAGACGCTGCCCCGCCGGGCCGACGGCACGGTGCTCTGGCCCGGCGGCCGGCAGGCGTACTGCCCCAGCTCGCCGGTGTTCCGGGACCACTCGCTCGCGCTGGTCGAGGCCGTCGCCCGGCGATACGCGCGGCACCCCGCCGTCGTGCTCTGGCACGTCTCCAACGAACTCGGCTGCCACAACGTGCACTGCTACTGCGACGTCAGCGCCGAGGCGTTCCGCGGCTGGCTGCGCGAGCGCTACGGCGACCTGGACTCGCTCAACGCGGCCTGGGGCACCGCGTTCTGGAGCCAGCGCTACCACGACTGGGCCGAGATCAACCCGCCACGTACCGCGCCGACGTTCGCCAACCCCACGCAGCAACTGGACTTCCTGCGGTTCTCCTCCGACGAGCAACGCGCCCAGCTGCGCGCCGAGCGGGAACTGCTGAACCGGCTCGTCCCGCAACCGGTCACCACGAACTTCATGATCGGCACCGGCATCAAGTACCTGGACTACCACTCCTGGGCCGCCGACGTGGACGTGGTCGCCAACGACCACTACCTCACCGCCGCCGACCCGCAGCCGCAGGTCAACCTCGCGTTGGCCGCCGACCACACCCGGGGCGTCGCCGGTGGCGCGCCGTGGCTGCTGATGGAGCACTCCACCAGCGCTGTGAACTGGCAGCCCCGCAATGTGGCGAAGACGCCCGGCCAGATGCGCCGCAACAGCCTCGCCCACGTCGCGCGCGGCGCCGACGGGGTGCTGTTCTTCCAGTGGCGGGCCTCCCGGGCCGGCGCGGAGAAGTTCCACTCCGCGCTGGTCCCGCACGCCGGGCCGGACACCAAGGTGTTCCGCGAGGTCTGCCGGCTCGGCGCCGACCTGCGCGCGCTCGCCGAGGTACGCGGCAGCCGCGTCGACGCCGACGTGGCGATCCTGTTCGACTACGAGGCGTGGTGGGGCGCCGAACTCGACTCCCATCCCAGCGTCGACGTCACCTACACCGACCGGTTGTCGGCGCTGCACGCCGCGCTCTGGCGGGCCGGGGTGACCGCCGACGTGGTGCACCCGTCGGCCGACCTGTCCCGCTACCGGCTCGTCCTGGCGCCCACGCTCTACCTCGTCCGCGACGCCGACGCCGACGCGCTGCGCCGGTTCGTGGAGGCCGGTGGCACCGCTGTGGTCACCTACTTCAGCGGCATCGTCGACGAGCACGACCACATCCGGCTCGGCGGCTACCCCGGCGCGTTCCGCGATCTGCTCGGCGTACGCGTCGAGGAGTTCTTCCCGCTGCGCGACGGCGAGACGGTACGCCTCGACGACGGCGCCCACGCCGACGTGTGGACCGAGTGGCTGCACGCCGAGGGCGCGGAGGTGCTGGCCGCGTACACCGACGGGCCGCTGCCCGGCGTGCCGGCGCTGACCCGCAACGCCGTCGGCGCGGGCGCCGCCTGGTACGTCGGCACCCGCCTCGACGACGAGGCCACCGACCGGCTGGTGGCCCGCCTGCTCGACGAGACCGGCGTCCGTGCACCGGTGAGCGCGCCGCCCGGGGTGGAGGTGGTCCGCCGCCGCTCGGCGGACCGGAGCTGGCTGTTCGTGGTCAACCACACCACCGAGCCGGCACGGCTGGCGGTCAGCGGCGTCGAGCTGCTCGGCGGCGTCAGGTGTGACGGCACCCTGGAGGTGCCGGCGGGTGAGGTGGCGGTGGTCCGCGAGGAGCCCGCACCGGTGCCCGCGACCGCCTGACCGGTACGTGGCCGTTCGCGCCGAGGAGGTCCCCATGCTCGCCCAGCAACGGCAGAGCGCCATCCTGGAGTTGATCCGCCAGCGCGGCGGCGTCCGGGTCTCGCACCTGGTCAGCCGCTTCGGGGTGTCCGACATGACGATCCGCCGCGACCTGGAGGTGCTCGCCGACCGCGGCCTCATCGACAAGGTGCACGGCGGCGCGACACTGGCCGGGCCCGGCTCCACCGAGGAGCCCGGCTTCGCCGCCAAGTCCGTCCGGCAGCAGGCCGAGAAACGCGCCATCGTGGAGCGGGCCGCCGACCTGGTCGAGCCGGGGATGGCGGTCGCGCTCTCCGCCGGCACCACCACCGCCGCGCTGGCCGCCCGGCTGGCCGAGGTACGCGGGCTGACAGTGGTCACCAACTCCATCCCGGTGGCCGACGCGCTCTACCAGAACCCCCGCGCCGACCAGACGGTGGTGCTGACCGGTGGCATCCGTACCCCGTCGGACGCGCTGACCGGCCCGGTCGCCGAGGCGGCCATCGCCGCCCTCAACGTCGACCTGCTCTTCCTCGGCGTGCACGGGATGAGCCCGCGTACCGGCTTCACCACGCCCAACCTGCTGGAGGCGGCGGTGAACCGGCGGCTGATCGGGTCCGCGCGGCGGCTGGTGGTGCTGGCCGACCACACCAAGTGGGAGACCATCGGCATCGCCACCATCGCACCGCTGGAGGAGGCCGACGTACTGATCACCGACGGCGGCCTGCCGCCGGAGGCCCGCCGGCAACTCGGCGAGCAGGTCGGCGAACTGGTGGTGGTCCGGGCGGACTGAGCCCACGGCGTGCCTCACAGACAGTTCTCAGCCCTGCCGTCTAGGGTGCCCTGACGAAGCGTCCGACGGTCCATGTCGGAGTGCCGTTCAGCGGGAGTGACCGATGGTCTTCAAGAAGATGTTGAGCGCGTTCGGCGTGGGTGGCCCGAGCGTCGACACGGTGCTCACCAACCCGAACACCCGGCCGGGCCTGACCCTGGACGGACACGTCAACCTGGTCGGCGGCGACAGCCCGGCCCGCATCGAGCAGATCAACCTCGGCCTGGTCACCCGCGTCGAGATCGAGGGTGGCGACCACGAGTACGCGGGCGTCATGGAGTTCCACCGGCTGCCCGTCAGCGGCGCGTTCGAACTGGCGCCGAAGCAGCAGCTGTCGATCCCGTTCCAGATGCCGGTGCCGTGGGAGACCCCGATCACCGACGTGTACGGCCAGCGCCTGCGCGGCATGACCATGGGCCTGCGTACCGAACTGGCGGTCGCCCGCGCGGTCGACAAGTCGGACCTGGACCAGGTGTCGGTGCATCCGCTGCCGATCCACGAGCGGATCCTGGAGGCGTTCCAGGCGCTCGGCTTCCGGTTCAAGAACGCCGACCTGGAGCGGGGCCACATCTACGGCGTGCCGCAGACGCTCCCGTTCTACCAGGAGATCGAGTTCTTCGCCGCGCCGCAGTACGCGCAGACGGTCACCGAGGTCGAGTTGACGTTCGTGACCAGCCAGCAGGGCGTCGAGGTGATCCTGGAGTGCGACAAGCGCGGCGGCTTCCTCAGCGCCGGGCACGACGTCATCGGCCGCTACTCGGTCCCGCACACCGACGCGGCCCGTACCGACTGGGTGCAGGTCGTCGACGGCTGGCTGCGGGAGACCACCGGCCGCTACGGCAGCATGCGGGCCCAGGGCTTCGGCATGCCGCACGGAGGCGGCCACGGCTACCCGGGTCATGGCTACGCCGGCCACGGGCGGCGCGGCCCGGGCATGGGCGGCGTGGTCGCGGGCGCCGCGCTGGGTGTCGCCGGCGGCATGATCGCCGGGGAGATGATCGAGGACGCGTTCGACGGCGGCGGCGACGACTTCGGGGACTTCGGCGAGGAGTGAGCACACGCGACGACGCCCCCGGGACGGATCCCGGGGGCGTCGCCGTTCGCGCGGCGTCGGATCAACGTCCGCGGCGCTCCTTGCCGGAGCGGCGCGCGCTGCCCGCCTTCGACAGGCCACGGCTGACCAGGTACGCGCCGGTCAGCGCGGTCAGGTACCACCAGGCCTGGTTCGGGTTGTTGATGTTCAGGCCGTTGGCGGTGGTGCCCTTCCAGAACGCGGCGATCGCGACGAGTGCGACAGCTGCGGCGTACACCCAGAACTCGGTGGTCAGGAACGCCTGCTTCGTCTCCGTACCCGGGGACGGCATCTGCTCCCGGTGGCCGTCGTGCATCGACGGCATGTGCCGGGTCGACGTGTCCTGCATGCTCGACCGGTTCTGGACGTCGGACATCGGCCGGTTCATCGGCCTGGTGGATGCAGCCTGCGTGCTCATCTGGTCCTCCTCAGGATTTGATGAGTCGTACCTGCATACCCTCGCCCCGCTACCGCAGGTCGGCCACGGCGCGGTTCGCGCTCGGTGGCGGGGGCACCCTGGGTCTACCCCTCGCCGGAGACAAGGTAACCGCCGGTGGCGATCTGATGGCCGCCGCGCTCGGCTCGCGGCCGGAAACGGACACCGGGGCGCACACCGGTCCTCCCGCCGCCGGTTCCGGTTTCAGCCACCCACCCTCGGGCACGCCATACCGATACCCCGAGAGAGCTGCGAGGTGGTTGACGTGCGTGAGGACGACATGCGGCAGGACGCCGCCCGGCGGGCCGAGCAGCGGGTCGCCGGAGGCGTGTACGGCGAGGGCGCGCTGGACGAGGTCACGGTGCCGCAGACCGACGTCGAGCGGATGCGGCAGGAACTCGACCCGGACGACCCGGCGGACGTACCCGTCGACCCGACGGTGCTGCGCGACGGCGGACCGACCCGGGGCCAGGGCGCGGTGACCACGACCGGTGGTACTGCGGGTCCGGCGAGTGTGCGCCGGCTGGCCCGGCAGCCCGAGAAGCACCCGGGCAAGGTGGCGCCGACGACTACCGGTGACGCCGGTACGGGTGGCCTGAGCACCCCGGCCGGTGGCTCCACGAGCGACAACTCGTCCACGGGTGCCCAGGTCGGCAACTTCACCGACAACCGGCCCAACCCGGGCTGACCGAGGCGGAACGACGGAGGGGGCGGCACCGATGCCGCCCCCTTTCTGCGTCGATCGGTGGGTGGGGGGGGCTAAGGAGTGCGGAGGATGCCCAGGCGCTGGGTGGCTCTCGTCAGGGCCACGTACAGGTCGCTGTGGCCCCTCGGGGACTCGGAGACGATGCGGGCCGGGTCGACCACCAGCACCGAGTCGAACTCCAGGCCCTTCGCCTGCTCGGTGGTCAGCACCACCACCCGGTTCGCCAGCTCCGGCTGCTCGCCCACCGTCGCCTCCGGCAGCGCCGCCACCACCGCACCACCCAGCTCGGCCACCCGGCCGGTCGGTACCAGCACGCCGAGCCGCCCGTCGCCGAGCGACGCGGCCTCCCGGGCGGTCGCGTCGACAAGCTCGGCCACCAGGCGGTCCGCCGGTACGGTCCGGTCCCACGGCGGTACGCCGGTGGCGCGTACCGAGCGGGGTGGCCGCAGCGCCGGGTCGATCTCGGCGAGCACGTCGGCGGCGACCGCCATGATCTCGGCCGGGGTGCGGTAGCTGACCGTCAGCTCCTCCAGCCGCCACCGGTCCGCCACGTACGGCGCCAGGGCCTCGCCCCACGACGGCGTGCCCGCGAGCGCGCCGGTCTGCGCCACGTCGCCGACGATCGTCATCGACCGGCTCGGGCAGCGGCGCATCAGCAGCCGCCACGCCATCGGCGACAGCTCCTGCGCCTCGTCCACGATCACGTGCCCGAACGCCCAGGTCCGGTCGGCGGCGGCGCGCTGGGCGGTGGTGAGCCGGTCGGACTCCTCCTGCCGCTCGGAGAGCCGGTCGGCGTCGATCAGGTCGGTGACGCCCAGGATCTCACCGCCGTCTGCCTCGTCCTCCACGTCGATGGAGCGGGAGCCACGCCAGATCTCCAGCACGCCCTCGGCGTACTCGCGTTCCAGCGCCCGGATCCGCTCCCGGCGCGCCACGGCGGCGCGCTCGTCCTCGCCGAGCAGCTCGGCGGCCTCGTCCAGCAGCGGCACGTCGGCGGGCGTCCAGCCGCCCGGCTCGCGGTGCAGCGCGGCCCGCTCGGCGTCGGTGAGCATCGGCGCGGCGGTGGCGATCCGCTCCGGCGAGGCGTACAGGTCGGCGAGCAGGCGTTGCGGGGTGAGCACCGGCCACAGCTCGTCCAGCGCGGCCCGGATCTCCGGCTCCTCGCGCAGCTCGCGGCGGATCTCCGCGCGGTCGGCCTCGGAGAGCAGGTTCTCCCCGCCCAGCGGGTCGGCGCCGATCCGTTCGGCCACCTGGTCGGCGAGCGCGTGCACGATCTCCACGTCGAACAGGGCGCGGGCCAGGTTGTGCGGGCGGCCGGTGCGGCGTACCCGGTCGCGGGCCTGCCGCACGGTCTCCGGGTCGAGCGTGAGCACCTCCCGTTGCGGCAGCTCGATGGTGACCGGCTCGTCGGGCACCCACTGCCGGTCCCGAACCGCCGCAGCGAGCACGTCGGCGAGCACCGCGCGGCCCTTCAGCGCCGCGGTGGTGGCCGGCTCCGCGCGGCGGGCGTGTACGCCGGGGAACAGGTCGGCCTGGGTACGCAGCAGCACGCCGGTCTCGGCCAGCGTGGGCAGCACCTGGGAGATGTAGCGCAGGAACGTGGCGTTCGGGCCGACCAGCAGCACACCCCGGGTGGAGAGCTGCTGGCGGTGGGTGTAGAGCAGGTACGCGGCCCGGTGCAGCGCCACCGCCGTCTTGCCGGTACCGGGGCCGCCCTGCACCACCATCACGCCGGGCAGGTCGGCGCGGATGATCCGGTCCTGCTCGGCCTGGATGGTCTCGACGATGTCGCGCATCCGGCCGGTCCGCCCGGCGTTGAGCGCGGCGAGCAGCGACGCCTCGCCGGTCAGCTCCTCGTGCGCGGTGGGGGAGGCGGCGGCGATGTCCAGCACCTCGTCGTTGAGCCCGGTCACCTTGCGGTCGCGGGTCCGCAGGTGGCGCCGGCGGCGTACGCCCTGCGGGTTGGCGGCGGTGGCCAGGTAGAACGGGCGGGCGGCCGGGGCGCGCCAGTCCATCAACAGCGGGTCGTAGTCGCCGGAGGAGTCGAAGATCCCGATCCGGCCGATGTAGCGGACCGCGCCGTCGTCTCCGTCGAGGCGGCCGAAGCACAGGCCGCTCTCCACCGCGGAGAACTGCTCGACCTGGTCGGCGTACATCGCCACTGTCGAGTCGCGCTGCGACCGGGCCTGCTGTGTGCCGCCGGTGTGGCGCAACTCCTCGTCGAGCCGCCGGGCGGCCTGTTCCCGCATGCCGTCCAGCCGGTCGTACAGCATCGAGACGTATTCCTGCTCCCGGCCGATCTCGTCGTCCTGGCGCAGGTCAGCCGACACGTCGGAGTGCGTTGACAATCCGGCTCCTCATTGACTAAAATTGCCGCAGGAATGGCATTCAGAAGCCATTCCTTTTTTGTGCCTGAACTGAGAAAGATAGCGCGTCGGCCGCCACCCGACCAAGCCCGGACACGACTCGGGGCCCGGCCGGCGTCAGCCGACCGAGCCCCGGGCACGGCAGTTCTCAGCCCTTCGCGGCCTCGTAGAGCCGCTCCGGCGTGACCAGACCGGCGATCACCCGGCCGTCGTCGGTCAGCAGCACGCTGAACAGCTTGCCGCTGAGCAGCCGGCCGCTGCCCCAGTCGCCGCTGACCTTCGGCAGGTCGCCGAGCACCTTCGACAGCATCTGGGCGTCCGGCGCGTCCGCGCCGGGCTTCGCGCCGCCGCCGGTCGCCGCATCGCCGATCTTGGCGACCACCACCGTGGTCCAGCCGGTGCCGACGGTACCCACGTCCGGTTTCTCGGCGTCCTTGCGGTCGAACCGCTTCCCGGCCGGTCCGGGCCGCTCGCCCTCGGTCGCCTCGGTGACCTTCACGCCGGGCGGCGGGTTGAACCGGAACTGGTCGGCCTCCGGCGTGCGGAAGTCGACCTGGGTGAACGCCACCTGGAAGGCCGGCTCGTCCTGGCCGTCGGCGAGCACCTGCAGGCGCAGTGGCACGTGCTCCTTCGCGTCGAGCGCGATCCGCACCTGGTGGACCAGGGACGCCTTGTCGCGCGGGGTGAGCACCAGCTCGTACGCGCTGCGCCCGGCCACCGTAGCGGTGCGGCCGACGGTGACCGCCGTGGTCGGGTCGATCGCCTCCAGCGCCCGGTCCGCGGCGTCGGCCGGGGTGGCCGGCACGGTGGCCCGGTCCGGCGCGTCGGCCGGCAGCACCCGGTGCGTGGCGGTGTTCTCCCGGCTGTTCCAGGTCCAGACGTCGCGGCCGTTGCGCAGGATGTCCTGCTCGCCGAGCGTGTCGACCAGCGCGAGCCGCTGCCGGTCCTCGCCGCCGTACCAGACGCGCAGCGTGTGCGTACCGGAGACCAGGCCGGCCAGGTCGTTGCCGGTGGCCTGGCCGGCGAGCGCGGCGATCGGCGGCAGGCCGAGGTCGGCGCGCTGCACCACGGTGCCGGAGAGCCCGTCCAGGCGGGACGTGCGCAGGTCTTCCAGGAGCTGGGCGGCGCTGCGCGGCGGCAGCGCCGGGTCGGCGCCGGCGGCGAACGTGCCGACGGCGGCGCCACCGCCGATCACGGCGACCCCCGCGGTCACCGGGACCAGCCAGCGCAGCACGGCGCGGTTCTTCATCACGGACATAGTGTGCACCTCCTGCGCACCATGCTGCGCGACCGTCGCTGTGACCACGCTGAGGAGATCCCCTACGGGTGACCCCATGGTGGCACCCTGGACCGGTGCGGTTGCTGGTGGTGGAGGACGAGACGCGGCTCGCGGCGGCGCTGCGCCGGGGCCTGTCGGCGGAGGGTTTCGTGGTCGACGTGGCGGCCACCGGCCCGGAGGGGCTGGACGCGGCCCGGCACGGCGAGTACGACGCGATGATCCTCGACGTGATGCTGCCCGGCCTCTCCGGCTACGAGGTGGTCCGCCGGCTGCGCGCCGAGCAGCGCTGGCTGCCGGTGCTGATGCTGTCGGCCAAGGACGGCGAGTACGACCAGGCCGACGGGCTGGACTGCGGCGCCGACGACTATCTCACCAAGCCCTTCTCGTACGTGGTGCTGCTGGCCCGGCTGCGGGCGCTGCTGCGCCGTGGCGCGCCCCGGCGGCCGGCCGTGCTCACCGTCGGCGACCTGCGCCTCGATCCGGCCCGCCGCCGGGTCACCCGGGCCGACACCGAGGTGGTGCTGACCAGCCGCGAGTACGCGCTGCTGGACTACCTGATGCGCCACCCCGGCGAGGTGGTCTCCAAGACCGAGCTGCTCGACCACGTCTGGGACGCCTCGGTCGACACCGCGCCGAACGCGGTGGAGGTCTACGTCGGCTACCTGCGCCGCAAGATCGGCCGGGAGCGGCTGGAGACGGTACGCGGCGCCGGTTACCGGCTGGCCACATGAGCTGGGTACGCGGCCCGCTGCCGCGCCTGGGCCTGCGCGCCCGGCTGCTCGCGCTCGGCGTGCTGGGCTTGGCGGTCGGGTTCGCGTTCGGCGGGACGCTGCTGGTCGGCGCGCTGGGCTGGACGCTGCAGCGCTCGGTCGACGAGGAGGCGCTGCGTACCGCCGACGCGGTAGCGCTGCTGACCGCCGAGGACGCGCTGCCGGACCCGCTGCCGGTGGCCGGCGGGCAGCTGCGGGTGCAGGTGGTCGACGCGCAGGGCCGGATCCGGGCCGCCTCGATCGACGCGGACCGCCTCGTGCCGATGCTCGGCCCGGACGAGCTGCGCCCCGGGCAGCGGCAGCGGCTGGTGGTGGACGGCCGGCGCGCCGGGATGCCCGGCCCGGTCCGGGTGGTCACGGTGCCGGCCGGCACGCCGCAGGAGCCGCGTACGGTGCTGGTCGCCAAGTCGCTCACCGACGTGCGGCACAGCCTGCGCGTGGTCCGCAACCTGCTGCTGGTGGGCTTCCCGCTGCTCGTCGCGGGGCTCGGGCTGGTGGCCTGGCGGGTGGTGGGCGCGACGTTGCGGCCGGTCGAGCAGCTGCGCAGCGGCGCCGCCGAGATCACCGGGCGGGCCGGGGCGGAACGGCTGCCCGTACCGGCCGGGCAGGACGAGATCCACCGGCTCGCGGTCACGCTCAACGACATGCTGGACCGGCTGGCCGCGTCCCGGGACCGGCAGCGGGCGTTCGTCGCCGACGCCGCGCACGAGCTGCGCAGCCCGCTGACGAACATGCGCACCGAGCTGGAGGTGGCGCGCCGCCTCGGCGACGACACCGACTGGCCAGCGGTCGCGGACGACCTGCTCGCCGACACCGAGCGGCTGAGCCGCCTGGTGGACGACCTGCTGCTGCTGGCCCGCCTCGACGAGCAGGACGGCAGGTCGTCCCCGGTCGGCCCGGTCGAGCTGGGTGAGTTGCTGCGCGGCGTGGCCGCCCGCTACCCGTCGCCGCCGGTACGGCTGACGCCGCCGGACGCGCCGCGCTGGGTCGAGGGGGACGCGGGGGAGCTGCGCCGGGTGCTGGTGAACCTGGTGGACAACGCGCTGCGGCACGCCTCCTCGACCGTGGAACTGACAGTGAGCGGGCCGGACGGGGCGTACCACCTGATCACGGTGACCGACGACGGGCCCGGCATCCCGGCGGCGGACCGGGAGCGGGTGTTCGCCCGGTTCACCCGGCTGGACGACGCGCGGGCCCGCGACGCGGGCGGCGCCGGCCTGGGCCTGGCCATCGTGCGCGAGCTGGTGCGCCGGGCCGGTGGCACGGTGGAGCTGGCCGACGCGACGCCCGGCGCCGTCGCGCCGGGGCTGCGCGCGACGGTACGGCTGCCGGTGCTGGCCGAGCCGGACGCGGACTGAGCGGTCAGCGGCGTTTCGTGCAGACCGGCCCGGTGCGGGCGACGGTGTCGGTGGACCACACGAGCGCCACCGTGAAGCAGTAGTCGGTGGTGCGGTCGAGCCCGTAGGCGATGTAGTCGACCGAGCCGGCGGGCAGCGTCGCGAACGTGCCCTGCGGCTGCCCGGAGCGGCCCCCGGCGACCACCACCGGCCCTTCCGCACCGGCCGGGTACGTCCAGCTCAGCACGATGCTGTCGCGCCGGTCGGTGAGCGTGAACCGCCCGGGCGGCGTGCCCGGGGCGGCGGCCGCCGCCGTGGTCGGCGCGGGAGCGGCCGAGGCGGGCGGCGGCGCGCTGGTGGCCGGTGGCGGGGTGTCGCGGCCGTCGTCCACCCGGGACACCCCGGCGATCACCGCGATGGTGCCGAGCAGCAGCGCCACCGCCACGCCGAGCACCACGAGCGGCAGCCAGGGCCGGGCGCGCCGCTCGGCCACCGGTGGCCGGGGCACGTGCACCGGCAGGTAGCGCGACGGCGCCTCGGGCGCGGGCGGCGGCACCCGGCGTACGCCGTCGGGCTCGTCGTCGGTGAGCCCGACCACTGTGGGCGGCAGCGGGTCGGCGCCCGGGCGCCACGGCTGCTCGGCCGGGTCGTCGGGCGGCCACGGGTAGTCGTCGAACCCGTCGGCCTCGGGCGCGGTCCGCGGTGTCGGGACGTGCGCGGTCTCGGCGGCCCGGCCGGGCGGGTGGTAGAGCGGCGTCTCGACGGGTTCGTCGAGCGCGGGCGGCGAGTACGGCGGCAGGTCGTGCGGGCCCTCGGTGGGCGGTGGTACCCGGGCGGCGGGCACCACCGGCGTGGTCCGGGCGGGCGGCGGCTCGGGCGCCGGGGCCGGGGCGGGCGCGGGGCAGACGTGGTCCGGGTCGGCGGCGGCCCGGGCCAGCCCTGCTACCTGGGCGGCGAGCGGGTCGTCGGAGTCCAGGTGCAGGCGGCACAGCTCCTCGGCGAGCGTCAGGTGCTCGTGCGAGTCGGCGTACCGGCCGCAGTCGCGTTCCATCGCGCCGAGCTTCGCCAGCATCTTGATGCCGCTGGGGTGGCCGTCGCCGTAGACCTCCCGGTGCAGCTCCCAGGCGTCCTGCAACCGGTCACGGGCCACCTCGCACTGGCCGCGCGCGTACTCCACGGTGGCCAGGTCGGCGTGCGCGGCCAGCACCCGCTGCGACTCCGGGCCGTCGCGGGCGGTCAGCTCGATGATCACGTCGGAGTAGAGCCGGGCGGCCCGGGCGTCGCTGCCGACCCGGTGCAGCACCGCGGCGAGCGTCGCGGCGGCGGTGACGGTGCGCTCGTCGGAGCGGCCGAACAGCCGGGTGGCCGCCGCGTACGCGAACGCGGCCCAGCCGCGGGCGGAGTGCGGCTCGCCCAGTGCGACCAGCACCCGGGCCTGGAGGCCGGCCGCCTCGGCCAGCTCGGGGGAGGCGTTGCCGGGGCGGGGATCGGCGTCGCTGAGCGCGTCGGCGAGCAGCCGCTCCGCGCCGGTGAGATCGCCTTCGGACACCAGTTGGTGCGCCTGGACGGTCAGGTCAGCGAAGCCGGAGGACACGCCCCATCGTGCTCGTCCGGCGACGGTATGTACAAGCCCCGGAGTGGATCAGTTTGGTCCCGAATCCGTCAGGTGGTCGGCGAGCGTCTCGCTGATCCGGCGGAGCTGGTCGACCTGGGCCGGGCTGAGCGCGTCGAACAGGTGCCGACGTACCCCCTCGACGTGGCCGGGCGCGGCGGCGGCCAGGGTCGCGAAGCCCTCGTCGGTGAGCACGGCGATCTGCCCGCGCCGGTCGGTGGGGCAGTCCTCGCGGCGGATCCAGCCGGACGCCTCCAGCCGGGCGGCGGCGTGCGAGAGCCGACTGCGCGAGGAGCCGGTCAGCTCGGCCAGCTCGCTCATCCGCAGCCGCCGGTCCGGGGCCTCGGAGAGGCGGACCAGGATCTCGTAGTACGCGTGCGGCATGCCCGCGTCGCGTTGCAGCTCGCGGTCGAGCGTCTCCATCAGCGCCCGGGAGGCGGTCAGGAAGGCACGCCAGGTCCGCTGCTCGTCGGGGTCCAGCCACCGGGTCATGACGCCCATCATACTGCCGATAGTTGAACGTTCAACAAAATCGGGGTACGGTCGGTGGCATGGGCATCCACCGACTCAATCACGCCGTTCTCTACGTCAGTGACCTGGAACGCAGCGTCGCCTTCTACCGCGACGTACTGGGCTTCCGCCGGGTCCCGATGACGCCCGAGGGCTTCCGCGGCGCCGCGTTCCTCCAGGCGCCCGACTCCACCAACGACCACGACCTCGGCCTGTTCGAGATCGGTGCGGCGGCCGGGGCGTCCCAGGCCGGCCGGGCCACCGTCGGCCTCTACCACCTGGCCTGGGAACTGGACACGCTCGACGAGCTGGGCGCCACCGCCGAGCGGCTGGCCGCCGCCGGAGCGCTGGTCGGCGCGTCCGACCACGGCACCACCAAGAGCCTCTACGGCCGCGACCCGGACGGGCTGGAGTTCGAGATCGTCTGGATCGTCCCGGCCGACCTGCTCGACGACGCCGCGCTCGCCGCGCGTACCCGCATCGGGCGGCTCGACCTCGACCGCGAGCGGCAGCGCTACGGCGGGCAGACCCGCGGCGGCGTGGGCATCTCCGTCCCGGTCTGAGCGGGGTTCACGGCCGGGCCGCCGCGCCGTGCGGTAGAAACGGCACCATGTCCACCGACGCCGTCCTGCGCGAACTGCTCGTCCGCCGGCTCGACCACTGGCTCCCCGCCGCGCTGCACCGGGCGCGGCGGGCCACGCTCGCGCTCGCGTACGCCGGAGGTGACGCCACCGGTGCCCAGGAGGCGCTGCGGGTGGTGGCCGAGTTCGCCGACCGGCTGCGCGGGCGGCAGCTGACCGTGCTGGTGGTGGCCGACGACGGCACCGACCTGCCGACGCGGCTCGGTGCCGCCGAGGCCGCGCTCCCCGCCGACGTCGCGGTGCATCTGGTCCCCGGTAGCCCGGACCGGCTGCCGGTGGCGCTCAAGGCCGCCGGTGCGGCCGGCGCGCCGCTGCTCACAGTGGCCGACGGCGCCGACCCGGACCCGGCCCTGCTCGCCGCCGCCGGGTCCGGACGCCCGGCCGAGCTGCTCCTGGTGACCGAGCCCGGCCGGTCGCTGCGCCCGGCGCTCACCGGCGCCGGGTTCCCGCTCGTCACCGAGGTCGAGCTGGTGCCCGACGGGGACGGCCCGGCGCGGCTGCTCGGCTACGGCACCGGCTCCGACCGAGGGCTGGAGGCGGTGAAGGACGCGCTCTGGGCGGTCGACGAGTACGCGGGCGTGCGCTACCGCGACCCGGCCGACCCGCAGGGCCGGCTGCTCGACATCTCCCTCGACCCCGACCCCGGCCCGCTGCGCCGGGAACTGCTGGCCGAGCTGGCCCGCTCCGGCCCGCGTACGGTCACCGAGCTGCGCCGCTTCGCCGCCACATCGACCGTCTACCGGGCCGCCGACGCCAACCGGGCGCTGGCGTCGCTGCTCGCCTCCGGCGCGGTGACCCGCGACCCCGAGCACGGCCGGCTCGGCGGGGACGTGCTGATCAGCGCCGTCCCGCACGCTGGGTCATCTGCTTGACCACTATCGACGCTCCGGTGGCGACCACCCCGATGCTGAACACCATCTGCGCGCACACCGCCACCCGGGCGATCTGCCCCTGGGCGTGCACGTCGCCGTAGCCGACAGTGGTGAGCGTCGCGAGCGCGAAGTAGAGCGCGTCGACCCGGGTCCGCAGGCCGACGAACTCGCCGGGCCGGGTGTTCGCCACCACGTAGTCGCCGAGCGCGAAGACCAGCAGCCCGGCGATCAGCGCGACCGCGAGCCGGGTCAGTGCCCGGTCCTCGTCCCGGCCGGTCGGCTGGTCCTTGACGAGCTGGCGGCGGACCTGGCCGGTGACCAGGAACGCGATCACGGCAACCAGGACCGCCGTGCCGATCGAGCGCAGGGCCAGCCGCAGGCCGTTCGGATCGGCCTCGACCGGCACCAGGAAGTAGCCGACCAGCATGAGCGCGCAGGCCGCCAGGGCCCGCCGTCGCAACCGCCGCAGTAACACGTCCGCCATGCGGCGATTCTCCGGTCACCGGGACGCCCTGGCCGGCGGAACCGCGAACCTGGCGCAGACGACGAGCGGGGTGCCGACGGTCAGCCGGCACCCCGCTCGTCGCCTGGGAAGTTCAGGCCTTGTCCTGCTTCCACGACAGCGGCCCCGGAAGGTCCACGCGGTGGGCGCGGGTGTTCGAGTTCCAGGACCAACGGCCGATCTTGATGCTCCACGACGAGAAGCCGTTCTGGGTGAAGTGGAGGATCAGCGGTCCGAACTTCTTACGCTTGCGGAACTGGACGCCCATCGGGGGTGCCTCCTTCGTCTCCCTGCCTCTGCAGTCGTCTGCATGCCTTCGCGGCATCGAACATGCCCGTATCAACGATTCGCGAAACCCTGCCCGCTCCGCTCTGGACGGTGGGACTGCCACCGGGCAGAATCTCTATTCAACGGGTAGGTGTTAAGGAGTCGTAGATGCTGGTAGAGACGGTTAGTAACAATGCCAGCGACGAAAGTCTCACTCTCTGGAAGAGCGTTGACCGGCGCGGTGAGCGGTCGGCAGCATGAGTGCCGGTCGCCCCGCATCGCTTCCCTCATCCGGGGGTACCGAGAGAGAACACAGCGCCGCAGCTGCTACCCCTGGACTGGAGGCTCTCGTGGACCACGTGCATGCACCGTCACGTCGTGAGCTGGTGTCGTCATGACCACCCTGGACCGGCCCGGCGCCGCCACCGTCGAGCTGCGCCCGGTCGACGTCGACTCGTTCCGCGGCCTGCTGCGCCGCCAGGCGTCCACGGTCACCGTGGTCACCACCCCCGGCCTGCGCGGCAACCGGATGCGGGCGGACCTGCCACCGGCCGGATTCACCGCCACCGCGTTCACCTCGGTGTCGCTCGACCCGCCGCTGGTCTCGGTCTGCCTCGGCCGCGCGTCCTCGACCTGGCCCACCGTCGAGCAGGCCGAGCACGTCGCCGTGCACCTGCTCGCCGCCGGGCAGCAGGAACTCGCGCAGATCTTCGCCACCAGCGGCATCGACCGGTTCAGCGCCCACCCGGGCTGGACCACCGGGCCGTTCGGCGTGCCCCTGATCGGCGACGCGCTCGCCGTGCTGCTGTGCCGGGTGGTACGCCGGCTCGACGCGGGCGACCACACCATCCTGCTCGGCGAACCGCTCGCCCTCGGCGCGGGCGAGGACGGCGACCCGCTGCTGCACGACGGCGACCGCTGCGCCGGCGCGCTCGGCGACTGGCCCGAGGCGTGGTGACCACCGCCGCCGACGAGTTGATCGCGCTCGACCGGGCCGCCCAGGACCTGCTGTTCCGGGCGGCCCGCACCGCAAACGCGTTCACCGACGAGCCGGTCGGCGACGAGCACGTCCGCGCCGTCCACGACCTGGTCCGGTACGGCCCGACCGCGATGAACGCCCAGCCGCTGCGGGTGCTGCTGCTGCGCTCCGCGCACGCCC
Organism: Micromonospora sp. CA-248089; assembly: GCF_050948515.1. Taxonomy (NCBI): domain Bacteria; kingdom Bacillati; phylum Actinomycetota; class Actinomycetes; order Micromonosporales; family Micromonosporaceae; genus Micromonospora; species Micromonospora sp. CA-248089. The sequence goes on from NZ_CP192016.1 coordinate 1,819,634, forward strand.
GGGCGCGGCTGCTGCCGTACGTCAGCACCGGCAACCGGGACAAGACGGCGACCGCGCCGCTGACCGCGGTGCTCGCCGCCGACGTGGACTGGCACGACCGGCTGCCCGAGCTGTTCCCGCACCGCCCCGGCGCCCGCGACTGGTTCGCCGGCGACCCGGCGGGCCGGGAGGCGCAGGCCCGGTTCAACGCCGCGCTCCAGATCGGCTACCTGATCGTCGGCGTACGCGCCGCCGGGCTGGCCGCCGGCCCGATGGCCGGCTTCGACGCGGCCGGGGTGGAACGGGAGTTCTTCCCCGACGGGCGGCACCGGGTGCTGCTGCTGATGAACATCGGCCGCCCGGCGCCGGACGCCTGGCGGGAACGACTGCCGCGCCTGTCCTACGACGACGTGGTCAGCACGCTGTGATCAGCGGGGCTCCCACGCGTCCGGCTGGGCGGTCAGCTTGCGCACATGGGCCGGCAGCCGGCCGCTGACCAGCTCGTCCAGGCTGACCTCGTCGACCACCCGGCGCACCGAGGCGCGCACCGCCACCCAGAGGCGGGGCAGGTTCTCCGCCGCCCCCTCGTACCGGGTCTCCTCGGGGCGCAGCCCGCGTACCCCGGCGAGCGGACCGTCGACGGCGCGCAACACGTGCCCGATGGTGATCTCGCGCGGCGGCCGGGCCAGCGTGTACCCGCCCTCGGCGCCGCGCTGGGCCCGGACCACCCCGGCCCGGCGCATGTCGGCCAGGACCGCCTCGAGGAACTTGCGCGGCATGTCCTGCTCCGCCGCGATGGCCTGGGTGGACAGCAGTGTGGGGTACGCGGTGGCCAGGCTCAGGGCTGCCCGGACCGCGTAGTCGCCGCGCGCGGAGATCTGCACAGTGCCATCATGCCTGGCCGGTCGGGGCGGGGGAGTCGGCGGGCGGCCGGGGTCGCACCAGACGGACGGGCAGCGGGCGCTCGCGCTCGGCCCGGAACGTCCCCGGGCTCACCCCGACCTCCCGGGTGAAGAAGCGGCCGAAGTTCGTCGGCTCGGGAAAACCCAGCTCCCGGCCGATCGCGGCGATCGACTCGTCGGTGGCGGCCAGCAGCCGGCACGCCTGCAACGCGACCCGCTCGTCGATCACCTGCTTGGCGCTGCGGCCGGTCACCGCCAGGCAGGCCCGGGTCAGGGTACGCACCGAACAGCCGAGCCGGGCGGCGTAGTCCTCCACCCGGCGGGTGTGCCGGTAGTCGCGTTCCACCTCGCGGCACAACCGCCGGAACGTCTCCGTCTCGGCCCGGGGCGTCGCGGCGTTGCCCGGATGCGGAAGCAGGCTCAGCCGCAGCAGCAGGACGGCGAGCTGGTGGCGCAGCAGCGCCGCGGCGGCCGGCACCAGCGCGTGCCGGTCGGCGTCCACGGCGAGCTGGCTCACCTCGCTGATCACCGCGTCCTCGTCCTCACCGGCGAGCTGACGGTGGGCCGGCACCGCGTCCGGGTCGACGTCGAGGCCGCGCAGCGCCTCCGGCCGCCAGCTCACCACAGTCGCGTCGAGCTGCGCGCCGACGAACCGCAGGGCCTGGCCGGGATGCGCGCGCAGCAGCGTGCCCGGACGGCAGGGGACCGGCCGGAAGTCCAGCTCGGCGGTGCCGTGGCCGTGGGTGACCAGCACCAGCAGATCACGGTCGAGCAGGACCGGGCGGGGCCAGCCGGGCTCGGCGGGGAGGTCGCCGAGCACACCGGTGACGATCTCGTCGGTGCCGGGGCGGAGCTCCGGCAGGCCGGTGCGGGTGGCCGGGGAGGGCTGACCGGTAGTGACCATCATCCCGACGGTAACCGGAGCGCCCGCACGTTGCATCTCGACGGTTTCGCCCGCTCGGGGGCGCTCTTGTCGGCACCCGAGGCGGACGGTTAGGTTACCGATCGGTAAGACCCGGGCCGGCGTGCGTTGCGCACCCGGCCACGCGGCCCCGGCCGACCGGCCCGCGGCCGGGCGACGGCGATGGGATGGGCATGACGGATCTGTTCTCGGTCGACGGCAAGACGGTCCTGGTCACCGGCGGCTCACGCGGGATCGGACTGATGATCGCGCGCGGCTTCGTCCGGGCCGGCGCCAAGGTGATCATCTCCTCGCGCAAGGCGGATGTGTGCGAATCGGTCGCCAAGGAACTCTCCGCCGAGGGGCACTGCGAGGCGATCCCGGCCGACCTGGGCAGCGACGTGGGCGCGCTGGCGCTGGCCGAGGCCGTGCGGGAACGCCACGACCGGCTGCACGTGCTCGTCAACAACGCCGGCGCCACCTGGGGCGCGCCGCTGGAGGAGTACCCGGAGAGCGCCTTCGACAAGCTCTGGGCGGTGAACGTCAAGGCCGTCTTCCGGCTCACCACCGCGCTGCTGCCGCAACTGCGCGCCGCCGCGGGCGCCGACGACCCGTCCCGCGTGATCAACATCGGGTCGATCGACGGCATCCGGGTGCCGTGGATGGAGGTGTACGCGTACTCGGCCACCAAGGCGGCGGTGCACATGCTCACCCGTGGCCTCGCGCACCAGCTCGCCGGTGAGCAGATCACCGTCAACGCGATCGCGCCCGGACCGTTCGAGAGCAAGATGATGGCGTTCGCGCTGGACGACCCCGAGTCGCGCGCGGCCATCGAGCAGCAGGTGCCGCTGGGCCGGATCGGCCGCCCCGAGGACATGGCGGGCACGGCGATCTACCTGGCGTCGCGGGCAGGCGCGTACCTGACCGGAGCGGTCATCCCGGTCGACGGCGGGATCACCACGCGCGGCTGACGCGTACCCCCGGTTGCAGACGGCCCGGGGCCGCGCGGACTCGGCAGATCCGCGCGGCCCCGGGTGCCGCCGTGTCAGCGACCGGCCAGCAGCCGGTTCACCGCGGTGTCGACGTCCAGGTGCTCGGCCTCGCGGCCGCGCGGGACGACGACGTAGGTCCGGCGCAGGAAGCGCACCAGCACGCTGCGCGGGACCTCGAACAGGGCGTTGCCGTCCGGGGACGACAGCGCGAGCGCGACGAAGTCGCCGCGCGGCGTGGCCCACGGCCAGACCCGCACATCACCGATGCCGGCCGGTTCGTCGAGCCCGGTGACCAGCAGTTCGCGAGCGAACGACCAGCTCACCGCCTCGCCGCCGGCGGACTCGGCATGGAACAGGACATGGACCGCATACGGGTCAGCAGGGTCGTAACGCAGACTGGCACGCACCGGCAAGGCGGTGGCGTCAGGCGCGACGAGCCTTAGCGACGTCTCGACCTCTACGGTCGTCGGTCGGATGACACTCATGGACGTTCTCCCCCCGGCACCGCTGCGGAACGCGCGTGTCCCGCTTTTCCCATACTCAGGTGCTGCTCCTGGCTACGCTCCGCCATACGCTGACTTCACCCAGTGGTGGGAAGGGGTTCCGAAAGCCCCTCCGGGACCGCTCGGCCCGGCGTAGGATTTCTGGTTCCGCCCACTGCGTCGTTCCGCCCGGCAACGGGTGGTTCAGTCGTCGACTTACTCCGGTAACGTCCAGTCGTGAGCAGGGGTGACGGTCCCGCGCGACACTGGGGGTGGAAATGGTCACGAGGGGCTCCTCGGTGACGTCGCGGACCACGGCCGAATCGCCAAAAGGTGCGGCCCGAGCAGCCGAAAGTCGGGGGTACGAGGTGCCGGTGGAAGGGCGGTCGCAAGGCGCTCTCATGGAGCAGCGCCGCCGGCGACGGGGCTGGCGCGGGCGCCTGCACACCACGCTCGACCTCATCCGCGCCAACCCCACCGGCCGCGTCGCCCTGAAGATCTTCATCGGCATCCTCGGCGCCATCGTCGTGACGGTCGGCATCGCGCTGATCCCACTGCCCGGCCCCGGGTGGCTGCTGGTCATCGCCGGCCTCGGCGTCTGGGCGGTCGAGTTCCACTGGGCGCGACGGCTGCTCGCCTTCACCCGCCGGCACGTCAACTCCTGGACGCGCTGGGTGAAGCAGCGGTCACTGGGGGTGCGGTTCGTGCTCGGGGCGGTAGGGCTCGCGTTCGTGTCGGTGGTGGTGTGGCTGTCGCTCAAGTACAGCTTCGGCATCGACGTGGTGGCGGAGGCGCTGCACTACCTCGCGACGCACTGAGGCCCGGTTTTTGGTCCGGGCGGGTGATCGGGTAGAGTCATGCGCGCTGAGGGCGATTAGCTCAGCGGGAGAGCGCTTCGTTCACACCGAAGAGGTCACTGGTTCGATCCCAGTATCGCCCACCGTAGATGTACGCAGGTCAGAAGCCCGTTACCGGACAACCGGTAACGGGCTTCGCCGCTGTTGCCCCTTAAATTGGGAGCAGATTGGGAGCATGGCGCTCCCGCCCTATGGTCTCCTGGCAGCCCCTACAGTCCTCGGTGGGCGCTCGTCGGCGCCCACTCACTCGGGTCGATTGTTGGTGAACTCCACCCCCGAGCAGCTTGGACACTTCTCCTGCGGTCCGAAGCGACTGCAGTGCCGGGTACCACCCGTCCGACGGCCTCCGGCAGCGTCGACTTCCGGCGAGGCTGGCCCCAAGACTCGGATACCGCGGGCGGGTCCGCGACTCTGACTCAGGTGATCGAACCGCGGTCTCGCTCGGGCAAGACCGGCGAGGTCGAGAGCTTCACGCCGGCATCCCACAAGGATGGCCCAATCCAGGACCGTGGTGGTGCCTGGCGAGACCGGGAAGTTGGCCGGTGACGGCCGGGGTATCGGCGGGTTGCGAAATGCGATTACTCTTTGCATGGATCACACTACAGAGCTAGGGGGAGGGTGGCGTGACCGAAGAAGCCGCGGCTATAGGGGACACCGATGTGGTGCCGCTGCGCGTAGGCGGGCATGTGGTCTACCTGGCCAGTTCGATGGTGCGACCGGGTATCAGCAGCGATGAGGTGGAGGTGTCCTCTCGTCCGCCTAGCCTGGATGATGCGTTGGCCGGGCTGGCAGCGTTCGCTGCCAAGGTTGGGGACAGCCTGCGGGAGGCCGACGTCACGCGGCTTACGGTCGAGTTCAGCTGCGAGTTCGCCGTCGAGTCGGGGAAGTTGGTGGCGGTTGTCGGCAAGACGTCGGCGAAGTCTGGCGTCAAGGTGGGCCTTGAATGGAACAGATCCAAGCCCTAGCCGCCAGCGCTGACGCCAGTTGGGAAGAACTTCTACAGGCCGCCACGGTAGCTATCGAAGTCCCGTCACCCAACGGAGCGGAGCCCCGTCGAGGCACCGGCTTCATCTGCGCCCCAGGCGTCGTCGCCACATGCGCTCATGTTTTGACCGACCACGGTCAGCCCTTGCCTGACGTGGTGAAAGGCCGCGCGGTTGCCGCCGAGGCCCAACTGGTGCTCGGTGCGTCTGCCGATCGGTTCTTCCGCACGTCGGCGGGCTTAGACCTTGCCTTTCTGGCGGTCCAGGAGGCCTCGGCGGTGGTCGACCTGCCACCGGTCCTGCCCAGTTCGGTGGTCGCTGTCGGCGACGCGCTATGGGCGTATGGACACCCGGACGGCATGTTCCGGGCTGGCCAGCCGGCCAGCTTCGTCTACGAAGGGCAGTCCAGGCGCAGCGAGCAGGACCCCCTGCGGTTACTGCGTATGCAGGGGACCGCTGTCAGCGCGGGCTTCAGTGGCAGCCCGGTGGTGAACCGGCGCACGGGCGCTGTCTGTGGAATGATCTGCACGGCCAGTTCCTCCGGCAGCTCCCACATGCTGCCTATCGCGGAAATTATCTCTCGCTGGGAACCAGCGAGGCTGGCGCTCGTCAGCGCTCAAGTGGAGCACCGCCGTTGGCTCAGCCTGCTCACCGACGAGCAAATCAGTGCCGGTCGGTGGCGGTTTCCAGGCCCTCAATTGCGGGCGTACCTGACGTTGGCCGCGCGTGTCGCCGCTAGTCATCCCTACCGGGTGTCCCCGACCACCCAAATGCCGCCGCTGTCCTCGGTCTACGTAAGGCAGGCGGCCAGGCTCGATGAGGCCAGCAGCCCAGCTACGCCAGCTCACGTGCGTCCTGCCGAAGTCGTCTTTGACGGCGACCGAGACGCATTCCTCATCGGCGGTGCTGGGGCCGGCAAGTCCAGCCTTTTTCAGTTCAGCGTAGGTGACATTGCACGACGGCAGCGAGATGGCGAGGTGACCGATGTTCCGGTCCGGGTTCAAGCAACAGATCTTCTCGCAGCCGCTAGCCTCGGTGGAGCTATCGCCCGCAGCGTCCGCACCGACTTCAGTCTGATCGATGGCAAAGGATCGTGGCCACCGGCGTTTTTCGAGGAACGCCCCATTCCAGGAGGAACATGGCTCGTCTTAGTCGATGGCCTAGACGAGATCATGGATCCCCGCAAGCGCCATCAAATCCTGACCTCTATTAGCACTCGCCGCGGTGTCCCCGACAACCCTCATCGGTTCTTGATCGCCACCCGTCCCGCCGGTGACCTCACCAACGCGCTCAGTGAGGCGTGGAGGCCGCTGCAGTATGAGCTGCTGGCCTTCGACGAGAAGCAGAGGCGCCAGTTTGCTGAAAGTTGGTTCACTCGGCTGCGGATGCCCCATCCTTCCCGCGCAGTTGCTCAGTTCGAGAAGGAGCTGCGGCAGCTGGGTCTCGATGAGCTGGCCCGCACTCCTTTGATGGCCACCATGCTGTGCCAGCTTTTCATCGCCGACCCCGACCGCCGCCTGCCCCCAGGGCGTGCCCGCATCTTTCACGACTTCGTTCATCTGCTTCGAGAACGACAGTACAGCGACGCAGACGGGGGGCTGCGCCAGCAGGTGCACCGTGCCCTGAACCGCTATGGAACGCAGGCCGAAGAGGCGGGGGAGAGGCTTATTGAGGTCGGCGAGTCGCTTATTGGGCGCCTAGCGGCGGACCGTCTCGACGGGGATACCCAGCTGGCGGTCCACAAATTTAATGAGTGGACTTCCGGCCTGCGCGCTCCGTCCGTGCCCGAGGCGACTTGGCGAGAGCTGCTTGCCGACTATCTTCGCCGAAGCGGTGTCCTCATGGCCCGCGGCGACGACTTCGTGTTCCTGCATCAGACCATCCAGGAATACCTGGCTGCCGAGTTTATCCCAATCGACCCAGACCGCGCGCATGCCACCTTCTGGGATCTTTTTAAGCGCACAGCGGGTGGGCGCGCAAGCGTCCCACCCGCGTGGCGGCAATCATTTGCCCGCTTTCTAGTCGCGACTTGGCCCAAGCCAGACGAAATGGCGTCGGCGCTGCGATTCATGGCCTCCACTGGCGGCTTGGGTGCCGCCCTTTTCATCACCGCCTTAGCCAATGACGGCTGTGAGATAGACCCGCAGGCGATCAGCGGCGCCGTTCATGCCCTATCGACCACTGCCCTCGACTCTCGAGTGCCCCCCGATGACCGGCACCTTGCCATCACCACGTGCCTGCGCCTTGACAGGCAGGCGGGGCTGAAATTGGCCTTCGCCATCGCGTCGGACAGTCAAATGGACACGGATTTGCGCACCGGCACGCTGCGCGCATTGGCTACCTCCGCGCCTCAGGAGGATGGTTACGAGGCGAGAAGTGCAGATCCCGATGTCAGCGCGGGCGCAACGGCCGCCGGTGACCAGTGGATCATGCAGCAGCTAACACGTCTTCCTGACATCGACGGACTCTCACTCCTGGCAATCGTTGCTCAGGATAAGGCCTACAAGGCTGGGCAACGGGTCTGGGCGGCTGACGCCCTCGCTCGTGCCGGAGATCGCCGCGGCCATCAGCTTCTCGCCGATCTCGCCGGAAACCCTGCGCTGGGTTCTGCTGAACGCCGGGCAGCCGCTACAGCTTTGCACACACTCAAGGACTCACGCGCTGCCGGGCTCCTGCGTCGGATCGCCCTTGATGAGTCGGTGCCAGGGTCGGAACGTCAGTTGGCTGCCCGCACACTCGTTGAGACGCCAATTTGGGGCACGTCACTACGGCGGCTTGCGCACCGGCTCGGCATCAACAAGGTGTTCGAGATCAACCCCGCCGTAAGTGAGGTGCTGGAGCCCCTTGTTGCGGTGCACCGCCAAAATCATACTCGTGCAAGTGCGCGGGTACTCCAGCAGGCATATGACGCGGCGTCGTGGTGGCATTCGGGTCAATATCGAAAGTCGGGCGATCCTTACATAATTCATCCTCTCGCTGCTGCCACGATCCTAGCTAACCTAGGAATGGACACTGCAACCCTCGCAGCCGCGTTGGTCTGCGGCATGGTGGAGGACACCGAATACACCCTTGACCAGATGCGGGCCGACTTCGGCGGGGAAGTGGCGCTGCTGGTCGATGGGGTGGCCAAGCTGGACAAGGTCAAGCTGGGTGACGCGGCCAAGGCGGAGACGGTCCGCAGGATGGTCGTGGCGATGGCTAAGGACCCGCGGGTGCTGGTTATCAAGCTTGCCCAACGTCTGCACAATATGCGCACCTTGGCCTTCGTTACTCGCAGCGAGCAAGAGCGTGTCGCCCGCGAGACTTTGCAGGTCTGGGCACCACTCGCGCACCGCCTCGGTGTTAACACCATGAAGTGGGAGCTGGAGGACCTGTCATTCGGCACGCTCTTCCCCAAGCGGTACGAGGAGATCAACCGGCTGATCGGGGAGCGCCGGCCGCAGCGGGAGGCGCTGCTGCGCCAGGTCACTCAGAAGATGCACCTGGACCTGAAGGCGGCGAACGTTAAGGCAGAGATCACGGGCCGGCCGAAGCATCTCTACGGGATCTACCAGAAGATGGTCATGCGGGGGCGTGACTTCAACGACATCTACGACCTGGTGGGTGTGCGGATCCTGGTCGACACGGTGCGCGACTGCTACGCGGCGCTGGGCGTGATCCACGCCAACTGGCAGCCGGTGCCGGGCCGGTTCAAGGACTACATCGCCATGCCCAAGTTCAACATGTACCAGTCGCTGCACACGACTGTCATCGGGCCCACCGGCAAGCCGGTGGAGATGCAGATCCGCACGTACGCGATGCACCGCACCGCCGAGTTCGGCATCGCCGCGCACTGGAGATACAAGGAGCACAAGGGCACCCAGGTGGTGGGCCCGCCGGCGCACATCGACGAGATGACCTGGCTGCGGCAGCTGCTGGACTGGCAGCGCGAGGCGGCGGACCCGAGCGAGTTCCTGGACGCGCTGCGGTTCGACCTGTCCAGCCAGGAGGTGTACGTCTTCACCCCCAAGGGCGACGTCATCCCGCTGCCGACCGGGTCGACGCCGGTGGACTTCGCGTACGCGGTGCACACCGAGGTCGGGCACAAGTGCATCGGCGCGCGGGTGAACGGCAAGCTGGTGCCGCTGGAGTCGACGCTCTCCAACGGCGACGTGATCGAGATCTTCACGTCGAAGTCCGACACGGCCGGCCCCACGCAGGACTGGTTGGGTTTCGTCAAGAGCCCGCGCGCGCGTACGAAGATCCGCCAGTACTTCAACAAGGAGCGGCGCGAGGAGGCGATCGAGGCCGGCAAGGACGCGATCGTCAAGGCGATGCGCAAGCAGGGCATGCCGTTGCAGCGGATGCTCACCTCCGACAACCTGATGGCGATCGTCCGGGACCTGCACCTGGCCGACGTCGCCTCGCTCTACGCAGCCGTCGGCGACAACGAGGTATCCGCGCACACGGTCGTTCAGAAGCTGATGGCCACCTACGGGGGCAAGGAGGGCGTCGCGGAGGACATCGCCGAGACCGCCGTCGCCACCGAGCCGTCGCGCAGCCGGGCCGCCAGTCGCGACCCGGGTGTCGCTGTACACGGCGTCAGCAACGTCTGGATCAAGCTGGCCCGCTGCTGCACGCCGGTCCCGCCGGACCCCGTCTTCGGCTTCCTCACCCGCTCCGGCGGGGTCAGCGTGCACCGGGACAACTGCCCCAACGCCGAGGACCTCAAAGCACAACCCGAGCGGCTCCGTGAGGTCACCTGGAAGCTCACCTCCTCGTCAAGCTTCGTGGTAGCGATTCAGGTCGAGGCCCTCGATCGACGGGGGCTACTCGTCGATACTTCGCGGGTTCTCTTCGAGGAGCAAGTCGACGTCCTCTCTGCCACCGTCACCACCACCCGCGACCGGGTCGCGGTGAGCCGTTTCAGCTTCGAGATTGCCGACCCTAAGCACTTGGGACACCTGCTGGCCGCCGTCCGCAGGATCGACGGTGTCTTCGACGCCTATCGAACAACGGCATAGATGTGAGCTGCAACAGAATGGCTATCGCTGCCCTCCGTGCGGCGGGTACGTCCGTCGTGGCAGCCAGTCCCGCTAGAAAGCATGTGAACCGGTCGACGGCTTACGACTGGGTCGTAGAGGCTAGTGCCTCGTCATGCAGCCTTGAACGGGTAATCCGGGTGGCGGATCTTGGATCCGGTGGCGAATCCGGTTTTCGGTCGGGCGCGTTGGTTGCGCCAGCGGATGTAGTCGCCGATGGCGGTGTCCTGTTCGGCGCCAGGAGGCACGCGAACTAAACGCCGAAGTCTGGAGGCACCTAGTAGTCCGCGAGTTCATGATAGCCAAGCCTTCGACGCGATGACTGGAGCCGGTGGTTCCCGTGGGCCAGCCTGTCGCGCAGACGTACGTCCAAATCGCCCTACGCCGACAGCCCAGACTCCCAGGCAGGTGGGCTTGCTATCCGCCGACCTTGGGGCGCTCCAATCATAAGAACAGGGCGTCGACGTGATGCAGCGGGCGCTGCCGCGATGCTGGCGGTGTACCAATAATTGTCATTCTGTGCGCCCACGCCTACCTCGCCGTCACCGCCGCGCAGGCCAAAAAGGGGGCACTGGATCCGATGACGGCCTCATTCCCCTCACCCTCGGCGAGGTCCGCCGTCTGCTGGCACACCTGATCACCACCACCCGACCGCTCGACTACATCCATCGATGGTCACGATGGCGACGACGACACCAGTATCGGGCCAAAACAGCCCACTACCAGCGAAGACTTCGACTTCATCAGGTACGGCTGGAGTGCTAGCCCTGTCCGACCGGCCCTCGCTCGGCCGCGTCCAAGCCCTCACGGCCCGGCGCGCGCATGTCGCGGCGGGGCGCGTCGACCAAGCCGGCGCGATCGCGCTTGACACCGAAGCGCGGCGAGTCTTCGATCACGTCGCGTCGCCGGACGGCGAGGCTCAGAAGGAGGCCGACCGGCACGGCCGGCAGGGGGCTCGTCAGGGGCAGACCGGCGGATAGTAGGCCGAGGACGATAGTCACGACTTGGTCAGTCAGGTCACTATCCCGTGAGGGGTGCGGCAGCCACGGTTGCCCACTGGTAGGTGCGGTGTTCTCGGCGCAGCGCGATCAGCGTTGCCTGTCGGATGGTAACCCGGGCGGGTTGCTGGTGGCGGAGGTCGTTGAGGCGGTCGCGGATCGGTTCGGCCGGTGCTTGTGAGCCGCTGTAGGCGATCGTGACGTGGGGGCGGAAACCTTCGGCGGCCTCCGGCACGGTCTGCCATACCGCGGCGATGGCCTCGCGGATGGTGGTGCGGAGTTGTTCGACGCGGTGCCAGGGACGCACGAGCAAGCCGACTCCTTCCGCGTCGGGGTCGACCGGGCCAAGTGACAGCTCCAGAGGCGGCAGTTTGGTGCAGCGTCGCTGAGTTTCGGCGACGATCGCCTCGATGTCGCTGTTGTTGACCTCGTCGGTGAAGCCGAGCCCTTGCATGGTCAGGTGCAGCCCGTCGAGCGGCACCAGGTCTAGTCCGGGCAAAGTGAGTTGGCGTTGCAGGTCGGTGACGAGGTGATGGAGCTCAGGCTGACGTTCGAAGGTGAGGTGCCATGTGTAGAACTGACGGCCGGCTCGCCAGCCCGGGCGCCAGTACCAGTGGTTGGTGAGTTCGGGCAGGTTCTGGTAGGCGGTCCAACGCTCGTGCAGGTTGGCCAGCTCCCGGCTGTTCATGGCAGCGATGGTAGAGCGGGCCGGGCGGCGGTACCGACCTGTGTGCGGTCGACGAGCATGTCGGCGACGTGCCGCAACGCCGGGTGATGGGCGAACGGCTGGGCGGTTGTGAGGAACTGGCGGGTTCGTTGATGGACCGACTCGAAGCGCTGGTCCGCGGTGAGGGCGAGCGCTTCCTCTGCCAGCACGGCGGCCTGCTCCGGATCGGGGTCGCTGGCGTGCAGATGTGCAGTGGCCAGGTCTAGGCGGCTTAGTGCTCGCGGGCCGGCGAGCTCTGCGGTGTCGAATGCCGTGATGGCGATGGCGAGGTGACTGGTGACCCCTGCGGTGCGGCCGAGCGCCAGGTAGGCGGTCGCCGCATTGGCCGCAGTCCTTGCCTGGCAGTACGGCCCGAGGGCAAGACTCGCGCTGACCTCCGAGCTGGCCGGGCGATCGGACAGCATGGTGAATGCGCGGTCCACGGCGCGGTCGACGCCGTACCGGTCACCGAGGCGGGCGAGTGCCCGGGCCTGCCCGTTGATCGTTAGTCGGATGCGGTGTTCGCCGGTGCCGCTGCGCTGCAGACCGTCCTGGGCGTAGGCCAGCGCATCGTGATAGTCGCCGGTGTAGAAAGCGATCAGGCTTTGCGTGGCCCGCGTCCAGGCTTGCACCTCGGGCTGCTGGGCGGCCTCCGCGAGGTCGAACGCTTCGGCGGCGTAGGCGTGCGCCAAGCCGAACACGCCGAGGTCCAAGGCGAGCGCGCCGAGAAGTCCGGACAGGTGGGCGGCGACAGTGTAGAGCCGAGCACGTTGCGGTGGATGTTGCCTGCCTGCCATGAGTTGGTCGACGTAGACGCGTAGCGGTCGCATGCGTGTCATGAGTGCTGCCGGGGTGAGGCGTTCGTTGTCGGCGATCGCCTGCCGAACCTCCGATTCGACGTACGCCAGGCGGGCGTCATCGTCCGTGGAGGACTTCAGCGCCAGTCGACGGGCGTCAACACTGTCCTCGTATTCCCACAGAACATCGTCGTCATCCGCCTCCAGGCCATCGCGACTGGAACTGGCGACAGATGCCACCGGCCCGGACGCAGCCCTGCCCTCCTGAATCGCCGACACGCGGCGTAGGCGGCGGTCTAGCTCGGTGATGCGATCGTACTCAGCGACGAGCGCGCCCCCGCTCCGCAGCACTGTGTCGCAGCGCGACCAGAAAGTTCGGTCGGGATGTTGGTGACCGGTCTCGGTATTCGCCACGGAACTGCGCCCGTACTGCACGAGCTGCGCAAACTCATGCTGGGTGTGGCCGCTGGCCCTTCGGAGCTGAGCCAGACGGCGACCGAGCGCACGGCGGGCCGTCCTGATCTCGTCGCTGTCAGCCACGCTACTCACTCCCATCCCCACGAGCACGGCGGATACAGCTTGTGCCGAATCCGGCATCATAGCGTGATAGTTCCTCGGTCGTCGAGCAACATCAAGCCCGCCAGACAGCTGTACACCATCCATGGCCGCCTAACGTATTGGTCAGGTGCCCATTGTCCTGATCGATGCCTGCCGGTGGTCGTGTGGCGATGTCGGAATTCTGTCGGAGTTGCTGTGGTGTCTGGCGACAATGCTGGAGGTGGGCGATGGTGCTCTTGCCGACTCCGTTGGGTCTTCGATGACGATGAACGGGCTGATCACCCCTCGGCATCGGGGATTGGCAACATTCGGCGGCCGTTCGGGCCGGCGACCGGGCGGGTGTACGTGTCGACGTAGCCGACACGCCAGCCGGACCCGACGACCACCGCGGAAGGGCAGCCGTTGCCGCACCGTCCACAGGGAGTGCTTCACGATGAGTTTCCCAGTGGTAGTCGGGTGGCCCTGGTGGGCAGTGATGTTCCGAGCAGTTGTGCGGCCCCGTGGAGTTGTCGGAGCACGACCTGGGCGTGGCGCCGGTCGGTGTCGGGCCGGTGGTGGCCAGCGGCGGCAGTGGTGAGAAACCACCAGGCCGCCCAGACCCGGTGCCAGCCCAGCGCCCACCGGGCGGCCGGAAGGCCGCCCCGGTCGGTTTCGGCGTCTGGGTGCCCGCCGGCAGCGACATAGGCGCGGATGAGCCGGGCGAGCATACGGGGTTCGGGTGGCGTGCGGGTGCCGAACCAGGTAGCTAGGTCGAGCAGTCCTGGGCCGGTGAACGCTTTTGCCCAGTCGACGAGGCGGCATCCGGTGCGGCTGACGTGCAGTGAGGTGTGGTGGAACTCGCCGTGGCACAGCCCGAAGGGTGGCCGTTCGGCGCCATCGGCCCTGCGGCGTGCGACGGCGGCCAGCCGGTTCAGCGATTCCTCGATCGGCCTGGAGTCGGGGAAGCGTTCCTGTCGGCGGAGCGCGTTGAGCGCGTCGAGCGCTTGTCCGGGTAGCCGCGCCAGGCCCGCCTGGTCGAACATGGTCAGCCCGGTGATGTCGTCGATGGCGTGGACCCAGCGGGCAGCGGCGGCAGCCTCCGCAGCGGTCCCCGCCCGGACCGGGCCGCCTAGGTCGTCCATCAGCATGCCCAGCGTCTCGGAGCGCTTCGCGTAGCCGTGGAGCACCGGCACTGCGGCGTCCCGCTCGTTGAGCGCCCGCAGCACGGCGGCCTCGCCGGTGAACGGCGCGGCGGCGACCTTGCAGACCACGCTGCTGCCGTCAGCGAAGAACAGCCGTTCAACGGCGGACAGCTCCCACTCCTGGATGGCCTGCCGCCCGGTCGGCACCCGACGCGCACCGGTGAGCAGGTCACATCGCAGCTGCGCGACGAGGCGCTCATCGAGCCCGGGGGTGTTCACCGCGTACTCGCAGTGTGGATGCCGGTGGTGACCTGTTCGAGCCGGGCCAGGACGGCGTCGAGGTGCGCCGACATGCTGGTCGGCACCCGAGGTTGCGCCGCGTGTTGGAAGGCCCGGAAGTGCGGGAGCAGCGCGCACAGCACCGGCCGACGGGCGAAAAATCCGGTCACGTTCCCGGATGCCCGGGCCCGTCGCAGCAGTGAGGTCAGCGCGACGATCTTGTCGGCGGCGGAGGCGAGCAGCACCGGTTGGTCATCGACACGGATGGGCGGATGGGGTCGGTCGAGGGCCTGGTGTTCGGCCTGGAGCGCGGCGATGATCCGGGCAATCTCAGGCCCGTATCGGGTGGTGAGGACCTGGTAGACGTCCGGCGAGGCCGGGGCAAGCTCGGGTGCGTCGTGAAGCAGCGCTGCCGCGATCACCTCGGGCGGCGGGGCGGCCACGTGGTCACCGATGGTCACCGCGACCCGGACCGCATGGGCCAGGGCCGGCCGGTCATCGATCGTGTGCCCCGCGCACCAGGCTCGGGCGTCACGCAGGGCACGCTCGATGACGACGGGGCGGGGAGGCGACAAGACCGTCATACTCTGATACCTCCTGATTGCCGTACGATCGGCGCTATGTCCGGGCCGCTTCCGCACTGGTGCGAGCAGACCTGTGTCGTGTGTCCTGGGCAGCAACTCGGGCCGGGCCAGTTCGACGTGGTCGACCGACCCGGGCCCGAGTTCGCCTACCGCCCGGATGTCGGCTGGCGGGCCACCGCCGACGGAGTCGCTGTGTGCGTCCACCCGTTCCGGGTGGGCCTTCCGCCCGGCCGTTACGCCTCGGCCGGGGCACCGGTCCCCGTTCAGGCGCCTCGACCAACGCCGACACCGCAGGCGCTGGAGTTGCCTGCAGATGTGGTGGATCTGGAAGGCTGGCTCGTCGCTGTGTTGCGGGACGCGCCCGCGGAGCAGATCTTCACCGCGGTGGCCCGCGCCGAGCGGTTGGCCGCCGAGCGGTTCGGCGCGAAACACACGGTGGCGGCGCTGCGGCGGGTGCTGTCGGTGGAGCTGGCTAGCCGCTGACTGCCACGACCGTTTCCGGCTGGTCGAAGTCGAAGTCGTGGCTGCGCCCGTCGCGGCCGAGGCCGGCAGCCTGATAGTGGGCGTTGAGCAGGTCCAGGCGCCTTGTCACTTCGGCCGAGTCCAACCAGTACCGCAGCCGCTGCTCACCCCACCCCGCTGCGGCGTAGAACGCGTCGGTCACGCATCCACGGGTGTAGGTGAACTCCTCCAGCTCTGTCGCGTGCGGAAAGACCACGCCCAGGTCGGCCTGCATCCGGGACATCAGCGTGAACTGCGCCAGCACCGCGTGGATCATCTCGTCCACCGGCGCCGGCACCAGCAACTCGGCGGCCTGCTCGTCGCCGCCGGACAGCTCGAACACCGCAGCCTTGAGCGCGAGCACCCGCAGCGCCTCGACCAGCAGCGGACCAGCGTCGCGTTCCAGGGACCAGCGGCTGATCGCCGGGTAGCCGGTGAAGGTGGCCCAGCAGCTGGAGTACTTCATCGACGAGCCGTGCAGCCGGTCATACGCCGGGTGTGCTCGCATCCGGTCGAGGATCTCGGCGGCCCGGCGGCCGACGTCTGCTACAGCCGGCATTGATCGACTGGTCATGGTGCATCCCTCCCTAGGGGCAGTGGACACGCAGAAACCGCTCGCCGCGCCGCGGCCAACGGCCCCGCACCACCTGCAGGGCCGCAGGCGGTGACATGGGCATCAAAAGCCGACAGCGCCAATGTCGAAAAGAGCCACCATCGGCTTTCGACATTTCTCTGACATCCCTGCCCGCATCAGTCGTCGCCGCGCGGTTGTCGGCAGATTGTCAGGACCGGCCGCCGAACCTGGCCGACACCGACCGAACTCGCCTTTAGTCGCTGTGTCCGGTGTCAGCAGCACCGCCGAGGTGTTACCGACCGGTCAGCCGAGTCGCCTTACTGAGGGAGAGTCAGCCGTGTCCATTGCCAGGATGCCACTGCTCCTGTCGATCACACCGGCCCTCGTGACGGTGACAGCGGCGCGATACAACGTGCGGACGAGGGTGATCAACAGCATGAACGTCCCGCTGGTACGAGGTGCGGAGTCTGTTCCCAACCGGCCGATCGGACGTGACGATTCTGCTCGCCGGGTACTCGGCTTGCAGGTTCCGGATGAGGCGGTGTTCTGCGCGACCGGCGACGACGTTCCCGTGCTGGCCGCGCTTCTGGCTCAGAATCTGTCGGCCGGATCGTTGGGTACGTGGCTGGTGCCTGACGCGGCCGTGCGCGATCGGGCTCTGCGTCGGTATGCCGAGTTCGTACTGATGTATGCGGTGCAGCACGGCCGGGTCGACACGACCAAGGATCGTGCCGCGGTCGCGCTGTGGTTTTCGCGGCTGGAGCCACCGCCGACCGGTGCGGGGTGGAGGTGTGAGCTGCGCCGGTTGCTCGGCCCGTTTGCGGCGCGGTTTGTGGTGCTGCACGCGGTGGTGCCGCGTACGCCGCATCACTATCTGGCACAGTTCGCGGCCCGTCCCGGGGAGGGCGCGGCGGCGAGGGCGTTGCTGGCGAGCTGTCACCGGGTGGTGGATGCCGAAGGGCTGCCGGCGTACACGCAGGTGTGCGGCAGCGAACCTCGTGAGAGCTTGTTTGGCCGGCTCGGCTACCTGCCGCGGTCACCGATGCTGTTGTGGTCCGGTGGTCCGGTGCTGTGGCGGATGTACCGGCCGCGGCGCGGCGGGGAGCGGCGTGACGGCCTGCCCCGGCGTGTGCGGCTGCACCGGGCCGCAGCGGCTTCTGCCGGAGCAGGGCCGTCGGCGTCACCGCCGCTTCCAGGTCGGGTCGACACAACCTGACAGCCGTTTCGGCACCTCGATGCACGGCTGCTGGCCTTCGGCCAGCGGGGCGTTTGCATACACCTTTCCCTCGATGCAAGGAGGCATTCCTCATGCTGGCTGCTACGACCCGTTGCCCGTCGCGGCTACGACGGCCGAATGCCGGCCGGTGGCTGTTGGCGTGGCTCGGTGCTGCGCCTGCCGGTGCTGCCGTCACGGACGCGGGAGCTGTGACGTCGCGCGAGTTCGTCTGGGGGTACGCGATCAGGCGGGAGTGGCCGGACGGTACTCACGACTTGTTCGGGTTCGCGTCGGACGCTCGCGTCGCGCAGCGGCGGCTCGGTCGGGACCAGGACTACTGGCGGGGCGGCCCGGTACGGCCGCTGGCGGTGTACGTCGTGGCCGCGAGCGCGGCCGACGTGGACGGTCACCCGGTGGACGGCTGCCGCCGCACCGGCTGTCCCAACGTGCCGGAGCACTCGCGCTGTCCGGACTCCCCGGATCGGGGGCAGCGGTGAGGTCGACGCATGTGCAGGTGGCCCTGGCCCGGCGGACGTTGACTCCGTTCGGGTTGTGGGTGTTCGGGGCGGCGGCGTCGGCGCCGATGGTGGTGCTGGCAGGAGGCATCGTCGCCACCTACGCGACCACGGGGGTGGAGGCGTTGCCGCTGGTGTTCGTGCTGGTGGCCGGTGTCGTGGCGGTGCTCGCGGTCGGATACACGGCGATGGCCCGGCAGGTGGGGCACGCGGCGGCGTACTACGGCATCCTGGCGCACGGTCTGGGTCGTAGCTGGGGTGTGGCCGCCGGTCTGGTCGCCCTGACCGCGTACAACGCGATCCAGACGAGCCTGTTCGGGTTGTTCGGCGCGACGCTGGCCGGGCAGCTCGGCGGCGCGTGGTGGGTGTGGGCGGGCATCGCCGTGGCCGTAGTCGGGGTGGTGGGTGTGCGGGCGATCGTGCTGTCGACCCGCGTGCTGGCCGCCGTGCTGGCGGTATCCCTGCTGATCGTCACCGCGTTCACGCTGGCCGGTCTCGGGCAGCCGGCGGACGGCGGGTTGTCCTGGGAAGGCTTCGACGCCTCGAGCCTGGCGGTCAGCGGTATCGGCGGTGCGGTCGCCTTCTGCGTGGCCGCGTTCATGGGCACCGACGCGCCGGGCTCGTTCGTCGAAGAGGCCATCGACCGCCGGTCGGTCGGCCGGGCCACCATCGCCGCGGTGCTCGTCCTCGGCGGGGTGTATGCGGCAGCGGCGTGGGCGATGGGCATCGCCGCCGGTCCCCGATCCGTCGCCGACGTGGCTGCCGACCCTGCGGCGGGCCTGCCGTTGTCGGTGCTGGAGCGCCTGGGCGGCTGGTGGGTACCGCTCGCGCAGACGGTACTGATCTGCGCGATCGTCACGTCGATGCTGGCCTTCCATTCGGTCATCGCCCGGTATGTGTTCGCGATGGCCCGGGAAGGCGTGCTGCCTGCCGGGCTCGCAAGGACCGGCAGCGCGACTCGCGTCAGTGCGCCGCGCGGCGGTTCCCTGACGCAGACCGGCATCGCCGTCGTGGTGGTGGGCGCGTTCGCGTCATCCGGCGCGGACCCGGTCGCGGTGATGTTCACCTGGCTGTCGGCCTTGGGCGCGATGGGCTTGTTGTGCCTGCTCCTGGCCGCCTCGGTGGCGGCGGTGCGAGCACCGGCCGGCCTGCGAGGCCCGAAGGCCGGCGTGTGGGAATGGCGGCTCGCACCCGTGATCGGTGTGGCGGGCGGGGTGGTGGTGCTGGCCTTGATGGTCGGCAACGCGGACTCCCTGCTCGGCGCTCCACCGGGGTCGCGGGCGCCGCTGCTGCTGCCCGCGATCCTCGTCGCCACGGCCGTCGTGGGCGGGTTGTGGGCCGGGCACGTGCGCCGGTCCCGTCCGGAGGTCTACGCCGGCATCGGCCGTGGCACACCGGCCACCCATGCCGTACCCGACGCCATCACCGTCTCCATCTGACAAGGGGCGCAAGCGATGAGGACTCACACGGCGATGACCCCGCCTGGCGGACGCTACGGCGTCGATCCCCTGCATCCCGGCTGGCGGCCGGAACACCCTCCGGCGGCGCCACCGGGCCCGCGCGCCCCGGCGGTCGGCGCCCCGCCCGGCTACCACGCGCAGGGGGAGCACCACCGGCCCCCGACGCCCCCGGCCCCTCCAACCCCGCCTGCGGCAGTACCCCCGCCGGACATGCCCACGGACCAGCCTGCGCCCGACGGGAACGAGGCGCCGGGACAAGCGCGGCGGTGGGCGGATCTGCGCGTGCAGGTCGCCTACCGGTGCAGGCGGCTCAACACCGGCCACATGGTCGAGGCGGACCAGCGCCACGACACCCGTGAGGCGCTCGGCCCGCACGCTCTGATGCTGTTCTTCGTCTCCGAGGCACCGGCCGAGCCGCACGGCTACCTGCTGCACACCGCCTACCGGCTGTGGCTGGCCTCCCCGGAATCCGAGGACCTGCCCCGGCTCCTGGCCGACCTAGCCGAGGTGGTCCGGACCAACATCGCCCGCGCCACCTCCGCCGGACGGCGGTGGCATCCGCTCGGGCCGGACGCCTCGATGGTCAACGGCGGAGACATGAGCCCGCCGCCGAGCGCCACCTACGTCGGCGTCGGGGTCAGCACCCTCGACTCCGACCAGGGCCGCTGGCACCAGGTCGCCCGCACCCTCCGGGACGGAACCGGCGGCCGGTACCTGTCGGCCTTCGACCTCAAGGGCCAGTGCTACGTGCTGCTGACCGACGGCACCGCCCTGCACCTGGACCGTGACCCCCAGGCCCGCATCGGCGTCGACGGGATCCGCTGCACCAAGACCCTCGACCCGGACCGGCCCGCCTACTGGCACAACCCGCACGCCAACCTCACCGAACAGGGCGACGACGCCACCCGCGAGCTGTGGCGACGACTCGGCACGCTCCACCACACCCTCACCTCCCACCTGCACGGCGGACGGCCCGCGTGACCCACACCCTGAAACTGGCCGCCGCCGCGGACCTGAGCCGCGCGCCGATCGACATCACAGCCGTGCTGGACCACCTCGTTCGCGCAGCCGACGCCACAGCGGCGACGAGCATCGGGTTCCCCGGCGCCGTGGACCTCGACCACACGGAGGTCATGACCCGCCTCGGCGGCAGGCTGTGGAACAACATCGGCGACCCCGCCGACGAGGGCGGAATCGCACACACCCGGGCGCTGGAACGCGCGGTCATCACGTGGACAGCCGACCTGCTCGCCATGCCCGCCCACGACCGGTGGGGCTACGTCACCACCGGCGGCACGGAAGGCACCCTGTCCGCCCTGCACGCCGCGCACCGGCGGAAACCGACGGCACGGATCTACTACTCAGCCGCCGCCCACTACTCCGTGGCCAAGGTAGTGCGCCTGCTCGGCGCGCACGGCATCCCGGTCCACGCGCGCCCCGATGGGGAGATGGACTACGCGCACCTCGCCGAGCAGCTCCACCGGCGGCGCCGCTTCCCGGCGATCGTCGTCGCGACCGCCGGCACCACCATGACCGAGGCGGTCGACGACACCAGCCGCATCCGCGCGGTCCTCGACGAGCATCACGCAGGCGGGCATCTGCACGTCGACGCGGCCCTGTCCGGCATCCCCCTGGCCCTCGACGGACGACTGTCCCTCGATGACGCCAGCGGCATCGGCAGCGTCGCGATCAGCGGCCACAAGTTCTTCGGCACACCGACGCCGTGCGGCATCGTGCTCATCCGCGACCATCTACGCCCCGCCGGTCCCCGGGTGGCCTACACCGCCACGGCGGACACCACCATCACCGGCTCCCGCTGCGGCCTGTCGGCCGCGCTGTTGTGGCAGGCCATCGCCGTTCACGGACGGGAGGGGCACCGGTGGCGGGCCAGCGAAGCCCGCCGGCTGGCCGCCTACACCGTCGAGCGGCTCAACGCCGTCGGCTGGCCCGCCTGGCGGCACCCGCACGCCTTCACCGTCGTCCTGCCCACCCCACCCGAGCACGTACGCCGAAAGTGGCTCCTGGCCACCGACGGCGACACCAGCCACCTCATCTGCATGCCCGGAATCACCCCCGGCCAGGTCGACGCCTTCGCCGCCGACATCGCCGCCACCCGCCCGCGAATCCGGCCGATCCCGCGACCGAGACCGGCAACAGCATCTCCCGCCAGCTCCCACGCGCGCTGACCACACCAGCACCAGCCACCCCACCGACGAAAGGCAACCATCATGACCACCGGATACGTCTTCCATCCCGAGTACCTGTGGCACGACACCGGCACCAGCGCCGGCCTGCTACCCGCCGACCCGACCGCCGGCGTCCAACCCGCCGTGCACGTCGAGAACCCCGACGCGAAGCGACGCGTCCACGAGCTGATCCACGCCTGCGGACTGCTGGGCGAGCTGATGGTCATCGAGCCTCGCCGAGCCACCGTCACCGAACTGACACGCGTGCACACCCCCGCCTACGTCCAGCACATCAAGACCCAAAGCGACCTACGCGGCGGGGGAGGTGACGCCGGAGACGGCTTCTCACCGGTCGGGCACGGCAGCTACGACATCGCCCGCCTCGCCGCCGGCGGGCTGATCGAACTCGTCACCGCCGCCGCCCACGGCGACATCACCAACGGCTACGCCCTGGTCCGCCCACCCGGCCACCACGCCACCGCCAACCAGGGAATGGGTTTCTGCCTGTTCAACAACATCGCCGTCGCCGCCCGCCACGCCCAAGCCGAACTCGGGCTCGCACGCGTCGCGGTCGTGGACTGGGACGCCCACCACGGCAACGGCACCCAGGCCATCTTCAACGACGACCCGAGCGTGCTCACCATCAGCCTGCACCAAGCCGGCTGCTTCCCACCCGACTCCGGATGGACCCACGAAAACGGCACCGGCGACGGCACCGGCTACGCCCTCAACGTCCCCTTACCACCCGGCAGCGGCCACGCCGCCTACCTCAACGCCATGCACCAGGTCGTCCTCCCGGCACTGCACCGCTTCGCCCCCGACCTGATCCTGCTCGCCAACGGCTTCGACGCGAACGTCTTCGACCCCCTCGCCCGGCAGATGCTCACCGCCGCCTCCTACCGAGAGATGAGCCGCCTGCTCGTCGGCGCCGCCGACCGGCTCTGCCACGGCCGTCTCATCGCCGCCCACGAAGGCGGCTACAGCCCCTTCTACACCCCCTACTGCGCCCTGGCGTTCCTCGAAGAACTCACCGGCACCACCACCCACGTCACCGACCCCCTCGCCGCCGTCGTCGCCGGGTACACCGCCGAGCCCTTCCTGCCCCACCAGCGCGAGGTGATCGCGGCAGCCGCACAGCTCGTCGAACGGATCAGCCCAACCGCCACCAGCATCACCGGCTCCCAGTAAGGCAGCACCAGCACCCGACGCCACCGGCATCACCCCCCACGCCGACATCCAAGGGACCGCCATGACAACCACGCTGCCGGCCCACGCCGGGCCGATACACCTACTGCTGAACCCGAGCATTCACACGGTCCTGGACCGACTCGACATCCGCACCAACCAGCGGGTGCTAGACGTCGGCGCCAGCGAGGCGGCCAACACCCTCCTGGCCCGGCTCGTCGGCCGCTACGGGACCGTCACCGACATGCCCACCTCACGTACCACGACCGCAGCCGTGACCCGCCTGCAATGACATGACAAGCCGACCGGCCGCCGCGCTCAGAGGGAAGGCGCAGCGACCGGCCCCGCGTGGCTGGCGGCAGCGGCTCTCCCGTCCCCTACCGCCGGCCACCCCAACCAGCACGACGACAAAGGCAGCAAGAGAAAGGCAGGGCACGAGGTGCCACACCACATCCGGGCCGCGCGGTGGCGCGAACAGGACATCGTCGCCACGGTGATCGCCGAAGCCCTCCAACCCACTCCCATCGCCGCCTGGCTGATACCCGACCAGGAACAACGAGGCCGGGTCCTGGCCGACGTCGCCGCCATCTGGGTCGAACACGCCATGTTCTACGGCGACGTGCACATCACCAGCGACCACACCGCCGCCACCGTCTGCTTCCACCAATACGGGCCCGTTCCACCACCGGCCGACTACCCCACGCGCCTCGCCACAGCCGCCGGCCCACACGCCGAGCGCTTCCGTCTCCTGGACGACATCATGGACAGCCGGCAACCGACTACGGCGCACTACCACCTCGCCTTTCTGGCCGTGCGCCCCACGCACCAGCGGACCGGCCGGGGCCGGGCGCTGACGGAGCACCTGCGCTGCCGGCTCGACCTCATCGAACTACCGTCCTGGACCCTCACCCTCCCCGCCGGGCAACACCTCCTCGCCCAGGCCGGCTACGACGCTGACCACGCGATCTCGCGCCCGGCCGAGGGCGTGACCATCCAACCGATGTGCCGTCGCCCCGGCCAGCGCGACCGGGTAGACCGGGTCCAGGGGCCGGTTCTGCCACTCGGTCATCCCCTCGACGACCTTGTCGGTGATCGTGGAGATCGTCTGCCGTGACACCGGCGCTATGCACCTCGCCAGGTGGGCCTGGATCTCCCCGGTCGTCAGGCCTTTGGCCGACAGCGAGATGACCATGTCGTCAACGCCAGACAACCAGCGCTGGCGCTCGCGCACAATCTGCGGTTTGAATGACCCGTCGCGGTCACGCGGAACGTCGATCTCGACCGGGCCGACGTCGGTGAGCAGGGACTTGGTTCGTATACCGTTGCGGGAGTTCCCGCTGTTCCTGCCCGCCGGGTCGCCTTGTCATAGCCCAGGTGATCGGTGATCTCACCCTCGAGCGCCGATTCCAGGACACGTTTCGTCAGCTGTTGCAGCAGCCCCCATCGCCGGTCAGCTGTAACCCAGCCGCACGAGCCTGCTCCACCAGCTGGGCGGCCAGCTCCCCGTCGACACCCTCCCACCGGCTGCCCCGGCACGTTCCTCGCCACCGCGGCAGTATCCACCGGCGATCGTCGATCCATCAGACATCAAGTGCTGCTCCTTGATCAGGAGTTACACCGTTCGTCTACAGACCCGGCTGCGCCCGCCCGGGTGAGGCCCAAGCGGACGCAGCGCTGCGCGCGGCCCGCGAAGAGACCGGACTGACGGGGATCACCGCCGTGCGCAAGCTGGGGGAATTCGAGTACGACATCAGCGCGCTCCGCTTCGAGATCCAACGTCGGCACGTCTTCGCGCTGGCGCTACACGGAGCGACGCCCGAACGACGGGCGAGCCAGGAAGACCACGACGGCGAGCAGGAGCCCACCCGCTTCGAGTGCTTCTCGACACCGTTACAGGCCGCGCACGTCCTGCAGTCCGGCCAAGGCGCCCTCGTAGGCCGATTGCTCGACTAACCAGGATTCCCAACAGCGCCGATCGATCCCGTTCGCCGAAGTATTAAGGTTGTCGGGTGACGCGTGCGGACCCGGCTGATGACTTTCGTGCCGCGGTCGCGCAGTTGGCTGCCCTTGCCGACGAGGTGGCTGCCGAGCGTTCTCAGGAGGAGGTCCTCGAGGCCCTGACCGATCTTCGAGTCGCTGTGACACGGGCGTACCGCGGGCGGCGTCCGCGATCGGAGTTCGGTGGGGCTCGTGGACGGATCCTCCGGCATCTGACGAAGCATCTGGGCGAATGGGTGGGTAGCGACGAGATAGCCGCCGTATCCGGCATCGGGGAGTGGGCTCGCCGGATACGTGAACTTCGGTGGGAAGACGGGTACGAGATCGAGGAGGGTCGCGGCCGCTACCGTCTACTCGCCGAGAGTCCCGACCTTGCTCGGCAGGCCCGTTTCCGTACGGTCACGTCGATTCGAGAGATGAAGGGTCCGGTCGACGAGCGTGTGCTTGCGCTACTCCGCTCGCTCGTCAGGACCGCCGTGACGGCGGACGAGTTGGACCGGGTTGCTCGCGGCAAGACCGGGGCGACCGTCGCCCGTCAGATCAGGAACCGTGACCTTCTGCCGATCGAGACGGACGCGGACGCCCCGGACTTGCGCGCTGGGGAGCACCGACTGGTGTCGATGCGGGAGGCGGATCTGCTGCATCCGTCCCAGCGACTGTTCCCAGAGGACCTACGTCGGCAGGTCTTCCTCCGCGACAAGTTCACCTGCCGAACGTGCCGACGTGGACACCCCGGCGCGGACGCCCCGGCCGACGAGGTCTTCTACCTGGAGGTCTGCCATCTCGATGCGGCGCCCGACGCAGTGGTTGAGCTTTCCGCTGATCGTGTCGGCAGGCTTGCCCGGCTGGCGGCGAGTTGTAACGAGTGCATGGGCGCCAGCGCACCTCCTTGGAGGTAGCGGTCCTCGGCTGCAGCCATCTCGCGACCGTTTCCCGTACGGGTCGTCAACCGGCGGCGTATTTGGCGGCGGCCGACTGCGCAGCTGCGACAGCGTCTTGAAAGTAGCCAGGCGTAACCCCGTCGCCGACCACCATAACGCGGTCCAAGAGAAGGTTCCCTCGCTCGCAAGAGGTCTCGGCAACTAGCGCACAGCCGTGGCACGCGGCCAGGTTCATGCTGCCCAGGCCCTGGCCGCGGCTTTCGCGGCACAGCGGATCCGAGGAGCACCACGCTGCGTTCTCCAGAGCCGCGAACAGCGTCCTCGCCAGCCTCGGTGCCTCGCCCTGGCGGACCAGCCCGCCCAGGGTTCCCTCCGAGTCTCCGGCGGCGGTGTAGATGAGGACGCCGCACTCCGGCGAGCTATCGGTGGATGCGTAGACGCGCTCTCGAAGTGAGGCGGCGGAGTAGCCGCAGCTGAAGGCGAGCTGACGCATCAGGATGTGGGCGAGGGTGTGCAGGAGGATCATCCGTGGGGTCGCCACGGCGAACCTCGAGCCGATGGGCGAGTCTCGCCGCCGGCGTTCGAGCATGAGTGCGCGATCGGCGATGGCCTCCAGCTGCTCCCACTCGGTGAGTCGCCTCTCGTTGAGGGTCAGCAGTATGCCCTCACCGAACGATTCGACGGCGGGGAGCCAGCGGGCACGTCCGCGGGGGCCCAGGTCGACGTCGACCATGTCGGCCTGTAGGTCATAGCGGCGGAAGCCGTGCAAAACTCGTATCTCGCGGAGTTTGTGTGCCAGAACGACATGCCCGACGGCGCTAGCCAGTGTCTGCTGCTCGGCGTCCGGGGCTTCGCCTAGGAAGGGCGTCGAGGAGATCAGAAAGGTCGGTATACCGACTTTCTCTCCGGGGTCTTCGAGCGCTTGCCTGAAGGCATGCCACTCGTCGGTGAGCAGGCCCTCACGTTCCCCGTTCGGGTTCCGTGCCTCGCCGGCGGTATTGCTCGCGACGCGGCGGACGAGTTCGACGCTGACGTTGAGGTTCTCGGAGATCAGGTTGACGAACATCTCGGCGTACGGCCCTGTAGGCGCCGATCTGAGGTCTTCGAAGTTCCGGTGCTGCCTGATCTCGGCTTCTTCGTTGCGAACGGGGATCGAGGGCTCGGGGATGTCGAGCGCCGTGGTGGTCTCGCTGAGCGTTACGTTAGTGGCTCCCCGTTGGAGGACTTCGAGACGCTCATCGCAGGAGTTGAAGTCGGGTTGCTGCCAGGGCTGCGATCCGGAGCACCGGACGTTGATCCGCGCCAACGCCCCGCGGGCGGTGAGATCGCCGAGGTCCCGCTCGGCTGTACAGGCGATGCAGCGGACGATGAGGCTTGCGAGCCCTTCCGACCTGCCGGCTCGAGTGAGGAACAACAGTTCCTGTGCCTTGCACCGCCGCTGCGCCTCGTCATGGGGTTCGGAATGAGCCCACCGCACCCAGGGCACATCCATGGCGTGACCGCGCTCGGCACCCACCACGACGAATCGCATCGGAACCATCGGCCCCTTGCAGTGTTTGCAGCGAGGCGGTTCTCCAGTCTCGTCGTGATGCCGCACCCGGTGCATCCGGCGGCAGTCCTGGCAGAACAGCCAGCTGGGGAAGCGTTCGTAGAGTACGCCCGGGGTGCGCTTGGACGGATACGACGGGACGCTCGGTGGGCTGCGCAGCTCGGCGACCCCGAGCCGTTCCTCCAATCGCCGCGAGACGATCCGCCGGGTCTCGTCAATCGGCCAGCGGCTGATGTCCGCCGCCATCAGTGACTCGCCGAGGACGTCGAGGACGGCGCCGACACCGAACGGTGTGATCGTCTGACTCAATCGCGTGGTTCTCACAGGGCTTCTCCGATCACGACGACGCGGACGTTGCGGTCCACAGACCGCATCGAGCGCATCGTCTGCCAGGCGTCACGGCGTTCGCCGAATTCGCACAGCAGAACGGGATGGTCGTTGTCGCTACTGTCGTATCGCAGGTTCAACCCGAGGTCCTTGGCGCGATGGGCCTTGCGGTCCCATTCGTGTACGAGGCTCTGCACCTCGGCGGTCGTCTCGCCGACGGAGTCCGGTTCGCTGCGGGCGACGGCGTCGAGCAGGATGCGGACCGCCTTCTTGATGGACGGGTCGGCCGCCCGGAAGTCCCCTGCCTCATCGTTGGTCCGCAAGCCGGCACCGTGGCGGACCAGCATGACGAGTGCGGCGTGCAGGGAACGGTCACGGGAGGCCGGCGACCATGGGGTGACGCTGGTGGGCTCGACGTGGCGGTACAGCGACTCGTGGAAGGCCCGGAACGACTCGTAGTGAGACCGGTCACGGGGCTTGCCGGCGCGGAGCAACGTCACTACCAGACCGGGCACCTCGGAACGACCGACACGACTGGTGGCTTGAATGTATTCGGCGGTCGTCTTCGGTTGACCGTTCATGAGCATCAGCCCGAGTCTGCTGATGTCGATTCCGACGGACAGCATGTTGGTCGTCGCGGCCAAGTCGACGGCGTCGCCTTGATCGACGCGTCGCCCGAGGCGGGCCAGACCCTTGATCAAGGCGCTGGGAGGTACGTTGCTGGTGAGCTCGATGACGCCCCCACCGCGTACCCGTCGCGCCCTGGCACCGCGTTTGTCGGCTCTGCTCGTCAGCAGGGAGTCGATGTCGTCACGAACGATCGTGACTGTACGTCCGAGTTCTCGGAGGGAGTTGTGATAGGCGATGACGGTCCAGTAGGCGTCCAGATCTCTCGGGTCATCCGACACCAGCATTGGAGCTTCGAGCAGCGCCAGGCACGCCAACCCGGTGGCTCGCGACTGGGTGAAGGACTGGGGCATGAGCCCCACGTACATGCGTCCGGGCGACCCGAGGTCGGTGTGCGCGAAGTAGCTGTCGTCGGCGTCGAGCCCGCTGGGCGGGAACAGCGCTACCGGGGAGCCGTAGAGGCGCTGTACCTGTTCTGGTGCGGACCTGATGGTCGCCGTCGATGCCACGACTTTAGGCTTGTCGCCGTTCCACCCGATGAGGCCGAGTATCGCGGACTCGTACAGGGCGACCGTGGTACCGAGCGGACCCGACAGCAGATGCAGCTCGTCTTGAATTACCAGGCCTGGTGGCGCGAAGGGCGAATCGTCACGTCCCAGGACGACGCCGGCGTCCTTGTGCCAGGGAAGTCCCGCGAACTTGTCGACCGTGGCGACTAGCAGGGTCGGCGGCTCGGCATAGATCTGCTGGTCGACGACCTTGACCGGCAGCTCCGTATGGAACGGACACTCCTCGTGAGGGCAGAACAGTTCGAAGGTGTGAGCGGTAGACCGCACCCCGTAGGCCGTCGGGTCGGTCGACCGGCGACGCGGAAACAGCGGCGTTGCGCACCACGGGCAGTCATTGATTTGAAACGGGTTGTCGGGCTCGGATGCTCGGCGCAGGGCGCGCGCCCTCTCATGAGCGACCTTGAAGCTGTTGGGGGTGGTTTCGCCGCCGAGCCATAGCCCGATCGAGAAACCGGGTGTTCCACGCAGCTGTGGCTCGTGCTCACGAAGTTGCTCGAGTGCACAGATGAGCGTCGCGGCGCGTTGGAACTGCTGGGCCGTCAGCATCCGTAGCGTGTAGCGGGTGAGGACGGCGGTGCCGCCGCCTCGCTGGCCGAGGGTGAGCCTCCGGTGGATCATCTCGAAGGCGGCCAGGGCGAGGTATGCCTCTGTCTTGCCACCACCGGTCGGAAACCAGATCAGGTCGACGACGTCTCGATCCACGTGCCGAGGGCTGGCGGTGGAGGCCACGGTGAGCAGTTGGAAGGCCAGCTGGAACGGATACCAGGACGGTTCGGCTACGTCGTCGGGACGCTTCGCCAACTCCTGTCCGCGTCGGCCGGGCGATGTCTTGGCCTGTAGGGATTGCAGTATCTGTTCCCGCATGGCCTTGTTGGCCAGGCGGAAGGAGGTTAGTGCGACGGCGCCGTCGTCGCTGGCGAGAAGTGCGACGCCCTCCCGCATCCTGTCGCGCGCGACCTCCATCCGACCCAACAGTCTGACGGCGGCTGCTGTATGACGTTGTGGCAGGTCGGTCGCCTCCGCTCGCCGTTCAAGGATCCAGGCGGAGTAGGCGTCGACGAACGCGTCGAGCTCGCCAGCGAGTGTCGCCGTGCTGACCGACTCGTCGGCGAGGAAGCGCAGACTCAACACGGACGACTCCCGTGACCCCGGTGAGACGCCCGGGACGATGCTGTGCGGCAGCATCTCAGTAGCCACCGCCGTGACCCCGGCGTCATCGCCGTCCCATGTCACCGAACAGCCGTGGCCGACGCCGTAGACACGTCGATGCCGATACATCAGCTGCAGTTCCTGGTCCTCCGGGTCATCGCTGAGAAGTGACATCGACGGGTAGGGACGCACTCGGCCACCCTCCACCTCGCACCGCAGGTGGACCTGGAAGAGACAGTCCTCGGTCGGCGGCGGCGAGTCCGCGTCGTCGTGGCGCGCGCGGTTCTCCACCGCGACCGTCACCAGCCAGGCGGCACCGAGCTGGCGCCAGACGGCTCGGAGCCTCGCGGCGCCGTCGAAGATCGTGACCGGCGCGGTACCCGGTTCGAACACCACCGACGGTTCGGCAAGTGGTCTGCGCGCCCAGCCCTCACCATCGGTCGTCTTCTCATATCGTGCTGCGGCGACGCGACAGTCGACCTGCGTGCCGTCATGAAGAAAGGAGACGGCGGCGGAGGCGGGGCGCCATGCGTTGGCTAGTTCGACGGGCTCGTCGAGGCCCTCTTCGTGGTCGTCGTCGCCCAGTATGCCGCCGTCCAGGTCCTGGGCGGCGGGCCCGCAGGGGAAGAGTGTGCCGACGAGATATGTGCGGTCGGGCCGGTTGGAGAGGATCTCCAGCTCGCCCTCCGCCGGCCCTTCGTACTGACGCCGTAGATGTGCGACCGTCTCGTCTCTAAGCTCGACGAACGTTCTCTGCCGTGTCATCGCAGGTTCTCCTGAGGCGCTGTGGTCAGCTGCTGCCAGGCCAGTGGGCCGACCGCGAGCCAGAGTGAGATTCGTGGTCGGGTCATCGCCACGTACAGGCGTGACCTGGCGGCCGGATCGGCCACCTCGTCGATGTCGACGACCAGCACGTGCTGCGCTTCGAGGCCTTTGAAGTCCTGGACGGTGGTGAGTCCAGCCACGCCCCTGTCGGAGGTCGTCGGGCCGGGACCGACGGGAGCGAGCTGGCCCGTTCGGAAGGCCTTGGTCCGTCGTGCAGCACTGTCCTCGGTGGAGTCACGCAGCGTGATGACGACTACCTCGGCCAGGTCGATCTCGTCGCGACGAAGCCTTCTCAGTCGGGCGTCCAGCAGGGCGGCGGTGTCGGCGTCCGTCGACGGTTGCTCGTACTCGACGGCCGGCCCTTCGCCGACCCTGGCGACGCCGAGGTCCGCACGTGTCATGAGTTGGGTCTGCGTCACGATCGCGGAGGTGTTGCGACAGTTGTATGGGAGTTGGTAGCGGCTCGCGCTAGCGGCGATCTCTCGATAGAGTTCGGGATCGAACGATCCGTGGATTCCCGTCTGGTTATTTGGGTCACTGAACATGCGCCACCGGCCGGCGCGTAGGCCGCCGACGACGAGTTCGTCGAGCTGCAGGCAGTCGTCGAGGTTGAGGAGATCCTGGGCCTCGTCCACCACGAGCAGATCTGCCGGTCGGCGGCCCTTCACGTCCGCCCAGGCGGTGCAGTCGACGTCAGCGTCGCCGAGTGAGCGTCGCATGACCTCGACGACGCGCGGCGAGCGGCAGGTCAACAGCACCGAGGCGCCGGAATGCGCGGCGCGACGCGCGGTCTCCACGGCGAGCAGCGTCTTTCCGGAGCCTGCACCACCGGTGCAGAAGATCCTGTCGTTGACCTCGCTGCCACGCAGCATGTCGTACTGCTCACGGGCGAGGTGCAGATAGTCGTTCTCGTATGTGGGGATCATGAGAGACAGACGTGGAATCCGGTCGAAGTCGGGCCGCAGGATCGCCAGCACCTCGCGGTAGTCGCCGCCCCGGACGGACCGGTGCGCCTTTGAACGCCAGAACGACAGGGCTGTCCGAAGTGCCCGTTCCAAGCCTGAAACGGTCATGGCTGCGGGGCCGATGTGTTCGGCGGGGTCCCACTCCAGGTCAGGGCCCAGTGCCTGATCGGGTGTCACGACGACCGCTCCGAAGGGGATTGTCAGTCCGGGAAGCCTGTGCGTGAGGTCGTTCTCCAAGGCGAACATCGCCGTCCGAGCCTGCTCGAAAGGCCCCTCGCGTTTCTCGCGTGACTCCCCGAAGCGGTCGGTGAAGCTCCAGATGCCGTTGCGGCGGGCGAGACGGCCGCCCTTGACCTCCAAAATCATGATCAGATCGGGGGTCACGATCAGGAAGTCGATCTCCGCCATTCGCTTGTACTCGTGGCGGGGCAGATGCAAGGAGTAGAAACAGGTGGCCGGTCGGCCGAGATCCACCTGTGCGAGCAGTCCGGCGACACGAGCCTCGGCTCTCGAGTCGATGTGCCCGAACCGTTCAGGGGCCGGGATCATCTTCACTCCGCATCACCGCCTCGGTAGCGCCACAGGTGGTCGAACTCCTTGTAGGCGAGCCTCTCCCCGAACACGTCGAAGGTGTCGGCGACGTTGACGACGTCACATTCGGGCTTCCCGCCGTTCTCCGGCCCGCGGAGGCCACGGCCCACCATCTGGATGTAGAGGTTCGGGCTGAAGGTGGGTCGGGCGATGTACAGGGCTCTGACGCCGGGTGCGTCGAAGCCCTGCGTGAGCACATTGCAGTTGGCGAGGACCCGCGTCTCGCGCGCGCGAAAGGACTCGATTGCCCGGCGCCGTTCCGGGGTCGGCGTCGAACCGCTGACCGCCCTGGAGGGGATCCCTTGCATGCGAAGCAGCGCGGACAGTGTCTGTGCGGCGAGAACGGACGACGTGAACACCAGGATCGGCCAGTCCGCGGGTTGAGCCACAATGTCTTCGACCAGCCGGAGGGTCCGATGGCGGTCCCCGCCGACACGTTTGAGCAGATCCTTGGAGAGGTCCCCGAATGTCTCGAAATGCCGCTTATCGGCCGGATCGAAATCGTATTTGAAGCCCTTTATTACACGATGGCGGACGTTTGCCAGGACACCCATACGCTGGAGCTCGGCGTATGGGTCCTCACCGAGCCCGTTGTCGAGTTGCCGCCCGAGGAATCGGTTGACCAGCCGCTCGTTGGCGGCCGGACCCGTGCCGGCGAACGGCGTTGCGGTCAGGCCCAGCAGCGGCCGGGCGGTCTTGCGGTGATCGATACCCAGCCATCGCAGAGTCGCTGTGATGCCCTTCGCGATGGCCCCATGTGCTTCATCGACGACGACGATCGCGGCCTTCCTTAGCCATTCGTACTCGTCTCTGTCGCGGACCTTGTCGAGTTTCGCGTCGGTCGCTACGACGACGCTGGCGTTATGGCCGGTGGCCGCGACCTCGTTGCGGCTCCAGAGGCGGCACAGCCGTAGCGGTTGGTTGCCGAATTGTCGCCAGACGGTCGTCCAGGTCTGCGCGGCCTGCTCGCAGAGTTCTTGACTCTGTGCGACCCAGAGGACCGGTCCGGCGACGTCTCCAGCGCAGATGGATCGGGTCAGCGCCTCGACTGTAACCCGGGTCTTACCGGCACCGGTGGGCAGGAACAGCAGCGCGCGGTCGGGCGCGACGCCGGGCCGGAGGAGTTCGCGGATCTGTTCCGCCAGTCTCTCCTGGTAGGGGTGTAGTGGTTTGAGGTCCGGAGGACCGAGAACGGTCGTGTCGGCGTCGACTCCTCGGTCCCGTTCGCCCGCGAACTCCGCGGGGAACCCCAGCCTCCGCACGAACGCTACGGCGAGTGCGGATCCTGCCCAGGTGTCGGGCACATCCTCGTAGCCGAAATCCCTCAGTTCTGCACGCAGGGCATGCAGAACGTTGTCACCGTGGTAGTGCATCAGCAGGTCGGCGATCTGCCGGTCGCCGTCGGCGCCGTCGAGGAGTGGAACCGCATCGAGCAGTTCCTTCGGCAGTCGAAGCGTCAGTGTGCTCGCCGGTAGGAGCGCGAGGAGACGCTCCGCGTGGTCACGGGCTGCTCGCGACAGCGCGATCGCGGCCTGGATTCGCGCGCTCTCCGCTTCCAGGAGCACGCGCTTGATGGCCTGATCGTCGAGGCCCAGATCGAAGTGGCGGGAGAGATGACCGAGGAGCTCCTCGTCGTCGAGCGAGTCGTCGAAGTAGACGTTGCGGCCCGCCACCGCGAACGGCAGCGATGTGCTCTCCGTGCCGGCAGACAGGATGACCACTCGCTCGAGCGAGCCGCAGCTAATCAGGTCGAGACCGTCGAGCACGTCCGCGCCGTAGTCTCGCAGGCGGCGGAAGCGCTCCAGAAGTACGACGGGTTCTCCCGGCGACTCGGTCACGACCTCGATCCGCAGTATCGACGACGCGGATCGACAGCCCCAGCTCTCGATCAACTCCTGGGCGAGAGGTTGGTCGTCGACTGTGACGAACGGCAGTGACAGCTCCGAAAGCGCCCGGGCCTCATCATCGGTGGCGGCGATCAGGAGCTGCTCGGGGGACACGGTTTCGTGGCCCATGCCCTTCACGGCCGGAACCTGATCGGGCACCTCGTCGTCGGGCAACCGTTCGAACGCGTCGGCGACGAGGGCCCCGAGCTGGCGGTGGTCGCCGCCTGTGGGTCGCCGGCAGAGGAACTCGCGCCAGACGGCCTCCGGGAGGTCGGTCTTGCCAGGTATGCACTTCAGCCGAGCTGTGGCCTTCCAGGCCGCCACCGGCAGCATGGGGCTCAGCTCTTCGCAGTCGGGATGCAGTGACAGAGCCGCTGGCCGTGGTCCCCATGTGGTGTCGACCAGGCCGTACCTCTGAGCCGCCCACAGGTGGGGTGCTGTCACGGTTCTGGGCGGAAACCTCTTGCTGTTCGGATGGCGCAGGGTCCAGACGGCCGGGGTCTCCAGCTCAAGAAGGGCTCGAGTCCAGCGGACGCTGGATGTCTCGTCACCGGAATCGGTGAAGCCACGGAGAACGTGGAGAGGGGCGGGTCCTTCCTGTTCCTCGAAGTCGATCTCCGAGGCGTCCGGACGACGCCCGGAAAGGGTTTCGAGATACGCGGAACGTTGCAGACGGCGGTACTCAAGCAGGGTCAGATCCGCCAGAACGGCGGGTGTGATCCTCGGCTGCGCGACGACGCCTATCGCCTGGAGGAGTCGGGGCGGTAAGCCGTGGAACTCGGTGTCGATCACGAGTGACGGCTTCATCGGATCGACCAGACCAGGCGACACGACGGTGCCTGCGTGCTGCCAGGAGTGGTCACGGCAACGCACCTTGAGCGTCATGCCCTTCATGAAGTGGTCCGAGAGTATCTTCTCGGCGTCGTGGATGCTCACGTGCAGGACGAGGGCCCAGAAGTCCTCCCACTGTTGCGCGGTCCATCGATTCGCCGCGGCGCCAGCTAAACGTCGCAGCTCGTGCGCGGGGTCGACGTCCTCGAATCCGATGGCGCGTAGGCTGTCCTCCACGCCAGGCCTGTCCAGTAGAGAGGGCCTGACCAGGCGGATGCCGGCGGCGGCGCTGAGCGAGTTACCCCGCAGGTAGAGCCGATCAGTATGATCGAGTCGATGTAATGTCCCGGTCACGTCAGGCATGATCGCGGCACGGCTCATCGCGCGTCTGACAGCCTCGTCGTCGATCGACATATACACCTGCAATGCAGCGTCGCACTGCTCGTCGGTCCCGGCGGACACCAGACGCTCGAGCCACTCCGCAGCACCCAGCTCGTTCCGACTCGCTCGCCCGGCTTCGCCGCGCACCAGCCTGTACAGCCGCGCCCGGCGCGTCGCGTTGCGGAAACAAGCCGGATGAGGGCTACGCAACGGCCTACCGGATGCGGAGCTCCACAGTTCGAGTGACTCGACACCAATCCTGAGTTCAGCGCTGGGGTACTCGAGGTCGGTGGGAACTCTCAAGGTGCCTTCAGCGTCGGGCACACAAGTCGTCACCTCCGCCAAACGTGGCACCAGCTCGGTGAGCCGCAGGTCTCCGAAGTTGTCGAACTCCCGTCCTCGAGCTGGCATGTAGTCGAAGTGACGTGCAGGATCCCCAGCCGTGTGCAGATGAGGGATCGCGTTGACGATGAGCTCCGCGACGACCTCGAGCAGCTCCTCATTGAACCTGCCCGGCAGCATGTTCGTTCGATCATCGCTGATGTGCCACGGCGCGTTGTGGATGCCGCGTGCCGAGGTGGAGTCCTGGAGCGGAAAGTAGGCCCAGAACCGGCCCAAGGTCTGGGTGGTATCGAGCGGCACGGCATACGTGACCACGACCTCCGGCCGGCGGATCGCTTCGCTCACCTCTGAAAGCGCCAACTCGGACGGCCGGTGAGATTGATGCCATACCATCCAATCTGCGGGCCGTTCGCCATTGGAGGTAAGGCGCTGTCGGCTCCCTTCCTGAGGCACACAGGTGAAGACCTTCTGAGTATCTTCTGTCGATATCTCGAGCTCGGCCACGTATGGCGCAAAAAGGAGGAACTCCTTCGGGAAAGCCCCAAGCTCCTGTTCCAGTCTGCTCGAGAGTCGCGCCAGAGGCAGTCGGACGACCGTCTCCGCCCACGTCCCGAGTTCCGCAAGAACAGGATCGGCGGCCATCTCAGCCTGGGCGTCAGCGTTGAAGGGGAGACGCAGGACCGGGTAGACCGATGCGTTCGGAGCCAGTTCTTCGAGACTTCTTCGTGCGATGTCGGCGCTGAACTTGAACGAAACCGACCGGCTCAGGATGGTCGGCGAGTCGCTTACCGCCAGCACCGACTTGAATCCGAGGCCGAAACGGCCCATGTCCTCGCCGCGCTTGTCACTGAGATAGGCGTGGCAGACAGCCTCGAGACCTCGCTGAGAGAACGGGGCGCCCTCGTTCGCGCAATACAGCACGTCGCCGCGCAGCAGCAGCACGACGCGGCCGCGCTGGCCGCCGCGGCGCAGCGCATCGGCTCCGTTCTGCACCAGCTCTAGAACCTGCCGATGCGCATATCCACCGGTGCGGAAACTGTCTTCCTGGAGTCCGTGTTCGTCGATGAGTCGAGGAGTCGATCTATACGAGCCCAACATACTGGCACGCTGATCATCGATCCACCTTTGGAGGGTATTGTCCGGATTTTCCCAACCCGAGAGGTCCGCCACTGCGCCATTATGGTTGACAAGACGCCTGGCAGTGATCCCTCGTCCGGGTCAATCCGTGACCGCCTCGACCGACTGTGTACTGCGGACTCGGTGTCAATGCCGCGACGCACCGCGGTCGCCCTTTCCGCGTCGGAGCAGCAGGGCGGGCGGACGTTCTGGGCTCAGATCAGCCTGCGTGTGCCCATTTTTTTTACGGAAACGACCGGTGCGCAGCGGAAGCTGCATGACGTTCATCCCGATCGTGATGTCCGACTGACCACACGCCCTTGCCCAAACCGATTGCAGGGGGGCCGCGGCTTCAGCGCCGCTCAGCCTACTCCACGGAGTCCCTCACCAGACCACCTGCTATCCCGTCCTCCTGTCCTGGAAGTCGAGCCACGTCGATTGTCGGGTCCTCGGAACCACTTGACCCGACGGGCGCCAGCGGGCGTGATTCTCCCAGAACGTTGTTGGGGTGCCGGTTGGCCGGTATCCATCCTGGAGGCGAGAGGAGAAGCAGTTGAGATCACGTACGCCGCGAAGCGCTACGTATCGCCGTCACCACCGCCGCCACTCGGGCAGCGGCATCGGTGGCGGTCTCGTGTTCCCAGATCCGGAGGACGGTCCAGCCGTGGGCCTCCAGGCGCTGGTTCGTGTCCGCGTCGCGGCGGCGGTTGCCGGCTATCTTCTGGGCCCAGAACTCCGCGTTGGTTTTGGCTACGGTGTGATGCTCGGGGCATCCGTGCCAGAAGCAGCCGTCGAGGAAGACCGCCAGTTTGAGCTTGGGAAACACCAGGTCGGCGGTACGCCTTACCGTTTTGATGGGGCGGCGGTTCACGTAGTAGCGCAGGCCGAGGGCATGGACGGCGCGGCGCAGGGCCAGCTCGGGCTTGGTGTCGCGGCCGGTGTTGGCCTGCATCGACTTACGGACACCGATAGTCGACGCCCAGGATCCTTCGGACATGCGTTCTACCTCACCGGCGAGCCGGCCTTGTCGCGCCCGGGGGGCAAACTATGATGTCGCAGGTGAGCAACCGCCCGAGCATGATCGACCTCTTCGCGGGATGCGGCGGCATGACCGTCGGTTTCCATAATGAAGGCTTTCGTCCGATTCTCGCGGTCGAGTGGGATCGTGCTGCGGCCTCCACCTACGCGGCCAACTTCGGCAAGGAGCACACGCACTGTAGGGACATCGAGACTTTCAAGGACGACGAGATCCCGCCTGCGGACGTCGTCATCGGCGGACCTCCATGCCAGGGCTTCTCCAACCTCGGGAGCAAGTCCGTGGACGATCCACGGAACAAGCTGTGGAAGCAGTATCTACGCTTCGTCACGATCGCGCGTCCGCAGGTGTTCGTGATTGAGAACGTGGAGCGGTTCTCACGTACGAGCGAGTTCCAGCTGCTGCTCGAGGAAGCCGAGCATGGCATCCTCAAAGGCTACAACCTCACCCACGGGGTTCTCCTGGCGGCCAACTACGGCGTACCGCAGCGCCGGCCGCGGACCATCGTCATCGGTTCACGCGTCGGCGAGATCCCTCTGCCGGAGGCGACGCACGCCAAGGTGCCGACCGCGAACCGGAAGCCGTGGAGGACGGTTCGGGACGCGATCGGCTGGGTGGACTGGTACCCGACCACCACTGAACTGCCAGAGAAGCACACCACATACTTCGAGCAGAGCATTCGGGGCGAGTTCCGAGGTACTGAGATTCACTTCGGACGTCAGCCGACGCCGATGTCGTTGGAGCGTTACGATCACGTCCCGCCCGGTGGTGGGCGATTCGATCTCCCAGACCACCTGCTTTCGAGGTGCTGGCGGGAGAAGAAGACGGGCACGACCGATGTCATGGGGCGGATGCGCTGGGATGCGCCTTCGTTGACCATCCGAACCGAGTTCTTCAAACCGGAGAAGGGCCAGTACCTTCATCCGCAGTGGGAGCTGGACCGCCCGGACCGGCGGGTCAACCGTGTCATCACGCACTACGAGGCGTCGCTTCTGCAGGATTTCCCGAAGGACTATCAGTGGTGCGGGTCCAAGACCGAGATCGCCAAGCAGATCGGTAACGCTGTGCCCTCCGGGTTGGCCGCGGCCATCGCCAAGCACATCAAGGGCCGCCTGAGCTGAGTCCGCTCTGACATCGACGTGACGCACGTCGGTGTTTGACCGCCTGTCGTCTGCTCTGACACCCTGCCCGGGTGTCGATCTTTCAGGGTGAGTTGTTCGGGGACGACGCGGACAACATCGCAGTTCCTTTGACGCTTCGTGCCCATCGGACCCGGGTCCTGCCGGAACGCCCGTCGCCGAAGGGCAGGCCACGTCCCATGAGAGGTCCTGTCCGCAGTGGCACCGACGCACAGCCGCCTACCGAGGACGAGGATCCGGAGATCTGGGCCGTCCGGTCGGAGATCCTTACTCTCGATCCTTCCGGCGCGCGTATGGGCTATGCGATCCGGGAGGCGCTCGACCAGATCTACGACGGCCAGCGCACCGGGCGTTGGGACTACACCCAGCTCCACAAGACGGAGAAGACACACGTCGGCACGCTCGTCGAGATCTGGCTTCAGCGGGAGTTCAGATTCCACGACGGTGACGAGCTCGACTATCGGATCGCCGGTGTCGAGGTCGACTGCAAGTGGTCGCTGAACCTGTACGACTGGGAGATCCCACAGGAGATGTACAGTCGCGGGGACAAGATCGCCCTCGTGGTGTGGGCCAACGAGTACACCGCCCGCTGGGCCGCAGGGCTCATCCGTATCAACGAGGCGGTACTGCGGCGTCCAGGCAAGCAGCGCGACGGAAAGCGGCGGCTCAACGATCGCGGACGTGACCGCATCCTGTGGGTCTTCCCCGGAGCCGACCTGGTCAAGAATACTCTGCTACACATCAAGGACCCGAGGAAACTCGATCTCATCGCGTACGCCCCGAAGGGGCAGACGGCGGTCACGAACCTCTTCAGAGAGTTGACCGGCGAGCTGGTCAACCGAGCCACTGTGCTCACCGCCGCCCAGCAGGTCGACAGCGCGAAACGGGTACGCGACGCCCGTAAGCAGCTCCAGCCCAAAGGCATCGTGATCTTCGGCCACTACGCCCCTCACCCGCAGATGGCGGCGGACCTCGAACTCCCCGTACCCACGCTGGGCCGGTTCGTCAGCGTTCGCCTCCATCCTTGGAGGCCCGGCGACCCTGAGCCGTTCACCGAGATCGACGGCGCGCGCTGGCGTCGCGCTCGAGAAGCTGATCCCATCGTGCAGGCACCGACCCTGCCCAAACAAGGGGAAGAGTGACGCAGCTCGCCTACGTCGGATCCTGCTCGGCCGCCGCTGGACAGCTGACACGTGAAGACGTTGCCGGAAGCACGGCCAGGAACCTGAGCATGGCCGACACTGACACGCGCCAGCACCTGCCGCCAGCCAGTTCCAGGGCAGGGACGGTCCGCTCCGCCCCTGTCGCCACCCGGCCGTGTAGCGTGCCACCGTGCCAGCCAGCTTCGTGACGGATCTCTGTGGATACCGGCTCTCCAAGGACAAGCAGACAATCACCCCGAGACCGAACACCTCAGATTCGAGCGACAAGTTGTCCGTGCAGCTCGGCAGGAAGCTGTTCGACATCCTCGGCGTGTCCCCCGATCAGCGCGACCCCGGCAAGAGCGGCGAGGAGCTGGGCGCGAAGGTGATCGAGGACCTGTCATCGCGGTTCAGCGCGCAGTTGGCTGTCAGCAGCGGCTCGGCGACCGGATTCCGGCAGTTCGCTCACCTAAAGGCCTTCGCGGAGTTCAAGAGCGAGGTAGAAAAGTCACCCCACCTGCCCATCGATGAGATCATCCAACACGTCGAGACGCTGCCGAGAGGCCATGCTCGATCGGAGATCCTTCGGCGACTGCGGAAGCTGAGCGGCAAGCTGCAGCAGCGTGAGGCACTGACTCAGCGCCTGCTGACGAACGCCCCAGAGGAGTCGTTACTCGGTCTGGATGTAACGGTGGCGGACGCGACGCAGCCGCAGCCACGGGAGCTACGCATAGCGCTGTCACTCAAATGGTCCCTCCGAACCGACCGGGCTCAGGACTGCCTCTCTCAAGGGGCCAAGCTCGCCACCCTGCGACGAGGCAAGATGCCTCATTACGGCGTGGTTACCATGGAACCGCGGCCGTACATGCTTGCCATCCTCTGCGATGGGTCCGGGGCGGTGGACTTCGTCTACCACCTCAATCTCGCCGCGCTTCAGGGGGCGGTCGAACAGCTCGCGCGGGAGCGTGGCGGTTCGGACCGCTGGAAGGGCCCTCGCACTCTCGATCGCCTTGTCAGCCAGGGCCGCCTGCGGGACTACGACGAACTCCTTAAGGAAACGGCCTCGGTCGCGGCCCAGATACACATCGAGGGAGCCGCAGCCGCAAAGGACCCTGGAGCCATCCGACGCCACAGGCTTTGAGATCGCAAAAATGACTATGGCGCAAGTGCCAGCACGAGCAGGC
Source organism: Micromonospora sp. CA-248089 (assembly GCF_050948515.1). Lineage (NCBI taxonomy): Bacteria > Bacillati > Actinomycetota > Actinomycetes > Micromonosporales > Micromonosporaceae > Micromonospora > Micromonospora sp. CA-248089. The sequence continues at coordinate 1,860,969 of NZ_CP192016.1, forward strand.
CGGCCTGAGCTATCGTGAAGACCAGCTCAAACGCATCCAGTACCGGCCCGACCTGCTCGATCAGGTCGTTTGGCCATGTGGCTTCCTGAAGCCCAGGTGCGTTGTCGACCTGAGCTAAGGCCTCGTGTGCGGCTGGACTGCCGCTACCTCGGCATCTCGCATGAGCGCAGTCAGCAGGCAGACGAGCTCGACGGCGGCACATTGGCGCAGCGGCGCCGACGGCGGCTGCCCAGCGGATCGGTGTCCTGAAGGCATGGCCGACTCTTCACAGTGGTGAGCATCGATGGACATGATGAGGTGAGACGGTCTCTATCCACGACCGTTCCCCCGAGGAGGCCCCATGCGACTCACCCGACGACGCACCACAAGCTCACTAGCCCGGCGTGCCCTGACCGGCGCGGCAGCCGTAGTCATCGGCGGCGCTGGCCTGGTCGCCGTCGACACCTCGCCCGTCCTGGCAGCACCTCCCGGTATTCCGTCCAAGGCGAGCGCCCAGTCGCAGCTCAACGCCCTGACGGTCAAGAGCGAGGGGTCGACGAGTGGGTACTCCCGGGATCTGTTCCCGCACTGGATCACCATCAGCGGGGCCTGCAACACGCGCGAGACGGTCCTCAAGCGTGACGGCACGTCCGTGGTCACTGACAGCAGCTGCGCGGCGACCTCGGGCCGCTGGTACAGCCCGTACGACGGCGCGACCTGGTCCGCCGCCTCCGACGTCGACATCGACCACGTCGTGCCCCTGGCCGAGGCATGGCGTTCAGGCGCCAGCGGCTGGACCACCAGTCGGCGGCAGAGTTTCGCCAATGACCTGACCCGCCCGCAGTTGATCGCCGTGACCGACAACGTGAACCAGGCCAAGGGCGACCAGGACCCGTCGACGTGGCAGCCGCCGCTGTCGTCGTACCGGTGCACCTACAGCAAGATGTGGATCACCGTGAAGTACAACTGGGGGTTGAGCCTGCAGTCGTCGGAGAAGTCCGCGCTGCAGAGCATGCTGAACACCTGCAGCTCCTAGCCTTTCCGCACCCTTCCGGGGCTGACCGCACAAGCGCCGACGCACGGCAACCCCTGAGCCGCTCGTCATCCGCCCCATCCGCGCGCCTGCGGATGGCGGCGCCGACGCGCTGGAGGGCGGGTCGCCACACCGGACCCGCCCTCCAGCGCCGAGACGCAATCGGAAGGGGCGTAGGTGCCGCCGGCGGGGCGATCACCCGGGTGGGACGACGGCACCGTCACAGGCCCACAGGGTGCTGCCGTCGGGCCAGACAACCGCCGGCTCGTCGACGCCGTGCAGCAGGCCGTCGCCGGTGACTCGCAGAACGGTGGGGCGCTGCATCATCACGGCCACCCCGGATAGGGGGCACCACGGCCCGGCCGCAAGCGCCACGTCACGGCATCCCTCCCACCCTGGGGTGGGTGCCGTGCCGAGCACCTGCTGGTAGGTGTCGATCGCGGCGAGCACAAGCCAGTCGGGGTAGAGGTTCCAGGCCGGATCGAAGAACCAGTCGCGAGGATTCAGGCAGTAACGGATCACGGCGCGTCCCTCGTCGTTGCGCTTCACGATCGTTTGCTCGTCGCTCCAATACCAGGCGAATTGCATGATGTAGCCGTCGGCGAGGGTGCGGTCGACCGCCGCCCAGATCGGGCCCAGCACCTGCTCGTACACCTGCCGTACCGCCTGCAGTACTGGCGTGAGCGCGGACCGCTCGCCCTTGGTGACCGGGTTGCAGAGGTACCGGTGCTCCATCAGGTTGTAGCGGGCCTCGAAGCCGTCGTAGCGCTGCTCGCCGTAGTAGCCGTGCCATTCCATGAAGTCGTGGAAATCGCCGAAGGCGGTGAACTGGTCGTGGTCGCTGGTCTGCTCCCAGATCGGGGCTCGCGTTGCTGCCAGCGCGTTGTTGAGGGCGTCGCGGCGGACCGAGGCGACCAGCGACGGGTGCCCGTCGTCGAGGAGCTGCCGCACCTGCTGCAGGGCGGCCGGGGGAGAGGGGCACCACAGGAACCGCGACGGCTCGGGATGCCCGGCGCTGCGGTAGGCGAGGCGGACGGCTGCCTCCGCGCGCGCCTGGTCCGCGGGCTCGCAGGACAACGCCGCCTGCGTCCATCGGCTCGCCACGGCTTGTCCGTGCGCTGAGATCGGATTGGTGGAGTCATGCATGGTGTCCTCCTGACGAATGATCGATGGTGCGGCATGCCGTTGACGATGCCGCTGCAGGTCAAGTGGCCAGATGCCACCAGCGGGTGGCAGCCGATCGTCAGTCCCGGCGTTCACTGTTGTGGCCCTGCTGGGCACCGCGGCCGGTTGCGGTGAGTGATTCAGGGATGACGTGAATGAGATCTTCATGTTTGACTGACATCCATGCGATCGGGGCAGGTGCGGCTGGCGATCGACTACGGCAGCGCCGACACCACCGCCGTACTGGCATGGCCGGACGGCACCTGGACGCCGCTGCTCTTCGACGGCGAACCCGCCCTGCCCAGCGCCGTCCTCCTCAGCGAGGACGGCACCACCGTGATCGGCCACCACGCCTGGCGGGCCGCGCCGGTCACACCGCACCGGTTCATCCCGCACCCCCGCCAACCCTCCGAGCAGCGCCTCACCGTCGCCGACACCGACGTCGACCCGATCGATCTGGTCGCCGCGACCCTGCGCCATGTCGCCGAGCAAGCCCAACAGCTCGCCGGCACCGGCATCGACGACGTGCGGCTCGTCGTCCCGGCAGGCTGGGGCCCGCGACGACGCACCTGGATGCGCCACGCCGCGCACCGCGCCGGCCTCCCACCACCACAGTTGATCGACGCACCGATCGCCGTCGCCGGGCACCTGCTCGCCACCGGCCTGCAGCTGCCCGTCGGCGCCTACATCGCCGTCTGCGACGTCGGCGCCACCGCCGAAGTCAGCGTCCTGCGCCGCGGCCCCGCAGGCTTCGAAGTCCTCGCCACCCTCGCCGACCCGACCGCCGGCGGCACCGCCATCGACGACGCCCTCACCACCACACTCACCACCAACCCACCCGGCACCGGAGGGCAACGATGGGCCATGACGGCCAGCCTCCGCGCCGGCAAACACGCCCTGACCGACCATCCGGCCGTCACCGTGCCACTACCCGACGGGCCGGCCGTGGTACTCCACACCGGCCTGCTCGACCAAGCCGCCCAGCCCGTCCTGCACCGCATCGCCCACCTCACCACCGAAGCGATCACCGCCGCGGAACTCACACTCCGCGACCTCAGCGGCGTCTACTGCGTCGGCGGCACCGCCCGCCTACCCCTGCTGGCACAGACCCTCACCGACGCCGGTATCACCCCCACCCTCGTCGACCAGCCCACCCTGGCCGCCGCCCAAGGCGCCGCCGACGCAGGCGCCACCAACACCACCACCGAACCCACCACGACCGACGAGCCGATACCGCCGGTACGGCGCGCCGCCGCGATCGCCCTACCCGGCTTCGCCTCCCTCGCCCTGGTCTCCCAATTCCTGCTCACACCCCAGTGGCGCGGCTCCCTCATGTACCGCGAAGCGGTCCTCAACTGGGGCGAGCTGACAATGGCCGCCGTCTTCGCCGTCATCGCCTGCCTCAGCGCCGGCACCGTCCTCGCCTCCACCATCGCCAACCGCACCACTACCCCGACCAGCCCCGGCATCCATACCGGCACCGGCATCCTCGCCGCAGCCTCCCTCGGCGTCGCCGTCAGCGGCATGTACGCCGTCGTCGGCAGCCTCTACGTCGGCTACCCCGTCAACGGCTTCCTGCGCTGGACACTGCTACCCATCACCCCGACCATCACCGCCGCCGCCGTCATGGCCCTCATCGCCACCCGGCAATGGCGCACCCCCGCGGGCGGATGGTCGAAACTGCTCGCCTTCCCCACCGGATCCGTGCTCACCGCCGCTGCCGGGATGCTGCTCATCCAGTACAGCCTGACCGCCGACCGGTGGCCCCACCTGCTCCTCTGGATCGACCTCGCCGGCCGAGTGGGAGGCCTGCTACTGGGCATCGGCACCGTCATGGCCGTCGTGTCCCAGCCGATCCTGCGCCTGATCCTCAGCGCACCCCTCGCCGTCATCACCGCCGCCCTGGTCTCCTGGCCCGCCTCCGGCATCCTCGGCGCCATCTACGCCATCGCCGTGACCACCTGGTGGCTACGCCAGATGTGGACCCACCTCCTACGCCCCCACCACCCCCACCGGCCGCCGCAATGACCCCACCAACCGGTTACCACCCGACCCACGTGGGGGAGGAGCCGCGGTGAAAGGGGCCCGGCGACTCGCAGGCGCTGCCGCCGTCCTGGCCGTCCTGGCGATACCGCCGTGGCTGCTGGCCACCCTCACCCGAGCCCACCTGCCCGGCTGGCCGACCAGCGCGCAGCTACGCGACTGGCTCACTGACCCGCTGACCCCGGCAACCCTCACCACAGGGCTCATCGCCGTGGCCTGGCTGCTGTGGCTGGGCATGGCCTACACCGTCACCGTGACGGCCGCCCGCCGACTGCGCGCCGGCGCCCGATGGGTACGCCACCTGCCGCTACCCACCCCATGGCAGGCCGCCGCCACCAGCATCGCCGGCGCGGCCGCCCTCACCACCGCCCACACCCCCTCCACCCAGCCGCCGAACCCACCGACACCAGTCACCGCCGATGAACTCCAGCACCCCTCCGCTACGCCCCAGACCGAGCGCGGTGGGGTGGTCGTGCCCGGCGGCTGGCTACCCGACGACACCGCCCACCACATCGCCGCCGCAGCCGCCCTGGTGTGGCTACGCCGCCGTCGCGCCCACCAACCCGGCCAACCCGCCACCGACGCCACCCAGCTGACACCCCTACCCACCACAGTCACCGCCGTCCAAGCAGCCATCGCCGACCAACCACCGCCACCAGCAGCCACCACCACCGGCGCGATGCAGGCGCCGCTGCCCCCGGCCGGCATACGTCTCGCCGGTGACGGGGCCGACCACGCCGCCCGAGGTCTACTCATCACCCGGCTCCTCACCGCGCTGCGCGACCCCACCGACACGATCCCCGTGATCGTCACCAGCAACGTCCTCACCAGGCTCCTGCCCAGCGTCGCCGAGACCGCCGCCACCATCCCGGGCCTGCACGTCATCGACACCCTCGATGGGGCCGCCGCCCTGCTACCTGCGTCCAGCACGTCGGCCACAGTCGACAGCGGCATTCCCAGCCTCGTGTTGACTGCCGATCCTGCGACGGCGGCACCGCCGAACCTCCCGGGCGCCCGTCTCGTCACCTTCGACGCCGGAGCACCACTACCCACCTGGCGCGTCGACCGCCACGGCCACACCGTGGACCACCAGACCGGGCAATCCCGACCACGGATGTGTGTCCTCGACGGCACCGCCGCGACGGACCTGCTCGCCGTCCTAGCCCAACCCACCACCGCAGCACCCACCACCGCAGCACCCGACACCGCCGCATCCGAACCGGTACGGCCGATCAACCGGGCACAGGCAACGATCCCCCGCCAAGCCACCCGAGTCCCACCGCCCACACCGCGGCAGCCCAGCGAGGCCGCAGAGGCCGCGGTCCAGCTGCGCGTACTCGGTCGCCCGGCGTTGCTCATCGAGAGCAAAGCGGTCACCATTCGCCGCAGCGCCGCCCTGCAGATCCTCGTCTTCCTCGCCGTGCACCCCGACGGCGCCACCACCACGCAACTCGTACACGCACTCTGGCCCGGCCTACCCGCCCACACCGTCACCGGCCGTCTCTACACCACCCTCAGCGACCTACGCTCGACCATCCGCGCCACCAGCGCTGATCAAGTGGTTGTCCACACCGAGGATCGCTACCACCTCGACCCACGCACCGACGTGGACCTGTGGCGACTGCAAGCCGCTGCCCACCACAGCACCACCACCGACGCCCCCGGCAGCTGGCAGCCCGTGATCGACGCCTACACCGGTGACCTCGCCGCCGGCCACACCTGGCCATGGATCGACCCACCCCGTGAAGCCACACGCCGCCTTGTCCTCGACGCCCACACCACCGCCGCGGCAGCACAAACCGACCCGCACGAACGCCTGAGGCTCCTTCAAGCGGCGATCCGCATCGACCCCTACAACCAGCAGCTCCACCAGCTCGCCGCCGACCAACTGAACGCGGTCGGCGACTCCGCCGCAGCCGCCGATCTCCTCCACACACACCGGCAACGTCTGCGCCTCGCCGGCATCCTCGACCAACCCATGATCACTGCTCGCTAGTGCCTTGACCACGAAGGTTCGCGGTGTCAATGGGAAGGGCCAGTTGCACGGCGAGGACGGGCCTGCAGTCGTCTGGCTCGACTGCAGCCAGACGTGGGCCCGCGACGGCAAGGTGCTACCGCCACCGTGACCAGCGGTCACAGACGGGCGAGCCGCGCGCCCCGATATCTCGACTGACCGGGGACGTGCGGGGACAACGGGGCGGCCACGCTCGCGCACCGGGCCTGGCCGCCCGCGTCACGTCGCGCACAGCTGCTGGATCAGCCGCGGGCGTGGTCAGCAGGCGCAGGTGTTGAGCATATTCTGAAGGGCGGACTTCTCGGCCGACTGCAGGCTCAGCCCCCAGGTGTACCTCACCGTGATCCACATTTTGCTGTAGGTACACCGGTACGACGACGGCGGCGGTTGCCAGGTGGACGGGTCTTGTTCGCCTTGGTCTGGTTGACGTTGTCGGTGACACAGCGATTAACTGCGGGTGGGTGAGGTCGTTGGCGAAGCTCTGGCATCGGCTGGTGGTCCAGCTGCTGGCACCGGACCGCCACGCCTCGGCCAGGGGCACGACGTGGTCGATGCCGACGTCGGAGGCAGCCGTCCAGGTCGCCCCGTCGTACGGGCTGTACCAGCGGCCCGACACCGCGGGCCAGTGGCGGGCGCAGGAGGGTGGCACCGCCGCCGGCGTCCAGTCGAGACTGAGGCACGGTGGCTGACACGAATCTGATGGTGCGACAGGTTGGTATCTCCGGTCACGGAAGCACAGATTCATCCGTAGTGGAGGCGGAAAAGATCTCCATCGGCAGGTTGGTGTTACGTAACACTTCGCGTCGGCCTAGCGGTCACGCTTGTCACAAGCACCCAGTGCTTTGTTACTCGCCAGTCAGTCAGCCCGAAGCTTCCCCATAGACGCGGCATTCCTGCTGCTCACGAGCGAAGCATTTCCCCCATGTCAAGATTCTTTGGACAACCATACGTGATTGGTTCTCGTCTTCACGGAGATCAATTTGCGAATTAAGAGAAGGGGTGCCACAGTCACTTCGACGTGCTCGTGAAGGCTTTCACAAGCGGAGGCATCCATGCACCCTCGTCGACCATTCGCCGCCCTTGCACTGGGCGCGATAGCCGCCGCTTTCGTACCAGTCATGGCCGGGTCGGCCTCGGCACAGGCGGTCCCATACAACCTGTATCAGGTCATCAACCCTGAGGGCTCGGGCACGTACACCCGCGCGGAGCCGAACTTCTCCAGCGAGCAATTCGCCTTCCTGGCCAACCACAGCGAACTAGACGTGACCTGCGCAGGGCCGGGCGAGCAGGGGCGTACGAAGACGCTGCAGGGCGATCAGTACGACTGGAGCACCACGAACACGTGGATCCGCCTCAGCGACGGGTCCTGGGTATTCGACGGCCACACCAACGGCAACCCCGAGACTCTCCCCTCGTGCGAGGGCACCGTCGTAGCCTCAGCACCCACCTGCGATCCGGACAGCGAGTTCAACCGCTGCGAAACCTCCGATCCGGAGGTGACCCGCTGCGTCACCTCCGGCCTGGTGAAGCTGGGCAGCGCGCCAATCGGTGACCCTGATGGTGGCACTGTCCAACTGTGGTACTCCCGCGGCTGTAGAGCTGGCTGGATCCGAGCGGTGTGGCCCCAGCCCCCGGCCCACTTCGCCGACCGCTCCACCACCAGAGTTCTGCTCTCCGTGAGCCGAGACAATGACCTTCCAGTCGAGGCGCAGGGACGCCCGGGCAACTTGTTGTGGGGGCTGATGGCGCAGGCGAACCGTGGAGAGTGCATCTCCGGCCAGATCACCATCACTGGGCCCGACGGCGAGTTTACCTCGCCCCAGTTGCGCGACTGTTCGTGATCGAGATCGGCGGCGCTACAGCTGTCATTCCGACAAGCGTGAATCTTAATTGTCCGTGCATTCGCAGTAGTAGCGGCCGCGTGTCACACTCGGCCGAGGCTGGCGGCGGCTCTAGTGGAGGGCGTTGTGCGAAAGGTTCTCGGATCGCTTGTCGGAGCGGTGGTGCTGGCGGGGGTTATTGCCGTCTTCGCCTGGCACGACGGGGATCCTGACAAACCGGAAGCCAGCCCGTCAATTGATCAGATAGCGCCGGGGGAGCTGGCGAGCGTCAGTCACGTGCGGTCCGACAATCCGGATCCGAAGATTAATTTCCGGAGCACGCCGACCGAGGGTAGGTGGCGCGAAGACCAGAACGACAACCTGTTGTTCTCGCTCCCCGGCCCGATGCGAGTGACCGTCCGCTGCATCGCCGAGGACGCGAATGTCGACCGCCCGGACCGGGACTCGCGGAGCTGGTACTACGTCACCGCGGTTGAGGGGCCCTACCCGGGAGTCTCGGGGTTCGTCTTCGGGCTGCTGGTGCAGGAGCCAGGACGGGTGCCAGCATGCACAGAGGCTATCGTCGCCCAGTACCCGTTCAAGCCCGGCCGGGTGACCCTTGCGCAAGGTGACGCGGCCGCCCAAGGCGGCTACTACTACACGATCACGCTCCACGGCCTCGCCCCGAACCACACCTACCGGGTGGGCTGCTACGACGACGCCGATCCGGAGATCCCGCCCGAGCAGACCCCGCCGTTCCGGGAGTTCGACCTTCGCGCGGACCAGAATGGCAACGCCAGCAGCGACCGCAGCTGCCGCAGTGGGGAGGGCACCCGGTACTGGGTCGAGGTCGGCCCATACTCCTCGGAATTCGTAAGCTGGGTTAAGTCGCCGGCGAAGAGCAAGCCGAAGCCGCCGGCCCCGACTGCCGGAAGCGAAGAACCGACGAAGGCGCAGACTCCACCGACACAGCAGACCAAGACTCCGCCGCCGCCTTCTCGTACGATCGTGGTACAGAACCAGGTCACGAACGGCGCGACAGGTCTACGCGAGGACTCCACGCAGGCATACCTATCGACGCAGACCGCCCCGAAGTGCCGGCTCAACAGCTGCATGGTCCCGGACACATGGCTGAGCACCGGCGACAGCGTAACCACCACCTGCTGGACCAACGGCCAGGAGATGACGAACGGAATGCGCTACGACCCAATCGACGACGCCAACCCGGACTTGGTCACCTCGACCCTCTGGTATCGCGCCCGTACGGCCGACGGACGGATGGGCTGGATCTCCGAGGTTTACATCCGCCCTGAGGACCGCGGTGGTCTCGGCCTGCCGTCCTGCTGATTTAACAAGGGAGGAACACTTTGAGCGTGAGCGGATCGCAACAAGCTCAGTCCGGTTTTCGCTCGCTCTTCAATGGCCCGGTGACCATCGCCGCCGTCGCCATCCTCCAGTTCTTGTCGGCGGTGGCTCAGCTCGTCGGTGCGGTCGTGACGGGTGCGACGGCCGTGGTGTTGACCGGGACCATCGCGCTCGCCGTCGTCGCCGCGACGGTCGCTGCGGACCAACTTTTCCAGCGTGACAAGCTGGACCGCGTGACGGCCAAACGCCTCGTCGTAGGTCTGGTCGTGCTCGCCGCGGTGCTGCTGGCCGCAGCCATCGCATACCTAGCCACGCGGCCCGAGAGCCGGGTCATCGAGGTCCAGAACGAAGTCACCAACGGACCGACCGACATGCGCGAAGACGACGTACCCGCCTTCCTGTCGACCCGACCTCAGCCCGAGTGCCGCCCGAACGACTGCCGGATTGCCGGAACTGAACTGACTACCGGCATGCAGATCACCGCTAACTGCTACGTGCTCGGTCCCCAGATGACCAACGGCCAGGACCGCAGCGAGGCCGACGACCAGAACCCAAAGCTCTGGACATCCCGCCTCTGGTACAAGGCCCGCACGGCCAACGGCAAGGAGGGATACATCTCCGAGGTATACATCCGTCCCGAGGACCGCGGGGGACTCGGTCTGCTCCGCTGCTGAGCGGGACAGGCTTGGCCGCCGCCCGGTGGGGTCGTGACAGAGCCAGCCGACCATGCGCTCGGGCGGTCCCGCGGCGGGTGGACCATCGAGCTGCACCTGGGCTGCGAGCAGGGCGGCAAGCCGCTGTCGATGCTGCTGACCACTGGGCACCGCAGCGACAGTCCGCAGTTCGCCGCCGTGCTGGCCGGCATCCGCGTGCCCCGTCTCGGTGTCGGCCGTCCGCGTGCACACTCATCGGACAGGAGTGTGCGGTAACGGGCGAATCCTCGGCTCTATCGGTTGGGCGCGTCGCGTATGGGGCTGCCTGGCGGCGGGTCCCTCACATCGATGTCATGCTGCCACCCATGCAGGGCCGCGCCCCGGTACCACAGCGCCTGACAAGCTCGACGAGCTATCGCGTAGGTGCTGCAGCTGATGGGCCTAGGATCCCTCGTTGACCTGCCGTTGTGAGGTCGTGTAAGGCGCCGTGAGGTGCAGTGAGCGGCCAACCTGGACGCCGCACCGCGATGGGGTCGTAGCGTCACGGCATCGCCCCCAACCAGTAGTCCTGCTGGATGTGCGGCGAGCAGGAGGAGGGCAGGTGACATCCCCCGGAGCCCGCACCGCCGCAGCCACTACCAGCGTCCTGTCCACCGCCGCCATCATGGTCTTCACGGCGCTGCACAGCGGTTGGATGCCGCACCTGCCGGCACCGGCCACCATGCGGCAGTGGATAGCCGACCCGATGAGCAGCGGCGTCGTCGCCGTCCTCGCCGCAGCCGCGGCTGTGACGCTCTGGCTGCTGCTGGCCACGGCCGTCCTTACCCATGCGTGCGCGTCGCTGGCCCGCCGGCTGGGCCGCGCACCTGTTCTACGCCTTCCCGGTCCGGTCCAGGGCCTTACTGCGGCGCTGCTCGGCGCGACCGCCGTCACTACCGCTACGGGCGCTGTCGCACACGCCACTCCCGCGACCACCACGTCCGATGAACCAGCCGCGGCCGGACAGGTGACCGCCTCACCCGCCTCACACCGCCCGACTGCGAGCCATCAGCCGGCCGCGCCGCCGTCCACCTACACGGTGCGCCGTGGCGACAGCCTGTGCGGGATCGCTGCCCGCACCCTCGGCGACGCCGACCGGTGGCCGGAGATCTTCGTCCTCAACCGGGGCGCCCGTTTCCCTCACGTCGGCGGCGCCCTGCGTAACCCTGATCTCATCTACCCGGGCTGGGTTCTCCGCCTACCAGCCGACGCCAACCACAGAGGCGACCAGACTCAGCCGCGGCGCCACGATCAGCAGCCCCGTACCGAATCCGGACGCCCGGACGCCCCGGCGCCACCGACGAACCCTGACTCCTCGGGCGGAACACCGACATCCACGACCACCACCACGGCAGGCCCGACAGCACCTGCGACCCAACCACCCCCCACAGGCCCCGATGCCACCGCGAGCGCGCCGGGCACCGCCCGTGTGACTCCGCCATCCCGCGGCGCCTCGCAGCCGCCGGCAGGCGATCCGTTGCCCACACCTCACCGGTCTCCGGGCATCGAGGTGCCGGGCGGTAGCTGGGTGGATGTCGGCCTGGCTGCGGCGATCGCCGCAGCCGCCGCGCTGGTCTGGGCGCACCGGCGTCGCCGCTACACCCCGCGCCCACCCTCGACCGCTACCCACCTCGAGGGCCCCGACACGACCCCGATGCCGACCGTGGTCACGCAGATCCGCCGCCGGCGGCGCTGGGCCGCACCACGCACCGCCACACCCGCCACCACCAGCCACCAACGGCACGACCTCCACTCGTCCCCAGACCCCATCGGCGGGCACACCGGCCCGGACGCGGCCCTCGACGGCGAAGACCACACCGACGGCAACCCGACACATGTGCCGCGCCCGGCGGTGCCGTCCCTGGCGCACCCGCTGGCCGAGACCTGGCCGTCCGCAGGCCTCGGGCTCACCGGTCCCGGCGCTGACGCCGCTGCCCGCGGCTTCCTGACCGCCGCGCTCGCCGCCGGCGGCCTCGACGCCCCACACGAACGGACCCAGGTGGTGATGCCAGCGGCAACCGCGACGACCCTCCTCGACACGGACACCGCGACCCTGCCCCACACCCCGCGCCTGACGGTCACCACCAGCGCCGAGGAGGCACTTGACCTCATCGAAGCGCAGATCCTGCACCGCAGCCGCGTCGTCGACACCCGCGGCGCTGACACGGTGGCCGACCTGCGGACGCTCGATCCCGCGGGGGAGCCGCTGCCGCCTGTGCTGCTGCTGACCCACGCCACCGCAGCCCGGCAGGACACCCGCATCGCCGCGCTGCTCACCCAAGGCACACGCCTGGACATCCACGGGGTGCTGCTCGGCGCATGGCCCGACGGTGACACCGTCGCCGTCGCCGCTGACGGCACCACAGCCCTCGCCGACGGCCCTGCCGACCGGAACGATCGCCCCGCCCCAGTGGAGCGTCTGGCCGTGCTCACCTCGGCCGACACCCTCGCCCTGCTCCGCGTGCTCGCCGAGTCACATACCGGCCAACCACCGGCACCCATCGACGCCGCGCCCCCGTCAGACGACCGGCAACCGGCCACCGCGAACTCGGCCGAGGTCGGCCGAGGCACCCTGACCGAGACGCCGGGACCAGCGGAAATGTCCCTCCCGACGACTGCCAGCACGTCACCCGGCCCCGTCGAGGCCACCGGCCACAACCCCGTTGCCGCCCATCCCCACGCATCGGCCGGGTCGACCGACACCATCGACACCCGGCCCCATCCGATCGCCGCTACGCGCGCCGTTGCCGACGCCGGTGGTCACGACACCCCACTCTCCGCCGGACCGGAAACGGTGCCTTCCGCCGTGAACGGCGAGCAGCAGCAGCCGAGCCGCGTGCAGGTATCGGTGCTCGGCCCGCCCAGCATCACCGACGCCGCGTCCCAGCCGCCGCTGCGCGCCAAGGCCCTCGAGGTGCTCGTGTACCTGGCGGTCCACGACGGGGAAGCGACCGTGGACGCCATTCTGGATGACCTGCTGCCCGATGCCCCGACCAGCAAGGCACCGGGGCGGCTGTACACCTACGTGTCGAACCTCCGCGCCGTCCTGCGGCACACGGCAGGCCCTGGCGACTACCTCACCCATCCTCAGAACCGCTACACGCTTAACCCCGCCCTCGTTGACGTCGACCTGTGGCGGATGCGCGCGGCGATCCGCGACGCCGAACGCGCCACCGACCCGCAAGCGCGGGTCGCCGCGTTACGGCGCGCCGTCGACATCTACCGCGGGTACCTCGCCGACGGCGTCGACTACGAGTGGATCGAGCCCTACCGCGAGGCCGTCCGGCAGCAAGCCCTCGACACCTACCTCGCGCTCGCCGACGCCCTCGCCGACCGTCCCGCCCACCAGTTGACTGTGCTCGACGAGGCGATCCGCCACAGCCCCTACGCCGAGGAGCTCTACCAGCACGCCATGCGCGCCCGCGCCGCCCTCGGCCAGACAGACGCGATCCGCTCCCTGCGCCGAGCACTGACGCGGGCTCTCGCAGAGATCGACGCCGAACCACACGAAGACACCCTCGCTCTCGCCAACGAGCTCATCGCCGCCCAGCAGCGCCCCCGCCCCCGACCGCAGGCGCAGCCTCACTCCCGCGACGAGGACGGAGCGACTGCATGACCGGCATCTCCACCTCGCCGTCCTCGCACCTTGAACCTCCGAACGCGGCCAGCCGGGACCAGCTGGTCGGTCTACGGCCGCTGCGGTGGGCGGTGCGTGCCGTGCTCACCCTCGGCGTCGCCGCGTCGATCGCGGCGAACGTGCTGCACGCCCGACCGAACCTCATCAGCCAGCTGATCGCCGCCTGGCCGCCGCTGGCGCTGCTGCTCACTGTGGAACTGATCTCCAGGGTGCCCAGCCACCGCAGGTCCCTGGCCGCCCTGCGGCTGCTGGCCACCGCCGCGATCGCCGGCATCGCCGGCTGGGTCAGCTACTGGCACATGGTCGGTGTCGCTGCCCGCTACGGCGAAATCGACGCCGGCGCGTCCTACCTGCTGCCGATCTCCGTGGACGGCCTTGTCGTCGTGGCCAGCATCAGCCTCGTGGAGATCACCGGAAGGATCCGCGCCGGCACCGGCCGGCCCACGCCCACGCAGCAACCAGCGGCCCCTCAGGAGCGGCTAGGACACCACGCCATGAGGGCCGGCGCCGACCGGACCACCAGGCGGCGAATGCCCCGCCTCGCCGAAACGGTCACCGAGACCAAACCAATGGCCACCTCTGCGTCGCCGGGCGCCGTGTCTACCCCGGTTCCATCACGAGGACAGGCCGCGAGCACGCAAGGCGACGGGTCACCAGACCGCCCGGCTCAGCCCTACCGCGACGACGTCCGTGGCGATTCCGAGCCGTCCCGTCCTGCTGGCGATCGCGCCGGCGGGACGCCAACCCACGACGCGAAGACCCCAGCAACGATCCCCTCCGACCACGGAAACGCCGCCCAGGTCGCCGCGGCCACTCCGGCGGCCGTCGCGTACTGGTACCAGCGGGACCCGTCGATGCATCCCGCCCAGATCGCCGAGCGGATCGGCAGATCCGAGCGCACCGTGCGCCGGTACTGGCCGCCGGCCAAACTGCAGCGGGCCAACGCCCAGCACGACGGCCCGCAACCGACCGTCCCCGGGCCTCCTAACCCTGACCCGCCTTCGATCTTGTAGAGACTCTTGGTGTCTGTCCCCTCCTTGAGGAGGTGCCGACGGGCCTGTAGAAGGTGTGCGCAGTGAGCCCAGGCCAAATCCTGTCGATCTTGTCATGGGGAGTCAGGCAGGTTCTGGTGGTGCGGGCGCGGTGGGGACTTGCTTAGATCACCGGCATGACGGACTGGTCCCAGCTCAGGCATGCCTACGGCGTGGCAGATGACGTCCCGGGTCTGTTGGCGAGGGCTGAACCGGACCCGCGCAGCCCGGTCTGGGGCGAACTGTGGTCCCGGCTGTGCCATCAGGGCACGGTGTACCCGGCAAGCTTCCCGGCATTGTCAGTCCTGACGGAGATCGCGGGCCGCTGGTCGCCCGCGCAGCGGACGATGCCGCTGGCGCTGGCGGCTGACATCGTGTCCAGCGTGGATCAGCCCTACGGGGATCTCGACCCGCACGTTACTTATCCGTACGAAATCGCTCGACTGAGAGCGCTGACCGAGGAAGCGCTCCGAAGTGCCGGTCCCGATGACGACCCCAGCACCTACGTCTATATGTTGCAGGCGCTGCTAGCGTTCGAGGGTGTCGAGGTCTGGGGCAGACACCTCGACGGGCTCAACAACGAGGAATACGAGGTGGCGTGCCCGCAATGCGATGAAGAGATCTTCGTCGCGTTCGGCCAGTACGGAACGTTTACCACGCTGGACAGCATGTACATGAACGACTCCGGCTCCAAGCGGCTGCCACTGCTGCCCGCTGACCCTGCTGACTTGACGGGTGTCGGAAAACGCCTGCACGCTCGCGCGATCGCCGACCACCACCCTGACATCGCCGAGAAGCTGACCTACGTGTTTGGCCGAGCGGACTGTCCGGCCTGCGGCGAGCGCTTCGGCGTTGAAGAGGCCATTACCGCCAGATGGTCCGGCTAGATTCTGTCGATCACCGTAGCCACATGATGGCGGCGATGAGAACCTGACAGGCGCGGTAGATGCTGGCGCGCTAGGCATAGCGGGTGTCCAGGTCACCCCAGGGTTCGGCTACGGCACCCTCTCCTACGCCTACGCGGTTCTCACCACGTACCTGGACCGGCTGTTTCTGTCGCAGGCGGAGACCGAGCGCCGCCGATGCCCGAAACGACGGGCATCTACAGACGAAGCCGCCCAGCGGGTGCACGACGAGCTCGCCGATCACGCGCTGGGCCGCAGAGACTCAAATGGTTGGCTGACCACGACGGCGGCGCCGATCGCGGACGACGGCGGTCGGGTGTCCGGCTACAGCCGGCCGATCAGCGGCTGTGTCCGCGGGGCGAAGCGGTACCCGTCGTCCCAGGGGAATCGGCCCTGCTGGTCCGGCCACACCATCTGCTGGAGGCGGACCTGGTCGCGGCCGTAGCGGCTGATCGCCAACCCGGGCAACAGTTCATCCGTCGGCGGCCCGTCGATGATGATCGCGTCGTAGCCGGCGATGACGTCGCTGAGGCGTTGTCCGTGAGTGAACCGTTCGGCGGTGTCGTAGACCCGGCGAGCCAGGTCGTTGAGCAGACTGTGGGCGACCTCGGGTGGCAGCCCGGCGGTGATCAGTTCGGGGTGGCCGTGGGCGGTGAGCCCGACGGTGTAGGCGAATGGGGCGGTGGGGACGGTGCCGTCGTCGGTGGGCAGGACGTACGTGACGGCCCACCCGATGGTGTCGATGATCCGCTCTTGACGCCGGAGGAGCTCGTCGATGTCACGCATTGTCGGTGTCTCCTGGGAATTCGGCGCTGGGGGGCGGGGTCCGTGTCTGGGTGGGGTGGCTCGACGTCGACGAAGCCCCAGAGGTGTTCCATGACCTGGAGTTGCCAGGTGCGGTAGCGGTCGGCGAAGCCGCGGCAGAGCGCGGGCGGGACCGGGCTGCCGGCGTAGGGCAGCGTCGAGTGGCAGATGATGTATCCCGCGTCGCCGCGCGCCTGGCTGACCATCTGCTGGAGCCGGCCGGGGGTGAGGTGCATCGGGTTGCCGGGCTTGAAGATGCAGGTGGCGCACTCGCGGGCGAGCCGGCGGGTCTTGCGCAGTTCCGGGTCGCCGACGCTGAGTCGGGGTGGCCGGTCGACGTCCGGTTCGTCGGCGTCGTCGAACGTGTTGTTCATCGTCAGCTCCTTGTCGTTGCGGCACGGGCCCGCTTGGCGCGGGATGCGGGACCCGTGAGTCCGGGTGATCGGAGTTCCGTGGTGCTGGTGCGGCGTGGTTTTGAGCCGGCGCAGCCAGGTCAGCACCGTGTCGATGTCCGCGCGGCGCAGCCCGTCGTACGGGTCGACCGGGTGAAGCAGGGTGGGTGCGCCGTCGGCGGTGCGCTGGTCGGCGGTGGTGGGGTCCTTGCCGCCGAACTCGTCGTCGAGGACGGCGAGTGGCCGCCGCGCGACCCAGCCGTACAGGGGGCTGAGTTTGTTCTGGTGGCCGAAGCGGACCCCGCCGGCGTGAACGGGGACGTGCGGCCAGGTGGTCGGCAGGCCCAGCCGTGGCGCGATCCATGCGGCGGCGAGGTGGTTCCAGCTGGTGCACCACACCGGTTGAGCGTGCTCGGCGAGTTCCCGCAGCCAGGGCCCGTGGTCGGGGTTCAGCCAGACGGTGCCGGTGACGTGCCGGCCGTCGGGGGCGGGCCCGTCGTAGCGGTGCGGCCGGTAGCCGAGTGTCTCGGCGCGGCCGGGGTCGGCGGGGTTGAGGACGCCGTCGACGTCGATGGCCACGACAGGGGATGAGGCGGGCTGTGCCGGTAGTCGGGTGGTGGTCACGGCTGGGCCTGCTCGCTGAGGATCGGGTGCAGGGGCACGGTGAGCCGGTCGGCGGTGCGGCCGGGCCGGTCGGCGGGTTGCCACGTGTCGGCGGCGGCGTGGGTGGGGAACGGGCCGACGGCGGCGAGCCTGCCGTCGGTGCGGTCGAGCAGCACGAGAACGGCAGTGCGGGCGTCGTCGAGCGCCGGCCGCAGAACGTGGGCGAGGTCGGCCGGGAGGTCGACCCACCCGGTGGCGGGGAGATCCGTGACGGCGGGGTCGTGCAGCGGCACGGGCCTGGTCACGGCGAGCGTGGTGCTGTCGAGCGCGAGCGTGGCGGCGTGGGAGTGGGCTGCGTCGGCGCCGCTGGTGGGGCCGTGAGCGTCGAGATCGCCGCTCGCGTGGACGGCGAGCAGCGCGTGCGGGTCGCGGATCTCCAGGGAGTCGAGGACGGCGAGGGTGACGGTGTCGCCGGTGCGCATGTCGCGCAGGGTGAGGAGGACCGGCCGTCCGTCCGGGTCCCGGTTCCAGGTGATGGCGTCGAAGTGTTCGCTGGTGACGTCGTGCAGGCGCCGCCAGGCGCGGTTGTCGGTGTCGAAGGGGTGTTCGTCGTCGGTGCCGTAACGCATGAGGAACTCCTTGTCGGGCAGCGTCGTAGCCGCGCCCCGGGATCTGGATCGGTCGGGGCGCGATGCATGCACGCTTCGATGGCGCGGGATGGTCAAGTCGCCGGGGTCGGCAGCGATGCCGTTCGGCATGGGCCCTCCGCGAGATGGGAGTAGGGCCGCCTGGCAGCCCCGCGTTCCAGGCCCGGTATGTCGCGGGGTCGCGGTGCGCGGCGCCGCCCGGGCAGCGGCCAGGCAGCGCCGCGGCGCGGGGTGGGACTGGTCGGCTGCCGGCTCGGGGCCCGCTCGGCTGGGGTTTAGGCCTGGGTGAGGGCGGTGACGGCGGCGTCGGCGATCGCCGCGATGGCCTCGGCCGGGTCGGTGACGGTCAGGGTGGTGGCGTGGGTGAAGGTGTGCCCCCAGATCTGGTCCGGGTCGGCTGGTTCGCCGTCGGTGGGCGGGTCGGCGGGGTGTAGCCACAGCACGGCGCAGCCGGCGCGGTGCAGGGTGGTGACGAGTTGTTGGCCGGCGGGGATGTCGTCGAGGTAGCCGTCGGAGACGACGGCGAGCATCCGCAGGGTGCGGCCGTGGCGCAGGTCGAGGAGTTGGTCGGCGACCTTGACCGCTTCCGGGAAGGTGGTGGTGGCGAGGCCGGTGCGCATGTGCATCACCTGCCTGGGGTAGGTGCGTGGGGGTACCAGGATGGTGGTGCGGTCGCCGAACCCGATGGTGGTGGTTGTCGCGTCGGCGCGGCGTGCCGCGTTGGCGAAGATCCACGCTGCCGACGACATCGCCTGCGTGTAGCGGGCCATCGACCCGGACAGGTCGACCAGGATCGCCAGGTGGAGGCGGGGTTTCTCGGGCGGCAGTTGGGCGCGTTGCTGCCACGGGGCGGCGGTCGGCATTTGTCCGGCGGCGGTTTGCGCGTCGGCGGTGATGGCGTGGCGGGTCCGGAGCCGACCGGGTGGGATCGGCGAGGGGCGCCGGCCGGGTTCGGGGTGGCGGGTGCGGGCCTGCCGCAGCTGGTTGGCGAGGTCGCGGGCCGCGCGGTGTTCCTGCTCGGTCGGGTCGGTGCGGTTCCACGCTGTTGGTGGGCTGTGCCGGTGGGCGAGCAGCGCCGTCGCGTACTCGGCCGGGGTGACGCCGGCGGCGACGGCGAGGTAGTCGACGAGGGCCGCGGCGAGGCGGCCGGGGAACAGGCCGGCGTCCGGTACGGGGGTGTCGTACTGCTGGTTGGGGTCGATGCTGAGGACCTGACACCACCGGCGGGCCAGGCAGATCATGGTGTCGGCATCGGTGTCGTCGCAGGTGTGGGCCTCCCGCCAGATGTCCCGCAGCTGCCGCAGGCGCTTGCGTCCAAGGACGCCGGTGACCGCGGCCCGAACGGGACGAACGTCCTTGCTGGTGACGATGCGGGCGTCGACGCGGGCCAGGAGCAGCGCGGCGAGCTGTCCGGCGTGCCACGCGTCGTCGACGGCCGCGCCGTTCGGGTCGAGGAGGGTTGTCACGACGTGGCGCAGCCACCGGCGGTCGCCGCGGCGGCGAGCGCGTTGGCGTCCTTCGGCCCGGGATTCCTCCAGCAGGTCCGCCACGGTGGCGAGGATCGGCGGGGTGCCGGGCGGGGCGGTCCAGCGGCTGTGCGCGGCATGCGCGGCGCCGTGCACGAGCAGCCCGTAGCCGGTGGGCACGAGCCGCTTGTGCCGGGCCTTGACCGGGTCGGTGACATCAGGGCTGTCGGCGATGTAGGTGGCGTCGACCTCGATCCGGTTCAGGTCGGGGTAGAAGCATTCGGGCGCGTCCCCGGCGGCGCCGGGAGCGACGAGGACGGTGAGGTCGGTACGGCCGGTCAACAGCGGAACATGCTGGGTCCACGCCTGCGACCAGGCCCGCCAATCGGCGGCACCGGCCGGCGGCGGCGGTGTGCCGGGGCGCAGGTGAGTGTGCGGGTGGGACACGAAAAGGGCTCCTTCCAGAAAAGGGGGCGGTTAGCGCTTGCCGAGGGCAAGCGCGGTGATGGGCGTGCCGGTGTGCCGGGCCAGGGCGGCGGTGACGTCGTCGCGGGCGTCCTCCGGGGCGATGCCGGCCAGGTTCGCCAGGGCGGCGCTCATACCCAACTGGTCGCGGACTGTGACGAAGCCGAGCAGTTCACGCAGCTGCGGCGCCCACACGGTCTTGCCGGCGGCGAGGTCGGCGTTGAGGTCCATCGCCGCGGCCACGACCGGCCTGGGGACGCCGAGCTGGCGGGCGAGGTCCCAGTCGGTGGTGACGTGCAGGTGAACGGTGAACCGGGAGGCCAGGGCCTCAGTGAGGACCGCGCCGTGCACGCCCGGGTTGTGACCGGCGACGATGTAGAACCCGTCAACGGCCTGCACGGTTTCGTTGCCGTGCGCGGGGATGGTGACGATGCCGCGGCCGTCCATGGCCGGATACAGCACGGCCAGGACGCGGGGCGGGATGAGGGTGGCGTCGTCGACCAGCAGCACCCGTCCCTCCCGCATCGCCATGACCAAAGGTCCGTGGACGAACTCGTAGCCGCCGCCGGGGATCGGGTTGTAGGAGCCCAGGAAGTCGTCGACGACGGTGTCGCCAGTACCGGCGACGGTCAGCAGATCGGGAAACGCCGCCTCAACCATCGCGGTCTTCCCGGTACCGGGCGGCCCGTACAGCAGCACCGGCACCTGCTGGGCGCGCAGCCGCCGCAGTTCCTCGACGTCCCAGCCTTTGCCGAGCCGCCGCGGGTGGTACAGCGTCCCGTTCGGTCGCGGCACCGGCGCGGGCCGGGACTGCCGGCCACCAGCGCTGCCGCTGGAGCGGGTGCGGGGCGCGGCGGACGGGAGGGCGCCGGCGGCGTCGATGCCGTCCTGAGTGATCTGGAACCGGTGGTGCGGGTCGCGGTGGTGGGTGGCGTGCCCGGCGGCGGCCATCTTCTTCAGCGCCTCGAACACCGCCCCGGACGACGGCGCGCCGATCGCCCGGGTGATCTCACCGACCTTGAGAACCTGGTCGGGGTGATCGGCCAGATGCAGGGCGACCTTGCGGTAGAGGTAGCCGGACCGGCCGGAGCCCGCCCCGGTGGGGGGAGTGGCGGCGCTGCTGGTCGGGGCCGGGTCGTTTTGCGGTGAACCGGCCGGCGGGACAGGCGGGTGTGGTGTGGTCATGGGATTGCCTCGATTCGGGGTAGGTCCCGCGCACCCGTCTCCGGGTGCGCGGGCGGTGGGTACCGCACAGCGGAGACGAGTGGGGTCAACCCCTGCCGGCCCTCATCGGGGCCGGGCAGGTCGGCGACCACACCCCTGGTGCTGAAGGGTTACGGCGACACGTCAGGTCGCCGCTGGTACGTGCTGGTCGGTGTCGAGGCCGCGCGGGCGGTGTCGGCGCCGACGATGGAACCTCCGCCAGGCCAATCGATCAAGTCGAATGTGTGCGCGGGTGCGGGAGCGCCGGCTGACTACGTGTGCACCGTGGCAGCGGGAGGTGGTGCTGGCGGCGGGGTCGTGGTCAGTCGGCGCAGCCCCGTTCGCAGCCCTGCGGATCGCACTGCTGTCCCTCCGCCATCCGGGCCAGAGCCAGCCCGTCGCCCCCGTCGCCCCCGTCGAGATCATCGTGGAACGGCCAGCCGAACCCGCCGGCGAACGCCGTGACCTTGGGCGCCCCGTACATCGGGTAGCCGGCGTGCTCCATCGCCGCCACGACGTCGTCGCGGCCGAGGAGCCAGGCGAGTTCACTCAGCTTGTCCACCGACCGGCTCGCCGAGCTGCCGCGGTGGTCGCGGATCTTCCCGATAGCCAATCGCAGGTAGTCCCGGGCATGGGTCTCGTGGTCGACCCGCCGGGTCCACTCGCCCGGCTGACGAGGGGCGATGACCTGGCGGGCGTGGTCCAGGTCGAGTGCCTCCACGAGCACCTCCTCCCGGAAGCCGAAGATGTCCCCGCGGTTGGCCCGCAGAGCCCAGACCCGGGTGACGATCTCCTCTTGGGTACGGATGGTCACTGGTTTCCTTCCTGTCGGCCCACCCGTCGAGGTAGGGCATCGGTGGGCATGCCGGCCTATGCGTTGTCGGTGTCGGGCAGGTCGCCGACGATCCGGTCGCAGACGTACGGATCGACGGCCTCCCAGCACCAGCTGCGGCCCATCACCACGTACCGGCCGTCCCCGTCCGCGAAGATGCGATCGATGGCGTCCGGGTCGCCGGACAGGGCACGCTGGTCGGCGACGAGGACGTCGCCGTCGAAGGACAGACCGGCCAACGCTTCGTCGACCCGCCGGTCCAGGTCGCCGGCCGGCACACCCTGCTCACGCAGCCTGTCGCGATACCGGTCGCGGTGGCGCTGCTGGTCGGCGACGATCGCCTCCGCCACGTCGCGGGTGCAGGCGAACACCGCCCACCCGTTCCAGTAATCGATCAGGGTGCCGACGAACCCGACCTCGACCCGGTCGTCGCCGTCGGGGCCGGTGGTGCGCGCCCAGTCGCCGGCGAACACACCGACACCGCCGATCCGGACCCGGTCGGGGTGCAGGTGGGACACATCCGTGCCGGTGGGGCTGGCCGCGAGATGACACAGTTCCGCGACGCGGTCGGTGACGGCGATGTCGTAGGCGTCGCGGTAGACGGCCATCGCCTCGTCGCGCTGCGGGATGCGCAGCCCGAACCAGCCCGCGCTGTCGCCGGTGGCGTCGGCAAACAGCCCCCACCCGGCGATGTCCACCGACTCTCCGACCGAGGAGAAGCGGGGCAGAGCGTCGAGGACGGCAGGATCGCCGTCGTCGATGCCGACCAGGATCCGGCGCGCGGCCAGGCGGGCATCACCGCCGACCCGGGCACCGATGGTGTCCTGCGCCCACCACTCGGCGGCGGTGCGTCCGGCCTCGGCGCCGGCGGCGCGCATCCGTTGCAGCGCGGCGGCCCATCCGGTGGCTACGGCGACCGGGTCACCGGTCGGCGGCGGGGTGGTGGTGGCCGGTGCGATGCGATCGCCGGCGTCGAGGCACATCGCCAGCGTCGAGCCGCTGTCCCAGATGACCTCCACGAGGTTCTGCCGCTGGTCGTGGCGGCGGACAGTCCCGGTGTCACCGGGCCGCAGCCGGGTGTGCGGGTCGTAGGTGTGGACCAGGGCGACACGCTGCCCGGCCTCGTAGCTGGTCATGGCAGTTGCCGATCGGTCGACGGGGCCGGTGGAAGGGCCGCCGTCATCGGTGGCCGCTGACGGCGGGCGGTCGGTGCTCATCGGGTCTCGCCCGCCGTGTCGCCCGTGGTGGGGTTCTGCGGTGGCCAGGGCTTGCGGGTGACGTGATCGCCGAACATCGGGTCGCTGGCGACCGAGGAACCGCAGCGGGCGCAACTGGTGACGGTGTCGTAGCCGTAGCCGGCCATCGACGGCACCTCGACGTGGTCGATCTCGTCGACCGCGCCGCAGACGGTGCACACCGTCATCTCCGGACCGCCCCCCGCCGTCGGCGGGCGCGATGACGAACAGGTCCTCGACCGGGTCAAGGTGGTGCGCGCTGGCCGCAGCCAACGGCCGTGGACCGTCGCCTCGTACACCACCAGCCGCCGCTGGTCGAGGTGCAGCAGATACAGCCACTCCAGGGCCCCGCCGACGTCCTCGCGCAGCGCGCCCCGCCGAACGGTGGCGTCCTCGGTGACGACCGGGTAGCCCAGCCCGGGCACGGGCGGCTGCCGGTCCCAGCGCCGGGGCTTGGGGTTGACGGCGAGGGACCACCAGTCGTGGGCCAGCAGCGCGGCGGCCATGGCGCCGGTGTCACGGCCGAACGTGTCGGTCCAGATCCGGCGCAACAGCGGAACCAGAACCTCCGGACTCTCACCGAACTGGATCAAGCGGGCGGTGTAGCTGCCGCGGAACGCGGCGACACCGATGAGCGTGGGTGTACTCACGGGCTATTCCTCCTCAGAGATGTGTGGGTTGGGGTGGTCGGCGGTCGTCCCGGTGGGACGACCGGCGAACTTGGGTGGCATGGATCGGCCGGTATTACTCACGGCCCTCGTGCGGGAGACGGCGATACTCATTTCCGGCGGCATTTCTCCCACCGGACTGCACCGGTGGGCAGGAGTCGGCGGCTCAGGCGGCCATGTCGGTGGCCGGTATTACCGTGCGTGGATGGCTGCACGAATCGACGACGTTGGTGACATCGCGACCGCACTGCGGGGTACCGCTTTGCAGGGCCATCCCGTGGAGGAAGGGCCCGGTCACACCTTCGTGGTGGAGGAGGTCGATCCTGGCCGGCTACTCGATGCCTGGCAGGCAGCTCATGCGGCCATGCCTATTACCGGCCGCTGGCCGGTGTTCACGTTGCCGGGCGCCCTCGGCCACGAACCGGATGCCGATGAGCTCGCCGACCTGGACCAGGTGGTTCAGACGCTGGATCCGTGGTCGGTGTATCGGCGATACCGCAGCGATGACGTCCAAGACCAGGGAGATGTTGAACGCTATGTCCAGACGTTTCTGGGTCACGACATGCTCACCAAGGCCATCGAAGAGCTGACCCCACCCACCACGTCGGCAGCTCTACAGCGGTGGACCTACGACACCCTCATCGCCGATGGGCAGCTCGCCTCCCGAGCCTTCAGCGGGTCCGAGTACCTCGTCGGCACCGCCCGATGGCACACCCCGCCGCAAGTGCAGCTGGTGCTGCTGCCCACGACGTCGCAGTGGCTGGCCCCCGCCTGGGTGCCCTACTTCGGAGCCGACCGCGACAATGGCATCCCCGCATTGGCAGCAGCGATCTGGCAGTGGGAACAGCGGTGGGGCGCCGCCCTGATCGCCGCCTGGGGAACCATGCTGCAGTTCACCGCGCAACGCCGGCCGCAGCCCGGACCGCCGGCATGGAAGCTCGCTGGGGAGCAGTTAGCCGTCGGTGGCAGCTTGCAGTGCGAACAATGGCAGCTCGCGATCGCCCTCACCCGAGGCGACGCATGGTTCCTGCACGACCGCCCCTGAATCACGTCGATCGCCCGAGCGGGGCGTTCTGAGCGGCCATGAAGGGCACCGGGTCGGTCGCACCGTTCGGGCTGGCGTCGCCGTGGCGGTGCACCTCGTAATGCAGGTGCGGGCCGGAGCTGTGGCCAGTGGAGCCGACAACTCCGATGGGCTGCCCGGCGGCGACCGGCTGCCCGACCGTCACCATCGGCGGCTGGTCCATGTGGCAGTAGCGGGTGAGCAGCCCACCGGGATGGTCGATGTCGACGTACCAGCCGCAGCCGCGCGCGAGAACGGGGTCGCCGTCGCGGTCGCAGCCCCATCCGGCGCCGGTGTCGGCGTGGACGGCGTTGCAGCGGACGGCGCGGATGGTCCCGGCGGAGGCGGCGCGGATGATGGTGCCGCGCGGGGCGCTGAGGTCGACGCCGTCGTGGCCCGGTCGATCGCCGCTGCGGAATCCGGATCCGACAGGGGCGAGGACGGGCTGCGTCCAGGGGCCAGTGGTCCCGCACCCGACCAGGCCGCCGGTGTCGGCGATCGTAGTAACCAACTGGGTGGCCGCTCCTTCCCGTTTCGCGTAGGCATCGGGGAAGGCGCTGATCTGCACAGCCTGGGCGGCCTCGGTCAGCGGCATCGCCTGCCAGCCGTCGACGGCCTGCAGCCTCTGGTAGAACGTCGTCGCCGCGTACCGCGGGTCGTGCAGTTGCTCCGGGGTGCCCCAGCCCTGGGAGGGCCGCTGTTGAAACAGGCCGACCGAATCGCGGTCCCCACCCCGGAGGTTGATCAGCGAGGACTCCTGCATCGCGGTGGCCACGGCGATGACCCAGCCGCGGGGCGGGACGCCGAGGCGCATGCCGACGGTGGTGATGGTGGCGGCGTTGCCGACCTGCTCGGCGTTCCAGTCACCGATCGGACCGATCCCACCCAAAGCGGGGCCGTGGGCGGCCGACGAGGCGGTGGCCGTGATGCTGGTAGTCGGCCCACACGCGCCCGCCCCGCCGCCCCCGCCGAGGATGAGGGTGGTGACCAGCCCGGAGCACAGCAGCAGGACACCGGTGACCGCGAGGGCGATCCCGGACAGCACGCGGGCGGTCATGACTGGACTCCTTCGAGGCAGGGCCGGCAGCAGGCCGGCGGGATGCGGAGACGGTGAAGGCCACGCGAGCCTGTGGAGAAACGTCGCGCGGCCTTCTGCCGGAGGGTGGTCAGCGGGCGAGGACGGCGACCTTCTCGCCGTGCAGCAAGGGCGCCCCGTCAGGGCCTTTGATGTGGGCGTTGATCCAGATGCGGTAGGGGTTGCCGTCGCGGTCGATGAGGCGTCGCCAGTGGCCGCGGACGACGAACCGCACCCGGTAGTGCCACTTGGGTTCCCCGTCGGCCGGTTCGGCGAGAGGGCTGGTGCGGCGCAGCATGACCACACGGGTGTCGTGGCGGATGCTGGCCCGCACAGCGCGGCGCCGCGCGGCACGGTCCAGGGGGGCGGCGGCGACGGTCGCGAGGGGTTGGGCCTGGATGCGCCAGAAGGCATAGGCGACAGCGGCGCAGGCCCGCATCGCGGTCGTGGTCTCGTCGATACAGAACCGGCCGTCGGGCGCCGGTTCCCAGTCGCGGTCGTCCCCGTCGAGGACCGGCAGGTCGGGGCGGGGGTCAACGGGCTGGCCGATGGGGATCTCGGTGAAGTCGGTCAGCACGTAGGGGCCGAACTGTCGGGCGAGGTCGGGCCGGTCAGCGAGCTGCGCACGACGGCGCACCGCCGCCGGGTCGTGCGCGTCGTGGTGGTCGGCCCAGCCGGCGATGGCCCAGAAGGACCGGCCGCTGTGGGTGTTGGTGGTGCGGGCCCAGGTGATTGCCCCGATCGAGGACACCTCACCGCTGAGGCCGCGGTGGTAGATCGGTTCGGGAAGGAACAGCACCCCGCCGTCGTCGGGGGCGATGTCGGCGGGAAGCACCTCGCCGGTCAGGTCGAGGGCCGCCGCGGCGGCGGCGATGATCGCGGTCATCGCGGGGGCGATGACGTACGGCTCGCCGAATCGCCACGGGTTGGCGGTGATGGCACGGACCGCGGTGAGGACCTTCGCCATGCTCGCTGGGCTGGGGCTGGGGTGGTCGGCGAGACGGCTGCCGAAGAACGCCTGCAGGTACTGCGCCGCGAGCGGGCTGCGGTGGTAGTCGACCATGCGGGTGCGGAGGTCGACGGCGGTGCGGGCGTAGCCGGCGAGTGTGTCGTTCGGTAGGAAGTTCACGGTTTGCCTCCAGGGTGTGTGCTCAGGCGGCCGACGCCGCCACTGGTGGGCGCCGGTCCAGCCGTGATTCCGGCGGCACCGCGCCCGGTACGAGTGCGGGCCGCATCACAGGTGCCGGCGGATGGGCCGGGGTGAACCAGCCGGTCAAGCGACGCGGCATGGCGGGAACCGGGGCGCGCCCGCGTGCGGTCGCGGCCGGACCCGGCGATGGCGGCGGGGCGAGGGTGGCGGCGCGGCGGGCGCGTTGTTCGGCGCGCCGGGCGGTGCGCAGCGCCCAGCAAGGACCCTGCTGTCCGCGGCACTGCAGGTTCGTACAGGCACCGTCGAGCCCGGGTTGGTGGGCGGCGGCGACGTCGACCGCGAGCGCCCACAGAAGCCTGTCGGTGACGTCCACCGGTAGCGAGGTGCGGTCGCTGGGACGCCGGCTGCGGTCCTCGGGGTGTGCGGGGTGTGCCATGGCGGGTGGCCCTTCGGTCGGCGGATCGCGGGCATGCATGGTCGCCGCCTGACCCGCGCCAGGGCCCTTGGAAATGCTGACGTCCGGACGACAGACGACGACCAGCGCTGATCGACGCTCATCTCTTGACCGAGGCCAAGTCGTGCTGGACGGGGTGAGAGGTCACCGGCCCTCACAGCAGCGAGGGGTCACCGCCCAGGTGGTCTGCGCGCAATCACGGCGCACGCGGGTGGGGTCGACGGTGGTGAGCAGCGGCCGGGAGACGGCTGGCCGTTGCTGTCGCCGAGCGGGTCGATGAAGGCGCGATGGATGCCGTCGTCGGGCGTCATCGGTGTCGGCGGTTGAGTTCCGGAGCAGAGCCGGATACGCCGGACGTGCAGCGGTCGAGGCGCGAAGCCTTGCCGGCGGTGGCGACGGCCGGCCACCGGCCCAGGTTTGCTACTCGCTGGCAACCGGCCGCTGTGGGCCGGTGACCGGAACGTGCAGGAACGTGCGGCTAGAGCTGTAAATGCTGTGAACAAGGGCCATTGCCACGACCGCGTACACGAGGCGGTGCCGTAGCCCACATCGCCCCTCGTTGGTGCATCATGCTGTCTCATGTTCGTGGATCAGCGGCGTTTTTCCTTCCTGGCCGATCTTCGGGCACAGTGGGAGGTCATCCGGGACAAGTGCCTTGCTCTGCCGCGAGAGACCTATCAGCCGTGGGTGCAACGCGAGATGTACGGCCGGGGCTGGAGCGTGTACGGCCTCGTCGCCTTCGGGAAACGCATCGAGGA
This sequence comes from Micromonospora sp. CA-248089, assembly GCF_050948515.1. Classification (NCBI taxonomy): domain Bacteria; kingdom Bacillati; phylum Actinomycetota; class Actinomycetes; order Micromonosporales; family Micromonosporaceae; genus Micromonospora; species Micromonospora sp. CA-248089. The sequence goes on from NZ_CP192016.1 coordinate 1,889,467, forward strand.
AGCGCTCGACGCGTGCCCGCACACTGCCTCCGCGTTGACGAAGGTCCCTCACCTGACGACCGCTGGGTTTTCTCGAATGGCTCCTGGTACCCACATCAAGCCCCACCAGGGATGGGTGACGACCGTCTACCGCGCCCACCTCGGGCTGGTCGTGCCAGAGGACTGCGCGCTGCGCGTGGGCGACGAGACCCGGCAATGGAGCGAGGGCGAGAGCTTTGTCTTCGACGACACCGTCATGCACGAGGCGTGGAACTACGGCTCCAGCGACCGCGTCGTGCTTCTGTTCGACTTCGCCCGTCCCGGCTACGAGGACATGCCGCAAGACGAATTGCCGGCTTCGGTGGCAGGCTTCGTGCGGCGCGGCGGATGAGCGAGACAGGCCGGCCCAGCTCCGCGGCCCTGCTTCATCCTGCCGGTTCGAGGAACCCGACCGCATACGAGGCCACTACAACACCTGAGGACGTCACGCTACGCGCAGCGCCCTACGCGGTAGACCCAGATGCCGTATCGTTGGCTGTCCGGACCAGGACTACCTTGCCTCGATGACGTTCAACTTCGGTATCCCCGGCTACCAGCCAGACTGGCGCCACGGAATATCCGACATCGCCAGCCGTCACGCCCAGCGACTACAGGGCCTCGTGGGCCGCAGGTTGACGTCCACCTGGGTGGTCTGGGATGACGACGACGATTCGTGGTTCGCCGACTGCCCGATGGTGCTCGACTTCGATGAGGAACGCCTGGAGATCAACCATCAGAAGTCTGACGACATCTCGATCACCTGGTGCACGATCGACGTGACCCGGGCGCCGCAATGGCCGACATCGGATGGCTTTCGCCTGCGGTGGCGCGACGATGCTCCCGCGTCGTTGGCTGCTCGACACGGGCAGCGCCTGACGGCGATGGAGCTCCTGGAGTACGTCGGGGGCGACTTGGCGGACGGCAGCGTGGCCCTGGGTCTGCGATTCGCCGATGGCTGGCTGGCGATTTACAACGCCCTGGACGAGAACGGGATCGAGGTCGGCGAGATCTCCCCGCAGTACCGCCGACACCGTCCGAGCTGAGCGCGACTCCGAACTCGACGGCAAGGTGGTCAAAGGCATAAGCGTGCGAGTTCATGACACGGGTTGAAGCTGAACGAGGACCATCCAGTTGTCACCATCGGCGCTATACGTCGCACGGACCCGGTATTCGCCCGGGCAGAGATCGATCACGAGGTGGTTGTCGGGCTCCAACTCCGCCCCCGGCCACGCCGAATCGAACAGCACGACTGGCCCGTCCACCACCCAGCGGACATCGTCATCTGCGTCCCAATCCACGCCATCACGTACCGCTCGGCGGGCAGCGCTCACCAGATCGTCTTCCTCGTACGCCGCTGTCCACCGCAGGAACAGCCGTTCCGAGGACAGGTACGTCGTCATTGCCGGCTCGTCGCCCAGAACAAGCGCCTGCCGCTGACCGATGGCGACCACGCCGACGTAACCGTCGATCGCGCACGCCCGGCCGTAGTCCCCCCAGCTCTCCACGGGTCCATCCGTGCTATCAGCGCCGCTCCACAGTGACAGCGCCGATTGCGGAACGACGAGCAGCGGCCCGCCAGCCGACGAAACCCACGTGTACTGCAATGACCTACCTCCCGTCGTGATCTTGCCAGGCAACGTCGATACACGAGTGCCCGCCGAGACGCGGCAGAACGCTGTCCTCGCGCACGTCGTCGGCGGGCGACCCCCTTCGGTGTCCGTGAGCGGTTAGCGGCGACGCAGGTCCCGCGGGCGGGAACCCGGCGGCGGTCCGGTGCGGCTGTCGGTGGCGGTGGCGCCATGGACTCCGGCACCGGATTGTTTGGCTTGATACATGGCGGTGTCGGCCTGGTGCAGCAGGGCCCGCGGGCTGACGCCGAGGGCGGCGCTGGTATGCCCGACGCTGGCGCGCAGAGTCAGCGTGTGCGCGCCGAGGTCGACGGAATGGCGGCCGACCGCCCGCCAGGCGGCGCGGGCGGCGGCAGCAACGTCGTCGGGGCCGCCGTCGACCAGCAGGGCGAACTCGTCGCCGGACAGGCGCGCGGCGAGGCGCACCGGCCCTCGCAGGGCGGCCAGCCGCCGGCCGACCTCGGTGAGGACGTCGTTGCCGGCCTCGTGGCCGAAGGTGTCGTTGACGGCTTTGAAGCCGTCGAGGTCGAGCAGGACGAGCCCGAACGGGGCATCGGCGCGTGTGGCGCGGGTGAGGGCGGCGAGCAGAGCCCGCCGATTCGGTAGGCCGGTGGTGTCGTCGTGGCCGGCGGCGTAGCGGGCGCGGGCCAGCACCTGCTGCTGGCGCCACAGCAGCGCTGCGGCGAGGGCGAGACCGGCGAGGACTCCACCGGCGGCGGTGACGATCGAGGTCAGGATGGGAGACACTTCGGACGCTCCTTTGTATGGAAGGAGCACCGGGGGCGGGCGTGGTTCCGGGAAGTTCGACGCCCGCCTCCGGGCTACCGGCAGGGCGGGGTCGGTCAGGTGGCCGGGTCGGCGAGGGCGAACGTGGCGGGTTTCTCGGCGACCAGGACCGCTCGCCCGGTCCCGACGAGTTTCACGGCGGCGTTGTGGACCGCGCCCGCGCTGGCCTTCTTCGCGCCGGTTCCCTCGTTGGCCCGGTCGACCAGCTTGCACAGCTCGCTGACCTTGTACTGCCGGCCGGGGTTGGCCTCGAGGATGTCGAGGATCGCGCCGCGCAGGGTGCCCGACGCCCGCCGGGTAGGGGCTTGTGCCGCCGCCTCGCCCGTCGTCTGCGTGGTCGGCGGTACGGCCGGTGCCTCCGTGCTGGGTTCACCCGTGGTGCTGTCGGTGGTCGTGCCAGCAGGCAGACCATCCGGTGTGGCCGGTTCGGCGTCCGCATCGTTCGCTGCGGACGCCGAACCGATGGCCTGGCCGATGCTGTCGGCCGCGATTGGCACCTCGAGCTCGGCAGTCGAGCGGGCGTTGTCGTCGCCGTGCTCGGTGTCGGTGCCCTCGGCCTCAGCGGCCGCCTCGGCTACCGCATCGGCATCACCAGGAGCCGACGACGCCGATTCCTGGAGGGCGTTCGGCTGCCCGCCGGCGGCAACCTCAACGGCTGGCCGATCGTCGCCGTCTTTGTCGTCAGCCTCCCCAGTGCCCTGCCTGTCGTCGCCGATCGGACCGTGACCGGCGGAGGTACCGGGTGTGTCGGTGTCGCGGGTAGCGGGCTCGGCTGCGGGCTCACCGTGTCCGCCCTGTTCGGTATGCGCGCGGCCGGCGTCGGTCAGCCGCCACAGGGTGGGTCCGGTGTCGCTTCGGGTCGGCTCGGCCAGTCCCGCGCTTGCCAGGGCGCGCAGTTTCGGGGTGGTGGTGGAGTAGCCGAGGCCGGCGTCGGTGGCGATGGCAGCGGCGGTGGCCTCGCCGAGCCGGTGCAGCGCGGCGAGGACCTTCTCGACGCTGGGTGCCAGTGGCGCTGGTGCGGCCGTGTCGGTGGTCGTGCTGGTCATGGGCGCGTGGCCCCCTTTCTCCTGCCCTCGGCAGGGGTTGGTGAGTGAGGCGTGCACTGATGCACGCTTCGGATCGGGTTTTGATCAAGTCGTCTGCCCGGGATGCGGGACTCCGCGGGGCGCGTCCAGGTGTGCCGCCCGGTGATCGCCCGCCGGACGGCACGGTAGGGACAGGGGTCAGTGGGCGGCGTGGTAGGCGTCGCGCACCGCGGCGGGGATGACGCCCCCGGTTCGTGGCTGGGGCAGGTTCAGCTCCTGCCAGTTCACGGTCCACCACCAGGTGCGGATCTCCTGGCTCTGGGTGCGGCCGGTCGCGGTGTCGTCCTGCCGCCGTGGTGGCCGGGGCTGTTTCGGCAGGCGCCGACCGGCCGTGATGAACGGGCCGAACGCCGCGGCCATCCGGTCAAAGTTACCGGCGGACAGGTCGATCTCGTAGGTGACGCCGTTGAAGGCGAACTGGTAGGTGGCGACGTCGTCAGTGGAGCCGTCGAGGTCGTCGACGAGGATCGCGGTGGTCTTGGTGGCCACGAGGGCCACCTCCTTTCCTCTCGGGCTGGGTTACTAGGCGGGCTGATGGGTGCCGAGGCCGAGCTGGTGGCCGATGACGGGCCCGCGGTGCACAGCGGCCACGGCGGCGGGCAGGTGTCGGCGTTGCCAGCCGTGCAGGGCGGCGGTGAGGTCAGCTCGGTACTTGCGGTGCTGGGTGAGGGCGGCAGCGAGGCCGGCGGCCTGCTCGATGCCGTTGTTGGCGCCGCGCGCGGTGTGCGGGCGCACGGGGGCGAGGGCGTCGCCGACCAGAACGGCGTGACCTGCGCCGACGGGCCAGACCATGCGCTGCGGTGGGGTGATGTCGAGGACCGGTACCGCCATCCGGGTGGTGGTGGCGTGCACGACGGCGGCGTGGTCGGCCGGGAGGAGCAGGCCGGCGTGGGTGTCGACGTGGGCGCGGGCGGCGGGGCTGACGTGCCGGGGCAGGGCGAAGACCCGGCGGGTGGGGTCGGCGCCGAACCGCTGCGCGTACTCGCTGCTGGTGCAGTTGAGGTAGAAGGTCCAGTCGCATCCTCCGGCTACCGGGGCGAGGTTGAACTGCACGCCCGGGCAGGGCTGCAACCGCAGGAAATCCCGCAGCCCGGGCTCGGGGGCGATGTCGGCGATGCCGCGGTGGGCGACGTAGCCGGCGTAGCGCAGGGCCCGCTCGGGATCCAGCAGCCGGCGGCCGGTGGAGGACCGGCCGTCGGCGAACACGACCAGGTCGGCGGCCGCGGTGTGGCCGTCGCGGAACCGCAGCACCGGCCGACCGTCCTGCTCGGCCAGGGCGGTGACCTTCATAGCGGTGTGCAGGACACCGGCGGGCAGGCGGCGGATCAGCGCCTGGTGCAGCAGCGTCCAGGTGGTGTTCCGCCCCGGATAGGTACGCCGGATCGTCTCGGCCGGCTGGCGGTCGCGGACGGTCATCTGGACGATGGCCTCGGAGTCGTGGGCCACGAACTCGCTCTGGCCGATGTCGAGGCGGTCGAGCACGTCGAGGGCCGGGTGTTCCAGGCCGATGAGGCCGCCGCCCAGAGGCGCGGACGCCGGCGCGGCCTCGAAGACGGTGACGTCGTCGAATCCGGCGCGCAGCAACAGCAGCGCGGTGACCGGGCCGGTGATGCTGCCGCCGATGACGGCGATGCTGGGCTGCCGGCCGGAGGACGGCCTGGTGGCGGATGTCATGAGAGGGGTTCCCTTCTGGAGGGCGGGAAACCCGGGCACGGCCGTGCCCGGGTGTGCGCGAGTGCGCGGGGTGGCCGGGCATCGGCCAAGTGGTGCTAGTGAGAAGGCGGGTCAGCGACGGTGGACCGCGGACACACAGGCCAGCCGCTTGATGCGGCGGGCGGATGGAGGCTCGGAAGGCGCGGTGCCCCGGGCTGCGTCCGCTGGTGCCGAGGTGCGACCCGGGCTGGCAGGGCGGCGCGGGAAGGTGTGGTCTCGGCGGGTTAGCGGCCGGGCGTGGTGAACGGAGGCGGCACGGGAAGGATCCGCCGGGCCCGCTGCAGCACCTCGTTGGCGACCGTGATCAGCGGTGTCGCGTCCGGGGGCGTGGCTGGGGTCGTGCGGTGCCAGCCACTACCGGGGCTGCTCGCGATGATCGTCCAGGTGAACAGCGGGGTGAGGACTTCGGCGACCGCCGTGCTCTGCGTGGCGTAGCTGTCGCGGCAGACCCGAACCCGCAGGACGTACCCGTCGGAGTGGTGCACCCGGGTCAGCTCGTAGCTGCCGTGGCCGCGCTGATGGAACACCTCGTCGACGATCACCGCGACCGGCCCTCCGGGTCGGCGGCGCGGGTCGTCGCCTCGGACGCGACGAGGGTCCATGGCCACTGGTAGGCGCCGATGGCGTAGCAGCGGTTGGCGTCCGGGACGACCCGGTCGTGCTCGACCCAGCGGCTGTCCAGGCCGTCGTCGTCCTCCCACTCGACGGTGACCTCGTCGCCGTCGAACCGCAGCCGGGGGTGCTCGCCGGGCATGTCACCGGGGTGGAGGGCGTCGAGGTGGGCGGTCATGCGCTGCACCGCGAACCGGGGGAAGCGGCACAGCACCCCGGCGCGGGAGAGGGTGGTGTAGCCGGTGGCGACCATGGCGCGGTAGGCGCCGCCGCCGACCACGTCGCAGGTCACGGTCGCCGGGGTCCAGGTGGCAAGCGGCGGGGTGATGTCGCCGCGGCTGCGGACGATGCGGTAGCGGACGTCGCTCGCCGGGTCCGGGTGCAGCCCGAACCAGCGCATTCCGTGGCGGCGGGCGTAGCGGAGCAGGTCGAGCAGGTCCCGGCGGCCGTCGAGGTGTTCGGTGTGCAGGGGCAGGAATCCGTGTCCGTCGTCGTTAGGGATCGGGTTGCCGGTGGTGCCGGTGGCGGTGTGGGTCCAGGTTTCGGCGCGGACGCGGTGGTCGGTGCCGTCGGTGTCGTACCAGCGGGGGACGCCGTTGGAGGACAACCAGTCACCGTCGATGTCGTGGGACCAGATGAGCGCGGCCTGGTCCGGGACGCCGGCCCGGTACTGCTGCCGGGTCCTATGGTGCGCGCCGGTGGAGGCGGCGTGTTCGGCGAGCGGCAGGACGTCGTCGACGCGGAACCAGAGTCGATCGGACATGGCGGGGAAACCTCCTGATGTGTGGAAGAGGGAAAGGTCGGCCGCTTCGCTGGCCGGGCTTGCGAGGCGCCCCAGCCCGGGGCGCCGGGCGGTGCCCGCGCGGGGCCGGCAGCGAGTCCACGCCACGCTGCTCTGGCCCGGGGTACGACGTGTGGCCCGCAGAAGCGGGGCGGTCGTGGTCCCATGCGGGCGTGGTTCAGGTGGCAATGGACGTGGCGTAGGGGCAGTGGCCGCATTGGTCGTGGTGGGGTGTGCGTCGCAGGGCTCGGGAAGCCTCAGGGGCGCGGCGGTAGAGCTTGCGTCTGCGGCCAGGAGTCGGCGCGGCGCGGGCGGAGTTGCGTGGAGCCGGTCGGGTCGCCGCCGATCCCCGGGGAAGCAGGGGATGGGTGGTGGTGCCCGACCGGTTCCGGTGCGGTGGTGTTACAGGGCGACGGCGAGCAGCCGCTGGTCGGTCTCGACGGTGTCGAGGTACCGCATCGCCTGCTCGAGGTAGGTCACCCGGTGGGTGAGGGCGTCGCTCGCGGGTGCGAGCTTGTGTCCGTCCGGCGTGAGCAGGGCGTCGCCGCACACGGCGGTGGTGGCGCTGTAGTGCTGGTAGGCCATCGGGCCTGCCTGGAACATCTCCAGCTCACCTGGGCTGAGGCGGGCGGCGCCGTAGCTGGCCGCGTTGTGCATCCGCATCGCGTTGACGCGGGCCTGGTTGTGGAAGTCCGCCTCGGCCCGCTCGCGCGGGTAGCGGGCGGGGTCCGCCAGGTGACGGGTCAGCAGGGTCGGCCACGGGGTGGCCGGCCGGGTGCCGTGCACGACCTGCTGCCACAGTTGATGGCGGATGCCGGCGCCGACGCCGGCGGCGTGGCGCATGGCGGCGAGGTCGAGCAGCTTGACCGGTCCGCCGGCGCAGTACACCGGACGTCCCTTGCGCGGTGCGACCAAGTCATGCCGTTGCCACAGCCACATGTCCGGGGTGGCCCAGAAGCGGGGCTGCAGGGTGCCGGACACGCCGAAGTGCCGGTCGAGCTGGGTGGCGGTCAGGGCCTGCGACGGCAGTCCGTCGGGCAGGCAGACGATCATGGTGTTGATCGTCGCGGTCGGCGTGACCACCCGGCTGGTGGGCGCCGTGGTGCTGGCGGTGGTGGCCGCAGGGGTGGGCTTGCGGCCCGGGCGGGGCGTCACCGTCGGCACGCGGGTGCCGTAGCGGCTCAGCGGGGTCGCGGCACCGTTGGTTGCGGTCATCTGGGGTTCCTCCTTCGGTAGGGGCGTGCTGTTGGGCGCGCGGAAGCGGCCGGCCCACCGGGTACATGGGTCGACTCACGGGACGAACAGGGGATGGGTGCAGCAGAGTGGCTGCTGGTGGATCGGGATGGTGCGGGGTGGTGCGGTGCGACCTGGGGGTCGCCGCGCGGCGCGGGCGCCGACCGGCCGACAAGGGCGGGTGGGCAGAGCGCACCGTGAGGTGCGGCGGTGGTTCCCGAGGCGGGACCGGACCGGGTGGAGCGATATATGGGTGAAGGTGGTGCCGATGAAGGTAGCGGCCGGATCTGTCAGCGCCGGCCGCCGTCATGATCGTCAGTAGTGCCGTCGACCTGCACTGTCAGACGACCGCTCGATTACGCGGGCGAGGGACGGCGGGACTGTGAGATCCGGTCGGTCTCACAGCCGCCCACGACGGTGGACGGCTCCCCTGCGCGTGCGGTGAAGGTGAATGTCAGGGCTCCGGGTCGGGGCCGCTGGGGTCGGTGTCGGGGAAGCGGTGCGGGTTGGTGGCCGGGTTGTCCGGGCCGTGGTCGCAGGGCAGTTCGTGCAGCCAGCGGCGCGGCCCGGGGTCGGTGGTCAACGTCCAGGCAGGCCCGGCGGGGTGCTCGCCGTGAAGGCCGGTGGCCACGGGCATGGCGGTGGGCACCCCGGCGAGGGCGTCGAGGAGGTGCTGCTCGCGGCGGCGGCCGGGGACGCGCAGCAGCACCGGGTAGCGGGGCCCGTAGCGGGCGAGCTGCTCGTAGGCGCGCAGCTTCCGCAGCACGGTACCGAGGGGTTCGGTGCCATTGTCGTGTTCGAGGAAGAACCCGACGGTGCGCCCTCCGGCGTGCCAGATGCCGTGTCCGTCGGGCTGGACACCGGTGCCGCTGCCGGCGGCGTAGGAGGCGGCGGCGAAGGCGGCGGTGGTGTGCTGTTCGGACCACCACCGCGCCAGCCGGACGTTTTCGTCGGTGCGGGCGTAGCCGAGCAGGTCGATGAACAGCTGGTTGGTGCCGAGCAGGTGGGGCAGGCGGCGGCTGCCGATGATGCGTTCGGTGCGGTCGATGCTGGTCCGGGGAGCGCGGACGCCGGCGTGGTTCGGGTCGTTGAACTGGGTGGGGTGGACCACAGTGCCGAGCGGGCCGAGGGTGTAGAGGTACTGGCCGCTACCGGTGGTGACGTCGACGAACCGGCTGACCGCCTCCATCTGGTGCAACTGGGCGAGTCGGAGCCGGGCCGAGCGACGCGATGGGAACAGCGCCGTAGTGATCTGGTCGGTGGACAGCACGTAGTGCTCGGCGAGCCACCGCAACAGCTGATGATCACGGGCGGTCAACCGACGAAGCCGGTCAAGACGAGCACGACGAGACGACGAACGGGAACCAGGCGAAGAGGCGGAGGAAGAGGCAGAAGCCGAGCGGGAGACGGAGTTGTTGGTGGACACGGTGGATGCTCCAAGCGGAAGAGGAGTCCCTCCGAGGGAGGGGGTGTCTGAGTTCGATGAGGTGGTCACCGGAGGCTGGACACGGCCGGTGAGCGGCACTGACAGACCCGGACGGCCGGATCTGTCAGTGCGGTGTGATGATCGGTGGTGAAGGGCTGGTGAAGCCCGCACGGAAGGGGCGACCGGGACTCGGTCGACCTCGGTCGACCGATCTGTCGATCTCGCGTCAACCGTCCTGCGGCGTTCAGGTGTTCGCCTTCGGAGCGCTCTTGCCACGGGACCGGCGGTTGTCGTCAGGTCGGGCCGAGAACCGGTCGACGAGGTCGTCGATCGCGCTGGTGTCCTGCGCCGGAACCGCCTCCGCTGCGGCCTGCCGGATCGCCGTCGCCTCGCCCACGACCGGCTTCGGCGGCCGGGTCTTGAGGGTGAACGCCGGCGTCTGCCGCCCACCGACGACGAGGCGCCCGGCGGCGGTGTAGGCGTCCAGGTGCGTCAGGTCGTGCTCATCGAGCTCGGGCAGCGTGTGCCGGGCCAGCACACGGGCGTCCTCCGGCGCGACGGAGAAGTACAGCTTGTTCCGGGCGTTGGCCGACGCGGCAGCCAGGAGGTCCTTCGGGAACTGGGCCAAATCCTGGTGCGCCAGGACCATCGACAGCCGGTACTTGCGCGCCTCGGCCAACATCGAGTCGAGACTGTTGGCGAGGGTCAGGAAGTTCTGACACTCGTCGATGATCAACGTGGCGTCCCGGCGTCGGTCGGCGGGCACGCTGGCGCGGGCGGTGGCGGCCTGCCACACCTGGGCCAGCACGAGGGAGCCGAGGAGCTTGCTGGTGTCCTCGCCGAGCTGGCCTTTCGGGATCCTGACGAGGAGGGCACCGCCGTCGAGGACCTCGCCCATGTCGAAGCTGGACCGGGGGTAGCGCATGGTGCGCTTGACGAAGTCCCGCAGCAGGAACGCCCGCAACCTCGCCAAGACAGGGCCGATGACCTGGGAGCGCAGGGCCGGGTTGAGCTGGTCGTACCACTGCCAGAACCCGGACAGGCCGGCCGGGTCGTCCAGGCCGACGGTCATCGCGCTTCTGAACTGCGCGGAGTTGAGCAGCGGCGGGATGTGCTGGAGGGTGACGTTGGCGTGCCGCAGCAGGGTCAGGCAGGCCACCCGCATGACGTCGTCCATCCGCGGCCCCCACGCCTTGGCGAAGATGTTCCCGAAGATCGACACGAGGTTGTCCACGACGAGGTCCGGGTCGGTGCCGGACAGCGGGTTGAGGGTGGGCGGGTTGGGCTGGTCGGGGTCGAACAGCACCACCCGCCCGGCGACGCTGGCGGGGAGCCGGTCGAGGATGTCGAGGACCATGTCGCCGTGCGGGTCGATGACCACGGTGCCCCGGCCGGCTTTGATGTCGTCGACGGCCATGTTGACCAGCAGGGTGGTCTTCCCGGAGCCCGTCGATCCGACCACATGCAGGTGATACCTCGCATCGGCGACGGGCAGAGCCACCGCGTGGCCGCCGACCTCGGCGTCACCGAGAACCTTCGCGCCGCGACCGCCGGTCGGTACCGCCACCGGGGCGGGCATGGACTTCGCCCGCGCCCGATCCAGCCCCGGCACGGCCAGATCCCGCGGCAGCGCCGCGAGGACGGCCAGCTCGGGGGTGGAGGCCAGGAACCCTGCCCCGAGCCGCCGTATCGCCAGCACGGCCACCGGTCGCGCCATCCGCGCCCGGTGCGCGAGACGGTTGCGGCCGGCGTACACGGCGAACGACGACGCGACCGCGTCCGCGATACCGCGTAGCCTGGCCTGCGGCCGAGACTCGCCGCGGTGGTTGTTCTTCGCGACGGCGTAGCGGATGCCGATCGTCCACAGCGGGTGGGCGGTCTTGTCGAGGATCGCCCGCACGTCCCGCTCCACCCCGGGATCCCGGCGGCCGGCCAGCTGGCCGCCGCTGCGGGCGGTGGTGGGGCGGCCAGGAAGAAACGCCTCGATCAGCCACAGCAGCGGCGCGGCGGGATCGATGCCCGGTACGGCCGTCTTGCCGTCGCGGAGCCGGCCGGCGGCGCGGCGGGCGCGTGCGGCCCGGCGGGGGGTGGCAGGACGGGCGAGGACCTGCACGCAGGCGTACTCGTCCGGCTTGAGCTGCGACCCGGCGGACATCAGCGCCCGTAATGGGTCGTTGTCGTGGTCGGTGTTGATCGGTAGCCACTCGGCGGCCGTCGGCAGGAGATGCCCGCCGACGGCCGCCGGCACGTCGAGTGGGATCGGCAGTGACGCCTGGTCGTCGGTGGTGCAGGCGGCGCCGGGCCAGGCGGCCCGCACGGCGGCCTCGACCGCCCCGGCCGGCACACTGCCGGGCACCCAGATCGAGATGAGGAGCTGCCGGCCGGTCCAGGTGTACTGCCACACCACGTGCGGACTCCCGTACAGCAGCCTGCGTCGGCGTGACGGGGTGAGCGTGCCGTGCAGGTTCGCCCACAGCGCGGCGGCGCTGTGCGGGTCGACTTCCGGTGGTGGGGCGACGGTGACGAGGCGGGCGCCGTCGGTGTGGCGGCGGTGCCGCCACCCGTCGAGGCGGTTGCGCCCGGCAACATAGGCGACGAGCAGGGCGGCGGCGACGCCGAGCAACCACGGCCGGCCGGCCGCCCACTCCGCGGCGTGCAGAACCCACCGCGCGGGCGGGCCCGGCGGAGAGATGAGATCGGCGCCCGGCCCGGACGGGCTGGGCGCCGGCATCGGCGAAAAGGCATGCAGGGGTGTCACAGGTCCTCATCCCCGTCGTCGGAGTCGAGGTCGGCCAGGTCGGACGGCTTCGTGGTCGCGAGAAGGTGTTCGGTCTGCGAGGAGATCGACTCGAACGCGGTCCGGTTCGTACCGGAGATCAGCAGGCCGTGCCCGACGCGGGCGGACAGAAGCATCCGGCGTTCCCCGGCGGTGAGGCCGAACGCGTCGGCGACCTGGTCGATGGCCTGCGGGGCCTGCTTGAGCAGCACCTGCGTGGCCGCATTCGCGACGACGGCGTGGCCGAGGTCGGTGCCGAGCACGTCAGCGACGTCCTGGGTGATGACCGACAGGCCGGCGTTGCGCTTGCGGCCGGCCTTGCTCATCTTGAACAGGAACCGGGCGCCTTCCCCGTCGCGCATCAGCAGCCACGCCTCATCCACCACCACCAGCCGCCGGCCCTGCGGGCGGGATCCTTCGGGGGACCGCCGCCGATATTGAGGTGGGAGGTCGACCTGCCGCCAGATCTCGTCCAGCGCGAGCAGGGTGCCGACGGTGCGCAGTTCGTCCGGCAGGTGCCGCAGGCTCCAGACCACGAGGTGCCCGTCCGGGCGGGTCGTGGTCGGTGAGTCGAACAGGTCGGAGAACGAGCCGGCCACCCACGGCGCCAGCCGGGCGGCCAACTCGTGGGCGGCCGGGTTGTCGTCGGCCCGCAGTGTCGCGGCTAGATCTTTCAGCAGGGGAACGGGCCGGTGGTGGGTGGCTGGATCGGCGGTGATGCCCGCCCGCCGGTACACCTGCAGGATCGCCCGGTCCAGGGCGGCGCGCTCGGCAGGCGGCGGTACCTGCCCCAACAGGACGCTGATCAGCGTGTGGAGGAACAGGCCGCGGCGGGTGAGCACGTCCGGGCGGCTGTCTCCGGTCGGCAGATCCAGGGGGTTGATCTTCACGCCGGGTGCGCCGAGCCGCACGATGGTCCCGCCGACCGCGTCCGCGAGGCGGACGTATTCGTCCTCGGGGTCGACGACGGCGACCTGCACCCCCTGGTAGAGCTGGCGGAGGATGTCGAGTTTCACGAAGTAGGACTTGCCGGCGCCGGATCGGGCCAGGATCACGCTGTTGTGGTTCTCGCAGCTCCAGCGGTCCCACCAGACGATGCCCTGGGAGTCCGGGTTGACCCCGTACAGCACCCCGCCGGTGGTGGCCGGGTCGCCGGGCAGCGGCGCGGGCAGGTCCGCCGACGCGAGCGGGAACGCGGCCGCCAAGGCTTGGGTGTCCATGGTGCGGCGCATCTGCAGGCTGTCGGTGGCAAGCGGCAGGGTGGTGGTCCAGCCGGGCAGGTGCCGCCACGTCGCGGGCTGCACCTCGATCAGGGTGGACGCGGCGGCGGCTTTCACCTGCGCGCACGCGTCGAGGAGTTCGGCTTCGGTGCGGGCGTGCACGGTCAGGTACAGGCCGACGCGGAACAGCTTCGCCGCCCCGCGGGCGAGGCGTTCGGCGAGGTCGGCGGCGTCGTCGGCGGCGGCCTCCACGGACGGGTCGGCCAACTTCCCTTTCTCGGCATCGGCCCGCCGGGACGATTCGAAGCGGGCGCGCTGGTTGCGCAGCCGGGACGCCGCCACCGGGGCGGGGATCGGGTCGATGTGCAACGCGAGGTCGAGGCGGCCCGGCCAGGACAGCAGCGGCTCCAGCCACGCCGGCCCGACCTCGGCCGGATACCCGGTCACCACCAGCGTGGCGGCGTAGCCGTCCCCGACGCGCAGGAACCGGGGTGTCACCTCCACCGAAGCCGGCGCCACCGCCGCCGCCAGTCCTGCGGACGGCGGGCTGGCGCTGGGGTTGTCGTCGTGCGGGGCGCGTCGGCGCCTGACGAAGATCACGATGTCCTCCTGGTGCGTGGCCTCCTGACCGGAGGTCCGGTGATGGTGGTGTGGGGGGCGGCGAGGCCGCCGGGGCGGGGCGGCCGGTACGGGTCGGCGGCGGCGGCCAGGGCAGCGGTCGTCGCGTGGCCGTCGAGGGCGCGGGTGGTGACGCCCAGCCCGGACAGCGACCGGACCGTCTGGTCGGCGCGGCGCCGGGCCGCGTGCTCGCCCCGTTCGCCGCGGGTGGTGCGGGTGACGATGAGGACCTGCCGGCGCAACGGATCCCGCCGCTGCGCGAGGTCGTCGAGGAACCGGGCGTGGTCGGCCGCCGCGTCCGCGAGAGCCGGGTGCGGCATAGCGTCCGCCGCCTGGGCCAGGGTGTGGGCGGCGGAGTGCAGGTCGACCGGCTGCGCCGACACCACGATCTGCGTCGGCGTGGCCAGGCTGTTGAGCCACCGGCCGAACGTGTCGACCAACGCGGCCTGCTCGTCGGCGGTACGCAACGCGAGGTTGACGCTGGTCGCCGCGACCATCGCCGCCTTCACCGCGCCGAGGCTGATCTCCCCGCGGTCGTCGATGGCGTCGGCCGGCAACCGCAGCGGCGCCGGCAGCATCACCTTCGACGTCGGGGCCTGCACCCAGTCGGGTGTCTTGGCGGTGGTGTCGGTGGTGGACAACGCGCGCGGCGCCCGCCAGTGGCGTACCGCGCAGGCCAGCCACACGTCCATGGGCAGTCCGTCGCGGCGGCCGACAGCGAGGCCGAACACCAGGCCGCCGAGCACGACGGCCGCGCCGAGCAGCACCGGTGCGGGCACGACGGTGTGCAGGGCCTTCCCGCCGCCATAGAAGACGATGGCGGCCACCGCCACGATCGCGAGTTGCCGGAATGTCAGCCCGTAGAGCACCTTGTCCGGCGCGTCCACGTCGGCGGGCATGCGGGCGGTGACGGGCTGTTCGTCGCGGTGGTCGCGGCTCATCGGCGCACCGCCCCAAGGCCGGGGATGCGCAGCCCGCGGGTGAGTTGCTGCACCACGACGACCCGCACGACCGCGCCGAGCGGATTGCCGCCGTGCCCGCCTGCGCCGCTGGTGGCGTAGCGGCGCATCAGCGCAGGCACCTTGACCGTGGTCCACAGCAGGACCATCACGACGAACAGGTTGAGCGTCCCGCCCGGTTCGACCGGCAGGCCCAGCAGCGGCAGCATGGCGCTGGTGTCCAGCAGCATCCACTGGCCGGCGAACAGCACGAACGCCTGCACCACCGGGATGGCCAGCATGGCGACGTACGACCGCCACCACATGCGGGCCACACCGTCGGTTTGCGGCAGGGCGTGGCACGCGAGGGCGATCGGTGCGATCGCGGTGAGCACCAGCGCGACCGCGAAGCGGACGATCACACTGCAGGCCGTGGCGGCGAGCAGGACAACGATGATCGCCAGGCAGACGACGAACAGCAGCCCGGCGCTCTGGTCCCGCGCGGCCATCAGGTGGGTCTTGACGGCGTTGAGGGCCCCGTCGCCGTTGAAGTCCTGCGCGGTCAGGGCGGTGGTGAACGCATTCGCGACCTCGATCAGCGTGCCGGCGATCAGCTGCGAGAAGTGGGCGGTGACGAACCCGACGACGCACCGCGGCAGGAGATCCTTGACGGTGTAGCGGGCGCGTTCGTCACCGCCGGCGACCATGGTGAGAACGCCAGCGGTGACGAACGCCAGGACGAAGACGGTGTCGACGACCCAGACCGACCGTCCGGTCAGGGCCTGCACCTGCGGCAGGCTGGTGACGTCCGGGGTGATCAGCAGCGCGTGGGTGATCGCGGTGATGAGCCCGTTCAGGCAGTCCAGCAGCAGACCGGCGAACCAGTCGAGGATCTGGTTGAGCGCCCAGGCCATCGTCAGCCTCCGACGATTCCCTGAACGACCCTCAGCAGGACGGGCGCGAGCACGGCCAGGCCGTAGCCGATCAGAGCGTTCTTCAACGCGCCCTTGGCCTTGTCGACCTGGACGGGGTCGCCGCCGGCGGTGGCCCAGTACACACCGGCCAGGACCAGGAACAGGGTGGCGACGGCGGCCAGGATGCCCATCACCCAGGCCTGCAGGTTGGCGATGACGGTGGGCAGGTCGTTGACGGCCAGGACGACCGGCTCACCGGCGTCGCCGTAGGCGACGGCGGGAACGGCCAGCATCCCGAGGGCAGCCGCGGCGGGCGCGGCGACCCGGGCGACGCGGCGAAGCGTGGACAGCGCGATAGTCAGAGCACGAGAACGTGCCCACAACGTGGGGAACATGGGTGGCTGCACCTCCCGCACCGGCTCACGGCCGGCGCGAATAGTCGAAACGGCGGTCGGGGTGCCGCCGCCGGGCGCGGGAGACACATGCCGGACAGGGAGCGCGGTGAACCTCGGGAGGAGCTCGTCCTCCCGTTCGGGTCAGCGGCGATCGATGAGGTGTCAGCGCATCAACGTGGCGCGGCACCCGAGGCACCCGGTCCCGTGTCAGCCCTATGTCCCGGCCCGACGGCGGGCGAAACCAAACCTCCGCATGACGCCGTCGGTGGCGCCGGAGGAGTTCCGCACCCTCAAACCGGCGTTTGTGAGCCCTGGCGAACACCTGCCGGTCCCACAGCGCTCCGACACCACCTCACAAACCTCTAACGACCCTGGCCGGCGAGCCTTTCCGGACGAGCATGCCGCCGGTGACGGAACCGCCTGTCAGCGTCGGCGCCGGAACCTCACAGCCGCCTCCTCGACATCCCCTGGACGCCGTTGTGAGAGTTCCGACAGCCCGGCCCACCCCCGGGCACGGCGGTTCGCCGCCGTACCGGGGAATGGATGGGGAACCAGTCGCCGATGCGGCACGGCAGGCTCGGCGTACACGGTCGCGGACCCGACCAGATGGCCGGGCCCGCGTCGGGCCGCTCAACGGGGATGGCCCCTCAGGCTGCCAGCCTCACCCGCGACGCAGCCGGTCGCGGACCGGCGCCGCGGGCGGCCCGAATGTGTTGTCGTCGCTCGGCCGCCGCGGCGAGGTCTTCCTGCACCCGCGGTGAGATCACCTCGGTGAGAAGCCCGGCGGCGAGCGCTTCGGCGATGCGCACGTCGATGCGCTCGACGCGCCGCCGCAGCGTGTCGACCTCCACGCCGAGCCGCGCGGCGATGGGTTCGATGGCCCGCCGGCCCAGCCGCAGGTCGATGTAGGGCTGCTCATCGCACTCGTCGACGATGCCCACCTCGACGGCGCGGCGTACGAGGAGGTCCGGATGCCCGTAGGGCCGCTTCGGAGTACGCGGGCCGGTGACGTGCTCGAGGTCGTCCACCGGCACGGCCTCGGCGCCAGCACGCTGCCGCAGTTCATGGCCGGCCCGCCACGCGGCCATGCACAACGCCGCGTACGGCGCCGGGCGGGCCAGGTCAACCCGGTCGCGCAGCGCGGTCAGGAAACCGGTGAGGATCTCGGCGTCCAGGTCGTAGGCGTCGCCGGCCCAGCCGGTATGCAACCGGCCGGCATAGCGGCGCAGCGCCGGCATCGCCAGGGCGACCGCGGCGATGACCCAGGCCGGCCCATCGAGGCGGGCGCGCAAGATCAGCTCACGCCACACCACGTCCCGCACCCGGTAGGCGCGGGGATGCTCCAGCAGCCACTGCCGCAACGCCGGCAGCGCGATGACACCCCTGGGCAGACCGGTGTCATCACCGAGCTGCCCGGCAAGCGAATCGAGGTCCAAGGACAACGGGTCGGGGTCGCAGGTCAGGTCGGCGAACGCGGTGTCCACGGCGTCCAGAGGCGAGTCGGGCCAGCCGGTGGCGGAGAAGGTCATGTGAGGAACTCCCATGTCAGAGACGAATGTCGGGGACGGGCCGAAGCGGCAGCCGGCACGCCTGACCGCCATTGCGCCACCCCGCCTCACAGACCCCTGACAACGCAGGCTGGCCGACATGGACCCCGGGTCGACGCCATCAGCCGCCTCTCGCGACACCACCGCTCACCGACGACCGACGTCGACGTCCACCGTTCTGATACGCCACGCTGACCTGCGCGCTGACCCGACCAGAGACGGACGGACACGCTCCGCAGCCGCGGCCGGATGAGAGGACGCGCCACCGCGGCGCTGGCCCGACGACACATCCCAGCCCGTCTCACAGCGCTGGACAGCGGACAGTGACAGACCGCGATCGGCTGGACGCCCCACCTGTCGGCGTCCACGGGGCGTGGCGTGCGCCGGCGTGCCGGCTGACAGCGTCCGTCCGCCGGGCCGTGACGGTCTGACGAGCCGCCGTCCGAATGACAGATCCGGAGCCGGTGCCCCCGGTGGCGCCGCTGCTGTCCGGCGAAGTCGGACAGCGGTCTGACAATGCCGGCCAGCACCCCGTGTCATCGGCGTACGCCGCTGGCATGGCCGAGGTGGCCGTGACACTGGCGGCTGACAAAACTGGAACGATCGACGGCTCTGGCAGCCTCCCGATAGTGATCCGACCCATGGAGTCGGCGCCCGCGTGAACATCCGGGAGCCCCAGGACAGCTAAGCGGACGGGAGCCGGCTGTCAGAGATTCGTGAGATCACCGTGAGAGGGGCAGGTGTTCGCCACAGCTGACAAACACCGGTTTGAGGGTGTCAGCGCACCACGGCGCGGCGCGGAGCCGACACCACATGAGCGAGCACACGCCGCAGCACCACAATCCGCATCCCGATTCCACCGTCGACACCGGCCCTGACGCTGAGGTCGACCCGACACTGACCGACCTGGTCGCCGGCGACCCGCCGGTACCTCTCACCGTCTGGCGCACCGCCCACACCCCGGGCGACGCCGGACGCAGCATCGGCACCCGACTGGCCGGCCGCCTCATCGCCGCCTACAGCCGCCCCGGCGAGACGGTCGTCGACCTCACCACCGACCACGCCCTCACCCAGGCCTGCGCGGCCGGAGCGCGCCGTCACCACCCCGCGTGGTTCACCGACACGTCCAGCCTGATCATCGGCCCGGGCGCCGCGGCCCCGCCTGCCGGCGCCACCGGCGGTACGGATCCGGGGGAGGAGGACGACCTACCCGAGATGGGCGCCTGGTTCGGTGACGATCTCACCGACCCGCAACTGCACCCACCGACCGACACGGCGGCCGACCCGCCACCCGACAACTCCCTGCAGCAGGCGACCAGTCTCGTGGTCGCCTGCTGGCCCCTGCACGAGCACGCCGCCGCCAACCGAGTCCGGCTGGCGTGGCTGCTGACCGCCTGCGCCGCACTGCTGCAACCGGGCGGCTGCCTGATCCTCCTCGTCACCGTCCCGACCGGCACCACCGCCAGCCCGCAAGACTTCTCCGGCGTAGTCCAGGCCGCCGCCGGCGTCGGACTGGGCTACCTGCAGCACCTCGTCACCGTCACCGCCGACACCGACGGCGACGCCTTCGTCTACCACGTCACCGACGAGGAACTACTCACCCTCACCACCACCGACCAGCGGTGGCAGATGGCGCACCTGCGAGTCCACGCGGACCTGATGGTCTTCAGCCAATCCCAGAGCCGCGCCCCGCGTCGACGAGGCGGACGCGAGGGCGGTGATCGCCGTGGCTAAGCACCGCACAGACACCGTCGGCGACCCCGACGAGCAGAGCACACCGACCGCCTCCTTCACCATCGGCCCGATCGGAGGTCATCAGGCTGCTGCCGGACCGGAGGGCCTGTCGGTGTGGGCGACCGCCCAGGCCACCGGACCGGTCCAGCGCCGAGGACGGTACGTCCGCGAGTCCGTGCAACACCCGGCACGGATGCTCCCCGCGATCGCCGCGCACGCCGTCACCGCCTACACCCAACCGGGGGACCTGGTGCTCGACCCGATGTGCGGGATCGGCACCACCCTGGTCGAGGCGATCCACGCCAGCCGCGACGCGATCGGCGTGGAGTACGAGTCACGCTGGTCCGACATCGCCGACGCCAACATTAAGCATGCCCACACCCAGGGCGCGACCGGACGGGCCGGCGTCATCCGCGGCGACGCCACCAGCATCCTGTCGCTCGTACCCGGGGCCCTGACCGGGCAGGTCGCCCTCGTCGTGACCTCACCGCCGTATGGGCCGACCGTGCACGGCCTGGTGCGGCCCGGCGCCGGCGGCGTGGCGAAGTTCGACAACGCCTACAACGACGGCACCGACCGCGGAAACCTCGCCTACCGCGACCTCACCGGCCTCGCCGACGGGTTCGCGCAGATCCTCGCCGGCTGCCACACCCTCCTCAAACCGGGTGGGGTCGTCGTCGTGACCGCTCGACCGTGGCGCAAGCGCGGCGAACTGGTCGACCTCCCGTCGGCCGTCATCGGCGCCGGCATCCGGGCCGGCCTCACCCCCGTCGACCGATGCGTGGCGCTGCTCGCCGCCGTCCGCGACGGCGGGCTCGTGGCCCGCCCGTCGTTCTTCCAACTCCAGGCCGTCCGTAAGGCCCGGGCCGCCGGCACCCCCATGCACCTGATCGCGCACGAGGACGTCCTCGTGTTCATCAAGAGCCAGAGCTCCGGAAGTTCCCGCGAACCCAAGTGTTCTCACGGGGAACCCAAGGCGCGGTAGCGGGCTGCCTCATTCCCGTGCTGCCGCCCGTGCGGCGCTGGGCGGGTCGGTCCGCCGCCCGTGGTAGGGACGTCACGGTGGGTGGGCTGACTCGTTTCCGTTATGTCGCCCTGGGGGCTGACGAGGGTCTTGTCATGTCGTCCGCCGCCGTGTCGACCTGCCGGCGTGACGTGGTTGAAGCTTGGTCCCTATCCCCCGATTGAGGCACGTCCGCCGGGTTTAGCCGCGGCGCCGCGGTCCCCACCAGGGCAGGATCGGAGGAAGATCACGCAGCGGGTTCTTGGGAAGCTTGGGCATCGGCGATTCGTCATCGTCGCCGTCCCACCGTCGACCGTACTGATCGGGCAGGTTCCCCCAGCCCCAGTACGGCGTCGGCTCCGTCGGGACGAAGCCGAGCTGTTCCAGCGGATCGATCCGCTGTTCATCGACCGTGCACAGGTGCGCCCAGTCGTCACCCATGTCGAAGACGTAAGCGAGCTGTTCACCCGGGGTGAGCCGGCTCAGCTTGGTCTTGTCGCTGTCGACAGCACCGTCCGGGGCCTCTTGCCAAACCTGGAACGAGCAGACCGGTGTCTCGTCGGCAAGGGTAAACAGGCGCAGGTGTGCCAGGTCCCATCGGCCGAAAGCGCCATCGATCGCCGCGCCGAACTGCTCAAACGTATGCGTCCGCGCCGCCGCGAAGATCCGCCCTGGGCGAGGCCAGAAGTCCTCGCCACGGCCGGACACCAACTCAACCCGGATCGACAACCACGTCCGCGCCACCGCACCGCCTCCGTCACCAGCTGCGCAAAGAACGCTACCGGCGGCACCTCCCTCGGAGACCGCCGGGGGCCAGAAGCCCAAGCTTGACATTGGAGCGACAAGACATCTCCAAGGCCGGCAAATGCGTGGCCTTCAGCGGTGTCCATAGCAATCTGTGGACAAGCGCCACCCACGCTGTTCGCGATCTTCGACCGCCCCTCGTGTTCGTGGAAGACGCCGCCGCCTCCGCCCACGCGGACTCGACGTCGTTCACGCCGACCTGGCCACGCTCGGGTACGAAACGAGCCGGCTATGCCTGTGCATCCGACGCCCGCACCGACCGGACCAGCTGATCCTGCTCGCCACCGGCGGCGGGGGAGTAGCTACTCGCGCTGCCCACCCTCTGCGCCCGCGAGGGTAAAGGACCCGAGCACCACCACGGCTGCTCGACATCACCGAACCCCCACGGCACCCGCCACCTCCCACCAACCCGATTCGCCAGCGACAGCAGAACCAACGGCGACCGAGTCGGCCCCGACCTCCGCCCAACCCTGTCCCGGGTCCTGCTGCCTAGACCCCGCGCCTCCTGATGCCAGAGGCCCCGGCCACCACCGCACCGGCGGATCTGACCTGCGCACCACCGTCGCTCACCCCACCACCACGCTCGGCGCACCCCGCACCCACCCAACCCGGACAAGGCGGCCAACCCGTCCTCGCCCCACCGTTCGTGGAATGGCTCATAGGCCTGCCCGACCCCTCGGTCACCCGGCGTTCGCCCTATCTCGCACCGTCGCGCTACGGGTTCTCAGCAACGGTGTCGTCCCCGCCCAAGCAGCTGGCGCCCTTGTCTCTTGCTGTGCCGTCACCACTGACGACCCGCGGGCTCTTCGCGGGCCGACCAGACATCCGCCCGCGAAGAGCCCGCCCCACCCGCGCCTGCGAAGAGCCCGCCCCACCCGCGCCTGCGAGGAGCTCACCGTGCGCGACAACCCGCCCCGCCCCCGACGACGCCCACCGCCGCCACCCACACCCGTCCGCGCGACGGGGCACCACGACGAGCAGGAACCGCGCCTCTACACACCAGCCGAAGCGGCAGCGCTGCTGCGCATCCCGGAATCCTGGCTACGCCGCCGCGCCGGGCGCCGCCAGATCCCCTGCACCTTCCTCGGCAAGCACCTGCGCTTCTCCGCCGCCGACCTCGCCGCCCTCATCGCCGCCTCCGCAGAACCGGCCACCGGCCGCCGCACCCACCGGCGGCGCCACCCGCCAGCGCCGACTTGATCCGACCCGCGAAGTCACGCGTCCATCACCGACGCACCGCACCCGCACCGAATGGAGTAACCCATGGCTTGGGTGGAACAACGCGGCATGAAGTTCCGCGTCCGCGTCCGCATGACCGACGGCACCGTCACCACCGACTCCACGCACGACATCCGCGCCGACGCCGTCATCCGCGCCAAGGAGATCGACGTCGAAGTCGCCCGCGACACCTTCATCGACCCCCGCGGCGGACGCATCCCCCTCGCCGAATGGGTGCCCATCTGGGAGTCCACCCACCAAGCGTCCCCCGCGACCTGGGCCGCCTACCGCAGCCATTTGCGGCTGCACATCCTGCCCAGCCTCGGCCCGCTACCCCTGGTCGACATCCGCCGCCAACACATCAAGACCCTCGCCGTCGTCCTCGGCAAACGCCTCGCACCCCGATCCGTCGCCGACGTGATCATGGTCCTGTCGATGGTCCTACAAGAAGCCGTAGAAGACCGCCGGATCCCCTTCAACCCCTGCCGAGGAATCCGCATCCCCAAAGGCATCCGCGCCGAACGACCCCACGCCACCAACGACCAAGTCGCCGCCATCGTCGCCCGCCAAACCCGAGCATCCGACGGCCTCATGATCCTCACCGCCGCCTACACCGGCATGCGCTGGGGCGAACTCGCCGGCCTGCACCGCGACAACCTCGACCTCACCCTCGGCAGCATCTACATCCACCCCGACGTCGGCGCCCTGCACGAAGTCGAAGGCAAGCTGTACCTCGGCCCACCCAAAACCAACAACTCCGTCCGCCACATCCGCCTACCCCGCTTCCTCACCAACCTCCTCGCCACCCACCTCGCCGAACACCCTCACCACACCGTCTTCCCCGGCGCCCGCGGCTACCACCAACGCCGCTCCAACTTCAACCGCCGCGCCTGGACTCCTGCCCTCACCGGCGACCCTCAGCGAGACATCCCGCCGATCCTGCCCGGCATGCACTTCCACGACCTACGCCACACCCACAAGACCTGGCTCATCGAAGACGGCATCCCCGAGATCGCCCAGGCCCGACGGCTCGGCCACCGCCTCGCCGGCGTCCGAGGCATCTACAGCCACGTCACCGAACCCATGATCACCAACCTTGTTGACGCGCTGCAGCGACGCTGGGAGACAACCCAACCCGACCGCTCCAACAGCACGCTGCGGCATCTGCGACCGGTCGCTTGATCAGGCTGCTGAGGTGCGCATAGGTGCCCAGCCGATAGGGGCCACGCCATCTCGCCCCAGCACTGGACGTGGGCGAGCACTGGTTGAGCGGGGGTGTCGTGCCGCGCAGTCGCGGGCACTAGCACCGCTGCGGAGAGCACCTGAGACTCCGCCGTCAAGCCTGGTTCGCGCAGCTCAGCGCCGACGGCTGGACCCTCCTCGAGCCGTACGTGTTCGACAAGCGGCGCCACAAGCCCGGCGATGTGGCCGCCACCGTCGGCACGTTCCGACCGACCCGCACCAGCTGACCGGCTACACCCACGGTCACCTACCCGACAACGGGCAGGGCGGCAGCCGCATCCCCACCATCATCGACACGACACGTCACGTGGGGAGACAGTCTTGACCAACCCGTACCAGGCGCAGCAGCCGCACGACGTCTACGGCCAGCCGCCCGTCCAGCACCAGCCGGCCGAGTGGCCGCCGACCGCCGCTGGGATGACGCCGCCGGCACCGCCGGCCGCGCCCAGCCGCAAGCCGCTGATCGTCGCCGCCGCCGCGGCCCTCGCTGTGCTCTTGCTCGCCGTCGGCGGCTACGGCCTGTACGACCGGTTCATCCGCGAGGACACCGGCGTCGCCGCCTGCAAGGCCATGCGCGAGGGAAAGAAGGCCGACGGCAGCGCTAAGGGCAGCGGCGATGACAAGCTCACCGAAGCCGAGTACCGACAGGCCCGCAGGGTGTTCGAGGACTCCCGCCACGACGACATCCGCGAGCACGGCACCGCGCTGATGGACCTCGCCTGGCAGATGTCGCAGATCCCGAATGGACAGGAGATGGGCGCGCTGGCGTTCCTGGGCCCAATGACGACGCACATGTCGGGCCTGCAGACAGCGTGCGCGAACCAGGGCGTCATCGTCACCCTGAACACTGAGTAACCGCACAAGAGCGAAGTTCTCATCCAGGCGGGTAAGGGCTTCGCTCCATCACCGAGCTGCGCACCGCCATCGAGTCGCACGCCGCCCTGCTGGCCGCCGACCGGGCCGGTCACGACGAGGCCAGCGACGAGGAGCGCTTCCTGCGCCTGGACATCGAGTTCCACCGCCGGGTGCTGCTCGCCTCCGGCAACGAGATGTTCGTCCGGCTGCAGGACCTGGTCGCCGAGGTGCTGACCGGCCGGCACAAGCACCACCTCATGCCGCACCATCCGCACGAGGAGGCGCTGCGCCTGCACGCCGAGGTGGCGCAGGCGATCCAGCGGCACGAGGGCGAACGCGCCCGGCTGGCGATGGTGCAGCTCATGGAACAGGCGTTCGAGGAGATGCGGTCCCTCTGGGAGCAGACCGCAGAGCCCGTGCGATTGAGCCGATCCGTCGCTCGCCCACCCCGCTGGCCTGTTGGAGCGCGGACGTGCGGTGGCGGGGTGCCGGTGGCGTCCTGCCCCGGGGGCAACGGCGTGGAACGGGTCCGTCGTCAATAGGCGCCCGTGCATTGTAGTCGGGCGAACGCATTCCTGGTCGTCCCTGTCGGTGGAGGTATGACATCGACAGCGATGCAACCATGAGGCGTGTAATACCTGTTGCCCCCTCGCGCGGCATCGTCGCCGCGTACCTCTGGAGCTTCCGTCGTGACCCCGCCCGTCCTACCCGGCGGCCACCCTGCCGAGATGGACCACCCCGCCACCGTTCCCGCCGCCGTACTACGTTGCGCCGAGGAGGACCCCGAGCGGCCGGCGCTGACCGACCGGCACGGGACCATGACGTACGGTCGGCTGGTCACCGCCGCCCGGGAGTTGGCGGCGGTCCTGCGGCCGCGGTTGACCGGGGCGGGACCGGCGGTCGCCGTGCTGCAGCCGCGCACCTCGACTCGGGAGACCGGGAGGCGCACGCGCAGCGAGACACCCTGGCGATGACGCAGCAGCCTCCCGCACAGGCAGCGGCCCAGATCCGGATCGTTTCCGCCCGGCTCGGCGCCGAATGGGCAGCACGACTTGCGCGCCACGGGCTACTGAACGCCGACCCTGAGCGAGCGGAGATCGTGATACCCCCGCACGATCTGCCCTACCAGCTCGGTGACGTGGTGGCGGTGTCGTGCCCGTGGACCCCTACGGTGACCACGCGCGCCGGCAAGTACCACGCGGCGGTGCGCTGGCCGTGGGCCGTGCTCGATCCCGACTCGGCCTACGGGCCGAACGGCAGCGTCGCCTTCCCCGTAGACGAATCGACCGAGCCGTGGTGGCCGTACCAGCTGCGCCCGCCGGCGGCCGAACTCGACGAGGGCGACCGGTGCGCGGTTGGCATACCGCCGACCCGGTGCTACGTGGTGCGGTCCAACCGATACGACCCGCCGATGGACGACGGCTTCCTGCCGCGACTGACAGCGAGCGTCGCGCTGCTGCCGGTCGGCAGCGGATACGCGGAAGCGGCAGACGTGTGGCTGGCGCGTGCCGAGCCACTCGAGATGAAGCTGCTGCACCGCCCATACGGTGCGCTTCGCTCCGGTGACACCGTCCATGACGCGGACGATCGCCCGCTGCATCTCGTACCGCCGTTCCTGTTCTACGCCGACCATGGTCGGTGGCGTGAAGCGTGAGGATGACCTCGTGCGGGCGGCCGCCGTACGAGCCGACTCCCTGCGGCAGGCGCCGGTCGGCCTCGACCAGCTGCACCAGGCGGGGTAGGCGTCGGCGGGCCCGCCACCGGTCGAGGGCGTCGTCCCAGGCGCACCAGCGTTGCCGCCGGTCGGAAAGCTCGGCCGCGTCCAGTCGCCAGGTCGCGGGGGCGAGGATCGCGCGTCCGTAGCGGATGCGCGGGAGGAACGGCTGCTTCGCGCGGGCGGCGACGCCCCATTCGAAAGCGGTGACCTGGGTGCACTGGGCGCGGCCGAGTTCGATTAGGAACCGGGCCAACGGCGGGGTGTGGGTACGCAGGTTGAGCGCGTGCATGCCGACCGCTTCGAGGCGGTGCCCGTGCCCGGGCGCGGCCAGGAACATGCGTCTGCCCTCGCAGCCCACCGCCAGGTCGTCGATGGTGAGGACGGCCCGGTTCGGGCGCCCGTGCTCGGCCAGGCTGATGACCGTGGGCAGCACCTGCCTGGTGCGGGTGATGTGTGCGGTCGCGGGGGTCCAGCGGCGGGAACGACATCTGGGCCGGCACCGTGCCGTGGTCTGCGGTGGGCAGGTCGGTGAGGCCGGTGGCCAGCTTGGCCGCCTCTACCGGTCGCAGCACGCTGAGGAACCGGCCGGTGAGTCCGCCGGCACCCCGGGGCACGGAGGTGACCTCGATGGTGAACCTGCCGCGCGCCAGGGCCGCCTCGTCCGGGGCGTGCACCCGGATGCTCGTCTCCAGATGGGCCGGCAGCCGTGGTCGTGGTGGCCCCAGCGCCAGTTGGGCGATCAGCGTCTCGTCGAGTAGCACCTCGTCTGCGCCGTCCACCGCCGCTTGCTGGGCGAGGGCGAGGAGCAGCTAATCGCGGCGGGACAGCGATGAGCGTGGCTCCGGCGCCAGGGTACCGGGGTAGCCGTCGGGAAAGCCGATGCCTGTCCGGGCCGACGACGTCGCGTAGCGGCACCAGCGAGGCGATTCCGAATCGCGCGTAGAAGCGTTGCCAGCGGTGCGTGTGATCCATGAGCCGATGGTGCTCCCGGCGGGGCAGGGCAGCGGTGATCGCGACACGATTTTGACGGCGGCGAGCCCGTTCCTCTATGCCGTGTTGACGCGCCGGTCAGCCCACCACGGGCTGGTAGCTCGCGCGATCCCCGTCCCTTCGGGTGGGAATCTTCGGTGTGCAGGACAGGACGCTCGTCGGGGCGGCGAGCGAGAAGACCGCCGTGTCAGCTTCGTCGGTCCAGGCGTCGTGGTCGCGCACGATGATCATGTTGTTTGGCGCGTAGGTAAGCGGCAAGCATTTCCGGGTAGGGGCTGCGCAGCGCGGGATGCTGACGGAGCAGCCCGCGGTCAAGGGCCCCCACAAAGTCGTCAGGTGATGCCGAGTAGTGCCAGCGCTGACGACCCGCTACGGGTACTGCTGTCGATCAAGGCAGTGGCGCTCGTCGCGCTCGCGGTCGCCGGGCTGCTTCACCGCCGTTGGACCTGCCGGGATCCGGCCATGCCATCTCCGGGCCGGCAGACGGGGGACGGCGGCGCTCACAGTGTCTATTATGGACGCGAGGTCAGGCCTTGAGCGTTCTGTGTGAACATGTTATATGTATACGTGGTCCGACGAGGGCACACGGGGAGAGCCATGTTCGTCCACGACGTTGCATGCCGTGATGTGACCGGCGGTGGTCCTTGCGATGACGTGCCGGGGCGGTGGGCATGAGCCACGTGCTGATCGTGGACGACGAGCGCGTTTATACCGGGGCCCTGCGCATTCTGCTGCGTTCACGGGGCTACGAGGTGTCTGTTGCCGATCGTGGGGAGGCGGCACTGCGGGCGGTCTATACCCTCGATCTCGATGTCGTTCTCCTGGACCTGGGGCTGCCCGACATGGACGGTGTCGACGTCATCCGGGAAATACGGAAGGGCGCCGACCCGCCGATTATCGTGCTGTCCGGCCGTACTGACTCTCGCGACAAGGTGCAGGCGCTCGACGCGGGGGCCGACGACTATATGACCAAGCCGTTCACTCCGGAGGAATTGTTCGCCCGCATCCGAGCCGTGATCCGACGGCTGTGCCGGCCGGAGGGTGCTCCACAGATTTTCTTCATCGGGCGTTCCGCGGTGGATATGAGCTCTCGCATAGTCACCGACGAGTCGGGGGAGATCCGGCTGACCCGTACGGAGTGGCGTCTGCTGGAGCAATTCCTGCGTCAGCCGGGCAAGGTGCTCGGTCATCGTCGGCTGCTCTCGGCGGTGTGGGGACCGAGTTACCAGGGTGAGGCTCACTACCTGCGGCAATACGTCGCCCGGCTGCGCCGCAAGCTGGAGGTCGACCCCGCTCGCCCTCGGCACTTCCTGACTGAGTCGGGTATGGGATACCGTTTTCACGTTTGATGCCGCGAAGCGGACAGCTCGTTCGGGGTGACCGGACGGCTTTCTATTCCATTTTCTTCGCCGCTCGCTCAATCCGGCGTGGACTACGTGCGCAATCGCCGTGGCGCATCGTCTCCGGAGTGCTCGATTTATACAAAATTTTGATGTCCCATATGGCTGTTAAGTCGCTGCGCCGACCCTTTGCCATTGATAGCCTTCGACTCATCCACGGTGGCTTACGTGGCTGCCTGGCAAGCCCACGGGGATTGTATGGGGGATGGCAATGGTGCAAACGGTGGATAGGGGGCCGGAGACGCTCGACGCGGCTGTCGCGCCGGAGCATTCCAAGTCGGTGGTGATGCGCCTGGCCGGTCCGGTGACGTTGAGCAAGGCTGGCATCGTTTTCCCGCACAACCTGGCACAGCACGTCTGGGAGGAGATCGGGCTCCAGCTGCACGAGGCCTCGAACTCGTCGGCCTGGTGGCTGGCGGACTGGCTGATCTTCGGCGAGGCGACCTTCAGCGGGCGCTACCGTGAGGCGATCAAGCGCACCGGTCTCGACTATCAGACACTGCGGAACTACGCCTGGGTCGCCCGCAAGTTCCCGCACGAGCGGCGCGTCGAGAGCCTCAGCATCGCGCATCACGCGGAGGTCGCCCGGCTGAGCGAACCGGAACAGGACTACTGGTTGCGCAAGGCCGGCCGGGAGCAGTGGTCGCGCAACCGCCTCCGGCGCGAGGTCCGGGCCAGTCTCGCCGAGCGCGAGAGGGAGCGGGAGGGCGGCGCCGGCGAACCGTCGCGGGTGGACGACGGCCGGACCGCCGCCCTCGAGGTGCTCCTCTCACCGGATCAGCTCGATTGCTGCGTGCGGATCGCCGACTCCTGCGGGCTGACGGTCAACGAGTGGGTGGCCGACGTGCTTCGCTCGGCCGCTCAAAGTTTCGCCGTGGAGGTCGTCACGGGTTTGGCCTCGGAGACCGCCACCGAGGGGGAGTGACCCTGACGGAGCATGACGCGGTGAGGGTGGGGAACGACGTCGTTCCCCACCCTCACGCTGTAGACCGTGTCTTCCCGATGGCGTCCGTGACCCGGCATTTCCCGCGGTCCGGCGACGCGGCACCTTTCAACCGGGGCTCAGGCGGTGGTGAAGGCCACCACCACGTTGTGTCCGCCCAGCCCGAACGAGTTGCTCAGCGCAGCCAGGCGCCCGCTGGGCAGTTCCCGCGGCTCCCGGGCCACGTCCAGCTCGATCTCGTCGTCGAGATCTTCGAGGTTGATGGTCGGCGGAACCAGGCGGTGGTGGAGGGCGAGGACGGTCGCCAACGACTCGGCGGCGCCGGCGGCGCCCATCATGTGGCCGAGCGCCGCCTTGGACGAGGTCACCACCGCCTGGCCGGCGTGGTCGCCCAGCACCGTACGGATTGCCACCGACTCGGTCCGGTCACCCTGCGGCGTGCCCGCCGCGTGCGCGTTGATGTGCCGCACGTCCTGCGGGCGCAGGCCGGCGTCGTTCAGCGCCGCCCGCATTGCCGCGGCCTGCCCGGCGCCGGTCGGGTCCGGCTGCGCGAAGTCGTGGGCGTCCGCCGACGTGCCCGCGCCTGCCAGGCGGGCGTACACCCGCGCGCCGCGGCGGGCGGCGTGGCCAGCCGACTCCAGCACCATCACCGCGGCGCCCTCGCCCAGCACGAACCCTTCGCGAGCCTTGTCGAACGGCCGGGCAGCACGCTGCGGTTCGTCGTTCGACGCGGACAGGGCACGCATGGCGCAGAAGCCGGCGATCATCAGCGGATGGATACAGGCCTCCGCGCCGCCCGCGATCACGACGTCGGCCTTGCCCGAGCGGATAAGCGCGGTGCCGTCGCGCAGGGCGTCGTTGCCGGTCGCGCAGGCCGCCACCGGCGTCTGGATACCGGCGCGGGCGCCCAGTTCCAGCGCGACCCAGGAGGCGGCGCCGTCGGGGATCATCTTGCCGATGGTGAACGGTGACACCAGGCGGTGGCCGGAGGTGCGGAGCTTGTCGTAGGTGTCCAGCATCGTGTTGAGCCCGCCGATGCCCGAGCCGATCGTCACCGCGAGCCGCTCGGTGTCGGCCCCGGCTTCGTCCAGACCGGCGTCCGCCCAGGCCTCCCGGGAGGCGAGCATCGCGAACTGCTCGAACCGGTCGAGGCGCCGGGCGGTGACCCGCGACAGCGCCGCCTCCACGTCGGCGAGCACCGGGGCGGCGATGCGCACGGGCAGGCTCGCGTAGCGCTCGTCGGTCATCGCGACCGCGCCGCTGCGGCCGGTGAGCAGGGCGTTCCATGTGGAGGCGACGCCGGGGCCGAGCGGCGTTACGGCGCCCAGGCCCGTGACCACGACCTCCGTGGTCACGGCTGGCTGCGCTCGATGTACGCGACCACGTCATCGACGGTGGTCAGCTGCTTCAGCTGCTCGTCGGGGATCTTCACGCCGAACTGCTCCTCGCAGGCCACCAGGATCTCGACCATCGACAGTGAGTCGATGTCTAGGTCACCGGTAAACGTGCGATCGGGCTGGATGTCCTCGATAGGCACGCCCGCGACATCACGAATGATCTTCGGCAGCTCGCTGCGGATCTCGGCCAGAGTGGCCATGTGGGCCTCCGTTTCGGGTAGGGGCGGGCCGGTCACGAGGCCAGGCTCGCCGGGCTGCGGTGGTGTTGCAGCGCGAAGTCGCACGCGTCGGAGAGTTGGTCGGCGGTGTGCAGGGCGAAGGTCTGAACGCCGGGAAGGGCGCGCCGCGCGATCTTGGTGAGAGTTCCGGCGGGGGCGAGCTCCAGCATCCCGGTCACGCCGAGGTCGATCATGCGCCGCATGCACAGGTCCCAGCGCACCGGTGCGCTCACCTGGTTGGCGATGAGATCCAGCGCCTCGCGGCCGGTCCTGACGACCCGGCCGTCGCTGTTGGACAGCAGGATCACCAGCGGGTCGGCCGGGTCCATGGCCCGGGCGTGGTCGCGCAGCAACTCGCCGACGTGGGCGACGTGCCGGCTGTGGAAGCCGCCGGAGATTTCCAGCGGGACGACGCGGGCACGCGCGGGCGGTTCGGTCACCAGTTCGGCGATGCCCCGGCGGCTGCCGGATGCGACGACCTGACCGGGGCCGTTGTAGGTCACCGCCTCGAGGCCGCACCGCTCGATGACGGCGAGCACCTCGGTCGCGTCACCGCCGACGACCGCCGCCATGCCGGACTCGATGCGGGCCGCCGTCTCCGCCATCCCGCGGCCACGCTCGCGGGACAGCACGATGGCCTGTTCCGCGGTGATGACGCCAGCGGCGGCCGCCGCGGTTAGCTCACCGGCGCTGTGGCCGGCGATGACCTCGGGGCCGGTCCAGCCGGCGGGCGCCGCCTCGCGCAGGGCCTGGATCACGGCGAGGCCGGCCGCCACGAGCAGCGGCTGCGCGATGGCTGTATCCCTGATCGCCTCCGCGTCGGCGCGGGTGCCGTAGTGCGGCAGGTCGAGCCCGCAGACGGCCGAGTACCACCGCAGGCGATCGGCGAAGGCGGCGTCGGCCGTCCAGGTGGCGAGGAAACCGGGAGTCTGGCTGCCTTGTCCCGGGGCAACGATGGCAAGCACGTCTCCGAGGATCGGTGGCGCTCGTTCGCCGTGGCAAGCGCGCTGGAAGCGTCCCGACGCGGCGCGCCGTCCCGCCGGCGAGACGCCCGGTCGCTGCTTGACCCCCTCGACGGGGATGTCTTACGGAGAAGCGGCGTTTCTGAGTTTGACCGGCTGAGATGTATGTGTAGTGTATATGTATACGCACCGGCGTGCAGGCGGGTCGATTTGCTCGTGACTGTGCCGGCCGACCAAGGGGGCCGTCATGACCGGACCATCCCCGTCCCCGGCGATCGAGACCGTGGGACTACGCAAGTCGTTCGGAGATCACGTTGTTCTCGGCGGTATCGATCTCACGGTGCCCGCAGGCACCGTCTTTGCGTTGCTGGGCCCGAACGGAGCCGGCAAGACCACCACCGTCAACATCCTGTCCACGTTGCTCACGCCAGACGGCGGCGAGGCGCGGGTGGTCGGTCACGACGTTGTCCGCGCCGCCGACAAGGTGCGGGCGTCGATCGGGGTGACCGGGCAGTTCTCCGCTGTCGACCAGCTGATGACCGGCGAGGAGAACCTGCTGCTGATGGCCGCGTTGCAGCACCTTTCCCGGCAGGAGGGACGCACCCGCGCGGCGGAGCTGATCGAGCGGTTCGACCTTGCCGGCGCCGCCAAGAAGACGGTGGCCACCTACTCCGGCGGCATGCGCAGGCGCCTGGACCTGGCGATGACGCTCGTCGGCCGGCCCAGTGTCATCTTCCTCGACGAGCCCACCACCGGCTTGGATCCGCGAGGCCGGCGGGTGATGTGGGACTTCGTGCGCAGCCTGCTCAGCGAGGGCGTCACCATCTTCCTCACCACCCAGTACCTCGAGGAGGCGGACCAGCTCGCCGATCGCATCGCCGTGCTCGACGACGGCCGCATCGTCGCCGCCGGCACGCCCGCCGAGCTCAAGCGGCTGGTCCCCGGCGGCCACATCAAGCTGGAGCTGGCCGACGAGTCCTCGCTCACAGCTGCGGCGTCCGTGCTGCCCGACGGGATCCCGGACGGCGACGACCTGACGCTCACCATTCCCAGCAACGGCGACATCGCCGCTCTGCGGGAAGTGCTCAACCGTCTGGAACAGGCCGGCGTGCCGGCTCAGCGGCTGTCGCTGACCACTCCCGACCTCGACGACGTCTTCCTCGCCCTCACCGGTCCCCAAGCACGAAAGGAGGTCGCGCGATGAGCTCGCTGTCCTACGCAGTCGCCGACTCGACCACGATGCTGCGGCGCAATCTGCTGCACATGCGCCGCAACCCCAGCATGACCATGCTGATCATCGGCACCCCCGTCGTCTTCCTGCTGCTGTTCGTGTACGTGTTCGGCGAGACGCTGGGCGCCGGGCTCAGCGGGGGCGGAGGGCGCCGCGAATATCTCACCTACATCGCGCCCGCGATCATCCTGATGTCCGCCGCGGCCACCGCGCAGGCGATCGCCATCTCCGTCGCCATGGACATGACCGAGGGCATCATCGCCCGGTTCCGGACGATGTCGATCACCCGGGCCTCGGTGCTGGCCGGACATGTCTACGGCGGCGTGATTCAGGCCGTGCTCGCCATGACCGCGGTGCTCGCCGTCGCCCTGCTCATCGGCCTGCGCCCGGACGCCTCGGCGTTGCATTGGCTGGCGCTGCTCGGCCTGCTCGGGCTCATCGCGCTCGCCCTGGCGTGGTTGTCGGTGGCGTTCGGGCTGGTCACCAAGAGTGTGGAGACCGCAAGTAACCTGCCCATGTTCCTCATGCTGCTGCCCATTCTCAGCAGCGGATTCGTCCCAGTCGAATCGATTCCGGCGGGCATCCGCTGGTTCGCCGAGTACCAGCCCTTCACCCCGTTCATCAACTCGGTGCGCGGCCTGCTGGCAGGCACACCGAACACGGCGGATGTCTGGGCCTCCGTCGCGTGGTCGGTCGCAATCGCGGTGGTCGGCTATGCCTGGTCCCGTTCGCTCTACCGGCGCAAGTCCGTGCGCTGACGCATCGATCCCCGGCATTTCACCAAAGAGAAAGGTAGTGCACCATGGCGCCCGAGACGGTTGTCGAAATGCGCTCCGTCACCAAGACCTTCGGCGCGGTGAAGGCACTCGACCAGCTCGACCTTGTCGTCCGCGCCGGCGAGGTCGCCGGCTTCCTCGGCCCCAACGGGGCGGGCAAGTCCACCGCCATCCGGGTCCTGCTCGGCCTGTTGCGTGCCGACAGCGGGCAGGCCCGGGTGCTCGGCCGGGACCCGTGGGCCGACGCGGTCGACCTGCACCGCCGCATCGCCTACGTCCCGGGCGACGTCACCCTCTGGCCGAATCTCACCGGCGGCGAGGTGATCGACCTCCTCGCCCGACTGCGCGGCCGTGCCGACCAGGTCGCCAAGCGGAGGCTTCTCGAGCGCTTCGAGCTGGATCCCACCAAGAAGACCCGCGCCTACTCCAAGGGCAACCGGCAGAAGGTGGCACTAGTCGCCGCACTCTCTTCTGACGCCGAGCTGCTGGTCCTCGACGAGCCGACGTCCGGCCTCGACCCGCTGATGGAGACGGTCTTCACCCAGTGCATACAGGAGGTGAAGGACGAGGGCCGCTCCGTTCTGCTCTCCAGTCACATCCTCGCTGAGGTCGAGAAGCTGTGCGACACGGTGACAATCATCCGGCGCGGGCAGGCCGTCCAGTCCGGGACCCTCGCCGACCTCCGCCGCCTCACCCGCTCGTCAATCACCGCCACCACCAGCCGTGATCCCCGGGCGTTCGGCAACGATCCGGGGGTGCACGACCTCGCCGTCGACGGTTACACGCTCACCTTCACCGTCGACAGCGACCACCTCCCCGACGTGGTCAGCAGGCTCGCCGCGTTCGGAGTCACCTCGCTGGTCAGCAACCCGCCGTCCCTGGAGGAGCTGTTTTTGCGCGAGTACGATGACCACCGCGCCGTCGCCCGGGCGGGCGCGCGATGAGCCGTTCGTTTGCCGGCACCGCCGTGCTGGCGCGCTTCGCGGTGCGTCGCGACCGCCTCCAGTTGCTGCTGAGCACGGTCGCGCTCCCCGGGATCACCGCGCTGGCCCTGCCGACCTTCGCCGCGACCTACACCAACGACGCGCAACGCCAGCAGCGCGCCGACCTGATGCGCACCCCCGTCGGCGTGTTCTTCGGCGGGCCCGGCTATGGGCTCGGTGACTACACCATCGGCCCGATGGCGATCAACGAGATCATGCCGATCGTGCTGCTCGTGCTGGCCGTGATCAACATTCTCACGGTAATCCGGCACACCAGGACCGAGGAGCAGACCGGTCGTGCCGAGCTGGTCCGGGCCAACGCGGTCGGCCGGCGTGCGCCCATCACCGCAGGTCTGATCGCCTGTCTCGTGGCCAACATGCTGATCGGCGCGGCGATCGCCCTCGTCCTGCTCGGCCGCGGGCTGCCGGTCGCCGACTGCCTGGCAGTCGGCGTGGGGGTCACACTCACTGGCCTGGTCTTCGCGGCGATCGCCGCCGTCCTCGCTCAGGTGACCGAGAGCTCGCGCAGCGCCATGGGCCTCAGCGTGGTGGTCATGGCCGTCCTCTATCTGGTGCGGGTCAGCGGCGACATCGCCGCCGCGGGCGGCACGCCGTCGTCCTGGGTCTCGCCCACGACCTGGTTCTTCCAGACGCGGCCCTTCGTCGAGCTGCGCTGGTGGCCGCTGCTCGTGCCGGTCCTGGCGATCGCGGCACTGGTACCGCTCGCCTATGCCCTCGCCGCTCGCCGCGACGTCGGCGCGGGCTTGGTGGCGCCCCGGCGTGGACCGGCCGACGCCGCGGCCCGGCTGCGCTCACCGCGTGCGCTCGCCCTGCGGTTGCAGCGCGGCCCCATCATCGCGTGGACGCTCGCTGCCGTCCTGCTCGGATTCTTCTACGGCTCGTTGGGCGGGCAGGTGGAGAGCATGGTGCAGGAGAACCCAGACACCGTCCGCGCCATCGGCAACGACGCGCTGAACGTCACCGATGGCTTCTTCGCGACGATGCTCATCTACGTGTCGGTCCTGTCGTCGGTGCTCGCCATCACCTCGGTGTCGCGGATGCGCAACGAGGAGCGAGCCGGGCGAGGGGAGCTGGTGCTGGCCACCGCCGTCAGCCGGTTACGGTGGATGCGCACGGTTCTGGGCGTCGCCGCGGTCTTCTCCTCGCTGGCGCAGATCGCCGGTGGGGTCGCGCTGGCCCTCAGCTCATCGGCCGCGCTCGCCGACCCGGCGCTGGTCGGTACCCTCGTGGCCGCGACCTTCAACTACCTGCCCATCCCGCTGATGTTCGCCGCGCTCTCCGCGCTGCTGCTCGGTCTGTCGGCTCGCGCCACCCCGGTGATCTGGCTGATCTTCGCCGGTAGTGTTTTCATTACGCTGTTCAGCGGTTTCGCCCAGCTGCCGGGTTGGCTGAGCAACTTCTCGGTGTTCAACCTTCCCGCCCTCGTACCGCTCGACCCCGTTGACGTCGTGCCGCTGGCCGGCATGGCCGTCGCGGTGGTATTGGCGGGAATCGCGGCCCTGGCCCTCTTCGGCCGCCGCGACCTCGCCACCACCGCCTGATCCACCCCGTCTCGTGCTCATGGCCCGGGTCCCCTTCGCCGGGCCATGAGCACGCCCCCGTGCGAGCAGGTCAACGGCCCGTGCCCGTGCGAGCGGGTCATCAGCGCGTGGCGGGTCGAGGGTCGTGAGCATGTTCCCGCCTGCCCGGGCCAGGGGACTGTCTCGCCGGCGGGACCGCGGGCTCTCCCGGCGCCTGCGTCATTCACCTTTGGCCCCGGCCTGTGCTTGCCTGACCGAGGCGTCCGGAACCGAAGCTCCGGGCGGGCATCCGGTACCCGGGACCCTCGGAAGGTGGATCGCCTTGACTCCAGCGATGGCCACATCGATGCAGGTGGGACTCTGGCTCGCGCAGAAGCTCTCGCCCGGCGTGCGCAACAACATCGCGGGCTGGTGGGAGGTCCACGGCGAGGTCGACCGGGGCCTGTTGACCAGGGCCCTGCGCGAAGTCCTCGCCCACAGCAGCGGGTTGCTCCTCAACTTCCGCGAGACCGAAGACGGGCTCGGCGTGCTACCCCGCGAGCCCGGCGACGTTCCGCTCGAGGTGCGCGACTTGCGCGGCGAGGCCGCCCCGGAGGCCGCCGCGCACACCGCCGCCGCCGAGGTGGTCGGCCGGCCGTTCGACCTGGAGCACGACGCGCTGTTCCGCTTCGGCCTGTTCACCGTCGCGCCCAGCCGGTGCCTCCTGTTGATCTGCGTGCACCACATCGTCATCGACGGGGTCGGTCTGACCACCCTGGCCGGGCGTATCGCCGAGACCTACACCGAGCTCGCCGAGGGTCGCTCGCCGCAGCCGTGGCCCGACTCCGGTGCCGACCTGGTGGCCGTGCACGACGAGCGCTACCGCGCCTCGCTGCGCTACTACAGGGACGCCCAGTTCTGGCGCGACTACCTGGCCGTGGCCCCGGACGTGGCCCGACTGCCAGCGGGCCTCGGCACCGCCGCCGTGCACCAGACCGCCCGCTCCTGCGAGCCAGTCGGCTGGTCGCAGGTGGCCGAGGCGGTGGGCGTGCACCACGTCGCCGCGCGGGTCCCGGCGAGCGAGGCGCGCCGGTGGTCGGCGGTCGCCGAGCGACTCGGCGTCCCGCTAACCACGCTGCTCACCGCGGCGGTGGCCGTCTTCCTGCGCCACCTCAGCGGCAGCGCCGAGTTCCTGGTCTCCCTGGTGGTCAACAACCGGGTCGGCGCAGCCCGGCGGGTCTCTGGCCTGGCCGCGAACTTCGTCCCGCTGCGGGTGACCGCCTCCGACGCGGCCACCTTCGCCGAGCTGACCGACGCCATCACCAGCGAGAAGTACCGGGTCCTGCGCCATGCCCAGCACCAGATCTCCGACATCCGGCGCGGTATGGGCTTGCCCGACCTCATGCGCAGCCCGGTCGGTGCCATCGTCAATTTCATCCCCGACATCGGCGAGATTCGCTTCGCGGATGCCGGCGCGTGGCTGACCGGCGGGTGCTTCCCGACCCTCGACGAGCTCATGATCAGCGTGCTCACCACCGGGCGCGACGGCGACCTGAACATCCGTATCGACGCGCCCCGGCACGCGTACAGCGTCGCGGAGCTCCGCTTCTTCTCAGAGCGGCTGCTGGCCTTCACCCGGGCTCTGCTCGACGACCCGAGCAGCCGCATCACCACAGTCGACGTGCTGGACGCCGACGAGCGGTGGCAGGTGCTCGAAGCATCGAACCGGACGCACGCCGCAGTGCCGCGGGCCGACCTCTTCGCGCTCTTCGGCCGCCGTGCGCTGGCACACCCCGAGGCGGTCGCCGTGACCGCCGGCACCACCCGGCTGACCTACCGGGAGCTGCACCGCCGGGCCGAGCGGCTGGCGGGCCACCTCGCCGGCCACGGCGTGCGCCCCGGATCTACGGTGGCGCTGCTGCTGCCCCGCTCCATTGAGCTCGTCGTCGCGATCCTGGCGGTGGTCCGGGCCGGGGCCGCGTACCAGCCCATCGATCCGCGCTATCCAGCCCAACGCATCGATCTGATGCTCAGCGGCGCGAAACCGGACCTGGTCCTGGCCGACGCCACCGCGGAGCGCGCCGTGCGCGGCGAGGCGGACCGGCCGGTCGTTCGGATCGACCAGGCCCAGGAGACCGCACCTGGGGCGCTGCCGTCGCAGGGCCATCCCGACCAGCTCGCCTACATCATGTACACCTCCGGGTCCCGGGGCCTGCCGAAGGGCATCGCCGTCACCCACCGCAACGTCGCGACGCTGGCGCTGGACCGGGGGTGGCGCGGCGGCGCGCATGATCGGGTCCTGCTGCACTCGCCGCATACCTTCGACGCCTCCACGTACGAGCTGTGGGCGCCGCTGCTTAACGGCGGCCAGGTGGTCGTCGCACCCGGCGGAGACCTGGATCCCGACGCGCTCGGTGATCTGGTCGCCGGCCACGACCTGACCGCCGCGTGGCTGACGGCCGGGCTGTTCGCGGTCATCGCCGACGAGCGGCCGGAGTCGCTCTGCGGGCTGCGGGAGGTCTGGGCGGGCGGCGACGTGGTGCCAGCGACCGCGGTGGAGAAGATCCGGCGCGCCTGCCCAGACATCACCGTCGTGAACGGTTACGGCCCGACCGAGACGACCGTGTTCGCCACCTGCCATCGGATGCCTCCGCCCCGGCCGGTCGGATCCTCCGTGCCGATCGGGCGCCCGATGGACAACATGCGGGCTTACGTTCTCGGGCCCGGCCTCGTCCCGGTCGCGGCGGGCGTACCCGGCGAGCTCTACATCGCCGGCGACGGCCTCGCACGCGGCTACGTCAATGCCCCCGTGTTGACCGCCGAGCGTTTCGTCGCTGACCCGTTCCAGTCCGGACAGCGCATGTACCGCACCGGCGACGTCGCACGATGGAACGCCGACGGAGACCTGGAGTACATCGGGCGCGCCGACACCCAGGTGAAGGTCCGCGGTTTCCGGATCGAGCCCACCGAGATCGAGACCGTCCTTACGGCGTATCCGCAGGTGGCCCAGGCCGTCGTGGTCGCGCGCGGTGAGCGGGGCGCAACCCGGCTGGTGGCCTATGTGGTCCCCGCCGACGGGGACGGCGCCTGGCCCACCGTCGGCGAACTGCGCGGCTACCTCGCCGCGCGCCTTCCCGAGTTCATGGTGCCGGCCGCCGTCGTGGTACTGCCGCGCCTGCCTCTGATGACCAACGGCAAGATCGACCGGGCGGCGCTGCCCGAGCCGGAGTTCGTTGAGACGGTCTACCGGGCGCCGATCACCGAGGCGGAGACGGTGCTCGCGGAGGTGATCGCCGACGTCCTGGGCGTGGACCGGGTCGGCGTTGACGACGACTTCTTCACCGTCGGTGGCGACAGCATCAGGTCGATCCAGGTGGTGGCACGCGCGCGTGCCCGCGGCATCGAGGTGGGTCCGCGGGACATCTTCGAGCACCGTACGGTCGCCGCCCTGGCCGAGATGGCTGGCGCCGCGGACGTCACCGCCGCGCCCGCCGCCGAACTGGGCGGGGGAGGCCTCG
The DNA here is from genome assembly GCF_050948515.1 of Micromonospora sp. CA-248089. NCBI lineage: Bacteria > Bacillati > Actinomycetota > Actinomycetes > Micromonosporales > Micromonosporaceae > Micromonospora > Micromonospora sp. CA-248089. The sequence goes on from NZ_CP192016.1 coordinate 1,929,668, forward strand.
GCCACGCGCCGCTGCTTCCGGCCGGGCGCTGGCTGGCCGGCACCGGCGGCCCGATTGGCCGATTCGCCATGTCGATGCTGCTGAGCCTGCCCCCGAACGTGGACGAGGCTGGGCTGGTGGCTACCATCGCCGCCTTGCTCGAACGTCACGACGCGCTGCGCTCGCGCCTGCTCCCGGAGGCCGACGCGGTGGAGGTCGTGGCACCGGGCGTGATCGCCGCGGCGAGCCTGGTGCACCGGGTCCCGGTCTCCGGCGACGTCGAGAAACCGGAGCTGGAGCCGCTGCTGCGCGCCCAGACTCGGGCGGCCGGCTCCCGCCTCGACCCGGAGGCCGGCGTGATGGCGCAGTTCGTATGGTTCGACCCGGACGACCCGGACGACCCGGCGCGCCGCGGCCGCCTCGCCGTGGTGCTGCATCACCTCGTCGTCGACGGCGTCTCTTGGCGCATCCTGCTACCCGACCTGGCCATGGCGTGGGAGCAGGTGTCGCGCGGGCAGGTCGCGGTGCTGCCCGCGGTGGGCACATCGGCGCGGCGATGGGCCTTCGGTCTGCAGCACGAGGCCACTGAACCGGCCCGGGTGGCCGAGGCCGGCTACTGGTCGCAGGTCGTGCACGGCGACGACGCGGTGCTCGGGCGGCGGCGTTTCGACCCGGCGCTGGACACGATGGCGTCGGTGCGCTCCGTGCCGGTGTGGATCCCCGCGCCGCTCAGCGCGCGCCTGCTGGCGACCGTGACGCGGCGTTTCGCCTGCGGGCCCGACGAGGTGCTGCTCGCCGGGTTCGCCGTGGCGCTGGCACGGTGGTCGCACAACCGGGGCCGGCCGGCGCCGTCGCTGGTGCGCCTGGAGGGCCACGGACGGCAGGAGGAGGCGGTGCCGGGCGCCGACCTGTCGCGTACCGTGGGCTGGTTCACCAGCATGTTCCCGGTGCGGGTGACGGCCGACGGGGTGGACCCGGCGGACGCCCTGGTCGGCGGGCCGGCCGCCGGGCGGGTGCTCAAGCAGGTGAAGGAGCAGGTGCGTTCGGTGCCGGGCAAGGGCCTCGGCTACGGCCTGCTGCGCTACCTCAACGACCGTACCGGACCGCGACTGGCCGCTGCGGCGCCGCCGCAGATCGGGTTCAACTATCTGGGCCGGCTGTCGGCGGCTGAATTCCGGCAGGGTGCCGCCGGCGAGGGATGGACACCGGTGCTCGGTGTCACCGACCTGCTGGTGCCCCCGGATCCCGCCATGCCGGCGCTGTCCGCCCTGGAGATCAACCTGATGACCGGCGACGGCGCGTCGGGTCCCGAGATCACCGGCCTGATGTCGTACGCCGAAGGCGTCCTCGGCGCCGACGACGTGAGCGAGCTCGCCGCGCTCTGGGCCACGGCACTGGAGGGTCTCGCGACGCACGCGGCCCGGCCGGACGCGGGCGGTCTGACCCCCTCGGACGTACCCCTGGTGAGCGTGTCGCAGCCGGACCTGGAGGGCTGGGAGCGGCGCTTCGGACTGCTGTCCACGGTGTGGCCGGCGACAGCGACGCAGTCGGGTCTGCTGTTCCATTCGCTGCTGGCCGGCGACGGGTTCGACGCCTACCAGATGCAGCTCGTCTTCCACCTGCGCGGTGCGGTGGACCCAGACCGAATGCGGAGGGCAGGGCAGGCGCTGCTCGCGAGACACCCGAACCTGCGGGCGGCGTTCGTTTCCGGCGCCGACGGCGATCTGGTGCAGGTGATCCCCACCGAGGCCGCGTTGCCGTGGAGTCATGTGGACCTGCGCAGGGCCACCGGGCCTGCCCGGCAGGCGCGGCTTGAACAGTCGCTGGCCGGCGACCGGGAGCGGCGGTTCGACATGGCGCGTCCGCCGCTGTTCCGGCTCATGCTGGTGACGCTGGACGACGATCGCGCCGAGCTGGTGCTGACGGCCCACCACGTGCTCTTCGACGGCTGGTCCCTGCCGCTGCTGCTGCGCGACCTGCTCGCCCTCTATGACCGCGGCGGCGATCCGGCCACGCTGCCCGACGTGCCGCCGTTCCAGCGGTACCTCGCCTGGCTGGCCGACCAGGACGGCGCCGAGGCCGTGCGGCGATGGACCGGTGAGCTGACGGGGCTCAAGCAGCCGACCCTGCTGTTCCCCCGCGGTCTCGCCCGTGAGGCGGCGCTTCGGCTCGAGCGGGCCGATGCGCCGCTGGCCGCCGATGCCGAGCAGCGTCTCAAACAACGTGCCGCGGCCGCCGGCGTCACCATGAACACGCTGCTGCAAGGCGCCTGGGCACTGGTGCTCGCCGCCCTCACCGGCGCCGCCGACGTCACCCTCGGCGCCACCGTGTCCGGCCGCCCGCCCGCACTGGCCGGTACGGGCGACATGGTGGGGCTCTTCATCAACACGCTGCCGGTGCGGGTCACGCTCAGCCCCGGCGACACCGTCACCGACGTCCTGCAACGCTTGCAGCAGCGGCAGGCCGCCCTGCTCGACCACCACCACTGCGGCCTGGCCGACATCCAGCAGGCCGCCGGTCAAGGCAGCCTTTTCGACAGCCTCGTCGTCCACGAGTCCTACCCGGCGGATGCGGAGGCGCTCTCGGCCGCGGCTGCCGCCGGAGGACTCGCCCTGACCGGCCACGAGCCGTTCCTGGACTCCCACTACCCCGTGACGATCGTCGCGCAGGCTCTGCCCCACTTCGTGATCACGGTCGGCGTGCGCGGCGGCACGCAGAGCCCGCTCAGCGCCGCGGACGCGGCCAGCGCGCTGGCCGCCGTCCTGCACCGGATCGCCGACGAACCGTCCGCGACCGTCCACCGCGTGATCGAGGAGGACCTCGCCGGCCTCGCCCTGCTCCTCGCCGCCACACCGCCGGACATGGGCGGTGCGGGCCGTCCGCCGTACCGGGCGCCGCGCGACGAGCACGAGCGGGCGTTGTGCCAGATCCTCGGGGAGGTGCTCGGCACCGACCGGGTCGGCATCGACGACGACTTCTTCGACCTGGGCGGCAACTCCCTCAAGGCCATCCGGCTCGTCGGCCGCATCCGCGCCGAGCTGGGCGCCGAGGTGTCCATCCGAGAGCTGTTCGAGGCCGGCACCATCGCCAGCCTGTCCACCGTCGGCGCCCTACGGACCCCGGCCCCTCGGCCCGCGCTGCGGCGGACCACCCGCGACGGTGCCGTGCTCTCCCCGACCACCGACGGCGTGGCCACGAACGCCTCGACCGCCGACTGAAAGGATCATCGTGTACGACGTCATCGTGGTGGGCGCCCGTTGTGCCGGCGCGCCCACGGCCATGCTGCTGGCACGAGCCGATTACCGCGTTCTCCTCCTCGAAAAGGCGCGGTTCCCGCTGGACACTCTCTCCTCCCACTACATCCACCAGCCCGGCGTCGCCCTGCTGAGCAAGTGGGAACTGCTCGATGCGGTGATCGCCACCGGATGTCCCCCTCTGGAACGTGTCACCTACCACGCGCCCGGCATCGTCCTGCGAGGCTGTTCCCCCGCAGTCGACGGGCAGCGCGTCGGCTACGCCCCTCGCCGCTTCCGCCTCGACCCGATCCTCGCCGCGGCGGCGGTGGAGGCCGGCGTGGAGTTCCGCGAGGGCGCCACCGTCACGCAGCTGCTGCGCGAGGACAGCCGGGTCGCCGGCGTGCGCTGGCGCACCCCGGACGGCGCCGAGCACAGTGAGCGTGCCGCGCTCGTCGTCGGGGCCGACGGCATGCGCTCCACGGTGGCCCGCCTCGCCGAGGCACGTACGGTGGTCGAGCATCCCTGCGCCACCTGCACGTACTACAGCTACTGGGAAGGGTTGCCCGCGGAGTTCGAGCTCTACGAACGTCCCGGCCGGTGGGTGGGAGTGATACCCACCAACGACGACCGAACCCTGGTGATGGCGTACTTCCCGCAGCACGAGTTCGCGCACGTCCGGGTCGCTGCGGAGGCGTCGTTCGACAAGGCCGTGCGCTCCACTGCGCCGCAGCTGCACGAACGCATGGCCAGCGCCCGCCGGGCGGAACGCCTCTACGGCACCGGCGACCAGCGCAACTACTTTCGTCAGGCGGCCGGCGACGGTTGGGTGCTGGTCGGCGACGCCGTGCACCACAAGGACTCCATCGCCGCCCGCGGGATCACCGACGCCTTCCTTCAAGCCGAGATGCTTACCGGCCACATCGGCGCGAAGCTGCACGACCGGGCGGCCCTCACGCTCGCTCTGCGCCGGTACGCACGCGACCTCGACGACCGATTCTTCGATTTCTATCGCAGCACGCTGACCGTCGCCGAACTGCGCCTGCCGGAGAACCGCACCGCGTTGTTTCGCGTGATTGCCGACGACCAGGAATTGGTGGACCAGTATTTCGGCACCCTTTCTGGTGCCTGCAGTCTGGACGACTTCTACAACGAGCGGCTTCTTGACCGGGTTGCCGCCGCCCGTTGACCGGCGCCCGGATTCGGACCCTGATGTCAAGCCCTGCAACGCCGGGCGGGAGCGCTACGGCGTCCCGCCGGCGGGACGGGAGAAGCGGTCGTGGTGGGTCTCCGATCCTGGAAACCGCGATCGACGCATGCTTACGATCCTGCGCAGAAACGCCGCTGGTGCGCTGATCGCACCCGCACCCGGAAAATGATCAAAGTCGCGCGCTAATGCGACGCGTCCCGCGCATTTCTCGTCCGGCCGTCTTCCGCCCGCTCGATGACCATGGGGAGTGTCTCCGCAATGATTCCGTTGTCGTTCGCGCAGAGCCGGCTCTGGTTCCTACACGAATGGGAGGGGCCGTCGGCCACCTATCACGTGCCGTTCGTCCTGCGGCTACGTGGCACGGTCGACGTCGCGGCGGTGCGGCAGGCTCTGCTCGACGTCATCGGTCGGCACGAGACGCTACGGACAGTGATCCTCGCCGACGACCGCGGCATCGCCTCCCAGCGGGTGCTGCCTCTCGAGGACGTCACGTTCGAGCCGGAGGTACGCGGGGTCGGCCTTGACGAGATCGACGGGGCCATCGCGGAAGCGGTCACCGAGCCCTTCGACCTGGCCGGGCAGATTCCGGTGCACGGTGTGCTGCTGCGCACCGGCCCGCAGGAGCACATCCTCGTGCTCACCGTCCACCACATCGCCTGCGACGGCGAGTCGGCCGGCCCGTTCGTCACCGACTTCGTCGCCGCCTACACTGCCCGGCTCGACGGAGCCGCCCCCCGGTGGGACGACCTGCCGGTGCAGTACGCCGACTACACCTTGTGGCAGCGCCAGATTCTCGCCGACGAGAGCCCCGGCAGCGTCGCCGCCGTCCAGACCGACTATTGGCGGCGCAAGCTCGCCGCCATCCCGCAGCCGATCGCCCTGCCCGCCGACCGGCCGCGCCCGGCCGTATTGAGCCACCGTGGCGGCCTGGTGGAGTTCGAGCTCGAACCGGAGCTGGTCGCGGCGTTGCGGGAGGTGGCGACCCGCTACGGCGCGACGGTGTCGATGGTGGTGCAGGCGGGTCTGGCGGTGTTGTTGTCGGGGTTGGGTGCGGGTCGTGATGTGGCGATCGGTAGTCCGATCGCGGGGCGTACGGACGTGGCGCTGGCGGGGCTGGTGGGGTTCTTCGTCAATACCTGGGTGTTGCGGGTGGATCTGTCGGGTGTGGTGTCGTTCGGGGAGGTGGTGCGTCGGGTCCGGGAGGATGCGCTGGCGGCGTACGACCGTCAGGACGTGCCGTTCGAGCGGTTGGTGGAGGTGGTGAATCCGGAGCGGTCGACGGCGTACCACCCGTTGTTCCAGGTCATGTTTGCCTGGCAGGAGCCGTGGCCGGTGCTGGAGCTGCCGCGGTTGCAGGTGACGTTCCAGCCGGCCTTCACCGGCGCCGCCAAGTTCGACCTGTTCTTCAACATGATCTCCCGGGCCGACGGCGGCGCCGACGGTCGCCTCGAGTTCGCCACCGATCTGTTCGACCACTGCACGGCGGAGAGCTTCGCCGACCGGTTCGTCCGGGTGCTGCGCCGGCTCGCCGCCGACCCGGATACCCTCGCGACCGGCGTGGACCTGCTCGACGCGGAGGAGCGCCGGCAGCTGCTGGACCTGGCGGCCCCGACCGTCGCCGCCACCGAGGCGACCCTCGACGAGCTCGTCTCCCGCCAGGCCGCGGCCACCCCGGACGCGCCCGCCGTGCGTCACGGCGAGCTGCTGCTCACCTACCGCGAACTGGAGGCGCGGGCCGGCCGGCTGGCCGCGGAGCTGCGTCGGCACGGCGCCCGCCCGGACAGGCCGGTCGCGGTGGCGCTGCCCCGCTCGGCCGACCTCGTCATGGCGTTGCTCGCGGTACTGAAGTCGGGCGCTGCATTCCTGCCGCTTGATCCCACCCATCCGGCCGAGCGGCTCGGGGCGATGCTCGCCGACGCGCGGCCGGTCGTGGTGCTCACCGACGACGCCACCCAGGCGGCGTACCGGGCGTTCGGCGCACCGCTGCTGCTCGTCGGCGACGTCACCGGGAGCGGCGCGGCTCCGGACCGGCCGGACGTGCCGCGGGCGCGCCCGGCCGACGTCGCCTACCTCATGTACACCTCCGGCTCGACCGGCGTGCCCAAGGGTGTGCAGATCACCCACGCGGGCGCAGTCAACGGCATCCGCCGGCTCGCGGATGTACTGGGCGTCTCCGCCGGGTCGCGTCTGCTCGGATCCACCTCGGTCACCTTCGACGTGAGCGTCTTCGAGATCTTCACCGCCCTGGCGACGGGCGCGTCGGTGGAGATCGTCTCCGACGTCCTGCACATGGTGGAGCGCGGCGGCTGGTCCGGCGACGTGCTCTCGACGGTGCCGTCGGCCTTCGCCGCGGTGCTGTCCGAGGTGGGGGACAAGCTCGACATCGGCACCGTCGTCCTGGCCGGCGAAGGGCTCGGTGCCGACCTGGTGCGCCGCATACAGGCGACCCTGCCGGACACGCGGATCGTCAACGCGTACGGGCAGACGGAGAGTTTCTATGCTTCGTCGTTCGTGGTGCCGGGGGAGTGGTCGGGTTCGGCAGGTGTGCCGATCGGTCGGCCTCTGGGCGGCATGCGGGCGTACGTGTTGGGTGATGGTTTGCAGTTGGTGCCGGCCGGGGTGGTGGGTGAGCTCTATGTCGGTGGGCTGGTGGCGCGTGGTTATGCGGGTCGGGCGGGGCTGACGGCAGAGCGGTTCGTGGCGGATCCGTTCGTCCGGGGTGAGCGGATGTACCGCACCGGCGATCTCGTACGCTGGAACGCGGAGCACGAACTGGAGTACGTGGGTCGCGCGGACGCCCAGATCAAGGTCCGCGGCATGCGTGTCGAGCCTGCCGAGGTCGAGGCGGCGCTGACCACCTACCCCGGAGTCGGCCAGGCCGTGGTGACCGCCCGCACAGGCCGCGGCGGCAGCAGCCGGCTGGTGGCCTACGTGACCACGGCCGGGTCCCCGGCGCCCGCCGCCGACGTGCCGGAGTTCGGGCTGCACGAGGGTCTGGACGTCGCCGACCTGCGGCAGTTTGTCGTGTCCCGCCTGCCCGATTACCTCGTCCCGGCGGCATTCGTCGTCCTCGGGCACCTGCCGCTGCTGCCCAACGGCAAAGTGGACCGGGCCGCGTTGCCCGAACCCGAGCTCACCGAGGTGGGCTTCCGCGCACCGGGAACGGCAGTCGAGACCGTTCTTGCTGAGGTGTTCGCTGAGGTGTTGGGGCTGGATCGGGTGGGTGTGGATGACGATTTCTTCGGGGTGGGTGGGGACAGTATTCGGTCGATTCAGGTGGTGGCTCGGGCGCGGGCTCGGGGTGTGGTGGTGACGCCGAGGGAAGTTTTCCAGCGGCGGTCGGTGGCGGGTCTGGCGTTGGTGGCGCGGGGGGTGTCGGCGGGTTCGGTGTCGGTGGAATTGCCGGGTGGCGGGGTGGGTGAGGTGCCGTTGCTGCCGGCGGGTCGGTGGTTGGTGGAGTGTGGCGGGCCGGTGGGGCGGTTCGCGATGGCGGTGGCGTTGCGGTTGCCGTCGGGTGTGGATGAGGCGGGTCTGGTCGCGGTGCTGGATGCGGTGCTGGATCGGCATGACGTGTTGCGGTCGCGGTTGATGGTGGGTGAGCGGTTGTTGCGGGTGCCGGCGGTGGGGTCGGTGTCGGCGGCGGGTTTGTTGCGGGTGGTGTCGTCTGGTGGTGGTGTTCCGGCGTGGGTGCTGGATGAGGCGGCGGGCCGGTTGGATCCGGTGGCGGGGGTGATGGCGCAGTTCGTGTGGCTGCGGCCGCAGGGGCTGGGCGGTGCCGGTGGGGGTTGTCTGGTGGTGGTTTTGCATCACCTGGTGGTTGATGGGGTGTCGTGGCGGGTGCTGGTGCCGGATCTGGCTGCGGCGTGGGAGCGGGTGGCTGCGGGTTCGGTGCCGGTGCTGGCGTCGGTGGGGACGTCGGTGCGGCGGTGGGCTCACGCGCTGGTTGATGAGGCGGGTGCGGGGCGGCGGTTGGGTGAGTTGGGTTATTGGCTGGACGTGGTGGGTGGGCCGGACGCGGTGCTGGGGCAGCGGCGGTTCGATCCGGTGCGGGATACGGCGGCGACGGTGGAGTCGGTGGCTGTCGGTTTCCCGGTGCCGGTGACGTCGGCGTTGGTGTCGCGGGTGGTGGAGAAGTTCCGGTGCGGAGTGGATGAGGTTCTGCTCGCGGGTTTGGTGTTGGGGTTGTCGCGGTGGGCGGCGGTGCGGGGGCGTGACGCGCCGTCATTGGTGCGGATGGAGGGGCATGGGCGGCAGGAGGAGTTGTTGCCGGGTGCTGATCTGTCGCGGACGGTGGGTTGGTTGACGAGTATGTATCCGGTTCGGGTGGGTGTGTCGCGGCGGGAGGTGGTGGAGGGTTTCTCGGGTGGCGCTGGTGCGGGCCGAGTGCTGAAGCGGGTGAAGGAGCAGCTGCGTTCGGTGCCGGGTAAGGGGTTGGGTTATGGGTTGTTGCGGTGGTTGAACGAGCAGACGGGTGCGCGGCTGGCGGCGGGTGCGGTGCCGCAGGTCGGGTTCAACTATCTGGGCCGGTTGTCGGGGTCGGAGGTGTCGGGCGGGGATTGGTCGCCGGTGGCCGGCGGGCAGGCGTTGGTGGTGGCGCCGGATTCGGAGATGCCGGCGTTGTCCGCGTTGGAGGTCAACGTGATGATCGCCGACGAGGAGACAGGTCCGCGGGTGCAGGGTGTGGTGTCGTACGCGTCGGGAGTGCTCCACGCGGCTGACATCGACGAGATCATCCAGAACTGGCACGAGGCCCTGGACTCCTTTGCCCGGCACGCGGCTGAGCCGCAGGCAGGTGGCCTCACCCCGTCGGACGCTCCCCTGATCGCCGTCTCCGAGCAGGATCTGACAACCTGGGAGCAGCGGTTCGGCCGGCTCTGCGCGGTGTGGCCGGTCACGGCGACGCAGTCGGGTCTGTCGTTCCATTCGCAGCTCGCCGACGACGGATTCGACGCCTACCACATGCAGTTGGTCTTTCACCTGCGCGGCGCCGTCGACCCGGAGCGGCTGCGCGCTGCCGGACAGGCACTGCTCGCCCGATATCCGAACCTGCGGACCGCCTTCGTGCCCCGCGGCGACGGCGAGCTCGCTCAGGTCGTGCCCGAGTCCGCCGAGCTGCCCTGGCAGCACCTCGACCTCAGCGGGCTCCCCGCCGCCGAAGGCACCGACCGGCTGGAGGGCTTCCTTGCGCGTGATCGTGCCGATCATTTCGATCCGGGACGGCCGCCGCTGATGCGTCTCGCGTTGGTCACGCTCGCCGATGATCGCGCGGAGTTGGTGCTGACCGCTCACCATCTGCTCTTCGACGGCTGGTCTCTGCCCCTGCTGACGCAAGATCTGTTGCGCCTCTACGGTAACGGCGCCGATCTGACGGTGCTGCCGCCGGCGCCGGCGTATGAGGACTTCCTTTCGTGGCTGGACGGCCGTGACGTGGAGGAGTCGGCGCGGGCGTGGGCTCGGGCGCTCGATGGTGTCTCGGAGCCGACGTTGCTGGCGGGCCCGGTGGGCAGTGGGCGTGCCGGCGGCCTGGGTCAGGTGCCGGTCGTGGTGCCGGACGTCCGTGCCGTGACGCGGCGGGCGGCGCAGTTGGGTGTGACGGTGAACTCGCTGGTGCAGGGCGCGTGGGCGGTGTTGCTGTCGGTGTTGACCGGTCGTGAGGACGTGGTGTTCGGGGCGACGGTGTCGGGCCGTCCGGCTGATCTGCCGGGCGTGGACGCGATGGTCGGCTTGTTCATCAACACGATCCCGGTGCGGGTGGTGTGTCGGCCGGGGATGTCGCTCGGTGAGGTCCTCGCCGGCGTGCAGCATGACCAGGGCGCCCTGCTCGATCATCACCATCATCCGCTGGCCGACATCCAGCAGGTGACCGGCCTGCCCACCCTCTTCGACACCCTGGTGCTATTCGAGTCCTACCCGGTGGATCGGGCCGGCATCACCGACGCGATCGGCGACGCCGGCATCGAGATCATCGGGGTGCGGCCCTTCGCCGGCTCGCACTATGCGGTGACGCTGACCGCGTCCGCCGAACCGCACCTGCAACTGTCACTGCAATACCAGCAGGACCAGGTCGACGACACCACGGCCGAGGCCATCGCCCGCCGCTACACCCGCGTCCTGGAACACCTGCTCGCCGAACCGGCCACCCCGCTCACCGCCGTCGACCTGCTCGAGCCGGACGAACGGGACCACCTGCTGCGCGAGGTCAACGCCACCCGGACCGAGCTGGTGCCGGCCACGGTCGCCGAGCTGTTCGACGCCCAGGCCGCCGCCACGCCACAGGCGACCGCGGTGGTCGCCGCGGACCGGTCGCTCACCTACCGGGAACTCGACGAGCGGGCCAACCAGCTCGCCCACGAGCTGATCCAGCGCGGCGCCGGGCCGGAGACCGCCGTGGCGGTACGGCTGCCGCGCGACAGCGACCTCGTCGTCGCCCTGCTCGGCGTGCTCAAGGCCGGCGCGTGTTACGTGCCGGTCGACCCGGAGCATCCGGCCGCCCGCATCGACCTCGTGCTCGGCCACGCCAAACCGGTCCTCACACTGGACGCCGCGCTGCTCGGCGAGGACCGCAGTCGGCACCCGAGCACCCCGCCCGCAATCCGCACCGACCCGCGTAACGCGGCCTACGCCATCTACACCTCCGGGTCCACCGGCACCCCGAAGGGTGTCGTCGTACCGCACGCGGCGCTGACCAACCTGCTGCTGGCCATGCGGGCGCACGTCCCGCTAAAGCCGGACGACCGGCTGCTGGGCGTCACCACGATCGCTTTCGACATCGCCGCGCTGGAGGTCTTTGCTCCGCTGATTGCCGGCGCCCGGCTGGTGCTCGCCGCCAATGACGTCGCGGTCGACCCGTCCGCCGTCGCCGGCATGCTCGGCCGGCACGGCATCACGGTCATGCAGGCGACGCCCACCCTGTGGCAGATGCTCACCGAGCACCACCCCGACGCGGTACGGGGCCTGCGGGTTCTGGTCGGCGGCGAGGCGTTGCCAGCCGACCTGGCGGCGACGCTGCGTGAGCGGGCCGCGGAGGTGACCAACGTGTACGGCCCGACCGAGACGACGATCTGGTCCACCGCCGCACCGGTCGTCGCGCACGACGGCCCGCCGCCGATCGGCCGGCCGCTCGCCAACACAAAGGTGTACGTGCTGGACAGTGCCCTGCGCCCGGTGCCCGCCGGAGTGCTCGGGGAGCTCTACATCGCCGGCGATGGGCTCGCCCGCGGCTACCTGCACCGGCCGGGGCACACCGCCGAGCGCTTCGTCGCCGATCCGTACGGCGCCGGCACCCGCATGTACCGCACCGGCGACCTCGTGCAGTGGCTGCCGGACGGCCAGCTTCGCTACCTGACACGCACCGACTTCCAGGTGAAGGTGCGTGGGCACCGCATCGAGCTGGGTGAGATCGAAAGCGTCCTAACCAGCCACGCCGAGGTCCGTCGGGCGGTGGTGTCCGCCCGCGAGGACCGGCCCGGCGACCTGCGGCTGGTGGCCTACGTCGTGCCGGCGACCACCGCCGGGACCGCCGGGACCACGGAGCAGGTCGACGAGTGGCGCGAGGTGTACGAGCAGAGCTACGGCGGCTCGGCCGAAGCCGCGTGGGGCGAGGACTTTCGGCTGTGGACCTCGGCGTACACCGGCGAGCCGATCCCGCTGTCCGAGATGCGGGACTGGCGCGACCACGCCGTCGCCCAGGTGCTGCGCGGCGCCCCGCGCCGCGTCCTCGAGATCGGCGCGGGCGCCGGTCTGCTGCTCGCCCGCGTCGCCGGCGAGGTCGAGGAGTACTGGGCGACCGACTTCTCGACCACCGTGATCGACCGGCTGCGCGCCCAAGCCGCCGAGCAGGGCCTGGCCGACCGGCTCACCCTTCGCCACCAGGCGGCCGACGACGTCGACGGTCTGCCGGTCGGCCACTTCGACGCCGTGGTCGTCAACTCGGTCGTGCAGTACTTCCCGGGCGCGGACTACCTCGACCGGGTGCTGCGCCAGGCGATGAGCCTGCTGGCACCGGGCGGGCGCCTGATCGTCGGCGACGTCCGCCACCACGGCACGCTTCCGCTGCTGCTCACCGGCGTACACCTTGCGCAGCACCCGCATGCCTCGCCGCGCGAGCTGGCGGCGGCCGTGGGCCAGGCCCTGATGCTGGAACGCGAACTCGTCGTCGACCCGGAATGGTTCGCCGCGCGGGCCGCCGGCTACGGCGCCGCCGCCGTCGACATCCGGCTCAAGCCCGGCGCCTGCCACAACGAGCTCACCCGGCACCGGTACGAGGTCGTGCTGCACAAGGATCCCGTGCGGGCGACGCCGCTCGGCGCCGTGCCGCAGGTCACCTGGGGAAGCGACGTCACCGATCTGGCTGGCCTGCTCGCCCGCGGCTCGGCCGGAGCGCCACTGCGGGTCACCGGCATCCCCAACGCCCGCCTCGCCGGGGAGCACGCCTCCGCCGTCGCCGCGGGTCTTGTGGACGACCAGCCGGACACGCCGCAGCCGCTGGACCCGTTCGTGCTCGTCGAGGAAGCCGCCGAGGCCGGGCTCCAGGCGGTCGTGACCCCCTCGGCGACGCCGCATCTGTTCGAAGCCGTCCTGCTCGGCGGCCACGGCGAGGCCGTCCCGTTCGACGGCGCCTACCGGGGGACCGGGAGGCAGCCGGCCACGCTGACGAACGAGCCGACGGCGTCGCGGGACGTGAGCGCTCTCGTCGCCGAGCTCGGCTCGCTGCTGCACCGGCGGCTGCCCGAGTACATGGCCCCGACCGCCATCGTGCCAATCGCCGCACTGCCGCTGACACCCAACGGCAAGGTGGACCGTGCCGCCCTGCCGGCGCCGGACCTCACCGGCGCGGTGCAGTACCGCGCGCCGCGCGACCACCGCGAGCGGGTCCTGTGCGAACTGTACGCCGAGGTGCTCGGCCTCGACCGGATCGGCCTGGACGACGACTTCTTTGCGCTCGGCGGCCATTCCCTGCTGGCGACCCGGCTGATCAGCCGGATCCGCACCGAGCTGGACATCGACGTCCCCATCCGTCAGCTGTTCGAGACCCCCACCGTCGCCGAACTCGCCACGCATTCGGCCGGCATGCAGACCTCTGCGCGGCCGCGGCTGCGCCGGATGACCCAGGAGTAGGCACACATGATCCCGTTGTCATACGCACAACGCCGGCTGTGGTTCATCCACCGCTTCGAGGGACCGTCGGCGACCTACAACATCGTCGCGGTGTTCCGCCTGCGGGGCGCGCTGGACGACGCCGCGCTCGCCGCGGCCGTCGGCGACGTGGCCGGCCGGCATGAGAGCCTGCGCACCCGCGTGGGCCTCGGGCCGGGCGGAGAGCCCTACCAGCACATCGTGCCCGGCGAGGAGGCATCGATCGAGGTGCCGGTTATCCTCGCCCCGGCCGACCGTGTCGACGCCGCGGTGGCGGAAGCGGTCACCTATCACTTCGACCTGACCGCGGAGCTTCCCCTGCGGGCGTGGATCCTGCGCAGCGCGCCGGAGGACAGCGTGCTCGTCCTCGTCATCCACCACCTCGCGGCCGACGGCGGATCGGCGGCGCCGCTGGCCCGCGACCTGATGACCGCGTACGCCGCGCGGCGCGAGGGCCGGGCGCCGGACTGGGCGGACCTGCCGGTGCAGTACAAGGACTACACCCTGTGGCAGCGGGAGCTGCTCGGCGACGAGGACGACCCGACCAGCCTGATCGCCGGGCAGGTCGACTACTGGCGCGCCGAGCTCGCCGGGGTTCCGCAGCCACTGCGCCTGCCGCTGGACCGTCCGCGTCCGCCGGAGGCGAGCAGCCGTGGCGACGCGGTCCACTTCACGATGCCGCCGCAGCTGCTGACCGGCATGGAGAAGCTGGCCGGCGAGGCGGGCGGCACGGTGTCCATGGTCGCCCAGGCCGCGCTGACGGTCCTGCTGCACCGCCTGGGCGGCGGCGAGGACATCACTGTCGGCAGCCCCATAGCCGGGCGCACCGACGAGGCGCTGACCGAGATGGTCGGCCTGTTCGTCAACACCTGGGTGCTGCGCGCCGACCTGTCCGGCGATCCCAGCTTCGTCGGCCTGCTGGCTCAGGTGCGGGAGAAGGCCCTGGCCGCGTACGAGAATCAGGACGTCCCGTTCGACCGGCTGGTCGAGCACCTCAACCCCGCCCGGTCGATCGCGTACCACCCGCTGTTCCAAGTGATGTGCGAATGGCAGAACGTCGCCGAGTCCAGCTTCGGGCTGCCCGGGCTGACCGTGGGCTTCGAGCCGGTCTCCACCCGCACCACCAAGTTCGACCTGCTGTTCACCCTCATGCCCGGCCGGGACGGTGCGGTGCACGGCAGCATCCAGTACGCCACCGACCTGTTCGACCGGAACACGGTGACCGCCCTGGCCGAGCGGCTGACCGCTGTGGTCGCGCAGGTCGTCGCGGATCCGGATGCGCCGGTCAGCTCCGTGTCGGTGCTGCTGCCCGGTGAGCGCGACCTCGTGATCGGCGAGTGGAACGACACCGCGCACGAGCTGCCCGAGGCCACACTCGCCGAGGCGTTCGAGGCGCAGGTCGCCCGGACGCCGGAGCGTACGGCCGTCGTCGATGAGCACACCGGCCTCACCTACACCGCACTGAACGCCCGGGCCAACCAGCTTGCCCACTGGCTGGCCGAGCGCGGCGCCGGCCCGGAAACCGTGGTAGCCGTGCGGGTGCCGCGATCGATCGATCTGGTCGTCGCCGTATACGGCGTGGTCAAGTCCGGCGCCGCCTACCTGCCGATCGACCCGGACCTTCCGGAGGAACGGGTGCGGTATCTCATGGAGGACGCCCGCCCGCTGCTCGCGCTCGACGCGCTGCCCGACCTCACCGGGCAGCCCACCACCGCCCCGCCGGTGCGGGTGACTCCCGGCTCCGCCGCGTATGTTATCTACACGTCCGGTTCCTCCGGCGGCCCCAAGGGAGTCGTCGTGTCGCACCGGTCGATCATGAACCGGCTGTTGTGGGGCAACGCCCACTTCGCGGCGCGTGACGACGACCGAGTACTGCTGATCACCTCGGCCGGCTTCGACGTCTCCGTACCGGAGCTGTTTGCGCCGTTGTTCACCGGTGCCACCGTGGCCGTGGCCAAGCCGGGCGGCCGCAAGGACCCCGCCTACCTGGCCGAGCTGATCGCCGGCCAGCGGGTGACCGTGGCCGACTTCGTGCCGTCGCTGCTCGAGGCGTTCGTGGCCGAGCCGGCCGCGGCTCGGTGCGTCACCCTGAGGAGGGTCGAGGCGGCGGGCGAGGCATTGCCGGTCGACCTTGCCGACCGGTTCGTGCGCCTGCTGCCCGGCACCGAGCTTCACAACGTCTATGGCCCCACAGAGGCCGCCGTCGAGGTCACCTCTTGGCGGCACCGGCCCACCCCGAACGCCACCAGCGTCCCGATCGGCAATCCCATCTGGAACACCCGCGTCTACGTGCTGGACAAGGCGCTGCGTCCGGTGCCGCCGAACGTCACCGGCGAGCTCTACCTCGCCGGCACCGGGCTGGCCCGCGGCTACCTCGGGCGTCCCGGCCTCACCGCCGAGCGGTTCGTCGCCGACCCCTTCCACCCCGGCGAGCGGATGTACCGCACCGGAGATCTCGCCTGCCGGCGCCCCGACGCCGCCGTGGAGTACCGCGGGCGCATCGACTTACAGGTCAAGGTCCGCGGTTTCCGGATTGAGCCGGGCGAGATCGAAGCGGTGCTCGCTGCGCATCCGGCGATCGGCCAGGCCATCGTCGTGGCCCGCGAGGACCAGCCGGGCGACCAGCGCCTGATGGCGTACGTGACCCCCACCGCGCCGGACGGCGACGCCGGCGAGATCACCGCCGAGCTGCGCGAGCTGGCCCGGCAGCGGCTGCCCGAGTACATGGTGCCGTCCGGCGTGGTCGTGCTCGACGAGTTCCCGGTCAACGCCAGCGGCAAGATCGACCGGCGGGCGTTGCCGGCGCCCGGATTCGCCGGGACCGGCAGCGGACGCGAGCCCCGTACGCGGCGCGAGCGGATCCTGGCGGACCTCTTCGCCGAGGTGCTGGGCGTCGAGCGGGTCGGGGTCGAGGACAGCTTCTTCGACCTCGGCGGCCACTCGCTGCTCGCCACCCGGCTGATGAGCCGTATCCGCGAGGAGCTCGGCGCCGACCTGCCGATCCGGACGATCTTCCGGTACCCGACGGTGGCCGAGTTGGCCGCGCGGCTGCTCTCGGGCAGCCTGCCCGACGAGTTCGACGACCCGTTCGCCCTGGTGCTGCCGCTCAGCGCTGGCGACGCCGATCCGCTCTGGTGCCTGCACCCCGGCGGCGGCTTGTGCTGGTCGTACCTGGGCCTGGCCGCCGTGATCAAAGCGGCACCGCTGCTCGGCGTGCAGGCCGCCGGGTACCGCCCCGGCGACGAGCTGCCCGCCTCCATGGAGGAGATGGTGAACACCTACGCCGACGAAATCCTGACCCGCCAGCCCCGGGGACCGTTCCGGCTGCTCGGCTGGTCGTACGGCGGAGCGGTCGCGCACGCGACGGCCGTGGAGCTGATCCGGCGCGGGCACGAGGTGACGCTGCTCGCCCTGCTCGACTGCGTGCCGTCGAGCGGGTTCGCCGGGCAGGACGTGCCGGAGTCCGAGGCACGGGCGTCCATCGAGGAGTACGTCTCCGACTTCGTCGACGTGCGCCGGCACACCGACTTCATCGACCAGGCCTCGATCGTGCTGACCAACAACATGGCGCTGATCAAGCGGTTCGACTCGCCGGTCTACCCCGGCGACGTCCACTACTTCCATGCCGCCCTCGAACAGGAGGAGTCCTGGATGCCGATGTGGAGGCCGCACGTCCAAGGCGAGATCCACTCGTACGACGTCCGCAGCAACCACCTCGACATGACCACGCCCGGACCTGCTGCGGAGATCGCCGCGGTGCTCGACCGGCTGCTAGGCCGGCCGTGACCAGGCTTCGTCGCCTACCTCGTCCGTCACAGCATCGGGAGTTCGTATGGCTATCAGTGAGCCTGTCACCTACGACGTCGTCGGCGTGGGCCTGGGACCGGCCAACCTCTCTCTGGCGATAGCGCTGGAAGAACACGCGGCCGGACCGGGCGCGGAGCCGCTCCGCTCAGTCTTCCTGGAGCAACGCCCGGAGCTCGCCTGGCACCGGGGAATGTTGCTGCCGGGAGCGAAGATGCAGATATCCTTCCTGAAGGATCTCGTCACATTCCGCAACCCGCGCTCGCGTTTCGGGTTCCTGTCCTACCTGCACGACCGGGGCCGGCTGCCGGAGTTCGTCAACAACCACGACTTCTTCCCCACCCGTCAGGAGTTCCACGACTACCTGAGCTGGGCCGCGGCGCAGGTGAGCGTCCCGGTGCGCTACAACGTGCGCGTCACCGGGCTGCGCCCGGCGCCCGGCGAGCCGGAGGACGACATCTGGGCGGTCGAGGTTGATGCCGTCGACAGTGCGCGGGGCCCCTTCCGATTCCGTACGAGCAACGTCGTGATCTCGACCGGACTGGTGCCGCGTATGCCAGCCGGCGTCGAGCGCGACGAACGGGTCTGGCACAGTTCGGAGTTCCTGGACCGCTACGCCCGCTGCGACGCCGCTACGCTGAACCGAGTCGCCGTCGTCGGCGCCGGGCAGAGTGCCGCGGAGATCGTCCGCCACCTGCACGACACCCTCCCGCACGCCACGATCACGGCGATCCTGCCGTCGTACGGCTACGCGGTCGCCGACGATACCCCGTTCGCCAACCGGGTCTTCGACCCCGCCGCCGTGGACGACTTCTACTTCGGCACGGACGCTGCCAAGGACGCCTTCTGGCACTACCACCGCAACACCAACTACTCGGTCGTCGACGCCGACCTGCTACGCGACCTCTACCAACGGACCTACGACGAATCCGTCGCCGGCCGTAAGCGACTGCGCGTGCTCAACCTGGCCCGGATCCTCGCGGTCAAGCGGGCCGACGAGGACACCCGGGTTACCGTCAACTCGTTCAGCGCCCACGAGGAGATCGATCTCGACCTCGATCTGCTCGTGTGTGCCACCGGCTACCTGCCCATGCAACCGGCCGACGTGCTCGGCGAGCTGGACGCCTACTGCCACCGCGACGAGCAGGGCCGGTACCGGGTGGAGCGCGACTACCGCGTGGTGACCTCGCCGAGACTGCGCTGCGGTATCTACCTCCAGGGCGGCACCGAGCACACCCACGGGCTGACCTCGTCTTTGCTGTCCAACCTGGCCACCCGTAGCGGTGACATTACCGGCTCCCTGCTCGCGCGCCGCGCGGTGGAGCACGACCGCACCGTGCGGGCCTGACCACCTCTGCTGTCCTCGTGCAAGCCGTAACCGTGAAGAAACAGGAGGCGAGACATGAGCACCAACCCCTTCGACGACGAGAACGGCCGGTTCCTCGTGCTGATCAACGACGAGGACCAGCACTCGCTGTGGCCGGCGTTCGCCGAGGTACCGGCCGGCTGGCGCGTGGTGTTCGGTGAGTCCGACCGCGCGGCCGCGCTGGCGTACGTCGAGCAGAACTGGCAGGACCTGCGCCCCAGGAGCCTGCGGGAAGCCATGGCGGCCGGCCAGTGACCGCCGGGAGCGGTGCCTCGCCGGCGCTGGTCTGCATTCCGTTCGCGGGTGCCGGGGCCTCGTTCTACCGGCCGTGGCAGCAGCTCGCCGGGCCCGCGATGCCCGTCGTGCCGCTGCAATTGCCCGGCCGGGAGTGGCGGCTGTCTGAAAAGCCGTGCCGCACCGTCGCCGAGGCCGTCGCCGCGCTGCTGCCGGAGGCTGTCGAGGCGGTCGACCAGCACGGCGAGGTGGCCCTGTTCGGTCACAGCCTCGGCGCGGTCATCGCGTACGAGCTCGCGCACCGCCTCGGCGAGTCCTACGGCGACGTGGTCGCGCGGCTGGTCGTGAGCGGCTCACCCGCGCCCTGGAGCGGCCGTGTGGAGCGGGCCGGCACCCTGGCCGACGACGAGTTCCTGGGCCGCGTCGAGGAGTTCGCGGGCTACACCCACGAGGCGCTCACCGACCCGGAGATGCGCGAGCTGATCCTGCCCACCCTGCGCGCCGACGTCCGCATGCACGAGGAGTACCAGCCCAGCTTCACCGATCCGATCGAGGCGCCGGTCACGGCGGTGCGTGGACTCCAGGACCATCTGGTGTCGCTCTCGGACGTCGCCGCGTGGGGCTCCGCCACCCGGGCCGGCTTCGCCGTGAAGGAGTTCGATGGGGGCCACATGTACCTGGTCGACCAGGCGCCGGCACTGTTGCGGGCGATCGCGGCGTCCCTGCCAGCCAGTTCCCGCCGGGAGAGCCCGGCGCCCGAGGAAGTCACTGGGTATGCGGCTGGCTGATAAGACCGCGGTGATCACCGGAGCCGCGCGCGGCATCGGGCGCAGCTGCGCCGAGGCGTTCGCGGCCGAGGGTGCCGACCTGGTGCTCGTCGACGTCGCGGCGCCGGTGCCGGGGGTGCCCTACCCGCTGGGCACCGTCAGCCAGCTGGAGCACACCGCTGCCCTGTGCCGCCGGCACGGCGCGGCGGTCGTGTGCGTGCCGGCGGACGTGCGCGATCCGGAAGCCGTGGCGTCGCTCGTACGCCGCGGGCATGAACGGTTCGGCGCCGTCGACGTGCTGGTCAACGGTGCTGGTATCGCCGCGCCGTCGGGCCGGCCGGTGCACCACATCAGCGAGGAAGAATGGCAGCTGATGCTCGACGTCGACCTGTCGGGAGCCTGGCGGATGACCGCCGCCGTGGCGCCGCTCATGGCCGGGCAGCGGGCCGGCAGCATCATCAACGTCGCCTCCACCGCCGGGCTGGTCGGCTACCGGCATTTCGCCGGCTACGTCGCCGCCAAGCACGGCATCATCGGTCTGACGAAGGCTGCGGCCCTCGACTACGCCCCGCTCAAGGTGCGCGTCAACGCCGTGTGCCCGGGATCCGTGCGCGACGACCCCGAGGTCGAGGGCCGGATGCTGTCGGAGATCGCCCGTTCGCTTGAGGTGGCGGTCGACGAGCATGAGCAGACGTTCGTGCAGGCCCAGCCGATGAACGCCCTGATCGAACCCGAGGATGTCGCCGCGGCCGCGGTCTGGCTGGCCTCCGACGAGGCCCGCCAGGTCACCGGCTCGGTGCTGACCGTCGACGGTGGCTTCACCGCTCGGTGAACGCCGTCTCCACCAGAACAGGAGCGCGACCGTGTCTTCACCGCCACCCGCCGCCGGATCCGGTGCCAGCCCGGTGGTCCGTACGGATCGTCCCGACGGCAGCGCCGCCGCCTGTCACGCGCTGCGGGTGCGATTGACGACCCCGTCCGGTGCCGCCGAGACGGCCCGCCGATGGGAGGCGATCACCGGCGGCCCGCTGTGGGTGGAGCAGACGCCGGCGCTCGCCGGCAGCGACGCGGCCCGGGTACGCCGCCGACGTGAGATGCGGCGCCCGGTCCCCGCCGCCCAGGGCCTGCGTGGCGTCCTGATCCGTCACCCGGACGCTACGGATCTTGTCGTGGTCGCCTGCCGCGACGTTCTCCGCCGGGACGGCCTGCGGCAGCTGGCCGCGGCCGTCGCGGGCAGTGGCGAGCCGCGGCCGCTCGGCCCGGTGCCGACGCCGGACGGCACGGGCGCCCCTGCCGCCTACCCGGTGCCCGTGCCGTCCTGGGGTTTCGGTGACGCCCGGTGCGACCGGTCGTACGCCGAGTGGGAGATGCCGCTGGACGAGGAGGAATCGGCCGACCCCGCGGTGTGGTCCGCGGCGCTGGCGGTCCTGCTAGATCACTACGACGACGAGGACAGGCCCACGCCCGCGGCGATCGCGGTGGACGGCGGGGATCCGGTCCGCCTGAGCGACGGTGAGCCTGCGCCGCCCGGCGCCGCCGCGCTCCTGATGTGGATCGAGTCGGATGCCCGCGACGGCGCCGATTACCTGCCGTTCCTCGCCCCGCCGGCCGAGCTGACTATCCTCGCCCGGGTGACCGGGCACGGCGGCCGCCGCCTCCAGATCCGGCATCGGCTGCGCAGCGTGAGCCCGGCGATGGCGCAGCAGCTCACAGCGCACCTGCGGGAGGCACAGCGCTCGATCGGTCGTGGTGAGAGCGCGGACGCCCGAATTCTCGACAGCGGCGAACGGGAACGAATCCTCGCGCTGGGCCGCTCACCGCGTCCCGCGCCGGTGACCTCCGCCCGCATCGCCGACGCGTTCCGCGACCGGGCCGCGGCCACGCCGTCCGCCGTCGCCGTCTCCGACGAGGACACCACCCTGACCTACGGAGAGCTGGAGCGGCACGCGAACCGGGTCGCCCACGGGCTGCGGGCGCGCGGTGTGCAGGACGGCGACCGGGTTGGCGTGCACGGAGAGCGCTGCGTCGCCCTGGTTGCCGCGGTGCTGGGTGTTCTCAAGGCCGGCGGCGTCTACGTCCCGATGGATCCGGGAGCACCGGCCGACCGGCTGCGCTGGATCGGCGCCGACGCCAGCCTGCGACTGGTCGTGACCACCGGCGGTGCGGAGGGCGAGAACCTGGGCGCGCCGGTCGTGAGCGTGGACGAGCTGGACCGGGATGGCGCCGGGTACGAGCAGGGGCCGCCAACGAGCGGCGTACGTCCTGCGGACGCCGCCTACGTCATCTACACGTCCGGGTCGACCGGGCGGCCCAAGGGCGTGCTCGTATCCCACAACAACGTCACGGCCCTACTCGATGCGACCCGGGACGGTTACCGTCTCGGCCCGGACGACGTGTGGACGTTCTTCCACTCGCTGGCCTTCGATTTCTCGGTGTGGGAGATCTGGGGATGCCTGCTCACCGGCGGGCACTTGGTGGTGGTGCCGTACTGGGTGTCGCGATCGCCGGAGGATTTCCGCGACCTGCTGGGGAAGCGGCGCGTGACCGTCCTGAGCCAGACCCCGTCGGCCTTCACCCTGCTGGCCGAGGCGGACCGGGAGCGGTGCGACCCGCTCGCCCTGCGGCTGGTCGTCTTCGGCGGCGAGGCGCTCCAGACACGCACATTGCTGCCGTGGCTCGACCGCCACCCGGAGTCGCAGTGCCGGCTCGTGAACATGTACGGCATCACCGAGACGACCGTGCACGTGACCGAGCATGACGCGGATCGTGGCGCGGCGCTCGCCGGGTCGCGGTCGGTTGGACGCGCGCTGCCGGGATGGGAGGTCCGCGTCGTGGACTCCCGCGGCAGGCTGGCGCCGCCCGGTGTCGCCGGGGAGATCTGGGTCGGGGGCCGGGGAGTGGCGCTGGGCTACCTCAACCGCGCTGAGCTCGACGCGCAGCGGTTCGTCGCGGACGCCGACGGACCCGGACGTCTTTACCGCAGCGGCGACCGGGGCCGGATGCACCCCGACGGGAGCCTGGACCACCTGGGCCGGATCGACAGTCAGGTAAAACTGCGCGGCTTCCGCATCGAGCTCGACGAGATTCGCGCGGTCGCCGCCGAATGTCCCGGCGTGCGCACCGCGGTGGTCGTGCTGCGCCGGTCCGATCCGGGCGACGCAGCCACCGCGCGTCTCGACGCCTACGTGGTGCTCGACGGCATCGCCACGCAGCAGGTCCGTGACCATCTCGCCGCCCGGCTGCCCGAGTACATGCTCCCGGCCACCCTGACCGAGCTGACCGAGCTGCCGCTGACCCGCAACGGCAAGGTCGCGGTGGACGAGCTTCCCCTCCCGGTGCTCGGCCCGGCCCCGGATGCGCCGGCCGCCGAGCCGTCGCCGGACGACGGGCTCAGCGACCAGCTCCGCGCCGTGTGGCAGGAGCTGTTCGGTTTCGCGGTCGGTGCGGGGGACAACTTCTTCGCCCTCGGGGGCAACTCGCTGCTGGCCGTCCGGATGGCCGCGCTGATGAGGGAACGCGGCCTGCCGCCGCTGCATCCCCGCATCCTCTACCTTAACCCAACGGTCGGCCGCCTCGCAGAGGCGCTGCGGGCGTGAGCGCCGTCGTACACCCACGCCTGAAGCTCTTCTGCCTGCCATACGCCGGTGGCTCGGCGAACCGCATCTACCGCGACTGGCCCCGGCACCTGCCGCCGAAGATCGAGGTGGTTCCGCTCGAGCTGCCCGGCCGGGCGACCCGGTTCGCCGAGCGGCCCTATGTACGCGCGGAGAACATCCTCACCGACGCGCTGGCACGGATCGTGCCCTGGCGGGCGGGCCCGCTGGCGCTCTTCGGGCACAGCATGGGCGCCATGCTCGCCCTGGAGCTGGCCCGCCGAATCGAGTACGAGTACGGCTGCCCGCCGGCGCACCTGGTGGTGTCCGGTGCGCCCGCGCCGGACCTCTCTCCCGAGATCGACCCGTCCGGGCTCAGCGAGATGGCGCTGCGCAAGTTCCTCGTACGGCTCAACGCTCCGCCGCAGGTGCTGGCCGACGAGGAGCTGATGGCGTTGTCGCTGCCGACGCTGCGCGCCGATCTGACCGCAGTCGCGCGGTGGCGGCCGCGGCGGAAGCCCGCGGTCTCCTGCCCGGTCACGATCATCGGCGCCGACGACGACACCGAGGTCGACGCCGGCTCGCTGTCCTGCTGGGGCGACTACACCACCGGTCCGGTGGCGCTGCACATGGTGCCGGGAGGTCACCTGGTCATCGACGAGGCGCCGGAGCTCATCCCGCGGATCGTCGGCGCGGCCCTGAGCGAGGGCGGCGCGCGAGGACCGTTCAGCGCACCGCGTCGGCGATGAGCGCGGCCAGCGCCGCCATGTTGTCGAGATAGTAGAAATGCCCGCCGGGCAGCGTGTGCACCCCGCGCGGCGCCTCCGTCAGCTCGCGCCAGCGGGCCAGCTCGGCGCCGGGCACGAGAGGGTCCTGCCGGCCGCCGACGGCGACGAGCGGCGTGCGCAGACGGCGGACCGCCGGCCCGTACTCGTAGGCGTGCGCGGCAGCGAAGTCGGCGCGGTAGATGGGCGCGCGCCGGTGCAGCACCTGCGGCCGGCGTGCCGCCGCGGGGGAGAGCGTTCGCGCGTCGGTCAGCACCATCGCGAGGTCACCGGCCGCGGCATCGGCGAGGCGGTCGCCGAGGGCGGCTCGCCGGTGCGGCGGCACGGCGGCCGAGGCGATGACCGTGGCGGGGGCGCGTCGCTCGGTCTGCAACCGCCAGCTCAGTTCGAAGCCGACCAACGCGCCCAGGCTATGCCCGAAGAGGTGCACCGGGCCGGCATGCCCGGCCAGGGCTTCGAACACCTCCCCGGCGAGTGCGCCGACCGAACCGGCCGGCGGCTCCGCCCGGCGCGACGCGCGTCCCGGGTACTGCACGGCGGCGATGCCGAGACGCCCGGGCAGGTGCAGGTCCCATCCGGCGAACGTCTGCGCCGAGCCGCCAGCCGGGGGCAGCAGCACCAGCACCGCATCGGCCGGCGTGGCCGAGCGCCGCAGCCACCACAGGCAAGGGTGGTCGCTCACCGGCGGATCATTCGGAGGTGCCCAGGCCGAGTTTCGCCATCAGATCGCCGACCTGCGCCGAGCCGTTGCGCGGTGAGCCGGTGAAGTCCTCAATGAGGCGCTGGCGGATGCCCTCATCCTTCTCCTGGCTGAGTTTGAACATCGACTCCACCTGCTCGACGATGAAGCGGAAGGCGCCGACGCCCGCCACGATGGAGCGGAAGTACTCGATGGAGCCGGTCTGGTCCCAGTCCCTTCCGAAGTTGCCCTCGAGGGTGGCGGCGGTACGGCGGACCACGTCGAGGGTCGGCTCGCCGGCCGGCAGCGGCTCGATGCGGCCGGACAGGTGTACGACCGCGAAGTCCCACGTCGGCGCGGCCGGTTCGGTCTGGTAGAGGACCGGGCACACATAGGTTCCCGGTCCGCTGAACACCAGCTTGCCGTGGCTCGTGCCGGCTTCCGCCAGGGTCGCCCAGTGCGGGTTGGCCCGGTTCATGTGACACAGCAGTGTGCTGCCCATGAGCGGGACGCCCGCCGTCTGGCGGATCACGGGCAGGTGGGTGGCGTACGGCACGCTGGAGCCGTTGGTGACCAGCACGGCCAGGGGATGGCCGGTGATGATCGCCTCGGTCTGCTCCCGGGTCGCGGGCTCGTACATGCGGGGTACCAGCACGGTCGGCTCCTCAGACGGCGTGGGAAAGGTGAACGGGGAGTGCCTTGAGTAGCCGTACGGCCAACGCGACGTCCTCCCACTGCAACTGTTCGCGGCCTACCGCCAGCTCAGGCGACAGGTTCTCGAGCAGCAGGTGCCGCAGCGCGGTCTCGCCCTCGAGGCGGCCGAGCGCCGCCCCCGTGCAGTAGTGCGGACCGGCGCCGAAAGCGATGTGGTTCTCCAGCCGGCCCGGATCCCTGGTGATGTCGACGCGCAACGGGTCCGGGAAGACCCGCGGGTCGAAGTTCGCCGACATCAGGGAGCCGGTGACGGCCTCGCCGCGGCGGACCAGCACGCCACCGATCTCGAGATCCTCGGTGGCGTAGCGCGGGGTGGCGATCTGCGCCGGGCTGGTGACGCGCATCAGCTCGTGCAGCGCACGGGGCAGCAGCGCTGGCTCGTTGCGCAGCCGGGCGAGCTGGTCCGGATTGTCGAACAGCACGAGGAGCGCGTTCGGGATGAAGTGCGAGGTGGACAGGTGGCCGTTGTTGACCATCAGCAACGTCATCGCCACGATCTCGACCTCCGACAGCCGGTCGTCGGTGGTCGTGCTGGCGTGCAGCAGCATGGACACCATGTCGCCTGCCGGCTCGGCGCGCCGACGGGCGATCAGGCTCTTCGTGTAGTCGACCATCTGGAATGCCGCCTCGGCGTATCGGCCTTCGGTGTACTCGTGCATCCAGCGGCGCATGGCCGGCTGATCGGCCTCGTCGATGCCGATCAGGTCGCAGATGACCGTGCTGGTCAGCGGCGAGGAGTAGTCGTCGATCAGGTCGCCGCCGCCGGCCGCGGCGAGGCGGTCGAGCAGGCGTCGGGAGATCTGCTCGACCCGGGGTGTCATCTCGGTGATGCGCCGCCGGGCGAAGACTGGGACGATCAGGCGGCGCAGCCGGTTGTGGTCCGCGCCGTCCATGAACGTCATGTTCGCCGCATAGTCCCAGAACTCGCTCGGCATGCCGTACGCCTGCATGATCTGCTCGACGACGCTGAGGCCCTGATGCCCCGGCACGTTGCCGTGGTCGACGACCAGCCGGGGGTCGCTGAGCGCCCGTTTCACCTCCTCGTAGCGGGTGACCAGCCATACCGGGGGGCCGCCAGGCATGCCGATGCGCACCAGCGGGGCCTGATCCCTCAGCCGGTGGTAGCCGCCGACCGGGTCGTCGAGAAACGCCGGGTCGGCGAGGCTGACGGATAGGCTCACGACGAGCTCCTTCGATGACCGATGTCCTGGGCCGAAAGCGTGGGAATCTGCAGGGTGCCGGCACGGCGCACGACGGCCCGGGCTCGATGACCTCTGCTGGTCGCGGCCGATCTCAGGATGCCCGGCGCCCCGGAGGGCCTCAAGGCACGTGCGGCCAGGGTGGCTCCGCCGTCCCGCCGGCGGGACGGCGCTTCTGGTGGCAGCCTCTACAATTTATACTTACACTTATACATAGGGAGGGACAGGTGGTCCGCATGCAGGAGAACAACTTCTTTGTTCTGAACGACGACGATCGTCTACCCGAGGGCTACGAGAAGGTGTCAATCAAGGTCGGCGTCGCCCCGGCCCGCGAGGTGACCTTCGCCGGCGCGCTGCTCGGCGAGTGGGGCGCCGCCCGCGAGGGTGATGTTCGGACGCTGCGCGTCTATCGCACCCCGGAGGGTAGGTTTGTGCTGCACACGCGCCGGGAGGACCGGGTCAAGCTGCACGGGTCGGACAGGTCGATCTGGGGCTGGCGCTCCTTCCTTGACATGAGCCTCGGCCGCGGCGAGCAGAGCTGGAGCGTGATCAAGGGCGGGGCCTCCGTCACCGAGGTCGAGACCATTGAGGGACTGAGCGAGCTGGTGCCGGAGCACGTTCTGCGCGAGATCCGCGACGTCCTCGGCGACCCGGACGAGGCCCGGCCGTGAGCGCCGTTTCCGGCGCCGCGGCGGGGCGGCTCGCCCGCCGCGGCGCGCCGGCCGGCCGGCTCCCGCGTGCGGAGATGCCCGCGCATGCTCTCCGATGAACGGCGGGCCGCCGCGGCCCGAGAGCTGGAGGTGGCGTGCGGTCAAGGGCGTCTTACTCTTGACGAGTTCAGTGGCCGGGTCGGCGCGGTGTGGGCCGCCGAGACCAGCGCCGACCTGGCCCGTGCCACCGACGGCATCACCGCAGCGGCGGCTCCGCGGACGGCGACGGAGGTGCGGCGGGTGACGGCGGTGTTCAGCGACAGCCGGCGCCAGGGCTGGTGGCGCCCGGTGCGGGGCCGGCCGCTCCGCGCCGTGATCATCGGCGCGGTCTGCACGGTCGACCTGCGTGACGCCGCCGCCGGTGCGGATGACATCATGATCAGCGGTCTGTGCCTGGTTGGTGAGCTCGAGATCCTGGTGCCCGATGGCGTGCCGGTCGAAACCACCGGCAGCGCCTGGTTCAGCTCGTACGAGGTCGACCACGGGGCGGTGCCGGCGGTTCCCGGCGTGCCGGCGGTGCGGATTCACGTGCCGTCGCTCTTCGGCGTGGTGCGCGTGCTCCGGGGGCGCTGACTGGCCGGTACGTTCTCGTATGGGTGTAGTTGAGGGAAGGAGGACGCCGTGCCCAACAAGACGATCTACGTGTCGGACGAAGACCTGCCGCTGTTCCGCCGCGCACAGGAACTGGTGGGGGGCAACCTCTCCGCGGCCATCACCGCTGCCCTGCGCCGCTTCGTCGAGGTGGAGGAGGGCCGGCTCGATGGGTTCGACGAGATAGTCGTGCGGGTCGGCCAGGGCCTCGGCCGGCGCCAGCGGTTCTCCGGGGTGCTGCTCGGCGAGTGGGGGCGCAGCACCGCCCAGGGCGCCGAGCACTACCGCGTCTACCGTTCCCGCAGCGGGAAGTTCGTCGTGCACATCGCCCGCTCCGAGCAGAATACTGCGGTCGGCGCCGACGCGGACAAGTGGAACACGGGCTGGCGCAGCTGGATCGGCAACTGGAGCGCCGACCAGACGTGGACCACGACTCCCGCGGAGTCGTTGCTGCACGTCGCCGACACCCTCGAGGATCTGCGCGAGCTGCTGCCGGCCGAGCTCTACGACCTGGTCGTCGACACGGCCCGGCACCCGGTGATCGAGGACCTGCAGATCTGAGCTCGTGGTAGACGTGGGCTTGCCGGGCCACGATGTGCTGGCGGACGTAGGCGCACCCGGTCTCGAACCACCGGGTGTGGTCGCCAACGCCCTCGGGACCCGACCCCAGCCGGAGATCAGCGCCCAGTGCCCGACCAGCAGGTCCGGTGACTGCTTGGTCGGGATCATCACCGCTGACAGCCACCGCGAATACCCGGCCACCTCACCAGCACCGGCGGACGGCCGACCTGCCCGAAGCCCAACGGCACGTCCGCCGGCGGGAACCACAGATCGCACTGCACCAGCTCACCCGGCAGATACTCCGTCCGCTGGGCCGGGTCAGGGCGGCGGAACAGCGGCCGCAGCTGCTGCACCCGATCGGCGAACACCGTCTTGCCGCGGATCCACCCAACCCGCTCCATGATCACCGTCGTCGGCATGTCCGGGAACTCCGCCAACAACGCCCGGATCTGCGGCTCGACCGCGTCCACGATCGAGCCCTTCGCCGCCCGCTGATAGCGGGGCGGCTCGTGACTGGCCAAGGCCTTACGCACCGTGTTCCGCGAGACCCCCAGCCGGCGGCAGATGGCCTTGATCGCCATCTGCTCCGCCCGGTGCAACCGACGGATCTCCGCCCAGTCTCCTCCACGCTCAGCACCTCCCGATGCTTGGTCGACTGCTGTCCTACCGGGAGCTTCGTCCTATCTGGAGCAGCGACACGCCGCTGAGCGCCTGCTCAGGCCCCTTGATCACGATGAAAATGGCTCAATGATCGACGCTGAACGATAGTGATCTCGGGCATTGCCTCCATCACACGGTTACCCCGATCAAGCGCGCCTGGGAACCCAGGGTTGACTTCCCGGCGGAGCCGAAGCTGTCCTCGGCGCCCGCGGCCATGAAGGAATCTTCAATTTCCGCTGGTTGCCCGGTCATCTCGGTGGAATGGCTGACGGGTGTCCGGAGGGAGCGGTGTGGGAGCAGCGGACAAAGCCAGCCGACGCAGCACCGCTCTCGAAGCCGAGGATGTGCCACTGCGAGTCCCGTGCCCACTCGGTTGCCCGCCTGCGCCCGGGCGAGCCGTGCCCGCAGATGAGCCGCCGCCCGTCTCGTGCCCCGATTCCGGGGGCAGATTGGGAGCAGACGGACGCACTGAACGGCGTTGAACAGCATTCAAGTGCACCCAACGGCATCCAACTGCACCCAGCCCGACCTGTATATTCTCATTTTCGCAGGTCAGGGACGGTGCGGCGTCCTGCTTCACACAACTGCACTCAACGGCAGTGAACAGCAGTCAACGGCACTCAATATCGCCTGGTGGGGAAGTGTCCGCAGGTCAGGCCGGTAAAGGGCTTGTGGCGGCTCGTACCTTACAGGTGGGTGCAGATTGGGTGCGGGTTGTCGAAGTGGTCACCGCACCCGAAGTGCTCACCCATGCCGGGAAGAACGGATGGGCTTCACCTGCGGCGATGTGGGCGAGCGCCTGGCGTGACCTCCCAGAGAAGACCGAAGTGGTCAGAGTGGGCTGCTTCCCGCCTGCCTGCTGCCGACTTGTCGTCCTGGCTCGGCCGACGCCAGTCGCCGGGACGATCCTGCATCGACGTGCGGCTCTAGATTCACGACGGGGAAGTAGGTAGGGATTCCGGCAGTTGAGACTCGAATCCCACCGCCAGCAACCCGACCAGGGTGTCCTCGTCGGTGACCTCTTCGGCCTGCCCGAAGTATCAGCGCCTGCGGCTTGGGTCCGGCAGTTTGCGCTCACGCCGAGGCGGATGCCGACGGACTGGCCGTCTTGCATGACACCAGAGTTGGCCCTGCACGTGCTGGCCGACGACGGTGCCGTCGGCTGGTCATATCCTCGCCGGATGACGGACGAGGAGACCGCGGAGCTTGTCATCGATCGCCTGCTCCGAGCGTTGGCGGCGCAACTTCACACGTCGGGGAGCCCGACCCTGGCGGCCGGTGCGGTCGAGGCGCTCGCCGACTTGAGCAGAGCCCAGGCCGATGTCATCTTCGGCCAGGCGGGCCATCTGGTTCACTACGGCGCGGACACCGAACCGCTGAAGACTCTCATCCACGCGATCACGGCCATCCAACGCGATGAGGCTCCGGCAGATGCCGTGGTCAAGCCGGGTGACGAGGTGCGACTCGTGGGTGAAGTGCCAGAGAGTCTTGCCGACTATGACGAGACGTGGCTCCGCGAGACTACGTTCGTCGTCCGCTACGTCGGTAGGAACGCGATGGTTGGCCTGCAGCCGGACCTGATCGAGGATTACGTGGTCGCGACGGTGCCGGCCGCCAGCGTGCAACTTATTCTGTAGTCTCGCCGCATCTGCACCGGTAAGAGTGCCGTCCATGGGTCCGGTGGATAGCTCGGCGCAACCCTGATGCCGGATGCGCCGACGACGGCGACGCATGTCCGCTCATGTCTCAGACGACTCGCTACGCGGTGCCGCCACAATCAGGTCGAGCTTGTTCTCGGTCGTGCCGAGTTAGCGCGTTCGACGTCTCGATGATGGTGGCCGTTCCTACGGTGGGCCGGCCCTCGTGCATGCTGATCGTCATGCCCGGCTGCGAGGGCGGGGAGAGCTGGGAGAAACAGTTGGCTAGAGCGCCGACTACCTGCAAGGGGGGCTCACGTCCTTCATGCCGATGATCGTGAGCCCGCCGAAGGATGGGTGCTATCGCGACGACCGCGACGGTCAGACGTCGTAGTAGGTGTAGCTGTAGGGACGTCCTCGGTCGTAGATGGCGCGCAATCATGACTGCTTGGCCTCGGGCAGTCGGGCTCGGTGAGCCGGGGAGACAGCTTCACCGGCGCCACCTGCTCTGCGGCGGGGTGAATTGGTCGGCGGGAAGGCCATGTCCAGGACTGATGCTGCCCGAGCGCCTCCTACCCCATTCGCCGCACCTTACGGGTCTCCCGGCGTCAATGATGCTCATGATCGAGCGTCGGCTACCGGAATCCCGTGCTGCTGGTTGGCGGCGGACCGGCGCATGAACGGGTGCCCTGACCGAGAGCCCTGACCGAGAGCCTTGGCGGGCGCTACGCCGTCGACCGGGTGTGGTGGCCGCATACGGAGGTGCCCGTTACTGTGGCTGGATGGTTGACCGGGGTGGATCGAGCGTCTGTAGCAGGGAGGTGGCGTCCCGCATTGCCACCAGCAAGTCAAGGGAGGTCGAGCGTAGGAGAGTCACCGGATAGGCGCCGTAGTCGTCGGCGTGTGCGGCGACGGTGATGAACTGGGCACTCGCGGCGACGGTCCGCAGCACACTGCTGGCGAATGCAGTGGCCATCGCCGGCGGCCGGTTGGCCGGTCGCCCGAGCACCGATACGAACGGCTGATGCCAGTCGCGATCCAGCGGCTCGGGCAGGCGCAGGGCCTTCGCCAGATCAGCGCCGGCGCGGCCCAGCGCCTCGGGCGACGTCCGCTGGACCATCTTCCAGAGTCGCGCGACCACGGTGGTGCCGTTCCGGGCGTCGGGACGGAACGCTTGCCTGTTGCGTACGGCGGCACGAGAGCGGCGGGACCGGGACAGGAAGGCGGCGAAGTCGTACCCGTCGTCGAAACGCACCCGCTCCCAGAAGGCGTCGGCAGCCGCGGGCTCTGCGGCGTGGACGCAGGTGAGCCGGTCAAGCAGCGCGTCGTCCAGTCTGAACAGCCCGCTGCAGATCTCGGGGACCGCGGACTCGCTGCAGTCGATCGCCGCACCGCCGGTCCACGTGAGGTCCCGCAGGTAGACGGGAACGACGGTGCCGCCCACACGGGGGAACCACCCCGGCATGATGGCCGGCGACGCCAACTGCGGCACCGCCGGTACGCGGCGGGTCAGCAGCACGACTGCTACCACGGGTGCGTACTCGGGCAGGGCACCCAGCACCTGCTCGAACTCGTCGCGGTGTTTGTCGATCAGGTCGACGAACTCCGCCTGCACGGCGTTTGGGTTGTCGAAGACGACCTCGCGGACGACGAGGACCACCACGGGGCTGCCGGCGAGCAGCCTGCGCAGCTCGTCCGCGTACGTGCCCCGATCGCCGCGGACCTCGTACCAGTAACCGGCGACCGGCGACTCCTCGGTATCGAGGCGGTCGGCCACGACCTGGGCCAGCCGGTGCGGCGACATGTGCTCGTCGATGTACGCAGTCATTTAACTCCTCCCTGCGCGACAGCGGCGATCCGGCCGAGCAGCCGGATGCGGGGCCAGACGTGCTGGTCGTCGTAGGCGAGGAAGTTGCTGTCGCTGGATGTGGCCAGCAGCCGCCCGGCGTCGATCCCGTCCGACACCTGCGCGGCGATCTCTTCGAAGTCCCTCCGGGTGCAGCGTAGGGTCTCCGGTGAGGACCGTGCCACGGCGCGTAGTACGGCGTAGACCTCGTGCAGCCACGGCGATCGCTGGCGTCCGGCCTCGCTGAGCGCCTCACGGGCGGCCTCGTGAAAGATGCCGTAGTCCCGGTTGAGGCTCACCGCGGCGGGCCGCAGCCGGGTCGCGGCGAATTGGTCGAAGTCGTCTCGCGTCAGTTCGAGCTTGTTGACGGGCCGTTTCTCCTCGATGAGCCAGTCGACAAGCCCCGACAGTATCGAAACGGTGAGATACGGGTGGCCGGCGGTCTCGCGGTAAACGGCATCGACGAAAGACGCGTCCGGGTTCACCGGATTGGTGAGCACCTTCCGGATGAGCTGTGCGAACTCTTCCCGGGGCTCTCCCTGCTTGTGGTCGAACAGGGGGAAGGAGTCCTGCTGCACGTAGGGGCTGAGCTGGTTCTGATCCATCAGGATGTAGTGGGCGTTGGGCTGCTGCCCCAGAAAGATGATGAGGTTCTCCCGGGAGAACTCGACCATCTGGTTGAGAAGGGGCTGCACGACGAAGTAACGCAGGTCGTTGTCCCGCCGCAGGGACGCGCTAAGCGCACCGAAGAGCGTTTCGTACTCGTCGAGGACGAAGACCGTGCGGTCGGAGATTGCCTGGCCGTCACCGCACCGCCGGATGAGATCCCTGAAGAACGTTTCCGGCAACCAGTTGCCAGCAGTCAGGGCGGCCTGCACCTGCTTGTAGAACATGTTGTCGTTGGGGGTTTCGCCCGTAGTGTCACAGGTCTGCTTGACGACGGTCACCTGCCCCGTGGTCGTGTCGGCGTCGAGCCGTGCTCCCGCAGTCGTCTTGCCGCTGCGACGCACGCTGCACCAGAGGCGGACGCCGCTGCGGCTCTCGAATGTGCGGAACAGGTCCCGCACCGTCTGACGATGGACGATGTAGTAGGGAAGGAGGTTGGGGTTGTCCCGCGGGAACGCCCTGGCGACGTTGTGGCCCAGGGGTTGCCGGCGCGACGAGGCGGTGCCCTGGTGGTAGGCCCTGCCGACCAGGGGTGCCCTGATTGCGTCACGGATGCTCGGTACCTTCGACAGGTCTGCCTCGGCGGGCACGACAATCTGCTGCAGCCGCGGGTCGTCCTGCACGCGGTGTGCGGGGCCGGTGCTGATCGGGACCACCGCGACTGTGACGCCCCGGCGGGCGGCTTCCAGCAGATCCGGCTGTCGCACGTACCGATCGCCGAGATAGCACTCAAGCTCGATCAGCTGGGGGTACGGGGACAGCGCCGAGGGTCTGAGCCAGATGTTCATCAGCCCGGCATCCGACCGGAGCTGGGAGAGTGCGGGCAGCGGCATGTGCTCCCTGCCCTCACCAAGCGATTCGATCGCCTCCACAAGCGGCGTGAGGTAGAACATCAGGCTGCGCGCGAAGTCGTTGTGCTCGATGAGCCCCAGCAGGGCGTCCAGGTCGTCGGGGGTGGAGAAGGCGAGCGTGTGCGCCCACGACCGCGGGTAGCGGGCGAGCACCGCACCGCCGGTGTACGTGCCGAAGTCGAGCTGGGTGTAGCCGGTCAAGATTGCCGAGAGCATGGTGGACGTGAGCGCCCGCAGCCTCGTCGCCCGCCTGGTGTCCACCGCACTCGGCAGCCGGGCCGAGTAGAACTCGATCGGCAGGTCGAGAAAGCTCTGCAGACCCTTGAGCGACTTGTCGATCGCGTACTGCTCGGTCTCCCCCTGATTGATCTGATGGCGCCTGCCCTTCTCGAAGATTTCCGCCGAGTGGGCCGCGAGTGCGTCGTGAATCTTTTCCAGCACCTGCGGATAGCGCACATAGCTCGCGAGTGCATCCAGGAACCAGTCGAAGTCCTCGGACAGCCAGTCGCGGTAGAAGGTGTGCCACTGGAAGATGTGCTTCTCGCTGAGCTTGTTGAGAGCCTCCTCGAGGTCTGCCATCCGTTCGTCCACCTCTGCCTGCGTGACCGGTTGCTTCACGGGGCGGGCGGTCGGAATCTGGGATGCCGTCGTGGCTGGGGTGTTCCGCCGAAAGACGGTCGCCGGTGTGGGTACCGCCGGACGTGGAGGGATTCCCGGCTTCGGCGCAGTGAGCTTCTTCTCCAAGTGCAGCAGGAGGCGGTCCCGGCGCTTGCGGAGAAACGCCCCGATCGTGTGCCGGAAGAAGGGCTCGAGTGCCCTGAGTTCGTCTTGCTGGAGCCGGTCCATCATCGCGGTCACGCGCTCTTCGGAGGGGCCGGGCTGGGAGACCGCTACAGCGGCGATCTCAGTGAGGGCGGATTGCACCTGTGAGGCGATCTCGGTCTCAGCCGCGAGCTTTTCAGCCGACACGCAGGTGAGGCTATCTTTTGGCGTAGTCCGCCGGAAATCGCCCTCATGGATGGGCACCGCCGCCGATATGGGGATTGCGGTGGACGATGCCGGCCCCGGCGGCGAAGAGCCCGAGACGATCGACACCGCCGATGCCCACCTGTACCTGCTGACGGCGTGCCATCGGTACGGGCGCCTTCCGCACTCTCGACGCACTGAAGTGGTTCTTCGAGGAGCACGCCACCGCCAGGCAGACCGGTGCTGCTCGCTACTTCTGGTGCTCAGACAGGTGATCGTTGGAGATGCCTAGTACTCCAGCCGTAGTTGCCTCATCTGAAGTTTCAGCAGCTCATCGGCATGATCGATGTCGGTGTTGAGCCTACCATGCAGCTACGGATGTCGATGTTAATCGGTCGGTGGTTTAGGTGGTCGAACGCTCGAATAGCGCTAGCTCGTGTGGATCTTCGTTACCGTCCTCAAGGGACCGTGCATGAAGGATCCGGCCACGGGCCAGGGCGAGATCTGCCTCGACTCCGTCCAGTTCCCGCCCGGCGATCCCCAGCGCGTCGGCGTCGCCGTCGAAGACCGCTCGTTCGTAGAGCAGCCGGGCGTGGTCGATTCGTTGTTCACCGCTCATCGACCGCCCCGTCTTCCAGCCCTGCCTGTGGATTGCGTATCGCCCAACACGGATACCTCGTTGTTGCATCCGTGCGCCAGGAGCCTAGATTGCCCGGCAGGGCCTGGCCAGCCCTGGCCAAAAGCTCGCTCATGCCGCCGTCCGAGCGCCTGATCCGCCTGGCGACAGTGGTTCCTCGGCTGATTGGCGGTCTGAGAGGCAGGGCCAGCGAGTTGGGCCGTAGGTTGGGATGGTGGAGACCCTGCCGGCGTTCGGCGTGCAGTTGATGCGGCTGGCCGAGTTGCGTGGCGTTGACGTCAATTCCATGGCCTGCCGAGCGGCCGTCCCGGAGCCCGTGATCACATCGGTGCTCGATGGCGGCGAGCCCGATCCGTCACTGCTGCGCCGACTTGCCCCCGTCCTCGGCCTGCATGCAAGCGACGTGTTCGTCATCGCGGGTCAGCGGGTGCCTGACGATCTCGCTCCTCTGGACGCGGCCGCAGCCGGCGATCCCGGTTCGCTGTCATGGTCCCTGACGCACCTGCCACGGGCCGTACCGGAGCTGCACCAGTTCGTCCGGTCGCTGCCCCAGCAACGCCGCCCGCAGGGGCCGTCGACACCAACGCCGCCGTATCAGAAGTACCCGAACAACGCTGGCGGCTTGGTAGTGCGCCTGCTGCACAACCGCAACCTCAGCTGGTTAGGTGCTGCGAAATACCTGTACGGCCTCGGCCGCCGCGATGTGCTGTCGGCGTCAACGATCGGCGCGATCGGACACGGCAGGAAGCCGCTGACATCCGACCTCCTTGCCGGGTTCGCCTCTTTCCTTGACATCTCATCCCGCGATCTGAGCGCGCTGACCGGCATCGACCTGCCCGGCAACCGCCCGCCAGCCCACCCAGACGCAGCCGAGGCCGCCGAGCTGATCTGGAACGCCCGCCGCCTGACCGCCGGCCAACTGCAACAAGTCCGCAGTCGGGCACACGCCATCCGCCACGAACGCGCCGACGAACTCCGCCCTCAACTGCGGTGCTACTGCCCCGGCTCTCCCTGAGACGACCCTAGCCAGCGGGGGGCCCATGCAGTCACATGCGCGAGGCGCGCGGCGGGCCACCCGCCAGCGGAGTCCCAGACGTGCTCGAACGCGTCTCGTGTGACGACGAACGGGCTCCAGTCTTCTTCAGGATCATCCAGGCTCGCCTGCCCGAGGCCGCCGTATTGGTCTGCCTCATGTCCGGGCCCGTACCGGAGGACTGGGCCGCGGTCGTACACCTCGACCTGCCGAACCGGCCAACCGTCGTCATCCACCTCGAAGTACCAGACTGAGTGTCCCCAAGCGTCGAACTCGTCGCCGCGCGATTCGTCCCAGCGACGCCGATAAAAGCGGCCGTCCATGGATGTAAGCGTAGGTCCGCTCATGCGCGGATCTGCCGCGAAGCGCTCGTCAC
The DNA here is from genome assembly GCF_050948515.1 of Micromonospora sp. CA-248089. Classification (NCBI taxonomy): domain Bacteria; kingdom Bacillati; phylum Actinomycetota; class Actinomycetes; order Micromonosporales; family Micromonosporaceae; genus Micromonospora; species Micromonospora sp. CA-248089. Next base: position 1,966,900 of record NZ_CP192016.1, read on the forward strand.
CCAAGTGCCGTCGGCGCCGTTCGCCAGCGTCCGGATGTGCCGATGGGCGTGCCCGGTCGCGCCCTCGTTGAACCCTTACATAGGCTGCGTCGCCATGGACGAGTCGCGCGGGTCAGGAGTCCTCCGTCATCAGTCGCTGCACGACGGGTTCGTACCGGCGCAAGGGCCGCAGCCGGCCTTCGCCGACGCTATCGACCGACACATCGAGGAACACTTCGGACCCGTCGAGTTCGTCTACCACGAGGTCGCCTCGCACCTGGTCGGTGTGCATGTCCATGTCGTGGCTCCGACCGCGGAACGTCCGTACCGGACGCTGATCACTTCTGGGATGAGTGAGCTGCCGATGACGGTCCCGGAGGGCCACGGCATCCGCCCGTACGCCGAACTGATGCTCAGCCTCCCGGCGGATTGGCCGCTGACCGAGGTAGCCGGGCTCGGCGACGAATCCGGGTGGCCGTTGCGGATTCTCAAGGAGGTTGCTCGGCTGCCGCACGAGTACGGAACGTGGATCGGCGAATGGCATTCCGTGCCGAACGGCGATCCCGCGCAGCCGTACGCTACGGACACCCCGTTCGCTGGAGTCGTCGTCACGCCGATGCTGCGGGTGCCGCCAGAGGCCCGGACGATCGACGTCGGCGGCGGCATGCGAATCGCGTTGCTCGCGTTGATCCCTCTGCACCCGAAGGAGATTGCGGTCAAGGTCGATCGCGGTACCAACGCACTCATCGAAGTCCTTGACCGCGGCCGCATCACCGAGTTGCTGGACCCGCACCGGCCCTCGTGCGCTTGATAGCTCGATCGGACGCGCTGACCAAGGTCACGTGCGCGCTTTTGCCGCTGATAGGCGCGGCATTTCTGAGCTTGTCGGGTTGACAAGCGGGCCGTGGGAGCGGATCGGGAGCAGTTGAGTCCAACGGTTGCTGAGCGGGGCGTTGGCGTCACTAGGACGGCTTGAGCAAGCGGCCACGGGAAGACCGAAGTGGTCAGGCTGGAGGTCGACTACTTGGCCGTCCTTTCGACGGCCGCGCCGGCCGACTCAGCCAATCGGTGACGATGCGACTCCGATCGACGTACGCGTCTGCACCGGGCCCTTCAAGCTCGAGCCGCCATCTCACACATTGAAGCTCGGATCTCACGGGTCTCGTGTTGACCAGGGCTTTCTGCTCAATGACCTCTTCGGCGGACCCGAAGGCGTCAGCACCGACTCTCCGCTCAACAGGCCGGTACCATCCGCTAAGTGAGTGTTTGAGATTTGGGGTGCGGCGGCGTGTTGGGTTGAGGTGAGGGAAGGCCCTCGGTAGGTCCGGTGGTGTCGAGCCAACCGTTTCCATACCGAGGGCCTTCTGATGACGTTGTACCCGATCACTGTCACGCCGTCCGCGTCGCCCCGCCGTTATCCGTCGCAGCGGGTGCGGCGGGAACGGGAACGGGCGGTGCGGCGGCGGTATCCCGGTGATCTGACCGATGCGCAGTGGGCGTTGATCGCGCCGCTGGTCACGCCGGTGTCGGTCGGTCGGCGGGGGCGGCCGCCGTCGCATCCGATGCGGGCGATCGTCACGGCGATCTTGTATGTGGCCTGCACCGGTTGTCCGTGGCGGGCCCTGCCGCGGGAGTTCCCGCCCCCGGGGACGGTGTACTGGTGGTTCGCTCGATGGCGCGATGACCACACGTTGATGCGTCTGCACGACCGGTTGCGGGAGCAGTGCCGTACCGCCGCCGGACGGCACGCGCATCCCAGCGCCGGAGCGATCGATTCTCAGTCGGTGCGCGCCGCGGACACCGTGCCCCGACACAGCCGCGGTTTCGACGTGGCGAAGAAGGTCAACGGCCGTAAACGCCACATCGTCGTGGACACCATGGGCCTACTCCTGGCCGTCATGGTCACCGGCGCGCACGTCAATGACCGCAGCATCGCCCGTGACCTGCTCTGGCGCACCCGGCTGTTCCACCCCCGCCTACGCCTGCTCTGGGCAGACGGCGGCTACATCGGCACCCTGAGCACCTGGGCCCGCCACGCCCTCGACCTCACCGTGCACCTGGTCCACAAACTCCCCGGACAACACACCTTCGTCGTGCTGCCCCGCCGCTGGGTCGTCGAACGCACCTTCGCCTGGATCAGCAAGAAACGCCGCTGCGTCCGCGACTACGAACGCCTACCGGCCAGCCACGCCGCCTTCGTTACCTGGGCCATGATCCACGTCATGGTCACCCGCCTGGCCCGACACACGAAACCGGCCCAGGCAACCCACACCTGAGCCGGAATCTCAAACACTCACTAAGTAGCCGCGATCAGTGCGCGTAGGTGCCGCAGATTAGTCGACGGAGGACAGGGGTTGGCGCGCTTGCCCAGTCCCGGTTGTTGCTTGACCGACCCGTCCCACAAGGTGCTTGACAAATGATCTGGCCGCAGCCTGGCTGGCGGATCTAGGTTGTCTCCTGTGCGCGACCGACTCTGTGAGCTGACTGACCGTGACCGTGAGGTTCGGTTGGAGGCACTAAATGCGCTCTTGGCTGGGGCCGAGAGAGGTGACGCGGTCGCGAAGCAGGTCCTCAGGGAGATCGTGACCGGGTACCGCAACTTCGACCCCGAGATCTACTCCCGCGCGTTGAATCTCCTTGTGCTGTTCGGCGATGAGTCGCTGGCCGAGGCGCTTCGTGCTGCGCTTTGCGACGAGGAGTACGGATGCCAGGCGTGGGCGGCGACCAGCTGCGGCATCCTGCGCATTCAGACGGCCGCCCCACAGTTGATCGACCTACTTCGCCACCCGGACGCCCTTATCCGCGAGAGCGCCTGCGAAGCTCTGGGAGAGATAGGCGACCCCACCGCGGTCACGCCTCTCGCGCAAGTGCTCGACGACCCAGCCGAGCACGTCAGAGCAGCTGCTGCATACGCCCTGGCCGACATCGGTGACGACGAGGCGATTGAGCACTTGTGGACCGCGCTGGAGTCGCCCCGCCGGCCCGTGCGTGCCGGCTACCTGTCGGCCGCGCTGGCGTACCCCGCAACCAAAACGTTCGACCGTCTGATCCGGGCGACCTCACACGACGATCCCGAAGTGCGCTTCTGGGCAGCACGGGCACTCGGCGCCACCGGCGACGAACGAGCCGAGAAGCTGCTGACGCACCTCGCCGCCGAGGACCACGCCACGGTGCGAACCGGCGCGCACGTCAGTACCGCCGCCAAGAAGGCGCTGAAGACGCTGCGAAACCTCCGCAAACACGAGCGGAAAGCGCAGGCCTGAGAGCTGATGAGCGCGTGAGACGGCTGTCGTGGAAGCGCGTCACGGATTCGAGGCTGACGTCGAGGCCGCTGACGCGGCCGGGCGGCACTGGCTGCGCGACAGGCAGGGCGAGCGCCTGGCGCCGCACACTGTCATGCCGATGTGTGGGCGCTGCTCGCCGCGGTCGGGAAGCCGGGGTTGCCTTTGTTCATGGCGGTGACGACCGGTGGCGACCCCGTTCACCTCCTGGACCTCAGGATGCGGCTCACCTCGGCGGGGGGGAGTAAACGCCGGACCAGCACCGAACGAATGGCGCAGAATACGGCCTCCGGCGCCCAGCGTTCCGCCTCGTCCACGACTCTTCGCAACAGCCGCCGAGTGTCCGCCTCGGTTTGGACGGAGTGGAAGTCGAGGTCGCTTCCGGTTGACTCCGTTCGGTCGGGGGCGTGGCGCCAGGCGTCCTGCAGGTCGCTCCGGGAGAGCCGGGTAAGTACGTAACCGAAGAACTTGTGGTCACGCAGATCAATGGCATAGGCCAGGCTGTGCAGTCGGATCTCGCTTGCGTCGATCTCAACCATGGGCAGGCCCAACTCCTCCCTCAGACCGCGCTGGGCAATGAGGTATGGCGTCGACCGTACGGTGCCGTCGAGTCCAGGACTGAAGTCGCGGGGCGCAGCGTTCTCGCCGACTGCGTTAAAGACCTTGCCGCCGTGCCAGTCACCGCCAGCCCCGATGCTCGTGGTCCGACGGGTGAGCGCGAGGTAGTCCCCGTCCTCGCAGAATACTGAGAGACCGACGCTGAACGGGTTCGGGAATCCGTGGATTGGCTCCGCGCAGTTCGGCTCGCCGGCAATCCCCTTTAGAACTTCCCGTTCCTCCGCATCACCGGTAAGCAGGAGACGGTGGGTGGCCAGAAAACTAAAGTAGCCGTACACGTGCATCTGACAGGCGATGCGGTGGCTTCGGCCCGCGCGGTCGTCCTCGGGCCGGTCACTGACCCGACTGATGCGCAGGGTGGCGATGCCGACCTGTTGCCCGTCTTCGAGGCCGTCGGACAGCCACTGTGGCCTGTGCTGGTCGCGGATGGCCGTCACGCGTGGGTCGTTGATGTCGAAGTCGCCGCCGAGTTCAAGCGTCACTGCATCGTGGTTGAATGTTCCGTCTTCGCCCCAGCCAGCTTGGACCAGTACGAGAGAGCCGAAACGCTCTTCCATGATCCGACTGGCGCGTTCGGCGGCCCGAAAGTGCTGGCGCTTTCGCCACCTCTCGTACCGGCTCTGAGCCGAAGGGTAGGCGACGTTCTGCAGCACCAGCCCAGCGACGGCTCCGGCCGTCACGTCCCACCAGTTCATTTCAACCCTCCGAAGTCTCGCCTGTGGGTCTCTTCCCGACGGTAGGCGGACCCAGCAATGGGTGCTTCGGTTGAGCAAACGCCCCTAGTGTGGCCCAGATCAGGCATCCGCACATGCCGCTAACAAAGCGCGGCGTCCGCGTGCTCGTCACCGTCCGTTCCCACTGTCGTCGGGTCGCTCGCTTCGTATCCGGGCGGCCCTGCGTTAGGCAGACTGCCCCGGCTGACCGCGGGTCGATGTGAGCCGGATCGGGGGAGCAGGTTGGGAGCAGCCGGGTGCACTGGACGGCGTCGAACTGCACTCAACGGCACCGAACGGCACCCAACGGCGTACGCCGCGACCTGCAGTCTTGTGTTTTCGCAGCTCAGAGTGGGCGGAGCGTCCTGTTTCACACAACTGCACTCAACGGCAGCGAACAGCAGTCAACGGCGCTCTATGTCGCCTGGTAGGGGGTTATCCGCAGCTCAAGGCGGTAAGGACCTTATGAGTTTTGATGCCTTGCAGGTGGGTGCAGATTGGGTGCAGCGTGGCGAAGTGGTCACCGTGTCCGAAGTGCTCACTGGCTTTGGGCGGAGAGGGACCGTGAAGTGCGAGGATGCTGGCGAGCGAGTGGCAGTGAACTCCCAGAGAAGACCGAAGTGGTCATCGCCGGTTGCTCCCCCGCCTGCCTGGGTTGCGTCCGCTGGAGTGGTGTACGACTTGCCCGTGATGGGCGTGTTGCGTAGATGAGAGACGGCCATCGCGTCGATCCTTCAAGACGACCAAGTCAGAGAAGGAAGAGAGAACGCGATGGCCGCATCAGAGAGTGTGAACCCTGTTGACCTGCTGCGCGAGCAGATCGAGGGCGCGTCGCCGGACGTGTTGCAGGCGATGATCAAAACGTTCGCGCAGGCGTTGATGTCCGCGGAAGCGGACGCGATCTGCGGTGCCGGTTACGGGCAGCGCAGCGACGAGCGGGTGAACTCGCGTAACGGATACCGGCCTCGGGAGTGGGACACCCGGGCCGGGACGATCGACTTGGCCATCCCCAAGCTGCGCCAGGGCTCGTACTTTCCGGACTGGCTGCTGACCCACCGTCGGCGGGCCGAGCAGGCTCTGGTGTCGGTCGTGGCCACCTCCTATCTGCTGGGGGTGTCGACGCGGCGGGTGGAGAAGCTGGTCGAGCAGCTCGGGATCCGGCAGCTGTCGAAGTCGCAGGTCTCGGAGATGGCCGCCCACCTCGACACCCAGGTCGAGGCGTTTCGCAACCGACCCCTCGACTCAGGCCACTACACGTTCGTGTGGATGGACGCGCTGACGATGAAGGTCCGCGAGCACGGCCGCACCGTCAACGTCCACGCGCTGATCGCTGTCGGCGTCAACGCCGACGGCCAACGCGAAGTCCTCGGCCTCGACGTCGCCTCCGACGAGGACGGCGCCGGCTGGCTGGCGTTCCTGCGGTCGCTGACCGCCCGCGGCCTGACCGGGGTGCGTCTGGTCATCTCCGACGCCCACGCCGGCCTGGTGTCCGCGATCGGCGCGGCCCTGCCCGGCGCTGCGTGGCAGCGCTGCCGGACCCACTACCTGCGCAACCTGCTGACCAAGGTGCCCAAGTCGGCGCAGCCCTGGATCGCCACCCTCGTCCGCACAATCTTCGACCAGCCGGATGCCGACGCCGTCCGAGCCCAGTTCCAGCGGGTCGTGGCCACGATCGAGGCGAAGTTCCCAGCCGCAGCCGAGCACCTCGACGCCGCCAGGGATGACCTCCTCGCGTTCACCGGTTTCCCGCGCGAGATCTGGCGTCAGATCTGGTCGAATAATCCGCAGGAGCGGTTGAACAAGGAGATCCGCCGCCGCACCGACGTCGTCGGGATCTTCCCCAACCGGCCGTCGATCATCCGCCTCGTCGGCGCCGTCCTGGCCGAGCAAACCGACGAGTGGACCGAAGGACGCCGCTACATGGGCCTGGAACTACTCGCCAAAGCCCGCATGGTCACGATCGACACCGACCAACACGTCACCGACCAGACCGACCCCGCCCCGATCGCCGCATAACATCAGACCGGATCCCGCGATGGCCGTCTCTTACACCACTCGCGCGGACGCGACCCCTGCCTGCTGCCGGCTTCTTGTCTTGGGTTCGCCGACGTAAGTCGCCGGGACGATCCTGCATCGATGTGCGGCTCTAGATCCGTCACGGCGGAGTTGGTAGGCAATCCGGCAGTTGAGACTCGAATCCCACTAGCAGCCATCTGACCAGGGCTTCCTGGGCGGTGACCTCTTCGGCAGGGCTTGAAGTGGTCAGGCGAAGCCGCTATGTCGGTGCTCTACCGGACGTCGGCCCTCGTGCAGGGTGTCGGTCTGTTCGGCTAGGACGGCGCCGACGAGGCGGATGATCGCGGGCCGGTTGAGGAAGATCCCGACGACGTCGGTGCGCCGGTGGATCTCTTTGTTCAGCCGTTCCTGCAGGTTGTTGGACCAGATCTGACGCCAGATCTCGCGGGGAAGCCGGTGAAGGTTAGGAGTTCGTCGCGGGCGGCGTCGAGGTGCGCGGGCCGCAGCCGGGAACTTCGCCTCGATCGTGGTCACGACCCGCTGGAACTGGGCTCGGACGATGTCGGTGGCGGGCTGGTCCAAGATCGCGTGGACGAGGGTGGCGATCCACGGATGCGTGGACTGCAGCGCCTTCATCAGCAGGTTGCGCCGGTAGTGCGTGCGGCAGCGCTCACGGTGGGTGAGACGCCTGCCGGTCCCGAGGCCTGTTGTCTGATTTGTCCTCACAGCTTGTGAGGGATCTTTACATCTGTCGATCCGGGTCTCTACAGTTCGGCGACTTCATCACGTGTGATCAACGGGGGACCTGTGGTGACTGCTGCCCGACGTCGTGTCGGTTTGTTCTCGGCCGTTTGTCGACCGTATCGGTGGTGGGCTGCGCTGCTGTCGATGGCCTTGGTCGCCGGCGTTGTGGTGGTGCCGTCTACTGCCGTGTCGGCGGCGACGTCGGCGCCGAAGGAACCGTTGACGGCCAGGGATGCGAGGGCGGCGTCGCGGTTGGCGGAGGAGACCGGTCAGCGGGTAGAGGTCGCCGCAGGGCGTTCGGAGTTGACGCAGGTCTTCGCGTTGCCGGATGGCGGGTTCCAGCAGGAGTCGGCGGTGGTGCCGCAGCGTGCGCGTCGCGCGGACGGGTCGTGGGCGCCGCTGGATCTGTCTCTTACGCGCGGTGGTGACGGGTTGTGGCGGCCGGCGGTGTCGGTGGCTGACGTGCGCTTCTCGGCTGGTGGTAGCGGGCCGATGGCGACGTTGGTACGTCAGGGCAAGAGTTTCAGCCTGTCGTGGCAGGGCGGTGCGTTGCCGGCACCGGCGATCGTCGGGGACTCGGCGACGTATCCGGGTGTGCTGCCGGATGTAGACCTAGTGGTGCGGGCCACGTGGACTGGTTTCTCGCATGTGCTGGTGGTAAAGACCCCGCAGGCGGCGGCTAATCCGACATTGCGTCAGCTGCGCTTCGACGTCGGTGGGGATGCGCGGGCGGTGCGGGTCGGTGACGGGGAGCTGCGGGCCGTCGCCGGCGGCGAGGTGCTGGCGGAATCGGCGGCGGCAACGATGTGGGACTCGACGCCGGGTTCGGCGTCGCGGACGCGGACGGCGGCTCGCATTGCTGGTACAGCGGGGGATGAGTCTACGCCCGCCGGTCCTGGTGACGCTGCGGTGACTGCCCCGGTGCGCACGGAGGTCACCGTCGAAGGGGATATCACGCTGCATCCCGATCAGTCGATGCTGACCAGCGCGGACGTGGTCTTTCCGGTTTTCATCGACCCGCCGTGGTCGACGGGTAAGAGCCGGTGGGCGTACGCGACGAACGACAATTCCTCCAACGGTGACGTGAGTGTTGCCCGTGTAGGCAAGAGCCCGCAGAGCGGGGCGGTGTACCGGTCGTTCTTCGACTTCCCGCTTACGGGCATCGCGAAGAAGTTCATCTCAAAAGCTTACGTGCAGGCGACGTTGGATCACTCTTATTCCTGCGATGACACGATCACCTACCTGTGGCACGCGGGTCCGATCTCGTCGACTCCCCGCACGAAGTGGTCGCCGGTGATGAAGCAGGCGATCGAGAACGCCTATTCGCACGGCAACGAGGCTGACGGGTGCGGCGAGAAGGACCCGGATATGACCGTGAACTTCGAAAGCTCGGTTATTACGAGCAAGATCCAGGACCACGCGGCGAATTCAGCTCCATACATCACGTTGGCGTTGTGCGCGTGCGCGGGTAACGGCAGCGGTGAGACCACCCAGGAGCGGTGGAAGAAGTTCTTCCCGAACAGTGTGAAGCTGATTGTGGACTACAGCTCCTACCCCGGGCAGCCGTACGGGTTGCAGACGACAGGTGCCGCCTGTTCGCCAGGTGTCCGGTCGGTGATCGGCACGTTGGCGCCGACGCTGTCGGGAGTCTTCCCGGACGCGGATGGCACGCAGGCGTTGAGAACGAAGTGGGAGTGGTTGGAGATCCCGGCGTCGGGGACCTACAACGACAGCACTCCGCGTAAGACCGCGCCGACGGGGGCGTCTGTACCGGCCGGTGGCCGGTCTACCACGGCGGCGTTGTCGGGCCTGGTCAACGGCAAGTCGTACGCGTTCCGGGCGATGGCCACCGACCCGGCACCGTACAACCTGGCCAGCGTGTGGTCGGCGTGGTGTGAGTTCAAGACCGACGTGAGTTACCCCGATGTGACCGCGACGGCAACCACGATGCCGGCCGGGCCGGGGGAGAAGGGCGTGTTCACGCTGTCGTCGAACACGTCGACGGTGGTGAAGTTTCGCTACGGCTGGACCTTTCCTCCCACGACGGAGATCACCGCGACGGGCACCGGCGTCCGCACGGCGTCGGTGACCCTGACGGCCCCGAAGTACGGCGAGAACATCCTGTACGTCTCGGCGATCAACTCGGCGCAGACGGAGGGGCAGGGGTCGATGGCGTTCATCGTGGACCGGCCGGCACCGCCGACGAACTGGTGGAAACTTGAGCAAAGTCCAGGTGTCACCCAGACCCAGGCGCTGACAGACGAGCGGGCCGAAGCGACGATCACCACGCCGCTGGCCCTGGCTGGGGTGACCTGGTCCCCGGGCCTGCGGCTGCCGGGGGCGTCGAGCCCGGCGTTCAACGGATCGTCCTCGGCGGTAAATCACCACCAGTCGGTGGTGAACACGACGGAGTCGTTCAGCGTGACCGCGTGGGTGCGCCTGTCGGCGCTGCCGGCCAGCGAGGACAACGTCGCGGTCAGCCAGGACGGCACGAGCGCCGCCGGGTTCCAGCTCGGAGTCCGGATGGCAGGGTCGCCGTTGACGCCGCGGTGGGCGTTTGTCATGAAGGACACCCCGGACCAGGCCAGCACCACCCGCTCCGCAGCTGCAGTCGCCGCGCTGACGTCGGCGGACGTAGGGAAGTGGACGCATCTCGCGGGGGTGTTCGACCGGCCGTCGGGCAAGATGCTGCTCTACGTCAACGGCACCCTCGTCGGTGACGCCGACCGGGCTGCCGCGCCGTGGGCGGCGACCGGGGTCTTCTCGATCGGTCGCGGTTTCAACGCCGCACCGGCCAAGTGGTTCACCGGCTCGATCGCCGACGTGCAGGTCTACGACCGGGTCCTTGTGGCGCAGGACTTCACCGGCAGCCTCGCGACGGACGCATACCCGTTCAACGAGCCCGGCATGGTCAGCGCGCCGAGGACATCGGCGTGGGACTTCAAGAACGCCTACCCCTGCTATGAGGCCAGCACCGACCCGTCCTCTTCGGCCTGCCGGGTGAACGAGGCGGGCGATTACAGCCGACGGCTGGCCCTGACCGACGGCAGCTGGGTCGGCTACGGGCAGCGCAACAAGGCACTCCTGCTGGACGGGACACACTTCGTCGAGGACCCGAGCGACCCGCACTACAACCAGGTGACCCAGGAGTACGGGCGCGCCCAGGACAACCTCGGCGACGAGGCCACCCCAAACTGGAGTGACGGGGCGGTGGTGCGCACCGACGCGTCGTTCACGGTCTCGGCATGGGCGCGGGTGGACGCGGCGACTGGCCGGCAGACGATCCTGTCGCAGGACCACAGCTCCGGCTACAGCGGCTTCGACCTGCAGTTCCGTGACACCTCCGGCGGGCAGTGGGCCTTCACCCTCCGCGCCGGGGCAACCAACACCACCGCCATCACCACCGCCGCAACCACCGCCGTCGATCCGACCGAATGGCATCAACTGACCGGGGTGCTCGACGCCGAGCGCCGGCAGATCCGCCTCTATATCGACGGGGAGCTAAAGGCCACTACGGCGATGGTCTCGGCGTGGCAGCGGTGGAACGCCACCGGCCCGTTCGTCGTGGGCCGCTCCGACCAGCCCACCGGGTTCACCGATTGGCTCACCGGCGGCGTCGACGACGTGGTCGCCTACCAGGGCGCGTTCACCGACGGCGGTGTGCGCGACCTCTACAACATTCAGGTCAACCAGACGGGCGAGGAGTGACCATGCCCGCCGACAAGCCTGTTCACCGCCACGATCAGAAGCCGGCGCCGCGCCGGAGGACCACCCGAGATGGGATGCTCACGGTGCTAACTCTGACCCGCCGCCCCCGCCGCCCCCGCCGCCCCCGCCGGCTTCGTCTGCTGTCTACGACGCGTCGGCTGATCGCGGCGACGGTGACCGCGGTCCTCGGCGCCGGCGTTCTCGCCGTCCCTCCGGCGCAGGCCAAGCCCCGCCCGTCGCTGCCGAGCGTGCGGCCGGAGAAGCTCGACTCCATCGGCGGCCCGGCGAAGCAGAAGGCGCTACCCACCAAGGCGGCCAAGACCGCCACGTGGGACAAGCCGGTGTGGCCGGCGCCGGGCCGCGCCCGAGCCGCCCTGCCGACGGCCACCGCCCGCGCCACCTCCGCCGCTCCAGTACGCGCCGGCAGCCTGCCGGTGCGAGTCTCTCGCGCGGCGACGCCCTCCGGGCGTGCGGTTACCGGCGTGGACGTCGAGGTCCACGACCGCGGAAAGAGCCCCAGCGCGTGGCGTGATGGGCTGTTGCTGACCCTGCGCCCCGACGGCGCCGCCGGGCCGGCGGACGTGGATGTCACCGTCGACTACAAGCCGTTCCGTCATGCCTTCGGCGGCAACTGGTCCTCGCGGCTTAAACTGTGGACTCTCCCGGCGTGCGCCCTGACGATCCCGGTCGCGTCTGAGTGCCGGGCCACGCCGGTCAAGTCCGTCAACTCGGTCGCGGACGGCACCGTGAGCGCGCGGGTGTCCGCAGCTCCGGCCGGGACCGTGATGGCCCTCGCTGCCGGTGCCGCTGGTGTTCAGGGCGACTACTCCGCCACGCCGCTGGCCGCCTCATCCACCTGGTCCTCCGGGGGATCGACCGGCAACTTCACCTGGTCCTACGACATGCGCGTGCCCCCGGCAGCAGGGCTGGCGCCGAAGGTGTCCCTGGCTTACTCCTCGGGTGCCGTCGATGGGCGTTCCAGCGCGGAGAACAGCCAACCGTCGTGGGTCGGCGAGGGCTTCGACTTCTCGCCCGGGTTCATCGAACGCAGCTACGTGCCGTGCAGCGAGGACATGGCCGGCTCGGCCAACAACACGGTAAAGACCGGCGACCTGTGCTGGCGCTCCTACAACGCCACCATGTCCCTCAACGGCGGCGGCAGCGAGCTGGTCTTCGAGGCTGGTAAGGGCTGGCACTCCCGCGACGAGGACGGCTCGAAGATCGAGAAGCTGCCCGGGGCGAGCAACAGCGCCAACGGTGGCGAGCACTGGAAGGTCACCACGACCGACGGCACCCAGTACTTCTTTGGCCTGAACAACCCGCCCGGCCAGAGCGCCGCCACGAACTCCACCTGGACCGTCCCGGTCGCCGGCAACCACACCAACGAGCCCTGCAACGCCGGCACCTTCGCGGCCTCGTTCTGCACCCAGGCGTGGCGGTGGAACCTCGACTACGTCGTCGACCCCCGCGGCAACACCATGTCCTACTGGTACGCCCCGGAGACGAACCGGTACGGCAAGAACAACAAGGCCACCGACAGAGCCGTCTACACCCGCGGCGGCACGCTCAGCCGCATCGACTACGGCACCTGGGACCGTCCGACCGGCCGCTCCATCACCCCGACCGGGCAGGTCACCTTCACCGCCCTGGACCGCTGCGAGTCGAACTGCACCAACCACAGCCCCGGCGTCAGCTGGAAAGACGTCCCCTGGGACCAGGAATGCACCTCCAACGATGCCGACTGCGGCACCAACAACACCCCGACGTTCTGGTCGACCAGGCGATTGGCGAAGGTGACAACTCGGGTCTGGGACACCACCAAGACCACCCCCGCCTGGCAGGACGTCGACTCCTGGACGCTCACCCACACGTACCCGTCGGTCGGTGACGGCAGCGACTACGCCGGCATGTGGCTCGCCTCGATCGTGCACACCGGCCTGGTCAAGAACACCACCGCCACGGGCTCCACCGCCACCACTCCGGACAACCTCGACCCAGTCGTGATGCCGCCGGTGACGTTCGAACCCACGGCCCTGCAGAACCGTGTCCTTGCCTCCCACAACACCACGAACAACCGCAACCGCATCGGCAACATCATCACCGAGACCGGATCCAAGATCCAGGTCACCTACAGCGACCGCGAATGCTCCTCCAGCAACCTGCCCTCCGCCCCGGAGACCAACACCAAACTCTGCTACCCCGTCATCGGCCCCGACCCCTACAACCCGGGCGGATCGGATATCACCGAGTGGTGGCACAAGTATGTCGTCCGGAAGGTCTCCCAGTCCGACATACCGGCAGTCGTTGACGGCTACGACTATCAGGCGCCGGTGCAGAACACCTTCTACGACTACCTCGGCGACCCGGCCTGGCACTACGCCGACGACGACGGACTCATCAAGCCCAAGCGCAAGACCTGGAGCCAGTTCCGCGGCTACCGCACCGTCGAGACCCGCACCGGTGACGCCCCCAGGCAGACCCTGACCCACACCACCTACCTGCAGGGCATGCACGGCGACCGCCTCAACCCCAGCGGCGGCACCCGCACCGTCACCATCGGCGCCTCGCTCGGCACGGAGACCGTCTACGACGAGGACCAGTTCGCCGGCATGATCCGCGAAAAGGTCGTCTACAACGGCACCACCAGCAAGCCGGTCAGCAAGACCGTCAACGTTCCCTGGCGCTCCCCGGAAACCGCGTCTCGTACCATCAACGGCGACATCGTCACCGCCCGCTTCGTCAACACCAAGACCACCTACCAGGGCACCGCGCTCGGCGTTGACGGCCAGGGCGGCTGGCGTACCACCCGCACCCAGTCGACGTTCAACGACACCTACGGCACCGTCGACCGGATCCAGGACGACGGCCAGTGGCCCGCCACCGGCGACGAGCAGTGCACCGAGCTGACCTACAACCGCAACACCAACGCGAACATCACCGGCACGGTCAAGCAGACCACGACCACGGCCCTGGCCTGCGGCACCGCACCGACCAGCACCGCAGACGTCATCTCCGACACCCGTAACAGCTACGACGGCGCCACCAGCCCGAACACCGCACCCACCTACGGGGCGGTCACCAAGGTCGAAAAGCTCAAGGACTGGTCCACGTCCGCCGGCACCACCTGGCAGACCACCGCGCAGAGCACCTACGACGCGTTCGGCCGCATCGCCACCGCCACCGACGCGCGCGGCAACACCACCACGACCACATACACACCGGCCACCGGCCCGATCGCCACCACCACTACCACGGCTCCCGATCCCAACGGCGGAGCCGCATGGAGTAGCACTGCTACTCAAGCCCCCTACTGGGGGTCAGTGGTCAAGGGATTAGACGTCAATGGCCGAATCAATGAGGCTGTTTACGACTCCCTCGGTAGAGTGGCTAAGGTCTGGGCCATCGGCTGGGACCGCAAGAACCGCGAGTCGCGACCTTCGGTCGCCTACACCTATTCCTTCGCGCCGAACCGCGACGCCTACCCCTGGGTGCAGACAAGGACCATCAACGCTGGCAACGGTTTTCTGACCACCTATCAGATCTTCGACGCGCTCTTGCGCCCCCGGCAGACCCAGTCCACCGGCGCTAACGGTGAGCGGGTTATCGCAGATACTCTCTATGATTCATCGGGCAGAGTGTCAGCCTCGTATCCCGCTCATGGGAAAGTTGGTGCACCTTCGGGTGCGCTGTGGGGCCAACCTGAATGGTCTGTCCCCGCAGTAGCTCGAGTCGTTTACGACGATGCATCGCGCCCAACAAGCGAGATTCTTCTCGGCACCGATGGGGTCATCAACCAAGTTGAAAAGTGGCGCACGACAACCGTCTACCTTGGAGACCAGACGAGGGTCACGCCCCCGTCGGGCGGCACGCCAACGACCACGGTTGTGGACGCCCGCGGACGCACTGTCGAACTGAGGCAGCACACGACCAGCCAGGGCGTTACCGGCGCCTACCAGAGCACTAGGTACAGCTACGACCGCAAGGGTCAACTCACCACTGTTGCAGACGCTGATGGCAACGAGTGGGTCTACACCTTCGACGTCAAGGGCCGCCAGATCTCGGCTGAAGACCCTGACCGCGGCACTACCACTAGTACCTACTACGACACTGATGACCTAGCCACTACCACCGACCATCGCGGCGAGGTCCTCGCCTACGAGTACGACAAACTCGGCCGCAAGGTCGGCCTCTACGATGACACCATCTCCCCCGACAAGAAGCGGGCGAGCTGGAAGTTCGACAAGACCGACATCATGTTCGGCGGTGAAGTGGTCCGCGGGCAGGTTACCGAGGCCACTCGCTTCGACCCCCCAGGCTCCACCAACGCCTACAAAATCCGGTACCTCGCTTGGACCAAGCGCTACCAGCCCGGCGCGGTGCAGTACGTCATTCCCCCTACCGAAACCGGCCTCAACACCACTTGGGAGATTGGCTACGGCTACCGGGAACAAGATGGCTCGCCCGAAAGCGTCACCATGCCCGCTGCCGGTGACCTCACCGGCAGTGAAACCATCACCACCACCTACGACTCCACGTCGGGCCTGCCCGTCACCCTCACCACCGGCTCCGCCTACGGGAACAGCTACGTCAGCGGACAGCAGTACACCGCCTATGGCGAACCCACCATGCTCACCCGCAAAAGCAGCGCCGGCAACTACGTCGAAGAGACCAATACCTACGACCTGACCACCCGCCGGCTCACCAACACCTACGTCAAGCCCGAAACCGCAGCCGGCACCGTCTCCAACCGCACCTACAGCTACGACGACGCCGGGAACATCACCTCCATCGCCGACCAACCCGCCGTCGGCACCACCGACACCCAATGCTTCAACCAGGACCCGCTTGGCCGACTCACCAGCGCCTGGACCCCGAAGGTCGGCGTCAACTGCAAGACCGCACCCACGACGGCCAACCTCGGCGGGCCGGCCCCCTACTGGCGCGACTGGACCTTCGACAAGGTCGGCAACCGGCTCACCGAAACCGCCCACACCAGCGCCGGTGACACCAAACGCTCCTACAGCGTCCCGACCGGCGGCAAGAATGTGGTACGGCCCCATGCCGTCATCGCCGTCACCACCGAAGTGCTGGGCCAACCAGATGTCACCACCCGCTACGCCTACGACAACGCTGGCAACACCATCTGTCGCCCCGACGGCGCCGAGGCCAATATATGTCCCACTGGGGGCGCATCGCAGAACCTGGCATGGGACGCGGAGAACCGGCTCTCGCAGATCTCAGGGGGTGCCGCTTCCAGTAGCAACGTCTACGACGCAGATGGTAACCGGCTGATTCATCGTGACTCGACAAGCCGCACTCTCTACCTGCCTGGCATGGAAATTCGATGGAACGGCGCCGCTCGAAACACCACCCGATTCTACGCATTCGCCGATAGGGTAATCGCCTCCCGGACCGCAGTCGGGCTGACGTGGACCTTTTCTGACCATCAGGGAACGCAGTACGCGGCTGTCAGTAACTCAGGCTCTCAAGTAGTCAGTAGGCGGTATCGGGACCCCTACGGCGGCATGCGCGGCTCGAGCCCGTCTTGGCCAAACTCAAGAGGCTATCTCGGGGGAGAGCAAGATTCGTCTGGGCTCACTCACCTCAACGCGCGAGAGTACGATCCGCAACTCGGTCGCTTCCTCTCCGTGGATCCAGTTCAAGACCTGGATTCGCCGCAGCAATGGAATTCGTACGCCTATGCCAACGGTAATCCTATTCTCCTGTCTGACCCGTCGGGCCAATCCCCCTGCATGCCAGGCGAAGACTGCTCAGGATATAAGCCGGGAAACGAAGCGGCGAACCGGGAGAATCGGAAGAAAAACGAGTGTTACCCCTCTTCGTCTTGCGAGACGGCCAAGGCTCCTCGGTGTGGCGGAGGGAACGACTGCGGTTGGCGTGATGGTAAGGGTGCAGCTATCCTGCTAGACGGTGTCGTCATCTCAGCGCCGTCGCCGGTGAAGCTTAGAGAGATTGTCGTTACTGCCGCTCAGTCGTACGGCTGCAAGTCAGTTCAGTGGTGCGATGTAAGTGAACTTGACATCGCTGAACGCGTTTGCATCATCGACCCACAATATTGCAACCTCGATTACGCTGCTGGCGCAATCCTCATCCCTGCAATCGGAAGTTACGGTTATCGAGGCCTGAACGGAAAGGGGACAGCAAAAACCCCCCACACCGCTTTGGTGACGGTTTACGACTCCGAAGGTCGACTCCTGCTTGAGAGAACACTTGTTAGTGGTGAACAAACCCCGGAAGAGAAGAGCCTCGGCAGGAGGAATGGTTCGTCCGCCTCTCACACTGAACACCGGGCGGTCCGGATGGGCGCGCTCTGGCGTCTACCCGAGGGCGCGCAGGTAGTAATTGAAGGAACATTGTCGCCCTGCTCTAGATGTAAGGCTGCAATGAACACCTATACAAGGCAGTCGGGCTTCGTAGTTGAGTATCGTTGGGGCGATAGCCAATGGCGCTCAGGCGGCGGCCAGGGCTATCGAATGGGGGGAGCGAACTTCAGGTTGATTACTCAATGGGCGAGGATCAATGGTGGAGGATGATCCCGTCAACTCCTCCGGTTGAGTATGGGAAGCAGTGTGTTATCCTGCCGTCTCCTGCAGGTGTCAGTGTCATCCAAGGAGGCGACCGAAATGGGACCGAAAGAGCATCGAGTGTTTCAGGCTGCTTTGGTCAGGCTGGATATTGGTCGCGAGGTTGCCGCACGCGCCGAAGTGCTTGAGGGGTTGAGACAGCGCCTTTCTTCCCAGGGAGTGACGGCTGCAGGCGGCACGTCGGGGCAACCAGTGTCCGTGCGAGTGGCTTCTGAGTCGGACTTGCGAGATCTCACCGAAGGAGTTCTTTCTTGGGCGGCAGATACAAGAAATGACGCCTCGCTTGTCATTACCGGAACTGGCATGCCACCGGGGGAGCAGACTAAGCTATACCAGTTGTCGGGGAGCTTCGCTGCAAGCGTGATTCCGGAAGCCATCGCGGAGGCCGCAGGGCTTCTTTCGCTAGGCTAGAACGCTCCTAGTTTCCGGCAAGCTAGAAACGTTGAGGTTTAATGCGACAATCGGTTCTTCGATACGTTGACGAGGACGACGATGGAGTGTACACCCTCACGCTCTACTCTGCTTCGGATGAGGACTTTGCCCTGTCGTTTATGGAATGCACCCAGGAGGGGGCGACGGACCCTCAGGAAATCGCCTTGAAGATGGATACGTATTGCGTTGTCGCCGACCCAGGCCAGCGAGCAAGCTACGGTCAGGTATACGAGTGTGAGTTGTCAGATGATGCCCTCTCATTAAGTCTTAGCGAAGCGGGTTCCAGTGAGCTTGGCCTCCCTCGGAGGGTTCACTTCCCGCTTCGAATGGAACCATCGACGCTGGCTGCAACTAAGGCGGGGATTCGCAGGGTTTTAACCTCCGGACGTCGCTCGGCGCTCCCTCGCCTATCCCTCTAGCGCATTGATGTTCTTTGCCCGTCCGATTGGTTCGGTGAGCTCGGCCGGTGCGCGAAAGGAGTGATGCGAAAGGTGTGAACGAAGCTGAGTCGCTAACCCAACGGGTTCGGGTTCGGCTCAATTGCTCGAGCTGGTCAGGGGGGATGGGCCAATGAACGCGGGGTCCTCGAAGCCCAGGTCGCGCATCTTCCCGCCGGAGAAGACCACCATGATTTCGTCGCCGGGGATGAAGACGCCCTGCTGGTCGGGCAGCTGCGGGATGGCAGCGACGAACCAGATCGAACCTGCGGCGAAATCCAGGCGCAACGCGACAGGCACGTCGACCGAATGCGCCGGCACGGCGATGCTGCCGTCCGCCCGCCGGCTCGGCCCGATCTGGAACTGCTCCCAGCGGCAGGCCGTGCTGTACACCCTTGATCCGAGAAGTGGAGCCCAGCGACTCTGGCCCTCGACATCCGGGCCGACGCGGGCCGGACCGGAATCGCCGAGGACGAGGTGATGCCCGATCGGCTCGTGGAAGACCTCGACGCCATAGGGGTAGAACGTGTCGGCCCAGGTCATGGTCACGGCGCCGAGGTCGGTGCCGAGTTGCACGCCTATGACGGCATGATGCCAGTCGCCATAGTCCCATGGCGCGCGTTCCGGGCCGAAGTTGTGCACGTCCCAGTAGTCGACCGACGTCAGGCGCCGCCCCCGCAGGTCGCGCAACGCGCCCTCGAAACGGCCGCGCAGACCATCAACCCCGCGCACCTTTCCCACCGACCGATCATCGCTGGTCATACCTGTGACCGCATCGTCTTTAGTTCGATCCTGTATCGCTACGCCGGCCGCTCATGCTGCGAAGCGCTCGTCACCCAAGTGCCGTCGGCGCCGTTCGACGGCGTGCGGATGCGCCGATGAGTGGATATCCGGTGACCCTGCCGCGGCAGTGATCACACCTGTGGGCAGGATACTCATACTGGGGCTTATGGCCCCGGATGTTTCGTCGGTTGACGCTGTGCTGCGCTTCGCCGCTGCCCTGCACGGGATACGTGGTCGGCTGCTCGCCGACTTGTCTCCCGTCGCAGACATCGCGGATCTTCTGGCAGCGGTCCGGTCGCGCCGGGAGTTGCCCCGGGAGGGCCTCACCCGTAGCGGCATCGAGTACACCGTCCACGGCGCGGGGTGCCGGATGATCGGTTCCGACGGCAGGGAGGTCGACGTCGATCTGGTCACCGATCCGCTGCTCGGGCGCGAGGTCGAAGCATTCGATGCTTGGCGAATTCGCTGGTTCCTCGACCAAGCCATTGACAACGGCCACAGCAATGAGGACATCGTCGTGGCCTGCACCCAACTTGTTCGAGAGGGTTACCTACGCAAGGTGGTTGAAGGCCGCTGGTTCGCGCTGCCTGACGCTCCAGGCGGCCCAGCGTGAGTTACCCACACATGGCAATCCACCGCCGTCCGTCTTGAAGCATCGCACCTCGCAGGTATACGGATCTGCCGCTGGTGGTGTGCGTCGAAGTCTTGTGGGGGCCGCTCGGAGCACCGACGATAGTTACATGATCATCGACAGCTTGCCAAGTCCCGTCTGCGCTCCTCCGGGTGCTGCAGCAGGGTCGGTGGGTAGCTCCAGACCGCTCGTCGTCGACGTACCGGGAAGTCTTCGGTGATGACGCCGTAGCCCCGCAGCTCCTTCCCTTGAGTCGGATGACGGCCAACAGGAGCTGGCTCGATGACATCCCTGAGGACTATCGCGGGTTCTACCTCGGTCAACCGGACCAGCAGAGCCCGCCCGGCGACGTAGATCCCGACCGGTCTCTCCTGATCGGTGACCTCGGACCTGACCAGCCGTTTGCGTTGGACTACAGACCTTCGTCGGCCGCACCGTCGGTGATCTACCTCAGCACAGCGGCGGACTGGATCGAGGTTGCGCCCAACATCGAGATGCTGATCGAACGCCTCGGGATCTAGCTGTGCCGAGGTATCCCTCTGCTCTTCTGCCGCCGACCGGGCGCAACGTTCGGTCGCGCCTACCGTATGCGTGATGGCGTGCAGTTGGCCGGGCATTCGTTAGGTGCCGAACCCGCCGCACAGGTAGTACAGGCTCGTGGCCAGTCCCAATATCCAGCCAGCCACGAGGCCAGACGATGACCCACGGCCGAGCCGTCTGGACAGCGCGAAGCAGCTGCCCAGCAACACCAGCTGCGCAATGCCGTACGTGAGTAGGCCGAAGAAGAGCGCCGCGAATCTCCCGCCGGCATCCAAGTCCGCATTCGGGCCGCCATCAGCGGCGGTGGCCAGGGCAATCGTGAACCCAACAGCAAGGCCGTGCCCAGCGAGGGCAACGACCGCTCCGGCAACCATCGGCCTGGTGATCGTCACCGCCGGAGCGTGACATACGTCGAAGGAACTGGACTACCTCAGCTCGAACGATGTACGAAACCGCCTCGCACAGCCGCCAGACGGAGCCGCACTGATCTGCCGCCGTCCGAGGGCCTGGCTAAAGATCAATGGCTCCGGGGCGGCATGGCGCGGTGGCCGGCTTCAATCGTGGCCGACGTCGGGGTTCGCCGAGATCGTTCGGCAACCGACCGAGGCAGCCCGGGCAGACGCGAAGCCAGCCCGGACGAGGTCACGCAGCACCCGCTCCGACGCGGCGGCCCGGCAGATCGGTCAGTGCTCGCCGTCTCCCACCTCCCGCCAGGCAACCAGACGCTCGGCCATGGGCTTGGTGTCGGCGCCCTCGGGCGACATGCCGAAGTGACTGCGGATCTCCTCGTCGAGGTACTCCCGAATCTCGTTGCTGTCCGCTCCACCGGCCAGCCTCGTCAACAGCGACGAGAGCATGCAGTCGTACTCGTCGACGTTGGTCTCCGGATCGAAGACACCGATGAAATCCCACTCGTTGAGCAATCGTCGCAACTCGTCCGCCCGCTCGTACATGCGGCGATGATCGCATGTCGGACGGCACACAGCCCGCCGTCGACCAGCAGAGGCCCGTGCACTCCTTTGCCGCACCGTGGGTGTGGGAACTCGGCCGGTGGCCTGACGCGGCTTTCGGTCGGAGGCGGTGTCCTGGATACGCTGCGCGTCATGCCCTACGTGCCGGATCTCAATGCGGTGTTGACCGCCGGGTATCGCGTCGAGAGCGATGGGGTCACCTACCGTGTCGAGCCGTACGAGCTTGGGCCGGTGATGCTGCCGTCCGGCAAGGTCGTGGGGTGTGATCCGCTGGTGGCACACGCCACTCCTTTCGTTGGCTCGGTGGCGCCCGGCAGGTATCGGCTGCGGGCTTGGGTGGCGCTGGTGCATGCCGACGGCGGCGAGGGGCAGCGACGGATCACCGCCTTGCAGTTGACGGTGGTGGACGAACCGCTCGCGGCGTGGAGCATGGCCCTGCTCCCAGGCCAGGACATCGCCTCACTCGGCGACGAGGACTTCTTCGGGTACGCGGTCGACGCGGGTACCGGGACGCTCGCCGACCAGGTCGCCCTCGAGGCACTGCGCGAGTGGGACTTCGAGAGGATCGACGAGGTCTTCATTCCGGCGCAGGTTCCGGACGACCCGATCGACGCCGTCGTTTCCGCGGTAGCGGAGGAGCGGACCGGAGCCAACGTGTACGTCGTCGGCTCGGGATGGGGCGACGGCGTGTACGCAACGTATGTAGGTCACACCGCGGACGGGCGCATCGCCAGCTTCGTCACCGATTTCCGCGTCGTGCCGCTCGAATAGCCTCCATGACATCGCCCCGAGGCCACGACTCGCGGGCGCACCACCCAGGATCGGGCGCACGCTCATGCCGCCGACCGTGCACGGCGCCTCAGGGTATCGATCCTGATGAGCAGACGCGGTCCCCGCGCCGGGGATCGGGGGTTCGCGAGGTCTGGATCGTGCCAGCCGGGCAGCCGCCGGCTGTGTCGTGCCGAGATTGGGGGAGCGGGATGGGAGCAGACGGGTGCACTGAAGGGCGTTGAACAGCGTCCAACTGCCCTGAACGGCATCCAACTGCACCCCACCCCGACCTGCGCCCTCTCGTTTCCGCAGGTCAGACTCGGTGCAGCGTCCTGTTTCACACAACTGCACTCAACGGCAGTGAACAGCAGTCAACGGCACTCTATGTCGCCTGGTAGGGGAGTATTCGCATCTCAAGGCGGCAAGGACCTTGTGAGTTTTGATGCCTTGTAGGTGGGTGCAGATTGGGTGCAGCGTGGCGAAGTGGTCACCGTGTCCGAAGTGCTCACTGGCTTTGGGGTGGAGAGGGGACCGTGACCTGCGACGATGCTGGCGAGCGAGTGGCAGTGAACTCCCAGAGAACGCCGAAGAGGTCACCGACTCGATGGGTCTACGCGAGCCAAAGCATCGCCGCGACGATGACTGGTTGTCGGGCTTCAGTCCGTGGCGCCCTGCGGCACGCAAACCTGACCGATCTGGCGTCGCAGCTTGGCGAACTGCCCGGCGTAGGCGAGGGCGCTGTCACCGATGCGCCTCACCCGTACAGCCCCGGGCTTCCGGGCACCTGCAGGAGTCCGGTCGGTGCGGTACCTGCGGCGGGTTCCCCGAGCCGTACTTCGGCGGCGCTTCTTGCCTTGACACGGTTGATGGTGCTAGGCCTCGTTCCCGGCCGATGCGAGCCGCTCTTTCGCCGACCGATGTCATCGACGAGTTCGTCTGGCAGTCAATCGCAGACCTGCCCGTGCCTGAGGTGGTCGCCTTCAGTCGCTCGTGGCACCTACTGGCCTAGAACTGGCTCTGCCGCTGGTCGCCGCGCCAGGCGCTTCGCGACGTCTGACCTGTCCTGCCACCGGGTACCTGCGGGCGACAAACATCAACGGGCACGGCTTGCGGAAACCCCGCTGACGTTCAAGCGTGGTGTCCGTCCATACGAGTCCGGGCTAGGGCAGAGTTGCTGCCATGACGACGACGGTCGACCCGGCGGCCTTGCCAGAGGGCGTGTACAGCGACGGCACCTACTTGTGGCGCGCAAAGCCTGGAGCCACCTCTACTTTCGGAGAGAGCGTCGCGGCCCGGGAACTCTTCATCGACCTACACGCAGATGAGTTCTGGAACCCGTGGCGTATGGAGGAGCAGGCGGCCGAGCTCGAGCGGGCCGAGCGGATCATGCGGGAATGGGAGCGGGCCGAGCCTGGCTTTCGACGCAAGACCAAGCGCCAGCTCGATGCCGAGATGGTTCGGTGGGACCGAGAGTTCGAGCGGAAGCGCGCGAAACGCGAGCAGCAGCGCCAGGACAACCTCAAGCGCTACGACCCCGAACGGGAGCAGGCACGTCTTGCCTTGCTTGAGCATCAGTGCGCCTTGGCGTATGGGACCGAGGAGCTGGCGAAAATGCGCTCCGGCGAGGCCTTCCCCGCCATGGACGCGAATCGCCGAGCACATCGGGTCACCGAACTCGAGACGGCGGTGGCAGGACACCAGTCTGCGATCGACCAGCTTGCCCCCGTCGTGGGCGACCCCGAGGACGTCGTGGATGCGAACGGATACCTTCCCCACGACCGGCGCCGCTCCACGCTGTTCCACTACCGCGAGCGGCGCATCGCCGAGGTCCGTCAGATGCGTGACGAGCTGCCCAAGTTGCAGGCGCAAATCAAGGCGACCGAGGACAGGCAGGAGCGGTCCAAGCTCAAGGCCCGCCACGACGTCATGAGGTGGCGACTGGACAAGCTGCTCGCCGTGCCGCGGCTGGAAGCCGAGGACATGTGTGCCGACTGTCCGACGCCCGCCAACAAGCACGGGTACGTCACCCCTCCGTTCGACGGCCCCTGTCCAGCGTGGCCGGCCTGGAATGCGCGCATGAAGGAGGCGCGGGCGATGCGCGCGCGCATGGCGGAGGCCAACCGGGCGCGCAAAGCCATCCCGGCGCCCCCGAAGCCCGAGCCGCTGGCCGTGATGCCGTCCGGGTTGCCGATAGCGCAGATCGTGCAGCGCCTTCAGGAACTGCAGCAGCAGTATCCAGACGCTGAGGTTCGCCGCGGCCGAGCAAATCGGTGGGAATTGTGGCCTGCCAGCGGCAACGAGTGAACAGCCACGAAGGACAGAGGCCCCGTACGACGCTGAGCCGCACCAGGGGGTTTTCGGCCCCGCGTCCGCCTCGAGGACATCCAGGACCAACTCGGCCACATCGACGTGCGCAGCAACCCGCCGCTGCGACCACGGCGGTGCCCGCCTCGAGCGAGCCCCCACCTGCACCCTCGCTAGCTACTGGTTGAGGCAGAGGCCACCGCCGCGCACCTCGACGAGCTGGCCGACCTCGCCGAGGCCGGCCAGCGCCCGCCGAAGCCCGCCAAGTGGGGCAGGGCGGCGCGCTGCTCCTCGTCCGGCCGATGCCGGCTGTCGTCTTGGGTTCGCTGACGCCAGCCGAGCGTCTTGCTTTATCGCTGCTTCAGGGCACGGCAACCAGCAAGCAGCTGGCATACCCTTACGGCGCGAGCCGAGGTTGATGTCGCGGTGCGAGCCGGGATGCTATCGGAGGTATTCGGTGCGGTGGCTTCTGCAGTGCAACCCGGCCAGGTGGCGCATCCATGACTTCGTATCAGATGGGCATGAGGTGAAGGCCTGGACGGTAGCTCGGCACCTCGGCGACATCCGTCCTGATGATGATGTGGCTCTCTGGTTGACCGGAAGCGCCGGTGGGCTGGCGGCGGTGGGCCACACCACCGGCGCGCCGGCGCCGGTGGCGGCTGGACGAGTCAATGACGCCTACTACGTGGAGCCGCCCGATCCTATCGTCGTCCGGTGGGCGGTACCGGTCCGGCTGACGCGAGTCTTCCTGGATCAGCCGGTGCCCCGCGCGGCACTCGTCGACGATGGGGACTTCGCCGGCAGCGCGATCCTCACGCGGCCTTGGTCGAGCAATCCGTTTCCCCTGACAGACCGGCAATGGCTGGCCATCGTTCGACACTCTTTCGGCAGAGGCGCCTCGGCAAATGGTCAGCTGCCCGCGGAGGCGTTGACCGGCACGATCGACCTCCTACGCCGCCTGGTCGGGCAGCCGCTAACCACAGCGTCAGGCCGCACCAACACGGTTGTCGGAGTGCTCCCGCCCCATGCGATTGTTGCCACTGAGCGCAGCCCCGAAGGGCAGCCCGTGCCGATCGCCTGGGTCGATGATGCGCTCGGGCGCCTCGTGCGCGACGGGCGCGTAGAGATCCATCCGCGCACCAGCAGCTATCGCAGCGCGTTCATCGGAGCGGTGCTACTCACCCTGCCTGGCACCCGGGCGTCCGGTAGCCCACCCGTGATCACCCTCGACGCTCCACCACACGTCGGTACAACCACGCCGCTCACCTTCGAAGGCGACCTCGAGCAGCCGGGCCTCGCCAGTCACCGCGGCGAACAGGCCTTGCTGCGCCAATGCCTCCTCGGCTCAGCCACCGAGGCGGCATGCGCGATCTGCGGTGAGACCTATCCGGTCCGCTTCCTGCGCGCCGCCCACATCAAGAAGCGCTCCGTCTGTATGGAACAGGAGGCACGGGACCTCGATCACATCGCCATGCCGGCATGCCTGTTCGGGTGCGATGCACTCTTCGAGGCCGGCTACATCGCGGTTGATCCCACCGGGCACGTGATCGTCACCGACGAGCCGGGCCATCCGCCCGGGCTGCGTGAGAAGTTGGGCAAGTTGGCCGGCCAGCGAGTGGAAGCCCACACAGCCTCCAGCGCTGCCTACTTCGCCTGGCACCGCGACAACACTTTCCGCCGCCAAGGCGAACGTTCGTCGGCGACGACCAGCTACGTGCACCGGACCAAGACCGAGGGCCACCGTCGGCAGAGATCGCCGCTCGACCGGTAGGTGGGCGCTTATCTCCGCGTTCGGGTCCTACCTACTTCTGAGAGAGCATACGGATCTGTGGCTGCGCCCTAAGCATCCCCTGGAGGTCATGATGGATCAGAGCCAGCTGGCACATCGATTTCACGCCGACATGGTCGAAGGCATCCGCACACTAAGCCGACAAATCGGCTACCGCGCACCTCGCTTCGCCCAGATGGTCAATGAACATGGTGGAGTCGAGGCCGTACGGCGACTGCTGCAGGGGCCGGGCACGTCGGAAGGCTTCGTCACGCTCTACCAGCACAACAAGCTCGGCATGAGCGTTGAAGCCTGGGTGCTTCGGCCGGAGTATGAGCCACTGTTCACCGAACATGAGCGGAGCGTCGCCCGTCGGCGGCTCACCGACCACCATTTCGACGTCGAGCGCTACCTCCGATCGCTGGCCGCATCCTGATGACAGACGTCGAGGTGTCTGGCCGATAGGGGTCACTTCAACCGTACGGGCCCGCGGCGTGTTCAATTGACAGGCGTCTACCTCGATGGCGACAACCGCGCGTGGAGGATGCAGCGCTCTCCTCTAGCCTTGGCTGATCACGGGGGAAGGGGAGAACGTGCGCTGGTGGGAACGACTACGAGCTTGGTGGGCCGGCGGGTCGAGGTCCGCCGACGGTGATGTCGCGCTGCTTTCGCTGACGCCGCAGTTCCAGGCGGATCAGCACGAGGAGTACGTCGCACGGCTGACCGCCGCCCTGCAGGACCCGGACATCCGCAACATCGCGCTGACCGGTCGATACGGCGCGGGCAAGGGCGTGTCCTGTCGATCATGGGAGCCAGATGACGGCAGCGATCAGGACGAGGCCGGCTCGGTAGAGGGATGCGCGTTTGGCGTATCGCGTTGCCAGGTCACGCCACTGCTTGAACCGGTTGAAGCAGCGTTCCACGACGTTGCGCTTGCGGTAGATCACCTTGTCGAAGGCCGGTGGTCGCCCGCCGTGGCTGCCCTTGGCGGCCCGGCGAGCGACCTGGTCGCTGCGTTCCGGGATGACGTGCCGGATCCCGCGCGATCGCAGGGCTCGCCGGGTCGAGTCATGTGCATAGCCCTTGTCCGCGATCAGCACCTCCGGTCGCTTGCGGGGCCGACCCGGCCCGGGCTCGTTGACGCGGATCGCGTCCAGCAGCGCCAACAGCTGCGGGTTGTCGCCGGCTTGGCCGGGGGTGAGCAGGATCGACAGCGGCCGTCCGCGTCCGTCGACCGCGAGGTGAATCTTCGTGCTCAACCCGCCGCGGGACCGGCCGATGGCCTCGCCATCCTGCGCACCAGGCGTCGCCGCACTTGCCGGGGAGCCCCCTTTTTGCGGGCGCCAGCGGCATGCTGGTGCGCCCGCACGATCGACGAGTCGATGCTGATCGTCCACTGCACCGGCGTGCCGTCGTCATGCACCTGCGCCGCGGCCAGGACCCGATCCCACGTCCCATCAGCGGTCCAGCGGCGCAGCCGTTCGTGGCAGGTCTTCCACGGCCCGAAGCGTTCCGGCAGGTCACGCCACGGCGCACCCGTACGCAGCTTCCACAAGATCCCGTTGATGACCTGACGGTGATCCCGCCACCGCCCCCGCGCCCCACCAGGTTCCGGTAGCAGCGGCGCGATCACCGCCCACGCCTCATCGGTCAACTCACCACGACGCACCACCGGCACATCGTCAACGATCAACCACTACATGATCGGCAGGACACGCCCAAGTCCAGTGTCCTGAAGGCGTTCTCCGACCAACACGCGGGACGAGTCCTCAACCTCTCCCTGTCAACCCTCGGGCCGCCCGAGGAGGAGAAGTCGATCACCAACCAGATCGAGAAGGAGCTCGTCAAACAACTGCTGCACAGCCAGCCGCAGCGGGCGCTGCCCGCTCGCACTTCCGGCGCATCGACAAACCGAACCTCCCCCGGGCCGTCGGGATCGCCACGACACAGGTCGCAGTCGTCGCGCTGATCCTGTTCCTCCTCGGCCGCTTCCCGCGTCTGGTCGGCGCGACCAAGGAGCATCCGTGGCCGGTGAGGGCCGGGGCAGTCCTCCTGTTCGGGCTGTTGACGGTGGCCGTGCTGACATGGATCCGACAGGCTGTCCACAACCGCGTCGTCTCCAAGGTGTCCGCCGCCGGGGCCGCCGTCGAGCTCGGCGCAAAAGAGGTGAGCTACTTCGACAAGTACCTCGACGAGATCGTCTACTTCTTCGAGTCAACGAAGTTCGACGTCGTCGTCTTCGAGGACCTCGACCGGTTCGACGACCCGCACATCTTCGAAGCGTTGCGCGAGCTCAACACCCTGCTCAACACCTCGCACGTCGCGCGGGGCCGGACGATCCGGTTCGTCTACGCACTCAAGGACAGCATCTTCGAGCGACTCGGCAACGACACCAGGCAGCTCGACGACGGCGCCTCCGCCGAGTCGGTAAGGGCGAACCGCACGAAGTTCTTCGACCTGGTCGTGCCGGTAGTTCCGTTCATCACCCACCGCACGTCACGTGACCTGCTCACCAAGCTGCTGGCCGACCCGGCGCTCGTCCCGGTGACACCCGACCTGGTCGACCTAGTCGCGCGGCACATCAGTGACATGCGGCTGCTGAAGAACATCCGCAACGAGTACGCCGTGTTCGCCGCCCGCCTGATCACGGCCAAGCACGGTGTGCCCCAGCTACGCGCCGACTCGGTCTTCGCGATGATGGTCTACAAGAACATCCACCTGGCCGACTTCGAGCACGTCTCGCTGGGCCGCAGCGACCTCGACAAGCTCTACAAACTCAGCCGCGACCTGGTAAATCAGTCCATCGCGATGCGGCGCGACCGCCTCAGCGAGATCGCCGACTCCGAGGCACTGGCCGACGTTCTGCAGGACAAGCCCGACCGTTTCGCCGAGCGCTTGAACTGGCATGCCGAAGTCATCCGGCGCTCCAGCAATAGTCATAATTACGCCCTTACGGGCTACACAATCGGCACCGAAACCTTCACTCTTGCACAGGCTGCGACCCCCCGATTCTGGCGGATGCTCATCTCCGACGGAAACGGACCGACCGCGAACTTCACCTACTACGGCTCGCCTTTGGCCGTTTCTATCCCGATCGGCGACATCCGTGAACTGTTCCGGGCCGAACTCGACCTGGACGACTGGGACTCCCGCGAACGTCAGGCGTTGGACGCCGAACGCAGGAAGACGATCGCCGACATCGGGGCGCTGCGGAAGGCCGACTTCGCCGACCTCGCCGCGAACCCCACCTTCACCCTCGCCCGCGACACCGCGGAAGTCACCTTCGAGATGCTCCTCGAGGAGACGATCCGCTCCGAGGTCGCTCGCGACCTGATCCGCCGCGGCTTCATCGACCAGAATTTCGCCCTCTACGTGGCCCAGTACTACGGCGAGCGCGTCTCCATCCGCGCCATGAACTTCATCGTGCAGCACGTGCAGCCCAACATCCCGGACACGTACTACGCCTTCGATGGGCCGGACGACATCGCCAGCGTGCTGCGGGACACCAAGGAGGACTTCCTCGACCTTGACAGCGCCTACAACATCGAGATCCTGGACCACCTGCTGGCGAATCAGCACCCCGGCGCTCGGACTGTCCTCGACCGCCTCG
Source organism: Micromonospora sp. CA-248089 (assembly GCF_050948515.1). Lineage (NCBI taxonomy): Bacteria > Bacillati > Actinomycetota > Actinomycetes > Micromonosporales > Micromonosporaceae > Micromonospora > Micromonospora sp. CA-248089. The sequence continues at coordinate 1,996,811 of NZ_CP192016.1, forward strand.
CCGAGACCGACGGCCCGGCTGAGCGTGCCTTCCTCCAGGCCTACCTGAGCGGCGGCGCGCAGGCCGCGGAGGCCGTCCGGCGACTGTCCGGCACGTGGCCGCCGACCCTGAGCAGGATCCTGAAGGTCCCAGACCTGCAGCCGGAACGCCGGCTCGACCTGGTCGACGAGGGAGTCGCGCACGCCGATCCGAACCTCGATCGACAGATTGAGGAGCAGGTGACGACCTATCTCCAGGACAACTACGCCTGCCTGGACTGCCTGACCCGGCCCGTCGACGAGCGGTCGGCACGCAACGCGGTCGCGCTGCTGCGGCAAGCCCGTGTGGTGATCGAAGACCTGACCGTACTCGATCGCGGCGTGCATGCCCTGGTCGTCGCCGACAGCATGTACACCCTCACCGCGGCGAACCTGCGCAGCGCGCTGCACAATCCGCCGGCCCTGAGCCTGGACACCGTCCGGGCGATCGATCCCACCGTCTACGGCTACTGCATCGACAATCCCACCGCCTACCTCGCCGCGGTCGAAAACGACGGGCCCACCACGGTGACGCTCGCGGATCCGGGCACCTTCTCGGACATCGTCACGGAGATCGCCGGTTGGGAGACCGGTCTGGCGGAGCGGGTCTGCCGCGCCGCCGCAGCGGAGTGCCGGATCGAGCGTCTCGCCGAGGTACCGGCGGAGGTCTGGCCCGCGCTGGCGCGTACCCGGCGGTTCCCGGCGACGGTGACCAACACCGCCGCTTATATCGAGCAAGTCGGGGGGGGTCGACGAGGATCTGGCCGGTCTACTCGTGAGCGCCGGCGCGATCACCGCTCCCGCAGACGAGCCCGCCCGGCTCGCCGATCAGAAGACGCACGTCGCGGTGGCGATCCTTCGCAGCCGAGATACGGTCCCAGTCCCCGAGACCCGCGCCGCACTGGTCGCCACGCTCGCCCTGACCGAGTCGATCGCTGCGTGCAGCGTCGAGCCGGAGAACGGTCCTCTGCTCGGGGAGCTGCTCCGCCACCAGATCTGCGACGACACCGCCGAACTGTTCCAGCGGTTCGCCACCGGCGACTGGGAGACCCTGCAGCATGGCATCGAGTGCTCGGGGAAGTTCGCCGACTTCGTCACGCCGGCCCTGCTCGACGAGGACATGACGGCCCGGTTGCTAGGCAGCACCTCGATCAGCCAGACGGTCCGGCAGGCTGTCCTGTCCCGGCTGGAAGAGTTCGTCCCGACCGACCATCGCAACGCGCTGCGGGCCGCCGGGCACTTCGCCGCGACGGCCCGCATACCGCTGAGCCCCACCCAGCTGGAGCGGATCGCCCGAGTGACCCGCGACGCGGCGCTGGTGGTCCTGCTGATCGACCAGCCCGGGAACGCCATCCCAGCTGACCAGATCATCGCCGTCCTCACGAACCTCGGGAGCCCTTACACCGATCTGATCACCCCTGGCGCATCGCCGACTTTCCCGAACGACACCTCTCACCTTCAGGTCCTCACCCGGCTTAAGCAGGAGGGACGGCTGTCGAAGTTGACTCGGCGCCACGCCAAGTCCCAGATCAGCGTCACGGTCGCCTGAACATCGGCCCAAGTTCGAGGGACAGGTCTACATGCGCGCGGGTAAGCCCACCTGTGGACCGTTGCCGAGGCGTTCGAGCCGTCCGCCACCGCGCCGAGCTGAATGACAGTCGTCCCGGACGGCGCTGAGCCGTACCAGGGGGCGTCGAAGGTGGACTGTGTTCAACTCTAACGATTGATGGCGTGCCGCGACGCAATCTCAACTGTCGTACCCTGCAGATAGGTTTCCGGCCATGGATGCTACGGGACCCGTGTCAGCGGCCGCCGCCCCCGCCTGCACTGCGGTGCCGGGGAAGCGTTTTGCACGCGGGACGCTGCTACGGGATGCCTATCCGCACCTGGTGCCGTTGTTGCATCCAGATCGGAATCTGAGCATGGACCTGACTACGTTGACGGCGGGCAGCGGTAGCAAGTTGTGGTGGAAGTGTCCAGAAGGCGGCGATCACGAGTGGCCCGCCGTGGTGTCGAACATGACGCGGACGAACAGTCGGTGCCCGTTCTGCTCTGGGCGGCGGGTGTCAGTGACGAACTCACTGGCCGCCTGTTACAAAGAAGTGGCGGCAGAGTGGCATCCAACCGCAAACGGGACCCGACGGCCGGACCAGGTCGTTTTTGGCAGCAACGACCGCGTGTGGTGGCAGTGCTCGGCCGACGGGCGGCATCAGTGGGAGGCGCAAATCGTGTCCCGCACCACGGGCGGCACTCGCTGCCCGTACTGCACGAACAAACGGGCGTCGCCGACGAACAACCTCGCTGTCTTGTATCCGCAAGTCGCGGAGCAGTGGCATCCAGTGCGGAACGGTTCGCTGATGCCCGTGAACCTGCCGGCGGGCAGCGCGACGGTGGTGTGGTGGGCGTGCCCAGCTGGCCCTGATCATGAGTGGTCTGTTCGGGTTGTCGACCGGACGACTGGTCGTCGCGGTTGCCCATTCTGCGTGAACCAGCGGCCGTCGATCACCAACTCGCTTGCCATGCTGTTCCCCGATGTGGCCTTGCAGCTTGATCCTGAGCTGAATGAAGGCGTCACCGCTGATGAGGTGATCGCGGGGAGCAATAAGCAGCGGTGGTGGCGGTGTCCGGCCGGTCCCGATCATGTGTGGCGGGCCAGGCCGGCTGACCGGACTTTCGGCAACACTGGCTGTCCGGCGTGCTCCGGAAACCAGGTGTCGGTAACGAACTCCCTGGCCACGCTGTTCCCGGAGATCAGTGCAGAGTGGCATCCGACCAAGAACGGTGATCGCCGCGCAGAGGACGTGACCGCCTACAGCAACAAACCCGTCTGGTGGCAATGTCGCCATGACCCCCACCACGAGTGGCCGGCACCGCCAAATAATCGCAGCGGCGGCGGCAATGGTTGCCCCTGCTGTGCCAACAAACGGCTCTCGCCAACTAACAATCTCGCGTTCCTGCATCGCGATCTGGCTGCCCAGTTTGATCCGGCGCTCAACGGTGGGGTCACTGCAGACAAGGTGGTTGCTGGTAGCGGCTTGCGTGTGGTGTGGCGCTGCCCGGCAGGGCCGGATCATGTCTGGACGCAGCCGGTTCGGGACCGGACGGCCCGGGATGCCGGTTGTCCTGCCTGCCGCGGCAGGCAGGTGTCGGTCACCAACTCCTTGGCTGCTCGGTTCCCAGAGGTAGCGGACGAGTGGCATCCGATCCGCAACGGTGACATGACTCCGGCGCGAGTCGTTGGTACCAGCAGCACGGTCCGCGCCTGGTGGATCTGTGACCAGGGCCCGGATCACGAATGGGCGACCCAGGTGCATCAGCGAACGGTGGTCCGAACCGGATGCCCGTGTTGCGCGGGTCTTCAACTGTCGGTGACGAACTCGCTCGCCACGAGGTTTCCGCGACTCGCTAAACAGTGGCATCCCACCCGTAATGGCGATCTGACCCCGGATCGCATCGTCGCAGGCAGCCGCCGCTCCGTGTGGTGGCAGTGCCCCATAGCACCCGACCACGAGTGGTCCGTCGCGCTTGATAAGCGGACCAGTCGCGAGGCGACCGGCTGCCCGGCCTGCGCTGGCGCGCAGGTATCGGTCACGAACTCCCTGGCCACGGTGTTCCCCGCCGTTGCTCGACAACTCGACCCGCTGCTCAACGACGGCCGTACCCCGGACCGCGTAATGGCCGGCAGTGCGGAGAAACTCTGGTGGCGGTGCCCGGCGGGTCTAGACCATGTGTGGCCGGCAGCGGTCTACAGCAGAACGAGTGCCGGCAACGGTTGTCCCTGCTGCGCTGGCGTGCGCTTGTCCGTGACGAACTCTCTTGAGACCCGCTTTCCACATATCGCCGCCGAACTTGATCCCGATCTGAACGATGGCCTTACCGCAGACCAGGTCACCGCCGGAACTCACACCCGGCTCGTCTGGCGCTGCCACAGAGACCCCGACCACGAGTGGACCGCCAAGGTTTCTACGCGGACGGCCGGAGACACTAACTGCCCGACCTGTGCAGTCACCGGCTACAGCCCCGCCAGACCGGGATACCTGTACTTGCTGCGTCGCGCCTTCGACGGTCGTGAGCAACGCAAGATCGGCATCACGAACGTTCCCAAAGACCGGTTGGCGAAGCTGCGCCGGTTTGGGTGGCACCCTATCGAGGTCTCAGAGGCCCTAGATGGGCTGGTCGCTCGGCAGCGGGAGCAAGCCTTCCTCGCCGTCCTGATCGCACGCGGCTTGCGCAACGGCCGCAAACGATCGCACTCGTCCCGCGAGGACGGCTACACCGAAACATGGGAATACACGAGCCTGCCCATCAATTCACTCGCCGAAGTCAAGGTGGCGTCGGTCGCGGCTGAGAATGCAGCCGGGTAGCCATCAGCGCCCGCCCCAGCTTGGTCCGGCGGTGGTCGCCCCCAGGTTCGTGCCGGAAATTAGGGGGAGCAGGGTGGGAGCAGACGGGCGTACTGAACGGCGTTGAATAGCGTTCAACGGCACCCAACAGCGTTTAACCGCACCCACCGGGACCTGCGAGTTCTTGTTTTCGCAGGTCAGAGTGGGCGCGGCGTCCTGCGAAGACCGAAGAGGTCAGCCTTCGCTGCTCCCTGCCTGGTCGGTGCCGGCTGTCGTCGTGGGGACCTCTGGTGCCGGTCGTGACGGTCTGTCTGCATCGACGTATGCCTCTGGGCTGGGCCGTTCTGCTGTCGGCGTGGATCCCGGCACCCGAGACCCGAATCCCACCAGCGAACCTCTGGCCAGGGCTTGTTGCTCGGGGACCTCTTCGGTGGGCCCGAAGGCCTCACCGCCGGCAGCTCCGCTGCACGGGCCGGCGGCGTCCGCTCACGCCGGTGATTGTGAACTTGCCGGAGGAGGGGCGCTGTCACGACGAGCAGCGGTTAGAAGGGGTAGAAGGAGTAGCTGTAGGGGCGGCCTCGGTCGTAGATGGCAACCAATCGTGGCTGCCTGACCTCGGGAAGTCGGGCCAAAACGCTGAGGAAGATCTGGCCGTCCGGCTCGAATCGGTGACCCGGGAGCAGTGCCGGCAGGGCCTCCGGCGGGATCGGGACCGACCGCCCAACCGGCTTCGGTGCTCCGTGAAACGCGAGGTACCGCCAGACGTCCCAGGCCAGCGGGACAGGCTTCACCGGCGGGGCCACCGGCCAGAGCTCACCGGTCTGCGGATGTTCCGGGATGAGGGCGAAGTGGCCGTCGGCATCCGGAACGTCGGGCCCGGCCAGCACCAGGGTGCGCTCCTGCCCCTTCCTGACCGGGCCGACGAGACGCTCGAAAGCGGGCCGGAAGACCTCGGCGACCTGATCATCCGGGATCGCTGTAGGGTCGCCGCCCGAGGCGGCCAGCAAGTGTGCCAGCGCCGAGGCTACGGCGGCCGTCCACATCGGGTGCCAGCCGCCAACCGGTTCAGTCGGTGGGATACCGGGCCGCTGGTCGATCAAGTCCGCCCAGTCGAGTACCGGGTGCGGGCCGGGGCCGTCCTCGAGGATGTGGGTGGTCAGCGGGTTCAGCCAGGTGGCCTGCCGAAGGCCACAGTCGTCGATCCGGATGGCCACTGGCGTGCCGCAGCTGACGCAGACCATGTTGGGCTCGCCGCCGGCGAGGCCACAGCAGGCGGAGTCTCCGACCAGCGACGGGTCGATGACGGCACCTCGGACGTCTCCCGGGGTTATTAACACCTGGCCGGCCGGCCCGGCCGAGATGCTGAACCTCGGCGCATACCAGCCGCGCGCCTCGACTTCACTGGCGTCGAGCTCGGCCCACCGGTGCCATGGAGGGCCGGAGGGCAGCGAATTCACCGCGAACGTGCCCGGCTCCAGTGCCGGGGCGAGCGATCCTGGCCCGTTGCCGTACTTCTGGTCCGCGTGGACGGGCAGCGCCACCCTCGACACCGGATCCGTCAGAGCGGTGTCGCAGGTTCGGCAGCCGAAAACCGTCACGTATCCCCCTCGCGCCAACGGGGGCCAATGGTAGTGAGCCCTGTTCATCCTGGGTAGCGGTTCACTTCGACGTGGTGCAGGACGAGGAGGGCCTCCACGATCGCGGTGGCGCGGCGTGGGCAGCAGCGCAGTTTGGTCAGGATCTTCCAGGTCTTGAGCGTGGCGATGGCTCGTTTGCCCCGGGCGCGGATCCTGGCATGTGCCTGGTTGATCGTTGTCTGCGGGCGTGACAGCTTCGATCGGAAGCGGCGTCGCTTGAACGGCGTGCGGACGCTGCCTCGGGCGCCCTGGTAGCCCTGGCCGGCGAAGGTCATCACGTCGGCGTTGGTCAGGGTGTCGGTGATGCTGTGGATGCGGGCGGCGGTGAGGTGGTGCGTCGGGCCTCGGCGAGCGTGGCGAGCAGCACGATCGCTTCCTGCACGTGGCGCCAGACGGTGGCGACGCCGACGGCGAACCCGGCGGCGAGGCGGGTGTAAGTGTCGCCGTGCGCAGGTGGGCCAGAGCGAGCAGCGCCTGCCGGCCCGGGTTGAGACGCCGCCACCGGGATCCGTGCTGGTTGCGGTGCGCTCGGCTGCGGTTAGCGAGGTGGTTCAGGGTGCGGCTGGACGGCGGGATCGCGGAAGATAAGACAGCATTGGCGAGGCCGCCGGTCGGGGCATCGGATCTTAGTCGACTACTGTCTTACCTGGAGCCCCGCCCTCATCGATCTCCGGGCTCGCCGCACCCACCCTGAGCTGCAAGATCAGCTTGCAAGAGACTCATGAACAGACGACGACTGTGTCGACGAAGCGACCAGACACGGTTGGGCAGTGACTGTCCGGAGTGGGCAAGCGCGATACCGCGGCGGAAGCCGCAGGGCCGGAGCGCTCGCCGGTGCAACCGTAAACCGATGCTGGACAGCCGTAGTCGACGGGACGGCGTTTAGTTCGCGGGAAGCAACCGACCTGTCTCCGTGCCCTGGGCGTCGAGGAGCACCAGGGTTCGACCGTCGTGACCTGCTCGGCTGGCCGTCACGAGCCATCCTCCGACGGACACACTGTCGGCGCAAAACATCAGTGTGGTTCCTCTTGCGGTCGTGAGTAGTGTGCCGCTGGCAGCGGTGATCCACCGACCGCTTTCGTCGTTGCAGCCGTCGGATCCGCGCCATTCACCGTCGGCCGTGAACTTCACGTATGCGGCCTTGTGTCCCGTCAGGGGTATCCAGCGACCCGCCAGCCGGTGTCGGTCCACCGGAACTAGCTTCGCCGGTAGGGCGACCGCTGGTGTAAGGGCCCGGCGGGCCTCGTCGGTGATGACCGGCGGTTCCAGTACGTTGTCGGCCTTGTCGGGCTCGGGGGTCGGTGTGGCCCCGGGGATCAGTCGGGCGACTGGTTGCGCTCGTGCGTCTAGGAGCACGGGTAGTCCTGCGCCGTCGAACTGGTAGGCGGTGACGCGGCGCAGCCATTCGGGGGTTTCTTGACTGGCCTTCGCGCAGCCAGGGATGCCTTCGACCGCGGTGGTGGTAGCCGTGAAGATGTCCGCGAGGAAGGTGCCGTCGCTGCTGGCCCGCCAGGATCCACCCAGGGTGCCGCAGCGGCTGCCGACCAGGTCCAGATCACGGTCAGCGAGACGCAGGATCGTGCCCGCGCCGGGGTCGGCAACGTCGGCGATCGTCCAAGAACCGATCAGTGACGCCGGCGTCAACGGCGCCAGAGGCCCGCTAGTTCCCGAGATCGGCTGCGGATTCGCGCGCTCCGGGTGGCTCTGCCTACTACATCCGGCGAGCAACACGCCCATCACGACCAGCGTCGCGAGGTAACCCTGTCGTACCACCTCGGCTCCTCCGGTCGGGCGGCCCTGACCAGGCTCTTGGTCCCGTGTAGCGAGTTACCGAACCGCCTGCTCCTGTTTAACGGCCGGGAGGGACATCGGGTGCGCCCGGAGTGCGCGACAGCCCGATACGCCAACGGCGACGCGAGAACTTAGGTCTACTGCTGTGGCGGCTGCGGCCAGCACGACACCTAGTCGTCGTTCGGCAGGTACCAGCCGTGTTCGCGGTGCCTGGTGGTTGCCTCCGGGTTGTCGCGCTCGTAGGCCTCGTTGGCCCGTCGCCTCATCTCTTCGTCGTAGCGGTGCAGCTCGTTGTAAAGGTTCGACGCCTCGCCGACATTGTCGCTGGACACGTAGCGCTGTCGTAACGCCTCCCGCTCGTCTTCGAGTTCCGCGTCGGACAGCGGGCGGAGGCTACCCAAGCCGCGTGCGATGGAGCCGAAGATGCCCATGCGCGGATGCTGTCACGCCGAGGGCTGGTCAGCAAGGAAGCAGGTTCGGCTGGCTGCGGTGTCGGCTTGAGTGCGATCCTTGCCGGTGCGCCAAGACGTGCGCGTAGGGTGCGTAAGCGTGCCGGCCGACCTGACAGGGTGACTGTGACTTTCCCACCGATGGACTTACTGGAGTTGCGTCGTGGCGGCGACCCAAAGCCTCCTTGGCTGCTGGACCTGGTCCTGCCCGAGGTCGGTGGCGGCAAGTTCGATGTATCTCAGCTCGCGGCTATAGATGAGAACGACACCGCGGTCGCCCTCCGTGTGAGCGGCCTGGGCCAAGCTACGTTCGAGCGGCTCGTTTCCGAGTATGGATTCCGTTTCATCGCCATCGAGTTGTGGAAGTGCCCAAGAATCGAGGATTTCTCGCCTTTTGAGGACATCGCCGGTCTGCAGATGGTCTCGATCTACTGGAACCAGAGGTCACCGCGCCTGTGGAATCTGGGCCGCACACCGCAACTTAGGGCGCTTTGCTTCGAGGACTTCACACGACTTCATCGGCTCGATGACCTGGAACAGGGCGCAGCGCTCAAGGAGGTCGTCTTCGGGGACGCGGTTTGGAGCAAGTCTGTATTCGAGACGCTCGAGCCTCTAGCGGCACTCACCGGCCTGCAGAGACTGAGCTTCCACCCAAAGCGAGTCGAAGACGGCCGCATCCAGCCTCTCGGAGAGCTGACCAACCTTGAGAAGCTCTCAATCCCGACCAACCTGTTCACGACGGACCAGGTCGCGTGGCTCCGAGCACGCCTTCCCGACTCTGTCGAGTCGAACGCTCTCGCCGGCATCGTGACGATGCCGAGACCGATCGAAGGCGGCGGGAAGTCCTTGGACGTGCTTCTTGTGGGCAAGCGCAAGCCCTTCCTAGACTCAAAGATTGACGCGGTACGAATACGCAAGCACGTCCAGGCATTCGAGGAGATGGTCGCGGCCTTCAAGAATGACCCGAGCCGCGAGCCTGGCTGATTGACCCCTCCGAAGGCCTCATCTAGCCGATGACCGTGCATCCGATCTTGGCAGATGGCAGGGCCCCAGCTCGCAGGTTTCGTCATTCTGAATCCGGCAGAGCGCCGGCTGCGCTCCTGTCGCCTTCAGTCGATTCGCGAAGTCCCTCAGGTTCACCTTGCTGAAGCTGGGAAGCTCGAGCGGGACGGCCTTGTTCTTGCGCACACCGATGCCGTACACACAACCTGTGGCGCGGCCTCACCGGGAGCGGTGGTACACGACGCCATCGAGTTCGTCGTCGGTCTGGGCGGCCGAGTTGGTGAGGTGGCCGTCGTACGGTCCGACCTTGGTCACCGTGGCGCCGTCGCGGAACACGATCTGCAGGCCGTGCTCAGGTTCCCAGGCGCACTCGCACTCGACCGAGACATAGACGCGCTGATCGCCGTTGGAGTCGCGCACGACGATCGGCTCGTTGCCGAGCTGGACGTGGGCCAGGACGTCTTCGGGGCCGCTGATCTCGACGGGCCACTCGTCGTCGCCAACGGCCAGGATGTCCATGACGTCGCGGTAGTAGTCGTAGATCGACGACGCGGCCGCGGCCAACGCCGAGTGGTCGAGCGCGAGGAAGTTGCGAATCGCGGCGTGGAAGTCCTCCTGCGCCGGGTCGTCGTCGTAGCCGTCGATCATGATGAGGCAGGGTCCGCCGCCTAACACCGGTACCGGTATCGGCGCACTGCGATACCAACCCAGATCGGCGTCCTTGACCACCGCACCGAGATCGGGAATCTGCACACCCTCACCGTAGCGGTCGCTGTGGGACCGACTCTGATGAGACATCCGCACTTGCCGCAGACAACGCGCGACCTACGACCGGCGCCGATCAAGGCATCCTCACTTGCCGCTGATAAGGCGCGGCATGTCTGAGCTTGTCGGGTTGAGACGACAAGAGGGCAGCGCGAGCCTCGATGCGGGTCGGTCTGGAATGTCACCTAGTGGTGTCCCGCTCGTGCTCGTCGAGCCCGCCTCCTTATGTACGTCCTGCTGGCGGCTGCAGGCGTGATGGTGGCAGGGACCGGCCTTTTGCTCGTATGACGAATACCTTTCTGCCACCGCGCTGACTCTTGCCCGACGGCATCGGCCGCTGTGGTCGTGGCGGCTCTGGCGGCGCATCTGTCGCTGCGGAGCCGACCTTCCCTGCCGCGCCCGGCATCGGATTCCGATCAATCGGGGCCACTGGCCGTCGGAGGGTGAGCAGTGACCGGCGGGCAGGAACAAGCGATCCTCGCGGTACACGTTCGAGGGCTCGACGGCATGTGTGCGGGCTGCCGACTGTGGTGGGCGCGGCTGACTCCGTACCCCTGTTGGCAGGTGGAATGGGCGACCAGCCGGCAGGCGCGGGCGATCACCGCGCGGTTCCTGGAGGGTGTGCGGTGACCACCCACGGCCCGGTCATGCCGGTCTGGAGCTGCGGCGGCTGTGACCTGCCCTGGCCTTGCCCGACCCGGAAGCGGGAGCTGCGGGCGGAGTACGCGGACGCTCCGGTGTCGCTGGCCCTCTACCTTGGTGCCTACCTCGTTCAGGCCACCGAGGACATGCCCTGGACGCCGGCTGGCGTGCTGCACCGCCGCTTCCTCGGCTGGACCAGGGAAACCGGCCACCTCATGCCGGTAGCGCAGCAGCGAAGTACCGCAACCGTGCCAGCCGAGCCCGATCGGGACGAGTCGCACCAGGCCCTCTGACCTCGCATCGAGGCTGACCCGGCCATCTCGCCGACAGCTCACACCGAAGCGGTCGCGTTGGTTTCCGCGACCCGAGCCTGCGGGCGCCGATCAGGTGCCGACGCGGCGTGTCTCGTAGGCCCACATCACGATCTCGACGCGGTTGCGGGCGTTGAGCTTGCGCATCAGGGCGGCGATGTGGGTCTTGACGGTGCTGAGGCTGATGGACAGCTCGTCGCCGATCTCGCTGTTGGTCCGCCCGCGAGCGGCAGCCAGCAGGACCTGTTCCTCGCGAGCGGTCAGCGGCTCGACCGGCTCAGGTGGCACCGAGCGCGGGCGGCTGTTCGCGAAGGAGGACAGGAGCCTCGCGGTGATGTTCGGTGCGATCAGGGCGTCGCCGCGGGCGGCGGCATGGACGGCCTGGGTGAGCATCTCGGCGCCGGCGTCCTTGAGGAGGAAGCCTCGGGCGCCTGCCCTGAGCGCGCCGTAGACGTACTCGTCGAGGTCGAAGGTGGTGATGACGACGACGGCCAGAGGATCGGCGACGTCGGCCCCGGCGAGCCGGCGGGTGGCTTCGATCCCGTCGACCTCGGGCATGCGGATGTCCAGCAGGCACACATCGGGACGCAGCGCACGGGCCATGGAGATCGCCCGGCGGCCGTCGGCGGCGTCGCCGACGACTTCGATGCCCGGTTGGGCGTTCAGGATCATGCAGAGCCCTGCCCTGACGATGTCCTGGTCGTCAGCGACCAGCACGCGGATGGTCATGACGCGCGCGCTGTCCGAGGAAGCGAGGCGTCGACGCTCCAGCCGCCGTCCGGGGCAGGTCCCGCCCGGAGGCTGCCGCCGAGCAGGCTTACCCGCTCGGCTATCCCGCGCAGCCCGTAGCCGGCGTGCGGGGAACTGGTTGTGGTCGCCTCGCCGTCATCGTGCACCCGCAGGTGCACCTGGTCGCGGGATGCGGTGACGTCGACGGTGACTCCGGTGGCGCCGCGGGCGTGGCGGGTCGCGTTGGTGACCGCCTCGGCGGCGATCAGGTAGAGGGCGGTGCCGACTGCCGGCTCGACGGCCTCGGCGTCACCGGAGACCTGCACGCGGACGCCCAGCACCTCGCCGCCGGGACGAGCGAGTCGTTCGATGTCCAGCACTCCTCGCCGAGGGGCGAGATCGGCGTCCGTACCGTCGCGCAGCACGCCCACGAGGGCTCGCATCTCCCTGAGCGTCCGGGACGCCTCTTCCTCGATGGTCACCAGGGTGGCCAGCGCGCGCTCCGGATCTGCGGCGGCCAGCGCGCGACCTGCCTGTGCCTGGACGGCGATGGCCGAGACGTGATGGCCGACCGTGTCGTGCAGCTCGCGGGCGAGTTCGTTGCGCTGGTGGAGCCGGACCTGCTCGACGTCGCGGTCGTGGCTTCTGGCGCGGTAGCGCACCGCCGCTCCGAGCGCGGCCGAGCACAGGAAGAAGCCGTAACCGGCGACCTTCTCCGCGGGTGAGGTCTGCTCCGCGACGAGGGTGACGGGTAGCCAGACGAGGATGACGCCGAGTCCGAGGGCAGCCTCGCGACCTGCCCCCCAGCGCAGCAGGGCGTAGGGCAACACGAGCAGCCCTGCGATGCCCAGCAGGCCGGTGGCGTCGATTACCGCGATCCTCGCGAGGTCGAAGGCGAGAACGGTTCCGAAGGCAACGGTTACCGCGACCAGCGGTCGCGTGCGTCGATACAGCAGGCAGGCGGCGACCACGACGCTGACACCGACCAGCAGCGGCGCCCATGCCCTGTCGTCGCGCAGCAGCATCTCGACGACCGAGATCACGACAAGAGCCGAGGACAGCGCCCAGTCCCGCCACACCCGCACCGGCGGACGTGAGGGGCGAGGCTCAGCCCAGATCCCAGCAAGCATGCTTCCCCCCTTTCCGCAGAACGTAAGGGGGCCGCCCCTCGGGCGGATCAGCCGAAAGTACGGCGAGTGTCCCGGGCCCGGGGCCAGGACAGCCCGAGCCCGCAAGCGGATGTGGCGCCCGCCGGCGCTGGTCATGGTGGAGACATCGAGTGAGCCGACCCGGCTGACGCCAGCAAACCGGAGACGTGATGACCAGAACCGACAGACCAGCCGGTGCGCTCCAGGAGGCGCGCATCCCGGTCCAGGCGAAGCTTGCCGCGGCCTGGGCCAGCTTCATGTTCCTCTACATCTACGTCGACTACCTCGCCCTGTACAAGCCCGGCTTCATCAACGACATCCTGGCCGGCACCGTGCACGAGTTCGACACCGGCCCGACCTTCGTCGCCCTTGCGCTCACACTCATGGCCGTCCCGATCCTCATGATCCTGCTCTCCACGACACTCCCCGTCCGCGTCAACCGCGCCACCAACCTCGTCGTGGCAACGCTCTACATCCCCGTCACGGTGTACAACGCGGACGGCGAGTCCTGGAGCTACCTCTACTTCTACGGCTTCTCCATCGGGCTCGAGCTGCTGCTCCTGGCCTACATCCTGCGCGCCGCATGGATCTGGCCCCGGGCCGTTCGAGCCCGCCGAGACCTCGCCCAGGCCCCGGTGTGACGCTCGATGCACGCCCCGTCTGCGGGGTCGGTTGCAGATGCTCCGGCAGCAGTGACCGCGAGCAGCCGGTTGCGTCGAATGTCGTTATATCTGCGTCTTCGCAGAACTTCATGGCATCCGCGAGACCGCATTGACCTTCTTCTTCTTTCCTCTGGCTCCTGGTAGAAGTGCGACATGCCCTCACGGCGTGTCACGTCACTGGTGGATGAGAGCGGATCGCGACGTGCTGGCTCGCGGCTGTTGCACGGGGCGTGCCTCGCCGGGGCGGGCGGCGCCTCGGGTTTCATGATCGGTCGACTGCTGCTCGCGGTGCTCAGTGCGGGCACGCAGCTGGTCACGGCAACTCGTCGTCCAGCACTGGAGGTGTGATGAGCGAGCCTGCCGAGGTCGACCGCCTACTCAGCGCCGCCGACGAGATCACCGCGCGGGCCGGTCTCGGCCCGGACACCCGGGCGGCCGTTGAGCGGGCCGTTACCGCTGCCCGTGATCTCGGCGATCCGGGGCGTCTGCTGCATGCTCTCGGCCGCGCCACCCTGAACCTCTCTCAGGAACGGCTCGCCGACGGCGGTGACGTCACTGAGCTGCGGGAACAGGCCGAGGAGGTCATTGCGCTCGCCGGCGATCTGCTCTCCGATCCTGACTGGCATGCCGACGCTGTGGTCCGTACCGTGCAGGCGGGCCAGATCCTGGCCGGCAGTGGGCTCGTCGATCGCGGGCGCGATGTCATCGAACGGGTGTGGCGGTTGGTCGCGCCCCGGCCTGCCGACGGCCTCGACGCCCGCCGCGCTCGGACCGCAGCACTGACTGGGCTGGTCACCCTGCGACTTGAGACGGACCCCTCCGTCCTGGGACCGTTAGCCGCCGAGATGGTCGACCTCCAGCGTGGGCTCGCCCGCGACACCGGCGAGGCGGCCGCCGTGATCGACCTGGCGGACGCCCTTGGAATCTTCGCGCGGATAGCCAGCACTCTGGGGCGGCCGGACCTGATGCGGGTGGCGCTGACCGAACAGTACTCGCTAGCACGGATGTTCCAGGGCTCCGGAGCGCAGAAGCGACTGGAGCGGATCGAGGCGTCGCTGGCGCAGCTGCAACAAGCCGCGCCGGAAAACCTGGTGGTGCCCGACTCGGGCGCATGGCGGATACGCCGCTCCTACCTGGATCTGCTGGCCCAGCCCTCACCATCCGGCGTTACCGCCGGCGGGTTCGCGGCGCGGCTGGCGGCGGAGTGGCGGGTGGCCGGCCCCGCACCCGGCAACCGCCCGCCCGCTGACCCGTCGGTGATCGCCGATTGTGCCGCCCGGCTCGATCAAGGAATCTCTCTGGCCGACGCGGACCAGATCATCGAGGCCGACCGCATCCTCGCCGATCTCGCCGACGAGTTGAGCCTGTACGACGGGGCGACGTCGGACCCGGCCCGGCGGGACGTCCGGCGCCTCTGGTCCGCTGCCCTCTACCAGCGGGCGATGCTCCTGCACCGGGTCGGTCACTGCGACGACGCCTGGGACCTTGCCTGGCTGTCCGTGGTCGTTGCCGTCCGGCGGCACGAGGGCCTGCTACGCGGGACCGCCACCGAGCGGGAGGCACTGGCCGACGCGGTCACCCACATGGTCGACGCCGCCGTGGTCGCGGAAGCCACCGGACGCCACGAAGACCAGATCATGCTGCTGTCCGAGGTCATCGACCGCTGCGCGGACGCGGACGCGGCCTACCCACGGCTGCGTCGAATCCTCGGCACGGCCCTGCACAATCTCGCCGCCGCGCTGCTCGAACGCCGGCAGACGGCGACCGCGGCGCCCTTGGCCGAACATGCCTACGCCATCCGTCACGAGCTGGCCGTGCTGGACCAGCGCGCAGCCTGGGAGTACGCGAACACACTGCTGCTCACCGCCGCCCTCGCCGTCGACCGTCAGGACTGGCGAATCGCCGTCGAACGTCTCAGCGCAGTTGGGCGACTGCTGGTTGCCTTGCGGACGTACCCGGAAGCGATGGCCGGGTATGCAGGACAGCTCGCCATCGAGGTAACCGCCCGGGCGCCCGAGCTGGTGGACCGGGCTCGTGCCGCCGGCACCTGGCCGTATCAGACTTGGACCCCTCAGGCGTAGCGCCGCCCGTTCGGCGTGAGACCTCGCCCACGCGCGGGATGCCGAGCCAGGGGTGTCCGGTCGGCGGCTGCCAGCCGGGCACCGGATCTGGCAGGTTGCGGCCGGGTCGAGGGTCAGCTGCTCCGCCCCAGTTTGACGCGAGCCTCGGTAGGGAAGTTTCGCGGACACCTCGATGAAGGAGGGGGTATGGAGACGTCCGCTAGCGTCGGGCGCAGTTATCAACAGCCGACAAGGCCATGCGTGGCGGCGCCTGCTGCAGCGCCAACGCCGAGGGGGCGAGCCTGATGGCTCGCGTCGGTCGCTACGGGATCCCAAGGTTCGTGTGGTCCCTGATCTGGCTCGTCGTCTGCATCTTGATCGTCATCCTGTTGGCCCTGGTCATTCACCACTTCGGAGGCGCCTCTCTGTCGCTCAAGCTCGGCCACTTCTACCTGAACATCGGCGTCACCTGACCCGCCTCGTCGACACTCCGGCGGCGGTCCGTTGCCGTACCGGCCCGGACCGCTCGGAGGGTGCCCGCGCGACGCGGGCACCCTCCGACGGTTGGCGGTGCCGGATTCCCGGCCCGCCCTCAGCTCGTGGGGCCGGACGCCGCCCCGCCGAGGGTCACCTTGAGGATCTTCTCGTTGCTGTTGTTCGGGGTGCTGTCCTTGTCCCCGCCGGTGCTCGTGGTCAGCCACAGGTTGCCGTCGAGGGTCGGTTCGACGGTACGCAGCCGGAAGTACGTCCCGACGAAGTACTGCTGGACGTTGGTGAGCGTGTTGCCGCTGATCTCCGCACGGTACATCCGGTTGCCGCGCAGGCAGGCGATGTAGAGCACGTCCCGGACGATCGCGATGCCGCTGCACGAGGCCTCGGCCACCGGGTACGTGCGGATCGGGGCCCGGAAGTTCGGGTTGGCGCAGTCGCCGGAGGTGCCCTCGCAGGCGGGCCAGCCGTAGTTGCCGCCCTTGACGATGATGTTGGTCTCGTCCATGACGTTGTTGCCGAACTCCTGCTCGAAGAGCCGGCCCTGGGAGTCGAAGGCGAGTCCCTGCGGGTTGCGGTGGCCGTAGCTCCACACGTAGTTGCCGAAGGGGTTGTCCGCCGGCACGGTGCCGTCGGGGTTGAGCCGCAGCACCTTGCCGCCCAGGTTGCTGGTGTCCTGGGCCACGTCCGGGTCCTGTCCGTCGCCGGTGGCGGCGTAGAGCTTGCCGTCGGGGCCGAAACGCAGCCGGCCGCCGTTGTGGTACTTGTTGCGCGGGATTCCGGTGACGAGCACCTGCCTGGTGTCGGTTTGCAGCGTGCCGTCGTAGCGGATGCGCACGATCCGGTTGTCGGTCGTGGTGGTGTGGTAGATGTACAGCCAGCGGTCGGTGGTGAAGGTGGCCGAGACGGCCAGCCCGAGCACGCCGCCCTCGCCGCTGGTGCCTGCCACGTTCGGCACGGTGCCGATGCTGCGTTTGTTGGTGCCGTCCGGGTTCATGGCGACGATGTCGAACAGGTCGCGCCGGCCGTAGAGGACAGTGCCGTCGGGCAGTTGCACCAGGCCCCAGGGCAGGTCCTTCTCGGTGGTGACCGTCGTGGCGCCGCAGACCGGGTTCGTGCAGCCCGAGCCGGTGTGCGCGGTGACCGCGACGCTCGCCCCCGAGACGTTGCCCTGGGCGTCGCGGGCGGTCACCGTGTACCGGTAGTCGGTGTCGGGCGTCAGCCCGGTGTCGGTGAACGTGGTCGCCGGCGGGTTGCTGGCGGTGCCGGTGGTGGAGCCGACCGCCGTACCGTTGCGCAGGATCGTGTAGCCGGTGACCGCGACGTTGTCGGTGGAGGCCGACCAGGTGAGGGTCACGGCCGTGCCGTTCACCGTCGCGGCCAGGTCGGTCGGCGTGCTGGGCGGCGACGTGTCCTGCTGGCAGAACGGCGGGGTGACCGAGAGCGTGGAGCTGGCCTGCGAGACATTGCCGGCGGCGTCGCGGGCATTGACGTACCAGCCCCAGGTGACACCCTGCACGACGCTGAGCGTGGCGGTCAGCGTCCGTCCCGAGACCGAGGTGACGAGCTGGCCGTCGTGGTAGATGTCGTAGAAGGCGACGCCGACGTTGTCCCGGGAGGCGTACCAGGCGAGCGTGACGGACTGGCAGGTCAGCCGGGTGCGGCGCAGGCCGGTCGGCCGGGTGGGCGGGCTGGTGTCGGCGGCGAGCTGGGCCACTTGCCGGCTCCCGGTCGCCGGTGCGGCCGGCGCGGCGTTGGCGGGTACGCCGGTCACGATGACGCCGGCGCAGACCAGCAGGGCGAGCGGGACGCGGTGTCGGAAGTGGTGAGGATTGATCCGCACGGGTGTTTTCCTTCCCGGGGTTCTTGGTCAGTACGGGTAGCCGGGGACGTTGAGCCGCACGCTGTACAGGCCCGAGTCGTTCGTTCGGCCGGAGGTGATGTAGAGGGTCTGCCGGTCGGGTCCGCCGAACGCCACGTTGGTGGTGCCGGCGCCGCCGGAGCGGATCGTGCCGAGCTGCGCGCCGGCGGGCGAGTAGACGTGGATCAGGCCGTCCGAGCCGGAGGCCCAGTACACGTTGCCGGCGCAGTCGACGGTGACGCCGTCGGGACCGCCGAGGTAGTTCACGAAGACGCTGCGGGCGCCCGTGCTGCCGTCGGGCTGGACGACGTACTTGTAGATCTTGTTCTCGGAGTAGGCGCCCACGTAGAGCGTGCTGCCGTCCGGGGAGAGCGCGATGCCGTTGGGTTGCCGCAGCCGGTCGTCCACCAGCGACACCTGGCCGCCGGAGACGCGGAAGACACTGGTACGTCCGCTCATCTGGTCCGGTCGGTTGCCGCGCTGGAAGTTGGGGTCGGTGAAGTAGACGACGCCGTCGGACCGGACCGTGACGTCGTTGGGTGAGTTGAACGCCCGGCCCTGGTGGTCGGCGGCGACGGTGCTGCGGGCCGTGTCGCTCAGCCGGTACGCGGAGACGTTCCGCTGGTCGTGGGTGGCGGCGATGATCTGCTGGGCGTCGGGGCTGAGTGCCAAGCCATTGCTTCCGGCATCGGCGATGAAGGTGTCGAAGGTCGCGGGCGGGGTGAACCGGCGGATCGTGGCGGGCTGCACGTTGTTCGGTCCGGTGCCCGCGGCCATGTCGGACATCAGCAGGTAGCCGCCGTCGGCGATCCACACCGGTCCTTCGAGGAACGAGAACCCGCTCCGGATCTTCGTCGCGGACACGGAGCCGGCCGGCAGCGGCGGGCCGTACGCGGCGCCCTCCGGGCAGACCCCGGGGGGCGCGCCGGGTGGGCCGGTGAACGGGTAGGTGTGAGCGTTAACATGAGCGACGTCCCGAGGTGCCGGGACTGCGGCACCGGCACCGGCGGGGCCTGGTGCAGTGGTCAGTGCGAGGCACAGGCCGGTGAGTGCGGCGATGGTAGGGCGCCAGGTCATCGGGTACTCCAATCGGTATCAGTGAAGGTGAAGCCCGTGGTTGCCCGGACCGGCCCCGGCCACTGGCAATGTCATCGACCACGATCGATGCATACGTGACGCAGCCTAGGCGAGGAAGCGGCGCCCCGCATCAGTTCCCCGTGATCACCTTCGGCGCATGTCCCGAAGGGCCTGATGACCTGGCGGGATCGGTGGGGCCCGGTGTCCACCGACCGGGACACGGGTCACCGGTCGGGAAGTTGACCATGCTCTGGTTGCAGCCCGTTCAGCTGCCTATCCTCCGGCTTCATGCGTGCGATCAAGGTTCTGGCCAGTGCGGTTGCCGGTGCGCTCGTTTCCGGTCTCGTTCTGGGTGCGTTGTCGCGACTGTTCATGCGACTCATGACGCTCGCGGCCGACGGTGAGCCCAGGTTCAGTTGGACGGGGACGTTCTTCATCGCGGTTATCTACGTCGCCGCTGTGGCACCGGCTGCGCTGACGGCCGCGATCACGACGCGGTGGTGGCGCTGGATCGCCGCAGCGCTTGGGACGGCGTTCCTGATGGCGCCCGCCATCGGCATCTCCTCCGAAGAGATCGGCTACGTGCAAGGGCTTTCCACCATCGCCTGGATTGGCGTCGGCGCGGCCACGGCCGCTGTGTTCGCCACCGTGTTCGCCGCCCCGGCGGCCGCCATCTGGTTGGTGGACCGGGTCAGAATTCCAACGTCAGTTCGCCTGTCTCCAGCGTGAACCGTTGATGGTCAGGACCACCTTCCCGCACATCCACCCCGGGCGGCCCGCGCCGGACCGATCCAGGAGGCGGGCAGGGTGATCGTCTGCGACTCGATCGGCATTGACGCCCGGGAGACCCGATCTCCGATCCGCCGAGGAGCGTGATTCAGGCCGGAACCGCTGCCGGGCGGCACTATCGTGACATTCAGGTCCGGCAGGCCGTGCCGTACGAACCGGTCCTCCAGGGAGGGAAGCTCACGTGCCTTCAGACGTACCGCCGGACTTGGATGTCTTGATGCCCGCGGCGTTCCTGGGCCACGGCAACCCGATGAACGCCCTCGAGGTCAACCGGTACACCTCCGCGTGGAAAGCCTTCGGCGCCGCGGTGCCGCGCCCCCGCGCGATCCTGGTCGTCAGCGCCCATTGGTACATCAACGCCACGGCCGTCACCGCGATGCCCCGGCCGCGGACCATTCACGACTTCTACGGGTTTCCGCAGGAGCTGTTCGAGGTGCAGTACCCGGCGCCGGGGCTGCCCGAGCTGGCTGAGGAGGTCAGTGACGTCGTCCATCCGACCTGGGTCGGGGCGGACGTCGACAGCTGGGGCATCGACCACGGCACCTGGTCGGTGCTGCTGCACGCCTTTCCGGACGCGACGATTCCCGTCGTCCAGCTCAGCATCAACGCCGACAAGTCGTTGGACTACCACCTTCAACTCGGCGCCCGGCTCGCTCCACTGCGTCGGCGCGGTGTGCTGATCGTGGCGAGCGGCAACGTCGTGCACAACCTGCGCGGCATGGACTGGGCGCTGGCCGACGACGGCTTCGACTGGGCGCGACGCTTCGACGAGGATGCCAAGGCCCGGATGTTGACCGACCCGGGCGAGTACGCGACCCTCGACGCGCACGGGGACTTCCGCCGTGCGGTACCGACACCGGATCACTTCATCCCCGCGTTGTATCTCGCCGGTCTGGCCGCCGCCACGGACAACCCCGACACCGAGGTACTCGTCGACGGCTACGCCTACGGCTCGTTGTCCATGACGGCCTACACCCTGGGCATGTCCTGTCCGCCGGCTGCCGGCGAGGGCGGATCCCCGCAGCCACCGCCCGGGGTGCCGCCGGACGGCTCCAACATCTGAGCAGGTGCCGGCTGGGCGAATGCTCGCACGCTGAGGTCCGACTGATCCGCGAACCCACCACGGGACGCGTCCGGCAGCTCCCCGGTCGGTACCTCGTCGCGCCAGCGCCGGCGCCTGGCCCGCATCGCGGCACGGACCATCACCTGCCGGACGTACGCCTCCGGTCGCCCCTCCGGCACGCCCAACCGGTGCCACGACCGGTAGGCCGCGATCAGACCCTCCTGGGCGAGGTCCTCGCCCAGCCGGCCGTCACCGGTCAGCAGCACGCCGAACCGAACGATCTCGCGGTACCGGCCGGCGACGAAGTCCTCGTAGCCGGCGGGTTCCGCCCTGCGAAGCAAGCCCATACCCCATTAAGGGACCTGGACCTGCCCGATGGTTCCCCCATTTCGGTGCCCGGGTGACCTGGGTACGGTCGCCCGGGCATCGCGGGCTATGCCGTCGGCCTGGCTTCGTGCAGGATCCGGGCCAGCTCGGCCGGCCGGCTGAGCATCGGCCAGTGCCATGTCGGCAGTTCCTCGTACCGCCACGAATCGCCGGCCATGTGCCGGCACAGCGGCATGGTGGCGGCCATCTCGCGTGCCTGCTCGGCGGTGAAGCTCGACAGCACGCCGAGGCGGGGCAGCTTCTCCCACGCCCCGGTGAGCCGCACCGGGGCGGTGGCAGTCGCCCATGGTTGGGCCACCGACCGCTCATCGAGCAACGCGACGACCGATTCGTCCACGTCTGCTGCTCCTGCCGCCAGCAGGCCCCACGGCGGGGGCGGCAGCCGCCAGCCATCGCCGTGCTCGGCGACCACTGACGCGTTGCGTTCACGCTCCTGCGGTGGGCTGAAGTCCTCGTTCGCCGCCCCGTCGGGCAGTGGGCCGGTGTCGACGAAGACCAGTTGGGCGACGCGGTCGGTCATGCGGTCGGCAACGGCTGTCGTCACGACCGCGCCGGCGTAGCTGTGCCCGACGAGAACCACGTCGTGCAGGTCCTCGTAGCGAAGCAGGTTGACCACGTCGGTGACGTGGACGTCGAGGTCGGTGTCCGGGCGGGCCAGGTGGGCGCGCTCGCCCAGGCCGGTCAGGCTCAGCGGGTACACCTCGTGGCCGTGCGCGCGCAGGGCGGCGGTGACGGGGCGCCAGGCCCATGCGCCGAGCCAGAACCCGGGAACCAGTACGAAGGTCGTCATGCACGACACGCTACGATCAATACCGGACAGGTTCCGCCCGGATTGGAAGTAGGAATTTGTGACCCGGCCGACCGCGCGCGTACTGGCGTTGCTGGAGATCCTCCAGGCCGGCGGCGACTTCACCGTCACGGACCTGGCCGGTCGGCTGGGCGTCGACGAGCGCACGGTCCGCCGATACGCCGCGCATCTCGCCGACCTGGGCATCCCGGTCGAAGCCCGGCGCGGTCGCTACGGCGGATACCGGCTCGCGCCCGGGTACAAGCTGCCGCCACTCATGCTCACCGACGAGGAGGCGGTCGCCGTCATGCTCGGGCTCGTGGCCGCCGGCCGGGCCGGGCTGGTGACCGCCGAAGGCGCGGCCGCCGAGAGCGCGACCGCGAAGATCCGCCGGGTGCTGCCGGCCGTTCTCGCCCGGCGGATCGATTCGCTGCTGGAGACCGTGGACTTCACCGCACGGGTCCGCACGACCGCCCCGCCCGGCATCGAGGTGCTGCTGGTGCTCGCGGACGCGGCCCGACATCAGCAACCGGTGCACATCACCTACACCACCTGGCGCGGCCGGTCCGGCGAGCGCCGGCTCGACCCGTACGGGCTGGTCTTCCACGCCGGCCGGTGGTACGTCACCGGCCACGACCACAACCGCCGGGCCGTACGGACATTCCGGCTCGACCGAATCGGAACAGCCCACCCCATGCCGGGCAGGTTCGACATCCCGGCCGGCTTCGATCCCACCACGCAGGTCCTCACCGGCCTGGCAGCAGTGCCGTACGCGCACGACATCTCTGTGGTGCTGCACACCAGCCTGGCGCAGGCGCAGCGACGGATCCCGCAGTCGGTCGGCACGCTCACCGAGGTTCCAGGCGGAGTGCGCCTCACCGCCCGAGCCGAACGGCTCGACGGTGCGGCGCAGATGCTCGCCGGGCTCGGCTGGCCGTTCACGATCGACCGGCCGGACGAACTCAAGGACGAGGTACGGGCCCTGGCCAACC
The DNA here is from genome assembly GCF_050948515.1 of Micromonospora sp. CA-248089. Classification (NCBI taxonomy): domain Bacteria; kingdom Bacillati; phylum Actinomycetota; class Actinomycetes; order Micromonosporales; family Micromonosporaceae; genus Micromonospora; species Micromonospora sp. CA-248089. Next base: position 2,019,812 of record NZ_CP192016.1, read on the forward strand.
GGCTGCTCGCCGACGCCTGAGGGTCGGCAGAGGTGGTCAGGCGCGGCCGGGTCAGGCCGGCGGATCGTCCCGGAAGAGAGCGTCCCGCACGCCCCGGCCGCCCCAGCGGGTGGCGACGAGTTCGGGACGAGGGCGGGTCGGCTCGGGCATCCAGCGGTGTCGTCTGGTGTCGGGCGCGGGGTGGTCCCAGTCGGCGATCAGCGCGAAAGGGTCGACGCCCCGGCCTGGGCCGTCGTCACACAACTCGCGGACAACCATCGCTGGATGGAAGCGCAGTTCCTGCGCCACCCCGCAGTCGTCGGCCCGCCAGGCGACCACGGCCCCGCAGCCCTGACAGGCGACGCAGGGGATCCATCCCACCAGCGACCAGCAGCCCGTGCGGACACGGTCATGGACGAAGCGCGTCCCGCGTACGTCGCCGGGGGACAGGACGAACGTGCCGATGACCAGATCACGGCCGTAGGCGGCCTCGTCGATCGCGTACGCGCCGGGATACACGAGCGGCGGGTTCACGTGGTGGCAGTCCAGGACCGACCAGTGCGGCGCCGCCGGCAGTTCCACCAACCGGACCGGGATGCTCAGCATGTTCCCGCAGCCCGCACACCGAAAGCGCTCCACTGCCGCATTGTGACATCGCAGCCGAGCCACGGTGTCCGAGATCGACCGGGCGGTGGCCAGTGGGCGGGGGCCCGTCAGTGAGCACCGCTGGTACCGGCTGACTTCCTGGACGACTGCGTCGGCCTGCGCACCGATCGGCGGAATTCCTCGGGCAGCGACCGGGGCGTGCCTGAGGGACCATCGATGAAGCCGGCGTCGGCCGACGAGCCCGTTCGCTGAGTAGCGGCTCACCCGAAGACGGGTACGGCAGGCGGTCGGCTTTGCGGGGAAGCTTCGTCGAGTTCAGGTCGGCTTTGCACCATCTCCTGGGGTAACTGCGGAGGACATGGCGATGACTGTTGACTGGAGTCGGCTCGGGCACGCGTACGGGCAGGCGACCGACACCCCGGGGCACCTGGCCGCGCTGGAGTTCGGTGACGCCGACGCCCGGAAGGCTGCGCTGGATCACCTCGACATTGCGGTGCTGCACCAGGGTTTCCCGGAGACGGCGACCGCGCCTGCGGTTCGGGCCGTTACCGCGCTGCTCGCCGAGGGACGAGCCCACCCAGACACCGTCGAGTCGCTTCTGGAGTTCCTCGGCGATGCGGCGGTGAGCGTGACCCACCTCGCCGACGACCGCTACTTCGGCGAGATCCTGCCGGACCTCGCCGAAGCCGTGGCCGAGGCGTACCCGGTGGTGCTTCCGCTGCTCGCGGCGTCACCGCCGGACCGGGCGCTGTTCCGCGCGGAGAATCTTGTGGCGATCGCGCGGATGCGGTCCCTCGCCGACGGGCGGGAGGAACTGGCGGTGCTCGTCCTGCAGTGGTCGGAGCGAGGCGTCGAATCGCAGGCGGAGTGGCTGCACTGCCTCGGCCAACTCGGCGTCGACCTCCGCGACCGGCTCACCGACCCGGACCCGGCGGTCCGCCTGCGGGCCGCGCTGGCTCACGAGGACGACCCGCTCGCCCGTGAGCTGATCCTGGCCGCGCTGGCCGAGCCGCCACCTCCGGGGGTGCACCAGTTCGCGCTCGTCGCCGCGGCGATCCGCGTCGCTGCTGACTTCGACGAGATCGCGGCGGCTGCCTGCCAAATGGCCGGCCGGGACAGTTGGGCCGGCTTCGACGACGGCTGGGGCGCGTTGGTGCGGTTCGCGTTCCCCGAGCCGTATGCGACGCACCGGCCCCTAACCGAACCGCAACGCGCGCTGGTTCGGGCGCTGGTAACCAACGACCAGCTCTGGGACCCGACGAATGGGAGCTGCCGCCTCGTCTTCCAGCAGGCCGGACTACCGAGCACCCGGAGTGCGTGCGGCAGGCTCGCCGGGTGAGCGCCCTGAAGGATCAGACATCCGGAGCCGCTGCGATCCGATCGCTTTCCGGCCCGCCCTCTGAGCGGCACCTGGTCCTCGATACGCCCGGCGCGTCGCCGATAGGCTCGCGGCATGTGGACCTTACGCAGTCCCCAGGTGATTCTCTTCAGCGACGACCCCGCTCGGGCGGCCGCCTTCTACACCCGGCTGGGATTCCGGGAGACCTTCCGGGTACCGACCGACGGCGAACCGATTCACATCGATCTCGTCCTCGACGGATACAAGATCGGGATCGCCTCGGTGGCCTCCACCCGCGAGGACCACGGCTTGGACCCGGTCGCCGAAGGCCAGCGCGTCGCGGTCGTCCTCTGGACCGATGACACCACAGCGGCCTACGAGGGCCTGGTCGCAGGCGGAGCACCCGCTCTCGCACCTCCACACGTATGGCTCGACCGGCTACTGATCGCGTGGACCGCCGACCCCGACGGCAACCCGATCCAGATCGTTCAATCCCGGTGAGGCTGCCAACCGCTTGCCACGATCCGGCACCGCAGGTGGCTCACGCACGGTCAGTGCTGAGCAGGCGTCCACCACGCGAGGTTGGCGGTCACCTGGGCCACCGGCTCGATGATCTCCCACGCCTCGGCGATCAGCCCGTCGTCGATCCGCCAGATGTCGACGACCGCGATCTCCGGTCCTTCGCCGGGAAGCCAGCGCCGCGAGTACATCACGACGTGATCGCCGTCGGCCAGCACCTGATGGATCTCGACCTGCATGCCGGCGAGCGGTACCAGCGCGGCGCGAACGGCGGCGAGCCACTCCACCTTTGTCGATGTGGTTGAACCCGGCCTGTGGTGGACGAAGTCGTCACTCAGGAACCGGGCGAGCGCATCGACGTCGCCCGCCTCGATCAGTCCTGCCAGCGCCCGTTGGACGATGCTCTTGTTCGCCGTGGTCATGGATGCAGTGTTGGCGTGACCGCTCCGGTTGTCGATGAACTCGGATTTCATGGCGTCCGGCGCCACGATGAGTACGCTCCATCAGCGTGCACACGGTCGGGGAAATCCTGCGGCAGTGGCGGCAGCGCCGGGGACTCAGCCAACTTGATCTCGCGATAGCTGCGGACGTCTCGGCTCGTCACGTCAGCCTGGTCGAGACCGGTAAGTCCAAGCCGAGCCCCGACATGATCCTTCGACTCGCGGATCAGCTCCACGTGCCGCTGCGTGAACGCAACCGGCTGCTGCTCGCCGGGGGCTTCGCACCCCGGTACGCCGAGCGGTCGCTCGACCACAACGCGCTGTCAGCCGTCCACGACGCCGTCCGGAGGGTGCTCCGCGCCCACGAGCCCTACCCGGCGGTGGTCTTCGATCGCCGGTGGAACATCGTGATGACCAACCGCGCCGTCGATCCGTTCTTCGCGCAGGTGGCTCCTGACCTGCTGCGGCCGCCGGTCAACCTGGTACGCCTGGGACTGGACCCGCGCGGGTTCGGGCGCTTGGTCGTCAATCTGGCCGACGTACGCGCGGTGTTCCGCAGCCGGATCTCACGCCAGCTCGCCACCGCTCCCGATCCTGAGCTCACCGCACTCTACGAAGAGCTGCTGGCGCCCGAACCGGAGGATACGCCGGGTCAGCGGATCGAAACGGACGTCGTGATACCGATGATCCTTCGTGTCGGTGGACGGGAGCTGCGGCTGTTCTCGACCATCACCACGTTCGGCACCCCGATGGACATCACGATCGACGAGATCGCGATCGAGTCCTACTACCCGGCCGACGCGGAGAGCGCCGCCTACTTCACGACGTAGCGTCCTGTCAGCCGCTGGCAAGACGGCTTCGATGGCCGACGGCAGCCGGGTGTCATGCCCGGATCAGGCCGAGCGCCTCGTCGGCCCGGTCCAGGACGGTCACGCCGGCGCGGGCCAGCACGCGGGTGATACCCCTCTCGCCGGACAGGCCGGGACCCGCCCGTGACGACCCGCACCTGACGGGGTCAGCGGCGGATGAGGCCGAGTTCGGTGGCGGTGGCGACGGCGGCGGTACGCGACTCGACGCCGAGTTTGGCGTAGATGCGGGCCAGGTGGGACTTGACGGTGCCTTCGGTCAGGTGGAGGCGGGTGCCGATGCTGTGGTTCGACAGACCGTCGGCGACCAGGGCGATGACCTCGGTCTCGCGTCGGGTCAGTGTGGTGCGCGGCGTACGCAGGCGGTTCATCAGCCGGTTCGCGACGGTGGGCGCCAGCGCGGTGCGTCCGGCAGCGGCGGTGCGGACGGCGGCGGCGAGATCCTCGGGTGGGGCGTCCTTGAGGAGGTAGCCGGTGGCGCCGGCCTCGATGGCGGGCAGGGTGTCGGCGTCGGAGTCGTACGTGGTGACGATCAGCACGCGCGGCGCTTCCGGACGGGCGGTGATCCGGGCGGTGGCTTCGGCACCGCCCATGCCCTTCCCGAACTGCAGGTCCATCAGCACGACGTCGATGTCGCCCGCGGCGGCGCGGGTGACTGCCTCCTCGGCGGTGGCGGCTTCGGCCACGACGACCAGGTCGGGTTCGGTTTCCAGCACGGCGCGCAGTCCGGCCCGTACGACCGGGTGGTCGTCGGCCAGGAGGAGGCGGATGGGGACGTCGCCGGTCACGGGCGGCCCTCGGGCTCGGTCCTGGTGGGCGGCGTGAGGGGAAGCTCGGCGGTCACGGCGGTGCCCTGGCCGGGCGCGGATGCGACGGCCAGGGTGCCGCCGAGGGCGGCCATGCGGGCGCGCATGGCCGCCAGGCCGAAGCCGCCGCCGTCGACATCAGGGGCGGGCAGGTGGTCCGGGTCGAATCCGCGCCCGTCGTCGACGACGTGCAGGGCGATGCGGTCACCGAGATACCTGAGGGCGATCTCGGCCGTCGTGGCCTGGGCGTGGCGGACAGTGTTCGCGACTGTGGACTGGGCGATACGCAGGAGAGCCACCTCATGGGCGGTCGGCAGCGACACGGGGTCGCCGACGAGGTGGAAGCGGGCGGTCAGGCGGTGGCGGCCGCTGGTGGTGGTGCACAGGCGTTCCAGTGCGCCGGCCAGGGTGGTGCCTTCGAGGGTGGGCGGGGTGAGTGCGGCGACGAAGCGGCGGGCCTCGGCGAGGTTGTCCACGGCGACCTGACGGGCCGCGTCGACGTGACCGGAGGCGGCATCGGGCCGGCCGGGCAGGGCGCGCTCGGCGGCGCGCAACAGCAGCTGGATGCTGGACAGGCCCTGGGCGAGGGTGTCGTGGATCTCGCGAGCCAGACGCTCGCGCTCGGCGAGTACGCCGGCGGTGTGCTCGGCCCGGGCCAGATCGGCCCGGGTAGCGGTGAGTTCCTCGATCAGCTGCCTTCGCTGTTCGCTCTCCCGATACAGAGCCTGGTATCCCCACACCACCCCGACGGCGACGGCGGCGCCGAGCGCGGGACCGATCACCGTGGCCGGGGTGAAGGAGCCGGTGTGGGCGACGAACCCGGCGACGGCCGCCACGGCGGTGGCGATCACGGCGGCCAGGCCGGCGCGGCGCGGCAGCAGGTGGAGCTGGAGGAAGTACAGCGGGAAGGCCACCCAGATCGCGTCGGGGGACAGACCCAGCAACACCAGCCACGCGGCGCCGACGGCGACCAGCCACCACGCGGCGGCCCGCCGAGAGCGCCGGATGCGGGGGAGGAGCGGCCCGATGGCGTACGCCAGGCCGCACGCCACCGCCACGGCGACGATCGATCCGGCGTGCGGTCGGTCGTCGGCCACCGCCCGGCCCGCGGCCAGGACGAGCAGGCCGATGATCAGCAGGTGCAGGGACCAGGCCAGGGCTCGGGTGGTCGGGGTCAGGGCAGGGGCAGCGGTGCTCACAGTGCGTCCCACGTTACCGAGGCCGGCGGCCCGGGGGCCTCTATCGAAAGTTGGAACCCGGGCGCCGCCTTTCGGCCCGCGAAGTGCCGCCCTGCGCCAGACGCGGGCACGGGCGCCGGCGGTGATGGTGGAGTCGTACCGCTTCCACCGCCGGAAAGGACAGGCCGAGGCCGTGTTCGTCGCCTGGAGAGACCTGAAGTTCGCCAAGGGGCGCTTCGCCCTGATGGGGACCGTCATCGTGTTGATCACCCTGCTGGTCGGGCTGCTGTCCGGGTTGACGGCCGGACTGGGCCAGCAGAACATCTCCGCCATCACCGGCCTGCCCGCCGACAGGATCGCCTTCCAGGCGCCCGGCGAGGGCCAGGACGTGTCGTACTCCAACTCCACGGTCACGGAGAAGCAGTGGCAGCAGTGGGCCGAGGCCCCCGGAGTCATCGGCGCCGAGCCACTGGGCATCACCACGACGCGGGCCACCGCCGGAAACAGGAGCGTCGGCGTCTCCGCCTTCGGCGTCCAGCCCGGCTCCCGCCTGGCTCCCGACAGCGGCCGGATCGACGACCGCTCGGCGGTGCTGTCCACCAAGGCCGCCGACGACCTCGGGGTGCAGGCCGGCGACTCCGTCACCCTCGCCGGGCAGCGACTGACAGTGGCGGCCGTACGGGGCGACGCCTCCTTCAGCCACACCCCCGTGGTGTGGATCAGCCTGGGCGTGTGGCAGAAGGGCGCGCCTCCGACCGGCACCGGTGACGGCAGCCGGACGGCCACCGTCGTCGCCCTGACCACCACCTCGGAGGCCGATCCGGGAGCCACCGACCGGCAGGCGGGCACCAGGACGGTCTCCGTCTCCGACTCGCTGTCCGCGATCGGTTCCTACACCTCCGAGAACGGCTCCCTGCAGCTGATGCGCGGCTTCCTGTTCGTTATCTCCGCCCTCGTCATCGGGGCCTTCTTCACCGTCTGGACCATCCAGCGCAGCGGCGACGTCGCAGTGCTCAAGGCACTCGGCGCCCCCACCGCCAACCTCCTCAAGGACGCCCTCGGACAGGCCGTCGTCCTGCTCGTCGGCGGCACCCTGCTCGGCACCGGCATCGCCGCCGCGCTCGGCGCCCTCGTCGCCGGGTCCGCCGTGCCGTTCCTCCTCACCCCGGTGACCGTCCTCCTTCCCGCGGCCGTGATCGTCGTCCTCGGCGCCCTCGGAGCCGCTCTGGCCATCCGCCGCATCACCTCCGTCGACCCGCTGACCGCCCTGGGGAGCGCCCGATGAGCCTGAACCTGACCGACATCACCCTCACCTACCCCGACGGCGAGGGCCGCCTGACCGCCCTCGACCGCGTCACCCTGGACGTACCCAAGGGCAGCCTGACCGCCGTGATCGGTCCCTCCGGCTCCGGCAAGTCGAGCCTCCTCGCGGTCGCCGCGACCCTCATCACGCCCGACTCCGGCACCGTCACCATCGACGGCACCCCCACCACCGGATTGATGCGGAGCGAACTCGCCGACCTGCGCCGCCACAAGATCGGCATCGTCTTCCAGCAGCCCAACCTGCTGCCCTCCCTCACCGCTGCCGAGCAGCTCCAGGTCATGGCCCAGATCGACGGCCGCCCGCCGGCCAGAGCCCGTACCCGCGCCGTGGAACTCCTCGACGCGGTCGGCCTCGCCGGCCAGGCCGACCGCCGGCCGCACCAGCTCTCCGGCGGCCAGCGTCAGCGCGTCAACATCGCCCGCGCCCTGATGAACGACCCCACCGTCCTGCTCGTCGACGAACCCACCAGCGCGCTCGACCACGAACGCGGCGCCGCCGTCCTCGACCTGATCACCCGCCTCACCCACCAGCAGGCCACCGCCACCGTCCTGGTCACCCACGACCGCACCCACCTCACCGCCGTCGACCAGGTCGCCGAAGTCCACGACGGCCGACTCCACCTTCCGGCACCAGCCCGCTGAGGTACGGCCGAAGGTGGTGCCTGCTGTACCCGGACTGGGCAGCCCGCTGGATGGTCGCTGTTCCCCCAGCTCAATAGCGTTTCTGGTGCGCGCAGTTCCTGCCGATGACACGGAGAGAGGCCACCAGAATGGGACAGACCGTCGAGCCGGCGGTACGCGTCGAACACGTCACCCGCGTGTACGGCACCGGCCGCAACCGGGTGACCGCGCTCGCGGGCGTCGACGTCAGCTTCGACCGGGGGACCTTCACCGCGGTGATGGGACCGTCGGGCTCCGGCAAGAGCACGCTGTTGCAGATCGCGGCCGGGCTCGACCGCCCCACGAACGGCCGGGTGGTCCTCGGCGGCACCGACCTGTCCGGGCTGTCCGAGACGCGCCTGACCGAGCTGCGGCGTACCCGGATCGGGTTCGTCTTCCAGGCGTTCAACCTGATCGGCGCGCTCACCGTCGAGGAGAACATCGGACTTCCCCTGCGCCTGGCCGGCGTCCGCCCGGACCGGGCCTGGCTGGCCCACGTCGTCGAGCGGGTCGGCCTCGCCGGCCGGCTGCACCACCGGCCGGCGGCGCTGTCCGGCGGTCAGCAGCAGCGGGTGGCGATCGCCCGTGCGCTGGCCACCCGCCCCGAGGTGATCTTCTCGGACGAGCCCACCGGTGCCCTCGACTCGCGGACCGCGGCGGAGGTGCTCACTCTGTTGCGCGCGGTCGTGGACGAGCACGGGCAGACGGTGGTGATGGTGACCCACGATCCGATCGCCGCGTCGTACGCGGATCGGGTGCTCGTGCTGGCCGACGGTGCGATTGTCGCCGACCTCCCGCAGCTCGGCGCCGTGCGTATCGCCGAGCACCTGGCGTCGCTGGACGGGCGGGTCCTCCGATGACCGGTCTCGCCGCCCGCCTGCTGCGGCACCGCACCGGTCCCGCCGCCGCGACCCTGGTGGCCCTGATCGTCGGCGTGCTGATCCTGGTGGCGATGGGCACGCTGGTCGAGTCCGGACTGCGGTTCCGCCCGGAGCCGCGGCTGTGGGCGAGCGCCGACGTGGTCGTCGCCAACCGCACGATCAGCCACACGTTCCGGGAGTTCGACGGCGACACCACCACGAGCACTGTGGCGCTGCCCGAGGGCGGCACTGTGGACGCGGACCTGGTGGACCGGATCCGCCGGGTGCCGGGCGTCACGGCGGTCACCGGCGACGACCGGGTGCTGATCGGCTCACCCGCCGCCGTGGGACACGGCTGGGACACGTACGCCTTCACCGGTCGTCCCCTGGCCGCCGGCGCCGCACCGCGGGCCGACGACGATGTGGTGGTCGACACCCGGCTCGGCGTGGCGCCCGGCGGCCGCATCGACCTGGTCGTCGGTGGGGTCGGCCGGTCGTACCGGGTGAGCGGGACCACCGAGACCGGCTCGGCGGCGGTGTTCTTCACCGACGCGCAGGCCGCTCGCCTGTCCGCGCACCCGGGCCGGGTGGACGCGATCGGCGTACGGATGGCACCCGGCGCCGACGTCGGCGCGGTGCGCGAGATCGCGTCGGCGGCCGGCGCCACGGCGTACGCCGGGAAGGACCGCGGAAACGCCGAGCAGTCGGACCACCTGGCCGCCCAGAGCCTGCTGGTCGGGGCCGGGGCAGCCTTCGGCGGGTACGTCGTCCTGCTGATCGTGTTCGTGGTGGCCGGCACCATCGGGCTGTCCGTCCGGCACCGCCGCCGTGACCTGGCGTTGCTGCGCGCGGTCGCCGCCACGCCGGGGCAGGTGCGCCGCATGCTGGTCGCCGAGGCCACGCTGCTCGCCCTGGCCGGCTCCGCGATCGGCGGTCCTGCCGGTCTGCTGGCGGCCCGCTGGGTGCACGGTGAGCTGGTCGGGCGGGGGTTCGTGCCGGCCGGCTTCCCGATGGCGGGCGGGCTGTTCGCGGTGCCGGTCGCCATCGGTACGGCGGTCCTCGTCGCGGTGGTCGCCGCGCTGATCGCCGCACGCCGGGTCACCGCCATCAAGCCGATCGAGGCGCTCGGCGAGATCGCCGTCGAACCTCGCCGCGGCGGCCCGGTACGGCTGATCGCCGGGGTGCTGACGCTGATGGCGGCCGGCAGCGCCGGGGCGTTCACGCTCGGCGGCGCCGGGTCGGCCGGGGCGCTGGCCGGCGCGGTCGGCATGCTCTACCTGTTCGTCATCGCGGTGGCGCTGCTCGCACCCACCATCAACGCGTACGCGGCACGCCTGCTCACCCCGGTGCTGCCACGCGTCTGGCGGTCCGGCGGCTATCTGGCCGCGGCCAATCTGCGGGCCAACGCGCAGGGCATGGCGACCGTCCTGACCGCCCTCGTGCTGTCCGTCGGGTTCGGCGGCTCGGTCTGGTTCCTGCAGGACAACCTGGAGCGGCAGACCGCCACGCAGAGCGGCGCCGGAACCCTCGCCGAGCGGGTGGTCGTCGCTCCGGGCGGACTTCCGGGGGACGCGGCGCGGGAGATCCGCGAGCTGGCCGGGGTGCAGGCGGCGACCGGGGTACGCCGTACCCAGGTCGTGGTGCGGGCGCTCGGCGGCATCGAGCCGGTCGGCGCGCAGTCGGTCGACCCGGCGGACGTCACGTCGACGATGGACCTCGCCGTGCGCAAGGGCACCCTGGCCGACCTGGGCGCCGGCACCGTCGCCCTGTCCACGATGCAGGCGTCCTCGTCCGGCTGGGACGTCGGCGACAAGGCGGAACTCTGGCTGGGCGACGGCACCCTGGTCACGTTGAAGGTCATCGCCATCTACGACCGTGGCCTCGGCTTCGGCGACGTCACAGTGGCCGCCGAGACGGTCGCCGGGCACACGGCGGCAAGCACCGTCGACGAGGTCCTGGTCCGCGGCGGCCCGGACGCCGGCACCGCGCTGGCCACGTGGGCGGCGGCACGGCCCGGCACCGAGATTCTCGACGCCGCGACCCGTACGCGCCTGCTCAGCACCGATCTGGCGCTCGGTGCCTGGCTGAACCGGCTGCTGATCGGCGTGATGGTCGGGTACGCGGCGCTGGCGGCAGCCACCACGATGGTGATGGCGGCACTGGCCCGCCGCCGCGAGCTGGCGTTGCTGCAGTTGGTCGGGGTCACCCGCCGTCAGATCCGGGGGATGGTCCAGGCCGAACAGGCCGGGCTGCTCGGCACCGCGGTGCTGATCGGCGCGACGATCGCGGTGCTGACCCTGAGCGCGATCGTCAACGGACTGACCGGCAGCCCGATCCCGTACGTGCCGCCGCCCGGGTGGGCGGCGGTGCTCGGCGGTACGACGCTGCTGGCGTTGGTGAGCACGGTGTGGCCGGTCCGGCGGCTGCTCAGCGCTCCGCCGATCGACAACATCGGCCTGAAGGAGTAGGAGCGGTGTCACCGCCTGTCGGGTTCCTCGGCCAGGATGGCGGCGCTGACCTCGTGCACGAACGCCCGGACCTCGTCGAACCGGCCGGGATCGCTGTCCTGGCCGGAGTCGTACCACCAGTCGCGTGCCCAGAAGATCAGGTCCGCCCATCGCGGGAGGGCGGCGGCGGTCCGCTCGGCGGCCTGCCGCTTGGACAGTTGCCGCCCGTCGCACATGCGCTGGTAGGCCCGGCAGAGCGTGAGCACCGCGTACGACTGGGCTCCGGGTGGGGTCATCTCGAGTACCCAGGCCGGCCAGTCGCGGACGTGGTCCCGCAGGGCGGCGCGGACGAGGCCGGGGTCGGCGGCGGGCAGCAGCTCGCCGGCCGGCGGCCCCAGCAGCGTACGGCCGTAGTCGTGCACGGCGGCCCAGGTCACGACGCGGTGGGTGGTGGCGGGCAGCAGGTGCAACGACTCCCCGGGACTGATCCGGGCGATCAGGTGGTCCCGGCCGGGAACGGCGCGCACCGCGGCCAGTGACACGTACTCCACCTCGATCCGGCCCGCCCACAGCGGGTGCCGCCGGTCGAGGTCCGCGTGCAGGTCGGCGAGTACGTCGAGGAGCTTCTCGTCCGGGTCGTCGGCGAGGACCGCGAGCAGGTCGAGGTCGCTGCGGTTCACGTCGAAGTCGCCTGCCACGAACGAGCCGTGCAGGTACAGGCCCAGCAGCCGGTCGGCCAGAGTGCGGCGCGACGCCTCGCGGAGGTCGGAGAGAACCGTGTCGGGTGCGATCACCGGGTGATCATGCGCGGTGGGGCGCTGCGGGGCCACCGATAAAGCCGGCCCGCGAGCCGGTCTACGCGTAACCGCCCCTATGTGCTCGGCGGGTTGCGGTGCCGCTCGGCGATGCCCGACGCGGCCTGACGCTGCGCATCGTGCCGGTGCTGGTCCGCGCCGGCTCGGCGGACCGCAGCCGAGTCCTCGTCCGACGGGCTCCGCGCCCGGTCGCGCCGGGCGACGAAGACGACGAGCGCGAGCGCCACCAGCACGGCCACCACGAGCGACACCAGCATCGTTCTCATGGCCTCGACGCTACGGCGTACGCGCCGGCTCCGGAGTCCCGCGGCTCAGGGACGGCTCGGTCCGGTGTCGTCGTGGCGGAGGGAGTCCAACTCGGCGAGGTACATCGCCTGCAGGCGGCCGTGGTGCCGGACCAGCAGCCGGACCTCCTCGGCGCTGTAGCCCTCGACGAGCCGCTCCGCCCGCTCGGCGAAACGCTCGTACGGCCGCTCCAGGTCGGCGATCCGCTCCGGGCGTATCGTGACGACGACCCGCCGCCGGTCTGCGGGATCGCGTTCGGTCGTCACGTATCCCGCCTGCTGTAGCCGGCGGAGCATGCTGGTGACCGCACCGGTGGTGAGGTTGGTCCGCTCGGCGATCTGCCCCGCGGTGGCGGAGCCGACGTCCGCCAGGTGGTCCAGGCATTCCAGGTCGCTCACGGCGAGGCCCAGCCGCTCCGCGACGGCGTACCGGAACACCATGGACAGCCGCGACGTCTCCCGCCCGGCGCGCATGAGGTCGGCGATCGCGGAGGCACGGGCCGGATCGTGGGACATGCGGGCAATCATGCCTCCGGCACGGTGACCCGGTGCAGCCGAGGTAGCACGCGGGTCAGCACCCAGTGCGGTGCGGCGGCGCCGCCGGTGAGCCGGTGCATCAGCCGGCCGGCGGTGTCGACGGCGCGGAAGGCGTACGGCACCATCTCGTCCTGGTATGCGGCGATCGCTTCCTCCACCGGCGTGCCCTTCGTCCGAGCCTCGACCAGCTTGTGGCCGAGCAGGGCGGCGTCGCGCAGCGCCGTGTTGCCGCCGTGCGCGCCGAACGGTGGCATGACGTGCACGGCGTCGCCCATCATCGTCGCCCGCGGCACCGCCCACCGGCGCGGTCGCCGGCCGGTGGCGAACAGGTTGAGCACCGTGGCGTCCAGCTCGGCCGTGTCGACCAGCCGCCGGACGAGCGGGTGATAGTCGATGCTCATCCGGGCCGCCAGGTGCCACAGCGCCCGCAGGTCCCCGCGGACGCGGTCGGGCACCTCGTCCCGGCGGAGCAGCAGCGCCCACATGACGTAGTCGTCGCCGGTGGGGGCGTAGCTGCCCGGGGCCAGGCGGCTGAACGCCTCCCGTGGGCTCTCGCCGAACCGCATGGAGGTGAAGAAGAAGGCGCTGCCGGGCCGGTCGGCGATGGCAAGGACCCCGCTGGTACGCAGCGCGTCGGGGATGACGCTCGCGCCGTCACGCCGCAGCGGCGACCGGCCGTAGATGCCCGCCATCGGGGTGTCCGCCGGGTCGGCCTCCGGCATGAGCTGTGCGCGTAGCGCCGAGCCGACGCCGTCGGCGCCCACCACGACTGTCGCCGCGGCGGCGCTGCCGTCGGAGAACCGCAGCCGCAGCCCGGCCGGGCCGCCGCTGTCCACCGCGACGGCGGCCTTGCCGTAGTGGATGCGCCCGTCCAGCCCGGACTGGAGGATCGACCGCAGCGTCAGCCGGTCCACCTGACGGGTCTCGTGCGGGTCATCCTTGAAGGTGATCGTGAAGGCGTCCCGCAGCCGTCTGTCGGTGAAGCGCAGGTGCCCGCCGGGCTCGTCGCCGGTGGCCAGCGCCAGGCGGTACAGCGGTCGGGGCAGGCTCTCGCGCAGTGCCGCCAGCCCGTACCGGTCGAGGATGATGCGGTAGCCCTGCCGCCGGACGAAGGGGCCGGGGTCCCGCTCGTAGACGTGTACGTCGATGCCGGCGCGCGTCAGGTACTGGGCGAGGCAGAGGCCGGAGAGCCCGGCGCCGGAGATCGCCACGGAGAAGCCAGTCGATATGCCCATCCAATTACCTTAATCATTAAGATGATTTGGGCAAGGGCCACTGTGAACAGTCATCTTGGACGGATACTCAAGTTGGTTGTATATTCGGCGGCATGGGATCGACTTCGCGTCCCGCGCTACGGGAACCGTCGTACTTCGTCCTCGCCGCACTGCTCGGCGGTCCGCTCCACGGTTACGCCGTGATCAAGCGGATGACCGAGCTGTCCGACGGGCGGGTGACCCTCGCCGCCGGATCGCTGTACTCGGTGATCGACCGGCTGCTCGGCGAGGGCCTCGTCACCGCGGACGGTGAGGAGATCGTCAACGGGCGTGCCCGTCGCTACTACCGGCTCACCGACGAGGGCTGCCGCGTACTCACCGAAGAGGCCGACCGGCTCGCCCAGGCCGCCCGGGTGGTCATGGACCGCCTGCCACGCCGGGTCGCATCGCAGGCAAGTGCCCGCCCACCTTCCACCGTGAGGATCAGACCCGCATGAATTCCGATGTCCTGGAGAAGCGTTACCGGATGCTGCTGCGGGCCTACCCGGCCGGCTACCGCCGCGAACGCGCCGACGAACTGCTCGACACGCTGATCGGCGACGAGCCCACCATCCGTCGCTGGCCCAGCGTCCGGGAGGCGGCCTCGCTCGTCCGGGGCGGCCTGAGGGTGTACGGCGGCAGCGCCGCGCCCCGGCCCACCGCCGTGCTGCTCTGGCAGGGCGTCCACCTCGGTGCCGTCGCGGTGCTGGCACTGGGTGTGCTCATCGGCCTGGACGACATCCTCGAGGCCCTCCGGTACGGCGGGCTCTCGGACCCGCTGACCGTCCTGCGGAATCAGGGCGTCCACGAGGTGGTGCTGATCGCGGCGCTGGTGGCGCTCGTCGCGGGCCGTGCCCGTACCGCTGCCGTCCTGGCGGTGGCCGCGGCGGTGGTGCCGACCATGATCTCCCAGTACCTGTTCCTCAACGGCCTGCCGCAGTGGTGGGCGCCGGTTGTCGCCGCGCCGCTGATCGTGCTGGGCCTGCGGCGCCCGGCGGACGTGCCGCCGGCACCCCGGGCCAACGCCGTCCTGGTCACCGCCGGCATCCTCGCCCTGCACCTGATCCCGGCGGGCGGCCTCCGCATGGTCGACACGGGCCCGCGGATCGCCGCCGCCGCCATGGTGATCGTCGGCGTGGCCGCCTTCCTGTGGGTGGCGACGGCCGACCAGCGGCTGCTGATCGCGGTCGTCCCCACCCTGCTGCTGGGCACGCTGCACCAGCTGGACAACTCCGGGATGACGGGGGAACTGCTGCGCCGGCCGGACGCCCTGCCGTCGCTGGTCGTCGCGGTCCTCATGGCTGTCGTCGCGATCGTGTCGACGCGGCAGCGGCAGCGCACCCGCGCCTGACGGCGGGCGGGCGGTCCGGTCACGGCCGGACCGCCCGGCGGAGAATCGAGTACCGGACGGCCGTCAACTCGGTTGTGTGCCGCTGCAAGGCCTGGCAGCCTGACTGCCTCGGTCTGACGAGAGGCGGCCATGACGCGGACCTTCCTGCAGCCGGATGACCTGCACGACCTCGTGTCGGACCAGTTCGGCTCCGACCGGCGGCTCGCTGCCCTGGACCGGCTCACCGGCGGCACCAAGAAGGGCGTCTACCGGCTCCGGCTGAACGACCGGACGACAGTGATGCTGTACGTGTGGGCCGCGGGCGAGAACTACTGGCCGCCGTCCCCGGCCGTCCCGGACGACCCGTTCACTGACGCGTCCGGCGCGGATCTCTTCGCCGCCGGCCACGCGGCGCTCACCGAAGCAGGAGTGCGTGTCCCGCATCTGATGATGATCGACCGGGACGGCCGGCATCTCGACGCCGACATCGCGCTTGTCGAGGATGCCGGCGCACTGCGGCTGGAGGCGTTGCTGGAACACGATCCGGCCACCGCCGCAGCGCCGCTGTCCGCGCTCGGTGACGCCCTGCGCCGCATGCACACCACCTTCGGTCCGCACTACGGAAAGGTCGCGGCCGTCGCCCGAGGTGAGGCATCCCAGGCGCGGCGCACGGAAGACGTGATCGTCGACCGCGCGCTCGGCCACCTCGACGCGGCAGCGGCCCGCGACGCCCGGCTGGCCGATGCCCATCACCGGATCACCGCCCACGTACGCCGTCTCAGGAGCGCGGTCACCCCGCGCGAGGAGTACGGGCTGGTACACGGTGAACTCGGGCCGGATCACGTGCTCGTCACACCCGCCGGTGAGGCCGTCATGATCGATTTCGAGGGGCTGACGTACTTCGACGTCGAGTGGGAGCATGCCTGGCTGCGGATGCGTTTCGGTGACGCCTACCCGGCGCTGCGTCCGGTCGACCTCGATTCCCACCGGCTGGAGCTCTACCGGTACGCGCAGACGCTGTCCCTGATCGAAGGGCCACTGCGGATCGCGGACACCGACTTCCCGGATCGGAAATGGATGCTGGACCTCGCCGAACGGAACATCGTCAAGGCGCTCACCGGGTGTACCGGGCACGTCGCTGCATGATGCACCGCCCCTGGCGGCGGGGCAACCGGCGAGGAATGATCGGAGTACCCGCGGGCTGTCCGGCAGCAGCCCATGGCGCAGCAGAAGGGCGGTCGACGCCGATGACTCCGACGCAGCTACGGGCCTACGTCGCTGTCGTCCGGCTGGGATCGGTCAAGCGGGCCGCCGCGCAACTGGAGGTCTCCGAGCCGGCGGTCTCGCTGCTCATCGGCCAGTTGCGCAGAGAGTTCGGCGATCAGTTGTTCACGCGGACGGCGGAGGGACTGGCCTTCACACCCGGCGGGCTGCGGCTCGCCAGTCGCGCGGCCGAGATGCTGGGCCTGCAGGACCGTACGGTCCTGGAGGTCAGTTCGGCGGCACACGGCCGCCGGCTGCTGCGGGTCGCCGCGTCCAGCGAGTTCGCCGAGTTCGCCGCGCCGAGACTGATCGAGCTGTTCGCCAGGCGCGCGGCCGATCTCGACGTCGAGCTGAGCGTCTGCGACCCCGGCTCCTTCGAGTCGCTGCTGCTGACCCGGGCCGCGGACGTCGCGATGGGACCGCTGCCGCCGGCCGCTGATCCGGCGATCTCCGGCCGGCCCATGATGAACTACCGGCTCGTGACGGTCGTCGGCCCGGATCATCCGCTGGCCGGTGTGTCGGCGTCGCCGGGGCAGTTGCGCGATCAGACCTGGCTGCTCGGCCCGTCGGGCACCAACACTGTGGGCGCCGTTCCGGCGTTGCTGCGCCGGCTCGGGGTGCCCGAGGAGCGGCAGCAGATCTTCCAGAGCCACGCGGCGGCCCTGGGTGAGGCGCAGCGTGGCCGGGGGGTCGCGCCGGCGCTGTCGTTCACCGTGGCGCGGGACCTTCGCGGCGGCCAACTGGTGGCGTTGTCCGGGCCGCACGCCACGGCCGAGGCGGTATGGCATTCGCTGGTGCTCGTCACCCCCGGCACACCGTCCGTGGCGGCCGAGCTGTGCCGCTTCGCGTCGACGCCCCGGGCGATTCAGGCGATGATGCGCGGCGTGGGCGTCGCGGTGAACCGTTTCCGGCCCTCGGTGCACGTGACGCTCTGGAGCTGATCGGCGGCGTCCAGCAGGTCCCGGAACGTCGCGGCCGGCAGCAGCCGGTCACAGAAGGGCAGGGCCGCGGCCATGCCCGCCACCAGGGGAGCGAAGCCAGGGGCACCGGCGCGCGGGTTCAGCCAGACGACCCGGTGGGCACGGCGGCTCAGCCGCGCCATCACGGCGGCGAGTTCGTCCGGCGGGTCGCTGTCCCAGCCGTCCGAGCCGATCAGCACCACGGCACCGCGAACCGCGTCGCCGTGCGGGGACGCGAGCAGCGCCCGCAGGTTCGTCGCGATGCGCGTACCCCCGAACCGGTCGGTCACGGCGGCGCTGGCGTGCGCGATCGCCGCGGACGCCGACGTGTGGCGCAGCGCGACGGTGAGCCGGGTGAGCGTCGTGGCGAAGGCGAACACCTCCGCGTCGGTGACCACCGCGAAGGCCCGCAGCAGGTGCAGGTAGGCGTGGGCCTGGGCCCGCATCGACTCGCTGAGGTCGCACAGCAGCACCACCCGGCGCGGTCGGCGTACCGGTCGCTCGCGGACGACCTCGACGGGCTCCCAGGCGGTGCGACGGGCGCGGGCGATCGTCGGGCGCAGCGCGACCCGCCGCCCGGCCGGGCCTACCGCGTGCCGCCTGGTGCGCCGGGACGGCCAGCGGGCGACGGCCTCGCGCAGGGCCTCGCCGAGCAGTTCGACCTGGGCGGCGTCGAGGTCCTCGAACGGCCGGTCGGCGAGCCCGGCGAGGGCGCTGGGTCGCCGCTCGGGCAGCCGCACCCCGGCGTCGGAGGGCTCCGCCTCGGCGACCGGCGCCGGCAACGTCGCCCACGGCAGGCCGCCACCGTCGCCGGTGGCGTCGGTGTCCGCGGGCACCGGCAGGTGCACGTCGTCCCGGGTCCCCGGCGGAGCCGCGGACCGGGTGAGCGGTAGCGGGGGCGCGTCGACGAAGACAGCGGCGAAGACACGGTCGAAGGCGGCGAGGTCGGCGTGCCGCCGCACGAAGCTGATCCGGGCGGCCCAGTAGAGCGCACTCGTGTCCCCGGGAGTCCACACGGCGAGCGCCCGGACGAAGTCACCGGCCTCGGTGAGCCCGGCGTGCACGCCGGCCCGCCGCAACCGGCCGGCGAAGGCCGTCGCGAACGCCGCGCGGTCGACGCCGCGCAGCAAACCGGCGCTCACCGGCGTGCGACCCGCCAGGCGATCACCGCGCCGATGACGACGATCCCGACGAGCACCGGCACGAGGCGCTTGACGACGGCACCACCGGCGATGTCGAGCAGGTCCAGCGTTTCCGGCTCGGCGGCGGCCCCGGTCGACGGTCGACCGGTGGACGCCGACGTCGCCACGGGGGTGCCGGCCGCGGTGGCGGACCGGGATGCGGCGGGCGAGGCGGCGTCCGCGTCGGCCGCGAGGGTACGGGGCCTGGCCGTGGAGGCGTCGGGCTCGGTCGCGGCGGACGTGGCGCGCTCGGGCGTCGGGGCGACGGCCGGTGCGGGCTCGGATGCGTCCGGCGCGGTGGCCGGAGGCGGGGTGCTCTCAGCGGTCTCCTCGGCCGCCAGCTTCGCCTCCAGGTTCGCGACGAACTGGGCGAGCAGCTTGCCGGACACCTCCTTGATCATGCCGCTGCCGAACTGGGCCAACCGACCCGAGATCTTCAGATCGGTGTCCACGCTGACGACTGTGCGCTGATCGTCCGGCCGCAGTTCGGCGGTGACCAGAGCGGACGCGTTGGCCGCCGACCGCCGGTCGCGGCCCTTCGCCTCGATCACCCCCCGGTACCGCTCCTCGTCCTTCTCGACGAAGCGTGCGGTGCCGGCGAACTCGGAGACGACCGGCCCGACCTTGACCTTCACCGTGCCCTGGTGGAGGTCGCCGTCGACGCCGGTCAGCTGGGCGCCCGGCAGGCACGGCGCGATGCCCTCCAGGTCCGTCAGGACCGTCCAGGCCTGCGCGATCGGGACGTCGACGGTGAACTCATTGGTGATCTTCATGCCGGCCTCTCCTGGTGTGCGCCGAGCGCGGCGGCGACGGCGGCGCGGTCGTCGGGGGTCTTGGCGATGGTGCCGATGGTCCGGACGACGTCGTCGGCGGCGAGGTCGGCGGCGCCGAGCACGGAGAGCGCGGCGACCCAGTCGATGGCCTCGGCCATGCCGGGCGCCTTGTCCAGGCCGAGGGCGCGTACGTCGCCGACGAAGGCGGTCGCCGTGCGGATCAGCCGCTCCGTCGCGCCCGGCACGGCCCGTCGGACGATCTCGGTGGCGCGGCCCGGCTCCGGGAACTCGATCCAGTGGTACAGGCAGCGGCGGCGCAGCGCGTCGTGCAGGTCGCGGCTGCGGTTGGAGGTCAGCACCACTACCGGCGGCGTGGTCGCGGTGAACGTGCCCAGCTCGGGGATCGTGATCCCGGACTCGCCGAGGAACTCGAACAGCAGCGCCTCGAACTCGTCGTCGGCCCGGTCGATCTCGTCGATCAGCAGTACCGGCGGCACCGGTCCCGGGTGGCGTACCGCCCGCAGGATCGGCCGCTCCTGCAGGAACTCCGCGGCGAACAGGTCGGCGTCGGTGAGCGAGGCGCCCCGGGCCTCGGCCAGCCGGATGGCGAGCAACTGCCGCTGGTAGTTCCATTCGTACAGCGCCTCGCCGGGGGTCAGGCCCTCGTAGCACTGCAGCCGGATCAGCGTCGTGTCCAGCGCCCGCGCCAGTGCCTTCGCCGCGGCGGTCTTGCCGACGCCGGGCTCGCCCTCGAGCAGCAGCGGCTTGCCCAGTCGCAGCGCGAGGAAGACGGCCATCGCCATGCCGTCGTCGGCGAGGTAGTCGACGGCGTCGAGCCGGCACCGGACGGCCAGGGGGTCCTTCACCGCGCCTCGCCCGAGAGCAGCCGCCGGTAGTCCGCGCGGGTGTCCACGTCGATCGGCACCGGCCCGTCCACGGCTATCTCCGTGACCGGGTACCGGCCGGAGTGCAGCAGCTTCCACACCGCCTTGTCGCCGTGCAGGACACGCAGCTCCGGCAGGACGTCGCGGGCGAACCAGAACGGGTGCCCCAGGCCGTCGGCGTACCGGCACACCGCGAGTGGGGTGGCCGCCGCCGCGACCCGGCGTACGTCGGCGGCCCGTACGCCTGGTTGGTCGCCGAGCAGGAGCACGAGCCCGTCGGCGCGCGGGTCCACCGCCTGCGTCGCGGCGCGGACCGACGAGCCGCAGCCGGTGCTGAACTCGGCGTTCTCGACGACCTGGACCCCGGTCAGGTCCACCCGTGCGCGGACCAGGTCGGCGGCGCCGCCGAGGGTCACCAGCACCTGGTCGAAGGCGCACGAGCGGGCCAGGTCGAGGGTGGCGTCGAGCAGCGTCCGCCCGCGGTACGGCAGCAGCTGCTTGGCCTCGCCGAGGCGCACCGAGGCCCCGGCGGCCAGGACCAGGCCGGTCACGAACACGGCTACGCCGCCACGTGCCGGTCGAGGCAGCCGGGGCAGCAGAACCAGTGGTCGGTGCCGTCGATCCGCACGTGCGGGGTGTCCGGCCCGACCAGGACGGTCATCCCGCACACCGGGTCGACTGCCTGCTGGGGGAGCGCGACGGGCGCGGCGGGGGAGGAGGAGAGGCCGTCCACGCGGAGCGCCCGCACCACCTCTGCCATGATCGACAGGGCGATCTCCTGCGGTGAGCGCGCCCCGATCTCCAGCCCGGCCGGGGTACGGACCCGGGCGCGTTCGGCGTCGGTCAACGTCAGTTCGTCGAGCACCGCCGCCCCGCGCTTGTGGCTGGCGACCAGCGCGATGTGGCCCACGCCGGCATCCAGGGCGGCGCGGATGGCGTCCTGTTCGCCCTTGCCGAGGCCGGCCACCACGACCGCTGTGGCGCCGGAGAAGTCACCGGACGTGGCCACCTCGAAGTCGAGGAAGGCGGCGAGGGTGGCCACCGCCGCGCTGATCGGCGTGTCGCCCACCAGACCCAGCACGGGTACCGGTAGCACCGGGCGCAGGAAGATCTCCAGCGCCCCGCCCGAGTGGCACGGGTTGACCACGACTCGCGCTCCCGGGGTGTCGGGGAAGGCGGGCGCGCTGTCCGGCAGCACCCGCAGCAGCAGCGCGTTGCCGTCCCGGAGGGCGTCCAGGGCGGCCGCGCGCACCGAGTTCTCGGCGCACATCCCGCCGACGAAACCCTCGATGGTGCCGTCCGGCAGGATCACCGCGTCGTCGCCGGGCCGGGCCGACGTCGGGTCCTGCGCCCGGACCACAGTGGCGTGCACGAACGGCGCGCGCGAGGCGGTCAGATCCCGCGTACGGCCGGCGATCGTCGTCATGGCCACCTCCCTAGATCGGCGGGCGGGCATTGCCGCGCATCGCGTCCCAGACCCGCGACGGCGTCAACGGCATGTCGGCATGCCGTACGCCGAAGGGTTCGAGGGCGTCGACGATCGCGTTGACGATGGCGGGCGGGGAGCCGACGGTGGCCGACTCGCCCACGCCCTTCGCGCCGATCGGGTGGTGCGGGGACGGGGTGACGGTGAAGCCGGTCTCCCAGTCGGGCACCTCCAGCGCGGTCGGCAGCAGGTAGTCCATGAGGGACGCGCCGAGGCAGTTGCCGTCCTCGTCGAACGCGATCATCTCCATCAGGGCCATGCCGACCCCGTCGGCCAGCCCGCCGTGCACCTGCCCCTCGATGATCATCGGGTTGATCCGGGTGCCGCAGTCGTCGACGGCGACGAACCGCCGCACCTTGACCTGCGCGGTGCCGGGGTCGATGTCCACCACGCAGATGTACGCCCCGTGCGGATACGTCAGGTTCGACGGGTTGTAGCAGATCTGCGCCTCCAACCCGCCCTCGATGCCCTCGGGCAGATCACCGGCGCCGTGCGCCCGCATCGCGATGTCCTGGATCGTGACGCTCTTGCCCGGGTCGCCCTTGACCCGGAAGGAACCCTTGTCCCACTCCAGGTCGGCGACCGAGACCTCCAGCATGCCGGAGGCGATGATCCTGGCCTTGTCGCGGACCTTGCGGGCGACGAGGGCCGCCGCGGCACCGGAGACGGGTGTGGACCGGCTGCCGTACGTGCCGAGGCCGAACGGCGTGTTGTCGGTGTCGCCGTGCAGCACGTCGATGTCGTCCGGCGGGATCCCGATCTCCTCGGCGATGATCTGCGCGAACGTCGTCTCGTGCCCCTGACCCTGGGACTGCACGCTGAGCCGGACCACGGCCTTGCCGGTCGGGTGCACGCGCAGCTCGCAACCGTCGGCCATGCCCAGGCCGAGGATGTCCATGTTCTTGCGCGGGCCGGCACCGACGGCCTCGGTGAAGAACGCGATCCCGATGCCCATCAGCTCGCCCCGGGCCCGCTTCTCCTGCTGCTCGCGCCGCAGGTCGGCGTAACCGGCCATCTCCATCGCCAGGCGCATCGTCGGCTCGTAGTCGCCGGAGTCGTACACCCAGCCGGTCTTCGTCGTGTAGGGGAACTGCTCCGGGCGGATGAAGTTCTTCAGCCGCAGCTCGGCCGGGTCCATGCCCAGCTCGTCGGCGAGGCAGTCGACGATCCGCTCGACGAGGTAGACCGCCTCGGTGATGCGGAACGAACAGGCGTACGCCACGCCACCCGGTGCCTTGTTGGTGAAGACCGCCGTCATCTTGCAGTACGCGGCCTCGATGTCGTAGCTGCCGGTGAAGACACCGAAGAAGCCGGCCGGATACTTCACCGGTGCGGCGGTGCCGTTGAAGGCGCCGTGGTCGGCGAGGACGTTGGTGCGGATGGCCAGGATCCGGCCGTCGCGGGTCGCCGCGATCTCACCCCGCATGATGTAGTCGCGGGCGAAGCCGGTGCTGATCAGGTTCTCGAAGCGGTCCTCCATCCACTTCACCGGCTTGCCGGTGACGATCGACGCGACGATCGCGCAGACGTACCCCGGATAGATCGGCACCTTGTTGCCGAAGCCGCCACCGATGTCCGGCGAGATCACCTGGATCTTGTGCTCGGGAATGCCCGCCACCAGGGCGTAGAGGGTGCGGTGCGCGTGCGGCGCCTGCGTGGTGGACCAGAGGCGCAGCTTGCCCTCGACGGCGTCGAAGTCGGCGACCGCCCCGCACGTCTCCATCGGCGCCGGGTGCACCCGCGGATAGACCAGATCCTGGCTGACCACGACGTCGGCCCGGGCGAACACGGCCGCGGTGGCCGCCTCGTCGCCGGTCTCCCAGTCGAAGCAGTGGTTGTCGGTCTTGCCCTCCAGGTCGTCGCGGATCACCGGGGCGTCCGGCTCCAGCGCGCGGCGGGCATCGACGACCGGGTCGAGGACGTCGTACTCGACGTCGATCAGCTCCAGCGCGTCCCGCGCCGCGTACCCGTCCTCGGCGACGACGAACGCGACCTCCTGACCCTGGAAGCGCACCTTGTCGGTGGCGAGCACGGCCTGCACGTCGTTGGAGAGCGTCGGCATCCAGGCCAGGCCCTGCTCGGCCAGCATCGCCCCGGTCACGACCGCCTTGACGCCGGGGGAGGCCTCGGCGGCGCTGGTGTCGATGCTCAGGATCCGCGCGTGCGCCACCGGCGAGCGGAGGATGGCCAGGTGCAGCAGCCCGGGCAGCCGGACGTCGTCGACGAACCGGCCCCGGCCGCGCACGAACCGCGGGTCCTCCTTCCGCAGCATGCGGCCGTATCCCACCGGCTTCTGGTCGTTGTCGTGGAAGGTGTCCACGCGCTCGTGCACGGTCGTCATGCGACGCTCCCGGCGGGCTGGCCGGCGTTGTCGATCTCGCCGGCTTCGGCTGATTCGGTGGTCTCGGTGACCGCGGCGGCCGCGTTCGCCTCGTGCACGGCGGCCCAGCGCACCGAGCGCACGATGGTGGCGTAGCCGGTACAGCGGCAGATCTGGCCGGAGATCGCCTCGCGGATCTCCTCCTCGCTCGGGTCCGGGTTGCGGTTCAGCAGCGCGCGGGCCGTCATCATCATGCCGGGCGTGCAGAAGCCGCACTGCAGGCCGTGGCACTGCATGAAGCCCTGCTGGACCGGGTCGAGCTCCGCGCCCTTCGCCAGGCCCTCGACGGTACGCACCTCGTGGCCGCCGGCCATCGCGGCCAGCACGGTGCACGACTTCACCGGTTCGCCGTCGAGCCAGACGACGCAGGTGCCGCAGTTGCTGGTGTCGCAACCCGAGTGCGTGCCGGTCAGGCCCAGCACGTCACGCAGGAAGTGCACGAGCAGCAGCCGGCCCTCGATCTCCCGGGTGACCTCGACGTCGTTGACGGTCATGGTGACCTGCATGCTCAGCTCCTCGCCCGTTCCACGGCCCGGCGCAGGGTCCGTCTGGTCAGCTCGTCGGCCAGGTGCCGCTTGTATTCGGCGCTGCCCCGCTGGTCGGTGGCCGGCTCGCAGCTGCGCGCGGCGATCGCCCCGGCCTGCTCGAAGAGGCTCTCGCTGGGCGTCTGCCCGCGCAGCGCCGCGGAGATCTCCGGAATACCGGTGGTGTTCGGGCCCACCGCGGCCAGACCGACCCGGGCGTCGGAGATCACGTCGCCGTCGAGCCACACCGCCGCGCCGGCCGAGACGACAGCCCAGTCGCCGGCCCGGCGCTCGACCTTCTCGTACGCGCTGCCGCAGCCGGGCCGCACCGGCAGCCGCACCTCGACCAGGATCTCTCCGTCATCGACGGCCGTCTCGTACGGCCCGACGTGGAACTCCTCCATGGACAGCACCCGCTCGCTGCCGCCCGGCCCGCGGATCACGCAGCTCGCGTCCAGGGCGGTGCAGACGGCGGACAGATCCTCCGACGGGTCCGCCTGGCAGAGGGAACCGCCGAGGGTGCCCCGGTTGCGCACGATCGGATCGGCGATCACCCGTTCGGCGTCGGCGAAGATCGGAAAGGCCGCCGTCAGGACGGCGGACTCGAGCAGTTCCCGATGCCGGGTCAGCGCGCCGATGCGCAGCTCGTCCGGACCCGCCTCGATGTAGCCGAGTTCGTCGTGGAGATCGTTGATGTCGATGAGGTAGTCGAAACTGGCCAGCCGCAGCTTCATCATCGGCAGCAGGCTGTGCCCGCCGGCGATCAGCCGCGACGTGCTGCCCAGCCGCTCCATCAGGCTGATGGCATGGTCCACACTGGTGGCTCGCTCGTACTCGAACGGGGCCGGTACCTGCATATCGCACCTCCGGAAGTCGTCAATGTGGTGCCGGTGCCTCGGGAAGTCAACGCCGACCTAAGCAAGTCCTTAGGTCGGCGTTGACGGTGCCGCGCTGCTCACGGATCGTGCGGCAATGCGAGACATCGTCGACGGGCTTACCGCGTGGCGTGCCGCCGGCGTCCGGTTCGCCGTCGCGACGGTCGTCCGTACCTGGAGGTCGGCGCCCAGACCGCCGGGCGCGGCCATGGCGGTGGGCGCCGACGGTGAGGTCGTCGGCAGCATCTCGGGAGGTTGCGTCGAGGGCGCGGTGTACGAGCTCTGCCGGGAGGCGATACGGACCGGCCAGGTGAGCACCGAGACCTACGGTGTCGGCGACGACGACGCCTTCGAGGTGGGCCTGACCTGCGGTGGGACCATCGAGGTGCTGGTCCAGCCGGACGTCGTGCTGACCGAGCCCGACGCGGTGTTCGCCGCGATCCGGGCCGGCGCGCCGGTGGCGACCGCGTCGGCCGGGAATGCCCAGCTGGTGGTCTGGCCCGACCGGGTGGCCGGCACCCTCGGCGACGCCGACCTGGATCGCGCGGTGGCGCAGCAGGCCGAGGGCATGCTCGCCCTCGGCGGCACCGGAACCATCCAGCTCGGCACGCGCGGGCAGCAGCGGCACGACGAGGTGTCCGTCTTCGTCCAGTCGTACCTGCCCCCACCACGGATGATCGTGTTCGGCGCGATCGACTTCGCCGTCGCGGTGGCTCGGATCGGCCGCTTCCTCGGCTATCACGTCACGGTGTGCGACGCGCGTCCGGTGTTCGCCACCCGCAAGCGCTTCCCCGACGCCGACGACCTCGTCGTGCAGTGGCCGCACACGTACCTGGAGTCGACGGCCGTCGACGAGCGCACCGTGCTCTGCGTCCTCACCCACGACCCGAAGTTCGACGTCCCGCTGCTCCAGGTCGCCCTGCGCACCCCAGCCCGCTACATCGGCGCGATGGGCAGCCGCCGCACCCACACCGACCGGCTGCGACGCCTGCGCGAGGCGGGTGTGGACGAGGCCGCCCTCGCCCGGCTCTCCTCACCGATCGGGCTCGACCTGGGGGCGCGGACGCCGGAGGAGACCGCCGTGGCGATCGCCGCCGAGTTCGTCGCCCTGGCCGCGGGGGGCTCCGGCCGGCGGCTGACGGACCTCGACACCCCGATCCACCACCGCTGAGCGAGCCGGCGGCGTACGCGTCACCCCCGGGTCAGGCCGAGCGCCTCGTCCACCCGGTCCAGCACCGTCACGTCGTCGTGGCCGACACCGCGCAGCAGGTCGATCGCGGTCGCCCGGATCTGCCCGACGATCATGGTGACCGGCAGCGGTGGATCGGTCCGCAGCAGGCCCGCGGCGATCCGGACCGCCTCCAGCGCCGCCGCGTCGGCCCGCTGCGCGTGCCGGTCGGCGTCGGCACCGGTGAGGTCGTGGGCCATGGCCTCACCAGCCGACCGTACGGCGGAGGTCAGCGCGCCGATCGCGGCGGCCAGCTCCGGCGGTGTGGCGGTGTGCCGGCGGGTCAGGGTCACGCCGGCCCGGGCCAGCACGCGGATGTTGCGGGCGGCGTAGTCGAGCTGCCGCAATGTGGCCTCCACCTCGGCGAGCTTGCCCAGGTGTCGGCGGCGCAGTCCCAGCCGCAGCGTCTCGCCGGTGGCGAGCACGGCGGCCTGCATCTCGGCGACGCAGTCGTCCACCTGCCGGGCCCGGTCCAGCGCGGCGCGTGCGGCGTCCTCGTCGCAGTCGCGCAGCGCCGAGTTGACCTGGTCGAGCAGGTCGGCCAGGTCGGTGTAGCTGCGCCGGGCCTGGGCCACCAGTGGTGCCAGCGGGTCACGGGCGGCCATCAGCTGGCTGGCGGCAAGCGCCACGGCGCCGCCGATGAGCGCGTCGACGAAGCGGAACGGCATCAGCGTCCCGTTCGGCGCGGAGACGACGACCAGGTACATGGCCGAGACGGTGGCCTGCACGACCAGGGCACGGCGGGCCCCGATCACCACGAGCGTGGTGGTGGTCAGCAGCAGCACCAGCAGGACCGTCCCGGTGCCCGGGCCCAGCGCGTACACCAGCAGCTCCGCGACGAGCACGGCGGCTGCCACGGCGAGCAGGATCTCGACGGTCTGCCGCAGCCGTCGCCCGCGGGACTCGCCGAGGACGACGAGCGCGGCGGTCGGTGCGAAGAACGGGTCCGGGTGCCGGATCACCACCGCCGCCACGATCCACGCGACCACAGCGGCGGCGGTCAGCTCGACCACTGTCATCCCGTCGCCGCGCAACCGCCCGACGGCGTCGCGCACCCAGGTCCGCACCGGTGACACCCCTCTCGCCGGACAGGCCGGGAGCCGGCCGCCGATTGATCTTCCGCGAGGAGGGCCACTACCCCGGCTCTGACCTGCTCAATCGCTCGGGCGGTGTGGCCGGGTCGTACGGTGGGGCGCGGACCACCGGACGTCGTCGCTGCCCGGCGACGAATGGCACACCGGCGCCCACCACCTCGTGACCGGTGACGGTGAGCGGCACGGCGGAGTCCTCGAGCGCCTCCGGCGTGTGCCGGAGCTTGTGCTCGTGGCCGCCGTAGACGGTGGAGCTGCTGCGGCCGTTGGAGGAGCCGTGCGCGAGCTTCACCTCACCGCATGGTGGCCTTCGGGGCGCCCTTGCCCGGGTCGATCCGGGTCGGACCGGAGGCCGAGGGGCGGACGTCGAAGTCGAAGATCTCGGTGGGCAGGTAGACGGTGGCGCAGGAGTTGGGGATGTCCACCACGCCGGAGAGCCGCCCTTCGATCGGTGCGGCACCGAGCAGCAGGTACGCCTGTTCCGGCTGGTAGCCGAACCGGGTCAGGTAGTCGATGGCGTGCAGGCAGGCGCGCTGGTAGGCGAGCTGCGAGTCGAGGTACCGCTGTTCGCCGTCGAGGGTGACCGACAGCCCGGAGAAGGCCAGCCACTGGGAGTACTGCGGCGGGGTGTCACCCGGCATGAAGATCGTGTTCTCGGCGACGCCGTACGTCTGCATGCCGTTCTTGATCAGGTCGACGTGCAGGTCGACGAAGCCGCCCATCTCGATGGCGCCACAGAACGTGATCTCTCCGTCGCCCTGGGAGAAGTGCAGGTCGCCGAGGGACAGGTTGGCTCCCGGCACGAACACCGGATAGAAGACCCGGCTGCCGACGGTGAAGTTCTTGATGTCCTGGTTCCCGCCGTTCTCCCGGGGCGGAGCGGTCCGCGCCGCCTCCGCGGCCACCCGGTCGAAGTCGGCGCCGGTGAGGCTGCCGAGGATCGCGTCCTGCGGCTCCGGAGGCAGGGCCAGGGGCGGCACCCGGTCGGGCGCGGTGGCGATCAGCGCACCCTCCCGCTGGTTCCAGGTGGCCAGCAGCGACGCGGACGGGGCGGTGCCCATCAGCCCCGGATGGGCGATCCCGGTGAACGAGACCCCGGGGATGTGGCGGGAAGTGGCCTTGCGCCCCGAGAAGTCCCAGACCGCCTTGTACGCGTCGGGGAACTGCTCGGTCAGGAAGCCGCCGCCGTTGTTCTTGGGGAAGATGCCCGTGTAACCCCAGCCCTGGCCGGCCAGCGGGCCGGACTCCTGCGGGATCGGGCCCATGTCGAGGATGTCGACCATGAGCAGGTCGCCCGGTTCGGCGCCCTCGACCGCGAACGGGCCGCTGAGCGCGTGGACCCGGGTCAGCGGAGCGTCCCGGATGTCCTCGGCGGAGTCGTCGTTGTGGATCGCGCCGTCGAACCACTCGCGGCAGTGGACACGGAACGACTGTCCGGGCCGGACCGTCGCCACGGGCGGGATGTCGGGATGCCAGCGGTTGTGCCCGACCTTCTCCTGGTCGGTGAACCTCTTCGCGGAGTCGAGGGGGAACAGCAGTTCAGGCACGGCGTTGAGCCCTTCTCGTGGTCACCATCGGGGCAGGCGGGCGTGGGCCGGATTCGTCGAGCGGCGCGCCGGGCGACCGCCGGGTACCCGCCCGACCACCTCCGGCTGTTCCGCGCTGCGCTCGGTCCGGTCGACGGCCTCGCGCAGCGCCGCCGGCATGCGGGCGAGCCGGGGCGCGGAGAACACCCGTGTCGCCGGGCGTCCGCACCGGGGGCAGCTCGTCGACGGGCCCGCGGTGCCGATCGGCATCGCGACGTCGAAGTTGCCGTCCTGCGGGCAGCGGTACTCGAAGGTGGCCATCGCGGGTTCCCGTCCAGCCTTCGTACGTGCGGTGGCCGTTCTGCAGCGGTCACCCTGTCGTTCCGATTGTGTCTGATCCATCAGATAGGCGGCGCAAAACGACGAATCAGGCAGGAGTCGTACCTCGCGAGAGGCTGCCGTGCCGACCGAGGTGTGGGACACGTTGGCGATCATCGATGTGTTGACGGCATCGTCGACGTATGGCTGCCGTCTCGTCGTCCTCGCTGTTCCGCCGCCTGCGGCCGGGTCTGCCGGCCGCCGTGCTGTCGGCCGCGGTACTGGTCACCGCCCTGAGCGCCGCGCCGTCGGCCGGCGCCGGCACCGCGTACCCCGCTGCCGCACCGGCGCCCGGCGGCGCCGCGGTGCCCCTCGCGGACCCGACCGGGACTGTGACGCCCACGTCGACGCCCAGGACGCCCGACCCGCCCAGCACCACGCCGTTCCCGCCGAGCGCGCCCACGAACCTGGCCGCCACCCAGGTGCGGACCACGTCGGTCACCCTCACCTGGACGGCCGCCACGCGCGGCTGCTGCCCCGTCGTCGGGTACGACATCACCTACTACCAGGCTTTCAGCGACGTGATCTACAGCGTCAGCCTCGGCGACGTCACCACCGTGACGATCACCAACTACATCCAGCCGGGCCAGCAGTACTCGTTCCGGGTGTCGGCCCGCGACGGCGACGGCCGCCGTTCGCCCGCCACCGACGAGCTGAAGGTGGTTACTCCGGTGACCGACACCGGCCCGGACACCACCCCGCCGAGCGCGCCGCAGAACCTCACGGTCAGCGAGGTGCCCGGCTCCGCCGCCACGCTGTCCTGGGCGCCGTCGACGGACAACGTCGGCGTGCTCGGGTACAACATCTACCGGTTCGACGGCTGGTTCACCTCGACGCTCGTCGCCACCGTGCCGGGGACCACGTACACCGGGCCGCTGCCCCCGTCGACGCCGCTGCGCACCCTGTACTACGTGCGGGCCCGGGACGCCGCCGGCAACGTGTCGATCGCCTCCAACACGGTCGCCGCGCCCACGACGTCCACTCCGCCGCCACCGCCGCCCTCGACCTGCCGGGTGACCTACCGGAACCAGTCCGAGTGGCCCGGCGGTTTCGTCGCCGCGGTGACGGTCCAGAACACCGGGACGGCGCCGGTCGACGGCTGGATCGTCACGTTCGGATTCCCCGGCGACCAGCAGGTCACCAACGCCTGGAACGCCACAGTAGGGCAGACCGGCGCCACGGTGACCGCCCGCAACGTCGACTGGAACCGGGTCATCGCGCCGGACGGATCCGCGACCTTCGGCTTCCAGGGCCGGTGGGGCGCCAGCGACGCGCCGCCGACCGCGTTCTCGCTCAACGGCGCGCCCTGCACTGTCGGCTGAGAGGGAATCCCGTGAGCACACCGCATCGCCGCCGCCGGACCCTGGCCGGGGCCGTCACGGCCGTCGTCCTCGCCCTCACCACCACGATCGGGGGTACGCCGGCGCCCGTCGCCGCCGCGAACACGCTCGTCATGCGGGGCGCGGACGTCTCCTCGTTGCAGCGCAGCCTGGACCTGGGGGCGAAGTACTACGACGCCGGCGGGGTCGCCCGCGATCCGCTGGACATCCTCCGGTCCGCCGGCGCCAACTACGTCCGGCTGCGCGTCTGGAACAACCCGGCCAGCGGCTACAACAACAAGAGCAAGGTGCTGGCCCAGGCACGCGTCGCGAAGGCCAAGGGCCTCAAGGTGCTGATCGACTTCCACTACTCCGACACCTGGGCCGACCCCGGCAAGCAGTACAAGCCGGCCGCCTGGGCCGGGCACAGCCTCAGTCAGCTGCGCAACGACGTGTACGCCTTCACCTACGACGTCTGCGCCGCCCTGCGGGGGCAGGGCACCCTGCCGGACAGCGTGCAGATCGGTAACGAGATCAACGTCGGGATGCTGTGGAACGAGGGCAAGGTCGTGAACAACGACTTCGCCCCGCTGGCCGGGCTGCTGAAGCAGGGCTACAACGCGGTGAAGGCGTGCGGCGGCGGTATCCCCGTCATGATCCACACCGCGAACGCGGACAGCAACGCCAACGCCAGGTGGTTCTACGACGGCATCCGCGCCCAGGGTGTGCAGTGGGACATGACCGCCCTGTCGTACTACTGCGTGTGGCACGGCAGCCTGGCGAACCTCTACAACAACATCGTCGACCTGCGGAACCGCTACGGGAAGCCGGTGGTGATCGTGGAGACCGCGTACCCCTTCACCCGGGCCGACGCGGACGGCCAGCCGAACGTCATCGCCGGCGACGCCACCTGCGACGGCATCAGCGCCACCTGGGCCGGACAGGCCCAGCAGTTCGACTGGGTCCAGAACACCGCCCGCAACGCCGGCGCCATCGGGGTCTTCTACTGGGAACCCACCTGGTACGCCGTCCCCGGCAACGGCTGGGACCCGGCGAACATCAACGGCACCGGGAACGGGTGGGACAACATGGCCCTCTTCGACTGGTACGGGCGGGTGAACCCGGGGGTGCGCTGGACGCCCTGACGGCTCGGCCGGCGCACCCCCGGTTCAGCGTCCGAGGAGCCGGGTGATCGAGTGGCGGCGGCCCCACGCGATGAACACGAACAGCACGAACAACACCACGGGGGTGAGCACCAGCGCGCCGCCGTCCAGGATGAACGCCTGGGTGATCGCGGCGCCGACCATGAGCAGCGCGAGCCCGACGGCGGCCAGACCCGCCAGCCGCGGCACCAGCAGCCCGATGCCACCGGCCAGTTCCACCAGGCCGACGAAATACCGGAACCAGGGCGCGGCGCCCATGTCCTCGAAGGTCTGGACCGTGTTCGTCTCGCCGAACAGCTTGGGAGCGGCCGAGGCGACGATGAAGAAGACGCCGAGGAAGCCCTGGAGCACCCACAACGTGCGGTTCAGCCCACGGGCGACGGGCGGGGGAGTGGTGTCGACGACGGTCATGGTTCTCGTCCCTCCTGGCGGTCTGCCGGTTCTCCGCATCCGATCGGATACACCGGGTCAGACCAGCCAGGGCGGGTGAACTCATCGGTGGTCAAGCGTGTGGCTACCACGCCTTCCCACGGATCGGGGGCACGTCGAGATCGCGCTCGCCGCCCCGGTACTCGGCGAGGACGCACCGGCGGATCGAACGCCAGGCGACGCGTTCCTGGCGGCGGCCGAGCCTGCGGTACGCCTGGAAGGTGCAGAGCCGGCAGCCGCAGAGGTTCGGCGCCTGCGGCGACACCTCGCGGTGGCAGCGGGTACGGATCCGCCTCGGCGAGGCGAGGAACTCTGCCAGGTCGCACGGGCCGGAGTCGTGCCGGTGGAT
Source organism: Micromonospora sp. CA-248089 (assembly GCF_050948515.1). Classification (NCBI taxonomy): domain Bacteria; kingdom Bacillati; phylum Actinomycetota; class Actinomycetes; order Micromonosporales; family Micromonosporaceae; genus Micromonospora; species Micromonospora sp. CA-248089. The sequence continues at coordinate 2,052,862 of NZ_CP192016.1, forward strand.
GTCGGTGAACCAGTGGCGCAGGTACGGATCCCGCCGCTGCACCCGCTCGGGTCGGTGGATGTCGGTACGGGCCATGTGACGACCGCCCTCCGGCCGCCCGCGCACCGTGCGCGGGACTAACGCCTCTCTGGCATGCCGATCACCTCCCGATCCCGGTGGACGCCTCCATTGTGCTGATCATGGCCGGGGCCCGGCATCCGATTTCAGGGGTTCGGCCCGTGGGCCGATCAGCCGAGGGGCACGCTGCTCGGCATCCCGGCCGTACCCTCTCCTGGTGAAGCTCCGTCGTCGGCTGCTCGCCGTGCCGCTCCTCCTGGCGGTGGAGACGACGGCGTTCGCGCTGCTCGTCACCGAGTCCGTGACGGGTGCGATCGCCGCCGCCGGCGTCACCTGCGTGTCGCTGTGGCTGCACCTCGTGCTGCACGAGGGCGGCCACCTCGTCGCGGCGAAGCTGCTGCGCCTGCCGGTCGTCGCGGTCCGTGTCGCGCCCTTCAACGGCTGGCGCAACGAGGTGTCGGTCCGGCCTTCACCGTCGACGATGGCGTTGCCGCTGCGGATGGTGCTGTTCTACGCCGGGGGCCCGCTGGCCAACCTGTGCGCCGCGACGGCACTCGTCGTCGTGTCGACGTCCACCGGTACGGCGTTGACGCGGTTGACGTTGCTCGGCGCCGCGTTCGTCGGGGCGCTGCTCGGCCTGACCAACCTCCTTCCGGGGCGTTCGACCTGCAGTGACGGTCAGAACCTGCTCCGCTGGCTCCGGGCTCCGGCAGCCGCCCGTGACGGGCTGCGGGCGGGTTACTACCAGGAGGAGGTGGTCAGGGCGGTGCGGGCGGTTGCCCGAGTGGGTGGTGACGTCCACCGGCTCGGGATTCAGGCCCGCTCCGGCGACGACCCGCTCCTGGCCCTCGCCGCCTACCAGCAGAGACTGATGGCGGCGCCCACCCGGTCGGCAGAACTGGTCACCGAGGCCGAGCGGCTCGCGGCGCTGGCTCGCGCGGGCCGCACCGATCCCGCCGCCGCGATCGGCCAGGTGCTGAGCGTCCAGTTCGGGTTGTGGTACCTGTACGCCGCGGTGGTGGCCGGCGCGCCCGTGGCACGCCGGGACGTGCGGGAGATCTCGGAACTCGCCCGGATCGCCGTCCGGCCGCAGCCAGGCGCGTTGTCCGCCCGGATCGTGACGGGCCTGGCTCACCTGCTCGACCAGCGACCCGGGGACGCGCGACAGCTGCTTCTCGACGTTCGCCCAGATGCCGAACCGCGCGACCTCTGCGCCGTCGCGCTTCTCCTGCGCGCGGCCGCCGAGTCGTACCTCGGCAACCACGCCGACGCGGACCACCTGCTCCGCGCGGCCCGCGACGACTACCCGCAGTTGGCCCAGCTCGTGACCGCGATCCGGGCAGCCGATCCGGCGCCACCCCTGTTCGCGCCGGTGCCGGTCGCCGGCGCCTGACCGGACCGCCGAGCCGGTGGCGGGCGGGTCAGTCCTCGAATCCGGACGGGTGGGCGTCTCCGACCGCGTTCAGCAGCACACCCTGCTCCAGCAGCGCCTTGCAGGCGCAGAGCACCATGGTGAACCCGCCCATCGAGTCGATCGCCTTACTGACGGCCTGGTCGGCGGTGCCGGCGAAGCCGCTCTCGGTGACCCGGACCAGCGTGGTGTCGCCGTCACCGGGCAGGAATCGCCACTCGACCCGGGTGGGGGACTCGGGATCCCACTCGACCAGGATGCGGCGGTTCTCCTCCACGTCCTTCACTGTCACGACGGTGGAGACGCCGTACATCTCCCAGTCCCAGGTGACGGTGGCGCCGGGTTCCAGCCGGCCGCTGCTCCTGGTGAACCAGAACCTCGTGGTCACCGCCGGATCGGCGAACGCTTCGAAGACCTCGGCGGCGGGCCGGCGGATGAGCATCTGCGCGGTGACGACAGGGGAGCGGGTCAGACGGTCACTGTCCACGAGGGTCACTATATGGCCGGGACGCACCACTACGGGCCACGAGCGGATGACCGAGAAGAACCGGAATTCGCTTGAGCGGTGCCGCGACGTGGGTCAGAGTCGTTGCATGATCTCCTACCGGAAGGGCGGCGACGCCCCGGCGCGATGAGCGCCCCCACGCGGCGCGACGACGCCGCGAAGATCCCGCACGATCTGTGGCAGCAGGCAGTCCGGATCCGCCAGGAATGGCTCGACCACGCCCTGTCCACACAGACGGCCGACCGGCCGACCGCCGAGCGCTGCCTGACCGCCGTCTACGCGAGGGCGTCGCGGCCCCGGCCCCGGTTCGAATGGGTCGACTCGCCGGCCAAGGCACTTTCTCTGGTCAGCGGCTGGCCCACCCTCGACCAGCTGCACGAGCGCGTCCGGGCGGTACGGCCGCCCCGGACGCCGATGCCGGCGAGCGACATCGCCATGGTCGTCTCCCAGCTCCGGGGCGTGCTCAGCGCGGGCGTCGCGCACACCGATCCCGAGCTGTCCCCCGCGCGTACCGGTAAGGCCAAGGAGCCCTGGCCCGAGCTGGCGCCGCTCCGGGCTCTCGACAGCGGCGTACCGCTCGCGGTCGTGCTGCACCAGGGCGTCCGCCGGGCACTTCACCGGAGTCTCGCGCACGGGTTCTACCTGCCGGTGCGTGCGGCGCTCGCGAGCGACGGCCCGGTGCCGGTGTGCTGGTACGGGCAGCAGGACGCGTCCTGGATCGCCTACTACGACGTGCTGCGCCGGCTCGGTCTCGCCCGGTACGGGCCGGACGAGTCCGGACACCTCGACACCTGGGCCGACCTGGCCCGCTCCTGCGGCTGGTGGTGGCCGGGGGAGGAGGTCTGCGTCGTCGTGGACCGGCCGGAGACGATCCGGACCGAACCGGTCCCCGGTGCGCCCCACGACCGGATCCGGCTGCGACCCGGCGGGTTGCGCTATCGCGACGGCTGGCAACCACGGTTGGGCGGCGCGGGTGCCGAGCCGGCTGACGGGGCATCCGTACGGGCGCAGACCTTGATTGGATAGGCGGCGGTAAATAGATTGAGCTCGGGCGTCGCCGAGGTCCGCGAGAACCGGACCTCGGCGGCTGACCGGGCCACCTTCGAGCCGGGCACATCGGTCGTACGCAGCGACCACTCACCGTGGCGCACCGCCGCGCCGCACCCTCGCGCACCGCCGCGTCCGACGAGGACGCGCGCCGCTGCGCCCTGTCCGACGCCGAAGGACTTCCCATGACGATTCTCCGCGCCCGCCCGCTCGTGGCGGCCGTCGCCGCGCTGGCCGCCGTCACCGCGGCCGGTACGGCCCTGCTCACCGGCCCGGCCGCAGCCGCACAGGGCTGCCGGGTCGACTACACCCCCAACCAGTGGCCCGGCGGGTTCACCGCGAACATCAAGGTGTCACCGGGCGACACAGCCGTCTCCGGCTGGACCGTCACCTGGACGTACGCCGGTGACGAGCGCGTCACGAACGGCTGGAACGCCACGGTCAGCCAGTCCGGGTCGACGGTGACCGCCCGCAACGTGTCGTACAACGGCACCATTCCGGCCGGCGGCTCGACCGAGTTCGGCGTGCAGGGCACGTACGGCACCGCCGGCGGCGCGCCGACCGGGTTCAGCCTGAACGGCGTACCGTGCAACGGCGCCGGCCCGACCACGCCGCCGCCCACCACGACGGCGCCGACGACGGCTCCGCCGACCACGCCGCCGCCCACGACCGCGCCGCCCACGACGGCCCCTCCGACCACCCCGCCGCCCACGACGCCACCTCCCACGACGCCGCCGCCGACCACCCCGCCGCCGAGCGGGTGCGCGGGGGCGGTGCTCTGCGACGGCTTCGAGAACCAGACCGGTCCGACGCCGTCGGGTGACTGGAGCGTGGTGAGCCCGGACTGCTCCGGCGCCGGCACGGCCACCATCGACACGACCACCACGCACAGCGGCAGCCGCGCGGTACGGATCAACGGCGCCGCCGGGTACTGCAACCACGTCTTCGTCCGCACCACGAAGAATCTCAGCGGCCTCGGCAGCATCAGGTACGCCCGGATCTGGGTGCGGCACACCACCGCTCAGCCCACCGACCACACCACGATGATCACGATGGCTGACGCCGCCGACGGGAACCGGGATCTGCGGCTCGGCGGCCAGAACGGCGCGCTGCAGTGGAACCGCGCGTCCGACGACGCCACGCTGCCCGAGCAGAGCCCGGCCGGGGTGGCGCAGAGCGTGCCGCTGCCCACCAACCGCTGGGCCTGCCTGGAGTTCATGGTGGACGGTTCCGCCGGTCAGCTGCGTACCTGGCTGGACGGCGTCGCCGTGACGGGGCTGACCGCCGACGGCGTACCGACGCACGACATCGACGGCCAGTGGTACAACCGCACCTGGCGACCGCAGCTCACCGACCTGAAGCTGGGCTGGGAGAGCTACGGCGGCGGCGCCGACACCCTCTGGTACGACGACGTGGCGATGGGCTCCACCCGCATCGGCTGCTGACGGTCCGCCGGCGTGGCCGGGTCAGTGCTCGACGGTCATCCGCTGGGTGCCGATCACGGAGAGCAGCCGCAGCGCCTCCTCCGAGGGGGAGCCGGGCGTGGCGGTGTAGATGACCACCTGCTGGTCGCGGTCGGTGATGTCGAGGACGTCGCAGTTGACAGTCACCGGCCCGACCAGCGGGTGCCGGAACGTCTTGCTCAGCGTCCGCGCGCCGCCGACGTCGTGGGAGGCCCACAGGCGGGCGAACTCCTCGCTGCCGGCGAGCAGGTCCGCGATCAGCGCGGCCATCTCCGGGTCGTCCGGATAGCGGGCCGCGGCGGCGCGCAGCCGCCCGACCGAGTGGCGGGCGAACTCGCTCGCGTCCGACACGCCGTACATCAGGTGCGGGCCGAGGAAGGCCCGGCGGACCAGGTTGCGGTCCCGCCGGGGCACCGCGGAGAAGTCCTCCATGAGGGCCGCCGCGAGGTCGTTCCAGGCGATCACCTCGAACGTCGCCGAGGTCACGAACGCCGCCGCCTGCGGCAGCCGGTGCAGCAGGTCCAGCACGCTCTGGCGTACCTCCCGGGGTGGCCCGGGCGGCGGCGCGGGCGACTCCCCGGCCAGGTGGTGGAGGTGGTCGCGTTCTGCGTCGGACAGCCGCAGCGCGCGGGCCAGCCCGGCCAGCACCTCCCGCGACGGACGCGGACCCCGCCCCTGTTCCAGCCGGGTGTAGTACTCGGTCGAGATGAACGCCAGCCGCGCCGCCTCCTCGCGGCGCAGCCCCGGCGTGCGGCGGCGCTGCCCGGCGGGCAGGCCCACGTCGGCCGGGGCGATCCGCTCCCGCCTGCTGCGCAGGAACACTGCCAGCTCACGTCGGTCCACGACCCCAGTGTGCCCGCGTGCCGCGAAGCGTAACCAGGTACCGCCGGTGCCTGGATGGGCTCGGCGACCGCACGCAGGCTTGCCGCATGGACACCACACGGAACACTGAGGGCCTGCTCGCAGGCAAGGTCGCCTTCATCACCGGCGCCGGGCGCGGCATCGGCGCCGCGGCGGCCCGGCTGTTCGCCGCCGAGGGCGCCCGGGTGCTGCTCGCCGCCCGGACCGAGGAGCAGTTGAAGGCGGTCACCGAGCAGGTCCGGGCCGCGGGCGGCACCGCCGAGTACGTGCTCTGCGACCTGGCCGACGCGGCGAGCGTGCGCGCCGCCGTGGACCGCACGGTCGAGGTGTACGGCCGCCTCGACGTCGCCTTCAACAACGGCGCGACGATCGTGCCGCCCGGACCGATGGACCGGGTACGCGAAGAGGACTTCGACCACATCTACACCGTCAACCTCAAGGGGCCGTGGCTCGCCATGGTCGCCGAGGTCGCCGCGATCCGGGCCACCGCCGGCACCGGCGCGATCGTGAACAACTCCAGCGTCGGCAGCCTGATGGGCAACCCCGCGCTGCCCGCGTACGGGGCGATGAAGCGGGCGGTGAACAGCCTCACCGAGTCCGCGGCGATCACCTACGGGCCGGAGGGCATCCGCGTCAACGCGATCGCCCCGGGCAGCACGCTCACCGAGATGATGCGCTCCTGGGACGCGGAGTCGCCCGGCATCATCGACCGGCTCGCCGCCGCCAGCCCGTTGCGCCGGGCCGCCGAACCGGACGAGATCGCCCAGGCCGCCGCGTGGCTGCTCAGCGACCGCGCCTCCTTCGTCACCGGCACGGTGCTGCGGGTCGACGGCGGCGCGCGGGCCTGACCCGGCTCAGACGGTGGCGTCCTGGACCGGGCGGGGCTCGACCGCGCCGGCCGTCACGGGGGAGGGCCGGAAGCCCTTGACGACCAGGTAGACGCCGAGCGAGAACTCCCACACCGCGATGGGCAGCGCGGCGACCGCCGCCACCGGAGACAGCCGGTCCCAGGCGCCGAACAGGGTGCCGAGGTCGGAGGCGACGAGCAGTGGCGCGCCGACGAGCCCGAGCAGCGGCAGCACGCGCGGTACGAGGCGGGACTGGTAGAGCAGGGTGCCCAGCAGCAGGGCGTTCACGGCCGGGAGGAGCGCCTGGCTGAGCAGGAACACCGAGTCGTAGAAGGCGACGAGCGTCCGGCCGGTGACCAGCGCGTCCGGTTCGGCGCCGGCACGCCGCAGGGCGACCAGGGTCAGGATGCTCGCGACGCCGATGAAGATGCCGGCGGCCTCCAGCACGCGGGCGGCGACGAAGCCCAGCGCCCGCGCCTCGCCCTGCCGCCTGAGCACCGGGTACAGCGCGACCGCGGTGCCGATGCAGGCGAGGGCGACGATCACCTCCAGGACGCCGCCGACGACGACCGGGGTGTCCGGCGTGGTGCCGAGGATGTAGTCCGCCTCGCGTACCGGGGCGTACAGCGTGAGGGTCGGGATCGAGACGAAGGTGAGCAGGTAGAACCCGCCCGCGACCAGCGACGTCTTGCGCAGTGAGTCCATCGGGGCTGCCCTTCGCCGCTCGGCCGGTGGTCGTTCCCTCACTCTGCGGCGGATGGGCGCGGCGGCGAATCGGCCGCTCGGTCAGTCTCCTGGCGCGACGCGCACGGGCCACCGGTGACGGTTACCGGTGGCCCGTGGCGTTCGACGGCGCGGCGACGCTAACGACTCATCATGAACGCCACCACCACGGCGACGAGCACCAGCGCGGCGAACACCGCCGCCGCGATCTTCGCGGTGCTGTACGGCCGCTCACCGATGACCTCACCGGTGCGCGCGTTCACCAGAACCTGGTACGACCGGCCCGCGTGCAGGTACGCGGCGATCCACACCGGCAGCAGGACCAGCTTGTACGACACGTCGGAATACACGGTGTCCACTGCGGACACCCGCTGCTCGTCACCGCCGATGTCGGACCGGCAGTCCTTCTCGATGACCGGCGCCATCCGCGCCTTTGCCTCGGTCAGGCCCGCCTCGGGCTCGGTGTCGTACCGCAGCGCCTGGTATCCGGCCAGGTAGTCACCGTGGAACGCGGTCGCCTCGGCCAGCGGCCACGGCGCCAGCTTGTCCAACTGCTCGGTGGGCAGGTGGGTGGTGGCGGGCACCAGCACGTCGTCGAAGTCCCGGCGTACGGTGCCGGCGGCCGGATGCCACCGGGTGTGCCGCACCTGCCGGGTCCGCGTCTGCTGCTTGCCGTCCACGGTCACCGTGTACGTCTCGGTGACGTAGTAGTGCTCGCCCCGCTGGCCCTGGTAGTCCGACACGGTCCGCGCGTCGAACGTCCAGTGCGGCAGGTACGTGCCCTTCAGCGTCTCCGCCTCGCTGATCTTCTTCAGGCTCCCGGGCGCGAACCAGCGGCTGCGGCACCACTGGCCCAGGGCCGTCCGCACACCGTTGCGGTCCACCGCGAACGGCAGCACCGCCTCCGGCGCGATCAGCTCACCCGCCCCGGCGTCGGACACCAGGGGAGTCGCGCAGAACTGGCAGCGCTGAGCCAGCGCGTCACTCTCCGTCCGGGCGCCGCAGCCCGGGCAGACGAACGTGTGCGCCCCGACGCTCGCCACCGGCTTGCGGGGCAGCGACGCCAGATCCGCGTACGCGTGCTCGCGCACCTCCCGGCCGGCACCGGCGATCTCCTGCCGGTGCCCGCAGTACGGGCAGCTCAGCGCGGTCGTGCCGGGCGCGAACTCCACCCGGGCGCCGCAACCCCCGCACTGGTAGGAGGGCGGTGAGACAGCCGTGTCGCTCATTGCGGCGGAAGCGGCGGCGGGACGCTGGCGAGCACCGACGCCAGCTCGGGCACCTGCCCGGCCGGCTGCCACTGCGCCATCCCGGTACGCCAGACGAGCGTTTCCGCGCCGAGCGCGCCCGCGTTCGCCTGCTCGGCCAGCCCGCCGAGGTCGTACGGACCCTGGCGCTGGCCGCCGACGCCCACGTACCACTGGGCCTGGCCCGGCAGCGGCGGCGGCTCGGCGGCGGCCGGCTGCGCGGGGGCGGGCTGGGCCGGCGCCGGCTGCGCGGCCGCGCCACCGCCCATGGTCCGGGCCATCTGCTGGCCCATCGCCATGCCCATGCCCAGGCCGATGCCCGCGCCCGCCTCGCCACCCGGGTTGTTCGCCGCGGCCTCCATCGCGTTGGCGGCCTGGAAGCGGGTGTACCGGTCCAGGTCGCCGACCGCGCCCATGCTGGTCCGCTTGTCCAGCGCCTGCTCGACCTCCGGCGGCACCGACACGTTCTCGATGACGAACTTGGGGATCGCGATACCGACCTCGGCCAGTTCCTCGGTCAGCACGGCGGCCAGCCGCCGGCCGATCGCGTCCTGGTGCGCGGCGAGGTCCAGCAGCGGCACCCCGGCCGTGGCGAGCGCGCCGCCGAGGCGCCCCACCATGAGCTGCCGCAGGTATTCCTGCACCTCCTCGGTGCGGAACTGCGGGTCGGTGCCGACCAGTTCCCGCAGCAGGCGCGACGCGTCCACCACGCGGGCCGCGAAGGCGCCGAAGGCCCGCACCCGGACCACGCCGAACTCGGCGTCGCGCAGGATGACCGGGTTCTGGGTGCCCCACTTCATGTCGGTGAACTGCCGGGTGTTGACGAAGTACACCTCGGCCTTGAACGGCGAGTTGAAGCCGTACTTCCAGCCCTTCAGGGTGGACAGGATCGGCAGGTTGCGGGTCTCCAGCGTGTACGTCCCGGGCGGGAAGACGTCGGCGATCTTCCCCTCGTTGACGAACACCGCCGTCTGGGACTCCCGGACGACCAGTTGGGCGCCCATCTTGATCTCGTTCTGATACCGGGGGAATCGCCAGACCATCGTGTCGCGGCTGTCGTCCAGCCACTCGATGATGTCGATGAGCTCGCCCCGGAGCTTGTCCATCAGCCCCATCGCAACCCTTTCCTCGGCACCGGTCTCCGACGTCGCGGGCGACCATAGCAACCGCCCGCCACCTGCGAAAAGAGAACGATTCTGCGCCTATCGGCGCCCACCGATCGGGGTTGCTCAGCCGGTTTCGCCGGCCATCGATCCGCCGGTGGCCGTACGCTGCTCGGGAATCCGGGACGCCCGGCCGGGGGTGTCGACGACGCGCTCGGTCTCCTGCACGAGATAGTGCGGACGGCGCTTCGTCTCGTAGTAGATCCGGCCGATGTACTCGCCGATCACCCCGAGAATCATCATCTGGATGCCGCCGAGGCCGATCACGCTGACGATGATGGTGGTGTAGCCGGGCACGTCGATGCCCTTCTCCACCGCGTCCGCGACGACCCAGGCCATGTAGCCCACCGCGATGAGCGTGAGGAACAGTCCGCCGTAGATGGCCAGGCGCAGCGGCCGGTTGTTGAACGACAGCAGGCCGTCGAACGCGTAGTTGAACAGCTTGCCGAACGTCCAGCGGCTCCGCCCGGCCTGCCGGGTCTCGTTGCGGTGCGCCACCACCGCGGTGCGGAAACCGATCCAGGAGAACAGGCCCTTGGAGAAGCGGTTGTACTCCGGCATCGCCAGGATCGCGTTCACCGCGAGCCGGGACAGCAACCGGAAGTCACCGGCGCCGTCGAGCAGGCGTACGTCTATCCACCAGTTGACCAGGCGGTAGAAGGAGCGCGAGGCGACCATCCGGATGAACCGGTCACCACGCCGGTCGCGGCGGGCGATCACCTGGTCGAACCCCTGGCGGTAGAGCATCACCATCTCGGGCAGCAGCCGCGGCGGGTGCTGCAGGTCGGCGTCCATGATGACGACCGCGTCGCCGGTGGCCCGGCGCAGGCCGGCGAGCATGGCCGCCTCCTTGCCGAAGTTGCGGCTCAGCGAGGTGTAGCAGACGGCCGGATCGGCGGCGGCGAGCCGGCGCAGCGCCGCCAGGGTGCCGTCCTCGCTGCCGTCGTCGACGTACACCACCTCGACGTCAACGTCCTGCAGCTCGGCGAACGCGGCGCTGAGCATCTCGTGCAGCCGCTCCACCGAGTCTTCCTCGTTGAAGCAGGGCACCACCACCGACAACCGCACGGTGCTCACCCCGCCCGGCCTTCGCCCGGGTGGGCGTACCCGGTGTCAGAGACGGTAGACAAGCGTGCCATCGACATCCTCCCGGGTGATGCCCAGCCCGTCGACCGGCCGGGTCTCGATGCCCTCCCACGGCGTCCCCGCCGCGCGGCTCGGCACCGCGACGACCGACCGCACGCCGATCCCACGCAGGTACGCCACGCTGCCCGCGTCGGGGAACGTCGCCACGGCGACCCGCGTCTGGGCCTGGGTGACCGGCTCGAAACCGCCGAGCCCGTTGGTGATCCGGGGGAACCCGTCGGTGGACCAGAGCATGTAGTTCAGGTCGCCCACCCCGCCGGCGGGAAGCACCAGCATCGGTTCCGGCGCGGTCCGCATCGCGGCCGGTGGTGTCGGCACGACCGGGTGCGGCGTGCGGTTGACGCCTTCCAGCGTCACCAGGGCGAGCGGCACCAGCAGGACCAGCGCCGCGGCGGCCCGGGACGCGCGCGCGGCCGCGGGCCGGCGCAACGACTCGGCCAGCGCCGTCACCAGCCCGGCCGCCAGTACGGCCAGCAGCAGGCTGGTCCAGTGCATCATCCGGCCCGGGGTACGCAACGCGTCCCAGCCCGGCAGGAGATTGGACAACGTCAGGTAGCCGGGGTCGCCGTCCCCGCCGAGCGTGGCACCCAGGCCCAGCAGCACCGTGCCGGCCACGCCCAGCCCCAGCGCGACCCGGTGCCGCACCGGGAACGCCGAGACGAACAGCCCCGCCGCGGCCAGCCCGATCAGCGTCATGCCGGGCAGCAGCGCCATCTCGGGCGGCCAGGTCAGCTGCTCGCGGGCGGCGGCGTGCCGTTCCCCCCACAACCACGAGTCACCGGGCGCGGTGACGAACCCGATCAGCGGCGGGGAGAACATCTTGGTCCAGTCCAGCGACCGGACGGCCTGCGGGTTGAGGTCGACCACGCGCAGGTAGACCAGCCCGAGCAGCAGCGTCACGGTGCCGAACACGGCGCCGCCGGCCAGGTCGGCGATCAGCAGCCGCCGGCCGAACGGGGGCCGCTCCCGCTTGCGCCACCAGGACCAGCCGTAGCAACCGGCCGCCACCAGCACGGCGGCCAGCAGGAAGTAGACCAGCGGCAGCCCGATGCCGAAGCCGAGCGTGACCTGCCAGGCCGCGACGAGCCACCCGGCCACCGCCCAGCCGGGCTTGCGGCGCTCCGGCCGGTAGCCGTGGCGCAGCGACCAGCCGTGACCACGGGCCAGCATCGCCAGGGCCAGCGCGATCCCGCCGCTGGACAGGATGTTCAGGTGGCCGGAGTGCGCCAGCCGCCAGGGCGCGTACGCCCACGCGATCCCGGCGACCGCACCGCCCCAGCGGTTGGCGCCGAGCTGCCGGGCCAGCGCGTACGCCCCGAGGAACGCCAGCGCGTGCAGCAGCACGTAGAGGACGTTGTAGCGGATCACGGCGGCCTCGAAGCCGGAGCCGAGCATCCCGAACGGGGCGTACCCGAGCAGCGTGTCGCTGTAGGCGTAGGTGTAGCGCTCCGGAAAGAACGTGTTCGAGTTCCAGAGGTTGGCCGGGTCGTTGAGCAGCGCGTGCCCCGACCAGGCGACCTGCCACGCCTGCAATGTCGGGTCGCCCAGGTCACCGGGGATCGTGGTCGCCGGGTGACGCATCGTCGGCCACGTCAGCACCACCGCCAGCAGCAGACTGCCCAGGATCGCCAGCGTCCACTCCGGGTTCGGCCGCCACCGGCGTCTGCCGTCCGAGGGGCGCTCGTCCGAGGGCTGCTCGTCCGTGGGCGGGTCGGCGGGAGGCTGCGCGGGACCGGTGTCCTCAGCGGTCGGCGGAGCGACGGCGGGCCGGATCTTCATGGGATAGATGGTTCACGATGCTGCTGGTCCTGTCGATCCGCTGTCCGAAATATGGTTGAAACTTCCGGCCGGCATACCGGAAGGGCCGGCTACGCGAACCGGTCGGCGAGCGCCGACAGCTTACCGACGTACGCCGGCCAGTCGTAGCCCTCGGGAACGTTCCGGTTGTCCCGTCCCAGCCCGACCGTCGCGTCGTGCTGCTCGCGCATGACGTCGGCGTGCCCGGCGTGCCGGGCCAGGTCGACGCAGACGTGCACGATGACATGGTGCAGCGTCACGTCCTGCCGGCCGGGCTGCCACCACGGCACCCGCCCCGGCGCGTCCAGCGGCAGCGTCTCGATCGTCTCGTCCGCGAACGCCCCGACGCGGCGGTACAGGTCGATCAGCCCGTCCTTGGTCTCGTCCTCTCGCGCGTACCAGTCCGCCTGCGGGTCCGTGTCGAACGCGTCGAACGGCACCAGCTCCTCGGGCGTGGGGAACTCGCGGCCGAACGTGAGCCCGAAGTAGCCGGCCTCGACGTTCAGGCAGTGCTTGAGCAGGCCCAGGAAGTTGTTGCCGGTCGCGGTGCGGGGAAGCCGGGCCTCGCGTTCGCTCAGCCCGTCGAGCTTCCAGATCAGGTTCTCCCGGATCGCGCGCAGGTAGTGGTGCAGCGTTGCCTTCGGGTCGTACGGCTCACTCATGCCCGACACTCTTCCGCATGGGTCGGACATCGTGGGGGCGCCGTCAGCCGGTCTGGCTGTTGTCCTTGTGCGCGCCCCACCCGTGCCAGCGCTCGATCTCGATCCAGGCGCTGACCCGGGCGCGGTCCCGCCGGGGGTAGGGGCGCCCGGTGTAGTGCTGCGAGATCCGGTCGATGTCCGCCAGGCCCTCGTCGTCGCGCAGCTCGACCACCCGCCCGATCAGGCTGACGTGGGTGTACCAGTTCCCCTCGTCCAGCACGGTCAGGGAGACCCGGGGATCGCTGCGCAGGTGTGCCAGCCGGCGGCGGCCCTCGTCCATGTTCACCAGGACGCGGCCGTCCTCCCAGAGGTACCAGGTGGCCGCGGACACCGGCTGGCCGTCGCGAAGCGTGGCGATGACGGCGGGATTCGGTTTGCCCAGCATGGCGACGGCGGGCTCGGGCAGCGGCGGCTTCGACATGGTTCGCACTCTACGTACCCGCCGGGTCCGCCGCTGGTCATGCGGCGGGCGACGCCCGGACGGGCTCCCCGGCGGACGCCGCCGGGGAGCCCGTCGCGTGCCGGTCAGGCGCGCGTGCTCCACTGCTGGTTGGTGCCGCCGTGGCAGTCCCAGAGGTTGATCCTGGTTCCGTTGGCGGTGCCGTAGCCGGCCGCGTCCAGGCAGCGCCCGGACTGCACCCCGCTGATCGTGCCGTTGGCGTTGAGGTTCCACTGCTGGTTGGGCTGGCCGTTGCAGTCCCAGATGATCACGCTGGTGCCGTTCGCGGTGCCCCGCCCGCTGGCGTCCAGGCACTTGTTGCCGAGCACCTGCAACTGCTTGGTCGAGGTGTAGGTCCAGCGCTGCATCGTGCCGCCCCAGCAGTCGTAGAGCTGCACCGCGGTGCCGTTCGTGGTGCTGCCGTTCGGCACGTCCAGGCACCGGCCCGAGCCGGCGCCCACGAGCTGCACGTTCTGGTACGTGCCGCCGCTGCTCCCAGGGGTGCCGATGCTGCCGGACACCGACTGCAACGCGCGGTACCAGACCGCGGCCATCTTGTCGTAGCCGGTGGCGGTCGGGTGGACGCCGTCGATCAGGTCGGCGGTGGTCAGCGCCGAGTACTGGTCGACCAGGTGGACGCGCTTGCCGGCGTTTACCTTCGACTGCACGATCCCGGGCAGCGCGGCGTTGAACGTGCGTACCGCCGCCGCCTGGCCGGAGTTGGCGAGCGGGATGATCTGCGCGACGAACACGTCCGCGTTCGGCGCGGTGTTGGTGATGCGGTCGATGAGCGAGGAGAGCCGGTTCGGCGCGGTCGACACGTTGTAGTTCTGCAGGATGTCGTTGGTGCCGATGTGCAGCAGCACCGTGCGCGGCTGGTAGGCGTTCAGCCAGCCGGTGATGTTGGCGTCGATCTGGTCGATGCGCCAGCCGGGGTGACCCTCGTGGTCGTGGTCGCCGAGGTTGCCCGGCCCGTTGAACTGGGAGCCGACCAGGTCGACCCGGTAGCCGCCACCGGCCAGCCGCTGCCACAGGCCGATCCGGTAGCCGCCCGGCACCTGCGTGCCCTCGGTGATGGAGTCACCCAGCGGCATCACCCGGGTGCCGCCGTTGGACTCGGCGCCCGCCGGCCCGGCGGGCGTGAGCACACCGGCGGCCAGCAGCGCCAGCGCGGCGCCCGCGGTGAGCCACTTCCTCGTTCTGGTACGCATTACTGCTCCTCTCACGGGCTGGTGCAGGTCAGGGAGGGGATGATCGGCGAGCCGTTGGCGATGAAGCCGAACGTGGTGGAGCCGGACGCGGGCACCGAGCCGTTGTACGCGGCGTTGCGGACGGTCGCCGTGGAGCCGCTGGTGCTCAGCGTGCCGCTCCAGACCTGGCTGATGCTCTGGCCGCTCGCGAGGTTCCATCGCACGGACCAGCCGTTGAGCGCCGCCGCGCCGGCCGTGACCGTGACCTCGGCCTGGAATCCGCCCGACCAGGAGTTCGTGGTGCGGTAGGTGGCGGTGCAGGCGTCACCGCTCGGCGGCGGCGTGGTGGGCGGCGCAGTGGTCGGCGGGGGATCGATCGGCGGCGGCGTGGTGGTCGGCGGGTCGGTGGGCGGCGGCGTGCTCCCGGCGGGGGTGAACCGCCAGTGGTCGATGTTGAACAGCGAGCCGCTGCCGCCGGTGAACCGCAGGTAGAGGTCATGGGTGCCGGTGGCGCCGCTGACCGCGCAGGTCGTGTCGGCCCAGGTCTGCCAGCCGCCGGTGCCGGACACCCGGCAGGTGCCCACCACCGGGCCGCTGGTCCCGTCCAGCCGCAGCTCGATGGTGCCGCCGCTGCCCGCGGAGGCCACCCGGGCGGTGTACGAGGTCGCGCCGGTCCCGAAGGCGACGCCCTTGATCTTGAGGTAGTCGCCGTTGTCGATGAAGCCGACGTTCATCCCGCCGCCGCTGGCCGGCTCGGTCTCCACGCCGGACGCCCAGGCGCTCGTCTCGGCCTCCTGCCGGACATACGGGTTGAGCGTGCCGATCTGCGGCGCGCCGGTGGTGGTCATGTTGATCGTCGGGATCGAGCCGTCGGCGCCGTAGGAGAACTTCTCCACCGCCACCGACCTGGTGAAACCGCCGCCGCCGGGCAGCGCGCCGTTGTGGTAGAAGAAGTACGAGCCGCCCTTGTAGTCGGTGATCCCGGGGTGGTTGGTGAAGCTGCTGCCCTGGGTGGGCATGACGGTGCCGCGGTACGTCCACGGTCCCAGCGGCCCGGGCGCGGTCGAGTAGGCGATGAACTCCGAGCAGCACTTGGCCGCGAAGACCATGTAGTAGAGGCCGTTGCGCTTGTACACCCACGGCCCCTCCTCGTAGAGGGTCGGCCGGTTCGCGTCCCCGGTCCGTGCCCCGAAACCCGCCGCGGTCAGCGGGATCTGGGTCGGGCTGCCCGAGTACGAGATCATGTCCGCGTTCAGCTTGACGTACCACAGGCGGGGGTTGCCCCAGTACAGGTACGCCTGGCCGTCGTCGTCGATGAACACGGTGGGGTCGATCTCGCCGTTGCTCACCAGCGGGCGCCCGATGGCGTCCCGGAACGGCCCGGTCGGGCTGTCCGCCACCGCCACCCCGATGCCCATCTGGCCGGTCGCCCGCACGACCATCGGCACGTACCAGTAGAACTTGCCGTTGCGGTGGACCGCCTGGCCGGCCCACGCGTCCTGCTTGGCCCAGCTGAACGTGGCGAGGCTGAGCGGCGATCCGTGGTCGGTCCAGTTCACCATGTCGTCGGACGAGTAGACCCGCCATTCCTTCATGGTGAACCAGGTCGAGTTGTCCTCGTCGTGGCCGGTGTACAGGTAGACCCGGTTGTTGTACACGAGCGGGGCCGGGTCGGCCGTGTAGATGGTCTGCACGATCGGGTTGTCCGCCCGGGCGGCGGTCGGCTTCAGCCCGCCGGCGATGGCCGGGGCCAGCCCGAGCAGGGCGAGCATGGTCACCGCCAGGGCGAGCCATCGTCTGGTCCGGCGGTCGGTTCTCCATAGCGTTGACGTCACAGGTCTTCTCCCGGGGTAGGCCGCGCCGCGGCGGATGATGTGGTCGGCGAGGGTCGGGCCGTCACGCCCGGCTCCACTTCTGGCTGTTCGCGCCGGTGCAGGCGGACAGGACGATCGCGGTGCCGTTGCCGGTCCCGCCGCCGTTCGGGCTCAGGCACAGTCCGGACTGGACGCCGGTGATCGTGCCGTCGGTGTTGACGTTCCACTGCTGGTTGGTGCCGCCGTTGCAGTCCCAGATGATCACCCGGGTGCCGGACGAGGTGCCCTGCCCCTCGGCGTCCAGGCACTTGCTCCCGTACACCTGGAGCTGGCGGCTCGACGTCGCCGTCCACTGCTGGTTGGTCCCGCCGTTGCACTCCCACAACGTCACCTGCGTGCCGTTGGTCTGGGACTGGTTCGGCACGTCCAGGCAGCGGCTCGAGTTGGGGTTGAGCCACGCGCCGCTCGTACCCCCGGGGTTGCCGCCCGGGCCGGCGACCACCGCCAGGTTGTCGAACTGGGCGGTCTGGCCCTGGCTGGTGCCGAAGCCGACCTGGCCGGTGTCGAACGTGGAGTCGGTGACGGTGCCGACCGTCGTGCCGTCGATGCTCGCGGTGATGGTGGTGCCGGAGAAGCCCAGCGCGAGGCTGTGCCAGCGGTTGGTGCCCAGCGCCGCGACGTTCCCGCTGCGCAGCGTGGCGAGCCGCCCGGCGGTGTTGTTGCGCAGGATGGACCACGCGCCGGAGTCGGTGACCCGGAGGAAGTAGCCGTTGTAGCGGCCGATCGGATCGAGGTTCGTGGTGCCGACGCGGCCCATGATCTGGGCGTAGCCGGACTGTTCGAGCAGCGCGTCGGCCGAGACCGTGTAGTTGCCCCAGTTCAGGTTGCCGCCGTAGGTCGCCGGGTCGGCGAGGGTCTTCCAGGTGATCGGCGCCTGCGCGGACATCTGGCGCAGGCACATGCCGGCCCGGCCGGCGCCGCAGCCGACGATCTCGAACGCGCCCTGCATGTCCTGGAGGTACTTCGGGATCCGCCCGCCGGCGTAGCTGTCGAAGTCGTCGCGGTACGGCAGGCTCAGCGAGCCCTGGGCCGGGCTGGTGGCGGTGCCCTTGCCCTGACCGGTCGTGGTGGTGACGGTGTAGAGGTGACCGGGCTGGGCGGTGAACGAGTACGACCCGCCCGACGGGGTGATGTCCGCGCCGCGCACGAAGAAGTCGTTCGGGTTGTTCGAGTTCAGGTTCGTGGACCAGATGTGCACCTGGCCGGTGGACAGCCCGCCGGTGACGTTCATGGTGACCTGCTGGGCCGCGGTGGCGTCCATGGTCTCGACGACGGTGCTGTAGTCGCCGGTGGTGGGCGAGCGCAGCGACACGTAGCTGCCGTTGTTGCGGTTGCCGCCGAGGTAGCCCGAGGCCGAGTCCAGGTAGCGCCAGCCGGGCGCGGTGAACTGGGTGGTGTGCGCCAGCGCCCAGGTGTTCTTGCCGACCGAGTACCAGCCGGACCAGGGCTGGTTGGCCAGGATCAGCCCGACCGTGGACCAGGGCAGGTTCGGGGTGATGGCGGCGATCAGGTCCCAGTTGAGGTAGGCGACCATCCGGCCGTCGATGTAGCCGCGGTTGATGCCGCGGGCCAGCGGCTTGG
This sequence comes from Micromonospora sp. CA-248089, assembly GCF_050948515.1. Lineage (NCBI taxonomy): Bacteria > Bacillati > Actinomycetota > Actinomycetes > Micromonosporales > Micromonosporaceae > Micromonospora > Micromonospora sp. CA-248089. The sequence continues at coordinate 2,070,915 of NZ_CP192016.1, forward strand.
CGCCGTCGTTGTAGTCCTGCGAGCCGCCCTCGCTGTTCCACAGCGTCTTGCCGGTGGAGGTGGCTGTCGACGACACGGTGCATGTGGTCTGCGCGCTGAGGTAGCCGCACGGGTAGTGGCCGCTGAGCACGTCGATGCTGTTGCGCAGCGTGGCGTTGCCGGCCACGGCGTTGGCCGGGCCCCAGCTGCCGGGGTAGTCGTCCCCGTAAATGATCTTCACGCCGCTGTAGCCGGCGGCGTTCAGCGCCTGGCGCAGGCTGATGGTCCAGTTCGCGTCCGTCCGCTTCTCGTTCTGGGCGGCGGTGATGTAGTCCATGGTGAGGTTGTGCTGCCGCGCGCAGCCCAACCAGTCCACGAAGTAGTTGATCATGTCTTGAGACATGAAGTTGCCGTTGCCGATCCACCCGGGAGCACCCCAGGGCAGCGCCGCCAGCTTGATGGCGGGGTTGCGGGCCTTGGCCTGCTCCATGATCCACCACTGGTAGCCACGGTTGCAGTTGAGATCGCCCCGGACGTGCTCGTGGCTCGGCTCCGAGCCGCTGGTGGAGTTGGTGTCGCCGCCCATCTCGACCTTGAGGATCTGCAACGCGGCGCCGTAGCCGGGCTTGAACAGGTAGTCCAGGATCTGCCCGCGCTGGGGTTCCGGGTAGTCGATCAGCAGCCGGCTGTTGCCGCCGCCGCCGCTGACCGCGCCGACCCCGTCGAACGTCTGGCCCCCGGAGGCGCCGTTGACGGTGATCGTGGTGGCCGCCTGGGCGGGGCTCGCGGCGAGCGCGAGGCCGCCGCCGGTGGCCGCCAGGGAGAGGGCCAGGGCGGAGATGACGAGACGCGATGGTCCGGATCGGACGGACCGGGGACGGGGGATCACCATGACGGCTCCTCGGGTACGCGCGACCGTCCGGCCGGCGGGGCCGGGTGTCGCGAGTTGTGGGTAACCGTCGGTGTAAACGCTAACAAGAGTTGCGTGCCGGTCCTGAGGTACTGGTGGTGGTGGCCTGCGGGATCGAGAATGTTAGCGCAAACATCGACCAGAGTTAATTAGAGCACATCCCGGCGCCGGGCGGGACCTCACGTTGTTCCGGCCGGTGCCGGGCCGAGGGCGGCGCAGTGCCACCCCCGGCCCGGCACCCCTGTCCGGGGTCGGCGGTCCGGTCAGGGGCTGGTGCAGCTGACGCCGCTGGGTGCGGTGGCGCCGTTGCCGGTGGCGGTGAACCCGAACGTCGTCGAGCCGTTCGCGCCGACAGTGCCGTTGTAGTCGGCGTTGCGGACCGACACCGAGCCCGAGGTGCCCGTGTTGACGCCGTTCCAGAGGCTGCTGATCGCCTGGCCGGAGGCCAGGGTCAGGCGTACGGTCCAGCCGTTGAGCGCCGCCGCGCCGGCCGTGACCGTGACCTCGGCCTGGAAGCCGCCGGGCCAGGTGTTCACGGTCCGGTAGGTCGCGGTGCACGCGCCCGGCTCACCCGGCGGCGGCGTCGTGACCGGCGGAGTCGTGGGCGGCGCGGTGGTGACCGGCGGCGTGGTCGGCGGCACGGTGGTCGGCGGCGCCGTGGTCGGCGGCGTGGTGGACGCGAACTGGCTGAAGAACCGCCAGATCTCCCCCGACGTCCAGGTCCGGGAGTCGTTCGGGCTGCCCGACCCGTCGACCGGGCTGGGGGTGTGGTCGCCGTCGAACGCGGCCCACTGCACCGGGTAGCCCTCGCGGCAGCCGGAGTACGTGGTGGTGATGTGGGTGAGGCTGCCACGGCTCGGCTCGCGCGGGCTCTGCGCGGTGCAGCCGTTGTTGCGGACGAACGTGTCGCGCAGCGACCGGCCCATGGAGATGTTCAGCACGCTGTCGTAGGTGCCGTGGATGCCGAAGTAGGCGACCGGCTGGGTGCCGCCGTTGCAGCCGCTGAGGTTGGCGCCGGAGATGACGGTGACCGCGCGGACGATGTTGGGCCGGGCGCAGGCCACCGCGTAGCTCATCGCCCCGCCGTAGCTCCAGCCGAGCGCGAACCGCTGGGACGTGTCCACGCAGAGGTCGTTCTCGATCTGCCGGGAGATGTCGTCGAACAGCGTCAGGTCCCGGCCGTTGGTGTTGGCCCAGCCGTTGTCGATGCCCTGCGGCGCGACGAAGATCGTGCTGTTGTTCGACAGCGGCAGCAGGCCGTAGTAGCCGGCCGAGGCCACGTTGTTCGCCGAGCCGTTCAGCCAGTGGAACCCGAAGATCAGCCGGTACGGACGGTTGCGGTCGTAGCCGTCCGGGATGCGCAGGATGTAGCTGCGGTTCTGGCCGCCGCTGGAGATGGTGCGCGTCCCGCTGGACAGCGTGGGCGCCTTGCCGCAGCCGGCTGTCGCCGCGAGCGTGCCGTTCGTCGACGCCTGCGCTGTCTCGCCGAAGCTGCTGCTGAGCGCGCCCCCGGCCGCCGCCGCGAGGAGCATCGCCGCGGCGGCGATGGATGAGATGAGCGGTGTTCGTTTCGCCATTTGCTGGACTCCTTGCCCTGGGTGGCGGTGCAGGCCGGGCCGTCCGTCGATGCCGACGTCGCCTGCGAAGAGGGCGCGGAGCCGCGCGTGCGGCCGGGGCTGAAGTCGTCCGGTGGCCGCCTGCGTGGCGTGCATCGGCGGAGCGGCCCGGACTGGTCACCGACCGGCCGGGCGGCGAGGGAGATGCCTCGGGACGCCTTGCCGATTGCGGGGGTGACGGGGAGCGTGCCCTTCGCTCCCGTGCCGGAACATAGCAGGTTATCGATAACATGTTCAACCGCCCGGGCCCGGAGGAATGCCGGGTGGACCGCCGGGTGAGCGCTCACAGGAGCGCCCGGCGCGGGCGGCGCGGCCTGCTCAGACGCGGGCGGCCAGGGCCGTCAGGTCGCAGCCGGCGAGGGCGTCCGGCTGGGGTACGCGGGCGAGGTCCGCCTCGGCGAGCCCGAGCCGCCGGTACGCGGTGTGCAGCGCCGCGACCACGGCGCCCAGCGCGCCGGAGAGGTCACGCCCAGGAACAGCCGACGGTCTCGGCCTTCTTCGGTACGCCGTACGTAACGTTTTGATGAACCGTTGTGAACGCTGATGCTCGGGCTATCCCGCAGTTCGGGAGCGCTCTGATTTCACAGCGCGGGCGTGTTCAGTGAACACCGTTCACCCTATTGTTCACTCGTGCCTAATCCGGTAGAACACCAGGTAGGTCCGCAGCTCGGGCCATTCGCCTCGTGCTTCTAGGAGGGCTTCTCATGGCTCGTTCACACCGTCCGGGCGCCTCCTCGCCCGCGCTCTCCCGCCGCGGCGTCCTGCAGTTGGGTGGCAGCGTCGCGCTCCTTTTCGCCACCGGCGCCTGCGCCGCGGACAGCGGTAACAAGTCCACGGACGGCAAGTCCGGCGGTGCCTCCGCCAAGACGCTGCGCATCGCCGTCTCCAGCTACCTGTCGAGCTGGGACCAGGACTTCGTCGGCTTCGACCTGACCGCGCTGATGCTCTACAAGAACGTCTTCCCGTACCTGATCGACTACGGGGTCACCGACGCCGGCGGCAGCCAGATCCTCGACACCCAGAACATCACCCCGACGTTCGCCGAGTCGTTCGAGCCGGACGCCGAGCAGAAGGTGTGGACGCTCAAGCTGCGGCGCGGCGTGAAGTTCGCCAGCGGCAACGAGATGAAGGCCGCCGACGTGAAGTGGTCGAAGGACCGCGCGTTCGCCGCCCAGGCGAACGTGGCCGGCGTCTACCGCACCATCGGCCTGACCAGCGCCGACCAGGTCAAGGTCGTCGACGACTACACGGTCGAGTTCCACCAGGCGTTCCCGAGCGCCCTGACCCGGCAGATCCAGGCGATCTCGCTGTACGTCTTCGACTCGGTCGAGGCCAAGAAGCACGCGAGCGCGAGCGACCCGTGGGCCAAGGACTGGTTCGCGAAGAACCCGCCGACCGGCGGCTACTTCAACGTCGCCAAGGCCACCCAGGGCCAGGAGATCGAGCTCAGCGCGAACACCGACTACCCGGGCCCGGACCCGGCCAAGACGCCGACCATCCGGATCTCGGTGGTGCCGGCCGCCTCCAACCAGCGGCTCCAGCTCCAGGCCGGTGACATCGACATCGCCCTGGGCATCAGCCAGCGCGACATCCAGGACCTGAAGAAGGCGCCGGGCATCAAGGTCATCTCGGCGGCCAGCAACCGCCAGGTCGCGATCCAGATGTCGGTGACCGCCGCGCCGTTCAACGACGTGAACGTCCGCAAGGCGCTCGCGTACGCGGTGCCCTACGAGCAGATCATCAACAACGTGTACGGCGGCGACGCCCGCCCGGCCAAGAGCCCGGTCCCGCTGGACATGCCCGGCTACGACGAGAGCGGCTACCCGTTCACCTACGACCTGGACAAGGCGAAGGCCGCCATGGCCGCCGCCGGCCGGGCGTCGCTCGACTCCGAGCTGGTCTTCGAGGCCGACAACGAGGAGCAGCAGAAGATCGCCGTCCAGGTGCAGAGCGAGGCGGCGAAGGCCGGCATCCGGCTCAAGCTGACCCCGCTGGACCCGGCCACGCTCGGCGAGCGGCGGACCAAGAAGAACATCCCGCTGCAGATCACCTCTGGGCAGCTCTGGGTGGACGACGTCGAGTACATGCTGGCGACCAGCTTCGTCAAGGGCGCCAACCTCAACTACTCGAACTACAGCAACCCGGAGATCGAGCAGATCTACGAGAAGTCGCACACCACCGTCGACACCGGCGCCCGCAACGCGCTGTGGAAGCGGGTCCAGGAGATCCTCGCCGCCGACGTGCCGTGGGTGGTCATCTGCCAGCCCAACTTCAACCTGCCCGTCCGGGAATCCGTCGCCGGCTGGGTGCAGCCGATGGACGGCCTCGCCCGCCTGCGCTACCTGAGCGCATCGGCCTAGGGACACCACCCACCCATGCGTATCTTCCGCTTCGTCGTCAGGCGACTGCTCCAGCTGATCCCCGTTCTGCTCGGAGTGGTCGTCCTGGCCTTCCTCCTGGTCCGGGTGCTGCCGGGCGACCCGGTCCGCAGCATCCTCGGGCAGAACGCCACCGAGGAGGACGCCGCCGCGGCCCGGGCCCGCTTCGGGCTCGACCAGTCCCTGTGGCAGCAGTTCCTCGACTACCTCGGCGGGCTGCTCACCGGTGACTTCGGGACGTCGATCCAGAGCGGCAGCTCCGTGGGCTCGGAGATGGCGCTGCGGGTGGGTCCGACCCTGGAACTCGTCGTCATCTCGGTGAGCATCGCGCTCGTGGTGGCGACCGTGCTGGGCATCTGGTCGGCCAAGCGGGCCAACCGGGCCGGCGACCACAGCGTCCGGATCTTCGCGCTGGTCGGCAACTCCGTACCGGAGTTCTGGCTCGGCCTGGTGCTGGTGCTCGTCGGTTACAGCATCCTCGGCTGGTTCCCGGCGCCCAACGGCCGGGTCGACCCGGACACCGGCCTGACCCCGCTCACCGGTGCCGACCTCGTCGACGCCGTCCTCACCGCCAACGGGCCGGCGATCGCCTCGGCCGCGGCGTACCTGGTGCTGCCGGTGCTGACCCTCGTGGTCGGCGTGGTCGCCCCGCTGCTGCGCAGCGTCCGGGCCTCCGCACTCGAGGTGCTGCACTCGGAGTCGTACGCCGCGGCGAAGGCACACGGGCTGCGCGACCGCACGCTGCACTACGGCTACCTGCTGCGGGCGACGCTGGTCCGGCTGCCGTCACTGGCCGCGCTGGTCTTCGGCACGGCGATCGGCTCCACCGTGCTCGTTGAGTACGTGTACTCGTGGCAGGGCTTCGGCCAGTGGGCCCTGCGCGGCCTGCTCTACCGGGACTACCCGGTCGTGCAGGCGTCGGTGCTGGTCATCGCGTTGTGCTACGTGCTGGTGTTCCTCATCGCCGACGTGGTCCACGCGATCCTCGACCCGAGAGTGAGGCTCTGATGGCCGAGCTGCGAACCGTCCCCGACGGTCCCGCCGCCGCGCCGGTGGTCGTGCCCGGCGGCGACCGGGACAGCCGTTTCGCCCGCCGCATGATCATCGCCGGGGCGAGCATCCTGTCGGTGGTCGCGCTGCTGGCGGTGTTCGCACCGCTGCTGAGCCAGTGGGGCGAGACCGAGATCGACGCGGCGAACACGCTGGTCGCCCCGGGCGGCAGCCACCTGCTCGGCACCGACGGCAACGGCATGGACATCTGGAGCCGGATGCTCTACGCCGCCCGGCTCGACCTGGGCATCGCCCTGGCCGCGGTCGCGCTCGCCGTGGTCGTCGGCACGCTGCTCGGCCTGGTCGCCGGCTACTTCGGCGGCTGGCTCGACGACGTGCTGATGCGGGTGGTGGACATCTTCCAGTCGTTCCCCACTTTCATCCTGGCGCTGGCGGTGGCCGCCCTGCTCGGCAACGGCACCATCAACCTGATCATCACGATCGCGGCGGTGAACGCGCCGGCGTACGCCCGGCTCGTCCGCGCCGAGGTGCGGTCGCTGCGGGAACTGCCGTTCGTGGACGCCGCGATCACCTCCGGGGCGTCGCCGGTGGGCGTGCTCTGGCGGCACCTGCTGCCGAACAGCCTCACCCCGGTCCGGGTGATCGCGCCGCTGAACTGCGGCTGGGCCATGCTCACCCTGGCCGGGCTCTCCTTCCTCGGCCTGGGCGTGAGCATCCCCGAGGCGGAGTGGGGCGCCATGATCAGCCTGGGTGCCGCGGACGTGGTCGGCGGCCGGTGGTGGACCTCGGTCCCGCCCGGCCTGGCCCTGTTCGTCTGCGTCCTGGGATTCAGCCTGCTCGGCGAAGGCCTGCAGGACCGCGCGAACGCGAAGCGGCGGTGACCATGCTGTCGATCGAGAACCTCTCCGTGACGATCCGCCGGCCCGGCCGGCAGGTCGCGGCGCTCAGCGGCGTCAGCTTCACCGTCCGGCCCGGCGAGGTCGTCGGCCTGGTCGGCGAGAGCGGCGGCGGCAAGAGCATGGTGGCCCGCGCCATCGTCGGGCTGCTGCCCGGCGGCTCGCACGCCACCGGCCGGGTGCGCTTCGGCGACTCGGACGTGCTGCGCATGGACGACGCCGCGCTCGCCGCCCACCGCGGGCGGGGGGTGGCGATCTGCTTCCAGAACCCGCGCGGCGCGCTCAGCCCCACCCGCACCATCGGCAAGCAGCTCGTCGACCGGCTCGCCACCCACCAGGAGATGTCCGGCGAGCGGGCCCGCGAGGCGGCACGCGAGCTGTTCGAGGCGGTCGGCATCCGCAGCCCGCAGCGGCGGCTCGACGCGTACGCGCACGAACTGTCCGGCGGCATGGCCCAGCGCGTGATGATCTCGCTGGCCACCGGCTGCGCGCCGGAGCTGCTGATCGCCGACGAGCCGACCACCGGCCTGGACGTGACGCTGACCCGGGAGATCCTGCGCCAGTTCCGGCACGCCGCCGACGACGGCCGGGGCGTCCTGCTGATCTCGCACGACCTGGCGTCCATCGCGGAGGTCTGCGACCGGGTGGTGGTGCTCTACGCCGGCACTGTGGTGGAGAGCGGACCGGCCGCGCAGGTGCTGCGGGAGCCCGCCCACCCGTACACCCGGGCGCTGCTGCGTTCGGTGCCGGACGTCGGCGGCCGGCCGGTCGTCGCCACCCCCGGCGCCATGCCGCTGCTCACCGAGGCGCCGCACAACTGCCCGTTCGTCGCCCGGTGCGCGCACGCCGACCGCACCTGCTCGTCCCGGCGCCCGGCCACCGGGCCCGTGCCCGGCGGCGGCGAGTGGTCGCTGGCCTGCTTCCACCCGCAGACCCGGCCGCTGGACGCCGACGTGCCGCGGACGTCGCACACGCCGGTCGCGTCCGGCGCGGGCGCGGCCGGCCCGGACCCGAAGCCCGCCGTGCTGGAGATCGAGGACGCGCACGTCGTCTATCGCAGCCGGTTCGGTTCCGGCGGGCACCACGCGCTGCGCGGCGTCACGCTCCGGCTCGGGCCGGGCGAGACGCTGGGCGTGGTGGGCGAGAGCGGCTGCGGCAAGAGCACCCTCGCGAAGCTCGTGATGGGCCTGGTCGCGCCCACGTCCGGCACCGTCACGGTCGCCGGGCAGGCGCTGGTCAAGCAGCCGGGCCGCCCCCGCCCCCGGGGCCGGGCGCTGCGCCGGGCCCGGACCCGGGCGCAGCTCGTGTTCCAGGACCCGATCGGCTCGCTGAGCCCGCGCCGTACCGTCGGCGACTCCGTCGCCGAGCCGCTGCGCGCCGCGGGCCTGTCCGCGGCGCAGCGGGAGGCGCGCGTCACCGCCGTGCTGGACCGGATGGAGCTGGACCGGTCGATCCTCCAGCGCTACCCGCACGAGCTGTCCGGCGGCCAGGCGCAACGTATCGGCATCGCCCGCGCGCTGGTCGGCGAGCCGGACCTGATCGTGTTCGACGAGCCGACCTCGGCGCTGGACGTCACCGTCCAGGCGCAGATCCTCGACGTGATCGCTGACGTGGCGGCCGACGCGGACCGCGCCTCGGTGTTCATCTCCCACGACCTGGCCACGGTGCGCGGGTTCGCCGACCGTGTCGTGGTGCTCTACCTCGGCCGGGTCGTCGAGGAAGGACCGGTGGACGTCGTCTTCGACACGCCCCGGCACCCGTACACCCGGGCGCTGCTGGGCAGCGCCCCCCGCCTCGGCGGGACGACCGGGTCCGACGGCGAGGCCGTCGAGCTGGTCAAGGACCTGGAGGAAGCCGACGCCGCGACCGGGTGCCCACTGGCCGCCCGGTGCCCGTTCGTCACCGACCGGTGCCGATCGGAGCAGCAGGAGCTTCAGTCGTACGGCGAGAGCCGGGCCGCCTGCTGGCGCGTTCCCGAGCTTCCCGCCCTCATCGGAAGGCAGGCTGTCACGCCATGACCCGTCGCCCCATCCGGCTCGCCGTCGACATCGGCGGGACCTTCGTGGACGCCATGGAACTGGACACGCGCACCAACCGGGTCCGCTTCCGCAAGGCGGCCACGACCCCGGCCCGGCCCGCGGACGGTGTCCTCAACGCGATCACCGCGCTCGGCACCGACCTGTCCGAGGTGGAGCTGTTCATCCACGGCACCACCCTCGGCCTCAACGCGGTGCTGGAGCGTCGTGGCGGCCGTACCGGCATCATCACCAACGAGGGCTTCCGGGACATCTTCCTGATCGGCCGCGGCAACGTGCCGTCCGACCACATGTACGACTTCCAGTACCAGCGGCCGGAGAGCCTGGTGCAGCGCCGCTTCACCGCCGGCGTGCGGGGCCGGCTCGACTACCGGGGCCGCGTGGTGGAGCCGCTGGACCCGGACAGCGTCCGGGAGGCCGCCCGCACGCTCGTGGTGGACCAGCAGGTCACCTCGATCGCCATCTGCTTCCTGCACTCGTTCCTCGACCCGAGCCACGAGCGGGAGGCCGCGCGCCTGATCCACGAGGAGTTCCCCGAGGTCAGCCTATCGCTGTCGACAGACATCGTGCGCGAGTACCGGGAGTACGAGCGGACCAGCACCACGGTGCTGGAGGCGTACATCCGGCCGATCTTCGAGCGGTACGTGGACGAGCTGGAGTCCGGCCTGGCCGAGCGCGGCTTCGCCGGGCGCTTCCTGATCATGCGGTCCGGTGGCGGCTCGATGACCAGCGCGGTTGCCAAGACCGCACCCACGCACACCGTGCTGTCCGGCCCGGCCGGCGGCATCGTCGGCGCCGCGTACGTCGCCTCCGAGCTGGGCCGGGACAACGTGCTCACGTTCGACATCGGCGGCACCTCGCTGGACGCCTGCGTGATCGAGCGCGGCAACCCGGTCGCCGCGTACGAGGCCCAGCTGGAGCACTTCCCGCTGCTCATCCCGACGTACGACATCCGGACCATCGGCGCCGGCGGCGGTTCGATCGCCTGGCTGGACCACGGCCTGCTGAAGGTCGGCCCGCAGAGCGCCGGCGCCGACCCCGGCCCGGTCTGCTACGGCCGGGGCGGCACCAGGCCGACGGTCACCGACGCCGCCGTGGTGCTCGGCTACATGGACCCGGACCGGTTCCTCGCCGGCACCATGGGGCTGCGCGACGCCGAGGCGCGCGCCGCCATCGCCGAGCAGCTCGCCGAGCCGCTCGGCCTGAGCGTGGAGAACGCGGCGGCGGGCGTGTTCGACGTGCTGCTGGCCCGTACCGTCGGCGCGGTCCGGCAGATCACCGTCGAGCGGGGTCACGACCCCCGGCAGTTCGCGCTGCTCGCGTTCGGCGGCGCCGGACCGCTGCTGGCGCCGCTGCTGGCCCGCGAGATGGGCATCGGCGAGGTGATCGTGCCGTTCGCGCCGTCCGGTTTCTCCGCATGGGGCATGCTCTCGGCCGACATCGTCAACGACTTCAGCCGTACCGTGATGGCCACGCTCGACGACGCGGACCTGTCGGAGCTGGAGCAGCTGTTCAAGGCCGTCGAGGCCGAGGCGGTCGCGTCGCTGGTGGCGCAGGGCGTGCCGGCCGGCGAGGCGGTGCTGGAGCGGCAGTTCGAGCTGCGCTACCTGGGCCAGGAGCACAGCCTGATGGTCACCGTCGGGCGCGAGCTGGACCGCGACGCGATCCGCGCCGCGTTCGACGAGACGCACCGCACCCGGTACGGCCACACCATGGGCAACCCGCTGCAGATCCTCAACCTGCGGGTGCGCGGCATCGGGCGCACCGACCGGCCCGAGCTGGAGACGCTGGCGCGCGGCGACGGCGACCCGTCGCAGGCGCTGCTGACCCACCGCGATGCGTACGACTTCGGGCAGCACGCGGTGGTGCCGTTCGCGGTCTACGACCGGGCCCGCCTGGAGCCGGGCGACACCTTCGACGGACCGGCGCTGGTCGACGAGGGCACCTCGACCACTGTGGTGCCCAGCGGTCAGCGGGTAACCGTCGACGACCACGGATACCTGCTCGTCACCCTGGAGGAAGCCGCATGACCACGCTGGACGGAGCCCAGGTCGAGGTCGTCCGCAGCTATCTGCTGTCGGCCGCGGAGGAGATGCGGGCCACCCTGATCCGCACCTCGTTCAACCCGGTCATCTACGAGGTGCACGACTTCGGTCTGTCGATGTACGACGCCGACCTGCGGCTGGTCGCCGAGGCCACCGGGCTGACGTTCTTCCTCGGCGCGAACGACTTCTCGCTGCGCAAGGGCGTGGAGTACGTGGGCCGGGAGAACCTGCACCGCGGCGACGTGGTGCTGCTCAACTACCCGTACTGGAACGCGGCGCACGCGTACGACGCGACGTTGTTCGCCCCGGTGTTCCGGCCGGACGAGGCCGACCCGGACGCGGACGGCGAACTGGTCGGCTTCCTCTGCGTCCGCGCGCACTGGATGGACCTGGGCGCCAAGGACCCGGGCTACGTGCTCGACTCGACCGACATGCACCAGGAGGGGCTGATCTTCCCGGGCACCAAGGTCGTGTCCCGGGGCGAGCCGGTGCGCGAGATCCACGAGCTGATCCGCTTCAACTCGCGGATGCCCGACGCGGTGCTCGGTGACCTGCACGCGCAGATCGCCGCGCTGCGTACCGGCGAGCGCCGGATGCTGGAGATCATCGAGAAGTTCGGCCGGGACACCGTCGACCAGGCGATCGACCGGATCATCGCCGACGGCGAGGCCCGCGCCCGGGCGGCGCTGGCGACGCTTCCGCAGGGCACCTGGACCGCCGAGGACTGGGTGGACGACGACGGCATCACCGACGACCCGGTGAAGATGCGCGTCACTGTGACCATCGCCGACGGGCGCTTCGTCGTCGACTTCGCCGGCTCGGCCCCGGCGACCCGCGGCCCGATCAACATGCCGTTCGGCGCGACCGAGGCGATCTGCAAGGTCGTGCTGAAGTCGCTGACGTCGCGGGACGAGCCGTCGAACGCCGGCACCGTGGCACCGCTGGAGGTGCGCGCCGAGCCGGGCAGCCTGTTCCACGCCGTCTACCCGCAGCCCACGTTCACGCTCTGGACCGGCATCGTGGCGGTGGAGCTGATCCTCAAGGCGCTGGCCCAGGGCATGCCGGACCTGCTGCCCGCGTCCTCCGGCGGCGACGTGCCCGGATTCATGATGGTCGGCCTGCACCCGGACACCGGCAAGATGTTCGCGGTCAGCAACAACGACCTGGTGGGCTGGGGCGGCACCGCGACGCACGACGGGATGGACGGCGCCACGCACGTCTCGGGCAGCACCGGCCGGGGCACCCCGATCGAGGTCATGGAGGCCAAGACCGGGATGTTCTTCGAGCGCTGGGAGATCCGCGAGGACTCCGGCGGCGCGGGCCGGTTCCGGGGCGGTTGCGGCCTGCGGCGGGACATCCGGTTCGTGACGCCCGGTGAGTTCCTGACGGTGATCAAGAAGACCAAGAGCGCGCCGTGGGCGCTGGACGGCGGCTTGCAGCCGGAGCCGAACCAGATCGTGGTGTTCCCGGGCACCGACCGCGAGCACCGGGTGAGCACCAAGCGCACGACGGTCGCCGTCGGCGACCGGGTGACCCTGCTGACCGCCGGTGGCGGCGGGCACGGTGACCCGCGCCGCCGCGACGCGGAGGCGGTGCGGCGGGACGTGGCCGAGGGGTACGTCTCCCGGGAGGCGGCCCGGGACGTCTACGGAGTGGACGTCGATGGGTGAGCCGACGGTCGACGGGGCAACCGTCGAGGTCGTCCGCAGTCATCTCGTCTCGGCCGCCGAGGAGATGCGGGCCGCGCTGGTGCGCACCGCCTTCAACCCGGTGATCTACGAGGTGTACGACTTCGGCATCTCCATCTACGACCGGCGGCTGCGGCTGGTCGCGGAGTCGACGGGGTTGTCCCGCTTCCTCGGCGCCAACGACTACTCGTTGCGCAAGGGCGTCGAGTACGTCGGCGTGGAGAACCTGCACCGCGGCGACGTGGTGCTGCTGAACTACCCGTACTGGAACGCGGCGCACACGTACGACGCGACGATGTTCGCGCCGGTCGTGCTGCCGGACAGCGAGGAGCTGATCGGCTTCCTGTGCATCCGGGCGCACTGGATGGACCTGGGCGCCAAGGATCCCGGTTACGTGCTCGACTCCACGGACATGCACCAGGAGGGGATCATCTTCCCCGGCACGAAGGTGTACGCCAGGGGCGAGCCGGTGCCGGAGATCCACGAGCTGATCCGGTTCAACTCGCGGATGCCGGAACTCGTCATCGGCGACCTCAACGCGCAGATCGCCGCGCTGCGGACCGGCGAGCGGCGGCTGACCGAGCTGTACCGCGAGTACGGCCCGGCGGTGGTCGACGCGGTCGTCGACCGGGTGATCGACGCCGCCGCTCAGCGCGCCGGAGAGGCGGTGGCCGCGCTGCCGCAGGGCAGCTGGACCGCCGAGGACTGGCTCGACGACGACGGCGTCACCGACGAGCCGATCCTCATGCGGGTCACCGTCACCGTCGCCGACGGCGAGTTCACAGTGGACTTCGCCGGGTCGTCCCCGGCGGTGCCCGGGCCGGTGAACCTGCCGCTCGGGGCCACCATCGCCACCTGCCGGGTCGCGTTCAAGGGCGTCACGACGCCGTACGAGCAGACGAACGCCGGGCACTTCGCGCCGCTGCGGGTACGCGCCGAGCCCGGCACGCTGTTCCACGCGCAGTACCCGGCCGCCACGTTCACCCAGTGGACCGGCACCGTCGCGCTGGAGCTGATCCTCAAGGCGCTGGCGCAGGGCATGCCGGACCGGCTCGCCGCCTCTTCCGGCGGCGACGTGCCCGGCTTCATGATGGTGGGGCGGCACCCGGACACCGGCGACATGTTCGCGGTCAGCAACAACGACCCGGTCGGGTGGGGCGGCACGCCCCGGCACGACGGCATCGGACCGGCGAACCACCTGTGCCAGACCCAGGCGCGCAACACGCCTGTGGAGGTGCTGGAGTCGAAGACCGGGATGTTCTTCGAGCGCCTGGAGATCCGTACCGACTCCGGGGGCGCCGGCCGGTTCCGGGGCGGCTGCGGCCTGCGGCGGGACATCCGGTTCGTGACGCCGGGCGAGTTCCTGTCGGTGATCAAGAAGACCAAGAGCGCGCCGTGGGCGCTGGCCGGCGGCGAGCAGCCGGAGCCGAACCAGGTGGTCGTCTTCCCGGGCACGGACCGGGAGCACCGGGTGAGCACACGGCGTACCGCGGTGGCGGTGGGGGATCGGGTGACGTTGCTGACCGCCGGTGGCGGCGGGCACGGTGACCCGAGGAGTCGGGATCCGGAGGCGGTGCGACGGGACGTGGCCGAGGGCTACGTCTCCGCGCGGGCCGCCCGAGACGTTTATGGAGTGATCGCGTGAGTGCCGCCTATTCGCCCGAGCAGCCGAGCGTGCTGCTCGGCAACTGCACAGTGCTGGATGCCCGCGTGGTGGACGGCATGGCGCCCGTGACCGGTGCCGGGGTGTGGGTCCGGGGTGACCGGATCGCCGCCGTCGGGCCGTACGCCGAGGTGGCCGAGCAGGCGCGGGCCGCCGGCCGGCTGACCGAGGTGGACCTCGATGGCGGGTACGTGACGCCCGGCCTGGTCAACATGCACACCCACTTCTCGCTGTCGCTGCCCGGCTCCGGGGGCGACGGCGTCAAGGGGATGGGCGCGTACGACCTCGCCCACTACATGGCCGACGGGGCGCGGCGCACGCTGCACTCCGGCGTGACCACTGTGCGCTGCGTGGCGGAGAAGGACCACGCCGACTTCGCGTTGCGGCGGGCGATCAACGCCGGGCGTGTCCCGGGTCCGCGCATCTACACCGCCGGCCGGGCGCTGGTGTGCACCGGCGGGCACGGCCACGAGAGCAACGACACGCTCGAGTGCGACGGCCCGGTGGGCTTCCGCCACGGCGTGCGCAGCCAGATCAAGGCCGGCGCTGACCTGATCAAGGTGATGATCTCGGGCGGCATCGCCGGTGAGCACGAGAGCATCCACACGCCCCAGCTGTTCGCCGACGAGATGACGGCGGTGATCGAGACGGCGCACGCGTGGGGCCGCAAGGTGACCGCGCACGCCGGGCCCGCCGACGTGATCGGCGCGGCGGTCGAGCTGGGACTGGACTGCGTGGAGCACGGCTACCAGCTCACCCCGCAGGTCGCGGCGCGGATGGCCGAACGCGGCACGGCGCTCGTGCCGACGCTGCTGGTGACCCGGTGCAAGGAGTTCTTCGACGAGCTGGGCGTGCCGGAGTGGATGCAGTGCCGGTCGCTCGGCGCCGGCCCCCGGCACCTGGAGAGCTTCGACATGGCCGTCGCCGCCGGGGTGGAGGTGCTGCTCGGCAGCGACATGCCCCCGTTCTGGCAGTTCGAGGGCACGACAGCCTCGATCCGGGAGCTGGAGTACATGTCCGAGCGGATCGGCACCGCGCGGGCCATCCACGCCGGCACGCTCGGCCCGATCCGGTGGCTCGGTGCGGAGTCCGACCTCGGCACCGTCGAGGCCGGCAAGCTGGCCGACCTGATCGCGACGGACACCGACCCGCTCGCCGACACCTCGGCGTTCCGGGACGTGCGGTGGGTGATGAAGGGCGGGCAGATCGCCCGCGACGATCGGAACCAGGAGGAGACGCGATGACCTTCGCGCAGGCAGGCGCGGCGGAGATCGCCGCCGGCATCGACGACATGTACGACGCGTTCCTCGCCGGGGACCAGCAGCGGTTCGACACGCACCTGGACCCCGACGTGACCACCTGGGAGACGCACCTGCCCGGGCCGCTGCGGACCCGGGCCGAGCTGGACGAGTACCGCGCCCGGCGGGACGCCGCGGGGCAGCGGTCCCGGCTGGCGGTGCTCGCCGCGCGGGACAAGCGTATCGACGTGTGGGACGACTTCGGCGTGGCCCGGTACGAGCTGGTCGCGCAGCTCGGCCCGGACGACGAGCCGGAGATCACCCGGGTCACCGACGTGGTGCGCCGGGTCGACGGCCGCTGGGTGATCGTGCACCACCACGCCGAGCTGGTCCGGGAACCGGTGGGCGCGGCGTGATCCGGCGGCTGGTCGCCGGGCGGACCGGTGAGCCGGCGGACGTGCTGTCGGTCGCCGTTCTGCCCGACGACCCGCCGCCCGGCCCCGGTGAGGTACGGCTCGCCGTGCGTACGGTGGGGCTGAACTTCCTGGACGTCATGCTCTGCCGGGGCGAGTACCCGGTGCGGCCCGACCCGCCGATGACACCCGGTGTGGAGGCGGCCGGGCGGGTCGTCGCCGCCGGCGCCGGGGCCGAGCACCTGCTGGGTCAGGAGGTGCTCGCCTGCCCGGCGCTGCCGCGCGGCGCGCTCGGCACGACGGTGACGGTGGACGCCGCGGTGGTGGTGCCGCGACCGTCCACGATCGGCCCGGTCACCGCGGCGGCGCTGCCGGTCACCTACCAGACCGCGTGGTTCGCGCTGGAACGAGCCGGTCTCACCGCCGGGCGGACGGTGCTGGTACACGCGGGCGCCGGCGGGGTGGGCATCGCCGCGATCCAGCTCGCCGTCGCCCGGGGCGCCCGGGTCGTGGCCACCGCGGGCGGCCCGGCCAAGACCGCGATCTGCCGCGACCACGGCGCCCAGGTGGCGATCGACTACACGGCGGAGGACTTCGTGCCTGCCGTGCTCGCGGCCACCGACGGCCGGGGCGTGGACGTCGTGGTGGACCCGGTGGGCGGCGACGTGTTCGCCCGGTCCTGGGACTGTCTCGCGTTCGAGGGCCGCCTGGTCGCGGTGGGCGCTGCCGGTGGCGCACCGCCGCCGGTGGACCCGCTGCGGCTCATGGCGGCCAACGCGACGCTCGTCGGCCTCTCCTGGGGCTCGCAGTACCCGTGGCAGCGGGCGAGCGCCGTCGAGTCCGCCTACCAGGAACTGTTCGACATGTGCGCCTCCGGCGCGGTCCGGCCGCCGGTCAGCCGCGTCGTGTCGCTGGACGAGGCGCCCGCGGCGCTCACCGAGCTGGCCGAACGCCGGACCACCGGCAAGATCATCGTACGGATCGACGAGGGGGAGGGACCGTGAGCGACAGCGACGGCGACATGGAGATCTACGACCTGAAGGTCACAGTCGACCGGATCGAGGGCCGGTCGGTGTGCGGCATGGCCGTGGGCGACCACTTCGAACTGACGAACAGCGCGCACCTGCGGCTGCCCGAGGGAAAGCACTTCTGCGTGTACGCGCTCGCCTCGGTGCTGCCCTTCCTCGCCGCCAAGCAGCGTGACCTGGCACCGGGGGACTGGCTGGCCCAGGACTCCCACTTCATCTGCCCCGACCCGGAGGAGCGGCTCGTCATGAAGGTGGAACGGACCTGCCGGCGCACGATGAACTCGGCGGACCTGACATGACCGTCGAGATCGGGCTCGGCCTGCAGAGCGACAAGCCGGCCGGCGCGTACGCCCGGTTGGCGCGTGCCGCCGAGACGCACGGCTTCGACGTGCTCACCGTCTTCGGCGACCTGATGTACCAGCCGCCGATCTTCCCGCTGCTGGAGATGGCACAGGCGACCGAACGGGTACGCCTCGGCACGGCCTGCCTGAACCCGTACTCGATGGCGCCGTACGAGATCGCCGGTCAGATCGCCGCCCTGGACCTGGCCTCGCACGGGCGGGCCTACCTGGGTCTGGCCCGCGGAACCTGGCTGGGCGCTGTCGGCCTGCCGCAGCCGCGGCCGCTGACCACCATCGAGGAAGCCGTCCAGGTCGTCTACCGCCTGCTGCGCGGCGACCGCAGCGGCTTCACCGGAAAGGTCTTCTCGCTCGCCCCCGGCACCGCGCTGCGCTACGACGTGCAGCGGCCCGACCCGCCGCTGCTGCTCGGCGCGTGGGGCCCGCAGGGCGCGGCGCTGGCCGGCCGGATCGCCGACGAGATCAAGGTGGGCGGCAGCGCCAACCCGGACATGGTCCCGGTGATCCGCGAACGGCTGCGAACCGGCGCGGAGAAGGCCGGACGCGACGTCGCCGACGTCGGCATCGTGCTCGGCGCCGTGACAGTCGTCGACACCGACGGCGAGGCGGCCCGCGCGAAGGCCCGCACCGAGGTGGCCATGTACCTCGCCGTGGTGGCCGAGCTGGACCCGACCGTCGAGATGCCCGAAGATCTGGTCAAGCGCGTCGGTGAGCTGGTCGACGCGGGCGAGGACGAGGCGGCGGGCCGGCTGATCCCGGACGACGTGCTCGACCGGTTCGCCTTCTCCGGCACGCCGGAGCAGGTCGCCGCGCAGGCCCAGGCGCTCATCGACGCGGGCGTGCGCCGGGTCGAGTTCGGTACGCCGCACGGCCTCACCGACGAGCGCGGCGTGGACCTGCTCGGCTCGGCCGTCCTGCCGTTGCTGCAGAGGTGAGTCGGGTGCGGCTCACTGTCGTGGCCGGCCCCGGCCTGGTGGCCGACCCGGCCCTGCTGGCGTCGCTGACCGCCGCCACCTGCGCCGAACTGGACGTCACCGGTCAGGTCGTCACCGTCGCCTCGGCCGGCGAACTGCGCTCGTTGCTCGCCGCGACAGACCAGCCGGCGGTGGCTCTGCCCGGCCCCACGTCGGCGGCCCGTGCCCTCATCGGCGCGCAGCCGACCGGCGTGGTCTGGTACGACCTGACCGTCGAGCCGCCGGTGCCCGGCGCGGTGCACCTGGCCGGACGGGGACTGTGGGGCCTGGCCTGGGCGATCCGGCACGCCGTTCACCGCCTCCGCGCGCCGGCCACCCGGATCGCCTACGGCCCCGACCCGGACCAGTGGGGCGACCTGCGGCTGCCGTCCACCCCGGACGCCGGGCCCGCGCCGGTCGCGGTGCTGCTGCACGGCGGGTTCTGGCGGTCCATCTGGGGCGCGGACCTGATGGACGCGCTCGCCGCCGACCTGGCCCGGCGCGGGTACGCGTCCTGGAATCTGGAGTACCGGCGCCCGGACCGGCACGGCTGGGACGCGACCACGCAGGACGTGGAGACGGGCCTGCGCGCGTTGCGGGAACCGGCCCGCGACCGGTTGGTCGACCTGGACCGCATCGTCGTGCTGGGACACTCGGCCGGCGGGCAGCTCGCGCTGCGCGCCGCGGCGGACCTCGCCGCGCGTCCGGGCGGGCCGCGTGTCGCGCTCGCGGTGTCGCTGGCCGGAGTGCTCGACCTCACCGAGGGCGAGCGGCGCTACCTCGGCGACGGCGCGGTCGCCGCGGCGCTCGGCGGCTCCCCGGTGACGGCTCCGCGCCGGTACGCCGAGAGCGACCCGATGCGGCGCCTGCCGACCGGGGTGCCGACGCTGCTCGTGCAGGGGACGGAGGACAGCCTCGACCTCGTCGACGCCAACCGGCGCTACGCCGCCGCCGCGGCGGCGGCGGGCGACGAGATCCGCCACCTCGAACAGCCGGGGGACCACTTCGCCGTCATCGACCCGGCGTCGGTCATCTGGCAGGACACGATGACCGCCGTGGACTCCCGCCTCGGTCGCTGACACTACATAGCGAATCGCCCTCCTTGTTCACCTACGTGAAATCGGAGGGCGATTCGTGGTGCCCGGTGCGCCGGTCAGAACAGGCGGGGCGTGACCACCGAGACCACAGTGGTCACCGCGTCGGTGTCGTTGTAGAGCTGGTGCGGCACGGACGAGCGCAGGTGCACGCTGTCACCCGGGAACAGCCGGTGCTCGACGCCCTCGACCTCGTAGAGCAGCTCGCCGGAGATGACGTAGGCGAACTCCTCGCCCCGGTGGCCGTACGCGTTCTCCCGGCGCCCGCCCGGCGCGATGTGCACGAGCATCGGTTCGAGCACCAGGTCCGGTCCCCGGTCGGAGAGCATGCGGTAGGTCTGCTGCCCGGACACGTACTGCGTCGCGGCCGTCTCCGCCCTGGTCAGCGTGAAGTGCCGGGGGAGCGAGGAGACGGTGCTGTCCGGCGAGGGCGTGCCGGCGTCGAAGAAGTCGGCCACCGACCGGTCGAGCGCCTTGGCGACGCTGCCGAGCGCGGTCAGGCCGATGGAGGAGATGCCGCGCTCGACCTGGGACAGGAAACCGATGGACAGCCCCGAGCGGGAGGCCAGACCGCGCAGCGTCAGCCCGCGTTCCTTGCGGTAGCGCCGGATCCGGCCGCCGACGACGCCCGCGGGCGTGTTCTCGTCCGCGGCGCCACCGGAGCCGGCCTGCTCCGACGGCTGACTGTTCATGGGCCGCACGGGGACCTCCTGTCGAGGTGGCGGAACCTCCGCCGGGATGTTCGATGGTATCGAACATCCCCGCAGGTCCGCGAGGGTAAGGAGGTCGCAATCCTCGGCGTACGGGATGGACTGCGTCACCCCCCTCCACAGTGCACCGTGCGTTTTCTCCGCTTCGAAGTCTTGGTGGCGCTATGACCCGTTCGCGCCGGACGGGCTGCCTCGATCGGTTTGCCGCGCGTCAGAATGACGAAATTCGTCACCTAGACACTACGTACCGACGAGTTGGTGAGATTTCATGGACAACAAGTTGCGTGCCTCGTAGAGTCTCGGCATCTTCCGATGATCTGGAGATGACGTGAACACTGCCGCCACCGACCATCCCGCTCTCTCGGCCGCCGACGTGCACGCCGCCGCCACCGTGGTGGACGGAAGCACTGTCATCGAGCTGAGCGACGCCCACCTCGACCGGATCCGGCGAGGCGGCGTCACCGCTGTGAACCACACGGTCACCAGGCCGTACGCGGACACCGTCACCGCCCTGCGCGAAGTCAACCGCTGCCGCAGGTGGATCGACGCGCACCCGGACGACGTCCTGCTCGCCCTCACGGTGGACGACATCCACCGGGCGAAGGCCGAGGGCAAGGAGGCCGTGATCCTCGGCCCGCAGGACACCGAGATGATCGGCGCCGACCTCGACCTGCTCGGCACGTTCCACGACCTCGGCGTCCGCATCCTCCAGCTGACGTACCAGCGGCAGAACCTGCTCGGTGCGGGCTGCGGCGAGGACACCGACTCGGGGCTCTCGCACCGCGGCCGCACGTTCGTCAAGGCGATGAACGAGCTGGGGGTGCTCGTCGACGTCTCGCACAGCGGCGAGCGCACCGGCCTGGACGCCATGGACGCCTCGGACAAGCCGGTCGTCGTCACGCACTCGTTCTGCGACGCGCTGTCGCCGCACATCCGCGCCAAGTCGGACGGATACCTGCGGCGCCTGGCCGAGCAGGGCGGCGTCATGGGCATCACCACCCTGTCGGGATTCCTGTACCACCCGGACGACCCGTCCCGTCGTCCGGACCTGACCCGCTTCGTCGAGCACGTCTCCCGCGTCGTGGAGGTGGCCGGCGTCGACCACGTCGCCGTGGCCACCGACTACGACGAGACGTGGACCGAGGAGATGCGGATCGCGCAGCTCAAGAGCATCGCGGAGGCGAACTCGAAGGAGCACCGGAACCTGCTGGGTGATTTCGGCTGGGAGGAGCGCCGGGCGATCGGCATGGACGACGCCTCGGACTTCCCGAACATCACCGCGGCGCTTCTGGCCGGCGGCTTCTCGCCGGAGGACGTGACCAAGATCCTCGGGGGCAACTGGCTTCGGGTCTATGGGGAGGCATGGAAGCCGGCCTGAAGCGCTAATCGTGACACTGCCAAGGAGACTGATGCGTACCCGAATTCTGATGAGAGCGCTGGCGGTGGGCGTCGTGGCGACGCTCGCGGCCGGCTGCGGAGGCGGCGAGCCGCCGTCGGGCAAGTCCGATGGCAACGCCAGTGACGGCCTCACCAGCAACGTCAAGCTGGAGGACGAGACGCAGGCCGCCGGCACGCCGAAGTCCGGTGGCCGGCTGCGGATCATGATCCGGCTGGACGCCAACGAACTCGACCCGCACCGGATGTCGGAGACCTCGGCCTTCGTCATCAACGAGCAGATCTACGAGTCGCTCGTGCAGTCGTACCGGGGCGAGATCAAGCCGGCGATCGCCGAGTCGTGGGAGCTGAGCGCGGACGGCCTGACCGTGACGTTCAAGCTGCGCGACAACGCGTACTTCCACAGCGGCCGCAAGGTGACCGCCGCCGACGTGAAGTACTCGATCGAGCGGATCAAGGACCCGGCCACCCGGGCACCGCGCGCCCGCAGCTACGAGGGCATCACCTCGGTCGAGGCGCCCGACGAGCGCACCGTCGTGATGAAGCTGGCCAAGCCCAACGCCGCCATCCTGACCCTGCTGTCCACCGCCGCGTCGTCGATCGTCGACCGGACCGTGGTCGAGAAGCAGGGCGACCTCAACGGCAGCGTCGACGGCGGCAGCGGGCCGTTCAAGCTCGCCGCCCGGACCACCGGCCAGGCCATCAAGCTGGACAAGCACGACAAGTACTGGGAGTCCGGGGTTCCGTACCTGGACGGGCTGGACTTCACGTTCAACCCGGACGACAACGCGCGCGCCGCCGCCGTGCGCAGCGGCACCGTCGACTTCCTGTGGCGGCCCGCGCCCGAGTTCATCGACGCGCTCAAGCGCGACGAGAAGCTCAAGTGGTACGGCGGCTCCGGCTCGCTGTCGCTGCACCTGCGGCTGAACACCTCGAAGGCGCCGTACGACAACGTCAAGGTCCGGCAGGCCATCTACATGGCGCTGGACCGGCAGGAGATCCTGAACGTCGCCAACTCCGGCTTCGGCACCGCGCTCAACGCCGGCTACCTGCCGCCGGACCGCTTCGGCGCGCTCAAGGAGCCGGTGTACGGCAAGCCGGACATCGAGAAGGCGAAGGCGCTGCTGGCCGAGGCGGGCTACCCGAACGGCTTCGACGCCAAGCTCATGGTCATCGCCACCTCGGCGTTCCAGGTGCGCTCGGCCGAGGTCGAGCAGCAGCAGCTCGCCAAGATCGGCATCAAGGTGACGCTGGAGTCGGTGGAGTCCACCATCGCCGACACCAAGACGAAGTCCGGCGACTTCGACATGTACCAGTCCGGCTTCGGCCTCACCTACGACCCGGACGAGCGGTTCACCGCCAGCTTCCTCAAGGGCGGCGGCCTGAACTACGGCAACTGGTCCGACGCGGAGTACGAGGACCTGGTCGTCAAGGCCCGCTCCGAGATGGACAAGGACAAGCGTGCCCAGCTCTACCAGCAGGCCGAGAAGATCCTCGCCGAGCGGGGCCCGGTGGCGATGACGTTCCTGAACGCCGACTTCGACGTGGTGCAGAAGGACGTCATGGGTTACCGCGGTGACCCGACGCCGACGTACCGCTTCTACCGGCACCTCTGGCTGGACCGCTGACGAACCGCGGAGGGGGCGCCGCCTCCCGGGGGCGCCCTCTCCGCCGTACCGCGACGAAAGGCAATCCATGACGTCCGTACCCCTCACCCACCGCTACATCATCGCCGCCCGGCTGAAGGGCTACCTCGGCAAGCACGAGGAGTCCGTGGCGCTGCTGACCGAGGCGCTCGAACTGGAGCCGAACAGCCCGCGCCTGCTGCGTTTCCGGGGGCACCGGCGGATCTCCATCAGTGACTACGCCGGCGCGATCGCGGACCTGCGCACCGCCGCCGACCAGCTCGCCGGCGTCGAGGACGAGTACGAGATGTACCAGCCGGAGGTGGAGAAGGACGTCGTGAGCCTGATCCTCGGCCGGCCCGAGGACGTGCGCCCGCAGCACCTCAGCGACACCGACGCCGCCGCGAACCCGGAGATCCTCGGCCGCTACAACACCACGCTGCACGCCTCCGTCTGGTACCACCTCGGCGTCGCCCAGTACCTCGCCGGCGACCTGGAGGGCTGCCTGCCCAGCTTCGCCGAGTCGGAGAAGGCGTCCCGGCACCAGGAGGGCCTGGTGGCGTCGCAGGACTGGCAGTACATGGCGCTGCGGCGCCTCGGCCGGACCGCCGAGGCCGAGGAGGTGCTCGACCGGTTCCGCACTGTCGACCTGGTCGACGAGCCGCACCTGGTGGGCTACGAGGGCCGGATGAAGCTCTACACCGGCCAGATCGGCCCGGACGAGCTGTGGGCGATGTGCGACGGCAACAGCCTCAAGACCGTCACCCAGGGGTACGGCCTCGGCAACTGGCACTACTACAACGGCGACGTCGCCAAGGCCCGCGAGGTCTTCGACGGGGTGCTCAAGACCCGCGTCACGCACGCCTTCGCGTACCTCGCCGTCAAGGCCGAGTACGAGCGCAACCCGGACTTCGCGACCACGAGCAAGGAGAACTGACATGGCAATCATCCGGGCCGAGATCGGCAAGCGGGACCAGGCCACCAAGGAAGCAATGATCGCTGACCTGACCGACGTGCTGGTCAAGTACGGCTCCCCGCGTGAGAACACCCACGTCCTGCTCTACGAGGTGTCGTACGACAACTGGGCCAAGGGCGGCGTGACGTACAACAACCGGAAGCGTGCGCAGGAGTCCTCGTGACCGGCGCCGTCGCGGGACCGCACGTCCTACTCACCCCCAACCTGTCGGACCTGCTCCCGCAACTGCGGGAGCGGTTCCCGCAGTGCCGGTTCAGCCCGGTTGGCGACGGTGAGCCGGTACGCGACGAGTGGCTCGACGCCGAGGTGATCCTGCGCAGCGCGATGAACGAGGACACCTTCGACGAGCTGCTGGCCAAGTGCGACAGGCTGCGGTGGGTGCAGATCACCGCCGCCGGGTTCGACTGGGTGGGCGGCGAGCTGATGCAGCGCCGCCTCGCCGAGGGGCTGCTCTACACCCGGTCGCCCAACTCCTACAACGTGCCGATCGCCGAGTACGCCATCGGCGCGGTGCTGATGCGCTTCCGCGCGTTCCCGGAGCACCGGGAGGCGCAGGAACGCCGGGAGTGGGTGCGGATCACCGGCCGGGACTTCATCGGCAGCACGATGCTGGTGTTCGGCACCGGCGGCATCGGCGGCGAGGTGGCCTGGCGGGCCCGCGCTCTCGGAGTCGACGTGATCGGCGTGAACCGCTCCGGCACCCCGGCCGAGGGCTTCGACCGGGTGATCCCGTACGCCGAGCACATGACGGTGTTGCCGGAGGCCGACTCGGTGGTCCTGGCCATGCCGCTGACCACCGAGAACCGCTACTTCTTCGACGCCGCGCACTTCGCAGCGATGAAGGAGTCGGCGGTGCTGGTGAACGTCGGGCGGGGCGCCCTCGTGGCAGAGGACGCCCTGGTCGACGCGATGCGGTCCGGCCGGATCGCCGGCGCGGTGCTGGACGTGTTCGAGGAGGAGCCGCTGCCGGCCGACCACCGGCTGTGGGACCTGCCGAACACGACGATCACGCCGCACACGTCGTTCCGCGGCACCGGCAACCTGCAGCGGCTCTACGCCGACTTCTGCGTCAACCTGGAGCGTTACCTGGCCGGCGAGCAGTTGGCCGGCCTGAAGCGGCAGCCCGATCTGGGGTACTGAGGCGGCCGAACGGGAGGCGGCCCACCGGATGATCCGGTGGGCCGCCTTCGTCGTGCCGTGCGTCAGTCGAGCAGCGCGCGGGCCGCAGTCAGCACGTCGTGCTCACCGAGCAGGACGTGGTCGGCCGCCGGGCCCAGCGGGACGTAGCTGTCGACGCTGTTGACGCGGGAGATCCGCCCCGGGTAACCGGCGTCCACCAGGGCGGCCACCACCGCCTCGGACACCCCGCCGCCGGCCCGCGTCTCGTCGACCACCAGGACCCGGGGTACGCCGTCGAGCGCGGCGAGCAGGCTCGCGGCCGGCAGCGGCGCCAGCCACTGCAGGTCGACGACACGGGTGCCGGCGCCCCGCTCGGCGGCCAGCGTCTCGGCCACCCGCAGACTCATCGGCACGCCGTTGCCGAACGTGACGAGCGCCAGGTCACCGCCGCCGCGTACGGTGCGGACCTGCCCGAGCGGCGCCTCACCGGCCGCCCACTCGTCCGGCGGGGCGTACCGGGCCAGCCAGCCGCCGTCGCCGTCGGTGTGCAGGTCGCGGGTGTGGTAGAGCGCGATCGGCTCCAGGAACACGCAGACCCGCTTCTCCTGCTCGGCCAGCGCGAGGCACTGCCGCAGCAGCGCCGGCGCGGTGGCCGGGTGGGAGGCGACAGCCAGCGCCAGGCCGGGGATGTCGCGCAGCACCGCCACCGAGTTGTCGTTGTGGAAGTGCCCGCCGAACCCCTTCTGGTACGCCAGGCCGGCGATCCGGACGACCATCCCGTTGCCGTACTGCCCGTCGGAGAAGAACCGCAGCGAGGCGGCCTCGCCGCGCAGCTGGTCCTCGGCGTTGTGCAGGTAGGCGAGGTACTGGATCTCCGGGATCGGCAGCGTGCCGGCCAGCGCGCCGCCGAGCGCCACCCCGAGGATGGTCTGCTCGTCCAGCAGCGTGTCGAACACGCGGTTCGCGCCGAACGCCTTGCGCAGCCCGCGGGTGGCGCCGTAGACGCCGCCCTTGCGCGCCACGTCCTCGCCGAACACCTGGGCCTGCGGCCAGGTGAGCAGCGCGTCGTGCAGGGCGGCGTTGACCGACTGGGCGAGCGTGAGCGGCCCGCGCGCCTCGGGGAGCCGGCCGCCGAACACCTTCTCCCGGCCGGCGCCGGCCCGTGCGGCGGCCGCGCCGACCCGGTCGGTCCGGCGTTCGGTGAGCGGCCCGGTCACCGCCGCCGCGTCGGGCAGCCGCTCGACCCGCCCGAGCATCGCCTCCGCCTGGTCCATGACCAGTTTGCGGGTCTGCTCGTAGCGGGCCAGGCTCTCGGCCGGGGCGAGGATCCCGCGCCAGGCCAGCACCGCTGCCGTGGCCAGCAGCGGGTCGCGGGCGTAGTCGGCGAGGATCTCCGACCGGGACCGGTACGCCAGCTCCGCGTCGGAGCCGGCGTGGCCCATGAACCGGACCGTCCGCAGGTGCAGCACGGCGGGACGGCGTCCGGCGCGTACCCGGTGGGCCGTCTCGGCCGCGACGGCGAGCAACCGCACGGGGTCGGTGCCGTCGGCGGCGGTGTAGTCGAGGCCGGGCAGCGCGGACAGCATCCGGTCCACCCAGCCGTGCGGGGACCGGGTGCTGATGCCGATGCCGTTGTCCTCGCAGACGAACAGCACCGGCATCCCGAGCCCCTGGTGGGCGGCCCAGCCGACGGCGTTCAGCGCCCCGGCGGCGGTGGAGTGGTTGGCCGAGGCGTCGCCGAAGCTGCACACCACCACGGCGTCGGCCGGGTAGCCGGTGTCGCCGACGCCGCGGTCCAGGGCGAACGCCATGCCCATCGCGCGGGGCAGGTGCGAGGCGATGGTCGAGGTCTGCGGGATGATGTTCAGCTCCCGGTGCCCGAACACCTTGTGCCGGCCACCGGAGATCGGATCCCGGCGCGACGCGGCGGCGGAGTGCAGCACGTCGGTGACCGGGGTGGAGCCGGGAACCTGCCCGGCCCGGGCGGCGTAGAAACCGCCGGACCGGTAGTGCAGCAGCGCCGGGTCGGTCGGGCGCAGCGCCAGCGCGACGGCGGCGTTGCTCTCGTGGCCGCTGGACCCGATCGTGTAGAAGCCCTCCCGTTTCGACTGCAGCCACCGCAGCGCGAGGTCGAGGTGGCGGCTCTGGATCTGGGCGTCGAAGTAGTCCAGCAGCAGACCGGCGTCGACCTCGACGTCCGGCGACGGGTCGGCGGGCGCCGGGGCGCCCGCCGACCATTCCGACAGTTGACGAACCAGGTGTTCGTCGATGGTTTCCACGTTGCTCCTTGCCGGGGGTGCGAGGGGTCAGCGGCTGGAACGGCCGCGCAGTCGCGGGTCGAGCACGTCGCGAAGGGTGTCGCCCAGCAGGTTGAAGCCCAGCACCGCGATCATGATGCAGACGCCGGGGACGACGGACGGCCAGATCGACATCTCCATGAACGCCTTGCCGCTGGAGAGCATCGACCCCCAGGACGGCTGGGGCGGCTGCACGCCGAGCCCGAGGTAGCCCAGTGACGCCTCGACGAGGATGGCGGTGGCGAGGCTCGTGGTGAACTGCACCGCGATCGGGGCGACCGAGTTGGGCAGGATGTACTTGAAGATCAGCCGGGCGTTGCTGAGGCCGACCGCCTGGCCGGACTCCACGTACGGCTCGCGGCGCACCGACATGGCCGTGCCGCGCACCACGCGGGCGAAGCTCGGGATGAACACGAGGATCAGGGCCAGGATCAGGTTCTCCGTGCCGGGCCCCCGGGCGGCCACCACCGCCAGCGCGAGCAGCAGCGTGGGGAAGGCGAACATGATGTCGGTGGCCGGGGTGATGACCGCGTCGAGGAAGCCCCGGTAGAAGCCGGCGAGCAGTCCGAGCAGGACGCCGATCGCGCCCGCGCAGGTCACCACGATCAGGCTGACGGCCAGCGAGGTGCGTGCGCCGTACAGGGCCCGGCTGAGCAGGTCACGGCCGGCCTCGTCGGCGCCGAGCGGGAAGTCGCCGCCGGGCGCGG
This sequence comes from Micromonospora sp. CA-248089, assembly GCF_050948515.1. Taxonomy (NCBI): domain Bacteria; kingdom Bacillati; phylum Actinomycetota; class Actinomycetes; order Micromonosporales; family Micromonosporaceae; genus Micromonospora; species Micromonospora sp. CA-248089. Next base: position 2,099,051 of record NZ_CP192016.1, read on the forward strand.
CGAGCCGCTGGTTGGACATGGCGGTCGGGTCGTACGGGGCGATGAGCGGGGCCAGTGCCGCTGCGGAGACCATCAGCACCACGATGACCAGGCCGATGGCGCCCACCCGGTCGCGCCAGATCAGGCGCAGCAACTCGAGGCTGCGGGGGGTCTTGCGAGTGGCCGCCGCCTCGGCGGGGCGGCGGCCGGGGGCGATGTCAGTGACCACTGCGCAACCTCGGATCCAGGTAGGTGTAGATGAGGTCTACGAGGAAGTTGACGACGACGTAGAAGAAGGCCAGGAAGAGCAGGGTGCCCTGGACGACCGGGTAGTCGCGCTGGGAGATGCCGCGGATGACCATCGTCCCCAGGCCCGGCCAGGCGAACACCTGCTCGACGATCACCGTGCCGCCCAGCAGCGCGCCGGCCTGGATGCCCAGCACCGTCACGACCGGGATCAGCGAGTTGCGCAGCGCGTGCCGGCTCATGACCACGCGCTCGGCGAGGCCCTTGGACCGGGCGGTGCGCACGTAGTCCTGGTTGAGCACCTCCAGCATGCTGGAGCGGGTCATCCGCATGCTGATCGCGGCGAGGCTGGAGCCGAGCGTCACGGCGGGGAGGACGAGGTGCTTCAGGGTGCCCCAGAAGCCCTCGCCCTCACCCGCGCCCTGGGACGGCAGCCAGCCCAGTGACACCGAGAAGACGTACACCAGCAGGATGCCGAGCCAGAAGTTCGGCAGCGACAGCCCGACCAGCGAGCCGACCCGGGTGGTGGCGTCCAGCAGCCCGTTGCGCTTGGTGGCACTGAGGACGCCGAGCGGGATGGAGATGAGGATCGAGACCAGCAGCGCCGACACGGCCAGCAGCAGCGTGGACGGAAGGCGCTGCATGATCTCTTCCAGCACCGGCTGGCCGGTGCGCATCGAGGTGCCGAAGTCGCCCTGGACGAGGGCGCCGAGCCACCTCAGGAACTGCTCGTACACGGGCATGTCGAGCCCGAAGTAGCGGCGCATCTCCGCCTCGATCGCGGGGTCGCCGAAGTCCTGGCCCATGATCGAACTGATCACGTCGCCGGGGATCATGCGGATCACGAGGAACGAGATCACCGAGATCCCGAACAGGACTGGAATAACCGATAAGAGACGGGTCAACGTGATGCGCAGCATTGCGGGTTTCTCCGGTCGGTCAGGTGTCAGCGCCGGGTGTGCCGGGGTCCGCCTCCGCGTCCCAGCCGGCTTCCTCGTCCCCCGTGACGGCGATGTCGCGCGCCCACTCGTGCGCGCGCTTGGCGACCCGTAGCACCATCACCGACCTGCTCTCCATCACCCCGTCGAGGTTGCCGAGCCGCTCCGTCCAGAACCGCCGCATGGCGTTGCTGGAGGCGAAGTAGCCGACGGCGATGACGTCGAACTGGCCGGTCACGTGGTAGACGTACGCGATCTCCGGCATCCCGGCGAGCTTGTCGATGAGCCTTTCTGTGGCACCGGGAGCGCTCTGGATCTCGAACAGGGTGTGCACCGGCCGCCCCATGAAGGCGGCACTGGGAATGGCGGCGAACTGCAGCTGACCCTCGGTGACAAGCCGTTCCACCCGGCGTCGTACGGATCCCTCGGAGAGGCCGACCTTCGCCGCCAGCGCGACGTTCGTCTGCCTCGGGTCCTGAACGAGCTCCCGGATGATGCTGCGATCTTTCTCGATCGAGCTCTTGGATGCCATCTCGCTCCAACTCTTAGTGACGGAATTCGTCGCTGCCGGGAGCCTAGACGACGAACATCGTCTGTGCAACACTCCCCAGTGACGAATGGTGGCGTTCGGGAGTCTAACTCAGGGGGATCGATGGCCTTGTTGGAGGTCCGGGATCTGCGCACCGAATTCCGCGGCGCGCGGGGCTCGGTGACGGCGGTGGACGGGGTGTCGTTCACTGTCGACGCAGGGGAGATGGTCGCCCTCGTCGGAGAGTCCGGCTGCGGGAAGTCGGCGACCGCTCAGTCCATCATGGGGTTGATCGTGCCGCCGGCCGGTCAGGTGACCGGCGGTCAGGTGCTTTTCGAGGGTCGTGACCTGCTGCGACTGTCCGCACGGGAGCTGCGGGGCGTACGCGGCAAGGGCATCTCGATGATCTTCCAGGACCCGATGACCTCGCTGAACCCGGTGCTGACAGTGGGCCGGCAGATGACCGAGGCGCTGGAACTGCACCTCGGGATGAGCCGCCGGGCGGCCCGCAGGCGAGCCGTCGAGCTGCTGGAGATGGTGCGCATCCCGGCCGCCGAGACCCGGCTCAGCTCCTACCCGCACCAGCTCTCCGGCGGCATGCGCCAGCGGGTCATGATCGCCATGGCGCTCTCCTGCCGGCCACGGCTGATCCTCGCCGACGAGATCACCACCGCGCTCGACGTCACCATCCAGGCGCAGGTGCTCGACCTGCTGCGGGAACTGGCGCTGGAGACCCGCACCGCGGTCCTGCTCATCACCCACGACCTCGGCGTGGTCGCCGGCATGGCCGAGCGGGTGAACGTCATGTACGCCGGGCAGATCGTCGAACGCGCCGGCACTGTCGACCTGTTCCACCAGCCGCAGATGCCGTACACCTGGGGTCTGCTCGGCTCGGTGCCGCGCCTCGACCAGGCTCGCGGCGGCAAGCTGCGTCCCATCGCCGGCCGCCCGCCGGAGCTGTCCGAGCTGCCTCCCGGCTGCCGCTTCGCCCCGCGCTGCGTGCACGCCCGCGACATCTGCCAGGGCGAGTCGCCCGGCCTGACCACCGTGCCGGACCGCGACCAGCTCACCCGCTGCTGGGGCATGCGCCCGGCCGAGCAGGGCGGCTGGCTAACCACGACGGACCGCTTCGCCGACCAGACCGCGGAGGTGCGCTCATGACGACCACGGCCCCCGACACCGCCCCCGACGCCGCCCCGGACCCGCTGCTGCGGGTGCGTGACCTGGCTGTCGACTTCAAGGTGCCGGTACGCGGCTCGCTGCTGCCCGCCCGGCTGCGCGCGGTCTCCGGTGTGGACCTGGACGTGCGGCGCGGCGAGATCATCGGCGTGGTCGGCGAATCCGGCTGTGGCAAGTCCACCACCGGGCGGGGCATCCTCCAGCTGCTCAAGCCCAGCCAGGGCACCGTCACCTTCGACGGCACCGAACTGACCACGCTGGACCGCCGGCGGATGCGGGGCATGCGCCGGCAGATGCAGATGATCTTCCAGGACCCGTTCGCCTCGCTGAACCCCCGCATGACGATCGGCGAGCTGATCGAGGAACCGCTGCTCGTGCACTCCGACCTGCCCGCGGCGGGCCGGCGCGCGAAGGCACGGGAGACCATGCAGATGGTCGGGCTCAGCGAGAAGTGGCACGACCGCTACCCGCACGAGTTCTCCGGCGGCCAGCGCCAGCGCGTCGGCATCGCGCGCGCCCTGGTCAGCAACCCGCAGTTCATCGTCGCCGACGAGCCGGTCTCCGCGCTCGACGTCTCGGTGCAGGCGCAGATCGTCAACCTGCTGGAGGAACTCCAGGAGGAGCTGGGCCTGACCATGATGTTCATCGCCCACGACCTCGCCGTCGTGCGGCACCTCTGCGACCGCATCGCGGTGATGTACCTCGGCACCGTCGTCGAGGTCGGGGACTGCGAGGACATGTACGACCGGCCGCGCCACCCGTACACCCAGGCCCTGCTGTCGGCGGTGCCGATCCCCGACCCGCTGATCGAGACCGAGCGCCGGCGGGTGATCCTCAGCGGTGACGTGCCGAGCCCGCTGAACCCGCCGTCCGGCTGCCGGTTCCGGACCCGCTGCTGGAAGGCGCAGGACGTCTGCGCGACCGAGACCCCGAAGCTCACCGGCGACGGGCACCAGGTCGCCTGCCACTTCCCGGAGAACGCCGACCCGCAGGGCGAACCGGTCGCCGCCGTCGGCGCGGGGCGGTAGACGTGTCCGTGCCGTACCACCGCAACCTCGTCGACGGCGAGTGGGTAGACGGGGAACGCCGCCCCAACCTCAACCCGGCCCGCCCCGGCGAGGTCGTCAGCGAGTACGCCGCCGCCGACCGGGAGACGACCCGCGCGGTGATCGCGGCGGCCCGCCGCGCCCGGCCCGGCTGGGCGACGCTGCCCGTCGGCGACCGGATGGGGATGCTGGACCGGATCGGCGCCACCATCATGGACCGAGCCGACGAACTCGCCACGCTGCTCGCCCGGGAGGAGGGCAAGCTGCTCGCCGAGGCCCGAGGCGAGGTCGTCCGCGCCGGGCAGACGTTTCGCTACTACGCCCACCAGCTGCTCCAGCCCACCGGCGAGGTCTACGCCTCCACCCGGCCGAACGTGCACGCCGAGGTCCGCCGCCGTCCACTGGGCGCGGTCGGGATCATCACGCCCTGGAACTACCCGCTGGCGATCCCGGCGTGGAAGGTCGCGCCGGCGCTCGCGTACGGCAACACGGTCGTGCTGAAACCCGCCGAGCTGGTCCCCGCCAGCGCCGGGGAACTCGCCCGGATCATCGCCGGCGCCGGTGTCCCGGCCGGCGTGTTCAACCTGGTCATGGGCGCCGGCTCGGTGGTCGGGGAGGAACTGCTCACCAGCGACGGCCTCGACGGCATCTCGTTCACCGGCGGCACCCGCACCGGCGCGCACGTCGCCCAGCGCTGCATCGCCCACGGCAACAAGCGGTTCCAGCTGGAGATGGGCGGCAAGAACCCGCTCGTGGTGTGCGACGACGCCGACCTGGAGGTGGCGGTGCGCTGCGCGCTGGACGGCAGCTTCTTCAGCACCGGCCAGCGCTGCACCGCCTCCAGCCGGCTGATCGTGACGGCCGGCATCCACGACCGGTTCGTGGCGGCGCTGGCCGAGGCGACGCGGGCGCTGCGCGTCGGTGACCCGCTCGACCCGGACAGCCAGCTCGGCCCGGTGGTCAGCGCCGGTCAGCTCGACCAGAACCTCGACTACGTCCGGATCGGACGCGACGAGGGCGCGACGGTCGCGGCCGGCGGGACGCACGACGGGCAGTTCATGCGACCCACCCTGCTCGTCGGTGCGCGCAACGACATGCGGGTGGCCCGGGAGGAGATCTTCGGCCCGGTGTCCTGCGTGATCCGCGCCGCCGACCTCGACGAGGCGATCGACCTCGCCAACGACACCGACTACGGGTTGTCCGCCGGGATCGTCACCACCTCCCTGGCGACGGCGGAACGGTTCAAGCGCGACGCCCGCGCCGGCATCGTCACCGTCAACCTGCCCACCGCCGGCACCGAACTGCACCTGCCGTTCGGCGGCACCGGCGCCTCCAACCACGGCCCGCGTGAGCAGGGCGGCTACGCCCGCGACTTCTACAGCGTGCCGGTGACCTGCTACACCGGCTGGTGAGGACCCCGATGCCCGCTCAGATCCTGCTCACCGAGCCCATCGCCGAGGCCGGGATGCGGCTGCTGCACGCCGCCGGTGAGGTGACCGTCGCCCACCTCACCGACCCCGCCGCGCTCGCGGCCGGCCCGCTCGCCACCGCCGACGCGCTCGTGGTGCGCTCCTCCCCGGTGACCGCCGCGATGCTGGAGGCCGCACCCCGGCTCCGGGTCGTCGGACGGCACGGCGCCGGGCTCGACGGCATCGACCTGGCCGCCGCGCGACGGCTCGGCGTGCCCGTGGTCGGCACGCCCGGCGCCAACGCCGACTCGGTGGCCGAGTTCGTCGTCCTGGCCGCGCTCGCGCTCGCCCGGCAGCTCACCCCCGCCGTGACCACGCTGGCGGCCGGTGGCTTCCCGCCCGGCCGGTCGCTGCCCGGCTCGGTCGTCGCCGCCGGACTGACCGGCACCATGCTCGTCGGCCGCACGCTGGGACTCGTCGGCCTCGGCGCGATCGGCCGGGGCGTCGCCGCCCGCGCCCGCGGGATGGGCATGACGATCCTCGGGTACGACGTGGCGGTCACCGACCCGCCGGACGGCGTACGCCTGGTGGACCTGGACACTCTGCTCGCCGAATCGGACGTGGTCAGCCTGCACGTGCCCCAGACGCCGCAGACCACCGGCCTGATCGGCGCCGGCGCGCTGGCCCGGATGCGGCCGCACGCGCTGCTCGTCAACACCGCGCGGGCCGGCGTGGTCGACGGCGCGGCGGTGCTCGCCGCGCTCGACGCCGGCCGGCTGCGCGGCTACGCGGTCGACGTGTTCGCGCCCGAACCACCCGCCGCCGACGACCCGATGCTGCACCACCCACGCGTCCTCGCCACCCCGCACATGGCGGCGATGACCACCGACGCGCTCGACGCGATGGCCGTCGCCGTGGCGCGCGGCGTCCTCGCCCACCTGGAAGGAACCCGCACGTGACACTGACCGTCCCCGCGTCCGCCCTCGACTACTTCGGTGTGGACACGCTCGTCGACGACGACACCCGGGAACTCCAGGCCGCCGTGCGTGGCTTCGCGGACCGGCGGATCCGGCCCGAGGTCGCCGCCTGGTACGAGGCGGGCCGGCTGCCGGTGCGGGAACTGGCCCGGGAACTCGGTGAGCTCGGCGTGCTCGGGATGCACCTGGAGGGCTACGGCTGCGCCGGCACCTCCGCCGTCGCGTACGGCCTGGCCTGCTTCGAGCTGGAGGCGGGCGACTCGGGCCTGCGGTCCCTGGTCTCGGTGCAGGGGTCGCTGGCCATGTACGCGATCTGGCGGTTCGGCTCCGAGGAGCAGAAGCGCGAGTGGCTGCCCCGGATGGCCGCCGGTGAGGCGATCGGCTGCTTCGGGCTGACCGAGCCGGACTTCGGCTCGGACCCGGCCGGCATGCGTACCCGGGCCCGCCGCGACGGCGCCGACTGGGTACTCGACGGCACCAAGATGTGGATCACCAACGGCTCGGTGGCCGACGTCGCCGTCGTGTGGGCGCGTACCGACGAGGGCATCCGGGGCTTCGTCGTCCCGGCCGGCACGCCCGGGTTCACCGCACCGGAGATCACCCGCAAGCTCTCCCTGCGCGCCTCGGTGACCTCCGAACTCGTCCTCGACGGCGTGCGGCTGCCGGCCGACGCGATGCTGCCGGAGGCGGCCGGCCTGTCCGGGCCGCTGTCGTGCCTCAACGAGGCCCGCTACGGCATCGTCTTCGGCGCGCTCGGCGCCGCGCACGACTGCCTGCAGACCACAGTCGCGTACGCCCGCAGCCGGCAGATCTTCGACAAGCCGCTCGCCGCGTACCAGGCCACCCAGCTCAAGCTCGCCGACATGGCCCTGGAACTGGGCAAGGGGATGCTGCTGGCGATGCAGATCGGCACCCTCAAGGACGCCGGCACGCTGGACCACCGGCAGATCAGCCTGGGCAAGCTCAACAGCGTGCGGGAGGCCATCGCCATCGCCCGCGAGTGCCGGACGATCCTCGGCGCGGCCGGCATCACCCTCGACTACCCGGTGATGCGGCACGCGAACAACCTGGAGTCGGTGCTCACCTACGAGGGCACCTCCGAGGTGCACCAGCTCATCATCGGGCAGACGCTCACCGGTCACGCGGCCTTCCGCTGACCGTGGTGCCCGGCCCGTGATCGGACGATCCGGGCCGGGCACGCGCCTACCGCTTGACCAGGTTGCGCAGCGCCGAGAGCAGCGACCGGTGGCTCACCTCGGCGTAGATCTTCTTGTCCGGTCCGTAGAGGACGACGAACGGGCACTGCTGGTCGTCCCCGCCCATGGTCTTGTCCAGCAGCCTGCGGCCGGTCGCCACCTCGTAGACCCGCAGGCGGTAGGTGGCCTTCAGCAGCGTCAGCGTGTCCGGCTTCGGGTCGTCGTAGCGGCACTTGCGGATCGTCGCGCCGGTGCTCGTCCGGTCCAGGCAGGCGACCAGCTGCACGGTCTTCGGGTCCTCCGACGCCCAGGTCCGTTCCACCCGCTTCGACAGGCCCTCGTCGTAGTAGTAGACCCGGTCGTGGCGGCGGTCCGTGCCCATGTCGGTGCCGACGAGCAGCGCCACCGGGTGCGGCGCCGCCCCGGCGCGCTTCGGCGACTGCGGGAAGTAGAGGACGCCGTCGCACACGTCGTTCAGGTCGGAGATCTGCGCCGCCGGGAAGTCGCTGGGCTGCGGCCCGCGCGTCGAGGGCTCCACGCTCGCCGTCGTACCGGGCGCAGGTGTCGCGCCGGACGACCGCCAGGGCGCCACCGGCGGCGCGGCCGGCTCCGGTTCGGAGGCCTCGCGCGGCGAGGAACCCAGCAGGAACGCACCGCCGATCAGGCCCGAGCACGCCACCAGCAGCAGCACGCTCAGCACCGCGACGGCAATGACCAGACCCCGGTTGCGGCCGGTCGACGGCGGACCGGGCGGAGGGTACGGCCCGTACGGCGCGGCCGACCACGCCACCACTGCGGGTAGTTCTGCGTCCCACGCCGCTCCCTGATCCGATCCGGCCCCCGTGTCGGACATGCGCATTCCCCCGTCGAACCCGTGCGAGCGCGCAACTTATCAGGATCCGTCGCGCGGGGATGCCCGTACTAGGTGGTTGCGCTACCTAGATGGCGGCGCTACCGTCGTCCGGTGTGAACGTCGCGTCAGGAGCGGGATGAACCAGGAACGGCGGGCGCAGTGGCTGCGCGGAGTGCTCGACCTCTGCGTGCTCGCGCTGCTGAGCCGGGGCGAGTCCTACGGGTACGAGCTGTCCCAGGCGCTGCGCGCCCACGGGCTGGGCGCGGTACAGGGCGGCACCCTCTACCCGGTGCTGCTGCGGTTGCAGCGCTCCGGCCTGCTCACCGCGCACTGGCGGGAGGGCGGGACCGGCCCCGCGCGTAAGTACTACCGGATCAGCCCGGAGGGCAGCGCGGCGTTGCGGGCGGCCGCGAACGACTGGAGCGCCTTCGCGTCGAGCGTCGGCACGATACTGAGCGAGGAGCCGAAGCGGTGAACCACGACCTCTGGCTCGCCGCCCTCACCGGCGAGCTGCGCCGGCACGGGGTGGGGCCCGACCTGACCGGTCACGTCGTCGCCGAGGCGGCCACCCACCTGCTCGACAGCGGGGAACCGCCGCTGCGGGTCTTCGGCGCGCCGCAGACGTACGCCCAGGCGGTGGTCGACAGCCTCGGCGGCCCCGACGTGCGTCCGCCGCGCCGCCAGCCCGGACCGGTGCGGCTCGCCGCGCGGGGCATCACGAAGCGCTACCGGGGGCGGACCGTCCTGGACCAGGTGGATCTCACCGTCCGGGCGGGCGAGATCGCGGCGGTGGTCGGCGCCAACGGCGCCGGCAAGAGCACGTTCCTGCGGATCTGCGCCGGCCTGCTGAGCCCGGACGCGGGGACCGTCGACGTGCACGGCACGCTCGGCTACTGCCCGCAGGACGGCGGCACCGCCGAGTTCCTCAGTCCCGACGAGCACTTCGTGCTGATCGGCGCCGGCCGAGGGCTGGGCCGGACGGCGGCGCGGCGGGCCGGGCGCGCGGAGGCGGCCGGCCTGGAGTGGACGCCGCCGCGGCGCACCCAGGCGCGGCACCTCTCCGGCGGCACGCGGCAGAAGCTCAACCTGGTGCTGGCCCGGCTCGGCGAGCCGGACGTGCTGCTGCTCGACGAGCCCTACCAGGGGTTCGACAGGGGCACCTACCTCGACTTCTGGCACGAGGTGTGGCGGTGGCGCGACGCCGGCAAGGCCGTCGTGGTCGTCACCCACCTGCTCAACCAGCTCGACCGCGTCGACGTCGTGCTCGACCTTTCCGGGGAGCGGAACGCATGAGCCGGACCCTCGTGGTGGCCGAGGCCGCCCTGCGCGAGCTGCTGCGCCGCCGTACCGTGCTGGTCATCCTGCTGCTGATGCCGCTGGCCTTCTACCTGAGCCGCCGCGGCGACTTTCTCGGGCAGTCGATCCGCTTCGTCTGTCTCGGCCTGGCCTGGGCGCTCAGCACCGCCGCGCTGTTCGCGGGCAGCGCGGCGCGGGGCATGGAACCCCGCCTGCGGCTCTCCGGCTACGGCAGCCGGCATCTGGTGCTCGGCCGGCTGCTCGCGCTCTGGACCGTCGGCGTGCTGCTGTCCACGCCGTACTTCCTGCTCGTCCTGGCCGACCAGCGCGACGTCCGGTACGGCGCGATCGCGCTGATCATGGTGCTGACCGTGTTCGTGTCGGTGCCGTTCGGCCTGCTGCTGAGCGCCGTGCTGCCGCGCGAGCTGGAGGGCACGCTGGTGCTGCTGACGGTGGTCGGTCTCCAGATGGTGATGGACCCGGCGAGCAGCGCCACCCGGGCGCTGCCGTTCTGGTTCAGCCGCGAGCTCGCCACGTACGCCGTCGACCACACCGACGGCGGCTACCTCACCCGGGGCCTGACCCACGGGCTGGTCTTCGCTGTCGCGCTCACGGTGCTGGTCGTGGTGGCCGCCGCGGTGCGGCTGCGGCAGCGTCGGCATCTGCGCCTGGCCACCTGACCCCCGCGCCCGGCGGACCGGATCGAATCGCAGGGCGTGGCAGGATCGGCCGGGTGCAGATCGGGTTGCTCGGGCCGTTCCAGGTCACCGTCGACGGCGGCGTCCCGGCCGACGTGCCGGGCGCGCGGCTGCGTGGGCTGCTGGCCGCCCTCGCGCTCCAGCCCGGCCGGGTGGTCCCGAAGGCGACGCTCGTCGACTGGATCTGGGGCGAGCAGCCGCCCGCCGACGCCTCGAACGCGCTGCAACGCCTCGTCTCCCGGCTGCGCAAGGCGCTGCCGGCGGGCGCCGTCGACGGGCTGCCCGACGGCTACCGCCTCGCCGTCGAGCCCGACACCGTCGACGCCGTACGGTTCGAACGTCTTGTCGGCCGGGCCCGCGACGGCGACGGGCCGCAGCGGGTACGGCTGCTGCGCGAGGCGCTGGGCCTGTGGCGCGGCGACGCGCTGCGCGACATCGGCCTGCCCGACAGCCCGGCGCTCGACGCGGCGGCCACCCGGCTGGAACGGCTGCGCCTGACCGCGACCGAGGACCGGTACGACGCGGAGATCGGGCTCGGCCGGGAGGCCGACCTCGTCCCGGAGCTGACCGACCTGGTGGCCGCCCATCCGGTGCGTGAGCGGCTCGCCATGGCGCTGATGCGCGCGCTGGTCGCGGCCGGCCGGGACACCGAGGCGCTGATGGTCTACCAGCGCACCGCCGACGCGCTCGCCGACGCCCTGGGCGCCGATCCGTCGCCGGAGCTGTCGGCGCTGCACGTCGCCCTGCTGCGCGGCGAGACGGCACGCCGCGACGACACCCGCCGGACCAACCTGCGCGCCGAGCTGACCAGCTTCGTCGGCCGGGACGCCGACCTCGCCGCCGTCGGCGCGCTGGTGGCCGAGCACCGGCTCACCACGCTCACCGGTCCGGGTGGCTCCGGCAAGACGCGGCTGGCCACCGAGACCGGCCGCCGGATGACCGGAGACCTGCCGGACGGGGCGTGGCTGGTGGAGTTCGCCGCGATCAGCGCCGACGGGGACGTGGTGCAGGCGACGATCTCCGGGCTCGGCCTGCGCGACGCGCTGCTCGGCGACGCGGGCAGCGCGGAACCGGCGGACCGGCTCGTCGCGGCGATCCGGGACCGGGCGATGCTGCTGATCCTTGACAACTGCGAACATGTCGTCGAGGCGGCGGCGGCGCTGGCGCACCGGCTGCTCGGCGAGTGCCGGCGGCTGCGGATCCTGGCCACCAGCCGGGAACCACTCGGCATCACCGGGGAGGCGTTGTGGCCGGTCGCGCCGCTGGGCCTGCCCGGCGGCGACGCCCCGGTCGCCGAGGTCGAGTCGTCGCCCGCCGTTCGCCTGCTGCGGGACCGGGCCGCCGCGGTACGCCGGGACCTCGTGTTCGACGCCCGGACGGCGATGACGATGGCGCGCGTCTGCCGCGCGCTCGACGGCATGCCGCTGGCCATCGAGCTGGCCGCGGCGCGGCTGCGCACCATGTCCGTCGACCAGCTCGCCACCCGGCTCGACGACCGGTTCCGGCTGCTCACCGGCGGCAGCCGGACCGCCCTGCCCCGGCACCGGACGCTGCGCGCCATGGTCGACTGGAGCTGGGAACTGCTCACCGACGCCGAACGCACGGTGCTGCGCCGGCTGTCGGTGTTCTCCGGCGGGGCGGGCCTGGACGCGGCCGAGCGGGTCTGCGCCGGCGGCGCCGTCGAGCCGGGCGACGTGCTCGACCTGCTCACCGCGCTCACCGAGAAGTCGCTGCTGGTCGCCGCCGGCGACGTCGCGCCGCGCTACCGCATGCTCGGCACCATCAAGGAGTACGCCGCGCAGCGGCTCGCCGAGGCGGGGGAGACGCACACCGCGCGCCACGCGCACCTGGCGTACTTCACCGCGCTGGCCGAGGCGGCCGAGCCGCGGCTGCGCCGCGCCGACCAGCTCACCTGGCTCGCCCGGCTCGAAGCCGAGCACGACAACATCACCGCCGCGATGCGCGGCGCGCTCGCCGCGGGGGAGGGGCGCGAGGCGATGCGGCTCGCGGCCGGCGCCGGCTGGTACTGGTGGCTCGGCGGCCACCGCAGCGAGGGCATGGAGCTGATCATCGCGGCCACCGAGGCGCCGGGCGAGGCGCCCGACGACACCCGCGCCGTGGTGTACGGACTCGTGGTGCTGTTCCTCACTTCCGGGCCGGGCGACGCGCAGCATGCGTCGGAGTGGATCCACAAGGCGTACCGGCTGGGCGCGGAGGGCCGCGGCACCTACCGGGAGATGGCCCTGGTCGTGCCGCTGGAGCGGATGCTGCGGGAACCGGACGCGCTGCTGCCCGCCTGGGAGTCGCTGCTCGACCACGGCGACCCTTGGGTACGCGCGCTGGCCCGGCTGCATCTGGGCAAGCTGCGGGTCATCCTCGGCGTCGAGGCGGCGCAGGCGGAGGCGTGCCTACGGCAGGCGCTCGCCGAGTTCCGGGCGATCGGGGAACGCTTCGGGATCTCGTTCGCGCTCAGCGAGCTGGCCGAGCTGACCGCCGTACGCGGTGACGTCGCCGCCGCCTGCGACTACTACGAACAGGCCGTCGCGGCGGTGACCGAGGTCGGTGCCGTCGAGGACGTGATCCGGATACGGGCGCGGCTGGCGTGGCTGTACCGGCTGGACGGCGACGAGGCGGCGAGCGCCGCCGCGCTGGCCGAGGCGCAGCGGCTCGCGGCAGGAGTCGCCTGGCCGGGCGCGCTGGCCGAGCTGGCGCTGACGAAGGCGTACCTGGCCCGGCACGACGGTGACGCGGACGAGGCGTACGCACAACTGCGGTCCGTGTCGGCGCTGCTCGGCGACGAGGCGAACCTGGCGGGCGTCCGGGCCGGCATCGAGGATCTGCTGGGCTACCTGACCGACGACGTCGAGCAGTCCCGTACCCATCGGGCGGCGGCGTGCCGGGCGGCGCGCGAGGGTGGCTACGCGCCCCTGACCGCGCAGGTGCTCGTCGGCGTCGCGGACCTGGCGGTGCGGCTCGACCGGCCGGACCAGGCGGCGCGGCTGCTCGGGGCCGCCACCGCGGTACGCGGGCTGCTCGACCGCGCCCACCCCGACGTGCCCCGGATCGAGGCGGCAGCGCGCGACCGCCTCGGCGACGCGGGGTTCGCCGAGGCGGTCGCAGCGGGCCGGGAGACCGGCTGGGAGCGGCTGGTCGAGGTCACGCTCGCTTCGTGAACGTGGACCGCGCCCACAGGTAGCCGACCACCGCGATGCCGGCGCACCAGGCGAGCGCGGGGATCACGTCGCCGGCCGACGGCGCACCTTCGAGCAGGCCGCGCAGGGTCTCGATGATCGGCGTGAACGGCTGGTACTCGGCGAACTGCCGCAGTCCCGGCCCCATCTTGTCGGCGGGCACGATCGCGCTGCTGAAGAACGGCAGCAGGACCAGCGGCACGGAGGCCATGCCCGCCGACTCCGGCGACTTGGCGAACAGGCCCAGCGCGACTGTGAACCAGCTGACCGCGACGCTGAGCAGCACCACCACGCCGGCCACGCCGAGCCAGTGCAGGGGCTCGGCGGGCGGGCGGAAGCCGAGCAGGAACGCCACCCCGACCAGGGCCGACACCGCGAGGACGTTCGTCAGCACGGTGGCGACGACGTGCCCGGTCAGCACCGCGCCCCGGGAGACGTGCATGACCTTGAACCGGTTGATGATGCCCTTCGTCATGTCGGAGTTCACCGACGTCGCGGTGCCGCCGAGGCCGTAGCAGACCGCCAGCAGCATCAGGCCCGGCGTCGCGTAGTCGACGTAGTCGACGCCGACGGAGAACGCATCGCCGAGCATGTACACGAACATCAGCATCACGATGATCGGCATCAGCACGGCGTTGAACACCGACGTGGGGTTGCGGCGCAGGTGCGTCAGGTTGCGGCGCAGCATGACGACCGAGTGGTTTCTGCTCATTTCGCGGCCACCTCCGGGGCGCGGCCCGTCAGGGCCAGGAAGACGTCGTCGAGGTCGGGGGTCTGCACGGACAGGTCGCCGGCGCTGATCGCGTGCGCGTCGAGCCGGTCGAGCAGGGCGCGCAGCGCCGCGGTCCCGCCGTCGGTGGGCACGCGCAGAGCAAGTGCCTCCTCGTCGCGTACCGCCTCCGGCAGCACCAGCGCCGCCGCGTCGAGTTCGGCGCCGGTGCCGAACCGCAACCGCACGTGCGTGCCGGGGATCCGGCGCTTCAGCTCCTCCGACGTGCCCTGGGCGACCAGCCGGCCCTGGTCGAGCACCGCGATCCGGTCGGCGAGGCGGTCGGCCTCGTCGAGGTACTGGGTGGTGAGGAAGACCGTCACGCCGCCGGCCACCAGTTCCCTGATGATCGACCACATGGTGCGCCGGCTGCGCGGGTCCAGCCCGGTCGTCGGCTCGTCCAGGAAGATGATCCGCGGCTCGCCGACCAGCGTCATCGCCAGGTCCAGCTTGCGGCGCATGCCCCCGGAGTACGCCGACACCAGCTTGTCGGCGGCCTCGACCAGGTCGAACCGTTCCAGCAGCTCGGCGACGACGCGCTTGCCGGTCACCCGGTTGCGGGGGCCGAGGTCGACCATGAGTTGCAGGTTCTCCCGCCCGGTGAGCAGTTCGTCCACCGCCGCGAACTGCCCGGTCACGCCGATCGCCGCGCGGACCGCCCTGGCCTCGGTGGCCACGTCGTGCCCGGCGACCCGCACCGATCCGGCGTCGGCGCGGATCAGCGTGGTCAGGATGTTCACCGTCGTCGTCTTGCCGGCCCCGTTCGGGCCGAGCAGGGAGAAGATCGTCCCGGCGGGGACGTCCAGGTCGATGCCGTCGAGCACCACCCGGTCCTTGTACGCCTTGCGCAGCCCGGAGACCGCTATCGCTGAACTCGTCATGCGACCACCATGGGCGGCCGTACCGCCACCGCCCTGACACGGCGCTGACACGGCCGCTGACAGCTTGTCGGTGGGGCGGCGTACGGTCCCGCCGTGGATCGGGAGACGTTCTGGGACATCGTGGAGCGGGCGCGTCGCGCCGCGGGACGCGAGACGGTCACCGCCGAGGGGCCGACGTCGTGGCCCGGCACCTGGTCGCGGAGCTGTCGGCGCTGAGTCCGGCGACGATAGTGGGCTTCGAGCAGGCGTACGACGACGTGACGTCCGAGGGGTGGCGCTGGGATCTGTGGACGGCCGCCTACCTGATGCGCGGCGGCTGCTCGGACGACGGGTTCGACTACTTCCGCGGCTGGCTGGTGGCGCAGGGGCGGGCGGTCTGGGAGCGGGCCGTCGCCGATCCCGACTCCCTCGCCGACGCCGGCGTCGACCCGGACGACGACGCGCTCGACTGCGAGGCGGTGCTGAGCGCGGCGGGCGACGCGTACGCCGAGGCGACCGGCGCCGGCACCGACGCGTTCTGGGAGGCGCTCGACGCCGCCGACCGCGCCGCTCCCGCCCAGCCGGCCGACCCGGCCGGTGAGGACTTCGACTTCGACGACGACGAGCAGATGCGCGCCCGGCTGCCGCGCCTGACCGCGATCTACCGGCCGGTGGAATGAGGTCCACGACCCGCCGCCCGACCCGATCCGGCTTAACCGCTGGTCCGTCGCGGCCCGGGTGGGCGAGCATGGTCGGCATGGCCGGATCGACGGGTGCGAGGCTGCCGCTGCAGGGCGGGCTGCCACCCGGCGCGGCGCTGACCGGCGCGGTGCGGGAGATCGCCTGCGACGAGTCCGGCTTCTCCGGCACCAACCTGCTCGACCCGGCAACCCCGGTGATCGTCCACGCCAGCGTCGACCTGAGCCGCGACGAGGCCGCCGAGCTGATCCGCACGCTGCGGTCCGGGTTCCGGTTCTCGCCCGACGAGGTCAAGTCCCGGCAGTTCCTGCGCCGCCGGGAAGCCGCCGAGGCGGTGGGCTGGTTCCTGTCGGCGCTGCGCGGCCGGGCGCACGTGCACCTGGTCGACAAGGAGTTCTTCCTCGCCACCCGGGTCGTCGACCTGCTGCTGGCCGAGCCGTCGTACGCGGCGGGCACCCGCCTCGCCGGTGACCGGCGTCCGGCCGCGGCGGCGCTGCACCGGGCCGGGCGGGCGGCCGGGCCGGACTGGGCGGGCTTCCTCGCCGCCGTGGTCGAGATGCTGCGCACCAAGCGGCGGGACCGGGCGGACGACCGGAGCGTCGACCGGTTCTTCGCCGCGCGGGACGCGTTGCGGCGCCACGTCGGCGACGCGCAGGCAGGCGCGGTCCTCGACGCGCTCGACCCGGCCCGGGTGGCAGCCGTGCAGGCCCGGTTGTACGCGGGCGACCGGACGATCCCGCCGCCGCTGGAGCCGCTGCTGCCGGCGCTGGCCGAGACCGTCCTGCACTGGAGCGGCGGCCGGCGGCGGGTGCTGGTGATCCACGACGAGCAGAGCGCGCTCACCGAGGACCGGCTGCGCCGCCTCCAGACGGCACTGGCCGCCGGTGATCCGCCCGGCCCGTCACCGCTGGCCGGGCTGGTGATGACCGATTCGCGCGACGACCCCCGCGTCCAGGCCGCCGACCTGCTCGCCGGGGTGGCCCGCCGGATGCCCGGCGTACAGGAGCCGTCGTGATCCTCGACGACGTGACGCCGACCGGCGGGGTGCACTGCGAGACCACCACGCTCGGCGTGCTGACCCGGCACGCCGGCCTGAGCCTGTCCGAGCCGATGCTGTTCGGCCTCGGCGAGGGGCTCGGCTTCGTCTACTGGGACGCCAAAGGCATGGACGTGCCGTTCCTCGGCGGGCGCACCAAGCCGCTGTGCGTGACCCGGGCCGCCGCCGGCCACCTGGGCCTGGACCTGCGCGTCCGGGAGACGACGTCGGCGGCCAGGGCGTGGCGGAACGTCACCGAGGCGCTGGACGCCGGACAGCCGGTCGGCCTGCAACTGGACTCGTACCACCTGGACTACTTCACCACCAAGGTCCACTTCGGCGGGCACACCGTCGCGATGTACGGCTACGACGACACCCACGCCCACCTGGTCGACACCGCCCAGCAGGGCGGCGCGGTGACCACCACGTTGGACAGCCTCGCCCGGGCCCGCGCCGCGCGTGGACCGATGACCGCGCGCCACCTGTCGTACACGCTCACCGCGCCCGGCGCCCCGCCAGACCTGGCCGCCGCCGTACGCGCGGCGGTACGCGCCAACGCCGGGGCGTTCCTCGACCCGCCGATCGCCAACCTCGGCCACCGGGGGATCGCCACCGCCGCCGGCCGGGTCACCCGCTGGCTGGACCGCGCCGCCGACCCGGCCCGGGGCCTTCCGCTCGCCGCGACGCTGATGGAACGCGGCGGCACCGGCGGCGCACTGTTCCGCGCCCTGTACCGGGACTTCCTCGCCGAGGCCGCCACCGTCACCGGCGACGCCCACCTGCGCCGGGCACAGCTGATGTACGCCGACATCGCGCCACTGTGGACCGCCGTCGCCGACCACATCGCCGACGCCGGGCGGACCGGCGACGCGGCCCACCTGACCCGCGCGTCGGCGGTCCTGGCCGACCTGGCTGTGCGCGAACGCGAGGCGATGACGGTGCTGGCGGCCGTGGACGCCGGGTAGCCGTCAGCTCAGCTGCTGGGCCAGCGCCACGATGACGCCCGCCGGGCCACGCAGGTAGCAGAGGCGGTAGACGTCCCCGTAGTCCGCCACCTCACCGATCAGCTCGCCGCCGTGGGCCCGCAGGCGGGCCACCGTGTCGTCGACGTCGTCCACGGCGAACATGACCGACCGCAGGCCCAGCGTGTTCGGCGGCGCGCCCGCCGGTTCGGCGGCGACGAGCGCCGGTGCCCGAAACCGCGTCAGTTCGAGCTTGCCGTGGCCGTCGGGCGTCCGCATCATCGCGATGTCGACCCGGACGCCGTCGATGCCGTTGACCCGGTCCACCCACTGCCCCTCGACCGGCATCTCGCCCTCCACCTCCATCCCGAGTTCGGTGAAGAAGGCGATCGCGGCCGGCAGGTCGTCCACCACGACGCTGACGTGGTCCATCCGCTGAAGCGTCACGCCTCGAGCATAGGACGGCGTCCGGCCTGGTCAGCTCATGTCGAGCGTGTACGCCGCCTCCCGCACGTCGGCGTCCGGATGGCGGCGCAACCCGATCAGCAGGTCCCGCCACGGCGTCTTCCAGCCGAACTCCGACCCGCGCGCGACGAGCGCCACCGCGAACAGCCCACCGGCCAGGTCTCCGCGCCCGGCGAGGTGGGCGACGGTGCCGGCCAGGGCCGCCGGGTCGGGCCGCCGCCGCATCGTGAGCAGACGATCACCGACGCGTTGCGCGGTACGGACAGCGACCACGGGCCGGTCCGCGCAGAGCGCGGCGACCTCGTCCAGGTCGTCGAGCCGCCCGAGGTCGACGAGCAGGCCGGTGGCCGTACCCAGGAAGCCGTCCCGGCCGGCGAGCCACCGCGCGGCCTCGACCAGCCCGGCCCGGTCGGCGCCCGCGGGGCGGCTGTCGGACCACAGGGCCGCGCCCTCGGCGAGCGACTCGACGCGCCGCCGGGCGGGCCGGTCGGTCACCGGGCCGCCCGGGTCGTCGTCGGTCGCGTCCCGCTGGACCAGCCGCTCCAGCGCGGCCCGGAAGGCCTCGTCCCCACCGGCTCGCAGCAGGTTCGCCACCCCGATGCTCGGCGTCGTCTCGTCCGGGTCGGTGAGCCGGTCCACGACCAGGTCGGTGACGCCGGTCAGCCACTGCGACCACTCGCCGAGCGCGTCGAACGCGGCGCGGCGGACCTCCCGGTCGTCGGCACGGCACGCCGCCACGACCAGGCCGGCGTAGCTGCGGCGGTGCCGCTCCGAGATCCCCGACGGGTACGCGCCGAGCACCGCGCGCCGCTCCTCCCGGCTGGCGTGCACCGCCGCGCGCAGCACGGCCCAGGTCGCCTCGGGTCCCAGCCGCTGCCGGGCGGCGGAGACGATCGCCGCGCGCACGTCGCGGTGCGTGCCCGGATCGGCGTACGCCTCGCCGAGCGTCGCCATCGCGTCCACCCGCGCGTAGCGGGCCAGCAGCCGTGCGGCCTCCTTGCGGCTGGTGACCTTCGCGGCGCCGGTCAGCACCCCGCCCAGCAGTTCGGTCAGGCGGGCCGGCGGAACGTACCGGGCGGCCCGTCCGGCGGCGTACAGCGCGACGCGTGCCCGGTCGCCGTCGGCGTACCGCAGCAGCACCGGGAACGCCTCGTCCGGCCGATCGGTCCAGACCAGCGCACCCAGCGCCGCCTCGGCGACTGGCACCTCGGACGCGTCGACGTGGCGCAGCACCAGTTCGCGCCCGGCCGGGCCGGCCCCGGCTGCGGCCCGGATCGCCGCCGCCCGCTGCCACACCCGGTGACCGGAGTCGGCGATGACGCGGGCCTGCAGCGCGACGAACCGGTCCTGGTGGCGGGGGAGCCACCGCTGGGCGTGCGGGGCCGGGCCGGGCACCCACCGCTTTCCCTTCTCCACGAACCGGCCGCGCGGGGCGCGGTCCAGCACCCGGTCGAGCAGGTCGGTGCGGGAGGTGCAGACGATCGTCCACACCTCGTGGAGCGCCACCGCCGAGGCGTCGACGTCGAGCACCTCGGCGACGCGCTGCGAGCGGGTACGCGGATCGGCGAGCCACAGCCTGGTCGCCGTGTGGGCCACCGGGGGCAGGGTGTCCGGCCCGATCGCCCGGCGCAGCAGGTCCTGCAGTTCCGGCAGGCGCCAGGCCCGCCGGCCGAGCGCGTGGGTGAGCGCGAACAGCAGCCCGTACCGGGCGCGTGCCATACCGGCCTCGATCCGGCCGCGCAGCCGGTCGAACACCACAGCCTCCTGGCCGTGCCGCAGCACCGTGTCGAGGCGGCGCAGCACCGGTACGTTCGCGTCGCTGCTCACCGCGTCGATCGTGAGCAGTGCCCACTCGGCCAGCTCCGGCACGTCCACGTGGAGCGTGAGGACGTCGACGGCGAGCCGGCTCAACGCGGTGGTGGTGGTCGCCGAGGTGTCCCGCGCGTCCACCGCGTCGGTGGTGAGCCCGGTCAGTCCGCCCGCGCTCGTGGCGGTGAGCAGCGGCGCCACGCCGGCCAGCGCGGTGAGCGCGGCCGCGCGTACCGGATCCTGCTCGTTGCGCAGCCGGCCGAGCCGGACCACCACCTGGGCCACCGTGCGCGGGTCGCGGGAGCGGCGCGCCGCGGCCACCAGCAGTCGCCAGCCGTCCGCGCGCTCCTCCGCGTCGCCCGAGCGCAGCGCCGCGCTCGCCGACGCGGACGCCTGCGGCCACGGCAGGTACGCGCTCCAGAACCGCACCTGCTCCTCCCGCTCGCGGACCGCAGGCAGGGTCAGCACCCGGGCCGCCTCGCGCGCCCGCACCGGGGCCGGCAGCACCTCCATCACCGCGGTGCCGGGCAGCAGCGCGGTGGTGTCGGTGTCGGCCAGCGCGCCGTCGTACAGCTCCGCGCGGCGGCTCGGCGCGACGGCGTGCAGCAAACCGGCGAGCGCCCGGTCGCGCTCCCGCAGCCGGGCGGCGAGCGGGATCAGCTCGTCCGTGGGCAGCGCGGCGAGGCGGCGCAGCAGCGCCCGGGGCAGCGCGGTCCGGGCCAGCCAGGCCGCGCGGGCCGGGGAGACGAGCAGGCGTACGACCCGGCGCGCGTCGTGTGTGGCGAGCCGCCCGTAAGCGACGAGCGGGCCGGGCAGCGACTCCTCGGGCGCGTACGCGTCGAGCAGGTCCAGTGCCCGCGCCGGATCGCCGTGCAGCACCGCTGCGGCGACCTCCGCCCAGAGCCGCCCGCGCCTCTCGGGCGGGGCCGAGGCGAGCCGTTCACCGGTGCGCGCCAGCACGATGTCGGAGTGCGTCCGCATCAGCCGTTCCGGGTTCAGCGCGTGCTCCAGGTCGGGCAGCCAGGTCCGTACCGTCTCGGGGCCGCAGGCGGGCAGCAACGCGGCGGCCTCGTGGTCACCGAACCGCTCGCGTACCCCGATGATCAGTGCGTCGGCGACGGCCGGTGACGGCCGGCGGCGCAGCGCCCGGTAGACGCGCCGCCGCGCCTCCGCCGGCCGGTCGGTCAGGTCGGCGGGCGTCACGCCGGCCCGCACGGCGGCGGTCAGCGCGGTGGCGGCGATCGACGGCTCCGGATCGAACGTCGCGGCCAGGACGGCCGCGGTGTCCCGGGTGGCCAGCGCGGCGAGCAGCGCGAGTCGCCGCTCGTAGCTGCCGTGCCGGCGCAGGTCGGCGCAGACCTGCGCACGGTCGGGTGCGGTGCGTGCCCACGCCACGAGGCGCCGCGCCCGGTCACGGTGGGACAGCGGGTCGAGTGCGGTCAGCAGATCGCGGGTGGGGGTGAGCACGGCGCTCATTGTGCCGGTGCACGAGCGTGCGCTGCTGCCCCGCCGCACTATTCCGCAATTCCTATGGAAATTGTAGATTTTCAGCGTTCTCCCAGCTGACCGGGATTGACATTAATCGGACCGTCGGGGATATTCCTAGCGGCGCGTCGGGGCGCGGGGCGGAGCAGGCGAGGTCTGCGGACTTCACCTGCGTGACGTGCGGAAAGGTGTTCGTGCTGCCCCTGCTCCGCGGGGCCCGGGTGAGGTTGGGAAATGATTAATCGGGCCGTCGAATTCGCCAAGCACAATTCGCCGAATTCTCTGCGCGTCAAGGCCCGGCGGGCGCAGATGGAAGCGCGCAACGCCCGTATGCGACTCACCGTTCCGGTGGTGGCACGGAGCGAGTTCGCCAACATCTTCCACTGCACCGTCCGCAAGACCGGCAGCCAGTGGATCAAGGCGCTGTTCAGCGACCCGGCCGTCTACCGCCACTGCGGGCTGCTGCCGTACGACCCGCGCTTCTACGCTGGCGGGGCGACCGCACCGGTGCCGGCCGGCCGCGTGGGCCTGGCGATCTTTCTCTCCCACAAGCGGTTCGAGGCAGTGCCCAAGGCCGGCAGCTACCGCGCGTTCTTCGTGATCCGCGACCCGCGCGACGTGGTCGTGTCGAGCTACTTCTCGCTGCGCAACTCGCACGCCCCGATGGGCGACATCCCCCAGGCGCGCAAGGCCCTCCAGGAACTGCCGAAGAAGGAGGGCATGCTCTACGTCATCGACCGGCTGCGCGACAAGAAGCAGTTCGGGCAGATGCGCTCCTGGGCGGTCGCGCCGGCCGACGAGACGTTCCGGCTGTTCCGCTACGAGGACCTGACCGGCGAGCGGCAGACCGAGGAGGTCGACCAGCTCATGCGGCACTGTGGGATCACGCTGCCGCCGGCCGAGCTGGAGGCCCTGCTGGCTCGCTACAGCTTCACCAAGATGAAGAAGTCGAAGGAGACCCCGGGGCGGATCTCCCACTACCGCAAGGGCGCGTCCGGCGACTGGCGCAACCACTTCGACGACGACATCTACGCCGCGTACACGAAGGCGGCCGGCGACCTCGCGGAGATCCTCGGCTACCCCGCCCGGGACGAGTCACCCGCCCGCTGACGATCGCCGTATGCTCCTGCCGTGGAGCTGCGGTTCACCACACGCTCGTCCGACTCGGCCTGGGTCGACACCGTGTGGACCTGCGTCAGCGATCGGGTCGACGAGATGACCTCGGTGGCGACGCCGTGCTGGGGACTGGTGTTCTGGCAGCGCGACGGGCGCTCGTACGCGGCCCTCTCCGGCCCCGAGACCGCTACCGGCACCGCGCCGGTGCCCGAGGGTGCGAGCTTCGTCGGCATCGAGTTCGCGGTGGGCACCTCGCTGCGGCTCGTACCCACGCCCGCGCTTGTGGACGGCGGCGCCGAGCTGCCCGACGCGGGCCGCCGCACGTTCCGCCTCGACGGCGGCCGGTGGGAGACACCCGGCCCGGACGACGCGGAGGCGCTTGTGGAGCGGCTGGTCCGCGCCGGGGTGGTGGTCCGCGACCCGCTCGTCACCGAGGCGTTGCGCGGCGGCCGTCCACCGGCGTCACCGCGTACCCTCGAACGTCGGTTCCGGGCGGCGACCGGGCTGACCCGGGGAGCGGTGCGGCAGATCGACCGCGCGCGCCGGGCCGCCGTGCTGCTGGCCGCCGGCGGCCCGCCCGCCGACGCGGTCACCACCTTCGGGTACGTGGACGAACCGCACCTGGCCCGCGCGCTGCGCCGGTACGTCGGGCGGACGGCCGGTGAGCTGCGCGCGGGCGCCGGTGGCGCGATCGCGCTGGACCCGGCTCAGCGGGTCACGTCGTAGATGAGTTTGACGACGCCGTTGGGGTAGGCGGCGCTGTCGCGCAGACGCAGCTTCTGCCGGTCCCGGTCCGCCTGGGTGAACAGACTTTTGCCGGCGCCGAGCAGCACCGGGAAGACGAGCAGGTGGTACCGCTCGATCAGGTCCGCCTCGGCGAGACGGCGGGCGAGTTCGGCGCTGCCGTGGATGAAGATGTCGCCGCCGTCGCCCTGCTTGAGCGCGGCGACGTCGGCGGTGCTGCGCAGGACCGTCGTCGGCCCCCAGCCGTCGACCAGCGCGTCGTCGGGCAGGGTGGACGACACCACGTACTTGGGTAGGTCCCGGTAGGCGGCGTGGTCCTCGGAGTCGCGCCAGGTCGGCGCGAACGCCTCGTAGCTGCGGCGGCCGAACATCAGCGCCGTGGTCTGTGCCAACTCCTCGCCCTTGAGCGAGAACGCCTCCGGCAGGAACTCGACGTCCTTGACGACCCAGCCGCCGCTGCGGTGGTCCTCGCCCGGACCACCGCCGGGGGAGTCCACCACGCCGTCGAGCGACATGAATCCGGTGTAGACAAGATCACGCATGCGGCCATGCTAGGAACGGCCACCACCTGCCGTCTTGTACGGAACCGACACGGCTCAGCAGCCGCACGAGACGCCGGCCGGGGCGGTGAGGTCGTCGGCGGGCCGCCGGACCAGCCCCGCCTCGGTGCGTACCGGGAAACCCTCCCGCACCCAGTACTCGTACCCGCCGATCATCTCCTTGACCGGGCGGCCGAGCCGGGCGAACTCCAGCGCCGCGCGGGTGGCCCCGTTGCAGCCCGGCCCCCAGCAGTAGGTGACCACAGTGGCGCCCGGCGGGACCAGCTCGCCCGCCCGGGCGGCGATCTCCGCGGTGGGCAGGTGCACCGCGCCGGGGATGTGCCCCTGCCGCCATGCCGGTAGGGAGCGGGAGTCGACCACGACCAGGCCCGGTACGCCCGCCTCCAGGTCGGCGTGCACGTCGCTGACGTCGGCCTCGAACGAGAGCCGGGCCGCGAAGTGGGCGAGGGCGTCGGCGGGACGGGCGGCGGGGATGCGCAGGACGTTCGGCATGACCCCATCGTGGTGGCCGCCGTCCGGCCGCTCCAGTGGCGCGAGCGACGCCTGTCGCTAAGATCCCGCCATGAACCGCTCCACCGTGTCGGTGCTGGCGTACGAGGGCATGTCGGTGTTCGAGACCGGCATCGTCACCGAGGTCTTCGGCCTGCCCCGGCCGGAGTTCGACGTCCCCTGGTACGAGCTGACCGTGTGCGCGGAGACCCCCGGCGCGGTGCGGCTGGTCGGCGGCGCCACGCTGCACACCGGCCACGGACTCGACGCGTTCGCCGCCGCCGACACGCTGATCGTGCCGGGCGTCGCCGACGTGCACGCCGACCCGTCGCCCGCGCTCACCGACGCGCTCCGCGCTGCACACCGGCGCGGCGCCCGCATCGTGACGATCTGCTCGGGCGCGTTCGCCCTGGCCGGCGCGGGACTGCTCGACGGTCGCCGCGCCACCACCCACTGGCGGTACGCCGACCTGCTCGCCCGCCGCCACCCGGCGGTACGCGTCGACCCGGACGTGCTCTACGTCGACGACGGGAACATCCTCACCAGCGCCGGCAGCGCGGCCGGCCTCGACCTCTGCGTCCACTTGGTACGCCGCGACCACGGCCCGACGATCGCCAACGCGGTCGCCCGCCGGCTGGTCGTACCGCCGCACCGCGAGGGCGGCCAGGCGCAGTTCATCGAGGCGCCGGTGCCCGGCGACCCGGAGGACGACCGGCTCGCGGCGAGCATGTCCTGGGCGCTGGCGAACCTGAACACCCCGATCACCGTCGACCGGCTGGCGCGGCGGGCGCACATGTCGGCGCGTACCTACCTGCGGCACTTCGCGCGGGCCACCGGCACCAGCCCGATCCGGTGGCTGATCGACCGGCGCGTCCAGGCCAGCCTGCCGCTGCTGGAGACGACCACCGCGCCGATCGAGGAGGTCGCCACGACCGTCGGGTTCGAGACGGCCGTGACGTTCCGGCACCACTTCACCGCCGCGATGCGGACCTCGCCGTCGGCGTACCGGCGGGCCTTCACCCGGCCCGGCGGCCGCCGCGCTCACGACCCGGCGGACCCCAGCGGTACGACGTAGGAGTCGACGCGGGCGATGAGGCCGTCCCGGAACGTGAACAGGTCGTTGAAGGCGAACCGGAACGGCCCGTGCTCGACGCTGACGCCCCGGCCCTCGCCGGTGACCACGACGACCGGTCCGTCCTCGTGTACACGCTCGACGTCGAGCTGCGGGCTGCCGGTGAACGCCGGGTTCTCGATCTCGCCGTCGAACTCCGCGCGGCCCCGGGTGGTGCGGTGGCCGTGGATGACCCACTCGACGTCGTCGGTGAGCGTGGCGAGGATGCGCTCGTGGTCGCTCGCCCGGAAGCCGTCGAAGTACTCGGCGACCAGGTCACGCTGGGTTGCTCGGGTCACTGCTGTCTCCATCGTCGTGGTGTCGGAGGTGCGCGGCGAGGGCGTCGAGGATCGAGGCGAGCCCGTCGGCCGCCTGATCGGTGCGCAGCTCGGGCGGGAGCTTGCGCTGGTGCACGGTGAGGTCGGTGCCGTCTCCGGCGGGCCGCAGCGTGACTGTGGTGCGCAGGCCGGTGACCGGCTCGTCGAACACCAGCTCACGCGGCGCATCGACGGACACATAGACGAACCGCAGACGCCCGGTCCGACCGTCCGGGGCGCGGGTGTCGAGCGCGAACTCCCCGCCCGGTCGCAGGTCGACGGTCACCGAGCCTGGCGGCACCGTGGCGTGCGAGCCGCCCCAGAACGCGGCGATGCCGGACGGTGAGGTGAAGGCCGCCCACACCCGGTCCGGCGTGGCGGGCAGGTGGCGCAGCGCGATCAGTTCGTCGCCGTGGCGTTCGGTACGGGCCCTCACCGGGTCGCCTCCGGACCGGAGAGGTGCTCCTCGAGCGCGTCGAGGCGGTCGTCCCAGGCGCGACGCTGCTCGTCGATCCACGTGCTCATCCGGGCGAGCCGGTCGACGCGCAGCCGGCACGGCCGCCGCGTGCCCTCCCGTCGCTGCTCGACCAGGCCGCACCGGCGCAGGACGCCGACGTGGTGGGAGATCGCCTGCGGCGTCAGGTCGAACGGCTCACCCAGCTCGCCGACTGTGGCCTCACCCCGGGTCAGGCGGGTGACCAGGGCGCGGCGGACCGGGTCGCCGAGCGCGGCGAAGGCGAGGTCGAGGTCCGGATCGGACTGCATGCCCTCACGCTATCACAAACATTCGTTTGCGCAAACGATGGTTTGTGGTTGTATCAGAGCGCGCCTGCGCGGACGGCCTCGTAGATGGTGCTGATCGTCGGCGTGAAGCCGAGGCTGCGGGCGAGGCTGACGTCCATCTGCCCCTTCCACGGCTGACCGACCGGTTCTGCGGAGGGGGCGTAGGAGTAGCCGACGAGCTGGGACATCTCGTAGATGCTCAGGGGCGACTCGTCGGCGATGTTGACGGTGCGGTTGTCGAACGCTCCCGTGAGGGCCAGTGCGAACGCCGTGGCGATGTCGGCGTGGTGGCAGACGCTCAACCGCTGTGCCGGGTGCCAGCCCATGCCGGCCGCGAGTTCGGGCAGCGATTCGAGGTGCCCGTCCCGATCGCCGTAGATGAAGGGAAGCCGCAGGATGCCCCAGGTGAGGCCGCTGGCGCGAAGCATCTGCTCGGCTTCGATCTTGCTGGCGGGGTAGGCGAGCGTCGGCGCGACGGGGTCGTCCTCACGCCCGGGGTGCGTGCTGTCGAAGCCGTAGACGTTGGAGGTGCTGGCCAGCAGGAACCGGGCCTCCGGCGCGTGCTTTTGAACGGCGGCGATCAGGTTGCGGGTGCCGTCCCGGTTGACGGCCCAGATCTGGTCGTCGTCGCGGGTGCGGAACACGGCGGCCAGGTGGATGATCGCGGTGACGCCGTCCACGGCCGCCGGCAGGGAGTCGGGGCTGAGGACGTCACCCTCGACGCGCCGCACGCCTTCGGGGACGTCTCTTCCGGGACGGACGAGGGCGCGGCACTCGACCCCCGCCGCGGTGAGTCGTCCGAGCAGGCGGGAGCCGACGAGGCCCGTTCCGCCGGTCACGAGAACGGTCATGATCCGTGCTCCTTCCGGTAGTCGATGAGTCGTCTGGTCGCGCCGCTGAGGACGCGGTTCATGGTTTCGATGTCCGCGGGGTCGACTCCGCCGAAGGCGACTTCCGCGATCAACGCCATCGGATCGGGGAGCGAGTGCCACAGGTCCACGCCGGCCGGCGTGATGTGCAGCTGTTTCTGACGCTGGTCGGCCGGGTCGGGCACCTGTTCGATCAGCCCTTTGCGGACGAGCGCCGCGATGACCGCGCTGAGGGTCGCCCGTTCGACCTCGAGTTCGCGGGTGAGGGTGCGCTGACCGACCGGCCGGCCCTCACTCAGCCGGTACAGC
This sequence comes from Micromonospora sp. CA-248089, assembly GCF_050948515.1. NCBI lineage: Bacteria > Bacillati > Actinomycetota > Actinomycetes > Micromonosporales > Micromonosporaceae > Micromonospora > Micromonospora sp. CA-248089. The sequence goes on from NZ_CP192016.1 coordinate 2,126,971, forward strand.
ACGTACCACTGGGTGTTCCCGAGATCGTAGGGGCGCAGCACGGACTCCATGAGGGCTCGGCTGGCGAAGAAGTACTTCTTCGCCCAGACGCCCGGAGCGTTCAGCTCGGAGGCGTTCATTGCGTTAGGCACCTGACAAGATTGTCAGCCGCCTAACGAAAAGTCAAGGGGTGGCTGCGCACCGGAACGTGGCGGGGTGCCCAGCCGTTGGGGGAGCAGGGGAAACGGGCGCGCCGTTTCGGGCGGCGTGGCATCGGGAACGTCGTCGGGACGGGCACGGGACGGAGGTCGACATGAGGACACCGGGTCGCCGTAGGCGGATGCTTGGCGTACCCCTGCTCGTCGCCACGCTGCTGGCCGGCGCCTGCGGCGACGGCGGCACCGCGGACCCGAGCGCGACCTCGGCGACCGCCCCCGCGACGCCGGAGGCGTCGCCGTCGTCCGGCGGGCCCGTGACCATCCCGAAGTCTGCCTTCGCCGACCTGCCGCCGGCGCTGCGCAAGAACGACGCGCAGCCGATGGAGGTCACCGACGCGCTGCCCGAACTGTGCGCCGAGGAGTTCCGCAGCGGTGGACGGTCGGTCACCGCGAGCGCCGCGATGATGAGCACCTACAAGCAGCCGAAGGACCCGCCGGAGAACGTCCCCTACGGCACGCTGCACCAGACCGTCTTCGCCTTCGAAGGAACCGGCGCCGCCGACTACCTGCGCCGGGTCCGCGGGGCGATGGAGTCCTGCCGGTCGTTCAAGGAAGCCGGCGGCACCGTCACCGTCCGGTCCCAGCCGATGGCCCGCACCGGCGACGAGGCGCTGCTGGTGACTGTCACCCGGCCGGCCACCGCCCTCGACGGCAGCCCGGCCGACGGGCAGGCCACCAGCCAGATCATCGTGATCCGGGTCGCCGACGCGGTCACCGTCGTCCACGACCAGGGCTGGGAGGGCACCAGTAACGACCCCGGGCTGGCCGACGACATCGCCGGGGCCGCGGTCCGCGGCCTCGACTCCTGGCAGCGCTGACCGCCTACCGGCGGACGTCGCTGCGGGGACAAACAGACGGGACCGACCGGTGGAGAATGGGCCGGGCCGCGACCGTCGAGCGGATGGAGCCCGCGATGGCCACACGTCCGGACGTCCTCGTCATCGGTGCCGGGGTCAGCGGCCTCAGCACCGGCATCCGCCTGGTCGAGAACGGCGCCCGGGTGCTCGTGCGCACCGCGGCGCCGCCCGCGCGGACCACGTCGGCGCTGGCCGGGGCGATGGTCGGCCCCAACCTGTCCCCGCCCGGCGACCCGCAGCGCGCCTGGACCGACGAGACGCTGCGGGTGCTCGGTGCCGAGCCGATGCCCGGCGTGGCATGGCGCGACGGCACGCTCGCCGCCCGGCCGGAAGGGGCGACGCCGCCGTACGCCGAGCAGACGCCGGGCTTCCGGCACCTGGGCGACGACGAGCGGCCCGCCGGCTTCGGCACCGCGTTCACCGTCCGGCTGCCCCTCGTCGACATGCCGGTCTACCTCGCGTACCTCCTGGCCCGCCTCCGCGACGGCGGCGGCGAGGTACGGGAGGAGCCGGTGGGCTCGCTCGACGAGGCGGCGGCGCTGGCCCCGGTCGTGGTCAACTGCGCCGGGCTGGCGGCGCGGGCCCTGACCGGCGACACCGGCCTGCACCCGGTGCGCGGGCCCCGGATCGTGGTGCGCAACCCCGGCCTGGACCGGTTCTTCATGGAGGCGCCGATGGCGCCGGCCTGGGCGTCGATCTTCCCGCACGGTGACCACGTGGTGCTCGGCGGCGGGCAGCGGCGCAGCGACGACACCACGCCCGACCCGGCCGAGGAGGCCGAGGTGATCGCCCGGTGCGCCGCCATCGAACCCGCCCTGGCCGGCGCCGACGTCCTCGAACACACAGTCGGCCTGCGTCCCGGCCGAGCGGCGCCGCGCGTGGAGGCCGAACGGCGTGGTGACGCGCTCGTCGTGCACAACTACGGCCACGCGGGCAACGGGGTGATGCTGTCCTGGGGCTGCGCGGCCGCGGCGGCGGCGCTCGCCCTCGGCGCCGCGCCGTCCGCCTGACCGCGTGATCAGGACACGGCGGCCCGCACCAGTTCGGTGAGCCTCTTCTCCACCTCCGGGCTCCACCGCATCAGCGCGAACGACGCCGGCCACATGTCGCCGTCGTCGAGGTTCGCCGCCTCCTGGAAGCCCACCGTCGAGTAGCGGTACTTGAACTTCCCCGCGTCCTGGAAGAACACGACGAGCTTGCCGTCGGCGTTCGCGTACGCGGGCATGCCGTACCAGGTCTTCGGCGACAGCTCCGGCGCGGCGGACATGATCGTCACGTGCACGCGCTCGGCCAGCTCGCGGTCCTCCGGCGCCATCTGCGCGATCCGGTCGAGCACCGCCTGGAGGTCGTCGGCCTTCTTGGCGCCCTTCTTCCCCTCGGCGCGCAGCTCGGCCGCGCGCTCCTTCATCGCGGCGCGCTCCTCGGCACTGAACCCGTCGGACATCTCGATTCCCCCTCGTGGCTTGCGGTCCGCGTGGTGCCGACCGCTGACGGCAACGCTATGGCGTGCCGGTGACCGGGCGCTTCTCGATTCCTGATCGTCTGCCGGGACCACGCCGGCGCGGCGTGGGCTCTAGCATCGCGGCCATGGCAACGCGGTTCGTGCAGATCAACATGAAGGCCCACGAGGAGGTGACGCTCGGCGGTTTCTGGGCGAAGGTGCTCGGCTGGGGGATCTCCAGCGAGGCTCCCGGAGTGACGAACCTCGAACCCGAGGGCTTCACCTACCCGGACCCCCGCTTCCTCTACGTCGATCTCGTCGTCTCCGCCGAGCCGAAGACGGCGAAGAACCGCGTCCACGTCGACCTCGCGACCACCTCGGCCGAGCACCACGCGGATCTGGTCGCGCGCCTGAGGGCTCTCGGCGCCACCCCCGCCGACGTGGGCCAGGGCGACGTGCCGTGGACGGTCCTGGCCGACCCGGAGGGCAACGAGTTCTGCGTACGGGAGCCGAACCCGCGGCACGCGGACACCGGGCCGATCGCCGAGGTGGTGGTCGACTGCGCCGACCCGCGCGTCATGGCCGACTTCTGGAGCCGGGCCACCGACTGGACCGTGCACGAGGCGACCGACGAGCAGGCCGTGCTGCGCTCCGCCCAGGGCGTCGGGCCGTACCTGCGGTTCGCCCGCAGCACCGACGCGAAGACCGGCTGGAACCGCGTCCACCTCGACGTCCGCCCCTACCCGGGCGACGAACTGGACGCCGAGGAGGCCCGGCTGCTGGCGCTCGGCGCCACCGCCGCCGGCGTCAGTGGGGCCCACATCCACTGGCGGGTGCTCGTCGACCCGGAGGGCAACGAGTTCTGCCTGCTCACCCCGGGCTGACCCGCGGACCGGGCGGGCGCGACCACCCGCCCGGCGCCGGTCAGCCCGCCCGCTCCGGTGCCCGGAACTCGTGGACCACCTCGATCGGTCCGACGATGTGCCGGTTGAACTCGTCGAGCTCCTCGGCTGGCACCCACAGCTCCAGGATCTCCCGGCCACCGACCTGCCGGACCGGGTAGCGGGCGGCGAACGCGCGCTCGACGTGGAAGCGCGTCACGTAGCCGGTGCCGGACGCCGGCACGTTCCAGTCCCGGGCGATCATGACGGCGTACTGCTCGTTGAGCACCGGATAGAAGATTGGCTGGTCCGGCAGCCGCGGCGGCCAGGCCCGCCAGCCGGAGGCGCGGACGAGGTCGAGCTCTCGTGGACCGGTCGGGCGCCACAGTGTCGTCGTCTCCGTCATCGCGTACCCCCTTCGGCGACGGTTGTGGCACCGTACCGGCGGCGCGCCGCGACCGGCCATCGGGTTTCGGCCGCAGAATCGACAGCGGATGCGATGAGTTCGCGAAGCCTCGGCGGTCCACCCGTCGACATCCCAGACAGACAGGTAGGGAGCACCGCGATGGCCACTGTCATCTCCACGCTGTTCATCTCGGCCGACGGTGTCGCCGAGATCGACCCCGACTGGCACTTCCCGTACTTCGACGACAACATGGGCCGCGCCGTCACCGAGGACTACGACACCTCCGACGTGCTGCTGATCGGCCGGGAGACGTACGACAGCTTCGCCAGCGCCTGGCCGGACCGGGAGGCCGCCGGCGGTGAGGACGCGCCGTTCGCCAAGCAGCTCGGCGACATGCGCAAGGTCGTCGTCTCGCGCCAGCCGCTGGAGTTCTCCTGGCGCAACTCCGAGCTGATCCAGGGTGACCTGACCGACGCCGTACGCGCGCTCAAGGCCGACGCCGGCATCAAGGGCATCCTCATCCCCGGCTCGATCTCGGTGGTGCAGCAACTGCTCGCCGCGGGCCTGGTGGACGAGCTGCGGCTGCTGGTGCACCCGGTCGCCGCCCGCAAGGGCCGCCGGCTGTTCGACGAGGGCGACGCGCCGTACCACCTGCGGGTGGCCGCGACCGAGGCGTACCCGACGGGCGTGATCCGGGTGATCTACACCCCGGCGCCGGCGCCGGGCGCGGTCGGCTACGACGACGTCAAGGACCAGGTGCCGGCCGGGAACTGACGATCACGGGGCCGCGGCGGGCCGGTGTGTCGTGAAAGGATCCGCCGGTGCGTCGCGCTCCGCTGCTGTTGATCCTCGCGGCCGTGTCCGCCGTCGCCCACGTCGTCGGCGTCCTGGTGGCCGCACCGCTCTGGCGCGGCGCGGAGGTGCTGAGCCTGGCGCTGCTGCTCGGCTACGCCGTCGCCGCGGGACTGCCGGCGCCGCGCTGGGCGGTGCCGGCGGCGCTCGTACCGTTGATCGTGGACGCGGTCCGCACGATGCCGGCCGAGCCGGGCGCCGGGGACGTCGGCTGGCTGGTGTACGGCAGTGGCGACAGCGGCTTCGACGTCACGGCCGGCTTCGACGCGGCGTTCGCGGGGAGCTGGGCGGCGCTGGTCGCGGTGGCGGTGCTGCTGGTCGCGTTCCGGGGTCGTGGGCGGCGCCGGCACCTGATCGCCGCGGCGGTCGCCGCCGCGCCCGTCCTCGGGTACGCGGCTGTCCGGGTCGCCGACGTCGGCGCCGCCGTGGCCGCGAGCACCCGGCTCGTGGAGGTCCGCACCGAGACCACGCTGACCCGGGTCGGCGGCCCGGGGTACGACCAGGCCGACGTCGTGCCCGCGCTCGTCCTCGCGCTGCTGCCGCCGCTGGCGCTCGCGCTCGCCGCGCTGGTGCTCGCCGTGCTGCTGGCCGGGCGGGGCCGGCGGCTCGCCGCGACCGGCGCGGCACTGCTGGCGGTGCTCGCGTTGCCGCTGCTCGACGCGGGCATCGAGGCCCTGGGCCTGCCGGACTCGGCCGACACCGCCCTGTTCGCCTGGTACGCCATCACACCCACGCGGATGCTGCCGCAGCCCGTACCGGCGCTCACGGCGGTGGTGGAGCTGGCCGCGTACCTGCTGCTCGTCGCCGGGCTGACCGGCGCGCGGCGCGCCGCACCGGCGGCCCCCGCGCCGGTCGCCCGTTGACGTCAGGCGGTCGACTCCAGCTCGTCGAAGGCCATGTTCCACCACGACTCCGGCTCCGCGAACGCGGCCGGGTCGACCGGGCGCAGGTCGTCGCGGATGGCCGCCGCCCGGGCGGCCCGCTCCCGCCCGCCCGGATCGGTGGCGATGAGCTGCCCGAGCCGGTAGAGGAACTCCACGAACGCGGCGAACGTGCTGTTCACCGTCTCCAGGTTCGGTGTCTCCAGGTCGAGCAGGATCACCGCGCCGGTGCCCGCGTCCAGGCAGAACAGCAGTGCCGGGTCCTCCGGCGAGGCGCCGAGCACGACGTACGGGCGGGGGCCCTGATCGCCCAGCTCGATCGACAGCGTGGAGAACAGCTCGACGTCGGGTACCGAGACGTCCACTGTGAACAGGATGGGCACCTCGACCGGCAGCGCGCCGTCGGGCGGGAACACCTCCGGTCCGAGCGGCCCGAGGATCGCGTCGAAGCGCTGGTCGGGGAAGTAGATGACACCCCGCTCACCCCACAAGGCGGTGAGCTGTTCGCGGGTCACTGTCACGGCTGCGCCTCGTCCTCGTCGACCTCGTCCGCCTCGTCGAGCAGGCCCTGCCGGTCGAGGAACGCGTACCACCCGTCGTCGTCGGTGACCAGCTCGGCGTAGCCGGGGCCGAGCACGTAGTAGTGCACGAACGAGTCGAGGTCGGGCGCCAGCTCCTCGAACGCGTCTCCCATGAACCACTCGGTGCCGGTCGGCGGGAAGTACCACACCGCGCCGGTCGTCCGCTCCAGGAAGATCGGCTCGTCGCTGCGCGTGCCGACGACGAGCCAGCCGCCCTTGTCCTGCGGGACGGGGGAGAAGTCGGGCGCGTAGTCGAGGAAGTACTGCACCCCGGCGAGCCGGCCGGCCGAGGCCAGTTCGAACGCGCCGGCCCGCAGGCCGTCGGCGGCGAGCAGCAGATCACGCAGGCCGGCCGGCAGGTCCGCCGGCACGTCACCGGCGTCGGCGGGCTCGCCGATCTGCGCGTACGCGAGACTGGCCGGCTCGTCCGCGGCGAGGTCCGCGCGGAGTTCGCCGAGAAGCTGCGCGAGATCGGAAGTCAATCCACTACCTCTATTCGGATCGGGGTTCCGTCCGGCAGATTCTGGATCTGCCCCCAGATCTGGGAGCCGATGTCCGTGTTGGTTCTACCATGCAGCAGCTTGAGGTTGTCGACGGTGTCCGGCCCGCCGAGCTGCAGTTCCCACACGTGGTCGGGGTGGTAGTCGCTGAGCCGTTGACTGAGCCGGTTGGCGAGGTCCTTGTCGTGCGGCCAGTACTTGTCCCAGATCTTCTGCCGGATCCGGTCCTTGTAGCCGTCGGTGATGCTCTTGTCGCGGGCAACCGGGTTGGTGGCCTTGTAGAGCTTGCCGGAGTCGCTGAGCTTCTTCAGCGCGGCCATCTTGCGCCGGAACTGGGCGGTGGCGTGGAAGTCCCGGCGCTGCACCCGCACGACCTTGGTGGGCAGGCTCCGGTTGGGCCCGGTGACCCGGACGATCGGCTTCTCCAGCTTCTCGACCGCCTTGCGGACGATCTTGCCGGCCGCCGGTTTCGCGGCGGCGCCCCGGCCGCGCCTCGGGCTAGGCATCGAGCAGTCTTCCGATCACCTGGTCGATGAGCGCGCCGACGATCTCCCGGGTGATGATCTGGAAGATCGGGATCTCGGCCAGCGAGGCGCCGAACGTGACCACGGCGGTGGCGATCGCCTGGGCGACCTGGAACGCGAGGATGGCGAGCTGCACGATCACCGCGATCTTCAGCGCCAGGACGATAGCCGCGCAGATGATCAGCCCGGTGCCGAGCAGCATGGCCGCCGGCATGCTGTCGTGCAGCACGAGCGGTCCGTTCTGCTCGCCGCCCCACCACTTCTGGAACGCCGCGATCGCCGGGCCGACGTTCTGCGTCCACACCTGTGCGGCCGCCGCGTCCACCTCACCGGCCGCCGCCCCGATCCGGCCGCCGAACTCGAGCCACGCCTGGCCCATCTCGAAGAGCTTCTCCTCGTCGGCCTGCGGCCAGGTGTAACCGATCCAGCCGAGCGCGGTGACCAGCTCACCGGGTAGTTGCAGTCCCACGGCTCACCCCAGCCCGCCGGCGAGCGAGCGCATCGTGCCCGCGCCGTCCTCGTCGACCCGCTCGTACGCGTCGGCCATCCCGGTGATGTCGGCGCCCGCCGAGGTGAACTCGTCGGCCGCCATGCCGACGCAGTCGAAGATGTAGTTCGCCACCTCGGTGTAGGCGATGCCGATCAACGAGCCGATGTCGTCGGCGCCCCACGGCTCGCCGAAGCCCTGCATCCGCGCCTCGAACGCCTCCAGCTCGCCGGCGAACCGCTTGGCGAGGTCGGTGACGCCGCGCCCGGCGGCCCGGATCAGCGGCGGGTGCACCTCGAAGCCGTCGCCGCTCATCGCTGCCCGCCCCGCGCCAGCCGCTCCTGCGCCTCGGTGAGTGCGTCGAGGAACGACCCGAGCCGGGGTACGGCGGTGTCCCGTACCTCCTGCAACTGCTCCCGCAGCTGCGACATGTCCGCCACCTGCGGGGCCGGGCCGGCGCGCAGCCCGTCGATCGCCGCGTTGACGGCGGTGACGATGTGCGCGGTGAGCTCCTCGGAGCCGAGCCGCATCAGCCGCGGCTCGACGTGCAGCGAGTGGAGCTTGCCGTCGCGTCCCATCTCGGCGCGTACCTGCCCGTCGGCCGCCTCGCCGACCGCCGGCGTTTCCGCCTCGCCCTCCGGTGGCGGACCCACCGTCCGAAGTGCCGCCATCGTGGCGTCGAGCATGCGAGTGAAGTCGCCGCTCATCGAAGGATCCGCACTCATGAGCCCTCCCCAAGGCCAAACGCCACGAGCGTAACCGAGACGGACAAAGCGATTTGGTCCCGTACGCCGCCCGATCCGTCTTGAACACCAGCCGTCCGGGCGGCCACCATCGGCGGGAACACGCGGGTACTGGTGACGGGAGCGGATCATGACGAAGGCGGACGTGGTGGTGGTCGGCGGCGGGGTGATCGGGATGACGACAGCGCTCACGCTCCAGCGGCGCGGCGCACACGTCACCGTGCTGACCGCCCACGACCCGGCCGACACCGTGTCCACGGTGGCCGCCGCGGTCTGGTACCCCAGCCACACCGAGGAGGATCCCAGGGTGCTGCGCTGGGCCCGGGACACCCACGCCGAGCTGCGCCGCCAGGCGGCCGACGGCGTGCCGGGGGTGGTCGACCGGCCCACCCGGATGTGGCTGCGCCACCGCTACGCCGGGCCGCCGTGGTGGGCCGACGCCTGCGGCGACCTGGTGGCCGAGCCGGCGGAGCCGCCGTACACCGCGCTGCTGCGGTTCACCGCCCCGTCGGTGGAGATGACCCCGTACCTCACCTGGCTGCGGCAGCGCCTGGAGGCGGGCGGCGGCCGAATCGTCCGCCGTCCCCTGGGCGCGCTCGCCGAGGCGTACGAGGTCGCGCCGGTCGTGGTGAACGCGACCGGTCTGGCCGCCGGCCGCGTCGCCGCCGACCCGGCCGTGTACCCGGCGCGCGGGCACGTCCTGCTGGTGGCGAATCCGGGCCTGACCGTCTCAGTACGCGACGAGGACGACCCGGCCGGCATCACGTACGTGCATCCGCGCCGCCACGACGTGGTGCTCGGCGGCACCTGCGAGGCGGGGGTGTGGCACACCCGCCCCGACCCGCAGGAGGCGGCCGCGATCCGGCGCCGGTGCGTGGCGCTGGTGCCGCAGCTCGCGGACGCGCCGCTGGTCGGGGAGCGGATCGGGCTGCGCCCGGCCCGGCACGGCGGCCCCCGCGTCGAGGTGGACCCGGCGGACGGACGGCTGGTGCACGCGTACGGGCACGGCGGCGCGGGGGTGACGCTGTCCTGGGGCTGCGCCGCCGAGGTGGCGGATCTCGTCCTGGGCGGCTGACCGCCGCGCCCGCACACCCGCACTGACCTGGGGGATTACCGGGGCCGGTCAGCGGGCACCACTGGTGGATGGACCAGAAGGTGATGGTGTTCGCCCCGGCCCCGCTGTTGACTGTGACGATCGAGCAGCAGGGCGACGTACCCGAGCTGCACCTGCACCCCGGCGGGCAGGGGGTGTGGCAGACCCGGATGATCGCCGCGCTCGGCGTACCGGTGACCCTGTGCGTGGGCCTCGGCGGCGAGGTCGGCGACGCGGTCCGCAAGCTGCTCGACGACGAGGAGGTCACGGTACGGGTGGTCCGGCGGGAATCCGGCACCGGCTGGTACGTGCACGACAGGCGCGACGGCGAGCGGGTCGAGATCGCCGAGCACCCGGGCGCGCCGATGGTGCGGCACGACATCGACGAGCTGTACACGGTGACGCTCACCGAAGGGCTGCGTGCCCCGGTCAGCGTGCTCAGCGGGCCGGCCGACCCGCAGGTGGTGGACCCGGACATCTACCGCCGGCTCGCCGCCGACCTGGGCGCCAACGGCGGCACGGTGGTGGCGGACCTGTCCGGGCCGTACCTGGAGGCCGTGCTCGACGGCGGGGTGAGCGTGCTGAAGGTCAGCCACGAGGAACTGCTCGACGACGGCCTCGCCAAGGACGACAGCGTCGAGGCGCTGCGCGACGCCGGCCGCCGCTGCCAGGAGCGCGGCGCACGGACGGTGCTGATCAGCCGCGCCGGGGAGCCGGCGCTGGCGCTGCCGGAGGACGGCGAGCCGCTGCTGGTGCACGCCCCGCCGCTGGAACTGGCCGACCACCGGGGCGCCGGCGACTCGATGACCGCCGGGGTGGCGGCGGTGCTGGCCCGGGGCGGCGACATGCGGGAGGCGCTGCACGTCGGCGCCGCCGCCGGAGCGCTCAACGTGACCCGGCACGGGCTGGGCACCGGCCGGGCCGAGGCGGTACGCGAACTGGCCGGCCGGGTGCGGCTGACCCCGCTGGACGGTGGCGACGATGACGGCTGACCGGCCGCCCCGGGTGCTGGTGACGAACGACGACGGCGTGCACGCCCCCGGCATCCGCGCGCTGGCCCGGGCCGCGTACGAGCGCGGGCTGGACGTGGTGGTCGCGGCGCCGGAGGCCGAGGCGAGCGGGATGAGCGCGGCGCTGTCCGCGGTGACCGAGGACGGGCGTCTGGTGTTCCGCGAGACCGAGCTGGACGGGCTGCCCGACGTGCCGGCGTACGCGGTGGCCGCCTCCCCGGCCTACATCGCGGTGCTGGCCGGGCTCGGGGTGTTCGGGCCGGTCCCGGATCTGCTGCTGTCCGGCATCAACCGGGGCGCGAACGCGGGCCACGCGGTCCTGCACTCCGGCACTGTCGGCGCGGCGCTGACCGCCGGGAACAACGGTATTCGCGCGCTCGCCGTGTCGCTCGACGTGCTCACCCCGGCGGCGGCGAGCGCCGGCAGCGGCGGCGCGGCGATCGCGGTGCTGGACAGCGTGGACGACGAGTCCCGCCACTGGTCGAGCGCCGCCGAGCTGGCCGCGACGCTGCTGCCGTGGCTGGCCGAGGCGGACCCGGGCACCGTGCTCAACCTCAACGTGCCCGACCTGCCGGCCGACCAGGTGGCCGGGCTGCGCCGGGCGACCCTGGCGCCGTTCGGCCAGGTGCAGGTTTCGATCGCCGAGCGGGGCGAGGGCTTCGTGCGGACGGCGGTCGAGGAGAACGCGGTCCGCGCGGTCCCCGGCACCGACATCGCCTGGCTGGCCGACGGGTACGCCGCCGTGACCGCGATCCGGGCGCTGGGCCACCTGCCCGACGTGGAGCTTCCGGTCGACGGCTGAGGACGGCTCCGCCCCGCCACCGTCGTACGGATGGCGGGACGGAACCGGTCGTTCACTCGCCGGCGGCGCGCCTGCGGTCGGCCTCGGCGTCGGCGGCGCCCACCGGGGTGCCGTCGCTGTCCCGGTCGGCCCGGGACAGGTCCACGTCGGCGCCGGCCCGGGCGGCGTCCGCCGCCGCGTCGTCGGCGCCGACGACCTCACCGCCGCCGGTCTCCCCGTCGTCCGGGACCAACTGCCCGGCAGTGGCCAGCCCGATCGGTGCGTACCTGGGGTCGGTCATCTCGTCCTCCTCACCAGTGCTCCTGCGGAAAGCGGTACCCCGGGACGGGACGCGGCACACGCGTGGACTCATGTAAGGAACTCCGGTGCTTGATCAGCGCGGGGGTCCTGGGATTGCATGAGCATCCCGGTTGGTCCGGTGGGTGGCGTCGAGTTGGGGTCTGAGGGAGAGCCTCGTACCGCTGATTGCCACCGCTGGTCTGGCCACGGATGCCCCGGATGAGGGAAGTGGGTCGGCCCTGTTGAGGTCGGGCCCGGTTGCAGCACATGAGTGGGAGCCGTCGTCGGATTGCTCTGCCTCCTTGGGACCGTGGCTGTTGTGCGGTGTTCCCGCGCGGATCGCCGGAGTAGGTGGTTGGTCGGTGCGCGGGAGGCGGCAAGTGCAGCGCAGGTTGGTCGGTATCGATCTGGGGATCGCGTCGGCGCACACGGTGCGGGTGCGTGACGAGGCCGGGCAGGAGGTGTGCAGGCGGCGGTGCGAGCCGACGCTGCAGAGTCTGACCGCGATTGAGACGGCGGCGCTGGCAGGCGCCGAGGCCGGGACTCGGTTGGAGGTGGTGATGGAGCCGACCGGGCCAGCGTGGTTGCCGATCGCGGTGTTCTTTACCGCCCGCGGGCATCTGGTGTTCCGGGTGTCGAGTGCGAAGGCCGCGGATCTGCGTCGATTCCTGTCGCGGCATGCGAAGTCCAACGGCATCGACGCGGACACCCTGGCCCGGCTGCCGTTGATCGATCCGGACGGGTTGCGGCCCCTGGAACTGCCGGATGCGGCCGCGGCGGCACTGGACCGGCGGGTGCGGGCGTGTGATCGGCTGACGATGGCCGCGTCCGAGCACAAGGTGCGGATCAAGGACCTGGTCCGGCAGGTGAGGCCGTGCACGCCGCTGACCGGTGATCTGGGCAAGGCCGATCTGGCGGTGCTGGAACGCTACGCCGACCCGCGTGCGCTGCTACGGCTCGGGCGGGCCCGGCTGACCGCGCTGATTGTCAAAGCGTCGAACAACCACCAGGGTCAGGCGCGGGCCGAGTTGTGGCTGGTCGCCGCCCGGGCCGCGGTCGACCTCTACGGTGAGCATCCGGCGGTCGCGTTCAGCGACCTGGCCGCGGAGATCGCGACCGAGGTGCGGCTGCTACGCGCCATCGACGCCGAACTGGCCTCGCACGCGGCCGAGCGGGAATCCTGTTACCGGTGGGTGGACCCGATGCAGCTGGCCCGCAGCCTGCCCGGCCTGGCCGAGGTCGGCGGACCGGCAATGACCGCGGTGATCGGTGACGCCGCCCGGTTCCCGACGGCGGCGCACTTCAAGTCCTACCTCGGACTCGCGCCGCGGGCGTCGGAGACCGGTGACACCAACCGCAAGGGCCAGCCGATGTCCAAGGCCGGCTCCCGGCTCGCCAGGGCCACCCTGATCCGGGCCGCGGACTGGGCCCGCAAGCAGGATCCCCAGCTCGCGCGGGTCTACCACCAGCAGATGGTCGAACGCGGCGCCGAGCACCTCAAGGCCAGCTGCGTCGTCGCGGCCCGGCTCGCCGAACGGCTCTGGGCCGTGATGCGCCGCCGCATGCCTTACGTGATCTGCGACCTCGACGGCACCCCGGTCACCCCACAGCAGGCGAAACAGCTCATCACCGAACAGTGGACCGTCCCCGCCAGCGTCCGCGCCCGCCGGCGCAGCACCAAAACCACCGACACGAAGGCGGGGAAGGCCCCTCAACGAGTCCTCGCGGGACATGTCAGGTCAGACGCGCAAAGCGCCGACAAACGAGGCGACCTTCCCCGCCAACGATCGTCCAACCAGCCGACCTACAAGGTCAAGCCGGCCACCACCTTGACAGCCGATCCCCGATAGGGAATCAGCGGTCCCGGTCGAGGAAGTCCAGGGTGACCGCGGCGAACAGCGGCGACTGGTCGATGTCGTAGTGGGTCAGGCCGGGCAGGATCGCCAGCGCGTGCCCGCCCGCCGGGCGGCCCTCGCCCGTCCAGCCGCCGTCGCGGAGGCCGCCGTCGAGCAGCCCGAACACCTCGACGAAGTGGCTCGGCGGGGCCATGTCGGCGTCGGCGGCGACCACGAGTGTCGGCACCCGCAGGGCGCGTACCTGCTCGGTGAAGTCGAAGTCCTTCCGCATCGCCTCGCCGATCTTGTCGAGCAGCCGGGGGAAGTCCTCCGGACGCGGCGCGACCCGCTGGTACAGCTCGTACATCGGCGTGTCCTTCATGTACTCGGCCGCCGCGGCGTTCACCTGCCCCTGCTGCGCCAGCAGTTCCGGGTACACGGCGTCACGGCGGATGTGCGCGGACGCGGCGACCAGCCGGCCCACCTTCTCCGGGTGCCGGAAACCGGTGTGCAGGGCGACGCCGCCGCCGAGGGAGAAGCCGACCACGTCCGGGCGGTCCAGCCCGAGGTGGTCGATGAGCGCGGCGACGTCGTCGGCCATCAGCGCCATGTCGAGCGGCCGGTCCACGTCGGCGGTGCGGCCGTGGCCCTGGAGGTCCACCACGACGACCTGGTGCTTCGCGGCCAGCGTGGGCAGGATCGGCGCGAACATCTCACCCGAGGTGAGGCCGCCGTGCAGCAGGATCATCGGCCGCCCGGCACCGTGCGTCTCGTAGTACAGGTGGACGCCGTTGACGTCGGCGTACCGCCCCGGGGCGTGGGTCTCGTCGCGCTGCGCTGTGGTCATCGGTGCTCCTCGGACGTGGTGACCTGACGACAGTTGGACCGCGCGGGCCGGGCGTACTCATCGGCACGGGCTCGAACGTGCTCGCGTTCACGCAGCATGTGGGCTAGTTTCAGCCAGGTGAGCGAGGTGGCGAGCGTCCCCGTCGAGGCGCAACTCGAGGCGTACCGGTCGGAGCTGACCGGCTACTGCTACCGGATGCTGGGTTCGGCCTTCGAGGCCGAGGACGCGGTGCAGGACACGTTCGTCCGGGCCTGGCGCAACTTCGACAAGTTCGAGGGGCGGTCCGCGCTGCGGACCTGGCTCTACCGGATCGCGACGAACGTCTGCCTCACCATGTCCACCAGCGCGCAGCGCCGGGTCCGGCCGATGGACCTCGGCCCGGCCGGCGTCGGCACCGCCACCCACCCCGGCGAGCCGCGCCCGGAGCAGATCTGGCTCGGTCCGGCGCCCGACGACCGGGTGCTGCCGGAGGTCGCCGACCCGGCCGAGGTGGTCGCCGGCCGGGAGTCGGTCCGGCTGGCGTTCGTCGCGGCGCTGCAGCACCTGCCGCCGAAGCAGCGCGCAGTGCTCATCCTGCGCGAGGTGCTGGCCTGGTCGGCGCAGGAGGTCGCCGAACTGCTCGACACGTCGGTGGCGAGCGTCAACAGCGCCCTGCAGCGGGCGCGGGCCACGCTCGCCTCCGCCGACACCGAGGCCGACGTGCGCCGGCCGCTCGACGCCGAGCAGCAGGCGCTGCTCGCGCGCTACGTGCGCGCCTTCGAGGCGTACGACCTGACGGCGCTCACCGCCCTGCTGCACGAGGACGCGACGCTGTCGATGCCGCCGCTGCCGCTGTGGCTGCACGGCCCCGAGCACATCGCGGCGTGGATGGCGGGCACCGGCAGCGGCTGCCGCGGCTCCCGCCTCGTACCGACCGCCGCCAACGGGATGCCCGCGTTCGGGCACTACCGGCGTGACCCCGACGGCTCAGGCCACGTGCCCTGGGCGTTGATCGTGCTCGGCGTCTCCGGCGACCGGATCACGTCGCTCAACAACTTCCTCGACGTCGACCGCCTGTTCCCGCTGTTCGGGCTGCCCGCCCGGCTGGAGGAGGGCGCCGGCCAGCCCGAGCAGGCCCGCGAGCTCGCGTAGGTCGTCGCCCGCGCCGCGTACCTCCAGCCGCCAGCCGAACCGCCGCGCGGTCAGGCGCATCCGCGCCAGCACCTCGACGGTGACCAGGTCGGGTGCGGTCACGGCGGACACGTCGCACACCACCACGCCCCCGTCGCGGCCACGCAGCGCCTCGGCCAGTTCGGCGCAGCGCGCCGCGATGTCCGCGCGGGTGGGCGTCCCGTCGGCCAGACAGAGCAGGTGGGTGATCACACGCATTGGACCGCCGTACCTCCCGGCTCTCATCGGTACGCGCGTGGCGAAACCGGCCCGGCGCAGGTTGCCTCGAACACCTTGTTGCAGGCAGTTACATCGACGTTAACTGCTATACCAATCATCGGTGCCCGGCTATATGATCCCGGTAGTTCACCCCGAAGCCTCACGAAACCGCAGCTCCCGCACCCCTCGGGTCGAACTCCGCAAGCCAGGTGCCTCCGCAACGTCGTGCCTGGCGGCCGCCCGGCGTTGTGGTTCGGCCTGCCGGAAAGGTGGGAACGGATGACAGGGCTCCCGTCCTTGGTCATCGGCATCGCGTCCTCGTCGGCCGAGCGCCGGCAGCTCGCCCAACTGCTCGGCGGCACCGAGTCGTTCCTGATCGTCTCCAGCGCCCACCAGGCCCGTCGCTTCCTCGACCTGGTACGTCGGCCCGCGCTCACCCCGCCGCCCGCGGCCGTGGAGGCCGAGACACCGGCCGAGCCGCCCGGGCGTGATCTGGCCGTCGACTCCGACCGGCGGGTGCTGCGCTGGCGGGAGCGGGAGATCGGGCTGACGCCGCTGGAGCACGACCTGCTGGTCTGCCTCGCCGGCACGCCCGGCCAGGTGTGGACGTACGCCCGGCTGCACCGCACCGTGTGGGGCAACGACCACCTCGGACGGCGCTCGGACATGCACTCGGTGGTCCGCCGCCTCCGCCGCAAGCTGGGCCGCCTCGACGCTTCCGCCACGATCCACGCCGTCCGAGGCGTAGGCTTCCGCCTCACTCCCTGACCGCGCCCCCGCCCGCCCCGCCCCACCCCGGCCCGGCCCGGCCCGGTCCGGTCCGGTCCGGTCCGGCGATCTTGAACTTTTGGCCCCGGGGGTGTCCCTTTGGCGCACTTTGCCAGGGCCGCATGTGCAAGATCCGCCGCCGGTGGAGGCGCGGGTGTGTGCCGGAGATCCTCGTGCGGCTGGTTGCCGCGACGAGCCTCCCGTCAGGCGAGACGCGCGTTCCGCGTGGTGGGATTGGCGGAGATCTTGGCAGGAAAGTGCCCTTATGGGGGCCGTTTGGTACCAAGATCTCGCCGGGCTCGCAGATCAACAGGAGTGGGACGGCCCGCCCGGTGTGTGCCGGGCGGGCCGTCCTCGTCGGTGCTGAGGTCAGCAGCGGGTGGGGGAGAGGGTGAAGTCCTCCACCGTGGGCGTACTGCTGTTGATCTTCGTCTGGCGCGTCTGGGGCTTCCAGCCGTCCTTCGCGACGATCAGGGTCAGCGGGTTGTTGCGCCGGTCCATCCAGTAGGCGTACCGGCCCTGGGCGTCGGTGGTGAAGGTGTACGAGTTCGCCCAGGAGTCGACCTGCACTGTCACGCCCGCCAGCGGCGCGGTGGTGCCCTGGCAGCTCGTGCCGGAGACCGTGCCGGACAGCTTGCCCCAGGTGGTCGGCGGCTGCGCGATCATGGTCACCGCCACCGGCTCGACGGTGTACGGAGTGTCCTCCTTGATCGCCACCGACGCGGAGTACGTGCCCGGCTGGTCGACGTTCGCCGTCATCGTGACGGTGACGGTGACCTTCTCACCCGGCGCCAGCGTGACCTTCGACTTGTCGACGGTCAGCCAGCTCACGTCGGCGGCGGCCTCCGAGCACTCGCCGAAGCCGGGCAGGACCTCACTGTCCTTGGTGGCCGTGAAGCTGCCCGACGAACCGCCGATCTTGTAGAACCCGCAGGCCGCGCCACCCCGGTAGCGGGCGGTGTTGGCGTTGGGCAGGTTGGCCCACGAGTTGGTCGCCGGGTCGAACGCGAAGCCGGCGTTGGTGATGGCGCCGCCCTGCGACCCGCCGACGACCAGGAGCTTGCCATTGGCCACCGCGTACGAGGAGGCCCAGCTGTCGGCCGGCGCGTCCGGGATGGCGGTCCAGGCGTTTGCGGCCGGGTCGAAGGCGTAACCGACCTTCTGCGACGTGGTTCCGTCGTTGCCGCCGGTGCAGTAGACGATGCCGTCGATCCCGCCGCAGGACAGGAACGCCACCGACTTCGGGTACGCCGGCAGCGTCTCCCAGGCGTCGGCGCCCGGGTCGTACCGGACCACCGAGTTGGCCATCGGCGTGCAGCTCGCGGTGGTGCAGCCGCCGATCGCGTACAGCTTGCCGCCCGCGACCGCCTGGCCGGCTGCCGAGCGCGGCGCCGGGTTGTCGGCCTTGCGGGTCCAGGTGTTCGCCGCCGGGTCGTACGAGAAGGTGGCGGCGTCCGGACCGGCGGCGCCCCAGCCGCCGGTGGCGATGATCTTGCCGTCGACCACCCCGACGGTCATGGCGTTGCGCGCGCCGGGCAGGTCGGCGATCCCGGTCCACGTCTGGGCGATCGGGTCGTACCGGTAGTTCTTGGCGCTCGACGCGGTGCCGTCGCCACCGGCGATGGAGTAGACGGAGCCGTCGACGGTGACGACCCGGTTGTCCATCACGTTCGCCGGGTAGCCCGGGATGGTGGTCCACGGGTCCGCCTGGGGTGCGGCGGCGGCGATCGCGTTCGACGACTTGCCCGACGAGCGGGCCGCGAACGAGGTGGCGGCGGTCAGCCGCTGCAGCGGCGCGCCGGTGGAGCCGAGCACCTGCTGCTGGGACAACTGGGAACCGTCGGCCCGCTGCAGCACGAACCCGCCGTCGCGCTCACTGAACTCGGCGGTGACCGGGGCCCCGCCGGTGTTGGTGACGGTGAAGGTCTTGCTGACCTTCCCGCTGGGCATCCGGACCGTGCCGGTGATCGAGGTCGGCTTCACCGACAGCCGGCCGGCGGCGAGCTGGAAGTTGGCCGCGGTGGCCCAGTCCTCCTCGACCGTCACCTGCTTGGTCTGGCTCACGTAGTTGCCGGCGCTGGCGGTGAACGGGTGCGTCCCGGTCAGCGACGAGAACATCCAGTAGAAGCCGTCGGGCAGCTCGGTGTCGTCCGGCGTGGCCACTGTGGTGGCCTTCTCCGCCGGGCGGTCCTTGCTGGTCACCGTGGCGCCGTTGACGTAGCCGTTGTCGTTCTTGTCGCGGACGTGGCCGAGCACCAGGCCGCCGTTCACCGGCTTGCAGACGAGCTTGCTGCCGATGAGCACGTTGTCGACCTGCCACCACCATTCCCAGCTCGCCTCGTAGTAGTGGAAGCGCACCCGCACCTGCGACTGGCCGGCCGCCTGCGGGATCGGCACCTCGGTCACCCGCGGGCCGCGTACGTCGGCCGCCTGCCGCAGCACGTTGCTCCACGTGGTGCCGCCGTCCAGGCTCAGGTCGACGTCCGCCCGGTCGCTGTTGAGCCAGTTGTAGTCCTGGTTGAACCGGATCACCGGCGCGGTGACGCCGGTCAGGTCGACCACCGGGCTGACCAGCGACGTGTCCTGCCGCCCGCCGCTGCCGTAGTTGTCGCTGTCGATGATGGCGAAGTTACCGCTGCCGCCGGTCAGGTTGCCGCGCTCACCGGCGTCGGTGAACTCCCAGACCTGGCCGGTGCCGGCGTTGTCCACCACGGTCCAGCCGTCCGGCACGCCCGTGCCGTCGAACGTCTCGTACTCGCCGTCGGAGCTGGTCGTGTAGCCGGGGGCGGTGGTGCACGCCTCCGGGTTCGCCTGCACCGCGATGTTGGCGACGGCGTTGCCCGTGCCGACGGTGATCTCCTTGGTGGTGGTCAGGTAGCCGGCGTACTGCGGTTCGACAGTGAGCCGGTAGGTGGCCCCGGACGGCAGCGACAGGCTGTAGCGGCCGGTCGCCGGCGTGGTGTAGTCGGAGATCGGCGTGCCCTCGACGCTCACCTTCGCGTACAGCGGCCAGCCGTGCCCGGGCCCGTCGGTGACCTGCCCGCTGACCGTCACGCTCGCCACCGCGGTGAGCGCCACGTCGAGCGTGGTCGTCGTGTTCGCGGTGATCGTCGCCGACAGCGTGCGGGTCGCGTACCCGAACGCCGAGACGACCACCTGGTAGTCGCCGGCCGGCAGGAGCGACGAGTACGTCCCGTCCGCGCCGGTGGTCAGCGTGCGGTCCGCCGCGCCGGACACGGTGACGGTGGCCCCGGCGATGCCCGCGCCGGTGGCGGCGTCGCTGACCTTGCCGGCCAGCGTGCCGTTGTCGCCGATCGGGGCGGCGGCGAGCAGCGCGAGCGCGTCCAGGCGGCCCTCGCCGTAGACGTTGTTGTCGTCGGTGGTGCCGCCGCACTGGGTGTCACCCTTGTCGATGGCCGCGTCGTCGAGCAGCGCGCGGGTCGCCGTGACGTCCCCGACCAGGGTGGGCGCCGCCGACCAGAGCAGCGCGATCGCGCCGGCCAGGTGCGGCGCCGCCATCGAGGTGCCGCTGATGCTGGCGTACGAGTCGGTCGGCACGCTGGAGCGCACGTTCACACCCGGCGCCGAGATGTTCGGCTTGATCTCACCGTTCTGCCCGGTGCCCCGGGACGAGAAGCTGGCGATGTTGTTGTTGACGTCGTACGCGCCCGCCGAGTAGTTGCTGGCCAGGCTGCCCGGCGAGCCGCTGGTCTGGCAGGACGGGCCGTTGTTGCCGTTGGACCAGACGCCGAAGATGCCGGATGCGGTCCAGGCGTCGGTGATGTCCTCCATGAACGGCTCGTTCGACGGCGTCCTGGTGCCCCACGAGTTGTTGATGATGTTCGGCCGCTTGCTGACGTCCGGGTTCTGCCCGTTGAGGTCGGTGGGCTCCAGCATCCACTGCCCGGAGGAGACCAGCGCGTCGTCGGACGGGCAGCACCCGTTCGCGGCGATCCACTTGACCTCGGGGGCGACACCGATCTGGTTGGCCCCGTCGGCACCGGCCATGGTGCCCATGGTGTGCGTGCCGTGGCCGTCGGAGTCGCACGGCGCGGTGGCGCACTCGCCGGCGGCGTCGAACCAGTTGTAGTCGTGGTCGAAGGTGCCGTCACCGTTGTTGCCCCGGTACGAGTTCACCAGCGCCGGGTGGTCGAACTGGACGCCGCTGTCGATGCTCGCCACGGTGATCCCGGCGCCCTTGACGCCGTACTGGGACCACACGTCGTCGGCGTTGATGTTGGCGATGCCCCACTCCAGGGCGTTCGCCGTCTTCTCGTCGGTGCCGGGGGTGGTCTCCGGCAGCTTGTACTCCACCGGCGCGTACAGGCCGTCCACCTCGGAGTGGGCGGCGAAGTTCTGCGCCATGGTCAGCGAGCCGTCGGTGACCTTGATGGCGTTCGTCGCCCAGAAGGTCTGGTACTTCGTACCCGAGCGGTCCAGCTCGGCGCGGATCTTCGACTGGCTGTCGGCGGCGGTCTTCTTCAGCGCCGCCGCGACGGCGGCACCGCGCTCGTTCCAGTCCTTGATCGCGGCGGCCTTGCTCAGGTCCGCCTTGGCGCCGAAGTGGATCCAGAAGTCACCCTCGCTCTTGCCCTGGAGCTGGCGGGTGAGTTCGGGACGGATCTTGTCGTCGGCCGACGCGCCCGCGCCGGTCTCGGCCTGTGCCGCCGTGCCGGTCACGGCCAGCGTGGTGGCGGCGAGCACCAGGGCCGCGCCCGCGCTCACCAGCCGCCGGGCCGGGCCCCATCTGTGTGGACGTCTCAGCATCGGTGCTGCCTCCTGTTCCGATGACCCGCTGATGATCGAGCCATGGCAGAAGGGCCAGGAGACGAACTCCCGACTGCGACACCGGTGTGAAAAGAACCCCCCAGGCCCCCTAGGCGCCGTGCGGGTCTGCGCCGGACGCCTGAGTGGACACTATGATCGACAGTAAGGAACGATCAATGACCGTACGTGAGCAACATGTCACCAACAGGCCCCCGGAATGGGCGGCCTGTTGACAGTTTTAGTCACGGTGGGGCGCGGTGACGACTGACGGCACGAACGCGGCGGACTCCGGCACCGACCCGTCGGAGCGCCCCTTCTCGCTCGTCATCGGGGTGACGTCGTCGCCGGCCGAGCGGCTGCGGCTGACCGAGTTGCTGGACGGCGTCGCGCCCCTTCTGATGGTCGCCGATCTCGACGAGCTGCGCGAGTTGATCATGACCGGCGCGCCCGCCCCGGCCCCCGCGCTGGCGCCGGCCGTCGCGCCGGTCCGGCCCGTACCCCGGGACAAGCCCGCGCCGGACGGCGCGCTGGTGATCGACGCGGCCCGGTCCACCGCCCGGTGGGGCAACCGCGAGACCGCCCTGACCCGGCTGGAGCGCGACCTGCTGACCTGCCTCACCGCCGAGCCGGTACGGGTGTGGAGCTACGCCGACTTGCACCACGCGGTCTGGCACGACGCGCCGACGCACGGCCGGGCCGACGTGCAGTCCCTGGTGAAGCGGCTGCGCCGAAAGCTCGACGAGCTGGGCACAGGCGTCACCATCGCGGCGGTACGCGGCGTCGGCCTGCGGCTGACCGACCACCGCCACCCCCGGGTGCGGGGCGACTGACTCTGGGTCCGCTGTGGCCGATCGGCGTCGCGTGCCGACGCCGCGCACGGCCGGACGGTGACAGCGGGTGACCCGATCGGTGGAGGCGTCCTACCGGTGTGGCCGGAATTGATGGCGACCGGTCGATTACCGGTGCGGCACGTATCGCGAGAGGTCTTTGCCTCCTACGGTGGCGTCCGGCACGCGGACGGAGGGGAATCGGGAATCACCCGAGGGGGCCGTCCCGGCGGACAGGGAGAGTTGTCTCGATGCGAGTTTGGCTTCGCGCGGTGGCGGTCGTCGCCGCCGGCGCGGTCGTGGTGGCGGGAGTGCCGGCGCTCGCCGCCACCGTCACCGTGCGGGACGCCGGCGTGGCCGGCCGTACCGGCGCCCAGGCGACGGGGAGCAACGCCGCGCTCGGCGCCGCGCGTACCACCGCGACCCGTGCGCTGGTCACCCCCGGGGACACCCGGCTGATGCCGACCACGCCCCGCACCGACACGCCGCGGATCACCAACGGCGAGATCACCGACATCGAGGTGATCGGCAACCGCGTCTTCATCGCCGGCACGTTCACATCGATCGCGAACGTCGGCGGGTCCGCGATCACGCAGCGGTCCCTGGCGTCGTACAACCTGGACACCGGCAAGGTGGACACCGGGTTCAAGCCGGTCATCGACGGCGCGGTCGCCGCGGTGGAGGCGTCGCCGGACGGCTCGTCGCTCTACATCGCCGGCGCGTTCAACACGATCAACGGGGTCACCAAGCGCAAGATCGCCCGGCTGAACCCGACCAACGGCGCGCCGATCGCCGCGTTCACCGCCACCGCCAACGCGCGGGCCACCGCGCTCGCGGTCAGCGGCAACGCCGTCTACGTCGGCGGCCAGTTCGCCACCGTCAACGGGGTCAGCCGCAGCGGCCTGGCCGCGCTCAACCCCACCACCGGCGCCGTCGACACCGGCTTCAACCTGCCGCTGACCGGCGGCATCGGCGTCGGCGGCATGCTCACCGTGCAGCAGCTCAAGCTCACCCACGACCGCAGCAAGCTGCTGGTCGTGCACACCGGCCGCCAGATCGCCGGCCAGGACCGCTACGGCGTGGCGCTCATCGGTACGGCCAGCAAGGCGCTGCTGCCCTGGCGTACCCGGCTGTGGGAGGACAACCTCTCCTTCGTCGGCGGCATCCAGCGGGTCTTCGCCGGTGACATCGCCCCGGACGACTCGTACTTCGTGGTCACCAGCGGCTCCGGCGGTGACCGTCCGCCGATCAACGACACCGCCATCGCGTACTCGCTGACCGGAAACGACAACGTCGAGCCGCTCTGGATCTCCCGGCACTTCGACAGCATCTACTCGGTGGCGATCACCGACACCGCCGTCTACGTCGGCGGTCACTTCAGCTGGCAGGAGTCGCCCACGTCGAACGTGCCGTGGCCCGGCCTGGACAACGTCGGCTACGGCACCGGCCAGGGACTCAGCGGCTACGGCCTCGGCGACCAGGTGGTCCGCCGCGACCACCTCGGCGCGCTGGACCCGCTCACCGGCACCGCCCTGGAGTGGAACCCCGGCTCCAACTCGTACGAGGGCGAGAAGGCGATGCTCGCCACCTCGCGCGGCCTGCTCGTCGGCGGTGACGGCAACGTCAAGGGCGGCAAGACGACCGGCCGGGTGGCCTTCTTCGACCTCTCCAAGGAGCCCGCGCCGGCGGCGCTGGACACCACGATCACCACGCCGATCGAGGGCGCGGTGAAGCCGGCGGGCGAGTCGTTCACCATCAGCGGTCAGGCGCTCGCCCCGGCCGGAGTGGCCCGGGTCCAGCTGGAGATCCAGGACCGCAACAGCGGCAAGTACCTCCAGGCCGACATGACCACCTGGGGCGCGTTCAAGGCGATCAACACGACGGTCGCCGCGCCGAACGCCACCTCCACCACGTGGAGCCTGCCGGTGACGCTGCCGGCCGGGGTCTACCAGTTGCAGGCCAAGACGTTCGACCGCAACGGCGCCGGCGACACCACCAAGGCGGTCAAGAAGATCGAGGCGTTCCGCTTCGACGACCTGCCGCCGACGACCCGGATCGGCTCGCCGGCGGCCGGCCTGGTCGCCACGCAGACGTTCGTGGCCTCCGGCACCGCCACCGACGACAAGGGCGTCAACTCGCTGATCTACTCGTTCCGCACCCCGGACAACAGGTACCTGCAGGACGACGGCACCGTCGCCGCGGTCTACAACACCTTCCGCGGCGAGCCGGACGTGATCGGCGCGACGTCCGCCACCTGGCAGTACGAGGTCACGCTGCCGATCGAGGGGCAGTGGAAGATGACCGCCACCGCCGTCGACACGACCGGGCAGAGCGACCTGCGCGGCGACACCCGCGACTGGACCGTCTCCGCCACCGGTGTACCGCCGACCGTGGCGATCACCTCGCCGGTGGCGATGACCCCGCCGGGCAACCCGGCGCCGCTCACCGTCGCGCCCGGCGGCACGATCACGTTCGCCGGTACGGCGCGCGACGACGACGCCCTGAAGTCGGTCGAGATCTATCTGCGCAACAACACCACCCGCGAGGCGCTCGCCAGCGACGGTACGTGGGGCGCCGACTCGGTCGCCGGCTACCACCGGATCTCGCCGACCAACCTCGACGCCGCGACGTTCGACTGGTCGTTCACCACGGTGCCGCTCACCCCGGGCGTCTACGACTTCCGGGTACGGGCGACCGACAAGCTCGGCCTGACCACGTCCAGCACCAACATGGGCCGGCTCACCGTCACCGCCCAGGTGCCGGGCGACGCCTTCCCCAACGGGCTGCTCAGCTTCACCGGCACCAACCAGGACATCGACCAGCTGCACCTGGACCTGGCCGGCACCGCCACCGACGACAAGGGTGTGCGGGCGGTCCGGATCGCGCTGCGCGACCTGGACACCGGCCGGTACGTGCAGCCCAACGGCACCATGGCCGCCGCGTTCGCCACCGTCGACGCGACGCTCGCCTCGCCCGGCGCGACCAGCACCGGGTTCACGCTCTCGATCGACCTGCCCACCCGGGGCACCTACAGCGTCGAGGCGTGGGCCGTGGACACCTCGGGTCAGCAGGACAACTCGACCAGCGGCGCGACCGCCCGTTACCTGGTCTACCCGGGTGACACCGACCCGACGCTGGAGCCGAGCATCACTCCGGTCGAGGGCCAGGCGTACACCGGCGGCCGGATCGTGATCACCGGCCGGGCCGTGGACGACGGCGGCATGCAGAAGGTCGAGGTGCAGATCGGCAACAGCGCCGGGCAGGGCATGAACTCCGCCGGCACGTTCGGCCGGGCGGGCGCGCCGAGCAACTGGCCGTGGATCGCCACGTTCCTCACCAGCCCGGGCTCGCCGGGGTCGAACTTCGCGTACACGTCGCCGGTGATCCCGGCCGGCACGTACACGGTGACGATCCGCGGCATGGACAACCGGGGGCAGTACCAGCAGCCGCCCCGTACCGTCACGGTGACCGTCACCGACTGACGATCACGCGGCCTCGCGGGCCGGTCCGCGCCGGGTCTCCCGGCGCCGGGCCGGCCCGTGCCCGTTCTCAGGGCTCGATCAGGCACATCCCGGCGACTGCCGGCCGGTCCATGGTGGCCAGCGCATCGGGCGCGGCGGCCAGGTCGACGGTGCGGGTGACCAGTTCGCCCGGGCGCAGCACCCCGGCGGTGACCAGCCGCAGCATCTCCGGGTACGCGTGCGCCGCCATGCCGTGGCTGCCGCGCAGCTCCAGCTCGTACGCGATCACCAGGTCCATCGGCAGCGCCGGGCGGCCCTGCGCGGCGGGCAGCAGCCCGACCTGCACGTGCCGGCCGCGCCGGCGCAGGCCCTCGATCGACGCCACGCAGGTGGCGTGACTGCCCAGCGCGTCGAGGGAGAGGTGGGCGCCCCCGCCGGTGGCCTCCCGGATCGCGGCGGCCACCTCGCCGGGACCGCCGAGCGCGCTCGCGTCCAGGCAGACGGCGGCGCCGCTGCGGCGGGCCAGCTCCAGCGCGGCGGGGGAGACGTCCACGGCCACCACACGCGCGCCGCTCGCCGCCGCGGCCATGACCGCGGACAGGCCGACGCCGCCGCAGCCGTGCACTGCGACCCACTCGCCCGCCGCCACCCGGCCCTGCGCGACGACAGCCCGGAACGCGGTGGCGAACCGGCAGCCGAGCGCGGCGGCGGCCGCCTCGTCCAGCTCGTCCGGCAGCCGGACCAGGTTGACGTCGGCGTGCCGTACCGCGACCAGCTCGGCGAACGAGCCCCATCCGGTGAAGCCCGGCTGGGTCTGCCGCTCGCAGACCTGCTGGTCGCCGGCCAGGCAGGACGGGCACCGCCCGCACGCGCAGACGAACGGCGCGGTCACCCGGTCGCCGGGCCGCCACCCGCGGACGTCCGCGCCGGCCGCCACGACGACACCGGCGAACTCGTGCCCCGGTACGTGGGGCAGGCGGATGTCCGGGTCGTGCCCCTGCCAGCCGTGCCAGTCGCTGCGGCACAGGCCGGTCGCACCGACCCGGACGACCACCCCGTCCGGCGCCGGCGTCGGATCGTCCACGTCGCGAATCTCCGGCCGCACCCCGAACCGCTCGAACACCACAGCACGCATGCCCCCGATCCTCACACCCCCACCCCGCGTCTCCTTCCACCCCCCACCCGCCCGCTCCCCGCTCCCCGCTCCCGCGATCTTGCACTTGCGGCCCTGTCGATGTCCTGAATGCCCCATCTGGCCGGGCAGAAAGTGCAAGATCACCGCGAGCGGGGGGCAGGGGCTGCCGGTCGCCACCTCACCTGCCCATCCCAGGCGCGTCGGGTCCGAGATGCGTGGTCCGTATCCCGGGAGTAGTGGATCTTGGTACGAAAGTGCCCTCATTGGGGCCGTTTCGTACCAAGATCTGCTGGCGGCTCGGGCTGTCGGGACGGGGGAGGGTGGGCGGGGCGGCTCGGGCGGCGAATCACGGAGTCTGGGGCGGGCTCGGCTCTCACGCCTCGCCCTCCTGACCCCGGTGATCAAGGAGTTTGTGTCCTCATCAGGGTGGCGTCAGTCCGCAAACTCCTTGATCACCGGGAGAGGGGGAGGGGGGAGGGGGAGGGAGAGGGTGGGCTACAGGCGGCGGCCCTTGGAGTCCTGGGCGGTGATGCCGTCCAGCGGGGTTCCCGGGGTGAGGGTTTCCGGGTCGAACCAGAAGATCACCACCTGGGGGTCCTCGCTCCAGCGGGCCAGCTTCGCGTCGACCTGCCGGCCGTCGACTGTCCCGACGATGCGGGCGGCCGGGCCGACGAAATAGCCGAACGTGGGGACGGACGTGTCGGCAGGCGCTCGCTGCTGGTCGTACCCGATCTCGTGGAACCCCGCCCGGCGGTCGCTGCCGGACACGTCGTTGACCAGGAAGTCGGAGGTCAGGCGGCCGTCCGGCGCGCGCCGCCCGGCGACCAGGCCGATCGTCACGCGCGGCAGTTCCGGCACGTCCACCGGGACCACGAAGAACACGCGCTCGTCGGCGCCGTACCGGATGCCGCTTCCCACGACGGTCCCGAGCGGTTGCGGCGGCGCCTCGGTCGGGGCCGGCGCGGCGGTCGGCGAGGGCGGGGGAGTGGCGGCGGACGCGGTGGCGACCGGCTCCCCGGCCGGCAGGTCCGGCGGGCCGGGCCGCGACGCCACGGCGGTGACCCCGACCGCCACCGCGACGGTCGCCACCGCCGCCGCGACCCCGGTGCCGATCCGCTGGCGGCGGCGCAGCCGGCGGCCCCGGCGCATGATGTCCGCGATGTCCAGGCCGTCGGCCCGCTCGGTCACCCGCATCACGCGGCGCAGCTCGTCCATCTCGGTCACCGGCACGTCTCCTGCGGTCGCGGTGCGGACAGGCCGGCGGTACGCAGCTTCTCCAGCGCCCGCGACGAGGTGCTCTTGACGGTGCCGACCGACACGTCGAGTTCGTGGGCCACCTGAGCCTCCGGTAGGTCGAAGTAGTGCCGTAGCACGACGACGGCGCGTTCGCGCGCGGTGAGCGTGCCGAGCGCGGTGACCAGCCACCGCCGCGTCGCCACCTCCTCGGCCATGTCGCCGCCGTGGCGCTCCGGCAGGTCGTCGCTCGGGTATTCGCGGATCGGCCGCCGCCAGGTGTCGACGAGGTGGTTCACCAGCACCGAGCGGGCGTAGCCGTACGGGTCGCCGTTGCGGATCCGGGACCAGGACGCGTACGTGCGCACCAGCGCGGTCTGGGCGGCGTCCTCGGCGTGGTGGTGGTTGCCGGTCATGAGGAAGGCGGCGTGCGTCAGCCGCGCGGAGGACGCCCGCGCGAACTCGACGAACTCCGCGTCACCCCGGGCCATGCCGGTCCTCTGCACCTCTCACCCCGGTAGGGACGTGCGGGACGCGGAAAAGGTTGAGTCCCCGCCGGACCAACTTTCGCGACGGATCACCCGTCCTCATCCCCGTGCCCCCGACCGGGCACCGAGGGGAGACGAGATGACCAGGACCGTGGACCGGACACGCGGCGGCGCGGCGGTGATCGCGCTGGCGGTGGCGCTGGCCGGCTGCACACCGGCGGTGGCCGACCAGCCCGCTGTCGCGCTGTCCGGGCCGGCCGGGCCGTCCGCTGCCGCGCCGGCCGCGTCGGCGGCGGCGCCCGTCCGGCCCCGGCCGGCGCGGATCGGCTATCCCGCCGAGGGCGGCAACCGGTGGCGGTTCGCCGCCGCCGAGCCGGCCACCACAGGGGGTACGGGCAAGCTGCTGCGCTACCGGGTGGCGGTGGAGCGCGACATCACGGGTCTGCCGGCGGCCGACTTCGGGGCGCAGGTCACCGGCATCCTCGCCGGCCCGGGTGGCTGGACGACCGACGGACGGATCGCCCTGCGCCGCGTCGGCGCCCGTGAGCCCGCCGACTTCACCGTCTACCTCGCGACCCCCGGTACGCGCGACGACCTGTGCGGGGACGGCCTGGACCGGTACACGTCCTGCCGTAACGGGGGCCGGGTGGTGGTGAACGTGGCCCGCTGGGTGCTCGGCGCGCCCGCGTACGGGAGCGACCTCGCCGCGTACCGCCGGTACGTGGTCAACCACGAGGTCGGCCACCGCCTGGGTCACGGGCACGAGCGCTGCCCGGGGCGGGGCCGGCCGGCGCCGGTGATGCAGCAGCAGACACTCGGCCTGCACGGCTGCACTCCGAACCCGCTGCCGTTCCTGCGTGGCGAGCGGTACACAGGCCCCTCCGGCGTGTACGACGATCGCCTGCCCCCGCCGGAGGGCGGCCGGCCGGGCTGAGGTCCGGTGCCGGGTCCGCGTGGCCGGGCTGCGCGGACCGTCCGGCCGGGCGCGCGTGTGCCCGGCCGCGTCGGCGATCCCATCCGGCGCTCAGAACAGCGTGGCCGGGCCGACCGGCTCCGGTTCCGGCAGCGGCGCGAGCCCGGGCACCCGCTCGCGGACCTGGTCGTGGAAGCGGCGGGCCAGCTCGGGCGCGTCCGCGTTGTCCGGTGTGTGCACGAACACGGTCGGCGAGCGGCCCTCCCGCAGCCAGCCGGTGACCACGTCGAGCCACGGCTGCCAGCCCTCGACGGTGCGGGCCGGGTCGTCCCGGCCGAGGTAGCGCACGACGGGCCGGTCGGTCAGCGCCCGGGTACGCAGCGGAAGACGCGGTTTGCGCGTCCACGCCTCCCGCTCCGCGTCGCTGGTCGGCGGCGTCCGGAAGAACGCGGTGGTGTCGAACGGGATCCATTCGGCGCCGGCCCGGTGCAGCGTCGCCTCCAGCGCGCGTACCGCACCGGCCTCGGTGAAGAAGGCCGGGTGGCGGACCTCGACGGCGTACCTGTGGGTGGCGGGCAGCGTGCGCAGGAACCGGTCGAGGTCGGGCACGTCGTCGGGGCCGAACGAGCCGGGCAACTGGATCCAGAGCGCGTCGACCCGGGGGCCGAGCGGCTCCATGGCGTGCAGGAACGCCCGCAGCTCCGCTTCGCCGCCGGTGAGCCGGCGCTCGTGCGTGACCACCTTCGGCAGCTTCGGCAGGAAGCGGAAGCCCGGATCGGTCTGCTCGGCCCAGGACGCCACCGTCCGGCGGGCCGGGGTGGCGTAGAACGTGGTGTTGCCCTCCACAGCGTCGCACCACGCGGCGTACGCGCGCAGCCGCTCGTGCGCGGGCAGCGGATGCGGCAGGAAGCGGCCGGACCAGGACTTGTGCGTCCACATGGCACAGCCCACGTGCAGGCGCATCCCGGTCACCGGTAGGGCCAGCTCGTCGAGCCGCCGCGCAGCGCCGCCTCCCGGTTCCACTTCCGGGTGAAGTACAGCGCGAGGCAGCCGAACCCGGCGAACACCGGCGCGAGCAGCATGAGCAGCAGGCCGGCGCCGAGCCGGAACCGGTCGCTCTGCAGGCCCTTCGCCGACGTCAGCGTGAACGCCTCCACGCCGTCACCGGTGCAGCTCACGAAGTCGGTGTCCATCCAGGTGATGCCCTCGGTGGCCAGCACCGGAGTGAACAACCGCGGGTCACCGCGGTCGGTCATCACCGACGCTGTCCCCTCGGGCCGGGCCCCGGTCAGCTCCCTGCTGCGCTGCTCGCCGCTGGTGTAGACGCGGCTCTTCGCGGTGCACCGGACGGTGGCGGGGTCCACGTCGGCCGGCGACGCGAGGATGAGGATGTTGCCGGGGCGTACGCCGGTGTCCCGCACCTTGATCTCGGCGCCGGGTGCGAACTCGGCGGCGGCGGAGAAGGTCGACGCGGCCGCGAACGGACCCGTCTGGGTCAGCAACGCGAGGCCGAGGAACCCGGCCAGCAGGAACCCACCGCCGCCGACGAAGATCCACATGGCGACCACGGCGCGGAAGCGCTGCACGAGCGGGCTCACCGGACGCGGTCCATGTCACAGGCGCCCTCGGTGACCTGCCCGGGGTCGGCGGAGTACACGCTGCGCTTGGCGTCCGGCACGGACAGCTGCACGCAGAGCGCCGACGCGTCGTTGTTGGTGACGAACGTGACGACGCCGATGCCGTCGTAGTCCCCGACCGACAGGTCGCTCACGCCCCGGGGGAACTGCCCGGTCTCCTGCTTGACGGACACGGCCTCGCGCATGGCGTCGCGGAGGTAGGTCTCGGGATCGGTCCCGGCGTCCCCGCCGCATGCGGCGAGGGCGAGCGTCAGTGTCGCCAGCGCCGTCACCGGACCGGTCCTTCTCCGTCGCATCCGTCCTCCTCGCGCAGTACGTTGGCGGGCCGGGCCGCCCGTCCGCCGCGCCCACGGTAGCCGGGACGGTCACGGACCGCGGATTGGGCCGCGACCGGCGGGGCAAGAGGAGGCCGGAGGTGGTGACGATGACCGACGGACCGGGTCTGCGGCTGTGCCAGGTGGTGCTGGACTGCACCGACGCGCGCGCCCTGGCCGAGTTCTACCGCGTGCTGCTCGGCCTGGTCTACCGGTCCGGTGACGAGCCCCCGGCGGCCGGAGAACCGGACGAGCATGGCCGGGACTGGCTGGTGCTGAGGACCGCGGAAGGCGTGCCGCAACTGGCCTTCCAGCAGGTCGACCGGCTGCCGGAGGCGACCTGGCCGGAAGGGGAGGTGCCGCAGCAGCTGCACCTCGACCTGACCGTGCCGTCGGTGGCCGAGCTGGACCGGCAGCACGAGCGGGTGCTCGCGCTCGGCGGGCGGCTGTTGCGGGACCGGTCCGACGACCCGGACGAGCCGTTACGGGTGTACGCCGACCCCGCCGGTCACCCGTTCTGCGTCTTCGTCGCCTGAGGCAGGGCGAGCACGGGTCACGGCCGCGTCAGGGCCGCTCCACCCGTACCGGGTCGCCGCGCACGAGGTCGTCGTGGATCCGCCAGCGGGCGTCGACGCCCGCGCGCCGGGCCGCCTCGTCGTCGGCGGCGATCCGCTGCCGCAGCAGCTCGACCGCGATACGGCGGTTGAGGTGCAGGTGCCGTTCGGTGTCCACCACCACGGTCCGGCCGGACGGGCGGTGCGTGGCCCGGACGGCGGTGCTCGCCTTGTTGCGGTGCTGGCCGCCCGGCCCACCGGTGCGGCAGGGCACGAACTCCACGTCCGCCTCGCGGAACGGCGTGACCACCACGTCGGTCCGGCAGGTCCGCGCGGTGACGTACCAGTTCTTCCGGCCGTGACCCGTCCGGTACGGGCTGGGCGCCTGCCAGCAGAGCGTGCCGGTCCACCCGGCCGCGAACGCCTCCGCCCCGGCGCCGTTGATCCGGACCAGCACCGACCGGTACGTGCCGGCCCGGTCGCCGGTCACCGTCTCGACCCGCTCGGTACGCAGACCTCGCCGGGCCGCCTCGCCCTCCAGACGGGACAGCAGCCGGGCCAGCGCCCACGCGCACTCGGCGGGTCCGCGCCCGGCGGACAGCAGCAGCTCGGTCACCGGCGGCCCTTCCGGCGCTCGTCGCGGCGGCCCGCGTCCGGCGTCTTGTAGGTGACAAGCGGAACCGTGGTGGTGATCGGCGTGGCGAGGTCGTGCGCCACCAGGTCGCCGATCACCTGCTCGATGCGCTTGTACGCGGTGGGCGCCTCCTCGAACAGCAGCTGCCGGTCGCCGCACACCACGATCGAGCCGACCGGCGTACGCCGCAGTTCCTCGACCGTGTGCTTGGCGCGGCCCCGGCGCAGCGCGTCGGCGCGGGACATCTTGCGCCCGGCGCCGTGCGCCACCGAGTAGCCGGCGTCCGGCCCGGCGTCCGCGGCCACCAGGTAGGAGGGCGTGCCACGGGTGCCGGCGATCAGCACGTCCCGTCCGTCGCCCGGCGCCGCGCCCTTGCGGTGCAGGTAGTGCCCGTCGCGGATCTCGACCAGGTTGTGGCACTGGTCGACGACCGGTTCGGTGGGTTCGGCGCCGAGCGCGTACGCGACCCGCGCGGCCAGCAGCCGACGGTTGAGCGAACCCCAGCGCACCGCCGCGTCGTGCCGGGCCAGGTAGGCGTCCGGGTCGGGCGCGGGACCGGCGCCATGCGCCTCGGTGTGCTCGCGCAGGATCCGCTCGCCCAGCCCACGCGAGCCGGAGTGCACCACGAGGACCAGGTCACCGGCGTCCAGCCCGAGCCGAGCGGCGTGCTCCGCCGCGAGGATCGGCCCGACGCGGGCCAGCTCGACGAAGTGGTTGCCGCGCCCCACGGTGCCGAGCCCGTCGAGGTGACCGGCCGGGATCTCGCCGTCCAGCACCGACCAGGCCGGGTCGTCGTCGTCCGGGTCGAGCGCCCGGTCCAGGTCGGGGAACCGGGCGGCGAGCCGTTCCGGTACGACCCGGCGCAGCGCGATCGGGAAGACCGCGATGCCGCATCCGATGTCGGAGCCGACGAGGAACGGGTAGAGCACCGTCGAGGACATGGCGGCGCCGATCGGCGCGCCCTTGCCGGGGTGCAGGTCAGGCATGGCGGCGACGTGCGCCATGCCGTCGAGGGCGGCGACCTGACGGCACTGGTCGAGCGCGGCGGACTCGATCCAGCTGCCGGGGGAGGAGAAGACGGAGACGGTGGCGGGCACGACGGCCCGCCCGGAGGGGTACGCGGACACAGACGCTCGATTCTGCGGAAAGAGAAGCGGGAACGGCAGGCGGCGAGGAGGGGCCTGCGGGCTGGGTGCGATCCGTCAGAACGTCATGCCGATCACCTTCTCGGAAGCGGCGCGGGCCGGCAACCGACTTTCGACCCGCCGAGCGCCCGCGTCGACATCGGATGACCTGATCCATAGACTCCGGTCGTTCTGGTACCACGAGTCCAGGGAGGACCACCGTGTCGAGCGAAACCCGAACGCACGCCGCCTTACCCCTGCTGGCCCGCCTCGCCGGGGTGAGCGTGGCCGCCGCGACGATCGTCGCCGCCGCCGGTGTCGCCGCGACCGCGGCGCCGCCCGCCGACCCCGCGCCCACCAAGGGGCCGTGCGCGTACACGCCGACGCCGGACGAGCCGGCCGCCCGGCCGGTGTCGCTGCCGCCGGACCCGCGCCGGACGCCGGACCGGGGCACCGTGCGGGTCACGCTGCGCACCAACCAGGGGCCGATCGGGCTGACGCTGGACCGCGAGCAGGCGCCGTGCACCGTGCAGAGCTTCCTGCACCTGGTCCGCAAGCGCTTCTACGACCGGACGCCCTGCCACCGGCTCACCGCGTACCCGACGCTGACCGTGCTGCAGTGCGGCGACCCGTCCGGCACCGGCTCGGGCGGTCCTGGTTACCGGTACCGCGACGAGCTGCCCACCGACCTGCCGCCCGCGCCGACCGACCCGACCGGTGTACGCCGCCTGTACGCGCGCGGCACCCTGGCCATGGCCAACGCCGGCCCGGACACCAACGGCAGCCAGTTCTTCCTGGTCCAGGCCGACTCGGCGCTGCGCCCCAACTACACGGTGTTCGGCCAGGTCGACGCGGCCGGGCTGGCCACGCTGGACCGGATCTCGGCCGGCGGCATCGCGCCCACCCCGGAGGATCCGGCGCCGGTCGACGGCGCCCCGGCGGTGCCGGTGGAGATCTGCCGCGCCAAGCAGGGCCGCTGACGTAACGGCCCGGCGGGACGGCTGCCGAGGCCGCCCGCCGGGCCCGCGTCGTCGCCGGTAGCCTGCGGCGATGACGCATGAGCGGGAGATCACCGAGCCGGTCGACCTGTGCCGGCCGGACGGGCGGCTGAACCCGGACGCGGTCGGCTGGAGCCGCCGGCCGCTGCACCGGGCGAACCTGCGCGGCTGGGGCCGGGCCAAGCGGTGGGAGCACTGGGGCGTGGTCACGCCGACGCACATCCTCGGCCTGGTCGCGTCGTCGCTGGACTACGCCGGGGTGCAGAGCCTCTACCTGCTCGACCGGAGCACCGGCCGGGAGACCACTGCGGAGGCGGTGGTGCCGTTCGCCCGGGGCACGGTGCTGCCGCCGGTCAGCGGCACCGGTCCGGTCCGGGCCCGGGGCGGCAAGCTGACCGTCGCGGTGGACCAGGGCCCGGACGGCAGCACCGTGCGGGCGACCGCGCCGGGCGTCGAGGTGGACCTGACCGTGCCGCTGCCGGCGGGGCACGAGTCGCTCGGCGTGGTGGTGCCGTGGAGCACCCGCCGGTTCCAGTACACGGTCAAGGACATCGGCCGTCCGGTGCACGGCACGATCACCGTGGACGGCACGGCGTACCCGGTGGGTGAGGGGTCGTACGCGGCGCTCGACCACGGCCGGGGCAAGTGGCGGTACGCGGTGCGGTGGAACTGGGCGGCCGGCAGCGGGCCGGGCCGGTCGATCCAGCTCGGCGGCAAGTGGACCGACGGCACCGGCTCGACCGAGAACGCGGTCTTCGTCGACGGGCGGCTGCACAAGATCGGCGCCGATCTGACCTGGGAGTACGACACCGCCGACTGGCTGCGGCCGTGGCGGATCACCGGCGACCGGGTGGACGTGACGTTCCACCCGTTCCACGAGCGGGTGGCGCGTACCAACCTGCTCGTGCTGGCCGGCGAGACGCACCAGTGCTTCGGGCACTTCACCGGCTGGGCGGCGACCGACGACGGCGAGCGCGTGGATCTGGACGGCCTGGTCGGCTGGGCCGAGGAGGCCCGCAACCGCTGGTGAGGCCGGTCCCCGCCGGGCCGGTCCGCCCGGCGGGGACGCCCGCTCAGGCCGGCAGCCGCCAGACCTGGTTCGCGCCGCCGAAGCAGTCCCAGATCTGCAGCCGGGTGCCGTTGGCGGAGGTGTTGCCGGTGGCGTCCAGGCAGCGGCCCGACGCCGGGTTGCGCAGCGTGCCGTTGCTCTGGGCCGCCCAGACCTGGGCCCCGGTGCCGTTGCAGTCCCAGAGCTGGATCGTGGTGCCGTTCGCGGTGCCGGCGCTCGTCACGTCCAGGCACTTACCAAGCGCCCGCAGCGTGCCGTCGCCGGCGACGGTCCAGCTCTGCGCGGCGGTGCCGTTGCAGCCGTACAGCTGGATCGCGGTGCCGTTCGTGGTGCTCGCGGCCGCGACGTCCACGCAGGCGCCGCCGATGCCGGTGATCGGCCCGGTACGCCCGGACGGCGGCGGGTTGCCGCCGCCGGTGACGGTGTCGTAGATCGCGCTGACCAGCGAGGTCGAACCGGTGGTGTCCTGGGACAGCTCCCAGTTCATCATCCCGCCGGCGTTCGCCATGGCCCACTGGGTCTTGCGCTTCACCGTCGGTACGCCGTTGTAGCACTGCTGGGCGCCGCCCACTGTGGTGCAGTCCCGGTTGGCGTTCGCCGGGTCCATCCCGACCAGCGCCGAGTAGGTGTAGTAGCCGGGCCGGCTGTAGAAGGGCACGCCCAGCACCGCCTTGGCGGCGGGCAGGCCGCGCGACTTCCACCTGGTGATGCTCGCGATCGACCAGTCGTAGTTGGCGTGCGGGCTGCCGCCGTCGTACGCCATGATGTTCAGCCAGTCCACCGAGCCGAAGACGGCGGTGGGCACGCCGTCGACGTAGTAGCCCTCCGAGACCACGGCGGCGGTGAGCAGTTTGCCGCGGCTGTGCAGGGCGCTGCCGAGCTGCTGCATCAGCAGCGTGTAGTTGTTCGCCGAGGCGCCCGGGTCGGGGTACTCCCAGTCCATGTCGACGCCGTCGAGGTTGTACTGGTTGACGAAGGCGATCAGGTTGTTGACGAAGGCGGTGCGCGTGCCGGAGTTGGCGGCGAGCGCCTCGAACGCGGAGTCGTCGCCGTCGTTCCAGCCGCCGACGGCGATGGAGACCTTGACGTTGTTGGCGTGCCCGAGCGACACGAGTGAGGAGAGCTTGCTCGGGTTCTCCACCGGGCGCAGGCTGCCGTCGCCGTTGGGGAGCACGAACGCGTAGTTGATGTGGGTGAGCTTGCCGTACTGGATGGTGTTGACGTTGCCGCTCCAGGAGGGCATGTAGCCGACGCTCTTGAAGTTGTTCGGCAGCACCACCGCCTCGGCGGCGGTGGGGGCGAGTGTGAGCGTCGCGGCGGTGGTGGCCAGCGCGAGCGCACCGGCGGCCAGGCGCCGCCGGAGGTGAGGTCTGGGCATCGAGGGCCTTCCCGGGGACGGGGGCGGATGGGGTGTTCCTCGAGGTGGCCCGAATATTAAATAGTATTAACTAAGTCGTCAACGACGCACTTCGATACGTGACGCGGCATGCGCCCTCGGTCAGCGCAGCAGTACCGGCCCGGCACCGATCGGCACCCGGAACAGCGCGTACGGCTTGCGCCGCAGATCACGTCCACCCTGGTAGGTCGCCTGCCGGTGCAACTGGTTCGCGGTGACGTAGAGGTGGCCGTCGACGGCGACCGACATGGTGTCCGGCCACAGCAGGCGCGGATCGTGCACCACTGTCTCGAACTCCCCGTCCGGGCGGCGCCGCAGCACCGCGTTGTGCTCGTACGCGGTCAGGTAGAGCGCCCCGGAGTCGTCGGTCTCCAGACCGTCGGAACCGGTGCCCTTGTCGCCCTCGTCCACCACCGTGGCGGCGACCTGCTCGTCGCCGAGCGACCGGTCGGCCAGCGCGTCGGTGGCCACGCTGTACCAGCGGCGCGAGGCGAGCGGGCAGTAGTACAGCCGGGCGCCGTCGGCGGAGATCGCGATGCCGTCCGAACCCATCGACACCGGCTTCGCCGGCCCGTCCGCCGGGCGTTGCAGGAACGGCCGCCCCTCCACCACCGGCCGGAACGCCGACAGCGGCTCGGCCTTGGTGGACGGATGCTCGTGCAGCCGGCGCCAGGACTCCCCGGTGGCGAGGTCCACCACGATGAGGCCGTTCGGACCGGAGTCGGAGGAGTCGGTGATGTAGGCCAGACCCGCCTCGCCGCGGCGCAGGTCGAACCGGACGTCGTTGAGGTACGTCGTGGGCAGCGCCACGTCGGCCGGAAAGGTGATCACCTGCCCGACGGAGTCGGTGTCCAGGTCGACGCGGACCAGCTTCGGCCCGCCCGGCTTCGTGGGCTGGAACATCGGGCTGCCGGTGTCGAGCACCCAGAAACGGTCGGCCGGGTCGACCACGATGCTCTGCACCGAGACGAACGCGCCCGCGTCGTCGTCGCCGGACGGGTCGTTCCAGCCCTGATCGGGGAACGGCACCTCACGGCCGTCGCGCAGTTCGACCACCGTGGCCGGCACCTCGTCGCCCCATTTCGGGAAGTTGACGAAGATCCGGCCGGTGTGCGACACGCTCACCCCGGTCGGCATCGCCCCGGTGAAGGTGTGCACCAGTTCCAGCTCGCCGACCGGTTCGTCGGCCACAGGCCCGTTCATCCACTGCTCGTTCCCGGGCGGGGCCGCGGCAAACGTGGGCGTGGGGGCGGTCCCGGATCCGGGACCGCCCCCACGCACTTCGACGAGATCAGGCGACCGAGGCCGGGAACCTCTCCCAGACCCGGTGCGCCGCCATCAGCCGCTGCACCTCGGCGAGCACCTCGGCACCGGAACCACCGGTGACCACGCCGGGCGTGCCGGTGACGCCGGCCTGGTTCAGCACCTCGGCACCGGCGCCCCAGGCGCCGATCACCTTGGCGTGCCGCCACGCCTCCTCGACCAGCAGGAGCACCCGCGGATCGACGGTGGCCCCGCCCGGTGCGCCGGCCTTGGCGTCGCGGGCCGGCGCCGGCCAGCAGCACCGCGTCGAACTCGACCGAGCGGCCGGTGGCGAACGTGCGCTGCACCGGCAGCCCGTCGACGGTGCCGCCGTGCGCGGCGATCAGCAACGGCACCATGCCGGCGGCGGCCACCGCCCGGCGTACCTCGTGCACGTCGTCCAGGCCGGCCTGGGCGTCGACCACGATGCCGACCATCCGGCCGTCGGCCGGCCACTCCCGGCCCACCTGGGACAGCGCCGGGCTGGGCTGCACCTCCGCCAGCGGCACGGTGGGCTGCGGCACGGGCAGGCCCAGGCCGATCGCCACCTGCTCGCACAGCACCGGGTCCACGTTCGCCAGGCACTGCAGCTGCCGCTCCTTGATCGCCTGGTGGTAGCACTTGCCCAGCTCGAACGTGTACGCCCGGATGATGTGTTCCTTCTCCACCGGCGACATGCTCTGCCAGAACAGGCGTACCTGGCTGTAGTGGTCGTCGAAGGAGGCCGGCGAAGCACGCACCTTCGGCGCCTCGGCCACCGTCACCGGGGTGTCCACGAACGCGTGCTCCCGGTCGCCGGCCGGGAACGGGTTGCCGCCGTCGAGCGAGTTCGGCCGGTACGGCGCCACCCCGGCGTGCACCGCGTGCTGGTGGAAGCCGTCACGCAGCATGTCGTTGACGTCGGCGTGCGGCCGGTTGATCGGGATCTGGGTGAAGTTCGGCCCGCCCAGACGGGTGAGCTGCGTGTCCACGTACGAGAAGAGACGGCCCTGCAGCAGCGGGTCGTTCGTCACGTCGATGCCCGGCGGCAGGTGCCCGACGTGGAACGCCACCTGCTCGGTCTCGGCGAAGAAGTTCCGCGGCGTCTTGTTCAGCGTGAGCTTGCCGATCGGCTGCACCGGCGCCAGCTCCTCCGGCACGATCTTCGTCGGGTCGAGCAGGTCGATCCCGGCGAACGTCTCCTCCGGCGTGTCCGGGAAGACCTGGATGCCCAGCTCCCACTCCGGGTACGCGCCGGCCTCGATCGCGTCGTACAGGTCGCGGCGTTGGAAGTCCGGGTCCATGCCGCTGATCAGCTGGGCCTCCTCCCAGGTCAGGGAGTGCACGCCCAGCTTCGGCTTCCAGTGGAACTTGACCAGCACCGTCGCCCCGGCCTCGTCGACCATGCGGAACGTGTGCACGCCGAAGCCCTCCATGGTCCGGTAGGACCGCGGGATGCCCCGGTCGGACATGTTCCAGATGGTGTGGTGCTGCGCCTCGGTGTGCAGCGAGACGAAGTCCCAGAACGTGTCGTGCGCGCTCTGCGCCTGCGGGATCTCCCGGTCCGGGTGCGGCTTGCCCGCGTGGATGACGTCCGGGAACTTGATCGCGTCCTGGATGAAGAACACCGGGATGTTGTTGGCGACCAGGTCGAACGTGCCCTCGTCGGTGTAGAACTTGGTGGCGAAGCCCCGGGTGTCGCGGACCGTGTCGGCCGAGCCGCGCGAGCCCAGCACGGTGGAGAAGCGGACGAAGACCGGCGTCTCCCGCCCCTTCTTCAGGAAGCCGGCCCGGGTCACCTCCTCGGCGGTGCCGTACGCGACGAACGTGCCGTGCGCGCCGGCGCCCCGGGCGTGCACCACCCGCTCCGGGATCCGCTCGTGGTCGAAGTGGGTGATCTTCTCCCGCAGGTGGTGGTCCTGGAGCAGGACCGGGCCGCGCGGACCGGCCTTGAGCGAGTGGTCGGTGTCGCGCAGCCGGGCCCCGTTGGCCGTGGTGAGGTACGCGCCCTGCTGCCCCTTGGCGATCTTCGGCACGCCGGTCTCGGCGCCGGTCGGGGTCCGGGTGTCCGGCGCGCCCTGCTCGGCCTTGGGCGGCAGCGGGCCGTGCGGCGTGGTCGGCTCCTCCAGCGGTGGCGGCGCGCTGCCGGGAGCGCCGGGCACGTCCGGAGTCAGCGCGTCACCGACCTTCTCGACGGCGGCTTCGACGACACCCTTGACGATCTGGGCGGGCTTGCTGGATTCCATCAGGACCTGTCCTCCTACAGCTAAATGTCCAGGCCCCTTCGGCCCTACCCCAGCTCGGGGCGGGCAAACCGGAACAATCGCGGTATCGCTGGTCAGGACCGGTGCGGTACGGCCACGGCGGTGAGCAGCAGCCCACCGTCTACCAGCCAGCGGCCGTCCAGGACGTCCAGCGGCGGGCCGCCGTCGGCGCGGGTGCCGTCGACCAGGATCCGGG
The DNA here is from genome assembly GCF_050948515.1 of Micromonospora sp. CA-248089. Classification (NCBI taxonomy): domain Bacteria; kingdom Bacillati; phylum Actinomycetota; class Actinomycetes; order Micromonosporales; family Micromonosporaceae; genus Micromonospora; species Micromonospora sp. CA-248089. The sequence continues at coordinate 2,167,614 of NZ_CP192016.1, forward strand.
CGGTGAACCGGCCGTCCCGGTCGAAGGTCAGCTCCGCCTCCTCGAACCCGAGCCAGCGCCCGGTCAGTGGGTACCACGCCTTGTAGACCGACTCCTTGGCGCTGAACAGCAGCCGGTCCCAGTGCGTCGCCGGGTCGGCGGCGCGCAGCACGGCCAGCCGCTCCGGCTCACCCGCCACGGTGACCACCCCGGCCACCCCGTCGGGCAGCGGCTCGTGCGGCTCGGCGTCGATGCCCAGACCGGCCAGCGCCCCGGCCGGGGCCACCGCCGCCGCCCGGTAGCCGGTGCAGTGGGTGATGCTGCCCACCACGCCGGCCGGCCAGACCGGCTCCCGGCGGGGCCCGGGGCGGATCGGCGCCGGGGCGTACCCGAGGCGGGCCAGCGCCTCCCGCGCGCAGCGCCGGGCCGTGACGAACTCCTGGCGGCGCGTGGCCACCGCGCGGGCCACGAGGTCCTCCTCGCCCGGGTACGGCGTCTCGCCCGGCCGGTCGGCGAACGCCTCCACGGCCATCGCCCCGGCCGGCAGCAGCGTGCCGATCATCCGAGGATCCGCTTCATCGGCGCCGGCTCGCCGCCCCGGCGCCGCCACTCGCGCGGGTAGCCCAGCGAGACCTCCTCGAACCGCACGCCGTCGTAGTGCGTGGTGCGGGGAATGTGCAGGTGGCCGTAGATCGCGACGGCGGCGCGGTGGCGTACGTGCCAGTCGGCCGTCCGGTCGGTGCCGCACCACTGCGCGAACTGCGGGAACCAGAGCACCTCGGTGGGCTGCCGCACCAGCGGCCAGTGACTGACCAGCACCGTGGGCAGCGCCGGGTCGGTGGCCTCCAGCCGCCGCCGGGTCACCTCCAGCCGCGCCGCGCACCAGGACTCCCGATCCGGGTACGGGTCGGGGTGCAGCAGCATCTCGTCGGTGCACACCACACCGGCGTCGTACGCCGCGCGCAGCGACTCCTCCTTGGTCGCGGTGCCGGGGGCGCGGAACGAGTAGTCGTAGAGCAGGAACAGCGGCGCCACGGTGACCGGCCCGCCCGCGCCCCGCCACACCGGGTAGTCGTCCTCCGGGGTCAGCACGCCCAGCTCGCGGCACATCGCGACGAGGGCGTCGTAGCGGGCCACGCCGCGCAACGTCACCGGGTCCTTCGGGTGGGTCCACAGCTCGTGGTTGCCCGGCGCCCACACCACCCGCGCGAACCGGTCGCGCAGCAGCCGCAGCGTCCGTTCCACGTCGGCGAAGACCTCGCCGACGTCACCGGCCACGATCAGCCAGTCGTCCGCCGTCTCCGGTCGCAGGCCGTCCACCACCGCGCGGTTCTCCGCGTACGACACGTGGAGGTCACTGACCGCGTACAGCGCACCCGTCACCCGGCCGATCCTGCCAGCGGCGCTTCCGGATGACCAGGCTCGCCGGCCGGGCTCTCCACCCGCGCGGTCACCTCGTCGAGCGCGCGCAGCACCTCCCGGGTCACGGCCGGCTCGGCGGCGGAGTGCCCGGCCTCCGGCACGATCCGCAGCGTCGCCTCCGGCCACCGGCGGGCCAGGTCGTACGCGGACACCGGCGGGCAGCACAGGTCGTAGCGGCCGTTGACGATCACGGCGGGCAGGTGCCGGATCCGATCCACGCCGTCGAGCAACTGGCCCTCGGTCAGGAAGCCGCCGTTCACCGCGTAGTGCGACAGGATCCGGGCCACCGGCAGCGCGTGCTCGTCGGCGGTGAAGTGGGCGAGCATCTCCGGGTCGGGCCGCAGCGACGAGTTGACCGCCTCCCACCGGCCCCAGGCCCGCGCGTACTCCCGGGCCCGCGCCTCGTCCGGGCCGTGCAGCCGCCTGTGGTACGCGGCCAGCACGTCGTCGCGTTCGTCCGCCGGGATCGGCGCGACGAACCGCTCCCACTCCTCGGGCTGGAGGTGGCGCAGTCCGCCCTGGTAGAACCAGTCTCGTTCGCCGCGCCGCAGCAGCAGCACACCGCGCAGGACCAGGCCGGTCACCCGCCGCGGGTGCGCCTGCGCGTACGCCAGGCCGAGCGTGGTGCCCCACGACCCGCCGAACACCAGCCAGGAGCCGATGCCCAGCCGCTGGCGGATGGTCTCCAGGTCGGACACCAGGTGCCAGGTGGTGTTGGCGCGCACCTCGCCGTGCGGGGTGCTGCGGCCGGCGCCGCGCTGGTCGAACAGCACGGCCCGGTGGCGTGCGGGGTCGAAGAACCGGCGGGCCGCGGGCACCAGGCCGCCGCCGGGCCCGCCGTGCAGGAACACCACGGGTACGCCGTCGCGCCGGCCGACCTCCTCCACGTACAGGACGTGGCCGTCACCGACGGGGATCCGGTGGGTGGCGTACGGCTCGACGGGCGGGTGCAGGCCGGTCATGCCCGCTCATTCTGCCCGCCGAGGGGCCTCCCGGTGGTCCCGGTCAGCAGGCGACGTTGCCGCCGAGGTTGTCCAGCAGCGCGTCGGCGACCCAGCCGGACTTGCCGGTGGTGACGTCGCGCAGGTAGGTCCAGGTGTAGGTGGTCTTGCCGTTGGCGGTGACCCGGTCGCCGCTGGCGAAGCAGTGGAAGTCGACGGTGTGGCTGAGCTGGCCGTACCCGACCGACCCGCAGGTGGTGTGCGGGCCGGTGCGGATGTTGACGTTGGTGGCGTTGAACAGCTGGCCGAACTTGCTGTCCACGTTGGAGTGCGAGTGGCTGCATCCGGCGCTCGCCGGTCCGGCCGAACCGACCAGCACGGCGCCCGCCGCGGCGACGGTCAGGACGACGGAGGCGCCGATGGAGGAGATCTTCCGCATGCCCGTCAACTCCCGCAAAAGGATCGAGATGCACCAGCAGAACGATCCAAATATTTGCATAGAGCAAGCTCGATGAGCAAGATGCGGTGCCGCCGGCCCGGCCTGGGCCGGCGGCACCGAACGCTCAGGCGGTCGCCGGTACGCCGTTGTCCGTACCCGTGGTCTCCGCCTCGGGCACCCCGCGCGGGGCCGGCGTGCGAACCGCGAACGCGTCGAAGCTCGGCCCGTCCAGCCGCTCGACGAAGGGCTCGATGGCCGGCGGCTCCGACCGGTCCGGCTCGATCGCGTCCGGCTCGGTCCGCCCGTCCACGGCCCGGGGCGCCACCTCGGCCGGGACGGCGATCGCCGGGCGCACCGACACCTGCGGGTACTCGGCGGTCTCGCCGCCGCCCGCCGCGGCCGCCATGACCGCCGCCGCGGCCAGGTCGGCGACCCGCTTGGCCTCCCGCTGCACCCGGGCCCGGGTCTCCTTGGCGTGCTGCTCGGCCAGGTCCGCCGCGCGCCGCGCCTCGTCCAGCCGCTTGCTCTCCGCCGCCAGGTCCCGGCGTACGCCGACCAGCCGCTCCTCCAGCTCCGCGCCGGTCTGCTCGATCGTCGCGATCTCCTGGCGGGTGTCCTCCAGCTGCCGGGACACCGCCTCCAGCTCGGCCTTGAGCCCGGTCAGCGTCTCCTGCCGCTGCTGGATCTCCCGCTGTACGCCGGCCAGCTGCTCCTGGTGCGCCGCCGTCTCCTCGTCGGCCCGCTCCCGGACCTCGTTGGCGTACTGCTGCGCCTCGGCGACCAGCGCGGCGATGTCCTTCTCCGCGGCGGCGGCCCGGTCGGCCAGCTCCTGCTCGGCGGCGGCCCGCCGCTCGTCCAACTCCTTGGCCATGGTGGCCTGCCACTGGGCCAGCTCCTGCTGCGCCTTGCTGCGGTTGGCCTGGACCTCCTGCTGGATCTGCGTCCGCGCCGCCTTCACCAGCGCCTCGGACGCCGAGCGCGCCTGCTCGACCTGCTGCGCGCTCTGCTCGGTGATCCGCTTCGCCTCCTGCTGGGCCCGGTCGTGCACGGCCTGGCCCTCGGCGCGCAGCTTCTCCGCCAGCTCCCGCACGGCGGTCAGTTCCGCCTGCGCGGCGGCCCGCCGCTCCTCGTCCACCCGGTCCTGCTCGGCCCGGCGGGCGGACAGTTCCTCGTCCAGCTCACGCCGCTCCCGCGCGGCCTGCTCCTGCGCGGCGGCCAGCAGCTTCTCCGCCTGCCCCTGGACCTCATCCGCGCGCCGGTTGGCCACGTCGGTGATCTGGCCGGCCTGCTTCTCGGCCAGGTCCAGGATCTGGTCGACCATCGGGCCGAGGTCGCGGAAGGACGCCCGGTCCACCGGCGACGGGCGGTCGCGCAGCTCCACCGCCTCGGCCTGTGCCCGCTGCACCTGCGCGGTCAGGTCGCGCACCTGCGCGTACGCCCGGTCCCGCGCGGCGGTCAGCGCGCTCACCTCGGCGTCGATCTGCTCGACGTACCGGTCCACCTGGCGTTTGTCGTAGCCGCGCAACGCGGGGTCGAACCGCGGCCGCGCGGACAGGTCGTCATGGGGTGCGAACGGCTCGGCACCGTTGGACATGCGCCATCCTCCGTCGGTTCGCCAGCGCCAGGCCGGCGGATGACCGCCCCGCAGGGCACGATGAGGCGCTACGGTACCGCGTCCGCGCGCGAGGCTCGCCCCACCCCGCCCCCCTGCCCGCCGACCGGCGTCGGGGTCAGACCGGGAAGTGCGGGTTCCCCGCCGTCAGACGGATGGTGAAGCCGCCCGCGTCCCTGTGGTACGTCACATGGTCGCAACTCTGGTGGCTGATCCACAGGCCCAGCCCGCCGTCGGAACCGTCACCGGCCGGCAGCAGCCCGGCGTACGGGTCCTTGGGGCCCGTCCCCCGATCGTGGACGGTCACCACGATCCGGTCCGGCGCGCGCCACAACCGCAGGCGCACCGGCGGCTCGCCGTGGCGCAGCGCGTTGCTCACCACCTCGCTGACCGCGATGACCAGACCGTCGAGGCCGTCGGGCGGCAGCAGGCCGCGGTCGGCGGCGCGGACCTCCGCGCGGGCCCGCGCCGGCGTCGGGTCGACCAGCTCGACCAGCGGCGCGGTCCGCTGCACCGGGTCCGTGGGCGCCGGGCGGTACTCGGTCAGGTAACTCGTCGGCTCGGTGTAGAGACCGGCCGGCTCGTGCCCGCCGTCCGGCCGCGCCACCAGGGGATGGGTACGCGCCACATCGGCGAGCACGTGCGCGGGCGTGCCCCGGCGGTCGTAGGCGCAGATGCCCCAGAGCGGGAAGTCGTCGTAGGCGTGGTTGATTGCCGACTCGTAACGCGCCCACCAGTCCCAGGTCGCGCCGAGCAGCACCGGAGGCAGCTCGCCCACCATCCGGATCTGCGCCGCGCCCGCCGCCACGTACGAGGCCAGCAGCTCGCGGTAGGAGCGCAGCGCGACGCTGGGCCGGGCGTAGACGTCGCCGACCGGCAGGAACGTCACATCGGCACCCGGCGGCAGCGCCCGGCGCACCAGTTCGGTGTTGCGCTCGTCCAGGTTCACCGCCGTCGGCTCGCCGGCCGCGACCCCGTCCATCAGGAACGGCAGCGCCACCGCCAGGAACTCCTCGTCGGAGTCGTAGACGAACGCCTCGTGGAAGTAGCCCACGTGGCCGGAGGCCGCGCCGCTCCTCATCCGACGACCTCCACCCGTACCTCGGACAGGCCGAGCAGGTCGACCAGCCGGGCCGGGACCCGGCTCGGGGTGCGCAGCACCGCGACGGCGTCGTGCCGGCGGGCGTGGTCGCGCAGGTGCAGCAGGCTGCGGTGGTCGACGAAACGCAGCCCGGCGGCGTCGAACACGACCCGGCCCGCCACCGGCCGCGGGTCGGCCCGCTCCAGCGCGGCGGCGAAGTCCCGGTGGTTGGACGGGTCCAGCTCGCCGGCCAGCGCCACCACCGAGTCGTCGCCGCCGGCGTGCAGCCGGAACAGCACGTCCGCGTTGGTCTCCGGGTGCAGGCAGGCCAGCTCGGCGATCGCCGCGTCGTCCAGCTGCCGGCGGTCGTAGGCGCAGATCGCCGACATCGGCCGGTGCCGCATCCAGTGGTCGATCCGGTGCTCGTAGCGGGCGAACGCGTCCCGCTGGGCGGTGGTGCGGACCAGGCTCGTCGCCTCGGCCAGCACCCGCAGGCCGGTGTGCCCGGCGGTCAGCGCCTCGGTGGTGGCCCGCACGTACGCCCGGACCTGCCGGCCGGGGTCGACGATCTCGTCGTGCCGGTACGCCTCGCCGACGGGAACCAGCCGGAGCGCGTCCCGCCGGCGCGCGGCGTCGACCCCGGGAACCGAGGCCAGCCAGCCGGCGACGGTGGCGCGATCCTCCGGACAAACCACCCAGACCTGCTCACCGGCGGCGAGACCGGCGCTGACCTGCTCGACCGCCAGCGCGCGCAGCGTGGCCGGGTCGTCGTAGGCGAGGCAGCCATGGGTGTAGCCCGGGTACGTCACGCTCCCGCTGGTCACCGGCTCCGCCTCATGGGCGCAGTCTATGCCGCGCCCCCCTGGAGATCGCGCCAGGCCGTGGCCTCGAGTGGCGGGTCACCCAGCTCGAACTCGGCCCAGTTGTTCCAGTACGCGATCGCGTCCACGTCGTTCTGCTGCCGCAGCCAGGTGACGTGCTCCCGGATCGTCCGCGCCCGGCCCGCGCCGGTGGTGTCCGCGGCGATGCGGCTCAGCCCGTACTCGGGCACCAGCAGCCGGATCCCCGGGTACGCGGCGCGCACCTTGCCGAAGGCCACGCCGAACATCCGGGAGGCGGGCCAGTACGCGGCGGTGTCCCGGGAGTAGCAGTCCACGCCGTAGTGGGTCATGCCCGGGTAACCCCAGTCGGCCGGGTTGCCGCGCCCCTCGTCGAGCCAGTAGCGGGTCACGATCGGCCCGTGCCCGAGCACCCACCGCCGGTTGCGGTGCGCGGCCACGATCTGGGTCACCCGGCTCGCCGTCGCCCGGTACGTCGCCGGCGCCACGTCGCCCATCGGCTCGTGGTACCAGGTCAGGTAGATCGGGCGGGCCACGCCGTCGAGCCAGCCGGCCAGCTGCTCGACGTCGTCCTTCCAGCTGACGTGCATGACGGCCGAGGGCGCGTCGGCGAACTTGCCGGTGGTCAGCGCGGGCAGTTCCGGCAGCGCGTCCGCGTCCGGGCCGTCCGTGCCGAAGTCGCGCATGTAACGGATGCCCGGGTAGTCGGCCACCGCCCGCTGCGTCCGCGCCCCCTTCTCGGCGCTCATCCCGACCAGCAGCGGCACGGTCAGCGTGGTGGTGCCCGTACCGGTGCGTCCGGCGCCGTCACGCGCCGTCGCGGTCAGCGTCACCGTGCCCCGGCCGGCCAGCACGGTGACTGTGAAGCGGCCCGGTTCGGCGCCGCTCGGTGTGACTGTCACCCCCGGCGAGGCACCGGCGAGCTGGATCGTCAGCGGGACGCTCAGGTCCACCCGGACCGGGCTGTCCCACGTGACGCCGGTGGGGTCGCTGACCCGGCCGGCGAGCGTCAGCAGCCGGGAGTCGGGGTGGTAGGCGTCGACCCGGACGGTGGTCGACTGCCCGGGCAGCAGGACGGTGTGGTCGGCGGTGACGGAACGGACGACGGGTGCGGCCATGAGGGCTCTCCTTCGACGTGCTTCGCTGCCGCTCCGGCCGCACGTCTTCGGGTGGCCAGAATGGCTCTGACCTGCGCTTTTACCAGCTTGCGTCGGTTCGGCCCCGATCGTCAGGGTGGCCGCAGATGGCGCGAAACCCGGTCGCCGCCGAGCTGTCCCGCCCGCATCCTGGTCCGATGCCGATCATCGTGCGGGACCTGCGCGTGCCGGACTGGCCGCAGCTGTGGCCGATGCTGCGGGACATGGGCGTGGGCGACGAGCCGCCGGAGGTCCACCGGCTGCGGTTCGCCGCGCTGCTGGCCGACCCCCGCTGGGCGCTGCTCGGCGCCGTCGACGCTGGCGGGCCGGTCGGGTACGCCGCCGCCCAGGACCACGGCCCGCACCTGCGTTCCGGTGACGCGCACCGGACCGTACGCCTGCACGACCTGTACGTCCGGGCGGACCGCCGCCGCGACGGGGTGGGCAGGTCGTTGTTCGACGCGGTCCGCCGGTGGGCCGCCGGGCGGGCGCGGTACCTGGAGTGGCAGGCCCACCACGAGCGGGCGGCGCCGTTCTACGAGCGGCTCGGCCACCGAGGCGACAGGTGCCCGCAGCCGGACTACCCGACGTTCCTCCTCGATCTGACCGGAACCGACCCCACCTTCCCCTGACGCAACCGCCTCACCTGCGCTGCCCCCGCCCAAGATCAACACCAGTTCGGGGAGGTGGCTCCATCAATGGTGGTCTGATGCCGCCATTTCCCCGAGCTGGTGTCGATCTTGGATCGGGATGCCACCATTTCCCCGAGCTGGCGTTGATCATGGAGCGGGATGGCACCACGTCGGGGAACTGGTGTGGATCACGGGTGTAGAAGGGGAATCAGGGCAGGGGGTGGGAGTGTCGCGGGCGTGGTCGGCCACCGCCGCGCCGACCACCGTCGCGGTCAGCGGCAGCACCTCCAGGCAGCGGCGCACCGCTGCGCCCATCAGCGGGTTCGGCACCCGCATCGACAGCGTGCAGTGCGGCACCCAGCGGCCCGGGCGGTAGTGCTCCACCACCTCGACGCCGGCCCGCGCCAGCCGCTCGTGCACCGCCGCGTGGTGCGCCAGCAGCTCGGGCGTCGGCGCCGGCCCGAGCCAGAGCACCCGCCCGACGAACTGCCCGGCGTGCTGGAACTCCAGCCGCAGCGGCGCGGCCACCACCGTTCCGGCGAGCGCCTCGGCGACGCGGTGCGGGTCCAGGCGGGGCGCGACCGCCAGCGAGACGTGCGGGCGGTGCCGCTGCGCCAGCAGGGACCGCATGCTCGGCACCCCGTCGGACTCCAGCAGGTCCCACAGCACCCGGATCCGCCGGGTGGCGTCGGTGTCCAGATACAGCTCCAGCGCCGCGACCACGCGATCACCCTAGAGGCGGGGCCCGCGCCGAGGTTTGCCGGGCACGCTGGGCGGTACTGCCCGAGGGGACGGCAGGAGTCGGCAGGGAGTGAGGGACACGTGGACGCGACGGACGTGCTGACCGAGGCGTACGGGCGGTTGCCCGACCTGGTCGCCGGGGCGCTCGACGGGCTCGACGCGGCCCAGCTGCGGCGGGCGCCGGCCGACGGGGCGAACCCGGTCGGCTGGCTGGTCTGGCACCTGACCCGGATCCAGGACGACCACGTGGCCGACGTGATGGGGGAGCCACAGCTGTGGGCCACCGGCGACTGGGCGGCGCGCTGCGGCCTGCCGCCGGACCCAGCCGACACCGGCTTCGGGCACGGCCCGGAGCAGATCGCCGCGGTACGCCCCGAGAACGGCGGCGTGCTGCTCGACTACCACCGGGCGGTGGTGGACCGGAGCCTCGCGTACCTGCGCGGCCTGCGCCCGGCCGACCTCGACCGGGTGGTGGACGAGAACTGGGATCCGCCGGTGACGCTCGGGGTGCGGCTGGTGAGCGTGCTCGACGACGACCTCCAGCATGTCGGTCAGGCCGCGTACGTGCGGGGACTCATCCTGCGCTGAGCGTCGCGCCGGCCCGGCGCAGCGCGGCGAGCCCGAGCAGGTGGCACGCCTGCGCCTCGGGCGAGGTGCCGGGGCCTTCGAAGTCCGGCGCCCCGCTGACCCCCGTCACCCGGCCGTACGCGTCGACCCGCCGGGCGGCGGCCGCGAGCAGGCCCGTCCCCACCTCGAACCACGACCGGGACAGCCACCCGTCGGCCACCCCGGTGAGGGCCGCGTACCCGAGCAACTGGGCGGTGTTGGCCTCCCGGAACGCGCCCGGCTCGTCCAGCACGTCCGGGAACAGCCCGTCCGCGCCCCGGTACGCGAGGCAGGCGGTCAGCACCTCCTCGGCGTGCCCGGCCAGCTCGGCCCGGAGGCCGTCCGGCCGGTCCGGCGCGAGCCGCAGCGCTCGGGCGATCCCGGCGACCACCCAGCCGTTGCCGGTGCCCCACGGCCCGGGCCGGTCCAGCTCGCAGCGGTCCTCGTCCCAGCGGGCGGCGTACAGGCCGGTGCGTGTGTCGTACAGCCGTCGCCGGTGCCCCGCGACCTGCGCCGCGGCCGCCCCGGTCCGGCCGGTCAGCGCCAGCAGCGGCACCACCATGTAGATCGTGTCCGCCCACACCTGGCGGCCGTCGAGCAGGTGGAACAGCGTGCCGTCGGCGGCCCTCGGCGCCCGGCGGGCCAGCCAGTCGAGCTGGGCGTCCAGCGCCTCGGCGTACCGCCGGTCGCCGGTGCGGCGGGCGGCGTGCCGGACCACCTCGCCGCACGCGGCGCCGTTCACCGCGCCCACCGAACCGGCCGGTTCACCGAGCCGGCCGTCCGGCCGCTGCCGGGTCACCACGGCGTCGGCGACCAGTACCGCTGCCTCGTCCAGGCCCAGGTCGAGCAGCGCCTGGCCGAGGATGCCCTGTTCCCAGGACTCGCGCTGCATGGTCAGCAGCGCGAGCAGCACCCGGTCGGCGGTGGCGTCCCCGGTCGTCGGCATGGCCGCAGGGATACCCGCCGCGCCGCCGTGCCTCACCCGGTCCGGGTGAGTTCGCCTCACCCGCGATGCGGGGACGCTGCGGGACGAGCGGCGCCGGCCGCGACCACCGACGAGGAGGGCCCGATGAGCGTCTCGGCCGTGGAACACCTGACCCGGGGAACCGCCGGCCGGCACCCGGAGCTGCCCGAGACCACCTCCGGCACCATCCGCCTGGACCTGCGCGACGACGGCCGCACCGAGCACTGGTACCTGACCATCGACCGGCAGGACGTCCGGGTGGACCGCCTGGCCGAGGAGGCGGACCTGGTGGTCGGCGCGGACCGCGAGGTGTTCGACCGGATCGCGGCGGGACGCCTGCACCCGGCCGCCGCGCTGCTGCGCAACGACCTCGCCGCGCGGGGCGAACTCAAGCTGCTGATGACGCTGCGCCGGCTCTTCCCCGGCCCGCCGGACGCCCGAGACCCCCGGGACGTGGCCGGCGCCCGGGTGGCGGCCCGATGAGGCAGGAGCTGGTCCATGTCCTCGCCGGTAACGCGTTCGCCGTGAGCGACGCGCAGGGGGACATGGAACGCGACCCGTCCGCGCCGATCGGCCTGTTCTCGTTCGACACCCGGTTCCTGTCCCACTGGGTGCTCACGATCGACGGCGAGCGGTTGCACGCGCTGTCCCGCGACGACCTGACCTACTTCGAGACCCGATTCGTGCTGGTGCCGGGCGCGGCCAGCCACTACGTGGACGCCGACGTCTCGGTGATCCGGCACCGCTCGATCGACGAGGCGTACCACGAGAGCCTCACGGTGCTGAACCACTCGGCCGAACCCGCCCAGTACACGGTGCGGGTGGAGATGGCTGCCGACTTCGCCGACACCTCCGAGATCCTGCGGCCCGGCCCGCGGCGCCCGACGGTCGTCCCGGAGCCGGAGCACCAGCGGCTGCGGATCCGGTACGAGCGCGGACGGTTCGCGCGGGAGACGTGTGTCTCCAGCACCGTCCCGGCCGAGGTGGACCCGCGGGGGATGACCTTCCGGATCCGCGTCGAGCCGCAGGGCAAGTGGCACGTCGACCTGCACGTCGCCATGATCATCCAGGGTGCCGGAGGGCGGGACCTGCGGGCCGGCATCGAGTCGCACCGCCGGCACGTTCGGCAGGACATGCGCGACGACCTGGAGCGGTGGCTCGACCGGGCGCCGCACCTGTTCGCCGACCGGCCCGCGCTGTCCGCCGTGTACCGGCAGGCGCTGACCGACCTGGCCGCCCTGCGCTACATGCCGCTGGCCTACACCGACCGGGTGCCGGTCGGCGGGATGCCGTGGGCGATGACGCTGTACGGGCGGGACGCGCTGATCACCTGCCTCCAGACGCTGCCGTTCACGCCCGAGCTGACCCCGGGAACGCTGCACATGCTGGCGATGGTGCAGGGCGGCCGGCTAGACGACCGGCACGAGGAGGAACCCGGCAAGATCGTCGCCGAGCTGCGGTACGGCGAGGCGGCCGCGTTCGACGAGCAGCCCACCGCGCTCTACTACGGCGCCGCCGACACCACCCCGCTGTTCGTGATCCTGCTCGACGAGTACGAGCGCTGGACCGGTGACGCCGACCTGGTCCACGAGCTGCGGCACCCGGCGCGGATGGCGCTGGACTGGCTGACCCGCTACGGCGACCAGTGCGGCGACGGTTACCTGCGCTACCAGCCGCGCAACACCGACACCGGGGTCGCCAACCAGACCTGGCGCAATTCGCCGGCGGCGATCGTCGACCGGCACGGCGTGGAGCCGCCGTACCCGCGCGCGACGTGCGAGCTTCAGGGGTACGCGTACGACGCGCGGATCCGGGGCGCCCGCCTGGCCCGGGAGTTCTGGGGCGACCCGGCCTACGCCGAACGCCTGGAGGCCGACGCGGCGCGGTTGCGGGAGCGGTTCGATCGCGACTTCTGGCTGCCGCAGCGCGGCTACTACGCGCTGGCGCTCACCCCGGACGGTGAGCCGGTCGACGCGCTCACCTCGCACCTGGGGCACCTGCTGTGGAGCGGCATCGTGGCGCCGGAACGGGCCGACGCGCTGGCCGGGCACCTGTGCGGACCGGACCTGTTCTCCGGCTGGGGCGTGCGCACCTACGCGCAGGGGCAGCGGCCGTACAACCCGGTCGGCGCGCACCTCGGCGCGGTGTGGCCGTGGGACAACGCGATCGTCGCGGCGGGGCTGCGGCGGTACGGCTACGACGAGGCGGCGGCCGACATCGTCGCCGGAGTGTTCGCGATGGCGGAGACGCTCGGCGGATCGGTCCCGGAGACGATCGCCGGCTACCCCCGTGCGGTGACCAAGTACCCGGTCCAGTTGCCGGAGGCCGGACGACCGCAGTCGTGGGCGTCGGGCGGGTTGCTGATGCTGTTGTCGACCATGCTGGGGCTGCGTCCGTGCGGAGAGAACCTGCTGGTGAACCCGGCCGTCCCGACCGGGTACGGGCGGATCGAGCTGCTCGACGTGCCGGGCCGGTGGGGGCGGGCCGACTCGTACGGCCGGGAACGCGGCGCGGGCCGGCGGATGCGCGTGGGGGAGCCGGCCCATCGGGCCGCCTGACCCGCTGACCCGACGGGCCGCTCAGCCCGAGCCGGTGGTCTCCCGCATCGCCGGCTCGGACCCGGCCGGCCCGGAGTCGGCCGGATCGGACCCGGTCGGCTCGGACATCGGCGGCTGCGCCGGCCCGGCCGCAGACGGATCGGCGCGCCCGATCCGGGCGAGCAGCCGGTCCACGCCCACGAACAGCAGGCCCAGCAGCCAGAACACCGCGGCGAACCCGGTCGCGCTGATCGCCACCCCGGCGTAGCCCAGCTCGCCCGCGTCGATGAACGGGTACGGGTAGCGGTCCACGATCAGGCCGCGTACCAGCGCGAACCCGAGGTACCCGAGCGGGAACACCAGCCACCAGGCGGCGTACCGGGGGCGCAGCCGGCCGCGCCTGTCGAACAGCGCCCAGTCGGCGACCGCCAGCAGCGGCACCACCGTGTGCAGGAACTGGTTGCCCCACCACTCGCCCGGTTGCCGGTCCGGCTGGGTCATGGCGAACGGGCTGGCCGGGTTGGCCAGCACCAGGTGGTAGACGGTGCCGGTGATGGTGATGTAGAGGGTCACCGCTCCCTTGAGGACGCTCGGCGGCTCCGGCCGGCCGCGCAGCGCGCACCAGGCGGCGTACCCGGCGAGGACGCCGACCGCGACGTTGCTCTGGATGGTGAAGTACGGCAGCAGGCCGGTCACCGTGGCCGGGCCGAGCGCGGTGAGCACGATGCCGGCCAGCACGGCGAGCACCAGGGTGAGGCGGAGGAGGATCGCCGGTAGACGGCGCCGGGGGGTCACGGGGGCAAGTTACCAGCCGGTCGTCAGCCGGTACGCCGCCCGGGCGGGGTGCCGGACGGCCGCTTGGCCTGCCCCGACGGGAGCACGTCCGGGCCCGGCGGGCCGCCGGACGGGTGGACCGGACGCTCGGTCCTGCCGCCGCCCCGCTCGTCGCCGGCCTTTCCCGGCGGATCGTCGTCGCCCAGGAGCCCGGCGCAGTAGTCCGGCACCCGGTCGCGGCCGCCGGCGGCGCTGACGAGGTCGCCGAAGGCGGGCGTGCTCAGGGCGCGGCCCCGTTGCGGTTCGGCGACGGCCCGGTACGCGACGCACAGGCCGGACGGTTCGGACGGCTGTGGTGCCTCGGGCGCCGTTGAGACGGCCGGCCGGCTCGGGCGGTCCGGCGGCGTGGGCGGTGCGGTGACGACCGGCGGCGCCGCCGGGCGGACGGCGCGCGGCAGGTTCCCGGTGGCGGCGAGCGCGACGCCGCCGGTCAGGGACGCGGCGAGCGCGGTCACCGCCACCCGGACGCCGAGCCGGGCCGGGACGCCGAACCGGGCCGGGAGGCCGAACCGGGCGCCGCGGCGACGGCCCGACCGCCGGGCCGACCGGAACGCCGCGACCGCTGCCGCCTCCCCGTCGAGTTCGCCCGCGCCGGGCGCGGCCCGGACCGCGGCCAGTACGGCTACCAGCCGCGGCGGAGCGGACGAGGTGTCGCCGGGGCGGCCGGCGAGCAGCCGCTCGACGGTTTCCTGGTCCAGGCCGGATGCGTCCATCTCGTGACCCTCAGCGCCGCCACCCGGCCCCGCGTCACACCCCGGCCCGGCGGAACCCTGGTGAGCCCGGTCACCCCGCGCCGGTCACGACCCGGATCGCATCTCCGGTTGCCGATGTCCGGCGGTCGCGGTGAACTGAATTACATGGGTGTCATCAAGGTGGGCACGTCCTCGTGGGCCGACCAGATGCTGGTCCGCTCCGGTTGGTATCCGCGCGGTGTGAACACGCCCGCCGGCCGGCTGGGCTTCTACGCCGAGCGCTTCGGACTGGTCGAGGTGGACACGTCGTACTACGCCGTGCCGGTGCCGGAGACCACCGCGGCGTGGGCGGACGCCACCCCGGACGGGTTCACCTTCGACGTCAAGGCGTTCCGCCTGTTCACCGGCCACCACACGCCGATCGACGCGTTGCCGAAGGACCTGCGCCCGGCCGGCGGCCCGAGCCGGATCCGCTGGCGCGACCTGCCCGCCGGGGCGTACGACGAGTTGTGGGACCGGTTCCACGCGGCGCTGGCGCCGCTCGCGGCGGCCGACCGGCTCGGCGCCGTGCTGTTGCAGTTCCCGCCGTGGCTGGCCCGCGGTGAGGCGGCCCGGCGGCGGATCCTGGACGCCGCGCGGCGCTGCCGTCCCTGGCCGGTCACCGTCGAGCTGCGGCACTCGTCCTGGTTCGACGGCGACGCGATGGCCGAGACCGTGACGTTCCTGCGCGAGCACGACCTCGGGTACGCCTGTGTGGACATGCCGCAGGGGCACGTCTCCTCGGTGCCGCCGGTCCTGGTCGCCACCACCGACCTGGCCGTGATCCGGTTCCACGGGCACAGCGCGGCCTGGGAGAGCGGGGACAAGCAGGAGCGGTTCCGCTACGCCTACGGCGAGCAGGAACTGCGGCACTGGTCGGTGCTGCTGCGCGAGCTGGCCGACGAGTGCGCCGAGCTGCACGTGCTGATGAACAACTGCTGCGGCGACCAGGCCCAGCGCGACGCCGCCCGGCTGGCCGGCCTGCTCGGCGTCGCGCCCGCCGCCGCGCGCGCCTGAGGTTTTCCCGGCCGCCTCCCGGGTACCGCCGGGTTCATGGACGACCGCGAAGGGGGATCTGTGGAGCAGCGGCGCGGTGAGGACGAGCGGGACCCGCGAGCGACCCGGGAGGCCGAGGAGGCGCACGGCGGCAGCATGGCGCCGGGCCTGGTGGACGACACCGGGCACCCGGTGGCCGAGTCACCGGTGCCGGACAACGAGCCGTCGGCGCCGGGCGAGGACGGCACCGGCTCCTGACGGCCTAGGGACGCGTCTCCGGGCGCATCCCGGTCGCCTCCTCCAGCGCGTTGTCGCCGAGGTCGCCGTCCGCGCGGTCGTCCGGGAACGTCCGTCCCGACGGCGCCGGATCCGGCGGCGCGCCCGGCCCGGCCACCGGTGTCCGGGTCGGTTCGACGTTTCCGAAGCCGTGCCGGCCCGCCTTCGGCCCACCCGGCCCGGCGCCGGCCGCCTGCCGCTCACCGAGCCGTCCCTCGGGCACGGCGGTCTCCTCGCTGCCCTCGTCCATCGGGTCGTCGTCGCCCGCGCCCCACGGCGCGTCGGCGTCGAAGCCGCCGGTGCTGCCCCACGGCGCGGCCGACTCCGGCCCGCGCCCGGCACCCGGCCGGTTCCTGCTGGTCATGGTCACCTCACCTGGCTGCTGTGCCCGCGCCGCCCGTCGGCGGCCGGTCCGGTTCCGGTGCACCGCGCGGCCGGTGACCCACCCCGATGTGGGTCACCGGCCGCGCGGTGGTCAACGGGCCGCCCCGACCAGGGAACGTCCGGCCGCGCCCACGGCGGCCACCTTGCCGATGTTCTTCGGCGCGGACATGAGTCCGCCCGCGCGGTCCAGCATGCCCCGGAACACCTGCCCCGGCTTCTGCTGCTCGCCCATGTACGCCGACACCACGACGAGCGCGCCGGTCATCGCCGGTACCGCCCACTGGAGCAGCTTCATCTGCCGCTGGCTGGCGGCGACGTTCGCCGGGGTGTGGTGGTTGGGCTCGGTGGTCCCCTCGACCGGCGGCCCGCCGGCCTTCTCCAGCCGCATGCCCACCAGCCGGCTGTAGCCGGTCACCGCCAGCGCGCCGAGCGTCAGCGCGGTCTTCACCGCGCTCATCTTTCCCACGCCCGCCTGGCGGGCCATCCGCGGGCTCTCGGTGACCAGCTCGCCGACCGCGCCGGCCAGGTGCGCGCCGATCGCCGCCGCGTTGACCGGTGTCCACCGGGCCCACCCGGCCGAGGCCACCGGCAGCCGCTCGGTCGTGTCGTTGATCCGCGCCGCCGCGCCGTTGACGCCCAGCGCCCCCATCAGGGAGCCGCCGAACCAGGCCGCCAGGCCCAGGTCGTGCATCGAGCGCAGCGTGGTGTGCCGTTCTGACATCAGATCCCCCTCCGCCGTGTTCGGGCGGTGCGGCATACCCACGATCGGGCGACTCACGCCCCGGCGTGGCGGGGAGGAGGAGGGCTCAGCGGCGGGGGAGCGTGCCCGCGAACGCGGCGATCCGGGCGGCCAGCGGCGCCGACGCGCGTACCCAGGTGAAGTGGTCCAGCGGCGCCCCCGCTTCGGCGACCGTGTAGCGGTGCCTCGTCACGGGTGCCTCGGCCAGCTTCTCGCAGAGGTGGTCGAGCGTCTCGTGCGGCGTGTACTGGTCGTCGTCGACGCTGACCGCGAGCACCGGCGTCCGGATCCGCCGCACGGCGGCCTCCGTGTCCACCCCGTCCAGCGCCGGGAACCGGCCGGTGCGGGCGGTGTGCGCCCAGTCCCGGATCACGCCGGCGGCCTGCCGGCCGCCGAAGCCCCAGCCGGGCCAGACGCCGAGGAGCCGGGCCGTCGCCGCGATCCCCTGGGTGTACGGCAGCACGCCCCACCCGCGCAGACCCGGGTACCGCCGCCACCACGGCAGCCCCACCGCCACCAGGGCCAGCCCGTCCACCCGGTCGGCGTCGTGCAGCGCCTGGTGCAGCACCGCGACCTGACCGCCGAGGGAGTGCCCGAGCAGCAGCCGGGCACGGCCGTCCAGCCGGGGCTTGAGCGCGTCGAGCACGGCGCCGATGTCGGTGGCCATCTCCTGGTAGCCGTACCGGCAGGCGCGCGACGGGGCCGGGGTGCTCTCGCCGGTGCCGCGCAGGTCGGCCACGATCACCGCGAGCCCGGCGTCGCGCAGCGCCGCGGCGAACGGCCGGTAGTAGCGGGCGCGCACGCCCATCGCGGGCCAGATCAGCACCACCGGCGCGCCGGGCGGACCGGCCGGCTCCGGGTAGACCTGCACGCCGATGCGTGCGCCGTCGACGTCCACGAACTCCTGGGTGTAGTCCCCGCTCACCCGGACCAGCCTACGGCCCTAACCTACCGGCGGGTAGTAAGGGGTGTCCGCGTCCACCGCGCCGGCACGCCTGCAGCGGGTGCGCGCCCGCCTCACGCCACCGCCGGTGCGGGCCGGGCCGCGCTGGTCAGCGCACCGTAGACCGCACCGAGCTGCTCGGCGCAGCGTTTCCAGGAGTACCGGCTGCGGACGCGGTCGAGCGCGGCGGTGGCGTACGCGAACCGGCGCACGTTGTCGCCGAGCAGCCGGCGCAGCGCGGTGCCGAGCGCGCGGGGGTCACGCGGCGGCACCAGGTCGCCGGTGAGCCCGTCCACCACGCTGTCGGCGATGCCGCCCACGTTCGTGCCGATCACCGGCACGCCGCAGGCCATGCCCTCCAACGGGGTGAGCCCGAACGGCTCGTACCAGGGTGCGGCCACGAGCACGTCCGCCGACCGGTACCAGGCGGCCATCTCCTCGCGCGGCACGCCGCCGAGCAGCCGTACCCGGTCGGCCACGCCGCACGAGTCGGCGAGCGCGGACAGCCGGCGGGCGAACGTGTCGGCGGGCAGCAGGTGGGCCGGCGGGCCGCCGACGATCACACACTCCGCGTCCGGCACCGCGGGCAGCGCCCGGACCACGTCCAGGAAGCCCTTGCGCTCGACCATCCGCCCGACGGTGAGGATGCGCGGGCGGGCCGGGTCGCGGGGCGCGACCGGACCGTTCGGGCGGAACACCGCCTCGTTGACGCCGGACGGGACCAGGGCCATCCGGGACCGGGGTACGCCCATCCGGACCAGTTCGGCGACCTCGTCCGAGCCCTGCACGACGACCCGGTCCACCGCCCGGCCGAGTGCCCGCTCGTAACCGGCGCGCCCCGGTGGACTGGTGTCCCGGGTGCTCTGGTGACGGCGCTTGACGGTGCCGAGCGCGTGGTACGTCAGCACCGTCGGCACCCCGGTGCGGCGGCCGGCGTGCACAGTGGCCAGTCCGCTCATCCAGAAGTGCGCGTGCGCCACGTCCGGGGTCCAGCCGCCGTGCCGCCAGGTGTCGGCCAGCCGGCTGCCGAACTCGCCCATGTACGGCAGCAGGTCGTCCTTCGGCACCCGCCGGGCGGGACCGGCCGGCACGTGGCACACCTGGTAGCCGTCCGCCGCGCTGACCACCTCGGGCAGCGCCGGGGAGTCGCGGCGGGTGTAGACGCGGACGTCGTGGCCGGCAACGGTGAGCGCGGACGCGAGTTCCGCCACGTGCGTGTTCTGGCCGCCCGCGTCCTCCTCGCCGGGGGCGGCGAGCGGGCTGGCGTGCTGGGAAATCATCGCGATGCGCATGTTCTCGTCCTCCAGGATCCGGTCCCAGTCGGCGAGGAAGCGGTCCGGACCGGACCGCTCCTTCGCCACCTCGCGTGCCCGTGCGCCGAGCCGGTACGCGGCGTCGGCGTCCCCGGTCAGCCGGCGCGCGACCGCCACGAGCGTGTCGACTCGGGTGGCCGGCGCCCCGGCGTCCGGTGGGGCGGCGTCCACCGCTTCCGTGGTGGCCGGAAGGTCGCGTTGATGCCGGGGATGCGCATGGAGGACCCCTACCCTCGGCTTGCGCCCCTAACCAGGAGATCGTCGACTTCACCGCGGGGCGTCAGCCCGGCAGCATCCCGGGGCCGAACACCTCGTAGGCGATCCGCTCGGCCGGCACACCCCGGCGCAGCAGGTTGCCCCGGACCAGGTTCATGAACGCGACCGGGCCGCACAGGTGCGCGGCGACCCCGGTGGGCAGCGGGAGCCGGTCGGGGTCGATCAGCCCGGCGGACACCTCCGCCTTCAGGCCGGGCAGGTCGGCACCGGCGGCGTCGAGGTACCAGAGGTGGACGGCCAGGTTCGGCAGCCGTTGCTGCAGCGCGGGCAGTTCCGCGCGCAGCGCGTGCGCCTCGGCGTCCCGGTCGGCGTGCGCCAGCGTCACCCGGCGTCCGGGGTCCCGGTCGGCCAGGTGGGCCAGCGCCGCCATCGCCGGGGTGAGCCCGATACCGGCGCTGACCAGCAGCAGCGGCCCGTCGCCGCCGGTGGCGTCGACCTCGCCGAACGCCGGGCTCAGCCGCAGCGTGTCGCCGACGGACACCCGCTCGTGCAGGTGGCCGGAGACCATGCCGTCGGGCGCGCCGCCCTCGCCGCGTACCCGCTTCACGGTGATCCGCCAGGTGTCGGCGCCGGGGCGGCCGGAGAGGCTGTACTGGCGGATCTGCTGTCCCCGGCCTCCGTCCAGGTCGACAGCGACCGAGACGTACCGGCCGGGGGTGAAGCCGGGCGCGGCGCCGCCGCCGGCCGGCGCGAGGGTGAGCGAGACGACGTCGGCGCTCTCCCGGGCCCGGCCGGTCACCCGCCAGTCCTGCCACACCGGACCGCCCTCGGGCACGCCGGCGCCCGCGTAGAGCCGCGCCTCGCGGGCGATCAGCTCGCAGGCCAGCAGCCAGTAGACCTCGTCCCAGGCAGCGGCCACCTCCGGGGTGACGGCGTCGGCGAGCACCTCGCCGACGGCGGCGAGCAGGTGCCGGCCGACGATCGGGTACTGGGTGGCGGTGATGCCGAGCGAGGCGTGCTTGTGCGCGATCCGGTCCAGGACCGGCCCCCACGGCATGCCGGTCTCGCCGGTCAGGTGCGCCGCGTACGCGACCACCGCCGAGGCGAGCGCCGCCTTCTGCGCCCCGGTGGCCTGGTTGCCCCGGTTGAACAGGTCCAGCAGGTCCGGGTGGGCGTCGAACATGCGCTGGTAGAAGCGGCCGGTGATGGCCTCGCCGTGCGCCCGTACGACGGGCAGGGTGGCGGTCACCACAGCTGCTGAGGATTGCGTGAGCACTACCGAATCTCCTTCTGGGACTCGAACAGGTCGATCCCCACGAAACAGGATTCCTAGATTCCTCTTTTAGGGCCGAAGGTCCCGCCGCCGGGGTGGCATGGGTCACCGTGAATCTGTCGGTGTCGCGGACGGCACCGAATGGCTAGGGTCGGTGCGTGAGGCTCAACCGGTCGACCGACATGGCGCTGCGGATCGCCATGCTGACCGCCGCGGCCCCGGTCCGGGCCACCGTCGACGAACTCGCCAACCGGCTCGCGCTGCCCCGCAGCCACGTCGCCAAGGTGGTGCAACGGCTGCAACGCATCGGTGTCCTGGTGACCATCAGGGGCCGCTCCGGCGGTGTGGCCTTCGCCGAACACGCCGCGGACATCACCGTCGGTGAGGTGGTCCGCGCCTTCGAGGGCGACGGCGAGGTGGTCGACTGCGCGCGGCCGGTCTGCCCGCTGGTCGCGGAGTGCCGGCTGCGCGGTGAGCTGCGCCGCGCGCAGGCCGCGTTCCTCGCCGTGCTCGACGGCGTACGCCTCGGTGACCTGGTCCACGGATCCGCCGGCCCGCTCCTGCTCAGCCTCGGCGCGCCACCGGCCGGTCGCTGATGGCCGTCTCGCATCCCGTCTTCTCGCGGCTCTTCGCCCGCGCCAGCGTCGCCATGGACCAGGCCGGCATGGCCGCGCACCGCTCCCGCCTCGTCACCGGGCTGCGCGGTCGGGTGGTGGAGGTCGGCGCCGGAAACGGGCGCAACCTGGCGCACTACCCGCCGGGCGTGATCCGGGTGCTCGCCGTCGAGCCGGAGCCGCGCCTGCGCGCCCTGGCCCGCGCCGCCGCACCGGGCGCCCCGGTGCCGGTCAGCGTCACCGCCGGGCTGGCCGAGGCGCTGCCGGTCGCCGACGGCGCGGCCGACGCGGTGGTGCTGTCGCTCGTCCTCTGCTCGGTGCCGGACCAGGCGGTGGCGCTGCGCGAGGCGCACCGGGTGCTGCGGCCCGGCGGCGAACTGCGCTTCTACGAACATGTGGTGGCGCAGACCCCCGGCCTGCGGCGGGCCCAGCGCCTGGCCGACGCCACGCTCTGGCCGCTGTTCTGCGCCGGCTGCCACACCGCCCGGGACACGGTGGCCGCGATCCGGGCCGCCGGTTTCGAGGTGACCGAACTGGACCGCTTCCGCTTCCCGCCGACCGGGCTGCCCGCTCCGGCCTCGCCGCACGTCCTCGGCACCGCGATCCGGCCCTGACGCCGGACCGGGCCGGAGATCCGGCCCGGTCCTCGCGCGGTCAGCTCACGCTCACCGTGCCGTCCGGGGCGCGGACGCAGGAGACGGTACGGGCACCGGTCGTCGCCGCCCCGGCCAGGCACCGGCCGAGCACCTTGTGCCCGGCGGCGTTCGGGTGCCACGACTCCTGGCAGGTCTGGAAGTACGTGCCGCAGGCGTTGGCGATCCGCTGGATGTCGAGCTTGTCGTACCCGGAGAGGCTGGTGACGAACGTGCCGGTCGGGCCGTCCATCAGCCGGATCGGGGTGGCCAGGGCGTTGCCCGGGCTGCCTGTCGACTCGCAGAGCCGCGCGCCGTCGAACGCGCGCTGCACGTTCAGGTAGACCAGGTCGTCCTGCGGGAACTCACCGGCGAGCGTGCCACGCACCGAGCTGACGAGCGTGCCGAGCCCCTGCGAGAAGCGATGGCCGGGCGCCAGGCTGGCCCGGTGGATCGGGCAGCCGGCCGCGTACCGCTCGGCGCCCAGCGCGCGGAACTTGTCCCGGGTGTCGTCGCGGCTGTCCTCGGTCCAGTAGGTCTGGTCCAGCTCGTACGGCAGCGGGTTGGTGTAGTCCTGGAAGACCACCCGGTGCCGGCCGTCGGCGTCGACCTCGTCCAGCGTGGCCAGCAGTTGCCGCAGCGCCGTGGTGGTCTCCGCGGTCGCGGCGGCGAACTGGGCGGCGGTGCCCAGGTCGGCGTCCGTGCACGGCTTCTGCTCCACCGGCCCGCCCAGGTACGCCCAGAACTCCCACCAGCCGGTCCACGCGTCGGCGATGAACCGGTTGGCGCACTTCTCCGCCACGCTGCCGAAGGTGAACGAGCTGTTGTTCGAGCCGAGCCCGACGAGCACCAGGTCGATGTCGTGGGTCCGCGCCACCGCTCGGAGCTGGTCGAGCTGGGCGGCCACCTGCCGCCCCTTGGCCCGGGTGGCGGACGCGTTGGCGATGTCGTACGGCTGGCCGCCCGAGCAGGCCAGGTTGAACCGCGCGGAGATGCCGGGCAGGTCGGCCTGGAACAGCGAGGCGTTCGGCGAGCGGTGGCAGAAGTAGGCGTTGGCGTTGGCGGCGGACCAGCCGGGGAAGCCCTGGGCCACCCCGTTGACGTCCGCCACCGGCGCGTACGCCCCGGCGCCCTCACCGCTGATGAAGCTGTCACCCAGCGCCACGGCGGCGGTGGGCAGTGCGGCGGCGGCCGGCCGGGCGGGCGCCGCGGCGGCGGGTAACGCCACCGTGGCGAGCGCCAGCGCCGCCGCGAGCACGGAACGACGGAACACGGACATGCCCGACCTCCCAGACATCGAAATGTGAAAGATTCTTTGGGATGGCGATCAGATCACGCGCGTGTGACGGACGTCAATGCCCCGACATCCAGGGCCCCTCGCCGGGGAAGACACCGGGCGCGCGGATCGTTGTGCCGCCTGGACGCCCCACCCGTCCCGCCGGACCGCCGTACGCGGCCTCGGCGCGGACCCGGCCGGCAGGCCGATCGCGCAACGCACCGCCCCGGTGCCGCCGACCTGTCGGGGCACCCGGCTAGGCTCGCTCCGGCGCGCCGCGCCCGGCGATCATCGTGGGGGGATCACACGGTGAACGGCACCACACCGCCGAGACCTGGGAGTACGACCAGTTGACCGCACAGCCTGACACCCTCTACGGGGCCGACGACCTGACGCACCTGGAAGGCCTCGACGCCGTCCGCAAGCGCCCGGGCATGTACATCGGCTCGACCGACAGCCGTGGCGTGGGTCACCTCGTCAACGAGATCCTCGACAACTCGACCGACGAGGGTGTCGCCGGTCACGCCACCAGAGTCGACGTGATCCTGCACGCCGACGGCTCGGTCCAGGTCGACGACGACGGCCGGGGCATCCCCACCGACGTGCACGCCAAGTCCGGCATCTCCGGCGTCGAGCTGGTGCTGACCCGCCTGCACGCGGGCGGCAAGTTCGGCGGCTCCGGCTACAAGACCTCCGGCGGCCTGCACGGCGTCGGCGCGTCGGCGGTCAACGCGCTGTCCCGCCGCTTCGACGTCACCGTCCGGCGCGGCGGCAAGGTCCACGCCATGTCGTTCCGCCACGGCGTACCGGGCGTCTTCGACGGCGACGGCCCGGACGCGCCGTTCACCCCCGGTCCCGGCCTGCAGATCGTCGGCGCGATGAAGCGCGGCCAGCGCACCGGCACCTCGATCCGCTGGTGGCACGACCCGCGCTACTTCGAGACCGGTGCCGCGCTCGACACCGAGGCGGTCCGGCTCAAGCTGCGCAACACCGCGTTCCTCGTCCCCGGCGTGGCCTACCGGCTGCGCGACGACACCGGCGAGGAATCCGTCGAGGAGCGCTTCCACTTCCCGAACGGGCTCACCGACATGGTGGAATACCTCGCCCCGGCCGGCGACCGGCCCGTCTCCGGCACGCTGCTGGTCACCGGCGAGGGCACCTACCGGGAGAACGCCGCCGACGCCAACGGCGTCATGCAGTCCAACGTGCAGCGGCGCGCCGAGGTCGAGGTGGCCTTCCGCTGGGGCACCGGCTACGAGCGCACCGTCGAGTGCTTCACCAACACCATCCGCAACGCCCACGGCGGCACCCACCGCAAGGGCTTCGAGCGGGCGCTGGCCCGTACCCTCGCCGACGCCGCCCGCAACGCCCGCGGCCTGCTCAAGCCCAAGGAGGACGCGCCCACCCTGGACGACGTCCTGGAGGGCATGACCGCGGTGGTGCACGTGCGCATCCCCGAGCCGCAGTTCACCTCGCAGACCAAGGACGAACTGTCCACCGCCGGCATCACCAAGGTGCTTCAGGGCCTGGTCGAGGCGCACCTCAAGAGCTGGCTGGACGACCGCCGCACCAAGGCCGAGGCCCGGACGGTGCTCCAGAAGATCGTCGACGCGGCCCGGGTGCGGCTCACCCAGAAGCAGCAGAAGGACGCCGCCCGCCGCAAGACCGCGCTGGAGGGCGCGGCCATGCCGGCCAAGCTCGTCGACTGCCGGGCCACCGGTGTGGAGCGCAGCGAGCTGTTCATCGTGGAGGGCGACAGCGCCCTCGGTACCAGCCGGATGGCCCGCTCGTCGGAATACCAGGCGCTGCTGCCGATCCGGGGCAAGATCCTCAACGTGCAGAAGGCGAACCTCCAGCAGGTGCTGGACAACGCCGAGTGCGCCGCCATCGTGCAGGTGCTCGGCGCCGGCTCCGGCCGGACGTTCGACCTGTCGGCCCTGCGGTACGGCCGGGTCCTCATCATGGCCGACGCGGACGTCGACGGCGCGCACATCCGTACCCTGCTGATCACGCTGTTCGCCCGCTACATGCGGCCGCTGATCGAGGCCGGGCGGCTCTACGCGGCGATGCCGCCCCTGCACAAGATCACCACGAAGGGGCGCAACCCGCAGACCGTCTACACCTACACGCAGGCGGAGATGGAGGCGACGGTGCGCAAGCTGGAGAAGGCCGGCAAGCAGATCGTCACGCCGATCCCGCGCTTCAAGGGCCTCGGTGAGATGGACGCCGACGAGCTGTGGGAGACGACCATGAACCCGGCCACCCGGGCGGTCCGCCGGATCACGCTCGACGACGTCGACGCCGCCGAGCGGATCCTCGAACTGCTCATGGGGGAGAAGGTCGAACCCCGCCGCAACTGGCTGATCGACTCCGCCGACCGCGTCGACCGCGACGCCATCGACGCCTGACCAACGGGTTCTTCTCGGAAGGGAACCGCACCATGGCACGCCGCAAGGACGACCGCGCGAAGGCGGACCTCGCCGCCTTCGACCAGGCCGGCGCCCGCGTCTTCGACAACCCGCTGGTCACCGAGGTCTCGGACTCCTACCTGGAGTACGCGTTCTCGGTCATCCACTCCCGCGCCCTGCCCGACGCGCGCGACGGGCTCAAGCCGGTGCACCGGCGCATCCTGTGGTCGATGCACGAGCAGGGCCACCGCCCGGACCGCGGCCACGTCAAGAGCGCCCGCA
This sequence comes from Micromonospora sp. CA-248089, assembly GCF_050948515.1. Lineage (NCBI taxonomy): Bacteria > Bacillati > Actinomycetota > Actinomycetes > Micromonosporales > Micromonosporaceae > Micromonospora > Micromonospora sp. CA-248089. The sequence continues at coordinate 2,193,460 of NZ_CP192016.1, forward strand.
TCGTCGGCGACACAATGGGCAAGTACCATCCGCACGGCGACACCGCCATCTACGACGCGATGGTGCGGCTGGCGCAGGACTTCTCGCTCAACGTCCCGCTCATCGACGGGCACGGCAACTTCGGTTCCCCGGACGACGGACCGGCCGCGGCGCGCTACTGCGTCGTCGGTGACACCCGGATCCGCCTGGCCGATGGCAGCAGCCCACGGATCGGTGATGTGGTCGACCTGCCGCCGAACAGCGAGGCGGAGGCCGATTTCGAAGTCCTCGACAAGGACGGCAAAGCGGTTCGCGTCAACAAGGTCTTCAACTCGGGTGTCCACCCGACGATCCGGTTCACAACTGAGACCGGATTCTCCCTCCGTGGTAGTGAGAATCATCTGGTTCTCTGCCTCGAAGCTCCGATGGGCGTCCCTGTCTTCCAATGGCGTCGGCTCGATGAGGTGACGCCGGGCTCCGTGGTCTGTATCGCGCGGAACGCATGGAACCAGGTCGTCCCCACCGCTCGTGAATACATGCTCGGCGTGCTCGGCGGCGCCTGGGTCTCTGAAGGCTTCGCCAGCGAGTCGCGGGCAGGATTCAGCAATACCGATGAGCACTTCTTCGGCGAGGTCCTGCATGCCTACGACCAGGTCGTGGCTGGACGCCGCTACGTCAACGACCGGCACACGCGCCGAGACCGTCGCCGTATTCACGAACTTGACGTCCAAGACGTCGCCGGCGGGATGGACGCCTTCCGGGCGAGTCCACTCGCCGAGCTCATCGGTCACCAGGCGAGAGACAAGTTCGTGCCCGAATTCGTCTGGGCAGGGGGGTGGGGCATCAAGAGGGCCTTCCTGATGGCCCTCTTCGAAGGTGACGGCGGAGTCCGCGTCGCCAACAGCAGCTTCACCATCCAGTACACCAGCTACAGCGAGCGTCTGACTCGGGAGGTGCAAGAACTGCTCGCGGAGTTCGGTGTGATCGCCTGTCGACGCCACTACACCCGGCCCAGTGGCTCGGTGGAGCACCGCTTGGTGGTTTCCGGGACGCGAAACATCAGGGCTTTCGCAACTCGTGTCGGCTTTCTCCGTACCAAGCAGGCGGTGCTGGCCAAGATGCTGCGGCACGCGCCGCTGCGCCCGCATCGGCTCAGTCAGGACCATGTCCCCTTTGTGGCCGACTACGTGCGCAGCAGCATCGACTTCGATCGTCGGGGCAGCGGACGCAAGTGGCTCACCAGCCACAACTTCGATCGTGTCGAGCGGTGGGAAACCGAACGACTCCGCATCATCGACCGCATCAAGGACACCGAGATCCTTGCCACGATCCTGCCCGTCATGGATGCGGGCTATCGGTACGAGAAGGTCGTCGCGGTTGCTCCCGACGAGCCGGCGGAGGTCTTTTCCGTTCGAGTCGAATCCGCGGACCACTCTTTCCTGGCCGGTGGTTTCGTCAACCACAACACCGAGGCCCGGATGTCCCGGGAGGCGATGCTGCTCACCGGCGAGCTGGGTGAGGACACCGTCGACTACGAGCCGAACTACGACGGTTCGCTGACCCAGCCCACCGTGCTGCCGGCGGCGTTCCCGAACCTGCTCGTCAACGGCGCGTCCGGCATCGCCGTCGGCATGGCGACCAACATGATCCCGCACAACCTCGGTGAGGTCGTCCAGGCCGCCCGCTGGCTGATCAACCACCCGGACGCCACACTCGACAAGCTCATGGAGTTCGTCCCCGGCCCCGACCTGCCCACCGGCGGGCTGCTGCTCGGCCTGGACGAGGTGCGCCGCGCGTACGAGACCGGGCGCGGCGTGGTGCGCATGCGCGGGCGGGTGGAGATCGGCCCGCTGGAGGGCAGCCGCGGCCGGCAGGCCATCACCGTGACCGAGCTACCGTACGGCGTCGGCGCCGAGAAGGTCATCGCGGCCATCACCAACGAGGTGAACAAGACCAAGCGGCTGACCGGCATCGCCGACGTCAAGGACCTCACCGACCGGGAGAACGGCACCCGCCTGGTGGTGGAGTGCAAGGTCGGCGTGAACCCGCAGGCGCTGCTCGCGGACCTCTACCGGCTCACCCCGCTGGAGCAGTCCTTCGGCGTGAACAACCTGGTGCTCGTCGACGGTCAGCCCCGCACGCTCGGGCTCAAGGAGCTGCTCGACGTGTTCCTGGCGCACCGCTACGAGGTGGTGACCCGGCGCAGCGCGTACCGCAAGCGCAAGCGGGAGGAGCGCCTGCACCTGGTCGACGGTCTGCTGATCGCCCTGCTCGACATCGACCGGGTGGTCAAGCTGATTCGCGCCAGCGAGGACGCGCAGGCCGCCAAGGACGGCCTGATGCAGAAGTTCAAGCTCTCCGAGATCCAGGCGAGCTACATCCTGGACACTCCGCTGCGCCGGCTGACCAAGTACGACCGGCTGGAGCTGGAGGCCGAGCAGGAGAAGCTGCGCGGCGAGATCGCCGAGCTGTCGAAGATCCTGGACGATCCCAAGGTGCTGCGGAAGGTCGTCTCCGACGAGCTGGCCGCCGTGGTCAAGCAGTTCGGCGCGCCGCGGCGCACCACGCTCGTCGACGGCGACCTCAAGGAGGTGCTCGCCGCCTCGGTGCCCGCCGGTCCGCTGGAGGTCGCCGACGACCCGTGCCAGGTGATCCTCTCCGCCACCGGGCTGGTGGCGCGGACCGCGGCCGAGTCGGAGGAGGCCGCCGAGGCGCGCCGGCGCAGCGGCCGGGTCAAGCACGACGCGGTACGCGCGCTCGTGCACTCCACCGCCCGCGGCCGCGTGCTGCTGGTGACCAGCGCCGGGCGCGCGTTCAAGATCGACGTGTTGCCGTTGCCGGTGCTGCCGGAGCAGTCCGGCACGGTGTCGCTGCGCGGTGGCATGTCGGCGGCGGAACTGGTGCCGCTGGAGCCGGGCGAGACAGTGGTGGGGCTGGCCCCGCTGGGTCCGTCCGCGCAGGGCTCGCCCGGTCTGGCGCTCGGAACCCGGGCCGGTGTGGTGAAGGTGTGCGCCCCGGACTGGCCGGTCCGTTCCGAGGAGTTCGAGGTGATCTCGTTGCGCGACGGCGACGAGGTGATCGGCGCGACCTGGCTGACCGACGGCGCCGAGACGCTGGCGTTCGTCTCCTCGGAGGCGTCGCTGCTGCGCTTCGCCGCATCGGTGGTACGCCCGCAGGGGCTTAAGGGCGGCGGCATGGCCGGCATCAACCTGCCAGGCGACGCCCGGGCGGTCTTCTTCGGCGCGATCCGCACCGACGACGCGAAGCACGGTGAGCCGATGGTGGTCACCTCGACCGGAGCCACGGTGAAGGTGACGCCGTTCAAGGCGTACCCGGCGAAGGGGAGGGCGACCGGCGGCGTCCGCGCGCAGCGGTTCCTCAAGGGTGAGGTGGAGCTGTCGGTGGCATGGATCGGTCCGCGGCCGGTGGGCGCGACGGCCACCGGCGACCCGGTGGAACTGCCCCCTGCTGACCCGCGCCGAGACGGCTCCGGTTTCGCCGTCATGCTCGGCCCCACGGTGGTGGGCCACCACATCGACCGCGACTGACGAGGTAGGGCGGGCGCCTGGCGCACCCGCCCTACCGCTCAGTCGCGCCCGCCCGTCTCCCGCCCGCGCACCCAGCGGCCCTGCCCGACCCCGTTGATCAAGGAGTTTGTGGGCGTTTCACGCCTCCCGCCGACCACAAACTCCTTGATCAACGGGGCGGGCGCGCGGGTGGCTGGCGAGTTGCGGGTGTGTGCGGACCCGCCCCGCCCTGCGCGGTTGATCATGAGGTTAGCGGCGGCAAAACGGACACCGATCGCCGTAACTTCATGATCGACGCGGTCGGGCCCTCGGGTGTCCCGATCGCGCCCGACCGTCTGTTGACCATGGAGTTGGCGGGCGTGAATCGGGCAATTTGTGCCGCTAACTTCATGATCGACGGAGCGACGGGGCGGCGGGGCAAAAGGCGGCGGGGCGGGTGGGGTGAGGGGTCAGAGTTCGGGGTCGGGGGACTGGCGGGACTCGGGAGTGGTGCCGCGCAGGCGGGCGATCAGGCGCATGCCGTGGTAGATCGCCAGGGCGGCGGCAGTGCCCAGCGCGATGCCGTTGAACGACAGGTCGCCGGCCGTCAACGTGTAGTTGGCGGCCCCGATGATCACCGCCACCGCCGCGGTGAACAGGTTGATCGGGTCATGGAAGTCGACCCGGCTCTCGATCCAGATCCGGGCGCCGAGGATGGCGATCAGGCCGTACAGGGCGGTGGTGGCGCCACCGAGCACGCCGGCCGGGACGGTCAGGATCAGCGCGCCGAACTTCGGGCACAGCCCGAGCAGGATCGCCGTGCCGCCGGCGATCCAGTACGCGGCGGTGGAGTAGACACGGGTCGCCGCCATCACGCCGATGTTCTCCGCGTACGTGGTGGTGCCGGAACCGCCGCCGGAGCCGGCCAGCACCGTGGCGACGCCGTCACCGAGCAGCGCCCGGCCCATGTCGCGGTCCAGGTTGCGGCCGGTCATCGCGGCGACCGCCTTGACGTGCCCGGCGTTCTCCGCGATCAGCACCAGGATCACCGGGATGACCAGCACGACGGCGCGAGCGTCGAAGCTCGGCGTGTGGAACTCGGGGAAACCGACCCAGGCCGCCTGGCGGAGGCCGCTGACCGCCTGCTGGTCGAGGTTGCCGGTGAGCGCGGCGAGCACCCAGCCGACCACCACGCCGACGAGGATCGACAGCCGCGCCACGAAGCCCCGGAACAGCACCGTCGTGAGCAGGATCGCGAGGAGCGTGACCACGGCGATCAGCGGCTGCGCCTTGACGCCGGTGCCGGAGCCGTCGCCGTCCCAGGCCACCGGCGCGAGGTTGAGGCCGATCAGCATGACGATCGCGCCGGTCACCACCGGCGGCATCAGCGCGTCGATCCAGCGGGAACCGGCCACCTGCACCACCACGCCGACGAGCGCCAGCGCGACGCCCGCGACCACGATGCCGCCGAGGGCCGCGCCGATGCCGCCGTCGGTCTTCGCCGCCAGTACCGGCGCGATGAACGCGAACGACGAACCGAGGTACGAGGGCAGCCGGTTGCCGGTGATCAGCAGGAACAGCAGCGTGCCGAGGCCGGAGAAGAGCAGCGTGGTGGCGGGCGGGAACCCGGTGATCAGCGGGACGGTGAAGGTGGCGCCGAACATGGCGACCACGTGCTGCACGCCCACGCCGATGGTGCGCGGCCAGGAGAGCCGCTCGTCGGGCGCGACCACGTCGCCGGGACGTACCTGGCGGCCGTCGCCGTGCAGGGTCCACGGGGACCAGCGGGAGGTGGGGGACTGGGTCATCGGTCGCCCTTCGCGTCATCGGGTGACGGGGGCGTGATCGACCCTGGGAGTTGTTTCTAGCACGTGCCCTGGCCGGATGGGGGCCCGGCCCGGGCTCAAGCGACGCCGGTGGGACGGAACTGGACGCTGACCCGGGGGCCGACCGGCCGGGTGGTCTTCGGCACCGCGTGCTCCCAGGTGCGCTGGCAGGAGCCGCCCATCACCACGAGATCGCCGTGGCCGAGCGGGAACCGCAGGCTGCCGCCGCCCCCGCCGCGGGGGCGCAGCAGCAGCGCGCGCGGGGAACCGAACGACACGATCGCCACCATGGTGTCGGTGTGCGCGGAGCGGCCCAGGGTGTCGCCGTGCCAGGCGACGCTGTCGCGCCCGTCGCGGTACAGGCACATGCCGGCGGTGACGAACGGCTCGCCCAGTTCGGGCGCGTAGTGCCGGGTGAGCGCGTCCCGGGCCGCGGTGAGCACCGGGTGCGGCAGGGGCCGGCCGGCGGCGTACCAGCAGAGCAGCCGGGGTACGTCGACAGCGGTGTCGTACATGGTGCGGCGTTCGGCCCGCCACGGCACGTCGTGGCGCAGCGTGTCGAGCACCTCGTCGGAGCCCCGGACCCAGCCGGGCAGGTGGTCGACCCAGGCGCCCCGGCTCAGCTCGTGCCGGCGCAGCGCCCCGGCGAGCGGGCCCAGGGCCGGGCCCTGCTCGGCCAGGTCGAGCATCGAGGGCTGGTACGCGTCGGACACGTCGCCGATCGTACCGCGCTCTCGAACAGGCGTACGACGGTCAGCGCCGCAGCATCCGGCGGACGGTACCCGGGACGGCCTGCTTGATCCGCTCCCGGAGCTGCTGCGAGCGCAGCGCGTCGATGGTGGCGGTGAGCTTGGCGTTCTCGTCGCGCAGCCGCTCGATGCGGGTCAGCAGTTCGGCCGGCGGGGTGGCGGCGGCGGGCCGGACGGCCGGCGGGAACACCGTCTCGGCGACCTGCCGGTCGAAGCGCGCGGCGCTGTCGCCGTCGGCGAACGAGGTACCGAGGTCGTGCTTGCGCAGGAACGCGGTGATGGTCTCGAAGCGGGCCTTGTGGCCGTCGTTGAGCGCGGTGTAGTCGGCCTCCGCGTAGAGGTCGGCGGCGTCGACGTCGGCCGGCACGTCCCGCATGATCCGGTGCGGGATGCCGAAGTAGCGGGCCAGTTCCAGCGTGCGCGAGTCGTGCGCGAACAGGTAGCCGGGCGTGCCGGCGACGAGCGCGGTGATGGTGCCGTGGATGCGGGTGCCGAACGCGAAGTCGTACCCGGACAGGTGCGACATCCAGGTCCACGGGTCGACGAACATGCGCACCTTGTCCTCGGCGAACAGCGGGTGCGAGGTGTGCAGCGGGATGTCGCTGCTCTGGCCCCGGTGCTCGGGCGCGTCGCCGTAGAGCAGGGTGCCGAGCGTGCGCAGGTCCTGCGGCACGTAGCAGAGGTTCGGGTAGCGCTCCTGGTGGTGGCGGACCACAGCGGCCATCGAGCGGACGTACGGGGAGATGGTGAGCGCGACCTTCGAGTCGGCGGTCAGCTCCGGGCGGTCCTTCTCGAGCCGGAACGTGTCGCCGTGCAGGAACATCGACGGGCAGCCGATCTGCTCCACGTCGGAGAAGCCCAGCGTGTTGAGGTAGCTCTCGGTCACCTCGCCGCGGACGCCGATGCTGTGCGACCGGTCCAGCACGGCCTTGCAGAACGCGCGGACCGGTTCGTCGATCGGGCGTAGGTACTCGCGGTCGCCGTCGACGTTCGTCTGCACGCCGACGCCGAGCACCACCACCGGGATCTTCAGCCGTTCGATCAGCCGGGTCAGCGGCGTGAGCCGGTGGATGAAGCTGCGCCGGAACGCGTTCGCCAGCGGCACCACGAAGACGTCGTGCCGCTCGTTGATCTCGTCGGCGAGACGCGGGTCGGCCGGGGTGCGGGTCGGTGTGATCTCGGCCGTGGAGGTGGCGAGCAGCTTGTGCGCCGCGTGGCTGAAGACCAGGTTGCCGCTGTTGTCGCCGATCCAGTTGCCGGCGAACGTCTCCTCCGGCGTGAGGACGTCGAACGGGCCCTTGCGGGCGCGGAGCAGGATCCGCTGGTGCATCCGGTTTCGCTCACCTTCCGTACGGCACGGCGTCCGGGCGGGAGCCGTGGTGGGGTGCCCGCGCGTGCAGGAACGGAAATCCTATCCGCCGCCCCTGAGAGACCCGGCGGACGTCGGCTCGCCGGGAACGTCCCGGTTCCCCGGGGTAGGGTGCCCGGAATGACCAGCGCGCCGACCGTCACCCGTGCCCCACGACTGCCGTCGCTGACCGGATTGCGGTGGGTAGCCGCGCTGCTCGTCTTCGGCTTCCACGCCGGGACCATGGGCATCGTCGCCGAGCCGCACCTGAAGCCCCTGATCGACAAGGCGTTCAGCCTCGGCCTGTCCGGCGTCGAGTTCTTCTTCATCCTCAGCGGGTTCGTGCTGGTCTGGTCGTACCGGGACGGGGAACGCGCGTGGACGTTCCTGCGCCGCCGGTTCGCCAAGATCTACCCGAACCACGTGGTGACGTTCGTCGCGGCGGTGGCGGTGGCGGCCTGGTTCGCCGACCCGATCGTCCCGTGGGCCGCGATCGCCAACTTCTTCCTGGTCCAGGCGTGGATCCCGCTGGGCGGCTACTTCTACAGCGTCAACAACGTGAGCTGGTCGCTCTCCTGCGAGCTGGCCTTCTACCTGTGCCTGCCGCTCGTGGTGCCGTGGCTGCGCCGGGCCCGTACCGGCGTGCTGCGGACCGTGCTGATCGCGGCGCCGCTGCTCATCCTGGCGCTGTGGCCCGGTCAGCAGCTCGTGCCGGAGGAGCAGCGGTGGTGGTTCACGCAGATCTTCCCGGTGACCCGGTCGCTGGAGTTCTGGATGGGCGTGGCCGCCGCCGAGCTGATGCGCCGGCACCGCTGGCGCGGCCCGAACCTCACCGTCGCCACCGCCGTCTTCGTCACCACCTGGGTCGTCGCCGCGCTGTGGATCCCGGCCGAGTTCTGGGCGGCGCTGCTCGCGGTCGCGTACCTGCTGGTCATCGCCGCCGCGGCGGACGCCGACGTGCGCGGCCGGCCCACCCCCTGGCGGTCCCGCGCCATGGTCTGGCTCGGCGAGGTGTCGTTCGCCTTCTACCTGGTGCACGTGCTGGTCATGGTCACCGTGCTGCGGCTGACCGGGCACTGGGGGAGCGGCCTGCCCGGCTGGCGCGGCCCGCTCGCGGTCCTCGGCTTCCTGGTGGTCACGCTCGCGCTGGCCGCCGCGCTGCACCGCTGGGTGGAGGTGCCGATGATGCGCCTGCTCGGCCCGTCCCGCCGGGCCCGCGCCGCGTCCCGCGTGCGAGCCGCCGCGCCGGCCGTGCCGGCTCCGCGCGGGGCTGCCGACGACGCCGCCACCCCGGCCGCCGACGACGGCGCGACGTCCGTCGCCGGTCCGGGCGAGGGCATCGAGTACGCCGGGCGGCGTCGCCCGGACTGACACGCGCACCCGTCGGCCGGTCGATTCGCGACACGCCGTGCGGCGGTGCGTTCGTGGGGGTTCGGCGGTAATTTGTACCCGTGCTTCCGATCGCGCTCACCTGCCCCGTGTGGTGGGTGGCGCGCTGGACCGCCCGGATGCTCGCCAGTCTCGCCGTGGTCGTCGCCTGTTCGTTCGGCGCCGCCACGCTGCCGTCCGGTGTCGCCGCTGCCGCCCCGGCTCCGGCGGCGGCCGTCCCGGCGTACCCCGTCGCCGGTGCCTCGGCCACCGTGCGGCCGGAGGCCGACCGCGCGGCCGAGCGGCAGGCCCTTCCCGCCGGTGTCCCGGCGCCCGCTCCCGGGCCGTCGGCCCGGCCGCACCGCAGCCGGTCCCGGCCGGCCGGGTCGCCGCGCCGGCCGGCCCGCGGGCCCCGCCCGCCCGCTGATCCGCCCACGGGCCGCGCCCGTTCACCGCACCCACCGAACGTCATCCCCGCACCCGCCCCGGCGGCCCGTTCCACCGGCCCGCCCCGGCGAGGTCGTGCGGGTCCTCCCGTCAGGTTCTTCCCGTGAGGTGCCGACCATGTCGCAGACCGCTCTGTACCACTTCCTCACCGCGGTGCCCGAGGCCGCCGCCATCTGGTCCTTCCTGCTGCTGCTCGCCCTGGGCCTGCTCGCCGCGCTCGTCGCCCGGCCGGAACGCGACCCCGAGCCGGAGGCCGTCCCCGAGCCGGCCGACGCCGACGCCGTCCGCCGCGACGATCTGGTCCGCTACGCCGAGGAGGTGGCGGTGGCCGCCGCCGGGGCCGCCCAGACGGCCCGTCGCCGCCGGGAGCGGTGGCTGGCCGCGCAGGACGAGGCGGACCGGGCCTGGACCGCGTACGACGAGGCGGACGGCGCCGCCCGCCGCCTGGCCGGCGCCGCCGCGCTGGGTGCCCCGCGCACCCCGCGCACCCCTGGCGAGTACGCGGCCCGGGAGCGCTGGCTGCACCACGCCGCCATGACGGCGCACTGGCGGGGCGACCTGACCGCCCGTCAGCTCGCCGACGTGCTGGCGCACCGCAACGGGTGGGATCCGCGCCGGCACCCGGCCGAGCAGGAGATCGTGCTGGCCCGCACGGTCCGGGACGGGCGCCGGGCCGGATGGGAGCGCGCCGCCGCGCGGGAGCGGGCGGCCTGGCGGGACGCGGAACTGGCCGCCGAGGCCGCCCGGACCCTCGCCGCCGAGGCGTACGCGGCAACCGTGGCCCTGCGGCCCGCTCTGCCGTACCGGAGCGCGACGACGAGCGCCCTGCCGGTGCCCGCGGCGGTCCGGAACGCGCGGTGGCGCCCGGCCCGGGTCGGCTGAGGCGACCCGTCTCGACCGAATTGTTACCCGGAATATGGTGAGCCCGGTCACCCGGGCCGCCGAATCGGGCGTGGGGCGCAGAACGGGTCATCGAGTCGCGCAATTGCCGGTCGGCTGCTCGCCGTCTGTCCTGTTTCCGCCGCCGGGTGCCGTCGAAACTGCTTGTCCCATTGAGTGAAGTCAGTAACCGGGTGTTCCGAAATCCGTTACCGCGGATCACGTTTACGCAGGTGGGAGCGCTTGGCATGGGACATACCCACCGGTAGTGTCGGCGCGTCCGATGCGGTAATCGATCGCCGACGGCGACGCCGCACCGACCCGCCTAATCGAGTTCCACGAACCGGGGACCCATGAGCACCATCGGGGTGAATCCGCGAGCCCACGGCCCGCGGTAGGGCGTACTTCCCGCCCGAATCCGTCAGCTAACCCGGTCGGCGGCCACGGAAGGAGTTACCCCTCTTGCCCACCCCTCGATCGTCCCCCCGCCTCCACGGCACCGCGGTGCCCGCGCTCGCCTGACGCGCGACCGGCAACCGCCCCCTGGGCGCCCGGCATCACGGGCGTTCCCGATCCCCCGGCCATCCGGCCCCGCCAGCACGTGTGAGTTCCTCCGCGTGCCGGGCCGGCGTGTGCCGCTCACGCCCCGTGGAGGATTTCGTGAAGCACCACCTGAAGCGTCAGCTGCGACGGATCGTCACCGAACGCCCGTACCAGATCATCGCCGGATCGGCCGCCGCGCTCGTGCTGGCCGCCGGTGCCGGCACCGTCGCCGCCGCCGGTGACGACGCCCCGGTCCAGGAGAACACCGCGGCGGTCGCCGATCTCGGCGCCGCCCGCCTCGGCGAGCAGCCCGCCAGCCGCGGCGAGGCCCGCATCGCCGTACCGCCGGCGTCGCCCAGCGCCTCGGCCGCGCCCAGCGCGTCGGCGAGCGCCTCCCCGTCGGCCAAGGCGGCGGCGGACCCGGACCTCACCCGGAAGGCCAAGCCGAAGCCGCCGTCGAGCAAGTCGCTCGACTACGACTACCAGGCGCAGATCAACTACTTCTACTGCGGCCCGGCCGCCGTGCGCAACGCGCTCAGCGCCGCCGGCATCGAGCGCAGCCAGGACGCGCTCGCCGGCCCGCTCGGCACCACCGAGATGGGCACCAACTCCGCCGAGGACACCACCCGGGTGCTCAACCAGCAGGTCAAGGGCAACCCGTACCGGACCCGCATGATTCCCGGCACCGCCACCCCGGCCCAGATGGACCGGCTCCAGGCCGACGTCGTCGAGGCGATCAGCAACGGCCGCGCGGTCGTCGCGAACGTCGCCGGTACCGCCACCGACACCAACGGCGGCTGGCACTCGTTCCCGGGCGGCCATTACGTCGCCGTGGTCGGCTACAAGGACGACGGCCGGACCGTACGGATCGCCGACTCGGCCGACCCGTCGCTGCCCTCGTACTGGCTCACCACGATCGACCTGGCGCACTGGATCGCCAGCCGCGGCTACTCCGCCTGACCGTCCCACCCCACCCCGGCCCCGCCTCGCCTCGCCCCGTTGATCTTGCAGTTGTGGCCCCGGCATAACGGGTGAGCCGGGCATCCCGGGGGCCGAAACCGCAAGATCGACGGGCTGGTGGGGGCCGGGGGTGGCGGGGTTCGGTCTCGCGTGTGCGGGGCGGGCGGTGGCAGACTGCGCCAATGGGCGATGCGACGGGGAAGCGGCACCTGATTCTCCTGCACGGCGTGGGTGCCACCGGCGAGGTGTGGCTGCCCTGGGCGCCGCTGCTGGAGCGCCGCTGGCCCGGCCGCTGGCTCGCCCCCGACCTCGCCGGTCACGGCTGGTCGCCGCCGCTGCCCGGCTACTCGTTCGAGGCCCTCGCCCAACGCGTGGCCGACGGGCTCGGCCCGGTACGGCTCGGCCCCACCGACCGGCTGGTGCTGCTCGGGCACTCGCTCGGCGGGGTGGTGGCGCTGGCGCTCGCCGCCCGGCAGCGGGCCCTTCCGGTCGACGCGGTGGTGGGGCTCGGCATCAAGGCGGTCTGGTCCCCGGCCGAGCTGGCGAAGTCGCAGGAACTGGCCGCGCGGCCGGTCACCTGGTTCGCCACCCGCGACGAGGCGGCTCGCCGCTACCTGCGGGTGTCAGGGCTCGCCGGGTTGTTCGCCCCGGACCATCCCGTGGTGGAGGCGGGGCTGCGGCGGGAGGACGGCCGCTGGCGGCTCGCCATGGATCCGGCGGCGTTCGCGGTCGGGGAGCCCCGGCTGGCGGCGCTGCTGGCCGCCACCGACGTGCCGGTGCTGCTGGCCCGGGGCGAGCAGGACCCGATGGTGACCGACGCGCAGCTCAAGGAACTGGGTGTGCCGGTGGCCACGCTGCCCGGGCTGGGCCACAACGCGCACGTCGAGGACCCGGCCGCGGTGCTCGCCCTGCTCGACCCGTACCTCTGAGCGGGCCTACACCACGGCGCGCGGCGCCGGGACCGACCATTCGGGTTCCAGCTCGCGGCGGGCGGCGGTGAGGAACGCCTCGGCGTAGCCGTCGGCGGGGAAGTCGCCCAGGTAGCGGGTCCGGGCCGCCCAGCGCTGCGCCGCCTTCGGGTCGGCGTCGAGCAGGTCGGTGAGCACCTCGTCCACGTTGGACATGTCGCGCCGCAGCACGTAGCCGGACGCCGCCAGCGGGAACCGCTCGACGAAGTGCTCGCCGTCGGCGCCAGTGTCGGTGACCGCGTACGGCTTGCCGGAGTAGAGCCAGTCGGAGATGACCCCGGAGACGTCGGAGACCAGCGCGTCGGCGCGGTTGACACATTCGGTGAGCGTCAGCTCGCGGCTCGCGGCGGCGCCGAACAGGTGCGGCCGGCCGGTCCTGGCCCGGTCGGCGGCGAGCAGTTCGGTGAGGCGGGCGAGCTGGCGGGCCGAGGCCGGGTTCTTGCCGGTGTACGGGTGGGCGCGCAGGATCACCGTGGCCCCCCTGTCGATCAGCCGGCGGATCAGCGTCTCGGCCACCGGCAGCGAGCAGTAGTTGGCGTCGGCGTGGTGCCCGGTCCAGGTCGGGGTGTAGAGGACCGTCGGGTGCGCCGACGGGGTGACCGGCTCCCGGCGTACCTCGATGGCCTCGACCTGGGGACGGCCGACCACGACGAACTTGTCGGCGGGGATCTCCACGCCGGCGCGGGCGTACCTGTCGATCGCCGCCTGCCCGGCCACGAAGATCTTGTCGAAGATGGCCGAGACCGGGTTGGCGCTCGGTGCCTTGTCGCTGTCGCCGTGGTGCAGCTGCACGTGGGTGAGCTGGTTGAACCGGATCAGGTGGGCGTTCTTCGCGCCGTGGTTGACGTAGAAGGCGACCCGCAGGCTGGGCACCAGCGCCTCGTCCAGCGCCTTCAGCGTGGGGCAGAGGACCACCGGGGCGCGGGTGGCGGCGGCCACCGCGGGCAGGAGCTCCGGCTCGCGCAGCACCACCACGAACGGGCGGCCGATCCGCTCCAGGTACGGCAGCCACATGGTGACCTGGTACTCCGAGCCGGGCGGCGCGGAGAAGTGCAGCACGAACTCGGGCCGGTGGTGGCGCAGCGCCCGGCCGACCGGTCCACCTCCGGCGGGCGGCCGGAACCGGCGCCGGGCGAGGTCGAGCGCGACCGCCCCGCATCCGGCGCCGACCAGCAGCGCGGCGGCCAGCGCCGTCCAGGCCGGCAGCGTCAGGGCGGCGGCGAGCGCCACCACGGCGAGCAGCACCAGCAGCGCGTCGCCCAGCCGGGCGGCGACCACGGGTGCCCACGTGCGGACCGGGAGGTTCGCCGCGCGGATCTCCAGCGCGCCGGCCTGCCGCAGCGGGCCGACCAGCAGCACCAGGCCGAGCAGCACCAGCGCGGTGGCGGTCAGCGCCGGGTCGAAACCGTCGTCGAGGCGCCGGGCGTAGCCGACCAGGATGCCGGCGGCGACGAGCACCGTCTCGGCGAGACCGTCGGCCGACGGCCGGACGCGGCGCTCCCAGGCGGTGGCGGCGAGCGCGGCCACCGCCAGCGCCAGGCCCCAGCCGGTGGCCCCGGTGAGCGCCACGACGAGGAAGGCCAGCACCGCCAGCCCGGTGGTCAGCACCCGGGCGAGCAGCTTGCGGACCAGGTCACCACGCATCTGACACGTCCCGTCGGGTTCAGGCGCCGGTGGACAGCTCGGACCGGTCGGCGCCGGGCTGGGCCGGTACGGCGGCCACCGGCTCGCCGGGGGAGCGGCGCACGTCGACCACCTGGCCGGTCAGCTCGGAGATCAGCACGTCCAGGGACGCCTGCGCGACCGCCTCGGAGGAGAGCAGCGTGTGCTCCGGCTCCTCGCCGAACGCCCGCGTCCGCATCGGGGTGGCGGTGCGCTCCGGGTTGACGCAGTTGACGCGTACCCCGAATTCGGCCCACTCGTCGGCGAGCGCCTGGGTGAGGTTGACCAGCGCGGCCTTGGTGGCGGAGTAGAGCGCGTAGCGGGCCCGGCCCCGGGTGTACGAGCTGGACGTGTAGAGCAGCAGCTGGCCCTTCGTCTGCTGCAGGTACGGCAGCGACTGGCGCGCGATGGTGACCGGGCCGACGAAGTTGACGTGCAGGAGACGGTCCATCGTCTCCGAGTCCATCTCGGCCAGCGCGCCCTTCTCCAGGATGCCGGCGGTGACCACCACGTGGTCGATCCGGCCGGTCGCCTCGAACGCGGTCTTCAGCGCGGCGGCCACGTCCTCGGCGCGCTCGACGTGCGTGCCGGTGGTGGAGCGGCTGAACGGGAAGACCTGGGCGCCGTAGGAGCGGGCCAGTTCGGCCAGGTCGTGGCCGATGCCGTAGCTGCCCCCGAAGACCACGATGGTCCGGCCGGTCAGCTCCTCGGCGTAGCTGCGGTGGTCGGTCAGGCGGGGCGCCTGGGCGGCGGCGAGCTGGAACAGCTTGTCGGCCAGGTGCACGTCGACCGGGTGGGTGACCTTGATGTTCTCGTCCGAGCCGTCGATCACCTTGATCGGCGTGCCGGGCAGGTAGCGCAGCACCACGCCGCAGTCGTCGGTGGCGGCGAAGTCGGGGTCGCCCTCGGCCCGCCGGTACGCCTCGCGGATGGTGCCGGAGCGGAACGCCTGCGGGGTCTGGCCGCGGCGCAGCCGGGACCGGACCGGGATGTCGGTGATGCAGTCGTCCGCGTCGACCTGGATGATCGTGTCGGCGGACGGGATGGCCACGTCGACGGCCGAGTAGGTCCAGAGCGCGTTCACGCACTCGCGCACGATCCGGGCGCTGACCAGCGGGCGGACCGCGTCGTGGAAGAGGATGTTGACGTCGCCCTCGCCGACCGCGTCGAGCGCGATCCGGGTGGTGTCGTTGCGGGTCTCGCCGCCTTCGATCACCTTGGTGACCTTGCGGAAGCCGGCGTCGGCGACGATGCGCCGCGCGTCGTCCACGTGACCGGTGGCCATCAGCACGATGATCTCGTCGATCTCCGGTGCGGCCTCGAAGACGGCCAGGGTGTGCTCGATGATCGGCTTGCCGGCGATCTTGAGGAGCTGCTTCGGGATGCCCAGCCCCAGGCGCGTGCCGGTCCCCCCGGCGAGGATCACGGCCACCGTACGCGCGGGGCGCCAGGGTGCCGGGCTCGCCGGCGCGGCGTCCGGTGCGGTGGTGTGGTCCTGCGTCATTGCCGTACCTCACTCTGGGTGAAAGGGGATGGGTCCGAAAACCTTAACGCGTACGCGGGAGCGCACCGCTCCGGGCGGAAACCCGGTGCGGTGCGCTCCGGGGCGCTACTTCTGGTTCTCGTACGCGTCGCAGACCTCCTTGGTGGGGCCGTCCATCTTCAGGACGCCGCTCTCCAGCCAGATGGTCCGCTCACAGGTGTCCCGGATCGAGCCGATCGAGTGGCTGACCAGGAAGACCGTGCCGGCGCTGTCGCGCAGTTCGCGGACCCGCTGCTCGCTGCGGACCCGGAACTTGCGGTCGCCGGTGGCCAGCGCCTCGTCGATGAGCAGCACGTCGTGCTTCTTCGCCGAGGAGATCGCGAAGCGCAGCCGCGCGCCCATGCCGGAGGAGTAGGTGCGCATCGGCAGCGAGGCGAAGTCGCCGCGCTCGTTGATCCCGGAGAACTCGATGATCTCCGGGGCGATCCTCTTGACCTCGTCCGGGTGCATGCCCATGGCGAGGCAGCCGAGCACCACGTTGCGCTCGCCGGACAGGTCGTTGAGCAGCGCGGCGTTCACGCCGAGCAGCGACGGCTGGCCCTGGGTGTAGACGGCGCCGCGGGCCGGCGGGAGCAGCCCGGCGATGGCCCGCAGCAGTGTGGACTTGCCGGAGCCGTTGCTGCCGATCAGGCCGATCGCCTCACCCTCGTACGCGGTGAAGCTCACGCCCTTGACCGCGTGCACCTCGCGGATGTTCGGCGCCTTGGTGCGGGAGACGATCCGCTTGAGCGCGGACACCGGGCTGGTGCCGCCGGTCGCGCCCTTGTGGATCCGGTAGATCACGTGCACGTCGTCCACCACCACGGTGGGGACGCGACCCGAGTCGGTCACCGGGCCGGCGTTCAGCGGCAGGGTCTGCTCAGCCACGGCCGTACTCCTTCTCTCCGCGCCAGAAGTAGACGAACCCGCCGACGCCCGCCACGACCGCCCAGAACAACCCGAGCGCCCAGAGCTTCGCCGGGGAGCTCACCAGGTGCGCCTGGTGCGAGTCGAGCAGCGCGTAGCGGGCCAGCTCGATGAAGACCAGCGGCGGGTTCCACTCCAGGACGTTGGCCGCCCAGTTCGGCAGGTGCTCGCGGATGAGCGTCACCGGGTAGAGCACGCCGGAGGCGTACAGCCAGGTGCGCATCACGAACGGCATGACCTGCTTGAGGTCGGTGACCTTGGAGCCGAGGCGGGCCATGACCATGCTCAGCCCGACGTTGAAGATCGTCTGGAGCAGCAGCATCGGGACGATCAGGACCCAGCGGAAGGTGAGCGGCTCGCCGGTGACGAGCACGATGCCGGCCAGCACCACCATCGACATGAGCAGCTGCTGGAGCTGCACCAGCGTGACCGTGATCGGCAGCGCCGCCCGGGGGAACTGGAGCGCCCGGATCAGGCCCAGGTTGCCGGTGATCGCGCTGACGCCGTTCGAGGCGGCGGTCTGCGTGAAGATGAAGATGAAGACGCCGGTGCACAGGTACGCGATGAAGTTCGGCACGTTCCGGTGCTGGCCCAGGATGACGCCGAAGATCAGGAAGTAGACGGCCGCGTTGGTGAGCGGTGTCAGCACCTGCCAGAGCTGGCCGAGCTGGGTGTTGCTCAGCGAGGAGGCGACCTTCGCCCGGGAGTACGCGGTCATGAAGTGCCGGTACGCCCACAACCGGCGGGCGTACTCGCCCAGGGCGGGTCGTTCCCCGGCCACCCGTAGCCCGTACCGCCGGGCCAGTTCGGCCCGGGTCAGCCCGGATTCGGGGTCGGCCACCGCGGTGTTGGCCATGTTCAGGCGCTCCGATCTTTCGTGCTGATGGGGAGCAGTGCGGTGAAAGAGATCCAGCGTGGCCGGGCGGGGAGGAGCCGCCTCGCTGCTGCATGGAAGGTAGTCCACCGAACGTCGGGACGCAACCGTACCGTCGTTGCGCTACATTGTTCCACGTGACGACCGAGAAGAGGCGTGCTCCGGCCGGCGCGGCGGTGCTGCGCGGGGAGATCACCAGTGCCATCCGCGCCGCCGTGATGCAGGAGTTGGCCGAGGTGGGCTACGGTCGCCTCTCCATCGAGGCGGTGGCCCGCCGGGCCGGTGTGAGCAAGACCGCCATCTACCGCCGCTGGCGTTCCAAGCTCGACCTGGTGCTGGACATGGTCTCGGCGGTGGCGGGGCGCAACATCCCGCTGCTGGACACCGGCAGCCTTCTCGGTGACCTGGAGATTCTGCTGCACGTGATGGCGCGCGCACTGCGTCACCGGCTGGCCGCGCAGATCATCCCGGATCTGCTGGCCGAAGCGGCGCGCAACCCGCAGATCGCGGAGAAGTTGCAGGCCGCCCTGGACGACTACCAGCAGGCCGTGGGCCGGATCCTGATCGGCCGGGCGGTCGAGCGCGGTGAGCTGTCCCCGGACACCGACCGGCGCGCCGCGGTCGACCTGATCGTCGGCCCGGTCTACTGGCGGATGGCGATCTCCCGGGCCCCGCTGGAACCCGCCGAGGTGCCCCGGATGGCGGCCGCGATCGTCGCCGCCCTGCGGGTAGCATGCGTGGGGCCTGTGCGCGACGAGGTGGAAGTCTGAACCCCGGGCCGCCCCCGGAGGGCCGTCGTCGATCATGAACAGAAGGTCACAACCGGTCGGACAATCCGTGCGATACGCGGTTTCTCCCGACAGACCGCTACGATCCCCCGAAATGTCTCTCATGAACCACGCGTCGACAGGAGGAAGCCCCATGGTCGGGCCGCATCCAGAGTTCATTCCCCCCGCACGGCCGATCATCGGCGAAGCCGAGATCGAGGCGGCCGTCCGGGTGCTGCGGAGCGGCCGGGTCGTGCAGGGCCCCGAGGTCGCCGCGTTCGAGGAGGAGTTTGGTGACCTGGTCGGCGGCCGGCACTGCGTCGCCGTCAACTCCGGCACCTCCGCGCTGCAGCTGACGCTGATGGCGCTCGGCTTCGGCCCGGGCGACGAGATCATCGTCCCGTCGTTCTCCTTCGCCGCCAGCGGCAACGCGGTCCGGCTGGTCGGCGCCGAGCCGGTCTTCGTGGACATCGAGCCGGGCAGCTTCTGCGTCGACCCGGAGGCGGTCGCCGCGGCGATCACGCCGAAGACCGTCGCGGTCATGCCGGTGCACCTCTACGGCCACCCGGCCGCCATGGACCGGATCATGGAGATCGCGCAGCAGCACGGCCTCGCCGTGGTCGAGGACGCCGCGCAGGCGCACGGCGCCGAGCGCAACGGCACCCCGGTCGGCGCGTTCGGCACCGCCGGCTGCTTCAGCTTCTACCCGACGAAGAACATGCACTCCCTCGAGGGCGGCATGATCACCACCGCCGACGCGGACCTCGCCCGCACCCTGCGGCTGCTGCGCAACCAGGGCATGGAGCAGCGGTACGCCAACGAGATCGTCGGTGCCAACATGCGGATGACCGACGTGGCCGCCGCCATCGGCCGGGTGCAGCTCACCCAGCTCGCCGACTGGACCGAGCAGCGCCGCGCCAACGCCAAGTTCCTCGACTCGGCCATCACCGGCATGGTCACCCCGCCGGTCGCCGACGGCGCCAAGCACGTCTACCACCAGTATACGGTGCGGGTGCGGGGCGACCGTGACGCCGCCCAGGCCCGCCTCACCGAGCTGGGCATCGGCAACGCGGTCTACTACCCGACCCCGATCCACCGGCTCAAGCCGTACCTCGTCGACGGCAAGCCCGGCGCGTGGGACCTGCCGGAGACCGAGCGGGCCGCCGCCGAGGTGGTCTCGCTGCCGGTGCACCCGTCGCTGACCCAGGCCGAGCTGGAGCGGATCGCCGAGGGCGCGAACCTGGCCGCCGGTGCCCGGTGAGCGCGAGGAGTGAGCCGGGTCTGCGAGCCCCGCAGTCGCGAACGAAGGAGAGCGCAGTGAGCGGACGGAAGCTGCGGGCCGGCCTGATCGGCCTCGGCGCGATGGGGCGCAACCACGCCCGCGTGCTGTCCAACCTGGACGGCGTCGAGCTGGTCGGCGTGGTCGACCCGGCCGGCGACGTGACCGGCACGCTGCGCGCGCCGGTCGTACCCGAGCTGAGTGACCTGCTCGCCATCGGCGTCGACTACGCGGTGGTGGCCTGCCCGACCGCGCTGCACGAGCCGATCGGCATGGAGCTGGCCGCCAACGGCGTCTGCGCGCTCATCGAGAAGCCGCTGGCCCAGTCCGTCGACGCCGCCACCCGGCTGGTCGAGGCGTTCGAGAACGCCGGCCTGGTCGCGGGCGTCGGGCACATCGAGCGCTACAACCCGGCGCTGCAGAGCCTGCGTACCCGTCTCGAGGCGGGCGAACTGGGCGAGGTGTTCCAGGTCGTGACCCGGCGCCAGGGCCCGTTCCCGCACCGGATCGCCGACGTCGGCGTGGTGATGGACCTGGCCACCCACGACATCGACCTGACCGCCTGGGTCACCGGCCAGCAGTACGCCTCGGTCGCCGCCCGCACCGTCTCGCGCAGCGGCCGGCTGCACGAGGACATGGTCGCCGTGGTCGGCCAGCTCGCCGACGGCACGATGGTCAACCACCTGGTGAACTGGCTCAGCCCGCTCAAGGAGCGGTCGACTGTGGTCACCGGCGACAAGGGCTGCTTCGTGGCCGACACGCTCACCGCCGACCTGACGTTCTACGCCAACGCCGCCATCGACACCGAGTGGGAGGCGCTGCGCGCGTTCCGCGGCGTGGCCGAGGGCGACATGGTCCGCTACGCCATCCCGAAGCGGGAGCCGCTGCTGGTCGAGCACGAGCGCTTCCGGGACGCGGTCGAGGGCAAGCAGAGCGACATCGTCACGCTGCGGCAGGGCCTGCGTACCGTGCAGGTCGCGGCGGCTCTCCTGGAGTCGTCCGCCGACGGCAAGGTCGTGTCCGTCACGGCCAGCGGCAGCGACGCGGAGCCGGCACTGCGATGAGCCCGGCGCCGGTGCGGCGGACGGTCTCCGCGGTGCGACGGCGGATTCCCCGGCGGTGGCGCATCGCGCTCCGCCGGGCCGCCGCCGGCGCGCGGCCCTGGGAGACCCCTTCGGTACGCGAACTGTGTGAACTTCCCGCCGGCACGCCGCTGCTGGTGCATGCCGGCGGGATCACCGGTGACCGGGCGCTGGACGGCGTGCTGCGCGCCCTGGCCCGGTTGCCCGAGTTCCACCTGGCGCTGGTCTGCGACCCGGCGGAGCAGACGACCGCCCAGGACCTGGTCCGCCGGGCCGGCAAGGCCCGCCGCCGGGTCCACCCGGTCCCGCGCCCCCGCACGGTGACTGCCACGTTCCTCGCCTCGGCCGACGTGGCCGTGGTCGGGTTCACGCCGGACGCCGGTCTCGGGCTGCTCGACACCTGCCTCGCCGCCGGGCTGCGGATCGTCGCGGCCGACAGCCGGGCGGTCCGCGAGCACCTGACCCGGCACCGGGCCGGCGACTTCTTCGCCTCCGGCTCGGTGCCCTCCTTCGCCAAGGCGGTGGAACGGGCCTGGCAGCGGGGCGGCGACGAGGCCCCGGAGACGCCGGAGCAGCAGGACCCGCCGGTCGCGCCGGTCGAGGCCGGCACACCGGGCCGGTGGCGGGCGCTCGGCGCCGGGCCGGTCCGGCTGGGACTGGGCACGGCGAACTACGCCGGTCAGCTCTCCGCCCTCGCGGCGGCCATCAGCGCCGCGCGGACGGACGTCGGCATCGAACTGGTCGTGGCCAAGCCGCCGGCCACCTACCGCTACCCGGCCGACCGCTATCTGCACTTCCCCGGCGAACACCGGCTCGACGTGCAGATGCAGCAGGCCGCGCGGGTGCTCGGCTGGTACACGCACCTGATCGTGGACGCCTTCCGCCCGGTGCTCGGCCGGCTCAACGGCGACGACATCGCCGGGGACCTGCCCGCGCTGCGCCGGGCCCGGATCAAGGTCGCGCTGCTGGCGCACGGCAGTGAGATCCGCCACCCCGGCGCGCACCTGGAGCGGCACGCCGAGTCCGCGTTCCGGGACGCCCCGGAGGAGCTGCGCGAGCGGCTCACCGTGGTGACCGAGCGGAACCGGCGTACCGCGCAGGAGAGCGGCCTGCCGTTCTTCGTGACCACTCCGGACCTGCTGGACGACGTGCCGTTCGCCACCTGGGCGCCGCTGATCGTGGACGTGGACGCCTGGGCCTGCGACCGTCCGGTGCTGGAACGCACCCGGCCGGTGGTGCTGCACGCCCCGTCCAACCGCTGGACCAAGGGCACCGACCGGCTGCTGCCCCGGTTGCAGGAGCTGCACGATCGACGGATCATCGAACTGCGCCTGGTGGAGGGTCTGCCGCACAGCGAGATGCGCCGCCTGGTGCAGGACTGCGACATCGTGGTCGACCAGTTGGTGATGGGCAGCTACGGCACGTTCTCCTGCGAGGGGATGGCCGCCGGCAAGGTCGTGGTGGCGTACGTGAGTGAAGGGCCGCACCGGGCCGCCGGGGTCCAGCCGCCGATCGCCAACGCCACACCCGGCACGCTGGTCAAGACGATCGAGTCGCTGCTCGACGACAGACCCGCCGCGGTCGCCCTGGCCGCGGAGGGCGCCCGTTACGTCCGTGACCACCACGACGGCCGGCGGACCGCTGAGGTGTTCGACGCCTTCCTGCGGTGACCCGCCGACCGCCCGTGCACCGCCCCCTCGACGAGGAGAAGCACCCGATGCAAGCTGTCCCGAGTAGCGATGCCCGACCGACCCGGGGACGGGTGGTGATGCTGGTCGACAACGGGGTCCACGGCGACTCCCGGGTGCAGAAGGCCGCCCGCTCCGCCGCCGAGGCCGGTTGGGAGGTGATCCTGGTCGGCATCCTCAAGGGCGCGGCGACCGAGGACAGCTGGCGCATCGGCGACGCCGAGGTCCGCCTGATCCGGATGCCCCGGCGGCTGACGCATCCGGTCGCGTACCGCCGCGCGCTGCTGCGCCGGCCGCTGGCGTACAAGCCGGGGCCGGACGCCAAGCGGCGGCTGAACACGCTGCGGGCCCGCCGGGACGACCTGACGTTCCGCCTCTCCGAGATCAAGGTGAACCGGGCGGCGGGCGGCCCCCGCTTCGCCGAGCTGGCCGGCAAGGCCCGGCTGGCCGCGCCGTACTTCCTCAACAGGGCGATGTTCCAGTGGGTCAAGTTCCGCTCGGCGCAGCTGCGGCGGCTCCAGGAGAGCCAGCAGGACCCGAACTCCCGGCTCGACCGCGCCGCGCTGCGGTTCTGGCAGCGGGTGCACGGCGACCGGGCCTGGCGTCGGCTGGACCCGGAACTGTGGGACTTCGAGCTGGCCTTCGCCTCGGTGGTGGACGAGCTGCGGCCGGATCTGATCCACGCGCACGACTTCCGGATGCTCGGCGTGGGCGCGCGGGCGGTCATGCGGGCCCGGGCCGGCGGCCGGGACGTCAAGCTGCTCTGGGACGCGCACGAGTTCGTCCCCGGCATCATCGGCCGGCCGGCCAACCTGCGCTGGCTGCCCGCCCAGATCGCCTACGTGCGGGAGCACGCGCCGTACGCCGACGCGGTCATCACCGTCTCGTCCACCCTGGCCGACCTGCTGCGGGAGAGCCACGACCTGCCCGAGCAGCCGGCCGTGGTGCTGAACGCGCCGCCGCGCGCGCTCACGCCGGAACAGCGGGCGACGCCGGTGCCGGACATCCGGGCGATGTGCGGAATCGGCGCCGCCACGCCGCTGCTGGTCTACTGCGGCGGCATCAACCCGTCGCGCGGCGTGGACATCATGATCCGCGGGCTCACCGAGATGCCCGAGGCGCACGTCGCGCTGGTCTCGGTGCACCCCAACGGCAAGGCCCCGATCATGTACGAGCTGGAGGAGTTGGCCGCCGAGCTGGGCGTGGCGGACCGGGTGCACCTGCTGCCGTACGTGCCGCACTGGCAGGTGTCCGCGTTCGTCTCCCCGGCCGACCTCGGCGTCATCCCGATCCACCACAAGCCGAACCACGAGATCGCGCTGATCACCAAGTTCTTCGAGTACGCCCACGGTGGCCTGCCGATGGTGGTCAGCGACGTGCGGACGATGGCCGAGGCGACCCGGGCCACCGGGCACGGCGAGGTCTTCCGGGCCGAGGACCTGGCCGACTACGTCCGGGCGGTGCGTACCGTGCTGGCCGACCCGCAGCGCTACCGGGCCGCGTACGACCGGCCGGGCGTGCTGGAGCAGTGGACGTGGGAGGCCCAGGCCCGGGTGATGGACGAGGTCTACACCCGGCTGCTGCCGCACCACCCCGGGCCCGTCGCGCCGGCGGACACCGCCGTCGTGCCGGTGCCGAACCAGCGGGCCACGGTGCCGGCGCGCTGACCGGCGACAACGCGGCGGGGCCCGGCCGACCGGCCGGGCCCCGCTGTCGTTGCGCCTGCTCAGTCGCCCAGCAGCAACCGGTCGTAGTCGGCCTGGCTGACACCCCAGTCCCAGGTCTTCAGCACGTGCTCCGAGGCGGCCCGGCCGGCCTCCGCCCACGCCTGCTCGGTCGCGGTGACGGCCAGGATCCGCTCCGCCGCCTCCGCCGGGGTGTCCACCACCCAGTCGGCGGGGAACAGGGTACGGGCGCCGTGCGGCTTGCCGGCGAAGAACGGCCAGTCCCGCACCACCGGCACCGCGCCGCTCGCCGCGCCCTCCACCAGGCCGCAGTGGAAGCTCTCCCGCACCGACGTGCTGAGGATGACGCCGACCTCCTGGAGGGCGCCCGGCACGTCGTCGGTCTGCCCGTAGCGCCGGACCGCGCCCAGCGGCTCCAGTTCGGCCAGGTCCTTGGCGAACTGCCGGCCGTAGTCCTTCGCCGGCTTGCTGGTCCGGTTGTTGAAGTTGCTGCCGATGAGCGTCAGGTTGTACCGCTCGTCGTGCTCGCGCAGCTTCCGCAGGACGTCGATCGCCCACCGCGGGTCCTTCGCCACCGAGCTGAACCCGACCAGTCCCAGCGTGAACCGGGCGTCGGCCGGCTTGGCCCGGGGGTAGCGCTGCAGGTCCATCGCGTTGTCGACCACCCGCAGCCGGGGCGCGCCTTCGCCGGTGAGCTGGGGCAGCACCGCGGTGGACAGGTCCCGCAGGTGCTCGGAGACGAAGACGACGTCGTCGACCCGGGAGAAGTCCACCAGGTGCGGCCAGAAGTTGAACGCCTCGAAGCTGTGCAGCCGGACGATGATCCTGGCCGTCCCGGGGTCGTGCAGCGTGAACAGCGCGGCGGTGGCCTGGCACCAGTCGACGAAGACGGTGTCGGCCCAGTCCAGGTGCGGCCGCAGCCACTCCTCGATCTTGGCGCCGTACGTCGACTCGGCGCCGAGCAGGTGCTCCATCACCGTGCTGCCGCTGAGCGCCAGCGGGCGGGTCACCGGGTCCTCGTACAGGTCCAGGAAACGGACCTCCACGTTCGGCATGGCCCGGTAGCGCTCCAGGATCTCCTGGAGGAAGTTGTCGTTGATCAGCGTGGTGACCAGCAGCCGCAGCGGCCGGTCGGTCGGCGCCGGGGCGGCCGGGGCGAGCCGGCCCCGCGGCTGCGACAGCTTCCGCGCCGCCGCGCTCTCCCGGAACGGCGCCAGGAAGGCACCCGGGTCGTCGCTCATCGGCGAGGAGAGCCGGTCGAAGTGCAGCACCCGGTTGGACGCCAGGCTCCACGCCCGCGACACCGCCGCGGCGGCCTTCTTCGGGTCCTTCGGCAGCCGGGCGTCGGCCAGCGCGAGCTGGGCGCGGATCGCGTCGTGCAGGCCGGACGGGACGTGCCCGAGGGCCAGTTCGCCCTGCGCGGCCTTGGTGAGCACGTCCGCGCGGGTGGCGGCGCTGTTGATCCGGCTGACCGCGGCCGCGGCGGTCCGGGCGGCGACCGCCGGGCGCCCCGCCTTGACCGCGCTGTCGTGCAGCCGTACCGCCAGCTTGCTGCGCAGCCGGTCCGGTACGCGGGGCGCGGCCACCGCGCGGGACCAGAACCAGGCACCCGCCGGGTTGCTCATGATCCGCTGGCCGGTCGCCTTCTGGACGGTGGTGCGCACCGTCTCCACCGCCGCCCGCTTGGCGCCCCGGGTGCCGATGCCGGCAGCGGCCGCGACCTGCCGCTCCAGCCGCTTGCCGACCGGCTCGGTACGCGGCGCGTCGAGCGCCCGCTGCGCCGGCACGAGCCCGTAGTGCGCGCCGGCCCGGGTGTTGCGCTGGGCCATCTCCCACACCGTGTAGACCGACCGCGGGTCGAGGGCCACCAGCAGGTCGGCCGACCGGAACCGCTGCCGCAGCCAGGAGTGGCGCTGTGCGTGCAGCCAGATCTTGCGGTTGGCCTGTGCCCGGCCGAGCGCGCGCCGCAGCCGGGCGTCGCGCTTCTCGGCGGGTACGACGAACGACCGCACCTCGGCCAGCGCCGGGTCGACCGGGAGTTCCGCGCTGTCGAAGAAGCAGGCGACGGTGACGCGGGCGCCACGGCTGCGGAAACGTTCCAGCGCCTCGATCAGCACGGCCGGCTGCTTCGGTGCGGCGGCGGCCACGATGAGCACTGTGGTCACTGTCGGGCATCTCCCGTCGAGGAGGTCGTGGCCGGGGTGGCCGCGCCGGCGCCGGTGGGCCGGACGAGTTCGGTGAGGCGGCGGACCGCCGGGGCGAGCACGGCGGGCCGGGCGTAACGGCGGGCCAGTTCCCGGGCGGCGGCCCGGTCCGCGTCGGTCGCCTTCAGGGCCAGCCGGCCGGCCTCCACGAAGGAGCCGGCGAGGCGGTGCGGGTCGAGCCCGACCGCCCCGGTCCACAGCGGATGCCCGGCCAGCACGTTGCTGGCGTCGTGGTCGACGTCGTGGGCGGAGAGCACGGGCAGGCCGCTGGCCATGAACTCGTACACCTTGCCGGAGGTGACGAACCGCCCGCCGACGAGCATCAGCACCAGCGCGTCCCAGGAGCCGTACGTCGCCGCCAGCTCCGCCTTCGGCACCGGGCCGCCGAAGCTGACGCCGTCGACGGCGGCCTCCTTGAGCAGGTCCATGTGCCGGTTGGCCTCACGCGACGCGCCCGCGCCGATGTGCCCGCGCACCTCGAACCGGGAGCGGGCCAGCAACGGGTCGTCGCGGCGGGCGATGCGCCAGGCGTCCAGCACCGACTCCAGGAACGCCGGGCTGAAGTTGACCGAGCCCAGGTAGCCGAAGGTCAGCCCGGCCGCCGGGTCCGGCGAGCGGCCGGAGATGTCCGGCAGGCTGTCCTCGTCGTAGCCGTTGCGCACCACGTGCACCCGGTCGGCCAGGTGCGGGTACCGCTCCCGGTAGAAGCCGGCGATCGGGTCGTTGACGCACCACACCGCGAGCGCGTGCTCGAGCACGGAGGACTCCCACCGGCCGGAGACCGAGTCGCGGGTGAACGCCTCGCCGCCGCCGATCACGTCGAGCGACCAGCCGTCGCGGAAGTCGACCGCGTACGGGACCTTGTGCTCCTCCCACAGCTTCCGGGTGGCGGCCAGGTTCACGTACGGGGCGCAGGAGGCGAGCAGCAGGTCGGCCGGGTGCTCGCGGTGCAGCCGCAGCACCGCCTTCTCCAGCTCGTACCGCCAGCCGCCGAACACCGGCTCCGGGAACGCCTGCTGCTCGCGCTTGCGCAGCCGCTTGATCCAGCCCGCCGGGTCCAGCGAGCGCTCCTCGGAGAACGCCCGGATGTCGGTCTCCAGGTCCTCCCGGATCAGCGGCAGCTCGACCACCCGCACCCGCGGGTCGACCTTCTCCGACAGCGTGTGGTCCAGGCCGTACTCCCGCTCCCACGCCTGCTGGCAGATCGTGATGACGGTGATGTCCCAGCCCTGGGCGACGAACTGGTTCGCCGTCTCGCGCAGCCGGTACGCGCTGCTCTTCGCCGCGGGCGGGAAG
Source organism: Micromonospora sp. CA-248089 (assembly GCF_050948515.1). Lineage (NCBI taxonomy): Bacteria > Bacillati > Actinomycetota > Actinomycetes > Micromonosporales > Micromonosporaceae > Micromonospora > Micromonospora sp. CA-248089. Next base: position 2,221,019 of record NZ_CP192016.1, read on the forward strand.
CCGATCGCGAGGTAGATGGCGTGCGGCCGCTTCCCGCCGCGCGAGCGGGGGAGCGGGACGGGGCGGTTGGTCATCGCGGATAACCGATCGTGAGGAGGGAGCGCGTCGTCATGCCAGGTGCCGTCGCAGCGTCTCGGCGACCCGCCGGGCCGCCCGGCCGTCACCGTACGGGGTGCCGCGCGGCGCGTCCGGGGCGGGCCGCGTCGCGGTGGCCGCCCACCGGGCGCCCAGCTCGCGCGGGTCCGGCACCAGCACGTTCCAGCCGTCGGCGAGCGTCTCGACCCACTCCGTCTCGGTGCGCAGCGTGGTGCACGGCCGGTCCAGCAGGTACGCCTCCTTCTGCAGGCCGCCCGAGTCGGTGACCACGCCGGCGGAGCCGACCACGGCGGCCACCATCGCGGCGTACGGCAGCGGCCGGCCGGCGTGCAGCGCGCCCCGGGTCAGCTTCAGGCCGTGCTCGTCGGCGCGGGCGACCAGCCGCGGGTGGGCCAGCAGCGCGACCGGCACGGGCAGGTCGGCGAGCGCGTCGAGCAGCGCGGCGAGCCGCTTCGGGTCGTCGGTGTTCTCCGCGCGGTGCAGGGTGGCGAGCAGGTACGGCGCGTCCGGGTCGATGCCGTCGGGCAGCGCCGGGCGGGGCTGCCCACCCCGGGCCACGTCGTCGCGGACCCGCAGGCAGACGTCCACCATGACGTCGCCGACCAGTTCGGTACGGGCGGCCAGGCCCTCCGTGGCTAGGTGCCGGACGGCTTCCTCGGTGGGGGCGAGCAGCAGGTCGGCGGCGTGGTCGGTGAGCACCCGGTTGTGCTCCTCCGGCATCCGCCGGTTGAACGACCGCAGCCCGGCCTCCAGGTGCGCCACCCGCAGGTGCTGCTTGACCGCCGAGAGCGTGCCGGCCAGCGTCGAGTTGGTGTCGCCGTACACCAGCACCCAGTCCGGGGCCTCGGCGGCGAGTACCGGGTCCAGGGCGGCCAGCGTGTTGCCGGTCTGCACGCCGTGGCTGCCGGAGCCGATCCCGAGGTGCACGTCCGGGTCGGGGATGCCGAGACCGGAGAAGAAGACGTCGGACAGGTCGGCGTCGTAGTGCTGGCCGGTGTGCACGATCACGTGCTCGCACCCGTCCTCGGCGAACGCCGCCGCGATGGGCGCCAGCTTCACCAACTGCGGTCGGGCGCCGACGATGCTGACGACCTTCACACGTGACTCCTCGTGATCTGCGACGGATTCTCGGTGCGGACCGGCCGCCGCCCGAGTCGGGAGGCCGTGGACCCCGGCCGGGTGGCCGGGCCGGTGCCCGCAGGCCCTAGGAATAGTAGTGCCCCGGCCGCCGCCGGACGACGTACGCGGACACGGCCGGTGCGCGATGGTGGGCCGGGCCACCCGCCGTCACCGGACGCCGCCGCCCCGACGGGGAGCACGGTGACCGGTGGCATGGAACGGGACACGAGGGACCAGCCTAACCGAACCGGCCGGATCACCCCGGCCCGCCGGGTGCCCGGCCGGCGGGGTGCGCCCGCCGCGGCGCGGCCCGGTCACCGCGGGTACGTCCCGCCGTCGGCGGATCGTCGCCGACTCTTCACCGGGCCGGGCGAGCCTGACCCGGCGCCGCAGCCCGGCTTGCGTACACTACGGCGCCATGACCGCCCCCGGGCCCGAGACCCGTACCCGCACCGCAGACGCCGGTGAATCGGTGGCCGACGCCACCGACGAGACCGCGAAGCCGCCGGCCGCCGACGGCGCGGACCGGCCCGTCGAGGCCACGCCGCCGCGCCCGGCGCAGCCGGAGGCCGCCACGGCGGAGGACACCGACACCGACCGCCCGGCGCGCCGGCGCCGGATGCGGCCGGACCTGCTGGTCGCGGCGATCTTCCTGGCCGGCGCGTTCTGGGTGACCGGCCGGGGCTGGGTGAACCCGGACGGCCGGCTGCTCGGCAGCCGCCCCAACGACCAGGGCTTCAACGAGTGGATGCTGGCGTACGCCGCGCACGCGGTCAGCAACCTGGAGAACCCGTTCTTCACCACGTTGCAGAACGCCCCGGACGGCGTGAACCTGATGACGAACGTCGGCATGCAGCTGCCCGGGCTGGTGCTGTCCCCGGTCACCCTGCTGTTCGGGGCGCCGTTCGCGTACCTGCTGTTCATCACGCTCAACCTGGCCGGCACCGCGTACGCCTGGTACCACGTGCTGTCCCGGAACCTGGTCTCGTCCCGGGTGGCGGCGTTCGCCGGTGGCCTGTTCTGCGCCTTCGCGCCGGCGCTGGTGTCGCACAGCAACGGTCACCCGCACATCACCGCCCAGTGGCTGGTGCCGTTCATCCTCTGGCAGGTGATCAGGCTGGCCCGGGACGGCCGCCCGGTGCGCGACGGCCTGGTGCTGGGCGCGCTCGTGACGGCGCAGTTCTTCGTCAGCCTGGAGATCCTGTTCCTGACCGCGCTCGGCTGCCTGATGATGGTGATCGGCTACGTGATCTTCCGGCCGCGCGAGGCGCTGCGCCGGGCCCGGCCGATGCTCGGCGGCCTCGCCGTGACCGGGGTGCTGGTCGGGGCCGCCGCCGCGTACCCGCTGTGGATGCAGTTCGCCGGCCCGCAGCACCGGGTCGGTCACCCGGGCAACCCGGACGTCTACGCGCTGACCCTCGGGTCGTTCGTGCGGTACGCCACCGAGTCCGTGGCCGGCAGCCCCACCAGTGCCCTGCGCTGGGGCCCGAACACCACCGAGCAGGCCAGCTTCTACGGCTGGTCGGTGGTGATCCTCGCGGTCGGCGCCGCCTGGTGGCTGCGCCGCGAGATCGTGGTCCGGGTGCTCGCCGTGGTCGCGCTGATCTCGGCCGTGTTCTCGATCGGCACCACCTGGACCGTCGGCACCCGGCGCACCGACGTGCCGGCGCCGTTCGCGCTGGTGTCCGAGCTGCCGGTGTTCGACTCGGTGGTGGTGTCCCGGTTCGCGCTGATCACCACGGTGGCGCTCGGCGTGCTGTTCGCGGTCGCCGGGGACCGGGTGGCCCGGGTACGGGTCGGCGAGGCGGGCCAGTCCCGGCTGGTGCCCCGCCTGGCCGCGGTGGCGCTGTTCGCCGCGCTGCTGCCGATCCTGCCGACCCCGCTGGAGGCGCGCGGGCGCAACCCGGTGCCGGACTTCGTCACCGCCGGCGTCTGGAAGGACCACGTCGCCCCCGGCCGCACCCTGGTGCCGGTCCCGGTCGACGGCATGACGTCGCTGTACTGGAGTTCCGCGGCGCTGGCCGGCTTCGCCGTCCCGGAGGGGTACTTCCTCGCGCCGGTCTCCAAGACCGACAACACCGGCCGGTGGGGCGTCGAGCCACAGCCGACCGCGAAGCTGCTCACCGCCGTGTCGCGGGGCCAGCGGGACACCGCGGTCGGCCCGGCCGACGTCGAGCAGGCCCGCGCCGACGTCCGGCACTGGAAGGCCGACGCGGTGGCGCTGCCGGACCGGGCCCGCCGCCACGACGACCTCAAGGTGGTGCTCGACGCGCTCTACGGGCCGGGGCAGCGGGTGGCGGACGTCTGGCTGTGGGACGTCCGCCCGCTCACCCGGTGAGCGTCACGGCGACCTGGTCCAGATGAGCAGCAGGTAGCCGCCGAAGTAGGTCGAGAACGCGGTGAGCGCGACCAGCACCGTGACGGCCCGGGCCCGCCCGGCCCGGGCCAGGCCGACGGCGGCCGGCAGCAGCAGCGCGAACGCCGGCACCAGGAACCGCGCCTTCGAGTGGTAGTAGCCCGCCGCGCCGATCGTGGTGACCAGCATCAGCCCGCTGAACAGCAGCAGCTCCCAGGGCTGGCGGTCGATCACGCTCAGCACGAAGAACATCAGCGCCAGCAGCAGCACCAGGCTCACCACGAGCATCTGCGGCGTCGCGGACACCGCCAGCACCTCGCGTCCGCGCCGCAACGTGTCCACGCCGAAGTCGAAGTGGCTGCGCCAGCCGGCGGACTGGATGTGGAACCAGCCGTCGGGCCGCCCGGTCTGGACGCCCACCCAGGCCAGGTAGGCGAGCCAGCCGGCCGGGGCGAGCAGCATGGCCACCCACGGGCGCCAGCCGTCCCGGCGCCGGATGACGGCGAGCAGCGCGGCCAGGCCGACCACCGGGATCAGCGACGAGGCGGTGGGCCGGGTCAGGCCGGCGAACAGGCAGAGCACGCCCGCGGTCAGCCAGTGGCGGCGCAGCAGCGCGTACAGCGTCCACGCGGCCAGGGCGGTGAACAGCGTCTCGCTGTAGGCCATCGACTGCACGATCGCGTGCGGCAGCGCCGCCCAGAGCGCGGCGAGCAGCACGCCGGTGCGACGGTCGTGCAGGTACGAGCCGATCGCGTACAGCGCCCAGGCCGCCGCCAGGCCGGCCAGCGCGGCCACCGCGAGCCCGGCGGTACGCGGGCCGAGCGGGGTGACCCGTTCGACCACGCCGATCAGGGCCGGGTAGAGCGGGAAGAACGCCATGTCGCTCTGCACCCGTTCGTACCCGTCGTAGCCCCGCTGGGCGATGGCGAGGTAGTACGTGGCGTCGGACAGCGTCAGCTCGCGCACCGGGGAGAGGTTGAGCGAGCGGGCCCAGACGTAGACGGCAAGGACGCCGACGAGCCGGATCACCGCGTACACCGCCAGCGCGGGCGCCGCGTCCCGGGCGGCGTCGCGCAGCCGTCGGACGGGGCCCGGCCGGGCGCGCTCGGCTGTGGCCGGCCCGGTCGGCGGGGCTGGTGCGGGCCGGCGGGGTTCCTCGGTGGTCACCACGTCCATTGTGCGGTCCCGTTCGCGCTGAGCTGGGGTTGGCCGAAGGCCCGCGTGGCGCGACCGGCGACCCGGCGAACGACCCGGAGCGGGCGCCGGTCGTTGAACAGGGTGGAGGGTAGCAACAGTCACAGCAGGTCGGGGGGGCACCGGCGGCGGCGGGCGTCCGGGCCCGATCCGCTGTCGTAGACTCGCTCGGGTCCGCGGGCGCGGTGCTGGCGACGACGAAACGGGCAGGAATGGGATCTGACGGCACGACCGCAGCGACGGGCACCCGGGGACGGGTCGTCATGCTGGTGGACAACGGGGTCATCGGTGACTCCCGGGTGCAGAAGGCGGCCCGTTCCGCCGCCGACGCCGGCTGGGACGTGGTGCTGCTCGGGCGGGCGCCGGTCGGCAGCCCGCAGACCTGGCGCCTCGGCGCCGCCGAGGTACGCCTCGTGCCGATGCCCGAACCGCTGGCCCGCCGTCGGCACGAGTTCCGCCGGGCCTGGCTGCGGCACCCGCTCGCCTACCCGCCCAGCGGCATCGCGGCGCACCGTACCCAGGCGGTCAAGGCCTGGCGCGCGGACCTGGCGGTCCGCCGGGCGGCGCTCACCGTCGCGGCCCGGGAGTCCGGCGCGGGCCGGCCGGGCGGGCTGCCCTGGGCCGCGCTGCGCGCCGAGGAGAAGCTGTCCGGCCTCACCCGCAAGTGGGTCGGGTTCCGCAACCGTCAGCTCACCCGGGCCCGCAAGGGCCGCAAGCTGGACGGCCCCTGGGACCGCGCGTACACGCTGTTCTGGCGCCGGCTGCGCGGCGACGGCGCGTGGCGGCGCCTGGAACCGGGCCTGTGGGACTACGAACTGGCCTACGGCCCGGTGGTCGACGAGCTGGCGCCGGACCTGATCCACGCCAACGACTTCCGGATGCTCGGCGTCGGCGCCCGCGCGAAGGTCCGGGCCGCCGCGAAGGGGCGCCGGATCGCCCTGCTGTGGGACGCCCACGAATACCTGCCCGGCGTGCAGCCGTGGCGCGACAACGCCCGCTGGCTACCAGGCAACGTGGCGCACGAGCGGGAGTACGTGCCGTACGCCGACGCCACCATGACCGTCTCCGGTGGCCTGGCCGACCTGCTGCGCACCGAGCACGGGCTGACCGACCGGCCGGCGGTCGTCCTGAACGCACCGGCCGTGGACGAGCTGCCGGCCGACCCGGCCGAGCCGGTGCCGGACATTCGCGCCCGCTGCGGACTCGGGCCGGACGAGCCACTGCTGGTCTACAGCGGGGTGGCCGCCGCCAAGCGCGGCCTCGGGGTGATGGTCGAGGCGCTGCCCCGGCTGCCCGGGGCGCACGTCGCGTTCGTGGTCAACAAGCCCGACTCGGCGTACGTCCGGGGCCTGGTCACCCGGGCCGGCGAACTGGGCGTGGCGGACCGGCTGCACGTGCTGCCGTACGTGCCGCACCACCAGGTGGTCCGGTTCCTCAGCGGCGCGCAGGTCGGCGTCATCCCGATCCAGCACTGGCCGAACCACGAGATCGCGCTGATCACCAAGTTCTTCGAGTATTCACACGCCCGCCTGCCGCTCGTCGTCTCCGACGTGCGCACCATGGCCGAGACTGTCCGGGAGACCGGTCAGGGCGAGGTGTTCCGCGCCGAGGACGTGACCGACTTCGTCCGCGCGGTCACCGCGGTGCTCGCCGACCCGCAGCGGTACCGCGCCGCGTACGACCGGCCGGGCCTGCTGGCCGGATGGACCTGGGAGGCACAGGCCCGGGTGCTCGACGAGGTCTACTCCCGGCTGCTGCCCGGTGCGCCGCCCCGGCCGGCGCCGGCACTCGCCCCGGTGGAGCCGGCACAGGTGGAGGTGGGGGCATGAGCGGGCCGGACGTGACAGTGGTGGTCGCGGTCTACAACACCATGCCGTACCTGACCGCCTGCCTGGACTCGCTGGTCGGGCAGACCATCGGCCTGGACCGGCTGGAGGTCGTCGCCGTCGACGACGGCTCCACCGACGGCAGCGGCGCCGAACTGGACCGCTACGCCAAGCGGTACCCCGACACGTTCCGGGTGCTGCACCAGGCCAACTCCGGCGGCCCGGCGGCGCCGAGCAACGTGGCGCTCGACCACGCCCGCGGCCGGTACGTCTTCTTCATCGGCTCGGACGACCACCTCGGCCCGGAGGCGCTGGAGCGCCTGGTCGACGCCGCCGACCGGTGGGACTCCGACGTGGTGCTGGGCCGGATGGTCGGCACCAACAAGCGCTACGTGCACCAGGCCGTCTACGCCACCACCCAGGAGCGGCTCGACCTGTTCGACAGCGACCTGCCCTGGTCGTTGTCGAACACCAAGCTGTTCCGCCGGGACCTGATCGAGCGGTACGGCCTGCGGTACCGCACCGACATGCCGATGGGCAGCGACCAGCCGTTCACGCTGGAGGCGTGCTTCCGGGCGAAGAAGGTGTCGGTCCTCGGCGACTACGAGTACTACTACGCGGTCAAGCGGGACAACGCCCAGAACATCACGTACGCGAGCCGGTTCGAGGAGCGGCTGCGCTGCGCCGAGGAACTCGTCGGTTTCGTCGCCGGGCTGATCGAGCCCGGCCCGCGGCGGGACGCGGTGCTGGTGCGCCACTTCACCTGGGAGGTGGCGAAGCTGCTCCGCACGGAGTTCCTCGCCCTCTCCCCGGACGTGCAGCGGCACGTCCACGACCGGATCCGCAAGCTCGCCGAGGCGTACCTGACCGAGGGGGTCACCGCCCGGATGGCGCCCGAGGAGCGGGTGCGGCTTGCGGTGGCGCGCGACGGTGACCTCGACGCGCTGCGCACGCTCGTCGGCCAGCAGTCCGACCGGTCGCTGTCCGATGTCGTCATCGAGGGCGACCGCTGGTACGCCGACCAGGTCGGCTTCCGCGACCCGGCGTTCGGCTACCCGGACGACTGGTACGACGTGACCGAGCGTGCCGCCGCGATACTGGCCAAGCTGACCGCGACCGAGCTGGCCTGGGGACGCGACGCCGCCGGGGCACGGGCCCTGGTGGTCACCGCGCGCAGCCGCTGGGCCGAGCTGGCCGAGCTGAACGCGGAGGCGCTGCGCGTCAGCGTGGGCGACCTGACGGGTGCCACGTCGATCGAGGCGTCCGGCCCCGGTACCGTCGTACGGACGGACTTCGCGGTGGACCGGTTGCTGGCGGTCGTCGCGGGGACGGACGAGCGTCGTATCGTACGCGCCGAGGTCTCCGCCCTGGGCGGGACGGGCTCGTCGCCGATGCGCACCGACCGCCCGGTCTCCGCACCCCGGCTGGTGGCCCGGCGCGGTGTCCGATGGCACCTCGTCACGCCCACCACGAACCACAAGGGCCAGGTGATCGTCGCGATCACGCCGGTGACCCCCGGTCGGTTCCTTGCCCGCCTGCGCCGAATCTGGCCCTCTGGAGGAAAGTAGTTCATGAACATCTGCGTCGTCGCGCTCGGCAAGATCGGTCTGCCGCTGGCCGTGCAGTTCGCGTCCAAGGGGCACCGGGTGATCGGCGCCGACGTCTCCGAGCGGGTCGTCCAGCTGGTGAACGACGGTGCCGTGCCCTTCCCGGGCGAGGCCGACCTGGACGTCAAGCTCAAGGAGACGGTGGCCGCCGGCCTGCTGTCGGCCACCACCGACACCGCCGCCGCGGTCGCCGAGTCGGAGGCGGTCGTCGTGGTCGTGCCGCTGTTCGTGGACGCCGAGGGCGTGCCGGACTTCGGCTGGATGGACGACGCCACCCGGGCCATCGCCCGCGGGCTGAAGCCGGGCACGCTGGTCAGCTACGAGACCACGCTGCCGGTCGGCACCACCCGTACCCGGTGGGCGTCGATGCTCGCCGAGGGTTCCGGCCTGACCGCCGGCACCGACTTCCACCTGGTGTTCAGCCCGGAGCGGGTGCTCACCGGCCGGGTCTTCGCCGACCTGCGCCGCTACCCGAAGCTGGTCGGCGGCATCGACGAGGCGTCGGCCGCGCACGGCGTGCGGTTCTACGAGGCGGTGCTCGACTTCGACGAGCGGCCCGACCTGGACCGCCCCAACGGCGTGTGGGACCTCGGCTCGGCCGAGGCCTCCGAGCTGGCCAAGCTCGCCGAGACGACCTACCGGGACGTGAACATCGGCCTGGCGAACCAGTTCGCCCGCTTCGCCGACACCGTCGGCGTGGACGTCACCAAGGTCATCGAGGCGTGCAACACGCAGCCGTACAGCCACATCCACTCGCCCGGTATCGCGGTCGGCGGCCACTGCATCCCGATCTACCCGCGGATGTATCTGTGGAACGACCCGGCCGCCACCGTGGTCCGCTCGGCCCGCGAGGCCAACGCGGCCATGCCGGAGTACGCGGTGGACCTGCTCGCCGCCGCGTACGGCGACCTGACCGGTGTGGGTGTGCTGGTGCTGGGCGCCGCCTACCGGGGTGGCGTCAAGGAGACCGCGTTCTCCGGCGTCTTCCCGACCGTGGACGCGCTGCGCCGCCGGGGCGCCGTGCCGTACGTCTCGGACCCGATGTACACGAACGAGGAACTGGTCGCGCACGGCCTGCCCGGCTACGACGGCGAGCCGGTCGGCGCCGCGGTGATCCAGGCCGACCACGCGGAGTACCGCACCCTCGCCCCGGCCGACCTGCCGGGCGTGACGGTGCTGGTCGACGGCCGCCGGGTCACCGACCCGGCGCGCTGGACCGGCGTGCGCCGGGTGGTCATCGGGGGCTGATCCCCACCGGCTTCGCGGGCCCCGGCCGTCTCGAACGGCCGGGGCCTGTCGCATGCCGTCGCCGGGATGACGCCGTCCGCAGTTCACCTGCCGGACACCCCGGCAATACTTGTGTCATGTGGCCCGTTTAGGGTCGCAGCCGTCGGAGATCGACTCGGACCGACATCGGCGGGACAGACAGGGAGCGTGTCGTTGTTCAGCAGAGTACGCAGCCAGCAGGGTCTCGCCGCGGTCGGCGCGACGCTCCTCGGCTACGCGGTCATGGTCCTCGCCGGAGTCCTCGGCCTGGTGGTCCCGTACGCGGTGGCCGCCGTGGTCGCCGTCGCCGGTGAGCTGGCCCTGGCCGGGCGGCACACCGGAACCGCCACGCTGCTCGACAAGGCCGGTCTCGGCGAGACGTTCCGGCGGCTGGTGCGGGACCTGTCGGTGGTGCTGCTGGTGATCGCCGCGGTGCGCCCCGGCGTGGCGGGCACCGTCGCCGTCCTGCTGCTGCCCGCCGCACTGTGGACGCTGGCCGTCGCCACAGGCGCGGTGACCAAGGTGATCGACGGCCGGGTCGACCCCCCGGCGTACACCCGCAACATCGACCTCGGCGCGCTGCGGCGGGTCCCGGTGCCGCCGGCCTGGGCGCGGCAGCTGGCCGGGCTGCGCATGCCGCTGCTGAACGTGCTGCTGGTGCCGGCCGCGGTGGTGGCCGCCGCGCTCGACCGGGTCGCCCCGGTGGTGGTCACCGGCCTGGTCACGCTCGCCGCCGGCCTGGTCACCGCCGCGGTGCTGGCGCTCACCGCGCTGCGCGGCCGGGGCAAGGCACCGGGTGTGCTGCCCGCCGTGCACGACTGGATGGCCCGGGAACGGCCCGAGGTGGCGCTCTACTTCGCCGGCCCGGCCAAGGACGTCTACCAGGCCAACATGTGGCTCGCCCCGGTGGAGGCGACCGGCCGCCGGGCGGTCGTGCTGCTGCGCGCCGCGGACGCGTTCGGGCAGCTCGCCGACACCCGGCTGCCGGTGATCTGCGTGCCGGCCGGTGTGGACTTCATGAACCTGGACCTGAGTTCGCTGCGCGTGGCGCTGTACGCCGCGAACGTCGGCGCCAACATCCACCTGCTGCGGGAGCCGGGCGTCAAGCACGTCTTCGTGGGTCACGGCGACAGCGACAAGCAGGCGAGCGTCAACCCGTACAGCAAGGTGTACGACGAGGTCTGGGTGGCCGGGCCGGCCGGGCGGGAACGGTACGCCCGCGCCGACGTCGGCGTGCTGGACCGCGACATCGTGGAGATCGGCCGGCCGCAGCTGGCCGGGGTGCACACGTTCGGTTCCGGGGCCGCCGACCACCGCTTCACCGTGCTGTACGCGCCCACCTGGGAGGGTTGGCTCGACGACGACCCGTACCACACGTCGCTGGTGCTGATGGGGGAGCGGATCGTGTCCGGTCTGCTCGCCGCCGGGGACGTGCGGGTGATCTACAAGCCGCACCCGCTGACCGGGACGCGCTCGCCCAAGGCCCGCGCCGTGCACGAGCGGATCGTGTCCCGGATCAAGGCTGCCGGCGGCGAGACCGATCCGTCCTCACTGGACGGTGCTGCGCACCTGGTCGTCACCGGCCGCACCCCGGGGCTGTTCGACTGCTTCAACGTCACCGACCTGCTGGTCAGCGACGTGTCCAGCGTGGTCTCCGACTTCGTGCAGAGCGAGCGCCCGTACGTGGTGGCCAACCCGGCCGGCCTGCCCGAGGACGAGTTCCGGCGGCAGTTCCCGACCGCGCGGGCGGCGTACCTGCTCTCGGCGGACTGCGGCGAGCTGGCGAAGATCCTCGACGTGTCCCGGGCCGCCGACGATCCGATGGCCGGAGCGCGGCGGGAGCTGAAGGAGTACCTGCTCGGCCCGGCCGGGTCGAATCCGATGGACCGGTTCCGGGACGAGATCGGCCGGCTCTGCGGCTGAGGCGTACCGACGTGAGGGCGACGACCGGCGCGGTCGTCGCCCTCGTCGCGTTCAGCCCTGCTGCGGCGGGTTGTCGACGTCGCGGGAGATGACCTCGCCCTTGGCGTCGACCCAGCCCTTCGGGCGGGCCGGGTTGCCGGCCACGAGCTGGTACGGCTTGACGTCGCGGGTCACCACCGAGCCGGCCGCGATCATCGCGTACTCGCCGACCTCGATGCCGCACACGAGCGTGGCGTTGGCGCCGATCGACGCGCCCCGGCGGACCAGCGTCGGGGTGATCGTCCAGTCCGGATTCTGGGCGCGCGGCCGGAAGTCGTTCGTGAACACCGCGCACGGGCCCACGAACACCTCGTCCTCGATGGTCACGCCCTGGTAGACCGAGACGTTGTTCTGGATCTTCACCAGGTCGCCGACGGTGACGCCCGCGTCGACGTAGACGTTGCGGCCGATCACGCAGCCGGCGCCGACCTGGGCGCTGGACCGGATGTGCGCCAGGTGCCAGACCTTGGTGCCGTCCCCGACCTGGGCGCCGTCCTCCACGTCGGCCGTCGGGTGGACGAAGACGGAGGCGGACCGGTCGTTGCTGTCAGTCATCTCAACTCGCATCATGCCAGGGCGCGTCGCGCCGTCGGGCGGGCTCGACGCAGCATAACGAGCGCTCACCCGAGCAGTTCGGCCACCGCGTCGGCGGCGGGCCGGTCGGCCGGCAGCGGGTGCGCGGCGAGGACCGCGTCCACCGGCAGCGCCGCGTACAGGTGCGGGAACAGGGCGCCACCGCGGGACTCCTCCCAGCGCAGCGCGTCACCGAGCCGGGCCTCGTCGACAGCGAGCACCGTCAGGCCGGTGACCCCGGCGAAGAAGCGCCGGGCGGTCTCCACCACCTGGTCGGCGGCGGAGAGGTGGACGTAGCCGTCCTGGCGGTCCATCGCGGTGCCGGCGAACCGCCCGTCCGCCCGCGCCTGCGCCCACTCGTCGTCGGAGAGAATCTTGTAGATCACGGCAGCAGCCTAGAGCGGCCTCGCGTCCCGGCGGCGCGTCTGCCACCATTCGCAGGGCAACACGTCGAGTGAGGGAGGCAACGGGTGCGGATCCTCCTGGTCGAGGACGACCGCCGGGTCGCCGCGGCGTTGTCGTCCGCGCTGACGAGGCGCGGCTACCAGGTGGAACACGCCGCGACGGTGGCCGCCGCGCTCTCCGCCGCCCCCTGCGACCTGGTGCTGCTCGACCTGGGGCTGCCCGACGGCGACGGCACCGACCTGTGCCGCGAGCTGCGGCGGCGCAGCAGCCGGCTCGGCATCATCGCGGTGACCGCGCGCGGCGAGGAACGCGACCGGGTGCTGGGGCTGCGGCTGGGCGCCGACGACTACGTGGTGAAGCCGTTCTCGATGGTGGAGTTGCAGGCGCGGATCGAGGCGGTGCTGCGCCGGGCCGCGCACACCGCGCCGCAGCGCAGCCTGATCGAGGCCGGCACGGTCCGCATCGACGTGGGCGGCCGGACGGTGACGGTGGCCGGCCGGGACGTCTCGCTCACCCGCAAGGAGTTCGACATCCTGTTGTCCCTGGCCCGCCAGCCGGGGGTGGCGGTGCCGCGCGAGCGGATCCTGCTCGACGTCTGGGGCACCACCTGGGCCGACCGGCACACCGTGGAGGTGCACGTCGGGTCGCTGCGCGGCAAGCTCGGCGACCCGACGATCGTGGAGACCGTACGCGGGGTCGGCTACCGGCTCCGCGACGCGTGAGGAGGGGTCCGTGCGCCGCCGGCTGGTGATCAGCTACCTGCTGCTGATGGTGCTGGTCCTGATCGCCCTGGAGACCCCGCTGGCGGCCACGCTGGCAACCCGGGAGACCGACCGGGTACGCGCCGACCGCCTCGCCGACGCCACCCGCTTCGCCTCGCTGGCCGGGCCGGCGTTGCGGGGCGGCGGTCCCGGGCCGCTGGACGGGGAACTGGCCGCCTACGACGCGCTCTACGGCATCGGCGCGGCGGTGGTGGACCGGGAACGCCGTACCGTGGTGGCCTCGTCCGGGTGGGAGCCGGACGCGGGCACCGGCCCGGCGCTCGACACCGCGCTGTCCGGGCAGCAGTTCAGCGGCCCGGAGTCGGTCTGGCCCTGGGTCAGCGGCCCGGTGGTGACGGCGGTGCCGATCAACGACGGCGGCGAGGTGCTCGGCGCCGTCGTCACGACCAGCCCGGCCGACGGGGTCCGCCGCACCGTCACCGTGTGGTGGCTGCTGCTCGCCGGCATCGGCCTGCTGGCGGTGCTGGCCTGCGTCTCGACCGCGTTCGGGCTGGCCGGCTGGGTGCTGCGCCCGGTCACCGAGCTGGACGCGGTGACCCACGAGATCGCCGAGGGCCGCCGCACCGCGCGGGTCCGCGCCCGGCTCGGTCCGCCCGAGCTGCGCCGGCTGGCGACCAGCTTCAACGACATGGCCGACGCGGTGTCCGACGTGATGGACCGGCAACGCGCCTTCGTCGCGCACGCCAGCCACCAGCTCCGCAACCCGCTGACCGCGCTGCGGCTGCGGGTGGAGGAACTGGGCCCGAGCCTGACCGACCCGGACGGGCGCGCCGAGCACCGGCTGGCGCTGGAGGAGACCGACCGGCTCGCCACCGTGCTCGACGCGCTGCTCACCCTGGCCCGCGCCGAGCGGGAGGAGAACCAGCGGGTGACCGTGGACGCCACCGCCACCGCCGCCTCCCGGGTGTCGGCCTGGTTGCCGCTGGCCCGGCACCGCGGCGTCACGCTCCGCCTCGACGCCGGGGACGCGCCGGTGTACGCCTGGACCGTGCCGACCGCCATCGACCAGGCGCTGGACGCCCTGATCGACAACGCGGTGAAGTTCAGCGGAACCGGGGGAGAGGTGACGGTGACCGTACGCGCCGACGGCGGCGGGACGGTGCTGACCGTCAGCGACACCGGTCCGGGCATGACGGCGAGTCAGCTCGACCAGGCCACCGAGCGGTTCTGGCGGGCACCGGACGCGCAGAACGTGGACGGCGCCGGTCTGGGGCTGACCATCGCGGCGGTGCTCGTGGACGCCTCCGACGGCCGGCTCACCATGCGCCAGGGCGATCCCCGCGGCCTGGTCGCCGAGCTGTGGTTCCCGGCGCCCGCCGACGTGCCGGTGCGGTGCTGATCCTCAGGGCTTCGCGGCGCGGTACCACTGGGCCGCGCCCGGATGCAGCGGCAGCGGGGTGGTGACGATCGCCGACCGGGGACTCATCCGTCCCGCCGCCGGGTGTGCGGCGGCCAGTTCCTGCCGGCGGTCCATCAGCAGCCGCGTCACCTCCCGCACCAGCGCGGCGGGCAGGTCGGCGCGGACGATCAGATAGTTCGGGTTCGCCACGGTGCTGACCGGGTCGGCCCGGTACACCGAACGCGGCACGTCCCGGGTCACGTAGACCTGCCCGTACGCCCGGCGCAGCGGCTCGGTCCAGTCGCCCAGGTCCACGATCCGCAGCGAGGTCCGCTGGGCCAGCTCGGCGACGCCGCGTACGGGTAGCCCGCCGGAGAAGAAGAACGCGTCGATCCGCCCCTCCCGCAGGGCCGCCACCGAGTCGTCCAGCCCCAGGTGCTCCTGGCGGACCCGGTTCCCGCCGAGCTGGGCCACCTCCAGCAGACGGCTGGCGGTGATCTCGGTACCGGAGCCGTCGGCGCCCACCGACACCCGCCGGCCGCGCAGGTCGCCGAGCGTGCGGATCGGCCCGCCGGCGCGGGTGACCAGGTGCAGCAGGTCGTCGTAGACCCGGGCTACGGCGAGCACCGACGGGTGCTCGGGCTCGCGCGGCGGCAGCACGTCGGCCTGGGTGAAGCCCAGCTCCGCCTCCCTGGCGCCGACCAGCCGGACGTTCTGCGCCGACGCGGCGGTGACCACCACCTCGGCCCGTACGCCGGGCACCTCCCGGTTGAGCAGGGACGCCAGCGACTGGCCGAAGGCGTGGTAGACGGCGGTCGGGCTGCCGGTGGCGATGCGGATCCGGGTCGGCTCGGACGGCTCGTCCCGGCATGCGGCCAGCCCGGCGACGAGCAGCAGCACCAGCACGAGCGGGGCGGCGGCGCGCACAGGCCAGTGTCGGCTCACGGGCTGCACTCTGCGCCGTGCACCCGTCGCGGCGCAAGCCCGCACGGTGCGGGCACCGCCGAGCGCCCGCACCGGGCCGGTCAGCTCGCCGGGGCCAGCTCCGCGCTCTCGGTGATCCGTTCCCGGTGCTCGCCGTTGGGCACGACCACCAGGAAACAGCCCGAACCGGGCCGCAGCGCCGCCGGCACGTCCAGCAGCGCCGCGCCGCGTACCAGCACCGCCGCCAGGTCCCGGTCGGCGAGCCGGATGCCGAGGCAGTGCCGGCGTACGTGCCGCCCGCCCGCCAGCAGCGCGGCCCGCCAGGCCGCCGCCGCCAGCCGGGGACGCCACAGCCGGCGCGCCGTCGAGGCGCCGGGGAACGGCCCGCCGAGCAGTTCCCGGCGACCCTGCCGCCAGCCCGCGGTCAGCAGATTCGCGTACGCCGCCCGGTGCGGCGGCGGCACCGACAGCCGGTGCAGCTCGTAGCGGCGGCGCAGGCCACCGGTGGTCAGTTCGTGTTCCACAGGTACGTCGAGGCGTCCCAGCAGCTGTCGCATCCGCTGCGCCGCGTCCTCGCGGTTGAACTCGGCGATTCCACCCCGGTGCGGTCCGGAGTCGAGCCGGCGGACGTCGGCGGCCGGCGGCGGCGTGCAGCGCACCATGCAGGCGATCTCGAAGGCGTCGGTGAGAGTCAGCCAGTCCAGCGGCGGCGGCGACGGTCGCGGGCGGTCGAGCAGCGTGGTGAGCATGGCGCGCTCCTCGGTCAGAGTCGGGGTACCTCTACCGTCGCTGCCGAGCGCCGGACCGGGAACCGCTGCGCCCGAGCCTTGAGGAAAATTTGCGGGAAGCGCGCGCCTCAGAGTTCGGTGACCACCAGGTCGACCTGCCGGGGCCGGCCGGTCGCCCGGGGCGCCTCCTCGACCGTGTACTTCAGCTCCCGCAGCGCCCCCACCAGCGCGTCGGCGGTGCGCGGCCGGGCGTCGGCGAGCAGCAGGTCCCGCACCAAGCGGCCCTTCGTCGCCTTGTTGAAGTGGCTCACCACCGACCGGGTCGGCGTGCCGTCCACGGTCCGCTCGTGGAGCACCCGTACGGTCACCGTGCGTTCGGCGAGCGCGCCGCGCGGCGTCCAGGTGGCCGCGTACGCCCCGGAGCGCAGGTCCAGCACCGGGCCGCGTCCGGCGGCGGGCTCCAGCACCGGGCCGAGCGCCTCCCGCCAGTACGCCGACAGCGCCCCGAGGCCCGGTAGCCGCGCCCCGATCGGGCAGCGGTACGGCGGGATCCGGTCGGCGAGGCGTACCGCGCCCCACAGGCCGGAGCTGATCAGCACCTGGCGGCGGGCCGCCCGCTGCGCGTCGGGCGGCAGCGTGTCCAGACCGAGCGCCTCGTAGAGCACCCCGGTGTAGAGCCGCCCGGCCGGTGCGGTCGCCGCCTCCCGCAGCCGGGCGTTGCGCCGCAGTTCGCCGCGCTGCCCCTCGGTCAGGCCCAGCGCGGTCCGGGCCGCCGTCTCGTCCGGCCCGGCGCACAGGTCGACGAGTGCGGTCAGGACCGCCTCCCGGGCCGGGTTCAGCGCGGTCAGGGACAGCCGGGACAGGTCCAGCCGGCGGCCGGTGCCGGCCTCGGCCTTCCCCTCCGACGGGGGCAGCAGGATGAGCACCGGCACAGCGTACGGGCCGGGCTCAGCGCCACGGCCGCACGGCACGGTCGGGGTGGTACACGCGACTGCCGCCCACCTCGGCCACCACCGCCGCGTCGGCACGCTCGCCCAGGAGCCGCCGCAGGGTGCGTTCGGCGGGGGAGCCGGCGGCCAGCACGTACCCGGGCCGGTCCGCGCGCGCCACCCGCCGCCAGTACGCCGGATAGCGGTTCTGCCCCGGCGTCAGCCGTTCGTCGAGCACACCGCAGGCCACCGCCTCGCCGGTGTTGAAGATCATCCGGTTGCAGGTCCAGTAGTCCCCGTACACCTCGTGCAGACCCGCCGCCCGCACCGCGTCGGCCAGGCGGCGGGCGGCGCGTTCCTCGTCCCGTACGCCCGGCACGCCGGCCAGGAACGCCACGGTGCCGGCCAGCGTGGCGGCGGTCAGCGCGGCCAGCACCACCGCCGCCGTGGCGCCGCCGAGCCGGGCCGCCCACCCGGCGGTGGCCCGCAGCGCGTGCGCGGCGGCCAGCCAGAGCGGCCACAGCACGGCCGGCAGCGAGATCTGGAGCACCGACAGGTAGCGGGCGTTGCCGAGCGGGTCGGTCGCGGCGAGCGGGCTGCGCACGTACGCCAGAAGGGTCAGCGCCGCGCCCACGACCAGGGCGAGGATCGCCACGGCCCGGACCCGCGCGGCGTGGTCGGCGGCCCGGCGGTAGGCGACCAGCCCGAGCGCGGCGGCGGCCACCAGCAGCACCGGGTAGAGCACGCCGAACCACTGCGCCCAGCGCGCGCAGCCGTCCATCGGGCACATGCCGGAGGCCAGCGGCACGCCCTCCAGCAGCCCGCCGCGCAGCCGCTCGGCGAGCGACGGCGCGACCCCCTCCTTGGTGCTGATCTCGCGGAACACCGACAGCGAGTCCTGTCCGGGCGGGGCGACGAGGTTGTCCTTGACCACCGGGGCGATCCCGGCCAGGAAGCCCACGACCAGCAGCACGCCCGGCCAGCCGATCAGGTCCCGGGGCACCGCCACCGCGAGCACCACGGCCGCCACCAGCAGGTACGGCGCGATCAGCCAGTCCGACCAGAGGGCCAGCCCGGCGAGCAGCCCGAACGCGCCGGTGGCCAGCCAGTGGTGCCGGATCCGCCGGTCGCCGAGGGCGACCGCGATCAGCAGCATCGCCAGCACCGCCGGCTTCACCTCCGGGCGACCGCCGACCACTGTGAGCTGGTCGCGGACCACCCGCTCCGAGCCGAGCGCGAGCAGGCCCACCACGGCGACGGCGAGCCAGGGGGAGAACAGGCGGCGGGTCAGCCGGTACGCCAGCCACAGGAAGACCGCGAACAGTGCGAGCAGCGGCAGCCGCAGCACCGGCCAGCTCGGCCCGGCCCAGCCGACCAGCGGCGCGGCCAGGTACGACTCCAGCACGCCCATGTAGCGCTGGCCGTAGAGGAAGACCGGCCGCTCGTCACCGGCGGCGATGTGCAGCGCCGCCAGGCCGAACGTGGCCTCGTCGCTGTTCGACGCGGGCACCGTGAGCAGTGTCAGCACCAGCCGGTAGCCGACCCCCGCGGCACCGAGCAGCAGCGCCACCAGCGCCGCCGCGTCCGGACGCGGCCGTACCCGGTCCCGCTTCGTCGTCGACACGACCAACGCCCCCGTCGTCGTCCCGACCGAAGTCTGTCACGGCGGCGCCCGGCCTTTGGGCGGATCGGCGTGGATCACTCGCGTGGCCCGGCCGGGCCGGTTGTGGCACTGTTGCCGTGTGCCACCCACACCACCGGACCAGCTGGCCGTACCGCAACTGCACCGCGCCGCGCGCTTCGAGGACGCCGTGCACGGCCTGGTGGAGCGCCGGTTGCGGCGCACCGGGTGGCAGCCGAACATCATCGCGTACGCGGGCTACGGCGCCCCGGGCTGGGCGCGCGTGCTCTGCCGGGTGCTGCTCGGGCGTCCGGACACGCGGCGGCGGGGCCGGCTGGACAAGGTGCGGGGCTGGCGCAGCTTCGCCACACTGCCCGCCAAGCACGTGAAGGTGACCATCGAGGCCGACGGCGTGCGCCAGGAGGTGACCGCCGACCGCAGCGGCTTCGTCGACACCGTGATCGAGGCCGACTTCACCCCGGGCTGGGGCTGCGTACGCCTCAGCGTCGCCGACGCCGAGCCGGTGGAGGCGCTGGTCCGCGTCCTCGACCCGGCCGTCCGGTTCGGCATCATCTCCGACATCGACGACACCGTCATGGTGACCGCGCTGCCCCGGCCGCTGCTCGCCGCGTGGAACACGTTCGTGCTGGACGAGCACGCCCGTACGGCGGTGCCCGGCATGGCGGTGCTGTACGAGCGGCTGGCCACCGCCCACCCGGGCGCGCCGGTCTTCTACCTGTCCACCGGCGCCTGGAACGTCGCGCCGACGCTCACCCGGTTCCTGTCCCGGCACCTCTACCCGGCCGGGCCGCTGCTGCTCACCGACTGGGGGCCGACCGCCGACAGGTGGTTCCGCAGCGGCCGGGAACACAAGCGGGCCACGCTGGCCCGGCTGTCCCGGGAGTTCCCCGAGGTGCGGTGGCTGCTCATCGGCGACGACGGGCAGCACGACCCGGAGATCTACCGGGAGTTCGCCGCCGCGCACCCGGACCACGTCGCAGGGGTGGCGATCCGGCAGCTGTCCCCGACCCAGTCGGTGCTGGCCGGCAGCCTGCCCGCACCGGCCGGGCGGTCGTCCTCGGGCCCGGTGGGCCAGAAGTGGCTCAGCGCCCCCGACGGCGCCGGCCTCTGGAAGCTCCTGCGCGAAGCCGACCTGGTCTGACTCCTGCGGTCGGCCCGCGCCGACGGGCGGTCCCTCAACACGTTGCGTAGTCCCGCCCCAGGAAACTACTCCCCGCGACGGGTATGACTCAGAGGCATAAATATGCCTCTGAGTCATAACGCTCAAACCGAGAACCTTCCGCCGGCCCGGGCAGCACCGGCGAGGGTGATCTGCCGGCCGGGAGCAGGGTGCGGTGTGGGGCGGTCGCCGATCGGGCCGGCCGACCATCGGGCGACGCCGTCAGGCCGGGCGGAGCCAGAGGACGCCAAGCGGGGGGACGCGCAGGGCGACCGACGCGGGCAGGCCGTGCCACGGGACGTTCTCCGCGTGCACCTCGCCCAGGTTGCCCACGCCGGAACCGCCGTAGTGGTGGGCGTCGGTGTTCAGCGCCTCGGCCCACGTACCTGCGGCCGGCAGACCGATCCGGTAGTCCTCCAGCGGCAACGCGGAGAAATTCGCCACGCACACCAGCGTCTGTCCGTCCGGGGCGATCCGGATGAACGACACCGCGTTGTTGGCGACGTCGTCCCCGGCGATCCAGCGGAAACCGGCCGGGTCGGTGTCCTGCGCCCAGAGCGCCGGGCTGGCCCGGTAGACGCGGTTCAGGTCGGCGACCAGCCGCTGCACACCGGCGCGGGCCGGGTCGTGGGTGAGGTACCAGTCGAGGCCGCGTTCCTCGCTCCACTCCCTGTCGTCGGCCAGCTCGCAGCCCATGAACAGCAGTTGCTTGCCCGGGTGCGCCCACATGTACGCCAGCAGTGCCCGTACCGTCGCCAGCCGCTGCCAGGTGTCGCCGGGCATCTTGCCCGCCAGTGACCCCTTGCCGTGCACCACCTCGTCGTGGCTGATCGGCAGCACGTAGTTCTCGCTCCACGCGTACGCCAGCGAGAACGTGAGCTGATGGTGGTGGTGCTGCCGGTAGATCGGGTCCTTGGAGGTGTAGAGCAGGGTGTCGTGCATCCAGCCCATGTTCCACTTGAACCCGAACCCGAGCCCGCCCTCGGAGGTCGGCCTGGTGACGCCGGGCCACGCCGTGGACTCCTCGGCGATCATCAGCACGCCCGGGTGGTGCCGGTAGACGGTGGCGTTGACCTCCTGGAGGAACGCGATCGCCTCCAGGTTCTCCCGGCCGCCGTGCACGTTCGGTGCCCACTGCCCGTCGGAGCGCGAGTAGTCCAGGTAGAGCATCGACGCCACCGCGTCCACCCGCAGCCCGTCGATGTGGAACTCGTCGAGCCAGTACAGCGCGTTGGCGACGAGGAAGTTGCGCACCTCGTTGCGGCCGAAGTCGAAGACGTACGTGCCCCAGTCGGGGTGCTCGCCGCGACGCGGGTCGGGGTGCTCGTACAGCGGGGTGCCGTCGAAGCGCGCGAGCGCCCACTCGTCCTTGGGGAAGTGCGCCGGTACCCAGTCCAGGAGCACGCCGATGCCGGCCGCGTGCAGCCGGTCCACCAGGTATCGGAAGTCGTCCGGGTCGCCGAACCGGGCGGTCGGCGCGTAGTAGCCGGTGACCTGGTAGCCCCACGAGCCGCCGAACGGGTGCTCCATCACCGGCAGGAACTCCACGTGGGTGAAGCCCATCTCCAGCACGTACGCGGTGAGCTGCTCGGCCAGTTCCCGGTAGCCGAGGCCGGGCCGCCAGGAGCCCAGGTGCACCTCGTACACGCTCATCGGCTCCTGGTGCGGCGCCTGCCGGGACCGGCGCGCGAGCCAGTCCGCGTCGCCCCACTCGTACCGTGACTCGTGCACCACCGACGCGGTGGCCGGCGGCACCTCGGTGCGCGCGGCCATCGGGTCGGCCTTGTCCCGCCACCGGCCGTCGGCGCCCAGGATGCGGTACTTGTAGCGGCTGCCCACCGGTAGGCCCGGCACGAAGATCTCCCACACGCCGCTGGAGCCGAGCGACCGCATCGGCCATCCGTCGTCGGGCGCCCAGCCGGTCACGTCGCCGACGAGCCGCACCGCGCGCGCGTTGGGCGCCCAGACGGTGAACGCGACGCCCTCGTCGAACACGCGGGCGCCGAGCGCCGCCCAGAGCCGCTCGTGGCGGCCCTCGCCGATCAGGTGCAGGTCGAGGTCGCCGAGCGTGGGCGGATAACGGTACGGGTCGTCGTGCGTCGTGCCGTCCACCTCGACCCGGTAGTCGAGCACCTCGCCGGGGAGCACCGCCTCGAAGACACCGGCGTCGTGCACCCGCTTCATCGGGTGCGCCTCGCCGTCGACCAGCACCGTCACCTCGCCGGCGCCCCGGCGCAGCGTCCGGATCGTGGTGCTCCCGCCGGCCGGGTGCGCGCCGAGCACGGCGTGCGGGTCGTGTACCTCGCCGGTGATCAGCTGGTCCATCGGGCGTCGTCCTTGTCGGCCGGTGCGGTCGGGGCGGTGCCGCCGGAGAGGTCGGCGGGTACGTCTTCCACTGTCAGGTCGGGCGCGGCCGGGTGCTCCGGTTCGGCGGGAGCCGGTGCGGCCGGGCGGCGCACGGTCAGCACGTGCGCCGGTTGCAGGTACGGGTCGAGGCGTACCGCGTTGCGCTGTCCCCAGTCGTACTCGGCGCCGGTCAGCTCGTCGCGCACGGTGAACCGCTCGTGCCAGTCCAGCCCGAGCGCCGGCATGTCGAGTGTGGTGTTGCCCCACTGCACCTCGCGGGAGTCGAACGAGCAGACCACGATCACCGTGTTGCCGGTCTCCGGGTCGTGCTTCGACCAGCACAGCAGCGCCGGGTTGTCGATGTCGTGGAACCGCAGGTTGCGCAGCTGGTGCAGGGCGGGGTTGTCCCGGCGTACCCGGTTCAGCGTGGTGATGAACGGCGCCAGCGACCGGCCCTGCGCCAGCGCCGCGTCCCAGTCCCGGGGCCGCAGCTCGTACTTCTCGTTGTCCAGGTACTCCTCGGCGCCCGGCCGGGCCACGTGCTCGAACAGCTCGAACCCGGCGTACATGCCCCAGGAGGGGGACAGCAGCGCGGCCAGCACCGCCCGGATCTTGAACATCGGCGGGCCGCCGTGCTGCAACGACGAGTGCAGGATGTCCGGCGTGTTGGGCCAGAAGTTCGGCCGCATCCAGTCGACCGAGGCGACCAGCTCCTCGCAGTACTCCCGCATCTCAACCGCCGTCGTGCGCCAGGTGAAATAGGTGTACGACTGGGTGAAGCCGATCTTGCCGAGCCCGTGCATGATCGCCGGCCGGGTGAACGCCTCGGCCAGGAACAGCACGTCCGGGTCGACCTTCTTGACCTCGGCGATCAGCCAGTGCCAGAAGTCGAACGGCTTGGTGTGCGGGTTGTCCACCCGGAAGATCCGGACGCCCTCGCCGACCCAGTGCAGCACCACCCGCAGCACCTCGGCCCGGATGCCCTCCGGGTCGTTGTCGAAGTTCAGCGGGTAGATGTCCTGGTATTTCTTCGGCGGGTTCTCCGCGTACGCGATGCTGCCGTCGGCCCGGGTGGTGAACCACTCCGGGTGCTCGGTGACCCACGGGTGGTCCGGCGCGCACTGCAACGCCAGGTCCATCGCCACCTCCAGCCCCTGCTCGGCGGCGGCCGCGACGAAGTCGCGGAAGTCCTCCGGCGTACCCAGGTCGGGGTGGATGGCGTCGTGGCCGCCCTCGGCCGCGCCGATCGCCCACGGCGAGCCCACGTCGTCCGGCCCGGCGGTGAGCGCGTTGTTGCGGCCCTTGCGGTTGACCCGGCCGATCGGGTGGATCGGCGGCAGGTAGAGCACGTCGAAACCCATCGCCGCGACACCCGGCAGCCGCTGGATCGCGGTGGCGAACGTGCCGGAACGGGCCGGCGCGTCGACGGTCGCCGGGACCGCGCCCTCCGAGCGGGGGAAGAACTCGTACCAGGCGGAGAAGAGCGCCCGGGGCCGGTCCACCCACAGCGTGCGCTCCTCGCCGGTGGTGACCAGCTCCCGGACCGGGTGCTCCCAGAGCAGGTCGGCCAGATCCAGCGCCGCGCTCACCCGCCGCGGCAGGTCCAGGTCGTCGTCGGCCAGGGCCCGCACGGCTTCGCGTACGCGATCCCGGTCGGCCTTCGGCACCAGGTCGAGCGCGGCGATGAGCACGCGTACGCCCTCGGCCAGGTCGTTCGCCAGCTCGGCCGCGCCCTGGCCGGCGGCGAGCTTCTTGGTGACCGCGTTCTGCCAGGTGAGGTACGGGTCTCCGAACGCCTCAACGGCGAAGCGCCACAGGCCCACCGCGTCCGGGCGGATGGTGGCGTGCCAGCGGTCCTGGCCGGGCTCGCCCGGGCGCATCCGGGTGAACGGGCGGGCCACGCCGTCCGGGCCGAGCCAGACCACGTTGCACCCGAGCGCGTCGTGGCCCTCGCGATAGGCCCGTGCCGACACCGGCACGACCTCGCCGACCACCGCCTTGGCCGGGTAGCGACCGCAGGAGACGACGGGGGAGACGTCTTCGATCGGGAACCGTCCAGTCACCCGCTCAACCTACTGCGCGAGATCCTCTCGCGCTCGGCGACTTCACCTCAGCCCTCAACCCGCTCACGAGGGCGTCGAGTCCGTGCCGGTGAGGCACCCGTGCCGTTCCACCGAACGAGCGTGGGCTGCGGTGAGTGGAACGCTATGGGTGTCAAATGGGCGCTGAGGCACCCATGGCGTTCCACCGAACGGGTGGCGGACTTCCGGCGGCCGGCCCCGGTGCCACGAACGGCCTCTGTCCGCGCCTCGGGCACAGGGTCGGCGGGCTCCGGGCGCTCTGGCCCGTCCGACAGCGACATTCAGGTCGACCGCTGGGCGACGAAGACGAACTCCCGGCCGGGGCGGTCGGGCGCGTCCCGCACGTCGAGCACCCGGTAGCCGGCGGCCGCCAGGCTCGCCTCGACCTCGTCCCGGTCGCGGAACCGCAGCGTCGAGTCCGACGTGAGGACGGCGCCGTCGGCCGGGAACCGGTACGTGAACCGGAAGGACACGAACGGCAGTTCCACAGCGGTGACCTCGAGACGTCGTTCCACCGGCCCGACGCCCGGCACGTCCCGAGTCACCGGCGCGCTGTCCGCCGCCCACTCCTCCCACGCCCGGCGCTCGGGACGCCGCGCCTCGAACACGAGATGCCCGCCGGGCCGCAGCGCCGCGTGGACGCCCCGCAGGGTGCGCGCCCAGTCGTCGTCGGTGCAGAACACCTGCGCCACGTTACCGGTCATCACGGCCAGGTCGGCGCGCAGCGGTGGCAGCGTCGTGGCGTCGCCGTGCACCCAGCGCACGCGGCCTTCGCGGTCCTTCGACCGGGCGACGGCGAGGGACGCCTCGGCCGGGTCGACCCCCACGACGGTACGGCCGTGCGGGGCGAGCAGCAGGGCCAGGTTCCCGGTGCCGCAGCCGAGGTCGAGCACCACGCGCGCGTCCAGCTCGTCGGCGATCGCGAGGTACGCGTCCAGGCCGTCCCGGTCGCCGTCGAACGCGTCGTAGACGGGCGCGAGCCGAGGATGGGCGAAGATCGCATCCGGCATCCGGGGACTGTATCCCCCGCCGACCGCGACCGGGCGTGCTGTCAAGAAGGGGGCCCTTCCTCTACCGCAGGCGTTAAGAAGGGGCCCTTCCTTACACCCCCACCGAGCGGTAGACCTCAAGCGTCTGGCGGGCGATCGCGTCCCAGGAGAAGTGCTCGACCGCCCGCCGCCGCCCTGCCGCGCCGAACGCCGCGATCCGCTCCGGGTCGGCCAGCAGCTCGTTGATGCGCGCGGCCAGGTCGGCCACGAAGCGCTCCGGGTCCAGCGGCGTGCCGGAGCCGTCGCCGGCCTGCTCGATCGGCACCAGCAGCCCGGTCTCGCCGTCGGCGACCACCTCCGGGATGCCGCCGGTGGCGGTCGCCACCACGGCGGTTTCGCAGGCCATCGCCTCCAGGTTGACGATGCCCATCGGCTCGTAGACGGACGGGCAGGCGAAGACGGTGGCGTGGGTGAGCACCTGGATCACCTCGTGCTTGGGCAGCATCGCCGCCACCCAGATCACCCCCGAGCGCTTCGCCCGCAGCTCCGCCACGAGGCCCTCCACCTCGGCGGCGATCTCCGGGGTGTCCGGCGCGCCGGCGAGCAGCACCAGCTGGGTGTCGGCGGGCAGCTCGCGGGCCGCCCGCAGCAGGTACGGCAGGCCCTTCTGCCGGGTGATCCGCCCGACGTAGACGACGCTGGGCCTCCCCGGGTCGATGCCGAGCCGGTCGAGCACGTCGGTGGCCGGGTCCGGGGCGTACTGCGCGGTGTCGATGCCGTTGTAGACCACGCGGACCCGGTCGGGGTTCACCGCCGGGTACGCGGTGAGCACGTCGCGGCGCATGCCCGCGCTGACCGCGATGATCGCGTCGGCCGCCTCGAACGCGGTCCGCTCGCACCAGGAGGAGAGCGCGTACCCGCCGCCGAGCTGCTCGGCCTTCCACGGGCGCAGCGGCTCCAGGCTGTGCGCGGTCACCACGTGCGGCACCCCGTGCAGCAGCTTCGCGGTGTGCCCGGCCAGGTTGGCGTACCAGGTGTGGCTGTGCACCACGTCGGTGCCGGCCGTACCGGCGGCCATCTCCAGGTCGACGCCCATGACGCGCAGCGCGGCGTTGGCGCCGGCCAGCGCGGCCGGTTCGGCGTACGCGGTCACGCCCTTCTCGTCGCGGGGCGCGCCGAAGCAGTGCACCCGGACGTCGGCGAGCCGGCGCAGTTCGCGGGCGAGGTATTCCACGTGCACCCCGGCGCCGCCGTAGACCTCCGGCGGGTACTCGCGGGTGAGCAGGTCGACGCGCATCGGTGCCATGCCCGCACCCTAGTGCAGAGCCGGGTGTCCCACGCGGTGCGCAAGTGTGGGCGTCCGAGTGGTGAAGTCGGGTCCAGGTCGTTAGCGTCTGAGCATGGCTGCCAAGGTGCTCGCGATC
Source organism: Micromonospora sp. CA-248089 (assembly GCF_050948515.1). NCBI lineage: Bacteria > Bacillati > Actinomycetota > Actinomycetes > Micromonosporales > Micromonosporaceae > Micromonospora > Micromonospora sp. CA-248089. The sequence continues at coordinate 2,247,766 of NZ_CP192016.1, forward strand.
GTCCTGGCCGGCGGGGAGGGCAAGCGCCTGATGCCCCTGACGACCGACCGGGCGAAGCCCGCCGTCCCCTTCGGCGGGATGTACCGCATGGTCGACTTCGTCCTGTCCAACCTGGCGAACGCCGGCTTCCTCAAGATCGTGGTGCTGACCCAGTACAAGTCGCACTCGCTGGACCGCCACATCACCAAGACCTGGCGGATGTCGACGCTGCTCGGCAACTACGTCACGCCGGTGCCCGCGCAGCAGCGCCGCGGCCCGTGGTGGTTCGCCGGCTCGGCCGACGCGATCTACCAGAGCTTCAACCTGATCAACGACGAGCAGCCCGACTACGTGATCGTCTTCGGCGCCGACCACATCTACCGGATGGACCCCCGGCAGATGGTCGACGACCACATCGCCTCCGGGGCCGGGGTGACGGTCGCGGGCATCCGGCAGCCGTTGTCGACGGCCGACCAGTTCGGCGTGATCGAGGTCGGCGAGGACGGCAAGCGCATCCGCGCGTTCCGGGAGAAGCCCACCGACGCGGTCGGGCTGCCCGACGCGCCGGACCAGATCTACGCCTCGATGGGCAACTACGTGTTCACCACCCGGGCGCTGTGCGAGGCGGTCGAGCGCGACGCGGCGGACAAGACGAGCAAGCACGACATGGGCGGCAGCATCATCCCGATGCTCGTCGAGCGCGGCGAGGCCAACGTCTACGACTTCAAGGACAACGAGGTGCCGGGCAGCACCGACCGCGACCGCGGCTACTGGCGGGACGTGGGGACGCTCGACTCGTTCTACGACGCGCACATGGATCTGATCAACGTGCACCCGGTGTTCAACCTCTACAACTTCGAGTGGCCGATCTACACCGAGCAGCCGCCGTACCCGCCGGCCAAGTTCGTGCACGCCTGGGGCGAGCGCGTGGGCCGCGCGGTCAGCTCGATGGTCTCGCCCGGCTCGGTGATCTCCGGCTCGCTGGTGGAGAACTCGATCGTGGCGCCGAAGGTGAAGGTGCACTCCTGGGCGCACGTCGACGGCGCCGTGCTGATGGAGGGTGTCCAGATCGGCCGCCACGCGGTCGTCCGGCGCGCGATCCTGGACAAGAACGTCCACGTCCCGGAGGGCGCCGAGATCGGCGTCGACCTGGAGAAGGACCGCCAGCGCTACACCGTGTCCGACAACGGCATCGTCGTCATCGGCAAGGGTCAGCGCGTCGAGCCCTGAGCAGTCCCACCGTTTCCCGAGGAGGATCCCGCAGTGGCCCACCCCCGTGCCGGCCGGCCCGCCCAGCCCGACGACCTGGTCGACGTGCCCCGGCTGGTCACCGCCTACTACGCCGAGCACCCGGACCCGGACGACCCGGCGCAGCAGGTCTCCTTCGGCACCTCCGGGCACCGCGGGTCCAGCCTGCGCAACGCCTTCAACTCCGACCACATCCTCGCGGTCACCCAGGCGCTCTGCGACTACCGCCGCGAGCAGGGCCTTTCCGGGCCGCTGTTCCTCGGCCGGGACACCCACGCGCTGTCCGCGCCGGCCGAGGCCGACGCGCTGGAGGTGCTCGCCGCCAACAACGTCACGGTGCTGCGCGACAGTCGCGACGGCTACACCCCGACGCCCGCGGTCTCGCACGCCATCCTCACCCACAACCGGGGGCGGACCAGCGGCCTCGCCGACGGCATCGTGATCACCCCGTCGCACAACCCGCCGTCCGACGGCGGCTTCAAGTACAACCCCACCAACGGCGGGCCCGCCGACACCGACGCCACCAAGTGGATCCAGGACCGCGCGAACGCCATCCTCGCCGCCGGGCTCAAGGAGGTGAAACGCATCCCGTACGCGCGGGCGCGCGCCGCCGACACCACCGGCGAGTACGACTTTCTCGCCCGGTACGTCGACGACCTGCCCGCCGCGCTGGACATCGACGCGATCCGCGACGCCGGTGTGCGCATCGGCGCGGACCCGATGGGCGGGGCGAGCGTGGCGTACTGGGGGGAGATCGCCGAGCGGCACCGCCTCGACCTGACGGTGATCAACCCGCTCGTGGACCCGACGTGGCGGTTCATGACGCTCGACGGCGACGGCAAGATCCGGATGGACTGCTCGTCGCCGAACGCGATGGCCTCGCTGATCGCCGCCCGGGACGACTACGCGGTCTCCACCGGCAACGACGCCGACGCCGACCGGCACGGCATCGTCACGCCCGACGGCGGCCTGATGAATCCCAACCACTACCTGGCTGTGGCGATCGGCCACCTGTTCCGTACCCGGGAGCAGTGGGGCCCGGCTGCGGCGGTGGGCAAGACGCTCGTCTCCTCCTCGATGATCGACCGGGTCGCGGCCGACCTGGGCCGCCCGCTGCTGGAGGTGCCGGTCGGGTTCAAGTGGTTCGTGCCCGGCCTGCTCGACGGCACCGTCGGCTTCGGCGGCGAGGAGAGCGCCGGCGCGTCGTTCCTGCGCCGCGACGGCAGCACGTGGACCACCGACAAGGACGGCATCCTGCTCTGCCTGCTCGCCGCCGAGATCATCGCCACCACCGGCCGTACGCCCAGCGAGCACTGGGCCGAGCTGGCCGACCGCTTCGGCGCGCCCGCGTACGCCCGGATCGACGCGCCGGCCGACCGGGCGCAGAAGGCCGTCCTGGCGAAGCTCTCGCCGGAGCAGGTCACCGCGACCGAGCTGGCCGGTGAGCCGATCACCGCGACCCTCACCACCGCGCCCGGCAACGGCGCCGCGATCGGCGGGCTCAAGGTGACCACCGAGTCGGGCTGGTTCGCCGCCCGCCCGTCCGGCACCGAGGACGTCTACAAGATCTACGCCGAGTCGTTCCAGGGCCCGGAGCACCTGGCCCGGATCCAGGAGGAGGCCAAGGCGCTGGTCGACGGGGTGCTCGCCACCGTCTGACCCGGCTCAGCGGGGCGGGGGCAGCTCCCGGCGGTTGAGCTGCTCCCGCAACCCGTCCGGCAACAGCTCCCGCAGCTGGTCCGGCAGCAGCGGCAGGTCCAGCAGGCTCAGCTTGAGCTGGTTGCGCTCCTGGTAGCGGCGCGGGTCGAGGCGGACCACGCGGCCGGCGTCCTTGACGTACCGGATGTGCACCGAACCCTCGGTCGCCGCCTGGCGGATCAGGAGGCCGTCCATCTCCACCGCCACCGGTGCCGAGTCCGCGCGCAGCTCCAGGTGCACCGTCTCGTGCGCGGAGAGCAGCACCGAGCGGGAGATCCCGGCCATCGGCGCGGACGGCGTCACCACCATCGCCTCCGTGGCCGGTGAGATCAGTGGCCCGCCCGCGGCGTAGCTGTACGCGGTCGAGCCGGTCGGCGTGCTCACCACCAGCGCGTCGCAGCGGTAGTAGCCGTACCGCTGGCCGTCCACCGCCAGCGTGGCCGTGACGAACCCGGCGCCGGGCTGCCGGACCAGGGCGATGTCGTTGAACGCCACCACGTCGTCGCCGCAGACGTCGCAGGCCAGGCAGGCGTGCGACTCGACGGTGAAGTCGTGCTCCACCAGCCGTTCCAGCGCCCGGGGCAGGTCCGGCGGCTCCACCTCGACCAGGAAGCCCACTCGGCCCAGATGTACGCCGAGCACCGGCTTCGGGTCGCGGACGGCCATCCGCAGCGCGCCGAGCATGGTGCCGTCGCCGCCGATGCTGATCAGCGCGGCGCAGCGGTCGGCCAGTTCGTCCGCGGCGATCGCCTCCACCGAGGCGGGTACCCGCGCGCGGTCCTCCGCGCGTACCGCGAGGGTGATCCGGTGCCGGGCGGCCCAGTCCGCGATGATCCGCACCACCTCGGAGACGTCCCGGGTGGGGTGCAGCACCAGCCCCAGCACATCTCCCGCCACCGGTACAGCTCATCACAGCGGCGTGCCGCCCGCCGGCCTTACCCGCAGGCGTGACGCGGGGGACGTGCCCCGAACAGGTGATTTCCGTACCCGGGTGCCGGTCCGGCTCGTTGGACGCGAGGTAGGGCGTGGGGACGAGTGGAGAGTCGATGCATGTCGTGATCATGGCGGGCGGCGCGGGGGTCCGGCTGCGTCCCTACACCTCCACGCTGCCGAAACCGCTCGTGCCGATCGGGGAGAGCTACGCGATCCTCGAGATCGTGCTGCGCCAGCTCGCGGATCGCGGTTTCACCCACGTCACCCTGGCGATCAACCACCTGGGCGCGCTGATCCGGGCCTTCGTCGGCGACGGCTCCCGGTTCGGCCTGGCCGTCGACTACGTCGAGGAGGACCGGCCGCTGTCCACCATCGGCCCGCTCTTCGGCATCCGGCACCGCCTGCCCGAGCACTTCCTGGTGATGAACGGCGACGTGCTCACCGACCTCGACTACGCCGACCTGCTGGCCACTCACGCGCGGTCGGGCGCACCGCTGACCGTCGCCACCTACCGGCGTACCGTGAAGATCGACTTCGGGGTCCTGGAGCTGGCCGGCGACAAGATCACTTCTTTCTCCGAGAAGCCCGTCCTGCACTACCGGGTGAGCATGGGTGTCTACGGGCTCTCCCGGAACACCATCGCCCACTACCCGGCGGGGCAACCGTTCGGGTTCGACCAGCTGGTGCTGGACCTGCTGGGCCGGGGGGAGCCACCGGCCGGCTACGAGTTCGACGGCTACTGGCTGGACATCGGCCGCCCCGAGGACTACGACGAGGCCAACCGCTGCTTCGCCGAGCTGCGGGACGTGCTCCTGCCCGCCGGCGCGCCGGCCGGGGCATGATGCGCGTCCTCCTCTTCGGCGCCTCCGGCTTCATCGGCGCGCACGTACGACGGGAACTGGCGACCACCGCCGAGGTGGTGTGCCCGTCGCGCGCCGAGTGCGACCTGGTCACCGCGACGCCGGAGGCGCTGCGGGCGCTGCTCGGCCGGGCCGGGCCGGACGCCGTGGTCAGCTGCGCGGGCGCGGTCAGCGGCGCGGCCGAGGATCTCGTCCGGGCGAACACGACGGCGACCGCCAAGCTGGTGGACGCGGTCGCCGACGCCGCGCCCGGCGCACGGCTGGTCCGTCTCGGCTCCGCGGCCGAGTACGGTCCGGTGCCGTTCGGCACCGCGGCCACCGAGGACCTTCCCCCGGCACCGGTCAGCGCCTACGGCGTGAGCCAGGCGGCGGCGACCCGGCTCATGGAGCTGGCGGCCGACGCCGGCCGGGTGGACGCGGTCGTGCTCCGGGTGTTCAACCCCGTCGGCCCCGGCATGCCCGGCACCACACTGCTCGGCCGGGTGGCGGCGCTGCTGGCCCGCCTCGCGCCCGGCGAGGACCTGCGCACCGGTCCGCTCGGGGCGTACCGGGACTTCGTCGACGTCCGGGATGTGGCCGCCGCGGTCCGGCGGGCCGTGACCATCACCGCGCCAGGGGCCTGTGTCCTGAACGTGGGCAGCGGCCGGGCGGTGCCGGTGCGCGACGTCGTCCACCTGCTGATCTCGGTCGCCGGCCGGCCGGTCCGCATCCGGGAGGACCGCCCACCGTCCCCCCGGTCCGCCGAGGTCGGCTGGATGCGCGCCGATGTCGGCCGGGCCGCCTCGGTCCTGGGGTGGGTCCCCGAACACGACCTGTACGACTCGGTCGGTGCGCTGTGGAGTCAGGCGGCACCGGCTCGTGGAACCGACCCGGTACCGGTCACCGCCGGACCGGCGCAGAGGAGGAGCGAACCATGACGGCACACTCGTCCGGCGGACCGGTGGTGGTGACCGGAGCCGGTGGCTTCATCGGGTCCCACCTGGTCGAGGCCCTCGTCGCCGCGGGCCACCCGGTACGCGCCCTCGTGCACTACAACGGCGCCGGATCGCACGGCTGGCTGGACACCTTCGACCCGGACCAGTTGACGGGCGTCGAGGTCGTGGCGGGGGACATCCGCGACCGGGGAATGGTGCAGCGGCTGGTCGACGGCACCTCCACCGTCTACCACCTGGCCGCGCTGGGCGGCATCCCGTACTCGTACCTGGCACCGCAGTCCTACGTGGACACCAACATCACCGGCACGCTCAACGTGCTGGAGAGCGCGCGGACCGCCGGCGTGGGCCGCGTCGTCGTCACCTCCACCAGCGAGGTGTACGGGACGGCCACCACGGTCCCGATGACCGAGCAGCACCGGCTGCGCGGGCAGTCGCCGTACTCGGCCTCCAAGATCGGTGCGGACAAGCTGGCCGAGAGCTACCACCTCAGTTTCGGCCTGCCGGTGGTCACCCTCCGGCCGTTCAACACGTACGGCCCGCGTCAGTCCACCAGGGCGGTCATCCCCACCATCATCAGCCAGCTGGCCAAGGACGGCGGGGTGGTCCGGCTCGGCGCGCTGCGTACCACCCGCGACCTGCTTTACGTGACGGACACCGTGGCGGCCTTCCGAGCCGTCGGCACCGCGCCCGACGAGGCGGTCGTGGGCGGCGTGTTCCAGGCCGCGACCGGCCGGGAGACCTCGATCGGCGACCTGGTGCGCAAGATCGCCGCGATGTTCGGCGTCCAGCCGGAGGTGGAGGTCTCCGAGTCCCGGCTCCGCCCCGCGGAGTCCGAGGTCGAGCGCCTGCTCGGCGACGCCGGCCTGCTCCGGGCGCGGACCGGCTGGCAGCCGGCCACGAGCATCGACGAGGGGCTCAAGGCGACCGTCGAGTGGTTCCTCGATCCGGCCAACCTCGCGCGCTACCGCTCCGACCGGGCGGTGTGAGGGTTCCCAGCTCGGTGCCGCAGGAGGCTCGAACGTGATGGTGATGCAGGACAACCGGCGGTCGTCGGCGATCGGTACGGTTCGCGGCGCCGCCGGGCCCGCCCGGCCGGAGGCACCGGTACGGCGAACAGGTGGTCTCGTCTCGGCGGTGCTGCGCGCCACCGCCGTGGTGCTGCTGCTCAACTTCGACCAGTTCACGCGTGAGGTCGGCCGCGGCTTCCTCATCGCCGCGGTCGTGCTCGCGGTGCCGTTGCTCCTGCACGAGATCCTCCGTCCGTCCTCCCGGGCCCGCACGGTGATCTTCTGGGTTCTGGTGGTCTTCGGTGTCCTCGCGTTGCCGGGCTTCCTGCACCCCCCGGAGACCGACTACGGCCGGCAGAAGTTCCTGCTGCTCCTGACGTTGACGATGTTCGCCACGCTGGCGGTCGCGGTGCTGCGCGGACGACGTGACGTGGAGATGTTCGCCGCCGTGTTCGTGCTGTCCGGGGTGGTGCTCGCGATCGCCACGCTCACCGGCGATCCGCAGGACGGGCGGGCCGACGGCTTCGGCTCCAACCCGATCTGGCTGGCCCGGGCCATCGGGGGTGCGCTCGTCGCTCTCACCTGGCTCTACCTGCAGAAGCGGGTGGCGGCCTGGTGGGCGGCGGGCCTGGCGGTGCTGCTCGGCCTCGCACTGTTCGCGACCGGCTCCCGGGGACCGCTCCTGGCCACCGTGGTCGCCCTCTTCGTCCTGGTGCTGGCCGGGTTCCGCCTCAAGCTGCGGCGGGGCCGGCGCGAGTGGGTCGGTCTGGGCCTGATGGGTGCCCTGGTGCTGGCCGTCATCGCCATGCCGTCGCTGCTGCCGCCCCGGGTGTACGCGCTCCTGGTCGACCCGAGCGAGGAGATGGTCGGCACCGCCCGGGCGGAGATGCGTGACGTCAGCGTGCCGATGATCGCCGAGCATCCGGGCGGGGTCGGTTACGGCAACTGGTCCGACTACTCCGGCATGTTGGTGCACAACTACCCGCACAACCTCTGGCTGGAGCTGCCGGCCGAAGCGGGCTGGCTGGTGGGCGGGGCCTTCATCCTGGCCACTCTCGTCGTGGCCGCGGGGCTCTGGCGCGCGACCCGGCGTGACCCGGTCGCCGGGTTCGTCCTGGCGGTGCTGGCGTTCAACGTGGTGGCGGTGTCGACCTCCGGTGACGTGAACGCGGGCCGTCCGCTCTTCGCCGCACTGGCTCTCGGTGTGCTCGTGATGGCCGGTGCGACGCAGCGCACCGGTATGCCGGTCCGCGGCGGGCGGACACGGCCGGCCGACCGGCCGGGTGTCCCTGGGTGAGGTGGCGTGCCAGGCGGCTCGCCATGTCGAGCGGGCGGCGCGGAGTGGTGGGCATCGCCGCCGGATCGGCCGGCGGTCAACTGCTGGCGCTGGCCGCGGCGCCGTTGCTGGCGAGGCTCTACCGCCCTGTCGATTTCGGCGTCCTCGCGGTGATCGCCGCACTGGTGGTGATCGTGGGCACGGTGGCCGCGCTCCGGTTCGAGATGGCGGTTCCGCTGCCGGAACGGGAGGAGGACGCACGGGCGCTGGTGCGGCTCGGTCTCGCCGCGGCCGCGGGTACGGCGCTCCTGGGATCGGTCGTGGTCCTGCTGGTGGGAGACCGGGTGGCCGCCTGGTTCGGTCAGCCCGAGCTGGTCCACTGGCTCTGGGTGGTGCCGCCCTCCGCCGCGGCGATGGGTGTCGTCCTGGTGCTCAACCAGTTCGCGGTGCGGCATCGTCGTTACGGCGTGATCGGCCGGCGCAACCTCCTGCAGTCCTTGGCGGTCGTGGTCACCCAGGTCGGGGCGGGGGTGGCGGGGCTTCGTCCCGGTGGCCTGGCGCTCGGCTTCGGGTTCGGCCAGGTCGCGGCCGCCGCGGTCCTGCTCCGGGGCGCCGGTGGACGCGACGCGACCGCCCGGACGCCTCGGCGGCGGCCCCGCCTGCTGGCGGTGGCGCGCCGCTACCGGCGGTTTCCCTTCCTGCTGGCTCCGTCCGGCCTGCTCAACATCCTCGGCATGCAGTTGCCGGTGCTGCTCATCGCCTACTGGTACGGCTCGGCGGTGGCCGGCTGGCTGGGGCTGACCCAGCGGATGATCGCCATGCCCGCCGCGCTCGTGGCGTCCGCGGTGGCGCAGGTCTACCTGGGGGAGATCGCGCGGATCGCGCGGGAGCAGCCGCGGGGCGGCCGGCGCGTCTTCCTGGACGCCAGCCGGAAGCTCGCACTGATCGCGGGTCCCGGCGCGCTCCTCGTCGTGGTCGCCGCGCCCACGGCCTTCAGCCTGGTCTTCGGCGCGCAGTGGCACAGCAGCGGCGTCTACGCCCAGGCCCTCGCCGTCTTCATGGCGGCTCAGCTCGTCGTCTCGCCGCTGTCGCAGACGCTCGTCGTGTACGAACGCCAGGCTCTCCAGCTCGTCTGGGACGCGGGCCGGGTCGTGGTGGTGGCCGGTGCCGTCTCGGTGGTGGCGCTGGCCGGCGGGTCACCGCTGACCGCGGTGTGGGCGTTCGGGGTGTCCGGCGCGCTGGCGTACGGGGTCGGGTGGCTGATGTCGCTGCGCGTCGTGACGGCGGCCGGACGCGAACACGGCCGTCCTCGTCCCGCGCCGCGACTCGTCCCGCAGAGCTGAGGCTCCTCGTCGTCATGTCCGTGTACCGGAAGGAATGGTTGACCCCGCTATGACGAACGACCCGCACCCGGAGCCGACTCCGCGCCTGCTGATCGTCTCGTACCACTTCCCGCCGGCGGAGACCGTCGGTGCCCGCCGGCCCGCCGCCCTCGCGGCGTACGCGGCGCGACAGGGGTGGGACGTCCGGGTACTCACCGCCGTCGGCGCGGACCAGGGCGGAGCTCCCGTCCCGGTGCCCGAGGACCGGCTGATCCGGATCGCGCCGGCACCGCGTCTTCCCCGGCCCGGCGGCACCGGGCACGGCTCGGCGGCGGGCGGCCCGGCACCCGTGCGTTCCCGCCTCGGCCGGACCCGCGCGGGTGCCCGACGGCTGCTGGTCAGGGCCGGCATGGAGCTGTTGCTGCCGGACCCACAGCTCAACTGGATCCGGCCGCCGGTGCGCGAGTTCGACAGGTTCGCGGCGGGCTGGCGCCCGGACGTCATCCTCGTGTCCGGCCCGCCCTTCTCCGGGTTCGTCGTGGCCGCGACGCTCGCCCGGCGGTTCCGGGTGCCCTGGGTCGCCGACTACCGGGATCTGTGGTCCGTCGGCAACGACCACTGGGTACGGACGCCGCTGCGCCGAGCCGTCGACGAGCGGCTGGAACGCCGGGTGCTGCGTACCGTGGCAGCGTGCGTGACGATCTCGGAGCCGCTGGCCGAGACGATCCGCCGCACGTTCGGGGTCCGGACGCACGTGGTCATGAACGGCATCGACCGCCGGCCCGCACCCGCGACCCCGGCCGGTGTCGAGGTGCCGTACGGCACACTCACGCTCGCGCACACCGGTTACATCTATCCGGGCAAGCGTGACCCCGGTCCTCTCCTCGACGCGATCGCCCTGCTCGGGCCGGACGCCGCGAAGGTGCATGTGATCTTCGCGGGGGAGGACCACGGCATCGTCCGCGCCGCCGCCGAACGAGCCGGCGTGACCGACTCCGTCACCCTTCTCGGCCAGGTCTCGCCGGAGAAGTCGTGGCGGATCCAGGCGGACGCGGACGCGCTCGTGCTGCTCATGTGGAACGACCCCCGGGACGCCGGCACGATGACCGGCAAGATCTTCGACTACCTCCAGGCCCGCCGTCCCGTCCTCCTGCTCGGCTTCGCGGACGGCGTGGCCGCACGCCTGCTGCGTGATCGCGGCGCGGGTGTCGTGGCGAACGATCCGGCCGCGATCGCGGCCCGGTTGCGGGAGTGGCTGGCCGTGAAGGACCGGACCGGACGGGTGCCGGCGGTGCCGGCGACCGCGCTCGACGGACTGTTCCGGGAGGACCAGCTCGGCCGCTACCTCGACATCCTCCGAGGCGTGACCCGAGGGGACGTGCGTCCGGGACACCCCGTGCACTGAGCGGTCCCGGCCGCGGGGCGCCGGCGCACCTCGGAGGTGCGCCGGCGCCGTACGTCAGCGTCCGGACCGCAGGGCGACCGGTGACCGCCGGTCCGGCCGGCCGGCGGCGACCTCGACGACGGTCCGGTAGAACCACGCCCGGCGGGCGTCGAGCGTTTCGGCGGAGAAGTCACGGGCCCGGCCGAGGTTGCGGGCCGAGGCCGCCGCCAGCCGGTCCGGGGCGGCGAGCATCGCGGTGACGGTGGCGGCGAGGGCGGCCGGGTCGTCGGGCGGCACCAGGCAGTCCGGTTCGAGCAGTTCCGGGATGCCGCCGGCGGTCGAACCCACGGCCGGGAGCGCCCTGGCCATCGCCTCGATGAGCGCCCGGGGCAGACCTTCGGTGCGCGACGGCATCACGAACAGGTCCGCCGAGTCCAGCGTCCGGCGGACCGCCTCGGCGTCGGGGAGAGGGCCGGTGAAGCTCACCCGGCCGGCCACGCCCGACCGGGCGGCCAGCTGCTCCAGGTGGGGCCGGTAGGCACCCACGCCGACGTGCACGAGCCGGGCCCGCGGCCCGTCGGCGGGCATCAGCGCCAGCGCCGAGATGAGCGTGTCGATGCCCTTGTAGAGCTGTTCGAGCGAGCCGACCGACACCAGCGTCGGCTCCGCCGGCGGTTGCCGGAGCGGCCGGGCTCGCGGGACGAACGCCGCGGGTGGCAGGTCGACGCTGGAGATGCCCGCCGTCGGCGTGGTCGGCAGCGTCGGGTACCGCAGTTGCAGGCGCCGTTCCGTCTCGTACGCCACCGCGGCGGCCTCCCGGCACTGCCTGCGCAGCGTGCGGGTCGACAGCGTCCGCAGCACGGGCCGCAGCGGATGCCGGACGACCCCCGGGGCGAGCACGTCGTACGGATCGCCGATCACCTCGAGCGCGTACGGGAGGCGGGCCCGGCTGCGCGCCCGGGCCAGAAGCGCGCCGATCGGCGACGGCACCCGGAGCACCACGGCGTCCCGAGGCTCCGCGGCGGCGGTCACCGCTTCGGCGAGCGTCCGCCGCCCGAGCAGGTAGCCCCGTGGCCCCACGTAGTACGGCAGCGCCCAGACCTCGACGCCGTCCCCGTCGACCCGGGAGGCGGCCGGCGGCCGCTGCGCGACGTCCCGGACCCGGGCGGCGACGCGTACGCGGTCGAAGGCGGCCAGGTACCGCCGCCAGATCGTGTGGTCGGGGCCGGCCTCGACCCACACCGCACCGTCCGGAGTCCGGCTGAAGCGCGACTCCGACGTGACCACGACCCGCATCAGGATCTCCCGCCGGTCCGGCAGGTGGCCTCCACCACGTCGGCCACGGCGGCGGCGGCCACCGTGTCGTCGAAGTGCCGCAGGGCGAACTGCTGGGCCCGCTCACCGCGCAGACGGAGCCGGCCGTCGGTGAACTCCCGGTGGGCGTTGCGCAGCGCGGCGACCAGCGCCGGCACGTCGTTGCGCGGCACCACCCACCCGGTTGTCTCGTCGACGGTCTCGGGCAGGCCGCCGGCGTCGCTGACGACGCTGGGCACCCCGGAGGCTCCCGCCTCGCAGGCCGCGCCGTGCCCCTCGGAGAGGGAGGGACTGACGCTCAGGTCGGCGGCGCGGTAGCAGTCCCGCACGTCCGACACCGACGTCAACCACGTCACGCTCGGATCCCGGTCGACCTCGAAGCGCCGGATCAGCTCCCGCCGGTGTGTCTCTCCGGCCGGGGAGAAGCCGGCGCCCACCAGGAGCAGCCGGGCGTCCGGGTGGTCGGCGCGGAACTCCCGCCAGGCCGCCAGCAGCACGTCGTGGCCCTTGATGCCGCGGCCCTGGTGGACCAGTCGGCGCGGCGGATAGACGTAGGCGACCATGATGACGACGAAAGCGTCCTCCTCGATGCCGAGTTCGGCGCGCGCCTTGGCGCGCACCTCTCGCCGGCCGGCCGCGCCCTCGAGTTCGGCGAAGTGCGCGGCCCTGGCGCCGTAGGTGACGACCGGGCGCCGGGGCGCGGGACACCCGAGTGCGCCGTAGAGACCGGAGGTGTGGCCGGTGCCGCAGATGGTGACGTGGTCGAGCCGCCACAACGCCCGCTCGACGACCTTGATCAGCGGAGACTCCAGGTAGAGCGGCCCGGCCACCATGTGGACGCGACGCAGCGGCAGGCGCAGGCTCGCGAAGCGGGCGGCGAGCGCGGACGCGTACAGGTGGTACTTGAGGACGTCCGGGCGGAGCCGGCTGATCAGGCGGCGGAGCCGCCACAGGTCCCGCAGCGTCGACGGGCGCGGCCGGAAGCGGAAGTCGAACGGCGAGTCGTGCACCTCGACGCCTCGCTGCCGGAGTTCGCCGGTCAGGCGCCCGGTGGTGCGCGGCAGGACCGCGACGACCTGGTGCCCGCGGCGGCGCAGTTCCTCGACCTGGGGGAGGACCCAGAGCCCGCCCTGGTCCGTCTTCAGCAGGACGACGATCCGCAGCGGACGCGCGCCCGCGCCGGCCGTCACCGGGCGTCCAGGAACTGCTCGACGGCACCGATGACCCGCGCCGCCCGGTCGTCGTCCAGGGCGGAACCGCTGGGCAGGGTGAGACCCTGGGCGAACAGGCGGTCCGCGGCGCCCGTGACGACCGACCGGCACCCGGCGAAGACCGGCTGCCGGTGCATCGGCTTCCACACGTGCCGGGTCTCGATGTCGCGCGCGGCCAGGTGCGCTCCGAGGTCCGCCGCCGGCCAGCCGGTCCGCTCGGGGTCGACCACGATGCTGGTCAGCCAGCAGTTCGAGCCCTCGTCCCCGTCGCCGAGCAGCCGGACGCCGGGAACGCCGGAGAACAGCTTGGCGTAGCGCTCGCGGAGCAGCCGGCGGCGCCGCATCATCCCGTCCAGCCGGTGCAGCTGCGCCCGCCCCAGGGCGGCGAGCAGGTTGCTGAGCCGGTAGTTGTAACCCACGTCGACGTGTTCGTAGTGCGGCACGGGTTCGCGTGCCTGGGTCGCCAGGTGTCGGCAGCGGGCGAGCAACGCTTCGTCGTCGGAGAGCAGCATCCCTCCGCCGGAGGTTGTGATGATCTTGTTTCCGTTGAAGGACAGCGCGTTGAGCCGCCCGAAGGAGGCGGCCGGACGCCCGCGGTAGGTCGCGCCCAGCGCCTGCGCGGCGTCCTCGACGACCGGCACTCCCGCCGCCTCGCACACCGGCAGCAGTTCGTCGTAGTCGGCGCAGGTGCCGAACATGTCCGCGATCAGCACCGCGGCGACCTTCTCGCCGGACCGGCCCAGCCGGTCGAGCATCTCGGCGAGCGCTGTCACGTCCATGTTGCCGGTCGCCGGGTCGCAGTCGACGAAGACCGGTTCGGCGCCGGTGTAGACGGCGGCGTTCGCGGTCGCCGCGAAGGTCATGGTCGGTGCCGCCACCACGCTTCCCGGCCCGGCCCCCAGGGCGAGCAGGGCCAGGTGCAGCGCGGACGTACCGGAGTTCAGGGCCAGCGCGTGAGCCGCCCCGACTCGCTGCGCGACCTCCCGCTCGAACGCCTCCACCTCGGGGCCGAGCGGCGCGACCCAGCCCGAGCGGATCGCGCGGAGCACGTAGGACTCCTCCAGGGGCCCGACATCGGGCGGCGACAGGTAGATTCGGCCGGTCATCGAGCCTCCGTCCCCGCGGTGGGATCACAGTCGTGGCATCGAAGGGTCACGGACGGTAAAACGGCCGACCTGCCGAGGGGTGATGGCGTACGCCGGGTTCGTGCCGAAAAGCACACGATCGGGCCGCGACCGAGTAGAGTTCGGCGGCCCCGCACAGGAATCGACGAGCCAGGAGCCCCGAGTGCTGCACCTGAGGGTGATCGCGTCGAGTGACCAGTCGTCGGCGGTCGTGGACCTGCTGGCCGCCGATCCCGGCGTCACGCACCTCGTGGTGCTGCCCGGGGCCGCCCGCCAGCCCGCCGGTGACTACGTCACCTGCGACGTCGTCCGGGAGAGCGCCGACGGCGTGCTGAGCCGGCTCCAGGAACTGGGTGTCGAGGCGCACGGGGCGATCGCGGCCGACGACGTGGAGCTGACGCTGTCCGAGGCGGCCGACCGGGCCGCCGAGGAGGCGCCGGGGCACGGCGAGGACGCCGTGGTCTGGGACGAGATCGCCGCGAAGACCGGCGAGCAGACGGTGCTCACCGGCACGTTCCTCGCCCTGATCGTGGTGGCCACCATGATCGCCGGCATCGGCGTGCTGCTGGACCAGCCGATCCTGATCGTCGGCGCGATGGTGGTCGGCCCCGAGTTCGGTCCGCTCGCCGCGCTCTGCGTGGCGCTGCTGCGCCGGCAGCCGCGCGTGGCCGGCCGCTCGGTGCAGGCCCTGACCGTCGGCTTCCTGGTCGCCATGGCGGCGACAGTGCTGAGCACCTGGGCGCTCACCGCAGCGGGCCTGGTCGGCCGGGACATGCTGCTGGCCGAGCGGCCGATGACCGACTTCATCTGGCGCCCGGACGCGTTGTCCTGGGTGGTGGGCCTGCTCGCCGGCATCGCCGGCATGCTGTCGCTGACGTCGAAGAAGTCCGGCTCGCTCGTGGGCGTGCTGATCTCGGTGACCACCGTGCCGGCGGCGGCGAACGTGGCCGTGGCGTCCGCGTACGGCGTGTGGCACGAGGCGGCCGGCTCGGCCCTCCAACTGGTGATCAACCTGGCCGCGATCGTGCTCGCCGGGCTGCTCACGCTCGTGGTGCAGCTGTGCTGGTGGCGGCACGTCGCCCGGCGCGCCGCGCGCCCGGTGCCGCGGCAGCGGGCCGATCAGCGGCCGGCCGCCGCCCTCAGCGCCAGTCGTCGCCCGCGTCGAGACGCCGGCTGAGCAGCGCCGCCAGCGGCACCGACTCGCCGTCGCGACCGCCCCGGCCGACCACCAGCGGCGGTGCGCTGGGCCGCGGGTCGGCCCCGAACAGCCGCGCGCGCAGACC
The DNA here is from genome assembly GCF_050948515.1 of Micromonospora sp. CA-248089. NCBI lineage: Bacteria > Bacillati > Actinomycetota > Actinomycetes > Micromonosporales > Micromonosporaceae > Micromonospora > Micromonospora sp. CA-248089. The sequence goes on from NZ_CP192016.1 coordinate 2,263,340, forward strand.
GGGCGTCACGGTGAGCAGGTAGAAGCACCCGTCGGTGTCCACCGCGCGGCTGTGCGCCCGGTCCACGTACCACCCGGTCAGTCGTGTGCGGTAACGCCCGCGCCCGTCGTGGCCGGTCGCGGTCAGCCGGTCGGTGCGCAGCCCGCGCCGCAGCGCCTCGGCGGCGAACCGGGCCACCAGCTCCGCGGCCTCCGCCTGCTCCGCGGCGCGTTCCCGATCAGCGGCCTCCGCGTGCGCCCGCACCGCGTGGCGTCGTCGTTCCCGCCACCGCTCGTCGTCCTCGCCACCCACGACCGCGAGGGTACGCGCGCCGCGCGCACGGCGCGCTGCCGAGCTGAGTCGACAGCTCGGCAGCGCACCCCGGGAGATCAGGCCAGCCCGGCGCGGCGCAGCGCCTCGGCCATGGCGTCGTTGAGCGGGGCGGAACCGCCGCCACCGCGCCCCGGCCGCTGCTGCTGGCCGCCGCGCGACGCGCCCCGGTCACCCCGCTGGCCACCGCCGCCCTGCCCGCCCCGGCCCTGGCCGCGACCCTGGCCGCCGGCCCGCGGAGCGGCGCCGCCCTGCCCGCCCCGGTCCCGCCGTCCGTCGCCGCCCGCCGGGCGACCACCGCCGGCCGGCGCCTCGTCGTCCAGCCGCAGCGTCAGCGAGATCCGCTTGCGGGGCACGTCCACGTCGAGTACCCGGACCTTGACCACGTCGCCGGACTTCACCACGTCGCGCGGATCCTTCACGAAGGTGTGCGACATGGCCGAGACGTGCACCAGGCCGTCCTGGTGCACGCCCACGTCGACGAACGCGCCGAACGCGGCCACGTTCGTCACCACGCCCTCCAGCACCATGCCCGGCGTCAGGTCGCCGATCTTCTCCACGCCCTCGACGAACGTCGCGGTGCGGAACTCCGGGCGCGGGTCACGGCCGGGCTTCTCCAGCTCGGCCAGGATGTCGGTGACGGTGGGCAGGCCGAACGTCTCGTCGACGAAGTCGGTCGCGCGCAGGCCGCGCAGGATGGCCGACTTCCCGATCAGACCGCGCAGGTCCTGCCCGGTGGAGGAGAGGATGCGGCGCACCATCGGGTACGCCTCCGGGTGCACGCTGGAGGAGTCGAGCGGGTCGTCGCCGCCGGGGATGCGCAGGAAGCCGGCGCACTGCTCGAACGCCTTCGGCCCGAGCCGCGGCACCTTCTTCAGCTCGGCGCGGGTGCGGAACGGCCCGTTGGCGTCGCGGTGCAGCACGATGTTCTCGGCCAGCCCGGCGCCGATGCCGGAGACCCGGGTGAGCAGCGGCGCGGAGGCGGTGTTCACGTCCACGCCGACCGCGTTGACGCAGTCCTCGACCACCGCGTCGAGCGAGCGGGACAGCTTCACCTCGGACAGGTCGTGCTGGTACTGCCCGACGCCGATCGACCGCGGGTCGATCTTCACCAGCTCGGCCAGCGGGTCCTGGAGGCGGCGGGCGATCGACACCGCGCCGCGCAGCGAGACGTCCAGGCCGGGCAGCTCCTGCGAGGCGTACGCGGAGGCGGAGTAGACCGACGCGCCGGCCTCGGAGACCACCACCTTGGTCAGCTTCAGCTCCGGGTGCCGCTTGATCAGGTCACCGGCGAGCTTGTCGGTCTCCCGGCTGGCGGTGCCGTTGCCGATCGCGACCAGCTCGACGCCGTGCGCGGCGGCGAGCGTGGCGAGCGTGTGCAGCGAGGCGTCCCACTGCCGGCGCGGCTCGTGCGGGTAGATCGTGTCGGTGGCGACCACCTTGCCGGTGGCGTCGACCACCGCGACCTTCACCCCGGTACGCAGGCCCGGGTCGAGGCCCATCGTCGCCCGCGCCCCGGCCGGTGCGGCCAGCAGCAGGTCACGCAGGTTGGTGGCGAAGACCCGCACGGCCTCCTCCTCGGCCACCTGCCACAGCCGCATCCGCAGGTCCGCGCCGAGGTGGATGAGGATCCGGGTACGCCAGGCCCAGCGCACCGTGTCGGCCAGCCACTTGTCGGCGGGCCGTCCCTGGTCGCTGATGCCGAAGCGTCCGGCCACGGCGGCCTCGTAGCGGCTCGGTCCGGTCGCCGCGTCGGCGTCGCCCTCGCCCTCCGGGTCCATGGTCAGCTCCAGCACGCCCTCCTTCTCGCCCCGGAACATGGCGAGGATGCGGTGCGAGGGCAGCTTCGGGTACGGCTCGGCGAAGTCGAAGTAGTCGGCGAACTTCGCGCCCGCGGTCTCCTGGCCGTCGCGTACCCGGGAGACCAGCCGGCCCCGCGACCACATCTGCTCGCGCAGCGTGCCGATCAGGTCGGCGTCCTCGGCGAAGCGCTCGATCAGGATGGCCCGCGCCCCGTCCAGGGCGGCCGCGGCGTCCGCGACGCCCCTGTCCGGGTCGGCGAACCCGGCGGCGACCGTCTTCGGGTCCTGCGCCGGGTCGGCCAGGAGCGTGTCCGCGAGCGGCTCCAGCCCGGCCTCGCGGGCGATCTGCGCGCGGGTGCGCCGCTTCGGCTTGTAGGGCAGGTAGATGTCCTCCAGGCGGGACTTGGAGTCGGCGGCGAGGATCTGCGCCTCCAGCGCCTCGTCGAGTTTGCCCTGGCTCCGGATCGACTCCAGCACCGCCGCGCGCCGCTCGTCCAGCTCGCGCAGGTAGCGCAGCCGCTCCTCCAGCGTGCGCAGCTGCGCGTCGTCGAGCAGGCCGGTGGCCTCCTTGCGGTAGCGGGCGATGAACGGCACTGTGGCGCCGCCGTCGAGCAGCTCGACTGCCGCCCGCACCTGCCGTTCGGCGACGCCGAGTTCCTCGGCGATGCGCTGGTGCACTGACTGGGTCACGATCTGATCCGCCTTCTCGGGTGGGTTCCCGTGCATTCTGCCGTCCCGGCCCGCGACCGGCGTGCGCGCCCGCCCGCCTCGCCGGACGGTCGGTAACAGTCACGAATACTCATGTTATGTGCGCCTATTCCACGCATGATGAAAGGAGTCTGGCAAAAGCGACATGCGGTTGCTGGGATGGGAGGACACTCCCGACCTTGGAGGTCCCATGAGGATCCGGCTGGCCTGGCGCGCGTGGGTGGCGGCGGTGCTCGCCGTCGGCCTGACGGGGACGCCGGTGACCGGCGCGGCGGCCGCCACCGCACTCTCCGGGCGGAGCGCGACGCTCGCCGCGTACGCCCGGGACGGCTACCTGCCGCGCCTGCTGCCCGGCTCGGTCTCACCGACCTCGCGTCAGATGACAGTCCCGCGGACCGACCCGCTGGCGCACGACGCCTCCGGTGTGCGGCTCTTCACCTGGCAGGGCGTCCTCTACGACCACCCGGTGGTCCAGGCCGACTGGGGACTGGACAACCTCAACGCCTACCAGGTCACGGGCGACCGGTTCTTCCTCGACCGGGCGATCGCGCAGGCGCGGCGGAACCTGGACCGCAAGGTGGAGTCCCGCGGCGCGTGGTGGTACTCGTACCCCTTCGACCTGCCCCGGTGCACCGGGCTGGTGCTCCAGGCGCCCTGGTACAGCGCGATGGCACAGGGGGAGCTGCTCAGCCTGTTCGTGCGGCTGTACGAGGTGACCGGCGACGCCACCTGGCGTACGGCGGCGGACCGTACGTTCCTCAGCCTCACCCTCGGACCACAGCTCGGGGTGCCCTGGGTGAGCTGGACCGACACGGACGGCTACCTGTGGCTGGAGGAGTATCCGGACAGCCCGGGGGTGCGCGGGGAACGGGTCCTCAACGGCATGATCTACGCGTTCTACGGCGTGTACGACTACTGGCGGATCACCCGGGACAGCCGGGCGGTGAGCCTGATGGACGGGACGGCCACGACGGTGCGGCGCTACGTGCCGGCCACGCTGCGCGTCCCGCAGTGGGCCAGCCGCTATTCGGTCGGCTGCGCCCGGTCCTACCCGAGCTACCACCAGGTGCACACCCAGCAGATGCTCGCGCTGCACCAGCTCACCCACGCCGGCGTGTTCGCCGCGTACGCCGACGTGCTGCGCGCCGACTACCCGTACCCGCCTGTCGACGGCATCGTGTGGTTCGGTCCCGGCTCCCACGTCGCCTACCAGTTCGACGCCGCCGGCCGGGTCGTCGCGCAGAAGTCGATCAACCTGATCCGGTTCTCCACCGCCACCGCCGACCAGCGCGTCCGGGTGACCGGCCGGGGCGTGCACTACCGCATGGCGAACGGGGTGTTCGCCGGCATGTTCGTGGCGGAGGACGCGCAGAACCGGTGGCTCGCCGGGAAGTTCGTCGAGCACACGTACGCGCCCACCCGGCTGCTGACCGTCGAGCCCGGCACCTACACCGGCTACGCGTACGACAGCAGGTGGCAGGTCGTCGGGTCCAAGACCGTCACCTTCCCGCGCGCCTCGGGCGCGTTCCTCAGCGCCAGCGCCTGGGTGAACGGGCGCCTGAGCTACCAGGTCACCGCCGGCACCTACCTCGGCTACTGGCTGCCGGCGGCACCCGGTCTGGTGCTGGGGGACGCGCCCCCGCTGGCCTAGGCACAGGTCGCGGCCCGCCGTCCGGTACGGCTGCGCTAGCGTGGCGATCATGGAGGTACCTGCGGATCCGCGGGCCCGGCGGCTCTTCGGAGGCAGCGCCCGGGCGCTCGGCGACCTGGCCGCCGGCCCGTTCCGGGCCGACCGGGACCGGATCGTCGGGTCGCCGTTCTTCGCCCGGCTGGGCGGCGTGACCCAGGTGATCAGCCCGGGCGGATCGGGGCTGCTCGTACACAACCGGCTGACCCACAGCCTGAAGGTGGCCCAGGTGGCCCGCGCGATCGCCGAGCGGCTGACCGCCGATCCGGCGCACCGGGCCCTGCTGGACAAGCTCGGCGGCTGCGACCCGGAGGTGGTGGAGGCCGCCGCGCTCGCGCACGACCTCGGGCACCCGCCGTTCGGGCACCTGGGGGAGCGGGTGCTCGACCGGCTGGCCCGGCAGCGGCTCGGGCTGGCCGACGGATTCGAGGGCAACGCCCAGTCGTACCGGATCGTCACCAGCACCGAGATCCGTGGCGCGGCGACCACCGGACTGGATCTGACCGCCGCGGTCCGGGCCGCGATGCTGAAGTACCCGTGGACCCGGCTCGACCATCCCGACCCGCACCCGCGCCACCTCGAACCGGCGCCCCGGGGCGCGGCGGCCCCGCCGGAGGACCCGGAGAGCGGCTCGGTGAAGTTCGGCGCGTACCGCACCGAGCTGGACGACCTGCGCCAGGCGCGGGAGCCGTTCGCCGGGCGGATCCCGGACTGGCAGCAGACCCCCGAGGCGTCGGTGATGGACACCGCCGACGACATCGCGTACGCGATCCACGACGTGGAGGACTTCTACCGCGTCGGGGTGCTGCAGCAGGGCACCGTGGCGGCCGAGCTGATGGCCTGGCAGCGCGAGTGCGGGCACCTGCGGTCGATCACCGCCTCGGCGCTGGAGGCGGCGGCCCGGCGGCCGGGCGCGGCGATCGAGCGGCTGCGCCGGCAACTGCACCGCAAGGACGGCTGGATCGCCGACGACGAGGCGTTCGCCGACGCGGTCGAGCATGTGCGCGAGGAACTGGTGGAAGGGCTGCTGGCGCTGCCGTTCGACGGCTCGATCGAGGCGGAGCAGTACGTCGCCCGCTTCTCCGCCCGCTGGTCCACCCGCTTCGTGGACGCCATCACGGTGACGCCGGACCCGGACGTCCGCTCCGGCTATGTGCTGCTGGCGAAGGCGCAGTGGCACGAGGTGCAGGTGCTCAAGTTCGTGCACCACCGGTTCGTGCTGGCCCGCCCGGACCTGGCCCTGCACCAGCGCGGCCAGGCCCGGCTGCTGGGCACGCTGGTGGAGGCGCTCTGGGAGTGGCTGCTGGATCCGGACGAGGAGTCCCGGCTGCCGCGCCGGCTGCACGACCTGGTGGAGCTGGCCGAGGCGGAGCTGCACCCGCGTACCCCGGACCGGATCGGCCGGGCCCGGGGCCGGGCCATCATCGACTTCGTCGCGCAGCTCACCGACGGTCAGGCGGTGGCGATGCTGGACGCGTTGTCGGGCCGCTCGGGCGCGCTGTGGACGGACGCCTTCGTGCTCTGAGGACGGCTCAGCGCGCCGGCACGCCCTTGACCACTGTCCGCGGCGGCACGTCGCGCACCACGCACGCGCCGGCGCCGACCGTCGCGCCGGCGCCGACGCGCAGGCCCTGGAGCACCACGGCGCCCGCGCCGATCAGCGCGGCGGTGCCGAGGCGGCAGTCGCCCGACACGGCCGCGAGCGGATGCAGGGAGACGTAGTCGCCGACCACGCAGTCGTGCGCGAGCGTGGCGTTCTGGTTGACGTGCAGGTGCCGTCCGGCGGTGACGTTCGTGGTGATCCGGCCACCGGCGAACACCACGAGACCCTCGGCCGACACCAGGTCCGGGCCGACGGTGGCGTCCGGGTGGACGAGGCTCGCCGCCGGCCTCCGGTACGTGTCGATCCGCGCGGCCACCTTCTGCCGGACCCGTGGGTCGCCCACCCCGATGACGACGTGGGTCTCCGGCGGTAGCTGACCGATCGCCGCCAGGGTCCCGAGGAACGGCGCGCCGCACGCCTCGGCGCGTTTACGGTTCGACTCGGACGGGTCGTCGTCGACGAAGCCGGCCAGCCGCCAGGGTGGCCGGGCCGAGGACTCGTTCACCGCCGCCACGATCTGGGCGATCTCCCGGCCGTGGCCGCCGCACCCGACGACGACGAGGTCGAGGCTCACCGGGATCCGCTTCCCGCTGTCGCCGCCACGGCCTGCTCCGAGGCGGTGCCACGGAACTCGTGTGCGGTGGCGGCGCCGGGCGCGCTGATGCCCTGCCGGCGGAGCACGGCGACCGCGGTCCGCGCCAGGATGCGGGCGTCCAGCCGCAGGCTCCAGTGCTCCACGTAGTGCAGGTCGTAGGCGAAACGCTCCGCCCAGCCCAGCGCGTTGCGGCCGTTCACCTGCGCGAGCCCGGTGAGGCCGGGCCGGACGTCGTGCCGGCGGAACTCCCGCGGTGTGTAGAGGTCGCGGTAGCTGGTCGGGAACGGGCGCGGGCCCACGAGGCTCATGTCACCGCGCAGGATGTTCCAGAGGCTGGGCAGCTCGTCCAGGCTCGTGGCGCGCAGCCACCGCCCCAGGGGCGTCAGCCGCGCCTGGTCGTCGCCGGGGGAGAAGCTGTCGCCCCCGCCCGCCATGGACCGGAACTTCAGGATGGTGAACTCCCGGCCGTGCCGGCCGATCCGCCGCTGCCGGAAGATGATCGGACGGCCCATCCCGAGCAGCACCGCGACCGCGACCACGGCGAGGACCGGCGCCGCCACCAGCAGGGCCGTGGCCGACACGACGACGTCGACACCCCGCTTGACGGCCGCGGCGCCGCTCGCCGGCGGGGTGGGTGTACGGAGATCTTCCACGCCTGGGGAGAGGCGAACCTGCATGCTGTCCTCCGGCCGCTGACTCGTCAGCGAACAGAGTACGCAAATATGCGCAGAAGAATGCCTTGTCCGGTTTTTTCGGCGCGTCTCAGGCGACCGCCTGCCACCACCCGTCCACCGCCGGCGGCTCGTCCACCACCACCCGCTCACCGGGACGCGGCACTGCCAGCCGGACGTCGCGCGCCTTCGCCTCGGCCCAGAGCCGGTCCACCGGCTCGGACCAGTCGTGCAGGGCCAGGTTGAACGTGCCCCAGTGCACCGGCACCAGCAGCCCGCCGCGCACGTCGAGGTGGGCGGCGACCGCCTCCTCCGGGAACATGTGGATGTGCGGCCAGGCCCTGTCGTACGCGCCGATCTGCATGAGCGTCAGGTCGAACGGGCCGTGCTCGGCGCCGATCGCGGCGTACCCATCGAAGTAGCCGGAGTCGCCGGTGTAGAAGACCTTCCGGTGCGCGCCGGTGATCGTCCAGGAGCTCCAGAGCGTGCCGTCGCGGCGCAGGCCGCGCCCGGAGAAGTGCTGCGCGGCGGTGGCGGTGAGCGTCAGGCCGCCGACCCGGTGGCTCTCCGACCAGTCCAGCTCGACGATGCGGTGCTCGGGTACGCCCCAGCGGGCCAGGTGGGCGCCGACGCCCAGCGGCACCACGAACGGCGCGGACTGGAGATCGGCCAGCCGGCGGACGGTCTCCATGTCCAGGTGGTCGTAGTGGTCGTGCGAGATCAGCACGGCGTCCAGCGGGGGCAGGTCGGTCAGGCGGACCGGCGGCTCGTGGATGCGCCGCGGGCCGACCAGCCCGGACGGGGAGCACCTGTCGCTCCACACCGGGTCGAGCAGCACCCGGTGTCCCTCGATCTCGACGAGCGTGGAGGCGTGGCCGTACCAGATGACGTTCAGTTCGCGGGCCGGGTCGGCGGCGGCGGGCGCGGCACCCGGACGCAGCAGCGGCACCGGGCTGCCCGGTCGCCGCTTCTGCTTGCCGAAGATCAGCTCACGGAGCAGGTTGCGGCCCGGGTCGGCGACCATGGTGGCGCTGGCGCCGGCCGGATTGTGGAACGTGCCGTCGCGAAAGCGCGGTGACCGGGCCGCCCGTTCCGCCCGGGTGCCGGTGAGCCGGCCGCCGAGTTGCGCCGGTACGTCCCGCGCCGCCCAGGCCAGCCCGGCGACGGCGGCCAGCCCGGCGAGCTTCCACACCCGCCCGCCGCGCGTCCGGCCGGGTTCCCGCCCCGTTGCTTCCCGCATGCTCGTCCCCTCCGCCGTGTCCCGCCGTACACGGTAACCACAGTCGTCCCGGCCCGCCCACGCCACGGTCAGGGCAGCCGGCGCCGCACCGCGGACGCCACAGTGGCCGCGCGTCCGCCCACGGCCCGGACCACCTGGGACACGTCGGGCAGCCATCCGCCCCGGACCGCCTCGCCGGCCGGGTTGGGCGTGAACACGATGCCCTGGTGCGCGGCGACCGGCGTCCGGGTCAGCCCGGCCAGGCGCATCAGCGGCCCGACCAGCACGTCGTACACGCCGGGCAGGGCGGTGAAGCCGAAGCGCATGATCACGTTGAGCCGTCCCACCGAGACCTCGCGGCGCGGCCGGTCGAGGCAGTGCGCGATGGCCCGCGCCACCCGTTCGGGCGACGCGATCGGGGGCGGCGGCCGGCCGACGCGGCCCAGGTAGTTGGCCGCCTGCCGGTACACGGGTGTGTCGACGCTGCCCGGGTTGACCAGGCAGATCGCGATGCCGGGCGTCTCCCGCGCCTCCTGCTGCAGGGTGCGGGCCAACCCCTGCAGGCCCCACTTGGCGGCCACGTAGCCGCTCATGTAGGGGGCGGTGATGTGCCCGAGCACCGAGCCGGTGAGCACGAGTGTGCCGCCGCCGTTGTCCCGGAACCGGCGCAGCGCCTCCCGGGCCACCGCGGCGGCGGCCAGCAGGTCGGTGCGGACCACCTGCTCGAACACCTCGGCCGGGGTCTCGTCGAAGCGGCCGTAGGACATCACCGCGGCGGTGTGCACCCAGGCGTCGACGCGGCCGAACTCGGCTCGCGCCGCGTCGGCGAGCGCGGCCACCGCGCCGGGCTCTGTCACGTCCATCGGTACGGCGATCGCCCGCGCGCCCGCCGCCCGGCACTCGTCGCGTACCTCGTCGAGGGTGGCGGGGGAGCGGGCCGCGAGGACCAGCCGGTCCCCGCGGCCCGCCAGCTCCCTGGCGGTCGCCCGGCCGATCCCGCTGGTCGCGCCGGTGACGACCACCGTCCGGGTCACGGCGCGAGCACGACCTTGACGCAGCCGTCCTCCTTCTTCTGGAACATCTCGTACGCCCCCGGCGCGTCGGTCAGCGGCAGCCGGTGGGTGCGCAGGTCCTCCACGCCCAGCGGGTCGTCGTCGCGCTCCAGCAGCGGGATGATCTCGTCGACCCAGCGCCGCACGTGGCACTGCCCCATGCGCAGCTGGATGCCCCTGTCGAACATCTCCATCAGCGGCATCGGGTCCTGCTCGCCGCCGTACACGCCGGAGATCGACACGGTGCCGCCGCGCCGGACCGCCTTGAGCGCGGCGTGCAGCACCACGAGCCGGTCCACACCGGCCTTGTCGGTCATGGCCTGGGCCAGCTTGTCGGGCAGCAGCCCGGCGGCGGTCTGGGCCATCTTGCCCAGCGGCGCGCCGTGCGCCTCCATGCCGACCGCGTCGATCACCGCGTCCGGGCCGCGCCCGTCGACCAGGTCGATGAGCGCGCCGGGCACGTCGTCGAGCTGGCTGACGTCGAGCACCTCGATGCCGTGGCGGCGGGCCATCTCCAGCCGCTCCGGCACCAGGTCCAGGCCGATCACCCGGCCGGCGCCCAGGTGGCGGCCGATCCGGGCGCTGAACTGGCCGACCGGGCCGAGCCCGAACACGGCGAGCGTGCCGCCGGGCGGGGTGTCCGCGTACTTCACCGCCTGCCAGGCGGTCGGCAGGATGTCGGACAGGTAGAGCCAGCGCTCGTCCGGGCCGCTGTCCGGGATGGTGATCGGGCCGAACTGGGCCTGCGGGACGCGCAGGTACTCGGCCTGGCCGCCGGGGATCGAGCCGTACAGCGAGGTGTAGCCGAACAGGGACGCGCCCTTGCCCTGGCTGGTCACCTGCGTGGTCTCGCACTGCGCGTAGAGCTGCCGCTCGCACATCCAGCACGAGCCGCAGGAGATGTTGAACGGGACGACCACCCGGTCGCCCTTCTTGAGCCGGGTCACGCCGGATCCGACCTCCTCGACGATGCCCATCGGCTCGTGCCCGAGGATGTCGCCGGGCTTCAGGTACGGCCCGAGCACCTCGTACAGGTGCAGGTCGGAACCGCAGATGGCGGTCGAGGTGATCCGGATGATCGCGTCGGTCGGCTCCTTGATCCGGGGGTCCGGGACGTCCTCGACGCGGACGTCCCGCTTGCCGTGCCAGGTCAGTGCCTTCATGCCTGTATGTCCCCTCTCCGGTGCCGTCCATCGGACTGCTACCCGGCACAGGCCCGTTGAATCGGCGGCGCCGGTCATCGTGGCTCGAGGTCGACCGGCACGGCGATCGTGCTGGTGCTGGCGGCGGAGCCGGCGAGGGCGCCGATGTCGACGCGGCGGCCCGCGCCGTCGGTGACGGCGCCGGCCGCGAGCCGCAGGTCGGCGACGGGCGTGCCGAGCGCCGCCGACGCGGCCTCCAGCAGCCGTCGCCGGGCCACCGCCACGGCGACCCGGAGCGGGGTACGGGTGCCGGCGGCCGGATGGGGTGCGCGACGGGTCCGGCCCGCTGCCGGCCGTGGCGGTGGCACGCGGACGCGCCGGCGCGGTACCGACAGCCCGTCGGCGATCAGTTCAGCGGCCGAGGTGTGGCAGTCGTACCCGCAGCGGCCCGGCGGCGGCGTGAACGACACGGTCCCGTCCGGGCCGACCTCGACGGAGATCAGGGCCGCCCCGGGCAGGGCCGTGGCCGTCATGATCTCGCCGAGGCCGAGCAGTCCGGCCACGTCCGGCGACGGCGTGCGGGCGGTGGCCGGATATCCCACAGTGAGTTCGGCGGCGGCCACGAGGACCGGCGCGGCGAGCACGTACCCCAGGAACGGGGGGAGGGGCGCGGTCATGGTGCTCACCGCGACCCGGTGGTCAGAACTCGCGGTTGCCGAGCGGGATCTCGATGTTTATCGACTGCCCCTCGGACAGGAACAGCAGGGCGAGCTTGCGGAGGAACTCGTCGAACAGCCAGTAGCACTCCGGTGCGAGCGGGAACGGCAGCAGCGCCTCCCGGACCGCGACGAACGGGCCCCAGCTCGTCCGCAGCAGCGTGTCCCAGAGCAGGTCGCGCGGGATCTCCAGCCAGTTGGCGATCTGGTTGCCGAGCATGAACCGGGTGAACGAGCCGAGGATGGGCTTGCTGAGCAGCCCGGCGTCGATCTCCTTGCCGAGGCCGAGCAGGATGTCGGCGAGCGCGTTGCCCTCGCGGGTGGGCGCGAGGATCGGGTCGAGGACCTCGCCGGCCTGGGAGTTCGCCTCGCTCCACGTGGCCGGGATGTACTCGTCCCGGATGCCGAGCATGTGCGCGGCCACCTGCCACAGGTGCAGGAACGCTGCCGACTCGGCGGCCGGGATCGGCACCCGCCAGTCGGTCAGCTTCCGCATCACAGTGGTCGGCAGGCTGTGCCAGGTGACCATCAGGTCCCGCTGGCTGATCGGGATGTCCTCGGGCGCGACGTCGGCCCACTCGGGCGACTGCGGCAGGAGGTGACGCACACCGGCGTGCGCGAGCCGGGTCTTCACGGCGGTCACGATCATCGAGCCGTCGGGCTGGTAGGCGTTGGCGGTGCCGATGTCGTACCCGAGCTTGGCGGTCTTGGAGATGCGGTCCTTCATGTCCGCGCCGCCCTTGGAGTAGTAGACGGCGCGCGCCTCCTTCGGGATGACGGTGCTCATCATGCCGCTGGCCAGGCCGTAGAGCACGCCGAGGTAAAGGCCGCGCTTCTCGTTGAAGCGCACGGCGGTGGCGAGCTTGCCCTGGTCCACCCAGGACGGCAGCACGCGTGCGCGTTCGATGAACGCGCGGACGTCCGCCGGGAGGCCGGACGGCAGCGGCTGGCCGTTCTTCGTCCACGTCCGCAGCAGCTGGTTGACCAGTGGTGCGTCGCCCCGGTCCAGGAGGGAGGCGACGAGCGGGTCGGCCTCCTCGTCCCACACCCAGCGCGGGTCCACGCCCGCCCCGGCGCCGGCCACTGATCCCGTGGGGGACCAGGTCCACGCCGATCGGGCCTGCGCGGGGGCGGCGACGCTCAGCGCGCCGAGCGCTCCCAGTGCCCCGCCGGCCTTCAACATCTTGCGCCTGCTTACCGGTTCCACGTCCACTCCTCGGGGTCGAGGCCGCTGATACGGTGAAACAAATATTGCGCCCGTGTATCACATGAGAGCACGTGGTAACGGTGTCCACAAGGCCCATGACGACATCTGTCGATGTTTTGCGATGAGGGGAGTCCACGGTGGCGCAGGTCGAGGGGATGCTGTCGGGCAAGGTGGCGTGGGTGACCGGCGCGAGTCAGGGCGTCGGCGCGGCGATCGCCGAAGGGCTGGCGCGGGCCGGCGCGTCGGTGATCCTCCAGTCCCGTCGGCCGGACGCGCTCGACGAGGTGCGGGACCGGATCGCGGCCGGCGGCGGCACGGCGGCCGTGGTCGCCGGGGACGTCGCCGACGAGTCCGCCGCCGACGCCGTCGTCGGCCTCGCGCGGCAGCGCTGGGGCCGGCTGGACGTCCTCGTCAACAACGCCGGCATCAGCCCGGCGCTGCACCGCAGCGAGCGGCTGAGTCTCGGTGACTGGCAGCAGGTGATCGACACCAACCTGTCCGGCGTGTTCGTCTGCGCCCGCGCGGCCGGCGCGCTCATGGTCGAGCAGGGTGCGGGCAGCATCGTCAACATGTCCTCCGTGCACGGTCAGGTGGGGTTCCCACGACTGGCCGCGTACAGCGCCAGCAAGGGCGGCGTCGAGCAGCTCACCCGCACGCTGGCGCTGGAGTGGGCGGCGGCCGGCGTACGCGTCAACGCGGTCGCGCCCGGCTACCTGGAGACCCCGATGACGGAGGGGCTGCGCGGCCACGAGCAGTGGTCGAAGCGGTTGCGCGAGCGCATCCCGATGGGCCGGTTCGGCCGCCCCGAGGAGGTCGTCGGCGCGGTGCTGTTCCTGGCCTCGGACGCCGCGAGCTACGTCACGGGCAGTGTGTTGCACGTGGACGGTGGCTGGACCGCGCAGTGACCGGGGACCCGTTTGGTTAGTCCAGGTTCGTCGCCGGATCATCGCGGCGGCTCGGTTCAGGCGCGATCCACCGGGACTTCTTCCCAGAAAGTTAACCCTCGTTTACAGTGCTGCCATCGGCTGCGGAAACCCGCGCGGGCACCACGGCGAGGGGTGCGGCCAGCTCTGCCACCACCAGGCCCGGTTGCGTGTGAAGGAGTAGCCCATGGACCCCGCCGACGTCCTCGCCGAGGACTGCGCCAAGAAAGCCGCCGACCTGACCGTCCCGGCGCTGCTGCACCGCAACGCCACCGAGTACGCCGACCGGCCCGCCCTGACCACGCTCGGCCGGGACGACACCCGCACCTGGTCGCAGCTGCGCGACGAGGTCGCCGAGCTGTCCGCCGGCCTGGCCGAGATCGGCCTGGAGACCGGGCGGCACATGCTGATCATGATGTCCGGCCGGACCGAGCACTGGCTGGTCGACCTCGCCGCGGTCCACCTGGGCGCGGTGCCGTCCACGATCTACCCGACGCTCAGCGCCGAGCAGATGCGCTACCTGGCCCGGCACAGCGCCGCCCAGGTGCTCGTGCTGGAAGGGCCGGCCGAGCTGGAGCGCTGGCGGCCGATCCTGGCCGAGCTGCCGGACCTGCTCCGGGTGGTGCTGGTGGACGAGCCCGCCGAAGCGGCCACCGACACCGTGCCGCTGTCGCGCGTGCGTACCCTCGGCCGGGCCGCCCACGCGGCGGACCCGGACGCCTTCGAGCGGCGCTGGCGCACGATCCGGCCCGGGCAGCCGGTGACGCTGCTCTACACGTCCGGGACGACCGGCAACCCGAAGGGCGTCGTGCTCAGCCACCACAACGTGATCTACCAGGCGGTGGCGCTGGACGCGATGGTGTCCGTCCCCGACCACGCGCCGACCGTGGCCTACCTGCCGCTCGCGCACATCGCCGAACGGTTCCTCGGCATCTACAACCCGATCTACCGCGCCGGGCACGTGACCATCTGCCCCGACGCCACGCAGCTCGTCGCGGCGCTGCGCACCGTCGGTCCCGCCTCGTTCTTCGGGGTGCCGCGGGTCTGGGAGAAGATGGCCGCCGGCGTCCAGGCCCACCTGGCGACCGCCGAGCCCGCGGTCCGCGCCGCCGTCGCCGCCGCGAGCGCTGTGACACTGGAGGCGTACGAGTTGCGCGCCGCCGGAAAGCCGGTGCCGGACGAGCTGGCCGCCCGGGTGGCGCAGGCCCGGGACACCGTGTTGCGACCGTTGCAGGCGAGCCTCGGGCTGCAGAACATGGTCTGGCCCGGCAGCGGCGCCGCCCCGATCCCGGTGGACGTGCTGCGGTTCCTCGCCGGACTCGGCATCGACGTGCTGGAGGTGTGGGGTCTGACCGAGACCACCGGCACCGCCACCCTCAACACCCCCTACTGCTTCCGCACCGGGACGGTCGGCCGCCCGAACGTGGGCATGGAGGTACGCCTCGCCGACGACGGCGAGATCCTCGTCCGGGGTCCGCTGGTCTGCTCCGGCTACCTGCGCGAGGACGGCGGCGTCGAGCCGGTGGTCGACGCGGACGGCTGGCTGGCGACCGGCGACGTCGGAACGCTCGACGAGGACGGGTTCCTCACCATCACCGACCGCAAGAAGGAACTCATCATCACGTCCAGCGGGAAGAACATCTCGCCGGCGCAGATCGAGAACCTGCTGCGGGCGCACCCGCTCATCGGTCAGGCAGTCGCGATCGGCGACCGGCGGCCGTACGTCACGGCGCTGATCGTGCTGGACGAGGAGGTGGCACCCCAGTGGGCGCGTACGCACGGCATCAGCGACCCGCAGCTGCCCGCCCTGGCCTCGGATCCGGTGCTGCGGGCCGAGATCCAGGCCGCTGTGGACGCGGCGAACGCACGGCTGGCCCGGCCCGAGCAGGTCAAGACGTTCCAGGTGCTGCCGTCGGCGTGGACGCCGGAGTCGGGCGAGCTGACCCCGACGTTGAAGCTACGGCGCCGGGTCATCGTCGACCGGTACGGCGACCGGATCGACGCCCTCTACCGGCCGGGTGACGCGGCGGCGGAGCCCGTTACCCAGTAGCGCCGGGTCGATGCCGGGCGGGGGTGGCGGCGCGCCGAGATCGGCGGGCCGGTACCCCCGCGGGTAGCCGGGATAGGTGCGGTTGCGCGGCGCGCGGGTCAACCGGCTCACGGTCCGCGCGGGCAGCAGCCGCACCACTGCGGCCCGGGCGCGCAGCGCGCCGCCGACCAGCGCGGGCAGCGGTCGCGGCGCGGCCGGCAGCCCGAAGGCGGCGCGCATCTCGGGCGGCAGCAGCGCGCGCACGCCGAGGCGCGCGGCCGGGCGCAGCGGCGCCGGGTACCAGGACGCGAACAGCTCCAGCGTGTACGCCGCGACCCGCTCGTTGCTCGGCGTGCGGCGGAACGTGTCCCGCTCGTACGCGTCCTTGAAGTCCCGGAACGCGTCGAAGTCCGCCGGGACGTCCCGGATGCCCATGCGCGCGCCGACCGCGCGGTAGTAGTGGAACGCGGCCAGCCGCTCGTGCTCGTGCAGCGGGCGCCAGCCGTACCGGTCCAGCCAGTCGATCGGCTCGTAGACGAACGTGGACAGCACGTAGCGCATGTCGTCGTTCGAGATCGCGTACCGGCCGTGCGCCCGGTTGACCACCCGCAGCGCCTCCCGGCCGCGCGGCGAGTCGTACCCGTGCTCCAGCAGCTCGGCCATCAGCAGCGCGGTGTCGTCGTAGCGCTGCTGCGCCCGCAGCCGGAACTCGCCTGTCGCGTCGAGTAGCGCGGAGATGCTCGGCACGCAGAACGTGCGCAGCAGCGCCAGCTCCAGCGCCCGCTGGTAGTCGAAGGGGAACTCGTACCCGGCGGAGAGCCGGTAGATCTCGTGATGGTCGCGGACCGGATCGAGCGTCTCGATCCGGCGCAACCAGCGGTACCGCCCGCCCTCGGCCATCGCGACCACCCCCACCGTCCCACCCTTGCCGATGCAGTCAAGCTCCTCTATGTTAATAGAAAATCACATCCCCGGATAACTCGAAACCTGCTTGTGCGCACCTCACGAGCCGGTGTTCAGGGCGATGTCCGGTCGAAACCGGGAAGTGGTGCTAATGGAGAATCTCAGTAGACGAAGCGTCCTGACGCTCGGTGCCGCGCTGGGACTGGTAGCGGTGGCGGACACTCCGAAGGCGTGGGCGTGGTCGTCGTCCGGCTCGATCGCCGGGACCGACACGGTCACCGACCCGTGGGACGTCTGGGACGACGACACCGACCCGCTCGTCGCCTCGCTGCTGGACGCCGGCCAGATCCCGGCGGTGAACACCGCGTTCGCGTCCTGGATCCGCAACGGCGACGCGCTGCCCGCCGGCCTGCCCCCGGCGCTCACCACCTACCTGCGGCGCGTCAACACGCTGCCGTCCTGGGCCGACCAGGCCAAGCTGGACCGGGCCGCCCAGTTCAACAAGCGCATGAGCATGTACCTGTTCCTGCTCTACGGCCTGGGCAGCGGGATCATGAGCACGGTGATCCCGCGCGAGGCCCGCAACGTCTACTGGTCCGAGGGCGGCGCGGACATGAAGGCGCGCGCCGCGAAGACCTTCACCTACGGCTACGACCTGAGCGCCCCCGACGCGTTCAAGGCCACCGGCAGCTTCGTGGTCACCTCGCACAAGACCCGGCTGACCCACGCGGCCGTACGGCACCTGCTGCCGCAGTCCGCGCCGTGGCGCGGCGTCACCGACCACCCGATCCCGATCAGCAACGGCGACATCCTCATCACCTTCCACAGCCTCGGCACGTACGTGCACCGCAAGCTGCTCGACTGGCGTCGCTGGGGACTGCGGATGTCGGCCGCGGAGGAGGAGGCCTACCTGCACATGTGGCAGGTCGCGCTGCACCTGCTCGGCGTGCGCGACGAGTTCATCCCGAACAGCTGGGCCGCCGCCGAGGAGCAGTCCCGGTACGCGCTGAACCCGCTCCTCGCGCCGACGCCCGAGGGCATCGACCTGGCCGATATCCTGCTGAACCTGACGTCCTCGGTGGACCTGGGCGTCACTCGCGGATTCCAGCGGGAGTTCGCGCGCTACGTGCTCACCGACCGGATCGGCGACTGGCTGCGGCTGCCCCGCGACTACATCTCCCGGGGCGTGATCGAGGCCGGCTGGCCCACGTACGTGATGTTCCGCGAAGGGCTCTCGCCGCTGATGCCGGAGACGTTCGGCCTGTTCGACAGGTTCATCCGCGGCCTGGCGATGCTGTTCCTCAACAACGGCTCGTCCGCGTCGCACACCCCGATCACGATCCCGGTCATGAACCGGCCGGGCACCTGATCAGGTGCCGCGTCACAGCGTCAGGGCACCGGTGACCAGCGCGGTGACCGCGTCCCGGTGGCCGGGCGAGTCCTGCCAGCGCAGGGCGCGCCCGGCCTCCACCGCCACGCCGAACCCGGCGTGCACCAGCAGCCGGGCCTGCCGCCGGTCCAGGTCCGGCCGGACCGCCCGCAACTGCTGCTCCCAGACCGCGATGTGCTCCCGCTGGGCGAGGACGAGCGGACGCCGGACGTCCTCCGGAAGCCCGGCCACCTCGGCCTCGGCGACGCTGTTGAGGGTGTTGTGCTCGAAGCAGTAGGCCACGTACGCCGCCGCCAGCGCGACCACCGCCTGACGCGGGTCGGCAGCCCGCTGGAGGCTGCGGTCCACCGCCTGGGCGAGCAGTTCCGCCGCCTGGAGGCAGGCGGCCACGAGGATGTCCACCTTGCCGGGGTAGTGGCGGTAGATCGCCGACGGGGCCAGCCCCACCGCCTGGGCGATCTGCGCGTTGGTGACCGTGGCGAACCCGTCCCGGGCGAACAGCGGTACGGCCGCGGCCAGGATCTCCGCGCGCCGGGTCCGGGGCACCGGCTGGGCGGGCAGCTCCACCAGCCCCGCCGTCCCGGCGGCGGTCGCCGGGTCGGTGGCCACCACCCGCATCGCGGAGCGCAGCACCAGATCCTCGATCCGGCGCTGGGCGATCGAGGTGCGGTGCATGGTCACCGAACCGATCACCCCGAGCGCAGCCACCGCCCGCAGGCGCTCGTCGGGCAGCGGGTACTCCCGCCGTACCATCTCGGTCACCCGGCCCACGACGTGGCCGAACTTCGCGCGGAGCAGGTGGCGGTCCGGGCGCCCGAGATAGCGGGCCTCCCACCGGTAGATGCCGCCGGAGGCGCGGTGCGCGACGGTGACCCGGGTGAGGGCCAGCAGCACGTCGGCCAGCGCCGCGTCCGGCGGCCACGCGTCGACGGCCTCGACCAGGTTGTCCACCATGACGTTCGCGCACTCGGCGAACAACGCGTACTTGTTCGGGAAGTGCCGGTACAGCGCGGGCGCGCTGATCCCGACCGCCGCGGCGATCTCCTCCATGGAGGCGCCGTGGTAGCCGCGCTCGCTGAACACCTGCCCGGCCGACTCGACGATGACCTGCCTGCGGTTGCGGGGCCGGGTGGCCGCGGCCGGCCCGGTGGTCACCGGGTCGTCCGGGAGGACGCGGACGGGCACGGAACCATGGGTGTCAGTCAACCACAGCGCCTCACGCCGCCCGCGCGCTCGCGACGGCCCCGGTCAGGCGTGCAGCACGGCGAGCGCGAGCCGGGCGGTCTGGTCGTCGTAGCCCTCGGTGCGGTCGAAGCGGCCGAGCCGCCCGACGTCGGTGACGACGTTCAGCGCGGCGTGTACGAGCACCCGGGCGTCGGCGGCCGGCAGGTCCGGCCGGACCGCCCGGACCAGCCCCACCCACTCCTCGACGTGCAGGCGCTGCGCGCCGCGTAACTGGTGGCGGTCCCGGTCCGGCAGGTTGTTGTTCTCCGCCAGGTACACCGCGATCAGATCGCTCTGGCCGAACGCGAAGTCGACGTAGGCCCGTACCACCCGGTGCAGCGCGTCGGCCGGGTCGCTCGCCTCGGCGATCGCCGCGGTGGTGGCCCCGGTCAGCCGGTCGGTGGCCCGGTAGTAGGCGGCCGCGAGCAGGTCGGCCTTGCCCGGGAAGTAGCGGTACACGCTGGAGGCCTGCATGCCCGCGGCGCGGCCGATGTCCTCCACCGCGACGGCGTGGTAGCCGTGCCTGTGGAACAGGCGCATCGCCTCGATCAGCAGCAGCTCGCGGCGCGACGCCGGACGCACCGGCCCGGTGGCGGGCGCGCCGTCCGGCGCGGGACGCCGCCGGGGCGGCACCGCCGGCGCGTCGGTCCGCAGCAGCGTCCAGGCGACCCGGGTGAGCAGGTGCTCGGTGTCGGCGCCGGCGGCCCGGTACGTGGTCACGCTGCCGAACGCGCTCAGCGCCGCGTTCACCAGCAGGTCCGCCTGCTCGGCGGTCAGCTCGGGGCGCAGCTCGCGCAGCGGCCCGGCGACGCGGCCGACGAGAGTGGCCATCGACGCGGCGAACTCCTGCCGGTGCTCGGGCGTCAGGTAGCGGCCCTCCCACTGGTACAGCCCGGCCACCCGCCGCCTGCTCACCGCGACCTCGGCGAGCGCGCGCAGCAGTTCGTCGAGCAGCCCGTCGGCACTGCTCGCCGTCGGCTGTCCGGTGGCGGCGAGCAGGGCGCCGACGACCTCCCGGGTGGCGTGCACGAGGATCGCGTACTTGTTCGGGAAGTGCCGGTAGACGGCCGGCCCGCTGATGCCGACGGCGGCGGCGATCTCGTCCACCGAGACGCCGTGGTAGCCCCGCTCGCAGAACAGCTCGGCCCCGGCGAGCGCGATGCGGGCCTTGCGGTCCTTGGGCCGCTTGACCGGTGCCGGGGCGGTGTCGCCTGCTGCTCGTCGCACAGCTACACGTTAGCGCCCCCTCGCGCGGATCCCGTGGCGCCCCTCGGCGGATTCCTGCGCCGAGGTTGAAGCCGGGCAGCGCCTGACGCTTCTTGACAAGCAGCAGCAGGCTCAAGAAAAGTTAGGCGAAATTCGCATGCGGGTGAGCAATGAGGAGCTTGGCATGACGACCGATGCGTTCATCTACGACGCGTTGCGCACGCCGCGCGGGCGGGGCAAGCCGACCGGATCGCTGTACGGGGTGAAGCCGGTTTCGCTGATCACCGGCCTGATCGAGGAGACCCTGCGGCGGATGCCCGGCCTCGACCCGGCGCTGATCGACGACATCGTGCTCGGGGTGGTGTCCCCCCTCGGCGACCAGGGCGCCGACATCGCCCGGACCGCTGCCGTCGCGGCCGGCCTGCCCGACACGGTGGCCGGCGTGCAGCTCAACCGCTTCTGCGCCTCCGGCCTGGAGGCGGTGAACATCGCCGCGCAGAAGGTGCGCTCCGGCTGGGAGGACCTCGTCCTGGCCGGTGGCGTCGAGTCCATGTCCCGGGTGCCGATGGGCTCCGACGGCGGGGCGTGGGCGCTGGACCCGGAGGTCAACTTCACCACCGGGTTCGTGCCGCAGGGCATCAGCGCCGACCTCATCGCCACCATCGCCGGGTTCGACCGGGAGACGGTCGACGCGTTCGCGCTCCAGTCGCAGGCGCGGGCCGCGAAGGCCTGGGCCAACGGCTACTTCGCCCGTTCCGTGGTGCCGGTCCGCGACCGCAACGGGCTGACCGTGCTGGACCGGGACGAGCACATCCGGGCCGACTCGACGGCGGAGAGCCTCGCCGCGCTGCGCCCCTCGTTCGCCGAGATCGGCGAGAAGGCGGGCTTCGACGCGGTCGCCCTGCAGAAGTACCACTGGGTCGAGCGCATCGAGCACGTCCACACGGCGGGCAACTCCTCCGGCATCGTCGACGGCGCCGCGCTCGTCGCGATCGGCAGCGAGGCGGCCGGCGTCGCCGCCGGTCTCACCCCGCGCGCCCGCGTCGTGGCGACAGCGCTCAGCGGCGCCGACCCCACCATCATGCTCACCGGCCCGGCCCCGGCCGCCCGCAAGGCGCTGGCGAAGGCCGGCCTCGGCGTCGACGACCTCGACCTGGTCGAGATCAACGAGGCGTTCGCCGCGGTGGTCCTGCGGTTCGTCGCCGACCTCGGGATCGAGCCGGAGATCGTCAACGTCAACGGCGGGGCGATCGCGATGGGCCACCCGCTGGGCGCGACCGGCGCCATGATCCTCGGCACGCTCGTCGACGAGCTGGAACGACGCGGCGGCCGCTACGGCCTGGCCACGCTGTGCGCGGGCGGCGGCATGGGCATCGCGACCGTGATCGAACGAATCTGAGGAGCACGAATGGCAAACACCATCCGGTGGGAGCACGGCGACGACGGCATCGTGCTGCTCACCCTCGACCACCCCGGCCGCTCGGCGAACGTGATGAACGCGGAGTTCGGCGAGAGCCTGACCGCCACTGTGGACCGGCTCGAGGCCGAGCGCGACCGGATCGCCGGCGTGATCGTCACCTCGGCCAAGAAGACGTTCTTCGCCGGCGGCGACCTGGAGACCCTGGTACGGCTCACGCCCGCCGACGCCGGGACGTCGGCGGCCGGCGCGGCCGCGCTCAAGCACGCCGTACGCCGGCTGGAGACGCTCGGCCGTCCGGTGGTCGCCGCGATCAACGGATCGGCTCTCGGCGGCGGACTCGAACTGGCCCTGGGCTGCCACCACCGCATCGTGCTCGACGACCCGGGCATCGAGATCGGCTTTCCCGAGGTCACGCTCGGTCTGCTGCCCGGCTGCGGCGGCGTGGTGCGCACCGTCCGGCTGCTCGGCGTCACCGCCGCGCTGACGAACTGGCTGCTGCGTGGCCAGCGCCGCCGCCCGCAGGACGCGCTCGCGCACGGACTGGTCGACGAGCTGGCCGCCGACCGGGACGCCCTCATGGCCGCCGCCCGCGCCTGGATCGCCGCGAACGCGGACGCGACCCAGCCGTACGACCGCAAGGGCTACCGGATGCCCGGCGGCACCCCCTCAAGCCCGGGGCTCGCGACGCAGTTGCCGGCCATGCCGGCGCTGCTGCGCAAGCAGCTCAAGGGCGCGCCCTACCCGGCGCCGCGCAACATCCTCGCCGCCGCCGTCGAAGGCGCCCAGGTCGACCTGGACACCGCGTTCACGATCGAGGGGCGGTACTTCACCGAGCTGGCCACCGGCCAGGTCGCCAAAAACATGATCAAGGCGCTCTTCTTCGACCTCCAGGCCGCCCGGTCCCGGACCGCCGGTGGCGACCACGAGCCGGTGCGCAGCGTCGCCGTCGTCGGCGCGGGCATGATGGGCGCCGCCATCGCGTACGTCTGCGCCCGCGCCGGGATGCGGGTGGTGCTCAAGGACGTCACCGCCGAGGGGGCGGCGCGGGGCAAGGCGTACTCGGCGGGCCTGCTCGACAAGGCGGTCGCCCGGGGCCGGTCCACGCCGGAGAAGCGCGACGAGATCCTGGGCCGCATCCACGCCACCGGCGACCTCGCCGACCTGGCCGGCGTCGACCTCGCGATCGAGGCGGTCTTCGAGGACCCGGCGCTCAAGCACAAGGTGTACGCCGAGATCGAGCAGGTGGCGCCGGACGCGCTGATCGCCTCCAACACCTCCACGCTGCCCATCACGCTGCTCGCCGAGGGCGTCAGCCGGCCGGAGGAGTTCGTCGGGCTGCACTTCTTCTCCCCGGTGGACAAGATGCCGCTGGTCGAGGTGATCCGCGGGGAGCGGACCGACGAGGCCACGGTGGGCCGGGCGCTGGGTGTCGTCCGTCAGCTGCGCAAGACGCCGATCGTCGTCAACGACAGCCGGGGATTCTTCACCAGCCGGGTCATCGGCACGTTCACCAACGAGGGCGTGGCGATGCTGGCCGAGGGCATCCCGGCGGCGACGATCGAGCAGGCCAGCAGCCAGGCCGGGTATCCCGCGCCGGTCCTCGCGCTGATGGACGAGCTCACCCTCACCCTGCCCCGCAGGATCCGCCTGGAGACGGCCGCGGCGACTGTTGCCGCCGGGGGCACCTGGCAACCGCACGCTGCCGACGCGGTCATCGACCGGATGATCGACGAGTGCGGCCGGACCGGACGCTCGGGCGGCGCCGGCTTCTACGACTACCGCGACGGCAAGCGGGCCGGGCTCTGGCCGGGGCTGCGGGAGCAGTTCGGCGGCACGAACCTGGACACGCCGTTCGAGGACCTCAAGGAGCGGATGCTCTTCATCGAGGCGATCGAGTCGGTGCGGTGCCTGGATGAGGGCGTGCTGACCTCGGTGGCCGACGCCAACGTCGGCTCGATCCTGGGCATCGGTTATCCGAGCTGGACCGGCGGCGTCCTGCAGTACGTCAACCAGTACGACGGCGGGCTGCCGGGCTTCGTGGCCCGCGCCCGGGTGCTCGCCGAGCGCTACGGCGAGCGGTTCGACCCGCCGCCGACGCTGGTGGCCATGGCCGAGCGGGGGGAGCGGTTCGAGTAGACGACGACGCGGTCCGGCCGGTGGGTATGCCCCTCACCGGCCGGGCCACTTCGTGTCAGGACATCTGCTCGGACAGACCGTACGTCTTGGCGATGATCTCGCGCTGGATCTCGCTGGCGCCGCCGTAGACGGTGGACACGATCGACGAGCGGACCAGGCGCTCCATGTCGAACTCGGTGGTGTAGCCGTAGCCGCCCATCATCTGCATCGCGTCCAGGGCGACCCGGCGGGCGGTCTCGGTGGCCTTGAGCTTCGCCATCGAACTCTCCCGGGGCAGCACCGTGTCCGGCGCCTTGTCGACCTTCGCGGCGGTGTCGTAGACGAGCAGCCGGGCGCACTCGATCTCGGTGGCCAGGTCGGCCAGCCGGTGCCGGAGCACCTGGAACGAGCCGATCGGCCGGCGGAACTGCCGCCGGTTCTTCACGTACTCCACGACGTCGTCGAACGCCCGCTGCGCGGTGCCGAGCATGACGCTGGCGAGGATCAACCGCTCCATGTTGAGCCCGGCCATCAGTTGCCGCCAGCCGTTGTCGACCTCGCCGACCACGGCGTCGGCGGGCAGCAGGCAGTCGGTGAAGTAGAGGTCGTTCACCTCCCGGCCGCCCATGGTGTCGATGCCGGAGACGGTCAGGCCGGGCGCCGAGGCGGGGACCAGGAACATGGTCAGGCCGTGGTGGTCGCCGGCCCGGCCGGAGGTGCGGGCGACCAGCAGGATGTGCTCGGCCAGGTGGGCGTTCGAACACCACGTCTTCTGGCCGTTGACGACGTATCCGTCGTCGGTGCGCTCGGCGCGGCAGCTCAGGTTCGCCACGTCCGAGCCGGCCTCGGGTTCGGACATCGCGACCGCCTCGATGACGCCGCGGGCCACCCCGGACAGGATCAGCTTCTTCTGCGCCGGCGTGCCGAACCGCTGGTAGGTGGCGGCCACGATGATCGAGGTGGTGAAGCCGCCGATCGGGGCCATCGCGCGGGCCGTCTCCTCCAGGAACAGGCACAGCTCCGTCATGCCGGCGCCGCCGCCGTCGAACTCCTCCGGCAGGGACAGGCCCAGCCAACCGAGGTCGGCCATCCTGCGGTACAGCTCCGGGCTGTGCGGTTCCCGGCCGCCGTTCGTGAGGTTCTGCCGCTGCTCGCGGGTGCCCACCTCGCGGCGGCAGAAGTCCCGCACCGCCTCGACCAGGGATCGTTGCTCGTCGCTCCACTCCACCGCGGTACCTCCAGCGCGTCAGCAGGGATTGACAGCAAGGCTAGACTATCGAATATCAAATGTCAGGAGGCTGCCGATGACGTCCCTCGTGGAGCACCCTCGCCGGCTGCGCGTCGTCGACCCGGTGACAGGCGAGCACCGCGCCGACTACGACCTCGCCGACGACGCCGCCGTACGCGCCGCCGTGTCGCGGGCCCGCGAGGCGGCCGACTGGTGGGCCGGGCTGGACGCCAGGCAGCGCCGCCGGCACCTGCTGGCGTACAAGGCGGCGGTCGCCGGCGGCATCGAGGAACTGGCCGGGATCATCCGGAGCGAGACCGGCAAGAGCCTCGCCGGGGCGCAGCTCGAGGTGATGCTCGCCGTCGAGCACCTGGACTGGGCGGCCCGGCACGCCGCGCGGGTGCTCCGGCGGCGGTCGGTCTCCTCCGGCCTGCTCGCGTTCAACCAGGCCGCCTCCGTCGAGTACGTGCCGTACGGCGTGGTCGGCGTGATCGGCCCGTGGAACTACCCCGTCTACACCCCGATGGGTGCGGTGTCGCACGCGCTCGCCGCCGGCAACGCGGTGGTGTTCAAGCCCAGCGAGTTCACCCCCGGCGTCGGGGTGTGGCTGGCCGAGCGCTGGCGCGAGCTGCTTCCCGACCACCCGGTCCTCCAGGTGGTCACCGGTGACGGCACGACCGGGGCAGCGCTGTGCCGCGCCTCGGCCGACAAGATCGCGTTCACCGGCTCGGCGGCGACCGGGCGCGCCGTCATGGCCGCCTGCGCCGAGACCCTGACCCCGGTGGTGATCGAGGGCGGCGGCAAGGACGCGCTGATCGTCACCGCCGACGCCGACCTCGACGCCGCCGCGCGGGCGGCGGTCTTCGGCGGCCTGGGCAACGCCGGGCAGACCTGCGCCGGCGTCGAGCGCGTCTACGTCGAACGGTCCGTCTACGAGCCGTTCCTGGCCACGCTCACCGAGCTGGCGCGGCAGGTCCGGCCCGGTGCCGAGCCGGACGCGCCGTACGGGCCGATGACCACGCCCACCCAGCCGGACGTCGTGCTCCGGCACGTCACCGACGCCCTCGACCGGGGCGCCCGGGCGGTGGTGGGTGACGCGGCCTCCGTGCGGCCCCCGTTCGTGGAGCCGGTCGTGCTGACCGACGTGCCCGAGGACAGCACCGCCGTCACCGAGGAGACGTTCGGCCCGGTGCTCGTGGTCAACCCGGTGGCCGACGCCGACGAGGCGGTACGCCGGACGAACGCGACGAGCTACGGGCTCTCCGGCTCGATCTTCACCCGCGACCGCCGCCGTGGGCTGGCGCTCGCCGGGCGGCTGCGGGCCGGCGCGGTGTCGGTCAACTCGGTGCTGGGATACGCGGGCGTGCCGTCACTGCCCTTCGGCGGGGTGGGCGACTCGGGGTTCGGGCGGGTCCACGGCGCGGACGGCCTGCGCGAGTTCGCCCGGCCGCGATCGGTGACGTGGCAGCGGTTCCGGCCGCTGATCGAGGTGATGACGCTCCAGCCGTCCGCGTCGGCGATGAAGCGGTCGCTGGCGATGTTCGCGTGGCGTCATGGCCGCCGGTGACTCACTGCGCCCACACGCCCAGCCCGTCGAGGTGCTTGACCAGCCGTTCCGCGCCGTCGGTGAAGTGCCGGGCCATGACCGGCCGGACGCGCTCCGGGTCGCCCGCCGCGAGCGCGTCGAGCAGCGCCTCGTGATCGGCGATCATGCCGGCCCGCCACTCCGGGTCGGCGGCGTAGAACCGCGACGGCGTGTAGCGGGTCACGGTGCGCAGCAGCCAGGACAGCTTGCGCGCGTCGGCGAGCCGGTTGATCCGGCGGTGGAACTCGTATTCGAGCTGCTCGACCCGGCTGACCTGCCGGGCCTGGGCGGCTCGGCGCAGCCGCTCGTGCTGCTGCCGCAGGTCGTCGAGCTGCTCCGGGGTGATGCCGACGGCCACCCGGGCGGCCAGCTCACCGGCGATGTGGCCCTGGAGGCTGAACACGTCGATGATGTCCTGCCTCGACAGCGGCGCCACCACGTGCCCGCGACGCGGTTGCAGCTCGACCATGTCCTCCGCGCGCAGCATCAGCAGCGCCTCGCGTACCGGCGTGATGCTCAGTCCGGTCTCCTGGGCGACCTCCTCGAGCCGGATGCGTTCGCCGGGTCGCAGCTGGCCGGACATGATCCGGTCGCGCAGCAGGCTCGCCACGGTCTCGGAGAGCTGGGGCTGAGAGACGTTCTGGATCCTGCCGCGGTCCGCCACCACCTGAGGGTATCAAATGTCAAATGTCAGAATAGGCGTCGGCTTGCGGGCCGCCACCAGCGACGGCGTGCGCACCATCTGGTTCGACCGGCCCGACCGGCGCAACGCGATGTCGCTGGAGATGTTCCGCGACTACTACGCGGCCCTGGTGGCGGCGGACGCCGACCCGGAGGTCCGGGCGGTGGTGGTCACCGGCTCCGGTGACTGGTTCTGCGCCGGCGCGGACCCGGAGGCGCTCGCCGCGCTGCTCGACGAACGCAACCGCGACCTGCTCGCCGGCGATTTCGGCTTCCCGCCGCACCTGCCGCTGACGCTCGGCACGCCGATCGTCGCCGCGATGAACGGCGGTGCGGCCGGCCTCGGCCTGGTCCACGCGCTCTACGCCGACGTGCGCTTCATGGCGGCGGAGGCGCGCCTGTCCACCTCGTTCAGCCGGCTCGGCCTCGTCGCCGAGTACGGCAGCGCCTGGCTGCTGCCCCGGCTGATCGGCGTCGGCGCCGCGCTGGACCTGCTGCTGTCCGGCCGCAAGGTCGACGCGGTCGAGGCGTTCCGGATCGGACTTGTGCAACGCGTGCTCCCGCGCGACGAGGTGCTGGCCGAGGCACAAGCCTATGCCGCGGCCCTGGCGCAGCACTGCTCACCGGCCTCCATGGCGGTGATCCGGCGGCAGGTGTGGTCGGGTGCGGAGACCGGCGCCGCCGAGGCCGCCACCGACGCGATCCGGCTCATGGTCGAGTCCCTGGCCGGCGCCGACTTCGGCGAGGCCCTGCTCAGCCGGGCCCAGGGCCGACCGCCCCGCTTCGCCCCCCGGGCCGGCGCGTGAGCGGGCCCCTGGACGGCGTCCGGGTCCTGGAACTGGCCGGGATCGGCCCCGGCCCGTTCGCCGCCATGCTGCTCGCCGACCTCGGCGCCGACGTGGTGCGCGTCGACCGGCCGGAGCCCGGCGCGTTCGCCGCCGGCGACCCCGGGCGGAACCTGCTCAACCGGGGCAAGCGCTCGGTCGTGGTCGACCTGAAGCATCCCGAGGGTGCCGAGGTGGTCCTCGCGCTGGCCGACCGGGCCGCGATCCTGATCGAGGGCTGGCGTCCCGGCGTGGCCGAGCGCCTCGGCGTCGGACCGGAGGCCGTGCTGGCCCGCAACCCGGGGCTGGTCTACGGACGGATGACCGGGTGGGGACAGGACGGGCCGCTGGCCCGCGCCGCGGGCCACGACATCGGCTACATCGCCGTCGCCGGGGCGCTGCACCCGATCGGCCGGGCCGGCGGGCCGCCGCAGATCCCGCTCAACCTGGTCGGCGACTTCGGCGGCGGCGCGCTCTACCTGGTCGTCGGCATCCTGGCGGCGCTGCACGTCGCCGGCGCCACCGGGCGAGGACAGGTCGTCGACGCCGCCATCGTGGACGGCGCGGCCCACCTCACCACCCCGTTCGCCGGGCTGCTCGCCGAAGGCGTCTGGCGCGCCGAGCGGGGCCGCAACCTGCTCGACGGCGGCGCGCCGTTCTACGACGTGTACGCCACCGCCGACGGCGGGCACATGGCGGTGGGCGCGCTGGAGCCGCAGTTCTACGCCGAACTGCTGCGGCTGCTGGGGCTCGCAGACGCGGACCTGCCGGACCGGCACGACGTCACCGGATGGCCGGTGCTGCGCGCCCGCTTCGCCGAGGTGTTCGCCGGGCGTACCCGCGACGAGTGGACGGCCGTGTTCGACGGCACCGACGCCTGCGTCGCGCCGGTGCTCTCCCTGGCCGAGGCGCCGGGCCACCCGCACCTGACCGCGCGCGGCACGTACGAGGAGCACTTCGGCGTCCGGCAACCCGCCGTGGCGCCCCGCCTGTCCGGGACACCCGGCCGGGTCGGCGGCCCGCCGCCCGCACCCGGCGCGGACACCGAGCCCGTGCTCACCGACTGGGGGCTGGGCGAACACCTACCGGGGTGGCTGGACGGCGGCGCCGTCGGCCGGAAGCAGGGAGCAACGCACTGATGCGTATCGGGACGACACTGGCGTACGCCGCCGACCCCCGGAGCGGCGCCGACGAGGTCGCCGCCTGGGAACAGGACGGCCTGGACGTGATCTGGGTGTCCGAGGCGTACGGCTTCGACGCGCCCACGGTGATGGGTTACCTGGCCGCCCGGACGAGCCGGGCGCACATCGGCTCCGCGATCCTGCCGATCTTCTCGCGTACCCCGGCTCTGCTGGCGCAGACCGCGGCGGGCCTGGACGCCATGTCCGGTGGCCGGGCCATCCTCGGCCTGGGCGCGTCCGGACCGCAGGTGATCGAGGGATGGCACGGCGTCGCCTACGACCGGCCGCTGGCCCGCACCCGCGAGGTGATCGACATCTGCCGGCGGGTGTGGCGGCGCGAGACGCTGACGAACGACGGCCTCTACCGGCTGCCGCTGCCGCCCGGCGAGGGCACCGGGCTGGGCAAGCCGCTGAAGATCCTCACCCACCCGGTCCGCGACCGCATCCCGATCCACGTGGCGAGCCTGGGCGACCGGAACGTCCGGATGACCGCCGAGATCGCCGACGGGTGGCTGCCGTTCCTCTACGACCCGGCCCGCGCGGGCGACGTCTGGGGCGCCGCGCTGGCCGCCGGCCGCGCGAAGCGGTCGGCTGATCTCGGGCCGCTGGACGTGGTGGCCGGTGGGCCGCTGGCGATCGGCCCGGGCGTGACCGGGCTGCGCGACCTCGCCCGGCCGCTGGTCGCCCTCTACGTGGGCGGGATGGGCGCCAAGGGCCGCAACTTCTACCACGACCTGCTGTGCCGCTACGGCTACGCCGCCGAGGCGGACCGCATCCAGGAGCTCTACCTGGCCGGCCGCAAGGCCGAGGCCGCCGCCGCGGTGCCGGCCGAACTGCTGGAACGCACCAGCCTGATCGGGCCGGAGAGCTACGTGCGCGACCGGGTCCAGGAGTATCGCGACGCGGGCGTGACGATCCTCAACGTCGCGCCGCTGGGCGAGGACCCGCGGCGTCTCGTCGCCGCCGTCGCGGACATGGCCCGGTAGCGCGGGGAGGGAGCTGACACATGGACCGCGCGATCTTCACCGCCGACCATCTCGCGTTCGCCGAACTGGTGCGTGCGTTCATCGACAAGGAGATCACCCCGCATCACGAGCGCTGGGAGGCCGACGGCATCGTCGACCGCGGCGTGTGGCGGGCCGCCGGCGCCGCCGGGCTGCTCGGCTTCTTCGTCGACGAACGGTACGGCGGCGCCGGGGTGACCGACCGGCGGTTCCACGCCGTCCTGACCGAGGAACTCGCCCGGGCCGGCGCGAGCGGTCCCGCGTTCGGCCTGCACAACGACATCATCGGTCCGTACCTGACCGACCTGACCACCGAGGAGCAGAAGCAGCGCTGGCTGCCGGGCTTCTGCTCCGGCGAGATCGTCACCGCCATCGCCATGTCCGAGCCGGGCGCCGGCAGCGACCTTCAGGGCATCACCACCACAGCGGTACGCGACGGCGACGACTGGGTCCTCAACGGGCAGAAGACGTTCATCAGCAACGGCATCCTGGCCGACCTGGTGATCGTGGTGGCCCGTACCGCCCCCGGCGCCGGGCGGCGGGGGATCAGCCTGCTCGTGGTCGAACGCGGCATGCCCGGATTCGAGCGCGGCCGCAACCTCGACAAGCTCGGGCAGAAGGCGCAGGACACCGCCGAGCTGTTCTTCGCCGACGTCCGCGTACCCGCGGCCAACCTGCTCGGCACGGAGGGCGAGGGCTTCGCCTACCTGATGCGCAACCTGCCGCTGGAACGGCTGTCCATAGCCGTCGCGGCGCTCGCCGGCGCGGAGACGGTGTTCGCGCAGACGCTCGACTACTGCAAGCAGCGCCAGGCGTTCGGCCGTCCCATCGGCAGCTTCCAGCACAACCGGTTCGTGCTCGCCGAACTCGCCACCGAGCTGCGTCTGGGCCGGGTCTTCGTGGACCAGTGCCTGGTCGCGCCGGATCTGGGCGCGGAGACGGCGGCGATGGCGAAGTGGTGGTGCACCGAGTTGCAGCAGCGCGTCGTGGACCGGTGCCTGCAGCTGCACGGCGGCTACGGCTACATGCGCGAGTACCCGGTGGCCCGTGCCTACCTGGACGCCCGCGTGCAGACCATCTACGGCGGCACCACCGAGATCATGAAGGAGGTGATCGGCCGGTCACTCGGCCTGTGAGCCGGGCTCCAGCATCGGTACGAGGAAGCGGCGGGCCATCTGCCGCAGCTCGTCGGCGTCGTCCAGGTCGATGACGTGGCTCGGGGTGAGCAGGAAGGAGCAGGACAGCCGGGTCATCAGCTCGGCCACCACCTCCACGTCGACTGTGGCGGCGATGGTGCCGGCGCGCTGCTCGCGGCACAGCTGCCCGGCGACGAACCGCTGCACGGTGGCCAGCGTCCGCCCCCCGTCACTGATCATCGAGGGGATGAGCACGTCCGGTTCGACGCTCATCAGCCCGCCGATCAGCGGGTTGCGGCGGATCGCGTCCAGCGCGCTGACGAAGCCCAGCACCACCCGGTCACCGACCGTCTCCGCCTGCTGGATGTCGACCAGGAACCGGTCGAAGTAGCGCCGGAACTCGCGGCGGACCACCTGCTCGACCAGCCGGTCCTTGGTGGCGAACCGGCGGTACGCGGTGATCCGGGAGACGCCCGCCCGGCGGGCCACGTCCTCCATGGTGGAGCGGCGGATGCCCATGCGGCAGAACTGCTCGTAGGCGGCGTCGAGGATCCGGGTCGCGACCTCGTCGCTGTCGCCGGGGCTGTGCAGCGCCTCGGTGAAGGCGCGTTCCAGCAGCGACTCCGGCGGGCCGGCCGGTCCGTCGTGACCCGCCTGCGGGGAGGACGCCTGCGGGGGAGCGGTCCGGGCCATGGGTGCCCTCCCGGGAGAGACGGTGACGCGGCTGGCGCTTCACCGTACCAATCGCCGGGGCGTACCCCGATGCGAGCGCGACCGCCGCGCCCGGATGCGGGGCGCGGCGGTCGCGTCTGTCGTGCGGTGTCCGGTCAGGAGCCGGAGCGCTTGGCCGTGGCCTTCAGGTAGTCCCGGTTGAGCCGGCCGATGGTGTTCAGCGGGATGCCCTTCGGGCAGGCCGCCGCGCACTCGCCGATGTTCGTGCAGCCGCCGAAGCCGGCCTCGTCGTGCGCGTCCACCATGCCGATCACCCGGGTGTAGCGCTCCGGCTGGCCCTGCGGCAGCAGCGAGAGCTGGGTGATCTTCGCGGCGGTGAACAGCATGCCGGAGCCGTTCGGGCAGGCCGCCACGCAGGCGCCGCAGCCGATGCAGGCAGCCGACTCGAACGCGGCGTCCGCGTCGGCCTTCGGCACCGGCACCGAGTGCGCCTCCGGGGCGCTGCCGGTCGGCGCGGTGACGTAGCCGCCAGCGGCGATGATCTGGTCGAACGCGTTGCGGTTGACCACCAGGTCCTTGACGACCGGGAAGGCGCGGGCCCGCCACGGCTCGATGTCGATCGTGTCGCCGTCGGAGAACTGCCGCATGTGCAGCTGGCAGGCGGTGGTGCCGCGCTGCGGGCCGTGCGCCTCACCGTTGATCATGAGGCTGCACATGCCGCAGATGCCCTCGCGGCAGTCGTGGTCGAACGCCACGGGCTCCTCGCCGTCGAGGATCAGCCGCTCGTTCAGTACGTCGAGCATCTCCAGGAAGGACATGTCCGGCGACACGTCCTGCACCGGGTAGGTCACCATCCGACCCTTGTCCTCGGGGCCGGTCTGGCGCCAGATGCGCAGGGTCAGGTTCACTTGTAGCTCCGCTGCGTGGGGTGGACGTATTCGAAGGTCAGGTCTTCCTTGTGCAGCACGGGCTCACCGGTGCCGGTGTACTCCCAGGCCGCCACGTAGGCGAACCGGTCGTCGTCGCGCTGCGCCTCGCCGTCGGGCGTCTGGTGCTCGGCCCGGAAGTGGCCGCCACAGGACTCCTCGCGGTGCAGGGCGTCGATGCACATCAGCTCGGCCAGCTCGAAGAAGTCGGCCACCCGGCCGGCCTTCTCCAGCGACTGGTTGAGGCCCTCGCCGTCACCCGGGACGCGCACCCGCTGCCAGAACTGCTCGCGCAGCGCGCGGATCTCGTCGATCGCCTTGCGCAGCCCGGCCTCGGAGCGCTCCATGCCGCAGTGCTCCCACATGATCTGGCCCAGCTCGCGGTGGAACGAGTCCACGGTGCGGTCGCCGTTGATCGCCAGCAGCCGCTTGATCCGGTCCTCGACGTCGGTCCGCGCCGCGACCGCCTCGGGGTGGCTCGCGTCGACCTTGTCCAGCGGGCCGGAGGAGGCCAGATAGTTGGCGAGCGTGTTCGGCAGCACGAAGTAGCCGTCCGCCAGGCCCTGCATCAGCGCCGACGCGCCGAGCCGGTTCGCGCCGTGGTCGGAGAAGTTGGCCTCACCGATCACGAACAGGCCGGGGATGCTCGACTGCAGGTCGTAGTCGACCCAGAGGCCACCCATCGTGTAGTGCACGGCGGGGTAGATCCGCATCGGGACCTCGTACGGGTCCTCGCCGGTGATCCGCTCGTACATCTCGAAGAGGTTGCCGTACTTGGCCTCGATGGCCTTGCGGCCGAGCCGGTTGATCGCGTCGGCGAAGTCCAGGTAGACGCCGAGCCCGGTCGGGCCGACGCCGCGCCCCTCGTCACACACGTTCTTTGCGGCGCGGGAGGCGATGTCGCGGGGGACCAGGTTGCCGAAGGACGGGTAGATCCGCTCCAGGTAGTAGTCCCGCTCGTCCTCGGGGATCTCCCGGGGGCTGCGCTGGTCGCCCTTGGCCTTGGGCACCCACACCCGGCCGTCGTTGCGCAGCGACTCGCTCATCAGGGTCAGCTTCGACTGGTGGTCGCCGGAGACCGGGATGCAGGTCGGGTGGATCTGCGTGTAGCAGGGGTTGGCGAAGTACGCGCCCTTGCGGTGCGCCCGCCACGAGGCGGTGACGTTGCAGCCCTTGGCGTTCGTGGAGAGGTAGAAGACGTTGCCGTACCCGCCGGTGGCGAGCACTACCGCGTCGGCCATCTCGGTGCTGATCTCGCCGGTGACCATGTCGCGGACCACGATGCCGCGCGCCCGGCCGTCGACGATCACCAGCTCGAGCATCTCGTGGCGGGCGTTCATCTCGACGTTGCCCAGGCCGATCTGCCGCTCCAGCGCCTGGTACGCGCCGAGCAGCAGCTGCTGGCCCGTCTGGCCCCGGGCGTAGAAGGTGCGCTGCACCTGCGCGCCGCCGAAGGAGCGGGTGTCGAGCAGGCCGCCGTACTCGCGGGCGAACGGCACGCCCTGGGCCACGCACTGGTCGATGATGTTCACCGACACCTCGGCCAGCCGGTGCACGTTCGACTCGCGGGAGCGGAAGTCGCCGCCCTTGACCGTGTCGTAGAACAGGCGGTGCACCGAGTCGCCGTCGTTGCGGTAGTTCTTGGCGGCGTTGATGCCGCCCTGAGCGGCGATCGAGTGGGCCCGCCGCGGGCTGTCCTGGTAGCAGTAGGACCGCACCCGGTAGCCCTGCTCGGCCAGCGTGGCGGCGGCGGAGCCGCCGGCCAGGCCGGTGCCGACCACGATGACCGTCATCTTGCGGCGGTTGGCCGGGTTGACCAGCTTCATCTCGAAGCGGTGGCGCTCCCACCGCGTCTCGATCGGGCCGTCCGGGGCCCGGGTGTCGGCGATCGGGTCGCCTTCGCGGTACAGATCCATGTCAGGACACCAATCCGGTGATCACGGCGAACGGGACCAGCAGGTAGCCGCCGACGAGCGCGACGGCGAAGACGAGCGCGGCGATCTTGGCCCGCTGCTCGCCCTTCGGGGTCTGCTGGCCGAGGCTGCGGAACGCGCTGAACGCGCCGTGGCGCAGGTGGAAGCCGAGGGTCACCAGCGCGAGGGTGTAGAAGAGCGTGACGTACCAGCGTTCCGGCGCGAAGCCGGCGACCACGTTGCCGTACGGGTTGGCCGGGTCGCCCTGCGGGTTCAGGTGACCCGTGGTCAGGTCGAGGATGTGGTAGATCACGAAGAGCAGGATGATCACACCACCCCAGCGCATCGTGCGGGCCGCGTAGTTCACGTGGATCTTGCGGCGGTGCGCGTACCGCACCGGGCGCGCGGCCCGGGACCGCATCGCGAGCACGGTGGCCGCGCCGATGTGCCCGAGGACGGCCAGGGTGAGCACCGCGCGCTGGATCCACAGGAACCACGTCGTCGGCAGCAGTGGCGTGCCGATGTCGCGCAGCCAGTGCGCGTAGTGGTCGAACGCCGTCTCGCCCGTGAAGATCTTCAGGTTGCCGAGCATGTGCGCGATCAGGAACAGCACGAGGATGATGCCCGTCACCGCCATGACGGCCTTGAGGCCGACGTTCGAGCGGATGGGCGACCGAGTTTTCGTGATTACCACGCGGTCGACGCTAGGAGCACTTCGATCAGGCGTCCAATGCATCGAAATCGCAGTGTTGATAGCCGTAAGCTATGTAGATGCAGCTCCATCAGCTTCGGTACTTCGTAGCGGTCGCCGAAGTACGACATTTCACCCAGGCAGCCGATCTTGTCGGCATAACCCAGCCCTCGTTGAGTAAGCAAATTCACGCGCTGGAGACCGACCTGGGGGCCCCGTTGTTCGAACGGGTAAGGGGCAACATCACACTGACCGCTGCCGGTGAGGTGCTGCTGCCGCTGGCCAAGCGGATCCTCGCCGACGTGGAGACCGCCACCCGCGAGGTGCAGGAGCTGGTGGGGCTGCGCCGGGGCCGGGTCCGGCTCGGCGCCACACCCAGCCTGGCCACCTCGCTCGCCCCGCCGGTGCTGCGCCGGTTCCGCGACGCGCACCCCACGATCGACCTGCGCGTGGAGGAGGGCGGCTCGCAGGACCTCGTCCGGGACCTGCTCCGCGGCGACCTCGACCTCGCGTTGATCATCATGCCGTCGGCCGGCACCGACCCCGGGTTGCGGGCCGACCCGATCCTGCGGGAGAGCCTGGTGGTCGCCTCGGTCGACCCGCTGCCGGGCGTCTCGGAAGCCGGGGAGCTGCGCATCGCCGACCTGCGCGACCAGCCGCTCGTCATGTTCCGCGAAGGCTACGACCTGCGCGACGCCACGCTCCAGGCGTGCCGGGCGGCCGGATTCGAGCCGACGCTGTCCGTCGACGGCGGGGAGATGGACGCGGTGCTCAGCTTCGTCGAGGCCGGGCTCGGCGTCGCGCTGGTGCCCGGCATCGTGGTGGCCCGCCGCCCCGGAATCCGGGTCACCCGGCTCGTCCCGCCCGGCGTCCGCCGGACCATCGCGGTGGCCCGCCGCCGCGACGTGGTGCCCACCCACGCCGGGCGCGAGCTGCGCCGCATCCTCCTGGAGTACGTCCACGACGCCACCGCCACCGCCGAACTCCCCCCAGGCGTAGAGCCCTTGTAGCCCCGCCCCGCCCCGCCTCCCCGCCCCGCCCCCGCCGCCCCACCGCCTCGCCGCGCCGATCTTGCACATTCGGCCCCGGCGAAAGGTGCGAAAGCCTCGGCGCGGGGGCGCAAAGTGCAAGATCGACGGGGGCTCCGGGTCAGCGGGACTCGGCGTCGTCCATGGCTCGGTAGATGCGCTGCTCCGACACGGGGTAGGGGGTGCCGAGGGCCTGGGCGAAGACGTTCACCCGCAGCTCCTCGATCATCCAGCGGATCTGGCGGACCGCCGCCTCCTGGCGCCGGGCCGGGGGCAGCGCGGCGAGCATGTCCTGGTACTCCTTCTGCACCACGGCGACCCGGTCCTGCTGCTGTTTGTCGCGCTGCGGGTTGCCCGGCAACCGGTCCAGCCGCCGCTCGATTGCGGTCAGGTAGCGCAGCAGGTCGGGCAGGCGCGCGTATCCCGTCTCGGTCACGAAGCCCTTGTGCACCAGGCCGGTGAGCTGGTTGCGGATGTCGGCCAGGGCGGCCACCACCGCGAGGTTCCGGGTGGCGCCGAGCCGCTGCTCCACCGCGTACCCGGCGGCCAGCACGCGCCGGACCCGCTCCATCACCTCGACCACGGTGTCCACCAGGTCCGCGCGGACCGTGTCGCGCAGCGCGGCGAAGCCCTCGGCGTCCCAGGCCGGGCCGCCCGCGTCACCGATCAGCTTGTCGATCGCCGCGCCGGCCGCGTCCTCGATCAGCTCCGGCACGCTGCCGTGCGGATTGCGCGACAGCGCCAGCTTCGCCTCGTTGCTCAGCCGCCCCTGCAGGAACTTCGCCGGTGACGGCAGCGTCAGCCGCAGCAGCCGCCGGGTGCCCGCCCAGTGCGCCGCCTCCTGCTCGGCGGCGGAGTCGAACACCTTCACCCCGACCGTCGTGCCCTCGTCCACCAGTGCCGGGTACGCGGTCACCGCGAAGCCGGCGCGTACCTGCTCGATGGTGCGCGGCAGCGCGCCGACGGACCACTCGGTCAGCCCGGTCCGGGCCACGTCGGGTGCGGCGGCCGCCACGACCTGGCGTACCTCCTGGCGCAGCTCGCGTTGCAAGGCCGGCAGGTCCTTGCCCTCGGCGACCGGCTTGTCGTCGTCGCCGAGCACCCGGAACGTGACCCGCAGGTGCGGCGGCAGCCGGCTCAGGTCCCACGCGTCCGCCGGGACGGTCACCCCGGTCATCCGGCGCAGCTGCCGGGTCAGCGCCGTGAGCAGCGGCTCCTCACCCGGGGTGATCGCGGCCAGCGCGGCGCGGGCGTAGTCGGGCACCGGCACGAAGTTGCGCCGTACCGGCTTGGGCAGCGACCGGATCAGTGCGATCACCAGCTCCTCGCGCAGCCCCGGCACCTGCCAGTCGAAGCTCTCCGCCGGCACCTGGTTGAGCAGCGGCAACGGGATGTCCACAGTGACGCCGTCGGTGGGCGCGGTCGGGTCGAACGTGTACGTCAGCGGCAGCGTCACGCCGTCGGCCCGCCACTCGTCCGGGAAGTCCTCCTCGTCCACCCCGCCCCGGCCGGCGTTGACGAGCAGTTCGCGGGTGAACGTGAGCAGGTCGGGCCGTTCCCGGCGGGTCTTCTTCCACCACGAGTCGAAGTGCCGGCCGGAGACCACGTCGGCGGGGATCCGCTGGTCGTAGAAGGCGAAGATGGTCTCGTCGTCGACCAGGATGTCGCGGCGCCGGGCCCGGTTCTCCAGTTCCTCGATCTCGGTCAGCAGCTTCTGGTTGTCCCGCCAGAACTGGTGGTGGGTCTGCCAGTCGCCCTCCACCAGGGCGTGCCTGATGAACAGCTCCCGGCTCAGCACCGGGTCGATCCGCCCGAAGTTCACCTTGCGGGAGGTGACGATCGGGATGCCGTACAGCGTGACCTTCTCGTAGGCCATCACCGCGGCCTGCTTCTTCTCCCAGTGCGGCTCGCTGTAGCTGCGCTTGACCAGGTGCTGGGCCAGCGGCTCGACCCACTCCGGCTCGACCCGACCGGCCACCCGGCCCCACAGCCGGGACGTCTCCACCAGCTCCGCCGCCATCACCCAGCGCGGCGGCTTCTTGAACAACGCCGACCCGGGGAAGACCGCGAACTTCGCGCCCCGCGCGCCCAGGTACTCGTGCTTCTGCGCGTCCTTGAGGCCGAGGTGCGACAGCAGGCCGGGCAGCAGCGACTGGTGCACCTTCGGGGTGTCGATCTCCTCCGGCAGGTCGGCGCCGGCGCCGCGCCGGCCCTCACCCTTGTCCGAGGTACGCAGGACCTGGCGCAACTGGCTGACGATGTCCTGCCATTCGCGTACGCGAAGGTAGTTGAGGTATTCGGCCTTGCACATCCGGCGGAACGCGCTGGACGACAGCTCCCGCTGCTTCTCCCGCAGGTAGCGCCACAGGTTCAGGTACGCGACGAAGTCCGACTCCTTGTCGGCGAACCGGGCGTGCGCCTGGTCGGCCTGGGCCTGCTTGTCGGCCGGGCGTTCACGCGGGTCCTGGATGGACAGCGCGGCGGCGATCACCACGACCTCGGTGGCGCAGCCGTTGCGCTCGCCCTCGAGGACCATCCGGGCCAGCCGGGGGTCGACAGGGAGCTGGGCCAGCCGCCGGCCCAGCGCGGTGAGCCGCTTCGCCGGGTCGGTCTCGGCCGGGTCGAGCGCGCCCAGCTCGTGCAGCAGGTTCACGCCGTCGGTGACGTTGCGCCGGTCCGGCGGGTCGATGAACGGGAACGCCGCGACGTCGCCGAGCCCGATCGACGTCATCTGGAGGATGACCGAGGCCAGGTTGGTCCGCAGGATCTCCGGGTCGGTGAACTCGGGGCGGGAGTCGAAGTCCTGCTCGTCGTAGAGGCGGATGCAGATGCCGTCGGAGGTACGCCCGCAGCGGCCCTTGCGCTGGTTGGCGCTGGCCTGCGAGACCGGCTCGATCGGCAGCCGCTGCACCTTGAGCCGGCTGGAGTAGCGGGAAATCCGGGCCGTACCCGGGTCCACCACGTACTTGATGCCGGGCACCGTCAGCGAGGTCTCCGCGACGTTCGTGGCCAGCACCACCCGGCGGTTGCTGTGCGCGGCGAAGACCCGGTGCTGCTCGGCGGTGGAGAGCCGGGCGTACAGCGGCAGGATCTCGGTGCCGAGCAGCGACCGCTTCTTCTGCACCAGCTTGCCCAGCGCGTCGGCGGTGTCCCGGATCTCCCGCTCGCCGCTGAGGAACACCAGGATGTCGCCGGGCCCCTCGGCGGCCAGTTCCTCGACCGCATCGCCGATGGCCTGGATCTGGTCCCGCACGTTCTCCTCGTCGGCCTCGTCCTCCTCCTCGGCCTCGGTGACCTCGACCAGCGGCCGGTAGCGGACCTCCACCGGGTACGTGCGCCCGGACACCTCGACCACCGGCGCCGGGTTGCCGTCGGCGTCGGCGAAGTGCTTCGCGAACCGGTCGGTCTCGATCGTCGCCGACGTGATGACGACCTTGAGGTCGGGCCGGCGGGGCAGGAGCTGCCTGAGGTACCCGAGGATGAAGTCGATGTTGAGGCTGCGCTCGTGCGCCTCGTCGATGATCAGCGTGTCGTACTGCCGCAGCATCCGGTCGTTCTGCAACTCGGCCAGCAGGATGCCGTCGGTCATCAGCTTGACCAGGCTGTTGTCGCCCACCTGGTCGGTGAAGCGCACCTTGTAGCCGACCACGTCGCCCAGCTCCGTACCGAGTTCGTCGGCGATCCGGTCGGCGACAGTGCGGGCCGCCAGCCGGCGGGGCTGGGTGTGCCCGATCAGGCCGGTGATGCCGCGCCCCAGCTCCAGGCAGATCTTGGGAAGCTGGGTCGTCTTCCCGGAGCCGGTCTCACCGGCCACGATCACCACCTGGTGGTCGCGGATCGCGGCGGCGATGTCGTCCTTGCGCTCGCTGACCGGCAACTGCGGCGGATAGGTGATCGCCGGGACGGCCGCGCGGCGGGACTCCAGCCGCGCCTCGGCCCGGGTCACCTCGGTCGCGATCTCGGCCAGCGCCGCCCCCCGCCGCTGCGGGTCGCGCAGCTTGCGCACGCCGTCGAGCCGCCGCTGGAGCCGCCGCTGGTCGCGGAACATCAGGGGGGCGAGGCGGCGGTGCAGGTCGCGGGCGGTCTCAGGGGCGGCGGGTACGGCTGGATTCTGCATGTCGTCGCCAAGGATAGGCAGCCGTGCGGCGGACCGCCCCCGGGTTACCGGGCGCTGGGCGTGCCCTCCCGGTTCAGGGCGTCCCCGCCGGATAAAGTTGCCGCCGACGAGGCCGACGGACGAGGCCGACGAGGGGCGGGGATGATCATGCGGGACACCGACCGGGCGCTCGTGCAGGCCGCCACCGCCGTCGCGAAGCTGCGCTGCCGCAGCGACAACCACACCGTCGCCGCCGCCGTACGCAGCACCGACGGCCGGGTGTTCAGTGGCGTCAACGTCTACCACTTCACCGGCGGCCCGTGCGCCGAGGTGGTGGCCCTCGGGGCCGCCGCGACCCAGGGCGCGGGTGACCTGGAGGCCATCGTCGCGGTGGGGGACCGGGGCCGGGGCGTCCTGCCGCCGTGCGGGCGCTGCCGTCAGGTGCTGCTCGACTACTTCCCGTCGATCAGGGTGATCGTCGGCCCGCCCGACGGGCTGCGCGCGGTCCCGATCGCCGACCTGCTGCCCGAGACGTACGTCTGGTCGGACCAGCAGGTCGAGGTGCCGGCCGGACCGCGTGCCCCGCTGTGGCCCACCCCTGTGGTGCCGGGAGTCCGGCAGGCCGCCGAGGACTGACCCGCGCCCCGGCCGAGCCGCGA
The DNA here is from genome assembly GCF_050948515.1 of Micromonospora sp. CA-248089. Classification (NCBI taxonomy): domain Bacteria; kingdom Bacillati; phylum Actinomycetota; class Actinomycetes; order Micromonosporales; family Micromonosporaceae; genus Micromonospora; species Micromonospora sp. CA-248089. The sequence goes on from NZ_CP192016.1 coordinate 2,304,885, forward strand.
CGCTCAGTCGCCGGCTGCGGCCTCCAGCATCGAGCGGGGCACCGGCACCTGCTCGAAGCGGACCTGGCCCTCCGGCACCATCCAGCTGCTGACCTGCGCGACGAGCCGGCCCGCGCGGACCGCCGGGTCGTTGGCGTACAGCTCACGGGCCATCTGCGGGTCCACCGACAGCACCACGAAACCGCGGACGCGCCCGTCGTCGCCGTCCAGGAACGGTCCCGCCGCGAGCACCGCGCCCTGCTCCACCAGCCCGGCCTGGTGTGCCAGGTGGGCGTCCTGAATCCGGTCGAGGGCGTCGGGCGGCAGGTCCGGCGCGTCGTCCGGACGGACCAGGAGCACCACCGTGTGCCTGTCGAATCGCATGACCTCAGGCTAGGTGCTGCCGGGCCTGTAGTGCCCGGATCAACCAGTCCAGCACCGGCGCCAGGCTCTCGGCCGGTGGCCAGCCGTTGACCAGCGAGAGCAGCTCCAGGTACCGCTCGCGGCGAGGGTCGCGCGCGGTCCGCAACCGGTCCAGCATCCGCCGGCGCAGGTCGGCGTCGTCCGGCCGGCCGCAGAGTCGCGCGTACCGGTCCGCGACCCGGGCCAGGACGGCATCGGCGCCGGGCGAGGCCGGCTCGACACCGGCGGCCAGCGCCGGGGCCACCTCCTCCCGGACCACGGCGACCACGTCCCTGCGTACGCCTTCGACGCCGGCCCGGTCCGTCGCGTGCTGCTCGGCCAGCCGGCGCAGCCCGGCCCGGAATCCCGGGTCCAGAGCCAGCTCGGCCAGCTCCACCCACGCCTCGATCTGGGCGTCGTCCGGATCGTCCGGCAGCTCCGGCGTCAGCGACCGGCGGATGCCCACGAACCCCGGATCGGTCAGGCCGCCGAACGCCGCGTCGAGGAACTCGTCGGCCAGCCGCCGTCGCTCCCGCGCGACCAGGCCGGCCAGCCGGTGCAGCAGGTCGGCCTCGGACGGGGTGGCCCCGCGCCGGGCGATCACCGTGAGCACCGCGCGGCGCGTCCGCAGCAGCCGGATCTGCGCGATCAGCGCGTCCGCGTGCGCCGAGGCGACCTCGGCCAGGGTGACCTCCCGGGTCACCACCCGGCGCACGGTGGGCAGGTCCACACCCAACTCGCGCAATGTCCGTACCAGGTCGAGCCGGGCCACCGCGGCCGCGTCGTAGCGGCGCTGACCGGCCGGTCCCCGGTCGGTGGGCGGCACGATGCCGCGGTCGGACCAGAACCGGATGGTCTTCACCGGCAGCCCGGTCCGCCGGGCAAGGTCACCGATCGAGTAGCGCTCCGCACCGTCCATGGCATCCACCTTTGCGCCTCCCCCTGGTGGAGGCGCAACCCGTTCAGGTACGCCTTAGCAGGTCAGCTAAGGTAAGGCGCACCTAACCGGAAGGCGAAACCCCTCGTGACCACCGTCGCCGTCCGGCCCGCGCGGGCCGGGGCTCCCGTCCGCCGCGGCACCGTCCGCCGCGTCGCGGTCACCGTGACGGCGGCACTCCTGCTCCTGCTGGCGCTGCTCGCCAGCCTGGCGCTCGGCAGCCGGCACCTCCCCGTCGACCAGGTGTGGCACGCGCTGGTGTCCCCGGACGGCGGCGACGCCACCACAGTGGTCCGGGACATGCGGCTGCCGCGTACCGTCCTCGGGCTCGTCGTCGGCCTGGCGCTGGCGCTGGCCGGGGTGCTGTTCCAGGCGGTCACCCGCAACCCGCTGGCCGAGCCGCGCATCCTCGGCATCAGCGCCGGGGCGTCGTTCGGCGTGGTCCTGGCCATCGCCGTGTTCGGGGTGGGCACGCTCGCCGGGTACGTCTGGTTCGGCATCGCCGGCGCGCTGCTCACCGGGCTGCTCGTGTTCGCCGTCGCCAACCGCGCCCGCGAGGGCGCCAGCCCGGTCACCCTCGCGCTCGTCGGCGCGGCCCTCGACGCCGGTCTCGGCGCCCTGGTGTACGCGCTGCTCAGCATCGACGCCCGCACGTTCGAGGAGTACCGCTTCTGGGTGGTCGGCGGGCTGACCGGCCGGGGCGTCGGCGTGGCCGGGCAGGTGCTGCCGTTCGTGGTGGCCGGGGTGCTGCTGGCGGCGCTCGCCGCCCGTGGCCTGGATGCCCTCGCGCTCGGCGACGACGTGGCCCGGGGACTCGGACACCGGGTCGCCCTGGTCCGGCTCGCCGCCGGGGCCGGTGGGGTGCTGCTCACCGGCGCCGCGGTGGCTGCCGCCGGGCCGATCGCCTTCGTCGGGCTGGCCGTGCCGCACCTGGCCCGGGCGCTCGTCGGCGCGGATCAGCGGTGGACGCTCCTGGTCGCCGCCCTGCTCGGCCCCGCGCTGCTGCTCACCGCCGACGTGGCCGGCCGCCTCGTCGCCCCGCCCGGCGAGATCCCCGCCGGCATCATCACGGCCCTGCTCGGCGCGCCCCTCCTGGCCTTCCTGGTCCACCGAGCCAAGACGGTAACGACATGACCCGCCCCGCCCCCCACCCCCGCGATCTTGCACTCGCTGCCCCGGCGGACGGGATATTCCGGGCACCTCAAGGGCCCGAAGTGCAAGATCAGCGACGTGGGGGAGGCGGGCCGCGCGGGCGCGGGGTGCTGCGGGTCGGAGCCGTCGTGGTGCCGTTCCGGTGGCGGCCGGTCGTGGTGGCGGTGGTGCTGTTCGTGCTGCTCTGCCTCGCGGTGGTGGTCAGCCTGTCGCTGGGTACGCCGTACGTCGCCCCGGTGGACGTGGTGCGGTCGCTCTCCGGCGCGGGCACCCCGTACGACCTCGTGGTGCGCGACCTGCGACTGCCTCGCGCGGTCCTCGCGGCGGTGGCCGGGGCGGCCTTCGGCGTGGCCGGCACGCTGATCCAGAGCGTGGCCCGCAATCCGCTGGCCAGCCCCGACGTCATCGGCGTCACCCAGGGCGCTGGGCTGGCCGCGACGATCGCGCTGACCAGCGGCGCGGCGGCGGTGCTGGTGGCGCCGGCGGCGCTGCTCGGCGGCTTGGCCGCGGCGGTCGCGGTGTTCGCGCTCGGCGCCCGGCACGGCCTGGCGGCCCAGCGGTTCGTGCTCGCCGGTGTGGCGGTGGCGTTCGCGTTCCGGGCGCTGATCGAGGTGGTCATGCTCACCGCTGACCCGATCGACGGGCTGCGCGCGCAGATCTGGCTGATCGGCACGCTCGCCGGCAAGGGGTGGAGCGAGGCGGCCTGGATCGCCGGCACGCTCGCCGTGCTGCTGCCGGTGCTGCTCTGGGCCGGCTGGGCGCTGCGCAGCAGCACGCTCGACGACGACACGGCGCGGGGGATCGGCCTGCGGCCGGTGGCCCGGCGGATCGGCTTGGCCGGCACCGGTGTGCTGGCCGCCGCGATGGTCACCGCCCAGGTCGGCGCCGTCGACTTCGTCGCACTGGTGGCCCCGCAGGTGGCCCGCCGGCTGGTCCGCGCCGAGCGTCCGCCGCTGCTCTGCGCCGCGCTGCTTGGCGCGTTGCTGCTGGTCCTCGCGGACCTGGGCGCCCGCCGGCTGCTGGCGCCGACCCAACTGCCGGCCGGCGTGCTCACCGCGGCGATCGGCGGGCCGTACCTGATCTTCGTGCTGCTGCGCACCCGAGGGAGGCGGTCGTGACCGCGCTGCTGTCCACCCGCGACCTGGTCGTCGGCTACGAGGGCCGCACCGTGCTGGACGGACTCGACCTCGACCTGCCGGCCGACACGTTCACCGTGATCGTCGGACCGAACGCCTGCGGCAAGTCGACGCTGCTGCGCACGATGGCCCGGTTGCTCACGCCCCGGCGCGGCGCGGTGCTGCTCGACGGCGCGGCGATCCGCGACCTGCCGACCCGGGACGTGGCCCGGCGGCTCGGCGTGCTGCCGCAGAGCCCGCTGGTGCCCGAGGGGATCACCGTGGCCGACCTGGTCGGGCGCGGACGCCAGCCCTACCAGCGGTGGTGGCGGCAGTGGTCGGCCGAGGACGGGCGGGCGGTCGAGGAGGCCATGCGGCTGGCCGACGTCAGCGCGCTCGCCGACCGTCCCGTGGACACGCTCTCCGGCGGGCAGCGCCAGCGGGTGTGGATCGCGATGACGCTGGCCCAGGACACCGACGCGCTGCTGCTGGACGAGCCGACCACGTTCCTCGACCTGGCCCACCAGGTGGAGGTGCTGGACCTGCTGCACCGGCTGCGCGCCGAACGCGGCCGCACCGTGGTGGCCGTGCTGCACGACCTCAACCAGGCGGCCCGGTACGCCGACCACCTGATCGCCATGCGCGACGGCGCGGTGGTGGCCGCCGGCAAGCCGCGCGAGATCCTCACCGCGGACCTGGTCCGCGACGTGTTCGGGCTGGACTGCGTGGTCGTGCCCTGCCCGGTCAGCGGCGCCCCGCTCGTGGTGCCGGCCCTCACCCAGACCGGCCGCACCGAGACCGGACCCACTCAGACCTCGGCCGCTCCGGCCGTCACGCCGGCCACGGCCGGCGCCCCTGTCGGCGACGCCTGAGCGCGCCGACCCGCACCACCGAAAGGAACCTGATGCGTCGTCTCGCCGTCGCACTCACCGCCGCGCTCGCTCTCGGCGCCGGCCTCACCGCATGCGGGGAGAGCGATCCCGTCGCCGGCACCGGTACCGGGGAGACCCGGGAGATCACCCACGCCATGGGCACCACCAAGGTGCCCGCCGAGCCCAAGCGCGTGGTCGTGCTCGACACCGACAAGATCGACACCGCGCTGTCGCTGGGCGTCACCCCGGTCGGCGCGGCGACCGCCGGTGAGGCGAAGAGCTGGCCCACCTACTTCGGCGCGGACAAGCTCGCCGGCATCACCGAGGTCGGCGTGCTCACCGAGCCGGACCTGGAGGCGATCAACGCGCTCAACCCGGACCTGATCCTCGGCAGCAAGTTCCGCCAGGAGAAGTTCTACGACGAGCTGGCCAAGATCGCCCCGACCGTGTTCACCGAGAAGGTCGGCATCACCTGGAAGGAGAACTTCCTCCTCGACGGCGCGGCGCTGGGCAAGGAACAGCAGGCCAAGGACCTGCTGGCCGAGTACGAGAAGCGGGCGAAGGACTTCGGCGCCAAGCTCGGCGACGCGGAGTCCCGCAAGGTCTCCATCGTGCGCTTCATGCCGACCGAGATCCGCCTGTACGGGCCGGACTCGTTCTCCGGCATCGTCGTCGGCGACACCGGCCTGGGCCGCCCCGAGCGGCAGATGCTCGCCGGCAAGGAGGACAAGCGCATGGACCGGGTCAGCCCGGAGCGCATCGCCGAGGCCGACGGCGACGTGGTGTTCGTGACCGCGTACGGCGAGAAGGCCGCCGCCGAGCAGGCCAAGGTCACCGGGGGCACGCTGTGGAAGGGCCTGTCCGCGGTCAAGGCCGGCAAGGCGCACGTGGTCTCCGACGAGATCTGGATGACCGGCATCGGCGTGGGCGCCGCCAACAAGATCCTGGACGACCTGGAGAAGTACCTGGCCGCCTGAGCCCCGATCACCCGCGCCCGTCCCGCCGCACAGGCCGGACGGGCGCGGGCGTGTCTCAGCCCGCCAGTTGCCAGAGCAGGAACGCGTTGAGCGCCACCACGAACGCGGTGATCGCCACCGCGGCGGCGGTGGTGGCCCGGCGGTTGACCAGGCTGCCCATCAGGTCCCGGCGGCGCGTGAACAGCACCACCGGGATCAGCGCGAACGGGATGCCGAAGCTCAACACCACCTGGGACAGCACCAGCGCGCGGGTCGGGTCCACGCCGATCGCGAGCACGACCAGCGCGGGCAGCAGCGTGATCATCCGGCGGATCAGCAGCGGGATCCGGCGGCGCAGGAAGCCCTGCATGATGATCTCGCCGGCGTACGTGCCGACGCTCGTGGAGGCGAGACCGGACAGGAGCAGGGCGACGGCGAAGCCGACCGCCGCGGCCGTGCCGAGCGTGGTGGCGAGCCCGGCGTGCACACCTTCCAAGGTGTCGGTGCCGGGGATCGAGGTGCCGTGGAAGCTGCTCGCGGCGACCAGCAGCATGGCCAGGTTGACCGCGCCGGCGACGCCGAGCGCGATCAGCACGTCGATCCGCAGGCCCTTGGCGATCACCCGCCGCTGCGTCTCGCCCTCGGCGGGCAGGCGGTTCGGGGTCAGCGCCGAGTGCACGTAGATGACGTGCGGCATCACCGTCGCGCCGAGGATGCCGGCGGCGAGCAGCATGCTGTCGGTGCCCTGCATCCGGGGCAGCAGGCCGGCCGCGGCGTCGGAGACGTCCGGTTGCGCGCTGACCAGGTTGACCGCGAACGCCAGCACGATCACGCCGAGCAGCACGGCGATGGCGATCTCGAACGACCGGAAACCCCTGGCGCGCAGCGCCAGGACGGCGAACGAGGCGGCGCCGATGATCAGGCCGCCGGGCAGCAGCGGGACGCCGAACAGCAGGTACAGCGCGACCGCCCCGCCGATCACCTCGGCCAGGTCGGTGGCCATGGCGACCAGTTCGGCCTGCGCCCACATGACCCGGTTGAGCGGCCGGGGCAGGTGCTCCCGGCACAGTTCGGGCAGGCTGCGCCCGGTGGCCAGGCCGAGCTTGGCGGTGAGCGTCTGCACCAGCATGGCGGCCAGGTTCGCCGCCACCACCACCCAGACCAGCAGGTACCCGTACTGCGCCCCGGCGGTGGAGTTGGTGGCGAAGTTGCCGGGGTCGACGTAGGCCACCGCGGCCACGAACGCCGGTCCGAGCAGGATGAGGCGGCCCCGTACCGGGCGCGGGGCGGGGGCGGTCCGCAGCGGGGGTACGACAGGCGAGTCGTTTGTTACCACTGGTGCTCCTCGACGGACGACGGTCGGCGGGACGACGAACGGGGGGCGAGGCGGAGTCAGGCGGGTTGTTCCCGGCTATTACTCACATATGCCACCAATCTGAGGCGCAGAGGGGAAAGCGCACACGAGGGACAGTGCCGCCCGCTGCGGCGGCTCCTGCGGCCCGGTCGGTCGCCCCGGGCGCAGCACGCCGAACGGCCGTCCCGGGTGCGGGACGGCCGTTCGGTGGGGCGGCGGTGAGCCGGATCGGACCGTTCGGTCAGGCGGCGGTGGACCAGATGGCCCGGAACGCGGCCGCCTCACCGGCCAGCCACTGCTCGATCTGCTCGGGCTTGACGTCGGCGGGCATCCGGTGCGCCTCGCCGCGCCGCACGTCGACCAGGACCGGCTCGGCGTGCGGCAGTACCGCGTCCATGTGCCGGGCCATCAGGTGCAGCGTGGCGAGGGTGGCCTCCTCACTCGGCGGCGCCTCGTCGAAGTGCAGCCGGATCGCCTCGGCCCGGCCGTCGGCGTACCGGACGCCGAACTGTGGGTTGATCTTCACGGGCAGGTCACCCAGCATCGCGAGGGCGTCGCGGGTCTGGGCCAGGTCGACGCCGGCCGGCTCGCCCAGCGAGTGCAGCCAGCGGGTCGCGCCCGGCACGAGCGTCTCGTAGAGCGGGCGCCAGCGCGGCTTGACCAGGTCGGCGACCTGCGCCAGGTGCGTGCCACCGGTATGGAAGGCGACGTCGGCCTTGAGCGCCTTGACGAACTGGCCGTGCGGGTTGAAGCCGTGCCGGCTGGCCCGTTGCCGGCGCAGCCCGCCGACGAAGGTGGCCTTGGTGGGGCCGGTGCGGTCGACGTACCGGGTGAATCCGAGGAGGGTGGCGTAGGGGGTGACAGGGGTCGCGGAGGTGGGCGCAGTCACGAGCATCCTCCCAGGTCAGCAGCTCGATTAGTACATATATTCTAATCGACAGGTCTGACATCGCCCAGGGTACGAAAAGGGCCGCCCGGACATCCCGGGCGGCCCTTTTTCGCGTAGTCCTAGAGCTGGCCGACGTCGGTGATCCGGACCGCCGCCGCGCCGATCTCGTCCGAGGCCGCGAGGTCGATCTCGGCGCTGATGCCCCAGTCGTGGTCGCCGTCCGGGTCGTCCAGGATCTGCCGGACGGTCCACCTCTCGCGGCCCTGCTCGATCATCAGCAGCGCGGGCCCGCGCGCGTCCGGTCCCACCCCGATGGAGTCGTACGCCTCGAAGTACGGCTCCAGCGCGTCGGCCCAGGCGTCGGCGTTCCAGCCGTCACCGGCGTCCAGCTCACCGAGCAGGTCCCAGCGGCGCAGCGCGGCCAGCTCGACCCGGCGGAACATCGCGTTGCGCACCAGCACCCGGAACGCCCGCGCGTTGCGCGTGACCGCCGGCGGCCGGTCGTCCAGCGAGGCCGCGACCTCGGCCACGTCCGACGGGTTGCGCAGCCGCTCCCACTCGTCGATCAGGCTGGAGTCGACCTGGCGGACCAGCTCGCCCAGCCACTCGATGAGGTCGACCAGCTCCTCGGTCTTCGCGTCCTCCGGCACGGTCTGGCGCAGCGTCTTGTACGCGTCGGCGAGGTAGCGCAGCACCAGCCCCTCGGACCGGGACAGCCCGTAGAACTGGACGTACTCCGGGAACGTCATGGCCCGCTCGTACATGTCCCGCACCACGGACTTGGGGGAGAGCTGGTGGTCGGCGACCCACGGGTGCCCCTGCCGGTACATCTCGTACGCGGACTCCAGCAGCTCGGCGAGCGGCTTGGGCCAGGTCACGTCGTCGAGCAGTTCGAGGCGTGCCTCGTACTCGATGCCCTCGGCCTTCATCGCGGCGACCGCCTCGCCGCGGGCCTTGAACTGTTGCGCGGACAGCACCTGGCGCGGGTCGTCCAGGATCGACTCGATCACGCTGAGCACGTCGAGCGCGTACGACGGGGACTCCCGGTCGAGCAGCTCGACGGTGGCCAGCGCCAGCGGCGACAGCGGCTGGTTGAGCGCGAAGTCGAGCTGGAGGTCGACGGTGAGGCGTACCCGGCGGCCCGTCTCGTCCGGCTCGGGCAGCTCCTCGACCACGCCGCCGGCGCGCAGCGCCCGGTAGATGGCGATGGCCCGGCGGATGTGCCGGCGCTGCGCGGCCGGGTCCTCGTGGTTGTCGGTGAGCAGGTGCCGCATCGAGGCGAACGCGTCGCCGGGGCGGCCGATCACGTTGAGCAGCATCGAGTGGCTGACCTGGAAGCTGGAGGTGAGCGGCTCCGGCTCGGCCTCGACCAGGCGCTGGAACGTCGGCTCGCCCCAGCCGATCGACCCCTCCGGCGGCTTCTTCTTCACCACCTTGCGGCGCTTCTTCGGATCGTCGCCGGCCTTCGCGAGCGCCTTCTCGTTCTCGATCACGTGCTCGGGGGCCTGCACCACGACCCGGCCCAGCGTGTCGAACCCGGCCCGTCCGGCGCGGCCGGCGATCTGGTGGAACTCGCGGGCCTTGAGCAGCCGGGTGCGGGTGCCGTCGTACTTGCTCAGGCCGGTGAACAGCACGGTACGGATCGGCACGTTGATGCCGACGCCGAGCGTGTCCGTACCGCAGATGACCTTGAGCAGGCCGGCCTGGGCGAGCGTCTCGACCAGGCGGCGGTACTTGGGCAGCATGCCCGCGTGGTGCACACCGATGCCGTGCCGGACCAGCCGGGACAGCGTCTTGCCGAAGCCCGAGGTGAACCGGAAGTTGCCGATCGCCTGCGCGATCATGTCCTTCTCGGCGCGCGTGCAGACGTTCACGCTCATCAGCGCCTGGGCGCGTTCCAGCGCGGCGGCCTGGGTGAAGTGCACGACGTACACCGGGGCCTGCTTGGTCTCCAGCAGCTCCTCCAGGGTCTCGTGCAACGGCGTGGTCGCGTACGAGAAGAGGAGCGGGACCGGCCGCTCGGCCGAGCGGACGACGGCGGTCGGCCGCCCGGTACGCCGGGTCAGGTCGTCGACGAAGCGGGTGGTGTCGCCGAGCGTGGCCGACATCAGCACGAACTGGGCCTGCGGCAGCTCGATCAGCGGCACCTGCCACGCCCAGCCCCGATCCGGCTCGGCGTAGAAGTGGAACTCGTCCATGATCACCTGGCCGACGTCGGCGCGGCGGCCCTCGCGCAGCGCCAGGTTGGCCAGGATCTCCGCGGTGCAGCAGATGATCGGCGCGTCCGCGTTGACGCTGGCGTCGCCGGTGAGCATGCCGACGTTCTCCGCGCCGAAGACCTCGCACAGCGCGAAGAACTTCTCCGAGACCAGCGCCTTGATCGGCGCGGTGTAGAAGGTCGTCCGGTCGTCGGCCAGCGCGGCGAAGTGCGCCGCGATCGCGACCAGGCTCTTGCCCGAGCCGGTCGGCGTATTCATGATCACGTTCGCGCCGGAGACGATCTCGATGACCGCCTCCTCCTGGTGGGGGTAGAGGTCCAGGCCGCGCTCGGACGCCCAGGAGGCGAACGCGTCGTAGAGGGTGTCGGGGTCGGCGGTCTTCGGCAGCGCGGCGGTGAGAGTCATGGCGGCTCCCATCGTGCCTGGATCCCACCGCGCCGCGCCAACCGGGTTCGACGCCTCGGGTTCGCTGCATCGGCTTCAGCGCACCGGGCTCAGCGCGCAGGGCTCAGCGCACCGGCTTCAGCGCCGCCGGTGGATCAGGTCGAAGACCTCTCGGCCGGCGGTCAGCGCCCGGCGTTCGAACTTCGTCACCGGCCGGTGCGCCGGACGCGGCGCGTAGCCGCCGTACACGTCGACCAGCTCCGGGTCGGCGGTGAGCGTCTCGCGCATCGACTCGGCGTACTGCGCCCAGTCCGTCGCGCAGTGCAGCGTGCCGCCCGGCGCCAGCCGGGACCGCAGCAGCGCCACGTGCGCCGGCGCGATGATCCGCCGCTTGTGGTGCCGGGTCTTCGGCCACGGGTCGGGGAAGAAGACGTGCACCGCGTCCAGGCAGCCCTCGGGCATGGCCCGGACCAGGTCCAGCGCGTCCCCCTCGGCCACCCGCACGTTGTCCAGACCGTGGCGTTCGACCAGCTCGAGCAGGTTGGCGATTCCCGGCGTATGGACCTCGACCGCCAGATAGTGTCGGTCCCGGTCGGCCGCCGCCATGGCGGCGGTGGCGTCGCCCATGCCGGAGCCGATCTCCAGCACCAGCGGCGCCCGTCGTCCGAACAGCGCCGTCGGATCGCACGCCCCGTCGAGGGCGGCGATCTCGAGGCCGTACGCGGGCCAGAGCCGGTCCAGCGCGTCGCGCTGCCGCTCGCTCATCCGTCCGCGACGCGGATGGAAGGTGCGGATGCGGGTGGCGGGAAGGTCGGTGAGGGTCACAACGAGCCGAGCCTAGCCCGGATCGGATGTGATGTGCGGCCGGGGGTGAGAGGATTCATCCCGTACGCCGGGAGGGGTCATGGGGTCGTTGAGGGTACGTGAGGCGCTGCTGGTCGCGGTCGCCGCGTGCGCCGCCCCGCTGGTCGGCGCGCTGCCCGCCCAGGCCGCGCCGCGCGCCGCCGAACCGGTGCCGGAACAGCCCCCGGCCGACGTGATCTTCGTGGAGGTCACCCCGGGCACCGTCTCCCCCGGCTACCTCGTCGGCATCAGGGCGAGCTGCCGGAACAACTCCGTACCGGCGATCGTGACCTCGGACGCGTTCGGCAAGATCCAGGTGCAGCCGCAGCGCGGCCTGCTCACCGCCTCGCCGATGGTCCACGAGCGCACCCGGCCCGGCAACTACCGGGTCAAGCTGGAGTGCCCGGGCGGGGAGACCGCCTCGACCATGCTCCAGGTGGTGAAGCAGGGACAGCCCACCCGGCAGCCGAGCCACGGGCCCAGTCATCTGCCCAGCCGCGGCCCGGCGACCGGCTTCGGCGGCACCGCCGGTCCCGACCTCGGTGGCCTGCTGGTGCCGGTGGGGCTGGCGGTCACAGTGGTCGGCGCCGGGCTCGGCGTGGCCGCGTCCCGCCGGCAGGCCCGCGGCGCCGCCGGACGCTGAGGCCCGCCATGGCCGAGCACATCGTTCCGCCGTCCGCCGGATCCCGGCGCTCCGGCCGGTCGTTCCTGGCCCTGCCCCCGCCCGCCGCGCCGTCCGTCGATGCGGCCCGGCCGTCCAGGGCTGACCCGGACGCCGCCGCCCGGAGCGGGCCGACCGCCGGCTCGCCGGCCGCGCCGGTCTCCGGGGCGCGGCCGTGGATGCCGCCGCCCGCCGCGTCGCGGCCGTGGTACCCGCCGTCGGCTGAGCCGCCGGCCCTGCGCCCACGGTCTGCCGGGCCGCCGCCGGTCGAGCCGCCACCGGCGTCGCCGGGCAGGGGGGATCGGGGCCGGGGTTCCTGGTCGAAGCCGCTGGCAGTGGTGCTGGTGCTGGTCGGTGTGTTCGCCACCGGCGCCGGACTCGGCCGCACGGCCGGGCCGTTCGACTTCGCCGACGCGTCGACCGAGTCGAGCCGGTCGAGCGGTTCGGGCGCCGGGGCGGCACCGGCGAGTGCGGCCGCGCCGGTCCGGAAGCCCGCGAGCCGGCCGGTACGCCTGTCGGTGCCGGCCATCAAGGTCAACGCGCCGGTCACCCCGGTCGGGCAGGCGAAGGACGGGTCGGTGGACGTACCGCCGCTGACCGAGCACGACCAGACCGGCTGGTACGACAGGGGAGCGGTGCCCGGCGACCCGGGCCGGGCGATCATCGTGGGTCACGTCGACACCAAGAGCGGCCCGGCCGTCTTCTACCGGCTGCGCTCGCTCAAGCCGGGTGCCAAGATCACGGTGACCCGCGCGGACCGCAGCGTGGTGACGTTCAGGGTGGACAGCGTCGAGTACTTCGACAAGGCGAACCTGCCGGCCGCGCGGGTCTACGGCGACTCGGGCCCGGCCGAGCTGCGCCTGATCACCTGCGGCGGCGAGTGGGTAGGCGGCCGGACCGGCTACCAGGACAACGTGATCGTCTTCGCGTCCCTCGCTCGCTGACCGCTCCCACCCGGCCCGCCCGACCCGCCCTGACCACGTCGATCATGAGGTTAGCGGCGCAGGTTGCCCGCTTCGTCCCCGCCAACTTCATGATCGCCGAGCGGAGACGCGGAGCGCCGGGACCGCGGGAGATCTTGGTAGGAAACGGCCCCTATGGGGGCCCAAATCTTCCAAGATCTGCGCGCGCCCCGGCCCTGACCACGTCGATCATGAGGTTGGCGGTGACGAAACGGACGCCTGGCGCCGCCAACTTCATGATCGACCGGAAAGAAAAGGGGGTCAGGGTTTGGCGGGGACCTGCTGGACCACCTCGAACTCCAGCAGGGTGGCGCCGGTGGCGACGGGCTTGCGGGGTTCGCCGCCCTCGGCGTGCGCGGCCCGGGACGGGCCCTGCGCCCACGCCTGGTACGCCTCCTCGCTCTCCCAGCGCGTGTACACGAAGTAGCGGGTGTCCCCGGCGACCGGGCGCAGCAGCTCGAAGCCGAGGAAGCCGGGGGAGTTCTCCACCGCGCCGGCCCGGGCCGCGAACCGCTTCTCCAGTTCCTCGCCGGCACCGGCCGGGACGTCGATCGCGTTGATCTTCACGACAGCCATGGGTCCACCCTAACGAGCCCTGGACTCAGAACGTCTCGACGGCCGGTACCAGGTCCGCGTCCACCACGATCGGTGCGTGGTCGGAGGGGCCCTTGCCCTTGCGGGCCTCCCGGTCCACGTACGCGGAGCGGACCGCGCGGGCGAACGTCGCGCTCGCGTACACCAGGTCGATCCGCATGCCCTTGTTCTGGTGGAACATCCCGGCCCGGTAGTCCCAGTACGTGAACGGGTGCGGTCCCTTCATCGGCGTCGGCACCACGTCCTCGAGTCCCAGGTCGCGCAACGCGGCCAGCGCGGCCCGCTCGGCCGGGGTGACGTGGGTGGAGGTGACGAACAGCGCCGGGTCCCAGACGTCGGCGTCGGTGGGCGCCACGTTGAAGTCACCGCACACGGCCACCGGCAGCGGGCCGGCCACCTCCGGTTCGAGGGCGTCGCGCAGCGCCGCGAACCAGGCCAGCTTGTACGCGTAGTGCGGGTCGTCCGGGGCGCGGCCGTTCGGCACGTACACCGACCAGACCCGCAGCCCGTCGCAGGTGGCCGAGATGGCGCGGGCCTCGGGCTCGGGGAACCCGGGTTCGCCGGGAAAACCGACCACCACGTCGGCCAGCCCGACCCGGGACAGCACCGCCACGCCGTTCCACCGCCCGTCGCTGTGGCTGGCCACCTCGTAGCCCAGCTCACCCACCTCGGCGACCGGGAAGGCCCCGTCGGGGCACTTGGTCTCCTGCAGGCACACGACGTCGGGCTTCGTGGTGGCCAGCCAGTCGAGCAGCCGGGGCAGGCGGGCCTTCACCGAGTTGACGTTCCAGGTCGCCAGGCGCATGTCCCCAGCCTGCCGCATCCCCGCCCGCCCCGCCGCCTCAGCGCTCCGGGGTGTCGCCGGGGCGGGTCTGCTCGGCGAGGAAGCGTTCCAGCTCGGCGCCGAGTTCGTCGGCGGTGGGCAGCGGACCGGTCTCGCCGGCGAGCAGGCTCTTCTCGCCCCGGCCGCGGGCGAACGTGTCGTACTGCTCCTCCAGCGCCTGGACCAGCGTCGCCGCCTCCTCGGTCTGGGTGACCTGGCGGTCGATCTCCACCCGGACCGACTCGGCGGCGGTACGCAGCGCCTCGACGGGCAGCAGCAGGCCGGTGCTGCGGGACACGGCGGACAGCAGCGCCTCGGCGGCGGCCGGGTACTCGGCCTGGGCCACGTAGTGCGGCACGTGCGCGGCGAACCCGAGGGCGTCGCGCCCCTGCTCGCCGAGGCGGTACTCCAGCAGGTGGCCGACGCTGGCCGGCACCTGCACCTTCTGCAGCCACGGCTCGTGCCCGGCGATCAGGTCCTTGCGGGTGGCGTGCGCGGTGACGCCGCTGGGCCGGGTGTGCGGCACCGCCATCGGGATCGAGTTGAGCCCGACGGTGAGCCGGACGTCGAGGCGGGCGCTGAGCCCGGCGACGGCGGCGACGAAACGCTCCCACTGCAGGTCCGGCTCCGGGCCGGTGAGCAGCAGGAACGGGGTCTCGTCGTCGTCGCGCAGCAGGTGCAGCTCCAGCGCCGGGGCGTCGTAGGACTCCCAGTGGTCCTCGACGAACGTCATCACCGGGCGGCGGGAGCGGTAGTCGAACATCTGGTCGACGTCGAACCGGGCGATCACCCGGGCGTCGAGCGATGTCAGCAGCTGTTCCCGGGCCAGCCGGGTGGCGTTACCGGCGTCGACGAAGCCGGTGAGCGCCTGGATCAGCACCGGCTGGCCGAGCTCGGGCAGCTCGTCGGTGAGTTCGTAGAGCTCGTGTGGATCGAGCACCGGTGGGGTCCTCCCTGTCGACGCGTACGGGGGAGCGCCGAGCGTGCGGTCTCCCCGGTTCGGCCAACGTACCGGGACGGGTGGTCCATTCCGTTACGGCCACGTCCGATGCCCGGATGATGATCACGATTCGGCTACGCCCCGGTCCGGCGACCCATATCCGGATCGTCCGAACGGACGAGTTAGTCGATCATCGGGCGGGACCGGGAGGTCTGCGAGGTTCCTGCCCGCGTCACCGCCGGGCCGGGCGCACGGGTGGTTGGCCCGGTTCCCGAGGTCTGTCACGCCCTGCGGCGGGCTGTGGGGTGATGTCGGGCTAGCGGCAGCCGAAGTGTGGCGAGGGCCACCCTTTCGGCCTGGGTGATCCCGGTTTGCCCTGCCTAGCCTCGTCGGATGCGTAACGACGGCAACCTCGACGACCCGTTCGGCTCCGGCCGCCCGGCTGACCGTTCGGACGATACCCCCTCCACCAACCGTCTGGCGACGCTCCGGGGACTGGTCCGGCGTACCCGCTTCTGGGCGCCGACGAACCCCCGGCCCGGCCGGACGAAGCTCGCGGTCGCCACCGGCGCGGCCTGCTGCCTGGGCCTGGTCGGCGTCAGCCAGGCCGGCTTCGGCGCCCCCGATCGCGCCGCCGACCCGGCGCCCTCGACGGAGGTCGCCGAGCGCGCGGAGGCCGACGCCGCCTCCCGGGCCATGGCCCGGCCGAGCACCGCCCCCGCCACCCCCAGCGCCGCCCCGTCCGCGACGGCGAGCCCGAAGGCGACCGCCAAGCCCAAGCCGAAGAAGACGGTCCGGCAGATCGTCCCGGTCGCCGGCCTGGACCGCACCCAGATGAACAACGCCAAGAAGATCGTGCAGGCCGGCAAGGAGATGGGCATGCCGCGCCGCGCCCTGGTCATCGCGGTGGCCACCGCCATGCAGGAGAGCACCCTGCTCAACTACGCCAGCGGCGTCCTGCCCGAGTCGCAGAGCTACCCGCACCAGGCGATCGGCTGGGACCACGACTCGGTCGGACTGTTCCAGCAGCGCCCGAGCAGCGGCTGGGGCACCGTCGAGCAGCTGATGGACCCGGAGTACGCGACGAAGGCGTTCCTGTCCGCGCTGGCCGAGATCCCCGGCTGGCAGGACCTGCCGCTCTCGGTGGCCGCCCAGGCAGTGCAGATCTCGGCGTTCCCGGACGCGTACGCCCAGCACGAGTGGCGGGCCGGCGAAGTGGTGGCCGAGATCCTGGGCTGACCCGGACGGGTGGTTGCCGAAGGGCCGATTCGGGTATCAGAGGGCTTGCCGGTCCCAGGTACACATGAAGGGGACCGCGGGACGGGAGGACCCTCATGTCGCTGATGCAACGGATCACCGCCTTCCTGCGATCGCCGCGGGGCCAGCAGCTGGTCGATCGCGGCCGGCGTGAGATGTCGAAGCCGGAGAACCAGGCCCGGCTGCGGCAGATCGCGACCCGGCTGCAGTCGCGCCGGCGCTGACCCGCGTCACCCCCGCCGCACGAGCCCTCCGGAGCCCTTCGTGACCGACCCCGCCCCCGTCGACGGGGAGCCCAACGCCGTCCCCACCGCCCCCGTCCCGCCGGTGGAGGTGCCCGAGGCACCACCGGCCAAGCTGTGGGACCGGATGCGGGAGGACCCGCAGTACGCGCCGGAGCACCTGGCCCTGGAGGCGGTACGCCGGCTCGGCCCGGAAGCCGCCCAGTGGGCCGCCCGGGAGCGCGCGCTGCGGCCGGGCGTGCCACCGGAGCAGCTCGCCGACCAGGCGGTCCGCAAGTTCGTCAACCACGCCCGGCTCTCCGGTGCGGTGTCCGGCGCGGCCGGGCTGCCCGGCGCGGTGATCGACGTGGGCGTGCTGGCCTGGACCCAGGCCCGGCTGGTGCTGCACGTCGCGGCCGCCTACGGCGCCGACCCGGCGCACCCCGACCGGGCCACCGACCTGCTGGTGCTCCAGCGGGTGCACAAGGCCGCCACGACCGCCCGCCTCGCGCTGGGGGTCGCCGCCGGCCGGGAGCGGGCCGGGGCGTTGTTCGGCGCCGCCGGTGACCGCGCGCTGGGCCGGGTGATGCTCCAGCTCGGCGTCCGGCTGGCGAGGATGGCCGGGGTGCGCGCCGCCAAGCGGATGTTCGCCAAGGTCGTACCGGGTGCCGCGATCGTGCTCGGCACCTGGGCCAACTCGTCGGCCACGAAGGAACTGGCCGACCGTACGCGCGCCCTCTACCGCGCCGCCGGCCCGCAGCAGCTACCGGGCCCGCGTCAGCCCTGACCAGCCGGAGGCGTTCCAGGCCACCTCGGCCAGCCGGCGCTGCCCGGCCGCGTTCGGGTGGAACCAGTCCAGCGCGTTGACCTGGTCCAGCGTGAAGCGGTGGCGGTGCACCGCGCCGCCGTCCCACCGGCAGCGTGACCCGTAGGCCCGGCAGGCGGCGCGCAGTTGCCCGTCGTACGCCTCGATCCGGTCCTTCACACGGGCCCGGCGGGCCTCCGCGGCGGGCGCTCTCGACGTGGCGCCTGCGAGCAGCGACGGGCAGACGCCCCGCGACCAGGCCCGCACGGCGCGGGGCTCGGTGTGCCCGATCTGCCAGAGCCGGTACAGGTCCGGGATGCTGACCACCAGCACCCGGGCCTTGGGGCGGCCCTCGCGCAGCACGCCCAGCGCCGCGTCGACCTGGTCGCGGAAGGTCGCCACGGGTGTCATGTCGTCGACGTCGCCCCGGCAGGCGTCGTTCGCTCCGATCAGCACGGTGACCAGGTCGGCCTTGTCGCGTACCGCCGACCGGGCCTGGCCGGTCAGCGCGGCCGCGCGGGCTCCCGGCGCGGCCCGGTTGTACGCCCGCAGCCCCGGCGCGTCGGCGCGCAGCCGCCGGTAGAGGCTCTTCACCCGCAGGCCGTCCCCGGTCGACCAGGAGTGGCGTTCGCAGCTCACCAGCACCAGGCAGGAGCCGTAGCCGGTGGTGACCGAGTCGCCCAGCGCGACCAGCACCCCGGGCTCGCCGGGGCGCGGCGTGCCGGAGGGCCGGGGCGACGCGTCGCCGGAGCCGTCACAGGCCAGCGCGACGAGCGCCGCCAGGCAGGCCAGTGCGGTGATCCAGCGTCTCATCGGTCCCCCGTCCGGCGGCGGCAACGGGCGCGTCGACCCTATGCCCCGGCGGGGCTCCGGCGGCGGTTCTGTCGGCTATCGGGCATCGACCACCGTCGTTCACATCTGTCGTGTCGGCGCGGGCCGGCCGTGCAGCCACCGGTGCAGCAACCGGGTGATCCGGGGCAGCACCAGGTAGGTCATCAGCGGGGTGAGCACGAGCGTCATCAGCAGCGTCCGCCCGGCCAGCGGCACGCCGGCGAGGAACCGGGTGGTCAGCAGCGTGGCGGCCAGGCTGAGCGGGAAGAACGCCAGCCAGATCGTGACCGCCTGCTTCCAGCGCGGCGGCGCGGCCGGCTCCGGCTCGCCGAACGTCTCGACCACGTGGTCCACCGGCGGGTCGAACCAGCCCTCGATGCCGGTGCGCCGCTCCACCCGGGTGTGCTCGACGATGCCCTGCGCCGAGCTGAGCCACCAGCGCCGCTGCGGCGAGTCCTCCCAGCCGCGCAGCGTGTCCGCGTCGGCGAAGCGGTACATCACGTGCCACTCGCCCGAGCCGGGGGCGCTGCGGACGAAACCGGCGCCGAGGAAGCCGGGGAAGCTCTCCGCGAGCGCCGTCCCGGCCCGCATCCACGCCACCACCTCGTCGGTACGCGCCGGGTCGGCGCGCCGGGACACGGCGACGGTCACGGGTACGGCCTGCGTCGTGGTCATGCCATCCTCTCCACCGTCCGCGGGATCTCCGCCGGTACCGGCGCACCGATGTAACGCACCCGCCCGCCGGGCGCATCCGGCGCCTGCCCGCCGGGTGTCCCGGATCACCGGCGGTCCCGCCCCGACCGGTTATCCCCGCCCGTGCCGGGGTAGGCCCCAGGAATGACCCGATCACAGCCCCGTCGCGCCCGTGGCACGGTCGGCCACGCGAACAGCGCGCTGAACCTGCGGCTCGCGCTCGCCACGTTCGGTCTGGTCGTGATGACCGTCTTCGCGGTGCTCGCGTTCGCCGCGAACATCGTCTGGCTGGGTGTCGTCTGCGTGCTGCTCGCCGTGGTGGCGGTGGTCGACCTGGTCGTGATTCAGCGCCGCCGCGCCGCGCGCCGCCGGGAGGAACCGGGCGTGCGGCACTCGCTGTTCGAGTGACAGGAGTACGAGATGCCCATCGCCACCACAAATCCCGCCACCGGACAGGTGCTCAAGACGTACGAGGCGATGTCGGACGAGCAGATCGACGCCGCGATCGAGCGGGCCGACCTCGCCTTCCGGCAGTTGCGCGACACCACCATCGCGCAGCGGGCCCGCTGGCTCACCGCCGCCGCCGACCTGCTCGACGCCGAGCGCGACGAGACGGCCCGGCTGATGACCACCGAGATGGGCAAGACGTACGCCGCCGCCAAGGCGGAGGTCACCAAGTGCGCCACCGCCTGCCGCTTCTACGCCGAGAACGCGCCCCGGATGCTCGCGGACGAGCCGGCCGACGCCGCCGCGGTCAAGGCGAAGCGGGCGTACGTGCGCTACCAGCCGATCGGCCCGGTGCTCGCGGTGATGCCGTGGAACTTCCCGCTGTGGCAGGTGATGCGGTTCGCCGCCCCGGCGCTGATGGCGGGCAACACCGGCCTGCTCAAGCACGCCTCCAACGTTCCGCAGACCGCGCTCTACCTGGAGGACCTGTTCCGCCGGGCCGGCTTCGGAGAGGGCGCGTTCACCACGCTGCTGGTCGGCTCGGACGCGGTCGACCGGATCCTCAGCGACCCCCGCGTCCGCGCCGCGACCCTCACCGGCAGCGAGCCGGCCGGCCGGTCCATCGCCCAGATCGCCGGCCGGGAGATCAAGAAGACGGTGCTGGAGCTGGGCGGCAGCGACCCGTTCGTGGTGATGCCCTCGGCCGACCTGGACACCGCCGCCGAGGTCGCCACCACCGCCCGCTGCCAGAACAACGGGCAGTCCTGCATCGCCGCGAAGCGGTTCATCGTGCACACCGACGTCTTCGACGCGTTCGCCGAGAAGTTCGCCGCCCGGATGGCGGCGCTGCGCGTCGGCGACCCGATGGACGACGGCACCGACGTCGGCCCGCTGGCCAGCGAACGCGGCCGCGACGAGGTGCACGCCCAGGTCACCGACGCGGTGGACCAGGGCGCGACGGTGCTCTGCGGCGGCGAGAAGCCGGCCGGGGACGGCTGGTACTACCCGCCGACGGTGGTCACCGACCTGCGCCCGGAGATGCGGATGTGGAGCGAGGAGGTGTTCGGGCCGGTCGCCGGGCTCTACCGGGTCGGCTCGTACGACGAGGCGATCGCTGTCGCCAACGGCACCAGCTTCGGCCTCGGCTCCAACGCCTGGACCAACGACCCGGCCGAGCAGGAGCGCTTCGCCGTCGACCTGGACGCCGGCAACGTCTTCATCAACGGCATGACCACGTCCTATCCGGAGCTGCCGTTCGGCGGTGTGAAGAACTCCGGGTACGGCCGCGAGCTGTCCGCCGCCGGGATGCGCGAGTTCTGCAACACCAAGACCGTGTGGATCGGCGAGGGCCAGGCCGGCGCGGGCGCCGGGGCGCACTCCGAGTGAGGTGTTAACAGGGGCCCCTTCCTCTACCGGAGGCGTTAAGAAGGGGCCCCTGCTTACATCTCCCCCGTGGTGGGTAGGAGTGCCCACCATGACGGCGTTCGGCTTCCACGCATCCCACGAGCAGATCCACCCGGCCCGGCTGCTGGAGGCGGTGATCCACGCCGAGCGCGCCGGCTTCGACGCGGCCATGTGCTCCGACCACTTCTCGCCGTGGAGCGAGCGGCAGGGCCAGTCCGGGTTCGCCTGGTCCTGGCTCGGCGCCGCGCTCCAGGCCACGAACCTGTCCTTCGGCGTGGTGAACGCGCCCGGCCAGCGCTACCACCCGGCGATCATCGCGCAGGCCATCGGCACGCTCGGCGCCATGTACCCGGGACGATTCTGGGCCGCGCTGGGCACCGGTGAGGCCGCGAACGAGCACATCACCGGCGAGGTCTGGCCCCGCAAGGACGTCCGCAGCGCCCGGCTGCGCGAGTGCGTCGACGTGATCCGGGCGCTGCTCGCCGGCGAGGAGGTCAGCCACGACGGCCTCGTCACAGTGGACCGGGCGAAGCTGTGGACCCGGCCGGAGGAGCCGCCCGCGCTGGTCGGCGCCGCGGTCAGCGTCGCCACCGCGCGCTGGTGCGCCGAGTGGGCGGACGGACTGATCACCGTCAACGCGCCGGTCGAGCACCTGCGGCAGATGATCGACGCCTACCGGGACGCGGGCGGACGCGGCCCGCTGCACCTGCAGGTGCACGTGAGCTGGGCGCCCGAGCAGGAACAGGCCGAGGCGATCGCGTACGAGCAGTGGCGCAGCAACGTGTTCGCGCCGCCGGTCTGCTGGGATCTGGAAACCCCCGAGCACTTCGACGTGGCGAGCGCCGACGTGCCGATGTCGAAGGTCGCCGAGACGGTGAACGTCTCCGCCGACCTGGGACGGCACATCGGCTGGCTGGAGGAGTACGTGGCGCTGGGCTTCGACCAGATCGCGCTGCACCACGTCGGGCAGGAGCAGCGCGCCTTCATCGACACGTTCGGCGCCGAGGTGCTGCCGAAGCTGCGCTCCGCCGCCTGATCACACATCGGCGCCGCGGCACATAGGCTCGTCGTTCGTGGATGCTCTGTTCGAGGTCGTGGTCTTCCTGGCCATCGCGACCTTCGGTGCGGCGCTGGCCCGCCGGCTCGGCCTGCTGGCGCCGATCCTGCTGGTGGTGCTCGGCCTCGCGTTGTCGTTCCTGCCGTTCTTCCCGCACGTGCGGCTGGACCCGGACCTGGTGCTGGTGGGCATCCTGCCGCCGCTGCTCTACGTGGCGGCGTTGGAGACGTCGGTGCCGGCGTTCCGGCTCAACCTGCGGCCGATCCTGCTGCTCGCCGTCGGGCTGGTCATCTTCACCGCGTTCGTGGTGGGCACCGTCGTGCACTGGTTCCTGCCCGGACTGCCGTACGCGATCTGCCTGGCGCTCGGCGCGGTGGTGGCGCCGCCGGACGCGGTCGCCGCCACCGCGGTGGCCCGGCGGGTCGGCCTGCCCCGGCGGGTCGTCACCATCCTGGAGGGCGAGAGCCTGGTCAACGACGCCACCGCGCTGGTGCTGCTGCGGGTGGCGATCGTCGCCGCGACCGCCACCACCGGTGGCGTCGGCGTCGGCGCGGTGGCCCGGGAGGTGGTCGTCGCGGCCGGCGGCGGCATCCTGGTCGGTCTGCTGGGCGTGGTGGTCTTCGGCTACCTGCACAAGCGCATCACCGACCCGGTGCTGGACAACGCGCTGTCGTTGATCGTGCCGTTCGCCGTGGTCTTCGCCGCCGAGGAGATCCACGCCTCCGGCGTGGTCGCTGTGGTGGTGACCGGCCTCGGTATCGGGCACAAGTTGCCGTTGTTGCTGTCGGCGGCCTCCCGGCTGCAGGTGACCGCGTTCTGGCGGCTGATCCGGTTCCTCCTCGAAGGACTGGTGTTCCTGCTGGTCGGCCTGCAACTGCCGGAGGTGGTCCGCGACCTCGACGAGCCGATCGGCTCGCTGGCCGCGATCACCGCCGGGGTGCTGGCCGCCGTCTTCCTGTCCCGGTTCGTCTGGGTGTTCCCGGCCACCTACCTGGCCCGCCTCGTGCCCCGGATCCGCCGGCGCGACCCGGTGCCGCCGGTGCAGTTCCCCGTCGTCATCGGCTGGGCCGGCATGCGGGGCGTGGTGACGCTCGCTGCCGCGCTGGGCCTGCCGCTCACCCTCGCCGACGACGCGCCGTACCCGCGTGCGCTGCTCATCTGGCTGGCCTTCGCGGTGATCGTCGCGACGCTTGTCGGGCAGGGCGCCACGCTGCCCTGGCTGGCGCGGCGGCTGCGGCTGCCGCCGGACGACCCGGTGCAGGACGCGCTGTCCGCCGCCGGGGTGCAGCAGCGGGCCAGCCGGGCCGCCCGGGAACGCCTCGACGAGCTGGCCGAGGGCGCGCCGGAGGCGGTGGTGGAACGCCTGCGCGGGCTGACCACCTCCCGCGCCAACCTGGCCTGGGAGCGACTGGGCGGCACCGAACGGGAAACCCCCTCCCAGGCGTACGCGCGCCTGCGGCAGGAGATGATCGACGCGGAGCGGGAGGTGTTCCGGGCCGCCCGCGACTCCGGCCAGATCCCGGAGGAGGTGCTCACCCGCGCCTACCGTGATCTGGATCTGGAGGAGTCCATGCTGCGACAGGAGGTCGTCGAATGAGCTGCCAGCACCTGGCCGAGGCGGGCACCGCCGAGCCCGGCACCACGACCGAGTGCCCGGACTGCGTGGCGATCGGCAACCCGGACTGGGTGCACCTGCGCGCCTGCCTGACCTGCGGGCACGTGGGCTGCTGCGACTCGTCGCCGTACCAGCACGCCACGAAGCACTTCGAGTCCACCGGGCACCCGGTGATGCGGTCGGTGCAGCCGGGGGAGTCGTGGCGCTGGTGCTTCGTGGACGAGGAGATCGGCTGACTCAGCCGACCCGGCGCTCCAGCACCTGCCCGGTCCACGTCGGGCGGCCCGGCCGCTCCACCGTGAACGGCTCGGTGGCGGTGAACCCGCAGCGCTCGTAGAACCGCACGAGCGCCCGGTCCGGGCTGCGGAAGCAGTCGACCCGCAGCAGGCCGACGCCGCGGTCGCGGGCCAGTTCCGCCGCGTACGCCAGCAACCGCGCCCCGATCCCGTACCCCGCGTACGCCCGGTCGGTGACCAGCAGGTTCACGTACAGCTCCGGTTCGGTGGCCGGCGGCACGTACTCGGTCGCCGCGCCCACCACCAGCGCGCCCACCACCGTCGCGTCGATCTCCGCGAGGTACAGGCCGTTCCCGGCCGCCCACGCGTCGGCCTGGGCGATGCGGCGCGGGTCGATCGACGCCGGCTCGGTGCCCCACTGGTCGGTACGCCCGAGTTCGGCCAGCCAGGCGGTGGCGCTGTCGAGAAGCCGGAGCAGCGTCGGGGCGTCGCCGGGCCCACCCGGGCGGATCGTGATGCTCTGCTGGTCGGTCATGCCGCCATGCTGCTACACGCCGCTCACCCGGGCACCCCGGCGGGCCGGGCCTCCGGCGCCGGCCGGTTGGCGATCGCCCGGCGGGCCAGCGCCGGGGCGGCCAGCCCGGCGGCGGCGAAGACCCCGCCGAGGACCAGCCAGCCGGCCGGACCGCCGCCGAGCACCAGCAGCGTGAGCAGGCCCCGGCCGAGCGCCTGGGCCAGCCCGGCGAGCAGGCCGTCGGCGCCCTGGTAGGCCCCGATCGCCCCGGGTGGGGCCAGGTCGTAGGCGAGGCCCGCGCCGGCCGCGCCGTGCCACAGGTCGCCCACCGTCCACACCGCCGTGGCCACGAGCAGCAGGACGACCGCCGGGAGCACCGGCAGGACGCCGGTCACGGCGTACAGGGGTGTCGCCGCGGCGAGCACCAGCCCGGCCCGGCGCAGCTTCCGGGCGGCCGGCGCGGCCCGCTCCGCGCCCCGGCTCAGCCGGACCGCGAGCAGCACGGTGAGGACCGTGTTGGCGAGCAGCACCGCCGACACCACGGGCGGCGGCGCGCCGGCGCGGTCCACCGTCCACAGCGGCACGACGAGCACGAGCACCGTCACGTGCGTGCTCAGCACCGCCGACGCGCCGCTCACCGCGAGGAACCGTCCGTCCCGCAGCGGTCCGCCGCGCCGCCGCGCGCCCGGTCCGCGTCGGGTGCCGCCGCCGGTCGTCATCGTTCCGGGCGTCGTCTCCGCGTCGGGTGCCGGCCTCGCCGCCGTGGCCCGGCGCGCGTCGGCGGCCGGCTGCGGCGGCAGGCGCAGCAGCAGTGCCGCCGAGAGCAGGTAGGTGGCCGCGTTGCCGACCACGAGCACCTGGTACGCCCGGTGCGTGTCCACCGCGAGCGCGATTCCGGCCAGCGCGGTACCGACGGTGATGCCCAGGTTCGCCACCGCGCGCAGCGTGGCGAAGGCGTGCACCCGGCCGTCCGGGCCGCCCACCGCCGCGACGAGCGCCGCCCGTACCGCCAGGTTGCCGGCCGCGAGCAGCGCCTCCGGCACCGCCACCGCCAGGAACGCCGGGAACGAGCCGACCAGCAGGTACGCGAGCGCGGCGACCGCCTGGCCCACCTGGAGGACGGCCCGGAGCGTACGCGGATCCCACCTGTCGGCCAGCGCGCCCAGCGGCACGCTCGCGCTCAGCCCGACCAGCCCGGCGACGGTGAGCCCGGCGCCCACCGAGGTGGCGGAGAGGCCCACGTCCCGGGTCAGGTAGAGCGCCCCGCCCGCCAGCCACAGGCCCGCGCCGACCGTGTTGACCAGCGTGGCGTACGCGAGGGTGCGTAGCGGCCCGGGCGGCGGGAGCGGCGAGACGCGTCCCATCAGCGGGGTCCGGCGGGGGCCATGGGGTCGACGCTAGGACTGTTCCGGCTGGCCCGGAGCCCCGCGGGGGGCGACGCCTGTCACACCGCGAGCCCGCCGGGCGTCGCCGCCGCCGGTCACCGCCGAAACATCCGGAGCGAGCGCGGTGCGGGAAATCCGCTCGCCTGCCAGTCCCCGCTCTGCCAGGGTCGGCGCCGTGGAGCGCAGCAGGATCGCCAGGGCCGAGGAACTGACCGAGGTGCAGCGGATCGAGGTGGCTTCCGGCACCCCGTTCCGGGAGATCGGCATGACCCTGGTGGCCGACATGCCGCCGCTGCCGGTGGAGGCGCTGGCCGCCGGGCAGCGCGCCGGCCGGCTGTGGGTGGCGACCGACCCGGCCGACCGGCCGATCGCGTTCGTGCTCGCCGATCTGGTCGACGGCGCGGCGCACGTGCAGCAGCTCAGCGTCGATCCGGCGTACGCCCGCCGTGGCATCGGGCGGCGTCTGCTCGACCGGGTGGCGGTGTGGGCGTCGTCGCAGGGGTTGCCGGCGTTGACGCTGACCACGTTCCGCTCGGTGCCGTGGAACGGGCCCTACTACGTGCGGTGCGGATTCCGCGAGCTGAGCGGCGCGGAGTTGACGCCCGGCCTGATCGAGCTGCTGGCCGCCGAGGCGGCGCTGGGCCTCGACCCGGCCGAGCGGATCGCGATGCGCCGCCCCGTCCCCGCACGCCTACCCGACTGAGCGGTTGACCGTCGACCGGGCATCGGGGCAGTGCCACGTTCCGGTTGATCGCCACCCCGTCCGTCGCGTACGAGCCAGTCCCACGTTCCGGGCCAGGTAGAGCGCCCGGCCGGCCCATCAGCGGGGTCCGGCCGGGGCCATGAGGTCGACGCTAGGCGCGGGTCGGCTGTCGCGGTGCCCTGGACAAAGCGATGCCGCTCACCCCGCGGATCAATCCCCGCGCTCCGGTGAGCGCGCCGTTCAGCGTCCGTCGGACCAAGGTGTCAAGTCGGCGAGGCGTTCGGTCGCCAGGCAGGAGATCAGGCAGCGCTCCTTGGCGTCGCCGAGCAGTCGGGCGGTCCAGTCGGTGAAGCCGCCGTCACCGACATCCCGCTTGTCGTCGTGCAGCGAGACGCGCAGCGCGGCGCCCCGGTAGTAGCCGCGACCGCGTTTTCGCTCCGGCTCGTCGTGCAGGGGAACAAGGCTGTCGCCGAACGCGGGCCGGACGGTGTCGTGGAGCCGTTCGCCGA
Organism: Micromonospora sp. CA-248089; assembly: GCF_050948515.1. NCBI lineage: Bacteria > Bacillati > Actinomycetota > Actinomycetes > Micromonosporales > Micromonosporaceae > Micromonospora > Micromonospora sp. CA-248089. Next base: position 2,331,644 of record NZ_CP192016.1, read on the forward strand.
CGATCGGGTCCAGGGCCGTGACGTGCAACCGCGGTGCGGCCGCCGGAGCCAGCTCGGTCAGCACGGTGCGCCAGAAGGTGAGATGCCGCAGAAGCAGTCGGGCCTCGGTGCGCCCCGAACCGGTGTCCCGTGTGGTGGAGACCAGCGCGCAGAGCCGGAAGTGGGTGGACGCGTCAGGACCGAAGTCCTGTGCCCGCAGCACCCGGTGCATCGCGGCCAGGTGCACCTCGTCGGCCTGGCTGCGGCGCGCCGCTGCCTCCACCGCCAAGGCGTTCGTCGGGTCGCTGACCACCTCCGTGCCGCGCATCGTGGAGACGATCCGGTGCTGGCTGACCGGTGCGACGGCGGCGCAGGTGCCGAGTGGCGCCACCGGCGACAACTCCACCCCTGCCGCATCCGGCGGCAACAGCGCCCAGATCCGACCCTCCAAGCGGGACAGCACACGCGGGTCGGCAGCGGACGGCCGGACGAAGCGGTCCTCATTCCAGCGCCGCAGCACCTGCGCGGGACGGACGGCCCCGGCGCGGTCCCGGGCGACGCCGAGAAGCAGCGTTCGCAGGTCCGCCGCCGGGATCGCGGCGAGCGCCTCGCGGCTACCGGCTGGCATTGCCGCCCACACCCGACGTTCCGCGTCGCCGCCCACGAAGGTCACGGTCGCGCACGTGCGTGTGCGAGTCCACCGGATTCTCGTCAGCGGGGTGACGCGCGGTCGGCAGGCACCGCGGGAAGGATGAGCTCTGAGCGCTATGCCTCTCAGTCATGAATATGCCTGAGAGGCATAACGCCGGAGGGGAAACCCTTCTCTTCCGGGGCGACACGCCGAACCCGGGCAACACGCCGACCCCGCGCGGCGGGTTAACCGGTCGACCGGGGGCGCCTGCCGTGCCACGATCGCGCGGTGCCCGCCTCCGTGACCGCCCTGCTGCGCCGGCAGTTCGATCTGACCTGGGCGCTCGCCGAGTACCACCTCGACCGGCTGGAGCCGGCGGACTTCCTCTGGGAGCCGGCCGCACTCTGCTGGACGATGCGCCGGGACCCGGCGGGCGGGTGGAGCCCGGCCTGGGCCGACACCGAGCCGGATCCGGTGCCGGTGCCCACGATCGCCTGGCTCACCTGGCACATCGGCTGGTGGTGGTCGGTCGCCGCCGACCACGTGCGGCAGCGGCCGGCGCGGGAACGCGACGACATCCGCTGGCCCGGGCCGGGGGACGACACGCTCGCCTGGCTGCGGGAGCTGCGGACGGAGTGGGCGGGCGCGCTGGACGCGCTGGCCGAGGACGACCTGGACCGGCCGTCCGCGTACCCCTGGCCCGCCGACGCGGGGCTCACCGTCGCGGACCTGGCCGCGTGGGTGAACGCCGAGCTGATGAAGAACGTGGCCGAGATCGGGCAGCTCCGGCTGCTGCGCGCGGCGGGGCTGCCGGCCTGAGCCGGGCCGTGCTCAGTGCGCGCCGCCGAGGTTGAGCACCACCACCCCGGCGATGACCAGTCCCGCCCCGACCACCTTCGTCACGCTCAGCGGCTCACCGAGGAACGCCGCGCCGATTGCCATGATGGCGGCGGTGCCGAGGCCGGACCAGACCGCGTACGCGACACCGACCGGGATGTCCTTCACGGCCAGCGAGAGCAGCCCGAACGCGGACAGGTACGCCACGGCGAGGCCGAGCGTCGGCCAGAGGCGGGTGAAGCCGTCGGTGGCCTTGAGCAGACTGGTGCCGATCACCTCGGCGGTGATCGCGCCGAGCAGGAACAGGTACGCCATCGCAGGACCGTACCCGGTCCTGCGATGGCGCCCGGTCAGCTCGGTCAGGAGACCGTGCAGGCCTTGCCGTTCAGGGTGACCAGCCCCGGATCCGGGTTGGGGAACCGGGAGGCGGTGCCGTTGAAGCCGAACGTGGTGGACGCGCCCGGCGCCAGCTTCGCGTTCCAGGACATGTTCTTCGCGGTGACGGTGGCGCCGCTCTGGCCGAGCTGCGCCGACCACGCGTGGTCCACCTTCTGGTCGCCGAGGAACGCCCAGCGCAGGCTCCACCCGTTCACCGCCGTGGTGCCGGTGTTGCGCACCGTCACCTGGGTGGTGAAGCCGGACGGCCAGCTCCCGTGCGTGGTGTAGGTGACCGCACAGGACGGCGCCGGGACCGCGCCCGCGTCACCCTGGTCGGCCAGGAACGACGCGAGCCAGGCCAGCGCCGAGTTCCAGTTGATCGCCACCTCGTTCGTCGCGTACGAGTTGATGTCGTCGACGAAGCAGAACATCGGCGCGCACCCGGCGAGCAGGCTCGCCGCGAACGGGTCCTGCAGGGCGGCGTTCGGACCACCGGCGAGCGAACCGGCCGGCGGGCGCGGCAGGTCCGGGTTCAGCTGGTGGCCGAAGATCCGGCTGTGCTGGTTGCGGGCGTGCTGCTCGCCCCACCCGGTCACGTACGACATGTTCAGCGCGTTGCGGCCGAACAGGTAGTCGGCGGCCTGCACCGCGCCGTCCCGGTACTTCGCGTCCCGGCTCAGGTCGAACGCGGTGGCCAGCACGATCGCGTTGTTCACCAGGTTGCTGTTGCTGCCCCAGACGTACGCGTCGGCGCTGCCCGGGAACGGCAGCCCGTACGCCTGGCCGGCGATCGTGGCCAGGTAGCTGTCGGCGGCGGCGGTGATCGACTCGCGGATGCGGGTCTTCTCCGCGGCCGGCAGCGTGTTCGGCACGGTGGCCAGGTCCATGCGGCCCAGCGCGGCGACGCTCTGCCAGCCGAACGCGCCGTTCGGGGCGAACACGTCGGCGGTGTGCAGCGGCGAGCCGGTGACGTCGGCCAGGTACGCCTTGTCGCCGGTGGTCAGCCACAGCTCGGCCGCGGCCCAGTAGAACTCGTCGCTGACGTTGGTGTCGTCGTACGCGCCGCCGCCGGTGCTGTCGCTGGCCGGCGCGTAGATCGCCGGGTTCGCCTTGGCCGCCGCGTACGCGGTCTTCGCGGCGGTGCCGCAGCGCGCGGCGAACGCGGCGTCGTACGGGGCGTACAGCCGCTGGCACTGCGCGGCGACGGCGGCCAGGTTCAGCGTGGCGGCGGTGGACGGCGCGTGCAGCTCGCGCGGCTCCGGGTCGTCCTGGGGCTGCAGCGGCAGGCCGGTCCAGTTCCGGTCGTGGATCTTGTGGTGGACCATCCCGGCCAGCGGCTTGCCCGCGGGCACCTGCATGCGCAGCAGGAACTCCAGCTCCCAGCGCGCCTCGTCGAGCACGTCCGGCACGTCGTTGCCGCGCTCGGGCAGCCGCAGCGTGGAGTCGCCCAGGGCGGCGCCGCCGTCGGCGGTCTCGGCGGTCTTGGTCCGCTCGAACGTGCTCAGGAGCTGGTAGGTGGCGATGCCGCCGTTGACGACGTACTTGCCGTGGTCGCCCGCGTCGTACCAGCCGCCGCGTACGTCCAGCGAGTAGTCGCAGACGCCGGCCTTGCACGGCACGTCGGTGTCACCCTGGTTGGGCGCGACGCCGAGGTGGCCGGCCGGGCGGGCGTACTCCTCGCCGATCAGGTCGCCGTCGATCTCGATGCCGCTGCGCTGGGCGTAGAAGAACTGCAGCGAGTCGGAGCGCAGCCGGTCGTAGAGCGCGCCGGAGATGTCGAACGGGTGGCTGGTCTCGCCGTCCACGGTCAGCGTGTAGCCGGTGCCCGGCGTGCGGTACGCGGAGAAGTCGACCGTCTGCACGTTCTGCGCCGAGGCGGCGTCGGTGCCGCGCGGCGTGGTCTCGCCGCTGGCCACCACGGTGCCGCCGGCCGACTTCAGCTGCCACGGCAGCGCGTCGGTGGCCTCGGTGACCACTGTGGCGTGCTTCGGCCCGCCGGGCAGGTAGCCGACCTGGTTGACCCGGACCCGGGGACCGGTGTCCGGCTCGTACGGAGGTGCCGGCTCCCCGCCGCGCAGCGACACGTTGTCCAGGCAGAACGTCTGCGCCTGGGCGCTGCCGCCGATCTGGAAGATCAGCTGGGCGGTGGGGTTGTCAGCCGGTGAGGTGAACGTGGTGGTGACGCGCTGCGCGGTGCCGGTGGCTGTGGCGTCGACGCTGGCGTACGTGGTGTAGGGGGCGCTGCCGAGCTGGAGCACCGCCTTGAGGGGCGCGCCGGGGGTCGCGGAGACGTCGAAGGACAGTTCGTATTCGGCGCCCTGGGTCAGCGGCACCGCGTCCTGGCCGATGCCGGCGTCCCACGGGTTGGCGGTGCCCGCCGCGACGGAGGTGCAGAGGCGGCCGTCGACGACCGCGAGGTCGCCGGTGCCGTAGGAGAACCAGGGGGAGACGCCGGCGCTGAAGTCGCCGTTTCGAAGTTGTTCGGGGGCGTCCGGCGGCACCTCGGCGCTCGCCGGGCCGGCGGTGAGGCCGGTGAGCGCCAGCGTGGTGGCCGCGAGTGCGGCGAGCCGACGACGGGATCGGGTCACGGAGGTTCCTTCCGTGCTCGGGGGGTGGTGGGGGAGACCGGGAGCTGGGAGCGCTCCCAATATCAGCCCGATGTTTCCACCGCGTTCCGCCGCTGTCAATCGATCCGGCCCGATGGGGCACGCGCGCCCTCGCGCGGTGCGGTTCGGCGCGCCACGTACGATGTCAGTGATCTCCTAGAGACATCCGAGCCCTCGACCTGGCAGGCTGCGACCCATGACCCTGAAGCTTCGTTCCGTCGGAGCGAGCGACCGTGGGCTGATCCGCAGCGGTAACCAGGACGCGCAGCACGCGGGTGCCTGGCTGGTCGCGGTCGCCGACGGCATGGGCGGCATGGCGGCCGGCGACCTGGCCAGCCGCATCGCCATCGACGCGATCGCCCCGCTGGACGTGGAGACGCCGGAACACGCGCTCGTCGCCGCGCTCCAGGGCGGGATCGAAGTGGCCACCGCGCAGATCCGCCGGGCCGTCGAGGAGGACCCGGAACGCCAGGGCATGGGCACCACGCTCACCGCGCTGCTGTTCGCCCGCACCGGCAGCTGCCTCGCGCTGGCGCACGTCGGCGACTCCCGGGCCTACCTCTACCGCGAGGGCGTGCTCAAGCAGGTCACCCGCGACGACACGTTCGTGCAGATGCTCGTCGACCAGGGCGTCATCACCGCCGAGCAGGCCAGCAGCCACCCCCGGCGGGCGGTGGTGACCCAGGCGTTGCAGGGCGACGAGGTGTCGCCGTCGTACGCCACGATGGTGCCCCGGGCCGGTGACCGCTGGCTGCTGTGCAGCGACGGCCTCTCCAACGTGGTCCGCGCCGACACGCTCACCGAGGTGCTCAGCGAGCAGCCGGAACGCGACGCCTGCGCGGCCCGGCTGATCGACCTGGCGTTGCGCGCCGGCGGCCCGGACAACATCACCGTCGTGATCGCCGACGTCGTCGAGGAGTAGCCCTCACCGCCGGCGCGGCGCAGCCCTCCGGGTCGGCTCGGCCGTGGTCGGGTCCTCCGGCCAGGGATGGCGCGGGTAGCGTCCGCGCAACTCCGAGCGCACCTGCGGATAGCCGGTGCGCCAGAACGACGCCAGGTCCGCGGTGACCGCCACCGGCCGTCCCGCGGGGGAGAGCAGGTGCAGCAGCACCGGCACCCGCCCGCCGGCGATGCGCGGCACGTCCCGCCAGCCGAACGTCTCCTGCAGCTTGACCGCCAGCACCGGGGCGGCCGGGTCGGCGTAGTCGACCCGGATCCGCGAGCCGCTGGGCACCTCGACCCGCTCCGGGGCCAGCTCGTCCAGCCGCGCCGCCTGCCGCCAGTCCAGCAGCCGCCGCAGCGCCGCCGTCACGTCCACCCGGTGCAGGTCGGCCCGGCGCCGGGCGCGGGCCAGCTCCGGGCCGAGCCAGGCCGGCGCCTCGGCGAGCAGGGCCACGTCGGAGACGTCCGGCCAGTCGTCACCGAGCGCCTGGCGGCAGAACGCCAGCCGGTGGCGCAGCGCGGTCGCCTCGGGCGTCCACCGCAGCAGTCCCGTCCCCTCCTGCCGCAGCCCGTCCAGCAGCGCCGCCGCGACCAGCTCCGGTTCCGGCGCGGTCAGCGGCCGGTCGACCAGCTCGACAGCGCCGAGCCGGACCACCTCGCGGGCCACCACGTCCCCGCCGGACCAGGCCACCTCCCGCCCGGTGTCCAGCAGCGCGGCCCCGGCCTCCCGGGCGGTCGCCTCGTCGATCGGCGCGGCCAGCCGCACCCGGGCGGCAGGCGCGCCGGGGAGCGGTCGGCCACCGCGACGGCCAGCCACGCCGACCCGGCCAGCCCCGACCCGGGCGCCAGCTCCGCCGCGGTGCCGCCGGCCATCAGGTACGCGGACCCGCCCGGCCGCCGCGCCCGGGCCAGCCGTTCCGGGTACGCGAGCCCGGCGAGCAGCCCCGCGGCCAGATCGTCGGGCAGGCGCTCCCGCTCGGTGCCGTCGGCGGGCAGGGCGGCGCGCAGGCGGCGTACCTCGGCGCGCCAGCGGGCGGTGGCGGCCGGGTCGGCGCCGTCGCGCAGCCGTCGCCAGCGGGCGGGCAGGTCGTCCCCGGTCCCGCCCAGCGTGTCCTCGCCGAGGATCGCCACCACCTGGGCGGCCCGGTCGGCACCGACCCGGGGTGCGCCGTCCAGCAGCGCCCGCGCCAGCCGGGGATGCGTGCCCGCCGCGGCGACCGCCCGCCCCCGCGCGGTGATCCGGCCGTCGTGGTCCACCGCGCCGAGCGTGGTCAGCGTCTCCCGCGCCACGGTCAGCGCCGCCGCCGGCGGCGGGTCGGGCAGCGCCAGCCCGGTGCCGTCCGGTGTGCCCCAGGCCGCCAGCTCCAGCGCGAACCCGGTCAGGTCGGCGGTGGCGATCTCCGGTTCGGGCTGCGGGGCGAGCCGTTCGTGTGCCGCCTCCGACCAGCAGCGGTAGACCGCGCCGGGCGCCTCCCGCCCGGCCCGGCCGGCGCGCTGGGTGGCCCCGGCCCGCGACACCGGCACCGTGACCAGCGCGCCCAGCCCTCGGGCCAGGTCGGTGCGGGGCACCCGGCTCAGTCCGGCGTCCACCACCACCCGGACCCCGGGGACGGTCAGGCTGCTCTCCGCCACCGCGGTCGCGAGCACCACGCGCCGTCCGGCGGCCGGGGTGAGCGCCGCGTCCTGGGCGGGCCCGGGCAGCCGGCCGTGCAGGGGCAGTACCGCGATGTCGCGCAGGTCGGCCAGGCGGCGCGCGACGGCGCCGATCTCGCCCGCGCCGGGCAGGAAGACCAGCACGTCACCGTCGCGTTCGCGCAGCGCCCGGCGGACCGTGGCGGCCACGTGGTCGAGCAGCGCCGGGTCGACCCGGCCCGCGCCGGGCGGCGTCACCGGGCGCGGCGGCGGCGCCCACACCCGCTCGACCGGGTGCAGCGCAGCCTCGGCGCGTACCACGGGGGCGGGGTCACCGGCGCCGAGCAGCGCGGCGAACCGGTCCGTCCGCGGGGTGGCCGACATCGCCAGCAGCCACAGGTCCGGGCGCAGCGTCGCGCGGGCCTCGACGCTGAACGCCAGCGCCAGGTCGGCGTCGAGGTGCCGCTCGTGGCACTCGTCGAGCACTACCGCGTCCACGCCCGGCAGCTCCGGGTCGTGGTGCAGACGGCGGACCAGCAGACCGGTGGTGACCACCTCGACGCGGGTACGCGGGCCGACCCGGCGCTCGCCGCGTACCGCGTACCCGATCCGGTCGCCGACCCGCTCGCCGAGCAGGGTGGCCATCCGGTGTGCGGCGGCGCGGGCGGCCACCCGCCGGGGCTGGGCGATCACCACGCGGCCGGTGACCGCGTCGGCGACCGCGAGCGGCGCGGTGGTGGTCTTGCCGGTGCCCGGCGGCGCCACCAGGACGGCGGCGCCGCGCTCGCGCAGCGCGTCGACGAGCGCCGGCAGGACCGGGCGGACCGGCAGGTCGAGCGGGAGGTCGGCGAGCACCGACCCACTCTCGCACCGCGCCGCCGGCCGGTTCGCGCTGCCCCCGGACGCGGAACGGCCCGGCCGGCGCACCGCCGACCGGGCCGGGTGGCGTCGCGCCGGGTCCGCCGACCCGGCCGCCGCCCCTTGCTAGTACGTTCCGTCGAGCTGACCGCGCAGCTTGGTCAGGGCCCGGGCCAGCAGCCGGGACACGTGCATCTGCGAGACGCCGATCTGCTCGGCGATCTGCGACTGGGTCAGGTTGCCGTAGAAGCGCAGCGTGAGGATCTTCTGCTCGCGCTGGTCGAGCGTGGCGAGCGCCGGGCCGAGGGCGACACGCATCTCGGCCAGCTCGAACTCGCCGTCCTCGCCGCCGAGCATGTCGCCCAGCTCGGTGGCCCGCTCGCCGTCGCCGGTCGGGGTGGACAGCGACACCGCGTTGTAGGCGCGGGCGCCCTCCAGGCCCTCCAGCACCTCTTCCTCGGTGAGCTTGAGGTGGGTGGCGATGTCGGCGACCGTCGGCGAACGGCCGAGCGTCTGGAGCAGCGTGCTGTTGGCGTCGGAGATCGCCAGGCGCAGTTCCTGGAGGCGGCGCGGGACCCGGATGTCCCAGGTGCGGTCGCGGAAGTGGCGCTTCAGCTCGCCGATGATGGTGGGGATGGCGTAGCCGGCGAAGTCGACGCCGCGCGACGGGTCGAACTTGTCGATCGCCTTGATCAGGCCGATCGCCGCGGTCTGCGCCAGGTCGTCGTTGGGCTCGCCCCGGCCGCTGTAGCGGTGGGCCAGGTGGTTCGCCAGCGGCAGCCACGCCTCGATGGCGCGGTCGCGCAGCGCGGGCCGCGACGGGTGGTCGGCGGGCAGCGCGGCCATCGCGTCGAGCAGGTCGGCGGCGCTGTCGGTGAGCGAGCGGGGGTCGAGCTTCGCGGAGCCGGCCGGCGCGGTCGCCGGGGCGCTGATCGTGGGAGCGCTCATGGGTGGTCCTCCCTGCACCTCGTCCACGGAAGAAAAAAGACGTGACGCTTTGGTTTAGGTTTCGGTCGTACGTTCGGAAGCCACCATAGCCCGATCGTGCTGCGGAAATCTAGCCGAAAGTACGATGTACTTAAGGTGTAAGCAGCTACAAAAGGCGTGAGCCGGTGGATAACGCGCTCGGCGGGGTGGCGCGCGGCGGTGACCGGCCGGCCCCGGTCGTACCCCGACCGGTCAACGTGGAATCCGACAGGCGGCCGAAGTGTCGCCTTTCTGTCGTTGTCCCGCCGACGGGACCGCCCGTACCGTCCGTAACGACACGTCAACGGAGGCACCGTGCTGGATCCCGCCGCGCCGCAACTCGTCATCAACGCCCGGACGCTGCTGTTCAGCTGGCTCCCGGCGGATCCGCGTGCGGTCGAGACGCTCCTGCCCGCGGGGCTGCGGCCGCACCCGCAGCGGCAGGTGTTCGTCAACCAGTACGTGGTCGACGACGAGACGCAGACCTCCGGCTTCGGCGCGTACTCGCTCACCTACCTGGGTGTCTCGCTGGCGGACATGGATCCGCCCGACGGCGAGACCCCGGGCGGCTGGTGGACGCACTACATCTCCTCCAGCGAGCGGGTCCGGCAATACGCGAGCGCGCGGGGCGCACCGGCCGTCGCCGGGGAGACCCGCCTCGACCTGCGGGGCGATCAGCTCACCGCCGAGACCCGGGCCGCCGACGGCACGCTGCTGATCCGGGTCACCGCCCGGGTCGGGCACACCGGCACCGAGGCGCACATGGGCCATCACCGTTACCTCACAGGCAGCGACGGCGAGCTGATCGTCACCGACTACCCGTACGTGGCCGAGCCGGTGTCACCGTTCGAGGTCGAGTCGGTGGAGTTCCCCGCCCGGGAGCACCCGGTCCACGCGCTGCGTCCGGCCAACCCGCTGCACGTGTGCTGGGGCTTCTACTCGCCGCGCGTGTCGTTCGCGTACCCGGCCCGCCCGAACGTGCCGGACGAGCCGGCCGACCTTCACCAGGTGCCGGCGCGCCGGGCCCGCAGCGGCCTGCCGTCCGGGTCGTAGACCAGCCGGTACGCGGGCAGCGCCCAGAGCCGCGTACGCCAGGGCAACCGCTCCGGGCGGTGCGGGCGCAACCGGCCCGGCGGACGGGGACCGGCCCGGCCTCCGGCGTGCCAGCGGTCCAGTTCCTCCGCCGCCGCGGTGATCGCCGCCACCGCGTCCGCCGGGTCCAGCAGGTCGTCGTCCTGCGCGCCGCCGGGATCGCGGTCCAGGTGCTCGCGCCACAGCCGCAGCCGCAGGTCGCGGGCGAACACCCGGGCACCGTCGCCCAGCCCGGCCGGATCGGCCGGCGCCCGCTCGTCGCGCGTGTCGTCGAGCACCGCGCAGGACAGCTCGCTGTCGTGCGTCCAGGACCGGCGGTTGAAGTTGTCGCTGCCCACGCTGGCCCAGACGTCGTCGACCACGCACACCTTGGCGTGTACGTAGACGGGTGTGCCGTCGTGGTTCTCCACGTCGAACACGTGCACCCGGTCCGGAGCGGCCCGGTGGCACAACGACAGCGCCTGCTCCCGGCCCACCATGTTCGGCGGCAGCGCGAGCCGGCCGTCCACGTCCGGATGCCGGGGCACGACCGCCACCAGGTGCAGGTCCGGGTGCTCGTGCAGCGCCTGCGCGAACAGTTCCGCCACCTCGGTCGACCAGAGGTACTGGTCCTCCAGGTAGATCAGGCGCCGGGCCCGGCGTACCGCCTTGGTGTAGCCGCGCGCCACGGTGCGCTCGCCGTCCGGGGCGAAGGAGTAGCGGGGCCGCACCGCCGGGTAGGTGCGCAGCACCTGCACGTGGTGCGGCCCGCACGGCGGCGGGTCGGCGGGCTGCTCGGGCAGCGGGTCGGGGCGCAGGTCCGAGCCGCGCAGCCGGTCCCGCAGGTAGGCCATCGGGTTCTCCGAGTCCAGCGGCATCGGGTCGGTCCACCGCTCCCGGAACGTGGTGTCGAGCGCGCCGACCACCGGCCCCCGCACCGCGAGCTGCACGTCGTGCCAGGGCGGCGTGGGGCCGTACCGGGGGGACATGCCGACCGGCTGCGGGTCGCCGGCGTGGCCGGCGTCGTCGCGGCGGCTGTGGCACAGGTCGATGCCGCCGGCGAAGGCGATGTCCCGGCTCGGGTCGCCCGGACGGCGCAGCACCACCAGCTTCTGGTGGTGCGAGCCGCCGCGCCGGACCCGCTGGTCGAGCAGCACCTCGCCGCCGGCCGCGCGGATCGCCTCGCTGAGGTCGCGGTTCTCCGCCTCGCTGTAGGAGAGCGTGTCGAGGTGGGAGCGCCAGATCAGGCCCTTGACGATCACCCCGCGCTGGGCGGCCTGCGCGAACAACTGCGCCACGGTGGGGCCGTCCGGGCGCATCCGCTCGTCCGGGTCGCCCCGCCAGTCGGTGAAGAACAGATGGTCGCCCGCCGTGAGCGACTCCACCTCGCTGACCAGGCGGTCGAAGTACGCGGCACCGTGAATCAGCGGCTCGGCGAGGTTTCCCTCGGCCCAGACGGGTAATTCAGAGCCCGGGTTGGCGCGTTCCTGTGCGGTGAGGAACCAGTCCCGCAGAGTCACGTTCCACCCCCCGAGGTCGACGACGTCCTCACACGGTAGGACCCCCGGCAGGGCCCCGCACGTCGAGCAGCAGGTCGGCGTCGGTGCGCGCGTCAGGGGGTGCGCCGGACCCCTGGACCGCGAAACCGAGGAGGCACCGACATGCCCGCCGAGACGACGAACACCGTGACCGACGACCGCGACCAGGCGGTGGAGGGGGAGCGGGGTGCGCTGGTGGCGGTCCTGTTGATGGTGATCCTCGGGGTGGCCGGGATCTTCGCCGTCTCCTGAGACCGCGCGCCCGGGCGCCCCGGCGAACCGGGGCGCCCGTAGCAGGTCAGGGCCGGTCGCCCTGGCCGTCGCTGTGCGGCACCCGCCCGGTCGGGATCACTCCGAGCCGGCCGGCCTGGAAGTCCTCGACCGCCTGGATCAGCTCGGCGCGGGTGTTCATCACGAACGGGCCGTAGTGCGCCACCGGCTCGCGGATCGGCTGGCCGCCCATCAGGTACAGCTCCAGCGCCGGGGCGTTGGAGTCCTGCGTCCGGTCGGCGGTGATCCGCAGCGCCTCACCGGGCCCGTGCACGGCGAGCTGGCCCAGGTGGATCGGCCGCCGGTCGGTGCCGACAGTGCCGCGCCCGGCCAGCACGTACACCAGCGCGTTGAAGTCCGACCGCCACGGCAGGCTCAGCTCGGCGCCGGGCTGCAACGTGACGTGCGCGATGGTGATCGGCGTGTGCGTCGAGCCCGGACCCTGGTGCCCGGCGACCTCACCGGCGATGACCCGGATCAGGCCGCCGCCGTCGGGCGTGGTGAGCAGCGCCGACTCCCGGCCGCGGATGTCCTGGTAGCGGGGCGCGCTCATCTTGGCGATGCTCGGCAGGTTGACCCAGAGCTGCAGGCCGTGGAACAGCCCGCCGCTCATCACCAGGTGCTCCGGCGGCGCCTCGATGTGGAGCAGGCCGCTGCCGGCCGTCATCCACTGGGTGTCGCCGTCGGTGATGGTGCCGCCGCCACCGGTCGAGTCCTGGTGGTCCATGATCCCGTCGATCATGTAGGTCACCGTCTCGAAGCCGCGGTGCGGGTGCCAGGAGGTGCCCTTCGGCTCACCCGGCGCGTAGTCGACCTCGCCCATCTGGTCGAGGTGGATGAACGGGTCCAGCTCGGTCATCGGCACGCCGGCGAAGGCCCGGCGGACCGGGAAGCCCTCGCCCTCGTACCCGCTGGGGGCGGTGGTGACCCGGCGGACCGAGCGGTATTCGGTGGCCTCGCCGAGCTGCGGCAGGCGGGGCAGGACGAGGACGTCGTCGACGGTGATCGCGGGCATCGCGGGGCTCCTTACTTGTCGGCCGGGGTGGACGACGCGGTGCGGTCGGCGCGCAGGCGCCGGCCGAGCCGCTCGAAGACCCGGGTGAGGCAGGCGACCTCGGCGTCGTCGAGGTCGTCGATCAGGTGGGCGCGCACGGAGCGCAGGTGGTGCGGCGCGGCCTCGCGCAGGGCGAGCAGGCCGGCGGCGGTGAGCACGGCCTCGCTGCCGCGCCGGTCCGCCGGACAGGCCTCCTTCGCCACCAGGCCGCGCTTGCGCATCGTGGTGATCTGGTAGGTCAGCCGGCTCGGCGAGAACACCAGCCGGTCGGCCAGCTCACCCATGCGCAGCCGGTGGCCGGGTGCCTCGGAGAGCAGGACCAGCACGTGGTAGTCGGCGAAGCTCAGGTCGCTGTCGGCGCGCAGGTCGTCCTCGAGCCGGGTGAACAGCCGCTGGCTCGACTCGATGTACGCGCGCCAGCAGGCCATCCGCTCCGCGTCCAGGCTCTCCGTCATGGCTCCGAGAGTAGCACTATTTAAAATTTAAACAAGAGGCCCTGCCGTGCGCGGATCGGCGATGGCGGGCTGCCTCCTCAAAATCTGAACGGGTGGCCCGGCTAGGGTCGGGGGATGGACGATCTCGACCTGCTCGACTGGCGGGAGCGGGTGGCCCGGCTCTACCTGTCCGACCTCGACCTGGCCGGGTTCCGGGCCGCGCGCGACGAGCTGTTCCGCACCCACCCCAGCAGCCCGGTGCCGCCCGCCGACCGGCCCGGCTTCACCGGCCTGCGCTGGTACCCGCCCGACCCGTCGGCAGTGGTCGAGGCGCCGCTGCGCCCGGCCTCCGGTGAGCTGCGCATCGACACCGGTGGCCCGGACGGCGTGGTCGCGTACCGGCGGGTGGCGGTCGCCGCGACGCCGTGGGGACCGCTGACGCTGTGGTGGATCGAGGCGTACGGGGGCGGGCTGTTCCTGCCGCTGCGCGACGGCACCTGCGGCGACGGCTCGTACGGCGGGGGCCGGTACCTCACCGACACGGTCAAGGGCACGTTCGGCCGGGGCCTGACCGTGCTCCCCGGCGACCGGGTCCGCCTGGACGCCAACTACCTCTACAACCCCAGCTGCGCCTACGACGACAGGTGGGCCTGCCCCCTGGCGCCACCGGAGAACCGGGTGGACGTGCCGCTGCGGGCCGGGGAGCGGGCGTACCACTGACGCGGCGAGGGAGGACCCCGGCGGGGCCCTCCCTCGATGTCGCGTACCGCCGGTCAGCGGGCGGTGGCGCCGGTCGGTGTCAGGTGCATCCGGCTGAGCAGTTGCTGGGCCTGACCGGCCAGCTCCGCGTCCACCGTCACCGCGTACTGGGCGGCCCGTAGCGAACTCGCCGAGGTGAAGTCACGCTGACCACCGCTCATCGCGTGCGCGACAGCGCCGAACACCGCACCCCAGATCGCGCCGATCACCAGCCCGACCAGGATCACCGCCAGCCAGTTGCCGGCCGTGAAGATGCCGAACAACAAGCCGATGAACAAGCCGAACCAGGCGCCGGTGCCGGCCCCGAGCAGGGCCGCCCGGCCCGTGGTGAGCCGTCCCATCACGGTCTCCACGAGCGTGAGGTCCGTACCGACGATCGAGGTACGTTCCACCGGGAACCGGTTGTCGGCCAGATAGTCCACCACGCGCTGGGCGGACGGATAGTCCGGATACGAGCCGATCGTGACGGTCGGCGCCCCGGCCTGCGGGCCGTGCCCGTCCCCGTTCGGCGGCGTCGGGCGACCGCCCGGGCCGGACGGGAGGTTGTCGCTGCCCGGCATTCCGGGTTGCCAGGCCGCGGTCGGAGTCGAGGGTCTGGTCATGAGCATCCTCCTTCGTCAACCCGCCGCGTTCCCGTCGCCGGGCAGCGGTAACGCACCGGCCCGGACCGATGTGGCGAGGCATGCCGATGCCCCGGGCCGGGTAGCCACATCCGTGCCGACCCGACGGATCAGCGACCACGGCTTCCTCGCCGACGGGCGCAGCGCCGCCCTGGTCGACCGCGAGGGCGCGGTCACCTGGTGGTGCCCGCCCCGGTTCGACGCGCCGTCGGTGTTCGGGCGGCTGCTCGACTCCGACGCCGGGCACTGGAGCATCCGCCCCGAGGGCGCGGCCACCAGCACCCGCTCCTACCTGGACGACGCGCTGGTGCTGCGTACCGTCTTCCGCACCGCGACCGGCACGGTAGCCGTCACCGACGCCCTGGCGCTGGAGCCCGGCGCGCGTGGTCACGAGATCGGGATGCGCTCGCCGCGGGTGCTCGCCCGGCTGGTCGAAGGGCTCACCGGCGAGGTGCCGATGCGCGTCGAGTACGCGCCGCGGTTCGAGTACGGCCGGGTCGGCGCCTACCTGACCGAGCGCGACGGCGTGATCGCCGCCACCGCCGGCGCCTGCCGCCTGGAGCTGCGCGCCGACGTCCCGCTGACCGTCGCCGGGGGAGCGGCCACCGGGGAGTTCACGGCCCGCGCCGGCAGCACCCACCGCTTCACCCTCGGGTACGCCCCGACGTACGCCGGTGCCGCACCGGCGCTGCCCGACGCCGCCGAGGCGGTGGCCGAGACCGTCGCCGCCTGGCGGTCCTGGTCGGCGCTGCACGACTACCAGGGTGAGTACCGCGACGAGGTGCGGCGCAGCGCGCTCGCGGTGCAGGGCATGACGTACGCGCCCAGCGGCGCGGTCGTCGCGGCGGCCACCACCTCGGTGCCGGAGCGGCTCGGCGGCGACCGCAACTACGACTACCGCTACGTCTGGCTGCGCGACTTCAGCCTCACGCTCCAGGCGCTGTGGCGGGCCGCCTGCCCGGACGAGGCGGACCGGCAGTTCACCTGGGTGGCCCGGGCGATGGGCCGGATCGGCGACGAGCCGGTGCCGGTCATGTACGGCGTCGAGGGGGAGCGGGACCTGACCGAGCACGACCTCGACCACCTGGCCGGGTACGAGCACAGCCGGCCGGTGCTCGTCGGCAACGACGCCTGGCGGCAGCGGCAGAACGACGTGCTGGGCGAGGTGCTCGACGCCGCCTGGGTGATGCGGTACTACCTCGACCCGATGTCGCCGGAGGTCCGCGACCTGCTGCGGACACTCGCCGACCAGGCCGAGCGCGGCTGGCACCGGCCCGACGCGGGGATGTGGGAGGGGCGCGGCCCGGAGCGCCACTACGTGTCGTCGAAGGTGGAGTGCTGGACCGCGCTGGACCGGGCGGTCCGGTTCGGTTCCCGCATCGGCGAGCCCGCCGACGTGGCGCGCTGGGCCGCCGCGCGCGACGAGGTACGGGCCGCGGTGCTCACCCACGGCTGGAACGAGCGGGCCGGCGCGTACACCGGGGCGTTCGGCTCCGACGCCCTGGACGCCTCGGTGCTGGTCATGCCGCTGGTCGGCTTCCTGCCGGCGAGCGATCCGCGGATGCGCGCCACGATGGACGTGCTGGAGCGGCGGCTGTCCCGCGACGGGCTGCTGCGGCGCTGGGACGGCGACCCGGCCGGGTTCGTGATCTGCTCGTTCTGGCTGGCCGCCTGCCTGGCCGAGGCGGGGGAGCTGGACCGGGCCCGGCGGCTGTTCGAACGTCTCGCCGCCCGCACCAACGACCTCGGCCTGTACGCCGAGCAGATCGACCAGGACACCGGCGAGCAGATGGGCAACTTCCCGCAGGCGTACTCGCACATCGGCCTGATCATCGCCGCCGGCCGCATCACCGACGCCGCCGCCCGAGCCAAGGCCGCCCCCGCCGAGGCCCCCACCGAGGCCCCCACCCCCACCCCCGCCTCTCCGCGTCGATCATGAAGTTGACGGCGTAGTCGATCTCCCTGAGTGCCGCCAACCTCATGATCGACCCCGAGGGTGCGGGGGTGGGGGAGGATGGCGGGGTGGAACTCGTGATCATGGCGGACACGCATGTGCCCAAGCGGGCTCGGGATCTTCCGGCGCCGCTGTGGGCGGCGGTGGAGGCCGCGGACGTGGTGGTGCACGCCGGGGACTGGGTGGACGTGGCGCTGCTGGACGCGCTGCAGGCGCGGTCGCGCCGGCTGGTCGCCGTGTACGGCAACAACGACGGGCCGGAGCTGCGCGCCCGGCTGCCCGAGGTGGCCCGGGTCGACCTGGACGGCCTGCGCGTCGCCGTGGTGCACGAGACCGGCCCGAAGACCCGCCGCGAGGAACGCTGCGCCGCCGCGTACGGCGACTGCGACCTGCTCGTCTTCGGGCACTCGCACATCCCCTGGGACAGCGTCGCCCCGGGCGGCCTGCGCCTGCTCAACCCCGGCTCACCCACCGACCGGCGGGCGCAGCCGTACGCCACCTACCTGACCGCGCGGGTGGCGGCGGGGCGGCTCGACCGGGTCGAGCTGCACCGCCTGCCCCCGCGCTGACCTCAGCGGCCCCGGCCGGTCTCCGCCTGCAGCTCGTCGATCCGCCGGGACGCCTCGGCCTTGGTCAGGCCCTCCGGCACCGGCTCGCCCGCCTCCTGGGCCAGGGTGTGCAGGTACGACTCCTGGGCGGCGGTGGGCGGCTCGTCACCGGTGACCCAGTCGTCCGGGTCCTTGACGGCGGCGTCCGGGTTCACGTTCCTGGCGCTGGTGTTGTTGCGGTCGGCCATGCTGATCACCTCTCCTCGAACAGGTGTTCCACTACCCCCGGCCCGGCGGGTTCATGCCGGCCGCCGCCTACGATCACGTGATGACGGCGGACCGGGCGGGCGTGGTGGTGGTCGGTGCGGGCATCGCCGGGGTGGCGTGCGCGACCGAGCTGGCGCGGGCGGGTGTCCCGGTACGGATACGCGAACGCGCCCGGGTCACCGGCGGGCGGATGGCCAGCAAACGCTTCGACGGCCGCCCGGCCGACCTGGGCGCCGCGTACTTCACAGTCGACGACCCGGACTTCGCCGCCGTGGTGGACCGGTGGCGGGCCGCCGGGCTGGCGCGGGAGTGGACCGACACGCTCGTCGCGTACGGGCCGGGCGGGCGCGAGCAGGTCGCCGGCCCGATGCGCTGGGCCGCCCCGCGCGGACTGCGCTCGCTCGTCGAGCACCTGGCGGGAGACCTGCCGGTGACGCACGACCGGCTCGTGATGGTGGTCGAGCCCGGCCCTCGGGTGGACGGGACCGAGGCCGAGGCGGTCGTGCTCGCCATGCCCGGCCCGCAGGCCGCGCTGCTGCTGGACCCGGCACTGGCCGCTGCCACCCGGGCCGTGGCCGCGCAGCGCTGGTCGCCGGCGCTGAGCGCGGTGCTGCACTTCCCGGCCCGCCGCTGGCCGGACTTCCGGGGCGCGTTCGTCAACGACCACCCCGTGCTCAGCCTGGTCTGCGACGACGGCGACCGGCGCGGCGACGGCGCGCCCGTGCTGGTCGCGCACACCACCGCCGGGTTCGCCGCCGGGCACCTGCTCCAGCCCACCGCCGCCCGTCCGGCGATCGAGCAGGCGGTCCGCGACCTGCTCGGACTGCCCGAGCCGGCGGTGTCGGCCCACGTGCACCGCTGGACGTACGCGACCCCGGCCGCGCACGCCGGGGAGGCGGCGTTCCACCTGGACGACGACGGGATCGGCCTGGCCGGCGACGCGTTCGGGCGCCCGCGCGTGCAGACCGCCTGGCGCTCCGGCCGGGACCTGGGCCGCGCGCTCGCCGCCCGGCTGGGCTGATCCGGGCCGACCGCGGGGTCCGCCGACCCGGGGCGCGCTCAGCCGGTGGCGCCCACCGGTTGCGCCGCCGACCCGGCCCGCGTGTCCTCGCCGGTGCGTTCGCCCTCCCGGTCCAGCAACTGCATGACCGGTGTCGCGGCGATCCCGTGCGCCACCACCGACACCACCACCACGAGACCGACGGTGGCCCAGACCAGATCCGCCTGCGGAAAGTCGGTCTTGCTGGTGGCGTACGCCAGGTAGTAGAACGAGCCGACGCCGCGGATGCCGAACAGCGAGATGACCCAGTGTTCGGCCGGTTTGCCGGGCGCACCGCGCAGCGACAGCCACCCGGCCAGCGGCCGGATCACCAGCACCAGGGCCAGCCCGGCCAGCGCCGCCGGCCAGGTCAGCGGCGCGAGCAGCCCGCCGATCACCGCGCCGCCGAACAACAGCAGCAACAGCACCGTGAGCAGCCGCTCCACCTGCTCGGCGAAGTCGTGCAGCACGGAGTGGAACTCGTGCGTACGCTCGGCGGCCCGGATCGCGCGGGCGGCCACGAACACGGCCAGGAAGCCGTACCCGCCGGCCACCTCGACCAGCCCGTACGCGAGGAACGTCGCGGCCAGCGCGAGGAAGCCCTCGGAGTGCCTGGCCAGCCGCAGCTTGCTCGGGGCGCGGAAGAACAGCTTGCCGAGCAGCCAGCCGACGAGCAGCCCGCCGCCCACCCCGGCGGCGAGCTTGTAGAGCACGTCGATCGCGAACCACTCGGCGAGCCAGCCGGACGGCGCGAGCCCGGTGGTGGCGATCGCGATCGCCGCGTACACGAACGGGAAGGCGAGGCCGTCGTTCAGGCCCGCCTCGGAGGTGAGCGCGAAGCGCACCTCGTCCTCGGAGTCCTCCACATCGGTCGGTTCGCCCACCTGCACGTCGGAGGCGAGCACCGGGTCGGTGGGGGCGAGCGCCGCGCCGAGCAGCAACGCCGCGGCCGGCACCAGGCCGGCCCACCACCAGCCGAGCAGTGCCACCGCGGCGATGCACAGCGGCATGGCGATCGCCAGCAGCCGCCACGTCGACGACCAGCGGGCCCAGCTCAGCGGACGGTCGATCTTCAGGCCGGCGCCCATCAGCGCGACGATCACGCCGACCTCGGTGAGGTGGGTGGTCAGTTCCGGCCAGCGCAGCGGGTCCGGTGTGGGCAGACCGGTGGGCAGCAGGAACACCAGCATGCCGAGCCCGAGGAACGCGATCGGCATCGACAGCGGCCGTCGCTCCAGGACCCGGGGCAGCACCCCGGCCAGCAGCGCACCGACGCCCAGCAGAGCGAACGCGACATCGACCGGTTCCACGACACCACCCTTCCGGCGCCCGGCGCCCGGGCGGTGGAGTCCGGAAGTGCCCCGAAGCGGGCCCGGTTAAGCGTGCGCGGGCCCGCCGGTTGACCGTCCGGTCAGCCGAGCGTGCCGATGGCGCTGTCCGGCAGGGCGTCCAGCAGCGCCGCCGGGTCGTCGTAGACCGCCACCGCGCCCGCGCCGGCCAGTTCCGCCCGGCCGGTCCCGCCGCAGGTCAGGCCGATGCAGGGGATGTCCAGCTTGCCGGCGGCGGCGACGTCCCACACCGAGTCGCCGACGAACACCACCCGCTCGGCGGCCAGCCCCGACTGCTCCAGCGCGGCGACCAGGATGTCCGGCGCCGGCTTGCTCTCCTGCGCGTCGGCCGACGAGGTGACCGAGTCGATCACGTCGTCGGCGTCCAGCGCCGCCCGCAGCGCGGTGACCTCGTGCTCGGCCGCCGAGGTCGCCAGCACCACCCGCAGCCCGCGCTCCGCGCAGGCCCGCAGCAGCTCCCGCGCCCCGGGCAGTGGCGCGAGCCGCTCCCAGTACTCGCCGTAGAGCGCGTCGTGCGCGTCGCGCAGCCGGCCGTCGGCGTCCCGGTCCCGCTCCGCGCCCAGCAGGTGGTCGAGCAGCTTGTCCGAGCCCATGCCGATGGACCTGTGGATCCGCGCCATCGGCACCCGGTGGTCGGCCTGCCGCAGCGCCTCCCACCAGCTCACCGTGTGCAGGTACGTCGTGTCGACCAGGGTGCCGTCCACATCGAAGAGGACACCGCGTCGCTTGTCGTCGGCCATGCCCGGCTCCTACCCGTCCGGAGCGTCGCCGACGCGCGGCTCTTCCGCCGGAAGGAGGATCTCGAACCACACCGTCGAGCCGCGTACGGTCGGATCGGTGCCCCAGGCGTCGCTCAGCTCCTCGATCAGGCCCAGCCCGCGGCCCCGGCTGCTGAGCGTGTCGGTCTGCGCCCGGGTGACCTGACCCCGGGTGCCCGAGTCGGCCACCGACACCAGCAGCCGCTCCGCGGACAGGTCGACCTCGACCCGGGCGGCGGTGCCGGCGTGCAGCAGCGCGTTCGTGGTCAGCTCGCTCGTGCACAGCACCGCCGCGCCGATCACCGCCTCGGGCACGTTCCACTCGCCGAGCTGCGCGGTCATCCAGTGCCGGACCCGGCTCGGCGCGGTCGGCTCGGCCGGCACCTCCATGCTCGCCGACCGGCTGGGGCGCACCGCGTACTCCACCGCGAGTACCGCCACGTCGTCCTCGGTGGCGCCCGGCACCGACGCGGTCGCCACCGCGCACAGCGCGCGCGGGTCGCCGCCGGCCGCCCCGGTCACCGCCGCGCCCAGCCCGGCCATCCCGGCGGTCAGGTCCTGCCAGCGTCGCTCCACCACGCCGTCGCTGTAGAGCAGCAGGGTGTCGCCGGGCCGGAACGGCACGGTGGCGGTACGCGCCCGCCCGCCCAGGCCCAGCGGAGGGGCGGGCGGCACGTCGACGAACTCGGCGGCCGCCGCGTCGGGTCCGGCGCGCCGGATCAGCGGCGCGGGATGACCGGCGCTGGCGAGCGTGATCAGCTCGCGGTCCGCCTCGACCACGCCGAAGACCACAGTCACGAACAGCTCCTGGGTGCCGCCCTCGACGCCGAGGCTGCTGACCAGCCGGTCCAGCCCGTCGAGCACCGCGTCCGGACGGGGGTCGACCAGGGCGAGCGCGCGCAGCGCGGCGCGTACCTGGCCCATCCGGGCGGCGGCCTGCACGTCGTGCCCGGCCACGTCGCCCAGCACCACGCCGAGCGCGCCGGTGGGCAGCAGGAACGCGTCGTAGAAGTCGCCGCCGGCCGCGTTGCCGTCGACGCCCGGGTCGTAGCGCGCGGCGATGCGCAGCCGGGGCAGCTCCGGCAGCCGTTCCGGCAGCATGCTGCGCTGCAGCATCTGAGCGGTGCCGTGCTGGGTCTCGAAGCGGCGGGCCCGCTCGGCGGCCTGACCGACCAGCTCCGCGGACGCGGCCAGCAGCGCCCGTTCCGCGGGGGACCAGGGCCGCGGCTCCCGGTAGCCGATGGTGAGCGAGCCACGGACCACAGTCGTGCGCAGCGGCAGCGCCGCGAGCGCGCGGATCTTCTCGTCGTGCCGGTCCGCCGCGACGCCGCGCAGCGGCTGCCCGTCGGCGGTGAACGAGGCGACGCCACTGCGCGCGCTCACCACCGCCGGCAGGGCCGACTCGGCGGACATCCGGCGCCACAGCGGGGGCAGCCGCTCGTCGGCCTCGTCGAGCAGCTCACCGCGGATGCGGCGGACCAGCCGCCACGCGCTGCCCTCGTCCACCGCGAAGGACACCCGGTCGGCGTCGAAGGAGTGCAGGCAGTAGCGCAGCGCCACCCGCGCCACGTCGTCGAGCGTGAGCGTGCCGGCCAGCGCCGCCGCGAAGTCGCTCAGGCTCTGCAACTGCTGGGTCAGCTGGGTGGTCTGCGCCGAGACGGTGAGTACGCCGGCAATGCGGCCGGCCGAGTCACGGACCGGGCAGTGGCCCCTGGTGAACACGGCCGGCTCGGCCGGGCCGTGCCGGTCGGCCGGCAGCACCGCCTCCCGCTGCAGGAACGGCTCGCCGTGCCGGTAGACCCGTTCCAGCGCCTCGCCGGCGCCCGGGTCGCGCCACACCTCGGCGAACGCCTCGGCCGCCGGCCGGCCCAGCGCCTCCGGGTGCCGGTCGCCGATCAGCTCGGCGTACCCGTCGTTGTAGAAGACCACCAGGTCGTCGCCGAGGAGCAGCGCCATCGGCACCGGGGAGGCGAGCACCACGTCCGCCACGGCGCGTACCGCGGGGTCCCACGTGTGCGGGGCGCCCAGCGGCGTACCGGCCCACGGGTGGGCGGTCCCGGCCGCCTGCCCGGCGACGACGGGATCGGTGGGCGCTCCCGGTGCGGGGGCGGACGGTGTGGGAACCCGACCGACGGTGCCTGGCATGACCGCAGCCTAACCGGAGCGTGGCCGGGTGGTTCCGATCATGCGTCCGCGGCGGGTCCCGGCTCCCGGCGGCGGGGACATTCGGGCAGGTCAGGGCCAGTTCGATCACCCATGTCGGGAAATTGGGCCGGTCCGGCCCGGCGTGCTGCCCAGGTCACCGGGTATGCGGGCGGCGCAGTTCACGCGACAGGAGGGACATCATGCCGAAAACCCTCGCGGTCGGACAGGTCGACATCAGTGCGGCCTGGACCGACTTCTGGAGGTCGGTGCTGCTCTTCGTACCGCGGGCGATCGCGTTCATCGCGATCCTCGTCGTGGGTTGGCTCATCGCCCGAGCCGTCCTCAAAATCGTGGACGCGGCACTGGAACGAGTGGGGTTCGACCGCGCCGTCGAACGAGGCGGCGTCAAACGGGCCCTGGAACGCACCAAGTACGACGCCAGCGACATCCTGGCCAAACTGGCCTACTACGCGGTCCTGTTGTTCACCCTGCAGTTCGCCTTCGGGGTGTGGGGACCGAACGCGATCAGCGACCTGATCCGCGGGGTGGTGTCCTGGCTGCCGCGGGCCTTCGTGGCGATCGTGATCGTGGTGATCGCCGCCGCCATCGCCAACGCCGTCCGGGACCTCGTCTCGGGTGCGCTCGGCGGGCTCTCGTACGGCCGGGTGCTGGCCGACGTGACAGCGATCTTCATCCTGGCGCTCGGCATCATCGCCGCGCTGAACCAGGTGGGCATCGCGACCACGGTGACCACACCGGTGCTCGTGGCGTTCCTCGCCACCGTGGCCGGCATCCTGATCGTCGGTGTCGGTGGTGGTCTGGTCAAGCCGATGCAGGACCGCTGGGACGGGTGGCTGCACCGGGCCGCCGAGGAGTCCCGGGCGATCCGGCAGCAGCGGCAGGCGCAGCAGGCCGGCCGTGGCGACTACGAGCGGCGGATGGCCGACCGGGGCGGGCAACCGACGCCGGCGGCGCCGCAGTCGTCCATGTCGGGCGCGGGCACGTACCGCTCCGGCGAGGCGGGCGACGAGACGCAGCAGTTCCGTCGGCCGGGCGGCTGACGGCAACAGGTGACGGGGTGTCCGCGGGGCGATCGCGGGCGCCCCGTAGCCGTGTCCGGGTCAGGCCAGGTGGCGCGGGTCCAGCCCGCGGGCCAGCAGGCACACCGCGAGCAGGCGGGTGAGCGTCCAGTCCGGCTCGGACCAGTCCGGCTCGGCCGGCGGCGTCCAGCCGTGCTCGGCCGCCGCCTCGCGCAGACCCTCGGCGTACCCGGCGAGCGCCGCCACCGTCAGCGGGCGGCGGTCGCCGTCGAGGCTGTCGCGTACCCCGGCGGCGTGCTGGTCGACCTCGGCGAGCAGCCCGGGGTTGGCGTGGGCCGCGGCGAGGCCGGCGGTGCCGACGGCGGCGGTCAGCGTGGTGAGGGTCGACCGCGCGGCCACCGCCGCGGAGCGGGTCGCGACCCGGTTGTTCGGCACGCGCATGGTGTCCGAGGCTATCGCCGCCCGCCGGGGGCCGGCCTCGGCCGAGCGGCGGATGCCCGGGTCGTCCGGGGGAGCCGTCGCCTCGTCCGCCGGGATTGAGTCGCCCGTGCGGGGGCAGAAGTCCGGTACGCAGACCACACGATCGGGGTCACGGAGGGACACGATGGGACAGCGGCCCGACGGACCGGACCGGGCACACCGGCGCCCGGACGGAGTGAGTGACGCCACGGTCGAGGCGCTGGGCAAGCTCAGCGAGGCCCTGGAGTGCGTCGAGCGGGCCCGCGGCCACCTGTACGAGCTGCACCAGCTCATCGGCCACGCCGACCTGATGCTCGACGACGCGGTTCAGATGTTCCGCTCCGCCGGTCACCCGGCGCTCGCCGAGCGGATCGACAGGGAACTGCTCGGCCGCAACGTCATCGCCGGGCGGTGGACGTTCCAGATCGTCGAGGACTTCGACGACGGCTACTACGCGCTCTTCCGGGAGCTGGACCGGCAGGCCCGCGACGAGCTGGTCGGGGGCCGGCGGCACCTCTACGAGGCGGAGATGAAGGAGCGACGCCGCAGCCCGGGGGTGCCGGGACACGAGGCGCGCCCCGGCACACGCTGAGTCAGTCGGAGGAGCGTGCTTCGGCCGGGCGACGACGGGCGCCGTCGTCGGCGATGATCACGGTCGCGACCATCAGCGCCACCACCAGGCTGAACAGCCAGGAGCTGTCCTCGGTGAACCGGGCGGAGACCGGAGCCTGGATCGCGGCGAGCAGGAAGCCCAGCCAGGCGAGCTTGCGCTGACGGTTGGAGAGGAAACCGGAGCCCTGTTGCATCCCGAAAGTCTTGCGCGCATCGGGGGGAGTGCCGTCAGCCGTTCGGCCGATTCTAGATGGGCTGTCCGTTTTCCCGGCCGTCCGTACCGCACTTTTTGTCGTTTCGGTCGAGCATGAATCCGGCGGCCGCGGGCACCGCAACGGGCACCCGCGACCGCCGGTGGATCACATGCTGTCCGGGCCGGTCCGCCCGATCGTCGACGGCCGGTACGCCCGGTCCGCATCGGTCATCTCACGCCGCTCGGCCTCCGCGCCGGCGCCCCGGTCCACCGCCTCCGGGCCGTGGCCGAACGCGGCCTCCTCGCCCGCGTCGTTGGCGGTGACGTCGTCGCCCTGGCCGTCCGTGGCCGACCGGGCGATGGCCTGGTCCAGCTCGTGCAGGGGAGTACGGTCCTCGTCGCGCCACTGGCGGTCGTTGTCGGTCATTCCCCTGCGGTACCCGGACCGGGTGATCGCAAACGGCCGGACACGACGATGGCCGCCGGCACCGCCGGCGGCCATCGGAGACTCGGGTACGGGGGAGGTGGCTCAGGGGGTGGGGCGGTCGACAGCACCGCGCCAGGCACCGGTCTCCTGACCGCGTCGCTCGATGAACTGCTTGAACCGCTCCAGGTCGCCCTTGGCGCGCCGGTCGACCACGCCCAGCTTGTCGCCGGCCTGCTCGACCACGCCGTGCGGCTCGAACTCCATCTGCAGCGTGACCCGGGTGTGCCCCTCGTCGAGGCGGTGGAAGGTCACCACGCCCGCCTGCTGGGTGCCCCCGGTGGAGCGCCACGCCACCCGCTCGTCCGGCAGCTGCTCGGTGATCTCGGCGTCGAACTCGCGCTTCACGCCCGCGATCTCGACGGTCCAGTGGGTCATCGTGTCGGAGAGCTGCCGGACCTCCTGCACGCCGTCCATGAAGTGCGGGAACTCCTCGAACTGGGTCCACTGGTCGTACGCGGTCCGGATCGGGACGTCCACGTCCACGTGCTCGGTAACGCCACTCATGTCGGGGTTCCTCCTGTTCCGCCGGTGGGATGTCTCGTACGGGCCGTGGGCCGGCCCGCTCACCAGCGCGTCGTCTCGTTCCTGTGCCCGAGTGCGGCCCACACCTCGGAGATCGTCTGGTAGCGGGCGCCGTCGGGCAGGGTCTCCAGGGCGGCGACGATGTCCGTCGGCGCCTCGTTCTCCCGCGCGTTGGCAAGCAGCGCCTCCCGGTCGCCGGGCAGGGCGGTCATCGTGATGAACCGCCCCAGACGGCTGCGCGCCTCGACGTCCTCGGAGCTCATGCCCTGCGGCGCGCCGCTGCGCAGCTCCCCGGCCGGCGCCGTGGTGGCCTCCGGCTGGTCCTCGCCGGCCGGCTCCGGGACCCGGAACTCTTCGGCCCGCGAACCGCCGGTGCCGGTGCCTTGGACGAGACCGCTGACCTCGCTGCTCATCTGGTCGTCGACCCTGGGCGAGTGCTTGCTGCTGCCACGTTCCATGCCTTGGGAGATGCCCCGGGGGGCCGCCGGTAAACCGGCGCCGGCCGGGGAAGCCGGTCATCCGGGCGGCAACCGGTCGGCCGTCTTCTCCGCAGTCGCCTTCTCGCCGTCGGCCTTCTCGGCCTTCTCGTCGTCCGCCGGCGCGCGCGGCGGCAGCACCGGGTCGTCCGGCTCCTCGACCCCGGCCTGCATCGCCCGCCCGCGTTGCAGCTCGGCGTTCACCTGTACGCCGAGCATCAGCGCGCAGTTGGACAGGTAGAGCCACACCAGGAACGCGATGACCGCGCCGAGACTGCCGTACGTGACGTCGTAGGAGCCGAAGTTCGCCACGTACAGGCCGAAGCCGAAGGAGGCGAGCACCCAGGCCACCAGCGCCAGCGCGCCGCCCGGGGTGAGCCAGCGGAACCGCGGCTGCCGCACGTTCGGCGCGATCCAGAACAGCAGCGACAGCAGCGTCATGGCGACCACCGCGAGCAGCGGCCACTTCGCCACCGACCACGTCGTACGGGCCACCGCCCCGGCGTGCAGCAGGTCGCCGACCGCGTCGGTGACCGGGCCGCTGACGATCAGCCCGGTGGCCACCACGGCGAGCAGCACGATCGTCACCGCGGCCATGCCGATCTGCAACGGGCGCAGCCGGTAGAACGGCCGGCCCTCCCGCACCCCGTAGATCGCGTTGGAGGCGCGGGTGAACGCGCCGATGAACCCGGACGCGGACCAGAGCGCACCGAGCAGACCGAAGCTGAGCAGCACCTTCGCCGAGCCCTGCTGCTCGACCACGTTGCGCACCACACCCACGAACGCGTCGTTGCCGACCACCGAGCCCGCGCCGATCTCCCGGGCCAGGTCGATCACCGTGTCGACGGTGCGCGGGCCGTCGGAGACCAGGCCGACCAGCGCCACCACCACGATCGTGGACGGGAACAGCGCCAGCACGCCGTAGTAGGTGAGCGCCGCGGCCCAGTCCGCACAGTTGTCGGTGACGAAACCCTTGCCGCTGCGCACCAGCACACCGCGCCAGGTGCGCCAGTTGAGCTGACGGATCCGGCGGGGGAAACGGGACCGCGTCCGGGTGCCGGCCGTCTGCGGTGTCGTCACGGTCATGTCCGCCTCCTCCAGGCCCCGCCGTCGGGCGTGGGCGGGCGGTACCCCCGGGGGGAAATCGACAAACCGGGTGCCGGTTTGCCCGCCGGGCGGGAGGGAACCACACCAGACAGCCGATCCCGACTCCAGGAGGACGAGATGCCCGGGCGCGAGGTACTGCCCAGCACGCTGCGGCGCTCCCCGGCGAAGGCGCAGCGGACCTGGGAGAAGACGCACGACTCGGCGGTCGAGACGTACGGCGAGGGGGAGCGGGCGCACCGCACCGCCTTCGCCGCGGTCAAGCACGAGTTCGAGAAGGTGGGCGACCACTGGGAGCCCAAGGGCCGCAAGGGGCCCAGCGACAAGCAGGCCGCGGGCGGCGGCCCGGCCCGGCGCGCGCCGACGGCCGGTGGGGTGGACGCCAACGCCACCAAGGACCACCTCATGGAGGTGGCGAAGAAGCTGGACGTGCGCGGCCGGTCCCGGATGACCAAGCCGGAGCTGGTCAAGGCCATCGAGAAGGCGAACAACAACGCGACCCGCAAGGCCCGCGGGGGTCGCTGACCCCTGGGGTACGCGTCGAGCCCGGGACCGCCTCGGTCCCGGGCTCGTGTCGTGCCGTCTCACCAGTGGCCGCCGCCCGGCGCCTCCAGGTGCACCGCCTTCACGGTGCTGAACTCGTCCAGCAGTTCCGGGCCGTACCCGAAGCCCTGGCCGCTGCCTCGGCGCGGCTGGGCCGCACCGCCGGGCGCCCCGCCGAACACCGAATTGATCTTCACGGTCCCGACCGGCAGCTCCCGCCAGGCGCGCTGGGCGTGGCTCATCGAGCCGGTCAGCACGGTGGCGGCCAGGCCGTACGGGGAGTCGGCGGCGCAGCGCAACCCTTCGCTGAACGAGTCGACCACCACCACTGGCGCGACCGGCCCGAACGTCTCCTCGCGGACCAGCGCCATGTCGTGACGGCAGCCCTCGACCACGGTGGCCGGGTAGAACGCGCCGGGCCCGTCCGGCAGTACGCCGCCCGCGCGTACCCGGGCGCCGTCGGCGAGCGCGGCGGTGACCTGACCGTGGACGTGGTCCCGGTGCCGCCGGTCGACCAGCGGCGCGAGCTGCGTGCCCGGGTCACGGCCGGGGCCCACGGTGAGCGCCTCGGCGCGCGCCACCAGCGCGTCCAGGAAGCCCTCGGCGACGTCGCGGTGCACGTAGATCCGCTCGACCGCGACGCAGATCTGACCCGCGTTGGCGAAGCAGCCGAGCGCCGCCTGTTCGGCCGCCCAGATCGGGTCGACGTCCGCGTCCAGCACGAGCGGGTCGCTGCCGCCGTTCTCCAGCAGCACCTTCGCGCCCGTCCGCGCGCCCGCGGCGGCGATCGCCCGGCCGGTCGCAGTGGAACCGACGTGGGCGATCACGTCCAGCTCCTGACCGGCCAGCGCGGCGCCCACCTCGCCGCCGCCGATGAGCAGCGACAGCACCCCGGCCGGCAGCGCCGAGTCCAGCGCGCGGGCCAGCAGCCAGCCGGTCGCCGGGGTCCGTTCGCTCGGCTTGTGAACCACCACGTTGCCGGTGACCAGTGCCGCGCCGAGCAGTCCGCATGACACCGCCACCGGGTCGTTCCACGGGGTGATCGCGGCGACCACGCCGCGCGGCTCGGGGGCCATGAAGTCCAGCGCGTCGTGCGCGCCGTGCAGGGTCCGGCCGCCCCGTACCGGGGCCAGCTCGGCGTACTGTCGCAGCGTGCCGATGCCCGCAGCCACCCCGCCCCGCGCGTCGTCGAGCGGCTTGCCCATCTCCGCCGTGGTCGCCTCGGCCAGCTCATCGGCCGCCGCCTCGACCGCGTCCGCCGCCCGGTGCAGCGCCGCGGCCCGTTCCGCCGGTGCGGTCGCGGCCCATTCCGCCGCCACGCCCCGGGCCGCCTCCACCGCCTTGGCCACCTCGTCGGCCGTGGCGACGGGCGCCCGGGTCACCGGCGACCCGTCCGCCGGATCGTGGACGACCAGTTCGCCGCCTTCGCCGCCGGCGCCCCACACTCCACCAATGAGCTGCGCAACCGTGTACATGCGGCCCTGCTTGCCCCGGCCTGGGCGGGGCAAACGCGTTTCGCCCGGTGACCGGCCGGGTAGGCGGATCGGATGACCTCCACCGCAGACGCCGTCGTCATCGGGGCCGGGCACAACGGGCTGGTGGCCGCGAACCTGCTGGTGGACGCCGGCTGGGACGTCGAGGTCCTGGAGGCCACCGAGGCGCCCGGCGGGGCGGTCCGCTCCGCGTACGTGACAGCGCCCGGCTACCTCAGCGACCTCTACAGCTCCTTCTACCCGCTCGGCTACGCCTCGCCGGTGCTCGACGGGCTGGGCCTGCAACGGCACGGCCTGTCCTGGACGCACGCGCCGGACGTCCTGGCGCACCTGCTGCCGGACGGCCGGGCCGCAGTGGTCAACCGCGACCTGGACACCACCGCCGCCTCGCTGGAGGCGTTCGCGCCCGGCGACGGGGAGCGCTGGCGGCACGCGTACGCCGACTGGCTCCAGGTGGCGGAGCCGATGCTGCAGACCATCACCACGCCGTTCCCGCCGGTGCGCGGCGGGCTGGGCCTGCTGCGGCAGCTCCGGATCGGCGGCGCGCTCCGGCTCGCCCGCCGTCTCGTGCTGCCGGTACGCAAGCTCGGCGCGGAACTGTTCGCCGGCGAGGGCGGTCCGGTCCTGCTGGCCGGCTGCGCCCTGCACACCGACCTGTCCCCGGAGGAGGCCGGCTCCGGGGTGTACGGCTGGCTGCTCGCCATGCTCGGCCAGCAGGTGGGCTGGCCGGTGCCGGTCGGCGGCGCCCAGCGGATCACCGACGCGCTCGTCGCGCGGCTGGTCGAGCGGGGCGGGCGGATCACGTACGGCGCCCGGGTCGAGCGGGTGCTCACCGCCCGGGGCCGGGCGATGGGCGTGCGCACCGCCGGCGGCACCGACTGGCGGGCCCGGCGGGCGGTGCTCGCCGACGTACCCGCCCCGGCGCTCTTCCTCGACCTGGTCGGCGCGGCGGCGCTGCCGCCGCGGATGGTCGAGGACCTGGCGCACTTCAAGTGGGACGGCTCCACGCTCAAGGTCGACTGGGCGCTGTCCGCGCCGGTGCCGTGGAAGAACCGCGACCTGGCCGGCGCCGGCACCGTGCACCTGGGCGCCGACATGGACGGCCTCACCACGTACGCGGCGCAGCTGGCCCGCGGCGAGCTGCCACGGGATCCGTTCCTGCTGGTGGGGCAGATGTCGGTGGCCGACCCGAGCCACTCACCCCCCGGCACCGAGTCGCTCTGGTCCTACACCCACCTGCCGTTCCGCCGGGACTGGCGGGCCGAGGAGGTCGCGGGGCACGTGGAGCGGATGGAGGAGGTGCTGGAGGCGGCGGCACCCGGTTTCCGGGCGTCGATCGTCGGGCGGCACGTGGCCGGCCCGGCCGACCTGGAGGCCGCCGAGCCGAGCCTGGTCGGGGGAGCGCTCGGCGGCGGCACCGCCGCGGCGTACCAGCAGTTGTTCCTGCGGCCGATCCCCGGCCTGGGCCGGGCCGACACCCCGGTGGACCGGCTCTACCTGGCCAGCGCCTCCGCCCACCCGGGCGGCGGCGTCCACGGCGCGCCGGGGGCGAACGCGGCGCGTGCGGCGCTGGCGCGCGACCGGGCCGTCACCGGCGCGGTGTACGCCCGCACGATCGCCGCCGCTCACCGCACCGTCTACCGCTGACCCACCGCGCAACCTCGCCGCCGGAACCGCCGCCGCAAGGCGGCGCTCAGCGGCATCGGCCGACCGCCGACTGCGCGACTGCTCATCGTCGCGCCGCACTTCACCTGCGAGGGTCGTTCCGGGGCGTCACGCTGAGTGTCCGGAATCGCCCCGGCGGAATGACCGCACCGCCGCCTTTGCTCTGCAGCCGCATGCGCATCGGTCACGCACCGTGTCCGAGGCGGGCGCTCGGCGCAACGGTGCCCCGGAAAGCGCCCCTGCTCAGGGCGGTGCTGCGCCGATGGCTGCAGAGCAAAGGGGCCGGCGAGGGAAGTGGCCGCACGACCGCGCCCTCACGCGCGGTGACAATGACGCAGCGTGAGGGCGCGGTGGAGAGACACGGAAAGCGGTGTCAGGAGTCCAGGTTGCGGTGCCGGCTGCGCAGCTTGAACGGCATCAGCGCGCTCTCGATCTTCGTGGCGGTGGTCATCTTCGAGTCGCCGTCGCGGCGCTCCTCGAAGCGGATCGGCACCTCGAGGATCGTGTGTCCCAGCTTGGTGGCGAGGTAGTGCATCTCCACCTGGAAGCTGTAGCCGTTGGACTGCACCCGGTCCAGCCCGATCGCGCGCAGCGCGTCGGCCCGCCAGATCTTGAAGCCGGCGGTCAGGTCGCGGATGCGGACCCGCAGCAGCGTGTGCACGTACAGGTTCGCCCAGCCGCTGAGCGCGCGCCGGTACAGCGGCCAGTTCTCGTCCAGCTCACCGCCGGGCACGTACCGCGAGCCGATGACCACCGACGCCTGCGTGGACAGCAGCGCGCCGAGCATGCCGGGCAGGGCCTCCGGCGGGTGCGACAGGTCGGCGTCCATCTGCGCGACGAAGTCCGCGCCGTCGTCGAGCGCCCGGCCGATGCCGTCCACGTACGCCCGGCCGAGGCCCTCCTTGCCCGGGCGGTGCACCACCATCACCCGGTCCGGGTGCTCGATGGCCAGCTTGTCGGCGACCTCGCCGGTACCGTCCGGGGAGTTGTCGTCCGCGACCAGCACCTTCAGCCCCGGCAGCGGGAGCGCGAGGAGGCGCTCGACCAGCACCGGGAGGTTGCCCGCCTCGTTGTAGGTCGGAACGACGACGGTCAGGCGCGCATCCCCCCACGGGGAGGGTAACTGCACGGGTTCGATCATCACGGACATCCTCGGTCAGCCGACAGGTTCACCTGAGAGGGTAGCCAGTCCCTCGCGCGGCGGGCGCACAGACGCCCCGCCGGCGATCGATCACCGCTCCGGCTTCTGCCGCGTCGCGATGTCGGACAGCCGGGCCAGCGTCTCCCGGTTACGAAGATGCAGCACCAGGTCGTTGAGCTTGGTCCGGACCCACCGCAACGGCCCGGCGGCGAAGTCCTCACCGAGCGTCACCCGGGTCCGGCCGTCGTCCAGCGGCTCCAGGACGAACGCCACGATCGCCTCCCCGGCCGGCCACAGCCCGGCGCGCAGCACCAGCCGCTGCGGCGCCTGGCACTCCAGCACCGTGGACTTGTCCTGCAGCGAGAACGGCCAGGGCCCGGCCCGGTGGTGCAGCCGGCTGCCGACGCGCGGCCACGTGTCGTCCACGTCCCGCACGTGCGCGGTGCCCACCACCCAGTCGCTGTACGTCCACCCGTCCGCGAGCACCTCGAACACCTGCTCCGGGGGCGCGTCGATCACCTTCTCCACAACCGCCATCACCGAGCGGTACCCCGGTGAGGGCGGTCGCTAACGGCGGTCGGGTTAGCTTCTCCGGGGCGGCGGGTATCGCCGGACCGGGCAGGTCGTGGCAGGCGTGCACCGGTCGTGCGGCACCGGCGGGGACGCCTGGCGCCGACGTCGACGTTTACTCCTCGGGGCCTCGGGAACCCGCCGCCCGTGCGACGGGACCAGGAGCGGGATCAGTGCAGGTCAGCCCGGGTTGACCCGGGTGCTGACCGGTTCCCGTCCGGCCTGTACGACGCGGTTCTGCTGGACCGCGACGGCACGCTGGTGGAGGACGTGCCGTACAACGGCGACCCGGAGAAGGTACGGCCGGTGCCGGGTGCCCGGGAGGCGCTGGACCGGTTGCGGGCGGCCGGACTGCGGCTCGCCGTCGTGACGAACCAGTCCGGCCTGGCCCGGGGCTACTTCACCGCGCACGACCTGCGCCTGGTCAACGCCCGGGTGGAGGAACTGCTCGGGCCCTTCGACCACTGGGCGATCTGCCCGCACGCGGAGGCCGACGGGTGCGCCTGCCGCAAGCCCGCTGCCGGCCTGGTGCACGAGGCGGCGGCCGCGCTCGGGACCA
This sequence comes from Micromonospora sp. CA-248089, assembly GCF_050948515.1. Lineage (NCBI taxonomy): Bacteria > Bacillati > Actinomycetota > Actinomycetes > Micromonosporales > Micromonosporaceae > Micromonospora > Micromonospora sp. CA-248089. The sequence goes on from NZ_CP192016.1 coordinate 2,365,143, forward strand.
CGCCGACCCGGTGTGTGCTGATCGGCGACATCGGCGCGGACACGGCAGCCGCCGCGGCGGCCGGCGCCGCCGCGATCATGGTGCCCACGCCCGCGACCCGGGCCGCCGAGGTGGCCGCCGCGCCGACGGTCGCCGCCGACCTGCCGGACGCGGTGGGCATCGTGCTGGCCCGGATGCGCCTGACGGCCGCGCCGCAGCCCGCACGCGGGTCGCGCCGGGGCACGGTGCTGGCGGTCCGCAGCGACGCGGCGGGCGACGTGCTGGTCACCGGGCCGGGCATCCGGGCGGTGGCGGCCGGCGCGGAGCGCGTGGTGCTGCTCTGCGGGCCACGCGGCCGGGCCGCCGCCGAGCTGCTACCAGGCGTGGACGAGATCATCGAGGCGCCGCTGCCGTGGATCGACGCGCCCGCCCCACCCGTCGACCCCGGCGCCGTGCGCGCGCTGACCGACCGGCTCGCGGCCGTACGCGCCCACGAGGCCGTCGTGTTCACCTCCTTCCACCAGTCCGCCCTGCCCCTGGCACTGCTGCTGCGCCTGGCCGGCGTACCCCGGATCAGCGCCATCAGCGACGACTACCCCGGCAGCCTCCTCGACGTACGCCACCGCGTCCCCGCCGGCGTACCCGAACCCGAACGCGCCCTGTCCCTCGCTGCCGCAGCCGGCTTCGCACTGCCCGGCCACGACGAACCGGCGCTGCGCATCCGCACCGACCGGCTTCCGCCGCCCGCGGCCGCCGCCGGCGAGCCCGGCTACGTGGTCCTGCACCCCGGATCGTCGGTGGAGACCCGCGCCTGCCCGGAGGAACTGGCCACCCGTGTGGTCCGCGTGCTCGGCGCGGCCGGCTACCGGGTCGTGGTCACCGGCGGACCGGACGAGCGGGACCTGACCGCGCGGGTCGCCGCGGCGGGCGGCGTCGACCTGGGCGGGCGGACCGGGCTGGACGAGCTGGCGGCGGTGATCGCCGGAGCCGGCGCGCTGGTGGTGGGCAACACCGGCCCGGCGCACCTCGCCGCCGCGTTGGGTGTGCCGGTGGTGAGCCTGTTCGCCCCCACGGTGCCGTTCGGACAGTGGGGGCCGTACCGGGTGCCGACGGTGCGCCTCGGTGACGCGGGTGCGGCGTGCCGGGACACCCGCGCCACCGTCTGCCCGGTCCCCGGACACCCGTGCCTGTCGGCGGTCGAGCCGGGGCGCGTGCTGGAGGCGTTGCGGCTGCTCGGCGTACCGGCGCCGGTGGCGGACGGGGTGGCCGGATGAACATCCTGCTGTGGCACGTCCACGGGTCGTGGACGACGTCCTTCGTGCACGGCAAGCACCGCTACCTGGTGCCGGTGACCCCGGACCGGGGCCCGTACGGGCTGGGCCGGGCGCGCACCTACCCGTGGCCGGACAGCGCCGTGGAGGTCACTCCCGAGGAGCTGCGCGACACCGACGTGGACCTGGTGATCCTGCAACGTCCGGAGGAGATCGACCTGGCGGCGGAGTGGCTCGGCCGCCGGCCCGGCCGGGACGTGCCGGCGATCTACGTCGAGCACAACACGCCGAAAGGCGACGTGCCGAACACCCGGCACCCGATGGCCGACCGCGACGACCTGCTGCTGACCCACGTCACCGCGTTCAACGAGCTGCTCTGGGACAACGGCGCCACCCGCACCACAGTCGTCGACCACGGCGTCGTACCGCCGAACGTGCAGTGGACCGGCGAACTCGACCGCCTCGCCGTGGTCATCAACGAGCCGGTACGCCGCTGGCGCGTCACCGGCACCGACCTGCTCGCCCGGTTCGCCGCGCTGGCGCCGCTGGACGTCTACGGGATGAAGGTGGACGGTCTCGCCGCCCACCTCGGCCTGCCCGAGGACCGGCTGACCAGCCACGACGACGTACCCCAGCACGCCATGCACGCCGAACTCGCCAAACGGCGCGCCTACCTGCACCTGTGCCGCTGGACCTCACTCGGCCTCAGCCTCATCGAGGCCATGACCATGGGCATGCCCGTGGTGGCACTGGCCACCACCGAGGCGGTGGAGGCGGTGCCACCGGCCGCGGGCGCGCTGTCCACCCGCGTCGACACGCTCGTCGACGCCGCCCGTGGCCTGTTGGACGACCCGGAGTCCGCCCGCCGGGCGGGCGCCGTGGCCCGGGCCGCCGCCCGGGACCGATACGGCCTGGAGCGATTCCTCGCCGACTGGGACCGGCTGCTGGAGGAGGAAGTATGCGCATCGCGATGATCTCGGAGCATGCCAGCCCGCTCGCCGTCCTCGGCGGGGAGGACGCCGGTGGCCAGAACACGCATGTCGCGGAGCTCTCCGCCGCGCTCGCGGCCGCCGGTCACGACGTGCGCGTCTACACCCGGCTCGACGCGGTGGACCTGCCGGTGAGCGTCCGCACCCCGGACGGGTACGAGGTGGTGCACGTACCGGCCGGGCCGGCCGAGCCGGTGGCCAAGGACGACCTGCTGCCGTACATGCCGTCGTTCGGGCAGTGGCTGGCCGACCGGTGGCGCACCGGCGACTGGCAGCCCGAGGTGGTGCACGCGCACTTCTGGATGAGCGGGCTGGCGGGTCTCGCCGCGGCCCGCCGCGCCGGGGTGCCGGTGGTGCAGACGTATCACGCGCTCGGCACCGTCAAGCGCCGCCACCAGGGCGTGCAGGACACCAGCCCGCCGGGCCGGGTCGAGCACGAGCGGAAGCTGGGCCGCTCGGTGGACCGGGTGGTCGCCCAGTGCCAGGACGAGGTGGCCGAACTGGTCCGGATGGGCGTGCCCCGGTCCCGGATGACAGTCGTGCCGTCGGGGGTGAACCTCACGACGTTCTCCCCGCTCGGCCCGGTCGCCGACCGCGACGGCGGCCGGGCCCGCATCCTCACCGTCGGCCGGCTGGTCGAGCGCAAGGGCTTCCAGGACGTCATCCGGGCCGTCGCCGAGGTGCCCGACGCCGAGTGCGTGGTCGTCGGCGGGCCGCCGGCCGGGCTGCTGGAGACCGACCCGTACGCGCTGCGCCTGCGCGCGCTGGCCCACTCCCTCGGTGTCGCCGACCGGGTACGGCTGGTCGGCGCGGTGCCCCGGGAGGAGATGGGCCGCTGGTACCGGTCGGCCGACGTGCTCGTGGCCGCGCCCTGGTACGAGCCGTTCGGGCTCACCCCGCTGGAGGCGATGGCCTGCGGCGTGCCGGTGGTGGCGACGGCTGTCGGCGGGCTGATCGACACGGTGGTGGCCGGACGCACCGGCGACCTGGTGCCGCCCCGGGAACCGGCGGCCCTCGGCGCGGCCCTCCGGGGCCTGCTCGGCGACCGGATCCGCCGCTTCGCGTACGCGACCGCGGCGCTGGAGCGGGCCCGCACCCGCTACTCCTGGGCCACCACGGCGGACCGCCTCACCGAGTTGTACGGCGAGGTGGCCACGGTGCGCCGCCCGACCCGGGTGGTCGCCTGATGACGGCCGGGACGCCGCCGGCCGGCGCGACGGTGCTGGAGGACCACCTGAGCCTGCTGGCCGCCGCACTGCTGCCGCTGCGGGAGGCGGAACAGATGCTGGCCCGCTGGGGTGCGGAACTGGCGCAGCGGCTGGCCGCCGGTGGCCGGCTGCTGGTGGCGGGCAACGGCGGCAGCGCCGCCGAAGCCCAGCACCTCACCGCCGAACTCGTCGGCAAACTCCGCCACGACCGCCAACCCCTCTCCGCCATCGCCCTGCACGCCGAAACCAGCGCCGTCACCGCCATCGCCAACGACTACGGATACGACGAAACCTTCGCCCGGCAGGTCCGCGCCCACGGCCGACCCCACGACCACCTCCTCCTCATGACCACCAGCGGCACCAGCCCCAACCTCCTCACCGCCGCCCACGCCGCCCACCAGACCGGCATGCGCTGCTGGGCCTTCACCGGCCCCGCACCCAACCCCCTCGCCGACCTCTGCCACGAGCACCTGGCGATCGACTCGCCGGACGGGCAGGTGGTGCAGGAACTGCACCTGGTGGCCTCGCACGTGCTCTGCGAGTACGTCGAACTGGCGCTGCCCGCCGCGCTCGCCGCGAACACGCCGGCCGGGCCGGTACGCGCCGGCGTCGAGGTCGTCGTCGGCGAGCCGGACCCGACGGCGCCGGCCGGGCGGGGAGGCCCGGCATGAGGGGCCCGGTGGTGGTACTCGGTGACACGCTGCTGGACCGCGACGTCGAGGGTCTGGTGAACCGGCTCTGCCCGGACTCCCCGGTGCCGGTGCTGGACGAGACCGTCTCCGTCGACCGGCCCGGTGGCGCCGGGCTGGCCGCCGTCTTCGCCGCCGCGCAGGGCGCCGACGTCGCGCTGGTCACCGCCGTCGCCGACGACGCGGGCGGGGCGCGGCTGGGCACGCTGCTCGCCGCCGCCGGGGTCCGGTTGTACGCGCTGCCGCTGGCCGGCGCCACCCCGGAGAAGATCCGGCTGCGGGCGCGCGGCCGGGTGCTGCTGCGCCACGACCGGGGCGGGACGTCCGGTGCGCCGGGTCAGCCGAGCGACGCGGTGCTGCGGCTGATCGCCGACGCGTCCGCCGTCCTCGTCAGCGACTACGGCCGGGGCGTGGCAGCGCATCCGGTGCTGCGCGCCGCGCTGACCGCCACCCGGGCGCCGGTGGTCTGGGATCCGCATCCGCGCGGGCCGGGGGCCGTACCGGGGGTGCATCTGGCGACGCCGAACGAGCCGGAGGCCCGCGACCTGGCCAAGACGCCGCCGGGCGGTTCCCGCCTGGCCGTCGCGTCCCGTAGCGCGCACGCGTTGCGCCGCCGCTGGCAGGCGCGCGCGGTGGCGGTGACGCTCGGCGGGGACGGTGCGCTGCTCAGCCACGCCGGGTCCACGCCCCTGGTGGTGCCGGCGCCGCCCGCCGAGGGGGACACCTGCGGCGCGGGTGACCGGTTCGCGTCCACCGCGACGCTCGCCCTGGCCCGGGGCGCGCTGGTGTCCGAGGCGGTGCAGGAGGCGGTCGCGGAGGCGTCGGCGTACGTGGCCGGGGGCGGTGTGGCCACCGCGCTGCCCGCACCGGTGCGGGCGGTGGCCCCGGCGGTGGTCACCGGCGGCGGGGACCGGATCGGCGCCGCGGCGGCCGGCGAGGTGGTGGCCCGGGTACGCGCGGCGGGCGGCACCGTGGTGGCCACCGGCGGCTGCTTCGACCTGCTGCACGCCGGGCACGTGGCGACGCTCCAGGCGGCCCGGCAACTCGGCGACTGCCTGGTGGTCTGCCTCAACTCCGACGCCAGCGTCGCCGGGCTCAAGGGGCCGGAACGCCCGGTCGTGCCGCAGGGCGACCGGGGACGGCTGCTCGCCGCGCTCGGCTGCGTCGACGCGGTGCTGATCTTCGACGAGGCGACGCCGGAGGCGGCGCTGTCCTGGCTGCGCCCCGACATCTGGGTCAAGGGCGGCGACTACGCCAGCGGCGGCGGGCCGGAGACGCTGCCGGAGACGGAGATCCTGGCCCGCTGGGGCGGTCACACGGTGGTCGTGCCGTACCTCGACGGGCGCTCGACCACCGACATGATCGCGGCGGCGCGGGCCGGGCGGGGCAGCGGCGGCTGGCCGGTCGACCCGGCCGAGGCGGTCGCGCAGGTCCGGTCCACGGCGAAGGGAGCACGATGAACGAGCGACGCATCCGACCCGGCGCGGTCGCGCCCGCCGGTCCGACGGTGGCGGCGTGAGCGCCGGCGCGCCCGGAGCCGGGCCGACCGTCCTGGTCACCGGCGGCTCCAGCGGGCTCGGCGCGGCGGTGGTCGCCGCGGTGGCCCGCGCCGGTGGACGCCCGCTGGTGCTGGACCGGCAGCGCCCCGCCGACGGGGTGCCCTGGGTCGAGTGCGACCTGGCCGACACCCGCGCCGCCGAGGCCGGCACCCGTGATCTCGCGGAACGCTCCGGCGGGCTGGACGCCGTGGTCACCGCCGCCGGGATGGACGTTCCCGGCAAGCTGGCCGACATCCCGGCGGAGACCTGGGAGCGGATCGTCACCGTCGACCTGCTCGCCACCGCCGCGGTGATCCGGGCCGCGCTGCCCTGGCTGGAGGCGTCCCGCGGCAACATCGTCACCGTCGCCTCGACGCTCGGCGTCAAGGCGGTGAGCGACGCGACGGCGTACTGCGCGGCGAAGTTCGGGGTGGTCGGCTTCACCCGGGCGCTCGCCGCCGAGCTGGCCGGATCGGTGGGCGTGACGCTGCTGATCCCGGGCGGCATGCGGACCGCGTTCTTCGACGAGCGGGACGCGCAGTACCGCCCCGGCCCGGACGCGGTGCTCAACGAGCCGGCCGACACCGCCGCCGCGGTCATGTTCGCGCTGTCCCAGCCGGCCGGGTGCGCGGTACGCGAGATGGTGGTCTGCGCCGCGCAGGAGTCCTCGTACCCGTGATCCTGGTGCTGCGGGCGCTCGGGGTCGGCGACCTGGCCACCGCCGTGCCGGCGCTGCGCGGGCTGCGCGCCGGCCTGCCGGGCCGGGAGCTGGTGCTCGCCGCCCCGGCCTGGCTGGCGCCGCTGGCGGAGCTGACCGGGGCGGTCGACCGGGTGCTGCCCACCGCCGGGCCGGACCGGATCGCGTGGGCCGGCCCGCCGCCGGAGGTGGCGGTCAACCTGCACGGCCGCGGGCCGCGGTCGCACCGGGCGCTGGCCGCCGTCCGCCCCGGCCTGCTGCTCGCCCACCGCAACCCGGGTGCCGGGCACCCGGACGGCCCGTCCTGGGACGACGACGAGCACGAGGTCCGCCGCTGGTGCCGGCTGCTGCACGCGTACGGGCTGCCCGCCGACCCGGGGAACCTGGCGCTGCGGCGTCCGGCGGCCGACGGCGTACCGGCCGGGGTGACGCTGCTGCACCCGGGCGGCAAGATCCCGGCGAAGCGCTGGCCGGCGGACCGGTTCGCCGGGCTGGCCCGGTTGCTGACCGCGCGCGGGCACCGGGTGGCGGTGACCGGCTCGCCGGACGAGCGGGCGCTGGCCGAGCGGGTCGCCCGCGACGCCGGGCTGCCGCCGCAGGCGGTGCTGGCCGGCCGGACCGGGCTGGCCGAGCTGGCCGCGCTCGTGGCGTGCGCGCGGCTGGTGGTCAGCGGGGACACCGGCGTGGCGCACCTCGCCACCGGCTACGGCACCCCGTCGGTGGTGTTGTTCGGCCCGGTGCCGGCGGCGCACTGGGGCCCACCGCCGGACCGGCCCCGGCACCGGGCGCTGGGTGCGATCGAGCCCACGCCCGTCAACAGCGATTCGACCGGGTGGGGCGGGGTAGGAACCCACCCGACATTGGGTGCCGTCGGGATCGACGAGGTGGTGGCTGCGGTGGCCGACGTGGAACGGGTCTCCGGTGCGGTTGCGGCGTAGCGATCCGGGCCGGCCGGGGTACGCCCGCCGGCGGCGCGGCAAGGGCTGGCTGTTCCTCGACCCGGCCGGCGAACCGGTTCGCGAGGGCGAGGAACTGGCCCGGCTGCGCGAGCTGGTGATCCCGCCCGCCTGGCAGGACGTGTGGATCTCGCCGTACCCGAACGGCCACATCCAGGCCACCGGCATCGACGCGGCGGGCCGCAAGCAGTACCTCTACCACCCGGGCTGGCGGCGCAAGCGCGACGAGGCCAAGTTCGACCACGTGCTGGAGGTGGCGCACCGGCTGCCGGCGCTGCGCGACCGGGTCACGCAGGACCTGGCGCTGCGCGGCCTGCGCCGGGAACGGGTGCTCGCCACCGTCGCCCGGCTGCTCGACATGGGCGCGTTCCGGGTCGGCAGCGACCAGTACGCCACCGGCGACGACCCGACGTTCGGGGTGTCCACCCTGCGCCCCGAGCACGCCCGCTCCCGGGGCGGCTGCGTGGTGTTCGAGTTCCCGGCCAAGGGCGGCATCGACCAGGTCCGCCGGATCGAGGACGCCGAGCTGTGCCGGGTCTTGCTCAACCTGCGCCGCCGCCGGCGCGCCCAGGAGCGGCTGTTCGGCTACTGGGACGGCCGGGCCTGGCGCGACGTGCGCAGCGACGAGGTGAACGACTACCTGCGCGACGCCAGCGGCGGTGAGATGACCGCGAAGGACTTCCGGACCTGGCACGCGACGGTGCTGGCCGCCGCCGAGCTGGCCACTGTCGGCCCGCAGCGCTCGGCGACCGCCCGCAGGCGCGCCGTGGCGGGGGTGATGCGGTCGGTGGCCGAACTGCTCGGCAACACCCCGACGGTGGCGAGGACCTCCTACGTGGATCCGCGCGTGGTCGACCTCTACCACGACGGGGTGCTGGCGCCGGTGCAGCCGGAGATGCCGCGCGAGGCGGTGGAGAAGTCGGTGCTGGCGCTGCTGGAGGAGGAGGCCGGCTGACCGCCGACCGGCCCCGTCGGTCCTGGGGGGAAGCGCGACGGGGCCGGAAACCTCGGCCGCCGGTGCGGTCTCGGGGGGCATCTACCGGGCGGGGCCGCCCGCGGCCGGGACCGCCGCGGACGCCACGCCCGGCCCCCCGATATCCGTGGGCCACCGCGAGCGGTGGCCCAGGTTTCAGTATGTACGGGACAGGTTGACGGCGGATGCCGTGCTGTTGACGATCCGTGCCGGTTCCAGGTGACGAGCCCGGTACGTCTGCGGCGTCTCGCCCTGCGCGGCCCGGAAGACCCGGCTGAAGTGCGCCTTGTCCCGGAAACCCCAGCGGGCGGCGATGAGCTGGATCGAGCGGTCGCTCAGCGCCGGGTCGGCGAGGTCGCGACGGCACCGGGCCAGTCGCTCGTCCCGGATGTACGCGGCCACCGTGGTCTCCTCGTCCTCGAAGAGCCGGTGCAGCGAGCGCACCGAGATGTGGTGCGCGTCGGCGATCGCGCCCGGGTCCAGCGTGGCGTCGCCGAGGCGCTGGCGCACGTACGCGCGCACCTGGGCCAGCAGGGCACGCCGCCGGACCTCGGTGGGCACCGCGTCCTCGGAGACGAGGTTGCGGCCGAGCAGCGTGGCGACCAGGTCCAGGCCGACGGCGCCGAGGCGCTCCGCGTCGGCCGCGTGGTACTGCTCGGGGTTCGCCGTGATCCGGATGAGGAAGTCGGCGACCAGGCCACCGACACCCTCGGAGCCGGACATCCGGCCGGCGAACAACGGAGCGAGCCGGCGGGGCGGCAACGGCAGCGCGTCGTACGGCATCAGGGCCACGATCGACCGGGCGTACCCGGGCCCGGCGGCGTCGGCGTGGTGACTGACCTCGTGCGGACGGGAGCAGTCGTAGAAGGTGAGGTCGCCGGGGCGGCACCGGGCGCGCTGCCCCTCCTGGTCGGCCTGGCTGGTCCCGCTGAGCGTCAGCGCGAGCAGGTAGTAGTCGGGGTCGGAGCGCTGGATCAGTTTCGAGGTGCGCACGCAGTCCACCGAGGGGTAGCGGTAGCGGATGAGCTGCATCCGGCCCAGGTCGATGAACTCCGCCCGGGCGACGAAGTCGTCGGCGTGCGCGGTGTGCACCCGCAGCGGCGTCGGCGTGTTCGCCATCATGTCCAGCCACATGCCGAAGCGCTCCGGTGGCGGCAGCACCTCCGTGTCGAGGACCTGACGTTGCAGCTTCCCGTCCATCAACGACCCCCCGTGGCTCGTCACTCCTGCTGTAAGCAGGACGCCCCACGGGGCCGGAAAGCGACACCGGTGGGGCGTGACGTCCGTCATTGACGGACCTGCGAGCGTTCTGTTAGGAGTCCATTCAGTCGTTCAGCACCTGGGCCAGCCGGTCCCGGAACCGGCGCTCGGAGTCGGTGACCGTGTCGCCGCCCAGACCGAGGATGCCGCCGGTGGAGGCGGCGCCCACCACCTGCTCGGCGATGTCCACCAGCCAGTGGCGGTACGCCCCGGCCTGCCCCTCGTCCACCCGCGCGGCGAGCAGCGCGGACGCCTGCCCGGCCCGGGCCAGCACGTCGTCGATCATCGCCTTCGGGTCCTGCGGCGTGATGACCGGCAGCTCCGCGCCGGTCTCCGGGTCGCCGACCCGGTCGACGACCTCACCGGCCACCGCGGCGACCAGCGGGCTGGCCGACTCGCGGCCGGCGGCGATGGTCTCCAGCCCGGCGGCGTTCTCGGCCATGGTGCGGCGGGTGCCGTCGGACTCGGCGGCGGCCGCCGCGGTGAGCACCGACTGCGGCAACCCCACAAGCAGTCCCCACTCCTCGTCGGAGACGCCGAACCGGGTGTACGCCGGCTGCTCGATCACGATCAGGCCCCTTTCGCCGTGGTCGTCGTTGTCGACGGGCGCCCCCGCGGCGCCCGGGTCAGGCTAGTCCAGCTCCAGCAGGCCCTGTTCGGACACCACGCGCACGGACAGCGTCTTGTAACCCACCTCGTCGAAGAGCACCGTCATCCGGTCCTCCTCGTAGCTGAGCACCAGGCCGGCGCCCCACTCCGGGTGGCGAACCTGGCTGTGCACCGGGAACGGCCCGACCGCGCCGTCACCGGCCACACTGGTGCCCGCGTGGCAGTTGTCGCAGTGCCCGCAGACCTCGCTCATCTGCTCACCGAAGTACGCCAGCAGGGCCTGGCCCCGGCAGCCTGTGGTCTCGGCGAAGGCGCGCATCATGTCGGTACGCGACCGGGTCACCGTCTGCTGCCGTTCCGCCTCGGCCAGCGCGGCGCGGCCGGACTCGGCGGCCGGCGGCGCGTACCGGGGCGCCACGATGCGCTGCCTGGCCCGCGGCTCGGCGGCGCCGACCTGCTCCAGCAGGGACAGGTACTGGCCCAGCTTGCGCGGACCGAGGCCGGTCAGCTCGCGCAGCTCCTTGCGGGTGCGGGCCTTGCCGCGCAGCACCGCGGCGAGTTCGGTCAGTTCCTTGGAGTCCGGCAGGCCGCCGCTGAAGTAGCGCTGCAGGCCGACGTCCTCGGAGCGCCACAGGAGGAGCACCCGGGCCGGCGAGCCGTCGCGTCCGGCCCGGCCGATCTCCTGGAAGTAGCTGTCCGGCGAGTCGGGCAGCGCCATGTGCACCACCCAGGCGATGTTCGGCTTGTCGATGCCCATGCCGAACGCCGACGTGGCCACCATGATCGGCACCCGGTCGGCCAGGAACGCCTCGTGCAGCTCGTGCCGGGCCGCGGTGGGCATCCCGCCGTGGTAGAACTCGGCCGGGTATCCGGCGCCGGTGAGCCGCTCGGCCAGTTCCTCGGCCGCCCGGCGGGTCGGCACGTAGATGATGCCGGGCCGCTCGTCGTCGCTCAGCAGCGCGATGAGCCGCCGCCACCGGTAGTCGTCGGTCGGGCAGTAGGCCACCTCGAGGAAGAGGTTGGGCCGGTCCAGCCCGGAGACCACCACCTCCGGCTCGCGCAGCCGCAGCCGGTCGATGATGTCGTCGCGTACCGGCGGGGAGGCGGTCGCGGTGAGTGCCACCACCGGCGGGCGGCCGAGGCCGTCGATCAGGTGGCCGAGCGCCAGGTAGTCCGGCCGGAAGTCGTGGCCCCACGCCGAGATGCAGTGCGCCTCGTCGATCGCCACCAGCGCCGGCTTCAGCTCCCGGACCTCGGCGAGGCGGTCCGGGTTGCTCAGCGCCTCCGGCGTGATGAACAGGAACTCCGCGCGCCCGGCGCGGATGTCCTCGATCGCCTCGGCCTGCTGGGCGGCGCTCTCGTCCGAGCTGATCCGCACCGCGCGCAGCTCCGGGCGCTGCCGTTCGTTGAGCGCGGCGATCTGGTCCTGCTGCAACGCCAGCAGCGGGGAGATCACCACCGTCGGACCGGGGATCAGGCTGGCCGGGATCTGGTAGATCGCCGACTTGCCGGCGCCGGTGGGCAGTACCACCAGTGCGTCCCGGCGCTTCATCACGGCGCGCATGGCGGCGAGCTGGTTGGGCCGCAGCGCGGTCCAGCCGAACAGGTTCCGTGCCGCCCGGCGCAGGCTGGAGGAGTGCGTGGTCAGTTTCATCAAGCGCCTCAGCTACCCCCGGTGATCCCGCGCGAAACCGCCCCCGCCGCTCACCGCCCGGCGGGGATCAGCGGCGGAACATGGCCCGGATCGCGATCAGCAGGAACAGGCCGCCGACGACCAGACCGAGCAGGCGTACGCCGGGGATGTCGGCGGCGCTGGTGGCGTCGGCGAGCGGCAGGGCGGACATGTGGGAACTCTCCCATGGGAGGTCGCGAGGCGCCAGCGGCTAACAGTAAGGATTGTTGACTATTTAGCGGCGCGGTGTGACCATGGCAGCACCCGCCGGCCCCGGCGGGTCCGTGGGGGAGACGGGGGTACGACAGCGTGAGCGAGCGGACCGTGGGATCGACCGGAGACCTGGCGGCGCTCGCCGCCGCCGTCCTGCAACCGGGCTTCGTCGGCACCACACCGCCGCCATGGGTGTGCCGCTGGCTCGGCGAAGGGCTCGGCTCGGTCGTCCTGTTCGCCCGCAACGTCGTCGACCACGAACAGGTCGCCACCCTCACCGCGACCCTGCGGGCCGAACGGCCGGACGTCATCGTGGCGATCGACGAGGAAGCCGGCGACGTCACCCGGATCGAGTCCGCCCGGGGCAGCTCCCGTCCCGGCAACTACGCGCTCGGCGCGGTCGACGACCCGGCGCTGACCGAGGAGGTCGCCCGCGACCTCGGCGCCGAACTCGCCGCCGTCGGCGTCACGCTGGACTACGCCCCGGACGCCGACGTCAACTCCAACCCGGCCAACCCCGTCATCGGGGTACGCGCGTTCGGCGCCGACCCGGACCTGGTCGCCCGGCACACCGCCGCCTGGGTACGCGGCCTGCAGTCCGGCGGCGTCGCCGCCTGCGCCAAGCACTTCCCCGGGCACGGCGACACCCGGGTCGACTCGCACCACGACCTGCCCCGCATCGGCGGCGACCGGGCCCGCCTCGACGCGGTCGAGCTGGCCCCGTTCCGCGCCGCCGTGGCCGCCGGGGCGCAGGCGGTGATGACCGGCCACCTGCTGGTGCCGGCACTGGACCCAGAACTGCCCGCCACGCTGAGCCCGCGCGTGCTCGGCGGCCTGCTGCGCGAGGAGATGGGCTTCGGCGGCGTGGTGGTCACCGACGCGGTGGAGATGCGGGCGGTGGCCGACCGGTACGGCTTCACCGGCGCCGCGGTGCGCGCGCTCGTGGCCGGCGCCGACGCGATCTGCGTCGGCGGGGAACGGGCCACCGAGGCCGACGCCCGCGAGCTGCGTGACGCGATCGTGGCGGCGGTGATCAGCGGGGAACTGCCCGAGGAACGGCTCGCCGAGGCGGCGAAGCGGGTCGGCCAGCTCGCCGCGTGGAGCGTCGCCGCCCGCGCCCGCCGGATCGCCGGCCCGCCACCCGCCGACGGCTCACCGATCGGGCTCGCCGCCGCCCGCCGGGCGGTACGGGTCAGCGGCGACACCGGGCTGCTGCCGCTGGCCGGTCCGGCGCACGTGGTGGAGTTCGCGCCGCCGCGCAACATCGCCATCGGCGAGGAGACGCCGTGGGGCATCGCCGCACCCCTGACCCACCTGGCGCCCGGCACCACCACCGCCCGCTACGCCGCCGACGCCGTACCGGCCGACCCGGGCGCGACACCGGCCGGTCGGCCGCTGGTGCTCGTGGTGCGCGACCTGCACCGCCACGACTGGATGCGGGACGCGGTACGCCGGGCGCTGGCCGTACGCCCCGACGCGGTGGTGGTCGAGCTGGGCGTGCCCGAGCTGGTCACCGGCGCCGTGCACCTGGCCACCCACGGCGCCACCGCCGCGGCGGCCCGGGCCGCCGCCGAGGTGCTGACCGGCGTGCGCTGACTCCCGGCCCGGCCGGGTGGGGAGGTCCCCCGGCCGGGCCGGGCCTCACGGCTTGTCGGCCACCAGGTCGGCGTACTCCGGGTGGCGCTCGATGAACGAGGCCACGAACGGGCACTGCGGCACCACCCGGCCGCCCCGGGCACGGACCTGGTCCAGCGCGCCCCGGACCAGCGCCGCACCGACGCCCTGACCCTGGAACCGGTCGTCGACCTCGGTGTGCGTGAAGACCAGCGTCTCGCCGCGCGGCGTGTACGCGGTGAACCCGGCCAGCGCGTCGTCCACCAGGATCTCGAAGCGGCGCTTGGCGGCGTTCTCCTCGACCAGAAAACTCACCGGATCATTCTCCCTCCGGGCCCGGCCAGCCGGTCCAGTTCGGCCAGCAGCCGGTCCACCTCGTCGACGGTGTTGTAGTGGTAGACACTGGCCCGCACGGCGCCGCCGCTGTCGCGCAGACCCATGGCGTGGAAGTACTCGTAGGCGTAGTAGTCGCCGTTCGACAGGCACAGGCCCGCCTCGCCGAGCGCCGCCGCGGTCTGCACCGGGGTCAGTCCGGCCACCCGGAACGACACCGTCGGGCAGCGCCGGGCGGGTGAGCCGTACACGGTCACGAACGGACGGTCGGCCAGCCCGGCGAGCAGCCGGTCGAACACCGCCTCCTCGTGCGCCTGCGCGGCGGCCAGTCCGGCGCGTACCCGCTCCCGGCGGTCGCCGGTCGCCTCCGGGTCCAGTCCGGCCAGGTGGTCCACCGCGGCGGTGACGCCGGCCAGCAGCGGGAAGCTCGGCGTGCCGTACTCGAACCGGTCCGGCACGCCGTCGGCGGAGGGGACCAGCTTCGCCGGGTGCAGCGCCGCCCAGCGCGCCGGGTCGGCGGCCATCGCCGCCAGGTGCGGACCGGACCACTTGTACGCGCTGGTCACCAGGAAGTCCGCGCCGAGCGAGGCCAGGTCGGTCGGGCCGTGCGGCACCGAGTGCACGCCGTCCACGCAGACCAGCGCGCCGGCGGCGTGCGCGGTCTTGGCGATCGCCGCCACGTCCGGGACGGTGCCGATCGCGTTGCTGCCGGCGGTCACCGCGACCAGGCGGGTGCGCTCGCCGACCAGGTCGGCGTACTGGCCGGCGGGCAGCTCACCGGTCGCCGGGTCGAACTCGGCCCAGCGCACCGTGGCGCCGGACGCCTGCGCGGCCTGCACCCACGGGCGGACGTTCGCGTCGTGGTCCAGCCGGGACACCACCACCTCGTCGCCCGGACGCCAGCCGGCGCCGAGCGTCCGGGCCAGCGTGTACGTCAGCGCGGTGGCGCTGGGCCCGAGCACCACGCCGGACGGCTGCGCGCCGAGCAGGTCGGCGACCGCGGCCCGCGCGCCGGCGACCAGATCCAGCGCCCGGCGGCCGGGCAGGAAGGCGGTGCTGCGGTTGCCCGTCGCGGCGCGCATCGCCCCGGCCACCGCCTCGACGACTGTGGCGGCGGTCTGGGTGCCCCCGGCGCCGTCGAAGTGGGCGAATCCCTCGCTCAGGGCAGGGTAGGCGGCCCGGACCCGGGCGACGTCGAAAGCCATTCCGGCACCCTAGCGCGCACCGGGTGGGCCCCGCCCGGCGTGGCCTGCGCCATCCGCCTACGACGGGCGCGTGGAACGGGCCGCCTATCCTTGGGCGGGTGACGATGCGACGCGCCACCTCCGCCCCTGCCCGCCGTACCGCCGGTCTGCTCGCCGCTCTCGCCCTCGGCGCGGCACTGCTCGCCGGATGCAGTTCCGAAGGTGCCGAGACCGACTGCGGGCTGGACGCCTGCACGATCACCTTCGACCGTGGCGTCGAGGCCAGCGCCCGGATCCTCGGCGTCGAGGCGAAGCTGGTCGGCGCCGAGGGCGACCAGGTCACCGTCGAGGTGGCCGGGGAACAGCTCTCGCTCACCGTCGGCCAGCAGGCCACCGAGGTGGCCGGCTTCCAGGTCAGCCTGGACAGCCTCACCGACCAGCAGGTGGTGCTGCGGGTCGCCCGCGATCTCAACGGCTGATCCGTTTCGGCCGTCCCGGCGGGCGAGACGTTTGGAAAATCGCCCGCCGGGAGATTGAGGGCTCATGTCTCTCACCCGGAATGCCGGAGCCACCGCCGCACAGGCTCGAAACAGCCGGTGGCTCGAACTGTTGACCCGTGCCGGATTCATCGGATACGGGGTGGTGCACCTCCTCTTCGCCTGGCTGGCGCTGCAGATCGCCTTCGGTAACTCGGGCGAGGAGGGAAACCAGAACGGCGCGCTGCGCACCCTCGGTGAACAGCCGCTCGGGAAGTTCCTCCTGATCGCGGTCGCGGTCGGCCTGTTCGCCATGGCGATCTGGCAGGCCTTCGAGGCGATCTCCGGCCACGTGTCCAAGACCGGCAAGGAACGACTGTTCGAACGGATCGCCTCGGCGGTCCGGGTCGTCGTGTTCGTCTGGCTGGGCTGGACCGCGATCAAGGTCTTCCAGGACGCCAGCTCCAACGCCTCCGACCAGCAGCAGCAGCTCTCCGAGAAGCTGATGGCCTCCGACGGCGGCCGTTGGCTGGTCGGACTGGCCGGGCTGGTGCTCGCCGCGGTCGGCATCGGCATGGTGATCTACGGCCTGAAGAAGAAGTTCGAGCGCAACCTCAAGACCGGCGAGATGAGCCCCAAGACCCGTCAGCTCACCCGCCGCCTCGGCATGGCCGGGTACGCCGCCCGGGGTGGCGTGTTCGCCATCGCCGGCCTGCTGGTCGTGATCGCCGCGGTGAACTACGACCCGGAGAAGGCGCGCGGCCTGGACGCCGCCCTGCGGACGCTGCGCGACCAGTCGTACGGGCCGTGGCTGCTGGCGCTCATGGCGCTCGGCATCGCCGCGTTCGGTGTCTACTGCTTCTTCCAGTCCCGGTACCGCAAGGTCTGATCCTGGTCGATACCCGGGCCGCCGGGCACCATTGGGCCTTTGCCCGATGCCCGCCCGGTCGGAGGGAGAGAGAGTACGTGCAGAGTTATGTCGTGACCATCGCCGCCGCGCTCGCCGCGGCGGCGATCGCGTTGGTGCTGGCCCAGGTGGTGCACCGGGTCACCCGCCGCCTCGGCCGCCGCTCGCTGCTGATGACCGAGCTGACCGAGCACGCGCACCGCGCGTTCCAGGTCGCGCTCACCGTGGCCGCGGTGCAGTTCGCGGTCCGGTTCAGCACCGGGTACGCGATCGGCAGCCCCTGGCGGCAGTTCGTCCTGCACACGCTGGTGCTGGCGACGATCGCCGCCACCGCCTGGCTGGTGGCCTCGCTGCTGGTGGTGGCGGAGGACACCGCGCTGGCCCGGTTCCGGGTCGACGTGCCGAACAACAGGCACGCCCGGCGGGTGCGTACCCAGGTGGTGCTGCTGCGCCGGCTCACCATCGCGGTGATCGTGATCCTCACGGTCGGCGTCATGCTGATGACGTTCCCGGCCGTACGCGGCGTCGGCGCCGGTGTGCTGACCTCCGCCGGTGTGATCGCCGCGGTCGCCGCGCTGGCCGCGCAGAGCCTGCTCGCCAACGTCTTCGCCGGTCTCCAGCTCGCGTTCAGCGACGCGGTACGCCTGGACGACGTGGTGGTGGTCGAGGGGGAGTGGGGCCGGATCGAGGAGCTGACGCTCAGCTACGTGGTGGTGCAGATCTGGGACGACCGCCGGCTGATCCTGCCCACCTCCTACTTCACCAGCCGGCCGTTCCAGAACTGGACGCGTACCGAGGCGGCGGTGCTCGGCACCGCCGAGTTCGAGCTGGACTGGGCCGTTCCGGTGCAGGCGATGCGGGAGGAACTGCGCCGCCTGTGCGAGGGCACCGAGCTGTGGGACGGGCGCGTCTGCGTGCTCCAGGTGACCGACGCGACCGGCGGCATGGTCAAGGTCCGCGCGCTGGTCAGCGCCGCCGACGCGGGCAGCCTGTGGGACCTGCGGTGCCTGGTCCGCGAGCACCTGGTGACCTGGGTACGCGACCAGCGCCCGACCGCCCTGCCCCGGCTGCGTGCCGAGGTGGGCGACACGACCGGCCCGCTGCCCTGGCAGGCGGTGCCGCTGCGCCGCCCGGTCCGCCGCGCGTCGGACACCGAGGCGCCCGACGACGCGCGGGTCTTCGGCGGCAGCGACGACGGCGAGGCCCGCAGCGAGGTGTTCGTGGGCGGCCGGGAGGAGCACGCCGAGGCGCGTCGCTGACCCCGTACCCCGATCGGAACCCCCGGCCGCCTCCGGCGCCGGGGGTTCCGCGCGTGCGGAGGGGGGAGCTTTCGGGGGCTTTCGGGCCGGACGGGTTTGCCCGGCCCGTTGCGGGGGACGTGGTGCGCACGCCCCGGATCCGGTGCTCGCGGCACCGGGGTCCGGCGGCGCGCGGCCGGGCGGACCGGCCGCGCCGCGCAGGATTGACGGGCGGCGACTCCGGGCATACAGCGCGGTGATGACGAAAGGAGGACAGCATGGCTGACGTCGCGAGTCGCAGCACGTCGCGGACCGGGAGCGAGCCGTCCACCGCCGAACTGGTGCAGCGCGCCACCGAGCAGGTCACCCGCCTGGTGCGGGACGAGCTGGCCCTGGCCCGGGCGGAGCTGACCCAGAAGGGCAAGCACGCCGGGATCGGGATCGGTCTGTTCGGCGGCGGCGGGGTGATGGCGCTCTATGGCGCGGGCGCTCTGGTCGCTACGGTGATCCTGCTACTGGCGCTTGTCATGCCGGCGTGGCTGGCCGCCCTCATCGTGGCGGTGGCACTGTTCCTGCTCGCCGGGATCCTGGCGCTCGTGGGCAAGAAGCAGGTCAGCCGTGCCGTCCCGCCGGTGCCCGAGGCGGCGGTGCGCAGCGTTCGGGCGGACGTGGACACGGTCACCGCCGCGGTGAAGGACGGGAGGCGGGCATGACCGGTAACGGGACCGGGGACGTGGCGGCGCTCCGGGAGGAGATCCGCCGGACCCGGGTGGAGCTCGGTGAGACGATGGAGCTGCTCGCGGCGAGGGCCGATCCGAAGGCGCTGGTGCGGCACTCCGCCGAGGCGGCGAAGGCGCGGATGCGGGAGCAGGCGTCGCTGACCGCGGCCAGGGTGCGGGGGCGGGCGGCGGAGCGGGCCCGGCTGGTCCGGGCGCAGGCGTACGAGAAGGGTGAGGCGGTCGGGCGCAACCCGTTGCCGTGGGCGGCCATCGCGGCCGGCGCGCTGGTGACGGCGGTGGTGCTGGTGATCGTCAGAGGGAGGCGCAGGTGAGTGGAAGGGTCGGCAAGGCGGCGTACAAGCCGGTGGGGGTGCTGCTCGGCCTGGCCGCCGGTGCCGTCGCCGGGGCGATCTTCCGTCAGGTCTGGAAGGTGACGGCGGGCGACGGCGAGGCGCCGAGCGCCACCGACGAGGACCGCCGCTGGGGCGAGGTGCTCGCCGCCGCGGCCCTGCAGGGGGCCATCTTCTCGGTGGTGCGGGCCGCCGTCGACAGGGGCGGAGCGGTGGGCGTACGCCGGCTGACCGGCCGCTGGCCGGACTGACGAAAAGGCCGGAAAGGCCCCTTTCCCGAGTAGGGGAAAGGGGCCTTTCGCATGGCTGCGGCGGGGCCGCGCGGCGGCCTCCGCGAGACCTTCAGATCACATGTCGGAGAAATTTCGTCCGTTAGGCTGTGCGAAGTTTTTGCGTACGTGGTTTGCTGTCTCACGCTGTTGAGAGACGCGTGGGTTGAGAGAAGTCTCCTGCATTGGGGGCCGCCTCAGGCGCCGCTGCTCGAAAACGGCCAATCGGCCGCACGGCGTGCTCGGCCGCCAGTTTTAGAAGGAGATACACATGGCGCAGGGAACCGTGAAGTGGTTCAACGCTGACAAGGGCTTCGGCTTCATCACCGTCGACGGCGGGGGTGCTGACGTGTTCGTCCACTTCTCGGCCATCCAGACCAGCGGCTACCGCACGCTGGAGGAGAACCAGCGGGTGGAGTTCGAGATCGCCCAGGGTCAGAAGGGTCCGCAGGCCGAGCAGGTCCGCCCCATCTGAGCTGACCGCACCGGCCGCGCCGGCCGGTGCCGGAAGCCCCGCATCCCGCACGGGAGGCGGGGCTTCGCCTTGCCCGCGACGTCAGCGGCGCCGGGCCCGCATGCCCCACCACAGCCCGGTCAGTCCGATCAGGACCAGTACCGGGCCGACGAGCGCCCAGACCCGCTGGTCGCTCATCACGCTGCCCTCGACGTACCCGAGGCCCAGCACCGTCCACAGCGCACCGAGCACCACGGCGACCAGTCCCAGGGTGAGCCGGAACCAACCCCTCATCGTTCCCCCTCCGACGACGACAGTCCCGCTCCAGCATGCCCGCCGCCGCGGGTGCCCGGCGACGCCGCGCCGGCCGGCCGGCTCACCACCGGTCGTGCACCTGCGGGCGGATCAGCTCGTCGTAGGTGGCCCGCACCGCGGTCAGCTCCACCTCGGTCAGTGCCGGCTGCCCGGCCGCCTCGGCGTTGCGGCGCGCCTGCTCGGGGGAGCGGGCGCCGGGGATCACCACGGTCACGCCGGGCTGGTCGAGGATCCACCGCAGCGCGAACTGCGCCATCGTCCGGTCGTCGCCGACCAGCGGCGCGAGCCGGCGTACGGCGGCCAGGCCGCTGTCGTAGTCGACGCCGGAGAACGTCTCGCCCACGTCGAACGACTCGCCGTGGCGGTTGAACGTGCGGTGGTCGTTCGCCGGGAACGTGGTGTTCTCGTCGTACCGCCCGGAGAGCAGGCCGCTGGCCAGCGGCACCCGGGCGATGATCCCCACCCCGGCGGCAGCGGCGGCCGGCAGCACCCGCTCCAGCGGCTTGTGCCGGACCGCGTTGAGGATGATCTGGACGCTCGCCACCCCGGGCCGGGCGATGGCGGTGAGCGCCTGGTCGCAGGTCTCCACGCTGACGCCGTACCCGGCCACGCGGCCCTCGGCCACCAGCGTGTCCAGCGCGTCGAAGACCCGGTCGTCGGCGAAGACGGCGGTGGGCGGGCAGTGCAGCTGCACCAGGTCCAGCGTGTCGACGCCGAGGTTGGCGCGGGACCGGTCGGTCCAGGCCCGGAAGTTGTCGAGCGTGTACGCCTCCGGCGTCTGCTCCACCCGGCGGCCCATCTTGGTGGCCACGGTGAGCCCGTGCCCGGGGCGGGACCGCAGGAACCGCCCGATCAGCGCCTCGCTGCGGCCGTCGCCGTACACGTCGGCGGTGTCCAGGAAGGTGACGCCCGCGTCGACGGCGGCGGCCAGGACGGCGAGCGCGTCGTCCTCGCTGACCTCGCCCCAGTCCGCGCCGAGCTGCCACGCGCCGAGTCCGATGATGCCGACGTGCCGGCCGAGCCGGTCGAAGCTGCGCTGTTCCACCCGGTCGAGCCTAGTGAGCGGCTTGCCGTCGCGCGCGCCGGGCCGTACGGTCTAGCAAGACGTACGTACGGTTTGGAGGCTGTCATGTGGGATCCGCGCACCTACCTGCGCTACGGCGACGAGCGTTCCCGGCCGTTCCACGACCTGCTGGCCCGCGTCGATGCCGCGCACCCGCGCGCCGTGGTCGACCTCGGCTGCGGTCCCGGCACCCTCACCGCGACGCTCGCCGGCCGCTGGCCCGGCAGCCGGGTCACCGGCCTGGACTCCTCCCCGGAGATGATCGCCCGGGCGAGCGCCGACGGCGGTCCGGTCGCGTACGCGGTCGCCGACGTCCGCGACTGGCGGCCCGAGCCGGACGTGGACGTGCTGGTCGGCAACGCCGTGCTCCAGTGGGTGCCGGAACACCGCGACCTGCTGCGCCGCTGGGCGGGGGAGCTGCCGGCCGGTGCCTGGATGGCGTTCCAGGTGCCCGGCAACTTCGACGCGCCCTCGCACCGGCTGCTGCGCTCCGTGGCCGCGCAGGACCGGTGGCGGGACGCGCTCGCCGCGAAGCTGCGCGAGGCGCCCGTCGACGAGCCCGTCGGCTACGCCACGCTGCTGACCGACGCGGGCTGCGCGGTCGACGCCTGGGAGACTACGTACGTGCATCTGCTGCCCGCCGACGGCGCCGACCACCCGGTGCTGGCCTGGATGGAGGGCACCGCGCTGCGCCCGGTGCGCGCCGCGCTGGACGCCGCCGGCTGGGCCGACTTCCGCGCCGAGCTGGGGGTACGGCTCGCGCAGGCGTACCCGGTGCGGCAGGGTCAGGTGTACTTCCCGTTCCGCCGGATCTTCATGGTGGCCCGTACCGGCGCCCGCGCAGAGGAGAACTCGTGACCGACCTGCCCACCTTCATCGCCGGACTGCCCAAGGTGGAGCTGCACGTGCACCACGTCGGCTCGGCCTCACCCCGGATCGTCGCCGAGCTGGCCGCCCGGCACGAGGGGCGCAGCCCCGTCCCGGCCGACCCGGAGGCGCTCGCCGACTACTTCGCGTTCCGCGACTTCGCCCACTTCATCGAGGTCTACCTGAGCGTGGTGGACCTGATCCGCGACGCCGACGACGTCTGGCTGCTCACCCACGAGGTCGCCCGGGAACTGGCCCGCCAGCAGGTCCGCTACGCGGAGCTGACGGTGACGCCGTACTCGCACGTCAACCGCGGCATCCCGGCGCCGGCGTTCTGCGAGGCGATCGAGGACGCCCGCAAGCGCGCCGAGGCCGACTTCGGCATCGCGCTGCGCTGGTGCTTCGACATCCCCGGCGAGGCCGGCCTGCCCGCCGCCGAGCAGACGCTGCGGATCGCGCTCGACGAACGACCGGACGGGCTGATCAGCTTCGGCCTCGGCGGTCCCGAGATCGGCGTGCCCCGCCCGCAGTTCAAGCCCTGGTTCGACCAGGCGCGGGCGGCCGGGCTGCGGTCGGTGCCGCACGCCGGTGAGACCACCGGCCCGGAGACGATCTGGGACGCGCTGCGCGAGCTGGGCGCCGAGCGGATCGGCCACGGCATCTCCGCCGCGCAGGACCCGGCGCTGCTGACCTACCTCGCCGAGCGGCGGATCCCGCTGGAGATCTCCCCGACGTCGAACGTGCGCACGCGGGCCGTACCGAGCCTGGACGCGCACCCGCTGCCCCGGCTGGTCGAGGCCGGGGTGCCGGTCAGCATCAACTCCGACGACCCGCCGATGTTCGGCACCACGCTCAACGACGAGTACGCGGTGGCCGCCCGGCTGCTGCGACTCGGCCCGGACGGGGTGGCCGCGCTGGCCCGCGACGCGGTCGCCGCGGCGTTCCTCGCGCCGGCCGAGCAGGCCCGGATCACCGCCGAGATCGACGCGTACCTGGGGAGCGCGGCGCGCTGAGCGGCCGTACGGGCGCCGGCCGCCGTGATCCCCGGGGCGGCCGGCGCCGCGCGGTCAGCATCAGCCCGGACAGCGCCAGCGCGGTGAGCGCGGCGGCGGAACCGGAGGCGACGGGCGCGGGCCGGACGGGACCGTGCGCGAGCACCGGGTCCTGCCAGAGTGCGAGCGTGAGCGCAATGCCCAGGCCGATGACGGCGGCCCAGCGGAGCAGACGGCTGACGGCCGGCGGCATGACGGTCACCTCGCGCCCGGGATCGACGGGAGAGCGCGCGCGACGGGAGCGAGGTGTGGGGGGACCGGACTCCCGCCGCGCGCATGATCCGCCGGCCGGAAGGTCTTACGGGGCGTCCCGGCCGACGGAACTGATGGGTTCTGTCAACGATCCTGGCAGTTCACGCCGGTTTTCCGGCCCGCGTTAAACCACCTTTAAGGAGAACTTGCGCCGGTCCACAGTCACGGGTCACCGCGGGCGCGGCCAGCGCCGCCCGGTCCGCGGCTCGCGGGCCTCCCGGGCCATCCGCCCGACCAGCCCGAACCGGTTCACCTGCCGGGGCGCCGCGTCCGGGTCGGCCAGCAGCATCACCACGCTCGCCCCGCCGAGCCGGGCCCGGTCGATGCTGACCGAACCGTTCGCCTGCAACGCCACCCGCTTGGCGATGTCCAGACCGAGCCCGGTGGAACCCCTGTCGCTCTCACCCCGGCGCAGCGCCCGGTCCGGGTCGGCGATGCCCGGCCCGGCGTCGTCGATGCGGATCGCCACCCAGCCGTCCCGGCGGCTCACCGCCACCTCGAACGCGGTGCCCTGCGGGGTGTACCGGAACACGTTGCCGATCACCGCGTCCAACGCGGCGGCCAGCTCGGCGCGGGGCACCGGCGCCGGGATGCGCAACTGCGCCCCGACCACCCGGTGCGGCCGGTTCTGGTCCCCGGCCAGCGCCGACCAGAAGACCATCCGGTCCCGGACCACCTCGCTCACGTCGCACGACGCCGGCGCCGACTCCTGGGCGACCGCCTTGCGGGTCGTCTTGATGAGCTGGTCGACCTCGCCCTCCAGCGTGACGATCGCCTGCCGGATCCGCCGGATGCCGCGCCGCCGGTCCAGCTCCGCCTCGCTGAACGTGCCGATGCTCGTGTCGTCGGACTCCAGCGCCTCGGCGTCCAGCCGCAGCGCGGTCAGCGGCGTCCGCAGCCGGTGCGACAGGTCGGCGACCAGCTCGTGCTCGTCGGCACGGAGTGCCACCAGCCGTTCCGTCATCCGGTTGAACGCGTGCCCGGCCTCGGCCAGCTCACGCGGGCCGGTCGGTTCGACCCGTACCCCCAGCTCGCCGTCACCCACCGCGAGCGCCGCCTTGACCAGGTCGCCGGTGGCGTCCACCGCCCTTGCCGCCACCCGGTCGACCACCGCCACCGCCGCGCCGACCAGCGCCAGGCCGATCGCGAGCAGCAGCAGCCACCGCCCGCCGCCGCCGGAGTCGAGCACCTCGTCGGGGACGAACACCTCCACCACGGCGACCCGGTCACCGAGCACCACCGGGTCCAGCCGCAGCACCCCGCCGTCCACGTCGGTCACCACCGACTGCCGCTGCGCGGCGGCGTCGGCGAGCATCTGCGGGTTCGCGCGCCCGGCGGACTCGTCCGCCCCGATGCCGTGCACGACCGGACGCAGCGCCGGATCGTCGCCGGCCGCGGCGGCCACCGCCCGCTCGACGGTCGCGGTGTCCGTGCTGACCGCCAGCGCGCCCGTCACCAGCGCGGCCCGGCGGGCCGCGTCGGCCAGCTCCGCCTCCCGGGTCCGGTCGCCGAGTGTGAGCCCGAGCGGAATGAGGAACGCGAGCGCGATCAGGCCGCACAGCCCCGCGGTGAGCCCGGCGAGGCTGAACCTCAGTCCGGCGCCACCAGCCGGAAGCCGACCCCCCGCACGGTGCGCAGGTAGCGCGGCTTCGCCGCGGACTCGCCCATTTTGCGGCGGAGCCAGTACAGGTGAACGTCGATGGTCTGGTCCTCGCCGACCGATGGCTGCCGCCATACCTCCTCCAAGAGTTCCCGCCGGGACACTACCCGGCCGGGACGCGCGGCGAGATACGCCAGCAGGTCGAATTCCTTGCGGGTCAGGGCCAGTGCCTCCCCGTCCAGCACCGCGCTGCGCTCGCCCACGTCGACCCGCAGGCCGCCGACCGTGTGCACGGCCGGCGCGACGGTACGGCTGGCCCGGCCGGCCCGGCGCAGCACCGTGGTGATCCGGGCGTCCAGGTGCGCTCCGGTGAACGGCTTGACCATGTAGTCGTCGGCACCGGCGCGCAGCAGCCGTACCACCGACTGCTCGTCGTCGCGGGCGGTGGCGATGATGATCGGCACGTCGGTGATGCCGCGCAGCATGCGCAGCGCGTCCGAGCCGTCCAGGTCGGGCAGGCCGAGATCGAGCACCACCAGATCCGGTGTCTCCGCGGCGACCCGCCGCAGCGCGTCGAGCGCGGTGCCGACGGCGTGCACCGCGTGCCCCCGGTCGGTGAGCGACCGCAGCATGGCGCCGCGTACGACGTGGTCGTCTTCGACCAGCAGGACGGTTGCCACGTCAGCACCGTACTCGGCGTGGCAAGCCGGACGCGTTGCGGCGGTCCGGCGAAGCGGGCAAGCTGGGACGGCGATGACGTTCACGCTCTTCCCCGACACCCGCCTCGCGCTCGCCCGCGACGCGCTGGCCGGCCTGTCGGTGGGCGACGCCCTCGGCTCCCAGTTCTTCGTCCCCGGCCGGCGCCCGGACGACCTCGCCGCCGGTCGGCTGCCCGCGCCGCCGTGGGAGTGGACCGACGACACCGAGATGGCCTGCTCCGTCGTGGCCGAGCTGGCCGCCGCCGGGCGGATCGACTCCGACCGGCTGGCGTTGGCGTTCGCGCAGCGCTGCGAGCCCTACCGGGGGTACGGGCCGGGCGCGGTGACGGTCCTGCGGCTGATCCGCACCGGCACGCCGTGGCCGGTGGCCGCCGCGTCCGCGTTCGACGGGCAGGGCTCCTGCGGCAACGGCGCCGCGATGCGGGTCGCGCCGCTCGGCGCCTGGCACGCCGACTCCACCCGCCGTGCCGCCGCGCAGGCCCGCGCCTCGGCCGAGGTGACACACGCGCACCCGGAAGGGGTCGCCGGGGCGGTGGCGGTCGCGGTGGCCGCCTCGCTCGCCGCCCGCGCCCGCCTCGACGGCGACCGGCCCGACCCGGCCCGGCTGCTCACCGCCGTCGCCGGGGCGCTCGACCCGGCCGGTGAGGTGCACCGAGGGGTACGCCGGGCCGCCGCGCTGCTCGGCCGTAGCGCCGCGGAGGTGGCCGACGCGCTCGGCAACGGCTCCCGGGTCACCGCGCAGGACACCGTGCCGTTCACGCTCTGGGTCGCCGCCACGCTGCTGCACGACTACCCCGCCGCGATCCGGGCCTGCGTGGAGGCGGGCGGCGACGTGGACACCACCGCCGCCATCGTGGGCGGGATCGTGGCCGCGTACACCGGGGTCGGCGCGCCGGGCGGGGTGCCGGAGGGCTGGCTGGCCGCCCGCGAGCCGCTCCCCGGCTGGCTGACCGCCACCGCCTGACCCACCCCCCACCCCACCCGTGCCCCTGCCCGCGTTCCGCCGCCGCAGCAGTCCGAGATCTTGGTACGAAACGCCCTCCTGGGGGCCGTTTCGTACCAAGATCTACTCCGGTCTCGCATTGTGGATGGTGCTCCCGCTTGTTGGGCGGGGCGGGGCGGGTGGCGGTCAGGGGCGCGTGGGGGCGGTGCCGGCGGTGACGGGCTCGCCTGCTTCGGGGGTCGCGCTGTCGGGGGTCGCGCTGCCGGAGGCCGCGCCGGCGAGGGGCGCAGTCTCGGGCGTCGCGCTGCCGGTCGCGGTGGTTTCGGGGGTCGCGCCGTCGGGGGTCTCGGTGGCGTCGGAAGGGCCGTTGCTGTCTTCCGGGAGGGTCATGGTGTCGCGGCGGCGGCGACTGAGCAGCCAGCCGATCGCCGCGCCACCGGCCAGCCCGGCGAGCAGGCCGCCGCCGAGCAGCAGGTCGGCGCTCGGCCCGTCGTCCGCAGCCCCGGCCGCCGGTGCCGTGCCGCCCTGCGCGCCACCCTGCACCCCGCCGAGGGCGCCCGGCGCGCCGTGACCGCCGTGCCCGGCGCCGCCCGCTCCGGGGGCGCCGTCGTGCGTCACGGTGCCCGGCAGCGGCGGCAGCAGGGCGAGCGTCGGCGCGGGGTGCGCGCCACCCGCCGGGTCCGCCCACCGGACCACGGTGCCGTCGTCGTACGTCTGCGTCACGGTGAACGTGAGCCGGTCGGTGGCGGGCATCGGTCCCATGCCCAGCGGCAGCCGGGCCGGCCCGGTTCCGGTGCCGGGCATCCGCAGCCAGCTCACCGCGTGGGTCACCTGGTTCAGTTCGGCCGCGTGCATGCCGGGGACCGGCTGGTCGAGCGTGCGGGTGGTGATGGTGGGCGCCCAGTCCGGCACCGACAGCGGGTACACCTCGCCGATCGGGGCGTCCGCGGGCATGGTCAGCTCGATCCGGGTCGTCCGGGTGCCGGGCTTGTCGGCCGGCACCAGCACGGAGAGTTCGATCGCGTCGCCCTGGCGGACCTGTGCGGGCGAGGTCGTGACCGTCACCCCGGCCGCGTTCGCCGCGCCCGGCCAGCCCACCGCCCCGGCGAGTACGGCCGCAAGCAGCGCTGCCGCCCACCGGCCCTGACGGGTCATCCTCATGATCGTCCCCATCCTTCTCGACTGGGGCCGGTTCCGGCTCCGGCCCCACCTGGTAGTTCGGGCGGCGGGGCGAAAAGGTTCAACCCGGCACGGAACTCTCCGGGGACGGGCGGTGGCGTCGGCGGCGGTCCGGGTCCGGGCGACCGATAGCATCGCAGGGGCCGTTCAGCGGCCCTTCCGTACCGTCGACGACTAGGAGTCACCGTGTCCGCACCCCGTACCCCCGTCGTGGCCGACCCCGTCGTCGTCGCCGCCGGGACCACGGCGGCCGACGCGGTGGCCGCGGCCGGCCTGCCGATGACCGGGCCGAAGGCGATCGTGGTGGTCCGCGACCCGCAGGGCCAGCTGCGCGACCTGGACTGGCGCCCGGCCGAGGACGTCGCCGTCGAGCCGGTCGCCCTGGACAGCCCGGACGGGCTGAACGTGCTGCGCCACTCCACCGCCCACGTGCTGGCCCAGGCGGTGCAGGACGTCTTCCCGGAGGCGAAGCTCGGCATCGGCCCGCCGATCGACAACGGCTTCTACTACGACTTCGGTGTCGACAAGCCGTTCCAGCCGGACGACCTCGCCAAGCTCGAGAAGCGCATGCAGGAGATCGTCAAGTCCGGCCAGCGGTTCCGCCGCCGCCGGTTCGCCGACCTGGACGAGGCCCGCGCCGAGCTGGCCGCGGAGCCGTTCAAGCTGGAGCTGATCGAGGTCAAGGGGGAGGGGCTGGACTCCTCCGAGGTGATGGAGGTGGGCGGCGGCGAGCTGACCATCTACGACAACCTCGCCGCGAACGAGGACAAGGTCTGCTGGTCGGACCTGTGCCGCGGCCCGCACCTGCCGAACACCCGGCTGATCGGCGCGTTCAAGCTGATGCGCTCGGCCGCCGCGTACTGGCGCGGGTCGGAGAAGAACCCGCAGCTGCAGCGCGTGTACGGCACCGCGTGGCCGACCCGCGACGAGCTCAAGGCGTACCTGAAGCTCCTGGAGGAGGCCGCCCGCCGCGACCACCGCAAGCTCGGCGCGGACCTCGACCTGTTCAGCTTCCCCGACGAGATCGGCTCCGGCCTGCCGGTCTTCCACCCCAAGGGCGGCGTGCTCAAGCGGGTGATGGAGGACTACGTCCGGGCGCGCCACATCGAGGAGGGCTTCGACTACGTCGGCACGCCGCACATCTCCAAGGAAGGTCTCTTCCACACCTCGGGACACCTGCCCTACTACAAGGACACGATGTTCCCGCCGATGGAGATGGAGGGCAGCGACTACTACCTCAAGGCCATGAACTGCCCGATGCACAACCTGATCTACCGGTCGCGCGGGCGGTCCTACCGGCAGCTGCCGCTGCGGCTGTTCGAGTTCGGGTCGGTCTACCGGTACGAGAAGTCCGGCGTGATCCACGGCCTGACCCGGGTGCGTGGCTTCACCCAGGACGACTCGCACTCCTACTGCACCAAGGAGCAGGCGCCGGCCGAGATCAAGCACCTGCTCGGCTTCGTGCTGAGCCTGCTGCGCGACTTCGGCATCGACGACTTCTACCTGGAGCTGTCGACCCGCGACGACTCCCGGCCGGACAAGTTCGTCGGGTCCGACTCCGACTGGGCGACCGCCACCGCCGTGCTGGAGCAGTGCGCGCTGGAGACCGGGCTGGAACTGGTGCCGGACCCGGGCGGCGCGGCGTTCTACGGCCCGAAGATCTCCGTGCAGGCCAAGGACGCGATCGGCCGCACGTGGCAGATGTCGACCATCCAGTACGACTTCAACCAGCCGAAGGGCTTCGGGCTGGAGTACCAGGCGGCCGACGGTACCCGGCAACAGCCGGTGATGATCCACTGCGCCAAGTTCGGGTCGATCGAGCGGTTCATCGGCGTGCTCACCGAGCACTACGCGGGCGCGTTCCCGGCCTGGCTGGCGCCGGTGCAGGTGGTCGGCATCCCGATCCGCGAGGAGCACGGCGACTACCTGGTCGACTTCGCCGCGACGCTGCGCCGGCACGGTGTCCGGGCCGAGGTGGACCTGGGCGACGACCGGATGCAGAAGAAGATCCGCAACGCGCAGCAGCAGAAGATCCCGTTCATGGTGATCGCCGGCGACGACGACGTGGCCGCCGGCACCGTCTCGTTCCGCTACCGGGACGGCTCGCAGCGCAACGGCGTACCGATCGACGAGGCGGTGGCGCACGTCCGCGAGGTGGTGGAGTCGCGTACCAACGCCGGTCCTGCCGCCGAGCGGGCCGGATCGTAGGATCGCCGGTGTGACAGGGGCGGAGCGGGACACCGGGTACGGCGGCGACAACGGTCTGGCGGACGGGCTGGACCGGCTCTGGACGCCGCACCGGATGACCTACATCTCCGGCGAGGACCGGCCCGAGGGCGGCTACGAGAAGCCGGCCGGCTGCCCGTTCTGCCGCGCCCCCGGTCTGCCGGCCGAGGAGAGCCTGGTGGTGGCCCGGGGCGAGCACGTCTTCGCGGTGCTCAACCTCTACCCGTACAACCCCGGCCACCTGCTGGTCTGCCCCTACCGGCACGTGGCCGACTACACCGAGCTGGACGAGCCGGAGACGGTCGAGCTGGCCGCGTTCACCAAGGCCGCCATGCGGGCGGTCCGGCACGTCTCCAGCGCGCACGGCTTCAACCTGGGCATGAACCAGGGCGGCGTGGCGGGCGCGGGCATCGCCGCGCACCTGCACCAGCACGTGGTGCCGCGCTGGGGCGGCGACGCCAACTTCATGCCGGTGATCGGCCGGACGAAGGTGCTGCCGCAGCTGCTCGCCGACACCCGGGAGCTGCTCGCCAAGGCGTGGGCGGCGGCCTGACGGCGGTCCGTTCCGACAGTACGATCTCGCGCATGGCTCTCCTGCACCGCGCGGAACTGCGCCCCTCGAAACTGGAGCTGCTCGTACCCTGGCTGCCCGGCCGGCCCTGGTTCGCCGGGGAGGCGGGCGCGGAGGTCACCCGCGTCGCGGCGTACCGGTTCGACGACCCGGCCGGTGAGGTCGGCGTGGAGACGCTGCTGGTGCGCGCCGGTGACGGGCCGGTGCTCCAGGTGCCGCTGACCTACCGGGGCGCGCCGCTGGCCGGGGCGGACGAGCACCTCGTGGGCGTCATCGAGCACTCGGTGCTCGGCCGCCGCTGGGCCTACGACGCCTGCGGCGATCCGGTGTACCCGCCGCTGCTGGCCGCCGCCGTGCTCGCCGACGCCGGTCAGGCCGAGGAGTACTTCGAGGTCGACGGGAAGCGCGAGATGCGCCCGGCCAGCATGACGCTGACCGGCAGCCGGACCGGCCGACCGGTGCCGACCGGTCCGGTTTCGGCTGGTCCGGTTGACAGCGGCGGGACGGTGGTCCGGGTGGGGGAGGTCGAGCTGGCGGTGGTCCGGCAGCCGGTCCCGGCCGACGTTCCGCCGGCGGGCGGGCTCACCGGCACCTGGCCCGGCCAGGACGAGCCGGTGCTGCTGGCCTACGCACGCTGACGGCCTGCCGGACAGTGGCGTCCTCCTCGGCGCCGGATCGGGAGGGACGACCTCGTACCGATATACCTCAGAGGCATATTCATGACTCTCAGGCATATCGCGTTCACCGCGACTGTTCGCCGCCGGGCGTCACGCGGCGTGATCGCGTACGGACTCGTCGGCCACGAACCGGCCCGCGGGCGCGGGGAAGGTGACAGGATGCGGCGGTGGCAGTCGACACACGACAGTTGGGGCGCAGCGGCATCGAGGTGAGCGCCCTCGGGATGGGGTGCTGGGCGATCGGCGGCCCGTGGGCCGAGGGCGCACGCCCGCTGGGCTGGGGCCGGGTCGACGACGACGAGTCGGTACGGGCCATCCGCCGCGCGCTCGACCTCGGCGTCACCCTGTTCGACACCGCCGACACGTACGGCGCCGGACACGGCGAGCGGGTGCTCGGGCGGGCGCTCGCCGGCCGGCGCGACGAGGCGGTCATCGCCACGAAGTTCGGCTACACGTTCGACGAGCACACCCGCCAGGCCACCGGGGAGAACGCCTCGCCGCACCACCTGCGCCGGGCCGTTGTCGACTCGCTGCGCCGGCTGGGCACCGACCACATCGACCTCTACCAGCTGCACCTCGGCGACCTGCCGCTGCCCCGGGCCGAGGCGCTCGTCGGCACGCTCGACGAGCTGGTCGACGCAGGCGTGATCCGGGCGTACGGCTGGAGCACCGACCGGGCCGACCGGGCCGGCGCGTTCGCCCAGGTCGCCCGCGGTGCCGCCGCCGTGCAGCACGCGCTGTCGGTGCTCCGGGACGCCCCGGCCATGCTCGACGCCTGCGACAAGCACGACCTGGCCAGCCTGGCCCGGGGACCGCTCGGGATGGGTCTGCTCACCGGCAAGTACACGCCGGAGTCGACGCTGCCCCGCGACGACGTACGCGGACTCGGGCCGACCTGGCTGGAGTGGTTCCGCAGCGGCCGGCCCGCCCCGGAATGGCTGCGCCGGGTAGCCGCCGTCCGCGACGCGCTGACCGCCGACGGTCGTACCCTCGCGCAGGGGGCGATCGGGTGGATCTGGGCGCGCAGCGGCCGGGCCGTGCCGATTCCCGGCGCCCGTACCGTCGCGCAGGTCGAGGAGAACGCTGCCGCGCTGGCTTGGGGCCCGCTGGCGCCGGACCACTTCGCCGAGGTGGAGCGGCAGCTGGCGGCGGTACGTTCGGCCGCCCTCCGGGACGCCGACCGCCCTCACTGGCCGATGCCCCCGGTCCCCGCCGTCCGCCCCTGACCGCGCTTCCCGGCCACCCGCTCCCGGTCACGCCGCCAGCCGGCCGCTCGCCCGCCCGCTCGCCGACCCGATCAAGCTCGCCGACCCGATCACGCTCGCCGGGCCCGTCGCGTTCGCCGAGCCGCCCGCCCGCCGATTACTCTCGCCGGACTCGCTCCCCGCTGACCGCTCCCGCTGAACGAGATCCGCTTCCCATATCCCGAGACGGCTGCAGATCTTGGTACGAAAGCGCCCCCATAGGGGCTGTTCAGTCCCATGACATCTGTCAGCGTTGAAGTCCCGATACATGTGTCAGGTGGTAGGGATCTTGGGTCGGGTGGTATGTGCTGCCGGGCATGGCTTCTCGGCGGCATGTGATGAACCTGCTGGACGCGCTGCTGGCGGCGGGGGTTCGGGTGAACGCGGCCGAGTTCGCGCGTGAGCACGGGGTGTCGGTGCGCACGGTGTACCGGCACCGCGCACGTATCCGGGCCGAGGGTCAGTGGCAGGAACGATCCCGGCGTCCGCGTAGTAGTCCGCGGGTCACGCCGCCGGAGGTGGACGCGTGGATCTGCAAACTGCGTGTTGAACTGGGCCCGGACAACGGGGCGGACTTCATCCGAGACGCGTTGGGCGAGGTGCGCCGGCGCATCGGCGCGTCCTGGTCGGTGCCGTCACGCTCGACGGTCAACCGGGTGCTGGCCCGACATGACCTGCTCGTGGCTACTCCGGCTAAACGACCGCGTAGTTCGTGGCGGCGTTTCAGCTATGCCCGGCCCCGCGACTGCTATCAGATCGACGCCACCGAAGTGAAACTCGCCGACGGCCGCACGGTTGTCGTCTTCGACGTCCTGGACGACTGCACCCGCACCCTGGTCGCCTGCCACGCCGCCGCCGCGGAGACCGCCCGAGCCGCGATCACCGCGATCAGACAGGCGTTCACCGCCTACGGCGTGCCAGCCATCGTGCTCAGCGACAACGGCATCGCGTTCACCAGCCGCCGGACCCGACCCGGATCAATCTCCACCTTCGTGCAAACCCTGATCGACCACGGCGCCCGCCCGATCAACTCCAGCCCCTACCACCCACAAACCTGCGGCAAGGTCGAACGCCACCACCAAACCCTCAAAAAATGGTGAGCACCCAACCCCCACCACAGACCCTCACCGCCCTGCAAACACTCCTGGACACCTACCGCCGCTACTACAACACCCAACGCCGCCACAGCGCCCTACCCCGCCGCACCACACCCGCCCACGCCTGGACCCACGCACCCACCCTCGGCGGACCCACCAGCACACCCCTGCAAACCGACGCCACCCTGCACCACTGCCCCGTGGCCAGCAACGGCGCCATCGCCATCGCCGGACACCGCACCAGCGTCGGCGCCACCCACGCCGGCACCACCGTCACCGCCATCCGCGACAACAACCACGTCACCATCTACCACCCCGACGGCCAACCCATCGGCCATCTCCACCTCGACCCCGACAAGAACTACATCCCCCTCACCCCCACCCCCACGATCCACAACCCATGACACATCTATCGGGACTTCCCATTGACACATGTCCCGGGACATGACAGCCCCCATAGGGGCCACTTCCTACCAAGATCTGCAGTTCCCGACCCAACCCCGCCCCCCGTTGGCGCCGATCTTGCAGTCGTGGCCCTTCCGGTGCCGTGAATGTCTCCTTTGCGGGGGCCGCAAGTGCAAGATCGCGGGACCGAAGCGGGACGGCGCGGGGAGGGTGGGGGTCAGCGGGTGGTGGACTCCTTGCGGGCCTGATCGGCCAGGTGGGCCGGCATGGGCTCGTGGCGGGCGAACTCGCGCCGGAACGTGCCGGTGCCGGCCGTCATCGAGCGCAGCTCGACGGCGTACCGCAGCAACTCGGTCGCGGGCACCTCGGCGCGGACCAGCGTGCGCCCCTCGGCATCCGGGTCCGGTTCGGTGCCGAGCACCCGGCCGCGCCGCCCGGACAGGTCGCCCATCACCGCGCCGACCGACGAGTCGGGCACCCGGACGGTGATCTCGTCGACCGGCTCCAGCAGCGTCGGCTGGCCCTTCTCGGCGGCGTCACGCAGCGCGAGCGCGCCGGCGGTCTGGAACGCCGCGTCGGAGGAGTCGACGCTGTGCGCCTTCCCATCGACGAGCGTGACCCGCAGGTCCACCACCGGGTATCCGGCGACCAGGCCGCGTTCCATCTGCGCCCGGACGCCCTTCTCCACCGACGGGATGTAGTTGTGCGGGACCGCGCCGCCGACCACCCGGTCGACGAACTCGAAGCCGGCGCCCCGGGGCAGCGGCTCGACCTCGATGTCGCAGACCGCGTACTGGCCGTGGCCGCCGGACTGCTTGACGTGCCGGCCGTGCCCGCGCGCGGCGGCGCCGAACGTCTCGCGCAGCGGCACCCGGACCGGCTCGGTGTCCAGCTCGACGCCGCCGCCGCGCAGCCGGTCGAGCACCACGTCGGCGTGCGCCTCGCCCATGCACCAGAGCACCAGCTGGTGGGTCTCCGCGTTGCGTTCGAGCCGCAGGGTGGGGTCACCGGCGACGAGCCGGGACAGGTTGCGCGCGAGCGCGTCCTCGTCGGCCCGGCTGCGCGCCACGATCGCCACCGGCAGCAGTGGCTCCGGCATCTCCCAGGGCGCGATCAGCAGCGGGTCGTCCTTGGCCGAGATGGTGTCGCCGGTCTCCGCGCTGCCCGACTTGGTGATCGCGCACAGGTCGCCCGCGACGCAGGCGGCCACCTCGCGCAGCGTCGCGCCCAGCGGGGTGTAGACGTGGCCGACCCGCTCGTCGGCGTCGTGGTCCGGGTGGCCACGCTCGGCCATGCCGTGACCTGACACGTGGATCACCTGGTCGGGGCGGAGCGTGCCGGAGAAGACCCGCACCAGCGAGACCCGCCCGACGTGGCGGTCGACTGTCGTCTTGACCACCTCGGCGACGAGCGGGCCGTCCGGGTCGCAGGTCAGCGGCGGGCGGGGCGAGCCGTCCACGCCGGTCACCGCGGGCAGGTCGTGCTCCAGCGGCGACGGGAACGCCGCGACCAGGCCGTCGAGCAGCGCGTCCAGGCCGACACCGGTTTCCGCGCACACGGGCACCACGGGGTAGAAGTGACCGCGGGCGACGGCCGTCTCCAGGTCGGTGATGAGCACCTCGGGGTCGATCTCCTCGCCGCCGAGGTAGCGGTCCATCAGGGTCTCGTCCTCGCTCTCCGCGATGATCCCCTCGATCAGCTCGTTGCGGGACTCCTGGATGGCGGGCAGGTGCTCCGGGTCCGGTTCGCGTACCTCGGCCGGCAGCCCGGCGGAGTAGTCGTACACCCGGCGGGTGATCAGGCCCATCAGGCCGGCCACCGACTCGCCGTCGTCGCCGAGCATGGGCAGGTAGAGCGGGAGCACGTTGTCGCCGAAGACGCGCTGGCACAGCGCCACCGCCTCGTCGAAGTCGGCGCGCGGGTGGTCCAGCCGGGAGACCGCCACCGCCCGGGGCATGTCGACGGCGGCGCACTCCTCCCAGAGGGCGGCGGTGGCGGCGTCCATGCCGTCGACGGCGGAGACCACGAACAGTGCCGCGTCGGCGGCGCGCAGACCGGCGCGCAGCTCGCCGACGAAGTCGCCGTACCCCGGGGTGTCCAGCAGGTTGACCTTGACGTCGCGGTGCGTCAGCGGAGCGCAGGCCAGGCTCACCGAGCGCTGCTGGCGTACGGCGGCGGGGTCGTGGTCGCAGACGGTGGTCCCGTCGGTGACGGTGCCGGCCCGGCCGATCGTGCCGCTGGCGGCCAGCAGCGCCTCGACGAGTGTCGTCTTGCCGGCGCCGGAGTGCCCGACGAGCACCACGTTGCGGACCCTGCCGGGCTCGGTCACCACCGGCGCACCGCCGGTGACACCCTTCTCGTTCTTCTGCGCCATCGCGGCGCACCTCCCTCAACCGGTGGTGGTGGCGACCGCCGCGGGCGACGGGGGAGCGGACCCGGGACGGGCGCCGCGGCGATATCTTCCGGTGACTTCCTGCTGGACGGGAACGCGGACCGGTGATCCGGTGAACTGGCTCACCTCCTGGCTCGATCTCACACCCGCGCGGGTGCCCGCACAAGGGCCGTCGGGCGGGTCGTACGCCCGGCTGTGTCCCCGGCGGTTGCGGGCCGTTATCGTGGGACCGCCATGGCGAAGATCTTCCAAGTGACGGCCCGCGCGGGCATGACCCGCGTCGTGGAGCCGATCGCCCGCGCGCTGCTGCGTGCCGGCGTGTCCCCCAACGCGGTCACCGTGACCGGCACCGTCGGCGTGCTCGTCGGCGCGCTCGGCTTCGGCGCGCGCGGCCACCTGGTCGCCGGTGCGCTGATCGTCACGGTCTTCGCTCTCACCGACCTGCTCGACGGCACGATGGCGCGGATGAGCGGCGGGTCCACCCGGTTCGGGGCGTTCCTCGACTCGAGCATGGACCGGGTCGCCGACAGCGCGGTGTTCGGCGCGGTCGCGTACTGGCTGGCCACCGAACACGACTACTCGGGCGTGGCGGCGGCGCTGATCTGCCTGGCCGCGGGCGGCCTGGTCTCCTACGTCAAGGCCCGCGCCGAAGGGCTGGGGATGACCTGCAACGTGGGCATCGCCGAGCGCACCGAGCGGCTGCTCATCGTGGGTGTCGGCGGCCTGCTCACCGGCGTCGGCGTCCGTCACGCGCTGGAGATCGCGCTCTGGCTGCTCGCCGCCGTCTCGATCTTCACGGTGGGCCAGCGGATGGCCCACGTGTACCGCCAGGCCCAGCGGGTCGGCGCCGAGTGAACCTCACCGAGGCGGGCTTCGTCGCGGGCTGGCGCCTGGTCCGGGCGCTGCCCCGGCCCGTCGCGGTCGCGGCCTTCCGGGCGGGCGCCGACCGCGCCCACCGCAAGGACGGCGGGGGTACGCGTCGACTGCGCGCCAACCTGCGCCGGGTGGTCGGCCCGGAACTGCCCGACGCGGATCTGGACGCGCTGGTGCGCGAGGGCCTGCGCTCGTACGCCCGGTACTGGATGGAGGCGTTCCGGCTGCCGGGCCTGAGCCGCGCCGAGATCCTCGCCGGGTTCCGCCTAGACGGGCAGGAACTGCTCGCGGCCGACGTGGCGGCCGGGCGCGGTGCCGTGGTGGCGCTGCCGCACGCCGGGAACTGGGACGCGGCGGGCGCCTGGGTGGCTGCCACCGGCTGGCCGATGACCACGGTGGCCGAGCGGCTCCCGGACGGCGTGTACGAGCGGTTCGTCGGGTTCCGGGAAGGGCTGGGGATGGAGATCCTGCCCAACACCGGCGGCCCGCGGCCCGCCTTCGACGTGCTGGTGGACCGGCTGCGCGCCGGTTACGTGGTGCCCCTGCTCGCCGACCGGGACCTGTCCGCCCGGGGCGTGGAGGTCGACTTCTTCGGCGGGCGGACCCGGATGCCGGCCGGGCCGGCGATGCTGGCCATCCGCACCGGAGCCCCGCTCTACGTGGCCTCGATGTGGTACGAGCCGGACGCGGCCTGCGCCTCGATCGAGGGCCCGCTGCCGCTGCCGGATCCGGACAGCGCCCCGCTGGACGCCCGCGTCCGCGCGGTGACGCAGCGGATTGCCGACGGTCTGGCGGCGGGCATCGCCCGGCATCCGCAAGACTGGCACATGTTGCAGCGGATGTGGCTGGACCAGAGCCGGGACGGTACGCCCACGTCGGCGGCGCCGCCGGCCACCACCGGGACGGTCTAGGGGGAGGGCGCAGTGCGTATCGGCATCGTGTGCCCGTACTCGTTCGACGTGCCGGGCGGCGTGCAGAACCACGTCATGGACCTGGCCGAGGCGCTGCTCGGGCTCGGCCACGAGGTGAGCGTCCTGGCGCCCGCCGACGAGGACTCGGCGCTGCCGCCGTACGTGGTGTCGGCCGGCCGGGCGGTGCCGCTGCCGTACAACGGGTCGGTGGCCCGGATCGCGTTCGGCCCGGTCTCCACGGCCCGGGTGCGGCGCTGGATCACCCGGGGCGACTTCGACGTGCTGCACGTGCACGAGCCGCTCACGCCGAGCCTGTCGATGCTGGCGGTGCTCTGCGCCCGCGGCCCGGTGGTGGCGACGTTCCACACCGCGATGACCCGCTCCCGGGTGCTGTCGGCCGCGCAGGGCGCGCTGCAGATCGTGCTGGAACGGATCACCGCCCGGATCGCGGTCAGCGCGCTGGCCCGCAAGGTGCAGGTCGAGCACATGGACGGCGGCGCGGTGGAGATCCCCAACGGGGTGGCGGTGGCGAAGTTCGCCGGGGTGCCGCCGCTGCCGGGCTGGCCGGGGGAGTGCGCCCCGGGCACCGGCGGCACGCTGGGGTTCCTGGGCCGGTTCACCGAGCCGCGCAAGGGCTTCCCGATCCTGCGGGACGCGTTCGTCGCGCTCGCGCCGCACCGCCCGGGACTGCGGCTTCTGGTCGCCGGGCCGGGTGACGCCGACGAGCTGTACGGGCGGTTCCCGGCCGGTCTGCGCGACCGGGTCACGTTCCTCGGCCTGGTCTCCGAGGCGGACAAGGCACGCATGCTGCGCAGCGTGC
Organism: Micromonospora sp. CA-248089; assembly: GCF_050948515.1. Lineage (NCBI taxonomy): Bacteria > Bacillati > Actinomycetota > Actinomycetes > Micromonosporales > Micromonosporaceae > Micromonospora > Micromonospora sp. CA-248089. The sequence goes on from NZ_CP192016.1 coordinate 2,403,947, forward strand.
ACCTCTACGTCGCACCGAACACCGGAGGGGAGTCCTTCGGGATGATCCTCACCGAGGCGCTGGCCGCAGGCACGACAGTGGTCGCCAGCGACCTGGACGCGTTCCGCCGGGTGCTCGACGGCGGACGGGCCGGCCTGCTGTTCCCGACCGGCGACGCGGCGGCGCTGGCCGGCGCGCTGTCCGGGCTGCTCGACGACGACGGGCGCCGCGCCGGGCTGACCGCCTGCGGCGACCAGGTGGTGGCGAATTTCGACTGGCCCGTGGTTGCCCGCCGCGTTCTGGAGGTATACGCAGCCGCGATCGAGGCCACCGACGGCCGGGTCATGGACCAGGAGTGGGCGGGTCTGGGCTGACCGCTGTGGCCGCTGCGGCCGCTGTGACGAGCGCGTCGACCGGTGCACCGCGCCGGCCGGCCGGGATGAGGAGCAGCACTACGATGCCGGGCATGTGGTGGGTGGTGGGCGCGGTCGCGGTGCTCGGGCTGCTCTCGGCGTACCTGATCTGGACCTCCGGCCGGGTGCAGCGGCTGCAGGTCCGCGCGGACTCGGCGGCCCGCGCGCTGGACGCGCACCTGCTGCGCCGTGCGGCCGCCGCCGCGGTCCTGGCCGAGCAGCGGTACGGCGTGGAGCTGTACGCCGCCGCCCGGATCGCGCTGGACGCCGCTCCGGAGGAGCGCGAGGCGGCCGAGAACGACCTGACCCGGCAGTTGCGCGCGGTACGGCTGGACCCGGACGACCCGGCGTGCGCGGCGGTGATCGCGGCCAGCCGGCGGCTGGCGCTGGCCCGGCAGGTCCACACCGACCTGGTCCGGGACGCCCGCTCGGCGCGGGGGCGTCCGGTGGTGCGGCTGTTCCGGATGGGACGCGGGCGGGAGTGGCCCCGCTACTTCGACATCGACGACCCCACGCTGGCCTCGCACGCGGACGTGACCACCGGCTGATCGCCACCGGTCGTGACGGGGGCCACACGGCAGGCCACCGGGGGTTCGATTGGCGCTCGGCACGGCGTCGCGCCGGTCATAGCATTCCTGCGCAGTCACCTCCCCAGCACGCCGAGGAGCGATGTCCCGTGTCTGAATCCGCAGCCCCGACCCCCGCCACCGCCGTCGGCACCGCCCGCGTCAAGCGCGGCATGGCCGAGATGCTCAAGGGCGGTGTGATCATGGACGTGGTCACCCCCGAGCAGGCGAAGATCGCCGAGGATGCCGGCGCTGTCGCCGTGATGGCCCTGGAGCGCGTACCGGCCGACATCCGCGCGCAGGGCGGCGTGTCCCGGATGAGCGACCCGGACATGATCGACGGCATCATCGCGGCCGTCTCGATCCCGGTGATGGCCAAGGCCCGCATCGGCCACTTCGTCGAGGCGCAGATCCTCCAGGCGCTCGGCGTCGACTACGTCGACGAGTCCGAGGTGCTGACCCCGGCCGACTACGCCAACCACATCGACAAGTGGGCGTTCACCGTTCCGTTCGTGTGCGGGGCGACGAATCTGGGCGAGGCGCTGCGCCGGATCACCGAGGGCGCCGCGATGATCCGCTCGAAGGGCGAGGCGGGCACCGGGGACGTCTCCAACGCCACCACGCACATGCGCAAGATCCGGCAGGAGATCCGCCGGCTCCAGTCGCTGCCCGACGACGAGCTGTACGTCGCGGCCAAGGAACTGCAGGCCCCGTACGAGCTGGTCAAGGAGGTCGCCGAGCAGGGCAAGCTGCCGGTCGTGCTGTTCACCGCGGGCGGCATCGCGACCCCGGCGGACGCGGCCATGATGATGCAGCTCGGCGCCGAGGGCGTCTTCGTCGGCTCGGGCATCTTCAAGTCCGGCAACCCGGCGCAGCGGGCCGCCGCCATCGTCAAGGCCACCACGTTCCACGACGACCCGGACGTGCTCGCGAAGGTGTCCCGTGGCCTGGGCGAGGCGATGGTCGGCATCAACGTCGACGAGATCCCCCAGCCGCACCGCCTGGCCGAGCGCGGCTGGTGAGTGGGGCGTGACCGTACCCGTGATCGGCGTGCTCGCGCTTCAGGGCGACGTACGCGAGCATGTCGCGGCGTTGACCGGCGTGGGCGCCGACGCCCGGCCGGTGCGGCGCCCCGGCGAGCTGGATGCGGTCGACGGCTTGGTGGTCCCCGGCGGCGAGTCGACCACGATCAGCAAGCTGGTGGACATCTTCGAGATGCGCGAGCCGATCGACAAGCGAATCGCCGCCGGCATGCCGGTCTACGGCTCCTGCGCCGGCCTGATCATGCTCGCCACTGAGGTGCTGGACGGCCGCCCCGACCAGCGCGGCTTCGCCGGCGTCGACATGACGGTGCGGCGCAACGCGTTCGGCCGTCAGGTCGACTCGTTCGAGGCGCCGGTGGCGCTCACCGGCGTCCACGGCGGCCCGTTCCACGCCGTGTTCATCCGCGCGCCCTGGGTCGAGCGCGTCGGCCCGGACGTCGAGGTGCTCGGCCGGGTGACCGAGGGCCCGGCCGCGGACCGGATCGTCGCGGTGCGGCAGGGCAACCTGCTGGCCACCTCGTTCCACCCGGAGCTGACCGGCGACCTGCGGCTGCACCGCCACTTCGTGGAGCTGGTCCGGGCCGCTTCCTGAGCATCCGGTCCGTCCCTGGTTGTGCCGGTTCGCCCAACCCGGGACGGACTGCTGCCGAGCGGCGCGTGACAGTGACCCGCCCGCCGCCGGTAGGATTGCCGAGATTCGGCAGGGCCATCAGCCAGCCGCGGCTCCCAGCGAAGATCACAGCACCTCGACGTGCGCCGGTGGGGGAGCGGGGCGTGTGCGGTGCGGTCGATGCAGACGGCGGGTAGCAACGGAGGTAACAGATGTCCGGCCACTCAAAGTGGGCGACGACCAAGCACAAGAAGGCGGTCATCGACGCCAAGCGCGGCAAGATGTTCGCCAAGCTGATCAAGAACGTCGAGGTGGCGGCCCGTACCGGCGGCGGCGACCCGGCCGGCAACCCGACTCTCTACGACGCCATCCAGAAGGCGAAGAAGAACTCGGTCCCGAACGACAACATCGACCGCGCGGTCAAGCGCGGCTCCGGCCTGGAGGCCGGCGGCGCCGACTGGCAGACGATCATGTACGAGGGTTACGGCCCGAACGGCGTGGCGATGCTGATCGAGTGCCTCACCGACAACCGCAACCGTGCCGCCACCGAGGTGCGTACCGCGCTGACCCGCAACGGCGGCTCGCTGGCCGACGCGGGCTCGGTGTCGTACATGTTCTCCCGCAAGGGCGTGGTGATCGTCCCCAAGGGCGGCACCACCGAGGACGACGTGATGATGGCCGTCCTCGACGCGGGCGCCGAGGAGGTCAACGACCTCGGTGAGGCGTACGAGGTGGTGTCCGAGCCGGGTGACCTGATCGCGGTCCGCACCGCCCTGCAGGACGCCGGCATCGAGTACGAGTCGGCCGAGTCCTCCCTCATCCCCAGCGTGAACGTGCCGCTGGACGAGGAGGGCGCGCGCAAGATCTTCAAGCTGATCGACGTGCTGGAGGACTGCGACGACGTGCAGAACGTCTACGCCAACTTCGACGTCTCCGACGAGGTGATGGCCGCGGTCGGCTGACCCCGGTCCGATACGCCGAGCGCCGGCCCCCCCCGCTCCCGGGGTGGCCGGCGCTCGGCGTATCGCGGTCAGCCGATCGGCTCGCGCTGCCGCCACGCCGCCCGCATCGAGGTCCGGCCGTTGGTGCGCAGCAGCGAACCCTCGTAGATCCGCGCCCCGGCGAGCAGGAACCCGGCCGCCGCGAGCAGCAGCAGCGCCAGCGACACGAACGGCTCCCACGGCGCCGCGTCGCCGGTGAACAGCCGGACCGGCATCGCTGTGGGCGACGAGAACGGCACGTACGACAGGATCCGCATCGCGGTGGCGTTGTCGTTGAGGAACACCACCGCGAAGAACGGCGCCATCACCGCGAGTTGCACCGGGGTGGACGCCCCGGCGATGTCCTCCTGCCGGTTCACCAGCGCACCCGCGGCCGCCCACATCGCCGCCAGCAGCAGGAAGCCGCACAGGAAGTACGGCACGAACCAGCCGATCGCCGGCGCGATCAGGCCCAGCAGGTCACCTCCGCCGGTCAGGCGCATGCCGATCAGCGTGGCGGCCGCGATCAGGGTGATCTGTCCGAGCGCCAGCGCGCCCGCGGCGAGGATCTTGCCGGCCAGCAGCGCCCGGGCCGGCACGGCGGCGACCAGGATCTCCACGATCCGGGTCTGCTTCTCCTCGGTGACGCTCTGCGCGATCTGCATCCCGAACGTCTGGGACAGGAAGAAGAAGACGAACGCGAAGGCGAACGGCACCAGGTACGCGACGAGCGGATCCACCGCGTCCGGGTCCAGCAGCTTCACCTGCGGGGCCGCGCTGAGCGCGGAGACCACGTCGTCCGGGGCCCGCTCGTCGGCGACCACGACCGGACCGGCGACCACCGCGGCGTCCGCGTCGCCGTCGCGTACCGCCTGCTCGGCGGCGCCGTCGTCGGCGACCACCAGGACGTCCAGCCCGGCCGCGCGCAGCGGTTCGGCACCGGCGGCGGTCACCGCCACGGTGGACGGACCGCTGCTCAGCATCGCCGGCACCACCGTGGCGACGACGGCGAGCAGCAGGAAGATCAACGTGCTGTAGAGGAACGTCTTGTCGCGGACCTTGACCTTGATCTCGCGGGCCGCGACCAGCCGGGTGGCCTGGATCGTGTTCACTGGTTGACCTCTCGGAAGATCTCGGCGAGGGACGGGGTGACCGGGCCGAACGCGCGCACCGGGCCGCGCTCCAGCGCCGCGCGCAGCACCGCCTGGTCGTCGGTGGGCGGGTCCACCTCGAACACGGCGCGGGCGCCGTCGAGGTCGACCAGCCGCACGCCGGGCTGGTCCCGCAGCCAGCCGGCGTCGCCGTCGACCACGAGCGAGAACCGGGGCAGGGTGTACGCGGCGCGCAGCTCCTCGCGCGGGCCCGCGGCCCGGATGCTGCCGTCCGCGATGAGCACCAGGTCGTCGCAGAGCCGCTCCACCACGTCGAGCTGATGGCTGGAGAACAGCACCGGCGCTCCGGCGGCGGCCCGTTCCCGCAGCACAGTCACCACCATGTCGACGGCGAGCGGGTCGAGCCCGGAGAACGGCTCGTCCAGGATCAGCACCTCCGGGTCGTGCACCAGCGCCGCGGCGATCTGCGCGCGCTGCTGGTTGCCCAGCGACAGCGTCTCCAGCAGGTCGTCGGCCCGCTCGCCGAGACCGACCCGCTCCAGCAGCGCGTCGGTGCGCCGCCGCGCCCCGGCAGCGTCCAGCCCGTACAGGCGGCCGAGGTGGACCACCTGCTCGCGGGGGGTCATCTTCGGGTAGAGGCCGCGCTCCTCGGGCATGTAGCCGAACCGGGCCCGGGCCTCGCGGCCGAGCGGCTGCCCGCGCCACGTCACCTGCCCGGCGTCCGGGGCGAGCACGCCGAGGATGATCCGCATGGTGGTGGTCTTGCCGGCGCCGTTGCCACCGACGAATCCGGTCATGCGCCCGGCGGTCACGTCGAAGGAGACGTCTTTGAGCACTTGACGGCCGCCGAAGCTGCGGTCGACGCCGTCGAGGCGGAGCACGCTGGTCATGACCCCGACGCTACGGCCGGTCCCCGCTCCCGTCGTCCCACCACGGAGCGATCATGAGGTCCGTCGCGCGACGGACCTCAGCCGCCGGGCCGGACCACCCCGTGCTCGTACGCGAACACCACCGCCTGCACCCGGTCGCGCAGCCCGAGCTTGGCCAGCACGCGGCTGACGTGGGTCTTCACGGTGGCCTCGCCGACGCGCAGGACGTCCGCGATCTCGGCGTTGCTGGCCCCGCGCGCGACCAGCTCCAGCACCTCCCGCTCGCGCGGGGTCAGGTCCGCCGTCGCGGCGTCGTGCCGGGGGTCCGGCGGCACCGCGCCGGGCCGGGCGAAGGTGGAGATCACCCGCCGGGTGAGCGCCGGCGCGATCAGCCCCTCACCGCGGGCCACCACCCGGACCGCCTCGACCAGGTCCTCCGGGGTGCCGTTCTTGAGCAGGAAACCGCTCGCCCCGGCACGCAACGCGGCGAACAGGTAGTCGTCCCGGTCGAACGTGGTGAGGATCAGCACGGCCGGGCCGCCCGGCGTCGCGTCGACGGTGATCCGGCGGGTGGCCTCCAGCCCGTCGAGCACCGGCATCTCCACGTCCATCAGCACCACGTCCGGCCGCAGCGCGGACGCCATCGACACGGCGCGCTGCCCGTCGGCGGCCTCGCCGACCACCTCGATGTCGTCCTCGACCTCCAGGATCACCCGGAAACCGGTCCGGACCAGGTGCTGGTCGTCGACGAGCAGCACCCGTACCGGCGCGTTCACGCCGCCCGCCCGGCGGCCTCGACCGGCAGCGGCATGCGGGCCCGGACCCGGAAGCCGCCGCCCGGACGCGGCCCGGCCTCCACCTCACCGCCGTGGGCGGCGACCCGCTCCCGCATGCCGACCAGGCCGAGCCCGGCCCCGGCGGCCGGCACGCCGCCCTGTCCGTCGTCGCTCACGTCGATCTCCAGGTCCCGGGCCAGGTAGCGGATCCGCACGTCCAGCGTCGTGGCGTGGGCGTGCTTGACCACGTTCGTCACCGCCTCCTGCACGATCCGGTACGCCGCCTGCGACACCGAGCGCGGCAACGGTACCGGTTCCCCGTACACCCCGAGGTCGGCCCGCAGCCCGGTCTCCCGGGCCCGGTCGACGAGCGCGGCGACCCGGTCGATGCCGGCGATGTCCTCGGGGGCCGCGGCCACGCCGGACGCGGCGTCCGGGTCGCGCAGCACGCCGAGCATCCGGCGCAGCTCGTCGACCGAGGTACGCGCCGTCTCCTCGATCGCGGCCAGGGCGGTCCGCGCCTTGTCCCGGTCGCGGTCGAACACGCGCCGGCACGCGGCGGCCTGCACGCCCATCACCGACACGTGGTGGGCCACCACGTCGTGCAGTTCGCGGGCGATGCGGACCCGCTCGCCCATCACCGCGCGTTCGCGCGCCTCCGCCTGGGAGCGGCGCAGCTGCTCGGCCTGTTCGCGTAGCTCGTGCCGGCGGCGCGCGGCCACCCAGGCGGTCTGCCCGGCGTAGTAGGCGAACCCGAAGAAGAGCACGTTGTAGAGCACGCCGTTCACCACCGCGGCGAGCACCGGCGGCACCGGGCCGGCGGCGTCGGCGAAGGAGGCCGCGGAGATCTGGTCGGCCCGCAACGCGAGGGACAGCCAGAGCCAGGCGAACATCGCCACGATGATGCCGGCCCGCAGCCGCCCGGCCAGCCGCCGGTCGGCGCCCCACGCGCCGAGCGTGAACAGGGCGGCGAACAGCGCGCCCGACGGGAGCTGCGCCAGCGGGACCGCCCGGGCCTGCCCGGCGACGAAGGCGACGGCCACGATCACCGCGACGGTGGCGGGCCAGCGCCGCCGTACCGCCAGCGGGGCGGTCACCGCGACGGTCCACCAGATCTGCTCGGCGACGCTCGGCGGTGGTCCGAGCAGGAAGGCCCCGGTGCTGTACGCCAGGGTCAGCTCGAACAGGGCCAGCACGGTGACCGCGAGCCCGATCCAGAGGTCGGCACGCAACTGGGCGGCTGTGGGAGCCGGCCGGCGCCAGGCGGTGGTGGTTGCGGTGCTCACCGTACGACCATGCCACCGCTGCCGCCGGTGCGGTGCCCGGGGCGTAAACGGGTGGGCCGGACGACAGCCGGGACGTAGCCTGCCGGGGTGTTCGTGCCCGATCTGCCGTTACGTACCGAGCGCCTGCTGCTGCGCGCCTTCACCGCCGACGACCTCGCCGTGGTCCGGGACTACCGGGGCCGCCCGGAGGTGACCCGTTACCTCTACCACGAGCCGTACGACGACGCGGCCGCCCGGGCGGCGATCGAGCGGCTGGTCCGGCGGACCGCGCTGCGTGCCCCCGGCGACGTGCTCAACCTCGCCGTGACGTCGGCGGACACCGGCGAGTTCCTCGGGGACGTGCTGCTGAGCTGGACCAGCGGGGAACACCGGCAGGGCGAGATCGGGTACGTGGCGCACCCGGACCACACCGGCCGGGGGTACGTCACCGAGGCGGCCCGGGAACTGCTGCGGGCCGGCTTCGAGGGGCTGGGCCTGCACCGGATCGTCGGGCGGCTGGACGCGCGCAACACCGTGTCGGCCCGGGTGCTGGAGCGGCTGGGCATGCGCCGGGAGGCGCACCTGCGGGAGAACGAGTTCGTCAAGGGGGAGTGGACCGACGAGGTGGTCTACGCGCTGCTGGCCCGGGAGTGGCGGTCGGCGGCCTGACTGTCCGCGTACCCGAAAGGGCCCGGCACGCCCTCGACGGGCGTGCCGGGCCGGGCGGGGCTCAGGCGGCGCGGCGTGCCTTGATCGCGCTGTCGATCACGTCCCAGATCGCGACCAGCACGACCACCGCGCCCGCCACCCGGGCGAACTCGACGGTCCCGCCGTCGCGCAGCCAGGCGAACCGCTCGACCAGCTCCGGGTTGAGTAGCCGGTCGGTGGCGAGCAGCCAGAGCACCGGGGCGGCGAACGCCACGTTGAGCACCGCGTTGACCGCCACCAGCGGCCAGGTCCAGCGGCCCGAGCGGAACTTGGCGATCTCCAGGCCGACGGTGGCCAGCAGCACCACGATCAGGGCCGGCAGCCAGAAGCTCCAGAGCGCCGGGTCCAGCGCCGGCAGCCGGGTGCCGTCGTCGGTGGTCCAGCGCTGGAAGTGCTGGCCGACCAGGAGACCGATGGTGGCGAGCAGGAACACCACGGAGGCGATGCTGTCGGAGTGGCTGATCTGCCGTTCCCGCGCCTCCTCGGGGAGCTGGTCGACGGTCCACTCGGGCAGGCCGAGCGGCGTGCGGGTGCGTTCCAGCACGGCGAACACCAGCGTCACCCAGAACGCGATCTGCACCGCGGTCTGCATCGCGGCCACGATCGCCGCGCCGATCGCCGCGCCCGGCTCGCCGTCGACGAGCGCCTTCGTGACGCCGGAAAGCACGCCGACGATCGCCGGGATCCAGGTGAGCAGCAGCCGCAGCAGCCGCCACCAGGTCAGGTAGTAGCGCGGGCCGATGAGTTGCAGGGTGCGGTCGCTGTAGCGGGCCGCGAGCTTCTCCGGGTGGCCCAGCTCGGTGAGCACCTCGCGTTCGGCGGAGGCGTGGTCCTGCCCGCCCGAGGTCCGGTCGTCGATCATGTCGGCGATGGAGCCGCGCAGTTCCTCGGCGAGTTCCAGGCGGCGCTGCGCGGGCACGGCCCGCATGGTGGCGGCGACGTAACGGTCGGTCAGGGAACTCATCGTTCCGCTCCTTCGATCAGTTCGGTGACGGACGTCCGCACCGCGGTCATGTCGTCGAGCAGGCGGTTCAGGACGGCTTCGCCGTCGTCGCTGGTCCGGTAGAACTTGCGCGGCCGGCTCTCCTCGGTGTTCCACTCGCTGGTCAGCAGGCCCTGGTCCTCCAGGCGGCGCAGCAGCGGGTAGAGCGTGTTGGCGTCGACCGCGAAGCCGTGCGCGGCCAGCCGTTGCAGCAGGGCGTATCCGTAGTCGGGGCGGCGCAGGGCGACCAGGCTGGCCACCACGACAGTGCCGCGTCGTAGCTCCTGGAGGTGGGTCCGGAGGACCTCTTCGCTGACCATGTCCACCACGATACTGTGTGCCACACATCATTGCAACGGGGAAGAACATCGCGTGCCGCACACCGGCCGGTCGGAGAGACCCGGGCCACCCTCGGCGCGGACGGTGGAGCCCGCACGATCACCTCGGTAGGGTGGGTCGGTCGACTCCGACGCAGCTTGATCCACAACCCGGGGGGCGCCACGCATGGGCGATTCGTTCGCGCATCTGCACGTACACACCGAGTACTCGATGCTCGACGGGGCGGCCCGGCTCAAGGACCTCTTCGCCGAGGCGGCGCGGCTCGGCATGCCGGCGGTGGCGATCACCGACCACGGCAACATGCACGGCGCGAACGACTTCTACAAGCAGGCCATGGACGCCGGGGTCAAGCCCATCCTCGGCGTCGAGGCGTACGTCGCGCCGGAGTCGCGCTTCCACAAGGCCCGGGTCAAGTGGGGCCGCCCCGAGCAGAAGAGCGACGACGTCTCCGGCAACGGCGCGATCACCCACATGACCATGTGGGCGAAGAACCGCGACGGCCTGCACAACCTGTTCAAGCTCAACTCCCGCGCCTCCATGGAGGGCCACTACGTCAAGTGGCCCCGGATGGACATGGAGCTGATCGCCGAGCACGCCGAGGGCATCATGGCCACCACCGGCTGCCCGTCCGGCGCGGTGCAGACCCGGCTGCGGCTGGGCCAGTTCGACGAGGCGCTCAAGGTCGCCGCCGCGTACCAGGACATCTTCGGCAAGGACAACTACTTCCTGGAGATCATGGATCACGGCCTCGACATCGAGCGCCGGGTCCGGGACGGACTCACCGAGATCGCCCGCAAGCTCGACATCCCGCCGGTGGTCACGAACGACTCGCACTACACCCACGAGGCGCAGGCCGAGGCGCACGACGTGCTGCTCTGCGTCCAGACCGGCAGCAACGTGGCCGACCCGAACCGGTTCCGCTTCGAGGGCGGCGGCTACTTCGTCAAGTCCGCCGACCAGATGCGCGCCGTCGACTCCTCCGAGCTGTGGCAGCAGGGCTGCCGCAACACGCTGCTGGTGGCCGAGAAGGTCGACCCGGCCGGCATGTTCACGTTCCACAACCTGATGCCGCGCTTCCCGATCCCCGAGGGCGAGACCGAGGAGTCCTGGTTCCGCAAGGAGACGTTCGCGGGGCTCAAGCGCCGCTTCCCCAACGGCATCCCCGAGGGCCACGTCGTCCAGGCCGAGTACGAGCTGGGCGTCATCATCCAGATGGGCTTCCCGTCGTACTTCCTCGTGGTCGCCGACTTCATCCAGTGGGCCAAGAGCCAGGGCATCGCGGTCGGCCCGGGGCGTGGCTCGGCGGCCGGCTCGCTGGTGGCGTACGCGCTGGGCATCACCGACCTCGACCCGATCCCGCACGGCCTGATCTTCGAGCGGTTCCTCAACCCCGAGCGCGTCTCCATGCCCGATGTCGACATCGACTTCGACGAGCGCCGGCGCGGTGAGGTCATCAAGTACGTGACCGACAAGTGGGGCGAGGACAAGGTCGCGCAGATCGCCACGTTCGGCACGATCAAGGCGAAGGCCGCGATCAAGGACTCGGCCCGGGTGCTCGGCTACCCGTACGCGGTCGGCGACCGGATCACCAAGGCCATGCCCCCGGCGGTGATGGGCAAGGACATTCCGCTGTCCGGCATCTTCGACCCGAAGCACCCCCGCTACGCCGAGGCGGGCGAGATCCGCGGCCTCTACGAGTCCGACCCGGACGTCAAGAAGGTCATCGAGACCGCCAAGGGCATCGAGGGTCTGATCCGGCAGACCGGTGTGCACGCCGCCGGCGTCATCATGTCCGCCGAGCCGATCATCGAGCACATCCCGCTCATGCGGCGCGACTCCGACGGCGTCATCATCACGCAGTTCGACTACCCGACCTGCGAGTCGCTCGGGCTGCTGAAGATGGACTTCCTCGGCCTGCGCAACCTGACGATCATCGACGACGCGGTGAAGAACATCCAGCTCAACCACGGCCGGGAGCTGGACCTGCTCGGCCTGCCGCTCGACGACAAGGCAGCGTACGAGCTGCTGGCCCGCGGTGACACGCTCGGCGTGTTCCAGCTCGACGGCGGGCCGATGCGCTCGCTGCTGCGGCTGATGAAGCCGGACAACTTCGAGGATATCTCCGCCGTCCTGGCGCTCTACCGGCCCGGCCCGATGGGCGTGGACTCGCACACCAACTACGCGCTGCGCAAGAACGGCCTCCAGGAGATCACCCCGATCCACCCGGAGCTGGAGGAGCCGCTGCGCGAGATCCTCGCGCCCACGTACGGCCTGATCGTCTACCAGGAGCAGGTGCAGCGCGCCGCCCAGATCCTCGCCGGCTACACGCTCGGCCAGGCCGACCTGCTGCGCCGGGCGATGGGCAAGAAGAAGAAGGAGATCCTCGACAAGGAGTTCATCCCGTTCCGGGACGGCTGCCGCGAGCGCGGCTACTCCGACGAGGCCATCCAGGCCGTGTGGGACGTGCTGGTCCCGTTCGCCGGCTACGCGTTCAACAAGGCCCACTCCGCCGCGTACGGTCTGGTCTCCTACTGGACCGCGTACCTGAAGGCGCACTACCCGGCCGAGTACATGGCCGCCTTGCTCACCTCCGTCGGTGACGACAAGGACAAGATGGCCATGTACCTGTCCGAGTGCCGCCGCATGCGCATCCAGGTGCTCCCGCCGGACGTGAACACCTCGGCCGGGCCGTTCACCCCGGTCGGCAAGGAGATCCGCTTCGGTCTCGGCGCCGTGCGCAACGTCGGCGCGAACGTGGTCGCCTCGATCATGCGGTGCCGCGAGGAGAAGGGCGACTACGCCGACTTCTACGACTTCCTGTCCAAGGTCGACGCCGTGGTCTGCAACAAGAAGACCATCGAATCGCTGATCAAGGCCGGGGCGTTCGACTCGCTCAAGCACCCGCGCAAGGGCCTGCTCGCCGTGCACGCCGACGCCATCGACGCGTACGCCGACGTCAAGCGCAAGGAGGCGGTCGGCCAGTACGACCTGTTCGGCGCCGGCTTCGGCGAGGCGGAGACCGGCGGCACCACCACCGTCATGCCGGTCATCGGCGAGGGGGAGTGGGACAAGCGCGACAAGCTCGCGTTCGAGCGCGAAATGCTCGGCCTGTACGTCTCCGACCACCCGCTGTTCGGCCTGGAACACGTGCTCGGGGCGGCCGCCGACACCACCATCGCCGCGCTGTCCGAGGAGGGCACCGTGCCCGACGGCGCGGTGGTCACCCTGGCCGGCATCCTCTCCGGTGTACAGCGCCGGGTCACCAAGCAGGGCCGGGCCTGGGCGTCGGCCACCCTGGAGGACCTCGCCGGTGGCGTGGAGACGCTGTTCTTCCCGAACACGTACGAGGTGATCGGGCAGTACATCGCCGAGGACGCCATCGTGGTGGTCAAGGGCCGGGTCGACCGGCGCGACGACACCCCGCGCATCATGGCGATGGACATGTCCATGCCGGACGTCACCAGCAACCCGGCCAACAAGCCGGTCACGCTGACCATCCCGGTGCACCGCTGCACGCCGCCCCTGGTGGAACGGCTCAAGGAGACGCTCGTGCTGCACCCCGGCGACACCGAGGTGCACGTAAAGCTGCTCAACGGCGGCAAGGTCACCACGCTGCGCCTCGGCCCGTTCCGGGTCGCGCCCACCACCGCGCTGATGGGTGATCTCAAGAGCGTGCTCGGCCCGGCCAACGTGAGCTGACCGGGCCGAGCGGGGACGTGCCGCTCAGACGCGGGTGACGCGGATGGCGTCGGCGATCACGTACCCGGTGCTGCCGGACCACCTGCTGACACCGACCTTGTTGGCGTCCCCGGCGGCCAGGGTGAAGGTGCCCAGCGACCGCCACGCACCGCCGTTGGCGCTCTGGTTCACCGAGACCGTCTGGTTGCCGCTGGTCGTCGCCACGATGTACGGCGTGGAGGTGTTGTAGCCGGCCACTGCTGGATACCAGACCTCCACCCGGTAGGTGGCGGTCGCCGGGATGTTCACCTTGTACCAGGCGGTGTCGCTGGCCGCGACCGGGTTGGCGTACCGGTAGTCGGCGCCGTAGCGCTGCGCCGAGTACGTCGAGGTGCCCCAGTTGGCGCTCGCGGTGAACCGGCCGGCGGTGGTGTTGTCCACGATCGTCGACCAGGCGTTCGGTGGGGGCGTGGTGCCGCCGGTGACGAGCTGCATGTAGTAGGTCCAGTTCCAGTTCGAACCCGGGTCGGTGTGCGTGGCGCCCGGCACCTGGTTGTGCCCGATGATGTTGGTGCGGGTCTTCGGGATGCCGTACTTGTCGCACAGGTACCGGGTCAGCGCCGCCGACGACCGGTACATCGCGTCGGTGTACCAGGAGGCGTTGTCGACGTACCCCTCGTGCTCGATGCCGATCGACTGGGTGTTGTAGGTCCAGTTGCCGGCGTGCCAGGCGATGTCCTTGTCCCGCACCATCTGGGTGACCGCGCCGTCGGAGGAGCGGAGCAGGTAGTGCGCGCTGGTGCCGGCGGCGGCGTTCTGGAACCAGCTGATCGAGCCGGCGTAGCTGCCCTGCATGGTGTGGATGACGATGTAGTTGATCGGGTACGCCGACTCGCGGCTGGAGACCGTGTAGTTGGACGAGTTGGCCGGCACCCAGGCCGCCGGGCCGTAGTCGGTGCTCAGGGTGCCGAAGTCGCCGGTGCCCAGCGGTGCCACGTCGGCGTACCGGCCCCGCTGCGGTGCGACCGGACGGCCGTCCACGCCGACCTCGCCGCCGGCCGTGGTCGCGATGAAGCCCCGCGCGAGCAGGTCGTACACGGAGTCCGCGTACAGCCGGGCGGTGGCGGCGTCCGTCGCGCCGCCGTAGCGGGCGATCGGGCCGTACCACTGGTTGACGTCGTCGCGCTGCGCCGCGCTGAGCCCGGCCTCGTCGGCGTAGGAACGCAGCACCGCCGCCGCGCCGGCCACGTTCGCCGCGTCCCGGGTACGCAGGTCGGCGCGGTCCAGCCGGGTCCGGCGCGCGGCCTCGTCGAGGGTGCGCACCTTCGGGTTGCTGGTCAGGTGCATCACGCCGTATCCGCCGGAGGCGCTGGGCGCGCCGCCGTGGCCGTCCAGGCGGGTCTCGGCGTACCCGAGTGCGGCGAGCAGGTCGCGCGGCACGTCGGAATCGGCTGCGGCCTGCGCGAAGGCGGCGGCGAGAGGCTGCGCGCGGTGCTCCGGCGCGGCCTGGGCCGGCTGGCCGGTCAAACCGAGCATGAGGATCATGGCGCCGCCGAGCAGGCTCACCCGACGCGACGGTCTCCGAATCGTCACAGGCACTCCTCGTCCACTGCAGGGGGCGACTGGGCTCACGTCGCCGGTTCGCCGCACCCTATAGCGTGACGTTCATCTATGTCGATACCTTGCATCGACATGGGTCTTTGCTGAAGACTTCCTTCACGACTGCGGGACGACCGGGGCGCACTGTCCCCGTACCGTCGTGGTGTTGCCCGGCGCGCCACGGCCGGGCAGCATCGTGCGGATGCCGCCCACCGACCTGCTGCGCGTCCGTGACCTGGTGCCCGACTTCCTGGCCTGCGCCGAGCGGTCCGGCCCGCCGGAGCCGTGGACCTCTCGCTACCTGGCCGGCCACCCGGACGTGGTCCGGGCGCTGCGCCGCGACGGCGACTGGTCCGACGCCGCGGGCGTGGCCGCCGCCCTGGACGGGCTCCGCGACCGGGCCGCCGACCTGGCGGCACGAGCCGAGACGGTACGCGCGCTCCTGCCGGACGGCGTCGCGGCGGTGGCGGACGCGCTGGGCTGGTCCGGCGACGGCGGGCCGGTCGAGTGCGTGGTGCTGGTCGGGCTGAACCAGGCCAACGGCTGGGCCGGCGAACTGGACGGCAGGTACGCGCTCTTCCTCGCCGTGGAACAACTCGGGGCACCGGAGGACGTCGACCTGCTGGTGCGGCACGAGGCCGCGCACGTGGTGCACGACCGCGGCGCCGCGATCCGGGACTGGCCCGAGTACGGGGTGGCGAACGCCCTGTTCACCGAAGGGCTCGCCACCCAGGTCACGGCGGAACTGGACCCCGGCCGGCCGGACGAGGAGTACCTCTGGTTCGGCCGCCCGGGGCACCGGGAGTGGCTCGACGAGTGTTGCCGCCGCTGGCCGGAGATCCTGCGCCGGGTACGCGCCGACCTCGACGCCACCGACGTCGACCACCACGCCCCGTACTTCCTGATGCGGGACTCGCCGCTGGCCGGCGGCCTGCCCAAGCGTTGCGGCTATCTGGTCGGCCTGTCCGCGGTCCGGCACCTGCGCCGCCACCACTCCCTCCAGGAGCTGACCACCTGGCCCCTGCCCCGGATCCGCGCAGAGATCGCCGCCACCCTGCCCTACCTCCCCCCACCCTCAGCGCGACGATCATGAACTTGGCGGCGACAAATCGGACCACCGACGCCGCCAACTTCATGATCGACAGGGCGAGTGCCCCGTCGCGCGATCTTGCAGTTTCGGCCCTGCGGTTGGTGGGTTTGCACCTTTTGCCGGGGCTGAAAGTGCAAGATCGGCGGGGGTGGGGGTGGGGGCGTGGGTGGGGGTGGGGGGCCACGGGGGTGGGATTGGCGGTGTTGGGGTTGGGGTGGGGGTGGTTAGCGTCGGGAGCATGGAGCTTGAGCAGGCGCGGAAGTTGTGGCAGCCGGAACCGGGCTGGTTGAACACCGCCACCTACGGGCTGCCGCCCGAGCCGGTGTGGGACGCCGTGCAGCGGGTGCTCGCCGACTGGCGGACCGGGCGGGTGTCGTTCGAGGTGTGGGACGAGTCGGTCGGACGGTCCCGGGCCGCGTTCGCCCGGCTGGCCGGTGTGGACGTCGCCGACGTGAGCATCGGCTCCGCCGTGTCGCAGCTCGTCGCGCCGATCGCGGCCGGTCTGCCGGCGGGGGCCACCGTGGTGGTGCCCGAGGTCGAGTTCACCTCGAACCTGTTTCCGTGGCTGGTCCAGCGGGAGCGTGGGGTGCGGGTCCGCACCGTCCCGCTGGCCGGGCTGGTCGACGCGATCGACGCCGACACCGACCTGGTGGCGTTCAGCGTGGTGCAGTCCGCCGACGGCACCGTCACCGCGTACGACGAGATCGTCGCGGCGGCCCGCGCGCACGGCGCGTTCGTGGTGGTCGACGCCACGCAGGCGTGCGGGTGGCTGCCGTTCGCCGCGGACCGGGCGGACGCGGTGGTGGTGGGGGCGTACAAGTGGCTGATGGCGCCGCGCGGCGCGGCCTTCGCCTACCTGGCGCCGGAACTGCGCGAGCGGATGCGCCCGGACGCGGCCGGGTGGTACGCCGGCCAGGACCCGCACGCCTCCTACTACGGCATGCCGCTGCGCCTGGCCGACGACGCCCGGCGGTTCGACATCTCCCCGTCCTGGCTGTGCTACGTCGGGGCCGCCCCGGCGCTGGAGCTGCTCGCCGACCTCGATCCGGAGGCGGTGCGCGCGTACGACGTGGGGCTGGCCAACCGGTTCCTGGCCGGGCTGGGCCGCCCGCCGGGCGACAGCGCGATCGTCTCCGTCGACGTGCCGGACGCGCACGAGCGGCTGGCCCGTGCCGGGGTGCGCGCCGCGGTCCGGGCCGGCCGGGTCCGCGCCTCGTTCCACCTGTACACGACCGAGGAGGACGTGGACCGGGCGATCGAGACGCTGACCGGGTGACGGTTCAGCCCCGGCGACCGCCCGGGCCGCTCAGGCCGCCCGGGCCGATCAGGCCAGGTGGCCGCCGATCTTCGTGTAGCCGCGCAGCAGGTCCCGGGAGATGATCAGCCGCTGCATCTCGTCGGTGCCCTCGAAGATCCGGTAGAGCCGGACCTGCCGGTACCAGCGTTCGATCGGCAGCTCCCGGGTGTAGCCCATGCCGCCGTGGATCTGGAGCACCCGGTCCACCACCCGGTTGACCATGCCGGCGCCGTAGAGCTTGCCCATCGAGGAGGCGTGGCGGGGGTCAAGGCCCTGGTCGACCGTCCACGCCGAGCGCAGGATCAGCCAGCGGGCCGCCTCCAGCTCGGTCTCCGAGTCGGCGATCATCCACTGGATGGCCTGGTTGGTGGCGATCGGCGCGCCGAACGTCTCGCGCGTGTTGGCGTGGTCGATCGCCATCTGGAGGGCGCGTTCGGCGATGCCGATGGCGTGCGAGGGGATGGTGTAGCGGCCCTTGCCGATCCACTCCATGCCGAGCGTGAAGCCCTGCCCGATCTCGCCGAGGATGTTGCGGTGCGGCACCCGTACGCCGTCGAAGATCAGGGAGGCCGGGCCGCCCTCGCCCATGGTCTGGATGAACTCCGACCGCCAGCCCATCGCGCGGTCCACCAGGAAGGCGGTCGCGCCGCCACGGCGGGCGCCCTTCTCCGGGTCGGTCACCGCGACCACGATGGCGAAGTCGGCGTCGTTGCCGTTGGTGATGAACGTCTTCTCGCCGTCGAGGACCCAGTCGTCGCCGTCGCGGCGGGCGCGCAGCTTGATGTTCGCCGCGTCGGAGCCCGCGCCGGGCTCGGTGATGGCGAAGCAGGAGATCCGTTCCCCCTCGATGGTGGGGATCAGGAACTCGCGCTTCTGCTCCTCGGTGGCGTGGAACAGGATGTTGTCGGCCTCGCCGCCGAAGCGGAACGGCACGAAGGTGCGGCCCAGTTCGGTCCAGATCAGCGACTGCATGACCGCCGGCAGGGCCATGCCGCCGTACTCCTCCGGCGTGGCCAGCCCCCAGAAGCCGAACTTCTTCGCCTTGAGCTGGAGTTCGCGCAGCTCGGAGCGGTCCAGGCCGGGCTGGTGGGCGCGCTCGCGGCGCAGCACCTCCGCCTCCAGCGGCATCACCTCGCGGGTGACGAACGTGCGAACGGTGTCCCGGATCGCGCGTTCCTCGTCGGACAGTGCGAAGTCCACGGTGCCCCCTCAGGTCGACTGGCTCTAAACTAGCGCTGGAAGTTTTCCCGCGTCCAGACCCCGGGCCGGAAGGAGGATGATGACCAGGTGCCCCGACCCCGACAGACCCTGCTCACCCGCGACCGGATCGTCGAGACCGCGCTGGCGCTGATCGACGCCGACGGGCTGGACGCGCTCTCGACCCGGCGGCTCGCCGCCGCGCTCGGCGTCCGCGGCCCCTCGCTCTACAACCACTTCGCCACCAAGGAGGAGATCCTCGACGCGGTGGCCGACGGCGTCGCGGCAACGGTCGACATCAGCGTCTTCGACGAGTACGAGTGGCTCGACGCGCTCGGCCGCTGGGCGCGTTCGTACCGGGCCGCGCTGGCCGCGCACCCGAACATCGTGCCGTACCTGGCGCAGGGGCCGGGCCGCCGTCCGGCCGCGCTCGCCATGGCCGACGCGGTCTACGGCGCGCTGGTCCGGGCCGGCTGGCCGCCCGCGCGCGCCACCCACATCGGCGCCGCGATGCGCTACTTCGTGGCCGGTTCCGCGCTCGGCTCGTTCGCCCGCGGCTTCGTCGAGGACCCCTCGCTGTACGCCGCGCACCCGCACCTCAACCAGGCGCACCGGCTCGCCGGCCACCAGCGCAGCGTGGACGAGGGCGCGTTCGCGCTCGGCCTGGACGCGCTGCTGCACGGACTCGCCGCCGAGTACGCCGCCACCGTCGCCCCGCTGGAACGGGTCGGCGGTCCGGAGTAGCGTCGAAACTCCCACCGCTAGTTTCCACACCCCCGAAGGACGCCATGGATCTCGCCGACGCCCCTCCCGCCCTGCTGACGCGCCGCCACCTGCACATCGCCGGTGACTGGGTCGACCCCTCCTCGGGCGACACCGTCCCGGTGGAGAACCCGGCCACCGGCGGCATCGTCGGCGAGGTGCCCGCCGGCACACCGGCCGACGTGGACCGCGCGGTCGCCGCCGCCCGCGCCGCGTTCCCCGGCTGGGCCGACACCGCACCCGCCGAGCGCGCCGCGCACCTGGACCGGCTGCACACCGCGCTCGCCGCCCGCGCCGACGAGATCGCCCGCACCGTGGCGACCGAACTGGGCACCCCGCTCAAGCTCGCCACCCGCGTCCAGACCGGCCTGCCGCTCACCGTGCTGCGGAGCATGGTCGACCTGGCCGCCCGGCCGGCCGCCGAGCAGACGGTGGGCAACTCCCTCGTCGTCCGCGAGCCGGTCGGCGTGGTCGGCGCGATCACCCCGTGGAACTACCCGCTGCACCAGGTGGTCGCCAAGGTCGCGCCCGCGCTCGCCGCCGGGTGCACCGTGGTGCTCAAGCCCAGCGAGCTGACCCCGCTCACCGCGTACCTGCTGTTCGACGCGATCACCGACGCCGGCCTGCCGCCCGGCGTGGTGAACCTCGTGCCCGGCACCGGCCCGGTGGTCGGCGAGGCCCTCGCCGCCCACCCCGACGTCGACCTGGTCTCGTTCACCGGCTCCACCGCCACCGGCCGGCGCATCGCGCACCTGGCCGCCGAGCGGATCGCCCGGGTGTCGCTGGAACTCGGCGGCAAGTCGGCGAACGTCGTCCTGGCCGACGCCGACCTGCCCACCGCGGTCAAGGTCGGCGTCGGCAACGCGCTGCTCAACTCCGGGCAGACCTGCACCGCCTGGACCCGGATGCTCGTGCACCGCGACCGCTACGCCGAGGCGCTGGACCTGGTCGCGGCGGCGGTGGCCGGCTACCGGCTCGGCGACCCCTTCGACCCGGCCACCCGGCTCGGCCCGCTGGCCTCCGCCGCGCAGGCCCAGCGGGTACGCGACCACGTGGACCGCGCGCTCGCCGACGGCGCCCGGCTCGTCGCCGGTGGCCCGGACACGCCACTGCCGCCGCGGGGCCACTTCGTGGCGCCCACCGTCTTCGCCGACGTCCACCCGGACAGCGCCCTCGCGCAGGAGGAGGTGTTCGGGCCGGTGCTCGCGGTGATCCCGTTCGCCGACACCGACGAGGCGGTCGCCATCGCCAACAACTCCCGGTACGGGCTGGCCGGCGCGGTCTGGTCCGCCGACTCCGACGCGGCGCTGGCGGTGGCCCGGCGGATGCGTACCGGCCAGGTGGACGTCAACGGCGGCGCGTTCAACCCGCTCGCCCCGTTCGGCGGCTACAAGCAGTCCGGCCTCGGCCGGGAACTCGGCGCGTACGGCGTGGAGGAGTTCACCGAGGTGAAGGCGATCCAGCGATGAGGGCGCTCGTGGTGCGCGGCCGGGGCGAGACACCGGCGGTCGAGGACGTACGCCTGCCCGCGCCCGGCCCGGGTGAGCTGCGGGTACGCATCCGCGCCGCCGGCATCTGCCACTCCGACCTGGCCATGGTGGACGGCACGCTGGCGCCCGCGTACCCGCTGGTGCTGGGGCACGAGGCGACCGGCGTGGTGGCCGAGGCCGGGCCCGGCACGACGCTCGCGGTCGGCACACCCGTGGTGCTCAACTGGGCCCCGGCCTGCCGGGACTGCTGGCACTGCCGGCACGGCGAACCGTGGCTCTGCGCCGCCAACCCCAACCCGTCCACACTCCGGGGCCAGACGGCCGCCGGTGAGCCCCTTCAGGTCACGCTCGGGCTCGGCGCGCTCGCCGAGGAGGTGGTGGTGCCGCAGCACGCCGCCGTACCGGTGCCGGCCGGACTGCCGCCGGAGCAGGCCGCGGTGCTGGGCTGCGCGGTGCTCACCGGCGTCGGCGCGGTCCGCAACACCGCACGGGTCGCGGCCGGTGAGTCGGTCGCGGTGATCGGGCTCGGCGGGGTGGGCCTGGCCGTGCTGACCGCCGCCCGGCGGGCGGGGGCGTCGCCGATCCTCGCCGTGGACGTGGTGGAGGCCAAGCGGGACCTGGCACTCGCCGCCGGGGCCACCGACTTCCTCCGTTCCGACGACCGGCTCGGCAAGGAGATCCGGGTTCGCACCGAGGGACGCGGTGTGGACCACGCGTTCGAGTGCGTCGGCCGGTCCGCCACCATCCGCGCCGCCTGGCGGGCGACGCGGCGCGGGGGAGCGGTCACCGTGGTCGGCATGGGCGCCCGCGACGACATGCTCAGCCTCTCCGCGCTGGACATCTTCCACTCCGCGCGCACGCTGCGCTCCTCGGTGTACGGCTCGACCGACCCGGACCGGGAGGTGCCGGAGCTGGCCGCCGCGCTCGCCGCCGGTGATCTGGACCTGGCGCCGCTGGTGAGTGGCACGGTGCCGCTGACCGAGGCGCCCGCGGCGCTGGAGCGGCTGGCTCGCGGCGAGGGCGCGCGCTGGGTGGTCACGTTCCCCGAGTGACCCCTCCGGCACGGCGGTGGCCGTGGTGCGGGCGGGCGGCAGCGCCCCCCACGTGACGCGGAGCGACGCTACGCTCCCCGATTCATGGCCGTCTCGCGTCTGCGTGCGCTCGCCACCATGGTCCCCGCCGACCGGCCGGCGCCACCGCCGGTCACCCTGCCGTCCTGGTTGCTCCTGCCCGGTCTGTTGGCGTTGGCCGGGTCCCTCGCCGCGTACGCCGTCTTCCTGGACCACGACCCGCTGCGCGGCACCGACCTGTCGATGTACATCGGTGGTGCGCGGTCCTTCCTGCACGGCGAGCCGGTCTACCGGCTCGGCTACACCACGCTGAACCTGCCCTACACCTATCCGCCGATCACGCTGCCGTTCCTGACGCCGCTGACGCTGCTCGACGACCGGGCCGCCCTGTACGTGTGGACCGTGGCGGGCCTGCTGGCGATGCTCGCGACGCTGTGGTTCACCACTCGGATGCTCGGATACCGGGGCGCGCCGGGCCGGCTCGGCCTCGCCGCGGCGGTACTCGCCGTGCTCGTGTGGACCGAGCCGCTGCACCGCACCTTCTACCTCGGCCAGATCAACGTCTTCGTCCTTCTGCTGGTGGTGGCGGACCTGGCGCGGCCGGACCGGAGCCGGCTCAAGGGTGTCGGCATCGGCGTCGCCACCTCGGTCAAGCTGCTTCCCGGCCTGTTCGTGGTCTACCTGCTGCTGACCCGCCGGATCCGGGCCGCCCTGGTGGCCGGGGCGACGTTCGCCGGGCTCACCGTGCTGGGCGCGATCATCCAGCCGGGCGGCTCGTACGACTACTGGATCGCCGGTCGCGCGTTCGACTCGTCCCGGCCGCTCGCGACCTCCGGCCCCCGGTACGCCGCCAACCAGTCCCTCCAGGGTCTCGTGGCGCGCCTGCTCGGCAGCGACGAACTGAACAGCCGGCCGTGGATGCTGGCCGCGGTTCTCGCCGGGATGGCCGGCCTGGCGCTCGCCGTCGCGCTGCACCGGCAGGGCGAGGAGGCGGCCGCCATCGTGGTGGTCGGGTTCACCACGCTCGCCGTCTCCCCGGTGAGCTGGTCGCACTACTGGCTCTGGATCGGCCCGGCGGCGCTGGTCCTGATCGATCTGGCGCGGCGTGCCCGCGGCCCGGCCCGGGTGCCCGCAGCCGTCCTCGCGGTGGCCGCCGTGCTGCCGTTCCTGCTGTGGCCCGGCCGGGACCGCACCGGCGCGACGGTCCCGCGCGGGCTGATCTGGAAGGCAGCCCACATGGAGGGGACGGCGAAGACGCCGGCGGTCGACGCGTACCTGCTGACGGTGCTCGCCCTGGGCCTGATCGCTGCGGTGTGGCTGTCGCTGCGCCGTCGTCGCCGCCCCGTGGCCGCGGCGGAGCCCGTCCCGGTGGAGCGCGAGCCGGTGTGATCCGGCCCACCGGCCCGGTGCCGGGATCGCACCCGGGCCGGACCGGTCCGGCCCGAGCGCATCCAAACCGTGCCGTCGGGCCGAACCCCGGGTAGTGACCGTCTACCCGGGAGGTGCTTCTGGTGGTGACCGAGGCGATGCCGGGCGACGCCGTCGAGGACGTCCGCAAGCACCTCACGCTCGCCGCGGAGGACCTGGACGGCAACCGGGTCGCCGCACTTGTCGTCGAGGCCGCCGGCCGGTGGGGCGTGACGGCGGTGTGGGAGCGGGTCTGCGCGCCGATGCTGGCCGCGCTGCCCGGGCACAGCGCCGTCGAGGTGGCGGTGGAGCACGCCTTCGCCGAGGGGATCCGGTCCGGCCTGGACGCCCTGCTGCGGGAGCCGGGACGGATGTCGCCGGGCGGCGGCATCCTGCTCGCCGCGGCGGAACAGGAACTGCACTGTCTCGGCCTGCACGCGCTCGCCGCCGCGCTGCGGGAGGCGAACCTGGGCAGCGTGCTGCTGGGCGCCGCCCTGCCCTGGCCCGCGCTGGCCAGCGCCGTGCGCCGCAGCCGGCCGCACACGGTGGTGGTGTGGTCGCAGACCCCGGTGACCGGCCGGGCGTACCGGATGGCCCGGTTCGCGCGGGAGTTCCCGTCGGTGGGGGTGCTCAGTGCCGGGCCGGGCTGGATCATGCCACCGGCCGGGCACCTGACGACCCTGTCCGACGCGCTGCGCACCTGCCGCGCTGCGGCCGGGCGCCGCGCCGCCCGGAGCTAGCTAGGCGGACGGGCCGGCGCGGAGGCCGCGCAGCAGCGTGGCGACGGCGGCCTCCGGGTCGACGTCGTCGTCCGGGGCGGCGAGCTGGTTGCTCAGCAGCCCGTCGACGAGTGCCAGGAGCATCCGGAAGTGGGCCGGCGGGTCGGTCGAGCCGAGCGTGGCGAGCAGCGGCTCCCCCCAGCCGGCCAGCCGTGCCCGGGCGGCCTCGATCGCCGGGCGCAGGTCGGGTCGCACGGCGGCCTCGACGAACAGCGCGTACCGGGCCAGCGTGACCCCCCGTTGCTGGTCGGTGAACTCCCGGATCAGCCGGCCGACGACGGCGGCGAACGCGGCGACGTCGCCCGCCGGCAGGTCCGCGGCGAGCCGTTGCCAGGCCGCCGTCTCCACCTCGACGAGCCGGTCGAAGACGCCGGTGACCAGTGCCTCCCGGGTGCGGAACCGGTTCGAGGCGGAACCCTCGGGCAGGCCCGCCTCGGCGTCCACGGCCCGGTGGGTGAGCTGTCGCGGCCCGCCGGTGCCGAGCACCCGGATGGCGGCGTCGAGCAGGAGCGTGCGGCGATCGGTCACCCGGGCAGACTACAGCCGTAGTGCGGATGACTACACCTGTAGTACGGTGACGCCATGGGCGGACGCGCGGTCGTGGTCGGGGGCGGGATCGGCGGGCTCGCGGCGGGCATCGGCCTGCGGGCGGCGGGCTGGGAGGTGACGGTCCTGGAGCGGTCCGCCGCGTTGCCGGACAGCGGCACCGGGCTCGGCATCTGGCCCGCCGCGATGCGCGCCCTGGACGCGCTCGGCGTCGGCGCCGAGGTGCGCCGCCGGGGCAGCCGCCAGGGCGGCGGGTCGATCCGGCGCCCGGACGGCAGCCGGATCGCCGGCATCGACGTCGACCGGCTGGAGCGCCGCCACGGCGAGCCGGTGTACCTGGTCACCCGGCCGGTGCTGCTCGCCGTCCTGGCCGGCGCGCTGCCCGGACCGGTGCTGCGCCTGGACGCCCCGGTGGCCGACCCGGGGCCGCTGCGCGAGGCGTACGACCTGGTGGTGGGCGCGGACGGGATCAACAGCGTGGTGCGCGAGGCGATGTACGGCCGGCGGTATCCGCTGCGCTACGCGGGCGCGGTGGCCTGGCGCGGTGTGGTCGACCTGGACCTGGCCGAGGGTGGCGAGACCTGGGGTCGGGGGCGCAAGTTCGGGCTGACCCCGGCCGGGCCGGGCCGCACCAACTGGTACGCCGCGGTGCGGCTGCCCGAGGGGCACCCGGCGCCGCCCGACGACGCTGCCGAGCTGCGCCGTCTCTTCGGCGACTGGCATCAGCCGGTGCCGCGGGTGCTCGACGCGCTCACCCCGGAGGGGATCCTGCGGCACGAGATCCACGACCTGACGCCGCTGCCGTCGTACGTGTCCGGCCGGACGGTGCTGCTCGGCGACGCCGCGCACGCGATGACCCCGGATCTCGGGCAGGGCGCCTGCCAGGCGCTCATCGACGCGGTCGCGCTCGCCGGCTGCGTCCGCGACGCCGGCGACCTGCCCGCCGGGCTGCGGGCGTACGACAGGCGCCGCCGGCGGCCCACGCAGCGGATCGCGGTGGGCGCGCGGTGGGCGGGGCGGTTGTCCGGCGCGCGGCGGCTGCTGCCGGTGCGGGACGCGGTGCTGCGGCTGGCGCTGGCGGCCGGGCCGCCCGCGTGACCTGAGACACATTCGATACGAACCAGTTCCGTATCGAAACCCGCTCACCTACGCTCGGCTCCGTTACGAGTCTGACCCGTATCGTATTCCGACGCGGGGAAACCGGGGGGAGCACGGACGTGGAACCACACGAGAACACCGGACACCCGAGGAGGTGGGCGATCCTCGGGGTGCTGGTGATCAGCCTCCTCGTGGTCGTCCTCGACAACACCATCCTCAACGTCGCCCTGCGCACCCTGGCCGACCCGGTGCACGGCCTCGGCGCCACCCAGGGCGAGCTGGAATGGGCGATCAACTCCTACACGCTCGTCTTCGCCGGGCTGCTGTTCACCTTCGGCGTGCTCGGTGACCGGCTCGGCCGCCGCCGCTTCCTGATCCTCGGGCTGGCGCTGTTCGGCCTGTCCTCGCTGCTGTCCGCGTACGCGCAGGACCCGGGCCAGCTCATCGCGGCCCGCGCGCTGATGGGCGTCGGCGGCGCGGCCATCATGCCGGTGACGCTCTCGATCATCTCCAACGTCTTCGACCCGCGCGAGCGCGCCAAGGCGATCGGCGTCTGGGCCGGCGCGGTCGGCCTCGCGGTGGCGATCGGCCCGGTGCTCGGCGGCGCGCTGCTGGAGCACTTCTGGTGGGGCTCGGTCTTCCTGATCAACGTGCCGGTGGTGGTGCTCGGCGTGGTGCTGGTCGCGGCCCTGGTCCCCGAGTCCCGCGACCCGAAGCCCGGCCGGGTCGACCTGCTCGGCGTGCTGCTGTCGGTGGTCGGCCTGGTCGCGCTCACCTACGGCATCATCGACGGCGGCGAGCACGGCTTCGACCGCCCGCAGGTGTGGATCGCGGTGCTCGGCGGCCTCGCGGTGCTCGGCTGGTTCGTCGCCCACGAGCTGCGCAGCGACCACCCGTCGCTGGACGTACGGCTGTTCCGGGTGCCCCGGTTCGCCGCCCCGGTGGCCCTGGTCGGGCTGGTCTTCTTCGCCGCCATGGGCGTGATGTTCTTCGGCGCGTTCTACCTCCAACTCGTCCGCGGCTACAGCCCGCTGGAGAGCGGCCTGCTGTTCCTGCCGTTCGCCGCCGCCCAGCTCATCTTCGCGCCGCGCAGCGCCGCGATGGTCCGCCGCTACGGCGGCCGGGCGGTCGCCGCCGCCGGGCTGCTGCTCACCACCGTGGCGCTCGCCGCGTTCGTCTTCATCGACGCGGACACCCCGATCTGGATCTTCTCGGCGCTGGGCTTCCTCCAGGGCGCCGGAATGGCGAACATCATGCCCTCGGCCACCGAGTCGATCATGTCGTCGCTGCCCCGGGAGAAGGCCGGTGTCGGTTCCGCGGTGAGCAACACCGTGCGGCAGGTGGCCGGCGCGCTCGGCGTGGCGGTGCTCGGCTCGGTGCTCTCCGGCGTCTACCGCGACCAGGTCGGCCCGGCGGTGGCTGCCCTGCCCGCCCCGGTACGCGACGCGGCCCGGGAGTCGATCTCCGGGGCGTACGCGGTCGCCGGCCGGCTCGGCCCCGACGCGCCGCGACTGATCGACGCGGCGAACGACTCGTTCGTCTCGGCCATGCACTGGGCGGCGGGCGCCTCCGCGGTGGTGGCCGCGCTCGGCATCGTGATCGTGCTGCGCTGGATGCCGGGGCGGCCGGTCGTCGCCCCCGACGCGGCGCCGGTCACCGACCGGGAGCTGGCCGGTACCGCGTAGGTTCGTGGACAATGTCTGACATGACTTCCACGGCGGATGCTCCGCGGTCGCCCGGGCGACCGCGGAGCACCCGCGCGGACGAGGCGATCATCGACGCCACCCTCGACCTGCTGGCCGAGGGCAGCACCGTCGAGTCGCTGTCCATCGAGGCGATCGCCAACCGCGCAGGCGTCGGCAAGGCCACCATCTACCGCCGCTGGCCGGGCAAGGACGCGCTGCTGCTGGACGCGTTGCGCACGCTCAAGGGCCCCGCGCCCCGCACCGCCGGTCGCTCTGTCCGCGACGACCTGGTGCTGCTGGTCGGCGCCGTGGGCCAGCACGCCGACCCCCGGGTCCGCAAGATCATGCCCTGCCTGGTGCCCGAGGTGAACCGCAGCTCGTCCCACCGGCAGGCGTACGAGGCGATCATCGAGCCCCGGCGCGCGGCGATGCGCGAGGTGCTGCACCGCGGGATCGACCGGGGCGAGCTGCGCGCCGACCTCGACGTCGAGGTGACCATGTCGCTGCTCACCGCGCCGATGCTCACCCAGCGGATGCTGCGCTGGCACCCCGAGCGCGACGAGCGGATGCTGCCCGAGCGGATCGTGGACACGGTCCTGGACGGCCTGCGCGTGCGCTGACCGCGCCGGACCGCCCGGCGCGGTCCGGCCGCTCAGCGGGCGGGCGTGCGCAGCCGGTGCAGACGCAGCGCGAGCTGCACCTCCAGCGCCCGCTCCGGCCGCTGCCAGTCCGCGCCCAGCAGGTGACCGACCCGCTCCAGCCGCTGCGTGACCGTGTTGACGTGCACGTGCAGCTGCTCGGCGGCCCGGGCCAGGCTGCCGCCCACCCCGAAGTACGCCTCCAGCGTCTTCACCAGCGCGGTGCCCCGCCGGGCGTCGTAGTCCAGCACCGGCCCCACAGTGGTGGCGAGGAACCGGGCCACGTCCCGGTCCCCGGCGTCGCCGACAGCGCCCAGCAGCAGCCCGACGAAACCCAGCTCGGCGGTGCTCGCCCCCTGCCCGGCCCGGCCCAGCGCACCCAGCGCGGACAGGCAGCGCTCCGCCTCGGCGAACGTGACGGCCAGCGACGCCGGCCCGGTCGACGGCCCGCTCGCCCCGGCGGTCACCGGGCGGCCGGTCAGCCGGGACAGGTCCCGGGCCACCGAGCGGGCCGCGCCGCCCGCGTCCCGGCCGGGCAGCATCAGCACCACCCGCCCGTCGCGCGCCGCGGC
Organism: Micromonospora sp. CA-248089; assembly: GCF_050948515.1. Lineage (NCBI taxonomy): Bacteria > Bacillati > Actinomycetota > Actinomycetes > Micromonosporales > Micromonosporaceae > Micromonospora > Micromonospora sp. CA-248089. Next base: position 2,432,497 of record NZ_CP192016.1, read on the forward strand.
CAGGCCACCCCGTGTCGAGGCGTACGTGGTGGCCCAGGACAGCACCCGCTGCCGGGCCGAGCCGGTCTCGGCGAACGCGTCGTCGCCGACCGCCACCAGCACGTGCGGGGCGTCCAGGTCCACAGCGATCCGGCGGGCCCGCGCGCGCAGCGCGTCGGCGTCGCGCAGCGGCCGGGCGATCAGGTCGTCCAGCAGCTCGCCGCGGACCCGCCCCTCCGCCTCGGCCACGGTCCGGCGGAACAGCAGCAGCAACGCGGTCACCAGCGCGGCGCGCTCCAGGATGCGCTGGTCGGCGTCGACCAGCTCGTCGTCCGGGCGCAGCACCAGCGCGCCCAGGTTCTCCGCGCCGGCCACCACCGCGGCGTACCAGAGCGGGCCCCGGCGCACGCTGCGCCCCTCGGTACGGGAGGCGGCCACCGCCTCCACGATGTCGGCCCGGTCCGGCTCCTCGATCTCGCCGACCCGGGCCAGCCGCCGGCCCTCGGCGTCCAGCGCCAGCAGCGCCCCGCCGAGCACCTCGGTGACCGCCGCCGCCACGTCCTCCATCCCGCCGCCGCGCACCACCAGCGCGGTCATCCGGTCGTGCGCGGCGGCGGCGCGCTCCACCGAACTGCTGTGCGCCCGGATGGTGCTGTTCGCCGCCGACAGCTCCGCCAGCGCCGCCCGGGTCTCGGCGAGCAGCCGCGCGGTGTCGATCGCCACCGCCGCGTGCGCCGCCAGGGACACCAGCAGCGACACCTCCTCGCGGGCGAACGGCCGGGCCGAGCGGTTCGCCGCGTACAGCACGCCGATCACGCTGGAGCCGAGCCGCAGCGGCACGCCGAGGATGGCCACCAGGCCCTCCTCGCCCACCCCGCCGTCGATCTCCCCGGTGTGCCGGAACCGCTCGTCCTCCTGGTAGTTCGAGGTGACGTACGGGGTGCCGGTCTGCGCCACCAGGCCGCCCAGGCCGTCGCCCAGTTCCAGCCGCAGCCGCTGGAACCGGGCCGAGATCGAGCCGTCGGTGACCCGCATGTACGTGTCGCCGCGCTCGTCGTCGTTGAGCGTCATGTACGCCACGTCGGTGCCGAGCAGGATCCGCGCCCGGTGCACGATCGCGCGCAGCACGTCGTCCAGGTCGCGCAGCCCGGCCAGGTCGCTCGCGGTGTCGTACAGGCCGGACAGCTCGGTCTCCCGGCGACGCCGCCGCGCCAGCAGCGCCCGGACCCGCAGCGCCACCACCTTGGCCTGTTCCAGCTCGGCGAGCCGTTCGGCGGGCAGGCCGGCGGCGCGCGCGGCGACCAGCGGGCCCTCGAACTCGACCGCGGCGGCCTCGCGCGCCAGCAGCTCCAGGAACTCGACCGGCGACGACATGACCGACATTGTGCGCGGGGCCACTAGTTCGCCGTCCAGCCCCCGTCGAGGGCGATCGAGGTGCCGGTGAGGAACGCGGCCGGCGGGGAGCACAGGTACGCCACCAGTTCGGCCACCTCCTCCGGCTCGATCAGCCGCTTGATCGCCGCCCGGGCCAGCATGATCTTCTCGACCACCTCGTCCTCGCCGATGCCGTGGGTGGCCGCCTGGTCGGCGATCTGGCTCTCCACCAGCGCGGTGCGCACGTACGCCGGGTTGATGCAGTTGGCGGTGACGCCGTGCGCGGCGCCCTCCAGCGCGACCACCTTGGACAGGCCCTCCAGCGCGTGCTTCGCCGAGACGTACGCCGACTTGAACGGCGAGGCGCGCAGCCCGTGCACCGAGGAGATGTTCACGATCCGGCCCCAGCCGGACGCGTACATCCGGGGCAGCGCCCGGCGGATCAGCAGGAACGGCGCCTCCACCATCACCCGCTGGATGTACTCGAAGCGCTCGACCGGGAAGTCCTGCACCGGCGCGACGTGTTGCAGCCCGGCGTTGTTGACCACGATGTCGGCGTCGACGTCGAGCCGGTCCACCGCCGCCGGGTCGGCCAGGTCGATCCCCACCGCCCGGCCGCCGACCTCGCCGGCCACCGCCTCGGCCGCCGCCACGTCGCGGTCCAGCACCACCACCGTCGCGCCGGCCGCCGCCAGGCGCAGCGCGCAGGCCCGTCCGATGCCGCCGCCACCACCTGTCACCAGCGCGGTGCGACCGGTCAGGTCGACGTGTACGACGTGGGGGACCGCCACGGGTTCTGCCGTCATGGCGCATGAACGTACGAGCCGGGTGCCCCCTGGCACATGGGGTGGCGACACATACTCCACCGCCCGCCTGTGTGGTGCGCCGCGTCACCGCCGGGGCCCGGCGTGTCCGGCCGCCCCGGCGTCGGCGGGCACCAGTAGGGTGTGTCGAACACACGTACTGCTGGCGGCTCGGGGAGGAGGCGGCGTGCGCGTGCTGGGCGTCGACCCGGGGCTGACCCGGTGCGGGGTCGGCGTGGTCGAGGGCGTGCCGGGCCGTCCCTGCACGCTCGTGGCCTACTACGTGGTCTACACCGACCCGGCCGACGACCTCGCGCTGCGCCTGCTGCACCTGGACCGCTCGCTCACCGACCTGGTCGTCGAGCACCGGCCGGACGCGGTCGCGGTGGAGCGGGTGTTCAGCCAGCACAACGTCCGCACCGTGATGGGCACCGCGCAGGCCAGCGGCGTCGCGGTGCTCGCCGGGGCCCGGGCCGGGCTGCCGGTGACGACGTACACGCCGAGCGAGGTGAAGGCGGCGGTGACCGGCTCCGGCCAGGCCGACAAGGCGCAGATGACAGCGATGGTCACCCGGCTGCTGCGGCTGCCCGAGCCGCCGAAGCCGGCCGACGCCGCCGACGCCCTGGCGCTGGCCATCTGTCACGTGTGGCGCGGCGGCACCCGGTCCAAGCTGGCCGCGGCCGCGCAACGGGCCCGACGAGGAGGGACGCGATGATCGCGAGCGTACGCGGCACGGTGACCGCCACCGGCCCGGATCACGCGGTGGTGGAGGTGGGCGGCATCGGCCTGGCCGTGCAGTGCGCCCCCGGCACGCTCGCCGAGCTGCGCGTGGGCCAGCCGGCCCGGCTGGCCACCAGCCTGGTGGTCCGGGAGGACTCGCTCACCCTCTACGGCTTCGCCGACGACGACGCCAAGCAGCTGTTCGAGCTGCTCCAGACCGCCAGCGGGGTGGGTCCCCGGCTGGCCCAGGCGGTGCTCGCCGTGCACACGCCGGACGCGGTCCGCAAGGCCATCGCCAACGCAGACACCGCGGCGCTGACCCGGGTGCCGGGCATCGGCAAGAAGGGTGCCGAGCGGCTGGTGCTGGAGCTGCGCGACCGGATCGGCCCGGTGCCGGTGGGCGCCGACGGCGCGGCCGGGGTGACCGCCGGCGCCTGGCCGGAGCAGGTCCGCCAGGCCCTCGTCGGGCTGGGCTGGACGGCCGCCCAGGCCGAGCAGGCGGTGGCCGCGGTCGCGGAGACCGTGGACGGCGAGACGCCGCCGGTGCCGGTCCTGCTCAAGCAGGCGATCCGCCTCCTGGGCCGGACCCGATGAGCGGGGAGAACCTGGTTTCGGCGTACGTCGACGACGCCGAGCGGGACGCCGAGGCGAGCGTCCGCCCTAAGCGGCTCGACGAGTTCATCGCCCAGCACCGCGTCCGGGACCAACTCGACCTGCTGTTGCAGGGCGCGATGCGGCGCGGCTCCCCGCCCGACCACATCCTCCTGTCGGGCCCGCCGGGTCTCGGGAAGCCGGTGTCCGTGGAGGCTCTGGTCCTGTTGGAGAACGGATCACGGCGTCGGCTCGGTGACATCGAGGTAGGTGACCGGGTCATCACCCGAACCGGGGCGGGCGCCACTGTGCTGGCGGTGCACGAGCAGGGTGAACTGGAGTCGGTCCGGATCCGGACCACGAGCGGACGGGAAGTGGTCGCGGCACCCGACCACCCCTTCTGGACCACCGAGGGCTGGACGAAGGCGGGAGATCTCACCGACCGCGACTTCGTCGCCAACGTCCTGTGCCCGGAACTGGTCGCGGACGCCGTTCAGGACGTCGCCGAGTACAAGCTCGCCGGCTATCTCGTCGGCGACGGATGCACGACGAATCAGGTCACCTTCACGGGGGGTGACGAGGACGTGCTGGCCGACTTCCGGTCTGTTTGTGACCGGATCGGGCACAGCCACGTGACCAGGCCCAACAGTGCCCGTAGTTCGCTGATCCGCATCTCGGGTCTTCAGCCCTGGCTGGCCGAACATGGCCTGCTCGGAAAGAACGCGTGGCAGAAGCGAGTGCCCGACTTCGTCTTCGAGGGTGACGCCTGGCAGGTGTCGGCGTTTCTCGGCGCCTACTTCGCCTGCGACGGCACGGTGAGCCGCCGGGGACGTGATCGGTACGACGTGGTCGTCGAGTTCTACAGCGTTTCACGGGGGCTGCTGGAGGACGTACAACACCTGCTGTTGCGGCTCGGTGTTCAGTCACGGCTCAAGCTCAAGCGCGGCCGTTACCAGGGTCGGCCGCACGAGTCCTGGCGGTTGAGCGTCACCAGCCAGGACGATGTGGCGCGGTTCGCGCAGCGTGTGACGGTGATCGGTGAGCGAGGTCGGCGGCTCGCCGAGTGGATGCCGCGCCGAGATCGATTCGACGAACGGCTCGCCGCCGACCGGGTGGCCTCCGTCGAGGCGGTGGGCCTGCAGGAGTGCCGGTGCCTGACCGTCGACGGCGACCACACCTTCACAGTGAACGACTTCGTGGTGCACAACACGACCCTGGCCAACATCGTCGCCGCCGAGCTGGGCACCGGGATCCGGGTGACCAGCGGCCCGGCCATCGAGCGCTCCGGCGACCTGGCCGCGATCCTGACCAGCCTCGCCGAGGGCGACGTGCTGTTCATCGACGAGATCCACCGGATCGCCAAGCCGGCCGAGGAACTGCTCTACAGCGCCATGGAGGACTTCCGCGTCGACGTGGTGGTGGGCAAGGGGCCGGGCGCCACGGCCATCCCGCTCGACGTGGAGCCGTTCACGCTCGTCGGCGCGACCACCCGGTCCGGCCTGCTGACCGGCCCGATGCGCGACCGGTTCGGCTTCGTCGCGCACCTCGACTTCTACGCCCCGGCCGACCTGGAGGTGCTGCTGCACCGGTCGGCCCGGATCCTCGGCGTGCCGATCACCCCCGAGGGGGCGGCGGAGATCGCCGGCCGGTCCCGGGGCACCCCGCGCATCGCCAACCGGCTGCTGCGCCGGGTGCGCGACTACGCCGAGGTGCGCGCCGAGGGCGTGGTCACGCTGGAGACCGCACGGGCGGCGCTGACCGTCTACGACGTGGACGCGCTGGGTCTGGACCGGCTCGACCGGGCGGTGCTGACCGCGCTGGTCGACTCGTTCCGGGGCGGTCCGGTGGGCCTGTCCACCCTCGCCGTGGCGGTGGGGGAGCAGCCGGACACGGTCGAGGAGGTCTGCGAGCCGTTCCTGGTCCGGGCCGGGCTGCTGGCCCGTACGCCGCGCGGGCGGGTGGCGACCGAGGCCGCTTGGCGCCATCTGGGGCGTACGCCCCCGAATGGTACATTTGGGATGGATGCCCCTCCGGGGCCCGATCTGTTCTCGGTGCAGACCGACCAGCCGTGATCCGTTCGTGATCTGTGCCGCATTCGGTCTTCTCAGGAGCAGGGACTAGACTTCGCCGCGGTTTGTACAGGACGTGAGAATCCGCTTCCGCTGCGGCGCCCTCCGGCGCCGGGACGGAGGCCAACCGGAAGGTCTACACCGTGCTTTACGCAGCAGCGAGTGGCGGGGGAGCCGGCAGTCTGACGCCGATCCTCATGATCGCTCTGCTCTTCGTCGTCATGTACTTCATGATGATCCGTCCGCAGCAGAAGCGCCGCCGCGAGGCCGAGCAGATGCAGTCCGCCCTCGCCCCCGGCGACGAGGTGGTCACCATCGGCGGCCTGCACGGCACGGTCACCGCGGTCGAGGACGAGACGGTCCTGCTCGAGGTCGCGCCGGGCGTGCAGACCCGGTACGCCCGCCCCGCCGTGGCCCGCGTGATCAAGCGCGCCGAGGCGCCGGCGGCCGAGACGATCACCGAGGAAGCCGAGCCGGTCAAGGAGTGACTGCCGCCCCGGACGGGGCAGCGGAATCATCGGTACAAGTGGATAGTTGGGGTCGGCGCCCGGCGCCGGCACCCGGCCGGGCCGTGCGGCGCCCCCGCGCCGCGCACCAGCCGGCGTGCCGTCCTCCGGTGCCGACCCGCCGGAGCAGTCGGGCGGACACCCCCGGCCCGACAGTTGTCGCCGCCGCGGAAGCGGCGCGACCGTACAGGGAGACAGGACAGCCGTGGCACCACCTCAGGGACAGATGCGGCCCGGACGGCAGCTCGCCGTGCTCGGGCTCATCTTCGTCGTCCTCTATCTTTTGGTGTTCTTCTCGGGCGGCGCCAGCGGTGGCTGGAAGGACCGGTTGGAGCCGCGGCTCGGCCTGGACCTCGTCGGCGGCACCCGGCTGACGCTCGAGGCCACCAACACGGTGGACGGCAAGCCCCCGACCGCCGACAACCTCGAGGAGGCCCGCCAGATCATCGAGAGCCGGGTCAACGCCTACGGCGTGGCCGAGGCCGAGGTGGTCACCGAGGGCAACCGCAACATCGTCATCTCCCTGCCCGGCCAGAACCGCGACCTCACCGACGTCGGTGAGGCCGCCGAGCTGCGCTTCCGCAAGGTGCTCAAGGCCACCGACGGCAGTGGTGCCGCGGCCGCGCCCGCGCCGACCCCGAGCGCCTCGCCGTCCGGCGCCGCCACCCCGACCCCGTCGGGCAGCGCGTCGCCGCAGGCGACCACGAGCCCCAAGGTGAGCGGCTCGCCGAGCGCCGGCGGGCAGGGCGGCATGGCCCCGACGCCGAGCGCCAGCGCCTCGGCCTCGCCGAGCGCCGCCGCGCCGAGCCCGAGCGCCAGCGCCGAGCCGGTGCCGCAGAGCATCGAGCAGCAGCGCAAGGCCGTCGAGCAGAAGGTCGGCGCGGCCGCCTGGGCCGCCGCCTCCGGTCTCCAGGCCCCGGCGGACCTGACCACCGACCCGTCGCTGGCCGACAAGCTCAAGCCGTTCGGGACGCTCACCCCGCAGGAGGTCGCCGTCCTGCCGGTCGAGATGCAGTTCAACGTCCCGACCATCACCTGCACCCAGCTCGACACGCGGCCCGCCGCCTCGATCAAGGACGAGAAGCAGAAGGCGGTCGCCTGCGAGTCCGGCGCGAAGTACCTGCTCGACGTCGCGAAGGTGCTCGGCACCGACGTCAAGAACGCCTCCGCCCAGCTCGACCAGACCAGCTCCTGGGTGGTCAGCCTGAACTTCACCGGCAAGGGCCAGGAGAAGTGGACCGCGCTGACCCGCGAGGCGTTCAACAACGAGGGCCAGGCCTGCGACCAGACCGCGCTCGGCCAGGACGGCAAGTGCCGGGTCGCCGTGGTGCTGGACAACGAGATCGTCTCGTCCCCGGAGATCCAGGGCGTGCTGACCGGTGACTCGCAGATCACCGGCAGCTTCGACAACAAGGCCGCGAACGCGCTCGCCAGCCAGCTGCGCTACGGCGCGCTGCCGGTGACCTTCGAGCCGCAGGAGCAGCAGAACGTCACCGCGACGCTCGGCGACAGCCACCTCAAGGCGGGTCTGCTGGCGGCCGGCATCGGCATGCTGCTGGTCATCATCTACTCGTTCTTCTACTACCGTCTGCTCGGCTCGGTCATCTTCCTGAGCCTGGTGCTCTCCGCGCTGCTGGTGTTCGGCGCGCTGGTGGTGCTCGGCCGGTCGATCGGCTTCACGCTCACGCTCGCCGGCATCGCCGGCATGATCGTCTCGCTGGGCGTCGCGGCGGACTCGTTCGTCATCTACTTCGAACGATTGAAGGACGAGATCCGGGAGGGCCGGAGTCCACGGAGCGCGGTGCCGCGCGCCTGGATCCGGGCTCGCCGGACGATCATCTCGGCGAACGCGATCACGCTGATGTCGGCGGTGGTGCTCTACATCGTGTCGGTCGGCGCGGTGAAGGGCTTCGCCTTCGCGCTCGGCCTGGCCACAGTGCTCGACCTGGTCGTCGTTTTCCTCTTCCGCCACCCGATCATGACGATGTTCGCCCGTACCCGGGCGTTCCTGTCGCCGCGGGTCAGCGGTCTGGGCCGGGCGCTGCCGGCCCGGTCGACCGAGCCGGGCACCGCCCGCAACCCGCGTGTCAAGGAGGCCTGAGATGGCTAAGAACGGTCTGGCCGCGCGGCTCTACCGGGGCGAGGCGGATCTCAACATCGTCGGCCGCCGGAACCTGTGGTTCGGTGTGGCGGGTGTCCTGGTCCTGATCGCGGTGCTCAGCTTCGCGATCAGCGGCTTCAAGCTCGGCATCGAGTTCGCCGGCGGCAACACGTTCCAGGTGCCGGCCAGCGTCGGCACGCTGGACCGGGCCGAGCAGACCGTCGACGAGGTGCTGGCCGACGAGGCGCCCGGCGTCGAGGTGGTCAGCGCGCAGAAGGTCGGCAGCACCAGCGGCGAGTTCTACGAGATGCGCACCGGGCAGCTCAGCGCCGAGCAGGCCAACGCGGCCAAGGCCGCGATGGCGCAGGAGTTCGGCATCCAGGCCGACCAGATCAGCGGCAGCCAGGTCTCCGAGGCGTGGGGCAGCCAGGTCACCTCGCGCGCCTTCCTCGGTCTGGTGATCTTCATCGCGGTGGTGTCGATCTACCTGGTGCTGCGCTTCGAGTGGCGAATGGCGGTCGCCGCCATCATCTCGCTGCTGACCAACCTGATCCTCACCGCCGGCATCTACTCGCTCGTCGGTTTCGAGGTCACCCCGTCGACGATCATCGGCTTCCTCACGATCCTGGGCTTCGCGCTCTACGACGTGGTGGTGGTCTTCGACAAGGTGCAGGAGAACACACGCGGCATCACCGCGAACAACAACGTCACCTACGGCGAGGCGTCCAACCTGGCGCTCAACCAGAGCCTCATGCGGTCGCTGAACACCTCGGTCGTGGCGCTGCTGCCGGTCGGCGGCCTGCTCTTCATCGGCGCCGGCCTGCTCGGGGCGGGCACGCTGAAGGACCTCGGCCTGGTGCTGTTCGTCGGTATGGCGGTGGCGTTCCTGACCTCGATCCTGCTGGCCACGCCGCTGCTGGTGCTGCTGAAGAACATGGACCCGCGGATCAGCGCGCACAACAAGCGGGTCGCCGCCCGCCGGGCCGCGATCGCCAAGGGCGAGATCACGCCGAAGGGCCCGCGTACCGCCGCACCGGCCGCCGACGCGCCGATCGACCCGGAGGCGGCCGCGCTGGCCGGCGCCGCACCCAAGGTGGGCGCCCGGCCGGCCGGCAAGCGTCCCAGCGGCGCCCGCGGCGGGCGTCCCGCGGGGGGCGGCGGCAACCGGCCCGGCGGCAAGCGCCGCTGACCGTAGGGCCGGACGGAATCGGTCCGACGGCGTCCGTCATGCTGGACTCACGGCATGACGGACGCCGTCGTCGTTTCGAGAGGACATGGGACGCACCGTGACGGAGACCCACACCGCAGGGGTACGCGGAGACAGCGGCCCGGAGGTCGCCCAGCTCGTCGCCAGCCGGCTGCTGGACGTGCCGGACTTCCCCAAGCCGGGCGTCGTGTTCAAGGACCTGATGCCCCTGTTCGCCGACGGTGAGGCGTTCCGGGCGGTGATCGACGGCATCATCGCGTACCACGGGCGGGACTCGTTCGACACCGTCGCCGGCATCGAGGCGCGCGGGTTCGTGCTGGCGGCGGCGGTCGCGTACGCCACCGGCGTCGGCGTGGTGCCGGTGCGCAAGGCCGGCAAGCTGCCCCGGGCCACGCACTCGGCGTCCTACGCGCTGGAGTACGGCGAGGCGACGCTGGAGGTGCACCAGGACGCCTTCACCGCCGGCCACCGGGTGCTGGTGCTCGACGACGTGCTCGCCACCGGCGGCACCGCCGAGGCCACGCTCGACCTGGTGGAACGCGCCGGTGGGACGGTGGCCGGGTTCACCGTGCTGCTGGAGCTGGGCTTCCTCGAGGGCCGTAAGCGGCTGGCCCAGCGACCGGTCCATGCCCTGTTGACCGTTTGACCGGGCCGGCCCGTCGGGCCGGTCGGCGCCGACCGTCCGGGGGAGCGGTGGCGTACCCTGCGTACGGGTAGCATTGCCCTTTGCCCGACCCGGCCGAGGTGTGTCCGGGGCGGCGAAGGCGCCGGGGCCCGGCCCCGGCGACCGCGTGGAACAAGACCGGCCCCCGGGCCGGTTGAACCAGACGTCGGCCGGACGGCCGGCGCATCCCGGCGAGCGGTGAGGAGGCCGGTGTCCCACGATGTCGTCCCTCCGGTGGAGGGCACGGTGCACCCGACAGGCGACGCGGACGGCTCGGTGACCGAGCGCAGCGGCAACCCGCCGGCCCGGGCGACCGGCGCCACCGGCGGCGCGCCCGACGCGACGGCCGACGGCGGGGCGGTCGTGGTGCCGTTCCCGACCGAGGGTTCCACCGAGTCCACGACCGGCAGCGGTTTCGCCCTGTCCAACGCGCCCACCGGCCGGCGGGTCCGCGCCCGGCTGGCCCGGTTCAACGCGCCCTGGCAGACCTCGCAGGTCAGCGAGGTGCTGGAGCCGCTGATCGCGACCCACCGGGAGAACCACCCCAAGGCCGACGCGCGGCTGCTGCAGCGCGCCTTCGACACTGCGGCGCGGTGGCACTCGGGGCAGTACCGCAAGTCCGGCGACCCCTACATCACGCACCCCCTCGCGGTGGCGACCATCCTGGCGAACCTGGGCATGGACACCACCACGCTGGTCGCGGCGCTGCTGCACGACACCATCGAGGACACCGAATACACGCTCGATGCGATGCGCGCCGACTTCGGCGGTGAGGTCGCGCTGCTCGTCGACGGCGTCACCAAGCTCGACAAGGTCAAGCTCGGCGACGCGGCCAAGGCCGAGACCATCCGCAAGATGGTCGTGGCGATGGCGAAGGACCCCCGGGTCCTGGTGATCAAGCTGGCCGACCGGCTGCACAACATGCGGACCCTGACCTTCCTGCCGCGTCCGAAGCAGGAGCAGAAGGCCAAGGAGACGCTGGAGATCCTGGCGCCGCTGGCACACCGCCTCGGTATGAACACGATCAAGTGGGAGCTGGAGGATCTGGCCTTCGGCACGCTGTTCCCCAAGCGGTTCGAGGAGATCAACCGGCTGATCGGGGAGCACCAGCCGCAGCGCGAGGCGCTGCTGCGCCAGGTGACCCAGAAGGTGTCCACCGACCTGAAGGCCGCCAAGATCAAGGCGGAGACGACCGGGCGGCCGAAGCACCTCTACTCGATCTACCAGAAGATGATCGTGCGGGGGCGCGACTTCAACGACATCTACGACCTGGTGGGTGTGCGGATCCTGGTCGACACGGTTCGTGACTGCTACGCGGCGCTGGGGGTCATCCACGCCAACTGGCAGCCGGTGCCGGGCCGGTTCAAGGACTACATCGCGATGCCCAAGTTCAACATGTACCAGTCGTTGCACACGACTGTCATCGGGCCCACCGGCAAGCCGGTGGAGATGCAGATCCGCACGTACGCGATGCACCGCACCGCCGAGTTCGGCATCGCCGCGCACTGGAAGTACAAGGAGCACAAGGGCACCCCGGTGGTGGGCCCGCCGGCGCACATCGACGAGATGACCTGGCTGCGGCAGCTGCTGGACTGGCAGCGGGAGGCGGCGGACCCGAGCGAGTTCCTGGACGCGCTGCGGTTCGACCTGTCCAGCCAGGAGGTGTACGTCTTCACCCCCAAGGGCGACGTCATCCCGCTGCCGACCGGGTCGACGCCTGTCGACTTCGCGTACGCGGTGCACACCGAGGTCGGGCACAAGTGCATCGGCGCGCGGGTCAACGGCAAGCTGGTGCCCCTCGAGTCGACGCTCTCAAACGGCGACGTGATCGAGATCTTCACGTCGAAGTCCGACACGGCCGGCCCCACGCAGGACTGGCTGGGCTTCGTCAAGAGCCCGCGCGCCCGCACCAAGATCCGCCAGTACTTCAACAAGGAGCGGCGCGAGGAGGCGATCGAGGCCGGCAAGGATGCGATCGTCAAGGCGATGCGCAAGCAGGGCATGCCGTTGCAGCGGATGCTCACCTCGGACGCGCTGATGGCGATCGCCCGGGACCTGCACCTGGCCGACGTGGCCTCGCTCTACGCGGCGGTCGGCGACAGCCAGGTCTCCGCGCAGTCGGTGGTGCAGAAGCTGATGGCGTCCTACGGTGGCGAGGAGGGCGCGGCGGAGGACATCGCCGAGACCGCCGTCGCCACCCGGCCGCCGCGCAGCCGGCAGAGCAGCGCCGACCCGGGCGTCGTGGTCCGCGGCGTCAGCGACGTCTGGATCAAACTGGCCCGCTGCTGCACGCCCGTACCGCCGGACTCGGTGTTCGGGTTCGTCACCCGCTCCGGCGGGGTCAGCGTGCACCGCGACGACTGCGCCAACGCCGAGGACCTGCGCGCCCAGCCCGAGCGGGTGGTCGAGGTGAGCTGGAAGCTCACGTCCGCCTCCACGTTCCTGGTCGCCATCCAGGTCGAGGCGCTGGACCGGCACAAGCTGCTCGCCGACGTGACAAGGGTGCTGTCCGAGGAGCGGGTGAACATCCTCTCCGCGACGGTGACCACCACCCGCGACCGGGTGGCGGTCAGCCGGTTCAGCTTCGAGATGGCCGACCCGAAGCACCTCGGGCACCTGCTGGCCGCCGTCCGCAAGGTCGACGGCGTGTTCGACGCGTACCGGGTCACCTCGGGCGCCTGAGCCGCCCACGCACGCGAAAGCGCCCGCCGGCTGCGATCAGCCGGCGGGCGCTTCGTCGTCGTGCGGGTGCGGTCAGCCGCCCTCGACCGGGCTCATCGTCACCTTGGTCATGGTGATCTCCTTCTTCGGGTGACCACCGCCGGCCTGCTTGGCGAACGCGCCGTCGTCACCGGCCGCGGCGACCTGCTTCACCACGTCCATGCCACCGGTGATGGTGCCCAGCACGGTGTAGTTCGGGTCGAGCGGCGAGTCGCCGTACACGATGAAGAACTGGCTGCCGGTGCTGCCCGGCTGGCCGGAGTTGGCCATCGCGATGACACCCTCCGGGTACGGCGGGCGCTTGTCGGTGGGCAGGTTCTCCTCGGCCAGGTTGTACGACGGACCGCCGGTGCCGTCGGTGTCCCGCCAGCCCTTGCCGGTGGCGCTCGGGTCGCCGCACTGGAGCACCTTGATGCCCTCGGTGACCAGCCGGTGGCACTTGGTGTTGTCGAAGAAGCCCTTGCTCGCAAGGTGCGTGAAGCTGCCGGCGGTGCACGGCACCTTGGTGCGGTCGATCTTGGCGGTGATCGGGCCCAGGTTGGTGTCGATGGTCATCGTCTGGGTGCCCTTGCCCGACTGCTGGGCCGGCGGGAGGCCGACGTCCTTGATCTGCGCCGGACGGCCCTCCTTGGGCACCTCCGTGTACGCGCACTGCACAGCGTCGGCCCCGGCGGCGGTGCCGCCCTGCTTCTCGTCGTCGTCGCCGAGCGCGGCGACGAGCCACACCGTGCCGGCCACGACGAGCACCAGCACCGCCGCGGCCCCGACGATCGCCTGGGTTTGCCGGCGCTTGCGGGCCCGACCGGCCCGTTCCGCCATCTCCCGCTCGAGCTTGGCTCGCGCCGCCGCGCGCTGGCGGTCTCTGGTGGACGTCACGGTCACTCCTCACCTGCTGCGTATGGGGTCGGCGCGCGCGCCGGGTCACGTCTGGATCGCACCGGCGGCACGCCACCGGTGGCGTGTGTGCTCAGCCCGCGCTGGCGCTCGGCGAGGGCGCGGGACTGCCGGCCGGCGCCGCGCCGGGCTCGCCGACGGTCACGCTCTGAACCAGCACCTGCGTCTTCGGCTTGACCTTGGCGCCGTTGCCATTGTCCACCGTCGGCAGGGCACCGATCTTCTCCACCACGTCGAGCCCACCGGTGACCTTGCCGACCACCGAGTAGGCCGGCTTGGCCGGGCTGGCGTCCTTGAAGAAGATCAGGAACTGGCTGCTGTTGCTGCCGGGCGGGTTGCCGATCATGGCGACCGTGCCCTTCGGGTACGTCGCCGGCTGCCCGGGCGCCGGCGAGGCCGACGGGCTGGGCTCCGGCGCGGCCGGGACGTTCTCCTCGTAGAACGAGTAGGTCGGGCCGCCGAGCCCGGTGCCGGTCGGATCGCCGCAGCGCAGCGCGCCCTCGGTGGTGATCTCGTGGCACGTGGTGTTGTCGAAGAACGACCGGCCGGCCAGGTAGCTCAGGCTCGCCGCGCCGCAGGGCGCGTCGGTCTGGTCCAGCTCCACGGTGATCGGCCCACCCTGGTTGGTGGTGATCGTCATCGGACGGGTGCCCGAGGTGGGTAGGCCCGTGGTGGGCGGCTCGCCGACGTCCTTGAGGTTGGTGTTGACGGCGCCGTCCTCCGCGGTCCAGAGGCAGACGTCCTCGGCGGCCTTCTTCTCCGGCTCGGAGTCGAACGCGCCGAGCGCCCAGGCGGAGCCGGCCACGATCAGCACGAGCACCACCGCGGCGCCCACACCGGCCCGGATCTGGCGGCGGCGCTTCGCGGCCGCCGCCCGCCGGGCGAGCTGCCGGTCGAGCTTGGCGCGCGCCAGTTTGCGCTGCCGGTCCCTGCTGGAAGCCACGTGCGCTCCCCTTCCTCTGCCTGATCGCCGCCGGCGTCGGGCGCCGTCCGCCGTTCCGATCGGGGTGCGCCACGCCACACGCCCGCCAGAGTGTACGGGTAGCGACTGGGAATGTGGTGTACGAGGTCCCGCCGTCTCAGCCCGGCCGGTGCGGACGAGGGCGGTGGCGGACGGAACTCGCTGGCCGCTACGACTAGGCTGCAGGCAGACGACGACCGGACGGAAAGGGGAGCGACGTGCTCGTGGCCGGCTTTCCCGCGGACGCCTTCGGCACCAACTGCTACGTGGTGGCGACCGGGCCGGGGGAGCAGTGCGTGGTGGTCGACCCCGGCATCGGGGTGCTCGACCGGCTCGACGCCGTGCTCGCCGAGCACCGCCTGCACCCGGCCGCCGTGCTGCTCACCCACGGCCACCTCGACCACACGTTCTCCGTCGCCCCGGTCTGCGGCGCGCGCGGCATCCCCGCCTACGTCCACCCGGACGACCGGGAGCTGCTGGCCGACCCGAGCAAGGCGCTCTCGATGGACCTGACCCAGCTGTTCGGCGGGCGGCTGCCGTACACCGAGCCGGACGACGTGGCCGAGCTGACCGACGGCGCGACGCTGTCGCTGGCCGGGTTGGAGATCACCGTCGACCACGCTCCCGGCCATACCGGCGGGTCGGTGCTGTTCCGGTTGCCCGGCGCCGGCTCGCCCTGGGAGGCGGACCAGATCTGCCTCTCCGGTGACGTGCTGTTCGTCGGCTCGATCGGCCGCACCGACCTGCCGGGCGGCAGCATGCCCCGCATGCTGTCCAGCCTGCGGGACAAGGTTCTCCCGCTGGCCGACGACACCGTCGTCCTGCCCGGCCACGGCCCCCGGACCACGATCGGCCGCGAGCGCGCGACCAACCCGTACCTCCTCGAGGTGGCGGGCACCGGCGGCGCGCGCCCGGCCGCGCCCACCCGCGGCCTCTGACGGCCGCGACCCACGACATCGCCCGCGCCGGACGCGCGGGATCGAGGAGTACGCCATGAGCAAGCCCACGCCCATCTCCGGCTTCCCGGAGTGGACCACCGCCCAGCGGATGATCGAACAGTTCGTTCTCGATCGCATTCGCACCACGTTCGAGCTGTACGGCTTCGCGCCACTGGAGACCCGCTCGGTGGAGCCGCTGGATCAGTTGCTGCGGAAGGGGGATACCGCAAAGGAGGTCTACCTGCTGCGCCGGTTGCAGGCCGACACCGACGGCCCGGCCGGTGACGACGCGCTCGGCCTGCACTTCGACCTGACCGTGCCGTTCGCCCGCTACGTGCTGGAGAACGCCGGCAAGCTGCAGTTCCCGTTCCGCCGCTACCAGATCCAGAAGGTGTGGCGGGGCGAGCGCCCGCAGGAGGGCCGCTACCGCGAGTTCCTCCAGGCCGACATCGACATCGTCGACCGGGACACGCTGCCGGCGCACTACGAGGCCGAGATGCCGCTGGTCATCGGCGACGCGCTGCGGTCCCTGCCGATCCCGCCGGTGCGCATCCAGGTCAACAACCGCAAGATCTGCGAGGGGTTCTACCGGGGCATCGGGCTGACCGACGTGGAGGCGGCGCTGCGCGCCGTCGACAAGCTCGACAAGATCGGCCCGGCCGGTGTGACGGAGCTGCTGGCGAGCACCGCCGGCGCGAGCGACGCGCAGGCCAAGGCCGTGCTCGCGCTGGCCGAGATCTCCGCGCCGGACGCCTCGTTCGCCGACGCGGTGCGCGGCCTCGGGGTGAGCGACCCGCTGCTGGACGAGGGCGTCGCGGAACTGACCGCCGTGGTGGAGACCGCCGCCGCGCACGCGCCCGGCCTCTGCGTGGCCGACCTGCGCATCGCGCGGGGCCTGGACTACTACACGGGCACGGTCTACGAGACGCAGATGATCGGCTACGAGCGGTTCGGCTCGATCTGCTCCGGCGGCCGGTACGACAACCTGGCCAGCTCGGGGGCCATGCGGTTCCCCGGGGTGGGCATCTCGATCGGGGTGACCCGGCTGCTCGGCCTGCTGTTCGGCGCCGAGGCGCTGTCGGTGTCCCGTTCGGTGCCGACCTGCGTGCTGGTGGCGGTCACCGCCGAGGAGGACCGGGCGGCCAGCGACGCGGTCGCGGCGGCGCTGCGCTCGCGGGGTGTGCCGACCGAGGTGTCCCCGTCGGCGGCCAAGTTCGGCAAGCAGATCCGGTACGCCGAGCGGCGCGGCATCCCGTACGTCTGGTTCCCCGGCGCCGACGGCGACGAGGTCAAGGACATCCGTTCCGGCGAGCAGGTGCCGGCCGCGGCGGGCGAGTGGATGCCGGCCCGGGCGGACCTGAAGCCGCTGGTCGGCGCGGCCGGCACTGGCGTCTGAAGACGTTTCGACCTACGGTGGCGTAAGTTACGCCACCGTAGGGAGAACGTCGTGACCGTGCTCAGCCAGACCGCTCTGCTCACCGAACTCGAGCCGGTGGTCGAGAAGAACCTCGACCGCCATCTGTCGCTGGCCAAGGAGTGGTTCCCGCACGAGTACGTGCCGTGGAGCGAGGGCCGCACCTTCGACGGCCCGCTGGGTGGCGAGGCGTGGTCGCCGGAGGACTCGACGCTGCCCGAGGTGGCGCGGACCGCGCTGATCGTCAACCTGCTCACCGAGGACAACCTGCCCTCGTACCACCACGAGATCGCCACGCTGTTCGGGCGCGACGGCGCGTGGGGCACCTGGGTGCACCGGTGGACCGCCGAGGAGGGCCGGCACGGCACGGCGATCCGCGACTACCTCACGGTGACCCGGGCGGTGGACCCGGTGGCGCTGGAGCGGGCCCGGATGGTGCACATGTCGGCGGGCTACCAGAACGTGCACGACCAGGAGATGCTGCACTCGCTGGCGTACGTGTCGTTCCAGGAACTGGCCACCCGCATCTCGCACCGCAACACCGGCCGGGCCACCGGCGACCCGACGTGCGAGGCGCTGCTGGCCCGGGTGGCCGCGGACGAGAACCTGCACATGGTCTTCTACCGCAACCTGCTCGGCGCGGCGTTCGAGCTGGCGCCGTCGCAGGCGATGCGGGCCGTCGCCGACGTGCTCGCCAACTTCCAGATGCCGGGCGTTGGCATCGAGGGCTTCGCCCGCAAGTCGGTGGCGATCGCGCTGGCCGGCATCTACGACCTGCGCCAGCACCGCGACGAGGTGGTGATGCCGGTGCTGCGCCAGTGGAACCTGTTCGACGTGACCGGCCTGAACGCCGACGGCGAGGCCGCCCGCGACCAGATCGCCGCCCACCTGGACACGCTGGAGACCCAGGCGTCCCGCTTCGAGGAGCGCCGCGCCGCCCGAGCCGCCCGCACCGCCGCCAAGGCCTGACAGACCGCTCCCTCTCCCGCGCGATCTTGCACTTACGGCCCCCGCGAATGCCGCGAAACCGGCACTGCGGGGGCCGTAACTGCAAGATCTGTGAAGGTGTTTGTCAAGCGTTGGTTTCGAGGGTGCGCCAGATTTGGCGGGCTATGTAGCGTTTGAGGCTGCGGGTGATTTCGGCTGGGGTGCGGCCTTCGGTGGTGCGGCGTTCGACGTAGTCCTTGGTGGGTTGGTGGCATCGTTGGCGGGTTTTCGCGATGGTGTGTAGGGCGGCGTTGAGGGTGCGGTCGCCGCCTCGGTTGAGGCGGTGGCGGATGGTGCGTCCGGAGTTGGCGGGGACGGGGCTGGCGCCGGCGAGTGAGGCGAAGGCGGCTTCGTTGCGGAACCGGCCGGGGTGTGACCAGGCGGTCAGTGCGATCGCGGCGGTGACGGGGCCGATCCCGGGTTGGTCGAGCAGGGTGGGGCAGAGCTTGTCGACCAGGGTGCGGATTTCGGTGAGGTTGGCTTTCAGGAGCTTCTCGAGGGTCAGGATCTGCTCGGCCAGGGCTGCCAGTTGAGTGCGGCGCAGTCGGTCAAGTCCGCTGCCGGTGCCGCTGCCGCTGCCGGTGCCGGTGCCGGTGCCGGTGGTGAGGGTGGTGGCGTGTTGGACCTGCCGCAGGGTGTTCAGTCCGCGCATCTGTGTGCGTAGATCGTCGTCGGCGGTGAGGATCAGCGATTTGAACAGGTTGATGGTGGCGGTGCGGGTGTCGCTGTAGTGGCGGCGGCAGACGTGCAGCAGGCGCAGGGCTTCCCGGTCGCCGTCGGCGCGGGGCGTGGCGACGTGGTCGGCGGCCAGCACCGCGCGAGCGGCGTGCACGGCGTCCAACGCGTCGGACTTGCCGCCTCGCCGACGGCGTCCGGCAGCGGGTTTGGGTGCTTCCAGGACGTCCTCACCCGCGGCGCGCAGGACACGCAGCAGGCCGACCCCGTGACACCGGGCGCCGTCCAGGGCCCAGGCCCGCCGGCCCGTTCCCAGCCCGGTCGTCTGCCGCCCGGCCCAGGCCAGCAGAACAGCGGCGCCGTCGGCGGTGGCCGGCACGGTGATCTCGGCCAGCACTGTCCCGACCGGGGTGGTCACCGCGGCGGTGTGCGTATCGGTATGGGTATCCACACCGATGACCGCGTCAACACGGCCGGCCAGACGATCTGCCAGGATGGAAGGCACGGACGGTTCTCCCTTGCACGGGACGACGTTCGGACGGCGTCGGCCCGGGAGACGATCACCCGGCGGCACATCTGTGATGAGTCACGCGACACCAATCGCGGACAGGCTTCTGATCAGGCCAGCAAGGTGGGCCGGGCCGACGCCGGCAACCCACGAGGACAGGTCGCGCTTCACGGCACACCCTTCTGCGGTGGCCAGATCTTGCATGAGTCACTCGTCGATCACCGACGTCGAACCCTACCGATACCAACCCCTCCCGGAACCGGCCCACCTATAGAAGCGTCGCCGAGCTCAGGGGGCGGGGGAGAGGGTTAGGGGAGGGGGAAGATCAGGCAGGTCGAGGTGGCGTGGGCTACCAGGCGGTTGGCCGGGTCCGTGAGGCGGGCCTCGGCCAGGGCGGTACGGCGGCCCCGCTGCAGCACGGTGCCCTCGCAGCGCAGCAGGCCGGTGTCGACGGTGACCGGGCGCAGGAACTTCACGTTGAGGTCGAGCGACGTGTAGCCGACCCCGGCCGGCAGCGTGGTGTGCACGGCGCACGCCGCGGCGGTGTCCAGCAGGGTGGACAGGACGCCGCCGTGCACGGTGCCGAGCGGGTTGTAGTGGAACTCCTGCGGCAGCAGCTCGACGGCGACGCGGCCCTCCTCGGCCTCCATCCGGGACATGTCGACGAGGTGCATGATCGGCGGCGCGGCCAGCTCGCCGGCGATCATCGCCCGCATCAGCTCCAGGCCGCTGCGCCGGCCCAGGTGCGCGGCGCCGGCGGCCGGGTCGGACCAGGTGAACGTGCGGGTGCGCTCCTGCGTCTGTGTCATGGACTCAGCCTCGCAGCGCGTTGCTGAGTCTGTCAATCAGACCTAGCCTGGCGGCATGAGACCCGCGGCACTGGACTGGTCGGTGGAGAACTGCACCATCGCGCGCGCCATGGAGATCCTCGGCGAGCGGTGGACCCTGGTCGTGCTGCGCGAGGTCTTCAACGGCGTACGCCGATTCGACGACATGCGGGTGCGCACCGGCATCCCCCGCCAGGTGCTCACCAACCGGCTCGCCATGCTCGTCGAGCGCGGCGTGCTGCGCCGGGAGCCGTACCGGGAACCGGGCAGTCGGCCCCGCCACGAGTACCGGCTCACCGAGATGGGGCTGGACCTGTGGCCGGTGCTCGTCGCGGTGCTCGGCTGGGGTGACCGCTACCTGGCCGACCCGGAGGGCTCACCGCTGAGCGTGGCGCACCGCGACTGCGGCGCCGAGGTCCGGGTCGCGTTGCGCTGCGCCGAGGGGCACGAGATCACCGAGGCGCGCGACGTGCTGCCCCGCCCGGGCTCCGGCGCCCGCCGCCGCGCCTGACCGCCCCGCGCGCCCGACTGCCCGGCACGTCGACGCGGGTCGATCCCCGGCTCTGACACCTTGAGTCGATGTTGTTGCTGGAGCGTTACATCGGGCGCGGGTGCGAATTAGGGCAAAGCCATGTCTTGCTTACGATCTTAAATGTGTGAATACTTTGGGCACCCGGGCGGTTTCCCCAGGTCGCCCGGGTTGCCCTCGGGCGCGCCCCCATGACAGCGCCCGTTCACCCCCATCCGGAGGTTGTTACATGCGACCCACGAGGTCCACGCTCCGCCGCGCCGCCGCAGTCGCCGTCGCCGGCACCCTGGTCACCGGCTCGCTGCTCGGCGCACCCGCGCAGGCCGCCCCCACGGCCCTCTCGCCGGACGCCGCCGCCACCCTCGTCGAGAAGCTCGGCGCCCGCGCGGCCGGCACGTACGCCGACGCCAGCGGCAAGATGATCGTCACGGTGACCGACACCGCGACCGCCCGCCAGGTGCGCGACGCCGGCGCCATCCCGAAGATCGTGGCCCGCGGCGCGGACAAGCTCAACGCCGCCACCGGCGAGCTGGAGCGCTCCGCCAAGATCCCCGGCACCGCCTGGTGGACCGACCCGGCCACGAACCAGGTCGTCGTCTCCGTCGACAGCACCGTCACCGGCGCCAAGCTGGAGCGGGTCAAGGCCGCCGCCGCCCGGCACAACGGCGCGATCCGTATCGAGGCCGAGGCCGGCGTACTGAGCACCCGGATCTCCGGCGGCCAGGCGATCTACGCCGGCGGCGGTGGCCGCTGCTCGCTCGGGTTCAACGTCCGTAGCGGCTCGACCTACTACTTCCTCACCGCGGGCCACTGCACCAACATCTCGTCGAGCTGGTACAGCAACTCCGCGCAGTCCAACCTGCTCGGCACCCGGACCGGCACCAGCTTCCCGGGCAACGACTACGGCATCGTCCGGCACAACAACTCGGCCAACGCGGCCGGCAACGTGTCGCTGTACAACGGCAGCTTCCAGGACATCACCTCGGCCGGCAACGCCTACGTCGGCCAGTCCGTGCGTCGTTCCGGCAGCACCACCGGCCTGCGCAGCGGCAGCGTCACCGCGCTGAACGCGACCGTGAACTACGCCGAGGGCAGCGTCTCCGGCCTCATCCGCACCAACGTCTGCGCCGAGCCGGGCGACAGCGGCGGCTCGCTGTTCGCCGGCACCACCGCGCTCGGCCTCACCTCCGGTGGTAGCGGCAACTGCCGCACCGGTGGCACCACCTTCTTCCAGCCGGTCACCGAGGCCCTCAGCCGCTACGGCGTGAGCGTCTTCTGATCCACGCACTCCCACGAACGGGCCGCCGGGTGACCGGCGGCCCGTTCCGCGTACCCGTCTCAGGTGCCTGCCCCGAGGCGGCCCGGACCGACCGGCGGCCCGTCCGGGCGCGGCGGCTCCGCCGGCCGGGCCGTCCAGTGCCGGTGGGCCCGCCGGGCGGACAGCACCGCGGCCAGCGGCCAGAGCGTCACCGCGAGCGCTGCCACCCGCTCGGCCAGCCCGGTCCGGGAGCCGCCGGTCACCTCGGCCACCGACCAGCCGAACAACGCCAGCAACACGGCCGTGACGGCCAGCGCCACCGGCCGGCGGAACGCCCACGGCGGCCGGCCCGCCGGGGAGGCGGCCACCTCGCGCGGCACCCTGCGGGGCAGGCGCAGCGCCGTCCCGGCCGGCCAGAGCGACAGCGCGAGCACCGCCACCGTGGCCACCACGCCGTGCGCCGGGGAGCCCCCCACCTGCGGGCGGGGGAACGCGATGAGCGCGACGGTGGCCAGCCCGCCGACCGCGAGCAGGAAGCGGCTGGGCAGCCCGGCGGCGTGCAGCGCGGCGGCGGTGGCGCAGTAGCAGCAGCCGAGCAGCACCAGCGCGCCGGCCATCAGCCACGGATCGGTGGCACCCTCGCCGGCCAGCTCGCTGATCGTGTCCCGCACCGGGTCGTACCCCGGGCCCTGGCGGGCGCCCGCCACCGTCCAGCCCGCCACCAGCAGCGCGGGCGCGGCGGCCGCGGTGGCCACGGCCCAGCTCGGTACGGCACGCACCCGGTCACGGTAGACCGCCGGACCCGGCCCGCACGGCGTTTCGCCGCCACCGGGGCGGACCGGCTCGACGGGTGCCCGGGAGCGGGCCCGCCCGTCCTGACAGAATGCGGGGGAGCAGTGAGTGGACCAGATTGAGGAGACGCCAGCCGTGATCCGTACCCACAATGCCGGAAGCCTGCGCGCCGCGGACGCCGGCTCGACGGTGACGCTCGCCGGGTGGGTGGCCCGCCGGCGCGACCACGGCGGTGTCATCTTCGTCGACCTGCGCGACGCCTCCGGTGTCGTGCAGGTGGTCTTCCGCGAGGAGGACGCGCACGCGCTGCGCAACGAGTTCTGTGTCAAGGTCACCGGCGAGGTGACCCGCCGCCCGGAGGGCAACGAGAACCCGGACCTGCCGACCGGTGAGGTCGAGGTGACCGCGTCCGAACTGGAGGTGCTGTCCGAGGCCGCGCCGCTGCCGCTGCCGGTGGACGACCAGATCGAGGCCGGCGACGACATCCGGCTCAAGTACCGCTACCTGGACCTGCGCCGGGGCGGCCCGGCGAAGGCCATGCGGTTGCGCTCGCGGGCCAACCAGATCGCCCGCGGCGTGCTGCACGAGCGGGACTTCCTGGAGATCGAGACGCCGACGCTGACCCGCTCCACCCCGGAGGGCGCCCGCGACTTCCTGGTGCCGGTGCGGCTGCAGCCGGGCAGCTGGTACGCGCTGCCGCAGTCGCCGCAGCTGTTCAAGCAGCTGCTGATGGTCGGCGGCATGGAGCGGTACTACCAGATCGCCCGCTGCTACCGCGACGAGGACTTCCGCGCCGACCGGCAGCCGGAGTTCACCCAGCTCGACATCGAGATGTCGTTCGTCACCGAGGACGACGTGATCGACCTCGGCGAGGCGATCGTCTCGGCGCTGTGGAAGGACCTCGCCGGCTACGAGATCGCCCGGCCGATCCCGCGCATCACCTGGCACGACGCCATGTCCCGGTACGGCTCGGACAAGCCGGACCTGCGCTACGGCGTGGAGCTGACCGAGCTGACCGACTACCTGCGCGGCACCGAGTTCCGGGTGTTCGCCGGCGCGATCGACGCGGGCGGCTACGTCGGCGCGGTGGTCATGCCCGGTGGCGCGTCCCAGACCCGCAAGGAGCTGGACGGCTGGCAGGACTGGGCCAAGGCGCGCGGCGCGCGCGGCCTGGCGTACGTGGTGCTGGACGCCGAGACCGGCGAGCCGCGCGGCCCGGTGGCGAAGAACCTGTCCGAGGCGCACCTGTCCGGCCTGGCCGACGCGGTCGGCGCGAAGCCCGGCGACGCGATCTTCTTCGCCGCGAGCACGAACACCCGCGAGGCGCAGGAGCTGCTCGGCGCGGCCCGGATCGAGATCGCCAAGCGGTCGAACCTGGTCGACGAGAGCGCCTGGGCGTTCTGCTGGGTGGTCGACGCGCCGATGTTCGAGCGCACGGACGACGGTGGCTGGACCGCCGTGCACCACCCCTTCACCTCGCCGAACGCCGAGTGGGTGGACCGGTTCGAGTCCGCGCCGGACCGGGCGCTGGCCTACGCGTACGACATCGTCTGCAACGGCAATGAGATCGGTGGCGGCTCGATCCGTATCCACCGCGGCGACGTGCAGCAGCGGGTGTTCGACCTGCTCGGCATCACCGCCGACGAGGCGCAGGACAAGTTCGGCTTCCTGCTGGAGGCGTTCAAGTACGGCGCCCCGCCGCACGGCGGCATCGCGTTCGGCTGGGACCGGGTCTGCATGCTGCTGGCCGGCGCGGACTCGATCCGCGAGGTGATCGCGTTCCCGAAGACCCGGGGCGGCTTCGACCCGCTGACCGGCGCGCCCACCCCGATCACCGGGCAGCAGCGCGCCGAGGCCGGCATCGACGCCAAGCCGAAGGCTCCGGCCGGTGCGCACGCCGGCACCGCCGGCCCGGCCGCCCCGGTGGCCGACCCCACCTGATCCTCGCCTCGTCGAAAGGCCCGCGTCATGATGACGCGGGCCTTTTCGATCTCCAGGGGGACTGATGCGTCTGCTCGTGGTGGGAGCCAGCGGGTTCCTCGGCGCCGAGGTGTGCCGGCAGGCGGTCGCCGCCGGGCACCGGGTCGCCGGCACGTACCACTCGACCGCCGTCGCGGTGCCCGGCGTCGCGCCGCACCGGCTCGACGTGACCGACCGCGCCGCCGTGCGTGAGCTGCTGACCCGGGTACGCCCCGACGCCGTCGTCGCCACCCCCTACCGGTACGACGACTGGGCGGTCACCGCGGACGGGGCGGCCCACATCGCGGTGGCCGCCGCCGAGGTGGGTGCCCGGCTGGTGCACCTGTCCAGCGACGCGCTGCACGCCGGCCGTCCGAAGGCGTACGCGGACGAGGACGTGCCCACACCGCTGCACCCGTACGGGGCGGCGAAGGCGGCGGCGGAGACGGCAGTGCGGGCGGTCGATCCGGGCGCGGCGCTGGTGCGCACCTCGCTGATCGTGGGGGAGGGCAGTAAGCAGATCCAGCTCTGCCGGGACGCGCTGGCCGGGCGGGCGACGCTGTTCACCGACGAGCTGCGCTGCCCGGTGCACGTCGCCGACCTCGCCGCCGCGGTGCTGGAGCTGGTGCCGGGCGACTACGCCGGGCTGCTCAACGTGGCCGGGCCGGACGCGGTGAGCCGGGCCGAGCTGGGGCTGCTGGTGGCCCGGCACGACGGGGTGGACGCGGGCGGGCTGCGGACGACCACCATCGCCGCCGCTGGGCTGCACCGGCCGGGCGAGGTGGTGCTGGACTCCACCCGGGCCGCCGGGCTGCTGCGGACCCGCCTGCGGGGGATCACCGAGCTGTACGGCTAGACGCACAGATCCTTTGCAAAGAGCTTGTGCACAGTAAGTGTGCACAGATATTGTGCATCGCATGGAGGAGAAGACCGAGCGCACCGTACACATCGACCACCGCCAGGTTCGTGCCCTGGCCCAACCGCTGCGCATGCGGCTGGTCGGGGCGCTGCGCGTGGGCGGCCCGGCCACCGCCACCGCCCTCGCCGAGGCGCTCGGCACCAACAGCGGCGCGACCAGTTACCACCTGCGCCAACTCGCCGAGGTGGGCCTCGTGGTGGAGGACCCGAACCTGGGCACCGGCCGCCAGCGCTACTGGCGGGCCGCGCACGACGTCACCAACTGGGAATCCAGCGACTTCGACGACGACCCCGACGCGCGGGCAGCCATCGAATGGATCGAGGCGGACTACGTCCGCTTCTTCGCCCAGCACGCCGAACGCTGGTTCGCCCAGCGGCACCAGTGGTCGCCGGCCTGGCGTGACGCGTTCGGCATGGGTGACTTCTTCATGCGGATCCCGGTCGACCGCCTCAAGGCGATCCAGGAGGAGGTCTTCGCGGTCTTCGAGCGGCATCGCGACGCCACCGACCCCGACGACCCCGACGCCGAGACCGTCCAGCTCTACCTCGCCGCCCTCCCGATGGACGCGGCCTACCCGCGGTCCACCCCGCCACCCGCCGAGGAGAAGCCGTGACCGCGCTGTCCGTACGCCAGATCCGGATCCGCTACCTCACGCTGTACGGCCTGCGCTGGCTACCCAGCGGCCTGCTCATGCCGGTGATGATCCTGCTGATGCAGGAGCGCGGGCTCACGCTGTCCCAGATCGGCCTGGTCGCCACCGCCCAGGGCCTCGTGGTGCTGGCGCTGGAACTGCCCACCGGCGGCTTCGCCGACGCGCTCGGCCGCAAACCGGTGCTGGTCGTCGCCTGGGCCATCGGCCTCGGCTCGCTGGCGCTGATGGCGGTGGCCGACTCGTTCTGGATGTTCTTCCTGGTCTGGGCGTTGCAGGGCATCTACCGGGCGCTCGACAGCGGCCCGATGGAGTCCTGGTACGTCGACGCCACGCTCGCCGCCGACCCGAAGGCCGAGTACGAGCGCGGCCTCGGCTGGGCCGGCACCGTGATCGGTGTCGCGATCGGTGCGGGCGCGCTGATCAGCGGCGGCCTGGTCGCGCTCGGCCCGGTCGGCCCGGTCAGCGCACTGGCCCTGCCGGTGATCGTCGCCGCCGTGCTCCAGGCCGTCTCCATCGTGGCGCTGCTCGCGCTGATGGCGGAGCGGCGGCCGGCATCCGGCCCGGCCGCGCTGCGCGCCTCGGTCATCGACGCGCCCCGCATGGTCGGGCAGGCCGTCGGGCTGCTGCGCCGCAACCGGGTGCTGGCGGCCCTGGTCGCCGTCGAGCTGTTCTGGGGCTTCGGCATGGTCACCTTCGAGTCGCTGCTCCCGGTACGCCTCGCCGAGGTGCTCGACGACCCGGCCCGCGCCGCGGCGCTGCTCGGCCCCGCCGGCACGGCGGCCTGGCTCGCCAACGCCGCCGGCGCCGCGCTCACCCCGTTCCTGCTGCGCCGCCTCGGCGCCGCACCGGCCGCCGCGCTGATGCGGATCCTCCAGGGCGTGACTGTGGTCGGCATGGGCCTGCTGGCCGGCCCGGTCGGCATCCTCATCGCGTACCTCGCCTGCTACGCCGTGCACGGCGCGTCGAACCCGCTGCACATGGGGCTGCTGCATCGGCAGGTCGACGGCCCGTACCGGACCAGCGTGCTCTCGCTGAACTCGATGGCCGCCCAGCCGGCCGGCGCGCTCGGCGCGGTCGCGCTCACCGCGCTGGCCGACGCCACGAGCGTCAGCGTCGCCATGATCGTCGGCGGGGTGGTGCTCGCCGTGGCCGCGCCGCTCTACCTGCCGGCCTGGCGCGCCGCCCGCCGTACCCCCTCGGCGACCGAGGTGGCACCGGAGGTGACGGGCGGCGCCGGTTTGGCGTCCGAGCCGCCCCTCGACACGGGCGCGGCTGCCGCCACGGGCGGGCCCGGGCCGGTGGTCGTTCCGGTGTCACCCGGCCGGAACTGAGTTCTGCGGGATGTTGCCCGGGCGGCGGTGTTGCCGACGTCGCCCGGCGACCTGAGTGTTGCCCGCTCCCGCCGCGGGTGGAACGGCATGGGTGTCTCGGCTCCCGTTTGACACCCATGACGTTCCGCTCACCGGTTCGACGCGCCGGCTACGGCGGGCGCCCCGGAATGGGCCGTTCCGTACCAAGATCGCGTGCGGCGTGCCTCGGGTGGCGGGGTGGCGGCCGTCCGGTCGGAGCCTTGGCCGGTGCCGGCGCCGTCAGGCCAGCTTGATCGAGGTGCGGCGTTCGGTGGCGGTGAAACCGAGCCGGCGGTAGAGCCGACCGCGCCCACGTTGTCCGGGTAGACGCCCAGCGCCACGGTGTCGTACCGGCCGAACAGGGCCTCCGTCATCCCGGCGGTCAGTGCCGCGCCCAGCCCTCGGCCGCGCTGCCCGGGCAGGACCGTCAACCCGGCCAGGAAGCCGATGTCGCCCCGGCTGCGGTCGGCGCCGCAGGCGAGCAGGCGGTCACCGTCGCGGATGCCGTACCAGTCGACGATGCCCGGTTCGCCCGGCCGGGAGGTGGTGCTCGGGAACGCCTCCTCGATCAGCGCGGCCAGCGCGGGGTGGTCGGCCTCGGTGAGCCGGACCACCCGCTCCTGCTCCGGCCGGCGCGGCGGCGGGCCGCTCGTCCAGAGGAGGTCCCACTCGACCAGCCGGGCCACCGGCAGCCGCGCGGCCACCTCCTCCGGATCGGCGTGGGGCAGGTTGATCGACTGGTTCGGCCGCAGCGAGCCGTCCGCGCGCTGGGCGGCGAAGACGTCGAGTGCCGGGCCGGGGGCGCCGACCGCCCCGCCGGCCGACCACTCACCCGGCGGCAGCAGCCACCCGACCGCGCCGCCGCGCCGCCACCCCCGTACGGCCTGGTCGTGCCGCAGCGCGTGCCGGGCGTACGGGTGACCACCGGTCGCCTCGAGCAGCCCGTCCCGCCCGGACAGTGCCTCGTCGACCGTGATCATTCCGCCAGCCTACGAGCATCCCGGCCGGCACCGAGGGCCGGACCACCGCCTGTTCCACGGTGGAGATTGACGAACAGACCGATTGGGTACATCCGTCGCCGACCTGCTGGGAACCCCCACCGGAGGAACGACATGCTCGCCATTCTCGCGGCCATCGTGTTCGGCTTCGCGCTGCTGCTCGACTTCATGAACACCGACCTCGGCGCGCCCGATCTGTTCAGCACCACGACCCTCATGCTCATCGGTTTCCTGCTGCTCTCGCTCTACCTGGCCGGCGTCGGCTCCGGCCCGCGCGGCGGCGGTGGCGGCCGGTGGTACCGGGGCCGGCGGCCGGGTCGCGGCTGACCGGAAAAGACCACCCGGGCCGGGGCGGCGGCGCGATTCCGGCGTCGTCGGCCCGGCCCGGTACTGTTCTCGTGATGGAATCGGACGCCCTCTTCACCCTCGGCGAGCCGGCCGGCGCACCCGCGGGCGCGGGCGGCGCCGACGGCTTCACCGACGCTCGGGCGGACTCGCCCCTGCCGGTGCGGATGCGACCGGCGGGCATCGACGAGCTGGTCGGGCAGGAGCACCTGCTCGCACCGGGAGCGCCGCTGCGTCAGCTGGTCGAGGGCGCGGCGCCGATGTCGGTGATCCTCTGGGGCCCGCCCGGCAGCGGCAAGACCACCATCGCCCACCTCGTGGCCCGGGCCACCGACCGGCGGTTCGTCGCGATGTCCGCGCTGACCGCGGGCGTCAAGGACGTCCGCGCGGTGATCGACACCGCCCGGCGGCAACGCCGGTCCGGCGGCCCGCCGACGGTGCTGTTCATCGACGAGGTGCACCGGTTCAGCAAGACCCAGCAGGATTCGCTTCTCGCCGCCGTCGAGGACCGGACGGTCACGCTGCTCGCGGCGACCACCGAGAACCCGTACTTCTCGGTCATCTCGCCCCTGCTGTCGCGCTGCGTGCTGCTCACCCTCCAGGCCTTGGACGACGACGACGTACGCGGCCTGCTGCGCCGCGCGGTGGCCGACGAACGCGGGCTCGGCGGTGCGCTGGTGCTGGCCGAGGAGGCGGAGGACCACCTGGTCCGCCTGGCCGGGGGCGACGTGCGCAAGGCGCTCACCGCGCTGGAGGCGGCAGCCGCCACCGCGACCGCGCTGGGCACCGGCCGCATCGACCTGGCCGTGGCCGAGCAGGCGGTCGACGTGGCGGCGGTGCGCTACGACCGGGACGGCGACGCCCACTACGACGTGACGAGCGCGTTCATCAAGAGCATGCGCGGCTCGGACGTGGACGCGGCACTGCACTGGCTGGCCCGGATGCTGGTGGCCGGGGAGGACGCCCGGTTCATCGCCCGCCGGCTGGTGATCTTCGCCAGCGAGGACGTCGGCATGGCCGATCCGACCGCGCTGACAGTGGCCACCGCCGCCGCGCACGCGGTCGAGTACGTGGGCCTGCCGGAGGCACAGCTCAACCTGGCCCAGGCGGTCATCCACCTGGCCACCGCGCCGAAGTCGAACTCGGCCACCACAGCCATCGGCGCCGCCGTCGCCGACGTCCGCGCCGGTCGCGGCGGCCCGGTGCCGCGCGGTTTGCGTGACGCCCACTACTCCGGCGCGCGGGGCCTCGGTCACGGCCGCGGCTACCGCTACCCGCACGACGACCACCGGGGGGTGGTCACCCAGCAGTACGCTCCGGACGACCTCGTCGGCACCGACTACTACCAGCCCAGCGGGCACGGCGCGGAGCGGGCGGTGGCCACCCGGCTGCCGCTGCTGCGCCGGATCGTCCGCGGACTGCCGGCTCCGGCGACCCGGGCGGAGGCCGGCGCCCCGGCCACCGCGAACGGGGCCCGGGTGGGGGGCGGAGATCAGGCCAGCGGGGCGAGTGAGGGCGGCAGCGACGCCGCCGAGGGGGGTCAGGAGTGATGGCGCGTGGTCCGGAGCGGCCGGCCGACGGCCCCGACGAGCGGCGCGACCCGCGGGCCAAGGGC
This sequence comes from Micromonospora sp. CA-248089, assembly GCF_050948515.1. NCBI lineage: Bacteria > Bacillati > Actinomycetota > Actinomycetes > Micromonosporales > Micromonosporaceae > Micromonospora > Micromonospora sp. CA-248089. Next base: position 2,462,852 of record NZ_CP192016.1, read on the forward strand.
CGCCGGTGGGGACGCGGCCGGGCCGAGCCCGAGCCGGATCCGACAGCCGGCGGCGAGGACCTCGGCTGGATCGACGACCTGCGGACCGCCAAGCAGCAGGGCGGTGAACTCGGACCGGACGGGGACCTCCCGGTACCGCGCTCCGACGCCGGCCCGTCCCGGCCGGGTGCCGACCCGTCCCGGGCGCCCCGCCCGGCCGGCGCGCCGGGTCCGGGTCCCGGGATGCCGCCGCCCGCCGGTCGCCAGGATCCGCGGAACCCGGCACCGGGCCCGCAGCACCCCCGGCCGCTCAACCGCCGCCTCCGCCCACCGGCCGGCCCGGTACTCCGGCAGCGGGCGCGCCGCAGGCTCCGGGCCGGCCCGTGCCGCCGTCGGCCACCGCGCCGCAGGCTCCGGGCCGCCCCGTGCCGCCTTCGCCCACCGCGCCGCAGGCTCCGGGCCGGTCCGTGCCCCCCTCGGCCGCCGGGCCGCAGGCTCCCGGCCGGCGGTACGGGCCGGCCGCCGCGCCGCAGGGGCCCGGCCGGGCTCATCCGGGCGCGCCCGCTCCGGGTGGCCGCACCGACCCGACGTTGCCGCCCGCGACCGGCCGTCCCGGCCCGGCGACGCCCTCCGCTGCCGGTCGTCCCGGCGGACCGGTTGCCGGCCGCCCCGGTGCCGACCTGCCCCCGGGCCCCGGTCGCCCGGGCGTGGACACACCTGCGCCACCGGGACGGTCCGGCGTGGACACCGCCCCGCCGTCCGGCCGGCCCGGCGTGGGCATGCCCCCGTCGCCCGGGCGTCCGGCCGCTGACATTCCGCCGGGGGTCCGCCCGCCGGTGGCGGACACGCCCGCCGGCCGTGGCCGGCCCGCCCCGGAGACGCCGCCCGGCGGCCGGCCCGGTCCGCATCCTCCGGTCATGCGCCGCCCCGGCGCGCCGGGTCCGGCCGCGCCGCCGGTGCGCCCCGGCGGTCCCGAGACCGGTGCCCCGCACCGGGGCGCCGACGGTCCCTGGCCGGGCGGCCCCGAAGCCGGTGCTCCGCGCCGCCCCGTCGACGGTCCCTGGCCCGGCGTGCCCGAGGCGCCCCGGCCGCCGGACGCGCCGTACCGCCGCCGCACGGACGGCCCCACCGGTCAGCAGCCACCCGTCACCGGCACCCGCGTCCCGTCCGGCCCGCCGTCGCCCGGCCGGGCAGCCGTCGACCCGGGCCGCCCGGCCGTCGACGGTGACACCCGCGTACCGCCGACGCCTCGCGGCCGGCACGGAGCCGCCGGACCCGAGGGCCCGCACCCGGTCGACCCGACGGTCCCGCCGCAGCCCGGCGGCCGACGAGCCCGGCCGGACGACACCGCCGGCATCCAGCCGGTGTCCGGCGGCGCTCGCCGGGCCCGTACCGACGACACCGGCGCCGTGGTGCCGATGCCCGGGGAGCGCGCCGGGCGCGGCCCGACGACGTGGCACCCGGCACCCGGCCGGTCTCGGGGGCGGGCCGCCGGGCCCGTGCCGACGACGTTCCGCCCGGCACCCGGCCGGTCTCCGGCGCCGGCCGTCGCGCCGCGCCGGACGGTGCCCCTGCCGTACCGCGCAGCGGAAACGCGCCGGACCTGCCCGGTGCGCCCGTGTCCGGCGGGCCGGCGACCGGCCAGCAGGCCGGCCGTCGTGGTGCGCCCGGCGACCGGAGTGCCGACGTAGCCGGCGGCAGGCGGGCCGCGCCCGGCGAACCGGGTCCCGGCGTCGCCGCCGAGACGCCCGGTCGCCGAGCCGCCCGTGACGACGCCGCCGAGCCGCGGCCGCAACGGCCCGAGCGGCCCGCCGACTGGTTGCGGCAGGCCGGTCGCTCGCCGCACACCGATCCGGCCATGCCGGTCACCCGCCGCCCGGCCGGTCCTCCGGCCGACGAGCCGCCCGGCCGCTCCGGTGGCGCCGCGGGCCGGGCCGGTGTCGCCGTCCCGCCGACGCGTTCCGAGCCGGGTACGCCGCCCCGGCGCCCCGGACAGCCCGGCCCCGACGTGCCGGCGCGTGCCGAACCGCCGGGCCCGCCGGTCCGCCCCGACCAGACCGGCCCGGTCGTGCCCCCGGCCCGGTCCCAGCCGTCCGACCCGGCGCCCGGTCCGGCCCGCGGCGCGGCCCGGCCCGGTGTCGCGCCCGTTCCCGGCGGCGGCCCGGCCGGACCCGGCCCGCGCGGCGACGTCGAGCGCACCGGCGGGATGCCGGCCGGTGGCGCACGACCCGGTGGTGCTCCGGCCGGCCCCGGTTCGCGGGGCGATGCCGAGCGCACCGGCGGGATGCCGGCCGGTGGTGCACGCCCCGGTGGTGGGCCGGCCGGCCCGGGGCCGCGCGGCGACCTCGACCGCACGGGCGGGATTCCGGCGGGCGCCGGCCGCCCCGGTGGCGGCCCGGCCGGACCCGGTGGCGACGGACGCGTGGCACGCCCCGACGACACGGCCCGGCCCGGTGCCGGGCCTCGCCCGCCGGTAGCGCCCGGCGTCCGGGGACCGGCAGGCGACGGTCCGGTGCCGCCGGGCGCGCCGGTGACCGCCCGCGCGGCGGCCGGTGTGGCCCGCCCGGTCGCGCCGGACGAGCGGACCGCCGGCCGGGCGACACCACCCGGACCGGAGGCGGACCGGCCCGGACCGGGTGCTCCGGCGGCGGGCCCGGGCGGCTGTGGTCGTACCCCCGGGGGAGCCCGCGGGGCCACGGCCCGGCGGTCCCGGACCGGCCGACAGCGGCGCGGAGGCCGGGGGCCTGCGCGGTGCCCGGTCCGAGCTGCGCCGGCAGATGCGCGAGCGCACCCGGCTGCGGCTGGGCATCCTCGCTCTGGTCAGCCTCGTGCTGCTGGGGGCGGTGCCGCTCTACTTCGGCATGCGGACGCTCAGCCGCGACCCGGTCTTCGACAGCCTCGACGAGCTCAAGGTGCCCGCCTGGGCGCAGAGCAACACCGTCGACAACGTCAGCGGCAGCCGCTGGTGCCTGCAGGACTGCCGGCTGCGCGAACGTTCCGTCGAGTCGGAGCAGGGGTGGGAGAAGACCGTCGAGGTCTACGAGACGGCGCTGGCCGGGGACGGGTGGCAGCGCTGGAAGGTCGACCGCTGCCCGGACGAGAAGGTCCCCGGTAGCTACACCTGCTGGCGACGGGACGAACTCACGCTCGACCTGTGGGTACGCGACCGCACCTGCACCCCTCCGCCGGTGGACGGGGCGCCCGCACCGACCGCGCCGGCCGCGCCCGCAGCGGCGGACTGCACCGGCTCGTTGATTTCGGTGAAGGTGCGCAACGCGATCGACGACGAGCGCACCGGACCGACACCGACCACCGATCCGTCACTCACCGGTGAGGATCCGTACCCGACCCTGACCGACGACCCGTTGGGCGAGGCGACCCCCTCACCGTCGTGAGCCGACTTTCATCACGGACGGTAGGGTCTGGGGCTGGCACGCCCGTCCGTGCCCGGTGACCGGGTCGGCGTGGCGCGAATGGGTAGGTACGGTCGCGCGTTCCGGGGCGTCGGGTTCCGGGACACTGCTTGAGGAGGACTTTCGCGTGAGTGGTGGAGAGATCGCTGCGCTGATCGCGGCCGGCGCGTTCCTGATGCTGGTGCTCGTGCTGGCGGTGCCGATCCTGCGGCTGCGGCACACCGTGGACGCGACGACCCGCATGATCACCGACGTGAACGAGCGCACCGCGCCGCTGCTCGGCGACGTGAACACCACGGTGAAGAACGTCAACGTGGCGCTGGAGCAGGTGCAGACCTCGCTGGACGGGGTGAACCTCCAGCTCGCCAAGGTGGACACCATGACCAGCCACGCGCAGAACGTCACCGCGAACGTGGCGAACCTGGCCACCGTGGTCTCCGCCGCCGCCGCGAACCCCCTGGTCAAGGTGGCCGCGTTCGGGTACGGCGTGCGCCGGGCCGCCTCCGCCCGCCGGCACGCCGAGACCGAGCGCGAGGTGCGCGACACGATCAAGCAGCAGCGTCGCGCCGCCAAGCGCGGCAACCGCTGACCCCGGCCGGCGTACGCGGGAAGGATGAGAGCATGAGGCGGTTGTTCTGGCTGGGCATCGGGCTGGCCGTGGGCGTCCTGGTGGTGCGCAAGGCTACCCGGACCGCGCAGGCGTACACCCCGGCCGGCATCGCCAGCGGGCTGTCCGAGTCCGCCGGCGGTCTGGTCGAGTCGCTCCGGGCGTTCGTGGACGACGTCCGGGTCGGCATGGCCGAGCGTGAGCAGGAGATCCACGAGGCCTTCGCCCGCGGCGAGGTGTACGACGACCAGTTCGCCGAGCTGCGGGAGGACCCGCGCATCGGTGATCGAGAGATTTTCCCGGAGGACCACCAGCGATGAAGACGGCGGAGATCAAGCGGCGGTTCCTCGCCCACTTCGAGGCGAACGGGCACACCGTGGTGCCGTCCGCTCCGCTGCCCGCCATCAGCGACCCGAACCTGCTGTTCATCAACGCGGGCATGGTGCAGTTCGTGCCCTACTTCCTCGGTCAGCAGACCCCGCCGTACGCGCGGGCGACGAGCGTGCAGAAGTGCATCCGTACGCCCGACATCGACGAGGTCGGCAAGACCAGCCGGCACGGCACGTTCTTCCAGATGAACGGCAACTTCTCCTTCGGTGACTACTTCAAGTCCGGGGCGATCCCGCTCGCCTGGGACCTGGCGACGAAGTCGGTCGAGGCGGGCGGCTTCGGGCTGGACCCGGAGCGGATCTGGGCGACCGTCTACCTGGACGACGACGAGGCGTACGACATCTGGCGTGCCACCGGCGTGCCGGCCGAGCGGATCGTGCGCCGGGGCAAGGCCGACAACTTCTGGTCGATGGGCATCCCCGGCCCGTGCGGCCCGTGCTCCGAGCTGTACTACGACCGCGGCCCGGCCTACGGCCGCGAGGGCGGCCCGGAGGTCGACGAGGACCGCTACCTGGAGTTCTGGAACCTCGTCTTCATGCAGTTCGAGCGGGGTCCGGGCGTCGGCAAGGAGGACTTCCCGATCCTCGGCGACCTGCCGGCGAAGAACATCGACACCGGCATGGGCCTGGAGCGGATGGCCTCGCTGCTGCAGGGCGTGGACAACCTCTACGAGATCGACGAGGTCCGCCCGATCCTGGACAAGGCCGCCGAGTTGACCGGCAAGCGCTACGGCGTGCACTCCGGTCACGCGGCGAACGAGTCGCACCCGGACGACGTGCGGCTGCGGGTGATCGCCGACCACGTGCGCACCTCGCTGATGCTCATCGGTGACGGCGTGACCCCGTCGAACGAGGGCCGGGGCTACGTGCTGCGGCGGATCATGCGCCGGGCGATCCGGGCGGTGCGGCTGCTCGGCTACCAGGACCGGGCGCTGCCGGAGCTGCTGCCGGTGGCCCGCGACTGCATGGCGCCGTCGTACCCGGAGCTGGCCGAGGACTTCGGCCGGATCTCCCAGTACGCGTACGCCGAGGAGGACGCGTTCCTCGCCACGCTGCGCGCCGGCACGACGATCCTGGACACCGCCATCGCCGAGACCAAGTCGGCCGGCAAGGCGGCCCTCTCCGGTGACAAGGCGTTCCAGCTGCACGACACGTACGGCTTCCCGATCGACCTGACCCTGGAGATCGCCGCCGAGCAGGGGTTGCAGGTCGACGCGGAGGGCTTCCGCCGGCTGATGGCCGACCAGCGCAGCCGGGCCAAGGCCGACGCGCAGGCGCGCAAGACCGGGCACACCGACGTGTCGGCGTACCGGTCGGTGCTCGACGGCGGCGGGCCGGTGGAGTTCACCGGCTACACCGAGCTGAGCCGCGAGTCCCGGGTCCGCGCGCTGCTGTCCGGCGGCGCCGCCGTCTCGGCGGCGGTCGAGGGCGACACGATCGAGCTGGTCCTCGACACCACCCCGTTCTACGCCGAGGGCGGCGGGCAGCAGCCCGACCAGGGCCTCATCACCGTGGGCGGCGGCCAGGTCGAGGTCTTCGACGTGCAGCAGCCGGTGCCCGGCCTGATCGTGCACCGGGCCAAGGTGGTGCGCGGCGAGGTGCGCTCCGGGGAGACCGGGTACGCGGAGATCGACGTGTCCCGCCGCCGGGCGATCTCCCGCTCGCACACCGCGACGCACCTGGTGCACCAGACGATGCGCAACTTCCTCGGCGAGTCCGCGACCCAGGCCGGTTCGCTGAACGCGCCGGGCCGGCTGCGGTTCGACTTCAACACCCCGACGGGTGTGGCGCCGAGCGTGCTGCACGACGTCGAGCAGCAGGTCAACGAGGTGCTGCTGGCCGACCTGGAGGTGCACGCGTTCGTCACCAGCCAGGAGGAGGCCCGCCGGATCGGGGCGATGGCTCTGTTCGGTGAGAAGTACGGCGAGCGGGTCCGGGTCGTCGAGGTCGGCGACTACGCCCGCGAGCTGTGCGGCGGCACGCACGTGGCCCGCTCGGCCCAGCTCGGCCTGGTGAAGATCCTCTCCGAGGCGTCGGTGGGTTCCGGTGTCCGCCGGATCGAGGCGCTCGTCGGCATGGACGCGTTCGGCTTCCTGGCCCGCGAGCACCTGCTGGTGTCCCGGCTGGCCGAGCTGTTCCGGGTGCCCGGCGAGCAGGTCGCCGACCGGGTGGAACAGACAGTCACCCAGCTGCGCGACGCGGAGAAGGAACTGGAGAAGCTGCGCGCCCAGCTCGTGCTCGGCGGGGCCGGAGCCCTGGCGGCGCAGGCGAAGGACGTGCGCGGCGTCGCGTACGTCGGCACCGAGGCGCCGGAGGGCGCGGCGGCGAACGACGTGCGGACGCTCGCCCAGGAAATCCGGGGCCGGATCGACGCGGCCCGCCCGGCGGTGGTCGCGGTGGCCGCCCGGGCCAACGGCAAGGCGTCCCTCGTGGTGGCGGTCAACCAGGCCGCCCGGGGCCGGAACCTGAGCGCGAAGGACCTGGTCAAGGCGGCGTTCTCCGGCCGGGGTGGCGGCAGTGACGACCTGGCCCAGGGCGGCGGGCTGCCCGCGGCGGAGGCACCGAACCTGCTGGTCACCGTCGAGCGGGCGGTCGCCGACGCGGCATGAGCGAACGCACCGAGCGGAGCGAGGGCCGTGAGGGCATGCCCGGCCGGCACGGCATGAGCGAACGCACCGAGCGGAGCGAGGGCCGTGAGGGCATGCCCAGCCGGCACGGCATGAGCGAAACGATCGACGCCAGGGCGGACCACCCGGTCCGCCCTGGCCCGTACCGGCGGGGAGGTGTCCGTTCGTGACCGAGCTGTCCCGTGGCGTCCGGCTGGGCGTCGACGTCGGTCAGGTCCGGGTGGGGGTGGCCCGCTGCGACCCGCACGGGATCCTCGCCACGCCGCTGGTGACGCTGGCCCGTGATCTGACCGCCGAACCGGACGCGGTCCCCGCCGACATGGCCGAGCTGGTCCGGCTCGCCGCCGAGCACGAGGCGGTGGGGATCGTGGTCGGGCTGCCGGTCAACCTCGCCGGAAAGCACGGCCCCGCGGCGGCGAAAGTGTCAGCATATGCCAGCCGATTGGCTGATGTAATGAGGCCGATTCCGGTGACGCTGACGGACGAGAGGATGTCTACCGTCGTCGCGAGTCGTAGGCTGGCTGAACGGGGCGTCCGGGGAAAGCGCCAACGAGCGGTGGTCGACCAGGCCGCCGCGGTGGAGATTCTGCAGAGCTGGCTGGACGCACAGCGGAGGCGGACGCAATGATCGACGACCTTGATCTGGGCTTCGACGAGCAGGACAGGGGGGAGAAGGGCCGGCACCGGCGCGGCGCGGTACGCCGACGCCAGGGCAAGTCCGGCGGCGGCCGGGGCAAGACCCTGCTCGCCCTCGCGCTCGCGCTGGTCCTGCTCGGCGGCATCGGCGGCGGTGCCTTCTACGGCTTCGACCGGGTCCAGAACTACTTCGTCACGCCCGACTACGACGGCTCCGGCACCGGCGAGGTGACCGTCGAGATCAAGCAGGGCGCGTTGATCGCCGACATGGCCGACGCGCTCGTCGCCGCCGACGTGGTGAAGAGCACCAAGGCGTTCATCGAGGCCGCCGAGGAGAACTCGCGCAGCAAGAACATCCAGCCCGGCACGTACAAGCTGCGCAAGCAGATGAGCGGTGACGCGGCGGTCGTGGCCCTGCTGGACCTCAAGAACAAGATCGTCAACGGGATCACCATCCCCGAGGGCCTCACCGCGAAGACGGTCTACAAGCGGCTCTCCGAGAAGACGGACATCCCGGTCAAGGACTTCGAGGCCGCGGCGAAGGACCCGGAGGCGCTCGGCGTACCGGACTGGTGGTTCAAGCGTTCCGACGGCAAGAAGGTCAACCCGTCGATCGAGGGCTTCCTCTTCCCGGACACCTACGAGATCCCGCCGAAGGCCACCGCCGAGACGGTGCTCAAGCTGATGGTGGACAACTTCCTCACCGTCACCTCCGGCATGCAGTACGCCGAGAAGGTGCAGAAGGAACGCGGTGGCATCACCCCGTACGAGGCGCTGATCGTCGCCTCGCTGGCCCAGGCGGAGGCCGGTAACAAGGCCGACCTGGGCAAGGTCGCCCGGGTGGCCTACAACCGGGTCTACGGCGAGTTCCCCTGCAACTGCCTGGAGATGGACGTCACCGTCAACTACTACCTGGAGCTGACCGGGCAGAAGACCAAGGCGTCCAAGGACATGACCGCCGCCGAACTGGACGACCCGAAGAACCCGTACAACCGCAAGCTGCGCGGGCTGGTCCCGTCGCCGATCAACAACCCGGGCAAGGAGGCGCTGGAGGGCGCGCTGACCCCGCCGCCGGGCAAGTGGCTCTACTTCGTGGCGATCAGCAAGGACGGCCGTTCCGCGTTCGCCGAGACCTACGACGAGCAACTGCGCAACGAGCGGAAGGCCAAGGAGGCCGGGATCATCTGATGGCCGATCCCCGCCGCGCCGCGGTGGTCGGCAAGCCGATCGCCCACTCGCTCTCCCCGGTGATCCACACCGCCGGCTACGCGGCGGCCGGGCTGACCGGCTGGTCGTACACCCGGATCGAAGCCGGCGCCGACGAGCTGCCCGGTCTGGTCGCGGGCCTCGGCCCCGAGTGGGCCGGGCTGTCGGTGACCATGCCGGGCAAGGAGGCGGCGCTCGCGCTGGCCGACGAGGTCTCGCCGGTCGCCGCCGCGGTCGGCGCCGCCAACACGCTGGTACGCCGGCCCGACGGCACCTGGTACGCGGACAACACCGACGTCACCGCCATGGTCGAGGTGCTCACCGGCGCCGGCTGCGTGGCCGGGGCGGTGGTCACCGTGCTCGGCGCGGGCGGCACCGCGCGGGCGGCCATCGCGGCGGCGGCCCGGATCGGTGCGGCCGAGGTGACTGTGGTGGCCCGCCGGCCCGAGGCGGTCGACGAGTTGCGCCCGGCCGCGGCGGCGGCCGGGGTGCCGCTGGCCGGTGCCGAGTGGGACGGCGCACCCGCGCATGCCCGCGCCGACCTGGTGATCTCCACGGTGCCGAAGGGCGTCGCCGACCCGCTCGCCGACAACTTCGACTGGCGGCCCGAGTCCGTCTTCTTCGACGTGGTCTACGACCCGTGGCCCACGCCGTTGGCGGCGGCGGCGCTGGCCGCCGGGTGCCGGGTGGTCTCCGGGCTGGACCTGCTGCTGGCCCAGGCGTTCGGCCAGTTCGAGCAGTTCACCGGCGTAGCCGCCCCGCGCGCCGCGATGCGCGCCGCGCTGCCGGTGTAAGGAAGGGCCCCTTCTTAACTCCTCCGGTAGAGGAAGGGTCCCCTGTTAACACCCCACCCGCCGGGCGGCAGACCAGCGCGCGGAGGTGGCCTGTCCGGTGGGCGGGATGCGGCGGGCGGCGTACGCCGGTGACCACCGGGCGTGACACACTGACCGTTGTGTTGCGCTGGCTGACTGCAGGTGAATCGCACGGACCCGCCCTCGTCGCGATGCTGGAGGGCGTACCCGCCGGCATCGAGGTGACCACCGGGGAGATCTCCGGCGAGCTGGCCCGGCGCCGGCTCGGCTACGGCCGGGGTGCCCGGATGTCGTTCGAGCAGGACGAGGTCGAGATCATCGGCGGGCTCCGGCACGGGGTGACGCTGGGCAGCCCGGTGGCGATCCGGGTCGGCAACTCCGAGTGGCCCAAGTGGCGCACCGTGATGGCCGCCGACCCGGTCGACCCGGAGGAGCTGGCGAGCCAGGCCCGCAACGCGCCGCTGACCCGTCCCCGCCCGGGCCACGCCGACCTGGCCGGCATGCAGAAGTACGGGCACACCGACGCCCGGCCGATCCTGGAGCGCGCGAGCGCCCGGGAGACCGCCGCCCGGGTCGCGGTGGGCACCGTCGCCAAGGCGCTCGTCCGCCAGGCGCTCGGCGTCGAGATCGTCTCCCACGTGGTCGAGCTGGGCCCGGTGGCGGTCAAGCCGGGCCTGCGGCCCACGCCGGAGGACGCCGCGCGCATCGACGCCGACCCGCTGCGCTGCCTCGACGCCGAGGCCAGCGCCCGGATGGTCGCCGAGGTCGACGCCGCGAAGAAGGCCGCCGACACGCTCGGTGGCGTGGTCGAGGTGCTCGCGTACGGGGTGCCGCCGGGCCTGGGCAGCCACGTCCAGTGGGACCGCAAGCTCGACGCCCGCCTCGCGACCGCGCTCATGTCGATTCAGGCGATCAAGGGTGTGGAGATCGGCGACGGCTGGCAGCAGGCCCGCTCGCGTGGCTCGGAGGCGCACGACGAGATCGTGCCCACCGCCACCGGCGTGCGGCGGATCACCGACCGGGCCGGCGGCCTGGAGGGCGGTATCACCACCGGTGAGCCGCTGCGGGTGAAGGCGGCCATGAAGCCGATCTCGTCGCTGAACCGGGCTCTCGCGACGATCGACGTGACCACCGGCGAGCCGGCCACCGCGATCAACCAGCGCTCCGACGTGTGCGCGGTCCCGGCCGCCGCCGTGGTGGCCGAGGCGATGGTCGCGCTGGTGCTGGCCGAGGCGGCGGTGGAGAAGTTCGGTGGCGACTCGGTCGCCGAGATGCGCCGCAACCTGACCGGTTACCTCGACAGCCTGGTGGTTCAGTGAGCGCGAGGAACGCAGCGCAGCGGAGTCCCGCAGTCGCGAACGAAAGGTGGCAACGATGAGCACCCGGCCGGTCTGCGTGCTGGTCGGTGCGCCCGGCTCCGGCAAGACCACTGTCGGTACGGCGCTCGCCGAGGCGCTCGGCGTCGACTTCCGGGACACCGACGCCGACATCGAGAACCTCGCCGGCAAGCCCATCCCGGAGATCTTCGTGGACGAGGGCGAGGAGCACTTCCGTACCCTCGAACGGGCCGCCGTGGCGGCGGCGCTCGCGTCACACGCGGGCGTGCTCGCGCTCGGCGGCGGCGCGGTCCTGGCCGAGGAGAACCGGGCCGCACTGATCGGCCACACGGTGGTGCACCTGTCGGTGGAGCTGCCCGACGCGGTCAAGCGGGTCGGTCTCGGCGCCGGGCGGCCGCTGCTCGGGCTGAATCCGCGCGCCACGCTCAAGCACCTGATGGACCAGCGCCGCCCGCTCTACGCCGAGGTGGCGACCGCGACGGTGGTCACCGACGGGCGTACGCCGGAGGATCTGGCCGCGGAGATCGCCGCCCTGCTCAAGCCCTGAGCCCGCCCCGCTCCGCCGGCTCCGTGCTCCCTCGGTGGAACGCCGTGGGTGTCTCGCGGGCGTTGTGGCACCCGTGGTGTTCCACTCGGCGTGGATGACGTGGGTGGGTGGAACGCGGTGGGTGTCTCCGGGGTGTTGTGGCACCCGTGGTGTTCCACTCGGCGTGGATGACGCCGGCGGGTGGAACGCGGTGGGCCGGGGAGAAGGCGCGCCGGTCAGGCGTTGGCCGCGACGGTCCCGGCCGCGCGGCGGCGCCGGGCCGGTTCCGGTCGCCAGGTGGCCAGCAGCGCGAGCGCCAGCGCGATCTCGGCCAGGTCACCCAGGTAGTACATGAGCGTGGCCCCGGCCCGCAGCTCGGCGGCGGTGGCCGGCACGTCGACGAACAGCCCGGCGTAGAGCAACTGGGCGATGGTGGCGTGCGCGGCCACCCCGAACCCGATCACCACGAGCCGCACCGGTACGCGCGGGCGGTGCGGCCCCGGGTCGGGACCGGCGATCGACCAGGCGAACAGGCAGCCGCTGAGCAGGAAGTGCAGGTTCACCAGCGTGTGCAGGGCCGGGTTGTCCAGGGTGGCCCGGTACAGCGGGGTGAGGTAGAGCAGCCACAGCCCGCCCGCGGTGAGCAGCAGGCCGGTCACCGGGTGGCCGAGCACCCGCGCGACCGGGTGCCGCAGCAGGTGGACCAGGGCCCGGCCGGTGCGCCGGTCCAGCGTGCGCAGCAGCAGCGTGACCGGGGCGCCGAGCACCAGCGCGAGCGGCGCGAGCATGCCGATCAGCAGGTGCTGCCACATGTGCCCGACGAAGTCGCCGGCGGGCCACAGCAGCCCCGCCGCCAGCAGCAGGGTGCCCAGCCCGAAGCTCGCCGTCCGGGCGTGCGGCCAGCCCGGCCCGCCCGGGTCGCGCAGCCGCAGCGCGGCGGCCAGGTACGCCCAGAACAGCGCCGCCGGGACCAGCGCGGTCGCCGGGAAGCCGCCGTCGGCGTGCCCGGCGTGGGCCACTGTCACCGGCGCTCCGGCGCGCAGAGGTCGACGCCCTTGGCCCGGCGCTGGATCGCCCACCCGACTGCGATCAGCACCACGCCGAGGGCGAGGAACCCGAGGTCCCACCAGAGCTGGTTCGGGCCGCTGCGCACGTGGTGGATGCCGAGCAGGTGGTGGTCGATGACGCCCTCGACCAGGTTGAACAGGCCCCAGCCGATGAGCGCCCAGCCCCACAGCATCGGCGAGCGCCACAGCCGGCCCCGGGAGCTGGTCACCCGGGAGTAGAGCAGGGCCAGGCCGGTCAGCACCGCCACCCAGGTGACCACGTGGAACAGGCCGTCCCAGAGCGTGTTCATCTGCAACCCGGGCACGGTGTCCACCGGGTACTCACGGATGCCGACCCGGTCGCTGCCGGTGCTGCTGAGCAGGTGGTGCCACTGGAGCACCTGGTGCAGGACGATGCCGTCGACGAAGCCGCCGAGCCCGACGCCGAGGATCGTGGCGGGCAGCCGGATGCTCGTCGCGGATTCCGGTCGGGTCGCGTGTGCCGTCGTCTCGCTCATTCCGGCCGCCCTACCCGCGGTGCGACCGGTCAAACACCCAGGGAGTGGACAGTGGCCGCGCGAGGGCGGCGCGCTGGACTAGGCTGCCCGCGATGGACGAGGTGACCCGGATCCCGGTCGGCGGCGAGCGGCCGTACGACGTGCTGGTGGGACGTGACCTGCTGGACCCGCCGCCCCGGCTGCTGCCGGGCGCCGAGCAGGTGGCCTTCCTGCACGCGCCGCCGCTGAAGGCGCTCGCCGACCGGCTCGCCGACGCGGTCCGCGAGGGCGGCGTGACGCCGCTGCTGATCGAGGTGCCGGACGCCGAGGCGGGCAAGCACGTCGACGTGGCGGCGGCCTGCTGGGACCGGCTCGGCGACGCCGGGTTCACCCGTACCGACGCGGTGGTCGGGGTGGGCGGCGGCGCGGTCACCGACCTGGCCGGCTTCGTCGCGGCCACCTGGCTGCGCGGCGTGCGCTGGGTGCCGGTCGCCACGTCGCTGCTCGGCATGGTCGACGCCGCCGTGGGCGGCAAGACCGGCATCAACACCGCCGCCGGCAAGAACCTGGTCGGCGCGTTCCACCCGCCGGCCGGCGTGCTGGCCGACCTGGCGACGCTGGACAGCCTGCCCCCGGCCGACCTGGCCGCCGGGATGGCCGAGGTGGTCAAGTGCGGGTTCATCGCCGACCCGGTCATCCTCGACCTGGTCGAGCGGGACCCGGCCGCCGCGCTCGACCCGGCCGGGCCGGTGCTGCGGGAACTCGTCGAGCGCGCGGTCCGCGTGAAGGCCGACGTGGTCGCCGGGGACCTGCGCGAATCCGGGGTACGCGAGGTGCTCAACTACGGGCACACGCTGGCGCACGCGGTCGAGAAGGTGGAGGGCTACCGCTGGCGGCACGGCCACGCGGTGTCGGTGGGCCTGGTGTACGCGGCCACGCTGGCCCGGCTCGCCGGCCGCCTCGACGCGGCCGACGCCGAGCGGCACCGCCGGGTGCTGACCGCGCTCGACCTGCCCACCGGCTACCGGGCCGACGCCTGGCCGGAGCTGCTCGCCGCGATGCGGGTGGACAAGAAGGCCCGTGGCAGCCGGCTGCGGTTCGTGGTGCTCGACGGGCTCGCCCGCCCGGCGATCCTGGAGGCGCCGTCGGACGACCTGCTCGCCGCCGCGTACGCGGAGATCAGCTCGTGAGGGTGTACGTGCTCAACGGGCCGAACCTGGGCCGCCTCGGCACCCGCCAGGTCGACGTGTACGGGGTGACCAGCTACGCCCAGCTCGTGGCCGACTGCGAGCGGCACGGCCGGGAGCTGGGCCTGGACGTGGTGGTCCGGCAGACCGACGCCGAGCACGAGATGCTCGCCTGGCTGCACGAGGCGGCCGACGAGGCGGCGGCGGTGGTGCTGAACCCGGCCGCCTGGTCGCACTACTCGATCGCGGTGCGGGACGCCTGCGCGATGCTGCGCGGCCCGCTGGTCGAGGTGCACATCTCGAACATCCACGCCCGGGAGGAGTTCCGGCACCACTCGGCGGTGTCCGCGGTGGCCACCGGGGTGATCTGCGGCCTGGGCGTGGACGGCTACCGGCTGGCGCTGCAGCATCTGGCCGCCCGGCTCGCCGCGGGCGCCTGAGCCGGTCCGTCGCGCGGCGCGAGTCCGATTCGACAGAGCGAGTAGACTTGGACGGTCTGTCCGCCAATTGATGATCAAGGCAGGAAATGGCCACCACCAACGACCTGAAGAACGGCCTGGTACTCAACCTGGACGGCGAGCTGTGGGCCGTCGTCGAGTTCCAGCACGTCAAGCCCGGTAAGGGTGGTGCCTTCGTGCGCACCACGCTGAAGAACGTGCTGTCCGGCAAGGTGGTCGACAAGACCTTCAACGCGGGCACCAAGGTCGAGACCGCGACCGTGGACAAGCGCACCATGCAGTACCTGTACGCCGACGGCGAGGACTACGTCTTCATGGATCTGGAGACGTTCGACCAGATCACCGTCCCCGGCGGCACCGTCGGCGAGGCCGCCAACTACCTCCTCCCGGAGGCCGAGGCGACAGTCGCCACCCACGAGAGCGTGCCGCTGTACATCGAGCTGCCGACCTCGGTCGTGCTCGAGGTCACCTACACCGAGCCGGGCCTGCAGGGCGACCGGTCGACCGGCGGCAACAAGCCGGCTACCGTCGAGACCGGCGCCACAGTGCAGGTGCCGCTGTTCATCACCACCGGTGAGAAGATCAAGGTCGACACCCGCGACGGCCGTTACCTCGGCCGAGCCTGATGGCCGAGGGCCCCAAGCAGCAGATGCCGGCGCGCCGCAAGGCGCGCAAGCGGGCGCTGGACGTGCTCTTCGAGGCCGACCTGCGGGACCGCCCGCCGGTCGAGGTGCTCGCCGGTTACCTGGAACGGATCGAGCAGCCGCGCCCCGACCACCTCGGCTACGCGGTCGGGCTGGTCGAGGGCGTGGCGGCGCACCTCGACCGGATCGACGAGACGATCGCCAGCTACGCCGAGGGGTGGACGCTGGAGCGGATGCCCGTGGTCGACCGCAACCTGGCCCGGATCGCCGTGTACGAGCTGCTCTACGTCGATGAGATCGACGACGCGGTGGCGATCAGCGAGGCCGTGGAGCTGGCCCGGCAGATGTCGACCGACGACTCGCCCCGCTTCCTCAACGGCATCCTCGGCCGGATCGCCGAGTACGCCACGCGCTGACGCGCCGCGACGACGAAGGGCCCGTGCCGGTAGGCACGGGCCCTTTCTGTCGTACGGGGTGTCAGGACGCGAAGAACGCCCGCGGGTCGGCGACCAGCACGCCGTGCTCGGTCAGCCGCTCGATCAGGCCCGACGGCGAGGCGTCGTAGACGATCGCGAGGGCGCGCAGGTCGTCGGCGCGGATGGAGAGCACCCGGCCGTTGTAGTCGCCGCGCTGCTGCTGGATGGCGCGCGCGTAGCGGGCCACGTACGCGAGGTCCTCGGAGGCCTCGTCGTAGAGCCGCTCCAGGTCCAGCACGATCTTGCTGGTGGGCTCGTGACGCACCCCGCTGCCGTCGGGCAGCAGCTCCGAGACGGGAACGCGGTAGAAGTCGGCCAGCTCCGCCAGGCGGGACACGGTGACGGCGCGGTCGCCGCGCTCGTACGAGCCGACCACCACGGCCTTCCACCGCCCGTTCGACTTCTCCTCCACCCCCTGCAGGGACAGGCCCTGCTGCTGGCGGATGGAGCGCAGGCGGGCGCCCAGCGACTTGGCGTATTCAGAGGGCATTCGGACACTCCCAGTGCTGTTCGGGTTCTCCGAGCTATCGCTACGGAGCGTGACGGTACGGGGATTGCGACAAGTGGTCAAGTGTTGCCGTGCACGAGGTCCGGCGCCCACGTGTGGCTTGTCCCCATTTCGCCGGGCTGACCAGCAGGTCAGGACCGGCGGCGGGTGGCCCGGTGACCGCTGGTAACGTGGCGTGAAGCCCCGGTCCGGGCCCCGCGCGGGCCTGCCGGAGCAGACCAGACGTCCTTTAACGACCCGTCCCGTGAGGCGGGGAAGGAGGTCCGCCGTGGCCTACCCACCGGCTGCCCACTCGTCGCCGCCGCGACAACCCTCGGTGAAGGTGATCCTCGCCGCAGCGGACGTGTCGCGGGTGGTCGACCGCATCGCCCACCAGATCCTGGAGAAGACCCAGGGCGCCGCCGACACCGTGCTGCTGGGCATCCCCACCCGGGGCGTGCCGCTGGCCCACCGCCTGGCGGCCCGGATCAGCACCTTCGAGGACGTCACCGTCCCGGTCGGCGTGCTCGACATCACGCTCTACCGCGACGACCTGCGCCGGCACGCCACCCGCGCGGTCGGCCCGACCGACCTGCCGCCCGGCGGGATCGACGGCAAGCGGGTGATCCTCGTCGACGACGTGCTGTTCTCCGGCCGCACCGTGCGGGCCGCGCTGGACGCGCTCAGCGACGTCGGCCGCCCAGCGTCCGTGCAGCTCGCGGTCCTGGTCGACCGCGGCCACCGCCAGTTGCCGATCCGCGCCGACTACGTCGGCAAGAACATCCCCACCGCGCTGGCCGAGAACGTCAAGGTCACCCTCGCCGAGACCGACGGCACGGACGAGGTCAAGTTGTACGGGGGTGCACCCGCATGATCCGGCACCTGCTCTCCGGCGCCGACCTGGACGCCGGCACCGCCACCCTGGTCCTGGACACCGCCGCGGAGATGGCGACGGTGGCCGGGCGCGAGGTCAAGAAGCTGCCCGCGCTGCGCGGGCGCACCGTGGTCAACCTCTTCTACGAGGACTCCACCCGGACCCGGATCTCGTTCGAGGCCGCCGCCAAGCGGCTCAGCGCCGACGTGATCAACTTCTCTGCCAAGGGCTCCAGCGTGGCCAAGGGGGAGAGCCTGAAGGACACGGCGCTCACGCTCCAGGCCATGGGCGCGGACGCGGTGGTCGTCCGGCACCCCGCCTCCGGCGCCCCGCACCGGCTCGCCGAGTGGGTGGACGGGTCGGTGGTCAACGCCGGTGACGGCACCCACGAGCACCCCACCCAGGCGCTGCTCGACGCGTACACGATGCGGTCCCGGCTGGGCCGGCTCGACGGCCTGCACGTGGCGATCGTCGGCGACGTGCTGCACTCCCGGGTGGCCCGCTCGAACGTGCTGCTGCTGTCCACGCTCGGCGCGAAGGTCACACTGGTCGGCCCGCCCACGCTCATCCCGGTCGACATCGCCGCCGCTCTGGCGCCCGGCACCGACGTCTGTTACGACCTCGACGCCGTTCTCCCAGATGTGGACGTGGTGATGATGCTGCGGGTGCAGCGCGAGCGGATGGGCGACTCCTTCTTCCCGTCGGCCCGCGAGTACGCCCGTCGCTACGGGCTCGACGGGCCGCGCATGCGCCGGCTGCCCGAGCACGCGATCGTCATGCACCCCGGCCCGATGAACCGGGGCATGGAGATCACGCCCGAGGTGGCCGACTCGCCCCGCTCCACCATCGTCGAACAGGTCGCCAACGGGGTCTCCGTGCGGATGGCCGTGCTCTACCTGCTGCTCGGAGGGAACAACCGGTGACCGCGTACCTCATCAGAAGCGTCAGCATCGTCGGCGGCGAGCCGACCGACCTGCTCATCCGCGACGGAGTGGTGGCCGAGACGGGCCGCGGGCTCGCCGCGGACGACGCCACGGTCATCGACGGGAGCGGCCTGGTCGCGCTGCCCGGCCTGGTCGACCTGCACACCCACCTGCGCGAGCCCGGCCGGGAGGACGCCGAGACCGTCGAGTCCGGTTCCCGGGCGGCGGCGCTCGGCGGCTACACGGCGGTGTGCGCGATGGCGAACACCTCGCCGGTCGCGGACACCGCGGGCGTGGTCGAGCAGGTCTGGCGACTCGGCCGGGAGGCCGGCCTGGTCGACGTGCAGCCGATCGGCGCGGTCACCGTCGGGCTGGCCGGCGAACGCCTGGCCGAGCTGGGCGCGATGGCCGACTCGGCCGCCGGGGTGCGGATCTTCTCCGACGACGGGCACTGCGTGTCCGACCCGCGGCTGATGCGCCGGGCGCTGGAGTACGTCAAGGCGTTCGACGGCGTGATCGCCCAGCACGCCGAGGAGCCCCGGCTGACCGAGGGCGCGCAGATGCACGAGGGTGAGGTGTCCACCCGCCTCGGCCTGACCGGCTGGCCGGCCGTCGCCGAGGAGGCGATCATCGCCCGGGACGTGCTGCTGGCCGAGCACGTCGGCAGCCGCCTGCACGTCTGCCACGTCTCCACCGCCGGCAGCGTCGAGGTGCTGCGCCAGGCCAAGGCCCGCGGGGTACGGGTCACCGCCGAGGTGACGCCGCACCACCTGCTGCTGACCGATGCCAAGGCGGAGAGCTACGACCCGGTCTTCAAGGTCAACCCGCCGCTGCGTACCGCCGCCGACATCGCCGCGCTGCGGGAGGCGCTGGCCGAGGGCGTGATCGACATCATCGCCACCGACCACGCGCCGCACGCCGTGGAGGACAAGGAGTGCGAGTGGGCGTACGCCCGGCCGGGCATGCTCGGCCTGGAGACCGCGCTGTCCATCGCGCTCGACGTGTTCGGCCCCCGCTGGGACCTGATCGCCGAGCGGATGTCCCGCACCCCGGCCCGGATCGCCGGACTGGCCGGGCACGGCCTCGACCCGGCGCCCGGCGTACCGGCCAACCTGACCCTGGTCGACCCGGCCGTCCGTCGCGTCATCGAACCGGCGGAGCTGGCCAGTCGCAGTCGCAACACCCCGTACGCCCGCATGACGCTGCCGGGTCGCATCGTGGCGACCTTCCTGCGCGGCGAGCCGACGGTCCTGGACGGAAAGGCTGTTAAGTGAGCGCGAGGAACGCAGCGGAGCGGAGTCCCGCAGTCGCGAACGAAAGGCGGGCCCGGTGAGCGCGAGGAACGCAGCGGAGCGGAGTCCCGCAGTCGCGAACGAAAGGCGGGCACAGTGAAGCGACGGCCTGCAATTCTCGTCCTCGAGGACGGGCGCACGTTCCACGGCGAGGCGTACGGCAGCGTCGGGGAGACCTTCGGCGAGGCGGTCTTCAACACCGGCATGACCGGCTACCAGGAGACGCTCACCGACCCCTCGTACCACCGGCAGGTGGTGGTGCAGACCGCGCCGCACATCGGCAACACCGGCGTCAACGGCGAGGACGACGAGTCCGACCGGATCTGGGTGGCCGGGTACGTGGTGCGCGACCCGGCCCGGATCAGCTCCAACTGGCGGGCCACCGGCGGCCTGGAGGACCGGCTCGCCGCCGAGGGCGTGGTCGGCATCAGCGGCGTGGACACCCGGGCGCTGACCCGGCACCTGCGTGAGCGCGGCGCGATGCGGGTCGGCATCTCCAGCGTCGAGGACGACCCGGCCGCGCTGCTGGAGCGGGTACGCCGCTCGCCGCAGATGGTCGGCGCGAACCTGTCCGACGAGGTGACCACCGCCAAGCCGTACGTCGTCGAGGCGCAGGGCGAGCACCGGTTCACGGTGGCCGCGGTGGACCTGGGCATCAAGCGCAACGTGCCCCGCCGGCTCGCCGCCCGCGGCGTCACCACCCACGTGCTCCCCGCCGGGTCGACCATCGAGGACCTCCTCGCCACCGGCGCGGACGCTGTCTTCTTCTCGCCCGGCCCGGGCGACCCGGCGACCGCCGACGGCCCGGTGGCGCTGGCCCGGGAGGTGCTGACCCGGCGGATCCCGCTGTTCGGCATCTGCTTCGGCAGCCAGATCCTCGGCCGGGCGCTCGGCTTCGGCACCTACAAGCTGGGGTACGGCCACCGCGGCATCAACCAGCCGGTGCTCGACCGGGCCACCGGCAAGGTCGAGGTGACGAGCCACAACCACGGCTTCGCGGTGCAGGTGCCGGGCGCCGGGGACGGCGCGGTGGTGCCGGATCAGGTGATCCAGACCGAGTTCGGCGGTGTCCAGGTGTCCCACGTCTGCCTCAATGACAACGTGGTCGAGGGGCTGCGGGCCGTGGACGTGCCCGCCTTCACCGTCCAGTACCACCCCGAGGCGGCGGCCGGCCCGCACGACGCGGACTACCTCTTCGACCGTTTCGCCGAACTGATCGAGGGCGGCGGCCCCGACCGGAAGCAGACTGAGGGGCGCGACAATGCCTAAGCGGACCGACCTCAAGCACGTCCTGGTGATCGGCTCCGGGCCGATCGTGATCGGACAGGCCTGCGAGTTCGACTACTCCGGCACCCAGGCCTGCCGGGTGCTGCGCAGCGAGGGGATCCGGGTCAGCCTGGTCAACTCCAACCCGGCGACGATCATGACGGATCCGGAGTTCGCCGACGCCACGTACGTCGAGCCGATCACCCCGGAGTTCGTCGAGCTGGTCATCGCCAAGGAGCGCCCGGACGCGCTGCTGCCGACGCTCGGCGGGCAGACCGCGCTGAACACCGCCGTCGCCCTGCACGAGGCCGGCGTGCTGGAGAAGTACGGTGTCGAGCTGATCGGCGCGAACATCGAGGCGATCAACCGGGGCGAGGACCGGCAGCTGTTCAAGGAGATCGTCGCGAAGGCCGGCGTACGGCTGGGCCTGGAGGATCCGTCCGCGCTGGTGCCGCGCTCGCGGGTCTGCCACTCGATGGACGAGGTCCGCGAGACGGTCGCCGACCTGGGCCTGCCGGTGGTCATCCGGCCGTCGTTCACCATGGGCGGCCTCGGTTCCGGCATGGCGCACACCGACGAGGACCTGGAGCGCATCGCCGGGGCGGGCCTGGCGGCCAGCCCGGTGCACGAGGTGCTCATCGAGGAGAGCGTGCTCGGCTGGAAGGAGTACGAGCTCGAACTGATGCGCGACCGCCACGACAACGTGGTGGTGGTCTGCTCGATCGAGAACGTCGACCCGATGGGCGTGCACACCGGCGACAGCGTCACCGTCGCGCCGTCGATGACGCTCACCGACCGGGAGTACCAGCGGCTGCGTGACCTTGGCATCGCCGTGCTGCGCGAGGTCGGGGTGGACACCGGCGGCTGCAACATCCAGTTCGCGGTCAACCCCGCCGACGGCCGGATCGTCGTGATCGAGATGAACCCGCGCGTGTCGCGTTCCTCGGCGCTGGCGTCGAAGGCCACCGGCTTCCCGATCGCGAAGATCGCCGCGAAGCTGGCCATCGGCTACACGCTCGACGAGATCCCGAACGACATCACGCTCAAGACGCCGGCGGCGTTCGAGCCGACGCTCGACTACGTGGTGGTGAAGATCCCCCGGTTCGCGTTCGAGAAGTTCCCCGGCGCCGACCCGGAGCTGACCACCACCATGAAGTCGGTGGGCGAGGCGATGAGCCTGGGCCGCAACTTCACCGAGGCGCTGAACAAGGCGATGCGCTCGATGGAAACCAAGGCATCGGGTTTCTGGACCACTCCGGACCCGGACGGCGCCACGAAGGAGAACACCCTCGCCGCGCTGCGCACGCCGCACGACGGCCGGCTCTACACCGTCGAGCGGGCGCTGCGCCTGGGCGCGTCGATCGCCGAGGTGTCCGAGGCGTCCGGCGGCATCGACCCGTGGTTCCTGGACCAGATCGCCGCGCTGGTCGAGCTGCGCGCCGAGATCGTGGACGCGCCGGTGCTCGACGCCGGTCTGCTGCGCCGGGCCAAGCGGGCCGGGCTGTCCGACCGGCAGCTCGCCGCGCTGCGTCCCGAGCTGGCCGCCGAGGACGGCGTCCGCACGCTGCGGCACCGGCTCGGCGTCCGCCCGGTCTACAAGACGGTGGACACCTGCGCGGCCGAGTTCGAGGCGACCACCCCGTACCACTACTCGACCTACGACTCGGAGACCGAGGTGGCGCCCTCGGCCCGGCCCAAGGTGCTCATCCTGGGCTCCGGGCCGAACCGGATCGGGCAGGGCATCGAGTTCGACTACTCGTGCGTGCACGCCGTACAAGCGCTGCGAAGCGCGCCGATCGGCACAGCCTCTGCGTCCGGTTCCGGCGCCGAAGGCGTCGGTTACGAGACCGTCATGGTCAACTGCAACCCGGAGACCGTCTCCACCGACTACGACACCGCCGACCGGCTCTACTTCGAGCCGCTGACGTTCGAGGACGTGCTGGAGGTCTGGCACGCGGAGGACTCCTCCGGCCGGGAGGCCGGCGGACCCGGCGTCATCGGGGTGATCGTGCAGCTCGGCGGGCAGACCCCGCTCGGCCTGGCGCAGCGGCTCAAGAACGCCGGGGTGCCGATCGTCGGCACCTCCCCGGAGTCGATCCACCTGGCCGAGGAGCGCGGCGCGTTCGGCGCGGTGCTGGCCCGGGCCGGACTGCGCGCGCCCGCGCACGGCATGGCCACCTCGTACGACGAGGCGAAGACGATCGCCGACGAGATCGGGTACCCGGTGCTGGTCCGCCCCTCGTACGTGCTCGGCGGGCGCGGCATGGAGATCGTCTACGACGACGCGACGCTGCGCGACTACATCGGCCGGGCCACCGCCATCTCGCCGGACCGTCCGGTGCTGGTGGACCGGTTCCTGGACGACGCCATCGAGATCGACGTGGACGCGCTCGTGGACGCCGACGGCGACGTCTACCTGGGCGGCGTGATGGAGCACATCGAGGAGGCCGGCATCCACTCCGGCGACTCGTCGTGCGCGCTGCCGCCGATCACCCTGGCCGGCTCGCACCTGGCCCAGGTGCGGCACTACACCGAGCAGATCGCCCGCGGCATCGGTGTGCGCGGCCTGCTCAACGTCCAGTACGCGCTGCAGGGCGACATGCTCTACGTGCTGGAGGCCAACCCGCGCGCCTCCCGGACCGTACCGTTCGTCTCGAAGGCCACGGCGGTGCCGCTGGCGAAGGCGGCGGCCCGGATCGCGCTCGGCGCCACCGTCGCGCAGCTGCGGGCCGAGGGGATGCTGCCGCCGACCGGCGACGGCGGCACCATGCCGGCCGACGCGCCGATCGCGGTCAAGGAGGCGGTGCTGCCGTTCAAGCGGTTCCGCACCCCGTCCGGCAAGGGCATCGACGTGCTGCTCGGCCCGGAGATGAAGTCCACCGGCGAGGTGATGGGCATCGACACCGGCTTCGGGCAGGCGTTCGCCAAGTCGCAGGCGGCCGCGTACGGGTCGCTGCCGACCGCCGGGAAGATCTTCGTCTCGGTCGCCAACCGGGACAAGCGCGGCATGATCTTCCCGATCAAGCGCCTGGCCGACCTGGGCTTCGAGATCGTGGCCACCACCGGTACGGCCGAGGTGCTGCGCCGGCACGGCATCGCCTGCGAGCAGATCCGCAAGCACTACGAGTCGGGGGAGGGCGCGGACGCGGTCTCGCTGATCCTCGGCGGCGACGTGGCGCTGGTGGTGAACACGCCGCAGGGCTCCGGGGCGAGCGCCCGGTCCGACGGGTACGAGATCCGCAGCGCGGCGGTGAGCGTGGACATCCCCTGCATCACCACCGTCCCGGGCGCGGCGGCGGCCGTCATGGGCATCGAGGCCCGCATCAACGGCGACCTGAAGGTCCGTCCGCTGCAGGACCTGCACGCCGCCCTGCGGGCGGGCGAGTGACAGCGCCCCTCCACGCGCCGATCATGAGGTTGGCGGCGGATATCGAGATCCACATCGCCGCCAACCTCATGATCAACGGGCTGGCCGGGCAGGGGGCCGGGGCGTGATCTTCGAGAAGGTGGTGCGGCCCCGGTTGTTCTCGCTCGCGGGCGGGGACGCCGAGGGCGCGCACGAGTGGACGCTGGAACGGCTCGCGGCGGTGTCGCGGCGGCCGGCGGTCCTCGCGGCGCTGCGGCGGGCGTACTTCCGGGCGGCGCCGCGGACGGTGTTCGGGGTGCGCTTCCCCAACCCGGTCGGGCTGGCGGCCGGCATGGACAAGAACGGACTCGCGTTGCCCGCCTGGCCGGCGCTCGGCTTCGGTTTCGTCGAGGTCGGGACCGTCACCGCGCACGCCCAGCCGGGCAATCCCCGGCCCCGGCTGTTCCGGCTGCGCGACAGCGAAGCCGTGATCAACCGGATGGGCTTCAACAACGCGGGCGCGGCGGCGCTCGCGGACCGGCTGGCCGCCCTGCCGCGCCCGCTCGGCGTGCCGCTGGGCATCTCGCTCGGCAAGTCCAAGGTCACCCCGCTGGACGAGGCGGTCGAGGACTACCTCGCGTCCTACCGGGCGCTCAAGGAGCACGGCGACTACTTCGCGGTGAACGTGTCCTCACCGAACACCCCCGGACTGCGGTCGCTTCAGGACCGGTCCCACCTGGACGCGCTGCTCGCCGCGCTGGTGGGGGAGAAGCCGGTGCTGGTGAAGATCGCCCCCGACCTGACCGAGCCGGCCGTGGCCGAGCTGCTGGAGGTGTGCCTCGACCGGGGTGCGGCCGGGGTCATCGCCACGAACACCACGCTCGCCCGCGACGGACTAGCCCCGGCCGACCGGGCGCGGGCCGCCGAGGCCGGCGGTCTGTCCGGCCGGCCGCTGACCGCCCGGGCCCGGGAGATGGTCGCCTTCGTGCACCGCGAGACCGGCGGGCGGCTACCGGTGATCGGCGTGGGCGGCATCCTCGACCCGGACGACGCGACACGCATGTTCGACGCCGGCGCCGCCCTGCTCCAGCTCTACACCGGCTTCATCTACCGGGGCCCGTCCCTGACCCGAGCCATCACCCGAACCACCCGACCCTGACCCCGACCCACCCCGCCCCCCGCCCCCTGCACCCCGCCGATCTTGCACTTCCGGCCCCGGCATACCGCCTCATCGCGGGCGCGGCGGGGGCGGCAACCGCAAGATCAGCGAGGAGGGCGGGGAGAGCGGGGAGGGGGCGGGGAAGGCGGGGAGGGGCGGGGTCGAGGAGGAGGAGGAGACGTGACGCCTGAGGAGATCCTGGAAGCCGACCGGCGGCACGTGTGGCACCCGTACGCCGCCGTCCCGCCCGCCAGCGCGCCGTACGTGGTGGACAGCGCCGAAGGGGTGCGGCTGCGGCTCGTCGACGGGCGGGAGCTGGTCGACGGCATGTCGTCGTGGTGGGCGGCGATCCACGGCTACCGGCACCCGGTGCTCGACGCCGCGGTGACCGACCAGCTCGGGCGGATGAGCCACGTGATGTTCGGCGGGCTCACCCACGAGCCCGCGGTACGCCTGGCGCGCACGCTCGTCGAGCTGACCCCGGACGGCCTGGAACACGTCTTCCTGGCCGACTCCGGCTCGGTCAGCGTCGAGGTCGCGGTGAAGATGTGCCTGCAGTACCAGCGGGCGCGGGGACGCCCGCAGCGCCGCCGGCTGGGCACCTGGCGGGGCGGCTACCACGGCGACACGTTCCACCCGATGAGCGTCTGCGACCCGGAGGGCGGCATGCACCACCTCTGGGGCGACGTGCTGCCCCGGCAGGTGTTCGCGCCGGTGCCGCCGCCCGGCTTCGACGTGGCGCCGGATCCGGCGTACGAGGCGGCGCTGGTGGAGGCGGTGGAACGGCACGCGGACGAGCTGGCCGCGGTGATCGTCGAGCCGGTGGTCCAGGGGGCCGGCGGGATGCGGTTCCACCACCCGCACTACCTGCGCGTGCTGCGCGAGGTGACCCGGCGGCACGGCATCCTGCTGGTCTTCGACGAGATCGCCACCGGCTTCGGCCGGACCGGCCGGATGTTCGCCGCCGAGCACGCCGGTGTCGCCCCGGACGTGCTGTGCGTCGGCAAGGCGCTCACCGGCGGCTACCTGACGCTGGCGGCGGCGCTGTGCACGACCGAGGTGGCGGCGGCCATCTCCGCCGACGGGGTGCTGGCGCACGGGCCGACGTTCATGGGCAACCCGCTCGCCTGCGCCGTCGCCAACGCCTCCCTGGACCTGCTGCGCGCCGGGGACTGGGCGGGACGGGTGGCGGGCATCGCCGAGGGTCTGCGGGCCGGCCTGGAGCCGCTGCGGGACGCCCCCGGCGTGGCCGACGTCCGCGTGCTCGGCGCCATCGGGGTGGTGCAGCTCGACCACGAGGTGGACCTGCCCCGGGCGACGGCCGCCGCGGTGGCCGAGGGGGTGTGGCTGCGCCCGTTCCGGGATCTCGTCTACACGATGCCGCCGTACGTCTGCGACGCCGCGGACGTGGCGCGGATCGCGGCCGGAGTGGCCGCGGCGGTCAAGGCCGGCTGAGCCCGGCCGGGTTCGACAGGGCGCGACGGGAGGACCGTCGCCGGACATGCCAGGCGGCCCGGAGCC
The DNA here is from genome assembly GCF_050948515.1 of Micromonospora sp. CA-248089. Lineage (NCBI taxonomy): Bacteria > Bacillati > Actinomycetota > Actinomycetes > Micromonosporales > Micromonosporaceae > Micromonospora > Micromonospora sp. CA-248089. Next base: position 2,489,560 of record NZ_CP192016.1, read on the forward strand.
GCCGGAAGAGGGAGAGACGCGATGGAGACGTTCGGCACCCGTCTGCACCGGGCCGTGGCGGAACGAGGGCCGCTCTGCGTGGGGATCGACCCACACCCCGGGTTGCTGACCGCCTGGGGCCTGTCCGACGACGTGGCGGGCCTGGAGCGGTTCTGCGCGACGGTGGTGGAGGCGATCGGTGACCGGGTCGCCGTGGTCAAGCCGCAGTCGGCGTTCTTCGAGCGCTTCGGCGCCCGGGGCGTCGGCGTGCTTGAGTCAACTATCCGACAGTTGCGAGATTTGGGAGCGCTCACTCTGCTTGACGTGAAGCGTGGCGACATCGGCTCGACGGTCGCCGCGTACGCGTCGGCGTACCTCGATCCATCCAGCCCTCTGTATGTCGATGCGGTCACCGCGAGCCCCTACCTGGGAGTAGGTTCGCTCGCCCCGATGTTCTCCACCGCCGCCGAGCACGGCGGCGGGGTCTTCGTCCTGGCGCTCACGTCCAACCCGGAGGGTGCCTCCGTGCAGCGCGCCGTGGGTGCCGACGGGCGCACTGTCGCGCAGACCGTGATCGACGAGATTTCCCAGCTCAACCGGGGTGCGGAGCCGCTCGGCAGCTTCGGTCTGGTGGTCGGCGCGACGGTCGGTGAGACGGGTCACGATCTGGACTCGGTCAACGGTCCGCTGCTCGCGCCGGGGCTGGGCGCGCAGGGCGGAACGCCCGCCGGGTTGCGTACCGTGTTCGGCGCCGCGCTGCCGTCGGTGCTCCCGTCGTACTCCCGGGAGGTGCTCGGCGCGGGCCCCGACCCGGCCGACCTGCGGGCCGCCACCGAGCGGGTGCTGGCCGACTGCCGGGCCGCCCTGGGCGCGGCGGACTGACTGACGGCTCGGTCACTTTCCGTTGATCATCGCGCGCCCACGTTGCCGAAATCTCCGTTGACCGCTAGTTTTCCCCGCGCTGGGAACCACGGACCCCTTTGGTTGCCAGCGACACCACGTTTCACAGATGCGGTGGGGCGCTCCGCCCGCCGTACTAGGGACCTGAGGAGAACTGGTGCCGCTCCCGTCACTGACCCCCGAACAGCGCGCTGCCGCGCTGGAGAAGGCCGCGGAGATCCGCAAGGCCCGCGCTGAGCTGAAGGAGCAGCTCAAGCAGGGCAAGACCACCCTCGCCACCGTCCTCGAGCGGGCCGAGTCCGACGACGTCGTGGGCAAGCTGAAGGTTTCGGCCGTGCTCCAGGCGATGCCGGGCATCGGCAAGATCCGGGCCACCCAGATCATGGAGAAGCTCAAGATCGCGGACAGCCGTCGCCTGCGCGGCCTCGGCGAGCAGCAGCGCAAGGCTCTGCTCGGAGAGTTCGCCGCCAACTGAACGGCCCGCCGTGTAGAAACAAGCGGTGAGCACGGATGACGAGGCGCGCTCGGCGGCTCGGCTCACTGTTCTGTCCGGTCCCTCCGGGGCCGGCCGGAGCAGTGTCGTCGAGGCGGTCCGGGCGCGCCTTGCGTCTGTCTGGGTGCCGGTGGTGGCCACCACCCGCCCACCGCGTCCGGACGAGCGCGACGGCGTCGACCGCGTCTTCCTCGACGCGCCCGGCTTCGACCGGCTGATCGCCGCCGGGGAGCTGCTCGAGTGGTGCCGGATCGGGCCGTACCGCAGGGGGGTGCCCCGCGCCCCGGTGCGGACGCGGCTCGCCGAGGGACGGCCGGTGCTGCTGCCGCTGGACCTGGCCGGCGCGCTCGCGGTACGGGCGGCGGCGCCCGGCGTCCGGCTGGTGCTCCTCGCGCCGCCGGCGTACCGCGCCGACCCGGACGTGGCGGCCGTCTTCGCCCACGCGGTGGCACACGACCACACCGAGCGCGCCGCGGCGGAGCTGGTAGGATTGCTCGGTTCGTCCTTCCTGGCTCCGGCCCGACCGCCCGCGGGCGGCGCACGAGACGCAGAGGTTTAATTCGTGGGATCCATCGCCACCAACCCCGAGGGCATCACCAACCCGCCGATCGACGAGCTGCTCGAGAAGACCACCTCGAAGTACGCGCTGGTCATCTTCGCCGCCAAGCGCGCCCGTCAGGTGAACGCCTACTACAGCCAGCTCGGTGAGGGCCTCCTGGAGTACGTCGGCCCGCTGGTGGAGACCACCCCGCAGGAGAAGCCGCTCTCCATCGCCATGCGCGAGATCAACGCGGGCCTGCTCACCGCCGAGCCGACCGACCAGCCGTAACCGCGCCCGCGCCGATGCCCGCCGAGATCGTCCTCGGGGTCGGCGGCGGCATCGCCGCCTACAAGGCGTGTGAGCTGCTCCGGCTCTTCACCGAGTCGGGTCACCGGGTCCGGGTGGTGCCGACCGCCTCGGCGCTCCGCTTCGTCGGGGTGCCGACCTGGGCGGCCCTGTCCGGTCAGCCGGTCGCCGACGACGTCTGGTCCGACGTGCACGAGGTGCCGCACGTGCGGCTCGGGCAGCACGCCGACCTGGTCGTCGTCGCACCGGCCACCGCCGACCTGCTCGCCAAGGCCGCCCACGGCCTCGCCGACGACCTGCTCACCAACACGCTGCTGACCGCACGCTGCCCGGTCCTGCTGGCGCCCGCCATGCACACCGAGATGTGGGAGCACCCGGCCACCGTCGCGAACGTGGCAACGCTGCGCTCGCGGGGCGTCCGCGTGATCGAGCCCGCAGCGGGCCGGCTCACCGGGCGGGACACCGGCAAGGGCCGGCTGCCCGACCCGGCGGAGATCTTCGCGGTGGCCCGCCGGGCGCTGGCCCGCGGTGCCGAGGCCGAGGCCGACCTGGCGGGCCGGCACGTGGTGGTCACCGCCGGGGGCACCCGGGAGCCGCTGGACCCGGTCCGGTTCCTGGGCAACAGGTCGTCCGGCAAGCAGGGGTACGCGTTCGCCCGCGCCGCCGTCGCCCGGGGCGCCCGGGTCACGCTCGTCGCGGCGAACGTGGCGCTGCCCGACCCGGCCGGGGTGGATCTGGTCCGGGTGGGCACCACCGAGGAGCTGCGCGCCGCCACGCTCACGGCGGCCGCCGACGCGGACGCCGTGGTCATGGCCGCCGCGCCCGCGGACTTCCGGCCGGCCGGCTACGCCACCACGAAGATCAAGAAGTCCGACGACGGCGTCGCGCCGGTCATCGAGCTGGTCACCAACCCGGACATCGCCGCCGAGCTGGGGCGCGTCCGCCGTCCCGGCCAGGTGCTGGTGATCTTCGCCGCCGAGACCGACGACGCGGAGGCCAACGGCCGGGCCAAACTGGCCCGCAAGGGGGCCGACATGATCGTGATCAACGAGGTCGGCGTGGACAAGGTCTTCGGCGCCGACACCAACGCGGCCACCGTGATCGGAACCGACGGCGCCGTGCACCGGCTGTCCGAGCAGCCCAAGGAGGCCCTGGCCGACGCCGTCTGGGACCTCGTCTGTCCGCGGTTGCCGTCACGTTCCTGACGGTTGGTCGACCCGCGTTCATCGGGTCACGGCGGAACGACGGTGACTAAACTGCCGCCGAGCGACCTTTAAAAGTCTTCACATGCTTAGGAGTGCCGTGACACGTCTCTTCACGTCCGAATCGGTCACGGAGGGCCACCCGGACAAGATCGCCGACCAGATCAGTGACGGCATTCTCGACGCGCTGCTCGCCCAGGACCCGCACAGCCGGGTCGCGGTGGAGACGTTGATCACCACTGGCCAGGTGCACGTGGCCGGCGAGGTGACCACCAAGGCGTACGCCGACATTCCGACGATCGTCCGGGAGACCATCCTCGGGATCGGGTACGACTCGTCGAAGAAGGGCTTCGACGGCGCGTCCTGCGGCGTCAGCGTGTCCATCGGTGCCCAGTCGCCGGACATCGCCCAGGGCGTCGACAACGCCTTCGAGCTGCGTACCGGCGGGTCGGAGAGCGCGCTGGACGCCCAGGGCGCCGGTGACCAGGGCATGATGTTCGGCTTCGCCTGCTCCGAGACGCCCGAGCTGATGCCGCTGCCGATCGCGCTGGCGCACCGGCTCTCGCGCCGGCTCGCCGCGGTGCGCAAGGACGGCACGATCCCGTACCTGCGGCCGGACGGCAAGACGCAGGTGACCATCGAGTACGACGGGCTGCGGCCGGTCCGGCTCGACACCGTAGTCGTGTCCAGCCAGCACGCGGCGGACATCTCGCTGGAGTCGCTGCTCACCCCGGACATCCGCGACCACGTGATCGCGCCGGAGCTGGAGGGCCTCGGCCTTCAGACCGAGGGTTACCGGCTGCTGGTGAACCCGACGGGCCGGTTCGAGATCGGTGGGCCGATGGGTGACGCCGGTCTGACCGGCCGGAAGATCATCGTGGACACCTACGGCGGGTACGCCCGGCACGGTGGCGGCGCGTTCTCCGGCAAGGATCCATCCAAAGTGGACCGATCGGCGGCGTACGCGATGCGGTGGGTGGCGAAGAACGTCGTCGCCGCCGGTCTGGCCGAGCGGTGCGAGGCGCAGGTCGCGTACGCGATCGGCAAGGCACATCCGGTGAGCCTGTTCATCGAGACGTTCGGCACCGAGACCGTGCCGGTCGCCTCGATCGAGAAGGCCGTGGCCGAGGTGTTCGACCTGCGCCCGGCCGCCATCATCCGGGACCTGAACCTGCTCCGCCCGATCTACCAGCAGACCGCCGCGTACGGCCACTTCGGCCGGGAGCTGCCGGAGCTGACCTGGGAGGGCACCGACCGGGCCGCCGACCTCAAGTCGGCCGCGGGAGCCTGACCGCCACCACGCGCCGCGACCGGCGACCCGCACCGGGGTCGCCGGTCGCGCGCGTCTGCGTGGACGTGCCGCTGCCGCACCTCGACCGCCCGTTCGACTACCTGGTGCCGGAGGCGCTCGACGCCGACGCCCGGCCCGGGGTACGGGTGAAGGTGCGGTTCGCCGGGCAACTCGTCGACGGCTGGCTGCTGGAGCGCGCCGAGTCGTCCGAGCACCCGAAGCTGGCGTACCTGGAGAAGGTCGTCTCCCCGGTGCCGGTGCTCTCCCCGGAGGTGGCCCGGCTGGCCCGCGCGGTCGCCGACCGGTACGCCGGCAGCCTCGCCGACGTGCTCCGCCTCGCCGTGCCGCCCCGGCACGCCCGCGCCGAGAAGGCCGCCACCGCCGCGGACGCGCCACCCACCGCCTCGGCCACGCCCGACGGCAGCATCGCCACCGCCGACGGCACCGCGCCCCACGGCCTGCCGGCCGAGGCCGCCGACGCCCGGCCGGGCGGCCCGGCGGAGGTGGACCCGCGCGGCTGGCGGGACTACCCGGCCGGGCCGGCGCTGCTGCGCGCGCTCACCGACGGCAGGCCCGCCCGCGCGGTCTGGTCCGCGCTGCCGGGGAGGACTGGGCCGACCGGTACGCCGACGCGGTCGCCGCCACCGTGGCCGGCGGCCGGGGCGCCGTGGTCGTGGTGGCCGACACCCGTGACCTGGACCGCCTCGACGCGGCAGTGACCGCCGTGCTCGGCGCGGGCCGGCACGTCCGGCTGACCGCCGCCGACGGCCCGTCCCGCCGCTACCGGGCCTTCCTCGCCGCCCGGACGGGGGACGCCGACGTGGTGATCGGCACCCGGGCGGCGATGTTCGCCCCGGTGGCCCGCCTCGGCCTGGTGGCGATCTGGGACGACGGCGACGACCTGCACGCCGAGCCTCGCGCGCCGTACCCGCACGCCCGGGACGTGCTGCTCACCCGGGCGCAGCTCGGCGACGTCGCCGCACTGGTCGGCGGGTACGCCCGTACCGCCGAGGCGCAGTTGCTCGTGGAGACCGGCTGGGCGCGCGAGGTGGTGGCCGACCGGGCGGTGGTGCGCGCGCGTACCCCGGCCATGGCGCCCACCGGCGACGACCCGCAACTGGCCCGCGATCCCGGCGCGGCCTCGGCGCGCCTGCCGAGCCTGGCCTGGACCACCGCCCGGGACGCGCTGCGCGCGGACCTGCCGGTGCTGGTGCAGGTGCCGCGCCGGGGCTATGTGCCGTCGGTGGCCTGCGCCGACTGCCGCGCCCCGGCCCGCTGCCCGCACTGCGCCGGACCGCTCGCGCTGCCCTCGGCACAGGGCACGCCCGCCTGCCGCTGGTGCGGCCGGGTGGCCGCCGCGTACGCCTGCCCGGAGTGCGGCGGGCGGCGGCTGCGCGCCTCGGTGACCGGCGCCCGGCGGACCGCCGAGGAGCTGGGCCGGGCGTTCCCCGGCGTGCCGGTGCGCACCTCCGGGCGGGAGGAGGTGCTGGCGACGGTGCCGGGCGGTGCCGGGCTGGTGATCGCCACGCCGGGCGCCGAGCCGGTCGCCGACGGCGGCTACGGCGCGGTGCTGCTGCTCGACTCGTGGGCGCTGCTGACCCGGGCCGACCTGCGGGCCGGCGAGGAGGCGCTGCGGCGCTGGATGGCCGCCGCCGCGCTGGCCCGGCCCGGCCCGGCCGGTGGCCGGGTGGTGGTGGTCGCCGACGGCGCGCTCGCGCCGGTGCAGGCGCTGCTGCGCTGGGACTCCGCCTGGTTCGCCGCCCGGGAGCTGGCCGAGCGGCGGGAGCTGGGCTTCCCGCCCGCGGTACGGATGGCGAGCGTCACCGGCGCGGCCGAGGCGGTGGCCGACCTGCTCGCCGGCGCCCGGCTACCCGATGACGCCGAGGTGCTCGGCCCGGTGCCGGCGGACGAGGGCCGGGAGCGGATGCTGGTCCGCGTGCCCCGGTCCCGGGCCGCCGCGATGGCCGAGGCGCTGCACTCCGCCGCCGGGCAGCGCAGCGCCCGCAAGGCGGCCGATCCGGTGCGGCTGCAGGTCGATCCGCTCACCCTGTTCTGACCGGACCCGATCGGCGTGACACTGCGCACGCGGGCCTTCGCGGACGGTCGTGAGCTGGGGTTTGCCGCACACCTGGTCCGGCAATCGGGTAGCGCACGGTGATAGCATCGCCCGTCATGCCCAGCCGCGCGGTTTCCCCGCGCGGGACGCGGCGCGGCGGGTGCCAGAGCACGTCGGGCCGACACTCGATGTCGTCAGTCAGCCGGTGAGCAGGGGTGGACCAGTCGTGACCGTTCGTCAGTCGATCGTCTTCAACGGTGACCTCGGCAGTGGCAAGAGCACCGTCTCGGTCGAGATCGCCAAGCGGCTGGGGCTGCGCCGGGTCAGCGTCGGCGACCTCTACCGCCAGATGGCCCAGGAGCGGCAGATGACCGCCCTCCAGCTCAACCTGCACGCCGAGTTGGACCAGGCCGTCGACGGCTACGTCGACCAGCTCCAGCGCGACATCGCCGCCTCCGGCGAGTCCCTGGTCATGGACTCCCGCCTGGCGTGGCACTTCTTCACCGACGCGCTCAAGGTGCACATGATCACCGAGCCGACCGAGGCGGCCCGGCGCGTGCTGGCCCGCCCGTCCGGCCCGGCCGAGAGCTACACCTCGCTGGAGGAGGCGCGGGCCAAGCTGCGCGAGCGCAGCGAGAGCGAGCGCGGCCGGTTCATCGTGCGGTACGGCGTCGACAAGGCCCGCTTGCGCAACTACGACCTGGTCTGCGACACCACCCGGGCCAACCCGGAGCAGGTCATCGCGCACGTCATCGACGTCTACGAGGGCCGTCTCGGCGCCGACGTGCTGCGCGCCGGCCAGCCGCTGCTGCTGCTCGACCCGGCCCGGGTGTACCCCACCGAGGACGTGTCGACGCTGCGCGGTCTCTGGGACTCCGACGTCGCGGCCGAGGTGGCCGGCGGCGACGGGGAGCCGGAGCCGCTGAGCATCGGCTACACCGGCGAGTACTTCTTCGTCGTCGACGGGCACCGGCGGCTCAGCGCCGCCGTGCGCGCCGGCCTGCCGATGGTCGCGGCCCGGCTGGTCGCCGAGGTGGAGGAGCCGGTGGTCGGCGGGATCAGCGCCGTCGAGTTCTTCACCGCGCAGGCCCGGCCGGGCCTGATCCACGACTGGGAGGACGCGCACGGCATCACGCTGCCGCTGCCGGAGCACGCGCTGCTCGGCGGTGGCCCGGTGCTCGCCGGGGAGCCGGGCGCCGGCGCCTGACCGCGCGGGACACCGCCACCTCGCCGTCACGGGTTCACCCGATCCGGCGGGCGGGAGCATGATGAAGGCCTCCGATGCCTGGGGAGGCGGAATCGTGGATCCCACCGACGCGCTCGCGCTGCTGATGTCCCCCGAGGGGCGCCTCGACCCCTACCCGACGTACGAGCGGCTGCGCGCGCACGGCCCGGTGGTCCAGGCCGGGCCGGTCTTCTACGTGGTCACCGGGTACGCGGAGGCCGACGCGATCCTGCGCGACGCCCGGTTCGGGGTGATGGACGACGCGCTGCGCGACCAGTTCCTGCCCGGCTGGCGGGACAGCCCGGCGATGCTGTCGATCTCCCGGTCGATGCTGCGCACCAACCCGCCCGACCACAGCCGGATGCGACGGCTGGCCGCGGGCGCGTTCACCCCGCGCCGGATCGCCGCCATGCGCGACGTGGTGCGGGCGCAGGCCGACGAGCTGGTCGACGCGATGCTCACCGCCGACGAGCCGGTCGACTTCATGGGCGCGTTCGCGTACCCGCTTCCGGTCGGGGTGATCTGCGCGCTGCTCGGCGTCCCGGCGGCGGACCGGCCGCTGTTCCGGCGCTGGGCCGCCGACCTGACCGGCGCGCTCGAACCGGAGATCACCGCCGACGAGCTCGCCGTGGCCGACCGGGGAGCGGCGGAGCTGCGCGCGTACTTCACCGAGCTGGTGGCGGCCCGCCGCCGGGCGCCGGCCGACGACCTCACCACCGCGCTGGTCCAGGCCCACGACGGCGGTGACCGGCTCTCCGGCGACGAGCTGCTGGCGAACCTGATCGTGCTGCTGGTGGCCGGCTTCGAGACCACCACGAATCTGCTCGGCAACGGCCTGGTGGCGCTGCTGGCGCATCCGCCCGCCGCGGCGGCGCTGCGCGAGCGGCCCGACGTCGCCCCCGCCTACGTCGACGAGCTGCTGCGCTACGACTCGCCGGTGCAGCTCACCTCGCGGATGAGCACGGCGCCCGCCCGGTACGGCGAGGTCGACCTGCCGCCGGCGAGCTGGGTCATCGTGCTGCTCGGCGCGGCCAACCGCGATCCGCGCCGCTACCCGGATCCGGCCCGTTTCGACCCGTGGCGGGCGCAGATCGCGCCGCTGTCCTTCGGTGCCGGGCCGCACTACTGCCTCGGCGCGGCGCTGGCCCGGCTGGAGGCGCAGGTGGCGTTCCCGCTGCTGCTGCGCCGGCTGCCGGAGATGGCCCTCGCGGGCCGGCCCGAGCGGCGGGTGCGGCTCACCCTGCGTGGTCACGCCACGCTGCCGGTGCGGGTGGGGCGGGAGGCGGCCCCGGTCACCGTTCCCGGTACGCGACCCGGGGCGGCCGGGCCGACTCCGTAGACTGGACGCGCATCGTTCGACCCAGACAAGGAGCCACGCCGAGTGACCGTCCAGCCCATCCGTCTGTTCGGCGATCCGGTGCTGCGCACGCCGGCCGACCCGGTCGTCGACTTCGACGTCGAGCTGCGCAAGCTGATCGCCGACCTGACCGACACGATGCGCGAGCAGAGCGGCGCCGGCCTGGCCGCGCCGCAGCTCGGGGTGGGCCTGCGGGTGTTCACCTTCGACGTCGACGACGTCCTCGGCCACCTGGTCAACCCGGTGCTGGAGTTCCCTGACGAGGAGGAGCAGGACGGCCCGGAGGGCTGCCTGTCCATCCCCGGGCTCTACTTCGACACCAAGCGCCGGCAGAACGTGATCGCCAAGGGCTTCAACGGCTACGGCGACCCGTTGCAGATCGTCGGCACCGGCCTGATGGCCCGCTGCGTGCAGCACGAGACCGACCACCTCGACGGGGTCCTCTTCGTCGACCGGCTCGACCCGGCCGGCCGCAAGGAGGCCATGAAGGCGATCCGCCAGGCCGAGTGGTACGACCAGGCCGCGCCGCCCACCGTCAAGCTGAGCCCGCACGCCGCCGGCAACCCGTTCGGCCTGGGGCGGTGACCCGGATGCGCCTGGTCTTCGCCGGCACCCCGGCGGTCGCCGTACCGGCCCTGGACGCGATCGCCGCCTCCGGGCACGAGTTGCTCGCCGTGGTCACCCGCCCCGACGCCCCGGCCGGTCGTGGCCGGGGACTGGTCCGCTCACCGGTCGGCGCGTGGGCCGACGCGCACGGCGTCGAGGTGCTCACCCCGGCCCGCCCGCGCGAGCCGGAGTTCCTCGACCGGCTGCGCGAGCTGGCGCCGGACTGCGTACCGGTGGTCGCCTACGGCGCGCTGGTGCCGCCGGTGGCGCTGGAGATCCCCCGGCACGGCTGGATCAACCTGCACTTCTCGCTGCTGCCCGCCTGGCGTGGCGCCGCGCCGGTCCAGCACGCCGTGCTGCACGGTGACGAGCTGACCGGGGCCAGCGTCTTCGAGCTGGAGGCGGGGCTGGACACCGGCCCGGTCTACGGCACCGTCACCGACGAGATCCGCCCCGCCGACACCTCCGGTGACCTGCTGGAACGGCTCGCGCACTCCGGCGCCGGGCTGCTGGTCGCCGTCCTCGACGCGATCGGCGCCGGCACCGCCCGCGCCGTGCCGCAGCCCGCCGACGGTGTCTCGCTCGCCCCGAAGCTGACGGTGGAGGACGCCCGGGTCCGCTGGGGCGACCCCGCGTTCGCGGTGGACCGGCGCATCCGCGCCTGCACGCCCGCGCCCGGCCCGTGGACCACGTTCCGCGACGACCGGGTCAAGCTCGGCCCGGTCACACCGGTGGCCGACGGCCCGGAGCTGAAGCCGGGGGAGCTGCACGTGGAGAAGTCGGGCGTGCTCGTCGGCACCGCCACCACGCCGGTGCGCCTGGGCGAGGTGCGCGCCGCCGGCAAGAAGGCCATGCCCGCCGGCGACTGGGCGCGGGGCGCCCGGGTCACCGCCGGCGAGGTGTTCGCGTGACGGGGCCGTCGCGTCCGGACCGGTTCGGCGACCGTGAGCGCGGTGCCCGGCAGCGCGCCGACCGGCCCGCCGCGGACCGGCGTGCCGGCGACCGGTCCGGCGGTGACCGTGAGCGCGGCGAGCGGCGTGGCGGGGACCGGTTCGGCGGGGACCGGCGGGGCGGGCGTCCGGCCCGTCCGGCCGTCGACCTGCCCCGGCAGGTCGCGTACGAGGCGATCGCGGCGGTGCACCGCGACGACGCGTACGCCAACCTGGTGCTCCCGGCGATGCTGCGCGAGGCCGGGCTGACCGGCCGGGACGCCGCGTTCGCCACCGAGCTGACCTACGGCACGCTGCGGCACACCGGCACGCTCGACGCGATCGTCACCGACGCGGCCGGGCGGGACGTGCAGCGCATCGACCCGCCGGTGCGCGACGCGCTGCGGCTCGGGGCGTACCAGATCCTGCACACCCGGGTGCCCGCGCACGCCGCGGTGTCGTCCACCGTCGACCTGGTCCGGTCGGTGGGACCGGGGGCCACCGGGTTCGCCAACGCGGTGCTGCGGGAGATCACCAGCCGGGACGCCGACGCCTGGGTGGCCAAGCTCGCCCCGTCCGAGGAGACCGACCCGATCGGGCACCTCGCGCTGGCGTACAGCCATCCCCAGTGGATCGTGCGGTCGTTCGCGGAGGCCCTGGGCGGCGACATGGGTGAGACGACCCGGCTGCTCATCGAGGACAACGAGCGCCCGCCGGTGCACCTGTGCGCCCGGCCGGGCCGGGCCGACCCGGTGGCGCTGGCCGACGAGGTGGGCGGCGCGCCCGGCGCGTTCTCGCCGTACGCGGTCTACCTGCCCGGCGGGGCGCCGGGTGACCTGGCGGCGGTGGCCGACGGCCGCGCGCACGTGCAGGACGAGGGGTCCCAGCTGGTGGCGGACGCGCTGGCGGCGGCCCCGCTGGACGGCCCGGACGGCCGGTGGCTGGACCTGTGCGCCGGCCCGGGCGGCAAGTCCGGCCTGCTCGGCGCGCTCGCCGCGACCCGTGGCGCGCGGCTGACGGCGGTCGAGGTGGCCGAGCACCGGGCTCGGCTGGTGGAGCAGGCCACCCGTGGGCTGCCGGTGACGGTGCTGCACACCGACGGGCGCAGCGTGGGCAGCGACCCGAAGCTGCCGGAGGGGCACTTCGACCGGGTGCTCGTGGACGCGCCGTGCACCGGGCTGGGCGCGCTGCGCCGCCGCCCGGAGGCGCGGTGGCGCCGCCAGCCGTCGGATCTGCCGCCGCTGACCCGGTTGCAGCGCGAACTGCTCACCGCCGCGTTGCGGGCGGCCCGGCCGGGTGGCCTGGTCGCGTACGTGACCTGCTCGCCGCACGTGGTGGAGACGCACGTGACGGTGACCGAGGCGGCCCGGCGGTGCGGTTTCGGCGTCGACTTCGTCGACGCGCGGCCGCTGCTGCCGGCGGGCATGCCGGGCCTGGGTGACGGGCCCACGGTGCAGCTGTGGCCGCACCGCCACGGCACCGACGCCATGTTCCTGGCGGTTCTCCGCCGCACCTGACCCACCCCTCCCGCAGTCGATCGAGGAGTTCGTGCCTCCGGGTCCGTCGTGCCCGGACGCGAACTCCTTGATCGTCGTGCGGCGAAATGGGGAGGGATGGAGCGTGTGCGGCATCCCGGTGGGGGGAGGGGGTCGGTGGGATGTGACAGCCCGTTGACTGTGCGATCGATACATGTAACTGTTCCGATCACCGGTCCCGGCACCCCGCCCGCCGAACCCCCACGAGGAGTCTCCATGAGACGCAGAACGCCGACCACGAGCCTCGCGCTCGCCCTCGTCGCCACCCTGACGACGGCGAGCCTGGCCGGCACCGCCTCCGCCGCGCCCGCTCCGGCCTCCGCCCCCGCCCCGGCCGTCGCCGCGCTCGCCGCGCCGGACGTCTCCCTCAGCAACATCCAGGCCCACCTCAGCCAGTTCAACTCCATCGCCACCAGCAACGGTGGCAACCGGCGCTCCGGCTCGGCCGGCTACACGGCGTCGGTCAACTACGTCAAGGGCAAGCTCCAGGCCGCCGGCTACACGGTCACCGAGCAGAACTGCTCCACCTGCACCTACCCGGGCAACAACCTGATCGCCGAGTGGCCGCAGGGCCCCTCGGACCAGGTCGTCATGTTCGGCGCGCACCTGGACGGCGTCGCCGCCGGCCCCGGCATCAACGACAACGCCTCCGGTTCGTCGGTGCTGCTGGAGAACGCGCTGGTGCTGGCCGCGCAGAACCCGACCATGACCAAGCGGGTCCGGTTCGCCTGGTGGAACGGCGAGGAGCAGGGGCTGCAGGGCTCCAAGCACTACGTCAACCAGCTCAGCTCCACCCAGCGCGGCTACATCAAGGGCTACTACAACTTCGACATGGTGGGTTCGCCCAACGGCGGCTACTTCATCAACCGGATCACCTCGGCCACCGCCGCGCCGCTGAAGGCGTACTGGGACTCGTTCGGCATCTCGCCGGAGGAGAACACCGAGGGGCAGGGCCGCTCCGACGACTACTCGTTCGCCAACGCCGGCATCCAGACCTCCGGCTACGCGGCGGGCGCCAGCTACACCAAGTCCTCGGCGCAGGCCAGCAAGTGGGGCGGCACCGCGGGCGCGGCGTACGACGGCTGCTACCACCGCTCCTGCGACAACACCAGCAACATCAACACGACCATCCTGAACCGGGCCGCGGACGGCGTGGCGTACGCGATCTGGGCGCTCGCGGTCGGCGGCGGCACGCCCACCAACGACTTCTCCGTCTCGGTGAGCCCCACCTCCGGCAGCGTCGCCCGGGGTGGCTCCACCACCGCCACGGTCAGCACCGCCACCACCGCCGGCAGCGCGCAGACCGTCTCGTTGTCCGCCAGCGGCGCCCCGAGCGGGGTCTCGGTGAGCTTCAGCCCGTCGTCGGTCACCTCGGGCGGCTCGTCCACCATGACGGTCAGCGCCTCGTCGTCGGCCACCACCGGCACGTTCACGCTCACCGTGACCGGCACCGGTTCGGCCACCCGCACCGCCAGCTACACGATCACCGTGACCGGCGGCAGCGGCGGCTGCACCGGCGGGCAGCTCATCGGCAACAGCAGCTTCGAGTCCGGCACCACGCCGTGGACCGCCAGCTCCGGCGTGATCACCAACAGCTCCAGCCAGGCGGCCCGCACCGGGTCGTACAAGGCGTGGATGAACGGGTACGGCTCCTCGCGGACCGACACGCTGTCCCAGTCGGTCACGCTGCCGGCCGGGTGCAGCAGCTACACGTTCTCGTTCTGGCTGCACATCGACACGGCCGAGACGACCAGCTCGGTCGCGTACGACAAGCTCACCGTGCAGGTCGGCTCGACCACGCTGGCCACGTACTCGAACCTGAACAAGGCCACCGGCTACACCCAGCGCACCTTCAACCTGGCCGCGTACGCCGGTCAGACGGTCACGCTGAAGTGGACCGGGGTCGAGGACTCCTCGTTGCAGACCAGCTTCGTCGTGGACGACGTGACGCTGCAGGTCGGCTGAGCGGCCCCGGGCGGGGTGGGTGCCGGCCCGCCCCGCCCGGGTCTCAGTTGATCGGCAGCGCCTTGGCGCCCGCGCCCTTGACCGACTTGGTCAGCGTCCGCCCGGAGACCCACAGGAAGCACTGCACGCCCCGGTCCCCGTCGCGCCACTGCTCCTCGTACGGGTGGTAGATGATGGTCCCGGCCCGGTACTGCATGTTGCCGTCGTTCGGCAGCCCGGCGTACTTGGCGATCAGGCCCCGGCAGGCCTTGTGCGTGCGCAGCGGCGTGCGGTCGAACTCCGCGTAGCTGATGTCCGGCGCCTGGTAGACACCGACGAACTCGGCGTGGTGCTTGCTGGTGCAGGCCACCGGCCGCATCGACTCCACCTCGTCCTTGCGCAGCTTCGGGTTGAAGCAGCCGAGCGCGAGCTTCGAGCCGGGCTTGAGCGCCCCGCGCAGGCTTCCGGTGCGCTGGGCCACGGCGCCCTCGTCCAGATCGGTCACCTCGGCGACGTCGCAGCGGTACCAGCGGGCCCCGCCGGACCACGCCAGCGTCGACGGGAAGACCACCGCCAGCCGCAGCCGCCCGGAGCGCCAGTCCGCGCCGACGGCGCGGGTGACCTGCCGGCCGCAGTCGGCGTGCGCGGCGCGCATCCCGGCCGATCCGGTGCGCGGCGGCGCGGAACGCTCCGCCTCCGCCCCGGTCATCGTGCCCACGTGCAGCGTCTCAGTGCGGTGCGGGGCGGCGCAGTCGACCGGCTGGTAGCCGCTGAGGTATCCGACGTCGGCGACGGTGGGATGGCAGGCGCCGGACTGCGGCACGAAACCGACGGGCGCGGCGAACGCGGGCCAGTCGTCGGTCAGGTCCCTGTCGACCCCGGCCGGCGCGGCGCAGCCGCCGAGCGCCAGCGCCATCACCGCGCCCACGGTGACCGCCGTCCACCATCGCCGCATCCCGACCGACCTCCCCCGTCGTCCGGAGCCGTCCGGCCGACCGGTACGCCTCGGCGGTGCAGCATACGGCAGTCGCTCAGGTCACCGGGAGTCCCTCGGGCCCGGCTCCGCGCACCGAGCGGTTCAGCTTGCGGTCGTCGCTCCACAGGAAACAGCGCACGCCCCGGTCGCCCTCCTCCCACTCCCGCTCCGACGGCGGGTAGAAGATGGACCCGGCCCGGTACGGCAGCTCGGCGTTGTCCGGCACCTCGGCGAACGCGGCGATCAGCGTCATGCAGCGCCGGTGCGTGGTGGGCGCGCCGCGGGTGAACTCCGCCCAGCTCATGTCGCGTTCCTCGTAGACGCCGACGAACTCCGCCCGGTGCGGTTCGGTGCACAGCACCGGGGCCATGTAGTTGAGGTTCTGGCCGATCAGCTTCGGGTCGAAGCACCTGTGCACCAGCGGGTTGTCGCCGACGAGCGCGCCCCGCAGGCTGCCGACCCGGTTGACCGGGCGGGTGTTGTCGATGCTGTCGGTCTCGGCCAGGTCGCACCGGAACCAGCGGGCGCCGGACGCCCAGGCGGTCACCGTCGGCAGCGCGATGTTCAGCGTGAGCCGGGCGGCGTGCCAGTCCCCGCCGATCATCTCCCGCGCCCGCTGGTCGCACTCGGCGCGCGCGGTCCGCAGCGCCGGCGAGCCCGGTTCCGGGCGTACGCCCTGCGCCTCCGGCCCGGTGAACCGGCCGACGTGCACGGTCTCGGCCAGGTGGCTGCCCGCGCAGTTCACCGTCTCGTACGTGGCGGCGGACACCACGGTGCTCAGCCGGGGCAGGCACGCCTCGGTCGCCGGGACGAACAGTTGCGGCACCGGCAGTGCCGCCCAGTCGTCGATCAGGTCGCCGTCGGCCCGGTGCGCCTGTGCGCATCCCGCGAGCACCACCGTCGCGGCGCCGGCCAGCGCGAGCACGTGGAGCCACCGTCGCATCGTCCGCCCCTTCCGGGAGAGATGACAGCCGGTCGTCATAGGCCCGACCGGCGTCCCCCGCGCCCGGGCGTGCAGCATACGTGACCGTCCCTGTAGGAGTTTCGTCACCTTTCAATCGATCGGCCAGTCACCGGCGACTATTCGTGCCGAATTTCTCGCCGGACGGCCCGATGACGCACCATCGGTCACGGAAGGATCACCAGCTGTCGCTCCGGGAGCCGTGCCGCTACCTCCGGATCACCGCGTTCGTACACTGGCCCGGTGACAGTACCGCCGCCGATCGTCGCGCCCAGCATCCTGGCCGCCGATTTCGCCCGCCTCGCCGACGAGGTCCGTGCCGTGGAGCCCGCCGCCGACTGGCTGCACGTGGACGTCATGGACAACCACTTCGTGCCCAATCTGACCATCGGGCTGCCGGTGGTGCAGAGCCTGCGTGCCGTCACGGAGATCCCCTTCGACGTGCACCTGATGATCGAGGACCCGCGCCGCTGGGCGCCCGGGTACGCCGACGCGGGCGCGTACAACGTCACGTTCCACGCCGAGGCGTGCGACGACCCGGTGGCGCTCGCGAAGGACCTGCGCTCGGCCGGGGCGAAGGCGGGGCTGGCGATCGACCGGGACACTCCGATCGAGCCGTACCTGGAGCTGCTGCCGAGCTTCGACACGCTGCTGATCATGACGATCAAGGCCGGCTTCGGCGGCCAGCGTTTCCTGCCGCAACTGCTGGACAAGGTGCGCGCGGCCCGCCGGCACGTCGACAGCGGGCACCTGGAGCTGCGCATCGAGGTCGACGGCGGCATCGCCGCGGACACCATCGAGCAGGCCGCCGCGGCCGGCGCCGACGCGTTCGTCGCGGGCACCGCCGTCTACGGCGCTGACGATCCCGCGGAGGCGGTACGCCGCCTGCGGGGCCTGGCGGAACGCGCGATGACCGGGGCCTGAGATGGACCCGGCCGGCGAGCGACCCGACGTGATCCTCGTCGTCGACGACGACGAGGACATCGCCCGCTTCGTCGAGTTCAACCTGCGCCTGCACGGCTTCGAGGTGCTGCACGCCGCCGACGGCCAGGAGGCGCTGGAGATCATCGAGCGGCAGCGGCCCGACCTCGCCGTGGTCGACCTGATGATGCCGCGCATCGACGGGCTGGAACTGACCCGGCGGCTGCGCGCCGACCCGATGACCTCGGCCCTGCCGGTGATCATGCTCACCGCCAAGGGGATGACCCAGGACAAGGTCAACGGGCTCAGCGTCGGCGCGGACGACTACCTGGTCAAGCCGTTCGACACGCTGGAACTGGTGGCCCGGGTCAACTCCACGCTGCGGCGCAACAAGGAGTTCCGGGAGGTCTCGCCGCTGACCGGCCTGCCCGGCAACAGCCGGATCCGGCGGGAGATCAGCGACCGGGTGCGCAACGGCGTCGACTACGCCGTCGGCTACATCGACATCGACCGGTTCAAGAGCGTCAACGACCGGTACGGCTTCGTGCGCGGCGACGAGTTCATCTCCGCCCTGGCCCGCAGCCTGCACCGGGCGGTGGTGTCGATCGGGCTGCCACCGGCGTTCCTCGGCCACGTCGGCGGCGACGACTTCGTCATCGTCTGCGCCCCCAACCAGGTCCGGCCGCTGACCAGCCGGGCCGTGGTCGACTTCGAGAAGGCCGCGGACGCGCTCTACGACGCCACCGACCGGGAACGCGGCTTCGTCGAGCTGAAGGACCGGCGCGGGAACATCCGCCGCGCCGCGCTCGTCACGCTCTCCATCGGCGTGTCGCTGTCCGATTCCGGCAAGCGGTTCACCGACCCGCTGGAGGCGATCGCGGTGGCCTCGGAGATGAAGACAGTGGCCAAGAGCCAGCCCGGCTCGTACGTGGCGGTGGACCGCCGTCGCGGCGTCACCTGACCGGCCCTGTGAGGTAGCTCGCCTCTGTGGCGCACGGCCGGGCGGAACGTGTAAGACTTCCCGTGTACCCACCACGCGCTGGCGGGGCTCGGTGAAATTCCGAACCGGCGGTGATCCACGGTCCGACCGTGGTAAGCCCGCGACCCGGACGGCTTCGGCCGAACGGTGGACCTGGTGAGAATCCGGGGCCGACGGTTGGGGTGCGGCTCGTCCGCCCCCAGAAAGTCCGGATGGGAGACAGCGCGCGGAACGGGGGAGGCCCCTGCCGGCCGCTGAGCACCCTCAGCCGCCGCGTGGGCTCCCCGGGGTCGGCACTGCCGTCCCCGGGTTTCCCGCCGCCGCGTGTCCGCGGCCTTCGTGCCGCTGCTCCCGAACCGCCCGCGCGTGACCGGCGAGCGGGAGGACAGGCGGCCATGGCGAGCGTCTCCGTCGACGAGGCGATGCGTCGTGCCATCGAACTGGCCGCGCGCGGCCTCGGCGCCACGAGCCCCAATCCGGTGGTCGGCTGCGTGCTGCTCGGCGCCGACGGCGAGGTCGTCGGCGAGGGCTTCCACGCGTACGCCGGCGGCCCGCACGCGGAGATCGTCGCGCTGGCCCAGGCCGGCACGCGCGCCCGCGGCGGCACCGCTGTGGTCACCCTCGAACCCTGCGACCACACCGGCCGCACCGGCCCCTGCAGCCACGCGCTCATCGCCGCCGGGGTGTCCCGCGTGGTGATCGCCGTCCCCGACCCCAACCCGGTCGCCTCCGGCGGCGCGGCCACGCTGCGCGCCGCCGGGGTCCAGGTCGATCTGGGGGTACGCGGCCAGGAAGCGGAGGCCGGCAACGTGGCCTGGCTCACCTCGATGCGCCGGGGCTGGCCGTTCGTGATCTGGAAGTACGCGGCCACGCTCGACGGGCGCTCCGCCGCCGCCGACGGCACCAGCATGTGGATCACCTCCGAGGCGGCCCGGATCGACGTGCACGCGCTGCGCGGCACCGTCGACGCGGTGCTCGCCGGGGTGGGCACCGTCCTCACCGACGACCCCCGCCTCACCGCACGCAACCTGCGCGACGGCACGCTCGCCATCCGGCAGCCGCTGCGGGTGGTGGTGGACAGCTCGGGGCGTACCCCGGCCGACGCCCGGGTCCGCGACGGCGCCGCCCGCACCTGGGTGGCCACCGCCGCGGAGGTCGGCGCCGGCCCGGACGGCCGGGTCGACCTGGCGGCGCTGCTCGCGGAGCTGCACCACCGGGGCGTGCGGGCCGCGCTGCTGGAGGGCGGGCCCACGCTGGCCGGCGCGTTCCTCGCCGCCGGCCTGGTCGACAAGATCGTCGGGTACGTCGCGCCGAAGCTGCTCGGCGCCGGCCCGACCGCGCTGCGCGACGCCGGCGTGACGACCATCGCCGACGCCATCGACCTGGAGATCACCGACGTTACGCGGGTCGGTCCCGACCTGCGGATCACCGCGCTGCCCCGGAAGAGGGAGGCCTGACATGTTCACCGGCATCGTCGAGGAACTGGGCGAGATCGTCCGGAGCACCGAGACCGGGGACGACTCCGCGCTGGTCGCCATCCGCGGCCCGCTCGTCACCTCGGACGCCCGGCACGGCGACTCGATCGCGGTCAACGGCGTCTGCCTCACCGTGGTCGACGTCGACGGCGGCGTCTTCACCGCCGACGTGATGGGCGAGACGCTGCGCCGCACCGCGCTGGGCGCGCTGCGCCCCGGTGACCCGGTCAACCTGGAACGGGCCGCCGCGCTCAACAGCCGCCTCGGCGGGCACCTGGTGCAGGGTCACGTCGACGGCGTCGGTGAGATCGTCGCCCGGGAGCCGGCCGCGCAGTGGGAGACCGTGCGGTTCCGGCTGCCCGCCGGGCTGGCCCGGTACGTGGTGGAGAAGGGCTCGATCACCGTCGACGGCGTCTCACTGACCGTCGCCGAGGCCGGCGACGACTGGTTCTCGGTCGGTCTGATCCCCACCACGCTGAAACTCACGGTGCTCGGCAGCAAGCAGGTCGGTGACCCGGTCAACCTCGAGGTGGACGTGCTGGCCAAGTACGTCGAGCGGCTGCTCGGCGACCGGAGTGCGGGGGGTGCCCGGTGATGGGCCCGCTCGGCTGGCTGCTCGACGCCCAGGTGCACGTGGCCGGTTCGCCGGTGCTGGTCCGGGAGATCGTCGGCAACGGCTTCGGGCTCGCCTCGGCGCTGCTCGGGCTGCGCCGGGTGGTCTGGGCCTGGCCGGTCGGCATGATCGGCAACGCGCTGCTGCTCACCGTGTTCCTCGGCGGCGTCTTCGTCACCCCGCAGGCGCACGACCTCTACGGCCAGGCCGGCCGGCAGGTCTTCTTCTTCAGCGTCAGCGTGTACGGCTGGTGGCGCTGGTCGCGCAACCGGCGCGGCGGTGGCGGGGACCAGCCGGCCGTGGTGCCGCGCTGGGCCACCTGGCCGGAGCGGCTCGGCCTGCTCGTCGCCGCCGTCGTCGGCACCGCCGCCGCGTACCCGGTGCTCGCCGCGCTCGGCTCGTGGGGGCCGCTGCCGGACGCCTGGATCCTGGTCGGCAGCCTGCTCGCCACCTACGGCATGGCCCGCGGCTGGGTCGAGTTCTGGCTGATCTGGATCGCCGTCGACGCGGTCGGTGTACCACTGCTGCTGCGCGGCGGCTTCTACCCGTCGGCCGCCATGTACCTGGTCTACGGCGCGTTCTGCGCCGCCGGCCTGTACAGCTGGTGGCGCACCTCCCGGGCCGTCGCGACCGCGCCCGCCCCGATCCCGGCGACGTACTCGGAGGCCGTGGCATGAGCACGTTCGGTTCGATCGAGCAGGCGGTGGCGGACATCGCCGCCGGGCGTCCGGTGGTGGTGGTCGACGACGAGGACCGCGAGAACGAGGGCGACCTGATCTTCGCGGCCGAGCTGGCCACCCCGGAGCTGGTCGCGTTCATGGTCCGCTACACCTCCGGCTACATCTGCGTGCCGCTGACCGAGGACGAGTGCGACCGGCTGGACCTCCCGCCGATGCACCACACGAACCAGGACCGGCGCGGCACCGCGTACACGGTGACGGTGGACGCCCGGGAGGGCGTCAGCACCGGCATCTCGGCCGCCGACCGGTCGCACACCATCCGGCTGCTCGCCGACGCCGCCACCGGCCCCACCGACCTGGCCCGGCCCGGTCACGTGGTGCCGCTGCGCGCCCGCGCCGGCGGGGTGCTGCGCCGCCCCGGGCACACCGAGGCGGCGGTGGACCTGACCCGGCTGGCCGGGCTGCGCCCGGCCGGCGTGCTCTGCGAGCTGGTGAACGACGACGGCACCATGATGCGCCTGCCGGACCTGGAGAAGTTCTGCGCCGAGCACGGGCTGACGCTGGTCACCATCGCGGACCTGATCGCCTACCGGCGGCGTACCGAGAAGCAGGTCGAGCTGGCCGCCGAGGCGCGGATGCCCACCCCGTACGGCGTGTTCCGGGCGCTCGGCTACCGCGCCGAGCACGACCCGGCCGAGCACGTCGCGCTGGTCATGGGCGACCTGGGCGACGGGCGGGACGTGCTGGTGCGGGTGCACTCCGAGTGCCTCACCGGCGACGTGTTCGGCTCGCTGCGCTGCGACTGCGGGCCGCAGTTGCAGGCCGCGCTGGCCCGGGTCGCGCAGGAGGGCCGCGGCGTGGTCCTCTACGTGCGCGGGCACGAGGGCCGGGGTATCGGCCTGCTGCACAAGCTGCAGGCGTACCAGCTCCAGGACCAGGGCCGCGACACCGTGGACGCGAACCTCGACCTGGGCCTGCCGGCCGACGCCCGCGACTACGGCACCGGCGCGCAGATCCTCTACGACCTGGGCGTGCGGTCGATGCGGCTGCTGACCAACAACCCGGCCAAACGGGCCGGGCTGGAGGGATACGGCCTCACCGTGACCGGGCGGGAGGGGCTGCCCGTGCGGTCCAACCCGGAGAACGTGCGCTACCTGCGCACCAAGCGGGACCGGATGGGTCACCTGCTGGACGGACTGGACGAGGTGACCGAGGCGCCGATGGGCCGCCCGGTCGCCGGTGACGAGATCGGAGCGTAGGGCGATGGCGGGTTTCGGTGAGCCGGGCGTGAGCGCGGTGGACGCCGCCGGCATGACTGTCGGCGTGGTGGCCGCCCGGTGGCACGGCGACCTGACCGACCACATGACCGAGCGGGCCGTGGCCGCCGCGCAGGCGTGCGGGGCGCGGGCCGTGGTGGCCCGGGTGGCGGGCTCGGTGGAGCTGCCGGTGGTGGCCCAGGCGATGGCACGCCGCTTCGACGTGGTCGTCGCGCTCGGCGTGGTGGTCCGTGGCGCGACGGCGCACTTCGACTACGTGTGCCAGTCCGTCACCGAGGGGCTGACCCGGGTGGCGCTGGACGAGGGCAAGCCGGTGGCGCACGGGGTGCTCACCGTGGACACCATCGAGCAGGCCCGGGACCGGGCCGGGCTGCCCGGCTCGGCCGAGGACAAGGGCTGGTCGGCGACGGTCGCCGCGCTGGACGCCGCGCTGGCCGTGCGCGCCCTCGACGCCCAGTCCGCCCACCGGGTCGGCTTCGCCTGACCCACCGGTCACCCCAGGAGCGCACCCCCTCCCCACCACTCGGTCGATCATGAAGTTGACGGGGACAAAAGGGACGGCGTTTGCCGGCAACTTCATGATCGACGCGCGGCGGGACGCTGTCTACCGCCGGGCGGGAGCGCGGGGGAGGTGCGTCCGAGGAGGGGTGGCGCCACCGGGGTGGTGAGGCGGCGGCCGGTGATCAGGTAGCCGGCGGTGGCGGTCAGCACGATCCCGATCGCGCCGTAGAGCAGCCGGTAGTCGACGAGGCCGACCATCAGGGCGCCCGCGCCGATCGCCGCCGCCTGGGGGCCGCTGGCCACCGCGTCCAGCGCGGCCGAGGCCCGTCCGAGCAGATCCGGCGCGGTACGCCGCTGCATCAGCGTCATGATCGCCACCATGGCGACCGGCAGGCCCAGCCCGATCAGGACGCTCGCTGCCACGGCCAGCCCGAGGGCCGGCCGGGTCAGTGCCACGCTGGCCAGCGCGACGCAGGACACGGCGAGCGCCATCGCGCCCAGCTCGCCGAGACGGCGGACCAGTGCCGCCGAGGCGACGCCGCCGACCAGACCGCCGACACCCTGCAACGACACCAGCACACCGAGGAAGGCGGGCTCCCGCCCGAGCCCCTGGTCGACGTACGCGAACCAGAGCGTCTCGCCGAATCCCAGGCCGACCGACGCGGCCACGGTCGCCACCAGGGCGCGACGCAGCGCGGGCTCGCCGACCAGGTGGCGGATGCCGGCGACCAGTTCGCCGCGTCCGCCGTGGGCCGTGCCCGCCGGGCCCGGGCTCTGGTGCGCGTGTCCGCCGCCGTCCTCCTCGACCGGCGCCGGTCGCAGCCCCAGCCCGGCCACCGCGGCCAGGATGAAGCCGACGGCGCAGGCACCGGCCAGCGCCGGGCCGCCGAGCAACACGAACAGGCCGGCGCCGAGCAGCGGGCCGGCCAGCCGAAGCCCCTGCTTGACCGTCTGCGTCGCGCCGTTCGCGTCGGGTAGCAGCGTGCCGGGGACCAGTTCCTGCACGAGCGCGGTGACCGTCGCGCCCAGCGCGAGATAGGACAGGCCGTATCCGGCGGCGACCGTGTAGACCACCCAAAGCCGGCTGTCGTCGTGCACGGTGAGCAGCGGCAGCAGCAGTACGGCGGTGCCGGCGTTGAGCAGCACGAACAGCCTCCGCCGGGGCACCCGGTCGACCACCCAGCCGACCAGCGGCGCGAGCACCATCGGCGCGGTCAGGGCGACGAAGGTGGCACCGGCCAGCCCGTCCGAGCCGGTCAGTTGCTTCACCCACACCGCGAGCGCCAGCAGCAGCACCGACTCGGCGACCATGCTCACGGTCAGCGCGAGGAAGAACAGCCGGAAGTCCGGCCGGCGCAGCAGGGCCCTCACCGCTCCACCTCCGGTACGCCCCACGCCATCAGGCGCACCGGGCGGGATCCGGGTGGCCGGGCGGTCGGATCCTCCAGCCGGTCGAGGTGGCGGGCGAACAGCGCCCGGAGCTCGTCCCGGAGCCCGGCCAGTTCCTCAGCCGTGTACCAGCCGATGAACTGGTTGAAGAAGCCCGCGTCCCGCCATTCGGCGGGCTCCTGCCGGCGGGCCGCCATCCAGTCCCAGAGCTTGCGGTACTCCAGGTCGAGCAGCACCCGGGCGGCGGCGTCGCCGGCCCGGGCCAGTTCGGGGCTCTCGTCGCCGTCGCCCCATCGGTGCCCGTCGGTGACCATCCGCCAGGGGCGCTGCCGGCCGGTCCCTCCGCCCGCCTCAGCGACGAAGCCGTACTTGGCGAGCTGGCGCAGGTGCCAGGAGCAGTTGGCCGGGCTCTCGTCGACCCGCTCGGCCACCTCGGTGGCGGTCAGCGGCCCGTACAGGCCGACGGCGTTGAGGATGCGCAGGCGCAGGGGGTGGGCGAACGCGCGGAGCGTCTCCACGTCGGTGATCTCGCGAGGGCGTTGCTCGGTCATATCGAAAGACTACTTTGAAAAGGAGACTTTCGAAAGAACCGCTTCGAACGAATTCCGCGTTGTGGTTGACTGCTGCGGTGACGGAGATCGGGTACGCGGACCTGCCGGGGCTGCGGATGGCGTACCGGATCTGGGGCCCGGCCGACGGCCGCCCGCTCGTGGCACTGCACGGCGGCACGGGATCGGGGGAGAGCTGGGCCGCGCTCGCGGCGGCGCTCGGCGCCACCACCCGCACGTACGCCCCCGACCTGCGCGGCTACGGCGCCACCGGGCCGGCCTCGGCGTACTCGCTGGAGCTGGTCCGCGACGATGTGCGAGGTCTGCTCGACGCGCTGGCGCTGACCCGGGTCGTGGTGCTGGGCCACTCCTCGGGGGCCGCGGCGGCCCATCTGTTCGCCCGGGCGTATCCGGGCCGGGTGGCGGCGCTGGTGCTCGTCGAACCGCCGCCACCGGTGCCGCTCGGCCTTCGGCTGCCGTCCCGGCCGGACGGGCCGCTGCCCTATGACTGGGCTGCCCGGCAGGCGGTCGTCGCCGAACTCAACGCCCCGCCTCCCGCGTGGTGGCAGGAGTTGACCGAGATCACCGCGCCCACCCTGGTGGTGGCCGGTGGTCCCGCCAGCCACCTGCCGCAGCACGAGCTGGCGCGGATGGCGGCCCGGATCCCCGCTGCCCGCCTGGTGACAGTCGAGGCCGGTCACGCGGTGCCGACCGCGCGCCCCGCCGGGCTCGCCACCGCGGTACGGGACTTCCTCGCCGCGCTGCCCGGGTGAGCCGGACGACGCGGGTGGACCCGGTGGGCGCGCTCACCCGGGGCGGCTGGAAGAATCGCCTTCCGTGAAGACGTTCGAGGAGTTGTTCGCCGAGCTGCAGGCCAAGGCCGCCGCCGGCACCCCGGGCTCGGGCACCGTGGAGGCGCTCGCCAAGGGCGTGCACTTCATCGGCAAGAAGGTCGTCGAGGAGGCGGCCGAGTCGTGGATGGCCGCCGAGCACGAGGGCCCGGAGCGGGCCGCCGAGGAGATCTCCCAGCTGCTCTACCAGGCGCAGGTGCTGATGCTCGCCACCGGCCTGGAACTGAAGGACGTCTACCGACATCTCTGAGTGCCCGTCCGCTGATCATCCGATCGAACGAAGGAGCACTCCCATGCTGCGTGTCGCAGTACCCAACAAGGGCGCCCTGGCCGAGAAGGCCGCCGGGATGCTGCGCGAGGCGGGCTACCGCCAGCGCACCGACCCGAAGGACCTGGTCTGCCGGGACGAGCCCAACGACATCGAGTTCTTCTACCTGCGCCCCAAGGACATCGCCACCTACGTCGGCTCCGGCGACCTGGACGTCGGCATCACCGGCCGCGACCTGCTGATCGACTCCGGCGCGCCGGCCGAGGAGATCCTCGACCTCGACTTCGCGCGGGCCACGTTCCGGTTCGCCGCCCGGCCCGACGACGTGGCCACGGTCCAGCAGCTCGGCGGGCACCGGATCGCCACCGCGTACCCCGGTCTGGTCGAGCGGCACCTGGCCGAGACGGGAGTCAAGGCCGACGTGATCCGCCTGGACGGCGCGGTGGAGAACGCCATCCGCCTCGGCGTGGCCGACGTGATCGCCGACGTGGTGGAGACCGGCGCGACGCTGCGCCAGGCCGGCCTGGTGGTCTTCGGCGAGCCGCTGCTGCGCTCCTCGGCGGTGCTGGTCCGCCGCGCCGGCGCGCCCGGCGGCCCCCAGCAGGAGCAGTTGCTGCGCCGCCTGCACGGCGTGCTCGTCGCCCGCCGGTACGTGATGCTCGCCTACGACGTACCGGCCGGCCTGCTGGACCGGGCCAGCTCGCTGACCCCCGGCATCGAGTCGCCGACCGTCTCGCCGCTGCACCGGGAGGGCTGGGTCGCGGTGCAGGCGATGGTGCTCCGCGACGACGTGCACCGGATCATGGACGAGCTGTACGAGCTCGGCGCCCGCGCGATCCTGGTCACCAACATCCACGCCTGCCGGCTGTGAGGCCGCTGCCGCTTCCGGCCGCGCTCGCCGTGGTCGTGGCCGGTGGCGTGGCCTCGGCCGCCCAGGGCGCGGTCAACGCCGAGATGGGGGAGCGGACCGGCGCCCCGGTCCTCGGCGCGGTCGTCAACAACCTCGGCGGCTGCCTGCTGGTGCTGGCCGGAGTCGTGGCGCTGCCGTCGATGCGTGCCGGGCTGGCCGGGCTGCGCCGCTCCGGGCTGCCCTGGTGGGCGTACCTGGGCGGGGTGGGCGGCGCGGTGATCGTGCTGGTCGCGCCGGTGGTGGTGCCGGTGCTCGGGGTGGCGGTGTTCACGATCGCCCAGGTGGCCGGCGGCAGCCTCGGCGGCCTGGCGGTGGACCGGGCCGGGCTGGCCGCGACCGGGCGGATGCCGCTCACAGTGCCCCGGGTCGGCGGTGCGGTGCTCGGCGTCGGCGCTGTCGCGCTCGCGCAGCTCGGCCGCCCGGTCGGTGACCTGGCGGTCGGGCTGGTGCTGCTCTGCGTCCTGGGCGGGCTGGCGGTGGCGACGCAGTCCGCGCTCAACGGCCGCGTCGCCGCCACCGTGGGCCCGGCCGCCGGGCTCGCCGTCAACTTCGCGGTCAGCACCGTGGTGATCGGCGCGGTGGCGGCGCTGACCGGCGCGCTCGCGAGCCAGCCCCGCTGGCCCGGCCAGTGGTGGCTCTACGTCGGCGGCCTGCTCGGCGTCGGCATCGTGCTCTCGCTGCTGGTCGGGGTACGCGCCGCCGGGGTGCTGCGCACCGGCCTGGCGCTGGTGGCCGGGCAGCTCGGCGGCGCGCTGCTGCTGGACCTGGTCCTGCCCGGTGGGCCCGGTGTCCGGCTGCCGGTGCTGGCCGGCGCCCTGCTCACGCTGCTCGCCGTGGTGGTCACCGGGCTGGGCCGGCGCGGCCCGGACCGTGTGGCGGCCGAAGGCGCGCGCGAACCGGATGGCAGACTGGTCGGGTGAGCGATTCCGTGGTGACCGTGCGACCCCGCCGCATCCGGGTCGTCTGCTGGGTGTCGGCCGTCACGCTGGTCGTGGTGTTCAGCCTCGTCGCGACGTCGCTGACCGGCGCCACCGGCAACGGCTACGGCACGTTCCAGCGCGGCGACCAGTTCGCCATGATCGGCCTGGGCGTCTTCGGCGCGCTCGGCTTCCTGCTGTTCACCCGCCCGCGCGTGATCGCCGACGCCAAGGGCGTCCGGGTGCGCAACGTGATCAGCTCGTACGAGCTGCCCTGGGAGGTGATCCGGGGGGTCCGGTTCGACCGGGGCGCCCCGTGGGCCAGCCTGGAGCTGCACGACGACGACCTGCTGCCGATGGTCGCGTTGCAGGCCGCCGACAAGGAGAGCGCGGTCGAGGCGGTCCGCGCCCTGCGCCGCCTGCACCAGGCGCACCTGGCGGCGCTGTCCGCCGGCCAGTCGGCACCCCGCTGACCAGGGAGCCCGGTTTGGGCGGGCCTGGGCCGAGGGTGTAGTGTTGCGGAGTCGACCAGACTGCCCCCGTCCCTGACGCGCGGGCGGTCGTGAAGCGGAGCGCCCGCTCCCACCCGAGTCGCCGCCACGGTGGCCGGGTCCGGTCCCCGGTTTCGGGCATGTCCCGACGCCGGATGCGCGATCCTGTGATCGTGCCGACCGGTCGAGTGGGCCCTGGCATACGCCGGGGCCTTCTGCTTTCCGGGTCGGCTCCCACCCGGGAGCCCACGGAGTCGGCACCGTAGGAGACTCGACTCGAGGAGGCCCCATCAGCGTCGAACCACGCGTGAACGAGCAGATCCGGGCACGTGAGGTCCGACTGGTCGGTCCTGAGGGTGAGCAGGTGGGCATCGTCCCGCTGGAGCGCGCCCTGCAGCTGGCCGCGGACGTCGACCTGGACCTGGTCGAGGTTGCGCCGATGGCGCGCCCGCCGGTGTGCAAGCTCATGGACTTCGGCAAGTTCAAGTACGAGAGCGCACTGAAGGCGCGCGAAGCGCGGCGTAACCAGCAGCAGACCGTCATCAAGGAGATGAAGCTCCGGCCGAAGATCGACCCGCACGACTACGAGACCAAGAAGGGTCACGTGGTGCGGTTCCTCAAGGCCGGCGACAAGGTCAAGGTGACGATCATGTTCCGCGGTCGGGAGCAGAGCCGCCCGGAGCTGGGTTACCGGCTCCTGCGCCGGCTCGAGTCCGAGATCACGGACCTTGGATACGTCGAGGCCGCGCCGAAGCAGGACGGCCGAAACATGATCATGGTTCTCGCTCCGCACCGGGCCGTCAAGGCCTCCGCGGTCGCCGCCACGGCGTCCCGCGGTGGACCGCGTGACCGGGCAGCGGAGGAACCGGCCGCTCCGGCCGGCGAGACCCCGGCGGCCGGCGAGACCGCAGCAGCCGGTGAGACCGGCACGACCGCTGAGACCAGCGGCCAGTAACAGGGGAGAAGACGTTCCAATGCCGAAGATGAAGAGCCACACGGGTATGGGCAAGCGGGTCAAGGTGACCGGCAAGGGCAAGATCGTTGCCCAGCAGGCCGGCCTTCGCCACAACCTGGAGAAGAAGCCCAGCACCCAGACCCGTCGGCTGACCGGCACCGTCGAGCTGGCCAAGGCCGACGTCAAGCGCATCAAGAAGCTGCTCGGCCGCTGACGCGAGCCACCTGAACCGAAGAAGGAGTTGAGATGGCACGCGTCAAGCGGGCTGTGAACGCCCAGAAGAAGCGTCGTACCCTGCTGGAGACCGCGAGCGGCTACCGCGGTCAGCGCTCCCGGCTGTACCGCAAGGCCAAGGAGCAGGTGCTGCACTCGATGCAGTACTCCTACCGGGACCGTCGCGACCGCAAGGGCGACTTCCGGCAGCTCTGGATCCAGCGGATCAACGCCGGCGCCCGGGCCAACGGCCTGACCTACAACCGGCTGATCCAGGGCCTGCGCCTGGCCGGCATCGAGGTCGACCGGAAGATCCTGGCCGACATGGCCGTCAACGACGCCGCCTCGTTCGCGGCGATCGTCGAGCTGGCCCGCGCCGCCGTGGCGGCCGAGGGCACCGGTGGCGCCGCGGCTCAGGCCGCCTGACCCACCCTGTACGGCAGATCGAGGCGTCTCCCATGCAGTCACATTCGCAGGGGAGGCGTCTCGACGCCGTTCCCGGACCGTTCACCCCGCGTACCCCGAGGATCGTGGCCGCCCGGCGGCTGCAGCGCCGTCGCGACCGCGACCAGGCCGGCCGGTTCCTGGCCGAGGGGCCGCAGGCGGTCCGGGAGGCGCTCGCCCGCACCGGCACCGTGGTCGAGCTGTTCGGCACCCCGGCGGCACTCGACAGGTACGCCGACCTCGCGGCCGCCGCCGCCCGGGCCGACGTGCCGGTCTCCGAGGTGACCGACGACGCGCTGGCCGCGCTGGCCGAGACCGTCGCCCCGCAGGGCCTGGTGGCGGTGTGCCGCCACCTCGACGTACCCCTGGAGCAGGCCGTGGCGCGCGGGCCGCGACTGGTCGCGGTGCTCGCCGGGATCCGCGACCCGGGCAACGCCGGTACGGTGCTGCGCACCGCCGACGCGGCGGGCGCGGGCGCCGTGGTCTTCGCGGGCGAGGCGGTCGACCCCTACAACGGCAAGTGCGTGCGGGCCTCCGCCGGCAGCCTCTTCCACGTCGACGTGGTGCGCGCCGCCGACCCGCTCGCCGCAGTCGAGGCGCTGCGGGCCGCCGGCCTCACCGTCTTCGCCACCACCGGGTACGGCGACAGCGACCTGGACGACCTCGCCGACGCCGGACGGCTGGCCGCACCCACCGCGTGGCTGTTCGGCTCGGAGGCGCACGGCCTGCCCGAGGAGCTGACCGACGCCGCCGACGCCCGGGTCCGGGTGCCGCTGCACGGGCGCGCGGAGAGTCTCAATCTGGCTGCGGCGGCGGCGGTCTGCCTGTATTCTTCCGCGAGAGCACTGCGTCGGCCCACGGTCACGCACGACACAGCAGGGGAGTCCGCCTCGTCATGAACGCGCCACGGCGTTCGTTTAGCCAGCCCGCCGGTGTCGGCGGGCGGCGGGCCTGACCCTTCCCCCTGCACGACTCCCCACCGGCGGGCTGCGGCGAAGCCGCGCGTCCGTAGACTCGCCTAGCCACCCGTGAGGGTCGGCGCCGCCGTGAGGGAGTGCCCGTTCACCATGAGCTACCGCAACGATCCGTACGACCCGAAGCAGGTCGCCCTGCTCGACCCGGACGCCCTGGCCGGGGCCGTGGCCGACGCCGAGAAGGCGTTCGCCGGGGCCGCCGACCCGGACGCGCTCACCGCGCTGCGCCCCGCGCACCTCGGTGACCGGTCCCCGGTGTCGCTGGCCCGCCGGGAGATCGGCGCGCTGCCGCCGGCCGCGAAGGCCGACGCCGGCAAGCGGGTCAACGAGGCCCGCCGGGCGATCGAGTCCGCGTACGCCGCCCGGCAGGAGATCCTGGACCGGGAACGGGCCGCGCGGGTGCTGGTCGAGGAGCGGGTCGACGTGACCCTGCCGTACGACCGCCGGCCGCGCGGCGCCCGCCACCCGCTCAGTGTGCTGATGGAGCAGATCAGCGATCTGT
This sequence comes from Micromonospora sp. CA-248089, assembly GCF_050948515.1. Classification (NCBI taxonomy): domain Bacteria; kingdom Bacillati; phylum Actinomycetota; class Actinomycetes; order Micromonosporales; family Micromonosporaceae; genus Micromonospora; species Micromonospora sp. CA-248089. The sequence goes on from NZ_CP192016.1 coordinate 2,520,769, forward strand.
TCATCGGCATGGGCTACGAGGTGGCCGAGGGCCCCGAGGTCGAGCTGGAGTGGACCAACTTCGACGCGCTGAACATCCCGGCCGACCACCCGGCGCGCGGTCTGATGGACACGTTCCACATCGCACCCGAGGGCAGTGGCCTGGTGCTGCGCACGCACACGTCGCCGGTGCAGGCGCGCACCATGCTCAGCCGCAAGCCGCCGATCTACGTGGTGGTGCCGGGCCGGGTCTACCGCACCGACGAGCTGGACGCCACCCACGCGCCGGTCTTCCACCAGGTCGAGGGTCTGGTGGTGGACAAGGGCATCACCATGGCGCACCTGCGCGGCACGCTCGACCACTTCGCCCGGGCCATGTTCGGCGAGGGCGCGAAGACGCGCTGGCGGCCGCACTACTTCCCGTTCACCGAGCCGTCGGCGGAGTTCGACGTCTGGTTCCCGGAGCACCGGGACGGTCCGCAGTGGGTCGAGTGGGGCGGCTGCGGCATGGTCAACCCGCGGGTGCTGCGCGCCTGCGGCATCGACCCGGAGGTCTACTCCGGATTCGCGTTCGGCATGGGCATCGACCGGACCGTGATGGTCCGGCACGGCGTCAGTGACATGCGGGACATGGCCGAGGGCGACGTGCGGTTCACCCGCGCGTTCGGCGCCTGAGCTACGGGAACGGTGGTTTAACAGTCATGCGAGTCTCTGTCAGTTGGCTGCGGGAGTACGTGGACCTCCCGGTCGACCTGCCCACCGGTGACCTGGAGCAGGCGCTGGTCGACCTCGGCATCGAGGTCGAGTCCGTCGTGGACCTGCGCGAGTCGGTCACCGGCCCGCTCGCCGTCGGCGAGGTCCTGGAGATCGAGGAGCTGACCGGCTTCAAGAAGCCGATCCGCTTCTGCCGGGTGGACGTCGGCGCCGCGAACGGCACCGGCGAGCCGCAGGAGATCGTCTGCGGGGCGCGCAACTTCGCCGTGGGCGACAAGGTCGTGGTGATCCTCCCCGGCGGGGTGCTGCCCGGCGGGTTCGCCATCGGCGCGCGCAAGACGTACGGGCGCAACTCCCACGGCATGATCTGCTCCGCGCAGGAGCTGGGCCTCGGCGACGACCACTCGGGCATCGTCGTGCTGCCCGAGGACGTCAAGGCCCAGCCCGGCGACGACGCCCGGCCCGTCGTCGGCCTGGACGACGTCGTGGTCGAGATGGAGATCACCCCGGACCGCGGGTACGCGCTGAGCGTGCGCGGCATCGCCCGGGAGCTGTCGCACGCGCTCGGCGTGCCGTTCCGCGACCCGGCCGACGCGCCCGCGCCCGGCGCGACCGCCGAGCCGGCGTACCCGGTGGAGGTCCGCGACCCGGTCGGCTGCGACCGGTTCGCGGCGCGGATGGTGCGCGGCGTCGACCCGACCGTGGAGACGCCCGGCTGGATGCGGCAGCGCCTCACCGTGGCCGGGGTGCGCAGCATCTCGCTCGCCGTCGACATCACCAACTACCTGATGCTCGAACTCGGCCAGCCGATGCACGCCTTCGACGCGGACCGGATCGCCGGGACGCTCGTGGTGCGCCGCGCCGAGGCGGGGGAGAAGCTGACCACGCTGGACGGGGTGAACCGCACGCTGTCCGCCGAGGACCTGGTCATCTGCGACGCTGGGCTGCCCAACGCCCTCGCAGGCGAGGACGCCGGCGTTCCGATCTCGCTCGCCGCGGTGATGGGCGGCGAGACCAGCGAGGTGCTCTCCTCCACCACGAACGTGCTGTTCGAGGCGGCGCACTGGGATCCGGCCACCGTCGGCCGTACCGCGCGGCGGCACAAGCTGTTCAGCGAGGCCGCGAAGCGGTGGGAACGGGGCGTGGACCCGGCGCTGCCGCTCGTCGCGCTGGAGAAGGCGGTCCGGCTGCTCACCGACCTCGCCGGCGGCACCGCGGGCGCCGAGGTGCTCGACATCGACCACGTCGCGCCGCGTACGCCGGTGACGCTGCCGGTGGACCTGCCGTCGCGCCGGGTCGGCGTGACCTACTCGCCGGACCGGGTGGTGGAGCTGCTGGAGCAGGTCGGCTGCACCGTCACCCGCGGCGCCGACCGGCTCGCCGAGGACCCGGGCAGCGTCGGCACGACCACCGGTGGCGGTTCCGCCGCCGGGGGTGGCGAGGTGCTGACCGTGACGCCGCCGAGCTGGCGGCCCGACCTGACCGACCCGGCCGACCTGGTGGAGGAGGTGGTACGCCTCGACGGCTACGACCGGGTGCCGTCGGTGCTGCCCACCGCGCCGCCGGGCCGGGGCCTGACCTGGCAGCAGCAGCGCCGCCGGGCCGTCGCCCGTTCCCTCGCCGAGCGCGGCTACGTCGAGGTGCTGGCGCAGCCGTTCGTCGCGCCGGAGCTGGTCGACCAGCTCGGCCTGCCCGCCGACGACCCGCGCCGCCCCGCGGTACGGCTGGCGAACCCGCTGTCGGAGGAGGAGCCGCTGCTGCGCACCACGCTGCTCGGCCCGCTGCTCGGCATCGTCAGGCGCAACGTCGGCCGGGGCCAGCGGGACGTGGCGATCTACGAGATCGGCACCGTCTTCCACCCGCGTCCCGGCGCCGGCGCCCCGCCCGCCATGGGCGTGGACCGGCGGCCCACCGACGAGGAGTTCGCCGCCGCCGACGCGGTGGTGCCCGCCCAGCCGCGGCACGTCGCGGTCGCGCTCACCGGTGAGATCGAACCGGCCGGCTGGTGGGGCGCGGGCCGCACGGCCGGCTGGGCGGACGCGATCGAGGCGGGCCGGGCGGTGCTCGACGCCGCCGGAATCCCCGCCGACCGGGTGACGGTACGGGCCGGGGAGCGCGCGCCCTGGCACCCGGGCCGCTGCGCCGAACTGGTGGTGGACGACGTGGTCGTCGGCCACGCCGGTGAGCTGCACCCGGCCGTGCTGGCGGCACTGGAGCTGCCCCGGCGTACCAGCGCCATGGAACTGGACCTGGACGCGCTGCCCGCCGCACCGCTGGCGACCGGACCGACCATCTCCACGTTCCCGCCGGCCCTGATCGACGTGGCGCTGGTGGTGGACGACTCGGTGCCGGCGGCCGACGTGCGGGCGGCGCTGGTCGAGGGCGCCGGCGCGCTGCTGGAGGACGTCCGGCTGTTCGACGTCTACACCTCCGAGCAGCTCGGTGCGGGACGCAAGTCGCTGGCGTACAAGCTGACGTTTCGCGCCCCGGACCGGACCCTCGCGGGCGAGGAGGCGGTGGCCGCGCGGGACGCGGCGGTCGCTGTCGCCGCCGAGCGTTTCGGCGCCACCCTGCGCGGCGCATGAAAGGAGGGGCCCCCTCTTAACGCCTCCGGTAGAGGAGGGGGCCCCTCTTAACACGCCCGCCCACACGAGCCGCTGGTGAACGTCATTTCATGGCTATGCAACGCGCCGTATGACCTTGCGGTGGCACGGCCCCGGCGGGTAACCTCCTCTGCATAGTCATGCGGAGGTGGGTATGGGCATTCGGGTTGCTGTTGCCGGGGCGAGTGGGTACGCCGGGGGCGAACTGCTGCGCCTGCTCGCCGGTCACCCCGAGTTCGAGCTGATCGCCGCCACCGCGCACAGCCAGGCCGGTCAGCCCGTCACCGTCGTACACCCGCACCTCGCGGGCCTGGACCTGGTGTTCGCCGCGACCGAACCGGCGACCCTGGCCGACGCGGACCTGGTCTTCCTGGCCCTGCCGCACGGGCAGTCCGCGGCGCTCGCCGCGACGCTGCCCGATTCGGTGAAGGTGGTCGACCTCGGCGCGGACCACCGGCTGCGCGACGCCGCCGCCTGGTCCCGCTACTACGGCGGTGAGCACGCCGGCACCTGGACCTACGGGCTGCCCGAGCTGCCCGGCCGACGGGCCGAGATCGCCGCCGCGACGCGGGTCGCCAGCACCGGCTGCTACGCCGTGGCGACCACGCTGGCGCTGGCCCCGCTGGTCGCGGCCGGCGCGGTACGCCCCGACGACGTGGTGGTGGTCGCCGCCTCCGGCACCTCCGGCGCGGGCCGGGCCGCCAAGGCCCACCTGCTCGGCAGCGAGGTGATGGGCGACCTGACCCCCTACAAGGTGGGCGCGCACCAGCACGTGCCGGAGATCAAGCAGGCCACCGGCGCGACCGGCCTGTCCTTCACCCCGGTGCTCGCGCCGATGCCCCGGGGCATCCTGGCCACCGTCACCGCCGTGCCCACCGGCGACGCCGACCCGCGCGCGGTGCTGGCCGCCGCGTACGCCGACGAACCGTTCGTGCACGTGCTGCCCGAGGGCGCCTGGCCGCACACCGCCGCCACCGCCGGCTCGAACTCCTGCCACCTCCAGGCGACGGTGGACGTCGACTCGGGCCGGGTGATCGTGGTCAGCGCGATCGACAACCTGGGCAAGGGCGCGGCCGGTCAGGCCGTGCAGAACGCCAACCTGATGGTGGGTCTCCCGGAGACCACCGGACTGTCCGTGTTTGGAGTGGCCCCGTGAGCGTCACCGTCCCCCGTGGGTTCCGCGCCGCAGGTGTCGCGGCCGGCCTGAAGTCCGCCGGCGCCGCCGACGTCGCCCTCGTGATCAACGACGGTCCGGACGCCGGTGTCGCGGGCGTCTTCACCGCCAACCGGGTCAAGGCCGCGCCGGTGCTGTGGAGCCAGCAGGTCGTGCACGGCGGCGTCGTACGTGCCGTGGTGCTCAACTCCGGCGGCGCGAACGCCTGCACCGGACCGGCCGGCTTCCAGGACACCCACGCCACCGCCGAGCACACCGCCGCCGCGATCACCGCGGCGAACGCGCGGCTGATTGTCGGCGCCGGCGAGGTGGCGGTCTGCTCGACCGGCCTGATCGGCGAGCGGCTGCCGATGGACAAGCTTCTTCCCGGCGTACGCGACGCGGTGCGCGGCCTGTCCCGCGACGGCGGCCCGGCCGCCGCCGAGGCGATCATGACCACCGACACGCGGCCCAAGACGACGGTGGCCCAGGGTACGGGCTGGACCGTCGGCGGGATGGCCAAGGGCGCCGGCATGCTCGCCCCGGCCATGGCCACCATGCTCTGCGTGCTCACCACCGACGCGGTGGCCGGGCCGGACGCCCTGGACGCCGCGCTGCGCGCCGCCACCCGGATCACGTTCGACCGGATCGACTCCGACGGCTGCATGTCCACCAACGACACGGTGCTGCTGCTGGCCAGCGGCGCCTCCGGCATCGAGCCGACCGCGGCCGAGCTGACCGCCGCGGTCACCGCCGCCTGCCACGATCTGGCCCAGCAGCTCCTGGCCGACGCCGAGGGCGCGACCAAGGAGGTCGCGATCGAGGTGGTCGGCGCGGCGAGCGAGGACGACGCGGTGGAGGTGGGCCGCACGGTGGCCCGCAACAACCTGGTGAAGACCGCGCTGTTCGGCAACGACCCGAACTGGGGCCGGATCCTCGCCGCGGTCGGCACCACCGCCGCCGTGTTCGAACCGGACGGCGTGGACGTCGCGGTGAACGGCATCTGGGTGTGCCGGGGCGGCGCCGCCGCCGAGGACCGCGCCAAGGTGGACCTCACCGGCCGCGGCGTCACCGTCCGGATCGATCTGCACGCCGGTGCCGACGCCGCCACCATCTGGACCAACGACCTGTCCCACGCGTACGTCCACGAGAACTCGGCCTATTCGACGTGAGCGCGAGGAACGCAGCGAAGCGGAGTCCCGCAGTCGCGAACGAAAGGCGGGCTCGGTGAGCGCGAGGAACGTAGCGAAGCGGAGTCCCGCAGTCGCGAACGAAAGGCGGGCTCAGCATGAATCTCTCCGCTGACCTCACCCGGGCCCAGGCCAAGGCCGCCACGCTGATCGAGGCGCTGCCCTGGCTGGCCCGTTTCTCCGGCGCCACCGTCGTGGTCAAGTACGGCGGCAACGCCATGGTCGACCCCGAACTGCAGCGCGCCTTCGCCGCCGACATGGTGTTCCTGCGCTACGCCGGCCTCAAGCCGGTCGTGGTGCACGGCGGCGGTCCGCAGATCTCCGCCATGCTCGGCCGCCTGGGCATCGCCAGCGAGTTCCGGGGCGGCCTGCGGGTCACCACCCCGGAGGCGATGGACGTGGTCCGGATGGTCCTGGTCGGTCAGGTCGGCCGTGAGCTGGTCGGGCTGATCAACGCGCACGGCCCGTACGCGGTCGGACTCTCCGGTGAGGACGCCGGGCTGTTCACCGCGGTGCGCCGCCCCGCGTACGTGGACGGGGAACCGGTCGACGTGGGCCAGGTGGGCGACGTGGAGTCGGTGAACATCTCGGCGGTCACCGACCTGATCGCCGCCGGCCGGATCCCGGTCATCTCGACAGTCGCGCCGGACGCCGACGGGGTGCTGCACAACCTCAACGCGGACACCGCCGCCGCCGCGCTCGCGGTGGCGCTGGACGCCCGCAAGCTGGTCGTGCTGACCGACGTGCCGGGCCTGTACGCGAACTGGCCCGACACGTCCAGCCTGGTCAGCGAGATCACCGCGGACGACCTGGCGAAGCTGCTGCCGTCCCTGGAGTCGGGCATGGTCCCGAAGATGGAGGCCTGCCTGCGGGCGGTGCGCGGGGGAGTGCCCGCCGCGCACGTCGTCGACGGCCGGGTCGCCCACTCCACGCTGCTGGAAGTGTTCACGTCGGAGGGCTTCGGAACCATGGTGATCGACTCATGAGCACGCTGCTGCAGCGGTGGAACGCCACCATGATGGACAACTACGGCACGCCGCCGCTGGCGCTCGTCTCCGGCTCCGGCGCCGTCGTGGTCGACGAGGCCGGCCGGGAGTACGTCGACCTGCTCGGCGGCATCGCCGTCAACGCGCTCGGCCACGCCCACCCGGCGGTGGTGGCCGCCGTCAGCAAGCAGGTCGCGACGCTCGGGCACGTGTCGAACCTGTTCGTCGCCGAGCCACCGGTGGCGCTGGCCGAGCTGCTCCTCGCGCTGGCCGGCCGCCCGGGCCGGGTGTTCTTCGCCAACTCGGGCGCGGAGGCCAACGAGGCGGCGTTCAAGCTGTCCCGGCTCACCGGCCGCCGGCACGTGGTCGCCACCCACGGCGGATTCCACGGCCGGACCATGGGCGCGCTGGCGCTGACCGGGCAGCCGGCGAAGGCCGACCCGTTCCGCCCGCTGCCCGGCGACGTGACCCACGTGCCGTTCGGCGACGCCGACGCGCTGGCCGAGGCGGTCACCGACGACACCGCCATGCTGATCATCGAGCCGATCCAGGGCGAGAACGGCGTGGTCGTCCCGCCGCCCGGCTACCTGGCCGCGGCCCGGCGGATCACCGCCGCGCACGGCGCGCTCCTGGTGCTGGACGAGGTGCAGACCGGCGTCGGCCGGACCGGCCACTGGTTCGCCCACCAGGCCGAGGGCGTCGAGCCGGACGTCATCACGCTCGCCAAGGGTCTCGGCGGCGGGCTGCCGCTGGGCGCCTGCCTGGCCTTCGGCCGGGCCGCCGACCTGCTCACCCCCGGCTCGCACGGCACCACGTTCGGCGGCAACCCGGTCAGCTGCGCCGCCGCGCTCGCCGTCGTCTCCACGATCGCCCACGAGGGCCTGCTCGACCACGTCAAGCGGATCGGCGAGCGGCTGCGGCGCGGCGTCGAGGCGCTCGGGCATCCGCTGGTCCGCGAGGTACGCGGCGCCGGGCTGCTGCTGGGCGTCGTGCTTGACCAGCCGGTCTCCGCCGCTGCCGCGGCCGCGCTGCGCGAGACGGGTTTCCTGGTCAACCCGGTGCAGCCGGACGTGGTCCGGCTCGCCCCGCCGCTGATCCTCACCGCCGCCCAGGCCGACGCGTTCCTCGCCGCCCTGCCGGCCGCGCTGTCCGCCGCCGCGCCGCCCCCTTCCACCGGCGCCGCAGCGCCCGCCGCCGACGCCGCGTCCGACGCCACGACCCCGACGGAGGCTCCCGCATGATCCGCCACTTCCTGCGCGACGACGACCTCACGCCCGCCGAGCAGGCCGCCGTGCTCGATCTCGCCGCCCGGATGAAGGCCGACCGGTACGGGCACCAGCCGCTGGCCGGGCCGAAGTCGGTGGCGGTGCTGTTCGACAAGCAGAGCCTGCGCACCCGGATCTCGTTCGACGTGGGCATCGCCGAACTGGGCGGGCACCCGCTCGTGGTGGACACCCAGGTCACCCACTTCGGCCGGGGCGAGACGCTCGCCGACGCCGGCCGGGTGCTGTCCCGCTACGTCGCCGCGATCGTCCTGCGCACCCACGGCGACGACCGGATCGCCGAGGTCGCCGAGCACGCGACAGTGCCGGTCGTAAACGCGCTCACCGACACGTACCACCCCTGCCAGCTGCTGGCCGACCTGCTCACCGTGCGGGAGCGCTTCGGCGGCACCGCCGGGCGGATCCTCACGTACGTGGGCGACGCGGCGAACAACATGGCCCACTCGTACCTGCTGGCCGGCGCGACCGCCGGGATGCACGTGCGGATCGCCGGGCCGGGCGGGTTCCAGCCGGACCCGGAGATCGTGGCCCGCGCCGAGAAGATCGCCGCCACCACCGGCGGCTCGGTCCAGGTGCTCACCGACCCGGCCGCGGCGGTACGCGGCGCGCACGTCGTCGCCACCGACACGTGGACGTCGATGGGGCAGGAGTCCGACGGGCTGGACCGGATCACCCCGTTCCTGCCGTACCAGGTCAACGACGCGCTGCTCGGCCACGCCGACGCCGACGTGATCGTGCTGCACTGCCTGCCCGCCCACCGGGGCGAGGAGATCACCGACGAGGCGCTCGACGGCCCGCACAGCGCGGTGTTCGACCAGGCGGAGAATCGGCTGCACGCCCAGAAGGCGCTGCTGACGTTTCTCCTGGAGGAATCCGCATGACCGCTCCGCTGACCCGCGCCGCGCGGCACGCCCGCATCGTCGAGCTGATCCGCGACACCCCGATCCACTCGCAGACCGAGCTGGCCGACCTGCTCGCCGGGGACGGCATCCAGGTCACCCAGGCCACGCTGTCGCGCGACCTGAAGGAACTGGGGGCGGTGACCGCGCGCGGCGGTGACGGGCGGGGCGTCTACCTGATCCCGGAGGACGGGCACCGGCCGCTGCGCGACGCCGAGGGAGCGCCGGCCCGGCTGGTCCGGCTGCTGCGTGAGCTGCTCAACGGCGTCGACTCCAGCGGCAACATCGCGGTGCTGCGCACCCCGCCGGGCGCCGCGCAGTACCTCGCCAGCGCGCTGGACCGGGCCGGCCTGACCGAGATCGTCGGCACCATCGCCGGCGACGACACCATCCTCGTCGTGGCCCGTGAGGCCGACGGCGGCGCAGCGCTGGGCGAGCGGCTCGCCGCCTGGGCGCGCCGCGACGACACCGCCGAAGGGGGCACCTCGTGACCGAGCGGGTCGTGCTGGCGTACTCCGGGGGCCTGGACACCTCGGTCGCCATCCCGTACCTGGCCGAACGGACCGGCGCGGAGGTGATCGCGGTAGCTGTCGACGTCGGCCAGGGCGGCGAGGACATGGCCGTGATCCGGCAGCGCGCGCTCGACTGCGGCGCCGTCGAGGCCGAGGTGGTCGACGCCCGCGACGAGTTCGCCGCCGACTACTGCCTGCCGGCGATCCGGGCCAACGCCCTCTACATGGACCGCTACCCCCTGGTGTCCGCGCTGTCCCGGCCGCTGATCGTCAAGCACCTGGTCGCGGCGGCGCGCGCCCACGGCGGCACGATCGTGTCGCACGGCTGCACCGGCAAGGGCAACGACCAGGTCCGCTTCGAGGTCGGCCTGGGCGCGCTCGCGCCGGACCTGACGGTCGTCGCGCCGGCCCGGGACTTCGCCTGGACCCGGGACAAGGCGATCGCGTACGCCGAGGAGAAGGGGCTGCCGATCGACGTGTCGGCGAAGTCGCCGTACTCGATCGACCAGAACCTGTGGGGCCGGGCCGTGGAGACCGGCTTCCTGGAGGACATCTGGAACGCCCCGGTCGAGGACCTCTACGCGTACACCGAGGACCCGGCGTCGGAACGCGACCCGGACGACGTGGTGATCACGTTCGACGGCGGCGTCCCGGTCGCGATCGACGGCGAGACGGTCACCCCGTACCAGGCGATCCGGGAGCTGAACCGGCGCGCCGGGGCGCACGGCGTGGGCCGGCTCGACATGGTCGAGGACCGGCTGGTCGGCATCAAGAGCCGCGAGGTGTACGAGGCGCCCGGCGCGCTCGCCCTGATCACCGCCCACCAGGAGCTGGAGGCGGTGACCGTCGAGCGGGACCTGGCCCGGTTCAAGCGCGGCGTCGACCAGCGCTGGGGCGAGCTCGTCTACGACGGGCTCTGGTTCTCGCCGCTGAAGCGGTCGCTGGACGCGTTCATCGACGACGCGCAGCGGCACGTCACCGGCGAGGTACGCCTGCGGCTGCACGGCGGCCGGGCGGTGGTCACCGGCCGGCGCTCCGAGGCGAGCCTCTACGACTTCGGCCTTGCCACCTACGACACCGGCGACACGTTCGACCAGTCGCTGGCGAAGGGATTCGTACGACTGTGGGGACTGCCCAGCACGATGGCCGCGCAACGGGACGCCCGGATGGGAGGGGCCTGATGGGGGGCACCACAATGGGTGGGGTGGACGACAAGAGCCTGACCGAGAACAGCGCCCCCGCCAACCGGACGAGCCTCTGGGGTGGCCGGTTCGCCGGCGGTCCCGCCGAGGCGCTCGCGCGGCTGTCGGTGAGCGTCCAGTTCGACTGGCGTCTCGCCCCGTACGACATCGCCGGTTCCCGCGCGCACGCCCGGGTCCTCGCCGGCGCCGGCCTGCTCGACCCGGACGAACTGGGCCGGATGCTCGCGGCGCTGGACGACCTGGAAGCGGCGTGCGCCTCCGGCGCGTTCCGCCCGACCGTGGACGACGAGGACGTGCACACCGCGCTGGAACGCGGCCTGCTGGAGCGCCTCGGCAGCCTCGGCGGCAAGCTGCGCGCCGGCCGGTCCCGCAACGACCAGGTCGCCACCGACCTGCGGCTCTACCTGCGCGACCACGCCCGCGGCGTGGCCGCCCGGCTGGTCGAGCTGGCCGAGGCCCTCGTCGAGCAGGCGGAGCGCCACGTGGACACCGCCGCGCCGGGCATGACGCACCTGCAGCACGCCCAGCCGGTGACGTTCGGGCACTGGCTGCTGGCCCACGTGCAGCCGCTGCTGCGCGACCTGGAGCGGATGCGCGACTGGGACGAGCGGACCGCGATCAGCCCGCTCGGCGCGGGCGCACTGGCCGGCTCGGGGCTGCCGCTGGACCCGGTGGCGGTCGCCAAGGAGCTGGGTTTCCGCACCTCGTTCGCCAACTCGATGGACGCGGTCGCGGACCGCGACTTCGTGGCCGAGTTCCTGTTCGTCACCGCGATGATCGGCGTGCACCTGTCCCGCCTCGGCGAGGAGGTGGTGCTCTGGACGTCGCAGGAGTTCGGCTGGGTCGAGCTGGACGACGCCTTCGCCACCGGCTCGTCGATCATGCCGCAGAAGAAGAACGCGGACATCGCCGAGCTGGCCCGGGGCAAGTCCGGCCGGCTGGTCGGCGGCCTGATGAGCGTGCTCACCATGCTCAAGGGCCTGCCCATGACGTACGACCGGGACATGCAGGAGGACAAGGAGCCGGCGTTCGACGCGGTCGACACGCTGGAACTGCTGCTGCCCGCGCTGGCCGGGATGATCTCCACGATGACGGTCCGGGTGGACCGTCTGGTGGCCAGCGCGCCGTCGGGCTTCTCGCTGGCCACCGAGGTCGCCGACTGGCTGGTCCGGCGCAACGTGCCGTTCCGCGACGCGCACGAGATCACCGGCAAGCTGGTGGCGCTCTGCGCCGCCCGCGAGTGCGCGCTGGATGAGGTGTCCGACGCCGACCTCGCCGCGGTGAGCGAGCACCTGGACCCGTCGGTGCGCGACGTGCTCTCGGTGCGCTCGGCGCTGGCCGCCCGCATCACGCCCGGCTCCACCGGCCCCGGCCCGGTGGCCGACCAGCTCGCCGCCGCGGCGGACAAGCTGGCCGGCTGGCGGGAGTGGGCCGCCGAGCGGGTCGTCCCCCGCTGACCTGCGCGGCTGGTTCGGGGCAGGGCGCGCTCCGTCCCGGACCAGCCCCGCGCCCCGCCCGCGCTCCGTCCCGGACCAGCCCCGCGCCCCGCCCGCGCTCCGTCCCGGACCAGCCCCGCGCCCCGCCCGCGCCGCGCCGCGCCCCGCGAGATCTTGGTAGGAAATGGCCCCTATAGGGGCGCATAGCTTCCAAGATCTACAACGGTCCTGCCTTGTGGAACACGGATCCCGCTTAGCGGGACCTGGGCTTCGGTCTCGGAGTTCGAATCTCCGCCGCTCGGGGCGGCTCTCGCTGGTGCCCCGGATCTGGCGCACACTCAGCGTCGCTAGCCGGTCTGCGCGAGTTCGTCCAGCCAGCCCAGGCTGCCGGTGCTCCTCCGCGTTCTCCGATCAGCCGGTGGGGCGCTCGCGTTTCGGGAGCTTGGCCACCACCGCGTCGTACGACCCGTCGACCGCCTCGATCAGCTCGTCGTCGGGGATGCCGGCGGAGAGCCGCAGCGTGTTCCAGCCCGACCGGCCGATGTAGGGGGAGGGGCGCGCGTCGGCTGGGAACCGGTGCAGCCACTCGTCGGCCACCTCCCGGGACGCTCCGCACTTCACCCCGACCCGTGCCTCACCCTCGGGCGAGCCGAGGAACGCGAAGATCCGGCTGCCCACCTTCACCACCTCGTCGCCCTCCCACGGCCGGTCGAGCCAGGCTCCGGGCTTGGCCAGGCAGTAGGCCAGCATCTCCTCGCGCGTCATCGCGTCCTCCCGTGCCGTCGTCCGGCACAGTCTCGCCTGCCCCTGTGACAGTGCGCGCCGCCGGTCAGTCGCCGGTGCCGGTGCGGACGGTGAGCCGCTCGTAGCGCTGCCGGGCCGCCTGGGCGCTGCCCAGCCCCAGCCCGAAGGCGATCGCCTGCCAGGTCATCCCCCGCCCGCGGGCCACCTGCAACAGGCCGGCCTCCAGCGCGTCCACCTCGGAGCGTACGTGCGGGATCAGCGTCAGCGCGGCCATCAGGTCGGCCTGGTCGACGGGCTCCTCACCCTCGTCCAGCTCGGCGCCCCCGGCGAGCGCCATCACCAGCGTGGCTGCCTCGTAGGCGTCGGGCACGTCGGGGTGGGCGTACCGCCGGCGACGGGAGTTCGTGCCGGCGTGCCGCTCGGCGATCCGCAGCAGCGCCGCGTAGTTGCGGTGCGCCCGGGCCTGGGCAGCATCCGGAGCGGTGAACGGGTCGTTGTCCACGGTGACCATGCCGTCCATCCCACACCCAAGAATGACCTGTTGTCAACACCCTGTTGAAAGCCATTCGTGCGCAACGTCGCGCCCTCAGGGTGTGGTGAGAAGGCGGCGCGTCATGCACCACAGACGCGCTGCGGGGTGTTCCGGGTTGCCCGGAACGGCCGGTTCAGGCCGGTGAGTTGCGCGCCGAGGCGGGCCGGCGACGCGGGGTGTGCCGCCGGTAGACGCTCACGCTCGGCTCGTCCGCCAGCCAGAACCGCCACGGCAGGTCGTGCGCGGCGGCGACCCCGACGCGGGGCCCGGCGACGATCCGCGCCGGGTCGACCGGGCTCGCCGGTGGCGTCAGCAGCAGCGGGCCGCTGCCGTCGATCGCCGAGGTGCCGTTCGCGTCCCGCCCGAGTCCGAGCGCGGTGACCAGCCGAGCCGGACCCCGGGCCAGTTCCCGGTCGGCGGCGCGCGGCCGGCGCTCCCGGGCGATCTCGACGCCGTCGACCACCTCGCCGGCGCGCAGCAGCACGGCCGCCGCCTCGCCGTCGCGGCCGCAGACGATGTTCGCGCACCAGTGCATGCCGAACACGAAGTACACGTAGACGTGCCCGGCGGGCCCGAACATGACCCTGTTGCGCGGCGTCGGTCCGCGGTGGGCGTGCGACGCCGGGTCCTCGCCGGTGCCCGCGTACGCCTCGACCTCGGTGAGCCGGACGGTGACGCCGCCGGCCGACACGGTCCACCCGAGCAGGGTCCGGGCGGTGTCGGCGATCTGCGCGGCCGGTGCATCGAGCCAGGGGTACGTCATCGCGGCAAGGGTAGTCGGTGGGTGGCACGTGATCCGGGCCACGCCGGGGCGGGCGACGGCCGGAATAGTTGACTCGTCAAATATGTTGTGAGGAGCGATCCCGGGCGACCGGTCCGGACCCCACGCGAGGAGCTGGTCATGCAGTTCGGAGTCTTCACCGTCGGTGACGTCACCGCCGACCCCACGACCGGGCGGCTGCCGTCCGAGCGTGAGCGGATCAAGGCCATGACCGCCATCGCGCTCAAGGCCGAGGAGGTCGGCCTGGACGTCTTCGCCACCGGCGAGCACCACAACCCGCCGTTCGTGCCGTCGTCGCCGACCACCATGCTCGGCTGGATCGCCGCGCGCACCGAACGGCTGCTGCTGTCGACAGCGACCACGCTGATCACCACGAACGACCCGGTGAAGATCGCCGAGGACTACGCCATGCTCCAGCACCTGGCCGACGGCCGGGTGGACCTGATGATGGGGCGCGGCAACACCGGCCCGGTGTACCCGTGGTTCGGGCAGGACATCCGCAACGGCATCCCCCTCGCGATCGAGAACTACGACCTGCTGCGCCGCCTGTGGCGCGAGGACGTGGTCGACTGGAAGGGCCGGTTCCGGACGCCCCTGCAGTCGTTCACCTCGACCCCGCGCCCGCTCGACGGCGTACCGCCGTTCGTCTGGCACGGCTCGATCCGCAGCCCGGAGATCGCCGAGCAGGCCGCGTACTACGGCGACGGCTTCTTCGCCAACCACATCTTCTGGCCCAAGGAGCACACCCAGCGGATGGTGGGCCTCTACCGGGAGCGGTTCGCGCACTACGGCCACGGCTCGCCGGACCAGGCCATCGTCGGCCTCGGCGGGCAGGTCTTCATGCGCCGCAACTCTCAGGACGCGGTACGCGAGTTCCGCCCCTACTTCGACAACGCCCCGGTCTACGGGCACGGCCCGTCGCTGGAGGAGTTCACCCGGGAGACGCCGCTGACGGTGGGCAGCCCGCAGCAGGTCATCGACCGTACGCTGGGCTTCCGCGATTACGTCGGCGACTACCAGCGGCAGCTCTTCCTGATCGACCACGCCGGCCTGCCGCTGAAGACGGTGCTGGAGCAGCTCGACCTGCTGGGCGAGGAGGTGGTGCCGGTGCTGCGCAAGGAGTTCGACTCGCTGCGTCCGGCGCACGTGCCCGAGGCGCCCACCCACGCCGGCCTCCTGGCCGCCCGCGACGCCGCCCCGGCCGCCGGGGAGCAGCGATGACCAGCCGTACCCTGGCGGTGGTCTCGGCCGGTCTCGCCCAGCCGTCGTCCACCCGCCTGCTCGCCGACCAGCTCGCCGCGGCCGCCCGCGACGAGCTGGCCGACCGCGGTGCCACCGTGGAGCTGCGTGTGGTGGAGCTGCGCGAGCATGCCCACGACGTGGTGAACCACCTGCTCACCGGCTTCGCGCCGGCCGCGCTGCGGCGCACGCTCGACGAGGTGGCCGCCGCCGACGGGCTGATCGCGGTGACGCCGATCTTCAACGCGTCCTACAACGGGCTGTTCAAGTCGTTCTTCGACGTGGTCGACCGGGACACCCTCGCGGGCAAGCCGGTGCTGATCGGGGCGACCGGCGGCACCGCCCGGCACTCGCTGGCGCTGGAGCACGCGGTCCGGCCGATGTTCACGTACCTGCGGGCGGCGACGCTGCCCACGGCGGTGTTCGCCGCGCCCGAGGACTGGGCCGGCGACGACGGCGACAGCGCGTTGCGGTCCCGGATCCGCCGGGCCGGAGCCGAACTGGCCGAGCAGGTGGACCGCCGCCCGCCCGCGACCGGCCCGGCCGACCCGTTCGCGCTCACCACCGACTTCGCCGACCTGCTCGCCGGCCGCGACCCGTCCTGACGCCCGGGCGGGTCGGCGCGGAGCCGACCGCTACCGGGCGTGGCCGTCGACGACGAACCATGCCGGAAACCGGATATGACTGAGAGGCATAAATGTGCCTCTCAGTCATATCGCTCAGAAGGCATCCCTTGGACCGGGCCGGCCTGCCCAGCGAGCGGAGCGGGGCCGCCTCGCGCGGCGCGTCAGTCGTCGGCCGGCTCGGGCCGGTGGGCGACGAGCACCGGGCAGTGGGCATGCTGCACCAGCGCCTGGCTGACCGAGCCGAGCAGCAGGCCGACGAAGCCGCCCCGGCCCCGGGAGCCGACCACCACGAGCGACGCCTCGCCGCTGGCCTCCACGAGCGCGGTCTCCGGCGAGGCGGCGGTCACGGCCCGCTCCGTCACGCGCAGGCCCGGGTGCGCGGCCCGGACCCGGTCCGCGGCCTCCACCAGCAGCCCCGCCGCCTCGGCCCGCTCGGCGGTGGACGCCTCCGCCGCGACCTCCGGCGCCACCGCGCCGCGCTCCGGCGACCGGACGTGCAGCAGCACCAGCTCCGCGTCGCGACGCTCGGCCTCGTCCGCGGCCAGCTCGATCGCGTACGCAGCCGGGTCGGAGCCGTCCACCCCGACCAGCACCGGTCCGTCCACCGGAATCGGCTGCTCCTCCGGTCGGACGATCAGCACCGGGCAGTGCCCGTGCTGCGCGAGCTGCCCGCCGACCGAGCCGAGCAGCAGGCCGGCGAAGCCGCCCACGCCCCGGCTGCCCACCACCACCAGCTCCGCGCGGCGGGACTCCTCGACCATCGTCGCGCCCGGACCGCCGGCCACCTGGCGCACCTGCACCCGCAGGCCCGGGTGCCGCTCGACCAGGTCGGCGGCGACCGACTCCAGCATCTTCTCCGACTCCGCGGTGGGCGCCGGCAACCCCAGGTCGTACGGGTTGAGCGGCACGCCGTAGCCGAGCGGGTGCAGGTAGCCGTGCACCAGCAGCAGCGGCCGGGAACGGGCGACGGCGGTCGCTGCGGCCAGGTCGGCGGCGGCCAGGCTGGACGGCGATCCGTCCACTCCCGCCACGACGGGTCGGTTCATCTGGTGCTTTCCCTCCGGTCGGCTCAGGCCATTGTGGCGGTGCAGGCCCCGTCCGGGCCGGGGAACCGGCTCAGTGGGCGCGGTTCCCCCGGTGCCGGACGACGGCCAGCGGGCTGTGGCAGTGATGCAGCACGGCGTGGCTGACCGAGCCGAGCAGCAGCGCACCGAGGCTACCGCGCCCGTGTGCGCCGACCACCGTCAGCTGCGCGCCGACGGACTCCTCGACCAGCACCCGGGCCGGGGCGGCGGCGGCGACCAGCTTCGGCCGTACCGTGACCTCCGGGTAGCGCTCGGCCCAGCCGGCAACGGCTTCGGCCAGCACCCGCTGCTCGTCGGCGCGCAGTTCCCGCGGGTCGTACGCCAGCGGCAGGACGTCGCCGAACGCCTCGCGGTAGCTCACCGGCTGCGGGTAGAGCCAGCTGTGCACCACCACCAGTTCGGCGCCGCGCGCCGCGGCCTCGGCGAACGCGAAACCGACCGCCTCGTCGGACAGCGCGGAGCCGTCCACGCCGACCACGACCGGGCCGTCGGCGCGGGCCTCACCCCGGGCGACGAGCACCGGGCAGTCCGCGCGGGCGGACAGCTGCACCGCGGCCGAGCCGACGAGGAGTTCGGCGAAGCCGCCCAGTCCCCGGTGACCCAGCACGAGCAGCGCGGCGTCGCGGCTCTCCCGCAGCAGCACCGCCACCGGCCCGCCGTCGACCACCGCGCCGGTCACCGCCAGGTCGGCGTCGACCTTGCGGGCCTCGTCCACCGCCTCCTCGACCAGCTTCTCGGCCTCCTGCCGCAGTTCGATGTCGGGCAGCACCGGGGCGACCATGCCCAGCGGCGTGCCGACCAGCGGCCAGAGGAACGCGTTCACCACCCGCAGCGGCCGGTGCCGCAGCACCGCCTCGCGTGCGGCCAGCCGTACCGCGTCCAGCGCGGACGGGGAGCCGTCCACGCCCACCACGACGGGGGCACCGGTCCTGTCGGTCATCACGTCCTCCTTCGGCTCCCTCTCAGCCTGCGCCGACGGCTCCCACCTGGGCAGAGTCGATCCGCCCGGCACAGCCGGGACCAACGGCCCCTACCGGCCGGGGCGGTGGCGGGGTGGAATGGGAACCAGTGCTCCCCTCCTGTCGATCCTGGAGGCGCGATGACCCCGCTGGAGATGCTCCGCGTCCACCCCTTCCTGGCCGGGCTACCCGACGAGTGGCTGCCCCGGCTCACCGGTTACGCCCGTCCGGTGGTCTGGCATCCCGGGCACCGGCTGTTCCGCGCCGGCCAGCCGGCCGACCGGTTCTGGCTGGTCCGCGGCGGCCAGGTGGCGCTGGACTTCCCGGTGCCGGGCCGCGGCGACGTGGGCATCGAGACGATCGGGCCGGGCGGGGTGCTCGGCTGGTCCTGGCTGTTCCCGCCGTACCGCTGGCAGTTCGGCGCGGTCGCCACCCAGCGCAGCACCGCCGTCGAACTCGACGCCGACGGGGTACGCCGGCTGATGGAGTCCGACGACACGCTGGGCCGCCAGCTCACCAGCCGGTTCATGAGCGTGGTGGTGGACCGGCTCCAGGCGTCCCGGGTCCGGCTGCTCGACCTGTACGGCTATCCGACCGCCGCGGCGAGCTAGCGGTCGCGGACGACCAGCTCGTCCACCTCGAGGCGGCCGATGCGCAGCTCGCGGATCACCGCGCGGCGCACGGCCAGGCGGCCGACCACGAGTGACCCGACCGCCACGGCGCCGAGCGCGAACGCGCCGAAGGCCAGTGCGCCGATCGCCGTCGCGCCCAGCGCCCGCGCGCCCGTCGCACCCGCGCCGGTGGCCTGCGCGCCGACGGCCCGCGCTCCGGTGACGGCCAGCGGGCGGACACGGGCGATCGGGCGCAGACGAGACATGCCCCGATCCTAGTGGCGCGGCGGGGAACCGGTCAGGTGACGGTGAGACCGCGGGCGGCGAACTGCCCGCGTACCCGGGCCAGCAGGCCGGCGTCCGGCGGCTCGGTGTCGGCCAGCGGGAAGGTCAGCCCCAGCTCGGCGTACTTGTGCGCGCCGAGACGGTGGAACGGCAGCACCTCGACGCGCTGCACGGTGGCCAGCCCGGCGGCCACGTCGGCCACCCGCTGCACCTCGTCGACCGCGTCGGTCAGGCCGGGCACGAGCACGTACCGGATCCAGATCGGCGTACCCCGGTCGGCCAGCCGTTGCGCGAACCGCAACGTCGGCGCGAGCCGGCCGGTGCCGGTGACCCGGCGGTACGTCTGCGGGTTGCCCGCCTTGACGTCGAGCAGCACCAGGTCGGTGGCGTCCAGCAGCGCGTCGTCGGCGCGGACGCCGAGGAAGCCGGAGGTGTCCAGCGCGGTGTGCAGGCCGAGGTCGTGGCAGCGGCGCAGCAGTTCGCCGGTGAACGCCGGTTGCAGCAGCGGCTCCCCGCCGCTCACGGTGACGCCGCCGCCGGCGACCTGGATGAACCGGCGGTACCGGCCGGCGAGCGCGACCATCTCGTCCACCGTGCGGCGCCGGCCGCTGCGGCCGTACCAGGTGTCGGGGCTGTGGCAGTAGCGGCAGCGCAGCGGGCAGCCCGCCAGGAACACGACGAACCGGGTGCCCGGCCCGTCCACCCCGACCGACGTGTCCCACGAGTGCACCGCGCCGGTGACGGCACCCGGCGCCGCCGGAGTCACCTCCGGCGGCGCGGGCGGGCGGCCGGTCACAGCGACCCGTGGAAGGTCCGCGACACCACGTCGCGCTGCTGCTCCGGGGTGAGCCGGACGAAGTTCACCGCGTACCCGGAGACCCGGACGGTGAGCTGCGGGTACCGCTCCGGGTGCGCCATCGCGTCCAGCAGCGTGGCCCGGTCCAGCACGTTGACGTTGAGGTGGAACCCGCCGGCGTCGGCGTAGCCGTCGAGCACCCCGGCCAGGTTCGCGATCCGCTCGTCGCGGGTGTGGCCCAGGCCGTCCGGCGTGACGGTGCCGGTCAGCGAGATGCCGTCGCGGGCCGCGTCGTACGGCAGCTTCGCCACCGACAGCGCCGAGGCGACCAGGCCGTGCGTGTCCCGCCCGTTCATCGGGTTCGCCCCGGGCGCGAACGGCTCACCGGCGCGCCGGCCGTCCGGCGTGTTGCCGGTGTGCGTGCCGTAGACCACGTTCGAGGTGATGGTGAGCACCGACATGGTCAGCTCCGCGTCGCGGTAGGTGCGCTGGCGGCGCAGCTTCTCCGCGAACGTCTCGACCAGCCACACCGCGATCTCGTCGGCCCGGTCGTCGTCGTTGCCGTACGTCGGGAACTCGCCCTCGACCGCGTAGTCGACGGCCAGGCCGGTGTCGTCGCGCAGCACCTTCACCCGGCCGTACCGGATGGCCGACAGGCTGTCCACGGCGACCGACAGGCCGGCGATGCCGGTGGCCATGAACCGGCGCACCGGGTGGTCGTGCAGCGCCATCTCCAGCCGCTCGTAGGCGTACCTGTCGTGCTGGTGGTGGATCACGTTCAGCGCGTCCACGTACGTCTGCGCGAGCCAGTCCAGCGTCCGGTCGTACGCGGCCAGCACCTCGTCGTAGTCGAGCGTCTCGCCCCCGACCGGCGCGGCCGGCGGGGCGACCTGCGTGCCGGTCAGCTCGTCCCGGCCGCCGTTGATCGCGTACAGCAGCGCCTTCGCCAGGTTCGCCCGGGCGCCGAAGAACTGCATGTCCCGGCCGACCCGCATGGCCGACACGCAGCAGGCGATCGCGGTGTCGTCGTCGTACGCCGGGCGGATCAGCTCGTCGTTCTCGTACTGGATGGCGCTGGTGTCCAGCGACACCTGGGCGCAGAACCGCTTGAACCCCTCCGGCAGCCGCGGCGACCACAGCACCGTCAGGTTCGGCTCGGGCGCCGGGCCGAGGTTGTAGAGCGTCTGGAGGTAGCGGAACGCGGTGCGGGTGACCAGCGGCCGTCCGTCCGCGCCCATCCCGCCGAGCGACTCGGTGACCCAGGTCGGGTCGCCGGAGAACAGCTGGTCGTACTCGGGGGTGCGCAGGAAGCGGATGATCCGCAGCTTGATCACGAAGTCGTCGATCAGCTCCTGGGCGCCGCTCTCGTCCAGGCGTCCCTCGGCGATGTCCCGCCGCAGGTACGCGTCGACGAACCCGGCGGTGCGGCCCAGCGACATCGCGGCGCCGTTCTGCTCCTTCGTGGCGGCCAGGTAGGCGAAGTAGAGCCACTGGATCGCCTGCGCGCCGGTGGCGGCCGGGCGGGAGATGTCGAAGCCGTACGAGGCGGCCATCTCCTTCAGCTCGCCGAGCGCGCGGATCTGCTCGGCCAGTTCCTCCCGGTCGCGGATCACGTCGTCGGTGCTGCGCCGCTCGTCCAGCGCCGCCTTGAGCGCGCGGCGCTCCTCGACCAGCCGGTCCACGCCGTACAGCGCCACCCGGCGGTAGTCGCCGATGATCCGCCCGCGCCCGTACGCGTCGGGCAGCCCGGTGATGACGTGCGACCGCCGCGCCGCCAGCACGTTCGCCGGGTACGCGTCGAACACCGCGTCGTTGTGCGTGCGGCGGTACCGGGTGAAGATCTCGTGCACGCGCGGGTCCGGTTCACGGCCGTACGCCCGCAGCGCCGTCTCCACCATCCGCAGCCCGCCGGCCGGCATGATCGCCCGCCGCAGCGGCGCGTCGGTCTGCAACCCGACGATCAGTTCCCGCTCCCGGTCGATGTACCCGGGTGCGTGCGAGGTGATCGACGACGGGGTGGCCGCGTCGACGTCGTACACGCCGCGCCGACGCTCCTCGCCGAACATCTCCCGCAGCCGGTCCCACACCGCGAGCGTGCGCGGCGTCGGCCCGGCGAGGAACGACGCGTCCCCGGTGTACGGCTCGTGGTTGTGGCGGACGAAGTCGGCCACGTCGACTGTCTCCTGCCACGCTCCGGCGTGGAATCCGCGCCAGGGGGCCAGGGGTTCGGTGGCGGTCATGTCGGTCCCTCTCCGGGCGTCGGCGGTGGCCCGGTCCCCGCGGGGTGCGGGGACCGGGGGCGGGGGTCAGGGCTGGAGCACGAGCCGGGCGGCGACCCGGCCGGCGAGGACGTCGTCCACCGCGTCGTTGATGTCGTCCAGCTTGCGGGTCTCGTAGACGACCCGGGTACGGCCGGCGGCGTGCAGCGCGAAGACCTCGGCCAGGTCGGCGCGGGTGCCGACGATCGAGCCGAGCACCGTGATGCCCTTGAGCACCGTCTCGAAGACGGGCAGGGTGATCGCGTTGTCGGCGGGCAGCGACACCAGCACCAGCCGGCCGCCGCGGCGCAGCGAGAGGTGGGCCTGCTCGATCACCCGGGGGCTCGCGGCCAGCACGATCGCCACGTCCACGCCGCCCAGCGCGGTGATCCGCTCGACCGGGTCGGTGGTGGCGGCGTCGACGGTGTGCGCCGCGCCCAGCGAGGTGGCCAGGTCCAGCTTCTCGGCGGTCACGTCCACCGCCACAGTCTCGGCGCCGAAGATCTGCGCGTACTGCTGCGCGAGGTGGCCCAGGCCGCCGATGCCGAAGATCGCGACCCGCTCGCCCGGCCGTACCCCGGCGACCTTGACGGCCTTGTACGTGGTGACGCCCGCGCAGGTCAGCGGCGCGGCTTCGAGGGGGTCCACGCCGTCGGGCACGCGGACCGCGTAGCGGGCCGACGCCACCGCGTACTCGGCGTGCGCGCCGTCGATGCTGTAGCCGGTGTTGCGCTGCGACTCGCACAGCGTCTCCCAGCCGGTCACGCAGTACGAGCAGGTGCCGCAGGCCCAGCCGAGCCAGGGCAGCGCGACCCGGTCGCCGACGGCGTGCTCGGTGACGCCGGGACCGACCTGCTCGACCAGGCCGACGCCCTCGTGACCGGGTACGAACGGCGGGGTGGGCTTCACCGGCCACTCGCCGCGGGCGGCGTGTATGTCGGTGTGGCAGAGTCCGCTGGCTTCGACGCGGACCAGGATCTCGCCCGGGCCGGCCTCCGGCACGGGACGCTCGGTGATCTCCATCGGACGGTCGAACGCGGTGACGACACTGGCGCGCATCGGGGGCCTCCCTCGCTCTCGTTCTCACCCTCAGCGTCGTCGGTCCGGGCGCTGCCGGGCAGGGGCGCAGGACCGCGGTGACCCGGGACCAACGGCCCCTTCCCGGCCGGGAACGGCGGTACGGCCGCCGGTGACGTACCGGTGGCCGTACCCCTGGGTGGTCAGCGCTCGGCGACCAGGCGGCGGGCCCGCAGCACGCGCGCCCACCAGGGCCTGTGGTCCGGGCGCAGCCGCGGCGCCGGCACGCCGCGCAGGCTGACCCACCCGCCGGGCCCCATCGTGACGGTGCCGACGGACGGCGGGCGGCGCCGGGACCACACCGCCACGGCGGCGGTGAGCGCGGCCACCGCGAACGCCCCGGTGGCGGCGGCGACGAGCTGGTCCGGTTCGACCACGCGTCGGTAGCGGACCCGGCCGCCGGCCGCGACGAACACGCCGACCGGGCGGCCGTCGCGGTTCACCGGCACCAGCGCGGCGTCCCCGGGCAGCTCCAGCACCGGGCCGACGGCTCCGGCCGGGGCGGGGGCGGGTGTCGCGGCCTGCGGCGGCGCGGGCCGGGGGACCGGCGCGACCGCCGGTCCGGTCGGGTTGAAGATGGCGGTCATGACGCTGCCCTCCTAGCGGGAGTCGGACTTCTCGGTACGGGCCTCGACCGCGGCCCGGCCGGCGGCCAGCCGCGCCACCGGCACCCGGTACGGCGAGCAGGAGACGTAGTCGAGCCCGGCGTCGGCGAAGAACCCGATCGAGTCCGGGTCGCCGCCGTGCTCACCGCAGACGCCGACGGTCAGGTCCGGCCGGGCCGCCCGCCCCTCGGCGAGAGCGAGGCGGACCAGCCGGCCCACGCCGGTGGCGTCGATGCTCTCGAACGGCGACACCGGGAAGATCCCCCGTTCCAGGTACGTGGAGAAGAACGCCCCCTCCACGTCGTCGCGGGAGAACGCCCAGGTCATCTGCGTCAGGTCGTTGGTGCCGAAGGAGAAGAAGTGCGCCTCGGCGGCGATCTCCCCGGCGGTCAGCGCCGCCCGGGGCGTCTCGATCATGGTGCCGATCGGGATGTCCGGTGCGCCCGGCACCTCGGCCAGCACCCGCCGTGCCTCGTCCGCCACGGCGGCGAGTTCCCGCACGTCCCCGACGAGCGGCACCATGATCTCCGGGCGCGGGTCAGCGCCGGCCCGGACCCGCTGCGCGGCCGCCTCGGCCAGCGCCCGCACCTGCATGGCGAACAGGCCCGGCACCACCAGGCCGAGCCGGACGCCCCGCAGCCCCAGCATCGGGTTGGTCTCGTGCATCCGGCGCACCGCCGCCAGCAGCACACCGTCGTGGCCCGGTTCCTCGCCGCGCGCCTGCGCGCCCGCCACCCGGGCGGTCAGCTCGGCCAGCGGAGGCAGGAACTCGTGCAGCGGCGGGTCGAGCAGCCGGACGGTGACCGGCAGCCCGTCCATCGCGGTGAGCAGCCCGAGGAAGTCGGCCCGCTGCAACGGCAGCAGCTCGTCCAGCGCCGCGCCCACCTCGGCCGGGCCGTCGGCCAGGATCAGCCGCTCGACCAGTTCCCGGCGCTCACCGAGGAACATGTGCTCGGTGCGGCACAGCCCGATCCCGGCGGCGCCGAGTTCGCGGGCCCGGCGGGCGTCGTCGGGGGTGTCCGCGTTGGCGCGGACGCCGAGCGTGCGCACCGCGTCGGCGTGCCCGAGCAGCCGGTGCACGGCGGCGATCAGCGGGTCCGCCTCCGGCCGCAGCTCACCGGTCAGGTAGCGGGCCACCGGCGACGGCTGCACCGGCACCTCGCCGAGCCAGATCCGCCCGCTGGTGCCGTCGATCGAGATCAGGTCGCCGGCGCGCACCACCTGCTCGCCGACGGTGAACTCGCCGCGCTCCACGTCGATGCCCAGCGCCTCGGCCCCGCACACGCAGGTCCGGCCCATGCCCCGGGCCACCACCGCGGCGTGCGAGGTCTTCCCGCCGCGCGAGGTGAGCACCCCGGTCGCAGCGATCATGCCGGGCAGGTCGTCCGGGTTGGTCTCCGGGCGGACCAGGATCACCGGTCCGGTGGACGCCGCCGCGGCGGCCGAGTCGAACACCACCTGCCCGACCGCGGCGCCGGGGGAGGCGCCGACGCCGACGGCGAGCGGCTCGGGCGCGCCGGCGGTGTCGAAGGCCGGGAACATGAGCTGGGCGAGCTGCGCCCCGGTGACCCGGGTCAGCGCCTCGTCGGCGGTGATCAGCCCTTCCTCGGCCAGCTGCGCGGCGATCACGAACGCCGCCGCCGCGGTGCGCTTGCCGACCCGCGTCTGGAGCATCCACAGCCGGCCGCGTTCGATGGTGAACTCGACGTCGCACAGGTCGCGGTAGTGCCGCTCCAGCGTCGCCATGATCTCCCGCAGCCGGTGGAAGCTGACCGGGTCAAGCCGGGCCAGCTCGGTCAGCGGCACCGTGTTGCGGATGCCCGCCACCACGTCCTCGCCCTGCGCGTCGGTCAGGTAGTCGCCGTACAAGCCGGGGGCGCCGGTGGCCGGGTCACGGGTGAACGCCACCCCGGTGCCGGAGTCCGGGCCGAGGTTGCCGAACACCATCGCCATCACGTTGACGGCGGTGCCCAGGTCGTCCGGGATGCGTTCCTGCCGCCGGTAGATCCGGGCCCGCTCCGAGTGCCAGGACTCGAACACCGCGCGGACGGCCAGGAACAGCTGCTCGTGCGGGGCCTGCGGGAAGTCGTGCCCGACGTGCCGGGCGAAGATCTTCTTGTACGTCTCGACCAGGTCGCGCAACTGCCCCGCGCCCGGCCCGTCCGGCCCGGCGGTGGCCCGCAGCGCGGCCAGTTCGTGCTCGAACTCCTCGGCCGGGATGCCGTGGACGGTCCGGCCGAACATCTGGATCAGCCGCCGGTACGAGTCCCAGGCGAACCGCTCGTCGCCGGCGCGGGCGGCCAGCCCGGCCACCGTGGTGTCGTTGAGCCCGATGTCGAGGATCGTCTCCATCATCCCCGGCATCGAGTACCGCCCGCCGGAGCGCACCGCCAGCAGCAGCGGGTCACGCGGGTCGCCCAGCCACCGGTCCAGCCGCGCCTCCACCTCCCGCAGGTGCGCGTTGATCTCCTCGTACAGGCCGGCCGGCGGCGCGCCGGTGGCCAGGTACGCCCGGCACGCGTCGGTGGTGACGGTGAACCCGGGCGGCACCGGCAACCCGAGCCGGGTCATCTCGGCGAGGTTGGCGCCCTTGCCGCCGAGCAGGTCGGCCCGGCTGCGGTCACCCTCGATGAAGTCGTAGACGTACTTCGACATGGTCCGGCCTCCTCGACTGCGTCGTTCCACCTCCTTGGTAGCCGGGCCGGGCGGCGGCGCGGCAGGGCCGGACGGGACACACACCGGGCCGGAGGTCCCGAGGGTGTCGGTGGGGCCACGTATGGTTCCGGCCGTGACAAACGAGGTGCTGCTCCGCCCGGTGCGCGACGACGACCTGCCCGCCTTCTTCGCCCACGAGCAGGACCCGCAGGCGAACTGGATGGCCGCGTTCGGCCCGAAGGACCCGTCCGACCGGGCCGCGTTCGAAGCGCACTGGGCGCGCATCCGCGCCGACGCGCGCATCGTCAACCGCGCGGTCACCGTCGACGGCCAGGTGATCGGCCGGGTGGCCGCGTTCCCGGTCGGCGAGCAGACCGAGGTCAGCTACTGGATCGACGCGGCGCACTGGGGGCGCGGCCACGCCACCGCCGCGCTGCGCGCGCTGCTGCGCGAGGTGCCGCACCGGCCGCTGCACGCCCGCGCCGCGAAGGACAACGCCGCCTCGCTCGCGGTGCTGCGCAAGTGCGGCTTCGTCGTGGTCGGCGAGGATTCCGGGTACGCCCCGTCGCGCGGCACCGAGGTCGAGGAGTACGTGCTGGCGCTGCCCGCCGAGGGGTCTGACCAGGCAGACCGCTAGTCTCCCCGGGTGAACTGGCTGGAACTCGTCGGCTGGGCCGGCTCCGCGCTGCTGGTCTGGTCCCTGCTGCAGACCCGGATCCTGCGGCTGCGCGCGCTCAACCTGGTCGGCTGCCTCATCCTGATCGGCTACAACGCCGCCGTGCAGGTCTGGCCGATGGTGGGCCTGAACGTGGTGCTCACCGTGATCAACGTCTGGTACCTGCGCAAGCTGCTGGCCACCCGGCACGACGAGCAGACCTACCAGGTGGTCGAGGTGGGCACCGGCGACGCGTTCCTGGCGCACACGCTGCGGGTGCACGCCGCCGACATCGCCCGGTTCAACCCCGGCTTCCACTGGGACCCGGCCGCCCCGGACCGCTCGGCCTTCCTGGTGGTACGCGCCGACGAGGTGGTCGGCGTGATGCTCTCGCACGCCGAACCGGGCGGGGTGGCCCAGATCGACCTGGACTACGTGACCCCGCCGTTCCGCGACTTCACGCCCGGGGAGTTCGTCTACCGGCGCAGCCGGCTGTTCACCGACCGCGGTTTCCGCCGGGTGGTCAGCCCGCCCGGCATGGTCGCCCCCTACTACCACCGGCTCGGATTCCGCTCCGAGGGCGGCGCGTACGTGCTCGACCTGCCCGTACCGGCCTGAGACCCGGTCCCGGCGGGTCACGCCGGAGCCGGTCATGATTCAGCGGCGGGCCCGCGGGGCAACAGAGGGCCACGCCGACCGGATCTGCCGGCCGGCGAGTCGGCCATCGGCCGACCCGGATCGGGCCGAGGGAGATAACCGGTCGTGCAGAGCTACTGGAGCCAGCTTGCCCTGGTCGGTGTGCTGGTGATCCTCAACGCGGTGTTCGCCGGCAGCGAGATGGCGCTGGTGTCCCTGCGCGACAGCCAGGTGCAGCGGCTGGAGCGCAGCAGCCGCGGCGGACGGACCCTCGCCCGTCTCGCGAAGGACCCGAACCGGTTCCTGGCCACGATCCAGATCGGCATCACGCTCGCCGGGTTCCTCGCCTCCGCCGCCGCCGCGGTGTCGCTGGCCCGGCCGCTCGTGCCGCTGCTCAGCGCGTTCGGCAACGCCGCCGAGACCGTCGCCATCGTCGCTGTCACGCTGGTGCTCACGTTCGTCACGCTGGTCTTCGGCGAGCTGGCGCCGAAGCGGATCGCGATGCAGTCGGCCGAGCGGTGGGCGCTGCTGGTGGCCCGCCCGCTGGACCTGCTCTCCAGCATCACCCGGCCCGCCGTCTGGCTGCTGGGCGCCACCACCGACCTGGTGGTACGCCTGTTCGGCCTGGACCCGAAGGCCGAGCCGGACGAGATCGGCCCGGACGAGCTGCGCGACATCGTGGCCGGCAACCACGGCTTCACCAAGGAGCAGCGCACGATCATCGCCGGTGCGGTGGAGATCGCCGACCGGCAGTTGCGGGCGGTGCTCGTACCCCGGTTGCAGGTCTTCACGCTCGACAGCGGCACCACCGCGGAGGCCGCCCGGCTCGTCCTGGCCGCGACCGGCCACTCCCGGGCGCCGGTGGTCCGCCACGGCGGCCTGGACGAGGCGGTGGGCGTCATCCACCTGCGGGACCTGGTGGGTGTCTCCGACGACCGGCCGGTCGACGAGATCGCCCGCCCGCCGATGCTGCTGCCCGACTCGCTGCCCGTGGTCGACGCGTTGCGCCAGTTCAAGGCCGAACGCCAGCACATCGCGCTCGTGGTCGACGAGCGCGGCGCGGTCGACGGGATCGTGACGTTGGAGGACATCCTGGAGGAGATCGTCGGCGAGATCTACGACGAGACCGACCGGGACCTGCGCGCCGTGCGGACCGAGGCCGACGGCACGCTGGTGCTGCCCGGCACGTTCCCGGTGCACGACCTGACCGACCTCGGCGTGGAGCTGCCGAACCGGCCGGCCGGCGACTACACCACCGTCGCCGGGCTGGTGCTGATCTGCCTCGGGCACATCCCGACGGTGGCGGGGGAGCAGGTCACCGTGGACGGCTGGGAGCTGTCCGTGGCCGACGTCGACCAGCGGGCCATCACCGAGGTGCACGTACGCCGCCGCAGCCGCCACGACGGCTCCCCGGACGACGACACCACAGGCGACGCGGCCGACCCGGCCGACGCGCCCGAACTCGACGACGCCCGCCGCTGACCGGCGCCGGTTCTCCCGCCGCCCGGTTTCAGCGGCCTCCGGCCGGCGGACCGAACGGGAAACCGGGCACCGGCGGGAGCAGCTGCACCGCGTCGGCGGGCAGCTGACGGGTGCTCCGCCCGACCAGCCGGGCGATCACCCGCAGCAGCCACGGCCCGGACGGGTGCAGCTCGGGGCCGATCAGCCGGCTGATCACCCGGGTCCACCAGTGCCCGGCGACGATCACGTCGGTGATCAGCAGCCGGTCCGGGGGCCACCCGCCACGCACCACCACGTCCACCACCCGGCCCAGCCGCCGCCCGTGCAGGTCGTACGCGGTGCGGCCGAGCAGCTCACCCGCTCGCACGGCCGGACCCCGGGATGCGCTCGATCAGGTGCCGGCGCAGCCACGCCTCCACCGGTGACGGCGGCAGGTCCGAAGCCGGGCAGCGCAGCCGCACCGCGCTGTCCACGCGGGCCACCTGGGACAGCGGTACGCGTAACGGCGGCACCGGCGGGTCGTCGGTGAACCGGTCCGCCACCGCCACCAGCAGCCGCCCGACCCGCCCGCCGATCCGCTCCCCGAGGGCGCCCTGCCCGGTGAGCAGGCAGTCGACGTACGGGAAACCCTCGTCGTCGACGGCGAACGCGATGTCGTCGACCCGCCCGACCAGCCGCCCGTCCACGTCGACGATCTGCCGGTCGAGCAGCCGCTTGGCGAGCTGGACCCTCATCGCCCTATCCCCGTCATGATCGCCAGTGGGATCGCCGCCACCGACGCCGCGACGATGAGCAGCAGGAACACCGCGCCGAGCAGGTTCATCCACCGCCCGTTGACCCGGTCGCCGAGATACCCGCGGTCGTTGGCGACCACCAGGATCGGCAGGTACGTCAGCGGCAGCACCACAGCGCTCAGCACCAGCATGTACTCGGTCAGCCGCACCGGGTCCACCGTCGTCATCAGCATCACCACACCGAGCAGCAGCCCGACGAGCAGCACGCTGTGGAACCGGGCCGCCTCCCGGGGGCGGACCCGCTTGCCCCACTGCCACCCGAAGTACTGCGCCGCCGCGTACGCCGCCGACAGCCCGGTCTCCAGCGCCGCGCCGAACGTCACCGCGAAGAACGCGAGCACCGCGGCGGCCAGGCCGGCGCCGCCGAGCGCCGTCGCCACCGGCCGCGCCACCTCGTCGAGCGTGCTCAACGACGCCTCCGACGGGTGGTAGGCCACCGTCGCCACGGCGACCAGCGACAACGCCAGGAACCCGCCCACCGGGAAGCCGATCAGCACGTTCGAGCGGGCCCGCGCCAGGTCCGCCGCGCCCCACCGCTCCTCCACGCCGCCGGAGGAGAAGAAGAACACCTCGTACGGGCTCACAGTCGAGGCGAACAGCGCCACCGCCACGAACCAGTACAGCGGCCAGCCGTGCCCGGACGCGCTGACCTGCCACACGCCCTCCCCGAGTGCCGGCCAGTCGGTCGGCAGCGCCACCAGCGCGACCGCGAACACCAGCAGCGCCAGCCCGGCCAGGCCGAAGATCCGCTCCATCAGCTCGAAGCGCAGCCGCCACAGCACCAGCCAGACCGCCAGCGCTGCGAGCGGCACCCAGAACAGGTGGCTCAGCCGGGTCGCCAGTTGCAGCGCCAGCGCCACCCCGCCCAGCTCCGCGGCGAGCGTGACGACGGTGACCAGCCACGACGCGACCAGGTTGAGCAGCGCCACCCGCGGCCCGAGCCGCTCCCGGACCAGGTCGAACACCGCCCGTCCGCTCACCGCCGCGATCCGGCCGGCCATTTCCGCGTACGCGCAGATGCCGACCACCCCGACCAGCAGCACCCAGGTGTGGGCCATGCCGAACAGCGCGCCGGCCTGACTGGCCGCCACCAGGTCACCGATGTCGACGAAGCCGCCGACGGCCGACAGCACGCCGAGCGTGGCGGCGAACAGCTTCCTCACGTCGGGCCGGGAGCGGACGTCCTCACCGAGGCGACGATATCGCCGTCAGTGCCCGGTTTCGGGCGAATGCGTCAGGAGATGGTGAGGTTCTGCAGCCGCACCTGGCCGCGGGCCATCAGCCGGCTGTCGGCGTCGGTGATCTCCACGAGCCACAACTGCTGGCTGCGGCCCCGGTGCACCGGCGTGCCGACGGCGGTCAGCTCGCCGTCGCGCACCGCACGCAGGAAGTCGGTCTGGTTCGACACCCCGACGACGTTGCCCTTGTCGCCCAGCCAGAGCGCGCCGCCGATGCTGGCCGCCGTCTCCACCACCGAGCAGTAGACGCCGCCGTGCTGGATCCCGTACGGCTGGTGCAGCTCCGGGCGCACCTTCCACCGGATCACCACCCGGTCCCCGCTGACCTCGTCGAACGTCAGGCCCAGCAGGGCCACGAAGCCACCGGTCAGGTTCGGCATGTCCACCGCGGTTCCTCCTCGCGTTCGACGGCGCCGCCAGCCTAGTCGGCCGCACCTCGGCAAACCCGGTACGGGCCGGGCCCGGCAATGGGGGAGAATCGGTGACCGTGACCGACAGCAACCTCCCGCAGGGGCGGGACTCCCTGACCGACGACCTGCTGTGGCGGGGCCTGATCCAGGACTCGACCGGCCTCGACGAACTGCGCGAGCTGCTCGACGGCGGGAGCACCACCTTCTACGTGGGCTTCGACCCCACCGCGCCGAGCCTGCACATCGGCAACCTGATGCAGGTCGTGATGGCCCGCCGGCTCCAGCAGGCCGGGCACCGGCCGCTGCTGCTCGTCGGTGGCGCCACCGGG
>NZ_CP192016.1:2557500-5105000 GCF_050948515.1 Micromonospora sp. CA-248089
GTGAGTCGGGACCTAAGGCGAGGCCGAGAGGCGTAGTCGATGGACAACGGGTTGATATTCCCGTACCCGCGAAAGAGCGACCCTGACGAACCTCGTTGTGCTAACCACCCGAACCGCCGGCGGTCTTCGGACCAATGGTGGGGAGCGTGGGAACCTGGCGGGTAGTAGTCAAGCGATGGGGTGACGCAGGAAGGTAGCTGAGCCCGGCCGGTGGTTGTGCCGGGGTAAGCGTGTAGGCCGGTGTGTAGGCAAATCCGCACACCACTAGGGCTGAGACGTGATGCCGAGCCGATTCAGGTGAAGTCAGTGATCCTATGCTGCCGAGAAAAGCCTCTAGCGAGTTCTTAGCGGCCCGTACCCCAAACCGACACAGGTGGTCAGGTAGAGAATACCGAGGCGATCGGGCGAACTGTGGTTAAGGAACTCGGCAAATTGCCCCCGTAACTTAGGGAGAAGGGGGGCCGGAGACGTGAAGCCCCGCGCGGGTGGAGCGTTGTATGGCCGCAGAGAGCAGGGGGAAGCGACTGTTTACTAAAAACACAGGTCCATGCGAAGAAGTAATTCGATGTATATGGACTGACGCCTGCCCGGTGCTGGAACGTTAAGGGGACCTGTTAGCTCTTCGGGGCGAAGCGGAGAACTTAAGCGCCAGTAAACGGCGGTGGTAACTATAACCATCCTAAGGTAGCGAAATTCCTTGTCGGGTAAGTTCCGACCTGCACGAATGGCGTAACGACTTCCCCACTGTCTCAACCACAGGCCCGGCGAAATTGCATTACGAGTAAAGATGCTCGTTACGCGCGGCAGGACGGAAAGACCCCGGGACCTTTACTATAGCTTGACATTGGTATCTGAATTAGCTTGTGTAGGATAGGTGGGAGCCGGTGAAGTCCATACGCCAGTATGGGTGGAGGCAATCTTGAAATACCACTCTGGTTGATTTGGGTATCTAACTTCGGACCGTTATCCGGTTCAGGGACAGTGTCTGGTGGGTAGTTTAACTGGGGCGGTTGCCTCCTAAAGGGTAACGGAGGCGCCCAAAGGTTCCCTCAGCCTGGTTGGCAATCAGGTGTTGAGTGCAAGTGCACAAGGGAGCTTGACTGTGAGACTGACAGGTCGAGCAGGGACGAAAGTCGGGACTAGTGATCCGGCACTGGCATGTGGAAGCGGTGTCGCTCAACGGATAAAAGGTACCCCGGGGATAACAGGCTGATCTTCCCCAAGAGTCCATATCGACGGGATGGTTTGGCACCTCGATGTCGGCTCGTCGCATCCTGGGGCTGTAGCAGGTCCCAAGGGTTGGGCTGTTCGCCCATTAAAGCGGTACGCGAGCTGGGTTTAGAACGTCGTGAGACAGTTCGGTCCCTATCCGCCGTGCGCGTAGGATACTTGAGAAGGGCTGTCCCTAGTACGAGAGGACCGGGACGGACGAACCTCTGGTGTGCCAGTTGTCCCGCCAGGGGCACGGCTGGTTAGCTACGTTCGGAAGGGATAACCGCTGAAAGCATCTAAGCGGGAAGCTCGCTTCAAGATGAGGTATCCCACCCACATTGTGGGGTAAGGCCCCCAGCTAGACGACTGGGTTGATAGGCCGGAAATGTAAGCCCGGTAACGGGTTCAGTTGACCGGTACTAATAGGCCGAGGACTTGACTACCAAGCTGCTACGCGTCCACTGTGCAACTCTGAACAAACCACCACCCACCAGGGTTGGTTGACATGTTCATAGAGTTACGGCGGTCATGGCGGAGGGGAAACGCCCGGTAACATTCCGAACCCGGAAGCTAAGCCCTCCAGCGCCGATGGTACTGCACTCGGGAGGGTGTGGGAGAGTAGGACACCGCCGGACAAACTTCCAGTCGAGGGCCGCCCCAGCAGGGGCGGCCCTCGACTGCGTTAGCGTTCTCGGCGGAAACGCCATCAGGAAGGATGTACCTGTGAGCTCAGGACCCCAGGGCGGGGACCGCCCCCGTCGTTACGAGGATCGCGCCGACCGTGGCCAGGGGCGTGGTGACGCCGGCCGCGACGGCCGTCGCGATGACCGTCCCTCGTACCGGGGCGGCCGCGACGACCGCCCGGGCGGCTTCCGTGGTGGCGACCGCGACAGCGGCGCCCGCGGAGGCGACCGTCGTGAGGGCGGTTTCCGTGGTGGCGACCGCCGCGAGGGTGGCTTCCGTGGTGGTGACCGTCGTGAAGGCGGCTTCGGCGGCGGTGACCGTCGTGAAGGCGGCTTCCGTGGTGGCGACCGTGAGGGTGGCTTCCGGAGCGGAAGCCGTCCGGGCGGTGACCGTCGTGAAGGCGGGTTCCGCGGCGGTGAGCGTGACGGCGGCTTCCGGGGCGGCGAGCGTCGTGAGGGCGGGTTCCGCGGCGGCGATCGTCGCGAAGCCGGTTTCCGTGGTGGTGACCGTCGCGAAGGCGGCTACCAGGGCGGCGACCGCCGCGAGGGCGGTTTCCGCGGTGGAGACCGTCGCGAAGGCGGGGCCCGCGAGGGTGGCTTCCGCGGTGGTGACCGTGAGGGTGGCTTCCGGAGCGGAAGCCGTCCGGGCGGTGACCGTCGCGAAGGCGGTTTCCGCGGTGGTGACCGTGAGGGCGGCTTCCGGGGCGGCGACCGCCGCGAGGGCGGTTTCCGTGGCGGGGATCGTCGTGAAGGCGGCACCCGGGACAGTGGCTTCCGTGGTGGCGACCGCCGTGAAGGCGGGTTCCGCGGTGGTGACCGTCGTGAAGGCGGCTTCGCCGGTGGTGACCGTCGCGAGGGCGGTTTCCGTGGTGGGGACCGTCGCGAGGGCGGCTACCAGGGCGGCGACCGCCGGGAGGGCTACGCCGGCGGTGAGCGCCGCGACGGTGGCTTCCGTGGTGGCGACCGTCGCGAGGGTGGTTTCCGGGGCGGCGACCGTCGCGAGGGTGGTTTCCGTGGTGGGGATCGTCGTGAAGGCGGCGCCCGTGAGGGTGGCTTCCGTGGTGGAGACCGGCGTGAAGGCGGCTTCCGCGGGGGCGACCGTGACGGTGGCTTCCGGGGCGGTGACCGTCGCGAGGGCGGCTTCCGCGGCGGGGATCGTCGTGAAGGCGGTGACCGTGACGGTGGCTTCCGTGGTGGGGATCGTCGTGAAGGCGGCGCCCGTGAGGGTGGCTTCCGTGGTGGCGACCGTCGCGAGGGCGGCTACCAGGGCGGCGACCGCCGGGAGGGCTACGCCGGCGGTGAGCGCCGCGACGGCGGGTTCCGCGGCGGCGACCGCGACCGTGGCTTCCGGCGCGACGACCGACGTGACGACCGGCGGCCGGGTGGCTTCCGGGGCGAGCGGGACGGTGAGCGCCGCGGCTACGGTGACCGGCCGGGCGGTGACGACCGCCGCGGCAGCTACGGCCCGCAGCGGGAGCGCCAGGACGAGCGTGGCGAGGGGCGTACCGGCGAGGCGCCGGAGCTGCCCGACGACGTCGTCGCGAGCGACCTCGACTCGGCCGTCCGGGCGGAGCTTCTCTCCCTCGCCAAGCCGGTGGCGGAGACGGTCGCCCGGCACCTGGTCGCGACCGGCCTGCTGATCGACGAGGACCCGGCGCTGGCGCTGGCGCACGCCATGGCGGCCCGCCGGCTCGCCTCGCGGATCGCCGCCGTGCGGGAGGCTGTCGGGCTGGCCGCGTACCACGCGGGCGAGTGGCAGACGGCCATCGCCGAGCTGCGGACGTACCACCGGATGAGCGGCCTGCAGAGCCACCTGGCGGTACTGGCCGACTGTGAGCGTGCGCTGGGCCGTCCCGAGCGGGCGATCGACCTGTTCCGCGGCGCGGACCGGGACAAGCTCGACCAGGCCGTCGCGGTCGAGCTGCTGATCGTGGCCGCCGGGGCGCGCGGTGACCTCGGGCAGAAGGACGCCGCGGTGGCGATGCTCCAGGTGCGCGAGCTGACCGGCGACTCGACCGAGCCGTGGGCGGCGCGGCTGCGCTACGCGTACGCGGACGCCCTGCTGGCGGTGGACCGTCGCGAGGAGGCGCGGGAGTGGTTCTCCCGGGCCGCCGACGTCGACTCCGAGGGGGAGACCGACGCCGCCGAGCGGCTGCTGGAACTGGACGGCGTGGTCATCGAGGGCGACGACGAGCCGGAGGACGACGCGGACACGTCCGAGGCGTCGGCCGAGGGCGATGACGACGACGATGACGACGACGATGACGACGACGATGACGACGACGATGACGACGACGATGACGACGACGACGACCGGCTGAGCGGCGACGACGACGACCTGGTCGACGACGAGGCCGGCTCGATCGCCGCCGACACCCCGGCCGCCGCGGTCACGACTGCCGCCGAGACCGGGGAGCCGGCTGCGGCCACCCCGGCCGACCAGGTCACCACCGCGGACGAGGCCGACGGCGACCGGCCCGCGCCGGGTGGCGCCGCGGCCGGTGAGGGCGAGGCGGCGGAGCGCAGATGACCGGGTACGCCGGTGACACCGCCTCCGGCGCGGATCGGGGCGAACCCGACCGCGCCGGGGCGGGGCGGCTCGTCGACGCGTACTCGCTCGTGGTCTTCGACCTCGACGGCGTCATCTACCTGATCGACCGGCCCATCCCCGGCGCGGTCGAGGCGGTCGGCCGGCTGCACGCCGAGGGACGCGCGGTCGCGTACGCGACGAACAACGCCTCCCGCCGCTCCAGCGAGGTGGCCGACCTGCTCACCGGCATGGGCGTCCCGGCGCAGCCGGCGGAGGTGCTCACCTCCGCGGCTGCCACCGCCGAACTGCTCCGGGACCGGCTGCCCGAGGGCGCGCCGGTGCTCGTGGTCGGCGCGGAGGCGTTGCGCGCCGAGCTGCGGGCGGTGGGCCTGCGGCCGGTGTCCACGGTTGACGAGGAGCCCGCCGCGGTGGCCCAGGGCTACGGCCCGCAGGTCGGCTGGTCCGACCTGGCCGAGGCGTCCCTGGCGGTCCGCGCGGGCGCACCCTGGTACGCCACGAACACCGACCGCACGCTGCCCAGCCCGCGCGGTCCGCTACCGGGCAACGGCTCGCTCGTCGCGGTGCTGCGGACCGCGCTCGGCCGCGACCCCGACGTGGTGGTGGGCAAGCCGGAGCCGGCGCTGTTCACCACCGCCGCGCGGCGGGCCGGGACCGGGCGCACGCTCGTGGTGGGTGACCGGCTGGACACCGACATCGAGGGGGCCCGCCGGGCCGGGCTGGACAGCCTGCTGGTGCTCACCGGGGTCAGTGACGCCGCCGAGCTGCTGGCCGCACCCGAGGAGCGCCGCCCCGCGTACGTCTCGTTCGACCTGGCGGGGCTGTTCGACCCGGCCGCGGTGGTGGCGGTGCCGGGCCGGGCGACCGACGGCGGCTGGTCGGTGACGGAGGCCGGCGCGGACCTGGTGCTCGACGGCGCGGGACCGCCCCTGGACGCGCTCGCCGCGCTCTGCGCGGCTGCCTGGTCGACGGCGGCCGGGCCGCGCGTACGGGCGCAGTCACCGGCGGCGCAGGAGGCCCTCGCCGCGTTCGGGCTCGACGACTGAGGCGCCGGGCCGCTCAGAGCAGCTTGCGGAGCTTCATCAGGTCGAACGGGTTCGCCTTGATCGAGACCCGCCGGGAGGCCACCGCCGACATGACGTCGAGCCGGCCGTTCACCAGCGCGACGAGGTCGTCGCTGCCGGTGCTCAGCGCGATCTTCGCCTTCGGGTCGTCGCCGTCGGCCAGGTCGACCAGCCGGCCGCCCTCCAGGCGCCCGTGGAACGCGGTGCCGAGGTCGGTGATCCGGCAGGCCAGGGTGCGGTCGAGGTCGATGCGGCCCTGCGCCTCGGCGTTGCGGTCCAGCCGCGCGGCCAGATCGTGCAACGCCTGCCGGCACTCGTCCACGCTGGCCACATCGTCTCCTCACCACGAACCACGCCGTTCCCGGCACCGTACCGCAATGGGGCGTCCGGGGTGCCCGGTAGCGTGGCACCTGCACACCTCGCCCCGCGGAAGGACTCAGGCATGCAGGACGCGTGGCGCGCCTACCTCGAGCTGGCCATGGGCCTGACGGAGGCGCCCCGGAAGAAGGCACAGGACGCGGTCATGCGCGTCGTCGGCCAGGGCGGCGCGACGGCCGCCCAGCTCCAGACGCTCGCCGAGGAACTGGTCGCGACCGGCCTGGCGAACCGGGAGTCGCTGACCAAGCTGGTCCGCTTCGAGGTGGACCGGGCGCTCGGCGCGGTCGGCCTGGCCACCGCCGACGAGGTCGCCGAGCTGACCCGCCGGGTGCATGACCTGGAGCGGCAGCTGCGCGAGGCGAGGGGTCCTCTCGAACCGGGCGCCACTGAGCCGTCCGGGCCCGAGTCGTCCGGGGCTGGGCCGTCCACGCCGGAGCCGTCCCCGGCAGAGGCGGCCTCTGCCACGCTGCCGGACGCCCCGGCCACGACACCCGCGAAGGCCCCAGCCACGACGCCGACGAAGGCGGTGGCGAAGAAGACGGTGGCCAAGAAGGCGATCGCGAAGAAGCCACCGGCCACGGTCTCCCGTACCCCGGAATCCGCGCCGGCGAAGAAGGCCACCGGGCGCCGGGCGGCCGGCTCGTGACCGCGCCCCGGCCCGGCCCGCCGCCGGGTCCGCGGCCCGGACCGCCCCCGGGGGTACGGCCCGCGCCGGTCGAGGAGGTCGGCGAGGCGAGCCACCCGGCGGTGGACGCGGCGGTGCTCGGCATGGCCAACGCCGAGGCGCTCGCCCCGGCCGACCAGATCGCCCAGTACGAGGCGGCGTACGAGACGCTGCGCGAGACCCTCGCCACCATCGACCAGGCCTGAGTAGAGGCGGAGACACACCTGATGGCTCGTCGTACCCGGCTGGACGCCGAACTCGTCCGGCGCGGGCTGGCCCGCTCCCGGGAGCAGGCCGCCGCGCTCGTGGAGGCCGGTCGCGTCCAGCTGCGCGGAGTGCGGGCGCGCAAGCCGGCGGCGATGGTCGACCCGGCCGATCCGCTGCTGGTCACCGGCGAGGACCCGGCCGACGAGTACGTCTCCCGGGGCGGCCACAAGCTGGCCGGCGCGCTCGCCGCGTTCGCCCCCGGCGGGCTGACCGTCACCGGCCGGCGCTGCCTGGACGCCGGGGCGTCGACAGGTGGGTTCACCGACGTGCTGCTGCGCGGCGGCGCCGCCGAGGTGGTCGCCGTGGACGTCGGCTACGGGCAGCTCGCCTGGTCGTTGCGGACCGACGAGCGGGTGCGGGTGTTCGAGCGCACGAACGTGCGTACCCTCACGCCGGAGGCGATCGGCGGCCCGGTCGACCTGACGGTGGCCGACCTGTCGTTCATCTCGCTGCGGCTGGTGCTGCCCGCGCTGGCCGCGTGCACCGGGCCCGGCGGCGACCTGGCGCTGATGGTCAAGCCGCAGTTCGAGGTCGGCAAGGAGCGGGTCGGCGCCGGCGGCGTGGTCCGCGACCCGGCGCTGCGCGCCGAGGCGGTGCTCGACGTGGCCGCGGCGGCCGCCGGGCTCGGTCTCGGCCTCGCCGACGTGGCGGCCAGCCCGCTGCCCGGGCCGAGCGGCAACGTCGAGTTCTTCGTATGGTTGCGCGGGGACGCGCCCGCCGCGGATCCGGAGCGGGTCCGCGCGGTGGTGGCCGCCGGCCCGCAGGGCGCCGCCGCGACGGCGGCCACGACCGAGGAGGTGTCCGGGTGAGCCGTACCGCGCTGCTGGTCACGCACACCGGCCGTCGACGCAGCACCGAGCACGCTCGCGCGGTGGCCGCCGACCTGATCGCCGCCGGGTTCGAGGTACGGGTGGTGGCCGAGGAGGCCGACGACCTGGACCTGCCGGGCGTGGTGCCGGTGACCGGCCCGGAGGCCGCCGAGGGCGCCGAGATCGTCTTCGCGCTCGGCGGGGACGGCACGTTCCTGCGCGCCGCCGAGCTGGCCCGCCCGACCAAGGTGCCGCTGCTCGGCATCAACCTGGGCAAGGTCGGCTTCCTCGCCGAGGCGGAGATCGACGACCTGGACACCGCCGTGCGTGACGTCGTCGACCGCAACTACACGGTGGACGAACGGCTCACCCTCGACGTCACCGCCGAGTTCGAGGGCGGGCCGACCATCGAGTCGTGGGCGCTCAACGAGATCAGCGTGGAGAAGGGCGAACGCGCCCAGATGCTGGAGCTGCTCGTCGACGTGGACGGCCGGCCGCTGTCCCGGTACGGCTGCGACGGCGTGATCTGCGCGACCCCGACCGGCTCGACGGCGTACGCGTTCTCCGGCGGCGGGCCGGTGGTCTGGCCCGAGGTGGAGGCGCTGCTGCTGGTGCCGATCAGCGCGCACGCGTTGTTCAGCCGCCCGCTGGTTACCGCGCCCACGTCGACGTTCGTCATCACCGTCGACCCGTTCACCACCCTGGCCGTGCTCTGCTGCGACGGGCGGCGCGTCTACGACCTGCCGCCCGGCGCCAGGGTCACGGTGCGCCGCGGCACGCTGCCGGTGCGCATCGTGCGGCTGCGGGCCCGTCCGTTCACCGACCGGCTGGTGGCCAAGTTCGACCTACCCGTCCAGGGCTGGCGGGGCAACCGTCGCTGACCAGCGGCTCAGCGAAAATCTCCGTTCGGCCCACCGGTCCCGGCGCCGGCGCGCGTTACGGTGGGCGTACGGGCCGCGATGAGGTGAGTCCGGGCGCGGCGGTGAGGCCCGCCGCTTCCCGGATGCGGCCCACCTGTCGCGGGCTCGGCCAGGGGGTGGTCGGGGCCGCGACGGTCGGGACGCCGGAGCGTCGAAGCCGGCCGCGGCGGGCGGACCGGCACGCCGCGTCCGGTCGGGTGTCGACCCCGGCCGGGCCGACAGGTCGCAGGGCCGCCGCCGGAGGAAGCGGCGGCACGCGAGCTGGGCGATGCGCTCTCCGGCGTCCCGGCCTCCACTGCGTCGTGCTCGTGTCCACCTGGCGACATGTCGCCGGTGCGGCGGCCCGTACCCGGTGACCGGGTGGCGGACGCCGTCGCAGACTCCGATCGCCGGCCCCACGAGGCCGGCCTCGGAGTAGAGGAGCGTCACATGCACCGGTTCCCCCGCTGGCTCGCCGCCGGCGCGGCCGGGGCGCTTGTGGTCGGGCTCGCCGTACCGGCGTCCGCCGTCCCGCCCGCCCCGCCTGCCGGCCCGTCCCCGGGCACATCAGCCCCGGGCGCGCCGCCCGCCCGCATCACACTGATCACCGGCGACCGGGTCGAGCTGGTCCGGGCCGCGCCGGGCCGGGTCGCTGCCACGGTCCACCCCGGACCGGGCCGTGACCGGATCGTCTTCCAGACCACGCAGGTCGACGGCGGGCTGCGGGTGCTGCCCGCCGACGTCGTGCCGTACGTGTCGGCGGGCGTACTCGACCCGGACCTGTTCGACGTGCAGGAACTGGCCGAGCAGGGCTACGGCGACGCGGCCCTCGAGGAGTTGCCGCTGATCGTGCGCTACCGGGAACCGGCCTCCGGGCGGGTGCGCCCGCTCGCCGTCGCCGCCGAGTCCCGTCCGCTGTCCAGCATCAACGGCGCCGCGCTGCGCGTCGGCAAGGACGACCTGGGCGCGCTGTGGACGTCGCTGCGGGAGGCGCCGCAGGCGCGCGCCGAGGGCGCCGGACCGGTCCGGCTCGGCGCGGGCGTGGAGCGCGTCTGGCTCGACGGGCGGGCCCGGGTGGCGCTGGAGCACAGCGTCCCGCAGATCGGTGCACCGGC
Organism: Micromonospora sp. CA-248089; assembly: GCF_050948515.1. NCBI lineage: Bacteria > Bacillati > Actinomycetota > Actinomycetes > Micromonosporales > Micromonosporaceae > Micromonospora > Micromonospora sp. CA-248089. Next base: position 2,567,140 of record NZ_CP192016.1, read on the forward strand.
CGCGTGGTCGGCCGGCCGCGACGGCGCCGGGGTGCGGGTCGCGGTGCTCGACACCGGTGTGGACGCCGGCCACCCCGACCTGGCCGGCCGCATCGCCGAGGCGCGCGACTTCACCGGCGGCGGCAGCGCCCGCGACGGCCACGGCCACGGCACCCATGTGGCGGCCACCGTCGCCGGCAGCGGCGCGGGCTCCGCGGGGCTGCGCAAGGGCGTCGCACCGGGCGCGCGGCTGCTGGTCGGCAAGGTGCTCGACGACTCCGGCTCCGGCTACGACTCCGGCATCATCGCCGGCATGGAGTGGGCCGCGCGCTCCGGCGCGAAGGTGGTCAGCATGAGCCTCGGCGGCGCGCCCACCGACGGCACCGACCCGATGAGCCAGGCAGTGAACGACCTCACCGCCGAAACCGGCGCGCTGTTCGTCATCGCCGCCGGCAACGACGGTGAGCCGCGCAGCGTCGGTGCGCCCGGCGCGGCCACCGCCGCGCTCACCGTCGGCGCCGTCGACCGCGACGACGTGCTCGCCGACTTCTCCAGCCGCGGCCCGCGCCTGGGCGACAACGGCCTGAAGCCGGAGATCACCGCGCCCGGCGTCGGCATCGTCGCGGCCCGCGCCGCCGGCACCTCGATGGGTACGCCCGTCGACGACGCCTACACCCGCGCCTCGGGCACCTCGATGGCCACGCCGCACGTCGCGGGTGCCGCCGCCGTCCTGGTCCAGGAGCACCCCGGGTGGACCGCCGCGCAACTGAAGGACGCGCTGGTGAGCACCACCCGGCCGAGCACCGGCGCGACGGTGTTCGAGCAGGGCGCCGGTCGGGTCGACGTGGCCCGCGCGCTGCGCCAGCGGGTGTACGGCACGGCCACCGCCGACTTCGGCCGGCTGACCACCGGCGGCCCGTCCGCGACCCGGACGGTGCGCTACGTCAACGGCACGGCCGGCGCGCAGACGCTGCGGCTGGCGCTGGAGCTGCGCAACCTGGACAGCGGCGCGGCCGATACCGACGGCCTGACGCTCGACGCCGCCACGGTGACGGTGCCGGCCGGCGGCGGCGTGGACGTGCCGCTGCGCGCCGACCCGGCCCGGCTGGACCGGGGCCCGCACGGCGGGTGGCTGGTGGCCACCGGCGCGGACGGCGTGACGGTGCGTACCGCGGTCGGGCTCACGCTCAGCGGCCCGCAGCACACCGTGACGCTGCGCGCGCTGGACCTGGCCGGGCGGCCCGGACCGGCGCCGGTGGTGACGCTGTTCGGCGAGCACCCGGAGTCGGACGCGCTGGGCTGGCTCGGCGGCGGCGACGAGTGGCAGGTCCAGGTGGAGGAGGGCCCGTACCTGCTGCACGCGCTGATCGAGCACGGCGCGCCGCTGGACGAGCAGCTCACCCTGGTGACCGACCCGGAGCTGATCGTGGACCGGGACCTGACCGTGGTGCTCGACCCGCGGCGCGGCACGCCGGTACGGATCGAGACGCCGAAACCGTCCGAGCAGCGGGCGATCCTCAGCTTCTACCAGCACCGGGTGTTCGGCAACGGCCGGCAGGTCGACCACGGCGTGATGACGTTCAGCACGGTGCAGCAGCTCAACGTCACGCCGACCCGGCCGGTGCGCCGCGGCGAGTTCGAGTTCTCCTCGCGTTGGCAGCTCGTCGCGCCGATGGTCGACATCGACGTCAGCGGCGTGTCCGGCGCGCTGGACGTCAACCTGATGGGCCAGTCACCGGCCCCGGCCGGGCGGCAGCGGCTGCGCCTGGTCGCCGCCGGCACCGGCGCACCGGGCGAGCTGGCCGGGATGCGGGGCGCGGCGGCGCTGCTCACCACGTCCGCCGACCGGTCCGAGGAGGAGCAGGTGGCCGCCGCGGCGGCAGCCGGCGCGAAGGCGGTGCTGATCGTCCGGCCGGCGGACCAGAGCGCGTGGACGGTGTGGCGTCCGACCGGGGACCGGCTGCCCGCGCCCGCGCTGGCGGTGGCGTACGACGACGGGCAGCGGCTACTGGCGGCGGCGCGTACCGGCCGGGCCCGGATGGATCTCACGCTCACCGTGGACAGCCCGTACCTCTACGACGTGTTCCAGGTGTCGAAGGGCCGGGTGCCGGAGCGGATCACCCACCGGGTCACCGCCGCCAACACGGCCGAGGTGACCGCGCGCTACGGCCACACCGGCGGGCTGGACTGGGCCACCGAGCAGCGCTTCGGGTGGCGGCCCTGGCAGGAGTTCTCCTGGAACGACGACCAGCGGATGGTGCGTACCGGGACGACCCGCCGGGAGTACGTCAGTTCCGGCGACTCGTGGTGGCAGCACCGGGTGCTGCACCGGCTGATGTTCTCGAACATGGGGACGCTGACCGGCGGCCTGTCCGACCGGCCCCGGCGCTACGCGGCCACCGACCGGACCACCGAGTCGTGGCACGCGCCGCTGGTGCGTCCCGCCGTGCCGGCCGGCGCGGCCGGGCCGAGCCGGACCGGCGACACGCTCGACCTGCGGGTGGCCGAGTTCGTCGACGCCGACGGCCACGCCGGCGTGGACAACCGGTCGGAGGAGCAGGACACGGTGACCCGCCGGGTCAGCCGGGACGGGCAGCCGATCGCCGACCTCTCCGCCGGCTGGGCGCCGGTGCCGGCCACCGCGGGTCCGGCCCGCTACCGCCTCGACGTGACCACGGCCCGGTCGTCGGCCCAGTGGCGGTGGGCCACCCGTACCGAGACCGCGTGGGAGTTCACCTCGGCCCGCCCGGCCGGTGACGCGGCCCGGCCGCTGCCGCTGCTCCAGGTCGACTACCGGGTGCCGGCCGACCTGCGCGGCGAGGTGCCCGGCAGGCGGAAGCACACCGTCGGGCTGACGCTGCGCCACCCCGCCGGCCTGCCCGCTCCGGCCGGCACGACGGTACGCGCGGAGGTGTCGTTCGACGGCGGACGCACCTGGCGCAACGCGCCGGTACGCGGCTCCGGCACCCGGTTCACCGCCGAGGTGCCGGCCGGGCGCGGCACGGTGTCGCTGCGCGTCTCGGCGCGGGACCGGGCCGGCAGCACCGTCACGCAGACCGTGGTCGACGCGTACGGGCTGCGGTGAGACGCCGGGGCGGGGCGGTCCTGGGGCCGTCCCGCCCCGGTCCCGGTCAGATCCAGCCGCGCCGGGCGGCCTGGAACGCCAGCCCGGGCCGGGTGTCCACACCGGCGGCGGCCATCAGGTCGGCCAGCCGCCGCTGCACGGTACGCCGGCTCACCCCGAGCTGTGACGCGATCGACTTGTCCGGCACCCCGGCCACGAACAGCGACAGCAGCCGCACCTCGTCGCCGTCGGGCTGGTAGCCGGTCGCGGCCCGGTCGCCGGAGGGGCCGAGCGGCGTCGCCATCAGCCAGTGGCTCTCGAAGAGCGCGACCAGCGCGTCCAGCAGTTGGCTGCGGCCGATCACCGCGGCGGTCGGCTCCCCGCCGTCACGGTCGGGCACCAGCGGGCAGACCGCGGTACGACCGTCCACGACGGCCAGTCGCACCGGCAGCCGGTCCAGCACCCGGGCCTGCTCCCCGGCGCGTACGCCCCGCTCGACGTCGGCCAGCGCGCCCGGCTCCAGCAGCATCGCGCGTTCGTAGATGGCCCGGTAGCGCACGCCCCGGGCGAGCGCGTCGAACTCCTCGACGTTCTCCGGTCCCGGCATCGCCAGCGGGTTCGCCCGGCAGAACCAGAGCACCTCCTCGCGCGCGCCGTTCTGCAGCTCGCGCAGCCGTTCGCGCAGCGCCCGCGCGCCGGTAACCACCTCGACCAGGTGCGCGGCGTCGTGGCGGCGCATCCCGGCCCGGTAGTCCTCGGCGAGCCGGCTGACCGCGACGCGGGCCGACTCCAGCGCGGACTGGCGGCGCAGCAGCGCCTCGCCGAGCGGCACGTCCGGCGCGAGCGGCCGCAGCGGGGCGTCCGGCTCCGGCCCGGTCGGCAGCACAAGACCCTTGTCCCGCAACGTGTCCAGCCGGGCGGCGACCTCCGCGCGCGGCCGGCCCAGCCTCTGCGCGAGTTCACCGATCCGGGCCGTGTTCGCCCGCACCAGGCTGCGGTAGAGCTCCTCCTCGTCCGAGGTCAGGCCGATCTCCTCCAGCACGGGGCTGAACTGTACGGGTGCCCGCGCCGCGACCTGCCGGCTGGTCAACTGTCACACGGCGGGGCTACTGTCGGGTGCTGTGCTGGAAGAGCTGCGCATCACCGGACTGGGCGTCATCGAGGACACCACGCTGCCGCTGGCCGCGGGGATGAACGTCATCACCGGCGAGACCGGCGCCGGCAAGACCATGGTGGTGACCGGCCTCGGCCTGCTCTTCGGCGGCCGCGCCGACGCCGGCCGGGTGCGCGCCCAGCCGGGCCGCGCCGTGGTGGAGGGCCGGCTGCGCCTGGGCGGCCGGGTGGCCGAGTCGGTGCACGCCCGCATCGTCGACGCCGGTGGCGAACCCGACGAGGACGGCTCGCTGCTGCTCAGCCGCACCGTGACCATCGAGGGGCGCTCCCGCGCGCACCTGGGCGGGCGGTCCATGCCGGTGTCCACGCTCGGCGAGGTCGGCGAGCAGGTGCTCGCCGTGCACGGCCAGTCCGACCAGCTGCGGCTGCTGCGCCCGTCCGAGCAGCGCGCCTCGCTCGACCGGTTCGCCGGGCCGGAGCACGAGAAGCTGCTCGACGCGCTGCGCGAGACGTACGCCCGGTGGCGCACCGTCGTCGACGACCTGGCCGACCGGCGGCGCAACGCCCGCGAGCGCAACCAGGAGGCCGACCTGCTGCGCCTGGGCCTGGACGAGATCACCCGGGTCGACCCGCAGCCGGGGGAGGACGACGAGCTGAAGGCCGAGGCGCAGCGGCTGGAACACGCCGAAGGGCTGCGCACCGCCGCACAGGTGGCGCAGCAGTGCGTGGCCGGCGGCGAGGTGACCGACGAGACGCCGGACGCGACGGCGCTGCTGGGCACCGCGCGGCGCACGCTCGAGGCGCAGGCCGGCACCGACCCGGCGCTGGGCGAGCTGGCGGCCCGGCTGGAGGAGGCGGCCACGCTGGTCACCGACGTGGCCGCGGAGCTGTCGGCCTACCTGGCCGCGCTGGACGCCGACCCGGCCCGCCTGCAGACCGTCTACGAGCGGCGGGCCGCGCTGCGCGCGCTCACCCGCAAGTACGCCGACGACGTCGACGGCGTGGTGGCGTGGGCCGAGCGGGCCCGCACCCGCCTGTCCGATCTGGACACCTCTGACGAGCTGCTGGACGAGCTGGACCGCGAGGCGACCCGGCTCGCCGGTGAGGTGGCCGACCTCGCCGGCCGGGTGTCGGCGTCCCGCCGGGAGGCCGCGGTCCGCTTCGCCGAGGAGGTCACCGTCGAGCTGGCCGGGCTGGCCATGCCGCACGCCCGCATCGAGGTGGCGGTGCTGCCGCGCCCGGCGGGCCGCTCCGAGCCGAGCCTGCCGGTCAACGGCGTGGAGACCGGCGTCGGCGCGGACGGCGCCGACGAGGTGGAGCTGCGGCTGCTGGCGCACCCGGGCGCGCCGGCGCTGCCGTTGCAGAAGGGCGCGTCCGGTGGCGAGCTGTCCCGGGTGATGCTCGCCATCGAGGTGGTCTTCGCCGGTTCCGGCGGCCCGCCCACGCTGGTGTTCGACGAGGTCGACGCCGGTGTCGGCGGCCAGGCCGCGGTGGAGATCGGCCGCCGGCTGGCCCGGCTGGCCCGCAGCCACCAGGTGCTGGTGGTCACGCACCTGCCGCAGGTCGCCGCGTTCGCCGACCGGCACCTGGTGGTGGCCAAGGACACCGGGGGAGCGGTCACCACCAGCGGGGTGCGCGTGGTGGAGGACACCGAACGCGCCCGGGAACTGGCCCGGATGCTCGCCGGTTTGCCGGACTCGGATCTGGGTATCGCCCATGCCGAGGAACTCCTGGCCGTGGCGGCCAAGGAAAGGCGTCCGTGATACCCCGATTGTGAGCGCAAGCACACCGGCACGCGTTGCGGTGTGCTTCCCTGGGTAGGCGGCCCTGCTCAGGCATGTCGCGACAGCAAAACCTGCCTCACATGCCAGGATGGTCACGATGCGTCTACCCATACTGCGCCGGAGCCGGAACCCGGAGCCGGGCTCCATCGTCGGCACCGCACGCCTCGACCGCCGGACGAAACGGCTGGTCGGGCGGCTGCGGCCGGGCGACATCGCGGTCATCGACCACGTCGACCTGGACCGGGTGGCGGCCGACTCGCTCGTCGCGGTGGGTGTGGCTGCGGTGCTCAACGCCAAGCCGTCGGTCTCCGGCCGCTATCCCAACCTCGGCCCGGAGGTGCTGATCTCGGCCGGCATCCCGCTGCTGGACGATCTCGGCGAGAGCGTCTTCGAGCAGGTCCGCGAGGGCGACCGGGTCCGCATCGAGGGCAACACCGTCTTCGCCGGCGAGGAGCCGGTCGCGCACGGCACGTTGCAGGACGCCGAAACCGTGGCCAAGTCGATGGCCGACGCCCGGGAGGGCCTGTCGGTGCAGTTGGAGGCGTTCGCCGCCAACACGATGGACTACCTGCGGCAGGAACGCGACCTGCTGCTCGACGGCGTCGGCGTACCGGAGATCCAGACCCACATCCAGGGCCGGCACTGCCTGATCGTGGTGCGCGGCTACGACTACAAGGCCGACCTGGACGTGCTGCGCCCGTACATCAGGGAGTTCAAGCCGGTGCTGATCGGCGTCGACGGCGGGGCCGACGCGCTGGTCGAGGCGGGCTACACGCCTGACATGATCATCGGCGACATGGACTCGGTCACCGACGACGTGCTGCGCTGCGGCGCCGAGGTGATCGTGCACGCCTACCCGGACGGGCGGGCGCCGGGCCTGGCCCGGGTCAACGGGCTCGGCGTACCGGCGATCACCTTCCCGGCGGCGGCCACCAGCGAGGACCTGGCCATGCTGCTCGCCGACGAGAAGGGCGCCTCGCTGCTGGTGGCCGTCGGCACCCACGCCACCCTGGTGGAGTTCCTCGACAAGGGGCGCGGCGGCATGGCGTCGACGTTCCTGACCCGGTTGAAGGTGGGCGGCAAGCTGGTCGACGCCAAGGGCGTCAGCCGGCTCTACCGGCAGAGCATCTCCGGGTCGTCGCTGCTGCTGCTGGTCCTGTCGGCGGTGGCCGCGATGGCCTCCGCGGTGGCGGTCTCCACCGTCGGGAAGGCGTATCTGGGCGTGGTCTCCGAATGGTGGGACAATTTCGTGTTCCAGCTCGGCCAGCTCTTCTAGCTCCCCGACGATCAAGAGGCTGCAAGCGTGATCAACTTTCGCTACCACGTGGTGTCCCTGACCGCGGTGTTCCTGGCACTGGCGATCGGTCTGGTGGTCGGCACCGCCGCCCTCAACGGCCCGGTCGCCGACTCGCTCCGGGAGAACGTCAACGGCCTGCGCAAGGACAACTCGTTGATGCGCCAGTCGGTCAACAGCATGCAGAAGCAGCTGGAGACCGAGGAGGAATTCGCCGCCGAGATGGCCCAGCTCGTCCTGCCGGGCAAGCTGACCGGCCGCCGGGTGCTGGTGCTCACCCTGCCCAGCGGCCGGGACCAGGCCGACGGCGTGGTGAAGATGCTCCAGACCGCCGGCGCCGACGTCACCGGCCGCATCGACGTGCAGGACAAGTTCGTCAACCCGGACAGCAACAACAACCTGCTGGAACTGGCGGTCACCGCGGCCCGGCCGAACAGCGCCCCCACCGGCAACCTGCCCGGCAACGGGCACGGCGTGGAGACCTCCAGCGCCCTGCTGGCGAACGTCCTGGTCGACCGCCCGGCCGGAAGCCCGCCGGTCAGCGAGGCCGACCGGCGCGCCGTGCTGGAGCAGTACGCCACCGCCGGTTACCTCACCCCGGCCGACAAGATCTCCGCCGCCGCCGAGGCGGTGGTGATGGTCACCGGCCAGCCGTACGTGGACAAGGACTCCGCGAAGAAGGACGAGTCGGTGGTGAAGATCGCCGAGCAGTTCGACCGGGCCGCCGCGCTCGTGGTCGCCGGCATGGGCTCGACCGGCGGGAACCTGGTCTCCGTGGTCCGCGGCGACCCGGTGCTGTCGCAGACCATCTCGACCGTCGACAACGCCAACACCGTGCAGGGCCAGCTGGGCACCAGCCTCGCCCTGGCGCAGCAGCTCACCGACAAGAAGACCGGCCAGTACGGCGTGGGCGACAACGCCACCTCCCGGGTGCCTACACTGCCCCGGTGACCCTGCGGGCCGCCCGGTCCGTGCCGCGTCGCGTTCGAAGTCCGGATCGAGGAGGTCCCGTGAGACTGGGTCGGCTGCTCGCCGTGGGCGCGGGCGCGCTGGCCGCCCGCTACGTGCTGCGCCAGACGCGCACGTCGCCGGGCGGGCCGGCGCTGGAGCGCACCAACTACCGGGGCCGCACCGTGACCCTGGCCGCCGGTCCGGCCCTGGCCGTCGGCGCGGCCACCGGAGCCGCGCTCGGCGCCGGTAGCGCCCCGGCCGGCGCCGCCGCACTCGTCGCCGGGCTCGGCGCGGGCGCTGTCGGCCTCTACGACGACGTGGTCGGCGCGCGCCCCGAGCAGAAGGCCGCCAAGGGGTTCGCCGGGCACCTCGCCGCGCTGCGCGAGGGTCAGGTCACCGCCGGGATGGTCAAGGTCGCCGGGGTGGGCGTGGCCGGGCTGGGCGCCGCCGCGCTGCTCGCCGCCGACCGGCGGGTCGCCGCGCACCCGCGCCGCCGGCGGGCCGGGGCGTTCGGCCGAGGGCTCGACGTGCTGCTCGGCGCCGGCGTGGTGGCCGGCACCGCCAACCTGGTCAACCTGCTCGACCTGCGGCCCGGCCGGGCGCTGAAGTCCGGCATGCTGCTCGGCGCGCCGCTGACCACCGGCCCGTACGGCGGCGTCGCGGCGGGCGCGGTGGGAGCGTCGGCCGCGCTGGTCGGCGACGACCTCGGTGAGCGGGTGATGGTCGGCGACAGCGGCGCCAACGCGCTCGGCGCGCTGCTCGGCGTGAGCCTGGCCGCGCGTACCGGGCCGCTGGGCCGGGCCGGTGTGCTGGCCGTGCTCGCCGCGCTCACCGCGGCCAGCGAGAAGGTCAGCTTCACCCAGGTCATCGCGTCCACTCCGGGGCTGCGGCACCTCGACGAGCTGGGCCGGCTCCCGGACTGACGTGACGAAACCGGCTCCTCTCGCCGCCGCCGGCCGGGTCGCCGGGGCGGCCGCCCTCATCGCCGTCCTCACCGTGCTCAGCCGGCTCGCCGGCTTCGGCCGTACCGCCGTGTTCACCTGGATGCTGGGCCCCACCGATCTCGGCGGCGCCTACCTGGTGGCCAACTACGTCCCGAACTTCATCTTCGAGATCGTCGCCGGCGGGGCGCTCGCCAGTCTGGTCGTACCGCTGCTGGCCGGCGCCGTCGAGGCGGGTGACCGGCGCGCGGTGGCCGCCACCACCGGCGCGTTGCTGACCTGGACGCTGAGCCTGCTGGTGCCGCTGGCGGTGCTGCTGGCGGTGTTCGCCGACCCGCTGCCGGGGCTGATCGGAAACGGTCTCAGCGAGGCCCAGCAGGCGTCCGGCGCGCGGATGCTGCGGGTGTTCGCGCCGCAGTTGCCGCTGTACGGCGTGGGGATCGTGCTGACCGGCGTGCTCCAGGCGCACCGCCGCTTCGCCTGGCCGGTGATCGCGCCGCTGCTGTCCAGCGTCACGGTTATCGCCGTCTACCTCGGGTTCACCGCTGCCGAGGGGCGGCTGGCCACGATCGGGGAGGCCGGTCGCGGCGGCGAGCTGCTGCTGTCCGCCGGGACCACGCTCGGCGTGGTGGTGCTCTCGCTGTCGCTGCTGATCCCGGTGCGCCGGCTGCGGCTGCGGATTCGTCCGGGCTACCGCTTCCCGGCCGACGCCCGCGCCCGGGTCGGCGGTCTGGTGGTCGCCGGGGCGGTCACCGTGGCCGCCCAGCAGATCGCCCTGGTGGTCGCGCTCAACCAGGTCACCTACGGCCGCACCGCCGACGTCAGCGTCTACAACCTCGCGCAGACCGTCTACTTCCTGCCCTGGGCGGTGCTGGCGGTGCCGCTCGCGGTGGCCGCGTACCCGACGCTCGTGGCGGCGCGGGCCACCGGCGACGAGCGCGCCTACCGGCAGACCCTGGCCCCGGCGGTACGCGGGGTCGTGCTGCTCAGCCTGCTCGGCGCCGCCGCGCTCGTCGGCACCGCGATCCCGGTCGGGCACTTCTTCTTCTCCGACCCCCTGGACGCGCGCACCGCGGCGGCCGGGATCGCCGGGTTCGCGCCCGGCCTGGTCGGCTACGGCCTGTTCGCGGTCCTCACCCGCGCGCTGTACGCCCGGGGCGAGACCCGCGCGGCCACCGTCGCCACGGCGCTGGGCTGGCTCAGCGTGCCCGCGCTGGCCGTGGTGGCCGCCCAGGTGGCGCCGCTGGCCGACCGGGTGCTCGCGGTGACGCTGGCGACCTCGGCCGGCATGCTGCTGCTCGGCGCGCTGCTGCTCGCCGCGGTCCGGCGGGCCGCCGGCGGCGAGGCGCTGGCCGGGGCCGGCCGGGCCGGCGCCGCCGGGCTGCTCGCCGCCGTCGTCGCCGCAGCCGGCGGGGCGGCCGTCGCGGCGGGACTCGCCGGGCTCGGTGACGGCACCCCGACGACACCGTGGGCCCTCGCGCAGGGCATGCTGTCCGGGGTCGTGGTCGGTGTCCTGTTCCTCGCCGTCGCCTGGCTGACCGACGCTCGCGACCTGCGGCCGCTGCTCGCGACCGTGACCCGCCGGCTGCGCCGGCGACGCCCGGCCGGCGGGGACGACGGCCCGCCGGCGCAGCAGCACCCCGGCGAGCGGGGTGACGGAAGGGAGACCGTTTCCTCATGACGGACGCCTCGCCGGCACCGCGCTGGCCCGGGTCGGTGGCCCTGGTTCTCGCCTCCAGCACCGGCGGGGTCGGGCAGCACGTCCGCTCGATCAGCCGGGGGCTGACCGAGGCCGGCGCGTCCGTGCTGGTCTGCGGCCCGGCCGCCACCGAGGAACAGTTCGACTTCACCGGGGCCGGAGCGCGGTTCACGCCGGTGGAGATCCCGGCCAGCCCCACGCCGGGCGACGCGCGCGCGGTCACCGCGCTGCGCCGGGCGCTCGCGGACGCACCGGTCGACGTGGTGCACGCGCACGGGCTGCGCGCCGGCCTGGTCGCCGCGCTCGCCCGGCCCGCCGCGCCGCTCGTGGTCACCTGGCACAACGCGGTCCTCGCCGGTGGCCTGCGCGGCGCGGTGTCCCGGCTGGTCGAGCGGGTCGTCGCCCGGTCCGTGCGGGTCGCCCTGGGCGCCTCCGCCGACCTGGTCGACCGCGCCGCCGCGCTCGGCGCCGCCGACGCCCGCCTGGCCCTGGTCGCCGCGCCGGCGCTGCCCGCGCCGCGCCGCCGCCGCGCGGCGGTACGCGCCGAGTTCGACGTGGCCGCCGACCGTCCGCTGATCCTCTCGGTGGGCCGGCTGCACCCGCAGAAGCGGTACGACGTGCTGATCGACGCCGCCGCCCGCTGGCGGACCCGCACCCCCGCCCCGCTGGTCGTGATCGCCGGCAGCGGTCCGGCGTACCTGCCGCTGGCCGCCCGGATCTCGGCCGCCCGCGCGCCGGTGACGCTGCTCGGGCACCGTACCGACGTGGCGGACCTGCTGGGCGGCGCCGACCTGGCGGTGGTGACGAGCGACTGGGAGGCCCGCCAGCTGTTCGCGCAGGAGGCGCTGCGGGCCGGCGTACCGCTCGTCGCGACCGCCGTCGGCGGGCTGCCGGACCTGGTCGGTGACGCGGCCGTGCTGGTGCCGCCCGGCGACGTGGACGCGATCGACGCGGCGGTGCGCGACCTGCTCGACGACCCCGTACGCCGGGACGACCTGGCCCGTCGCGGCACGGCGCGGGCCGCGACCTGGCCCACCGAGGCGGACACCGTGGCCGCGCTCGCCGGCCTCTACGCCGAGCTGACACCCCAGCTCTCCACCGGGAACCGCTGATGCTGCGCAGACTGACCCCGGTGCTGCTGACCCTGGTCGTGGTGGCGCTGGGCATCACCGCGCTGTCCGCCCGCCCGGACGACGGCGCGTCCCGTCCGAACGCCGACTACGTGGTGCTCGTCGGCGCGGCGGGCCTGCGATGGGACGACGTCGACCCGGAGAACACGCCGACACTGTGGCGGATGGCCGAGCAGGGTGCGATCGGGTCCCTCTCGGTACGTTCCGCGCACCGCCCCACCTGCCCGGTCGACGGCTGGCTCACGCTCGGCGCGGGGAACTTCGCCGCCTGGCCCGGCACCCGCCCGGGCGGCGGCTGCCCGGCCACCGCTGTCACTGTCGAGCGGCCCGACGGCATCGGCGCGAACCTGCCCGACCAGCCCAGCGCGGTCGTGCACAACCAGGAGCAGCTGTCCTGGGGTGCCACGCCCGGCGCGCTGGCCGAGTCGGTGCGCTGCTCGGTGGCGGTCGGACCGGGCGCCGCCGTGGCCGCGGCCCGCCCGTTCGGCCGGGTCGACAGGTACGCGCCCACGCTCCCCGAGAACCCGGCCGAACTGCTCGGCTCCTGCGTGCTGAGCATCGTCGACGTCGGCACCGTCGACGACGACGACCCGGCGGCACGGGCCGCGCAGGCACGGCAGGCCGACGCCCGGCTGGCCCGGGTGCTCGCCGCCCGGCCACCGCGCTCGCTGGTGCTCGTCGCGGGCGTGTCCGACACCGAATCCCCGGCGCGGCTGCACGTCGCGATCGCCGACGGACCGGGCTGGGAGGGCGGCTGGCTGACCTCGCCCAGCACCGCCCGGTCCGGCTACCTGCAACTGATCGACCTGGCCCCGACGGTCCTCGCCGTGCTCGACAAGCCGATGCCGGAACGGGCGTTCCTCGGGCGGCCCGCGGTGACCGTCGACGACCGGCCGGACGACCTGCGGGCCGCGATCGAGGCACCGGCCGACGCGGACCGGGAGGCCGCCGCCCAGCGCCGCGTCGCCGGCTGGTTCTTCACGCTGCTGGCCGCCGCGCAGCTGGCCCTCGCGGTGGCGGTGCTGCCGCTGCTGCGCCGCGCCCGCCGCCTCGCCGGCCCGCACGGGCCGGAGCCGGTGTCCCCGCGCATCGTCGCCGTGGTGGAGCTGATGCTGATCGCCGCCGCGCTCGCCGTGCCCGCGGCGCTGCTCGCCGACGCCGTGCCCTGGTGGCGCGGGGACCACGCCGGGCTCTGGTACGCCTCGGTGACCGCGCTGCTGATCGTCGGCGGCACCGCCCTGGTCCGGTTCAGCCCGGGGCACGAGCGCACGCTCGGCCCGCTCGGCGCGGTCGCCGGGCTGGCCACGCTCGTCGTCGGCGTGGACGTGCTCACCGGCTCCCGGTTGCAGCTCAACGGCGTGGTCGGCTACTCGGCGCTGGAGGGCGGCCGGTACGCCGGGCTCGGCACCGTCGGGCTGGGCGTGTTCATCGCCGGGGCGCTGCTGTGCGGCGGCTGGCTCGCCCAGCGGTTCCGCAAGGGCTGGCGGCCGATGGTGATGGTGACTGTCGGCGGGCTGGCCGTGGTGGTCGTGGGCAGCCCGTACCTGGGCGCCGACTCGATCGGCGCGATCGCGCTCACCGCCGGGGTGAGCGTCGCGGCCGCGATCTGCGGCGGCGGCTGGCTCACCGTGAGCCGGCTGGCCTGGGCCACCATGGCCGCACTGGCGGTCACCGTCGGCTTCGCCCTGGTCGACCTCGGCCGTCCGGCCGACGAGCGGGGCAGCCTGGGCCGGTTCCTGGCCGCTGTGGGCGACGGGACCGGCGGGCTCACCGTGCACCGGTCCAGCAGCGCCAACATCCAGACGCTGGTGAACAGCCCGCTGACAGTGCTGGCCCTGGCCGGGGCCGCGCTGGTCTGGCTCGCGCTGCTCCAGCCGTGGGGCGGGCTGCTGCGGCTGTTCGGCATCTACCCGGCGATCCGGGCGGCGATGGCCGGCACCGGCGTGGCGGTCGGGCTGGGCGGTGTCCTCGGCGGGTCGGCGCTGGACGTGGCGGGCGCGGCGGCGGCGCTCGTGGTGCCGATGGCGGCCCTGGCGGCGCTACGGGTGCTCGACCACTCCACCGACCGTACGGTGCCCGACAGCGGGCGTGGCGGCGGCGAGACGGGCGCGGTCCCACCGGGCGGCCCGGACAAATCCTCCAGGGGCGGCGCGGCCGGCGAAGCCCCGGCCGGCGACGGTGCGGGTGGTGGTCGGCCGGCTGCCGGCGGCCCGGCCGGTGACGGTGCCGGCGACCCGGGGAGGCCGGGGAGCCGGTCGGACCGGACGGCGCGGACTCCGCCGGCACGGAGGCGCCGGACGGGCCGCGCGCCGCCGTCACGGCCCGCGGGGCGCGGGTGCCCGCGCAGCCGACCCCGGCGTCCTCGGAGATCCCCGCCGGCTGACCCCGCCCGCGCGGGGTGGGGTCGATCAAGGGCCGGCACCGGCCCCACATGCGCCGACAGCGAGTGCGACGCCGGCTCACGGTCCGGATGGTGTTACCGTGGAATCCCGTGGATCGCGTGATCACTCTGCTGATCGGCACGGCGGTTCGCACGACCGCTACGGACGACACGGGAGCAGGCCTTGGCCCCTACAGCACGGACGACCAGGCACATTTTCGTCACCGGGGGCGTCGCCTCCTCGCTGGGTAAGGGCCTCACCGCCTCCAGCCTCGGCAGTCTGCTGACCGCGCGCGGACTGCGCGTGGTGATGCAGAAGCTCGACCCGTACCTGAACGTCGACCCCGGCACGATGAACCCGTTCCAGCACGGCGAGGTCTTCGTCACCGAGGACGGCGCCGAGACCGACCTCGACGTCGGCCACTACGAGCGGTTCCTCGACCGCGACCTCTCTGGCAAGGCCAACGTCACCACCGGCCAGATCTACTCGGCGGTGATCGCCAAGGAGCGGCGCGGGGAGTACCTCGGCGACACGGTTCAGGTCATCCCGCACATCACCAACGAGATCAAGGCCCGCATCCGCGGCATGGCCGACCCGGACGCCGACGGCCAGGTACCCGACGTGGTGATCACCGAGGTCGGCGGCACCGTCGGCGACATCGAGTCGCTGCCGTTCCTGGAGTCGATCCGGCAGATCCGCCACGACCTGGGCCGGGACAACTGCTTCTACCTGCACGTGTCGCTGGTGCCGTACCTGGCGCCGTCGGGCGAGCTGAAGACCAAGCCGACCCAGCACTCGGTGGCGCAGCTGCGCAGCATCGGCATCCAGCCCGACGCGCTGGTCCTGCGCTGCGACCGGGAGATCCCGGACAAGGTCAAGGAGAAGCTGTCGCTGTACTGCGACGTCGACCGGGAGGCGGTCACCGCCGCCCCGGACGCGCCGAGCATCTACGACATCCCGAAGGTGCTGCACCGGGAGGGCCTCGACGCGTACGTGGTGCGCCGGCTCGGCCTGTCGTTCCGCGACGTGGACTGGACCCGCTGGGACGACCTGCTGGAGCGGGTTCACCAGCCCCGGCACACGATCACCGTCGCGCTGGTCGGCAAGTACGTCGACCTGCCCGACGCGTACCTGTCGGTGAGCGAGGCGATCCGGGCGGCCGGGTTCGGCCACCGCGCCCGGGTACAGCTCAAGTGGGTGCCCAGCGACGACTGCGTGACCCCGGCGGGCGCCGCCGCCGCGCTGGCCGGCGTCGACGGCATCGTGATCCCCGGCGGTTTCGGCGTCCGCGGCATCGAGGGCAAGGTCGGCACCGCCCGGTACGCGCGGGAGAACGGCATCCCGCTGCTGGGCCTCTGCCTCGGCCTGCAGTGCATGACCATCGAGGTGGCCCGCCACCTGGCCAACCTCGACGGGGCGAACTCGCTGGAGTTCGACGAGGAGGCCGTGCACCCGGTCATCGCCACCATGGCCGACCAGGAGGACATCGTCGCCGGGCGCGGCGACCTGGGCGGCACCATGCGGCTCGGGGCGTACCCGGCGAAGCTGGCGGAGGGCTCGATCGTCGCCGAGGCGTACGGCAGCACCGAGGTCAGCGAGCGGCACCGGCACCGGTACGAGGTGAACAACGCCTACCGGGACCAGCTCACCAAGGCCGGGCTGACCATCTCCGGCACCTCGCCGGACGGGCGGCTGGTCGAGTTCGTCGAGCTGGACCGCAACCTGCACCCGTTCTTCGTGGCCACCCAGGCGCACCCGGAGCTCAAGAGCCGTCCCACCCGGCCGCACCCGCTGTTCGCCGCGTTCGTCGGCGCCGCCGTGGCGTACTCGCAGGCCGACCAGCTGCCGGTGGACCTGGACGGCGCGTCGAAGAAGCCCGGCCGCGGCGGTGGCGCGAAGGCGCCGGCCAAGTGAGCGGCGTCGAGCACCGGTACGAGGTGACCGGCCACCGGGCGATCTGGTCCGGCCGGATCTTCTCCGTGGTCAGCGACGACGTCACCATGCCCGGCGGCGGCAGCGCGACCCGGGACTACGTGCGGCACGTCGGCGCGGTCGCCGTGGTGGCGCTGGACGAGGCCGGTCAGGTGGTGCTGATCCGCCAGTACCGGCACCCGGTCGGCCGGCACCTGTGGGAGCTGCCCGCCGGGTTGATGGACGTCGGCGGCGAGGACCTGGCCGCCGCCGCGCTGCGGGAGCTGGCCGAGGAGGCAGACCTGACCGCCGGGCGCGTCGACGTGCTCGTCGACCTGCACAGCTCGCCCGGGTTCACCGACGAGGTGGTGCGGGTCTTCCTGGCCCGCGACCTGGCCGACGTGCCGGCCGAGCAGCGGCACGACCGGCACGACGAGGAGGCCGACCTCCAGGTGGTCCGCGTCGACCTCGACGAGGCGGTGCGGATGGTGCTGGCCGGTGAGATCACCAACGCGTCCTGCGTGGCCGGGCTGCTCGCCGCCGCCCGCGCCCGGGACACCGGCTTCAGCGAGCTGCGCCGCCCCGAGGCGCCGCTGCCGCGCTGATCCGGGACGGACGACGAAGGGGCCGCGCGGTGCGACGCACCGCGCGGCCCCTTTCGTGTGTCTGCGCTCAGTCGCGCAGCGGGCGGCCCTGCCCGTCGACGCCACCGTTGACGAGGATCAGGATGCCGTCGACGAGGCCCCAGATCGCGCCGATACCGCACGTCACGAGCGTGACGATGAGCTGGATGACACCGGTCTTGGTGTCGCCCATGTAGAACCGGCCGATGCCGAAGCCGCCGAGGAGGATCTGGAGCACACCCGCGACGACCTTGCTCTTGTCCGAGACGCCCTGCGGGTACTGCTGGTAAGGAGTGGTCATGAGCGGACACAATAGTGATCCACTCGCGTCCTGTCGGCCCCGGCACCCCGGTCGTGGAAGGATATTTACCGAACTCTGTCCTGTCGGCTGATGGCGTCTCCACCGGCCAGCCTGCGGCATGCCTGACACACCGTCAGCACCAGCGGGCACCGGATGTCACAGTGTCGCCGTCCGTGGGCTTCCCACGGTTCTAGACTGCCGCCGGCGGGACCGGTGTACCGCGCCGGCAACGGAGCCGGCGCGGCGCCGCGCAGTCGGGGGTGAGCAGCCCCGGAGGAAGGTGTCTGCATCGTGAAGGTCGGAATCCCCCGCGAGGTCAAGAACCACGAGTACCGGGTGGCGATCACGCCCGCGGGCGTCAACGAGTTCACCCGCCACGGCCACGAGGTCTTCGTGGAGGCCGGCGCCGGAGTCGGTTCCAGCATCACCGACGACGAGTTCGCCGCCGCCGGCGCGAAGATCCTGGCCACCGCCGACGAGGTGTGGGACACCGCCGAGCTGGTCCTCAAGGTCAAGGAGCCGATCGCCGAGGAGTACCACCGGATGCGCGAGGGGCAGGTGCTCTTCACCTACCTGCACCTGGCCGCCTCCCGCGAGTGCACCGACGCGCTCGTCGACCGCAAGGTCACCGGCATCGCGTACGAGACCGTCGAGCTGCCCGACCGGTCGCTGCCGCTGCTCGCCCCGATGTCCGAGGTGGCTGGCCGGCTCGCCCCGCAGGTGGGCGCCTTCTACATGATGCGCACCGGCGGCGGGCGCGGCGTGCTGCCCGGCGGCGTCTCCGGCGTCTACGCCGCGAAGACCGTGGTCATCGGCGCGGGCGTGTCCGGCCTCAACGCCGCCGCCATCGCGCTGGGCCTGCAGTCCGAGGTGCTGCTGCTGGACAAGAACGTGGCCCGGCTGCGCCAGGCCGACGCCATCTACCGCGGTCACCTGCAGACCGTCGCCTCGAACGCGTACGAGATCGAGCGGGCCGTCCTCGACGCGGACCTGGTCATCGGCGCGGTGCTGGTGCCCGGCGCGAAGGCCCCGAAGCTCATCTCCAACGAACTGGTCTCCCGGATGAAGCCGGGCAGCGTGCTCGTCGACATCGCCATCGACCAGGGCGGCTGCTTCGAGGACTCGCGCCCGACCACGCACGCCGACCCGACCTACAAGGTGCACGACTCGATCTTCTACTGCGTGGCGAACATGCCCGGCGCGGTGCCGAACACCAGCACCTACGCGCTGACGAACGTCACCCTGCCGTACGCCCTCGAACTCGCGAACCAGGGCTGGCAGCAGGCGCTGCGCAACGACCCGGCGCTGGCGCTGGGCCTGAACACCCACGCCGGCAAGGTCGTCTACGGCCCGGTCGCCGAGGCGCACGGCATGGACGTGCTGCCGCTGGACGAGGTGCTGAGCTGACCGACGCCGCCGTGCGCGCGGCCGGCGCGGAACCCGCGCCGGCCCTGCGCCGTGCGGTCCGGACCTACCTGGACCACCTCACCGTCGAACGCGGCCTGTCCGCGAACACGCTCGCCTCGTACCGCCGCGACCTGGACCGCTATCTCGCCACCCTGGCCGCGGCCGGGGTGGACGACCTGGCCGCGGCCGGGCCCGCGCAGGTCGAGGCCCACCTGGCCCGGCTGCGCGCGGGCGACGACGACCACCCGCCGCTCGCCGTCTCCTCCGCCGCCCGCGCGGCCAGCGCGGTACGCGGCCTGCACCGTTTCGCGCTGCGCGAGGGACTCACGGGCGCCGACCCCAGCCGTGACGTCCGCCCGCCCGCGCCGCCGCGCCGGTTGCCCCGGGCGCTGCCCGTCGACGCGGTCCTGCGGCTGCTAGCCGCCGCCGGCCTGCCCGGCGCCACCGGCGACGCCGCCGCCCGCGCGCTGCGCGACCGGGCGCTGCTGGAATTCCTGTACGGCACCGGCGCGCGCATCTCCGAGGCGGTCGGCGCGGCGGTCGACGACCTCGACCTGGACGCCGGCACCGTGCTGCTGCGCGGCAAGGGCGGCCGCACCCGGCTGGTCCCGGTCGGCGGGTACGCGGCCGACGCGCTGCGCGCCTGGCTGGTCCGGGGCCGCCCGGCGCTGCTCGCCGCCGGACGCGGCACCCACGCGGTGTTCGTCAACGCGCGCGGCGGCCCGCTCACCCGGCAGGGCGCCTGGGTCGTGCTGCGCACCGCCGCCGCCCGGGCCGGCCTGCCGGTCGACGGACCCGACGCGGTCTCCCCGCACACGCTGCGCCACTCGTACGCTACCCACCTGCTCGACGGCGGCGCGGACGTGCGCGTGGTGCAGGAACTCCTGGGCCACGCCTCGGTGACCACGACCCAGGTCTACACACTGGTGACGGTGGAGCGGCTGCGCGAGGTGTACGCGACCGCCCACCCCCGGGCGCGCTGAGCGCCGGCGTCGTGAGGCCCGGCTGACGGGCGGCCGACACGCCGACCCGCTACCGAACGCGCTGCTGGCCGGTGGCGTACAGTCGGCATCGGCGCGGGCCTCCAGGTGCGACGGACCGGAGGTGCGCAGCGGCGCCGCGAGGGACGTCGGACGGCTCCGACGCCGGGTGGTCGTCGGGAGGGGGCAACGAGGACATGGCAGGAAACGGTGACCGTGCCGAGACCTGGACGTCGGAGCTCCGTGAGCAGCAGGCGACGCTCGGCGCCGATCTGGGCCCCGCCGACCCGGCCGCGTACACCATGCGCAAGCCGATCCCGGAACCCATGCCGACCGACCGGCACGGCCCCGCGCGGATCATCGCGATGGCCAACCAGAAGGGTGGCGTCGGCAAGACCACGACGACCATCAACCTGGGTGCGGCGCTGGCCGAGTACGGCCGCAAGGTGCTGCTCGTCGACTTCGACCCGCAGGGTGCCCTCTCCGTCGGCCTGGGCGTCAACCCGCACAACCTGGACCTGTCGGTCTACAACCTGCTGATGCAGGACGACGTCACCGCCGAGGACGTCCTCATCAAGACCGACGTGGCCGGGCTGCACCTGCTGCCCGCCAACATCGACCTCTCCGCCGCCGAGATCCAGCTCGTCAACGAGGTCGCCCGGGAGATGGCCCTGGCGCGGGTGCTGCGCACCATCCGCAAGGAGTACGACTTCATCCTGATCGATTGCCAGCCCTCGCTGGGCCTGCTGGCGATCAACGCGCTGACCGTCGCGCACGGCGTACTCATCCCGCTGGAGTGCGAGTTCTTCAGCCTGCGCGGTGTCGCGCTGCTGCTGGACACCATCGACAAGGTGCGGGAACGGCTCAACTTCGACCTGGAACTCGAAGGCATCCTCGCCACCATGTACGACAGCCGCACCACCCACTGCCGCCAGGTGCTGCAACGCGTGGTCGAGGCGTTCGGCGACAAGGTCTACCAGACCGTCATCACCAAGACGGTGAAGTTCCCCGAGTCCACGGTGGCCGGTGCCCCGATCACCACCCTCGACCCGGCCTCCTCCGGCGCGCGCAACTACCGGCAGCTCGCGCGGGAGGTCATCGCCGCCCAGGCGGACCGGTAGGGCGCACGCCGGCCGCCCGCCGCGTCGTCTACGGTTTCCCGGTGACCGCACCGCCCCTCGACCCGCCGCACGGCCCCGGCGACTACGCCGTCGCCGCGGAGCTGGCCGCCGAGGTCGACGGTGTGGTGCCCGCCGACCCGGGCACCGGCGAACAGACGAGTGGCTTCACGGTCCGGCTGGACAACTTCACCGGCCCGTTCGACCTGCTGCTCCAGCTGATCAGCAAGCACAAGCTGGACGTCACCGAGGTCGCGCTGCACAAGGTCACCGACGAGTTCATCGCGTACCTGCGCGCCATGGGCGACCAGTGGGACCTGGACGAGACCAGCGAGTTCCTGCTCGTCGCCGCCACCCTGCTCGACCTGAAGGCGGCCCGGCTGCTGCCCTCGGCCGAGGTCGAGGACGAGGAGGATCTGGCGCTACTGGAGGCGCGGGATCTGCTGTTCGCGCGGCTGCTGCAGTACAAGGCGTACAAGGAGGCCGCCGCGCACATCGCCGAGCTGGAGGCGGTCGGCGGCCGGCGCTACCCGCGGGCGGTCACCCTCGAACCGCGGTACGCCGAGGCGCTGCCCGACCTGGTGCTCGGCATCGGCCCGGAGCGGCTGCGCGCGCTCGCGGTCAAGGCGATGAGCCCGAAGCCGGTGCCCGAGGTGTCCATCGCGCACGTGCACATGGTCCGGGTCAGCGTCCGGGAACACGCCGGCATCATCGCCGACCGGCTGCGCCGCGCCGGGGTCGCCACGTTCTCGCTGCTCTGCGCCGACTGCGAGATGACGCTCGAGGTGGTGGCCCGGTTCCTGGCGCTGCTGGAGCTGTACCGGCAGGGCCTCGTCGCCTTCGTGCAGGAGCAGGCGCTCGAGGAACTGACCGTCCGCTGGACCGGCCCGGTCGACGGCGAGGCCGAGCTGACAGTCGACGAGTACGCCGGCAGCCCCGAACCGACGACCACGTCCACCCCCGTCGCGGACGCCGCCGCGCCGAGCGATGCCGACGCATCCGACGCCGCCGTGCCCGCCGAGGCGGCGGACGAACCCGCACCGACGCAGGAGTGAACGGATGAGCGACGAGGAACGCCGCGACTCCCTGGCCGACCAGGCCGCCGCATGGGTGCCCCCGTGGGAGCGCCCCGCCCCACCCAGGCCCGCCCCGGACGACTCCGACACGGCCGCCGAGCAGCCCGAACCCGAGACCCCGGACACCGCCGACTCCCGGGAAGCGGATCTCGACGCGACACCGGATTCCTCGGCGGATCTTGGAAGCGAAGGGCCCTCGGAGGGGCCCGTTCCTCCCAAGATCGCAGCGGCCGGGGCGGATCTTGGTACGGGAGCGCCCTCCGGAGGGCGCTCCCGTACCAAGATCTCGGGGGAGAGCGGGGCCGGCGGCGACGGCCGGCGGGACGGCGACGCGGTTGCGCAGGAACCGGGGGACCGGGTGAGCGGGGGAGCGGGGGCTGACGGCGTACCCCCGAAGCGGGGACGGCGGCGAGCCGCGCCGGAACCGCCGCCCGCGCCGGTCCTGGACGACGCGGAGCTGCGCGGCGCCCTGGAGGCCATCCTGCTCGTGGTGGACCAGCCGGTCAGCGAGATGGTCCTGGCCGAGGTCCTCGAACAGGCCCCGGAGCGGGTCGGCGCGATGCTCGACGAGATCGCCGCCGGATACACCGCGGCCGGGCACGGGTTCGACCTGCGCCGGGCGGCGGGTGGCTGGCGTCTCTACACCCGGCCGGAATACGCGACGTACGTGGAGCGGTTCGTGTTGGACGGGCAGTCCGTGCGGCTGACCCAGGCCGCGCTGGAGACCCTCGCGGTGGTCGCCTACCGGCAGCCGGTGACCCGTTCGCGCATCTCGGCCATCCGGGGTGTCAACTGCGACGGGGTGCTCCGTACCCTGGTGGGTCGCGGCCTGGTCGAGGAGTGCGGCACCGAAGCGGACAGCGGGGCCTACCTCTACCGGACCACCACCATGTTCCTGGAGAAGCTGGGGCTGAACTCGGTGGACGACCTGCCGCCGCTCGCCCCGTTCCTTCCCGACGACGTAGAAGAGCTTGCCGATGCGACGCGATGACCGTGCCCCGAAGCCCGACGCCCCCGTGTACGAGGGCGCCGAGCGCCTCCAGAAGGTGCTCGCCGCCGCGGGGGTGGGTTCCCGGCGCGCCTGCGAAGACCTGATCTTCCGGCGCCGGGTCACCGTGAACGGGCGGGTGGCGCAGCTCGGCGACAAGGCCGACCCGGCCCGCGACGTGATCGTCGTCGACGGGGAGCGGCTGCAGGCCGATGTCCGCCTGGTCTACGTGGCGATGAACAAGCCGCGCGGGGTGGTCACCACCATGGCCGACGAGAAGGGCCGCACCGAGCTCGCCGACTTCATCGGCGCGCGGCTGGAGCAGCGGGTCTACCACGTCGGGCGGCTCGACGCCGACAGCGAGGGCCTGCTCCTGCTCACCAACGACGGCACCCTCGCCCACAAGCTCATGCACCCGTCGTACGAGGTGCTCAAGACCTACCTCGCCGAGGTGGCCGGGCCGATCCCGCGCAACCTGGGCAAGCGCCTCGCCGCCGGCGTCGAGCTGGAGGACGGGCCGGTGAAGGTCGACGGGTTCAAGCTGGTCGACACGCTCGGCAAAACCGCCCAGGTGGAGCTGACCCTGCACGAGGGGCGCAAGCACATCGTCCGGCGCCTGATGGCCGAGGTGGGACACCCGGTGAGCCGTCTGATCCGTACCTCGATCGGTCCGATCAAGCTCGGCGACCTGCGCACCGGGCGGATGCGGCGGCTCACCAACGCGGAGGTCGCCGCCCTGTTCAAGACGGTGGGTGACTGACCCCGACGATCGGGGTACGGCTCCCGGTAGGCTTCGACGCGGTCCGCGGGCCCGGCACACGCCGGCCCGGCGGGACGCCCGCGCGGCGCGGGCATGATTGACGACAGAACCATCCGCTCAACGGCGCCGGACACACCGGGCGACCTGCGAGGTACGGGCTGAGGAGGACAACGGTGGAGGAAAACGTACCGGCCGGGCGATGCGTGGTCGCTGTGGACGGGCCGTCCGGTTCGGGGAAGTCCACCGTGTCGCGGCGACTGGCGACGGGCCTCGGCGCCCGTTATCTCGACACCGGCGCCATGTACCGGGCGCTGACCTGGGCGGTCCTGCGCTCCGGCGTGGAACTCACCGACGCCGAGTCGGTCGCGAAGGTCGCCGCCGAGGCCGACCTCCGCATCGGCACCGACCCCCAGGGGTACGCCGTGACCGTCGACGGCACCGACGTGTCCACCGCCATCCGCGGCTCCGAGGTGACCGCAGCCGTCTCCGCGGTGGCCGCCGTCGCCGCCGTACGCGAGCTGCTGGTGGACCGGCAGCGGCGGGTGATCGCCGACGCGGGCCGGATCGTGGTCGAAGGCCGGGACATCGGCACGGTGGTCGCGCCGGACGCGGACCTGAAGGTGTACCTGACCGCCTCCGAGGCGGCGCGCGCGAAGCGGCGCAGCGCCGAGGACGCCGCCGACGTCGCGGCGACCGCCGCCGACCTGGCCCGCCGGGACCGCCTCGACTCGACCCGCAAGGTCAACCCGCTGCAGCAGGCCCCCGACGCGGTGGTGCTGGACACCACCGAGCTGGGCATCGACGAGGTCGTGGCCCGACTGCGGGAGATGCTCACGGAGCGGGGTGTCGCGTGAGCGGGTTTTCGCAGGTGCCGCAGACGCGAACGAAGGGCGGCTCGGCATGAGTGACGACGATTTCGGTGGCTGGGTAGAGCTGCGCGAGCCGGAGGTCGACTCCGGTGAGCCGGCCGGTCCGCAGCCCGTGGTGGCAGTGGTCGGGCGGCCCAACGTCGGCAAGTCCACGCTGGTCAACCGCATCATCGGCCGCCGCCAGGCGGTCGTGGAGGACATCCCCGGCGTGACCCGGGACCGCGTGCCCTACGACGCGCAGTGGAACGGCCGGTCGTTCACCGTGGTGGACACCGGCGGCTGGGAGCCCGACGCCAAGGACCGGGCAGCGGCCATCGCCGCCCAGGCCGAGATCGCGGTGGGCACCGCCGACGTGGTGCTGTTCGTGGTGGACGCCATGGTCGGCGCCACCGACGTGGACGAGGCAGCGGTGAAGATGCTGCGCCGCAGCGCCAAGCCGGTCATCCTCATCGCGAACAAGGCCGACAACACCACCATCGAGATGGAGGCCACCTCGCTGTGGTCGCTCGGCCTCGGTGAGCCGTTCCCGGTCTCGGCGCTGCACGGCCGCGGGTCCGGCGACCTGCTCGACGCCATCCTGGACGCGTTGCCCGAGGCGCCGAAGATCGTGGAGAACCGACCGCGCGGCCCGCGCCGGGTCGCACTGGTCGGCCGCCCCAACGTGGGCAAGTCCAGCCTGCTCAACCGGTTCTCCGGCGAGGAGCGGGCAGTGGTCGACTCGGTCGCCGGCACGACAGTCGACCCGGTCGACAGCCTGGTCGAGATCGGCGGCGAGACGTGGCAGCTGGTCGACACCGCCGGTCTGCGCAAGCGGGTCGGCAAGGCCAGCGGCACCGAGTACTACGCCAGCCTGCGTACCGCCTCGGCGATCGAGGCGGCCGAGGTCGCCGTGGTGCTGATCGACTCCAGCGAGGTGATCAGCGAGCAGGACCAGCGGATCCTCACCATGGTCGTCGAATCCGGCCGGGCACTGGTCATCGCGTTCAACAAGTGGGACCTGGTCGACGGTGACCGCCGCTACTACCTGGACAAGGAAATCGACCGGGAGCTGCGGCGCATCCCCTGGGCGATCCGGCTGAACCTGTCCGCGAAGACCGGCCGCGCCGTCGACAAGCTCGCACCCGCGCTGCGCAAGGCGCTCGCCAGCTGGGAGACGCGCATCCCCACCGCGCAGCTCAACCAGTGGCTCACCGCGCTGGTCCAGGCCACCCCGCACCCGGTACGCGGCGGACGCGCACCACGCATCCTGTTCGCCACGCAGGCCGGGGCGGCGCCGCCGCGGTTCGTGCTGTTCACCACCGGCCCGCTGGACGCCGGCTACCAGCGCTTCGTCGAGCGCAAGCTCCGCGAGGAGTTCGGCTTCGAGGGCAGCCCGATCGAGATCTCGGTACGCCCGCGCAAGAAGCTGGGCCCCGGCGGCCGGGGCAAGGCCCACGGCTGACCCGCTGCTTGCGGCTTTGTGCTGTCGCGCCCACCCTCCTAGGATGCTCTAGGGGGTGTGGCGCGCGGCGCGGGAGGGGCCTCTGCGCACGGTGCGAAGATCCTGCGCTAAGCTGTACCGGCTGCCGCGGGGGAGACCTTGCGGGGGCATCGGGACGTGGCGCAGCTTGGTAGCGCACTTGACTGGGGGTCAAGGGGTCGTCGGTTCGAATCCGGCCGTCCCGACAAAGAGAAAGCCCTGACCAGCGGGAACGCTGGTCAGGGCTTAGATTTTCTTCGATGGAGATTTGAACCGCCCCCCGAAAACCCCCCGTTTACGCGGTGCGGCAACCAAGTTCGTCATCGGTGTGCATTGTTCTCTCCTGGCGACGATCCTTGGCGGCTCGGGTGGCTGCCGAGCCGTTCGAGGATGCCGGACACGTCTGGGGCTTGTACCGGCTTGGCGATGTAGTAGGTCCTTGATCGCCTACGACCACTGACCCGACTTCGGAATTACTCGTCTAGGAGAACAGATCACCTGCGGACTGCCCTGCTTCACGCTTGCGGCGGAAGTAGTCGTTGATGATGGTTCGGTACCGGTCAGCGTCCGAGCGGGCCCAGTTCCGCATGAGTTCACAGCCGAACGCCAGCGAGGTGATCGGCTGCGCCCCGGCCTGAAGCATGCGGTCGATGGCTGTCTGGTGGGTCACCGCCGAAACGCCTCCAGCGGCATCGATCACGGGGTAGATCTCGTAGCCCTCCAGAAGCATGTCCAGGGTTGGGAACGCGAGGCAGACCTCTGTCCACAGGCCGGCCATCACGATCTTCTTGCGTCCAGTGGCCTCGATCGCGGCCCGAAAGTCTGCATCCTCCCAGGAATTGACACCTGTGCGGTCGATTTCAGTGATGCCGGGTAGTTCACGGGTGATCTCGTCGACGGTCGGCTTGTGCACGCCCATTCCCACCGCCACGGTGGTCACGACCGTCGGAATCTCATAAGCTCGCGCCAGTTGCGCCAGCGTCACCACACCGAGGTTGATCTTGTCCCGGCTGGCGGAACCGACTGTGGCGTACTGGCCTTCCTGGTAGTCGATGAACGCAATGGCGCAGTTTTGCGGTGTCAAGAGGTGGTCGGAATCGGGATCGCGGATCGGTTCAGGATTGATCTTCTTGCTTGTCGGGATAGTAGTCATACGTCATCTCCTCTGGTGGGTCTGCTGGCCTAAGAGCGGATGCTGGCGGCGCGCGAAGTGGTCTTGCGCGTCAGGTCCACGAAGTCGGGTTCGAAGTTCGGATCGACGTTGACCGCTTCCCACAGTCGCTGTCGGCCCGCGGTGGAGATCGGCAGCAACCTGGCCGGGTCATCGACGGCAGACACCAGCGTGTCGTCGTCCTCCGCAGAACGACGTAGCGGACGAGGGTTGGCGACGTCCAGAGCACGCTCCACGACCGCTCTCATAGGCCCAGCCGCCATCAACTCCAACGAGGTCTCATAGTCGCGTCCGAGGATGTCCGCGAGGTCCAGCGCCTCGCGTAGTCCCGCCTCCGCAGCCATGATGGCTACGTTGGTGATCAGTTTGTAGTCCACGCCCGCACCGAACTCACCCAGGTGCCGGGATCTGCCGAGATCATCGAGTACCGACTTCACCCGCCCGAAATCGTCGGCCGATCCGCCGACCAGGAACGTGATCGTCCGCTCGCGCGCGTACTTCACACCGCCAACGATGGGCGAGTCGAGCACGGCCACTCCGCTGGGCGCCGCCGCGCGGACCTGGTCGACGATTGCTCGGGTGGTGGTCGAGCAGATCAGCACTGATGCACCAGGCTGGGCGCCGGCGAGTATTCCATCGTCGCCCAGGTAGGCGGTCGGGATGTCATTCGACATCACGAGGCCGAAGATCACATCAGCGCCCCGCGCCGCTTTTGCGGCCGACGCGACCGCGGTCGTCCCGATGCGCCTAGCTGCTTCGAGCCGGGAGTCCGAGATATCAGATACTCGCACTTGATGTCCGGCAGCGAGGAGATGAGGCGCCAACTGCTCGCCCATGTCGCCGAATCCCACGATTGCGATCGTTGCCATGCATTTAGCTCCTATTCAATAGATCCGTGCCCACGGGTGAGGTTCGGCAGGTCATGGGTCGGCCAGACCGTTGAACTGCGTAGTGAACGTCATGGAACTCCCCGTGGCCGGACATCCCGGACCCGTGAACTGCAGCACCGGGACCGACCGCGACCACGAGTACCAGCAGGACGCCGGAGGCGATCCAGGGCCCTTGCCGCCGCCGGCGAGGCCGGTTCGACCGCGGTCGCTCGGACCTCGAGCGCCTGGTCCGGGGCGGTCATGCAGCGTTCCTCTCGCCGGTCGGCGCTCACCTGGTGGTAGTCGCCACGCTGGCGGCACTGACGGCAACGATCGCCGCCGCGGTGCGGGTCACCGCGGTGGAGACCGCCTCTGATCCCCAATGGCCGCGTCCGATCTCGCTGGCTCGGGTCACCGTTGCCGATGTCCAAGGCAGCGGCGGCCGCAGCGAAGGCACGGCGCCGCTGGCGAAGAGCAGCCCGATGATCGCCGCAGTGCGGGGATCCGGGGCTTCGCCGTCCTCCAGGACCCGGCGGATCCGCGCTCGCAGCTGCGCCTCCTCAGGACGTGCTGGATGCAGCAGGCCGCGATCCACGAGCCGGTCGAGTACCACCCACCACAGATCGGTGCCGAGCGCGACGAGCAGCGGCCGCACCCGCTGGGGCTTCTCGGCGACGGTGTCGTAGGCCGACTGCAGCAGCGGGTCGGGCAGCGGACCCTCGCCCGACGGGGTGACCCGCGGGCCGTCCAGCACCCCGGAGTTGTCGGTCTGGATCCGACCGAGCAGGGCAAGCTCGGTGAGCACCGCGCCGCCAAGCGCGTCGTGCAGGGTGCCCGCTGTCTGGATGGAAACGCCGTCGTCGTCCATCAGGAGCAGCATGAGGTCGTCGACGATGAGCAGGTCGTCCCGTACCGACGTCGGCTTCTCGCCCATATCTCGTTCCTTTCTCGTAGTTCTCTCCGCGCGGTGTCCCTTCCGTCAGCTCAGCCGAGGAAGGTGCGCAGGACGGCGTTGACCTCCTCGGCGTGGGTCCAGAGCAGACCGTGTGGGGCGCCTTCGATTTCGACGTACTCGGCGTCGGGCAGGCCCTGGCGAAAGCGCCGGGCGGTGGCGTCGATGGGGAGGATGTTGTCGGCGGTGCCGTGCAGGATCAGGGCCGGTTTGCGGCTGGCACGGACCGCCTCGACGTCGGCGCGGAAGTCCTCGATCCAAGAAGACACGACGGCGTAGGCCGCCACGGGCGCGCTGGAGACTGCGACGTTCCAACTGCCGGTGACAGCCTCCTGGCTGATCCGGCTGCCAAGGTTCTCGTCGAGGTTGTAGAAGTCCGAGAAGAACTGCGTGTACCAGGCGTAGCGGTCACCCTTCGCCGCGGCCTCGATCCCGTCGAACACCTTCTGCGGCAGGCCCTCGGGGTTGTCGTCCTGCTCGACCAGGAACGGTTGGAGTGAGGCGAGGAATGCCAACTTCGCCACCCGCTGGTGGCCGTACCGGGAGACATAGCGGGCCAGCTCACCGGTGCCCATCGAGAACCCGACCAGGACGACGTCGCGCAGGTCGAGCGTCTCCAGCACGGTGTTCAGATCGGCCGCGAACGTGTCGTAGTCGTAGCCGGAACCTACCTTCGACGAGCGCCCGAAGCCACGACGGTCGTAGGTGATCACCCGGTATCCGGCAGCAAGCAGTTCACGCGTCTGAAGCTCCCAGCTGTGGCCGTTCAGCGGATACCCGTGGATGAGGACAATCGGCTGACCGGCACCCTGATCCTCGTAGTACAGCTCGATCGGGGTGCTGTTCTCGGTCCCGACGGCGATGAATCCCATGATCGTTTCCCTCCTGTTGTCGCATACCGGGTGGTGGTGTCGGTGTTGGACGTCGTTGTCGTGGCCCGACGCCTATCGACGGGGCTCCCAGCGGAACATCCGCGCGGCCAATACGATCGCCACCACCACCCAGCCCAGGGTCGGTGCCAGCAGGAGGATGGAGTCGGCGAGTGGGACCCCGCCGTTCCAGGCGTTGACGACCAGCTCGGTGGCCGAGCCGCCGGGCAGTATCCGCTTCAGCAGCGCAAGGCTCTCGGTGCCGGTGATCCCGACCCAACTGGCCACGGCGACCACAGCCAGACTGAGCGGAAGCGTCGTGACCTGCGCGTGCTCCGGGGAGTTCGTGACTCCGGCAGTGGCGATCGCGAACGCGAGCATCATCACCAACGTCGCGGCCAGGGCCGCCGCCACCAGTGCGGGGTTGGCGGGGGTTCGACCCACGCCGGCGAACACGACGAGGATCACCGTCACCTGGACGGTCGCGATGACGCTGATCGGGAGCACCAGACCGGTCAGGATCGTCGCGTCACTGGCGGCGGTGGACCTGAGCCGCTTGAGGAAGAGGTTCTGCCGGCGAGCTGCCAGGGTGGTCACCGTGGTGGCGTAGAGACCGAACGCGGCGATGGTGAAGATGAGCACTGCTGCGACGTAGCCGAGGCTGCCGATCCGGCTGAACGTGTCGCGGTAACTGATGAAGAAGACGCTCACCGCCACGGGCACGATCAAGCTATTGATCAGCACGGCACGGTTTCGGAGGAGCTGGATGAGCTCGCCCTGCGCGATGGGGAACATGGGCAATCCTTCGAGGTCAGGAGGGTACGGACTCGGTGCCGACGGCGCGGAAGACATCGTCCAGCCGCGTCGGTGCGGCGGACAGTCCCGCCAGCTCGACCATGTGAACGTCCGCCCAGTCGAGCAGCGTCTTGAGGTCCCGCTGAAGGTCGAACGTGTCGATCGTGTAGGAACCGTCGGCCGTCGGAGCGGGTCGCAGCGGCAGCGCCGGGGCACCGGGTGGCAGCGAGAACCGGATGGATGCCGGCAGGGTCTGAGTCAGCTCGGGCAGCGTGCCCTGACGGCGGAAAACGCCCTGGTGCATCAGGCCGATGCGGTCGGCCCGCTGCTGCGCCTCCTCCAGGTAGTGCGTGGTGAGCACGACCGTGGCGCCGTCCTCGCGTAACTGCCGAACGGTCTCCCACAGGGCGTCCCGTGACTGGATGTCCAGCCCGGTGGTGGGTTCGTCCAGGATGATCAGCTCCGGCCGCCCGTACACGGCGGTGGCGAAGTCCAATCGCCGCTTCTCTCCGCCGGAAAGCTGCGCCACCCGGGTGTCGGCCCGGTGGGCGAGATCGACCAGATCGAGCACCCTCGCCACGGTGTCCTGACGTTCGGAGAGCCGGCCGATCAGCCGGACCGACTCGGCAACGGTGAGGTCGCCGGCGAAGCCGCTCTCCTGCAGCATGATCCCCATCCTGGGACGTACCGCGCGCCGGTCGGTGGGACTCCTGCCGAAGACACGCACCGTGCCCGCCGACACGGTCCGGTGGCCCTCGATGACCTCGAGGGTCGAGGTCTTGCCGGCTCCGTTGGTGCCGAGGAGTGCGTAGAGCTCCCCGCGGGCGACCTGGAACGAGAGGTCCTTGACGGCGTGGAACTCGCCGTAGGTGACATTCAGTTGGTCGACTTCGATGACTGGGTTGACGGGCATCTCGGATCCTTTCGTCTTCGGCACAAGACTTCCGTCACTGGCGGCGCCATCGCATCGGTGTGAACGCCTTAGCTCGCACCGTCAGCTCACCGTGTCGGGCGCGAGCTGGTCGCTGGCGGTGCGAGTAGCAGGCGAGGGGCGGCCGGTACGCGGTTGACCAGCGATGAAAGCCGTGGGCCTGGGGCCCGCCTCGACTTGCGGCATCCGCTTCGTCAGCCGCTCCGTGTGAAGATCACGGGCTTGCTACGGCGGTCAAGATCAGAAAGTATTGCGGTTCGCGTCGGTGAGAACTACCTAACTCCGGCCCGACGGACCTCAACCAGCCTCGGATGGGAGCGGAATTGACCGACCTTCTCGGCCGGCGCGCGGAGCGCATCGCCATCGAACACCTGCTCGCCCAGGTTCAAGCTGGACGCAGCGGGAAGCTGGTGGTGCGCGGGGAAGCTGGCATCGGGAAGACCGCGATCCTGGAGTACACCCGTGGCGTCGCGGTCGGATCGGGGTTCCGGGTGGAGCACTCGGTCGGAGTGGAGTCCGAGGAGCTGTTCGCGTTCGCCGGTCTGCATCAGCTGTGCAGGCCGCTGCTGGACCGCGCGGCTCCGCTGCCCGAGCCGCAGCAGGCCGCCCTCGGCGTGGCGTTCGGCCTACGCGACGGGCCTGCGCCGGACCGGTTCCTGGTCGGGCTGGCCACCCTCAACCTGCTGGCCGAGGTCGCCGAGGACGGGCCGCTGTTGTGCCTCGTCGACGATGCGCAATGGCTGGACGAGGCTTCCGGGCAGGTGCTGGCGTTCGTGGCACGTCGGTTGGCAGCCGAGCAGGTGGCGCTGGTGTTCGCGCTACGCGACGCCAGCACCAGTCACCCATTCTCCGGATTGCCTGAGCTGAGCCTGGGCGGACTCGGTGAGCCCGACGCCCGGATGCTGCTGACGGCCGCGGTCCGCGCACCGCTGGACGGCCGGGTACGCGATCGGATCGTCGCCGAAGCGCGCGGCAACCCGCTGGCGCTGCTGGAACTCCCCCGCAGTACGCGGCCCACCCAGCTGGCCGGCGGGTTCGAGCTGCCCAACACCCTCAGCGTCCCGTTTCGCGTCGAGGACGAATTCCGGCGCCGCTCCGACGACCTGCCCCCCGACACCCAACTGCTACTGCTGGTCGCCGCCGCCGAGCCGACCGGCGACGTGACACTGCTGTGGCGTGCCGCCGCCGAGCTGAGGATCGCCCGCGAGGCGGCCGCACCCGCAGAAGCCGCCGGACTGCTCGAGATCGATACCAGGGTGCGGTTCTGTCATCCGTTGGCGCGTTCGGCGGTCTACCGGGCCACCACGCCGCCCGACCACCGCCGCGCCCACGGCGCCCTAGCCGCCGCCATCGACCCGCAGACCAACCCGGACCGGCGCGCCTGGCACCGCGCACAAGCGGTCCTGGGCACCGACGAGGAAGCCGCCGCGGAGCTGGAGCGCTCGGCGGACCGGGCGCGGGCCCGTGGCGGGCTGGCCGCCGCAGCCGCATTCCTGCAGCGCGCGGCAGCCCTCACCCCCGATCACGCCACCCGTGCTCGGCGGATGCTGGGAGCCGCCCGCGCCAAGCACGAGGCCGGCGCGTCCGACAGCGCGCTGGACCTGCTCACGACGGCACCGCTCGAGCCGCTGGATTCCCTGCAACGCGCGCATCTCGACCTATTGCGAGCCCAGATCGCCTTCCACCTGACCCGAGGCACCGAGGTGCCGGGCATGCTGATGGATGCCGCCAAGGCACTCGCCCCGTTAGACGCTGCGCTGTCCCGCGAGACCTACCTACATGCGCTGGATGCGGCGATCATCAACGGAGGGGGTGACGCGGCGCGCATCGCCGAAGCGGCCTTGGCCGCCCCCGCACCCGGGACGCCGACGCGACCGGTGGACCTGCTCCTCGACGGGCTCACGACGACCTTGAGCAAGGGCTCTGCGGCGGGAGTGCCAGGTCTACGGCTCGCGTTGGAAGCGTTCCGCGACGGCCCGCAGGCGGAATCTGTGCAGTGCAGCCAGAGCGACCGGTGGCTGTGGCTGGCCGCCCGCAACGCCGTGGCGATCCTCGACGACGAGCTGCTCCATGTGCTGGCCAGCCGCAACGTCCAGCTCGCTCGTGAGGCCGGCGCGCTGGCGACGCTCCCCGCCGCACTGAACTTCCTGTCCATCACATCGGTCCTGACGGGCGATCTCGCCCGCGCCGACGAGCTGGCCACCGAGGCCACGGTGATCACACAGGCCACCGGGGGCGTGCCGTTGCGCCATGCTCGCGTCATTCTCCACGCCTGGCGTGGTGACCAAGCCGAGACCACCGCGCTCGACGCCACCGTCGCCAGCGATGACACCTACCCCGACGAGGGCGCGGAGGTCTCCCTGGCTCAGTACGCGATGGCAGTGCTCCACAACGGGTTGGGCAACTACTCGGTCGCGCAGGAAGCGGCGACGAGGGCGTGCAGGTCTGACGAACAGTCGATCAGCAGCGCGTGCCTACCCGAGCTCATCGAGGCTTCCGTCCGGGCCGGCGAGCCGGCACGAGCAGCGCTCGCACTAGAGCAGTTCACCTCACTCGCAGTTGCGTGCGGCACCTCGTGGGCGCTGGGCCTGGCCGCGCGCTCACGAGCGCTGACCAGCGCAGGGCCTGATGCCGAGGAGTACTACCGCGAAGCGATCGAACGGCTCGGAAAGTCCCGGATGGCCGGCGACGCGGCTCGTGCTCGGCTCGTCTACGGCGAGTGGCTGCGCCGCGAAGGGCGGCGCCAGGACGCGCGCGACCAACTCCACACCGCCCATCAACTGCTGTCGGACATGGGCGCGGGCGCATTCGCCGAGCGGGCCGCCCGCGAACTCCGCGCCACCGGCGAACACCCACGAAAGCGCACCGCCCACCCGACCGACGCCCTCACCCCACACGAGGTGCACATCGCCCGGCTGGTAGCCACCGGGGCGACCTCCCGGGAGATCGGCGCACAACTGTTCCTCAGTCCCCGCACCATCGAAGCCCACCTGCGCAACATCTTCCGCAAACTCGGCATCACCTCCCGCCGGCAACTCAAAGATGTGCGGCTGCCCTGAGCGGGCCGTCGCTGTCTGGTGTCAGGTGGAACCCGATCTGGGCGCGGAGCAGTTCCAGGCGGGCGCGTGGCAGAGGGTCCAGCGGCCCGACAGCCGCGACCGCCAGCAGCTCAAGGGGGGCCTCGGGCGCACCGGACTCGTGCTTGGCGTGTGCGCCCGCAAGAGCCCGCCTCGCGCGGGCGCCGGGCTCAGGGGACAGCTCGGCTGCACGCTGCAGGAACGCGGCCGCGGCGGCCAGGCCCCCGCAGGCACGCGCCCGCTCGGCCGAGCGCTCCAACCCTTCAGCTACCTCTTCGTCAGCTCCGAGCACCGACTGTGCGCGGTGCCAGGCACGGCGATCAGGGTCGGCCTGTGGGTCGGTTGCTTCGGCCAGCGCGCCGTGGGCGCGGCGACGGTCCGGGAGGGTGGCCGCCTGGTACACGGCGGACCGCACCAGCGGGTGACGGAACCGTACCCGGACGTCGATCTCCAGCAGCCCGGCGACCTCCGCGGGTGTCGTAGCCTCGCGAGCCAGGCCCAGGTGCGCGGCCGCACGCCACAGCAGGGCCACGTCGCCTGTCGGCTCGGGCGCGGCGGCCAGCAGCAGCTGCGTCTGCGGGGGCAGGCTCGCTGACCGGCGTCGGAAGCTCTCCTCCAAGCGCCGCGGGACGCTCAGCGCGTCGGGCAGCTCGAACCCGCCGGCCCAGTACGGCGACCGTATGTTGCGGGGCAGCTCCAGCAGCGCCAACGGGTTGCCGCCCGCTTCGGCGAGGATTCGTTCGCGCACGCCGTCGTCCAGCGGTGTGCGTACCGCAGCGTTGAGCAGTACCCGGGCATCGGACGTGCCGAGCCGCTCCAGGCCCAGCTCTGGTAACCCCGGCGAACGAAAGGCGGTCGCCGTCGTCGGAGTCGCGTACCCCGAACAGGAGGGCCAACCTTTTGGCCCCCACCCGTCGGGCCACGAAGGCCAGGACCTGCGCCGAAGCCCCATCCAGCCACTGCGCGTCGTCGACGAGACACAGCAGCGGTTGTTCTTCGGCGACCTCGGCCAGCAGTTGTGCCTTCCGTCAACGCGCCAGATGTAAGTAGCCGACACCGTAGTCGTCCCTGATGCGAAGTGCGGAAGCTGCAAGTTAGCACCTGCCACCTCAGTGGTTCTCGGTGGCGCTGGGACGTGAGGACCTACGTGGTTGTGACCGACGCGAGGGCTCGGCCTCCGGTGCGAGCCTGATGACGTCGCCAGGATCGGGCATCCGGACCCCGGCGTACCCGGGGTTGATGGACTCCGGAACCCGTGGCGGGCGTCTGAAGACCAGACGTCGAACCCGTTCCCGGTACGCACCGACAACGAGAAAGTTGGGAGGACCCATGAGTACGGATCGTGTGCTTGGCGGACGCTATGAGCTCTGCGACGTCCTGGGCAGGGGCGGCATGGCCGTTGTTCACCTGGCTCGTGACATCCGGCTCAAGCGCTGGGTCGCGGTCAAGGTGCTCCGCGCAGAGCTAGCCCGCGATCCGCTGTTCCGGTCCCGGTTCCGGCGGGAAGCACAGGCCGTCGCCCGCCTCAACCACCCCGGCATCGTCGCCGTTCATGACGTCGGACATGAGAACGTCGAAGGCAGCCGGGCGGACGAGCCGACCGTTCCGTTCATCGTCATGGAGCACGTCGCCGGCCAGTCGCTGGGGGCCCGACTCCGCGAGGGCGCGCTCACGCTGGAGGAGTCGATCCAGCATCAGATAGCGGTCCTGTCGGCACTCGAGTTCAGCCATCGTGCAGGCGTTGTCCATCGCGACATCAAGCCCGCCAACGTCATGGTCACTCCCGACGGTGCAATCAAGGTCGTGGACTTCGGCATCGCGCGTGTCGAGGGTGGTGCCGCCCCAGCAACGCAGACCCACGAACTCCTCGGAACCGCCCAGTACCTCTCTCCCGAACAGGTGCGCGGTGAGGTCGCCGACGCGCGCAGTGACCTGTACTCCGCGGGCTGCCTGCTCTACGAGTTGCTGACCGGGCGGCCGCCCTTCACCGGTGACAACCCGGTTGCCGTCGCCTATCAGCACGTGCACCAGGAGCCCTCGCGAGCCAGTGCCTACCGCACCGAGGTGACTCCGGCGCTTGACGCGGTGCTCCTCACGGCGCTCGCCAAGGACCGAAAGGATCGGTTCCAGAGCGCCCGATCGTTCAGGGAAGCGCTCCAATCCGCGGCGAAGGGCCTGGTCCGTGCGGACGAGCGCACCGACATGGACGCGTTGGACAACGCGAATCCGATCCACCCGCCGTGGCGCACTGCGCTGACATCGACGATCTCCACCGCATCGCCATCGGACCACTCGCCTCGTCGACCCGCCCATGACAAGGACATGGCCACCACACGATCCACCTAGGCAACGGTCCGCACTGGCTCACCACCTCTGGCCGCTCTGGACGCACGCCGGCGAGGTCAACGCCACCTGCGCGCCTTTCGTAACTCCCTCGACGGCGAGGACTGCCGCGCCGCCATTTGACGCACTCACATCACATGAAGGTGAGGACCAGACATGAGTCCAATCGAGCAGCTCATCAGCAATTTCCAGGAGCTCGTCGCCCAAGTGCCCGGGATCGTCCAGCCGTTCATCGTCATGCTGGCGGGCGCGATCCCGTTTGTCGATGGTGAGGGAGCGGCCATCATCGGCATTGCCGGTGGTCTCCATCCGATTGTCGCAGGCGTCGCAGCCGCCGTAGGGAACTTTTTGTGCGTGCTGCTGGTCGTCGCGGTCACCTCACGCGCCAGGACGACCATCGTCGATCGCCGAGACAGCCTGGTCGGGGTGGGCGGAGGCGCAGGAGCGCGATCGAGCGCCCTCCGGGAGACGTACCAGGAGACGGCAGCCACGAAGCCGGAGTCGAAGGGGCGTCGGCGCTTCAACAGATGGCTCGTCCGTTTTGGCGTCCCCGGTGCGAGCATCCTCGGTCCTCTCGCCATTCCGACCCAGATCACGTCGGCGATCCTCGTGGGCGGCGGAACTCCACGCCGGTGGGTCCTGCTCTGGCAGGCCATCTCCATCGTCATCTGGACGACGGTTGGCACCGTCGCGGCGTGGGCCGCGCTCACCTTCGTCGTCGAGGTGCCGTGAGCCATGACTGAGCAAACGCACACCGTTCCGCCCGGTGTCGAGTACCACAGGGTGCTGGCCGGGGAGAGACGTCGTATCGGTCGTGGGATTCTCGCGATCGTGCTTCTGATCGGCGGGATGACGCTGTCCGGCGTCGCACTCAGCCTGATGGCGGCGTTCGTGGATGCCGCCGTCGACACCGACGGCCGCACTGAGTGGACGCCTCTGATGCACACCGCCGGCATGGTTTCCGTCGCACTGATCATCCCGTGGAGCATGCTCATCCAGCGGTGGCTCTACGGCGTGAGAGGCCCGTCGCTGCACTCGGTGATCTCGCGGTTCCGGTTCGACGTCTTCGGGCGCGCGCTGCTTCTGATCACCCCCGCGTGGGTTGCCGTCATGGCGTTCCACTACTGGGTGCCGTTGCCGCAGACCGAATGGAGTTACACCGACGTCCTGTGGATACTCCTCGCCACGCTCCTGCTCACGCCCCTGCAGGCCGCGGGTGAGGAATACGGGTTCCGTGGGCTCATCTTCCGCGTCGCCGGTGGCTGGACGCGCGGAGCGCGGGCGGGCCTCGCCGTCGGTGTGCTGGTTTCCAGCGTCGCCTTCGCGGTCGTCCACCTGTCGACCGACATCTGGCTGAATCTCTGGTACCTGATCTTCGGCATCGGGCTCACGCTCATCACCTGGCGCAGCGGGGGTATCGAGATCGCAGTGGTGCTACACGCGGGGTACAACACCCTGTCCTTCGTGTTCGATGCTGCGCTGCGCACCGATATCGCCAAAGTCGTGACGGATCGCGCAGCGGGCGCCGCGACGATCGGGGTCCTCGTTCCCAGCGCGGTTGTCGTCATCACCGCCTTGGTGGTCTGGGTGCGCACCCGGCGCAGCGGCCCCACGCGAACACCGCCCTCGGCGGCCGTTCGATCCGCGTCCGCGCTCTCGAGGGCCGCAGCTCGCGGGTAGCCGAAGATGGCCCTCGTGACGTTCTCGTGGGAGGGTTTCGACCCTGATCAACAGCGCACGCCGTACCCCGTCCAGGTTTCCGAGTTGCGGGGGACACGGAAACCGAAGGTCGGGGTACGGCGTGCGGAGTGCCACGGAGTCGGTCCTACGGAGGGCTCGGCCAGCGCACCTGAGCAAGGCCGTACGTGGCAGGGCCCCTTGCCGGCAAGGGGCCCTGCCACGTAGCTCAGTCGAGTAGTTCGGTCACGGTGCCGGCGGCCACGGTACGGCCGCCCTCCCGGACGGCGAAGCCGAGCCCGACATCCATCGCGATCGGCCTGCCAAGCTCCACCGACAGGTCGACGGTGTCACCGGGCAGGACCATCGTCAGATCACCGAGGTCTACCGACCCGACCACGTCGGTGGTGCGGAAGTAGAACTGCGGCCGGTAGTTGGCGAGAAACGGCGTGTGGCGCCCGCCCTCGGCGGTGGTCAGCGCATAGAGCCTGGCCCGGAACCGCTGGTGCGGCGTGACGCTGCCCGGCAGTGCTACCACCTGGCCCCGCTGCACCTGGTCGCGCTTGACCCCGCGCAGCAGCACGGCGGCGTTGTCCCCGGCCTCGGCGGTCGCCAGCGACTTGCCGAACGTTTCCAGCCCGGTTGCCACAGTGGACAGCGTAGGGCTGAGACCGACCACCTCGACCGGGTCGCCGACACGGAGCACGCCACGCTCGACAGCGCCGGTCACCACCGTCCCCCGTCCGGAGATCGTCAGCACGTTCTCGATCGGCATGAGGAACGGCTCGCCGAGTTCGCGGGGTGGCACCGGGACGTACCGGTCGACCGCGTCGAGCAGCTCCATGACGGAGGAAACCCAGCGTGGGTCGCCCTCGAGGGCCCGCAGCGCTGACACCCGTACGACGGGCACCTCGTCGCCGGGGAACCCGTACTCGGACACCAACTCCCGTATCTCGAGTTCAACCAGGTCGAGAAGTTCCGGGTCTTCGACGGCGTCGGCCTTGTTCATCGCCACCACCAGGTAGGGCACGCCGACCCGCTGAGCGAGCAGCACGTGCTCGCGGGTCTGCGGCATCGCCCCGTCAAGCGCGGAGACAACCAGGATCGCGCCATCGACCTGCGCCACTCCCGTGATCATGTTCTTGACGAAGTCGGCGTGGCCGGGCATGTCCACATGGGCGTAGTGCCGGGTCTCGGTCTCGTACTCGACATGGGCGATGTTGATGGTGATGCCGCGCGCCGCTTCCTCCGGCGCCCGGTCGATGCCGTCGAAGGACACGAACCGGTTGACGGCGGGGTCGCGGTCGGCGAGGACCTTGGTGATGGCGGCCGTCAGGGTCGTCTTGCCGTGGTCGACGTGACCCATCGTGCCGATGTTGAGGTGCGGCTTCGCGCGCACGAATTGGCTCTTGGCCATGATGAGCTCCACATTGGAGACGATTTGGCGGACGACGAACGCGGGCGGATGCCACTCCGCGAAGAACCGCGCCAGAACCGCATGTCACGGCGCGCTCACCAGCGCGCCGGATCACCGGGCCACCCTCCTCCGTGGTTCTGCCGGAGCGGGAGGAGGGTCAGCCTCGGGTATCAGCCAGCCATGCGCACACGTCGGCGGCAGCCGGCAGGTGGAAACCTGCGGGCCGCACAGAGCCGATGGTGCCGAACATGGCGATCACGCTAGCTCTGAACCTCTGGAGGGGCGACTGATATTCCCGGCCCGTCCCCAGCACCTAGTACGTGCCGTCCAACTGCCCGCGCAGCTTGGTCAGCGCCCGGGCCAGCAGCCGGGACACGTGCGGCTGGGGCACGCCGATCTGCTCGGCGATCTGCGACTGGGTCAGGTTGCCGTAGAAGCGTAGGGTGAGGATCCGCTGCTCGCATTCGGTGAGCGTGGCCAGCGCAGGGCCCAAGGCGACCCGCAGTTCGGACAGCTCGAACTCGCTGTCCGCACCGCTGAGCATGTCATCCGACTCGGTGGCCCGGTCGCCGTGGCCGGTTGAGGTGGACACCGCGTCGTACGCGCGGGCGCCCTCCAGGCCCTCCAGGACCTCCTCCTCGGTGATGCTGAGGTGGACGGCGACGTCGGCCACCGTCGGCGAACGGCCCAGGGCCTGCAGCAGTGAACTGTTGGCGTCGAAGATGGCCAGCCGCAACTCCTGGAGACGGCACGGCGTCTGGACGTCCCAGGTGCGGTCGCGGAGATGCCGCTTGGGCTCCCCGATGGCGACCGGGTCGGTGGGCGGGCGCGGGTCGGGCTTCCGGGCGGCACACGGTCTGGTCCGCTGCTCGCTGATCGTGTGCGCGGTCATTGGTGATCCTCTCTGAACGCTCGTAGCGGAGAAGAGACGCGGGACTTCGTGGCGCGCCTGACGAGCGCCATGTCGGTAGGTGTCGGCGCACGGAACTTGCCCCCATCCGCGACGAACTCGGCACCATGCCTTCGTAGATGGCCAGCGAACAGCGGGCACACCGGAACGACTGTGACACCCGTGCGAATGCTGTCCGCGAGCACTTCGCGGACCAGCAGCCCGGCCAGGCCCCGTCCAAGGAACTTTTGGTCTACTTCGGTGTGAAAAACGACTCTCTCACCATCCACCCCGGGAGAGTCGACGAAGTCGGCCCGACCGAGCGGTGATCCCTCGGCGAGGCTGATGGTGTAGGTGCCGATCGGGAGGGTTTGATTGAGCCTTACCGTTACGAGTGCTCCGGTTCTGTCATGGATTTGTCGAATCATTCGGCGTCCTTTCCAGATATTGATGGCGTCCGTGCTGGCCGCTCCCCGGCCACGATGCGTCGACGATCTGCTCGGTAGCCGAGCCTCCGTGCGGAAGGACGCACCGCGCTCCGGTCTGTGGGGCTCCTGCCGAACACGCGCACCGTGCCTACCGACGCCGTCCGGTGGCCCTCGATGACCGCCGGCGTGGAGGAGGCGTTGACGGCGCGGAGCTCGCTGTAGGCGAGCTTCGGTTCGTCGACTTCGATGGCACATCGGATGGGCATCGCGGATCCTTTCGTCTCGACACAAGGCTTCCGCCACTGGCGGCACCTCGGCATCGGTAAAAGCCCCTTAGCTGGCACCGTCAGCGCACTCGGTTGCAAGCGAACTGGTCGCTGTCTGTCCGAGCAGCCGGGTTGGGGGCGGCTGGCGCGCGGTTGACCAGCGGCGAAAGCGGCGTGCTCGAGGTCTGCCTCGACCTGCGGCATGCGAATCGTCAATCCGACGGCGTTGAGGACGCGGCCCTGTAGGGACGGTCAGCATGGTCAGACAACCGGATTCGCATCGGTGACAACCACCTACTCCGACTCACCTCAGGGTGAGAGGGGCAGTGGCTCAGCTCGTGGGCCGCCGTGCAGAGCACGTGACCATCGAACAAAGGTGCCAGCGGCGCAGCCCGCTCGGCTATGAGCGGGCGTCGGTGGAAGGCGCGCATGAGCACGGTTCGATCACTGCTGACCGGTTTCCTCGCCGGTCACCTTGTCCTCGGAGCCGACGGACGGGGCCGTGCCGTCGCGGAGGTCGTGGGCGGCGCCGGGCACGGCGAACTCCAGCAGCCGGGCGCCTTCGGCCTCGATCTCGGCGCGCTCGATGGCGGTCAGCGGCCGGAACGGGTCGATCTCCAGAGTCGCTGACGCCTTGCCTGGATGGAGCTTCCAGGCGCCCGTCACCTGCCCGTCCACGAGGAAGGTGGCGCGCATCCCGTTGCGCGTCATGACCCGTTTGCGGGCCTCCTCTGAGATCACGCGGGTGCGGTCGGTATGGGAGGCCAGGAGGTTGTCGTATTCGGGCAGGAAGCGAACCGGCGCGCGGGCGTCGGCGTCGGGGCGTGGCGCATCCGGGAGGTCGAACAGCTCCACCCCGTGCTCGTCGCGGAAGACCGCCAGCCGTGGCCGCAGCCTCTCCAGGACGGGCCGCAGCCGGGTTCGGCCGGCCCACGTCTGCACGTCGGCGACCGACGCCGGGCCGAACGCGGCGAGGTAGCGCAGCACGATGTGTTCGGAGTCGGCGGCGGAGGCGGGCTCGGCTCCGGTCCAGCAGGCCGCCGTCGCGTACCGGGTGGTGCCGCCGACGCCCCAGACGGCCCGTGGCGGCACCTGCACCAGCGGTACCAGGTTCCGCACCACGGTGGCGAGTGCGCGGGGCTCGCGATCGGGCCACCGCTCGTGCAGCGCCGCGCCGAGTTCCTTGGGGGTGAGGTGTCGTGCGCCGAGCAGTGCCCGGCCCGACTCCGCCACGGCCGCACGGTCCAGACCGGTCAGGATCGTCTTGAACGCGGTGTCCAGCTCACGGTCGAGCGCGGGCTGCGCCCATGGCCGCAACGAGCGGTAGTCCGCCGTGGTGACCAGGTGGACGGTGCTGCGCATCAGCGCGACCCGCACCAGGCGGCGCTTGGTCAGCGCGTCCCTCAGGTCGGCAGTGCCGAACTTC
Organism: Micromonospora sp. CA-248089; assembly: GCF_050948515.1. Taxonomy (NCBI): domain Bacteria; kingdom Bacillati; phylum Actinomycetota; class Actinomycetes; order Micromonosporales; family Micromonosporaceae; genus Micromonospora; species Micromonospora sp. CA-248089. Next base: position 2,610,078 of record NZ_CP192016.1, read on the forward strand.
CGCAATCTGCTCCAGAGCCCGATGTAGGGCGCGTAGGGCGCCTGCGCCTGCATGCCGACCAGCCGGGTGACCGCCTCCTCGGCGGTCGCGTCGGCCCGTTCCAGCAGCATCTGACGGGCCAGCAGGGCTCGCCCCAGCTCCCGTCGCCGCAGCACCTGTGCCACCGTGCCGTCCTTTCCATCGTATTGCAGGGGCGGCGGATGCCGCCCCTGCCTCGTCGATCAGCCGCCGAAGTCGGCCCGGTGATCTGCGGCCCACCGAGCGTAGGTACGCGCGGGGTGCCCGGTGATCTGCTCGATGACGTCGTTGACCGGCGCGGGCCTGCCGACCGCCTGCGCCATGAGACCGAACAGCGCCGCCAGGAACTCGGGGTCCATGAACTGGCTCATCTGCTCCAGCACGGGCTCCGGGTCGAGGTCCTCGACGGTGAGCGGGCGCCCCAACGTCTCGCCGAGGATGCGGACCTGCTGCGCCTGGGTCAGCGACTCGGGGCCGGTCAGGTCGTAGGCCTGCCCCGCTTGCCCGCCGCCGGTCAGGATCCGCGCGGCCACCTCGGCGACGTCCCTCTCGTGCGCGGCGCTGAACGCGGCTTCGGCGTACGGCGCGCGAATGACGTCACCGCCCTGGAGCTGCATCGCGAACGTCAACGAGTTGATGGCGGGGAAGAGTAGCCGCAGGAACGTCCACTCGATCCCAGATGCCTCGATGGCCTGCTCGACGTCGCGGTGGTACTGGGCGATTACGTCGGGCTGCCGCTCGGCGCCCGGGACGATCGCCCCCGAGGACAGGAACACCAGCCGCCGCACCCCGGCCCGCCCCGCGGCCGCCAGTAGCGGAGCGACATCCATCCCGTACTGCAGAACCAGGAAGGCGGCTTGGACGCCGGCCAGCGCCGCTGGCAGCGTCTCGGGCTTGGTCAGATCGCCCTGGACGACGCCGACTTCCGCCGGGAGCCCGGCCTGTTCCGGGGTACGGGTCAGCGCCCGTACCGGCGCACCCGCGGCGACCAGCTCTTCTACTGCCTGACGTCCGAACTGAGCCGTGGCACCAAAGACGAGATACATGAGGGTTTCCCTTCGTGTGAAGACTGGGGGTCTGATGGGGTCCGCCTACAACCGGCGGCGGATCAGCGAACCTTGCGGAAGAACTGCTGGATGTCGTGGACGAGCAGATCGGGCGCGTCGTGGGCGGCGAAGTGGCTGCCCCGGTCGTAGACGTTCCAGGAGACGATGTTTTCGTGGTCGCGGTCGGCGAACGTCCGGATCGACTGGTAGTCCCAGGCGAAGTTGGCCAGGCCGAGGGGCACGGTGGTCGGTTTCGGCACGGTGGTGCCCCGGCCGTTCGACTTCTGCTGTACGGGGGCCGCCGCCGCGTCCTCGTAGTAGAACCGGGCGGCTGAGGCGGCTGTGTTGGTCAGCCAGTAGATCATCACGTTCGTGAGCACGTAATCCGGGTCGAGCGAAGCGCCGAGCAGCTGCGCGTTCCAGCCCAGCAGGCCGGCCGGGGAGTCGGCTAGAGCGTGCGCCAGATTCTGCGGCTCGGTGGACTGGAGCTTGTCGTACGCGCCCCGGTTCTGGGTGAACCACTCGGCGAACGCGAGCTTGCCGCGCTCCTCCTCGGAGAGGCCGGCCAGTTCGGCGGGGTCGCCCGACGGGAACGAGAAGACCTGTGTCACGTGCACGCCGCAGACGTGCTCAGGATCGACCCGGCCCACCTCGGGCGAAATCAGCGATCCGCCGTCGTTGCCGGCCGCGCCGTACCGGTCGTAGCCGAGCCGCTGCATCAGCTCGGCCCAGGCCCGGGCCACCCGGTACCGGTCCCAGCCGCGCTCCCGGGTCGACCCGGAGAAGCCGAAACCCGGCACCGACGGAATGACCAGGTGGAACGCGTCCGCCGGGTCGCCGCCGTGCGTTCGTGGCTCGGTGAGCGGGCCGATCACATCCAGCCACTCGACCACCGAGGTCGGCCAACCGTGGGTCAGTATCAGCGGCGTCGCGTCCGGCTCCGGCGACCGCACGTGCAGGAAGTGGATGTTCTGGCCGTCGATCTCGGTGGTGAACTGCGGGTACGCGTTCAGCCTCGCCTCCCAGGCCCGCCAGTCGTACCCGGTGCGCCACCGCTCGACCAGTTGCCTCACGTAGCCCACCGGGACGCCGTACTCCCAACCGGGCGGCACCGGACCAGCCGGCGCCGACTCGTCCGCGGGCAGTTCCTCCGCCCACCGGGTGCGGGCCAGCCGCTGCTGGAGATCGTCGAGCTCAGCCTGGGGGATGTCGATCCGAAACGGTGCGATCGTGCTGTCGTTCGTCATGGTCATCAGCATAGGAGGAAATTAGGCAAGACCCGTTCCTAATAAACTGGCATACTGCGAAGAATGTTGGAAACCGCGGCGCGGCTGCTGCGCCTGCTCTCGCTACTCCAGACACCCCGCGAGTGGACCGGTGCCGAACTGGCCGAACGGCTGTCGGTCAGCACCCGGACCGTTCGCAACGACGTGGACCGCCTGCGGAACCTCGGCTATCCGGTGCACGGCAGCCGGGGCGCGGTGGGCGGCTACCGACTCGGCGCCGGGGCCACGCTGCCGCCGCTGCTGCTCGACGACGAGGAAGCGGTCGCGGTGGCGATCGGGCTGCGCACTGCCGCCGGGGGCACGATCACCGGGGTCGAGGAGACCTCGTTGCGCGCGCTGGCCAAGCTGGAGCAGGTGCTACCGGCGCGACTCCAGCGTCGCGTTGACGCCCTCAAGCGGTACGCCGTCGTGGTGCCGCGGGACGACCTGGGCCCGCGGGTGGACGCGGACAGGCTGAGTGTCCTCGCCGCAGCCTGCCGGGACCACGAGCGCCTGCGATTCGGCTACCGAAGCCACGACGGCTCCGAGAGCCGGCGCGAGGTGGAACCGTACCGGCTGGTCAACTGGGGACGACGGTGGTATCTCGTCGGGTTCGACGTCGAGCGGGCCGACTGGCGAACGTTCCGGGTGGACCGGCTCCACCCACGTACCCCGACGGGCCCCCGATTCATCCCCCGCGATCTCCCCGAGGAAGCCGTCGACCAGGTACGCCGGGGCGTGTCGTCGGCCGCATGGCGGTACCGGGTCCAGGTCGTCGTACACGCACCGGCCGAACAGCTCATCGAGCAAATCAACGCCGCCATCGGCACCATCACCCCGGTCGACGACACCCACTGTCTGCTGGACACCGGCGCGGACAGCATCGAGGCGCTCGCCGTCCACCTCGGCCTGCTCGGCGTCGACTTCACCGTGACGGAACCCGCGGAACTCGTCGAACTCGTGCGTACGCTCGCCGGCCGCTACCACCGCGCCACCACCGAACCGCGTCCGCAGGACACCTAGGCCAGGGCCGCCCGGCACGACCCATCTTCACCATCAAGGTCGCACGGATTACCGCAGACCGACAGGACGATCCGCACACCCGAGGCATGCACTCTTCTCGGCAGAAGCGGACACCGCATCGATGTCGCAGAGCTGCCGGTAGCAACTCACCGTGGTCTCGATCAAGCCGCGTGGGTCGGCATGGTCAGGTTGACTGCGCGGGGGACGTCTCGCCCCTGAGACACCTCGAAATCTCTGGAGAACCACCCGACTTCGACTCGTGCATTAGGTCTCGGCGCGACCGGCCGGCGCAGCGCTGGGTCAGCCGGCGTGCCGGTCCGGCGCTGGGCCACGCTCACCGCCCACTCCGCCGGACCGCCCAGGCCGCACTCCACGTCGGGGCGATCAACGAGTGGCTGTGACCCGCCCAGCCCGTCACGCCGGGTTGATCACCCACACTGGACCAAGATCGCACCCCCCATTTACCCCCCGAAAACCCCTGTCTGGCCGCACAATCAGTGACAATTGGCGATCATCCCATCGGGCCGTCCTCACAGGTCAGCGCCAATTGTCGACAACGAATGACAAGCGCTAGCTCATTACTGTTGGTAACAAGAGGTCGGCGGCGGCTGAGGGCAGGTGCTGATCCAGGTGATGGCCACCCCGTACCTGGTCGAGGCAGCCGCCGGCGCGGGCCGGCGATCGGCCGCCACCGCCGCGCTCGCCGTCTTCGACCAGTGGGCGAGCAGCACCGCCAGCCCGTCCCGGCGGGCGCTCTCCGCGCGCGGCAGCGCCGACGCCGAACGCGGATTCCGCACTGCGCTGCGCCACCGCTGCCTCTTCGTCGTCGGCCGCCGTGCCGGCCGGCACCCTCGCCAGCACCTCCTCGGTCGCCGGGTTGTGCACCGCGATTGTCTGTCCGCAGGAGGGGGCGACCAACGCTCCGTCTAGATGGATGTCGGTTCGTGCGAGATCCACCGCGCCCCTCACGGTGGTCGAAAACTAGCGCTGCAAGCTTCTTAATCTAGTGCCCCGAATCGGCTGGCGGGAGGGGCGGTAGCGGCCCGATGTGCTCCTCGTAGGTGCGGGAGAGCCCATGGATGAGCGCGTCGAGGCCGAGCGCGAAGGCGCCCTCGTCCACCCGTTGCTGATGCTCGGCGAGCCGGTGCGCCTGGGTCAGGTGCGGGTACCGCTCCCCGTACAACCCCGGGTCCTCGACGAAGCCACGGGCGAACGATCCGAGCGCGGAGCCCGCCACGAAGTAGCGCATCAGCGCGCCGATGTGCGTCGCGCGCGCGGGCGGCCAGCCGGCGGCGACGAGCCCGCCGTAGACCGCGTCGGCCATCGCCAGCGCCGCCGGCCGCCGGCCCGGCCCGCGGGCCAGGTACGGCACGATGTTCGGGTGCGCGGCCAGTGCCGCCCGATACGAGTGCCCCCACCGGCGCAGCGCCTCGCGCCAGTCGAGGCGCCCGAAGAAGGAGACGTCCACCTGGGCGGTGACGCTGTCGGCCACCGCGTCGAGAATGTCGTCCTTGGTGGCGAAGTGGTTGTAGAGCGAGGGCCCGCGTACGCCGAGTTCGGCAGCGAGCCGGCGGGTGGAGAACGCCTCCAGCCCGTCCGCGTCGATCAGCGCGGCGGCGGCATCGACGATCCGTTGCCGGCTGAGCAGCGCCTGCCTCGGCCGGGGCATCCGCGCCTCCCTCGCTCACTCGTCGGTCCGCGGCAACTCTGCCACAGCCGGGTCTGGCGTACTTAAACTTGCAGCGCTAGTTTATGCCGCATGGACCTTCAGCTCTCCGCGGAGCAGGCGGCGGTTCGTCAGCTCGCCGCCGAGTTCGTCGACCGTGAGGTGGTTCCGCACGCCGCGGCCTGGGACCGGCGCGAGTCGGTCGACCCGGAGATCGTGGACAAGCTCGGCCGGCTGGGCTTCCTCGGGCTGACCATCCCCGAGGAAGACGGCGGATCCGGCGGCGACCACCTCTCCTACTGCCTGGTGCTGGAGGAGCTCGGCCGGGGCGACTCCGCCGTCCGGGGCATCGTCTCGGTGTCGCTCGGGCTGGTCGCCAAGGCCATCGCCGCGTACGGGTCCGCCGCGCAGCGGGCCGAGTGGCTGCCCCGGCTCTGCGCCGGCACCGCGCTCGGCTGCTTCGCCCTGACCGAACCGGACAGCGGGTCGGACGCGGCCGCGCTGACCACCCGGGCGACCCGCGACGGCGGCGACTGGCTGATCACCGGCGCGAAGACGTTCATCACCAACGGCACCGTGGCCGACGTGATCCTGCTCTTCGCCCGCACCGGCGGACCCGGACACCGGGGCATCAGCGCGTTCCTGGTGCCCACCAACGTCGCCGGGCTCACCCGGAGGGAGATCCACGGCAAGCTCGGGCTGCGCGGGCAGGCAACCGGTGAGCTGCGCTTCGACGCCGTCCGGGTGCCCGACTCGGCGCGCCTCGGCCCGGCCGGCGGCGGTTTCCGGCTGGCCCTGGCCACCCTGGCCAAGGGCCGGATGTCGGTGGCCGCCGGCTGCGTCGGCATCGCCCAGGGCTGCCTCGACGCGGCGGTCGGCTACGCCGGGCAGCGCACCCAGTTCGGCAAGCCGATCGCCGGGCACCAGCTGGTGCAGCAGTTGCTCGCCGCCATCGCCGTGGACACCGCCGCCGCCCGACTGCTGGTGTGGCGGGTGGCCGACCTCGTGGACCGGGGCGAGGCGTTCGCCACCGAGGCCTCGATGGCCAAGCTCTTCGCCAGCGAGGCAGCGGTCCGGGCGGCCAACAACGCCGTCCAGGTCTTCGGCGGGTACGGCTACATCGACGAGTACCCGGTCGGCAAGTACCTGCGCGACGCCCGGGTCGCCACCCTCTACGAGGGCACCAGCCAGATCCAGCAGCTGCTCATCGGGCGCGCGCTCACCGGCGTCAACGCCTTCTAGCAAAGGGGAGAACCGTGACCAGATTCGCCGACCGGGTGGCCGTCGTCACCGGGGCCGGACAGGGCATCGGCGCGGCGACCGCGCACCGGCTGGCCGCCGAGGGCGCCGCCGTCGCCGTGGTCGACCTCGACGAGGAGCGCAGCCGGGCGGTCGCCGACGAGATCACCGCGAACGGCGGCCGGGCCGTCGGCATCGGCTGCGACGTGACCGACCCCGCGGCGGTGGCCGCGATGAGCGACCGGGTGGTGCAGGCGTACGGCGGGTTGCACGTGCTGGTGAACAACGCCGGCATCACCCGCGACGACCTGCTGTTCAAGATGCCCCTGCCACACTGGGAGGCGGTGCTGACCACCAACCTGACCAGCATGTTCCTCTGCTGCCAGGCCGCCCAACAGCACATGGTCGCGGCCCGCTACGGCCGGATCGTCAACCTCAGCAGCCGCTCCGCCCTCGGCAACCGGGGCCAGGTCAACTACGCGGCGGCCAAGGCGGGGGTGCAGGGTCTGACGGCCACCCTCGCCATCGAACTCGGCCCGTACAACGTCACGGTCAACGCCGTCGCCCCGGGCTACGTGGCCACCGCGATGACCGCCGCCACCGCGCAGCGGGTCGGCAGCAGTCCGGAGGAGCATCAGCGGATGGCCGCCGAGCACACCCCGCTGCGCCGGGTCGCCCAGCCGACCGAGATCGCTTCGGTGATCGCCTTTCTGGCCAGCGACGACGCGTCGTACGTCAGCGGACAGACCCTGTACGTCAACGGCGGCGCGCGCTGAGGCGCGCCGGCGGACCAGCACCCGGAGGGGACATGGACTTCGCGCTTTCCGACACCGAGCGGGCGATCCGCGACACCGCCCGCGATTTCATCACCAAGGAGGTCATGCCGCTGGAGCAGGAGCTGCTGCGGCGGGAACGGGCGCACCGGCCCGGACTGGAACACAGCGAGCTGCGCGAGTTGCAGCTCAAGGCGCGCAAGTTCGGGTTCTGGGGGCTGGCCACCCCGGAGGAGTACGGCGGCATGGACCTGCCGGCCGTCACCCAGTCCCTGATCTGGACCGAACTCGGCCGCTCGTTCGTGCCGTTCCGGTTCGGCGGCGAGGCGGACAACATCCTGTTCCACGCCAATGACGAGCAGAAGCGTGAGTACCTGGTCCCGACCATCGAGGGGGAGCGGCGCAGCTGCTTCGCGATCACCGAGCCCGGCGCCGGCTCCGACGCGGCCAACATCAAGCTCAGCGCTCGCCGCGACGGCGACGACTGGATCCTCAACGGCGAGAAGACCTTCATCACCGGCGGTCACGACGCCGACTTCGCCATCGTGATCGCGGTGACCGACCGGGAGAAGGGGGCCCGCCACGGCGGCGCCACCGCGTTCCTGGTGGACCGGTCGATGGGCTGGCGCTCGGAGTTCATCCAGACGATGGGCGAGGGTGGGCCCGCCTCGCTGGTCTTCGACGACGTCCGGGTGCCCGGGCGCAACATCCTCGGCGAGCCCGGGCAGGGCTTCAGCCTCGGCATGGAGTGGATCGGCAAGGGCCGCTACATCATCCCGTCGCACGCCGTCGGCATCGCCGAGCGGGCGTTGTCGATGGCCATCGACTACGCCAACACCCGGGAGACCTTCGGCGCGAAGATCGGCACCAACCAGGCCATCCAGTGGATGATCGCCGACTCGGAGACCGAGCTGGAGGCGGCCCGCTGGCTCATCCTGCGCGCCGCCTGGACCGTCGAGCAGGGCATGGACCCGCGGCACGCCTCCTCGATGGCGAAGCTGTACGGCGCGGGCATGGTCAATCGGGTGGTCGACCGCGTCCTGCAGATCCACGGCGGCATGGGCTACACCCGGGAGCTGCCGATCGAACGCTGGTACCGGCAGGTCCGGCTCTACCGGATCTTCGAGGGCACCGACGAGATGCAGCGACTGATCATCTCCCGCGACCTGCTGCGCGGCTACACGAAGCTGGGAGGGCACCTGGCATGAGGGTCTTCGCGTCCATCGAGGAGTTGGCCGAGGCGACCGGCGAGACCCTGGGCCCCGGCCCCTGGTTCCGGATCGACCAGCAACGGGTCGACCGGTTCGCCGACGCCACCGACGACCGCCAGTGGATCCACATCGATCCGCAACGGGCCGCGGCCGGCCCGTTCGGCGGCACCATCGCGCACGGCTACCTCACGTTGTCCCTGCTGCCGGCGCTGGCCGGTGCCCTTTACCGGATCGAGGGGGTGGCCATGGGGGTCAACTACGGGCTCAACCGGGTGCGCTTCCCGGCCCCGCTCCGGGTCGGCAGCGCGGTCCGCGCCACCGCGACCCTGGCCGAGGTGTCACCCGTGGACGGCGGCGTGCAGGTGGTCACCGCGGCCACCGTGGAGAGCGACGCCGGCGGCAAGCCGGTCTGCGTCGCCGAGACGGTCAGCCGCCTGGTGCGGGGCGTGGCCCGATGACCGCGCTGTCGCTGGCCATGGTGCTGGCCGAGTCCGCCCGCCGGCACGCCGACACCGTCGCGGTGGTCGACGGCGACACCCGCGTGACGTATGCCGAGCTGTGGCTGGAGGCGCGCAGCTACGCCGCCGGGCTGCGCGAGTGGGGGGTCGGCCCCGGCGACAAGGTGGCCCTGCTGGCCCCGAACGTGGTGGACTTCCCCCGGGTCTACTACGGGGCCCTCGCCGCCGGCGCGGTGCTCGTCCCGGTGCACCTGCTGCTGACAGTGGACGAAGCGGCGCACGTGCTGACCGACAGCGGCACGAAGCTGCTGGTGTGCCACAGCTCCCAGCTCGCCCTGGGCGCCGCCGCCGCGGCGGCGGCCGGCGTGCCGCTGGTGACCGTCGGGCCGGCGGTCGCCGGCGCGGTCGCGCCCCGCCTGGAGGAGCTGAGCCACCCGCTGCCACCGCTGCCGTCGTACGTCACCCGGTCGGCGGAAGACCCGGCGGTGGTGCTCTACACCAGCGGCACCACCGGAGTGCCCAAGGGCGCCGTGCTCACCCACCTCAACCTGGTCATGAACGCCACCGTGAACGTCTTCGACGCCAACGACGCGCGCAGGACGGACGTAGTGCTCGGCTGCCTGCCGCTGTTCCACAGCTTCGGCCAGACGGTGGCGATGAACGGCACCTTCCGGATCGGCGCGACGCTGGTGCTGCTGAGCCGGTTCACCGGGCCGGCCGCCATCGACCTGATGCTGCGTGAGGGGGTGGACGTCTTCCACGGCGTGCCCACCATGTACGTGGCGCTGCTCGACGCCGCCCGGGACCGGGACGACCTGCCCCGGCTGCGGCTCTGCGTCTCCGGCGGGGCGTCGCTGCCGGTGGCCGTGCTGGAACGGTTCCACGCCGCCTTCCAGACGACGGTCTTCGAAGGGTACGGGCTCTCCGAGACCTCACCCACCGCCACCACCAACCAGCCGCACTTCGGCACCCGCGCCGGGACCATCGGGCACCCGGTCTGGGGCGTGGAGGTGGAGATCGCCCGCGCGGAGGTGGACGAGCGGATCGAGCTGCTGCCGACCGGAGAGCTCGGCGAGATCGTCATCCGGGGGCACAACGTCTTCGCCGGTTACCTGGGGCGGCCCGAGGCGACCGCGGAGGCGGTGGTGGACGGCTGGTTCCGTAGCGGTGACCTGGGACGCAAGGACGCCGACGGGTTCATCACCATCATCGACCGGAAGAAGGACATGATCATCCGGGGCGGCTTCAACGTCTACCCACGCGAGGTGGAGGAGGTCCTTGCCGGGCACCCGGCGGTCGGCCAGGTGGCGGTGATCGGGGTGCCCGACCCGCGTCACGGCGAGGAGGTCTGCGCGGTGGTGGTGGCGGACCCGGCCGGCCCGGGCCTGCCCGACGAGCAGGAGATGATCGACTGGTCGCGGGAGCATCTGGGCCGGCACAAGTACCCGCGGCAGGTCCGGTACGTCGACGACCTGCCGCTCGGGCCGAGCCACAAGGTGCTCAAGCGGGAACTGCGACGCCGGATGGCCCCGCCCGACTGACCACCGCCCGCCGTCCGCTGCCACCCGGCCAGGCCGCGGCCCTCGTCGCGCTCGCCGCGCGGGGAGGGCCTTGCGGGTGATCGGGCGGTGGTCGCCGAGGGCCGGCACGGAAGGGTGCGGCACCGGGTGCAGGAACGCGATCTCACCGGCGCCGCGGTCGGTGGTCCACACCAGCCGGTCGCCGGCCTTGCGGAGCGCTCGCTGCCGCGCCCGGACGTCCGGGCGCGGCAGCGCGTGGTCGCCACACCTCGACTTCCACGGGTGCCGCCGAGTGACTCCCATGTGCGGGCCTTGCGCTCCTTCAGCGCCTTGCGGGTGCCGATCTCGGGCTAGTGGGCGGCCACCGAAACGCCGACCGTCACGTCAGCAGTCGGCGGCGGTAGCCCTCGGCCACCGCCGAGGCTCGGTCGCGTACGCCTAGCTTGTCGTAGATGTGTTGCAGATGGGTCTTGATGCTTGCCTCGCCGATGAACAACGCTGTGGCGGCCTCTCGGTTCGAATTGCCGTTCGCGACCAGTTGCAACACCTCCTTCTCGCGATCGGTCAGCGTGCCTGCGCCGGGCCTGCGAACCTGTCCCATCAGGTGCTGCGTCACCGACGGCGCGAGCACCGACTCTCCCCGCGCAGCCGCGCGGACGGCTCGCATCAGCTCGTCGGGCAGGGCGTCCTTCAGGAGGTATCCGATCGCGCCCGCCTCGATCGCAGGCAGGACGTCACTCTCGCTGTCGAACGTGGTCAGGACCAGCACCCGGGCATCCGGTGCCCGCTCGCGCAGGATCGCGGTCGCGGCGACGCCGTCCATCCGGGGCATCCGGAGGTCCATGAGTACGACGTCCGCCGCCAGCAGCTCCGCGCGTTCGATGCCCTCGGCGCCGTCGCCGGCCTCGCCGACCACCACGATGTCCTCGGCGTCCGCGAACGTGTCGCGAAGACCGCCCCGCACGATCGGATGGTCGTCGACGATTACCAGTCGGATCATCGGCCGGTCTGCCCCTCTGTTCTCGTGCGCGCGGGAGCGATCGCCGGAACGCGCGCGCTGACGGCTGTCCCTTCGCCCGGCGCGCTCTGCACCTCGACGTGGCCCCCGACGCCTCTGATGCGCTGACGCATGCTCGTCAGGCCGAAGCCGGTGCTGGCCCCGGTCACGAACCCGCGTCCATCATCGCGCACGTCCAACAGCACCTCGGTGCCTGTGTACGACAGCGTGACGCCGACGCGAGAGGCCTCCGCATGCTTGGCCACGTTGGTCAGCGACTCCTGGGCGACTCGGAAGAGCGACACCTCGATGGCAGGGATCAGCGGCTCCCGGGTGCCGGTGACCTCCAGCCGCGCGCCGATCCCGTGGTCCTCCGACCATCGCTCGGTCAACGTGCGCAGCGCGTCGGGGAGATGCGCCCGCCCGAGCTCCTGCGGAGCGAGCGCCTGCACGGACCGCCGGGCCTCGGTCAGGCTGCTGCGCGCGAGCCGCAGCGCCCGCGCGACGTGCTCCTCCGTTTCGCCCGGCACCTTCGCGGAGGCCGCCTGGAGCTGGGTGATGATGCCGGCGAGGCCCTGCGCCAGCGTGTCGTGGATCTCCCTGGCCAGTCGCTGCCGCTCGTCGTGCGCCCCGGATTCCCGGGCCTGGGCGACCAGTTGCGCGTGCAGCCCGGCGTTCTCGTGCAGCGCCGCCTCGAGCCGCTCGACGAGCTCCTCCCGCTTGCGTTCCTCCGGTTCGCTGCGCGCCGTCAGCACGATGCCCACCCCGATCGCCGCGGTCTGCACGGCGACGATCAGGATGAACTCCGCGAGCGTGGCCGGGGTTGCGCCGGCCCACACGCGCATCGCCGCGCCGTTGAGGGCCACGGAAGTGGCCAGGACGCCGAGCACTCCCAGGGGCCACGGCCGGAGCAGGTAGGCGTGGAAGAAGCCCGCGATGGTGAAGACGAGGAAGATCTCGGAGTACGTCATGAGGGCGACGCAAAGCGCCAGCAGTCCGGCGAAGAAGATGCCCGCCGGCACGGGCCGGAGCGTCCTCTTCCGGATGGGCAGCGTGTGGCCGAACAGCACCCACAGCGCGGCGGCCGCGACGAGCCCGAGGACGGAGAGTCGGAAGCGCTCGCCGGAGGCCGGGAGCACCCACAAGAAATAGGTAGTCGTCGAGACCGCGAGCAGCAGCCACGGTGTGCTCAGATGCAGGAGGTCCCAGACCCGGAGCTGCTCCTTCTTCCACGCCAGCCGGGGCCGATTCGCATCCTCCGCGACGGCGGATTCGTGCGTCCCGAAGTTCGGCCGCTCATCGGCCCCGGCATCCCGCGTCATCGACATCTACTCCCAGCGGAAGAGCTTGGCGGCGATCGCGCTCGCGACGACCGCAATGCCGGCCATCACGGCGATCTGCAGCCAGAAGGGCTGCCCGCCGGCGGTGGCGGTGGCCTCGCCCGCTTCGGCGGACCACGCCGCGGTGAGCGCCTGCAGCCCGGGCGGTATGAACTCGCCGGCCTCGCGCAGCACGTCGGGCATGAGGACACGGGGCAGGAACGCGCCGCCGGTGAACATCAGCGCAACGAACAGCAGCGTGCCGATCTGGTTCGCGGCGCTGCCCGTACGGCCCACGGCCGCGGAGATCATGCCGACCCCGAGCAGCGCCGCGTAGCCGGCGACGAAGGCGACGACGAACTCCAGGGGCCGCTCGGGCGGCGCGATGTCGAGCACCGCCCACGCGAGCAGGATCATGAGCGCCGCGGAGACGACCACCGAGGCGAACGCCACGATCATCTGCGCGAGCAGAACGGTCCGTGGATGCGCGGGCGTCGTCGACAGCCTGCGCAGGATACCGCGCTCACGATACGTCGCGATCACCGCCGGGAGGTGCTGCACGGCGATCATCACCATCCCGAACACCAGTGCGGTCGGGGCCCAGACGTCGATGGACCGGAGGCCGCCGGTTGCCGGCGACGGCTCTCTGAGCGCCGGGACGGCGCCCAGCGCGAGCAGGAGTCCCGCCGGGAACAGCACACCGAAGCCGACGGTGGCCGAGTCGCGAAGGAAGAGCCTCGTCTCCGCCTTGACCATCTGCAGAAGAGCAGGCATCAGTCACCCCTCTTCTCGGTGAAGGCCACGAACGCGTCCTCGAGGGTACGGAACCGTGCGGTCAGTCCCGAGGGCGTGTCCACCGCGGCGACCCGGCCACCGTCGATGACGGCGATCCGGTCGCTGAGGCGCTCCGCCTCGTCCATGAAGTGCGTGACGAGCAGGATCGTGACACCGGTGTCACGAACCCGCTCAATGAGGCTCCACGTGTCGCGCCTGGCGTGCGGGTCCAGTCCCGTCGTGAGCTCGTCGAGGATCGCGACCCTCGGATTGCCGACCAGGGCGAGCGCAATCGAGAGCCGCTGCTTCTGCCCGCCCGACAGGGCCTTGTACTGCGTGTTCCGCGTCTCGGCGAGGCCGAGGAGCGCCATGAGCTCGCGCCGGTCGGCGGGGTCGCGGTAGAAGGAGCCGTAGAGTTCGAGGGCCTCGGCGACCTTCATCGCGTCCGGGAGGCTGCTCTCCTGCAGTTGCACGCCGAGGAGCTCCCGCACCTCCGCCCGGTCCCGTATCGGGTCCAGTCCCAGCACCGCGATCGAGCCCGAGTCGGGCGCTCGCAGCCCGGCGATGCTCTCCACGATTGTCGTCTTGCCGGCGCCGTTGGGCCCGATGATGCCGAAGATCTCGCCCTCTTCCACGGTGAAAGAGACGTCATCGACGGCAACATGTCGCCCGTAGCGCTTGTGTAGATTTCGTACTTCCAATGCCGTCATGCTGCGAAGCTACGGTCGCATCCCGCCCCGCCACGTCGACCGTGGCGGGTGCGCCTGGGTTGATTCGTGCCTCCACCGATCGGTGGATCCGGGCGCGAGCCGCGATCAAGAATCGCTCGAATTCGTGCCGCTACCGGCGAATCCGCGCCGCTGTTCGGTTCAGTGGACGCACGCCGGGACGCACCCCTGCGCTCGTTCGCTTCGACTGGCGTACCAACCTCTTGCCGAGCCCTCGAGCGAGCCGCCTCGGCCGCCCTAGATGGGCGGTTGTTCGTGCCGACGTCGCGGGACGACCAAGCCGTTGACGAGGCTGATCGGCCCGAGGGTGGTTGCTCGCCGGGCTTGCTGGAGGATCTCCGGGGACGAGTGTGGCCCAGGTGCCATCACGCTGCCAGCGACGGAACCATCGATACGGCGTCGGTACGACCGGGCGGTGGTGTGCCGCGCACAGGAACCTGAGCGAGAATGGGCCGGTTCGTACTCCGCGCAACCCTGGAAGGATCCTCCCTTGGCCGGTGGACTCGTAGCCCTGTTGGATGACGTGGCGGTGCTGGCCCGAGCCGCTGCCGCGTCGATCGATGACATCGGGGCGGCCGCCGCGAAGGCCGGCGCCAAGGCTGCGGGCGTCGTCGTCGACGATGCTGCCGTCACGCCGCAGTACGTGCGGAGCCTGGCGGCCGAGCGCGAGTTGCCGATCATCAAGCGCATTGCCCTGGGGTCGCTGCGCAACAAGTTCTTCATCATCCTGCCGGCGGTGCTGCTGCTCAGTCAGTTCGTGCCCTGGCTGCTCACTCCGATCCTCATGCTCGGCGGCGCCTACCTCTGTTACGAAGGCGCGGAGAAGGTGTGGGCCAAGATCGCCCATCACGATTCCCACGGCGCGGGCGATGAAAAGGTGCAGGACGAGACGAAACTGGTGTCCGGGGCGGTACGAACCGACCTGATCCTCTCGGCGGAGATCATGGTCATCGCCCTCAACGAGGTGATCGATGAGGCGTTCTGGTCCCGCCTGGTGATCCTGGCTGTCGTCGCCGTCGTCATCACCGTCCTGGTGTACGGCGTGGTGGGCCTGATCGTGAAGATGGACGACGCCGGGCTGCGTCTGTCGCAACGTTCCGGTGCCGTCGCCACGTTCGGCCGCGGTCTGGTGAGGGCGATGCCGGTAGTCCTCACCGTGCTGACGGTAGTCGGCACTGCGGCGATGCTGTGGGTGGGCGGGCACATCCTGCTGCTCGGCACGAACGAGCTGAACCTGCCCTTCCTGTACGAGGCCGTGCACCACGTGGAGGTCGCCGCCCACGACGCCACGGGTGTTCTCGGCGGGCTCGTCGGCTGGCTCGTCAACACGGTGGCCAGCGCGATCCTCGGGCTGATCGTCGGAGCGCTGGTCGTGCTGGTCATGACTCTCACGCTCCACCGCCGCAAATCCAAGGCTGCGCCGGCCACGACTCGTACTGACGGCACCATCCCCGTGCCGTCGAGCCGTGCAGCTGAGCGTCGCGACGTTCCTGCGGACCGGGCGCCGCGCGGTTGACTGCAAATCATCGCAAATCGACCACGGGTCAGGCGTTCTGGTGCTGACCTACCGACTCAAAGACCGCGACCTCGGCCGCGTCCCCGCAGCCACCAAGACCAACGACTAAAGATCAACCAAACCACCGTGGTCCAGTTTCAGCCGGACCACGGTGGTCCCGTCTGAGGCGGCGTTGACACGGTGGACGGACTGACCATCCCGGCCGTCGGCGGGCCAGTGGCCGCACCGCCCGATGCTGGACCGCCTGTCGGCTCCGTCTGAAAGGCTAGTGGTTGGGGCGGCGTCGACAGGAGCCCACCGGCCGTACCGTCCGTCGCTGGAACTGAGCGTGGCCGCGGTCGGGGGCAGTGTCGGTCACCGTGGCGGAGGCTCCCCCAACTCCGTCGACAGACCGAGGCGGTACCCGACCTGGAGCCGGCCTGCCCCTTCTGTCCTTCGGGTGGTGGGAGCCGCCCATGCAGCGGGCCGGCTGTCCGTCCCTCGCTCACGCCACGGGAGACACACCATGACCTCCACGTTTGCCCGACGGTTGACGGGCGCGGTCGGCCAGGTCGCGTTGGGCGCGATGCTGCTCGTTGCCGGCACCGCCCACCTGACAGTCGCGCGCCAGGAGTTCTTGGCGCAGGTGCCCTCCTGGCTCCCGCTCGACGCCGATCTCGTCGTCGTCGCTTCCGGAGTGGTCGAGATCTGTCTCGGGCTGGCCCTGCTCGCGGCTTGGAGACAGCCTGTACGCGGCATCACCGGAGCGGTCGTAGCGGCATTCTTCGTCGCGGTCTTCCCGGGCAACGTCGCTCAGTTCACCGAAGGTCGTGACGGATTCGGCCTGGACACCGACGCGGCACGCGCGGTCCGCCTGCTCTTCCAGCCGCTGCTCGTACTCTGGGCGCTCGCCGCCACCGACGCGGTTCCCGCGCTCCGCTCACTGCGCCGTAGCCCCTGACACACGAACCGAATCCAACGATATCCGTCAGCCCGGTTGCCGCTCACTACCTGGGCGTCAGTTGCGTTTCTGATGGTGACAATAGATGCCCGCATGTCCCCCCGGTGCCTGCAGGCGGCCTGTAGCGATGGGTAGGGGCGCAACGTTCCCCCGGTGACGGGGTTCTGCTGGTAGGGGAGCGGGGCGCGGTGGACTGGCGACGGGGACGCCCCATGCGGCCCCCTTTTACCCCCGAAGACCCCCGCATGTGGACGACAATCAGTGACAAGCGGCGATTATCGCTTGATCGTTTCTGTGCAGCTCAGCGTCTACCTTCGACGGATGTTGACAAGGTCGGAATGGCTACGACGGTAACAAGGGTCCATCGGTCCGAATCCGGCCGTCCCGACACTGATCAGAGGGCATATCCGATTGATGGGTAGGTCCTCTTCTCGCGTCCGGGTGACTAACTGGGTGACTACGCCTCAGCGTCGAAGCTCCGATCCATGATCACGGCGCCATCGAGGAGCACTTGACTGGCCCGACGTGCTTGACGTCCTGGAGCAAGAACTATCGGAGCGTGGATGACACCTCCGGCCCAGATGATCAATGCTGTGCGCGGGAGTGCTCAGCAACCAGCGGGTCAGGATGCATGGACCGCCGGAGAGGGCCAGGGGCCACCGTCGGCAAACCGAGCCCCCAGTAGAACGGGTTGACCTCGAGAAGTGTCCGTGCCGTCCATCCGGATGGGCTGCTCGGATCGGCAACTCCCACCTGAACCTCCGGCCCCCACAGGGCGAGGCGCTCCTGGCAGATACCGCACGGCGCCAGTACGAAGACGTCGCTGCTGCCAGCCTCTCTTCCCACGCACACCGAAGCAGTCACCCGCCTGTTCAGCGTGTACGCCTGGCAGATGGCTCCGGTTTCATGGCAAAGAGTGACCCCGGCGTTGAGATTGTCGAGGCACACGCTAGTCAAGATCTGACCGTCCTCGAGGTAGACCGCAGCTGCCCCGCCGTACTCCTCAGCCGGCCACCGGCGATTCATCTGGTCAACAGCTGCATCGATGAGGCGCTGATCAAGATTCATAGCGCGAGCGTAAGGGCACGACCGATGTCACCCAGGTCCTGATAACGATCCGTCATACAGGTCCCGAGACCGGACACCGACTGCCCCGGCCAATCGGTGAGAACTTCGGCACGTCTTCAAGGCGTCCCTGAACGGGCCGCACGCGCCGCCGCTTGGGCGCGTGTCCGTCGTTTCGCTGGCGTTCCGACTCCGGTCACGCAACACGCCCGGCTGCTGGCGCGGACAGCAGGTAGCCCGATGGGCCGCCGCGTGACGACAGGCCGTTTTGGTGGTCGTCGGTTCGAATCCGGCCGTCTCGATGCAGGTCAGAGAGCTGATCCGGATATCTGGTCGGCCCTTTTGGCGTTCTGGGGCCAAGATCAGTCAAGAGCGTGGGTGGCGCTGCTTGACAGTTGGTCAAGTCTCAAGCGTTGGGGCAAGATTCCTGCTGCCGTCGCGTTGCCAGCGACGGAACAGGCTGTAGATCGTCTGCCAAGGGCCGTATTCGACCGGGACGTCACGCCAGGGCGACCCGATCCGGATCCGCCACCTGATCCCGTCGATGAGCTGCCGTTTCTCCCACCTCGGCGGCCGACCCTTCGCCGACGTGGCAGGCAGCGGTGCGGCGAGGCGCTGCCACTGAGCGTCGGTGAGGTCGTGCCGCCTCGTCACCGCTACGCTCGCCACGAGGTCTCCGGTATTCAGGTTTGCTTGGTCGCTAACCCACTTACCGGAGACCTCTTTAGATGCCGATCATCGCCACGCCGGGACCTTCACCGCCCGCGCCGCCCCGCCAACCAGCACTGCCGCCACCGCTACCGTCACCAGCACCGGCAGGGAGCGTTGCCACGTTGCGTGGTACATCCCGCAGGTGGCGTTTGGCTGGCCCCGACAGTCCGCCGGCAGACGATAGATAATCCAGTCGCCGTCCAGCCAGCCAATGAGGTGGGTAGAGAGCTGAAACCGTCCGGTCGGAATCATCCACCCAATCGCCTCGCTGCCCAGCCAGAGCAGCAGCACAACGATGCCCACCCCGACGATCGGCGGGCGATCGAGCGGCAAGGCGAGCCGATCCGCGATGCCTCCGATCGCAAAGCCGACGCTCGTGCCAAACGCGGCCAGGCCGAGCCCTCGCAGGCCGACGCCAACGGCGCCAACCCAGAAAGCGTGATCGATCTCGTCAGAGGGACTGAGGGTGCGATAGCCGACCGCCAGCGTGACGCCCAGCAGGACCAACATGACGGCGCTGACTCCGACGGTGATGAGCAGCGAGCGCCACAGCGAGCGCACCACCGCGCCGACGATCACCGACCAGAGCAGCAGCAGCACAGCAGCGCTCTGCAACGTCTGACGGATCTCGCCGCCGTCATCGCTGAACTCCTGACTGCCGGCCGAGGCCACAAGCCTCCACAGGACTGGCAGCAGAGCCGTGACCACCGCGAGGGAAACAAGCACGATCCTTCGACTTCGGTCGGGTGCTTCCACAGCATCGATTATTGACCACCCGTCCGCCCGTCCTGGCGAGCGATTCAGGCCCAGTCGTCTACCAGGTGGCCGAGGTGGTGGCGCCGATGATCAGACGTCGATAGCTGGAGGCTGCCACCCGCCACGACGAGTTGGCCGTCCGGTTACAGGCCGTCCTGACGATCACGATCATCAGCGGATGACTCTGACCGACATATGCGACACGCCTCAGGCGCAGTTCCGCAGCCCATCTATTGGCTGGTATCCCCGCCCACCTTCGGGCCGACGTGACGGCCGCCACGTGGGATTCGAGCCGACGTGGAGACGGTAGGATTTCTGCTCCTGCACGGAACGGGGCCGTGCTCGGCCGGTCGCGCCGCTTCGGCCTCGCCGGGCGCTGTGGCGTCCGAAACGAAGGATGGACACCCCGAATGCACCAGCGGATCCTGCTGCGAGCCCGCAAGGGCCCGTTCGACGTCGTCACCGCCGAGGAGACCTACGAGCGGGACTGGATCGGCAAGAACAGCGGCAACCTGGTCTTCAGCCACGCCGCGCACAAGCTGCTGGCCACCTCGGCGGCGGAGATCACCCCGTCGCGGTTCCGGGCGGACCCGCGCGACGCCGACGAGATCAACGAGAAGTACGACGTCTTCGTGATCCCGCTGGCAAACGCGTTCCGCCACGACTACGCGAACCGGCTGACCTCGATGGCCCGGCTGATCGAGCGGCTCAAGATCCCGGTGGTGGTGCTCGGGGTCGGGGCGCAGACCGACGTGGACGGCGGCCTGGAGTCCCTGCGCCCGATCGACGAGCCGGTGAAGGCGTTCTGCCGGGCGGTGCTGAACCGGTCGCACAGCATCGGCGTACGCGGCGAGATCAGCGAGAGCTACCTGCGTTCGCTGGGTTTCTCCGCCGTCGAGCAGATCGGCTGTCCGTCGATGTTCCTGCACGGCGACAACCTCCGGGTCGAGAAGGCGAAGGCGACCCTGAACACCGAGGACCGGCTCGCGTTCGTCATCTCGCCGTACGTCCGCGCGTTGGCCCCGCTCGTCCGCCACCACCACCAGCGCTACCCGAACCTGTGCTACATCGCGCAGGGCCTGTACGCCCTCGGCACCCTGCTCTACGGCGACGCACCGAACTTGCGCGGCAAGACCGACGACATGCCCATCCACACCTCGCACCCGCTCTTCGCGGAGGACAAGGTGCGGATGTTCATGGACCCGTGGCCCTGGATGGAGTACCTCTCCGGGTTCGACTTCGCCTTCGGCACCCGGATCCACGGCACCATCACGGCGCTGATCTCCGGCACTCCCGGGTACCTCCTCGCACACGACTCGCGCACCCTGGAACTGGCCCGCTACTTCGACATCCCGCACCGGTTGATGCGCGACGTACCGGGCGACCTCGACGCCGCCCAACTCTACGAGGAAGCCGACTACACGGCCCTGAACGAGGGCCACAAGGAGCGCTTCGCGCGGATCAGCGCGTTCCTCGCCAAGCACGACCTCGGCCTGTCGTTCGCCGACGGGGACAGCGCCACCCGCTTCGACGAGCAGGTCCGCCGAACCGTCTACCCGCAGGCGGTCCGGCCGGCCTCCTCCTACACCACGGACGAACTGCTGGCGCGCATGCAGTGGCTGCGCGACGAGAACCAGACGCTGCAGCAGAAGCTCAAGACGCGCCGCGCGCAGCCGTTGCGCGAGCAGGTCAAGCAGGCGGTGCGCGGCCGGGTCCGCCGGATGCTGTCGCGCTGACGGTCGCAGGCCCGGGATAGCCGACGTCGATCACCCGCCGTCCGGCCCGCACCCTGCCGCGTCCAGCAGCGGTTCCGCCGGGTACGCGCAGTGCATGGCGAAGCTGCGTGTGTACGCCCCCCGGCCCGTCCTCAAAGCGGCCCCGGGCTGCACGCTTTGCCGCCCCGGCGCGCGCCGGCCGCTGCCGCCTTGGCGATGCCTGATGCCCGGCGGCTGGCGCGGACATCGAGAAACCCGGCAGGCCGCCGCAGAACGACAGACAGTTGATCGTTGGTGGGCCGGCAGCCGGCCGGGCCGCTCGGCCACCAGCCCGTGGCGCGGGAGAGGCACACGTCGGCCGCGTCGGTGAGGTGGCACTCGGTGAGGTCAGAAGTTCGTGGCCGGTTGCGGTGGATGGTGTTTGACTCTTGCTCGTGATCGATGGCGGGAAGCTGCGTGCGTGTCTCGTGGCCCATTGGGGACTGGTGAACGCGGCGGTTCAGGTACACAACGGCGGAATGAACTCGGCGACGTGGTTCGTCTCCGAGGGCGGTGAACGGTGGGTAGCCAAGGCAGTTGCGCCGGGATCGCGCCGGCCCTTCATCGGCGGCCTTGAGGTCGCGGCTCATGTCGAGAGGGCAGGCGTTGCGGCTGGCACCCCGCTGGTGACGAGGCGCGGAAGCATCGTCGTCGACGTCGACGGAGTGCCGCTCGCGTTGTTGAACTGGGTCGCAGGCAGCGGGCTGATCGGCAGGAGGCCGGACGAGCAACGGCTGATCGGGGCAACCCTGGCGCGTGTGCACGCAGCACTCAGAAGCGTGACGATCAAGGATGCCGACCGGTTCCACTGGGTCGATCCGCGGGCGCCGCATCTGCTGGTCCGTCCTTGGGTCCAACCCTCCGTGGCGGCCGCCCTTGCCGGTTACGAGGCGCTTGATGTCGGGTCTTTGTCGTGGGGCCTGTTACACACCGATCCGGCTCCAGAGGCATTCCGGCTCGACCGCAAGACGGGAGAGTGCGGACTGATCGACTGGAGTATCGCGATGAGCGGTCCGCTTATGTACGACCTAGCATCGGCAGTGATGTATGTCGGCGGAATCGATAACGCGGACTACCTGGTGGAGGCATACCTGGAGAACAAGACGATGACGCGCGCCGAGGTGGAACACGGCTTGCCGGCCATGCTCCGGTTTCGCTGGGCGGTGCAGGCCGACTACTTCGCCCGCCGCCTTGTGACCGACGATCTGACCGGAATCACGAGCATGGCCGACAACGACGTGGGCTTGGAGAATGCGCATCGATGGCTCGACCGCCTGGCGGCCAAAGAGCCTTCCGGGGCACGCAGGGGGCATGCGACAGCGTGAAACGTCGGTAACCAGCCACCAACAGGACGAGCCGGGCCGAGCTCTTTCGGCAATTTCCTGCGTCCGCCCCGGGATTCCGTCCTACTGGTTGCAGCGCGACTCAGCCAGTGCGGACAGGGAGGGGCTCGATCATGAAGATCGTCGTCATCGGTGGCAGCGGGCTCATCGGCTCCAAACTCGTGAAGATCCTCGGCGCCCAGGGCCACGAGGCGGTGCCGGCGTCGCCGAAGACCGGCGTGAACACGCTGACCGGTGAGGGGGTGGCGGAGGCGCTGTCCGGCGCCGACGCGGTTGTCGACGTGTCGAACTCGCCGTCGCTCGAGGGCGGCGCCGCACTGGAGTTCTTCGAGACGTCCACGCGTAACCTCCTTGCCGCCGCCGCGGACGCCGGGGTGGGGCACTACGTGGTGCTCTCCGTCGTGGGCTCCGAACGGCTTCCGGACAGCGGCTACATGCGGGCGAAGGTCGCCCAGGACAATCTCGTCACCGCGTCCGGGCTTCCGTACTCCCTGGTGCACGCCACACAGTTCTTCGAGTTCCTGCAGGGCATCGTCGACGCCGCCACGGACGGCGACACCGTGCACCTCGCGCCGGTGCTGATCCAGCCGATGGCGGCGGACGACGTGGCGGCCGCGGTGGCCGACGTCGTGGTCGGCGCGCCGGCCAACGGTGTGGTCGAGGTCGGCGGTCCGGAGCAGTTCCGCCTCGACGAACTGGGACGATCCACCCTCGCGGCCCGGCAGGATCCTCGATCGGTGGTGAGTGACCCCGGCGCCCGGTATTTCGGTGCCGCGCTGTCCGAACGCTCGCTCGTCCCCGCCGACGGCGCCCGCATCGCCGCCACCCGCCTCGACGACTGGCGGACGCGGGCGACCCACGGCCGGTAGCTGTCCGGGAGCGGATGCGAGGGGCGCCGGTGTCCGTCGCGCGGAGCTACGCTCCTTGTTCCGAAACTTTCGGTGCTGTGTCGGTTCAGGAATCCGCAGTGTCGTCAAGCGCTCGTGCTGGCAGCGGGCCTGTTGACGGATGCCGGAGCACTTAGTAGCCTCAGCGCACAAAATCATGGCATGCAAATATCTCGATAAGTTTCGGAGGCGGCGACCTCACCGGCCGCGGGACAACGGCTGACCCGTCGGTGGGGCCACCCGTCGGCTTCTGCCTGCGCGCCGGCGCCGGCGAGAACCCACCACCCCACCACCGCTGCTCACGATCACACCGCTGGAGGGCCGTTGAAACGCGTCCGGACCACCGCCACAGCAGTCATCGCCGCCGCCGCGCTCCTCCTTGCCGGTTGTGGGGGATCAGACGGCGAGTCGGACTCGAAGACCTTCGAGTTCTGGTCGTTCGCCAACATCAACCAGAAGGCCGACGTCGACGTCTACACCAAGGCGCACCCCGATGTGCGCATCAAGCTCACCGAGGTGGGCAGCACCACCGAGACCGCGCAGGCGCTCACCGCCGCGCTGGCCGGCGGCAAGGTGCCCGACCTGGTGCTGATCCAGGCCGACGACCTGCCGAAGTTCATGCAGTCCCCGGACAACTTCGTCGACCTCACCACGCTGGGCGCGAACGACATCAAGGGCAACTACCTCGACTGGGTGATGGCACAGTCGACGACGAAGGACGGCAAGATCATCGGTGTGCCGACGGACGTCGGCGGCCTGGCGGTGGCCTACCGTACCGATCTGTTCAAGGCGGCCGGCCTGCCCACCGACCGGGACGAGGTCTCCAAGCTCTGGCCGACGTGGGACGAGTTCATCAACGTCGGTAAGCAGTACGTCCAGAAGACCGGGAAGCCGTTCGTGGACAACACGCCCACCAGCGTCTTCTTCCAGGCGGTCAACCAGGGCAGCCAGCGCTACTACAGCGCCGACCGCCAGCTCGACTACGACAACGAGCAGGTCAAGGCGGCGTTCGACGTGACGCTGAAGGCTTTCGGCGCGGGCATCTCCGCCAAGCAGGGGTCGTTCTCGTCCGGCTGGACCGCGGCGATGAAGAAGGGCGACTACGCCGTGGTGTGCTCGCCGTCCTGGATGCTCAGCCAGATGAAGACGAACGCCCCCGAGACGAACGGCAAGTGGGACATCGCCACCATTCCCGGTGGCTCGGGGAACTGGGGCGGCAGCTTCCTCGCCATCCCCAAGCGCGCCAAGAACGCGAAGGCGGCGTGGAACTACATCAACGAGATGCAGTCGCCGAAGGGTCAGCTGGACCACTTCCTGATGCAGGGGTCTCTGCCCACCACGCCGTCGGTCTACACGGACCCGCAGCTGGTCGGGAAGACCGACCCGTTCTTCAGCAACGCGCCGATCGGCAAGATCTACACCCAGTCGGTGATCGGGATCAAGCCCTTCTACTTCGGGCCGCAGGACGGTCCCATCGGCACCGAGTTCCTCAACACGCTCACCAGCGTCGAGCAGGGCAAGGTCAACCCGGCGAACGCCTGGGACACCGCGCTGAAAAACGTCAAGAACGCCGTACGCGAATGACGGAGGGCTGAGTGCGGCGGCCGGGCCGAGCCCGGCCGCCGCCCATCGGGAGGGTGACGCCTTGACCACCATGCTCGGCCCGGCCCCGGTTCCACCGGACGTCCGCAGGCCCGCTCGCAACCGGCGGATCCAGCAGGGCGTACGGGAGTTCCTGGCGCCGTACGCGTACATCTCGCCGTTCTTCGTACTGTTCCTGATCTTCGGCCTGTTCCCGCTGCTGTTCACCTTCTACATCTCGCTGTTCGACTGGGATCCCATCGGCGAGCACCGCTTCGTGGGGCTGGACAACTTCTCCGAGCTGCTGGACGACCCGCGTTTCTGGGGGGCGCTGCGGAACACGTTCAGCATCTGGGTGCTCTCGACGGTGCCGCAGTTGCTCCTGGCGCTCGGCCTGGCGCACCTGCTCAACCACGCGCGGCTGCGGCTGGCCGCGTTGTTCCGGATGTCGGTGCTCGTTCCCTACGTCACCTCGGTGGCGGCCACGACCATCGTCTTCGCCCAGATGTTCGACCGTGACTACGGCATGATCAACTGGTTTCTCGGGCTGCTGGGCTTCGCGCACATCGACTTCACGGCGTCGCTGTGGGGCAGCCACATCATGATCGCCACGATGATCGCCTGGCGCTGGACCGGATACAACACACTGCTGTACCTCGCCGCGCTGCAGGCGGTGCCCCGGGAACTGTACGAGGCCGCCGCCGCCGACGGCGCGAACGGCTGGAGACAGTTCCTGCACATCAGCATCCCCTCGTTGCGGCCGATCATCGCGTTCACCGTCGTGACGTCGACCATCGGCGGGCTGCAGGTCTTCACCGAGCCGCTGCTGGTCAACCCGGTGGGCGGGCTCACGTGCGGGGCCGCACGGCAGTGCCAGACCGTCACCCTCTACCTCTACGAGCAGTCCTTCGGGCAGTTCCACTTCGGCTACGGGGCGGCGGTCGGCGTCGCGCTCTTCGTCATCGTGGTGGCCTTCTCCGCCCTCAACTATCTGCTGACCACCCGAATCCGTTCGGAGCGCCCATGAAGCCCGTAGCACCGACCGCCGCGCCCCGGCGGGCCCGGCGGCGCCAGGCCAACCGCGTCTCGATCCCGGTGTACGCGCTGCTCACCCTCATGGCGCTCGTCAGCGTCTTCCCGCTCTACTGGATGTTCGTGGTGGCGACGACGGACTCCGCCACCGCGACGACGCTTCCCCCGACCCTCACGCCCGGCGGCAACTTCCTGCACCTGGCGGAGCTGGTCTTCACCATCGTGCCGTTCGTACAGTCCCTGCTCAACAGCGTCATCGTCGCCGGCACGGTCGCCGTGGGCCAGGCGGTGCTCTGCGCGTTGGCCGGATTCGCCTTCGCCAAGCTGTCCTTCCCGGGCCGCAACACGCTGTTCCTCATCGTCGTGCTGACCATGACGGTGCCGGCGCAGCTGGCGGTGGTGCCGCAGTACCTGATCATGTCCCAGTTGGACTGGGTGGACAGCCTGCAGGCGGTGATCGTTCCCGGGCTGGTGAGCGCGTTCGGCATCTTCTGGATGCGCCAGCACATCGGCAGCACCATCGACGACGAGCTGATGCAGGCCGCGCGGGTGGACGGCGCGACCACCTGGCAGATCTTCTGGCGGATCGCCTTCCCGCTGGTCCGGCCGGCGGCGTACGTGCTGGGGCTGTTCACGTTCGTCTACGCGTGGAACGATTTCCTGTGGCCGTTCATCGTCCTGAAGTCGCCGGAGAACTACACCGTCCAGATCGCCATCAAGGCGCTGCAGCAGAACCGGGACATCGATCTGGGCCTGGCCATGTCCGGCTCCTTCCTGGCCACCATTCCGCTGCTGGTGTTGTTCGTCTTCGTCGGGCGCCGTCTGGTGCAGGGAATCATGGAAGGCGCGTTCAAGGGGTGAGGTCCCGTGCCGTCCCGTCAGCCGGCCGGCCGGTAGTCGAACCAGTCGAACCTGGCGGTCCCCTCGGTGACGTACATGCCGATGACCCGGCCGGTGAACCCGGACGCGACCTCGGTGGACAGGTAGCGACCGTCGAGTTCCGCCAGACACGACCAGCCGTCCCCGGTCTCGACCTCGAAGCTGATCGTGTCGCTGCCGGCGGCCGTGACGCCCACGTAGCCCGCCTGCGCCAGAGCGCCGGACGAGGTGACGGTCGGGGGCAGCACGTCGGTGGTCCGGATGCTCAGGGCCACCGTCACCGCCCCCGCCCGGACGGGACACTGCCCGAACACCTGACGGAACGGCCCGACCCGGCCGATGACCCGCGCCTGTCCCCGCGCGATCTCCAGGTCGTAGTGATGGGCCTCGTCGATCCGGACGGTCAGGCCGGATCGGCCCGAGCCGGGATCGACGCGGGCGCTGACCCGGCAGTCGTGGTGCTGCTGGCGGCGGCCGACGACGGTGGCGCCACCGCGGTCGAGGCTGTCGCCGGTCGCGTGCAGGGTCAGCCAGCCCGGCCGGTCGGTCAGCGACCACGCCGAGGCGGGCCGGTCACGGGGAGAGATCCACTGGACGCCCAGCCGATCGTCGTCGAAGTCGTCCCGGTCCTCCCACCGGCTGGTCCCCGCCGGGCCGGTCCCGGACGAGACGGGGTCGACCACCGGCCAGCCGTCGACCCAGCGCACCGGCACCAGGAACGTCTCCCGCCCCAGGACGTGGTAGGGCGGCCACTGACCCCGAGGGCGGATGCCCAGCAGGACCATCCACCAGCTGCCGTCGGTGGCCTCGACCATGTCGGCGTGCCCGGTCGCCTGCACCGGCTGGTCGGTGCCGCGGTGCGTCAGGATCGGGTTGGCCGGTCCGGGCTGGAACGGCCCGCGCGGCGAGCGCGCGCGGGCGACGCTCACCGCGTGGCCGGTGTGGGTGCCGCCCTCCGAGACGAGCAGGTACCACCAGTCGCCGACCCGGTACAGATGCGGCGCCTCGGGGTACTGGCCGCCCGTGCCCGACCACATCGGCACCGGCCCCTCGAAGACCTCTCCGGTACGCGGGTCGATCCGGTACGACTCGACTCCGGACACCGTCATCCAGCAGGTGCCGTCGTCGTCCCACGCCAGCGACGGGTCCACGTGGGGCAGGTCCAGGTAGACCGGATCCGACCACGGGCCGGCCGGATCGGTCGCCGTGACGATCAGGTGCCGGTCGAGCGTGACGTTCGTCGTGACGACCCAGAACCGGCCGTCGTGGTGGCGGATCGTCGGCGCGTAGATGCCTCGCGAGGCAAGCGTGTCGGCGGGCAGCCGAAGCTGCTCGGCGCGGTCGAGCACGTTGCCGATCTGCCGCCAGGTGTACAGGTCGCGACTGTGGAAGATCGGGACGCCGGGCGTGTACTCGAAGCTCGAGCACACGAGGTAGTAGTCGTCACCGGCGCGGCAGATGCTCGGATCGGGCCAGAAGCCCGGGAGGATCGGGTTGCGGTAGCCGCCGTCCGCGGGCTCCGGTTCCATTTCCGCTCCTTCTCGTACGGGCACGGCATGAGTGTCGATGTCGCGTACCGCCTCGGGCAAGCCGCGCGGGGCGGCGGCTCCGGAACCGGGGACGGCCGGTGACGAGCCTTCGCCGCCGACTGCCCGGCCGGCTCCGGCGCGCCCGTGGCAGCCCGTACCCCTTCACGGTGCGGCGCGGGCTGCGCGTGCCGATGGACGACGGCGTCGAGCTGGTCGCCGACCTCTACCTGCCGGCCGGCCCGGCGGAACCGCCGCTGCCCACGATCGTCGTCCGCTCGCCGTACGGCCGGCACGGCTCGCTCACCCACGCGCCGGCGCTGGCCGGCGAGGGGTTCACGGTGCTGGTGCAGAGCTGCCGCGGTACGGGTGGCTCCGGCGGCACCTTCCGGCCGCAGCTCGACGAGCAGCGCGACGGCATGGCCACCCACCGGTGGGTACGCCGCCAGCGGTGGTTCACCGGCACTGTCGCGACGTACGGGGAGAGCTACCTCGGCTACACCCAGTGGGCCGTGGCGGGACGGATGTGCCGGGACGATCCCGGGAACGCCCCGGATGCCCTGTGCCTGAACGTGACGATGGCCGACTTCGGCGCGGTCACCTGGACCAACGGCGCCTTCTCGCTGGGCAGCTCGCTGGGCTGGTCGCGCCTGATGGCCCTGCGGGGCATGCGCGGCGCCCTGGTTCGGGCGCGGCTCGCCCGGCGGCCGGACCGGAAGCTGGCCGAAGCCTTCGACGTCCTGCCGCTGTCGCGCGGCGACTCCACCGTGGCGGGCCACCCGATCGGCTGGTACCAGGACTGGCTGGCCCACGAGAAGCTCACCGACGACTACTGGGCCCGGCAGTCGCACACCGCGTCGGTGCCGGACGTCACCGCACCCGTGTACATGGCCACCGGCTGGTACGACCTGTTCCTTCCCTGGCAGCTGCGCAACTACGCCCAGCTCGCCGCCGCCGGTCGCCCGCCCCGGCTGACCATCGGCCCGTGGGGCCACCGCAGCGAGCAGAGCCCGTTCCTCGCCGAGTCGGTCGCGTTCCTCAAGGAACACTTCGCCGGCGCGCCGGCGGCCCGGCCCGCGCCCGTACGCGCCTTCCTGACCGGCGCGGACCAGTGGCGCGACCTGTCCGCGTGGCCGCCGCCGGGCACCGCGGCGCGGCGGTGGTACCTGCACCCGTCCGGGCTGCTCGACCCGGCCCGCCCCGACGGCGGCGGCACCCGCTACACCTACGATCCCGATCGGCCCACACCCGCACTCGGCGGTCCCGGTCTGGGCCCGTCCTGCGGGCCGGTCGACAACAGCGCCCACGAACGCCGTACGGACGTGGCAGTGTTCCGCAGTCCACCGCTGGATCGCGCTGTCATCCTCGCCGGGGAGCCGATCGCCCGCGTCCGGTTCCGCTCGACGGCGGCCAGCGCGGACGTGTTCGTCCGGATCTGCGACGTGCACCCCGACGGCCGCTCGATGAGCGTGTGCGACGGCATCCGCCGCATCGGCGGCGCCGGTACCGCGGCCACCGATCCGCGGCCCGACGAGGACGGCTTCGTCGAGCTGGAGGTGCCGTTGTGGCCGGCGTTCCACCGCTTCGCCGTCGGCCACCGCGTCGCGGTGCAGGTCAGCTCCGGGGCGCATCCGCGCTACGCCCGCAATCCCGGAAGCGGTGAGCCTGCCGCCACCGCGACCACGACCGTACGGGCGAGGCAGGAGATCTCCCACGACGGCGCCCGCCCGTCCGCGATCGACCTGCCGGTGTGCACGTGACCGGGGGCGGGCGCGCCGGCGGCATCTCGATCAATCGACAAGGAGGGCTCCCGGATGGCATCGGTGTTCCATGTGGCGACGAGCGGTTCGGATCGCGCCGCCGGCTGCGCCGAGCGGCCGTTCCGGACGATCAACCGGGCCGCGCGCGTCGCGCAGCCCGGCGACACGGTGGTGGTGCACGCGGGGGAGTACCGCGAGTGGGTCAAGCCACGCCACGGCGGTCTCAGCGACTCCCGCCGCATCACCTACGAGGCGGCGCCCGGCGAGCACGTGGTGATCAAGGGATCGGAACGTGTCACCGGCTGGGAGCCGCTCGACGGGACGGTGTGGCGGGCGGTCGTCGACAACGCGCTGTTCGGCTCGTTCAACCCGTTCGCCGAGGAGGTGACCGGCGACTGGATCGTCTACCGCCCGGGTGCGCCGCGCCGGCACCTCGGCGAGGTCTACCTGAACGGCCTGAGCTTCTTCGAGGTGGGGAGCCGGGCGGAGGTCGACGATCCGCCCCGGCGTACCGAGGTCGTCGACGACTGGACCCGGGTGACGCAGCCGATCGGCGACCCCGATCAGACCCGGCTCGTCTGGTACGCCGAGGTCGGTGAGCGGACGACGATCTGGGCCAACTTCCAGGGCGCCGACCCGAACACGGAACTGGTCGAGATCAACGTACGCCGCAGCGTCTTCTACCCCGACCAGCCGCACCGGGACTACATCACCGTTCGTGGCTTCGAGCTGGCGCACGCGGCCAGCCCGTGGGCGCCGCCGACCGCCGACCAGCCCGGCCTGATCGGGCCCGGCTGGGCGAAGGGGTGGGTCATCGAGGACAACGTGATCCACGACGCCAAGTGCGCGGCGATCTCGATCGGGAAGGAGGGCTCGACCGGGCAGAACTTCTCGGCGCTGCGCGGTGACAAGCCGGGCTACCAGTACCAGCTGGAGTCGGTCTTCGCGGCCCGCCGGATCGGGTGGGACCGGGAGCACATCGGCTCGCACGTGATCCGCCGCAACACCATCTACGACTGCGGCCAGAACGCGATTGTCGGCCACCTCGGCTGTGCGTTCTCCACCATCGAGGACAACCACATCCACCGCATCGGCGTGAAGCGCGAGTTCTACGGGTACGAGATCGCCGGCATCAAGCTGCACGCGGCCATCGACGTGGTGATCCGGCACAACCGGATCCACGACTGCTCGCTCGGCACCTGGCTGGACTGGCAGGCGCAGGGCACCCGGCTGTCCCGCAACGTCTACCACGACAACTCCCGGGACCTCTTCGTCGAGGTCAGCCACGGCCCCTACCTGGTCGACCACAACATCTTCGGCTCGCCCGCCGCGCTGGAGCTGTTCAGTCAGGGCGGCGCCTTCGTCTGCAACCTGATCTGCGGCACGGTGCGGCTGGAGCCGGTGATGGACCGCGCCACGCCGTACCACCTGCCGCACAGCACGCAGGTCGCCGGGTACGCGGTCGTCTACGGCGGCGACGACAGGTACGTGGGGAACCTCTTCCTGGGCGGCGACCCGGGCGCGGCCTACGGCGCGGGCGCGGAGGGCGAGGGGCCGGCGCTGGCCGGCACCGCCGGATACGACGGCCATCCGGCGTCGTTCGAGGAGTACCTGGCCCGCCTCGCCGACCAGCCGCCCAGCGACCAGCAGAAGTACGCCGACGTGAGACAACCGGTGTACGCCCGCGCGAACGCCTACGCCGCCGGGGCCCGGCCGTTCGACGGTGAGCGCGAGCCACGGGTGCTGGGAGCCGCGACCGCGACGGTCGTCGACGACGGTGACGGGGTCTGGCTCGTCACCGACCTTCCCGACGCGTTCGACGAGGCGCGTGTCGGTGTGGTCACCGGCCGGGACCTGGAACGGGTCCGGTGCGCCGACGCGGATTTCGAGGAGGCGGACGGCAGCCCCGCCGTCATGGACACCGACCTCACGGGTGCGCCCCGGCAACCCGGGCGGGACGGCGCGGTCGGCCCGATCGCGGGCCTGGCGTCCGGGACGCGCCGTACGCGCGTCTTCTGACGGCGGACCCGCGCGGACATGTGGCCACGGTGACGACCGCGACCGCCCGTCCGAGGCGAAGACGGTGGCGCCGACGTACCGGCGCCACCGACTCGTACCGGTAGACCTCAGCCGCGTGCGGCCCAGTCGCCCAGGGCCCAGTCGCGGACCTCGGGCATGTCCTCCAGGTGTTCCACCACGTACGTCTCGTGGCGGTCGAGCTGACTGCGGCACCACGCCTTGAGGTCCGCCGCGCCGCGCGGGAGACGCTTGGCGTTGTTGATGGCGTCCATCACGAGGTGGTAGCGCGACGCCTTGTTGCGCACCGTCATGTCGAACGGGGTGGTGGTCGTGCCCTGCTCGATGAAGCCGCGCACGCGGAACCGGTCCGCGTCCGGGCGGCCGTGGACGAGCTGGTGGATCGCGCCCGGGTAGCCGTGGAACGAGAAGACTACGTCCACGTCGTCGGTGAACAGCTCGGTGAACAGGGTCTCGCTCATGCCGTGCGGGTGGTCCTTCGGCCGGACCAGCGTCATCAGATTGACGACGTTGACCACGCGCACCTTCAGACCGGGCAGCCGGTCCCGCAGGATCTGTGCCGCCGCGACGGTCTCCATGGTGACGACGTCACCGGCGCAGGCAAGGACGATGTCGGGGTCGCTGGTGCCGTCGTCGGTGCCGGCCCACTCCCAGATTCCCGCGCCGCGGGCGCAGTGTTCGATCGCCTCGTCCATGGAGAGGTACTGCAGCTGCGGCTGCTTGTCGATGACGATCAGGTTGATGTACGACCGCGACCGGAAGCAGTGGTCGGCCACCGACAGCAGGGTGTTGGCGTCCGGCGGCAGGTAGACCCGGGCGACGTCGCCCCGCTGGGTGAGCACCACCTGGATCAGGCCCGGCCCCTGGTGGGAGAAGCCGTTGTGGTCGTTGCGCCATGCCGTCGAGGTGAGCAGCACGTTGAGGCTCGGCACCTTCGCGCGCCACGGCAGGTGCTTCGCCTCCTGCAACCACTTGCCGTGCTGCACCGTCTGGGAGGCGCTGACCATGGCGAATGCCTCGTAGGTGGCGAACATGCCGTGCCGGCCGGTCAGGTTGTAGCCCTCCAGCCAGCCGTGGCAGTTGTGCTCGCTGAGCACCTCCATGACCCGGCCGTCGCGGCTGATCGCCACGTCCTCCGGTGTCACCCGCTCCATGAAGGCGCGGTCGGAGACGTCGAAGACGCTGCCGAGGCGGTTGCTGTTGGTTTCGTCCGGACAGAACAACCGGAACCGGTCGGCGTTGCGCGTGTAGATGTCGCGGATCATCTCGCCCAGCTTGCGCGTCGACTCGGCCCGCTGCTGGGCCGGCCGGGGCACCTCGATCGCGTAGGAACGGAAGTCCGGCAGGTCCAGGTCCCGGGTCAGCAGGCCGCCGTTGGCGTGCGGGCTGGCGCTCATCCGCAGGTCACCGTCGGGGGCCTGGTCCCGGATCAGCGCCACCGGCGCACCGGTGGAATCGAACAGCTCCTCGGGACCGTACGACCTGAGCCAGCGCTCCAGCAGCGCGAGGTGCTCCGGGTTGTCCTTGACGCCGGACAGCGGCACCTGGTGCGACCGCCACGTCCCGGTGACGGTGACCCCGTCGACGGTGTCCGGGCCGGTCCAGCCCTTGGGCGACCGCAGGATGATCAGCGGCCAGGTCGGGCGGGTTCCGTCCCAGGAACCGTCACGGGCGGCGGTCTGGATGTCGCGGATCCTCGTCCAGGCGGTGGCGAGGGCGGCGGCGAAGCGGTGGTGCATGCCGGGCAGGTCGGAGCCCTCGACCTCGATGACGTCGTAACCGTGGCCACGCAGGAGGTGGCGGACCTCCTCGGGGTCCTTGCGCCCCAGCACCGTGGGACCGGAGATCTTGGCGTCGTTGAGGTGCAGGATCGGCAGGACCGCGCCGTCGCGTCCGGGGTTGAGGAAGGACACGCCCTTCCAGGAACCCTCCAGGGGCCCGGTCTCGGCCTCACCGTCGCCCACCACCGCGATGGCCAGCAGGTCCGGGTTGTCCATGACCGCGCCGAACGCGTGGACCAGGACGTAGCCCAGCTCACCGCCCTCGTGAATGGAGCCGGGGGTGGTCACCGACACGTGCGACGGGATGCCACCCGGGCTGGAGAACTGCCGGAACAGGCGCAGCATCCCGGCCTCGTCCTGGCTGACCGCCGGGTAGATCTCGCTGTAGGTGCCCTCCAGGTAGCCGGCGGCCACCAGCGCCGGGCCGCCGTGACCGGGACCGGCCAGGTAGATCGCCTGCTGGCCGGTGCGGCGGATGAGCCGGGACACGTGCGCGTAGATCAGGGACAGACCGGGGCTGGTTCCCCAGTGGCCGAGCAGACGCGGCTTGATGTGCTCGGCCGCCAGGGGCTCGCGCAGCAGCGGATTGCCCTGCAGGTAGATCTGCCCGATGGTCAGGTAGTTGTTCGCCCGCCACCACGCGTCCAGACCGGCGAGTTCGGTGTCGTCGAGTTCGGCGAGCGTACGGAGTTCGGATTCGACCGTGGTCACCGTGCTTCCTTTCACTGATCTCGTCCTGTCCGGACTCAGGTTAGGACCAAACGGGATCTGCCGCGGGGGGCCGCAGGCCGCAAGTCGAAGGACCTTCGGCCCTCGGCTGCGACCGCCGCCGCGCTTCG
This sequence comes from Micromonospora sp. CA-248089, assembly GCF_050948515.1. Classification (NCBI taxonomy): domain Bacteria; kingdom Bacillati; phylum Actinomycetota; class Actinomycetes; order Micromonosporales; family Micromonosporaceae; genus Micromonospora; species Micromonospora sp. CA-248089. The sequence goes on from NZ_CP192016.1 coordinate 2,644,522, forward strand.
GGCGAGCACGTTCACGGCGTACCTCCCGCGCGTTGCTCGATGCCCAGCAGCCTCCGACCCTCCATGACCAGGCTGCCCGGGTCCACCACCAGGCGGTACCCGGCCCGGCCCCGGGCGTGCCGCCTACGAGATCCGGTTACGGCTGATGAGCCGGGTGCCCGCGCCGTCCGGCCGGAGGTGGAAGCCCCACACCCAGGTGCCGTCGGCGGACCGGAACACAAGCGTCCGCCACGCGGGTGTGCCGGTGGCTACGTGACCCGTTGCCGGGGCCGGCGAGGTGCGGTCACGGCGCCGGGTGCGGCGCCGCGACCGGGCTCGCGCTTGGCCCGCTGGATCTGCTCGTAGACGTGGGTCCGCAGTTCGGTGAACCGGGGCAGGGCCCGGGTGGTGAGCTGGTCGCGTTCCCGCGGGAGGTCGATCGCCAGGTCCTCCTGCACCCGGGTCGGCGAGTTCGACAGGACGAGCACGCGCTGGCCCAGGTACACCGACTCGTCGATGTCGTGCGTCACAAACACGGTGGAGATCCCGCGGGTCAGGTGCAGTTCGCGGACGAGATCCTCCAGGTCCGCGCGGGTCTGCGCGTCCACCGCGGCGAACGGCTCGTCCATGATCAGCACTTCCGGCTGGTACGCGATGGCGCGGGCGATCGCCACCCGCTGCTGCATCCCGCCGGACAGCTGCCACGGGTGGCTGCGCGCCGACTCCGGCAGCCCGACCGCCTGGAGGGCGTCGTCGACCATCCGGGCACGTTCGGCGCGGGAGAGCTTCTTGTGGCGCAGCGGAAGCTCCACGTTGCCGCGGACCGTCAGCCACGGGTAGAGGCTGCGGCCGTACTCCTGGAAGACCACCGCCATCGCCGGACTCGGGCCCGTCACCGGCGATCCCTCCATCTCGACGAGGCCGCTGGTGGGCCGGAGCAGCCCGGCGAGACACTTCAGGAGGGTGGTCTTCCCGCAGCCCGAGGGACCGACGACGCACAGCAGCTCACCCGGGTCCATGGTGAAGCTGAGGTCCCCGATCGCCTCGACTTCGCCCCGGCCGGAGGCGTAGACCTTCCGCAGGTGCTCGACCCGCAGCAGCGGGCTTCCGTCAGGCACGGGTGACCTCCTTCATTCCGTGGTACCAGCGCAGGACACGGCGTTCGACGACACCGAAGACCACGGCGAGGACGACGCCGATGAGGCCGAGCAGGAGGATGCCGCTCCACATCTCCGCGATGAGGTAGTTCCGCTGGAAGTAGGCGATCCGGTAACCGAGGCCGGCCGACGACGCGAACATCTCCGAGATCACCATGAGGATCAGGGCCACCGAGAGCGCCTGCCGTACGCCGGTCATGATGCGCGGACTCGCCGACGGGAGGATCAGCCGCCACAGCCGGTCCCACCGGGAGATCCGGAACGAGTACGCGGTCTCGGTCATCACGCTGTCGGTCGCCCGTACGCCTTCGATCGTGTTCAGCAGGATCGGCCAGATCGCGCCGGAGGTGATGACGACCACCTTCATGGTGTCGGTGATGCCGAGCAGGAGCATCGCGACCGGGATCAGCACGGGCGGCGGAATCGCGCGGAAGAACTCCAGCAGTGGCTCGAGGATCTCGCGGAGCGGGCGGAACCGGCCGATGACGACGCCGGCGGCGACGCCGAGGAGGATCGACGCGAGCAGACCGATCATGAGCCGGTACAGGCTCGGCAGGACGTCCTCGACGAACGCCGGGCCGATCCAGGTCTGCCGGAACGCGTCGAGGAGCGCGCGGGGGCCGACGAGGAACCGGTTCGTCGACCGGGTGGACCAGACGGCCCAGAGCCCCACGAGCAGGACGGGCAACCCGACCGCCGACAGGACGTTCTCGGCGACCCTGACGCCCAGGTCGCGGGGACGGGCCCGGCCCGCGCCGAGGGCGGTCACCGGGCCGCCTCGTCCCCGAGCACCGACTGGTGCCAGGCCAGCGAGCGGCGTTCGACGAAACGGAACACCACGTTCACCAGCAGGCCGAGGAGCCCGGTGACCACGACGAGGCCGTACAGGCCGACGGCGTCCCCGGAGGAGCGGGAGAGCTCGATCGAACGCCCCAGGCCGGGATTCCCGATCACCATCTCCGCGGTGACGGCCAGGATGAGAGCGACAGCCGCGCCGAGGCGCAGGCCGGTCATCAGGTACGGCAGCGCGGTCGGCAGGACCAGATAGCGCAGGCGCTCGGCGCGGGTGAGGCCGAAGCTTCGCGCGGTGTCCCGGGCGACGGTGTCGACGTCGGCGACACCGTAGATCACCTGCACGAACACCTGCCAGAACGCCGCGTAGACGATGATGACGAGTGCGGCGCGCATCTGCAGGCCGAACATCAGCACGGCGAGGGGGATCAGCGCGACCGACGGCACCGGTCGCAGGAACTCGACTGTCGTGTGCGTGGCGCGACGCAGGAACGGCACCATCCCGACCACGGTCCCCAGTGCCACAGCCGCGAGCGTGGCCAGCGCCAGGCCGATCGCCCACGACGTCATGGTGAGCCGCAGCCGCCGCCAGAACGCCAGGTCACGGACCTCCTGGACCAGCCGGCCGAACACGTCGGTGGCGTACGGCAGGTCGTGCGGGTCGACCAGTCCCAGCGTCGGGATCAGTTGCCAGACGACGAGGAACCCCAGCAGGCCCACGGCACCCAGCAGGATCTTGCGCATCGGCGGGCTACTGCTGCTGGATGAGGCGGTCGAAGTCGGGTCGCCGGTCGAGGACGCGGTACTTCTGGGCGAGCGTCGCCAGTTGTTCCAGGCCGGCCCGGTCGAGCTCCCATCCGAATGCGGGGAGCCGGACGGAGTCCGCCACAGGTTCCGGAAGCTCCAGGTTGTCCTTGATGGCCTGGCGGAGGTCCTTCTCGTTCGCCGGATCCTTGGCCCAGGTGAGCGTCTTCTTCATCGCCGCCGAGAAGTCCGCGACCAGGGAGGCGTCGGAGTCCTTCAGCTTGCTCGACGTGATTGTCGTCAGGGTGGTGAGCCCGGGGACGGCGGCCTGGTACGGGGCGACCACGAGGACGTCACCGCGCTTGCGCATCTGGGTGATGAACGGCTCGGTCACCCAGGCGGCGTCGATGTTGCCGGCGGCGAGCTGGGCCGGCGCGTCCGGGAAGGCCACCTCGACGAACTTGATTTTGGTGGGATCGCCGCCGTCCTTCTCGACCGCCGCCATGATCGTGACGTCGCCGGCCGCGCCCAGGCTGTTCACCGATACCTTGCGCCCTGCGAGCTGGGCCGGCCGGGTGATGCCGGACTTCCCCGACGCCACCACGGCGTTGATGTCGTCACCGTCGGCATAGGACGACGCGTAGTTCCCGATGATCACCACACCGAGGTTCTGCAGGTCGGCACGGAACGGGCCGAACGGCTGACCGATGGCGAAGTCGATGTCGCCGTTGATCAACGCCGGGATGGCCTGGGCGCCACCCTGCGCGGGCACCACCTCCACGTCGAGCCCCTGCTCCCGGAAGATGCCCGCCTTGATGCCGCCCCACAGCGCGGCGGTCTCGCTGATCGGCAGCGCCGCCACGCGGACCTTCCGCAGGTCGCCGCTGGACCCGGGAGACGGATCGGTGGCGTCGGAGTCCGTACAGCCGGTCAGGGCGATCGCGACGCCGGCGAGAACAGCGAGGGCGGTGACCTTCTTCATGGACGAGCCCTTCCGTGCGAAGCGCTGGTGCATCCGGAGGAGTGGTGGCGGCGAAGAGAGGTTAACCATCCGACCGCGTCGATCAGACTCATGCAGAGGCGATTGATTGTCAAGAATTCTGATAAGCGAATCGCATTGCGCGCGGAGCGGCCCGACGTCGATGCGAATAGGTCTTGACGCGTGACGATTTTGTGACCAAACTGTGCGGTTGGTGGCACGGTGGCGAAGGGAGCGACGACTTGGCGATCGTGATCGTGGGCGCTGGTATCGGTGGCCTGACCACCGCGCTCAGCCTGCATCAAGCCGGCTTCCGTGACATCGCCGTCTACGAGCGCGCCGCCGCGCTGCGCCCACTCGGCGTCGGGATCAATCTGCTTCCGCACGCCGTCCGGGAGTTGACCGAATTGGGCCTCGGCGAACGCGTGGAAAGGCTGGGTGCCGCGCCCGGAACCCTTGCCTACTACAACCGGTACGGTCAGCAGATCTGGAGCGAACCGCGCGGACGGGACGCCGGATATCGCTGGCCGCAGCTTTCCGTGCACCGCGGCCGGTTCCAGATGGAACTGCTCGCCGCGGTGCGGGAACGGCTCGGGGCCGACGCGGTGCGCACCGGGCACCGGTTCGCCGGCATCCGGGACGGCGTCGCGCGCTTCGAGACGGCAGCCGGGGAGGTGGGCGTCGCGGGTGACCTGATCGTCGGAGCGGACGGCATCCACTCCGAGCTGCGCCGGCAGCATCATCCCGGCGAGGGAGCGCCACTCTGGAACGGGCTGACGCTGTGGCGGGGGACGGCGCGGGCACCCGGATTCCTGGACGGACGGACCATGATCATGGCGGGGGACGCGGAACAGAAGTTCGTCGCGTACCCGATCGGCGCCGGCCTGATCAATGTGGTCGCCGAGCGGCGCGGCCCCGGTTTCGCCGGGCCCAACGCGGACTGGAACCGGGCGGTCGACCCCGCGCCGGTCGTGGCCCTCTTCGCCGACTGGCGCTTCCCCTGGCTCGACGTGCCGCAACTGCTGGCCGCCGCCGACGAGATCCTCGAATACCCCATGGTGGACCGCGATCCGATCGACACGTGGACCCACGGGAACACGACGCTGCTCGGGGACGCGGCACACCCGATGTATCCCAACGGCTCCAACGGGGCGTCGCAGGCGATCCTCGACGCGCGTACCCTCGCCTTCCACCTCGCCACCGCGCCGACGGTGCGGGCGGCGCTCGACGCCTACGAGGCGGACCGGCGGCCGGCGACCACCGCGCTCGTGCTGAGCAACCGGCGGCAGGGCCCGGAACAGGTGATGGTGCTCGCCCGCGAGCGCGCGCCGGACGGGTTCGACCACATCCACGACGTCATCGGACCGGAGGAGCTGACCGAGATCGCCACCGGGTACAAGAAGGCGGCCGGCTTCCTGCCCGCCGACCTCAACGCACGGGCCTCCCTGACGCCGACGGTCTTCTCGGGCGTCCTGCCGTGACCGGCCCGGAACCGCCCGAGCTGGACGCGGCGCGCCTGGCGTCGGTGATCTCACCGCTGCGCCGCACGCTGCTCGCCGCCGCCCGGGCCGCCGAGCACCTGCCGGAGATCCCGGACGCGCAGATCGAGATCGTGCGGGCTTTGCCCCGGGGCACCGTGTCCGGCCCCGGCGAGCTGGCCGAACGACTCCGGCTGAGCCGCTCGACGGTCAGCAACCTCCTGACCACGATGGAGGGCAACGGTCTCGTCGAGCGCCGCCCCCGTCCCGGCAACCACCGCCACGTCGACGTCCTCGCCACCCCGAAGGCCCTCGACCTGTTCGACCGCTTCGACCTGGCGAGCGGAGAGCTGGTCGCCCGCGCCGCGGCCACCCTGCCGGCGGAGGACCGCGCGGCCCTCGCCGCCGCGGTGCCCGCGCTGGAACGCCTCCGCGACGCCCTCGCGCAGACCAAGGACACCCCATGAGTACGCGCCGACGCGCCGTCCGCCGCGCCGAGCAGCCGGGTGGGGCCCGGTGAGCGCCCCGCCGGTTCCCGGTCTGGAGGCCGCGTTCGAGGTGGAGGTCCGGCTCGGCGTGCTGGAGGACCACGGGGTGACCCGCGCGGGCCACCGCCGCGTGGTGCCCGTTGTCGGCGGCCGGGTCACCGGCCTGTTAGAGGCCGACATCCTTCCCGGCGGTGCCGACTGGCAACTGGTTCGTCCCGACGGCGCGATCGAGATCGACACCCGCTACTCGGCCCGCACCGCAGACGGCGGTCACGTCTACCTCCGGACGTTCGGCGTCCGCAGCGGCCGCCCGGAGGTCCTCGAAGCCCTGCTGCGCGGCGACGCCGTCGACCCCGCCGAGTACTACTTCCGGCTGGGCGTACGACTGGAGACGTCGGTGCCTGCGTTGGCGGTCCTGGAGCAGAGCGTCTTCGTGGCGTCGGCGATCCGTGAGGCCGACCGGGTGCGCTACACCGCCTACCGCGTCACGTAGGTGTTCCCGGGCGGCGCGTCGGGCGCGTTCGCCCTCCCCGTGCCCGGCCGCCGTGATATCCCATCTACTATGCGCCTTTAGTAGACGCTGGTGTCGGGGCGGACGCCACGCGCCGGGCCGGACGTGCGGAGGGGATGGGATGGGACGCGCTCACCCGCTGCTGCGGCTGGCGCTGTTCGTCGCCGTGACGTTCGGGGTGTTCGGCATGCACACCTTCGGCCACCCGGCCGGACCCGACGCCGCCCACGCCAGCGCCGTACACGCCGGCCACGCGGCCGACGTCGGCCGCGAGATCGCCGCCGCGCCCGACGCCGCACACGGTGACGACGGCCCGGCCGGGCACCGCGACGGGACGCACGTGTTCACCGTGTGCCTGGCGGTGCTGGGCGGCGCCCTCGTCCTCGGCGCCCTGTCCCTGCTGTGGCGGCCCCGCCGCGGCACCGGCACGCCGACCGGTCCTCGGTCACGCGGACCCGGCCCGGACCGGGGTCCACCCCGCCCGCCCATCGGGCTGGTGCTGCGAGCCGTCACGGTCCTGCGCACGTGAGGAGAGCCCGGTCCGGCGTCTCGCCCGGACCCGACGACTCCGTTCCGGCACACCTCACGACAAGGACCACGTACTGATGAAACCGACCATCCTGCGCCGCGCCGCCCTCGCGGGCGTCGCCCTGTCCGCCCTGCTCGCCACCGCCGCCTGCGGTGGCGCGGACGACACCGGCGGCATGACGCACGGCACCGGCAGCAGTTCCGCGGCGGGTACCTCGGCCTCGGCCGACGCCACGGTCAACGACGCGGACGTGATGTTCGCCCAGATGATGATCCCGCACCACCAGCAGGCGGTGACGATGGCCGACCTGGCCTCGACGCGCGTGAGCGACCCCGAACTGAAGGACCTGGCCGCAAAGATCAAGGCGGCGCAGGATCCGGAGATCGCCACCATGAAGGGGTGGCTCACGGCTTGGGGTAAGCCCACGGACCTGCCCAGCGACCACAGCATGCCCGGCATGAGCGCCACGCCCGGGCACGGCATGCCGGGGATGGACGCGGGGATGCCCGGCATGATGTCCGAGCAGCAGATGAAGGACCTCGCCGCGGCGAAGGGCCCCGCGTTCGACAAGATGTTCGCCGAGATGATGATCGCCCACCACAAGGGCGCCATCGACATGGCCAGGACCGAGCAGGCCGACGGGAGCAACCCCGAGGCCAAGGCGCTGGCCGCCAGAATCGCCTCGGACCAGGCCGCCGAGGTGCAGACCCTGCAGAAGATCCTCGACCGCCTGTAGACGGCCGGGTGCGGCCGGTCCCGGCGTCGGGACCGGCCGCATCGCCACGACACCTGACGTACCCTGACCGGCACGAAGGGAGAGCACGTGGCGGAACTGGGCAGACTCGAATCGTCGGTGATGGAGGTCCTGTGGCGTGCCCCCGAGCCCGTGCTCGTGCGTGACGTCCTCGACGCGGTGACCACCGACCGGGTCCTGGCGTACACGACGGTGCTCACCGTGCTGGACAACCTGCACCGCAAGGGCTGGGCCGTACGCGAGAAGGACGGCAAGGCCTACCGCTACCGGGCCGCCGGCACCCGCGAGGAGATCATCGCGCGGACACTGCGCCGGGTCGTCGAGACGAGCACCCACCCCGACCTGGTGCTCCTGCACTTCGCCCGGTCCGCCTCCGACCGCGAGCTGCACATCCTGCGGCAGGTCCTCGACGAGCGGGAGTCCGAGGCGTGAGCCTCGCGCTCGCCCTCGTCACGGGCGCGGCGGTCGTCGCCTGGTGTGGCCCCGCCGCGTTGCGGCTGTGCTTCCGGCGCGTCGCCGACCCCGTCGCGATGCTGCTCGGCTGGCTCGGCCTGATCGTCGCGGTGACCGGTACCTTCGTCCTCGCCACCGTGATGCTCCTCGCCCCCGGCAGCACCCGGCAGTGGGCGCTGCACGACCTCGCCCGCATCTGCTGGCACTGGGCGCAACCCACCCGGCCGCCCGCGGTCGACGAGATCGTCGGGGCGACCGGAGCGCTGTTCCTGCTGGTCGTGCTCGCCCGGTTCACGGTGACGTGCACCCGCCGGGCGATGCGTGCCCACCGTGCTCGCCGCGCCCACGCCGACCTGCTGACGCTCGCCGGCGGTCCCTCGGAGCGCGGCGAGGCGCCGGTGCTGTGGATCCCGCACCCGACCCCGATGGCCTACAGCCTCGGCGGGTCCGGCGGGCTGACGGTCCTGGCCAGCGCCGCCGGTGACCTGCCGGCGGACCAACTCGCCGCGGTGCTCAGCCACGAGCGGGCACACCTGCGGGAGCGTCACCATCTCCTGGTGGCCGCCGTGGAAGGGCTCGCCGCCGCCGTGCCGTGGCTGCCCCTGACCCGCCAGGCGCCCGCGGCAGTGCGCCTGCTCGTCGAACTGCGCGCCGACGCCGCCGCCGTCCGCGAATGCGGCCCGACCGCCGTTCGCGACGCGCTGCTCACCTTCGCCGGCGCGCCGCGCCCGCCGTCCGCGCTGTCGATGGCCGGCGCCGACGTGGCCATCCGGCTGCAGCGCCTCCAGGGACGCCGCCCGCACCGCCGCAACCTGGTCGCCCGCGCGCTGCTCGCCTCGACCGCCCTGGCGGCACCCCTGGGCGCCGGCGTGGTCACCGGCATCCTGTTCTGCCTGTAGACCTCGGGACGCCCCGGCGGCGGATCCGACTACATGCCGGTGTTGACCAGGATCGCGGTGACCAGCAGGACGGCGACCATCAGCACCGCCTCCGCCAGCACCGTGCGGCGCAGGCGACGCATGCCCTCCGGGGTGGGGTCGTCCAGCCGGGGCACCACCCGTCTGCTGTTGTAGAGCCCGACGACGGCGACGACCGCCACCAACGCGACCTTGACCAGGAGCACCCGTCCCCATCCGGTGCTCACCAGTTGACCGGGCCGGTCCAGGATCGCCAGCGTCAATGCGGCACCGGCGAAGCCCGTGAGCGTCACCGCCGCGGTGGCCGGAACGGAGAACCGCACCGCCATCTCGGCGGCGCCCGTCGGCACACCGAGGCGCGCACGTCCCAGCAGCAGCGCCGCCAGGAGCAGAACGCCGCCGACCCACACCGCCGCGGCGACGGTGTGCGCCACGTCCGCGGCCACGACGATCGCCCGTGGCCCGGCGGTGACGGTGTGCCCGTCGAACAGGAACGAACCGAGCAGCAGCGCCACCGTGACGCCGAGGAGCACCGGCCGGACCGCTCGCGCGCGTACCCGCTGGACCTCGTCGCCGCTCATCTCAGCGGCGGGCGGCACGACAAGAGGGCGAGGGGCGGTGGGGATCGCGGCGACCGTCACCAAGGCGTGCCGCCCGACCGCGTGCCGGCCCCGGATCAGCGCTGCCTCCAGGGAACCTGCCACGAGCAGCCCGGCCGCGCCGGCGATCCGCAGACCCAGTCCGGCGGCCACCGGCGTACGGCCGAGCGCGGTCAGCGCCTGCACGCTGACCGCCGAGGCGAGACCGCCCCCGCCGAACACGGCCGCCAGCGCCGCCAGTTCGAGCAGTACGCCGGCCACCACGGTCAGCCCGGCGACGCGGACCCAGACCTGGACCAGCCGGATGTCGCTGCGCGTACCCACGAGTGTGGTCAGCGCGAAGACGAGGCCACCCACACCGAGCAGGATCGCCCCGTAGGACAGCCAGCGCCCCGCCGTGCCGACGAACCGCACCGGACCCTGGTCGGCGTCGGCGGTGTGACCCACCGCGTGCCCGCCGGAGTGGGCCGGCGGCGACGCCGAGGGAACCGCTGGTGCGCCGTGACCGGCGTGCCCGTGGGAACCGGTGGTGGGGCGAGGGGTGGCGGTGGCGCCGGGTGCCGCGGCGTCCGGGACCACCGTGAACGTGACCGTTCCGGTCAGCGGGTGGGCGTCCGGGGCGGCCACGGTCCAGCGCAGCGTGAACTTCCCGTCGGTCAACGCGGCGGCGGGGTGGACCAGCCACGTGCGGCCCCCGTCGGGGGTGTGACTGGTCGCCGGCACGGCCGTACCGTCGCGGGAGAGCCGGAAGCCGGCCCCGGTGGGCGTGCCGGGGGCGCTGAACGTCAGCCGGATCTCCCGACCGCGCCGTCCACGCGCGCGCCGTCCGCCGGCACGGCCTTGAGCAGCTTGAAGTGCGCGGCGGCGGGCGAGGCGAATCCGAGCACCACGAACATGGCGGGACAGCACGCCAGCCACACGAGCAGCAGCCATCGCGCCGCGCCGCGCGCCGTAAACCGATGACGCCGCGGGAATGGCACCGCTGATCCCTTCGCCGTGGAGCCGGCGCCCATCGCCCCGACCTGATGCGGTCGCCATCCTAAGGGAACTACTAGCGGTTGGTAGTAGAGCGCGCGGCCGACCGGGTGTGCTGCGCCGCCTACCGCGTCGGGGAAATGCTTCCGGGGGCGTGGGAAGCCCTGGGCCTCAGGCCTGCACTCCCGCGTAGATCCACGGCACGATCAGCGTGTACGCGAGGACGAGCGCGGCGACGGTGACCACCGGCGTGCCGACGAGCACCACCGTCGATGCCACCCGGACCCGGGTACGCAGCACCTTGTGCATGTCGGGGGTGCGCGCCAGCACGAGCAGCGCGGTGACCCACGTGGCGAGGCCGACAGTGGCGACGATGCCGAGCCACGACAGCAACACCACGACGTTGGTCCCGAACCGATCGCCCGCGTCGCTGCCGTACTGCAGCAGGTAATCCCTGTTCCGCGCCCCGGTCACGACGGTGACGCCCGCGAACGCGGTGAGGGCGACGGACCACAGGGCGGCGAATCCGACGGCGGTGCCCCGCAGCCGGGTGCGGGTACGCTGCGCTGCCTCGTCGAGTACGGCCATGCACGGATGGTAGGCCACCGGTGGTTCACCGGATCGGCGCGCGTTCCAGGGCGCGCTTGTCCGGCTTTCCGCTCGGTCCCACCGGCACCCGGTCGATCCACCGGATCGTCCGCGGGACCGACGCCTCTCCCAGCGCCTCGGCTACCAGGGCGCGCAGCCGTCCGGCATCCGGTGTGTGACCGGCGGCCGGCACCACGTACGCGTGCACCGCCTCCCCGGTCGCGTCGTCGGGACGGCCGACCACGTACGCCTCGGCGACTGTGGGATCGGCGGCGAGGACCCGCTCGATCGGGCCCGCGTACACCAGGTTGGCGTGCACGATGATGACGTCCCGGATCCGGCCGAGCAGGTGCAGGTAGCCGTCGCCGTCGCGCCGGGCCAGGTCCCGGGTGCGGACCCAGCCGTCGGCGAACACCTCGGCGCTCTCGGCCGGATCGTTCCAGTACGCGGCGGCCTGCGCCGGTGTGCGCACGAACAGCTCGCCCTCGGTGGCAGGACGGCCGTCGGCGTCCCGGATGGACAGCGCGGTCACCGGGGGAGGCCGGCCGACCGAGGCGAGCGCGGCCGGGGACGCCAGCATCTCGGCCGGCGTCACCATCGTGATCATGCCGGTCTCGGTCTGGCCGTAGCCGTGGAAGACCACCGGGCCGAGCACGTCGAGCGCCTCGGCGAGCCGGCCCGGCGCGAGCGGAGAGCCGGAGACCAGCAGGGCCCGCAGGCTGCTCAGGTCGACCGGGTGGGCGCGCTGGTCCCGCACGAGCTGGTACAGCTTGCCCACGGTGATCACGCTCGCGGTGGCCCGGTGCCGGGCGATCATGCCGGGGAAACCCGGGGGCCGGGCCGCGACCAGCGTGCCGCCCGCGGCCAGGGTGAGGATGCCGTACTCCAGCATCACCTGGCTGCTCAGCGAACCGAAGACGAGATAACGCTGGAGCCGGGTGGCGAGGTCCGCGATGGCCGGCGGCCAGCGATCCGGGTACGGCGCCCAGGCGGCGCTCATCGCCGCGTACGTCTGCGCGCAGCCCTTCGGGCTGCCGGTGCTGCCACTGGTCCAGATGATCCGGGCGACGTCGTCCGGACGGCCGGCGGCGATGAGCGGGCCTCCGTCGTCGGGCGTTCGTGCCAGTTCGGCGACCCGGGCGTCGTCGATCAACAGCGTGTTCTCGCCGAGCTGCCAGCCGCGGTGGGCCGGGCTCAGGTCGGGGCGGACCCCGGAGACCCGGGCGCCGACGGCGAACGCCGCGATGATCGTCGCGAACGCCTCCGCGGTGACGCCGAGTCGCAGGGCCACCCCGACACCGGGGCCGGCCCCGGCGGCCCGGAGCCCGGCGGCGATGCGCCGGACCAGCCGGTACATCTGGGCCGTGGTGACCCTCCGGTCGCCGTCCTCGAACACCGGCCGGTCGTCACCGGCGGCGAGCAGGTCCAGCACGGGCTGCGGCCAGACCTCAGCCGGCATCGGAGAGGACGCCCTTGACGAAGAGCACGAGCGGCTGGTGGTGCACGTCCGGCAGATTCCAGTGGTTCTCCAGGTTCTCCGCGAGGTGGTGCGCCGCGACGACCCGGCCGCCGCGGTGGACCCGGACGACCGGGTGCAGGTAGCTGGCGTCGTGCGCGTGCGCGGCGTCGTTCTCGGCGATCCGCGGCACCGTGATGTCGAACGGGTCGACCTGGTCGTGGTCCGGCCCGTACTCGAGGGTGACCACGAACGCGAACAGCTCCGGACCCAGGCCGCCGTCGTGCACGTACGCGACGGGTACCTCCTCGTGGTAGCGCGCGGTGTCACCGGAGACGACGACGACGTCGCCGAGGACGGCGAACTGCTGCCACAGCGCCGACGTGCGGTTGATCCGCTCGATGATCGCGTCGGCGATCGCCTCCGGGGTGACCTCCAGCGACCGGGCCGGCCACGGCGTGCCGTGGTGGCGGGCGTCGAGGATCCGGTGCAGGGCGCGCACGCCGTACCGGAAGCCGTGGATGAACCCGTTCGTCGAGCGCTTGAAGTCGCGCTGCTGGGTGAGCGTGCCGGCGAAGTAGAGGCCTGGTACGTTCACCGACTCGTACGCCGAGGTCTGCTCGGGGAAGCGGTCGTTGATGACGAGCCGGGGCCGGGCGGACGGGTCGAAGATGGTGGCGTCGAACCGGAACCCGGTGCAGAGGATGACCCGGTCGTAGTCGATCTGCCGGATCGCCTCGACGGTGCGGGCGTACCGGAAGTCGATCCGGAAGCCGCCGTCGTCGCGCCGGGCGATCCGCTCCACGGTGCCGTCGAGGACCGCGTTCTGCGACTTGAGCTGGTACGTGTCGAGGAAGTTGTTGTTCACCGCGCGCAGGTGCCCGACGTAGTGCGACTGCCACGCCAGCTTGATCGAGTGCGGGCCGGCGACGTGGATGACAGCTGCCGTCTCGACGAGCGCGTCAGCGGTCTCGAAGGCGGAGTTGCCCTTGCCGATGATGAGGACACGCTGGTCGGTGAAGTCGTCCGGGTCGACGCTGACGGTGTCGTACCGCTCGGCGAACTCGGCGCCCTCGATCGGCGGCACGTACAGCTGGGACACGCCGGTGGCGACGACCACCCGGCGGGCGGTGAGGGTGTCGTCTCCGGCGTGGACGGTGAACAGGTCACCGTCGCGCGCGACCCGGGAGACCCGGGTGTCGTACCTGATCCGCAGGCCGCGGGCGGCGTCGGCGAGGTAGCGCACCAGGTCCGCGGCGTCCGGGAAGTAGCGCCGGCTGTAGTTCTTGAACAGCAGCGCCGGATCGTCCGTGAGCAGCGAGTTCCAGTCCGCGCGCAGGTTGAACTCCGGATCGTCGGAGCCGGTCCAGACCTTGTTGATCGAGATGAGCTTCCGGTGCCGGGGATAGGTGGCGAAGAACGTGCCCGGCGACGGGCCGGCCTCCAGGACCAGATAGTCGCGGCCGTCGCGATCGAGCAGGTGAGCGAGCTGCAGCCCGGCCGGTCCGGCTCCGATGATCAGATAGTCGAGCGTCATGCGCCGCAACGTAGCGACTCGATCTCAGAGCGTTCTGAGAATTCGTCTCTAGGGTGCGATCGCATGACGACAGAGGTGGACCTCGATGTCCCACTGCGGATCGCCGATCTGCGCGCCGCCCGTGACCCGGTCAAAGTCGTGATCGGACCGCGGGTCCGGGACCGGGTCACGGCCGCCCGCACCTTCCTGTCCGCGGTGCTCGGTGACGACCGCGCGGTGTACGGCGCCACCACCGGCTTCGGCGCCCTGGTCGGGTACGCGGGCCGCGCCGACCTGCGCGACCAGGCCGACAACACGCTCGCCCACCTCGGCGCGGGGCAGGGCGCGGACCTCGGTCCGGAGGTGGTACGCGCGACCCTGCTGCTGCGGGCCGGGTCGCTGGCCCGCGGCGCGTCGGGAGTCTCCCCGCACGTGATCGACGCCCTCGCGGCGATGCTCGCGACCACGTTCGTCCCCGCGATGCCCCGGCTGGGTTCGGTCGGTGCCAGTGGCGACCTGATCCCGCTGGGCGCGGCCGCCCAGGCGTTACGGGGCCGCGGCCACGCCTATCTGGACGGGACGCGGATGCCGGCCGGCGAGGCGTTGAAGCTGGCCGGCCTGGAACCGCTGCCGTTGGACGGCCGGGACGCCCTCGCCCTGGTCAACGGGACGTCGCTGACCACCGCGGCGACAGCGCTGGCGCTGGACGCGGTCCGCGCCGCGCACCGGGCGGTCCAGGTGCTCACCTGCCTGCTCGCCGACCTGCTCGGCAGCGACACGCAGTTCCTCGACGCCCGGCTGCTGGGCGCGTACGGCCATCCGGGCGCGATCGACGTGGGCGCGCGGATGCGACGGGTCAGCGACGGCCTCGTCGCGTCCGGCGCGCGCCCGCTGCAGGAGCCGTACAGCATCCGGTGCACGCCCCAACTGCTCGGCGCGGCCGAGGACGCCCTGCGCTACGTCGACGCCGTCGTCGCGGCCGACCTCGCGAGCGTCACCGACAACCCGCTGTTCTTTCCCGACGACGACCTCGTGGTGCACGGCGGCAACTTCTTCGGCCAGCCGGCCGCGTTCGCCGCCGATGTGCTGTCGATGGTCGTGGCGCAGGTCGGCAACCTCGCCGAACGGCAACTCGACCTGCTCGTCGACCCGAACCGCAACGGCGGCCTGCCGCCGATGCTGGCCGCCGGCCCGGGACAGCAGCACGGGCTCCAGGGGGTGCAGCTGGCGGCGACCGCGCTGATCACCGAGATCCGGCGGGACACCATGCCCGCGAGCATGCAGAGCGTGCCGACCAACCTGCACAACCAGGACGTCGTCCCGCTCGGCACCCAGGCCGCGCTGCGGGCCCTGGACCAGGCCCGGCTGCTGCACCTCGTCGTCGGGTCGCTCGCGCTGGGGCTGCGCCAGGCCGCGTACGTGGGTGCGCGTACGCCGACCGCCTCCGGCTGCGCCGAGGCGCTGGCGGCGCTGGCGGCGGTCGTACCGCCGGTCGACCCGGACCGGCCGCTGGACGGTGACGTGCGGCGCGCGGCCGACGTGATCGCGGATTTCTCCGTTTCTCTTTCCTGAGGGTGGACGCACATGACGCTTGACTACCTGATCGTCGGGGCCGGACCGGCGGGCCTGCAACTCGCGGCTCTGCTGGAGGCCGACGGCAGACGCGACTATCTGGTCCTGGAACAGGCGGATATTCCGGGGGCGTTCTTCGCCACCTTTCCCCGCCACCGGCAACTGATCTCCATCAACAAGCCGCACACCGGCTCGGACGACCCGGAGCTGAACCTGCGGCTGGACTGGAACTCGCTGCTCAGCGACGACCCGGCGCTGCGGTTCACCGGCTACACCGAGCGGTACTTCCCCGACGCCGACGTGATGGTCCGCTACCTGGCGGACTTCGCCGCGAAGACGGGGGTACGGGTCCGGTACGGCTGCCGCGTGACGTCGGTCGGCAAGGTCGACGGGGTGTTCGAGGTCCGGGCGGGGGAGGAGGTCTTCCGGGCGCGCCGGCTGATCGTCGCCACCGGCGTCTCCCGGCCGTACCGGCCGGAGATCCCCGGGCTGGAACTGGCCGAGCAGTACGCGGAGATGTCCGTCGACCCGCGCGACTACCTCGACCAGAAGGTGCTGATCATCGGCAAGGGGAACTCCGCGTTCGAGACCGCGGACAGCCTGATGGAGACCACCACGCTGATCCACGTCGCCGGCCCGAGTTCGGTGCGGATGGCCTGGCGCACCCACTACGTGGGGCACCTGCGCGCGGTGAACAACAACTTCCTGGACACCTACCAGCTGAAGTCGGCGAACGCGATCCTCGACGGCGACGTCAAGCGCATCGAGCGCGACGGCACCGGATACAAGGTGACGTTCTCGTTCTCCCGCGCCGACGAGGTGGTCAAGGAGCTGTGGTACGACCGGGTGCTCGCCTGCACCGGGTTCGCCTTCGACGCGTCCGTCTTCGACGACACCTGCCGTCCGGCGCTCGCGATCAGGGACCGCTTTCCGGCGCAGACCCCGGAGTGGGAGTCGGTGAACGTCCCCGGCCTGTACTTCGCCGGCACGATCAGCCAGGAACGGGACTTCAAGCGTTCGACAAGCGGCTTCATCCACGGCTTCCGGTACGCCGTACGGGCGCTGCACCGGATCCTGGAACGGCGGTACGGCGACACGCCGTGGCCGGCGGAGAAGCTGGACGCCACCGGCGAGTCGATCGCCGGCGCTGTCGTCGCGCGGGTCAACCGCACCTCCGCCCTGTGGCAGCAGTTCGGCTTCCTCGGCGACGTGGTCACGGTGGCCGGATCCGACGCGCGTTACCACGACGAGGTGCCGGTCGAGTACTTCACCCGCACCGGCCTGCGTACCCCTGACCACGACTACACGGACGCCTTCGTCGTCACCCTCGAGTACGGCCCCGACCACGACCGGGTGGACCCGTTCGACATCACCGTCAGCCGGGTCGCCCAGGACGTACCCGGCCAGGCCCACGACGCCGCCTACCTGCATCCGGTCGTCCGCCACCACCGGGCGGGCCAGGTCGTCGCCACCCACCACCTGGCGGAGAACCTGGAGAACCGATGGGACCGGCCGGAGACGCACGTGGCACCGCTGGTCGCGTTCGTCGACTGCTGCCTGAGCCGAGTAGAGAGCTGAGATGCGCCCGTCGGAGGGCACGGCGCTGGACGGCCCGGCGCTGAACCTGGCCGAGCTGGCAGCCGACGCGCGGGGCCGCCTGGACCCGGTGTACTGGGACTTCTACTCCGGTGGAGCGGGCGAGGAACGCACGGTACGCGCCAACGAGGCCGCCTTCACCCGGCGCTACGTGGTGCCCCGCGTCCTGCGCGGCGCGGGCCACCGCGACCTGCGGATCTCGCTGCTCGGCACGCGGATCTCGATGCCGGTGCTGATCGCGCCGACCGCGTTCCACCGGCTGGCCCACCCGGAGGGCGAGGTGGCCACCGCACGCGCCGCCACCGAGGCGGGCACGATCATGGTGGTCAGCATGGCGGCCACCCGGCGGGTCGAGGAGATCGCCGCCGAAGGCGGGCCGCTCTGGTTCCAGCTCTACCCGCAGGCGGACCTCGACTTCACCGCGTCGGTCGTGCGGCGGGCGGAGATGGCCGGCTGCACCGCCCTGGTCGTCACCGTCGACTCGCCCGTGTTCGGGCGGCGGGAACGCGATCTGCGGCACGGTTTCGCCGACCTGCCGCCCGGCCTGGTCTGCGAGAACATGCGCGACGCGAGCGGCCGGGTGCGGGACATCGGGATGGACGCGGGGCTGGACTGGGACCGGATCGCCTGGCTGCGCGAGGTCACCACGCTGCCGATCCTGCTGAAGGGGGTGTTGCATCCGGCGGACGCGGCGCTCGCCGTCTCGTACGGCGTCGACGGTCTGCTGGTCTCCAACCACGGAGGCCGGCAGCTCGACGGGGCGCTGGCCACCCTGGACGCGTTGCCCGCCGTGGTGGAGGCGGTGGGCGGGCGGCTGCCGGTGCTGCTGGACGGCGGCGTCCGCCGGGGGACCGACGTCCTGGTGGCGCTGGCGCTCGGGGCGACGGCGGTGCTCGTCGGCCGTCCGGTGCTGTGGGGCCTCGCGGTGGGCGGCGCCGCCGGGGTACGCCACGTGCTGGACCTGCTGCGCGCCGACCTCGACCGGGCGCTGGCGCTGGCCGGTGCCACCGGGCCGGCCGACCTGCGCGGGGATCTGGTCGCCACGGTGGCGTACGGATGAGCGCTCTGATCGTCCTGGCGGGGGTCGGCGTGGCGTGGACCCTGCCGTACTGGCTGCCCCGCACGGTGGTCCGGCTGCGGGAGTGGGTGTTCGTCACCGTCAACGGCGTCGAGGGCGTACCGGTGCCCGGTCCCACCGTCGGCATGGAGCACTTCGAGCGGGTGTACGCCGATCCGGCGGCGGACGGGCGCAGCCGGGGCGCCGGGCTGTCCGACCTGTTCTGGTACTGGCTGGCGCCCGGACCGCACATGCACCAGGAGCACCTGGAGCCGGGCGAGCGCTACCGGACCGTCGCCGCGACGACCCGGCGGGTGCTCGCGGTACGCCGCCGGCGCTGCGACGACCTCGCGACCGCCGCCACCCGGCGGGCGCTCGACCGGCTGCCGGCCGACCGGACCAGCCACGTCCGGCTGCGCGATCTGATGATGCCGGTCTGGGCCGAGGTCTACTACGAACTCGTCTTCGGCGAGACGTGCCCGGCGGACGCGCGGGCGCTGATCGTCGCCAACGCCGAGGACGTGGTGAACGGGCTGAAGTGCACCGGCCTGCGGCACATGCGGCGGCGCGAGCGGCTGACCGCGTATCTGCAAGACCGGATCGAGGCGGGGACCTGCCCGGTGACGCTGCCGCCGCCGTTCACCACACAGGAGACGGCCTGGTATCTCCAGGGCGCCTTCTTCAACACCGCCGTGGTGCAAATGTCCGAGGCGATGGCGCACGTGCTGCTCGCCCTCGCCACCCGTCCCGACCTGCAGCGGGGACTCGACGACGACGAGGCGCTGGACCGGGTGGTCGACGAGACGCTGCGGGTGCATCCGCTCTTCGGCGTCGCGCACCGGATCACGTCGGCGCCGATCACGCTGCCCACCGGCGTGTCCCTGCCCACCGGGACGGTACTGCTCTTCAACTACCTGGCGTTCCACCGCGGCGGAGCCGCCGCCGACGACCGGTTCGACCCGGACCGGTGGTTGACGCTCAAGCGCGGCGACGCGCACTTCATCCCGTACGGCGTCACCGCCAACCGGGCCTGCCCGGCCCGCGGCGTGGCGCCGGTGATGATGCGCGCCGCGACCCGTGAGGTGCTGCGCCGGTACCTCCTGACCTCGTCGGCCTCACACACCCGGTCCCTGCCGAGCCGGGGCCCGGCGTATCTGACACCGGCCGGGCTCACCGGCCCGGGGCGGCTGCGGCTGGCCGCGATGCGGTCGCGGGACCGGTGGGCCGACGTGGGCCGCAGCCTCCGGCAACTGGTGTTCGGCACCTGGATGGTGGTCGACGCCCGCCGGCAGCGGTTGTGCACCGACTACTTCGAGAGGGCTGTCCGATGACACCAACGGAGCTGGCACCACGCTTCTTCATCGCGGTCACGGTGATCCTGATCTTCTGCAAAGGGGTCGCCTGGCTGCTCGGCAAGGCGGGCCAGCCCGCCGTGGTCAGCGAGATGCTCGCCGGCGTCCTCCTCGGCCCGTCGCTGCTCGGGCTCCTCCTGCCGGACGTGCAGAACGCCCTGTTCCCGGCCCCCCTGCTTCCGATCCTCTACGTCGTGGGTCAGGTCGGCTTGGTGCTGTTCATGTTCCAGGCCGGGTACGCGTTCAGCGCCCACCGGGTCACCGGGCTGGCCGGCACCGCCGGAGTGGTCTCCCTGGCCGGGGTCACCGCGCCGCTCCTGCTCGGGGTGCTGCTGGTGCTGGTGACGGCGGGCGCCGTGCCGATCCGGGCCGACGGGACGTCACTCGGGGTCTCGGCCGCGTTCGTCGGCGTCGCGCTGGCCATCACCGCGTTCCCGATGCTGGCCCGGATCATCACCGAGAAAGGGCACGCCGGCACCCGGCACGGCACCCTTGCCCTGGCCAGCGGCGCGATCGACGACGTGGTCGCCTGGATCATGCTGGCCGCCGTGCTGGCTGTCGCGTCCGGCCGGGCCGGTCCCGCGATCGTCACCGCGGGCGGAGCGGTCCTGTTCGGGCTGGTGCTCTGGTTCGGCGGACGTACGGCCGCTGCCACGCTGATGACCCACCGTGCCCTCAACGACCGCGCCCGGCTGCTCGGCACCGTCGCGCTGCTGTTCCTGGTCGCCTGGTACACCGACGAGATCGGGTTGTACGCGGTCTTCGGCGCGTTCGCGGTCGGCGTGGTGATGCCCCGCACCGACAACACCGACAAGGTGGTGGACACGCTCACCCCGGTCGCCGCGACGCTGTTCCTGCCGCTGTTCTTCACCTACTCGGGCCTGCGTACGGAGTTCGGCCTGCTCGGTTCGCCGCCGGTGCTGTTGTTCGCGCTGGCCTGCGTGACGGCGGCGATCGCCGGCAAGTTCGGTGCCTGCTGGGCGGCGGCCCGGCTCCGGGGCGAGCCGTCGGGCGTCGCGCTGCGGGTCGGCGCGCTGATGAACGCCCGCGGCCTGATGCAGCTCATCGCGCTGAACGTCGGGCTGGAGGCGGGCATCGTGAGCCCGGCCCTGTTCACCGTGCTGGTCCTCGTCGCACTGGTCACCACGCTGATGACGACACCGGCGCTGAGCTGGATCGAGCGCCGCGAGGCCCGGCAGCCCGATGTCGTCCGCACACCGGTGCTCGCGGTTTCAGATAGTTGAAGAAGCAAATAACGATGGTCTAATCGATCCGCATCTATGGGATTGTTAACATATGCGGGGCGGAAGATCGAACCGGCTGCTGCTGGTCGAGGACGACGCGGATCTGACCGAGATGCTCACCGAGACGCTCGGCCATGAAGGTTACCTGGTCGACCAGGCCTTCGACGGCCAGCGCGGGCTGCATCTCGGCCTGACCCGCTCGTACGACGTGATGGTCATCGACCGGATGCTGCCGGCGCTCGACGGCCTCGACCTGGTCGCCCGGCTGCGGGCCCGGGCGGTCCCGTCCCGGACCCTGATGCTGACCGCGCTCGGAACCGTCGACGACCGGATCGCCGGGCTGGACGCGGGCGCCGACGACTACCTGGTCAAGCCCTTCGACCTCGACGAGTTGAGCGCCCGGGTCCGGGCGCTGTGCCGGCGCCGGCCCGAGCCGACGGACGTGCTGCGCATCGGGGCCGGACTGCTCGACCTCGCGCCACGCGAGGCGGTGCTGGCCGACGGCACCCGGGTGGCGCTGTCGACCCGCGAGTTCGAGCTGCTCCGGGTGCTGGCGGCCCGGCCCAGCACCGTCCACCCACGCGCGGTACTGCGCCGCAAGGTCTTCGAGGAGGCCGCCGCCGCGTCGATAGTGGACACCTACGTCTACTACCTCCGGCGCAAGCTCGGCCGCGCGGTGGTACGCACCGTGCACGGGCTCGGCTACCGGCTCGGAACCCTCTGATGGAGGCGGCCGAGCAGGCGATCGTCAGACGGGCCCGGCTACGGATCGGCCTTCTCGTCGGCCTGACCATCGGTGGCCTGCTGCTGCTGGCCGGCGGCATCTCGTACGCGGTCCTGGTCCGCGGCCAGGAGGCGCAGATCCATCGGGAGCTGGCGTGGGGCACCGAACACGGGACGATCGCCGGCCCGCCCGCCTGCAGCTGGATCTTCCAGTACGACGGGACCACAGTGCGTACCGGCGCGAACCCGCCGCCACCGGGCTTCCCGATGCGCGACACACTGGACGCCGTGGCCACCACCCGGGCCACCGAGGTCACCACCGTCGCCCGCAACGGCACCACCTACCACGTACGCACCGAGGCGCGCGGCGACCACGTGGTCCAGGCGGTGTTCGACGCCCGGTTCCAGATGTCCGACCGCCGGCACCTCCTGCTCGCGTTCAGCCTCGCGGCGGCTGCCGGGCTGCTCGCCGCCGTGCTGACCGGTGTGCTCGTCGGCCGCCGGGCCGTCGCACCACTCGCGGAGGCGCTGACCCGGCAGCGCCGCTTCGTCGCGGACGCCAGCCACGAACTGCGCACGCCGATCGCCCAGGTGCACACCCGGGCCCAGCTGATCGCGCGGCGCGCGCGCCACGACGGCGCCGCCACGAACCTCGACGACCTGGAACGGCTGATCGGCACCACCCGCCGGCTCGGCGAGATCGTCGACGACCTGCTGCTCTCGGCCCGGCTCGCCGCCGCTCCCGCCGACCGGGAACCGGACCCGCCCGTCGACCTCACCACGCTGATCGGGACGACGGTCGCCGCCGAGAGCGACCGCGCCGCCGAACGGCAGGTCACCCTCACCCTGGACACACCCGGCGACCCGCTGCCGGTGCCGGGTGTCGAGTCGGCCCTGCGCCGGGTCGTCGGCGAACTGCTCGCGAACGCGCTTGCCCACACCCCCGCCGGAGGCCGGATCGACGTGACGCTCCGGGCCGACGGCGACGTCGCCGAGTTCGTGATCGCCGACACCGGGAAGGGTTTCGACCAGGCGGACGCCCGGCGGATCTTCGACCGGTTCCACAGGGGTGCGGGCGCCGGGGGCCGACGCTTCGGCCTGGGACTGGCCCTGCTCCAGGAGGTCGTCACGAGCCACCACGGCACGATCGAGGCCGAGGGCAGCCCGGGGCGGGGAGCCCGCTTCACCGTACGTCTCCCGATGGGGCGATCGCCGAGCGTCCCGGGCAGGGCCGCGCGGATCAGGAACCTCCGGGTGTGGCAGCTCGGTGCCGGTACGTGAGCGCCGGACGGGACGAGATCGCCGCCGGCCCGGGCGATGCCTGGGCCGGCGGCGCAGGGTCAGATGCCGAGCGACCTCCGGGTGGCCCGCACCGTGTCGGACAGTTCCTCGTAGCAGTCGAATCCCCGCTCGATGCAGTCCATGTCGACCCCGCATTCGCGCTGTCGCGCGCGCAGCAGTGACTCGTCCGCCACGTACACCGGAAAGGTCAGGAAATCGACGTCGGGAACCCGTTCCCGGAGCATGCCGACCTCGTCCGGCCCGTCGTCCCGCAGCAGAAGCCAGCCGTTGAGGTCGTCGTGGACGACCGCGCCGGCGGCGATGCCCTTCGTCCAGCCGGTGAAGAGCGCGGCGAGACTGGTGGCGGCACGAGCCGAACCCCAGACGTCGGGGGTGAACTCGTAACGCCAGATCTCGCCCTCGTGGTCGCCGGCGAGCACGAACGTGTAGACCAGATCCTCGAAGTTGAACAACCGCACCTGGTGCCGCCACGGGAACGGCGTGCCGATCGAGATGGCCAGGCTGTCGAGTTCCTCGCCCCCGTCGGCCGGCCACGGCATGATCCAACCGCCGTTGGGGAGCAGCCGCCGGGGCGGCCAGTTCTGTGACTGGAACCAGGTCAGCTGCTCCGCGACGTGGTCCACGCCGAAGATGCGGTAGACCGAGCCGGGCGGCTGCCCGGCGGGCGCCTCGGCGTGCTCGGGCCAGTCGAGGCCGGCCGCGGTCGCCGCCGCACGGTACTCCG
Source organism: Micromonospora sp. CA-248089 (assembly GCF_050948515.1). Taxonomy (NCBI): domain Bacteria; kingdom Bacillati; phylum Actinomycetota; class Actinomycetes; order Micromonosporales; family Micromonosporaceae; genus Micromonospora; species Micromonospora sp. CA-248089. The sequence goes on from NZ_CP192016.1 coordinate 2,668,007, forward strand.
CGACGGCGTCACGCAGTACGCGCATGTCGTCGAGCATCAGGGAGCCGCCGCCGGCTTGGGGCTCATGCACATGCTGGCCCCGCCCTCACTGACCCGGAACCCGAAGCTCGGCCCGTTCGCCGCGACCCACGGCTTCACCGGCAGCACGATGAACCGCTCTCCGTCGGCGACCTCGCACTTGCGGAAGAACGCCGACATCTCGGTGCCCTGCGGGCTCGACTCCGACGGTGGAACCGGCTTCAGGGAAGCGCGCTCGCCCGACAGGTTCACCGCCTGGTTGGTCACCCAGAACGGGAACTCGTCGCACACGGTTCCCGGCGCGCGCCCGGTGCACTCGTTCGGCGTGAAATGGGTGTTGAACCACCGGCGTGGATAGCCGGCGTCGATGGCGGCCCGACCGCCCTGGCTGCGAGCCGGGTAGAACCACTGGGCCCGCGTCGGTGGCTGCGGATATCCACCGTCACCCATCGCCGTCACGATGTGGGTCCCGGTCTCCTTCATGGGCCGGAGGTCGTAGGACACGCCACCGGGGACGTAGACGGCGAAGCCGTTGTCGCAGCCGGCCGTACCCTGGGTGCCACGCTGGGCGGTGCACGCCGCATCGATGATCCGCTTGAGCCGGCCGTCCTCGGCGTTGGTCCAGGCGAAGGGAATGCCGTCCCGGTCGGCCACCAGCTTCGTCGTCTTGATCACCTCCGCGTAGATCTTCAAGCTGTTGTACCACTCGCCCTCGTCCGCGCCCCAGTTCTCGAACGTGTCGAAGTCGGTGTCGTGCCGGATCGGGTACTCGAGGATGCCGTGGATGCCGATCTGACCGGGGAAGAGGATCTCGAGCAGCGCCCAGAGCGCGAGTCCGACGCCGATGCCCGAGAGAGCGACGACGACCCAGGAGGTGCCGACGGCGGCAGCGGGCGCGACCGCGACGAGCCGGACGGCCTGCGCCGCAGGGGCCAGCACGAGCGTGCACGTGGTGGTGTTCTGGGCGCACCAGGTGATCGGCATCGTCGCGTTGCCCGGGTCGAACAGCGTCGAGACGCGACCGGGGGCCGGGGCCACCGAGGAGATCACCGGACCACGGCCGGGCGGCGCCGCCGAGAAGAGAAGCTGGGTGAGGCTGTCCGCGCACTTGACGAGCTTCTCCCCGGACGGCGGTAGGAAGGCGTCCAGGCAGCTGTCGTTCGAGACGGTGTAGCAGCCCGGGAACAGCTCCGTGCTGCCGGCCGGCACCGTGACACTGGTACGCGAGTCCGCAGCGAGGTAGAAGTCTCCGCCGCTCCCGGCGCACTGAGAGCCTTCGCTTGCCGCCTGCTGGGTGGCGGCGGGAGACACCTCGTCCGTATTGATCATGGTGGTGAAGTCGGCGGAGAGCTCACGGGCCACCGTGCGGTCGGCGCGTAGCGCCTCGACCCGGAACGTGTACGGCGTGTACTCCTCCAGGGGGCCGATCGGAAGGACGATGCTGTTCTCCGCCGTGCACGGGTTCGCCGGATTGCCGTCGGCGTCCTGGCAGAAGTGGGTCAGCGAGAACTCGTCGTACAACTGGCCGTCGAGGTAGGCGCGGTAGCTGCTCTCGGTGGCGGGGTCGGGCTGCCAGGTTGCTGTGGCGGCACCCTGCTCCGGGTCGAGGACCAGGTCGGCATCGGGATCCGGTGGTGGCGGTGCGGCGGCCGTCGTGAAGGACGCCGTGGCGCGGGTCGGGGACTTGTTGCCGGCCAGGTCGACGGCGACCACGGACACCGTGTGGTCGGTGGACGGCGACAGCCCGGTGATGGAGTACGACCGGGTGCCGATGGTGGTCCGGTGCGGGGTCCCGCCGTCGACGGTGACCTCGTACCCGGCAAGGCCGTAGTTGTCAGTGGCCTCGCCCCAGGTCGCCTTGGCCGAGGTCGCCGTGATCGCGCCGATGGTCAGGCCCGGGACGGCGCTCGGCGGGAGCAGGTCCACCACGGTGACGGACCGCAGGATCCGGGCGTAGCGTCCGGGTTCGCGCTCGGCACGGGCGCACACCTCGTTCTCGCCCAGTTCCGCCGGGCGAAGACTGGCGGTCCACGACGCCGACCAGTTCGACACCCCGGCCGGCGGCGGCCCGAGGGTGATGTCGGTGGTGGTCAGCCGGCCGATCGAGACGTCGACCATGGTGGCGTTCTTGTGCAGGAAGCCGTTGAGAGCGATCTTCCCGTGCTCGTCGACCGCGACCTCGGTCCCGGTCGTCGGCCCTTCGAGCCGGATGGAGGCGTGGTTGACGTCCTCCGGCACCGACGGGTCGGCGCACGCGGGAAGTTGCTCGGCCGGAGTCGCCTCGGCAGCCGGCTGGCTCACCAGGCCGACGGGGAGGATGAGCGAGACGGCGAGTGCCGTAGCTCGTATGAATCTGCTGAAATGCCTGTCGTGCCCATGGTTGGCCATGCCTACCCCCGTGTGAATGACGCCAATCAATGGTTGGGCGGACATTAGCAAGGCACGGTCCATCGTGGTGCCCCCTCGTCGCCCGGTCGCACCAGGTGACGTGGCCGGAGCGGGGGTCGCTAATCGGTTGCCCGTCCGGTGAGGGCTGCCTAGATTGCCGCTCATGCACGACATCGACGGGCGTGCCGGATGAGCAGCCGTCTCCGCGAGATCGCCCGGCAGACGGTCGCGATCGCGGAAGCCGGACGTTATCGCAACGATGCCGGTGACGACGTCGAGATCGGAGCGGCGGTACGCGCCGCGGTCGCCGGCACCCGCGAGCACCTGCCCGACGACGTCCTCCAGCTCGACGGCGCGCGGCCGGGCGCCGGTGCCGTGGAGGTGGCGTACGAGTCGACGTTGCAGGCCGCCCGCCGGCTCGGACCCGGCGCGGCGTGTCTGGTGTTTGCGTCGGCGAAGAACCCGGGTGGCGGGTTCCTGGGCGGCGCCACGGCGCAGGAGGAGAGCATCGCCCGCTCGTCGGCGCTGTACCCGTGTCTGCTCGCCGCCCCGGATTTCTACGCCTTCCACAGAGGGCAGCGGGACCTGCGCTACAGCGACCGGGTCGTCTGGTCCCCGGGCGTGCCGGTGTTCCGCGACGACAAGGGCAACCTGCTCGACCGGCCGTACACGACGTCCTTCCTGACCGCGGCGGCGCCGAACCTGGGCGCGATAGTGCGCAACCAGCCGGAGCACGCCGCGGACGTGCCGGCGGTGCTGGGCCGGCGGGCCCGGCGGGTGCTGGAGGTGGCGGCCGCGCACGGGCATCGGACACTGGTGCTGGGCGCGTGGGGGTGCGGGGTGTTCCGCAACGACCCGGCAGTGGTGGCCGGCGCGTTCGCCGACGCGCTCCGGGTGGTCGACCGGTTCGACCTCGTGGTGTTCGCCGTTCGCGACGGGCTGCCGGGGACACCGGTGTACCGCACCTTCGCGGAGCGTTTTCGGTAGGTTCGTCACATGAGTGAGGACACGCTCCGGTCGGTGGAGATCGAGCGCACCAGCGTGGGCAGGTACGTCGTGCGCAACGCCCGGGGCGGCGAGCTGTCGATGGGTACGGGGGAGGACGCGACCTTCACGCCGGTGGAGTTGCTGCTGGCGGCGCTCGGTGGCTGCACCGCAGTCGACGTCGACCTGGTGACCAGCCGTCGTGCCGAACCGGCCCGGTTCGCCGTCACGGTGAGCGGTGACAAGATCCGTGACCCGGAAGCCGGCAACCGGATGCAGAACCTCACCGTCACCTTCGCTGTGGAGTTTCCGGCAGGCGCGGACGGTGACCGGGCCCGCGAGGTCCTGCCCCGATCGCTGCGGCAGTCACACGACCGGCTCTGCACCGTGTCCCGCACGGTGGAGCTGGGCACCCCCGTCACCATGGTGGACGCGAGCGACCCGGGCTCGGCCGAGTCGCGGTGACCGAGGAAAGTCCGACGCCACCCGACCCGATCGGCGGGGATTGTTAACGCTAACCACATACCAGGGCGGCGCTCCGGCATGCGCGGCCGTTCGACCCAAGAAGGCCATCCGGGAAGCTTCACCCCCGTGCTCACCTTGACAGTCGTCTATGTTATCGAAAACATGACTGGTAACCCGGACGTAACGCCGCTGCCATGATCGCTCGCCCCGTCTCGTGATCCCGGGAGCGGAGGCGACCAAGCGCGGGAGGTTTCGGTGGCAGGGACCGCTCAGACGACGCGGACGGTAGCGGCGGTGTTCTCGGCGACAGTGGTACTCGGCGCGGGAGTGCTGGCCGGGGTGCCGCCCGCGTCGGCGGCGACGGTCGACACGACCGCGTCGTACGTGGTCGTGAACCGGCACAGCGGCAAGGCGATGGACCTGTACGACTGGTCGACCGCGGAGAACGCGCCGGTGAACCAGTGGACGCGCAACGACCTCGCGGTGCAGCAGTGGCAGTTCGTGGACGCCGGTGGCGGGTTCTACAAGGTGCGGTCGCGGCACAGCGGGAAGGTGCTGGAGTTGCCGAGCGGCACCGACGGCACCCAGCTGGTGCAGTCCACTGACCGGTCCTCGGCCACCCAGCAGTTCCGGTTGCAGGACTCCGCGGGTGGGTTCGTGCGGTTCGTGAACCGGCAGTGGAACAAGGTCGTCGACGTGTGGGGCTGGTCGACAGCCGACGGTGGGCGGCTGGCCGGTTACTCCGACCTGGACGGCGCCAACCAGCAGTGGCAGCTGATCCGGCTGGGCGGCGGGACACCCATCAGCCCGGCACCCACCAGCCCGGCACCGGCCTACCCGCAGCCCGGCCGGGTCACCGGCGACATCGGTGTCCACGACCCGACGGTGGTCAAACGGCCCGACGGCACGTACCTCGTCGCGCACACCGGTGACGACATCGCGCTGAAGACCTCCGCCGACCGGATCGCCTTTCGCAACGCGGGCACCGTCTTTCCCGGTGGCGCGCCGTGGACCACCACGTACACCGGGGGAGCGCGCAACCTCTGGGCACCCGACCTGTCGTACCGCAACGGGCGCTACCACCTGTACTACTCGGCCTCGACCTTCGGCTCCAACCGCTCGGCGATCTTCCTGGCCACCAGCACCACCGGAGCCGCCGGCAGCTGGACCCACGAAGGGCTGGTCGTCGAGTCGCGGACCACCGACGACTTCAACGCCATCGACCCGAACCTCACCGTCGACGACCAGGGCCGCTGGTGGCTCACCTTCGGCTCGTTCTGGTCCGGCATCAAGATGATCCCGATCGACCCGGCCACCGGACGCCGGCTCGGCACCGCCATCCACGCGCTCGCCGACTACGGCCCCGGCGTCGAGGCGCCCGTCCTGGTCAAGCGCGGCGCCTGGTACTACCTGTACGTCTCGTTCGACAGATGCTGCCAGGGCGCCGCCAGCACGTACCGGATCATGGTCGGTCGCTCGGCGAGCCCGACCGGGCCGTTCGTGGACCGCGCCGGCCGGGACATGCTCGCCGGGGGCGGCACCCAGATCCTGGCCTCGCACGGCAGCGTGCACGGGCCCGGCCACCAGGCGGTCCTCGCCGACACCGACGGCGACGTCCTCTTCTACCACTACTACGCCGACAACGGCGCGTCGCTGCTCGGCGTCAACCGCATCGGCTACGACGCCGCCGCCTGGCCCTACGTCTACTGACCCGGCACCCGGACCACCCCGCCGCCGACCGTCGACCTGGCCCACCTGGGAGGGCACATGCCGATTCGACACCTGCTCCGCACGGCCCACCGCCGACGGGCCGGCGCGGCGCCCGCCGACGCCCCCGCCCGCCGACGCCTGCGGCCGATGCTGGCCAGCGCCCTTGCGGCGCTCGCCGTGACCGCCGGCCTGCCGGTGGCCGGACCCGCGCAGGCCGCACCGGCGGTGAACTACACCAACCCGCTGGTGAACCAGCGCGCCGACCCGCACATCGTCAGGCACACCGACGGCTACTACTACATGACCGCGACGGTGCCGGAGTACGACCGGATCGTGCTGCGGCGGGCCACCACGCTCCAAGGGCTGGCCTCCGCCACGGAGACGACGATCTGGCGCCGGCACACCAGCGGAGAGATGGGCGCCCACATCTGGGCCCCGGAGATCCACTTCATCAATGGCAGGTGGTACGTCTACTTCGCCGCCGGACGCACCGACGACGTGTGGCGGATCCGGATGTACGTGCTGGAGAACGCGAGCGCCAACCCGCTGACCGGCTCGTGGACCGAACGCGGCCGGATCACCACGCCGTGGGACACGTTCAGTCTGGACGCCTCGACGTTCGTGGTGAACGGGGTGCGGTACCTGACCTGGGCCCAGCAGGAGCCCGGCATCTCCACCAACTCCAACGTCTACCTCGCCCGTATGGGCGCCAACCCGTGGCAGATCACCGGCACGGTGGCCCGGCTGGTCGTCCCGGCGTACGACTGGGAGACCCGGGGTTACCGGGTGGCCGAGGGCCCGACGGTGATCCAGCGCAACGGCCGGGTCTTCCTCACCTACTCGGCGAGCGCCACCGACGCCAACTACTGCCTCGGCATGCTCACCGCGTCGGCCGGCGCGAACCTGCTCGACCCCGCCTCCTGGAGCAAGAGCCCGACCCCGGTGTTCGCCAGCAACGCCGCCACCGGCCAGTACGGCCCCGGGCACAACTCCTTCACCGTCTCCGAGGACGGGCAGAGCGACATCTTGGTCTACCACGACCGCAACTACCGGGACATCAGCGGCGACCCGCTCAACGACCCGAACCGGCGCACCCGGATTCAGAAGCTGTACTGGAACGCCGACGGCACCCCGAACTTCGGCATCCCCGTACCCGACGGGGCCACCCCGGTCCGGCTGCGCTCGCACGACCTGAGCACGAGCTACGTCCGGCACTACGACTACCGGGCCCGGGTCGAACCGAACGTCACCAACCTCGCCGACTCGCAGTTCCGCATCGTCCCCGGCCTCGCCGGCGGCGGATCGGTGTCGCTGGAGTCGACGAACTTCCCCGGCTACTACCTGCGGCACCGGGCCTTCGCCCTCTACGTCGAACGCGACGACGGCTCGGTCCTGTTCGACAACGACGCGAGCTTCCAGCGCCGTGCGGGCCTGGCCGCCGCCGAGGGGCTCTCCCTCGAATCGCAGAACTACAGCGGCCGGTACGTCCGCCACCGGGACGGACCGCTCCACCTCGAAACGGTGGGCACGAGTGCCGACCGGGCCGCGGCCACCTTCCACCTGGAGTAGGCGCCCCGACAACCGCTGCGCCGGACCCGGCGTACCCCTTTCTCGGAGGTCGAACGATGCTCAACCCCGCAGTGACGTCGCCGCCCGCACGCCGCCGGCGGGCCGGACTGGCGCTGGCCCTGGTGGCGGCGCTGGCCGCCGCGGTCGGCGTCGCCGTCGTGGCCGCGCCGCCGGCGCAGGCGGCCACCATCGACACCAGCGCCTGGTACGTGCTGGTCAACCGCAACAGCGGCAAGGTCCTCGACGTGCGGGACACCTCGACCGCCGACGGCGCGGCGATCCAGCAGTGGTCCCGCAACGACGGCGAGTGGCAGCAGTTCCAGTTCGTCTCCTCCGGCAGCGGTTACTACCGTCTGCGGGCCCGCCACAGCGGCAAGGTCGTCGACCTGTGGGAGTGGAACGTCGCGGACGGCGCGGAGTACCGGCAGTGGCCCGACCTCAACGGCACCAACCAGCAGTTCCAGGTCCTCGACTCGGACAGCGGCTACATCCGGCTGATCAACAGGCACTCCGGGAAGGCCCTGGAGGTCTGGGAGAGGTCGACCGCCGACGGCGCCCGAATCAGCCAGTACACCGATCTCAACGGCACTAACCAGCAGTGGCAGATGGTCCGGGTGGGCACCGGCGGCACGCCGACCACGCCGCCGCCGTCCACCGGATGCGGCAGCGGCTCCTACCAGGCCGAGGCCGTGCTGAACGGCGGCACCTGGACGGCCCGCAACGGATCGTCGACCGTGTACTCGGGCGGGGACATGCTCGCCGCGATGCAGGCAGCGGTGAACTCCCTGTCGGCGGGGCGGACCGCCAAGCAGCGGGTGGTGGTGCGCGGCTCCGGCTCGATGAGCGCGGGCTCGCGGCTGTCGCTGCCGTCGTACACGACGCTCGCGGTCTGCGGCACGATCAACGTGACCGGCTCGGGGTCGGGCGACTACGCGCCCGTCTACTCGCGGGGCACGACCGACGTCGAGGTGCAGAACCTGACCCTCACCGGTGCGCCGCTGTACGGGATCTTCATGCGCAACGTGAACAACCTGACGCTCGGGCAGATCGACATGCGGCTGTCCGGCGGTCTGGGGATCCGGATCGACAACCACGGCGGCGACCGGGCGGTCAAGGTGCGCAACGTGCGCATCGACACCGTGTACGTGTCGGGGACCGGCGCGCACGGCGTCGAGACGTACGGCGTGGACGGCCTGACCATCGGCACCGTCACCGCACGCAACACCGGTTACTCGGGTCTGCTGCTCAACGACACGATCAACGCCACCGTGGGCACCGTCGACGCGCAGGGCGCCGGCACCGGGACCGGGTACGCGGCGTTCCGGATGGCCAACCGCAACGGCCGGATCGGCAGCTCGTACCCGACGAACATCCGGGTCGGCACCGTCATCGCGTCCGGTGGCGGCCGGGGGATCTTCTGCGTGTCGGAGTCCGGCGGCGCGGTCATCGACCGCGTGACGATCTCCAACACCGGCAACAACTCGATCCTCGTGGAGAACTGCTACAACGTCACGATCGCCGGGGTGTCCGGCACGGTGACCGGCGGCGGCGAGGTGCGCATCGCCTCCCGGACCGAGTTCCCGATCTCCTCCGGCATCCGCTTCCAGAACCTGACGGTCACCAACACGAACATCACCCAGAGTCCCTGCGGCGGCGCGAACAACACGATCAGCAACGTCACCCGGATCAACTCCACGCTGAACTGGTGTTGAGCGCCGCAGGCACCCCCCGCACCACCCACCCACCCACCACCACCGTCCACCGGAGGAGTTCCCGTGACAACGGCTCTCACCACCCCCGAAAGGCGCCGGCGGCACCGCTGGCGGGCCCTGGTCGCCGCCGCCGGCGCCCTCGTCGTCGGCGGCGTCGGCGCGGTCGTCGCGTCGCCCTCGGCGCAGGCCGCCACGATTGACACCAACGCGTACTACGTGCTGGTCAACCGCAACAGCGGCAAGGTCCTCGACGTCCGGGACACCTCGACCGCCGACGGCGCGGTGATCCAGCAGTGGTCCCGCAACGACGGCGCCTGGCAGCAGTTCCGCTTCGTCAGCTCCGGCAGCGGCTACTACCGGCTGCAGAACCGCAACAGCGGCAAGGTCGTCGACCTGTGGGAATGGAACACCGCCGACGGCGCGGAGTTCCGGCAGTGGCCCGACCTCAACGCGACCAACCAGCAGTTCCAGGTCCTCGACTCGGACGGCGGCCATGTCCGCCTGATCAACAGGCACTCCAGCAAGGCGCTCGAGGTCTGGGAGTGGTCCACCGCCGACGGCGGCCGGATCTCCCAGTACGCCGACCTCAACGGGTGGAACCAGCAGTGGCAGCTCGTCCCGATCGGAGGTGGCAGCCCGGGGACGCCGCAGACCGGGCTGGTCGGCTGGGCCACCCAGAACGGTGGCACCACCGGCGGTGGCAACGCCGCCGTCACCACGGTTACCAGCGCGTCCGCCCTGTCCAGCGCGCTCGGGTCGTCCAGCGCCGCGGTCATCCGGGTGTCCGGCACGATCTCCTGCTCCGGCATGCTGCGGGTCCGCTCCAACAAGACGATCCTCGGCAACGCCGGCGCCACGATCTCCGGCTGCGGATTCACCGTCAACGGCGACCGCAACGTCATCGTCCGCAACCTGAACTTCCGCAACTGGAGCGATGACGCGATAAACGTCGAGCAGTCGGCCACCAACATCTGGATCGACCACAACAGCTTCACCAACGGGTACGACGGCGCTGTCGACATCAAGCGCGGCTCCGACTTCGTCACCGTGTCCTGGAACCGTGTCTACGGCCACGACAAGTCGATGCTGCTGGGCCACAGCGACGACAACGGCAGCCAGGACACCGGGCGCCTGCGGGTCACCTACCACCACAACTGGTTCGACGGCTCCAACCAGCGCCATCCACGGGTGCGCTTCGGCAACCCCGTCCACGTCTACAACAACCTCTACAGCAACGTCGGCGGCTACGGCGTGGCGTCGACGATGAACGCCGGGGTGCTCGTCGAGGGCAACTACTTCGAGAACACGGCCGACCCCTACCACCGTGGTGAGGGCTCGTCCGGTCCCGGTTCCCTGGTCGCCCGCAACAACTGCTTCGTCAACTCGGGGGCCGGGCAGACCGGCGGCAGCGTCGCCGGCATCCCGTACCCGTACACGCTGGACACCGCCTGCAACGTGAAGGCAGTCGTGACCGCGGGCGCCGGGGCGGGCCGGATCAGCGTCTGACCCCCGCACCCCACCGCGTCACCGGCCGGGCCGGCTCCGGAATCGAACCCGGGGCCGGCCCGGACGGGCCTCCGGCCGCGAAATCGGTGGTGGCGGTCGCGGCGGACGGGCAAGGTGGAACCGCACACCGGCGGCGAGCGCCGCCGTCACGACGAGGACCAGGAGAGACAATGCGAGCAGCTTCCACGCTTCGGACCCTTGCCCGTCCTACCGTGGAGCTCCGCCTTGGCCCTGTTGAACCTCGGAATCGTCGCCCATGTTGACGCCGGAAAGACCAGCCTGACCGAACGCCTGCTCTACGAGGCGGGCGCGGTGACCGAGCCGGGCAGTGTCGACGCCGGCACGACCCGGACCGACTCGATGGAGCTGGAACGCCGCCGTGGCATCACCATCCGGGCGGCCGTCACGTCGATCGCCATCGGCGACCTGAGCATCAACCTGCTGGACACCCCCGGCCACCCCGACTTCATCGCGGAGGTCGAGCGTTCCCTCGCCGTGCTCGACGCCGCCGTGCTCGTGGTGTCGAGCGTGGAAGGCGTCCAGCCGCAGACTGTCGCCATCTGGCGGGCACTGCGCCGCATCGGCGTACCGACTGTGTTCTTCTTCAACAAGGTCGACCGTGGCGGCGCCGACGTCGACCGGGTGACGGCCCAGGTGCGGCAGCGGCTCGGGGCCCGGCCGGTCCCGCTCACCACCGTTTCCGGCCAGGGCACACGCGAGGCGCGGGCGCGGGCCGTGGACCTGACCGCCGAGCCCGTGGTGGCGGAGGTGGCGGAGGTCGACGACGCGGTGGCGGCGCGCTGGCTGACCGACCGGCCGGTCCGGGTCCGCGACGTCCGGCGGGCGATCCGGCGCGCGGTGCGAGGCGCCGACCTGATCCCGGCCGTGTGCGGTTCGGCGATCACCGGCACCGGGGTACGGCAGTTGTGCGACGTCCTGGCCGACCTGCTGCCGTACGGCGACGCGCCGGACGGCCCGCCGTCGGGCACCGTCTTCGCCGTCGACCGGGACGGGCACGGCCGGCGCGTCTGGCTGCGGTTGTGGTCCGGGCGCCTGCGGGTACGGGACCGGGTACGGCTCGACGGCGGCCGCCCCGAGCCGGTGACCGAGATCGCCGTCATCGAGCCCACCGGCGTGCAGGTGCGCCCGTCGGTCTCCGGCGGCCAGATCGCGGCGGTACGCGGGGTGCCGGCCCGGATCGGCCAGCACATCGGCGACCCGCCCCGGCGGCACGGCTACCGGTTCCCGCCGCCGACCCGGCAGGCGGTCGTCGAACCGGTCGAACCGGAGCAGCGCCTGGCGATGTTCGCCGGGCTGGCCGAACTGGTCGACGAGGACCCGCTCGTGGACCTGCGCCTCGACGAGCAGCAGGCGGAGGCGGTGATCCGCCTGCACGGCGAGGTCCAGAAGGAGGTGCTGGCCGCCCTGATGGAGGACCGGTACGGCGTCCGGGTGCGGTTCTCCGGCACGCTCACCGCCTGCATCGAACGGGTCGCCGGCACCGGCACCGCGCAGGAGCGGGTCCGGGAGCGCGGCAACCCGTACCTGGCCGGGCTGGGGTTGCGCATCGAGGCCGCGCCGACCGGGCACGGCATCGAGTTCCGTCCCGGGATCGAGCCGGGACGGCTGCCGCCGGCCTTCGTCGCCGCCACCGAGGAGGGCGTACGGGCCGCGCTGCGGCAGGGCCGGCACGGCTGGCCGGTCACCGACTGCACCGTCACCATGACGGCCTCCCGGTACTGGCCCCGGCAGAGCAGGCCGCACCAGAAGTTCGACAAGTCGATCTCGACGGTGGCGGCGGACTTCCGCAACCTCGCCCCGGTCGTGGTCGCCGCCGCGCTGCGGCAGGCCGGTACTCGGGTGTGCCAGCCGATCGAGCGGTTCGACGTCAACCTGCCCCGGCACGCGGTGGAGACGGTGCTGGCGCTGCTCGGCCGGCTCGGCGCGGTCGTCCACGACACCGCCGTCGTCGGCGGCTACCTGGAGGTGAGCGGAACCCTGCCGTCCGCCCGGGTGCCGCGGGTCGTCGCCGCCCTGCCCGACCTCACCGGCGGCGAGGCGGTCCTGACCACCACCTTCGACCACTACGCGCCGGTCACCGGCGAGGAACCGCCGGCGCTGCCCCGGCGCGGACCGGACCCGGACGACCGGGAGGCGTGGTTCCGGGACGTACCCAGGTAGGTGCCGGCCGGGCGGCGACGGGCACGCTCCGGCGATAGGATCACCGCGCCCGCCGCCGCCCGCATCCGCTGGAGCCCCGCTGTCCCCGCAGCCGGCCACTCACCGCACCTCGCGAGTCCGCCGGGTGCTGGCAGTGGTGTGCCTGCTCGTCGTGGCCGGGCTGCCCGCCGGGTCGGCGACGGCAGGCGGCACCGGGCCGGGAACGCTGCGGGTGCTCCAGATGAACCTCTGCAACAGCGGCCGGGCCGGCTGTTACACCGGCCGGGCCGTCCCGCAGGCCGCCGACGTGATCGCCGCGGAACTGCCCGACGTGGTCACGCTCAACGAGATCTGCCGCGACGACGTGCCGACGCTGGAGCGTACGCTGCGGGCCGCCCGTGCCGGTGGCACGACGGTGTCCGCGTTCCAGGCCGCCGGTGACCGCCCCTCCGGCGGCCCCACCCGGTGCAACAACGGCGAGCCGTACGGGATCGGGTTGCTGGCCCGCCTCGACGCCCGCGACGCGCGGCCGTCGGTGCACCGGGGGACCTATCCGGCGCAGGACCTGAACGACCCCGAGGAGCGGGTCTGGCTCTGCGTCCGGGCCGACGGGCTGCACGCGTGCACGACGCACCTGGCGAACACCAGCGGCCCGGTGGCGCTGGCCCAGTGCGGGCAGTTGCTCGGCACCGTGGTGCCGGGGGTCCGGGGCGACGCCGTCGGCGCGCCGACCGTCCTCGGCGGTGACCTGAACCTGCGGGCCGGTGGCATGCCGGACGTGCGGTCGTGCGTGCCGGTGGGCTACCGGCGGATCGACGACGGCGGCCGCCAGCAGATCCTGGCGTCGAGCGGCGTGACGATCTGCTGCCGCCGCGCGGTGGACATGCGCGGGGCGACAGACCATCCGGCGCTGGTGGCGACCATGATCCGTTCGTGGCCGGTGCCGCCACCGGGACGGTACTGACCGAGGTCTCCGGACGCGCGGCGAAATTGGTCCGCGGTCCGTGCAACTTCGCGGGCGGGCGCAGCCGTTCTACCTCCGTCACGAGGAGGCAGTCGATTGAAAGCCGAAGACGAACAAGCGTTCCGCGAGTTCGTGACGTCACAGATGGCGTCCCTGCGCAAGCTGGCGTACATGACCTGCGGCGACTGGCACGCCGCGGAGGACGCCGTGGCCAACGCGCTGGTCAAGCTCTATCCACGCTGGCGGAAGCTGGAGCGGCCCGATCTCTACGTCAAGACCATGGTCTACCGGGCTGCGATCGACGAGACCCGCCGGCCCTGGCGGCGCGAGCGGTCGGCCGGCGACGCCGTGCCGGACGCCGCGGTACGGGACACGGCGGCGGTGACGGACGAGCGGATGCGCCTGTGGGCGGCGCTCGAATCCGTCCCGGCGGGGCAGCGGGCCGCCGTGGTGCTCCGGCACTACCTGGACCTGAGCCTGGAGGACACGGCCGCAGTGCTCGACTGCACGGTCGGCACGGCCAAGAGCCAGGTCTCCCGTGGGCTGGCGAAGCTGCGCGAGTCACTCGGCGGCGAACACCTCAATCTCACCGGCAGGCCGATGGAGGAGTGGACGAATGCAGTTGCGTGAACTGGTGGACGCCGTGACCGGCGACGAGCCGCCGATGGGCCGTACCGTCGACGACATCGTCGCGGCCGGGCGGCGCGCCGAGCGGCGCCGCCGGAACCGGTTCGCGACAGCCGGCGCGGCTGGCCTCGTCGCGGTGGCGGTCGCCTCCGCGATCACGGTGCCGGTCCTGGACGCGAGGCGCACCTCCTCGACGCTGTCCGAGGCGCCGCGTCCGGGCGTCAGCCCCTGGCCGGACGCCTCGCCGTTCACCTTCACCTTCACCGGGTACGACGCCGGCACGCTGCACGTGCAGGACCCGATCGTCGTGTCGACCGCGTACCAGATCGCCCCCGTCTACTCCGACCGGCACACCTCGAACGACAGGCCCGTCACCGCGGACGAGGCCGAGTCGATGCAGCAGGAGACGACGGCCGCCGGGGCGAAGCCGAGCCTCTGGGCCTACCTGACCGTCTACCGGCCCGGCGCCTTCGCCCCGGCCGCGATCAAGGGCGGGCGGAACGTCATGGTGGCCGGACGCAGGGCGGTGCAGGCGACGCTGCCGTACGCCCTCGACCCGACCCAGCCGCCGGAAAGGGGCAACAAGCTTTTCGCCTGGCAATACGCGAAAAACGCCTGGGCAGTCGTCACGGCGATCTCCGGCGACGAAGCGTCGCCGAGCTTCCGCGACCTGAGTGGCCTTGTCACGGGCCTGAAGCCGGCCGGGCCGACGCCGGCTCCGCTGCCGTTCACGGTGGGCTACCTGCCGCGGGGTTACGTGCCGCTCCAGGTGGGCACGCACGCCCTGCCCGGCCTGAGCGGCATCGCCACCGCCCGCGCCGGTGACTACGGCGGCGCGACGTACACCAGGCCGCCCCTGCCGACCTCGGGCCTGACCGCGCCGTTCGACTCGGTCGAGGGCGCGATCAGGGACGGGTTCCACATCTTCGTCACGCCGAGCACCAGCTCCAACCAGTCACCGGAGCCCGGTGCGACGAAGTGCTATCCGGGGGCGGCCCGCCGGGGCGGGTTCTGCAACATCTGGAGCGTCGACGGCAGTGTCGTCGTCCAGGTCAGCTCCGAGGGCGTCGGCGGCCGGCTGCCCCAGGCCGAGCTGCTGAAGATTGCCCAGGGGATCACCGTCGCCGACGACGTGCGGGACGAGTCGACCTGGACGCCCGCCGGGGACGCCCTGACCCCCTGACCGCCGGAACGACCCGGTGACGGTGGGAGCGGCCGGACCGCTCCCACCGTCACCGCCTGATCTACAGGAAGCGCCAGCGCTGGTGCGCGGCCCCGGTGTCGTCGGCGAGGACCGCCTGCGCGCCCTGGGCGCCGGAGCCGCCGCTGAGCCCGAGCACCCGGCCCCCGTTCGCGCACTGGATCCGGAACCAGCCGCCTCCGCCGTGCCGCAGCCGCCACCTGTGGTCGGCGGTGCCGTTGTCGGCCCACTGGACGATCCGGGCGCCGGCCGCGCTCGAGCCGCCCTCGACGCCCAGCACCTTGCCGCTGTTGCTGTTGCGCAGCCGCAGGTAGCCGCCGGTGTCCACCAGGGCGGTCCAGAGGTGGTCGGCGGTGCCGGTGTCGCCCCACTGGATGACCAGCCCGCCGTCGGCGGTGGACATGTTCTGTACGCCGAGCACCAGACCGCTGCCGAGGTTCTGGATCCGCCGCGCTCCGTTGGGCAGGAACCGCCACTGGTTGTCCAGGCTGCCGTTGTCCGGGTCCTGCACGGCGAACGCGCCCTGGGCGGTCGAGCCGCCGGAGATGCCGAGCAGCTTGCCGGTGTGCACGTTGCGCAGCTTGTGGCTGCCGTCGCCGACGTCGACAACGGTCCAGAGGTGGTCGGCGGTGCCGTTGTCCGCCCACTGCAGGATCCGGGCGCCGTCGGCGGTGGACATGTTCTCCACCCCCAGCACCTTGCCGCTGTTGACGTTGCGCAGCCGCAGCGCCGACCCGTCGACGACGAGCTGCCAGTCGTGGTCGGCGGTGCCGGTGTCGCCCCACTGCAGCGCGAGCCCGCCGTCGGCGGTGGACATGTTCTGGATGCCGAGCACCAGGCCGCTCGCCGCGTTGGCGAGCCGGAAACTCGCCTCCCTGCCGCCACCGCCCGCGCCGACCCGCCAGTAGACCGTGTAGTTGTGCCCGTGGGCGTCGTAGAACGGGCCGAGGTTCACGGTGGCGCCGTCCGCCCGGGCGGTGAACGCGAGACTGCCGGTGCCGGTACGGGTCACCGAGCCGGGGTCCAGCGTCGGCAGGGCGCTCAGCGTGGTGTTGCCGTAGTTGCCGGAGAGCACCACCGGCCCGTACGTGACGGCCTGCACCGCGGCGTCGTCGTTGGCGGCGACAGTCGCCACCCGCATCGGCAGCCGGACCGTCACCGTGTCGCCGGAGGTCCAGGCACGGGTCAGGACGGCGTAGCTGCCCGGCGTGGTGGCGATACCCGCCGCGACGCCGTTGACGCTGACGCTCGCCCCGCTGGTCCACGCCGGGATCCGGATCCGCATCGTCCACGACCCGCTCACCGAGCCGGTGACGGTCAGCGTCGTGGTGTCGCCGACCGGGTACGAGGTGGCCTGGGTGACGGTGATGCCGCGCTGGCTCCAGGTCAGCACCGAGGGCATGAACAGGTTGACGGTCAGCGTGGTGCCGTTGTGGAAGTAGATCGCGTCCGCGAGCGTCGTGTTTGTCTCCAGCCCGGTGCCCTGGCAGCACCAGAAGGAGTTGTAGTCGGTGCTCCAGGTGCCGCCGCCCCACGCCGGGCCGACACCGCGCCGCCCGCCCGGGTTGAGCGGGGTGAAGTAGGTGACGTGGCCGTGCGCGTCGGCCGGGTTCTGCTGGCCGATCATGTGGTTGAGCAGCGCGCGTTCGTAGAAGTCGGCGTACGCGACCCGGTCCGGGTCGAGCTGCCACAGCTCCCGGGTCAGCTTGAGCATGTTGTACGTGTTGCACGCCTCGCAGGTGTCGTTGCGCAGGTAGCCGGCGATCGCGTTCGGGGCACGGAAGTGCTCGGCCTGGCTGTTGCCGCCGATGGCGTACGTGTGCGCGCCGACGGTGATGGCCCACGCGTTCGTGGCGATGTCGCGGTAGCGGGTGACGCCTGTCGCCTTGTACTCCCGGGCCGCGCCGATCCACTTGGGTACCTGGGTGTTGGCGTGCAGGCCGTTGAGCTGGTCGGAGTTCGCGGCGAGCGGGTTGAACACGGCGGCGTGGTCGAACCGCTGCGCGACGGTCAGCCACCGCGCGTCGCCGGTCTGCTGGTAGAGGTCGGTCAGCACCGCGTTCATGCCGCCGAACTCGGTGCCCAGCATGGCCTGCATCTGCGCCGAGGTGAGCCGGCCGGTGCGCTGGTCGACCCAGCCGGCCAGCGCCAGCAGCACGTCCCGGGCCTGGGTGCTGCCGATCAGCCGCCACACGTCCAGCAGCCCGGCCAGCGTCTTGTGGATGCAGTAGTAGGGGACGTTGCCGTTGCTAAGGGTCCGTGCCTCCAGCGCGGTGAAGTCGGACTCCGGGAAGCCGGACAGGTAGCCGGCGCTGAACCCGGCCGCGCCGTTGTTGGCCTGGCAGCGGGCCAGCTCGGCGACCATGGTGAGCGCCTTGTCCCGGCAGGTGGTGTCGTCGAGCACCGCCCACGCCTGCGCCCAGGCGGTCAGGAAGTGCCCCTGCATGTGGGTGCGGAACGGGAAGTTCGGCGCGTCCCAGCCGCCGTTGGCGGCGGCGCCGCCGGTGGACAGGCGGTGGTTGGCCCGGAAGTTGTAGAGCAGCCGGTTGACGTCGACGAAGCGCAGGTAGGCGACCGTACGGTTCTGGTTGTCCTGCCAGCGCCCGGCGGTCAGCCGGACCTGGCCCGGGTCGAAGGCGTACGCGGACACGCCGATGTCGGGGCGGGCCGGTGGCAGCGCGGCGTGCGCCGTACCGCCTGCGGTGACGGACCCGGCGGCGGCGCCGGCGGTGGCCGCGACGGCGGTGGCGCCGGTGGCGCGGAGCAGGAATCGGCGGTTCACCAGGGGAGCGGGCATGGACGGCCTCCGTGGCGGGACGGTGGTGGTGGGGGACGGCTACGCGGTGACCCGGAACGTGACGTCGGCGCGGAACGTGGCGGTGGACAGGGCGCCGACTGTGAACGCGCGTCGGGTCAGGGGCACGAGGGGCCCTCCTCTGCGGTGGAGATGACGGCTGCGTTAACGCTAACAATCTCCCCTAGCCTGGCGTTTGCATAGTCGTCTGTCAATCGAATGGTGGCGTTAACGCGTTCAGCTGCGAACCTCCCGGCGCACCGCGGTGGTCTCCGCGTACACGATCAGGATCAGCAGCGTGGCCAGCAACGCGGAGCCGGCCAGCAGCGGCAGCCCGTACGCCAGGACGCCCAGCGCCACGATCACCGCCAGCCCGGCCGGCCGGTACCAGGTCACCCGGCGGTGCACGGCCGCTGCGAGCCCGATCCAGCCGATCAGGAACAGCGCCGGGCCGCTGAGCGCCACCACGAGTGCGGCCGGATCGCGGGACAGCGGATCCCCGATCATCACCTGCGCGCCGACCGCCGTGGCCACCACCCCGGCCACCATCACCAGGTGCAGGTAACCGGCCAGCAGGCCGAGCCGGCTCCCGGACGGCCCGCGCGCCTCGATCGCCTCGCCGAGCCGCATCCCGCCCGGCACCAGGTAGAGCCGCCCCACGGTGACCGCGTTGACGAACGCCAGCGCGAACGCGACGGTGCGGTAACCGTCGAAACCGGCGTTGCTGAACACGATCCCGGCGGACAGGATCAGCTCGCCCAGCGCGATGATGTAGATCTGCTGGTAGCGCTCGGCCAGGTGCTCGCCGACCACCTGGAGGTCGCGCCAGCTCGACCGGCCCAGCCCCGGTGTCGGCCAGCGCAGTCGCGCCAGGACGAGATCCAGGACGATCGCCGTGGTCCAGAGCGCCACCTGCGCCGTCCCGGCGAGCGCGCCGGTCACCCACAGCACCCCTGACACAGCGAACCAGATCGCCACCCGCAGGCTGCGCAGCCGCAGCGGATGGCCGCGCAGCGCCGGCAGCAGGATCAACGGCCGGCCCAGGTGGATCGCCACGTACGCGCCGGCGAACACGAGCGCGTGTCCGGTGTACGCGGTGGGCGCCGCCGCCGCCATCAGCAGGCCGCCGAACATGACCCACAGCAGCAGCGTGACGATCGGCGGGGAACGCGGGTCGAACCAGTCCGTCGACCAGGCGGTCACGAACCACACCCACCAGATCGGCACCAGCAGCAGCGCGGCCCGGTACGCCCCGCCGAGGCTCAGATCCTCCTCCAGCACCAGGGACACCCGGTTCAACGCGAGGATGAAAGCCAGGTCGAAGAAGAGTTCCAGGAACGACGCCCGGCGGGAGGCCTCGCGGGGCCGCAGCAGGTGCCCACGCGGCTCACTCGCCATCCGGTCCCTTCCGTACGCGCCGTCGACGACACCAGTCGTACCAGCCGCGGGCGGGTCGCGCGGGCGAACGCCGCAGGGCGGGCCGACGGTCGTCCCGGCCCGCCCCGACGCGGATCAGCGGTTGCGGTAGTGGTTCATGGCCAGGGCCACGCCGGACGCCAGCGCCAGCACGCCGAAGGCCGAACCGGCCCACGGGTTGCCCAGGACGTTCGACAGCGTCACGTTCGCCACCACGCCGACGACGAGCACCAGCCAGAGCAGCGGGCGCATCCGGGTGACGGGCGTCGTCGCGGCGGTGGTCTCAGCACTACGGTCCAGGTCGTTCACGGCTGCCTCCTCGGGTGATGTCCTTGCACCTGAACGTTAGGCGCGGGGCCTGCCCGGAACGATCCCGCCAGCACGACAACCGGGGTACAGCAGGCTGTACTTTCCGCCCCCGGCACTGACGCACGGCGACGGCGGTGACCTATCGTTTCGGCCGGGGGTGGGCCGGGATGGAGTTCGTACGCGGGCGGTTCCGTGCCGCGGTGACCGCGCTGGAGCACCTCGTCGGCGGGCTGGGCACCGCCGTGCTGGCGCTCGGCGTGCTGCTCGGCACCGTTGTCGTGGCGGCGGCCTGCGTCGGCGGGGTCGGGCTGCTGCTCGTACCCGGGATTCTCCAGGCGGTGCGGTCCGTGGCCGACCGGGAACGCGCCCGGCTGTCCCGGTGGGGGACGCCGATCCCGGCGCCCGGCCCGGTGCCGGCCGGGCTGCGCCCGGCGCTGCGCGACCCGGTCCTGCGGCGGGAGCTGCGCTGGGTGGCCGTCCACGGGACGCTCGGCTTCGGTGCCGGGCTGCTCGCGCTGGTGCTTCCGCTGTACGCCGTGCAGGACATGACGTTCCCGCTCTGGTACCGGCTGGTGCCGCCGGAGGCCGGCGCGCCCGGCCTCGGCTGGTGGCACATCGACGGGCTCGGCGACGCGCTCGTGGTCGCCGTGCTCGGGATCGGCTGGCTGGTCCTCGCGGTCACGACCGGCCCGGCGCTCGCACGGATCCAGGCCCGGCCGGGCCGCCGGCTGCTGCCTCCACCCCCCGGCGTCGACCTGTCGCTGCGGGTCGCCGAACTGACCGCCACCCGGGCCGCGGCGCTCGACGCGCACGCGGTGGAACTGCGCCGCATCGAACGGTCGCTGCACGACGGCACCCAGAACCGGCTGGTCGCGGTGAACGTGCTGCTCGGCGCCGCCCGGCGGGCGGTACGCCGCGATCCGGACCGCGCCGACGAGATCCTGGAACGCGCGCAGGACGCGGCCGAGCAGGCGCTCGGCGAGCTGCGTACGGTGGTGCGCGGCATCCTCCCGCCGGTGCTCGGCGACCGGGGCCTGTCCGGGGCGCTCGCCGGGCTCGCCGCGGAGTGCGCGGTGCCGTGCCGCCTGGCCGTGGACGTCGACGGTCGCTGCGCGGCGGCGGTCGAGGCCACCGCGTACTTCGTGGTGGCCGAGGCGCTGACGAACGTGGTCCGGCACAGCGGCGCGAACGGCGTCGAGGTCGCCGTGCGCCGGGAGGGGGACCGGCTGCTCGTCACCGTCACTGACGACGGTCGCGGGGACGCCGACGAGACGCGCGGCTCGGGGCTGACCGGCATCCGCCGGCGGGTCGAGGCGTACGACGGGCGGATGACGTTGACGAGTCCACCGGGAGGACCGACGAGGATGCACGTGGAGCTGCCATGCGGATCGTGATCGCCGAGGACGACGCGCTGCTGCGCGAAGGGCTGGCGCTGCTGCTGCGCGCCGAGGACCTGGACGTGGTGGCCACCGCCGGCACGCCGGGGGAGTTTCTGACCGCTGTGGACGAGCACCGGCCGGACGTGGCGATCGTCGACGTGCGGATGCCGCCCACCCACACCGACGAGGGCATCGTCGCCGCGGTCGAGGCGCGCCGCCGCCGGCCGGGCCTCGCGGTGCTGGTCCTGTCCGCGTACGTCGAGCAGGCGTTCGCCACCGAGCTGTTCTCGGTCGGCGCCTCCGGGCTCGGCTACCTGCTCAAGGAGCGGGTGGGCCGGGTCGAGGAGTTCCTCGCCGCGCTGCACCGCGTCGCGGACGGCGGCAGCGTGATCGACCCGGAGGTGGTCGGGCAGTTGCTCGCCCGCAACCGGCGGCCGGACACCGCCCTGGCCGAGCTGTCGCCTCGTGAGCACGAGGTGCTGGCGCTGATGGCCGAGGGGCTCGGCAACGGCGCGATCGCGGAACGGCTGTTCGTCACCGAGGGCGCGGTGCACAAGCACATCCGCAGCATCTTCGCGAAGCTGAGCCTGCCGCCGGACGACCGCGCGGACCGCCGGGTCACCGCCGTGCTGCGCTATCTCGACGGCCGGCGGTAAGCGTACGCACGTCCGCGCGCCGCCTCGCGGGAGGCGGCGCGCGTGCGATGTCGAGGCGGATCAGCGGCGGGTGCCGCACAGGGCCGCGTCGACGGTGCTGGTGACCGCCTCCAGCATCTCCATGCTCGTCGGCAGCCCGGTCACCGCGACCACCGCGCTGCGCCCGTCGGTGGTGGACAGGTTGCGGGTCTGGAAGCCCTGGATGTCGCCGCCGTGTCCCCAGGCGTGGCCGCCGCAGGGCAGCTCGTGCCGGGCGATGCCCAGGCCGTACGCCCACACGCCGGTGGGCTCGAAGTCGGGCGCCGGCACCGTGCGCGTCAGCGCCGCCTGCTGGGCCGGCTTCAGCAGCTTGCCCGCCAGCAGCGCCTCGAAGAACGTCCGCAGGTCCGACGGGGTCGAGACGAGCTGACCGGCGGCCCAGCCCAGCGACGGGTCCATCCGGGTCACGTCGATCCACGGCGCGCCGGGCTCCACCGCGACGTAGCCGCGCGGCAGCCGGCCGGGCAGGTCCTGCTCGCCGGTCTGCGGCCAGTACGTGTCACGCAGCCGCAGCGGCTCGATGATCCGCCGGGTGATCTCCTCACCGACGGGGCGCTTGGTGACCCGCTCGATGATCAGCCCGGCCAGCACGAAGTTGGTGTTGCTGTACTCCCACTTCTGACCCGGCGGGAAGCGCCGGTCCTGGGTGAGCGCCTCGTCCAGCAGCCGGCGCGGGTCGAAGTAGTCGCTGCGGCGGTCCACCAGATCCTGCGCCTCGCTGAACACGACCTCGTCGTAGTCGGGCAGGCCGCTGGTCTGCTGCAGCAGCTGGCGTACGGTGATCCGCCGCCCGTCGTTGCCGTTGGCGCGCACCATCCCGGGCAGGTAGCGCTCGACGGTGGCGTCGAGGTCGACGCGGCCCTCGCCGACGAGCTGGAGGACGACCACGGCGGTGAACGTCTTGGTGTTGCTGCCGACGCGCACCCGGGCGTCGCGGGGGATCGCGGCGCCGGTGCGCAGGTCACCCACGCCCGCGGTGTAGTCGCGCACCCGGCCGTCGCGGCGTACGGAGGCCAGCGCCCCGGGGAAGCCGTGCTCGGCGACCAGGCCGTCCAGTCGCTTCTGGACGGCGTCGGCGGCGGGACGCCGGGCGTCGGTGGTCGCGGCGGACGCGGCGGGCACACCCAGCGCGGTGACGGTGAGCAGGGCCGTGGCGCCGACGGCGACCGGGAAGGTACGGCGGTTCATGGGAACTCCTCGACGGAGGTGAACGGGTACGGCCTCAAGCCTCGCCAGAACCGGCCCCGTGCTCCATCCCGCCTGCTGCCGGATCGCGGGTAGCGCTGGCACTACCCGAGCCGGTCGGAAAATGGCCCTAGCGTAGATACACGTCAATGTCATGGCGCCGAATGGTGATTCCCGGCGCCGTCCATACACGCATTGTGCGCGCATTGTGCGCGCCTCCCCGTAGCATCCTCGGAGCGATGATCTTCGTTGCCGTCCGGGTGCGCTCACCGGCCGTCGGTGGGGGAGGGGAAGCGATGACGAGTCGCGGCGCGGGCGGTGCGACGCCGTGACCCGGGTGCGGTTCTTCGCCCTGGGTCCGCTGCACGCCGAGGTCGGCAGTGAATGGCTCGACCTCGGGCCGATACGCCAGCAGGCGGTCTTCGCGCTGCTGCTGTTCAACGCCGGCCGGGTGGTCACCCCGGCGTCGATCCTCGAGGGCGTCTGGGGCGCAGACGCCCCGCCGACCGGCAGGAAGCTGATCCCGCCCTACATCTACCGGCTGCGGCGCACGCTCCAGGCCGCGTCCGCCGGCCACGACGGGCCCACCATCGACACCCTGCGCATCGGCTACCGGCTGCGTCTCGGCTCCGCCCGGATCGACGTCACCGACTTCGACGAGGCGGTGGAACGGGCCACCGCGGCGGAGAACGGCGGTGACCTCGCCGGTGCCGCCGCGCACCTGGCCGCGGCGGAGAAGATCTGGGCCGGTGAGCCGCTGGCGGGCCTGCCCGGCCCGTACGTCGAGAGCCGCCGTCACCACCTGCGCGAGCGCCGCGTCGTGTGTCTGGAACACCGGATGGACCTGCAACTGCGGCTGGGCAACTTCCACGAGGCGATCCCCGCCCTGCTGGCCCTGCGCACCGAGCATCCGCTGCGGGAGCGGCCGGCGATCCTGCTGATGACCGCCCTGTACCGCACCGGCCGGCAGGACGAGGCGATCGAGGTCTTCGGCTCCTTCCGCAGCCGGCTCGACGCCGAACTGGGCGTCGAACCGACCCCCGCGCTGAGCGAGGCGTACACGTCGATGTTGCGGGGCGACCTCGGCGTCTGCGCGTCTCCCGGCACGAGCCGCCCGCGCCCGGGCGGCGACCACCACGGACCGCGCGACCACACCGCGCAGTGAGGCGGAGCAGATGCACGACGACTCCGACCCGGTGCAGCCGGGCGACGCCGCCTGGTTCCTGGCGTACTCCCTGCCGGAGCGCCTGACCGGCCGGCGTCCCCGGGGCCCGGTCGACACCGAGGTCGGCCGGATCCGGCTGAAGATGTGGCGGGACGAGCCCGTGCACGCCCGGCGGCCCGACCGGGCCGCGAGCCACCTGGCCGAGCACGGTCTGGACGAGGCCGGCCTGATCCGGATGCTCGGCGAGGCACCGGAGACCGTCCGCGACCGGTTTGACCGGGAACCCGAGTACGCGCGGCGACTGGTCGACGCGTGGCGGCGCAGACCGCCCACCGGCGCCGGACCCGACGACCCGACCGGGTTCGCGGTGGTCGTGGCCCCACTGGTAGAGGACGCGCGGGAACAGCTCCGGAGCCGGGTGGACGCGCTGGTGGCGGACCACCCCCGACTGAGCGCCGAGGCGTTGACCACGCAGCTGGGACACGGCCCGTTCGACACGCTCAACGGGATGCTGGCCCGGGTCATGGCACTGGAGCTCAACGTGCTCCGGATCCGCGGTGACCTGGCCGGCGCCACGCCGCACGAGCGCTTCCACCACTTCCTGCACCGGCTGCGGCAACCGGCGCACGCCCTGCGCCTGCTGCGGGAGTACCCGGTGCTGGCCCGTGACCTGGTGCGGGTCGTCGACGACTGGGCCGACGCCCGGACGGAGTTCGCCGAGCGCCTCGTCGCCGACCACGCCGCGCTCGCCGCGTGCCACGGCGGCCCGGACGCCCTCGGCGACCTGGCGCAGGTGAGCTTCGGCGCGGGCGACAGCCATCGCGGTGGGCGCTCCGTCGCCGTCGTACGGTTCACCTCCGGCGCCCGGGTGATGTACAAGCCCCGCAACCTCCGGGTCGACCAGCACTTCCAGCGCCTGCTGTCCTGGCTCGACGACAGAGGCGCGCAGCCACCGCTGCGGACGTTCTGGATCCTCGACCGCGGGACGTACGGCTGGACCGAGTTCGTCGAGAGCGGGCCGTGCGCCGACCGGGACGCGCTGCGTCGGTTCCACCGGCGGCAGGGCGCGCTGCTGGCTCTGCTCCAGACGCTCGGCGCGACCGACTTCCACCTGGAGAACGTGATCGCTTCCGGCGAGCACCCGATGCTCATCGACCTGGAGGCGATGCTGCACAACTGGCAGTGGGAACGGCCGGCCGAACCGGACGACCGGGCGGGCTACCTCCAGGCGGTGGGCATCGACCTGATGAGCCGGTCTGCGGTCACCGTCGGACTGCTGCCCGCCCCGGTGCTGTGGACCGAGGGCAGCCAGGTCAACCGGTTCGACATGAGCGGGATGGCCGGCGCGGGCGGCCAGCTCACCGCCCGGCCGGTGATGGTCTGGAACGGCCTCGGCACCGACGAGATGCACCTGGACCGGCAGCGGGTGACGTTGCCCGGCTCGGCCAACCTGCCCACGCTCGCCGACGACGAGGCCGACGTGACCGAGTTCGCCCCGGAGATCGTGGACGGCTACCGCCGGCTCTACCGGATCCTGTTCGAGCACCGCGACGACCTGCTGGCCGCGGACGGGCCGCTGGCGGCGTTCGCCCGCGACGAGGTGCGCGTCGTGCCACGGGCCACCGAGTCGTACGTCCGGATGCTCGCCGAGGCCCGGCACCCCGACCTGCTGCGTGACGCGCTGGACCGGGACCGCTGGTTCGAGAACCTCTGGGCCGGCCACGACGGGCGCGAGCAGCGGGAGCGGCTGATCGCCGCGGAGCTGGCGCAGATGCGTGCCGGTGACGTCCCGATCTTCGTGACCACGCCATCGTCGACCGATCTCGTCGGCGGTGACGGCACCGTGCTGCCGGCGGCGCTGCGGCGCACCGGGCTCGACGCCGTGCGGGACCGCCTCGCGGACATGTCGGAGGACCACCTGGCCCAGCAGAGCTGGATCATCGAGGCCTCCGTCACCGCGCTGATCATGGGTGACCCGTCGACCTGGCGCCCACCCGCCCCGCCACGCCGCCCCGCCGCCGCGGGCCCGGTCCCGCCCGAGCGGCTCGTCGACGCCGCACGCCTGGTCGGGAACCGGCTGCTGGCCACCGCGCTCACCGACGGCGACCGGATCTGCTGGCTCGGTCTGGGGCTGGTCGCGGACAAGGTGTGGATGCTCGGCCCGAGCGCCATGGACCTGTACAACGGCATCAGCGGCATCGCCCTGTTCCTCGGCCGGCTGGCCCGGGTCACCGGCGACCCGGCCTACCGGCGGGCCGCCGACCTCGCCGCCACGATGATGCTCCGCGAGGGGCGGGCCTGGCTCGCCGAACCGGCCGACGCCACGCTGGGCGTCGGCGGCTTCGACCACCTGGGCGGCGCGGTGTACGCCCTGAGCCACCTCGCCGCCGTGCTGGACCGCGACGACCTGCTCGACACCGCCACCGGCCTCGCCGCCGCGATGGCCGCCCACACCGCCGACAGCCGCGAGTACGACATCATCAGCGGCACGGCCGGTGGACTGCTCGCCCTGCTCTCCCTGCACCGGATGACCGGCGACCCCGACCTGCTCGCCGGTGTCGGCGCGATGGCCGCGCACCTGACCACCGGCGCGCGACCGGTGGCGGGCGGCGTCGGCTGGCACGGGGCGCTCTACGTCGACCGTCCGCTGGCCGGTTTCTCCCACGGCGCCTCGGGCATCGCCACCGCGCTGGCGCGCTGGGACCGGCACCGGGGCACCGGCGAGCACCGCGCGACGGTGGACGCGGCACTGCGGTACGAACGGACGCTCTACGACGAGACCACCGGCAACTGGCGGGACCTGCGTCCGGACGCGCCGCCCGGCCGGGGCATGGTCGCCTGGTGCCACGGCGCGGCCGGGGTCGCGACGGCTCGTGCCGAACTGCTCGGTCACGCCACCGACGACGACCTCGTACGCGACGACCTGCGGCTCGCCTCGGCCGCGTTGCGCGACCCGCACAACCTGCTGCACAACCACTCGATCTGCCACGGCGACCTGGGCAACGCCGAGGCCGCGTGGGTCGCGGCTGCGGCCGTCGGCGACGACGCCCTGGCCCGGCACGCGGCCACCCTCACCGCCGCGGCCGTGGCCGACGTCGAGGCGGGCGCCTGGCGGTGCGGCGTACCGCGCGGCGTCGAGACACCCGGGCTGATGTGCGGGCTGGCCGGCATCGGCTACGCGTTCCTGCGCCTGGCGGACCCGGCCGGGGTGCCGTCGGTGCTGTCGCTGGAGCCGCCGCACGACCATCGCGGTGCCATCGATCTGCCATAGCACGGCCCTACGGTTCCGCCTGTGGAGGCCAACCCGTACACCCTGCACGACGACTTCGATCGGAGACCCACATGGACTACATCAGGGCATGGAAGGACCCGGTCTACCGGGCGTCGCTCAGCGACGAGGAGCGGGCGGCGCTGCCGGCGAACCCGGCCGGTTTCGTCGAGCTGAGCGACCACGAGCTCGACACCGCACCCGGTGGCACGTGGACCCCGACCCCCACCATCACCGCGGTCACCGGTGTCGCCGGATGTTTCAGCATCAACGGCACCGTCTGCAACGGCACCTGCGCGGTGTTCACCGTCGGCTGCTGCGGCTGACCCGAGGCACCGACCCGGACGGACGCGTCTCCTCCCTCCACGACACGTTCCGCCGCCGGCACACCCCGAACCCCCGAGGAGAACTTCGATGGACATCGTACGAGCCTGGAAGGACCCCGAGTACCGGGCGAGCCTCTCCGCCGACCAGCTCGCGGCGCTGCCCGAGCACCCCTGCGGCGTGGCCGAGCTCGGCGACGACGTGCTCGCGCACATCGCCGGCGCCCGCACCGAGTACCTGCTGACGCTCGGCTGCTGCGGCGGCTTCACCGCCCGGGAGACGCCCTGTGGCTCCTGCGGCGCCACCTGCGGCGGCACCACGTGCGGTACCTGCCAGACGCAGTCGACCTGCGGGCTGTGCACCGCCTGATCCGCTCCCCACACCGACGGCGCCCGGGCATTCGGGACGTGTCCGGGCGCCGTCGGACCCGCGAGACCTGACGCCGCGAGAGAGAGCAACCATGACGTACGCGCGCCCGCCCGCCGACGGCCCGGTGGACCTTTCCCACCCCGGCTGGTATCTGGCCCACTCCCTGTCCGAGCGGCTCGGCGCCGGGACGCCGACCGGGACCGTGGACGAGGAGCGGGGCCGGCAGCGACTGCGGCGGTGGAAGGACGAGCCGGTCTTCGACGGAGGCGGCGAGCTGTTCGACAGCTGGCTCCGGGAGCTGGGCCTCGACGAGCCGGCCCTGGTCCGGGTCCTCGGCGAGACCCCGGAGACGGTCCGCAGCCGGTTCACCGACGTACCGGACCACGTGCGCGCGATCGAGCGCGCGTGGCGTGACCGCCGGCCGGGCGGTGGCGCTCCCGCGCACGATCACCACGACCACGACCACGAGCACCACCACGACCCGCACCCGCACGGGGCCTTCGTGGAACTGGTCCGCCCGCTGATCGACGACGGGCTGCGCCGGGTACGGCAGGCCGTGCACGAGGCGTGCGCCGCCGCACCGAGCCCGCACGTCGACGCCGACCGGCTCGCCGAGCAACTCTGCGACCCGCCCACCGGCGCGATCAACCTGCTCGTCGGCCGGGTGCTGGTCCTCGAACTCAACGTGCTGCGGCTGGAGGGCCAGCTCGCCGGGGCGACGCCGGAGGAACGGTTCCAGGACTTCACCCGCCGCCTGCACGATCCGAAGTACACACTGGACGTCCTGATGGAGTACCCGGTCCTGGCCCGGGACGCCACGGTCCTCGTCGACAACTGGGTCGACGCCCGGGTCGAGTTCGCCCGGCGCCTCGTCGCGGACGCGCCCGCGTTGGCACACCGGCTCGGCGACCCGGCGGACCTCGGCGTCGTCACCGGGGTGTCCTTCGGCGCCGGCGACTCGCACCGCGGTGGCCGCTCGGTGGGATTCGTCCGCTTCGCCAGCGGCGCCCGCGTCGTGTACAAGCCCCGTGGCCTCCAGGTGGAGCTGCACTTCCAGCAGTTGCTGGAGTGGCTCAACGCCCGTGGCGCGCAGCCGCCGCTGCGGACCATGTGGGTCCTCGACCGCGGCGGGTACGGCTGGTCGGAGTTCGTCGCCGCCGGCCCGTGCGCCGACCGGGAGGCGCTGCGCCGCTTCTACACCCGGCAGGGCAGCTACCTGGCGCTGCTGCACAGCCTCGCGGCCGTCGACTTCCACCTGGAGAACGTCATCGCCGCCGGCGAGCATCCGATGCTCGTCGACCTGGAAGCCCTGTTCCACCCGGAGAGCGAGCAGAGCGACAGGCAGATCGGCGTATCGGCGGAGTCCTTCCGGACCATGCGCGAATCCGTGCTCGAGGTCGGGCTCCTGCCCCGGCCGATCATCTACCAGGACGACGACGGCGTCGGCGGGGTCGACTTCAGCGGGCTCGCCGGCACGGCCGGGCAGCTCACCCCCACGCCGGTGGCGACCTGGGAGGAGTCCGGCACCGACCGGATGCGCCTGGTGCGCCGGCGGATCGAGATGAGCGGCGGGCAGAACCTGCCCAGCCTCGACGGCGCGGCCCACCACACGCTCGACTTCAGCGACGACATCATCGCCGGGTTCGAGCGCACGTACCGGCTGCTGCACCGCCACCGCGACGACCTGCTGGCCGCGGACGGGCCGGTGGCGGCCTTCGCCGACGACGAGGTACGCGTGATCCTGCGTGCCACCCGCACCTACGCCAAGGTGCTGCAGGAGAGCCGGCACCCGGACCTGCTGCGCGACGCGCTCGACCGGGAGCGTTTCCTGAGCTTCCTCTGGCTGCAGGAGGAGTGGCCGGGGGCCGAGGCGAGGATCGCCGCGTCCGAGCAGGCGCAGCTCAGCCGCGGCGACATCCCCTTCTTCAGCACCGCCCCGGCGTCGCGGGACTTCGTCGCCGGCGACGGATCGGTGATCACCGGGGTACTCGCCAGCAGCGGCCTGGACCGTTCCCGACGGCGGATCGCCGCGCTCTCCGACGCCCACCTCGCCCAGCAGACCTGGATCCTGCGCAGCTCCCTCGCCGCGTTGACGATGGGCGTGGAGAGCCAGGGCCAGTGGTCGCAGTACCAGGTCACCGCCGCCACCACGCCGGCACCCGCGGACCGGTTCGTCGCCGCCGCCCGCGCCGCCGGGGACCGGCTGCTGCTCACCGCGGACACCGGCGAGGACTCCATCGCCTGGCTCGGGCACACCCTGGTGGCCGACCGGATCTGGCAGCTCGGCCCGGTCGGGATCGACCTGTACAACGGACTGTCCGGGATCGCCCTGTTCCTCGGCTACCTCGGGGAGATCAGCGGCGAGCCGCGGTTCCGTGAGGCCGCGGAGGTCGCGGCGGCGATGCTCACCCGTCAGGTCGACCTGCTCGACGAGACTCCGGTGACGAGCCTGCAGAACTTCACCGTCGGCGCGTTCAACGAACTCGGCGGCCCGCTGTACGCCCTGAGCCACCTCGGCGCGCTGTGGCGCCGCGACGACCTGCTCGACGCGGCCGAGCGGATCGTGCCCGTGCTCCTGCACCTCGCGCCCGAGGACGAGGCGTACGACGTGATCAGCGGTGCGGCCGGGGCGATCCTCGCGTTGCTCGCGCTGCACGCGGCGCGCCCGTCGCCACGCCTGCTCGACGCGGCCGGCACGTTCGCGCGCATCCTGCGGGACCGGGCCGAGCCGGCCGGTGACGGGATCGGCTGGGCCGGCGCGGTGAACCCCAGCCGGCCGCTGGCCGGCTTCTCGCACGGCGGTTCCGGCATCGCCGTCGCGCTGGCCCGGCTGGACCGCGTCCTGGGCAACCGCGACCACCTGCCGCTGGTGGAGGGTGCGATCCGGTACGAGCGCTCCGCCTTCGACCCGGAGCACCGCTGCTGGCTCGACCTGCGTGACACCACCCCGGACGGCTACTCGATGATCGCCTGGTGCCACGGCGGCCCCGGCATCGCGCTCGCCCGCGCCGACCTCGCCGAATACGTCGACGACAGCGATCTCGTCGACCGTGACCTGCGCGACGCCGTCGACGGCATGCTGCGCTTCGGGCTGACCGGCGAGGTGATCACCGGCACCGGCAACCACAGCATCTGTCACGGCGACCTCGGCAACGTGGAGGCCGTGCTCGCGGGCGCACGGGTCCTCGGCGACCGGGCCGCGGCCCGGCAGGCCGAACTGGTGGCCGCGAGCATCCTCGACTACATCGACCG
Source organism: Micromonospora sp. CA-248089 (assembly GCF_050948515.1). Classification (NCBI taxonomy): domain Bacteria; kingdom Bacillati; phylum Actinomycetota; class Actinomycetes; order Micromonosporales; family Micromonosporaceae; genus Micromonospora; species Micromonospora sp. CA-248089. The sequence goes on from NZ_CP192016.1 coordinate 2,699,467, forward strand.
GGACGGGTGGCTGTGCGGGGTGCCGCTGGGCGCGGAGACACCCGGCCTGATGAGCGGCATCGCCGGCATCGGCTACAACCTGCTGCGCCTGGCGGCGCCCGACCGGGTCCCGTCGATCCTGCTGGTCGAACCGCCGCGGCCGGCGGGGGAGCGTGGCCGCCGTGGCTGACCAGCCGATCTGGCCGTACCGCCCGCAGGCGCTGGCCACCTACCAGGGCGGTCCGCCCGACGTCCCGCTCCGGTTGCCGATCCGCTCCTCGCGCCGCCCGCTGGCAGCGCTCGCCGCGCTGCTCCTGGCCTGCCTGGTCTTCGCCTCGGTCACCCGGGTGCCGAAGGCGGTCGACGGCGCCGTCGTGGGCGCCGACGGGTCGTACCTCGTCGCGGTGTTCGGCGGTCGCCTCGCCCCGGCGCCCGGCGACGAGGCGACGCTCAACCAGGACACCGGGCGGACCACGGTGCGAGTGGTCCGCTCGGAGGTCGTCGAGGACGCCGCCGCCGCGGGCCGGTGGCGCCTGCCCCCGACGGTCGCCCGCCCGGCCACCGTGGTGCTGCTGTCCGGTGCCCCGGCCGGTACGGCCTTCGGCCGGCTCAGTCTCGTGGTCGCCGAACCCACAGTGCTGCAGTTGCTGCCCGAGGCGACGGACGCGCTGCGATGAGCGCGACCACCTCCCGCCGCCCGCGCCGCCGGGTGCCGGTGATGCTCCAGATGAGCGCGACGGAGTGCGGCGCCGCGTGCCTGGCGATGGTCCTGACCGCGCATCGCCGCTGGACGTCGGTCGCGGAGTGCCGCGAGCGCCTCGGCATCGGCCGCGACGGCGCGACCGCGTTGCAGATGGCCCAGTTCGCCCGCGAGAACGGCATGCGGGCACGCGGGGTCAGCGTGGACCTCGACGCGCTGGACCAGCTGGAACTGCCCGCGATCGTGCACTGGAAGTTCCGCCACTATCTGGTCCTGGAGCGGTGGGACCGGCGCGGCGCCGTCGTCGTCGACCCGGCGATGGGCCGGCGGCGGATGAGCCGGGAGGAGTTCGGCGAGGGCTTCACCGGCATCGCCATCGAGCTGACGCCGCAGGAGCGGTTCGAACGCCGGCCCGGCCCGGGTCGGCTCGCCTCGCTGCGCTTCGCCCGCGGCATGCTGACCTTCTCCCGCCCGCTGCTCGGCCTCGTGCTGCTCGTCTCGTTGCTGCTCCAGGTGGCGGTGCTGCTGCCCGCCCTGGTCACCAAGTTCGCCGTCGACGTGGTGATCGGGCAGGGCCAGGTCGACGCTCTGACCGTCCTCGGCGCCGGCATGGTCCTGCTGCTGGCCACCCAGGGCGTCGGCAGCTACACCCGGGGGCTCGCGCTCAACGTGCTGCACGCCCGCATGGACGACACCATGATGCGGCGCTTCTTCGACCACCTGCTCGCCCTCCCGTACTCCTACTTCCAGCTCCGCAGCAGCGGCGACCTGCTCATGCGGATGTCCAGCAACACCGTCATCCGCGACATGGTCACCAGCCAGACCATGTCGCTGGTCCTCGACGGGCTGTTCGTGGTCGTCTACATCGGCCTGCTGCTGGCGCTCACCCCGCTCTACGCCGGACTGGTGCTCGGGCTGGGCCTGCTTCAGCTCGCCGCGATCGTGGCGACCTACCGGCCGATGCGGGAGCGCACCCACCGCGACATCGCGGCTCAGGCCGAGGAGCAGAACTACGCGGTCGAGGTGCTGGCGGGCGCGGAAACCGTGAAGGCGATGGGCGCCGAGCAGCAGGTCCTCGGACGTTGGTCCGGGCTGTTCCAGAGCCGGCAGTTCGCCTCCCTGCACCGCCGCCGGCTGGAGACCGGCGTCGAGGCGCTCCTGTCCGCCTTCCGGATGGGCTCGCCGATGCTGCTGCTGTGGGTCGGCGCCCATCAGGTCGTCGCCGGCCGGATGTCGCTGGGCACGATGCTGGCGCTCAACGCGCTCGCCGCCGCCGTGCTCACCCCGCTGATGGGTCTGGTCAACACCGCCCGGCAGCTCCAGACCGTCGGCACGCACCTGGAGCGGATCCGCGACGTCATGGATGAGAACGCCGAACAGGACACCTCGGCGAGCCGGCCGGGGCGGCGTATCACCGGCCAGGTGACGCTCACCGGCGTGGGCATGCGGTACAGCAGCAACGCCGACTGGGCGGTACGCGGCATCCACCTCACCGTGCCGGCCGGCGCCAAGGTGGCGCTGGTCGGCCGGACCGGATCGGGCAAGACGACGCTGGCCAAGACGGTGATCGGGCTGTACGTGCCGACCGAGGGGGAGGTGCGTTTCGACGGGCGGCTGCTTCAGGACCTCGACTTCCGCGAGCTGCGCCGCTCGTGCGGCATGGTGACGCAGGATCCCGCGCTGTTCGCCGGATCGGTCCGCGAGAACATCTCCCTCGGCCACCCGTCCGCCACCTACGAGGAGGTCGTGCTCGCCGCGCAGCGCGCGCAGATCCACGACGAGATCATGGCGATGCCGATGGCGTACGAGACACGGCTGACCGAGGGCGGCGGCGGGCTCTCCGGGGGCCAGCGGCAACGTCTGGCGCTGGCCCGCGCCCTCGTGCACAACCCGCCGCTGCTGCTCCTGGACGAGGCGACCAGTCACCTGGACGTGGTCACCGAACGCCGGGTGGACGAGGTGCTCACCGCGTTGTCGTGCACCCGGATCGTGATCGCGCACCGGCTCAGCACCGTGGTCAACGCCGACCTGATCGGCGTGATGGAGGACGGACGCCTGGTGGAGCAGGGCACGCACGAGGAACTGGTCGCCCGTGGCGGCCCCTACGAGGCCCTGATCCGCGACCAGCTGCAGAACGCCCGGCCGGGCTGACCCGTGGCCGGGTCAGCCCGGTGGCAGCCGGGCCAGCCGTCGCCGGAGCTCGTCGGCGGCCGGATCACCCAGGTCGTCGTAGATCCGCACCGCCCGCCGCCACGCCTCGGCGGCGCCGGCGGTGTCCGCCGTCGCCTCGCGCGCCTCGCCCAGGCGGATCAGGGTCAGCGCCTCGTGGAACCGGTTGACCGACGCCCCGAAGTGCGCGACCGACTGCTCGTAGCACTCCGCGGCCCGCTTCGGGTCACCGAGCCGGTGGTAGGCGAACCCGAGGCTGTCCAGCGTCGCCGCCTGCCCCACCCGGTCGTCCATCCGCCGCTGCCGGTCGAGCGCCTCGGTGCAGTCGTCGACCGCCTGCCGGTAGTCCCCGGTGAGCGCGTGCAGGTAGCCCTTGCTGTTAAGCGCCCGCGCCACCGCGTACTCGTTGCCGGTCAGCCGGGACACGCGCAGCGCCTCGACGCTGTACGCGAGCGCCTCGTCCAGCCGGTCGCTCTGGGTGCACAGCTCGGTGTAGTGCCGCAGGATCAGGGCGAGGCCGGCCAGATCGCCGAGTTGCTCGTACATGCCCAGGGCGCGCCGCAGATGGTGCTCGGCCGCGTCCCGGTCGCCCAGCCGCATCAGCGCGCGGGCCAGCATCCGGCGTGCCACCGCCTCGGCCTGCCGATCGCCGATCCGCTTCGCCGCGTCCAGCGCCACCCGCTGGACGGTCAGCTGGTCCTGGAACAGCCCGCGAGGCGCCAGGTAGGCGGCGAGCGCCCAGGCGAGCCGGCCGGCGTACCGCTCGAGGCCGGGTTCGCCGGCCTGGCGCAGCACCCGCAACAGCACCGGGCGCTCGGCCTGGAACCAGCGCTGCGCCGCGATCCGGTCCGGCAACGGCACGGGTACGTCCGCCGGCCCGAGCGGCACCGGTTCGAGCGGTGTCCAGGTCGGCTGGAGCAGCACGGCGGCGGCGAGCGCGGTGCGTAGGTAGTGGTCGAGCAGCCGCCGGACGGCCGCGTCCCGCTCCTGGGGGCGGTCGCGCTCCCGGGCCAGCTCCACCGCGTACGACCGCAGCAGGTCGTGCAGCACGTACCGGTCGGGCCGGTGCTCGGTCAGCAGGTGCAGGCGGCTCAGCTCCAGCAGCAGCGGAGTGACAGCCGACGCGGGGGCGCCGAGCAGCGCGGCGGCGGCGTCGAGGGTCAGGTCCGGGCCGGGATGCAACCCCAGCAGGCGCAGCAGGCAGGCCGCGTCGGTGCTCAGCGCCCGGTACGACCAGGAGAAGGCCCGCCGGACGTCGCCCTCGGCCAGCAGTCCCAGCCGTGTCCCGGGCGGCCGAAGCTGTGCCGCCACCGCGTCCAGCGGGAAGGTCGGCCGGGCCGCGACGCGCGCCGCCACGATCGAGAGCGCCAGCGGCAGGCGGCCGGTCGACTCGATCATCTCGGTGGTGGCCTCCGGCTCGGCGGCGACCCGGTCCGCGCCGATCCGGCCGCGCAGCAGCAGCGTCGACTCCTCGGCGGTCAGCACGCCCAACGTCAACGGCCGGGCGCCCTCCGCCACCGCCAGTCCGCTGAGCTGGTCGCGACTCGTCACCAGGACCGCGCAGCGGCCCGCGCCCGGCAGCAGCGGGCGTACCTGCGCGGCGTCGCGGGCGTTGTCGAGCACCACGAGCATCCGGCGCGGGGCCAGCAGGCTGCGGAACAGGCCCGCCCGGCCGTCGACGCCGCCCGGGATCCGGCCGGCCGGCACGCCGAGTGCCTCCAGGAAGGTGAGCAGGGCGTCGGCCGCGGGCACCGTGTCGCCTTCGTCGTAGCCGCGCAGGTTGACGTACAACTGGCCGTCCGGGAACCGGCCGGCGGCCCGGTGCGCCCAGTGCAGCGCCAGCGTGGTCTTGCCCACCCCGGCCATTCCGCTGACCGTGACGATGCGCACCGAGTCGCGTCCGTCCGGCCGTTCGCCGAGCGTCGCGTCGAGCACCGCGAGTTCGGCGTCGCGTCCGACGAAACCGGCGGCGGCGAGCGGAAGCTGACGCGGCCGGTGGTGCGTCGTGGCCTCCGGCCCGGCACCCGCCGGTGGCGCGGCGGCCGGGCCCCGAGCGAGGCGGTGGTGCAGGATGTCGTCGTGCAGGCGGGTGAGTTCCGGGCTCGGGTCCATACCGGTCTCCTCCGCCAGCACCCGGCGGGCCCGGCGGAACGCCGCCAGCGCGCCGGAGACGTCGCCGAGCTGGTAGAGAGCGGTCATGAGCTGCGCCCACGCGCGCTGGCGCAGCGGGTGACGGTCGAGCAGCGCGCGCAGTCCGGGGATCACCCGGGCCGCTTCGCCGAGCGCCAGCCGTGCCGCCGCGTGGTCCTCCTCGGCCAGCAGCCGCCGCTCCTCGATCCGGGCGACACGGCCGGCGAGCGGCCCGGGCAGCGGGAGTCCGGCCAGCACCGGCCCACGCCACAGCCCCAGCGCGTCGGCCAGTTCCGTGTCCGCCGTCGCCGGGTCGCCCGCCGCCAGGGCGGCCCGGCCCCGGGCCGCCGCCACGTCGAACCGGTCCAGGTCCGACTCGCCCGGCTCGACCCGTAGCAGGTAGCCGCCGGGGGTGGTGCGGATCCGCTCGGCGCCGGACGCGCCGAGCGCCTGCCGGAGGCCACGCAGGTAGGTGCGCAGGTTCGCCGCGGCCGAGGTGGGTGGCCGGTCGCCCCACACCAACGTCGCCAGCTCGTCGGCGGAGACCGCCTCCCCCCGCCGCAGCAGCAACGCCGTGAGAACCAGTTGCTGCTTCGCCGAGCCGAGGCCGACCGCCACGCCGTCGCGCGTCACCGTCAGCGGGCCGAGCAACGCGAAATGGACATGCATGGTTGCTTCAGCGTACGACCGCGCGGCCACCCGGAGCGCCGGCGTTCGCGTCGTCCCATTCCTCGCACCGGGCCCGTCCGCGCGCGCGGGACACCCGACGGGCGCCGTCCTGGCTATGCTCGGGCAAGCGTCGCGTGCCGGTGGCAGACCGTGTCAGGCATGGAGGCGCCGGATCGAAGGGAGCACGACGATGACACTCGTCGTCCCTTCGCCCTCGCCTCATGGCTGAGGGCGAACAGACCAGGCTGGTGGCCTGGAGCCGGGAGATGCGGGCCGTGCACGAGCGGCTGCGCGAGGCGCTGGAGGTGACCCGGCAGGCGCTGGCCGACGGTGAGCCGGCCCGTCCCGCGACGCGTGACCTGCTGTTGTTCTGCCACGGGTTCTGCGCGGCGCTGACCGCGCATCACGAGGGCGAGGACCACAGCCTCTTCCCGGCGATCGCGACGCGGCATCCCGGGTTGCGCGACACGCTGGACCGATTGCGGCAGGACCACTCGATGATCGGGTACCTGCTGACCGGCCTGAGCGCGGCGGTGGCCCGCGACGCCCCGCCCGGGGAACTGGCCCGGCACCTGGAGGGGGTGGCGGCGGTCATGGAGTCGCACTTCCGGTACGAGGAGCGCAGCCTGCTCACCGTGCTGGAGACGCTCACCCTGAACGCCGACCCGGGGGACGTGTTCGGGCCGTTGTGAGCACGGTCGCGGCCCGGCGGGATGCGCACCGCCGGGCCGCGACCGGGCCGGATCAGTTCAGGCCGCAGGTGGCGAACCCGTCCAGGTTCGGCCGCTGCGCGCCGACCCGGTTGAACGCGATCTCGATGCGGTCGAGCGCCGCGACGCGCTTGCTGCGCAACGGGCCGAGGACGGCGTTGTCGATGAACGCCGGTCCGCCCTCGGGGCGTACCGCGAGCTGGGCGAGGCGGGCGTTGGCCTCGGTGATCTGCTTGTCCAGCGTGGCCAGTTCGGCCTGCACCTGACCGGCGGCCGACGCCGGAACGGCGGGCAGCGCGACCCGGGGGCAGTTGACGGTCCGCGCCGCACCGCCGGCGTTGCCGTTCTGGCCGCCCGCGTTGCCGTTCTGACCCCCGGCGTTGCCGTTGCCGTTACCGGCCTGCCCGTTGCCGTTGCCGTTGCCGGCCTGGCCGGCGCCACCGTTGACGGCGCTCGGCACGCCCGGGGCGTTGAGCGTGCAGGTCGCCAGCGCGTCCAGGTCCGGCCGCTGCGCGCCGATTCGGTTGAAGGCGATCTCGATGCGGTCGAGCACGGCGACGCGCTTGCTGCGCAGCGGGCCGAGGATGGCGTTGTCGATGAACGCCGGTCCGCCCTCGGGGCGTACCGCCTGCCGGGCCAGCCGCTCGTTCTGCCGGACGATCTCCTGGTCCAGGTTGGCCAGTTCCCGTTCCACCTGGGCCGACGCCGCCGCGGGGACGGCGGGCAGCTTGTCGCGTACGGTCGGGCAGTTCACGGTCTGCGCGGCGGCAGTGGTAGCCGGGCGGTTGTTCTCGCCCGCCGACGCCAGTTGCAGTCCGCCGGCGAACAGCAGCGCCGCGAGGGCGCCCACCCCGCCGAGCTTCAGGACCGCGGTCTTGCGCGTACCCCTGGCCATGCACCTCTCCTCTGGTTGACCGGGAGGGCGGGTGCGGCGACCGCCGCGCCGCCTCCGCGGTGCGAAGTGACGACTGGAGGAATCGTGCTCGTGCCCGCTCCGGCATCGCGGTTCCGGCCGATGTTCCCGTCGGCAGTGGATACGGACGGTGCGGCGAGATCGTTCAGCGTCGGCCGAGGTTTGACCGTATCGACGCCCGTCGTTAGGCTGCGCTGAAAGCGCTTACTGAGCGGGAGGCGTGAGCGTTCGTCCGTGGCGACACGGACGTCCGGGCGACAAGGCCCGCCCTGACACCGACCGGGCATCGGTGCCGTTGCGGCGCGGGCACTGCACCACCACCCCGGAGGAGTGCACCATGATCAACCGACACCGCCGTACGGTGTTGTGGACCTCGGCCGCGGCGACGGCCGCGCTCGCCGCGTCCGGCCTGGCCGTCGGCGCGACCGCCGCGCAGGCGGCCGCCGGCTGCCGCGTCGACTACGCCGTCACCGCGCAGTGGGGCGGCGGCTTCACCGCCAACGTCAACCTGACCAACCTCGGCGACCCGCTCGACGGCTGGGCCGTCACCTGGACCTTCGCCGCCGGGCAGACAGTCGCGCAGGCCTGGGGCGCCGAGATCACCGCCGGCGGCGCGTCCGTCCGGGCCGCGAACGTCAGCTACAACGGCAGCCTGGGCACCAACGCGAGCACGTCGTTCGGCTTCAACGGCACCTGGAACAACAGCAGCAACCCGGTGCCGTCCACGTTCGCCGTCAACGGCGTCACCTGCACCGGCGGCGTCACCCCGACCACCGGCACGCCGACCAGCGCCCCGCCGCCGAGCAGCCCGCCGCCGAGCAGCCCGCCCCCGAGCACGCCACCCCCCAGCACGCCGCCGCCGGCCGGCGGCGCGATCTACGCCGCGCCGAACGGCACCGCCGGCGCGGCCGGCACCCAGGCCAGCCCCACCACGATCGCCGCGGCGATCACCCGCGTCGGCGCCGGCGGCACGATCTACCTGCGCGGCGGCACGTACAACCTGTCCCAGACGGTCACCGTCGCCGCCGGCAACAACGGCACGTCGAGCGCCCGCAAGAACCTGTACGCCTACCCCGGCGAGACGCCGATCCTCAACTTCTCGGCGATGAGCGAGGACCCGGCCAACCGGGGACTGGCGCTCAACGCGTCGTACTGGCACGTGCGCGGGCTCGTGGTGGAGCGGGCCGGTGACAACGGCATCTTCGTCGGCGGCAGCAACAACATCATCGAGCGGACGGTGACCCGGTTCAACCGCGACACCGGGCTGCAGCTGTCCCGGATCGCCTCCAGCACGCCCCGCGACCAGTGGCCCGCCAACAACCTGATGGTCAGTGTGGAGTCGCACGACAACGCCGACTCCGACGGCGAGGACGCCGACGGCTTCGCGGCCAAGCTCACCGTCGGCGGCGGGAACGTCTTCCGGTACGCGGTGTCGCACCACAACATCGACGACGGATGGGACCTCTACACCAAGTCCGACACCGGCGCGATCGGCACGGTGACCATCGAGGACTCGCTGGCCTTCAGCAACGGCACGCTGAGCAACGGTACGCAGAACGGCAACGGCGACCGCAACGGCTTCAAGCTCGGCGGCGAGGACATCGCTGTCAACCACACCGTCCGGCGCACCATCGCGTACCGCAACGGCAAGCACGGATTCACGTTCAACCGCAACCCGGGCACGATGACCATCTCGAACAACCTGAGCATCGACAACACCGAACGCAACTTCTCGTTCGACGCCGGCACCTCGGTGTTCCGGAGCAACACCTCCTGCCGCTTCGCCGGCGGTGGCTCGAACGACAAGACCGTCGGCAACGTGGATGGCTCGAACCAGTTCTGGTCCGGCTCCAACGGCTCCCGCTGCGCCACGTACCCCGGTGCCCTGGCCTGGTCCTTTGCCGGCGACGGCCGCCTGACGGTGACCCTCGGCGGCCGGCCGGTCTCCCTCTGACGGCCCGCCCCCCGCTCGATCGATCATGAGGTTGGCGGCCGGATCGGAGATCGACGCCGCCGTCAACCTCATGATCGACCCGGGCGGGGGTGAGGGCGGGGGTGGGGGCGGGGGTGGGGTGGGGGAGGAGATCGGACCGAAGGACCGGCTTGACAGCACGATCAAGTCTTAGGTTAGCCTAACCTCCGTGACGAGCAGAACGGTGCGAGCCGACGGCTTGAGCGGCAGTGACCTGCGGCTGGGCTATCACGGCACGACGGTGGTCCACGACGCCGCCATCACGCTGCGGCCCGCGGCAGTGACCGCGTTGGTCGGCCCGAACGGCAGCGGCAAGTCGACGCTGCTGCGCGGGCTGGCCCGCCTGCACCCGCTGGAGCACGGCGAGATCGTGCTGGCCGACGGCACGCCGGCCCGGTCGCTGTCCGCCCGGGACTTCGCCCGCCGGGTGACGCTGCTCGCGCAGAGCCGCCCCACCCCCAGCGGGGTGACGGTGCGCGACGTGGTCGGGTACGGCCGGCACCCGTACCGGCAGCGGTGGCGCGCGAACGACCTCGACGGGCCGGCCGCCATCGACCGGGCCATGCGGGTCACCGGCGTCGACGCCATGGCCGCCCGGCCGGTCGACGAGCTGTCCGGCGGTGAGCTGCAACGCGTGTGGCTGGCCACCTGCCTGGCCCAGGACACCGCGATCCTGCTGCTGGACGAGCCGACCACGTTCCTGGACCTGCGCTACCAGGTGGAGATCCTCGACCTGATGCGCGAACTCGCCGACACCGCCGGCGTCGCCGTCGGTGTGGTGCTGCACGACCTCAACCAGGCGGCTGCCGTCGCCGACCAGGTCGTGCTCCTGCACGAAGGCCGGGTACGCGGTGCCGGCACGCCGCACGAGGTGTTCACCGAGGCGGCGCTCACCGAGGCCTACGGCATCCGCGTCGAGGTGACCGTCGACCCGGTCACCAACCTGCTCTCCACTCGTCCCGTCGGCCGGCACACGACCCGCGTCTGTGCCTGACCGATTCCTGCACACAGAAGAGAAACCGATGTTGCGTACCCGCATGACCCTGCTCGCCGCCGCCGCGGCCGGCGCGCTGCTGATCGCCGGCTGCGGCACCACCGAGGAGCCCGCCGCCGCACCGTCCCCCTCCGACGCCGCGTCGACCGGCCCGGTCACCGTCACCGACAGCCGGGGCAAGACCATCACCCTCAAGAGCCCCGCCACCAAGGTCGTCGGCCTGGAGTGGGGCGAGGTGGAGATGCTCGTCGGCCTCGGCGTGATGCCGGTCGGCGTGGCCGACCCCAAGGGGTACGCCACCTGGGTGACCGCCGCCCCGCTCGACCCGGGCGTCAAGGACGTCGGCACCCGGGGTGAGCCGAGCGTCGACTCCATCGTCGCCCTCCAGCCGGACCTCGTGGTGATGGAGGCCGAGCGCGGCTCCGCCGTCGTCACCCAGCTGGAGAAGTACGTCCCGGTGCTGGTCACCAAGGGCAGCGACGCCTCCGACAACATCGGCCGGATGCGCGCGGACCTGAAGATGATCGCCACCGCGACCGGTCGTACCGCCCAGGCGGACAAGCTGCTCGCCGACTTCGACGCCGCCATCGCCGACGGCAAGAAGAAGATCGCCGACGCCGGGGCGGCCGGCAAGCAGTTCGCCATCGCCGACGGCTGGAAGGAGGGCAGCACCGTCTCGATCCGGATGTTCGGCCAGGGCGCGCTCGTCTCCCAGCTCGGCATCCAGCTCGGCCTCAAGAACGCCTGGACCGGCAAGACCGACGAGATGTGGGGCCTGGGCCAGACCGACGTCGAGGGCATGAACGTCCTCAAGAGCCAGGACCTGCACTTCTTCTACAACGCCTCGGACGGCACCGACGTGTTCGCCGACGGCCTCGCCGGCAACGCGATCTGGCGCTCCCTGCCGTTCGTGCAGCAGAACAAGCTGCACAAGATGCCCAACGGCATCTGGACCTTCGGCGGCACGCTGTCCGCCAAGCAGTACATCGACGAGCTCGTCAAGGTCTACACGGCTTGAGCGCGATGACCGCCCCCGCCCCGCCGGGGCCGGCCACCAGGCCGGCCCCGGTCGGGCCGCCGCCTGCCCGGCGCAGCCGGGTCGCCGGCGCGTTCACCCTCGCCGCCGTCGTGCTCGTCGCGATCACCGCGGTGCACCTCACCCAGGGCACGTCGTCGGTGGGGGCGCTGGACCTGCTCCGGCTGCTCACCGGTGGTGACGACGAGGCCGCCCGGATCCTCGTCGCCTCCCGCCTGCCCCGGCTGCTCACCGGCCTCGCCGTCGGCGTCGCGCTCGGTTTCGCCGGCGCCGCGCTGCAGTCGACCACCCGCAACCCGCTCGCCTCGCCGGACACGCTCGCGGTCAACGCGGGCGCGCATCTGGCGATCGTCTCCACCGCCGCGTTCGGGATCGCGCTGCCGGCGCTGCCCTCGGGCGGCCTGGCGTTCTGCGGCGGCCTCGCCGCCGCCTCCCTGGTCATGCTGCTCTCGGCCGGCGGCCAGGCCGCCACCACCCGGCTCATCCTCGCCGGCTCGGCCACCGCGATGGCGCTGGCCTCGGTGACCATGCTGCTCCTGCTGCTGTTCGAGCAGTCCACCATCGGCCTGTTCGCCTGGGGCAACGGCTCGCTCGTGCAGGGCGACCTGGTCGCGTTCACCCAGCTCGCCCCCGTGATCGGGGTCGCCGCGCTGCTGCTCGTGGCGCTCGGGCACCGGCTGGACCTGCTCGCCCTCGGCGACGACACCGCCACCGTGCTCGGGCTCAACGTGCGCCGCACCCGGCTCACAGTGGTGCTGCTGGCGGTGCTGCTCTCCGCCGCGGCGGTCACCATGGCCGGGCCGATCGGCTTCGTCGGCCTCGGCGCGCCGGTGATCGTCCGACTGCTCGGCAAGTGGGTGCCCGAGGTGCACCGGCACCGGGTCCTGATGCCGCTGGCCGGCATCGTCGGCGTGGTCATCGTGCTCGGCTCCGACGTGCTGCTGCGGGCCGTGCTCGGCGGGCAGGCCGGCGTCGACGTGCCGACCGGCGTGGTGACCACGCTCTCCGGCGCGGTGCTGCTGATCTGGCTGGCCCGCCGCCACCGCGACGCCGGGCCGACCCGGCAGGCGCCGGGCGGTCACGCCGCCGTACGCTCCCGCGGCTTCGTCGCCGTGGTCATCGCGCTCTGCGCGGTCGTCGTCACCGCCGCGCTGGTGCTCGGCATGCTCTTCGGTGACACCTGGGTGCTGCTCGGCGACATCGTCAACTGGGTTCAGGGCCGCACCGGGCCGGCGTACACCTTCGTGCTGGACGCCCGCTGGCCGCGCGTCACCGCGGCGCTGCTGGCCGGCGCCGCGCTGGCCCTGGCCGGCACCACGGTGCAGGCGGTGTGCCGCAACCCGCTCGCCGAACCGGGCATCCTCGGCATCACCGGCGGCGCCGGCATCGGCGCGGTGTCGCTGCTGACGTTCGCGCCGATGGCCGGCGTGCTCGCCCTGTCCGGCGCCGCCGGACTCGGCGCCGTCGCCGCGTTCGCGCTGGTCTACGGCCTGGCGCGGCGGCGCGGGCTCAACTCCGACCGGCTGGTGCTGATCGGCTTCGCGGTCTGGCAGGGCGGTACGGCGGTCATCACGTTCATCGTGGTGTCGTCCGACCCGTGGAACACCGGCAAGGCGCTGACCTGGCTGTCCGGCTCCACCTACGGGCGTACCGCGCCGCAGGTGCTGCCGGTGGCGATCGCGCTGCTGATCGCGTTGCCGCTGGTGGCCGCCGTACGCCGCGAGCTGGACCTGCTCGCGCTCGACGACGACACGCCCCGCGTGCTCGGGGTCCGGCTGGAGCACGCCCGGCTGGTCGCGCTCGGCCTGGCGGCGATACTCACCGCCACCGCCGTGTCGGCGGTCGGCGTGATCGGCTTCGTCGGCCTGGTCGCGCCGCACGCGGCCCGCGCGCTGGTCGGCGGGCGGCACACCCGCGTCCTGCCGGTCGCGGTGCTGCTCGGCGCCACCCTGGTCAGCCTCGCCGACACGCTCGGCCGCACCGTCATCCCCCCCGCCCAGATCCCCGCCGGTCTGGTCACCGCACTGATCGGCACCCCGTACTTCGTCTGGCTGCTGTGGCGTTCCCGCGCCGCGGCAGCGGCCCGTTGACCCGTTCACCCACGAACCGCCCACCGGCCGTGAGAGGAATGACGCATGACCAGCACCTTGGCCGTCGCGCCCTGGCGAGTCTTCACCGTTGAGGTCCGCGCGCTACGGCGGCTCGGCCCGTCGTTCCTGCGGGTGACGCTCACCGGGCCGGACCTGGACCGGTTCGCCGACAACGGGTACGACCAGCGGATCAAGCTGGCCCTGCCGCCGGTCGACGGGGCGCCGGGGGAGCTGCCCGACGGGCCGGACTGGTTCCCGCGGTGGCGCGAGCTGCCGGACGGGCTGCGCAGCCCGATCCGCACGTACACGGTCCGCGCCGTGCGGCCGGAGGCGTACGAGGTGGACGTGGACATGGCGCTGCACGGCGACGGCGGCCCGGCGACCCGGTGGGCGCGGCGCGCCCGCCTCGGCGACCGGATCGCCGTGGTCGGCCCGGACGCCGGCTGGGACGGGCCGCACGGCGGCGTCGAGTTCCAGCCGCCCGCCGGGGCGACGCTGCTGCTCGCAGGCGACGAGACCGCCGCGCCGGCGATCTGCGCGATCCTGGAGCGGCTGCCCGCCGACGCGCGGGGACACGCGCTGGTGGAGGTGCCGGAGACCGGCGACGAGCTGCCCTGCGCGGCACCGGCCGGCGTCACGGTGACCTGGCTGCCCCGCGACGGCGCCCCGCACGGCAGCCGGCTCACCCCGGCCGTGACGAGCGTGGCCGGTCGCCTGGTGCAGGTACCTGTCGCGGTGGGCGCCGCGCCGCTGGCCGAGGTGGACGTGGACCGGGACATCCTCTGGGAGGTGCCGGAGCGGCCCGACGGCGCGGCGCTCTACGCCTGGCTGGCCGGGGAGGCGGCGATGATCCGCGGCCTGCGCCGCCACCTGGTCACCGAGCGGGGCATGGACCGGCGCGCGGTGGCGTTCATGGGCTACTGGCGGGCCGGTCGCGCGGAGAACTGAGACGTCCCCACCGCCGTTGAAGCGGGCCGGCGCCAGGTGCGCCGGCCCGCTTCGTCATCCGCGTGGCGCGTACGGGGCGAGCGGGTTGACCAGGGTGCCAGCGAACTGCAACGCGGCCGACGGGTCGGACAGGTCCACCATCTGCTGGTTGTTGCGCAGCTGGAGCCGGTTGAGGCAGGACAGCGTGAACTCCGGCGCGAACAGGTCGTGCCGGCGCATCCGGTCGGCCAGGTGCGGCACCGTCGCGGCGTAGTCGGCGGCACACTCGGCCACCGTGCGCCAGAACCCGTCCTGGTCCAGCACGCCCTGGGTGTGCAGGGCGGCGCTCAGGTGCCGCAGGAAACAGTCGAAGACGTCGGTGAAGATGGACAGGATCTTCTCGTCCTCGGGCACGGCGGCCCGGATCCGTCCCACCCGCTCGGGCAGGTCCGCGTCCGGGTCCATCACCACGATCTCCTCGGCGATGTCCTTGAAGACGACCCGCTCCACGGCGCCGCCGTGCAGCACCAGGATGACGTTCTCGCCGTGCGGCATGAACGCCAGGTCGTAGGCGTACAGGCTGTGCAGCAGCGGCACCAGGTAGGCGTCCAGGTAGCGGCGCAACCAGTCGGCCGGCGCCAGCCCCGACTCGTCGATCAGCGCCGCGGCGAGCGACCGCCCGTCGCGGTCCAGGTGCAGCAGCGAGGCCATGGTGGCCAGCCGCCGCCCGGGTTCCAACGCGGGGACCGGGCTCTCCCGCCAGAGCGCCGCCAGCATCTTCCGGTACGGCGAATAGCGGTCGGTCGCCGCCTCGTACTGCCGGTGGCGGTAGCCGATCGCGGCCCGCTCCCGGATGATCGACAGCCGGGTGCGCCTGAGCACCGGGTCGGCCTCGATCAGCCCGGCCAGCCAGTCGTTGATCGCGGGCGTCGCCTCCATGTACGCGGCGGACAGGCCACGCATGAAGCCCATGTTCAGCACCGACAGCGCGGTCTTGACGTAGTGCTTCGCCGGGTCGCTGACGTTGAAGAAGGTACGGATGGACTGCTGCGCGAGGTATTCGTCCGGCCCTTCGCCGAGGCAGACCAGCCGGCGCCGTGCCACCTCACCGGCGAACGTGACGGCGAGCTTGTTCCACCACTGCCACGGGTGCACCGGCACGAACAGGTAGTCGGCCGGGTCCAGGCCCAGCCCGGTGAGCGTGGCGGTGAACCCGGCCAGCGTCTGCTCGCCCAGCTCGGCCCGGACCAGCGTGTCGTAGTCCAGGTCGTCGGCGCAGGTAAACGTGGTGTGGTCGCGGTGCGCGGCGAGCCAGAGCAGCCGTACCGGCGCGGCGGCCTCCGGGGCGTACGCGTGGTATTCGTGCACGCCGAAGCCGATGCGGCCGTTGTTCGCCACGAAGCAGGGATGCCCCTCGGTCATGCCGGTCTCGATCGCCTGGAAGTCGGCGGCGGCCAGCTCGGCGGCGCTCCGCGCGGGCTTGGCCAGCTTGTACGCGGTCCCGGCCAGCGTGGAGGTGATCTCCTCCAGGTAGACCGGCAGGATCGCGTCGGTGAGACCGAGCGCGCCGCGCAGCTCCACGCACAGGTCGACGGCGTCGGGCGGCAGGTCCGCGTCGTCGCGGCGGCGCACGATGCTGTCCGGGTCGATCTGCCAGTGGTCCAGCGCCAGCCGCTGCGCGGCGAACCGGTACTCGACGGTGCCGTCGTCGCTGCGGACCAGCCACTGCCCGGGTCCGGCGGGCTCGGGGGTGATCAGGCGTTCGTGGGCGAACTCGGCGAGCGCCTTGCGCACCAGCAGCCGGTTGGCCGTCGCCCACGCCTCGGGGGTCAGGTGGTCCACGGATGCGCTGGCGTTCACGCCGGTGCCCCTTCCTCGCCTGTGGGCGCGCCGGTGGCGGCCCGGAACTGGTCCCGGGTGCAGACGCTGAGCAGCGCGTCCTTCTCGGGCTTGCGGATCGGGCCGACGACGGTGAAGCCGACGGCCGCGTTCAGTGCGTGCACGGCGGTGTTGCGCACGTCCGGCTCCACCACCACCCGGCGGGTCGCCGGGTCGGCGAACAGCCAGGCCATCACCGTGGTGATGACGGCACGGGTGAAGCCGTGCACCGGCGTGTCGGCGGGTGCGCAGAGGAAGTGCATGCCGACGTCGCCGGGCTCCGGGTCGTACAGGCCGACGAGCTCGACGTGCGCCGGGTCGTACCGTTCGGCCAGGAACGCCGGGGTGCCGCGCCACGACCCCAGGTACGCGTCGTGGTGCGGGTGGTCGGCGATGCGCCGGTACTCCGCGGCGACCGCGTCCACGTCGGCGTCCTGCATGAGCCAGAACGCGGACTTGGGATGGGTCACCCAGCGGTGCAGCAGCGCGGCGTCGGCGTCCGGGTCCAGCGGGCGCAGCGTGAACTCGCCCAGCGCGTCGTCGACGCGGGTGAAGGTGGTCATGCGGGCGCTCCGAACTCCTGGAAGGCGATCGCCTTCTCCACCGGGTAGTGCTCCCGGCCGGTCATCTCCCGGATCAGCCACGAGTTGCGGTACGGGCCCATGCCCAGGTCGGGCGAGGTGATGCTGTGGGTGTGGGTGCCGCCGTTCTGGAGGAACACGCCCCGGCCGGTGTGGTCGATGCTGTAGTTGCGGGCCACGTCGAAGCGGCCGTGCGCGTCGAAGCGCAGCCGGTCGCGTACCGGCGCGAGGAACTCCGGCACCCGGTAGTGGTAGCCGGTGGCGAGTACCAGCCCCTGCGTCTCCAGCGTGAACGCGCGGTCCAGCTCGGTGTGGCGCAGCCCGAGCCGGTAGCGGCCGTCGGCGTACGTCGCCTCGACCAGTTCGGTGTTGGTCAGCAGCCGGGTCGGCGCCGGACCGTGCAGGCTCTTGGCGTACAGCAGGTCGTAGATGTCGTTGATCAGGTCGGCGTTGATGCCCTTGAACAGTGGCTTCTGCGCCGCCTCCAGCGCGTAGCGGGTCGGCTCGGGCAGCGCGTGGAAGTAGTCCACGTAGTCCGGCGAGGTCATCTCCAGCGTCAGCTTGGTGTACTCCAGCGGGAAGAACCGGGGTGAGCGGGTCACCCAGGTGAGCTGGTAGCCGTACGTGTCGATGTCGCCGAGCAGGTCGTGGTAGATCTCGGCCGCGCTCTGGCCGCTGCCGACGATCGTGATGCTGTCCTTGGCCCGCAGCGCCTCCCGGTGCTCCAGGTAGCGCGAGTTGTGGATCAGGTCACCGCCCAGCCCGGCGCAGGCCGGCGGCAGGTACGGCGGGGTGCCGGTGCCGAGCACGAGGTGCCGGGCCCGGTGAGTGACCGGCCCGTCCGGCGTGTCCGCGTGCACCACGTACCGGTCGTCGGCCTCGTCGTGTTCGACGGCGGTGACGGTGTGCCGGAAGCGCAGGTTCGGCAGCTTGGCGGCGGCCCAGCGGCAGTAGTCGTTGTACTCGGCGCGCAGCGGGAAGAAGCTCTCCCGGATGTAGAACGGGTAGAGCCGGCCGGTCTCCTTCAGGTAGCTCAGGAACGAGTACGGCGAGGTGGGGTCCGCGAGCGTGACCAGGTCGGCGATGAACGGCGTCTGGAGCCGGGTGGACTCCAGCAGCATGCCGGGGTGCCAGTCGAAGCTGTCGCGGGCCTCCAGGAACAGCCCGTCGAGGTCGTCGATCGGTGCGGTGAGGCAGGCCAGGCCGAGGTTGTAGGGGCCCAGCCCGACGGCGATGAAGTCGTGGGTCGACATGGGGTTCTCGTTCTCCTCGACGGGGTCAGCCGACCGGGCAGGACAGCTCGGCGGCGGTCGCGGTCCGGGCGTACCAGGCGGCGTGGTCGGCGATGAGATCCAGCACGTGGGCGACATCGTCCACAGTGGTCTCGGGGTTGAGCAGGGTGAGCTTCAGGTGGTGGGCGCCGTCGACCCGGGTCCCGGCGACCAGTGCCGCGCCGGAGGCGGCGAGCGCGTCGCGGGCGTGCAGGTTGGCCTCGTCGACCAGGTCGGGGGCGAGGCCGGGGGGCCGGTAGCGGAAGACCACCGTGCTCAGCTGCGACGGGGCGGCCACCTCGAACCGCGGGTCGGCGTCGAGCCGCCGCCACGCCTGCGCCGCGAGGTCGACGACCTGGTCGAACAGCGCGCCGATCGCGTCCGGCCCCATGATCCGCAGGGTCAGCCAGAGCTTGCAGGCGTCGAACCGGCGAGTGGTCTGGATACTCTTGTCGACCTGGTTCGGGATGCCCTGCTCGACCGCCCGGGCCGGGTTGAGGTAGTCGGCGTGCCAGGTGGCGTGGCGCAGCGTCCGGCCGTCGCGGACCAGCAGCGCGCTGGAGCTGACCGGCTGGAAGAACGACTTGTGGTAGTCCACAGTCACCGACGCGGCCCGCTCGATGCCGTCGAGCAGGTGCCGGCGGGTGGGGGAGACCAGCAGCCCGCAGCCGTACGCGGCGTCGACGTGCAGCCAGACGCCCGCGCCGGCGCAGATGTCGGCGATCTCCGGCAGCGGGTCGACGGTGCCGAAGTCGGTGGTGCCGGCGGTGGCGACGACGGCCATCACCACGCGGCCGTCGCGACGGCAGCTGTCGATCACGCGGGCCAGCTCGTCGGTGCGCATCCGGCGGTTCGCGTCGGTGGGCACGGTGAGCACCGCGTCGGCGGCCAGTCCGAGCAGCTTGGCGGCCTTCTGCACGCTGAAGTGCCCGGCCGCGGAGGTGATGATCCGCAGCCGGGACAGCACCGCCGGCCGGTCCGGCCGGCCGTCGGCGCCGCCCACCACCCGGCGGTACGCCTCCTCGCGTGCCAGCAGCAGCGCCTGGAGGTTCGACTGGGTGCCGCCGCTGGTGAAGACCCCGTCGGCGGCCGGTCCCAGCCCGATGCGCCCGGCCGTCCACTCGATCAGCCGCCGCTCCATCAGCGTCGCGCCGGCGCTCTGGTCCCAGGTGTCCAGTGAGGAGTTGACGGCGCTGAGCACCGCCTCCCCGAGCAGCGCCGGGATGACCACCGGGCAGTTGAGGTGGGCCAGGTAGCGCGGGTGGTGGAAGTACACGGCGTCGCGCAGCCACACGTCGTGCAGCTCGTCCAGGGCGGCGTCGGTGTCGCCCAGCGGCCGGTCCAGGTCGATGCCGCCGATGAGCGGCGCCAGTTCGTCGGGCGTGACGCCGGTGAACGGCGCGTCCACCTCGGCCACCCGGCGGGCGACCCGGTCGACGCCGCGGGCGAGCACGTCCCGGTACCGCCCGAGCGAGCCGGCGTTGAACAGGTGGCCGCGTGCCTCGGCGGCGGTGCGGCCGGTGTCGGTGGGCGCGGCGCCGGTCGGGCTCCCGATCGAACTCATGCGACTTCCCAGCGGTCGTGCGGACAGGGCGCGCGGTCAGAGCCGCGGCGATCAGGTTAGGTTAGGCTGGCCTAACAAGCAAGCGCGACTCGGCCTGTTTTGTCCCGCATGTACCACCGGTTGGCGACGTCCGCCTGTCGCGGTAAGGTCGCCGTCGGTTAGGGGAGGTTATCCTAAGTTGACGATCGAATGGAACCACCGCCGGGCGCACCCGGGCGGGGCACGACGATGACACGCGTCGATCGCGATCCGTGGGGCGTGCCGCAGCTGCAGGCCGGCGACGTCGACACGCTCGCGCGCCTGCAGGGGCGTGTCGCGGCGACGGACCGGGCCTGGCAGATCAGCGTCGAACGCTGGCGCGCCGAAGGGCGCCTCTCCGCCCACGTCGGCCCGGCCGAGCTGGCGTGGGACCGGTTCGCCCGCCGCGTACGGCTGGACGACACCGCCCGGCGCTGCTACGAACGGCTGGACCCGGACACCCGGCGCTGGGTCGAGGCGTACGTCGACGGGGTCAACTCCGGACTCGCCGAGGGCGCCGCCGGCGCACCCGAGTTCGCCGCCACCGGCACCGCACCCGAACCCTGGCACCCCTGGTCGCCGCTCGGCGTGTTCCTCGTCCAGCACGTGCTGTTCTCCACGTTCCCGAACAAGCTCTGGCACGCGCACGTGGCCCGCACGCTCGGCCCCGAGGCGGCCGGACTGTTCGCGGTCGAGGGACCGGCGTCGGCGGGCAGCAACGCCTGGGCGCTGCCCGCCGACCCGGCCACCGGACGCGGCCCGGTGATCGCCGGTGACCCGCACCGGCTGCTCGAACTACCCGGCGTCTACCAGCAGGTCCGGCTGACCTGCCCGGAGTTCGACGTGGTCGGTCTCGCCTTCCCCGGCGTACCCGGCGTGCCGCACTTCGGCCACACCGGGCACGTGGCCTGGGCCGTCACCAACGCGATGGCCGACTACCAGGACCTCTACCGCGAGCGGCTGCGCCGCGACGGCGACCGCGTGCTGGTGCGCGACGCCGACGGCTGGACGCCCGCCACGCGCCACGTCGAGGAGATCGAGGTCCGCGGCGGCGCCCCGGAGACCGTCGAGGTGATCGAGACGCCCCGCGGCCCGGTGATCGACCACGACCGGGTCACCGGCGAGGCGATCGCTCTGCGTACCCCGAGCCGGGTCGAGGTCCGCCTCGGCTTCGAGGCGCTGCTGCCGCTGCTGCGCGCCCGGCGTACGGACGACGTGGCCGACGCGCTGCGGCACTGGGTCGAGCCGGTCAACAGCGTGCTCGCCGCCGACACCCGGGGCAGTGTCCGCCGCCTGGTCGCCGGCCTGGTCCCGGTACGCGACGAGCGGTGCCGCCGGGAGCCCGTGCCGGCCTGGGAACCGGACTACCGGTGGCGGGGCGACTACCTGCCGCTCGTGGACGAACCGGTCGACGGCGCGGCGGTGTGCGCGAACGACCGCCGCGACGACGTGGCCGCACACGGCACCGACTTCGCCCCGCCGCACCGGGCCCGCCGGATCCGGGAGCTGCTCGCCCAGGACGCCGAACCGTCCACCGTGCACACCGACGACCGGCTTCCGGCCGGCCCGCTGTACCGGCTCCTCGACCGGCTCGACCCCGGCCGGCTCGACGAACCCGCCCGCGCGCTGCTGCTGCGGCTGCGCGGCTGGGACCGCGTGATGGCGGCGGGCTCGGCCGAGGCGGGCGCGTACGCGGCGTGGCGGGCGGCGCTGGCCCGGCGGCTGCGCGTACACCCGAGGTTGCGCGCCCTCGACGAGCCGTGCGGGTTCGACGAGCTGTTCGCACCGTGGACCGACCCGGCGGCCCGGATCGGCCTGGCGCTGGACCACCTCGCGGCCGGGTTCGACCTCGCGGAACCGGCCGCCGAGGCGCTGGCCGAGGTGGCCGCCGGCCCGCCGCCCGGTGCGTGGGGCAGCCGGCACCTGCTGCACCCGGTGCACCTGGGCGTCGCCCCCGCGGTCACCGACGCGGTGGCGGCGATGCGGCAGCGGGTGGCGCTGGCCGGTGACACGGACTGCGTGCTGGCCACGTCCAGCGTGCCGGGCATCTCCGACGCCTGCTGGCGCGGCCCGGTCGCCCGCTACGTGTGGGACCTGACCGACCGGGCGGCCAGCCGCTGGATCGTCCCGTTCGGCGCCTCCGGGCGCCCCGGCGACGCGCACTTCGCCGACCAACTGCCCCACTGGGCCGCCGGGACGCTGATCCCGGTGCCCGCCGGCCCCCTGACGGGAGACGAGACGACGTGATCCACCTGGAGCGCATCCCCGGCCTCGGCGAGCTGGCGCTGGAGCCGGTACGCCCCGACCGGGACGCCGGCCTGCTGCACGGCTGGGTGATCCGGCCCCGCAACCGGTTCTGGGGCATGGGCTCGCACACGGTCGACGAGGTACGCGAGATCTACGCGTTCGTCGACGGGCTGGACACCCACCACGCGTACCTGATCCGGCTCGACGGCGAGCCGATCGGGCTGTTCCAGACCTACCAGCCGGAGGCGGACCCGGTCGGCGAGCGCTACCCGGTGCAGCCCGGCGACGTGGGCACGCACCTGCTGCTCGACCCGCCCCGGCGGTACCCGCGCGGCGTGACCGGTGCGGTCTTCCCGGCCCTGGTCCGGTTCCTGCTGCGCGACCCGGCCGCGCGCCGGGTGGTGGTCGAGCCGGACGTGCGCAACGACGCGATGCTGCGCCGGCTGCGGATCGAGGGGTTCACGCTCGGCGACGAGATCGACATGCCGGACAAGCGGGCGAGGCTGGCGTTCCTCACCCGGGAACGGTTCGAGGCGGACCACCCGCCCGCGTGACGCCCGCCCGCGTCAGGGCTCGACGGCGTCGGCGCGCAGCCGGCCGGCCAGGTCCCGCACCGTCTCGGCGTACGCCGGGTCGTCCTCGGACGGGAGGTGACCCTTGATCGGCGGCGGGACGCTGTCCCAGGGCGGGGCCACCAGGCCCTCCGGATCCCGGAGACGGCGGTCCACTGTCGCCTCCGGCCCGGTGACGCGGGCCGGCTCGTCCGCGCGGTGCGGGGAGAAGATCCATCCGCCCAGCGCGTCGGTGTCCCGCCACAGGTTGCGCCACCGCCAGCCGACCCGCCCGCCGATCCCGCGCAGCATGTCGTCGCCGACGTAGGCGGGGAACAGCCGGGCGTAGAGCCGGCGCAGCGGTGAGCTGTAGGTGAGCAGGGCGACCCGCGCGCTGATCTCCGCCGGTAGTTGCAGGACGGTGGCGGCGACCAGCACCGAGCCGTGGCTGTAGCCGGCCAGCAGGACCCCGTTGCCGCTGCGCACCAGGTACGTGACGCGCCGGGCCAGCTCCGGCACGGCCCGCTCGGCGTAACAGGGCGGTGCGAACGGGTGCGCGGCCCGGGGCCAGAACGTGGCGAGGTCGAAGAGCACGCCCACGTGGTGGCGGAACCCGGGGCTGCGGTAGGCGAAGATCCCGGCGACCACCAGGCCGAGCACCGCGGCCGAGATCGCCACCCCGCCCACCTCGATGCCGAACATGACCAGCTCGGCCGGGATGTGCGTGCGCCGTTCCAGAGCCACGCCCGGCTCGGGGTGGACCAGCGCCATCGCGGTGGTCGCGGCGCCCGCGCCGGCCATGACGGCGAACAGCACCGCCAGGGGCACCAGCAGGTCGGTGAACCGGGCGCGGACGATCATCGTCCGGACCTGCCGCAGCCGGGGCGCCGCCTCGGCCGGGGGCGCCGGGAAGTCCCGCTCGACGATCGCCTGGGCGGCGCGTGTCCGGCCACGCCGGGACACCAGTGCCACCACGGCGGCGGCCACCAGCGTGACCAGCAACGCGCGGAAGAAGCCGTAGATCGCCCAGGTGTACGCGCGCGCCGGCCCCGGAATGTCGTCCGCCGGGGACACGCCCCGGTCCAGCAGGTCGGCGGTGCGCTGGACCAGCTC
Source organism: Micromonospora sp. CA-248089 (assembly GCF_050948515.1). Lineage (NCBI taxonomy): Bacteria > Bacillati > Actinomycetota > Actinomycetes > Micromonosporales > Micromonosporaceae > Micromonospora > Micromonospora sp. CA-248089. The sequence goes on from NZ_CP192016.1 coordinate 2,722,979, forward strand.
GGCGGAGTACGCGACGGCGAGCCCGCCCGCCGCCGCGGCGACCACGAGCGCGCCGAGCCCGTTCGGCGGCTGGTGGCCGCGTGCCCGCAGGCGGTGCCAGATCAGCACGGCGCCCAGGGCGCCGAGCAGGACGGCGTGCGTGGACAGCAGCCAGGTCAGGATCGAGCCGTAGCCGGGCAGCCCGCCGCCGGTACGCCAGCGGGTGGGGGCGAACAGCAGGTACCCGGCCACCACGACGGTGAGGCCGATCGCGGTGGCGCGCAGCACCCGGGCGACCCGGTCGCGTCGCGGGTCGGTGGGTGCCCGGTCGACGAGCGGCGGAACGCAGACCAGGACGACGCAGGCGAGCAGGACCGCGCCGGTGACCGCGAGTAGCACCGCCACCGTGGGCGGAACACCCTGCGCGGCCCGGGCGGCGAGGAGGCAGGCGTCGAGCACGGCGAAGGCCGCCGCGATGTGGATCGAGCGCAGCCGGCCCATCAACGGTTCGGTGTCCCACTGGCCGATCGTGCTCAGCGGAGGCCCGGCGGACGCCCGCTCCGGCGCCCGGAACGCGGTGAACGAGCGCCCCGGCCGCCGGGCGCCCCACCAGACCAGGCTCACCGCGGCGGTCGGCACCAGCGCCAGCACCACGAGCCGCAGCCCCACCGGCCGCCCGCCCATCCAGGACAGCCATTCGCGGTCGGCGATGCAGGCCGGGACGGACAGGCACTGCCAGGCCACCAGGTCCAGCGCGACCCCGGCGCCGGAGAGCACGTACAGCCCGGTCAGGCTCAGCCCCAGCACCCGGCACAGCGCCCGCACCACCACGCCGCCGACCGCGTCCACCGGCCGCATCCACACGGCCACGTTGAGCAGCATGAAGGGCATCAGGAACAACAGCGAGAGGGTACGCAGGGCAGTGCCGGACGGCAGGTCGTTCCACTGGTACGCCTCGAGCGTCACGCCGCCCGCTCCGCGGTCGTCGACCAGGTCCGGACGGGGACGGTAGAAGCCGGCGCTGCGGTCGCCCGCGACCTGCCGGACCAGCGGCCGGTCCAGCACCTCGGCGGCGCCGCCCGCCGAGACACCGTGCACCCGTAGCTCCACCACCTCGCCCGACGGGGCCTGTGCCCGCCCTGGTCCAGCCGTCATCGACCCTCCGCGACTCCCGGCCGCCCACGCCGCCTGCACGGCCCGCCCTCGGGTGGCGCACCGGCCTACCCGGCCGGGGCGTGGGCAAACGCCCGCACGGCCCGGCGGGCGGCCCGTTCGAAGCCGGGCCGGCCGGGTAACCGCGGGCGGACGTCGGAGGAAGGGAGCCCGCATGACCGGCGCATCGCCCCCGCGCGACGGCTTCGCCGTCGTGGAGATGTTCACCTCCCAGGGCTGCGACAGCTGCCCGCCCGCGGAGGAGGTGCTGTCCGCCATCGACCGGGACGCGCGTGAGCGTGGGGAGCGGATCTACACGCTCGGCTTCCACGTCGACTACTGGGACCACCTGGGCTGGGCCGACCCGTACGGCGCGCAGGCTCACACGCTGCGGCAGGAGCGGTACGCGCGGGCGCTGCGCTCCGGCGGGCTCTACACGCCGCAGATGATCGTCAACGGGACGGTCGAGTTCGTCGGGTCGGACCGCCGGCAGGCCACCTCGGCGATCGACGCCGCGCTGGCCGCGTCGTCCGGCACCCCGGTGGCGCTGTCCGTGGTGACGGCCGACGCCGGCCATGTGGTGCTCGACTACGAGACCGGCGCGCTGCCCGAGCAGGCCCGGCTGAACGTGGCGGTGGTGGAGCGCGGCCTGGAGAACGACGTCCCCCGGGGCGAGAACGCCGGGCGGCGGCTGCGCCAGGACACCGTGGTGCGCGCGTTCTGCTCCACCGAGTGCAACGGTGAGCGGGGCCGGATGGAGATCGACGTGCCGGCGGCACCCGACCCGCGTCGCACCTCGGTCGTCGGATACGTGCAGCAGGGCGACCGGGCGGTGGTCGGCGCCACGGGCGTCGACCTCGGCGACGGGAGCCACGGGTGACGCGGGCCGCGGTGGCGACCCGGCTGCCGCCGATCGACGTCCGCCGCTGGGTGAACTCCGCGCCGCTGATGCCGGAGGACCTGCGCGGACGCGTGGTGCTCGTCGACGTCTGGGAGTACACGTGCGTGAACTGGATCCGTACCGCCCCGTACGTGCGGGCGTGGCACCGCGACTACCGCGACCTGGGTCTCACGGTGATCGGCGCGCACGCGCCGGAGTTCGGGTTCGGCCGGCTGCCGGAGAACATCGACCGGGCGATCCGCGACCACGGACTCACCTACCCGATCGCGATCGACGACGACTACACGTTCTGGCGCGCCCTGCGAAACGACGCCTGGCCGGCGAAGTACCTGTTCGACGCCGACGGGCGGCTGGCCGACCGCTGGGTCGGCGAGGGCGACTACGACCGCACCGAGACACTGATCCGGCGGCTGGTCGAGGCCGCCGCGCCCGCGACCGCGCTGCCACCGGTCACCCCGGAGGTGACCGCGTTCGTGACCACCCCGCAGCCCACGTACGCCGGGCTCACGCCCGAGACCTACCTCGGCGCTGATCGGGGCGTGCCCGGCACGTACGCGCTGCGCGGCGACTGGCGGGTCGAGGGCGAGTACGTCGAGGCGGCCGCTGCCGACGCCGAACTGGTCCTGCCGTTCACCGCCGGCGAGGTGAACCTGGTGGCCGACCCGGGACCGGCGGGACCGGCCGGGGTTCGGATGCTGCTGGACGGGAAACCGGCCGCTGAGGCGCGCGGCGCCGACGTGGGCCCGGACGACCGGGCCCGGGTCGACCGGGCGGCCATGATCCGGCTGATCGACGGCGCGCCGCCGGGGGAGCACCGGCTCACCCTGCGCGCCGAGCGGCCCGGTCTGCGCGCGTACGTCTTCACGTTCGGCCCCTGACCCGACCCGAGGAGGACAACCCGTGGCCGTCAAGACCATGACGCCGACGCGTACCGGCGCCGACATCCGCGAGTTCCGCATCGACGTGCCGGAGGCCGACCTGGCGGACCTGCGGGCCCGGCTCGCGGCCACCCGCTGGCCGGAGCGGCAGACGGTGGACGACCAGTCGCAGGGCGTGCCGCTGGAGACCAGCCAGGCGCTCGCCCGCTACTGGGCCACCGAGTACGACTGGCGCAGGGTCGAGGCGCGGCTGAACGACCTGCCGAACTTCGTCACCGAGATCGACGGCCTGGACATCCACTTCATCCACGTGCGCTCGCCGCACGCCGACGCGCTGCCGCTGATCGTCACGCACGGCTGGCCGGGGTCGGTGATCGAACAGCTGAAGATCATCAGCCCGCTCACCGACCCGACGGCACACGGCGGCAGCGCCTCGGACGCGTTCCACCTGGTGATCCCGTCGATGCCCGGTTACGGCTTCTCCGGCAAGCCGGACCGGCCCGGCTGGGACCCGCAGCACATCGCCCGCGCCTGGACCGAGCTGATGCGGCGGCTGGGCTACACCCGCTTCGTGGCCCAGGGCGGCGACTGGGGCGCGCTGATCACCGACATGCTCGGCGTGCAGGCGCCGCCGGAGCTGGCCGGCATCCACACGAACATGCCCTGCGTGGTGCCGCCGGACATCGACGCGTTGCTGCAGAGTGGCATCACCGGCGTGAACAACCCCCTCGCGCAGCTGCCGGCCGGGCTCTCGGACGAGGAGCGGGCCGCCTGCGAGCGGATCGACTTCTTCTGGAAGCACTCCGCGTACGCGCTGATCATGACCACCCGTCCGGAGACGCTGACGGCGCTCGCCGACTCGCCGGCCGGGCTGGCGACGTTCATGCTCGACCACGACGCGGCGAGCCTGGACCTGATCTGCGCCGCCTTCGCGGGCCGGCCGGGCGGCCTGAGCCGCGACGACATCCTGGACAACGTCACGCTCTACTGGCTGACGAACACGGGGGTGTCCTCGGCCCGGCTGTACGCGCAGAATGCGCTGTCGTTCTTCGCCGCCAAGGGCGTCCAGGTGCCGGCGGCGGTGAGCCAGTTCCCGGACGAGATCCTGCTCGCGCCGCGTAGCTGGGCGGAGCGGGCGTACCCGAACCTGATTCACTACAACCAGTTGGACCGGGGTGGGCACTTCGCCGCCTGGGAGCAGCCGGAGTTGTTCGCGCAGGAGATGCGGGCGGCCTTCCGGTCGCTGCGCTGACTCCACGACGGATGCGGCCGGGTGGGGCGCCACCCGGCCGCATCCTCGGGTTCAGACCTCGGTCAGCCGGATCGCGTCGGCGATGACCAGGCCGGCGGCGGAGCTCCACCGGCTGACCGCGACGCGGTTGGCGTCCCCGGCCGGCAGCGTGAACGTGCCGAGTGAGCGCCACTGCCCGCCGGTCGCCCGCTGGTCGACGACGACGGTCCGGTTGCCGGTGGTGGTGGCGACGATGTACGGCGTGGCCGCGTTGTAGCCCGCGTTCGCCGGCCACCACGCCTCGACCCGGTAGTTGCCGGTGCGCGGGACGTTGAACTTGTACCAGGCCGCGTCGCTCGCGGCGACCGGGTCCGCGTAGCGGTAGTCGGCGCCGTAGCGCTGCCCGGAGTACGTCGAGGTGCCCCAGCTGGCGCTGGCGGTGAACCGGCCCGCGGTGGCGTTGTCCACGATCGACGTCCAGCCGGTGCCGCCGCCGGCCATCTTGGCGGCCACGTCGGCGCGCATCGTGTTCAGGTCGATGAAGGACGGGTCGATCTTGCCGGTGGTGCTGGTCTCGCGGTGCCCCCGGGCGTAGCTGGAGTCCCGGCCGAGCCGCTTGAGCACGGCGGCGGTGGCCGCGATGCTCGCGTTGTACTGGGCGGTGGTCATCCGCTGGTCGACGCCGTTGTAGTCGATCTCCCACCCGATCATCAGGGTGTTGCCGTCCCCGGCCGGGATCGGGCCGCTGCCGCCGCTGGTGCCGGCGTGGTTGCATCGGCCGGCCGAGATCACGTGGAACACGCCGTGGTAGTCCACGAGCGCCTGGCAGAGCGGGCCGGGCAGGTCGGAGCGGCCGTTGATGCAGATGTTCAGCGCCGGGTGCGGGTTGGTGGCGCTGGACGTGGCAGCGGTGTGGTGCCAGAGCACGCCGATCGGGTCGAACGAGCCGGAGCGCATCCGGTTGAGCCAGTCGCCCTCGACCACCACCTGCACGCCGGCGGCCCGCAGCACGTCCACCAGCCAGGGAATGGTCGCCATCACTGCTCCCGGAGCAGGTCGGCGAGGCACTCGGCCTTCGGCGCCGCGTGCGCCGCGCCGGGACGGACGGCCACGGTGACCGCGGCGGCCACCAGGGCGGGTACGCCGAGCAGACCTCGGCGTCGCAGACGGGGGGATCGTGACGTGGGCATGGCGCTCCTCGGGTGACGGCGCTTCACTGATCGACGCATGTGAGTGTGAGCACGCTATCCCGGCGCCGGGCGCTTGTCGATACCCTTCAATGATCGTTTCCATTGTGAAAACTTCCGCCACGACCGTCTGTCGTCGTTCGTCGATGCGTGGTAGAAATCCTGCCCATGTCTCGCCGCCGGGCGAGGAATCCTTCACAGGAGGGGCGCCGATGAGAGCGATCGCCACGGCCCTGACACTTCTCGCCGTCGTCGCGGCCGCGGCCGGTCCGGCTCCGGCCGTCCCGGCCCGCGCCGGGACCACGGGCACCGCCGAGCCGGCCGTCGCGGCAGCGGTCGGCCCGCAGCCCGGCACGTACACCGGTAAGGGCTTCGACACCTGCACCGCGCCGTCCCAGGCCGCGATGGACGCCTGGCTGACCGCGTCGCCGTACCGCGCGGTCGGCGTCTACATCAGCGGCGGCAGCCGCACGTGCGCCCAGCCCAACCTGACCGCGACCTGGGTGGCCGACCAGACCCGTAAGGGCTGGCGGCTCATCCCGATCGAGCTGGGCTACCAGGCGCCGTGCGGCACCCGTACGCCGAAGATGTCCGCCGACCCGGCCACCGCGCGCGGGCAGGGCCGGACCGCGGCGGACAGCGCGGTCGCGGCGGCGACGGCGCTCGGCATCGGCGCGGGCAGCACGCTCTACAACGACATCGAGCAGTACCCGACGAGCGCCTCCTGCCGCGCCGCCGTGCTCTCCTTCCTCTCCGGCTGGGTCGAGCGCCTGCACACGCGCGGCTACCTCGCCGGCATGTACTCCAGCGGCTCGTCCGGCATCACCGACGTCTGCGGCGCGTACCACGACACCCGCTACCTGCGCCTGGACCAGATCTGGATCGCCTGGTGGAACGGCGTCGCGGACACCGACGGGGGCACGTACTGCGCCGACGACCGCTACGCCGACCAGCAGCGCCTGCACCAGTACTCCGGCGACGTCACCGAGACGTGGGGCGGCGTGACCATGAAGATCGACCGCAACTACCTCGACCTCCGGGCCGGCACGGCGACGCCCGCGCCGTGGAGTGTGACAGTGGACAACGGCACGGCGGGCGGGTTCACCGCCGGCGCGGCGTGGGGCACGTCGGCGTACTCCGGGCAGCGGTACGGCGCCGACTACCGCTTCGCCGCGCCGACCCCTGCGAGCGACGTGGCCTGGTTCCGGACGACCCTGCCCGCGAGCGGCAGCTACGAGGTCTCGGTGTGGTACCCGGCCGACAGCGGCTACAACGACCGCACCCCGTACCTCGTGGCCACCACGACCGGCAACCGGACGGTGACGGTCGACCAGCGCACCGGCGGCGGGCGCTGGGTCTCGCTCGGCGTGTTCACGCTCGCCGCCGGGACGGGCGACAAGGTCGGGGTGAGCCGCTGGAGCGCCGGGACCGGGTACGTGGTCGCCGACGCGGTCCGCATCACCCGGGTCTGAGCCGCGGGACGTGAGCCGGTCCCGCCGAGAGTGGGACCGGCTCACGCGGGCGGGCTCAGTTCAGGTGCGCCAGCAGGGCGGTGGCCATGCCCTGCTCGCCCCGGGCGTTCGGGTGGAACGGCGCGGCGGAGTTCTGCGGCACCAGTCCCTCCACCCAGCGGGTGCCGCTGCTCTTGCACGCGTCCCGGCCGATCGACGGGGTGTAGACGTCGGCGTAGCTCGCCCCGCCCGCCGCCGCGGTGTCGGCGAGCATCGTGTTGAGCGCCTTCTGGACGCCACGCAGGTACGGCACGTCCTGGTAGGCGATCGGCACCACCGGCCAGCAGCCGTATCCGCTGTCGGGCAGGATCGCCGGGTAGCCGAGCACCACCACGCGCGCGTTCGGCGCGGCCTGGCGGACCGCCCGCAACACCGCTGTCACCTTGGGCGCGGTGGCGGCGATCCGGGCCCGCAACTGGTCGGTGCCGCCCGCGGTGAACCGGTCCTTGCAGGGCGAGCCGAGGGGACTGCTCACGCTCGCCTCGGCGCAGTCGCCGATGATGCCGGCGAAGCCGATGTCGTTGCCGCCGATCTGGACGGTCACCAGCGCGGTGGCCGAGGTGACGGCGCTGACCTGCGGCGGCAGCGCGATGCCCAGCGCACCGTCGCCGCCGGACAGGATGTCCTCGGTGGTGGCCCCGGAGCAGCTCACGTCGGCGAACGACGACGAGCCGGCGGCCGCGGCGACCAGGGACGGATAGTTGCGGTTGGAGCGCAGGCAGTTCAGGTCGACCTGGGTGGGCACGAGCGGCGCCGAGGTGTAGGAGTCGCCGAGCGCGACGTACCGCCCGGCGGGCGCGGCGGCGACGGCGGGTGCGGTGACCGCGAGCAGCACGCCGGCGGTGGCCGCGGCGACCGCGGCGAGTCTGGTGGCGGTCCGCGTCAGCGGCAGGCGGGGACGGATCATGGGGCCCTCCCGGAGGGGTCCTGGTGGTGGTGCTGGGATTCTGTCCACGCCTGTGACGCACGTCAATATAGACGGCACTCACTAAAGGCTGTCCCGGGATGTGGTCCGCCGCCGCCCGGCGAGGGGTCGCCCACGCCGGCCATTGTGTTGCGTACGTCACATTTTTGAGCGACCCGAAAGCCGGGTACGGAACGGCTGCCGACGGGTCGATTCGTTGCGGCGCAACGTTCCCCGGCGCCGTCGCCCCTGGTGGGCGGCCCGGGACCGGATTCGCGGAGGCACGCACCGGAGCCACCCCGGCACGGCTGGTGAACGACCGATCGAATGTCGGCGATCCTGGATTTGCAGCCGTCATTACGCTGCGAAGTGGTTGATCGCCGGAACCACGGACGACAGGTGGAAGAACCTCAGATGAGTGACAATCACCCTCCCTACGGAGGCTATCCGGACCCGAACGCCGGAGCGTGGGGCAACCAGCCCGACCCGAACGCCCCGTACGGCGCCCAGCCGGCCTCCGGCGCGCCCTACGGCTCGCCACCGGCGTCAGGTGCCCCGTACGGTTCGCAGCCGGCCTCCGGCGCGCCCTACGGCGCCCAGCCCGCTTCCGGCGCACCCTATGGATCGCAGCCGGCCTCCGGCGCGCCGTACGGGGCGCCGCAGCCCGCGGTCTCGTACCCGGGGCAGGCCGGCTTCCCGCCGCCGGCCGCGCCCTACGCGCCCGGCACGCCCCAGGGCGGCGGCGGCAAGAGCAAGGGGCTGATCGTCGGCCTCGCCGCCGGTGCGGTGACGCTGACGCTGCTCTGCTGCGGCGGCGGGCTCGCCTACGTCGCCTTCAACGGCGACGAGGACGACCCGCAGCCGGTCGCCTCGGGCAGCGCCACCCCCGGCCCGGACAGCAGTCCGTCCGCGACCCCCAGCGCGGACGCGCCCGAGTCGACCGGGCCGGACGGACCCACCAACAACGACGCGATCACCGCGCGGTACGCCAGCGAGATGTCGGCGGTCTGCGACGGGGGACCGATCCTCAACGCCGCCCCGTACACCGCGCCGGCGGGCTCGAAGGCGTACGTCTTCTCCAACTCCCCGGACCGGCCGTCGTTCTGGTCGCAGAAGACGGTCAGCTCGGCCAAGCCGTACTACGCCAAGTCGGCGGACTTCGCCACGGTGTCCGTCATCGGCTGCCTCAAGATGGTCGAGGGCAGCGAGGGCACGCCGAAGAAGTGCCAGTACAAGAACAGCGAGGACAAGGTCGTCACCGTCGAGTACATCTCCTCGCGGTACACGCTGACCTTCCACGCCGCGAAGACCGCCGAGAAGATCGGTGACGGCGGCACGGTGAACGCGCCGGCCGCCCGCTGCCCGAGCTTCATCTCCTACAACAAGGTGACGATGAAGTCGTACGCGTCGCCGGACAGCGGCACCATCGAGGCCGCGCTGGACCGCTTCCTGCGGTAACCGACGCCGCGGTGACACGAAGCCGGCAGGCCGGGACTCCCGGCCTGCCGGCTTCGTCGTGTCCGGCTCAGAAGTCGTCGTCGAACGTGACGCTGCCGGTCACCCCGACCTGGTACGCCGACACCCGGCGCTCGAAGAAGTTGGACAGCTCCTGCACGTCCTGCAACTCCATGAACGCGAACGGGTTGCCGCTGCCGTACATCGGCGCGATGCCGAGCACCGCCAGGCGCCGGTCGGCCACGTGCTGGAGGTACTCGCGCATGTCGGCCAGCGACATCCCGGGCACCCCCTGCCCGAGCAGGTCCTCGGCGAAGCTCACCTCGCACTCCACCGCCTCGGCCAGCATCTCCCGCACCTGCCGCTGCATCTCGTCGTCGAACAGGTCCGGCTCCTCGGCGCGTACGGTCTCCACCACGTCGAAGGCGAACGCCATGTGCATCGACTCGTCCCGGAACACCCAGTTGGTGCCGGAGGCCAGCCCGTTGAGCAGGCCCCGGGAGCGCAGGAAGTAGACGTAGGCGAACGCGCCGTAGAAGAACAGGCCCTCGATGCACGCGGCGAAGCAGATCAGGTTGAGCAGGAACGCCCGCCGGTCCGCCCGGGTCCGCAGTTCCCGCAGTTCGAAGATGGAGTCGATCCACCGGAAGCAGAACTCGGCCTTGCGGGCGATCGACGGGATGTTCTCCACCGCGGCGAACGCGGCGAACCGTTCCTTCTCGTCCGGCACGTACGTGTCGAGCAGGTTGAGGTAGAACTGGACGTGCACCGCCTCCTCGAACAGCTGCCGGGACAGGTAGAGCCGACCCTCGGGCGAGTTGACGTGCTGGTAGAGGTTGAGCACCAGGTTGTTGGCGACGATGGTGTCGCCGGTGGCGAAGAACGCCACCAGCCGCGACACCAGGTGCCGTTCCGCCGCCGACAGCTTCGCCAGGTCGGCGAGGTCTCCGTGCAGGTCGACCTCCTCGACCGTCCAGGTGTTCTTGATGGCGTCCTTGAACCGGTCGAAGAAGCGCGGGTAGCGCATCGGCCGCAGGGTCAGGTCCATGCCGGGGTCGAGCAGCATGTGCCGGGTCGGTGCGGTGGTGGTCACTGGCATGCCTCGCAGCTCTCGGGGTTCTCCAGGGAACAGGCCAGCGCCTCGTCGTCGCTCACGGCGGAGACCACGCCGGCGACCGGGGCGAGCACCGGCGCGACGGTGGCCTGCTGGATGCGGGTGGCGGGACGGGATCGCAGGTAGTAGGTGGTCTTCAGCCCGGCTTTCCAGGCGTACAGGTACATCGAGGACAGCTTGCCGATGGTCGGCGCGCTCAGGAACAGGTTCAGCGACTGGGACTGGTCGACGAAGGGTGCCCGCGCCGCGGCCAGGTCGATCAGCGCCCGCTGCGGCAGCTCCCAGGCGGTGCGGAACAGCTCCCGCACCGGCGCGGGCAGCTCGGTGATGTCCTGCACCGAGCCCTCGGCCCGCTTGATCCGGTCGCGGACCTGCGGCGTCCACAGCCCGCGCGCCTTCAGCTCCCGCACCAGGTACGTGTTGACCTGCAGGAACTCCCCGGACATGGTCTCGCGCTTGAACAGGTTGGACACCTGCGGCTCGACGCACTCGTAGCAGCCGGCGATGGAGGCGATGGTGGCGGTCGGCGCGATCGCCACCAGCAGCGAGTTGCGCAGCCCGCCTGCGGCGATCCGCTCGCGCAGCGCCGCCCACCGGCCGGCCTGCGCCGGCTCCGCGCCCCACAGGTCCGGGTGCAGGTCACCCTTGGCGGCCCGGGTCTGCGGGTACGCCGGATGCGGGCCGAACCGCTCGGCCAGCCCGGCGGAGGTCTCCAGCGCGGTCAGCAGGATCTCCTCCTGCACGCGTGTGGACAACTCCTTCGCCTCGGCGGAGTCGAACGGCAGGCGCAGCGTGAAGAACGCGTCCTGCAACCCCATCAGCCCGAGCCCGACCGGCCGCCAGCGCGGGTTGGACGCCGCCGCCTGCTCGGCCGGGTAGTAGTTGATGTCGATCACCCGGTCGAGGAAGATCACCGCCGTACGCACCGTGGCGCGCAGCCGCTCCCAGTCCACCCCGTCGGCGGTGACGTGGGCGCCGAGGTTCACCGAGCCGAGGTTGCACACCGCGGTCTCGGTGTCGTCGTTGACCTCCAGGATCTCCGTGCACAGGTTGGACAGGTGGATCACGTTGCCCGGCTCACCGGTCTGGTTGGACAGCCGGTTCGCGGCGTCCTTGAACGTCATCCAGCCGTTGCCGGTCTGCGCGAGCGTGCGCATCATCCGCCCGTACAGATCCCGGGCCTTCACCGTGCGCACCGCGTTCTTCTCCGCCGCCCGGTACGCGGCGTCGAACGCCTCGCCGTACAGGTCGGGCAGTTCCGGGGCGTCCGAGGGGTCGACCAGCGACCACTCGCCGTCGGCCTCGACCCGGCGCATGAACTCGTCCGGGATCCAGTTGGCCAGGTTGAGGTTGTGCGTACGCCGGGACTCCTCGCCGGTGTTGTCCCGCAGCTCCAGGAACTCCTCCACGTCCGGGTGCCACGGCTCCAGGTATACGCAGGCCGCGCCCTTGCGCCGGCCGCCCTGGTTGACCGCCGCCACTCCGGCGTCGAGTGTCTTGAGGAACGGCACGATGCCGTTGGACCGCCCGTTGGTGCCCCGGATCAGCGCGCCCCGGCCGCGCACCCGCGACCAGGCGATGCCGATGCCGCCGGAGAACTTCGACAGCTTCGCCACCTGGTGGTACCGCTCGTAGATCGAGTCCAGCTCGTCGCGCGGCGAGTCGACCAGGAAGCACGACGACATCTGGGTGTGCCGGGTGCCGGAGTTGAACAGCGTGGGGGAGCTGGGCAGGTAGGCCAGGCTGGACATCAGCCGGTAGAACCCGACCGCCTCGCCGGGGGTGCGGGACAGCCCGCAGGCCACCCGCAGCAGCCAGTACTGCGGCGTCTCCACCACCAGCCGCGTCTGCGGGTGCCGCAGCAGGTAGCGGTCCGCCACGGTACGCAGTCCGAAGTACTCGAACCGCCGGTCACCGTCCGGGTCCACGGCGTCGTCGAGCTTGCGGGCGTGCCGGGCCACGAACTCGGCCGTCTCGTCGCCGATCAGCCCCAGCCCGTGGGCGTACGCGATCGACTGGCTGAAGCTCGCCACGCCCTGGCCGCGGACCTCCTTGTCCACGTACGCGGCCAGCAGCCGCGCCGCCAGCTTCGAGTACTGCGGCTCCTCGCCGATCAGCTCCGCCGCGGTCTGGATCGACAACCGGTCCAGCTCGGCGGTGGTCGCCCCGTCGTAGAGCCCGCTGATCGTCTTCGTGGCCACCCGCAGCGGGTCCACCTCGTCCAGGTCGGCGACCCAGCGCTCGACCGCCCGCACGATCTTGTTGACGTCCACCGGCTCGGTGTCGCCGTCCCGCTTGCGTACCCGCATCGCGAGCCGGCGGGGCTCGGACCCGCCGCCGGTGGACGGGGGACTCTCCTGCACGACCGTCATGACCTCTCCTCGCTGTCACCGTCTGGAGACGGCGGGAGACGCCAACGGGCGCGGCGCAGGGCCGGCCCGGCTGCTGGCGTCGGTCGTCCCGCGCGACCTCCGACCGCCGTACGCGGAGGCGCACGGCGCGCTGGCAGGTCTTCGGACTCGTGGGCCCGACCGGGGTCGCCGGTCGCCTACCGGCCGTCGCTTCCCAGGCCGGTGGCCCAGTGCTGTTGACGGCTGTCGTTCCCACTCACCGCTGCGGGGCAGTCCCGGATTCCCACCGGGTTCCCTCTTGCCTCGGCCCCGCCCGTGAGGACTCGGCCGAACCAGCTGCGGCACCACCATATATGGCGGTGAGGGCGGTTGGGCAACACCAGATGTCGTGTCGGGCGTGTCGGATGGATCTCGCTGTCCACAGTGCCTACCCCCGATGCCGGCGCTCGCCGCCGGGCGCGATACTCGGCGTATGGGGAATACCGGACGCCGCTGGGCGTGGGTGGCGGTCCTGCTCGTCGGCGTCGGGCTCCACCTGCTGGTGCTGGAGACACTGGCCGGCACCGGCACCGGCACCGGCACCGTCACGTTCGTGCCGGCGCTGATCCTGCTCGGCGCGTCCGTCGCCCCGGCCACGTTCCTGGCCTTCGCCCAGAGCCTCCCGGGCCGCCGCCCCGTCCCCGGTTCCGTCGTCGGCGTCGCCGCGCTGCTCGGCGGCGTGATCGGCGTGGTCGCGGCGGGCTGGCTGGAGTACGACGCGCTGCACCGGCTCGGCGTCCTGCCGATGGCGCTCGTCGGCCTGGCCGAGGAGACCGCGAAGCTGATCGTGCCGGCCGGCATCCTGCTGCTGTGGCACCGGCACCGGTCACCGGCGGAAGGGCTGGTGATCGGCGTGGCCTCCGGCGCCGGGTTCGCCGCGTTGGAAACCATGGGCTACGCGTTCGCCGCGTTCGTCGGATCGCAGGGCAACCTCGGCGAGGTCGAGCAGACGCTGCTGGTACGCGGCCTCACCGCGCCCGCCGCGCACCTGGCCTGGACCGGGCTGACCGCCGCCGCGTTGTTCGCGTTCGCCGCCGCGCCCGGCGGCCGGAAGCTGGCGGCGTTCCTGCTCACCTTCGCCGCCGCCGTCACGCTGCACACCTGCTGGGACACCTTCGGCACCCAGCCCGCGTACGTGTTCATCGGCGGCGTCTCACTGGGCTGGTTGCTGCTGCGCCTGCACCTGGACCGCGAGCGGCCGCCCGCGTCCGGGACGCCGGTCGTGCCGGCGTCCCGGGAGACGGCAGCGCATCCCGGCTGAGCCGGCCGCCCGGCGCCGCGCCCGCCCGCAGCCCGTCAGCCGGCGGCCAGCCGGACGCCGAGCGCGACGAAGGCGACAGCGCAGAGCCGGTCGACCCGCCGCGACCAGCGGCTGTCGCCCCACCGGCGGGCGAACCGCCCGGCGCCCACGCCGAGCGCCAGGTCCACGGTGAGCTGCACCGCGACGAACAGCACGCCGAGCAGCACCAGCTGCGCCGCGACCGGGCCCGCCTCGGGCCGGACGAACTGCGGCAGGAACGCCACGCTGAACAGGATCATCTTCGGGTTGAGCAGGTTCGTCAGCAGCCCGCGCCGGAACGCCCGGCCGCCCCCGCCGTCCGGCCGGTCGGCGGCGGCGCCGGCCGGCCGGCGCCGCGCAGCGCCCGCAGACCCAGCACGATCAGGTACGCCGCGCCCGCCCACCGGATCGCGGTGAACAGCACCGGGGACGCGGCGATGACGGTGGCGAGCCCGGCCACCACGGCGGCGACGTGCACCGCCTCCCCGGCGGCGACGCCGAGCGCGGCCACCGCGCCCGCCCGCGCGCCGTACCGGGTGGCGTTCGCGAGCACGAACATCATGTCCGGCCCCGGGGTGAGCATGAGCACCACGATCGCGGCCAGGTAGCCCGCGAGCGTGGCGGCGGAGAGTCCGAGCACCGCTCAGCCCTCCCCGGCGCCGTCGAGCAGGGCCCGGCGCAGCGCCAGCCGGTGTTCGCGCCGGATCTGCGCCTCCCGGTAGCGCCGCCGGTCGCCGTCGGTCTCGGTGCGCAGCGGCGGCACCGGCCGGGGCTGGCCGTCGTCGTCCACCGCCACCATCACCAGGTGCGCGGTCGCCACGTCCACCGGCGGCACCGCGCGGTCCCACCGATCCGCGCTGACCTTCACCGCCACCTCCATCGAGCTGCGGCCGGCCCAGGTGATCCGGGCGTCGACGTGCACCACGTCCCCGACGCGCACGGCGCGCAGGAACGCGGTCTCGTCGATGGCGGCGGTGACGGCCGGACCGTCGGAGTGGCGGGCGGCGACCACCCCGGCGACCGAGTCGATCAGGTTGAGGATGCGCCCGCCGTGGACCGTGCCCATCAGGTTGGTGTGGTGCTGGTCCATGATCTGCGACAGGGTCAGGTGCGAGGCCGACGGTGGTCGGCCGGTGAGCGTGATGGTGTCGGGCACAGTGCGGTTCCGTCCTCGCAGAAGCGGACCGCCGACCGGCCGGGGTGTGCACGTCGAGGGCACGCCGACGGCGTACCGCGCGGCGTGTCACCCGCCCGACCCACCCGCGAGGTCGACGGCGGCGCGCACCGGTGGTACGCGCGACGCGGGCAGGTCTTCGGACTCGCGGGCGTGACACGAGGTCGCCTACTGGCCGTCGCTTCCCAGGCCGGTGGCCCAGTGCTGTTGACGGCGGTCGTTCCCACTCACCGCTGCGGGGCAGTCCCGGACTTACACCGGGTTCCCTCTTACGACACCCGGCCGTCGCCGACCGGGTGAACCAGCGCTTCCCGCAGCGTAGCCCAGCGTCCGGGGCCGGCGGCACAGGCGTCAGGCCGGCGCCGATCCCGTCACAGCGGCCAGCGGCGCCGCGCCGAACGACACCGCGAACCGCTTGCACCAGATCGACACGCTGCGCAGCCCGTCCAGGTCCACCGACGCCGGGATGTCGTACACCTGGTCGCCGATGTTGCCCTTGAGCCGGCCCAGCTCGACCCAGCGGCCGTCGTCGAACACCTGCCAGCCCGCCCGGCCGGGCAGCACCTTCCGGTCGGTGAGCCAGACCCGCAGGTCCGGACCGTCCGACGTGTCCAGTCCGCGCAGGAGCAGCTGGCGGCGGCCGTCGGCGAGACGGACCAGCTGCGCCCGGCCCGACGTGTCGTGTTCGTGCGTGACGAAGTCCCCGGCGGCGAGGACCACGTCGGCGGGCGGTGCGACGGTCGGCGGCGGGCCGCTCGTGCCGGCCGGCTGCGGCTGCGGTTCCGTCACCGACGGCAGCGCCTCGCGTACCTCACGGTCGGTCACCAGCCGCCACGGCTGGAACAGGTACAGACCCACCGCGAGACCGGTGACGGCCACGACGGCGAGCCCCGCCAACACCACACGTCTTCTGCCCATGCTCCGACGGTAGGCCCGGACCCGCCGCAAAGATCTTTCCGTCCGCTTACGGGTCGACCGCGGGCCGCCGTGCCGGGACGCCGGTGGGTAGCGTCTGGCGCATGGGGCGCTACGTGCTCGTCGTCGACGACGACCGGACGGTGAGCGACGTCGTCCGGCGGTATCTGGAACAGGATGGCTGCCGGGTCCGGCTGTCCTTCGACGGGGCCGACGCGCTCGCCGCCGCCGAGCAGGAGCCGCCCGACCTGGTGGTCCTCGACCTGATGATGCCGGGTCTCGACGGCATCGAGGTGTGCCGGCGGCTGCGTCGCCGGCTACCCGGCCTGCCGGTGGTCATGCTCACCGCGCTCGGGGACGAGGCGGACCGGGTCGCCGGGCTGGAGGTCGGCGCGGACGACTACGTGACCAAGCCGTTCTCGCCGCGCGAACTGGTGCTGCGCATCAGGTCGGTGCTGCGGCGCGCGGCCCCGCCCGACCGGGGACCGGCGGGGGTGCTGCGCGACGGCGACCTCACCGCGGACATCGACCGCCGCATCGCCGAACGCGGCGGGCGGCCGCTCGGCCTGACCGTACGGGAGTTCGACCTGCTCGCGTTCCTGCTGGCCAATCCGGGGCGCGCGTGGTCGCGAGCCGAACTGCTGGACCGCGTGTGGGGCTGGCGGTTCGGCGACCAGTCCACTGTCACCGTCCACGTCCGCCGGCTGCGGGAGAAGATCGAGGACTGCCCCGCGCAGCCCCGGCGCATCGTCACCGTGTGGGGCGTCGGCTACCGCTACGAGCCGCAGGAGTCCCGGTGAACGAGCTGCTGGTCATCGGTTTCTACGCCCTGCTGGCCGGCGCGGTCGTCGGCGCGCTCGGCGCCTGCGCGCTGCGGCTGGTGCGCCGCCGGTCGATCCTCGCGCACATCGCGGTGCTGCTCGCGGTCACGATCGCCTCGGTGACGGCCGGCGTCACCGCCGTCGCCCAGGCCATGTTCCTGTCCGCGCACGACCTCCAGGTCGTCCTCGTGACGGTCGCGGCGTCCGCGGCGGTCAGCCTGGCCGTCGGGGTGGCGTTCGCCCGCCGGCTCGCGCAGGCGGCGGTCTGGGCCGACCAGGCCCGGCAGCGGGAACGGCAGCTGGAGGCCGGCCGCCGCGAGCTGGTCGCGTGGGTCTCCCACGACCTGCGTACGCCGCTCGCGGGCCTGCGGGCGATGGCGGAGGCGCTGGAGGACCGGGTGGTCGACGAGCCGGCGGCGGTGGCCGAGTACCACCGCCGGATCCGGGTCGAGACGGACCGGATGACGCGCCTGGTCGACGACCTGTTCGAGCTGTCCCGGATCAACGCCGGAGCGCTGCGGCCCGCGCTGTCCCCGGTGCCGCTCGGTGACGTCGTGTCCGACGCGATCGCCGCCACCGCGCCGCTGGCCGCCGACCGGCGGGTGCGTGTCGTCGCCCCGGAGACCGGCTGGCCGACCGTCCGGGCGGCCGAGGCCGAACTCGCCCGCGTCGTGACGAACCTGCTGGTCAACTCGGTGCGGTACACGCCACCGGACGGCACTGTCCGCATCGACGCCGGCCGGGAGGACACCGACGCGTGGCTCGCCGTCTCCGACACCTGCGGCGGCATCCCGGAGGCGGACCTGCCCCGGGTGTTCGACGTGGCGTTCCGGGGGACCCGGGCCCGTACCCCCGCACCGGCCGCCACCGGCGAGGCGGCGCCGGCCGGCGGCGGGCTGGGGCTGGCGATCGTGCGCGGGCTGGTGGAGGCGCACGGCGGGCGGGTGCACGCGCACAACGTCACCGGCGGGTGCCGGTTCGTGGTCCGCCTGCCAGCGGTCTGACCGGGCGGCCGGTCGCCGCCGGCGGGCGCGGCGGGCCGGTCAGCCGGCGTCCGGGGGACCGGTCTCCACCAGACGCCCGTCGGCCAGGCGCAGCCAGCGGCCGACGTTGATCGCGGTGAGGAACCGCTCGTCGTGGCTGACCACCAGCAGTGCGCCGCGGTACGCGTCGAGCGCGCCCTCCAACTGACCGACGCTGACCAGGTCGAGGTTGTTCGTCGGCTCGTCGAGCAGGAGGAGATGCGGCGCGGGTTCGGCGCCCAGGACGCAGGCCAGTGTGGCGCGCAGCCGCTCACCGCCGGAGAGCACCCCGACCGGAAGGTGCGCTCGCGGGCCGCGGAACAGGAAGCGGGCGAGCAGGTTCATCCGCTGCGCGTCGGGGGCCTGCGGCGCGAACGCGGCCAGGTTCTCCGCCACGGTCCGGTCCAGGTCCAGCAGGTCCAGCCGCTGCGACAGGTACGCGATGCGGCCGTCGGCGCGCGTGATCCGGCCGCTGTGGGGTTCCAGGTCGCCGGCGATCAGGCGCAGCAGGGTGGACTTGCCGACGCCGTTGGCGCCGAGCAGGGCGATCCGTTCCGGACCGCGGATCGTCAGGTCGACGCCGTCGGCGGCGAACAGGTGCCGCCCGCCGTGCCGGATCCGGACCCGCTCGGCGTTCAGGAGGGTGCGTCCGGCCGGCACGGTGGTGGCGGGCAGTTCCACCGTGATCGTCTGCTCGTTGCGCAGGGCCCGCTCGGCCTCGTCGAGCCGCGCCCGGGCGTCGTCGACCCGTCCCGAGTGCATCTCGTTCGCCTTGCCCGCGGACACCTGCGCGTCCCGCTTCAGGCCGCCGGCGACGATCCTCGCCAGACCCGCGTTCTTGAGGTTGCGGGCGGCGTTGCCGGCTCGGCGGGCCGCCCGCTCGCGGGCCTCCTGCAACTCGCGCTTCTCCCGCTTGAGTTCCTGTTCGGCGCTGCGGACGTTCTTCTCCGCCACCTCCTGCGCCGCGCGCACGGCCGCCTCGTACGCGGTGAAGTTGCCGCCGTGGAACCGCATCTCGCCGCGGTCGAGTTCGGCGATGCGGTCCATCCGGTCCAGCAGCGCCCGGTCGTGGCTAACCAGCAGCAGGCAGCCGTGCCACTGCTCCAGCACGTCGTAGAGCCGGCGCCGGGCGTCCAGGTCGAGGTTGTTCGTCGGCTCGTCCAGCAGCAGCACGTCGGGCTGCTTCAGCAGTTGCGCCGCCAGGCCGAGGGAGACCACCTGCCCACCGCTGAGCGTGCCCAGGCGCCGGTCGAAGGCGAGGTCGCCGAGACCGAGCCGGTCGAGTTGGGCGCGGGTGCGCTCCTCGATGTCCCAGTCGTTGCCGATGGTGGTGAAGTGCTTCTCGTCGGCGTCGCCGGCCTCGATGGCGTGCAGCGCCGCGATCAGCGGGGCGATCTCCAGCACCTCCGCCACGGTGAGGTCGGCGGCGAGCGGCAGGGTCTGCGGGAGGTAGCCCAGCACGCCGTCGACGGTGACCGACCCGGCGGCCGGCCGGTACTCGCCGGCGATCAGCTTGAGCAGCGTGCTCTTGCCGGCACCGTTCGGCGCGACCAGTCCGGTCCGGCCGCCGCCGAGCGTGAAGGAGAGGTTCTGGAAGACCGGGGTGTCGTCCGGCCAGGAGAAGGTCAGGTTCGAGCAGACGACGTAGGAGTCGGACATCGGGAAGACGACCTCGAAGGTGAGGGCGGGCGGACCTCAGCCGCCCGGCGGGGGACATGGTCTCGGGGAAGGACGAGGCGACCACGGCGTTCGGCGCTGACTCGCGCGTGCCGGTGGTCTGTCGCATCTGCGGGGCTCACCCGGAGATGTCGTCGTCGCCCGTCATGTCTGGTCTCCCTGCTGCTCGGACCGTCCGAGCCTAGATCGTGCCGGTACACCGTGCAACGACGTTGCGCGCCCGCCGGTCGCGCCGGAAACCGCGCCGCAGCGGCGTGACCTGCGTTACCTCTCGCCGATGCGGGAATGTGATCACCGGAGGCGCATTTGACTCAGGGTGTGAGTGCCGCACCCTCTTCCGCCCGGTCGCACGTCGGCCGGACGGAAGTAACCCAGACGACCGATGCCACCCCGACGCCCACCCCGGGCGACCTGATGAGCCGAGGCCGGCGCCTGAGGCTCGTGCTCGTCCTCGGCTCGCTGATCGCCGTGGGTCCGCTGACCATCGACATGTACCTGCCCGCGCTGCCCGCGATCGTCACGGACTTCGCCACCACGTCGGCGGCGGTCCAGCTGACGCTCACCGGGACGCTCGCCGGGCTCGCCGTCGGGCAGCTGCTGATCGGGCCGCTGTCGGACGCGGTCGGGCGGCGGCGTCCGCTGATCGCCGGTCTCCTCCTGCACATCGTGGCCTCGGCGCTGTGCGTCGTCGCCCCGAACATCGCCGTCCTCGGCGTCCTGCGCGTCGTGCAGGGCCTCGGTGTCGCCGCGACCGCGGTGGTGGCGATGGCGGTGGTGCGTGACCTGTTCAGCGGGTCGGCGTTCGCGACCATGCTGTCCCGGCTGCTGCTGGTGATGGGCGCAGCGCCGGTCCTCGCCCCGACGCTGGGCGGCGGTGTGCTGCGGTGGACCGACTGGCGTGGCGTGTTCGTGGTCCTGGGCGTCTTCGGGGTGCTGCTCGTCGTGCTGGCCACGCTCGCCCTGCCGGAGACGCTGCCGCCCGCGCGCCGTCAGCGCGGCGGGGTCGTGGCGACGGTGCTGAACTACGGCGGGCTGCTGCGCGACCGGGTCTTCGTCGGCCTGGTCCTGGTGGCCGGCCTGGCCATGGCGGCGCTGTTCGCGTACGTCGCCGGCTCGTCGTTCGTCCTCCAGGACACCTACGGGCTCGACGAGCAGGAGTTCGGGCTGGCGTTCGGTGCGGGGGCGGTGGGCCTGATCGGCGCCACCCAGTACAACGTGCGGCTGCTGCGCCGCTACTCGTCCCAGTGGATCCTGGTGGCCTCGCTGGTGGGGGGCACGGTGGCCGGGCTGGCGCTGCTGGTGTTCGCCGCGACCGGGTTCGGCGGGCTGCCCGCGCTGCTGGTGTCGCTGTGGGTGGTGCTGGCGGCGGCGGGTCTGGCCATGCCGAACGCCCCGGCGCTGGCCCTGTCCCGCCACGGCGAGGCGGCCGGCACCGCGTCCGCGCTGCTCGGTGCGGTGCAGTTCGGCGTGGGCGCGGTGGCGGCGCCGCTGGTGGGCGTGCTCGGCACCGGCGCGGTGGCGATGGCCCTGGTGGTGGCCGGCGGGATGGTGGCGGCGCTGCTGGTGCTGCTGGTCGTGGTACGGCCCTCGCAGCTCGCCGGCCTGGAGGCGGATCCGGCGGTCGCTGTCGCGCACTGACCGGGCCGCCCGGATCGCGCCGGGTGCGCGCGGTGCCTACGCTGCTGCCATGAACCCCCCGGCCCGCATCCTGGTCGAGGGCATCCACGGGTCCGGCAAGTCGACGCTCGCCGCGCTGCTCGCGCAGCGGTTCGGTCTGCCCTGGTATCCGGTCGACGACCTGCTGTGGGAGCCCGGCTGGGTCGAGGTGCCGGTGGCCGAGCAGCGTCGCCGGATCGACGCGATCTGCCGGCGCGACAGGTGGATCCTCGACGGCGCCTACCACGGCTGGCGGGACGTCGTCCTCGGCCGCGCCGACCTGGTGATCGGCCTGGACTATCCGCGCGGGGTCTCGTTCCGGCGGCTGCTGCGCCGCACGCTCGGGCGTCTGGCCAGCGGGGAGCAGATCTGCAACGGCAACCGGGAGACGCTGGGCAGCGTGCTGTCCCGGGACTCCGTCCTGGTGTGGCACCTGACCGGGTTCGGCCGGGCGCGTCGGCGGATGCGGGCCTGGGCGGCCGACCCGGCCGGGCCGTCGGTGCTGCTGTTCGACGACCCGGCCGCCCTCGACGACTGGCTGGCGCGCGGAGCGCCGGTGACGCCGCGGGCCGGGCCGGACCGGGACGGCCTGCGACCGCTGACGTGACTACATCGGGAAGCGGCCCTGGCGCCACTGCCAGTGCCGGCCCGCCCGCAGGTGGTCGATCACCGCGCGCTGCAGCGCGGTGCGGCGCGGCAGCCGGTCCAGCGGCGTGTCCAGGGTGCGGAACACGAACCGCAGCACCTCGATGTCGCCGTCCAGCCCGGGCAGGTCCTGGTAGGGCTCCACGGCGAACCGCTGCTGGAACCGGATGATGTTCGAGTCCTCCGGCAGGTATTCGCGTAACTGCGGGTCGAGCAGCCAGGAGCCGCAGGAGAACGCGGTGTAGTGCTCGCCGGGGAAGTGGCGCGGGAAGAACGCGCGGGCCCGTTCCAGCGACGCGTCGACCGCCTCCGGGGTGAGCGGTCCCGAGTCCGGGATGTGCAGGCCGATCGCGTCGCCGTCGCCGCGCTGGTGCTGGAGCCGGCCCAGCTCGTAGAGGCCACCGCGCACGTGCAGCGTCAGCCAGCTCTGCATGACCGGCCAGCCCTCACCGTTCATCCGCCGGTCGACAGCGAGGTTGTTGCCCAGGTCGGCGAGCGTCGCCCAGGACACGTCGTCGGGGACGCCGTGGTCGCGGTGGTAGGCCCGGGTCACGTCGACCAGGGCGAGGTACGCGTACGCGTAGAGGTGCCGCCAGGCCAGGCCCCGGTCGCGGGGCAGCGCCGGGCCCGGTGGCAGCCAGCCGAAGCCGCCGAGGTCGGCGCGGACCAGGGCGATCGAGCGGTCCAGCAGCCAGCGCAGCTCCGGGGTCCACAGTGGTGAGCCGGGCGCCGGCCAGCCGGCCAGGATCTCGGCGGCGTCGTCGGGGCGGACCGCGAGCCGGTCCAGCAGCGCTGGTGCGTCCGCCCGGGAGGGCAGCGGCGCCGAGGGCAGGTCACCGGCGAGCCGGCGCACCCGGTCGACCTCCTCGGCGGGCACGCCGAGCCGGCCGGCGACGTCATCGACATCCATGGCGGTGACGCTACCGGCCGGCGCCTGCTCCGACAGCCCCGTGCGTGGTCAGCGCCGTTGCTGACACGGCACGCAGAAGCGGGCCGAGGGCAGGATCTCCAGGCGGGCGGTCGGGATGTCCTGCCCGCAGCGCTCGCAGACGCCGTACGTGCCCTCGGACATCCGCTTCAGCGCCTGGGCGGTGTCCGCGACGCCCTGCCGGGCGGTCTCGATCAGCCGGCGCAGCGTGTCCGGGTCGTGGCCGCCGTGGTCGGGCTGCCGCGTGTGCACCGTCAGCTCGGTGAGCTGGTCGGTGTACTCGCCGAACTGCCGGTCCAGCAGTTCGCGCAGCGTGTCGGTGCGGTTGAGGGCGTGCGTCATGTCAGGCGCTCCTTTCCGGGCGGCGCGGGGTGTCGTGCGGGTGTCGCAGGGCCGAGATGGCGGCCATGCCGGCGCCGGTCAGCGCGGCGGTACGGGGTGACGCGGCCCGGTGGACGGTCGCGCCGAGCGTGGCGACCAGGCGGGCCGTCACGTCGGGCCGGGTGGCGCCGTCACCGATGACGATCGGGCCACGGGCCAGCGCGTCGCGGACCCGGGGCCGCAGCGTCGCGTCCTGTCGCAGCTCGCGTACCAACCGGGCGGTGGTGTCGGCGAGCATCGCGGCGGTCGTCGCGTGGTTGAGGTCCCGGGTGCCGACGTCGGCCCGGCGGGCGGCGACCACCCGGCCGTCCTCCAGCAGCGCCACCTCGGTGAGCTGGGCGCCGATGTCGGCGACCAGCAGCGTGCCGGCGGCGGCACCGGCGCCGATGGCGCCCGCCCGGACGCTGTCCAGGAACAGCAGCCGGGACGGCGCGAGCACGGCGGCGAGCACCCGCCGGGTCGCCTCCTGCTCGGCCGGCGCGGCGAGCACCGGCCGGCAGGCCACGACGAGCGCACCGACCGGCACCGGGGTGCGGTGGTCGCGCAGGATCCGCCGCAGCTCGGAGACGCAGGCCGGACCGTCGACGATCCGGCCGCGCCGGACCACGGGGCTGCGCAGGCCG
Organism: Micromonospora sp. CA-248089; assembly: GCF_050948515.1. Taxonomy (NCBI): domain Bacteria; kingdom Bacillati; phylum Actinomycetota; class Actinomycetes; order Micromonosporales; family Micromonosporaceae; genus Micromonospora; species Micromonospora sp. CA-248089. The sequence continues at coordinate 2,746,802 of NZ_CP192016.1, forward strand.
TGGCCGAGCGGGACGCTCAGCGTCCGGCCCGGGCCCAGCCAGATCCGCAGCAGGCTGCTGCCGAGGTCCACGGCGACGGGCGCCTCGTCGACGGCCGCCGGCGGGCGGCTGCCGTGGGAGCGGCCGATCAGCATGCCGGTACGGGCCGGTGGGCGAATGGTGGTGAGAGGGTGCGGCATACCGACCTCTTTCGGATCAGGGTGCCCAACGGGGCGGTGGATCGTGCGGGGGAGGGGCGTGGCCGGGGACGCGGGCGCCGGATCAACTCGACGGCGCCGGCGGGCCGGGGCTCAGACGCGCTTCTGGTCGCCGCTCGCAGATCGGGACGCGACGAGACCGGCGAACACCGGTGGTGGAGCCATCGACGTGCGGGTCATGCTCACCACCTCCTCGCTTCTCGGGTACCGCCTCGGACCTCCAGCGTCGCCGGGAACGGCACGCGCGGCAGTGCGCACCACCGGCGAAGAAAGGGCGCAATGATTGCCGGTGGCCGGAACCCGGATTCGCCCACCCCCCGTGGCTATGGTTGACACATGGAGGTCGCGAGCCCATCTCGAACATCCACCGCGTCGCCGTAGCGCCGGCCGGTTCCGGCGGCACCTCGGCGGCCGTGCCCGAAGGAGGTCCCCGTGATCATCGAACGTACGACCCTCCCCGGCATCGGGGTCCGGCACACGCTGGTCACCGAGGAGGGCCGTCGCATCGGGGTGATCGACTACCAGGTGGGCGGCCGCCGAGACGTCGTCCACGACGACCCGGACGACCCGGACCGCATGGTCACGTTCACCCTCACCCGCGACGAGGCGTCGGCCCTGGCCAACCTGCTCGGCTTCCCGGAGCTGGTGGCCGTACCGGCCTGAGCCGCCGGTCACACCGGCGTCGGCCCTACGTCGGCGTCGGCCCTACGCCGGCAGGGGCCGGCGCGGCCAGTCCAGCGCCCGCGCGCCGAGCACGGCGGCGTGCAGCGTGAACCGGTCCCGCGCGTCGGCGGGGTCGTAGCCGCTCAGCGCCCGGATCCGGGCCAGCCGGTAGGTGACGGTGCGCACCGACACGTGCAGCCGGCGGGCCGCCTCGGTGGCGACCTCGCCGCAGGTGAAGTACTCGTTGAGCGTGTCCAGCAGCGGCTCGGCGCCGCCACGTGCCTGGGCCAGCGGCGTCAGCACCGCCCGTACCAGATCGACCATGGCGGGCTGGTCGCGCAGCAGCACCCGGTAGATCAGCAGGTCGTGCGCGTCGATCACGGACGCCTCGCTGTGCAGCCGCCGCGCCGTGGTGAGCGCCTCCCGGGCCTCCTCGTACGAGCGGGCGATGCCGTAGACGCCGGGGTGCGGGCGGCCCACCGCGATCTGCCACGGCCGGCCCCGCACCAGCCGGTCCAGCTCACCGTGCATGAGCGCGCCCAGGTGGCCGGTCGCGCCGGCGTCGCGGCCCCGGTCGGCGGCCACCGGGTCCGCCGGGGCGACCACCACGAGCAGCCCTTCCTTCGTGGCCACCAGCACGTCGCGGTCGCCGAGCCGGTCGAAGATGACCCGCTCCAGCGCGCTGATCGCCGCCTCCGTGTCGGGCAGTCGGCGGCCGGGCGCGGCGAGGGCGACCTGGTGCACCCGGGCCAGGTCCAGGCCGAACGGCTCGGCCCGCTCCACCAGCCCGCCCAGGTCGGAGTCGCCGCGCAGCAGGTCGTCGACGAGTTCCCGGCGCAGCGACTCCTCGCGCCGGACCAGTTCCCGGCGGGCCACCGCGTACCCCTCGGCGAGCGTGGCCACCGCGGTGTCGACCACGTGCAGGACGGCGTCGGCGGCGGCACGGACCGCCTCGCTGTCGTCGGACCGGTCCAGGTGCGGCAGCTGCCGCCAGACACGCCGCGCCGCGGACAGGTAGAGGCGTACCGCGCGGCCGGCGGAGATCCCCTGCTCGGCCGCGCGCCGGCCCAGGGCGCCGACCGCGTCGAGTTCGGCGCGGCGCGGGCGGCGGCCGGTCACCGCCGCGTCGGTCAGCAGCCGCAGGTAGTCGCCGAGCAGCTCCACCGGCACGCCGCCGGCGTCGGCGCCCGCCTCACGGGCCACCTCGGCCAGCCACTGCTCGTCCTCGCCGCCCGCGACCGCGGGCGGCCGGCGGACGCTGTCGGTCATCGTGGTCTCCCCGGACGGGGCCGGCACCGGACGCCGGCCCATCGCACCAGCCTAGGCGGCGGGTCCGGCACGGCCCGCGTCATCGTCGCGCCGGCGGTTCCGGGTCGATCACCAGCACCGCGCCGGTCCGCCGCCCGTCCCGGGGCCCGCGGGTCAGCAGCTCCGCCGTCCGCGCCGGGTCGTCGCCGGCGGCCACCTGATCGAGTACGCGCAGCCAGCGCTGCCCGTGCGCGTCGGTGAAGCCGGTGCCGGCGACGGCGATCGGGCGGCCGGTGACCGGGCCGGGCACGGCGGGTTCGCCCGGCTCCGTCGACCCGATCGCCGGTCCGGCCGGCACTCCGGCGAGTTCGGCCCGGCCGTCGGCGGCGACGACGAGATCCGGTGAGCCGCAGCGCACCGCCCGCACCGACCCGGCGCGGTCCACCTCCACGACGGTGGCGCGCAGGTGGCCCGCCGGGGCGAGATCGCGGACCACCTTCTCCAGCGCGTCGACCAGGTGCGGCAGTGCGCCTCGCGGCGCGGCGGCGGACCGGTGGAACGCCTGCTCGATCGCGCGGCGCCCGGCGGGCGTGTCCAGCGCGGCGCCGGTGACCGTGCCGAGCAGGACGCGCAGGCCACCGCCGCGGACCGGGACGGCGGCGCCGATCTCCCCGGCCGTGCCGCAGATCGCCAGCGCGGCGCTTCCCGGGCCGGCGGCGACGGTGAACACCGCGACGTCCGGTGGCCCGGCGGCGCGCGCCACGGTCGCGGTGCGCGTCCGGCGGCGGGCCCAGGCCAGGACCGGCACCGCGGCCAGGCTGGCCGCGGAGGCGAGCAGGGCCTGCGGGTCGCTGCGGTGGCCGGGGATCACCGGTACGACGACCGACAGCACCACCAGCACGCCCGCCCATGCCGACACCAGCGCCGCGACCCGGGGGCGGGCCGAGACACCGAGCAGGCCCGGCAACAGCACCCAGCCCAGCGGCGTGCTGACCTCGGCGAGGCCCATCAGCATCGCGTTTCCGGTGGTGCCCGCCAGGGCGGCTCGCATCGGCAGCACGTCGGCCACCCTATCGGGCAGCCGCCGGGGCCGAACGGTGTACCGGGCAGACCAAATCTCACTCCTTACCCGAAACACAGCGGAGCTGACACGACACGTTCGCGTGATTCTCTCGACATACCGTCCCGCGGCCTCGCCGGTTAGGGTTGACGTACCGCAGGTCGATCTTGAGGAGTGTGTGTGCTGGTTCTGGTGGCGGTCCATGCGTTCGCAGCCGTGACCGCCCCCGTGCTGGTACGCCTCCTGGGTAGACGTGCGCTCTACCTGCTGGCCGCCGTCCCGGCGGCGGCGCTGGTCTGGGCGCTGACCCGGACCGAGACGGTCCGCTCGGGCCGGCCGGTGGTGGAGACGGTCACCTGGGTGCCGCAGCTCGGGCTGGACCTCGCACTGCGGATGGGCACGCTGTCCTGGCTGCTGGTGCTGCTCGTCGGCGGCGTCGGCGCTCTCGTGCTGGTCTACAGCGCGCGCTACTTCGACTCCGACGATCCCAGCCTCGGCCGCTTCGCCGCGGTGTTCGTCGCGTTCGCCGGCGCGATGCTCGGCCTGGTGGTCTCCGACGACCTGCTGCTGCTCTACGTGTTCTGGGAACTGACCACGGTCTTCTCGTACCTGCTGATCGGCAGCGATCCCACCAAGCGGGACAGCCGGCGGGCCGCGATGCAGGCGCTGCTGGTGACCACGCTGGGCGGCCTGGCGATGCTCGCCGGATTCGTGATGCTGGGCCAGCACGCCGGCTCGTACCGATGGTCGGAGATCGCCGGAAATCTGCCCGAGGGCGGCTATCTCACCGTCGCGCTGGTGCTCGTCCTGCTCGGCGTGACCAGCAAGTCGGCGATCTTCCCCTTCAGCTTCTGGCTGCCGCGGGCCATGGCCGCGCCCACACCGGTCAGCGCCTACCTGCACGCCGCCGCCATGGTCAAAGCGGGCGTGTTCCTGGCCGCGCTGATGGGCCCGGCCGTCGGCCAGGCCACCGTGTGGCGCGCCCTTCTGGTCGGCGGCGGCCTGATCACCCTGTTCCTCGGCGGCTGGACGGCGCTGCGCCAGGTCGACCTCAAGCTGCTGCTGGCGTACGGCACCGTCAGCCAGCTCGGCCTGCTCATGGTGATCCTCGGCGCGGGCACCCGCGACACCGCCCTGGCCGGCGCCGCGATGCTGCTGGCACACGCCCTGTTCAAAGCCACACTGTTCCTCGTCGTCGGCGTCGTCGACCACGTCACCGGCACCCGCGACCTGCGCGAGCTCAGCGGCCTGGGCCGGCGCGCGCCCGTGCTGGCGGCCGTCGCCGGGCTCGCCGCCGCGTCCATGGCGGGCCTGCCGCCGCTGATCGGCTTCGTGGCCAAGGAGGCCGCGCTCGAGGCGTTCCTGCACGGCGGCACCGTCGAACTGGTGGTGCTCGCCGGCGTGGTGGCCGGCTCGGCGCTGACCGTCGCGTACACCGCGCGGTTCCTGTGGGGCGCCTTCGCCGCCAAGCCCGGCGTGGCGGAGACCCGGCCGCACCGGATCGAGCCGGCGTTCATCGGCCCCCCGGCGGTGCTCGCCCTGGCCGGCCTCGCGGTAGGCGTCCTCGCCCCGGCGGTGGACCGGGTGCTGGCGCCGTACGCCGACCAGTTCCCGACCGCCGACCCCGGCTACCACCTGGCGCTCTGGCACGGCCTGACCCCGGCACTGGGCCTGTCGGCGCTGGCGGTGGCCTCCGGGATCGGGCTGTTCCTGCTGCTGCACCGCCGCCGTCCCTACCTGCCACGGCTGCCCTTCGACGGCGCCTCCGGGTACGACCGGCTGGCCGGCGCCGTCGACCGCGCGGCGGTGGAGCTCACCGGCGCCACCCAGCGCGGCTCCCTGCCGTTCTACCTCGGCGTGATCCTGCTGGTGCTGGTGATCATGCCGGGCGGCGCGCTGCTGGCCGGCGCGCCCTGGGCGCAGCGGTTCCAGATGTGGGACACGCCGCTGCAGGCCGTCGCGGGCGCGGTGGTCGTCGTCGCCGCGCTGGTAGCCGCCCGCGCCCGCCGCCGGCTCACCGCGATGATCCTGGTCGGGGTGACCGGCTACGGCACGGCGCTGCTCTTCATCCTGCACGGCGCGCCGGACCTGGCCCTCACCCAGTTCCTGGTGGAGACCGTCACGATCGTGATGTTCGTGCTGGTGCTGCGCCGCCTGCCGCGCCGGTTCTCGGCCCGCCCGATCCGCGCCACCCGGCGGTTCCGGGTCGCGCTCGGCGTGGCCGTCGGCCTGGTCACCGCCGGCATGGCGTACGTGGCGGCGGGCAGCCGGACGGCCATCCCGATCTCGGTCGGCTTCCCGGACGAGGCGGTGTCCTACGGCGGCGGCAAGAACGTGGTCAACGTGACGCTCGTCGACATCCGTGCCTGGGACACGATGGGCGAGATCGCGGTGCTGGTGGTGGCCGCCACCGGCGTGGCCAGCCTGATCTTCCGCCGCACCCGCGCGCTGGACCTGCGCAGCGGCATCCCCGGCGCCGGCCGGCAGCAGTCGTCGCGCCCGCGCTGGCTCACCACCGGCGCGACCTCCCGGCAGCAGTCGGTGATCCTCCAGGTCGTCACCCGGCTGCTCTTCCACGCCATCCTGCTGTTCGCCATCTACCTGCTCTTCTCCGGCCACAACGCGCCGGGTGGCGGGTTCGCCGCCGGGCTGGTCGCCGGCCTCGGCCTCGCGGTGCGATACCTGGCGGGCGGGCGTACCGAACTCAACGGCGCCGCGCCGGTGGACGCCGGCCTGGTGCTCGGCGCGGGACTGTTCGTCGCGGTCGGCACCGGCGTCGTCGCGATGCTGCTGGGCGGTGAGTTCCTGCAGAGCGCGACGCTCGACTTCCACCTGCCGCTGCTGGGCCACGTCCACTTCGTCACGTCGGTGTTCTTCGACGTCGGCGTGTTCCTCATCGTGGTCGGCCTGGTGCTGGACATCCTGCGCAGCCTGGGCGCCGAGATGGACCGCCAGGAGGAGGACGACGAGCAGGAGAACGAACCGGCCGGCGTACGGGAAGAGGAGCTGGTGTGAGCCCGAACATCCCCAACCTGGTCTACATCCTGGTGATCGGCGTCCTGTTCGCCACCGGGGTCACGCTGCTGCTGGAACGCAGCCTCACCCGCGTCCTGATGGGGGTCATCCTGCTCGGCAACGGCGCGAACCTGCTGCTGCTCACCGGCGGCCGGGCCGGCGGCCCGCCGATCGTCGGCACCTCCGCCGAGGAGGACATGTCCGACCCGCTGCCCCAGGCGATGGTGCTGACCGCGATCGTCATCACGCTCGGCATGACCGCCTTCCTGCTCGCTCTGGCCTACCGGAGCTGGCACCTCAACGGCCACGACGAGGTGCAGGACGACGTCGAGGACCGCCGCATCATGGAGCTGGCCGACCGGGACGAGGGGCCCGGCACCGCCGACGCCGACGTCGCCGACGGCAGTCCCGAGGCCCGGGTCCTGGCCACCGCCGAGGCGGAGGGGGGCCGATGACCTGGCTCGTTCCGCTGCCGGTGGTGATGCCACTGCTCGGCGCCGCCCTCACCCTGCTGCTCGCCCGGCGGGCCCGCATCCAGCGGTGGGTCAGCATCGTGGTGCTCGCCGCCACCGTCGCGGTCGCCGCGATGCTGCTGGTCCGCTCGTCGCTGGACGGCCCGCTGGTCGTGGAGGTGGGCGGCTGGGTCGCGCCGATGGGCATCGTGCTCGTCGCCGACCAGCTCGCCGCGCTGATGCTCGTGGTGTCCGCCTCGGTCACCCTGTGCGTGCTCGTCTACTCCATCGGGCAGGGCATGGCCGACGGCAACGAGGAGACGCCGCTGTCGGTCTACCACCCGACCTACCTCGTGCTGACCGCCGGCGTGTGCAACGCGTTCCTCTCCGGCGACCTGTTCAATCTCTACGTCGGCTTCGAGATCCTGCTGGTGGCGAGCTACGTGCTGCTGACGCTGGGCAGCACGGAGACGCGGATCCGGGCCGGCACCACGTACGTCGTGGTCAGCCTGCTGTCGTCGCTGATCTTCCTGGTCGCGATCGGCCTGGTCTACTCCGCCACCGGCACGCTGAACCTGGCGCAGCTCGCCGACCGGCTGGACGCGCTGCCCGACGACATCCGCCTGGTGCTCCAGGGCATGCTGCTGCTCGCGTTCGGGATCAAGGCGGCGGTGTTCCCGCTGTCGGCGTGGCTGCCGGACAGCTACCCGACCGCGCCCGCACCGGTCACCGCCGTCTTCGCCGGCCTGCTCACCAAGGTCGGCGTGTACGCGATCATCCGTACCGAGACGCTGCTGTTCCCCGGCGGCCGCACCGCCGACCTGCTCATGGTGATAGCGGCGCTGACCATGGTGGTGGGCATCCTCGGCGCGGTGGCCCAGTCGGACATCAAACGGCTGCTGTCGTTCACGCTGGTCAGTCACATCGGCTACATGCTGTTCGGGGTCGGCCTGACCACCCCGCTCGGCCTGTCCGCGGCGATCTTCTACGTGGTGCACCACATCACCATCCAGACCACGCTGTTCCTCGCCGCCGGCCTGGTCGAACGCCGTGGGGGCAGCACCGCGCTGGACCGCCTCGGCGGGCTGGCCCGGCTGTCGCCGCTCCTGGCGCTGCTGTTCTTCATACCCGCCCTCAACCTGGCCGGCATTCCACCGTTCTCCGGGTTCCTCGGCAAGCTCGGTCTCGTGCAGGCCGGCGTGGACGACGGCGGGTTCCTGGCCTGGGCGCTCGTCGCCGGTGGGCTGCTGACCAGCCTGCTCACCCTCTACGCCATCGCCCGGGTGTGGAACCTGGCGTTCTGGCGGGCCCCGCACCCGGACATGCCGGGGCCGGACGACGCCGACCGGGCGTCCCGGACCGAGGGCGCGGAGCAGCCGCACGAGGGCGCCTCCCTGGCCGGTGCCGTGCTGCCGCGACTGATGACCGTGCCGACCGCCGCGCTGGTGGTGCTCGGTCTGGCGCTGACGGTGGTGGCCGGGCCACTGTTCGACATCAGCACCGACGCCGCCGACGACCTGTTGCGCCGTGCCCCGTACGTGGAGGCCGTGTTCCCGGAGGGACCGCCGTGACCAGTCAGCCGAAAGCGCCGCTGACCGCCCGTGACCGCTGGCGCAACCGGGCCATCGCCGTGACCGGCCTGGTCACCGTCTGGGTGCTGCTGTGGGGCACCTTCAGCTGGGCGAACGTGATGAGCGGCCTGGTCGTCGCCGCGGTGCTGCTTGTGGTGTTCCCGCTGCCACCGGTGACGTTCGCCGGCCGGATCCGGCCGGTGCCGCTGCTGAGGTTCCTGGCCCGCTTCCTGCGGGACCTGGTCGTGGCGTCCGCGCAGATCGCGTGGCTGGCCGTGCGGTCCAACCACCCGCAGTCGGCGATCATCGGGGTGCCGTTGCGGGTGAACACCGACCTCAACCTGACCCTCAACGCCGAGGCCCTGTCGCTGGTGCCGGGCAGTCTGATCGTGGAGGCCGACCGGAGCACGGGCACGCTCTACGTGCACGTCATCGGCATCCGCAGCCTCGACGAGGTGGAGCGCTTCCGCCAGGGCGTGCTGGAGCTGGAGCAGCGCATCGTGGCCGCCGTCGGCTCGCCCGAGGAGCTGGAGCTGGTCCGTCGATCCGCACCCACCGGCCCGTCCGGGTCGGTCGACCTGGAAGGAGCACCGACGTGACAGTCGTCGCCGTGATCGTCACCGTGTTGCTCGTCGCGGCCGGTGGGCTCACCCTGGTCCGCATCATCCGCGGCCCGTCGATCCTCGACCGGGCCGTCGCCACCGACGTGCTGCTCGCCGTGGCGGTCGCGGCCATCGCGACCGAGGCAGCCTACAGCCGGGACGCCACCGCGCTGCCGGTGCTCGTGGTCCTCGCCCTGGTCGGATTCATCGGCTCGGTGAGCGTCGCCCGCTTCGCCGCGCGGAGGAACCCGAAATGAGCCTCGACATGGTCCTGGACACCGTCGCCGGTGTCTGCCTGATCGCGGGCGCGCTGCTCTGCCTCGCCGCCGGCATCGCGCTGGTCCGCTTCCCGGACGTGCTGTCGCGGATGCACGCCGCGGCCAAGCCGCAGGTGCTCGGGCTGCTGCTGGTGCTGCTCGGCTGCGCGTTGCGGCTGCGTACCGGGGTGGACATCACCACGCTGGTCCTGGTGGGTCTGTTCCAGCTCGCCACCGCCCCGGTGGCGGCGCACATGGTCGGCCGGACCGCGTACCCGCACGACGACATCCGGCGGGACCTGCTGATCACCGACGAGCTGGCCGACCACATCGACCGGATCCGCGCGGACCGGGCCGGTGAGCCGAAGGAGTCGTCGCCGGTCCACACGTCCTGACGATCGCGAGCGCCCGAGCAGGGGGAGCCCATGAGCGACACGGTCTACGAGAACGCCCGCGTCCACACCCTCGACCCGGCCCGCCCGTACGCCGAGGCGATGCTGGTCCGCGGCGAGCGGATCGTCGCCGTCGGTGACCTCGCCGAGTGCCGGGACCGGGCCGGCAGCGGCGCCCGCCGGGTCGACCTCGGCGCAATGGCCGTGCTGCCCGGCCTGATCGACAGTCACATCCACGCCGCGTCCTACGTGCGCGGGCTCGACCAGGTGGACCTGCGCGGCACGGCGAGCCTCGACGAGGCGCTGACCCGGATCGCGCGGCACGCCGCCACGCTGCCGCCGGACGCCTGGCTGTTCGGCGGCGGGTGGGACAGCAACAAATGGGCCCGGCCGGTGCAGCCGACCCGTACCGACCTGGACCGGGTCTGCCCGGACCGGCCGGCGGCGCTGCCCAGCGTCGACGGCCACACCATCTGGGTGAACACCGCCGCCCTGGCCCGCCTGGGCATCGACGCCGCCACCCCCGACCCGCCCGGTGGGCAGATCGCGCGGGACGAAAACGGCGAGCCGACCGGCATCCTGCGCGAGGCGGCGGCCGACGCGGCGTACGCGGTGGTGCGCTCCCCGCACGCCGGTGACCTGGTGGCCCAGCTGCGCGCGCACCTGCCCCGGCTGCTCGCCGCCGGCCTGACCAGCATCCACGACCTCGACGGGCAGGACGCCCGCGCCGCCTACGAGACGCTGTACGCCCGGGGCGAGCTGCCGCTGCGGGTGCACAAGACGATCCCCGCCACGGCCCTGGACGAGGCGATCGACGCCGGCTGGGCCACCGGGGACGGGGACCGCTGGCTGAGCACCGGCCCGGTGAAGATCTTCACCGACGGCGCGCTCGGCTCACACACCTGCCTGATGACCGAGCCGTACGACGGCGAGCCCGGCAACCACGGCATCGCTGTCACCCCGGCGGAGGAGTTCGAGCGGCTGGTGGCGACCGCCGCCGGGGCCGGGATCGCGGTGGCGGCGCACGCCATCGGCGACGCGGCGAACCGGATGGTGCTGCGGGCGTACGCGCGCCGGCGCGAGTCGGCGGAGCCCGGCGCGGTGGCGCGGCTGCGGCACCGGATCGAGCACACCCAGCACCTGCTGCCGGACGACGTGCCGCTGCTCGCCCGCAACGGCGTGATCGCCTCGATGCAGCCCACCCACTGCACCAGCGACATCCCGCTGACCACCCGGATGCTCGCCGGCCGCGGGCTCGCCTCGTACGCCTGGCGCAGCCTGCTCGACGCCGGGGCCGTGGTGGCGTTCGGGTCGGACGCCCCGGTGGAGGACCCCGATCCGTTCTTCGGCATCCACGCCGCGGTGACCCGCCAGCAGCCCGACGGCACCCCGCCCGGCGGTGTCGACCCGCACGAGCGGCTCGACCTGGACACGGCGTTGCGCTGCTTCACCGAGGCGGGCGCGTACGCCTCCTACGAGGAGCACCTGAAGGGCCGGCTGCGCCCCGGCATGCTCGCCGACTTCATCGCGCTGCCCACCGACCCGTACCGGGTCGACGCGGCGGAGCTGCGGCATCTGACCGTGGCGCTGACTGTGGTCGGTGGCGTGGTGCGCTGGCAGCGCTGACCGTGTCCCGCCCGGACGCCGCTGTCCGGGCGGGACACGTCTCTCAGGCGCCCTTGACCCAGTCCAGGCCGAACCGGGCGAAGTAGATGCCGCCGGTGTCGCCCACCTCGTACAGGTTGCCGACGGTGCCGTCGGCCAGCACCGCCATCGTCGAGTAACCGGCGGCGCCGGGCTTGACCAGCGCCCGCGCCGGCCAGGTCGCGCCGTCGTCCGTGGACAGCCGGACGGTGAGGTCGTTACGCGTGGTCGGGTGCGCGTTGTTGCTGAACAGCGCGGTGCGGGTGCGTACCGGCGCCCGGTTCGCGCCGACCTCGGCGGGCCGCAGGTAGGACATCTCGTCGGCGTTGCAGAGCGGGTCGGTCAGCACGGTGCTCGCCGTCGCCGGGCCGAACGTGGCGGCGCCGTCGGTGGACGTGGCGGAGAAGCGGCTGCGGGTCGAGTTGTGCCGCATGTTCTGGACCACCGCGCCGGTGCCGCGCTCGATCGCCTTGCTCTCGTTGATGTTCCCGCCGGCGGATCCGCCGCGCCGCCACGTCGCGCCGTGGTCGTCGCTGTAGATGTTCGCGGCGTGGCTGGTGCCGGCGGAGTCCCGGTAGGCGATCGGCTGGATCAGGCGGCCGGTGCTGGTCTGGATGCCGTGGCCGGAGGAGAAGAACACCTGCCGCCAGGTGGAGTCCTTGACGGCCGGGTTCAGCTCCACCGGGGCGCTCCAGGTGGCGCCGTTGTCCCGGCTGGTGATGTAGCGCAGGTGCATGCTGTTTGGATCGTCGGCGGTGTTCAGGCCGGAGCCGCCGGACCAGAAGCTGATGCCGGGCCGGGGGGAGTAGGTGAAGAAGCAGTAGACGACGCCGGTGGCGCGGTCCACGAGCAGGCTGGGGTCGCCGACGCCCTCGCTGGTGGTGGGCGGGGCGTGGATGACGCGCGGCTGCTCGAAGGTGCGCCCGCCGTCGGTGCTGCGGATCATCACGATCTGGATGTTGTTGGTGCCGCCGCCGAGGTCGTACGAGCCGTTGACCCGGGCGTCGGCCACGGCGATGACGGTGCCGCTGTTGGTGACGGCCAGGCCGGGGATGCGGACCGAGGCGACGGTGCCGTCGTAGCGGCCGTTCCCGCCATTGAGGCCGCGGATCACGGTCTGCGTGGTCAGCAGCGTGGTGGTGGCGAGCTGCGGGTTGCCGGCACCCAGGTCGCAGGAGGTGGTGCCGCGCAGCGTGGTGTCGAAGCCCGGCGCGGTGACCCGCAGCGTGTACGGGACGCCGGCGCCGACGGTCCAGTAGTGCAGGAAGTTGCCGCCGGCGGCGATCGTGCGGGTCCACGGTGAACCGGTGCGTCCGGGCCAGGTGACGGTGAAGTCCCGGGCCGTCGTGGTGCGGTTCTCCAGCGCGAGCTGGAGGCGGCCGTTCGTGCAGTCGAAGCCGGCCAGCGCGGACATGCCGGTGCCGCAGTGGAAGATGCCGCTGGTGGTCTCGTCCAGGCCGGTCGGGGTCGTGGTGCGCAGCGTGTACGGCGTGCCGGGGGACAGCGTCCAGTACAGCTCGGCGTTGCCACCGGCGGCGACCGTGCGGGTCCACGGCGACCCGGAGCGACCCGGCCAGGTGACGGTGTAGGTCTGCGTCGTGGTGCTGCGGTTGTCGAGGTCGAGCAGCAGCCGGCCGGCGGTGCAGTCGGCGCCGACGGTGGCGGTCACGCCGGCGGGGGCGGCGGCCTGGGCGGCGGTGGCGGGCAGGACGGAGAGCAGGGTGAGGGCGGCCGCCGCGAGGACGGTTGCGCGGCGCGGTATGGCGCGGCGAGCGGACACGTGGTTCCTTCCGGGGACGGGGGAGGGGGAATCGGACGCCTATCTGACGTCAGATGTCCGATGTCTGCACGCTAGGCGGGTTCACCCTTGCCCGTCAAGGATCGGTTCCCGTCGACGTCCCGTCCGGTTCGTGAGCGCTCGGCCCTGGTGTGGCGGCCGATCGGCGTACGGGACCTTCGATCAGGTTCGAACGACAGGTCCCGGCGTACGGCGGATCAGGGCTGCGCGGCGCGGGCGATGCTCGCCCGGATCGGCGCGTAGTGCTCGGCGATGGCCGAGCGCAGCGCCGCCGCGTCGCCCGCCGTGAGGGCGGAGACGATCGCCTGGTGCCGCTGGGCGGTGATGACCCGGTCCTCCGGCTCGGTGCGCAGGGTGGGCGCGACGATCGCCTGCACCTGCCAGAACGCCTCGGTCAGCTGGACCAGCAGGTCGTTGCCGAGGGGTTCCATCAGCTTCAGGTGGAAGGCCCGGTCGACGTCGAGGAAGTCCTCGCCCCGGGCGGCCCGGCTGTGCATCTCGTCGGCGAGGGCGGACAGCTCGGACCGGTGCCGCTCGTCCAGCGCCTCGATGACGGTGGCGGCCAGGCCCTGTTCCAGCGTCTGCCGGATGTCGACGACCTGGGCCAGGACGTGGTGGTCGTCCTCGCCGCTGAGCAGGCCGCGGAACGTCAGGCTCTCCACCAGGGCGTTGAGGGACATGCGGCCGACGAACGTGCCGTGGCCGTGGCGCACCTCGACGATGTCGAGCGCGGAGAGGATCTTGACGGCCTCGCGGACGCTGGAGCGGCTGGCGCCGACGGCCTCGCACAGCTCGGTCTCGGTGGGCAGGAGGTTTCCCGGCTTGAGGCGGTTGCGCAGGATGTACTCCTTGATCCTGGTGGCGACCTCCTGCCGGCGAGGGCTGGGCCGCTCGGCGCCGCGTAGCGGACTGGCGTCAATGGTCGTCATCTGGCCCTTGCCCTTCGTTCCCGAATCTGTCACTCTCACCCTACCGGCATCAGACGTCAGACGTCATACACCTTATGCTTCGCATCCCCGAGCGCGAGCGGTCACGCGAGCGCATGAAGAGCCTATGGAGGCAGCTACGTGAGCACCACCGGTAAGCCGTCCGGGAGTCGGCGCGCCCTGCGAGGCCGCGTCCGCTCCCTGGCCGTCGCCTCCCTCGCGGGCGGCCTCGCGGTCGCGCTGGCCGCCTGCAGCGGTGGCCCCGCCTCGACGAACGCCGTGGGTAACGGGAAGGGGGGCACGTCGATCGAGGCCACGCTGGCGTTCACGCTCTCCAGTGGTTTCGATCCCAGCAACGCCTCCTCGGCCGTGGCGACCGCGGTCAACCAGCACGTCTTCGAGGGCCTCGTCGACCTCGACCCGATCACGCGGGAACCCTACAACGCCCTGGCCAAGAGCGACCCGACCCCCGGGGCCGACGGCCGGACCTACACCGTGACGCTGCGCGACGGGGCGAAGTTCTCCGACGGCACCCCGGTCACCGCCGAGGACGTGGCGTGGTCCTTCACCCGGGTGCTCAAGCCCGCGGACCCGAAGGCGCCGCCGCTGATGCAGGGCTTCGTGTCGTTCCTCGACACCGTCACCGCCAAGGACGCCACCACCGTCGAGTTCACGCTGAAGTACCCGTTCGCCCTGTTCAGCGAGCGCATCTCGGTGATCAAGGTCGTCCCCAAGGCCAAGACCGGTGACGCGGCCGCGGCCAAGGCGTTCGACACCGCCCCGATCGGGTCCGGCCCGTTCAAGGTGGACAGCGCGTCCAAGGAATCCGGCATCAAGCTGAGCAAGAACGCGAACTACAACGGCCCGCGCGCCGCCAAGGTCGAGACGATGACGTGGAACACCACCACCGAGGCGTCGGCCCGCGTGTCGGACCTGCAGGGCGGCCGGGTGCAGGCCATCGAGGCCGTGCCGTACCTGAACGTCGACTCGCTCAAGGACAAGTACACGATCGACGTGAAGCAGGCCTTCAACCAGGTCTTCCTCATGTTCAACAACGCCGCCGCGCCGTTCAGCGACAAGCGGGTGCGCCAGGCCCTGCACTACGCCATCGACAAGGAGGCGGTCATCAAGACCGCGCTCAACGGCTACGGCAGCCCGGCGACCAGCTACCTCGACGAGGGCAACAAGGCGTACCAGAAGGCCGCCACGGTCTACGACTACAACCCGGACAAGGCCAAGGCCCTGCTCCAGGAGGCCGGCGTCACCAACCTGTCGTTCCGGCTCGACACCACCGACAGCTCGGTGGTCAAGGACGTCGCCCCGCTGGTCATCGAGCAGTGGAAGAAGATCGGCGTCACCGCCACGCTCAACACCGTGCCGTCCTCGGCCATCTACGGCGACATCGTTCCCAAGGACACCTTCCGGGTGCTCATGGCCACCGGTGACCCGAGCGTCTTCGGCGTCGACACCGACCTGCTGATGCGCTGGTACTACTTCGGCGAGACCTGGCCGGGCCAGCGTTACCGCTGGAGCGACGCCGACCGCAAGGCAATGGGCGACCTGCTGGACAAGGCCGCGCAGACCTCCGACGAGGCGGCCCGCAATGAGCTGTGGAAGCAGGCCCTGGACATGGCGGCGGACCAGGTGCCGCTGTACCCGATCCTGCACACCAAGGTCGTCACCGCGTACGACCCGGCCAAGGTGGACGGCTTCTCCGGCGCCTCCACCACCGGCCTGTACTTCCTGGGCACCGGCCGGACCGGCTGAGCCCACGCGCGGGGTTCCGGCCCCGCAGACGTCCCGCCCGGCCCACGTGACCCGTGCGGCCGGGCGGGCGTCCCGGCGCCCCCGCCACGAGAAAGAGAATCCATGCTGACCGTCCTGAACCTGGTCGCACGACGATTCCTGACGCTGATCCCCCTGGTGCTGGGCATCACGCTCTTCGTCTTCGTGATCATGCAGTTCTCCCCGATCGACCCGGCGTTGTCCGTCCTCGGTGACCAGGCCACGCCGGCGCAGGTCGAGGCGTTCCGCGCCGCCAACGGCCTGAACGACCCGCTGCCGCTGCGCTACCTGCACTTCCTCGGCGACCTCGTCCGCGGCGACCTCGGCATGACGTTCCCGCCGTCGGTACCGGTCGCCGAGAAGATCGCCATGGCGCTGCCGCTGACCATCCAGCTCACCGCGCTCGGCGTCGTCGGCGCGCTCGTCATCGCGCTGGCGCTCGGCATCCCGGCCGCCCTGTACCGGGACCGCTGGCCCGACCAGGTCATCCGGATCGTCTCCATGGCCGGCATCGCCACGCCCTCGTTCTGGCTGGCCCTGCTGTTCATCCAGGAGTTCTCGGTCCGCCGCCCGATCTTCCCGACCGGCGGCTACGTCAACCCCGCCGACTCGGTCGGCCTGTGGTTGCAGTCGCTGGCCATGCCCGCGCTGGCGCTGGCCGTACCGGTCGGCTGCTCGCTGGCCCGCATCGTCCGGACGTCCATGGTCGAGGAACTCGACAAGGACTACGTCCGCACCGCGATCGGCGCCGGCCTGCCGCCGCGCGTGGTGATCGGCCGCAACGTGCTGCGCAACGCCCTGGTCAATCCGCTCACCGCGCTGGGCCTGCGGATCGGCTACCTCATCGGCGGCACCGTCGTCATCGAGGCCATCTTCTCGCTGCCCGGCATGGGCACCCAGATCATGAGCGCGGTCCAGCAGAACGACACCGCGCTGGCCCAGGGCACCGTGCTGACCATCGCGCTCTGCTTCGTGCTGGTGAACCTGGTCGTCGACATCCTCTACCTCTTCGCCAACCCCCGACTGCGCGGAGGCCACTGATGCGCCGGTCCCTCACCACGCGGCTGTCCCGCCCCGGCATGGCCTTCGCCCGTCTCGGTCTCGCGGCCCGGTTCGCGCTCGGCTTCGTCGCGCTCATCGTCGTGGTCGGCGTGCTCGCCCCGCTGCTGCTGCGCCACGACCCCACCCAGACCGGGCTCGGTCCGGCGCTGACCGGCCCGAACGGCGACTTCTGGTTCGGCCTGGACAAGCTCGGCCGCGACGTGTTCTCCCGGCTGGTCGCCGGCACCCGGCGCTCCCTGATCGTCGGCTTCGGCGCGGCCGGCATCGCGCTGGTGCTCGGCGCGATCCTCGGCGCGATCGCCGGCAGCAGCCGCACCGTCGTCGACGAGATCATCATGCGCTGCCTCGACGTGGTCATGGCCTTCCCCACGATCGTGCTCTCCGCGCTGCTGATCATCTCGTTCGGCAAGAACAGCCTGCTGGTCCTCGTCATCGCGATCGGCTTCGTGTTCACCCCGTCGGTCGCGCGCATCGTCCGCGCCAACGTGCTGTCCCAGTACGGCGAGGACTACGTGGCCGCCGAGCGGATCATCGGCGCCCGGCGACCGCACATCCTCTGGCGGCACGTCCTGCGCAACTGCGCCGCACCGATCCTCGTCTTCGTCACCGTCATGGTCGCCGACGCGATCGTGTTCGAGGCGTCCCTGTCCTTCATCGGCGGCGGCCTCGCCCCGCAGGAGGCGGCCTCCTCGTGGGGCTCGGTGATCGCGTTCGGCAAGGAGATGGTGCAGATCGGCGGCTGGTGGGCCACGTTCTTCCCCGGCCTGCTGATCCTGCTCACCGTGCTGGCGCTCAACGTGCTCTCCGAGGGCATGTCCGACGCCTGGGCCGCCCCGGCGGCGCGCCGCGCCACGTCTACCACCAGCGGTGACGCGCTGGAGCAGGCGAAGCCCGGCACCGGTGAGGTGGTCGAGCTCCCCGGCCTGGCCGAGGCGGCACGGCGGCTGCGTGAGCGCGCCCGCCCGCTGCCGCAGGGCAAGCCGGTCCTTCGGGTCAGCGACCTGTCGATCGGTTTCGAGGGCCGTCACCGCGGCGTGGACATCGTCGACGGGCTCTCCTTCGACGTCCGCCCCGGCGAGGTCGTCGGCCTGGTGGGGGAGTCCGGCTCCGGCAAGTCGCTGAGCGTCCTGGCCGTGATGGGCCTGCTGCCGCAGGGCGCCCGGGTACGTGGCGAGATCCGCTTCCAGGACACGAACCTGCTGAAGCTGAACGCCAAGGGCCGCCGTGCCCTGATGGGGCGCGAGATCGCCATGGTCTACCAGGACGCGCTGTCGGCGCTGAACCCGGCGCTGCGCGTCGGCGCCCAGCTCGCCCAGATGATCCGCCGCGGCGGCACCCGCTCGGCCGAGGAACTCATGCGGCTGGTCGGGCTGGACCCGCAGCGCACGCTCGCCGCGTACCCGCACGAGCTGTCCGGCGGGCAGCGGCAGCGCGTGGTGATCGCCATGGCGCTGTCCCGCGACCCGAAGCTGATCATCGCGGACGAGCCGACCACAGCGCTCGACGTCACCGTGCAGGCCCAGGTGATGAAGCTGCTGCTGGACCTGCGTGAGCGGCTCGGCTTCGCCCTCATCCTGGTCAGCCACGACCTCGCCCTGGTCAGCGACGTCTGCGACCGGGTCGTGGTGATGTACGGCGGCCAGATCGTGGAGACCGGCGTGACCGCCGACGTGATGGAGGCGCCCGCCCACCACTACGCCCGCGGGCTGCTCGGTTCCGTCCTGTCCCTGGAGACCGGCGCGGAACGGCTCACCCAGATCCGCGGTGTGGTGCCGTCACCCGCCGACTTCCCGAAGGGCTGCCGGTTCTCCGACCGCTGTCCGATGGCGACCGAGATCTGCCGGGACACCGCGCCCGCCCTGGAGGGCACGGACGGCCACGGGTACGCCTGCCACCACCCCGCCGTCACCGTCAGCGAGAAGGAGCCGGCCCGATGAGCGCCACCGCCGAGCACCGGCCGATCGCCGAGCTGAGTGACGTGCACGTGGTGCACGCCGCGCGCGGCGGCGGCATGTTCAGCCGGGAGAAGGTCTACGCCCTCACCGGCGCCGACCTGGTCATCCGGGCCGGTGAGACGGTCGGCATCGTGGGCGAGTCCGGCTGCGGCAAGTCGACGCTCGCCAAGGTTCTCGTCGGCCTGCAACGGCCGACCGCCGGCACGGTGTCGTTCGCCGGCAAGGACGTGTGGTCGATGAGCGCCGCCGAGCGGCGCGAGCACATCGGCGCGGGCGTCGGCATGATCTTCCAGGACCCGGCCACGTCGCTGAACCGCCGCATGCCGGTACGCGACATCCTGCGTGACCCGCTGGACGTGCACCGCCGGGGCACCCGGCAGCAGCGCGAGCAGCGGGTGTCCGAGCTGATGTCGCTGGTGGGCCTGCCCCGCTCGGTCGCCGACGTGCTGCCCAGCCAGCTCTCCGGCGGCCAGCGCCAGCGGGTGTCCATCGCCCGTGCGCTGGCCCTGGAACCGGGGCTGGTCATCGCCGACGAGCCGACAAGCGCGCTGGACGTGTCGGTCCGGGCCCAGATCCTCAACCTGCTGCTGGACCTCAAGGACCGGCTCGGCCTGGCCATGGTGCTGGTGTCGCACGACATCCAGACCGTCAAGCGGGTCAGCGACCGGGTCGTCACCATGTACCTGGGCCGCATCGTCGAGCAGACACCGGCCGGCCTGCTGCCCGAGGGCGGCCGGCACCCGTACACCCGGGCCTTGTTCTCGGCCACGCCGGGCCTGCTCTCACCGATCGAGCCCATCCCGCTGGTCGGCCCGGTCCCGTCGGCCACCCGGCCGCCGAGCGGCTGCCCGTTCCGGACCCGCTGCTGGGCCGCCACCGACGGCTGCGCCGTGGACATGCCGGCGCCGCGCCCCGCCGAGGGCGAGGGCCACGAGTTCCGGTGCCACCACCCGGTGCCCGCCGGCACCGCGAACACCGAACTGGTCGCGCTCGCCACCCCGGCGGCCGGCCGCACCACAACTGAGTCTGTCGAGGAGAACCTGTGACCACCCCAGCCCCGCGGTTCGCCGGAGTCGTGCCGCCGGCCGTGACCCCCCTGACCGATGAGGGCGAGGTCGACGTCCACTCGCTGGAACGGCTGGTCGAGTGGCTGCTCGACGCCGGCGTCGACGGCATCTTCGCCCTCGGCAGCTCCGGCGAGACGGTCTTCCTCACCGACCGGCAGCGGGACCTGGCCCTGGAGACCATCGTGAAGACCGCCGGCGGCGCCGTGCCGGTCATCGCCGGCTGCATCGAACCGACCACCCGCCGGGTCGTGGAGCGGGCCGAGGCGTCCACCCGGCTGGGCGCGGACGGCCTGGTCGTCACCGCGCCGTTCTACGCCATCGTCGGCCCGCACGAGATCGAGCGGCACTTCCGCGCGGTCGCCGCGGCGGTCGAGCTTCCGCTGCTGGCGTACGACATCCCGGTCTGCGTGCACAGCAAGCTTTCCGTCGACCTGCTGACCCGGCTCGCCGCCGACGGCGTGCTGGCGGGTGTCAAGGACTCCAGCGGCGACGACGTCGCGTTCCGCCAGCTGGCGCTGGCCGTCGCCGAACACGCGCCGGAACGCGACTTCAGCCTGCTCACCGGCCACGAGGTGGTGGTCGACGCGATGATGCTCGCCGGTGGCTCCGGCTCGGTGCCGGGACTGGGCAACGTGGACCCGGCCGGGTACGTGCGGCTGCACCGCGCCTGCGTGGCCGGCGACTGGGCCGCCGCCCGCCGGGAGCAGGACCGCCTGACCCGGCTGTTCCGCATCGTCGACGCGGCCGACCCGGCCACCTCGGCGGGCGCCACCCGGGGCGTCGGCGCGTTCAAGACCGCGCTGTCCCTGCTCGGCGTCATCGCCGGCAACGCGGTGTCGCTGCCGCTGCGGCCGCTGGACGCCGCCGAGACGGGCCGCGTGCGTACCCAGCTGGAACTGGCCGGGCTGCTCTGACCATGCCCGAGGTGAGCACGACCGGTCTGGTCGCCGCGCTCGACATCGGCGGCACCAAGACCACCGCCGCCCTGGTCACCGCCGCCGGCGAGGTCGTCGGCCGGCGTACCGCGCCGACTCCGGGCCGCTCCGGGGCCGCCGCGGTGCTCGACACCGCCGCCGGCCTGGTCGAGACGCTGCGGACGGGCGCGCCGGCTGTCGTACGGGCGCTCGGTGTGGGCAGCGCCGGAGTCATCGACAGCGGCTCCGGCCTGGTGCTGTCCGCCACCGACGTGCTGACCGGGTGGACCGGCACGGACCTGCGCGGCCACCTGGGCCGGCGTCTGGGCGTGCCGGTCACCGTGGTCAACGACGTGCACGCCCACGCGCTGGGCGAGGCGCGTCACGGCGTCGCGGCCGGGTACGACACCGTGCTCTACGTCGCGGTCGGCACCGGCGTCGGCGCGTCGTTCGTCCTCGGGGACACGGTGCTCGCCGGTGCGCACAGCGCGGCCGGGCACGCCGGGCACCAGCCGTCCCCGTACGCCGGAACGCTGCCCTGCACCTGCGGCGGGCGCGGGCACCTGGAGGCGATCGCCGCCGGGCCCGCGCTCACCGCCGAGTACGTCCGGCGTACCGGCCGGCCGGTGGCCGACCTGCGGGCCGTCGCCGCGCTCGCCGCGGACGGCGACGAGACGGCCCGGGAGGTCGTCCGGCTCGGCGGCGCGGCCGTCGGCTCCGCCGTCGGCGGCCTGGTCAACGTGCTCGACCCCGCCGCCGTGGTGATCGGCGGTGGCGTCACCGGGCTCGGCGAGCCGTGGTGGCGGGCGCTGCGTGACGCGGTGCCCGCCGAGACGCTGCCCGCCCTGGCCGGCGTGCCGGTCCTCGCCTCCACCCTCGGCCCCGACGCGCCGCTGCTCGGTGCCGCCTCGCTCGCCTGGAAGGTCTCATGAACGCGCTCGTCGACCAGCTCCGTGACCGCCTGGTCGTCTCCTGCCAGGCGTACCCGGGTGAGCCCATGCGCGACCCGGACACCATGCGCCGGGTCGCGCTCGCCACCGCACGCGGCGGCGCCGCCGGCATCCGCGCCCAGGGGCCGGCGGACATCGCGGCCATCCGCGCGGCGGTGGACCTGCCGCTGATCGGGCTCTGGAAGGACGGCGACGACGACGTCTTCATCACCCCCACGCTGGAGCACGCGCTCGCCGTCGCCGACGCCGGGGCGCACGTCGTCGCGCTCGACGGCACGTCCCGGCCCCGGCCCGACGGCCGTACGCTCGCCGACACGATCGCGGCCGTGCACGAGCGCACCGGCGCGCTGGTGATGGCCGACTGCTCCACGCTGGACGAGGGCATCGCCGCCGCCGCCGCGGGCGCCGACCTGGTCGGCACCACGCTGGCCGGCTACACCGCGTACACCAGGAAGGGCGACGGGCCGGACCTGGACCTGGTCGCCCGGCTCGCCGCCGCGGTCGACGTCCCGGTGGTCGCCGAGGGACGCATCCACACCCCGGAGCAGGCCGCGCAGGCGCTGCGGGCGGGCGCGTGGACGGTGGTGGTCGGCACCGCCATCACCCACCCGACCACCATCACCGGCTGGTTCGCCTCCGCCGTACGGGAGGCCGCGTCGTGCCGCTGACCGACCTCGACCTGGCCGGCTGCCTGGCGTACCGGCCGGAACTGGACGTGCCGGCGGATCTGGACGCGTTCTGGGCGCGCACGCTC
Organism: Micromonospora sp. CA-248089; assembly: GCF_050948515.1. Taxonomy (NCBI): domain Bacteria; kingdom Bacillati; phylum Actinomycetota; class Actinomycetes; order Micromonosporales; family Micromonosporaceae; genus Micromonospora; species Micromonospora sp. CA-248089. The sequence continues at coordinate 2,769,114 of NZ_CP192016.1, forward strand.
GACGGCGGCGGCGACCCGGAGGCGGCGCTCTACGAGCCGGTCGACACCGGGCTGACCCAGATCCGGACGTACGCCGCCACGATCCCCGGTTTCGGCGGCGAGCCGGTACGCGGATGGATGCACCTGCCCGCCGGGGCCGACGGGCCGCTGCCCTGCGTGGTCGAGTACCTCGGCTACGGCCGGGGCCGCGGCCTGCCGCACGAGAAGCTGTTCTGGGCCGCGGCCGGCTTCGCGCACCTGATCATGGACAGCCGGGGTCAGGGCTGGAGCGCCGCCACCGGCGGCACGCCCGACCCGCACCCCTACCCGGCCGGCACCGTGCCCGGCTTCCTCACCCGTGGCGTCGACGACCCGGCCGAGCACTACTATCGGCGGCTGATCACCGACGCGGTCCGGTTCGCCGAGGCCGCCCGGCGGCACCCGGCCGTCGACCCCGCCCGGGTGGCGGTGACCGGCTTCAGCCAGGGCGGCGGCCTCGCCCTCGCCGCCGCAGCGCTGTGCCCGGACGTGGTCGCGGTCATGCCGGACGTGCCGTTCCTGTGCGACATCCGCCGGGGCGTGCGCGTCGCCGGCCCGGACAGCCCGTACGCCGAGGTCGTCGAGTACCTCGCGCTGCACCGCGACCGCGCCGACCGGGTGTTCCGCACGCTGTCCTACCTGGACGCCGCCGTGCTCGCACCGCGCGCCACCGCACCTGCGCTGTTCTCGATCGCCCTGCGTGACCAGGTCTGCCCGCCGTCCACCTGCTTCGCCGCCTACCACCGCTACGGCGGCGACAAGGACGTGCGGGTGTACGAGTTCAACGACCACGAGGGCGGCGAGGCGGAACACCAGCGCGAACAGCTCACCTGGTTGCGGGGGATCCTGGGCGGCTAGCGGGCGCGTTCCACCACGTAGTCGGTCAGCTCCAGCAGGAACCGGCCGTCCTCGGTGTCGGCGGCGGCGCCGAGCGCCCGCTCACCCTCGCGGCGGGCGGCCAGCGCGAGATCCCGGGCGCTGTGCCGCGCCGACTCCACACAGTCGTACGCGAGCAGCCGCCCGTGCAGCCAGCGCACCTCGGCGTCGGTGCGCTCCGCGCGGGTACGGCTCAGCAACCGCACGAGCCGTTCGCGTTCCTCCGGTGTGCACCGCCGCATGAAGTCGATCAGGATCAGCGTGCGTTTGCCCTCCCACAGGTCACCGGCGATCTCCTTGCCGTAGCGGGCGTAGTCGCCGGTGAGGTTCAACGCGTCGTCCTGGATCTGGAACGCCGCACCCAGATACCAGCCGTAGCGGTCGAGCACGTCGACCGCGTTCTCCCGGCCGGTCGCCACGAGAATCCCGGTGCGGCACGGGTAGATGCACGTGTACCAGGACGTCTTCTTCAGGCACATCCGGTAGTAGTCGTCGGCGTCCAGGTCGCACACGTTGTCGCGGATCCAGCCGATCTCGATGGCCTGCCCCTCCAGCGAGTGGCGCATCATCAGCTCGGTCTCGGTGAACAGCCGCCAGGCGATCCCGGAGCCGAGCGCCGCCCGGTTCGCGGCCAGCCGCCGCAGCGCCAGCAGGTTCGTCATGTTGCCGACGTTCAGGGCCACGCCCACGCCGTACTCGGCGTGCAGGGTCCGCCCGCCGCGCCGCTGCTCGCTCTCGTCCTGGATGTCGTCGTGGATGAGGAAGGCGTTGTGGAACAGCTCCACCGTCACGGCGGCGTTGAGACCCACCGCGTCGCCGCCGCCGAACGCCCGGCACGTGGCCAGGCACAGCGCGGCGCGCAGCCCTTTGCCCCAGCGCCGGGGATACTCCGCGACCAGGTCGTACAGGTAGCGCGGGCCGCCGTCGGGCACGTCGTCGAGCAGCGCGCCGAGGGCGAGCCCGCGATAGCGCTCCAGCATCCGTTCCACGTGCCCGCCGGCCACCCCGGCGGTCGGCGCCATCGCGCGGCTACCGGTCCGTCGGCCGCTTCGGGGCCGGCGACGCCAGCCGGTCCGCGAGCCCGTTTGCCACCTCGGGGGCCAGCCGCGCCAGATTGAGTACGGTGTCCAGCGCGTCGTGCGCGTCCGACGTGTACCGCCGGATCACCTCACCGCGCTGGTCGTCGGCCATCTTCAGCTGCCCGACCACGGTGTCGATCAGGGCGTGCCCGTCGGTGCGGACCCGGGCGACGAGTTCGTCGAACGCCTCCGGGTCCACGCGCCGGCTCTCGGTCAGCTTCTCCTCGAGCCGCCGGGCGCCGGCCAGCCCCGCCGCGAGTTCCTCCTCCAGCACCGTGGCCGCGTGGGTCACGGTCTCCGAGGTCTCCTCGGCCACCTTCTCGAAGCGCTCGTTCACGCGCTCACGCTTGCCGTCTGTCATGGGCGAAGTGTCACCGGACCAGGGACGACACACCAGGCGAGTGTCGCCATGGTGACTGAGCGTGGCCGACCGGGTTGGCCTTGCGGCCTGGGTACGGGTACTCAGCGCAGTACCGTTCCGTCGCTCATGTGCCGGCGTCGCGGCGTCGACAGGATTCTTGTCATGGCCGAGACGCTGCACCGACACGCCGCCGCGCGTACCGTCGACACGCCGCTGCCCGCCGAGGCCGCGCTGGCCCCCGCCGGCCGCGCCGTCGCCGCGCTGGCCCGGCTCATCGCCCACCACCCCGCCGGCTGGCGGTGGCTGGCCCGGCGACACCACCCGGTCCTGGACCGGCTCGCCGCCGCGAACGCGCGGTCGACCTGCGTGCGCGCCGCCCGGCGGGTGCCCGCCTACCAGGCGTTTTTGCGGGCCCGCCCGGGCGGCCTGCGCCGCAGGCTGCGGGACTTCCCGGAGACCGACAAGCGTGGGTACGTCATGGCGTACGACGCCTCGGCCCGGTGCCGGGACGGGCGGATGCCGGAGCGGGGCGTGGTGGTCGACGAGTCGGCCGGCTCGTCCGGGCGCCCGTTCAACTGGCCGCGCGGCGAGCGGGAACTGCGGGCGGTGCACCGCGACATCGTCGGCTACACCGGACTGGCGTTCCCGATGCGCCGGCCGTTCGTCATCAACGCGTACTCGATGGGCGCCTGGGCGACCGGCACCACCACCGGCGCGGCGATGGCCCGGATCGCCACCGTGAAGAACACCGGCCCCGACCTCGGGAAGATCGTCGACACGCTGCGCGAGTTCGGTCCCGGCCACGACTACCTGGTGACCGCGTACCCGCCGTTCCTCAAGCACCTGCGGGACCGGCTCGACGCCGAGGGCTTTCCGTGGTCGCGGTACCGGATCTTCGCCAGCTGCGGCGGCGAGGGCATGACCGAGGCGCTGCGCGACTACCTGGAGGAGCGGTTCGTGCGGGTGCGCTCGGCGTACGGGGCGTCGGACCTGACCATCGGCATCGGCGCGGAGACCCGGTTCACGGTGTGGCTGCGGCGGCGGCTGCGCACCGACGCGGGACTGCGGGCGGAACTGCTCGGCGCGGGTGAGCAGCGGCTGCCGATGGTGTTCCAGTACAACCCGTTCGCCACCTACCTGGAGACGAACGAGCGGCGCGAACTGCTGTGCACAGTGGCGAGCCCGGACGTGCTCCAGCCCCGGCTGCGCTACAACGTCGGTGACGAGGCGCTGCTGGTGCCGTACCGGCGGATCGTCGAACTGGCGCACGCCGACCCGGTACGCCGCGCCGAGTTCCGTACCGCGGTGTCCGAGGAGCGGATGACGCTGCCACTGCTGCTGCTGTTCGGCCGCAGCGACTCCACGGTGTCCTACCTGGGCGCGAACCTCTACCCCCAGGACGTCGAGTACGGCCTGTACACCGGCAACCCGTACGCCGCCGAGATCAACAGGTTCTGCCTGACGCTGCACGAGGACGCGGCGCTGGAGACCCGGCCGGTGATCCACGTCGAGCTGCGCCGCCCGCTGGACGACGCGGCCCGCGCGGCGCTCGCCGACGCGTGCCGCGACGGGGTACGCGCGCACCTGACCTCGGTGTCGCGGGACTTCGCGCAGTCCCTGGTGGAGGACCCGACCGCCGGTGACCTGCGCGTGGAGCTGCACGAACCGGACGGCGGCCCGTTCGCCGGCATGCAGAAGATCAAGAACGTCTACCTGGTGAGGTGAACGATGCGTACCCGTGACTTCTCCCGCGCCCCGGCGCAGGCCCGCGCCGGCGCCATGTTCATCGGCGGCACCCGGTACGCGAACCCGCTGGTGCTGCTGCGCCTGGCCCCCGACTGGATCCGGATGGTGCGGGACATGCGCCGGATGTCCGGCTACTGCTGGCACACCGTCTACTGGCAGTTCCCGCTGACGCTCGGCACCATCGCGTTCTTCACCGACCGGGACGCGCTGCTGCGCTTCGCCCGCACGCGGCACCACCGCAAGCTGATGATGTGGCTGACCGACGGGGACCGCAACGCCACCGCCGGGTTCATCCGGCTCTACACTGCCTCCCCGGACGGCTACTCAAACGGCGCGTGGCGGGCCGAGGACGGCGCGATGGGCCACATCGAGCGGTTCACGCCGCTGGGCGCGGAGACGACCGGACCGGCGGTGCGCCGGTGACCGGCCACCGGTTCGAGCGCGTCACCGGCCGGCGCGGCCTGCGCGACTTCCTCGCCCTCACCGACCGGCTGTACGCCGACGAGCCCCGGTACGTGCCGACGCCCCGGCAGCAGATCCGCCGCTGGTGGCGCGACGGCGTGCCGATGTACGTGCTGCGCGACGCCACCGGCGCCGTGGCCGGGCGGACCACGCTGCACACCGACGCGGACCTCGACACCAAGCTGGGCCGCCGGTGCCAGCTGTTCGGGCTCACCGAGTTCACCGCTCCCGCCGCCCGGCCGCTGTTCGACGCGATCGCCGCACACGCGAAACCCGGCCGGGACCTGCTGTTCGGGCCGGTGGCGCTGCTGCCCAACCAGGCCGGTGGGGTGATCACCTCGGGGTACGCCGACCGGGGCTTCGTGGACAGCGCGTGGAACCCGCCGCACTACCCGGAGGCGTACGAGGAGAACGGGTTCACCGGCCGGTTCGTCTCCGACACCTGGATCTGCCCGGTGCCGCCGCCGGCCGGGCCGCCGCCCGCGCTCGGCGTCCAGCCCGACGGCGCGCGGCTGGAGCTGCACCGGGGGAGCACCCGGCGGCTCGACGAGCAGCTCGACCTGCTGCGGGGGATGCTCAACGACTCCTTCGCCCAGCTCGGCTACTACACGCCGATCTCGGCAGCCCAGCTGCGGCGGCAGACCGACGGGCTGGCGTACCTGCTGGACGAGTCCCTGCTGCTCTACCTGACCCGCGACGGGCGACCGGTGGCGTTCGTGCTCTGCGTGCCGGACATCAGCGACTTCCTGGTCGCGGTGCGCGGTGACCTGAACCCGGTCAGCCAGTTGCGGCTGCTGGCCACCCGGCGCCGGTACCGGCGGGAGGCGGTGCTGATCGTCAAGGGGGTGGTGCCGGAGTTCCAGGGGCGCGGCTACCAGCGGCTGCTGTCGGAGCACCTGCACCGCAACCTGCACGACGGCGGCTACACGGCGCTGCGCAGCACGTACGTCGGGCGGGACAACCCGGCGTCCGCGGCCCAGTACCGGCGTCTCGGCGGACGCCCGTTGCACGGCTACACGTTCTACGCCAAGGAGCGGTGACCATGGACCTCGCCGCGTTCCGCGCGCTGGAGCCGCTGTGCTGGCGGGCGCCGAGCGCCCACAACACCCAGCCGTGGCGGCTGCGCTACGAGCGCTGGGCGATCACCGTCGGCTGGGACCCGGCCGACGCGCTGCCCGCCGGGGACCCGACCGGGCGGGACCTGCGTCTGTCGCTCGGCGCGTTCGTGGAGACCTGCCTGATCGTCGCCGCCGACGCGGGGCTGCGGCTGGACTGGGCCGCCGACCACGACGAGTCCGACCGGCGGGTGGGGCGGCTGCGTCCGGCTCGGCAGCCGTACCGGACGCCGTTCCGCACCGCCGACGTGTGGGACCGGCGTACCCACCGGGGCCGGTTCACCGGCGGCCCGGACGCCGACGTGGTCGCGGCGGTGGACGCGGTCGCCCGGCGGGCCGGTGGCACGGCCCGCGTCGTGCCGGCGGCCGGACGGCTGCGCGCGCTGCTGCGCACCGCCGACCGGCAGGTGTACGCGGACCCGGCGGTGGTCGCGGAGCTGCGCCGCTGGCTGCGCCTGGACCGGGCGGGCCCGCGCTACCGGACCGACGGGCTCTCCGACCGCTGCCTCGGGCTGGGCCGGGCGTCGGCCACCGGGCTGCGGGCGGCGCTCGCGGCGTACCCGGCGTTGCGTCCGCTCGGGCTGCCCCGGCTGCTCGCCGCCGCGGGCGGTGATCCGCTCGCGCAGGGCGGCGCGGTGCTGGCGCTCGTCGCCCCGCCGGATCTGGACGCGGCCGGCCAGGTCGAGTTCGGCCGCGTGCTGATGCGGACGTGGCTGACGCTGCACACGGCCGGGCTGGCCGCGCACCCGCTCAGTCAGCTCGTCGACGTCGCAGCCACCCGCGACGCGCTCGGGACGCTGCTGGACGTGGCGCCGGAGCGCATCGTGCACGTGGCCCGGGTGGGCCGGCCGGCCGCCCCCGCGCCCCGCTCGGCCCGGCGCGTGAAACACGGATCGGAACTGTTAGCGGTAACACCCCTTGACGCGATGTCACTTCATCCATGAGAGTCCATGTTGGCTGATGTGTCGCCCGGTCGGGAGCCCTGGGCGCGTAGTGGCAGAAACGCGGCGTCCGGGTGCGCGAGTAAAGCGTGTTAGCGATAACAGCGCCGTAGCGCACCCGGGCCCGCCCTCTGATCTGCGCGGTTGGGAGCAACCATGTCTGAAGTGACACGACGAAACATCATCAAGGCCACCGCGGCGGGCGCCGGTGCCGCGCTGGTGCCGGCCGCCTGGAGCGCCACCGCGCGCGCCGGCTCGGCGGCGCCACCACAGGTGCTGGCCGCGAACGACCTGGCACTCTGGTACGACGAACCGGCCGGCACCGACTGGCTGCGCGCCCTGCCGATCGGCAACGGGCGGCTCGGGGCGATGGTGTTCGGCAACATCGACACCGAACGGCTCCAGCTCAACGAGGACACCGTCTGGGCCGGCGGCCCGTACGACTCGGCCAACACCCGGGGCGCGGCCAACCTGGCCGAGATCCGGCGCCGCGTCTTCGCCGACCAGTGGACCTCCGCCCAGGACCTGATCAACCAGACCATGATGGGCAGCCCCGGCGGCCAGCTCGCCTACCAGACCGTCGGGGACCTCCGGCTCTCCTTCGGGTCGGCGAGCGGGGCGACGCAGTACAACCGGACGCTCGACCTCACCACCGCCACCGTCACCACCACGTACGTGCAGGGCGGCGTACGGCACCAGCGGGAGGTGTTCGCCAGCGCCCCCGACCAGGTGATAGTGCTCCGGCTGACCGCCGACCGGGCGAACGCGATCACGTTCTCCGCCGCGTTCGACAGCCCGCAGCGGACCACGGTGTCCAGCCCGGACGGCGCCACGATCGCGCTCGACGGCATCTCCGGCTCGATGGAGGGGGTCGACGGCTCGGTGCGGTTCCTCGCGCTGGCCAACGCCGCCGTCACCGGTGGCACGGTCAGCAGCTCCGGCGGCACGCTGCGGGTATCAGGCGCCACCAGCGTGACGGTCCTGATCTCGATCGGCACCAGCTACGTCAACTACCGCACCGTCAACGGCGACTACCAGGGCATCGCCCGCAACCGGCTGAACGCCGCCAAGGGCGTCGCCGTCGACCAGCTCCGTTCCCGCCACCGCGCCGACTACCAGGCGCTGTTCAACCGGGTCACGATCGACCTGGGCCGTACCGCCGCCGCCGACCAGCCCACCGACGTACGGATCGCGCAGCACGCGAGCACGAACGACCCGCAGTTCGCCGCGCTGCTGTTCCAGTTCGGGCGGTACCTGCTGATCTCCTCGTCGCGGCCGGGCACCCAGCCGGCGAACCTCCAGGGCATCTGGAACGACTCGCTGACGCCGTCCTGGGACTCGAAGTACACGGTCAACGCCAACCTGCCGATGAACTACTGGCCGGCCGACACCACGAACCTGTCCGAGTGCCTCCTGCCGGTCTTCGACATGGTCAAGGACCTCACCGTGACCGGCGCGCGGGTCGCCCAGGCGCAGTACGGCGCCGGTGGCTGGGTCACCCACCACAACACCGACGCCTGGCGGGGCGCGTCGGTCGTGGACGGCGCGTTCTGGGGCATGTGGCAGACCGGCGGGGCCTGGCTGAGCACGCTCATCTGGGACCACTACCTGTTCACCGGCGACAGCGGATTCCTGCAGGCCAACTACCCGGCGCTCAAGGGCGCCGCGCAGTTCTTCCTCGACACCCTGGTCGCCCACCCGACGCTCGGCTACCTGGTGACGAACCCGTCGAACTCGCCGGAGCTGGCGCACCACGCGAACGCCAGCGTCTGCGCCGGGCCCACGATGGACAACCAGATCCTGCGTGACCTGTTCGACGCCGCGGCCCGGGCCAGCGAGGTGCTCGGCGTCGACACCACCTTCCGGTCCCAGGTGCGCACGGCCAAGGACCGGCTGCCCCCGAGCCGCGTCGGCTCCCGGGGCAACGTGCAGGAGTGGCTCGCCGACTGGGTGGAGACCGAGCGCACCCACCGGCACGTCTCCCACCTGTACGGGCTGCATCCCAGCAACCAGATCACCAGGCGGGGCACCCCGGCGCTGTACGAGGCCGCCCGCAGGACGCTGGAGCTGCGCGGCGACGACGGGACCGGCTGGTCCCTCGCCTGGAAGATCAATTTCTGGGCGCGGCTGGAGGACGGTGCCCGCGCTCACAAGCTCCTGCGCGACCTGGTCCGCACCGACCGGCTCGCGCCGAACATGTTCGACCTGCACCCGCCGTTCCAGATCGACGGCAACTTCGGCGCCACCTCCGGCATCGCGGAGATGCTGCTGCACAGCCACACCGGCGAGCTGCACCTGCTGCCCGCGCTGCCGAGTGCCTGGCCCGCCGGGCAGGTAGCGGGCCTGCGCGGCCGGGGTGGCTACACGGTGGCGCTGGCCTGGAGCAACAGCCAGGCCGACGAGATCACCGTCCGCGCCGACCGCGACGGCACGCTGCGGCTGCGGTCCCGGCTGTTCACCGGCACCTTCACCCTCACCGACGTCACCGACGGCAGCACACCCGCCACCACCCGCCCGGAGTCCGACGTCGTCGCGTTCACCGTCCGGGCCGGGCGCACCTACCGGGCGGCCCGGCCCGGCGTGACGCCGTCGCCGACGGCCACACCGACGTCCACGCCGTCACCCACTCCGACCCCGACCCCGACTGTCAGCTCCCCGGCGCCGTCCGGCGCGCGTGCCACGTACGCGATCACCGGCTCCTGGTCGGGCGGCTTCCAGGCCGAGGTCACGGTGACCGCCGGCGCCACCGCGATCCGCGGCTGGACGGTGTCCTGGACGTTCCCGAACGGCCAGGTGATCAACCAGATCTGGAGCGGCACGCACACCCAGAACGGCGCGAACGTGACCGTACGCAACGTCGACTACAACGGCTCGGTGCCGGCCGGCGGCTCCACCACGTTCGGCTTCATCGGCTCGGCCGGCGGCACCAACAACCCGCCGGCGAACCTCACCTGCACGACCAGCTGAGCACCGGCGCGCCCCGCCGCGGCCACCCGGCCGGGGCGGGGCGTACCGCCGGTCAGGCCAGCAGCGTCTCGCGCAGCCGCGCACCCAGGTTCAGCTCGCCGACCACCCGGGGACCCGCCGGGTCGTACACGGCGATGCGGTGGTTGCGGCGCATCATCTCCCGCACCGCGGGAGGCAGCCGGGGCGGGTCGTCCATCGTCGCGAGCACCCGGGCGCCGGTGCCCATCAGCCGCTCCACGAGCGTCGCGCTGTCGGTGTCCACACGCACCCGGCCGAACTCCCAGCCGGCCGTGGTCAGGTCGAGCACCTCGAACAGGCGCGTCACCAACGGCTGCGGGTCGGTGACCCGGTCCAGCCGGTCGGCCCGCCCGCCCACCACCGCCACGGCGGCGCTGACCTGCGCGTACGGGTGCAGCCCGCTGGGCAGCGCGCCGAGCGGCCAGCGCAGCGCGGGCCCGGCCTCCTTCCACAGGGGCCGGTAGTTGCGGCGGTGCACCAGCAGCCGCCGCCCGGTGCGCCGGAACACCTCCTGCGCCTGGGCCAGCAGGTCCGCGTGCGCCTGGTCGGCGGCCTCGCAGACGATCCCGGCGGCCACCACGAGACCGTCGTCGTCGGACAGCAGCCGGGTGATCGCGTCGGCCTGCTCCGGGAACCGGAGGCGGGCGTGCGCCCCGTAGGACCGCCGCACGTCCCGCAGCAGCTCCTGCTGACGTGCGGGGTCCAGTTCGACCCGTCCGCCACCGAGCAACCGCTGGAGCCAACCCATCGCGCCTCGCTTCCGTCGCCGTCTGCGGACCGGGCAATGCTAGTTCGTCGGCCGATGCTCGTATGGTGACGGGGTGACCGATCGATCCCTGACCCTGATGGCGGTGCACGCGCACCCCGACGACGAGGCGACGAGCACCGGCGGCGTCCTGGCGCGCTACGCGGCCGAGGGCGTCACCACGGTGCTCGTGACGTGTACCGACGGGGGGTGCGGCGACGGTCCCGGCGGGATCAAGCCGGGCGACCCCGGGCACGACCCGCAGGCCGTGGTCGAGATGCGCCGCGCCGAGCTGGCTGCGAGCTGCGAGGCGCTGAAGGTCACCCACCTCGAGACGCTCGGCTACGGCGACTCCGGGATGATGGGCTGGGCGACGAACGACGCGCCCGGCGCGTTCTGGAACACGCCGGTGGCCGAGGCGGCCGACCGGCTGGCCGAGCTGATCCGGCGCTACCGCCCCGACGTGGTGGTCACCTACGACGAGAACGGCTTCTACGGCCACCCGGACCACATCCAGGCCCACCGCATCACCATGGCCGCGGTCGAGCAGACCGGCATCCCGGCCAAGGTCTACTGGACCACCGTGCCGCGCAGCGCGTTCCAGCAGTTCGGCACCGTCATGCGGGAGATCGGGGTGGAGTTCCCCGAGCCGGAGGCGACCGACGAGATGCCGGCGCTGGGCCTGCCGGACGAGGACATCACCACCTGGGTCGACACCCGCGGCTTCGGCGGGCAGAAGTTCGCCTCGCTCGCCGCCCACGCCAGCCAGGCGGAGAACATCTTCTTCCTGCGCCTGGGCCAGGAGCGGTTCACCGAACTGATGGGCATGGAGACGTTCGTGCGCGTGCGCGACACCACCGGCGCGGCGACGCCGGAGGACGACCTGTTCGCCGGGTTGCGCTGACCGGTCGCGGGCCCGGCCCGGGGCGGTCATCGGCTCACGTCGAGACGGTCTGCGCGGCCAGGTGCTCCAGCACGGCGCGGACGTCCCCGCCGGTCGCGGCCATGATCCGTCGTTGCCGGGTGGCGCCGGTGCCGTCCCGGCGCACCCGCTCCAGCTCGCGCCCGACCCGGTCCAGGTCGCCGTGGCGGGTCAGTGCGGGCGTGACAGTGACGACGAGGTCGTCGACGAGGTCCCAGGCGGGCCGGGGCCGCCCGGTGCGCAGGTCGACGAGCTTGCCGTCCACACCGTCGTGCGCGGCCCGCCAGTGCGCGGCGGCGACCAGGCAGTCCCGGATACGGGGAGCCGGCACGCCCGCGCGGACGTCGTCGATCAGCGTCGCGACGAGCGCCCGGACCAGCCCGGCGACCAGCACGGTGTCGTCGACGGTGGGGCAGACGTCGCCGACGCGGACCTCCACAGTGGGGTACGACGCGGACGGGCGGGCGTACCAGTAGACCATCGCGGCGTCGAGCATGATCCCGGCGGTGATCAGGTCCGCCACCGTGGCGTCGTAGTCGGCGGCGGAGTCGAAGTGCGGCGTCGGTCCGATGCTCGGCCACCGTTCCAGCTGCATCGAGCGCCAGCTCGCGTGGCCGGTGTCCCGCCCGTCGTGCAGCGGCGAGTTCGCGGTGAGCGCCTGCACCACCGGCAGCCACGGGCGCAGGTGGTTGCAGACCTGCACGGCGAGTTCCCGGTCGGGCACGCCGACGTGCACGTGGCAGCCGCAGACCGCCGGGTCGTGGGCGACCGGGCCGAACCGGCGGGACATGTCGTGGTAGCGCTGCTCGTCGGGCACCGTGCGGTGGGCCTCGCAGACCGGCGTGGCGCCGACCGCGACCAGTCGCGCCCCGGCCGCGTCGGCCGCCCGGGCGGCTGCCCGGCGCAGGGTGACCAGGTGCTCCCGCAGGTCCGCGAGATCGGGGCTGACCGGCGTGACCATCTCCACCATGCTGTGCCGGAACTCCTGCCGGCTCTGCTCGCGGGCGGTGCCGGAGAGCGCGCCGCGTACCCGGTCGGCGACCGGCATGCTCTCGCCGGTGTCCGGGTCCAGCAGCAGGAACTCCTCTTCCACCCCGAGGGTCAGGACGGTGGGGATCTGCGGGGTGGTGGTGGCGGTGGTGGTGGGCCGCGGCCTCACCGACGGCTCCACCGGCACGGAACGGTCGGCGTGTCGTCGTGAGGCGGAGTCATGTCTCGACGGTACGAGGACAGGGCCCGGCCCGAGGCCGTTTCCGCCGACCACCGCCCCCGCGGGTGGCGGGGGCGGTGGCGGTGCGGCTCAGCAGTCGAAGTAGAGCGCGAACTCGTGCGGGGTGGGCCGCAGCCGGACCGGGTCGACCTCGTTGGTGTTCTTCCAGTCGATCCAGGTGGAGATCAGGTCGTCGGTGAAGACCCCGCCGTCGAGCAGGTAGTCGTGGTCGGTCGCCAGCGCCGCCAGCGCCTCGGACAGCGAACCGGGCACCTGCTTGACGTCGCCCCACTCCTCCGGCGGCAGGTCGTACAGGTCCTTGTCGATCGGCGCCGGCGGCTCGATCTTGTTCTTGATGCCGTCGAGGCCGGCCATGAGCATGGCCGAGAACGCCAGGTACGGGTTGCTGGACGGGTCGGGGACGCGGAACTCGACGCGCTTGGCCTTGGGGTTGCTGCCGGTGACCGGGATGCGGGTGCAGGCGGAGCGGTTGCGCTGCGAGTAGACGAGGTTGACCGGTGCCTCGAAGCCGGGGACGAGGCGGCGGTAGGAGTTGATGGTCGGGTTGGTGAAGGCGAGCAGCGAGGGTGCGTGGTGCAGCAGGCCGCCGATGTACCAGCGGGCGGTGTCGGACAGGCCGGCGTAGCCGGTCTCGTCGTAGAACAGCGGTTCGCCGCCGCGCCAGAGGCTCTGGTGGGTGTGCATGCCGGAGCCGTTGTCACCGAACACCGGCTTCGGCATGAACGTCGCGGTCTTACCGTGCGCCCACGCCTCGTTCTTGATCAGGTACTTGAAGAGCTGAAGCTCGTCGGCCGAGTGCAGCAGCGTCGAGAACTTGTAGTTGATCTCGGACTGCCCGCCGGTGCCCACCTCGTGGTGCGACCGCTCCACTGTGAAACCGGCGTCCACCATCCGGCGGACCATGCTGTCGCGCAGGTCGGCGTAGTGGTCCACCGGCGGCACCGGGAAGTAGCCGCCCTTGTACGCGGTCTTGTAACCGCGGTTGCCGCCCTCCTCGATCCGCCCGGTGTTCCAGGCGCCCTCGATCGAGTCGATGTAGTAGAACGACTGGTGCGCGGAGGTCTCGTGGCGGATGGAGTCGAAGATGTAGAACTCCGCCTCCGCACCGAAGTACGCGGTGTCGGCGATCCCGCTCGCCGCCAGATACGCCTCGGCCTTCTTCGCGACGTTGCGCGGATCCCGGGAGTACGCCTCCCTGGTGAACGGGTCGTGGACGAAGAAGTTCAACGCGAGCGTCTTCTGCGCGCGGAACGGGTCGATGAACGCGGTCGACACGTCCGGCAGCAGCAGCATGTCCGACTCGTGAATCGACTGGAAGCCGCGGATCGACGAGCCGTCGAAGGCGAGACCGTCGCTGAACACGCTGTCGTCGAACGACTCGACCGGCAGGTTGAAGTGCTGCATCACGCCGGGCAGGTCACAGAAACGTACGTCGACGAACTTCACGTCCTCGTCGGTGAGGTATCGCAGGAGTTCCTCGGAATTGGCGAACACACGTCCTCCTGGCAGGCGTCGTTGATCCTGGCCACGTCCCGTGGCCGGACCGCCCGGGGACATGGCCCGTACCGCCACCGTACGACGACACGCCGTGCCCGGCTCGCCAACCGCCCATCCGGGTTTCCTTCGCCACAGCCCGGGTAGTCGCCGTACCCGGCGGACCGCCCGGGAGACGACGCGGCGGGAGGTTGGCATGGTGGGTGCTCCGCGACTGACCGGTGGACGCTGAGATGTGCGGGATCAGCGGTGAGGCCAGATTCGACGGGGCCGCCCCCGACGCCGCCGCGGTGACCAGGATGACCGCGGCCATGCGCTCCCGCGGCCCGGACGGCGAGGGTGCGTGGAGCGACGGCTGGATCACCCTCGGGCACCGCCGGCTCACCGTGATCGACCTGTCCGAGGCCGGTGCCCAGCCGATGGTCCGCGACGACCTCGGCCTGGCCCTGGTGTTCAACGGCTGCGTCTACAACTACCCGGACTTGCGCGACGAGCTGCGCGCGGCCGGGCACACGTTCCACAGCACCAGCGACACCGAGGTGATCCTGGTGGCGTACGCGCAGTGGGGGGAGCGGTTCGTCGACCACCTGGTCGGCATGTTCGCCGTGGCGCTGGTGGACCGGCGCCGCCGCCGCCTCGTGCTGGCCCGCGACCGGCTCGGCATCAAGCCGCTCTACCTCGCCGAGTCGCCCGGCCGGCTCCGGTTCGCCTCCACGCTGCCGGCGCTGCTGGCCGGCGGCGACGTGGACACCGGCATCGACCCGGTCGCGCTGCACCACTACCTGTCCTGGCACTCCATCGTCCCGGCGCCGCGCACGATCCTGCGCGGCATCCGCAAGCTGCCCCCGGCCACGGTGCGGGTGGTCGAGGCCGACGGGCGCAGCCGCGAGCGCGTCTACTGGCGGCCCGAGTACCGGCGCGACCCGGCCCACGACGGCATGGACGCCGCCGACTGGCGGGCCGCCGTCGGGGACGCGCTGCGCACCGCCGTACGCCGCCGGCTGGTCGCGGACGTGCCGGTCGGCGTGCTGCTCTCCGGTGGCCTCGACTCCAGCATGATCGTGGCGTTGCTGGACCGCGCCGGACAGCACCACCTCCAGACGTTCAGCATCGGTTTCGACAGCCGCGGCGACGAGACCGGCGACGAGTTCCACTACTCCGACCTGGTGGCCCGCACGTTCGGCACCGACCACCACCGCATCCGGCTCGCCGACGGCGACCTCGGTCCCGCCGTACGCGCCACCGTCGCGGCCATGACCGAACCGATGGGCAGCCACGACGTGGTGGCCTTCCACCTGCTCTCCGAGCAGGTCGCCAAGCACGTGAAGGTGGCGCAGTCCGGCCAGGGCGCCGACGAGGTGTTCGCCGGGTACGGCTACCACCACCGGCTGGCCGGCGCGGCTCCCGAGGACGCGGCGGCCGGGTTCACCGCCGCGTTCTTCGACCGGGACCACGCCGAGCTGAACCGGGTGGTCGACCCCGCGTACGCCTGCGAGCACGACGCCAGCGGCGAGCTGGTCGCCGCGGACCTGGCCGCGCCCGGCGCGCAGACCGCCGTGGACGCGGTGCTGCGCCTGGACACCCACCTGATGCTGCCCGACGACCCGGTCAAGCGGGTGGACAGCATGAGCATGGCGTGGGGGCTGGAGGTACGGACGCCCTTCCTCGACCAGGACCTGGTCACGCTCGCCGCGGCGTGCCCGCCGGAGCACAAGCTGGCCCAGGGCGGCAAGGGTGTGCTCAAGGAGGTGGCCCGCGAGGTGCTGCCGGCCGAGGTCATCGACCGGCCCAAGGGCTACTTCCCGGTGCCGGCGCTGCGCAACGTCGACGGTCCCGTGCGAGAGTTGGTGGTCGAGGCGCTGGGTGCGCCCGAGGCGCGCCGGCGCGGGCTGTTCCGCCGGGCGTACGTCGACGAGCTGCTGGCCGAGCCGGACCGGGCCCAGGCCGCCGCCGGCAGCAACAAGCTGTGGCAACTGGGCCTGCTGGAGCTGTGGTTGCAGACGCACGGCGTGAGCTGAGCGGGGCGGGAGGAGCACGATGAAGTTCGTCATCGAGAGCGAGGCCGACGGCACTGTGGGATTCACCGTCGTCGGCGGCGACGGTCAGGTGCTCGCCACCGGGACGCCCTGCCCGGACAAGGGCTCGGCGCTCGCCGTGGTCGGGGAGCTGATGCACGGGCTGGGCGACGCGTGCCTCGAGGACCGGACCGAGGCCGGCGCCGGGCCGGTGGCCGGCACCCGGACCGAGATCGGCGACGACATGTCGGACATCGGCCGCTCCGGCATCCCGCCGGTCTGACCGTCGACACGTCCCGGCGTCGACGAGGCTCCGCCGGTGTGAGCGCGACACGTCCCGCCCGGCCGGCGAGCCGGGCGGGACGGTGCACTCACTGCTCGTCGTCGAGCACGTCCGTGTGGCCGTCCCGGGTGACGGTGGGCGGCAGGTGCTCGTCCGGCTGGGGCGCCTCGGCGAGCGTGTGGTGCGGGTCGCCGTCGGGCGAGAACAGCACCCGATCGGTCTTGCGGGTCTTCTCCTGCTCCTCCTCCGGCTCCGTCACCGCGTTCTCCCTCCGCTCACCGGCGCCCCGGGCAGGCCGCCCCTCGTCCCACGCTAAGCGCCGGACGGGCGCCGGGAGCCGGTTTCCCGCGACGGCCCGCGGTCACCCACCGGGGCGGTACGGCCGCTAGGGGCGGCCCACCTCGGGCTCGCCGCCACGGACGGTAGTGCCAGCCCTTTGCCCGGCATGACCCACCCCGCGCCCTTTGCTCTGCCGCCATCGACGCATCAGTGACTCACCGCCACTGCCGCGTATGCGGCTGCAGAGCAAAGGGCGCGGAGGTGCATGGGCGCCGCGGGCGACCCGTCGCGCATCTGCGCTGCTCAGCGGCGGTACGGTGAGAAATCGGTCATCCGACCGGGCCCGCGCCCCGTTACCCTGTGTGATTCCGCGGGATCGGTGCCGCCGTAACCGACAGTCACGATCCGGGCCGGGGCACCCGCCACCGGCGCCACGGTGGACGGCCGGCGGATCAGGTGGCCCGCCAGTCGCGGACCAGATCGGCCACCGTGGCCTGCCGCGACGCCGGGCCGGGCCGGGTGGCACGGTCGACGACCGCGCGCTCAAGAGCACTGCCCCGCCAGCCGGCCGGCCCGTCGAGGAGGTGGTGCAGCGTCCGGCCCAGCGCATGGACTGTCGTGCGCTCGTCGATCGTCGCGCCCCGGGTCAGCTCCTCCGGCGACAGGTAACGACGGGAGCCGGGCAGCCGGTCGGAGTCCAGCACGAACGGCCCCGGGCGGTACTCGTCCAGGTCGATCAGCCGCATCCGGCGGGCGTCGAAATCGTAGAGGAAGCAGCCGTCGTACAGGTCGACGGCGACGTACCCGGCCGCGCTCACGGCCAGGTGGGCGTCGAGGATCGTGTCCAGCGCCGCACGGACCTCGGCGACCGGCAGCCGCTGGAAGCGGGCCAGGCCTCTCCGGTCACTGCCGCCGCCGGTGGTGGCGTGGTTGAGCACGACGCCGTCGCACCACGGGTACACCAGCGTCGGGCCGTCGGTGCCGTCGCGCACCATCTCGGGCCGGACCACGGCAGGGTGCCGGACGGCGGCGTGCAGGCCCAGCGCGCGGGTCAGCGACTCACGCGCGGCAGGTGTCCGTGCCCGCTTGACGAACCAGCGCCGGCCCGCCGACTCCACGCCGTAGGAGACGCACCCGGAGTCCTGATCGCCGAAGACCACGAACGCGCCGGCCGGGTCGAGGTTCCACACCCGTCGAGGCTACGACGGGGCCGGGCGCACCAGGCCCCCGTGACTAGTCCACCACCTCGATCACGTCGGCCGGCGCGCGGCGCGGCGCGGGCGGCAGATCCCCGTCCGGGCCCCAGCCCACGCGCACCACCAGGTACGGATCGCCGATGCCCGCCAGCAGGTCGCGCATCATCCGGCGTGGCCAGGCCACCTCCACGGCGTCGCTGAGCGGCGCGCTGGCCAAGCCCTCGGCGGTGGCGGTGAGCAGCAGCGCCGACAGGGCCTCGCCGCCGCGCAGCCAGGCCGCCGGCTCGTCGGAGTCACCGAACAGGATCAGGTACGCCGCGCCCCGGTCGAAGTCCGTGCCCGCGCTGAGCCCGGCCGCCTCGCCGGGGGCGTAGTCGCGCAGCGGCACCCGCCGAGGGGACGGTCGCACGGCGGTGGTGGCGGGCACCCCGTCGCCGCTGCCCGCCGGCCGGTGGGTCCAGTGGTGCAGCTCCTCCCGGTACGCGGGATCGGCCAGCTCCGCGTCCGCCGCGCGCCCGGTGGAGACGGCGAGCATCGGCATCTGGTCCGGCCGGACCACGTGCAGGTGCGCGCCCTCGGCCTCGACGGCGTCCCCGAGCCGGGACAGCACCGCCTCCGGCACCGGCCGGTCCCCGTACGCCCGGCGGTCGGTGCGGCGGCGCGGGATGGCGTCGACCAGGCGACCCGCCGGCACGTCCAGGTCGGCGGGGCCGGTGGTACGCACCCGGGCCAGCAGCGACGGCTCGGGCAGCCGCTCGACGGTGACCGCCCACCCGGCCGCCGCCAAGGACACGCGCGCGTGGTGCAGGGCGGCGCCGCAGCTCAGCATGAGCAACCGGCCGTCCGGGTCGGTGTGGGCGAGTTGCCGGTCCGGCTCGACGCGCAGCTCCAGCACGTCGCCGCTGATCCGCCAGCGCCAGGGCTGGGTGTTGAACACCGACGGGGCGTGCAGGGACTGCCGGGCGGCCGCCTCCAGCACCCGTACCCTCGGGTCCTGGTCGGTGCGGGTCGATGAGCTGTTCATGGCGGCCCTCCTGGTTGCTCGTCCCCTTCCGACCCTGCCCGCCGCCGTCGCGGGCGGACAGGGCCGGAGGTCCCGGCCGCACCGGGCCGTGCGCCCCGGCGCGGCGTCAGGTGTCGTCGGGCTCCGGGGGTACGGCCAGGGCGATCGTCAGGTCGAGGACCGTGGCCGGGTCGTGCAGCCGGTCGCCGAACAGCTCCCGCAGCTTGCCCATCCGGTAGCGGACGGTCTGCGGGTGCACGAACAGGTCGGCTGCCACGTCGTCGCGGCGTCCCTGGTGCAGCAGCCACGACCGCAGCGTCTCGGCCAGCCGGTGCGCGGTGGCCGGGGGCAGCGGTGCCAGCGGCGCGAGCGCCTGCGCGCGCAGGTCGGCCAGGGCCTCCGGGTCCATGCTGAGCAGCAGCGTGGCCAGGTGACGTTCGGTGTCGACAGGCCCGGCGTCCGGCTCGCCGAGGCCCAGCGCGAGCGCCCGGGTGGCCCGCTGGTACGACGCGGCGACCCGGTGCCAGGGCCGGGCCGGGCCGAGCACCGCCCGGTGCCCGTGCAGCAGCCGGGTGAGCTGGCGGCGTCGGCCGCCGTGCATGTCCGGCACCAGCAGGACGGCCAGATCCTCGACCGAATTCACGCCGGGCAGGTCCTCCCCGCTCTCCAGCGTGTACGGGCTGAGCAGCGCCAGCACCGCGCGCAGGTGCCGGCGGGGCAGCAGCACCACGGTCAGCGTCTGCGGCGGCGGCCAGTCGGCGCGCTCCGCGCTGCGCCGCAGCGACTCCTCCGGCTCGCCGGCCAGCAACTGCTGGGTGAGCCGTTCCAGGCTGCGGCGGCGCATCCGGCCGGCGCTCGCCAGCTCGTCGGCGTGCCCGGCCACGCTCGCTGCGGACAGCTCGTCGATGTAGGCGAACATCAGCTCGGCGAACTCGGCCACCGTCTCGGCGGCCAGCCCGCTGCGTACCGTCGTGGTGGACACCTCGCGCCAGGCGACCCGGGCGCCCACCCGGTACGCGGCCAGCAGCGCGTCCATGCTGCGCCCCGAGCGGGCCTCGCCGCTGCCCAGCGCGTACGCGGCCTCCAGCGCCGGGGCCAGGGGAGTGCTCGGGTCGAACGCCTGGGTACCCTCGATGAGCTGGAGGAACGTTCCCAGCGCGATGCGTACCGCGTTTTCGATCTTCGCTCGCATGGCGCCGGTGAGCGCGCCGGAGTAGTCCGGTACCTCGGCGGTGATCGCGGAGACCGTCCGCTCGGCCACCATCGGCAGCCGGGCGCGCAGCGTCTCCGCCACCCCGGCGTCGAGGTTGAGGTGCGCGGCGCGCTGCCCCGTACCGGCCTCCGACGTCATCGTTGTTCCCTCCGAACAAAAAACCGGGACTGTTTCACCTTTGACGGTCAAGATGTTATGCGATCGGGCGGTCACGCTGGTCATATGACCACAACTGCCTCCCGCCGCCCTCAGAAGGTCACCTTCCGGGACAGGCTGCTGCGGCTGGCCGGAGCGGTCACCACACCGGTGCTGCCCGACGACTATCTCGACCTGATCGCGCCCCTGCGCGCCGGCGCCCCGCTGCGCGGGCGGATCGTCGCCGTCCACCCGGTGACCCGCGACGCCGCCACGCTGGTGATCCAGCCCGGCCGCGCCTGGCAGGGCCACACCCCCGGGCAGTACATCCGCCTCGGCGTGGACGTCGACGGGGTGCGCCAGTGGCGCGCGTACTCGCTCACCTCGCCGCCGGACGCCACCGACGGCCGGATCTCCGTCACGGTGAAGGCGATCCCCGACGGCAAGGTCAGCAACCATCTCGTACGCCGGATCCGGCCCGGCACCATCGTGCACCTCGACCAGGCCCAGGGCGAGTTCGTGCTGCCCGCCGCGACGCCCGAGCGCGTCCTGTTCCTCACCGCCGGCAGCGGCATCACCCCGGTCATGGGGATGCTGCGCTCCGGGCTTGCCGACCGGGCCGACGTGGTGCTCGTGCACTCGGCGCCCACTCGCGACGACGTCATCTTCGGCGCGGAACTGCGCGCGCTCGCCGACCGCGGCGCGCTGCGGCTGATCGAGCGGCACACCGACACCGACGGACTGCTCGACGTCGCCGAACTGGCCGGCCTGGTGCCCGACCACCTCGACCGGGAGGCGTGGGCCTGCGGACCGATCGGCATGCTCGACGCGGTTGAGGGGTACTGGTCCTCGAACGGCCTCGTCGACCGGTTGCACACCGAGCGGTTCCGCCCGACGGTGATCACACCGGGCGAGGGAGGCACTGTGACCTTCACCGGGGCGGGGGTGACCGTCGAGTCCGACGGCGCCACCACCCTGCTCGACGCGGGGGAGAACGCCGGAGTGCTGATGCCTTCCGGGTGCCGGATGGGCATCTGCTTCGGCTGCGTCGTACCGCTGCGCCAGGGCGCCGTCCGCGACCTGCGCAACGGCGACGTCACCACGGCCGTACCGGGGGACGGCGTGCTCGTCCAGACGTGCGTGTCGGCCGCCGCCGGTACCTGCGACATCGATCTCTGAACAGGAGCCACCCAACGTGACCGTCATCCAGAAGAAGGCCGTCAACCCGATCGCCCACCTGAGCGCCGAGGACATCGAGATCATCGGCAAGGAACTGGACGCGATCCGGGACCGGGTCCTCGCCGAACGGGGGGAGCGGGACGCCCGCTACATCCGCAAGGTGGTCAAGACCCAGCGGACACTGGAGATGAGCAGTCGGGCGGTGCTGCTGTTCTCGCTGTTCCCGCCGGCCTGGGTCGTCGGCACGGCCGGGCTCACGGTCGCCAAGATCCTGGAGAACATGGAGATCGGGCACAACGTCCTGCACGGCCAGTGGGACTGGATGCGCGACCCGAAGATCCACTCCACCACCTGGGAGTGGGACCACGTCTCCCCGGCCGACCAGTGGAAGCAGTCGCACAACGAGCTGCACCACCGCTACACCAACGTCGTCGGCAAGGACAACGACCTCGGGTACGGCATCATGCGCGTCGACGAGGACCAGCCGTGGCACCCCATGCACCTCGGACAGCCGCTGTGGAACCTGCTCAACGCCGCGTTCTTCGAGTACGGCATCGCCGCGTACGACATGGAGCTGGGCGACCACCTCAAGCAGCGCAAGCTCAAGGACCCGAAGTTCCGGGCCAAGGCCAAGGCCGTCGGCCGCAAGATCCGCCGCCAGGTGCTCAAGGACTACGTGGTGCACCCGCTGCTGTCCGGCCCGTCGTTCCTGTCCACGCTCGCCGCCACGTTCACCGCGAACCTCCTGCGCAACGTGTGGAGCCACTCGGTGATCATGTGCGGGCACTTCCCGAACGGCGTCGAGACGTTCGAGAAGACCTCCATCGAGGGCGAGACCCGGGGCGAGTGGTACCTGCGCCAGATGCTCGGCTCGGCCAACATCAGCGGCAGCCGCCTCATGCACATCATGACCGGCAACCTGTCGTTCCAGATCGAGCACCACCTCTTCCCCGACCTGCCCAGCAACCGCTACCAGGAGATCGCACCGCAGGTCCGGGCGCTGTTCGACAGGTACGGCCTGCACTACACCACCGGCCCGCTGCCCAAGCAGGTCGCCTCCGCCTGGTGGAAGGTCATCCGCCTGTCGCTGCCCAACCGCAAGGACAGCCGGCAGCCGATCGCCCCGGCCGCGCTGGCCTCCTCCGGTACGGCCTGACCCGCCCGCTCGGTGCACGGCCGGTGAACTTACACCGGCCGGCACCTGACCACCTGCTGCACAGTCGGCGTCACCCCAGCTCAGGGCCGTTTTCGCGGCCGTCGTGACGGTCGCGCCTCCCCGTACACTCGCGCCCGTCCGGGCGTACGGGTGAAGGGGTGTTCGACGATGCGGCTTCGCCGGCGCGTGGTCATGCTCGTCGACAACGCGGTCGACGGTGACTCGCGGGTGCAGAAGGCGGCCCGCTCGGCCGCCGACGCCGGCTGGGACGTCACGCTGATCGGCTGCGCCCACGTCGACGCCGAACGCCGCTGGCGGCTCGGCGACGCCGAGGTACGCGTCCTGCCGCTCGTGGCTCCTTGCCCCACTCCACCGATCGTCTCCGGGCTGCGCGGCGTGTCCGGGCTGCGGGCGCAGCTGGTGGCTCGGGGCGGCCTGCCGTTGCGCGCGGCGCGGCTGGCCCGGCGGCCGGTCGAGCACGCCGAGGTCCGCTACTGGCAGGCGCGGCTCGGCGACAGGGCATGGCGGCGGCTGGAGCCGGGGCTCTGGGACTACGAACGGGTCGCCGGCCCCGTCGTCGACGCGCTGCGCCCCGACCTGATCCACGCGCACGACTTCCGGATGCTCGGCGTGGCCGCCCGCGTCGTGGACCGCGCCCGCGCCGCCGGTCGCGACGTCAAGCTGGTGTGGGACGCGCACGAGTGGCTGCCCGGCGCGCGGCCCCGCCGCGACAACGCCCGCTGGCTGCCCGCCCACCTCGGCTACGTTCGCGAGTACGTCGGTCACGCCGACGCGGTCGTCACCGTCTCCGACACGCTCGCCGACCTGCTGGTACGCGACCACGACCTGCCCGACCGCCCGACCGTCGTGCTGAACGCCCCAGTCACCGCCGCTCTCGAGCCGACCGCCTCCGAGCCGCCCGCCCTCGAGTCGGCCGCCTTCGAGACCGCCGACCTGGCCGCTCCTGACCTGCGGCAGCGGTGCGGTCTGCGCCCGGACACGCCGCTCCTCGTCTACAGCGGGGCGATGGCGGTCCAGCGCGGCGTGGACACCGTGGTCGAGGCGTTGCCGCTGCTGCCCGGCGTGCACCTGGCGCTTGTCGTCGCCGACCCGGCCGCCGCCTACGTCCGCCAGGTCGTCGTCCGCGCCGCCCGGCACGGGGTGGGCGACCGGGTGCACGTGCTGCCGTACGTGCCGCACCGGCAGCTCGTCGCGTTCCTCGCCGCCGCCGACATCGGGCTGATCCCGCTGCACCACTGGCCGAATCACGAGATCGCGCTGATCACCAAGTTCTTCGAGTACGCGCACGCGCGGCTGCCGATCGTGGTCAGCGATGTCCGCACCATGGCCGAGACGGTCCGGGCCACCGGCCAGGGCGAGGTGTTCCGCGCCCGCGACGCCGCCGACCTGGCCCGTGCCATCCGGGCGGTGCTCGCGGATCCGGCCCGCTACCGCGCCGCCTACGAGGGCCCGAACTCCCCGCTCCCCGGGTGGACGTGGGAGGCGCAGGCCGGACACCTGGACGCCCTCTACCGCCGCCTGCTCACCCCCACCCGCTGACGCCCACCGCCCACCACCCACCACCCGCCCGGGTGGAACACCACGGGTGTCTCCGGCCCGTTTTGACACCCATGGCGTTCCACCCGCGCCTGCGGAAGGCATGGTC
Organism: Micromonospora sp. CA-248089; assembly: GCF_050948515.1. NCBI lineage: Bacteria > Bacillati > Actinomycetota > Actinomycetes > Micromonosporales > Micromonosporaceae > Micromonospora > Micromonospora sp. CA-248089. Next base: position 2,793,214 of record NZ_CP192016.1, read on the forward strand.
CAACTCCAGCTCGGCGAAAGTGGCGGCATCCGAGTGCCGGTGACCCCGCCATATCGGGGGAGTGGCGTTGATCTTGAGCGGGCGAGGGGCGAGGGGCGAGGGGCGAGGGGCGAGGGGCGAGGGGGCGAGGGCGCGGGGGCGCGCGCGGAAAAGGGCTGGGCGGGACGGGGCGGGCCGGGCTAGCGTCGAAGTATGCAGAGCAGGCGCACCTTCACCGCCGCAGCCGCGCGAGCTTCCCGCTCGCCGGTTGCCGCCGCCTGACCTGCCCCACACCCACGCCGGCGACCGGAAACGGTCCGCCGGCGTCGTTGTGTCGACGCCAACGCGCGCGGCGGACCGTCCGGTCACCCGTACCCGGAAGGCACCCGCCATGACACCCGACGACATCACCCGGACGTTCCTCGACCACTACCACCGGCACGGCCATCAGGACGCGCCGGAGAGTTCGCTCGTTCCGCCGCCCGGTGACCCGGTGCTGTTCACCACGTCCGGCATGCACCCGCTCACGCCGTACCTGCTGGGGCGCCCGCACCCGGGCGGACGGCGACTGGCGAACGTGCAGCGGTGCCTGCGCACCACGGACCTGGACGAGGTCGGCGACGACACCCACCTGACCGTGTTCCAGATGCTCGGCTCGTGGTCGCTCGGCGACTACGACATCGCGACCAGCCTGCGCTGGGGCTTCGACCTGCTCACCGACGGCTTCGGCATCCCGCCGGGGAGGCTGCACGCCACGGTCTTCGGCGGCGGCAACGGTGAAGGGCCGGACGACACCGCGCGGGACACCTGGACCGGGCTCGGCGTGCCGGTGGAGGCGCTGGGGGAGGACAACTGGTGGTCCAACGGCCCGACCGGCCCCTGCGGACCGGACTCGGAGATCTTCGTGTGGACCGGTGACGGCCCGCCCACCGGCACACCCAGCACCGACGCGCGGTGGGTGGAGGTGTGGAACCACGTGCAGATGCGCTACCACCGGCACCCCGACGGGCGGCTCACGCCACTGCCACTGTCCAGCATCGACACGGGCATGGGCCTGGAACGGCTGGAGATGGTGCTGCGCGGCGACCGGTCCGTGTTCACCGGCGACGGGCTGCGCCAGTGGGTGGAGGCTGTCCGTGACCGGTGGGACCTGCGCGGTGCGGACCTGCGCGTGGTCTCCGACCACCTGCGGTCCGCGGTGGTCGTGCTCGGTGACGGGGTACGCCCCGGCAACACCGGCCGCGGGTACGTGCTGCGGCGGCTGCTGCGTCGCGTGCTCACAGTGCTGTGGCGCGACGACCCGGCGCGCACCCTGGACGACCTGCCACCCCAGGTGTACGCGGACACGCTGCGCCGGTTCCGCCAGCTGCCCGGCCCGGGCACGCCGCCCGGCGAGCAGCCGGTCGACGTCGGCTCGCTGCACGCGACGCTGGTGGACGAGGAACGCCGCTTCCGCGGGCTGCTGCGACGCGGACGGCCGCTCGTCGACCGGGTACGGGCGCGCGGCCCGCTGACCGAACGCGACTACCACTGGCTGCACGACACCCACGGGCTGCCCCGCGACCTGGTCGACGGCCTGCTCGCCGAGGCGAGCTGATCGGCGGCCAAGACGGCGGCCGGGCGAGCGGTGGCCGAGGCGGCGACCGGGCGACCGGCGGCCAAGACGGCGGCCGGCTGAGAGGCGGCCGGGTGACCAGCGGCCGGGCGAGCGAGCACCGGGTGTGCAGCGGTGGCCGCCCGGCCGGGCCGGTGCCAGACTCGGAGGCGGACGCCACGCGAGGGAAGCGGACGCCGCCGTGAGGAGAGGGCCGCCGATGACCGAGGTACGGCCGGACGAGGAGACGGTGCCGCTGCTCGGCGCCGAGGTGCGTATCGCTGACGCGGCCGGGTTGCTCGCCGCCGCCGTCGACGGGCCGGTGGAGCTGCTCGTCGACGGCGACTTCCCGGCCCCGGTGCGGGAGGTCCGCTGCACCGTGCGCGCCGACACCGCAGCCGGGCCGCCGGTGCACCGCTTCGAGGCGTACCTGCGGGTGGAGAGCACGCCGGCGGGCCTGATCGCCCTCGGGCTGGCCGGGCCGGTCGGCGTGCTGCTCGCCGAGCGGCTGGCCGCGCGTGGCGGCGACGGCCCGGCGGCCGCGGTGGGCCGGATGGCCGCGGAGGCCGGGCGGCGGATCTGGCCGCGACCGGTCGCCACGCTCGCCGCGCCGCCCGGCGACGAGGCCGGTCGGGGGGTGCTGCGCGTGGCCCGGGAAGCCGGGCTGCGGCCCCGCGTCGACCAGGACAACGGCACGGTACGCATCCACGCCGACGTGCCCAGCGCCGACGTGGGTCCGGCGCACCTGACGGCGATGGTCGGCCTGCTGCTCCAGGCCGTACGCGAGCTGTCCGGCGACAGCGACGAGCCGACGGTGCTGCGCGGACGGACGTACGTCGTGGGGCGGCGACCGGTGACGGCGGCGGCGGGGCCGCGCAGCGCGACGGTGACCCTCGACCAGGTCGGCGGCCTGCCCGACGTGGTCGCGCAGTTCCGCGAGGTGGCGGTGTCGTTCCGGCATCCGGCGGCGATGGCCCGCTGGGGCGCGCGCCGGCCGCAGGGCATCCTGATGTACGGGCCGCCCGGCACCGGCAAGACCATGCTGGCCCGGGCCCTGGCCAACGAGGTCGGCGCGGACTTCGTGGAGATCCGGACCCCGGAGATCCTGGACAAGTACCTCGGCGGCTCGGAACGCAACATCAAGCGCATCTTCCGGGAGGCACGCCGCTACCGGCGGCCCACAGTCATGCTGTTCGACGAGTTCGACTCGATCATCAGCTACGCCGGTGCGGGCGGCGACGCGGCGAGCCAGGCCGTCAACGCCGTCGCGGGCATCTTCAAGCAGGAGATGAACACGCTGTTCGAGGAGAACCCCGACGTCATCGTGGTCGCCACCACCAACTTCCCGCACCGCGTCGACGCGTCGCTCATCCGGTCCGGCCGCTTCGACCTGAAGATCGCCATTCCGGCGCCGGACGAGGCCGGACGCGCGGAGATCCTCACCAAGATGGTCCGCGAGCTGATCGACAAGCACGAGCGGCCGGGATTTCGGATGTTCGCCGACGACCTCGACCCGGCCGCGCTCGCCGCCGACACAGCAGGGCTGACCGGCGCGGACCTTCGCGAGGCGCTGCGCCGGGTGCAACTCGCCAAGGCACTCCGGGAAGCGGCGGAGGGTGCGCCACCGGCTCCGATCGGTCAGGATGACCTGCGGGAGGCCGTCGCCGGGTTGCGCCGCGGCTGACCGGAAGGAGTCCACATTGTCCTCGTCCGATCTGCTGCTGTCCCGCCGCGACCTCGCGTTCCTGCTGCACGACTGGCTGGACGTGAGCCGGCTGACCGAGCGGCCCCGCTACGCCGAGCACACCCGCGAGACCGTCGACGAGGTGCTGGACCTCGCCGCCCGGGTCGCCGCCGAGCGCTTCGCCCCGCACAACCGGGCCGCCGACACCGGCGAACCCACGTTCGACGGGCAGCGCGTACGGACCATCCCGCAGGTGAAGGCCGCCCTGGAGGCGTTCGCCGAGACCGGGCTGCTCGCCGCCACCATGGACGAGTCGGTCGGCGGCTTGCAGCTGCCGCACACGGTGGCCGCCGCCGCGTTCGCCTGGTTCCAGGCCGCCAACGTCGGCACGTCGGCGTACCCGATGCTCACCCTCGGCAACGCCAACCTGCTGCTCGCCCACGGCAGCGCCGAGCAGATCGACACCTGGGTACGCCCCATGGTCGAAGGACGGTTCTTCGGCACCATGTGCCTGTCCGAACCGCAGGCCGGCAGTTCCCTGACCGACCTCACCACGCGGGCCGAGCCGCAGGACGACGGCACGTACCGGATCGTCGGCACCAAGATGTGGATCTCCGGCGGCGACCACGAACTGGCCGAGAACATCGTCCACCTGGTGCTCGCCCGCATCCCCGGCGCGCCGCCGGGCGTGAAGGGGCTGTCGCTGTTCATCGTGCCGAAGACGCTGCTCGACGACGACGGCAACCTCGGGCCGCGCAACGACGTGGTGCTGGTCGGCCTCAACCACAAGCTCGGCTACCGGGGCACCACCAACACGCTGCTGAACTTCGGCGAGGGCGTGCACCGGCCGTACGGGCGGGCCGGGGCGGTCGGCTACCTGGTGGGACAACCGCACCAGGGACTCGCGGTGATGTTCCACATGATGAACGAGGCGCGCATCGGCATCGGGGCCGGCGCCACCGCGCTCGGCTACACCGCGTACCTGAAGTCCGTCGCGTACGCCCGACAGCGCCCGCAGGGCCGGCCGGTCGCTGACAAGGACCCGACCACGCCGCAGGTGCCGATCGTGGCCCACCCCGACGTACGCCGGATGCTGCTGGCCCAGAAGAGCTACGTGGAGGGCGCGCTCGCGCTGGTGCTCTACTGCGGACGGCTGCTCGACGAGCAGAAGACCGCGCCCGCCGAGGCCGACCGCGAACGGGCGCAACTGCTGCTGGACCTGCTCACCCCGATCACCAAGAGCTGGCCGGCGCAGTGGTGCCTGGCCGCCAACGACCTGGCCATCCAGGTCCACGGCGGGTACGGCTACACCCGCGACTACGACGTCGAGCAGCACTGGCGCGACAACCGGCTCAACGCCATCCACGAGGGCACCCACGGCATCCAGGCCCTCGATCTGCTCGGCCGCAAGGTCACCATGCGCGACGGCGCCGCGCTGGAACTGCTGCTGGAGACGATCCGCGGCACCGTCACCCGGGCGTGGAAGGCCGAGGGGTTCTCCTCCGAACTGGCCGGACAGCTCGCCGCCGCGGTGGACCGGATCGCCGTGGTGACGCGGCGGTTGTGGGCACCGGGCGACCCGGAGCTGGCGCTGGCGAACGCGTCGGTGTACCTGGAGGCGGTCGGGCACGTGGTGATCGCGTGGATGTGGCTGGAGCAGGTGCTGGTGGTGGAGGCGCTGGGGTCGCCGGAGGGGGCCGAGGGGGAGTTCCTGGCGGGGAAGAGGCAGGCGGCGCGGTACTTCTACCGGTGGGAGCTGCCGAAGGTGGGGGCGCAGTTCGACCTGCTGGAAGGACTGGACCGGACCACGCTGGACATGCGCGAAAGCTGGTTCTGAGCGACCGACACCGAGGGCAGCAATGTGGTCGGCAAGCAGGCTAAAAGTCGAACTAAACTGCGTCGCTATCGGGCTTGCCGACCAGTGATTTTCGACCAGTAATCCAGTTCGCCAACCAGGCAGGCCGTCGTGCACGGATGTCTTCCAGCTCGTCACGGCTGAACTCGGCAGCATCGGTGATTTCGGCAGCGACTCCTTCATCGAGGTTGTCCGCAATCCGTTGCCGGAGGCAGCGATAGAGGAAATCGTTGTCGAGATGATCGTTAAGCTCCTCCATGAATACGCTAACAGAGCCCGGATTTGCTTCCGCCGCCACGAATGATAACCAAAGGGCTACCTCCGTAAGGATCGAACCCGACTGGCCTTTAACTATGCTCACTCTTAGTAAGCGCCGATAAAGGTTCGTGATGGCACTCTCAAGTCCTATTGCCTGAGCGTGAGGAACGGTAGGTGATCTGACGGCAAGAGAGTCGTGGAAGTTTATTGCTGCGTTGGTTTCTGCCTCGGAGAGTTCCTCTCCTAGGATGTACTTGATAGCGCCAACGGCAAAAATGCCGAGCTGCGAGGCACCGAAACAATCCAACACTAGGGGGAAACTTACCGTGCTCTTTTTGTCGGTGGTCAGAGCGCCTTCCATTGCCAAATAGGTGCGAACGAATGGGTCGGACTTGATTAGATCCTTCCTCTCGGATAGCAGTACGTCGGAAACAATGCTGCCCCACTCTTCGGAATAGAGTTCACCCTCACCAGATATTTGCGTGCGAGCCCACCGCGACGCGAAGGCCTGCCGAAACCTTCTGCGAGCGATCTCGCTCGATTCTTGGGATCCGAACCGGTATCCTCGCTGGCTATTCAAGTAGGCGGCAATCTCTCTTTCTGCGAACCCTTGCTCAGTGAGGAGTCGGCCACATATATTCCGAGGGTCCTTGTAAAGTTGAAGCAGCGAGATGAAAGCGCGGCGGTCCTCGAGCGTCGTCACGTTCTGAGATCGCCAGAGGTCGAAAGCCTGAATGAGCACTTCACTAACTAGGCGGGCACCGACGGGTGTTGAGTTTAGGACCCGAAGGCATAATGGGATGTGTTTTCCGGATGCTACTTTGCGCCCCTCTTTTCCGGCCCTCATCAAAGCTCTTAGGAGCGCCTCCGAACCCCGGTATTCCTTGTCATCGTAGGCTTGAAACATGAGGTCAGGTAGGACTGAACTCGGATTCTTCTTGTAGGCCTCAAGGATCGACTCGAGGACGCTTTCCTGGGAGGTGGCTCGGTGCACGATGGCTTCTGCTGCGTAGTATTCCATAAATGTTCGGTGAGTAAAAGAAAAGAGTCGTTCGCCTCGCTCCGAATACCCGATTGCCGTGAGCAGCCAGGCTCTTCCCGCGCAGAATTCAAGAAATTCTCGTGCCCTTACTTCGGCATCCCTTGGATCAACGCCAGCAGTATCGCCGAAATATGTCCCAATGATTCTTGTGAGTTGTTTTTCCTCAACACCGCCCCCCGCCGAAGGGAACTTATAGAAGAAATCCGCTAGTTCTTCCATGAGTGTATGCCCATAGCGCTTGTGATCTACGGGCTGTGGGATGTGCCGGATGGCGTCCCAACTGTGGAACAGTAGATCGGCGCACTGCCGGTAGACATCCCGCTGATTCATTGGAATGTAGCCGCGCAACCGGTATAGGGTGCAGAGAAGCGACAGCATGAGAGGATTGCGTCGCACGTCGTCAATCTCGGCCGACTCTTGCAGGAAGGCGGCCGGATCCTTAACGTTTCTCTGCATCAATCTGAACCAGCGGCTCACATACTCGGTGACTTGACCAAGGGAATATTCCTGGAGTTCGAAGGTGGGAAAACGTCCTTCGGTGAATCGAGCGCTTTCGTAGCCCACCTTTCGGGTGGTTGCAATCATGGAGGATAGGGGAAATTCCTGCGCTAGAAGATCGATTTTCTCAATCAATTTCCGACGCTGTTGAAGCTCGGTCACCTCGTCGACGCCATCGAAGATTACGAAGGCGCGTCCCAAGGCTAGGAGTTGCTCTACATCAAGCCGTTCAGCGGTGAGCCCCAGATTATGTATGGCCCTCTCGACGTGTTGAATAGCTGGTGCTGAGACGTCCGCCGAAAGTTCTCGGCATCGCACAAGAATAGGAGCGAGGTCCTTGGAAGCGCTTTTAGCAACGTTGTTTACTAAGCGTGTCACAAGAGTGCTTTTGCCGACTCCGGGGTTACCGATCACCACGAGACGCACGCCCGCGATGGGTTTCCTAAATACCTCAGCCAGGCTGGCATTTGCAGGAGTCCGAGGCTTGAGGCTTCTCTCGATATAGAGCTCTTCATACCGGAATCGGTGGCGTTCTTGGGCGTGCTCTAGGTGCATCTCGTTGGAAGCGTCGCCAGCGATGCGGCAGATATCGGCACATAGCGCTCGAAGTTGTACGACTCGACTCGGATTCGAGGTGGCCTCAATCGTTGCTCGAACGTAGCGGGGCGCGCTTGGCAAGGCGAATCCGGCAGCCCGATTTGTGGAATCAATCAGGCGTGCTGATTCCGCCTTGGCAACGCGAGCAACTGCGCTGGGCTGGGGAGCAATGGCTTCAAGGTTCTTTATTAGGAGCTGCCAGACCACCTCAGGTGAACGCGTCCAAGGGCGGCGATTTGGTCTGCCCCAGTCCGACACCCGCTGGTCGAAGGCGCTTCGTAGATACCCAAGTAATCTGTCGGCGTCTTCGTGATTCTCCCGAACGGCCTTCAAAAGCACGTAGCTTTGCGCCACGGCAGCCACTTCCGCCGTGTTGATGAAGTCGGCAATATCGTTGAGGTCTGAATCGTTCACGATGATCTGCTCGCCGTCGGAGTGCTCGAGCAGGAAGGCGCTGACATCGACATCTGGTGCCAGTGGGCTTCTCATGGCGCCGTGTACGGATGCCATAAACTTCACCAGCAGCGATCCGAGAGCTTCGCCAGCGGCGCCGGTGGCAATGGCGGCTGCAACGTCGGCCATTGGTTTCCCCTCCCTAGGTTCCGGAGAGGCTAGTCGCCATGAGCGTCGCGCGCTACATACCGGCCTCGGCAAGAGGGCACCCATCACGTGCACGAAGACGACCTGAAGTTGCCTCTGCCGAGGTCGCCGAGCTGATGGCTCGGTTTCCGGGCCCTAGCCTTCGTTCTGGCAGTCAGTAAGCCGACAGCATGGACCCGTGTTCTTCGCGGAAGCGTCGCAGTGGGTGCTCCGCGACTGGCTCCGGTTTTTTCGACGCAGCCGACCCAGCATTCGGTGCATGGCGCGGTTCAGCACGCCAGCTTCGAAGATGGCTTATAGCCCCTGCACGAGGATCATTGCTCATGGAAAGCGCCCTCTGATCTGCGAGGCTGTCGACATCGCATCCCCTCGGCGCTGCTCAGTCGATAGGAAGGCGGTAGACGAGGTCGTACCGACCGCCGGGCAGCACGATGTCGGCGGTCTCCACCGGCGTGCCGCCCGTGGTGTAGGTGCGCTCGATGGTGTGCACGAACGTGCGGGCCGGCAGGTTGAGCGCCTCGACCTCCTCCGCGGTCGCCGAGCGAAGGCTGACGCGCTCCACGACCTCGTCGACCCGTACGCCGATGGTGTGCATACGAGCGACGACGCCCTTCACGGAGCCGTCCTCGGGCCACTCGATCGGAGTGCCCTCGGTGAGGGCAAGCGGCTCGTACGACATGGAGAGCTGTATCGGTTCGCCGTCGGCGAGGAAACGGTAGGACGTTCGCATCACCGGCGCTTCCGGCTCGATGCCGAGCCGCGCGGCAATCCGCTCATCGGCCCGTTCGTGGCGGCTGTCGTGCTCCCAGGTGCCGTGCTGTCCGGCGCCGGCCGCGTCGCGGGCGAACGGGGAAGTCGGCCCGTCGCCGGAGCGAACGTCGCGACCCCGAGCGTGACGAACCAGCCGGGTGGTGTCTCGGACGTACACGCCGGATCCGGCGCGACCCTCCACAATGCCCTCACCCTTGAGGACGGCAATGGCCCACTTGGCGACAGTCCGGCTCACGTCGTACTGGCGCATCAGGCCGGACTCGGACGGCAACTTCGCTCCAGCGGGGAGTTCTCCGGACAAGATCGCGGCACGTAGGTCGGCGGCGATCGTCAGGTAGGCAGGCGTGTTCGGCATGTCGGCGGTACCTCCGGTCAGCCCGCCCAGTCGACCACAGACAACCTGGTGTGCCAAGTTCGCGCGCCTCCCTTGCCGACGCCAAACCTAGTGCACTAGGTTCTGTGGCTGGCGACCCGTTACCGTTCGGCTCCGGTCAGCAACCACGCCTTGCGGTAACGGGGAGCCCTGACACGTCATTGGCAGGCTGACGATGGAGACGCGATGGCGGCGAGCATCACTGAACTGCTCAAACGGTTGCGGCGTCGGACGGTGTCGCGGGAGCGGGGAGCCGGGCAGGCCATCCAGGAACGTGAGCAGGCGGAGGCGCAGCGACGGCTGCTTGATCAGGCGGCTCGGTTGCGAGACGCGCACCGTCACGAAGAGCCGATCGCGAGCAACGGCCCGAAGGAGCCGGCATGACTGCCGAGGGAGAAGCGGCGATCCTGGCGGTGCACGTACGGGGTCTGGACGGCATGTGCGTGGGTTGCCGGCTGTGGTGGGCGCGGCTGACTCCGTACCCCTGCTGGCAGGTCGCGTGGGCGACCAGCCGGCAGGCGCGCGCGAGCGTCGCCCGCTTCCTGGGGGTGCGCGGGTGAGCACCCACGGACCGGTGCTGCCGGTCTGGACGTGCGGCGGGTGCGGCGCGCCGTGGCCGTGCGCGACGCGGCGGCGGGAGTTGCTTGCGGAGTACGAGGATGCGCCGGTGTCGCTGGCGGTGTACCTGGGGGCGCAGCTCGTGCGGGCCACGGCGGATCTCAGCTGGGCGCCGGCGGGGACGTTGCACAGGCGGTTCCTGGGGTGGCTGCGGTGAGCGTGTTGCGGGCCGGCGACGAGAAGTTCCACTACAGCGACGGGTCGCACCGGTGGACGGCGCCGGATCCGGAGTACGACCAGGAGGTGTGGGAGGAACAGGTCCGCCAGCACAAGCTGGGTCACCTGCGCAACGAGCGTCCGAGGGTACGCATCCGGCGGATCGTGTGACGGGTGCGAGACTGGGCCGGTGACTCACCCGCTCGCGCGCCGCGTCTACGACACCTGCCACCTCACCGGCCGGTTCCATCTCCGATCCGGGCAGGTCAGCGACGAGTACTTCGACAAGTACCTGTTCGAGGGGAAGCCGGCGCTGCTGCGCGAGGTCGCCGAGGCGATGGTGGCTCTGCTGCCGGAGTGCGACGTGCTGGCGGGGATGGAGATGGGCGGCATTCCGCTCGCCACGGTGATGTCCCAGCTGACCGGGCTGCCGACGGTCTTCGTGCGCAAGCAGGCCAAGGAGTACGGGACCGCGAAACTGGCCGAGGGCGGTCGCGTGAGCGGTCTGCGGGTCGTGGTGGTCGAGGACGTCGTGACCACCGGAGGCGCGCTCCTGACCTCGTGCGGACAACTACGGTCCGTCGGTGCCCAGGTGGAGACGGTGGTCTGCGCCATCGACCGCGAGCAGGGCGGGCGGGAGAACCTGGCGGCCGAGGGGCTGCACCTCCGCGCCGCCCTCACCCGTCGTGATCTGGAAGCCTCGCTGACGGCGTCGGGCTAGGGCTGCTCCGGGCCGCTGCTGGCGTTGTACGAGTTCTTGGCGGCTACCACTGCGGCCTGGATGTGCTCGGGGTCGACGCCGTGGACGTTGAGCGGTGGGTGCAGGCGCCGGACGAGTTCGGCTTCGATGACCGTCGGCTCGGGGTCTTCCGCCCAGGTCAGGCGCAGGTGCTCGTGCATCCACGCGGTGAGCCGTGTCTCGTCCTCGGGAACCAGGACGACGCGGTCGGTCCAGGTCGTGCGGTAGCCCTCGGAGACGAGGAGGCCGGCCAGCGTGCGGCGCAGCGTCGAGCTGCCCGACCGTCGCAGATGGTTGCGCAGGATCCGGCCCCGCAGGCTGGTGGCCCGGCCCAGATAGAGCATCCGCCATGACGGATCGGTGTCGTTCGGCGGTCCGGGGAGGTCGGGGAGGACCGAAGGAGCAGCCCACCAGGCGTAGACGCCGCCGCCGCGGGCGAGCCGCTTGACGGCGACGTCGAGCGCGACCGGCGGGCCGGTCAGCAACCGCAGGGGCTCGTCGACCCGTTCTTCGTCGGTCGGGACGTCGGCGGGTCGCCGCTCGGGGAAGGTCACCGGGACCATCTTAGGCGCTCGACAGGTCGAGATCGGGTGGGGATGCGCCCCGCCCGTGTCGCTCCAAACCAAGACCGACAACATCCCCGCCCTGGCGCTCTACACCGAGATCGGCTTCCAGCCCGTCACCGGCCTGGAACTCCTCAACCTCACCTTCGACCCCACCCTCCAAGATCCGGGAGACAGGGCCTAGACGTCGTGCCGTGGCCTTGCGCGACGCGGCGGCGGGAGCTGCTTGCGGAGTACGAGGGTGCGCCGGCCCTTTCCGCCTGGTAGAGGGTCGGTGGTGCGTGGGACGCTCCCGTCATGCGTATCGCCGAGCACATTGCCGCGCTGGATGAGGAAGGCGCCCGACTGGCAGAGGCGGCGGACCGGGCGGGTCTGGACGCACCCGTGCCCACCTGCCCCGGCTGGCAGGTCCGTGATCTGCTGCGCCATGTCAGTGGTGTCCATCGCTGGGCCACGGGCCACGTCATCACGGGACGCCGTCAGCCTTACTCCAGTCGCGAGGAGGCGGAGTTCTTCGCCGCAGTCGAGGACGACGAGCTGCTCGACCGGTTCCGGGACGGCCACCGCGCACTCGTGGACGCGCTGGCAGCGGCTGACGAGAGCGTTGCATGCTGGACGTTTCTGCCCGCGCCCTCGCCGTTGGCGTTCTGGGCACGTCGCCAGGCTCACGAGACCGCGGTACACCGGGCCGATGCCGAGTCGGCTGTCTCCACGGTCCCCTCCTGGGAGCCGTCCTTCGCCGCTGACGGCATCGACGAATTGCTCAACGGCTTCTTCGGCCGGCCCGGTGGGCGTCTGGTGGCAGACCCACCCCTCAGCATGGCCCTGGTGCCGACTGATATCGACGCGGGATGGACGCTCTCCATCGAGCCGGCCGGGGGCCGACTGGTAGCCGGTGAGATGCCGGCCCAGCTGACCGTCGTGGGACCCGCGTCCGAGCTCTACCTCCTGCTGTGGAACCGGAGTGGGACTGAGCGCCTCGAACTACGCGGGGACGCGGCCGTCTTGGATCTCTGGCGGGCAAAGGCCACGATCACCTGGAAGTGACGCCGTCATCCCGGCGAGGTCAGCCCGGTGCCGCCCACCGTGGTCCCATCCGCTCGTCGACAGACCCGGACGGGTGAGACAGGCGGGGAAGCGGCAGGCGGCGCGGTACAGCCCCCCACATCACCGGCTCACGTCATTCCGCAGGCACGATACGGAGGTTCAGCAGCATGTCCTCGAAGGCCTCGGGTCCGAATCGTGCCGCCACGATGTGCACCGGTGAACACGCCATGTCCAGCGTCGGCGCGAAGGTATTCGGACGGTTGGTGCGGCACGTCGGCGGCATGAGTGCACCCTCGGTCTTGAGCCGGGCTCCCCGTCGTCAGGTAACTCTGTCGCCGTGTCGTGCCGGGCCTGGCGACAATGCTCACCGGACAGCGATACGACGAGGGTCGAAGGGTGTTGCTGGAGTGGGTCGACGGTTGGGCGGACACGAATGGCCGGTGATGGTCAGCACCGTTCACCTCGGGCGCCATCGGTACCGCGTCATGCGGCCGGCACGGCCGCCGGGGTTCGCCGGTCTGTACGAGGGCCCTCTTGGAGCCCAGTTCTGCCTCGACAAGGACACAGCGACGCTGTTCGCTCTGGCGTGGGGAGTGGCTGCCCGGTCGCCGCACACGATCGTCTATCTTCCCCTTCGTCGCGCGACACGTCCCCACCATCACAGTTGGGGGCGCCCGCTCGACCTGGTGTTGCTGCATCACCGCCTCGCGTTCCCGCCGTCGCGGTGGAAGCAGGTCCGTTCCCTGTTGGGGACCGGCCGGCCACACACCGTCGTGCTACCCGCTCAGGCGTGGCAGGCGCGGTCGACCGCCGATCACCGGCGAGTCCGGTATCGAGAGTTCCGCGATCATCTGCGGTGGGACATCGCCGCCGACACGTTGGTGCTCACCGGCAGCCGAGAAGCGTTCGAGTTGGAAGCCGACCAGGTCCGCGCCTTGGCCGAGGAGTGCCCCGCCCATCGCGCTCGCATGCCAGGCACGCAATGTTGCGCCGAGATCGGCATGGGCAGAGCCCGCCGCCACCCGGACCGACGCCGGCCGTACGCCGAACTGCATGCCGTATACGCACGGTGATGCCGGGGGTCCGGCAGTGGCCGGCCACGGCACGCAACCCGCGGCATGAGCGTGCGTCGTGAGCGCAGGAGTCGGCAGTAGGGGCGCCTCATCCCAACCTTTCGCGGACGAACTTTGCCAGCGCCTCTCGGGATGGTTGCCCCCAGCCGATGCAGAACGGGTGGCCGGCCGGATCGGCGTACACCTGGTGCCCCTCATCGCTTTCCAGGTCACCGGCTTGCAGCAAGCGGCCACCGAGCCTCACCGCCTGTTCGTGCGCCGGCTTGGGGTCCTCAACGTGGAGGTCCATGTGTACCTGCTGAGGCTCGCCGTTCGGCCAGTCGGGAGGAACATGGTTCGGCGCGAGCTGGACGCCGATCCGCCACTCGCCGGCAGCGTCGATGACGCTGTGGAACGCCTCGTCCTCAAAGACGTGCCCACCTAGCATCCCGGCCCAGAACGCACTTTCAGCGTGCAGGTCAGCGGCGTCGAGCACGACCACGGTTCGTATCAGTTCCATGAGAGTCGATCATATGAATGCGTCCGACGGCGCGTGAGATCCACTTGGCGGCAACAGCACGCTCATCGGCAGTTGCGGAAGCCCGGCCGAGCGGCCGAGACACGGTCAGCGGCAGGTCCGGCATTTCGATCGACGGCCGGACGTCACGGGATACTGCGTCGATGATCAGGTTCCGGTTCGAGCTGTACCCACTCGACGAGGTGTCGCCGTGGGGCAGGGACCAGCCGAGGCTCCACTAGTTCGGGCTCACCGAGGGCTGGTACTGGCTCGAAGCAGGCGGGCAGGAGCTGCTGCGCCGCGCCCGGGAGGTCCATCCGCATCCCTACGTCGACTACTACCTGGCCCGGCTCTGGGAAGACGTCATTGCCCTTACCCCCGAGGTGCTGGAGCCGGTGCCCGACGATCTGCAGTCGTTCATCGCCTCCCACCCCGGGCAGTGGACGTGTGACCCGCTCGAGTTCGTGGCCGAACCGGATGAGGAACGGACCGACGACGGGAACGCGGACGGGCCCGACCATCCGGTCGTCACGGCCGCGATCTGGCACGGCGATCACCGCCTGGACTTCGGTTACCTGCGCAATCCTCCCGAGCTACGGCTCTGGCGTACCGTCAGCGGCGATCGCGACGAGATCACCATGGATTGGCGGCACGAGGACGACGGCGAGATCGGTTTCACCGCCGACCCCGCAGTCCGGATCAGCGTCCCGACCACCGCATACCTTGAGGCCGTACAGATCCTCAACCGCGAGTTGATGGACACCATGGGGCAGCGGGTCGAGGAGCTGGAACGCCGTGGCGGGCTGCCTGGCGTGGACCTTGACCTCGTCCATCTGCGGCGGGAACACGAAGACCGGCGGCAGTGGCTTTCCAAGAACCTCGACCGCTCCCCGAAGACCGACTGGAACGTTGTCCGCCGAGGTGCCCGCCTGCTGCTCGGTGACGTTCACCGGGCCGACGCCCCGGCGGGCTAGGCATTCCTTCGAGCGCCTGACCGGGACACCATCGCTCATCGGCACATCCGGACGCCGACGAACGCTGTGGATCAGGGCTGGGACGCCACGGTGAGCTTTGCGATGTCTGGGGCATAGACAGCCATCCAGTGCGGATGCAGCCGGTAGTAGACCACGTCGCTGTCCCAGTCGAAGGAGTCGTCGCCGTAGAAGTCCTTCAAGTACGCGAGCACGTCCGGCCAGTCCGCGGCCTGGTCGCCGGTGCGGGGGTTGAGAATTTCCACCTTGCCGTGCGTGAAGACGCCGAGGTCCTCACCGCGCATATGTGCGGCGCTGACGGCGGGCCGCGCCGCGAGGTGGCGAGCCTTGGCGGCGTCGGGCGCCGTGCCGAAGTACCACTTGCCTCGCAGGAAGTGTCCGTCGACGCCGCTGATCCGCGGCTCACCCTTCGCCGTCACGCTGGACAGAGCGAGGGTGCACATACCGGTGAGGACCTGGGTGAGCTGCTCCGCGTTCAGTGTGCGCGCCGTGTTGATGATGGAGCGGAGGTGGGAGGTGGAGCCGGCGAGGGAGGCGTCAAGGAGGGCTTGGAGCTCTTCGAGATCTTGTGGGGTTTCGCGCATGGAGGTCCTTGTCTCCCGGATCTATCTGTGCCGTGGTCGGCGCCTCTCACCGGCGTCGGCCGATGAACCCATGCTCCACCCAAAACCTGACATCTTGCGTCATATTTCTTCAACTGGCTGCGGACGCCAGCGGACCGCACGGCAGCCGGTCGCGACGTGAACGGCTCCCGGCTGGCGACGCGCACACTCTGGGACAGATGAGGATGTCCAGCGGTGGGTCGCAGCGGAAAGATCAGCTCTGTGCCTGACCGATCAGCGCCTGTCTGAGCGCGTGGAGCAACCCTCGGCTGGAGAGGCTGTCCGCGTCCGGCGTAACGATGGTGACCAGCGACAAGCCGGCGGTTACCAACGTCGCCGGGTATGGATCGATGTCGACTCCCCTTCTCTCGTAGGGGTCTTCATTGAGCTGGATCTCGACCGCCGGCTGGCTGGCGAACTCGTAGAGCACCGCAGACGGTCCCTCGGCGTGCTCCGAGAGCGAGTACCCGAGATCGTCCCAGCGCCGCTCCATCTCCGCATCGCGCGCGACGTACACCTCACCTGCGCCGGCCGGCATCTGCGCACGTGTCGTCCGCCATGGACGAAACTGCCCGACATGATCCCCGCCCAGGGCGACCAACACGTTCGGCCATCTGGCATGCAGGTCTTCCAGCATCACTCGAATGCCGGCGTCGACCGGCGCGCCGGTGATGAAAACCGTGTCGTATCCCGTGATCATCAGCGCTCCGCCCTGCCGCGGGTCCGACCGCTCGCCCTTGTCGTGTTGCGGCACGCGTCCTACTCGCGCTGATTCTCTGAAGAAGATGATCGCATTGAAGATCCTGGGTGTCGTGCAGGGCGCACAACGTCCATTTGCGAGCCGGATCGGCGCCGTCACCCGGTGCGCGCTGCGCGCTTGAGCACGCGGGCTTGACGATGAAGCTCATAGCCTCAATGTGAGGATCGGCCTTCATCGGAGTCGCCCCCTCCGGCAGGCGAGCTTGACGGGGATCTCTTGACTCTCGACCCGGTCGAGGGCCGACCCTTCCCGGGTGACGTTTGAGGAGCACGACAAACGACCAGTCCCTCTCGCGATCGACCTGGAGATCCTGCGGCCGGTGCTGCGCACCGGCTGGGGAGCGGATACCTGCGACCCGCACGACGTGCAGGATTGGCACGCCGACAACGCAGCCCGTGGTCAGTGCGGGGTGACCGCATTGATCATTCAAGACCTGCTCGGGGGAGAGCTGATCCTCGGCGAGGTCTTCGCCGGAGACGCCAAGGTCGGCCACCACTACTGGAACCGGCTCGCCGACGGTCGCGAGGTGGACCTGACGGCTGACCAATTCCGGCCACCGGAAGTCGTTGTCGGCGGTCAGGTTCAGCAACGCCCGCCGGGCCCACCCGTCCGGTGCCGCCGACAGTACGAGATCCTGCGGGACCGCGTCTTCGTCGCCCTCTACGGCGGCAGGTCAGTGCACGGATCCCACTCTTGATGTCAACGTCGGTTGAGGTTGCAGGATGGCGGCAGCCTGCCCCGCATGACGAGGAGTGCGTACGTGAGCGCCGATGTCAGCTTCCACTCGATCATCGACTACACGGTTGACGGCCCCGACACCCAACGGGAGTTCGTAGCGGCCTTCGCGGAGATCCAGGAGCGTTGGGTGCGCTTCTATCCTGGCTACCAGTCGGCCCGCTTCTACCTGAGCACCGACGGCACCCGGGTGTACACCGTCGTGCGTTGGGCCGGCGAGGCGGACTACCGCAATTTCGTGGAGACCTCGGACACCGAACGCCGAATGGCCGCCATCGCTCAGGCCCTGGCGGGGCTGTCCGGCAAGGCCGAAGCGCGCATGACCGGCGTTCCCACGTACACCGTCGCCCGCGAGGTCGGCCCCGGGCCACAGCGTCTCGACGTCTGACTCTGGCAAACGATCAGGTCAGGGGCCTTGTCCGCCGCCCGAGAGGACGCGCCGGGCCAGGGATTGCGTCCGGTCCAGGAGCCCGCGGACAGGACGCGACTGCTCAGCCCCACCCCCGCCGTACGGTGTCGCGCTGGGCCTGGACGCGGCCGTGCTTCTCGGCCGGCGAGGTCGCCTCGGCGGCCTGCCGACGTAGTGTCTCGACCCACGGGTACGAGCCCGGGTTGTCGAGCAGATGGTCCCAGATCGCGCCGAGAGCGAAGGCGTGCCGGCCTCGGACTCCCTCGTGCCGCAGGGTGAGGCCGTCCGGGCCGGAGATCAGCCGGACCGTACTCGGCTGCTCGTCCGGCAGGGTGACGAGCGGGTCAGGGAACATCGGCTCGTCGGCGGTCGTCCACGCCCACCGCAGAGTCTCGTCGTCGACTCGCTCCAGCCGGATCGCCAGGTCGCCGGCCGGCAGCACCGTCGCCGGGACCGCGACCGGCGCGGGCCGGTGACGCACCACCGTCACCCGGTCCAGGTCGGCGTCGTCCTCGTACGGGTCGGCCGGCGGCGGCAGCATCGCCGGGCGGGTGGACGGACGCGGGACCAGGGACAGCAGAGCCCACTCGGCGGCCCTGGCCGGGTTCTGCTCCCGCTGCTCCCAACCGCGATCACCCGGGCCGGCCAGCACGGTGCGCCATCGTGTCTCCTCGGTGACGGCCCAGATGTGCAGCTCATGCCGCTCAGCCGGGTCGTCGTCGGTGCGCACCGACTCGTGCAACCGGTCGCGGGCGTGCACCCGTACCCGGATCAGCCCGCGGGGGACGGCGACGTCGGTGAGCGCATCCGGAGGGCCGCCCATCAGGCCGACGACCGACAACAGGCCGGTGGGACTCCAGAGGGTCACCTCGCTGACGGAGTCCCACCCGTCCTCGACGTCCGCCGGCGGGCCGGGTAGGACACGCGCACGCATCTCGATCCAGCCGGTGTGGATACCGCAGAACCCGGTGAACTGGGAGGGCCCGCCGGGGTGCAGGAGTCTGTCACCGACCGTGTAGATGGGCATGCCGTTCTCCCACGGCACCGTGGACACGTCGTACTGGCAGTAGCCGACGATAACCCGCGTCCAGTCGGGCTGCTCTCCGCGTCGCGTGTCGACCATCGCCGTATCGTAGTGCCGTCCTGACCGGACGGTGGGGCGGTCGTGTGCGCCCGGCACGGACGAGATGCGAGGCTGAGCGCGATGAGCCTGGTGTCGGCGTTCGTACCGATCTGGATCCTCACCGCCGCCGGTTACGCGGCCTGCCGCTGGGGCCTGCTGGGCGAGTCGGCGGCATCGGTGCTCGGCCGGTTCGTGTTCCAGCTCGCGATGCCGGCCGCCCTGTTCCTGGCCCTGGCCCGGATGCCGCTGTCCGGGTTCGCCGGGCGCTCGCTGCTCGCCTTCGGGGTGAGCACCGTCGCGGTGGTCGGGTTCGGCTGGGCCGGTGCGAGCCGGCTGTTCGGTCGCGAGCCCGGCGAACGGCCGATCTGGGGCATGGCCGCCGGATATGTCAACTCGGCGAACCTCGGTATCCCGATCGCGACGCAGGTTCTCGGCGACGTGTCGTTCCTGGCGGTGGTGGTGCTGCTGCAGGTGCTGGTGGTGGCACCCGTGATCGTGGTCGTCCTGGACCGCCGCAGCGACCCGGCCGGGCGGGTCCGGGTGCGCCGGGTCGCCTCGCTGCCCGTACGCAATCCGGTGATCCTGGCGTCGCTGCTCGGTGTCGCGTGCTCCGCGGCCGGTCTGCGTCTGCCTTCGGCGGCCACCGCGCCGCTCGCCCTGCTGGCGGGTGCCGCGGCGCCCGCCGCCCTGATCGCGCTCGGCGCGTCGCTGCACCCCGCGGCGCCGTCGCGAGCGGAACCGACCGGGGCGGCCGAACTCGCCGTGATCACCGCGCTGAAGCTCGTCGCGCAGCCGGTCGTCGCGTACGCGGCCGGGCTGGCCCTGCACCTGCCCGCGCCGCAGTTGCTCGCCGTGGTGGTGTGCGCGGGCCTGCCGACGGCGCAGAACACGTTCATCTTCGCCCAGGAGTACGGCGTCGGCGAGGCGGTCGCCAACCGGGCGGTGGTGGTGACGACGACGCTGTCGCTGGTCACAGTGGCCGCTGCGGCGGCGCTGCTCGGGTAGCTACCGCTCGGAGGGGAACCGTCTCCACTGCCCCTCGGAGACGACCTCGACGGTGCCGTCGACCACAGTGATGGCCGTCTGGTCGTCGATGGCGTACGCCGGACCGGCGATCTCGGCCGCCCACTTCTCGGCGTTCGCCATGGTGTTGTCCGGTTCGAGGCCCAGGTGCGGGAAGATCGAGAAGTCGACGAGCCCCAGCGTGCGGTCGTCGGGCGCGGACTGCCACTCGACGAAGTCCTTGCCGACGCGCGGGGTCAGCACCATGCTCCCCGCGCTCAGCCCCACCCAGACGGTGTCCCGCAGCGACGGCAGCAGATCCGCCAGCCCGGACTGCCGCATCCAGTGGCACAGGTACGTCGCGTCGCCGCCGTGCACCAGGATGACGTCGGCCTCGCGGACCCAGGGGACCCACCGCTCCTCGCCGATGCTCGGTAGCGCTGTGAGTTCCAGAACGCCCAGCGACTTCCAGCCCAGGCCGGTCATCGGTAGCGGTGTCTCACCGGTGATGAAGCGCCAGGCCGAGGCGGGCCCGCCCATCGGGTAGGCGGCCGTGGGGATGCAGAGGGCACTGGACTCGGCGATCGGCTTGCCCAGCAGGTCGACCAGCGCGTCCTGGATGCTCGGGTTCTGAACCCCCGCGGATGTGAGAAGAAGCTTCACGCCTACCTCCGGTGGCAGCGGTCGGGTGTACGGGAATGCAGACCGGGCACCGTATCGAAACTCATCGCCGCGCGTCGCGTCACTCGCGGATCTCCATCGCTGCCACCACTCCGTTGTCGAGGCGGTAGACGTGCGTGACGGTGTGGTCGGCAAGCTTCGCTCCGGCCTTGTCGCGCACCACTTGATGAACGGTGACGGCGATCCGGCCGTCGGCCTCCGTGCGGAACGCGGTCGGCGTGACAACAGGTTCGAGCTGGTCCCACTGCCGGCGCCAGTAGGCACCCACCTGCTCCCGGCCGCGAAGGACGCCGCCCTCCCAGCCGTTGGGCCAGGACACATCCGGCGTCATGGCGGCCAGCAGCGTGGGGATGGCCGGTGGACGAGGTCCCATGAAGCCGTCTTCGCGGTCAGCAGAACGCGCGGGCGTGAACCGGCCCCGGCGGGGCGTCGGTGACGACGGCGGCGCATCCGCGATGCTGTGGACGTGGAGTACGTGTCCAGAGTGCCGCGACCGCCGCTGGACGGGCTGATCGACGACCTCTACTACCTGGAGGGCACACCCCCGTACGCCCGGCTCGTGCTGCCGCCGATGCCGGCGGCGCTGCTCGTCGTCAACCTCGGGGCGCCGTTTCGCGTCCGCGGCGGTACCGACATCGAGACCACGGAGTACGCCGACGGCTGCGTGATCACCACTCCCACCCGTGCGTTCGAGTTCGGCTATCCGTGCCCGACGCGCTCGGTCGGCGTACACGTCAAGCCGTGGGGTCTGGCGCCGTTCCTGCCGATGCCGGCGGTCGAGCTGTGCGACCGGCCGGTGACGCTGGAACAGGTGTGGGGCCGGCCCGCGGTGGCCGAGCTGCGCGACCGGCTGGCCACGGCGGACGGACCGCACGCGATGCTGACGCTGCTCGAGGACGAGCTGATGCGGCGGTGCGCCGAGACCACCGGCTTGGGGCTGGTGCGGCATACGAGCGGCGTCATCGCGGCGACCAGCGGTGCGGTGCCGATCGGCGACCTGAGGACGGCGGCCGGTGTCAGCAGCACCCATCTGGCGCAGCGGTTCAAGGCGCTCGTCGGCGTCACGCCGAAGCGACTCGCGCGCACCTACCGCTTCGCCGCCACCGTGTTCGCGATCGACCCCGCCGGACCTGTCGACTGGGGCGAACTCGCCGGTGACGCCGGCTACTTCGACCAGGCCCACTTCGGCCACGAGTTCCGGGCGTTCACCGGGCTCACGCCGACCCGGTACATCGAGGTCTGGCGGCGGTTCCTGCACGAACACCCCGGTCACGTGATCGACGGCTGGTCGCTGCCGGCCGATTGATTTCCTACAAGAACAGCGGCTCACGGCCCGCTAGCTTGGGAGCACCCAAGGCAGAGGAGAAGCGGCGTGGGCACTGTGGTCCTGTACAGCTCGGTGTCGGTGGACGGCTTCGTCGCGGACGACAACGACCAGCCCGGGCCGCTGTTCGACTGGTTGACCAGCGGGGACGTCCCGCTGGACGACAGCGGAGCGTTGCGGGTGTCGCAGACGTCCCACGACTACGTCCGGCCGTACTGGGACCAGATCGGGGTGACCGTCGTCGGACGGCACGTCTTCGACCTGACCGACGGCTGGGACGGGACGCCGCCGAGCGGGATCGACCACGTGGTCGTCGTGACGCACCGGCCGGCGCCCGAGGGCTGGAACCCCGACGCGCCGTTCCACTTCGTCGACGGCGTCGAGGCGGCAGTGGCCAGGGCGCAGGAACTCGCGGGGGACCGCGTCGTCGAGGTCGCGGCCGGTGACGTCGGAGGCCAGGCGCTCGCCGCGGGCCTGGTCGACGAGGTACGCATGGACGTCGTACCCGTGGTGTTCGGCTCCGGCAAGCGCTACTTCGGGTCGGTGGACGCGCAGCACCTGCTGGAGGATCCGGACGTGGTGCTCCAGGGCGATCGGGTGCTGCACCTGCGCTACCGGGTGCGCCGCTGACCGGTCCAGCGGTACCGCCCGGTTCAGCGTGGGCCCAGCCCGGTGCGCCCGTCGATCAGCTCGCGCACGGCGTCCAGGTGACCGGCGTGCCGGGCGGTCTCCTCGATGACGTGCAGAATGATCCGTCGAAGGTCGGTGGTCTGCGACGCCAGTGTCTCGTCCGGATGCCGGCCGGCGGGAGCCGCCGACAACGGGGCCGCGGCGATGATGGCGTCGGAGATGTCGCACTGGTCGCGGTAGAAACCGAAGACCTCGGACGGCGATCGGGTCGTACGCAGCGGTGTGTTCTCATCCGGCCAGGGCAACGGCTCCACCGAACCACGGAAGACCTCCTGGAACCAGTGACGCTCCGCGTGGCCGAGGTGATCCACCAGCCCGAGCGGCGACCACCCGGAGGGCAGAACAGGCGTTCGCAGCGAGGCCAGGTCCAGATCCGCCAGGATGGCCCGGATGCTGACGCGCTGGTACTCGAGGAACTCACACAGCGCGGCCTTCTCCATATCGACTTCCATCACGCGCGCAAGCTAGCCGCCGGCACCGACAGTTTCGCCGCGATCATTCAGTCGATCGACGAGCCGGCCAGCAGTCGCTCGGTCCGGTCGCGAAGGGCGTCGAGTTCGGCGGAACGGCCGCGCACCTCGGTGAGGAGGTCGATGGCCGCCCGCAGATGCTCCAAGGCCACGATGTCTTCGTCGACGGGAACGTCGACCTCGAATCGATCGAGGAGAGCCGCGAAGTCGGCCACCACCGCCTCGGCGCTGTCGGCGGCCCGGTCCGGGTCGCCGTTACGCAGGGAGCAGCGCGCCGACTCGATCATCGCTCGGCCGACGAAGGCGTGACATTGGCCCAGCAGGCCGGTGACGATGCGCCCCACCAGGTCGAGGCCACGCTCCTCGAACTCCGGGTCGGGCTGGGCAGCGAACTGCGCGGTGACCGCACGGGCGGCCGCAGCGAGCGCGACACCGTCGACCCACTCCTGGGAACCCTCCGCGGCACAGGGCTGCTGCCCGAGTCGAGCGATGCATGCTTCCGCGGCGACCGACAGTGCCGTCGCTGCTTCGAGGAGGAGATGGAAGCGAATCCGATCCCTCTCCCGCGATCCGACGGCCAGCCGCGCGACCTCGAGCGCCACGGCGACGTCTTCGGTGCCACGCGTGGGCTCACCACGCCTGGCCCCTTCCAGGAGAGCCTGCGCCGCCGCCCGTTCCTCGGGCGACGGACCGGGGTCCCCGTCGTCGACTGCCAGTCCGAGCTCGAGCCGGTACGAGGTCCACGCCAGCGGGTCCTTGACCGGGTCCGGCTCGTTCGCGGGGTTGCCGGACGCGGCACGAACCACTCCACCCCCGACGCGGTCCATCGCGAGCCGCGCATCGTCGAACGGCAGCGCGAACCGTTCGGTCAGGACGGCAAGGACATCGCGACGGCGCGTCCCCTCCTTCTCAGCCGCACGGAGATAGCGGACAAGGGCGTGTACCGATGTCCCCCGAGCGAGGCGCACCGTCAGGTCGTCCGTCCATTGCACCGGACGAGGATGACCGCCGCGACCGCGAACCACAAGCGGGTTATGCGCGACGTCCGGCCGTACGCGATTGACACGTCCGGGTCGGTAAGGGCAAGGTTGCGGTCGGCCACGCGCACCGCGTGGCGACTCTGCATGAGGGAATGACGCCTGTGATCCGGGTAGGCCGAGCGGCCGCCTGAGTGTCGACCACGCGACGGATGACCGTCGCGTGCCTGCGACACGGCGGGGCGGCCCGACGTTTCCTCCACCGTCGCAGCTTCCCTCATGCATCGAGGTTTCCCGTGAGCATGGATGCCCGCATCCAACAGTCAGTCGTCCTCAACCTGTCACGTAGGCCCGCGCCCGTCGAGGTGGGGCCTTTCGTGATCGGGCTGGACCCGACGACGACCAGCCCGTACATCAACTACGCGACGCCGCGCCCCGGCGCCGCCGTCACCGCGGCCGACGTCGCCGCCCTGGTCGCGGCGTTCCACGCCGCCGACCGCAAACCCCGCCTGGAGTACGTCACCAGTTGCGTCCCCGATCTGGAGGCGCTGCTGACCGCCGCCGGCTTCACCGTGGAAGCCCGGCACACCTACCTGGTCTGCGCGCCGGACACGCTGGCGTCCCCACCAGTGCCGGACCATCTGCGCCTGTGCGAACCGGGTACCGATTCCCAGCGCGCCGCGCTGATCAGCGTGCAGAACGAGGCGTTCGGCGGTGATCCGGTCGCCTCCGCGGCCGACGTGGCTCGCCTGCGGCGTCAGCAGGACGCCGGCGGCGTGGTCGTCACGGCCGTCACCGAGGACGGTGGCTGCGCGGGCGGAGGCGGTGCGGCTGCGCCCGTCGGCGCGGTCAGCGAGGTGGCCGGCATCGCCGTTCGCGCGCCCCACCGCCGCCGGGGACTGGCGTCCGCGATCACCGCCGACGTCACCCGGCGTCTGTTCCACGCCGGTGCGGAGGTCGCCTGGCTGGAGGCCGGCGGTGAGGACTCGTGGCGGGTCTACCAGCGCGTCGGCTACCGGCCCGGCGGCCAACGGCTCTACATCGCGATGGACTGAGCGTCGGCGAGGCGCCCGGGCTGACGTTCGACGACCGAGGCCCGAACCGCGGCGGCACGCCGGCTCGGGAGCCCTTGTCGGCTGGCGGCCGCCGTGCGCTCCGGGTACACCTGGGCGGTGATCCTCATTCAACGGGTCCGCGTCCGGTGGACCGCCGCCGCCCGCGGTGCGCCCGCGGCGAACGCCCGCCGCGGGCTCGTCCGGGCGATGCCGCTGCCCGGGCCGCTGCCGGCCGCCGAGGTGGTCGTCCACGACGTGCTCGCCGACCAGGAGGTCGGCTACCGGCACCGAGAGGGGGTACGCGCCGGAGGCGTCGCCCTGGCCCGCGAGGTCGGACTGTGGCTCGGGCACGACCGGGCGTCGATCGTCGTGGACCGGTTACCCGGGTCGGCGGCGTACCCGCGCCCGTCGGCGTCGGCGCGACTGTTCACGCTCGAGCCGGGGCAGGTCGGCCGTTACCGGGCCAACTTCCGGTTCACCGGGTGCGCGTGCAGCCCGAGCTGGTACTACGAGGAATGGCTGGTGCACGTCAGTCACGGCACGGCGGCGCCTTTCGCGTACGGCGAGCCGGACCACGACGCCGACCACCGTGTCCGGCTGTACGGCGGTGCGGTCGCGCGGCGTGCCAGGTGATCAAACGGTCAGCCGGTTCGCGTCCAGCCAGCGGCGCCAGGAAACCCGGGTGACGTTCCGCTCCGGGTGCTCGGCTACGTGGAGGACGAACTGCGCCCGGAGCCGAACCAGGGCATCGTCGGCGGACGTCAGTGCCTCCACCTCGTGGAAGAACAGCGGACCGTGGAAATGACGGACCAGGCTCGCGTACATCCAGTCCTTGCACCGGTACGGGCGCCGCAGTGCCGCGAGGGTCAGCTCGGCGAGCTGCGGCTCGACGCCTTCCGGGACACCGGCCCGACGGAATCGGTGCAGGAGCGTCTCCTTCGTCGACCAGCGGGACCACATCGACGACTCCCGCGCGCCCCACTCGTCGGGATGGTCCGTCTCCCATCGGAGGTACAGGGCGGCGTACGGTGCCCACCGGGCGCGTCTGTCGAGGTCGTCGTCCGGGGAGTCCCGGAAGGCGTTGAGAGGACCGTCGATCGTCTGCCGCTGAAGCCGGTAGAGGCGGGTGTGCGCCTCGTCCATCGCCGCCTGGAGCCGGGCCTGGCTGGACCTCGACCGGTAGTGCGCCGACCACAGGCCGTTCCACTCGTCCAGCGCGTCGCTCGCCGCGACGAGAGTTGCCTGGTGACGGGCAAGCGCCCGGTGGCGCGCGCCCGGGTCGGCCGCCACCAGGTCGAAAAGCCAGGAGTAGTCACCGGTCGGCTCCGCACGCATCAGGGCAGCGTGCCATCCGCGTTCCGCCGGGGTTGACGGCCTACCCGCCGCGGGGCAGCGCGGCGGGTACGCTGTGCCGGTGCGCAGGGCGGTGTTCCGGGGTGACCGTCGTGGTTGACGCGGACGACGTCCGCCGGGTGGCGTTGTCGCTGCCCGACGTGGTCGAGATCGACAGTGACGGCTTCGACTTCCGGGTCGCCGGCAAGGGGTTCGTCTGGTCCTATCCCGAGCGCACGCCGGGGAAGCCCCGGCGCATCCGCACCGACATCGCCGTGCTGTACGTGGGCGACGAGGCGGAGAAGCAGGCGCTGCTCCTCGGCGAGCCCGACCTCTTCTTCACCACCCCCGCGTACGACGGGCTGCCCCTGGTCATGCTGCGGCTGGCGCACGTCGGCGTCGAGCGTCTGACGGAACTGGTCACCGACGCGTGGCGGATGCGTGCCCCCGGCTCGCTCACCGGTGAACCCGGCGAGGGCGCCGGCGCGTGACGCCGGCCGTTACGACGACGAGCCGTCGTCGGCCACCCGCTGTCCGTCGAGGATCTGCTCCCGGAGGATGTCCGCGTGCCCGCAGTGCTGGGCGAGTTCGCGTAGGACGTGGAGGTAGACCCAGCGCAGCGGAAGCGGGCCTCGCCGGTGCCCGGTGAGGACATCGTCCAGACCCCGCGTGGCGGTCGCCCGGCGTGAGGCGTCGCGGGCGTCGCGGTACGCCTGCCGGACGCCGGCGATCGTGTCGCCGTCGTCGAGGAGGAACGAGTCCTCCGACCGCTCGGGGATGCCGATCTCGGCACGCGACCGGCCCGTGACGGCCTCGTCGAACCAGACCCTCTCGACGAAGGTCGCGTGCTTCACCAGACCCAGCAGCGTGGTGCGGGAGGCCACCAACGATCGGCGCGCCTGTTCCTCGGTCAGTCCGTCCAGGCAGCGGTCGAGCGCGTCGCGGTGCTCGTCGAGAAACGCCTCGAGCTGGGCCTGGATCGGCTGCGCGACGATCCCGGCGGAGAAGGTGGGCGGAAAGGACGGCATGGACGAAGCATTCCAGATCGGCGCCCACCGCCCGGCGGACAAACGCCGGACCGGTGCCTCACCGCTCGGGCACGCTCACCGGGTCCACGGGCTGACGCGCCGCGACGATCTCGGCATGGTGAGCGACCGCCCAGTCGGCCAGCGCGGAAAGCGGCCCCAGCAGGCTGACACCGAGCGGCGTCAGCCGGTACTCGACGCTCGGCGGCACCGTCGGAAACACCTCACGTTCGACCAGGCCGTCGCCTTCCAGCGCGCGCAGTGTCCGGGTGAGCATGCGCGGGCTGATGCCCTCGACGGCCCGGTGCAACTCGTTGAACCGGTGCGGATGCCGGCCGAGCAGGGTGATCAGCAACAGCGTCCACTTGTCGCTCACCCGCCGCAGCACGTCGGTGACCGGGCAGCGATCGTACTCGCCGGCCGGAACCGGCATCGGCAGCCGATGATCGCGCAGCGAGGCACTCACACCGGTGTGACCTGTGGACATGAAAGTGCCTTCTTTCGCCTCCGCCGACCTGCTGCCCAGGATGAGGCAGGCCGATGAGCAAGACGATAAGGGGGCGACGTGGGCGTCGTGGTGGTCAGTGGCGGCACGAACGGGATGGGACGTGCGTTCGCCCTGGGGCGGGCCGAACGTGGCGACCGCGTCCTGGTGCTCGGTCGCAGCCGTGCACGGGGCGAGGCGATGGCCGGCGGCCTGATCACCTTCGTTCCCGTCGATCTGTCCAGCATGGCCGAGACGCGGCAGGTCATCGCGCACATCCTCGGCGAGCATCAGGTCGTCGACGCGTTGGCGCTGTTCGCCAATGCGGTGGCGCCGCGTCGCGTCGAGACGGCGGAGGGACTGGAGCGTACGTTCGCGCTCTACTACGTCAGTCGCTACCTGCTCAGTTTCGGTCTGCGTCCGGCCCTGGACCGGGCGACCGCGCCGGTGATCGTGAACGTCGCCGGTGTCGGGGTCACGAGAGGCGAGGTGCGCTGGACCGATCCCCAGATGACGGCGGGCTACTCGGCCGTCGCCGCGCAGTTGCAGGCCGGTCGGGCCAACGACCTGCTCGGCGTGGGCTTCGCCCAGCGGTCCGGTAGCCGAGCCCGATACGTGCTCTACCATCCCGGGTTCACCAGGAGCGGTGACCGTAGCGCGCTTCCGGTCGTGGTACGGGGGCTGCTCGCGGTGGCGGCGGCGGTCGCCGCCCGGTCCGTCGCGGACGCGGTGGCGCCGATCCACCGGTTCCTGGACGCGCCGCCGACCGCGCCGGTGACCGCCGTCGACCGGGGGAAGCGACTTCCGCCCGGTTTCCCGACCCTCGACCCCCGTGACGCCGAGCGGTTGATGGACCTCACGGAGCGGCTCCTGCGGTGAGGCGCCGCGCCGACGCTACGGCCGGAAGTACTCGGACATCATGCTGCTCACCCACTCCGGCTGCCGGACGTCGGCGGGGACGAACTCCGTCAGCACCGGCTTCAGGTCGATCACCGGCGTGCCGGCCACCGCGTCGAGGCCCACCACCGTCAGTTCGCGGCCGTCGACCGACTCGATGCGGCAGCACGTGACGCCGATGCGGTTCGGCCGGCGAGGGCCGCGGCCGGCGAACACGCCCATCGGCGGCAGGTCGGCCCGGCCACGGTAGGGGCGGGGCTCCCGGAAGTCGCCCCCGTCCGGGAACCGGTCGAAGACGAACAGGACCTCCACGTGGGAGAACTCCTCCAGGCCCTGCAGACACGCCTCGCCGAAGCGTTCGTCGACGACGATCGTGCTGCGGACCGCACCCCAGTTGTCGCTGTGCTGGATGTCCGTCCGGTCGTTGCGGACCGTGCCGATCGGAGTGATCTCGAAGCCGCTCATGACCGGAGACTAGTTCCGCGTCCCTCGGCTCGGGGCCCCGCTTCGCCGTGAGCCGGTCACGGGGCACACGGGCCGGACCGCCGCCGCTAGGCTCATGATCATGGACATTCTCCGATACGCCGCGTTCACCGCCGACCCCGCCGGTGGCAACCCGGCCGGTGTCGTCCTGGACGCCACCGGGGCGGGCGACGCGGAGATGCAGCAGGTGGCGGCGCAGGTCGGTTACTCCGAGACGGCGTTCCTCGTGCCCGGCGGGGACGGGCGGTTCGCGGTGCGCTACTTCAGCCCGAAGGCGGAGGTGCCGTTCTGCGGCCACGCGACGATCGCGTCCGCGGTCGCCTACGCGCAACGGCACGGCGCCGGTGTGCTGCACCTGGAAACCCGCCCCGGACTGGTCGAGGTCGCCACGAGTGTGCGGGCTGACGGCACCACCACCGCCACGCTGACCAGCGTCGCGCCGCGCACCGTACCGCTGGGCGCGGACGACCTGGCGGCGCTGCTCGCCGCGTTGCGCTGGTCGCCGGACGATCTCGACGCGACGCTGCCGCCGCGTGTCGCGTACGCCGGGGCCTGGCATCCGATCGTGGCCGTCGCGACCCGGCAGCGCCTGGCGGACCTGGACTACGACATGGCGGCGCTGAGCGCGCTGATGGCCGAGCGGGACTGGACGACGATCGACCTGGTGCACCGCGAGTCTCCGCTGGTGTTCCACGCGCGCAACCCGTTCCCGCCCGGCGGCGTGGTCGAGGACGCCGCCACCGGGGCGGCGGCCGCCGCGTTCGGTGGCTACCTGCGGGAGTTGGGCCTGGTACAGCCGCCCGCGACTGTGACCGTGCGGCAGGGTGAGGACATGGGCCGCCCGAGCCTGCTCACCGTCGGCATTCCCGCCGGGGACGGCGCGGGGATCGCGGTGACCGGCACCGCCGTGCCCATTCCACCCGCTGAGGCGGTCCGGTGAGGCCGGACCACTACGATGGCTTCGCCGAGCGGTACGCGGCGGAGAACGAGTCCAGCCTGTTCAACGCCTACTACGAGCGGCCCGCGATGCTGGGACTCGCCGGTGAGGTGCGGGGCCGGCGGATCCTCGACGCGGGCTGTGGCGCCGGTCCGCTGTCCGAGGCGCTCGCCGCGCGCGGGGCCGTCGTGACCGGGTTCGACGCCAGCGCGGCGATGGTCGGGCTGGCCCGCAAGCGGCTGGGCGGTGACGCGACGCTGCTGGTGGCCGACCTCGCCGCGCCGCTGCCGCTCGCCGACGGCGCGTTCGACGACGTGATCGTCTCGCTGGTGCTGCACTACTTCGCGGACTGGACGGCGCCGCTGGCCGAGCTGCGCCGTGTGCTGCGTCCCGGCGGCCGGCTCCTGGTGTCGGTGAACCATCCGATCGGGTACGAGGTGGCGTTCCCGGACGCCGACTACTTCGCTGTCGCGAGCTGGTCCGAGGAGTACGACTTCGACGGGCAGCGCGCCACGCTCACCTACTGGCACCGGCCGCTGCACGCGATGACGGCGGCGTTCACCGGCGCGGGTTTCCGGCTCTCGGTGATCAGCGAACCGCCGTTCTCGCCCGACACGCCGCGCGAGCTGCTGCCCCCGGAACTCGACGGCCGTACGGCGTTCCTCTGCTTCATCTTCTTCGTTCTCGAAGCGCACTGAATCCGAGCGGCGCATAACGTCGGATCCGGGTCGGCTCGTTCGTAGGACGGGTGAGAGGCGGCCGGACCGGCCGCCCGGACAAAAGGGAGTCATGGCATGCCGCGGTACCTGATCTCGTTCAACGACGGCGCGATGGACCACATCCCCGCGGAGGAGATCCCCCAGGTGGGCAAGGACGCGCACGCGGTCATCCAGGAGGCGGTGAATGCGGGCGTGTTCGTGTACGGCACCGGGCTCGAACGCCAGCAGGCCAGCATCGTGGGTACGGACGGGGTGGTCACCGACGGGCCGTTCCCGGAGACCAAGGAGGTCATCGGCGGGTTCGTGGTCCTCGACGTGTCCTCACGCGACGAGGCGCTGAAGTGGGCCGCCAAGATCGCCGTCTCGTGCCGCTGCGCCCAGGAGGTCCGGGAGATCATGCCCGACCCCGAGACGGAGGCGATGCTCCGCGCGGCGGGCCGCTGACAGGTCCGATGTCGACGCGACAACGGTGGGCGCGGCACCCGGACGGAGGTCGCGCCCACCATGATCGCTAGCCTCGTGCGGTGAAACGTGAACTCGCCGCGCTGTCCCTGTTGTTCGTCGTCTCCGCGTGCGCACCCGCGGACCCCGCGCCGTCGTCCTCCACAGCACCGTCGTCGTCCGCCGCTCCGCAGGCCGGTTCGACGGCGCCCACGGACAAGTTCGCCGCCGGGGCGTGCAACATGGTGGCCCGGGTGATCGAGCAGCAGGACGTCAAGTTCACCTCGAACACGTCGATCGCCCTGCGTGCGGCGAAGGCGACCGACCCGGGCGTACGGGAGGCCGGCCAGCGACTCGCGGTGGCGGCGAAGGAATCCGGGGACATGTTCGTCCGCAACGACCCGAACGAGGACACCGGCCCGGTCGACGCGCGTATGGCCGAGGCGCAGCGCGGGCTCCTGTCCGCGTGCACGGCGCTGTTCGGGCCGCAGCCGTGGCCGTTCGCCCCGTCGTCGACACCGACCACCTGAGCCGCGGCGCTGATGCCGGCTCATGCCGGGCCGGCGGCCCCGGCGATGGCGAGTGTGTGCTGATACTCGCGCCAGTGGGCCAGCTTGCCGTCCCGGGTCCGCAACACCCCGATGAACGGCGCGGAGGCGGTCACCCCGGTCACCGTGTGTGTGCCGACGAGTTCGTACTCGACCACGATCACCTCGGGATCAGCGGTCTCGTGTACGACCACGCCACGGCAGTCGTCGAACCGCACCGGGAAGGACGCCCGGCCCGCACGCGTGTACTCGAGAACGGGCTGCTTTCCCTCGGTGCGCGTCGGGTGGCCGGGCGCGGCGAAGGGCGTCTCGACCACCACGTCGTCGGCCAGCGAATCCGCCTCGAAGGTGGGCAGGTTCGCCAACCACCTGGCACGCATGCTCTCGAAGATCTGCTGTGGTGTCACGCCGGCCTCCGCAATAATGAGTCATGACTCGACTTGTGTCCCCGAGAATAATGAGTGGAGACTCACTTTGGTGGAGGGTCCGCCCCTGCGCGCCGACGCGCAACGCAACCGCGCACGCATCCTGGACGCCGCCGAGGCGGTCTTCGCCGAGTTCGGCGCCCGCGCCTCCACCGAGGAGGTGGCCCGCCGTGCCGGTGTTGCCATCGGCACGGTCTTCCGTCATTTCCCCACCAAGGAGGACCTGCTCGCCGCGCTCATGAAGCGACTGCTCGCGCAGCTCACCGAGGAGGCGGGAAGACACGACCTCCTCGGGTTCTTCAGACACACGGTGGCGCAGGCCGCCGCGAAGAAGACGGCAGTCGAACTGCTCGCCGCATCCGGGGTGGACATCCGGCTTCCGGACGCGGTAGGTCACCTGGAGGAGGCGGTGGGCCGGCTGCTGGAACAGGCCCAGGCCGCCGGAACCGTCGCCGACTCGGTACGGCTCCCCGAGGTGATGGCGCTGCTCACCGGCATGTGCCAGGGCGCGCTGCACGGCGGATGGGACGAGCACCTGCAAGCCCGGACGCTGGCTGTCGTCTTCGCCGGCTTCGAGCGCGGCTGACGGCCCGGCGCGGATCACGCCGCGATAAAACGGTTGGCCCGCCCTGGCGAGCGCTGTTAGCTTGCCGGTGGCCGTGCCGGAGGACGAGGGAGGTGGTACCCGTGACCGCAGTTTCGACATGGGTGCTCCCCTCGGGGGTCACGGCCGGGCGATAGGTCGTCCGGGAGCGCCGTCGCACTCCCGAAAGGCACGACCATGCGCTTCACCTCCGACCAACACCTCGCCGACGGCGTCCGCGAACGCGAGTTCACCCTCGGCGAGATCCCCGGCATCCTGTGGACGCCCGCACCCGCGCCCGAGCCGGACCCGCTGATCCTGCTCGGCCACCCCGGCGGACTGCGCCGGATGTATCCCCGCCTGGCGGCCCGGGCGCGGGGCTGCGTCGAGCAGGGCTTCGCCGCCGCCACCGTCGAACTGCCCGGCGGCGGCGACCGGCCCGCGTCCGCCGCCGCCGAGCAGGCCCGCGCCGACCTGCGCCGGGCCCTGGCAGCCGGTGAGCCGGTTGCCGACGAGGTGGTCGACCGGCTCGTCCTGCCGCTGGTGGAGAAGGCGGTCCCGGAGTGCCGGGCCGCGCTGGACGCGCTCCTCGCGCTGCCCGAGGTCGGCGGCCCGATCGGGTACGCCGGCGGGGTGATCTCGATCGGCGTACGGCTGGCGGTGGTCGAACCGCGCATCGTGGCCGCGCTCCTGTTCGCCGGGAGCTTCGTGCCGCGCGCCATCGTCGAGGACGCCCGGCGGGTCACCATTCCGCTGCACGTCCTGCTGCAGTGGGACGACGAGGGCAACGACCGACAGATGGCGCTGGACCTGTTCGACGCCTTCGCCTCCACGGAGAAGACGCTGCACGCCAACATGGGTGGGCACACCGGCGTCCCGTGGTTCGAGGGGGACGCCGCGAACCGGTTCTTCGTCCGGCACCTGAAGGCGGCGACGACCTCGGCGGATCCGGGGGAGGGGACGCCGCCCGGCCAATAGGGTGATCGCATGGCGCCCGTAACCGGACTGGACCACGTCGTCATCGCCGTGTCCGACTGGCGGGCCGCCACCGACTTCTATCGCGACGTCGTCGGCGCCGAGGTGATCGGCGTCGGCGGCGACCGCGTCGCCTTCCGGATCGGTACGAACCAGTTGAGCGTGCACGGGCCGGGTCTCGACCTCGGCGGCAACCTGGCCCGGATCCCCGTCCGTCCGGGCAACAGCGACATCTGCTTCGTCTGGGCGGGGCCGATCGAGGAGGCGGTGGCGCACCTGCGGCGGCACGACGTCGAGGTGGAGACGGGACCGGTCCGGCGGGTCGGTGCCGGTGGCGCCGGGACCAGCGTCTACTTCCGCGACCCGGACGGGAGCCTGCTGGAGTTCATCTCCTACCAGGAGACGCCGTAACGGGTCAGGTCACAGCGGTGACATGACCAGCTCGACGTTGCGGGCCTCCGTCGCGTCGTCCACGGCGAACTGCAACAGCCAGCGGCCCGGCGCCAACTCGATCTCGTCGTCGCCGTCGGCGTCGCCGACGTAGAGCCGCCCGGAGGGGACGTCCAGCGTCGCCTCGTACGGATGCGTCGCCACCCGCCCCGGCCTCACCCGGATGTCGAGCGTGACGTCGGCCTCTCCCACGTCCGCCATGGCGGCGTGGACCACCGACACGGCGACGTGGTGCGTAGTGGCGAACACCGGGCCGTCGCCGTCGTGGAAGTCGATGTCGAACTCCTCCTCGCAGTCCGCGTCCCGGAAATAGACGGCACCCCAGTGGTAGGGGCGGACCCGGCGCACGTGCTGGTCCCCGGTCACGCGGACCCCACCGGCGACGCCCAGGTGGGCCGCCGGATCAGGCAGAACGGGTGGCCCGCCGGGTCGGCGTACACGTGGTCGCCCGGCAGCCGCCGTGCCCCGAGCGCGAGCACCGCCGCGCCCGCCGCGTCCTGGTTGTCGACCATGACGTCCAGATGCATCTGCTGCGGCACCGCCGGATCCGGCCATGTCGACGGCGCCAGATCGGGGGCGCGCTGGAACGCCAGCCCGGACGCCGCCGTGCTGGCCGATACGACGGCGAAGTCGTCGTCCGCGTACGTGATCGGGTCGCCGAGGACGGCGCTCCAGAACCGTGCCTCGGCTATCGGATCCGGGCAGTCGACGATCAGGTGGTGGAGCCGGCCGAGTGGCATCGCGATCACCTCGTCAGCTCAGCCGCAGGTCGTGTTCGGCGAGGGCGGCCTCGATGATGCCCAGCGCCTTGGGTCCCATGCCGTGCAGGCGGGCCAGTTCCGCGCGCGGCACACCGGCGAGGCGGCGCAGCGTGGTGTAGCCGGCGGCGGTCAGCGCCCGCATGGCCGGCGCGCTGATCTTCGGCAGACTGTCCAGGGACGACGTCATCGCCCGATGCTAGACCGCCGGCAGCCCGGTCCGATGCCCCGGCGAGCGCCCGGCCGCCCTGGACGGGAACTGGTCTCTGCTCATGTGGCCTTCAGGGCGGACTCGGGGAGAAGACCCGAGGGGCATCTCGGGGCGTTTCCGTATGGGACTCGGGTGGGCCGCCGCTGAAGAATCGACTGGCATCCACAACGGGGAGGTGCCGTGTACCGACGTACCGTGGCCGTCGCTCTGGCCGTGATCACCGTCCTGGCGGGACTACCCGGCGCGGCGCACGCCGGGCTCCCGCCACCGCGCCTCGTCTGGGGCGAGTGCGCCGACGATCTGCCGGACGTCCCACCGGATGAGCGGGTGCGGTGCGCCCGGCTGCGCCTGCCGGTGGACTGGGCCCGGCCGGACGGCCCGACGTTCGAACTCGCCGTGGCGCGCCGATCCGCGCGCGTGCCGGAGCACCGGGTGGGCACGCTGGTGTTCGGGCCGGGCGGCCCCGGCGACTCGGGGGTGGAACGCATCCGCAAGGGCGACCGGTTCAGTGACGAACTGCTGGACCGGTTCGACCTGGTCAGTTTCGATCCGCGTACGGTCGCCCGCACCGCCGCGCCCGCCTGCACGCCGGATCCGGTGCTGCGCAAGCCGCCCGTCCCGTTGACCGGTCCGGCGGACTTCGACGCCGCGGTGGCCTACAACCAGGCCCTGTGGAGCAGGTGCCGCCCGACCAGCCCGGTGTACGACCACGCCGACACGCTCAGCACCGTCCGCGACCTCGACGCCCTGCGGCGGGCGCTGGGGGAGCGGCGGCTGTCCTTCCACGGAAGCTCGTACGGCACGCTCCTGGGCCAGCAGTACGCCGAGCGGTATCCCGGCCACGTGCGGGCGGTCGTGCTGGAGGGCGTGTTCGACCACAGCCTCGACGTGCGGTCCTTCGTGCGGACGCAGGCCGCCACGTTGCAGGACTCGTTCGACGAGTTCGTCTCCTGGTGCGACAGGTCCGCGGACTGTGTGCTCCACGAACGGGACGTACGGTCGGTGTGGGCGCGGGTGCTGGCCCGCGCGGACCGTGGCGAGTACGCCCCCCGTACCCCCTTCGACGTCACCGCCGTGGCACTCGGCCTGCTCGCCGGCCCGCGCTGGCCGCAACTGGCCGCGATCGTGCGGGACATGGACGCCGGCACGCCGCCACCGGCTGTGAACTTCCCGCTCTCGGTCGCGGCGTTCTGCGCGGACTGGCCGGCGCGGGTGCGCGACTACGCCGACTACGCCGGCTTGGTCCGCGACGCCGTGGCCGTCGCACCGGACGTCCGGTACGGCGCCGGTCTGCTGGCCGTGCAGACCTGCCTGGGCTGGCCGTCCCCGGTCCGCAACCCGCCGCACGCGCTGAATGTGCACACCCGCACGCGGCTGCTGCTGCTCAACGCCCGGCACGATCCCCGCACCGGCTACGCCTGGGCGGTGAACGTCGCCCGGCAGCTCGGCCGGCACGGGCGTCTGGTCACGTACGAGGGCTGGGGCCACGGCACTTACCAGCGCAACGACTGCGCGGAGGCGGTGGTGGACAGATACCTCGTCGACCTGACGTTGCCGGCCCCTGGCGCGCGATGCCCGGCATGACCCGGCGGGCTGCTAGACAGCCGGTCCCGACGCCCCGGCGAGCGCACGGCCCGCCGGCCGCCGGCGCGGCAGCGCCGCCAGGCCCAGCGCGAGCAGCAGCAGGACCGTGCCGACCAGGAACGGCAGTGACATGGCGGGCTGGCCGAGCCACTCCCACGGCACGTGCCAGCGCGGGTGCGGCTCGCCCAGGTGGTGCGTCAGCATCAGCGGCGCGCCGAGCAGGATCGGCGCGGCCCAGAACACCATCGCGACGCCGTACAGGACCTTCGCCGGCCCCTGCACCAGCGACCGCCGTCCCTCGGTGCGGCGGCTGGCCCAGCCGAACAGCGTCCAGCCGCCGACCGCGCCCAGTGCGAAGGCGAGCAGACCGGCGGGGTAGGCGGCGCCGGGGGTGGCGCGGCTGAGGGCGAGGCTCATCGAGCCGTCCGCGGTGAGCTCCACGGCGAGGATGTGGTCGCCGCGCTCGGCGTACACGGTGACGTCGGAGGGGATGGACGCCGGGTCGCAGCGCGGACTGCCGGGGGCGCAGCCGTACGCGTCGGACCGGACGGGCTCGCTCTGCTCCCAGCCGGCGGCGTCCAGGCGCTGCCGCAGGTCGGTGAGGCCGCCCGCCGGCGTCTGGTCGAACGACGCGGTCAGCTCGGCCAGCGCGTACTCGCCGCCGTCGCCGAGCAGCAGCTCGGACAGGAGGTCCTCGTTCAGCGGGTGGCCGTAGATGAGGAACACGGCGGGCGGGTCGTCCTGGTCGAGGTGGCTGACCTGCCGGTCCGGGTAGAGCTGGCCGACCACGGCGGCGAGGTCCCGGTG
This sequence comes from Micromonospora sp. CA-248089, assembly GCF_050948515.1. Classification (NCBI taxonomy): domain Bacteria; kingdom Bacillati; phylum Actinomycetota; class Actinomycetes; order Micromonosporales; family Micromonosporaceae; genus Micromonospora; species Micromonospora sp. CA-248089. The sequence goes on from NZ_CP192016.1 coordinate 2,830,636, forward strand.
GTCGAGCGGGCGGGAGCCGAGCCACGCGAGCCAGGTGCCGAACGACGCGGCGAACAAGCCGCAGACCACCGCGAACACCGACGCCCAGGCCACCACGCCGCGGCTCGCCGGCCGTCCCAGCCGGGCACGCAGACCATGGCGTACGAGATTCGCCGCGACCCGGGTACGCCGGTGGGCCGCGCCGACGTCCCGTACCGTCTCCAGGATTTCGGCCCCGCGCGCGCGGCGGTAGTCACGGGGGTAGGCCAGCAGCAGCCAGCGGTGCATCGGTGTCTCCCTACGGGCCGCGACGGCGGGGGTCAGGCGGTGCGGGGCCGCAGGGCGCGCAGCCGGGCCTCGCCGGCGGCGGCGAGCTGCCGCAGCCGTTCGGTCTGGCGTGCCAGCTCGGTCCGGCCGTCGGCGCGCAGCCGGTAGTACCGGCGCAGCCTGCCGTCGACCACCTCTTCGTGGCTGAGTTCGACGAGGCCCTGCGCGACCAGCCGGTCCAGGGCGGCGTAGAGCGTGCCCGGCAGCAGGTTGACGCGACCGCCGGACAGGCCGGCGACCTCCTGGATGATCCCGTAGCCGTGGCGCGGCTCGTCGGCCAGCGCGGTCAGGATCAGGAAGGTCGCCTCGCGCATCTCAGTCACCGGGGCAACATATACAGCCGATCAATACATGGTCAACGGTCGCCGAGCAGTTGCCGCTCCACCATGAAGGCGCGCAGCCGCCCGGCGTCCTCGGCGGACATCAGCCACCGGGGGATCACCGTGGCGGGCATCCGTCCCACGTACACGATCCAGAAATCCGGGGTCTCGGTGACCCGCTCGACGCCGTCCCAGGCGATGCCGCCGGACTCCGAACCGCTGCGCATCATGATGTTGCGGTCGTCGATGTCGTAGCCACCCTCGACCGCGTAGCCGCCGGACCGGCGCCGTGCCCGCCACCGCACCCACGGCGCGTACAGCATCGACAGCACGCCGGCCACGATGAACGCGGTCCACAGCGACGCGAAGCGGTCACCCCGCTCCGACGCCTGTGAGACGATCCAGCCGATCACCCCGATCGCGGCGAGGACCGCGCCGATGTAGCCGAACCGGCGCAGCCGGGCGGCGGCGAGCGCGGCGGCCACGCGGGCCGGATAGGCGGGGTCGGCCGGTACGGCGAAACGGATCTGCACGCCCGAACGATAGTGCCCCGCCCGCCTGTACCGGACTGGACCCGCGCGGCCGGTCAGGTGCGGCGCAGCACCAGCGTCACGAACCCCAGCACGCCGCGGTATCCGCGTAGCCACTGGTCCCGGTGCTCCCGGGCGGCGGTGAGCGCCCCGGCGGCATCCGGGTGACCCGGGTTGTCCAGCGCCCACTCGGTCAGCGAACCGGTCCACGACCACTCGTAGTCGTCCCACTCGGCGGCGTCGCTGACGTGCGCGTACACCGGGGTCCAGCCGGCCTGCTCCGCGGACGCGACCAGACCGGCGAGGTCGCTGTGGTCCTCGGGCTTCGCGCCAAGCGCCGCCAGTGCCTCCGGCGTCGGCGGCACCTGCCAGAATCCCTCGCCCACCATCAGGATGCCGTCGGCGTTCACGTGCCGGCCGGCTAGTTCCAGCGTCCCGCCGAACCCGTCGAACGCGTGCGTCGACCCGACGCAGAGCACGAGGTCGTAGTCGCCGTCCGGCACGTACGACCGGGCGTCGCGCTCGTGCAGCGTGAGCCGGTCGGCGAGGCCCCGCACGGCGGCGGCGTCAGCAGCGCGCTCCAGCGCGTACGGGCTGAGGTCCACACCGTCGGCGTGCCCGTCCGGGTGGTGCGCGAGGGCCTGCAACGCCCAGGCGGCCTCACCGCAGCCCAGGTCGAGGATGCGGGCCGCCGGCCGGCGACCGGCCCGGCGCAGCAGCCGGTTGACGTTCACGCCGGAGACCGGGGCCGCGATCGGGTGGTGCGAGTGCGCGATGCTGCTCAGGCGTTGACGGTCCATCGCCGCAGTCAACACGAGCACGGCCGGATTGTCGTGCCGGGTCAGGTGCGGCAGACGATCGTCGCGTCGTCGGTGGCGACACCCTCGCGCGCCTCCGCCTGCCGGACCCGGTGGATGACCTCGGCCGGACCGTCGCTGTCCAGCAGGCGCAGCAGCCCCGGCCAGTCGGTCAGGCCGAACGTGTCCACGAGCCGGCTCGCGCCGTTGCTGAGCAGCGCCGCCGCTGTCACGTCGTCCGCCGGGCCGCTGCCGGTGACCGCCTCGTCCACGACCGTCGGGTCGTCCTTCGCGACCCAGAAGCCACCAGGGCTGTTGCGGCGGGATCGCAGTTCCATCATCAGCCGCCGGTACTCGTCGCCGCCCTTCGGCACGTCCTTCAGCCGCTCCTCGAAGGATCGCGCGATCACCACCTCACGCGGATCGTGGGCGACGAGCGGTTCACCGCCCGCCCGGCCGACGACAGCCACCGCGTCGCCGAGGACCAGGTGCTCGACGGTGCCGCCGGAGAACCGGAGCATCGCGACCGCCGCGAACGGGCTGATCGGATGCGCGACATCGCAGGTGTCGCGGTGCTGGTCGGTGACCCGCTCGATGCCCTCGGCCAGCACGTCGCGCAGGCTCCGCTCCTCGGCCAGCGCGCCCAGCAACGCACCGCCGAGCCGGGTCGCGTACCAGGCGATGCCGTGGTGACAGACCTCGTCCGCGCCGGCGATGCCACCCGCGCCGTCGACCAGGACCAGCCCGCACGGTACGGCGCCGGCGAAGTCCTCATTGGCCCGGCCGGGATGCCCCGCGTCGGTCGCCATCGCTACCCGCATCGGCTCATCATGCCCGGGCCGGCCGGAACGCGATGTCCCTCGCGGCTTGATCTGAAGCGTGGTTGAGGTTCTAGCGTCGTGCTCACCCGACCACCGCCGGAGGTAGATCACCATGACGACGCCGCACCTGTCCGACGCCGAACTCGCGGGCCAGCCGGCCGCCTACTGGACGGGCGTCGCGTACGAATCGCTCATCGCCTTCACCCGGGCCCAGCAGGCCGCGCACGGCTTCACCCAGCCCCAGTTCTGGCTCCTGCGCAACCTGTCCCCGAACGACCTCCTGCCCGGCGGCGGCGGACTGACCGTTCCCGAGCTGCGGCACGCGATGCGCTCGTACCTGCGGGCCGAGGACGACCTGGACGCCGAGGCGGAGGTGCTGCGGGAACACGGCTGGCTGACCCGCGACGCGGACGGCCGGCTGCGGATCACCGAGGCGGGGGAGGCCGCCCGGCTCCGCCTCAAGCAGCACGCGCCGGGGATCCGGGCCCGTATCCACGACGGCGTCGACGACGCCGACTACGTCACCACCCTCAAAGTGCTCCGGCGGATGATCCGGAACACCGGCGGCGCCGTATAGCGCAGGGACCCGCCTCAGGACGCCCGAAGCCGCCGGATCGCCAGGAGGGCTCCCTGATGGAGCAGCACGCCGGCACCGGTGTTCGCGACGGCGAGCACGGCCGCGCCGAGCAGCCCGGCGCCGACGTCCGTCACGCCGGTCGCGACCAGCAGGGCCGGCCAGCCCAGCGCCGCGGCGACGAGCGACGACCGCCACCAGCGCCCCAGGACAAGCCCGAACAGGATCAGCACCGGGATCATCGCGGGCGACCTCCCACCGTCGGCTCGTTCGAGCGTACGCCCGGGTCGGCCCCGCCGGTCGTCGCTGCTGCCGGAAACGGCCGTACGGGCGCGGCCGGCCCGCCAGGATGAGGTGATGCGCGCCAGTCAGAAGATCCGCCACCGGCACGCCGACGTCGACGGCCTGGAGGTGTTCTTCCGCGAGGCCGGACGTCCCGGCGACCCGGCGGTGCTGCTGCTGCACGGCTTCCCCAGCTCGTCGCACACGTTCCGCGAGGTCATGCCCACCCTCGCCGAGGTCGCGTACGTGCTCGCGCCCGACCTGCCGGGCTTCGGCATGTCGTCGTCGCCCACCCTCGGCGAGTACGACTACACGTTCGAGAACCTGTCATGGACCGTCGAGCGCCTGCTCGCCCTGCTCGGCGTGGACCGCTTCTTCGTCTACCTGCACGACTTCGGCGCGCCGGTCGGCTACCACCTGGCCACCCGAGCCCCGGAGCGGATCCGCGGCCTGATCGTGCAGAGCGGCAACGCGCACGCAGACGGGCTCGGCGCGCAGTGGGACACCGCGCGGGCGTACTGGGCCGACCCGGGCGAGGCCACCCGCGCCGCGCTGCCGGACTGGCTGACCTTCGACGGCACCCGGGACCAGTACCTCGCCGGGCTGCCCACGCACGTACGCCCGCTGCAGGCACCTGAGGCGTGGCACCTGGACTGGGAGCGGATGACCCGGCCCGGCAACGTCGAGGCGCAGTTCGCGCTGTTCACCGACTACGCGAACCACGTCGCCCGGTTCGGCGAGATCGCCGCCTACCACCGGGCCTGCCAGCCGCCGGCGCTCGTGCTGTGGGGCCGGCACGACGCCTACTTCGACGTGGACGAGGTCCTCGCGTACCACCGTGTGCTGGACCGGATGCACGCGCACCTCCTCGACGGCGGCCATCTGCTGCTGGAGACGCACGCGGCCGAGTGCTCCGCCCTGATGCGTGCGTTCGTCCGGGACCACTCGTGAGCCGGGAAGCCGCCGACTTGGGCCCGCGGCTGAAACACGAGCTGTATCACCGGCTGCGGCCGATGACCGGCCGTGACCCCGGCGAGAAGGGCCGGTCCACCACGCCGCTGGAGCTGCTGTACGACCTGACGTACGTCGTCGCGTTCGGAGCCGCCGCCGACCAGCTCGCCCACGGCATCGGCGACGGGCACGTGGGAGCGGCGCTCGGCGCCTACGCGTTCGCGATCTTCGCGGTGACGTGGGCATGGATCAACTTCACCTGGTTCTCCTCGGCGTACGACAACGACGACGCGTTGTTCCGTGGCGCGACGCTCGTGCAGATGCTCGGCGTCGTCATCCTCATCTTCGGGCTGCCGGTGAGCTTCGACGCCACCGCCGAGGGCGGCAGCCCGAACAACCTGCTGCTGGTCGTCGGCTACATCGTCATGCGCGTACCCATCATCGGGCTGTGGCTGCGCGCCGCCCGCCAGGACCCCGCGCACCGCCGGACCACCGTCGCGTACGCGGTCACGATCGCCGTCGCGCAGGTCGGGTGGCTGCTGTCCGCGATCCTCCCGCTGCCGGTCGGCGTGGTCGTCGCCGCGCTCGTGCTGCTGGCCCTGGCCGAGATGGCCGCGCCGGTGGTGACGGAGCGGCGGCTCGGCAGCCCACCGTGGAACGCCGGTCACCTGGCCGAACGGTTCAGCCTCCTGACGCTGATCACGCTCGGGGAGGTGGTCGCCGCCACGACCGCCGCCGTCGGGGCGCTGATCCGGGAACAGGGGTGGAGCGTCGCCGCCGTCGTGATCATCGCGTCCGGGCTCGTGCTCGCCGCCACGCTCTGGTGGGCGTACTTCCTCGTGCCCTCCCGGCCCGTCCTCGAACGGTGGCCTGCTCGCGCGTTCGCGTGGCGCTACGCGCACCTGCCGATCTTCGGCGCCATCGCCGCGGTGGGCGCCGGACTGCGCGTCGCGACCAGCGCCGTCGAGGAGGAGAAACTCTCCGCGCTCCAGGTGGCGCTCTCGCTCGCGGTGCCGATGGCCGCGCTGCTCGTCATGATCTTCGTGACGTGGAGCGTGCTCCTGCACTCCTACGACCTGACGCACGTGCCGCTGCTGGTAGCGTCGCTCGTACCGCTCGCGGCCGCCGTTGCCGTCCCGTCCGTGCTCGGCGCCACCGGGCCGGTCCATCCGGACGACCGGGCCAGCCTGACCGCGCTCGTCGCCGCCATCGCGCTGGTCGCCTTGTCGGGGATCGTCGAGGTGGTCGGGCACGAGACGGTCGGCTACCGGCACACGATGCGGGCGCTCGACCGGGGCTGACGTCACGACGTGCGCGGCGGCTTCGCCTTCTGCGGGTGGAACGTCTCGTGGCGGGCCAGCATGGCGACGAACTCGCCGATCTTGCGCGTGCGGGTCTCCGCGCGCTTGACGGCATTGAGCCGGTGGATGAGTGCGAACCTGTTGGCGCTGGTGAGCACGTCGAACATGGCCTGGGCGGCGGGCTCGGCCGCGATGGCGGCGAGCAGGTCGGCCGGCACCTCGGCCTCCGACGGCGGCGCGTAGGCCGCCGCCCATCGGCCGTCCGCCTTCGCGGCCTCCACCGCGGCCCGGCCCGCCGGCGTCATCCGCCCCTGTTCCTCCAGCCGGGCCACGTTGGCGACGTTGCGTTGCGACCAGGCGCTGCGGGCCCGGCGCGGGGTGAACCGGATCCAGGAGCTCTCGTGGTCGCGCTTGCGGGCCTGCCCGTCGATCCAGCCGAAGCACAACGCCTCGTCGACCGCCTGCTGCCAGGTCAGCGTGGTGAGCGTGCCGCCCTTGCGGGTCAGGGCGAGCCAGACGCCGGGCGACGTGTCGTGGTGGGCGGACAACCACGAGCGCAGCCCTTCCGCGTCGGGCACGATCAGCTCGTCCAGCTCGGCGGTTCCCATGACCGGCAGGCTATGCCGGGGGTACGACATCGGCGCCGGCCCGCCGCTCGTGCGACCGGCGGGCGGCCAGCAACTCGTCCAGGTGCGCCTCGCTCCACGACCGGGCGGCCGCGACCAGCGTCAGCAGGCTGCGGCCCAGCGGCGTCAGCGCGTACTCCACGCGCGGCGGGTTCTCGTCGTAGGCGGTACGCGTGACCAGCCCGTCGCGTTCCATCGCCCGCAGCGTCCCGGCCAGCACCTTCGGCGTGACCGTGCGCAGCGGCACCCGCAACTCGGTGAACCGGCGCGGCCCGTGCTCCAGGCACAACACCACCATCGCGGTCCACTTTTCGCCGATCCGCAGCGGCATCACCCGCGACGGGCACGCGCGATCGAACATGTCCGGATCGAGCGGCGTCATCGCCCGAGCGTAACGCCGGTACCGTTGCGGTAACCGGCATCCGGCGCTCTAGCGTCGCGCCATGACCAGCATCGCCGTCTTCGGCGCGGGCGGCCGGGCCGGCCGCGCGATCACCGCCGAGGCCCACCGCCGCGGCCACCGCGTCACCGCCGTCGTCCGCGACCCCGCCCGTCATCCCGACCTCACCTCCGCGGTACGCGGCGACGTCACCGACCCGGAGACGGTCACCTCCATCGGGTACGGGCACGACGCCGTCGTCCACGCGGTCAGCCCGGCGTCCGGTCCGGAGGCACTCGCCGCCGCCGGCCTCGATCCGGAGTTCTTCGTCCGGGCGGCCGACGCGCTGCTGCACGGCCTGGCCCGCGCAGCCGTGCCCCGGCTCGTGGCGATCGGCCTGTTCGCCACGCTCACCGACGCGCGTGGCCGGCCCCTCTACGACGACCCGGCCGTTCTTCCCGCCGAGTTGCGGCCGTTCGCGCTCAGCCACGCCGCCGGCCTGGACCGGCTCCGCGCGGCGGACACCACAGTCGACTGGCTCGTGCTCACCCCGCCGGCCGCGCTGGACGTGGAGGGCCCTCGCACCGGCCGGTACCGCCTCGGCGGCGAGCAGGCCCCGGCGTCGGCGTACCTGTCGTACGCCGATCTGGCGGTGGCGGTGGTTGACGAGATCGAGTCACCGCGCCACCACCGCACCCGGGTCTCGGTCTTCGCCGAGGCCCCGGCCTAGCCGGCCGCCGCGTTGTGCCGCGCGACCAGGGCCGGCAGCTCGTCCAGCGAGTCGATGCGGAACAGGCACCGCTCGGCCACGTCCGGCATGTCGAGGATGTGCCCCCACGGGCCGCGCCGGATCAGGCACGCCGACATGCCGGCGGCCATCGCGGGCGCGGCGTCGTTGTCCGGCCGGTCACCGACGTACAGGATCGCGGACGCGTCGCCGCCGCCCTCGCGGACGACCCGGTCGAAGAACTCCGGCGCCGGTTTCGCCACGCCCCAGGCCGCCGACGTGCCGATGACGTCCACCGGCAGGTCCAGCGCCCGCAGCGTCGCCTCGGCGTGCTCCGGCTGGTTGCCGGCCAGACCGACGCGCAGGCCCTGCTCCCGCAGGGCGGCCAGGCAGGCCCGCGCGTCCGGGTAGAGGTCGTCGGCGCCGAAGGACTCCGGGTCACCGGCGGCGACCCGGCGCGTCAGTTCGGCGGTGAGGTCGAAGTCCGGCCGGAACGCCCGGAACACCTCCTGGTAGTCCAGGCCCCGGGCGATCACCGCGCCGAAGACGGCGGAGAACGTGTGCCGGGGAACGCCCAGCCAGTCCGCCCAGGTCGCGAACTCGCGCGTCTCGTCGAGGATCGTCCCGCCCACGTCGAAGAAGACCGCCTGGATCATCAGCGGATCGTACTGTCGTTGATCAGCCAGTGGGGGGCGCCCGGGTGGCGCAGACTGCCCGCATGAATTCCGCCTTCCTCCCCGAACCGCCGCAGAGCCCGGCGGCGAAAGCCGCGTACGAGGACGACCTCGCCGCCGACGGCTACGTGAACAACCTCACCCGCGTCTGGTGCTGGCGACCCGACGTGCTGATGTCCTTCCAGAACACGCGCACCGAACTGCTGTCCGAGTCCACGTTGTCCTCGCGGGAGGTGGCCGTGCTGGTCGCCGCCACCGCTGCCGCGCGCGGCGACTCGTACTGCTCGCTGGCCTGGGGCGCCCGGCTGGCCGGGATGAGCGACGAGGCGACCGCCGCCGGGGTCCTGCGCGGCGACGAGGCGGACCTGTCCGAGCGGGAGACGGCTCTGGCCGACTGGTCCCGCCGGGTCGTGACGGATCCGAACGCCACCACCGAGGCCGACGCGCAACGCCTGCGCGACGTCGGCCTGAGCGACCGGGAGATCTTCGAGGCGACCACGCTGATCGCGTTCCGGCTGGCCTTCTCCACGGTGAACGACGCGCTCGGCGCGCGGCCGGACGCGCAACTGGCGGAGAAGGCGCCGAAGCTGGTCCGGGAGGCGGTGACGTTCGGCCGCCCGGTTTGAACGAGCGGGTCCCGGCCCCGGGCCGTGCCTCGACCGGGTGGCCACGGGGCAGCGGTCCGCCACGCGAGCGGAGATCATCATCTGGTGACCGACACCGCCGCGTACACCTTGGCCGTTCCGCCGTTGTTCGCCGCCCTGGCCCCGGCACGCGACGTCCTGATCGCCGGAGCCGGTGGCGGCTTCGACGTGTACGCCGGCCTGCCGCTGGCGCTGGCGCTGTGGCAGGCTGGCAAGCGGGTGCACCTGGCCAGCCTCTCCTTCTCGGAGCTGGAACTGCTCGACCGGCAGGTGTGGGTGGACGAGCACGTGGCGGCGATCCGGCCGGACACCCTCAGCCCGGACTGGTACTTCCCGGAGGCGCACCTGGCCCGCTGGCTGGCGGGCCGGGACCTGCCGTCGACCGTGTACGCCTTCCCGCCGCTGGGCGTGCAGCCGCTTCGTGAGGCGTACCGGCACCTGGTCGACCGGCTCGACCTCGACGCGATCGTGCTCGTCGACGGCGGCACCGACATCCTGTTGCGCGGTGACGAGAGCGGCCTGGGCACCCCGGTGGAGGACATCACCAGCCTGGCCGCCGTGGCCGGGCTGGACGTGCCGATCCGGCTGGTGAGCAGTCTCGGGTTCGGCATCGACGCGCACGACGGCGTCAACCACGTCGAGGTGCTGGAGAACCTGGCCGCGCTCGACCGGGAGGGCGGCTACCTCGGCGCGCTGTCCATTCCGGGCTCCAGCCGTGAGGCGGTGCTCTACCGCGAGGCGGTCGCGCAGGCCCAGGCCGCCACCCCGCACCGGCCGAGCATCGTCCAGGGGCAGATCGCCGCCGCCACCGGCGGCACGTGCGGAGACGTACGGTTCAGCCGGCGTACCAGCCACGGCGACCTGTTCGTCAACCCCCTCATGGCGATCTACTTCTCCGTCGACCTGCCCCGGCTCGCCGCCCGCTGCCTCTACCTCGACCGGATCGAGAACACGATCGGGCGGCGTCAGGTCATCACCCGCATCGAGGCGTTCCGCGACGAGCTGCGGGCCACCCGGATCCCGCGGGCATTTCCGCACTGACCGCGACCGCATGTCGTACCCGTGTGGGAGGGTCCCGGGTATGACGACGTTCGTGCTCATCCACGGTGGCGGGGGCAGCGCGTGGGACTGGCATCTGCTGGTTCCCGAGCTGGCCGCCCGGGGTCACGACGCGGTGGTGCCGGAGCTGCCGATCGGCGACCGGTCGGCGGGGTTCGCCGACTTCCGCCAGGCGGTGGTCGACGCCGTCGGTGACCGCGACGACCTCGTGGTGGTCGGGCACTCGTACGGCGCGTTCACCGCACCGCTGGTCGCCGACCGGCTGCCGGTGCGGCAGCTGGTCCTGCTCACCCCGATGATTCCGCGGCCCGGTGAGAAGCCGGGGGACTGGTGGGGCAACACCGGCTACCGCGAGCCGGAAGGGCTCAGCGAGGAGCAGCAGTTCTACAACGGCGTGCCGCCCGAGATCGTCGCCGAGGCGCCCGCGCACGGCCGGCAGCAGGTCAGCGCGGAGTGGGACGAGCCGTGGCCGCTCGCCACCTGGCCGGCCGTGCCGACGGCGGTGCTGATCGGCCGCGACGACCGGTTCTTCCCCGCCGACTTCCAACGCCGGGTGGCCGCCGACCGGCTCGGCGTGGTGCCGGACGAGATCGACGGCGGCCACGCGATGGCGCTCAGTCGTCCGGGCCCGCTCGCCGACCGGCTGACCGCCTACCTGGTGACGTCCGCCGGGCCAGGTGGACCGTGACGTCGGCGGTGACCTCGACCGTGCCGGGCAGGACGTCCCGGACGCGGCGGAACACCTGCTCGCGTACGTGCGGCGGCAGTTCGAGATAGGCCGAGACGGTCGACAGCAGACCGATGTATTCGTCGGCACTCGTCGTGATCCGCCGTTCGATGACCTCCTGCCGCACGTCGGTGAACCACTCGGAGGCGCGCAGCTCGGTGCCGGGCCACTGCATGCCGGCCTCCGGTGACGTTCCGTCCGGCGACGGGATCTCGTCGTCGGCGAGGAACTCGGCCCGGGCGGCGGCGACCGCGTCGCGCAGCGCCGGGTCGGCCAGTCGCAGCGGCCCGCCGAACGAGGCGAACACGCCACCGGGCGTCAGCAGCGCGGCCACCCGCTCCCACCGCCGGTCCGGGTCGGTCCAGTGCAGCGCCGCCGCCGCGTACACCAGGTCGTGGCGCTCGTCGGCGGGCAACTCCTCGAACGCGGCCTGTCGGACCCGTACCTCGGCCGGGACGTGCCGGCGCAGTTCGGCGAGCATCGCGGGGTCCGGGTCGGTGGCGGTGACCGCGATGCCGCGCCGGGCGAACAGCCGGGTCGCCTTGCCGGTCCCGGCGCCGATCTCCAGGGCGGTCCGGATCGGGCGGCCCGCGTACGCCAGCACCAGGTCGGCCAGTTCCTCGGGATAGCCGGGCCGGAAACGCTCGTACGCCTGCGCGGCCGCTCCGAAGCTCAACGCACGACCCGGCATGCCGACCATCCTCCCACTGTCGCCCGTTCGTTCGCGGCTATCGTGCGCGGCGTGAGCGATCCCAGCTGGCTGGACGACACCCGCACCTCCTACGACACGGTTGCGTCCAGTTACGCCGACCTGCTGCGTGATGCCCTGGCGAACGAGCCGTTCCAGCGCGGCATCCTCGCGCTCTTCGCCGAGCTGGTCCGGGCGCGGGGGAGCGGCCCGGTCGCAGACGTCGGCTGCGGACCGGGCCGGATCACCCGGCACCTGCGCGATCTGGGCTTGAGCGCGTTCGGCATCGACCTGTCACCGGCGATGATCGACCTGGCGCGGCGCGACCACCCGGGCGTCCGCTTCGAGGTGGGCTCGATGACCCGTCTGGACCTCACCGACGAGTGCCTGACCGGGTTGCTCTCCTGGTTCTCCCTGATCCACGTCCCGGACGACGAGGTGCCCGCCGTCCTCGCCGGATTCCACCGGGTGCTGCGGTCCGGCGGCGTCGTGCTGCTCGGATTCCACGCCGGTGACGGCAGCCGGCTCAAGACACAGGGGTACGGCGGGCACCCGATGCGCGTCTACGTGCACCGCCGTCCACCGGGGCGGGTCGCGGCCTGGCTGACCGACGCCGGGTTCACCGTCGAGGCCGAGATGACGCATCGTCCCGCGCCGGACGTCGAGGGCGGATTCGTCTTCGCCCACCGGTGACGGCGGCTACGCGTCCGGGTCCCACGCCGCGATCCGGTCGAGCACCTGCCGGTCGCCCTCGATGGTGAGCGCGTCCAGCGGTATCCGGCCGTAGAAGGCCAGGACCAGGTCACCGGCGGTGGACCGGGCGGCGGTGTCGGCCGGGTCCGCATCGGCTCCGGCGGGCAGGTTGGTGACCCGTACGCCGTCGGGGGAGAGCCGCACGCGCCACCATCCGCCCTCGGTGAGGTGGTAGTCGAGGACGGCCGGCTCGTACGGCCACGGCACCGTGGTCGCGCAGCAGGTGAACAGGAAGTCCGCCACGCCGTCGAGGGCCACCTCGACCGGCAGCGGCTGCGGCGCGCCCACGGTGAGCTGGGCGTCGTAGGTGTGCACCGCGATCTCCTGGAGCTGGTGTCGGGCGACCGCGCCGCAGTTCTGCGGCGACTGCGACGTGTCCCACCACGTCCAGCAGGCACGATCGGGTCCGGCGTCGCGCAGCGCGGCCAGCAGCTGCTCGGTGGACTCGGCGAGCCAGTCCCGCAGCGCCGTACGCTCCCGGGGAGCGTCGGGACCACCGGGGGCGGCCCGTCCGGACGCCTCGGGACCGGCGGCGACGGTGGCCGCCCAGGAGCGGCGCCCCTGGCCGATGTGCCGGGCCAGGTCGAACAGCGTCCACTCGGGGCAGGTCGGCACCGGCGCGTCGAGGTCCGGCGCGGCGGCGACCGCCTCCCGGAAGGCGGCCGACCGGTCGTCGATCAGCCGCAGCCGATCGGAAAACGTCAGGGGCTCGATCACGCCGGATGTCTATCACCGTGCCCGGAAGCCCGACAGCGAGTTTCGGCACGCACGTGCGCGGCGACGGCGTCGGCCACCTGCTCGGGCGGGGCGGAGGCGTCGATCAGACGGGCGTCGGTCACCGACGCGAACGTGGCCAGGGCCCGGTCGATGTGGTCGTGCCGCCAGCCGCGTGCGCCGGTCTCGAGCTGGTCGGCGTCGATGCGCGCACGCAACCGGTCCTCGGGGAGCGTGAGCACCACCTCGCGGACGTCGGCGCCGGCGGTGCGGATGCCGCCGAGGATCTCCGTGCGATACGCCGGGTCGAGCAGGCTCATCGGCACGATCCAGATGCCCGGGTGGTGCCGGTCCAGCCCGGTGACCGTCTGCACGACGAGGTGACGCCACAGTGGCAGGTCCTGGAAGTCGTCGGTCGGCGGGGTGACGAACGCGGTGAGCATCGAGCCGAGGAACTCCGGGTCGAACAGCCGCGCGTCCGGAAGCGCGTCCGTGAGCAGCCGTGCCGTGGTCGTCTTGCCGACGCCGAACGCACCGTTGATCCAGACAATCATGGACATGATCATCGCACTGGCGTTGCTAGCCTGATGCGGTGAGCTTCGATGTGGACGCTTCCGCGTACGGCCGGTCCATGGGCCGATTCGCCGAGGCGCTGGCGGTGCGCTTCGCCGACGCCGCGGGTGTCACGCCGGGGCAGCGGGCGCTTGATGTCGGCTGCGGCACCGGAGCGTTGACCGCGGAGCTGGTGGCACGGCTGGGGCCCGAGGCGGTGTCGGCTGTCGACCCGTCGGCGCCGTTCGTCGAGGCGGCCCGGGTGCGTTTGCCGGGGGCCGATGTCCGGCGGGCGTCGGCCGAGCTGCTGCCGTTCCCCGACGGCGGCTTCGACGTCACCCTCGCTCAGCTCGTCGTGCACTTCATGACGGACCCGGTTGCCGGGCTGCGGGAGATGGGCCGGGTGACCCGACCCGGGGGCGTGGTGGCGGCCTGCGTGTGGGACCACGCCGGTGGGCGTGGGCCGCTGACCGTGTTCTGGCAGGCGGTCCGGTCGCTCGACCCGGATGCGCACGACGAGTCAGGGCTCGCCGGGGCGCGGGAAGAGCACCTCGCCGAGCTGTTCACCGCCGCCGGGCTGCGGGACGTGCGGTCCTCCGTGCTCACCGTCCGGACACGTTTCGCGAGCTTCGACCAGTGGTGGGAGCCGTACACGCTCGGTGTGGGCCCGGCCGGGGACCACGTCCAGCGGCTCGACGCGGCGGGCCGCGCGGCGTTGCGCGACAGGTGCGCGTCGCTGCTCGGCGAACGGTGGCCGGTGGAGGTCCCGGCGTCGGCCTGGACGGCGATCGGGCGGACGCGCTAGGCGGTCAGTCGGCGAAGTCGACACCCGCGAGCGGCACACCCCGGTACGCGGCGAGGCGCTCGGCCTCCGCGACCACCGCCTCCCGGGTGCTGCCGGTGAGCCTGCGCCACGGCTGGACCGCGACGGTGAACGACCGGCCGGACTTGCGGGGCCGCCAGGCGCCGGCCAGCTCCCCGTCGGCGAGCACCGCTCCGGGACGGCCCAGCACCGGCCACAGCTCCTTGGCTCGGGCCACGTCGGGCACCAGCGTCGACCGGTCCTTCGCCTGGAGGAACAGGTCGAACGGGCCGAGCAGGCGGGTCGTCGTGGCGTCCGCCGACGCCAGCGCCGCCTCGTCGTCGGCGAGCAGCCAGCGCGTCTCACCGTCGACGCTCACCTCGACCGCGTCGTGCGGCCAGCGGCCCTTGACCTCCTTGACCGGGGCGTCGAGGTAGTCGGCGACGTGCTTGGGCGTGGCCGGGCCGAGCAGCCGAAGGTAGGCGCGGATGAGCTCGAACCGGTCGCCGGCCGCGGCGGCCGGACGGAAGGCGCGGATGCGTTCCAGGACCGGCGGTGACGTGTCGAGCCGCAGCTCCAGCCCGGCGCGTACGGCGGCGAGCCGGAACGGCATCTCGTAGAGGTGGGTCGCGTCGCACGGCCGGCAGTGCCGCAGGTAGGGCTCGGGCATCATCTCCGCGAGGCGGCCGGAGACCTCGCCCTTGACGGTCGGCTTGCGGACGATCTCCCGCATTCGCGCGGCCACCTCGTCGAGCGCGTCGAGGATGCCGATGCCGGCGGCCTTCAACGGCTTCGCCGCGTCGTAGATGCGCTTGCCCGCGTCGGCGTCGGAGAACGGCTCGACCGCAGCGGCCACCGCGCCCACGTCGGGGCGGCGGTAGAGGTGCGGGGCGCCGCGTACGGTCCAGAGCAGGACCAGGTCGTCGCCGTTCAGCGGGGTCACGTCGACCCCGCGCGTGGCGAGCGCCCAGCGGCCGCCGTCGGGGCCGGTGTCCTGCACGCCGATGTCGAGCACGGCGGTGTCGGCGAGCGAGCCGTGCGCCCGGTCGAGCTGCTGGGCGCGCACGCGGAAGGCCATCACCTGACGCCTGTCGACCATCGTCACAGCGTAGGCGGCGGCACCGACACTTCCGGGACAGCGCGGCCCGGCGCGGCGGGTGCGCTCAGCGCACGGCGGGCGGCACCGGGTCGGTCCGCCGGTCGGGGCCGGAGCGCTTGAGCAGGAAGATCCCGCCGCCGATGAACACGAGGCTGAGCACGATCCCGACCAGGTTTCCGTCGGCGAGCGTGGCGAAGATGCCGAGCAGGCCGAAGATGACGGCGACGCCGCCGACCAGGCGCATGAGGTAACGACCGACTGACTTGCCCCGTGAATCCACCATGGACGCCCGTTTACCCCCGCCGTCCTGCCGGCAAACGGGCGGGTCGGGTCAGCGGCCGGCGAGCAGCCGTTCGCGGACCTCGCGGCGCAGGATCTTGCCGATCTGGGAGTACGGCAGCTCGTCGACGACCACGACCCGGCGCGGCACCTTGTACCCGGCCAGGTGGGTGCGGCACGAGGTGCGGATCGTCTCCGGCGTACAGGCCACCGCCGGGTCGACCACCACCGCGGCGACGACCACCTCGCCGTCGTCGGTGGGCATTCCCACGGCGGCGGCCTCGCGGACGCCGGGGACGCGGCGCAGCGCCTCCTCCACCTCGGACGGATAGACGTTGAAGCCGCCGGTGATGATCAGCTCTTTGATCCGGTCGACCACCGTGACGAAGCCGTCGGCGTCCATGGTGACGATGTCGCCGGTACGCATCCAGCCGCCCGGCAGCAGCACCTTGGCGGTCTCCTCGGGCCGGTGCCAGTAGCCGGAGAACACCTGCGGGCCGCGGACCAGCAGCTCGCCGGCCTCGCCCGGGGCGCGGTCGCGGCTCGGGTCCTCCGGGTCGACGATGCGGACGTCGGTGGAGGGGAACGGCACGCCGACGGTGCCGGGGCGGCGGCTGGGGGCGACCGGGTTGCCCACGGTGATCGGGGACGTCTCGGTCATCCCGTACCCCTCGACCAGCAGGCCGCCGGTCACCTGCTCCCACAGCTCCACGATGGCCGGTGGCAGCGACATCGCGCCGGAGATCGCGTACCGGATGGAGGTGAGGTCGACGCCGCGTTCGCGGGCGACGGTGGCCAGCTTCGCGTAGACCGGCGGCACCGCGGGCAGGAACGTCGGCGGGCGGCGGCGGACGGCGTCGAGCACCTGGTCGGCGTCGAAGCGGGGGAACAGCACCAGCGTCGCGCCGATGCTGACGGCGAAGGTGAGGCAGAGCGTCAGCCCGTAGGCGTGGAACAGCGGCAGCACCGCGTACACCGTCTCCGCGCCGTCGCGCAGGCCCGGTACCCAGGCGCGGCCCTGCGCGGCGTTGGCGCGCAGGTTGCGGTGGGTCAGCACGGCGCCCTTGGGCTCGCCGGTGGTGCCGCCGGTGTACTGGAGCAGCGCCACGTCGCCGGCCTCCGGCGCGGGATGGCTCGCGGGCAGCGGCCCGGCGGCGGAGACGAGGTCCGACCAGGCCAGCGCGCCGGGCGCGGGGGCGGTCATCGCGGCGCGGGCGGCGCGGACCTTCGGCAGCGGCACCCGCAGCGCCCACCGCTTGAGCCGCGGCAGCGCCGCGGTCAGGTCGACCGCCACCACGGTACGCACGGCGCCGCGTCCCGCCACCAGCGGCGCGACCTTGTCCCACGCGATCGCGACCGTCGCGCCGTGGTCGGTGAGCTGCCGGTCCAGCTCGTCGGCGGTGTAGAGCGGGTTGTGCTCGACCACCACCGCGCCGAGGCGCAGCACGGCGTAGAAGGCGACCACGTGCTGCGGGCAGTTCGGCAGCACCAGCGCCACCCGGTCACCCGGGCCGACGCCGAGCCGGCGCAGCGCCTCGGCGGCGCGGGCCACCTGGTCGGCCAGCTCGGTGAACGTGGTGGTGGCGCCGTAGAAGTCGAGCGCGACCCGGGGACCGAACCGCCCGGCCGCCTCGGTGAGCAGGTCGACGAGCGAGCCGGTCGGCTCGGCGATCTCCGCCGGCACGCCGGGTGCGTAGCTGCGGGTCCAGGGTCGCTGGGCGGTCGCGTCCATCGCCGTTACTCCTCGTCGCGTGGATGACGCCCCCAGCCTAACTTAACCGCCCGGTAACCTACGCTTACGTAGGTTGCCGGGTGAGTCACACTTCTCCGCAGGTCAGCGGCGGCGGGTCGAATGCTGGTGCACCACCCGCCGGCCCTTCACGATCCCGAAGATGATCACCGCGGCGAGCGCGATCACGCCGATGATGACGAGCCAGCGGACCGCCTCCAGCAGCAGCCCGAGCAGGATGAGCACACCGGCGACCACGCCGACCACCCAGAGCAACGCGCGCATGTCCCAGCCTCCCGTCGTACGGTGGGCCGTGCGCTTTCCCGCTGCTCGTGCGGCCATGCGCCGCCGGGTGGATCAGTGCCGGGCCACGTACACGGTGTTCGCCGCCTCCCGGCCCTGCAACGGGTTCGGGAACCGGACGACGTGCGCCACCGAGGTCGGGAACACCTCGGTCAGCGTGCGCTGGAACGCCGGGTCCGGCGGGTCGTTCGACCACAGCGCGAAGACGCCCTCCGGGTGCAGCAGCGCGGCCAGCCGGCGCAGCCCGTCGACCGTGTAGAACGGGGCGTGGCTGGGGTGCAGCACCTGGCGGGGGGAGTGGTCCACGTCCAGCAGCACCGCGTGGAAGCGGCGCCCGGGCTCATCCGGGTCGAGACCGTCGCCGGCGACCGCGGCGAAGAAGTCCGCCCGGACGAACCGGGTACGCGGATCGGTGGCCAGCCCGGCGGCGAACGGCAGCAGATCCCGCCGGTGCCAGTCGATCACGTCCTCGATCGCCTCAACCACCACCAGCGAGCGCACCCGGGGATCCTCCAGCGCGGTCCGCGCGGTGTAGCCGAGGCCGAGCCCGCCGACCACCACGTCCAGCGCGTCACCGGTGAGCGGGGCCAGCCCGAGCCGGGCCAGTTCGATCTCCGCGACCGGGAAGGCGCTGGACATGAGGTACTCGTCGTCGAGCTTCACCTCGTACACCTCGGAGTCCAGCGCCGGGTCACGGCGACGCCGCAGGCTGATCTCGCCGATCGGCGTCTCCCGCCAGGCCAGTTCCTCGAAACGCGCGCCCACCCGGTGTCCTCTCCGCCGATCCGTCCCCGGATGCTACCGGCCGGTCCCGGCCCGGCCCGGCGAAACGACGGCGGACGGCGGTCAGTCGGCGGGGCGGGTGGCGACCACCACGGTGTCCAGCGCGTCGACGGTACCGCCGTCGGTGGCCGGGACCGGCCGGCGGGTCGTCTCGGCCCGCTGTACGCGCAGCCCGGCCAGCCCGTCGACCACCGACTCCGGCGTGAGCAGCACGTCCGGGTCCTGCGGGCCGCCGATGCCGCCGGAGAGATTGGCCAGGTCGTGGCCGACCACCACGAGCGTGCCGCCGGGGCGCAGCGCCGACTTCGCCGCGGCGAGCACCCGGGCGAACTCGGGCGCCGCCAGGTGCAGGTAGCTGATCAGCACCAGGTCGTAGCTGTTCGGCACCGGCCGGTACGCGGTCACGTCCGCGACCCGCCAGTCGACTGTCACGCCCCGCGCGGCGGCCAGTTCCCGCCCCCGGTCCACGGCGACCGAGGAGAAGTCGACCGCGTTCACCCGCCAGCCCTGACCGGCCAGCCAGACCGCGTTGCGGCCCTCGCCGGCGGCGATGTCGAGTGCCGAGCCGGGGGTCAGGCCGGTGACCGACTCGACCACGAAACGGTTGGGCTCAGCGCTCCACACCAGTCCGGGCGTGTCGGCGTACCGGCTGTCCCAGGCGCTGCTGTCCACTGTGTCCCCTCCTCCGGCGGCCCCACACCGCCATGGTGACCGTACCGGCCACGGCAAGCGCTCCCACGGCGAGTCCCCAGACCGGCGGCAACTGCTGCGCGAGCACGAACACGCCCATCACCACGACGAACCAGCCGAAGCCGCGACGCAGCACGTCGGCCGGGATCCGCCCGGCGAGCCGGCCACCGAGCAGGCTGCCGACGACAGCGGCGGCGGTGACCCCGGCGGCCAGACCCCAGTGGATCTGCACGCTGGACAGGTAGCCGGCCAGGCCGGCGAACGACTTCATCGCGATGACCACCAGCGAGGTGCCGACCGCGACCGGCATCGGCAACCCGCCCAGCAGGGCCAGGGCCGGTACGACCAGGAAGCCCCCGCCCGCGCCGACCAGACCGGTGACCAGGCCGACCACCACTCCGTCGACGATCACCCGCAGCGCCGGCAGCTCGGACGGGGCCGGTCGGCCCTCGGCGGATCGCCGGCCCCGGAGCATGGCGACCGCGGTGGCGAGCATCATCAGGGCGAACCCGGTGAGCAGGACGCCCGCCGGGACGAACTCGGCCAGTCGGCCGCCCGCGTACGCGCCGGTCATGCCGGCCACCCCGAAGATGAGCCCGGTGCGCCAGCGGACCCGGTTCGCGCGGGCGTGCGGCAGCACGCCCACCGCACTGGTCACGCCGACGACCAGCAGCGAGGTGGCGATCGCCTCCTTGGCGGGCAGGTCGGCGACGTAGACCAGCAGCGGCACGGCGAGGATCGACCCGCCGCCACCGAGCAGG
The DNA here is from genome assembly GCF_050948515.1 of Micromonospora sp. CA-248089. NCBI lineage: Bacteria > Bacillati > Actinomycetota > Actinomycetes > Micromonosporales > Micromonosporaceae > Micromonospora > Micromonospora sp. CA-248089. The sequence goes on from NZ_CP192016.1 coordinate 2,850,507, forward strand.
CCCAGCGTCACGCCGATCAGCACCGCGCCGGCCAGCGTCAGGGCGAGGGTGGTCACCTGCGGTCCCCGTCGCGCAACTGCCCCACGATGGTGTCCAGGTCGCAGCTCGCGCCCCGGTTGTACGGCAGCTTGCTCAGCAGCATGCCCATCGCGCACGTGTTGGTGAGCGCGGCGAACGTGAGGCCCGCGCCGATGAAGGCGGCGACCCACTTCAGGCCCGGCACGAACACCGAGCCGAGCACGGCGGCGAGCACGATCGAACCGGCGACGAGGCGTACCTGGCGCTCCAGGTCCCAGCGCGACCGGCCCTGGTTGACCTGCGCGCCGGTGGCCTGCCAGGCCAGCATGCCGCCGTCGAGCACCTTGAGGTTGGGCAGGCCGACACCGGCCAGCGCCTGCCCGGCCTGGCTCGCCCGGGCGCCGGAGCGGCAGATCAGCACCACGTCCTCGTCCAGGTGGCTGCGCAGCTCGGCGCGGTGTTCCCGGAGCAGGTCCAGCGGAACGTTGTACGCGCCGGGGATGTGGGCCGCCTCGAACTCGCCGGGCGTCCGCACGTCGAGCATCCGGGGCGTACGTCCGGCGGCGATCAGCTCGCGCAGGCCGGCCGCGTCGATGGTCGGGGTGGTCGTGGTCATGCTCTGTCTCCTTGAACGGGATGTTTTCGGGCAGGGTCCGGCGTCGGCCGGTGTACGGACGCACCGGCCGGGCGCTGGGGGAGAGGTCAGGCGGTGGTCGCCATGCGAACGCCGGCCGCCTCGGCCCGGGCGTACGCGTCGTCGATCAGCACCACGTCCCGGCCGGCGTTGGCGAGCAGGGACGCGGCGGCGGTGGCCCGGTAGCCGGAGCCGCAGTGCACCCAGATCGTCCCGGCGGGGATGTCGGCGAGGCGCTTCGGCACGTCCGGCAGCGGCACGTGCACCGCGCCGTCGATGTGTCCGGCCTTCCACTCGTTCGTCATCCGCACGTCGAGGACGACCTGCGGCTCGGGCAGCCCGGCCGGGGTCTTGTCGGCCTGCGCGGCGGCGAGCGCGCCGAAGTCGGCCACCGCCATCTCGCGCAGCTGCGACGGGTCGGCGGTCCACTGCTCGGGCTCGCCGGTGGCCTGGGCGGCCGGGCGGTCGATGCCGATGCGGACCAGTTCCCGCTGGGCGTCGGCGACCTGCTCCGGGGTCTGCGCCAGGAACGTGATCGGCACACCCCAGTCGATCAGCCAGCCGAGCCACGTCGACATCGGCCCGTCCAGGCCGAGGCTGACGGTGCCGGCCAGGTGCGAGGCCGCGTACGCCTTGCGGTGGCGCAGGTCGACCACCCACTCGCCGGCGGCGATGCGACGGCGCAGCTCGTCGGCGTCGGCACGGGCCACCGGCGTGAGGTCGACCGGGGCGGGACCGGCGGCGTTGGCGACACCCATGTGCGCGTAGTACGCCGGGTAGGCGTCCAGCCCGGCCAGCGTCTCGGTGACGAACTGGTCGGCGGCCAGCCGCAGCACCGGGTTGGCCTCCTTCTCCCGGCCGATCGTCGACTCGGGGGCGTCGGCCTGACTGGCCGAGCAGAAGCTGCCGAAGCCGTGCGTGGGCCACACCTGCGCGCCGTCGGGCAGCAGGTCGGCCAGCTTGCGGGCCGAGGCGTACTGGTGGTGCGCCAGCTCGTGCGCGTGCTGCTGGCCGAGCAGGTCGGTGCGGCCGGTGGTGCCGAACAGCAGCGAGCCGCCGGTGAACACGCCGGCCGGCGTCCAGTCGCCGTCGCGCTCGTCGAGCGCGTACGACAGGTGGTGGAACGTGTGGCCCGGGGTGCCGATCACCCGCAGCCGCATCGTGTCCGACACCGGCACGGTGTCGCCGTCGGACACCGGCGTGCGGTCGAACTCGACGGTGTCGGCGGCGGCCACCAGGTACTGCGCGCCGGTGATCCGGGCCAGTTCCAGGCCGCCGGAGACGTAGTCGTTGTGGATGTGCGTCTCGACCACGTGGGTGATCCGTACGCCCTTGGCGCCGGCCAGGCACAGGATGCGGTCGATGTCGCGCTGCGGGTCGACCACCACCGCCACCCGGCCGTCGGAGGCGAGGTAGCTGCGGTCGCCGAGCGAGGAGGTCGCGATGACGGACACGTCGAGGGTCATGTCATTTCCTCTCATTGTCTATATACCCCGGGGGGTATGCGAAGAACAGTCTGCGGCCTGTGAATTCCAGGCAGGTGTTTACCCGCCCGGGTCGCTGTCACACGGCGCGGGCGGGTTTCAGCCGGTCAGGCGGGCGCCGTCGGGCCAGGGAGTCGTCGGGCGAGGAAGTCGTCAGGCCAGGGACAGGAAGAGCTTCTCCAGCTCCTCCTCGGTCATCTCCGGCTCCTCGCCGGCCTGGCGGGCGGCGTCGCAGTAGCGCATGCCGGAGGCGATGATCTTGAAGCCGGCCCGGTCGATGGCCTTGGAGACCGCGGCGAGCTGGGTCAGCGCGGCGCGGCAGTCCTCGCCGTTCTCCATCATCTCGATGACGGCGTTGAGCTGCCCCCGGGCCCGCTTGAGCCGGGTCAGTGCCTCACCTGTCATCTCCGGTCGAAGATTCACGTCGCACCTCCTGCTCGCAAACATACCCCAGGGGGTACCCGATCCGCCACCATCGCCGCCCCCGCCCTCGCCGATCTTGCACTTGGTGCCCGACGTATGCCCGTTGTGACTGGTTTGTCGGGGCGGCAACTGCAAGATCGGCGGGCGGGGCGGGGCGGGGGTGGGGGCGGGGACACGCAGGGTCGCCGGGGCATCGACGGAGCGCTTATCCTGTGCGCCGACCATCCCAGCCGGAAGGGACCCGATGGCGTCGCGGCAGGACCAGCTGCACTCGTACCAGTTCACCGTCCAGCGGGCGGTCGCCGCGCTCGTCATGCGGGAGACGGACCCGCCGCAGTCCCCGTTCCGCCGGCTCGCCGGCGCCGGTCTGGCCAGCGTCCTGGTCGCGGCGATCGCGCTCGGCGGCGTCGCGCTCTACGGCCTGTTCACCGGCGGCGGTGACTCGTGGCGCGAGACCGGCGCGGTGATCGTGGAGAAGGAGTCGGGCGCGCGTTTCGTCTACCGCGACGACAAGCTGCACCCGGTGCTCAACTACGCCTCAGCGCTGCTGATCATCGGGGCGGAGCAGCCGAAGACGGTGCTGGTCGGCCGCCGCGCCATCGAGGGAGTGCCGCGCGGTCTGCCGCTGGGCATCGCCGACGCGCCGGACTCGCTGCCCGCGTCGAACCGGCTCGTCCGCGACGCCTGGACGCTCTGCTCGGTACCGGGCGACGACACGGGGCGCGGGGAGGCCGGGCGCGGCGAGGCCCGCTCGGTGCTGCTGATCGGACGGGAGGCCACCGGTGGCCGGGCGCTCGGCGACCAGGGCCTGCTCGCCCGCCACCCGGACGGCGGCCTGCACCTGCTCTGGCACGACCGGCGCTACCTGCTGCGCGACACCGACCGGGTGCTCGCCGCGCTGGCCGCCACCCGGGAACGGGCGGTGCCGGTGGCGGCGGCGCTGCTGAACACGCTCCCGGCCGGCGCCGACCTGGCCCCGCCGCCGGTGGACGACCTCGGTGAGCCGTCCGAGCGGGTCACCGGCGCGGCGGTGGGCGACGTCTACCTGGTGCGCAACTCCGGTGGCAGCCGGCAGTACGCGGTCGCCCAGCGCGGCGGGCTGGCAGCGATCACCGAGTTGCAGGCCGCCTTGCTGCTGACCCGCACCGGCCAGCGGGAGCCGGAACCGATCACGCTCGGCCGGTTCGCCGCGCTGCCGAAGCTGCCCGGTCTGGTGCCGGGCGGGCCGACCGCGCCGCCCGCCGTACCGCCCCGGCTGGCCGCCGCCGAGGGTGCGCTCTGCGCGCGGGCCGGCGACGACACCGGCGTACGCGAACTGCGCCTCGGCGTCACCGCGCCGGCCGCCGCCGCGCGGGCCCCGGGCGGCCGGGCCGGGCTCGCCGACGCGGTAGTGGTCGAGCCGGGCCGCGGCGCGCTGGTGGAGGCGGTGCCCGCGCCGGGCGCGACCGGCGGCGCGATCTGCGTGGTCACCGACCTGGGCCGACGGTACGCGCTGACCGGCGCCGACGTCCCGGGCATGCTCGGGTACGCGGGCGTACGCCCGGCGCGGCTGCCGGCGGGCCTGGTGGACCTGCTGCCGGCCGGCAGCCCGCTCGACCCGGAGGCCGCCCGGACGGTGGCCGCGCCCGCCTGAGCGCCGGGCGGCCGGCTCGAACGCGTCAGGCGAGGGCCGGGGCCGAGCCGGGCGAGGGCCGGGCTGGTCCGGAGCTGAGCAGGCCGAAATGAGCAGTGGGTCAGCCGGCCGGGCGGCGCAGCACGGTGACCGCGAAGTCGGCGTCGTCGCGCCACGGTCGCAGGTCCCAGGTGGCGAAGCGGTGCTCGGGGCGCAGCCCGGCGGCCACCGCGTCGGCGTCCAGTTCGGCCACCGGGTAGCCGCGGTCGGTGGCGAAGCCGACCACGACCAGGCCGTCCGGCCGGACGTGCGCGGCGACGCGGGCCAGCACGTCGCGTTCGGTGCCGGGGGCGACGAAGACCATCACGTTGCCGGCCAGCACCGCGGCGTCGAACGGCTCCGCCTCGCCCTGCGCGGCCAGGTCCAGCTCGGCCAGGTCGGCGACCAGGAAGCGGGGACCGGGGTGGTCGGCGCGGGCCGCCTCGACCAGCGTCGGGTCGGCGTCCACGCCCACGGCGGTGTGCCCGCGCGCGGCGAGCGCGGCGGCGACGCGGCCGGTGCCGCAGCCGGCGTCCAGGACACGGGCGCCGGGCGGTACGAGCGCGTCCAGCAGCCGCGCCTCACCGGCCAGGTCGGCGCCCTCGGCGGCGAGCTGACGGAACCGGTCCACGTACCACTGCGAATGGCCGGGGTTCGTGTCGGTCACCCAGCGGGTCGGCTTGCCCATGACGCCACCGTAGCTGATCTTGTGGCGGCAGTCAGGCGAGCGCCAGGAACGTGCCGGCGGCGAGCGGCCCGCCCAGCGCCACACCGGCCAGCACCTGCGGCCAGGTGTGGTCGCCCAGCCGTACCCGGGACCAGCCGACGGCCGCGACGAGCACCCAGCCGAGGTTCGCGGCCGGGCCGGTCAGCGGCACCAGCACGGCGACCGTGGCGGCGGCCACCGCCGCGTGGATGCTCAGCTTCCACCAGTGGTTCACCAGCGCGCAGGCCGCGCCGACCACGAAGACCACCACGATCACGGCGAACAGCTCGGCCGGTGCGCGTACCGCCGCCAGCAGGAGCAACCCGGCCGCGACCGAGGCCAGCCCGATCGACAGCGGCCGGGCCCGCTGCGTGCGGTCGCCGACGTGCCGGTCGGTGAGGCGCCCCCGGCGTACGCCGTGCACGAGCACGCCGATCGGGATGACGGCGCAGAACGTCAGCGCGATGCCGCCCCAGAGCAGGAACTGGCCGGCCGAGCGGCTGACCCGGGCGGCGGCGATCAGCGGCAGCGCGGTGACCAGGACGGTCGGGGCGAGCACCTCGGTGAGCATCCGGGCCGCCCGCGCGCCGGCCCGGCGCTCCCGTGATGCTCGCACCCGATCATCCTGGCACGGACGCTCAGCCCTTCTCTGCTCCGCTGGTGAGTCCCTCGGTGAGCATTCGCTCCCCGGCGAAGAACAGCACCACGATCGGCAGCGTGAGGATGACCGATCCGGCCATCAGCACCGTCTTGGGCACCTCGACGCCGTCGGCGAGCAGCGAAAGCCCCAGCGACACGGTCCACCGGTCCGGCCGGTCGACCATGAACAGCAGCGCGAACAGGTATTCGTTCCAGGCGATCATGAAGTCGTACAGCGCGACGGCCATCACCGAGGGCGCCGCGAGGGGCAGGCTGACCCGGCGGATGATGCCGAGCCGGCCCGCGCCGTCGATCGCCGCCGACTCCTCCAGGCTGACCGGAATCGTCTCGAAGTAGTTCTTCAGCATGTACACCGACACCGGCAGCGTCTGCGAGATGTAGACGAGCACCAGGCCGGTCAGCGACCCGCGCAGCCCGGCCCGGGTGAAGACCACGAACAGCGGGATCGCGATGACGATCGACGGGAACAGGTAGACCGCCAGGAACAGCGCGCTGACCTGCCGGCGGCCGAAGAACCGCAGGCGGGACACCGCGTACGCGCCGGGAATGGCGATCACCAGGGTGAGCGCGGTGGCGGCGAGCGCCACCAGGCCGCTGTTGCGGATGAACGTGAGGAAGCCCTGGCCGCCGTCGGAGACGGACTTCAGCACCTCGGCGTACGTGGCGACGGTCAGCTCGCCGAACGGCACCCAGAGCGAACCGGGCTCCAGCAGCAGACGTTCGATCGGGCGTACCGACAGCACCAGCATGTACCAGAACGGCAGCAGCGTGACCACCAGGAACCCGGCGATCACCAGCCGGCGCAGCCAGCGCAGGCTCACCGTCTCGATCCGGTCCCGGTCCATCACGCCTCCCGTCGCGCGCCGAAGAAGCGCAGGTAGATGGCCACGAACACGAGCAGCACCACGGCGAGCACGACCGCCTGGGCGGCGGCCGCGCCGATGTCGGTGCGGGCGGTGAGGAACTGGTAGACCCGGACGCTGACCACCTCGGTGCCGGCGGCGCCGCCGGTGAGCAGGTACACGTCGTCGAACTTGTTGAACGTCATGATGAAGCGGAGCACGCCGATCAAGGCGATCACCGGCATGAGCTGCGGCAGCAGGATGTGCCGGAACCGCTGCGTGGGTGTGGCACCGTCGACCCGGGCGGCCTCCTCCAGCTCGCCCGGCACCGCCTGCAGCCGGGCCAGCAGGAACAGGAACGCGAACGGGAAGTAGCGCCACGCCTCGAACGCGATCACCGTCCACAGCGCGGTGGACTCCTGGGACAGGAACGGCACCGGCTGATCCCAGCCGAGGAAGCGCTTGCCCCAGTCGTTGACGATGCCGAGCTGCGGGTCGAGCATCACCTGCCAGACGAACGTCATGGCGACGACCGGCGCCACGTACGGCAGCAGCATCGAAGCGCGGACCAGCGTGCGGCCCCGGAACGGCCCGCGTACGGCGAGCGCCGCCGCCAGGCCCACCACTATCGAGCCGGCGGTGCCGCCGACGCTGTAGAGCACTGTGGTCCAGAGCGTGTCGGCGAACCCGGGCGTGTGCAGGACCCGGTCGATGTTGTCCAGCGTCAGCTCGCCGAACAGGCCGGTCTTGCGCAGCGTCGCCAGGCGTACCCGCTGGAAGGCCAGCACCACCGTCCAGACGATGGGTATGCCGATCACCGCGACCACGACGAGCAGGGTCGGGCTGACCAGCGCGAGCCCGGCGCGGGACTCGCGGCGGCGCAGTGTCAGCGGACGTCGGCCGGGTCGGCGGGGTCGCTCCGGTGCGAGGGAGCGGCCGGCCTCCGGCGCGGTGGTGGTCAATTGACGCCCTTGGCTATCGCCTCGACGTCCTTGCGGGCGCGTTCGGCGGCGGCGCGGGCGTCGGACTTGCCGCCGACGACGTCGGCGAGCGCCTTGGGTACCGGCAGTTCACCGAGGATGGCGCCGACGAGCTTGCCCTGGTTCTCGGTCAGGCCCCACCGCTGGAACGTGTCGGGGCTGCGACGCAGCGTGGCGAGCACGTCCTCGCCGTAGACCTCGGACAGCGGCTTCTTGGTGTCCACGCCGGCCGGGCTGGTGTTCCAGGCGGTGCGGAACTTCTGCTTGTCCTCCGGCGTGCCGGTGCGCACCGGGAAGCGCCCCTCGGGGGACATGCCGAACCAGCGCGGGTAGCCGTCGGAGAGCATGTACTCCACGAACGACTTCGCCGGGTCGACGGCGCCGTCGAGCACGGCCCAGGAGCTGACCTCGCCGTACTGGGCCGGCTCGGTGCCGTTGGGGCCCTTGATCGCGGTGACGAAGCCGCTGTTGCGCGCCAGCCAGGCCGGGTCGGACTGGCACTGCGGGCACGTCGGGCGGGCGTCGGCGCGCAGCCCGGCCAGCTCGTCGAGGATGAACGGCGACCAGATCAGCATGGCCGCCTTGCCGGCGAAGTAGGTGGCCCGGGTGGTGTCGACGTCCTGGGCGCCCTTGACCGAGTTGTTCCGCATCAGGTCGCCGTAGAAGCGGAACGCCTCGACGCACTCGGGGGAGTCGAGCGTGACCTTTCCGGAGTCGTCGGTGAGCCGGCAGTTGTTCGCCAGCGCCAGGTGCTCGAAGGTCTGCTGGGTGAACACGTCGCCGGGGGAGGTGGCCGCGGTGATGCCGGCGACGCCGCCGGTGTTCAGCTTCGCCGCCGCGGCGGCGATCTTCTCGTACGTGTCGGGCGCCGGCAGGCCGGCGGCGGCGAACAGGTCCTTGCGGTAGACCAGCAGCTGACCCCACCCGTCGCTGGGTACGGCGAGCTGCTTGCCGCCGTCGCTGGTGAGTTCCAGCGCGCGGGGCGTGAACGTGTCCTTGCCGAGCCGGTCGACGACGGTGCCGTTGGCGTCGACGTCGAGGAGTTCGTTGGCGGACAGCGTCCGCACCCCGGCCAGGGAGACCGAGCCGACCACGTCGGGCAGGTCGCCGGCGGCGGCGCTGGAGGCGATGAGGGACGGGAACTGGTCCTCGTTGACGGTGACCAGGTTGACCTTGACGCCGGTCTTGGCGGTGTAGTCGGCGATGATCGCCTTGGTGGCGGCGACGCGGTCCGCCACGTCTTCCAGGCTCCAGACAGTGATCTGCGAACTGTCGGATTTCGGCCCGTCGTCGCTGCATGCGGCCACGCCGGTCCCGGTCAGTGCCAGGATCAGGCCTAGTGCGAGCCGCCGTGTGGAGGGTGATGACATCGGTGGCACTCCTCTCGAAAGAGTACGGCTTTCCGCCAATACCCATCGATTCATCAATGTAATCACATATGCCCATTTTTTGGGTTAGAATCGAGGTCGGCACTTTCTTCGGAGCGACGCCATGAGCAACTGGGTTGTCTCTCTGGCCGGGCCCCGGCACGTACGCCTGGAGCCCTGCCCCGCGGACCACCTCGGTCCGGGCCAGGTCCGCGTCCGCACCCACTATTCGGGCATCTCCGCCGGCACCGAGCTGACGCTCTACCGGGGCAGCAACCCGCGCCTGCGCAAGGACTGGGACGCCGGCAGCCGCATGTTCGTCCCCCGCCAGGCCACGCCCGCGTACCCGGTGGTGGGCTTCGGATACGAGGAGGTCGGCGAGATCGTCGAGGTCGCTCCCGACGTGGCCGGGCGGTGGCCCGGCCAGATCGTCTGGGGTATCTGGGGGCACCGCGCCGAGGCGGTGCTCCCCGCGACGGCGGCGCACCCGCTGCCACCCGGCCTCGACCCGCTCGCCGCCGTGTTCGCCCGGCCCGGCGCCATCGCGCTGACCGCCGTACTCGCCGGTGACCTGCACCTGGGCGACTGGGTGGGCGTGTTCGGGCAGGGCGTGATCGGGCTGCTCGGCACGCGCCTGGCCGCGCTCTCCGGCGCCCGAGTGGTGGCGGTCGACCGGATGCCCGCCCGGCTCGCGCACGCCACCCGGCTCGGCGCCCGCCGGGTCGTCGACGCCGGCACCGACTCGCCCGCCGCCGCGCTGCGGGCCGCCACGGACGGCCGGGGCGCCGACGTCTGCCTGGAACTGTCCGGGTCGTACCCGGCGCTGCACGAGGCGATCCGCGCCACCGCGCACGCCGGGCGCGTCGTCGCGGCCGGCTTCTACCAGGGGTACGCCCACGGGCTGGAACTCGGCGAGGAGTTCCACCACAACCGGATCCAGCTCGTGGCCGCCCAGGTCTCCGGGCCCGATCCGGCACCCGGCACGGCCGGCCGGTGGTCCGGGACGCGGATCGCACACACCTTCATGGACCTGGTGGCCGAGGGCAGCGTCGACCCGCTGCCGCTGGTGAGCCACGTCGTCGACGCGGGCGCGGTGGCCGACGCCCTGGCGTTGCTCGACTGCGGTGACGGTGACGTCCTCCAAGTGGTGCTGAGGTTCTGATGGACATTCCGCTTGCCTGCCAGGAGCAGTTGCTTCCCGGCAGCGACCTGACCCAGAAGTACGCCCTCGCCGTCTCCCTCGGCTACCAGGGCATCGAGCTGCGCGGACGGGGCGACCACGCGCTGGCCCGGCGGCTGCCGGAGCTGCGCCGCGCCCGCGCCGCCGGCGTGGTGATGCCGACCGTCTGCGTCGAGATGGACCACTTCGTCGGCGACTTCGATCCGGACCGCTCCCGCGACGCGGTGGACAACCTGCGCTCCCAGCTGTCGGTGATCGCCGAACTCGGCGGCGTCGGCGCGATGACTCCGGCGGCCTGGGGCATGTTCTCCCGCCGGCTGCCGCCGTTCGAACCACCCCGCTCGGCCGAGGGCGACCGGCGGGTGCTCGTCGACGCCCTGGGCGAGCTGGCCGGGCACGCCCGCGCCGAGGGGGTCACCGTGTTCCTGGAACCGCTCAACCGGTACGAGGACCACATGGTCAACCGGCTCGACCAGGCCGTCGAGCTGTACCGCGCGGTCGGATCACCGGCGCTGCGGGTGGCCGCCGACACGTACCACATGAACATCGAGGAGGACGACCCGCACGCCGCGCTGCGCGCGGCCGCGCCGTGCCTCGGGCACGTCCAGGTCAGCGACTCCAACCGGCACCAGCCCGGCGCCGGGCACCTCGACTGGGCGGCGCTGCTGGCCACGCTCGACGCGATCGGCTACACCGGCTGGCTGGCGCTGGAGTGCCGGCTGCGCGGCGAGCCGGTCGCCGCGCTGCGCCAGGCCGCCACCGCGCTGGCCCAGGCCCGTCCCCGGCGGGCCGCCGCATGACGCTGACCACCGGGGTACGCGCCGACGCCGAGCGGCACGCCCGGCTGCGCCGGCTCGCGCTGGCCACCCTGGACGCCAACTGGGAACACGACCACACCGTCCCCTCCCGCACGCTCTACCCGCACCAGTGGAGCTGGGACTCGGCTTTCATCGCGATCGGCCTGGCCCACGTCCGCCCGGACCGGGCCTGGCGGGAGCTGCGCACACTGTTCGCCGCGCAGTGGGTCGACGGGCGGGTGCCGCACATCGTGTTCAACCCGGCCTCGCGCGCCGGGCCGTACTTCCCCGGGCCGCAGTTCTGGGACTCGGCCCGTGCCGACGGGGCGCCGGCCCGGGCCACCTCCGGGATCGTCCAGCCGCCGGTGCACGCCCCGGCCGCCTGGCTGGTGCACCGCCGCGCGCCCGGCGAGGCGTCGGTGGCCGCGCTGCGGCGGCTCTACCCGAGGCTGGTCGCGCAGCAGCGCTACCTGACCGGCCGGCGCGACGCCGGTGGTGGCGGGCTGGCGTCGATCGTGCACCCGTGGGAGTCCGGGCTGGACAACAGCCCCGCCTGGGACGCGCCGCTGGCGGGGGTGTCCGCCGACGAGGCGGTGATGCGCGCGTACCGCCGGCACGACACCGCGCACGCCGACGCCGCGCAGCGCCCCACCGACCTGGACTACGCGCGTTACGTCGCGCTGGTGGAGAGCTACCGGGCCGGCCGCTACCGGGACGAGGGACTGCTCGGGCGGCACCCGTTCCTGGTGGAGTGCCCCCTGGTGAACGCCGCGCTCGGCGTGTCCGAGTACGCCCTCGCGCGCATCGCCACGGTGATCGGCGCCGACCCGGGGCCGCACCGCGACCGGGGCGCCCGCATCACCGAGGCGCTCGTCACCCGCCTCTGGGACCCGGTCACCGGCACCTTCCGTCCCCGCGACGTACGCGCCGACCGGCTCGTGCCGGCCCGGACCGTGCTCGGGCTGATGCCGCTGGCGCTGCCCGAGTTGCCCGCCGCGCAGGTGTCCGCGCTGCTGGCCGAGGCGTGCTCGCCGCGCTTCGGGCTGGCCGCCCGGATGGACCGGCCGCTGCCCACGTACGACCGCACCGCGCCGGACTTCGAGCCGCTGCGCTACTGGCGCGGGCCCAGCTGGATCAACACCGGCTGGCTGCTCTGGCAGGGGCTGCGCACGCATCGACGGGCCGACCTGGCCGCCGGGCTGCGCGAGTCGCTGCTCGACCTGGTCGACCGGTCCGGCTGCCACGAGTACTTCCACCCGGACACCGGCACCGGCCTCGGCTCCCCGGCGTTCAGCTGGACCGCCGCGCTGGTGCTGGACGCGCTCGGTTCGGAGTGACGCCGGTGGCGCCGGCCCGGGCCGGCGCCACCGCCTCGTGCCGGGTCAGGCGAGGCCGGCCGGGGCACCGCCGATGCGCAGGCCCGCCATCGGCGCGTCGTCGGTCGCGTAGCCGAGCGCGTCGACCACCTCGACCACGCCGCTGACCTGCCGGGTCAGCCGTACCGCGAGCTGTGCGGTGGACCGGCGCTCCACCTGTCCGGTCAGCGTCACCACGCCCCTGTCGACAGTCACGTCCACCACGCCGTCGCGGACGCCGAGACTGCGCCACAGCACCTCCTCGACCACGTCCCGCCGGATGCCGGCGTCCGGGCGCAGGTGCACCTTGAGCAGGTCACCGCGGGTGACGATGCCGACCAGGCGGCCGAGGTCGTCGACCACCGGCAGCCGCTTCACGCCGCGCGCGTCCATCAGCCGGGCCGCCTCGACGATCGTCGCGTCCGGGGTGATCGTGACCGGGGGAGCGGTCATCAGGTCGGCGGCGAGCGTCGCGCCCGCCTTCGCCCGCGCCTCGCGGCGGTGCCGGTCCGGCAGGATCCGCCGCTCCCGGGGCCGGCCCTGGAACTCCACCTTGTACATCAGGTCCGCCTCGGACACCACGCCCAGCACCCGGCGGGTCTCGTCCACCACCGGCGCCGCCGTGACGTGCCGGTCGGCCAGCACGTCGACGATCTCCCGATAGGCCGTGCCCTCCCGTACCGACGCCACGTTCCTGGTCATCACGTCCTGCACCTGCCACGTACGCATGGCGAACCTCCCTGTGTCCGCCACCGACGCTAGGCGGCGGCGACGGGCCGGCAGCAGGGGCGCAAAGACCAGGTCAGGGGGCCGGAGGTCCCGAATCACCCAGCCGCGACGGGCTCGGCGGCATCGTCCAGGGGCGGCTCGGCGGTCAGCAGGCCGGCCGGCACCGGCTCGACCTGCACCCGGCAGTCGTGGAACGTCGGCGCCTCGCCCAGGTCGGTGTCCCGGACGCCGGTCACGGCGTTGACGGTGGACCGTCCCGGGCTGCGCCGCGCCCAGTACGCCTTGTAGGTGAACGCAAGGCCCGGCCGGGCCGCGTCGTCCACGGCCACCGCGGCGAGGAACGCGCCCCTGTCGTTGTGGACGCGTACCGCGTCGCCGTCGGTGAGCCCGCGCGCCGCCGCGTCGGCCGGGTGCAGGTGCACCCGGGGCGGTCCGGCGCGGCGGGTGTGCCACGGGAGCGAGGCGAACGTGGAGTTCATCAGGTAGCGGTTGGCCGGGGTGAGCAGCGTCAGCGGGAACCGGCGGGCCAGGTCCGGGTCGGCCGCCTCGGCCGGTGGCGTGTACCCGGGCAGTGGGTCCACCCCGAGCGCGGCCAGCGCCGGGTCGTGCAGCCGGGCCCGCCCGTCGGCGGTGGGGAAACCGCCCTCGGCGTACGGCGCGGAACCCACCGGCACGCCGGTGAGCCGGGCGTACGTGCGCTCGCGCAACTCCTCGTACGTGATCGGGGCGCCGGCCAGCAACTGCCGGGCCAGGTCCTCGTCGCTGTCGGAGAACGCGGGGTGGTCCACGCCGAGCGCCGCGGCGATCCGCCGGAAGATCTCGGTGTTCGGCAGCGCCTCGCCGGGCGCGCGGGTCACCGGCAGGTTCAGCGTCGTGTAGTGGTGCCCGTAGGACGTCTGCAGGTCGAGGTGCTCGGGCTGCATCGTCGCCGGGAGCACCACGTCGGCGTAGTCGCAGGTGTCGGTCCAGCGCTGCTCCAGCACCACGGTGAACAGGTCGGCGCGGCCCAGCCCGGTCAGCAGCCGGGCCTGGTCCGGCGCGGTCGCCGCCGGGTTGGCGTTGAACACCACGAGCGAGGTGACCGGCGGGTCGGCCTCCCCGGTGAGCACGGCTGCCAGCCGGCTCATGTTCAGCGACCGGGCCGGCGGGGCGGGCATGCCGGCCGGCCGGATCACCGGGCCGTTGTCGACCGGGTGGTGGCCGCTGGTGGTCACCAGGGCCCCGCCGCCGGGGTACCGGAAGTCGCCGGTGACCAGCGGCAGCGCGCAGATGGCCCGGATCGCCTGCCCGGCGCCGTGGTGGCGTTGCAGGCCCAGCCCGACCCGTACCGCCGTCGGCCGGGTGGTGGCGATCCGCTCGCCGAGGCGGCGGACCGTCCCGGCGGGCAGGCCGCACTCGGCGGCGGCCCGCTCCACCGGCCAATCGTCGAGCCGGGCGGCCAGTTCCGGCCAGCCGGTGGTGTGCGCGGCCAGCCACGCCTCGTCGGCCGCCCCGGCGTCGCGGATGTGCCGCATCAGCCCGAGGGCGAGCGCCGCGTCGGTGCCGGGCAGCGGCGCGACGTGCTCGTCGCTGCGGGCCGCCGTGTCGGTACGCAGGGGGTCGATGGTCACCACGTACGCGCCGCGCTCGCGGGCCTGCTGCACGAACGGCCACAGGTGCAGGTTGGTGACGAGCGGGTTGGCGCCCCAGAGCACGATCAGGTTCGCCTCGACGATCGACTCCGGCTCGAAGCCGACCGAGGCGCCGTAGAGGGAGCGCAGCGCGGCCCGCGCCGCGGCCGTGCAGATGGTGGTGTCCAGCCGGGACGCGCCCAGGTGGGCGAAGAGCCGGGGACCCATGGTCCAGCCCTGGACCAGGCCCATCGTGCCGGCGAAGTAGTAGGGCAGCACCGACTCCGGGCCGTCGCGTTCGATGCTCGCGCGCAGCCCGGCGGCGACCCGCTGCACTGCCTCGTCCCAGGTCGCCGGCCGGTACGCGACCCGGCCGGCGCCCTTCGGGCCGGTGCGGATCCAGGGGGTGGTGAGCCGGTCCGGCCCGTTCACCGCGTCCAGGTAGCGGTTCACCTTGCCGCAGAGCGCGCCCCTGGTGAACGGGTGGTCGCGGTCGCCGCGCAACGCGACCGCCCGGCCGTCGTCGACTGTCAGCTGCCAGACGCAGGTGTCCGGGCAGTCCAGCGGGCAGGCGCCGGGGTGGGTGACGGGTGCCATGGCGCGGATGTTACCCCCGGTTCGCGACGGGGCAGCTGCTCGCCGTGGCGGGGGGAGTTTGGCCCGGGTGGAGGCGGGTACCCGCCGGGGCCGACCGGGTGGGCGTGGTGCCCGCCGGCGGCGAGGGGAGGGGTGGGATGCGGTTCCCCCTGTTCGTCGAGGCGGTGGCGCGACGGGCCGAGTTGCCCACGGACGAGGCCGCCACCGTCTCCCGCGCGGTGTTGCAGACCCTCGCCGACCGGATCACCGCGGACGAGGCGGCCGACCTGGCGGCGCAGTTGCCGGACGACGTCGGCGGCTATCTGGAGCCGGGTGGCACGGCCACCACCGGCGGTGCGGTGGACTTCCTGTACCGGGTGGCCGAACGCGCGGCGGTGGACCCGGCGGTCGCCGAGGTGGGTGCCGTGGCGGTGCTCGCCACCCTGCGCGACACGGTGACCGTGGGGGAGTTCCACGACCTCGTGGCGCAGCTGCCGAAGGGCTTCGACGCCATGGTGGACCCCATTCCACGGCCGCCGTACGATGTCTGAGCAGGCTCCCCGCGACCCGGGTCGAGCTGCGGCACCGAGGCCGTCTGCGGCGAAGATTCCACGGCCCGGAAGTATTTTCACCGTAAAATAAGTTGTTGCCTGACGCGTACGCTGTAAATCGTCTACGCGCTAGAGGGATGATCGGACGAATTCCTCCGTCCGAGGTTCCAGGGTCTCGTCCCCTCTTCGGCTCAAGCCTCATCGCCGCTCTTCCGGCGCACGGATCGAGCCATATCCTGCTTCCAATGTGAAGTCCTGGGGGGGATCAATGATCACATTCGTCGATTGCTGCCTGCGTGTCCTCAGTGGAGCGCGAACCGCTTCCTGACATGGCAGAGACGATGATCATCAATCGTTTCGGCGCGATCTCGGCGGTACACGGCGGACGTCCGGCACTTCTCGGTGAGACCCACGAGGTCACCTACACCGAGCTGGCCGGGGCGGCCGGCGGGCACGCTGCCGTGTTCGCCGCCGCGGGCCTGCGTGCCGGAGACCGGATCGCGCTGCTCACCGCGCACGGTGCACCCACCGTGGCGGCGCTGCTCGGCGCCCTCGCGGCCGGCTGCGCGTACGTGCCGCTGGACCCGGGCTTCCCGGTCGCGCGGCTGCGCCACATGGTCGACGCCGCCGGCGTCACCGCCGTGGCCTGCGCCGCCGAGCACCGCGACCTGGCGTCCACCCTGGCCGGTGAACGCCCGGTCGTGCCGCTGGACGAGGTGCCGCCGGCCCCGCTGCGCCCGGTCACGGCCGACCCGGACGCGCCGGCGTACGTGCTGTTCACCTCCGGCTCCACCGGCGTGCCCAAGGCCGTCGGGCAGACCCACCGCAACCTGGCCCACGTCGTCGACAACCAGATCGCCGCGCTCGCGATCGGCCCGGACGACCGGCTCAGCCTGCTCGCGTCGTTCAGCTTCGACGCCGCCATCCCCGACCTCTACCCGGCGCTGCTCACCGGCGCCGCCGTCGTCCCGGTCGACCTGCGCCGCCAGGGTCTGGCGTACGCCGTCGAGCAGCTCGACCGGCACCGCGCCACGGTGCTGCACTGCACGCCCACCGTCTACCGCTTCCTGCTCGACACGCTCGGCGCGCGCCGGCTGCCCACAGTGCGGGCGGTGCTGCTCGGCGGCGAGCAGGCCACCTGGGCCGACGCGGCGCGCGGCCGGGACCGGTTCGGTCCCGAGTGCGTGCTCGTCAACGGCTACGGCGCCACCGAGATGACGTTCGCCGCCCGGCACGTCCTGCGGCTGTCCGAGGTGGACCCGGAGGCCCGCGGCCCCCTGCCGGTGGGCACCGCGTTCCCCGGCTACCGGCTGGACCTCGCCCCGGACACCGGCGAGATCGTGGTCCGCAGCCGCCACCTCGCCCCCGGCTACCTCAACCAGGACAGCGACCGGTTCGGCGTCGACGCCGACGGCCTGCGGTCGTACCGCACCGGTGACCTGGGCCGGCTGCTGCCCGGCGGGGAACTGGTCTGCCTCGGCCGGCTCGACCGGCAGGTCAAGGTGCGCGGGCACCGGGTCGAACTGACCGAGATCGAGGCGGTGCTGTCGGCCCAGCCCGGCGTGGCCGGCGTCCGCGCCGTCGTCCGCGACGGCGAACTGCTCGCGTACGCCCGCCCGGCCGGCGCCCGCCCGGACCCGGCGGCGCTGCGCGCGGCGCTGACCGCCGCGCTGCCCGGCTACGCCGTGCCCCGCGCGGTGGTGGTGGTCGACGAGTTCCCGCTCACCGTCACCGGCAAGGTCGACGAGCGGGCGCTGCCCGGCCCGGTGATCGAGGTGCCCGCCGGGGAGGCACCGGCCACCGACACCGAGCGCGCGGTGCACGACATCTGGTGCGCGGTGCTGGGCCGCGCCGCCGTCGCCCGCACCGCCAGCTTCTTCGACGCGGGCGGGCAGTCGCTGCTGCTGGGCCAGGTGCAGCAGCGTCTCGCCGAGCGGTTCGGCGTCCGCCTGCCGATGCTGCGCCTGTTCGACCACCCAACCATCGCCACCCAGGCGGCGCTGCTGGACGCCCCGCCCGAGGCGGTCCGCGCCCCGGTGCTGCCCGCACCCGCCGCGCCGGTCCGCGCCGCCCGCGAGTACACCGGCGACGAGATCGCCGTGGTCGGCGTCGCCGGGCGGTTCCCCGGCGCACCCGACGTGGCCACGTTCTGGTGGAACCTGTGCACCGGCGTCGACTCCGTGCACGACCACACCGACGAGGAGCTGGCCGCGCTCGGCGTCGGCCCCGGCCTGCGCGCCGACCCCCGGCACGTCCGCGCCACCGGCCGCCTCGACGGGGCGGCCGACTTCGACGCCGAGTTCTTCGGCTTCGGCGCCGACGAGGCCGCCCGGACCGACCCGCAGCACCGGCTGTTCCTGGAGACCGCCTGGGAGGCGCTGGAGGACGCCGGGCACGACCCGGCGCGCTTCCCCGGGCTGGTCGGCGTCTACGCCGCCACCTCGGCCAACCGCTACTTCCTGTTCCACCTCATGGACAACCCGGCAGTGGTCGGCGACGTCGACCCGGACGACTGGGAGGCCCGGCTCGTCGGCCGCCAGTTCACCGACCACCTGCCCGGGCAGGTGGCCTACCGGCTCGGCCTGACCGGCCCGGCGATGGCCGTGCAGAGCGCCTGCTCCAGCTCGCTGGTCGCGGTGTGCGTGGCCGCGCAGAGCCTCGCCGACTACCAGTGCGACCTGGCCCTGGCCGGCGGGTCCACGGTGATGTGGCCGCGGCACCGGGCGGGCGGGCTCGCGTCGCCCGACGGCCGGTGCCGCGCCTTCGACGAGGCCGCCGCCGGCTCCGGCTTCGGCTCCGGCGCGGGCGTGGTGGCGTTGCGCCGGCTCGCCGACGCGCAGGCCGACGGCGACCGCATCTACGCGATCCTGCCCGGCTGGGCGGTCACCAACGACGGCCCGGACCGGGCCGGCTTCGCCGTTCCCGGTCCGACCGGACAGGCCGCCGCCGTCGCGGGCGCGCTCGCCACCGCCGAGGTCGCGCCCGGCGAGGTCCGCTTCGTCGAGGGCCACGGCAGCGGTACGCCACTGGGCGACGCCATCGAGGTCGCCGCGCTGCACGAGGTGTACGCGGGCGCCGCGCCCGCCGAGTCCACGGCGCTCGGCTCGGTGAAGACGAACATCGGTCACCTCGACGCGGCCGCCGGTATCGCCGGGCTGATCAAGACGGTGCTCGCCGTCCGGCACGGGGTGATCCCGCCGAACCTGCACTTCACCCGTCCGCACCCGGAGATCGACCTGACCGCCGGGCCGTTCTACGTGCCCACCAAGGCGCGGGACTGGCCGGACGACGGGCGCCGGGTCGCCGGGGTGAGCGCGTTCGGCCTGGGCGGCACCAACGCGCACGTCGTGGTGGAACAGCCGCCGCCCGCCGAGCCGGCCGACCCGCCGGGCGAGGGACCGTGGCTGCTGCCGGTCTCCGCGCGTACCCCGGCGGCGCTGCGGGCCGCGCTCGCCCGCCTGCGCGGCCACCTCGCCGGCGCCGCCCCGGCACTGTCCGACGTGGCCGCCACGCTGGCGCTGGGCCGGCGCGCGTTCGCCCACCGGGCGGCTGTCGTCGCCGCCGACCTGCCGGCCGCGCTGTCCGCGCTGGACGTGCTGCTGGACACCGACGCCCGGATCGCCGGTGACGGCGGCCCGCTGCGCGAGACGGCCGCCGAGTGGGTCGCCGGGCACGACGTCGACTGGCACGCGCTGCACCCCGAGGGCACGGTGCGGCGCACCGGACTGCCCACCTACCCGTTCCAGCGCCGCCGGCACTGGATCGACCCCGTGCAGAAAGGTTCGCGGTGAACTGGTTCGTCTCCGCCGGAAGCCGACCCGAGGCGCCGGTGCGGTTGTTCTGCCTTCCCTACGCCGGAGCGGGCGCCAGCGCGTTCCGGCGCTGGGCGGCCGAGTTCGGCGCGAGCATCGACGTGGTGCCGGTACAACTGCCCGGCCGGGAGAACCGGATCACCGAGGACCCGCACTTCGGCGTCGCCGACGTGGCCGAGGCCATCGCCTCCCGCGCCGACCGCCCGTACGCGATCTACGGCCACTCGATGGGCGGACGGCTCGGCTTCGACGTGGTCCGCGAGCTGCGCCGCACCGGCCGTCCGCTGCCGCTGCGGCTCTACGTCGGCGGCGCCCGCGCCCCGCACGTCACCACGCCCGGCCCGTTCGACGGGCTGTCCCGAGCCACCGACGAGGAGCTACTGCGCCGCCTCGGCGACGGCGGCGGCCTCCCCGCCGAGCTGCTCGACCACCCCGAGCTGGTGGAGCTGCTGCTCCCGCTGCTGCACGCCGACTTCGGCCGGGTCGACGCCTACCGCTACGTGCCGGGCGAGCCGCTGCCGGTGCCGATCGTCGTGTTCGCCGGCCGCGCCGACCGCGCGGTCACCCGGGACCAGAGCGCCGCCTGGGCCGAGCACACCGCGGCCGGGTTCACCCTGCACGAGCTGGACGGCGGGCACTTCTTCCTGCACGACCGGCTGACCGAGCTGGCCGGGCTGATCCGGGCCGACCTGACCTCCGCGTCCACCGACACCCGCGCCGGCACGCCGGACGCGGGTCCGGACCCGGTGCGCGCCGCCGGTCGCGGGACCGCCGGCGCCGCGCACCGGGTCCCCCTCGGCGACACCGGCTGGTCGGTGTGGCGCGACGCGGTGCTGCGGACCACCGGGTTCCCCGCCGACGGGCTGGAGCTGTTCACCGCGCCCCGGGCCGCCGCGGCGGCCGACGAGCTGCTGGCCACCGGTGCCGGCGAGGACCGGTTCGCCAAGGAGTTCGACGAGGCGCTGCGCACCGGCGCGCAGCGGTTCAGCGAGCTGGCCGCCGACCCGCTGCTGCGCGAGGCGGTCACCTGGCAGAACCGGGGCGCGCTGGTCGCGTTCGACGGTCTGGTCCGTGGGGGCGCCGACGCGGCCCGCAACGTCCGCCGCCGGGACCGGGAGCGGGCGCTGCTGAAGTACTGGCAGCGCTACTGCGGCAAGAACGAGACGGTCGGCTTCTTCGGCCCCAGCTGCTGGGTCACAGTGGATCCCGCGCAGCCGGAGGTTGCCCGGGTCAACCCTGGCGAGAGTCTGACCCGGCGGCGCTGGGTGTGGTTCGAGTCGTGGGCGCTGACCGCGTACGCCGAACGGATCGGCGCGGACCTGGCCGTACACCGGTGGTGGCCGCCGATGCTGCGGGCCCACCTGGCCGTCCGGGGCCGCGACGTGCTGCGGCCCGGCCGCCCGCCGCTGACGCTGACCCCGGTGGAGGCCGCCCTGCTGCGCGCGGCCGACGGCCGGCGGGCCGCCGCCGACCTCGTCGCCGATCCGGCGATCGGGCTGCGCCGCCCGGAGGACGGCTACGCGCTGCTCGACCGGCTGGTCGAGCGGGAACTGGTCACCTGGGACGCGGCCCTGCCGGTGAGCCCGGACGCCGAGCGGGTGCTCGCCGAACGGATCGACGCGATCGGCGACGAGCCGGCCCGCGCCGCCGCGCGCGCCGGGTTCGACCGGCTGCGCGCCGCCCGCGACGCGGTTGCCGTGGCGGCGGGCGACGCGGACCGGCTGCGGACCGCCCTGGACGCCCTCGACGCCACGTTCACCGAGCTGACCGGCGTGCCCGCGGTACGCCGGGCCGGGCAGATGTACGCGGGCCGCACGCTCTGTTACGAGGACAGCGCGCGGGACCTGGACGTGGTGTTCGGCGCGCCGCTGCTCACCGAGCTGGCCGCCCCGCTGGACGTGCTGCTGCGCGCCGCCCGGTGGCTGGCCAACGCGCTCGCCCGCGCCTACCTCGACGTGCTGCGCGGCCTCTACGAGGAACTGCGCGCCGAGTCCGGTGCCCCGGTGCCGCTGGCCGACCTGTGGTTCCTGGCCCAGGGCATGTTCTGGGGCGACGGGGAACGACCGGTCGACGCGGTCGCGGCGGACTTCGCGGCCCGCTGGGCCGGGCTGTTCGGCCTGGACACGCTGCCCGCCGGCACCACCGACGTACGGCTGCGCGCCGCCGACCTCACCGACCGGATCGACGCGGTGTTCCCCGGCACCGGCCCGCAGTGGTCCAACGCCGCCATGCACAGCCCCGACCTGCAGATCTGCGCGACCGACGCGGACGCGCTGCGGCGCGGCGACTACACGGTGGTGCTCGGCGAGCTGCACGCCGCCTGGTCGTCGTTCGACTGCGCGGTGTTCACGCCGTCGCACCCGGAGGTGGAGCGGCTGCGCGACGCGCTCGCCGCGGACCTCGGTCAGCGGCGCGTCCGGCTGCTGTTCCCGGCGGACTGGCCGCGGCGGACCAGCCGTACCGCCGAGTCGCTGACCGGACCGACCGACAGGCACCTGGCGTTCCTCGACGCGCCGGGCGCCGACCCGGCCCGCGTGCTGCCCACCGTCGACCTGGTCGTCGACGAGGTGGACGGCGACCTGGTCGCCACCGCCTCGGACGGGCAGCGCTGGCCGCTCGTCGAGATCTTCGCCGAGCCGCTCAGCGCGCACGCCGTGGACGGGTTCAAGCTGGTCGCCGCCGCGCCGTACACGCCCCGGATCACCGTGGACCGGCTGGTGCTGGCCCGGCAGACGTGGCGTACCACAGTGGGCGAGAGCGGCCTGGCCCTGCCGAACGGCGAACGGGACCGGTTCCTCTCCGTCCGGGAGTGGCGCCGCCGCCTCGGCCTGCCCGAGCAGGTGTACGTCAAGTTCGGCACCGAGACCAAACCCTGCTTCGTGGACCTGTCCGCGCCGGCGTTCGCCACCACGCTCTGCGCGATGGTGCGCGCCGCCCGGGTCGACGGCGGCGACGACGTGTCGTTCACGGTCAGCGAGATGCTGCCCGCGCCGGAGCAGGCGTGGGTGCCCGACGGGCAGGGCCGCCGCTACTTCAGCGAGCTGCGCCTGCACATCACCGACGCCCGGCGGGAGGACCACCGGTGAGCCACCTGCTGCCCCTGGGCGACACCGGCTGGTCGGTGTGGCGGGACGTGGTCCTGCGTACCGCCGGTTTCCCGGCCGCCGGGCTGGACCGGTTCGCGGCGCCGGCCTGCGCCGCCGCCGCGGACGCGCTGCTCGCCGGCGACACCGGCCCCGAGGTGTTCGGCGAGGCGCTGGCCGAGGCGTTCGCCGCGTCCTCCGGCGTGGCCGGTGAACTGGCCGCCGACCCGCTGCTGCGCGAGGCGGTGACCTGGCAGAACCCGGACATGCTGATCGCGCTGGACGGGCTGCTGCGCACCGACCCGCAGGTCCGCAACGTCCGCCGCCGCAAGCGCGAGCTGAGCCTGCTGCGCTACTGGCAGCGCTACTGCGGCAAGGCCGAGACCATCGGCTTCTTCGGCCCGGTCTGCTGGGGCACGTTCGACGCCACCCGCCCCGGCCTGCACGCCGCGCCCGGTGACGCGCTGGTGCACCGGCGGCGGGTGTACTTCGAGGCGTGGGCGCTCATCGCGTACGCCGACCGGCTCGCCGACGACCTCGCGGTGCGCCGCTGGTGGGCGCCCGCCCTGCAACCGCACCTGACCGTCGCCGGGCGGGAGCTGCGGGTGCCGCTGCACCCGCCGGTCGCGCTGACCCCGGTCGAGGCGGTGCTGCTCGGCGCCTGCGACGGGCGGACCCCGGCGCTGGAGCTGGCGCACCGGCTCCGCGACGCCGGTGAGGTGCACCGACCCGACGACGTCTACCTGCTGCTGGACCGCTGGGTCGAGCGCGGCCGGCTCAGCTGGGGCGCCAACCTGCCGATCGCGCCCGACGCCGAGCGGGTGCTCGCCGCGCGGATCGCCGCGATCGGCGACGAGCCGGTCCGCGCCGCGACGGCGGCCGAGTTCGGCCGGCTGTGCGCCGCCCGAAACGCGGTGGCCGCCGCGGCCGGTGACCCGGACCGGCTCGGCGCCGCGCTCGCCGCGCTCAACGCCGAGTTCACCGCCGTCACCGGGCGCCCGGCCACCCGGCACAGCGGCCAGATGTACGCCGCCCGCACCGTCTGCTACGAGGAGACCGCCCGCGACCTGGAGTTCCGGATCGGTTCGGCGGTGCTCGACGCGCTTGCCGAGCCCCTCGCCGTGGTGCTGCGTACCGCCCGGTGGTTCACCGGCGAGGTGGCCGCCCGCTGCGGCGACCTCTTCACCGAGCTGCACGAGGAACTGGCCGCCGACGGCCCGGTGCGGCTGGCCGACCTGTGGCTGCTGGCCCAGGGCACGCTCATCGCCCCGGACGGCCCGATCGGCCGGGCCGGCGCCACGCTCACCGCACGCTGGGCCGAGCTGTTCGGCCTGGCCGACCTGCCCGAGGGCCAGGCCGAGCTGCGGCTGCGCGCGGCGGACCTGACCGAGCGGGCCCGGGAGCTGTTCCCGGCGACCCGGCCCGGCTGGCCGTCGGCCCGGCTGCACAACCCGGACGTGCAACTGTGCGCCGACTCGCCGGAGGCAGTCGAGCGCGGCGACTTCCTGCTGGTGCTCGGCGAGCTGCACCCCGCCTCGGTCGCCTTCGACAGCGCGGTGCTCAGCCCGTTCCACCCGGACCCGGCCGCGTTGCGCGCCGACCTCGACACCGACCTGGGCCCGGTCCGGCTGCGGGTGCTGTGGCCGGACAGCTTCCCCCGCCGCACCACCCGCACCACGTACGCGCTGACCGGCCCGGCGGACCGTCAGCTCGGCATCGACACCGCGCACGGCGCCGACGTGGACCGCCTGGTCCCGGCCACCGCAGTGGTGGTCGAGCGCACCGGCGACCAGCTCACCGCAGTCTTCCCCGACGGCGCCCGCTGGCCGCTGATGGAGGTCTTCGCCACGCTGCTCGGCTCGCTGCTGCTCGACGCGTTCAAGCTGCTCGGCGCCGCCGCGTACACGCCCCGCATCACCATCGACCGGCTGGTCGTGGCGCGGCGCACCTGGCGCACCACGGCCGGGGCGTGCGGGCTGGGCGGCCACTCCGACGAGTCCGCCCGCTACCTGGCGGTACGCCGCTGGCGCGCCGAGACCGGCCTGCCCGAGCGGGTCTTCGTCAAGGTCGGCACCGAGATCAAACCCTGCTACGTGGACCTGACCGGGCCGCTGTACGCGCAGTCGCTGTGCGCCATGGTCGACGCCGCGCTGCGTACCGGGCCGGACGTGCCGGTGGTGGTCTCCGAACTGCTGCCCGCGCCCACCGAGGCCTGGGTGCCCGACGCCCGGGGCCGCGGCTACGTCAGCGAACTCCGCCTCCAGATCACCGACCCGGCCGAACCCCTTGGAGCACTCCGGTGACCGACACCCTGACCGTCAGCGCCGTCCACGGCCCGGATCTGCCCTGGCCGGACGCCACCCTCGCGGACCTGATCACCGAGCAGGCCGCCCGCACGCCGGACGCGGTGGCGGTGCGCCAGTGGGACACCCGCCTCACCTACCGGCAGCTCGTCGACCGGGCCGCCGGGGTGGCCGCCGCGCTGCGCGGGCACGGCGTCGGCCGGGGCGACCGGGTCGGCGTGTGCGGCGCGCGTACCCCCGACCTGGTGGCCACAGTGGTCGGCGTGCTGCTGTCCGGCGCCGCGTACGTGCCGCTGGAGCCGGGCGGCCCCCGGGCGCGGCTGCGCGGCATCGCCCGCGACGCGGGCGTACGGGTGGTGGTCGGCGACGCGGCAGCGGCCGAGTTCGGCGACGAACCCGGCGTGACGACGCTCGGACCGCCCGGCCCGGCCCCGCTCGCGCCTTGCCCGGCCCGCCCCGGCGACCCGGCGTACGTGCTGTTCACCTCCGGCTCCACCGGCCGCCCGAAGGGCGTGCTGAACACCCACCGCAATCTGGTCGAGTTCGTCACCGGCGTGACCGCGCTGACCGGCGCCGACGCCTCGGTGCGCAGCCTCGGCATCGCCTCGCTCGGCTTCGACGTGGTCGTCATGGACCTGTTCGTGCCGCTGACGCTCGGCGGGTCGGTGCAGCTGCTCGGCGCCGAGGACCGGGCCGACCCGGCGCGGATCGCCCGGTTCGCCGCCGCGCACGAGGTGACCTGGGGCTTCATCACCCCCACCGTGCTGTCGCTGCTGGACCCGGCCGGGTTTCCGTCGTGGCGGGTGCTGATCTGCGGCGGCGAGGCGGTCCCGGCCGAGCTGGTCGCCCGCTGGTCGCCCGGCCGGCGCTTCGTCAACGGCTACGGCCCGACCGAGACCAGCGTCCTGGCGGTCGCCTGCGACCTCACCGACGCCGACACCGACCCGATGCCGATCGGCCGGCCGCTGCCCAACCACCGGGCGTACGTGGTCGACGCCGACCTGCGGCCGGTGCCGGCGGGCCAGACCGGCGAGCTGCTCATCGGCGGGCCGGGCCTGGCCGACGGCTACCTCAACCGGCCCGGCCTGACCGCCGAGCGGTTCGTGCCCGACCCGTTCGGCGACGTGCCCGGCGAACGGCTCTACCGCACCGGCGACCTGGTCCGGCAGGGCCCGGACGGCCGGATCGTCTACCTCGGCCGCGCCGACCGGCAGGTCAAGGTGCGCGGCCAGCGCATCGAGCTGGGCGAGGTCGAGGCCGTGCTCGCCGCCTGCCCGGGCGTCGAGCGGGTCGCGGTGGAGGCGATACTCGGCCCGGCCGGCGCCGAGCTGGTCGCGTTCCTCACCCCGGCCGGCGCGCCCGGCGACGACGAGCTGCGGGCGTACGCGGCGACGCGGCTGACCACCGCGATGCTGCCGGCCCGGACGGTGCGGCTGGACGCGCTGACCGGCCGGCGCTGCGCGAGCTGGCCGCGACCGCCCCGGCCGCCGTGGCCGACGCGTCCGCCGACGACGACCCGGTGACGGCGGCGGTCCGGCGGATCTGGACCCGGCTGCTCGGCGCGGCGCCCGCCGCGGACAGCGACTTCCTCGCCGCCGGAGGCAACTCCATCGCCGCGATGCGGCTGGTCGCGGCGCTGCGCGCGGAGCTGGGCCGGCAGGTGGACGCGCGGGTGCTGTTCGCCGACCGCACGTTCGCCGCGTTCGTGGACCGGGTCCGCGCCGCCGACCCCGCCGACGCCGACGAGCTGACCACCGGCAACCCGCCGACGCTGTCCCCGCCGCAGCGACGGCTGTGGTTCATGGACCAGCTCGCCCCGTCCAGCGCGCCGTACAACATCGCCGTCGCGCACCGGCTGCGCGGGCCGCTGGACGTCACCGCGCTCGGCGCCGCGCTGCGGGCCGTCGCCGAACGGCACGACGTGCTGCGCTGGCGCATCCCGCAGAACGGCGGCGTGCCGTACGCGGTCCGCGAGGAACCCACCGACGTGGCGGTTCCGGTGGTCGACCTGACCGGTACCGCCGACCCGGACGGTGACCTGGCCGGGATGCTCGCGGCCGGGGCCGGGCACGCGTTCGACCTGGCCACCGGGCCGCCCTGGCAGGTGACCGTGTACCGGCTCGCCGCGCAGGAGCACGTGCTCGCGGTGACAGTGCACCACGCGGTGTTCGACGGCTGGTCGGAGGCGCTGCTCTACGACGAGCTGGCGCTCGCGTACGCCCGCGCGCTCGGCCGGTCCGTGCCCGGCCGCCCGCCGCTGCCCGCAACGTACGCCGACTACGCGGTGTGGCGCGCCGACCGGGACCGGCGCCGGGGCGACACCGACCTGGCGTGGTGGACCGCGCACCTGGCCGGCGCGCCCACCGTGCTGGACCTGCCCCGCGACCGTCCCCGCCCGGCCGTGCAGACGTACGCCGGCGTGGAGGCCGCGGTACGGCTGGACGAGACCGCCGACCGGGCCGTACGCGACCTGGCCGCCCGGCGCGGCACCACAGTCGCGGCGGTGCTGCTGGCCGCGTTCGGCGAGCTGCTGCGCCGGGTCACCGGCAGCGACGAGCACGTGCTCGGCGCGATCGTCGCCGACCGGCGACTGGCCGCGTTCGACGAGGTGATCGGGTTCTTCATCGACACCGTGCCGGTGCGGGTCCGCTCCGGCGGCGCGAGCTTCGCCGAGCAGGTCGACCGGGCCGCCGCCGAACTGCACGAGGTCACCGCCCACCCGGGCGCGCCGCTGGAACGCGTCGTCGAGGCGCTCGGCGTGGGCCGGGGCACCTCCCGCGCCCCGCTGGTGCAGGTGCTGTTCAACGTGCTCAACTTCGTCACGCCCCGGCTGACGCTGACCGGCCTGGCCGTCGAGCCGGTGCCGGTGCCCAAGCCCGGGTCGCCGTTCGACCTGACCGTCTACGTGGTGGAACGCGACGGTCGGGCCGGCGTCGAGGTGGTGCACAACCCGGACCTCTTCGAGGCCGAGCGGATCGAAGCGCTCCTGGCCGACCTGGCCGCCCTGGTCGGCGCGCTCGCCGCCGACCCGGACGCGCCGGCCGCCGAGGTCGCGCCGGAGCTGCCCCGCCCGGCGGTACGCGTCGCGGCGCTCGGCGCGATGAGCGTCGCCACGGCCGACCCGGCCCGCGCGCCGCTGCCCGCCGGGTCGGACGCGCTCACCGCGACCGAGGAGCTGATCGCCGGGATCTGGCGGGACGTGCTCGGCCGCGACGCGGTGGGCGTCAGCGACAACTTCTTCGACATCGGCGGCCACTCGATGGCCCTGGCCGCCGTGCACGCCCGGCTCACCGAGGCCACCGGCCGCTCGATCACCATGCTCGACCTGTTCCGCCACCCGACCGTGCGGGCGCTCGCCGCCAGCCTCGACGGGGCCGCCGACCGGCCGGAACTGGCCCGCGCCGCGATGCGCGCCGCCGCCCGGCGCGGCCGCGCCCGCCGTACCCCGCCACCTCGCCGACCTCACCCGTGACGCGATCCCCTTGTGAATGAAGGAAACCCCATGCAGAACGACATTCCCGCCGACGACGGCGTCGAGCCCATCGCCATCGTCGGGCTCGCCGCCCGCCTGCCCGGCGCGGCCGACGTCGACGAGTTCTGGCGCAACCTGGTCGACGGCGTGGAGTCGACGACCGAGCTGACCCGCGAGGAGCAGATCGCCCGCGGCGCCCAGCCGCAGGAGGTCGACGACCCGGGCTGGGTCAACCGCGCCCCGCTGGTGGACGGCTACGACGAGTTCGACGCCGGCCTGTTCGGGATGACCGCCCGCGAGGTCGAGATCACCGACCCGCAGCACCGGCTGTTCCTGGAGAGCTGCTACACCGCGTTGCAGGACGCCGGCTACGACCCGGGCCGCTACGACGGCGCGGTGGGCGTGTACGCCGGCACCGGCGGCAACACGTACCTGTACCGCAACGTGATGCGCAACAAGCGGGTCGGCGGCAACCCGCACGGCGCGGTCTCGCTGGCGACCGGGAACTCGCCGAACTACGTGGCCACCAACGTGTCGTACCGGCTGGACCTGCGCGGCCCCAGCATGACCGTGCACACCGCCTGCTCGACGTCGCTGGTCGCGTTCCACCTGGCCTGCGAGGCGCTGCGCAACGGCGAGTGCGACATGGCCCTGGCCGGCGGCGTCAACATCGAACTGCCGCACGTCGGCTACCTCGGCATGGACGGCTTCACCTCGCCGGACGGGCGGTGCCGCCCGTTCGACGCCGGAGCGAACGGCACGGTGTGGGGCAGCGGCGTCGGCGTGACGCTGCTCAAGCGGCTCTCCGACGCGATCGCCGACGGCGACACCATCCGCGCGGTCGTGCTCGGCAACGCCATCAACAACGACGGCGCCGGGAAGGTCGGCTTCACCGCACCCAGCATCGACGGGCAGATGGAGGCCGTCGCCCAGGCCGTCGAGCTGGCCGGCGTCGACCCGCGCAGCATCAGCTACGTCGAGGCGCACGGCACCGGCACCGCACTCGGCGACCCGATCGAGATCGCCGCGCTGTCCGCCGTCTACACCAGGGACACCGACGAGCGCGGCTGGTGCGGCATCGGCTCGGTGAAGTCGAACATCGGCCACCTCAGCCAGCCCTCCGGCATCGTCAGCGTGATCAAGACGGTGCTGGCGATGGAACACGGGCTGATCCCGCCGACCATCAACTACGAGACGCCGAACCCGGCCATCGACTTCGCCGACACCCCGTTCTACGTGGCGAACACGCTGACCAAGTGGGACACCGACGGCGGCCCGCGCCGCGCCGGCGTCAGCTCCTTCGGCATCGGCGGCACCAACGCGCACGTGGTGCTCCAGGAGGCGCCGGCCGCCGAGAGGCCGGCGCCCCCCGTCCGCCCGGCGCACCTGCTCCAGGTGTCCGCGAAGACCCCGACCGCGCTGGACACCGCCGTGCGGCGGCTCGCCGACCACCTGGGCAACGGCAGCGACGTGGCGCTCGCCGACGTGGCACACACGCTGCGGACCGGCCGCCAGGTGTACGCCCACCGCGCCGCGGTGGTCGCCGGTGACCCGGCGTCGGCAGTCGCCGCGCTGCGGGAACGGCGTAAGGGCCACCGGGGTGTCGCCGACGGGCCGGCGCCCCGGGTGGCGTTCCTGTTCAGCGGCCAGGGCTCGCAGTACGCCGGAATGGGCGCCGAGCTGTACGCGCAGGACAGTGCGTACGCCGCCGCCGTGGACGAGTGCGCCGAACTGCTCCGCCCCGAACTGGGCCTGGACATCCGCGACCTGATCCTGGGCCGCGACCCGGAGGCGGCGGACAAGCTCACCGAGACCCGCTGGACCCAGCCCGCCCTGTTCACCGTCGAGTACGCGCTCGCCGTCGCCTGGCGGGCCGCCGGGGTCACCCCGGCCGCGATGATCGGCCACTCCGTCGGCGAGTACGTCGCCGCCACGCTCGCCGGGGTGCTCGACCTCGCCGACGCGCTGCGCGTGGTGGCCGCCCGGGGCCGGCTCATGCACTCCCTGCCCGCCGGTTCGATGCTGGCCGTCACGCTCGACGAGTCGGCGGTGGCCGGCAAGCTGCCCGAGGGCCTGTCGGTGGCGACGGTCAACGGCCCCGGCACCTGCGTGGTCGCCGGTGAGACGGCGCTGGTGGAGGAGTTCGCGGCGAGCCTCGGCGGCAAGAACAAGTCGAAGCTGCTGCGCACCTCGCACGCGTTCCACTCGCCGATGATGGACCCGATCCTGGACGAGTTCACCGCGCTGATGGCCACGGTGCCGCTGCGCGCTCCGGCGGTGCCGTTCGTGTCCAACGTGACGGGCACCTGGATCACCGAGGCGCAGGCCACCGACCCGGCGTACTGGGCCGCGCACCTGCGCCGCCCGGTCCGCTTCGGCGCGTGCGTGGCCACGCTGCTCGCCGAGGGCACCTGGGCGCTCGTCGAGTGCGGCCCCGGCCGGCAGCTGGCCAACCTGGCCCGGATGCAGGTCGCCAAGGCCGGCGAGGCGCAGCGCGCGCTGACCCCGCTGGGCAGCCTGCCCGGCCCCGGCGAGCAGACCGGTGACCTGGCCGCGCTGCTCGGCACGGCCGGCGCGCTCTGGTGCGCCGGGGTGCCGGTGAACCTTCCGGCCGACCCGCACGCGCGGCGGGTGCCGCTGCCCACGTACCCGTTCGAGCGGCGCCGCTACTGGATCGACCCCGACCCGGAGCAGGAGCTGGCCGCGGCGCCCGTCGAGACCGGCCCCCGCCCGCTGCCGGAGTGGTTCGCGGTGCCGGTGTGGCGGCAGGCCGCCCCGGCCCGCACCGCCGAGCCGCTGGGCCGTTGCCTGGTGCTGGCCGACGGCCCGCGCGGCGAGGCGCTCGTGGCCGCGTTGCGCGCCGCCGGCGACGACCCGGTCGAGGTACGCGCCGGTGCGGCGTTCACCGCCACCGCGAGCGGCTTCCGGCTGCGCCCAGGCGTACGCGCCGACGCGGAGGAACTGGTCGCCGCGCTCGGCGCCGACCTGCCCCGGCGGATCGTGTACGCGTTCGCGCTCGACGGCGAGCCGGCCGGCACCGACGCGGCGGCCGCGTGGGCGGCGCAGGAGCGCGGCTTCTTCGGCGCGCTGCACCTGGTGCAGGCCCTCGCCGGGGCCGGTGTCACGGCCGACGAGGCGGGCGTACGCCTGGACCTGGTCACCGCCGGCATCGGCGACGTACGCGGCGACGACCTGACCCGTCCCGAGCACGCCACGCTGGCCGGCCTGGCCCGGGTGCTCCCGGCGGAGCTGCCCGGCCTGACCGTGCGGCTGCTGGACAGCGACCCGGCCGCGCGCGGCGTCGCCGCCCTGGTGGCCGAGCTGCGCAGCCCGGTCGACGCGGAGCACCCGGAGGTGGCGCTGCGCGGCGACCGCCGCTGGCTCGGCGGCTACGAGCAGGTGAGCGTGGCCGCCGAGGACGAGCCGGGTGTGCTGCGCGAGGAGGGCCGCTACCTGATCACCGGTGGTCTCGGCGGCATCGGTGTCACCCTCGCCGAGGACTTCGCCCGCCGGGCCCGCGCCAAGCTGGTGCTGCTGGCCCGTTCCGGGCTGCCCGAGCGGGACGGGTGGGACGCGCACCTGGCGGTGCACGGCGGCGCCGACCGGGCCGGGCGGGCCATCGCGGCGATCCGCCGGATGGAGGCGGCCGGCGCCGAGGTGCTGGTCCTCGCCGCCGACGTCACCGACCCCGACGACCTGCGCCGGGTCCGCGAGGAGGCGGAGCGCCGGTTCGGCGGGCTGGACGGGATCGTGCACGCGGCCGGTCTGCCCGGCGGCGGCATGGCCGAGGTGAAGGAGCGCGACGAGGCGCGGCGCGTGCTGGCCCCGAAGCTGGCCGGCACCCTGGCGCTGGCCCGGGTCTTCGGCGACCTGCCGCTGGACTTCGTGGTGCTCTGCTCCTCGATCACCGCGGTGATCGGCGGGTTCGGTCAGGTCGACTACTGCGCCGCGAACAACTTCCTGGACGCGTTCGCGCGCTCCGGCACCGGGTTCCGCGCGCCGGTGGTGTCGCAGAACTGGGGCGGCTGGGCCGAGGTCGGCATGGCGGTGGAGACCGCCGCGCCGGCCGCGTTCCGGGCCGCCGGGCGGGACACGGTGACCACGGCGGTCGCCCACCCGGTGCTCACCACGATGGTCGCCGGCCCGGACGGCACGGTGCTGCACGGCCTGGTCTCGGCGGACACCCACTGGCTGCTCGACGAGCACCGGATCGGCGGGGTGCCGGTGGTGCCGGGCACCGCCCACCTGGAGTCGGTGCGCGCCGCGGTGGCCGCCGCGCTGCCCGCGCCGGGACCGGACGCTGCGGTGGAGCTGCGGGACGTGGTGTTCCTGGAGCCGTTCTCGGTGCCGGACGGCACGGTGGCCCAGTACCGGGTCGAGCTGACCCCGGCCGAGGACGGCACGGACTTCACCGTCGCCAGCCTCGCCGCCGGCCAGGCGCGTACCCACGTCCGCGGCACCGCCGGGTGGACCACCGACGCGGCCCCGCCGGCCGTCGTGCCCGCGGTGGCCGGGCGGCGGGTCGACGACGACGCGTCGTTCGGCCGGGGACGCACCAGCATGCTGACGTTCGGGCCGCGCTGGGCGGCGCTGGCCGAGCACCACCTCGCCGACGGCGAGGAACTGGCCCGGGTGCAGGCACCCGCCGCCGCGCTCGGCGACCTGCCCTCCTGGGGGCTGCACCCGGCGCTGCTGGACGTGGCCACCGCGTTCGGCCGGGGCCAGGGCACCGGCACCTACCTGCCGCTGTCGTACGGCCGGATCGTGGTGCGCGGCGCGCTGCCGGCGACGTTCCACAGTCACCTGCGGCACCGGCCCGCGGCCACCGACGAGGTGGTCGCCGCCGACCTGTCGCTGCGCGACCCGGACGGGCGGGAACTGGTCGCGATCAGCGACTTCGTGCTGCGCCGGGTCGACCAGGACGCGGTCACCGGCAACCTGGCCGAACCCCCGGCGGACGCCGACACCCCGGCGCCGGTGACCGAGGACATCCGCCCGGTCGACGGCGCGGAGGCGTTCCGCCGCAGCCTCGCCGCCGGTCTCGGCGCGCAGGTGGTGATCACCACCCGTACGGTCGCCGACATCCGGCGCCGGGCCGCCCGGGTCACCACCGACAGCATCGCCGAGGACACCGACGCGCCGGCCGGCACGGCGGCGGCCACCGGTGGCGGCTCGGCGGCCCCCGGCACCGAGCTGGAGAAGACCATCGCCCAGGTGTGGCGCGACGGCCTCGGCGTCACCGACGTCGGCGTGGACGACGACTTCTTCGCCCTCGGCGGCAACTCGCTCGTGGCCGTGCAGCTCATCGCGGCCATGCGCAAGGCCACCGGCGTACGGCTGCCGATGCGCAGCCTCTTCGAGACCCCCACCGTGGCCGGCCTGGCCGCCCGGATCGAGGAGCTGCGCGCCGAGGCGCCCACCGGCGCACCGGCCGCCCCGGCGGCGATCCCGGCCATCCCGCGGTTGCCCCGCGGCTGACATCCCCCGACCCAGAACCAGGAGACACCGCACCATGAGCGAGACAACCGCGACGCTGCCGGTGGTCGTCGAGAGCGACGGCCGGGCGCTGACCGACCTGATCACGGCCCGGCGTGCCGAGCTGCGGGACACCCTCGTCGCCAACGGGGGGCTGCTGTTCCGCGGCTTCGACGTGGGCGGCGTGGACGGCTTCGACCAGGCCGTACGCGCCCTGGCCGGTGAGCCGCTGACCTACACCGAGCGTTCCTCGCCCCGGCACTCCATCAAGGGCCGGGTCTACACCTCGACCGACTACCCGCCGGACGAGGAGATCTTCCTGCACAACGAGAACTCGTACCAGGCGCGCTGGCCGCTGACGCTGTTCTTCTACTGCGTCACGCCGCCGGACACCCGGGGCGCCACGCCGCTGGCCGACGTGCGCCGGGTGTACGAGCTGATCGACCCGGCGGTCCGCGAGGAGTTCGTGCGCCGCCGGTGGATGCTGGTGCGCAACTTCCACGGCGACTTCGGCACCCGCTGGCAGGAGGTGTTCAACACCGAGAGCCGCGCCGAGGTCGAGGCGTACGCGGCGGACAACGGGATCACCGTGGAGTGGGTCGGCAAGGACGGCCTGCGGACCCGCGCGGTCCGCGACGTGGTGCACCACCGGCCCGGGTCGGACACCCCGCGCTGGTTCAACCACGCCACGTTCTTCCACCTCAGCACCCTGCCCAAGGACTACCAGGAGGGGCTGCTCGCCATGTTCGGTGCCGACGGGCTGCCGTCGAACACCTACTACGGCGACGGCGGGGAGATCCCCGCCGACGTCATGGACCACCTGCGCGCCGCCTACCGGGCGGCCACCGTCCGCTTCGACTACCAGCGCGACGACGTGCTGGTGGTGGACAACATGACCGCCGCGCACGGCCGGGAACCGTTCACCGGTCCCCGCAAGATCGCCGCCGCCATGGCCGAGCCGTACACCCCCGAGACCGCAGGAGCGAACTGACATGGCCGAATCCCGATTCCTGGTCGTGCGCAACGACGAGGAGCAGTACTCGATCTGGTCGGCCGACCGGGACCTGCCCGCCGGCTGGCACGACACCGGCTTCGCCGGCACCCGCGAGGAGTGCCTGGCCCACGTCGACGAGGTCTGGACCGACATGCGTCCCCGCTCGGTGCGCGAGGCCCTCTCATGAGCACGGGTCAGGAGTGGACCTTCCCGGCCTCCTACGCCCAGGAGCGGGTGTGGATGGCCAACCAGCTCGACGCCGGGTCGCCGGTGTTCAACGTGTCCCTCCCGTGGCTGTTCCCGGCCGGCGTGGACGCCGACACGGCCAGTGACGTGGTCAACCGGGTGATCGCCCGGCACGAGGCGCTGCGTACCCACCTGCGGACCGACGACGGCGCACTGGTGCAGGTCGTGCGCGCCCACGAGCCGGTGCCGCTGCCCGTCACCGACATCACCCACCTGCCGGCCGGGGAGCAGCGGGCGGAGTTCGAGCGCATCCGCGGCGAGATGGCGCGCCTGCCGATCCCGCTGGACGCGGCGCCGCTGTGGCGGGCCCGGCTGGTCCGCATGGACGAAGGGCTGGCGCTGGCGTTCGTGGTGCACCACGCCGTCTTCGACAGCCACTCGGCCGTGCTGTTCCACGCCGAGCTGGTCGCGTTCCGCGAGGCCGCGCGCACCGGCGCCGAGCCCGCCCTGCCCGAGCTGCCCATCCAGTACGCCGACTTCGCGGTCTGGCAGCGCCAGCAGCTCACCGGCGAGGAACTGGACCGGCAGCTCGCGTTCTGGACCGGTCACCTGGCCGGCGCGCCGCCGGTCACCGGCCTGCCGCTGGACCGGCCCCGCCCGGCCCAGCTCGGCTTCGCCGGTGACGAGGTGCACTTCACGCTGCCCGACGGGCTGCTGGACCGCGTCGGCGCGCTGGCCACCGGCGCGCAGGCCACCCCGTACATGGTGCTGCTCGCCGGTTTCGCGGCGCTGCTGTCGCGGATCTCCGGCGAGGCCGACGTGGTGGTCGGCGTCTCCACCGCGGGCCGGGACAACCCGGAGCTGACGCCGCTGATCGGCATGTTCGTCAACCCGGTGGCGCTGCGTTGCGACGTCTCCGGCGACCCGACGTTCGCGGCGCTGCTCGGCCGGGTCCGCAACGGCCTGATCGACGCGATGGAGCACGGGCAGACGCCGTTCCAGAAAATCGTCGAGGCGGTCGACCCGCAGCGTGACCCGTCGGTGCAGCC
The DNA here is from genome assembly GCF_050948515.1 of Micromonospora sp. CA-248089. Taxonomy (NCBI): domain Bacteria; kingdom Bacillati; phylum Actinomycetota; class Actinomycetes; order Micromonosporales; family Micromonosporaceae; genus Micromonospora; species Micromonospora sp. CA-248089. The sequence goes on from NZ_CP192016.1 coordinate 2,886,444, forward strand.
GATCTTCCAGACCGCCCTGAACTGGATCCCGGACTCCGGGCTCGACCCGGTGGAGCTGGGCACCACGAAGGACGACCTGGCCTTCGACATCACCACCGGCGACTGCCGCCTGGCCTACCGCACCGATCTGTTCGACAGGGCCACGGCCGAGACGGTGGTCCGCCGCTACGTGCGGCTGCTCGCCGCCGCGGTCGCCGAGCCGGAGCGGACGGTCGGCGCGCTGCCGCTGCTCACCGACACCGAACGGGAGCAGGTGCTCGGCACCTGGAACGACACCGCCCGCGACGTGCCGGTGACCACAGTGGTCGACGAGGTGCAGCGGCAGGCCGCCGCCACCCCGGACGCGGCGGCGCTGGTGTGCGACGGCGTGACGCTGGGCTACGGCGAGCTGAACACCGCCGCGAACCGGCTCGCCCGGCTGCTGGTGGCCCGTGGCGCCGGCCCGGAGACCCGGGTCGCGCTGGCCCTGCCCCGCTCCTGCGACCTCGTCGTGGCGATGCTGGCGGTGCTCAAGGCCGGCGCCGCGTACGTGCCGGTGGACACCGCGTACCCGGCGGGCCGGATCGCGTACCTGCTGGCCGACGCCGCGCCCGCGCTGGTGGTGACCAGCCCGGAGACCGCCGCCCTGGTGCCCGGTGACGCGCTGGTGCTCGACGGCGAGGTCGGCTCGGACCAGTCCGGCGACGACCTCACCGACGCAGACCGGGTCGCGCCGCTGCGCCCCGAGCACCCGGCGTACGTGCTCTACACCTCCGGCTCCACCGGCCGACCGAAGGGCGTGGTGGTCGAGCACCGGGCGGTGACCGCGTACCTGGCCTGGGCCCGGGCCACCTACCCGGGGCTTTCCGGGGTGGCGCTGCTGCACTCGCCGGTGTCGTTCGACCTCACCGTCACCGGCCTGCTCGGCACGCTCACCGCCGGCGGCACGGTCCGGCTCGCCGCGATCGACGAGCCGGCCGCCCGCGCCGGTGGCCGGCCGGCCTTCCTCAAGGTCACGCCGAGCCACCTGCCGCTGCTCGACGGCGAGCTGTCGCCGACGGCCGACCTGGTGATCGGCGGCGAGGCGCTGACCGGGGAGCAGCTCGCCGCCTGGCGGGCCGCGCACCCCGACGTGGCCGTCGTCAACGAGTACGGCCCGACGGAGGCCACGGTGGGCTGCGTCGCGGCTCGGATCGCCCCCGGTGAGCCGGTCCCGGCCGGCCCGGTGCCGATCGGCACGCCCACCTGGAACACCCGGGCGCTGCTGCTCGACGCCGCCCTGCGGCCGGTGCCCCCGGGCGTGGTGGGGGAGCTGTACGTCACCGGCACCCAGCTGGCGCGCGGCTACCACGACCGGCCCGGCCTGACCGCCGAGCGGTTCCTGCCCTGCCCGTACGGCCCGCCCGGCGCCCGGATGTACGCCACCGGCGACCTGGCCCGCTGGCGTGCCGACGGCACGCTGGACTACCTGGGCCGCCGCGACGACCAGGTCAAGGTGCGCGGCATGCGCATCGAGCTGGGCGAGGTCGAGGCCGCGCTGCTGGCCCACCCGGACGTGCGCGCCGCCGCCGCGGCGGTCCGCACCGACGGCGGCGAGCCGATGCTCGTCGGCTACCTGGTGGGCCCGGCCCACGAGGACTCGGTCCGCGCCGAACTGGCCCGTGAGCTGCCCGCGCACCTGCTGCCGGCCGCCCTGGTGCGGCTGGACGCGCTGCCGCTGACGCCGAACGGCAAGCTGGACCGCACCGCGCTGCCCGCCCCGGCGACGACCGAGGCGGCGCAGGACAGCTACGTCGCCCCCCGCACCGACGCCGAGGGTCTGGTCGCCGAGGTGTACGCCGAGATCCTCCAGGTGGAGAAGGTCGGCGCCCACGACGACTTCTTCGCCCTCGGCGGCAACTCGCTGCGCGGCATGCGGGCGATGGCCCGGATCCGCTCCGAGGTCGACGTCGACCTGCCCATGCGGGCGCTGTTCAGCAGCCCCGTGGTGGCGGACCTGGCCGCCCAGATCGAACAGCGGATCGCCGCCGAACTCGACGGGCTCTCCGACACCGAGGTCGCCGCGCTGCTCGCGGCGGAAGAGGGAACCAACTGATGACGGACCTGAAGGATCCGGCCCGCGAGGCGGCCCGGCAGGCGCTGATCGCCAAACGGCTACGCGCCCGCCAGACCGCCCCCGCGGCCCGGATCACCCCCCGCCCGTCCGGCGCCGAGGTGCCGCTGTCCTACGCCCAGGAGCGGGTCTGGTTCATGGACCAGCTCGCCCCGGGCGAGGCGGCCTACCACATCGCGGTGCCGCTGCGGGTACGCGGACCACTCGACGTGGACGCGCTGCGCGCCGCGCTGACCGCCCTCGCGGACCGGCACGAGTCGCAGCGCACCCGCTTCCCGGCCGACGCCGACGGCCGCCCCACAGTGGTCATCGCCGACGCCGTGGACGTGCCGCTGACGGTGGTGGACGCGCCCGACGAGGCCGCCGCGCAGGCGCTCGTCAACGCGGCGGCGGCCGAGCCGTTCGACCTGGCGAACGGGCCGCTGCTGCGGGCGCTGCTGATCCGGCTCGCCGCCGACGACCACGTGCTGTTCCTCGCCCAGCACCACATCGTCGGCGACGGCTGGTCGGTGGACGTGCTGCTGCGCGACCTGATCACGCTCTACCGGGGCGGCGAGCCGCCCGCGCTGCCGATCCAGTACGGCGACTTCGCCGTCTGGGAGGCCCAGGAGCTGGACGGGCCGCAGGCGCGGGCGCACGTCGACTACTGGAAGCAGCGGCTGGCCGGCATCACGCCGCTGGAACTGCCGCTGGACCGGCCCCGCCCGGCCACCCAGACCTACCGTGGCGACTTCGTCGAGTTCCAGCTCGACCCGGCCGCCACCGAGGCGCTCAACACGCTCACCCGCGACAGCGGCGGCACGCTGTTCATGACGCTGCTCGCCGCGTACCAGGTGCTGCTGGCCCGGCACGCCGGCCAGGACGACTTCGCCATCGGCGCGTCGGTGGCCGGCCGGTCCGCGCCGGAGCTGGAGAACGTCGTCGGCATGTTCATCAACATGCTGCCGCTGCGCGCCGACCTGGCCGGCGACCCGACGTTCGCCGAGCTGCTGGAGCGCACCCGCCGTACGGTGCTCGACGGTTTCGAGCACGGCGAGGTGCCGTTCGCCAAGGTGGTCCACGAGCTGGGCCTGCCGCGCGACGTCAGCCGCTCCCCGGTGTTCCAGACCATGTTCGTGCTGCAGAACTACGAGATGGGCCGCTTCCGCGGCGTGTCCCGCACCGACGAGGTCACGTTCTCCTGGACCCCGATGGAGTTGCAGGCCACCCGGTTCGACTTCGAGCTGCACGCGGTGGAGACCGTCGACGGGCTCTGGGGCAAGCTGGTCTTCAACACCGACCTGTTCGACCGGGCCACGGTGCAGCGGATGGCGCAGCGGTGGACCACGCTGCTGGACGCGGTCGTCGCCGCGCCGGACACCCCGGTGTCCCGGCTGCCGCTGCTACCGGCCGCCGAGCGGGACCTGCTGGCCGCCTGGAACGACACCACAGCGGACTTCCCGCGCGAGCAGACGCTGCACGGCCCGATCGAGGAGCGCGCCGCCGCCACGCCGGACGCGGTGGCGGTCACCATCGACGGGCACAGCCGCACGTACGCCGAGCTGAACGCGCAGGCCAACCGCATCGCGCACCGGCTGCGCGCGGCGGGCGTCGGCCCGGAGACCCTCGTCGGGGTGTGCGCGGAACGGTCGGTGGAACTGGTCGCCGGCCTGCTCGGCGTGCTCAAGGCCGGCGGCGCGTACCTGCCGCTGGACCCGGAGTACCCGGCCGACCGGCTCGCGTTCATGGTCGGCGACGCGGACGCGCCGGTGGTGCTGGTCCAGTCGCACCTGCGTGACGTGCTGCCCGACACCGGCGCCACGGTGCTCGAACTGGACGACGCCACCGTGTGGAGCGGTCAGCCCGAGACCGACCCCACGCCGGCCGCCGGGCCGGAGAACCTGGCGTACGTCATCTACACCTCCGGGTCCACCGGCCGCCCGAAGGGCGTACCGAACACGCACCGGGGCATCGTCAACCGGCTCGACTGGATGCAGAAGACGTACGGCCTCGGCGCCGACGACGCGGTGCTCCAGAAGACCCCGGCGAGCTTCGACGTGTCGGTGTGGGAGTTCTTCTGGCCGCTGCGCACCGGCGCCCGCCTCGTGCTGGCCGAGCCCGGCGGTCACAAGGACGCCGGCTACCTGCGCGACCTGCTGGTGTCCGAGCGGATCACCACCGCCCACTTCGTACCGTCGATGCTCACCGTCTTCCTCGCCGAGGACGGCGTGGAGGCGGCCACCGCGCTGCGCCGGGTGATCTGCTCCGGCGAGGAGCTGCCGCCGGCCTCGGCGGCCGACTTCACCGCCCGGCTGCCGTGGTGCGGCCTGCACAACCTGTACGGCCCGACCGAGGCGGCCATCGACGTGACCGCCTGGGCGTGCGAGCCGGACCGGCTCGCGCAGGTGACCAGCGTGCCGATCGGCGCGCCGATCGCCAACCTGCGGCTGCACGTGCTCGACCCGTCCGGCGCGCAGTGCCCGGTCGGGGTGGCCGGCGAGCTGCACATCGGCGGTGTCGGGCTGGCCCGCGGCTACCACCGCCGGCCGGCGCTGACCGCGGAGAAGTTCGTCCCCGACCCGTTCTCCTCCGAGCCGGGCGCCCGCCTCTACCGCACCGGCGACCTGGCCCGCTGGGTCGTCGGCCCGGACGGCGCCGGGGTGATCGAGTTCCTGGGCCGCATCGACCACCAGGTCAAGCTGCGTGGCCTGCGCATCGAGCTGGGCGAGATCGAGAGCGCGCTGCGCGACCAGCCGGGCGTCACCGAGGCGACGGTGATCGTCCGCGAGGACAGCCCGGGCGACAAGCGGCTCACCGCGTACCTGGTGGGGGACGCCGAGCACGCGGCGCTGAAGACGGCGCTGAAGGACACGCTGCCGGAGTACATGGTGCCGGCCGCGTTCGTCACGCTCGACGCGCTGCCGCTGACCCCGAACGGCAAGCTGGACCGCAAGGCGCTGCCAGCGCCGGTGGTCACCCGCGAGGCGTCGGTGGAACTGGTCGAGCCGCGCGACGACACCGAGCGGGCGCTCGCCGCGATCTGGTCCGAGGTGCTCGGCGTGGACACGCTCGGCATCGACGACGACTTCTTCGACCTGGGCGGGCACTCCATGCTCGCCACCCAGGTCGTCGCCAGGATCCGCAAGGCGGAGCTGGGCGGCCGGGCGGTCGGTGTGATGGACCTGTTCCAGCAGCGCACCATCCGCGACCTCGCCGCGTTCATCTCCGGCGACGCCGCGCAGGAGGGGCCGCGCCGGCTGCTCTACGAGCTGACCAAGCCGATTCCGGCGGGCAAGCGGGTGCTGACGTACGTCTGCGTCCCGTACGGCGGCGGCAGCGCCATCGTCTACCAGCCGCTGGCCGACGCGCTGCCGGCCGGGTACGGGCTGTGGTCGCTGGCGATCCCCGGCCACGACGTGGGACTCAGCGAGGACGCGCTGCCGTTCGACGAGCTGACCAGCCGGGTCGCCGACGAGATCCTGGAGCGGGTCGAGGGGCCGATCGCCCTGTACGGCCACTGCGGCGTGGGCAGCGCCATCCTGGCCGACGTGGCCCGCAAGGTCGAGGCGGCCGGCCGGGACCTGGAGGCCGTCTACATCGGCGCCATGTTCCCGTTCGCCCGCCCGAAGGGCGTGATCGCGGCGCTGCGCGACCGCCTCGAGCGGCTCAGCAGCAACAGGCACTCCGCGAGCTGGCTCAAGTCGATGGGTGTGGACACCGACGAGCTGGAACCGGAGCAGGCCGACCGGATCATCAGCAACATGCGGGCCGACTCCCGCGCCTCGGAGGAGTACTTCACCCGGCTGCTGGACCAGCAGGCGGCGAAGCTGCGCGCGCCGATCATCTCGGTGGTCGGCTCCGAGGACCCGGTGACCGACTACTACCGCGAGCGGTACGCCGAGTGGCAGTTCCTCAGCGACACGCTCGGCCTTGTGGTGCTCGACCAGGCCGGGCACTTCTTCCTCAAGTACCGGGCCGAGGAACTGGCCGAGATCGTCACCCGGGTGCACCCGGCGGTGGTCGCCGGTGACGTCAGCGCGCTGACGCCGGAGGCCCGCGGTGAGGATGCCGCCTGGGTGGTGGCCGACACGCTGCGCGTGGGGGAGGACCGCAAGCCCACCAAGACGGTCAAGCCGAGCATGGGCCGGTTCATGGCCATCACGACCGGTCAGCTCATCTCCAGCACCGGTTCCGCGCTGACCGCGTTCGCGCTGCCGATCTGGCTGTTCAACCGCACCGGCTCGGTGGCGAACCTCGGCCTGCTCTGGGCGCTCGCGCTGATCTGCGGCGTGCTCATGCTGCCGGTGGCCGGCGCCCTGGTCGACCGGGTCAGCCGGCGTCGCATCATGATGACGGCGAGCTGCTTCGCGGGTTCCGTCCAGTTGGTGCTGGCCACCCTGTTGTGGACCGACAACCTGGTGCTCTGGCACATCTACATGCTGGTGGCGCTCAGTTCGGTGGCCGGTTCGTTCCAGCGGATCGCGTTCCAGTCGGCGGTGCCGCAGCTGGTGCCCAAGCGCTACCTCGGGCACGCCATGGGCATCACCCAGCTGTCCACCGGTGTGGCCACGCTGCTCATGCCGGCGTTCGCGGCCGGCCTGCTCGCCACCATCGAGCTGAAGGGCATCCTGCTGGTCGATGTGGCCAGCTACGTGTTCGCGGTGCTCACCCTCGCCGTGGTCCGATTCCCGGACGCGCTGGGCTGGCGGCCCCGGGAACGGCTGCTGGTGGCCATCGCCAACGGCATGCGCTACTCGTGGCGGCACCGCGGGTTCCGGCTGATGCTCGGCTACTTCGCGCTGGGCAACATCTTCCTGGCGCCCGCGCTGGTGCTCGTCACGCCGCTGGTGCTGTCGTTCGGCAGCCCGACCCAGGTGGCGCAGGTCGCGCTGGCCGAGGCGGTCGGCGCGGTGCTCGGCGGCGTCCTCATGTCGCTGTGGGGCGGTCCGCGTAAGCGCCGGATGATCGGCGTGCTGATCGGCAACATGGGCACCGCCATCGGCTGCGTGCTGATCGGCCTGGACGCGTCGGTGGCGATGATCTGCGTCGGCTTCTGCTGGCTGGCCATGTCGATGACCACCGCGCAGTCGATCTACGCGACGATCGTCCAGGTGAAGGTGCCGCAGCGCTTCCACGGCCGGGTGTTCAGCCTCAACCAGACCATCTCCTGGTCGACGCTGCCGATCGGGTTCGCGCTGCTCGCGCCGGGCGCCACCGCGCTGTTCGAGCCGATGCTCGCCCCGGGCGGGGCACTGGCCGGTTCGGTGGGCGCGGTGATCGGCACCGGCCCGGGCCGGGGCATCGGCTTCGCGTACATCTGCTTCGGCGTGGCGCTGATCCTCATCACGCTCGGCGGTTTCTCGATCCGGCTGTTGCGCCGCTTCGACATCGAGGTCGAGGACTCCCTGCCGGACGATCTGATCGGCGCCCAGGAGCGCGAGAAGCGCCTGGCCGCCAAGGCCGAGAAGAAGGAGCTCGTCTCGGCCTGACTCCGTCGATCAAGGAGTTCGTGCCGGTTCCGGGCCTCCCGGCCGGCACGAACTCCTTACCAACGGTGGCCCTCCGGGGCCGGATCCGGCTCCGCCCATCCGTCCGGACGCCGGGGCTGCACGACGAGCAACGCCACCAGCAGGTGGGGGACGGCCACCGGCACCGCCGCCTCCGCACCGGCCGCGGCGAACACGAACAGCGGAAGCGGCACGCCGAAGAGCAGGATCGCGGCCAGCCTGAACCAGTACCACCGGACGCGGGACAGCAGGCGCAGCACACCCAGGCAGCCGGCGGCCAGAGCGCTCACCATCACCCCACCAGGGCTGAATATCACGGACGGCACCTCGGTGAGGGCCTGGCCGAAAGCCTCGACGCGGCTGCCGGCCGGGGCCGGCTCCCACAGCAGGGGGACCACGACGGCGACACCGAGGTAGAGCAGCAGGTGGATGCCGATCCAGGGAAGGGCGGGCAGGGCGGCGAGAGCGTGGATCGGTCCCCGGCGAGGCACATCGACGGTCACGGCGGGAGTGTATCGAGCACCTGCCGGCGTGCGGCTAACTCGATTCCGTGATCGACGACTTCGCCGACGGGTTGCTGCGGGAGGCGGCCCGCCTCGATCCGTGCGCGGCGGTGGTCGAGGCCGGTGAGCAGGACGTCGACGGGCTCACCGACTACAGCCCGGACGGTCACCAGGCCCGCGCCGATCTCGCCGCCCGCGCCCTGCGCCGGATCGAGCCGCTGCCCGTGACCCCGCTGCACGCTCACCTCACCGAACGGCTGCGCGCCCGGATCGCCTTCCACGACGCCGGGGAGGACCTGCGGGAACTGCACGTCGCGGCCACCGGCCCGCTCCAGCTCATCCGCCAGTGCGTCGAGTCCGCGGTGCCGGGCCGCGACGCCGGGCGCGCGGCCTCCGAGGACGGCTGGGCCCGCGTCGGCGCCCGCCAGGCCGCGATCCCGGCCGCACTCTGCGGGTACGCCCGGAGCCTGCTGCTCGCCGCCGAACGCGGTCACCTGCCCACGCGACGCCAGGTGGACCTGGTGACGCAGCGCTGCCGCACCTGGATCGACGAGGACACGGCGCTCGTGCAGCGCTACGGCGACGGCCCGCAGCGCGCGTCGTTGCAGGCGGTGGCGCGGGACGCGCGGGAGGCGTACCGGAGGTTCGCCACGACGCTCACCGCGGACCTCGCGCCGCTCGCGCGCGACGACGAGGCGTTCGGCCCGGCACGGTACGCGCTCTGGGTGCGGACCTTCCTCGGCACGGAACCGGACCTGCGCGAGCTGTACGAGTGGGGCTGGGACGAGTTCACCACGATCGAGGCGGAACTCGTCGCCGAGGCGAAGGCCCTGGGGGGCACGGTGCCCGAGGTGCTTCAACGGCTCGACCGCCCCGACGCGCCAGGTGTGCTGGGCAGCCGGCACGAGTTCGCCGCCTGGCTCCAGGAGCTGCTGGAGGCCACCACCGAGCGGATGCACGGTACGCACTTCGACATCCCCGCGCCGCTGCGACGCATCGAATCACGGGTCACCACGTCGGGCGGCACCGCCTACATCGGACCGTCGCGGGACCTGACCCGGCCGGGCCGGGTCTCCTGGCTGCTGCCCGAGGGACAGGAGCGCTTCCCGACCTGGTGGGCGTGCAGCACCGCGTACCACGAGGGCATTCCCGGCCACCATCTGCATCTCGGCTCGGAGGCGTGCCGGGGTGGCCCCGGGCAGCGGCTGAACCTGCTCGGCGGGCTCTCCGGCGCCCAGGAGGGCTGGGCCCTGTACGCCGAGGGGCTGATGGACGAACTCGGACTCTACGAGCAGCCGGGCGCCCGGCTGGGCCACCTGTTCATGCAGTTGCTGCGGGCGGCCCGGGTGGTGCTCGACATCGGCCTGCACCTACGGCTGCCGATGCCCGGCGGCAGCACGCCGTGGACGCCGCAGGCCGCGCTGGACCTGCTGCGCGACCGCTGCCACCAGGGCCCGTACGCGCCACTGGAAGTCGCCCGGTACCTGGGCCGGCCCGGGCAGGCGCTCACCTACAAGGTAGGGGAGCGGGTGTGGCGCGACGGCCGCGCGGCGTTCCCCGGCGACCGGCGCGCGTTCCACAACCGGGCGCTGGAACTCGGCTCGCTGGGACTGGACCAGCTCACCAGCGCGCTCGCCGCCTACCCGGCCTCGTCGGCGGGCAACTCCTCCGGATCGGCCACCCAGGCGGAGTAGACAGGCAGCGCGTGCCAGGGGCCGCCGGCCGGGTCGGTGGTCACCGCGACCACCGCGTACGGGTGACCGAAGCGCAGCTCCGCGACGCGGGCGACCCGCTCCGGCGGCGCGCTGGTCACCGTGAAGAACCCGGTCACGGCGGCCGCCTCGAAGCCGTGGCGGCCGAATCGGGCCACCGCGGACTGCGCGGCGTCGAACCCCGGCCCGGCCAGGCCCAGCAGCTCGCCGAGTGCCCGCGCCGCCGCGTCGAAGCCGAACCCGGGCGCGGTCAGGGCGTGCCGGCTGCGCGCCGACCAGCAGGGCAGCACCGCGGTGGCGCGTTCCACCCGGGGGTTCGCCTCGAACGTCAGGATCGGCTCCTCCCGCACCGTCCACAGCGGTGTCTCGCCCAGCGGAAGGTCGTACAGCGACCGGCGGCCCGGCATGGGCTCCGGCAGGAGCGCGGCGGCGCTCGCCAGCTCCTGCGCCGTGGCCAGCACGTCGGCGGCCGGTACCTCGGGCGCGGCGGCCACCGACACCACGAGCATGCCGGCGCCGTCGTCGCCGGCCGGCACCGCGTGCACCGCCACGTCCCCGGCCCGGTCGGTGGCCGCCACCCAGCAGCGGTGCCCGGACCGCGGCGTCCGCAGCACCCACCGCAGGCTGCTGGACCAGGCGCTGCCCGTGCCCAGCTCCGCGCCCGGGGCGGTGTCGAACGGGTCGGCCCACGACACCCGGGTCGCGAGCGCGCTGGCCAGGACCAGCAGCGTGTCCGGGGCGAGGTCGACCGGGAAGCTGTCGATCAGCCCGCCGGTACGCTCCCGGGCCCAGGCGTCCAACGCCGCCTGGTCGGGCAGCGGGCCTTTTTCGGTGGCGTCCGGCAGGGTGGCCCGCCACGCGGCCAGCTCCGGAGCCGGGGTGCGTTCCCACAGCGCGGTGGCGGCGGCGACCATCGGGTGCGGCGCGGCGAGCAACGCCCGGGCCTCGGCGGCGGCGTCGTCCGGATCGGCGCCGAGCGCCTCGGCCAGCGCCGCGCGGGCGTCGCCGGTGGCGGCCGGGCCGGTCAGCGCCAGCAGCAGCCAGGCGCCCAGCGGGGAGGCGACGTGGTGGGTGTCGCCGGCGGCGCGGTGCAGCCGCTCGGCGTAACGGGCCAGTGGTGCGCGCAGGGGAGTCACCGCTCCACTCTGCCCGCTCGCGCGCCGCGTGGCACGCCCGCGCTCAGGACCACAGCTCGAACGGCTCGTCGATCTCCTCACCGGCCAGGAAAGCGGGCAGCAGTTCGGGCAGCCGCCCGGGGTAGCAGCGCGGCCGCTCGGTGAGCACCTCGGCCAGCGGCCACCAGCGGAACCCGAAGTAGTCCTCCACCTCGTAGTCCATCCGCAGCGCCTCGTCCACGTCCGGCCCGGGGCCGGGCAGCCGTACCGCCACGATCACCTCGTCCTGGAGGTGGCGGCGTTGCCGGTGCCGGAAGCTGGCCCGCCGTCGCCACGTCGGCGCGCCCACCTCGTCCGGGCCGATAACAATGCCGGTTTCCTCGCGCAGTTCGCGGACCGCCGCCTCCCGGTACGTCTCGCCCGGGTCCAGGCCGCCGCCTGGTAGCTCCCACCACACGCCGAGGTCCGGGTGATCCGGGTCGCGGGTGTGGAACAGCAGCAGGCGGTCGGTGGCGTCGAGCACCACCAGCCGCACCGCGCTGCGCTCGAACAGCGGCAGATCGTCAGGTAGCTGCACGCCCCCAGCGTAAGGAAGGGCCCCCTGTTAACGCCTCCGGTAGTAGAAGGGCCCCTTGTTAACAGCGCGCCCCGGGGCGCCCCGCCCCGCGGCGCCCGCCCCGCATCGTGCGGTGCCGGGGTTGCTCAGGCGGCGTCGACGATCCGGGCCACCTCGGCCGGCAGCGGGTACGGCCGCTCCACCGGCAGCAGCGCCGTCGCCCCGGCCTCGTCGCCGTCGGTGAGCCGGCCGTGCACCGACCGGGCCAGCCCGGTGACGTCGGTGAGCCCCACCGTCCACTCGTCGACGTATCGGCGTACCGCGTCGCCGGTCAGCCCGACCTGCAGCGAGCGGTACGACAGGGGCGCCAGCCGCAGCGAGCGTTCCGGATCCCACTGCACCCGCACCGGGCTGACCCGCAGGCGCTGCCGCCACGCCTCCCGGTCCGGGTGCAGGCGCGGGTCGTAGCTGCTGAGGCAGGCGTGCCGCAGGGCACACTCGAAGCCGGCCCGGCTGATGTCGACCGCCAGCACCCGTTCCTGGCCAGGCTTGAGGGCCCAGCCGCAGCGGTACATCATCCAGCGGAACGACGGCTTGATCCAGGTCATCCGCTCCCGCTTGAACGGCGGCACGAACCGGCCCGCGCGCAGTGCCGCATCGGCGATCTCCGGCGGGTACGCCTGGTAGACGGTGACCGACGTGTCGGTGAACGTGGCGCGGATCTGGTGGCGGGGCACTGTCACCGGGGCATGATGGCACCGCGTACCCGCACCGGCGACCCGATTCCATCGGCCGCGTACCCCGGCCGATAGGCTGCCCGCCGTGGCAGGTCTGTTGAAGAACGTGGCGTCGCGGCTCGGCCGGATCACCCGGGGCGTGCCCGCCCCCGCCCGCCCCGGTGGGCCGATCCCGGCGCAGGTCGCGCGCCGCCGCCAGGTCAGCGCGTTGCAGCGCCGCGAGCTGTCGTACGCGCCGGAGCCGGACGGCCAGGCCGACCCGGGTGAGATCGTCTGGACGTGGGTGCCGTACGAGGACGACCCGCGCCAGGGCAAGGACCGCCCGGTGCTGGTGGTGGGCCGGAACAGCCGCACGTTGTTCGGGCTGATGCTGTCCAGTCAGAGTGACCGGGACGGCCAGCGGCACTGGCTGGCGCTGGGCCCGGGGGAGTGGGACCGGGACAATCGGCCGAGCTGGGTACGCCTGGACCGGGTGCTCACCATGCGCGAGGACAGCATTCGCCGCGAGGGCGCGGTGCTGGACCGGCCCCGGTTCGACCGGGTCGGGCAGGCGTTGCGCGCCGGCTACGGCTGGCGCTGACCCACCGCAGGGCGGAGCGCGCCGACCGGGCCGCGGCCGGGCACGCCGGGACCGGGCACGTCAGGAGCCGGCACGTACACCGGGCGGGCGGAGCGCGGTCAGCACTCCGCGACGAGCTGGCGCGCCGGGCGGGCGGCGCCGAGCGTCTTCGCCTCGTACATGGCCGCGTCGGCGCGGCAGAGCGCGTCGGTGAGCTGGGTGGGGCAGTGCACCGGCGCGAGCCCGACCGAGGCGGTGACCTGGATGCTGCGCGCACCGAGGGGGATCGGCGCGGCGAGCGCCTCGCAGAGCCGCCGGGTGGCGTGCTCGATCCACCGACGGTCCGGCGTCGGGCTGGCGAGCAGGCCGGCGAACTCGTCGCCGCCGAGCCGGGCGACCAGGTTGGGCCCGGCGAACGCGGCCAGGCGCTGCGCCACGCAGACCAGCACCTGGTCTCCGGCGGCGTGCCCGTAGCGGTCGTTGACCTGCTTGAAGTTGTCCAGGTCGAGCACGACGGCGACGAGCGGCTGGCCGGCGGGGTCGGTGAGCAGGGCGGCGGCGAGCCGGAAGAACGCGCGGCGATTCGGCAGCCCGGTGAGCGGGTCGTGGCTGGCGGCGTGCCGCTCGGCGGCCAGTTCGGCCTGGAGCAGGTCGATCTCGGCTTCGGCGCGCAGCGCGCGGCGGCGTAACTGCCAGGCCGAGACGATCGCGCCCGCCGCGGAGATGCCGGAGGCGATGGTCATCGGATCCGCCAACGCGTCCTCCTCACCGCAGTCCCGAAGCCGCGCGGAGCGGCGTCCCCGGGGCCGGGCTCGGGTCACCGTACGTGAACGAACCGGCACACCGTATTTCGGCTATCATGCTCTCTGTCCATTGCAGATGCAATAGCAGATGCACGTGCATCTCACTCCTCAGTCGACAGACGTCGCCACCCACCGCTCCTCCCCGCGGCCTCGGCTGGCTCATCCCGAAGGACGCCCATGCAGCAACCTCCGAACGGCGTGCCCGCGACCGAGTTGCCACCGATGCGCTGGCTCAAGAGCAGCCGCAGCAACCCCAGCGGCAACTGCGTCGAACTGGCCGAGCTGCCCGGCGGTGGCGGCATCGCGGTTCGCAACTCCCGGCACCCGGAGGGCCCGGCGCTCATCTACACAGTGGACGAGATCGCTGCCTTCGTGCTCGGCGCCCGGGACGGCGACTTCGACCACCTGATTCCGCCGTCCCGTACACGGGACTGAATCCGTCCGCCCGGAGGAGTTCACCTCACTGTCGGTTCATGGCATGCTTACTCGTCGGTCCGGGAGGGTGCCCGGCCGTGGCGGTCGGGATGCGAGGGCGGTCAGGTGGCGACGGTGCCCGTCGAGGGTGGTCCGACAAGCGGTCCGACAGTGCTGCGCATGCTGCTCGGCGGGCAGTTGCGCCGGCTGCGGGAGAGCGCCGGCGTCAGCCGTGAGACCGCCGGCTGGGAGATCCGCTCGTCGGAGTCGAAGATCAGCCGGATGGAGCTGGGCCGGGTCGGCTTCAAGGAGCGCGACGTGGCAGACCTGCTCACGCTCTACGGCGTCACCGCACCGCAGGACCGCGACGCGCTGCTCAAGCTGGCCCGCGACGCGAACAGCCCGGGCTGGTGGCACCGCTACGGCGACGTGCTCCCCGCCTGGTTCCAGTCGTACCTGGGCCTGGAGGCGGCGGCCGCGCTGATCCGCACGTACGAGGTGCAGTTCGTACCCGGCCTGTTGCAGACCGCCGCGTACGCCCGCGAGGTCATCCTGCTCGGCCACCGCGGCGCGTCGGCGGCGGAGCTGGACCGGCGGGTGGAGCTGCGGATGCAGCGCAAGGAGCTGCTGCGGCGCGCGAACCCGCCGCAGCTCTGGGCGGTGCTCGACGAGGCGGTGCTGCGCCGCCCGATCGGCGGCGCCGCCGTGATGCGCGAGCAGATGGACGCGCTGATCGAGGCGACCTCGGGCCCGCACGTGCGGTTGCAGATCGTGCCGTTCGCGGCCGGCGGGCACGCCGCGGCCAGCGGCGCGTTCAGCATCCTGCGCTTCGGCGACGCCGACCTGCCCGACATCGTCTACATCGAGCAGCTCACCAGCGCGATCTACCTGGACAAGCGCGACGACCTCGACTTCTACGCCGAGGCGATGGAACGGTTGTGCGTGGAGGCCGCGCCACCGGAGCGCACCCCGGAGATGCTGGCCCGGCTGCGCGACGAGTTGTACCCGGCCTGAACGGCGCGGAGGCGGGCAGTAGCATGGCCGCCGACCGGAGACAGTGGACGGCGGCACGCGAGTCGTGGAGGCGGCCTTGAGCAGCGACGCACCAGGTACGGCACCCGATTCCGGGCCGCTCGCCGGCCGGATCGACACCACAGTGGCGCACCCCGCCCGCCGGTACAACTACTGGCTCGGCGGCAAGGACAACTTCCAGGCCGACCGGGACTCCGGCGACGCGATGGCCGAGCGGTTCCCGACCATCCGGATCAGCGCGCTGGAGAACCGGCGGTTCCTGCGCCGTGCGGTGCGTCACCTGGCCGGCGAGGCGGGCATCCGGCAGTTCCTGGACATCGGCACCGGCATCCCCACCGCCGACAACACGCACGAGGTGGCGCAGGCGACCGACCCGCGCGCCCGGGTCGTCTACGTCGACAACGACCCGATCGTGCTGGCCCACGCCCGCGCGCTGCTCACCAGTTCCGCCGAGGGCGCCACCGCGTACCTCGACGCGGACCTGCGTGACCCGGAGCGCATCCTCGCCCACCCGGAGCTGCACCGCACGCTGGACCTGTCCCAGCCGGTGGCCTTGATGCTGCTGGCGGTGCTGCACTTCGTGCCCGACGGCGAGGACCCGTACGCGCTCGTCGGCCGCCTGCTGGACGCGCTGCCCGCCGGCAGCTACCTGGCCGCCTCGCACGCCACCCACGACTACCTGCCGGCCGAGGTGGCCGCCGAGGCGAAGGCGGCGGCTCGCGGCGGCGGCCCGCACGGCGTGATCAACCTGCGCAGCCGGGAGGAGATCGTGCGCTTCTTCGACGACCTGGAGCTGGTCGAGCCGGGCGTCTGCTCGGTCGCCGAGTGGCGCGCCGACGGCGAGCCCGAGCCGCGCCCGTCGGTGGTCGACGTCAGCATGTACGGCGGGGTCGCCCGCAAGCCCTGATCGGCGGGTGTGCGCCGGGCGGTTGACGGGCACGGGGACCGGACGGGCAGACTGGAGGCATCATGTCGCCGTTCACGCCCGCTCTGCGCCTGCACGACCGGTACGTCCTGCGGGAACGCATCGGTCTCGGCGGGATGTCCGAGGTGTGGCGCGCCGACGACGAGGTGCTGCACCGGCCCGTCGCGGTCAAGGCCCTCGCCGGGCAGCTCGCCGCCGACCCGCAACTGCGGGCGGTGATCCAGCGCGAGGCCCGCGCGGCGGCGCGGCTCACCCACCCGCACGTGACCCAGGTGTACGACTACGGCGAGGCGACGCTGGACAGCGGCGTCGTCGTCCCGTACCTGGTGATGGAGCTGGTGGAGGGTCAGACGCTGGCCGATCGGCTGGCCGGCGGGCCGCTGGCCTGGCCGGACGCGGTCCGCACGGCCGGGCAGGTCGCCGGTGCGCTGGCCGCGGCGCACCGGATCGGCGTGGTGCACCGCGACATCAAGCCCGCCAACGTGATGCTCACCGAGACCGGCGCGAAGGTGCTCGACTTCGGCATCGCCGCGCCCGCCGGCCCGCACCCGGTCACCGGGCAGACCGGCGCGCTGCTGATGGGCACCCCCGCCTACTTCGCCCCGGAACGCCTCGACCCCGGCCCGGCGAACCCGGCCGGCGACGTGTACGCGCTCGGCGTCCTGCTGTACCGCAGCCTCACCGGCCGGGCGCCTCTGCCGGTGCACAGCTGGGACGACGTGCTCGACGTGCGGCGCAACCGGCCGCCGGTGCCGCCGCCGCGGGTGCCCGGCCTGCCGCCGGAGGTCGCCGATCTGGTCCTGGCCTGCCTGGACGTGGACCCGGCACGGCGGCCCGCGGCGGCCCGGCTCGCCGACCGGCTCGGCGCGGGCCGTCCGGTGGACCCGCCGACCGCGATCCTGCCGACCGTGGCGCCGGTGGCGCACCCGCCCACCCTGGTCGAGCGGTCCCCGGCCGTCGCGTCCCGCCCGGTGGGGCGTCCCGTCGCGCCGTCGCGCCCGGCGGTCTCGTCGAACCGGCTGTTCGGCCTGCTGGTGGCCGGTGCGGTGGTGCTGCTGCTCGCGGTCGTCGGTTCGCTGCTGTGGAGCGACGGCTCCGGCACGCCACCGGCCGCCGCGCCGACTGCCGGTCCGTCGACCGGCGCAGCCGAGCCGCCCGCCCCGAAGCCCAGCAGCGCCGCGCCGACGTCGGCGGCACCCGAACCGGTGACGCTGCGTCAGCTCGGCGACCGGTTCGGTGAGCTGCTCGACCGGGCCGAGTCGATCGGGCTGATCGACCGCAAGACCGCCGACGACCTGCGCAAGAAGGCCGGCGAGCTGGACCGGGGCAAGCCGAAGGACCGGGACAAGCGGGTCGAGGACCTGCGCGAGAAGATCGAGGACGCCGCCGAGGACGACAAGATCGACCCGGTCACCGCCGCCGCGCTGCGCAAGCTGATCGACGGCTACGAGCGGCTGCGCGGCGGCGCCGAGGGCTGAGCGTCACCGCAGGGTGGCGGTGACCACCGTACCGGCGTCCGCGCCGGCGCGGACCACCGGCTCACCCGCCGGTGACCAGATCCCCGAACCGCCCGCGGCCCGCGCGTACCCGCCTCCGGTAGAGCCGGCGAAACTCGCCGTCACCACCCACACGCCGTGCGCGGCGGCGACCCGGCGGGCGCGTTCCTCCGGCACCGCCGCGTCGTCGGCCGACTCCAGCACCCCGGCCAGGTAGGCGTCCGCGCCGAGCGCCACAGTCGCCGCCGCGTGCTCCGGCGTACCGGTGTCCTTGCAGACCGCCAGGCCCAGCCGCCAGCCGTCCACATCGAGCACCGCCGGCTCCCGGCCCGGCCGCATGTGCCGCGGCTCCGCGCCACCCAGGCACATCTTCCGGTACGCCACCCGCACGCCCTCGGCGTCGACCGCGAGCACCCCGATGTGCGGTCCGGGCACCGGTGCGCCGGCCAGCGCCAGCGTCCCGGTCTCGGCGCACGCCGCGCGCAGCGGCGCGAGCCGGGGATCGTCCGGGTCCAGCGGCGCGGCGTCCAGTTCGTACCCGGTCAGTGACATCTCCGGGAAGACCACCACGCGGGCCGCGGCGGCGCGTACCGCGTCGGCGTGCCGGTCGGCGTTGCCATCGACGTCGTGGGAGCGGGTCAGCGGCTGGGCGACGGCGACCCGCAACGGCGTACGCATGACGTACACGATAATGGTTTCCATGACGCGTGGTCGTCTGCGGCTTCGCCCCGTAACGTTGGTCGGATGATCGGAAACGCACAGCTGCTCGCCGTCCCCCGGGCGGGCACCGCGCGGGCCGCGGAACCGACCGGCGACGGAGTGGCGGGCTGGGTCACCGGCCTGATGGAACGGCTCGGTGGCCCGGGCGCCGGCCTCGCGGTGGCCCTGGAGAACCTGTTCCCGCCCATCCCCAGCGAGGTGATCCTGCCGCTGGCCGGCTTCACCGCGAGCCAGGGCAAGATGAGCCTGGCCGGCGCCATCTTCTGGACCACGCTCGGGTCGATCGTGGGCGCGCTGGCGCTCTACTACATCGGCGCGGCCCTCGGGCGGGACCGGATGCGCGCCCTGGCCGCGCGGCTGCCGCTGATCAAGCTGGAGGACGTGGACCGCACCGAGGCGTGGTTCCTGCGCCACGGCGTCAAGGCGGTGTTCTTCGGCCGGATGATTCCGATCTTCCGCAGTCTCATCTCCATCCCGGCCGGTGTGGAACGGATGCCGGTGCCGGTCTTCCTGCTCTACACCGCGCTGGGCAGCCTGATCTGGAACACCACCTTCGTGCTCGCCGGGTATTTCCTCGGCGAGCAGTGGCACGTGGTCGAGGCGTACGCGGGCACGTTCCAGAAGGTCGTCATCGTGGCCGTGGTGGCCGGTGCCTGCTGGTTCGTGGTCAGCCGGGTCCGCCGTTCCCGCCGCACCGCCGGTGACCTGCCGCCGCAGCCGGAGCCGCAGCTCGAGCCGGAGCCGGAGCCGCAGGCGACTCCGGGCACCGTCTACCGGGGCGGCTGGTACGGCCGGGCGGAGGACTGAGACCCCTCAGCAGGACGGGTAGAGCGGGCGGGTGCCGGCGCCGGCCGCCCGCGCGGCCCGGTCGCTGAACCGGCAACCGAAGTCCGGCGCCGCCACCGCGCGCCGGTCGGTGACCGCGTCACCGGCCGGGCGCTTCCCGGTACGCACCCAGCGGGTCAGGTCGTCCCAGGCGGCGCCGGCCTCGGCCGGGCTGAACTCGCAGTGCTGCGCGGTACGCACCGCGCGCTGCACCAGCAGCCGGGAGCGGCCGTGCCGGGCCACGTCCCGGGCGTACGCCTGCTCCATGCCGAACGGCACGAAAAGGTCACCGAGCCCGTGCAGGCTGAGCACCGGCGCGGTGGGCCGCCCGGCGATCCGGGGCACCTCGGTCAGGCTTGGCGAGAGCCGCTGGCGCAGGTTCTCCGGCGCGACCCGCTGCACCGTCGCGTTGAGGTTCACCGGCTGGTTCGGCGCGTACCTGGTGAACAGGTTCGTGGCGAGCTGACCGGGCCGCCGGGCGGGGGAGCCGTCCGCCTCGCTGACCGCGATGCCGAACAGGAAGTCCTTCCACACCGCGAACGCGGCGTCGGCGCCCGGGCGCGGCCCGCCGGAGCGCTCCACGGTGACCGCGCGCAGCTGCTTGCCGAGCGCGTTCGTGGTGTCCGGGCCGCCCGGGGTCAGCCCGGCCAGGCCGAGCGTGACCTCGATCCGGGGCACCGCCGAGGTCAGGTAGTCGGGCGGCGTCGGGTACGCGCGCACCCCGGCCAGCGCCTGCGCCACCAGGTTGTAGTCCAGGAAGAAGTCGAACAGTTCCTGGTCGCCGAGCACCCCGCACATCGGCAGCGCACCGGCGTAGAAGCCCGGGTACTGCTCCAGCGACCGGCCGATGACGTGGCCGCCCATCGACACCCCGGCGATCAGCACCCGGTGCGGGCGCCGGACGGTACGGCTGAACAGGTCGGCCAGCGCCTTGGTGCTGCGCACGCCGGAGCGCACGTCGTAGCCGTTGCGGTCGTACGACGACGACGCCCACGCGTACCCCTGCGCCACCAGGCGCTGCCGCAGGTCGTAGGCGGGCGGCTCGGGCGACAGCTCGGTGCCCTGGCCGCGGTAGCCGTGCGCCCACATCACCAGCTCGCCGTTCCAGCGCTTGGGGATCTCGATGACGTACCCGGCGTTCGCGTGCACGCCCTGCCGCACGGTGGTGGCGGCACCGCCGACGACCAGTGGCGGCAGCGGCGGGTTGACGATGGTGTAGCCGGGCAGCGGGCCGCTGCCGTCGTCGCGGCCGGTGGCGGCGGCGGGGGCCGCGCCGGCGAGGCCGAGCGTCAACGCGAGGGCCGCGCCGACGGCGAGCAGCCGGCGGCGGACGGGTGAGGGCTGCATCGCTGCTCCCCGGGGGGACGGTGCCACCCCGGGACGGGGGTGACGACGCGGGACGGATGCCTACCGGCCGGTAGCGCCCTGAACCTAGGCCGGGCGTCGAGAGCTGTCAATCACTGACTGACCGAACCGACAGTCTCCGTCCCGCCGTCCGCTCACACCAGGCCGTGCGCCAGCATCGCCTCGGCCACCCGCCGGAACCCCTGGATGTTCGCGCCGGCCACGTAGTCGCCGGGCAGGCCGAACTCCTCGGCCGTCGCCCAGCACCTGTCGTGCACGTCCCGCATGATCTCGCGCAGCCGCTGCTCCGACTCGCCGAACGTCCACGTGTCGCGGCTGGCGTTCTGCTGCATCTCCAGCCCGCTCACCGCCACACCGCCGGCGTTGGCGGCCTTGCCCGGGGCGAACCGCACCCCGGCCCGGCCGAGGATCCGCACCGCCTCCGGCGTGGTGGGCATGTTCGCCCCCTCCACCACCGCGACGCAGCCGCCGGCGACCAGCGCGGCCGCCTCCGCGCCGCCGATCTCGTTCTGCGTGGCGCAGGGCAGCGCCAGGTCGCAGGGCACCTCCCAGACGTTGCGGTCCGGGACTGCCACCGCGTTGCGCGCGTGCTCCGCGTACTCGGCCAGCCGCCCCCGGCGCTGCTCCTTCAGCTCCCGCAGCAACGCCAGGTCGATGCCCTTCTCGTCGACCACGTAGCCGCCGGAGTCCGAGCACGCCACCACGGTGCCGCCGAGCTGGTGCACCTTCTCGATCGCGTAGATCGCCACGTTGCCGGAGCCGGACACCACGACCCGCTTGCCCTCCAGGCTGTCCCCGGCCTGGCGGAGCATCTCGTCGGCGAAGAACACCGCTCCGTACCCGGTCGCCTCCCGGCGCACCTGCGCACCCCCGTACGCCAGGCCCTTGCCGGTGAGCACGCCCGCGTCGTACCGGTTGGTGATCCGCTTGTACTGCCCGAACAGGTAGCCGATCTCCCGGCCGCCCACCCCGATGTCACCGGCCGGCACGTCGGTCTGCGGGCCGATGTGCCGGTACAGCTCGGTCATGAAGCTCTGACAGAACCGCATCACCTCGCGGTCCGAGCGGCCCTTCGGGTCGAAGTCCGCGCCGCCCTTGCCGCCACCGATGGACAGCCCGGTCAGCGCGTTCTTGAAGATCTGCTCGAAGCCGAGGAACTTCACGATGCCCAGGTAGACCGACGGGTGGAAGCGCAGCCCGCCCTTGAACGGGCCGAGCGCGCTGTTGAACTCCACCCGGAAGCCGCGGTTGACCCGTACCCGGCCCTGGTCGTCCTCCCACGGCACGCGGAAGATGACCTGCCGCTCCGGCTCGCAGACGCGCTCGACCACCTCGGCGTACTCCGGATGCCGGGCCAGAGCCGGACCGATGCTCTCCAGCACCTCGCGGACCGCCTGGTGGAACTCGGGCTCTCCCGGGTTCCGGGCGACCACGCCGGCGAACACCGACTCGACCGTCTCCGGCATCACGGGCACCTCCTCTCGCCTGGAACGCAGACCCTCTGGCCTGCGTCGCCCCAGGATACGAACGGTGCGCGGGGTGAGGTTCACTGGTCCGCGTGGACGCCACCATCTGGACGACGGCGCGCGACGCGCGCGCCTGGCTCGACGCCGCGAACGGCCGCGGCGACACCGAACTGACCTGTCGCATCCTCAAGATCGGCGAGGAGGCCGGTGAGGTCGCCGCGGCCTGGATCGGGCTGCTCGGGCAGAACCCGCGCAAGGGGGTGACGCACACCCGCGAGGAGGTCGCCGCCGAACTCGCCGACGTGGCGTTCACCGCGCTCGTCGCGATCGAGAGTCTCGGCCTGGACGCGCACGCCGTGCTGGCCGCCTGCGCCGGCAAGGTGCGGGAACGTACCGGAGTGGGAATGAACCGGGACGCCGACGCGGACGTATGACCCCATGGGGACCGGCGAGAGGGGACGACCATGACCGCATCCGAGGACGACCCCGGCCGGACCCGATCCCGCTGGTCCGGCGGAGCCCGGCTGCTGGCGGCGGCGGCCGTGCTGGTGGTGGTGCTCGGCGCGGTGGCGGTGGCGGTGACCCTGTCCAACCCGGCCCGCCTCGGCGTGGTCTTCTCCGGCGGCGCGCCGCCGTCGCCCGGGCGCGGCGGCTCCGGCGGGGCGGGCCCCGCCGAGGTGGCCGGCGCGCAGACCCTCACCGCGCCCCGGGGTGACCGGCGGCTCGCCCAGTTCGAGCTGGCCGACGGGCTGACCCGGTTCACCCTGCGGGCCGCCGACCTCGGCGACGACCTGTATCGGATCGGCGCGCCGGACGGCTCCGGTGTGACACCGCGCCCGCAGCTGGTGGGCGACCGGGTCCGGCTGCGGATCGAGGAGAACGGCCGTCCCGGCCCGGCCGCCGTCGAGGTGGTGCTCAACTCGCGGGTCACCTGGCGGCTGCGACTCATCGGCGGGGTCAGCGAGCAGCGGCTCGACCTGGGCGAGGCCCGGCTCGCCGGGATCGACCTGGTCGGCGGCGCGTCGCGTACCCGGCTGCTGCTGCCCCGGCTCGACGGCTCGCTCACCGTCCGGATGACCGGCGGGGCCAGCGAACTCACCGTCACCGTGCCGGGCGCGCCGCCGGCCCGGGTGCGGGTGGCCGCCGGTGCCGGCTCCCTGACCCTGTACGACGAGCGCCGTGGTGGGATCGCCGCCGGTGACCTGGTCAGCTCGCCGGGCTGGGACCGGGCTGCCGACCGGCTCTACCTCGACCTGGTGGGGGGCGTCAACGCGGTGAGCGTCACCGCGGAGTGAGCGTACAGTCGGGGCGGTGGACCGCACCGAATCCCTGCCCGCGCAGACACTCCCGCCCGGCGTCGGCCCGACCGATCCGGGCAGTGTGCTGCTGCCCGGCCACGACGTCCCGCTCGGCCGCTACACCACGGTGCGCCGGCTGCTGCCGCAGCGGCAGCGCCGGATGGTCGGCGCCTGGTGCTTCGTCGACCACTTCGGGCCCGACGACGTGGCCGACCGGCCCGGCATGGAGGTGCCGCCGCACCCGCACACCGGGCTGCAGACGGTCACCTGGCTGCTCGACGGGGAGATCCTGCACCGCGACAGCCTCGGCAACGTCCAGCCCATCCGCCCGGGGCAGCTCAACGTGATGACCTCCGGGCGCGGCATCGCGCACTCGGAGCGCTCGCCGCTGGTGCACCCGCCGGTGATGCACGGCGTGCAGCTGTGGGTGGCGCTGCCCGACCCGGCCCGCGCCGGTGACCCGGCCTTCGCGCACCACGCCGACCTGCCGCGCTTCCGCGACGGCGACCTGGACGTCACGCTGCTCGTCGGCGACCTCGGCGGGGAACGCTCGCCCGCGCTCGTGCACACCCCGCTGGTCGGCGCGCAGATCGAGGTCCGCGGCCCGGCGCCGGCCACGCTGCCGCTGCGCCGGGACTTCGAGTACGGGCTGCTGGCCATGTCCGGCACCGCCGAGTGCGAGGGCGTGGCGCTGGCCCCCGGCGCGCTGCTCTACCTGGGCCTCGGCCGGAGCGCGCTGACGCTGCGCGCCGAACCGGGCACCCGGCTGCTGCTGCTCGGCGGCATCCCGTTCGAGGATCCGCTGGTGATGTGGTGGAACTTCGTCGGCCGCTCGCACGAGGAGGTGGTGGCCGCCCGGGAGGACTGGATGGCCGGCCGACGCTTCGGCGTGGTCGCCGACGACGCGGCGCCGCCGCTGCCCGCGCCCGCGCTGCCCACCACCCGGCTCAAGGCCCGCGACCGCAGCGGCGGCGTACCCGGCTGACCCCGGCCCGTGCCCCGCCGCCGCATGCCGCGCCGTCGCCGGGGTAGTCGGCGGGATGCCGACAACCACCGCACCGCGCGACGTCGCGGACCGGAAGCGGCTCGCCCGCCGGCTCGCCGGAGACGGCCGCGGGTTCGCCGAGTGCTTCGGGTTCCGGGTGACGAACAACCCGGCCCAGTTGTTCCAGGTGCTGTACCTGGCCGTCCTGCTGGCCCGCCGGGGTGACTTCCACCGGGCGGTCGACGCGGCCGGCGCGCTGCGCGACGCCGGCTGGGACACCGCGGCCCGGATGGCCCGCTCCCGGCACGAGGACCGGGTACGCGTGCTGCGCGCCGCCGGGCTGCGCGGTGACCTGGCCGGGATCGCCGATACCCTCGGCGACCTGGCCCGCACGCTCGTCGAGACGTACCGGGGTGACCTGCGCCGGTTGCGGACGGCCGCGCACCGGGACCTGCGCGAGGAGCGCCGGCTGCTGACCGCGCTGCCCGGAGTGGACGACGAGGTGTGCGACCTGTTCCTGCGCGAGGCGCAGGCGCTGTGGCGCGAGGCGGCGCCGGTGGCCGACCGGCGGGCGCTCGCGGCGGCCCGGCGGCTCGGGCTGGGCCGCACCGCGCGCGACCTCGCCGGACTGACCGGCAGCGGCGAGTCGGAGCAACTGTCGTGGCTGGTCGGAGCGCTGGCGAGAGTGGACCTGGAGCGGCGGTACGCCGAGGTGACCGCCTGAGCGCACGTGCGCCCGGCCACATTTCCGCGATTCTCACCCGTTCGGCTGATGTCGCGTCGTATGATGATCGTGGCAGCGATGCCCGCCCGGTTCGGGCGAACATCTCACCGCTACGCGGTCGCGACCCGGTTCGGGCGTGAACCGCGCAGGACAGGTGCTGCGTGGCGCCCCAGGTCGCGGTTCGTGACCCGGGGCGCTCGCCTGTCCAGGGGCGCACGATCCACAGGAGAGCGCCCGCCCTCGACCGTCCCCCGTCGCGCGCGTGCCTGCGCCCGGGCACGCGCCGAGGCCGGCGGCCGTGTCGCCCGCCGGCCCGTCGCCGTGTTCAGATGCCGCGCAGGTGCTGCGAGACGCGCGGGTGGTTGTCCCGGGCCTGCGCCGCGCGCTGCGACCGGCTCACCTCCGGAGCCGCGTCGATGCCGGCCGACCGGGCCACCTCGGTGCCGTTGGCGTAGTCCACCGGGGGCAGTGCGCGCAGCGCCTGCAACACGTCCGGCGGCGCGCCCTCCCGTTCCGCCTCGCGGATGACGTCGTCCTTGCCGGCCGGGTAGTCCAGCGCGGACAGGTACTCCAGGACATCCGTGTAACTCGCCATGGGTCGGGCTCCTCGTGGCAGTAGTCGGGGTCATGACCGGGCGGCGGTTACCCGTCGCGCCGCCGCTCACGCCCGGGAGCGCGAAGTTCTCGGCGCGCGTGCCCGGCGCCGTTTCCGGCGTGTCGTCGCGGGTAGGCGCGGTGGGCGCACCGAAGGGGGTACCACGGATGCACTACCTCACCTTCGTGAGCCGGGTCGCCCGGCTCACCGGCACCAGCGAGGACCGGGCGGCCACGCTCACCGGGGCCACGCTGGAG
This sequence comes from Micromonospora sp. CA-248089, assembly GCF_050948515.1. Taxonomy (NCBI): domain Bacteria; kingdom Bacillati; phylum Actinomycetota; class Actinomycetes; order Micromonosporales; family Micromonosporaceae; genus Micromonospora; species Micromonospora sp. CA-248089. The sequence goes on from NZ_CP192016.1 coordinate 2,912,109, forward strand.
ACACTCGCCGAGCGGCTGACCGGCGGCGAGGTGCTGGACCTCGCCGCGCAGCTGCCCAAGCCGCTGCAGGGGCTGCTCAGCCCGTATCCACGCGACGAGGCGGCCGAACGGTTCGGCGCGGCGGAGTTCGCCGCCCGCGTCGCCCGCCGGGCCGACTGCGACGAGAACACCGCCCGGGACGCCGTACGCGCGGTGTTCGTCACGATGCGCGAGGCGATCCGGGGCGGCGAGTTCCAGGACGTCGTGGTGCAGTTCCCCCGCGACTACCGGGACATGGTGGAACCGGCCCTCGCCCCGGCCTCCGCGAACCGCCGCTGAACCGGCGGCAGGTCAGCCGATCACACCGGCGGCGCGCAGCGCGGCGATCCGGGCGGGATCCATCCCGGCGGCCTCGGCGAGCACCTCGTCGGTGTGCTCGCCGGGCGACGGCGGCGGGCGCCGCACGGCGGTGGGGGTGGCCGAGAAGCGCGGCGCGGGGGCCGGCTGGGTGACGCCGTCCGGCGCCACGAAGACCTCCCGGTCGCGCAGGTGCGGGTGCTCCGGCGCCTCGGCCCAGTCGAGCACCGGCGCCACGCAGGCGTCCGTGCCGGCCAGCAGCTCCGTCCACTCGTCCCGGGTACGGGTGCGGAACAGTCGCGCCCAGGCCGCCCGCAACGCCGGCCAGTTCGCCGGGTCGTCCCGGTCCGGCGCGTCGTCGCCGTCCAGCGGGAACCCGCTGAGCCGGACCAGTTCGGCGTAGAACTGCGGCTCCAGCGCGCCCACCGCCACGTACCGCCCGTCGGCGCACTCGTACGTGTCGTAGAAGGGCGCGCCGCCGTCGAGCAGGTTCACCCCGCGCGGGTCCTGCCACAGCCCGATGCCGCGCAGCGCGTGGATCTGGGTGGCCAGCACCGACACGCCGTCCACGATCGCCGCGTCGACCACCTGGCCGGGCCCGTCGTTGCACACCGCGTGCAGCGCCGCGACCACGCCGAGGGCCAGCATCATGCCGCCGCCGCCGAAGTCGCCGAGCAGGTTCATCGGCGGCACCGGACGCTCACCGGCCCGCCCGACACCGTGCAGCGCGCCGGTCAGCGCCAGGTAGTCGATGTCGTGCCCGGCGCTGTGGGCGAGCGGGCCGCCCTGCCCCCAGCCGGTCATCCGCCCGTACACCAGCTTGGGGTTGACGGCGAAACAGTCGGTCGGGCCGATGCCGAGTCGCTCGGCCACTCCCGGTCGGAAGCCCTCCACCAGCGCGTCCGCCTCGCAGACGAGCGCCAGGACCAGGTCTCGGCCCTCGGGCCGCTTCAGGTCCACCGCGACCGAGCGGCGGTTGCGGTTGAGCAGGTCGCCCGGGAAGGCGCCGAAGCCGCCGCCACCGAGCCGGTCGACCCGCACCACGTCCGCGCCGAGATCGCCCAGCATCATCGCCGCGAACGGCGCGGGGCCGATCCCGGCCAGCTCGATCACTCGGATGCCGGTCAACGGTCCCTGATTGGTCACCCGCGTCACCCTAGGGGCCGCGATGACCTGGCGCCATGCCCTCCACCGCGGCTCAGCGGTTGACCAGGGCAAGCATGCGTGTCCCGACTTGGCGTCCGGTCCGGCGGTGACCTAGCCTTGTGCAGGCGAGGGGAGTACTTCCCACGAATCATTCCGGTCAGTACGGCGAGCCCCAGAGGCGAGCCCCGGGTGGTTGCCCACGAAAACGTGGGTGAAGGAGACCTCGAACATGACACGGTGTTCGAGGAGGTTCCATGCCCGAATTGTCCCCCCTGGCTGCGTCCGAGCTGTCGTCGATCGGGACGCCCACGCTGTGGGCGGTGACGATCGTCGGCGTGCTCGTCCTGCTGGTGCTCGACTTCCTGGTCACCAGGAAGCCGCACGAGGTTTCCATCCGCGAGGCCCTGGGCTGGTCGGCCTTCTACATCGCCCTGCCGCTGGCCTTCGGCGCCTGGGTCTGGTCCCGCTGGGGCGGCCAGCAGGGCATCGAGTACCTCACCGGTTACCTGGTCGAGAAGTCGCTGTCGGTCGACAACCTGTTCGTCTTCATGCTGCTGCTCGCCGCGTTCGCGGTGCCGTCGGTACTGGCCCAGCGGGTGCTGCTCTACGGCATCGCGGGCGCCCTGGTGCTGCGCGGCGTGTTCATCGCGCTCGGCGCCGCCGCGCTCAAGACGCTCGACTTCGCCTTCCTGCTCTTCGCGCTCATCCTCATCGCCACCGCGGTGAAGCTGCTGCGCGACGCCCTCTCCGGGCACGAGCAGGAGGTCGACATCAACAAGATGCGGTCGGTGCGGCTGCTGCGCAAGGTCATGCCGGTGGTCGACGAGTACCACGGCACCCGGATGACCATCCGGCAGAACGGCCGCCGGGCGCTCACCCCCTTCGCGCTCGTCGTCGTCGCCGTGCTGGCCACCGACATCGTGTTCGCTGTCGACTCGGTGCCCGCCGTCTACGGCATCACCGAGGACCCGTACCTGGTCTTCGCCACGAACGCGTTCGCGTTGCTGGGCCTGCGGGCGCTCTACTTCGTGCTGCACGCCGCGCTGAGCCGGCTGGTGCACCTCAGCTACGGCCTGGCCGTCATCCTGGCGTTCATCGGTCTCAAGCTGGGCCTGCACTGGGCGCACGGCATCTGGGAGGGCGTGCCGGAGATCCCGACGGTGGCCTCGCTCGGCGTGATCATCGGCGTCCTGGTGATCGTCACCATCACCAGCCTGCGGGCCACCCGTGACAGCGGCGACGGCAAGCGCACGGTCGTGCACGAGGTGTCGGGCGGAGGCGGGGCCTGACTCGGTGGGAACTCCTGCCCCGGCACGGCCGGCGGTGGTACGACTGACGGGTGGGAATCGTCTCGCCGGGCTTCCAGGGCCGGCCCCGTTCGTCCGCGACCGACCTGCCGCCGGGGCAGTACCTCACTGAGGACTTCCCCGTGCTCTCCGCCGGCCCGACGCCGCGCGTCTCCCTCGACACCTGGGAGTTCGTGCTCACCAGCGAGACCGGCGCGGAGTACCGCTGGTCCTGGGACGATCTGATGGGCCTGCCGCAGGACACCCCGACGGTGGACCTGCACTGTGTCACCCGCTGGTCCAAGCTCGGCACCACCTGGCAGGGCGTCTCCCTGGACACGCTGCTCGACGGCGTCGACACCGGCGCCCGGTACGCCCTGGCGCACTCCTACGGCGGCTACACCACGAACCTGCCGCTGGACGACCTGCGCGGCGGGCGGGCGTGGGTGGTGCACACGTACGACGGAGGGCCGCTGCCGGCCGAGCACGGCGGCCCGGCGCGGCTGCTCGTACCGCACCTGTACCTGTGGAAGTCGGCGAAGTGGGTGCACGGCATCCGGCTGCTCGTCGACGACCGGCCCGGCTTCTGGGAGACCGCCGGCTACCACGACTACGGCGACCCGTGGCGCGAGCAGCGCTACCAGGGCGACTGAGGTGGCGGCACCGGCCGAAGGGCGCCGCGTCGCCCCGCTAATGTGGCGGGTGGCCCGCCTGGTCGAGCGGCGGATCGAGACGCCCACCGCGCAGACGCTGGTGCTGGACGTGCCCGGCTGGCCCGGACACCTGCCCGGGCAGCACGTCGACCTGCGCCTGACCGCCGAGGACGGCTACCAGGCCGCCCGGTCGTACTCGCTGGCCGGTCCCGCCGACGGCGAGCGGATCGAGGTCACCGTGCAGCGGGTGCCCGACGGCGAGGTGTCGCCGTACCTGACCGACACCTACGCCGAGGGCGACCCGCTCGAGGTCCGCGGCCCGGTCGGCGGCTGGTTCGTCTGGCGTACCGACGACACCGCGCCGGTGCTGCTGGTCGGCGGCGGGTCGGGCGTGGTGCCGCTGATGGCGATGATCCGCGCGCGCCGCGCCGCGGGCAGCCGCACACCGTTCCGGCTCGTCTACTCGGTGCGCACCCCGGACGACGTCATCTACGCCGACGAGCTGCGCCGCCGCGCCCGCGACGACCAGGGCCTGGACGTGGCGTACGTCTACACCCGGTCCGCGCCCGAGGGCTGGCGCGGCGAGCCGCACCGGATCGGCCTCGCCGACGTGAACAGTCACGGCTGGCCGCCCGACCTGGAGCCGCTGTGCTACGTGTGCGGTCCCACCGGATTCGTGGAAACCGTGGCCGACCTGCTGGTGGGGCTGGGTCACCCGACCCGGCGCGTGCGGACCGAACGGTTCGGCCCGACCGGCTGAGAACCCGAGGAGGGCGTATGACCGACCTGTCGTACCTGGACGGCAACATGCTCGACGGGCCGTTGCGTGAGCTGTTCGCCGTCGACCTGAGCGCCACCACCGGGCGGTGCGACACCTGCGGGACGACCGGCCCGATGGCCGGGCTGCACGTCTACTCGCACGCCCCGGGCCTGGTCGGGCGCTGCCCCGCCTGCTCCGGGGTGATGGTGCGGCTGGTCCGCGCGCCGCAGCGGGCCTGGCTGGACCTGCGCGGCACCACGTACCTCCAGGTGCCCATGCCGGCCGAGCCGGGCTTCCGCGCCGCGCCCTGACGTCTGCGCCGCGGCCGGGCGGCGCCCGACACCCGCGCCCCGGTCACGCCGCGCGCCGGCGTCCGCGCCGCTTCCGATCCGCGCCGCCCGCGCCGGCGTAGCCGCCCGACGAGCTGCCCCACCGTCACCGGCACCACCGACAGCACGAGCTGACCCTTGCGCGGGTCGACGGTCGCCGCGACGCCGTACAGCCGGGCGCCGTGCCGCAGCAGCCGGGGCCGTCCGGCGGCGAGCCGTGGGGCGCGCACCGCGGCCCCACCGCGCCCGTGCCCGCCGTCCACCTCCGCGCGGACCGGATGGCGCTGCCCGCCGGTGGCCAGGAGCCGGTCGAGCGCGAAGTCCGTGCGCAGCGTGCGGCCGGTCGGGTCCCCGGCGTCCATCCGGGTGGCGCCCACGACCGGGCCGGCCAGCATCCGCACCGGCCCGGCCTCGGTCGCGAACCGGGGGTACGGGCTGCGCGTGGTCACCGTCAGCGTGTCCCCGTTGGCCCAGCTCACGTCGACCGTGTCCAAGCGCGCCAGCCAGTCGGCGCGCACGTCGGTCACGTCGGTCCACGGCGCCGGAGCGCCCGGGTAGCCCGCGTGCCACCGGTCGCCGGCGAACACCGTCGCCGGTACGCCCCGGTCGCTGTCCTGCTCGATGACCGCCAGCAGGTCGTCGACCCCGCCCGCGGTCACCGCGCCCAGGCGCAGCCGCGCCTCGATGCCGAGCCGGTCCCGCAGGCAACCGGTGACGTGCCGCCGCACCAGCCGCGCCACCGTCGCGTGCACCCGCTCCTGCGTGGCCCGGTCCAGGTGCCGGAAGTCGTCGCCGACCAGGTTCGCCAGCTCCAGGCCCACGTGGCGGTGCAGCACCGCGTCCCGGCGCTCCCCGGCGGGGATCAGGCCGGCCACGTACGCGAACAGCCGCTCCACGCTGACCAGGCGCTGCTCCACCCGGCTGTGGTAGGTGATGTTGCCGGCGTCCAGCCGGCGTACCGCGTGGTAGTAGTCGTAGTCGGCGAGCACCGAGACCCGCCGCGCGTGGTAGCAGGCGGCGAGCGTGAACGGCTGGTCGCTGAGCACCGGCATGTCCTCCGGGAACCGCAGCCCGAGCCGGTCCACGAGGTCGCGCCGGAACAGCTTCGTGTTCGCCAGCGACCACGGCAGCGCCGAGTCGAACAGGCTCACGTCGACCGCGTTGCCGTCGGCGAACACGTCGGAGAAGACGTGCCGCCCGTTGACCCCTACCACCCTGCCGAGCACCACGTCCGAGCCGTACCGGTCGGCGGCGGCGACCAGACGTTCGAGGGCCTCCGGGCCGAGCCGGTCGTCCGAGCCGAGGAAGAAGACGTACCGGCCGGTGGCCAGGTCCAGTCCCCGGTTGCAGGGCGAGGCCGGGCCACCCGAGTTGGGCTGGTGGACCACCCGCACCGTGCCGGGGTGCTTCGCGGCGTACCGGTCCAGCAGGCGGCCGCTGCCGTCGGTGGACCCGTCGTCCACCGCCACGATCTCCATCCGGTCCGGGCCGATCGTCTGCCGCAGCACCGAGTCGAGGCAGGACCGCAGGTACCGCAGCGTGTTGTAGACAGGCACGACCACGCTCACGTCGGGGCGGCTCGCCGCCTCCTCGGCTGCTGCCACTGCTGCTCCTTCGCGGTCGCCCGGACGATCCGGTGCGACCCAGCGTGGTGGAGCGAGCCGTCCGGGTGACGACACCGGCGTGACGGCGAGATGACCGGCAGGCAGCCGTTGGACACGCCGAAGGGCCCGGCCCCTATGGTGGGGGTCGGGCCCTTCCGCGTGCGTCTTGCTCTTGCTCTGCACCCGTGGGCGCGGCGGGGTGGTGCGGTTGGTCAGCTGGTGCTGTAGCCGCGGGTGGCGATCCAGTCGGCGAGGTTGTCGATGCTCATGCGGTAGGTGGCGGTGTTCGGGTCGGCGCTGTCGGCGATGGTGACGGTGTGGCCGTCGTCGCGGTAGCCGATGACGCTGATGTAGTGGCCGCCCTCGAAGGAGTGGGTGGTGCCGTCGGTGTCGGTGGCGGTGCCGGCGATGTTGGCCACCACGGCCCGGCCGGCGTCGACGGTCTTGACCACGTCGGCGCGAAGCTTGTCGGTCTGCTTGTCGTCGGCCTTGGGGGTGCTGATCTCGACCGACTTGTAGGCGTCCTTCGCGCCGGTCTCCTTGTTCAGCACCGGGGTGATGTCGTTGATGGAGTTGGTGCCGGCCTCGGTGGTGCCCATCTCCTTGGCCATGGCGTGCACGTCGATGTTCTTGCCCTGCACGCTCAGCGCGTTACGGGCAGCGGCGGGGCCGCAGAAGTAGAAGTTGGGCTGCGCCTCGTAGCGCACGTCCAGCTCCCGCTCGCCATGACCGCTCTTACGGTCGGCCACCACGCTCGTGGTGCCGGTGGTGGGGGCGGCGTGGGCGGCGATGGCGGGGCCGGCGATGCCACCAGCGGTGGCGACGACACCAGCAGCGGTCAGAACGGTCTTGCGCAGCAGAGTGGTAGCCATGATGGTTGCCTCCCTGAAGTGGGGGATACGCGGCAGGGGGATGCCGCGAAGGGGGAAAGTCTTGAGGGGTGCCCGTCGGACGGGCGGCACGCGGGCGACCCGGAGGGGCCTGCTCTGCGCGGCTCGGGGATGTAACGACCGGCGGGCCGGGGTCATTCCCGTCGACCGTGGCTCCCGGTCGGGTCGGCGCGACCCGACGGGGCCTGTCCGGCGGCGTGGCCTCGCGGCTCGACCCGGGGGATGTAACGGCCGGCGGGCCGGGGTCACTCCGGGACGGCGGTGCCCGTCGCTCGGGGATGTAACGACGACCGGGCCGGGCCGATTCCCTGACCAATCCGGGCGCCTCGGCGGGCCGGTGTCCGGCGCTCGACCTGGTACCTGGGCTGTCAGCCATGTACAACGCCCCGCGCCCGCCACCGATTCCACCCTCACGGTGGCGCCAACCACAGCCCCGCCAGGCCGGCGCCGCGAACCCGACATCGCGCACCGAACCCCCCGACCGGGCGCGGACGTTCCCGCCCGAGGCGCGGATGGACCCGCCCGCCCACGCGATCTTGCAGTTTGAGCCCCGGCGAACCTCGCGAAGCGGGCACCCGGGGGGCGCCAAGTGCAAGATCGCGCAGGTATCGGTCCGGCACGGCTGGCGGCGCAGGAGTCGACGATGCCGGCTGCGGGGCTACCAGGCATCGTTCCGCGAAATGAGACCGGTGGGCCACATGATGGGAGCGGAGGAGATCTTGGTGCGGAAGGGCCCCTCTGGGGGCCGTTTCCTACCAAGATCTCCGGGCCGCCTTGGGGTGAGGCGGAAGCGGCGTCGCGCGGGGAGGTCGTGCCGGAAGTGGGCGCTGGTGCGGAGACGAACTCCGGCGGTGGGTGGCGGGCGGGGAGTGCATGCACCCCGGGTGGGGTGGGGTGGACGCGGTGGCGGAGAGTGGCGCTGTGCGATACCTGCGCAGCGACGGACGCGTCGCCATCCGCCGCCCCCGTCCGGCCGACGAGACCGAGTTCGTGGCCGCCGTCCGGCGCAGCCGGGACCTGCACCATCCGTGGCTGTCCGCGCCCGATGACGCCGAGCGGTACGCGGCGTACCTGCGCAAGATCCGGGGGCGGGACAGCTCCGGGTTCCTGTTCTGCGACCGGGCCACCGGGCAGATCGCCGGGTACGCGAACATCAGCGGCATTGTTCTGGGCGCGCTGCGCGGCGGTTACCTCGGGTACGCGGCGTTCCGGCCGTACGCGGGCACCGGGCACGCCTCGGCCGGGGTGCGGCTGGTGATCGAGTACGCGTTCGGGCCGCTCGGTCTGCACCGGCTGGAGGCGAACATCCAGCCCGGCAACGAGCCGTCGAAGCGGCTGGCGCGCCGGCTCGGCTTCCGGCTGGAGGGGTTCTCCCCGGACTACCTGTTCATCGACGGCGCGTGGCGCGACCACGAACGGTGGGCGATCACCGCCCCGGACGTGGTGGACCCGGCGCCGGGGCGGTGACCGTCCGGCCTCAGCTGCCGGGCTTCGGGAAGGCGACCGGGCTGCGGTGCCCGTCCCGGTCCACCGCCCGTACGCCGAAGAACACGTTGTCCTTGGACAGGTCGATGGTCACCTCGGTGACGTCGCCGACCGGCAGCACCTTCTGCCACTGGTCGGCGGTGGTCTCCCGCCACACCACCTCGTAGCCGGCCAGGTCCGGCTCGGGCCCGCGCTGCCACCGCAGCGTGGTGTCGTTCGTCAGGTTCGTGGTCACCACTGTGACGCCCTTGGGCGTGCCGGGCGCCTGGGCCAGCGACCACAGCGTCGCGGCGTTCACCCGGGCCACCCGGGTGATGTAGCCGAAGTCGCAGAACTCGGGCAGGTCGCCGTACTGCACCCCGTCGACGACCCGCACGTCCTGGTGCTGGTGGGCGAAGTCCTCGTTCGGTTCGGTGAACCGGCCGGCCGGCCAGCCCTCGCGCAGGAACGAGATGTGGTCGCTGCCGCGCAGGTAGCGGTCCCGCCGGTAGATGACGCGCACGTCCATGCCGGTGGCGGAGTTCTCGGCGACGTCGGTGACGAACCGGGCGAGCTGCCGCGACGGCGAGTCGTTCTCGCCGCCGACGGACTGCCGCACGCTCGCCTCGGCCGGGGTCTCGGCGGTCGGCACGCCCTCGGCGAACAACCGCACGGTACGCGGGTCGCGGGTGCCGTCGTCGGCGGTGCTGCTGCCGACGATGTCGTTGCTGAACATGGCCTGGACGTCGGCGCCGGCGGCCTTCAGCTGCGACGCGAGGTACGCCGAGCCGTACAGTCCCTGCTCCTCGGCCGCGACGGCGGCGAGCACGATGGTGGCCTCGGTGCGGCGGGTGGACAGCACCCGGGCCAGTTCCATCACCACCGCCACGCCGGAGGCGTCGTCGTCGGCGCCGGGCGCGTCGCTGACCGCGTCCATCACGTCGGTGGCCCGGGAGTCGTAGTGGCCGGTGATGACGTACACCCGCTCGGGCGTCACGTCGCCGCGCACTGTCGCCACCACGTTGGTGATGGTGGTCGGGACGGGGATGCGGGAGGCGGGCTGCTGCACGTACGACTGCAGTTCGACGGTCATCCGGCCGCCGGACGCGGCCGCGTACCCGGAGAGCTGGGCGTGGATCCAGTCGCGGGCGGCGCCGATGCCGCGTACCGGATCGGTCTGGCTGGACAGGGTGTGGCGGGTGCCGAACGCGGCGAGCCGGCGCACGACGGCCTCGATCCGGCGGCTGTCGATCTCGCGCAGCAGCGCGGTCAGCTCGCGGTCGGGCCGCTGCGGGCGGGCCGGACGGCCGGGGCCCGGGGGAGCGCCGGTCGCGGCGGCGGCCGGGGCGGCGGTGAGCGGGGTGGCGACGGCGGCGGCGGTGGCCGCGGCGGAGGCGGTGAGGAAGGTACGCCGGCTCGACCTCGTGGGTCGACCCTCGGCGTTCTCGTGGTTTCCCATCCCGGCATCCTCGCGCCGATCACGAGGAATGTCCATATAGCTGCCGATGGATGGATCATGGGTACGTTTGTCGCAGGTCTGCCCGGGAACGGCAGCAGGCATGACGAAACCACGTGTGGTGATCGTGGGGGCCGGGTTCGCCGGGTACCACGCGGCCAAGACGTTGCGCCGGCTGGCCCGCGACCGGGCCGAGATCGTCCTGCTGAACACGACCGACTACTTCCTCTACCTGCCGCTGCTGCCCGAGGTTGCGGCCGGAGTGGTGGAGCCGACCCGGATCGCCGTGCCGCTCGCCGGCACGCTCGACGGCGTCCGCGTGGTGGTCGGCGAGGCGGACCGGGTCGACCTGCAGAACCGGTGGGTCGGGTACCGCTCGATCGAGGGCGACCACGGTCAGCTCGCGTACGACCGGCTCGTGCTCAGCGTCGGCAGCGTCAACAAGCTGCTGCCGATCCCCGGCGTGACCGAGTACGCCCACGGCTTCCGCGGCCTGCCCGAGGCGCTGTTCCTGCACGACCACGTGGTCCGGCAGGTGGAGCTGGCCGAGCTGACCGACGACCCGGCCGAGCAGCGGGCCCGCTCCACGTTCGTGGTGGTCGGCGCCGGCTACACCGGCACCGAGGTGGCCGCGCACGGGCAGCTGTTCACCGACCGGCTGATGGCCCAGCGTCCGCACCTGAAGGTCCGGCCGCGCTGGATGCTGCTGGACGTGGCGCCCCGGGTGCTGCCCGAACTGGACCGGCGGATGTCGGTCACCGCCGACCGGGTGCTGCGCAAACGCGGTGTGGACGTGCGGATGGGCACCTCGGTCGCCGAGGCCACGCCGGACGGGGTGATGCTCACCGACGGCGAGTACGTCCCGACGTGCAGCCTCATCTGGTGCGTCGGCGTACGCCCCGATCCGTTCGTGGCCGACCTGGGGCTGCGCACCGAGAAGGGCCGGCTGGTGGTCGACGAGTTCCTCAACGTCCCCGGCTACCCGGAGGTGTTCGCCTGCGGCGACGCCGCCGCCGTGCCCGACCCCACCCGCCCCGGGCAGGTGTGCGCGATGACCGCGCAGCACGCCCAGCGGCAGGGCAAGCTGGCCGCGCACAACATCGCCGCCTCCTACGGGCAGGGCGTGCGCAAGTCGTACAAGCACCACGACCTGGGCTGGGTGGTGGACCTGGGTGGCAAGGACGCGGCGGCGAACCCGCTGAAGGTGCCGCTGGCCGGGTTGCCCGCCAAGGCCGTCACCCGCGGCTACCACCTGCTCGCCATGCCCGGCAACCGGCCCCGGGTCGCCGCGGACTGGGCGCTGGACGCGACGCTGCCCCGGCCCGCCGTGCAACTCGGGCTGGTCCCGGGGAACGCGGTGCCGCTGGAGAGCGAGTCGCCGGAGCTGGCCCACCGGCGCTAGCCGCACGCGCACCCGCCGGCCGGCCCTCACCCGCCGGCCGGCGGCCGTTCCGCCGTGGTCGAACCGCCGGCCGGGCCGGTGTCCGCCTGGTCGCCGTCGGCGGGCCGCGGCAGGGCCGCCCGCCCGGCGGGCACGAACTCGCGTAGCAGCACCTGCGCGACACCGGCCGCCGGGATCGCCAGCAGCGCTCCCACCAGGCCGGCCAGCTCGACCGAGAGCAGCACGCTGACCAGCACCGTCAGCGGATTCAACCGAACCGCGCGGGCCATGATGACCGGTTGCAGCAGATGGTTCTCCACCTGCTGGTAGACCACGAAGAAGACGAGCACCACGATCCCGGCGGTGGGGGAGTGCAGGAACGCCGCGCCGGCCGCGGCGATCGCCCCGAGTGTGGCCCCGACGAGCGGGATCAGGTCGAACACGGCGACCGCCAGCGCGATCACCGCGGCGAACGGCACACCGAGCAGGAACAGCACGACGAAGGTCAGACCGCCACAGATGACGCTGATCAGCAGGTTGCCGCTCAGGTAGCCGGTGACGATCCGGGACGAGTCCCGCCCGATGCGCCGCAGCCGCGCCGCCGGGCCGTCGCCGGTGAGCCGCAGCGTGGCGGCCACGATCTTCGGCGCCTCCAGGACCATCAGGTACGCCAGCACCACCACGGTGACCAGGGCGGCGACCGCCTGGGCCACGCTCCGGACCACCCCGACCGTCGGGTCGCCGAGCCGGGCGCCGTAGCGGCGCAGCTGGCCGGGCTCGGCGTACCGGAGCAGGTGGAAGCGCTCCAGCAGCCGCCCGAGCGGTCCCCGCCCGGCCTGTGCCTCGCGCACCAGTTCCGGCGCCCGGTCGGCGAAGCGGCCCACCTCGTCCACCAGCGGCACCACGATCAGCGCACCCACGGCGGCGACCAGCGCGAACGCGGCGAGGAACACCAGCAGCGTGGCGAGCGCGCGGCGGCGTACCCGACGTTCCAGACGGTCCACGAGCGGCTTGAGGGCGACCGCGAAGAACACCGCCACCAGTCCCCACACCAACACCCGCCGGGTGGCCCAGACCAGGGCCAGCCCGGCCGCGGTGGCGAGGACCAGACCGATCACGATCAGCGTCCGGCGCGCGGTGGACCGGTCCTCGGCGGTGCTCATCCGGCGCGGCTACCCGCCGCGCCGTGGCGGAAACCGGCTCAGCCCAGGTCGGCGTCGGTGACCGGGAGAGCACCGGCGGCGAACGCGTCGAGCGTCGCGGCGTGCAGAACCGTGCCGGGCACCGGGTCGGCGGCGACGCGGGCGGCGAGCCGGCGTACCGGAAGACGGTCGGCGGCGGGCGAGGCGGCCAGCACCACGTTGCCGTAGCGGCGGCCGCGCAGCATCCGGCGGTCCGCGACCAGGCAGACGTCGGCGAAGACCGCCCGCAGCGTGGCGACCTGCGCCCGGGTGTGCGCCAGCGGCGGCAGGTCGGTGAGGTTGACCAGATAGAGGCCGTCCGGGCGCAGCACCCGGGCCACCCGCGCCGCGAACTCGACGGCGGTCACCTGCGGCGGCATCCGGGCCGCCCGGTACACGTCGGCCACCACCACGTCGTACGCCCCGGGCGGCTCCTCGGCCACCGCCTCCCGGGCGTCGCCGAGCGCCACCACGACTTCCGGCGGCAACGGTGGCAGCTTCCGCCGGACCAGCTCGACCACGCCCGGATGACGCTCGATCACCCGCTGCCTAGAGCCGGGCCGGGTACGCGCGAGCCAGCGCGGCAGCGTCAGCGCGCCCCCGCCGAGGTGCAGCGCGGTCAGCGCCGTACCCCGCGGGGCGGCCAGGTCGATCGCGGCGGCGATCCGTCGCACGTACTCGAAGTGCAGGTACCGGGGGTCGGCCACGTCCACGTACGACTGCTCGACCCCGTCGGCCAGCAGCGTGCGCCCGGACGGGCGGGCCGGGTCCACCACGATCTCCAGGGCCTCGGTGTCGTCGTGATCCACGGCGGGACACGGTACCGCGCGGCCACGGGCGGCCCCGGCCCGCGTGGGGCCGGGGCCGTTCCGCCGCCGGGTCAGCCGGCCGCCATTCCGGCGCCGGCCTCGTCGATCGCCGCGTCCACCCGGTGCGCGAGGTCCACGTCCGCCGCCGTCACGCCGTCGACCTGCTGGGTCCGGACCGTCAGCACGGCGTTGTCCGGGTCCGGCCGCCCGATCTGCGGCGACCGCCCGACGTCGGACTTGAGCCGGTCCAGCCGGTCGAGCACCCGGTCCAGGTTGCCGCCGGGCAGCTCGATCGTGCGCACCAGCGAGCGCCGGTCGCTGGACCAGTAGGGCAGCGTCGCGAGCGCGTCGCGCAGCTCCGCCTCGGTCAGCGGCGCGGTGGCCGAGGACGCGCCCACCAGGCCGCCGCCGAAGTCGGTCGGCCCGAGCAGGTCACGCAACTCGTCGGGTACGCGCAGCGACTCGACCAGATCCGCGTCGGCCTCGGCGAGCGCGGCGAGCGTCGCCTCGGCCTGGTAGCGCGCCTGCTCCGGGGTAAGGCGGCTGTACCGGCCGACCTCGGCCAGGAAGCCGGGCAGGTCGCGGCGGGGTTCCATGCCGTACACCGGCACCACGTCGTGCAGGGTCAGCGGCACCGCCTCCAGCAGCCGCTCCCGTTCCGCCTCGTCCAGCGCCTGTGCCAGGGCCAGCACGGTGCCCTCCGCGGCGACCTTGGCCGTGGTGAAGTCCACCCCGGCGCGCCGGCTCACGTCGTCGACGAGTTCCCGGTAGCCCATCGAGACACCGGGTGACGGCGCCGGGTCCGGCAGCGGGCGCTGCTGCTCCGCGACGGCGACCGGCGGCGGCGCCGGGCCACCCCGGGTGCTGTCCGGCTTGTGCCGTCCGGCCGGCGGCGGGCCGGACCGGTCGTGCTGGTCCAGCGAGGTGACCTGCTTGGACGCGCTCAGGCTGGCGCCGGTCTGGCTCGGCCGCAGCCCTCGCTCACGGGCCTCGCGGGCCAGGGCCCGGCGGCGCTGGTTGTCGCCCTCCATCTGCTTGCGCATCGTCGCACCTCGTTCCTGGGTCGGTTGCGCTTGCGCCGACCGCGTTCCCGGCGCTGCGGGGAAGGTAACGGCGGACCGCCCGGCGGAGGCTTCATTCGCTGCGGGTGAGGAGCGCTCACCCCGGCGGGCGGCAGGCTCGGACGGACCGGACAACTTCCGACGCACGCGGAAGGGCAGGTCGACATGAAACGGATCGTGGAGATCGTCCCCGCCCGTCCCGGCTGGTACGCCCGCTGGCGGATCGGCCCGGACGCCACCCGCTCCTACCCGGTGACCCTCTGGGCGCTGCTGGAGCACCACGACGGCAGCGGACGTGAGGTGGTCGGCGTCGACTGTGTCGGGCAGTGGCCCGGGGCGGACGACGACGACATGAGCGGGGACTTCGTCCGTTATCTGTTCCAGACTCCCGATTCCGGAGCGCCGGAGGACGTCGAGCCTCCGCTCGCGGGGCGTCCGCGCGACGACGCGCCGCACCGGCAGGCCGCGCCCGCCGCCTGAGCCATCCTCCCGGCCCCCGGCCCCTGGTCCCAGGGTCGGGGGCCACCCCTGTCCGGGGACCGGCTGCCGGTCCGCCTGGCAGGCCGGTGCGGTCAGCCCGCCTCGCGGGCCCCGTCGGTCAGCTCCTGCGGCGGGGCGGCCAGCAGCTCGGCCAGGCCGGTGCGCTCCAGCAGGTGCTCGATCTGCGGGTTCAGGTTCAGCAGGCGGATCGCCCCGGTGCCCGCGCGGTGGATGACCACGAGCGCGCTGAGCCCGGAGGAGTCGCAGAGGTCCACCCCGGCGAAGTCGAGTTCCAGCTCCTGGTGACCGTCGCGGCGCAGGTGGGCGACGGCGTCGACGAGTTCCGGCGCGGTGTCGAAGTCCAGCTCCCCGGCCAGCCGCACCCGGGCGGAACCGGCGGCGAGCCGGTCCACCTCGATGGTCAACATCTGGGAGGGCACGCTTCCATGTTCCCAGCCGGGCACCGGCGGGAAACCCCCGGGGTCACGCGGACGCGGCCGAACCCGGCGCGAGGTGGCCGGGTGCGTCGTCGACCGGCGAGCGGTCGAGCAGACCGGTGACGCCGGTCAGGTCGAGGATGGTCTCCAGGAACCGCGGCACCGCGCGCAGCTCGATCGCGGTGCCGGCCTGCTGGCCCTCCCGCCAGGCGTGCACGATCACGGACAGGCCGGTGCTGTCCATGAACTGCAGGTCGCCGAAGTCGAACACCAGGGCCGTCGGGCGCCCGGCGAGCAGCCTGTCGATCTCGGCGCGCAGCGGGGCGGCCGTGGCGTACGCCAGGTCGCCGCCGACCACCACCACCGGGACGGCCGGGTCGGATCGATCCACGGAGATGCTCAGCGGGCTCGCCTCGGGCCTTCTCCGTTGAGAAACCACGTCACGCCTTTCCGCGGGGGTGCCGGTCGGGCCGGGATGACAGAATCGTAACAACAGCGCCGTCACCTCGCAGGACGCGCGAGCGGGCCGGCAGCGCCGTGGGGTGGCGGTCCCGGCACACCGGCGTAGGGTGGGCGAGGAGACGTGACCACAGGCGCCGTGTCCGGCGCCCCGGGGTGCCGACGAGGAGAGTGGGGCTCAGCTGGTGACTGCTGCCGACGTCAGGGGTGCCGACCCGGGCGACGGACGGATCTCCACGCCGAGTGCCGCACGGCCTCCGGCGTGGTCCGCCGCCGCGCCGGTGCCGTCCGCCCTGCCGCCGCTGGCCGCCGACCGCGACCGCACCGTCCCCACCTGGTCCGAGGTGGTCGAGCACTTCCGCGAGGGCCTCGTCGTCTGCGACGCCGACGGTGTCGTCCAGCACGTGAGCCCGGTCGCGGAGCGGCTGATCCCCGAGGCGACGCCCGGCGAGCTGCTGGCCGCCGCCGGCCCGGCCCCGCTGCGCGGCGACGGTCCGGCCGAGTTCACCCACCACGGGCGCCGGCTGCGCGTCCGGCCGGTCGCGCTGTCCCATCGCCGGCGTTGCTGGTACGTCGACGACGTCACCGAGAGCGTCAGCCGGGCCGACGCGCTGCTGGCCGAACGTGCCCGATCGGCGTTCCTCGCCGTGGTGGGCGAGAAGCTCGGCAACCCGCTGCACCCGGATCGGGCCGCCGCCGCGGTGGTGCGCCTGGCCGTACCCACGGCGGCCGACGTGGCGGTCCTGGTGCTCGCCCCGCGCTCCGGCCGGGCCCGCTGGTGGCGGGCGGTACGCGCGGACGACCGCGCGCCGGTCGTGGACAGCGGGATGCTGCCCGCCCCGGCGCTGCCCGCCGCGATCGAGGCCGGCCTGTCCGGCACCGAGCCGCACGAGCTGGACTGGCTGGTCGAGCAGGCGGCCGAGGCGGGCTGGCTGCCCGGCCTGGACGCCTCCGGCGCCACCGCGCGGGTGGTGCCGCTGCCCGGCCGGGAGGCACCGGCCGGGGCGCTGCTGGTGGTCCGGCGCGCCGACCGCTGGTACGACGAGGCCGACGTGGACCTGGTCCGCGCGTTCGCGGCCCGGGCCGGCGCGGCGCTGACCACCGCCATGCTCTACCGCGACCAGGCCGAGGTCGCCGACACGTTGCAGGCCAGCCTGCTGCCGGTCGAGCCGGTTGCCGCGACCGGCGTGCAGTGGGGCACCGCGTACCGGCCGGCGCAGGCCGGTCTGCGCATCGGCGGCGACTTCTACGGCTCGCACCGGCTCGCCGACGGTGGCTCGGTGTTCTTCCTCGGCGACGTGTCGGGCAAGGGCGTGGAGGCAGCCGTGTTCACCGGCCAGCTGCGTCAGTGCCTGCAGGCGTTGCACCGGGTCGAGACCCAGCCGGGGCGGCTGCTGAAGCTGCTCAACGACGCGTTGCTGGAGACCACGCAGGCGCACGGGCAGGGCCGGTTCGCCACCATGGTGCTCGGCGTGGCCCGGCCGAACCGCGACGGCGGCCTGACCCTGACCCTGGCCGGCGGCGGGCACCTCCCGCCGCTGCTGCTGCGGGAGTCCGGCGAGGTCGAGGTGGTGCCGCTGCGCGGCATGCTGATCGGCGTGGTGCCGGATCCCCGCATCGGTGAGGTGACGGTGCACCTGGCGCCGGGGGAGACGTGCCTGTTCTACAGCGACGGGGTGACCGAGGCGCGTGGCGGCCGGCGCGGTGACGAGCAGTTCGGTGCCGAGCGGCTGCTCAACGCGGTGAGCGGCTGCCACCGGATGCCCGCGCCGGCGCTCGCCGAGCGGATCGAGCAGGTGACCTGCGACTGGCTGGCGCACGGCGACCACGACGACATCGCGGTGCTGGCGCTGCGAGCCACCGGCCCGGCCGGGCGGACGCCACGGCATCTGCACGCGGTGCCGGACGTGACCGAACGAACGAGGGAGTTGTCCGCGTGACCGTGCCGACCGTCGGGGCCGACCCGGGCCACGCCTTCACCAGCTATCTGGAGTGCCTGGCCGACGCCGACGAGTCCGCCGCGGTGGCGGTGGCCCGCGGGCTGCTGGAGGCGGGCGTGCCGGCCGAGCGGGTGCTGCTGGACCTGGTCGCCCCGGCCCAGGCCGAGGTGGGCGAACGCTGGGCCCGCAACGAGTGGAGCGTGGCCCAGGAGCACGCCGCCACCCACATCAGCGAGCGGGTGGTGGCCGCGGTGGCCGCGTACGCCGACCCCCGGCCGACCCGGGGCCGGATCGTGATGGCGTGCATGGACGGTGAGTGGCACGCGCTGCCGGCCCGGCTGGTGGCCGAGGTGCTGCGGCTGCGCGGCTGGCAGGTCATCTTCCTCGGGGCCAGTGTCCCGGCCGCGCACCTGGTGTCCTACCTGCACCGTTACGACGCGGAGGCGGTGGCGCTCGCCTGCGCCCTGCCGATGCGGCTGCCGCACGCGCACCGGATGGTGGAGGCGTGCCGCCGTTCCGACGTGCCGGTGGTGGTCGGTGGCCGGGGCTTCGGTGACGACGGCCGGTGGGCGCGTGTGCTCGGTGTGCCGTGGGCGCCCGACGCGCCGTCCGCGGCGGACCTGGTGGCCGACGAGCGGGCGCTGCGCGAGACGCCGCCCGCGCGGCTGGACCACCTGGCCGACGACGAGTACGCCAGCCTGGTCAAGCGGCGCGGCGAGCTGATCGACAGCGCCCTGGCCGACCTGCGGGAGCGGGTGCCGTCGACGGCGGACTACACGCCGGCGCAGCTCGACTCCACGATCAGCGACCTCGGCTACATCGTGGACTTCCTGGCCGCCGCGCTCTACGTGGACGACGCGACGCTGTTCACCGGGTTCGTCGAGTGGCTGGTGGAGATCCTGGTCAGCCGCGGGGTGCCGGCCGGCGCGGTCGGGCTGACGCTGGAGCACTATGGACAGCAGCTGCGCGACTTCCCGCGCGCGGCCGCCTTCATCGAGCGGGGTCGTGCCCTGGTGGGCGGGTTGGCGGCGGCGGGCCGCTGACGGGCGCCCGACGGGCCGTCGCATATACTTGCACCACTGCAAGGGTTCGCCTGCGGTGGGAGCGAGAGGGGCCACGGTGACGTTCACCGTCACGTACGCCCAGCGGGACGGGGGCGGCGTCCGCCTCCGGCTGGCGGGCGAGCTCGACCTCGGCACAGCCGGCGAGCTGAACTCGACGATCGACCGGGTGATCGCCGAGGGGCACCGCGAGCTGCTGCTCGACCTCACCGAGCTGACGTTCTGCGACTCCACCGGCATCGCGGCGTTCGTCCGGGGGGACAACCTCGCCGCCGCCGACGGCGGCTGGCTGCGGCTCACCGGGGCGACCGGGCGGGTCGCCCGGGTGCTCCAGGTGACCGGGCTCGCGGACGTGCTCCACCACGACCGCGACACGGTCGACCCGACGGCGTCGGCCGCCTCCTGATCCGGTACATTTCCCCGCCAGCAGCCGGCCGTGCGGCCGGACGCCCTCCTCACCACGAAGCAGGTAACCCGATGGGCCAGAACAGTCCCAGCCCCGTTCGCATCCTGGTGGTGGACGACGACCCGGGCGACGTCCTGATGATCGAGGAGGCGCTCGCCGACTCGGACGTCGACAAGGTCATCGACGTGGTCGCCGACGGCCAGGAGGCGATGGAGTTCCTCCGCCGCGAGGGCCGGCACACCGAGGCGCAGCGCCCGGACGTGATCCTGCTCGACCTGAACATGCCCCGGATGGACGGGCGGCAGGTGCTCGGCGAGGTCAAGGGTGACGAGAGCCTGCGGACCATCCCGATCGTCGTGCTCACCACCTCCAACGCCGACACCGACGTGGTCAGCAGCTACACCCTGCAGGCCAACGCGTACGTGACCAAGCCGATCGACCTGGACGACTTCAACGACGTGGTACGCCGCATCGACGAGTTCTTCGGACGGGTGGTCGTGCTCCCGAAGCACCCGTAGGGGCCGGAAGTCCGGGCCACCGCATCCTGAACATTTTGCGGGAACGGCCGCGCCCGGCCGTGCCCGGACCGCAGGATCGGCTGGTGGGGACGCGGACCGGCTGCCTGGGGGGCGACGCATGAGGTTCTCGGTGGTGGAGACCGGCTACGACAGGCGTCAGGTGGACGCCTGCCTGGACGAGCTGAGCCTGCGCCTGAGGCGGCTGGCGGCGCGTGCGGAGAGTGCCGCCGGGGCCGGCCGGGAGTGGGACCAGATCCGGTCGGACGCCCTGCACCTGTGCGACTTCCTGCATCGCCGTACCGCCCCGGTCGAGACGGGCGCGTCCCGCCCGTCGGCAGCCGAACGGGAGGCCGCCGAGCTGCTCGCGCAGGCCCGCGCCGAGCTGGAGGCCGCGCGCGAGGAGGCCCGTCGGTTGCGGGAGGAGGCGTACGCCGAGGCCGTGCGGGCGCGTCGCGAGTTCGAGGCGGCCCTGCTGGCGCGCCGCCGGCGGGAGTCCCGGGTCGACGAGATCCTGGCCGGGGCGCGGGGCGAGCGGGTGCCGGTGGACACCCCCACCGCCGCGGCGGGTGTGCGCCCCGGTCGCAGCGCCGCCTGACCCGCGCGGGTCAGATCAGAGCCGCCACCACCGTCGTGGCGCGGCCCTCGTGCCGGGCGTACGCGTCGGGGTAGGCGGACACCTGCACCGCCTGGGCGGCGGCGGTGACGCTCATGTCCGCCCAGCCGGGCACCTCGCGCAGCGCGGCGTAGAAGGCGCGGGCCGCGTACGCCGGCCGCATGAGCTGGGCGACGGTGCCCCAGCCGCTGCTGGGGCGCTGCTGGAACAGCCCGACCGAGTCGTGGTCGGAGCCGCTGCCCTGGTGCGGGTGGTCGAAGGACTCCGGCAGCACGTCGCTGGCCAGGTTGTAGAGGTTGCTCTCCTGCATGGCGGTGGCCAGCGCGACCACCAGGGCCCGGCGGGGCATCTTCATGTCCCGCCCCACGTCGACGATGACCTTGGCGTTGTCCATCTGCCGCTGGTCGAGGCCGGCGACCGGCCGGGGGCGCTGGGCACGTACGGGCTTGCGCGGCGGCTTCTTCGTCGTCGGTGTCGCGCTGGGCGTCGGTGCCGGTGGTGGCAGGGCCGCGGCGGCCGGCGGCGCGACCCGGGTGAAGTCGCGGGAGGCGCGCTGGTCGGCGGCGGCCCGGTCGGCGACCGCCTCGCGTACCTCCAGGTGCGCCGGGCCGGTCTCGCCGACGGCGGCCACGCCGATCAGGCCGAGGCAACAGGTGACGCCGGTGGCCACCGCGATCCGGCCGGATACGGACCGGGCCGGGCCGCGCCGTGGCGGTTCCGGGGCGCGGTGACGTCCCACCCTCCGAGCGGCTGATGCCGGGTCAATCGTTCGGCGAACCGGGCGGTTGGCGGGCAACGGCTGATGATCGGGGTGGTCGGGGTGCACCCGCCGAGGCTAGAAAGCTTCCGGCCCTTTGCCATCGGGGTGATTGGTGGCATGCGCCACAATCTGCCGGATTCGCGGGTGGCATTAGGGGTGGCGGATCAGGAAAACCGCCAACCTCGCGTACCCGAAAGAATGCCTATGTCGGTTTCGGCGGTGCGAAGCGGACGTCGGGCCGAGCCGGTGACGGCGTGCACCCGGCTCCACTGTTCGGCCGAGGGTGCCCTGGTCGGGCGGCCTGCCTCCGGCGGCGGTCCACCGACCCGCCGAATCGACTCGCCGCGATCCGGCCGGCCGCCGCCGATCATGGTGAGGCCACCGCGCGGCGCCCCGGGCGCTCGATACGATTCCGACGGTGACGGAGCGATGATCGACGAGCGCCCGCCCGGCCCCCGCAGCCGGCGCGGCACGATCGTCGTCGTCTGCGCCGTGCTGCTCACGCTGCTGCTGGCCGGGCACCGGCTGGTGCCGAACGTCCACGGCCTGGGCAGCCTGGTGGACAGCGTCACCCCGCTGCTCGGGATCGCCGTACCGCTGCTCGCGCTCGCCGCCCTGCTGCGCCGCTCCCGGCCGGCGCTGCTGGCGGTGCTGCTGCCGGCCCTGGTCTGGGCCGGGCTCTACGGCCGCGCCTGGCTGCCCCCGGCCGCCGCCGCGGACGGCGCCGCGGTGCGGGTGGTCAGCCAGAACCTGCGCGTGGGCAACCCCGACCCGGCCGCCACCGTCGGTGCGCTCACCGGCGACGCCCCCGACCTCATCGGGCTGCAGGAGGTCGCCGACGGCGACCGGGTGGCGCCGGTGCTGGCCGAGCGCTACCCGCACCGGGCGGTCGTGTCGACAGTCGCGCTGTGGAGCCGGTGGCCGATCCGCGAGGCGCACGGCGTGGACACCGGACTGGGCTGGGACCGCGCGCTGCGGGCCGTCGTGGCCGCGCCCCGGGGCGACCTGGCCGTGTACGTGGTCCACCTCGGCTCCGCGCGGGCCGGGCACACCGCCACCAGGGACCAGACCGTCGCCGCGCTGGCCGACGCCGTACGCGCCGACCCGGCCGACCGGCTCGTGGTGCTCGGCGACCTGAACACCGCCACCACCGACCGGGTCTTCGACCCGCTGACCCGGCTGCTCGGCGACGCGCAGGCCGAGGCCGGGCAGGGATTCGGCTTCACCTGGCCGGCGGAACTACCGGTCACCCGCCCGGACCACGTCCTCTACCGGGGACTCACGCCGACCGCCGCCGGGGTGCTGCGCACCCCGGCCAGCGACCATCGGGCGGTGACCGCCGGCTTCCGCTGGTAGATCTCAGTGCCGGCCGTTCTCCGCCGGGGTCACGGTGAGCCGGTGCCGGCTCGGGTCGCCGCTGGAGAACGGCCAGAGCCGGTCGGCGTACGCGACCAGATCGGCCAGCTGGTCGCGGGTCAGTCCCGCCGAGGAGATCTCGGCGTGCACGTCGGCCCGGTAGCGGCCGTCGTCGTCGCGGCCCAGTTTCGCCTCGGCGGTCACCTGCACGGTGTGCGCCTCGTCGGTGATCTCTCCGGCCGCCTCCACCGCCGCGTGGTGCAGGCAGGAGGCGAACGCCGCGGCCAGGAGCTGCTCCGGCGTCAGACCGGTGCAGTGCGGCGCCAGCGGGGACGCCAGGGCGGAGGAGAGCCCGCCGTCGTCGGTGCGTACGTGACCGCCCGCCGCGGTCGCCGTGGCCGTCTCGGCCAGCCAGGAACTCGGATCCGGCATCGCGTTCCTCCCGTCACTCACCGGACCGCGTTCCCGGACCCCGAGCGGCGAAACCGCGCCCGAGCAGCCAGTACGTGTGCTCAGCGGATCCGGCCGCTGGTCGCGGCGTCGACGGCCATCGCCTCGGTGGCCTCGGCGGCGGCCCGGCTGGTCCACGGGGACACCTGCGGCACGCGCTGCCGGGGCAGCAGCGCGGTCATCGGCACGTAGACCCGGGCGTCCACGGCCTCGGCCAGCAGCAGCGCGGCCATCGGGCTGGTCGGCCGGGCGCACGGGTCGTCGTCGAGGCAGCGCCCGCACAGCTCGGCCACCTCGGCGGGCAGCCCCGGAACCTCGGGCAGCGGGCGGGGCGGCCGGCGGCGGCGGCGCGACCCGAGCAGCTGGGTGGTGCTGCCCGCCTCGTACGGCAGCTCAGCGGTCAGGCAGTAGTAGAGCAGCACACCGAGGGCGTACATGTCGGCGGCCGGGGTGGCCGGCTGCCGGTCGAGCTGCTCCGGCGCCAGGTACGCCGGGGTGCCCACCACGATGCCGTCCGGTGTGTGGTCCGGCGCCCCGGCCGGGGTGGCGATGCCGAAGTCGAGCACCTTCACCCCGGACGGGGTGAGGATCACGTTCGCCGGCTTCACGTCCCGGTGCACGATGCCGTGCGCGTGCGCGGCGGCCAGCGCGGCGCAGACCTCGGCGCAGACCCGCACCGCGATGCGCCAGTCCAGCGGACCGCCCCGCAGGTGCGCGGCGAGCGTCTCGCCCTCGGCCAGCTCCATGACGATGTACGGCACCGGCCGCCCGTCCGGCAGCGTCGCGGTGCCGAAGTCGTGCACGCTGGCGACGTTCGGGTGCACCAGCCGCGCCGCCGACCGCGCCTCGGCCCGGATGCGCTCCACCGAAACGGCGTCGCCGTCCAGCGCGGGCGAGATGAGCTTCACCGCCACGGTCCGGTCCAGCACGCGATCGTGCGCGCGCCACACCTCCGACATGCCACCCAGGCCGGCTCGCTGTTCGAGCTCGTACCGCCCGCCCAGCGTCCGCATCGCCCACTCCTCGCCTCGTCCGGTGCCCTCCGGTCCCGCTACCCGGCCCCGGAGCTGTGCAAACCGCCGAGGGTTCGCACCGCGGCGGGGTAGCTTCGCGGCGAGGGCGTCGACGGACGGAGGGCAGCGGTGGCCGCGGTGCGCGTACGGTTCGTCGGCGGACCGGCCGACGAGCTGACCCGGGACCTACCCGCCGGGCCGGACGGCGCACCGCCGCCGCGATGGGTGCTGCGCCATCCGGAGGAACCGGCCGAGGGGGTGGCCGACCACCTCTACGAACGCGACGACCACGCGTCGCCGGGCGGCTGGACGATGCGGTACGTGCACACCTTCCCGTTCGGCGCGACCGAGTGAGGCTCAGTCCGGCCGGGTGGTGCCCAGGATGACCGAGGCGACCAGCTCCGGGTCGTCGTGCATCGGCACGTGCCCGCAGCCGGGCAGGTCCAGGTGCCGCGCGGCGGGCAGCCGGGTACGCGCCAGCGCGGCCTGCCGGTAGGGCAGGATCCGGTCCCGCGTACCCCAGGCCACCGTCACCGGCACTGTCGGCGCGCCCGCGTAGGCGTACCCCCGCCCGGCGCGAGCGACGGCGCGGAACGCCCGCGCCTGGCGCAGCGCGCGGGCGTCGGCGAGCGCGTCGTCCAGTGCCATCCGGTTGGGCCGGGCCAGGATCATGCCCATCGCCAGCATCCGCAGCGCGGGCGCGGCGAACAGGCGGCGCAGCACCGGTTCGGGCAGCCGGGCCGCGTTGCGGTGCAGGGAGAGCACGGTCAGCGCCCAGCGCAGCTCACGCGCGGTGCAGAAGCCGGCCGGCGACAGAGCGGTGGCCGACGAGACCACCCCGAGCGCGGCCAGCTCCAGCGCGATCGCCCCGCCGAGGCTGTTCCCGGCGACGTGCGGGCGCTCCAGCCCGAACGCGGTGAACAGTTCGGCCACGGCGGCGACGAGGCCGGGCATGTCGGCGGGCAGCCCGGCGGTGGGCATCGGGGAGCGCCCGAAGCCCGGCAGGTCGACGGCGATCACGTCGTGCGCCTCGGCGAGCCGGTCCAGCACCGGGCGCCAGGCGCCGCCGTGGTGACCGATGCCGTGCAGCAGCACCAGCGCGGGCCCGGCGCCCCGGCGCTCGTAGACGACCTCCACCGGCGCGGTCACGGCCGCCCCTGCGGTGTGCTGGCGCCGAAGCCCCGGCCCAGTGCCCGGGACTGCTCCTCGATCAGCGGCACGGTGGCCCGGGCGGTGCGGCCCACCAGGCGGTCGGCCAGCGGGCTGACCAGCACCGACCGTACGGCCTG
Source organism: Micromonospora sp. CA-248089 (assembly GCF_050948515.1). Classification (NCBI taxonomy): domain Bacteria; kingdom Bacillati; phylum Actinomycetota; class Actinomycetes; order Micromonosporales; family Micromonosporaceae; genus Micromonospora; species Micromonospora sp. CA-248089. The sequence goes on from NZ_CP192016.1 coordinate 2,937,247, forward strand.
CACACCGGCCACGGCGCGCGGCACGTACACCCGGCGGCTGCGGCGCTCGACGGCCCTGACGAACGCCTCGGCGCACTCGGCCACAGTGGTGGTACGCCGCAGCGGCCACGGCAGCCTGGCCAGCGCCGTGGAGAAGGCCGGCAGGTCGGCGCGCGCCTCGCGGACCAGGTCGGTGTCCACCCACGACGGGTGGGCGGTGCCCACCGCCACGCCCCGGTGCGCCAGTTCGAGGCGGATCGCGTTGCCGAACTGCTCGACGCCCGCCTTGGAGGCGCAGTAGGCGGCCATGCCGGGCAGCGCGGCGAACGCCGCGGCCGAGGAGACGATCAGCAGGTAGCCGCCCCGGTCGACCAGCGCCGGGACCGTCGCCGCGGCGGTGCGCACGACCCCGATCAGGTTGACCTCGACGGTACGCACCAGCGCCTCGACGTCGCCGACGGCGATCGTGCCGCGGTTGGCGACTCCGGCGTTGGCGACCACCGCGTCGATCCCGCCCAGCGCCGCCACGGTGCCGTCGGCCGCCTCGGCCAGCGCCTGCTGGTCGGTGACGTCGGCGGCGAACCAGACGTGCCCCGGGCCCAGCTCGGCGGCGAGCGCGGCCAGCCGGTCGGGTTCCAGCCCGACGAGGGACAACCGGGCGCCGCGGGCGGCGGCGAGGCGGGCGGTGTGCTCGCCGATGCCCCGGGCCGCGCCGGTCACCAGCACCACCTTGCCGGCCAGCCGGCCGGAAAAACGACCGTCGATGGACATGCCGGGAAGTTACCACCGGGTAGCCCGGGTACGGAAGACCCGGCCCGACCTGCCCGGATCGTCACCGCAGGGCGCGCACAGCTGGTACACAGGATCGGGACAGCCCGGCGACAGCGGGTCCGCCCACGATGGGGGCATGGTCATGAACGCGCAGTCCGCGCAGGGCCGCATCGAGCTGCACCGACCGGACGGCGAACCGGTGCGGGTGCTCGTCGTGGACGACGAGCCGACCCTCACCGACCTGCTGTCCATGGCCCTGCGGTACGAGGGCTGGCAGGTCGCGACCGCCGGCAACGGGATGGCGGCGATCAGCACCGCCCGCCAGTTCCGCCCGGACGCCGTGGTGCTCGACGTGATGCTGCCCGATCTGGACGGCTTCCAGGTGCTGCGGCGCCTGCGCGAGGAGTCCCCGAGCGTGCCGGTGCTGTTCCTCACCGCCCGCGACGCGGTGGAGGAGCGCGTCGCCGGGCTCACCGTCGGCGGCGACGACTACGTGACCAAGCCGTTCAGCCTGGAGGAGGTCATCGCCCGGCTGCGCGCGCTGCTGCGGCGATCCGGCTTCGCGGTCGCCGCCCGCCAGGAGGCGGTGCTCACCGTCGGCGACCTCACCCTCGACGAGGACAGCCACGAGGTACGCCGCGGCGACGACCTGATCACCCTCACCGCCACCGAGTTCGAGCTGCTGCGCTACCTCATGCGCAACCCGCGCCGCGTGCTCAGCAAGGCGCAGATCCTCGACCGGGTGTGGAACTACGACTTCGGCGGTCAGGCCAACGTGGTCGAGCTGTACATCTCGTACCTGCGCAAGAAGATCGACGCGGGCCGGGCGCCCATGATCCACACCCTGCGCGGGGCGGGTTATGTCCTCAAACCCGCCGAGTGACGGGCGCGGACGGCTGCGCCGCCGCCTGGCCGGCTGGTCGCTGCGCCGCCGGCTCGTGCTCTCCGTGGTGGCGCTGCTGGCACTGGTCAGCGTCGGCATCGGCGGCCTGACCACAGTGGCGCTGCGGCACTTCCTGATCGACCAGATCGACAACCAGCTCAGCTTCGGCGACCGGCGGCCCGCCGACTTCGACCGCTGGGCCCGCCGTGGCATCGACCCGCCGCGCCCGGACCAGCGGCCCCTCCCACCGGACGACGACGAGGTGGCGCCGGACCCGCCCGGCGGCTTCCCACCGGGCTCGATCGCGGTCCGGGTGCCCGCCGCCGCCGCACCCGTGGGCCGGATCCGGTCCGAGAGCGGTGGCAGCGAGGAGGTGCCCGCCGGCGACCTGACGACGCTGGCCGGCGTACCGGTCGGCGAACGCCCGCGTACCGTCGCCGTCGGCGACCGGGGCGACTACCGGACGGTCGCGCTGCGTTCGCCGCGCGGCGACGGCGACGTGCTGGTCCTCGCGATCCCGCTGGCCCAGGTGGACGACACGGTCATGTGGATGATCGTCGCGCAGGCCGGGGTCATCGGCGCCGGCCTGGTCATCGCCGGCGCCCTCGGCACGCTCATCGTCCGGGCCACGCTGCGCCCGCTCAACCGGGTCGCCGCCACCGCCGCCCGGGTCACCGAACTGCCGCTGGACCGCGGTGAGGTCGCCCTGTCCGTGCGGGTCCCGGCCGTCGACACCGATCCCCGCACCGAGGTCGGTCAGGTCGGCGGCGCGCTCAACCGGATGCTCGGCCACGTCGCCGCCGCGCTCTCCGCCCGGCAGGCCAGCGAGACACGGGTACGCCAGTTCGTCGCCGACGCCAGCCACGAGCTGCGCACACCCCTGGCCGCCATCCGCGGGTACGCCGAGGTGGCCCGCCGGGGCCATCAGGAGGTGCCGCCCGACGTGGCGCACGCGCTGCGCCGCGTCGAGTCGGAGAGCACCCGGATGACCAGCCTCGTCGACGACCTGCTGCTGCTGGCCCGGCTGGACTCCGGCCGCCCGCTGGCCGCCGAGCCGGTCGACCTGACCGCCACGGCGGTGAACGCGGTCAGCGACGCGCACGTCGCCGGCCCCGACCACCGCTGGCAACTCGACCTGCCCGACGAGCCGCTCACCGTCACCGGCGACGCCCACCGGCTGCACCAGGTGCTGGCGAACCTGCTCGCCAACGCGCGGGTGCACACCCCGGCCGGCACTACCGTCACCGTCCGGCTCGCGCCCGCCGCCGGAGGCGTCGAGCTGCGCGTCACCGACGACGGCCCCGGCATTCCGGAGCAGTTGCAGCCCGAGGTCTTCGAGCGCTTCGCCCGCGGCGACAGCTCCCGCTCCCGGGCCCAGGGCAGCACCGGCCTCGGCCTGGCCATCGTCGCCGCCGTGGTGGAGGCGCACCACGGCCGGGTCGACGTGGTCAGCCGGCCCGGCCACACCGCGTTCACGGTGTGGCTGCCCGGATCCACAGCAGACGCATAGGCCACACACGGGAGCGGGCCAGCGGGCCCTCCGAGGCTTGCCGGCATGGACCGAACCGAGAGCCTGCCGGGCGCTGCGCCCGTACCCCGGAAGACCCGCACCGACCGCGACCCGCGCTGGGCCCGACCGGCCCTGCTCGGCCTGCTGGCCGTGACCGCGCTGCTCTACCTGTGGGGCCTGGGCGCCTCCGGCTGGGCCAACGCGTTCTACTCGGCCGCCGTCCAGGCGGGCTCGCAGAGCTGGACGGCGTTCTTCTACGGCTCGTCCGACGCGGCCAACTCCATCACCGTGGACAAGACGGCCGCCTCGCTGTGGCTGATGGCGCTGTCCGTCCGCGTCTTCGGCCTGAACGGCTGGTCGATCCTGGTGCCGCAGGCGCTGCTCGGCGTCGCCTCGGTCGGCGTGCTGTACGCGACCGTCCGCCGCTGGTACGGCCCGGCCGCCGGCCTGCTCGCCGGCGCGGTGCTCGCGCTCACCCCGGTGGCGACGCTGATGTTCCGGTTCAACAACCCGGACGCGCTGCTGGTGTTCCTGCTCGTCGCCGCCGCGTACACGACGGTGCGCGCGGTCGAGACGGCCAGCACCCGGTGGATCGCCCTGACCGGCGTGCTCGTCGGCTTCGGCTTCCTCACCAAGATGCTCCAGGCGTTCCTGGTGATCCCGGTCTTCGCCGTGGTCTACCTGCTGGCCGCGCCGACCGGCCTCGGACGGCGGATCCGCCAGCTCCTGCTCGCCGGGCTCGCCGTCGTCGTCTCCGCCGGCTGGTGGGTGGCGGTCGTCGAGCTGGTGCCGGCGAGCGCCCGCCCCTACATCGGCGGCTCGCAGAACAACAGCATCCTGGAGCTGACGCTCGGCTACAACGGCCTCGGCCGCCTCACCGGCGACGAGGTGGGCAGCGTCGGCGGCGGCCGGCCCGGTGGGGGAGGCGGCGGCCCGTTCTCCGGCCGGACCGGGCTGCTGCGGATGTTCGACACCGAGGTCGGCGGGCAGATCTCCTGGCTGCTGCCGGCCGCGCTGATCCTGCTGGTCGCCGGGCTGTGGCTGGCCGGGCGGGCGCCGCGTACCGACCGGACCCGGGCCGGTCTGCTGCTGTGGGGCGGCTGGCTGCTGGTCACCGGACTGATCTTCAGCTTCATGTCCGGGATCTTCCACGCGTACTACACGGTCGCCCTGGCCCCGGCGGTCGGCGCGCTGGTCGGCATCGGCGTCACAGTGCTGTGGCGGGCCGGTGCGGCACCGGCGCCGGCAGGCGCTGCACCGGCCCGGTGGCGCCGGCTCGCCGCCACACTGGTGCTGGCCGGCGCGCTGGCGGTCACCGCCTGGTGGTCCTGGCACCTGCTCGGCCGTACCCCCGACTGGCACCCCTGGCTGCGCCCCACGGTGCTGGCCCTCGGCCTGACCGCGGCCGCCCTCCTGGTCACCTCGGCGTTCCTCACCCACCGGACCGTCCCGCCCGCCTCGCCCTCCCTGGCCTCCCCTGGGTCCCCGCCCTCCCTCGCCTCCCCGCCCTCCCTCGCCTCCCCGCCCGCCCCGGTGATCAAGGAGTTTGTGTCCGGAAGTGGCGTTCAGGGAGACGCGAACTCCTTGGTCCACTCCGAGGCGGCGGCGGGGGCGACGGTGGGGCACCGGGCCGGGTTCGCCGGGCGGGTTGTGCGGTGGGCCGTGCCGGTGGTGGCTGTCGCCGGGATCGCGGTGGCGCTGGCCGGGCCGGCCGCGTACGCGATGCAGACCGCCGCCACCCCGCACTCCGGCTCGATCCCGAGCGCCGGGCCGGCCGGAGCGGGTGGCTTCGGCGGCCCCGGTGGACCGGGCGGCCGGATGCCGGGCGGCGCGAACGGGCAGTTCCCCGGTGGTCCGGGCGGCGGGCAGTTCCCGGGCTTCCCGGGCTTTCCGAACGGCACCGGCTCCAATGGCACGGGTCCGGACGGCACCGGCCAGAACGGCACCGGCCAGAACGGCGGGGCGAACGCTGGTGGATTCCCCGGATTCCCGGATGGTGGTTCTGCCCCGGGCGCGCCCGGCGGCACCGGCCCGGAGGGCGGCACCGGTCAGGACGGCGGCACCGGGCAGGACGGCACCACGCCGGGCGGCATCCCTGGCCAGGGCGGCTTCCCCGGCTGGACCGGTGGCACCGGCAGCGGCGGGACCGGGCCGGAGGGGCGGGGGCAGCGCGGCGGGGGCATGGGCGGGCTGCTCGACGCCCGTGAGCCCAGCGCCGAGATGACCGCGCTGCTCACCGCCGACGCCGACGACTACACCTGGGTCGCCGCCACGATCGGCTCGAACAACGCCTCCGGCTACCAGCTGGCCACGCGCCGGCCGGTCATGCCGATCGGCGGCTTCAACGGCAGCGACCCGTCGCCGACGCTCGCCCAGTTCCAGCGGTACGTCGCCGACGGGCGGATCCACTACTTCCTCGGCGGCGGCGGGTTCCGCGCCAACGGGGGCAGCAACGCCTCGTCCGAGATCGCCGCGTGGGTCGCCGACACCTTCACCGCCACCACCGTCGACGGCGTGACCGTGTACGACCTGAGCAGCGGGAAGCAGGGCTGAGCCGTGACGGAGACGTACGTGCCCCGGGCCGCCGTGCAGGCCCGGCCCGCCGCCGGTAGCGCGGTGCTCGACGTGGTGGTGCCGGTCTACAACGAGGAGGCCGATCTGGGCCCCTGCGTCCGGCGGCTGCACGCGCACCTGACCGCGCACTTCCCGTACCCGTTCCGGATCACGGTGGCCGACAACGCCAGCGTGGACGGCACGCCGGCGGTGGCGCGGGCGCTCGCCGACGAGCTGCCCGAGGTGGGGGTGCTGCGCCTGGACGAGAAGGGCCGCGGGCGGGCGCTGCGGGCCGCGTGGTCGGCGTCGCCGGCGCCGGTGCTCGCGTACATGGACGTGGACCTGTCCACCGACCTGGCCGCGCTGCTGCCGCTGGTCGCGCCGCTGATCTCCGGGCACTCGGACCTGGCCATCGGCACCCGGCTGGCCCGCACCAGCCGGGTGGTCCGGGGTGCCAAGCGGGAGGTCATCTCGCGCGGCTACAACCTGCTGCTGCGCGGTGCGCTGGCGGCGCGTTTCTCCGACGCCCAGTGCGGTTTCAAGGCGATCCGCGCCGACGTGGCCGCCGAACTGCTGCCGCTGGTCCGCGACAAGGGTTGGTTCTTCGAGACCGAGCTGCTGGTCCTGGCGCAGCGGGCCGGGCTGCGTATCCACGAGGTGCCGGTGGACTGGGTGGACGACCCGGACAGCCGGGTCGACATCGTCGCGACCGCGCTGGCCGACCTGCGGGGCATCGGGCGGCTGGGCCGGGCGCTGGTCACCGGGGCGCTGCCGCTGGCGCAGCTGCGCGCCCAGCTCGGCCGTGGGCCGTTGCCGGTCCCGCCGGCGCAGGTGCCGATCGGCCTGCCCCGCCAGCTCGTGCGGTTCGCCGCGGTGGGGGTGGCGAGCACGCTCGCGTACCTGCTGTTGTTCCTGCTGGCCCGCGGCCCGCTCGGGGCGCAACCGGCGAACCTGCTGGCGCTGCTGCTCACCGCGGTCGCGAACACGGCGGCCAACCGGCGGCTCACCTTCGGGGTCAGCGGACGCCGGCACGCCGGTCGGCACCACCTCCAGGGGCTGCTGGCGTTCGCGCTCGGCCTGGCCCTGACCAGCGGTTCCCTGGCCGTGCTGCACGCCACCACACCCCCGAGCCGAGGATGGGAGCTGACCGTTCTGGTGGCCGCCAACCTGGCCGCGACCGCCCTGCGCTTCCTCCTGCTCCGGCTGGCCATGCACCACCGCCCCTGACCCGGCCCCCGAACACCCCGTCGATCATGAGGTTGGCGGCGCGACACGCCGGGCGTCGGTGCCGTCAACTTCATGATCGACGGGGAGGGTGGCAGGGTTGGGGTGTGTACCGGGAGTGGGAGGCGGCGGGGATCCCCGGCGGGGTGCTGTGGAGCAGCGTGTCCGGCGGGAGTGAGACGCGGGTGCTGCCGGACGGGTGCCTGGATCTGCTCTGGTCCAGCCGGTCCGGGCTGCTGGTCGCGGGTCCGGACCGCACCGCCCACCTGTCGCGGTCCGCGCCGGGGGACCGGTGGATCGGGCTGCGCCTGCCGCCGGGTACCGGCCCGGCCGTGTTCGGGGTGCCGGCCGAGGAGCTTCGGGACCGCCGCGTACCGCTGGCCGACCTGTGGGGCCGCGCCGCCGCCGAGGTGACCGAGCGGGTCGAGGTGGCGATGGCCACGCCGGGCGACGGGGCCGCCGCGGTGCTCACCGGGGTCGCCCGCGCCCGGCTGCGCGCCGCCGGTGGCCCCGACCCGCTCGGCGCGCACGTCGCCGCCCGTCTGGCCGCCGGGGCAACAGTCGCCGCGACCGCCGTCGAGGTCGGCCTCGGCCCGCGCGCCCTGCACCGCCGCAGCCGGGCCCTGTTCGGGTACGGCCCGAAGACGCTCGCCCGCATCCTGCGGATGCGTCGGGCGCTGGACCTGGCCCGCACCGGCGCGGCGCTCGCCGAGGTGGCGGTGCGCAGCGGGTACGCCGACCAGGCCCACCTGACCCGCGAGGTGCGGGACCTGGCCGGGGTGCCGCCGACCCGGCTGCTCGCCCCGGCCCCGGGCCGCCCGCAGGCGAGCTGACCAGTCGGGGCCGGCCGCACCCGAGCCGGCCGCCGGGGCTGTCTAGTCGGCCGCGGGCAGCGGGGCGAACAGGTCCACGCCGTTGCCGTCCGGGTCGTGCAGGACCGCGTACCGCTGGCCCCAGAACGCGTCCCACGGCGGCATCTCACCGTGGTGTCCGGCGCCGGTCAGCTCGGCGTACCACCGGTCCACCTCGGCCGGGTCGGCGCACCGGAAGGCCAGGCTCATCCGGTTGTTGCCGCCGGACGGGTCGAACTCGGGATGGAAACTGCGGATCACCTCGACCGTGTCCCAGGCCAGCCGTACGCCGTTCGGCAGGGTGACCTCGACGTGCCCCTCGGTCTCGGCGCCGGCCGGGATCGGCAGCCCCAGCCGCCGGTAGAAGTCGAGCGTGCGGGCCATGTCGGTGACCACGGTCCCGACCAGATCGAACTGCGGTGTCATGCGGCCACCGTAGGCGCGACCGGCCCGGCCCGTCTTGAACGGATCGGACGGGGGACGAGTGGCCGGTGTGGCCGCGCGGCCGGTCGTCGAGACGTTACGGTGAGGGACAAGTCCGGCTCTGAGCAATAAAGCTCGCATACCGGGCGTGCTCCGATGACCGACGGAAGGAAAACAGCCGTGACGCATCTGGCCTACCTGGACGCGGGATCCGGCAGTCTCATCGTGCAGGCGGTGGTCGGCGGGGTGGCCGGGGTGGCCGTTGCCGCCAAGCTCTACTGGCGCCGCCTGGTGTCCCGGTTCCGGCGTCAGCCCACCGACCAGGGCCCGGCGGCGTGACGGTCCCCGACACCGGCGTCCGCGTCGAACCCGGCTCCTTCCGCGACCCCGGCAACCGGGTGTTCCACCGGGGCGAGGAGGTGCTGCGCGGGCTCGACGAGCGCTCCGCCCGGGACTGGCGGGCGCTGTCCGTCACCGACTTCTTCCGGCAGGCCGTCACCACCGGGCAGATCGTCGGCACCGAGGAACTGACCCCGACCCCCGTCGACGCGCCCTGGACCGCGGTGCTGCGGCACGAGCGGATCCCGTTCGTCTCGCACCCCTACGAGTGGTCGTCCGCGATGCTGCGCGACGCCGCGCTGCTGCACCTGGACGTGCTGCGGGCCGCCCTCGAGGCCGGCTTCACCACCAAGGACGGCTCGGCGTACAACGTGCAGTGGCGTGGGGCCCGGCCGGTCTTCATCGACGTCGGCTCGTTCGAGGCGCTGCGCGACGGCGAACCGTGGGCCGGCTACCGGCAGTTCTGCCAGACGCTGCTCTACCCGCTGCTGATCCAGGCCCACCTCGGGCTGGACTTCCAGCCGTTCCTGCGCGCCCGCGTCGACGGCGTCGAACCGGACCAGATGCGCCGGCTGTTCGGCGGCACCCGGCGCTGGCGGGCCGGCGTGCCCACCCACGTGCACCTGCACGGCGCCATGCAGGCCCGCAACTCCGCCGCCAGCACCACTGACGTCCGCGCCCAGCTGCGCGCCGCCGGGTTCTCCCGGGAGCTGGCGCTGGCCACGGTACGCGGGCTGACGAAGCTGGTCCGCCGCCTCGACCACCGGCCCGGCGACAGCCACTGGTCGGACTACCAGCGCACCTGCGCGTACTCCGTGCCGGACCGGCAGGCCAAGGAGGAGTTCGTCGACCGGGCGGTGGCCGCCGTCGGAGGAGGTGCGGCGCTGGACCTGGGGGCCAACGACGGCCGGTACGCCCGCATCGCCGCCCGGCACGTCGCGCACGTCGTCGCGGTCGAGCAGGACCCGGCAGTGGTCGACACGCTCTACCGCGCGCTGCGCGACGAGGGCGAGACGCGCATCCTGCCGCTGGTGATGGACCTGGCCGACCCGTCGCCGGGCGGCGGCTGGCGTGGCGTCGAGCGGGCCGCGTTCACCGACCGGGCCCGCGCGGACACCGTCCTGGCCCTGGCCGTGGTGCACCACCTCGCGATCGGGCGCAACGTCCCGCTGCCCGAGGTGCTCGACCAGCTCACCGCGCTCACCGCCACCGGCGGCAGCCTGGTGGTGGAGTTCGTCCACCCGGACGACCCGATGGCCCGCCGCCTGCTGGCGAACAAGCCGGACGGCCTGTTCCCGGACTACCGGCGGGACGCCTTCGAGGCGCTGCTCGCCCGCCGGGGCCGAGTGGTCGCCCGTACCGAGCTGCCGTCCGGCACCCGCACGCTCTACCAGGTGGTGGTAGGTGGCTGAGGGCACCCTCGCGCCACCCCGGGATCACGCGGCCGCACCGGACCGGCAGGAGCGCCGGCCGTGGTGGCGGGCCGAGGCGGCGCGGCTGGCGGAGGTGACGGCACTGGTCGGGCTGGTGGTCACCCAGCCGCTGCTCGACGTGCTCGGCCGCAGCCCCGACTTCTTCCTGTTCCACCGCGCCTCCCGGGCCGACGTGCTGCTCCTGGTCGCCCTGATCGCGTTCGCGCCGACAGTGCTGTTCGCGCTGCTGGGCGCGCTCGCGCTGCCCGCCGGACGCGTCACCCGGGCCGCCGTGCACACCGCGTTCGTGGGCCTGCTGCTCGCCGCGCTGGCGGTCCAGGTCGGCCGGCACCTGACGCCGCTTCGGGGCGTACCCCTGCTTGTCGTCGCCGGTGTGGGCGGGGCCGCCGGGGCGGCCGCGCACCGGCGGTGGCGGGCGCCCCGGCGGGTGCTGCGGGCCGCCGCCGCCGGGCCGCTGGTGTTCGTCGGGTTGTTCCTGTTCGCCTCGCCGGCCTCGGCGGTGGTGCTGCCGCGCGGCGAGGGCGGCGCCGCCGGGGTGGCCGGCGCGGGCGCGCACCCGCCGGTGGTCATGATCGTGCTGGACGAGTTGCCGCTCGTCTCCCTGCTCGGGCCGGACGGTCGGATCGACGCCGCCCGCTACCCGAACTTCGCGGCGCTGGCCGGCGGGTCGACGTGGTACCGCAACGCCACCGGTGTCAGCGGCTGGACGCCCTACGCGCTGCCCGCGATGCTCACCGGGCGCTACCCGGAGCGGGGATCGGCGCCGCACTACTCGCAGTACCCGGACAACCTGTTCACCGCGCTCGGCGGCCTCTACCGGATCAAGGCCGAGGAGAGCATCACCCGGCTCTGCCCGCCGAGCCGCTGCGAGCAGGCCACCACCCCGGAACAGGGGCTCGGCGTGCTGGTCCGGGAGAGCGGCAGGCTGCTCGGCCGCATCGCCGCGCCGGTGGACAGCCGGATCGACCCGGAGGACTCCTACCGCGAGCGGACCGCCGCCGAGGCCGGCCTGGACGCCGCCGAGCCGGTCCCGGACGACCCGAAGTTCCGCTGGGACACCCTCGACGACAACCAGCCCGCCCGGTTCACCTCGTTCCTCGCCGGGCTGCGCCCCGACACCCGGCCCACGCTGCACTTCCTGCACCTGCTGATGCCGCACTCGCCGTGGGCGTACCTGCCGTCCGGGGCGCACTACGCGGCGCCGGACGACCTGCCGAACGACGGCGCCGGCTGGGTCGACCTGGCCCGGGCCCGGCACCTCGCCCAGCTCGGCTACACCGACCGGCTGATCGGCGAGACGCTGCGGACGCTGCGCGCCACCGGCCTCTACGACAAGGCGCTGGTGGTGGTCACCGCCGACCACGGCGTCAGCTTCCGCCGGGACTGGCAGGGGCGGGGGATGGACGCCATCGACCACGCCGCGAACGAGGTGGCCTGGGTGCCGATGTTCGTCAAGGAACCCGGCCAGCGCACCGGACGGGTGGACGACCGCAACTGGGAGCACGTCGACCTGCTGCCCACGATCGCCGACGAGACACACATGCGGGTGCCGTGGCGGATGGACGGCCGGTCGGCGAAGGCGGCGCCGCGCGAGCGGGCCGACAAACGCTTCTACGACCGCCCCGGCCAGCCGGTCACCGTCACCGGCGGCGTGCCCGCCCCGCTCCCGCCGGTTCCCGTCGACCCGCTCGTCGGCACCCGGGCCGGTGACGTGCCGGTCGGCGGATCCGCGACGGTGGCGAACCGGGACGCGTTCGACGCCGTCGACCCGGCCGGCGGCGGGCTGCCCGCGATGGTCTGGGGCACCGTGCCGGACGACGTGCCCGACGGCACCCGGCTCGCCGTGGCGGTCAACGGGACGGTCGGCGCGGTGGTGCCCGTGGTGCCGCCGGACGCCGGTGGACGGCGCTTCGCGGCGCTGCTCGCCGACGACCGGCTGTTCGCCGCCGGAGCCAACCGGCTCGACCTCTACCGGGTCGGCGACGACGGGACGCTGCGGCGGCTCACGCTGTCGTGACGGACCTCCCGAACGTGCCCATGGCCGCGCTCCCATCCGGTTTCCGGACCGGCTGGCCGGGAAACAGGTGACGCACACCTCACCCCGAAACCATGACGAGCGGTGTTCTCCGCGCCGTGATTACGGTAGAAGCGAAGGCAATTCAACGAAGATCTTGCCGGCGAAGCGAGGAACAGATGACGGAAGTCAAGCTCGACCACCCCGGTGGGCAGCTGTCGATGCCGGTGCAGTCCGCGGTTGAGGGCCCCGCCGGGATCGGGGTGAGCAAGCTGCTCAAGGAAACCGGGATGACCACGTACGACCCCGGTTTTGTGAACACCGCGTCCTGCTCGTCCGCCATCACCTACATCGACGGTGATGCCGGCATCCTGCGGTACCGCGGTTACCCGATCGACCAGCTGGCCGAGAAGTCCTCCTTCCTGGAGGTCTCCTACCTGCTGATCTACGGCGAGCTGCCGACCCAGACGCAGCTCACCGAGTTCAGCGAGCGGATCCGGCGGCACTCGCTGCTGCACGAGGAGATGCGCCGCTTCTTCGACGGCTTCCCCCGCGACGCGCACCCGATGGCCGTGCTCTCCTCGGCCGTCAGCGCCATCTCGACCTTCTACCAGGACAGCCTGGACCCGTTCGACTCCGAGCACGTGGAGATGTCCACGGTGCGGCTGATGGCGAAGGTCCCCACCATCGCCTCGTACGCGTACAAGAAGTCGATCGGGCAGCCGCTGCTGTACCCGGACAACTCGCTGGGCTACGTCGAGAACTTCCTGCGGATGACGTTCGGCGTACCGGCCGAGCCGTACGAGGTCGACCCGGTCGTGGCCCGGGTGCTGGACATGCTGTTCATCCTGCACGCCGACCACGAGCAGAACTGCTCCACCTCGACCGTGCGGCTGGTCGGCTCCAGCAACGCCAACCTGTTCGCCTCGGTCTCGGCCGGCGTGAACGCGCTGTTCGGCCCGCTGCACGGCGGCGCCAACCAGGCCGTGCTGGAGATGCTCCAGAAGATCCAGGCCGACGGCGGCGACGTCCGCTCCTTCGTGCAGAAGGTGAAGGACAAGCAGGACGGCGTGAAGCTGATGGGCTTCGGGCACCGGGTCTACAAGAACTACGACCCGCGCGCCGCCATCGTGAAGAAGGCCGCCCAGGACGTGCTCGGCCGGATGGCCAAGCCGGACCCGCTGCTGGACCTCGCGGTGCAGCTCGAGGAGATCGCGCTCGCCGACGACTTCTTCGTGTCCCGGCGGCTCTACCCGAACGTGGACTTCTACACCGGCCTGATCTACAAGGCCATGGGCTTCCCGACGAAGATGTTCACGGTGCTGTTCGCGCTGGGCCGGCTGCCCGGCTGGATCGCGCAGTGGCGCGAGATGATCAACGATCCGGAGACCAAGATCGGTCGGCCGCGGCAGATCTACACCGGTGCCACCGAGCGGGCGTACGTCCCCGCCTCCCAGCGCTGACGCAACCCCGGCGAAAGGCCGCCGCCCCCATCCGGAGGCCGGCGGCCTTTCCCGTACGCGCCCCCACCCCACCCCGCCCCACTCCCGCCGATCTTGCACTCCGTGCCCGGGCATTTCCGGGCATTGCGGCCCTCCTGGGGGCACCAAGTGCAAGATCGCGGGGGAGAGGGGGAGAAGGGCGCGCTAGCGGAGGCCGGCGGCGGTGAGGAGGTTGCCCTCGGGGACGCGCGGCGTGGGCTGGCCGTGTGCCATGCGGTGCTGGGCGCGGGCGGCGGTGAACGCCGGGTCGCCGGCGATGGCGGCGGCGTACGCGGCAGCCGTACGGGACGCGATGGCCGCCCAGCCGTACTGCTCGTGCACCATGGCGCGGGCCCGCCGGGCGAGCGCACGGGCCCGGTCCCGGTCCGACAGCAGCGTGTGCACCGCCTCGGCGAGGCCGTCCGGGTCGTGCGGGGCGAACGTCATCCCGGTGACGCCCGGCTCGACGATCTCGGCCAGCCCACCGGTACGGGCGACAGCGAGCGGCGCGCCCGCGGCGGCACCCTCCAGCGCCACCATGCCGAACGGCTCGTAGATGCTCGGCACCGCGAAGCAGTCCGAGGCGGCCATCACGGCGGGCAGGTCGGTGCCGCCGAGGAACCCGGGCATGCTGACGGTGCCGCCCAGCCCGAGGCGGTGCACCTCGGCCTCCAGGTCCGCCTTGTACGGCCCGTCGCCGACGATCACCGCGCGCAGCCCGGGGTGCCGCTCGCGCAGCCGGGGCAGCCCGGCCAGCAGGTGCTGCACGCCCTTCTCGTACACGAGGCGGCCGGCGAACGTGACCAGCGGGCCGTCGGCGGCGAACCGGGCGCGGGCGGCGGCGACCGCCGACGCGGGCACCCGCCAGCGGTGCGGCTCGACGCCGTTGGGCACCACGTCGACGCGGGCGGCGTCGACGCCGAACAGTGCGCCCACCTCGTCGCGCATGTAGCCGGAGCAGACGATCACCCGGCCGGACTCGCCGGCGAGCCAGTGCTCGACGCCGTGGATGGTGCGGTTCATCTCCTCCGGCAGCCAGCCCTGGTGCCGGCCCGCCTCGGTGGCGTGGATGGTGCTGACCAGCGGCACGTCCAGGTGCTCGCGCAGCGTCATCGCGGTGTGTGCGACGAGCCAGTCGTGGGCGTGGATCACGTCGTACGTGCCGGCGGAGGCGGCGCGCAGCGCGGCCCGGGTGAGGGTGTGGTTGAACGCCATCGTCCAGGCGAGCAGCGAGCCGGTGGCGAGGGGGAAGGTGACCGGGTCCTCGGCGGCGCGGACGATGCGGACGCCGTCGGCGTACTCCTCGAGGGGAGGGCCCTCGGCGTGGCGGGTGACGACGGTGACCTCGTGCCCGGCGGCGGCCAGCGCCACGGAGAGTGCGTGGACGTGGCGGCCGAGGCCGCCGACGAGCACCGGCGGGTACTCCCACGACAGCATCAGGATGCGCCGGGTCCGGGGCCCGGCCCCGGCCGGCGACGGGGGCGCCGGCCGGGAGGTGAGGGTGGGCCGGTGGAGCCGGTCCGTCGCGGTGGCGGGCTGAGCGCCGACCCGCAGAGTGGTCACGTGGATCTCCGTCCATGCATGGTGAGGCACGCCGGCATCGGTGGCGGCGACGAGCGGTGGTGAGGGATGGCCGAACGGCCGAGCGGGCCCGCGGGCGCAGGTCCGGATCCAGGAAAGTCCATAGGCGGCCGCCGCGCATCTCGAAAAGGGCGATCGTGACGGATGACACCCGAACGTCTATCCGTTCTCAGGAGGGTGGATTCGGTTACGGTCCGAACGGGGGGATTGGCCGCGACGACGACTGGGCATCACCGGCGTGCGCATCGGCGGTGCCCCCTGCCCGATGCGCTCACGATCATGGGCCGAAGGAGCGACATGCAGGTCTGGCCGGGCGAGAGCTACCCCCTCGGCGCCACGTACGACGGGATGGGCACCAACTTCGCGATCTTCTCCGAGGTGGCGGAGAAGATCGAGCTGTGCCTGTTCGACGAGTGGGACATCGGCACCGAGCGCCGGGTGGAGCTGCGGGAGGTCGACGCGTACGTCTGGCACGCGTACATCCCCGGCGTCGAGCCCGGCCAGCGCTACGGCTACCGGGTGCACGGGCCGTGGAACCCGGCCGAGGGGCTGCGCTGCAACCCGCACAAGCTGCTGCTGGACCCGTACGCGAAGGCGGTCGACGGGGAGATCACCTGGCACCCGTCGGTCTACGACTACGAGGTCGGCGGCGACCCGGACCGGATGAACACCACCGACTCGGCGCCGTACATGCCGAAGTCGGTGGTGGTGAACCCGTACTTCGACTGGGGCAACGACCGGCCGCCGCGCACCCCGTACCACCACTCGGTGATCTACGAGGCCCACGTACGCGGGCTGACCATGCGCCACCCGGGCATCCCGGAGGAACTGCGCGGCACGTACGCGGCGATCGCCTCGCCGGTGATGATCGAGCACTTCAAGCGGCTCGGCGTCACGGCGGTGGAGCTGATGCCGGTGCACGAGTTCGTGCACGACCACCGCCTGGCCGATCTGGGGCTGCGCAACTACTGGGGCTACAACACGATCGGCTTCTTCGCCCCGCACCACGGCTACTCCGCGCTGGGCCGCCTCGGCCAGCAGGTGCAGGAGTTCCGGGGCATGGTCAAGGCGCTGCACGCCGCCGGCATCGAGGTCATCCTCGACGTGGTCTACAACCACACCGCCGAGGGCAACCACCTCGGCCCGTCGCTGAGCTTCAAGGGCATCGACACCCCGAGCTACTACCGGCTCTCCGAGGACGACCGGCGCTACTTCGTCGACTACACCGGCACCGGCAACAGCCTGAACGTGCGCAGCCCGCACTCACTGCAACTGATCATGGATTCGCTGCGCTACTGGGTGACCGAGATGCACGTCGACGGCTTCCGGTTCGACCTGGCCGCCACGCTCGCCCGCGAGTTCTACGAGGTGGACCGCCTGTCCACGTTCTTCGAGGTGGTGCAGCAGGACCCGGTGGTCGGCCGGGTGAAGCTCATCGCCGAACCGTGGGACGTCGGCCCCGGCGGCTACCAGGTCGGCAACTTCCCGCCGCAGTGGACCGAGTGGAACGGCAAGTACCGCGACACCGTCCGCGACTTCTGGCGCGGCGAGCCGGCCACGCTCGCCGAGTTCGCCTCCCGCATCTCCGGCTCCGCCGACCTCTACCAGGACGACGGCCGCCGCCCGTTCCACAGCATCAACTTCGTCACCTGCCACGACGGGTTCACGCTCGCCGACCTGGTCTCCTACAACGACAAGCACAACGACGCGAACGGCGAGGACAACCGGGACGGCGAGAGCCACAACCGGTCCTGGAACTGCGGCGTCGAGGGCGACACCGACGACCCGGGCGTGCTGGCGCTGCGGGCCCGGCAGCGGCGCAACTTCCTGGCCACGCTGATCCTGTCCCAGGGCGTGCCGATGCTCGGCCACGGCGACGAGCTGGGCCGCACCCAGCGCGGCAACAACAACGCCTACTGCCAGGACAGCGAGATCGCCTGGGTCGACTGGGACCGCGCCGACACCGAGCTGCTCGACTTCGTCCGCCGGCTCACCGAGTTCCGCAACCGGCACCAGGTGTTCCGCCGCCGCCGGTTCTTCACCGGCCTGCCGGTGGGCGGCCGGGCTGCCGGCTCCGGGCTGCCGGACCTGGCCTGGTACACCCCGGACGGCCGGGAGATGACCGGCGAGGACTGGGGCAACGACTTCGGCCGCTCGGTGGCCCTGTTCGTCAACGGCGACGGCATCGGCGAGCGCGGCCAGTACGGCCAGCGCCACCGGGACAGCTCGTTCCTGCTGCTGTTCAACGCGCACGACGCGCCGCTGGACTTCACGCTGCCCGGCGAGGAGTTCGGCACCCGGTGGGAGCTGGTGATCAGCACCGCGGAACCCGATCCGGAGAAGACGATGCTCGTCGAGGCGGGCGGCACGGTCTGCGTGCCGGACCGCTCGCTGCTGGTCCTGGAGAGGACGGCCTGACCAATGCCCGACACCCCCCGCTCGACCTACCGGGTCCAGGTGCGTCCCGGCTTCGACCTGGACGCCACGGCCGAGCTGGCGGGCTACCTCGCCGCGCTCGGCGTCACCCACCTCTACACCGCGCCCCTGCTCACCGCCACCCCCGGCTCCACGCACGGCTACGACGTCGTCGACCATCGCGAGGTCAACCCGCAGCTCGGCGGCGAGGCCGCCCGGGCGCGGCTGGTCCGGGCGCTGTGCGCGGCCGGGCTGGGCCTGGTCGTGGACATCGTGCCCAACCACGCCGGGGTGGCCCGCCCCGACGCCAACCCGGCCTGGTGGGACGTGCTGCGGCGGGGACGCGAATCGGCGTACGCGCGCTGGTTCGACATCGACTGGGACCGCGGGCGGCTGCTGCTGCCGGTGCTCGCCGACACCGCCGACGCGCTCGACGACCTGAAGCTCGTCGACGGGGAACTGCGCTACCACGAGCACCGCTTCCCGGTCGCCGACGGCACCGGCGACGGCACGCCCCGCCAGGTGCACGACCGGCAGCACTACGAGCTGGTGAACTGGCGGCGCGGCGACGCCGAGCTGACGTACCGCCGGTTCTTCGCCGTCTCCGACCTGGCCGGCCTGCGGGTGGAGGAACCGGAGGTGTTCGACGCCACCCACGCGGAGATCCTGCGCTGGGTCGACGCCGGGGAGGTCGACGGCATCCGCGTCGACCATCCGGACGGGCTGCGCGACCCGGCCGGCTACCTGGCCCGGTTGCGCGCCGCCGCGCCGGAACGCTGGCTGGTGGTGGAGAAGATCCTGGAGTACGGCGAGGACCTGCCGGACTGGCCGGTCGACGGCACCACCGGCTACGACGCGCTGGCCGCCGTGTCCGGGTTGTTCGTCGACCCGGACGCCGAACCGGAGTTCACCACGCTCGACGGCCGGCTCACCGGGCGGCACACGTCCTGGGAGGACCTGACGCACGCCACCAAGCTGGAGGCCGCCACCCGGCTGCTCGCCGCCGAGCTGACCCGCCTGGCCGCGCTCGTGCCGGAGCTGCCGGGCGAGCAGGTCCGCGCCGCCCTGGCCGAGCTGGCCGCGTGCTTCCCGGTCTACCGCGGATACCCGCCCGAAGGTGCCCGGCACCTGGCCGCCGCCCGCAGCGAGGCGGGCCGCCGCCGCCCCGACCTGACCGGCGTGCTCGACCAGGTCACCGCCCGGCTGCGCGACCCCGGCCACGAGCTGGCCGCCCGGTTCCCGCAGCTGACCGGCGCGGTGATGGCCAAGGGCGTGGAGGACACCGCGTACTACCGGTGGAGCCGGTTCGTCGCCCTCAACGAGGTCGGCGGCAGCCCGGCCCACTTCGGGGTGCCCCCGGCCGAGCTGCACCGGTTCGCCGCCAGCCGGCACGTGCGCTGTCCGGCGAGCATGACCGCGCTGTCCACCCACGACACCAAGCGCGGCGAGGACGTCCGCGCCCGCCTCGCGGTGCTGTCCGAGCTGCCCGGCCGCTGGGCCGAGCGGGTCGCCGACTGGATGTCGCGCGCGCCCCTGGCCGACCCGGCGCTGGCCCACCTGCTCTGGCAGACCGCCGTCGGGGCGTGGCCGATCGAACGGGAGAGACTGCACGGGTACGCCGAGAAGGCCGCCCGGGAGGCGTCGGTCACCACCAGCTGGGCCGACCCGGACCCGGCCTTCGAGCACGAGATGCACGCCCTGGTCGACCGGATGTACGACGACCCGGAACTGCACGCCCAGATCACCGCGTTCGCCGCCGAGATCACCCCGCCCGGCTGGTCGAACGCGCTCGGGCAGAAGCTGGTGCAGCTCGCCATGCCCGGCGTGCCCGACGTCTACCAGGGCACCGAGCTGTGGGAGAACTCGCTCGTCGACCCGGACAACAGGCGGCCCGTCGACTTCGCCGTACGCCGGGACCTGCTGGCCCGGCTCGACGCCGGCTGGCGGCCCGCGGTGGCCGGCGACGGCGCGGCCAAGCTGCTCGTGGTGTCCCGGACGCTGCGGCTGCGCCGTGACCGCCCGGACCTGTTCGGCGGCTACCGGCCGGTGCCGGCGCGCGGCCCGGCCGCCGCGCACGCGGTGGCCTTCGACCGTGGTGGCGCGGTCGCGGTGGCGACCCGGCTGCCGCTGCGGCTGGCCCGTTCCGGCGGCTGGCGGGACACGGCGCTGTCACTTCCCGTTCACGAGTGCACCGACTTGTTCACCGGGCGGGTCTACAGTGGTTCTGAGCTGCTCCTTCATGATCTGCTGAGCACCTACCCCGTCGCCCTCCTCGCACCCACCGACTCAGTGGAGGCCGCCGCATGACCGAGTTCACGGTGTGGGCGCCCGAGGCCGCCCGGGTGCGGCTGCGCCTTTCCGGTGCCGCCGACCACGCGATGCGTCAGGGGCCGGACGGCTGGTGGCGGGTCGAGGTGCCCGACGCCGGGCCCGGCACCGACTACGCGTTCCTGCTCGACGACGACGAGCAGGCCCTGCCCGACCCCCGCTCGGCCTGGCAGCCGGCCGGGGTGCACGGGCCCAGCCGGCTCTACGACCACGCCGCGTTCGGCTGGACCGACGCCGCCTGGACCGGCCGGCAGCTGCCCGGCAGCGTGCTGTACGAGCTGCACATCGGCACGTTCACCCCGGAGGGCACGTTCGACGGGGCGATCGCCAAGCTCGACCACCTCGTCGACCTCGGCGTGGACATGGTCGAGCTGCTGCCCGTCAACGCGTTCAACGGCGAGTACAACTGGGGCTACGACGGTGTCTGCTGGTACGCCCCGCACGAGCCGTACGGCGGCCCGGACGGCCTGAAACGGTTCGTCGACGCCGCCCACGCCAAGGGCCTGGGGGTGATCCTCGACGTCGTCTACAACCATTTCGGGCCCTCCGGGGCCTACGCGCCGCGGTTCGCGCCGTACCTCACCGAGCAGAGCAACACGTGGGGCCGCACCGTCAACCTGGACGGCCCGCACTCCGACGGGGTACGCCGCTACATCGCCGACAGCGTGCTGGGCTGGCTGCGCGACTACCACGTCGACGGGCTGCGGCTGGACGCCGTGCACGCCATGCCGGACGGCCGGGCCGTGCACTGGCTGGAGGAGGTCGCCGCCGAGGTGGAGGCGCTGTCCACGCACCTCGGCCGGCCGCTGTCGCTGATCGCCGAGAGCGACCTCAACGACCCGCGCCTGATCACGCCCCGCGAGGCGGGCGGCTACGGCCTGCACGCCCAGTGGAACGACGACGCCCACCACGCGCTGCACACGCTGCTCACCGGCGAACGGCAGGGCTACTACGGCGACTTCGGCTCCCTCGAATGCCTCACCGACGTGCTGACCGGCGGGTTCTTCCACGCCGGCACCTGGTCCAGCTTCCGGGGCCGCAGCCACGGCCGCCCGGTCGACAGGCAGCGCACCCCCGGCCACCGCTTCGTGGCGTACCTGCAGAACCACGACCAGATCGGCAACCGGGCCACCGGCGACCGGATCTCCGCCACCCTGTCGCCCGGGCTGCTGCGCGTCGGCGCGACGCTGCTGATGACCGCGCCGTTCACGCCGATGCTGTTCATGGGGGAGGAGTGGGCGGCCTCCACGCCGTGGCAGTTCTTCACCAGCCACCCCGAGCCGGAACTCGCCGTGGCGGTCGCCACCGGCCGCAGACGCGAGTTCGCCGACCACGGCTGGGCCACCGAGGACGTGCCGGACCCGCAGGACCCGCAGACGTTCCTGCGGTCCCGGCTGGACTGGGCCGAGTTGGACAAGCCGGAACACCGCGAGACGTACGACCTCTACCGGCGGCTGATCGCGCTGCGCCGTTCCCGGGCCGACCTGTCCGACCCACGGCTGGACCGGGTCGACGTCCGCCACGGCGACCGGTTCCTGGTGATGCGGCGCGGCGAGACGCTCGTGGTGGCGAACCTGGCCGGCCGGGCGCAGCGGATCAACCTGCCCGGCGTGGTACGCCGCGTGCTGCTCGCCACCTCCGAGGGCGTCACCGTGATGCGTGACGGCATCGAGCTGCCGCCGGAGAGCGCGGCGATCGTGGCGCTCTGACCGCTCACGGGTGAAGTTTGCGCCGTACCGCCTCGGCGGCGGCGTGACCGAGTTCCTCGTACAACGCGAGTGACCGCAGCCAGGCGTCCCGGGCCGCGTCCGGCCGCCCGGCGGCGGCCCACGTGTCGCCGAGGTGGTCCAGCACGATGCCCTCGGCATGCCGGTCGCCGATCTCGGCGAACAGGGCGAGGGCCTGGTGGAAACAGTCGACCGCCTGGTCGTACTCGCCGAGGTGGTGGTGGGCGAAGCCGATGCTGTCCCACGTGTTCGCCTGCCCGTACGCGCTCCCGGCCTGCTCGGACAGTGCGAGCGCGCGGCGGCAGAACGTGATCGCGTCGTGGTGCTCGCCGAGCTGCGAGTGGTACCAGCCGATCGCGTTGAGCGCGACCGCCTGTTTGAGCGGGCTCCCGACCCGTTCGTAGAGGGCGAGGCTTCGCCGGGCGTGCGGCAGGGCCTCGCGGGGTTGCCGCTGCCGGTCGTGGAGCATGCTGAGGTCGAAGTGGGTGTGCGCCCGCCCCTCGTCGTCGCCCAGGGCGGCGAACAGGTCCAACGCCGCGAGCAGGTTGCGCTGCGCCTCGGCGTACCGGCCGAGGTTGGAGCAGGCCCCGGCCAGGAGCCGGTGCGCCTGCGCCTGCGCCGGGCGGTCACCCGAGCGCCCGGTCGCCTCGACCGCCCGGCGGGCCACCGCGGCCCAGTCGTGCCAGTGGCCCTGCCTGTCGAAGTACGTGGCCAGGGTCCACGAGAGCTGCCCGGCCGCGGCGTCGAGGCCGTTGCCGGCGGCGTACTCGATGGTCGCGAGGAGCACCTGGTGCTCGCGGGTGAACCAGGCCAGCGCCGCCGCCAGGTCGTCGAGCCGTTCGACGGTCACCCCCGGCGCGGCGGGGGTGAGGGTCAGCGGGTCGCGCTGCGGTGACAGCAGGAGCGCGGCCGCGTGCGCGGTGTGCAGATGGTGGTCGACCAGCCGGCACAGCGCGGACCGGGAACCGGCCTCGTCCCCGGCCGCCCGCTCGACCGCGTACGTCCGGACCAGGTCGTGCATGCGGTACCGGCCCGCGACGTGTTCCTGGACGAGGTGCGCGTCGACGAGCTCGCGTAGCAGCGGGCGCAACCCGTCCGGCGTACGGGCGGTCAGGCCGGCCGCCGCGGCCCGGCCGATGTCCGGGCCCGGGGCGAGGCCGAGCAGCGTGAACACCTCCGCGGCCTCCGGCGTGAGCGCCGCCAGCGAGCGGGACAGCACCACCCGCAGGTTCGTCGTCACCTCGTCGCCGGTCAGCGCGTCCAGCGGGCTGACCGCGGTGGTCAGCTCGGCCGCGACGGACGACAGGGCGAGTTCCGGGTTGAGCGCGGCACGGGCCGCCACGATCCCGAGAGCCAGCGGCAGACCCCCGCAGAACCGCAGGATGTCCGCGACCGCGTCCGGCTGCCCGCCCACCCGCGCGGCGCCCACCTGCCGGACGATCAGCTCGCGGGCCTCGTCGTCGGGCAGCACGTCCAGCGGCAGCGGCCGCGCGCCGTGGGTGGTGACGAGGCCGGCCAGTTGCCGTCGGCTGGTCACCAGGACCGCGCTCGTGGGGGTGCCGGGCAGCAGCGGGACCACCGTGGCGGCGTCGCGGGCGTCGTCGAGGACGATCAGCATCCGCCGGCCGGCGACGAGCGTGCGGTACAGCGACGCCTGGACCTCCGGATCGGCCGGGACGCGTGCCGGTTCGACGCCGAGCGCCTCGAGGAAGCCGCGCACGGCCACCGGCCAACCGACCGGGTCCCCGGTCGGGTCGAAGCCGCGCAGGTTGACGTAGAGCTGCCCGTCGGGGAAGCGGCCGGCGTTGGCGTGCGCCCAGCGCAGCGCCAGCCAGGTCTTGCCGACGCCACCGCCGCCCCCTATGGACGAGATCACCACCGGTGACCCGGCGCCGTCCGGGTGGCCCGCGTCGGCGAGTTGCTCGTCGAGGCGCGCGAGCTGGGCGGTACGGCCGGCGAAGACCCCTGGTGACGCGGGTAACTGCCGGGGCACGGTACTCGCATCCCGGGCCGCGCCGGGCGACCGGTCGGTGGCCGGCGTGCCCGGTTCCCCGTCTGCCGGGAGGTCCGGCGGCGCGATCGCCGCGTCGGCGGTGAGGATCTGCTGGTAGAGCTGTGCCAGCGGCGGGCTGGGGTCGGCGCCGATCTCGGCGGCCAGCCTCCGGCGCAGCCGGTGGAAGTGCTCCAACGCGTCGGCCTGCCGCCCGCACCGGTACAACGCGAGCATCGCCTGCGCCGCCAGGCGCTCGTCCCACGGGTACCGGCCGCTCAGATCCAGGACGTCGGGGAGGAGACGGGCGTGCGTGCCCCGGCGCAGCGCGATGTCGTTGCGGTCCAGTGCGGCCGCGAGTCGCTGCCGGTCGAGGGTCTGCCGGTAGGCCGCCAGCCACGGCGTGGTCAGCCCGTCGAACGCCTCGCCGCGCCAGAGTCCGAGCGCCCGCTCCAGAGCGCTGATCGCTGTCGCGTCGTCCTCGGCGCGCCGGGCCTGCTCGGTCAGCGAGCGGAAGCGGTGCAGGTCGACGCGGTCCGGGTCGACGGCGAGCAGGTAGCCGGGATGACGCCGGACGATGCGGACGTCGTCCGTGCCGGCCAGCGCGTGCCGCAGCCGCGACAGGTAGCCACGCAGCGTGGCGGCGGCCCCGTCCGGCACCTCGTCGCCCCAGACCCGGCTGATCAGCTGCCCGGTCGCGACGACCCGGTTGGGCTCGACCAGCAGAGCGGCGAGGACACACTGTTGACGGGCGTGACCGATCCGGACCGCCCGGCCGTCGACCCGGACGTCCAGGTCGCCGAGCACCCGGAACTCCACCGCCACGGACTGTCACGGTAGCCGCGGACGGTGGTGGTCGGACCGGGCGTGACGACGATCCGACAGGCGGCAGCGCGACGGTCCGCGTTCCCGGTCTCCCGGTGCGCGGACCGCCGTGCCGGCGGGATCACGGGCAGTTGATCGGGAGATCCAGCGTGGGCCGGAAATCGTCGATCACCGCGTCCGGGCCGCAGTTGCCGTCGTCCCAGCCGGGGCCGCCGACCAGGGTGTCCACGCCCTGGTCGCCGAAGAGGTGGTCGTCGTTGCTGCCGCCGTCCACGCGGTCGTCGCCGTCCAGGGCGCTGGGCCCGATGAAGCGGTCGCCGTGGATGGTGTCGACGCCACCGTCGCCGTGGAGGTTGTCGTTGCCCAGGTCGCCCCAGATGTCGTCGCCGTGAAAGCCGCCGTAGACGATGTCGTCGCCGCTGTTGGCCTGGATGCTGTCGCTGCCGGCGAGCCCGCAGATGACGTCGTCGTAGACGCTTCCGACGATGACGTCGGAACCGGTTGTGCCGATGATGAACTCCGGGCCGTTGCTGTTGGTGCTGGTGTAGAGCCCGCCGACGGGCACGTACTGCGGGTCGTATCCGAACGGCACCGGTGCCCCGGAGTAGGGGCCGCAGTCGGGGGGGACGATGTAGGCCGCCGACGCCGGGGTGGTGCCGCCGGCCAGGCCCGCGGCGGCCAGGACGAGCGCCCCGATCACCGAGGCGGCGGTACGGGCGGTGGAGAGGTACCGGTGTGACATGACGCTTCTCCCTTGCGGTTGATGTGTACGAGAAGCGTCACCGGCGAGCGTTCAGCGGACGTGCAGCAAACGTGCAGCCCGCCCGCCTCAGCGCCGATCTTGGAGTTGTGGCGCCTCGAAGGTCGCCGATGTCAGATTTGCGAACCACCACAACTCCAAGATCGGCGGAGTGGGGAGCGGTGAGTTCGTCCAGGCAGCGCGGTCCTACCTCCGACGGCCCGACCCTGGAGGTTTCATGTCCGACACGCTGACCCGCCGCGAGCTGTGGGCGCTCGCGCACGCCGAGCGCGCCGCCCTGGCCGACGACCTCGCCGATCTCGACGCGGCGCAGTGGGCCCGGCGCTCGCTGTGCGGCAGGTGGACGGTGGAGGAGACGCTCGCGCACATGACGGCGGCGGCGAGCGTCGGCCGGGCGCGCTGGGTCGCCAGCGTGCTCGGCGCCCGGTTCGACTTCGACCTGCACAACGACCGCCGGCTGGCCGAGCACCGGGGCGCCGACCCGGGGGAGACGCTCGGCCGGTTCCGCCGGATCATCGGCAGCACCACGTCCACGTTCGGGCCGACCGAGGCGTGGCTCGGTGAGGTGGTCGTGCACGCCCAGGACATCCGGCGGCCGCTCGGCCTGACCCGGACGCCCTCGGTCGAGGCCGTCACGCCCGTTGCCCGGTTCTACGCCGGGCGGGACTTCACGGTGGCCGGGCGCAGCGCGATCGAGGGCCTGCGGGTGGAGGCGACCGACGGGCCGTTCACCGCCGGCGCCGGCCCGCTGGTCAGCGGCACCACTGTCGCGCTGATGATGGCGATGGCCGGGCGGGCCGCGTACTGCGACGACCTCACCGGGCCCGGAGTCCCGACCCTGCGGGAGCGGTGCGCGCCCGCGTGACCAAGGCCGCTGACCTGGGGTCGGGCCCGGGTCACGGCTTCGGCAGCGTCAGGATCTCCGCGCCGTCGTCGGTGATGGCGATGGTGTGCTCGCTGTGCGCGGTGCGGCAGCCGGTCGCGCTGCGCAGCGTCCACCCGTCGGCGTCGGTGACGAGCGTGGCGGTGTCCGCCATCACCCACGGCTCCAGCGCCAGGAGCAGCCCGGGACGCAGCGTGTAGCCGCGCCCGGGTCGCCCGGTGTTCGACACGTGCGGGTCCTGGTGCATCGTCGACCCGACGCCGTGGCCGCCGAACTCGGTGTTCACCGAGTATCCGGCTTCGGTGAGGACCGAGCCGATGGCGTACGACAGGTCGCCGACGCGGGCGCCGGGACGGGCCGCGGCGATCCCGGCGCGCAACGCCCGCTCGGTCGCGTCGATGAGCGCGACGCTCTCCGCGGGCCGGGCGTCCCCGACGATGAAGCTGATCGCGGAGTCGGCCACCACCCCGCCCAGCGAGACGGCCAGGTCGAGGCTGAGCAGGTCGCCGTCGGCGAGCGCGTAGTCGTGCGGCAGCCCGTGCAGGACCGCGTCGTTGACCGAGGTGCAGATGTAGTGGCCGAACGGCCCGCGCCCGAACGACGGCTCGTAGTCGACGTAGCAGGACTGCGCCCCGGCCTCGACGATCATGCGTTGCGCCTGCCTGTCGATGTCGAGCAGGTTCGTGCCGACGGTGGTGCTGCTCCGAAGCGTCCGCAGGATGTGGGCGACCAGGGCGCCGGTGTCCCGCGCCCGCCGTACGTCGGTGGGGCTCAGGATCTCGATCATGCAGGGCGCCTTCCACTCGCGCGACCAATAAGTATCCCGGCCATGTTATCCCGGTATTAGAATCCTGGCATGGTCCGGTTGCCCCTCACTCCTGCCGAGGTCGAGCGCGGGCAGCGCCTCGGCGCGCTCCTGCGCCGCGCCCGGGGTGAGCGTTCGATGCTGCTCACCGCGCTCGACGCCGGAGTCTCCCCGGAGACCCTCCGGAAGATCGAGTCCGGCCGTGTCGCCACGCCGGCGTTCCCCACCATCGCCGCCATCGCCGACGTCCTCGGCCTCTCCCTCGACGAGGTGTGGTCCGAGATCAACCGGTCCGACACCGCGGTCCGTCTCGCACCGTCGGAGCGGCGTCTGGCCTCGTAGGTCGCCCTGTCGGCGAAGGGAGCATACCGAGTATGTAAGCTCCGGCGCATGCCACCCTCGCGTCGCGCCGTCGCGCTTGTCGTACCCGTCGCCGGTTTCCTGCTCGGTTTCCTGGACTTCGTCTGGATCAAGTGGGTGCCGTTCCCCTTCGCCGAACTCGGCAACTCCACCGCCACCTGGGCGGTGGCCGCGTTCGCGCTGGGCTGGTGGATCCGCTCGGGCGCGGTGCGCGCCGCGGTGGCCGCCACCGTCCTGCTGATCGTCGCGGTGCCCAGCTACTACCTGGCGGCGACGCTGCTCCAGGGCGACGACATCGCCGTGATCTGGGCGCTCACCTCGTTCGTCTGGATGGCGTTCGGCGTGGTGGCGGGCGTGGTGTTCGGCGTCGCCGGAATCTGGGCGCGGACGCAGGGATGGCGGCGCGTCGTCGGGGTCGCGCTGCCGGTGGCCGTGTTCGTCGAGGAGGCGCTGCGGTTCGCGCTGAAGTCGCGTTCCGGTTATCCCGGAGCGTGGTGGAACGTCGCCATCGACCTCGGGCTCGCCGCGCTGCTGGTGGTGCTGATCGGCCGGTCCGCCCGGGTGCGGCTGCTCGCCGCTGCGGTGGCGCTGCCGCTGGCCGCGGCGGGCGCGGTCACGTTCACCGTCATCGCGGGCTGACCTGCCCCGTCGGACCGCCCTGCCGGCCGAGGCGGCGAGCCACAGGGCCCGCCGAGGCGGCGAGCCACGGTGCCGGCCGAGGCGCGAGCCACAGGGCCGGCCCAGGCGGCGAGCACCGGCCCGACCGGGATCAGCGACAATGATCCGAGAACGGCGTGGTCCGGACGACGGGGGAGGAAACGGGTGATCCGACGGCAGGTGCTCGCGGCGGCGATGCTCACGGCAACGGTTCTGGTGGCCGGCTGCACGAAGGACCGGCCCGCAGCCGCGCCGCCCACCAGCGCCCCGGCCACATCCACGCCGAGCGCCACACCGAGCGCCGAGCCGGTGCCCGCACCGGCCGAGCTGGCGGCGCTGGAGCGGCGCTCGGGTGCCCGGATCGGCGTCTACGCCGTCGACACCGGCACCGGCCGCACCCTCGCGCACCGGGCCGACGAGCGGTTCGCGTACGCCTCGACGTGCAAGGCCCTCGCGGCCGGCGCGATGCTGGCCGCCACGTCCGACGCCGACCGGGACCGGGTGGTCCGCTACCGGCGCGCCGACCTGGTAGCGCACTCCCCGGTGACCGAACGGCACGTGGAGACCGGCATGACACTGCGGGACGCCGCCGAGGCAGCGGTGCGGTACAGCGACAACACCGCCGGCAACCTGCTGTTCGACGCGCTCGGCGGCCCGGCCGGCTTCGCGCGGGCACTCCGGGACGTGGGCGACCGCGTCACCCGGCCCGCCCGCACCGAGCCGGAACTCAACGCGGCCACGCCCGGCGACGAGCGCGACACCAGCACGCCCCGGGCGCTGGCCGGCTCGCTGCGGGCGTACACGCTGGGGGAGACCCTGCCGCCCGCGGACCGCGACCTGCTGCTGGGCTGGATGCGGGCCAGCACCACCGGCAGCGGGCTGGTCCGGGCCGGCGTGCCGGCCGGCTGGCAGGTGGCGGACAAGTCCGGCACCGGCGGGTACGGCACCCGCAACGACATCGCCGTGGTGTGGCCGCCCGACGGGGCGCCGATCGTGCTGGCGGTCATGACCAGCCGCGACAGCCGCGACGCGGAGCCCGACGACGCGCTGGTCGCCCAGGCCGCGCGGGCGGCGGTGACCGCGTTGCGCTGACCGGAGGCCCGGGTCAGGGGATGGGCCACTCGTGCACGGGCCGGTTGCTGTGCATCAAGTCGACGTAGTGGCGGACCACCTCGCGCAGCGCGGCCGGCCGGTCCAGGTGGTCGGCCGACTCCAGCCGGTGCAGCGTCTCCACCTGCCACGTCGCGCCGTTGCGGCTGGTCAGGCAGCGCTGCTCGGCGATGCCGAGCAGCCGGTCCCGTTCCGCCGGGTCCACGCCCCACCGGTCCAGCCCGTGGTGGGCCATCGGCAGCAGCCGGCGCAGCACCAGCTCGGTCACCGCCAGATAGCCCAGCCCGGGCCAGTACACCTGGGCGTCGATGCCGTGCCGGGCGCAGGCGTTGAAGTTCTCCTCGGCCGCGCTGAACGACATCTGCGACCACAGCGGGCGGTCGGACTCGGCGAGCGCCCGCACCAGGCCGAAGTAGAACGCGCCGTTGGCGACCGTGTCCAGCACCGTCGGCCCGGCCGGCAGCACCCGGTTCTCCACCCGCAGGTGCGGCCGGCCCTTGAGCACGTCGTAGACCGGCCGGTTCCACCGGTAGATGGTGCCGTTGTGCAGCCGCAGCTCGGCCAGCTTCGGCACCCCGCCGCTGTGCAGCGTGGTCGCCGGGTCCTCCGCGTCGCAGACCGGCAGCAGCGCCGGGAAGTACCGCACGTTCTCCTCGAACAGGTCGAACACCGAGGTGATCCAGCGTTCGCCGAACCACACCCGCGGGCGTACGCCCTGGGCCTTGATCTCCTCCGCCCGGGTGTCGGTGGCCTGCTGGAACAGCGGCACCCGGGTCTCGCGCCACAACTCCCGGCCGAAGAACAGCGGGGAGTTCGCGCCGAGCGCCACCTGGATGCCGGCGATCGCCTGCGCGGCGTTCCAGTAGTCGGCGAACTGGGCGGGGCTGACCTGGAGGTGGAACTGGGTGCTGGTGCACGCCGCCTCCGGCGTGATCGTGTCGGCGGTGGTGGCCAGCCGCTCCACCCCGCTGATCGCGATCGGCAGGTCCTCGCCGCGGGCGGCGAAGATCTGCTCGTTGAGCAGCGCGTACCGGGGGTTGGCGGACAGCGTCTCTGCGGTCAGGTGCTCCGGGCGCAGCGTCGGCAGGATCCCGACCATCACCATGTGCGCGCCCACCGTGCGGGCCTTTTCCTCGGCGGCGTTCAGGCTGGCCCGCACGTGCTCCTCGAACGCGGCGGTGCCGGTGCCGGCGAGCCGCCGCGGCTCGACGTTGATCTCCACGTTGAACTGGCCCAGCTCGGTCTGGAACGCCGGGTCGGCGATGGCCTCCAGCACGTCGGCGTTGCGCATGGCCGGGTCGAAGGCGTCGTCGACCAGGTTCAGCTCGATCTCCAGGCCGGTCATCGGCCGCTCCACGTCGAAGCGGGACTCGCGCAGCATCTCGGCGAACACGTCCAGGCATCGCCGGACCTTCTCGCGATAGCGGGCCCGGTCCTCCCGGCTGAAGGTACGCACGCCGACGTCCTCGCCCATGGTCACCACCCTGTCACCGTTGGTTCTCCCCAACCTCGCACGGAGTGGCGGGTCAGGAAAGGCCCGGAGGCCTTTTCTGTACCCCGTGGCGGCCCCGGTGATCCCCGTCGCGGGCCGGCGGGTTCCGTCCGGGGCGCCCGGCGCGGGCGGCTAGCATGGCCGCCGACGGCGAAGGGGAGTGGCTGATGCGCGACGGGTGGATCCGGGCGTTCGTGGTGGCGGCGTTCGCCGAGGGATGCTCGTGGGCGGCGCTGCTGGCCGGCATGGCGGTCAAGTACGGCCCACCCGGCAACGAGATCGGCGTGAAGATCTTCGGCCCGATCCACGGCGCGCTGTTCGTGGTCTACGGCCTGTTGACGCTCGTCGTCGCCCTGCGGCGTCGCTGGACGCTGATGCAGACCGGCCTGGCCCTGGCCAGCGCGGTGCCTCCGTTCGCCACTGTGCTGTTCGAGCGCTGGGCGCGCCGCCGGGGCCTGCTCGACGCGCCGGCCCCGGTCCAGCGGCAGCCGCTCACCCCCGCCGGTCGCTGACCCCGGCGAGTTCGTCGGCGAGGAAGCCGGCCAGCACGTCGGTCAGCTCCCGCGGCGCCTCCTCGGCCATGTGGTGCCCGGACGGAATCGAGGCCGTCCGTACGTCGTCGGCCCAGTCCCGCCAGATCGCGGCCGGGTCGCCGTACAGGTCGACCATGTCGTCGCGCTCGGACCAGGCGAACAGCACCGGGCAGCCGATCCGGCGGCCGGCGGCCCGGTCCGCGTCGTCCGCCGCCCGGTCCGGGCCGAGTCCGGCCCGGTAGTCCTCGCACATGGCGTGCACGGTGGCCGGATCGTGGATGGCGCGCCGGTAGTCGGCGTACGCCTGCTCGCCCATCTCCTCCGGCGATCCGCCGTACCAGGCGTCCGGATCGGCGTTTATGACCCGCTCGGCCGGCTTGGCGAGCTGGCCGAGGAAGAACCAGTGCCACCAGCGGGCGGCGAACCGGGCGTCGCAGCGGGCCAGCGCCTCACCGATCGGCACCCCGTCCAGCACGCCGAGGCGGCTCACCCGGTCCGGGTGGTCCAGGGCGGTGCGCATGGCCACGTACGCGCCGCGGTCGTGCCCGATCACCGCGGCCCGGCGGTGGCCGAGCGCGTCGAGCAGTCCGACCACGTCGGCGGCCATCGCCCGCTTGGAGTAGACGGTGTGTTCCGGGTCGCTCGGGGGCTTCGACGAGCCGCCGTAGCCGCGCAGGTCCGGGCAGATCACCGTGTGCCGCGCGGCCAGCCGGGGCGCCACCCGGTGCCAGGTCGCATGGGTACGGGGGTGCCCGTGCAACAGCACCACCGGTGGCCCGGAGCCGCCGTGGCGTACGCGCAGGCGCACCGCGCCGACGTCGATCTCGGTGAGCGTGAAGCCGGGGAACATGGCCGCAGCGGTGCCCGCCACCGGCGGCCGGGAAACCTAGGTGAGCGCCGAGCAGGCGGCCACGCCGAACAGCAGCACGGCGCCGAGCATCGCCTGCAGCAGCAGCGCCGGCCCCAGGTGCGACCAGAGGGTGGCGGTACGCGGGGTCAGCAGCTGCCCGGTGGTCAGGTTGACGATCCGCTCGATGCGCGGTGGCAGGTCCTCGTCGCGCTGCGGCCGCAACGTGAGCTGGACGTGGTCGCCGGGGTGCAGCGCGCTCTGCGGCAGGTGGCCGTGCAGCTCGACCTCGACCAGCCGGCCGGTAGCGTCCCGCACCCGGACCGGGGTGACCAGGAACTCCGGCCCCTTCTTCAGCTCCTTGAAGCTGCGCCGGGCCCCGCCGCCGCCACTGCTGAGCAACGCGCGCACCACCTTCAGCAGCAGCCCCACCACCCCGGCGGCGGTCAGCACCGCGACCAGCGCCGGCTGCCCGACCCGGACCTCCCGGGCGTAGCCCTCCATCAACCGGGCCAGACGCCCGGTGACGACGCGTTCCGTCGGGTGGACGACGCGTCGGCTGTACAGCTCCGTGTCCATGTTCACCACCGAGAGTCCCGTTCCGTGCACAGATGGTATCGGCCCTTCGGGTTGAACGACGTGAATGAACGGTGGTCACGCCCAGGGGAGCCGGCAGGTGAACTCCGCCGGGGCGCGGGTATGCGTGCGGCCGAGCCGGAAAGGGGTCGAGCATGCAGCTGTCCTTCCTGCGCCCGCTCTACGACCGTCCCGGGCCGTGGTGCTCGGTGTACATGGACGCCTCCCGCGACACCCAGGACGCGCGAGCGCAGGTCGACCTGCGCTGGCGGGCCCTCAAGGGCGACCTGCTGGGGCAGGGCGCCGACCCGGTCACCGTCGAGGCGGTGGAGGAGGTCGTCCGCCGGCACCAGCCGATGCCCGGTGACTACGGCATCGCCGTGTTCGCCAGCCAGGGCCGCGTGGTGCTCACCGAGTACCTGTCCGCGCCGCCGCTGCGCGACCTGGCGAGCTGGTCGGCGCTGCCGCACACCATGCCGCTCGTGGCCCAGCGCGGCGAGCAGGTGGCCTGGGTGCGGGTGCTGGCCGACCGTACCGGCGCGGACGCGATGGCGGTCAGCGCCGGCGGGGTGCCCCGGCGGGCCCAGGTGCAGGGCGGGCAGAGCCGCCAGCTGCGTCGGGTGCAGCCGGGCGGCTGGTCGCAGTCCCGCTACCAGCGCGCCGCCATGGAGGCGTGGCACCAGAACGCCGGTGACGCCGCGGCGGCCACGGCCGACCTGGCCGAGCGGGTCGGCGCGGACGTCGTCGTGGTGGCCGGGGACGTGCGGGCCACCGGCATGATCGCCGCCCAGCTGCCCGCGCGCTGGCAGGACGTGTTGGTCCGTACCGACGCGGGTGCCCGGGACGTGGGCGCCGACGACACGCTGATGGACGACATCACGGTGCAGACCGTCGCCGAGGTCGCCGACCGGCGGATCGCCGCCGCGCTGGACCGCTTCGGCGTCCAGGAGGACGTTGGCGCCGGCCTCGACGCCGTGGTCTCCGCGCTGCAACGCAATCAGGTCGACACCATGCTCATCGTGGACGACCCGTCGGCCGACGGCGAGCTGTGGGTGGGCCCCGAGCCGACCGAGATCGCCACCGACCCGGCGCAGCTGAGCGGCATGTCGGTGGCCGACCCCCAGCGGGTACGCGCCGACGCGGCGCTGCTGCGCGCGCTGATCGGCACCGACGCGGACCTCACGGTGCTCGCGCCCGAGGAGGCACCGGAACTGACCGACGGGGTCGGTGCGGTGCTGCGCTACGTCGACGCGAGCACGCCGGGGCGGGGTAATGGCTGAGCGGATCGTCGCCGACGTGGTGGTCGAACGCCTGCGGGCCTGGCGGGTGCCGCGGGTCTTCGGCTGCCCCGGCGCGGCGATCGCCCCGCTGGTGGGCGCGCTCGACGACGCGGGCGGGGACCCGGCGTTCGTCCCCGCCCGACACGAGGAGACCGCCTCGTACATGGCCACCGGGCACGCGAAGTTCACCGGCGGCGTCGGGGTGTGCCTGGCCACCCAGGGGCCGAGCGCGGTGCACCTGCTCAACGGGCTCTACGACGCCAAGCTCGACAGCAAGCCGGTGGTCGCGATCGTCGGCGAGGACGTCACCGGCCCGCTCGGCGGCGCGCACGAGGAGATCGGGTTGAGCCGGCTGTTCGGCGACGTGTGCAACCAGTTCGTCCGCTACGGCCGCCGGCCCGAGCAGGTGCCGGCGCTGCTGGACCAGGCGTTCCGTACCGCCGCGGCGACCCGCAGCCCGACCTGCGTGGTGCTGCCGCGCGCGTTGCAGGTCACCGCCGTACCGGACCTGCTGCCGCAGACCGCCGGGGTGGTCACCGCGACGCCCGGCGAACCGCTGGCCCGGGTGCTGCCGCACGACGCCGACCTGGACGCCGCCGCCTCGCTGCTCGGCAACGGGCGGCGGGTGGCGATGCTGGTCGGCCAGGGCGCGCACGGCGCGGCCGACGAGATCGTCGCGCTCGCCGACCGGCTCGGGGCGGGCCTCGCCACGTCGCTGCTGGGCAAGCCGGTCCTCGACGAGCGGCTGCCGTTCCACACCGGTGTGCTCGGCGAGGTGGGCACCACCGCCGCCGCGCAGCTCATGGGCTCCTGCGACACGCTGCTGATGATCGGCACGAACGATCCGTGGACCGACTGGTTCCCGCTGCCCGGCCAGGTACGCACCATCCAGATCGACATCGACGGCCGCCGCATCGGCACCCGCTACCCGGTGGACGTGCCGCTGGTCGGCGACGCCGCCGAGACGCTGCGGGCGCTGCTGACCCGGGTGCCGGAGCACCCCGCCCGGGAGTGGCGCGGCATGGTGGAGAAGATGGTGCAGCGGTGGCGCGGCACCGCCGCCGAGCGCGCCGCCACCCCCGCCGAGCCGGTCGACCCGCGGCTGGTGCTCCGCGAGCTGTCCGCCCGGCTGCCCCGGCACGCCGCCGTCGCCGTGGACGTCGGGTCGGTGATGTACTGGTACGCCCGCCACCTGGAGCTGCCGCCGGGGGTGCGGGCCCAGATCTGCGGCACGCTCGGGTCGATGGGCTGCGCCCTGCCGTACGCGGTCGCGGCCAAGCTGGCCCGCCCGGACGAGCCGGTGCTCGCGCTGCTCGGCGACGGCGCGATGCAGCTCAACGGCCTGGCCGAGCTGATCACGGTGGCGCACCACTGGACGCAGTGGCGCGATCCGCGGCTGGTCGTGCTGGTGCTGAACAACAGGGACCAGTCCGGCGTCGGCGGCGGCCGGTCACCCGCGCAGCGGCGGCCCGAGGTGCCGTACGCCGGGTGGGCCCGCCTGCTCGGGCTGCACGGCGTACGGGTGGACCGGCCGGACCTGGTCGGACCCGCCTGGGACGAGGTGCTCGCGGCCGACCGGCCCGCCGTCCTGGAGGCGGTGGTGGACCCGGCCGTGCCGCTGGACGCGCCCGAACCGGCGCTGGCCGACCTGCGCGGCCTGGTGGCCGACGGGGACGCCGCCCGCCGGGTGCGGGAACGGGTGATCCAGACCGAGGCCATCGCGGCGGACGAAATCGTTTAGCGGCATCCGGGCGGGGCACTGCGACCGGGCGAAACCGTCCCGGGAGGTCCCATGTCCGTCACCGCCGACAGTCGTTACGGCCCCGCCCCGCTGCCCGCGGCGCGCGGGCCGGTCTCCGCCGCGTTGCTGGCCGCGCTGCGCGAGGCGCCGCACGCGCTGCCGGCCGGGCTGGGCACGCACCTGAACGCGGTGGCCGCGCCGCTGACCGACGAGGACCTCCAGCTCACCCTGTTCCTCTGCTACGAGCTGCACTACCGGGGCTGGTCCGGTGTCGACGAGGCGTGGGAGTGGGAGCCGTCCCTGCTGGCGCTGCGCGCCCGCGCCGAGCGGCCGTTCGAGGCGGCACTGCGCGAGCTGGCCGGCCCGCCGCCCGCGGTGCTGCCGGGCGCCGTGCCCGGCGCGCTGGCCGACCTGGTGGCCGCCGACGACGGCCCGCCGCTGGCCGCCACCCTGCAACGCCGCGCCGACCTCGAACAGTTCCGCGAGTTCGTCACCCACCGCTCGATCTACCACCTGCGCGAGGCCGACCCGCACAGCTGGGCCCTTCCCCGGCTCGGCGGCCCGGCGAAGGCGGCGCTGGTGGAGATCCAGACCGACGAGTACGGCAACGGCCGGCTGGACCGGATGCACGCCGAGCTGTTCCGCACCACGATGGACCGGCTCGGCCTGGACACCGGCTACGCCGCCCACCTGGACCGGGTACCGGCGGTGACGCTGGCGACGAACAACCTGATGTCGCTGTTCGGTCTGCACCGGCGGCTGCGCGGCGCGCTGCTGGGGCACCTGGCCGCGTACGAGATGACCTCGTCGCTGCCGAACCGCCGCTACGGCAACGGGCTGCGCCGGCTCGGCTTCGACGCGGTCGCCACGCGCTTCTACGACGAGCACGTCGAGGCCGACGCCGTGCACGAGCAGATCGCCGCGTACGACATGTGCGGCGGGCTGGTGCGGGCCGAACCGGCGCTCGCGTCCGACGTCCTGTTCGGGGCCGCCGCCGCGCTGGCGCTGGACGCCCTGTTCGCCGCGCACCTGCTGGAGGCGTGGCAGGCCGGCCAGTCCTCGTTGCGCCCGCCCCACCAGGCCCTGGCCGC
This sequence comes from Micromonospora sp. CA-248089, assembly GCF_050948515.1. Taxonomy (NCBI): domain Bacteria; kingdom Bacillati; phylum Actinomycetota; class Actinomycetes; order Micromonosporales; family Micromonosporaceae; genus Micromonospora; species Micromonospora sp. CA-248089. Next base: position 2,973,709 of record NZ_CP192016.1, read on the forward strand.
CGCCTGACCCCACCCCGTCCCTCGCGATCTTGCAGTTGGGGCCCTCCGAGTGCCCGGTTCGGGCGGTTTGCCGGGCACCAGAGTGCAAGATCGCGGGGGAGGGGGTGGGGGTCAGCTCTCGCGGTTGCTGGGGGCCTGGAAACCCGCCACCTTGTGCGTGCCGTCGCAGAACGGCTTGATCGCGCTCTTGCCGCACCGGCACAGCGCCACCGTGCCCCGGCGCGTCTCGATCGGCGTCCCCTCGGGTGTGACGAGCGCGAAGTCGCCGCGTACCAGCAGTGGTCCGTCCCGGTACGGGGTGATGATCGCCGCCGGGGTGCTCTCGTCGTCGGGCATGCGCGGTGCAGTGCCCGTCCCGGTCCGGCCCAAACCCGCACCCGAGCGCCGTTGCGCCCGCGACGGCGGGCACGCGGCGCGACGACGTACCTGGGTGTCGCGGGCGGTGCCGTTACCGGGCGGGCCTTGGTCCTGGCCCGTGGGGAGATGCCCCGTTTAGACCCCAGAGGGACGGGAAGCCGGGCCGCGTGGTGAGCGAACGAGTCGAACGGACGCCGGTCAGCGGCGCGGGGCTGCCCGTGGAGCGGGTGGTGGCGCCGAGCAGCGCCGCCCGGATCCTGGTCGCCGCGACCGCCCGGGCGCTGCGCGGCGACGACTGCGGCGACCTCGGTCACCCGGGCGCGCTGTCCCGCCTCACCGGCGCGCCCGAGCCGGTGCGCCGCGCCGCCGCCGTCCGGGCCGCCGCGCGGGCGGCGCTCACCGCCGACCAGATCGCCGCCGTGGACGCCGAGCGGGTCGCCGGGTGGTTCGCCGGACAGTACCCGCAGCGGCGCTGGCCCGGCGTGGTGCTCGGCTCACCGCACGGCGCCGCCGCCCACCTCGCGACGGCGCTCGGCGTGCCCTGGCTCCCGGCCGGGTTCGAACTGGCCGGGCAGTGGGCCCGGGGCGCGGTGGACCGCCCCGACGACGCGTACGCGCACGGGGCGACGCTGGCCGCCCGGCTGCTCGCCGGCAACCCGCGTGTGCACGTCCGTCAGGTGCACTGCCCGGCGAGCCGGGGTGCGGCGGCAGGCGCGGCGGTGACGTTCGCGGTGCGCTGGCGCACGCTGCCCCGGGCGTACGCGGGCTTCCTGGCCGAGCGGCTGGAACCGGCCGCGCCGGTGCTGCTGCTGCACGACGCCCGCACCTGGCCGGTACGCGACTGCGGCGACGGGCACAGCTTCCAGGCCGGCTGCCCGGCCGGTGGCCTGGACCCGGTCGACTTCCACCCGGACGCCCGCGCGCTGGGTCAGGTGCTGCGCGCGGCCGGTGGGGACGAGACGCGCTGGACGGCGCCGGAGGTCACGGTGGCGGGCGCCTTCGCCGAACACGGCGTGGAGTCCGGTTTCGAACACGACGCCCGCTCCTGGGGCGACCGGCACGGGCATCCGCTGCACCGGGTGGTCGTGCCGCAGCCGGACGCCCTGAGCGCGGTGACCGCCGACCTGTACCGGCGCTGGCTGCGGCGGGCCGGCAAGACCGGGAACCGGCTGGTGGTGGAGTGCGGCCGGCTGCTGGACCCGGCGCAGGTGCTGCGAGCCGGCCTGGTGCCCTACTGGTGCGAGAACGCCACCGCGCGCCGGGTCGCCGGCGTCGAGTGGTGGCTGGCCGGCAGCGAGCCGTTCAGTTCGGTGGACGTGCTGCCGGAGCCGCCGGGTCTGCGCTCGCCCGCGTACGCGGGGCTGCCGCAGTGGCTGGCCGTGGCCGGCTTCGGACGCCGCCGGCGGGCCCTGGACCGGGGCGCCGCGCGCGGTTACCCGGTCGCCTCGGTACCCACCCGACGTGCCACGGAGGTGTTGCGCAACCAGCCCTGCGACCTGCCCGCGCCGCCGCCGCTGCGGATGGCCGAGGCCCTCTCCGCGCTGCGGGACGCGGGCGCGCACCAGGGCCTGCTGGTCTCCTGACCCGCCGCCGGGACCGGCTGCCGGCCAACCTGGCGAAACTTCCTCGCGATCCTGCGGTCCGTGATTGAGTACCTACGGAGCGGGAAGACCGCTCGCCGCGAAACGGCCCACGACGCCGTGCGGCGGGCAGCCACCGCTTTCGACGTATCCGTCACGTAACCCAACTTCCTCACCCGGTGCGTGGTCCGACCACGCGCACGACCGGTTACGACCGGGCGGGGGCTCTTCGGCGAGGGGGCGCGGATGTTCGGACAGACCACCACACCCACACCACCGACCACCGACCGGGGTCTGGAGGACCTGGACGCGGCGGCGCTCGCGTACGCGGCCCGGATCGAGGGCCTGCCACCGGAGCGGCGGCAGGAGGCGCGGGACGACCTGGTCCGGTTCGCGTTACCGTTCGCCGGCCGGCTCGCCCGCCGCTACCGCGGGCGCGGTGAGCCGCTGGAGGACCTGGAACAGGTGGCCCGCCTCGGCCTGGTCAACGCCGTCGACAGGTACGACCCGGAACGCGGTTCGTTCACCGCGTACGCGGCCATCACCATCGTCGGCGAGATCAAACGGCACTTCCGCGACCGCACCTGGGGCGTGCACGTGCCGCGCCGGCTGCGGGACCTGATCCTCGAGGTGGGACAGGCCACGGCCACGCTGACCAGCGAGCTGTCCCGCGCTCCGACGGTGGCGGAGCTGTCCGCCCGGCTGGAGACGCCGGAGGAGGAGATCCTCGCCGCGCTGGAGTCGGCCGCCGGCTACAGCCCGGCCTCGCTGAACGCGCCGGTGGGCGGGGAGAGTTCGGCCGAGTTCGGCGACCTGGTCGGCGAGTCCGACCACGCGCTGGAGTCGGTGGACGACCGGGTCACTGTGAGCGGCCTGCTGCACCGGCTGCCCTGGCGGGAGCGCCGCATCCTGGCGATGCGCTTCTACGGCAACCAGACCCAGGCGGAGATCGCCGCCCGGTTCGGCATCTCGCAGATGCACGTGTCCCGGCTGTTGTCGCGGGCGCTGACCTGGCTGCGTCAGGCGATGCTGGCCGAGGCGCCGCCGCCCTGGCAGAACGGCGCGGCCGAGGCCGAACCGGGCAAGGCGCGGATCTCGGTGAAGCAGAACGGCGACCGGGTGGTCGTCGAGGTCGGCGGCGAGGTGGACCGGGCCGGCGCGGACCAGTTGCGCCGGGCCGTGCTCCAGGCGGTCACCGGGCAGCCCCGCGAGGTGGTGGTCGACCTGGTGGGTGCCGGTGGCTTCGACGCCGGCGGGATCGCCGCGCTGATGGCCGGCCGGGAGGCCGCCGCGCGGACCGGGGTGCCGCTGCGGCTGACCCGGGTGCAGCCGGCGGTGCGCCGCTCGCTGGCCGCGGCCGGACTGCCGGCCGCCGACTGACCCACCGCACATACCGCGCCGGCTCCCCGCCACGGGGGCCGGCGCGCGGCGTACGACGAGAGGGCCGGCGCCCGACGGCGCCGGCCCTCCTGCGATGTCTCAGTTCTCCGGGGTGTCCCCGTGCCCGCGCGGGTGCCGCCACCTGTCGTTCGGCTGCTCGTCGCGCTCGGCGTTGAGCACGCTGCCCTCGGGCTCGTCGGTCTCCTCGAAGCTGGGCCGGCGCACCTCCTCCGGCACCGGCACCTCCACCGGGCGGGCGCCGGACTGCGGCGCCGGCTGGTAGTCCACCGCCTCGGGCGCGCCGTACGCGCCGCCGGCCGACGGCGACTCCGGCACGTGCCGTTCGTGGTGCAACTCCTCGCTGAAGCTCTGCGGCGGCTTGGTGGTGCGCTGCGGCAGGTCCCGGCCCAGGTCGGCGACGAGCGGGCCGTACTTGGCGTCGAACGCCGGCCGCTCGGAGCGGATCCGCGGCATCCGGTCGAAGTTGCGCAGCGGCGGCGGGCAGGTGGTGGCCCACTCCAGCGAGTTGCCGAAGCCCCAGGGATCGTCCACGGTGACCATCGCGCCGTACCGCCACGACTTCCAGATGTTCCAGATCACGAACAGGGTGGACGCGCCGAGGACGAACGAGCCGATGCTGGAGATCGTGTTCAGCGTGGTGAAGCCGTCGCCGGGCAGGTAGTCGGCGTAGCGGCGCGGCATGCCCTCGTTGCCCAGCCAGTGCTGCACCAGGAACGTGGCGTGGAAGCCGATGAACATGGTCCAGAAGTGCATCTTCCCGAGCCGCTCGTCGAGCATCCGCCCGGTCATCTTTGGGAACCAGAAGTAGAGGCCGCCGAACGCGGCGAACACGATGGTCCCGAACATCACGTAGTGGAAGTGCGCCACCACGAAGTACGTGTCGTGCACGTGGAAGTCCACCGGCGGGCTGGCCAGCAGCACCCCGGTCAGGCCGCCGAGCAGGAACGTCACCAGGAAGCCGATGGCGAACAGCATCGGCGTCTCGAACGTGATCTGACCCTTCCACATGGTGCCGATCCAGTTGAAGAACTTCACGCCGGTCGGGACCGCGATCAGGAAGCTCAGGATGCTGAAGAACGGCAGCAGCACCTGGCCGGTGGCGAACATGTGGTGCGCCCAGACCGTCATCGACAGCACCGTGATGGCGACGGTGGCCAGCACCAGGCCGGTGTAGCCGAAGATCGGCTTGCGGGAGAACACCGGGATGATCTCGGTGATGATGCCGAAGAACGGCAGCGCGATGATGTAGACCTCGGGATGGCCGAAGAACCAGAACAGGTGCTGCCAGAGCATCGGCCCGCCGGTCGTCGGGTCGTACACGTGCGAGTGCAGGATCCGGTCCGAGGCCAGCGCCATCAGCGCGGCGGCCAGCAGCGGGAACACGAAGATCACCAGGACGCTGGTGAGCAGCGCGTTCCAGGTGAAGATCGGCATCCGGAACATGGTCATGCCCGGTGCGCGCAGCGTCACGATCGTGGTGATCAGGTTGACCGCGCCGAGGATCGTGCCCAGGCCGGACACGGCCAGGCCGACCACCCACAGGTTCCCGCCGACGCCGGGGGAGTGCTGCGCGGTGCTCAGCGGCGTGTACGCGGTCCAGCCGAAGTCCGCCGCGCCGGCCGGGGTGGCGAAGCCGCCCACGACCATCAGCGCGCCCAGGAAGTAGAGCCAGTACGCGAACGCGTTGAGCCGGGGGAACGCCACGTCGGCGGCGCCGATCTGCAGCGGCACCAGGTAGTTGGCGAACCCGAAGAACAGCGGGGTGGCGAACAGCAGCAGCATCACCGTGCCGTGCATGGTGAACATCTGGTTGTACTGCTCGGGGGAGACGATCTGCATCCCCGGCCGGGCCAGCTCCGCCCGGATGATCAACGCCAGGATCCCGCCGACGATGAAGTACCCGAACGACGTGATCAGGTAGAGCATGCCGATCTGCTTGGCGTCGGTGGTCCGCAGCAACCGCCACAGCGCGTTGCCCTTCACCGCTTCCCGTACGGGCCCGGGGTAGCCCCCGAACCGGGCCGGCGCGAGGATCGCGGGCCCCCGGTCTCGTGCCGGTTCCGTGACTACCCGCTTGGGCATGGCTTCTCACCCCGTGTGACGACAGACAGGACGGGCGGGCGTACCCGGCCCTCTGCCCATGTAACCAGGCGAGAGCGGAGAATTCGGTCAGTTCGCCGGGAGCATGGCCCAGACGACCTTGCCGGCGCCGACCGGAGTGCTGCCCCAGCGCTGGGTCAGCTCGCGCACCAGCATCAGCCCCCGGCCGCCCTCCGCCCGCGGGTCGCGGCTGCTCGCGGCGCGCGCGTCGGCCGGGCTGCCGTCCATCACCGCCACCCGCAGGTACGGCCGGCGCAGCGTCAACGTCACCTGCATCGGGGTGCCGGCGTGCCGCACCACGTTGCCGACCAGCTCGGTGAGCACCAGCGACGCCGGCCCGGCCAGCTCCGGCACGTTCCACCTGCCGCACGCCTCGGTGACCAGCTCCCGGGCCCGGCGGCAGGCGCCGGCGACCGGCTCCAGCCGGGCCCGCAGCCGGGGCGCCGCATCCGCGCCGGCCAGCGCCGTCGCCTCGGCGCAGTCCCGGCGGACCGGCACCACCCGGCAGGCGGTGGTCTCGTTCAGCCAGGCTGCCGTGTCGGCGCAGGGAGCGGCGAGCACCATCGGCACCGCCGGCCAGTCGGCGGCGCGCCGCGCGGCGGCGGCGAAGACGGACAGCGCCAGCGGCTCGCCGACCTCGATCTCCTCCAAGTCGACCACCAGCGCGTCCGGCTGCGCGGCGAGGCAGCTGTCGAGCACCTCGTGCACCGCGCGCATCGTGCCCAGGTCGAGCGCTCCGGCCAGCCGTACGACAGTGACCGGCGACTCGTCACGGACCTCGCACCTGATCCGGGTCACCATCGCCGTCCTCGTTTCCTTCTCGTCGGGGAGGACTACGGACGTACCCGGGCCCCGGACCGGTGAAACCGGGCATCCGGGCCGCCGGGGCGCAGGTCAGCGGCGGTCGCCGCGCCGCGCCGCGACCAGCCCCGACGCCAGCATGCCGACGCCCAGCAGCAGGTGCAGCCACGAGTCGGCGTGGTTGACCGCCAGCACGTTGGCCGCGTCGCGTCCGTCGATCGCCAGGCCGGCGAGCCAGAGCACCAGATAGACCGCCCCGGCGCCGACCAGGAACGCGCGGGCGCCGGCGACGGTACGGGCCAGCAGCAGCCCGGCCAGCCCCAGCACCAGGTGCACCAGGTTGTGCACCACCGAGACCTGGAACACCCCGAACAGCCGGGCGCCGGAGCCCGGCCCGGCGACGCGCAGATCCGCGTAGTCGCTGGTGATGCCCGGCACGAACCCCAGCGCGCCGAGCAGCAGCAGGAGCACGGCGAACCCCGAGGCGAGCCGGCGTACCGGCGCCCGCCCGTCGGCCGGGTTGCGCCGCGCCCGGGAGTGCGCCATCGAGTTCGTCACGCCGGCCTCCTCGCCACCGCGGGAAGCGCCGGTTTCCCGCGGCCGGCGGGAGCAAACGCCGGCCCGGCCGTGGGGCGGCCGGGCCGGCAGACGTGCTCGTGGGGGATCAGGCGGGCTGCAACGGCTTCGCCGCGCCCGCCCGGACCCGGTCGTACAGCTCCACGTACCGCTGCGCCATCCGGGCCGGGGTGAACCGCGCGGCCGCGACGCGCCGGCACTCGGCCGGTTCCAGCCCGTCGGCGGCGAGCACCAGGTCACCCAGCTCCTGCTCGTCGCCGGTGAGCAGGCCGGTGCGGCCGTGCTCGATCAGCTCCGGCAGGCAGCCCCGGGCGGTGGCCACCACCGGCGTACCGAGTGACAGCGACTCGACCACCGCCGTGCCGCCCGGCTCCTCCCAGCGCAGCGGGAACAGCGACGCCCGCGCCGAGGCGACCAGGTCGTCGCGCTCCCGGCCGGCCACCGTGCCGACCCAGCGCACCCGGTCGCCGTCCACGTGCGGCGCGACGTGGTCGTAGAAGAAACGCACGTCCGGGTTCTGCCGGGCCTCGTCGCCGGCCGCGGCCAGATCCTCCGGCCGGTGGTACGGGCCGACCGGCCCGGCCAGCACCAGCCGGAAGCCGGTCTCCTGCGCCAGCCGGGCGCCCAGGTCCTGCCCCTTGCCCGGGTTGATCCGGCCGAGGATCACCACATGGTCGCCCTTCGCCACCGGCGCGTGCCGGTCCGCGTCCACGGCGAGCGGGGTGGACAGGTGCACGTGTCCCACCGAGTGCGCCCGCAGCGCCTCCGGCGCGCGCGCCAGCTGCGAGGCGGACACGCCGTTGACCCGTACCCGGTCGCCGCCGTCGAGGTTGCCGTACAGCTCCGGGTGCTTGGCGAGGTCCCAGTGCAGCGTGTGCAGCACCGGCGGGGCATCCGGGCCCATCGCGGCGAGCGTGGCCAGCCCGACCGCCTCCACGTGGTCGTGCACCAGGTCGATGTCGTCGCGGGCGTGCAGCGCCCGCACCACCCCGGACAGGTGCGCCTGGGAGACGCCGCAGACCTGGTTGTACGGCCGCTGCAACGCGTGGAACTGGCCGTCCGGGAAGACCGCGATCCGCTCGTCGACAGGCAGCGTGCTGCTCTCCACCGAGGCGAGCACCACCCGCACGCCCAGGCGGCGCAGCTCCGGCACCAGCGTGGCGATCACGTTCTCGATGCCGCCGTACCCGGGCGGCGGCACGGACAGCCACGGCCCGGCGTTCATCAGCACGGTGAGCGTCATGCGCTGTCCTCTCTCCGGGTTGCCCCGCTCACGCGGCGACCCGGCGGCGGGGGAGGCGGTGCCGCAACTGCGCCAGCGGCGGGCGTTCCTGCACCGACACGTCGTTGACCACGATTTCGCGGTCCAGGTTGGGCAGCGTCTCCGAGCCGCCCCGGCGGAACTGGGTCAGCAGCGCGGTCGGCGCCGTCCCGGGCGCCGCCCAACCGCGCCGTTGCAGCCGTGACCAGGCGGTCAGCATGATCTGCGCGGACATCCGGCCCAGCGCGGCGGTGTCCTGGTGCCGGTGCTTGCGCTCACCCAGGTCGACCTGGGCCAGCGCGTCCAGCCCGACCAGGTCCAGCAGGTCGATCAGCATGGCCGTCTCGACGCCGTACCCGGTGACGAACGGCACCCGCTCCAGCACCTCACGGCGGCCGGCGTACTCGCCCGCGAGCGGCTGCACGAAACCGGCCAGCTCCGGCCAGAACAGGTTGAGCAGCGGCCGGGCCATCAGCTCCGTCACCCGCCCGCCGCCGTCGGGCTCCACGCTCGTCGCACCGACCAGCGGCCGGTGGTAGAACCCCTTCACGAAGTCCACGCTCGGATCGGTGAGCAGCGGTCCGAGCAGCCCGGTCACGAAGTGCGGCCGGAACTCGCGCAGGTCGGCGTCGATGAACGCGACCACGTCCCCCTCGGCCGCGGCCAGCCCGGCCCAGAGCGCGTCGCCCTTGCCGGTCAGCCGGGGCAGCCCGCGGGTCATCGCGTCCTGGCCGACCACCTCGGCGCCGGCCGCGCGCGCCACCTGGGCGGTCCGGTCGGTGGACCGCGAGTCGACCACGATCAGCTCGTCGACGAGCGGTACGCGGTCCATCAGGTGCTCGCGGACGGTCGACACGATCGCGCCGACTGTCGCCTCCTCGTTGCGGGCCGGCAGCACCACGCTGACCCGGCTCGCGCCCTTCGCCCGGACCAGTCGTCGCGCCGGCCAGTCGTCGGCGGTGCTGGTGCGGTACGTGGCCCACGCCTCCACCACTGGTGAGACGGTCGAATCTGTTTCCCGCACGGGCACCCCCATCGATGGTGGAATCGCGGATCTGGTTTTCCCAATCCCGCATCCGCGCTAACCGGATCTTGCCCAACATCCTGATCACCTGGCGCGTACCGGGAGGTTCCGGGCGGATGAACGTTACGTTGCGCACCCGGCGGCGTTTGGCGCGACGCCGGCGGGGGGAGTGGTGTCCGCAGTCTTTGCCGTCGTGGAGAGGTTGTGGCCGATGCGTGCCTGCCGGGTGGGACTTGTCGGAGCCGGCGGGGTGGCGCAGCGCCACGCCCGGGTGCTCACCGGCTTCGAGGACGTGGAGCTGCTCGGCGTGACCGACGTGGCCCCGGACGCGGCGCGGGCGCTCGCCGGCACGTACGGCGGCCGGGTGTTCCGCGACGTGGACGAGCTGCTCGCCGCCGGCCCGGACGCGGTGTACGTGTGCGTGCCGCCGTTCGCGCACGGCCCGGTCGAGGAGGCGGTGGTCGCCGCCGGCGTGCCCATGTTCGTGGAGAAGCCGGTGGCGATCGACCTGGAGACCGCCGAGCGGGTCGCGGCGCTCGTCCAGCAGCGCGGGCTGCTCACCGGCGTCGGCCACCACTGGCGCTACCTGCACGTGGTCGAGGAGGCCCGGCGGCTGCTCGCCGGCCGTCCGGTGCGGATGGTCAACGGCGCCTGGCTGGACAAGGTGCCGCCGGTGGCGTGGTGGGCGCGGCGGGACCGCTCCGGCGGCCCGGTGGTCGAGCAGGCCGCGCACGTGCTGGACCTGGTCCGGCTGCTGGCCGGTGAGGCGGTCGAGGTGACCGCGTACGGCGACGGCACCCCGCCGCCGGTCGACAGCGCCGACATCGACTCGGTGACCGCCGCCACGCTGCGCTTCGGCTCCGGCGCGGTCGGCACGCTCGCCGCGTCCTGCGTGCTGGGCTGGAAGCACCGGGCCGGCGTGGAGATCCTCGCCGACGGGCTGGCGCTGTGGCTGGCCGAGGACGGCCTGACCGTCCGCGACGCCGACGGCGAGCGGCACCTGCCCGCCGACCCGGACGGCGCGCGGGTCGCCGTCGACAGGGCGTTCGTCGACGCCGTGTGCGGCCTCGGCGACGACGTCCGGGTGCCGTACGCCGAGGCGCTGCGCACCCACCGGCTCGCGCTCGCGGTGGCCGAGTCGGCGCGTACCGGACGGCCGGTGGCGCTGCCGACCGGCCCGGCGGCCCGGCTCACCGCGGCGGTCGCGGACGCGGGGGTGAGCGTCGATGCGTGACCGGGTGGTGGTGGTCGGCGGCCCCGGCCGGGTCGAGCTGGCCGAACTGGACGCGCCGGAGCTGCGCGAGGGCACGTTCCGGGTGGAGACGCTCTACAGCGGCGTCTCGGCCGGCACCGAACTGAGCTTCGTCAAGGGCACCAACCCCTATCTGCACGTCACCTGGGACGCCGGGCTGGGGCTGTTCCGGCCGGGGGAGGCGAGCACGCCGTACCCGGTGACCCGGCTCGGCTACATGCAGGTCGGGCGGGTGGTGGAGAGCCGCACTCCGGCCGTCGCGGTGGGCGAGGTGGGCGCCATGACGTACGGGCACCGCAGCGGCTGGGTGGCCGACACGCTCACCGAACGGTTCGTGCCGCTGCCCGACGACCTGGACCCGATGCTCGGCGTCTACGTCGCGCACATGGGCCCGATCTGCGCCAACGGGCTGCTGCACGCCGCCGCCGACCTGTGCGGCGCCGACGTACGTACGCTCGGCGACGGCGTACGCGGCCGGCGCGTGGCGGTGGTCGGCGGCGGCGTGGTCGCGCTGCTCACCGCGCTGTTCGCCCGCCGGCACGGCGCCGCCTCGGTCGTCGTGGTCGACCCGACGCCGGCCCGTCGGCAGGTGGCCGAGGCGCTCGGCCTGGACACGCTCGACCCGGACGCGGACGACCCGGCCGTGGTGCTCAAGACGCGGTGGAACCACGCGGCCGGGGACCGGGGCGCCGACGTGGTCTTCCAGTGCCGCGGCCAGGACTGGGCGTTGCAGCTCGCGCTGCGTCTGCTGCGCCCGCAGGGCACGGTGATCGACCTGGCGTTCTACCAGGCGGGCGCGGACGCGGTGCGGCTCGGCGAGGAGTTCCACCACAACGGCCTGTCGCTGCGGTGCGCGCAGATCGGCCGGGTGCCGCGCGGGCTGGCCCCCACCTGGGACCGGGAGCGGCTGTCCGCGGAGACGGTGGAGCTGCTGCGCCAGTTCGGCGACGTGATCCGCAAGCACCTGATCTCGGCCGTGGTCCCCCTGGACGAGGCCCCCGCCCTGCTGACCGACCTGGCCGAACGCCGCCGCACCGAACTCCAGGTGGTCCTGACCCCCTGACCCCCCTTTTCCCAGGCGTCGATCATGAGGTTGGCGGCGACAAAGCGGACGCCGAACGCCGCCAACCTCATGATCGACGGAAGGGACGGGAAGGGCGGAACCCGGCGCGCGGCGGGCGGGGGTCACAATCGGCTCCGGTTCGCGTACCGTTGCCGCTCATGGGTGTGTCGCAACGGTTGAAGACCAGGTTCCGCCGGTTCCTCCAGCGCCCGGGGACGACAGTCGACCTGGCGCCGCTGGAGAAGCTGCTGCCGGCGATCGAGGCGCGCGAGGCGGGCCTGGAGCAGCTCTCCGACGCCGAGCTGACCGAGGCCGCCGGTCAGGCGTCGGGATACGAGGAGATCTGCGCGATCGGCCGCGAGGCGGCCCGGCGCGGGCTCGACCAGCGCCCCTACGACGTGCAGCTGCTCGGCGCGATGGCGCTGCTGTCCGGCAAGGTCGCGGAGATGGCCACCGGTGAGGGCAAGACGCTCACCGCGACCGTCGCCGCGTACGGGCACGTGCGGCTGGGCAACGGCCCGGTGCACGTGCTCACCGTCAACGACTACCTGGCCCGCCGCGACGCCGAGTGGATGACCCCGGTCTACGACCTGCTCGGACTGACCGTCGGCTGGGTCAACGAGGCGTCCACGCCCGACGAGCGGCGCGCCGCGTACGCCTGCGACGTCACCTACGTGTCGGTCAGCGAGGCCGGCTTCGACTTCCTGCGCGACCAGCTCGTCACCGACCTGGCCGACCGGGTGCAGCCGCCGCTGAAGACCGCGATCGTGGACGAGGCCGACTCCATCCTGATCGACGAGGCCCGGGTGCCGATGGTGCTGGCCGGCGCGGTCGGCGGCGAGCAGGACCCGGTGCACGCGGCCGCCGCGCTCGTGCGCGGGCTGCGCAAGGGCAAGCACTACACGGTCGCCGAGGACGGCCGCAGCGTCGCCTTCACCTCGGTCGGCCTGGCCACCGTCGAGGCCAAGCTCGGCGGCATCGACCTGTACGACGAGGAGCACGTCGGGCAGCTCTCCGCGGTGAACGTGGCGCTGCACGCGCACGCCCTGCTGCACCGGGACGTGGACTACATCGTCCGGGACGACTCGGTCGAGCTGATCGACGAGATGCGCGGCCGGGTCGCGCAGCGCCGCCGCTGGCCGGACGGGCTCCAGGCCGCGGTCGAGGCGAAGGAGGGCCTGGACGCCACCGCCGAGGGTGAGGTGCTGGGCACGATCACCGTGCAGGCGTACATCGCGCTCTACCCGACGGTCTGTGGCATGACCGCGACCGCGGTGCTCGTCGGCGACCAGCTCCGTGAGTTCTTCGGCCTCGAGGTCGCGGTGATCCCGCCGAACACCCCCTGTGTCCGCGAGGACGAGCCGGACCGCATCTACGCCACCCGCGCCGAGAAGGAGGAGGCGCTGGTCGACGAGATCACGCGCTGCCATGAGGCGGGGCGGCCGGTGCTGGTCGGCACGCTCGACGTCAAGGAGTCCGAGGGGCTGGCCGCCGCGCTCAACGCCGCGGGCGTGTCGTGCGTGGTGCTGAACGCCAAGAACGACGACGAGGAGGCCGGGATCATCGCCGAGGCCGGCGCGTACGGCGCGGTGACGGTCTCGACCCAGATGGCCGGCCGGGGCGTGGACATCCGGCTGGGCGGCAGCGACCAGGCCGACCGGGACCGGGTGGCCGAGCTGGGCGGCCTGTACGTGATCGGCAGCGGCCGGCACGACAGCCGCCGGGTCGACGACCAGCTCCGCGGCCGGGCCGGCCGGCAGGGCGACCCGGGCGGGTCGGTGTTCTTCGTCAGCCTGGAGGACGACCTGGTGGTCCGGCACGCCGGCGACACCGTGCCGGCCTCGCCCCGGATGAACGCCGACGGCCTGGTCACCGACCCGCAGGTCGACTACGCCGTGGAGCACGCCCAGCGCGTCGCCGAGGGCGTCAACCACGAGATCCACCGCAACACGTGGCGCTACAGCCAGGTGATCGAGCAGCAGCGCAAGGCGCTCGCCGAGCGCCGGGAGCGGCTGCTGACCAGCGACATCGCGGCGCTGATGCTGCTGGAGCGGGTGCCGGAGAAGGCCGGCGAGATGGACGAGGACCTGCTGGCCGACGTCGCCCGCAAGATCGCCCTCTACCACCTGGACCGGCTCTGGGCCGACCACCTGGCCGAGCTGTCCGAGGTCCGCGAGGGCGTGCACCTGCGGGCGCTGGGCCGGCTCGACCCGCTCGACGAGTTCCACCGCAGCGCGGTGCCGGCGTTCAACGCGCTCGTCCCCGAGATCGAGACGCGTACCGTGGCCACGTTCGAGGAGACCGAGTTCGACGAGGGCTGGGAGCCGGACTCGTCGAAGCTGGTGCGGCCGAGCGCCACCTGGACGTACCTGGTGCACGACAACCCGTTCGGCTCGGAGCTGGACCGGCTGATCGCCTCGGTGGGGCGGCGGCTCATCTCCGGGTCGCGCTGATCCACGCGGAAAGGCCCCTCCCGGTCGCACCGGGAGGGGCCTTTTTGCGCGGTTTCGCCCGCGGTCTGGGAGGGTAGTAGGCCGAGGCCCGGCCACAGGAGGGACGGACATGGGACAGGCAACGGCGCCGAGCGGGTACGTCGGGTGGACGGTGGAGGCCACGGCCCGGTGAACCTCGACACGCGCCAACCCATGATCGACAACCTTGGTGTGCTGGAGACCGCCGCGCTGCTGCGTGAGCTGACCGCCGGACTGATCGGCGCGGCCGGGTTCGACGAGGCGCTGGACCGCCTGGTCCGCATCGCCCGCGACGCCGTGCCGGGCGTGGACTGCTGCGGCTTCACCGCGTTGCGCGCCGGTGAGCCCGCCGGGGTGGCCGCCTCCGACCCGGACCGGGCCGAGCTGGACGACCTGCGGCACGGCCCGGACACGCCGGCGCTGACGGCGATCCGCCGCCGGGAGATGGTCATCGCGGGCGGGCTGCCCGGCGAGACGCGCTGGCCGGCCTGGAGCGAGCGGGCCCGCGCGCTGGGCGTGCACGGGGTGATCTCCGCCCCGGTCGACGTGGACGAGCAGGTCATCGGCGCGATCAACCTGTACGCCGAGTCGCCGGAGGCGCTCACGCCCCGGCACCAGCTCACCGCGATGCTGCTCGCCGAGCACGCCGGGTTGCTGCTGGCTGCCGTCCGCGACCGCGAGCGGGCCGCCTCCCGGGCCGGTGAGATCGACGACTCGCTGCTGGCCGAGGGCGTGGTCGGGCAGGCCGTCGGCGTGATCATGACGCAGCGCGGCTGTCCCGCCCCGGAGGCCCTGCGGGTGCTGCGCAGCGCCGCCTCCTCGTTGGACATCCCGCTGCGCGAGGTGGCCGAGCGGCTCGTGCTGACCGTCTCCCGGCCCAGGGACAACTGAGCGACAGTCGTTTCGCCTCGCGGCGCCCCGGGTAGCACTCTGGACTGGTGAGCTGCGCGGACCTGGGGAGGAAGCGATGCAGAGCCGGCTGCGGGTGCAGGGGCACCCCATCCAACCGATGCTTGTCACGTTCCCGTTCGGCCTGTTCGTCTGCGCGGCGGTCTTCGACCTGGCCGACGTGGCGGGCGGCCCGGCGTTCCTCGGTGAGGTGGGCTACTGGACCGCCGTGGCCGCGCTCGTCGCCGCCGGGCTCGCCACCGTCGCCGGGCTGGTCGACCTGTGGGACGTCCGCGCCGGGCGGACCAGCCGGACCGTGCTGACGTTCAACCTCGTCAACGCCGTCATGGCGGGCCTGTTCCTGCTGTCCTGCCTGATCCGGGCGAGCGCGCCGCAGCGGGGCGCGAACGGTGCCCTGCTCGCGGCCGAGCTGGTCGGGCTCGCCGTCGGCGCGGTCGGGGTGGCGCTGGGCGCGCGGCTGATGCAGCAGTTCGACCGGGCCGGCGAGCCGACCGGCGTCGAGAGGTTCGCCGACGTGCCCCCGGGCGCCACGGTGGAGATCCCCCGCCCGCGCCCGTTCTGACCGGGCGCCGCCGGCCGGAAGCCGCTGCTTCTACCGAGGCACGTCGTCGGTGGCCGGCGCGGGACGGTGCGCGGTGGCGTGGTGGGCGGCCAGCACGTCGGCGCCGAAGTCACCGGCGGGGCGGCGCAGCACGGTGTGCGCGTGGTTGCCGTCGTCGGTGGTGTTGTCGTACTCGATCAGCAGGTCCTCGCCCTGCACCCGGTAGTAGTGCCGCCGGCCCGGCTCGACCGGGCCGGCCCAGGCGAAGTGCAGTTCGCCGCCGTCGAGGCGGGCGGCCTCGCGGGCCGCCAGCTCCGGCGGCAGCCGGTCCAGGTAGAGCGCGACGAGCCGGTCGAGCAGGGCCCGGCCGGTCGGCCGCAGCCGCCCCCGGGGTACGCCGGGCGGGTCGAGGCGGCCGGGGGCGGTGGCCCGGGTGGCGCTGATGATGTCGGCGGGCGCCTCCTCGGCGATGATCGCGGCGGACCGGCCGTCCGGGCCGAGCGCGTCGAGCAGTTCCCGGGCCAGATCCTCCTCCGGGCCGAGCGGCCGGGTCACCGGGCGCCCGGCGTGCCGCACGGTGGCCGGGTTGGCGCCGAGGAAGACCGGCGCGGGGGAGACCCGGTCGTCGGCGACGGTCATGCTCACCGACAGGTGGTGCCCCTCGAACCGCCAGGCCCAGGTGTCGTCCCGGGCCGGGTCGCCGAAGACGGCCACCCAGTAGTCGCCGCTGTGCCGGCCGCGCCGCCAGTCCTCGGCCCGGTCCAGCACCTCCTCCAGGGCCATCACGGTCATTGCCTGCGCGTACGCCGCCGGGCTGAGCGCGGTGGCGAGCAGCCGGTGGGCGGCCTTGCGGGCGTCGACGTCCAGGCCGGCGAGCGCGACGCCGGGCCGCGGTCGCGGCCGGTACTCCAGCCACCGCCGGGCCGGCTCGTCGTCGAAGGCGTGCCGGGCGGCGTCGCGGGCCGGCTCGTCCAGCGCGGCCAGGAACGCCGCCGCGGCCGCGCGCATCTGCTCGGGTACGGGATCCTCCACCGTCTCTGTATACCGCCTGGGGCTCACTCGCGGCCGAGCAGCGCCAGCATGTCCGGCAGCTCGAAGAACCGGGCGGTCTCGACCGCGGACGGGCCGCCGTGGTCCGGGTCGGCGCCGGCGTCGAGCAGGGCGCGGACCGCTGCCTCCTGGCGCCGGAACACCGCCGCGGCGAGCGCGGTCTGCCCCCTGTCGTTCACCCGCGCCGGGTCGGCGCCGCGGGCCAGCAGCGCGGCCACCGTGTCCGGGTGGGCGTGGTACGCGGCGAGGATCAGCAGCGTGTCGCCCTTGGCGTTGGTGAGGTTGACCGGCAGCCCGGCGTCCACGTTGGCCGCCAGTTCCTCGGTGGCGCCGGCCCGGGCCAGGTCGAACATCCGGTGGGCGAAGGCGATGGTCTCGTCGTCGAGTTCGTCGGGCATCCGCCCAGGCTATGGCGTCACGGCCGGACGCGCCTGGTAGCTTGCGCAGCCGGGCACGGGAGGCGCGGGCATGGACGATCGGGTGTACGTGGGCAACGCGGCGGTGGACGGCGCGACCGACGCGGGCTGGCTGCTGGGCCACTTCAAACCGGCCGGGGACGTGCGGCACAGCACCGACGTGGAGGTGAAGCGGGGTGTGCACCCGGCGGGGGAGACGCGCTCCCGGTGGGCCACCGGCGAGCGGCGTACCGCCCTGCTGGTGCTGATCAGCGGCGCGTTCCGGATCGAGCTGCCGGATCGGACGGTGGTGCTGCGCGCGCCCGGTGACTACGTGGTGTGGGGCCGGGGCGTGGACCACTCCTGGTACGCCGAGCGGGAGTCCACGGTGCTCACCGTCCGCTGGCCCTCGGTGCCGGGGTACCGGGTGGATCCGCCGGTCCGCCGCTGAGGGCGTCCCAGCATCTGGTATTACCTACTAAACCGATAGGCTTTACCGTCTAAGCTGTGGGGGCACATCCGCTCCGCACCGTGAGGACGCACCGCCGATGACCAGCACCGTTCCCGCCGACCTGCTCGCCGTCGCCGCCCGCTGGGCCGACCCGGACGCCTGGCCGGTGCCGCTGCGGTTCGAGGCGCCCGACCGCTGGTACGCCCGGCTGGACGCCGGCGACGAGCACGAGGTGTGGGCGCTGAGCTGGCTGCCCGGACAGGGCACCGACCTGCACGACCACGGCGGCTCCGCCGGCGCCTTCCTGGTCGTGGCCGGCGTGCTCACCGAGGAGACGGTCGGCGGCGGGCGGCTGCGCCCGCACCGGCTCGCCGCCGGAGCCGGCCGGCGCTTCGGCGCACGGCACGTGCACCGGGTCGCCAACCGCGGCGACGTGCCCGCCGTCAGCGTGCACGTGTACCGGCCGGCGCTGACCCGGATGACCCGCTACCACCTCGTCGCCGGCCGGCTCCGGGTCGCCGAGGTGGCCCGAGCCGGCGTGGCCTGGTGAGCCGCCCCCGCAACCCCGACGACCGGAAGGACGCCACGATGGCGCAGACCCCCACCACCGGAACACAGTGCTGTCCGGTCCCGCCGCCCGGCTCGCGGGGCATCGACGAGATCCTCGCCGCCGCCCGGGCCCGCCTGCGCCGCCTCGACCCGGAGCAGGCCCACCTGGCGTGCCGGGGCGGCGCGCTGCTGGTGGACATCCGCCCGGCCGCCCAGCGCGCCGCGCAGGGCACCGTGCCGGGCGCGCTCGTCGTCGAGCGCAACGTCCTGGAGTGGCGCTTCGACCCGCGCTGCGCGGCACGGCTGCCGCAGGCGACCGGTTACGACGTACCGGTGATCGTGCTCTGCCAGGAGGGCTACACCTCGTCGCTGGCCGCCGCCGCGCTCCAGGACATCGGCCTGCACCGGGCCACCGACGTCGTCGGCGGCTTCGCCGCCTGGCAGATCGCCGGCCTGCCCACCCTCGGTCCCACCCCGCCGACCCGACCCTCGTCCGCCGCGCCCCCGGTCACCGCCGGAGGGGCGCTCCGCTGACCGTCCCGCCGCATCCGGCGGGGCGGGGCGACCGCCCGCACAGGAGGCTCCCATGTCCGTCGTCGCCCTCCCCACCCGTCCGGCCCGGCCGGGCCGTCCCGACCGGGCCGTGCCGCCCCGGCCGCGTACCGCACCGACCCTCACCGTCACGATCGACCTGGGCGCCGGGCCGCTGACGCCGGGCCTCGCGCGCCTCGTCGCCCTGCTCGACGAACTCGCCGCCTCCGGGGAAGGGCGTGCCGCCCTCGGCGAGGGACCGGACGACCGCCCGGCCGCCCGTACCGTGCTCGACCTGCGCCGCGGCGAGGCCCCCGCCCCGGCGGCGCCCGCACCCGGCGAGGTGCGCATCCTCACCGGCACCCGGC
The DNA here is from genome assembly GCF_050948515.1 of Micromonospora sp. CA-248089. NCBI lineage: Bacteria > Bacillati > Actinomycetota > Actinomycetes > Micromonosporales > Micromonosporaceae > Micromonospora > Micromonospora sp. CA-248089. The sequence goes on from NZ_CP192016.1 coordinate 2,992,389, forward strand.
GGGTCCGCCACGGCGGCGCCGAGATCCCGCTCACCCGCATCGAGTACGAGCTGCTGCTGTTCCTCGCCGAACATCCCCGCCGGGTGTTCACCCGCCTGCAACTTCTCGCGAACGTCTGGGGCTACGAGCACGCGGTGGCGCGCACCGTCGACGTGCACGTCCGCCGGCTGCGGGCCAAGTTCGGGCCGGACACACCGCTGGTGACCACCGTGTACGGCGTGGGCTACCGCCTCGCCGACGACGCCGCGATCGTCGTGGACCGCGACGCCTGACCCGGCCGACCGGCACGCGGCGCATCCCGACCCGGGGTGCGCCGCGTTCACGTTCGCCGCTGAGCCGCCATTGTGAACCCCCGGGGAGACCCCCCGTACCGTCTCGAATCGGTGCTCTGCTGTAATCAACGGGCCTCGCACGCAGAGCGAGCGCACGGCTGCGATGTGTTCGTCAAATGTCACATTCATGCAACGCGGCCGCCCCTTGACCCTCGCAGAGACGCCGGGAAGCATCGATGAAGCGGCGTCCCGGGCCGTGGGGAGATACCCGGACCAGCCCAAGGAGGACCATGTCGGTCAGCCCCGCCTCGTCGCGCGCCGGATGGCATACGTCCCAACCCGCGGTCCCCGGTCGACCTCCCGGCGGCCAGCGTCGCCCCGCCAACACCGCCGCCGGGCCCATGCTCACCGTCACCCTCACCATCCCGCTGGCCTGCGAGGAGTCGCTCACCCCGGCCGCCCGCCGGCTGCTCGACGCCGCCCGCGAGATGCTCGAACGCGGCGACGCGGTGGTCAGCGCGGGCACGGTCCCGGCCGAGCGCCGGCCCGACGTGCCGGCCGGCCGCGCCCCGGCGCGCCCGCTCGCCCCGACCATCCCCACGCTGCACATCCTCGCGTCGTCCCGGTCGGTGCTGCGCGACGGCGAGCCGCTGCCACTGACCCGCCTGGAGTTCGACCTGCTGCTGCACCTGGTCGCCCACCCCCGCCGGGTGTTCACCCGCCTGCAACTGCTCAACGCCGTCTGGGGGTACGAGCACGCCGGCGTCCGCACCGTCGACGTGCACGTACGCCGCCTGCGCGGCAAGGTCGGCGTGGACGTCCCGCTCGTCACCACCGTCTACGGCGTCGGTTACCGGCTCGCCGACGACGCCCGGGTCACCATCGACCGCACCGGCTGACCACCGGGACCACCACCCGACGACAGCCGCCGGACGGAGCCCCGACCGCCCGGAGCGATCATGTGGTGGCCCGCCCGCCCGCGCGGCAGGATGGTCCGATGCGCGTGCGCCCGATCAGCCCCGACCTGCTCGTCACCGAGCTGGCCGAGCGTCTCGCCCGCACCGGGACGCCCGGCCGGCTGCGGGTCGCCGTGGACGGTCCGCCCGCCGCCGGTCCGGCCGCGCTCGCCGACGCGCTCGTCGACCCGCTGCGCGCCGCCGGCCGGCCGGTGCTGCACGTCCGCGCCGACGACTTCCTCCGCCCCGCCTCGGTACGCCTCGAGCACGGCCGCACCAACCCGGACGCCTACTACGAGGGCTGGCTCGACGAACCGGGGCTGCGCCGCGAGGTCCTCGACCCGGCTGGTCCGGACGGCTCGGGCCGGCTGCTGCCGTCGCTGTGGGACGCCGCCGCCGACCGGGCCAGCCGGGCCGCGTACGTGGATCTGCCGCCCGGCGGCGTGGTCCTGGTCAGCGGTGCGCTGCTGCTCGGCGGCGCGCTGCCGTTCGACGTCACGGTCCATCTCGTGCTGTCCCCGGCGGCCCTGCACCGGCGTACCGATCCGGCGCTGCGCTGGACGCTGCCCGCCTTCGCCCGCTACGCCGACGAGGTCGTCCCCGCGTCCTTCGCCGACGTGGTGGTCCGGGCCGACGACCCGCGCCGCCCGGCGCTCGTCGAGGCCGCCTGACCAGCGGCTGCGGACTCACCGGAAACACTCAGGAAGAAGGCGGTTTGCCCCGCCGGAGGCGGGGGTAATCGCCCGGCTCACAGAGCACGGGTGATCTCGTCGCCCGCGCTTTCACAGTCGGACCAGGTCCGGGGCGCTGGCCGCCCCGGACCGGTATGAGGACGTAGGAAAGGCAGGCAGCGATGCTCGTCCACGACACGACAGCCACCGGCCGCTCCCAGGCGGAGGTCGACCAGATCCGGCAGTCCCTGCGGTCGCGGTACGACGAGCTGACCGCCGAGTACGAGCACACCATGGCGCAGAGCCAGGTGCTGCGGCTGGTGGAGGTCGGCGACACCGCCGGCGACGACCAGGCCGACAGCGGCACGAAGACCGCCGAGCGCGACACCGCGCAGTCGCTGCTGCGCACCATCCTGGACCGGCGCGCGCAGTTCGAGCACGCGCTGACCCGCCTGGACGAGGGCACGTACGGGTTCTGCGAGGGCTGCACGGCGCCCATTCCGGTGGAGCGGCTGGAGATCTTCCCGTCCGCGACCTCCTGTGTGGCCTGCAAGCAGACCCGGGAGCGGCGGGCGGCCTGAACGCCGTCCGGGTTGCCGGTCGGTTCTCGACGCGGTGAACTCCCACCATGGGTGAGATCAAGGTGGGCACCGCCTCGTGGACCGACCGGACCCTGCTCGACTCCGGCTGGTACCCGGCGAGCGCCGACACGCCGGAGAAGCGGCTGTCCTACTACGCCCGGCAGTTCCCGCTGGTCGAGGTGGACGCCACCTACTACTCGCCGCCGGCCGAGCGGACCGCCCGGCTGTGGGCCGAACGCACGCCGGCCGGGTTCACGTTCAACGTCAAGGCGTTCAGCCTGCTGACCGGCCACCCCACCCGCGTCTCCGCGCTCTACAAGGATCTGCGCCCGGACACGGACAAGCGCAACGTCTACCCCGACGACCTGCCCGGGCAGGCGTACGAGGAGGTCTGGACGCGGTTCCTGTCCGCCCTCGACCCGCTCGTCGAGGCCGGCAAGCTGGGCGCGCTGCTGTTCCAGTTCCCGCCCTGGTTCACCATCAAGCGCGCGAACAAGCAGTACCTGCTGGAGGTGGCGCGACGGTGCGCGCCGCTACGCCCGGCCTTCGAGTTCCGGCACGCCTCCTGGTTCGACGGCGACAACGCCGAGGAGACGCTGGGCTTCCTGCGCGAACACGACCTGCCGTTCGTCTGCGTGGACATGCCGCAGGGACACAAGTCGTCCGTGCCGCCGGTGCTGGCGGCCACCGCGGACCTCGCGGTGGTCCGGTTCCACGGCCACAGCGACAAGTGGACCAGCAAGGACATCCACGAGAAGTTCGGCTACGACTACTCGAAGCGGGAGCTGCGCGACTGGGCGCCGAAGCTGCGCGAGCTGGCCGGCGAGGCCGGGCAGACACACGTGCTGATGAACAACTGCTACCAGGACTACGCGCAGCGCAACGCCACCACACTCGCCGGCCTGCTGGACGCCTGAGCGTCTCACCCGCTCCGGGTGAGGCCCGCTCACCCGCCCGGGCCGCAGCATGGACAGTGGGTGCCGGCTCGGGCGCCGCGACGAGGAGGTGGGTCATGACGGTACGGGTGGTGGCGGACCGACGCCGCGGGGGCGTACTGCACGTGGTCGGCAGCTCCGAGGCGGCACGGCGGGGTGAACGGCCCGGCCGGTTCAGCCCGACCCGGCTGTGGCGGGGCCCCAGCGGCCCGCCGCGCCGCGCCGACGACCGACGCTGGGAGACCGAAGCACGGGGGTGAGCCCGATGGCCGAACAGCTGTTGTCCGCGTTCGAGTCCTCGCTGGACAAGACGAACGTGATCCTGAAGGAGATCGAGTCCGCGTACGGCTGGCCGAAGGAACGGCGCAACCAGTCCTACGCCGCGTTGCGTACCGTCCTGCACCTGCTGCGGGACCGGCTGCCGGTGCAGGAGAGCGCCGAGTTCGCCCAGCAGTTGCCGGTGCTGGTGCGCGGGATCTACTTCGACGGCTGGCAGCCGGAGAACGTGCCGATCAAGCTCAACCGCGACGACTTCCTGTACGAGGTGCGCCAGGGCTTCCCGTACGACGTGGAGGGAGGCGCGCAGCGGGTGGTGCAGGTCGTGCTGGACACGCTGCGCCGGCACGTCACCCAGGGCGAGTGGGAGGACGTGAAGGCCACCATGCCGGGTGACCTGCGTCAGATGATTCCCTGATCCGGCACCGGACCGGCCCGTCCCGCCCCCTCGGCGGGGCGGGCCGCCGGCGTCCGGGACACCGGCAGCCCGGCCCGCCGGGCCAGCCCGGCGAACGCGACCGCGTCGACGATCGCCGCGCCGCCCGGGTCGTTGTTGAAGTAGACGTACGCCGGGTCGCCGTCACCGAACTCCCCGGCCAGCCGGCGCACCCAGCCGGCCAGCGCGGCCCGCCCGTAGCGCGGCCACGGCCGGGCCCGCCCCTCGTGCAGCCGCAGGTACCCGAAGTCGGTGGTGCGCCACAGCGGGGTGATCGGCCGGCTGAGGCGGTCCGCCCAGACCAGCGCCGCCCGGTGCCGCTCCAGCACCCGCCTCGTGTCGTCGGTCCACCACGACTGATGTCGCGGCTCGACGGCCACCCGCACGTCGGCGGGGAACCGGCGCAGCACGCCGGCCAGCGCGTCCAGGTCGGCCCGCAGCGTCGGCGGGAGCTGCACCAGTACCGGCCCGAGCCGGTCGCCGAGCCCGGACGCGCGGTCCAGGAACCGAGCCACCGGCTCGGCCGGGTCGCGCAGCCGCTTGATGTGCGTCAGGTAGCGGCTCATCTTCACCGCCACGCAGAAGTCGCCGGGCGTACGCTCCCGCCACGCGACGAACGTGTCCCGCTCCGGCAGCCGGTAGAACGCGTTGTTCACCTCGACCGTGGCGAACCGCGCGGCGAAGTGCTCCAGCCAGCGCCGCTGCGGCAGCCCGGCCGGGTAGAACCGTTCCCGCCAGTCCCGGTACTGCCAGCCCGACGTGCCGACCAGGAACATCGCCGTGCCCTACTGAAGGTTGATCGGGAAGACCTCGAACGTGGCGCCGAACCGCGCGCCGAGCCGGCTGCCCGCCGGCCGGGCCATGCCCTCCAGGAACTCCTCGGCGTCGAAGCTGCCGTCGCCCAGGCCGCTCAGGTACGCCCCGTGCGCCCGCAGCGACGCGACGCCCCTGTCGAACGTGTCCGTCACGTCCACCCCGTGCCGGGCCACCGGCGACCCGGCCGCCCACACCTCGCGGACCCGCGACCACGGCTGCGTGCCGTCGGTGAGCTGCTCCGGGAAGATCCACCGGTTGCCGGCGTCGCGGACCGCGTCCAGCGTGGCCCGGCCGCAGGCGATGTGGTCGGCCTGGTTCAGCGCGTACGCCCCGTCCCAGGTCTCCCGGAAGTTGTTCGTCAGCACCACGTCCGGCCGGTGCCGGCGCACCACAGCGGCGATCGCGCGGCGCAGCGGCACGCCGTACTCCAGCAGCCCGTCGGGCAGGCCGAGGAACTCGACCCGCGACACCCCGACCACGGCGGCGGAGGCGCGTTGCTCCTCTTCGCGCACCACGCGGGCGCGCTCCGGCGTCATCCCGTCGATGCCCGCCTCGCCGCTGGTGAGCAGGCAGTACACGACCTCCTTGCCCTGCCCGGTCCACCGGGCCACCGCGGCGGCGGCGCCGAACTCCAGGTCGTCGGGGTGGGCCACCACGGCGAGCGCCCGCTGCCAGTCCTCGGTCAGCGGGGTGAGCGGCTCCGGCTGCGTCACGTGCGTCTCCTCGCGTCGTCCTCCCGCCATCCTGGCATCCGCCCGGTCCGGCCGCTTGCCCGGCGAACCGTCCGTACGACGGCGTCCGGGCGTCTACGGTGTGGTTAGAGAAGATCAGGCGTGGGGTACCACCCGCTGCACACGGACCCCGGCACCACGCGGGGCGGCACACCGAGGGAGCACCCATGGCATTGAACGACGACGACATCCAGAGCAGCGGCGGCAGCGGCCTCGAGGGCCCGGCCGACGGCGGTGCGACCCCGGGTCAGCACGACGGTGGCGCGGACGGCGGCGCCGAGGGTCCCGCCGACGGCGGTGCGACCCCGGGTCAGCACGACGGTGGCGCGGACGGCGGCGCCGAGGGTCCCGCCGACGGCGGTGCGACCCCGGGTCAGCACGACGGTGGCGCGGACGGCAGCGCCGAGGGTCCGGCCGACGGTGGCGCGACCCCCGGCCAGCACGACGGCGGCGCCGACGGCAGCGCCTGACACATGAGCACCACGCACGTCGACCCGCCGGGTGGCCACGGCCGCCCGGCGGTTCCGCTCTCCGCCACCGAGGCGCTGGCCCGGTGCGTGGCAGTGGAGCCGGCCAAGTTCGCCGCCGACCACTGGGGGCGCAGCCCGCTGCTGTCCCGCGCCGCCGAACTACCCAACCCGGACGGCTTCACCGACCTGCTCAGCCCGGCCGACGCCGACGACCTGCTCAGCCGCCGCGGCCTGCGTACCCCGTTCCTGCGGGTCGCGAAGGACGGCCAGCTGGTGCCGGCGGCGCGCTACACCGGCGGTGGTGGCGCGGGCGCCGAGATCGGCGACCAGGTTCTCGACGAGAAGGTGCTGGCGCTCTACGCCGACGGTGCGACGCTGGTGTTGCAGGGTCTGCACCGCACCTGGCCGGCGGTCGTCGACTTCGCCCGCGACCTGGGCACCGCGCTGGCCCAGCCGCTTCAGGTGAACGCCTACCTGACCCCGGCCGGCAGCCAGGGGTTCGCCACCCACTACGACACCCACGACGTGTTCGTGCTCCAGGTGGACGGACGCAAGCACTGGCGGATCCACCCACCGGTGCTGACCGACCCGCTGGAGCGCCAGCCCTGGGGCGGCCGGGCCGACGAGGTCTCCGCGACCGCCGAGGGCCGCCCCGAACTGGACGTGGTGCTGGAACCGGGCGACGCGCTCTACCTGCCGCGCGGCTGGCTGCACAGCGCCCAGGCGCAGGAGTCCAGCTCGCTGCACCTGACCGTGGGCATCCGGGCGCTGACCCGGTACGCCGTGGTCGAGGAGCTGCTCGCGCTCGCCGCCGAGGACGCGCGGCTGCGCGCGAGCCTGCCGTTCGGGCTCGACCTGGCCGACCCGGACGCGATCGAACCGGAGCTGACCGAGACCGTCGAGGCGCTGCGCGACTGGCTGCTGCGCGCCGACCCGGCGGCGGTGGCCGGCCGGCTGCGTGCCCGGGTGTGGCCGGCCGCCCGCCCGGCGCCGATCCGGCCACTGGCCCAGGCGCAGGCGCTGGCCCGGCTGAGCGCGGACAGCGAGGTCGCGGTGCGCGGCGGCCTGCGCTGGCAGCTCACCCCGGCCGCCGACGGACGGGTCACGCTGCGCGTGCCCGACCGCACGCTCACCCTGCCCGGCACCTGCGAGGCCGCGCTGCGCGCGCTGCTCACCGGCGAGGTGACGAGGGTCGGCGACCTGCCCGGCCTCGACGACGACGCCGACCGCCTGACCCTGGCCCGCCGCCTCCTCAAGGAGGCAGTCCTGGTTCCCGCCTGACCCCGGCGATCATGAGGTTGACCGGCGGCGCGACGGCGTGTCGCGCCGCCAACCTCATGATCGACGGGCTGGGGAGCCGGCGGCGGAGGGCGGCGGTCAGCGGGTGTAGGTCACCGTCAGCAGGAGCAGCGTCGTGACCAGGCCGGACACGGCCACCACGATCATCGGGCGGGGGGTCAGCACCGCGTGGCGGCGGTCGGCCAGCAGCCGGGCCGGCACCAGCCCGATCACCGGGCCGAGCAGCGTCACCACCAGCGCCAGCACCGGCAGGCCCACCGCCAGATCACCGCTGGAACCGGCGCCCAGCGCCCGCGCCGCCACCCCCAGCGCGTACGCCACCAGCGCCCCGCCGATCCCGCACGCGACGAGCAGCGGGTTCACCGAACCGGGCAGCTCGCCCGGCGCCCCGGTCCGCTCCAGCAGCTCCCGGACCGCCCGCAGCAGCGGCACCGGGTCACCGGCGGCGCCGCGAACCGGGCCCGGCGGGTCGCCCAGCCGCCGGGCGCTCACGCCGAGCCGGGCCCGCAACTGCGTCCACAGGTGCGTGACCTCGCCGTCGACGCGCTCCACCAGCCGGGACGCCTCGGCCACCTCCGCCTGTGCCTGCCGCACCGCCTCGGCCGCCTCCGCCACCGCCCGGTCGGCGGCGGTCACCTGCTGGTCGTACCAGGTGTGCGCCTCGGCCCGCTGGGCGGACACCCGGGCGGTCAGCTCGGCGAGCCGGCGGATCTGTGCGCTGTACGTCTCACTGGCAACCGGTTCGTTCATCGGGAGGGACCATAAGGGATGATCACCTGTCCGGTGCGGTGCACCGCCCGGTCGAAGTAGAGACCGCGCCACGGCCGGGGATACCAGTCCGGCCCGCCGCTGCCCGGATACAGCGAGGAACCCAGCTCACCGCCCTGCACGTCCAGCGCCACCCAGGCGCCGATCTGATCGGTGCGGGCACCCGCGCCGCCCAGGTCCACGCGCATCCGGGCCACGCCACGCCACCACGCCAGCACGTGCGTACGCCGTTCCGGCCCGTCGTGCAGGATCCGGCGCAGCTGCTCCAGCCCGGTGCGCGTACCGGCCTTGCCGGCGAGCGCCGCTGCCGCCGCGTCCACCGCGTACAGCAGCAGGAAGTGCGGGGTACGCGGCGTACCCGGCGCGCCGAGTCCGTCGCCCACCTCGGCCATCAGCTCCGGCACCGTCTCCTCGTCGTACCAGGAGGCGTCGCCTTCCAGGTCGTCGTAGAGGGCGCGGGCGGCCGGGTCGGCGTCCGGGTCCAGGCAGGCGATGGAGAACCGGGCGGTGCCGGGCCGGTACTGCCGCGCCAGTGACCGGGCGGCGGCGTCGAGCACCGCGCACGCCTCGTCCACCCGGGTCCCCAGCACCGCCAGGTTGCGGCCCGGCGCGCGGGGCAGCCGCAGCGCCGCCGAGCGGGCCTGCACGTCGATGATCTCGCCGAGCAGCGCCACCGGGCTGCGCGGCACGCCCTGCTCCGGTGCGGTCAGCGCGCGGAAGTCGGGCGCGTCGGCCAGCTTCGGGATCGCGTCGCCGTCGAACAGCCGGGCCGGCGCGGCGTCCTGCGGGCGCATCCGCCACAGCCGGTGCTGAAGCTCGCTCCACGTCTCCCAGTCGCTGGCCGACGGGATGCGGGCCACCTCGTTCCCCTCGGCCAGGCCCGACTCGGCGTTGATGACCGCGTGGTGGCGGGGCAGCGACTGCGCCGCGTCGTTGCGCTCGGCCAGGATGCGCAGCGCCTTCGGCAGGGCGATCCGCAGCGTGAACTGGGCGACGAGCGCGGGCCGCCCCCACAGCGCCTCGATGCCGCGCACGTCCTGCGAGGCGAGCACCAGGTGGATGCCCTGCGACCGGCCGCGCCGGGCGAGGTCCTCCAGCAGGTCGGCGGCCTCCCGGGCGACCACGTCCCGGCCGGCCAGCAGCGCCTGGAACTCGTCGACCACCGCCACGATGCGCGGCCAGTGCCCGTCCGGGTCCACCGCGCGCAGCTCGGCCAGCTTGGTGACCTCGTGCTTCTTCGCCGCGTCGGCGCGCCGGCGCAGCTCCTCGGCGAGGAACCGCAGCAGGCCCAGGCCGAACTCCCGGTCGGTGTTGACGTTGATGCCGACCAGCCGCATGTGCGGCAGCCAGCTCGGGTCGCGCCGGCCCTGCGCGAACCGGGCGAAGGACACGCCCTCCTTGAAGTCGAGCAGATAGAACTCCAGCTCGGCGGGGGAGTAGCGGGCCGCGAGCGCACCGATCCAGGCGAAGATCAGGTTGGTCTTGCCGGTGCCCGACGGGCCGCCGATCAGCGCGTGCGGCGGGTAGTCGCCGAGCGTCAGCAGCACCTGCCGCCCGTGCGGGCCCTCGCCGACGGGCGCGCTGAGCCCGTGCGCCGAGTCCTCCCGCCAGTACTCCTCCGGCGGCGGGAGCAGGTCGGTGAACGGCGTCGGCGGCGGGCCGGCGGCCACCCGGGACGCGACGGTGCGGCAGGTCTCGGTGACCAGGGCGGGCGGCGGCGGCGCGTCGAGCACCACCGGCAGCCCGGCCACCCGGGCGTCGTCCGGTTCCACGGTGATCCGCGTGACTGTCGGGTCGTCTGGTAGCTCGATGCCGCGGACCACCAGGTGCACGCCGCAGGCCGCCCCGGTGCGCACCACCCGGTCGAGCTGGCCGCGTTCGTGCCGGGACAGCTCGTCGCCGCCGAGCAGCACCGCGACCCGCCACGGCTCCGGGCGGCGTCCGGTGGCGGCGGCCAGCTCGCGCAGCGAGCCGTACTCGCCGGCCAGCACCGTGGCGTTGATCCGGCGGATCTGCTCCACCAGGTCGTCCAGCAGCCGGCCCAGGCCGCCCGGCCCGACGAACGTGAGCAGCCCGGCCGTGCCCAGCGGCGCGAACCCGGCCAGCCCGCCGCCCAGGTGCTCCGGGTCGTACCCGTACAGCCGCACCGCGCCCGGGTCGGCCCGACCGACCGAACGCAGCAGCAGCGCGGGCACCACGGTGGCCAGCCCGGCACGGTCACCGCCGGCCAGGTGCGCGTGCCCGGCATCGAGCAGCGGGACCAGCGCCGGCACCGGCTCGGCGCCGTCGAGGCGTACCGTGCCGACCCGCAGGGCACCCGGCGGCTCGGACCGGCCGGCGGGCGTGGCCTGCCAGCGGTCCCAGGGCGCGGACGCCGCGCCGGGCGCCTCCGCTGCGCCGCGGCGGCGGCCCGCCGGGCCAGCTCGGCGAGGCGGGCGGTGTGCCGGGCGTCGATCTCGGCCAGGCGCCGGTCGCGGGCGGCGCCCACCCGGCCGGGCACGGCGGCGGCGGCCCGGCGGGTACGCGCCAGCCGCTCCCGGCTCGCGGCCAGGTCGGCCTCGGCGGTGGCGAGCCGGGTACGGGTGGCGCCCAGGGCCTCGGAGAGCATCCCCCGGACCCGCGTCACCAGTTGTGCGCGGACGTCAGCCACGGGACGGCTCCCGTTCGTCGGTGTCCTCGGGCAGGTCCCGGCCGAGCCGGTCGAGCAGCACCCCGGTGAGCACGCCGGCGGTGACCGCCGGGTCGGCCGCGTGCGGCTGCTCCGCGTCGTCGTCGCGGCGCGGCGGGGGCATCCGGCACACCCGGGTCAGCAGCGTGTCCAGCACCGGCGGCGGCAGTCCGGGCAGCAGGTCACGGACCCGGGAGTCCAGCGCGCCGCGCAGCCGGGGCAGGTCGTCCGCGCGGGGCGGATGGCCGAGCAGCTCACCGGCCAGCTCGCGCAGCAGCGGCGGGGTGATCGCGGCCAGCCCCAGCCCCACGTCGGCGTGCGCCCGGCGCAGCTCGCGGTGCAGCCGGTCCCGGTCGCCGGAGCGGACCCCGGCGGCCACCCGGCGCAGCAGCTCGTGGGAGTCCCCGACGCGTTCGTCCGGATCGTCCGGCGCGCCCTCCCGGCCGCCGGTCAGCTCCGCCACCCGCACCGCCCACCAGCGCCGTACCGCCGGCTGCTCGCCCGGCTCGGCGGCCGGGCCGGGTGCGGGCGGGCCCTCGCCGCGGGGTGTGTCGTGCCGGGGCGGGCGCTCGCCGGGCGGCGCCGGCCGCGCGCCGTCGGGGGCCAGCCCGATCGCGGCCAGGTACGCGGTGAGCTGCTCCTGCGCGACGCGCAGCGCGTAGCCGGCGGTCTCCGCGTGCTCGGTGGCCGAGGACAGCTCCGGCACCCCCATCGGGTCGGACGACTCCTGGCGTACCCAGCGCAGCCGTTCCTGCGCCTGGCCGAGCTTCTCCAGCGCGGCGGCGAGCTGGGCGAGGGGCAGTTCCTCGGCGGCGGCGCGCACCTGCGCGCCGATGTCCTCGACGATGGACACGGCCGGGCCTCAGAGCGTCGCGACGTAGAGCTGTGCCTGTTCCACCGCGACCAGTGTCGCGGCCAGACACTCCTCCAACTCCTGGCCCGCCTGTGTCAGCGAGGCCTGGGCCGCCTCGACCGTCTCGTGGCCGCTGCCCTCCAGCGCGCCGGCCAGTGTCTGCTGCGCCTCGGCCAGTTTCTCGCCGGCGGCCTGCACCGCTGTCTGGCCGTCACCGATCTGCTGGAGAGCGACATCGATGGCGGCCTTCAGCTCGGCGACGCTCGCCACGGGGACCTCCTGGGGGCAAAAGAGATCTCCATTACAACCCATCGGAACGAGTGGACGAACATCCACCCTGGCGTGGTTGCCGCCCGCGTGTCCGGTTCCGGCCCTGACGTGCGCGAAGACCCCGGTACCCGGTCCCCGGTGGTCCCGCCGGCGGACGCGGTGGTCCCGTTCGCGGGACCGGTGGCGCTAACGGCCCAGCCAGCGCGGGCCGCGCACCTCCGCGCCGAGCGCGGTCACCCGCTCGCGCAGCTCCCGGTCGGCGGTGACCACCACCCGGCGCCGGTCCGGTGCGGCGGCGACCAGCTCGACCACCGTGTCGTCGCCGGAGCCGGGCGCGGAGACCACCTCCACACCGGGTGCGGGTGGCACGTGCCGGGCCGCGCCCTCCACCACCAGCACCACCTGCACCGGTGGCGGCAGCTCCGGCGGCACGCCCGCCTCGCCGACGGGCGCCAGCGCGTCGCGCAGCCGGGCCGCCGCGCCGGCCCGGTCCCGCCACCAGCCGTCCGGGCGCGAGCCCACCACGTTCGCGCCGTCGACGACCAGCAGCGGTCTGCTCTCCATGCCCCCAGCCTGCCATCCGGTCGCGTTTGTCGCGCCGACCGCCGGGTAGCCACCGCCGACCGTGCCGCGCGTGCCGGGTGCCGGTCGTGCCGACTGACTGCGGAGGACGAGATGATGGGACCGGGTGACTTCGGCAACGACCCCTGGGACGAGTTCCTGGCCCGATACTTCGGCCGGGGCGAGGGGGGACGCCGGCCGGCGCACCGGGTCGACATCACGCGGCTGATGACCGCCGACGCCCGGGAGATGCTCGCCGACGCGGCCCGCCGCGCCGCCCAGAAGCACAGCAACGACCTGGACACCGACCACCTGCTCTGGGCGGCGTTGCAGCGCGAGCCGCTGCGCGACCTGGTGCGCCGGGCCGGCGCCGACCCGGAGTCGCTGCTGGGCGCGCTGGGCGGGCCCGGCGAGGGTGCGCCGCGGGGCGAGGTGCCCCCGAACCTGTCGCTGACCCCGGCGGCGAAGCGGGCGTTGCTCGACGCCCACCAGCTCTCCCGCGCGATGGGCGCCAACTACATCGGTCCCGAGCACATCCTGATGGCGTTGCCGCTGAACCCCGAGTCCCCGGCCGGCCGGATGCTCGCCGCCGGCCGGATCCAGCCCGAGTCGCTGCAGGCGGCCAGCGCCGAGCGCGGCGCGGCGAACGCCCCGCGCCCGGACCGGGGCACCCCGACGCTCGACCAGTACGGCCAGGACCTCACCGAGCTGGCCCGGATGGACCAGATCGACCCGGTGATCGGCCGGGCCGACGAGATCGAGCAGGCGGTGGAGATCCTGTCCCGGCGGACCAAGAACAACCCGGTGCTCATCGGTGAGGCCGGTGTCGGCAAGACCGCGATCGTCGAGGGCCTGGCCGAGCGGATCTGCGACGGCGACGTGCCGCAGACGCTGATCGGCAAGCGGGTGATCCAGCTGGACCTGTCCGGCCTGGTCGCCGGCACCCGCTACCGGGGTGACTTCGAGGAGCGGCTGAAGAAGGTGATCGACGAGATCCGCGCCCACCGCGAGGAGCTGATCATCTTCCTGGACGAGATCCACACGCTGGTCGGCGCGGGCGGTGCCGGCAGCGAGGGCGGGATGGACGCGTCGAACATGCTCAAGCCGGCCCTGGCGCGCGGCGAGCTGCGGGTGATCGGCGCGACCACGCTCGACGAGTACCGGCGCAGCATCGAGAAGGACGCCGCGCTGGCCCGCCGGTTCCAGCCGGTGCTCGTGCCCGAGCCGAGCGTCGACGACACCATCGCCATCCTGCGCGGCCTGCGCGACAGGTACGAGGCGCACCACCAGGTCCGGTTCACCGACGAGGCACTGATCGCCGCCGGTGAGCTGTCCGACCGGTACGTCACCGACCGGTTCCTGCCGGACAAGGCGATCGACCTGATCGACCAGGCCGGCGCCCGGGTGCGGCTGCGGACCCGTACCCCCGCCGAGGACGTGCGCGAGCTGGAGCAGCAGCTCGACGAGACGCGCCGGGACAAGGAGCAGGCGGTCTCCGACGAGCAGTACGAGCGGGCCTCCGCGCTGCGCGACCGGCTCGCCGAACTGGAGGACCAGGTCCGCCGCGCCCGCGGCGACGAGGGACCCAACCACGTGCCCGAGGTGGGGCCGACCGAGATCGCCGAGGTGGTCTCCCGGGCCACCGGCATCCCGGTCACCCAGCTCACCGAGGAGGAACGCGACCGGCTGCTGCGCCTGGAGGGGCACCTGCACGAGAAGATCATCGGCCAGGACGACGCGGTCAGCGCCGTCGCCGAGGCGGTACGGCGGTCCCGTACCGGGCTGGCCGACCCGGACCGCCCGATGGGCAGCTTCCTGTTCCTCGGCCCGACCGGCGTCGGCAAGACCGAGCTGGCCCGCGCGCTGGCCGAGGCGCTGTTCGGCGAGGCGGACCGGATGGTCCGGGTCGACATGAGCGAGTTCCAGGAGCGGCACACGGTCAGCCGGCTGGTCGGCGCCCCGCCCGGGTACGTCGGCTACGAGGAGGCCGGTCAGCTCACCGAGGCGGTCCGGCGCCGCCCGTACGCGGTGGTGCTGCTGGACGAGATCGAAAAGGCGCACCCGGACGTGTTCAACATCCTGCTCCAGGTGCTCGACGACGGGCGGCTCACCGACAGCCAGGGCCGCACCGTGAACTTCAAGAACACCGTCCTGATCATGACCAGCAATCTCGGCTCGGAGCTGATCACCGGCACCCAGCGCACCGTCGGCTTCGCCAGCGGCGCGCCCGGCGCGCAGGAGAGCGACGAGCTGCGGGAGCGGCTGATGCGCCGGCTCCAGGAGAACTTCCGCCCGGAGTTCCTCAACCGCATCGACGAGGTGATCATCTTCCAGCGGCTGGAGGCCGAGCAGCTGCGCCAGATCACCGGGCTGCTGCTGGAGGAGACCCGCCGCCGCATGCACGCCCAGGACATCCAGGTCGACTTCAGCACCGCCGGCGTCGACTGGCTCGCCGAGCACGGCTACCAGCCGGAGTTCGGCGCCCGCCCGCTGCGCCGGGTGATCCAGCGCGAGGTCGACAACCGGCTGTCCCGGATGCTGCTGGAGAACGAGATCTCCCCGGGGCAGAAGGTCACCGTCGACACCCGCGACGACCAGCTCGTCTTCGACGTCACCGCCGGTGAGCGGGGCTACACACCGGCCACCACGTCCCATCCCCGATGACCGGCCGGCGCCCGTCCCGGCCGCGCCGGGACGGGCCGCCACCGAAGGACCGGAGGGCGGACATGACCGAACCCGAGGAGACCCCGGACGACGACATCGCTGCCGGCGAGCCGATCGAGGCGACCCCGACGGCGAACCCGTCCCGGGTGCGGGTGCCGGCGGAGGGTCTGAATCAGCACACACCGAACGAGGGCGAGCCGGCATCCGGGCCGCCGCCGGGAGAGGAGGCGTGATGGTACGCGAGGCGCGACTCGACCCCGAGGTCGAGGTGATCTGGGACGACTTCCACGCCGAGGTGAACGTGTCCTCCGAGACGCTGCGGCAGTGGCTGCTCACCCGTGGCTCGGGGGAGGAGGCGTTCGGTCCGGACCCGGACCTCGACCTGCCCGAGCCGGGCCGGCAGATCCTCGCCGTGCTGCGCAAGCGCAAGGTGGACCTCACGCCGGAGGACATCGAGGTGATGCGGGAGGCGATCAGCCGCATCCGGGAGCTGACCGCGCAGCGGCCACGCCGGGGCAACGCCGACGACGAGTGGCGCCACGCCCTGCTCGACCTCGGGCACGACGTCCTCGTCGAACGCTGAGCCGAAAGCCGGCGGCGCCCGGGCGGATCACCCCGCCCGGGCGCCGCCGGCTACTCCGACTCCAGGCTGGGCAGTTGCAGCCCGGCCGCGTCCGCCGCGGCCTGCCGGTCGGCGCGGGCGCGTTCCTCGCGGCTGAGCAGGTTGGCGTACTCGGTCACGTCGGCCGGGCCCGGCACCTCCGGCAACCGGCGCAGGAACGCCTCCACCTCGGCCGCGGCGGTGGTGTGCGCGGTGGCCGCCTGGCGCAGCAGTTCCCGCTGGTCGGCGGCCGGATACAGATCAGTCATGTCGCCGGTGTTACCCGGGTTCAGGCGATTCGCACCCCGCCCGAGCCGCTGGGCTGCACACCGAACTCCGGGTGCGCCAGCAGCCAGCCCAGGTATTCGGGGTGGTTCGCCAGCGCGTCGGTGTACGCCGCGACCGCCGCCGCCAGCACCGGCTCGGCCACCGCCGCGGCCGGCACGTCCGGATGCCAGCCCAGCAGCAGCCGCCAGCGCAGCGGCGTACCGGCCAGCCGGCGGGTCACCAGCCCGGCCACCGGACGGAACGTGGCCTGGCACAACGCCACCGCCTCACCCGCGTCCACCAGGTCCAGCGCGGCCCGCACGTCCGCCTCGTACACCTTCTTCGGGGTGAAGCCGGAGCGGGCGCAGGCGGCGGCGAAGCAGTCGCCGAAGCAGCCGTCGCCCGGCGCGGCCACCCACTGCTCGCGCCGCAGGTCGACCAGGTCGACCTCGTCGTGGGCGGCCAGCGGGTGGGTCTGCGGCAGCAGCACGCAGATCGGCTCGACCGCCACCTCCCGCCAGCTCAGCCCGAACCCGGCCGACGGTGTCGAGTCGCCGCACACACCGGTCAGCGCGAAGTCGAGGCGGCCACCGGCGACCATCTGCGCCAGCTCGTCCACCGACCAGGAGCCATACGTGGTGATCTGCGCGTCCGGCCGCTCGGCGGCGAGCCGGTGCACCAGCCGGCCCAGGATGGGGCTGTTCACCCCGCCGAATCGGTACCGGCGCAGCGGATCGCCCGCGCCGGCCATCCGGGCCGCCTCGTCCCGCAGGCCCTTCATCGCCGGCAGCAGGACCCGGGCCCGGTCCAGCACCAGCTCGCCCAGCGCGGTGGGACGGGCGCCGCGGCGGTCCCGTTCGAACAGTGGACCGCCCAGCGCCCGTTCGATCCGCTGAAGCTGGGCTGTCAACGCCGGCTGGGCCAGGCCGAGCGCCGAGGCGGCCTTCGTGACGCTCCCCGTCTCCGCGATCGCGCAGACCACACGCAGGTGTCGCAGCTCCAGATCCATACCGTGACGGTAGGACCACTAATCGATACGCGAAAGGGTCGATCGGCTCAGCCCTGCCGGCGGTGTTCCAGGTCACTCAGTCGGGTACGCCGTCCGGTGACCGCGTCGCGCACCTTGTCCAGCACCCCGACCGCCGGTTCGACGATCTTGTTCCAGGGCGGGGTGGCGGGCGTACCGGGGTGCGGCCGGGTCGGCGCCGCCTCCTCCGCGATCTCCCACCGGTTGCCCAGCCGGATCAGCTCGGCGTCGCTGGCCACCTCCCGCAGCGGCGTGACCAGCGCCGCGACGCGGCTGACGTGCCGGCGTACCCGCTCGGCCACGTCGGCGACCGCCGGATCGTCGGCGCCGGACAGTTCCTTGAGCGCGGTCAGCAGCCCGGCGTCGGCCTCGATCTCCCGCTCCACCAGCTCGGCGGCGTCCGGCATGGCGGCGCGGGCCGCCGGGAACAGGTACTGCTCCTCGGCGGACAGGTGCCGGGACACCGCGGCGGTCAGGACGTCGAGCACCTCGCGCCGGGCGGCGGCGTCCAGCGCCGGGTCGGTGGCCCGGTCGGCCAGCCCCAGCAGCGCCCGGTGCTCGGTGTCCACGAGGTCGGCGACGCTTCGCCCGCCCGGCCGGTACGCGTCGTCCGCGGCCGGCGGCAGCGGCGGCAGGGGGACGGTCATGGTGCCCTCCTCGTGACGGCCGGAGTCGATGTCCGGGCGGTCCGGCGGTACCCGGCCGGGCGATCCGCGAAACCGCCGCCGGAGCACCGGCGGCCCGCGCCCACCTCACCTGCTGGTATAAGGAAGCGATGACGAGCGACGCCGCCCCTACCCGATCCGACGCCACCGACGAGGTCGTCGACCTCTGCCGCGACCTGCTGCGCATCGACACCACGAACACCGGCGACAACGACACCAGCGTGGGGGAGCGGCGCGCCGCCGAGTACGTCGCGGAGAAGCTCGCCGAGGTCGGCGTCGACGCCGAGATCCACGAGTCCGCGCCCGGCCGGGCCAACCTGGTGGCCCGGATCCCCGGCACCGATTCCGGCCGCGACGCGCTGCTCGTGCACGGCCACCTCGACGTGGTGCCCGCCGACCCGGACGAGTGGTCGGTGCACCCGTTCTCCGGCGAGATCCGCGACGGCTACCTGTGGGGCCGCGGCGCGATCGACATGAAGGACTTCGACGCGATGGTGCTCGCCGTGGTCCGCGACTGGCAGCGCACCGGCGTCCGCCCCCGGCGCGACGTCGTCCTCGCGTTCACCGCCGACGAGGAGGCCGGCAGCGACTACGGCGCGCACTTCCTCACCCGGCAGCACCGCGACCTGTTCGACGGCTGCACCGAGGCGATCGGCGAGGTCGGCGGCTTCTCCTACTCGGTCGACGAGCAGCGTCGCCTCTACCTGATCGAGACCGCCGAGAAGGGCATCGACTGGCTGCGCCTGCACGCCAAGGGCCGCCCCGGCCACGGCTCGATGGTGCACGACGACAACGCGGTCACCGGGCTCGCCGAGGCGGTCGCCCGGATCGGCCGGCACCGTTTCCCGGTGGTGATGACCGACACCGTGCGGGCGTTCCTGGCCGAGGTGTCCGACGTGCTCGGCATCGAGATCGACCCGGACGACCCGGAGACCGCGATCGCCAAGCTCGGTCCGATCGCGAACATCATCGGCGCGACCATCCGCAACACCGCCAACCCGACCCGGCTGGCCGCCGGCTACAAGGACAACGTCATCCCGGGCCGGGCCACCGCCACCATCGACTGCCGCAGCCTGCCCGGGCAGAGCGAGGAACTGGAGCGGCAGCTGCGCGAGCTGGTCGGGCCGGACATCGCCATCGAGTACGTCCAGCGCCAGCCGGCCCTGGAGACCACGTTCGACGGTGACCTGGTGGCGCGGATGTCGGAGGCGTTGCGCGCCGAGGACCCGGGCGCGCATCCGGTGCCGTACATGCTCTCCGGCGGCACCGACGCCAAGGCGTTCTCCCAGCTCGGCATCCGCTGCTTCGGTTTCGCGCCGCTGCGGCTGCCCGCCGACCTCAATTTCTCCGGCCTGTTCCACGGCATCGACGAGCGGGTCCCGCTGGACGGACTACAGTTCGGCGTGCGGGTTCTGGACCGCTTCCTCCGTACCTGCTGACCGCGCCCGCCGCGGCGCCGCCGGCGCGGAACCTCCCCCCATCGCGAAGGGACTGCCACACATGACCGACCAGCACGGTGAGCTGGACGCCGCCCTCGAGCGGGTGATCGACGCGGCCCGCGCCCACCTGGCCGCCGTCCGGGCCGCCCAGGGCCGGATCGACGACGACGCCGTCTGGCAGGCGTACGTCGCGTTGAACAACGCCTCGTTCGCCTACGACGAGCAGCTGCTCGACGCGTTCGGCGAGGTGACGCCCTGGGACGTGGAGTCGATCGACCCGGACGAGGCCGACGAGCGCTTCGGCGCCGTGGAGGGCGGCGAGCCCACCGACCCGCACCCGCGGGTGATCTCGGTGCGGCAGCGGCGCGACTACCGGGTGCCGAGCGTCGCCGCGCTGCTGCGCGCGGCCGAGGCGGCCCGCCGGGAGGGCACCCCGGAGGAGGACGAGCCGGCGCCGGTCGAGGGGGTCGGCGAGGCGGTGCTGGAGCTGCTGCAGAGCGGCGACGGTTCGCTGTCCGCGCTCGACGTGCCGGAGCTGGAGCCGCTGGACGGTGTGGTGATGGTCAGCGAGGTCGGCACCCCTGTCGACCTGGAGTCGTTCGACGACGACGACCCGGTCGGCCCGTTCCAGCCGGCCGCCGACGACCGGCTGGTCGGCCGGCTCGACGAGCACCCGTTCATGGAGCTCGACGAGGAGCACGACCACGCGCACTAGGCCGTGTGTATCCCCGGGGCGGCGCCGCGTCGCGCGGCCCCGGGGACGGGCCCGTCAGTACGACAGGCCCGGCTGCGACTGGTTGACCAGGCGGCGCCGCAGCACCACCTGCCGCGTGCCGTCCCGGTAGAGCCGCACCCGGGCCAGCTCCCAGCCGGAGAACTCGGCCTGGATCGCCAGCTGCGCCGCGGCGGTCAGCCGATCGACGTTCGAGGGCAACCGCAGCGGCGCGTATTCGTAGTCCATGCCCCTATGCTGCCCAGGTCGGGGGCCCTCCGCCACCCCCTGCGGGTGACCCGGATCGCCCCGCGCGGCTCAGCCGTCGCGCTCCGGGTAGCCCACCGGCACCGCGGACACGTCGTCCAGCGCGGTGACGATCTCCTCCGGCAGCGTCATCCGCTCCACCTGCAACGCGCCGAGCAGCTGCCCGACGGTGCGCGCGCCGAGGATCGGCGCGGTCACGCCCGGCCGGTCCCGCACCCAGGCCAGCGCCACCTCCAGCGGCGACACGCCGAGCCCGCCGGCCGCGATGGCGACCGCCTCCACGATGCTGGAGCAGCGCGGCTCCAGGTACGTCGCGACGAACCGCTCGAAGTGCGGCGACACCGCCCGCGAGTCGGCCGGGCGGCCGTTGCGGTACTTGCCGGTCAGCACGCCCCGGCCCAGCGGCGACCAGGGCAGCACGCCCAGCCCCATCCCCGCGCAGGCGGGCAGCACCTCCCGCTCCACGCCGCGCTCCAGCAGCGAGTACTCCACCTGGGCGGCGACCACCGGGGCGCGCCCGGGCCAGGCGGCCTGCCAGGCGGCGGCCCGGGCGGTCTGCCAGCCGGAGAAGTTCGACACACCCACGTAGCGGGCCTTGCCGCTGGACACGGCGTGGTCCAGGGCCGAGAGCGTCTCCTCCAGCGGGGTGTCCGGGTCGTACCCGTGGACCTGCCACAGGTCGACGTGGTCGGTGCCGAGCCGGCGCAGCGAGGCGTCGAGCGTGCGCAGCAGGTGCCCGCGCGAGCCGTCCCGGCGGCGGCTGCCCGGCCGCAGGCCCGCCTTGGTGGCGATCAGCAGCTCGTCGCGGTCCACCAGGCTGCCCAGCAGCGAACCGATCACCGACTCGGCGTCGCCGTCGGCGTACACGTCGGCGGTGTCGACGAGGTTGCCGCCCGCGTCGAGGTAACTCTTCAGCTGGGCGGCCGCGTCGTCGGCGTCGGTGTCCCGTCCCCAGGTCATGGTGCCGAGCGCGAGCCGCGATACCGCCAGCCCGCTTCGGCCGAGCGGTCGCTGTTGCATGCGTGAACCTTATTTCGAACCTGGCGTCACGGATATCCTCGCCGCAGTCAAGTTCCCGCGCGACCTTTACCCGGTGTGACATGTTCGGGGTGAGCCGGACGTCGAGGGTGCCACGCTCATTGCGTAACCTGATGCGACCTGTGGTGCGGACGGTGGGAGGATCAGTGCGACTCGGGCTCAACCTCGGATACCAGACGGCGTGGAGCACGCCCTTCGACCACCTGGCGCTGGCCCAGGAGGCGGACCGGCTCGGCTACTCGGTCGTGTGGGCCGCGGAGGCGTACGGCTCGGACTCGCCGAGCATGCTGGCCTGGATCGCCGGTCAGACGGAGCGCATCGACGTCGGGTCGGCGGTCATGCAGATCCCGGCCCGGACGCCCGCCATGACCGCGATGACCGCCGCGACCATCGACACGCTCTCCGGCGGCCGGTTCCGGCTCGGCCTGGGCGTGTCCGGCCCGCAGGTCTCCGAGGGCTGGCACGGCGTGCGGTTCGCCAAGCCGCTGGCCCGCACCCGGGAGTACGTCGACATCGTCAAGCTGGCGGTGGCCCGCAAGGAGGTCGCGTACGACGGCGAGCACTACACGCTGCCGCTGCCGGACGGCCCGGGCAAGGCGCTGCGGCTGGGCTTCCACCCGCCGCGCGACCACATCCCGATCTACCTGGCCGCCGTCGGCCCGAAGAACCTGGAGCTGGCCGGCGAGATCGCCGACGGCTGGCTGGCCGTCTTCTACTCCCCGGAGTTCGCCGAGGAGCACCTCGCCTCGGTGCGCGCCGGGCGCGCCGCGGCGGGCAAGGAGCTGGCCGGCTTCGACGTGGTGCCGTCCGTGCCGGTCGTGGTCGGCGACGACGTCGCCACCTGCGCCGAGCTGGTGCGCTGGTACGCCGCGCTGTATGTGGGCGGCATGGGCAGCCGCAAGCAGAACTTCTACAACCAGCTCGCCACCCGGATGGGCTACGGCGACGCGGCCCGCGAGGTCCAGGACCTCTACCTGGCCAAGCGGCAGCGCGACGCGGCCGCCGCCGTACCGATGGAGTTCATCGACCGCACCTCGCTGCTCGGCCCGAAGGAGCGCATCGCCGAGCGGATGCGGGAGTACGCCGCCGCGGGCGTGACCACGCTGTCGGTGTCGCTGTTCGTGGCCGACCGGGAGAGCGGGGTGCAGACCCTGCGTACCGTCGCCGAGGCCCTGGAGCTGTCCGGAGTCGGGGAGTGACCTGGATCGAGGCCATCGTCCTGGGCCTGGTCCAGGGGCTGACCGAGTTCCTTCCGGTGTCCTCGTCGGGGCACCTGCGGATCACCTCGGCCCTGTTCTTCGACCGGGACGCGGGCGCGTCGTTCACCGCGGTGACCCAGCTCGGCACCGAGGCCGCCGTGCTGATCTACTTCGCCAAGGACATCGGGCGGATCGTCCGCACCTGGTTCGTGGGCCTGGTCGACCGCTCGGTGCGGTCCAGCCTCGACTACCGGATGGGCTGGTACGTCATCGTCGGCACCATCCCGATCGGCATCTTCGGGCTGATCTTCAAGGACCAGATCCGCACCGCCGGCCGCAACCTCTGGCTGATCTCCTGCACGCTGATCCTCGGCGCGATGCTGCTGGCCTTCGCCGAGTACTGGGGCCGGCAGACCCGTACGCTGGAGAACTTCCGGATGCGCGACGGCGTGGTGATGGGCTTCGCCCAGGCCGCGGCGCTGGTGCCCGGCGTCTCCCGGTCCGGCGGCACCCTGACCGCCGGCCTGCTGCTCAACCTCACCCGGGAGACCGCGGCCCGCTACTCGTTCCTGCTGGCCATCCCGGCCGTGGTGATCTCCGGCTTGTTCAGCCTGCCGGACGTGTTCGAGCCGTCGGCGCCGGGCACCGCCGCGCCGAGCGTGGCGCAGATGGTGATCGCGACGCTCATCGCGTTCGCCGTCGGGTACGCGGCCATCGCGTGGCTGCTGCGCTACGTCGCCCACCACACGCTGTACGTCTTCGTGCTGTACCGGGTTGCGCTGGGCAGCCTGGTGATCTGCCTGCTGGCGACCGGCACGATCAGCGCCACCTGACGTCGTCCTGCGAGAGGCCGGCCACCCCGATGTCCGAGGTGGCCGGCCTTCGGCTTCGTCGCCCACCCGGCCACGTAGGGCCGCGCGGCGTGTGCGACGGCGCGGCCCGGTGGCCGGGGGTGGCTACTCTCACCCGCATGTCGCGCTTCCGCCTCAGACCGTTGTACGGCGCTCCGGTGATGATCGCCATTCTGGCGGCCTTTGTCTGGAACCTGGCAGAGCCTTTCGACGAGCCGGAACTGCCGGCGGAGATGTTCGTGGTGACGGGCACCGTCGACTCGGTACGGGAGACCTTGGAAAAGACGACGGGAGGAAGCAGAAACCTCGGCGTCGTGGTCCATCGGGTGCTGCTCCGCGAGCACCCCCGGGTCGAGTTCAGCGTACGAGAGGTGCCTCGCGAGGAACTGATGCCCGGCACGCCGGTCCGATTCGAGATGAGCAGGGATCCCCGGCCGGACCTGGAGCGCGCACGGTTGTACGACTACGCGACCTACCGGGTCACAGCCGAGACCTTCGTCGTCGACGGCACCGTGATCTACGACGCGTTCCAGGTCAGGGCGGAGGCCGAGGCACGGACCGACGCGGCGGTCAGGCGGTACCGCAGCATCTCTCTGGTGCTGTGGGCGGTGGTGGTCGTCTGGGTCGCGCTCCTGGTCCGGCGGCACCGGGCATCGCTGCGGTCCCTGCGGTCCCTGGCGGAGCCCGACGGCGCGTCGGACGCGGCCGACAGGTTCCGCAGATGGGTGTACCGGGAGTAGGGGTCGCACCACCGGAACGCGGCCTGTCGTGGCGGGACGATCATCCGAGGGGCGTACCGCCTAGGGTGGTCAGCGTGGCGACCCTTCTACTTCTGCGACACGGCCGGACCACCGCGAACGCCGACGGCGGCCTGGCCGGGCGGCAACCGGTCGAGCTCGACGACACCGGCCGCGCGCAGGCGGCTGCGGTCGGCGCGCGCCTCGCCGGGCTGCCGCTGGCGGCGGTGGTGACCAGCCCGCTCATCCGCTGCCGGCAGACCCTCGATCTGGCCCTGCCGGGCGTGGAACCGGTGGTGGACGACGGGTTGATCGAGTGCGGGTACGGCGACTGGGAGGGGCAGTCGCTGAAGAAGCTGGCGAAGGAGCCGCTCTGGCCGGTGGTCCAGCAGCACCCGAGCGCCGCCGCGTTCCCGCAGGGCGAGTCCATGGCGGCGATGTCCGCGCGCGCCGTGGCCGCGGTACGGGCGTGGGACGCGCGGGTCACCGCCGAGCACGGGCCGGAGGCGATCTGGCTGGCGTGCAGCCACGGCGACGTGATCAAGGCGATCGTGGCGGACGCGCTCGGCGTACACCTTGATCTTTTCCAGCGGATCGTGGCCGACCCGGCGTCGGTCACGGCGATCCGCTACACCCCGTTCCGGCCGTTCCTGGTCCGGCTCAACGACACCGGCGGCGACCTGTCGGCGCTGGTCCCGCCGCCGCGCAAGCGCCGTCGGCGCGCGGCGCGACCGGCGGAGTCCGACGCGGCGGTCGGCGGGGGCGCGGGCGCGGCCGGGTGAGCCCGGCGTACGCGGCGCGTTCGCTCTGGGCGGATTCGGCGTCGGTGGGCTGCGCGGTGCTTCCACACGCCGGATAGGGTCGTGGGTATGACGCACCAGGTGCACGCCTTCGAGCCGCCGGAGCGGTTCGTCGCCGGTACGGTCGGCCCGCCGGGGGAGCGCACGTTCTTCCTCCAGGCGCGCGGCGGCGGCCGGCTGGTCAGCGTGTCGCTGGAGAAGGTCCAGGTGTCGTTGCTCGCCGAGAAGCTCGAGGAGCTGCTCACCGAGGCGCAGCGCCGGTTCGGCGTGAAGCTGCCGGAGACGGCCGCCGCGGCGACCGGTGACAACGAGCCGCTCGACACGCCCGTGGACGAGGAGTTCCGGGTCGGCACGCTGGGCCTGGCCTTCGACGTGGACACCGCCACCGTGGTGATCGAGGCGATCGCCGTCGGTGAGGCGGAGGTCGAGGTCGAGCTGGGCGACGCGGACGACGACGCCGACGAGGACCCGGACGAACCGGACGACGACCTCGACCGCCTGCGGGTCCGGCTGACCCCGGAGGCGACCCGCGAGTTCATCGAGCGGGCCAAGCGTGTCGTGAACGCCGGCCGGCCTCCCTGCCCGCTGTGCGGCCAGCCGCTCGACCCGGCCGGTCACCTCTGCCCCCGGCACAACGGCTATCACCGGTGACCTCGTCGGAACTGCAGCCCCGACAGGACGGCGCCGAGGCGCTGCGGCTGCTCGCCGACGGTGAGCTGACCCTCCAGGGGCGGCTCGTCGACGCCTCCAACGCGACGCTGCGCGGCGTCATCGCCCTCGGCGACGTGACCGCGCACTGCGTCTACAAGCCGGTACGCGGCGAGCGCCCGCTCTGGGACTTCCCGGACGGCACGCTCGCCGGCCGGGAGGTGTCCGCGTACCTGGTGTCCCGGGCCACCGGCTGGGACCTGGTGCCGCCCACCGTGCTGCGCGACGGCCCGTTCGGTCCCGGCTCGTGCCAGCTCTGGATCGACGAGCCGGACGACGCCGAGCCGCTGGTCGGGTTCGTGCCGGCGCGGGAGGTTCCGCCGCGCTGGTTCCCGGTGGCCGCGGCCCGTGACGACGACGGGGCGGCGTACGCGCTGGCGCACGCCGACGACCCCCGCCTGGCCCGGCTCGTCGTGCTCGACGCGGTGATCAACAACGCCGACCGCAAGGGCGGGCACGTGCTCGTCGGCCCGGACGACCGCATCTACGGCGTCGACCACGGCGTGAGTTTCCACGTCGAGGACAAGCTGCGGACGGTGCTGTGGGGCTGGGCCGGCCGCGAGCTGCCGCCGGACGCGGTGGAGATGCTCGACGGCCTCGCCGGGCAGCTGGCCGGCCCGCTGGGCGAGGAACTGGCCGAGCACCTGACGATCGGGGAGCTGACCGCGCTGGCGGAACGGGTCCGGCGGCTGCGCGAGTCCGGCCGGTTCCCGCTGCCGCCGCAGCAGTGGCCGGCGATGCCCTGGCCACCGATGTGAGCCGTTGTCGCGTTGATCACCCGTGGGGCGGCACCTGAGCGCCTGACGGATCGTTAGGCTGGCGGTCATGGAGTCTTGGGCGGGACACGAGGTGCCACGGCTGCCGGGTGAGGGCGTGCCGCTGCGGTTGTACGACTCGGCACGGCAGGGCGCCCATCCCAGCCGGCCCGAGGGCGCGGCCTCGATGTACGTCTGCGGCATCACCCCGTACGACGCGACGCACCTCGGGCACGCCGCCACCATGATCGCGTTCGACCTGGTGCAGCGGATGTGGCGCGACGCCGGCCTCGACGTGCGGTACGTGCAGAACGTCACCGACATCGACGACCCGCTGCTGGAGCGCGCCGAGCGCGACGGCGAGGACTGGAAGGTCCTGGCCATGCGGGAGACCGCGCTGTTCCGCGAGGACATGGAGGCGCTGCGGATGATCCCGCCGGCGCACTACGTCGGCGCCGTCGAGTCGATCCCGGACATCGCCGAGAAGGTGCTGGTGCTGCTGAAGGACGGCGCGGCGTACCGCCTCGACGACGGCACCGGCGACGTCTACTTCGACATCGCCGCCGCGCCCCGGTTCGGCTACGAGTCGAACCTGTCCCGCGAGCAGATGATCGAGCTGTTCGCCGAGCGCGGCGGCGACCCGGAGCGTGCCGGCAAGCGCGATCCGCTCGACCCGCTGCTGTGGCGCGGCGCCCGCGAGGGCGAGCCGTCCTGGCCCGGCGGCGAGCTGGGCGCGGGCCGTCCCGGCTGGCACATCGAGTGCACGGTCATCGCGTTGAACCTGCTCGGCGACCGGATCGACGTGCAGGGCGGCGGCAACGACCTGATCTTCCCGCACCACGAGTGTTCCGCCGCGCACGCCGAGCGGCTGACCGGCGAGGCGCCGTTCGCCGACCACTACGTGCACGCCGGCATGATCGGCCTGGACGGGGAGAAGATGTCGAAGTCCCAGGGCAACCTGGTCTTCGTCTCCCGGCTGCGGGCCGACAAGGTGGACCCGATGGCGGTGCGGCTGGCGCTGATGAGCGGGCACTACCGCAGCGACCGCTCCTGGACCGACGAGCTGCTCACCGAGGCGCAGGAGCGGCTGGGCCGCTGGCGGCGGGCCGCCGCCGCGCCGGCCGGGCCGTCGGGGCCGGCGTTGCTGGTCGAGGTACGCGAGCGCCTGGCCGACGACCTGGACACGCCGGGTGCCCTGGCGGCGGCCGACCGCTGGGCCGACGGAGCCCTCGACGGCGTCACCGAGGACCCGGCCGCCCCGAAGCTGTTCGCCGACACCGTGGACGCCCTCCTCGGCATCGCCCTGTAACCCCGCCCTCCCGCCGCCCCGTCCCGCCCCTCCCGCGCGTCGATCTTGCACTTACGGCCCGCATCTCGCCCCTTTCGCCCGGGTTGCGGGGTCCACAACTGCAAGATCGCGCGAGCCCGAGGGCGGGTGGAACGTGATGGGTGTGTCGAGGGCCGTTTGACACCCGTGGTGTTCCACTCGGGCGTGCCCGGCCGGCGATCTTGCGGTTGTGGCCCCGAGGGTGTCGTGAATGTTCCGTTTGCCGGGGCGCGAAGTGCAAGATCGAGGGGAGCCGGGGCGGGGTCAGCCCAGGACCAGGCCGGGGTCGGGGTCCTGGTCGGGGGCGGGCGCGGGGATCTTGTACTCCTCGGTGAGCGTGGTCATCGGGCCGGGCCAGGTGGCCTGGGCGACCTCGATCGGCTTGCGCCGCTCGTCGTACGCCACGTGCAGCAGGTGCAGCACCGGGGTGTCCGGGCGGATCTGGAGGATCTCCGCCTCCTCCCGGCTGGGCTGGCGCGCGCTGATCGTGTCGGTGGCGGTCACGTACCGCCGGCCGGTGACCTCCTCGGCCTCCTGGTAGAGCGGGCGCCCGAACGCCTCGGCCCGCTCCAGCGAGGTGCCCGCGGCGTCGGCGGGCAGGAACCACGACGCGCCGACCTCGACCGGTGAGTCGTCGGTGCGTACCAGGTGCCGTCGGCAGAGCAGCTCGGTGCCGTCGGCGACGCCGAACGCGTCGGCCACCTCGGCCGGGGCGGGGGTGCGGCCGACCGAGACGAGCTGTTGGCGGTACCGGGCGGCCAGGTCGGTGTGGTAGCCGCGGAAGCCGCCGTACCGGCCCCGGGACAGGCGGTTGAGGCGGCGCCGGGTGCCCCGGACGTACGTACCGGAGCCGGGTTTGGTGATCAGGATGCCCTCGACCCGCAGCTGGTCGACGGCGCGCTGCACGGTCTGCTTCGCGACGCCGAACATCTCGGCGATGGCCGGGATGGACGGCAGTCGCTCGCCCGGGCCCCAGTCGCCGCGGCGCACCTGGGCTTTGAGCTGCGCGGCGATCTGCCGGTGCGGGAACTCGGCCGCGCCGGGGTTGATCTGCATCCGGGCCTCCTCAGAACAGCTAGGTTCCTAGGATGCCCTAGCAGGTGTGACCGCGCCACCCCGGACACGAAGAAGCCGGGCCCCGATCAGGGAGCCCGGCTTCGACGGAAAAGAGCTACCAGGAACCCGCTGTCGGCCCGGCGGAACCACCGCGGCGACGCAGGTACTTCTCGAACTCCTGGGCGATCTCGTCCCCGGTCAACGGGGTGATGCCGGCGTCGCCGACCCGTTCCTCCAGCTCCCGCACGTACTCGCCGAGTTCGGCGTCCTGCTCGGCGGCGCTGCGTACCCGCTGCTCCCACTCGGCTGCCTCCTCGGCCAGGTCGGCCATCGGCACCGGCAGGTCGAGCACCTCCTCGACCCGGTGCAGCAGGGCGAGCGTGGCCTTCGGGCAGGGCGGGTTGTTGGCGTAGTG
Source organism: Micromonospora sp. CA-248089 (assembly GCF_050948515.1). NCBI lineage: Bacteria > Bacillati > Actinomycetota > Actinomycetes > Micromonosporales > Micromonosporaceae > Micromonospora > Micromonospora sp. CA-248089. The sequence continues at coordinate 3,021,480 of NZ_CP192016.1, forward strand.
CGGCACGTGCACCCAGAACGACACCGCGTCGACCTCGGCCCGGGTGCACGCGTCGTGCAGCACACCGACGATGCCGGTCGGCCCGTCGTACCGGGTGGGGGTGAGCTGGTAGCGCTTGGCGGCGTCGGCGTCCGACGCGCTGCCGCTGATCGGCAGCGGCCGGGTGTAGGGCACGTCGGCCAGCAGCGCGCCGAGCAGCACCACCCGCTCGACCTCCAGGCTGTGGCAGATCTCCAGCACCTGCTCGCAGAACGTCCGCCAGCGCATGCTCGGTTCGATGCCGCGGATCAGCACCACGTCCCGCTCGGTGCCCTCCGGGCTGGCCACCATGAACCGCGTGGTGGGCCACTCGACGCGCCGGGTCTCCCCGTCGGCCATGGTGATCGTCGGGCGGCTCACCTGGAAGTCGTAGAAGTCCTCCGGGTCCAGCTCGGTCACCTGCCGGGCCTGCCAGACCTGCTCCAGGTGTTCCACGGCGGCGGTGGAGGCGTCGGCGGCGTCGTTCCAGCCCTCGAAGGCCGCGATGGCGACCGGCGAGCGCAGTACCGGCAGCCCGTCGAACTCGGTCACGCCGTCACCTCACCCTGCTCGTCGGGCGCGGCGCCGCCCCGTCGCACGGTCGCACCCCTGTTGTCCTTCACGTCCGTCAGCCTACGTGCCGCCGCCGGGGCCGGCCCGTCGGCCGCGCCGGTCGCCGGGCCGGACCACCCGGGCGAACCGGAGGAAAGGGGTACGCGGGGCCCGGTGGGCAGTATGTGAGAAGGGCCGGATCGGATAACTCTGGCGCAGCCGGGCGCACTACCCTGGAGCATGTGTCTATCTCGTTGCGTGACCTGCTGGCCGATCGGATCCTGATCGCGGACGGCGCGATGGGAACAATGCTCCAGGCCGCCGATCTCACCCTCGACGACTTCGACGGCCTCGAAGGCTGCAACGAGATCCTCAACGTGACCCGGCCGGACGTGGTCCGCGGCGTGCACGACGCCTACCTCGCCGCCGGCGCGGACTGCGTGGAGACCAACACGTTCGGCGCCAACCTGCCCAACCTCGCCGAGTACGGCATCCCCGGCCGCATCCGGGAGCTGTCCGAGGCGGGCGCGCGGATCGCGCGGGAGGCAGCCGACGCGTACGCGACGCCGGAGCACCCCCGGTTCGTGCTCGGCTCGATGGGTCCGGGCACCAAGCTGCCCACGCTCGGCCACGCCAGCTACGCCTCGCTGCGCGACGCGTACCAGGAGAACGCCGCCGGCCTGATCGCCGGCGGGGCGGACGCGCTGATCATCGAGACCTGCCAAGATCTGCTCCAGGTCAAGGCGGCGGTGGTCGGGTCGAAGCGGGCGCGCGCCGAGGCGGGCCGGGACGTGCCGATCATCTGCCAGGTCGCGGTGGAGACCACCGGCACCATGCTGCTGGGCAGTGAGATCGGCGCCGCGCTGACCGCGATCGAGCCGCTCGGCGTCGACCTGATCGGGCTGAACTGCTCCACCGGCCCGGCGGAGATGGGCGAGCACCTGCGCTACCTGGCGCAGCACGCGCGTATCCCGATCTCGGTGATGCCGAACGCGGGCCTGCCGGTGCTGACGGCCGACGGGGCGTACTTCCCGCTCAGCCCGGACGAGCTGGCCGACGCGCTGGAGCAGTTCGTCACCGACTACGGCGTGGGCCTGATCGGTGGCTGCTGCGGCACCACCCCGGAGCACATCCGGGTGCTGGTGGAGCGCCTCGGCGGGCGGGCGCCGGTGGCGCGGGAGCCGAAGCCGGAGGCCGGGGTCTCCTCGATCTACCACCACGTGCCGTTCGCCCAGGACGCCAGCATCCTGATGGTGGGGGAGCGCACCAACGCCAACGGCTCGAAGGCGTTCCGCGAGTCGATGCTCGCCGGGGACTGGCAGGCCTGCGTGGAGGTGGCCCGCAGCCAGGCCCGCGACGGCTCGCACCTGCTCGACCTCTGCGTCGACTACGTGGGCCGCGACGGCACGCAGGACATGCGGGAGCTGGCGGGCCGGTTCGCCACCGCCTCGACGCTGCCGATCGTGCTGGACTCCACCGAGCCGGCCGTGATCGAGGCCGGGCTGGAGATGCTCGGCGGCCGGTGCGTGGTCAACTCGGTCAACTTCGAGGACGGCGACGGCCCCGACTCCCGCTACGCGCGGGTCATGCCGGTGGTCAAGGAGCACGGCGCCGCCGTCGTGGCGCTGCTCATCGACGAGGAGGGCCAGGCCCGCACCCGGGAGTGGAAGGTACGGGTGGCCTCCCGGCTGATCGACGACCTGACCGGCCGGTGGGGGATGCGCCGGGAGGACATCCTCATCGACGCGCTGACGTTCCCGATCGCCACCGGGCAGGAGGAGACCCGCCGCGACGGCATCGAGACGATCGAGGCGATCCGGGAGATCGCCGCGCGCTACCCGGGCGTCAACTTCACCGCCGGCATCTCGAACGTCTCGTTCGGCCTCAACCCGGCGGCCCGGCAGGTGCTCAACTCGGTGTTCCTGCACGAGTGCGCGCAGGCCGGGCTGACCTCGGCGATCGTGCACGCCAGCAAGATCCTGCCGATGGCGCGGATCCCGGACGAGCAGCGCGAGGTGGCGCTCGACCTGGTGTACGACCGCCGCCGCGAGGGCTACGACCCGGTGCAGCGGTTCATCGAGGCCTTCGAAGGCGTCGACGCCGCCTCGGCGCGCGCCACCCGAGCCGAGGAACTGGCCGCGCTGCCGCTGGACGAGCGGCTCAAGCGGCGGATCATCGACGGCGAGCGCAACGGCCTGGAGGCCGACCTGGACACGGCGATGGCGCAGGGGCGTACGCCGCTGTCCATCATCAACGACCTGCTGCTGGACGGCATGAAGGTGGTCGGCGAGCTGTTCGGCTCCGGCCAGATGCAGTTGCCGTTCGTGCTCCAGTCCGCCGAGGTGATGAAGACCGCGGTGGCCTACCTGGAGCCGCACATGGAGAAGACGGACGACGACGGCAAGGGCCGCATCGTGCTCGCCACGGTGAAGGGCGACGTGCACGACATCGGCAAGAACCTGGTCGACATCATCCTGTCCAACAACGGCTACGACGTGGTGAACATCGGCATCAAGCAGCCGATCAACGCGATCCTCGACGCGGCCGAGGAGCACCGGGCCGACGCGATCGGCATGTCCGGCCTGCTGGTCAAGAGCACAGTCATCATGAAGGAGAACCTGGCCGAGATGGCCTCCCGGGGCGTGGCCGAGCGCTGGCCGGTGCTGCTCGGCGGCGCGGCGCTGACCCGCGCGTACGTGGAGGACGACCTGCGGTCGATCTACCCCGGTCAGGTGCACTACGCCCGCGACGCGTTCGAAGGGCTGTCCCTGATGGACCGCGTGATGGCGGCCAAGCGCGGCGGCGCGCCGGTGATCGACCCGGAGCGGGAGGCGGCGCTGGCGGCCCGCCGGGAGCGCCGCGAGCGGCAGCGGGCGCAGGTGCGCGAGGCGCTGCCCGAACTGGACGACGCGTCGGTGCGCTCCGACGTGGCGGCCGACGTGGCGGTGCCGAAGCCGCCGTTCTTCGGCACCCGGGTGGTCAAGGGCGTGCCGCTGGCCGACTACGCGGCGCTGCTCGACGAGCGGGCCACGTTCCTCGGCCAGTGGGGGCTGCGCGGCGCCCGCGGCGGCAAGGGCCCGTCGTACGAGGAACTGGTGGAGACCGAGGGCCGGCCCCGGCTGCGGTACTGGCTGGACCGCCTGATCTCCGACCAGGTGCTGGAGGCGGCAGTGGTGTACGGCTACTTCCCGGCGTACTCGGAGGGCAACGACCTGGTGGTGCTGGACGAGAACGGGCACAGCGAGCGGGCCCGGTTCTCCTTCCCCCGGCAGCGCCAGGAGCGGCGGCTGTGCCTGGCCGACTTCTTCCGGCCCAAGGGCGACCAGCTCGACGTGGTGGCGTTGCAGCTGGTCACCGTCGGGCAGCCGATCAGCGAGTACACGGCGAAGATGTTCGCCGGCAACGAGTACCGCGACTACCTGGAGGTGCACGGCCTGTCCGTGCAGCTCACCGAGGCCCTCGCCGAGTACTGGCACCGGCGGATCCGGGCCGAGCTGGTGCTGCCCGGCGGCGGCACCGTGGCCGACGACGACCCGGCGGACCTGGCCGGTCTGCTGCGCACCGACTACCGGGGCTGCCGGTACGCGTTCGGCTACCCGGCCTGCCCGGACCTGGAGGACCGGGCGAAGATCGTGGAGCTGCTGGGCGCGGAGCGGATCGGGGTGCAGTTGTCCGAGGAGTTCCAGTTGGTGCCGGAGCAGGCCACCGACGCGATCGTGGTGCACCACCCGGAGGCGAACTACTTCAACGCCAAGTGACGCCGTCGCCCAGCCTGAGCTGACAAGTTCACGACACCCGGTTGGTCCGCTGCCGGGCCGCCGGCCCGGTCGAGTCGTACCCAAGAGCGGCATCGAAGCCCTGCGGGTGCGGTCCTCGCGGCTCCCACGCCCCGAAGGCTGATCGGATGATCAGGCAGCTAGTGAGGGATGACGGACATCCGCGCGGAGATCGGCGCCCGCGCGCCGAGTCGTACCGGGGCAGGTCGGCCACGGGTGCCCCAGTCGCAAGTGGGCGTGGTCCGCCGGCTCCGCGCGGCTCTGGTAATCGTTGTATTTGCATGCTTTGATCTGTGCTCAGGATCTGACCCGGATTCAGAGGAGCCTCATGCGAGTCACCATCCGCGCGTTCGTGGCAGGGCTGGCAGTGGCCCTCACGGCCACGACCGGCGTCGCCACCGCGCCCTCCGCCGGTGCCGCCGTCGTCGATCCGGCCGACGAGTCGCAGGACTTCCCGTTCCCTGGCGCCGACACCATCGCGCTGCGCGACGGCTCCAACAAGTACATCACCTACGGTGCCAGCACCGGCGGCAAGAAGGTGCCGTACGCCATTTCGGGCGCCGGGAATGTCGTGGGAACCTCGCCGACAGTGGCCGGCGACGCCATGCCGGGCGGCGGTGGGGCGTGGGTCGAATCCGGCTCCGGGATCTGGACCCCGGGGGCGCACTACCACGTCAAGGACGGGGTCGGCCGCTACTACCTCTTCTACACCGCCAGCAGGAAGAACGACGGCGGGCGCAAGTGCATCGGCGTGGCTCGCTCCCAGAACCCGTACGGGCCGTTCAACGCCGAGGACACGCCGATCGCCTGCCCGGACAAGGGCGACCGGTGGGCACTCGACGCGGACGTCGTAGCCGGTCCCGCGGGTGCGATCTGGATGACCTGGCGGGACGGGCAGCGGGCCGAAGGGGCGGAGTCGGCGCTCTCCGTCATGAGGTTGAAGTTCAACCCGAACGGCACCGTCGACCGCGACAGCGATCCGGTCGTCATCTTCCGCAGCGACAATCTGAGCTGGGTCACGTACCGGGACAGCGGCGGGGTCGCCGTCATCGAGAATCCGAGCGCGTTCCACCACAACGGTTCCTGGTATCTCTTCTACTCCGGCAACGCCTGGCGGGAGAACTACTACTCGACCGGCGTCGCCTTCTGCGGGGATCGGATCGACGACGGCCTGTGTTCGCCGATGCCCGGACCGAACCGGGCCTGGTTCTCCTATTCGGGTCCGGCGGCCCACCTGCCCGACACCATGCGCAAGTACTCGTTGCCGGGTAACAAGCGTGGGCCGGGCGCGATGGACGTCTACGAGGCCCGGGACGGCAAGCCGTGGGTGACGTGGAACTACCTCGCCGACGACAGCTCGGGGCGAAAGAGCCGGACCGGGCGTCTCGTCATCACGGGCTCCGGCGCCAACGCCGACTTCAAGGTGGAGCTCTAACGATTTGTCACCGGACGGCGACCGCCACCACAGTGGCGGCGCCGGCCCGGTGTGTCCTCAAACGGGAAGGATCATTCATGAGAAGAACCCTGCGAGCTGTCCGGCGAGCCGTCGCCCTGGGCGCCACACTCACGGTGGCGACCCTCCTCCTGCCGGTCTCTCCGGCCGCGGCGGCGTCGACCTTCCAGGCCGGCCACCTGAACATCTACAACGGCCTCACCCACGAGAAGTTCCTCCACGACCTGAACCTCATCACCTCGAAGGCGGACATGGTCGCGCTCAACGAGGTGGGCCCCCGCAGGGCCTTCCTGGTGGACTGGGCCGCCGACAACGGATGGACGTTCTACGCCCCGACCACTTCGGTGCACGCTGCCGGTGAAGCTCTGCTGGCGAAGAAGAGCATGTTCGAAGTGGTCGACAAGGGGTCGAAGTTCGTGTGCGACACCAACCCCGACGAGCCACCGCCGCCGCGCTACAACAACTGGGTCAAGTACCGGCACAAGGCGACCGGACGATACGTGTTCCACATCAACTTCCACGCCGTCGCCGGTATCGACAACAACGGCTCGCCGGAAGACCTTCCGCGTACCAGGTGCGCGGAGCAGCAGTTCGCGGAGGTCAAGGAGCTGGCCCGCGAGAAGAAGGCGGAGGGCCAGGTCATCGTCAGCGGCGACCTCAACGTCGACTTCAGCGCCGACAAGGCCCGCGGGTACGAGAAGTTCCCGTGGAAGGTCTTCGAGGCCAACGAGCTGCCGAACCTCCGCTCCGTCTACAACCTCTACGGCGAGAAGGGGACCGGCACGCACGGGAACCGGCGCATCGACTACATCTACTTCTGGAAGCGGATCGAGAGCTCCCAGGTCATGTGGATGACCGACTACCGCATCGTCGGGGACACCAACTCGGACCACAAGGGTGTCGTGGCGGACTTCTCCCTCGCATCCTGACCGATACGAACGTGTCGGGCTCCGTCAACCAGCGGTTGGCGGAGCTCCGGCCGGTGAGGACCACAACGCCGGCCGTCACGTGTCGTAGAGCCCGTCCCACGGCTCGTGGAACCCGAGGCGATCCGGATACAACTCGACCCAGTCGACGTGGCTGCCGTCGCCGGCCCGGTCGCCGGACTCGTCGATCAGACCGAAGACGACGCCGTCCTGACGGGTCTGGAACAGGCGTACGGCGATGTCGCCGTACGACTTGCCGGGCAGGCTCGCGAGCAGCCCGTCGAGCGCCTCGCTCAGCGCGCCTCGATGCGGAACCCGCGTGATGGTCGAGTCCCGGTACGTCCCGTCGTGGTCGAAGCGGTGCACGTACGCGTGGTGATCCCACGCCGAGGCGAGGAACAGCCCTTCGTCGTAGCGGCCGATCGTGTCCGTCCGGTGGCCGGGCTCGTGCGCGATGGGAATCAGCCGGGGTACGGGCACTCGATCAACGTAGCGTACGAGCGCGGGGCGCCCGCCACGATGGCGGACGCCCCGAAGCGTCGACGTGCCGGTCAGCCGATCAGCGTGACCGAGTAGTCGTACGTCGTCCCGGTCACCGAGTACGTGGCGGTCTGCCCGTTCTCGCAGTACGACACGAAGCTGCTCGGGGTCCGCGTCGCTCCGGCCACCGCGTCCACCACCGGCCGGACATCGGACCCGACGGGAAGCGCGGTGGTGGTGAGATCGATCGTCCGCGACTGGTTGATCGGGTAGGTGTCGGTGTTCGCCGTCTCCAGGCCGTTGCTCGCCTGGACACTGAAGGACATCACGAAGGCGGCGTTGTTCACCACGGCGATGCGCTGAACGCAGGGTTCGGCCTGCGCGCTGGCCGCGGAGGCCCCAGCCAGTGCCGATGCACCGGCGGCGAGAGTCCCGGCGAGTGCGGCTCCGACGAGCCTGGCGCGGAAGGTCATGGTGTCACCTCTCGGTCGTACGTGGCGCCGGGCGCCGACTGGCGGCGCCCGGCGTATGGTCCGTATCGAAGTGCCCGAGTGTTCCTGATCGAATCCTGTAGATCGCAGGAAATTCTCCGGAGCGGGTCCACAGCTCCGATCCGTCGAACTGAGGGATCGATCCCGATGGCGTGCGAGCGTCCCGGCGCGAGGAGGCCGACGTGGTGAACTCCGCCCTTTCCGCTGTCGTCCACGCGGTCGGAGCTGGCTTGCCACCGTTGGCGGAGTCGGATCTCGACCTCGGCGCGATGTACTCCACCTTCGTCGTCCTGTCCGGTATGTACTTCGCTCCGGTTCTCATGTCCGGACTCGGCTTTCTCTGCGCTGCGGGCATCGGGCTCAGCCGCCGGATCGGTAGGGCTGCCGCGATCGCGGTCGTCCTGTTCTACGCGTTGTCGTTGCTCGGCACTGCCTTCACCTGGCCCGAACTGGAGCACCAGGGAAAACCGAGTGAGACGCTGTGGCTGATCGTGATCGGCTGCGGCGGCTTCCTGGTGTTGCCCTGGCTCGTCGCGTTCAGCGGCACCAAGGTGGCCCTGCGCCGTCGCGGAGCCCTGGCCGAGTAGCCGGATGCTCCGCCCGACCACGGCTGAACGTCGAGGGGGAGCTACCCCCGGTCGCCCTTCCCCGCGCGCAGGCTCCACGCCAGGGCGGGGATCATCACCGCCGCCGCGACCAGGTGCAGCCCGACCAGCGTGACAGTAGTGGCGGCGTCACCCCCGGCGATCAACGGCGGGACCATCGACAGCGCGGTCAGCGACACCGCCGTCCACACGAACCGCCGCGCGGGGTAGGCGCTGAACCGCAACAGGACGGCGGCGATGACGACGCCGACGAGCGAGAAGAATCCGGTCACCACGGCGAACCCGCCCAACGGGATCGTCTCGCCGCCGCCGTCCGGGATCTCGAAGTCCACACCGGCGGCCCGGGCGAGCGCCGCCGCGAGCGTGGTGACCGCCATCGCGCCGAGGGTGGCGACCAGACCGGTGACGGCGAGCCGCCGGAAGCTGTGCGAACGGCGAGAGCCCACGCCGGTGCCGGTGCTGCTGATCATGTCGTTCCTCCGAGCGTCGTCCTGAGGGTGAGGTCGCGACCACCGCGACGCGTGCGCCGCCGGGCAGCGCGGGCGTCCGGACCGGCACTACGGCGTACGGTCGGCCGGCAGGCGCTCCGGCAGCCCGAGCTGCGGGAACCGGTCGGCGTGGAACGTGACGATCTCGGTGATCTCCCCGCCGGTGATGCGCAGGGCGTCGACGGTGAGCGGCAGGTACGCACCGTCGCTCTCCTGCCACAGGTAGAACGCGACGGCGGGCTGCCGGTTCACGGCGGTGGGCAGGGCCCGCATGCTGCCCAGGCTCTCGAAGCCGTCCGCGATCCAGTCGTTCACCACGGCGTCGCGGCCGATCTGCAGGCCGGGCGTGGGCGGCATCGAGCACCGCACATCGTCGCGCAGCATCGCGGCGAGCGCGCCGACGTCCTTGGCGACCGCGGCGTCGGTGAAGCGGCGTACCAGCTCGCGGGTCCGGGTGTCCGTCTCGTCGCCGGTCCAGTCCTGCCGCTGCGCGGGCAGGTGTTCCCGCATGCCGGCGCGGGCCCGCTGCAACGCGCTGTTCACCGAGTTGACCGAATCACCGAGCAGTTCCGCGACCTCCTTGGCGGGCCAGCCGAGCACGTCGCGCAGGATCAGCACGGCGCGCGGGCGCGGCGCGAGGTGCTGCACCGCGACCAGGTACGCCAGTTCGATCGTCTCCCGCGCCACCGCGACGGCCTCCGGCTCGTCGGCGCCGGCGGCGGGCAGCTCGTCGAGCAGCCGGTCCGGGTACGGCTGCAGCCACCGCACCTCGCCGCCGGTCGCGGGCTCGGGCCGGTACGCGGAGAGCCGGTCCAGGCAGGCGTTCGTGGCGATCCGGTACAGCCAGGCCCGGAATGTCGATCGTCCCGCGAACGTCTCCCGCCGTCGCCAGGCGCGCAGGAACGTCTCCTGCACGGTGTCCTCGGCGTCCTCGAACGATCCGAGCATCCGGTAGCAGTGCACGTGCAGCTCCCGCCGGTGCCGCTGCGCCAGCGCGGCGAACGCCGGCTCGCCGACCTCAGCCAGCTCGCGTACGTCCGGCTCCGCCCGCCGCGTCTCCGCACCCATCACGTCATCCTCCCGCCTCGTCGTGGCCTGTCGAAGATGTGACGGGTACGGGCGGGAAAACTCATCACCGCCGCCCGCTCCCGGAGGTGACAGGCGGTACTACGGTGCGCTTCATGAAGATCTCGATCGACCGGGATTCCGTGTGCATGGGCGACGACGTCGACTCGCATCGTGTGCTTCTCGACGTACGCCCCCAGCGCACCCTCGGATCGCTGCTGGCAGAGGCCCTGCGCCGGTACCCCCTGGCCTCCGTCGGCGGCGAGATCTCCTGGATCGCCGAGGTCACCTACGGCAGTTACCGTGCCGACGAACGCGGCCTCACGCACCCACCGATGAGCCACGCGCTCGCGCTGCTGCACGTGCCGTATCCGGAGGGCGAGAAGGCGATCATCCCGTTGAACAGGTACTTCCTGGACATGACACTGCGGGAGATGGCGGAGCGGGCCGGCGGGGCCGAGTTGACCCTCAACTTCCACTACCTCAGCGATGGGGCCCGCTGGCGTCCGGAGGACTTCATCGCCCGGTTCGAGTGATGGCGGACGGTCAGCCCGTCCGCGGCGCGTACATGATGACGGCGACGCCGACCAGGCAGATGGCCGCGCCGACGAGGTCGTAGCGGTCGGGCCGGAACCTGTCGACCACCATGCCCCAGGCGAGCGACCCGGCGACGAAGACGCCGCCGTAGGCGGCGAGGATGCGACCGAAGTTCGGGTCCGGCTGGAAGGTGGCCACGAACCCGTAGGCGCCGAGCGCGATCACCCCGGCGGCGACCCAGAGCAGCCCGCGGTTCTCCCGCCAGCCCTGCCAGACCAGCCAGGCGCCGCCGATCTCGGCGAGCGCGGCGAGCAGGAACAGCAGGATGGACCGGACGACCGTCATGTGTCAGACCGTAGCGACACCGGGCCGGAGGCCGGCCGGGCAGTCCGGTCGGCGCCCTCGGCGAACGGCAGGGGGCAGCAGGCGCTGCCGGCACACTCGACCGGGTCGTCGCAGCCGGCCGCGACGGCGGCCCGGAGCGTGTCGCGGACGACGGTGAGGTCCGCCAGCCGCCGTTCCACCTCGGCGAGCTTGCGCCGCGCGTGTCCCTGCAGGCCCGCGCCCCGGCCGCGTCCCAGCACGCCGGCGACCTCGTCGAGGGTGAAGCCGAGACGCTGCGCGGCCTTCACCACCCGCAGCAGGGTGACGGTCTCGGGCGGGTAGAGGCGGTGCCCGCCCGGCGACCGCCGGGGCGCGGCCAGCAGCCCGCGCCGTTCGTAGTAGCGCAGGGTCTGCACGGACACGCCGGCCGCGTCGGCGAGCCGGCCGCTGCGCAGCTCCGGCTCGCCCATCACCGGCCCCGCGCGACCGTGGCCCGCAGGGCCAGGGCATCGAGTACGCGGACGCGGGCCGCCGGCACCCGGATGTCGAGGCTCAGCGTGTCGCCGTCGGGGCGGGCGAGGTCGAACGTGAAGAAGGAGCAGCAGGCCGACTCGCAGGCGATCAGGTCCCGGGCAGCCGCTTCGGCGGTGCGGTCGAGGTGCAGCCGCAGATTCCGGTCGGACCGCCGGTCGACGCCGCGCAGCGCGTCGCGGAACAGTCCGTCGAACTCGGCCACCCGCAGCGGCCGTTCGGCGGTCGGCAGCGTGCAGGTGCCGGGCACCCAGGAATCGTCGGTCATGTCTCGACGGTAAGCCCGTACCCGGGTACCGGATGCAAGCGGCGATACCTCGCCTCGTGAGTACAGCGCTCGCCGTCCAGTCACGCCGCGGACACCGCACCACTCCCAGGCGCTGTCCCGTTTCGGTCACACGCTCGGTGGCACCGAGGCCGCGCACTCACCGGTCGGGCTGGTGCTCGCCGGGCTCTCGGTGATCGCGCGGCGACACCTGCTGCGCCACCTGCGGCCCGGCCGGCGGGCGCGGCGCCCCGGCGTGATCAACGGTCGCGACCTGCGGCGACGTCAGGAATACGGCTGTGCTCGCGCGCTCGGAGGGCTACCGTCACCGGAGTACGGGCCGGCGCGGGTCAGGCGCGCCGCGTCCACGCCCCCGCCGTCGGCGTTGACGTGGCGGAAACGCTCGGAGGCGAGCATGGGTACGACGAAAGGGGCGGACATGACCGACGAGGTGACGTCGCAGGTCCCGCCGGAACCGGCTCCCGTGCTGACCACCACACCCGCCGGCACGGGCCCGGTCGGGCCGCCGAGCAGCCTGGACCTGTGGGCACGTGCCCAGGTGCTGCACCGCTGCTTCGGCGACGACGACGGCGAGCCGCACATCATGCGCGGCCTGGACTGACCGCACCGGTCCGCTTCCCGCTCGTGCCCCCGAGGGCTCCCCGCGGCGTCGCCAGCGGAGGACGCCCCAGCTCACCGCGACCCGGTGAACGTTTCCCGACGCCCGTGCGTGAGAGCCGGTGAGCATCACCGGCGTCCGCCGGGGGTACTGCTGCGGGACACGGGTGCGACAGCCGGGAGGTCATGGTGGGGGACAGGGCGGGACGTCAGGGGCGTGGGCCGATCGCCGGACTGGTGGTGGCCGCGCTGGTCGCGGCCGGCTGCATGGCCGGCGGCTACGACCAGGGCGAGCCGCAGCAGCCCGCACCCCGGAGCAGCGCGCAGCCCGAGTCGCAGACCACCAGGGCGGACGGCACCACCAGCGTCGCCGAGTTCCAGCAGGACATCCAGGACGCGGTACGGCTGGCCGAACGGTACTGGGCGCAGCAGTTCCGCGCCTCCGGCCAGCGGTTCACCCCGATCCGGCGGGTGGTGGCCTACAGCCGCGAGGGCGAGGTGGCCTGCGCCGGGCAGGGGCTGCCGCGCAACAACGCGGTGTACTGCTCGGCCGGCGACTTCATCGCCTACGACGTGAACTGGTCGGTGGCGGCGTTCCGGCAGATCGGCGACGCGTTCCTGTTCTACCTGCTCGGCCACGAGTACGCCCACGGCATGCAGGTGCGGCTGGGCATCCGCTACAACTTCACCATCCAGCAGGAGCTGCAGGCCGACTGCATGGCCGGGGCGTACCTCGGGGACAGCGTGCGGTCCGGGGCGCTGGAGCTGGAGGACGGTGACCTGGAGGAGTTCCGCGAAGGGCTGCTGGCGGTCGGCGACGACCCGGACCAGCCCTGGTTCGCCGAGGGCTCGCACGGCACCGCCGAGCAGCGCAGCGAATCGTTCTTCCGGGGGTACGAGAAGTCGCTCGGCGCCTGCGGTCTCGGGTGATGCCACGGGTCACCCCGATCGGGGACGGTGCCGGGCGCATCGGGCGTGGCTGGCAGGATCGGCGGGGTACGCGTACCGAAGGAGGCCCCCGCTGAGCAGCAAGCACCCCGCCGCCGTGCTCTTCGACATGGACGGCACCCTGGTCGACAGCGAGAAGCTGTGGGACGTCGCGTTGCAGGAGCTGGCCGCCGTGTACGGCGGTGTCCTGTCCGGGGACGCCCGCCGCGCGATCGTCGGCACCGGGATGGCCGACGCGATGCGTATCGTGCACGACGACCTGGGCCAGCCGGAGCGGGACGTCCAGGCCAGCGCCGACTGGATCAGCGCCCGGATCCTGGAGCTGTTCCGCACCGGGCTGCAGTGGCGTCCGGGCGCGCTGGCGCTGCTGCGCGCGGTACGCGACGCCGGCATCCCCACCGCGCTGGTCACCTCCAGCGGCCGGTCCCTGGTCGAGGTGGCTCTGGACACGCTGGGCCGGGACAGCTTCGACGCGGTGGTCTGCGGCGACGAGGTGGACGCGGCCAAACCGCACCCGGAGCCGTACCTGACCGCCGCGCGTCTGCTGGGCGTGCCGGTCGAGCGGTGCGTGGCGATCGAGGACTCACCGACCGGGGTGGCGAGCGCGCTCGCCGCCGGTGCGGCGGTGCTGGCGGTGCCGGCAGAGGTGCCGCTGGCGCCCGCCGACGGCGTACACCAGATGGAGAGCCTGCTCGGGGCGGACCTGGAGCTGCTCGCGGCCCTGCTCAACCGTTAGGAAGGGCCCCTTCTTATGCACGAGGCGTTAAGAAGGGGCCCTTCCTTTCACGTCAGTCGTGGGCGATGGCGCCCAGGACGTTGATCCGCGCGGCGCGGATCGCCGGCAGGACCGCCGCGACCACGCCGATGATCGCGGCCAGGATCAGGAACGTCACCATCTGACCCCACGGCAGGACCAGGTCGGTGATGCCCTCGTCCTTGAGCGCCTCGACCACCGCCGCGCCGAGACCGGTGCCTACCACCACGCCCAGCAGCGCGCCGAAGATGGAGATCACCACCGCCTCGACCGTGATCATGCGCATGGTCTGGGCGCGGCGCAGGCCGATGGCTCGCAGCAGGCCCAGCTCCCGGGTCCGTTCCAGCACCGACAGCGCGAGCGTGTTGATGATGCCCAGCACCGCGATCACGATGGCCAGCGCCAGCAGGATCTGGATCATCTGGAGCAGGGAGTCCAGCTGCCCGGTCTGCTGCTCGATGAACGCGGCCCGGTCCGCCACCGACACCTCGGGGCTGTCCGCCAGCAGTCGCTCGACCTGCGGCTGCACCGCGTCCACCGACGTGCCGGGGGCGAGCTGCAGGAAGCCCTGGATGGGCTGCGGGATGGCGAAGTCCGCCGCAGCCTGCGGCGGCAGCGTCACCGGGTTGGTCAGCTGCGAACTCTCGTAGATGCCGCTGACCGTGTAGGTGCGGGCCTCACCGCGGGACAGCTGCACCGGCACCGTCGAGCCGACGGAGAGGTTGCGTGCCTTCGCGGTGTCGGAGCTGACCAGCATCTGGTCCGGCGCGAGGGTGCTGATGTCACCGGCGGCGGCCTTCGCCCCGAAGATCTGCTGGAGCGCGGCCACGTTGCTCGACGCGGCCACCCAGGTCCGCTCGCCGCCGACCACGCCCATGTCGCCGTACTCGCCGGAGACCATCCGCACGCCGGGAATCGCGGCGGCCTTCTCCAGCACCGCCGGGTCGAAGCTCGCCGGACGCGGCCCGGTCGTGGACCCGGAGATCACCAGCTCCGCCTTGATGTTGTCCTCGGCCAGCTTGCCGATGCTGCCCTTGGCCGAGTCCAGGATCACCGTCACGCCGGTGACCAGGGCGATGCCCACCATCAGCGCGGCCGCGGTGATCGCGGTGCGCCGCGGGTTGCGGCCCGAGTTGAGCCGGCCCAGCTTGCCCGGCACCGACCAGGAGAACAGCGTGCCGAGCAGCGAGACCACCGGCCGGCTGATCACCGGGGTCAGCAGCGCCACCCCGATGAACGCGAACAGCACGCCACCGAGGATGGTCGCCAGGGTGCTGTCGCCGGCGTGCCCGCCGAGACCGAGGAACAGCAGCACCGCGCCGATGCCGGTGACCACCGCACCGCCGATGGTGACCTTGGTCAGCGGCCGGTCCGGCGTGGCGACGTCCTGCATCGCGGCGATCGGCGGGATGCGCGAGGCGCGCAGCGCCGGCAGGAGCGCGGCGATCACCGTGATCAGCATGCCGACCGCGAACGCGCCGATCACCGCCGAGGCCGGCACGCCCAGCCCGGCCAGGGTCAGACCCCCGGCGAGCTGACCGAACAGGTACGCCAGCAGCGCGCCCACGCCGATGCCGGCGGCGAGCCCCAGCACCGAGGCGATCAGGCCGACCGCGAGCGCCTCCAGCACCACCGAGCCGATGACCTGCCTGCCGCTGGCCCCGATGGCCCGCATCAGGGCCAGCTCACGGGTGCGCTGCGCCACGATGATCGAGAACGTGTTGAGGATCAGGAACGTGCCGACCAGCAGCGCCACCGCGGCGAACCCGAGGAGGATCTTGTTGAAGAACGACAGCCCCTCCTTGAGGCCGGCCGAGGCGTCGTCGGCGAGCTGCTCGCCGGTCTTGACCTGGTAGCCGGTGCCCAGCGTGCGGGCCAGCTCGTCGCGCAGCGCGGCCGGCGTGGTGCCGTCGGCGGCCTGGACGCTGATGTTGCTGAACATGTCCGGCTTGCCCAGCATCAGCTGCTGCGCCACCGGGGTGGTGAAGTAGATCTCGTTGGCGCCACCGATCGAGTCCCGGCCGCCGCTGTAGCCGAACACGCCGACGAGCGTGAACTCCTTCTTCGGGGCGAGCGTCAGCACACCGACCCGGTCGCCGACCTTGACCTTGCCCGCCTCGGCGAGCGAGGTGTTGATCACGATCTCGTCGTCGGCCTGCGGCGCGCGGCCCTCGCGTATCTCCACCAGGTCGCTCTCACCGAGCCAGTTCTGGCCCAGCTGCGGCGGACCGAACGAGGTGACCACCTTGCCGTTGCTGCCGATCATGCGGGCGCCGTCGGCGGCGACCACACCCTTGGCGTCGGCGACGCCGGGCGCTGCCTTGACCTGGTCGAGCACGGATGCCGGCAGCGGGGTGCTCAGCGGCATCCCCTCGGCCGTGGAGACGTCGATCTTCGGCTTCGCCTCGACGCTCACGTCGACCTCGGCGTACGCGTCGGCGAAGACCGCGTCGAAGGACCGCCCGAGCGTGTCGGTGAGCACGAACGCGCCGGAGACGAACATGACGCCGAGCACCACCGCCAGCCCGGACAGAAGCAGGCGCAGCTTGCGCGCCAGCAGGCTCTTGAGCGTTGCCCGCAGCATCAGTTGCCCACCTCGACCGGGGCGTCCAGCTTCTTCATCGTGTCCAGCACCGTCTCGGCGGTCGGCTCGATCAGCTCCGAGACGATCTGCCCGTCGGCGAGGAAGACCACCCGGTCGGCGTACGCGGCGGCGGTCGGGTCGTGCGTGACCATGACGATGGTCTGGCCGTGCTCGCGCACCGAGTTGCGCAGGAACTTGAGCACCTCGGCGCCGGAGCGGGAGTCCAGGTTGCCCGTCGGCTCGTCCGCGAAGATCACCTCGGGACGGGCCACGAGCGCCCGGGCGCACGCCACGCGCTGCTGCTGGCCGCCGGAGAGCTGCGCCGGGCGGTGCCCGAGCCGCTCCCGCAGGCCGACCGTGTCGATCACGACGTCGTACCAGGCCGGGTCGGGCTTGCGCCCGGCGATCGACAGGGGCAGCAGGATGTTCTCCTGCGCGGTGAGCGTCGGCAGCAGGTTGAACTGCTGGAAGATGAAGCCCACCTTGTCGCGGCGCAGCTTCGTCAGACCCGCGTCGTTGAGACCCGTCACGGTGGTGTCGCCGATCATCACGGTGCCCTTGGTCACCGTGTCCAGACCCGCGAGGCAGTGCATCAGTGTGGACTTCCCGGAGCCCGACGGCCCCATGATCGCGGTGAACCGGCCGCGCTCGAACTCGGCGCTCACCCCCCGCAGGGCGACGACCTGCGCCTCGCCGCTGCCGTACACCTTCCACACATCGTTCGCCCGGGCCGCGGCCTGCTCTCGGCCTACCGTCGCGGTCACGTCATCTACCTCTTCCGTATGGTCGTTCTGCTGCCGCACCGCCCCCGCTGGCCGGTGCGGCGGAATCCATCCTCGAGGTCGCGAGGCCGAAATCCCTCCGACCTGGGGTGGAATCCGCGCCGATCTTCCGCTGAGGGTCGCCCCCCATCCGGGCTCAGGGTGACCCCTGACCGGTCGGCGGCGCCGACGTCAGGCCCTTACCTGGCGTGATGGTCAACACATCAGCCCCGCCGCTGGTCACGGTAGGTGACCCGCGCCACCTCACCCGCCGGGACGGACCAGGCCCGTCTCGTACGCGAGCACGACGGCCTGCACCCGGTCGCGTAACCGTAGCTTCGTCAGCACATGCCCGACATGGGTTTTCACGGTGGTCTCGCTGACCGACAGCACCCGGGCGATCTCCGCGTTGGACAGTCCGCGCGCCATGTGGGTAAGCACCTCGCGTTCCCGCTCGGTCAACGGCTCCAGCGCCCGCGCCGGCGCGGCGGACGGGTCCGGCAGCATCGGGGCGAAGCGGTCCAGCAGCCGGCGCAGGACGCGCGGGGACATCACCGCGCCGCCGGCGGCCACCGTGCGGATCGCCGCGACGAGGTCCTCGGCCGGCACGTCCTTGGTCAGGAAGCCGCTCGCCCCGGCACGCAGCGATCCGACGACGTGTTCGTCCTGCGCGAACGTGGTGAGCACGAGCACGCGTACCGGCAGCCGGGCGGACACGATCGCCCGGGTGGCGGCCACGCCGTCCAGACGGGGCATCCGGATGTCCATCAGCACCACGTCGGGCAGCAGCCGCCGGGACAGCTCCACCGCCTCCGCGCCGTCGCCGGCCTCGCCCACCACGTCGAGGTCGTCCTCCGCGCCGAGCACCATCCGGAATCCGGTACGCAGCAGCGGCTGGTCGTCGGCGAGCAGGACCCGCACCGGCCGGGACACGGCGCCCTCGGTCATGCGTCCCCCTCGTCGTCCGGGCGGCCCTCCGGCCGGACACCCGCGCAGACCCGGCGCGGGATCGGCCGCACCCACGGTAGAGGGCGGCGACCGCCCGCACCCCGGCCAGGCCACCCCGTTCCCGCAGGATGGCCGCACCCGCCCGAGCCGCGCCCCGCCCCGGCCGCCCCATCGCTCGATGATCATGAGGTTGGCCGGTGGGAAAGCGCTTCCCGAGGCGGTCAACTTCATGATCACCGCGTCGGTGCCGCACTGCGGTGGGGGAGGAGGGGGTGGGGTGTGGGGGTGTGGGGTTACTCGTCGGCGCCCGGTGGTGCCGGGCGGGAGCGGGCGTCCACCAGCGGGTCGGGCGCGGCGGCGGGCGTCGGGAACGGCGGCGGCGTTCCGCCGTAGCTCGGGCACAACGCCTGGTGGTTGCACCAGTCGCACAGGCGGCTCGGCCGGGGACGGAAGTCCTGCCGGGCGGTGGCCTGCTCGATCGCCCGCCACAGCGCCACCACGGTGCGCTCGAAGCGCACCAGCTCCTCGGCGTCCGGCGCGTAGTCGCACACCTCGGCGTCCTTGAGGTAGAGCAGGCGCAGCACCCGCGGCACCACGCCACGGGTGCGCCACAGCACCAGGGCGTAGAACTTGAGCTGGAACAGCGCCCGCGCCTCGAACGCCTCCCGCGGCGCCCCGCCGGTCTTGTAGTCGACCACCCGCAGCGCGCCGTCCGGCGCGACGTCGAGCCGGTCGAGGTAGCCCCGGATGAGCAACTCGTCGTCCACCACCGCGGAGATCAGCGCCTCGCGCTCGGCCGGCTCCAGCCGGCGCGGATCCTCCACCGCGAAGTAGCCGTCGAGCAGCGCCGTGGCCGACCGGAGGAACTCCTGCGGCCCGACGGCGTCGCCGTCGGCGAACAGCGTGGCCAGCTCCGGCTCCTCGGTGACCAGGCGGTCCCACTGCGGGGCGACCAGATCACCGGCCGACTCCGGGGTGCGCGCGGCGGCCGGCAGGTCGAACAGCCGCTCCAGCACGGCGTGCACGAGCGTGCCCCGGGCCTGCTCGACTGTGGGCCGCTCGGGCAGCCGGTCGATGCTGCGGAACCGGTAGAGCAGCGGGCAGGTCTTGAAGTCGGCCGCCCGCGACGGTGACAACGAGGCCCGCACCGTGACCGGCGCCGCTGCCGCCGTCTGGTCACCGGGACTGTCGATCATCGGTTCCGCCGTCATGCCCGGAAGGTTAGGGCACGCGTGTGACAGGGCCGGCGCCGCCGCACCGGAGCATGATCGGATCCCCGGTTCGCGGCCGAGGCGGCCCGGTCCACGCGCTCACGTAGCATCGAGCCGGTGCAGCAGCGGAGCCGAGGACCCCGCCGGCCGGGGCTCAGCCTCGGCCGGGTCCTCGGGGTACCGCTGCGCGTCGACGCCTCGATGCTGCTGCTCACCGTCGTGGTCACCGTGCTGTACGCGGCGCTGGCCCGCCGCCAGCTCGACCTCGGCCCGCTCGGCGGCTACCTGGTCGGCCTCGGGTTCGTGATCTCGCTGCTCGGCTCCGTGCTGCTGCACGAGCTGGGGCACGCGCTGACCGCCCGCCGGTACGGCATCGGTGTGCGGGGGATCACGCTGGAGCTGCTCGGCGGGTACACCGAGATGGACCGCGACGCCCCCAGCCCCCGGGTCGAGCTGCTGATCTCCCTGGCCGGCCCGGCCGTGTCCGCGGTGCTCGGCGCCGGCGCGGTCGCCGCCACCCTCGCCCTGCCCGCCGGCACGCTCGGCCACCAGCTCGCCTTTCAGCTCGCGGTCAGCAACGTGGTGGTGGCGATCTTCAACAGCCTGCCCGGGCTGCCGCTGGACGGCGGGCGGGCGCTGCGCGCCGCGGTGTGGGCGCTCACCCGCGACCGGCACCGCGGCACCGAGGTGGCCGGCTGGGTGGGCCGGGCCGTCGCGCTGGGCACGCTGGTGCTGGTCGTGGTGCTCACCATGCGCCGGGCACTGGCCCCGCTGGCCCTGCCGCTGCTGCTGCTCGTCGCGCTGACGCTGTGGCGCGGCGCCGGTCAGTCGATCCGGATGGCCCGCATCGGCCGGCGGCTGCACCTGGTCGACCTGGCCCGGCTGGCCCGCCCGGTGCTCGCCGTGCCCACCGGCACACCGCTGGCCGAGGCCCAGTGCCGCCGCGACGAGGCGGGCGCCACCGGGGCGGCGCTCGGCGTGGTCGACTCGGCCGGCCGTACCGTCGCCCTGGTCGACCCGGCCCGCGTCGCCGCCGTACCCCCGGAACGAAGGCCGTGGGTCGCGGTGGACGAGGTGGCCCGCGACCTGTCCGCCGTGCCGGCCCTGCCGGCCGGGGCGGACGGCGAGCGGGTGCTGGAGACCGTGCGCACCCACCCGGGCGCGCAGTACGTCGTGACGGCAGGCGAAGATGTGGTCGGCGTGCTGCACATCGCGGATCTCGCCCAGCTCCTGGAACCCGAACGGAAGACGAACACGTGACCGCAGAGATCTCCACCGTCCCGGCGCTGCCCCCGGTCCACCGCGGGCCGTTCCGGCCCGGCGACCGGGTCCAGCTCACCGACCCGAAGGGCCGGATGCACACCGTGACGCTGGAGCCCGGCAAGGAGTTCCACACCCACCGCGGGATCCTCAAGCACGACACCCTGATCGGCCTGCCCGACGGCAGCGTGGTCACCACCTCCGGCGGCGGCACCGCGTTCCTGGCGCTGCGACCACTGCTGTCGGACTACGTGCTGTCCATGCCGCGCGGCGCCCAGGTGATCTATCCGAAGGACTCGGCGCAGATCGTCGCCATGGGCGACATCTTCCCCGGCGCCAAGGTGCTGGAGGCCGGCGCCGGATCCGGCGCGCTGTCCTGCTCGCTGCTGCGGGCCGT
The DNA here is from genome assembly GCF_050948515.1 of Micromonospora sp. CA-248089. Taxonomy (NCBI): domain Bacteria; kingdom Bacillati; phylum Actinomycetota; class Actinomycetes; order Micromonosporales; family Micromonosporaceae; genus Micromonospora; species Micromonospora sp. CA-248089. Next base: position 3,042,472 of record NZ_CP192016.1, read on the forward strand.
CGGCACCGAGGGCGAGCTGCACTCGTTCGAGGTACGCGACGACTTCGCCCAGATCGCCCGCCGCAACGTCGAGGCGTTCTTCAACGGCCCGCACCCGGCCTGGAACCTGCACGTCGGCGACGTCGCCGACTGCGCCGAGACCGGATTCGACCGGATCATCCTGGACATGCTCACCCCGTGGGAGATGCTCGACATGGTCGAGCGGGCGCTCGTGCCCGGCGGCGTGCTGATCGGCTACGTGGCCACCACCCCGCAGCTGTCCGAGCTGGTCGAGGCGCTGCGCGAGCGCGGCGGCTGGACCGAGCCGCGCGCCTGGGAGTCGCTGGTGCGCGACTGGCACGCCGAGGGGCTCGCGGTCCGCCCGGACCACCGGATGATCGCCCACACCGCGTTCCTGGTCTCCGCGCGCAAGCTCGCCCCCGGGGTCACCGCGCCGCCGCGCCGGCGCAAGCCCAGCAAGGGCGCCGAGGCGTACGCGCAGCGCCGTGACGCCCTGCGCGCCGCCGCCGCGGCCCGCGCGGCGACGGAGCCGGAGGAGTCCTGACCCCCGCCGCGCGGGCGCGCGCGCACGGGCGGATCATGTGTGCCGGTGGGGACGACACCTGAGCGGGTGGAGACGGTGGCATGAGCGAGCGGATCGGGGCGCGCGTCGGGCGGCGCGCCCGTGCCGGTGACCGAAACCGATGGCGGCGCCGCGGCGCGGGTCGGCGGGAGGCGGCGTGAGCAACCCCGGCTACGGCAACGGCGACCTGCCCGCAGTCTTCCCGGACTGGTCGCCCTACACCGACCTGGAGTCGGCCGCCCGGGCTTACCTGCGTGACCCGGACATCGCGCTGGAGGCGCTCGACGGCGTGCTGCGCGGCGCCTCGGTGCTCGGCTTCACGCTGGAACGCTTCGTCAACGAGGTCAACGGCGTGTGGCAGGAGGTAGTCGTCTGCGACGGCAGCCGGCTGGTGCTCTGGCATGGTGAGGACGTGCCGCCGGGGGAGGGGCCGCCCGGCGCGATGACCTCCTCGCTGCGGGTGGTCCCGCTGTCCACCGTCACCGAGGTCGGCTGCCGGCGGCGGCTCATGCGCGCCGACAACGGCACCGTACGGGTTGACAGCATCGACGTGTACCTGCTGCTCAGCTCGCTGGACGAGGCGCCGCCCAGCGACGAGGCGATCGGCGCGCCCCGGCACGACGCGCTGCGCTTCGGCAAGACCCTCGACGACGGCGGTGCCGGGCAGATCGCCCGGCTGGAGGAGTTCGCCCGGCTGGTCGCCTCGGTCGTCGGCCGGCCCCTGCTCTGACCGGTCCTGGACACGGAAAGCACGACGGGCCGGGGACGTGTGTCCCCGGCCCGTCGTGTCCGTCTCCGCCTCAGTCGTCGGCCTCCGGGCCGGCCACCTCGACGCCGTCGCTGCCGCGCACGACGTGGATGCACTCGCCCGGGCACTCCTTCGCCGAGTCGATCACCTCGAGGCGCAGGTGTTCCGGCACGTCCACCCGGGCACCGGCGGCCTGCCGCAGCTCGCCGTCCGGCCCCTTGACGTACGCCAGGCCGTCGACGTCGAACTCGAAGACCTCCGGCGCGTACTGCACGCAGAGCCCGTCACCGGTGCAGAGGTCCTGATCCACCCAGACCTGCAACTGGTCGGTCGCGACGTCGGTCACGAAGCACCCCCCATGTTCTCCCGTCCCACGCTCCGACGGTACCCGAACGCCCGTACCCACCCCGCGACCAGCCCTTCGCGATCAAGCTTCGGTGACGAGCGCGTTGCTGTGGACCGAATCGGGCTCATAGCGGCTAGTGTTAGGTCAGAACGTTCAAGCCCCCCGGGGAGGTGGGACGTGGCACGCAGCGACGACGCGGACTCGCGCGCCGCACGGTGGGAAAAGGAAGCCCACGATCTCTCCACGCAGGTCGCGTTCCTGCAAGAGGAACTCGCTCTGGTGCGGCGCAAGTTGACCGAAAGCCCCCGACACGTCCGGCAGCTCGAAGAGCGGCTGGCGGCCACCCAGGCACAGTTGGCACGGCTGACCGAGAACAACGAACGGCTCGTGAGCACCCTCAAGGAGGCTCGCGCGCAGATCGTGACGCTCAAGGAGGAGATCGACCGTCTCGCCCAGCCGCCGAGTGGCTACGGCGTGTTCCTGGCCAAGCACGACGACGGCACGGTGGACGTGTTCACCGGCGGGCGCAAGCTCCGGGTGGCCGTCTCGCCCTCGCTCGAGGTCGACGAGCTGCGCCGTGGCCAGGAGGTCCTGCTCAACGACGCGCTCAACATCGTCGACGCGTTCGGCTACGAGCGGGTCGGCGAGGTGGTGATGCTCAAGGAGATCCTGGCGGGCCCCGAGGGCGCTCCGGGTGACCGGGCACTCGTGGTCTCGCACTCCGACGAGGAGCGGATCGTGCACCTCGCCGAGACCCTGATCGGCAGCGCGATCCGGGCCGGCGACTCGCTCATGATCGAGCCCCGCTCGGCGTACGCGTACGAGCGGATCCCCAAGAGCGAGGTCGAGGAACTGGTCCTCGAGGAGGTGCCCGACGTCAACTACGAGGACATCGGTGGCCTCCACTCGCAGATCGAGCAGATCCGCGACGCGGTGGAACTGCCCTTCCTGCACTCCGACCTGTTCCGCGAGCACCAGCTCCGGCCGCCGAAGGGCATCCTGCTCTACGGCCCACCCGGCTGCGGCAAGACGCTCATCGCCAAGGCGGTGGCCAACTCGCTGGCCAAGAAGATCGCCGAGCGGGAGGGGAAGGACCGGCACACCAGCTTCTTCCTCAACATCAAGGGCCCCGAGCTGCTCAACAAGTACGTCGGCGAGACCGAGCGGCACATCCGGCTGATCTTCCAGCGGGCGCGGGAGAAGGCCGGTGAGGGCACGCCGGTGATCGTGTTCTTCGACGAGATGGACTCCGTTTTCCGCACCCGCGGCTCCGGCGTCTCCTCCGACGTGGAGAACACCATCGTCCCGCAGCTGCTCAGCGAGATCGACGGCGTGGAGGGCCTGGAGAACGTCATCGTCATCGGCGCCTCCAACCGGGAAGACATGATCGACCCGGCGATCCTGCGCCCCGGCCGGCTCGACGTGAAGATCAAGATTGAGCGGCCGGACGCCGAGGCGGCGAAGGACATCTTCTCCAAGTACATCCTCGCCGGCCTGCCACTGCACGCCGACGACCTGGCCGAACACGGCGGCGACGCCCAGGCCACCGTCGCGGCGATGATCGACGCGGTGGTCCTGCGGATGTACTCCGAGACCGAGGAGAACCGCTTCCTCGAGGTCACCTACGCCAACGGCGACAAGGAAGTCCTCTACTTCAAGGACTTCAACTCCGGCGCGATGATCCAGAACATCGTCGACCGGGGCAAGAAGATGGCCATCAAGGAGTTCCTCACCTCCGGGCGCAAGGGTCTGCGCCTGCAGCACCTGCTCGACGCCTGCGTCGACGAGTTCCGCGAGAACGAGGACCTCCCGAACACCACCAACCCCGACGACTGGGCCCGCATCTCCGGCAAGAAGGGCGAGCGGATCGTCTACATCCGCACGCTCGTCTCCGGTGGCAAGGGCACCGAGGCCGGCCGGTCCATCGAGACCGCCAGCAACACCGGTCAATACCTGTAGTCCGACCGCTCGACGGAGGCCCGTGGCGTACGCGCCGCGGGCCTCCGCGCGTCCTCAGGCACGCCGCCACACCGGACCCGGCGCTGCCGCCACGCCCCCTGCGCGCGTCACGCCGACTACGCTCGACATGACGGGGACCGGGACGGCGAGCGGAGCGGGCAGGTCGATGAGCGTCAGAAGGATCATGGGCACCGAGGTCGAGTACGGCATCTCCGTGCCCGGCCAGGCCGGAGCCAACCCGATGGTCACCTCCTCCCAGGTGGTAAACGCCTACGGGGCGCGGCCGGAACTCAACCGGGGCGGCCGGGCCCGCTGGGACTACGAGGAGGAGTCGCCACTGCGCGACGCCCGCGGGTTCACCTACTCCGGTGCCGCGTACGACCCGGCCGAGGCGCTCGCCGACGAGGACCTCGGGCTCGCCAACGTCATACTCACCAACGGCGCCCGGCTCTACGTCGACCACGCCCACCCGGAGTACTCCACACCCGAGGTCACCAACCCCCTCGACGTGGTGCGGTGGGACAAGGCGGGGGAGCGGGTGATGGCCGAGGCGGCCCGCCGCGCCGCGACCATCCCGGGCACCCACCCGATCCACCTGTACAAGAACAACACCGACAACAAGGGCGCCAGCTACGGCGCGCACGAGAACTACCTGATGCGTCGGCAGACGCCCTTCGCCGACATCGTGGCGTACCTGACGCCGTTCTTCGTCACCCGGCAGATCGTCTGCGGCGCGGGACGGGTCGGCATCGGCCAGGACGGCGGCCAGAGCGGCTTCCAGATCTCCCAGCGGGCCGACTTCTTCGAGGTCGAGGTGGGGCTGGAGACGACGCTCAAGCGGCCCATCATCAACACCCGCGACGAGCCGCACGCCGATGCCGACAAGTACCGCCGGCTGCACGTCATCATCGGCGACGCCAACCTCTCCGAGATCTCCACGTTCCTCAAGGTCGGCACCACCTCGCTGATCCTCGCCATGATCGAGGAGAAGGCCCTCGGCGCCGACCTGGGCATCGCCGACCCGGTGGCCGAGCTGCGCGCGGTCAGCCACGACCCGTCGCTCAAGCACCTGATGCGGATGCGCGACGGCCGCAAGCTCACCGCGCTGGACGTGCAGTGGGCGTACCTGGAGCGGGTCGGCTCCTTCGTGGACGACCGCTACGGCAAGGATGTGGACGCGCAGACCGCCGACGTGCTGCGCCGCTGGGAGAGCGTGCTGGACCGGCTCGGCCGGGACGCGTTCGAGTGCGCCGACGAGCTGGACTGGGTGGCCAAGCTGCGGCTGCTGGAGGGCTACCGGGAGCGGGAGAAGCTCGGCTGGGGCTCGCACAAGCTGCAACTGGTCGACCTCCAGTACTCCGACGTGCGGCCGGAGAAGGGCCTCTACCACCGCCTGGTGCAGCGCGGCTCGATGAAGACGCTGCTCACCGACGAGCAGACGCGCACCGCGATGACCGAGCCGCCGGAGGACACCCGGGCCTACTTCCGCGGCCGCTGCCTGGACCGGTACGCCTCCGAGGTGGTCGCCGCGAGCTGGGACTCGGTCATCTTCGACGTGGGCCGGGAGTCGCTGGTCCGAGTGCCGATGATGGAGCCCGAGCGGGGCACCCGCGCGCACGTCGGCGAGCTGTTCGACCGCTGCGAGAGCGCCAAGGACCTGCTGGAGACGCTCACCAGCGGGTGACCCCGATGCCGGAAGGCCCGCCGGGTGCCGGAAACGGGCACGCGACGGGCCTTTCGTCGCTCCCGCGAGGTAAGTTGATCGCAGGCGATCGTGGAGGAGGCACCACCATGGCGACGCAAGAGGGTGGGCAGACCCAGTCCGGCAAGTCCCGCGAGGAGGTCGACGAGGTCACCGCTGAGGCCAACCCCGAGGTGGCCGAGCGGCACGCCGAGATCACCGAGGACGTGGACGACCTGCTCGACGAGATCGACTCCGTCCTGGAGGAGAACGCCGAGGAGTTCGTTCGGGGATATGTACAAAAGGGCGGCCAGTGAGGCATATGTCCGTTTCGCCCGCCAGGGCGACGGGCGGGCCGTCAACCGCCGGCACCACGATGATCGCACCGGACGGGTGCGGGGGATAATCTGCTTCAACTGCAACGGTGGTCTTGGCCGGTCCCGGGATGCTCCCTTGGGGCCGGCCGGGGCGATCACGTACCTGAGAGGAACCACGTGGCAGCGGGTTTTGATCCATCCGGGCGTCTTCCAGATGTGTTCACCAACGCGGGGACGTCCTCCTTCACAGCGTTCCTGAGCAAGGTGGCCCCCGAGATGCTGCCCGGCCGTCGGCCGCTGCCGCCCGGCATGGCCGCCGACATGGCGCCGCACGCCACCACCATCGTGGCCATCTCGGCCGCCGGTGGTGTGGTCATGGCCGGCGACCGGCGCGCCACGATGGGCAACCTGATCGCCCAGCGCGACATCGAGAAGGTGCACCCGGCCGACGCGTACTCGCTCGTCGGCATCGCGGGCACCGCCGGCATCGGCATCGAGCTGATGCGACTGTTCCAGGTGGAGCTGGAGCACTACGAGAAGATCGAGGGCGCGATGCTCTCGCTCGACGGCAAGGCCAACCGGCTGGCGTCGATGATCCGCGGCAACCTGGGCGCGGCCATGCAGGGCCTCGCGGTGATCCCGCTGTTCGCCGGCTTCGACCTGGCCGCGAGCGACCCGGCGCGGGCCGGGCGGATCTTCAGCTTCGACGTGACCGGCGGCCCGTACGAGGAGACCGGTTACGACGCCATCGGCTCCGGTTCGCTGTTCGCCAAGTCCGCGCTGAAGAAGCGGTTCCGGGCCGGCCTGTCGGTCGAGGACGCGACGCGGCTGGCGGTCGAGGCGCTCTACGACGCGGCGGACGACGACACCGCTACCGGCGGCCCCGACCTGACCCGGCGGATCTACCCGGTCGTGATGACCGCTACCGCCGAGGGCACCCACCGGCTCACCGACGCCGAGACGGCGGCGATCGCGGAGAGCGTGGTGTCCGGCCGGATGGAGAACCCCGGCGGCTGATGCCGCCCCGCACCGTCCACCGAGTCAGCAGTCCCGCAGAAGGAGAACCGCCGCCGTGGCCATGCAGTTCTACGCCTCGCCCGAGCAGATCATGCGCGACCGCTCCGAGCTGGCCCGCAAGGGCATCGCCCGGGGCCGCAGCGCGGTGGTCCTGAGCTACGCGGGCGGGGTGCTCTTCGTCGCCGAGAACCTGTCCAGCACGCTGCACAAGGTCAGCGAGATCTACGACCGGATCGGCTTCGCCGCCGTGGGCCGGTACAACGAGTTCGAGAACCTGCGCCGCGCGGGCGTGCGGATGGCCGACCTCAACGGGCTCAGCTACGACCGCCGGGACGTGACCGGCCTGGCGCTTGCGAACGCGTACGCGCAGACGCTGGGCGCGATCTTCACCGAGCAGTCGAAGCCGTTCGAGGTGGAGATCTGCGTGGCCGAGGTGGGCGCCACCGCCGAGGACGACTCCCTCTACCGGGTGACCTACGACGGCTCGGTGAACGACGAGCCGGGCCGGATGGCGATGGGTGGTCAGGCCGAGGCGATCAGCGGGGTGCTGAAGAACGAGCACCGGCCGGAGATGTCGCTGTCCGAGGCGGTGCGCGCCGCGATGAAGGCGCTGAGCAGCGTCGGCGGTGAGGGCGGGGCGGCCCGGACGATCGCCGCGAACCAGCTGGAGGTGGCGGTCCTGGACCGGCGCCGGGTGGGGCGTACGTTCCGGCGGGTGACGGGCGCCGCGCTCACCGCGCTGCTGGACGGCGACGCCGAGGCCGACACCGCCCCGGCGCCGGGCCGGGCGAAGACGCCGGCCGTGCCGACGGAGGAGGCGAAGAAGCCGACCACGTCGGCGGGTTCGGCCGATCTGGAGGGCAACGCGGAGGACAAGCCCGCCGAGTGAGATCCGCGCTCGCGGACCCCGCCACCTCGCCGAGGTGGCGGGGTCTTTCGCGGACGGAGCCCGCCGCCTCCCCGGCCCGCGCGGGGGAGATCGCAAGCGGCGAGCGCCGGCGCTGCCCATCGGAGGCTCCGGGCGGCTAATGTCTCATCATGGAGCGGCGAATCTTCGGCCTCGAAACCGAGTACGGCGTCACCTGCACCTATCGCGGGCAACGCCGACTGTCCCCCGACGAGGTCGCGCGGTACCTGTTCCGGCGGGTGGTGTCGTGGGGCCGGTCGAGCAACGTGTTCCTCCGCAACGGCGCCCGCCTCTATCTCGACGTCGGTTCGCACCCGGAGTACGCGACTCCGGAGTGCGACTCGGTGACCGACCTGGTGGCACACGACCGGGCCGGTGAGCGGATCCTGGAGGGGCTGCTCGTCGACGCGGAGAAGCGGCTGCACGACGAGGGCATCGCGGGCGAGATCTACCTGTTCAAGAACAACACCGACTCGGCCGGCAACTCGTACGGCTGCCACGAGAACTACCTGGTGTCCCGGCACGGCGAGTTCGGCCGGCTGGCCGACGTGCTCATCCCGTTCCTGGTCACCCGGCAGCTGATCTGCGGTGCGGGCAAGGTGCTGCAGACGCCGCGCGGCGCCGTCTACTGCCTGTCCCAGCGGGCCGAGCACATCTGGGAGGGCGTCTCGTCGGCGACCACCCGCAGCCGGCCGATCATCAACACCCGGGACGAGCCGCACGCGGACGCGGAGCGCTACCGCCGGCTGCACGTGATCGTCGGCGACTCGAACATGAACGAGGTCACCACGCTGCTGAAGGTCGGCACGGCCGACATCGTGCTGCGGATGATCGAGGCCGGCGTGGTGATGCGCGACCTGACGCTGGAGAACCCGATCCGGGCCATCCGCGAGGTGTCGCACGACATCACCGGCCGGCGCAAGGTGCGGCTGGCCTCCGGCAAGGAGGTCTCGGCGCTGGAGATCCAGCAGGAATACCTGGCCAAGGCGACGGAGTTCGTGGAGCGCCGGGGCGGCGACCAGACCGCGAAGCGGGTGGTCGAGCTGTGGGGCCGGGTGCTGCGCGCGGTCGAGACCGGCGATCTGGACCCGGTGGCCCGGGAGATCGACTGGGTCACCAAGCTGAAGCTGATCGAGCGCTACCAGCGCAAGCACGACCTGCCGTTGTCGCACCCGCGGGTGGCGCAGATGGACCTGGCCTACCACGACCTGCGGCGCGGCCGCGGCCTGTACGGGCTGCTGGAGCGTCGTCGCGAGGTGGACCGGGTGGCCACCGACCCGGAGATCTTCGAGGCGAAGGAGACGCCGCCGCAGACGACGCGGGCGCGGCTGCGCGGTGAGTTCATCCGGCACGCCCAGGAGAAGCGGCGCGACTTCACCGTGGACTGGGTGCACCTGAAGCTGAACGACCAGGCGCAGCGCACGGTGCTGTGCAAGGACCCGTTCCGGGCCTACGACGAGCGGGTGGAACGGCTGATCGCCAGCATGTGATCGTGTGGGCGGCCGGTGCCCGGCACCGGCCGCCCGCCCACGGGTACGCTGGCGTCGCGATGAACACTTCCGAATCCGCCGGTGGGCCCGGCCGCGAGACGTCCTCGGACCGCGACGGCACCGAGAAGCTCAACTGGATCGACCGTCGGCGGGAGAAGATCCGCGCCGAGATCGAGCGCAACAGGCGTGGCGACTACACGGTGCCGACCTGGGTGCTCGCGGCGGCGCTGGCGCTCATCGTGGGTGCCTGGCTCGGGCTGATCATCTTCCTCGGCTGACCGCCGCGCCGGCCGGCCCGGTCCCGCGACGCCGGCCCCGCGCCGGGCGGCGGGGCGCGCCGGTCAGGTCAGCAGGCCGGCGGCGTACCGGCCGGCGGCGGCCGCGGCCAGGAAGTAGGCGTGGTCGGCGTCCAGGCCCCGGCCCATCGTGGACAGGCCGACCGGGCTCGCCCGCAGCGCCGCGTCGAGGCCCTCGGCGGGCACGGTGACGATCCGGTGGCGGTCGGCCAGCGGCGTCAGCGCCGCGGCGACCTCCGCGGCCAGGCCGGGGTCGAGACCGTCCGGCACGACCAGCTCCGCGGGGGCCAGCGCGACCCGGCCGTACGCGGTGAGGCTGTGGTGGGAGACGCCACGGTGCCGGGGCCGGGCGTCGGCGTCGGAGATGCGCAGCGAGCCGACCGGGCGCCCGCCCAGCGTGGCGATCGCGTTCACCGCCTCGCCGACGGCGACGCCGGAGAAGCCCCAGCGGGTGCCGGTGCCGAGGTTGCCGGGGCCCTGGGCGACGATGGCCAGGTCGGCGCCGAGCACGTGCCGCGCGGCGAGCAGGCCGCTGTGCAGTGTGCTCGCCTCCAGGTCGCCGCCGAACGCCTGGCCCACGCTCACCGTGCCGGCGAGGTGCCCGGCCAGGCCGGCCAGGGTGCGGGAGAACCAGGCCGGCAGCGCCCCGCCGTCGGTGAGCACGTACGCGACCCGGGCGGCGGGCGCGTCGGCGCGTACCCCGGCCAGGATCGCCGGCAGCGCGGAGTGCAGGTCGGCGGTGACCACCGGCATGCCGTCGACCGAGTCGGCGGCGGCCAGCCGGTCGTGGTGCGGTGATGCCTCCTCGTCCACGCCGAGCAGGATCGGCTGCAGCGGCGTGTAGCGGGCCTTGACCAGGTGCCCGGCGTCGCGGCTGTCGCCGGCCTGCGGCGGGTCCGGGGGCAGCCGGTCGGGCAGCGCCACGACCAGCGCGTAGCCGCCGGTGCCGAGGCCCATCAGCAGCGCGCCGGCGTTGAGGAGCACCCGGTCGCCGGGTTCCGGCGCACCGACCAGGGCCGGGTAGGCCAGGGCGCGCATCCGGGCGCCGTCGGGCAGCTCGACGTCGAGTTCGACAGCGCCGGTCCACCGTCGCCGTACCGCCGTGACCGTGCCGGACCGCCATCGCACCATGCGGTGCACGGTATCGGCCGCCGCCGCGACGGCGCCCGGGCGGGGTCAGGGGTTCCGGTCGTCGAGCGGGCGGCCCGCCTCGTCCTGGGTGGTGCGGGCGGTCCGGCCGGCCGAACGGGACCGGGTGGGGTCGAGGAAGACGTACCCGATCTCCGGGAAGTGGCCGGTGAGCCGGCGTTCGGCCTCGTCGGCGGCGGCCTCGATGTCGGCGCCGGTGGCGTCGTCCCGGAAGTCGACCTTGGCGGCGACGAGGATGTCGTCGGGGCCGAGGAACATGGTCATCAGCGTGTCGACCCGGTCCACGGTCGGGACGTCCGCCAGCTCCCGTTCGATGCGCCGGTGCAGCCGGTCGGAGACGGAGCGGCCGACCAGCAGCGAGATGTTGCTGCGGGCCAGGACGACGGCGACGACCAGCAGCAGCACGCCGATGAGGATCGAGGCGATCCCGTCGTACAGCTCGTCGCCGGTCAGGTGCGACAGGGTGAGCCCGCCGGCGGCGATCAGCAGGCCGATCAGCGCGGCGCTGTCCTCCAGGAAGACCGCCTTGACGGTGGTGTCGGCGGTCAGGCGCAGGTAGCGGCGCGGGGTGGTGCCCCAGCGGCGCGACTCGCCGCGCACCTGCCGGACCGCCCGGGCCAGCGACACCGACTCGATCGCGAAGGAGACCGCCAGCACCACGTACGCGACGAGGTACTCGCCGCTGTGCTCGTGCACCAGGATGGTGGTGACGCCGTGGGTGACGGCGAAGCCCGCCCCGGCGACGAAGGTGAACAGCGCGGCGAGGAACGCCCAGACGTAGCTCTCCTTGCCGTACCCGAAGGGGTGCCGGGTGTCGGCGGGCCGTGCGCCCCGGCGCAGCGCCAGGTAGAGCAGCACCTCGGTGGTGGTGTCGGCGAGCGAGTGCGCGGCCTCGGACAGCATCGCCGCGGAGCCGGAGAGCAGGCCCGCGACCAGCTTGGCGACGGCGATGGCGAGGTTCGCCGCGCCGGCCACCACGACGGTGCCGACGCTCTCGGTCTTGACCTCCGGTTCCGCCATGCGATCACCCTATGACCGGTCGATGCCCGCCGCCGGTCGGGAAGACACCCGCGCCGCGCCGCGCGGGTGCCCGCGCGCCACGCGCGGGCTGCTAGCGTTTGCACGTGTCCCGGACCCGTACCGAACGCCTGGTCAACCTGGTGATCTGTCTGCTGTCGACGCGACGGTTCCTGACCGCCGCGCAGATCGCCGCGACCGTGCCCGGCTACGAGCACGACCCGGACGACGCGAAGGACCACGAGGCGTTCCAGCGCAAGTTCGAGCGCGACAAGGCCGAGCTGCGTGAGCTGGGGGTGCCGCTGGAGACCGGCACGGCGAGCGTCTTCGACGCCGAGCCGGGCTACCGGATCGCGCCACGCGCCTACGCGTTGCCCGACATCCCGCTCGAACCGGACGAAGCAGCAGCGGTGGGCATCGCCGCCCGGCTGTGGCAGCACGCCGGGCTGGCCGCCGCCGCGTCGTCGGGGCTGGCGAAGCTGCGCGCCGCCGGCATCGACGTCGATCCGCAGGCCACGCTGGGCCTGGAACCGATGGTCACCGTCGACCCGGCGTTCGCGCCGCTCACCGCCGCCGCGCGGGACCGGCGCGAGGTCAGGTTCGACTACCGCGTGCCGGACCGCGACGCGCCCACCCGCCGCCGGGTCCAGCCGTGGGGCGTGGTCTGCTGGCGCGGCCGGTGGTACGTCGTCGGCCACGACCTGGACCGCGACGCGACCCGCTGCTTCCGGTTGTCCCGGGTGGTCGGCGCCGTCCGGGCCACCGGCGAGCCGGGCGCCTACGAGCCGCCGGCCGGGGTCGACCTGATCAGCCACGTGGCCCGCTGGTCCGGTCCGGTGGAACGCACCGGCCGCGCGACGGTGCTGGCCGCTCCGGGGCGCGCCGCCGGGCTGCGCCGCTGGGCGGTGGAGTGCCAGGCCGGTCCGGACGGCGACCGGCTGGTGCTGCCGTACGCCGACGCCGACTACCTGGCCGGCCAGATCGTCGGTTACGGCCCGGACGTCCGCGTGCTGGAACCACCGGAGGTGCGGGAGGCGGTCATCCAGCGGCTCAAGGAGGTCGCCGCCCGCCACGACGAGCTGGCCGTGACCGGGGGTGCCCGGTGACCCGCCCGGCGGCCCGCGCGGGCCGTGCCTCCGCCGACCGGCTGGCCCGGCTGCTCAACCTGGTGCCCTACCTGCTGGCCCGCCCCGGCATCGAGATCGCCGAGGCGGCGCACGACCTCGGGGTGACCGAGAAGCAGCTCCGGGAGGACCTGGAACTGCTCTGGGTGTGCGGGCTGCCCGGCTACGGCCCCGGTGACCTGATCGACATGGCGTTCGACGGCGACCGGGTGACCATCACCTACGACGCCGGCATCGACCGGCCACTTCGGCTCACCCCGGACGAGGCCCTGGCCCTGGTGGTGGCGCTGCGGATGATCGCCGAGACGCCCGGCGTGGCCAACCGGGAAGCGGTCGAGCGGGCGCTGGCCAAGATCGAGAACGCCGCCGGTGACCTGGCCGGAGCGCCGGTCGAGGTCCGCCTGCCCGGAGACAGCGCACGGGTACGCGAGCTGCGCGCCGCCGTCGAGCGCGGCCGGGCGCTGCGGATCACCTACTACACGGCGGCCCGGGACGAGACCACCGAACGCACCATCGACCCGCTGCGGATGCTGATGGTCGGCGGCCGGGCCTACGTGGAGGCGTGGTGCCGCCGCGCCGAGGGCGTGCGGCTCTTCCGGGCCGACCGCATCGACGCGGTGACCGAGCTGCCGGAGCAGGCGGTGGTGCCGCCGCAGGCCCGCCCGCACGATCTGCGCGACGGCGTGTTCCGCCCGTCGGCCGACCTGCCGCTGATCACGCTGCGGATCGGGCGGGGCGAGCGGTGGATCACCGAGTACTACCCGTGCGAGCGGGTCGAGGCCGACGGCGAGCAGTGGCTGGTGTCGCTGCGCGTCACCGACATCGGATGGGCCCGGCGGTTCGTGCTCGGGCTGGGCCCGGAGGTGACGGTGGTGGCGCCGGCCGAGCTGGCCGAGCAGGTACGCGCCCAGGCCGTGGCCGCGCTCGACGCGTACGCCACCCCGACCGGCAGCGCCGACCCGGCGGCCGCCGGCGTCACCCGATAGGCTGACCGCCGTGGTGAAGTGGATCGTGCTCGGGGTCGTGCTGTTCGCGCTGGTCGTACTGGCCCTGGCGATTCGTCCGGTGGTGAGCCGCCTGCCCGGTCTGCGCCGTTCCGCGCTGGCGCTGCAGCGCCGGGCGGCCGAGGCGGAGTCGCTGCGGTCGGCCGCCGAGCAGTTGCAGGCGCGGGCCGAGTCGCTCCAGGAGCGGTCGATGCTCGCGCAGGAGCGGATCGCGTTGATCAAGGCCAAGCGCGGCGACTGATCGACGACCGTCGGCCCGGGTGAGCGTCGTTTGCGCGTAACCGGGCGGTTGCGCGCAGAAATGCGCGGACCTGGACGGTTGACGGGACACTTCGGGTTGGTCGAAACTTCACCGATCGGGCCCGCACCGGCAGGCCCGCGGGGGTGGCAAGCCGCTGCGACACACGTACGATGGGCGACGACCACCCCTCACCGACACAGAGCGACTGGAGCTTCCCATGGGTGCCCTCAAGCCGTGGCACATCGCCGTACTCGTGGTCGTGCTGATCCTGCTGTTCGGCGCGAAGCGGCTCCCCGACGCGGCCCGCTCGCTGGGCCGTTCGCTGCGGATCATCAAGGCGGAGACCAAGAGCCTGCACGACGACGACCGCGACCTCGCCGAGAAGGCCGACGCGCAGGCCGGCTACCAGCCGCTTTCGCCGCAGCAGCCGGTGCAGGGGCAGCCGTACGCCCCGGGCCAGCAGCAGTACACGCAGCAGCCGTACGCCCCGCAGCCGCAGCAGCCCATGGCCCCGCCGGCCGACCCGGTGCAGCGCGTCCGCGAGAACTGATCCGAGAGGGCCCCAACCACCGTGGCCTTCGGGTTGAAGAAGCGCGGCCCGAGCAACTTCGCGCGGGCCGCCGACGGCTCGATGACGCTCATGGAGCACATCCGTGAGCTACGTAATCGGCTGTTCCGGGCGTCGCTGGCGATCCTGGTCGGCTTCGGCTTCGGCATCTGGCTGGCCACGCCGGTCCGGACGTTGCTGTCGAAGCCCTACTGCGACCTGCCGCAGTCGATCGATCCGGAAACCGGCAAGTGCCTGTTCGTGCAGCTCGGCGTCGCCGACGTCTTCCTGCTGAACCTCAAGATCGGTCTCTGGGTCGGTCTGATCATCGCCGCGCCGATCTGGCTCTACCAGCTCTGGGCGTTCATCGCGCCCGGCCTGCACCGGCACGAGCGGCGCTACGCGTACGTCTTCACCGCCCTGGCGGCCCCGCTGTTCGCGGCCGGCGCGGTGCTGGCGTTCTTCGTCACCACCAAGGGACTGGAGTTCCTGCTCAACGTCTCCGGCGACGACATCTCGACCAACCTCGAGGTGACCCGCTACATCTCGTTCGTCACGAACCTGATCCTGCTGTTCGGGGTGGCGTTCGAGTTCCCGCTGATCGTGCTGATGCTCAACTTTGTCGGCCTGGCCAGCGCCAAGCGGCTGCTGAGCTGGTGGCGGGTGGCGGTGTTCGTGTTCTTCGCGTTCGCCGCGGTGGTCACGCCGACGCCCGACCCGTTCGGCATGACGGCGCTGGCGATCTGTCTCTGCTTGCTCTACTTCGCCGCGGTGGGGGTGGCGTTCCTCAACGACAGGCGGCGCGGTCGCGGGCGTGAGACCTACGCCGGCATCGCCGACGACGAGGTGTCACCGCTTGACCTGTCGACCGAGCCGGTGCCCGCCGGAGGCCGAATCGAGGCGTCCGAGCCGATCGGCGCGCCCGAACCGGTCGCCGCCCCGAGGCCGATCGAGCGCCGCTTCGACGACATGACCTGACCGACCCCGCTCACCCGGACGCCGTCCCCACCGCACGGGGGCGGCGTCCGCGTTTCCGCAGCCGCCCCTCGCCGCCGCGCCGAGGACCCGGCACCCTGCCCTCCGCCGCCCTTGAACTCGATGCCCGCGCGACGGCCCGCCCTTACGTTGATCATGGACTTGCTGCCCCTCGGATGACCGGTTTCCGTACTTTGCCCGGGCAGGAAGTGCAAGATCGCCGGGGCCGGGCCGGGCCGGGGCCGGGGCCGGGGGCGGGGCGGGGGCGGGGCGGGGGTCAGGTGATGCGGCGGGCTGCTTCGGGCGGGGCGGCGGGGACCGCGTCGGGGTGGAGGATGGCGGCTATCGTTTCGGCGCCGTCTACCAGGCGGGGGGCGGCGCGCACGATCAGCCCGTCCGCGTCCAGCGCCCACACCTGTGCGCCGGGGAAGTGCCCGGCCACCGCGGAGGCCTGCTCGGCGGCGCTGTCGAGACGGAACCCGCACGGCGCCACCAGCACCACCTCGGGGCGAGCCGCTCGCAGCGCCTCCCAGGTGGTCGGGCCGGACCGGGCGCCGCGGTGGGTGCCCACCGGCTCACCGCCTGCCACGTCGACCAGGTCGGGAATCCAGTGCCCGGCGCCGAACGGCGGGTCCACCCATTCGACCACCGCGACCCGTGGCCGGGGCCGGCCCGCCACCGCCGCACGGACCGCCGCGAGCCGGGCCCACAGGCCGTCGACGAGGGCCTCCGCGCGATCCGGCACCCGGGCCGCCGCGCCCACCGCCCGGATCGACTCCAGCACGTCGTCCAGGGTGTACGGGTCCAGCGACAGCACGTCCGCCCGGCACCCCAGGTGCGCCACCGCGTCGGCGACCCGGCCCGAGGGCAGCGCGCAGACGCGGCACAGGTCCTGGGTGAGGATCAGGTCCGGGTCCAGCCCGGCCAGCGCCCCGGAGTGCAGCGTGTAGAGGTCCGCGCCGGCCGCGACCTGCGCCTTGACGTACGCGTCGATGTCGCCGGGACTATGCCCCGGGTGTCCCGGCCGCCGACGACCACAGTGGTGCCCGACCGGTACGCCGGGGTCACCTCGCACTCGAAGGTGACGCCGACGAGGTCGTCGCCGAGACCGAGCGCGTACACGATCTCGGTGGCGGAGGGGAGCAGGGAGACCAGCCGCATGCCGCCATCATGCCGGTCGCGCGGATCGCCCGGTGCGCGGGCACATCGGGTCGCCCTCGGGCCTTGCCGGGACGCCGTACGCGCTTAGACTCTGCTGACTCCGCCGAGCCCCCCGGGCGGTGTGCCGGGGTGCGTCGGCGCCCCGTTCCGGTCAGCCCGTCTGACCTGTGCACCGGAGAACCCGATGAAGAGCCGTACCGCCGCCGTCCTGACCCTCCTCTGCGCGGCCACCGCGCTCACCGCCTGCGGTGACGACGAGCCCGCGCCGAAAGGCCAGCAGGTGCCGGTGACCGCCACCGACACCAGTTGCGAGGTCACCACCACGCTGTTCACCCCGGGCACCGTCACCTTCACCGTGACCAACCGGGGTCAGCAGGCCACCGGCGTCTACGTCTACGGCCGGGAGGGTGACGCCTTCACCAAGGTGATCGCGGAGGTCGCGGACGTGCCGGCGGGCCGCACCGGCGACCTGCGTGCCTCGCTGCAGACCGGCACGTACGAGGTGGCCTGCAAGCCCGGCCGGCAGGGCGACGGCGTGCGCACGAAGATCACCGTGTCGGACGACGGCAACCTCGCCAGCGCCGCGGCCGAGGTGGCCTACGACCGGTCGGTGGCCATCGAGCTGACCGACGACGCGATGACCGGTGTGGACGCCCTGATCGCCGAGCCCGGCGAGAAGCTCGCGTTCAAGGTGACGAACAAGACCGCCGGAGCCCGGACGCTGTACGTGCTCAACCCCGACGGCAAGCGGGTCGCCGAGATGAAGGCCGAGGCGAACGGCACCGCCGAGACGGTGGTGACGCTCGGCGCG
Source organism: Micromonospora sp. CA-248089 (assembly GCF_050948515.1). NCBI lineage: Bacteria > Bacillati > Actinomycetota > Actinomycetes > Micromonosporales > Micromonosporaceae > Micromonospora > Micromonospora sp. CA-248089. The sequence continues at coordinate 3,059,824 of NZ_CP192016.1, forward strand.
GCCGGGGACTGGTCGCTGAAGGTCAAGGGCGACGGCGTGCCGTCGGTCAGCAAGCGGCTGGTGGTGCGCTGAGGCGGCCGCGAAAACGCGTCGATCCGGCTGCATCCACCGGGGACGGTGCGGGCGAAGCAATGGTCGTGACGACAGTCACGGACCTGGTCGCTTCGACGAAAGGCTCCCCGATGAACATCGCTCGTCTCGCCGCCCGGCTCGCCGTGGGCGCCACGGCCGCGGCGGTGGCCACCACCGCCGTCGCCGTGCCCGCCCAGGCCGGCGCCAAGCAGCCGGGTACGCGGTCGCTGGCCGCCGTGCTCACCGCGGACAAGAGCGGCTTCGACCGCAACCCGTGGGACTTCGACGTGCTCACGAAGGCGGTCCTGACGGTGCTGCAGGCCAAGCCGGACTCGCCGGTGAAGGTGCTCACCGACGGCAACGTCGCGCTCACCGCGTTCGTGCCGAACGACTACGCGTTCCGCGAGCTGGTCCGGGACATCACCGCCGCGAAGAAGCTGCCGGGCGAGAAGGCCGCGTTCGACGCGGTCGCCGGCCTCGGCGTGGACACCGTGGAGGATGTCCTGCTCTACCACGTCGTGCCCGGCGCGACGATCGACCGCAAGGCGGCGCTGAAGGCCGACGGCGCGGACCTGACCACCGCGCTCGGCGCCACCGTCGAGGTGGACGTGAAGCACTACTGGTTCGGCCGGCAGGTGCGCCTGGTCGACGCCGACACCAGCGACCGCAACGCCAAGGTGGTGCGGTACGACATCAACAAGGGCAACAAGCAGATCGCCCACGCGGTGGACCGGGTGCTGCGCCCGATCGACCTGCCCTGAACCACCCCCGCGACGGCGCCCGGCACCCCCTGCCGGGCGCCGTCGGCGTGCGCCGGCCGCATGTCCGCGATGTCGCTCTGGTGACCTGCGGGACCGGTGCCGTACGGTGCTCGCCGTGACCGCGCACGATCATGTCCCGTCCGGCCCCGTCGCCGTGCTCGCCAACCCGACCGCGGGCCGGGGGCGGCACCGCGGTCTGCTGCCCGGCATCCTGGAGCGCCTCGCCGGAGCGGGCCGCCCGGTCGAGCTGCTGCGCGCGCGTACCCCCGGGGAGGCGGAAGCGGCGTGCCACGCCGCGGTCGCCGGCGGCGCCGGTGCGCTCGTCGCGGTGGGCGGCGACGGCACGATGCACCGCGCGTTGCAGGCGGTCGCCGGCACCGCCGTGCCGTTCGGGCCGGTCCCGGCGGGCACCGGCAACGACTTCGCCGTGGACACCGGCTTCCCGGCCGACCCCGTGGCCGCCGTCGAGGTGATCACCGCGGCGCTCGCCGCCGGCCGTTCCCGCCCGGTCGACCTGGCGCGGCTGTCCCGGCCCGGCGAGGCCGACCGCTGGTTCGGGGCGGTGCTCGCGGCCGGCTTCGACGCGATCGTCAACGAACGCGCCAACCGGATGCGCTGGCCGCGCGGCCCCCGCCGGTACGACCTGGCGATCGTGGTGGAGCTGGCCCGGCTGCGGCCACGCCGCTACCGGCTGGTCCTCGACGGACAGGCGCAGGAGGTCGACGCGGTGCTGGTCGCGGTGGGAAACACGGCCAGCTACGGCGGCGGCATGCGGATCTGCCCGGACGCCGACCCGCACGACGGCCTGCTGGACGTGGTGGTGGGCGGGCGGTTCGACAGGCGCACGCTGATGCGGGTCAAGCCGCAGATCTACCAGGGCACCCACGTCACGCACCCGCTGGCGCGCGTCTACCGGGCGCGGACGGTGGAGCTGGCCGCCGAGGGCATCACCACGTACGCCGACGGGGAGCGCTCCCTCGACCTGCCGGTGACCGTCACGGCCGTGCCGGCGGCGCTGCGGCTGCTGCGCTGACCACCGGCGCATCCGCGGCACCCGGCGGGCCGGCAACGGCCGGCGGCGGAGAAGGCGGCGCGGCGGCGCGGACCGCGCCGGCGCTCGCGGCGACCACGAGCGCGATGGCGAGCACCTCGACCGGGCGCAGCGCCTGCCCGAGCACCAGCCAGCCGGCCACCGCGGCGATCGCCGGACCGAGGCTCATCATCACCGCGAACGTCGCCGTCGGCAGCCGCCGCAACGCGGCCAGCTCCAGGCTGTACGGCAGCACCGACGCGAGCAGCGCCAGCCCGGCGCCGAGCCCCAGCACCACCGGGTCGGCCAGCCGGCCACCCCCGTCGGCCAGCCCGAACGGCAGGGTCAGCAGCGCCGCGACGGTCAGCGCGAGGGCCAGCCCGTCCGCGCCGGGGAACCGCGCGCCGATGCGCGCCGAGCAGACGATGTACGCGGCCCACATGGCACCCGCCGTGAGGGCCAGCGCGGCGCCGGCCGGGTCGAGCCGGTCGAACCCGCCCTGGCCGAGCAGGACCACCCCGGCCAGTGCCAGCGCGGCCCAGCACCAGGCGGCCACCCGGCGCGCGGCGATCACCGAAAGCGCCAGCGGCCCGAGCACCTCCAGGGTGACGGCCGGGCCGAGCGGGATCCGCTCGATCGCCTGGTAGAAGATCGAGTTCATGCCGGCCAGGGCCAGCCCGAACGCCAGCACCGAGGCCCAGTCGCGGCGTCCGTACCCGCGTACCCGGGGGCGGCAGACCACGAGCATCAGCAGGGCGCCGATGGTCAGCCGCAGCGTCACCGCCCCGGCCACCCCGGTACGCGGGAACAGCAGCGCGGCCAGCGCGGAGCCGAACTGCACCGACAGGGCCCCGCCGAGCACCAGCGCGACCCCGCCGAGCCGTCCCGGCGCACGCGGCGGCAAGGGGTGGGCACCGGTCATGCCCCTGACGGTAGCCGGTACGCCGCGACGCGTTTGCGCCGCTGGGGGGTGTTCTCAGACGGCCCCGGCCAGGTCCAGCACCGCGCCGAGCCCGTTCGGGCGGCCCGCGTCGGCGCAGGGCAGCACCAGCACCCCGCACCCGGCCGCCACCGCGCCCGCGTCGGCCGGGGTGTCGCCCACCATGAGGGTGCGCTCCGGGTCGACGCCGAGCATCCCGCAGGCCCGCAGGAAGATGCCCGGGTCCGGCTTGCAGCGCCCCACCTCGTACGACAGCGCGTACGCGTCGACGAGCGCGTCGAGGTCCCAGGCGGCGAACAGCGGCCGCAGGTCGAAGCCGATGTTGCTGACCACTGCCACCTTCACCCCGGCGGACCGCAGCGCACCCAGCACCGGCGCGGTGTCCGGGTACGGCACCCAGCCCTCGGGCACCAGCACCCGCTCGTAGAGCGCGTCGGCGAACCCGTCGATGCCGGTGTCCACGGTCTCGGCCAGCCCGGTGTACGCGCCCCGGTGCGCGTGCGGGTACAGGTCACGGTCGGCCCACAGCTCGGCCAGCCGGGGCGGCACCCGCGCCGGCAGCGGGCCACCGGCACGCCCGGCGGTGAGCAGCCGGTCGGCCAGCGAGGTGGCCCGGATCCGGTCCAGTTCGACGCCGCAGGCGGACGCGGCGGCGAGCACCCAGGCCAGCGGCTCCTCCACCTGGGCGAGGGTGCCGTGGAAGTCGAAGAGCACCGCCTCCACGGGCCGGCGGGACGGGCCCGGGCGGACGGCGTCGTCGGCGCCGCTCGAGACGTGGGGCAGTTCGGTACGGTCCGGCACGTCGTGCACCCTACCGACCGCTCCGACCGTCCTGCCGGATGGCCTTGACCGGTACTCCTCGGCGGCACCGATTAATCTTGGATCCATGTCGAGCCCCGCCGAGCGGTACGCCGCGGCGCGCCGCCGGGCCGCGCAGGCCTCCGCCTTCCCGGCCCTGGACGAATTCTCCCTGGATCTCGGGTTCGATCTCGACGACTTCCAGCGCGAGGCGTGCGAGGCGCTCGAGCGGGGCAGCGGCGTGCTGGTCTGCGCCCCCACCGGCGCCGGCAAGACCGTGGTGGGCGAGTTCGCGGTGCACCTGGCGCTGCGCGGCCGGCCCGGCGGCGACGCGCCCGCGACCCGGCGCAAGTGCTTCTACACCACGCCGATCAAGGCGCTGTCCAACCAGAAGTACCACGACCTGGTGGACCGCTACGGCGCCGCGCACGTCGGCCTGCTCACCGGCGACAACGCGATCAACGGGGACGCGCCGGTGGTGGTGATGACCACCGAGGTGCTGCGCAACATGCTCTACGCCGGCTCGGCCACCCTCGAGGGCCTGGCGTACGTGGTGATGGACGAGGTCCACTACCTGGCCGACCGGTTCCGCGGCGGGGTCTGGGAAGAGGTGATCATCCACCTGCCGGAGTCGGTCACCCTGGTGTCGCTGTCGGCCACCGTCTCCAACGCCGAGGAGTTCGCCGACTGGCTGGTCACCGTGCGCGGCGAGACCGCCGTGGTGGTCTCCGAGCACCGCCCGGTGCCGCTGTGGCAGCACATGCTCGTCGGCAAGCGGATGTTCGACCTGTTCCACGACGCCGACGCGGCCCGCAAGCACGACGTGCACCCCGAGCTGCTGCGCTACACCCGCGACACGATGCGCCGGCTGGAACTGGGCGAGGGCCGCAGCGCCGGCCCCGGCGGCGGCCGGCGCGGCCCGCGCTGGCGTGGCCCGATGCGCCCGGACATCGTCGACCGGCTCGACCGGGAAGGGCTGCTCCCGGCCATCCTGTTCATCTTCAGCCGGGCCGGCTGCGACGCCGCCGTGCAGCAGTGCCTCGCCGCCGGGCTGCGCCTCACGTCCCCGGACGAACGCGCCGAGATCCGCCGGGTGGTCGAGTCGCGGGTCACCGCCATCCCCGGCGAGGACCTGTCCGTGCTCGGCTACTGGGAGTGGCTGGACGGGCTGGAGCGGGGCCTGGCCGCGCACCACGCCGGCATGCTCCCGGCGTTCAAGGAGGTCGTCGAGGAGCTGTTCGTCCGCGGGCTGGTCAAGGCCGTCTTCGCCACCGAGACGCTCGCGCTGGGCATCAACATGCCGGCCCGCTGCGTGGTGCTGGAACGCCTGGTCAAGTTCAACGGCGAGGCCCACGTCGACCTCACCCCCGGCGAGTACACCCAGCTCACCGGCCGGGCCGGCCGCCGGGGCATCGACGTGGAGGGCCACGCGGTGGTGGTCTGGTCGCCGGAGACCGACCCCCGGCACGTCGCCGGGCTCGCCTCCACCCGCACCTATCCGCTGCGCTCCAGCTTCCGGCCCTCGTACAACATGGCCGTCAACCTGGTCGGCAGCGTCGGCGCGGCGCCGGCCCGGGAACTGCTGGAGTCCTCGTTCGCGCAGTTCCAGGCCGACCGGTCGGTGGTCGGCCTGGCCCGGCAGGTGCAGCGCAACACCGAGACGATCGAGGCGTACGGCGCGGAGGCCGCCTGCCACCACGGCGACTTCGACGAGTACTTCGCGCTGCGGGTGGCGATCGCCGACCGGGAACGCGCCATCGCCCGGCAGGGCCAGACCCAGCGCAAGGCGGCGGCCGTCGCCTCGCTGGAGCGGCTGCGGGTCGGTGACGTGATCCGGGTGCCGTCCGGGCGGCGAGCCGGCCTGGCGGTGGTGCTGGACCCGGCCACCGGCGGGTTCGGCGAGCCCCGGCCGCTGGTCCTCACCCAGGACCGCTGGGCCGGGCGGGTCACCCCCGGCGACTTCACCACTCCGGCCGAGGTGCTCACCCGGATCCGGGTGCCGAAGCACTTCAACCACCGCTCGCCCGCGGCCCGGCGGGATCTGGCCGCGGCGGTCAGCGGCACCGGCCTGGACCGGCACGGCGGGCGGCGGGGCGGCCGGTCCCGTCAGGCGGCGGGGGAGGACCACCGGCTCAGCCAGCTCCGCGTCGAGCTGCGCGCGCACCCGTGCCACGCCTGCCCGGACCGGGAGGAGCACGCCCGCTGGGCGGAGCGCCGGCGCCGGCTGGAACGCGACACCGAGGAGCTGCGTCAGCGGGTGTCCGGGCGGACCGGCTCGCTGGCCCGGACCTTCGACCGGATCGTCGCACTGCTGACCGCGCGCGGCTACCTGGCCGCCGACGGCGAGGTCACCGACGCCGGGCGGATGCTGGCCCGGATCTGGACCGAGGCCGACCTGCTGGTGGCCGAGTGCCTGCGCCGCCGCGTGTGGGACGGCCTGTCCCCGGCCGAGCTGGCCGCCGCCGTGTCGGTGGTGGTCTTCGAGGCCCGGCGGGACGTCGACGAGCGGGCGTCGCTGCCGCGTGGCGCGGTCGCCGACGCGGTCGACGAGACGCTCAAGCTGTGGGGGGACATCGAGGCGGACGAGGCGGCGCGCGGCCTCGCCGTGACCAGGGAGCCGGATCTCGGCTTCGCCTGGCCGATCTACCGCTGGGCGCGCGGCGAGGCGTTGGCGAAGGTGCTGGCCAGCGGCCACCAGATCGACGGAGAGATGCCGGCGGGCGACTTCGTCCGCTGGGCGCGCCAGGTGGTGGACCTGCTCGGCCAGGTCGCCGACTCCGGTGGCGCCTCCGCCGAGCTGCGCGGCACGGCCCGCCAGGCCATCGCGGCGGTCAACCGGGGTGTGCTGGCCTACCACGCCTCCGCCTGAGGGTCACTTTCGGTCACGCGCGGCCGAAAACCGACGCATCGCTGCGTCACGACGCTGCCACTGCGCGAATTCTCGGGGGGTCGATGCATGCCCTGATCAGGGCCTGCCCGATCATTGCCCCCGGGCGTGCCGTGCTTCGCGCTCGGCCGAGGTGAGGGAAGGGCGTCGTGGGCGAGATCAATCACTTCGAGTACGGGTGGATCACACCCGCGCTCAGCTACGCGTTGTCGGTGCTCGGCTCGGCGCTCGGGCTGGTCTGCGCCGGGCGGATCCGGACCGCCACCAGCGGCGGGCAGCGTGCCTGGTGGGGCCTGCTCGCGGCGTGGGCGCTGGGCGGCACCGCCATCTGGGCCATGCACTTCATGGCGATGCTCGGGTTCGCCGTCGGCGGCACCCGTATCCGGTACGACGTGCCGCTGACGGCCGCCAGCACGGTGATCGCGGTGGTGTCGGTCGGCATCGGGCTGTGGATCGTGGGCACCGGCCGGCTCGCCGCGCCCCGGCTGCTGGCCGGCGGGTTCTTCACCGGCGCCGGGGTGGCCGCCATGCACTACACCGGCATGGCCGCGATGCGCCTGGACGGCTCGTTCGGCTACGACCCGCTGCGGGTGACGCTCTCAGTGGTCATCGCGATCGTGGCCGCCACCGTGGCGCTCTGGCTGGCGATGACCGTCCGGCGGGTGCTCGCCATCGCCGCGTCCGCGCTGGTCATGGGCATCGCGGTGAACGGCATGCACTTCACCGGCATGAGCGCGCTGTCGGTGCACCTGCACGAGAGCCGCGGGCCGGCCTCCGGCACCGAGGTGAGCGGACTGCTGGTGCCGATCGTGCTCGCCGTGGTCTTCGGCGTGGTCGGGCTCGTCTACGCGCTGCTCGCCGCGCCGTCGGACGACGACCGCGCCGGGGCCGCGTACATCAGTTCGCGGCTCGACGACGGACCGTCCACGGCTGCCCCCGCCGAGCCGGCGCCGGACCCGGTCGGCCTGCGGGCCCGCTCGACGCTGGCGCAGCCCGGCGCCCAGTTCCCGTCCCGCCGGAGCACCGACCGCCGACCGTGATCAACTGATCACGATCGGTCGCCCGCGAGGGCGTCGACCAGACGGCGGCACGAGCCGGCCAGGTTCCAGCGCTGCGCCAGCTCCAGCAGCCGGTCCGGATTTCTCGGCGCCGCCGGCAGTGTCGGGTCCAGCTCGGGCAGCGGCACGTCGGTGGCGACCCGGACCACCTTCGGCGCCACCGCCAGGTAGTCGCGGGCGGCGTCGAGCTTGGCCCGCAGCCCCGGCGCGAAGCCGGAGCGCGGGTCGTCGAGCGCGGCCAGGATGCCGTCGAGGCCGCCGTAGCGGTCGATCAGCCGGGCGGCGGTCTTCTCGCCGACCCCGGTGACGCCGGGCAGGCCGTCGCTGGGGTCGCCGCGCAGCGCCGCGAAGTCGGCGTACCGGTCGGCGGGCACGCCGTAACGGGTGCGGACCGCCGCGTCGTCGCAGTCGTCCAGCTTGGCCACGCCCCGGCCGACGTAGAGCAGGCGCACCGGGTGCGCGTCGTCGACGAGCTGAAACAGGTCGCGGTCGCCGGAGACCACCTCGACCGGGCCCGGCTGGGTCACCGAGAGCGTGCCGAGCACGTCGTCGGCCTCGTAGCCGGTGGCGCCCACGGCGGGGATGCCGAGCGCATCCAGCACCTCGAGGATCATCGGCACCTGCGGGGACAACGTGTCCGGCACGACCTCGCCGCCCTCGGGCGCGACCCGGTGCGCCTTGTACGACGGCAGCAGCTCGACCCGCCACGCCGGCCGCCAGTCGTGGTCGAGCGCGCAGATCATGCGGTCGGGCCGGCGGGTGCGCACGAGCTGGGCGAGCATGTCGAGGAAGCCGCGTACGGCGTTCACCGGCTGGCCGTTGTCGGTCTTCGCGGCCGACTCGGGGATGCCGAAGTAAGCGCGGAAGTAGAGGCTGGGGGAGTCGATCAGGAGGATCGGCTGTCGGTGTGCCACGGCGACAAGCCTTCCACAGCCCTGTGACGAGATGGGGGAGGCGACCGCCGGGCCGGAAACCCGGGCGCGCGCGGGGCGCGGCATGAGCAGACTGGCGGGGTGAGCTTCGTACCCGGCCTGACCCTGGCCCGCCGGTTCCACGACGAGGTGGTGGGTCCGCTGCTGGCGCGGCGGCTGCCCGGCCTGCCGTACTCCGCCGGTCTGCTCGACGGCGGCTCCGAGCTGCTCGGCCTCGACACGCCCCGCTCCACCGACCACGACTGGGGTCCGCGTACCCAGGTCTTCGTGGGCGGAGCGCACGACGTGGCGCCGGTACGGGCGGTGCTGGACGCGGAGTTGCCGGCGCGGTTCCTCGGCTGGCCGACCCGGTACGCCGGCGGGCCGGAGGCGCGGCTCGGCACGGTGCACGCCGACGGCGACCGGCACGGCGTGACGGTGGACGAACTCGGCGGCTGGCTGCGCGACCGGCTCGGCACCGATCCGCGCGCCGGGATGTCGGTGGCGGACTGGCTGGCGACGCCGACGCAGCGCCTGGCCGAGCTGACCGGGGGAGCGGTGTTCCACGACGGGCTCGACGGCGCGCTCACCGGTGTCCGCGCCCGGCTCGCGTGGTATCCGGACGACGTGTGGCGGCACGTGCTGGCCTCCGGGTGGCAGCGGGTCGCCCAGGCCGAGCACCTGGCCGGCCGCTGCGCCGAGGTCGGCGACGACCTGGGCAGCCGGGTCGTGGTCGCCGGGCTGGCCCGGGACCTGATGCGCCTCGGCCTGCTGCTGCACCGGCGCTGGCCCCCGTACGCGAAATGGCTCGGCACGGTGTTCGCGACGCTGCCGGACGCGGCGCCGGTGGCAGACGGGCTCGGCGCCGCGCTCGGCCCGGGTGACTGGGCGGCCCGGCAGCCCGGCCTGGTCCGGGCGCTGGAGACGGTGGCCGGCTGGACGAACGACGCCGCGCTGGCGCCGCCGGTGGACCCGGCGGCGCGGCCGTTCCACGACCGGCCGTTCCTCGTGCTGCACGCCTGCCGGTTCGTCGAGGCGCTGCGGGCCGCGATCAGCGACCCGGAGTTGCGCGAGCGTCCGCCGGTGGGCGCGGTGGACCAGTACGTGGACAGCGTGGACGTGCTCACCCACCCCGACCGCGCCCGCCGGGTGACCGCGGCGGTTGTCGGCCCGCCGGGCGGGGCCTAGACTCCGATTCGAGTCGCATCGATCCGCGACTGTCTATCTCGTCTCCGAGGGTCCGGGCCGCCCGTCGCAGGCGCCTCGCCGGCGAGAACGCCGCGTCGCGCGGCGTTCCCACCACCGAGGAGAACAGCATGCTGTCCAGAAAGAGCAGACTCCGGCTGCTCGGCGCGGCGCTGGCCGCTGCCGGGCTCGCCGTGGCGGCGGCGCTCGCCGTCCCCGGTCCGGCCTCGGCCGCCGCGCTGACCGAGGTGACGAACTTCGGCACCAACCCGAGCAACCTGCGCATGTACCTGTACGTCCCGGACACCGTGGCGGCCCGTCCCGGGCTGCTCGTGGTGAACCACTACTGCACCGGCAGCGGCCCGGCCATGTACTCGGGCACCCAGTTCGCGGCGCTCGCCGACCGGTACGGCTACATCGTGGTCTACCCGTCGGTGACGCGCAGCAGCAAGTGCTTCGACGTGTCCTCGCCCCAGGCGCTGCGTCGGGACGGCGGCAGCGACCCGGTGGGCGTCAAGTCGATGGTGGACTACGTGCGGCAGCGCTACCCGGTCGACTCGCAGCGGATCTTCACCACCGGCACCTCGTCCGGGGCGATGATGACGAACGTGCTGCTCGGCGTCTACCCGGACGTGTTCCGCGCCGGTGCCGCCTTCGCCGGTGTGCCGTTCGGCTGCTTCGCCACCACGAACGGCTCGGAGTGGAACAGCGAGTGCGCCAACGGCCAGGTGCTGAAGACCCCGCAGCAGTGGGGTGACCTGGTGCGCAACGCCTACCCCGGCTACACCGGTCCGCGCCCGCGGATGCAGATCTGGCACGGCACCAACGACGAGACGCTGCGCTACCCGAACTTCGGCGAACAGATCGACCAGTGGACGAACGTCAACGGGTTGAGCCAGACGCCCGACTACACGGACAGTCCGCAGCCCGGCTACACCCGTACCCGCTACGGCGGCACCGGCGGCACCGCGACCGTCGAGGCGATCAGCATGCAGGGCGTCACGCACAACCTGCCGGTGGACGCGGCGCAGGTCATCCGCTTCTTCGGCCTGGACTTCAGTTCGCCGCCGCCCACCACGGCCGTCCCCACCACGCCTGCGCCGACGACGCCTGCGCCGACGACACCTCCGCCCACCACTCCGCCTCCGCCCACCACGACGCCGCCGACCACGCCGCCGGCGTCGGGCGCCTGCCGGGTCGGGTACGTGGTGAACGCCTGGAACAACGGCCTGACCACCGCGGTGACGATCACCAACACGTCCACCACGGCGATCAATGGCTGGAACCTCGCGTTCACGCTGCCGGGCGGCCAGACGATCACCGGCGGCTGGAACGCCACGTACAGCCCGTCCAGCGGCGCGGTGACCGCCCGCAACGTGTCCTACAACGCGTCGATCCCGCCGGGCGGCTCGGTGGACATCGGCTTCCAGGCCACCCACACCGGCAACACCGGCCGGCCCGCCTCGTTCACGCTGAACGGGAGCACCTGCACGACCGCCTGATCCGCCCGTACGACGAGGTGGTGGCGTCCCGCCACGGCGACGCCACCACCCCGCCCGGGCATGAGCGCCGCGCCGGCGGGTACCCGTGCCGGACGGACACCGGCGGGAACCGAAGGAGCGGATATGAAGGTCCGAAGCTCCCTGCGCGCGCTCAAGCGCAAGGCCGACTCGATCGTGGTCCGGCGCCGGGGCAAGCTGTTCGTCCTCAACAAGTCCGACCGGCGGCAGAAGGCCCGGCAGGGCTGAGCTCGATGGCCGACATCCTGATCACCGGGGCCGGCAGCGGGCTCGGCCGGGGCACCGCGCTCGGGCTGGCCCGCGACGGCCACCACGTGATCGCCGCCGCGCAGGTCTGGCCCCAGGTCCGCGAACTGCGCGCCGAGGCGCAGCGGGCCGGCGTCACCCTGGACGCGATCAAGCTGGACGTCACCGACCCGGCCGACCGGGCCGCCGCGGCCCGGCACCGGGTGGACATCCTGGTGCTCAACGCCGGCGTGCAGGAGGCCGGCGCGGTGGTGGAGATCCCGATGGAGCGGGTCCGCCGGTCGTTCGAGGTGAACGTGTTCGGCCACCTGCACCTGGCGCAGGACCTGGTGCCGCCGATGCTGGCCCGGGGCGCGGGAAAGGTGGTCTGGGTGTCCTCGGCGGTGGGCGTACGGACCCGTCCCTTCATCGGCGTCTACGCCGCCACCAAACACGCGATCGAGGCGCTGGCCTGGGCCATGAAGGGCGAGCTGGAACCGCGCGGGGTACGCGTCGCGGTGATCAGCCCGGGCCCGTACCGGACCGGGTACAACGACACCGGCGTGGAGACCATGTCCCAGTGGTGGGACGAGTCCGGAGCCCTGCTGCCCCGTCCCGACTTCGGCGACTACCTCGGCCACCAGCGCGATCCGCAGGAGATGATCGACGAGATGGTCCGGGTGGTCCCGGCCGGGGAGCACCCGTACCGCACCACGTATCCGCCGTCGCTGCGCGAGCAGCTCAGGCAGTTCGAGACGCAGGTGTGGGACGCGACGTCGTGACGGCGGCGGCCGGGGGGCCGTCCACCTCGGAGCGGCCGGTCACACGCGCGAGCGCGGAGGCGGCGAGCGGCCGGTAGATCCGTACCGAGTCGGCGAGCGCGGAGAAGTGCGACCCCGAGTTGTCGCCGTGGTAGCGGGTGGCGATCTCCACCTGTTCGACCGGCAGCCCGGCGCGCACCACCCGCAGCAGCACGTTCATCTCGTACTCGAAGCGGTCACCGGGGATCGTGGTGAGCCAGCCGAGCAGGGCGGCCGGGTGGGCGCGCAGCCCGGTCTGGGTGTCCCGCACGTCCCGGCCGGTCGCCAGCCGGAACGCCACCCGGGTCGCCGCGTTGCCGAACCGGCTGCGCGCCGGGACCTCGCCGTCGAACTCGCGTACGCCCAGCGTCGTCGCGCCGGTGGCGCGCGTCCGCTCGGCCACCGCGCACACGTCGGGCACGCCGTGCTGGCCGTCGGCGTCCACACAGACCACGTCACGCCCGGGGAGGTGCGTCGAGGCGTACCGGAAGCCGGTGCGCAGCACCACGCCCTTGCCCCGGTTGACCCGGCGGCGCAGCACCGTCGCGCCCTGGTCGCGGGCCGCGCGCAGCACCCCGTCGGCGGCCGGGCCGCTGCCGTCGTCGACGACGAGCACCCCGGCGCCGGGCAGCGCCGCCCGCAGGTCGCCGACCAGCGGCGGCAGCCGGTCACCGGGCCGGTACACCGGCACGAGCACGATCACGGAACCTCCCGGGTGGACTCGCCCGCCGGCACGGCCCGCCGGGTCGATCGAGGACGCTCGTACCCCCGGCGCGCGGTGGTGAATCACCGCCGGGGCGTGAGGCGTCCGATCCGGTCGGCGGCGCGGGTCAGCGCCCGCTCGCGGCGCAGCGACGCCTCCGGGGTACGCACACCGAGGAGGCCGATCCGACTCAGTGCCCGGGCGGCCCGCTCCCGCCGGACGGGCACCGGGTCGGGGGCGGTCACCGGCACGTCGGTCAGCGCCGGGCCGGACAGGCCGAGCACGCGTGCGGCCAGCATCCGGACGCGGGGCAGGTGCCACGGGTGGGAGACCAGCCCGAGCGGGTGCCGCGCGGTGAACTCCGCCGCGCCCAGCAGCCCGTCCTGGACGGTGTGCGCCAGGTTCTGCAGCGTGGTGCGGGAGCGGGTCTCGGCCGCCGACCGGGCGTACGCGTCGAGGCCGGCCTCGCGCGCCAGCGCCCGCATCAGCTCCGCCTCCCGGTATCCCGCGGGCGGGCCGGGCGCGCCGGCCCGGCTGTGCGGCCAGCCGCCGGTGAACACGACGCGGGCGTCCGGCGCGCGGCGGAACGCCTCGGCGTGCGCGCGGACGTAGGCCACCGCGGCCTCGGTGCGCGCGACGCTCTCCGCGGTGAGCCGGTAGCCGTCGTCGCCGGCCACCACCCCGCGGCCGAAGACCAGCAGCACGGTGGCGGGAGGCGTCATCCCTTCACGGTACGGCCCGGATCACTCGTCGTCCGGCGGCCAGGGTGGCGTGCCGACGCCGGTGATGCGGACACCGCCCCACGGGTCCACCTCGGCCAGCCGGGCCCTGGTGACCCGCTCGCCGATCCGGACCTCCACGTCCCGGCGGCCGGAGCGCAGCAGCCGCACCAGGCGCGGCTCCGGCTCGACCCGCCCGGCCCAGTGGTAGCGGCCGTCGACCGGCTCGAACCGGCCGCCGCCGTGCAGCCGGACCGTCGTACCGGCGACCTGGGCCGTGCCCTCCCAGGTCACTTGTCGATCCGTTCGTGCGCGCGGGTCAGCTCCGGTGGCAGGTCCGCGCCCCGGCGGACCCCCTCGATGCCGCTCCACAGCAGCGTGGTCAGGTATTCGGTGAGCGCGGCCCGGTGGATCGGCTGCCCGTGCGTGGTCCACCAGTCGCCGACCGCCTGGACGAACCCGACCAGCCCGTACGCCCACGGCTCGGCCGGACCGGCGTCGAGTCCGAGCGCGCGCAGCCGGTCGCCGATGACCCGGGCCAGCCCGGTCGCCACCTGCCGGCTGGTGCCGGTGACCACCTGCTGGATGCCGGGATGCCCGGACTCGTGCACGAGGAACCGGTAGAGCGACGGCTCGTACTCGACCACGCTCAGGTACGCGTCGATCGTCGCCTCGACCAGTGCCCGCTCCTCGCGTACCTGCTCCACGGCGGGCGCGATGGCGGCCACCACGCGCGCCGCGACCATCTCGCTGACCGCCAGCCAGAGCTGTGCCTTGTCGGCGAAGTAGCGGTAGAGCACCGGCTTGCTGACCCCGGCGGTGGCGGCGACCTGGTCCATGTCGACGCTCGGGCCGTGCCGCAGCAGCGCCTGGACGGCGGCGGCGATCAGTTCCTGCCGCCGCTGCTCGCGGTGGTCGGCCCAGCGGTCGCGCCGCCCGCCGGAGCGGGGTGCGGCCGGCTCCCCGGGGGAGTCGGGGCCATTGACATCGGTGGTGGTGCGTCGCATGCTACCACTCGTAACAGTTACTCGAAGTTACGTCAATATGGAGGGGTCATGGCCGGATTCCCGCGCGAGGCGGTCGCCGACCGCCTGCTCTCCGCCTCGGTGCGCACCAGCTACGACCCGATGGTCGACATCGACTGGTCGGCGCCACCGGTGCCCGGCGCGTACTGGCTGCCGCCGTCGCGCAGCAGCCTCTACGGCACTCCACTGTGGGACGGGCTGACCGAGGAGCAGCGGGTCGAGCTGACCAAGCACGAGGTCGCCAGCGCGGCCAGCGCCGGGATCTGGTTCGAGACGATCCTCATGCAGATGCTGATCCGGCAGTACTACGACGCGGACCCGACCAGCCGGCACGCCCAGTACGCGCTCACCGAGGTCGCCGACGAGTGCCGGCACTCCATCATGTTCGGGCGGCTCATCGAGGCCGCGGGCGCCCCGGTCTACCGCGCCGAGCCGTTCGACCACCTGCTCGGGCGCTGGCTCAAGTCCACCGCGACCGGCCCGCAGATGTACGCGGCCATCCTGATCGCCGAGGAGATCCTCGACTCGTTCCAGCGCGAGATCATGGCCGACGAGTCGTTGCAGCCCCTGATCCGGATGGTGTCGCGCATCCACGTGGTGGAGGAGGCGCGGCACGTGCGCTTCGCCCGCGACGAGCTGACCCGGCAGGTCGAGGCCGCCGGACCGGTGGCGCTCGCGTACGCGCGGCTGGTGATCGGCCGGGCCGCGTACTCGATCACGCGGCGCCTGGTGCACCCGCGGGCGTACGCGGCGGTGGGCATCGACCCGGCGGCCGGCCGCGCCGCGGCGCGCGCGAATCCGCACTGGCGGGCCACGCTGCGCTGGTCCGCGCAGCGGATCGCCGACCACCTGACCGACCTGGGTCTCGTCGCCGGTCCGGGCCGGGCGCTGTGGCGCCGGGCCGGCCTGGTGGAGGGCTGACCGGCGGCGACCCGAAGGGGAAAGGATCGCCGCCGGCCGCCCGGTCAGGAGGTGGGGAAGTTGTCGGCGGTGCGGATCCGGTCGCGCATGTACGCGCCGGACTCGGTGAGCACCGACGTGCCGCTGAACGAGCCGGACGCGCAGGTGCCCGGCCGGAGCGCCGCCGAGCCCTCGGGAGCGTCGGAGAACGTCCAGTTGGCGTAGCTGATCTTCAGCCGGTCGAGCAGGTCGAGCCAGGCGTTGCTGCTGGCGGTGTCGACGGCGCCGTCACCGGTGTAGGTGACGGTGCCGAACTCGGTGACGAACAGCGGGAGCCGGCTCGCCGCGCGCTGCACCTCGTTGCGGTAGTTGTCCTGGTGCGACGCGGCGTAGAAGTGGAACGTGTACATGATGTTCTGTGCCCGCACCGGGTTGTTCACGATCTCGTCGGAGTTGCTGCCGTCGGAGACGCCCAGCGAGGACCAGCCGCGGGTGCCGACGATGATCACCGCGTCCGGGTCGTTGGCCCGGATCACCGGGATGACCTGCTCGGCGTAGGTGCGGATGGTCGACCAGCTGACCCCGTTGGGCTCGTTGGTGATCTCGTAGATCACGTTCTTCTTCGCGGCGTTGCGCGCCGACACGTTGGCGAAGAACGTCTTGGCCCGGTCCAGGTTGTACATCGGGTCGCCGGGGGTGAGCGTGTGGAAGTCGATCAGGGCGTACATGCCCCGGGCCTCGGCCTTGTCCACGAGCGTGTTCACCTGGGCGGTGAATCCGGCCGGGTTGGTCTCGTAGCCCTGCTCCTGCACGTACATCGACACGCGAAGCAGGTCGGAGCGCCACTCGTTCGCCAGCACGTCCAGTGAGGCGTCGGTGTAGCAGTTGGCGAACCACTGCAACCCGTGCGTGCTCATGCCGCGCAGCTGGATCGGCCGTCCGTACTGGTTGCAGAGGTTGACGCCGCACACCTGGAGCTGGCCGTTGATGGCGACCGGTGTGGTGCCGGTCGGCGGCGGGGTGGTGGGGGGCGGGGTGGTCGGCGGGGGAGTGGTCGGTGGCGGCGTGGTCGCGGGCGGCGGGGTGCTCGTGCCGCCGGTGCAGGCCGTGCCGTTGAGCGTGAACGACGTGGGGTTCGGGTTCGCGCCGGTCCACGAGCCGTTGAAGCCGACGGTCGTGCTCGCGCCGGTGCCGAGCGCGCCGTTGTAGTCCAGGCTGCGCGCGGTGACCGCCGAGCCGCTCTGCTGCCAGGTGGCCGACCAGCCCTGCACGACGCGCTGGCCACCGTCGGGGAAGGTGAAGCCGAGCGTCCAGTTGCTCACCGGGTCACCGAGGTTGCGCACCACCACGCTCGCGGTGAAGCCGCCGGGCCAGGAGTTGGTGGTGTAGGTGACGGCGCAGCCGGTCGCCGCCATCGCGTTCGGCGACGGCAGGACGGCCGCCGCCGCGAGGGCGAGCGCGCCGACCGCGCCGCCGACGAGCAGGTGCCGCCGGGACGGGCGGGGAATCGAGAACATGCGGGAAGGTCCCATCGCTTGATGGTGATCGGACGGTGCCCGTCGTGAACCTGCCCGGTGAGCCCGACGCGGCGGCCTGGGGGAGCGCTCCCACGGCCGAGCGTAGAGGTGGACGCCGATGCGTGCAACAGTCGCGGCTCAGCGGCCGCCGCGCCGCCCGCCGTAGAGCCGCAGCGCGTTGCACACGTCGAACACGCCCGGTACGTCCCAGGCCAGCTCGGCGGCGACCAGGCGCGTCTGCGGGTCGGCCACCAGGCCGGCCAGGATGACCACCCGGTTCTGCACGGTCACGGTGATCTGCTGCCGCCGGGTGGTCCAGTCGGCGCTGAGCCGCTGCGCGACAAGCGACGCGAGCCGGGTGTCGGCGTCGTCGGGCTCCGGCCCGCCGCCGGTGAAGGGGAACTCGGGGTACGGCCAGGGCATCACCACGGGGAGGGCTCCTTCTGTTCGGTCAGGACCGGTCGCCGGGACGCGGGCCCCGGCGCCGGGGCGCGGCCGTCGACGACGGTGAAGACGCCGTCGAGCCGCATGGTGTGCAGCACGGTGAGCACGAACCGCGACGGCGACACCAGGCCCAGCCGCCGGCCGTCGCGCCGGGCGTCCTGGTGCGCGCGCACCAGCAGGCTGAGCCCGGCGGAGTCGATCACCTCGAGCCCGGACAGGTCGACCAGCTCCATCCCGTCGCGCAGGGAGCGCTCGGCGAGGGCCCGGCGTACCGCCGCGGACGGGTCCACGTCGTGCGCCGCCGGGGTGCCCGCCACCTGTTCCAGGTCGTCCAGGCCCAGGCCGTCGTCGGCGATGGCCGCCCGGGTGCTGCAGCGGGGGCAGTGGTGCGGGCCGGACGCGAACGGGGAACCGACCCAGTCGTGCTCGAACACCAGCGTCCACACCACCTCGGCGTCGGGAAGCGTGGCGCCGGTACCGGTGACGCTGTCGCCGCAGCCGTCGCAGATGAGCATCATCAGGTGCTCCGCTGGTACGACAGTCACACCTCCTCCTTCCGCCGGCCGCCCGGCGCGGGCGGCGTCTGACCCTCCGCCTCCGGCCGGCCCGCGGCGACCACCGCCAGCACGACCGCCACGGCGGCGAAACCGGACTGCACCACCAGCGGCAGCACCGGCGATCCGTCGGTGCGCCGGTCCACCAGCCCGACCACGATCGCGCCCAGCAGCGCGGCCGCCACACCGAGTGCGAGTGTCAGCCAGACCGGGACAGCCTTGCGCCCCGGCAGGACGAGCCGTCCCAGGCCGCCGACTGCCAGGCCCACCACGAGCGCTCCGACGAGCGTGCTGCCGGTCACCACTCCTCCTCAGCGTGATTCGGACGCGACCCGGGCCCGGCCGCGCGCGGCCGGACGGGGCGTGTCGACGACGGGTACGGCGCCCAGCCCGGAGGTCTCCAGGATCCGCCGGATGCGCGGGTGCGGATTGCTCAGCGTGAGCACGCCGCCCTGCCGCGCGAGCCGGCGGTGCACGTCCAGCAGCAGCGCGACGGCGGCGGCGTCCACATGCCGGCACGCGGCGAGGTCGATCGTCAGCTCGCGGGGCCGCAGCGCGAGGATGCGGTCCAGCACGTGGGCGACCTCGGGCAGCCCGGCGAGGTCCAGCTCGTCGGTGATGTCCACGCGCACGTGCGGCACGGCGGACTCCGGCGGGGACGGCAGGGTTGCGGGCATCGGGTCGCTTCCGTGGTGGGACGAGGTCAGACCCCACTCTGCGCAGGGATCTTGGAGGTCCCCGGACGGTTGTATGACGGTTCGATGACAAAAACCACGAACGGCCCACGCGATTGGGCTCCCCGTGGCATGCCGGTCATGATGCCCATATGACGGCCGTACTGGTGATCGAGGACGACGACCGCATCCGGCTCGCGCTGCAGCTCGCCCTGGAGGAGGAGGGCTACGACGCGTACGGCGCGCCGACCGCGGAGGACGGCTTGCGCCGGCAGCGGGAGAAGCCGGCGGACTACGTGCTCGTCGACCTCATGCTGCCCGGCATGAACGGGTTCGACTGCATCCGTCAGCTGCGCCGCGACGACGACGTGCCGGTCGTGGTGATCAGCGCCCGCGACGACACCCACGACATCGTCGCCGCGCTGGAGGCCGGCGCCGACGACTACGTGGTGAAGCCGGTCGCGATCAAGGAGCTGTCGGCCCGGCTGCGGGCGCTGCGCCGGCGCGTACGCACGGTGGCCGGGCCGGTGCCCGCCCAGTTCTTCGGCGACCTGGAGATCAGCGCGGAGGCCGGCGAGGTGCGGCGCTCGGGCCGGCCGGTGCCGGTGACCCGCACCGAGTTCCGGCTGCTCTGCGAGCTGGCCGAGCACGCCGGCCGGGTGCTGTCGCGCCAGCAGCTGCTCAGCCGCGTCTGGGGCTACGAGACCGGTGACGAGCGGCTCGTCGACGTGCACGTGGGCCGGCTGCGCCAGAAGATCGAATCCGACCCGGCCAACCCGCGCCACCTGGTCACCCTGCGCGGCCTCGGCTACAAGCTCCAGCGATGACCCGCCCCGGCCTGCGCGCCCGGGTCACCGCGGCGTTCGCCGTCGGTGCGTTGCTGCTGTCGGCGCTGATGGCCCTCTTCTCGTACGACCTGACCCGGCGCTCGCTGCTCGACGAGCGGGAGCGCACCGCGATCCGGGCCGCCTACTACGACGCCGCGGTGGTCCGCTCCGGCCTCGACACCGGCACCCCGGACGTGGTGGCCGTGCTGCGCTCGCTCGACACCGGCAGCACCCGCCGGCCGCTGCTGCACCTGCCCGACGGGTGGTACGCCCGTACCGCCGACGTGGGCGCCAGCTCGGTGCCGGTGGAGTTGCAGCGCATGGTGGCCGACGGCAAGCCCGCGGTGCAGCGGATCCGGCTCGACGGGCAGCCCGCGCTGCTGGTCGGCGTGCCGCTGCCCGGGGCGCTCGGCTACTACGAGCTGACGTCGCTGCGGGAGGTCGAGGAGACGTTCCAGGTGGTGGGGCTGGCGCTGATCGCCGTGGCGATCATGGTCGCCGGAGCGGGCGCGGCGCTCGGCTGGTACGCCACCCGGCACAGTCTGCGTCCGCTCACCGCCGTCGCCGACGCGGCGGAGCGGATCGCGGCGGGCGACTTCGCCACCCGGCTCGACCCGACCACCGATCCCGACCTCACCCGCCTGTCCAGCTCGTTCAACGAGATGGTCGACAAGCTGGTGCACCGCATCGAGCGGGACCGGCGCTTCGCCGCCGACGTGAGCCACGAGCTGCGCTCGCCGCTGCAGACGCTGGCCGCCGCCGCGAGCGTGCTCCACCGCCGCCGGGAGCACCAGGACGAGCGCACCGCCACCGCGGCGGGTCTGGTCGCCGACGAGGTGACCCGCTTCCAGCGCCTGGTCGACGACCTCATCCAGCTGGCCCGCACCGAGCAGCCGGCCCACCGCGAGACGGTCGACGTGGTGGAGCTGGCCCGCGCCACCTGCCGGGAACGGTCGCTGCCGGAGAGCCTGGTGTCTCTCGACGGCGACGCCCCGCGCCTGTGGTGGGTCGACCGGCGCCGGTTCGCCCAGACGCTGCTGAACCTCCTCGAGAACGCCGAGCGGTACGGCGGCGGGCCGGTCGCCGTACGTCTCGCCGGGCGCGACGGCGTGGGCGTGCTGGAGGTCGACGACAGCGGGCCGGGCGTGCCGCCCGCCGATCGGGAGATCATCTTCGACCGGTTCGTCAGGGGGCGGGCGGCACACGACCGGGCCGGCACCGACGGCACCGGCCTCGGGCTCGCCCTGGTGGCGCAGCACGCCGCCGCGCACGGCGGAACGGCCGCCGTACTGGACCGCGCACCGGGCGCCCGCTTCCGCGTCGAGCTGCCGGGAGCGCTGCGATGAGCCGGCGGCGGCTCCTGCCCGGCCTGCTCGCGGTCGTGCTGCTGGCCGGCTGCGGGGTGCCGGTGGACGACGAGCCCCGGCTGGTGCAGACGCCACCGGGCGCGTTCCCGACGCCGGCGGTGTCCTCGACGGTGGACGGGGACGGGCGGGTGGACGAGCCGTTCTGCTTCGTCCGGGACGACGGGCTGGTCGTGGTCACGCGCCGGGTGGACGGACTGCCGGGGGTGGACGCGCACCTGCAGCACCTGCTGGCCGGGCCGGCCGGCGGCGAGCGCCGCCAGGGGCTGGCCACGGCGCTGCCCGGCACGGTGGCGGTGGCCGGGGCGACACTGACCGGCACGCTGGCCACCGTCGACGTGCGTCAGGCCGGGGAGGAGACCGGCCGCAACGACGAGGTGCTCGCCTTCGGGCAGATCGTGTGCAGCCTCACTCAGCGGCCGGACGTCTACAGCGTGGCGTTCCGCCGGGACGGGCAGCCGCTGGAGGTGCCGCGCGCGGACGGGAGCCTGTCCGCGCTGCCGCTCACCGCCGCCGACTACCGGCCGCTGCTGCCTCGCTGACACGCCCGTACCGGCTCTATGTCCGGATATGACACAAAATCTCCATCGTCCGTTCGGTTGATTTGGCCGTGGCCTTTGGTCTAGTGTGGCTGGCACGACCGGTGTGGGAGGGCCACCCGTTCTCCGAGGACAGGAAGGGCAGCATGACCACGATGACCATGGCATCGACCGCCACCGAGGTGCATCGCGCGCCGCAGACCGGTGAGGAGACCCGCGCCAGCGAGCTGATCGCGGCGCTCGCCGCCCTGCCCGCCGACCACCCGCAGCGGGCCGCCCTGCGCAACCAGGTCATCGAGGCGTGGCTGCCGCTGGCGAACCACCTGGCCGCCCGCTACAGCGGTCGCGGCGAGCCGGCCGGCGACCTGGCGCAGACCGCGGCGCTCGGCCTGATCAAGGCGGTGGACCGGTTCGACGCCTCGCGCGGTGTCGACTTCGCCGGCTTCGCCATCCCGACCATCCTGGGTGAGATCAAGCGGCACTTCCGCGACCGCACCTGGAACATCCGGGTTCCGCGCCGCCTCCAGGAGCTGCGGCTGCGCATCTCCGAGGCCAACAGCACGCTGACCCAGACGCTCAACCGGGCGCCGACCGTCGCCGACATCGCCGCCCACCTCGACGTCACCGAGGAAGAGGTGCTCGAGGGCCTGGAGGGCGCCCGCGCCTACAACGCGGTCTCGCTGTCCACTCCGATCGGCGACGGCGACAGCGCCACCGAGCTGGGCGACACGCTCGGCACCGAGGACAACGAGTACGAGCTGGCCGACCTGCGCGCCTCCCTGGGCCCGGCGCTCGCCACGCTCGACGAGCGGGAGCAGAAGATCCTCACGCTGCGCTTCTACGGCAACCTGACCCAGAGCGAGATCGCCGCCCGGGTCGGTGTCTCCCAGATGCACGTGTCCCGGCTGCTCGCCCGCGCCCTGACCAAGCTGCGCGGCCAGCTCACCGAGGCCTGATCGACCCGGACGCGACCCTCACCGGCCCGGCCGGCGGGGGTCGCGTCGTGTGTCACCAGCGCGAGGGCGGGGGCGGCGGCACCACAGGTGGCCGGTCGTCGCAGGTGATGGTGTTCGGCAGCAGCCACGGGGCGAGCCACCCGCCGTCGTTGCCGCCGAGGTCGGTCACTGTGAACTCCGACCCGGCCGGGGTGAAGTGGAACGACCCGCAGTTGTTCACACCGACCGCGCCCACGTGGCGGGCGTCGACGTTCGCGAAGCTCGCCCCGCCCGCCGTCCGCGCGCTGACCACCGACGTGCCGGTGCCGTCGACCCGGATGTCGCGGAAGCGTACGTTGTCGATGCGGACGCTGTCCTTCACCGGCCAGTCGCTGACCAGCATGATCGCGTTGTACGTGCTGTCCAGGTACGCGTCGCCGCTGACCAGGATGTCCGCGGCGTCGATGCTGCGGTCCAGCGCGTAGAACCAGATTGCGCCGAGGCCGATGTTCCAGTTCAGGTCGTACGTGCCGGCGCGCACCGTGGTGTTGCCGGTGATCCGTAGCCGGCCGGTGAACGGCTCGGCCCCGAACCGGGAGCCCACCTGGATCGCGCTGCCCTCGCGTACCGGGTCGGCGATCAGGTTGTGCGCGACGGTCAGGTCGGTGCCGCCGTACAGCGCGATGCCGTTGGCGAGCACCGGCGACTGCACGGTGTTGTACGCGAACGTGTTCGACGCGTTCGCCGTGCCCTCCGACCACATGGCGAGCGCGTCGTCGCCGCTGTTGCGGACCACCGAGTTCGTCACCGACGAGTGCGTGACGCCGGTGTGGAAGTTCAGCCCGTCGGCGATCTGGTCGGCGATCACCGTGTTCGTGACCCGCAGGCCGGTCATCGGCCCGTCGAACCACATGCCGACCTTCGTGTGGTGCAGGTAGAGGCCGTCGATCGTGCTGTGGCTGAGCGCCCCGCCGATGGCGTTGACCTGGTCGGTGTCGATCCGCTCCCGTACGTCGCCCTCGATCGTGAAACCGGACAGGTGCACGTTGCTGCTGCCGCCGTCGGCGGCGTCGCGGCCGTAGAAGCCGACGCCCGTGTGCCGCGAGCCGTCGGGCGCCGGGGTGTCCAGGGCAGCCTCGCGTCCCCGCACGATCGTGTACCAGCTCCCGGCCCCGGCGATCGTCACGTCGTCCACGACGACGTGCCGGTTGACCTGGTAGGTACCCGGTGGCAGGTAGAGCGGGCGGTCCACCCGGCGGGCGTACGCGATCGCGTGGTCGAACGCGTCGGCGGACTCCCGCCGGCCGGTCGGGTCGGCGCCGAACGACAGCGCGTTCACCGCGCGGGGGACCACGCGGGGCGGCGCGACCAGGTGCGCGTCCACCAGGTCGACCACCGTCCAGGCGGCGGCCGTGCCGCGCGGCGCGGTCAGCCGGACCACCTCACCGGCCCGATGGGTACGGCCGAGCAGCAGGCGCTGCTCGTCGTAGAAGTGGTGCGGCCGGAACGGTTTGGCGATCACCGGTGCGGGCGTGGTGGCCGCCGGGACGCAGGAGCACTCGGTGATCCACCAGTCCGGGTGCAGCAGGTCGGCGCCCGGGTCGTTGGTGAACGGGTACTGGTTGTAGAGCCACGCGTACTGCGAGGTCAGCGTCAGAGTGCGGGCGGGCGCGCGCCCGACGGTCACCCGCAACGGCGCGGTGATCCCACCGCCGCCCGGCGCGTCCGGGATGCTGTAGCGCACGGTCAGCGCGTTCGTGGGCCGGGGGAGTGTGAGTTCGACGTACTGGCCGGGCAGCAGGCGCACGGCCCGGCGGCCGGACGCCTCACCGGCGAGTGTGTACGCCAACCGGTCCGGCCCGATCACGGTGCCGGTGGTCCGGCCGTGTTCGGCCTCCTGCTCGACGTAGTCCACTGTCGCGCCGCGCCCGGCCACCAGCGCGGGGCCGAGCCCGGCGCGGGTCACCACGGGCGCCGGTCCGCGCGCCGGGCTCGCCGCGGCGGCGCCGGGCGGGACGAGCAGGGCGGCGGCGACGAGCGCCGCCGCGAGGGTCCTCGGCACGCTCCGCGACATCGGAGCACCCACTTTCTCGGGGGACGGGTGGCCCCGGCGGCGCAGGCCATCGACAAGGTTCCTCATGCTATTCCAGCGCTCTGTCGCCTTTCAAGCGTCAATCTGCTCGTATCTTTCGGACCAGCTGCGACCGTTCCCGGCACGACGTGACCGCTCCGGCTGTTCATTTCTTGCAAGAATCCGACGTACGATTGCCGCCGTGACGAAGCGCCTGACCGAGGTGGCCCGCAAGGCGGGCGTCAGCGAGGCGACCGTGAGCCGGGTGCTGAACGGCCGCGGCGGCGTGTCCGAGGCGACCCGGACCGCCGTGCTGACCGCCCTCGACGTGCTCGGATACGAGCGCCCGAGCAAGCTGCGCGGCGAGCGCGCCCGCCTGGTCGGCCTGGTGCTGCCGGAGCTGCAGAACCCGATCTTCCCGGCGCTGGCCGAGGTGGTGACCGGCTCGCTCGCGCAGCGCGGCTTCACCCCGGCGCTGTGTGCCCGCACCATCGGCGGCGTACCGGAGTCCGGGTACGTGGAGATGCTGCTCGACCACCAGGTCAGCGGCGTCATCTTCGCCGGCGGCTCGTACGCCCTCGCCGACGCCTCCCACGAGCACTACCGGCGCCTGACCGACCGGGGCCTGCCGGTGGTGCTCGTCAACGCCGGCGTCGAGGAGCTGGGCTTCCCGCGGGTGTCCACCGACGACGCGGTCGCCGTCGAGCAGGCGTACGGGCACCTGCGCTCCCTCGGCCACGAGCGGATCGGCATGGTGCTCGGCCCGGCCGACCACGTGCCCTCGCGCCGCAAGCTCGACGCGATGGTCCGGGCCGCCGGCTGGGGCGAGGACCGGTCCCTGGTGGAGCGGTCCAGCTTCTCTATGGAGGGCGCCCGGGTCGCGGCCACGAAACTGATCGAGCGCGGCGCCACCGGGATCGTCTGCGCCAGCGACGTGCTGGCGCTGGGCACCATCCGGGCCGCCCGCCGCCTGGGCTGCGCCGTGCCGGCCGACGTCTCGGTGGTCGGCTTCGACGACTCGGCGTTCATGACCTGCACCGACCCGCCGCTGACCACGGTGCGGCAACCGATCGAGACGATGGGCCAGGCCGCCGTGGACCTGCTGGTGACCCAGATCGAGGGCGCCGGCGTGCTGCACGACGAGCTGCTGTTCGAGCCCGAGCTGGTGGTACGCGGCTCCACCGCCCCCGCCCCTCGCCGCTGACCCCCGGCGGGCTCCGCCCGCCCACCGCGTCCACCGCGCCATCTCCGGTCCGGTGGCGGCGACCCGCGCCCGCATGGCCACGCTCCCACGCCCAGTCTGCCGTCGCCGCGCTGCCTTCCGTCGTACCGTCGTGTTTTTGCGTTCTTGAGTTCGCATCTTGCTGGCTTCGGTCGGCGTCGCTACAGTGACTCCACTCACACCTGACCCGGGGCGCGGTTTCCGGAGGCAGGGCGCGCGCCGGTTGCCGTTCCACCACCACAGGCAGCCGCGCGGTCACCGCACATCAGTGAAGGCCATGGATACACCCGTTCCCGAAGGGATGGACAGATGTCCGTACCGCAGTATCGGAAGGTCGCGGCGGTAGCGCTCGCGGCCGGCCTCGGGCTCAGCCTTGCGGCGTGCTCCACCAAGAGCGACGACAGCAGCGATGCCGGCGGCAAGGTCACCATCACCGTCGACTGCCAGCCGGTCGGCGCGCAGAAGGAACTGCTGAAGAACTGGAACGACGACGTCGCCGAGTTCCAGCGGCAGAACCCGGACATCGTCGTCAAGAGCGTCAGCGTCGGCGAGCAGTGCAACAACCCGCCGGACTTCACCGCCCGTCTCGCCGGCGGCACCGTCACCGACGTCTTCTACGGCTACATGACCGACCTGCAGCAGGTGCTGGACTCCGGCCAGGCGATGGACATCGGCCAGTACGCCACGAAGGACACGATCCCCACCTGGGACAGCGTCGATCCCGCGCTCAAGGAGGTCTTCACCGACGGCGGCAAGCTCTACGCGGTCCCGGTGAAGAACTACTCGATGGGCCTGATCTACAACAAGGCGCTGTTCCAGCGGGCCGGGCTCGACGTGAACAACCCGCCGAAGACCTGGCCCGAGGTGCGGGCCGCGGCCAAGAAGATCTCCGCGCTCGGCGACGGCATCGCCGGGTACGCCGAGTACAGCGCCGGCAACACCGGCGGCTGGCACTTCACCTCGCTGCTCTACTCCCAGGGTGGCCAGGTGCTCAGCGCCGACGGCAAGAAGGCCGACTTCAACAACGCGATGGGCAAGCAGGTCCTGCAGAACCTCAAGGACATGCGGTACGGCGACAACAGCATGGGTGCCCGGCAGCTGCTCCAGTGGGGTGACCTGCTCACCAACGCCGGCGCCGGCAAGGTCGGCATGTTCATCGGCGCGCCGGACGCTACCCAGGCGATCGTCAGCCAGTTCCAGGGCAAGTACCAGGACTGGGCGATGGGCCCGCTGCCCGGCCAGGACGGCCCCGCCAAGGCCACGCTCGGCGGCGGCGAGGGTTACTTCTTCAAGAAGGGCCTGAGCCCCGAGCAGGTCAAGGCCGGTCTGAAGTGGCTCGCCTACCAGAAGCTCACCCCCGGCAAGGGCCAGTTCGACTACGTGCGTGCCAAGCCGCAGAACTACCCGGTCGGCCTGCCCCAGCCGCTGCTGTTCGCAGGCGGCAGCGACGCGCAGAAGCAGGAACTGGAGCTGCGCAAGGCCAACGCCAACGTGGACACCACGAACTTCGCGGTCTTCGAGGCGAACCCGGTGCCGATCAAGGGTGAGCCGCGTAACGCGCAGGCCATCTACGCGGTGCTCGACGCCGCGATGTCCGGGGTGCTGACCAACCCGAACGCGAACATCGACGCCCTGCTCAAGACCGCCGAGGACAAGGTCAACCAGCTGCTGGCCGCGCAGAGCTGACCCGACCGGAGGTGGGGCCGGCGCACCGGCCCCACCTCCCCGAGCACCGCAGGAGTCGCCTTGGCGCTCACCACCGCCCCCGGCGCCACCCGCCGTACCGGCCCCGTCGCGCCGATGCCGTCGCGTACCGCCGGACGCCGCGCCGGCCTCGGCCGCAAGGTCCGGGACAACCTCACCGGGCACACGTTCCTCATCGGCGCTGTCGTCTGCTTCGCCGTCTTCTCCTGGTACCCGATGGTGCGCGGCGTCGTGATGAGCTTCCAGCGCACCCGCCGGGGCGAGACCACCTGGGTCGGCTGGGACAACTACAGCCGGATCATCGCCGATCCGAGTTTCTGGACCGCCTGGAAGAACACGTTCGTCTTCACCGGCCTGGCGCTGCTGCTCGGCTACCTGGTGCCGTTCTTCGTGGCGATCCTGCTCAACGAGCTGCACCACGCCAAGGGCTACCTGCGGGTGCTGGTCTACCTGCCGGTGATGCTGCCGCCGGCCTCAGCGCTGTTCCTGTTCAAGTTCTACGCGTACGACCCGAGCGAGGCGGGGCTGTTCAACGCGATCCTCACCGCGCTGGGACTGCCCACGTCGGAGTGGATGCAGTCGCCGACGATGACGATGCCGGCCATGGTGATCGCGTCGACCTGGATGAACATGGGCGGCGCCGTGCTGATCTACCTGGCCGCGCTGCAGAACATCCCCGGCGAGCTGTACGAGGCCGCCGAGATCGACGGCGCCGGGGTGTGGCGGCGCATCCGGCACGTCACAGTGCCGCAGACCCGGCTGATCCTGGCGCTGCTGGCGATGCTCCAGATCGTCGCCACCATGCAGCTGTTCATCGAGCCGCTGATCCTCGCCAACGGCGCCGGTACGCAGGACTCGGCGACCTCGGTGGCGTACCTGATCTACCAGCACGGGTTCTTCCAGAACGACCTCAACGGCGCCGCCGCGCTCGGCGTGATCATGCTGGTGGTGCTGGCCGGGTTCTCCGCCGTCTACCTGCGACTGACCGCGAGACAGGACTAGGACATGGCCGCCGACACCACCACCCGTACCCTCATCTCGCACGCGCAGCTGCGGCGCGGTCGCGGCCGCGTCCTCTACTGGGTCGTGCTCTCCGCGGTCGTGGCCGGGTTCACGCTGGTGTTCCTCGGCCCGCTGTACTGGATGGTCACCGGCGCGCTGAAGTCCGGCCAGGAGATCGCCCAGACGCCGCCGACGCTGTTCCCGCGCGATCCGCAGCCGGGCAACTACGTCGACGCCTGGACCAACCTGGATCTCGCGAAGCTGCTGTTCAACACGTTCTACTACGCGACCGGGGCGGTGGTGTTCCAGCTCGTCCTCGACACCGCCGCCGCGTACGCGTTGTCGAAGCTGCGCCCGGTGCTGGGCAAGCTGATCCTCGGCATGATGCTGGCGACGCTGATGATCCCGGCGATGGTGCTCATCGTCCCGCAGTACGTCACGGTGATCGACCTGCCGATCGTGCACGTCAACCTGCTCGACTCGCCGTTCGCGATCTGGCTGCCGCTGGTGGCCAACGCGTTCAACATCTTCCTGCTGAAACGGTTCTTCGACTCGATCCCGGAGGACCTGATGGCCGCCGCCGTGATGGACGGCGCCTCCCCGCTGCGCACGCTCTGGTCCATCGTCCTGCCGATGTCGCGGCCGATCCTCGGCGTGGTGGCGATCTTCGCGGTGACGGCGGTCTGGAAGGACTTCCTCTGGCCGAAGCTGGTCATGCCGTCCCCGGAGACGCGGACCGTCAGCGTCGGCATCTACGCCTTCGCCGGCGGCACCCCGATGAACGTGGTCATCGCCGCGTCGGTGATCGCCGCGATCCCCACCGTCGTGCTGTTCCTGATCTTCCAGCGCAACATCATGTCCGGCCTGACCACCGGCGGCCTCAAGGGCTGACCGGGCGCCGCCGCACGGCCGCCGCCGTCCACAAGCCCGCCGCCGCAGAACCGAACCCGCAGAAAGCAGGTGCCCGTGTCCATGGCCGACAACAGCCCGTGGTGGCGCTCCGCGGTGATCTACCAGGTCTACCCGCGCAGCTTCGCCGACGGCGACGGCGACGGGATCGGCGACGTCGCCGGCATCCGGTCCCGCCTGGATCACCTCGCCGCGCTCGGCGTCGACGCGATCTGGTTCAGCCCCTGGTACCCGTCGCCGATGGCCGACGCCGGCTACGACGTGTCCGACTACCGTGACATCGACCCGGTCTTCGGCACGCTCGCCGAGGTGGAGGCGCTGATCGCCGAGGCGCACGCGCTCGGCATCCGCAGCATCGTCGACGTGGTGCCCAACCACTGCTCCGACGCGCACCAGTGGTTCCGGGCCGCGCTCGCGGGCGGGCCGGGCGCGCCGGAGCGGGACCTGTTCTGGTTCCGTCCCGGCCGGGGACCGGGCGGTGACCTGCCGCCCACCGACTGGACCGGCGAGTTCGGCGGCCCGACCTGGACGCGCACCACCAACCCGGACGGCACCCCCGGCGACTGGTACCTGCACCTGTTCGCCCCGCAGCAACCCGACTTCAACTGGGACCACCCCCGCGTCCGCGAAGAGTTCGAGGACATCCTGCGGTTCTGGTTCGAGCGGGGCGTGGACGGCATCCGCATCGACTCGGCCGGGCTGCTGGTCAAGGACGGCACGCTGCCGGAGGTCCACCCGGACCGGCCGCACCCGTTCCGCGACCAGGACGGCGTGCACGACGTGTACCGCGCGTGGCGGCGCATCGCCGACTCCTACCCGGGCGGGCGGGCGCTGGTCGGCGAGGTGTGGCTGCCCGACCGGCAGCGGTTCGCGAACTACCTGCGCCCGGACGAGCTGCACACCGCGTTCAACTTCGACTTCCTCGGCTGCGCCTGGGACGCCACCGCGCTGCGGGACAGCATCGACGGCACGCTGAGCGCGCACGCCCCGATCGGCGCGCCGGCCACCTGGGTGCTGTCCAACCACGACGTCACCCGCCACGTCACCCGGTACGGCCGCGCCGACACCCGGTTCAGCTTCGCCGCCAAGCGCGAGGGCATCCCCACCGACCTGGAACTGGGCACCCGCCGGGCCCGCGCCGCCGCGCTGCTGTCCCTCGCGCTGCCCGGCGCCGCCTACGTCTACCAGGGCGAGGAACTGGGCCTGTGGGAGGTCGAGGACATCCCGTACGAGCTGCGGCAGGACCCGATGTGGGAGCGGTCCGGGCGGGTCGACCCGGGCCGCGACGGCTGCCGGGTGCCGCTGCCCTGGCAGGGCGACACCCCGCCGTTCGGGTTCAGCCCCGACGGCGCGACCGCCGCGCCGTGGCTGCCGCAGCCGGCCGACTGGAAGGACCGCACGGTCCGCGCCCAGACCGGCGACCCGCACTCGATGCTGGAGCTGTACCGGGCCGCGCTGACGCTGCGCCGCGCCGAACCGGCGCTCGGCGACGGCACGCTGACCTGGCTGCCCGCACCGGACGGCGTGCTCGCGTTCGCCCGCGAACCCGGCTTCACCTGCGTGGTCAACCTCGGCGGCGCGGCTGTGCCGCTGCCCGCGTACAACGAGCTGCTGCTCGCCAGCGGCCCACTCGACGACGACCGGCTGCCACCGGACACCGCGGTCTGGCTGCGTACCCGATCGGCCTGACCGCGGCGCCGGCGGCCCCGTCCCGCCGCCGGCGCCGCCGAACCACCCGGCGGCCCGTCCCGGCCGCCACAACGCCGCACACCTGGGGAGGAGGAAGGAGAGGCAACGCCGCACGGGGGGATCTGGCCACCGACGAAAGGGAGCACACCCCGCATGGCCGAGCACCGCACCGCGCACCGCCACCGCAGCACCGGCGTGACCGCCCTCGCCGCCGTCACGCTCGCCGCCTCGACACTCGTCGTCGTGGCGCTCACCACGACCGCCACCCCGGCGTCCGCCGCCGGGCTGTCCCCGTTCGACATCACCGGACGCGGCGCCACCGTGCCGTTCCGGGAGCAGGAGGCCGAGCAGGCCGCCCACACCGGCACGAAGATCGGCCCCGACCGGCGCTACGGCACGCTGCCGTCCGAGGCGTCCGGCCGCGAGGCGGTCACGCTCGACGCCGTCGGCGAGTACGTCGAGTTCACGCTCACCGCCCCGGCGAATGCGGTCACGTTCCGGTACAGCCTGCCGGACAACGCCGCCGGCACCGGCCGCTACGCCACCATCGACCTGCGCGCCAACGGCACCCTGGTCAAGGCGGTGCCGGTCACCTCCCGGTACGGCTGGTACTACGGCGGCTACCCGTTCAACAACAACCCGGGCGACACCAACCCGCACCACTTCTACGACGAGACCCGGACCATGTTCGGCACCACGTACCCGGCCGGCACGAAGATCCGCCTCCAGGTCTCCTCGACCGCACAGTCACCCACGTTCACCCTCGACCTGGCCGACTTCGAGCTGGTCGGCGCACCGATCAGCAAGCCGTCCGGCGTGCTGGACGTGGTGGCCGACTTCGGCGCCGACCCGACCGGCGGCACCGACTCGACGGCGAAGTTCCAGGCCGCCGTGGACGCCGGCAAGGCGCAGGGCCGGGCGGTGTGGATCCCGGCCGGCACGTTCACGCTCTGGGACCACGTGGTGGTCGACGGCGTGACGCTGCGCGGCGCCGGCCCCTGGTACTCGGTGCTGGGCGGGCGGCACCCGACCGATCGCAAACGCGCCGCCGGCATCTACGGCAAGTACGTGCCGGGCGGCGGCTACTCGGGCGAGATCCGCCCGCACGAGGCCGGTGGGCCCAGCCGCAACGTCACGCTGCGGGACTTCGCCATCATCGGCGACATCCGGGAACGCGTCGACGAGGACCAGGTCAACGCCATCGGCGGCGCGATGAGCAACTCCGTGGTGGACAACCTGTGGTTGCAGCACACCAAGGTCGGGGCCTGGATGGACGGCCCGATGGACAACTTCACCATCCGCAACAGCCGCATCCTCGACCAGACCGCCGACGGGGTGAACTTCCACTGGGGCGTCACCAACTCCACTGTGACGAACACGTTCGTCCGCAACACCGGCGACGACGCGCTGGCCATGTGGGCGCAGAGCGTGCCGAACGTCGGCAACTCCTTCACCCGCAACACCATCGGCGTGACGATCCTGGCCAACCACCTGGTCACGTACGGCGGGCGGGACATCACCATCGCGGACAACGTCACCGCCGACTCGGTCACCAACGGCGGCGGCATCCACGTCGCGAACCGCTACCCGGGCGTCACCGGGCCGACAGCAGTGGCCGGGACGATCACGGTGGCCCGCAACACGCTGATCCGCAACGGCAACTCCGACTACAACTGGCAGTTCGGCGTCGGTGCGATCTGGTTCTCCGCGCTCAACGAACCGATCCAGGGCGCCGCGATCGCCGTCACCGACACCGACATCCTGGACAGCTCGTACGCGGCGCTGCACTGGATCGAGGGCCAGACCAGCGGCATCTCGTTCGACAACGTCCGCATCGACGGCGCGGGCACGTACGCGCTCCAGGTGCAGGCGCCCAGCCAGGTCCGGTTCACGAACGTGCGCGCCACCGGCATCGCGCAGTCCAACCCGATCCACAACTGCGTCGGCAGCGGCTTCCAGATCACCCAGGGCGCCGGCAACTCCGGCTGGTACACGCCCACCCCGTACTGCGGGCCGTGGCCGCAGCCGCAGTGGGGCAACGGCCCGTCCAGCCCGCCGCCGACCAGCCCGGCGCCGACCACGGCAGCGCCGACGACGGCAGCGCCGACCACCGCGCCGCCGACCACGCCGCCGCCGGCCGGCGGGAACCTGGCCCTGGGCCGGCCGGCGTCCGCCACCAGCACGACCCAGACGTACGCCGCCGGCAACGCCGTCGACGGCAACCCGGCCAGCTACTGGGAGAGCGCCAACAACGCGTTCCCGCAGTCGCTCACCGTCGACCTCGGCGCGTCGCGCACCGTCGACCGGGTGGTGCTGAAGCTCCCGCCCGGCTGGGAACGGCGTACCCAGACGCTGTCGGTGCTCGGCTCCACCGACGGCTCCTCGTACACCACGCTGGCCGCGTCGGCGGGCCGCGTCTTCGACCCGGCCGCCGGCAACAGCATGTCGATCGCGCTGCCGTCCGGCGACCGGCGGTTCGTCCGGGTCACCGTCACCGGCAACACCGGCTGGCCGGCGGCCCAGCTCGCCGAACTGGAGGTGTACGGCGGCGGCACCACCACACCGCCACCTGTCACGACTGCGCCACCCACCACCGCGCCACCGGCCGGCAACCTCGCGGCGGGCCGGCCGGTCACCGAGACCAGCCACGCCGACGTGTACGGCGCCGCAAACACCGTCGACGGCAACGCCGCCACCTACTGGGAGAGCGCCCACAACGCCTTCCCCCAGTCGGTGACAGTCGACCTGGGCAGCGCCCGGCCGGTCGCCCGGGTGGTGCTGAAGCTGCCCCCGTCGGCCGCCTGGCAGACCCGTACCCAAACCGTGGCGGTGCTCGGCTCCACCGACGGCTCGTCGTTCTCGACCCTCAAGGCGGCGGCGGGCTACACGTTCGACCCGGCGGGCGGCAACAGCGTGTCGATCGCGCTGCCCGCCGGTGACCGCCGCTTCGTGCGGCTGACCTTCACCGGCAACACCGGCTGGCCGGCCGGCCAGCTGTCCGAGTTCGAGGTGTACGCCTCCTGACCCGGCGCGGCGGGGCCGCCCCGGTCCCGCCGCGCCACCGCACCCCCACCCCCGAACGCCTCTCCACCTCCCCCGGGAAGAAGGTGTCCGTCCACCATGTCCAGACTCCGTACCGGAATCGTCGCGGTGCTCGCCGCGGTCGGCCTGGTCGTCACCGCGGCCCCCGCCCCACCGGCCCTCGCCGCCGGCGGGCCGAACCTCGCCGCCGGGCGCACCGCCACCGCCAGCAGCGTCAACGGCCCCTACGTCGCGGCCAACCTGACCGACGGCAACCAGGGCAGCTACTGGGAGAGCAGCGGCGCGCTCCCACAGTGGGCCCAGGTCGACCTCGGCACCAGCCGCGCCGTCGACCAGGTGGTGCTGAAGCTCCCGGCCGCCTGGGAGGCCCGCAGCCAGACGCTGTCGGTGCAGGCCGGCGCCGACGGCAGCGGCTTCACCACAGTCGTCGCCTCCGCCGCCCGCGCGTTCAGCCCGGCCGCCGCCAACACCGTGACGCTCGGCTTCACCGCCACGAACGCCCGCTACCTGCGGGTCGTGATCACCGCGAACACCGGCTGGACCGCCGCGCAGCTCGCCGAGCTGGAGGTGTACGGCGCGGCCACCTCCTCGACCAACCTGGCGCTCGGCCGGACCATGACCGAGAGCGGCCACGCCGACGTGTACGGCGCGGGCAACGCCAACGACGGCAACGCGGCCACCTACTGGGAGAGCCCGAACAACGCGTTCCCGCAGTGGATCCAGGCCGACCTGGGCGCTGCCACCAGCATCAACCGGCTGGTGCTGCGGCTGCCGTCCGGCTGGGGCGCGCGCACCCAGACGATCACCGTGCAGGGCAGCACGAACGGCTCCACGTTCGGCACGCTCGTCGGCTCCGCGTCGTACGCGTTCGACCCGGGCGGCGGCAACGCGGTGACGGTCACAGTGCCCACCGCGTCCACCCGGTACGTGCGGCTGCTATTCACCGCGAACAGCGCCTGGCCCGCCGGGCAGCTCGCCGAGCTGGAGGTCTACGGCCCGGCCACCGGTGACACCCAGGCGCCGAGCGCGCCGGGCAACCTCGCGTTCACCGAGCCCGCCACCGACCAGGTGCGGCTGACCTGGACCGCGTCCACCGACAACGTGGGCGTCACCGGCTACGACGTGTACGCCAACGGTGTGCTGCGCACGAGCGTCGGCGGCACCACGCTGACGTACACCGACACCCAGCCGGCCGGGACCACCGTCTCCTACTACGTGCGGGCGCGGGACGCTGCAGGGAACGTGTCGGCGAACAGCAACACGGTGACCCGTACCGGCAACACCGGGGACACCGTCGCGCCCACCGCGCCCGGCAACCTGGCCCACACCCAGCCGGCGAGCGGACAGATCCGGCTGACCTGGACCGCGTCCACGGACAACGTGGGCGTCACCGGCTACGAGGTGTACGCCAACGGCACGCTGCGCACCACGGTCAGCGGCTCCACGCTCACGTACACCGACAGCCAGCCGGACAGCGCCACCGTCTCGTACCACGTGCGGGCCCGCGACGCCGCCGGGAACGTGTCCGCGAACAGCAACACCGTCACCCGCACCGGCAGCAGCACCGGCGGCACCAACCTGGCGGTCGGCAAGCCCGCCACCGCCTCGTCGATGGTGCACGTGTTCGCCGCCGCCAACGCCGTCGACAACGACGTCACCACGTACTGGGAGGGCGCGCCCGGCGCGTACCCGAGCACGCTCACCGTCGCGCTCGGCGCCAACGCCGCCATCAGCGCGGTCGTGGTGAAGCTCAACCCGGACCCGGCGTGGGGCGCGCGTACCCAGACGTTCCAGGTGCTCGGGCGGGAGCAGTCCGCGTCCGGGTTCACCAGCCTGGTCGGCTCCGCCACGTACTCCTTCAACCCGGCCAGCGCGAACACGGTGACCGTCCCGGTCTCCGCGACCGCCGCGGACGTGCGGCTCCAGTTCACCGCGAACTCCGGCTCCTCCAGCGGCCAGGTCGCCGAAATCCAGGTCATCGGCGTGCCGGCGCCGAACCCGGACCTCACCGTCACCGCCGTCACCGCCGCGCCGTCCGCGCCGGTGGAGACCGACGCGATCACGCTGTCCGCCACCGTGCGCAACGCCGGCACCGCGGCCTCCGCCGCCACCGCCGTCACCCTCTACCTGGGTACGACGAAGGTCGGCACCGCCGCCGTCGGTGCACTCGCCGCAGGGGCGTCGAGCACGGTCTCGGCCAACATCGGCGTACGCGACGCCGGCAGCTACCCGCTCACCGCGAAAGTCGACGAGTCGCACGCGGTGATCGAGCAGAACGAGGCGAACAACTCCTACACCAGCCCGACCCCGCTGACCGTCAGCCCGGTCGCCAGCTCCGACCTGGTCGCCTCCGCCGTAACCTGGTCACCCGGCACGCCGAGCGCGGGCGCGGCCGTCTCCTTCGCGGTGACGCTGCGCAACCAGGGCACGATCGCGTCGGCGAGCGGCGCGCACGGCGTCACGCTGACGGTGCGCGACCAGTCCGGGGCGGTGGTCCGCACGCTCACCGGCTCGTACAGCGGCACGATCGCGGCCGGGGCCACCGCCGGTCCGGTGTCGCTCGGTACCTGGACCGCCGCCAACGGCCGGTACACGGTGCGGGTGGTGCTCGCCGACGACGCCAACGAGCTGCCGGTGAAGCGGCAGAACAACACCAGTGACCGGTCGCTGTTCGTCGGCCGCGGCGCGAACCTGCCGTACGACGCCTACGAGGCCGAGGACGG
The DNA here is from genome assembly GCF_050948515.1 of Micromonospora sp. CA-248089. NCBI lineage: Bacteria > Bacillati > Actinomycetota > Actinomycetes > Micromonosporales > Micromonosporaceae > Micromonospora > Micromonospora sp. CA-248089. The sequence goes on from NZ_CP192016.1 coordinate 3,096,574, forward strand.
CACGACCGGCGGCGGCGCGCAGGTGATCGGCCCGAACCGCACCATCGGCGACCTCGCCGGGGAGGCGTCCGGCCGCCGCGCGGTCACGCTCAACACCACCGGCGCGTACGTCGAGTGGACCACCCGCTCGGCGGCGAACGCGCTGGTCGCCCGCTTCTCCATCCCGGACGCCCCGGGCGGCGGCGGGATCGACTCGACGATCAACGTCTACGTCAACGGCGTGCTGCACAAGCCGATGAGCCTCACCTCCAAGCACATCTGGCTCTACGGCGCCGAGGCCGGGCCGAGCGACTCGCCGAGCGCCGGGGCGCCCCGGCACCTGTACGACGAGGCGAACGTCCTGCTCGACAACACGGTCCCGGCGGGCAGCCGGATCCGGCTCCAGAAGGACCCGGCGAACACCACCACGTACGCGATCGACTTCGTCGACACCGAGCTGGTGTCGCCGCGCGTCAACCCCGACCCGGCCCGCTACAAGGTGCCCACCGGGTTCAGCCACGCCGACGTGCAGAACGCGCTCGACGCGGTCCGGATGGACACCACCGGCACCCTGGTCGGCGTCTACCTGCCCGCCGGCACGTACGAGACCGCGCAGAAGTTCCAGGTGTACGGCAAGGCGGTGCAGGTCGTCGGCGCCGGCATGTGGTTCACCCGCTTCCAGACGCCGCGCAACCAGCAGAACACCGACGCCGGCTTCCGGGTCGAGTCCTCGGCGAGCGGCTCGACCTTCGCCCACCTGGCGTTCTTCGGCAACTACACCAACCGGATCGACGGGCCCGGCAAGGTGTGGGGCGAACTGAAGGACGTGGACGACCTGACGCTCGACAGCGTCTGGGTGGAGCACACCGTGTGCGCGTACTGGGGGGTGAGCGTGGACGGGCTGACCATCCGGGACAGCCGGTTCCGCAACACCTTCGCCGACGCGGTGAACATGACGAACGGCAGCACCAACAACCTGGTCACCAACTCGGAGGGCCGCTCCAACGGCGACGACGCGTTCGCGTTGTTCTCCGCCACCGACCAGGGCGGCTCCGGCGGCAACCACGGCAACGTGTTCGAGAACCTGACCGCCACGCTGACCTGGCGGGCGGCCGGCCTGGCGGTGTACGGCGGGTACGACAACGTGTTCCGCAACCTCTACATCGCCGACCAGCTCACGTACTCGGGCATCACAATCAGCTCGCTGGACTTCGGCTACCCGTTCGTCGGGTTCGGCGCCAGCCCGCCCACCCGGTTCGAGAACATCTCGCTGATCCGGTCCGGCGGGCACTTCTGGGGCGCGCAGACGTTCCCGGCGATGTGGTTGTTCTCCGCGTCGAAGGAGTTCCGTGGCATCCGGGTGACCGACGTGGACATCGTCGACCCGACGTACTCGGGGATCATGTTCCAGACCAAGTACAACGGCAGCCAGCCGGAGAATCCAATCACCGACACGGTGCTGACGAACGTGTCGATCTCCGGCGCGCGGCGCAGCGGTGACGCGTTCGACGCGAAGTCCGGCTTCGGAATCTGGGTCAACGAGATGCCCGAGCCAGGTCAGGGCCCCGCGGTCGGCGCGGCGACCTTCACCAACCTCCGCCTGACCGACAACGCCCAGGACATCAAGAACACCACAACAACCTTCACCATCACCCGCAACTGACCCGACCCCGCCCGCCCCGCCCCACCCCTCCCGCCCCCGCGATCTTGCACTTCCGGCCCCCGCGATGCCGGATTACTCCTGCTATGAGGGGCACCAAACTGCAAGATCGCGGGGATGGGGCGGGGTGGGTGCGGGGCCCCGGGCCGAACGGCGATCTTGGAGTTGTGGCGCCTCTGATAGCGGGGCGAAGCCGACAAGACGTGGCACCACAAGTCCAAGATCGCAGAGGTTTCGGGGCGGCGCGGGCGGGAGTTCCTCGTTCGGTTTGTTGCTGCGTCGGGCGCCGCCCATCGGGCGAGACTGGCGTTCTGCGAGGTGGGATCAGCGGAGATCTTGGTAGGAAAGGGCCCCCATGGGGGCCCTTTCCTACCAAGATCTCTCGGAGCCGGGAGTCCTTGACAACCCCACTCACAGATCGACGAGGGCGTGGGGGCCGCGCGGTCAGTGGGGGAGGGCGGTGGACAGGCGGCGGATCGCCTCGTCCATCTGGTCGGGTGGGGCGGCGGCGTACGTCAGGCGCAGGTGCGGGGCGGGAGGTTCGGCCGCGTACCAGGGGCGCCCGGGGAAGACGGTGACGCCCGCCGCGGCGGCCGCCGCCGTCACCGCGACGTCGTCGGTGCCGTCGGGCAGCCGTACCCACAGGTGCAGGCCGCCGCGTGGCACGTCGCGCGGCGCCACCGACGGCAGGTGCCGGTCCAGCGCCGCGAGCAGCGCCTCCCGGCGGGCCCGCAGCTCCCGGCGCAGGGTACGGCGGTGCCGGTCCCAGGCCGGCGCGGTGAGGAACTCCAGCGCCGCTTGTTGCAGCGGCCCGGCGACGAAGAGGTCGTCGAGCAGCCGGGCGGCGCGCAGCCGCGCCCCGGCCGGTCCGCGCGCGCCGAGCGCGGCGATCCGCAGGCCGGGTGCTGTGGACTTGGTGAGCGAGCGCAGGTAGACGACGTGCCCGTCCGGGTCGTCGGCGGCCAGCGGTGGCGGGGCCTCGCCGTCGATGGTGAGGTCGCGGGCGTAGTCGTCCTCGACCAGGAACGCGTCCGCGTCGCGGACCGCCTCGGCGACGTCGGCGCGCCGGGCGGCGGAGAGCGTCGCGCCGTGCGGGTTGGCGTACAGCGGCTGGCAGTAGAACAGGCGGGCGCCGGTACGGGCGAACGCGGCGGCGAGCTGGTCGGGGCGTACCCCGTCGGTGTCGGCGGGTACGGGCACCACCCGCAGCCCGGCGGCGCGTGCGGCGGCGAGCGCGCCCAGGTAGGTGGGGGACTCGACCAGCACCGTGTCCCCGGGCGTCGTGAGTGCCCGCAGCGTGGAGGAGAGCGCGGCCTGCCCGCCGGGGCAGATCACCATGTCCTCGGCGCGCAGGCCGCCACCCGCCTCGCGGGCGAACCAGGCGCGCAGGTCGGCGCGTCCCTCGACCGGGCCGCGCTGCCACGCGGCCGGTTGCCGGGCCGCGCGGGCGAGCGCCGCACCGAGCGCGGCAGCCGGCTGGAGATCCGGGTCGAGGTAGCCGCCGGTCAGCGGAATCGCGCCCGACGGCGGTAGCGCCAGTAGCGCCTGCATCTCCTCCTCGCCGCCCCGCCGCGAGCCCAGCGCGACCGTCTGCCACGACAGGTCCGCCGGTGGCGCTCCGGTGCGCCGGGCGGCGACGTACGCGCCGCGCCCCGGCCGTGTCTCGACCAGCCCGTCCGCGACGAGCCGCCGGGTCGCCTCGGCGACGGTGACGGGGGAGACGTGATGGTGCGCGGTCAGCTCCCGCACCGACGGCAGCCGGGTGCCGGGGGCGGCATCGGTCGCCAGGGCACCCAGGTGCCGAACGACGCGGTCGATAGCGCTACCATCATTCATGAGAGCACAGAGTAGCGCTACTGCACCGATGGCGGTAACGGCGAAGCCGGGTGCCGGGATCGCACTGGGCGCGCTGGGTGTGCTCGCCTTCAGCATGTCGTTGCCGGCCACCCGCGTCGCGGTGCACGCACTCGACCCCTGGTTCGTCGCGTTCGGACGGGCGGTCGGCGCGGCGCTGCTCGCGTGGGCCTACCTGCGGCTGACCGGTGCGCCGCGCCCCACCCGGGACCAGTGGCGACGGCTGTCGATCGTCGCGCTCGGCGTCGTGGTCGGCTTCCCGCTGTTCACCTCGCTGGCGCTCACCACGCAGACATCGGCGCACGGCGCCGTGGTCGTCACCGTGCTGCCCGCGATGACCGCCGTGTTCGCGGTGCTGCGCGCCGGCGAACGGCCGCCGCCGCTGTTCTGGATCGCCGGTGCCGCCGGGCTGGCGCTGGTGCTCGCGTTCCTCGGCGCGAGCGGCTCGATGCGCGGGACGCTGTCGTTCGCCGACCTGTTCCTGCTCGCCGCCGTGGTGCTCTGCGGCCTCGGGTACGCCGAGGGCGGCCGGCTGGCCCGCGAACTCGGCGGCGCCCGGACGATCTGCTGGGCGCTGCTGCTGTCGCTCCCGGTCACCGTGCCGGTCACGGTGGTGGCCGCTCTCGTCCACCCGCCGCAGGGCGGCACCGCCGCCTGGACCGGGTTCGGCTACCTCACCGTGGTGTCGATGTTCCTCGGCTTCTTCGCCTGGTACGCCGGGCTGGCCCGGGGCGGCATCGCCAAGGTGGGCCAGATCCAGCTCGTGCAGCCGGTGCTCACGCTGGTCTGGTCGGCGGTGCTGCTCGGCGAGGCGGTCACGACCGGTGCGATGGTGGTGGCGGGTGCGGTGCTCGCCTGCGTGGTGCTCATCCAGCGCACCCGGAGCGGCGCGACACCGGCGCGCACCTCGGGCGGGCCGTCCTCGGCAGGCCGGCCCGCCCCGGGCGAGCCGGCCTCAGCAGGGCGCGATGGTGCCGGTCACCGTGGAGACGTACGCGTGGCTGACGAAGTGTCCTGACGCGAGGCGGTTCCACTGGCTGGTGGTCCGGTACGGTCCGCTCACCGTCTGACCGGTGACGGAGCACTCGATCGGCACGTTGGCGTACGTGGCGGCCAGGCCGACGACGGCGTTGCTCGTGCTCGGGCCGGAGCGGATGTTGAGCGGCCCGCTGCCGATCCGGCCCCGGGTGCCGGTGCCGGTCCAGAGGTAGGCGACGTCGACCCAGGCGTTGTCGGTCAGCAGCAGGCCGTCCCAGAACGTGCCGTCGGCGAGGTCGATGCCGGCCGGGCTGCCCACCACGCGCCCGAACTGGTCCCGGCCCCCGTTGTAGCCGCTCTGGTACGCCGCCTGCGCCTCGGGTCGGCCCTGCGGCAGGTCCTTCCACATCTCCCGGACGCTGCTGGGGTTCCAGTAGTCGTCCTTGGTGTTCCACGGGCCGACGTCCCAGACCGGGGCGTACTCGCAGCGGCTGCGGGTGGTGGTGCAGACCCGCACGGTGTAGTCGCCGGTGTTCTTCGGCGCGAGGCCGCGGAACGAGGGCAGCGCGACGAAGTGGTCCCGGGAGACGATCACGTGCCCGTTGGCGGTGGTGCCGCCGACCAGGCCCTCGCGGGTGGCGTACACCCGGTAGGTGAGGCCCGGGGTGGCGGCCGTGACGGCGGCGACCGAGTCGGCGGTGAGCCGCACCCGGCGCAGGGCGGGCGCGGCGGCCGGCCGGCCGGCGGTGAGCGCGACGCGGATCTGCACCCGGGTGACCGGCTGGTCGAAGACGGCGCCGCCGGCGGCGGAGCGCCACTCGGTCCACCCGCCGGACCGCCAGCCGCGCGCCGCCACCTCGACGGCGCCGTCGGGGCCGGGTGTCGCGACGATGTCGGCGCGGACCCGGTTGGCCGGTACGGCGAGCGAGTGCGGCGTGACGACGAGCGTGCCCTCGGCCGCGATTGCGTGCCGGGCCGCGGGTCGGTGGGCCGGGTCGGCGAGGCGGAGTTCCGTGCCGGTCCAGCGGACGTTGACGTCGTCGGAGTCGACGGCAGTGAGGTCGGCGCTCCACGTGTTGCCGGTGGTCGCCGGGGCCGTCAGTGGTGCGGCGGGTGCCGGCGAGACGGCCAGCACGGCGGCGACGACGCCGGCGACCGCCGCGAGCGGGCGGGTCCTGCGGGAACGGGGCATGACGCTCCTCGTGGGGGCATGAGGTAGACGAACTTCGATGTCAGGGTGGGGTGCAGGCAATCATCGATCTCGCGTCCCGTCAAGGTGGCGCCCTCCCGGTCCCGGTGCCCGGAGCAGTGCAAAAAACCTGCAAACGCCAGCCCTTGCCTTCCTGGAAAGCGCTTTCATACGATTGCGTTACATCGATGTTTCATGTGCGGGCCGGGCCTCGCAGATGAACGACATTCGCCGGCGGCGCGCCTGATCGCGTCGCGGCTCCTCATTATTCCCATTCGGTGAATGCCGCTGCTCGGCGGCAATTCCCGCATGCTCGAAAAAGGAATGAGGCGACATGAGAAGACCAGTCGCGCTGCGACTCCACGCGGCACTGGCCACGGCGGTCGTGGGAATCGCCGTCGCCGTGGTGATGCCGTCCCCGCAGGCGTCGGCGGCGGCCGGCAGCGCCACCGGCTACGCCACCCAGAACGGCGGCACCACCGGCGGCGCGGGCGGGCAGACCGTACGCGCCACCACCGGCACCGCCATCCACGCCGCGCTGTGCGGCCGGGCCAGCAGCAGCACCCCGATCATCATCGAGGTGACCGGGACCATCAACCACGGCAACACCAGCAAGGTCTCCGGATCGAGCTGCAACACCGCGGACGGCGTGATCGAGCTGAAGCAGATCAGCAACGTCACCATCATCGGGGTGGGCAGCGGCGCCGTCTTCGACCAGCTCGGCATCCACATCCGCGACTCCCGCAACATCATCATCCGGAACGTGACGGTGCGCAACGTCAAGAAGTCCGGCTCGCCCACCTCCAACGGCGGTGACGCGATCGGCATGGAGAGCAGCGTCCGCAACGTGTGGGTCGACCACGTGACGCTGGAGGCGTCCGGCGGGGAGTCGGAGGGCTACGACGGCCTGTTCGACATGAAGGACGACACCCAGTACGTGACGCTGTCGTACAGCATCCTGCGCAACTCCGGTCGCGGCGGCCTCATCGGGTCCAGTGAGAGCGACCGCGGCAACGGCTACATCACGTTCGAGCACAACCTGTACGAGAACATCGACTCCCGTACGCCGCTGCTGCGCGGCGGCATCGCCCACATGTTCAACAACCACTACACCGGGCTGCACGAGTCGGGCATCAACTCCCGGGCCGGCGCGCGGGCCAAGGTGGACAACAACTACTTCCGCAACTCCAAGGACGTGCTCGGCACGTTCTACACCAGCGAGCGCGGCACCTGGCAGGTCAGCGGCAACATCTTCGACAACGTGACCTGGTCCTCGCCCGGGACCGACAACTACCCGGCGGGCCCGAACGTGACGTCCACGACCACGGTCAGCGTCCCGTACTCGTACCGGCTCGACGCGGCGAGCTGCGTGCCGGACATCGTGCGGCAGACGGCGGGGCCCAACACCGGCCTGCGCGTGTCCGACGGGAACTGCACGCCGCAGTCCCCGGCCCCGACCACGCCGGGGCCGACCACGCCCGCCCCCACCACGCCGCCGCCCGGGACGACCACCCCGCCGCCGTCCGGCGGGACGAACCTGAGCCTCGTCTCCGGCGCCGGGGCCGACGGGTCCAGCAAGGCCGACGGCACCAGCTACGGCAACGTGCGCGACGGCAACCTGAGCACGTACTGGTCGCCGTCCGGGTCGACCGGCACCGTCTCGATCAAGTGGGGCTCGGCCACCACCGTGTCCCGCGTGGTCATCCGCGAGCCGTCCGGCACCTCGGGTTCGATCGGGTCGTGGCAGCTCGTCAACAACGACACCGGCGCGGTGCTGGCCTCCGGCAGCGGGGCCGGCCAGATCACCTTCGGCGCGACCTCGCTGAAGAAGATCAACTTCAAGATCAACAGCTCCGGCGGTACGCCGAGGGTCGGCGAGTTCGAGACGTACGCCGGCTAGCAAGTCACACACGAGCGGGGGCGGCCGATCCGGCCGCCCCCGCCCTTGTTCGTGTCCCCGGTCAGAGGGTGAGCACGACGGTGGAGATGCTCCGTGCGCCGACGCTCACCGTCACCTGGTTGCCGTTCACGCCCACCGGCTGGCTCGCCGCGCTGGCGTTCTGCGACGTGGCCACGTACTCCGCCCGGCTGACGTTCTGCGGCGCCTGGATGATCGCGTTGTTCACCGCGCTGGTCGACCGGTTGAGGATCACCAGCGTGACCTTCCCGTCGCCGGAATAGGCCGTCACCTCCAGCGGCGACGCCTTCGAGCTCTTGGTGAGGGCGACCCGCTGGTAGCCGGGCCGCACGTACTTCGCGTACTGCGAGAACGCGTACCCGCGCTTGAGCGGCGCGCCCGCCACCGTGCCGTACGCGGACTCGCCGTCACCGATGAACGAGTAGTAGCGCTTGCCGTACCACCAGACGTACGCGCTCCAGTTCGACTCCATCGACTTGTGCACGGTGCGCATGATGTCGTCGAGCGTCTCGTTCCAGGCCGCGGCGTTGGCCGGGTTACCCCAGATGTTGGAGCCGCCGCCGTCGGCCTCGTGCAGGTTCCACTCGGTCATCCACACCGGCTTGTTGTACTGCTGCGCCAGCGTGTACGGCTTCAGCCGACCGGACGCCTCCGTGCCGTAGAGGTGCCCGCCGATGTAGCCGATGTTGTTGCGGGCGGCCGCGTCGTTGAGCGTCGGGTCGGTGTAGCCGTAGTTCAGGTTCACCGCCTCGGCGACCATCAACTTGGTGTTCTGCACCTTGGCGCCCTGCTCCCGGACGAAGGTCTGGAGTTCGGTGCCGCTCCAGTCCATCGAGTCGTAGTCCGGGTGCCAGTCCGGCTCGTTCTGCACGGACGTGACGTCGATCGTCACGCCCTGGTTGCGCATGTACTGGACGTAGCTGTTGAGGTGGTTGGCGTAGTCGTCGTAGTAGTCGGTGCGCAGCTTGCCACCGTTGATCCGGCTGTTGTTCGTCTTCCAGGCCGCCGGGGCGGTCCACGGCGACGCCATGATCTTCACGTTCGACCCGTACGACTTCGCCGTGCGCAGCGCGCTGACCTGGGTGCCCCACTCGCCGGACACCGGCGAGATGCCGGTACGCACGATGGACAGGCCGAGCTGGTTGGGGCCGAGCCCGACGAGCGTCTGCGTCTCGGCCGTCGACCAGGCGCCGCCCCAGATCGACACCGCGGCGCCGAACCCGTCGATGGTCTGGTAGCGGCTGGCGGTGTTGACGGTGATGTCCGCCGCCCCGGTGGGCGGCGGGGTGCTCGGTGAGGTGGTCGGCGAAATCGTCGGCGACGTTGACGGCGAGGTGGACGGCGACGTCGGCGTCGTTCCGCCGGTGCAGGTCACCCCGTTGAGCGCGAAGCTCGTCGGTGCGGGGTTGCTGCTGGTCCAGGCCCCGTTGAAGCCGAACGACGTGGTGCCGTTGGTGGGGATGGACCCGTTGTAGTCGACGTTGCGGGCGGTGACAGCCGCTCCGCTCTGGGTCACCGTGGCGTTCCACGCCTGGGTGACGGTCTGGCCGGCGGCGTAGGACCAGGTGAGCGTCCAGCCGTTGACCGGGTCACCGAGGTTGGTGACTGTGACGTTCGCGCCGAAGCCGCCCTGCCACTGCGACGACACGGCGTAGGTGACCGCGCAGCCGGCGGCCGCCGCCCCGGCCGGCAGCGCCGCGGCCATCGCGGTCGACGCCAGCAGGACGGCCCCGGCCGACAACACCGCGGTACGGGTCGTTCTGTGCCTTCTCATCGGACCTCTCTCTCCTCGATCGGTCGGCTCAGCGCTGGAGGGTGAGCAGTCCGGGTCGGTAGGGCAGGAGGCCGTAGTCGCCGCCGGAGTTGGGGGAGCGGCCCTGGTAGAGCAGTTGGAGGTTGCAGGGGTCGACGGTGAAGGTCTGGTCGGCGGTGGTGCGGATCAGTTCACCGTGGCTGATGTCGTTGGTCCAGGTCGCGCCGCTGTTGACCTTGCCCGCGAACGGGTTGGACTCGGTGGCGGCCTGCGGCGTCCACGAGCCGCCCAGGCTGGTGGCGGTGAAGGACCGGAAGTAGCGGCCCTGCGAGCCGATGGCCTCGACGATCATCAGGTAGCGGGTCTGGCCCTGCAGCTTGTAGACCTGCACGGCCTCGAACAGGTTGTTCGTGCTGTCGGACATGATGGTGGTGTAGTTCGAGCCGAAGCTGCCGGGGAAGTTCCCGATCGGCATGCTGGAGCGGTAGATCTTGCCGTTGTCACCGGCGAAGAACAGGTACATGTTCTGGTCGTCGGCGATCAGCGTCTGGTCGATCGGGCCGGTGCCGGAACCGGAGATGCTGCCGGTGAACAGCGGCTGCGCCGACGACCACCCGTTCGGGTTCGTCGGATTCGTCGACGTCCGGTACGAGAACGCGGTCGGCCCCCACTGGTAGGCCAGAACCCAGATGTTGCGCGGCGCGAAGTAGAACAACGTCGGCGCCACCGTCCCCGACGACATCGCGTTCTGCGACGCCGAGGCCATCTGCGACCAGTTCGAGAACAGCCCGAAGTTCATCGACCCCCACGACGACCCGGTGTCGTGCGTCGTGGCGTACACCAGGTGCTGCCCGTTGTAGGGCACCACCGTGAAGTCCTTCAACGACACCCAGCCCGACCGCGGCTGCGCCAACACACCGGTCGACGACCACCGGTACGACGACGGCAGGCTGCACGTGTTACCCGGCGGTGGTGTCGTGGGCGGCGCGGTGGTCGGCGGCGCCGTGGTGGGTGGCGCGGTGGTCGGAGCGCCGGTCGGGCCGCCGGTCGGCGTGGTGGTGCCGCCGGTGCAGGTCACCCCGTTGAGCGCGAAGCTGGTCGGCACCGGGTTGCTGCCGGTCCAGGAGCCGTTGAATCCGAACGACGTGCTGCCGTTCGTCGGGATCGACCCGTTGTAGTCGACGTTGCGCGCGGTCACCGCGGACCCGCTCTGGGTCAGGCTCGTGTTCCACGACTGGGTCACCGTCTGCCCGGCGCCGAAGGACCACGTCAGCGTCCAGCTCGACACCGGGTCGCCGAGGTTCGTGATGGTGACGTTGGCGCCGAAGCCGCCCTGCCACTGCGATGGGATCGCGTAGTTCACCGAGCAGCCGGCGGCGGCCGCGCCGGCGGGCAGCGCCACGGCGACGGTCGCCGACGCGAGCAGCGCGGCACCTGCGGACGCCAATATGGCATTGACTGATCTGGATCTGGGCATGAACTGACCTCCTGCGGGGGCGGCGGCTCTGGCATTGGCGGTGGCGATTGTGTTGTGAGCGTTAACAGCCGCGTCAGGGATGTTACGGGAGCGCTCCCACGCACTCAACAACCCATTTCCGCACCCACCGAATCAGCGCCCACCCCGGCGCCCAGCCCGCACCCACCCCGCACCCGCCCTCCGCCCGCACCCCCCCCGCCGCGCGCCCGTGCGCGCCGATCATGAAGTTGGCCGCAGTCAATGCGGACAAATCCGCGGCCCAACTTCATGATCGACCGGGCCGGGCCGCGCGGGCCGAGTCGGCCGGGCCGGGCAGGGCGGGGGGAGGGGAAGGTGGGTCAGGCGGGGGTGCAGGGGGTGTTCTCGGCGGCGCAGGCGGCGGGGGCGTCGTGCTGGGGATCCGGGTCGCGGACGTCGAACCGGATGGTGGCGGACTGGCCGCCCGGCAAGGCCCCGCCGGTGAACGTGACCACGGTGCCGTTCTGGGTGGCCTCGGCGCCACTCACGCTGCCCACAGTGGCGCCGTCGTGCAGCGTCACGGTGACCGTCCAGCCCGGACGCGGCGCCGGGCCGGGATTGCGCAGCACCACCTCGCCCCGGTAGCCGAAGACCCGGTCGTTCACCGTCTCGTACGTCGCGGTCAGCGGTGCCGCGACCACCGTCGAGGGCGTCGCGCTCGGCGTACGGCTGGGGGTGGGCGTCGGCGTCGGCGAGGGCGACGCGCTGCGGCGGCTGGCGCTGGGCGTGGGCCGCGCGGTCGTGGGGCGCGCGGAGGGCGTGGCGCTGGACGGCATGACCAGCGATGTCGTGGGCGCCGGCGCGGCCGGCGCGGGCGGGTCGTCGCCGGTGGCCCACACCATCGCCCCGGCCGCCGCGGCGACCAGCGTGACCGCGCCCGCCGCCAGCAGCGCCCGGCGCCGCCCGGGCCGGCGGGGCTCGTCGCCGAGCAGCCGGACCACAGGTAGTTCGGCGGTCAGCCCGCCCTCGGCGCGGCGCAGGTCGACGTTCTGGAACGCCAGCCAGTCGAGAATGGCCGGCAGCCGTCCGGTCACCGCCTGCTCGTGCTGCTCGGCGCGGGCGTCGGCGTCCCAGTCGCCCTCCTCGAGGACCTCGCGGACGGACAGCCGGGTGCCGTGCGCGGTGGGGGTGAGGTCGCAGGCGAGCCGGGTGGCCCGGCCGGCCTCCCGGCAGCGGACCACCAGCCGGTCCGGTGCGCGCAGCTCGACGGTCTCCACCTCGGTGTCGCCGTCGTAGCCGGGCAGCGCGGCGGTGGCCAGGATCCACCGCTCGGACCCGGGCGCGCTGTCGGCGAACCACTTGGCCAGCAGCGCGCGTTCCGTGAGCGCCCGCCAGACCCGGGCGGGCGGGTGGAACAGGTCGACCTCGGTGACGATCTCGATCACGCGGAGACTCTAGGGCCTGTGTCAAGGCCGGTGTGGGGCGCTGTCGCCGTCGTCGCGCCAGCGGGCGCGCCAGGCGGCTTCGCTCTCCTCGGCGCTGGCCTTCTCCTCGTGCATCAGCCGGCGCAGCGCGGCCCGGCCGTCGGCGAAGATCACCAGCTCGGCCGCGACGAGGGCCACGCAGATCGCGGTGAGCAGGCCCAGCGCGCCGAGCGCCGGGAGGTGCCGGCCGACCGGCAGTGCCGCGGCGAGCAGGACGAGGGTGCCGAGGCGGGTCCAGGACACTGTCCGCAGCGCGCGCCACTGGAACGCCGTGTTGGCGGCGAGGTAGAGGAGCACGCCACCGAACAGCAGCGGCACGGCCGGACCGTGGCCGCGCTCCATCGCACCGCCCGCCGGGTCGGTGACGATCCGGACCAGTTCCTCGGCGCCGATCGCGAACAGGATCACCCCGGCGATCATGGGCAGGTAGAGGTAGGCGTACGCGTCGCGGGCCAGGGTCACCCGGGCGTGCCCCTGCGCGGCGTGCAGCGCGATCCGGGCGGCCGGGCCGATCATGTCGAAGTGCGCCCACCAGAGCGCCGCGGTGAACAGGATGCCGAAGATCGCCGCCGGGATCGCCGGCCAGGTCACGGCCTGGCCGAGCAGGTTGCCGCCCACGCCGACGGAGATGACCGACTCGCCGAGCGCGATGATCAGGATCAGGTCGTACCGTTCGGTCCAGTGCTCGGCCGAGGTGATCTTCCAGCCGTCGGTGCCGGCCAGCAGGCCGCTGCTGTACTGGATGGCCACCACGGCGATCCACAGCCCGTCGCGCAGCCACGGACCGACCTCCGGGGGTACGCGCGGCGGCAGCAGCGCCGCCACCAGCAGCAGGGTGGCGGTGACCAGCGCCTCGGGCAGGAACAGCCGCAGTTTGCGCCGGGCCGGCGGGTCGTCGCGCGTTGCGTACCAGTACAGGGCGGTGTGCACGAATCGGATCACCACGTAGCTGATCGTGACCAGGATCGGTCCGGCGCTGCCCTTGTCCAGGTCGCCGAACGTCTGCGGCAGCGCGAGCGCGAACGTGAACAGCGCGATCATGCCGACCACCATGAGGATCGGCACGAAGCCCTCGCCGAGGCGCAGCCGGGCGGCGACGGCGCTGTGCACCACCCAGCACCACCACAGCACGGCGAGCACCAGCAGCGCGTGCAGCAGCTCCCTCGGGGTCACGTTCGCGGCGGTGGCGCGCGTGATGATGAAGAAGGACACCACGAAGACGAGGTCGAAGAAGATCTCGAACCGGTCGACCCGGGTGGCGGGGGCGACGCCTGTCGCCGGCCCGAGCCCCTTGCGCCACCGGTCGCCACCCACCGGGCGAGTGTGTCAGCCCAGGTCAGGCCGGGTGCCGCTTTCGCCGGCCATTCCACCGCCCCGACCGGGAGCGGGCGGCCGGGGAGCGCTCAGCCCGCTGTCGGGGCGGCCAGGGCGAGCACGTCGCGCAGCACGTCGCGCAACGGCCGCCCCGGGTGTTCCAGCCACTCGTGCGCGGCGATCCGCAGCGAGGCGAGGAACGTCGCGGCGACGATCCGGGCCCGCAGCGGCCCGTCGGATCCGGTCAGCCGGCGGGTCAGTTCGGCGGCCATCTCCCGCTCGAGGGCCGCGTACGCGGCGACCTGGTGGGCGGCCAGACTGGGGTGGCCGTGCAGCTCGCGGCGCCGGCTGAGCCAGGGCTCGGCCGGGTCGTCGAAGCCGTCCTCGGCCTGGACCAGGGCGGCCCGGGTGAGCGCCGCCCACGGCGACAGGTCGCCCGGCTGGTCCGCGACCAGCGTGAGGAGCCGGCGCAGCCGCAGCGTGTCGCCGTGGAAGAGGGCCTCCTCCTTGCCGCCGAAGTAGTTGGAGAACGTCCGCCGGGAGACGTTCGCGGCGTCGGCGATCGCCTCGACGGTGATCCGGTCGGGGCCGTGCGCGACGGCGAGGGACAGCGCCGCCTCGTGCAGCGCCAGACGGGTGGCCGCCTTCTTCCGCTCCCGCAGTCCGGTGCACTCCTCCATGCGTCCAGCGTAGGTGACCCATTTCTCAATGGGCAAACTTGCCTACCGGGCAAGGTTTAGTGTTGATTGCTTGAGGCAACGAAGCGGCCACCCCGTATCGACACACCTGGAGGACGCGCGCATGAGCGCACCCACCGCGACGGCTGAGGCCGCCCCCATGAGCAAGCGGAAGACGCTGGAGGCGCTCAGCGGTCTGCTGCTGGTGCTCTTCGTGGCCATGCTGAGCAGCACCGTGGTCTCGACCGCCCTGCCGAAGATCATCGGAGCGCTCAACGGCTCGCAGACGCAGTACACCTGGGTGGTCACCGCCACCCTGCTCACCGCCACGGCGACCACCCCGATCTGGGGCAAGCTGGCCGACCTGTTCAACAAGAAGCTGCTGATCCAGGTCGCCATCGTGGTGTTCCTGGTCGGCTCGGTCGCGGCCGGCTTCGCGCAGAGCGCCGGGCAGCTCATCGCCGCCCGCGCCTTCCAGGGCATCGGCGTCGGCGGTCTCCAGGCGCTGGTGCAGGTCGCCATCGCGGCCATGATCCCGCCGCGTGAGCGGGGCCGCTACAACGGCTACCTGGGCGGCGTCATGGCGCTGGCCACCGTCGGCGGCCCGCTGCTGGGCGGCCTGATCGTGGACACCTCCTGGCTCGGCTGGCGCTGGTGCTTCTTCGTCGGCGTACCGGTCGCGGCCGCCGCGCTGTTCCTGCTCCAGATCACCCTGAACCTGCCCACCGTGCGCCGGGCCAACGTCAAGATCGACTACCTGGGCGCCGCGCTCATCGCCGCCGGCGTCAGCGTGCTGCTGATCTGGATCTCGTTCGTCGACGACTCGTTCGCCTGGGCCTCCTGGCAGACCGGCGCCATGGTCGGCGGCGCGGTGCTGCTGCTCGCACTCGCCGTCTGGGTGGAGGCACGGGCCGCCGAGCCGGTGGTGCCGCTGCACATCGTCCGCGAGCGCACCACCGCCCTGGCGATCCTGGGCAGCCTCGCGGTCGGCATGGCGATGTTCGGCGGCGCGGTCTTCCTCGGCCAGTACTTCCAGATCGGCCGCGGCTACAGCCCGACCGAGGCCGGCCTGCTCACCATCCCGATGATGGCCGGCGTGCTGATCTCCTCGATCGTGGCCGGCCGGATGATCACCGCCACCGGGAAGGTCAAGCCGTACATCGTCTTCGGCGCGGTCGTGCTGGTCGTCGGGTTCGCCATGCTCGGCACCATCGACCACGAGACCTCGCTGGTCTTCGTCGGCCTCGCGATGTTCATCGTCGGCGTCGGCGTCGGCATGACCATGCAGAACCTGGTGCTCGCGGTGCAGAACACGGTCGCGCTCAAGGACATCGGTGCGGCCAGCGCCAGCGTCGCGTTCTTCCGTTCGCTCGGCGGCACCATCGGTGTGTCGGTGCTCGGCGCGGTGCTCGCCCGCCGGGTCAGCGACCGGATCACACACGACCTCGCCGCGGCCGGCATCCCCGCCTCCGGCGGGGGCGGCGGCAGCACGCTCAACCTCGACGCGCTGCCCGAGCCGGTCCGGCAGATCGTGCGGGCCGCGTACGGGGACGCAACGGGGCACATCTTCCTGATCTCGGCCGCCATCGCGGTGGTGGGTATCGTGGCGGCGCTGCTGCTGCGCCCGGTCACCCTGCGTTCCAGCCTCGATCTGCCGGACACCGGCCGATCGGTGGCGGTGGGAGCGGACGCCGTCGACGGCGCGCCCGCCTTCGACGAGGTGAGCGTGGACTCGGTCGGCCGGGAGGAACACGCCCGCCGCTGAGCCCGTACCCCCAGGGCCGTCGCCGACCCCGGCGGCGGCCCTGGCCCATGCGGGGACGAACCGAAGGAGGAGCCGTGGACGTCACGCGGACCGCGCCCGCCCGCCTCGCCGCATGGCAGCGGGCCGCGCGGGAGCTGGCGCTGGTCGCCGTGCTCTTCCTGGCCTACAAGGCGGGCCGTCAGGTGGTGGCCGACCACGCCGGCGTGGCCCTGGCCAACGGTGAGTGGGTCTGGCGGCTGGAGCGGCTGCTGCGCCTGCCCGACGAGATGCTCGTGCAGGGGCCGCTGCTGTCGCACGAGCTGCTGGTACGCGTCGCCAACTCCTACTACGCCTACATGCACTTCCCGGCCACCGTGCTCTGCCTGGTCTGGCTCTGGCTGCGCCGCCCGGCCCACTACCTGCGCCTGCGGCGCGCCCTGGCGTCGCTCACGGCGGTGGCGCTGGTGCTGCACGTCTGCGTTCCGCTCGCGCCGCCGCGGCTGACCGCGCTCACCGGACTGGTCGACACCGGCACCCGCTACGGCCCGAGCGTCTACGGTCCCCCCGACACCGACCAGCTCAGCAACCAGTACGCGGCCATGCCGTCGCTGCACGTGGGCTGGGCGCTGGCGATCGCGCTGGCGCTGATGGCGGTCACCACCGGACGCCTCCGCTGGCTCTGGCTGCTCCACCCCCTGGCGACCGCGCTCGTGGTGGTGGTCACCGGCAACCACTACTGGCTCGACGGCGCCGTCGCGGTGGCGCTGCTCGTGGCGATCCTGGCCGTCCTGCCGCCGCCCGCGCCGGAACCGCCCACGCTCCCGTCCGGACCGGTGCGCCCGCACGTGGTGCCGGCGCCCCGGCGGTCAGGCCGCCGCCGGAACCCGAAGGTCCCGGCGACGGCCGACGTGCGGCTGCGGCCACCCGGCCGCGGCTGAGGGCTCCTCAGCGCACCGTGCAGACCGTGCCGTTGAGGCGGAACGCCCCCGGCGGCACGTTCGGCCCGCTGTACGCGCCGACGAAGCCGACGGTCGTGCTGCCGCCGTCGGCGGCGAGCCGCCGGTTGTCGGCGGTGGGCGTCACCCGGACGGTGCGGCCCTGCTGGTCCCAGGTGGCGCTCCACCCGCTGCTCACCTGCTGCCAGGCGGTCGGCCAGGTCCAGGTGAGCGTCCAGCCGTCCACGGCCTTCGCGCCCGTGTTGACGACCTCGACGTTCGCCACGTACCCGTTGCCCCAGTCGTTGTCGTCGTTGAACCGCACCGCGCAGGAGCTCTCGGCGGGGCTGCCGGTGGCGAACGTCAGCGGCGGGGACGACCAGGAGACCCGCCCGGCGGTGTCCCGGGCCAGCACGTTGACCGTGTAGCGGGCGCCCGGTTCGAGGTTGCCCACCGTCAGCGACGTGCCAGCGGTCTCACCGAGCTGCTCGCTCACCGCGCCGTACTGCCGGTGCACCTCGTACTTGGCGATCGGGGACGCGCCCGGCGTGGCCGCCGGCCAGGAGATGGTCGCCGCGCGGTCGGTCACCGCGCTCGCCGTCGGCCGGCCCGGGGCGCCGGGCCTCCCGGCCGAGCTGCCGGCCGGTCGCAGCACGAGCGTGGTCAGCGAGTACGGCGGCAGCGTGCGGGTGCTCGCGTCGCCCGAGCGGCCGGTGCTGATCCCGGTCGCGCCGTTGGTTAGCGTGTGCACCGTCGGCGCCTCGTCGGCCGGGGTGAACCCGGCGTAGTCGAGCGCCACCGGGTGGGCGTTGTCCGGATCCTTGTTGAGCAGCAGGACCGCGACGCTGCCGTCCGGCCGGCGTACCGCGTGCGCGGCGACCAGCGGCTCGTCCGTCCCGGCCCGGACCAGTTGGTCCCCGGGCCGGACGAACAGGTTCATCATCGACAACGCGTGGTACGGCGCGAACGGGGTGTTGAACGCCGGCTGGCACACCTCGCCGTCGCTGGTGCAGTTGCCGCTGGACAGCAGCCCGAAGTCGCCGTAGTCGGTCTGCCCGGCCACCTCGGAGACGGTGCCGATGCCGTTGTGCACGTTCCACCACTGCACGGTGAACACACCCTGCTCCAGCAGCCCGCTGTAGGCGTCGGCGAGGAACAGCGCGCCCGGCGCGGTGGTACGGCCGGCGTCCACGTTCAGCTCGGTGAAGCTGATGCCGATCCGGTCCGCGCCGGGGCCGGCGTACCGGGCGATCTGCTGGCGCAGCAGCCAGGCCGCGTCGGGCAGGTGGTTGGTCCGGGCCAGCGAGTCGGCGGCGTTGCCGCCCGGGTACCAGTGCACGTCCACGAAGTCGATCTTCGGACCGGCGATGGAGAGGACCGTCTGGTTCCACGGGCCCGGGTCGGAGCCGGCGGTGATGCCGTCCGGCCAGTTGCCGGGCATGGTGAGCACCGCGCCGACCTTGATGCTCGGGTCCACCGCCTTCATCGCGTCGGCGTACTCGACCACCAGCCGGGCGTACTGGGAGGCGCTCTTGTCCGGGTGGTCGTCGGCCTCCCAGGCGGAGCCGTAGTGGCCGTTGCCGTAGTTCTCGTTGCCGACCGTCCACCACTTGGCGCCGTAGCCCTTGGTGACGTTGGCGTAGCGGACCCAGGCGGCCGCCTCGGCGGGCGTGCCGGTGCCGTAGTTCGCGATGATCATCGGCTCGGCGCCGACGCGGCGGGCGCCGGCCATGAACGTGTCGAAGTCGGTGTTCGGCGCGACGTATCCGCCGGGCGCGGTGTGCGTCTCCCAGTGGTAGATGTCGGCGTACGAGCCGCCGGGGTAGCGCAGCATCTTCACGCCCGCGGCCTTGAGCAGGTCGGACGTCTCGGCGCTGCCGAGCTGGGAGTCCCAGATGGCGTGGTTGACGCCGAGCGCGGTGGCCGGGACGGTGGCCAGCCCGGCGCGGGTGTTCACGGTGACGGTGACCGGGTCGGTGGGTTCGGCGGCGGCCGGTCCGCCGGCGGTGCCGAGCGCGGTGGCGAGCAGCAGCAGGCCGGCCGCGAACGCGGTGGGTCTTCTCATCCGGGGATGTCCTTCGGGGGAGTGGGACGACGGGGAGATGCCCGGTTCTGCGTCGTCCTCCCGGTGCCGCGACGGCGGCGGGATGCCCACGAACGACGATCGGCTCCGCGCGGCGAGCCATCGATCAGGATCATACGCCTGGCGTCGGGGAGTGCAGGGCTTAATTTATAGACAGGAGTCTTTACTGTTAACAATGTTTAATTTATGTTCATGGCACCTTCCGTTCCCCCCGAAGGAGTTGCCACCATGCGCCGAAGAATCACCCTCCCGCTGCTCACCGCCGGTGCCGTCACCGGGACGCTGGCGCTCGCCGCGCCCGCGCAGGCCCACGGCTACGTCTCCTCGCCGCCCAGCCGCCAGGCGCTCTGCGCGCAGAACCGGGTCCCCGACTGCGGCCAGATCAAGTACGAGCCGCAGAGCGTCGAAGGCCCCAAGGGCCTGCGCAGTTGCCACGCCGGCATCGCCCAGTTCGCGGTCCTCAACGACGACAGCCGCAACTGGCCGGCCACCTCGGTCGGCAGCAGCGTCACGTTCACCTGGGTCAACACCGCCCGGCACGCCACCGCCAACTGGGAGTACTGGATCGGCGGCACCCGGGTCGCCGTGGTCGACGGCGGGGGACGCCAGCCCGGCGCGACCGTGTCCCACACGGTCAACCTCGGCGGCTTCTCCGGCCGGCAGAAGCTGCTCGCCATCTGGAACATCTCCGACACCGCCAACGCGTTCTACTCCTGCGTCGACCTCCAGATCGGCGGCGGAGGCGGCAACCCGACCCCGTCACCCACCCCGACGGCGGCGCCCACCACCCCCGCGCCCTCGCCCACGCCCACCCGGACCAGCACCCCGGCACCGGGCGGTACGTGGACCGCCGGGCGGGCGTACCAGGTCGGTGACACGGTGACCTACGACGGCCGCACCTACCGCTGCCGCCAGGCGCACACCGCCATCGCCGGCTGGGAGCCGCCGAACGTACCGGCGCTGTGGCAGCAGATCTGAGCCCGCGTAGCCGCGCGGCGGAGCCGGCCGGTCCCCGGCTCCGCCGCGCGTCCGCCGCCACCCTGCTCGGCGTGGTGCTGGCCCTGCCCGGGTGCGGCGGGCCGCCCGCCGCTGATCCGTCCCCGCCGGTCCCGTCCGCCACGGCGTCGATCCCGGCCGGCGCGGACGCCACCACCAGTGGGATCGACGCGTTGTTCCTGGCCATGATGGTGGCGCACACCGAGCAGACCCTGGAGATCGTCGGCGTCGGCCTCGACCGCGCCACCGACCCGCGGATCCGCACCCTGATCGCCGCCGTCCGGGCCACCGAGACCGACGAACTCGCGACCATGCGCGGCTGGCTGAGCGAAGCGGGCCCGTCAGCCGCCGCCGCGGCCGCCCGGCACGACCACTCCGGGCACAGCGACGCCGCCGCCGGACTGGCCCGGCTGCGCGCCGCCGCGCCCGCCGACGCCGACCGGGTGCTGCTCGACGTGCTCGGCCGGCACCAGCGCACCGCGGCCGACCTGGCCCGCGCCCAGGTCGCCGCCGGGACCAGCGAGCGGGTACGTGACCTCGCCCGCCGCATCGACCGCTCCCGTACGGCCGAGGTCGAGCTGATGGCCGGCCTGGGTTGAGCGGCAGGGCCGGCACCCGTTCGCGCCGCTCGGACGAGGCATGACCTTCGTCACGGTCACCGCCGCCGGTCCGGGCCTCGACAAGACTGGCGAATCGGCGCGCACCTGCCCTTTCCGCGAGCCGACGGAGCACTTCCGAGCCGGTGACGCGGCGGCTCCGGGCACCGCGGTGGTTCGCCCCTCGGCAAAACCGGCCGCGTCTCGTCGCAGGTCATGGCTACGCTGTCGCCCGGACGCCGCCCGCCGCGCGTTCCGCCCGCGCTCCACCGACGGCGCGCGGTGCCGCCACCGCCACCTTCGTGCCGGACCGGATTCCAGGAGACCGTCAGTGACCCAGCAACCCGTCGCGACGTCGACGAAGCTCGACGCCGCCGTACTCAAGGTGGCCGGCGTCGTCGTGCTCGGTGCGATCATGTCGATCCTCGACGTGACAGTCGTCAGCGTGGCGCTGCCGACGTTCCAGAGCGAGTTCGACGCCACGTACGCCCGCGTCGCATGGACCATGACCGGCTACACACTCGCGCTGGCCACTGTCATTCCGCTCAGCGGCTGGGCCGCCGACCGGTTCGGCACGAAGCGCCTCTACATGGTGGCGCTGGCGCTGTTCACCATCGGCTCCGGGCTCTGCGCCACCGCCGACTCGATCGGCGAACTGATCGCCTGGCGGGTCGTCCAGGGCCTCGGCGGCGGCATGCTCATGCCGCTCGGCATGACGATCATGACCCGGGCCGCCGGCCCGCACCGCATCGGCCGCCTGATGGCGGTGCTCGGCATCCCGATGCTGCTCGGCCCGATCACCGGCCCGATCCTCGGCGGCTGGCTGATCGACGTGGCGAGCTGGCACTGGATCTTCCTGATCAACCTGCCGATCGGCCTGGTCGCGCTCGTCTACGCCCAGCTGGCGCTCCCCAAGGACAACGCCGAGCCGTCCGAGTCGTTCGACTTCCTCGGCATGCTCATGCTCTCGCCGGGTCTCGCGCTGTTCCTCTACGGCATCTCCACGCTGCCCGAGACCGGCACCGTCGCCGACACCAAGGTCTGGCTGCCGATGCTCGTCGGCGGCGCGCTCGTGGTCGCCTTCGTGCTCTACTCGTTCCGGCCCCGGCACCCGCTGCTCGACCTGCGGCTGTTCCGCAACCGCAACCTGACCATCGCCGCCGTCACCATGTTCGTGTTCATCATCGCGTTCATGGGCGCCGGCCTGCTGTTCCCCAGCTACTTCCTCCAGGTGCGCGGCGAGACGACGCTGACCGCGGGCCTGCTGATCGCGCCGCAGGGCATCGGCGCGATGCTGACCATGCCGATCGCCGGCATGCTCGCCGACAAGGTGCCGGTCGGCCGGACGGTGCCGTTCGCGCTGGTGCTCATCGCGGCCGGGTTCTTCACCTTCACCCAGCTCGGCACCGACACGTCGTACTGGCTGCTCTGCGGCTCGCTGTTCGTGATGGGCCTCGGCATGGGCGGCACGATGATGCCGATCATGACCTCGGCGCTGAAGACGCTCAGCGCGGCCGAGGTGGCGCGCGGCTCCACGCTCGTCAACATCCTCCAGCAGATCGGCGGTTCCGTGGGCGCCGCGGTCATGTCGGTCATCCTCACCAGTGAGCTGAACGGCTCGCAGCCGATCCCCGGCGTCACCGACCCGGCCACCGGCGCCCCGCTGACCGAGGCCCAGCTCGCCATCGCCGCGCAGCAGCAGCCCGAGCTGCTCCAGCAGTTCCCGGTGCCGCCGTCGCTGATCGAGCGCGGGCTCGACTTCGCGGCGAACTCCTTCTCCACCACGTTCTGGGTGGCCTTCGGTCTGGTACTGCTGACCTTCGTCCCGGCCGCGTTCCTGCCCCGCCGCCGCGAGCCCTCCCACCTGCTCGACGGGGACCCGGGCGAGGACAAGCGTCCGATGCCGGTCCCGATCCACTGACCGCCGCCGTGGCCCGGGGCCGGACGCGTTCGCGTCCGGCCCCGGGCCGTTCCGGCGTCGCGATCCGCCACCCCGGCCAGGGCCGACGCCTAGGATCGGAACCGGAACCGGAGGAAGGCGGGCCAGCGTGAGCGCAGACGACGACGCGCAGCGGTCGGCGCGACGGCGCAACCGGCTGCTGCTCGCGGGCCTGCTCGCCGTCGTCGGGCTGATCCTGCTGCTGCTCGGGCTCACCGTCGCCACCGGCACCGTCGCCGGCGTCGAGGTGGTGCTCGCGCTGTTGCTGCTGGTGACCAGCTACGCCATCCAGCGGGTGGCCCGCCGCGAGACCGTCTACCGCGACGAGCGGCGCTGACCGGCGCGGCGGTCCGGCCGGGCTAGGCTGCCTCCGTGGATCACGAAGACCGCATCGCGCTGTTCCTCGACTACGAGAACCTGGCCCTGGGCGTCCGCGACCATCACGGCGGCCGGCCGTTCGACTTCCGGCCGATCGCTGACGCGCTCGCCGAGCGGGGACGCGTGGTGGTGCGCCGGGCGTACGCGGACTGGTCGTACTTCGACGAGGACCGGCGGATGCTCACCCGCTCACACGTCGAGCTGATCGAGATACCGCAGCGGATGGGCGCCTCCCGCAAGAACGCCGCCGACATCAAGATGGCGGTGGACGCGGTCGAGCTGGCGTTCGAGCGCGGCTACATCTCCACGTTCGTGATCTGCACCGGCGACAGCGACTTCACCCCGCTCGTGCACAAGCTGCGCGAACTCAACAAGCGGGTGATCGGCGTCGGAGTCGAGAAGTCGACCTCCGCGCTGCTGCCGCCGGCCTGCGACGAGTTCCTCTACTACGACCGCCTCGAAGGCGTGGACGTACCGCCGCCCGCCGCCCGCCGGTCGCGCCCGGCCCGGCCCTCGCCCGCGGAGCCGGCGCCCGAGCCGGTGGCGGAGACCCCGGCCGAGGACGATTCGGCGCGGGATGTCGACACGCTCGCCGTGCAGCTCGTGCAGACAGTCGCCGGCATGCAGGGCAGCTCCAGCGGCGACGTGACCGCCTCCGCGCTCAAGCGCGCGCTGCTGCGCAAGGACCCCACGTTCAGCGAGTCCGACTATGGCTTCCGGACCTTCGGGGAACTGCTGCGCCACCTCGCCGCGCACAACGTGGTGGAGCTGGCCGCCGGGCCGGCCAAGGGCGACCCGGAGGTGTCGCTCCCCGAGCAGGGCGACCGGGAGGTCGCGTTCGGGCTGCTGCGCTCCGTGGTGGTGGACCTCGCCGCGGACGGTGGCGCGGTGGCGCTGTCCGGCCTGAAGGACCAGCTCCGGCGCGCGCGGCCCGACTTCAGCGAGAAGAAGCTCGGCTACCGCAGCTTCCTCCAGTTCTGCAAGGCGGCCGCGACGGGCGGAGCGGTGGAGCTGCGCTGGAGCCCCGACGACGGCGACTACCTCCTGACCCCCCACACTCCCTGACACGCCTCGCCCTCTCGCCCCCGGCCCTCGCCCCCGCGATCTTGCACTTTCGGCCCTCCGAAAGCGGGACGAATCCCTCACCCCCCGGGCCAGAAGTGCAAGATCAACGGTGGGTGTGCGGGTTGGTGTCTGCCTGGGCTGTCGCGCCGCGTCGGGCGGCCGGGCCGAGCCGCAGGCCCACCAGGTCCAGGAGGGTCTGCGGCTCGGACGACGCGGTCGGGCTCGGCTCGTCCGTGGGACCGGGCCCTCCGGTCGGGTCCGGGTCGCCCGTCGGGCTCACGGTCGGCGCCGGGGTCACCGGGTCGGCGGGTGGCGCGGTCGGTTCGACGGGTGCCGGCGGGCGGTCGCCGGGGCGCGTCGGCGGCGACCCGGCGACAGGTGGTGCGGTGGTGAGGACCCGCCCGCCCGGCAGGGTGACCGGGTGACGCTCCGGTCGCGGCGCGGACCGGGTCGGCCGGGGAATCGGCGGCGACGACGGGCCGGCCGGAGTCGCCGTGTGCGGGGCCGGAGGTGAGGGAGTCGCGGCGGGAGCGGTCGCCGGATGGGTCGCCGGTCGGTGCGCCGGATCGGTCTGCCCGGCGGTGGCCGTCCAGGTGCCGGCGGAGGTGACGCTCAGCAGCACCGCCACCGCCGCGACGCCCGCTGCCGCCAGCCGCTGGGGGAGCGCCCGTTCGGCCGGGGCGTCCCACGGGCCGAGCGGCCGGGGTGGCCGGGGCCGGGCGGCCCGGTGCGCGGACCGCAGCGCCTCGACGTCCTCGACGACCGCCTGTCGCGTGCCGGTGGCGCCGGCGTGGGCCAGGGTGAGGTAGAACCGGGCGTTCGCCGCGCCAGGTGCCGGTACGCGGAGACCCGCCGGGGTGCCACCGTCGGCGCCGTGCAGCAGGGAGACCGGGCGGCCCGGGTGGTGCCCGAGGCCGTGCAGCTCCCGCAGGGGCCAGTCCCGCCGGACGTCGTGCCCGGCGAAGGCCACCCGCCGGTCGGTCACCACGGCGGCGCCGCTGTCGACCACGCGCAGTCCCGCCGGTAGCGGACCGTCGGCCGGGTCGAGACAGTCGGCGAGTGTGCGGCCCGGCACCGGCAGCCCGGGCAGGTGCCGGGCGGTGGCCTCGACCAGGTCGACGGTGGGCAGGATGCGGTAGACGATCTCGCCGTCGTCCAGCGGCACCGGCAGCGGGGTGCCCGGCAGCGCGCAGCCGTGGAAGCCTGCCGCCTCCATCGCCAGCCGGTCGAGGTGTTCGGCGTGCCGGCGCCAGATCCGGGCCGCCGACTCGTACGCCCGGCGCCGGCGCTCGTTCTCGCGCCGGGCCCAGGCCAGCCGCCGCCGCGGATGAGCCCCGATCGCGTCGTGTCGCCTCGCCGTCACACCTGGTACAACGGCCCTGCTCGGGACACGGATACGTGAGCGCGGCTATCGTCCGGTTTGGCAATGGTATGCCCGCGATTAGACTTCGGGCATGCCGCGGATCGTCCAGTTGCTGGCCTCGCCCGTACACCGGTACGTGGGCCGCCCGGCGGACGGGCCAGCCCCGGCGCCACCGGGTGAACTGGTCGACGAGGTGCAGGTGCGCGCCGGACTCGGCATCGTCGGTGACCGCTACTTCGGTCGTCCCGCGCACCGGCAGGCGAGCGTCACGCTGATCGCGCGGGAGTCGCTACCGCCCGGCGCGGACCTCACCCAGTTGCGGCGCAACGTGCTGACCGACGGGATCCCGGTGGACGAGCTGGTCGGGCGCGTCCTCACGCTCGACTCCGGTGCCGGCCCGGTCCGGCTGCGGGTGCACCGGGCCGCCCCGCCCTGCGCGTGGCTCGACGTGGTGGTCGTCCCCGGTACGTGGAAGGCGATGCGCCGCCGTGGCGGCGTCCGGTGCGCCCCGCTCACCGACGGCGTCCTGCGGGTCGGGCCGGTCACCGTGTCCGTCGACGACTGACAGCGGGGGAACTTTTCCCAGCCGCCGGCCGACCAATCCAGGGCGGCCGGAACCCGGCGCCGGCAGGAGGGACGCCAGGAATGAACCGAGCGGGGCCCGTTTCCGTACCGTCCGGCATGAGCATGCCGGACCGGCGGGCCGGCCGCGGATGAGCCCGGACGCCGACGACGAGCAGGTGACCGGGTGGGCCCGTCGTGCCGCCCGGGGAGACCAGCTGGCCGCGGCCGCGTTCGTCCGGGCCCTCCAGGCGCCGGTGTGGCGGTTCCTCGCCCACCTGGCCGGGCCCGCCGAGGCCGACGACCTCGCCCAGGAGACGTTCCTGCGCGCGTTGCGCAGCCTGCCCGGCTTCGCGGGCCGGTCGTCGGCGCGTACCTGGATCTTCACCATCGCCCGCCGGGTCGCGGTGGACCACGTGCGGGCGGCGACCGCCCGGCCCCGCGTGGCGGCGCTGCCGGACTGGCAGGCCGCCGCCGAGGCGGCCGGCGCGGTGACCGGCGGCGGGGACGACGGCGTGGTGCTGCGCGGCCTCATCGCCACGCTGCCGCCGGACCGGCGGGAGGCGTTCGTGGCCACCCAGGTGCTCGGCCTGTCCTACGCCGAGGCGGCCGAGGTGTGCGGCTGTCCGGTGGGCACGATCCGCTCCCGCGTGGCCCGTGCCCGTGAGGACCTGGTCGCCGCCTGGTCCGGCGACGCCCGCGACCGCCGGGCCCGCTGAGGCCGCGACCGCCGGGACTCGCCGGTGTCACGACCGCCGGGACTCGCCGGGACGTCACTGCGGGATCGCGGAACGCAAAGGCCCGCGGGAACACGGGCCCGCGCGGAGAGGCAGCAGGCCCGCGCGGGGACGCACCGGCTCCGCGCGGACCGTCAGGCGGCGCGCCGGTCGCGGGCCTGTGCCGGGTACGGGCCGGGCGGCACCAGCCGCAGCGCCGGCGCGGCCGGTTCCTCGGCCGGCAGCGCCCACCGCGATCCGTCCGACCGGCGCTGCCCGGGTGGCGTGTCGCCGGGGCGCCGGCCGAGCCGGGACAGCACCAGCATCACGGCCCAGCCGACCAGCAGGAAGCCGTGGCTGACCAGACGGGTCATCGCCACCTGCCCGGTGATCAGGTCGTTCACCGACAGCAGCACGAGCGTGGCGACGAACGCGCTGAGCATCGGCAGCAGGCCGGACGGGGCGGACCGGCGCGCGGCCACGTAGAGGAACCCGGCGCCGACGGCGACGTTCCAGGCCGCCGACTCGTGCCACAGGTGCTGGCCGGAGACGTGCGCGTGCGCGACGACCGCCTCCCGTCCGATCTGGGCCAGGCCGAGCACGAGCTGCACCGCGCCGAGCAGGCCGAGCGCCCCGCGCAGGCCGAGCGTGATCCGGTGGCGGCGGCTGGGCCGGGGCGGCGGGGCGGCGGCCAGGACCGCGTCGACCAGGTCGGGTACCCGTGGGGCGAGCTGCGTACGGGCCCGCCGGGTCACCGACGCGGCGGTGTCGAACCAGGCGCGGCAGCCGGCGCAGCCGGTCAGGTGCGCCTCGGCCGCCTCGATCTCCGACCCGGACGCCTCACCGTCCAGCTGTGCCGACAGGATCTCCCGCCACTGCTCACACACCATGTAGGGATAGTCGTCCGGACGGTCCGCCTGGTTCCCGGCGGGGTGCGGGTCACGTCTCGCCCAGCCGGGACTTCTGCACCTTGCCCATCGCGTTGCGGGGCAGCGCGCCGACCAGCCGTACCTGCCGTGGCCGCTTGTGCGCGGACAGGTGCCGTGCCACGAAGTCGATCAGCTCGGTCTCGGCCACGCCGTCGCCGACCACGTACGCGGTCACCTGCTGCCCCAGGTCGGGATGGGGCGTGCCGACCACCGCCGCCTCCCGGACACCCGGGTGGGCCAGCAGCGCGTCCTCCACCTCGCCTGCCCCGATCCGGTACCCGCCGCTCTTGATCAGGTCGGTGGCGGCCCGGCCGACGATCCGGTGGGCGCCGTCCGGGTCGACAGTCGCGACGTCGCCGGTGCGGAACCAGCCGTCCGCCGTGCGGGTGGCCGCGTCGGCGTCCGGCCGGTTCAGGTAGCCGTCGAACAGCGTGCCGCCGCGTACCTGGAGTTCGCCCATGGCCGTGCCGTCGGCGGGCAGCGCGCCGCCGTGGTCGTCCACCACACGCGTGTGCACGCCGGGCAGCGGCACGCCCACCGTGCCGGGCCGCCGGGGACCGTCCGCGCGGGCGCTCACCGTCACGAGGGTCTCGGTCATCCCGTACCGCTCGACCGGCCGGTTGCCGGTCAGCCCGGCCAGCGCCGCGAAGACCGGCTCGGGCAGCGCCGCGCTGCCGGACACGAGCAGCCGGGCACCGCGCAGCGCCCGCGCCGCCGCCGGTTGCGCCGCGATCCGCGACCAGATCGTGGGTACGCCGAAGTACATCGAGGCGCCGGCGGCCGCGTACCGCTCGGGGTGCGGCCGGCCGACGTGGCGCAGCGGGCTGCCGACGCGCAGCGGGCCGAGCACGCCGAGCACCAGCCCGTGCACGTGGAACAGCGGCAGGCCGTGTGCCAGCACGTCGTCGGGGGTCCAGGCCCAGGCGTCGGCGAGCCCGTCCAGGCAGGCGGCGATCGCGCGGCGGGACAGCACCGCGCCCTTCGGCGCGCCGGTGGTGCCGGAGGTGTAGAGGATCAGCGCGGTGGCCGCCGGGTCGGGCTCGGGATGCGTGGTGTCCGAGCGCCGGGCCAGGTCCAGCGGCACGACCGGCGGCGCGCCGGCGTCCGGCGTGCCCGGCGTGGCCAGCAGCAGTTCCGCGCCGGAGTCGCGCAGGATGTGGTCGCGTTCCATCGGGCCGGCGTCCGGTGGCACGGGCACCACGGCCGCGCCGGCGAGCAGCCCGCCGACCACGCCGACCACCGTCTCCAGGGTCGCGGTGGCGGGCACCGCCACCCGGGCCGCGCCGCGCAGGTCGTCGGCGACCGCGGTGGCCGCGCGGCGCAGCTCCACCCAGGACAGCGACCGGTCCTCCACCCGGACCGCGCCCGGACGGTCGTCTGTGGTCTCGGCGAGCCGGCTCAGCAGCGGCACGGGCACACCCCTTTCCCGGTACGTCCCCGAGGTGACCGTAGCCGGACGGGCAACCCTGGCCGGGTGGGCCGTCGGGAATGTGTCATCGTGGTCGGCGGCGAGGGAGGGGTGGCATGTCGGGTCCGTTGCGCGGGGTGCTGGTCGCCGACTTCTCCCGGATCCTCGCCGGGCCGTACGCGACGATGCTCCTGGCCGACCTGGGCGCGGACGTGGTGAAGGTGGAGGGGCCGGGCGGCGACGACACCCGGGGCTGGCGCCCGCCGGTCCGCGACGACGTCTCGACCTATTACCTGTCGGTCAACCGCAACAAGCGCTCGCTGGTCCTCGACCTGATCGACCCGGGTGACCTGACGCTGGCGCACCGGCTCGCCGACCGGGCCGACGTGCTGATCCAGAACTTCCGGCCGGGCGCGCTGCGCCGCTTCGGCCTCGACCACGACGCGGTCACCGCCCGCAACGCCCGCCTGGTGTACGCCTCGATCAGCGGCTTCGGCGACGCCGGTGGCGCCGACCTGCCCGGGTACGACCTCATGGTGCAGGCCGCCGCCGGCCTGATGAGCCTCACCGGGGACGCGGACGGCCCGCCCTACAAGGCCGGGGTGGCGGTGTTCGACGTGATCGCCGGGCTGCACGCGGCGGTCGGGATCCTGGCCGCGCTGCGGCACCGGGAGTCGACCGGGCGCGGGCAGCACGTCCGCGTGGACCTGCTCTCCTCGGCGTTGTCCGGGCTGGTCAACCAGACCAGCGCGTACGTCGCCGGGGCAGCGGCGCCGCACCGGATGGGCAACGCGCACCCGAGCATCGTCCCGTACGAGCCGCTGCCCACCGCCGACGGCGACCTGGTGGTGATCGCCGGCAACGACGGTCAGTTCCGTACCCTCTGCCGGGTGCTCGGCGTGCCGGAGCTGGCCGACGACGCGCGGTTCCGCCGCAACGTCGACCGGGTCGCGCACCGCGACGAACTGCGGCCGATGCTGGTGGCGGCGCTGTCCCGGCGCGGCAGCGCGGACTGGTTCGCCGAGCTGCGCGCCGCCGGTGTGCCGTGCAGCCCGATCAACTCGGTGGCCGAGGGGGTGGCGCTGGCGGAAGGGCTGGGCCTGGAGCCGGTGGTGACTACCGGCGGCGTGCCGGGGATCCGGAACCCGATCGGCCTGTCCGGCACCCCGCCCCGATACGACCTGCCGCCACCCGACCTCGATGAGCACGGCGCGGCGCTGCGGGCCTGGCTCGCCACGGAGTGAGCCGCCCGGCCGGTACGTCAGAGCGTCTCGACCAGGCGGAAGCGTTCCAGCACGGCCGGGGTGTCGTCGTCCACTGTGAACCCGGGGTCGCCGAGCCAGCCGCGGTAGTCGTCGCCGTGCCAGAACCTCTCGTGGCCCTCCCGCCACGCGGCGACCGTCTCGAACCCCTCGCCCTCGTCGCGGGCGTGGTCGAGGTCCACCTCGCCGAGCGGGGCGACGCGGACCTCGACGAGTTCGATCACCGCGACCGGCCGGCCGGCGGAGTCGATCACCGCCGAGCGGGTGCCGACCTCGGGCAGCGGCTCGCCGTCGATCTCGTAGTCCTGCAGCAGGCCGGTGGTGGTGGTCTTGCTCCCGTCGAGCACCGCGGCGACGAGCTGGTCGCGCAGCGGACCGGGAAAGGCGAACTCGAACGTGGGCAGCTCGGCGTCCATGCGCGGCAGCGTAGCCGGGTCACGCGGGGCGGGCGACCACCTTTCGTGGCGCCCGGCCCCTTCAGCCCGGCGGCGGCAGCGTGCGGTCGAGCCAGTCCAGCAGCACCCGCTCGTACTGCGGGGAGATGCCGTCCAGGTCCTCGGCCTCGCCGAGCGTGGGGGCGTGGTCGCAGCCGGCCAGCCGGGCCACCGTCAGCTCGGCGTCGCGGGCCGTCCGCCGCCACACCGCGAGGCTCTCCTCGATCGGGATCCACGCGTCCGTCTCGCCGTAGCAGAGCAGCACCGGGCCGGTCAGCCGCGCCAGCACCGGCGCCGGGTCGTAGTCCATGTCGGTCCACGTGCCGGGCGTGGCGGGCAGCTCGTCGGGCAGGAACGCCAGCGGGAACCACCGCCGCCGCGCCGCCGCGTCGATCGCCGCCTGCGCCACCGGGCGCGGCACCTCGCCACGCTGGAACCCCTCGGCGACGCGCCGCAGCTCGGCCAGCTCGGCCAGCTCGGCCGGGCCGTAGCCGTTGCGGCGCAGCTGCTCGGCGGTGCCGTAGCGCATCTGGACCGCCGGGCTCACGCCGCTGCACCCGACCAGGACCAGGAAGCCGACCGGGTGCCGGGTGGCGGTGAGCGCCGCCGCCCACGCGCCCTGGCTGAAACCCCAGAGCCCGACCGGCGCCGCCCCGACGTGCCGGCGCAACTCGGTCACGGCCGCCGCCGCGTCCTCCGCCTGGTCGGTCAGCGGCACGTCGTGCCCGTCGGCACGGGGGCGGCGGTCGTAGCGCAGCACCGCGACCCCGGCCGGTGGCAGCAGCCGGGCCAGATGCTCGTAGAGGAAGTGGGACCGCTGCCCGGCCTGCGAGCCGTGCAGCACCACCAGGCCGCCGCGCACCGGCCCGGACGGCAGGTCCAGCACCGCCGGCAGGCCCGCCGCGCCGACAGTCGTCTCCATGCCGGGCAGTGAACCACGAAGCGCCCGCCCCCGGTGGTCCCGGCCGCCGTCCGGGACACCCGCGTGCGTACGCTGACCAGGTACGTCGCCGACCGTGGAGAACCGCCATGACCAGCCCCGCATCCCGTACCGTCCGGGTCGCCCGCCCCGGCGACGTGGCCGCCCTCGTCGACCTGATCGAGTCGGCGTACCGGGGCGAGCGCAGCCGCCAGGGCTGGACCCACGAGGCGGACCTGCTGGCCGGGCAGCGCACCGACCCGGAGATGGTGACCGCGGCGGTCACCGGCCCGGACGGCGTGGTGCTGGTCGCCGAGCAGGACGGCGACCTGGTGGCCTGCTGCCAGCTGGAACGCCGCGACGACCACGTGTACTTCGGGATGTTCGCCGTCGCCCCCGGCCGGCAGGGCGGCGGCCTGGGCCGGGACCTGCTGGCCGAGGCCGAGCGCTACGCGGCCGAGCAGTGGCACGCCGGTGAGATGCGGATGACCGTGATCGTCCAGCGCGACGACCTGATCGCCTGGTACGAGCGGCGCGGCTACGTCCGCACCGGCGAGCGGAGCCCGTTCCCGTACGGCGACGAGCGCTTCGGCGTGCCGCTGCGGCCGGACCTGGCGTTCGAGACGCTGCGCAAGAAGCTCGGCTGACTCAGCCCGGCCGGTCGACCAGTGCCACCAGCTTCTTCGGGGCCAGCACGCAGAAGCTCTCGGTGAGCAGCTCGGCGACCTCGGTCCAGTCGGTCTCGGCGTCCAACCGCAGGCCGACCACGTCGGCGGCCCAGTCCGGCTTGAAGAAGTGCGGACCGGCCGCGAGCAGCCCGGCGATCTCGTCGCCGGGGGAGCGGAACGTCATCACGCAGACCGGCTCGTCGGTCGCGGCGGCCCGCGCGTACGCCGCCTGGTGGCCCGGGCCGACGGTGAGCACGTGGGCGAAGGTGCGGCCGCGCACGCGCCAGCGGACGCCCACCCAGGCCGCTTCCTCGTAGGTCTCCGGCAGGCCGAGGCAGATCGGCCGCAGGCGGTCGAGGTGCTCGGGTGGGACGTCTCCGGGGCCGGTCATGCGCGCAGGTTAGCCGCGGCCTCCGACATTCCGGCCGCACCGGCGTGCCGCCTCCCCGCCGTGCCTCCGGCGGGGAAATGTCGTAGCCGGGGAGTACGACAGCGATGAGTTTCGGTGAGCCGCACGGTCAATGCGGGGAGAACCCTCGGACGAGAGGACGAGACATGAGCGGCGTACGAGTACTTGTCGGCACGCGCAAGGGCGCGTTCATCCTGACCTCGGACGGCAAGCGCGACGACTGGACCGTCGACGGGCCGCACTTCGGCGGCTGGGAGATCTACCACCTGACCGGGTCCCCTGTCGAACCGGACCGGCTGTACGCGTCCCAGTCCGGCGGCTGGTTCGGGCAGCTGATCCAGCGCTCGGACGACGGCGGGCGGAACTGGACGACGGTCGGCAACGACTTCGCCTACAGCGGCGAGGTGGGGGAGCACCTCTGGTACGACGGCACCCCACGCCCGTGGGAGTTCAAGCGGATCTGGCACCTGGAGCCGTCCCGGCACGACCCCGACACGGTGTACGCGGGCGGCGAGGACGCCGCCCTCTACCTGTCCACCGACGGCGGTCAGAAATGGTCCGAGCTGACCGCCCTGCGGCAGCACCCGACCGGCCCGTCCTGGCAGCCCGGCGCGGGCGGGATGTGCCTGCACACGATCCTGCTCGACCCGGCCGACCGGGACCGCATCTACGTGGCGATCTCGGCGGCCGGCGCGTTCCGCAGCGACGACGGCGGCGCGAGCTGGCTGCCGATCAACAAGGGTCTGCGCTCGGGCGAGATCCCGGACACCGACTCCGAGGTCGGGCACTGCGTGCACCGTCTCGCGCAGCACCCGTCCCGGCCGGACACGCTGTTCATGCAGAAGCACTGGGACGTCATGCGCACCGACGACGCCGGCGCGAACTGGCGGGAGGTCAGCGGCGACCTGCCGACGGACTTCGGCTTCCCGATCGCGGTGCACGCGCACGAGCCGGAGACGATCTACGTGGTGCCGATCACCAGCGACTCGCTGCACTACCCGCCGGAGGGCAAGCTGCGCGTCTACCGCAGCCGTACCGGCGGCGAGCACTGGGAGCCGCTCACCGAAGGGCTGCCGCAGTCGCACTGCTACGTCAACGTGCTGCGCGACGCGATGGCCGTCGACACGCTCGACCCGTGCGGCATCTACTTCGGCACCACCGGCGGTCAGGTCTACCACTCGGCCGACGGCGGCGACACCTGGGCGCCGATCGTGCGGGACCTGCCGGGGGTGCTCTCGGTCGAGGTCCAGGTGCTGCCGTGATCCGGGTGGTGCTGCCGGCGCACCTGAAGAACCTGGCGCACGTCACCGGCGAGGTCCGCGTCGAGGTGGCCGGGCCGCCCACCCAGCGGGAGGTGCTCGACGCGCTGGAGGCCGCGTACCCGATGCTGCTCGGCACGATCCGCGACCGGCACAGCGGGAAGCGCCGGCCGTTCGTCCGCTTCTACGCCTGCGAGCTGGACCTCTCCAACGACTCCCCGGACGACCCGTTGCCGGAGGAGGTGGTCGCGGGGAAGGAGCCGTTCATCGTGCTCGGCGCGATGGCGGGCGGTTGAGCGGCACGGCCGGCGGTTGAGCGGCACGGCAGGGAACCGCGCTCGTCACCGCCACGTCTGACCGGCATGACCCGTCACGGAACCGGAACCCGGACGCTTGGATGGACGATGGCCGCCGCGCTGGCCCTCGCCGGCTGCACCGCGTCACCGCCGGCCGCCGACCCGCCCACCGGACGGGTCGTACCGGCCGGCGGGCTGCGGCTGGTGGCCTTCGACGGCTGCGACGAGGCGCTGCGGCAGCTCCGTACGGCCGCGAAGGCGGCGGTCGGGCCGTGGGGCCTCGGCCCGGACGGCTTCATGCAGTTGGACGCGAAACGGGCGGGGGCGGTCGGCGGCGCCGCCGAAGGCGCGACGTCGGCGTCCACGCCCGACTTCTCCGGCACCAACGTGCACGAGGCAGGCGTGGACGAACCGGACCTGGTCAAGACCGACGGCCGGCGGATCGTCACGGTCAACCGGGGCGTGCTGTCGGTGGTCGATCCGGCGAGCCGCCGCGTGACCGGCCGGCTGGCGCTCGACACCGACGCCTGGCAGTTCTCCGGCGGCGAGGGGAGCCTGCTGCTGCACGGCGACCGGGCGCTCGTGCTGCTGCACGCGGGTCGGATCGTCAAGGGCCCGGTCCCGGACGGGCACAACCGCCCCGTCAGGACCTCGCAGGCCCGGCTGGTCCTGCTGGACCTCGTCGGGTCGCCCCGTGTGGTGGGGGATTACCGGATCGACGGCCTCCTGGTCGACGCCCGGCAGGTCGGCGCGACCGCCCGGGTCGTGGTCCGGTCCTCGGACCGGCTGAATTTTCCCCACCTGCCCGGCCGCCGGACCGACGCCCAGCGGATCGCGGCCAACCGGGCGGTCATCGACAAGGCCACGCTCGACGACTGGCTGCCCCGCTACGAGATCCGCGACGGCGTGCGGACCGTCGGCACCGGACGGGTGGGCTGCGACCGGGTGAGCCGTCCGGCCGGATTCTCCGGCGCGTCGATGGTGACGGTGCTCAGCTTCGACCTGGGCGCGTCGGCACTCGGCGCCGGTGACCCGGTCACCGTGTTCGCCGACGGTGACACCGTCTACGGCAACGGCCAGCGCCTCTATGTCACGAACGACAAACGCCTGCGGATGTGGCGTGGCGGGGGGGCCGGGGCAGGTGATGCCGGCACCGAGATCTACCAGTTCGACACCGCGGCGGGCACGCCACGCTTCGTCGCCGCCGGGTCCGTGCCCGGCTGGTTGATCAACCAGTACGCGCTGTCCGAGTGGGACGGTCACCTGCGAGTGGCGACCACGACGGGTGACACCTGGGGCCGGAGAACGTCGTCGCAGTCCGCCGTCTACGTGCTGCGCGCCGACGGTGCCACGCTGAAGCGGGTCGGCGCGGTGACCGGCCTGGGCAAGGGCGAACGGATCTACTCGGTGCGGTTCGTCGGCGGCACCGGCTACGTGGTCACGTTCCGGCAGACCGACCCGCTGTACGGTGTGGACCTGCGTGACCCGGCCGCACCCCGGGTCACCGGCGAGCTGAAGATCAACGGGTATTCGTCGTACCTGCACCCGGCCGGCGACGGCCGCCTGATCGGGGTCGGACAGGACGCGACGATCCAGGGACGGGTGACGGGCACCCAGGTGTCGCTGTTCGACGTGGCCGATCCGGCCCGGCCGGCGCGGATCGCTCAGCACCATGTCCCGGGCGGCTGGTCCGAGGCGGAGAACGACCCGCACGCGTTCCTGTACTGGCCGCCGGAGCGCCTGGTGGTGATCCCGGTGACCCGGCCGGGCGTGGTCACCGACCGCGCCGACGGCGTCAAGGGCACCCCGTCCGGCGGCGTGCTGGCGTTGCGCGTCGGCGACAAGGGCTTCACCGTGGCCGGTGCGGTCGACCACCCGGGCGTCCTGGCCGGCGACGGCAGGGAGTGGGCGCCGATCCGCCGCTCGCTGATGGTCGACGGCGTGCTCTGGACGGTCTCCGACGTCGGCCTCAAGGCGACCGCTCTGTCCGGCATGACCACCCTGGCCTGGGTGCCGCTGACCTGACGTCGACGACCGGGCCTCGCCGCGACCACGGCGAGGCCCGGTTCCCTCACTGTTCCAGCGCCGCCTCGGCCGCCGCGACCTGCGGCCCCACCCGCATCGCGTACGCGACCACGCCGCCGAGCAGGAACGTCGTGGCGGTGACGGCGGCGATCCGGTTGCCCGGTTCCTGCACCATCCACAGCGCGACCTGCCGCCATTGCGGCCCACCCGGCGCGGTCAGGAACGCACCCAGCGCGGCCCAGGCGGTCGGCACCTGCCAGGCGGCCCGTGCTCCGGCGAGCGCGGCACCGAGTCCGACCAGCCCGATCAGGCCGCCGGTGTTGCGGGCCAGCACGGACAGCGGCCCGAAGTCGGCGCCGAGGACGCGGGCGGCGGCCAGCAGGCCGACCACCAGTGCGCCGTACCCGAGCAGGTGCCCGGCCCGGCGTGGCGCCCACTGCCACGCGGCGGTCCGCTCCAGCGCCGGGTCGGTGCCGGCGAGCGTCGGCCCGAGCGGCGCCACCGCCAGCGCGGTGGTGAGCACGGCGAGGCCGGCGGGCACCTCGGGGCGGTCGGTGAAGGCGGACCAGGCGACGGCCATCACGGCGACGGCGACAGCCGATCCGGCCAGGGCGGCGGGTATCCGGCGGGACCGCACGTACAGCGGCAGCCAGCGGGTCACGGCGCGGCCCGTCCGGTGAGCGCCGGCATCAGGTCCGGCTCGCACCGCGCGGCCGCGTCCCGCAGCGCGGTGACCCGCCGCAGCTGCTCCGGTTCGGGCAGCGTACGCAGTTGCCGCACCCCGGCCCGGATCTCCTCCTGCTGCTCGTCGGCGTACCGGTATCCGGTCCAGGAGTCCCACAGCCGCACCGTCTCGGCGTCGAGCAGCCAGGCCGCGACGATCGCCGGAGCGATGTCGTCGCCGCTGCGCCCGCAGCCGGACCACATGGTGCCACCACCCACGGCGATGCGCTCGGCCACGTCGGCAGCCCGCCCGGTGTCCGGGTCGACCTCGAGGAGGAACTGCACGGTGCCGGGTGCGGGCTTGGGCCGGTGCCACTGCTCGCTGTCGTTGCTGCCGATGGTGTCCAGCCGCACCTCCACGGCACGGGTCGGCGCGCCCGGCAGCTTCGCCAGCGCCTTGAGCCCTCGGCGGGCCTCGGTGGTGACGTCGGGCAGCAGGTGCGCGTTGACGGCGGTGACGCAGACCTGCGGCGTGCCGTCGGCGCAGACGTAGCGGCGCGCAGACTGGTCGAGCTGCCAGATGCCGGCCGGACCCGGTGCGCTGATCAGCAGGAGTCCCGCGACACCGGCGGCGAGGCTCGCCGCCGCGCCGGCCCGGAGCGGCCACGACCGGCCCGCCGTCAGCAGCAGTCCGGCGAGGACCAGCCCGACACCCAGCGCCAGGCGGCTGAGCAGCAGCCGGTCGGACAGCGTCTCCCACGGCGTGTCCGGCGGCCAGGAGATCATGAGGGACGCGTTCGTCAGCCGGCTACCGGCCGGACCGCCGAGCATGGCGGTGCCCTCCTGCGCCACCAGGCCGGCGGCGGCCAGCAGCGGCGGCAGCAGCGGTGAGGACCACAGCCGGCCCGCTGCCACACCGACCCAGGCCGCGCCGACGAGCACCAGCACGTCGACGAGCGGCCCGGCGAGCCCGCGTACGCCGACGTAGGCGCCGCCGGTGGCGACCAGCGCCGCACCGCCGGCGAGGACGAGCAGGTGCGCGGCCGCGACGGCGACGCCGAGCGCGGTCATAGCGGGCAGCGCGCGTTGCCAGCGGGGCCGGCCGGTGCTGTTCATCAGCTCGTCGGCGCGGGTACGCCGGTCCCGGCGGCCCAGTACCGCGCCACCGGCCAGCGCGAGGGGCATCAGGAAGAACATGCCGGAGGCGTGCACGTAGCCCAGCCGCAGCCACTGTCCCTGCCAGAAGCTGTACATGCTGGCGGCGCCGAGGATCCCGATGGCGAGTAGCAGCACCGCCACGGCGGGCGCGTTGGAGCGGCGCAGTTCGACGCGTACCTGTCGGATCATCACGCACCCCGGTGCTGCTGGAGGAGGTACGAGTAGCCGCGTTCGGCGGCGCTGTCGCCGACGCCGCCGGTCTCGCCGTGGCGGACCAGGTCGGCGGGCAGGCCCTGGAACACGCGGGTGCCGTGGTCCATCAGGATGACGTCCGAGCAGGCCGCCACCACGTCCTCCACCAGGTGGGTGGAGACCAGCACGCAGGCGTCCGCGCCGAGTTCGCGGATCAGCTCGCGGAACTCGACCCGCTGCTCCGGGTCCAGGCCGACTGTCGGTTCGTCGAGCAGCAGCAGGTCCGGTTCGTTCACGATCGCCTGGGCGATGCCGGCCCGGCGCAGCATGCCGCCGGACAGCGACTTGAGCTTGGCGTCGGCCCGGTCGGTGAGGCGTACCCGGTCGATGGCCCGCTGCGCCGCGCCCGGCACCGCGGCGGCGGGCATCTCCCGCAGCCAGGCCACGTACTCGACGTACTCCCGCACGGTGAACCGGGGGTAGTAGCCGAACTGCTGCGGCAGGTAGCCGAGCCGGCGGCGCATCGGCCGCAGCTCACGGGTCGTGGCGGCGTCCGCGCCGAGCAGCCGCAGCGTGCCGCCGTGCGGTTTGACCACTGTGGCGAGCGCGCGCATCAGGGTGCTCTTGCCGGCGCCGTTCGGGCCGAGCAGCCCGTGCACACCGGTGCCGAGCGTCAGGCCGAGGTTGTCGACGGCCAGGTGCCGCCCGGCCTTCACCGACAGTCCCACCGCCTCGATCCGCCAGGCGTGCCGGGTCGGCGCCACCTCGTCGGCGCTCACTGCGCGTACCAATGTCGTCTCCTTCTCGGGGCAGGGTGGTCCGCGGCGCCGTCGGGGCGCCGTGGCGTGGTTCCGGGGGCCGGCGTCAGCCGGCGGGCCGCCGCAGATGCTCGGCGCGCAGCGCGGTCAGCACTGTGAGCACGACGGCGGCCGCCGCCCAGGCGGGCATGGTGGCGGGCCGGAGCAGGGTCTCGGTCGCGGCGGCGGCGCGGGCCGCGTCCGCGTCGCCGGTGAACGACACGGCCGCGACCGCGGTGAGCCAGCCGCCGCCGAGGACGGCGGCGGCGAGCGGCACGCCGACACGGCTGCCGAGCAGCAGCGTTGCCGCGGTGAACGCCAGGCAGGGCAGCAACCACAGCGCGGGGTTGCGGCCGACTGCCAGCCCGGCCACCGCGAGCACGGGCGCGACCAGGAGCAGAACCGCGAGGGTACGGCGCAGCAGCAGTTCCAGCCCGGCGCGGGCGGTGCCGGCGACCACCTCCCAGTTCGGGTTGGCGCGGCGGGACCAGGCCACCGCGAGCCCGGCGAGCGGCGCCACCGGCGCGAGCAGCAGCACCGCCGACGGCTGATCCGGGTAGTTGCGGTCCAGCAGCACCGCGGCGAGGATCGCCGTGCAGGTCATGGCGGCCCAGGCCAGCAGTGACCAGTCGGTCCAGCGCAGCCACCACCGGCGCAGCGGGCGCCGCCGCGCCGGTCGCGGCCCGGTGCGGGCCTGTTCCAGGATCGTCTCCCGGGCGTCGCCGAGCAGCGCGCGCAGTGGCGGAGTGGCCAGGTCGCCGAGCCGGTCGCGGCACTCGGCACAGCCCTCCAGGTGCACCTCGATCGTCCAGGCAGCAGCGTCGTCGGGGGTTCCCGCGGCGTACGCGGCCAGTGCGGGCGGGGGAACGTGAACGGTCATGCCAGTGCCTCCCGGAGCGCGTTGCGGGCACGCCGCGCCCGGCTCTTCACGGTGCCCTCGGGCACCCCCAGCAGGACGGAGGTCTCCCGGACGGTCAGCCCGTCCAGGACCATGGCGGCGAGCACCGCCCGCAGCTCCGGCGCCAGCGCGTCCAGCGCGGCGCCCACCTCCGAGCCGAACGACCCGGCGAGCGCCTCGTCCTCGGCGGCCGGCGCGCTGCGCACCGGCAGCACGTCGGTCGGCACCTCCTGCACGCGGGCGCGGCGGCGCAACGCGTCGACCAGGCGCCGGGCCGCGATGGTCCAGATCCAGCCGGCGGCCGAGCCACCGGGCGCGTCCGCGCCGCCGGAGGGGCGGAGCCCGCTGAACGAACCGGCGGCCCGCCACACGGTCAGGTACGTGTCCTGGAGGACCTCGGCGACGATGCCGTCGTCGGCGCACCGCCGCCGCAGCCGGATCGCGAGCCACGGCGACGTCCGGCGGTACAGCTCGTCGAACGCGTCCAGGTCGGCGCGTGCGACCCGCCGCAGCAGCCGCTCCTCGTCCTGTTTGCTTCCTCCCACGCCTAGATGGTCGTTCACGGCACCTCCGACGGATCACGGCGCGGCGTGACGTGGGTCACACCGCGCCGTGGGAGGCAGTCCGTCACTCCGCCGCGGCGAACGGTCCCTTCGGTCCGAACGCCAGCGCGGCGAACCGCTCGCCGATGCGCCGGTCGGCGGCCGGGTCGGGGTGCAGCTCGTCGGGCAGCGGCAGTTCGGCGTAGTCGGCCTCGCCGTACAGCTCCAGCCCGTCGAGGTAGTGCAGGTTCGGGTCGGCGCCGGCCCGGGACGCCACGATCCGGGCCAGCTCGGCGCGGATGACGCGCAGCGTGAGCCGGCCGGATGCCACGTCGGCCGGGTCGCCGGTGGCCCGGAACCGCACCCGTCCGTCGACGAACTCGACAGCGCCCGGTCCGGGTGTGTCCTCCTGGATCGGGCACAGGATCGACGACACGACAAGCAGCGGGGTCTCCGGATGTCCCTCGCGGATGGTGTCCAGGAAGCCGTGCACGGCCGGGCCGAACGCGCGCAGCCGCATCAGGTCGGCGTTCACCACGTTGATGCCGATCTTGACGCTGATCAGGTCGGCCGGGGTGTCGCGCATCGCCCGCGCGGTGAACGGGTCGAGCAGCGCGCTGCCGCTGAACCCGAGGTTGACCAGCTCCACGCCGGCCAGCGTCGCGGCGATCGCCGGCCAGGTGCCGGTGGGGCTCTCCGCGTCCGAGCCGTGGCTGATCGAGCTGCCGTGGTGCAGCCACACCCGGCGGTCACCAGTGCCGGCCGGCTCGACCGGCGCGTCCGTGCGCAGCGCCACCAGCTCGGTGATCTCCCGCTGCGGCAGCCAGATCACCACCTCCTTGTCGGTGGCGGGCAGGTCGGTGAAGCGCACCGTGCCGACCGGCCCCGGCTCGATGCCGGACGTGCCGGTGGCCAGGTCGATGGTGAGCACCTTGCCGCCACCGGCGGTGGCCTGACCGGCGAGGCGGCCGCCGACGACCAGGTCGTAGCGGCCGTCGGGACGCGGCCCGGTGCCCCGGTAGACCATCTTCATCGGCAGGACGTCCAGCTCGACTGTGGTGGCGCGGGTGCGGAACACCAGCCGTACGCCCGAGGGCATCGCCTCCGCCGTCATCAGCTGCGGGTCGATGTTCTGCGCCCGGGCCCACGCGGGCAGCCGGTGCGGCAGCACCCCGTCGGCTGTGTGTTCCAGGTCGAGCGCGCCGCGCAGCAGGTCGGAGGTGATCGTAGTGGTGAGGTGCGGGGATGCCATGATCCCGATCCTGCCCCCGGATCCGGAGGGCGGCC
The DNA here is from genome assembly GCF_050948515.1 of Micromonospora sp. CA-248089. Classification (NCBI taxonomy): domain Bacteria; kingdom Bacillati; phylum Actinomycetota; class Actinomycetes; order Micromonosporales; family Micromonosporaceae; genus Micromonospora; species Micromonospora sp. CA-248089. Next base: position 3,138,337 of record NZ_CP192016.1, read on the forward strand.
ACCTGATTTATCCGACAGGCCGGACTCGTGACGCCGGGTCAGTCGGTCAGCACCCGATCCACGTACCGGTCGATCATGGTGGCGAGGACCCGGTCCGGGTCGGTGGCCCACACCTCGGCGTTGAAGATCTCCACCTCGACGTCGCCGGCGTACCCGGCGGCCTCCACCGCGCGGCGCAGCGGCGGGAAGTCGATGTGCCCGTCACCCATCAAGCCGCGCCCCAGCAGCACGTCGGCCGGCAGCGGGGTGAGGAAGTCACAGATCTGGAAGCTCGCGATCCGCGCCCCGGCGCGGGCGATCTGCCGCCACACGTCCGGATCCCACCAGACGTGGAACGTGTCCACCACCACGCCGACCTGCTCGGCCGGGAACGCCTCGGCCAGGTCGAGCGCCTGCCCGAGCGTGGACAGCACCGCCCGGTCGGCGCAGTACATCGGGTGCAGCGGCTCCAGTGCGAGGCGTACCCCGCGCTCGGCGGCGTACGGCGCCAGCTCGACCAGCGCGTCGGCGACCCGCTGCCGGGCACCGACCAGGTCGCGGGAGCCGGGCGGCAGGCCGCCGACCACGAGCACCAGGCAGGCGGCGCGCAGCGCGGCGGCCTCGTCGACGGCGCGCCGGTTGTCCGCGAGGGCCTCGGCCCGTCCGGCCTCGTCGGCGGCGGTGAGGAACCCGCCCCGGCACAGCGACGACACCCGCAACCCGGCGTCGGCGACGAGCCGCGCGGCGGCCGGTACGCCGATCTCGGCCACCGGCTCGCGCCACAACCCGATCGCCGGGATGCCGGCGCGCACACAGCCGTCGACCGCCTCGGCCACGGACCAGCGCTGCGTGGTGCGCTGGTTGAGCGACAGGCGCGCCAGCCGCGCGTCGGCGGTCATCCGGGCACGCCCGCGACGTCCAGGTACGCGCGCATCCGCCGTGCCGCCAGCTCCGGGTCGCGCAGCAGCCCGGCGGCGTCGGCCAGCCGGAACGCCTCCACCATGTGCGGGACGCCCCGCCCGGCGTGCAGGCCGCCGACCATGGTGAAGCCGGGTTGCCGCCCGTTGAGCCAGGACAGGAACGCGATGCCGGTCTTGTAGTACGGCGTGGGCGGGGCGAACAGGTGCCGGGACAGCGGCACCGTCGGGTCGAGGACGGCCCGGAACCCGGCCGGGTCGTCCGCGTCGAGCCGGCCCAGCGCCGCCGACGCGGCCGGGGCGATCGCCGCGAACGCGCCGAGCAGCGCGTGGCTGAACCGCTTCCCGTCGCCCTCGATCAGCTCCGGGTAGTGGTAGTCGTCGCCGGTGTAGACCTTCACCTCTGGTGGCAGCAGCTCCCGCAGCCGCACCTCCCGCCCGGCGTCCAGCAGCGACACCTTCACCCCGTCGACCAGACCGGCGTGCGCGTGCACCAGGGCGGCGAACGTCGCCGTCGCCTCGTCCAGGTCGGTCGAGCCCCAGTAGCCGGACAGCGCCGGGTCGAACATGTCGCCGAGCCAGTGCAGCACCACCGGCCCGCTCACCTCCCGCAGCACCAGTTCGTAGACGCGCAGGTAGTCCTCCGGGCCGGTGGCGAGCGCCGCGAGGTGCCGGCTGGCCATCAGCACCGGCGTGGCGCCGCACTCCTGGACCACTGTGACCTGCTCGGCGTAGGCGGCGACCACCTCGTCCAGCGTGCCGGGCGCGCCGGTGAGCTGGTCGGTGCCGGCCCCGGCGACGATCCGCCCGCCGCAGGGGGTGGCCTCGGCGGCGCTACGCCGGATCAGCTCGCGGGTGGCCGCCCAGTCCAGCCCCATCCCGCGCTGCGCGGTGTCCATCGCCTCGGCCACGCCGAGGCCCCACGACCACAGGTCGCGCCGCACCGCGAGCGTCGCGTCCCAGTCCAGCCGCGCCGGGCGGCCGGGGGAGTTGTCGGCGTACGGGTCGGCGACGACGTGCGCCGCCGCGTACGCGATCCGGCTGGCCGGTGGCGCGGACGGCCGGCGCCACGATGGGGGTTCCCGCAGCGTCAGCCGCTCGGTGCCGCCGTCCGGCGCCGGCAGCGTGATCCGCGTGCTCACCGGGGGATCTCCTCGATCGTCACCCGCCGCCCCTCGCGAGCCGAGCGCAGCCCGGCCTCGGCCAGTTGCACGCCGCGCGCGCCGGCGAGGAAGTCCCACGGGAACGGCTCGTCGTCGACGACGTGCCGCAGGAACGCCTCCCACTGCACCTTGAACGCGTTGTCGTGCTCGCCGTTGTCCGGCACCGTCTGCCACTGCGCGCGGAACGGCTCGGTGACCGGCAGGTCGGGGTTCCACACCGGCATCGGGGTGGCGCCCCGGTGCTGGATGCGGCAGTCGCGCAGTCCGGCCACCGCGCTGCCGTGCGTGCCGTCGACCTGGAACTCGACCAGCTCGTCGCGGTGCACCCGGACCGCCCAGGAGGAGTTGACCTGCGCGACGATGCCGCCGGTCAGCTCGAAGATGCCGTACGCGGCGTCGTCGGCGGTGGCCCGGTAGCGGGCGCCGGTCTCGTCGACGCGTTCCGGGATGTGCGTGGCGGTGACAGCGGTGACGGCGGTGACCGGGGCGATGATCTGCTCCAGCACGTAGTGCCAGTGCGGGAACATGTCCAGCGTGATGCCGCCGCCGTCCTCGGCGCGGTAGTTCCAGCTCGGGCGCTGCGCGGCCTGCCAGTCGCCCTCGAACACCCAGTAGCCGAACTCGCCGCGCACCGACAGGATCCGGCCGAAGAAGCCGCCGTCCACGAGCCGCTTGAGTTTGCGCAGGCCGGGCAGGAACAGCTTGTCCTGTACGACGCCGTTGCGGACGCCCTTGGCGGCGGCGAGCCGGGCCAGCTCCAGCGAGGCGAGGAAACCCTCGGCGAGCGGCTTCTCGGTGTAGACGTGCTTGCCGGCCTCGATCGCCGCCCGGATCGCCTTCTCCCGCGCGACGGTGACCTGCGCGTCGAAGTAGATCTGGTGGGCGTCGTCGGCGAGGGCCGCGTCCAGGTCGCATGTGTACGACGACAGCCCGTGCCGGGCGGCGATCGCGGCGAGCCGGTTCTCGTCGCGGCCCACGAGGGTCAGCTCGGGCCAGATGCGGCTGCCGTCGCGGGCCGGCACGCCGCCCTGCTCCCGGATGGCGAGCAGGGACCGGACGAGGTGCTGCCGGTAGCCCATCCGGCCGGTGACGCCGTTGAGGATGATGCCGACGGACGTGCGTTCCACTGTGCCTCCCCGGCGGTGAATGCGCTTTCAGTAAGCGCTTTCAGGGTGCTACCGTAGCCACGCCGGAACACCGGGTCAAGACGTTCCGCAGGGAGACGCATCGATGTCGCACGTGACGCTGGAAGACGTGGCCCGGGCAGCCGACGTCTCCCTGGCCACCGCCTCCCGGGCGCTCAACGGGCGGCGGGTCACCCCCCACCTGCACGACCGCGTCCTGGCCGCCGCCGCGCGGCTCGCGTACACCCCGAACGCCCACGCCCGCGCGCTGGCCGGCGGGTCCCGCCGCAGCGTCGGCGTCGTCTGCCACGACGTCACCGACCCCTACTTCGCCGCCGTCGCCGGTGGCGTGATGCGGGTCGCCGCCGACAACGACCTGCTGGTCATGCTCGCCAGCACGTTCCGCGACCCGGAACGCGAGATCGCGTACGTGTCGATGCTGCGCGCCGAACGCGCCCCGGCGATCCTGCTCATCGGCTCCGGCTTCGAGGACCCCCGCTGGGAGCGGGCGATGGCCGCCGAGCTGGCGCCGTACCTCGACGGCGGCGGCCGGGTCGCGGTGGTCAGCCGGCACCGCACCCTGAAGGTCGACAGTGTCCTGCCGGAGAACCGGGCCGGCGCCGCCGAGCTGGCCCGCGCGCTGCTGGGCCTCGGGCACCGCCGCTTCGCGGTGCTCTCCGGCCCGCCCGAGCTGACCACCGTCGCCGACCGGATCGGCGGGTTCCGTGACGAGCTGACCGCCGCCGGTGTGGCGCTCGACCCGGGCGCCGTGGCCGAGGCGGCGTTCACCCGCGACGGCGGCTACCGGGCGATGACCGCGCTGCTCGACCGCGGGCTCGACGCCACCTGCGTGTTCGCGTGTACCGACGTGATGGCCGTCGGCGCGTACGCGGCGTTGCGCGACCGGGGGCTGTCGGTGCCCGGCGACGTCTCGGTCGCCGGCTTCGACGACATCCCGGTCGTGCGCGACCTCACCCCGCCGCTGACCACCGTGGCGCTGCCGCTGCACCGGCTCGGCGAGGAGGCGATGAAGCTGGCCCTGACCGAGAACGCCGGTCGGCGCCGCCGGATCGTCCGGCTGCCCGGCGAGGTGGTGATGCGGGCCAGTACGGCGCCTGTGGCCTGAGCCCGGCCGGTAGGGTGCCGTCATGATCGAGGACAGCCCGTGCCGCTGACGAACCCCTGGCTGGCTGGGCCGACGCCGACGAGGAAGCTGGACCGGGGCCGCCTGGAGGAACGCATCCTCAACCTGCTGTCGTCGCAGAACATGTGCGTGCTCGCCACCGTGGGGCCGGACGGTCCGCTGGCCACGCCGGTGCGCTACTACCCGCTCGACTTCACGCTGATGTTCACCGCCGCGCCACGCTCGCCCAAGATGCGCAACATCGCCGCCGACCCGCGGGTGTCGGTCGGGGTCTTCGCCCCGCTGGTCGGGCTGGCCAGCAGCCGGGGCGCGCAGGTGTTCGGCACCGCCCGGGTGCTCGGCCCGGAGCACCCCGACCGGGCCCGCCACTGGGCCGCGTTCCGCTGGGAGAACGAGCACGCCGAGCGGGGCCGGTCGCTGTCCGAGCCACCCGAGGACCCGCTCGTCGTGATCGAGGCCGACCGGATCGTCTACACCGAACACTGGCTGCGCCGCGAGGGGTACGCCCCACGCCAGCACTGGCGCCGCTGACGCCGCCGCCGGACCGGTCCCGCTACCGGCCACCGGGGGAGCGGGTGGCGCGCAGCAGGTTGCCGGCCAGGCACAGGTCCGCGCCCTCGACGCGGGCCAGCACGTCGATCCGCTCCACCGTGACGGGTGACCACAGCGGCTCCGGGAACGCCGCGCGCAGGGCGTCGGCGTCCAGGCCCCAGCCCTGGCCCGCCTCGGGCGACACCGCCAGCACGTACACCGCCCCGCCGGGCGCGGTCAGGCGCGGCAGCAACGCCAGGTAGTCGCGTACGGCAGCGCCCCGCCGGTCCAGCGAGTGCAGCAGCCCGGAGTCGAACACCGAGTCGTACGGCACCGGCGGCACCGGGATCGCCGTGGCGTCGCACACCTCGAAGCGCACCTGCAGTCCCGCCTCGGCCGCCTTGGCCCGGGCCTGACCGATCGCCACCGGCGAGATGTCGACGCCCGTCACGTCGTGGCCGCTGCGGGCCAGCGCGAGCGCCAGCTCCCCGGTGCCGCAGCCGACGTCGAGCACGCGCGGGCCGCGTATCCCGGTGTCGAGGACGGCGGCGAGCGCCGGCTGCGGTCCGCCGATCTCCCAGGGCGGGCGGTCGGTGTCGCGGTAGAGGCGGTCGTAGTGGACGTCGTCCGGCTCGTCGGTCATCGCGTACCCCCTCGGTGCGTGACAGGTGCCGAGCGTGTCACGTCCGACGGCGGTCCGTGCGCCCGCCGGGGCCGGTGGTGAGCCGGTCCCGGCGGGCGCGAACGGGCGTCAGAACCGCAGGCGGCGCAGGTAGCGGTAGCCGACCTCGGCGGTCCGCTGCGGCGTCACGTCCGGGGTGTCGTTCTCCACGATGTACTCCATCACCTGGTGCCCCCGGAAGATCCGAGCGAAGTCGATCATCCCGGTGCCCAGGTCGGCCATGTCGCCGGTGGCCGGGTCGCGGTCCTTGACGTGGTACTGCAACACCCGCTGCGGCGCCGAGCGGATCACGTCGAGCGTGAAGCCCTCCGGGTCGTCGACGCCGTCGCCGGAGTTGATGCCGCCGGTGACCGCCCAGTAGATGTCGATCTCCAGGTGCACCAGGCGCGGGTCGAGTTCCTCGGTCAGCACGTCCCACGGCCGCCGGCCGTTGCCGAAGTCGATGGTGAACTCGTGCGCGTGGTTGTGGTAGCCGTACCGCAGACCGGCCTTGCGCGCGGCGGCGGCCTCGACGTTCATCTGCTCCGCCCAGCGCTTCCAGTCGTCCTCGCGGTCGGAGTTCAGGTACGGCACCACCATGAACCGCTGGCCCAGCGTCCGGGCGTTGGCGATCTTCTGCTCCAGCGCGGCGGCGTCGGCGGCGATCCCGTCGTGGCTGGAACTGGCCTCGATGCCGATGCGGTCGAGGAAGCGGCGCAGCTCCCGCGCGGTACGCCCGAAGTAACCAAGCGCCAGCTCGACCCGGGGGTAGCCGATGCGGGCCAGGTGCGCCAGCGTCGCGTCGTATCCCGGCGAGCCGTTGAGCGCGTCGCGGACCGTCCAGAGCTGAAGGCTGATCAGCTCCTTCGGCACCGGACGCCGGCCGTGGTGGTGCCCGCCGCCGGCCTGCGCCGCCGTCGCGCCGAGCCCGGTCGCCAGGCCCACACCGGCCAGCGCGGCGAGGGAGCCACGCAGCAGACCACGCCGATCAAGCGACCGCTCCAGCGCGGCCTGTCCGTCATATCCGTAGCACATGGTCGTACTCCTTTCTCAAGGTCGGGCGGACGGGACCAGGACGACCTGGTCGGTGCCGGTCAGCGCGGGCAGGCCGTCGCTGCCGCTGTCGGTGTAGCTGGCGACGAAGACGCCGGTGAGGTTGTCGGTCTCCGGGTCGTGGCCCTCCGGGACGGTGGTGGTGATCGAGCCGGTGCAGCCGCTCGCGGTGGTCTGCGGGTGGCCGTGGCTGTCGTGACCGAGGATGTAGGTGACTGTGACCCGGGCGCAGTCGACCGGCTGGTCGTCGGTCACCCGGACCTCGAAGGTCACCGTGTCACCGAACGAGAACGGCTGCCCCTCGACCGGGTTCACCAGCTCCACCACCGGGGTGGCGTTGCCGACCACGACCCGTACCTCGGTGGACGCGAACCGTCCGGCCCGGTCGGTCACCTTCAGCGTGGCCCGGTAGATGCCGTTCTCCCGGTAGGTGAACGTCGGGTTCGGGGAGCGGGAGTCCACCCGGTCGTCGTCGTCCAGGTACCACTCGTAGCGCAACGCGTCGCCGTCGGCGTCGGTCGTGCCGGCACTGGAGAACGTGACGGTCAGCGGGGTCACCCCGGCGGTGGGCGTCGCCGACGCCTGCGGCACCGGCGTGTGGTTGCCGGTGAATCCGATGTGGTCGATCCGGGCGAGCTGCGCGTCCGGGTTCTCACTGAAGTAGCCGTCACCGTACTCCAGCACGTAGAGCGCGCCGTCCGGGCCGAACTCCAGGTCCATCGGGTTGTCGAAGACCACCGAGGGCAGCACCGGCTCGATCCCGGTCACCGCCCCCCGCGCGTTCTGCCGGAACGCCTTGACGTAGTCGCGGGTCCACTCGTGGAACAGCGGCAGCCCGTCGTAGTACGACGGCCAGGCCACCGCGGTACGGCCCCGGGTGGCGCGGCGGTCGAAGTCGTACGCCGGGCCGGCCATCGGGCCGATGCCGCCGTCGCCGAGTTCCGGGAACTGCGGCGAGACGCCATAGGTGTACGCCACCTGCGGCTTCTGCACCGGCGGCAGCGTGCGCAGCCCGGTGTTGTGCGGCGAGTCGTTCACCGGCGCGGCGCAGTCGAACGGCGCCCCGGACTGCCCGGTGGCGAAGTCGTAGTCGACGTAGGGCAGTGCGTCGGTGGCGCAGTACGGCCAGCCGTAGTTGCCGGGCTTGCGGGCGGCGAGCCACTTGCCGTGCCCGGACGGTCCACGGTTGGGGTCGGCCGCGCGCGCGTCGGGCGAGTAGTCCGCCACGTACAGCTCACCGGTGGCCCGGTTCAGCTCGATCCGGAACGGGTTGCGCAGGCCCATCAGGTAGATCTCCGGGCGGGTGCCCGGCGTGCCCCGGCGGAACAGGTTGCCGTCCGGGACCGTGTACGACCCGTTCGGTCCCACCCGGATCCGCAGGATCTTGCCGCGCAGGTCGTTGGTGTTGGCCGAGGTGCGCTGCGCGTCGTACGCCGGGTTGCGGCCGGGCCGCTCGTCGATCGGCGTGAAGCCGCCGGACTCGAACGGGTTGGTGTCGTCGCCTGTGGACAGGTAGAGGTTGCCCTTGGCGTCGAAGACGATGTCGCCACCCACGTGGCAGCAGATGCCCCGGTCCACCGGCACGTCGAGGATCTTCTGCTCGGTACGCAGGTCCAGCGTGTCCTTGACCAGCCGGAAACGCGACAGCCGCAGGACGCCCCGGAACGGCGCGAAGTCCTCGGCGGTGCCCCAACCGGGCGCGTCGCCCTCGTTGACGCCGGGCGTGGCCGGGTCGTCGACGGGCGTGTTACCCGGCGGCGAGTAGTAGAGGTAGACCCAGTTGTTGCCGCCCCGGCCGAAGTTCGGGTCGACGGCGACGTTCTGCAGGCCCTCCTCGTCGTGCCGGTAGACGTCGAGCGTGGCGGCGATCGTGTTGCGGCCGGTCGCGGGGTTGTGCAGCCAGACCTGGCCGGCGCGGGTCACGTGCAGTACGCGGCGGTCGGGCAGCACCGCCAGGTCCATCGGCTCACCGGGGGTGTCGTTGAGGGTGACCTTCTGGAAGTCGCTGTCCGGCGGCGGGGCGGCGGTGCCCGGTGCGGCGGTGGCGACGGTGGGGGTGGCGACGAGGGCCGTGGCGGTCAGAGTGGCCACGGCGAGCGCGAATCGTCTGGTCAACTGCCTCTCCTTGCTGGGGACGGGTCGGGCAGGGTTCTCCTTCGCAAGCTGGTGCGGGCGCGGCGGAACGCCATGCCGGGAGGTGGGAGGAGTAGGGGGCGAAACGTCAACGCCTGCGGCCGACGCTACAAAAGCCATGTCGATATGTCTATAGCTTTCATTGACTCTGGAAGAACTTTCGTCGCGCACGGACGAAAGTGGGGCGACGCGTGGCATGCTCGGGTGGTGGCCAGCTACGACGTCGCCCTCGTCCTGCTCGTCGACCCGACCGGCGCGATCCTCATGCAGCACCGCGACGGCAACACCTCGGTGTCGCCGTACCAGTGGAGCCTGCCGGGCGGCAGCATCGAACCCGGCGAGACACCGGAGCAGGCCGCCCGGCGCGAGCTACGCGAGGAGACCGGCCTGACCGCCGGGGAACTGCACCTGCTGTGGAGCGGCCCCCGCCCGCACGAGGAGGGATTTCCGCACACCGTCACCGTGTACGTCTTCCGCGGCACCACCGACGCCCGGCAGGAGGACGTGGTGCTCGGCGAGGGACAGGCGATGGTGTTCGTGCCCCGCGACCAGGTGCTCGACCGCGAGCTGGCGGTGAGCGCCGCGAAGGTGCTGCCGCTGCACCTCGCGGAGACCGCCTAGCGCCCGGTCAGCGCCCCGGCGAGCACCTCGACGAACCGGGGGAGCAGCTCGTCGTCGGGCAGATGGTCCGGGTTGATCTCGGTGACCGACAAACCGGCGAACGCAGGGCTCGCCACCAGCTCCGCCAGCGTCGCCGCCGCATCGCCGAGGCTGAGCCCGAACGGCTCCGGCACGTCCGCCAGCGGCGCGTCCACGAAACGCAGCACGTCCACGTCGAAGTGCACCACGAACCCGTCGGCCGCACCCTCGGCCACCGACCGGGCCCGGCGCGCCGCCGCCCGCGCGTCGGCGTGCACCTCCTCGGCCGGCACGTACGTCAGCCCCAGCTCCGCCACCAGATCGCGCTCGTGGTCACCCGGAGGCAGCGAGTCGCCGTACACCACCACCCGCTCCGGCGACAGCAACGGCACCGCCGGCCCGACACCCGCCACCTCGGGCACCGTCCCCGGCAGGCCCAGCATGTGCGCCAGCCCCATCGCGTCCAGGTTGCCGTTCGCGCGCGTCACCGGCGTGTAGAGATCCGGGCCGCCGTCCACGTACACCAGCGCGGGCGACAGCCCGGCCCGCGCGCAACCGGCGACCAGACCGACCGTCACGGTGCAGTCGCCGCCGAGCACCAGCGGCGCGCGCCCCCGGCGCAGCGCCGCCGCGACCCGGTCGGCCACCGCCGAGGCGACGGCGGCCACCGCGCCCGCGTTCTGACCCCTGGGGTACGCCGGATCCGGCCGCCACCGGACGCCGGGCACGTCACCGCTGTCCTCGACGTCCGTGCCCAGCAGGTCGAGCAGGCCGGCCGCGCGCAAAGCGGCCGGGGCGCGCTCGACACCCGGCGTGTGCGCACCGGCGCTCGACGGCGCACCTACGACCGTCCACCGACGAAGGTCCATCGACTCACCCTAAACGCGCCGGGGTGTGCGGGCTGCCCCCTGCTCGGCCCGGCCGGATGAGCCACCGTCGATCAGCGCAGCACCAGCAGGTCCAGCGCGTCGACCACCGGTCCGGTGTCCACGCGTGCCGCCTCGCGCAGCCGCCGGACGCCGGCGGCGTACTCCGCATCGGTGATGAGCTGAAGCGGCGTATGCGCCTCCCGGCGCAGGCCGGCCGCCGCCGCCCGCAGCGACGGCGCGGTGACCTGCGGAACCGCCTCGACCGCCGCGGTGGCGAAGCCGGCGGCGGCGAACGCGGCCTCGACGTCGGCGATGCTCGGGTACGTGTCCAGCACGCGGACCGCCTCGGGGAAGTAGTCGAACAGCGTGATCGCCGCGTGCCGTCCGGCGAACGCGGACCGGATGAGCACCGGGGCGCCGGGCCGCAGCACCCGGCGCAGCTCGCGCGCAGCGGTGGCCAGGTCGGGCACGTGGTGGACGACTGTGGACAGCCAGGCGCCGTCGACGCTCCCGTCGCCCAGCGGGAGGTGCCCGGCGTCGCCCGCGACGAGCGGCGCGAACACGCAGCGGGCGCGCATCGCCGCCGACGGCTCGACGGCCACGACGTCGAGACCGGGGAACCAGGTGGTGAACGCCCGCGCCCAGGTGCCGGTCCCGGCGCCCAGGTCGAGCAGTCGCATGCCCGGACGCGGGGAGAGGTGCCGGGCGACGGCGGCACGCCAGGCCGTGAGACCGTCGTCGGTGAGGTGCCGGGTGGCGGCGAACGCCTCGGCGTCGGCGTCGTGGTACGCGATGCGGGCCATACCCGACAGCCAACTCCCCGGCGGGCCGCCGGGGCAAGCACTGTGACGGGTTACGCAGTGGGCTGGGAGAGGGGCAGAGGGTGCGGTACCGGATCCACTTCGACGCCGACCTGCCGGCGGACGCCCTCCGCCGGTTCCTGCTGACCGAGTACGGCATCGCGCCGGAGACCGTGTACGTGGGGCGGATCGAGGACCGGGCCGTGGACGACCCCCGGCCGGTGGCGATGCTCACCCCGCCCGACGGGAACGAGGGCTTCGGCTGGATCCTCACCGGCGACGCCGAACTGGCCGCCGCCACGGGCCTGCGCGAACATGACCTCGCGGTGACCCTCGCCCGCGCGGTCGGCGTACGGGCGCTCGTCGACGACGGCGGCGTCCATCCTGACCGGTGGGTGCTGGTCAGCGCCGACGGCAGCAGCGGCCGGGTGCTGACCGACCCAGATGCCGCCGCCGACGGGGACCTGCGGATCGTGCACGCGCTGGAGCCGATCAGCGGGGAGCCGCAGCTCGCCGTCGTACCGCCGCCGGACTGGGCCCGCGACTGGTGATCCGGCGGGTCCACCGTCCGGACGCGTACCCGATGCCACCGGTGCGGCGCCGCCGCTTGACGCCGGCTGCGGCGACGACCGGCGCGGGCACCGCCGTCCACGGGACGGGCAGGCCGTGGCCGGGTGACGGATCGGGTTGCGGTGGACGGATGGTGCCGTGTTCCTCGGCGAGCCGGACGGCGTTGTCGAGGAGGTGCCCGGCCGCGGCGACCCGGCCGTAGTGGGCCGCGGTGAGCGCGAGCGTGACAGCGTCGCCGACGCGCTGGCACGCCGGGCACGCGGTGTGGAAGGCACACCGGCCCAGCAGGAGGGCGTGAGTGTGCAGGGGAGCGGGGAGCAGGCTCAGGGCGTGGCGGAACTCGTCGGGTCGCATCGTTCCTCCTGGGTTGTCGATCGCGCGGCGGCAGGCAGGCGCGCGGTGCGTCGGTCGGGTCCGGAAGCGGTGCCGGTCAGGCGGGCGGGATGGCGACGACCTCGACATCGACGCCCTCCGTGCGCAGCGTCTTCACCGCCTGGTAGAGCGCGACCTGGGCGAAGGTGAACAGCGAGTCCACGGTGACGGCGCGGCCGCCGCTCAGAGCGATGGCGTAGACCACGGTGCGCGGGCGGAAGTCCTCGGGCAGGTCCCGCCCGCCCGGCTGTGCGCGTACCAGGTCGCGCAGACGGGTCCGCGCCTCGGCGTCGTAGCGCAGCGCGTCGAACGACGTGACGCCCTGCGCGAAGAGGTGACTGAGCGGCGAACTGCCCGACGCCCGCTTGACGTGGATCAGCTCACCGTTCGGCCCGAGCAGGTCGCACGCCTCGATGCCTCGCGGGTGCTGCCCGGTGCGGAGGAGCTTCTTGTCCAGCAACACCAGCCCCGGGTGCTTCTCGGCGACCGCGCGGTTGTAGCAGTCCTCGTTCACCAGCTCCTTCGTCCACGGCGGCAACACCACGCTGGGCGGCCGGTTCAGGATGCGAGCCACCTCCTGGCGCAGGAACTCGCGGTGGCGGTCGCCGATCTCGTACCACTGACCCTCGTGCAGCAGCATGTGACTGCCGCCGACGGCGACCTCGGCGGTGATCCACCGGGACACCGGCGTCGATGTCATCTCCTCGGCACCGGCGGCGTCGGCGTAGAGCGTCAGCGTGCCGTTGCGCAGCCCGGGCCACCGGTCACCGTCGAGGGCGTGAACGGTATGCGACAGGATGGTCGCCAGGTCCAGGTCCGTTGTCAGGCTCGGGCGTCGCCCGGAGCGGGGCACGCGAACCCGGTACGAGCCGACGTGCTCGACGTCGGCCACCAGGCTGCCCGGCACCGCGACGCCGAGATCCGGAGGGTCGGGCAGGCCCAGCCGCCGGTCGAGAACCTCGGTCAGCGCCGCTTGCCGGGGGTCGTTGGAGCGCAGAGGCCGGATCTGCTCGATGAACTCCAGGTCGGCGAGCGGCGACTCCAGCCGGCACACCCGGTCGATCTCCCGCAGGTCGGCGAGCAGCCGCTCGGGGGTGACGCCGAGAGGGATGCGCAGGGCGTCGCTGCCTTCGACCTTCACCGCAGCGCGCGCACCCTGGCACGCCGTCAGGTTCGGGTTGTCGACGCGGCCGCACACCTGGCCGACGATCTCCCCCCACTTGTCGATGCCGTACCTCCAGATGGGCTGGCCACCCGGAACCATGCTGCGGTCCACCCGGCCGCTGGCACCCACCACCCGACGGCGAACCTGGCGGATGCCGTCGGGCTGAAGCGTCCGCACGGCGAAGGAGACACCGAACGTCGGGTCCACCTTCTCCGGCTCGATCATGAACCGGCCCAGGGTGCCGAAGGTCAGGGCGTACGCCCGGTCGTCCACCGCCAGCAGCAGGGCGCCGCCGCCGCTGCTGTAGCCGATTGTCACGTCACTGCCGACCAGGCCGGACAGGACACCGCACCACTCGGCCCGGTCGCGTGGCGCGCTGCCGTGCACCAGTAGCGCCGGTGTGTCGAGGACCCGGTGCGGGGTGGGTTCGAAGCCGTGCCGCCGCAGGTAGTCCAGGTTGAGCGCGGCATGGATGCCGTCGTCGGTGGCCGGAACGGTGAGCCGGTAGACAGTCGTCAGGTAGGTGCCGGGCGGCGGCTGGTCGGCCAGTGGTGACTCGTCCGGGTTGTTCGCACTGCGCATGTCGATCTCCTCGCGTAGAGACTCGTGCTGGCGGTCGTGCGGCGGAGTAGCGCCGGGGGGCGGGGTTCGCGGATCCCGCCCCGGCCGGCGCTGGTCAGGTCAGCTCAGGGAGACGGTCACGCCGCCGGAGAACGGCGAGTCGTGCAGCTCGAGCTTGGCGAGCTTGACGTCCTTCGGGATGTCGAAGACGACCACGCCGGTGACCTGGTTGCCGGGGTTGATGTCGTTGAGGAACGTCTCGGCGTTCTTGTTGGCGTAGAGGGCGGCCGAGCCGTCGGCGGAGTACTCGGTGCCGTTGGCGGCGTACGCCTTCTGGCTGCTGCCGTCGAACATCTGCGCCTCCTTGCCGATGTTCTTCACGTTGAGCGTGACCAGGCAGAACTGACCCTGCGCCTTGGTGCCGAACGCCGACGAGCCGACCTTGCTGACGCCGCACCTGGCCGACTTGACGGTGAACTCGAACTTGCCGTCGCGGGCCGGCTGGCCGATCTTCGCGGTCTTCGGCTTGTCGTCGCTCTTGCCCGTGCCGGCCTTGCCGCCGTCGGTGTCGCCGGCGGCCGCCTCGGTGCCGGAATCGGCCTTGCTGCCGGTGGTGTCGTCGGTGGTGCCGGCGCCGCAGCCCAGGGCGACGAGGGCGCCGGCGATCAGGGCGAGCGTGGTGGTCTTGCGCATCGTTTTCCTCCTGCTGTGAACGTGGCGGCGTCAATAAGAGCATCATCTGTGAACGCTGTCAACAAGCATGATGCTTGACAGGTGTGACACACTCCGAACGTGCAGGAGACACCGACAATCACCGCAGCGGAGATCGCCCGGCTCGCCGGTGTCGGCCGGGCCGCCGTCAGCAACTGGCGCAAACGGCACGGCGACTTCCCCGAACCCGTCGGCGGCAGCGCCACCAGCCCCGAGTTCGACCTCGCCCAGGTCGAGCGCTGGCTGCACGCCCAGGGCAAGCTTCCGGAACTCGCCACCGCCGACCGGCTCTGGCGGCACCTCGCCTCGGCCGGCACGTCACCGGCTGCCGGGCTCGCCGCCGTCGGCGCCCGGTTGCTCGCCCGGCAACGCGGCCAACGCCCTGCCCGTCCCGCGGACCCGCAGCTCAAGGCGCTGGCACCGGACATCGACCCCCTCGCCGACGAACTCGGCCCACAGGGCGCCTTCGACGCGCTCTGGCAGCGCTTCTCCGCCCCCGGACCGGCCCGCCCGCACGCCACCCCCGACGACGTCGCCGACCTGATGGCCGGGCTCGCCGCCGTCGCCGGCGGCTCCGTCCTCGACCCCGCCGCCGGCACCGGCGCCACCCTGCGCGCCGCCGTCCGCGCCGGCTGCACCTCCGCGTACGGGCAGGAACTCGACAGTGACCTCGCCCGGCTCGCCGGACTGTGGCTGGCGCTGCGCGACGTACCAGGCGAGGTGACCACCGGCGACTCGCTCCGCGCCGACGACTACTCCGGACGCACATTCGACGCGGTCGTCTGCCACCCGCCCTTCGGCGCCAGCAACTGGGGCGACGAGGAACTCGTCCACGACCCCCGCTGGATCGTCGGCACCACCCCACGCACCGAACCGGAGCTGGCCTGGGTCCAGCACGCGCTCGCCCACCTGCGGCCGGGCGGCCATGCCGTACTCCTGATGCCGCCCGCCGTGGCCGGCCGACGACCCGGCCGCCGCATCCGCGCCGAACTGCTGCGCCGCGGCGCGCTACGCGCCGTCATCGCGCTGCCACCGGGGGCTGCCGCGCCGCACGGCGTACCCCTGCACCTGTGGGTGCTGCGCCGCCCACCGGCCGACGCGCCCCCACCGGCGCAGACGCTGCTCATTGACGCCGCCACCGGCGACCACACCCGGATCCTCGACACCTGGCGGTTCTTCGCCAACGACGGCGAGATCGACGAGCCCGGGTACGCTCGCGCCGTCCCGGTCATCGAGCTGCTCGACGAGGAGATCGACCTCACCCCCGCGCGTCGCCAGCCGGCCGTCGCGGGCGAGGCGACAGGCGAACATCTGGTACGCACACGCGAGCGCCTCGCCGCCGTCGTCGCCGACCTGCCGACGCTGATGCCGCAGGCCACGCCCGCAGTCCACGAGGGGCAGGGGGAGTTCCTCACGGTCGGCGAGCTGGTCCGGGCCGGCGCGTTGCAGCTTCTGGGGCCAATCCGAGGCGCTGCCTCCGGCGACGACGGTGAGCCAGCCGGTGACGGTCGGCCGGTGCTGACCGTGCCGGACGTGTTGGGCGGCAGCGAACCCTCGGGCCGCGATGACGGGCGGCTCGGGCAGGAGATCGCGCTGGCCGCCAGGGACGTGGTGGTGCCGATGATCGCGCGGCAGCTCACCGCGCGGGTGGTGACGGCGGAGGGTGCCCTGTTGGGGCGCAATCTCTATTTGTTGCGGCCGAATCCGGCGGCGCTGGATTCGTGGTTTTTGGCAGGCCAGCTTCGGACGTCGACGAACGAGCGGCAGGCGTCGAGTCTGTCGGGGACGCTGCGGTTCGACGTGCGGCGGGCGCAGGTGCGGCGGGTGTCGCGGGAGGAACAAGAGCGGTACGGGGAGGCGTTCCGACGGTTGCACGCCTTCGAGTCGGCACTGCGGCAGGCGGCGACGCTCGGGGCGGAGCTGGTGCAGCTCACCGCCGACGGGCTGGCCCGTGGCGCGGTTTGCCCTGCGGACGGGCCAACGTGATTCCCCGGCGGACATTCCTTCCGTCAGATATCCGACGCGGGGGCGGCGCTTCGGTGACAGATGCGGAAGCCTGCGGGCCGGTGGCCCGCCGTGCATCCTCCGCCTGAGACGACACGCTGACGCTCGGTTGATCGTTCCGGCCGAGTGGGCGACTACAACGATGCAGGACGGCAGTGATACTGCTTGTCTTAAGGCAATCGAAAGGAAACTGGTGAGCACCAAGCACCAAGAGTTGGCCAACTTCATCTGGTCCGTGGCCGACCTGCTCCGCGGCGACTACAAGCAGTCCGAGTACGGACGAGTGATCCTCCCGTTGACAGTGCTGCGACGGCTGGATTGTGTGCTGGAGCCGACGAAGGACGCGGTGCTCGCCCGGCACCAGCAGCTCAAGGACGCCGGCGTGCAGAACATGGACCCGGTGCTGCGGAGGGCAGCCGGGCTGTCGTTCTACAACACCAGTGAGATGTCCTTCCGCAAGCTGCTCGGCGACCAGGACCACGTCGCGCTCAACCTGCGCGCCTACATCGGCGGGTTCTCGCCGGGCGCGGTCGACGTGCTGGACAAGTACGGCTTCGACGCCCAGATCAGCCGCCTCGCCGAGGCGGGCCTGCTCTACCAGGTGGTCGCCAAGTTCGCTGACATCGACCTGCACCCGGACGTGGTGTCGAACCACCAGATGGGCTACGTCTTCGAGGAGCTGATCCGCCGCTTCTCGGAAATCAGCAACGAGACCGCAGGTGAGCATTTCACGCCGCGCGAGGTCATCCGCCTGATGGTCAACCTGCTGCTGGCTCCCGACGAGGACGACCTCGTCACCCCCGGCATCGTGCGAAAGATCTACGACCCGGCCTGCGGCACCGGCGGCATGCTCACCGAGGCCCAGGAGCACATCCAGGCCCACAACCCGCACGCCACCGTCGAGGTCTACGGTCAGGAGCTCAACGGCGAGACGTACGCGATCTGCCGCTCCGACATGATGCTCAAGGGCGGCGACCCGACGAAGATCGCCTTCGGCAACTCGTTCAACCAGGACGGCCACGAGGGCGAACGATTCGACTACATGCTGGCCAACCCGCCGTTCGGCGTGGAGTGGAAGAAGGTCGAGAAGTTCGTCAAGGACGAGGCGGCCCGGGGACATGCCGGCCGCTTCGGTGCCGGGCTGCCCCGGATCAACGACGGCTCACTGCTCTTCCTCCAGCACATGATCTCGAAGATGAAGCGCCCCGAGGACGGCGGCAGCCGCCTCGCCATCGTCTTCAACGGCTCGCCGCTGTTCACCGGCGCCGCCGGCTCCGGTGAGTCGGAGATTCGCCGCTGGATCCTGGAGAACGACCTCCTGGAGGGCATCGTCGCGCTGCCCGACCAGCTCTTCTACAACACCGGCATCTCCACGTACTTCTGGATTCTCACCAACCGGAAGGACCCGGCACGGGCGCGCAAGGTCGTGCTGCTCGACGGCCGGGACTACTGGACGAAGATGCGCAAGAGCCTCGGCGACAAGCGCAAGATGCTCACCGACGAGCACATCGCCGATCTGACCCGGGCGTACGTGAACGCGCTGGCCATCGCGGACGACCCGGAGCACCCGCAGCACGCCAAGGTGAAGGTCTTCAAGCCCACTGACTTCGGCTACCAGCGCATCACCGTCGAGCGCCCGCTGCGGTTGCGCTTCGAGGTCACCGAGGAGACGGTCGCGCTACTCGCGGAGGCGAAGGCGGTCCTCAAGTACGCCGAGCGGGAGACGCTCCTGGCGACGGCGAAGTCGCTGATCGGTACGTCGTCAGCGACGCGCGCCGAGTTCGCAATGAAGCTGAACGGGCTGGGGAAGCTGCCGGCGGCGGTGGAGAAGGCGGTGTGGGAGGCGTTCTCGGTCAGTGACCCGGAGGGGGAGGTGCAGACCGACCGCAAGGGCAACCCGCTGCCGGACCCCGACCTGCGCGACAACGAGAACGTGCCGCTGGACGAGGACATCCACGACTACCTCAAACGCGAGGTGCTCCCGCACGTCCCGGCCGCGTGGATCGACGAAATTAAGATCAAGATAGGGTACGAAATCCCATTTACCCGTTACTTCTACGTTTACCAGCCGCCGCGCCCGCTCGCAGAGATCGACGCCGAGATTAAGGCGCTCGAGGCGGAGATCCAGGGGTTGCTTGGCGAGGTGACCAGTTGAGTCGCATTGCGCCGTGGCTGGCCGACTCGCGCTGGCCGACCGTGCCCATTAGGTACGTCGCGAAGCTGGGCACAGGGCATACGCCGAGCCGTCAGAAGCCGGAGTATTGGAAGGACTGCGACGTTCCGTGGGTAACGCTCGCCGATGTGTGGCAACTTCGGGATGGAACTCTCGACTACGTCCATGACACCAAGGAAAAGATCAGCGAGATCGGTCTGGCAAACTCCTCGGCGGTCATCCATCCAGCGGGGACGGTGATCCTGTCGAGAACGGCCTCAGTGGGGTTCTCGGCAATTATGGGCAAAGACATGGCAACGAGTCAGGACTTTGCTACCTGGACTTGTGGTCATCAGTTGGACTCAAAGTACCTGCTTTATGTATTGCGGGCGATGGCCCCAGACCTCCGAAGAGTAGCTGCAGGTTCGACGCACAAGACTATCTACATGCCGGACATCGAGGAACTGCGTACGCCGTTGCCATCGCTTGACGAGCAGAGGCGTATCGCCGGCTTCCTAGACGCCGAGATGTCTCGCATTGAGGTCATTGCACGCGTCCGAGCTCGGCAGATCGACCTGCTTGCGGAGCGAAGGGAGTCTGCGGCCAGAGAAGCCCTCGCTGAAGTTCTCGGAGACGTCGTTGAGCTGCGTCGGGCTGGCGTTACAGTTACGACAGGACCCTTTGGTACCGTCTTTGCTGCGACAGATTACGTGAGCGGCGGCGTGCCAATGATTAACCCGACCCACATCAAGAACAACAGACTTGAGCCGGACTCACATCATGCCGTTAGTAATAGCACCGCAATTCGTCTTGGTCGGCACCGGCTTCGCGCCGGAGATCTGGTTGTCGGGCGTAAGGGCGACATTGGAAGGGCTGCGCTCGTCGAACCGTACCAAGATGGCTGGATTTGCGGCAGCGATTGCATTTCGCTGCACGCGGCAGGCTCGAAGCTGGAGCCGCGGTTCCTAGCTCATCTGCTTAGCCTTTCCGAGATGCGTTCCCAACTGCTTGAGAGATCCGCTGCGGCCACCATGCCCAGCCTTTCGGAAGGAAATCTCCTGCAGCTTCGCGTGCCGATGCCCTCGCGGCAGTCTCAAATGGCTATTGTGGCAAGGCTTGATGAAATGGTCGCGTGGACAAATCGGTCTTCTGACGCCATGCGGCGACAGGTGAGCCTCGTTGATGAGCATCGCCACGCGTTAGTTGCTGCAGCCGTCACTGGGGCGATTGATGTGACATCGGCGGAGGGGATGGGGACGTGAGCAGGTTGCACTGGGAGCGCTCGTTCGAGGCGGCGATCGAGGACAACCTGCTCGGCTCGGGTTGGCTGTGCGGGGCGGCCAGCCATTACAACCAGCGGCTAGGGGTAGATACGGCCGAGTTGGCCGCCTTCATCGGGGCGACCCAGCCGCACGAGTGGCAGAGCCTGCTGGCGTACCACGGGAACAACCCGGACGAGGCGCAGCGGCAGTTCGCCCAGCACCTCGCCAAGCAGATCGACGAGCGTGGCCCCCTCGATGTTCTTCGCCGGGGCGTCAAGGACAAGGGCATTCTTATCCGTCTCGCCTACTTCAAGCCCGCCCACGCCATCACCGATGACGCGCTCAAGCTCTACCGCGCCAACCGCCTCGCCGTCACCCGCCAGCTCGCGTATTCGACCAGCAACCACAACACGCTCGACCTGGTCCTGTTCGTCAACGGCATCCCGCTCGCCACCGCCGAGTTGAAGAACCCGCTCACTGGCCAGACCGTCGAGGACGCCAAGGAGCAGTACCGCAAGACCCGCGACCCGAAGGAACTGATCTTCGCCCGGCGTACCCTCGTGCACTTCGCCGTTGATCCCGACCTGGTCTTCGTCACGACGAAGCTTGCGGGGGAGAAGACCCGGTTCCTGCCGTTCAACACCGGCTCGAACGGGCCCGGCGTGTCCGGCGGCGCCGGCAACCCGCTGGCTACGGACAAGGGTTACCGCAGTTCCTACCTGTGGGAGCAGATCTGGCACCCTGACGTGTTCATGGACCTGGTCCGGCGGTTCCTGCACTACGACAAGGAATCCAAGGCGCTGATCTTCCCGCGCTACCACCAGTGGCACGCGGTCACCCAGCTCACCGACCACGCGGCCCGGCACGGGTCGGGTCACAACTACCTGGTCATGCACTCGGCCGGGTCGGGCAAGTCGAACACCATCGCCTGGCTGGCGCATCGGCTGTCCAGCCTGCACACCGCGCCCGACATCGCCAAGGACGGGCTGCGTCCCAACGAGCCGGTCTTCGACAAGGTCATCATCATCACCGACCGGGTCGTCCTCGACCGGCAGTTGCAGGACACCGTCTTCCAGTTCGAACACGTGCCCGGCGTGGTGCAGCGGATCGACAAGGATTCCGCGCAGCTTGCCGCCGCCCTTCAGGGTGAGACGGCCAAGGTCGTCATCACCACGATGCAGAAGTTCCCCTACGTGCTCAACCAGGTACAGGGCCTGAAGGGGAAGCGCTTCGCGGTCATCGTCGACGAGGCGCACTCGTCGCAGTCCGGCGACTCGGCCGCCGCGTTGAAGAAGGTGCTGCTCAAACTCGGCAGCGACGACGTCGACGAGTCGGGCGACCTGCTCACGGCGTCGGCGCTGGCCCGTGGCCGGCACGAGACGCTGTCGTACTTCGCGTTCACCGCCACCCCGAAGCCGAAGACGCTCGAACTGTTCGGCACGCCGCACCCGGTCACCGGCAACCCGCAACCGTTCCACACGTACTCGATGCGGCAGGCCATCGACGAGGGGTTCATCCTCGATGTGCTGCGCAACTACCTCACCTACAAGTCGTACTGGAAGCTGGCCAACGCCAACCCCGACGACCCCGAGGTCGACCCGAAGAAGGCCGGCGCCCAACTCGCCCGCTTCGCCAGCCTGCACCCCACCATGCAGGCGCAGAAGGCGGAGATCATCGTCGAGCACTTCCGCAAGCACACCGCGCCGCGCCTCGGCGGGCGCGCCAAGGCCATGGTGGTCACCGGGTCCCGCGAGGCCGCTGTCCGTCTGCACACCGCCATTAAGAAGTACGTCGAGATGCAGGGCTACGTCGGCTGTGACTCCCTTGTGGCGTTCTCCGGCGACCTGGAGGTCGACGGCGTCGAGCACACCGAGGCGCGGATCAACGGCTTCGGCGAGGGTGAGCTGCCCGGCAAGTTCGGTTACACCGCCGCCGACGACAAGCACGCCGGTACGCCGAAGGCCAAACAGGACACCGAGTACAAAATCCTGGTCGTTGCCGAGAAGTACCAGACCGGCTTCGACCAGCCGCTGCTCACCACGATGTATGTCGACAAGCTGCTCAAGAACGTCGCCGCGGTGCAGACCCTGTCCCGGCTCAACCGCACCCACCCGCTCAAGACGCAGGGCGACGTGTTCGTCCTCGACTTCGTCAACGAGGCCGGCGACATCGCCGAGCAGTTCAAGCCGTACTTCGAAACCGCCGCCACCACGCCCACCGACCCGAACCTGCTCTACACCGCGCAGAACACGGTCACGGGCTACCCGGTCCTCGTCGACTCGGAGATGCAGGCGTACGCCGAAGCGCTGCTGGAGGCGGAGCGGAAGGCGACCACGGAGACCGGTCTCCAGCGGGCCCACGCCGCCCTCTACCGCTTCACCGAGCCGGCCGTCCAGCGCTTCAACGCCCTGGCCGCCGACGATCCGGAGGCCGCGGACGGCTTCCGGGCCGCGCTGCGCGACTACACCCGGATGTACGCGTTTCTCAGCCAGGTGGTGCCCTATCACGACGAGGAACTAGAGCGGCTCTACCTGTACGGGCGCGCGCTGCTCAACCGGCTCCCGCGACGGCAGGACCCGTCCGTCGACATCGGCGAGGTGCAGCTGACGCACCTGCGGGTCAGCAAGACCGGTGAGCACGACGCCTCGCTGTCCCCCGAAGGGGAACAGATGCTGCCCGGCTTCGTCGGCGGTGGTGTCGGCTCGCAACACGACCCGGAGAAGGTCGCGCTCTCGGAACTTATCGACGTGTTCAACGACCGGTTCGGTATCGGCCTCGGCGAGGCGGACAAGGTTTGGGTTGAGCAGCAGATCGTCGCCTTGGCCGAGGACGGCACGCTGGAAGCCGCCGCCCTGGTCAACGACGAAAGCAACTTCGGCGTCGTCTGCGACAAGCGGATCGAGGACGTGATCCTGTCCCGCCACGATGACAACGGCAAGCTGATGCAGCGCTACCTCGACGACGAGAGCCTGCGCTCGCAGCTCAACCAGTTCGCACGCCGGCAGGCGTACCAGATGATCCGCCGCCGCAAGGGCATCGCTTGACCCTTCGCACCTCGCCGAGAGGAGGACGGTTGTCCCCGTCCGAGCCCACCTTCCACCTCTGGATCGCGGTGGACGAGTCCCGGGTCATGACAGCGCTCACCCCGCTGAAGGTGACCCGCTCGCCACGTCGGCACAAGTGGGGCAGCATCACCGACCTGCGGGCGGTCCCGACCGCCCCGGAGTCGTCCAAGGTTCCCGGCGTCGTCGTGCTCTGCACTATCGCGGTGCTCGTCTCCGCCGTGCTCTGCTTGTCAGGTGCTCCACTGCTGGTCATCCTGTTTCTGGTCGCGCTCCTGCTGGGCCTCGGGCTCGCCGGCATCACGGCGACGAAGCCGCCACCTCAGATTGAGGCGCCCGACCAGGCGGCCTTTCCGGCCCTGCACCACACCCTGACCGAGGCCGAGGACCGGGAAGACTTCCTCGACCTGGTGCAGTTGGCGGAGCGAGCCGGACGGGCGCTGCCCGAGGTGGACCGTGTGATGGATGCGGCAGAGGGCGGGCAGATCCTGGCGCAGGCGCTCTGGGAGGCGAGCGATGTGCTCAGCCGCCGGCAGCAGTTGCGTACACAGATGGGGCGCCGGCAGCCCGGCCCGGCAGGGGATTCGACGAGCAGCGTGGGGAAGGCGCTGACCGAACAGCGGCAGCGCGTGACAACGCTGTGGGACGAAACGGAGGCGGAGCTGGCCCGGGTGCGCAACGCCCTCGAACTCGCCGCCGTGGCTGCCGAGAACGCGGCACACGATCCCGGCGCGGACGATGCGGTCCGGGAGGCTTATCAGGAGCTGCTCGACATCTATGGCGAGCGGTACTAGCCGACGAGTCGTCGGTGTCATCCGACAGGGCTGCCGGGGGAGACGGATGCACGCGCAGGAACGAGTAGCGGATCGATACGAGCTGACGTATCCGATCGGTCACGGCGGCATGGGGGAGGTGTGGGCTGGCTTCGACGAGAAGCTGGACCGGCCCGTCGCCATCAAGTTCCTGCGCAAGCTCGCCGTGCCCGACGGCGACCGCGACACCGCCGTCGACCGGTTCATCCGCGAGGCCCGGGTGACCGCACGCCTGGACCACCCCGGAGTGCCGAGCGTGCACGACGTCGGCCACCACGGCGACGACCTCTACATCGTCATGCAGCTCGTTCCGGGTGTGCTCCTGTCCGACCTGATCGCCGAGCGTGGTTGGCTCGCCGTTCCGTGGGCGGCTGCCATCGGCACACAGATCTGCTCGGTACTGGCGGTGGCGCATGCCGCCTCACTCGTGCACCGTGACCTGAAGCCGCAGAACGTCATGGTGACCCCCAGCGGCGCCGTCAAGGTCCTCGACTTCGGGGTGGCCGCCCTGCTTGGCCCGGACGTACCCCGGCTGACCGCCACCGGCCACACGCTGGGCACGCCCACATACATGGCTCCCGAGCAGGCGCTGAACAGTGCCGTAGGCCCGCGCACCGACCTATACGCACTCGGCTGCGTGTTGTTCGAGCTGCTTACCGGCAAGCCGCCGTACCGGGCCGACAACCCGCTCGGCATGCTGCACCGGCACTTGAACGACCCCGTCCCGTCGGTCTCGGAGCACCGCGCGGGTGTGCCGGACGTCCTGGTGCACCTCCTCGTACGGCTGCTCGCCAAGGACCCGCAGCACCGGCCCGAGTCGGCGGTCGAGGTCTACGAGATGCTGGCGCCGTTCGGAGCGGTCGATGCCGAGAAGGCAGCCGACGCCGCCCCGACGGTGGCGGACGGGCAGCGGGTCGACCCGACAATGCCGTACCGGTATCCGTTCGGGCCGCTGCCGCCCCGCTCCCCGCTGCCGCCGACGCGCGTCGACATCGTCCGTCCACGAGCAGCGGCAGAGATCGTCGAGCCGCCGTCGCTCGACCAGCTCGCCGAGGTGGAGGAGCGTGCCTGGGAACTCGCCGAGGAAGAGCGGTTCACCCAGGCCGCCGAGCTGCTCGAATCGGTGCTGCGGCCGATCAGCGGCGGGCATGCGGCCAGACAACCGCGGATCTTGGAGCTGCGGCTCAACCTGGCGAACCTGTACGTCCTGGCCGGCGCGTTCCGGCAGGCGCTTCCGGAGTTCCAACGCCTCGTCGTCGATCTCGCCAAGCGTCCCGTGCCGGACGAAGAGTTGATCTGGCAGTGCCGGCAGCAGGCAGCGAGCTGTCAGGCGGAGCTGGGCGAGGCGACCGAGGCGTTGAGAGAACTGCGCGCGCTTCTCGCCGAGGAACAGCAGGTGATGCGGCCGGACTCGCCGGAACTTTTTCCCCTACGGCAGCAGATCGCCATGCTTATCGCTGGCCTGGGTGACGTTCCCGAGGCGCGGCATCAGCTGGAGGGACTGCGGCGTGACATCGGCGCGCTCCACGGGTCAGGGTCTGCGCCGGCAGCTGAGATTCAAGCGCTATTGAACCACCTGCATCGGCTGGGGGAAGAGACGCCCGGATCGACGGGCCGGACTTCGTCCGGGGCAACACAGCGTGAAAGATGAGGAGCATGTTCGAACTGGAAGACGCCGTCAAGCAATGCCTTGACCGGTTGGCACGCTTCCGGCGCCAACACCAGCGCATCGGTGAGCAGAACACCAAGGCCGGACTCATCGAGCCGATCATCGGAGCACTGGGCTGGGATCTCTTCGACGTCGACGAGGTGCACCGCGAGTACCGGCGCCGCGGTGCCGACAACCCCGTGGACTACGCCCTCCTGCTGCTGCGCACCCCACGCTTGTTCATCGAGGCCAAAGGGCTCGGCGAGAACCTCGACGATCCGCGCTGGGCCAACCAGACCATCAGTTATGCCGCTGTCGCGGGCGTGGAGTGGGTCGCCCTGACGGACGGGGCGGAATGGCGCATCTACAACGCCCACGCTCCGGTCCCCATCGAGCACAAGCTCTTTCGCGCGGTGCGGCTCGAGGAGGACTTCGAGGGCGCTGTTGAGCTGCTCTCCTTGCTCAGCAAAGAGAACATGCGCGACAACCGCATCGAGGAATTGTGGAAAAGCTATTTCGTCGATCGGCAGGTACATGCGGAGCTGCGGAAACTGTTCGAGGCAGGAGAGCCTGCACCCGAGATGGTGGCGATGCTCGATCGCCGGCTCGGCCGGCTGACGCGGGACGAGGTGCGATCCAGCCTCGTCAGAGTGCGCGCCAGCTTCGATTTCCCTTCGTCCGCCGCGTCTGCCACCGGCAGTGGCACCGGTCCGGCGGTGGTGGTCCCTGCGGCAATGCCGCCAGCAGCCGCGCCGCCTGTCTTGCCGGCCCCGCGGCCTCCTCGATCGCAACCACCTGGGTCCGCCACTCGGCGTACCGCCAAGCGGCCGGTTTCGGATGCGGAGCGCGCAGTCAAGCTTGTCGACCTGATCAAGGCTGGCCGACTGCGTCCCGGTACCAAGCTGTATGCGAAATACCTCGGCAAACAGTATGTTGCCGAACTGCTCGCCGATGGCACCATCCGGTACGGCAACCGTACTCATGCGTCCCCCAGCGCCGCCGGCGAGGCGGTGAAGATCGATGTGTACGGACCAGAGATCAGTGCCACACGTAGGGCAACCGACGGGCTGGACTTCTGGTCCGCCGAGGACGCACGAGCCGGTGATGTGGTGGCGCTCAAGGAGATTCGGCGGCGCGTGGCGATCGGAAGTGGGGCATGAGACGTCCACTGTCTCTCGTCGAAGTCCTTGCGGTCTTGGACAGCCCTCGCTCGGTACCCGAGCTTCAAGCGTACTTCGGGCTCGGAGGTGCGACGCCTCGTACCGGTAGCCAGTTCGAGCGGCTCGGTGGCGGTGGGGACCGTCCGGATTCCTGTAACGTCGTCACCGCCGACGACCTGATCGCGATCGAGTTGCTCAGCGTGCGGGTACCCCCTCATGCGGCCCTCGACCTGCTGCAGGGGCGGCTTGGCCGGGAGTTGTCGGCTCACCTGGCCGGGATCCCGACCGAGGTTGACCTGAGCGATGAAGGTGCCCTTGCCTTCGTCGACGATGGAAGCCACGCCGACCGAGCATGGCGTCTTGTCAAAAAGGCCGACGGTATCGGCTGGGTGATTGCAGGAAAGCTGCTGGCGCGAAAGCGCCCGGCGCTGGTGCCCGTTTACGACGAAATCGTCTCCTGCGCGTTCGGAACCCGCAGGGGGTTCTGGCGTTGGCTGCACGGCCGTCTTCGCGAGGACAGCGGCATGCTCGTTGGGCGCCTCGCGGAACTGCAGGCTCAGGCGAGGTTGCCGCAGGAGGTATCGCGCCTGCGCACCCTCGACGTGGTGTTCTGGATGCGGCACCGAAGCGAGCACACGGCATACCGATGCCCTGGTCTGCGGCCGCAAGGTGTCGGCCAGAGCCGGTAGCGCGCTTGTGCCCGAATCTGATGACTACACCCTGACGCCCGCCTCAGACCGACCTGTCGCTTCTCATCGTGGCCACGAATGCGGCCCAGGCAGCCGGCTCGAAGCTCAATAGCGGGCCGTCGGGGTCTTTCGAATCCCGTACCGCGACCATGCCGGGGAGGTTGGTGGCGACCTCGACGCAGTCGCCACCGTTGTCGCCGCTGCGAGTGCTCTTGCGCCAACGAGCGCCGGTCAGATCAGTCATGCCGCGTCTCCCCGATGATCCTCTTGATCATGTCTCTCGATTCTGCCTCACCCAATGCGAGAGCATCTACGCCCTTCCAGGTGTTCTCGTAGGCTGCCAGCTCGTCGGGCTTGTCGAGGTAGAGGGCGCCGGTCAAGGACTCGCTGTAGACGACGGAGGGCTCAGGCGCTGCTCGTCCGCCTTTCGTGGCGGGAAAGTCGAGGATGACGAAGGATCCGGCCACCGCGCCGGGATGCGGCCCGGCGGCCAGCGGCACCACGCGCACCGACACGTTCGGCAGTTCGGAGGTTTCGAGCAGGTGGCTGAGTTGGTTGACCATGACAGATGCACCGCCGACCGGACGCCGGAGCACTGCCTCCGAGAGAGCGGCCTCCAGCCGTGGGGGCGTAGGAAGACGGCGGGTCAGCAGAGCTTGTCGCTGCATGCGCACCTCGACGGCACGTTCCCGCTCCTCCATGCTCAGCCGACTGCCCCGATGGAAAAGCCCGAGCGCGTACTCCCGAGTTTGAAGCAGTCCGGGGATCAAGGATTCGTCGTAGCGGCGTAGGTGGGCGGCGGCGGATTCCAGGCCGACGTACAGCTCGAACCAGCTCGGTACCGCGTCCCCGTACGCGTGCCACCACCCCTTCGACTTCGTCTCGGCCGCGAGCCCTCGCATCGCCTCGGTCATCTCCGCGGACACGCCGTACAGCTCGCACATCGCCTTGACGTCCAGCATCCGCACCGGCCCGAGGCCGCACTCGATGCGCCAGATCTTCTGTCGGCTGTACTCCAGCGCCTCGGCGGCGGCGTCGAGGGTCACGCCGGCCTCGTTGCGGAACTGGCGTAGCAGCCGGCCGAGCTGTCGGCGCGGCACGGTCGAACCGATGTCTTCCGCCATCCGGGGCACTCCCTGGTTCCATCCGGCAACAACGAGTGACGTAGCTCTGCAACGTCTACTCGTTTCCACGAAATAAGTCAATGCACACCCCAGAAATGCGCCCTTGGAACGTTGCGCGTCCACTGCGCACTGTCACAGGATGACTACCGGCACGACGGCGTGGCGATCTCTACAACGCGGCCGCTGTGCCTGTCGATCGGTGATCCGTTGAGCAGCCCTGGTGCCGTACCGCTGAACGAAGCTGCGGTGTCAGGGCGGGGTGGGCCCGCCGGCGCGGGACGGGCAGGCGAGCCCACCCCTTCCACGACGAGGAGGACAGTCCGATGAGCAACCGTAGCGATCGACCGGGGCGGGGTAGCGGGACGACCGCGTACCCCTCGCTGCTGCCGTGGCAGGTGCGCGAGCGCCGCTTCCCACCCGCCCGGTTCGGGCGCCGTGGCCTCGACCCCGATGCGGTGTACGCCTACCTCGGCCGGGTCGCCGGCGACATGGCCTCGCTCCACGCCGAGATCACCAGGCATCGCCAGGAGACCCTGCGGATCAAGGTGGCGCTACGCCGCTGGCAGTCCGAGCAGGCGCGGCAGGCGAACGGCGAGCGCCGGTGACCGGGCGCTGGGTCATCCACCTGCCGGTGACCGCCGCCGACCTGCCCGCCGCGCAGCGCCTGGCCCGCATCGTCGCCCGGTGGACCGGAATGCTGCCGCAGGCCGACCCGGGGGAGACCACCGTGTCGGCGGAGGACGACCAGAACGTACGCCATCGGGTCTTCTGCGACCTGCTCATGCCCGGCGGCCGACGGTGCCTGCTCCGCGCCGACCATGACGGCCCCTGCTCCCGCCGCGTCCATCGCTGACACCCCTCTTCCCAGATGTCGCTGCTCGGCCTCGGTGCAGCAGGTCCGGCATCCCGCAGGCAGTTGCGTCAGATGCCGCAGAGATCACTGGCTCGGCTAACGTGCTCAGCGGGGGAGGTGGCCGCGTTGGTGCAAGGGGACGCCCGGTTCAAAAAGGAGCGCCACAAGGTGCCGAAACGGGCGCCGCGACAAGTTGGCGGCAAGGGCGCTCCGCCGCCCAATGCCACGGTGAAGCGTGAATACACGGTCCGACGCGGCCCCTGGGAGATCCCGGCGATGCGGGCCGGCGACGGCAGGAGGCCCGTATGGCTGTGGCTGCAGGATGAGGAGATCCACGCCTCCCTCGTACCGTTGGACGACACGCCGCCGCGTCGGCTGAGCCCTGCGGACGTCGCCCGGCTCCTGCTCGCCGACCCGTCTCGGGCGATGCCGGCCATCCGTGCGCTGACCGGCGTCGCCGACGATGAGAAGGCGTTGGATTGCCTACGGAGTTGGCGTCAGGCCGGCCGGATCGCGGCCAACCTCGACGCCTCGGACCTGTCGGGCCGGCGGGTCGTGGAGGCGATGCGGAAACCCGACCGGAGCGACCCGGACGGCAGTATAGGTACGGTGTCGGGCGGCCTTCCGAGCATCAACAAACGCCGCCGGTGACACGGGCTGAGGCTCGGTTAGGCGGCACCGATCATCGTCGATCGAGGGGCAGCGGTGGGGGCGTGCGCCACGTGGGGTGAGACCCGGACGTCTCCCGTCACCGGAGTGCATCTTGAGCCTGAAGCACTACCTCTACCTGTCGCAGCTCGGTACGACGCCTCGCTGACGGTCGACGACATAGTCGGCGGCGTCCTCTCCGTCAGATTCGTCGAACGGTTGCCTACCCTGCAGCAACGCGCGGCGCTCGCCGCCGACGTGCGCGACGCTCTCGGCGGGATGGACGTGGTGACCGATCGGGTCACCGTCCGGTTGCAGTGCGGGATCGCCGGCTCGTAGCCGATCGCTGGACGGGTTCGGCTACGTCACCAGGCGGTAGTTGGGAATACCTCTGGTGCGTTCCTCGATCGGCGCGGCAGTGGACAGGGCCGTCACTCCGGCGGGAACCGGGGCCCGGGAGACGTGGATGCCCTCCAGGCAGGTGTCGCACCAGAACGAGACGTAGCCGTACCCGGCACCGGGGGGCCCGGTGAACACCATGCGCAGGGTTCGGTGACCGCAGTTGGGGCACCGGTGGTCGGACCCGGCGGGCAGGGTCCGGTAGACGACTTCGTACGCGTCGAGCCACTCGTCGAATGAAGCCACCAGCTACTCCTCCGGTCTGACCGGGTGGTTCTCCCACCACTGATCCTCGTGAGCATAGGCACGATCCTCGAATGCGATCGCCTCGTCCCGGTTTCGGGGATACGGACGTCCAGCGCGGAGTTCCTCGACGTGGAACCGTTCATGCGCGAGCGTACGGGCGAGGTCCTCCTCGCTGTGGAAGGCGTTCCGGCAGAGCATGACCGACTGGTCAGCCCTGGTCACTCCGTGGATCCCCGATCTGCCTTTGTCGATTACGAACCGGATGTCGGAGACCTCGATGCCGTACTTCGCGGCGATCTGCTGCACCGACTCCGTGGTCATCGGCATGCGCGGTCCGCGGCCTCGGCCGCGCACGCGGTTCAGGTTCGCCGACTCGGGCCCCGCCGCTTGTAAGCGGCCCAGCGCCTCCTTCAGCTTCTCGATCAGGTCGCCGAGCCGGCGCATCTCCGGCATCAGCCGCCGCAGACTCGCCAGCAACCCCCGCAACAACCGCGCGATCCGCGCCGCCCACGACGCCACGGTCGTCGTCACCTGCTCCACCACCAGCGGCGTCGCCAACCCGGCCGTGGCGACCAGTTCGGCCGCGTACACGATCAGGCGGGACACGCAGGCGGCGATGGCGTCGCGGACCAGCAGCCGCACGGCCGCGACCAGGCCGGCGGCGCCCTCGGTGATCGCGGCCATCGCCTCGGCGCCCTGCGCGAGCCCGGTGACGGCCTGCTGCTGCTCGGCCGCCC
Organism: Micromonospora sp. CA-248089; assembly: GCF_050948515.1. Lineage (NCBI taxonomy): Bacteria > Bacillati > Actinomycetota > Actinomycetes > Micromonosporales > Micromonosporaceae > Micromonospora > Micromonospora sp. CA-248089. Next base: position 3,169,525 of record NZ_CP192016.1, read on the forward strand.
AGCGGCGGTAGCCGGTGGCGGCGGCGCCGGTCCACCCGGCTACCTCGGTACGCACGGCGTGGGCCAGCTCGGCGGCGTCCTCGCGCAGCGACGTGGCGACGTTGCGCCAGGTCTGCGCGTGCGCGGTGATCTCGGCGGGGTCGCCGGCGAGCCAGTCGAGGGCCTCGCTGAGCGGTTTGACGTGTTCGATGAGCCAGGCGATGCCGTACTGGAGGAGCACCCCGGCCGGGTCGGACACCAGGGCGAGCGCGTCGAGGCCGGCGCTGACGACGCCGAGGCTGCCGTCGATCCAGCTGCCGGTGCGTACGCCCTCGGCGATGAGTTCGATGTCCTCGCAGATCCACACGCCCGCCCAGGCGCTCGGCGCGGTGTCCGAGGCGGTGGCGACCAGCGGGTTCGTGGTCACCGACGCTGTCGTACCCGGTCGAGCAGGTCCGCGGCGTGCGCGTCGGAGGCGCGGTAGCGCTCGGCGCTGGACCGCAGCTTCCCGGCGGTGTCCCGGACCGAGGCGGCGGCGGTGCCGATGCCGTCGGTGAGCGTCCGCTGGAGACCGTCGAGCAGGACCGGCATGATCGCGCAGAGCTGCCCGTACGCGTCGGGGCTCAGCCGGACGTGCCGGCCGGCCTGCCGCGCGGCGTCGATGCTGTCGGCGCAGCGCCCGAGGTGGGCGGCGTGCGCGGTCAGGTCGTCCGGGTCGACCCGGAGGCCGTCACCGGGCGGCATCCGGCGCGTCCGGGTCGGGGCCGAGCCGCCGCTGGTGCGACTCGATGATCGCGCGTGCGGCCGGGTGGTCCGCGCCGAGCGTCTCGGTGGTGGCCGCGGTGAGCTGTCGCAGCAGGTCGGCGCGGGCGTCCCGGGTGACCGCCAGGATCTGCCGGGCGGTGTGTGCGGCGGAGTGCTGCCGGACGCGTTCGTCGAGCCGCAGGCCGGTGAGCAGCCCGGACGCGTCGACGGTGACCTCGACCAGCCCGTCGGCGCTGCGGGCGGTGCCGGTCAACGCCTGCGTGCGGGCGGACAGGTCACGGGCGCGTGCCGCCCGGTCGGTCAGCGACGACTCCCACTCGTCGAGCCGTCGTGCCGCCGCGTCCAGCGCGGCTTCGTCCGCCCACATGACGACCCTCCCCAGAGGACAACGGTGCCCGACACGGTAGCAACCGGTCGCGCTGAGTGTGGGCCCCGTGACGGCCCGGTGATGAGCGCACTCCCCTGTGGAGGGACATCTCCGCGTCCCGGGCGTTGCTAGGGTCTGGTTGACCGTGACGGGGAGGCAACGGGATGACACAGGACGCCGCGGCCGACGACTACGCGCTGCGCGTCTCCGGCTACCGCGAGGAGCTGGCGGCCCTGCGTGTCGGCGCGCACCCCGCCGGCGGCCTGACCGCCGACGGCCACACCGCCGGTGGCGTGACCGCCGAGGCGCACGGACGGGCCGCCGACGGCCAGGTCGAGGTGACGGCGGAGGACGGGCGGCTGCGCGCCGTCGAGCTGGCCGCGCCGTTGATGCGGCTGTCCGAGGACGAGCTGGGCCCCCTGGTCGAGCAGGCGGTGAACGACGCGTTGACCGCGTCCCGCAGCAGTCTGGCGGGCAGCGAACCGGTGCCCGACCTGTCCGCGCTGACCGGAAGCCTCGGGGCCGTTCTGGCCGAGAGCGAGGCGGCGATGCGCCGGCTCCACGGCGCGATCGCTGACGCCGTCGCCACCGCCGGACCGGCGACCGGGCTCGGCGGGGACGTCCCGGCGAACGGCCCGGCGGACCTCCTGCACCAGGTCCTGGACGTGCTGGGCACCGCAACCGGCGGGACGCCGCCCGACGACGGCGGGGACGAGCGGTGGACTGGGTCCGATGACGCCGGGACCGTGCGCGCGGAGGTCGACGGCTCGGCCCGGCTGACCCGGCTGGAGGTCATCCGCCCGCCCCGCCGGCTGTCCTCGGCGGAGCTCGGCGAGTCGATGGTGGTCGCGGTCAACCGCGCGCTGGAGCAGATCCCCCCGGCGGCGCCGCAGGGGCTCGGCTCGGCCGCGCTCGACGCGCGGCTGCGCGAGCTGCAGGAGGCCAGCGTCCGCCAGATGTCCGCGCTCACCGGCGCGCTGACCGGCGTGATGCAGACCATCCGGGAACCGGGACGATGACCGACGGAGGGGAGCGCTGATGGCCCGCGAGATCGAGATCGATCCCGAGTCGATCATCGGTGCGGGTGACGACATCGTCGCCTCGGCGCAGCGTATGCGCGCCGCACTGTCCGCGTTCGACGCCGAGCTGGCGGCCTTCGGCGCCCCGTGGGGCAACGACGACCTCGGCTCGCTCATCGGGATGGTGTACGAGACGATCCGCGACCTGGCGCTGGAGAGCTACGACGCGAACCTCGTCGAGATCGAGGACATCGGGAAGCTGAGCCGGGTGATGGGCCTCAACTACCAGGAGACCGAACGCATGATCACCGAGAGTCTCGGCCGCTTCCGTGAGGTGTTCGGCTGACATGGGAATGACCCTGCCCGGCGAGCTGGTGTCGCTTCTCGGCATGCTCGGCTACACCTGGCCCGAGGCCGACGAGACGAAGCTGCTGGAGATGGGTCAGGCGTGGCTCGCCTTCCCGGACCGGCTCCGGACTCCGGTGGCCGACGCCGACCGGTCGGCGCAGCAGATGTGGACCCAGAACCGCGACGACGCCATCGAACGTTTCCAGACGAGCTGGCAGGCCGCCGACTCGGCGAAGACCAACCTGGACGACGGCGCGTCCGCGGCGGCGCTCATCGGCACCGGGCTCATGGTGTGCGCCGGGATCGTCCTCGCGTTGAAGATCAACGTGATCGTGCAGCTGACGCTCCTCGCGATTCAGATCGCGCAGGCAGTCGCCACCGCCGCTGTCACGTTCGGTGCCTCCCTGCTGGAGATCCCGATCTTCAAGCTCATCACCGGTGTCCTCCTCGACCAGCTGCTCACCATGGCCACCGAAGCGGTGCTCGGTGGGTAAGCGGGGAAAGGCCGGTCTCTTCACGCCGGTGGAGAAATGGCTCCGGGCCCGGATGCGGCACCGCCGCTACGCGCACATCTTCCGCGGCCACGTGAACACCAACGCCACTCCGCCCCGGGGCACCGGCTTCCACCACCGGTTCATGGGGGAGAACCCGCCGGGTGCCCGGGTCCGGGTCGACGCGGACGGCCGCGAGATGATCCTCGAACGGCACGCCGACGGTACGTACCGGGCCCGCGTCGACGTGCAGGACGACGGCGGGGTCTGGCGCCAGAAGCGCGGTTCGAGCACCTTCTTTCCGGACAACTGGACGCCGCAGCGGGTCGACGAGACGATCGAGGGCGCGTTCCGGTCCGGCGGCCCGCACCCGGACGACCCGAACAAATGGCAGGGGAGGGCGAACGGGCTGCTCGTCGAGGGCTTCTACAATCCCGGTGGCACGACGTGGTACTCGGCTTGGCCGGTGGGGGGACGCTAGCTGTGGGTGACATCCAGTTCGGGCGCAATCAGAACGGCGCGCCCACCATGACCAGCGGTGACGCGCGTTTCCGCCCCTTCGCCTCCCAGCTCGTCAGCGACATCCAGACGTACGCCCCGGACTGCCTCGAGCTGCTGCAGTGCATCGACGACGTGATGTCCGGGCGCTCGGACTACGAGGAGTACGAGGGCAACTCCGCAGTGGTGCGCTGCACGCCGACCGGCGTCAGCGTGGACAGCCTCGGCCCGGTGCCGTCGGGAGCGTCGTACACGGTCGACGAGGCCCGCACCGTGATCCTCACCTACTTCGACTTCCTCGCCCCCTCGCCCGAGGAGAAGAAGCGCCACCTCGCCACCTGGGAGCGGGAGCACGGCGGCCCGTTCCCCGGGCGGCACCTGCTGCGTCTGCCCGGCTGACGCCGCTCAGCGGGCCAGCCGGGCGATAGCCGCCACCGACCGGTCCACGTCGGCCTCACTGGTAGTCGCGTTCGACACCGAGATTCGCATCAGCCGTCGCCCCCGCCACGTCGTACCACCGGCCCAGCACGTCCCGTCGGCCTGCACCGCCGCCACCACCCGGTCGGTGCGCGCGTCGTCGCCGAACCCGACCAGCACCTGGTTGAGCACCACCTCGTTGACCACCTCGAACCCGGCCGCGCCCAGCCCGTCGGCGAATCGCCGGGCCAGCGCGCAGCACCGTTCGACGAGCGCGGCGACGCCGTCGCGGCCCAGCTCCCGCAGGCCGGCCCAGACCGCGAAGCCACGGGCGCGCCGGGAGGACTCCGCGGTCAGATCGGCGCCCGCGGGCACCCCACCGGAACCCACGAGGTACGCGGCCGCGAGCGACATGGCTGCCGCGTGCGCGTCGGGCCGGGCGCAGAACGCGAACGCGGTGTCGTACGGCAGGTTCAGCCACTTGTGACCGTCGCAGGCCCACGAGTCGGCCGCCTCCAACCCGTCGACCAGGTGCCGGGTGGCGGGACTGGCAGCCGCCCACAGCCCGAAGGCGCCGTCCACGTGCGCCCAGCCGCCGTACCGGTGGACCAGGTCGCAGGCGCGGCGCAGGTCGTCGCACGCGCCGGTGTTCACGTTGCCCGCCTGCAGGCACACGATGGTCGGGCCGGGACCGGCGTCGCGCAGCGCCGCGGCGAGGGCGTGCGGGTCGATGGCGCCCTGCGGGCCGGTCGGCACCGGGCGCAGCGCGTCGGCGCCGAGGCCGAGCAGGCGCAGCGACCTGTCGATGGTGGCGTGCCGTTCGGCGCCGGCGAACACGCGTACCGCAGGTGCGCCGGACAGGCCGCGCCGTTCCACGTCCCAACCGGCGTCGGTGAGCACCTGGTGGCGGGCGGCGGCGAGCCCGGCGGTGTTCGCGGCCTGCGCGCCGGTGACGAAGCCGACCGACGCGGTCGCGGGGATGCCCAGCAGCTCCTTGAGCCAGGTGCCGGCTGCCGCCTCGGCGGCCACGGCGGCGGGGGAGGTGACCGCGTTGAACGCGAGCTGGTCCCACCCGACGGCCAGCATGTCGGCGGCGGTGGCGGCGGGGGAGGCGCCGCCGACGACGAAGCCGAAGTAGCGCGGCCCGGCGGTGGCCACCAGGCCGGGTTCGGCGGCGGCCACCAGGTCGGCGAGCACCTGCCCGGACGGGGTGGGCGCATCAGGCAGCGGGAGCGCGAACGCCTTGGTCAGCGCGGCCTGGTCGACGGGTACGCCGACGGGCCGGTCCGGCAGCGACAGCCGGTAGTCGGCCGCGTGGTCGGCGGCGCGCCGGAGCAGGTGCCTCAGCTCGTCCATCGCCGCACCCTAGCCGAGGGCGCGTTCCGTCCGGGCGGCCCTCATGGCCGGTCCTGACCGCCGGTCACCCCGAGTGCGGCGTCGAGCCGGTCCAGATGCGCGGCAACCGGACCGACGGTGAGCAGCCCGCTGCCCGCCCCGGCCAGCTCTCCCGCCGCCGGGGCGAGCGCGCTCCGCGCCCGGAGCATCGCGTCCCGGTCGTCCAGCGACACAGCGGCCCGCGCGATGAGGCACCACAGCGCCTCCAGCAGCAGGTCACGCGGCGGGGCCGGGGTGCGTCGCAACGCTCTCGCGGCTTCGTCGCGGCGGCCGTCGGCGAGCAGGAGCAGTGGGCGGACCCAGGGCGCGTACGGGCCCCAGTCGGTGCCGGCCGGGAAGTCGGCGGGCCGGTCGTGCCACACCCGCAGGCAGAGCAGCGCCAGCGGCAGCAGCCCGCGTTCCACGCCGGGCATCCCACACCCGGCCAGCCCGGTCGCCCAGGACCGGTACGCCGCCTCCGCGTCCGGGTACGCGGCGCCGGTGGCGGCGGTCCGCATGGCCCGGTAGCCGCCGGTGAACACGCCGACGAGTGGGCTCTCGTGCCGGGCGGCGAGCCGGTCCGCCGCCTCGGCGTGCGTGTCGGCGGCGGTGAAGTCGGCGAGCGCGCCGCGCGCCTGGACCCGGATCAGGTGCCCGAGGATCTCCACTGTGGGCAGGCCGTGGCGGGCGGCCAGGGCGACCAGTTCGGCGCCGACCGCGTCCCGCTCGGCGGCCAGCCCGGCCCGGTGGAACGTCTGCATGTACACGCCGTTGAGGGCCTGGGCCAGCAGCGCCGGGTCGGCGACCCGCCGGGCGATCGCCTCCGCCTCCCGCGCCGCCTGCGCCGGGCCCGGCGACGCCGTACCTCGGGACTCGATGGCGACGGTGGCCAGCAGCCGGGCGCGGGTGGCTTCCGGCGCTTCCGGGCCCAGCCCGGCGAGCGCCCGCTGCGCCGCCGCGACGACCCGGGCGGCCTGCGCCGGGTCGTCGGAGCGGGTCCAGATCGCGGGTACGTCGTACCCGCCGATCACCCGCGCGGTGAACTCCGGGTCGCCCAGTTGCTCGGCCGCGGTGATGGCCGCCTCGCGCTGGTCCCGGGCGGCCTCCAGTCCGCCCGGCCCGGTCACCGCGAGGCTGCGCAGCAGCCCGACTGTCGACTCCAGCCGGGCCCGCGCTCCGGGGACCACACTGCGTTCGTACGCCGCCGCGGTCTCCGCCCAGACCCGCGCCGGGCCGGTTGGTTCGGGTTCGGCCTGGCGCAGCAGGTCGGTCTCCAGCCGCCGCAGCCGCGGTCCGGGGTCCAGGCCGAGCTGGTCGCGCAGCAGGTCCCGGGCCCGGCGCAGCACGGCGAGCGCGTCGGCCTGCCGCCCGGCCCGGTAGAGCGCCGACGCCAGGAGCGCCCACCCGTCCTCCCGCCACGGGTGCGCCGCGACGTGCGCGTCGAGATCCGGTACGGCGTCGGCGGCCCGGTCCAGTGCCAGCAGCGCCTCGGCCCGCCGTTCGACGGCGGTGAGCCGGATCTGGTCGAGCCGGGACCGTTCGGCGTGCGCCCACGGCTGGTCGAAGTCGGCGTACGCGGGGCCGCGCCACCAGCCCAGCGCCTCGTCGAGCCGGTCTAGCGCCGCGCGGGGCAGCGCGTCGGCGACGGCGGCGACGGCGTCCTCGAACCGCCAGGCGTCGACGGTGTCCGGGTCGGCGCGCAGCGCGTACCCCGGTCCGTCGGTGACCAGCAGCCGGGCCGGCTCGCGGGGCGGACGGTGCGGTTCCAGGCGGCGGCGCAGCGCCGCGACGAACGTGCGGACCGCGCCCACCGCGCCGGCCGGCGGGTCGTCCCACAGGTCGTCGACGATCTGCCCGACCGGCACGGTCCGGCCCCGGGCGGCGACCAGCCGTGCCAGCACGGCCCGGTGCCGGGGCCCCTTGAGGTCGACCGGCTCGCCCGCGTCGTCCCAGGCCGTGACCGGACCCAGCACACCGAAACCGACAGGCACCGACCCCTCCTCGACAGGGGTCACCGTATCGCGCTCATCGGTTGCTCATCGGGCGCCGCCACGCTGGTCAGGTACGACGAGACGAAAGAGGGATTCGAGATGAGCACCGCCATCGCGGGATTCGACTACCAGCGCGTTCCGGTCGCCGAGGGTGTGGCGCTGAACGTGGCGGTGGGAGGCACCGGCAGCCCGGTCGTGCTGCTGCACGGCTTCCCGCAGACCCACCTGATGTGGCGGCACGTCGCCGCCGACCTGGCCGCCGAGCACACGGTGATCTGCCCGGACCTGCGCGGCTACGGCGCCAGCGACAAGCCGGCCGCGGACACCGAGGACACGTACAGCAAGCGGACAATGGCCGCCGACGTGGTGGCGCTGGCCCGCGCGCTCGGCCACGAGCGGTTCGCGCTCGCCGGGCACGACCGGGGTGCCCTGGTCGCGGTCCGGGCCGGCCTGGACCACCCGGACGCGGTCACCCACCTGGCGTCGCTTGATGTCCTGCCGACCCTCGACATGTGGGACGTGCTGCACGGCGTGTCCGCGTCTGTAGCGTTCCACCTCTACCTGATGGCCCAGCCGCCCGGCCTGCCCGAGCAGATGATCGCGGCCAGCGCCGACGCGTTCTTCGGGCACTTCCTCGACGCCTGGGCCGGTGACCCGGCGGCCATGCCGGCCGAGGTGCGCGCCGAGTACCTGCGGGCCTCCCGCGAGGCAGTCGACTCGATCGTCGCCGACTACCGGGCGTCGGCCGGGATCGACGTGGCGCACGACCGGGCGGACCGGGACGCCGGCCGGCGGCTGACCATGCCGGTCACCGTCATCCAGCAGGACTGGGGCGCCGCGCTCGGCTACGACGCGGCGGCGGTGTGGCGGGCGTGGGCACCGGACCTGGAGCACCGCACCACGACGGCCGGGCACTTCATGGCCGAGGAGGCGCCAGGCGAGATCACCGAGGCGCTGCGCGCGCTGCTGAAGCGCTAGGTACGGCGGTCCGGGCGCGCGTAAGGCGCCCGGACCGTCCGCCCCCGTCCGCTCAGCCGGCCCGTCTCCGTACGTGCCACAGGCCGAGCGCCGCCAGCAGACCGGCCGCGCCGAGGTGGAGCGCCAGCTCGATCCACTGGAACGCCCAGAACCGGCGGTTCGGCTGGTAGGCCATGTCCACGTGCAGGTCGAGCGCGCCGAGACAGACCGCCGTGTCACCGAACGTGCCGGTGGCGCCGGTGCGCGGCGGCTCGCGGAAACAGGTGCCGAACGCGGCGTCGGAGAGCTGCCGCCCGTCGGCGGTACGCAGCGGGCTGATGTCGGTGACCCACGCACCCGGTACGTCCAGCCCGCCGACGACCGGTGAGCCGGTGATGCTGCCCAGGTTGCGGGCCCGGTTGACCGCCTCCGCGGTCATCGGCACGGTGATCCGCTCCGGCGGCAGGTAGTGCGGGCGCAGCAGGTTCGGCACCGCGAGCTGCACCACGACCACGGCCAGGAACACCACCGCCATGGCCGGCAGGGTGCGGCGCAGCAGCAGCCCGGCCACCACGCCGAGGACGAGGCCGAACACGGCGTACCCGACCGGCGCGACGCCGCGCGCGCCGAACAGCACGGTGCTGAACCGGTCGCCCGCGACCCGGTCGAGGGGCGCGGCCGCCCAGGTCAGCAGCGCGCCGAGCACCCCGGCGACGAGCGCGGCGGCGGCCGAGAGCACCGCGAGCTTGACCGCCAGCCAGCGGCGGCGCGGCACGCTCTGGTTCCAGACCAGCCGGTGCGTGCCCTGCTCCAGTTCCCGGGCCACCAGCGGCGCGCCCCAGAACGCGCCGATCAGCGCGGGCACCAGCGCGAACCCGCCGGCGAGGAACAGCATCGTCTGCCCGTACCGGCCGGGCAGCCGGTCCGGCTCGGGCACGGCCCGGATGTCCGCGCCGAGGCGCAGCAGGGAGGCGCCGGCCAGCACCAGCAGGGCGGCGCCGACGAGCGCCGGGAGGCGGAACTGCCGCAGCGTCAGCCGGATCATCCGGTCACCGCCGGGCGGGTGGCGGCCCGGGACAGGTACGCCAGGACCAGCTCCTCCAACGTGACCGGCGCGTCGTCGCGTACCGCCTGGCCCCGGACCACGACGCGGCCGGGCTCGGCCCAGACCACCTCGGCCCCGACGGGCGCGGCGGTGCTCCGGTGGTGCGTGGCGAGCAGGTCGGTGACCGGCCCGGCCACCTGGACCCGGGCGGCGCAGAGCACGACCAGGTGGTCGCAGACCTGCGCCACGTCGCCGAGCAGGTGCGAGGAGAGCACCGCCCCGGCGCCGAGTTCCCGCACGAAACCGGCCAGCCCGTGCATGAACTCGCGGCGCGCGAGGGGGTCCAGCGCGGCGGCCGGCTCGTCGAGGATCAGCAGCTCGGGACGTTTCGCGGCGGCCAACGCGAGGGCCAGTTGCGCGCGCTGGCCGCCGGAGAGCCGGCCCGCCTTCTGCGCCGGATCGAGGCCGACGTCGTCGACGCGCCGCCGGGCCAGCGCCGCGTCCCAGGACGGGTTGAGCCAGGCGCCCATCCGCAGGTGCTCGGCCACGGTCAGAGACGGGTAGACCGGTGTGTCCTGGGCGACGAAACCGACCCGGGCCAGGTGCGCGGCGTCGGCGGCCGGCGGCGAGCCGAGCACCGTCAGCGAACCCGAGGTGGGTGCGATCAGCCCGCAGGCCAGTTGCAGCAGCGTGGACTTGCCGGCGCCGTTGGGGCCGACCAGGCCGACCACGTGCCCGCGCGGAACGCTCAGGTCGCAGTCGGCAAGCGCGGTGCGGCGGCCGTACCGTTTGGTCAGCCGCTCGGCGTGCAGGGCGAGTGGTGGATGCATGCGGCTCATCCTGGGCACGGCGGGACCGGCGGGCATCGGTCCCGAGCAGGGTCCGGCGCGCGGACGGCCCCTACTTTCGGCCGGTTCGCGGCGGCCCGCGATCTCCTAGCTGCTGGGCATGGCTACCGAACGGCTCACCCGGGTGGCGGCGACGGCGGGGCTCGCCGTGGTGCTGCTCGCCGCGATCGGCGTCCAGGCGGTGGCGATCGCCGCGAGCTGGGGCCTGCGGTACTGGCTCGCCGGCGGCGCGGCCGCCGTCGCGGTCGGCGCGCTCGCTCTGGTACGCGACAGGCAGCGCGTCGTCACCGCCACCGCCGGCCTCGTCGTCACCGCGTCGGTGGTCGCCGCCGCCCGGCTGGCCGACCTGCCGACCGAGCCGGGGCCCGCGCTGGCGCTGGCGTCGGCGGTCCTGGTCGGATCGGCGGTACGCGCGTTGCCGCCGCTGCCCGCCGGACTGATCGCCGCCGGTGGCCTCGCGGTGGCGGCCGGGGCGTGGGCGGCGGCCCGGCCGGGCGCGGGCGGTTCCGGGGTGGTCGCGCTCAACGCCCTGTGCTGGCTCGGCGGCGTCGCCACCGGGCTCACGCTGCGGCTGCTCGACGAGCGGGCCCGGGCCACGGCCGAGCGGGTACGCCGCGACGAGCGCCTGGAGTTGGCCCGGGAACTGCACGACGTGGTGGCCCACCACGTCACCGGCATCGTGGTACAGGCGCAGGCCGCCCACCTGGTCGGGCGGCGTGATCCGGCGCGCGCCACGGCGTCGCTGGCCGGGATCGAGGCGGCCGGCGGCGAGGCGCTGCGGGCCATGCGCCGCCTGGTCGGGGTGCTGCGCGACACCGCCGACGCGCCCCCGGCCTCGGCCGGTACCGAGCAGATCGAGGAGCTGGTCGAGCGGTTCCGCCGGCAGGGCCCGCCGGTGCGGCTGCGGCTGCCGGGGGAGACGGCCTGGCCGCCGGAGGTCACCAGCACCGTGCACCGGATCGTCCGGGAGGCGCTGACCAACGTGGCCCGGCACGCCCCGCACGCCGGGCAGGTCACCGTGGACGTGGTGCGGGAGCCGGACGCGGTGGTGGTCGAGGTGACCGACGACGCGTCCGGCACGCCCGCCGAGTCCCGGGGCGGATACGGACTGATCGGCCTGCGGGAGCGCGTCGAGGCCCTCGGCGGCACGCTGCACGCCGGACCGCGCCCCGGCACCGGGTGGTCGGTGCGGGCCTCCGTGCCGTGCGGGCGGCAGTGATGGCGATCCGGGTGCTGCTCGCCGACGACCAGGCGATGGTGCGCGGCGGTTTGCGGCTGATCCTGGAGGACCAGCCGGACATCACGGTGGTGGCCGAGGCGTCCGACGGCGTCGACGCGGTCGCCCAGGCCCGCCGGCTGCGTCCCGATGTCTGCCTGGTGGACATCCGGATGCCGCGGCTCGACGGGCTCCAGGTGACCCGGGCGCTCGCCGGGCCCGAGGTGGCCGACCCACTGCGGGTCGTCGTGGTCACCACGTTCGACCTGGACGAGTACGTCTACGGCGCGTTGCGCGGGGGAGCGGCCGGGTTCCTGCTCAAGGACGCCGGACCGGCCCTGCTGGTGGAGGCGGTCCGGGCGGCGCACCAGGGCGACGCGCTGGTCTCCCCGTCGGTGACGGTCCGGCTGCTGCGCCACCTGACCCCGCCCGCACCATCCCGCGACGACCGCCGCCCGGCGTTGTCCGAGCGGGAGGTCGAGGTGGTGCGCGAGATCGCCCGGGGCCGCACCAACCTGGAGATCGGTGCCGAGCTGTTCATCTCGCTGAGCACCGTCAAGAGCCACGTCTCCGCGGTGCAGACGAAGCTCGGCCTGCGCAACCGTACCGAGATCGCGGTCTGGGCGTGGGAGCACCGCGTGGTCGACTGAATCCGTTGGCGGACGCCCTACCGTACGTTGTACGTTAGTGGCCGTCGTCAACGGAGGGGGACAGACGTGGAACACGCAATCCTCGCGGAGGGCCTGCGCAAGCGGTACGGGGACAACGTGGCGCTGGACGGCTTCGACCTGCGGGTGCCGCCGGGCACCGTGTGCGGGCTGCTCGGCCCGAACGGGGCGGGCAAGACCACAGCCGTGCGCATCCTGGCCACGCTGCTGCGCTTCGACGCCGGGCGGGCCGAGGTGGCCGGCTTGGACGTCGCGGGTCAGGCCGACCGGGTGCGCCACCGCATCGGCCTGGTCGGCCAGCACCCGGCGGTGGACGAGGCGCTGAGCGGCCGGGAGAACCTGGTCATCTTCGGGCGCCTGTTCCACCTGGACCGGGCCGCTGCGCGACGGCGGGCCACCGAACTGCTCGACCGGTTCGGGCTCGCCGACGCGGGCGGACGGCCGGTCCGCACGTACTCCGGTGGCATGCGCCGCCGCCTCGACCTGGCCGCCGGCATGATCCTCGCGCCGTCGGTGCTGTTCCTCGACGAGCCGACCACGGCGCTGGATCCGCGCGGGCGCAACGAGGTGTGGGAGGCGGTCCGCGACCTGGTACGCGCCGGCACCACGGTGTTGCTGACCACGCAGTACCTGGACGAGGCCGACCAGCTGGCCGACCGCGTCTGCGTGCTCGACGCCGGGCGGGTGATCGCCGAGGGCACCCCCGACGCGCTCAAGTCCCGCCTCGGCGGCGACCGGATCGACCTGGTCGTCCGCGACGCCGCCGACCTGGCCACCGCCGCCGCCCGGCTGCGCGCGGTCGCCGTGGCCGAACCGGTGCTCGATCCGGACCGGCGGGCGGTCAGCGCCCAGGTCGGCGACCGGGCCGGCGCGCTGACCGAGGTGCTGCGCGCGCTGGACGCCGACGGCGTGGTCGTGGCCGACGTGGCGCTGCGCCGGCCCACTCTGGACGAGGTGTTTCTCCAGCTCACCGGCGCGTCGGCCGCCGCCCGTACCGGCGTGGAGGTGACCGCGTGACCGCGACGGTGAACCCGGCCCGGCGTCCGTCCCTGGCCGGTGACGGCCTGACGCTCACCGGGCGTGCGCTGGCGCACTGGCGGCGCGAGCCCGGGCCGCTGATCGGCTCGCTGGGCTTCGACATCCTGATGGTGCTGATGTTCGCGTACCTGTTCGGCGGCGCGCTCCAGGTGCCGGGCGGCGGCAGCTACCGGGAGTTCCTGATGCCCGGCATGTTCGCCATGACCATGGTCTTCGGCATCAGCATGACCACCATGGCGGTCTCGGCGGACCTGGACCGGGGCGTCACCGACCGGCTGCGGTCCATGCCGGTGTCGCGGCTGGCGCCGCTGCTCGGCCGCGCTGTGGCCGACCTGATGTTCGCGGTGGTGACGCTCGCCGTCATGCTGCTCGTCGGCCTGGCCGTCGGCTGGCGGGCGCGCGGCGACCTGGGCGACACGCTCGCCGCGTTCGGGCTGATCCTGCTGCTGCGGTTCGCGCTGGTCTGGGTGGGCATTTTCCTCGGCCTGACGGTGAAGGGGCAGAGCGCGGTCACCGCCGTGCAGACGCTGGAGTTCCCGCTCGGCTTCCTGTCCAGCGCGTTCGTGGCGCCGTCCACGATGCCCGCGTGGCTGGGCGCGGTCGCCGAGTGGAATCCGCTGTCCGCCACGGTCGGCGCCACCCGGGAGCTGTTCGGCAACCCCGGCTGGGGCGGCGACTCGTGGGTGGCGGCGCATCACCCGCTGCTGGCGGTGCTCTGGCCGCTGGCGCTGGTCGCGGTGTTCCTGCCGCTGTCGCTGCGCCGCTACCGGGCGCTGAGCCGCTGAGCCGGGGCCGCGGGGGCGGCGCGCGGCCGCCCCCGGGGCGCCGGTCACGGACCGGTGAGCACGACCAACTGGCCGGTGGCCCGGGTCATCGCGACGTACCGGTCCACCGCGCCGGCGATCCCGTCGCCGAACGACTCCGGGTCGACCAGCACCACCAGGTCGAACTCCAGCCCCTTGGCCAGTACGGGGCTCAGGGACCGGACCCGGTCCGTCGCCGGGAACCCGGGATCGCCGATGACGCACGCGACGCCCTCACCGTGGGCGGTGAGCCAGCCGTCCACCACCGCGCGCAGCTCGGCGCGGGCGCCGTACCGCACCGGGGCGCCGTCGCGGATGGACGTGGGCACGTTGGCATCCGGGAGCACGGCCCGGATCACCGGCTCGGCCGCCGCCATCACCTGCGCCGGGGTGCGGTAGTTGACGGTCAGCGTCGCCACCTCGACCCGGTCGAGGCCGACCCGGGTGAGCCGCTGCGGCCACGACTCGGTGAACCCGTGCCGCGCCTGCGCCCGGTCACCGACCACGGTGAAGCTGCGCGACGGGCAGCGCGCCAGCAGCATCTGCCACTGCGCGTCGGTCAGCTCCTGCGCCTCGTCCACCACGACGTGCGCGAACGGCCCGGCCAGCAGGTCCGGATCGGCCACGCTCAGCGCGCTTTCGTCGACCAGGCTGGTGCGCATGTCCTCGCCGTACAGCATGGTCATCAGACCCTCGCCGTCGTCGTAGGCGTGCGACGCGATCAGGGCGTCGACCACCGTGTCCATCTCGACGCGCTGCGCGGCCAGCACCGCCTCGTCGCGGCGCCGCCGCAGCGACGCCTCCGAGTCGCCGACGCGCCGCCGGGCCGCGTCCAGCCACGGCAGGTCGGCGACCGTCCAGGCCCGGGGGTCGGCCCGCCGCAGCGTACGGATCTCCTCGACGCTCAACGAGGGTGCGCACCGGCGCAGGTAGGCCGGCACCGACCACAGGTCGGCCACCACGTCGAGCGGGTCCAGCAGCGGCCACGCCCGGCCGAACGCGGTGGCCAGTTCCCGGTCGCGCCCCAGCGCCCGGCGGACCGCCTCCTCCGGCTCGTCCCCCCGGTACTTCTCCACCAGGATCGTGAGCAGTTCCTCCCACACGTCGTCACGGGCCTCGTTGTGCGGAACACCCGGACCGGCCGCCTCGAAGGCCGTCGCCCAGTCTTCGGGGGCGAGCCGCAGCTCGGCGTCTCCGACGCCGACTGTCATCGCGGTCGTGGGCGGCTCCTCGTAGAACCGGACCGCGGCGTCGACAGCTCGCACGACGTCCGCCGAGGCCTTCAGCCGGGCCACCTCCGGGTCGGTCTCCGGCGCCGCCGCCGCGCCCTCCGGCACCAGGTCGGCGAGGGTGCAGATCTGCACGTCCTCCTCGCCCAGGCTGGGCAGCACGTCGGAGACGTAGTTCAGGTACGGCTGGTGTGGCCCGACCACCAGGACCCCGCCGCGGCGCTCGCCGAGGCGCGGGTCGGCGTGCAGCAGGTACGCGGTGCGGTGCAGCGCCACCACCGTCTTGCCGGTGCCGGGACCGCCGTCGACCACCAGCGCGCCTCGGGAACCGGCCCGGATGATCGCGTCCTGGTCGGCCTGGATGGTGCCCAGCACGTCACGCATGCGCGCCGACCGGGTCGCGCCCAGGCTGGCGATGAACGCCGACTGGTCGTCGAGCGCGGCGTGCCCGGCCAGAGCGTCGGCGGTGAACACCTCGTCCCAGTAGTCGGTGATCCGCCCTCGGCTCCACCGGTACCGGCGGCGGCTGACCAGGCCCATCGGGTCGGCGTGGGTCGCGCCGAAGAACGGCTCGGCGGCGGGGGAGCGCCAGTCCAGCAGCAGCCGGCCGCCCGCGCCGTCGGTCAGGCCGAGCCGGCCCACGTACACCGGGTCGCCGCCGTCCGCGCCGACCATCCGGCCCAGGCACAGGTCCAGGCCGTAGCGGCGCAGCGTACGCAGGCGCGCGCTCAGCCGCCGCACCTCCTGGTCCCGGTCGACCGCCTGCCGGCCCCGGCCGCCCGCGGCCCGGCGTGTCTCGTCGAGCCGGTCGGTCAACTCGGCGATCGAGCGGCGCAGGCTGTCCGCGATGGCCGCGAAGTGCCGCTCGTCGGCGGCGATCAGGTTCGGGTCGGCCTTGGCCGACAGACGCTCGGGAAGATCGAAAACGCTCGTGGCAGGCAGATTCAACTCGTCTCCGATCACGGGCACGGCCGAGCCTCCGCTCCTCGCGGCTTTTCGAATGGCTCGGCAATGGGTTACGGCCGGCAATTGTGCGCCGTCACCCCGGTCTTGCGGCAAGACCGGGGGTGCGCTATATGTTGGTAGTGGCGGGAGAACCCGCCATTCTTTTTGCCCGAACAATTCTCGGGCCGCCTTTTTCGCGTCCCGCCGACGGCCGCCTGCCGGCGCGGCCGGTAGGATGACGGCACCATGTCGAAGGAGCGCCGGCGCAAGGCCGATCCCGCCCGCAGCCTGGCCCTTCTCTGGCGTACCCGGGAGCCGGCCAGCCGTGGCGCCGGTCCCGGTCTGAGCGTCGACCGGATCGTGCGCACCGCCGTCGAGATCGCCGACGCCGAAGGCATCGACGCGCTCACCATGCGCCGGGTCAGTGAGGCGCTGGGCGTCGGCACCATGTCCGTCTACACGTACGTGCCGGGCAAGGCGGAACTCCTGGACGTCATGGTGGACACCGTCCTCGGTGACCTGCCGCGCCCGTCCGACGTGCCGGGTGGCTGGCGCGGCCGGCTGGAGCGCATCGCGCGGGACAATCTCGCGCTCTACCGGGCCCACCCGTGGCTGCTGCGCGCCGAGACGACCCGGCCGGTGCTCGGCCCGAACGTGCTGGCCAAGTACGACTACGAACTGCACGCCGTCGCGGACATCGGGCTGGACGACGTGGAGATGGACGCGGTGCTCACGCTCGTGCTGGGGCACGCCAAGAACGCGGCCCGGGTCGCGCTGGACGTGGTCGAGCTGGAGCGGGAGACCGGGATGACCGACGACCAGTGGTGGCAGACGCACGGGCCCTGGCTGGAGAAGTTCATGACCGCCGGCAGCTTCCCGCTCGCCGCGCGGGTCGGTACCGCGGCCGGGATGGCGCACGGCGCGGCGTACGGGCCGGATCACGCCTTCGAGTTCGGTCTGCAGCGGGTGCTCGACGGCATCTCCGTGGTGGTGGCCGATCGTGCCGCCGGTGAGCCGGAGCGCGGGAAGACCTTGTAATCCTACTAGTTAAGTAGGAAACTCTTACCGGGGTCGATGATCCCCCGTCACCCCTCGCCTCCGGCTGCCCTCCGTCGCCCGCGCGTACCCGTAGGAGCCCCTCATGAGCAACGCGCCCACGCCACCCGAACCGCCCACCGCACGCACCTCCCGGCTCGCCCTCAACGAGGACTGGGCCGCCACCGTCCTCGGCCTCGCGCTGCTGCTCCTGGTGCTGGCCGGCGCCATCCCCGCCGGACTGGTGCCGTGATGGCCGCCACCCCGGAGCCCGCTGTCCGCAGCACCGCCGGGCCGTCCGTGGCCTCCACCGAGGACGCCCCGGCCGCCGCGACCTCGGTGGACCGGCCGGACGGTACGCCGTCGGACGCCCCGCCCCCGGCCGACCTGCGCTCCGGCGCGTTCTGGGCCTGGACCGCCCTGGGTCTGCTGGTGGTGCTCGGTCTCGCCGCGCTCACCCGCTTCCTGGAACAGAACGTGCCGGTCTGGGCCGAGGGCAGCGCGATCGAGGACGTGGCCGGCGCGGTCGAGTACCCGGTCTACGCGATCCTGCTCGGTCTGCTCGGCAACCTCGTCGTCACCGTGACCGGCCTGCGGGACCGGATCTCCGCCGCGTTCCGTACCGAGTTCTTCATCAAGACCGGTCTGGTGCTGCTCGGCGCCTCGATCAACCTCGCCGTGATCGCGAGCGCCGCCGGTCCCGCCATCGCCCAGGCGCTGCTGCTGATCAGCGGCGTGTTCCTGTTCACCTGGTGGCTGGCCGGGCGGTTCGGGCTGGACGAGAAGCTGCGGGCGCTGCTCGCCTCGGCGGTGTCGATCTGCGGAGTGAGCGCCGCCATCGCCGCCGCCGGCGCGGTGCGGGCACGCCGGGAACAGCTCGCGTACACGGCCAGCCTGGTCATCGCGTTCGCGCTGCCGTCGATCTTCGTGCTGCCCTGGCTGGCCGACGTGCTCGGCCTCTCCGACGCGGTCGCCGGCGCCTGGATCGGCGGCAACATCGACACCACCGCCGCCGTCACCGCCGCCGGCGCGCTCGCCGGTGAGGACGCGCTGCAGATCGCCAGCATCGTCAAGGTCACCCAGAACGCGCTGATGGGCGTGGTCGCGGTCGCCCTCACCGCGTACTTCGCGCTGCGCGTGGAACGCCGCCCGGACTCCCCGCGCCCCGGGCTCGGCGAGCTGTGGCGCCGGTTCCCGAAGTTCGTCCTCGGGTTCGTCGCCGCCTCGGTGATCGCCACCTGGTACCTCGACGCGGCCGGGTCGGACGGCAAGGCCACCATGGCGATCGTCACCGACCTGCGCGTCTGGTTCCTCATCCTGGCGTTCGTCAGCATCGGCCTGGAGGTCCGCGTGTCGTCGCTGCGCGAGGCCGGCTGGCGGCCGGTGACGGTGTTCGGCGCGGCCACCGTGTTCAACCTGGTGCTGGCGCTCGGACTGGCGTCGGTGCTGTTCCACGGCTTCACGGTCTGACCGGTCCCGCCCCCGTACACCTTGGAGGAACACCGTGACCGAGCCCGCCGACACCCCGGTCGACGCCGACGTCGAGGCGCTGCGGACGCTGCTGCGGCACCAGGCCAGCACCGTCACAGTGGTCACCGCCGCCGGACCGCCCGCGGCCGGGTTCACCGCCACCTCGTTCACGGCGGTGTCGCTGCGACCGCCGATCGTCTCGTTCTGCCTGGACCTGGGCTCGTCGAGCTGGCCGGTGGTGTCCCGGGCCCGGCACGTCGGTGTGCACCTGCTCGGGCACGGCCAGCACGAGGTGGCCCGGACGTTCGCCACCAGCGGGATCGACAGGTTCGCCGGGCCGACCCGCTGGCGGCCCGGCCCGGAAGGGGTGCCGGTCCTCGACGACACACTGGCCTGGCTGCTGTGCCGGGTGGTGGACCGGGTCGTCGTCGGGGACCACGCCGTCGTGCTGGCCGAACCGGAACTGCTGCGGCACGCCGACGTCGGCACGCCGTTGCTCTACCACAGGGGACGGTACGCCGGCCTGGCCGACACGACCGACCCCGGCGACCGCCGCTCCGCCGCGTGAGCGCCGGCCCGCCGCGACCAGGCGGCGGGCGCTACCGGGGGCCCGGCGTGTCCGGGCTCCCGGCAGCGGCGGCGGCGTAGCGGCGGGCCAGGCGGGCGAACGCCTCCCGCAGCTCCGGCGGCCCGACCACCTCGATGTCGGCGTCGTAGCGGCCGAGCACGGCGGCCAGCCCGGCCCACGACCAGGCGCCGAGCACCAGGCGGCAGCGGTCCGGGCCCAGCTCCTCGACGACTCCGTCGCGGGTCCACCCGGACACCACCCGGGCGGGCAGGTCGAGGATCACCTCGCCCCGGCAGGGCCAGTCGCCCGGCCCGGTGGCGCCCTTGAACCGCCCGGCGACGTACGCGGCCACGTCCCCGCCGGGCAGCTCACGGGGCGTGAACCGGGGGCCGGTGGGCGTACGCGGGCTGATCCGGTCGACCCGGAACGTGCGCCAGTCGTCACGGTCGAGATCCCAGGCGACGAGATACCAGCGCCCGCCCCAGGTGACCAGGTGGTGCGGCTGCACCCGGCGCGGCGGCCGGTCCGGATCCGGCGGCGCGGTGGACACCGACTCGTAGTCGAAGCGCAGCTCCTCGCGGGCGTGGACGGCGGCGCTCAACGTCATCAGCAACGCCGGTTCCACCCGGTGCCGGGCGGGCGTACCGGCGCGTTGCACGTCGACCACCCGCAGCGCGTCGACCCGGTGCCGCAGCCGCGGCGGCATCACCTGCCGCACCGTGGTCAGCGCCCGCGCGGCCGCCTCCTCGATGCCCGTTACGCCGCTGGCCGCGGTCTGCAACGCCACGGTGAGCGCGACGGCCTGCTCGTCGTCGAAGAGCAGCGGCGGCAGCGCGGAGCCGGCGCCCAGCCGGTAGCCGCCGTCCGGGCCCTTGGCGCTCTCGATCGGATAGCCCAGTTCACGCAGCCGGTCGACGTCGCGGCGCACGGTACGCGGGCTGACCCGCAGCCGTTCGGCGAGCAGCGACCCGGGCCAGTCCCGTCGCGCCTGCAACAGGGACAGCAGCGAGAGCAGCCGGGCGGAAGTCTTCGGCACGACACGCATTCTGCCGCGAGAAGAGGACACTCCCTGACCGCTACGCCTGCGAGGGTGGACCCGTACCCGATCAGGACCGGAAGGAACGATGACGATGACCGGCACCACGACGACCCCCACCACCCTGGACGCCGAGCGGGCCGACCTGCTGGCCGAACTCGCCGACGCGCGGAACATGCTGACCAACACGGTCCGTGGCCTGACCGACGAGCAGGCCGGGCAGAAGCCGACGGTCAGCGCGCTCTGCCTGGGCGGGCTGATCAAACACGTCGCGTCCACCGAGGAGGCGTGGCTGCGGTTCGTGGTCGAAGGCCCGTCGGCGATGTCCTTCGCCCTGCCCGAGGGCGTCACCTGGGAGGACTTCATGTCCGGCCAGGCCCGCGAGCTGCCGCAGTGGGCGATCGACCGGGGACGGGACTTCCAGATGCTGCCCGAGGACACGCTGCCGGCCATTCTGGACCGGTACGCCCGCGTCGCCGCCCGTACCGAGGAGATCGTCGCCGGCGTCGAGGACCTGTCGGCGACCTGGCCGGTGCCGGACGCGCCGTGGAACGAGCCGGGCTCGGTGCGCAGCATCCGGCGGGTGCTGATCCACGTCATCGCCGAGACCACGCAGCACGCCGGGCACGCGGACATCCTGCGCGAGAGCATCGACGGCCAGACCACCACCTGAGCCGGCCGTGACAGTGCTCGACCGGCGTGCGCTGAACCGGGCCACGCTCGCCCGGCAACTGCTGCTCGACCGCGCCGACCTGCCGGTGACCGACGCGGTGACGCACCTGTGCGGGTTGCAGGCCCAGGAGCCGCAGGAGCCGTACGTCGGGCTGTGGTCGCGGCTGCGGGCCTTCGACCCTGCGGTCCTGTCGGACCTGCTGGTGCGCCGCCGCCTGGTGCGTACCCATCTGATGCGCCGCACCGTGCACCTGCTCGCGGCCGGCGACGTGCTGGCCTGGCGGTCCCGGCACGACGCGATGCTGCGGCAGCGGGTGCTCGGCGTCTACCGCGGCGAGTTCGACGGGGTCGACCTCGACGAACTCGCCGCGGCGGCCCGGGAGGTCCTGGCCGACGGCGAGCCCCGCACCACCGCCCAGATCGTGGCGGCGCTCGCCGCGCGCTGGCCGGCGACCGACCGGCGGGCGCTCGGCGAGATCGTGCTCGCGCTGGTCCCGGCCGTGCAGGCGCCGCCGCGCGGACTGTGGCGGACCACGGCCGGCGTCCGTACCGTCGCTCTGGCCCGGTGGCTGGGCCGCGACGCCGACCCGGCCGGGCCGGACGGCGACGACAGGGCCGGGCGGGCGCTGGTGCGGCGCTACCTGGCCGCGTTCGGCCCGGCCGCGTCGGCGGACCTGCGCGCCTGGTGCGGCCTCGCGGGGCTGCCCGCGGCGGTGGCGGCGGTCCGCGACGAGCTGGTGGCCTTCCGGGACGCGCGGGGCCGGACCCTGCTGGACCTGCCGGACGCGCCCCGGCCCGACCCGGACACGCCCGCGCCGGTACGGTTCCTGCCCGCCTTCGACAACGCCGTGCTCGGCTACCACGACCGCAGCCGGATCATCGACGACGCCTACCGCAACCTGTCCGTGGCGGGGGCCCGGTTCGTGCTCGTCGACGGCCGGGTCGCCGCCACCTGGACGGTCGACGCGGGCGTCGTGGTGGTCACGCCGCTGCGCGCGGTCACCCGCGCCGAGCGCGCGGCCGTCACCGCCGAGGGCGCCGCGCTGGCGTCGTTTCTGTCCGAGGGCGACAACCAGGGGGTACGCGTCGCCGCGCGCTGAGCCGCTTCACCGGCTGCGGCGGTCTAGCCGACAGTGAGTGCCAGCTTCCCGACATAGTGATCGTCCAGGGCGCGATGCGCCTCCTCGGCCCGCTCCAACGGGAAGGTCCGGGCGACATGGACCTCGAAGGCGCTCGCCTCGATGATCGCGTTCAGCCGATCGGTGGCGGCGCGGCTCCGATCCCCGTCGTAGTGGTGCACCGGCGCACCCAGCGACGACGCGAGGGAGGGCAGGACGCCGTTCGGCCAGGCGATCCGCCCCGAGTTCCGGACGGCGCGAAGAGCGCGTTCGGCGGCTTCGCCGCCCACTGTCACCAGAGCCGCGTCCAGCCCGCCTGGTGCGAAACCCAGCGCCGCGGCCGGCACATCGTCCCTGCGGCCGTCGACCGCGTCGTCAGCGCCAAGCCTCCGGGCCAGGGCGACGCCGTCGTCACCGGAGGCCACGGCCAGCACCCGGATGCCGCGGTGCCGCGCCAGCTGCACCGCCATGTGCCCGATACCCCCGCTGGCTCCGAAGACCATGAGTGTCTCCTCCGGCCGCAGGCCGAGGAGGTCGAGGCCGCTCAGTGCGGTCAGGGCGTCCCAGGCCATCGCGCCGGCCTGTCCGGTCGGCATCCGGTCGGGCACGCGCGCGACGAACTCCGCCCCGACGACGGCGTACTCGGCGTAGAAGCCGCCGCGCGGCACCGGCATCGTCGCGGCGTAGACACGTTCGCCCACCTCGAATCGGGTGACGTCTCGTCCGACCGCTGCCACCGTGCCCGCGCCGTCCCAGCCGAGGACGTAGGGGAAGCTCGACGGGACACCGAAGACGCCGTCGTATTCCCCCTCACGCTCGCCCGCGTCCCATGACCCGACCCCCGCGGACTCCACCCGGATGAGGACGTCGTCGTCGCCGACCTCCGGGAGCGGTATCCGGCGCGGCGAGAGTTCGCCGACTCCACCGAACCGATCCAGGACGACCGCGTTCATCTGCGGCCCCGCGACCGCGCCCGCCGTGTGCTCGGCTCTGCCGTCCATCCGGCCCCCTGTTGCTTGAGTGAATCAAGGATCATTGGAGCACAGCTGTTTGAGCGAATCAAGCAACTGTCCTACGCTGGGGCCATGGCACTGCCGAGCGGACCCGTGACCACCTCGTCGGAGGCCGAGGCCGCCTTGTTCGACCTGGTCGACGTGTACGACCGTGCCTACGAGGCGGCCGCGGCCGAGTTGTCGCTGAGCCCGGCCCAGGCATGTGTGCTCGGACGGCTCGACGCGCGACGCGGCATGGGTGCTCTGGCCGAGGAACTGGGCTGCGACGCCTCCAACATCACCCAGATCGTCGTGCGGCTCGAAGCGCTCGGCCTCGTCACCCGCGAACCGAATCCCCGAGACCGCCGCGCGCGTCTCGTTGCGCGAACCCCCCGTGGCGATGAGATCTACCAGCGGTTCACCGCCGCCTTCACCTTCGCCCGTTCGGCGGTCGGACGACTGTCACCCCAGGAACAGGACCAGCTGACGGCGCTGCTGCGCAAAGCCCTGGGCTGACACGCACCCGGGGTCTCCCGCACACGCTCTCAGGCGCGCGTCGCGCGGCCCATCCGGCTGACCGCCTCGGTGAGCACGGCGGGGGAGGTGGCGAAGTTGAGCCGGACGAAGCCGGCGCCGCCGGAGCCGAAGACGTGCCCGGAGCTGAGCGCCACCCGGGCCCGGTCGAGGAACATCCGCGCCGGCCCGGCCAGATCGCTGGCCACCCCCGGTCCGTCGCCCGCCTCGGTGGGCACGCCCAGGTCGCGGCAGTCCAGCCAGGCCAGGTACGTGCCCTCCGGCGGCCGCCACGACACCGCCGGCAGGTGCTCGGCCAGCAGCGACCCGAGCAGCGCCCGGTTCGCGTCCAGGCCGTCGAGCAGCCGGTCCAGCCACGGCCCGCCGGCCCGGAACGCGGCCGTGTGCGCGAGCACCCCGAGGTGGCTGGGGCCGTGGCTGACCTCCTCCGGCATCCGGGCCAGGTCGTCGGCGGCGTCCGGCCCGGCGACCGCGAGCGCCGCCTTGAGCCCGGCCAGGTTCCATGCCTTGGACGCCGACAGCAGCGCGAACGCGTTCCGGGCGCCCGGCACCGTCAGGTACGGGGTGAACCGCGCACCGGGCAGCGCCAGCGGCGAGTGGATCTCGTCGGACACCACCCGGACGCCGTGCCGGGCGGCCAGCTCGGCGACGGTGGCCAGCTCGTCGGGCCGGTGCACCACACCGGTCGGGTTGTGCGGGTTGCAGAGCAGGAACGCCGGCCGGTCGCCGATCGCGCGGGCGCGCCGGAACGCCTCCTCCAGCGCGGCCGGGTCGAGTCGCAGGTCCGCGCCGAGCGGCGCCTCGAGCACCTGCCGCCCGGCGTTGGCGACGAACGCGTAGAACGGCGGGTAGACCGGGGGAGTGACCACCACCGCGTCACCAGGCCCGGTTACCAGGCGCAGCACCTCGACCGTACCCATCATGACGTCCGGCACCAGCGTGGTCCGGCCGACCGGGAAGTCGGCCCAGCCCCACCGCTGCGCGGCGAACCCGCCGACCGCCTCGGCGTACGCGGTGCCGTACGCGTAGCCGGTGTCGCCCAGCTCGACCGCCCGGCGCAGCGCCTCGGCCACCGGCGGCGCCAGCGGCACGTCCTGCTCGGCGACCCACAGCGGCAGCACGTCCGGCGGGTACAGCCGCCACTTCACGCTGGTGCGCTGCCGAAGCTGGTCGAGCGTGAGCCGGGTGAGCGGGTTGCCGTCGTCGGCGGAAACGACCATGCGGCCCACACTAGGTTCCTCCTACGATCGCCCGATGACCCACCCGGCGTACCCGGTGCGCACGTCCCGGCTGCTGCTGCGCCCGGTCACCGTCGACGACCTCGACGACGTGCACGCCTGGCAGTGCCGCCCGGACGTGGTCCGCTGGATGGCGGGGGCCGCGGCTGAGCCGCCGGATCAGGAGACGGCGACCGGGTCGCCGACGCGGATCTCGCCGGTGCTCAGCGGGACCAGGCGGATGCCGAACCAGGTCTTCCCGTCGTGGCGCCGGTGCCGGGACAGCGTCCGGATCGGTTCCTTCCCGCTGGCGAGCGTCTCCGGGTCGATGAGCGTCACCGAGCAGCGATCGCAGCGTTCGGAGAACCGGAAGTCGACGGCGCCGATGCGCACTCGCGTCCAACCGTCCTCGGCGAACGGTTCGACCGGCCCGTCGAGCACCACAGTCGGCCGGAACCGGGCCATCGCCAGCGGCTCCGGCGCGGGCTCGCCGCGTTCCAGCGCGCCCTCGACGATCCAGTCCCGCAGCCGCCGCAGCGACGGCGCCGTGGCGACCAGCAGCGGCCCGGCGTCGGAGAGGTTCAGCGGATCACCGGGACCGCCGCCGTGCTCGGCCGACATCGGCCGGCGGCGCGGATCGTCCAACCAGGCCAGCCGTACGGGCAGGCCCAGCCGCGCGGAGAGCCAGTCGTGGGCCTCGTCGGCGGCGAGCCGGACCGTGTCCAGTCGCGACACGTCGGTCGGGACGGCCGGCCCGTCGACCGGTTCGGCGACTGTCAGCGTCGACCCGTCGCGGGCGGTGAGCGTGATCGACCCGGGGCCGGGCGCGGCGGTCAGGCCGAGCAGCGCCGGCAGGGCGGTCGAGCCCACCTTGCCGCCGTCGGGGCGCAGCACCACCCAGCGGCGGTCGTGACGCAGGCCCCACGGCTCGACCACGGCCCGGTCGACGTCGACGCCGCCGAGGGACTTGACCGGGTACAGATGTATCGAGGCGAGCCGCATCACCACCCCCTCAGCCGATCTTGGGGGTGGCGCGGTCGATGATCGCTGCCAGGTCCAGCCCGCCCGGCAGCGTCCCGTACGCCTGCCCGTGGTCGCCGTCGAGCCGGGACGCGCAGAACGCGTCGGCGACCGCCGGGTGGCCGTGGCGCACCAGCAGCGCGCCCTGCAGCACCAGCGCCAGCCGCTCGACCACCCGCCGGGCACGCAGCTCCAGGTCGGTGTGGTCGGACAGCTCGTCGCGCACCCGGCGCACCGCGGCGTCCAGCCGGGCGTCCGCCCCGGCCGCGGCGGCCACCTCCGCCTCGTACGCGGCGAGCACCTGCGGTTCCCGGGTGAGCGCGCGCAGCACGTCCAGCGCGGCGACGTTGCCGGAGCCCTCCCAGATCGAGTTCAGCGGCGACTCGCGGAACAGCCGCGGCATGCCGGACTCCTCCACGTAGCCGTTGCCGCCCAGGCACTCCAGCGCCTCGGCGGCGTGCCCCGGCCAGCGCTTGCACACCCAGTACTTGCCGACGGCGAGCGCGAGGCGCTTGAACGCGGTCTCGCCGTCGTCGCCGCGCGCCGACCGGTCGGTCGCGCCCGCCAGCCGGATCATCAGGACGGTGGCCGCCTCGGACTCCACCGCCAGGTCGGCCAGCACGTTGCGCATCAGCGGCTGGTCGGCCAGGTAGGCGCCGAACGCCCGCCGGTGCGTGGCGTGGTGCACGGCGGTGGTCACGCCGTGGCGCATCCCGGCCGCCGCGCCGATCACGCAGTCGAGCCGGGTCAGGTTGACCATGTCGATGATGGTGCGCACGCCCCGGCCCTCGTCGCCGACGCGCCACGCCACCGCGTGCTCGTACTCGACCTCGGCGGAGGCGTTGGAGCGGTTGCCGAGCTTGTCCTTGAGCCGCATGAGCCGCATCGGGTTGCGGGTGCCGTCGGGCAGCACGCGGGGGACCAGGAAGCAGGTGAGGCCGCCGGGCGCCTGGGCGAGCGTGAGGAACAGGTCGCACATGGGCGCCGAGGTGAACCACTTGTGCCCGACGAGCCGGTAGCTGCCGTCCGGCTCGGGCCGGGCCGTGGTGGTGTTGGCGCGCACGTCCGAGCCGCCCTGCTTCTCGGTCATCGACATGCCGGCGAGCAGGCCCCCCTTGGTCTGCGGCGGGCGCAGCCCGAAGTCGTACTCGCGGGTGGTGAGCAGCGGCTCGTAGCGGGCGGCCAGGTCCGGGCTGTGCCGCAGCGCGGGCACCGCCGCGTAGGTCATCGAGATCGGGCAGCCGTGCCCGGCGTCGGGCCGCCAGAGGTAGAAGCCGGCCGCGCGGGCCACGTGCGCGCCGGGCCGGTCGTCGGCCCACGGCGCGGCGTGCAGGCCGTGCCCGACCGCGGTACGCATCAGCTCGTGCCAGGACGGATGGAACTCCACCTCGTCGATCCGGTTGCCGTACCGGTCGTGGGTGCGCAGCACCGGCGGGTGCTCGTTGGCGAGCCGCCCGTGTTCGGCCGCCTCCTCGCCGCCGGCGAGCCGGCCCAGCTCGTGCAGCCCGGGCAGCGCCCAGCCGGCGCCCTCGCGGTCCACGCCGTCGCGCAGCGCCGGATCGTCGGCGGTGTCGTGGCCGACCATCGGGGGAACCTGGTTGACGACATCGTGTGTGGTCACGGCGGCAACTCCCAGCGGCGGTGGCGGATCGGGTCGGGGCCCGGATTGAACCACCGTTCACTTCGCACCGGCAACACCCCGTCGACCAGTCAGTTTGGCTGGATTCGTTTGACATCATCCGGCTCGGAGATAAGACTCGCCGAAACTTTCTTTTGTCCGGGAAGTGGCAAGGGGGGCCTGTGTCCAGGAACAAGCTCGGCGTGTTCGGCGCCGCACTCACCCTCACCATCGGTGTCCTGTCCGGATGCACCGGCGGCGAGGCGGTCGACGTCGGCGGCGGGGGGAACGCCGGCGGCTCCGGCGGAGTCCTCAACGCCGCGATCGGCGGCGAACCCGACCAGCTCGACCCGCACAAGACCTCCGCCTACTACAGCTTCCAGGTGCTGGAGAACGTCTACGACACACTCGTCGAGCCGGACGCCGACCTGAAGATGGTGCCCTCGCTGGCGACGAAGTGGACCACCAGCGACGACCAGCTCACCTGGACGTTCACGCTGCGCGAGGGCGTCACGTTCTCCGACGGGTCGCCGCTGACCTCCGAGGACGTCGTCTATTCGTTCGAGCGGATCATCAAGGAGAAGCTGAACAACGCGTACAAGTTCGCCACCGTCAAGTCGGTCACCGGGCCGGATCCGACGACGGTGGTGGTGACGCTGAGCGCGCCCACCCCGAACCTGCTCGCGAACCTCGGCGGGTTCAAGGGCGTGGCGATCGTGGAGAAGTCCAACGTGGAGTCCGGCAAGGTGAAGACCGCGCCGGTCGGCAGCGGCCCGTTCACGGTGGCCGGCTACACCTCCGGCGACAGCATCAAGCTGGTGCGCAACGACGCCTACTGGGGTGAGAAGCCGAAGCTCGACGGCGTCACGTTCACCTTCGTCAAGGACCCGACGGTGGCGCTGCAGAACCTGCGCAGCGGCCAGGTCCAGTGGACCGACAACCTGCCGCCCCAGCAGGTGAAGTCGTTGCAGGACGGCGACGACCCGGTGGTGAGGTCGGCGGCGTCCACCGACTACTGGTACGTGGCGCTCAACGAGGCCCGCAAGCCGTTCGACAACCCCGAGGTGCGGCGCGCGATCGGGTACGCGCTGGACCGCGAGGCGATCACCAAGGCGGCCAAGTTCGGCCTGGCCACCGTCAACCAGACCGCCATCCCGAAGGCCAGCGCGTTCTACTACGACTACGCGCCCTACAGCCACGACCCGGGCAAGGCGAAGCAGATGCTCGGCCAGGCCGGCGTGGGCAACCTGACCATGGACCTGATGGTCACCAGCGAGTACCCGGAGACGGTCACCGCCGCGCAGGTCATCGCCGCGCAGCTCAAGGACGTCGGCATCACCGTGAAGATCCGTACGCTGGACTTCGCCCAGTGGCTCGACGAGCAGGCCAAGGGCAACTTCGACGGGTTCATGCTCGGCTGGCTCGGCAACATCGACCCGGACGAGTTCTACTACGCCCAGCACCACAGCGGCGGCACCTTCAACTTCCACAAGTACAAGAACCCGGCGGTCGACAAGCTGCTGGACGACGCGCGCACCCAGACCGACCAGGGCGCCCGCAAGCAGGCGTACGAGCAGGCGGCGAAGCAGATCGTCGACGACGCCAGCTACCTCTACCTCTACAACCCGGACGTCGTGCAGGGCTGGTCGAAGAAGGTCTCCGGCTACGAGGTGCGCACCGACCGGGCGATCCGGTTCCGGTCGGTCGCCCTGGCGAAGTGATGGCCCGCTTCGTCCTGCGGCGGGTACTCCAGTCGGCGGTCGTCCTGCTCGGCGTGACACTCGTGGTGTTCCTGCTGCTGCAACTGGTGCCGGGCGACCCGGTCCGGGTGGCGCTCGGCACCCGGTTCGACCCGCAGACGTACGACGCGCTGCGCGAACGCGCCGGCCTCGACCAGCCGCTGCCGGTGCAGTACGCCAGCTACCTGGGGCACGCGCTCACCGGTGACCTGGGGGTCAGCTTCCGCACCGGTCAGCCGGTGAGCGCGATCGTGCTGGAACGGCTGCCCGCCACGCTGTCGCTCGCGGTCACCGCCGTGGTGTTCGCGCTGCTGGTGGCGTTCCCGCTGGGCATCGTCGCGGCGGTCCGCAGCGGCTCCGCCGTCGACCACGCTGCCCGCGTGTTCAGCCAGTTCGGCGTCTCGGTGCCGGACTTCTGGATGGGCATCATGGGCATCCTGCTGTTCGCCGGGGTGCTCGGCTGGCTGCCGCCCTCGGGCTATGTGGCGCTGACCGAGGACCCCGGCCGGTGGGCCACCCACGTGGCGCTGCCGGCGGTCACCGTCGGCCTGGTCACCGCGTCGATCCTCACCCGGTTCATCCGCTCCTCGGTGCTGGAGGTGCTCTCCGCCGACTACGTGCGCACCGCCGAGGCGAAGGGGCTGCGCAACCGGGTGGTGATCATGCGGCACGTGCTGCGCAACGCGCTCATCCCGGTGGTCACCGTGGTCGCGGTGCAGCTCGCCAGCCTGCTCGGCGGCGTCATCGTGATCGAGGTGCTGTTCGCCTGGCCCGGCATCGGCCGGCTCACCTTCGACGCCGTGCAGGCCCGCGACTATCCGGTCCTGCAGGGCGCGGTGCTGCTGGTGGCCGCCCTGTTCCTGCTGGTCAACCTGCTGGTGGACATCCTCTACGCCCGCCTCGACCCGAGGATCACGGTCAAGTGAGCGCCACGACCGAGAGCACCGGACGCCGCGTACTGGACGCGCTGCGCCGCGACCCGCTCGCCGTCGGCGGCACGCTCGTGCTCGTGCTGCTGGTCGTGGTCGGCGTGGCCGGCCCGTGGCTGGCCCCGGCCGGCGTCAACGACGTCGACGTGGACCAGATGCTGCGCCCGCCCAGCGGCGCGCACCCGTTCGGCACCGACGAGCTGGGCCGCGACGTGCTCAGCCGGGTGCTCGTCGCCGCGCGCGTGTCGCTTCAGGTCGGCGCGGTCAGCGTCGGCATCGCACTGGTCGCGGGCGTGACGCTCGGGCTGTTCGCCGGCTACTACCGGGGCTGGCTGGACAGCGTGCTCATGCGCTGCATGGACGTGTTGTTCGCGTTCCCGGTGCTGCTGCTGGCGGTCGCCATCGTGGCGGTGCTCGGCCCCGGCCTGCTCACCGCCATGGTCGCCATCGGCGTGGTCTACACACCCATCTTCGCCCGCATCACCCGCGCCGGCGTGCTGTCCGTACGCGAGCAGGTGTTCGTCCGGGCCGCCGTCTCCATCGGCGCGTCCGACCTGCGCATCATGCGCCGGCACGTGCTGCCGAACATCGCCGCTCCGCTGATCGTGCAGACGTCGCTGTCGCTGGCGTTCGCGATCCTCTCCGAGGCCGCCCTGTCCTTCCTCGGCCTCGGCATCCAGCCGCCCGCGCCGGCCTGGGGCCGGATGCTGTTCGACGGGCGTGGCTTCGTCACCGACGCGTGGTGGCTGGGCGTGTTCCCGGGCGCGGCGATCTTCCTCACCGTGCTGGCGTTCAACCTGGTCGGCGACGCGCTGCGTGACGTGCTCGACCCGCGCCAGCTCACCCTGGGCGAGGCCCGCAGGAGCACCCCATGACCGAGCGCACCGAACCCACCGAGCGCGCCGAACGCATGCCGAGCCGGCGTCAGCGGCCGAGCACCGACTCGACGGTGCTGTCCGTGGACGACCTCACCGTGACCGTCGGCACCCGCCGTGGCCCGGTCCGTGCCGTCGCCGGGGTGTCCTGGCAGGTACGGCCGGGGGAGACGTTCGCGCTGGTCGGCGAGTCCGGCAGCGGCAAGAGCATGACCCTGCTCGCCGCCACCGGCCTCGCCCCGCGCGCCGCCACGGTCACCGGCCGGGTGCGGCTGCTCGACCACGAGCTGACCGCGTTGCCCGACGACCGCCGCCGCAAGGTCCGCGGCCGGCACGTCGGCTTCGTCTTCCAGGATCCGATGACCTCGCTCAACCCGGTGCTGCCGGTGGGGCGGCAGGTCACCGAGGCGGCCGAGGAACACCTCGGCCTGACCCGCCGCGCCGCCCGCGACCGGGCGGTGGAGATGCTGGAACTGGTGGGCATCCCGTCGGCCGCGCGGCGCGTCGACGCGTACCCGCACCAGTTCTCCGGCGGCATGCGCCAACGCGTCGCCATCGCCATGGCGCTCGCCTGCGAGCCGGACCTGCTGATCGCCGACGAGCCGACCACCGCGCTCGACGTCACCACCCAGGCGCAGATCATCGAACTGGTCGCCGACCTGCAGGCACGGCTGGGCACCGCCGTCGTCTGGGTCACCCACGACCTGGGCGTCGTCGCGGGCATCGCCGACACCGTGGCGGTCATGTACGGGGGACGCATCGTCGAGCAGGGCCCAGTCGACGCGGTGTTCGACACGCCCACCCATCCGTACACCCGGGCGTTGCTGGCGGCCCGGCCGGACCCGTCACGGCGCGGCGAGGACCTGGTCGCCATCCCCGGCTCGCCGCCGAGCCCGCTGGACCTGCCGCCCGGCTGCGCGTTCTGGCCGCGCTGCCCGGTCCGCGCCGATCCCCGCTGCGAGCACGAGCTGCCCCCGCTGACGCCGGTCGGCGACGGGCACACGGTCCGTACCTTCTACCGTGGAGAGGCCGGATGAGCGCCGACACCCCGGACCTGGTCGCCGAGCTGGACGACCTGAAGGTGCACTTCCCGACGCCGGCCGGAACGGTCCGCGCGGTCGACGGCGTCAGCCTCGCCGTACGCCGGGGCGAGACGCTGGGACTCGTCGGCGAGTCGGGCAGCGGCAAGTCCACCGCGGGTCTGGCGCTGCTGCGGCTCGTCGACCCGACCGGCGGCCGGGTCCGGGTCGCGGGCGCGGACGTGACCCGCTGGTCGCGCCGCCGCCTGCGCGCGACGCGCCGCCACGTGGCGATGGTCTTCCAGGATCCGCAGGCGTCCCTCGACCCCCGCCGCACGGTCGGCGACAGCATCGCCGAACCGCTCGTCGTGCACCGGCTCGCCACGTCCGCCGCCGCCCGGCGGGCCCGGGTCGCCGAGCTGCTGGACCTGGTCGGCCTGCGCGCCGACACCGCCGGCCGGTATCCGCACGAGCTGTCCGGCGGCCAGCGCCAGCGGGTCGGCGTGGCCCGCGCGCTGGCCGGCGAGCCGGACCTGATCGTCCTGGACGAGCCGATCGCCTCGCTCGACCTGAGCGTCCAGGCGCAGATCATGAACCTGCTCCGGCACCTGCAACGCGACCTCGGGCTCACCTACCTGTTCATCGCGCACGACCTGGCCGCCGTCGAGCACATGAGCGACCGGATCGCGGTGATGTACCTGGGCCGCATCGTCGAGACCGGCCCACCGGAGCGGATCTACCGGCGCCCGGCGCACCCCTACACGGCAGCGCTGCTGTCCGCGGTGCCGGTGGCCGACCCCCGCGTCGAGCGGGAGCGCCGCCGGATCGTGCTGACCGGCGACATCCCCAGCCCGGTGGACCCGCCGAGCGGTTGCCGCTTCCGTACCCGATGCCCCCAGGCCCGCCCCGCGTGCGCCGAGACCGACCCGGCGCTGGCCGAGGTCGGTCCGGGCCACGAGGCCGCGTGCCTGTTCCCGCTCGACGCCGAGCGCGACGGCGGTGCCGGCGACGTCGGCGCGACGGAACGCGCCGACGTCGCCGGCACGCCGTAGGCTGCCGCCCATGGCGTTCACCACCCGGCCGACGCTGCGCGGGACGTTCGGCATGGTCTCCTCCACGCACTGGCTCGCCAGCCAGTCCGCGATGGGTGTGCTGGAACGCGGCGGCAACGCCTTCGACGCCGCGGTGGCCGCCGGGTTCGTGCTGCACGTGGTGGAACCGCACCTCAACGGCCCGGCCGGGGAGGTGCCCGCGATCCTCGCCACCGCGGCCGACCCCACGCCGCGGGTGCTCTGCGGTCAGGGCCCGGCCCCGGCCGCCGCCACCGTCGCCCACTTCCGCTCGCTCGGCCTGGACCTGGTGCCCGGCGCCGGCCCGCTCGCCGCGGTCGTGCCGGGCGCTGTCGACGCGTGGCTGCTGCTGTTGCGCGACCACGGCACCCGCACGCTCGCCGAGGTGCTGGAGCCGGCGATCGGCTACGCCGCCGCCGGCCACCCGCTGGTCGGCGCCGCCGGGCAGACCGTCGCGCGGGTCCGGTCGCTGTTCACCGACCACTGGCCGACCTCCGCGCGGCAATGGCTCCGCGACGGCCGCCCGCCCGCGCCGGGGGAGATGGTCACCAACCCGGCGTACGCGGACACGCTGCGCCGCCTCGTCCACGCGGGACGGGCTGCCGGTACGGACCGGGAGGCGCAGATTGAGGCGGCCCGGCGAGCCTGGCGGGAGGGTCTCGTCGCCGAGGCGATCGACGCGTTCAGCCGGCTGCCGTTCCGCGACTCCAGCGGGCGTGCCCACGCCGGGCTCGTCACCGGCGACGACCTGGCCGGATGGTCGGCCACCTGGGAGGAACCGGTCACGCTGGACTGGCACGGGCACACGATCGCCAAGACCGGCTTCTGGGGCCAAGGCCCGGTGCTGCTGCAGACCCTGGCCGTCCTGGACGCGCTCGACGACCCGGCGGTCTACGATCCGTCCAGCTTGGACGGCATCCACGCGCAGGCCGAGGCGCTGAAGCTCGCGTTCGCCGACCGGGAGGCGTGGTACGGCGACACCGACGTGCTGGGCTCCGCGCTGCTGTCGGCCGAGTACGCCCGTTCGCGGGCCGCGCTGGTCGGTGACCGGGCGTCGGCCGGGTTGCGCCCCGGCAGCCCGGTGGGCGAGCCGTCCCGGCTTCCGTCGCACCTGCACGCCGACGTGCGTCGCGGGGCCGTCCCGCAGGACCCGAGCACCGGCGAACCCACGGTCCGGGCCGACGGCGTGACCCGCGGCGACACCTGCCACGTCGACGTGGTGGACCGGTGGGGCAACATCATCTCCGCCACGCCCAGCGGCGGCTGGCTGCAGAGCTCGCCCACCATCCCGGAACTGGGCTTCCCGCTCGGCAGCCGGTTGCAGATGTGCTGGCTGGAGGAGGGGCTCGCGTCGACGCTGCGGCCGGGCCGGCGACCGCGTACCACGCTCAGCCCGACGCTCGTGCTGCGCGACGGCGAGCCGGTGATGGCCTGCGGTACGCCCGGCGGTGACCAGCAGGACCAGTGGCAGTTGCTGTTCCTGCTGCGGCACCTGGCCGGCGAGCAGGAGTTGCAGGAGGCGATCGACGCCCCCACGTGGCACACCACGAGCTTCCCGGCGTCGTTCTATCCGCGCGAGGTCGAGCCCGGCGTGCTGGTGCTGGAGGACCGGATCGACCCCGACGTGCTGGCCGGCCTGCGCGCCCGCGGCCACACCGTCCGCCTGTCCGACCCGTGGAGCCTGGGCCGCATGTGCGCGGTGACACGCGACCCGCGCACCGGGGTCCTGTCCGCCGCCGCGAATCCCCGAGGCGCCCAGGGCTACGCCGTAGGCCGCTGACCCACCCTCCCACCGCCCCGCCCCGCCCCCTATCCCCGCCGATCTTGCACGTGCCGCCCGGGCATAGCCGGCATAACGGGTGGGCGGCGGGCCGAAAGTGCAAGATCAACGAGGAGGGGCGGGGCGGGCGGGGGAGGGGCGGGGTCAGGTGTCGATGCGGGTGATGTTGCGGATCTTGTTGGCGGCGTCCAGCGCGGCCACCTTGTACGCCTCGGCCAGCGTCGGGTAGTTGAACACCGCGTCGAGCAGGTAGTCGACGGTACCGCCGCAGCCCATCACCGCCTGCCCGATGTGGACGATCTCGGTGGCGCCGGTGCCGAACACGTGCACCCCGAGCAGCCGCCCGTTCTCGGGTGACACCAGCAGCTTCAGCATCCCGTACGAGTCGCCGACGATCTGGCCACGGGCCAGTTCCCGGTAGCGGGCGATGCCCACCTCGAACGGGACGGACGCGTCGGTCAGCTCCTCCTCGGTCTTCCCGACGAAACTGATCTCCGGGATGGTGTAGATGCCGATCGGTTGCAGGTCCGACATGCCGCGCGCCGGTTCGCCGCAGGCGTGCTGGGCGGCCAGCCGGCCCTGTTCCATCGAGGTGGACGCCAGCGCGGGGAAGCCGATCACGTCGCCGACGGCGTAGATGTTCTCGACGCCGGTGCGGTAGTCCGCGTCGACGGTGATCCGGCCCCGGTGGTCGGCGGTGAGCCCGGCCGCCTCCAGCGCGAGGTCGTCGGTCTGCCCCTGGCGCCCGGCGGAGTACATCACGGTGTCCGCCGCGATCTTCTTGCCGCTGCGCAGCACGCAGAGCGCGGCGCTGCGGTGCTTCTCCACGGCGGCCACCTCCTCGCCGAAGCGGAAGGTCACCGACAGGTCCCGCAGGTGGTACTTCAGGGATTCGACGATCTCCTCGTCGCAGAAGTCCAGCATCCGCGGGCGGCGCTCGACCACAGTCACCTTGGTGCCGAGCGCGGCGAACAGGGACGCGTACTCCATGCCGATCACGCCGGCGCCGACCACGACCATGCTGCGCGGGACGGCCTGGAGGTTGATGACGCCGTCGGAGTCGACGATCGTCCGGTCGTCGAAGTCGACGCTGTCCGGGCGGGCCGGGCGGGTGCCGGCGGCGATGACCGCCTTGTCGAAGCTGACCCGGGTCTCCCGGCCGGAGCCGGCGTCCACCCACACGGAGTGGGCGTCGGCGAACCGGCCGGTGCCGGTGATCAGCGAGACCTTGTTGCGGGCCAGCTGGTTGCGGATGACGTCGGTCTGCCGGGTGATCACGTGCTGGGTGCGGGCGGCCAGGTCGGCGACGGTGATGTCCTCCTTGACCCGGTAGCTGCTGCCGTAGAGGTCGCGCTGGCTCAGCCCGGTCAGGTAGAGGACGGCTTCGCGCAGCGTCTTGGAGGGCACGGTCCCGGTGTTGATGCACACCCCGCCGAGCATGTCGCGGCGGTCGACGATCGCCACCCGGCGGCCCAGCTTGGCCGCGGCGATCGCCGCTTTCTGTCCACTCGGTCCGGAGCCCAGCACCAGCAGGTCGTAGTCATACACGAGCGCCAGCCTCGCAGGGTCTCGCAAGAGGCGCCAGCGGCGGGGCTCCGCGCCGGGGGTGGAGCGTGGAGCCCCGCCGGCTCAGCGGCCCTGCAGGGACCGGACGTTGTCGCCGAACGTCCAGCCCTTCGACCCGTCCCAGTTGACCGACCAGGTCATCAGGCCCTTGAGGCGCCCCTGGTAGGTGTTCCACGCCTGGGCCACCAGCGCCGGGCCCATGTAGCCGCCGCCGGCGCCGACCTGCGCGGGCAGCCCGGGGACCTGCCGGTCCAGCGGTACGCGGATGGTGGTGCCCTGGATGACCAGGCCCGCGTCGAGGCAGTTGGTCTGGGCGACGAAACCGGCCACGGTGCCGGCCGGGTACGAGTCACCGGCGCAGCCGTACATCGAGCCGTTGTAGTACTGCATGTTCAGCCACCACAGCCGCCCGTTGTCGGCGTACTTCTTCACGATCGGCAGGTACGCGCCCCAGATCGAGCCGTAGGTGACGCTGCCTCCGGTGACGTACGCGGTCTCCGGCGCCATGGTGAGCCCGAAGCCGGCCGGCATCTGGGCCAGCACCCCGTCGATGATCCGGATCAGGTTGGCCTGTGAGGGGGAGAGCTGGTTGATGTTCCCGCTGCCGGTCAGGCCGGTCTCGATGTCGATGTCGATGCCGTCGAAGTTGTGCCGCTTGAGGATCGGCACGACGGTGGCGACGAACCGGTCGGCCACCGCGCTGGAGCTGAGGTCGATGCCGGCGGTGGCGCCGCCGATGGACAGCAGCACGGTGAGCCCGGCGGCCTTGGCCTGGCACACCTGCGCCGGGGTTGGCACCTTGACGCCGGCGTCCATGCCGTCCTCCCAGAGCACGGTGCCGTCGGCGCGGATGACCGGGAACGCGGCGGTCACCACGTTGTAGCCGTGTCCGGTGATCCGGGAGTCGGTGATCGGGATCCAGCCGAGCCCGGGGTGCACGCCGTTCGCGGCGCCGTCCCAGTTCTCCCAGTAGCCCTGGAGCACCTTGCCCGACGGCCGGGACCGCAGCGCGCAGGTGTCCCCGCCCGGCGTCGTCGGGGTCGGGGAGGCGGTCGGCGTCCGCGTGGGGGAGGCCGTCGGGGAGGCGGACGGGGTGGGCGACGGCGGCCGGGTGGTCGGGCTCGGCGACGGCGTGCCGCCGGTGCAGGCGCCGAGGTCGGTCCAGAGGGCCGGTACGGCGGCCGGGTTCCAGCCCGCGCCGGCCGGCGGGGTGTGCGTGACGAGCGCCTGGTAGAGCCGGCCGCCATAGGTGGCGCGGCTGCCGGCGGTCCAGGTGACGCCCTCGGCCCAGACCGGCGCGTCACACGCGACGAGCGTGCCGACGGCGCCGGCCGGGGTGGCGGCGGTGGCGGGCAGGGCGGCGGCGGTGGCGGCGAGCAGCGCGACGCCACCGAGCAGAGCGGTCATCCCACGTCCGAGTCGCATGACATACCTCCTCATCG
This sequence comes from Micromonospora sp. CA-248089, assembly GCF_050948515.1. Lineage (NCBI taxonomy): Bacteria > Bacillati > Actinomycetota > Actinomycetes > Micromonosporales > Micromonosporaceae > Micromonospora > Micromonospora sp. CA-248089. The sequence continues at coordinate 3,207,223 of NZ_CP192016.1, forward strand.
ATGCGCCGGAGGTTATCAGTTAACTTTGTTAAATGTAAATGCGGCGTACCCTGTCACCACCCGGTTCACGGCGTGAAGCAGGAACGCAGGCCGCCGCGAGCGGCCGGGAAGGACGGCGGCGGACGTGGACGCCAGACGCACCACGGTGCGCGACATGCGCCGGGCCAACCGGTCGGTCCTGCTGACCCGGATCTGGCTGGACGGCCCGCTCAGCCGGCACGAGCTGGGCCAGTCCACAGCGCTCAGCCTGGCGAGCGTCAGCAACCTGGTCGGCGAGATGATCAACGAGGGTCTGGTCGAGGAGGCCGGCTCGGTCGAGTCCGACGGCGGCCGCCCCCGGGTCCTGCTGCGCGTCGCGCCCGGCTACGGCTACCTGGTCGGCGCCGACGTCGGCGAGACCCGGGTCCAGGTGGAGCTGTTCGACCTGAGCATGACCGCGCTGGCCAAGGCGGAGTACCCGATCACCGCGGCCGATCCCGACCCCGAGCGGGTCGCCGCGCACCTGCGACACGGCCTCGCCGCGGTCATCGACCAGGCAGGCGTCGACCCCGCCGCCGTGCTCGGCTTCGGCGTCGCCGTCGCCGGCACCGTCGAGCGCACCGCCGACGCCGTGGTGCACGCCCAGACGCTCGGCTGGGACGGCGTCCCGCTCGGCGCGATGCTGCGCGCCGGCACCGACGTACCGGTGCACGTGGACAACGGCGCGAAGACGCTCGGCCAGGCCGAGATGTGGTTCGGCGCCGGCCGCGGCGTCCGGCACGCGGTGGTCGCCCTGGTCGGCTCCGGCGTCGGCGCGAGCGTGGTCGCCGACGGCGTCGGCTACCGCGGCGCGCACAGCAGCGCCGGGGAGTGGGGCCACACCACCATCGTGTACGGCGGCCGCCGCTGTCGCTGCGGCAACCTCGGCTGCCTGGAGGCGTACGTCGGGGCGGAGGCGGTGCTGGACCGGTTCCGCCAGGCCAACCGGGGCCGCCCGGCACCCGGCGCGGACGAGGAGTCCGCCTTCGGTGAGCTGCTGCGTTCCACCGGCCGCACCGCCGCGAAGGTGGTCGACGAGACGGTCGGCTACCTGGGCGCCGGGGTGGCGAACCTGGTGAACCTGTTCAACCCGGAGCGGGTGGTGCTCGGCGGCTGGGCCGGGCTGGCCCTGGGCGAACGGCACCTGCCCGCGATCCGCGCGGCGACCGCCCGGCACGCGCTGCGCCAGCCGTACGCGCAGACCTCGATCGAGCTGTGCCGGCTCGGACCGGACGCGGTCGCGATGGGCGCCGCCACCCTGCCGATGACCCGGCTGCTGCGCGACGGCGGCGTGCCCCGCGACCCGGCCGCCCGCCCGGGCCCGGCGTGGGGGCCGGGCCGCCGTCACTGACCTGACCGGCCCTGCCCCCACGCCGGACGACGTCAGCGCTGCCCGCGTACCCGCCGCACCGTGTCGCGGTACCAGAGCGCGCTGCGCTTGGGGGTGCGGCGCTGCGTGTCGTAGTCGACCCGGACGATGCCGAACCGCTTGTCGTAGCCGTACGCCCACTCGAAGTTGTCCAGCAGCGACCAGGCGAAGTAGCCGCGCACGTCCGCGCCGGCGGCCCGGGCGCGGGCCACCGCCCGCAGGTGCTCGGTGAGGTAGCCGACCCGGTCGTCGTCGGCGACGAACCCGTCGGCGTCCGGCTCGTCGTCGAACGCGGCGCCGTTCTCGGTGATCACCATGGGCGTGCCCGGGTAGTCGCGGTGCAGCCGCACCAGCAGGTCGGTGAAGGACTCCGGCACGATCTCCCAGTCCATCGCGGTACGCGGCAGGTCGCGGCGGACCACCCGGCGTACCGGCTTGCCGTCGTCGTCGCGGTCGCGGCCCTGCTCGTCCACCCCGGAGTGCAGCTGCCCGAAGTAGTAGTTGACGCCCAGCACGTCGATCGGGGTGGCGATGACGTCCAGGTCGCCGTCCTCCACCGGGATCCGCACGCCCTCGGCGGCCAGGTCGGCGATCACGTCGCGCGGGTACTCCCCGCGCAGCACCGGGTCGAGGTAGAGCCGGTTGCCCAGCCCGTCGGCAGCGCGCGCCGCGTCCCGGTCGGCCGCGCTGTCGGTCGCCGGGTCGGCGGTGGCCAGGTTCAGCGTGAGGCCCAGCTCGATCGGGGACCGGGCCGCCTCGCGCAGCCGCCGCGTCGCCAGCCCGTGCCCGAGCAGCAGGTGGTGCGCCGCGGCGATGCCGTCGCCCAGGTCGCGCCGGCCCGGGGCGTGGTTGCCGTAGGCGTACCCGAGCATCGCCGAGCACCACGGCTCGTTGAGCGTGGTCCAGGTGCGGACCCGGTCGCCGAGCGCGGCGAAGACCAGTTCCGCGTAGTCGGCGAACCGGTACGCGGTGTCCCGGTTCGGCCAGCCGCCGGCGTCCTCCAGCTCCTGCGGCAGGTCCCAGTGGTAGAGCGTCACCCACGGCTCGACGCCCCGACCGAGCAGTTCGTCCACCAGCCGGTCGTAGAAGGCCAGCCCGGCCACGTTCGCCGGGCCGCGCCCGCCCGGCTGCACCCGGGGCCAGGCCACCGAGAACCGGTACGTGTCCAGCCCCAGGTCCGCGATGAGCGCGACGTCCTGCGGCATCCGGTGGTAGTGGTCGCACGCCACGTCGCCGTGGTCGCCGTTCGCCACCGCGCCCGGCACCCGGCAGAACGTGTCCCAGATCGACGGGGTGCGGCCGTCTTCGGCCACCGCGCCCTCGATCTGGTACGACGACGTCGCCACCCCCCACCGGAAGGTCGGCGGCAGCGTGTCGATCGGGTCCGGACCGGTGACTGACGACGGGAGGGTGAGGTCGGTGTCCATGGTTCTCCTCGCGGTTGGCGGGTGGTGGTGTCGGGCGGGTCAGCGGGACAGCGGCGCGACGGCCGGGTGCAGATGGCACGCGACGGCCCGCGCCGGGTCGTCGACGCGCGGCGCGCCGAGCACCGGCACCTGCTCGTCGCACCCGTCGAACGCCTTCGGGCAGCGGGGGTGGAACGCGCACCCGGACGGCATGGCACGCAGGTCCGGCGGGGAGCCGGGGATGCCGGTCAGTTCGCGGCGCGGCCCGTGCAGCGCCGGGAACGAGTGCAGCAACCCCTCGGTGTACGGGTGCAGCGGTTCGGCGTACAGCCGGGCGGCGGGCGCCTCCTCGACGATCCGGCCGCCGTACATGATCGCGATGCGGTCGGAGAACTCGACCAGCAGCGACAGGTCGTGGGTGATGAACAGCACCGCGAAGCCGAGACGTTCGCGCAGCTCGGCGAGCTGGCCGAGGATCTGCCGCTGCATCACCACGTCCAGCGCGGTGGTCGGTTCGTCCATGATGACCACCTGCGGTTCCAGCGCCAGCGCCATCGCGATCATGACCCGTTGCCGCATGCCGCCGGAGAGTTGGTGCGGGTAGCTGTCCAGCCGGTCGGCGGAGATGCCGACCAGGCGCAGCAGATCCTTCGCGCGGGCCAGCCGGCCCGCCGCCGTGCTCTTCGGCTCGTGCGCCCGGATCACGTCGAGCAGCTGGGTGGAGACCTTGTGCACCGGGTTGAGCGAGTTCATCGCGCCCTGGAACACGATCGACGTCTCCGCCCAGCGGAACTCGCGCAGCTTCGCCGGGCTGAGCGTGAGCACGTCGACCGGCGGGCCGTCGGCCGGGTGGTAGATCACCTGGCCGCCGCTGACCACGCCGGGCGGGGGCAGCAACCGGGTGAGTCCGTACGCGAGGGTGGACTTGCCGCTGCCGCTCTCCCCGGCCAGGCCGAGCACCTCGCCGCGGTGCAGCGTCAGGTCGACGTCGCGGACCGCACGGACCGCGTCCGCGCCGACGCCGTAGTCGACGCACAGCCCGCGGATCTCCAGCACCTGGTCGCTCATGGGGTCGCGTCCTCTCGGGTGGGGTCCGCCGGCCGCCGCATCGGGACCGGCGCCGGGTTCGGCGCGAGCACCGGGGTGAACCCGACGCGCATCGCGACGGTGCGGCCGTCGGCGGTACGGATCCGGGTCCGGCCGCCGGTGCGCAGCCGCGGGCTGACGAACTCGTCGATGCCGAAGTTGATCAGCGCGAGCGCGGTGCCGAGCAGCGCGATGGCCAGCCCGGCCGGCACGAACCACCACCAGGCGCCCTGCGCCAGGGCCTGCTGCCCCTGGGCCCAGAACAGGATCGTGCCCCAGTTCCACGACGTCATCGACGAGACGCCGATGAACGCCAGGGTGATCTCCGACATCACCGCGAAGATGACGGTGCCGACGAAGCCGGAGGCGATGATCGCGGTCAGGTTCGGCAGGATCTCGAAGCCGATGATCCGCCAGGTCCGCTCGCCGGTGGCCCGGGCGGCCTCGACGTAGTCGCGGCGGCGTAACGACAGCGTCTGGGCGCGCAGCACGCGGGCGCCCCAGGCCCACGACGTGAGGCCGATGATGAGCGCCACGAGCGTGTCACTGGCCTGGTCGACGAGGGACGTGACGATGATGATCAGCGGCAGCGCCGGGATCACCAGGAACACGTTCGACACCGCCGACAGGCCCTCGTCGGCCGCGCCGCCCAGGTAACCGGCGGTCACGCCGATGAGGACGGACAGGATCGTGGCGAGCACGCCGGCGGTCAGGCCCACCACCATCACGCTGCGCGCGCCGACCAGGATCTGGCTGAAGATGTCCTGCCCGAGATGGGTGGTGCCGAACCAGTGCCGGGCCGAGGGCGCCTGGAGCACGTCGGCGCTGCGCGCGTCCGGGTCGTACGGCGCGATCCACGGCCCGATCACCGCCAGGAGCACGTAGACCCCGAGGACTGCGAGGCCGGTCGCGGCCTTGGCGTTGGCGACGAAGCGGAACCGGCGGCGGCGCGCCCGGGCCGACGGCTGCGCCATCGCCCCCTGGCCGGGGATGACCTGCTCGATGCTGGACGGGGAGAGTGTCATCGTTCAGCTCTTTCGGGTCCGCGGGTCGAGGAGCAGGTACGCCACGTCGGCGAGCAGGTTCGCCACCAGCACCGAGATCGTGATGATCAGGAAGATGCCCTGCATCAGCGGGTAGTCCTTCGCGCCGACGGCCTGGAAGAGCTGGAACCCCAGGCCCGGGTACGAGAAGACGATCTCCACGAGCAGCGTGCCGCCGACGATGAAGCCCAGTGACAGCGCGAACCCGGACACGTTCGGCAGCAGCGCGTTGCGGGCGGCGTAGCTGAGGGCCACCCGGCGCTCGGACAGCCCCTTGGCGTGCGCCACGGTGATGTAGTCCTCGCTCGCGACGGTGACCATCATGTTGCGCATGCTGAGGATCCAGCCGCTCATCGACGACACCAGGATGGTCGCCGCGGGCAGGATGCTGTGCTGGATCGCGCTCGGCACGAAGTACGCGTCGAACGCCGGCACCAGGCCCGGCTCGTAGCCGCCGGAGGAGGGGAAGAAGCTGCCCGGCCCGGCGAACAGCGCGATCGCGACCAGGCCCAGCCAGAAGTACGGGATCGAGGACAGGAACGTGGTGGCCGGCAGCAGCCCGTCGATCCACGAGCCGCGCCGCCAGCCCGCGCCGACGCCGAGCGCGGTGCCGAGCAGGAAGCTGACGATCGTGGTGACGCCGACCAGGCCGACGGTCCACGGCAGGCTGCTCCCGATCACCTCCGACACCGGGGCGGGGAAGAACGTGAACGACAGTCCCAGGTCGCCGCGCAGGAGCTGCCCCCAGTAGGCGACGTACTGCTCCCACAGCGACCGGTCGGAGTCCAGCCCGAACAGCACCCGCAGCGACGCGATCGCGTCGGCGCTGATCCGGCCCTGGTTGCGGGAGATCAGCGACTGCACCGGGTCGCCCGGCACCATCCGCGGGATGAAGAAGTTGAGGGTGATCGCCGCCCAGGCGGTGAACAGGTAGAAGGCCACCCGTTGCAGCAGGAACCTCACCGGGCCGCCTCCGTCCCGGCCGTGTCGGTTCCGCTCTTCGCCGCCGCGACGGTCTCGGCGTCGAACAGCCAGCACGCGGCCCAGTGCCCCGGCGCGTCGTCGACCGGGATCGGTGGCGGCAGGTCGGTGGCGCAGCGCGGCATGGCCGCCGGGCAGCGCGGGTGGAACCGGCAGCCGGCCGGCGGGCGGATCAGGCTCGGCGGCTCGCCGTGCCCCCGCTCGCCCGCCGCCGCGCCGTCGCCGCCCGCGCCGCTGATCCGCTCCGGGTCCGGCGCCGATTCGATCAGCAACCGGGTGTACGGGTGGGCCGGGCGCTGGGTGACCGTCTCGCTGTCGCCGCCCTCGACCATCCGCCCGGCGTACATGACGATCGTCTCGTCGGCGAAGTAGCGGGCCGAGGCGATGTCGTGGGTGATGTAGAGGATCGCCAGGTCGAGCCGGTCCTTCAGGTCCTGGAGCAGGTTGAGCACGCCGAGGCGGATCGACACGTCCAGCATCGACACCGGCTCGTCGGCGAGCAGCACCTCGGGGTCGGCGCCGAGCGCCCGCGCGATCGCCACCCGCTGGCGCTGCCCGCCGGACAGCTCGTGCGGGAACGCGTCCAGGTAGCGCTCCGGCGGGGTGAGCGCGACCCGGGTCAGCAGGTCGGCGAGCGCCTTCTCCAGCCCGTCCGGGCCGGTCCCGGCGTTGCCGTGGATGCGCAGCGACCGGGTCAGGTGGTAGCGGACCGTGTGCACCGGGTTCAGCGAGGCGAACGGGTCCTGCAGGATCAGCTGCACCCGGCGCACGTACGCCCGGAAGCGGCGCCCGCCGCGGACCCGGGTCGATTCGCCGTGCAGCCGGATGTCGCCGGCGGTGCGCGGGTAGAGCTGGGCCAGCAGCCGCGCCACTGTGGACTTGCCGGAGCCGGACTCGCCGACGAGCGCGGTCACCCGGCCGCGGCGCAGCGCGATCGATACGTCGTCGACGGCGTGCACCACCGCTGGGGTGCGGGAGAGGAGGTCACGCAGCCGCCGGCGGACGGGGAAGTGCTTGGTCAGGCCGACGGCCTCCAGCACCACCTCGTCGGCCGGCGCCGGTGCGCTCTCGGTCAACGTCATGCCGCATTCCTGTCTGGGGTTGCCGGTAGCGAGGGGCGGGCGCCGCCGGCCCGGCCGGGCGATCGTGGCCGGGCCGGCGGCACCGGGTCAGCCGTTGGCCGGCTCGAGGTGCAGCACCACGTCCACCGCGTTGGGCTGGGTGGGCTGGAGCGCGCCGTACGGGTTCGAGTCGTCCGGCCAGCCGGTCCAGTTCTTCGTGCTGTACGCGCCGCCGATGTTGTCCGCGCCGACCGGGATCATCGGCATCTGCTCGACGAAGATCTTCTGCAGGGTGGCCATGGCGGTGGTGCGGGTGGCGTCGTCGGTGGCGTTGGCGTACGACACCAGCGCGTCGGTGGCCTCCTTGCTCTGGAACCGGCCGAAGTTGCCCGCCGGGGAGGCGGTGCCGATCGGCTTGAGCACGCGGCCGTCCATGATGGTCCGGTAGATGTCGTACGGCGTGGCGCCGCTCTCGGTCCACCGGAACGTGGCCTCGAAGTTGCCCTGCTCGACGTTGCGGAACCAGGCGTCCTGGTTGGCCTTGTCGACGGTGGCCGCGATGCCGATCTTCGCCAGGTTGCCCTTCACGATCTCCAGGCTGGTCTGGTAGTCGGACCAGCCGGCCGGGTCGGTGAGCCGGATGGTGACCGGCTTTCCGCTCTTGTCCTTGAGCGTGGTGCCGTCGAGCTTGTAGCCCGCGCCGGTGAGCAGCGCCTTGGCGCCCTCGACGTCGACCTTGTGCTCCTGGCCCTTGTACTCGGGCGCGATGAACGAGTCACCGGCCGGGCTGGGCAGACCGGTGACGCTCTTGACCTCGGGGTGGAAGTAGCCCGCCTCGGCGGTGGTGAAGATGTCCGCCCGGTCGATGACCATGTTCATCGCCTTGCGCAGCGTGGGGTCGTCGAACGGCTTCTTCGTGGTGTTCACGTAGAGGCCGTGGATGCCCAGCACCGGCGGCGCCCACATCTTGTGGTTCTTCTGGTCCTTGGCCACGAACACGGTCTGGTAGTTCGGGATGAAGACGAAGCTCCACTCCGACTCGCCGTTCGCCAGTGCGGTGGTCTGCGCGCTGTTGTCCGTGTACGAGGTGTACCGCAGTTCCTTGACCTTCGGCGGGTCCTGCCAGTAGCCGCTGTCGCGCACGGAGAGCGTCGTGGTCGCCGGGGTGAACGACTTCAGCGTGTAGGGGCCGCTGCCGACCGGCTGCTTCACCGGGTCGGTGGCCGGGTCGGCGATCTTCTCCCACAGGTGCTTGGGCACGATCGGCACCCGCCACAGCACCTTCTGCTGGTTGACGAACTGCGGGCTGGCCATCGAGATGGTGACCTCGTTGCCGCTGGCGACGGCGTCGGTGTACGGCACGCCCTGGTCGTTGAGGGCCGGGAACTTCTTCACCAGGTTGTAGGTGAACGCGACGTCCTCGGCGGTGACCTTCTGCCCGTCGGACCAGGTGGCGTTCTCGCGGATGGTCACCTTGACCGACTTGTAGTCCGACGACCACTCGGCCTTGGTGGCCAGCCACGGCTTGAACGGCTCGGCCGGCTTGACCGGGTTCCACATCATCAGCGGCTCGTAGATCTGCCAGCGGTAGCCGAGCGACGCGCCGGCCGAGGTGGTGAGGAACGGGTTGTTGTTCTCCGCCTGCGGGCCGTTGGGCATGCCGACGTTCAGCACCGTCGCGGCCTGGCCGCTCTTCTTGTTCGCGTTCGGGCTGTCGCCGCAGGCGGCGGCGCCGGTGACCATCGCGCCGGCCAGCGCGAGGGCGAGGATTTGCCGTCTTCTCATGGAGGTCTCCCTCGGTGGTCCCGCATTTCCTCGGGCGGGATGTGGTGGATGGAGGGTGTGCGGTGGAGCCACCGGCGGGCGGGCCCGCCGGCGTGGTCGCCGGGTGCGGCGGGGGTGGGGGTCAGGTGACGTGGGCGTCGATCGGGTCGCTGGTGTTCTCGTCCGCGCCGGTCGAGTCGCGGGCGGCGAAGCCGGTCGGGATGACGGTCGGGGTGTCCGGCAGCGGGGTGCCGGCGAGGTGGCCGATGAGCAGCCGGGCGGCGGCCGTACCCATCTCCCGCAAGGGCTGGCGCACGGAGCTCAGCGGCGGGTGGGTGTGCCCGGCCAGCGGCAGGTCGTCGAAGCCGACCACCGCCACGTCCTGCGGGACGCGCCGCCCGGCGTCGCGCAGCGCCTGCAACGCACCGGCGGCCGACAGGTCGTTGTGGGCGAAGACGGCGTCGAACGGTACGCCGTCGGCGAGCAGCCGCCGCACCGCCGCGCGCCCGCACTCGAAGGTGAAGTCGCCCTCCACCACGCGGTCCGGCTCGATCGGCACGCCCGCGTCGGCGTAGGCGCCGGCGAACCCCGCGAGCCGTTCCCGGGTGCAGCCGAACCGGCGCAGGCCGGTGACGACAAGCGGCCGGCGCCGGCCCAGCGCCAGCAGGTGCGTGGCGGCGGCCCGGGCGCCGTCCTCGTTCGTGGTCCGCACCGACGGGAAGCCGGGCTGGTGGCCCCGGTCGTCGATGAGGATGACCGGCAGGCCGCGCCGGTGCAGCTCGGTGATGTAGTCGAGCGTCCCCTCCGGTTCGACCACCAGCAGGCCGTCGAACGACTTGGCCGAGACCTGGGAGGCGAACCGCCGCATCGACTCGTCGCCGTGGGTGCAGGTGAACAGCAGCATGCCGTAGCCGGCGGCCTCGACCACGTCGGCCGCGCCCTGGAGGACCTCGCCCATCCAGGGCCAGGTCAGCGCCGGCACCAGCATCCCCACCACCCGGGTACGGCCCCGGGCCAGCCCGACCGCGCGGGCGCTGGGTACGTACCCGAGGTCGCTGATCACGGCGCGGACCCGGTCGGCGGTGCGGACGTGCACCTCGCCCTTGCCGTTGAGCACCCGGGAGACCGTCGTCTTGCTCACCCCGGCGCGGGTGGCGACGTCGGCGATGGTGATCGGCACGTGACGCTCCCGGATCGCAGGGATGAGCGGGGTGTTTCGGAACCGGTTGCGGAAGCGGTTCCGTGGCAGTCAACCCAAGTGGCGTCGGTCCCGTCAATCACAGATGAGTAACGATGTACTCCTAAGTTCGAGCCTTGAAAAAAGTGTCCCGGCTGGGCGTCTGCCGATCACGGCGATGAACAGGGTCGATGCCTTGTTCCCCGGCCCTCGGCCGTCCGAAATGGATGGTCAGGGGCGGGCGTACACGTCGCCCGAGTTGACCTCGTCCGGCAACGCGCGCAGGTACGCGGCCACAGCGGCCGCCTGGTGCCAGCCGGGCAGCGCGAACCGCATCTCGTCACCGAGCGCCACGGTGAACCGGGTGAAGCCGAGCGCGGTGAGCCGGTCCAGGCAGCGCGCCGTCAGCACCCGGGTGATGGTGGTGAACTCGAACGACAACGCGGGGACCGGCCGGCTCAGCCCGGCCAGCACGGCGTCCTCGAACCCCTCCACGTCGATCTTCACGAACGCCGGCACGCCGTACGCGGCCACGAGCGCGTCGAGCGTGGTGCCGGGCACCTCGATCCGGGCGTCCCAGGTCTCGCCCTCCCAGCCGGGCGCGCCGTCGGCGGCGCGGACGAACCCGGGGGAGGCGGTGGACACCGTCGGGTTGGCCGAGTTCACGTGCAGCCGTACCGGCCCGGCGGTACGCCCGCACGCCGCCTCCACCACCGTCACCGCGTCGTCGCCCGCGTACATCTCGCGCAGCGCCCGCGCGCACAGCGGCTGCGGTTCGACAGCCACCACGCGCGCACCCAGCCGGCGGAAGCTGCCCAGCCGGTCGCCCACGTGCGCGCCCACGTCGAAGACCAGGTCACCGGCGCGGACCAGCGGGGCGTAGAACGCGTCGAGCGCGGCGTCGCGCACCGGGTCGCCGTGATAGAAGTCCAGCGAGCGGCGCAGACCGGACATCTCCGGGTCCGCCTTGAGCGTCTCGATCACCCCGTCCCGCACCCCTCCGACGCTAGCCAGCAAACCCGCCCCGCGAGCCCCATTCGCGTCCCTCCAGCAACCACCCCACCCTCCTAGGACGCCGTAGAGGTGGTGCGCCAGGCCTCGGCAGATCTTGGTACGAGACGGCCCCAATGAGGGCTGTCATGTCCCGGGACATGTGTCAATGGGAAGTCCCGATAGATGTGTCATGGGTTGTGGATCGTGGGGGTGGGGGTGAGGGGGATGTAGTTCTTGTCGGGGTCGAGGTGGAGATGGCCGATGGGTTGGCCGTCGGGGTGGTAGATGGTGACGTGGTTGTTGTCGCGGATGGCGGTGACGGTGGTGCCGGCGTGGGTGGCGCCGACGCTGGTGCGGTGTCCGGCGATGGCGATGGCGCCGTTGCTGGCCACGGGGCAGTGGTGCAGGGTGGCGTCGGTTTGCAGGGGTGTGCTGGTGGGTCCGCCGAGGGTGGGTGCGTGGGTCCAGGCGTGGGCGGGTGTGGTGCGGCGGGGTAGGGCGCTGTGGCGGCGTTGGGTGTTGTAGTAGCGGCGGTAGGTGTCCAGGAGTGTTTGCAGGGCGGTGAGGGTCTGTGGTGGGGGTTGGGTGCTCAGCCATTTTTTGAGGGTTTGGTGGTGGCGTTCGACCTTGCCGCAGGTTTGTGGGTGGTAGGGGCTGGAGTTGATCGGGCGGGCGCCGTGGTCGATCAGGGTTTGCACGAAGGTGGAGATTGATCCGGGTCGGGTCCGGCGGCTGGTGAACGCGATGCCGTTGTCGCTGAGCACGATGGCTGGCACGCCGTAGGCGGTGAACGCCTGTCTGATCGCGGTGATCGCGGCTCGGGCGGTCTCCGCGGCGGCGGCGTGGCAGGCGACCAGGGTGCGGGTGCAGTCGTCCAGGACGTCGAAGACGACAACCGTGCGGCCGTCGGCGAGTTTCACTTCGGTGGCGTCGATCTGATAGCAGTCGCGGGGCCGGGCATAGCTGAAACGCCGCCACGAACTACGCGGTCGTTTAGCCGGAGTAGCCACGAGCAGGTCATGTCGGGCCAGCACCCGGTTGACCGTCGAGCGTGACGGCACCGACCAGGACGCGCCGATGCGCCGGCGCACCTCGCCCAACGCGTCTCGGATGAAGTCCGCCCCGTTGTCCGGGCCCAGTTCAACACGCAGTTTGCAGATCCACGCGTCCACCTCCGGCGGCGTGACCCGCGGACTACTACGCGGACGCCGGGATCGTTCCTGCCACTGACCCTCGGCCCGGATACGTGCGCGGTGCCGGTACACCGTGCGCACCGACACCCCGTGCTCACGCGCGAACTCGGCCGCGTTCACCCGAACCCCCGCCGCCAGCAGCGCGTCCAGCAGGTTCATCACATGCCGCCGAGAAGCCATGCCCGGCAGCACATACCACCCGACCCAAGATCCCTACCACCTGACACATGTATCGGGACTTCAACGCTGACAGATGTCATGGGACTGAACAGCCCCAATGAGGGCCTTTTCGTACCAAGATCTGGAGCGTTCCCAGGAGTCGGGACGCGTATCCCGCCAATTGGTCGTGCGCTCGCTGCCGGAAGGGTGCCGACCGGTGGGTGGAACGTCATGGGTGTCAAACACGGGCGGAGACACCCATGACGTTCCACCCGCCGGGGGCGGCGCGGGCGCGCGGACCGGAAGGGGAGGGACGGGCAGACGGACAGGCGTCGACAACGGCTGGAAGCTGTCCCGGTGTCCGCCGGCCTGCCCGGCGCAGCAGACCTCGCCCGGCCTCGACCCGGCGGCGCCGGGACCGGGGGCCGTTACGGGGTTTCGACGACCTCCTGGCCGAGCGGCCAGAGCGCCGCCGGGACCAGCTTGAAGTTCGCCACCCCGAACGGGATGCCGATGATCGTCACGCAGAGCGTGACACCGGCGATGATGTGCGACAGCGCCAGCCACCAGCCGGCCAGCACCACCCAGAGCACGTTCGCCAGGCCGGAGGGAAGGCCGGCGCCCGGCTTGGGCACGATGGTGCGCCCGAACGGCCACAGCGAGTACAGGGCGAGCCGCAGCGAGGCGACGCCGAAGGGGATGGTGACGACGAGGACGAAGCAGATCAGGGCGGCCACGCCGTAGCCCAGGGCCAGGAAGAAGCCGCCACCGAAGACGAGCCACAGCAGGTTCAGCAGAAAACGGATCACCCCTCCATGATCGCTCGCCCCCGCAAGCGGGAGCCGTGGGAATACCGGCGCGACCGCCGGGTAGAGGAGGGCGTGATCGAGTCCGAGCCGTCGTGCCTGTGGCGCCCGGGCGCACGGGCGGTGCCGTGACCGCTGTCGTTCCGGTGGCGCGCCGGCACGTCCGGGAGGCGTACGAGCGGCTGCGCCGGTATGTCATCGTCGGGCGTGGTGATCCGGGGCGGCGGCGCCGTCATGGTGCAGGCCGGCAGCACCGCCGTCCTGCTGGGCACAGTGGAGCCCAACGCCCCGGACCTGGCCGTGCCGCGTACGGCGAACGCGCTCGCCGCCCCCCTGGAGCTGCTCCAGGCGTCGGGCATGACCAAGATCGAGGCGGACCGGACGGCCGGTGTGTGTGAGCACCGGACGGGCTCCCGTCCGCACCCGAACGAACATTAGGCTGCGGCTGTGGGAATTGAGGAGCTGTACCCGGCCGCACGGCTGTCCGACGCCCAGCGCGCCACCGCCGCGGCGGGCCTGGACGCGCTGCTGCTCACCCCCGGTTCCGACCTGCGCTACCTGACCGGCTACGACGCCCGCGAGGGCGAGCGGCTCACCTGCCTGGTGCTGCCCGCCGAGGGCGAGCCGACGCTGATCGTGCCGGTGCTGGAACGGCCGGACGCCGAGGCCGCACCCGGCGCCGGGTTCCGGATCGTCGACCACGCCGACGGCACCGACCCGTGGCCGCTCGTCCGCGCGGCGCTACCGGGGCCGGTCCGCGCCGTCGGGCTGGCCGACCGGATGTGGGCTCAGCAGGTCCTCGCGCTGCGCGACGTCCTGCCCGGCGTGGCTCAGCGGCTCGCCTCCGAGGTGCTGCGCGAGATGCGGATCCGCAAGTCGCCGGCCGAGGTGGCCGCGCTGGCCGAGGCGGGTGCCGCGATCGACGCGGTGCACCTGCGGATGGGGGAGTGGCTGCGCCCCGGCCGCACCGAGCGGGAGGTGGCCGCCGACCTCGCCGCCGAGATCCGGGCCGCCGGGCACGCCGCTGTCGACTTCGTCATCGTGGCCGCCGGCCCCAACGGCGCGAGCCCGCACCACGGCACCTCGGACCGCCCGATCGGCGCCGGTGAGCCCGTGGTGGTCGACATCGGCGGCACGATGCCGTCGGGCTACCGCTCCGACTGCACCCGCACGTACGTCACCGGCGGCCCCGCCCCGGCCGAGTTCGCCGACTACTACGCGGTGCTGTGGGAGGCGCAGCGCGCCGCCGTGGCCGCGGTCGCGCCGGGGGTGGCCGCCGAAGCCCTCGACGCGGTCGCCCGGGACGTCATCACCGCCGCCGGTTTCGGCGACGCCTTCCTGCACCGCACCGGGCACGGCATCGGCCTCGACGGCCACGAGGAGCCGTACGTGGTGACGGGCAACCGCTTGCCGCTCCAGGCCGGCATGGCGTTCTCGGTCGAACCCGGGATCTACCTCGCCGGGCGGCACGGCGCCCGGATCGAGGACATCGTCGTGTGCACGCCCGACGGCGGGCAGCGGCTCAACACCACCCCCACGGAGCTGGTCGCGCTCTGACCGCGTGCCGTGGCGGTGCGGGTCAGCCCGCGTCCAGGGCCACCAGCCGCTCCCGCAGTTCGTCGACGACCGGGTGCTCCGGCACCAGGGCCGCCAGGGCGTCGGCCAGGGCCCGGCCGGGGGCGAGGTGCCGGTAGTCGCGCAGCGTGCCGAGCGCCGCGAGCAGTTCCAGCCGCGCCGGCCCGGGCCGGGCCAACTGCTCGCGTACGCGCAGCGGCAACCGCGCGTACGCCTGCGCGCGGAACGCCGGGTCGGTCATCCCGGGCACCTCGAGGAGCAGGTCCACCAGCTCGCTGTCGTTCAGCGGCGACGACGCCGCGGTGGCCGTGCGGGGCCGCGGAACGGGGTGCGCCGGTGGTCGGACCTCGTCGTCGGCCAGGTGCCGCAGCGCCTGCCGCAGGACGACGTAGGACCGGTGCTGGGGTGAGTCCGGCCGGACGATGCTGAAGTGGTCACCGGGCAGCACACCGGCGTCCGGGAAGACGCTGCGGGCCGACGCCGGCGGCACCACGGCGTCGCTCTCGCCCGCGAACGCCAGCACCCGCATCGACGGCTCGGGCACGTGCACGAGCCGGTGCAGCACGGCGCGCTGGGCGTCGAGCACTGCGGCGTTGAGCGGCCTCAGTTGCCGCTCCTGCGGGTTGCGCAGCAGCGTCCGGCGTGCCGGCAGGCCGAGGTCGGACCCCGCCGTCGGGCAGGCGTACATCAGCAGGAGGCGGAGGCGTCCCAGGTCGGGGTCGCTGTCGGTGAGCATCCGGGCCAGGGCGCGTTGCGCCACCAGTCCGCCCTGGCTGTGCGTGACCAGCGCCAGCCGGGGGTGGCCGGCGAGGTCGTGGCGCAGGAACGTGCGCAGGCTGTCGGCCACCTCGTCGAACGTCGGTATCCGCCGCAGCGGGTGCCAGGCCAGCAGCGGCGAGGCGTAGCGGAAGGCGTGTGTCTCGACGTCGCCGAGCGCGGGGTCGCCGCGGATCAGATCGCGGAAGGCGGACCAGACGTGGTCCGAGGAGAGGAACCCGTGGACGAACACTGTGGTGGTGGCCACGACGTCACGCTAGCACCGTGCCGCTCGTGGACGGTGGTCCGAAAGCCGTCGCGCGCCACGCCGTGGCCAATCGGCACGGCGCCCGCTCTCGAGGGCCACCAATATGGATAATGACTCCCCGTGAATCAACCGTACGCAATCGACGTCGACTCCGAATTAGTCGACCTCTCGGCGGTCTCGTTGGACCGCCTTCCTGAGCTTGACCAGGAGATTCTCGGTCCGGTCATGGGCCGGCTGCTGCGTCGTGTCGACGATCCCGAGAGCATCACCAGTGGTTACAATCCGCAACGACTCGACTGATATCGGCCGTCCGGGTGGAGGACGCATGACCGTCACGCTGCCGTTGGCCGAGCCGGTGCGGCACCGGCTCGGCCGCCACCACTTCGGGGCCCTGGCGGCGGGTGGCGGCGACGCCGGCACCGTCGAGGAGCTCCTGGCCGCCGAGCACAGCTGGCGGCTCCTGCAACTGCGCGCCGTGCTGGACGCGGTGTCCGCGACACCGGAGGTGGCGGGTCCGCTGCCTCCGGTGGCCGACGCCTGGGCCCTGCTGGTGGCGGCGCAACGCCACGCCCCGGACGTTGTCGACCGGCTGCTCACGCATCCACACGTCGGCACCTGGGCCGGCTACGTGCTGCGCCGGCTGCGCGGCTCCACAACCACCGCCGAGGGTCCACTCTGGGTGGACCTCGGCTACCTGCACGCCCTAGCGGCCGCCGCCGGCGTACGCGCGGGCCTGCCGTCGTTCACGCTGCGGGTGCCGGTCCGCGACGGGTTCGCCGCGTTGCCCACACTCGGTGGCGCCGTGCTGCCGGCCGCGCAACGGTGGAGCGTGGCCGAGGTGGCAGCCGCCGGTGGCGAGGCGACCGTCGCGCTGGACGGTCACCGGGTCGCGTTCCACGGCGACGGTGGCGGCGGGGACAGCTGGTTCGCGCTGCCCACCGTCCGGGCGGAGGCGGGCGGGCAGACGCTGACCGTCGCGCTGGACTTCCTCGACCCGTACCGGAACCTGCGCAGCCCGACCCCGCCGGACCTGGACACGGTCGCGGCGATCGACCGCTGGCGGACGCTGCTCACCCAGGCGTGGGACCTGCTGGTCCGGGTGTGCCCGGAGCGGGCGGCGCCCATCGCCCGCGGCCTGTTCTCGGTGGTGCCGCAACGCCCGGCGGAGCGGTTCCGCACCATGAGCGCGTCCGCCGGGGACGCGTTCGGCAGCATGCTCATCTCCGAGCCGGAGGACGCGCCGGAACTCGCTGTCACGCTGATCCACGAGTTCCAGCACATCAAGCTCGGCGGCCTGCTGCACCTGACCCCGCTGACGACCGGCGAGCCGTCGCAGCGGCTCTACGCGCCGTGGCGGGACGACCCGCGCCCGCTGGGTGGTCTGCTCCAGGGCGTGTACGCGTTCGTCGGGATCACCGAGTTCTGGCGGGCGTACCGTCCGGTGGCCACCGGCGCGGCGCGGACCGTGGCGCACTTCGAGTTCGCCAGGTGGCGGCGGCAGGTCACCGCGACCCTGGCGGCGCTGCGCGCCCGGCCCGAGCTGACCGACGTCGGCCGGCATCTGCTGGACGGCCTGGCCGCCACCGCGGAGACCTGGTGGTCCGAGCCGGTGCCGGCGGAGGTGCTCGCCGCGGCCGACGCTGCGGTCGACGACCACCGGGCCCAGTGGCGGCTGCACCACCGGCGTCCCGACCCGGCGGCGGTGCGGGCGTTCGCGGCGGCTCGCGAGGCCGGCGACGCCCGTCCGGACGACTACCCGGAGCCGCCGGTCGAGGCGGACCCCGGCGCGCGGCGGCTGGACACCCGGGCGGTGCTGCTGCTGTGGCGGCTCACCGACGCGGAGGGCTTCGCGCGGTTGCGTAAGGACCCGTCGACGGTCGGTGAGCAGGTCACCGGTGCGTCGGCGGCCGACCTGGCCTACGCCGCCGGTGACCTCGGGCAGGCCCACGAGCTCTACCTCGCGGAGCTGGCGACCGGCTCGGCCGGCCCGTCCGCGTGGGCCGGGCTGGGACTGACCACCGCCGCGCTGGGCCACGCCCCGGCGGCCGAGGCGCTGCGCAGCCGGCCGGAACTGGTCCGGGCCGTGTACCACCGGGTCGCCACCGCGTCGCCCGTCGACCCGGTGGACCTGGCGGCCTGGGTGGGGCCGTCCGCCGGGTGACACCACCGTCCACGGTGGCGGGGAGCCCGCCACCGTGGACTGTCGGCTACAACGGCATCGGGTCCAGGTCGCAGTTGCCCCGGACGGTCGGGTCCAGGCCGGCCCGGGTCGCCGGGTGCGTGTCGCCGAGCGTCCGGCGGAACGTCGGGCCGATCTCGTCGAGCAGCGCCCGACCCTCCGCCTCCCGGCCCAGGGCGATCAGGTCCATCGCCAGGTTGCCCAGCGCGATCAGCGTGGTCGGGTGCTCCGGGCCGAACACCTCCCGCGCCCGCTCCACAGTCGCCTGGTCCAGCTCGTACGCGGGCTGGTGCTCGCCCAGCACGTAGAGGTCGTTGCCGAGGTTGATGGACGCGGCCAGGACCAGCGGATGGTCCCGGCCCAGCCGGCGGGTGAGGACCGCCAGGCCCGCCTCGTTCACCGACCGCGCCAGCGTGGCGTCCCCGCGCAGCCGGTGCACGATCGCCAGGTTCGCCCGGGCCGCCACCGTGTACGGGTGCTCGTCACCGAACAGCTGCCGGTAGCGCTCGCCGATCTCCTCGCTGAGCTGCGCCGCGGCGTCCAGTTCGCCGGTGGCGCGCAGGTCGACGGCGAGACCGAACGCGGCGAGCAGCGTGTCCGGGTGGGCCTCGCCGTAGCGGGCGGCGAAGCCGTCGCGTACCTCCTGGGAGAGGGCGCGGGCGGCCACGTGGTCACCGGCCTTGCGCACCGCGGAGGCCAGCCGTCGGCGGGCCAGCAGCGTCTGCGTCTGGGCGCTGCCCCAGACCAGTGGCAGCCGGTCCACCACGTTCTGCATCTCGGCCCGGGCGGGCAGGTACTCGCCCAGTTCCCGGCGGTCGATGATGAGGTTCAGCTGGGATTCCAGCGTCTGCGCGTGGTCCTCGCCGAACAGCAGCACCCGGTGTGCGTAGGTGGCCTGGTCGACAGTGAACGCCCGCCGCATGTCGCCGGTCAGGCGCAGGCTGACGGCGAGATTGTGGGCGGCGTTGAGCGTGCTCGGGTCGTCCTCGCCGAGCAGCACCACGTGCCGCCGGTAGACGTCCTCGTCGATCTCGAGGGCCCGCGCGAAGTCCCCGGCGACCCGCAGGTCGGCGGCGACCGCGCCGAGGGCGCTCAACAGCTCCTCGGTGTCCTCGGCGGTGGCGCTCTCGTGGTCCCGCAGGATCCGGGTGTTCAGGTCGGCGGCCTCGGCGTGCCGGCCGAGCCGGTAGAGCATGAACCCGAGCCACTGGCCGATCCGCAGGGTGGTCGGATCGGTTTCGCCGAGCCGTTCCCGCCAGGTCTGGTAGGCGTGCCGGGACAGCTCCAGCGACGCCTCCATGTCGCCCCACCAGTAGAGGTAGCGGGCCTCGTTGTAGACCAGCTGGTGCACCCAGCCCTGGGCGGACTCGACCGCGCCGGAGACCAGCACGTGCGGGTAGAGGTCGGCGTAGCTGGGCCAGTTGCCAGGCGTGTCCGGGTCGTTGCGGTCGCCGGTGGCGAGCAGCCGGTGGGCGCTGGCGCGCATGGCGTCGCGTTCGGCGGCGGTCATCCGGTCCAGGAGCACCGCCTGGATCAGCCGGTGCATCTGGATCGAGTTGGTGCGGTGGATGACCCGGGCCAGCGCGTACCTGTTGATGTCGCGGATCGCCCGGCCGAGCCGCATCGGGTCGCGCAGCGCGCCGTTGAGGTCGGGGTGGATGTCGGCGTTCTGCGCGCCGCTGAACAGCGTGCGCGGGATGGGTTCGGGGGCGAGGAAGGAACACACCTGCAACAGCCGGAACGCGGCCGGGTTGGCGACCACCAGACGGTCCAGCGAGACGTTCCACGCGGCGGCCACCGGCAGCTGGTAGTCCATCGGGGGCGCCTGTTCGAGCAGTTCGACCCGCTTCTCCTCGAACAGCCGCAGGTACTCCTCGGCCGGCATGCCGGTCTCGGCGCGCCAGGCGGCGGCCTGCTCCAGGGCCAGCGGCAGGTCGCCGAGCGCCTCGGCGAGCTGGTCGGCCTCCTCGTCGGTGAGTTCCGGGCCGCGTCGGCGGAGCAGTTCGACGCTCTCCGTACGGGTGAAGACGTCCACCTCGAGCGTGCGCGCCATGGAGGCCCACTGCGGGTTGCGAGAGGTGATCATGATGCTGCCGGAGCCGCCGATGGGCAGGTACGGCAGGAGCACCTCGGGGCTCTCCGCGTTGTCGAAGATCAGCAGCCAGCGCGGGTAGGGCCGGCCCAGCCGCAGCGCCTCCTGCACCGCGAGGCGGGCGCTGCTCACGTCCGGCCCGGCGGTCAGGTTCATCCGGTGGGCCAGCTCGACGAGCGAGGCGCCGATCTGGGTGGCGCGCTCGGCGGGGATCCACCAGATCAGGTCGTACTCGCCCTGGTGCTGGTAGACGTACTCGACGGCGAGGTGTGACTTGCCCACCCCGCCCATGCCGTGCAGCGCGTGCGGCAGCACCGCCGTGGTGCCGCCCTTGATCTGCCGGTGCAGCAGGGCGAGCAGGTCGGCGCGGCCGGTGAAGTTCGGGTTACGGGGCGGGACGTTGCCCCACACGGCGGGAGTCCGGCCGGGGGTGGTGGCGTCCACTGGGGTCGACGACAAACCGGCTCCTTCAGCGGGGACGCTACGGGGGACGTCGGCATCTTCGCCTACCGCCATGATGACATTCGTGCCCCGCGATGCGGGAGTGTCGCGGACGTCGGGTTCGCCCGGCGTGTCCCGCTCGATCGCCGTGCGCAGCCGCCGGGCCCGCCCCAGGTAGCGGCCGGACAGCGCGCGCAGCACCGCGGTCTCGATCCGGGCGTCGGCGACGGACCCGGCGGAATCCAGCGGGACACCGTCCGGGTCGGACAGCACCCTGCCCCACGCCGCCAGCTCCGGCCGGTCCGGGCCGAGCCGCGCCGCGAGCGCCCGCCACACCCGTACCGTCTCGGCCCGCCGGCCGATCGCCAGCAGTTCTTCCCGGACCCCGGGCCGGAAGTCGACGCCGGGCCGGTTCGGTCGCGGCTCGACCAGCGGGCCGGTGAACACCTCGGCGAGGTGCACGTCGCCCGCCTCCGGCACCACCTCGGCGCGGACCGCCGCGATCGACGCCGGGTCCAGCGGCGCCGCCGCCAGTCCGGTGGCCAGCCGCAGCGCCGGCGGTGACGCCCAGGAGACGAACTCGCGTACCGCCGCGGCCGGATCCCACCGCTGCGGCGGGCGCCAGTCGGGCGGCTGCGGCGGCCTGGCGTAGGCCAGCACGGCGGGCAGATCGACCCAGCGCGGATGGCGTCCCGCGACCAGGTCCACCCAGGCGGCCAGCCAGCGGGTCCGCAGCTCCACCACTGGTACCGGGATCGCGTCGGGGTCCGCCGGCCGGCCGAGGTCGGCCAGCGCCCGCAGCGGGTCCGGCTGCCGCCACCACAGGCGGGCGTTCGGCACCCCGGCCCGGGGCGCCCGCAGGCCCAGACGCTGCGCGGCGAGGCCGCCCCGGTGCCACATCTGCTGCGGCAGCAGGTGGACGACGGCAACCGGGTGGCGCTGCGCCCACGCGTGCACGTGCGGCAGCGCCGCGCCGGTCCGCCACGCCGGGGCCGCCCCGTCGGAGAGCACCAGGACGATCCGGTGCCGCCGCACCACCGGCAGGCCCGCCGCCGCGGGTACGGGCGGACCGGCGCGGCCCCGGCGCAGCAGGACCTCCTCGGGGCGGGTTCCGCCGGTGACGAGGCGGCACACGCGTACGTCGTGGAAGGCGACGTGCCGGCGCAGCAACGCGGCGAAGGTCCGCACCCGGGCCGACCAGACCGTCATCGACGGGTGCTCGTCCACCACGAGCACCACGTCCCAGCGAGCCCGGGCGGCCCGCCGCAGCACGGGCCGGACCAGCCCCGCCTCGGCCTGCGCGGCGGTGGCCTCCTCGTCGTACACGATCAGTTCCCGCGACGAGACCAGCCGCCGGAAGGGACGCAGCACCTCGGCGAGCGTGTCCTCGCCGGAGGCCGTGCCGGTACCGGCCGGGCCGACGGAGAGCCGGGCCGGCAGGGTCATTCCGGGTCCGCCGTCGGGCCGCCGCGCCACAGCACCTCGGCGAGCCGGTCCCAGTCGGCCTCGCCGCCGTCGATCGAGGCGAGCTGCACCGCGTCGAGCAGTTGGTCCAGGGTGGGCGCCTCCGGATCGCGTTGCCGGTCGAGGAACGCCCGCACCAGCCCGGCGGCGGCCGGAGGACGTTCGGCGAAGTGGGCGTCCACGATGCCCAGCAGGGTCGCCTCGTCCGGGTCGGCCAGCCGCAGCCGCAGGCAGTGGCGCAGGAACGCGGGCGGGAACGCCCGGTCCTCGGTGCAGGTCATCACCACCAGCGGGAACTCGTGGCACCGGACCCGGCCGCCGCGCACTGTGGCGCGGCCACCCGGGTCGGCCGTGTGCACCGTCACCTCGGGGCTGCGCGGCGCCGCCCGGACCAGCTCGGGAATGGCGAAGCCGCCGTCGTCGAACACGGTACGCAGCTGCTGGGGGAGGTCGATGTCGCTCTGGTCCAGCTCGTCGATGAGCAGGACCCGGGGCGTGCGGTAGGGCAGCAGCGCGGTGCCCAGCGGCCCGAGGCTGAGGTGCTCGCCGAGTTCCTCCCCGACGGACCGGCCGGGGCTCTGCCCGGCCCGGACCCGCCCCAGCGGGTCGTGCTGCCAGAGACCGGCGCGGACCGTGTCGTGCGTGCTGACCGGCCAGTGCAGCACCCGGCCCAGGCCCAGCTCCCGGGCGACCCGGTAGGCCAGGCTGGACCGGCCGGACCCGGCGCGGCCGGTGACCAGCAGGGGACGGCGCAGCAGCAGCGCCGCGTTCACCACGTCCACCTCGCGTGGGTCCGGCCGCCGGGTCCGGACCGGTCCGAGTCGACGCTCGAGGTCCGGGTCCTCGGCCGGCGCCGGCGGCTCGTCCGGCCCGCCGTCGAAGGTGCGCCAGCGCGGCGGGGCGGGCCAGCGCCGGTCCCGCTCGGCCGGGTCGAGCGGCTCGCCGGTGCCCCGGTAGATCCGCCAGTCGGTGGTCCCCGGCGCGCTCATGCCGGCCGTCCCAGCCGGTCGCCGGGCGGGTGCAGCTCGGGGGTGCGGTCCGGGTCGTCCCAGAGCACCACCAGGTGGCGGCCGCTGTGCCGGTCGGCGTGCGGCTCCAGGGCGAGCGCGTCCAGTCGCGCCTGCCGGGCGTGCACCGGGAGGCGCGCGATGCGTCCGTCGGCGGTCATGTCCCGGATCTCCTCCCAGAACTCGGTGTCGGACGGGCGGGCGCGATGCCAGACGATCACCGGCAGGCCCGCCCGCAGGGCGGTCATCACTTCCTTGAAGCCGAGCGGGTTCCCCGGCGTCGGCGCGGCGCTGAGCAGCAGCGTCGACCAGCGCGGGTCGGCGGTCAGCTCGGCCTCCAGGCGGGTGAGGTACGCCGCGCCGTCGGGGCGGCTGCGGAAGAGGCGGCTGTGTGCCGGCTCGGCCTGGAGGTGTTCCCAGCGGCGGCGCCAGGCCCGGTGCCACTCGGGCTGACGCAGCCGGTTGAGGCTGCGGACGACCACCGGGTAGTCCATCGCCAGCACCTTCTGCTCCAGGTGGGCGCTGGCCGGCTCCTTGCGCCACCACGCGACGTCCTCGTTGAGCAGTTCCACCGGCAGGACCAGCTCGACGGCGACGTCGGCCCGCCGGTCCGACCACTCGATCTCCATCTGGTGGACGATCCGCTCCACCGTCGACTCCAGGTCGGCGTGGGCGACGTCGGTGAGCTGGCCGTGGCGGCGGGAGTGCCAGCCCTGCGCACCCTGCCACTGCCGGTAGTGGGAGACGGTGTAGACGGTGCTGCCGGGGGCGAGGTCCGGCTCGACCTGGATCACCAGGTAGACGTACGGCTCGGGGGTCCGGTCACCGGCGTTGACCCGGGCCCGCCGCAGGTCCAGGTCCTCGGTCAGATCCAGCAGGCTGGCCTGACGCCGGTTGCGCTCGCGGATCAGCCGGGCCGTGGCCCGGTCCACCTCGTACTCGAGCAGCACCAGGAACAGCATGTTCGGGGGCAGCCCGTGCGCCGGCGCGTTCTGCCCGGTCAGGTAGACGAAGACGTCCCAGGCGCTGACGCACCACGAGGGGGGCGTGGCCGTCTTGTGGTCGGTGGCCCGCTGGTAGAGCCAGCCGAGCGAGTCCGGGCGGTGGGCGGACAGCGCCGGTCGCAGTTCGGTCCAGTCCTCGGCGGTCAGCAGCTCGACCGCGTCGATCTCGTGGCGCAGCCGGTGCAGCGGGCCGAGGTGGGCGGCGGCGGGCTCGAAGAACGCGAGCACCTCGATCAGCGTGGCCAGGTCGAGCAGGCAGACGCGGACGATCTCGATGCTCTGCATGCGGGGGTTGTCGTAGTCGTTGACGCCGTGGTCGGACAGCCGCTCGCGGAGCTTGCCGACGAGAAGCCGGCGGCTGTCGGGCTGGTGGAGCAGGTGCATCCCGGACAGCAGGTCGACCAGTTCCCCCTCGATGTGGCGCCGGGGGTCGGCGCCTGGGGACGGATGCTGCGTCATGTGCCATCCGGTTCGTCACGCGGCGGGTGAACAGTGCCGGCCGGTGGGGCCGCGACGGCACGGCGACGGGCGGCGGCGATGGACGTCCATGATCGCAGCAGGGGAGACCGTTTCACGTCGACTGTCCGGTCCCCGACACCGGCGGCGTATGCCATCGGTACCCTCCGATCGATGCGGCCGAGCACGCACCATTCTGACGGTGCGGTCAAGGGGTGACCACAGGGCGTGTGCGGAGGTGTTCCCGCACGTGCCCAAACGACCGTTAAGCTGAGAGGGTCCGTACCCCGGACGCCCGCAACGGCTCACCACCACCCCCACGGAGCTCACCGCGCTATGAACGTCGACCGGATCCTCCCCACCGACGAGGCCCACGACCTGCTGGACCTCGCCACCGAACTCGCCGACCGGGAACTGGCCCCGGCCGCCGCCGGGTTCGAGGCCCGCGCCGAGTTCCCCCGGGAGGTGCTGCGCACCCTGGGCCGCGCCGGGCTGCTCGGCCTGCCGTACGCCGAGGAACACGGCGGCGCCGCCCAGCCGTACGAGGTGTACCTGCAGGTGCTGGAGATCCTCGCCAGCCGGTGGCTGGCCGTGGCCGAGGCGGTCAGCGTGCACACGCTGTCCTGCTACCCGGTGGCCCAGTTCGGCACCGACGAGCAGCGCAAACTCCTGCCCGACATGATCGGCGGGGAACTGCTCGGGGCGTACTGCCTCTCCGAGCCGCAGGGTGGTTCGGACGCGGCGGCCCTGACCACACGGGCGGTGCGCGACGGCGACGCGTACGTGGTCACCGGCACCAAGGCGTGGATCACGCACGCCCGGGTCGCCGACTTCTACAACATCTTCTGCCGCACCGGCGGCCCCGGCCCGAAGGGCATCTCCTGCCTGCTCGCCGACCGGGCCACGCCGGGCATCCACCCGCAGGCCGCCGAGCGCACCATGGGCCTGCACGCCTCGCCGATCGCGCAGATCGCCTTCGACGACGCCCGGGTGCCGGCGGAGCGGCTGATCGGCGGCGAAGGCGCCGGGTTCACCATCGCCATGTCCGCGCTCGACTCGGGACGGCTGGGCATCGCCGCCTGCGCGGTGGGCCTGGCCCAGGGCGCGCTCGACTACGCCGTCGGCTACGCCCGGGAGCGCCGCCAGTTCGGCCGCGCGATCATCGACTTCCAGGGGCTCGGGTTCAACCTCGCCGACGCCGCCACCCAGATCTCTGCCGCCCGGGCGCTCACCCTCGCGGCCGCGCGGCTGCGCGACGCCGGCCGCCCGTACTCGATCGAGGCGGCGAAGGCGAAGCTGTTCGCCACGGACATGGCGATGCGGGTGACCACCGACGCGGTGCAGGTGCTCGGCGGCGCCGGGTACGTCGCCGACCACCCGGTCGAGCGGTACATGCGCGAGGCCAAGGTGCTGCAGATCGTGGAGGGCACCAACCAGATCCAGCGGCTGGTCATCTCGCGCGCGCTGGCCAAGGGCTAGCCTGTCGCGGTGACCTTCCCCCGGATCACCGCCGACCCCGACGTCATGGGGGGTGCGCCCTGCGTCCGGCAGTCGCGCATCCCCGTGGCCACCCTGCTGGCCATGATGGCCGAGGGCATGTCCGTCACCGACATCCTCACCGACCTGCCGTTCCTGGACGAGGAGGACATGGCGGAGGTGCTGAACTACGCCGCGGACGCGGTGCGCGACCGGACGGCGCGCTGAGCGTCACCCCGGCGGGCCGGGTGCGGCGTGGGAGCGCTTTTCCGGCTAGGGTGCAGCGCGTGGAGGAGATCGACCGTGCCATCGTCGCCGCGCTGACCGGGGACGGTCGGCTGTCGTACACGGACCTGGCCGAGCGGGTGGGCCTGTCGGTGTCGGCCGTGCACCAGCGGGTCCGCCGGCTGGAGCAGCGCGGGGTGATCAAGGGGTACGCCGCGCGGGTGTCGTTCGAGGCGCTGGACCTGCCGCTGACCGCGTTCGTGGCGATCCGGCCGTTCGACCCGTCGCAGCCGGACGACGCGCCGGAACGGCTGGCGCACCTGCCCGAGATCGACTCGTGCTACTCGGTGGCGGGGGAGGACTTCTACCTCCTGCTGGTGCGGGTGGCCGGTCCGGCCGACCTGGAACGGGTGCTGCAGGAGATCCGCACCTCCGCGAACGTCACCACGCGCACCACAGTGGTGCTGTCCACGCCGTACGAGAACCGGCCGCCGAAGATCAATGGCGAGCTGACCGGCCGGGGTCGTCCCCGCCCGTCGGCGGAGCCGGCAGGTTCCACCGCCTGATCACCCGCCGGCCGTGCTCGTGACCGAGGACGCTGAGCGTGGCGGTGTCCAGCCGCAGCAGCCCGCCGGCCGAGGGCGGCAATCCGATCCAGCGTGCCCCGAGCACCCGCAGGCTGTGCCCGTGCCCGACGAGCGCGACGTCGCCGTCGTCCAGCAGCGGCGCGACCCGCTCCAGGACGGCGTCCAGGCGGGCGCCCACCTGTTCCGGTGACTCACCGCCGGGGCCGCCGTCGGCCCAGATCGACCAGCCGGGCCGCTCGGTCTGGATGTCGGCGCTGGTGCGTCCCTCGTACTCGCCGTAGTGCCATTCGGCCAGGTCGGGCTCGATCGCGTCGACGGTGAGCCCGGCCAGGGCCGCGGTGCGGGTGGCGCGCTGCCGGGGGCTGGACAGCACCCGGGCGAAGCGCCGGCCGGCGAGCAGAGGGGCCAGCGCGCGGGCCTGCCGCTCGCCGTCGGGGGTCAGGTCCAGATCGGTGTACGAGGTGTGTCGGTGCGCGGCGCTCCAGCTGGTCTCGCCGTGCCGGATCAGCAGGATCTCGTTCACCGGCCCAGTCAACCACGGCCTGGCGGCGTCGGCCGGGCGTCACGCCTTCAACCTATTGTCCTAGGACGCCTTACGCGATGTGCACCGGTCAACAGCGTTTGACCCGGCAGTCACCGGGGACGCGACAAGGGCAAGGCGTAGCCGGACGAGGGAGGGCGACATGAGCTTCACCGACAAGGCGAAGAACAAGGCCCAGGAGATGAGCGGCATGGCCAAGGAGCGGATCGGCGACGTGACCGACAACGAGCGGTTGCGGGCCGAGGGCGCCTCCGAGCAGAGCACGGCGCGCGCCCGGCAGGCCGGGGAGCACGCCAAGCAGGCGGGCCGCGACGTCAAGGACGCCTTCAACAAGTGAGTACGCGAACGGCGGGCCACCTCATCGCAGAGGTGGCCCGCCGTCGGGTGTCCGGGGTCAGTCGTCGCGGTGCGCGAGCCACCAGGCCTGGCCGGCCTCGGGCAGCGTGTCGATCGGGTCGTAGTAGGCGTAGCGCTTGTTCAGCGCCTCCAGGTCGGCCGACTCGATCGAGGTGCGGTAGTTCTTCGTCCAGTACGAGATGCCGCGCTCCCGGTCGTAGTCGGTGAGCATGTGCACCCAGCGCTTGCCGACGAACGGCACGTCGCAGACGATCCGCGGGGTGGCGTAGCCGGGCAGGTAGCCCATGATGTCGTGCTGGAGCTGCTGGGCGTGCCAGACCGGGACGCGCCAGTGCTCGGCGTTGGGGATCATGTCGCACATGTAGAAGTAGTACGGCAGGATGCCCGCCTCGCCCTGCAGCGCGAAGCAGAGGTCCAGCAGGTCGGCGCTGGTGGCGTTGACGCCGCGCATGAGCACGCCCTGGTTGCGGACGTCGCGGACGCCGACGTCGAGCGCGGTCTGGGCGGCCTTGGCGACCAGCGGGGTCAGCGACTGGGCGTGGTTGACGTGGGTGTGGATGGCCAGGTTGACGCCGCGGCGGGCGGCGGTGCGGGCGACGCGTTCGAGGCCCTCGACCACGTCGGGCTGGAGCCAGTGCTGGGGCAGGCCCATGAGCGCCTTGGTGGCGAGCCGGATGTCGCGGATCGTCTCGATCTCCAGCAGGCGCATCAGGTACGACTCGAGGTTGCGCCACGGCACGTTGGCGACGTCGCCGCCGGAGACGACCACGTCACGTACGCCCGGGTGGGCCTTGAGGTAGGTGATGTGGGCGTCGTAGCGGTCGACCGGCTTGAGGGTGAGCTTGAGCTTGTCGACGGCGGGGGTGGAGTTGCCGACGAGGTCCATGCGGGTGCAGTGGCCGCAGTACTGCGGGCAGGTGGAGAGCAGTTCGGCGAGGACCTTGGTGGGGTAGCGGTGGGTGAGACCCTCGGCGACCCACATGTCGTGCTCGTGGAGGCTGTCGCGGCTGGCGTACGGGTGCGACGGCCAGTCGGTGCGCCGGTCGGAGGCGACCGGGATCATGTAGCGGCGGATCGGGTCGGCGAGCAGCGCCTCGGTGCTCATCGGCTGATGCGGCACCATCGTGTTGAGCATCTGCGGCGGCACCAGCATGGACATGGTGGCCAGGGCCTTCTGGTCGGCCTCCAGGTCGGCGTAGAAGGTCTCGTCGACGGTGTCGCCGAGGACGGTGCGCAGCTGCTTGATGTTCTTGACGCAGTTGACCCGTTGCCACTGGGCGCTCTCCCACTGGTCGCGGGTGACGTGGCGCCAGCCGGGGAAGCGGGTCCAGTCGGGTTCGACGAGGGGTGCGCGGCGGTATTCGTAGGGCTGTCCGGCGGCCGGGACGGCGGCCGGCGCGTGGCGGGGCGTCGGGATGGTCTCCACCGGTTGGGTCTGGGTCACGGCCCCTCCTCGTCTGCGTGCGGGTTGATCAACGGATGCGTAGGCTACTGGAAAATCTGCGGTGAAGAAATTAGTCTGCCGGAAGTTTTCCCGCGACGCGAGCCCTGACCGGGGGTTCGGGCGGCTGGACATAGGGGGTCGGCGTGACGTCACCGGTGGGTCTGCACCGAGTCGTGGAACCGGTGGGAGTGCTCCCGCAGGCGGCCTGGCGGCTGGACCCCGACCCGCGCATCGCGGCGAACGAGGTGCGGATCCGGGTCGAGCGGCTCAACCTGGACGCGGCGAGTTTCCGGCAGCTGGCGGAGAAGCACGGCGGCGACGGGGAGAAGGTCCGCGCCGAGGTGCTGGAGATCGTGTCGGCCCGGGGGAAGATGCAGAACCCGGTGACCGGTTCCGGCGGGATGCTGATCGGCACCGTCGAGGAGGCGGGCCGCCGCTCGCCGCTGGGGCTGAAGCCCGGTGACCGGGTGGCGACGCTCGTGTCGCTGACGCTGACGCCGCTGACGATCACCGACGGGCTGGCCCGCTGGGACGGGCGCAGCGAGCAGGTGCCGTGCGACGGGTACGCGATTCTGTTCGCCCGGTCGATCGCGGCGGTGCTGCCGCCGGACCTGCACCCCGAGCTGTCCCTGGCGGTGCTGGA
Organism: Micromonospora sp. CA-248089; assembly: GCF_050948515.1. Classification (NCBI taxonomy): domain Bacteria; kingdom Bacillati; phylum Actinomycetota; class Actinomycetes; order Micromonosporales; family Micromonosporaceae; genus Micromonospora; species Micromonospora sp. CA-248089. The sequence continues at coordinate 3,236,794 of NZ_CP192016.1, forward strand.
CGTGTGCGGGGCGCCGGCGCTTACGGCGCGGGTGGTGGCCGAGCAGGTGGCGCGGCGTTCCCGCGAGGGTGATCCGCGTCCGGTGTCGGTGGCGGTGATCGGCGGGGCCGGCAAGAGCGGGTCGTTGTCGCTGGCGGCGGCGCGGCGGGCGGGCGCCGCCCGTACCGTCGGGGTGGTTCCGGTGGACGCGGAGCGGGACGCGCTGACGGCGGCCGGGCTGGCCGACGTGGTGGCGCTGGCCGACGCGCGGGATCCGGTGGGGCTGTCGACGGCGGTGACGACGGCGCTGGGTGTGCCGGCGGACGTGACTGTGGTGTGCGTGGACGTGCCGGGGTGTGAGCACGGCGCGGTGCTGGCCACGGCGGACGGCGGTACGGTGATCTTCTTCTCGATGGCGACGAGCTTCGCGGCGGCGGCGCTGGGCGCGGAGGGCCTGGCGGCGGACGTGACGATGCTGGTGGGCAACGGGTACGTGCCGGGACACGCGGCGCTGGCGCTGGATCTGTTGCGGGCCGAGCCGGGGGTGCGCGGCCTGTTCGAGGCGCGTCTGACGGCAGACTGAGACCATGACGAACCCCTCGACGCTGTATCGCGGCGGAGTGCTGCACTGCCCGGCCGACCCGAGCGCGACGGCGCTGCTGGTGCGGGACGGGCGGATCGCCTGGTTGGGCACGGACGCGGAGGCGCCGCGGGCGGACCGGGTGGTGGAGCTGGGCGGTGCGCTGGTGACGCCGGCGTTCGTGGACGCGCACGTGCACGCGACCGACACCGGGTTGGCGTTGTCGGGGCTGGATCTGTCGGCGGTGCGGTCGGCGGGTGGGCTGCTGGAGGCGGTGTCGGCGTTCGCGGCGGGCCTGCCGGGTGACGCGGTGGTGCTGGGGCACGGCTGGGACGAGTCGGGCTGGGCGGACGCGACGTTGCCGGACGCCGCGGCGCTGGACCGGGCGGCCGGTGGGCGGCGGGTGTATCTGTCGCAGGCGTCGATCCATTCGGCGCTGGTGTCGGCGGCGTTGCTGGCGGCGTGCCCGGAGGTGGTGTCGGCGGCCGGGTACGAGGCGTCGGGGTGGCTGCGGCGCGACGCGCATCATGTGGTGCGGGCGGCGGCGTTCGGCTCGGTGACGCGGGCGCAGCGGGTGGCGGCGCAGCGGCGGGCCCTGGAGCACGCGGCGTCGCTGGGTGTCGCGGCGGTGCACGAGTGCGGTGGTCCGGACATCTCCGACGAGGAGGACTTCACCGGGCTGCTGGCGATCTCGGGGGCCGGGGTGCCGGAGGTGTACGGGTACTGGGGTGAGCTGCTGGGTGCGGCGAAGGCCCGGGAGCTGGGTGCGGTGGGCGCGGGTGGTGACCTGTTCGCCGACGGGGCGCTGGGGTCGCGGACGGCGCACGTGTCGGCGGCGTACCTGGACGGTGAGGCGGGGGCGTGCGGGCACGGCTACGTGTCGGCGGAGCAGGTCCGTGATCATCTGCTGGACTGTGCGACGCACGGGTTGCAGGGCGGGTTCCACGCGATCGGGGACGCGGCGATCGGGACGGTGCTCGCGGGGTTCGCGCTGGCGGCCCGGTCGGTGGGCGTGGACCGGTTGCGGGCGGCCCGGCACCGGGTGGAGCACGCGGAGATCATGAGCAAGGCGCTGATCGCCGGGTTCGTGGAGTACGGGATCGTGGCGTCGATGCAGCCGGCGTTCGACAGGTTGTGGGGCGGCGCGGGCCGGATGTACGAGTCGCGGCTGGGGTTGGCGCGGTCGTTGGAGTCGAATCCGATGGGTGCGATGCACGGGGTCGGTGTGGCGTTGGCGTTCGGGTCGGATTCGCCGGTGACGCCGCTGGATCCGTGGGGGTCGGTGCGGGCGGCGGCGGCGCATCACAACCCGGCGCAGCGGATGAGTGTGCGGGCGGCGTTCGCGGCGCACACGCGCGGCGGGTGGCGGGCGGTGCACCTGGACAACGAGGGTGTGCTGGCGTTGGGCGCGCCGGCGACGTTCGCGGTGTGGGACACCCCGGCGGGCGTGGAGCGAGGGCTGCCGGTGGTGCTGGCCGAGGATCCGGAGTTGCGGGGCGCGGACGATCCGACGCCGCTGCCGGTGTGCCGGGCCACTGTGTTGCGCGGTGACGTGATCTATCAGGAAGGGTCTTCGTGACAGGGAAGCTTGGGCTGGATCCGGCGCTGGTGGCGCGGGCGCGGGAGTTGGCGCGCCGGGCCGGGCAGCCGGTGGTGGATCTGGCGCGCAGCCACACCACGGTGTCGGTGGAGCGGGCGGTGCTGCGGCTGGCCGGGGTGACCGGCGCGGACCCGGACGGCATCCCGTGGGTGAACCGCCTCGTGGACGCGGTGGTCGCGGACGTGGGGCTGGGGCACGGGGTGGCGGCGCCGGTGTTCGACGCGCTGGCCCGTGAGGGCATCACGGATGTGACGTTGCTGGCGCAGAAGGCGGCGGCCGGGTCGGTGCGGTTCGCGCAGCCGTCGGGGAAGGCGGCTACGGCGGCGCGGCGGGCGTCGCGCAAGGCGGTCGCGGCGGGGATCCGCAGCATCGATCGGCGGCGCGCGGAGCGGGACCGCCTGGTGAAGCGGTTCGGGGATCCGGCGCGGCGGCCGTGGATCTACCTGATCGTGGCGACGGGTGACATCTACGAGGACATTCCGCAGGCGCAGGCGGCGGCGCGGGCCGGCGCGGACGTGATCGCGGTGATCCGGTCGACGGGGCAGTCGCTGCTGGACTACGTGCCGGAGGGGGCGACCCGGGAGGGGTTCGCCGGGACGTACGCGACGCAGGAGAACTTCCGGCTGATGCGGGCGGCGCTGGACGAGACGTCGCGGGAGCTGGGCCGGTACGTACGGCTGACGAACTACGCGTCGGGTCTGTGCATGCCGGAGATGGCGACGCTGGCCGGGCTGGAGCGTCTGGACATGATGCTCAACGACTCGATGTACGGGATTCTGTTCCGCGACATCAACCCGATCCGCACGTTCGTGGACCAGCGGTTCTCGCGGCAGGTGCACGCGCGGGCGGGGATCATCATCAACACCGGTGAGGACAACTACCTGACCACCGCTGACGCGGTGGACGAGGCGCACACGGTGACGGTGTCGCAGTTGCTGAACGAGTTCTTCGCGCACGAGGCGGGGCTGGCGGACTGGCAGCTGGGGCTGGGGCACGCGTTCGAGATCAACCCGGATGTGCCGGAGTCGTTCCGGTTGGAGCTGGCGCACGCGCTGCTGGCGCGGGAGTTGTTCCCTGACGCGCCGTTGAAGTGGATGCCGCCGACGAAGCACATGACCGGCGACGTGTTCCGGGGCAACCTGCTGGACGGGTTCTTCAACCTGGTGGGCACGATGACCGGGCAGGGGATTCTGCTGGTGGGGATGATGACCGAGGCGGTGGTGACGCCGTGGTTGTCGGACCGGGACATCGCCCTGCAGAACGTGCGGTACGTGCTGGGCGCGGCGGGCGGCCTGCACGAGGACTTCGTGCCGGCGCCGGGCGGGTTCATCCAGGCGCGGGCGCACCGGGTGCTCGGTGAGGCGGTGGACCTGCTGGAGCGCATCGGGGACCAGTCGTTGCTGACGGCGATCGCCGAGGGCACGTTCGGAATCATGAAGCGGCCGGCGGACCGCGGGAAGGGCCTGTCCGGGGTGGCGCGGCACGAGGCGGACTACTACAACCCGGCCACCGAGATCCTGGAGCAGACCCCGTGAGCGAGAAGACGATTGTGCGGCCGTACGGGGACACCACCGGTGACGGCATGGTGCAGGTGTCGTTCACGTTGCCGGTGCCGCACGACAAGCGGGCCGAGGGCGCGGCGGTGCAGCTGGCAAACAAGATGGGCATGGACCCGGCGATGCTGGTGCACGCCAAGCCGATCGGTGACGGGTTCACGTTCTTCGTGGTGTACGGGCGGGTGAACCACCTGGTGGACCTGGCGAAGGTGCAGGTGGTGGAGCGTGACTATCCGCTGCTGTCGGCCAAGGAGGTCAACGCGGTGGTGAAGCGGCAGTTGCGTCGCAAGCTGTCGGTGGTGGGCGCCTGCATTGGCACCGACGCGCACACCGTCGGCATCGACGCGATCCTCAACGTCAAGGGCATCGCCGGCGAGAAGGGCCTGGAGTACTACCGGGAGCTGAAGGTCACGAACCTGGGTGCGCAGGTGAGCGTGCCGGAGCTGGTCGAGGCGGCCCGGCGGGAGCGCGCCGACGCGGTGCTGGTGTCGCAGGTGGTGACGCAGCGCGACGCGCACCTGCACAACACGCGGGAGATGTCGGCGGCGTTCCGGGAGGCGATGCCGGCCGGGCGCCGGCCGCTGCTGATCGTCGGCGGGCCGCGGTTCGACGAGACGATGACCGGCGAGCTGGGCGTGGACCGGATCTTCGGCCGTGGCACCACCCCGGGTGAGGTCGCCAGTTACCTCGTGCATGCCCTGATCACCTCCAGGAAGGCGAACACCTGATGAGCGATCCGCGTGTCGGTCTCACCGTCACCCACCGCCGGTACGTGCCGTACTCCCACGCCCACTACGCGGGCAACCTGGTCGACGGGGCGTACGCGCTGGGGTTGTTCGGTGACGTGGCGACCGAGGTGTGCATCCGCACCGACGGCGACGAGGGGTTGTTCGCCTCGTACTCCGACGTGCAGTTCCGGGCGCCGATGAAGGCCGGTGACGTGCTGGAGGTGACGGCGACGGTGACCCGGGTGGGCACCCGCAGCCGCACCGTCGACTTCGCCGCGACGGTGGTGTGCCGGGGCCGCCCGGACAAGGGCGAGTCAGCCGCCGAGGTGCTCGACGAGCCCATCGTGGCGGTCACCGCGACCGGCACGGTGGTCGTGCCACAACGGCCGTGAGCGTCGTCGTCTGCGCGGACGTCGGGTCGACGTACACCAAGGCCGCGGTGGTGGACCTCGACGGCGGCCGGCTGGTCGCGGCGGCGTCGGCGCCCACCACCGTGGGCACGGATGTGCTGCACGGCCTGGACGCCGCGGTCGGCGCGGCCACCGCGTCGGCCGGGGTCGCTGAGGTGCCCTGGTACGTGTGTTCGTCGGCCGGGGGTGGGCTGCGCCTCGCGGTGGTGGGTTACGAGCCGCTCGTGACCGCTCAGGCGGGCCGGCGGGTCGGTCTGTCGGCGGGCGCGAACGTGGTGCACGTGGCCGCCGGGCGGCTCGCCGGGGCGGACGTGGCGGCGTTGCGGGCGGCCCGCCCGGACGTGGTGCTGCTCGTGGGTGGCACCGACTGCGGGGACGCCGACACGGTGACGCACAACGCGACGCGGCTGGCGAAGGCGCGCTTCCGGGTGCCGGTGGTCCTCGCCGGCAACGCCGACGTGCGCGACGACCTGCACGCGCTGCTGGCTGGTGCGGGGGTGCCGGTGACGGTGGCGGACAACGTGCTGCCCCGCATCGGGGTGCTGGAGCCGGCGTCGGCGCGGGCGGCGATCCGCGAGGTGTTCCTGCGGCACGTCATCGGCGGCAAGAAGCTGTCCCGGGGTACCCGGTTCGCGCGGCTGGTTCGCGCGGCCACCCCGGACGCGGTGCTCACCGGCGTGGAGGTCCTCGCCGGCACGCTCGGCGGTGACCTGGCAGTGGTGGACGTCGGTGGGGCCACCACTGACGTGTACTCGGTGCTCACCCCGGACGAGCGGGACAGCGGCCCCAGCCAGGAGGTCGCGGGGACGCTGTGGCGGGCCCGCACCGTCGAGGGCGACCTGGGCATGCGGTGGAGCGCGCCCGGTGTGGTGCGCGCCGCGGCCGAGGAGCGGCTGCTCGACCCGGCCGGGGAGGCGGAGTTGACGGCCGCGGCGGCGGTGCGGGCCGCCGACCCGGGGTTCCTGCCCGCCGGTGACGGCGAGCGGGCCGTGGACCGGCGCATCGCGGCGCTGGCCGCGACGGTGGCGTTGCGGCGGCACGCCCGGGGTGCGGCGACGGGGGAGCGGGCCGGGCGGGACCTGCGGGAGGTAAAGCTGCTCGTCGGTTCCGGCGGGGTGCTGCGGCACGCCGACCCGGGTGACGCGGCGGCGGTGCTCGACGCGGTGCTCACCGACCACGCCGGCGGGTGGGCGTTGCCGCGGGCGGCCCGGCCGGTCGTCGACGTGGACTACGTGCTGGCCGCCGCGGGGCTGCTCGCCGCCGACCATCCGGGTGCGGCGGCGGCGATGCTGCGGCACCACCTCGGTGCCTGACGCACGCCGGGAACAGGGCGCGGAAATCGAGACGCGCCGACGCGACACGCCGTGTCGCAACACACGACAGGCCCGGGTGGGTTGACAGCGGCGGGGGTCTACGCCGTACCGTCTTTGAGTCCTACCACGGGAAGCGGCTGTTGTTCGCTTCGTCCCTTCGTCCGCTGGCCGAGCGACCGGAAGGTTGCGGCGGCCAGGTCCAGCGGGCGGGGGTCGGCGGGGCGGCGCGAACCGGCCGCGGTTACCGGTGTACGGGCAGGGTGAGAGGCACGGCCAGTAGACAACGGCCAGGCGGGGGCAGCCAGTCCACGTCGGGTCGGTCCGAAGGTCGGCGCCGATCGTCTTCGCCCCACCGGCCGGGAAGGGCCTGGGAGCATCGGGGCGCGGCTTCGGCCGCGCCCCGATTTCATCCCCCCGGATACCCCGGTCAGCGGCCGAGCCGCCGGTAGCGGCGCACCGCCGCCGGGGCGGCGAGCGCGATCAGCGCCAGCGGCCAGGCGATCGCCAGTTCCAGTGCGTGCCGGGCGGGCCACGAGTCACCGCCCAGACCCGGGTTGCCGAACAGGTCCCGGGCCGCCGCCACGGTCGCCGACAGCGGATTCCAGGCGGCGATCGCGCCCAGCCAGTCCGGCATCAGCTCCGGCGCCACGAACACGTTGGACAGGGCGGTCAGCGGGAACGCCAGCGGGAACACCACCACCGCGACCGTGTCCGGGTTCGGCACGAGCAGCCCGAACAGGATGCCCAGCCAGGTCATCGCGACGCGCAGCAGCAGGATCAGCGCCACCGCCGCCAGGGCCGGGCCGACGCCCTCGCGCCACTGCCAGCCCACCAGCAGCCCGCACACCACCAGCGTGGTCATCTCCAGGCAGGCCCGTACGAGGTCGGCGCTCGCCCGGCCGGACAGCAACGCCGAACGGGCCATCGGCAGCGACCGGAACCGGTCCACCACGCCCCGGCCGGCGTCCACCGCCACCGCCGACGCGGTCGCGCCGAGGCCGTAGAGCATCGTCATGACGAACACCCCGGGCAGCAGGAACTCCCGGTAGCTGCCCTGGCCCGGCACGGTCATGCCGCTGCCGAACACGTAGCCGAACACCAGCACGAACATGATCGGCAGGGTGAAGTAGAGGATGATCTCCTCCGGGGCGCGCACGACGTGCCGCATGTTCCGCCCGGCCATCAGCCACCCGTCGGTCAGCGCCCTCACGACGCCACCCCCACCCGCTGCGCGTCGGCGTGGGCGCCGGTGAGCCGCAGGAACGCCTCGTCCAGCGTCGGCCGGCGCACCAGCACGTCCTCCACCGCGATTCCGGCGTCGTCGAGGGCCCGCAGCACGGCGGTGAGCACGGCGATCCGGTCCGCCACGGGCGCGTCGACGCGCCGCAGTTCGGCGTCCACCGTCGCGGTCGCGCCGGTGGCGCGTTGCACCACCGCCGTGGCCGTGGGCAGGTCCGCCGCGTCGCGGACCACCAGTTCCAGCCGGTCGGCGCCGATGCGGGCCTTCAGCCGCTCCGGGGTGCCCTCGGCGACGACCCGGCCGGCGTCGATGACGCACACCCGGTCGGCGAGGTGGTCGGCCTCCTGCAGGTACTGGGTGGTGAGCAGCACGGTGGTGCCGTCGGCGACGAGTTCCCGCACCGCCGTCCACAGGCCGTTGCGGCTGCGCGGGTCCAGGCCGGTGGTCGGCTCGTCGAGGAACAGCACCCGCGGCGGCACCACCAGGCTGGCCGCGAGGTCCAGTCGGCGGCGCATCCCACCGGAGTAGCCGCCCGCCGACCGGTCGGCGGCCTCGGTCAGCCCGAACCGGTCCAGCAGTTCCTCGGCGCGGAGGCGGGCCCGGCGCGCGGACAGCCGGCGCAGCCGCCCGAACAGCACCAGGTTCTGCCGGCCGCTGAGCACCTCGTCGACCGCCGCGTACTGGCCGGTCAGGCTGATCGCCTCACGAACCCGGTCCGGGGCGGCGGCGACGTCGTGCCCGGCCACCCGGGCCCGGCCGGCGTCGAAACGCAGCAGCGTGGTGAGGATCCGCACCGCTGTGGTCTTGCCCGCCCCGTTGGGGCCCAGCACCCCGTAGACGGTGCCGGCCGGCACGGCCAGGTCGAAGCCGTCCAGGGCGGTGGTGCGTCCGTACGTTTTTCGTATCCCGTCGGCCAGCACGGCCGTCGCGTCGTCGGTCATGGTGTCAGCGTCACCGGCGCCGCTGACCGGGCGCGTACCGCGCGCGCACCGGGCGGCGCCGCGCCGGTCAGCGCCCGTCGACCAGCGCCAGCGCCCGCTGCCGGGGCAGGCCCGCGCCTCGGGCGTACGCGGTGGCGAACGCCGCCTCGCCCAGGTGTTCCCGCAGCGTGACGGCGGTCGGCGTGCCGGCCGGGGCGTCGGCGGCGCCGGTGCCTGCGAGCAGCGCCGCCGCCGCGCCCAGCAGCCGGGCCGCCGACTCGGGGTCGCCGGCGCGCAGCAGCGGCCCGGCCAGCCCGTCGGCTGCCGCGGCCACCACCGGCACGTCCCACACGCCGACGCCGGCGGTGAGGACCTGCCGGTAGTAGGCGCGGGCCGCAGCCGGGTCGCCGGTGGTGTCGGCGAGCTGCCCGAGCGTCACCAGCGCCGCGAGCCGCACCACATCGGCGCCGAACCAGCCCGACGGGCACTGCGCGACGGCCCGTTCGCACAACGTCCGCGCGCGCTGCGGGTCGCCGTCGCGGCGGGCGATCTCGCCGAGGCCCAGATCCGCGGCGGCCACCAGTTCCGGCGCGCCGGCCGGCCCGGCGATGCGCCGCACCCGCCGGTAGTCCTCCGCCGCGCCGGTCAGGTCACCGGCGACCAGCCGCCCGTCGGCGCGGGTCCGCAGCAGTTCCGCCAGGTCCAGGGTGGAGCCGAGCTGCTCGGCCAGCTCCAGGGCCTCCGCCATCGGCGCGGCCGCCGATGCGACGTCACCGGTGCGGTAGGCGGCCTCGGCGCGGGTGGACAGCGTCACGATCATCCCCCAGCGGTCGTCGAGGGCCCGGAAACCGGCCAGCGCGGCGTCCAGCTCGGTGCGGGCCTGCTCGTGCCGGCCGTGCAGCAGACCGACCATCGCGGTGCCCAGCCGGCCCAGCGCCCTGCTCCACGGATCGGTGCCGAGCAGCCGGTCCCGGACGGCCTGCTCGTGCAGCGCCGCCGCGTCCTGCGGCGACGGGGGACCGCTGGCCATGCCGGACAGGTACAGCAGGAACGGATGCCGGGGCGGCCGGGCCATGGTCCACAGGATCCGCGACGCGGTGTCGACCTCGCTGCGCTCGCCGCCACCGGCGAGCGTGGCGACCAGCAGGCCCAGCGCGTACTCCTCGGCGAGGCCGTCGGGCGGGCCGTCGAGCCGGTCGACCAGCCGCCGGGCCAGCGCCGCGCCCTCCCCGCGCAGGCCCCGCAGCCACCAGTAGAACGCCAGCGCCGCGACCAGCCGCAACCCGGTGGCGGTGTCGGTGTGCCGCAGCGCCGCGTGCAGGTCGTCGCGGGCGGCGTCGAGGCGGCGCAGCCACCGGTCCTGGCCGCCGCCGCGCAGGCCCGCGTCGCCGGCCAGCGCCAGATCCAGGAAGTACGCGGCGTGCGCGGCCCGCACCCGCCCGGTCTCGCCGCCCTCGGCCAGCCGGGCCGCCGCGAACTCGCGGATCGTCTCCAGCATCCGGTAGCGCCCGCCGGTGGCCTCCACCAGCGACTTGTCCACCAGGCCGGTCAGCACGTCGAGTACGTCACCGGCGTCCGGCGCGCACACCGCCTGCACCGCGGCCAGGTCGGCCGCGCCGGCGAACACGCTCATCCGGGCGGCCAGCCGCCGCTCCGGGGCGTCGAGCAGGTCCCAGCTCCACCCCACGACCGCCTCCAGCGTGCGGTGCCGGGGCGCAGCGGTGCGGTCGCCGCGGCGCAACAGCCGGAACCGGTCGTCCAGGCGCGCCGCGACCTGCGTCACCGGCAGGGCGCGCAGCCGCGCCGCGGCTAGCTCCAGGGCCAGCGGCAGCCCGTCGAGGGTACGGCAGATCCGCAGCACCGCCGGGGTGGTGCCGGCGTCGAGGGTGAACCCGGGCGACACGTCGGCGGCCCGGTCGGTGAACAGCCGCACCGCCGGGTACGCGGCGGCTGCCCGCGGTGCGGCCGGCCCGTCCGGGGCGGGCAGCCCACCGACCGGGCACAGGGCCTCGCCGGTGAGGCCCAGCGGTTCCCGGCTGGTGGCGAGCACCCGCAGCCCGGGCGCGGCGGCGAGCAGCCGGCCGGTCAGCCGGGCCGCGTCGTCGATGACGTGCTCGCAGTTGTCCAGCACCAGCAGCAGCCGCCGGTCGGCCAGCGCGGCGACCAGCCGGTCGGTGAGGTCGGCCGGGCCGCCGGGGGTGCGCAGGCCCGCGTCGCGCAGGTCCAGCGCGGCCAGCACGGCGGGCGCGACCGGTGCGCCGGGCGCCACGGCCGCCAGCTCCACCAGGCACACCGGCCCGTCGTGGCCGGACGCGACGGTGGTGGCCAGCCGGGTCTTGCCGGCGCCGCCCGGGCCGTGCAGGGTGACCAGCCGTGCCGTACCGAGCAGCTCGTGCACGCGCCGCAGCTCCGGTTCCCGGCCGACGAAACTGGTGAGCGGGCTGGGCAGCCGGGCGGGCGGGGCCGCGTCGTCGCGCAGCAGCGCCGTGTGCAGGGCGGCCAGCTCCGCCGACGGGTCGGTGCCCAGCTCCTCGGCCAGGACCCGGCGGGCGTCGGCGTAGACGGCGAGGGCCTCGGCGCGGCGGCCGGCGCCGTGCAGCGCCCGCATGAGCAGCCCGTGCAGCCGTTCCCGCAGCGGATGCGCCGCCGCGAGGTCCCGCAGCTCGGCGATCAGCGGCGGGCCGGCCGGCGCGAGAGCCAGTTCCGCCTCGACGCGGTCCTCGACCGCGGCCAGGCGCGCCTGACGCAGCCGGGCCACCTCGGCGTCGGCGAACGGCGCGTCCGTCACGTCGGCCAGGGTTCGCCGCGCCACAGCGCGAGCGCGTCGCGCAGCAGCGCCGCCGCCCCGGCCGGGTCACCGGCGGCGAGCGCGGCCCGCCCGGCCGCGGCCAGACCGGTGAACCGGTGCACGTCGACCCGTTGCGGATCGATTGCCAGCCGGTAGCCGGCCGGGCCGAACTCGACGGGCGCGTCGGGCAGCAGCCGGCGCAGCCGCGACACCTGCGACTGCAGCGCGTTCGCGGCCTGCTCGGGCGGCCGGTCGCCGTACACGCCGTCGATGAGACGCCGCGGCGGCACGGTCCGGCCGGCGTCGAGCAGCAGCAGCACCAGCAGCGCGCGCAGCCGCCCACCGGTGACGGGCAGCACGCTGCCGTCGGCCGCGTACGCCTGGGTCGCGCCGAGCACACCGAACCGCATGCGCCCGATTGTCGCCTGCCGGCGCCGTACCGGTGGCACGCCCCACACCGGTTCGGCCGACGGCCGGTACGGGCGGGTAGCCTTCGGCCCGTGATCGTGGGGAGAAGCCGGTGACGACGCTGGACCGGGAACAGCCGCGTGCCACCGACGGGGCACCCGGTGACGGCGGCGCGCGTCCCCTGCCGCTGACGCTCGCCGTGCCGGCCGCCGTGCTGGCCGGGGTGGCGCTGCTGCTGGCGTTCCCGCCGTACGGGATGTGGCCGCTCGCGCCCGTCGGGGTGGCGCTGCTGGCCGCCGCCGTGCACCGGCGGCGGCTGCGCGCCGGCGCCGGGCTGGGCTTCCTGACCGGGCTGGCGCTGTTCGCGCCGCTGCTGGAGTGGACGAACCTGCACACCGGCTACCTGCCGTGGGCGCTGCTGTCGCTGCTGCAGGCCGCGTTCCTGGCGCTGCTGGGCGCCGCCACCGCCTGGGTGTCGCCGCTGGCGGACCGGCACCGGGCGGCGTGGCCGCTGCTCACCGGCGTGCTGTGGGTGGGGCAGGAGGCGCTGCGCGACCGCGCCCCGTTCGGCGGGTTCCCGTGGGGGCGGCTCGCGTTCAGCCAGGACACCTCGCCGCTGCTGAAGCTCGCCGCGCTCGGCGGCGCCCCGCTGGTCACGTTCGCCGTCGCGGTCGCCGGCGGGCTGCTGGTCACCGCCGCGTGGCGGGACTGGCGGCGTACGCCCGGGCAGTGGCGGCCGGTCGCCGGGCTGACCGCCGCGCTGGTGGCGCTGCTGGCCGCCGGCTCGGCCGTGCCGACCGGGGTACGCGGCGCGGGCGACACCGTCACCGTGGCCATCGTGCAGGGCAACGTGCCCCGCCTCGGGCTGGACTTCAACGCGCAGCGGCAGGCGGTGCTGAACAACCACGTCGACGCGACGCTGGAGCTGGCGCGGCGGGTCACCGAAGGCGGGCAGGAACGCCCCGACGTGGTGGTGTGGCCGGAGAACTCCAGCGACATCGACCCGCTGCGCAACCCGGGCGCGGGGGAGCGGATCTCCCAGGCCGCCGACGCGATCGGCGCGCCGATCCTGGTCGGCGCGGTGCTGGTGGGGCCCGGTCAGGGTGAGGTGCGCAACGCGGGGCTGCTGTGGCGCCCGGGCACCGGCCCGGATCTGGACCAGGTGTACACGAAACGGCATCCGGTGCCGTTCGCCGAGTACGTGCCGCTGCGCTCCATCGCCCGCAAGGTCAGCTCCCAGGTCGACCGGGTCCGGTCCGATTTCGTGGCCGGTGACCGTCCCGGCGTGCTGAACACCGGCCCGGCTGTGCTCGGCGACGTGATCTGCTTCGAGGTCGCCTACGACGGCATCGTCCGGGACACCGTCACCGGCGGCGCGCAGCTGCTGGTGGTGCAGACCAACAACGCCACGTTCGACGTGGCCGAGGCCCGCCAGCAGCTGGCCATGGTGCGGTTGCGGGCCGTGGAGCACGGCCGGGCCGCGTTGATGGCCTCCACGGTCGGGGTGTCCGGGTTCGTTTCCCCGGACGGACGGGTAGACGGTGCGACCGGGTTCAACACCGCCGCGGTGGTGGTGCGGCAGATGGAACTCGGCGACGGGCGTACCCCGGCGACCACGGCCGGGGTGTGGCCGGAGGTGGCGCTGACGGCGCTGGCGGTCGCGGCCCTGGCCGGCGCGGCCGTGCTGCGCCGCCGCCGGGAGGCCGCTCCCGGCTGAGCCGACGAGAGGCGGTGCGACGGTGGGCGTGGCAGCCGACAGGCGGACGGTCGACCATCCCGGGGTGGGGCGGGTCCTGGTGGTCATCCCCACCTACAACGAGGCCGACAACGTCGGGCGCATCGTCGCCCGGGTACGCGAGGCGGCGCCGGCGGTGGACGTCCTCGTCGCCGACGACAACAGCCCCGACGGCACCGGCGCGATCGCCGACACGATCGCCGGGAACGACCCGCGGGTGCACGTGCTGCACCGCGAGGGCAAGGAAGGGCTCGGCGCGGCCTACCTGGCCGGTTTCGCCTGGGCGCGTTCCCGCGGCTACGACGCGGTGGTGGAGATGGACGCCGACGGCTCGCACGCCCCGGAGGACCTCCCGGCGCTGCTGCACGCCGCCCGCGACGCCGACGTGGTGATCGGTTCCCGGTGGACGCGCGGCGCGCGGGTGCTGAACTGGCCGTGGCGGCGGCTGCTGCTGTCCCGGGTGGGCAACCTGTACGCGCGGCTGGCGCTGGGCATGCCGGTCAGCGACGCCACCGGCGGCTACCGGGTGTACCGGTCCAGCGCGCTGGACGCGATCGACCTGGACTCGGTGCGGTCCCAGGGGTACGCGTTCCAGGTGGAGCTGTCGCGGCTGGCGCACCGCGCCGGGGTGCGGATCGTGGAGGTGCCGATCACGTTCGCCGAGCGGGAACACGGCGACAGCAAGATGAGCCCGCTGATCGTGGCGGAGGCGCTGTGGCGGGTCACCCGGTGGGGGGTGCGGGACCGTCTGGCGACCGCGCCGTCGCGCCCGGATGCGCTCGCGCGCTGGCCTTGAGCCGGGGCGTGTCATGCTTGAGGGGCGTGATGACCCCGGGCTGATGAGGTGAGATGCGCCGAGGACTGAAGTACGTACCACCGGCCCTGCTGCTGTTGGCGCTGCTGGAGCTGACCGTTTTCGTGCTGGTCGGCCGGGCCGTCGGGTTCGGCGCGGCGGTGCTGCTGGTGTTCGGGGCGTCCCTGCTGGGGCTGGTGCTGCTGCGCCGCGAGGGCATGCGGGCGTGGCGCGGCTTCCGCGCGGCGGCGCAGGCCGGCCGTCCGCCGGGCCCCGAGGTGACAGACGGCCTCGTGGGTCTGCTGGGTGCGCTGCTGCTGGCGCTGCCGGGCCTGGTCAGCGGCGTGGTGGGCCTGCTGTTGCTGGTGCCGCCGCTGCGCCGGCTGGCCGGTGGCGGGGTGCGCCGGGCCACCGAGCGGCGGGTGTCGTCGATGGTCGCCGGTGACCTGTTCGGGCCGCGCCGGGTGCGCGTGTACCGGGGCGCGTCGCAGCCGGCCCCGGAGCCCGCCCCCGCGCCGGCGCCGCAGCCGGTCACCGACCCGGGCAAGGCCATCGAGGGCGAGATCGTCGACCGCTGAGGCGCGGTGTAGACAGCGAAACGCCCCCGGGTGATCCCGGGGGCGTTTCGGCGCGTTACGGACGGTCAGGCACGACCGCGGCGGGTCCGGACCTCCTGGAGCCGCTCGGCGAGGATGTCCTCCAGCTCGGCGATCGAACGCCGCTCCAGCAGCATGTCCCAGTGGGTACGCGGCGGCTTGGCCTTCTTCTGCTCCGGCTCGGTGCCGTCGACCAGGCGGGCGACGCTGCCGTCGAACTTGCACTCCCAGGTCGTCGGGACCTCGGCGTCGACGGCGAACGGCACCTCGAACTGGTGGCCCTTGGCGCAGAGGTACTCGCGGGTCTGGCGCGGCGCGAGCTCCGTGTTGCGGTCGGATTCGTAGCTGACCGCGCCCAGTCGGCTACCGCGCAGCATGCGCTCGCCCATGATCGACTTCCCCTCGTTCGTGGTGCTGGTCTTCACGTGTAACGACCGGTCACCGCTCGCCCATTCCCCGGCCCACGGCGACAGGGCCGTACGCGGGTCGGGAGAGTCAAGGGTAACCGGCCATGACAGCTGCCCGGCGGGGTCGTCCCCGGCCGGGCCGAATCGGTGGAGTGTTTCGCCTGCCAACGGGGATGTTACCCACCTGTTTGCGCGCCGGAGGTGACGATGAGCAGTGACGCGCCGGTCGGAGCCCGACCACCCGCCGGGAAGACCTTCTTCGGTCATCCCCGCGCGCTGTCCACGCTCTTCCTCACCGAGATGTGGGAGCGGTTCAGCTTCTACGGCATGCGGGCGATCCTGGTGCTCTACCTGACCGCCGCGGTCGCCGACGGCGGCCTGGACCTCGGCGAGTCCAGCGCCAACGCCGTGTACGGCACCTACAACGCCATGGTCTACCTGATGGCGCTGCCGGGCGGCTGGGTCGCGGACCGGCTGATCGGCGCGCGGCGCAGTGTGCTGTGGGGCGGCGTGGTGATCGCCGCCGGTCACTACGTGATGGCGATCCCCACCGGGTGGAGCGTGTTCGCCGGCATGGCCCTGATCGTGCTCGGCACCGGCCTGCTCAAGCCGAACATCTCCACCATGGTCGGCGACCTGTACGAGCGGGACTCGCCGCGCCGCGACGCCGGGTTCTCCATCTTCTACATGGGCATCAACCTGGGCGCGTTCATCGCCCCGCTGATCACCGGCTTCCTCGGCGAGAAGATCAACTGGCATCTGGGGTTCGGTGCCGCCGCGGTCGGCATGACCTTCGGCGTCCTGCAGTACGTGCTGGGCCGGCGCAACCTCGGCGACGCGGGCGCCCGCCCGGCGGACCCGCTGCTCGGCGCGGACCGGCGGCGCGCGCTGACCCGCATCGGCGCGGCGAGCGTCGTGGTGCTCGCCGCGCTGCTCGTGCTGCTGGTGGCCGGCTGGTTCACCGTCGACACGGTGGTCAACCTGCTCACCGTGGTGACGGTGCTGGTCACTGTCGGCTACTTCGCGCGGATCCTCACCGACCGGGAGATCAGCGGCACCGAACGCAGCCGGATGAAGGCGTACGTGTGGTTGTTCGTGTTCGCCGCCTCGTTCTGGCTCATCTACGACCAGGCCGGGTCGGTGCTGAACATCTTCGCCGCCGACCAGACCGACCGGTCGGTGGGCGGGTTCACGTTCCCGGCGTCCTGGTTGCAGTCGGTGAACCCGATCCTCATCATCATCGGCGCGCCGCTGGCCGCCGCGCTGTGGCTCAAGCTCGGGCACCGGGTGTCCACGCCCACGAAGTTCGCCGTCGGCCTGGTGCTCAACGGCCTGTCGTTCGTGCTGATGGCCGCAGCCGCGCGGGCCGCCGTCGGCGGCGACCTGGTCTCACCGCTGTGGCTGGTCGCGGTGTACGCCATCCAGGTCGCCGGCGAGCTGTCGCTGAGCCCGGTCGGCCTGTCCGCCACCACGAAACTCGCGCCGGTCAAGTACGCCAGCCAGATGCTGGGCCTGTGGTTCCTCGCCACCGCCGTCGGCGACGCCATCGGCGGTCAGGTGGCCCGGCTGGCCGACAGGTGGTCCCAGCCGGTGTACTTCCTGACCTTCGGGCTGGCCTCGGTGGTGCTGGGCCTGGCCGCGGTGATGTTCACCCGCCAGATCCGGCGCCTGATGGCCGGCATCCACTGACCGCGCTCACACCGCCGGGGTGGGCGGCAGCGGCAACGGCAGGCCGGGCAGCCCGTCGATGCTGGTCGCGACGTGGTCCTTGCCGGCGAAGTACGCGCTCAGCGACGCGTCGTCCTCCCGGGCGAACCGGCGTTCGTGCAGGTCCCGGTCGGCGTCGTAGGTCATGAACGGCACCGCGTAGCCGCAGGTGTCGCGGATCAGCTCGGCGTGCACCACGATGATCGCGCGCACGCCGTGCGGACCCGGGTCGATGTCGGGGAAGTGCTTCAGCAGGCCGGGCCAGCGCGGGTCGTCGCGGAACACCGGTTCGCCGCGCCCGTGCACCCGCACGATGTTGGGCGGGCCGGTGAACGCGCACCACATCAGCGTGATCCGGCCGTTCTCCCGCAGGTGGGCGATGGTCTCGGCGTTGCTGCCCGCGAAGTCGAGGTATGCCACGGTGTGTTCGTCGAGCACCGCGAAGCAGCCGCGTAGGCCTTTCGGGGACAGGTTGACGGTGCCGTCACCGGAGAGCGGGGCGGTGGCGACGAAGAACATCGGCTGTGCCTCGACGAAGTCCCGCAGCCGGCCGTCGATGCGCTCGTACGTCTTTCCCATGCCTTCGATCCTCGCCGGAGAGCCGGGTGCGGCGCTGCCCCGTTCCCAGCCCGTGGCGCTCAGCCGGTACGCGTACCGAGCCGCGCCAGCGCCGTCGCGAGATCACTGACCTGGTCGGCGAGCTGCCCGGCGCGCCGCTGCGCGGCGTCCCGGTCGGCCTCGATCACCGCCGTCCGGGCGGCCAGCTCGGCCGCCCGGGCCTCGGCGGCGCTCACCGCCCGCCGCGCCTCGGCCAGCTCCGCGGCGAGCGCGTCCCGCTCGCCGGCGGCGGCGCGCGCCTGCTCAGTCGCCCTTGCCGCCTCGGCCAGAGCCTGCTCGACCGCCGCGCTCGATTCGGCCCGGACCCGCTCCAGCGCCGCCTCGGCCCGGTCCCGCTCGACGACTGCCTGCCGCGCGGTGGCTGCCTGCGCGTCGGCCCGCTCGATGGCGGCCCGGGCCGCGCGTTCCGCCTCGCCGGCTCGTGCCTGGGCGGCCTGCGCGTCGGCGCGGGACTGTTCGGCCCGGTCCAGGGCCTCGGTGGCGGAGCGGGTGGCCCGCTCGGCGTCGGCGCGGGCGGCGTCCCGCTCGGCGGCCAGCTCGGTCGCGCGGCGGCGTTCGGCGTCGCGTTCGGTGCGTACCGTGCGCAGTTCCTGCCGGGCGGTGTCGCGGTCGCGTTCGGCCTGCACCCGCAGCGCCTGCGCGGCGCCCGCCTCGGCGCGGGCGGCGTCGCGGGCCTCCTCGGCGGCGGCGGCCCGGTCGGCGGCGGCGGACGCGGCGGCCTCCGCCCGCTCGGCGCGGTCGGCGGCGGCGTCGCGGTCGGCGTACGCGGCGCGGGCCTGCTGCCGGTCCCGGGCCGCCGCGGCGCTGGCGTCCTCGGCCTCGCGGCGGGCCTCGTCGCGTTCGGCGTGCGCGGCCGCGACCTGCGCCGACGTCTCCGCGCGCAACTCGGCGAGCTGGCGTTCCACACCGGCCGGTGACAGCTCGGCGTGCAGCGCCTCGGTGAGCGTCTCCACGATCTGGTCGAGCCGGTCCACCGCCTCCCAGGTGCGCGCCACCTGCCCGGGCAGGCCGGGGGAGTTGCGGTGGCGCATCCGCGAGTTGCGGGCGGCCCGCTGGCAGGCGCCGTCGTTGTCCCGGCAGTAGCGGAACGGGCGGCCCGCGCCGGCGCGTTGCGGCACGTCGCGTCCGCAGTGGGCGCAGGGTCGGGTGTCGGTGGCGAGCTCGGCGTCCATCGGGGGCGAAGTCTATCCGGCGGCGTCCACGCGGGCCGTGCCGTCGAGGGTGTAGCGGCGCTGCAGCAGCACCGCGACCACCATCACGGCGGCGGGCAGCAGCCCGAAGCCGTAGCGCAGCGCGTCCAGCGCGGCCGGGGACTGGGTCACGCTCTGCCCGGCGGTCGAGGCCACGAACCCGCCGGCGGCGAGGCACAGCGCGTACGCGTAGGGGCCCAGCGCCGCGCCGGTGGCCTCGGTGGCGGTCCACACCCCGGTGTACGTGCCGGCCCGCTCGGTGCCGCCGGCCGCGCGGATCACGTCGGGCAGCATCGAGAACGGCAGCAGTTGCATGCCGGCGAACGCCACCCCGAGCACCGCCACGGCCGCCACCAGCACCGGCAGCCCGGCGGGGCGGCCGACGGCCAGCACCAGCGACCCGGCGGCGAACGCGGCCTGCGCGGCGAGCAGGGCACGTTGCTTGCCGATCCGCCGCGCCACCGCGAGCCAGCCCGGGGTGACGAGCAGCGCCGGTGCGACGAACGCGGCCACCAGCACCGTGGTGAGGCCGGGGCGGCCCAGTTCGTACTCGGCGTAGTAGGGCACACCGGCGAGCACCAGGTGGGTGGTGGTGGACATGGCCAGGTACGCGCCGACCAGCCAGCGGAACTGCCGGTCCCGCAGGCTCGCCGCCAGCGCCCGCCACCCGCCCGGGCCGTGCGGCGGCGCCGTGTCGGCGGCGGTACGGCGCAACCGGCCGATCCCGGCGACACCGACCAGCATCGCGGCGAACATCCCGGCCGCCAGCACCACGCCCATCAGCAGGTAACCGTCGCGGGTGGCGTCGTCGCCGCCGGCCAGCAGCGGCGCGAGCAGCCCGGAGACGAGGATGCCGAGCGTCAGCACCACCATCCGGAACGCCATCAGCCGGGTCCGCTCGTGGTAGCCGATCCGCAGGTCCGCCGGCGTCGCCAGGTAGGGCACCTGGTACGCGGCGAACAGCAGGTTGCCGGCGACGAAGAACACCGCCACCCAGCCGGCCGCGGCGGCGCCGGTGAGCCCGCCGGGGACGGCGAACAGGGCGGCGAACGCCAGCGGCAGCGCGCACCCGGCCAGCAGCAGCCGGCGGCGGTGCCCGCGGCGGGCCTGCTCCACGTCGCAGCGGTGCCCGATCCACGGGTGCAGCAGCACGTCGGCGATCTTCGGCAGCAGCAGCGTGAGCCCGGCGAGCCACGGCGCGACCGCCAGCACGTCGGTCAGGAAGTAGAGCAGCAGCAGGCCGGGCACTGTCACCCAGACACCCATGCCGAGTGAGCCGGTGGCGAACCCGACGAGCGGGCCGCGCGGCAGGGTGACCGCGTCGGAGCGCTGATCCAGCCCGGTCATGG
This sequence comes from Micromonospora sp. CA-248089, assembly GCF_050948515.1. Classification (NCBI taxonomy): domain Bacteria; kingdom Bacillati; phylum Actinomycetota; class Actinomycetes; order Micromonosporales; family Micromonosporaceae; genus Micromonospora; species Micromonospora sp. CA-248089. The sequence goes on from NZ_CP192016.1 coordinate 3,256,711, forward strand.
CGGTCTCCTGTCCTCGGGGCGCGCCGCCCCCAATCCAACGGTTGCTGGATTGTAGGGGGAACAATGGCCGGATGACCATGCCTCGCCGCCGGCCGGGCCGGCCCCGCCGCGACGACCAGCGGCCGACCCGTGACCTGGTGCTCGCCGCCGCCACCGCGCTGTTCGCCGAGCGGGGCTTCGACGCGGTCAGCGTCCGCGACGTCGCCGCCGCCGCCGGAGTGGACGCGGCCACCGTCGTGCACCACACCGGCACCAAGGCGCAGCTCTACGACGCCTGCTTCGCCCGCGTGTTCAGCGCCGAACGGGAGGTCATCGAGGCGGCCGGGGAACGCGCCCGGACGGCCCTGTCGGCCGGGCCGCGCGACGCGCTGCGGGCGCTGCACGACCTGGTGGACGTGTTCGTCGACTTCCTGGAGGACCGGCCGGAGACGACCGCGCTGTGGCTGCGCCGCTGGCTGGAGCCGCAGCGGCACGGCGAACTGGACCGCCGCTACGCCGCGCCGTTGTACGGGCTGGTCGAGGAGTTGCTGGTGGCCGCGGCCGGTGCCGGCGCGCTGACCGAGCCGACGCCGCACGTGACGGTGCGTTCCCTGGTCTGGGCGGTGCACGGGCACGTGGTGGCGCTCGCCGCCGGGGCCGGCTCCGGTGCCCGGGAGCGGCGCGAGTTCCGGGCGTTCGTACACCGCTTCCTCGACGCGCTGTACCGGGCCGATCCGGGAGACGCCCGCCCTTGACGCCGGCCCGCGCTCCGGGGATTATCCATCAGTCGTTGGATTAAGGGGGCGGGTATGGCCACACCGAGGGTCGCTGTCGTCGGCGCCGGAGCCGCCGGACTGGCCACACTCAAGGCGCTGGCCGACGCCGGCGTCCCGGCCGTCGCGTTCGAGACGGCGGACACGCTCGGTGGCCTCTGGGTGTACGGCGCACCCGGCTCGCCCGCGTACCGGACGCTGCACCTGAACACCAGCAAGGGGCGCACCGAGTTCGCCGACCACCCGATGCCGGCCGACTGGCCGGACTACCCCGACCACACCCGTGTCGCGGGCTACCTCGGCGACTACGCCGACCGGTTCGGGCTGCGCGAGGCGGTACGGCTGCGCCACACCGTCGAGCGGGTCACCCGCACCGGCGACGGCTGGCGGGTGCGGGCCACCGGCCCGGACGGCCCGGTCGATGTCGACGTCGAGGCGGTGGTGGTCGCCAACGGGCACAACCGGGTGCCGAAGCGGCCCGAGCCGTACCCGGGCGAGTGCACCGCCGAGCAGATGCACAGCCACGACTACCGCGGCCCGGAACAGCTCGCCGGGCGCCGGGTCCTCGTCGTCGGCGGCGGCAACTCCGCCATGGACATCGCCGTCGACGCCTCGTACGCCGCCACGCGCACGCTGCTGTCGTTGCGCCGCGGCGTGTGGGTGGTGCCCAAGTACCTGCTGGGCCGCCCGTCGGACACGCTCAACGGCGCGCTCGCCCGCCGGCTGCCCTGGCGGCTGCGGCAGCGCATCAGTCAAACCATGATCACCACAGCGCTCGGGCCGCCCACCCGGTACGGGCTACCCGCACCGGCGCACGGCTTCCTCCAGGACCACCCGACGCTGTCCGACGCGCTGCTGTCCCGGCTCACCCACGGCGACATCCAGGCCCGGCCCGGCATCGCCCGCTTCGACGGCGACCGGGTCGAGTTCACCGACGGCCGCCACGACGAGGTCGACCTGGTCGTCTGGTGCACCGGCTACCGCGTCGAGATGCCGTTCCTCGACCCGGCGCTGCTCGGCGAGGGCGCGGACCGGCTGCCGCTGTACCGGCACGTGTTCCACCTGGACGCCCCCGGGCTGGCGTTCGTCGGGCTGATGCAGTCCACCGGCGCCGCGTTCCCCCTGGTCGAGGCGCAGGCCCGGCTGGTGGCCGCGCGGCTGGCCGGCACCTGGGCGCCACCGGACGCGGCCCGTCAGGCCGCCGCCTGCCGCGAGGAGCTGCGCGCCGCCACCGCCCGGTGGGGGCAGCGCCGCCCGCACATGCGCGTCGACTTCGACGTCTACCTGGCCGAGCTGGGCCGCGAACTGGCCGCCGGCCGTCGCCGCGCCGGAGCGGGACGATGAGCGCGGCAGGCCGGAACCCGGCCGCCGGAGCAGGCGCTCTGGCCGGACGGCGGGTGCTGGTCACCGGTGCCCGGGGTACGTTCGGGCAGCATCTGGGCGCCGCGCTCACCGCCGCCGGCGCCCACGTGGTCGGGCTTGACCTGCACGCCGACCCCGACGCCACACCGCCCGTGCTCGGCGTCGACCTGACCGACCCGGCCGCGACGCCACCGGCGGTGGCCGCCGCGATCGACCGGCTCTGCGGGCTGGACCTGCTCGTCAACAACGCCGGTGTCGGCGGGCCCGCGCCCGCCGAGCTGCCGCCGGACGAGGTGGTACGCCGCCAGATCGAGGTGAACCTGCTCGCCGCTTGGCGGACCACCGCCGCCGCGATGCCGGCCCTGGAGGCGGCCCGCGGGCGGGTGATCTTCGTGGCCAGCCGGATGGCGGTGCTGCCGCTGCCGCTCGCCGCCGCGTACGGGGTCAGCAAGCGGGCGCTCGTCGCGTACGCCGACGCGCTGCGCCACGAAGTAGGCACCCACGTCGGCGTCAGCGTCGTCTACCCCAGCATGGTCGCGTCCCCGATCCACGACAGCACCGTGGCGGCCGGGCTGTCGCTGAGCGGGGTGTCCCGTCCGGAACCCGTGGAGGGAGTGGTGGCCGCGATCCTGCGCGCCGCCACCGCCCGACGCGCACCACGGGACGTGGCCACCACCCGGCGCGGACGGATCGAACTGGCGCTGGCCCGGCACGCTCCGGCGCTGGCCGACCGGATGGTGCGCCGTACCGTCGCCGGCAGGTTGGCCGCCGGGGACCTGGACGGTGCGGCGCTGGCCGAGGGCATGGTCCGGCGGCACCGGCAGGACCGCCGGTAGCCTGCTCGCCATGGCCGTCTCGCCCTACATCGCCCGGCTGCGCCGCCACGTCGGCCACGACCTGCTCGTGCTGTACGGCGTCAGCGGCGTGGTGACCGACGACGCGGGGCGGGTGCTGCTGGCCCGCCGGGGCGACAACGGCCGCTGGTCGGTGCCGGCGGGCACCGTCGATCCGGGCGAGCAACCGGCCGACGCGCTGGTGCGCGAGGTCCACGAGGAGACCGGTGTCACCGTGGCGATCGACCGGCTCGCCGGTGTCGCCACCCACCCGGTGGTCTACCCCAACGGCGACGCCTGCGAATACCTGAACATCTGGTTCCGCTGCCGGGCCATCGGCGGGGCGCCGGCCGCCGACGGCGACGAGTCGCTGGCGGTGGCCTGGTTCGCCCCGGACGCGCTGCCCGCCCTGGACGACTGGGCGCGGCTGCGGATCGGCACCGCGCTGACCGAGGACGCCCCGCCCTGGTACGCCGCGCCGGGGCAGAGCCACCCGGCGCTGCGCCAGCCCGACAACCTCTAGCCGAACGCCATCTCGCACGGCCGGTCCGGGGCCAGATCCACCGCACGGTGGCCGCCGGGCGCGTGCACCACCACGCGCTGCGCCACCGGCGACACCAGCCGCGCCCGGATCAGGCCGGGCGCCCAGGTCAGCTCCTCGACGGTGACCCGGCCCCGGCAGGTGACGCCGCGCAGCGTCCCGGCGGGCAGGCCCGGCAGCGGCGCGGGGAGCAGCCGTAGCATCCCTGGCCGGGACTGCACGAGCGACTCGATCAGCACCGCCGGCAGCGCGTGCGCGGCGTCGGCGTTGTACGTCCTCCGGCCCGGGTTGTGCGCGCTCATCAGCGACCGGAAGAACATGTCCGCGCCGACGATCTTGCGCAGGTTCGTCGCGACCAGCTCGCCGTCACGTAGCCGTGCCGCCGCGAGCGCCCGGTGCAGGCTGCCGTGTGCGGACATGTTCTCGTCGCCGCGCAGCGTCAGCGCCCGGTGCGCGGCGGTGGCCAGCTCCGGGGTGTCGTCCGGATCGATCTCGTGCAGCGGCCACACCGGATACAGGTGGCTGACGTGCCTGTGGTCCTCGTCGCCGGTGCTGCCGGGCCACGCCCACTCGGCGAGCGCGCCGCGCCCGTCCACCAGGTAGTCCGGCGGCCGCACCCCGGCCCACCGGTCCTCGCCGGTGACCTCGGCGGCCAGCCGCAGCGCGTGCCGGGCGGCGGCGACGTCCATGGTGGCGTTGACCGCGACCGGCGCGACCCGGCCGGTGTCGTCGTACGGGCCGGTCTCCGGTGAGTACGACGGCACCAGCGCCGGATGCCCGTCCACAGCGGTCAGCACGTCGGCGAAGAAGTCCGCCACCTCGGCCAGCCAGCCGGCCACCTCACCCAGCGGCTCACCGGTGACGAGGTGGTGTTCGTGCAGCGGGTGCAGCAGCCAGTCCGCGCCGGCCAGCCACGCGGTGAACGGCCAGTCGGGGTGGACGTGGAACAGGTGCCCGTGCTCGCCGTCGGTGCGGCTGGGCGCCAGTAGCCCGCGCGACCCGTACACGGCCCGCGCGTTGGCGCGCCAGTGGTCCACCTGCGCGGCGACCAGCCGGGCGTGCGCCGCCGTCACCTCCGGCAGCGCGCCCACGTTGGCGCCCGCCAGTTGCAGGTTCAGGTTCGCGTCGGTGGTGAAGTCACCGGCCCACGCCGCGTCCCAGGAGCCCAGCCACAGCCCGGTCAGCCGGGGCGGCAGCACCCCGCTGGCGCTGAACAGCAGGTACCGGCCGGAGTGGAACAGCCGTTCCAGCAGCGCCGGGTCCAGCCGGTCCGGCGCGGCGGACTGCCGGGCCAGCAGCTCACCCACCGGTAGCGCCCGGTCGGCGGCGGGCACGCCGAGGTCCAGGCCGACCCGGAGGTACGGGCCGCGATGGCGCGGCACGTGCCGGGCCAGCAGCGCCTCGTAGTTCCCGGCCGGCGCGGCGAGCCGCTGCTCCGATGCCCGGGTACGCCAGGGCGGCGCGTCGGGCCGGTCGACGAGCGTGGTGAGCAGCGCCGGTCCGCGTACGCGTACCCGGTCGCCGTCGACGCTCACGTCGCCGCGCAGCAGCGTCAGTCCTTCGAACCCGTACGCCCCGCCGGCAGCCGGGTAGCGGGCACGGACCCGCAGGAACACCAGACCGTCGCGGGCGTACGCGGCCTGCTCGTAGACCACGTCGGCCGGTTTGCCGGGCAGCTCACCGGTCGCCCCGACGACGCAGTCGCCCTGGTCGAGGTGCAGCACCGCGACACCGTCGGCGCGGGAGGCGAAGCAGCGCCGCCGCCCGCCCGACCACTCGACGGTCACCTCCCCGGTGGTGAAGTCGGTGTGGCGCCGGTAGTCGCGTACCGGGCCGGGCGGCGCGTCGACGGTCAGCGCGTACCCGGGGTGGAACGACTGGGTCCACTCCAGCTCCCGGCCGCCGGTGAGCAGCCGGGCGGCCTCGGCGCGGCGTCCGGCGAGCACCAGCGCGCGGATGTGCGGCATCCGGCCGGCCAGTTCGGGCGCGCGGGCGTCCCGGGTGCCGTTGGGCAGGACGAGCCGGTGGTGGTTCACCACGATCCGCTCGGTGTGCGGCTGCCCGTGGACCATCAGGCCCAGCTCACCGTTGCCGGTGAGGAACGCGTCGGTCCAGTCGGCGGCCGGGGCGGTGTCGTGGATGCGGTGCGCCGTCACCGGCCGGCGCTGGTGTCCCGCACGGTGAGGTGCGGTTCCAGCAGCGTCACCTCCGGCACCGCCTCGCCGCTCAACCGCCGCATCAGCAGCGCCACCGCCTGCCGGCCGACCTCCTCGGCGGGCACCGGTACGCAGGTGAGCCCGGACTGCTCGGCCAGCTCGTCCGGGCAGATCGCGACCACCGACACATCGCGGGGCACCCGGCGGCCCAGCAGCGGCAGCGTGGCGAGCACCGGCCCGACCGCCGACTCGTTCTGCACCACCAGCCCGGTGACGTCCGGGTGGTCGGCGAGCAGCGCCTCCAGGTCGCGGCGTACCGCCGCCGGTCCCTCCTCGCAAGGCCGGGTCACCGCGTCGACGCCGAGCCGCTCGGCGGCGGCGCGTACCCCGGCGCGGGTGCGGTGGGCGAACCCGGTGCCCCGGTCGTAGACCGCGGCGGGCGCGCCGAGCAGCGCGACCCGCCGGTGCCCGGCGGCGGCCAGGTGTTCCACGCACAGCTCACCGGCGCGCCGGAAGTCGAGGTCCACGCAGGCCAGACCGGTGCTGTCGGCGGGGTGCCCGATCAGGACGCCGGGTAGCGCCAGCTCCCGCAGCAGCGGCACCCGGGAGTCCTCCAGCTCCACATCCATCAGCAGCACGCCGTCGACGAGCGCGCTGCCGGCGATGCGGTGCAGCCCGGCCGGTCCCTCGTCGGCGGTGACCAGCAGCACGTCGTGGTCGTAGCGGCGGGCGGTGGTGACCACGGCGGTGGCGAAGCGCATCACCACCGGCACCTGCATGCCGGTACGCAGCGGCAGCACGAGCGCGATCACGTTCGCCTTGCGGCTGGCCAGCGCGCGGGCCCCGGCGTGCGGGTGGTAGCCCAGCGCGCGGACGCTGGCGAGCACCCGCACGCGGGTGGTGGCCGAGATGGTGCGTTTGCCGCTCAGCACGTACGACACGGTGCTGGCGGCCACCCCGGCGTGCCGGGCCACGTCGGCGATGGTGACCTGCTCACCGGGGGTCCGCCCGTTCACCGGGCCGCCCCGGAGCGGGAGCCCGCCGGCTCGGCGGTCGCGTCGCCACCGGTCACCGTCAGCGCGCCGGCCAGCCGGATGTCGCGGGCGGACCGGCCGACCAGCACCGAATGGACGGCGTCCTCCACCACCATCGCGGCCCGGGTCTCGTCCCACCAGGCCAGGTCGGCGGTACGCAGGCACAGCGTCACCCGGGCGGCGCAGCCCGGGTCGAGCGTGACGCGGGCGAAGTCGCGCAACTGCCGCAGCGGCTGCTTGACCCGGGAGCGCCGCTGCCGGGTGTAGAGCTGCACGACCTCGGTGCCCGGGCGGCGGCCCGTGTTGGTGACCTCGACGCTCACCTCCACCTCCTCGCCGGCACGCGCCGCGGCGGTGCTCAACCGAAGGTCAGCGTAGTCGAACTCGGCGTAACTGAGCCCGTGCCCGAACGGGTACAGCGGCTCACCCCGGTGGTAGAGGTAGGTGCTGTCGGCGCCGATGACGTCGTAGTCGAGCAGGTCGGGCAGTTCGGCGGCGTCGGCGTACCAGGTCTGGGTGAGCCGCCCGCCCGGGTCGGCGGCGCCGAGCAGCACGTCCGCCAGCCCGTTGCCGTGTTCCTGTCCACCGTGGGCGCTCCACAGCACCGCCGGCAGGTGCTCCTGCGCCCAGCCGGCCGCGTACGGGTAGCTGCTGGTCAGCGCCAGCACGGTACGCGGGTTCGCGGCGTGCACGGCCCGCAGCAGCTCCGCCTGCCCGGTGGGCAGCGCCAGGTCGGCGCGGTCCTCGGTCTCCCGGCCGTTGACCATCGGGTGGTTGCCGAGCACCACCACGGCCACGTCGGCGGCGGCGGCGAGCGCGGCGGCGTCGGCGGTCCCGTCGGCGAGGAGCGTCACGGTGAACGCGGCCGGGTCGCCGGTGGCGACGCTCAGCCGTCCGTCCGGTGCGACGCCGACGTGCCGTCCGGTGGCCAGGTGGTGCAGCAGCGCGGTGCCGTCGGGCCGGTGGTGCAGGCGGAACGTCTCGCGGACCACCCAGCCGCCCGGTCCGTCGCGGTCGGCCACCAGGGCCCCGGCGTCGTCGGCGCCGACGTACCGGCCGGTGTCCAACGCGCGCAGCGCCACCACGTCCTGCCCCCAGTCGACCACCTCGAACTCGGTCGCGGTGTCGCCGAGCGCCAGCGGGCCGTCGCCGTCGAGGCGTACCGCGCGGTCGCCGGCGTGCAGCGTGATCCGGTCCGTGCCGGGGTGGGTGGTCACCTCGGGCAGCCGTCCGAGCAGCCCGGCGTACGCGCTGATCGTGTACGGCGGGGTGCCGCTGTACCAGTCGGTGAGCACGGTGTCGGCGAGTGGGCCGAGCACCGCGACGCGGGTGCCGGGGCGCAGCGGCAGCAGGCCGTCGTTGCGCAGCAGCACGACCGACTGGCGGGCGGCCTCGCGGGCGAGTTCCCGGTGGGCGAGGCTGTCGAGGGTGTGGGGCGGTACGTCGTCGTGGGGATCGGGGTCCAGGTCGCCCAGGCGGGACCGGACGGACAGGATCCGCCGCACCGCCCGGTCCACGTGGGAGGGCTCGATCAGCCCGCGCGCCAGCGCCTCGGTGAGACGCTCCACTGTGGGGGCGCTGTCCTCGTCGTCCTCGGTGAAGCTGTCGATCCCGGCGCGCAGCGCGGCGGCGAAGCCGGCCACGTGGTCGGGCAGGTACTCCTGCACCCCGGCGATGTTGCCGACCGCTCCGGCGTCGCCGACCACCATGATCTCGTCGTCGGCGTAGCCGCGCAGCTCGCCCTCGATCAGCGGGCTCAGGTGCGCCGGTACGCCGTCGACCAGGTTGTACGACGCCATCACGGCCACCGCCGCGCCGGCGGCCAGCGGGGCGCGGAACGCCGGCAGCTCGTACTCGTGCAGCACCCGCGGCGGCAGGTCGCTGGAGGTGGTGGCCCGGTCGGTCTCGTTGTTGTAGCCGAGGAAGTGCTTGAGCGTCGGCGCGGTGCGCAGCCGGATCGGGTGGTCGCCGCGCAACCCGAGCGCGTACGCGGTGGCCAGCTCGCCGGTCAGCCACGGGTCCTCGGACCAGCCCTCCTCGTTGCGTCCCCACCGGGGGTCGCGCAGCGGGTTGACCACCGGCGCCCACACGTTGAGGCCGACGCGGTCCGGGTCGGCCCGGTGTTTGACCCGCACCTCGTCGCCGACGGCGGCACCGACCGCCCGGATGAGATCCGGGTTCCAGCTCGCGGCCAGGCCGATCGCCTGCGGGAAGACGGTGGCGGTGCCGAGCCACGCGACGCCGTGCAGCGCCTCGGTGCCGGTGCGGAAGGCGCGCAGGCCGAGCCGCGGCACCGGTGCCTGCCACTGGTGCAGCAGGCCGAGCTTCTCCGGGAGGGTGAGCCGGGCCAGCAGGTCGTCGAGACGGTGGGGGACGGGGTCGGTCATGGCGGGCGCCTCCGGTCGGCGTACGGGCCGCCGCTCGTCCGTCGAAGCGCTTCGACGGACGAGCCGGTGATGCGGCGACGCGTACGCGAAAAGGGGTGGTGGTGGGGTCGGCGGTGTCGGCCCGGAGCGGTGGTGAAGCGCTTCGACAACCGCCGAAAAACACGCCGCTTCGCAGGTTGCCCGGTCCCGGAACGCGGCGCTACCGAGGTTGACACCTTCCGGCGGGTGCGGTCAAGGGGTCATCCGGCGGGCAGGCGTCCCGCCTCCACTGTGGCGAGTGCGGCGGTGGCGCCGCCCAGCGCACCGGCGGCCGAGCCGAGCGTGCTGGCCTCCAGCCGCACCCCGGGCGGGACCGGTGTGCGGGCGGCGAGTTCGGCGTGGGCGGCCGGCAGCAGCCACGGCGCGAGCGCCGCCAGGTGCCCGCCGACCACCACCACCTCCGGGTCGAGCAGTCCGGACAGGACCGACACGGCCTGCCCGAGCAGCCGGCCGATCTCGGTCAGCCCGGTGCGTACCGGCTCCTCGCCGGCGCGGGCCAGGGCCTGGATCCGTTCGATCTCCGGCAGGTGGTCGGTGACCGGCCCGTCGCCGGGTAGCAGGCGGCCGATCACCGCGTCCACGCCGAGCAGCGCGGTGAGGCAGCCGCGCCGCCCGCAGTCGCAGGGCGGGCCGTCCGCGGCGAGGGGCAGGTGCCCGATCTCGCCCGCGAAGCCCCGGCCACCGCGCAGCAGCCGGCCGCCGCTGATCAGGCCCGCACCGATCGACGGACCACCGGTCAGGTGGATCAGGTCGGCCGTGGCGGCGTACGGGCCGTGCCGCCGCTCGGCCAGCACGGCGAGGTTGGCCTCGGTGTCGACGGCGACCGGGAAGCCGGGGTCGCGCAGCGCGCGGCGCACCGAGGCGGCCAGCGGCACGCCGTGCCAGCCCAGCGCGGGGGCCACCGGCACGTCGCCGTCGGGGTTCACCAGCCCCGGCACGGCCACGGTCAGGCCGAGCACCGTACGGTCCGCGCCGATCCGGGTGACGGCGCGCCGGACCAGCGCGACGAGCGCCTTCACCGTCTCCTCGGGGCCGGCGGTGGCGGCGGGGAACGCGCGCCGCCAGGTGAGCACCGGGTCGCCGCCGAGGCCGGCGGCGACCGCGACCATTTCGTCCGCGCCGACGCGCAGGCCGAGCCCGACGTAGCGGGAGCCGTCGAGGACGAGCATGGTGGCCGGGCGGCCGACCCGGTTCTCGGTCAGCCCGGTCTCACGCAGCAGGCCGTGCTCGATCAGCTCGGCGACCAGGCTGGAGACGGTGGCCTTGTTCAGCCCGGTGCGCGCGGCGACGTCGGCCCGGGAGCAGGGGGCGTGCCGGCGCACGTGCCGGAGCACCGCGGCCCGGTTGGTCACCCGCACGTCGCCGAGGTCGGCCGTCGGCCGGTCGATGCTGATCACGTACTGCCCGCCTCCTGCGCCCGGCCGTGGGTTCGGCTACAGCTTAAACTAAATAGGCGCGATTCCGGCCGGGTGGGCCCGGCCCGGGAACCACGGCGCGAACGGGGTGACCGGGATCGGCTCGCCGTCGAGCACCACCCGGCGCGGCGGGTCCGTCCCGACCACGCTGACCTGCCGGACGTCGAGCGGCCCCTCCACCCGGACGCGCAGCGTGTCGCCGTCGCGCACGGCGGTGATCGTGGTGTCGCCGTCGGGGTCCCGCACCACGCTCACGCCGTCGACGCCGCCCCAGGCCACCAGCGTCACGTCCCGGAACGGGCCGGTCCCGGCCGTCGCCGCGGGCGCCACCGTGGGGATCAGCGCGCCGTGGCGCACGTACAGCGGGAGCCGGTCCAGCGGCACGCTCACCCGCAGGTGCCGGCCGCCGGGGTGCCGCTGCCCGGTGTACGCGTCCAGCCAGTCGTCGCCCACCGGCAGGTACACGGCGCGTTCGCCGCAGGGATCGAGCACCGGCGCCACCAGCAGATCGGGGCCGAGGCGGTACTGCAGGTCGGTGGTCCAGGCGACCGGGTCGTCCGGGGTGTCGACGAGCAGCGCCCGCATCATCGGGCCGCCGGTGCGGGAGCTGTCCACTGCCGCCGACCAGAGGTACGGCAGCAGCCGGTAGCGCAGCCGCAACGCGTCCACCGCGTGCCGTTCCGCCTCGGGCGGGAACTCCCACGGCAGGCGGCTGGTGGTGCCGTGCAGCCGCACCAACGGGGACAGCGCGCCGAACTGGGTCCAGCGCACGTACAGGTCCGGCTCGGGCGTGCCGTGGAAGCCGCCGGTGTCGTGGCTCCAGAACGGCACGCCGGACAGCCCGTGGGACAGGCCGCCGCGCAGCGTGCTGGCCATGCCGGGCCAGGTGGCGTTGACGTCGCCGCTCCACTGGGCGCTGTGCCGCTGCCCGCCCAGGTACGACGAGCGCGCCCACACGGTGCGGTGCCCGGCCACCTCCTCGGTGACGTCGGCGACCGCGTCGTTGAACAGCAGCGCGTACACGTTGTGCAGTTCCACGCCGGTCATGCCGTTGTGGGCGAGCGCGTCGGCGGGCACGCCCTCGGCGAAGTCGGTCTTGAACACCGCGACGCCCTGCGCCAGCAGCGGCCGCAGCAGGCCCTGGAACCAGCGCACCGCGGCCGGGTTGGTGAGGTCCACGATGGCGCCCGCCGGGTAGCTGCCGTGCCAGGTGTCGGCGACGTACGTGCCGCCGTCGGGGTGGCGCAGGAAGTACCCGGCGGCCTCGGCCTCGGCGTAGAGCGGGCTGCCGGTCATCAGGTACGGGTTCATCCACAGGCACACCCGGAAGCCCTGCTCGGTGAGGTCCTTGAGCATGCCGTCCGGGTCGGGGAAGGCGTCGGTGTCCCAGCGCAGGTCCGACCAGTGCCCGGCGACCTGCCAGTAGCAGTCCAGGTGCAGCACGTCGCAGGGGACGTCCCGCTCGCGGAGGCGCCGGGCCCGCTCCAGCACCCGCTGCTGGCTGTCCGGGAAGAAGCCGGACGAGATCCACGCGCCGAACGCCCACCTCGGCGGCAGGTACGGCCGCCCGGTCAGCGCGTCGAGCCGGTCGAGGACCCGCTCCGGGGTGGGTCCGGCGAGCACGTAGTAGTCGAGCAGGTCGTCCGGGACGAGGATCTGCACGCTGCTGTGGGTGCTCGCGCACACGTCGAACTGCACCGGCAGCCCGCTGTCGACAAGCACGCCGTAGCCCCGGTCGGACAGGTAGAACGGCACGTTCTTGTGCGACCGGTCGGACTCCCCGCCGAAGGCGTCGAAGTTCCACATCAGCGGCCGCTGGCCGCGCTTGTCCAGCGGCGTGAACTTCTCACCGAAGCCGGCGAACCGTTCGTCGCCCGGCGCCACGAAGCTCTCGTGCCAGGCGACCGGCTCGCCGTCGACTGTGGAGCGGCCCAGCGGCAGCGTCCGGCGCCGGCCGCTGATGTCCCGGGTGCCGGCGTCGGAGGCGAGCAGCAGCCGCCCGTCCGGCGTGCGGAAGCACAGCTCCCACGGGTCCAGGCGCACCTCGGCGACCACGCCGCCGGCACCGACGCGCACGTGCGTGCCGTCGATGGTCACGGTGGCCGGGTGCGGTTGCGGGTGGACCAGCGTCAGCGCAGCTGCGGACCGGCTGCGGACCGACAGGTCGTCGGCGAGGCGTACCCGGATGATCCCGTCTCCGGCGGCCTCGATGCGCGCGACGAGCGTGCGGCCGGACGCGCAGGTCGCGGTGAGCGTGACCCCGTGCGCGTCGGTCCCGGCCACCGCGGCCCGCAGCACGTCGTCGGCGCCCTCCTCGCCGGGGGCGCGGACCGGCAGGTCGGGCGGGTCGGCCACGAACGTCTCGTACGGGACCAGCGGCGGGCGGTACGGCATGGGCGTCTCCTCGCGGCGTCCACGGGCGGTCCCGCCAGTTTCTTTGGAAGCCCAACTAACTGTCAATGATCGACGCCATTGACTTTCCTTCTCACCTGTTCCTATTTTGGCCGGGATGACAACTAAAGCGCCGTGGGACGACGGTCCGCTCTGCTACGGCGGGGACTGGAACCCGGAACAGTGGCCGCCCGAGGTGTGGCGCGAGGACGTCGCCCTGATGCGCGCCGCCGGGGTCAACCTCGTCACGGTCGGGGTGTTCGCCTGGTCCCGGCTGGAACCCGAACCCGGCCGCCACACGCTCGACTGGCTCGATGACGTCCTGGACCTGCTGCACGCGAACGGCATCCGGGCCGCGCTGGCCACCCCCACCGCGTCGCCGCCGCCGTGGTTCTCGCTGCGCCACCCGGACGCGCTGCCGGTCACCGCCGACGGCGTCCGCCTGACCCACGGCAGCCGCGACACCTACTGCGCCGCCGCGCCCGCGTACCGCGACGCCGCCCGCAGCATCGCCGAGGTGCTGGCCGCCCGGTACGCGCACCACCCGGCGCTGGCGCTGTGGCACGTGCACAACGAGTACGGCACCACCTGCCACTGCCCGCACACCGAGGCGGCGTTCCGCCGCTGGCTGGCCACCCGGTACGGCGACCTCGACGCGCTCAACGACGCCTGGGTCACCAGCTTCTGGAGCCAGCACTACTCCGACTGGGCGCAGGTCGGCACGCCCCGCGCCACGCAATATCTCGCCAACCCCGGCCAGCTGCTCGACTTCCGCCGCTTCTGGTCCGACACGCTGCTGTCCGCGTACACCGAGCAGCGGGACCTGCTGCGCGCGGCGAACCCGGCGGTGCCGGTCACCACCAACTACGTGCTCGGCGACTGGGTGCCCGTCGACCACGCCCGCTGGGCGCGCGAAGTCGACCTGGTTGCGGTCGACCACTACCCGTCCGCGACCGGTGCCGGCGCGGAGGAGCAGACCGCGTTCGCCGCCGACCTCGCCCGTGGCTGGGCCCGTCACGGCAGCGGGTGGCCGTGGCTGCTGATGGAGAGCGCCCCCAACCAGATCCACACCGCCGGGCGGATGCACACCAAGGAGCCCGGCCGGATGACCCGGCACAGCCTCGCGCACGTCGCACGCGGCTCCGCCGGGGTGATGTTCTTCCAGTGGCGGGCCCCGGCCGGCGGCGCGGAACGCTTCCACTCCGCGGTGGTGTCGCACGCCGGCGCGGACAGCCGCGTGTTCCGCGAGGCCACCGACCTGGGCGCCGCGCTGGCCCGGCTCGCCGGGACCGCGCCGGGCCGCGTCGAGGCGGCGGTGGCCATCGCGTACGACGCGGCGAGCGGCTGGGCGTTGCGGCACCCGGGGATGCCCCGCGACGGGCTCGACCACCCCGGCGAGGCGGCCGCCGCCCACCGGGCCCTCTGGCACGCGGGCGTCACCGCCGACGTGGTGCCGCCCGGCGCCCCGCTCGACGGTTGCCGGCTGCTCGTGCTCCCCGCTCTCTACCTGGCGTCGGACGCCACAGTCGACTGGGTACGCCGGCACGTCCACGCCGGCGGGCACCTGCTGGTGACCTGGCTCAGCGGCGTCGCCGACGAGCACGGCCGGGTACGCCTCGGCGGCTACCCGGGCGCGTACCGGGACCTGCTCGGCGTGCGGGTGGAGGAGTTCCACCCCCTCGCCGACGACGAACACGTGCCGCTGAGCGGCGGCGGGACCGGCCGGATCTGGTCGGAGACGGTGCACCCGGCCGGCGCCGAGACCGTCAGCGCGTACGCCGGGGGAGTGCTGGACGGGCGGCCCGCGATCACCCGGCACCGCGTCGGCGACGCGTACGCCTGGTACGTCTCCACCCGCCCCGACGACGACACGTACCGGCACCTGCTCACCGAGGCAGCAGGGCTCGCGGGTGTGACACCCACCTGTCCGGGCGCGGCGCCGGGTGTCGAAGCGGTACGCCGCGACGACGGCCTGCTCTACCTGCTCAACCACACCGACGAACCGCAGCGGGTGCCGGCCGCCGGTTGCGAGGTGCTCACCGGCGCGACGGTCGACGGCGTGGTGACGGTGGCGCCGGGCGGCGTGGCGGTGGTACGCGAGGAGGTTCCGTGACACCGCCCCGGAGGCGGTAGCGGGCTGACGGCGTGGCGCGTACCCCGGTCAGGGGGTGGCGACGGCGGCGCGGGAGCGGTCGGCGGCGATCCGCACCGCGAGCGCCGCCAGCACGGTGCCCATCACCCAGCGCTGCAGACGCGCCCAGCCCGGGCGGCGGGTGAGGAACGCCGACACCGAGCCGGCGCTGAGCACGATCAGCGCGTTCACGGTGAGCGCGACGACGATCTGAGTCAGGCCGAGGAGCAGGCTCTGCACCGCCACATGCCCGCGCGCCGGGTCGACGAACTGCGGCAGCAGCGACACGTACAGGATGGCGATCTTCGGGTTGAGCAGGTTGGTGACCAGCCCCATGGTGAACAGGCGCCGGGGTCGGTCCGGCGGAAGCGGCGTCGGGGTGAACGCCGACGTGCCACCGGGGCGCAGCGTCCGCCAGGCCAGCCACAGCAGGTACGCCGCACCGGCCAGCTTCACCGCCGTGTACAGCGGCGGGACCAGCACGAACACGGTGGCGATGCCGGCCACCGCAGCGGTCAGGTAGACGAGGAAACCAGCCGCCACACCGAGCAGCGACACCAGCCCGGCCCGCCGGCCCTGGGTCACCGACCGGGACACCAGGTAGACCATGTTCGGCCCGGGCGTGAGCACCAGACCGAGCGCCACCAGGCCGATTCCCATCACCGCACCGACAGTGACCACGCTGCCTCCCCGTTGCCGCCCGTGCACCGGACCCTACGCCCACGCACCCCCGCCCCGCTCCCGCTTTGTCCCCGCCCCCCTTGCTCCCCGGCGATCATGAGGTTGGCAGCGACAAATCGGTCGCCGACAGCCGTCAACTTCATGATCGCCGGAGGCTGCGGCGGGCGCTCGGGGCGCCGCAGGGGTCGGCGTCGGACGCGGTGGCGGTGATACTTGTCGCATGTCGATCGTGCTGTCCGCGCCGGCCACCGCGACCGCGCCCGCCCTGCTGCTGCGCCCGTGGCGCGACGGCGACGCCGACGCGCTGATCGAGGCGTACCGGGATCCGGTGCTGCGGGCCTGGACCAGGCATCCGGTGACCGGCCCGGCGCAGGCGCGGCTGTTCCTGCGCCGCAGCCACCAGGGGTGGGCCGCCGGGCACCGGTTCATGTTCGCGGTGCTGGAGGAGGATCGGGTGGCGGCCTGCGTCGTGCTCAAGGACGTCCGCCCGGGCCGCCCGGCCGCCGAGGTCGGCTACTGGACGGCCGCGCCGGCGCGCGGCCGGGGCGTCGCGCCGCGAGCGGTGGAGGCGGTCACCGCGTGGGCGTTCGCCCGGTTCGCCGCCGCCGGGCTGACCCACCTGGAGCTGCTGCACCAGGTCGACAATCCGGCCTCCTGCCGGGTGGCGGAGAAGAGCGGGTACGCCTTCGCCGAGGTGCTGCCGGCCCGCGCGCCCTTCCCCCGGGACGGCCACCGTCACGTCCGGCACCTGGCCTGACCCGGGGCCGGCCCGCGGCCGCGGTCAGGAGCCGAGCAGACGCAGCAGCAGCCGTGGCTCACCGGCCACGCGTCGAGCAGCACCAGCACCGCCCAGCTCACGATCACGCCGACCGTCGCCACCCCGAGACCGATGAGCCAGTCGCGCACGCCGACACCCCTTTCCGTACCCGGTGGCACGCTACGCGGCGGTCCCGCCCGGCGTCCGGGAACAGCCCGGCCCCGCGCGACGCTGACTCTTGTCGGACGGCAGCGGATACCGTGGGTACGGGAGGTGACGGCGGTGACGACAGGCTGGGAGGCCGCGGTCGAGGCGCAGATCCGCTCGGCCCAGGAACGCGGCGAGTTCGACAACCTGCCGGGCGCGGGCAAGCCCATCCCGGGGCGCGACATGCCCTACGACGAGGGCTGGTGGATCCGCAGCTTCATGGAGCGCGAGCAGATCCCGTCCGACCTGCTGCTGCCCACACCGTTGCAGCTGCGCCGCCGCATCGAACAGCTTCCGGCCGAGCTGCGCGACCTGCCCACCGAGGACGCGGTCCGCTCGTACGTGGCCGCACTCAACACCGAGGTGGTGGCCTGGCTGCGTACCCCGACCGGGCCACGCGTGGTGGTCCGCCCGGTCAACGTCGAGGAGGCGGTACGCCGCTGGCGCGCCGACCGGAAACGCGCCGCGCCGGTCGTCACGGCGCCCGAGCCGCAGCGCGCCACGTCAGCCCGCCCGCGCCGTCGTTGGCGCTGGTGGCGCCGCTGAGAGCGCTCAGGGACGCGCTGCCTGCCAGGTCCACGTGGTCCGTCGCGGCCGGTCGCCCAGCGGCGCGCGGCCCGTCAGCCACCGCAGCACCGGCGCCGGGTCGCCGTCCGGCGCGCCGGGGAACAACCGGCGCACCACCTCGGCGCACAGCCTGGCGGGCGGTGACCAGTCCACGCCGAGCCCCCGGGTCAGGTCGTCGGTGTGCAGCAGGATCTCGGCCACGCCCATCGCGGCGAACCCGCCCGGATCGCACGGGCCGAAGTGCCACGCCCGGTCCTCCGGACCGGCGGCGTCGATCGTGGCGGCGAGCATCCCGGCCGCGGCCGCCGCGACGGTGAGCACCTCGGCGGGCGCGGCGTCGGCGCGTACCCGCAGGTCGAACGGGAGGTAGCCGCCGTCGGGCCGGCCGGACACCTGACCGGCGTACGCGACCAGGTCGTGCGCGATGTGCGCGGCGGTGGTCCAGCAGGACCAGTCCAGGTCTCCCGCGCGTACCGCCCAGTCGCGGTCGGCGGCGGGCCGCAGCACGGCGGTCATCACGGCGGCGGCGGACCGGACGTCCGCGCCGTTCACCGGCGCCGCACCCGCAGCACGCAGGTGAGCATCGGCAGCGTGAACTCCCCGTCGGCCGTCTCCGGCCGGCTCGCCAGGTACGCGCGGATGCGGTCGAGCGCCGCCGCGCGCTCCCGCTCCGGCATGACCAGCATCCCCGCCCGGGTGGCCAGCGTCGCCACGAGCGAGTCGGCGGTACGGCGCTGCCCGTGCGGGAACTCCGCCTGCTCGGGCGAGCCGAACCGTGCCTCGCCGGTCTTCGGCAGGTGCATGGTCGCCGTCGCGGCGCGCCAGCTCGCGGGCGTGTCCCGGGGACCGATGGCGGCGCTGCCACTGACCGTCGCAAGCCCCGCCACCCAGTCGACCCGGTCGTCCACCACGTTCCACAGCCCGGCCAGGACACCGCCGGGGGAGAGGACCCGGGCGATCTCCGGGCCGGCCACCGCCATGTCGAACCAGTGCATGGCGTTGCCGGCGACCACGGCGTCGACGGAGGCGTCCGGCAGCGGAATCGCCTCGGCGCTGCCGGGAAGCGCCCGTACCTCCGGCAGGGTGCGGCGGAGCTCGGCGAGCATCGCCGGGTCCGGCTCCACGGCCGTGACGTCGTCGGTCCCCTCGGCCAGCGTGGCGGTGAGCTTGCCGGTGCCCGCGCCGAGGTCGAGCACGCGCGCGCCGGGCGCGGGCTCGAGCGCCCACCGCAGGGCGGCCCGCGCGTAGTCGGGGCGGTGTTCGGCGTACGCGGTGGCCGCCGCACCGAACGACGAGGAGTGCCGACGTCGTGCGTCTTCGTCCATCCGGTCACCCTAGCGACGGGACGTGTCTCTTGACGTACGAACAACGCTTCGTGAATACTGGATCGTAGTTCGAGGGGGAGTACCCGACGATCCACGCACCGCCGTCAGTACGGGCCCGGCCCATCCGGATCCCGGCGATGCAGCCGCTGCTGCGAGCGGCCCGGGGAGACCTTCGTCCAGCAGCGCCGGCATCCGCCGGCCGGGCGAGAGGTCTCTTCGCGATGTCCGTGTCCTGGTGGATCTGGGCCCTCCTCATGCTGGCGATCGCGGCGATGCTCGCCGTCGACCTGTTCCTGCACCGCGACAACCACGTCATCGGTTTCCGTGAGGCCGCCGTGTGGTCCGGCATCTGGATCGCCGCCGGCCTGCTCTTCGGCGTCGTCCTGTGGGCCTGGCAGGGCGGTGACGTGGCCGGCACGTACTACGCCGGCTACCTGATCGAGAAGGCACTGTCGATCGACAACGTCTTCGTCTTCGCCCTGATCTTCACCTCCTTCGCCGTGCCCGCCGCGTTGCAGCACAAGGTGCTGTTCTGGGGTGTCATCGGTGCCCTGGCCTTCCGGCTGGTCTTCATCTTCGTCGGCGCCGAGCTGCTCGAGACGTTCTTCTGGACCGCGTACGTGTTCGGCGCGTTCCTCGTCTGGACCGGCTACAAGATGGCGTTCCGCCACGACGAGCAGACCCCGCCGGACCGCAACCCCGTCGTCCGGCTGGTCCGCCGGGTCGTTCCGACCGACCCGGCCTTCCACGGTGACCGGTTCTTCACCCGGGTTGCCGGCAGGCGGGTCGCGACTCTGCTGTTCGTGGTTCTGATCGCCGTGGAGGCGACCGATCTGATCTTCGCGATCGACAGCGTCGCCGCGATCCTCGCCATCACCACCAGCACGTTCATCGTCTGGACCGCCAACGCGTTCGCCATCCTCGGCCTGCGTAGCCTCTACTTCTGCCTCGCCGGGCTCCTGCGCCGCTTCGTGCACCTGCACTACGGCCTGGCCGTCCTGCTCGCCTTCGCCGGCGTGAAGTTGATCCTCTCGGAGACGCCGGTCGGCAAGCTGCCGATCCCGGTGACCCTCGGCGTGATCGTGCTGACGATCGCGGTGTCGATCCTGTGGAGCCTGCGCAGCACCCGTGGTGGCACCCGGTAGCCCGAGATCCGGGGCACTACCATCTGCGCGTGGGCTCCGGCGGGGCATCTGTGGAGGTCGTCTTCTTCGGCACCTCGACCGTCTGGCTGTCCGACGGCACGTCGGAAATCCTGATCGACGGATTCCTGAGCAGGCCCTCCCTGCTCCGCATCGCGTTCGGTCGCGTCGCACCCGACCTCGGCCGGATCACCAGCGCCCTTGCCCGGGCCGGGCTGACACGTCTCGACGCGCTTTTCGTCGCCCACTCCCACTACGACCACGTCATGGACGCCCCCGAGGTCGTCAAGCATCTCGGCGGCAGACTGTTCGGCTCCGAGTCGACCTTGAACGTGGGACGCGGCGCGGGCCTCGGCGAGGAGTCGATGACGCGGATCGAGGACGGGGACGAGTACAGCGTCGGCGCGTTCACCGTCCGCGTACTCGGCGGCGTTCACAGTCCGGGCAACCGGTTCCCGGGCACGATCGCGAAGCCGCTCGTCCCCCCGGTCAGGGCGAGCAGGTACCGCGACGGCGGATGCTTCTCCTTCCTCGTCACCCACCCCGACGGCTCGCTGCTGATCCACCCGAGCGCCAACGTCGTCCCGCACGCGTTCGACGGGCTCGACGTCGACGTCCTCTACCTCGCGATCGGCGCAATGGGCGCGCAGTCCGACCGGTTCCGGGACGACTACTGGCGGCACGTCGTGGACGCGACCCGGCCCGGCCTGATCGTGCCGATCCACTGGGACGACTTCTTCGTCTCCCTGGACCGTGGGCTGCGGCCGCTGCCGAGGTTCTTCGACAGGTTCGCCGTGGCCAGGGCGTTTCTCGACCGCAAGAGCCGGGAGACCGGCATCACCGTACGGTTCCCGGAGCCGTTCGAGGTCATCAGGCCGTTCGTACGCTAGGAGCCCCCGTCGCACGCGGCGCCTACCGCGAGGCGCACCTCGGCCTGCCGTCCCTGAGACTGGATCACCAGCGGTACGCACGCCGGCTTCGCCACCCAGGTGCCGCCCGTGTAGACCGACCATGCGGCCGACGCGCTCGTGGCCGGGCACGCCTCGACCTGCACCGTGGTCGTCGGGACGGCACCCGGGCCCCAGCCGATGCGGGCGCGGTCCTCCCAGCCGGGCGCCACCCGCACCTCCACCGCCGCTCCGGCCCGTACGTGCAGGCCCCATTTGGCGAAGAGACGCGTCGGACCTGGCGCCTCGGACGTTTCGTCGGGTTGCACCACAGTCGACGGCACCGTCACGGCGTCGGCCACGACGCGGTGGTGCTCACCGGGAGCCGGTGTCGTGGTTACCGCGTCGGCGCACCGCAGGCGCTGCCCGCCGTCCGGCAGTGGTGGCAGCGGCGTGGCCGGGGCGACGGAGTCGGACACGGCAGGTTCGGGTCGCCGCGCATTGTTCTCGCTCGTGCAGCCGGCCGCTGCGATCAGCAGGCAGGTGGTCACGGCGACGTGACCTCGTCTCCGGCTCGCGGCTCGCACGCCTCGATCCTTCCAAACATCAGCGCCGAGGCAACCCCGCACCGGACGTTGATTATTGGATTTCCAGTAACGCCAATTGTTTAAATAGTCTGGCCAAAAGGGACGAATCGTCAGCACACCATAATGACAGTTATGTGCGCGCGGGTTCGGGAGACCGCTGTCGGCGTATGATCACGCCACCGCAGCCGACCCCCAGGAAGCAGGCGATGGTGTTCGACGCGACGCTGACCCGGATCAACGACGGCGTACAGATGCACCACCAGCACGGCCGACGGGAGGACGCCCGCGACCTGTTCGCCCGGATCTGGGACGAGATCGGCGGGGAGCGGGGCGACCCCCTGCACGTCTGCGTCCTCGCCCACGCGATGGCCGACGTGCAGGACGACGTACGCCAGGAACTGGCCTGGGACCGGCGGGCGCTCGCGGCGGCCGACCTGCTCACCGACGAGCGGGTCGCGCAGGCCGGGGTGCCGATGTCGGTTGCCGGGCTGTATCCGTCGCTGCATCTCAACCTGGCGGAGTGCTACCGCAAGCTCGGCGAACTCGACCAGGCGCGGGACCACGTCCGGCAGGCCCGGGAGGGGATCGGCGCGCTCGGCGACGACGGCTACGGGAAGCTGATAAGAGACGGGCTGGACCGGTTGTCGCAGGAACTGGCCGCCGGACAGGCCGCCCGCGACAGGCCGCAGGTAAATGGCTAGCCGCTGGTGCTCGTTGACGGCGTGACGGCGGCGACGACCAGATCGACGATGCCGTCGGCGTAGTCGTCGGTCAGCGGGCCGTTGCGCAGCAGCCAGCGGTGGTACAGCGGGCCGAACAGCAGTTCCACCACCAGGTCCAACGCAGCGTCGGGGCGTACCTGGCCGGCCTCGCGCGCGGCCTCCAGGCGGGCGCGGACCGCGTTCAACTGAGGACGGAGCAGCCGGTCGCGTGCCTGGCCGGCCAGATCCTCGTCGTTGAGCGTCTCGATGGTGATGGCGCGGGTGGTGGCCGACAGCCGTGGATCGGCGAACTCGGCGACGGTGGCCCGCAGGACGTGGCGCAGGTCGGCCCGCAGGTCGCCGGTGTCGGGCAGGGCGATGACCTCCGGCAGGTCCTCGGCGAGCGCGTCCAGGATGACTGCGCCCTTGCCACGCCACCAGCGGTAGATGGTCTGCTTGCCGACCCCGGCGCGGGCGGCGATCGCCTCGACGGTCAGGGCCGGGTAGCCGGTCTCGGTCAGCAGTTCCAGGGCGGCGGCGAGGATCGCGCGGCGGGACTGCTCGTTGCGGCGGGCGGGCTGCGGGGTCACGCCACGAGCATACAGCGAGACGAGACGTATCGTCTTGACGGCGCGGCCGCGCCGTGCTCTCCTTGTCGGGCGAGACGGGACGTCTCGTCTCAGCAGAGATCAGGAGTTCACGTGCCGCACATCGCCATGGTCAGCATTCCGTTCCACGGCCACGTCAACCCGAGCCTGGAGATCATCAGTACCCTGGTGCGGCGCGGCCACCGGGTCACTTACGCCAATGACCTCGCCTTCGCCGAGGTCATCCAGCGCACCGGGGCGGAGCTGAAGCCGTACACCTCGACGCTGCCCACCGACGGCGGCGCCGGCATCGACGACCCGATCGCGCAGCTCACGCTCTTCCTCGACGACGCGATCGCCATGCTGCCGCAGCTGCGGGCCGCCTATACCGACGACCGGCCGGACCTGTTCCTCTACGACATCGCGGGCGCGCCGGCCCGACTGCTCGGCGAGCAGTGGGGGATTCCGGCCGTCCAGCTCTCCTCGACGTTCGTGGCCTGGGACGGCTACGAGCAGGAGATGGCACCCGCCGTGGAGGCGATGCATGCCGATCCGCGCGGCGCCGACTACTACCGGCGGTTCACGGCGTGGCTGACCGCTGAGGGTTCGTCGGTCACCGACAGCATGGCTTTCCAGGGGCGGCCGGTGCGCAGCCTCGTCCTGCCGCCGGAGGCGCTCCAGCCGAACGCCGACCGGGTGGACCGGTCGGTCTACAGCTTCGTCGGCCCGGTGCTGGGCGACCGCTCCGACCAGGGGTCCTGGGTAGGACCGGCGCACGCCGAGAAGGTGCTGCTCGTCTCGCTCGGCTCCGCCTTCACCCGGCAGCCCGAGTTCTACCGCCGCTGCGTCGCCGCGTTCGGTGACCTGCCCGGCTGGCACACCGTTCTGCAGATCGGCGCGCACGTCGATCCCGCCGAACTCGGTGCCGTCCCGGACAGCGTCGAGGTCCACCGGTGGGTGCCGCAGCTGGCCGTCCTGGAGCAGGCGGACGCCTTCGTCACCCACGCCGGCATGGGCGGCAGCAGCGAGGGTCTCTTCTGCGGGACGCCGATGATCGCCGTACCGCAGGCGGCCGACCAGTTCGCGAACGCCGAGCAGTTGGCCGCCCTCGGCGTCGCCCGGGTCGCCGACTCGGCCACCGTCACCGCCGCGGAGCTGCGGGAGGCGCTGCTCGCCCTCACCTCGGACCCCGCCGTGGCGGCCCGCACCGCCGAGCTGAAGCGGCAGGCCCGCGCCGCCGGCGGCGCGGACCGGGCCGCCGATCTGATCGAGGCCGAACTCGCCACGGTACGGGGCGGTGCCGCGAGCGGCCGGTGAGGCGTGGTCGCGGCGGCAACCCGGCCGCCGCGACCACGCCCGGTCAGTCCTCCGCCAGCACGGTGAAGGTGAAGGCGGAGCTCGTCGGACGCTTCAGCGGGATGTCGCACTTGACCCGGCGCAGCGCCTCGGACCGGGTGAGGCCGAACCGGTGCGCGATGAGCCGGTCCGGGCGTACCGGCACCGGGTCGTCGAACGTGACGTTCACCTGGACCGGCCATCCGTCGAGCGGCACGACCGGCGCGTCCAGGCGCCACGCGCCGGTCCAGTCCAGGGTGAAGCGGCAGCGCCGGGCGAACGCCGGGTCCAGCAGGGTGGCCGCCACCAGGTCGGGATCGTTGAGGTGGTGGCCGTGCAGATCGACGGGGTCGAACGAACCGACTGTCGCCCGCTCCCGGACGGTGAGCTTGACTGTCCGGTCGCAGGACACGCAGTGCACCAGCAGCCACACGTCCAGCAGCTTGCCGTTGGCGTTGACGCGGAACCGGCCCCGGGCGGCGGTGGCCGACTCCGCCCGGCAGGTGACGCAGCGCAGCGACAGCAGCGGAAGGCGGGTCCGGCGCACGACCCAGGGCAGCACGATATGAGGTTGGGAAGACATGAGACCTGATCTCTGAAGACCTGACGCGAGGCCGATTACGCGCGGCCCCGGACGCTGTGGCCGGGCGCGCGAGGGCAGCCCGGGGAGCCGGCGCGCAACGGCCGGCTACAGGCGTGGGGAACGTGTCAGGTTCTAGAGAGCAGGAGGGGTCACGCGGAATCGTCCTTCTTCGCTGCGACAGGAGTGCGGGAAACGTACGGGACGTCCGGAACCGCTCTCAACCCGTTTTCCGGGACCGCTGCGTCCCGCATCACTTCACTGACTAAAAGTTTGCGTGCTCTGCAAGATCGCTCGTAGTCTCGTGGCGTGACCTCGGATCAGACCCGTCCCGGCCTGCGTGACCGCAAGAAGCGGCAGACCCGCGCCGCCCTCAGCGCCGCCGCGCTGCGTCTGGTCGCCGAGCGCGGCCTGGACCAGGTGACGGTGGAGGAGATCAGCGAGGCCGCCAACGTGTCGGCCCGCACCTTCTTCAACTACTTCCCCAGCAAGGACGAGGCGTTGCTCGGCGACCAGCCGGCAGACCGCGAGGTGCTCGCCGCCCGCATCGTCGCCGCGCCGCCGGAGATGTCCGCGTTCGACGCGCTGCGGCGGGCCTTCGACGAGGTGGTCGAGGCCATCGAGGCCGATCGGGAGGTGTGGCTGCTGCGGCTGCGCGTCATCGCGGCGAACCCGTCGCTGCTGCCGCGTCTGATCAGCGGCAACGCCGAGACGGAGCAGGTGATCGTCGCGGCGGTGGCCGCCCGGCTGGGGCTCGACCCGTGCCACGGCCACCCGACGCTCGTCACCACTGTTGCCGGCGCCGTGTTCCGCACGGCTCTGATGCAGTGGGTCGAGCGACCCGAGACGGCGACGCTGCGTGAACTGACCGCCGAAGCGTTCGCCGTCGTCGCCGCCGGCCTGCCCGATCCGTCCTGACCCCTCCCATCCGTACCGGCCGCCGCCGTCGCGCGCGGCCGCTCGCACGTGCACACCGACAAGGAGTTCGATGACCACCGCCACTGTTCCACCCGCCGAGACGGGTACGCGGATGTCCCGCCGGGAGGTCCTCCAGGCGTTGTCCGGCCTGATGGTCGGCATGTTCGTGGCGATCCTCGCCTCGACGGTGGTGGCGAACGCGCTGCCCCGGATCATCGCCGACCTCGACGGCAGCCAGACCGTCTACACCTGGATCGTCACCAGCGAGCTGCTGGCGATGACCGCGACGGTGCCGCTGTGGGGCAAGATGGCCGACCTCTACAGCAAGAAGCTGCTGATCCAGTTGTCCCTCGGCCTGTTCGTGGCCGGTTCGCTGGTTGCCGGCTTCACCCCGAACGTCGAGGTGCTGCTGCTCAGCCGGGTCATCCAGGGCATCGGCGCGGGCGGCATGACGGCGCTCGCCACGATCGTCATGGCGGCCATGATCCCGCCGCGTGAGCTGGGCCGGTATGCCGGCATCTTCGGCGCCGTCTTCGGTGTCGGCACCATCGCCGGCCCGCTGATCGGCGGCGTCCTGGTCGACACGTCCTGGCTCGGCTGGCGCTGGTGCTTCCTGATCGGTGTGCCGTTCAGCCTGCTGTCCATCGCGCTGCTGCAGAAGACGTTGCACCTGCCGGTGGTGCGCCGCAAGGTCCGCATCGACTGGCTCGGTGCCCTGCTGATCACCTCGGGTGTGTCCACGCTGCTGATCTGGTCGTCGCTGGCCGGCAACAAGTTCGACTGGGCCTCGGGCTGGACCGCGCTGCTGGTCGGCGGCGGGCTGGCGCTGCTCGCGCTCGCCGTCTTCGTCGAGTCCCGCACCGAGGAGCCGATCATCCCGCTGGGCATCTTCCGCAACCGCACGGTCAGCCTCACCACGATCGCGAGCATCCTCGTGGGCGTGGCGATGTTCGGCGGCACCGTCTTCCTGTCGCAGTACTTCCAGACCTCGCTCGGCAAGTCGCCGACGGCGGCCGGCCTGATGAGCCTGCCGATGGTCCTCGGCCTGCTGGTCTCCTCGACGGTGGCCGGCCAGCTGATCACCAAGTACGGGCGCTGGAAGATGTTCCTGGTCGCCGGTGCCGCGGTGATGACGGTCGGCATGCTGCTGCTGAGCACCATCGACGCGAACACCAGCGTGCCGATGCTGTCGGTGTACATGGCGGTGCTGGGTGTCGGCGTCGGCATGCTCCTGCAGAACCTGGTGCTGGCCGCGCAGAACGACGTACCGGCCGCGGAACTCGGCGCGGCGACCTCGGTGCTGACGTTCTTCCGCAGCATGGGCGGCGCGGTCGGGGTCAGCGCGCTCGGCGCGGTCTTGGCGAACCGGGTGACGTCGCTGACCACGGAGAAGCTCGGCCCGCTGGCCACCGGCGGTGGATCGGCCGAGGTGCCCGACCTGTCGGCCCTGCCGGAGCCGGTGTTGCGGATCGTGCAGGAGGTCTACGGCACCGCCACGTCGGAGATGTTCCTCATCGGCGCGCCGTTCGCGCTGCTCGCCCTGGTCGTCGTGCTGTTCATCAAGGAGAAGCCGCTGAACACACTCAGCGGCGACGAGCGCCGGGCCCGCGAGGAGGCGGCGACCACCGCCGGCATGCACTGACCCGGTCCGAACGAGCGTGGGGCCGCCCCCGGGAGCACCGGGGGCGGCCCCTTCCTTGCGTACGGTCAGCGTTCGGTACGGTCGTTGATCTCGGTGCCGGACTCGCCCGGCATGGCGCCGATCGCCTCCTCGGCGGCCCGGCCGCCGGTGCTCTCGTCGCCCTGCGTCAGCGAGCTGCGGGGCAGCCCGGCCAGGTGTGCCGGGTCCTCGATCGGCTGGGACGGCCACTGGTCCTGCGTACCGTTCGTCACCCCGGCCCGGCGCAACGCCTCGACCAGCTGGTCCGGCGACAGGCGGTCGACCTCCTGTATCCCGGCCCCGCGCGCAATCGCCTGCAGTGTCTTCAGGTCTTCGCTCACGAATGTCTCGGCCATGCCCGAGCCTTCCCGGCGCTCAAGACAAGGAAACCGGCTCTCGCCGACGGCCTGCCCCTACCCGCGTCGATCATGAAGTTGTACCGGACAAATCGGGCGCCGGGCACCGTCAACCTCATGATCGACGCGAAATGGGAGGTTCGGTCAGCGACGGGCGGGTTTGCGGTCGGGACGAGGACGGTCCCGTTCCGGGTCGACGCCCACCTGCACGGCGAACGCCGGGTCCACGGCGAGCAGGGGACGGGGACCGAACAGGGCCATTGCGGTCAGCAGCGTGTCGGTGTCGCGGCCCTGCCAGACCGGGCGGCGCTCCGGGTCGAGGTCGGCGTGCTCGCGCCGCAGCCGCCGCAGCAGCCCGCGCGCGGCGGCGCCGGTTTCCGGCACCTCGGTCAGCCACCAGCCACCGAGCGCGGTGGCCAGGCAGCACAACAGCAGCCCGGCGACGGAGGCCGGACCACCGGCGGAACGCCCCTCGACCGCGCTGTCCACGAGCCGGGTCAACCCGACCGCGGCGACCGCGAACAGCGGCACCGTACCCAGCGCGATCCGCCGTCGCTGTGCGCGCGTGAGCAGCCAGCCGTCGCGGACCAGCCGCCCGACCGTACGGCGCAGCGCCCGGCCCACGTCTGGGTCGGCGAGCACCGCCGCCCAGGTCTGCGGACGGCGCAACGCCGAGTGCAGGGCGCGTACCAGCGCGGGCGAACCGGCCGGGGGGCGCCCCTGCGCCTGCAGGGTGGCGAGTTCACCGATCTCGACCCCGCCCGCGCGGCGCAGCGCGGCCACCCCGACCTGGCAGGCCAGCAGCGCCCGGTCGGTGAGGTACGCCAGCTCGACCCGGTCGGGCGTCGCACCCCGCGCGTGGCGGCCGGTCAGTTCGCGTACCGCCAGGGCGATCACGACTGCCACGGCGACCGCGCCGAGGTAGTCGAGGAGGAAGATCGGCCCGCTGACTCCCCAGAGCATGACGGCAAGTATCTCAGGAGCCGTGGCGTACCTCGGTGTCCCAGATCTGCGACCACGGACGCCGCAGGCCCCGGGCGACGAAGATCGGCTCGCCGTTCTCGTCGTTGTCGACGTCGACCCGCTGGTCGACCCGGCCCGCCTCGGTGACCTCGGTGAACCAGGCGCGCAGCGGCTCCGGGCGGGACCAGCCCACGACGATCACCACGTCGGCGTCGTCGGGCGGCCGGCCGAACGTGGCCATGCTGTTGTGCCCGGAGTACGCGCGGGGCAGTCCCCGGGCCGGCCCGTACCGGGCCAGCGCGCCGGCCTCGCCGTAGTTGCCGGTCAGCACCACCGCCCGGTCGCGCTCGGCCGGAGGCAGGGCGCGGTGCACGGCGGCCACCGAGTCGGCGAACTCGGGCCAGCCGATCGTCTCGCCCGCGTCGTAGTTGGCCGCGACCACGAACCCGGGCAGCCGGTCGGCCGGCAGCGTGGGCAGCAGCAGCACCGCGCTGCTCGCGGCCATCAGCACGACGGCGGTGACCAGCACCGCCCGCCGCACCCGGGCCGCACCCCGCCGCGCCCACTCGACGGCCGCCACCACCCCGGCGGCGGTGAGCACCAGCAGCAGCGGCGCGTCGTAGTAGCCCTTGCCGCCGGCCACCACCACGATCGCGACCACCACCACCCACGCCCAGGCCAGCGACCGGTACGCCGCCCAGGACGGCCGGCGCAGCAGCGCGACCAGCCCGGCGACCCACACCGGAACCGCGAACGGGCTGATGATCAGGAACTGGAGCACCACCGCGTCGACCCGGCCGCTGTAGGAGCTGTCGCCGCCGGCGATCGACGACGCGACGTCGAGCTGCGGGAACCCGTGCGCGGCCTGCCACGCCGCGTACGGCACGGCGAGCAGCACGGCGACGCCCGCACCGGCGAGCACCCACCGGTCCCGCAGCAGCCCGCGCGGCCCGGCGATCAGCAGCCCGGCGACCAGGCCCATGCCGAGCAGGGCGGGCAGCGGCTTGTTGAGCAGGCCGACACCGAGCGCGAGCCCGGCGCCGAACGCCCACCGGGTGTCGCCGGTGCGCAGCATCCGTACCACGCAGAGGGTGGCGGCCAGCCACACCAGCAGGTCGACGCTCGTGGTGCTGAGCAGGTGACCGCCGGCCAGGACGATGCCCGAGGCGGCGGCCAGCACCGCCGCGGCCGTCTGGGCCACCCGGTCGGCGCCGAACTGCCGGGCGATCGCGGCGACCAGGACCACCGCCGCGCCGCCGATGAACGCCGACGGGGTACGCAGCACCACCAGGTTGCCCGGTGCGATCGTGTCGGCCAGCCGGGCCAGAGCCGGCACGAGGGGCCCCTGGTCGACGTAGCCCCAGTCGAGGTGCCGGCCGCAAAGCAGGAAGTAGAGCTCGTCGCGGTGGTAGCCGTAGCGGCCGGCCAGCGACAACAGCACGGCGGTGAGGACCGCGCCCACCACCAGGGGCACGGCGGTACGCGGACCGGCGGGCGGCGGGCCACCGGGCGCGGCGGCCTCGCTCCGATCGATGTCGGCGACTGATTCGGCCACCCGTCCATGATGGCCCGGGCCGGTGGTCCGCCGGTGCCCCGCCGCCCTCGGCCGGGTGGACGGAAACCGGTGGCCGGACGGCCGGGGTGGCGGCTAGCGTGCGCGGCGATGCTGATTCGTGACTACACAGGCGCCGACTGGGACCAGGTCCGGCCGATCATCTCCGATGTCGTCACCGCCGCCGACACGTTCGCGTACGACCCGGACTGGCCGCCGGAGACGTTGCGGGAGGTGTGGGTGGAGCGCCCGCCGGGGCGTACCTCGGTCGCGGTGGACCACGACGGCGCGGTGTGCGGCACCGCGAAGATGGGCCCGAACCGGCCCGGGCCGGGGTCGCACGTGGCGACCGCGAGCTTCATGGTGGCGGCGCACGCCCGCGGCCGGGGTGTGGGCCGCGCGCTGTGCGAGGAGGCGCTGGACTGGGCCCGGCGGGAGGGTTTCGCCGCGATGCAGTTCAACGCCGTGGTGGAGACCAACACGGCGGCGGTGGAGCTGTACCGGCGGCTGGGCTTCACGGTGATCGGCACCGTGCCGGAGTCGTTCGCCCATCCGACGCGGGGCCTGGTGGGGCTGCACGTCATGCACCGTCGGCTGTGAAGCGGCGGCGTCTTCCTGTCGGGGGTCGGGGTTAGGTTGACCGCGATTCCCGTTCCGGAAGGACGTGCGCCATGACCACGCTCACCGACCGCCCGCGCACCGCGTTGCTCGTCATCGACATGCAGAACGGCGTGGTGCGCGGCGCCCACGACCGTGACCGGGTGGTCGCCACCATCGCGGGCCTGGTCGACCGGGCCCGCGCCGCCGACGTTCCGGTGGTGTGGGTGCAGCACCGCAGCGACGACCTGCCGCCCGACAGCGAGCAGTGGCGGATCGTGCCGGAATTGTCGCGCCGCGACGACGAGCCGCTGGTGCACAAGGCGTACGGCGACTCCTTCGAGGACACCGACCTGGAATCGGTGCTCGCCGCCGCCCGGGTGGGCCGGCTGGTCGTGACCGGCGCGCAGACCGACGCGTGCGTCCGCTCCACGCTGCACGGGGCGTTCACCCGCGGCTACGACGCCACGCTCGTCGGCGACGCGCACACCACCGAGGACCTGTCCGCCTACGGCGCACCGCCGCCAGCGCAGGTGATCGCCCACACCAACCTCTACTGGGGTTTCCAGACCGCGCCGGGGCGCACGGCCGGCACCGTCGAGGCCGCCGACGTGGACTTCACGGCCTGACCCGCCGGCACCGGACGTCACGGCGGCGACCGGGGCGGCGGCCGGAAAACGCCTCGCCGGATCCGGCGGGTTGCTGACAGGCTGCCCGCCATGACCGCTCATGCCCTCGCCGGGGCGCTCGCCGACGAGCGCCGCCGGACCGTGTTCGCCGCGATCGTGCTGGGCGCCCGGGACGTGCCGTCCGTGGTGGCCCGGACCGGCCTGCCCGCCCGCGACGCCGCCGTGGCCGTCCGCCGTCTCACCGACGCCGGTGTGCTCGCCGACGACGGGGACGGGCTGCGGGTCGACGCCGAGCGGCTGCGCGAGTTCGCCCGGGCCGGGGCGGCGTCCCCGGCGGCTCCGGCCGCGAACCCGCGCGAGACGATCCTGCGCACGTTCCTGCGCGACGGCGCGCTCACCCGGCTGCCCGCGCAGCGGGGACGCCGTCGCGTCCTGCTGGAGCACATCACCGAACGCACCTTCGAGCCGGGACGCCGTTACCCGGAGCGGGAGGTGGACGACGCGCTGCGCCGGTGGTGCGAGGGCGGCGAGGCCGACCACGTGACGCTGCGCCGCTACCTGATCGACGACATGCTGCTCAGCCGCGAGCAGGGCGTCTACTGGCGGACCGGGCCGTGAGCGTCTGGAGCACGCACGTCGCTCATCCGGGCGAGCCGGACGCGACGCTCATGCTGCGCGAGTACATGGCGGAGATGGTGCGCCGCTGGTACGGCCGTCCGGAGCGGCCCGACGAGGTGGACGCCGCGCTGGCCGAGGACCCGAGCGACGACCTGGCCCCGCCGACCGGGCTGCTGGTGCTGGCCCGCCGCGACGGGCGGCTCGCCGGGTGCGCCGGGCTGCGGTGGCAACCGGGCTGGGCCGAGCTGACCCGGGTGTACGTGCGCCCGGAGCACCGGGGCGCCGGTGGCGGTGCGGCGCTGATCGCCGCGATCGAGGCGTACGCGACCGCCGGCGGGGCGAGGCGGATCCGGCTGGACACCCGCTCCGACCTGGTCGAGGCGCGTGCCCTGTACGCCCGCCACGGCTACCGGGAGATCCCCGCCTTCAGCAGCGGCCCGTACGCGCAGCACTGGTTCGAGAAGGCGCTCGCGGGACGAGTTGACGACCCGGCGGAGGCGCGCTAAAACAGAACCAGGAACTTGAGTCACTAGGACTCAACTTGAGACCTTGGGCCAGGAGAACCGAGGAGGCAAGAGCCATGTTGATGCGTACCGACCCGTTCCGCGAGATCGACCGGATCGCCGAGCAGTTCTTCGGCACCACCGCCCGGCCCGCCGTGATGCACCTGGACGCCTACCGCGACGGTGACCACTTCTACGCGGCGTTCGACCTGCCCGGCGTGGACCCGGACAGCATCGACTGCACCGTCGAGCGCAACGTGCTGACCGTCCGCGCCGAGCGCCGTCGCCCGACCGGCGAGAACGTCGAGCTGGTCGCCGCCGAGCGTCCGATGGGCACGTTCACCCGGCAGCTGTTCCTGGGCGACACGCTCGACACCGACCGGCTGGAGGCCGGCTACGACAACGGGGTGCTGACGCTGCGCATCCCGATCGCCGAGCGTGCCAAGCCGCGCCGGATCGCCGTGAGCACGCCGGCAGAGAGCAACGGCCACCGTCAGCTCACCACCGCCTGAGCACGTCACGCCGACGCGGGGGAGGCCGGAGCGCCGGTCGACCCCGCGTCTGCTCGCCGGCGGCTCAGCGCGCCTCGTCGCCAAACACCCCGGCGGCTGAGAACCTTTCTCACATGCTTCGCCCCGAGGTGCTGCACCGCGCCCGCGCCGCCGCCCTGCCCGCCGGCCCCGCCGACGTCACCGAGGCGTGGCTGCGCAACCGGCGCCTGTCCGAGCACACCCGCGACGCGTACCGCCGTGACGTCACCGGCTGGCTGAGCTGGTGCGCCGAGCGAGGGCTCGACCCGCTGCGGGCCACCTTCCTCGACGTCAACGCCTACGGCCGGGAACTGGAGTCCACGCCGCGCGGGCGCGACGGGCGGACGCTCACGCCGGCCACCGTGGCGCGCCGGCTGTCCGCGTTGTCGAGCTGGTACGACTTCCTGGCCAAGCTGGGCGCGGTCACCGCCAATCCGGTGTCGGCGGCGGACCGGCCCCGGGTGGACCGGGACCACTCCGCGACCGTCGGCCTGACGCCGGAGGAGGTCGACGCGCTGATCGCCGCCGCTGAGGCCGACACCGGCCCGGCCGCCGCCCGCAACCGGGCCGCCGTCGCGCTGCTGGCCGACCTGGGGCTGCGGGTGGGGGAACTGGTCGCGCTGGACGTGTCCGACCTGGGCACGGAACGCGGTCACCGCAGCGTCCGCTTCGTCGGCAAGGGCGGCAAGGTACGCCGGCGCGCGCTCACCCCGGGCACCGCGTACGCCCTCGACGCCTACCTGGCCGCCCGGGCCGCCGCGCAGGGTGTCACGGTGCCGGAGCTGACCGGCCCACTGCTGGTCACCGCCACCGGCGGCCGGATGGACCGGCATGCCGTGTTCCGGCTGGTGCGCCGCCTCGCGCAGCGGGCCGGGATCGCCGCCTGGGCGAAACTGTCGCCGCACTCGCTGCGCCACGCGTTCGCCACCACGGCCCGCTCCGAGGGGGTGCCGCTGGAGGACGTGCAGGACGCGATGGGGCACGCCGACCCGCGTACCACCCGCCGCTACGACCGGGACCGGCACAACCTGGACCGCGATCCGGCGTACGCGATCTGGGCGGCCCGCGCCCGCCGTCGCGGCTGAACCGTCACCGGACGCGATGCGGGCCGCGGTGCTGCGCGGCCCGCTGCGCCGACCGGTCAGCCCTGCGGACGGGGGCAGAGGCAGAACGGCTGCCCTATCGGGTCGAGCAGCACTGTCCACCGCTCGCCGCCGGGCTGGAACCCGGGCCGGGTCGCGCCGGCAGCCACCAGTTCCTTCTCCGCGGCTGCCACGTCGTCGACGTAGAGGTCCAGGTGGTAGCGCTTGCCGCCGCTCTCGTCCGGCCAGGCCGGCGGCGCGTACCCGGGCACCAGGCCGAAGCCGATCGACGTGCCGTCCTTGACGATCATGGCGTACTCGGCCTCGCTGTGGGTGATCTCCCAGCCCAGCGCCGTGGCGTAGAAGGCCGCGTGCGCGGCCGGGTCCGAACTGTCGAGGCTGATCATGGCGATGTCGGCATTGACTGTCATGCCGACAGTCTGCCCCCGGCCCCTGACATCTCCGGCCCGCCACGAGCGCGCGTCGCAACCGCCTGCGCGGCGCGTCCCGGTTGCCTACCGTCGACGGTGATGGACAGGCAGCAGGAGTGGCACCACACGGCCCGGCGACGCCGGCCGCTACGCGCGGGCGTGCTGATCGCCGGTCTCGGCGTGGGCACCTGCCTGATCGGGGTGGCCGGTCTGGCGGCGTGGAACGCGCAGGTGGTGCTCCAGTCCGACGGTCCGGTGCGGGAGACCGCCGACGGGTTCTTCCGCGAGGTCGCCTCCGGTGACACCGACGCGGCGTACGAGCGGCTGTGCGCCGAGGCCCGGGGTAGGTGGAGCAAGACCGGTTTCGGCAGCTGGGTGCGGACCCCGCCGCAGGTCAGCGGTTACGAGATCGTCGACGTGTCGGTGGCGACCCGGTCCGGCCGCCCGCGCGGGACGGTGGTCGTGCGGATCAACCGCGACGGCGGCGGCAGCGAGGAGCGGGAGTTGCCGGTGGTGCCGGAGGGCGGCGGCTGGCGGGTGTGCGGAGATCCCTTCTGACCACCGGACGTCACCGCAGGCGCGGCTCGAGCCAGGCGGCGTCGTCGCACCCGCTGAGCCCGACGTTGTCGACCCGCAGGGTCAGCCGCAGCGCGCCGGTGACCGGAACGTCCAGCGCGGCGGTGCCGCCCAGCCCCAGATCGCGTCGGAAGACCACCTCGCCGTCGACCAGGACGGTGAACCGGGCGCGGAACGAGTCCGGGACGTCGTCGGGCACCCCGACCGTGGCCCGGAACGCGGCGAAGCGCTTGCCGAGGTTGAACGACTCCGACTCGTCGTCGGTGGCGCTGCAGGTCGACGCGACGAGGCTGTGGTCGTACCGTTTGCCGTCGACCGTCTCCGCGCGCTGCTCCCAGCCGTTCCCGCCGTCGACAGCCGGCAGGTCGAACAGCCAGGTGCCGGCGGCGACGGGCGATGACGCGGCGCCGGTGGTGGCCGCGACCGGGGTTCCGGTGGCCGGCGCCGCCGGCGTGGTGGGTGCCGCGCCGGCGGGTGTTGTCGCCTGCGGCGTGGGCCGCACGGCGTAGCCGAAGATCGCCGCGCCGGCTACCGCGACGGCCAGGCCCACCAGCGCGGACCGGTCGACCGGTTGCCCCAGCCGGCGTACCACGAGATAGCCGCCGGCCAGGACGGCGCCCGCGCTGGCGGCCAGGACGATGGGCCGGCCGCCGCCGGCGAGCAGCGCGGCCACCGCGGCCACGTCGGCGATCACGCCGACGCCCTGCGGGAGCAGCCGGGCGGGTCGCGGGGCAGCGGTCTGCGCCGGCGTCGCGGCATCGATGTCGGTGCGCACGGACCGTTTGTACCAGGCGGGTGCCCGTCAGGCGCGCGGGCCGAGGTCCCCGGAGCGGTAGTGCCGCCGGCACAGCACCTGGTAGCGCACGTCGGCGGTGTCCACGGTGTCGCCGATGACGACCTGTGCGCCCTCGCGGACCACCCGGCCGCCGACCACACGGGCGTTGAGCAGCCCTTCCCGGCCGCACCAGCACAGCACTTCGACCTGGATCCGGGCCACCTCGTCGGCCAGTTCGAACAGCCGCTGCGCGGCCGGGAAAAGGCAGGAGCGGAAGTCGGTGGCCAGGCCGAAGGCGTAGACGTCGACGTCGAACCGGTCGACCAGTTCGGCCATCTGCTCGATGTGTTCGAGGTTGTAGAACGACGCCTCGTCGCAGATCAGGTAGTCGACCCGTACCCCCTCGGCCCACGCGTCGCGGACCAGGACGCGCAGGTCGAGGTCGTCGGTGACCTCGACGGCCTCGTGGGCCAGGCCGATGCGGGTGGTGACCTGCGGGCCCAGCGAGCGGTCGATGCGGGTGGTGACCAGGCCGCGGCGGCCCTGCCGGGCGTGGTTGTGGTTCATCTGCAGCGCCATGGTGGACTTGCCGCAGTCCATCGGCCCCCAGAAGAACTTCAGCGCGGCGGCGTGCAGCGGCCGGCCGTCGACGCCGCGGGCGGCGGCGCAGCCGGCGGCACGGTCGTCGCCGGGCCCCGGCAGGGGGCGGGCCAGGCAGGTCGGGGCGGCGTCGTCTGTCACGTCGGGGCAGCCTAGTCCATCGACGCCGCCCGATCAGGCCCGCGATGATCCACAGGCCGGACGGCGCGGCGGCTCAGAGCACCCGGGGCGGGGTGTTCCCGGCGGCGATGATGGCCCGGCGCATCGGCACGGCGGCCAGCAGCGCGAACCCGACCACGAAGAAGATCAGCAGCGAGACCAGACCCACCCGGTACGACGAGGTCAACTGGAAGACCAGGCCGAACGCCAGCGGGCCGAGCCAGCTGGTGCCCTTGTCGCTGATCTCGTAGAAGCCGTAGTACTCGCCCTCCTTGCCGGCCGGGATGAGCTGGCTGAACAGCGACCGGCTCAGCGCCTGGCTGCCGCCGAGCACCAGACCGATGCAGCCGCCGAGGATCATGAACGGTACGGGCGCCTCGGCCGGCAGCCGGAACGCGGCGATGATCACACCGGTCCAGAGCACCAGCGACAGCAGCACCGTCTTCCAGGCACCGATGCGCTTGGCGAGCGCGCCGAGGGCGAGCGCGCCGCCGAAGGCGAGGAACTGCACCAGCAGGATGGTCACGATCAGGGTGCTCTGGTCCAGCCGCAGTTCCTCGGTGCCGTACTGGCTGGCGAGGGTGATGACAGTCTGGATGCCGTCGTTGAACACCAGGAACGCGAGGAGGAAGAACAGCGTCAGCGGGTACGCCTTGATCTCGCGCAGCGTGCGCCCGAGCTGCCGGAACCCGTCGGTGAGCACGTTGCCGCCCGCCTGCAGGGCGGCGGCGGTGGGGTGTTCGCGCAGCCAGCGCAGCGGGACCAGGGTGAACGCGGCCCACCACACGCCCGCCGACACGATCGACCAGCGGGCCAGGTCGAGGGTGCGCTGGGCGTTGCCCTCCTCGCTGAGCATCGTGACGGCGACCAGGTTGAGCGCGAGCAGCAGACCGCCGCCGAGGTAGCCGATGGCCCAGCCGCGGCTGGAGATGCCGTCGCGTTCGTCCGGGCCGCCGAGTTGCGGCAGGAACGAGTTGTAGACGACGACGGCGGCGCCGAAGGAGATGTTCGCGATCAGGAACAGCGCGCCGCCGAGCAGGTAGCGCTCGCCGGTGACGAACGCGAACGCGATGGTCGCGCCCGCGCCGGTGAACGCGGCGGCGGCGAGCAGCCGCTTCTTGTGCTTCGACCGGTCGGCGATCGCGCCGATCACCGGCAGCACGAACACGGTGAGGAAGACCGACAGCGAGATCAGGTACGGGTAGAACGAGCCGGCGGCGACCTTGATGCCCAGCGGGTACACGGCGCCGTCGCAGCTGTCCGCGCCCAGTTCACAGCCGGCGGCGAGTTCGGTGACGGTGGTCAGGAACGGCCCGAGGAAGACGGTGATGACTGTGGTCTGGAACGCGGAGTTCGCCCAGTCGTAGAAGTACCAGCCGGTGCGCTCGCGGCGGGTGCTGCCCGGTCCGGCGGGGTCGGCGACGGCGGGGGTGACCGTATCGGCCATCGGGGGTCGTCCTCGGGGGCTCAGGCGGCCCAGTGGCCGCGACTGCGGTAGACGTCACGGAGCACGCTGACGTGATCGGTCATGATGCCATCCACCCCAAGATCAAGTAAGTGGTGCATCTGGGCGGGTTCGTCGATCGTCCAGACGTGCACCTGCAACCCGATCCGGTGGCAGTACGCGAGGAACCGCCGGTCCGCCACCGGCACCCGCCCGAAGGAGACGGGCACCTGCGCGGCGACCACGGACGGGGGCAGTCGTAGCGGCCGTCCGTGCAGCGAGGCCAGCCGCAGCCGGGCCACGCCGCGCATGCCCAGGCTGGTCGCGACCGTCGGCCCGGCCAGCGCCCGCAGCCGGGTCAGCCGGGCGTCGCTGAACGAGGCGAGCAGCACCCGGTCGCCCGCGCCGGCCCGGGTCACGGTGGCGACGGTGGGCGCCACGCCCTCGTCGGACTTCACGTCGATGTTGAACCGCACCT
The DNA here is from genome assembly GCF_050948515.1 of Micromonospora sp. CA-248089. Classification (NCBI taxonomy): domain Bacteria; kingdom Bacillati; phylum Actinomycetota; class Actinomycetes; order Micromonosporales; family Micromonosporaceae; genus Micromonospora; species Micromonospora sp. CA-248089. The sequence continues at coordinate 3,294,979 of NZ_CP192016.1, forward strand.
GCGGCCAGGCGCCGAGCACCTCGTCCAGGCGGGGCACCAGCGCGGCGCCGCCGACGCGTACCGAGGACAGGTCGGCCCAGCGCAGGTCCGCGATGCGGCCCGGCTCGCCGGTGACCCGGCGCAGCGTCGGGTCGTGGAACACCACAGGTACGCCGTCGGCGGTGGCGTGCACGTCGGTCTCCACGTACCGGTAGCCCAGAGCGACGGCGCGGGCGAACGCGGCGGCGGTGTTCTCGTCGCCGTCGGCCGCGCCGCCGCGGTGGGCGAACGCCAGCGGCGCGGGCGCGTCGAGGTAGCCGGGACGGGGCTGCACGCGGGCAGTATGCCCGTCCAGGTTGGCGATCACATGGCCGGGAGGTGAAATTACCTATCCTTACCTATCGTGGCTAGGATAGGGTGCGATGAGTAACGATATGTATTCGGTGGAGCAGGTCGCCGACCTGCTCGGCCTGCACGTGCGCACCGTGCGCGGCTACATCCGCTCCGGTCGGTTGCGGGCGACGCGGATCGGCAAGCAGTACCGGATCGCCCGCGCGGACCTGGACGCGCTGACCGGCCGGCCCGCCCCGGCCGCGCCGGCGCCGGGGGCGGAGGTGTCGAGCGTCGTGCGGCTCGACGGCGTCGACCGGGCCGCCGCCGACCGGCTCGGCACGCTGGTGCTGGCCGGTGTGAACACCCACCACGACCCGGACCGTCCGCTGCGGGTGCAGACGGTCCACGACGAGGAGCGGCACCGCATGACCATCGTGATCCTGGGCGACCTCACCGCCACCGCTGACCTGCTGCGCCTGCTCGACGGGGTGCTCGACGGCGGCAACGGCCTGCTCGGCGGCGGGGAGCGCGGCCGTGGCTGACCTGATGCAGGAGCGCGCCGGCGAGCAGGTGCTGGTCTGCGACCCGGACGGCCCGCCGATCGCCACCGAACGCGACGCGCTGGACCTCATCGGCGCGGCGTTCCTCGGCGCGACCGTGGTGGCGGTGCCGGCCGCCCGGCTCGACCCCGACTTCTTCGCCCTCGGCACCCGCTTCGCCGGTGAGGTGATGCAGAAGTTCGTCAACTACCGGCTGCGCCTGGCAATCGTCGGGGACATCTCCGAGCACCTGGAACGCAGCGGCGCGCTACGGGCGCTGGTGGCCGAGTCCAACCGGCACGACCAGGTGTGGTTCGTCCCCGACCTCGACGCGCTCGACGCCCGCCTGCGCGCCACCCCCTGACCCCCACCCCACCCCACCTCGCCCCCGCCGCGCCGCGCCTCGCCGATCTTGCACTTGTAGCCCTCGTGAAGGGCGGATTGCCGGGTTTGCCCGGGCACCGAGTGTAAGATCGGCGGCGGCCAGCGGGCGCGGCCGGCGCGGTCGGGGCGCGGGGTCAGCCGGGCTGGGCGCTGGGGCCGGCGGCCGCCTCGCGGGTTCCGGGCGGCGGGTAGGGGCGCTCCGCGAGCAGCCGGGCCAGGTGGGCGCTGTTGAGTGCCAGCGCGGCGGTGGTGCGGCCGGTCGTGTCGGGCTTGGGGCGGGCGTCGACGTAGTCGGTCTTGTGCAGCGCCTCCCCGACCCAGTAGGTCGCCCCGGCGGCCGGGCAGGTGAACCCCACCTCGTTGAGCGCCTGCTGCACCTCGGCGATGGTGTGGTGCGCGCCGTCCTCGTTGCCGACCACCGCCACCCCGGCGACCTTGCCGTAGGTGCGCAGGCGGCCCTGCTCGTCGGTCTCGGACAGCTCGGCGTCCAGCCGTTCGAGGACCATCTTGGTCACCGACGCGGGCTGGCCGAGCCAGATCGGCGTGGCGATGATCAGGATCTGGGCGGCGAGCAGCTTGGCGCGGATGGCGGGCCAGCCGTCGCCGTCGCCCTCGTCGACGGAGACCCCGAAGCGCACGTCGTGGTCGACGACGCGGACGATCTCGCCGTCGACGCCCTGATCGGCCAGCGCGTCGAGCACCTCCTGACCGAGCACCTGCGAACTGGACGTCGCCGGTGAGCGCTTCAGGGTGCAGTTGAGTACGAGTGCGCGAACAGCGGTCATGGCCGGGTCCTCTCCGCCTCGGGAGTGCGGGGACTTGATACCCGCGACCGGGGCCGGGATGCGTCAGCCGGCGCGGTGGCGGCGGTGCGCCCGGGCGGTGTCGACCGGCCGCCCGGGGTCGACGTGACGCGGCAGGTCCGGCTCGTCGGGGCGCAGCGGGACCAGGTTCTCGGTGATCGCGTCGATGATCCGGTCGGTGGCCTGCCGGGCCGCGCCGGGGGAGCCCGACCGCAGGTCGTCGATCGCCACCGGGGCGCCGAAGTGCACCCGGATGACGGGCCGGCGCACGAGCGCCCGCGCCACGCCGCGCAGCATTCCCTTGGGCGCGCGGTACGGCAGCACCTCGTGCGAGCCCCACTGGGCGACCGGTACGACGGCGGCGCCGCTGGCGAACGCGAGCCGGGCGGCGCCGGTCTTGCCGCGCTCGGGCCACATGCCGGGGTCGAGCCCGATGCGTCCCTCCGGGTAGACGAGCACCACCGAGCCGCCGGCCACGGCCTGGGCGGCGACCTCCAGGGAGCGGTGCACGGCGGCGGTGCCGCGGTCGACGCGGATGTGCCCGGCGCGGCGCATCAGCGCCCCGATCACCGGGGTGCGGAACAGTCCGCCGGTGGCCATGATCCGGGGCGCGACGCGCCGGACCCGGCAGGCGGCGGCGAGTACGACCGGGTCGAACGGGCTGATGTGGTTGGCGGCCAGGATCAGCGGGCCGTGGCGCAGCGCGTCGGGCACGTCGCCGGTGACCTCCAGCCGGCCGACCAGCCCGACGGCGGCGCGGGCGAGCGTCTGCGCGCCCCGCCACAGCAGCGGCGCGCGCCAGAGGGTGCTGTTCATCAGTGCTGGATGGTCGCACGAGCCGCAGCGACCCGTTCACCCGCCACGGTGATCCCGGGACCGGCAGGTCCTCCGGCAAGGGTGATCAGGGTCATTGGTCCTGGGCCGGGTGGGGCCCTGCGGCCCTGCTGCTTTCGCTACGACGACGAGTAGTATCTACTACGTCTCGTAGTATGCACAGCTGGGGGTTTTCTGGTGGACGCGTTGGACGTCGCCCGCTGGCAGTTCGGTGTCACCACCGTCTACCACTTCTTGTTCGTGCCGTTGACCATCGGCCTGTCCGTGCTGGTGGCGATCCTCCAGACCATGTGGCACCGCACCGGCAACGAGCGGTACCTCAAACTCACCAAGTTCTACGGCAAGCTGTTCCTGATCAACTTCGCGATGGGTGTGGTCACCGGCATCGTGCAGGAGTTCCAGTTCGGCATGAACTGGAGCGACTACTCCCGCTTCGTCGGTGACATCTTCGGCGCACCGCTGGCCATCGAGGCCCTTGTCGCGTTCTTCCTGGAGTCCACGTTCATCGGCCTGTGGATCTTCGGCTGGGACCGGCTGCCCAAGCGCCTGCACCTGGCCTCGATCTGGGCCGCCGCGATCGGCACCAACCTGTCGGCGTACTTCATCCTCGCCGCGAACTCGTTCATGCAGAACCCGGTCGGCTTCCGGATCAACCCGGAGAGCGGCCGCGCCGAGCTGACCGACTTCGTCGCCGTGCTCACCAACAAGGTCGCCCTGGTGACCTTCCCGCACACGCTGGCCGGCGCGTTCCTGGTCGCCGGGTCGCTGATGGTGACCGTGGGCCTGTGGCACGTGATGCGCAACCGCGACAGCGCCGACACCGGCGCGTACCGCTTCGCCACCAAGCTCGGCTCCTGGACGGTCCTGGTCTCCTCGGCGCTGGTGATCCTCACCGGCGACATCCAGGGCAAGATCATGACCGAGGTGCAGCCGATGAAGATGGCGGCCGCGGAGGGCCTCTACACCACCGAGAGCCCCGCCTCGTTCTCCGTGCTCACCGTCGGCAGCCTGGACGGCAGCCGCGAGCTGTTCGCCGTCAAGATCCCGTACCTGCTGTCGTTCCTCGGCACCGGCGACCCCAACGGCACCGTGCAGGGCATCAACGACCTGCAGGCCCAGTACGCCAGCCAGTACGGCCCCGGCAACTACGCCCCGATCATCCCTGTCACCTACTGGAGCTTCCGCTTCATGATCGCCTTCGGGCTGGCCGCCGCCGCGATCGCGCTGCTGGTGCTCTGGAGCCAGCGCAAGGGCCGCACCCCCACCAGCAAGTGGCTGCTGCGCGCCGGCCTGGTCATGCCCGTGCTGCCGCTGCTCGCGAACTCCTTCGGCTGGATCTTCACCGAGATGGGCCGCCAGCCGTGGATCGTCTTCGGCGAGATGCTCACCCGTGACGGCGTGTCCCGCAGTGTCTCCCTCACCGAGGTGCTCACCTCCTTCACCGCGTTCACGCTCATCTACGCCGTCCTCGCGGTGGTCGAGTTCAAACTGCTGGTCCGCTACGCCCGCGCCGGCGTCCCGGACGTCACCCCGCAGACCGACGACGACGACACCGACGACGCCGAGCGCCCGCTGGCGTTCGCCTACTGACACCCCGGAGCCCAACCGTGGAACTGACTACCGTCTGGTTTCTCCTCGTAGCGGTGCTCTTCACCGGCTACTTCATCCTCGAAGGCTTCGACTTCGGCGTCGGAATGCTGCTGCCGGTGCTCGGCCGCGACGACCGGCAGCGCCGCGTCCTGATCAACACCATCGGCCCGGTCTGGGACGGCAACGAGGTGTGGCTGATCACCGCCGGCGGCGCCATGTTCGCCGCCTTCCCCGAGTGGTACGCCACCCTGTTCTCCGGCTTCTACCTGCCGCTGCTGCTGATCCTGCTGGCCCTGATCGCCCGCGGTGTCGCCTTCGAGTACCGCCACAAGCGGCCCGAGGCGTCCTGGAAGCGCCGCTGGGACCAGGCCATCTTCTGGGGCTCGGCGATCCCGGCGGTGCTGTGGGGCGTGGCGTTCGCCAACATCTTCCGCGGCGTGCCGCTGGACGCCGACCACGAGTACGTCGGCGGCCTGGTCGACCTGCTCAACCCGTACGCGCTGCTCGGTGGCCTGACCACGCTGGGGCTGTTCCTCACCCACGGCGCGGTGTTTCTGGCGCTCAAGACCACCGGTGACATCCGGGAGCGCGCCGGCGCCCTCGCCGTCAAGCTCGGTGTCGGCACCGCCGTGGCCGCCGTGGCGTTCCTGAGCTGGTCGCTGACCATCCGCTCCAGCGCCGCCGCCGTCGTGCTCGCCGTCGGCGCCGCCCTCGCCCTGCTCGGCGGTCTGGCCGCGGCCAAGGTACGCCGGGAGGGCTGGGCGTTCACCGGCACCGCCGTGGCGATCGCGCTGGCCGTGGCGACGCTGTTCGCCGCGCTGTTCCCGAACGTGATGCCGTCCACCCTGGACGTGGCCGGCACGCTGACGGCCACCAACGCGGCGTCCACCCCGTACACCTTGAAGATCATGACCTGGGTGGCGGTGATCTTCACGCCGATCGTGCTGGCGTACCAGGGTTGGACGTACTGGGTGTTCCGCCGCCGAATCGGGGTACAGAACATTCCGCAACACTGATCGACCTGTGGGCGCAGGGGTACGCGGGGCCGGTGCGAGGGGGTCGCACCGGCCCCGCGGGGCGTTCAGCGCGCCTCGCGCAGCTCCGCCAGTCGCGCCTCGATCTCGGCCAGCTCGGCGCGCAGCTTCTCCGCCTGCTGCTCGGCCTCGGCCCGCTCGGCGGCCAGGATCTGTTCCACCGCCTCCTGCACCCCCGGTACGTCCACCAGCGCCACCATCCGCAGCGCCTCGGCCGGCTTCACCACGTACGGCCGTGCCAGCGCCTTCGCGCCCTGCTGCGCGGCCACCGTCCACTCGCCCTCGGCGTACGCGAGCGTCACGGTCAGCCCCGGCGGCGTCTTCGGCTTGGCGGCCTTCACCGCCCGCTTCGCCGGCTTCGGCTCCGCCGGCGGCGCCTCGGTCTTCGGCTCCTCCCGCCGCGGCGCCGGCACCCGCGGGGTGTCCAGCACGAACGCGGGCTCCGGCGCGGCCGGCGGCTGCTCCGGTTCCGGCTTCGCCTCGGTGGCCGGCCGCCGCCCGGCGCCCTTGGGGGCGATCGCCACGTCGGCGGGGGAGAACGGCAGCTCGTCGCGGCCGAACCGCACCACCACGAACTCCTCCGACGCCTCCGGGTCGGTCAGCTCCACCACCTGCCCGAGCTGCCCGGCCATCTGCCCGGCCGCCTCGGTGAACACCACCCGGGGCTTGCGGCCCGCCGCAAGGGCCTCCCGGATTCCCTGAACCTCGTCAGTGGACAAACCCTGACCCGCCATCACGCCCTCTTCCGTACACCTGTTTGACGCAGCCTTGATACCAGCCGGCTGCGACACCTCGATGATCAGCCCCCGAGGGCCCGCAGCGCCGCGTCGGCGTGCTCGTTCATGTTCAGCTCGTTGTGCACCACGGCGAGGACCCGCCGGTCGGCGCCGATCACGAACGTCATCCGCCGGGTGCTCAGCGCGCCCAGCGGCAGCCGCCGCCGCACCCCGAACGCCCGCGCGACCGACCCGTCGGCGTCGGACAGCAGCGGGTAGTCGAACCCGTGCCGGCGGGCGAACTCGGCCTGCCGCTGCACCGGATCCCGGCTGATCCCCACGCGCTGCGCGCCCACCGCCGCGAACTCCGCCGCCAGGTCCCGGAAGTGGCAGCTCTGCGCCGTGCAGCCCCGCGTCATCGCCGCCGGGTAGAAGAACAGCACCACCGGCCCGGCGGCCAGGAACTCCGACAGCCGCCGTGGCGTGCCCGTCTCGTCCGGCAGCGTGAAATCCTCGACCAGGTCACCGACACCCACCGCGTCACTCATGACGTGAGGATATGTAGACATCGGCGATCCCGCTCCGTCGTACCTGGCGAGCGGCGGGGAGGCACCGCCGCACGACGCGAAGGGCAGACAGTGAAGTACGTGATCATGATCCACTCCAACCCGGAGCCGTGGGGCCACCCCACCTCCGAATACCTCGCCGCCCACCAGGAGCTGCCCGCCGAGGTACGCGACCGGCTCAACGCCGACTTCGAGCAGGTGATGACCGAGCTGCACGCCAACGGGGAACTGGTCGTCGGCGAGGCGCTCGCCGACCCCCGTACCGCGCGGCTCTACCGGTGGGCCGACGGCGCACCGCTGGCCACCGACGGCCCGTACTCCGAGGCGAAGGAACACCTCGCCGGTTTCTTCCTGATCGACGTCGAGGACCAGGCCCGCGCGGAGGCCGTCGCCGCGAAGTTCGCCGGCCCGGGCGAGACGGTCGAGCTGCGGCCCCTGATGTGGCCGGGCGGCTCCGATCAGTGAGTCCGCGGCGCTCGCGGACGTGTGGCGCCGGGAGGCGTCGCACGTCCGCGCCGCGCTGCTGCGCCGCTACGGGCAACCCGACGCCTGCGAGGACGCCGTCCAGGACGCGGCGGAGGCCGCAGCCGCCCGGTGGCCGCTCACCGGCGTCCCCGACGAACCCCGCGCCTGGCTCATCCAGGTCGCCGCACGGCGCCTGATCGACCGGATGCGCGCCGAGGAGGCCCGGACCCGCCGCGAGCGGCTCGACGCGGTCCGGCAACCCGGCGCCGGCGTCGTACCACCCGTCGACGACGACACGCCCGTGACCGGCGCCGACGACACGTTGCGGCTGCTGTTCCTGTGCTGCCACCCGGCGCTGAGCCGCCCCTCCCAGGTCGCGTTGACCCTGCGCGCGGTGGCGGGACTGCGGGTGGAGCAGATCGCCGCCGCCTACCTGGTGCCGGCCCGGACCATGACCCAGCGGCTGAGCCGGGCCCGCGCGACGCTGCGGGAGGCGGGCGCCCGGTTCACGATGCCGCCACCGGACGCGCTGCCCGACCGGGTGGCAGCCGTGCTCGACGTGTGCCACCTGGTGTTCAGCGAGGGCTACACCCGCACCTCCGGTGACCAGCTCGTCGACGTGGAACTCGCCGAGGAGGCGATCCGCCTCACCCGGCAGGTCCACGCCGCGCTGCCCGACCACCACGAGGTCACCGGCGCGCTGGCGCTGATGCTGCTCACCCACGCCCGCTCACCCACCCGTACCGACGCCGCCGGTGACCTCGTGCCGCTGGCCGACCAGGACCGCGCCCGCTGGCGGCGTGACCTCATCGAAGAGGGCGTCACGCTGCTCGGCCGGGCCCTGCCCCACGGCCCGGTGGGCCGCTACCAGCTCCAGGCGGCCATCGCCGCCGTGCACGCCGAGGCACGGGCCTTCGGCGACACCGACTGGCTGCAGATCAGCGTCCTCTACGACATGCTGAGCCGGGTCGCCCCCAGCCCGTTCGTCACGCTCAACCAGGCCGTCGCCGTGGCCATGGCGCACGGCCCAGACGTCGGGCTGGCGCTGCTCGAACCGCTGCTGGCCGACCCGGCGATGCGCCGCCACCACCGGCTGCACGCCGTGCGCGCCCACCTGCTCGAACTCGACGGCGACGCGCAGGCCGCCGCCGAGCACTACCGGCTGGCCGCGCGGCTGACCGGCAGCCTGCCCGAACAGCGCTACCTCAACCGGCGGCTGGCGCGCCTGACCGGCTCCTGATCGCGGTCACCGCCACACCCCGGCCACCTCGGCGGCCACCGCGTCGGCCTGCGCGAAACCCGCCCGCGCCGACGCCGCCCGCCGCGCCGGATCCAGCACGTTGCGGCCGATCGCCGTCCGCGCCGCCCGATCCGGCGCCACCACCGCCACCCGCGCCCCCGCCTCCCGCAACGCCGCCACCTGCGCCGACAGCCGCGGCATCGGACCCACCGCCGCGCTCGTCGGCGCCAGCACCACCACCCGATCGCACCCGGCCGCCAGGTCCGCGTTCACCGGCGAGCGGACCCCGCCGTCGACGTAACGCCGGCCGCCGACGGTGACCGGCGGCCACACCCCCGGCACCGCGCAACTGGCGCCGACCGCGTCCACGAGCGGCACCCCGCTGTCCGCGTCGAACACCACGAACTCACCCGACGCCGCGTCCACGGCGGTGACCAGCAGCCGCGCCGCCGGCCACTGCGGCGACGGCAACCGGGCCGCGATCACCGCCCGCCGCGACTGCTCCGACGGGGTACGCGCCGACAACGCCATCGCGCCGATACGCGCCCGGGCCCGCGCCGCGTCCCGGCCCCGCCCGCCGGCCCACGCCCAGCGCAACAGCACCCCCGCCCCGAGCCGGGCCGGCACCTCGTCGCGCGGCGGCCGCAACTGCGCCGCGTACAACTCCGCCACCGGCGTACCCGAACGCACCTGCGCCCCGACCACCGACCCGGCCGACGTGCCCACCACCAGATCCGCCTCGTCCAACGGCAGCCCGTGCCCGGCGAGCCCGGCCAGCAGACCCAGCTCCCAGGCCACCCCGGTCACCCCGCCGCCACCCAGCACCAACGCGCGCCCCATGTGACAGTCCTCTCCACCCCGGATGGTCCCGCCCACGGTAACGTCGCCCCCACCGCCAGGCAGGGGAGAAGGGCATTGACCTCCGTCACCATCGTCACCGGGGGAGGGCGCGGCATCGGCGCGGCCACCGCCCGCCGGCTCGCCGCCGACGGGCACGACCTGGTCATCGGCTACCGCACCGATCACACCGCCGCCGAATCCGTGGCCGCCGACGTGCGCGCCGCCGGCCGCCGCGCGGTCACCGTCGCCGCCGACACATGCGACCCCGAGCAGGTACGCCGCATCTTCGACGCCGCCGACCGGCTCGGTCCGCTCACCGGCCTGGTCAACAACGCCGGCGTCACCAGCCCGATCGGCCCGTTCACCGACCTGCGCGTCGACGACCTGCGCGACGTCGTCGACGTCAACCTCATCGGGTACGTGCTGTGCGCCCAGCAGGCGGCCCGGCGGCTCACCGACGGCGGCGCCATCGTCAACGTCTCCTCGGTGGCCGCCACGCTCGGCTCACCCGGCGAGTACGTCCACTACGCCGCCGTCAAGGCCGCCACCGACACCCTCACCGTCGGGCTCGCCAAGGAACTCGCGCCGCGCGGCATCCGCGTCAATGCCGTCGCCCCCGGCATCATCCGCACCACCATCCACGCCCGCTCCGGCGCGCCCGACCGCCCCGACACCGCCGCCGGCCGGATCCCGATGGGCCGCGCCGGGGAACCCGAGGAGGTCGCCGGCGCGATCGCGTACCTGCTCGGCCCGGACGCCTCGTACACCACCGGCGCGGTCCTGCGCGTCGGCGGCGGCCTCTGACACGACGGCGGCCCGGGGGTTCCGCCCCCGGGCCGCCGCGTCGCGTCTCCTAGTCGGTGAACAGCTTCGCCGCCGTGATCACCGTCTGCACCACGCCGTAGCCCAGCAGCACCGACACCACCAGCCACGACACCACCAGGCGAACCAGCTGCCCGCCACCGCTGTGCTCGTTCACGATCCGCTCCTCTCCGTCGCACCCGGTGCTGTTCCGTCCCGACCCGACGCCGGCTCGTGGTAGCGCTCCGGCACCGGCCGCACCAGCACGTTCGCCACCAGCCCCACCGCCAGCACGCCGACCATCGTGAACAGCGCCGGCCGGTATGCCGCCGCGGTCAACGTGCCCGGCTCACCCTGCGCGTCGAGGAACCCGTTGACGATCAGCGGCCCGGCCACCCCCGCCGCCGACCACGCGGTCAGCAGCCGGCCGTGGATCGCGCCCACCTCAAACGTGCCGAACAGGTCCCGCAGGTACGCCGGAATCGTCGCGAACCCACCGCCGTAGAACGACAGGATCACGGACGCCAGCAGCACGAACAACGCCGTCGCGGTCTGCCCCACCAGGGCCAGCAGCAGGTACAGCACCATGCCCACACCCAGATACACCATGTAGATCGGCTTGCGGCCGATCACGTCCGACGTGGACGACCACACGAACCGGCCCGCCATGTTGAACAGCGACAGCAGCCCCACGAACCCGCCGGCCGCCGCCACCGACACCGCCGAGGTCCCGTTGTCCCGGAAGAAGTCCTGGATCATCGGGCTGGCCTGCTCCAGGATGCCGATGCCGGCCGTCACGTTGCAGAACAGCACCACCCACAGCAGCCAGAACGACCGCGTCTTCACCGCGTTGGCCGCCGACACGTTCGCCGTGGTCACCAGCGGCTTCTCCGCCACCTGCGACGGGTCGAACCCGGCCGGGCGCCAGTCCGGCGCCGGCACCCGCACGTTGAACACCCCGAACATCATGATCACGAAGTAGCCGATGCCGAGCGTGACGAACAGCCACACCAGCGCCGACCCCGACGCCGTGGAACCGCTGTTCGACGGGTCGTAACCCGAGTCGAAGAACGACAACAGCTGCCGGGACAGGGGAGAGGCCACCATCGCCCCGCCACCGAACCCCATGATCGCCAACCCGGTCGCCAGACCCGGCCGGTCCGGGAACCACTTGATCAACGTGGAGACGGGGGAGATGTACCCGATCCCCAGACCGACCCCGCCCAGCACCCCGTACCCCAGGTACAGCAGCCACAGCTGCCCGGTCGCGATGCCCAGCGCCCCGACCAGGAACCCCGCCGCCCAGAAACACGCCGAGACGAACATGGCCTTACGCGGCCCGTTCGCCTCCACCCACGTACCGGCCACCGCGGCCGAAAGCCCCAGCATCACGATCGCGATGCTGAAGATGACCCCGATCGCCGTCTGACTCGTGTCGAAATGCGCGATAAGGGAGTTCTTGTACACGCTCGTCGCGTACACCTGCCCGATGCACAAATGGATCGCCAGCGCCGCCGGGGGGATCAGCCAGCGGCTGTACCCCGGCGGCGCGACGGTGTGCCGACGATCGAGTGCGGAAAGCATCGTTGCTTCCTCCGTCCAGAAGGCGAGACCACCGGAGTTCATGCCCCCACCACACGCTGCGCCCAAACCCGCCCCGCGCCCGGCGGTCGGAACCGTGAGCCGAACGGTCACCGCCGCGCCCGCCCGTCATCGCACCACGACTACCCGTCACCACACCGGGAGATGCGACGATGACCGGGTGAAGATCCTGTCCATCCAGTCGTCGGTCGCCTACGGCCACGTCGGCAACTCCGCCGCCGTGTTCCCGCTGCAACGCCTCCGACACGAGGTCTGGCCGGTACTGACCGTGCACTTCTCCAACCACACCGGCTACGGCGCCTGGCGCGGCCCCCTGCTCGCCCCCACCGACGTCGCCGACGTCATCGCCGGCATCGCCGACCGCGGGGTGCTCGGCACCGCCGACGCCGTGCTCTCCGGCTACCAGGGCGACCCCGCCGTCGGCGCCGTCATCCTCGACGCCGTCGCCCAGGTCAAGGCCGCCAACCCGGCCGCCGTCTACTGCTGCGACCCGGTCATGGGCGACGTCGGCCGCGGCATGTTCGTCCGCCCCGGCATCCCCGAGTACCTGCGCGACACCGTCGTCCCGCACGCCGACATCGTCACCCCCAACCAGTTCGAGCTGGAGTTCCTCGCCGGCCGCACCACCGACACCCTGGACGACCTGCTCGCCGCCGTCGACACCGTGCGCGCCACCGGCCCCCGCCACGTCCTGGTCACCAGCGTCCTGCACGGCGACCTGCCCGCCGGGCACCTGGAAGTCATCGCCGTCTCCGACGACGGCGCCTGGGCCGTCACCACCCCGCTGCTGCCCATCGCCCCCAACGGCGGCGGCGACGTCACCGCCGCGCTCTACCTCGCCCACCTCGCCACCACCGGCTCACCCCCGACCGCGCTGGAACGCACCACCAACTCGATCTACGCGGTACTCGAGGCGACCCTCGAAGCCGGCACCCGCGAACTGCAACTCGTCGCCACCCAGGACGCCATCGCCGACCCGCCCACCCGCTTCACCGCCCGCCGGCTGCGCTGACCCCGGTCCGGGTGCACCCGCCGTCGCCGCGACGCCGCCGGGTGCACCCGGCGGCGACTCGCCGCTCGAACAGGTGGACGACCCCACCGGCGAGCAGGCAAGATGCGGACGTGCCACCGGACCCGGTCACCGACGACCCCGCGTTCGCCCAGCGCCTGCGCGACCTGACCCGGCTGCGCCGCGTCCGCGACCGCATCGACCGCGAATACGCCAAACCCCTCGACGTCGAAGCCCTCGCCCGCGGCGAACACATGTCCGCCGGGCACCTCAGCCGCCAGTTCCGCCAGACCTACGGCGAGTCCCCGTACGCGTACCTGATGACCCGCCGCATCGAACGCGCCATGGCCCTGCTGCGCCGCGGCGACCTCAGCGTCACCGATGTCTGCTTCGCCGTCGGCTGCCAGTCCCTGGGCACCTTCAGCACCCGCTTCACCGAACTCGTCGGCGAACCACCCAGCGCCTACCGCGCCCGCCACGTGCCCGACACCGCCGAACCACCCCCGTGCCTCATCAAGCAGGCCAGCCGACCGATCAGAAATCGAGAAGCCCGCCCTGGCCGCCCACCGTTAGCGTGACCACCATGACGATCACCATCCACTACGCGTTCCTGCCACACACAGGCGCCGACGACGCCCTCGCCTTCTACCGCGACGTCCTCGGCTTCGAACTGCGCAACGACGTCGGCTACCAGGACATGCGCTGGCTCACCGTCGGCCCACCCGACCAGCCCGGGACCAGCATCGTCCTGCACCCGCCGGCCGCCGACCCCGGCATCACCGACGACGAACGCCGCACCATCCTCGAACTCATCGCCAAGGGCAGCTACGGCGCGCTCACCCTCGCCACCGACGACCTCGACAGCCTGTTCGACCGCCTCCAGGCAAGCGGCGCCGACGTCGTGCAGGAACCCACCGAACAGCCCTACGGCGTCCGCGACTGCGCCTTCCGCGACCCCACCGGCAACCTCATCCGCATCAACGAGCTGCGCTGAACCATGACCGACGCACCCCGCCCCCGCGCCCAGCGCCGCAAGGACACCACCCACCGCCTCGACCACGACGTCGACTGCTGGGTCGCCACCGCCGACCCCGACGGCACCCCGTACCTCGTGCCGCTGTCGTTCGACTGGGACGGCGACACGCTGCTGGTCGCCACCCCGGCCGACAGCCCCACCGGCCGTAACCTCGCCACCGGCCGCGTCCGCATCGGCATCGGCCCCACCCGCGACGTCACCATGATCGACGGCGACGTGGAAACCCTCGCCATCGACGCCCTGCCCACCGAACGAGGGGACCGCTTCGCCACCCGGACCGGCTTCGATCCCCGTACCCTGACCACGCCCTACCGCTGGTACCGCGTCACGCCACGCCGCATCCAGGCCTGGCGCGAAGCCGACGAGCTGCCCGGCCGCACCCTGATGCGCGACGGCCGCTGGCTCGACTGACACCCGCAACACCGGACGGAGACACCATGAGCAAGGCCACCACCGGCCTGCACCACGCCGACAGCCACGACGTCATCCGCGTCCACGGCGCCCGCGAGAACAACCTGCGCAACGTCGACGTCGAAATACCCAAACGCCGCCTCACCGTCTTCACCGGCGTGTCCGGCTCCGGCAAGAGCTCGCTGGTCTTCGGCACCATCGCCGCCGAGTCCCAGCGCCTCATCAACGAGACCTACAGCGCCTTCGTCCAGGGCTTCATGCCCACCCTGTCCCGTCCCGAGGTCGACGTCCTCGAAGGCCTCACCACCGCCATCATCGTCGACCAGGAACGCATGGGCGCCGACCCCCGCTCCACCGTCGGCACCGCCACCGACGTCAACGCGATGCTGCGCATCCTGTTCAGCCGCCTCGGCGACCCCCACATCGGCCCGCCCAACGCCTACTCGTTCAACGTCCCCTCCGTCCGCGCCGCCGGCGCCATCACCGTCGACCGCGGCCCCGGCAAGACCCAGACCCAGAAGGGCACCTTCAACCGCCTCGGCGGCATGTGCTCCCGCTGCGAGGGCCGCGGCGCCGTCACCGACTTCGACCTCACCGTCCTCTACGACGAGAAGCTGTCGCTCAACGAGGGCGCCATCACCATCCCCGGCTACAGCATGGACGGCTGGTACGGCCGCATCTTCCGCTCCAGCGGCCTGTTCGACCCGGACAAGCCCATCCGCGACTACACCAAGCGCGAGCTGAGCGACCTGCTCCACAAGGAACCCACCAAGATCAAGGTCGACGGCATCAACGTCACCTACACCGGCCTCATCCCGGCCATCCAGAAGTCGATGCTCGCCAAGGACGTCGACGCCATGCAGCCGCACATCCGCGCCTTCGTGGAACGCGCCGTCACGTTCACCACCTGCCCCGACTGCGACGGCACCCGCCTGGCCCCGGAAGCCCGCTCCTCGAAGATCAACGGCATCAACATCGCCGACGCCTGCGCCATGCAGATCAGCGACCTCGCCACCTGGGTACGCGACCTGCACGAACCCTCCGTCGGCCCGCTGCTCAAGGCACTGGGGGACACCCTCGACTCCTTCGTCGAGATCGGCCTCGGCTACCTCAGCCTCGACCGCCCCGCCGGCACCCTCTCCGGCGGCGAGGCCCAGCGCACCAAGATGATCCGCCACCTCGGCTCGTCCCTCACCGACGTCACGTACGTCTTCGACGAACCCACCATCGGGCTGCACCCGCACGACATCGCCCGCATGAACAACCTCCTGCTGCAGCTGCGCGACAAGGGCAACACCGTCCTGGTCGTCGAACACAAACCCGAGACCATCGCGATCGCCGACCACGTCGTCGACCTCGGCCCCGGCGCGGGCACCGCCGGCGGCACCATCTGCTACGAAGGCACCGTCGCCGGGCTGCGCGCCAGCGACACCACCACCGGCCGCCACCTCGACGACCGCGCCACCCTCAAGGACAAGCTGCGTACGCCCACCGGCGCCCTGCCGATCCGCGGCGCCCGCACCCACAACCTGCGCGACGTCGACGTCGACATCCCCCTCGGTGTCCTGGTCGTGGTCACCGGCGTCGCCGGCTCCGGCAAGAGCAGCCTCATCCACGGCTCACTGGCCAAGCGAGAGGACGTCGTCAGCGTCGACCAGACCGCCATCCGCGGCTCCCGCCGCAGCAACCCGGCCACCTACACCGGCCTGCTCGACCCCATCCGCAAGGCCTTCGCCAAGGCCAACGGCGTGAAACCCGCCCTGTTCAGCGCCAACTCCGAAGGCGCCTGCCCGACCTGCAACGGCGCCGGCGTCATCTACACCGACCTCGGCATGATGGCCGGCGTCGCCAGCACCTGCGAGGACTGCGAGGGCAAGCGCTTCCAGCCGGCCGTCCTCGAATACCGCCTCGGCGGCCGAGACATCAGCGAGGTCCTCGCCATGTCCGTCAACGAGGCCGAGACGTTCTTCAGCGACGGCGAGGCCCGCACCCCGGCCGCCCACACCATCCTCGACCGGCTCGCCGACGTCGGCCTCGGCTACCTCACGCTCGGTCAGCCGCTGACCACGCTGTCCGGCGGGGAACGGCAACGTCTCAAGCTCGCCACCCGGATGGGGGACAAGGGCGGCGTGTACGTCCTGGACGAGCCCACCACCGGCCTGCACCTGGCCGACGTGGCCCAGCTGCTCGGCCTGCTCGACCGGCTCGTCGACGCGGGGAAGTCCGTCATCGTCATCGAGCACCACCAGGCCGTCATGGCACACGCCGACTGGATCATCGACCTCGGTCCCGGCGCCGGGCACGACGGCGGACGGATCGTCTACGAGGGCACCCCGGCCGACCTCGTCGCCGCCCGCTCCACGCTCACCGGCGAACACCTCGCCGACTACGTCGGCGCCTGACCACCGTGCCCGCCGCGCGCGCCATGCCGGACCTGCGGCCGGTCGAGGACGCCCGGGAGGGGGAGGAGGGGAGAGGCGCCGGTTCTGTTCCTCCGAACCGCGCCGGGACGTTCGGATGATCACCAGAACACCGCGCCCGTGCCACCATGTAGGGCCCTTCCCGTCACCGGCCACAAGGGATGAGGTCCGGCATGGAGCTGCACAAGACCCGACAGACGCTGTGGAGCGGCCTCGCGATCTTCGCCGTCGGCGTGGCCCCGCTGCTGTACCTGACGCCCTCGTCAACCGTGAGGTGGGTTCTCGTCCTTCTCTGGCTGCTGGCGGCCGGCGTGTTCGTCGCCTACCAGCTCAGGCCGTTCCGGTTCCGCATCGGAGCCGACGGACTGGACCTGCGCGTCGCCGGGCTCAACCGGCTGGTGGCGTGGGCCGAGATCGACTCGGTCGTCCTCGACCAGCCGCTGCCGTCCGGTGGCCGGAAACAGAGAGCCGCATCGGTAGTGCTGGTGCCGGCCACCGCATCGACCATCGACCGCAGGCTCACCGGCCGCAGCCCCGTCGACGGCCGGCCGGCTCTGGTGCTCATCCATCTCGACCAGGTGCGGCAGCCGCCGGGTGAGGTGGCAGCCGCCCTGGCCCACTTCGGGGGAAGCCGCTTCACCGACGCGCGGCAGCAAGTTCCGCACCGGCACGACGCGCCGGGCACCCCGCCGGACCTGGATGGGCTGAACGTGTTGGCCGAGCTGATGCCGCGAGCGCAGAAGGCGCTCGACTCGGGCGACGCGTCGCAGCGGCAGGCGCTCAAGGCAGAGGTCGACGCGGCACTCGCGCGACGACGGCCCGCAGCGCCGGCCGGAGACGGCGAGCCCCGGCTGGACGACGTCCTCAAAGCGATATCGGACGCTCTCAGCGCCGCGGACGAGGACGCCAAGCCCTCCTGAGCCCCTCCGGCGTCCAGGTTCGATAATGCACATTATGTCAAGTAACCCGTGTGAGGGCCTCCCCGGGCGCACCCGGAGCGTGCGACCGCCGACCGCGGTGAACGCATGCCGTCGGCGCAGGGACATCCGGACCGACGTGTGGCCGGTCGGCGACGTCGAGCCGCTGGCGTGCTCGTAGCGCTGTCGCAGCACGAACCACGCGTCGGGCTCGGTCACGCGCACCGCGGCCGGCACGCCTCTCGCACGCCCCCACGCCTCGTCGATCATGAGGTTGGCGGCAGTCGGCGTCCACTTTGTCACCGCCAACTTCATGATCGACGGGTCGGGCGAGCCGGCGAGGCGGGCGGAGGGTGCCTGACCCGCACCTGCCCCGGTGGCGGTTGCGCTGTGACTGGGTGCCGGGTCGACGCTGGTCCGGGCACTGTCTGCGCGACCGCCCGCATTGGGGTCCCCACCTCCCTCTTGCTGACACCGAACGGGCGCGTCGACTCGAAGGCGGGATTGGGCCACTCTCCCCCGGCGGCCACTTCTGGCGGGAACGCGAGAATCATGCATAATATCCCTTATGCATGACAAACCGGACGAAACGGTAAGTGCTCTGATCGAGGAGTTCCTGACCGCCCGGGCCACCCGGAAGCCCTCCCCGCACACCCTGGCCGCGTACCGCAGGGATCTGACCACGGTGGCCGAGCTGGTCGCGGCGGACGGTGACACCACTCCCCTCCCCCTGGACCGGCTGGCGGTCAGCGCCCTCTCCCCCCGCGTGATGCGCGCGGCGTTCGCGCGGTTCGCCGCTCCCCGCGCCGCCGCGTCGGTCCACCGCGCCTGGTCGACATGGAACAGCTTCTTCACGTTCCTGGTGGCCGAGGGTGTCGTACCGGGAAATCCGATGCCGGCGGTGGGGCGGCCCCGCACGCCTCTCCCCCGGCCCAAGCCGTTGCGGGGCGAGGACACCCCGGAGGAGCTGCTGTCGGCGGTGGCGCGCGCGGAGGGCCGGCAGCGCGATCCGTGGCCGGAGCGCGACCTGGCGGTGCTGGCGCTGGCGTTGTGCGCGGGATTGCGGCTGTCGGAGCTGCTGGCGCTGCGGGTGTCGTCGGTGGCCGGGCGCGACGGCGAGCGGCGGGTGGACGTGGCGGGTAAGGGCGGGCGGCCGCGTACGGTGCCGATCGACGACGCCGTGGACCGGGTGCTGGCGGGTTACCTGGACAGCCGGCGGCACCGGTTCGGGACGCGCAGTGTGCGGCCGGACTCGCCGTTGCTGGTGGACCGTCAGGGTGAGGCGTTGCGGCGGGGCGGTCTGCAGTACCTGGTGGAGTCGTGTTACCGGCGGGCGGGCATCGGTGACCGGGTGCCGCGGGGTGCGCGGTTGCACGCGTTGCGGCACACGTTCGCGACGCGGCTGGCGGAGGACGGGGCGAGCGCGGCGGAGATCATGCGGTTGCTGGGGCATGCGTCGTTGGCGTCGTCGCAGACGTACATCGAGGTGACGGCGGGTCAGCAGCGGGCGGCGGTGGCGGCGAACCGTACCAATCGGGCGTTGTCGGGGTTGGCGCCGCGGCGGGACGGTCGGCGCGAGGGGTGGTGCGCTGGCAGGATCGGCCGGATGCGGGTGGATGCGGCGCGTGCGGTGGCGGTCGGGTGGGTGCGGGAGCGGATGCGGGCGGATCCGTCGATCGAGGGGGCGTTGTTCAGCGGGTCGACTGTGGGGTTGCCGGGCGACGCGCTGCTGCCGGTGTGGTCGGACGTGGACGTGTTGCTGGTGCGCCGGGAGCCCGGTGTGAAGGTGGGCAAGTTCGTGCACCGGGGGGTGCTGCTGGAGGTCAGCACGGTCACGTGGGAGGAGTTGGGCGGCCCGGAGGATGTGCTGGGGTCGTGGGTGTTCGCGCCGATGTTCCGTACCGATGGGGTGATCGCGGATCCGTCGGGCCGGCTGGGTGCGGTGCGGGAGCGGGTGGCGGCGGGGTTCGCGGATCCGGTGTGGGTGCGGGCGCGGTGTGCGGGTGTGCGGCGGCGGATCGAGGGCGGGCTGGGGGCGGTGGGCGGTTCGGCGCCGGTGGCGGAGCAGGTGCTGGCGTGGGTGTTTCCGACCTCGTTGCTGGCGGTGTGGCCGGCGGTGGCGGGGCTGGCGGATCCGACGGTGCGGCGGCGGTACGTGCGGGCGGATCGGGTGTTGTCGCGGTTCGGGTTCGCGGATCGGTATGCGGGGTTGCTGGACACGCTCGACGGTGGCGGGGCGGGTGTGGACGCGTCGCGGGTGCGGGAGCACCTGGACGGGCTGGCGGTGGTGTTCGACGAGGCGTCGCGGTTGCCGCGGGAGGGGTTCGCGTTCGGGGCGGATCTGGGTGCGGCGGGCCGGCCGGTGGTGTTCGACGGTGCGGCTGAGCTGATCGCGGCGGGCCGGCATCGGGAGGCGATGTTCTGGGTGCTGGTGACGTACGCGCGGTGTCATGTGGTGTTGGGAGCGGTGGCGCCGGAGCGGGAGCGGGCGTTCGGGGCGGTGCTGGCGGACCTGGGGGTGGCGTCGGCGGCGGATCGGCGGCGGCGGGCGGACGCGGTGCTGGCGGCGTTGCCGGGGTGGCAGGCGGTGGTGGATGCGGTGGCGGCGGAGGCTGTGGCAGGCTGAGGGGGAACGCGACTGGCGGCACGGGGATGGGTGAACCATCGGGGAGCTCGTCGTGGGGGTCGACCGCCTGGGCCTCCGCGGGCGAGGTGTCGTATGTCTTCTGCGCGGTTGTTGCCGGGTGCTCCGGTGGCGGAGCGGGTGTTGTCGGAGGTCGCCGCGTCGGTGGCGGAGCTGTGTGCGGCGGGGGTGACGCCGGCGCTGGCAACGGTGCTGGTGGGTGACGACGACGCGAGCGCGGGTTACATCCGGATCAAGCAGCGTCAGGCGGCGGAGCTGGGTTTCGCGTCGCCGCACGTGCATCTGCCGGCGTCGGCGTCGCAGGCGGATCTGCATGCGGTGCTGGCGGATTTCAACGCGGACGCCACGGTGCACGGGGTGCTGGTGCAGTATCCGATTCCGGATCATCTGGACTACGACCGGGCGTTGGCGGTGCTGGATCCGGACAAGGACGTGGACGGGATGCACCCGGTGAACATGGGCCGGCTGGCGTTGGGGTTGCCGGGTCCGTTGCCGTGTACGCCGGCGGGGATCGAGGCGTTGCTGGCGTTCCATGGTGTGCCGGTGGCGGGCCGGGAGGTGGTGATTCTGGGCCGGGGTGCGACGTTGGGGCGGCCGTTGGCGATGTTGCTGGCGCAGAAGCGGCCGACGGCGAACGCGGCGGTGACGGTGGTGCACACGGGGGTGGCGGACTGGCCGCGGTACACGCGGCGGGCGGAGATCCTGATCGCGGCGGCGGGGGTGCCGGGGATCGTGCGGCCGGAGCATGTGCGTCCGGGTGCGGTGGTGGTCGGCGGCGGGGTGCGGTACGAGGGGCGGCGGCTGCTGCCGGACGTGGACGAGTCGTGCGCCGAGGTGGCGGGGGCGATCACGCCGCGTGTGGGCGGGGTGGGTCCGACGACGGTGGCGATGTTGTTCCGTAACGCGGTGGAGGCGGCGCGGCGGCAGAGTGGTCTGGGCTGAGTGGTCAGCCGAGGTCGACGACGAGGGGCCGGTGGTCGGAGATGGTGGCCAGCGGGGTGTGGACGGCGGTGACGGCCGGTAGCCGGTCGAGGGCGTGCCGGTCGGCGAGGATGTGGTCGAGTTGGACGCGGGGTTGTCCGGCCGGGTAGGTGGGGCGCCGCGCGAGGGGCTGCCAGCGGGTGATCGCGGCGGCGGGCCCGGCGGGCAGGTTGAGGTCGCCGAGCAGGATCCGGGGTGCGGGCAGGGTGCGCAGGACGCGGACGACGCGGCGTAGCTGCCAGACGTTCCAGCCAGGCACGAAGGACAGGTGGGTGGCGGCGACGGTGAGCGGGCCGTGGGGGGTGTCGAGGACGGCGGCGAGAACGACGCGGGGTTCGTCGCGGAGCAGGACGAGTCCGCCGCCGGGACCGGGTGCGTAGATGGGTGAGCGGACGGGGGCGGCGCGCAGCCGGGTGACCTGCCAGGAGCGGACGGGGTGGCGGCTGATGAGGCCGATGCCGTAGAGGGGTTCGCCGTGGCCGTCGTCGTCGTGGGTGAGGGGGCGGAACTGTTCGCCTGGGGTGCCGACGACGGCGGCGGCGAAGCGGTGGTGGTCGGCGTGCAGGGCGCGGGCGGCCACCGCGGTGAGGTCGAGTTTGCCGCTGCGGGTCTGGTCGCGGTCGACTTCCTGCAGGGCGAGGACGTCGGCGTCGAGGTCGGTGACGGCGGCGGTGAGCCGGTCGGGGTCGACGAGCCCGTCGGTGAGGGATCGGCCGTGCAGCAGGTTGAAGGTGGCCAGGCGCACCTGGACACCCTACGTCGTCGTGGGAGTCTTGCCGGGTGCTGAAACTGTTGTGCTGTTCGATGCTGGTGTTCGTGGCGGTGGGGTCGGTGGGGGTGTGGTTGCGGCGTCGCCGGGGGCGGTGAGGCTGGCCACAGGCGGCGTCGTGGCTGGTGGTGGCGTGGGCAGAATGCGGCGGTGGATGCCCTGTCGTTGACGACGTTGCTGAGCGCTGCCCTGCTGGCCGGGTGGGTGGACGCGGTGGTGGGTGGCGGCGGTCTGTTGTTGTTGCCGGCGTTGCTGGTGGCGGCGCCGGGTGTGCCGGTGGCGACGGCGTTGGGAACGAACAAGCTGGCGGCGATCTTCGGTACGTCGACGGCGGCGGTGACGTATGCGCGGCGTACGAAGCTGGATTGGGCGGTGGCGGGTCCGGCGGCCGGGTTGGCGGTGTTGACGGCGGGCCTGGGTGCGGCGTTGGCGGGTGCGGTGCCGGGTAGCGCGTACCGGCCGGTGGTGCTCGTGGTGCTGGTGGCGGTGGCGGTGTTCGTGCTGGCGCGGCCGTCGCTGGGTGTGGTGGCGTCGCCGCAGCGGCGGACCCCGAAGCGGGTGGTGGTGGCGGTGGCGGTGGCCGGTGTGGGGATCGCCCTGTACGACGGGTTGATCGGGCCGGGTACGGGGACGTTTCTGGTGCTGGCGTTCACGGCGATTCTGGGTTCGGATTTCGTGCACGCCTCGGCGATGGCGAAGGTCGTGAACGCGGGCACGAATCTGGGTGCGCTTGTGGTGTTCGGGTTGACCGGGCACGTGTGGTGGGCGTTGGGCGCGGCGATGGCGGTGTGCAACGTGGTGGGGGCGGCGGTGGGCGCGCGGATGGCGTTGCGGCGGGGTGCCGGGTTCGTGCGGGTGGTGCTGCTGGTGGTGGTGCTGGCGCTGGTGGCCCGGCTGGGTTACGACCAGTGGATGGCGGGCTGATCGCGGTGGCGGTGCGGGCGGAGCACGACCGGGCGGTGCTGGCGGGTCTGCTGGGCCGGGATCCGGTGCTGCACGCGTACCAGTTGGGTGATCTGGACGACTTCTTCTGGCCGTGCACGTCGTGGTTCCGGCGTGACGACCAGGTGGTGCTGCTGTATCACGGGGTGGAGTTGCCGACGTTGCTGGCGTTCGCGGCGCCGGATCGGGTGGCGGATCTGGCGGGGTTGCTGGCGGAGGCGGCGCCGGTGTTCCCGGCGCGGATGTGGGCGCACCTGTCCCCCGGGCTGGAGGCGGTGGTGTCGCGCTGGTTCGTGGTGTCGGAGGCGGCGGCGCATCACCGGATGGTGCTGACGGATCCGGGGCGGCTGGCGGCGGTGCCGGCGGTGGGTGAGCCGTTGGGTCCGGCGGACGCGGCGGAGCTTTCCGGGTTGTACGCGTTGGCGTATCCGGGGAACTGGTTCGATGCGCGGATGCTGGAGACGGGCCAGTACGTGGGCGTGCGGGAGCGGGGCCGGCTGGTGGCGGTGGCGGGGGTGCACGTGTTCTCGCCGCGCTGGCGGGTGGCGGCGCTGGGGAACGTGACGACGCATCCGGATGTGCGGGGCCGGGGTCTGGGTGCGGGTGTGGTGGCGGCGTTGTGCGCCCGGCTGCGCGCGTCGGTGGATCACGTGACGTTGAACGTGCGGGCGGACAACGCGGCGGCGGTGCGGCTGTACGAGCGGCTGGGGTTCTCCCGGGTGGCCGGGTTCACCGAGTGCGCGTTGACGTCAGCGGCCGCGGCTGGGTGAGTCGAATCGGCCGGCGCGGATCTCGCGCAGGGCGCGGCGGCGGGTGTCGCCGCGCAGGGTGTCGACGTAGAGGCGTCCGCGCAGGTGGTCGGTCTCGTGTTGCAGGGCGCGGGCGAGGAAGCCGCTGCCGGTGACGGTGAGCGGTTCGCCGTGCTGGTCGTAGCCGTGGACGGTGGCGTGCAGCGCGCGGGGGGTCGGGAAGTACAGGCCGGGGATGGACAGGCAGCCTTCCTCGTCGTCCTGGAGTTCGTCGGACACCTCCAGGGTGGGGTTGACCATGTGGCCGCGGTGGCCGTCGGCGTCGTAGACGAACACCTGGGCGTTGACGCCGATCTGGGGTGCGGCGACGCCGGCGCGGCCGGGTGCGCCGAGCAGCGTGTCCATCAGGTCGGTGACGAGGGCGCGCAGTTCGGCGTCGAAGGCGGTGACGGGTTCGCTGGGGGTGCGCAGCACGGGGTCGCCGATGATCCGGATGGGGCGCATAGTCATGTCCGGAAGGCTATCCGTTGCTTACCGGTTCCGGGTGTCCGGTGGGGTGTCGAGGAGTCCGGTGTCGGCGATGCGGTCGCGCAGGGGGCGGCGGCGCAGGGCGTCGAGGACGGCGTACAGCTCGTCGGCGAGCGGCACGGGCAGTTCGGTGTCGAGGTGGCGTACGGCGGCGGTGGTGGCGGCCCATTCGGTTTCGACGGCGGGCAGCAGGGCGCGGGCGCGGTCGGTGAGGGTGACGATGCGGTGGCGGGCGTCGGTGCCGGGGCGCAGGTCGACGAGGCCGGCGCGGCGCATCTGGGCGACGGTCTGGCTGGCGGCGGAGTGGGTGACGCCGACGCGGGCGGCGAGGTCGCGGATGGGCAGCGGGCCGTCGGCGACGAGCGCGCGCACGACTGGTGAGTAGCGGGGCCGGTAGTCGGTGAGGCCGAGCCGGTCGTGGACGGCGGCGACGTCGCCGTCGAGGACGTCCAGGACGTGGCGTAGCAGGGTGCCGAGGGCGTCGCGGTCGGGGGCG
This sequence comes from Micromonospora sp. CA-248089, assembly GCF_050948515.1. Lineage (NCBI taxonomy): Bacteria > Bacillati > Actinomycetota > Actinomycetes > Micromonosporales > Micromonosporaceae > Micromonospora > Micromonospora sp. CA-248089. The sequence goes on from NZ_CP192016.1 coordinate 3,319,607, forward strand.
GTCACGTCCACTAATGTAACAGCGCTGTTGTATCTGACTCGAGGAGGCCACTGATGTATCCACCGATCGAGCCGTACGCGCACGGCATGTTGGACGCCGGCGACGGGCAGCGCGTGTACTGGGAGACGTGCGGCAACCCGGACGGGCGGCCGGCGCTCGTGGTGCACGGCGGGCCCGGCTCCGGGGCGGGCGCGTCCTGGCGGCGGCTGTTCGACCCGGCCGCCTACCGGATCGTGCTGTTCGACCAGCGTGGCTGCGGGCGCAGCACTCCCCCGGCGTCGGATCCGGCCACCGACCTGTCGGTGAACACCACCGCGCATCTGCTGGCCGACATGGAGGCGCTGCGCGTACACCTGGGGATCGACAGGTGGCTGCTGTGCGGCGCGTCGTGGGGGTCGTCCCTTGCCCTGGCGTACGCGCAGCGGCACCCGGATCGCGTCAGCGCGCTGGTGCTGTTCAGCGTGGTCGCCAACACCACCCGCGAGATCGAGTGGGTGACCCGGGACATGGGCCGGGTCTTCCCGCAGGAGTGGGCGCGGTTCCGCGACGGCGCGCCCGAGGCCGACCACGACGGCGACCTGTCCGCCGCGTACGCCCGGCTGGTCGCCGACCCGGACCCGGGCGTGCGGGACCAGGCGGCGCGGGACTGGTGCGACTGGGAGGACGTGCACGTGTCCCTGGCCGGCGGCTACGCGCCGAGCCCCCGGTTCGCCGACCCGGTCTTCCGGTACGGGTTCACCCGACTGGTGACGCACTACTTCGCCAACCGGGGTTTCCTGCCCGACGGGCAGCTGCTGCGCGACGCGGGCCGCCTCGCCGGCATTCCGGGGGTGCTGGTGCAGGGACGGCTGGACGTCAGCGGCCCGCCGGACATCGCCTGGCAGCTGACCCGGGACTGGCCGGACGCGCGGCTGGAGATCGTGGAGTCCGGCGGCCACGGCGGCGGGCACGGCATGAGCGAGCGCGTGGTCGCCGCCCTGGACTCCTTCGCCGCCGCCGGCTGAGCCGCCGCACGCGGCCGCCACCGGCCCGCGAGCTCCCGAGCCGCCGCGCGCGCCCGCCAGCGCCCGGGCCGCCGCCGCGGAGGCCGAGCCGCCGGACAGCCCGTCAGCCGGCGAGCAGGGCGCGGATCGGGGCGGCCTTGGCGGCGGCCTCGGCGACCTCGGCGGCCGGGTCGCTGTCCCAGGTGATGCCGCCGCCGGCCCACAGGTGCAGCAGGTCACCGTCGGCGGCGGCGGTGCGGATGGTCAGGCCCAGGTCGAGGCGGTCGGGGCCGACCCAGCCGAGCGCGCCCATGCTCGCGCCGCGTCCGACGGGCTCCAGCGCGGCGATGCGGGCCAGGGCGGCGTGTTTGGGTGCGCCGGTGACCGACCCGCCGGGGCACACCGCGCGCAGCAGGTCGGCCAGGCCCAGGCCGTCGGCGGGCGCCGCCGACACCGTCGACTCCGCCTGCCACAGGTCACACCAGCGGCGTACGGCGAACAGCTCGTCGACGCGCACCGAGCCGGTACGGGCCACCCGGGCCAGGTCGTTGCGTTCCAGGTCGACGATCATGACGTGCTCGGCGCGTTCCTTGGCCGAGGCGAGCAGGTCGCGGCGTCCGGCGGCGGTGGCCGGGCGGGTGCCCTTGATCGGGCGGGTGACCAGCCGGCCGTGCTCGACGGCGATGAGGGTCTCCGGGGAGGCGCAGCCGAGCGCCCAGCCGGGGCCGTGCAGGGTGCCGCCGTAGCGGGCGCCGGGTAGCGCGGCGAGGCGGGCCAGCGCGGGGCGCGGGTCGCCGCTGTAGCCGGCGGCGGCGTGGCCGACGACGTTGACCTGGTAGACGTCGCCGCGGGCGATGGCGGCGCGGACCGCGCCGACGGCGTCGGCGTGCGCGGCCGGGGTCCAGCTGTCGCGCCAGGGCCCGAGCCGCCACGGCGCCGGGGCCGCCGGCCGGGGCGCAGCCGGGCGGTCGGTGTGGTGGTAGACGACCACGACCAGGTCGGGCAGCGCCGGCGCGGGGCTCGGCGCGCCGGGCGACACGCCGATGGCGTACGCGCCGGCGGCGGCGGACAGGTACAGCGCGGCACCGCACACCGCGGCGTCCGGGTCGTGGTGGCCGGGCCGGGCGAGGTCGTCGCGGTCGACGCCGTGTGCGGCGAGGAAGCGTTGTGCCAGGTCGGCAGGGTCGCCGCCGTCGCCGATCGACCAGTGCAGCCGGGCGGTCTCGACGAGCCGCCGGCGGCATCCGGGAGGCGCGCCGGGAGCATCGACCTCCACCAGTGGGAGCGCTTCCACGACGTCCGGGCGGTTACGGGTCATCCGTTCAGCCCATTCTGGGTGAACAAGACGCATCCTTGCTCGTTGCCGCTCAGTTTTCCTTGGTACTGTGCGTCACTGGTCATGTGAACCATGACACAGTGCCCCCACAGTCCGGAGAACCCGATGTGTCAGCACCAGCCCACCTGCCCCTCCGCCGACGCGACCGACCGAGAGGCCGCCCGCGTCCTCGCCTGCTTCCCTGAGCAGGGCTGGAGCCTGCTCTGCAACGGTGTCATCGTCTTCGAGGACACCGGTGAGCTGCTCCCCGACGGGCGCACCATCGCCCCGCACCGGGGTCCGGCCCGCCACGCCCTCGTCGCCTGAGCGATCACGCAGCGTCAGTGAGCGTACGCGCCGGTCATGACCGGCGCGCGCACCGGCCGGGGCGGCGACAGCCCACCGCCCCGGCGTCCGCCGCTCAGTCCTCGAACGCCTCCGGCGCGGGACACGAGCAGACCAGGTTCCGGTCGCCGTACGCGCCGTCGACGCGCCGCACCGGAGGCCAGTACCGGCCCGCCCGGTCCACCCCCGCCGGGTAGGCGCCCACCGACCGCGGGTACGGGTGCGGCCACTCGTCGGCCGACACCATCGCCGCCGTGTGCGGCGCGTTGGACAGCGGGTTGTACCCCGCCGGCCACTCCCCCGAGCCGACCTTGTCGATCTCCGCCCGGATCGCGATCATCGCGTCGCAGAAGCGGTCCAGCTCGGCCAGGTCCTCACTCTCGGTCGGCTCCACCATCAGCGTCCCGGCCACCGGGAACGACATCGTCGGCGCGTGGAAACCGTAGTCGATCAGCCGCTTCGCCACGTCGTCGACGCTCACGCCGGTCGCCTTGGTCAGTGACCGCAGATCCAGGATGCACTCGTGCGCGACCAGGCCCTTGTTGCCGGCGTACAGCACCGGGAAGTGCGCCCGCAGCCGCGCCGCCACGTAGTTCGCCGCGAGGACCGCCACGCCGGTGGCGCGGGCCAGCCCGTCGGCGCCCATCATCCGCAGGTACGCCCACGGGATCGGCAGGATCCCCGCCGACCCGTGCTTGGCCGCCGCGATCGCCGGCCTCCCGTCGGCGCGCGCTCCGAGGGGGTCACCGGGCAGGAACGGCGCCAGGTGCGACCGCACCGCCACCGGGCCCACGCCCGGGCCGCCGCCGCCGTGCGGAATGCAGAACGTCTTGTGCAGGTTCAGGTGCGACACGTCCGCGCCGAACCGGCCCGGCTTGGCGAACCCGACCAGCGCGTTGAGGTTCGCGCCGTCGACGTACACCTGCCCGCCCGCGTCGTGGACCTTCGCGCACAGCTGGGCGATGCCGGTCTCGTACACGCCGTGCGTCGACGGGTACGTCACCATGATCGCGGCGAGCGCGTCCCGGTGCTTGTCGATCTTCGCGTCGAGGTCGACCAGGTCGACGTTGCCGTCGGCGTCGCAGCCGACCACCACGACCCGCATGCCGGCCATCACCGCCGACGCGGCGTTGGTGCCGTGCGCCGACGACGGGATCAGGCACACGTCGCGGTGCCCCTCGCCGCGCTCCCGGTGGTAGGCGCGGATCGCCAGCAGCCCGGCCAGCTCGCCCTGCGACCCGGCGTTCGGCTGGACGCTGACCGCGTCGTAGCCGGTGACCTCGGCCAGCCAGCCCTCCAGCTGCGCGATCAGCTCCCGGTACCCGGCGGTCTGCGTGTCCGGCGCGAACGGGTGCAGGTGCGCGAACTCCGGCCAGGTGATCGGTTCCATCTCGGTGGTGGCGTTGAGCTTCATGGTGCACGACCCCAGGGGGATCATGCCGCGGTCCAGCGCGTAGTCGAAGTCGGCCAGGCGGCGCAGGTAGCGCAGCATCGCCGTCTCCGAGTGGTGGCTGTGGAACACCGGGTGGGTGAGGAAGTCCGACGTGCGGGCCAGACCGTCCGGCAGGGCCGCGTCGGTGTCGCCGTCGAACCCGTCGACGCCGAACGCCGCCCACACCGCCTGCAGGTGCGCGGGCGTGGTGGTCTCGTCGCAGGAGATGCCGACCCGGTCGGCGTCGACCAGCCGCAGGTTCACGTTGCGTTCGGCCGCGGCGGCCACCACCTGCGCGGCCCGGCCCGGCACGGTCGCGGTGACGGTGTCGAAGAACGCGACGTCCGCGACCTCGACGCCGCCGGCGCGCAGGCCGGCCGCGAGCCGCGCCGCCGCCTCGTGGGTACGCCGGGCGATCGCGCGCAGCCCGTCCGGGCCGTGGTAGACGGCGTACATGCCGGCCATCACCGCGAGGAGCACCTGGGCGGTGCAGATGTTGCTCGTCGCCTTCTCCCGGCGGATGTGCTGCTCGCGGGTCTGCAACGCCAGCCGGTACGCCGGGTTGCCGTCGGCGTCGCGGGACACCCCGACCAGCCGGCCGGGCAGCATCCGCTCCAGACCGGAGCGCACCGCCAGGTAACCGGCGTGCGGACCGCCGAAGCCCATCGGCACGCCGAACCGCTGGGTGGTGCCGGCGGCGATGTCGGCGCCGATCTCGCCCGGCGGGCGCAGCAGCGTCAACGCCAGCAGGTCCGCCGCCACCGTCACCAGCGCGCCCGCGCCGTGCGCCGCCTCGACCAGCGCCCGGTGGTCACGGACCGCGCCGGACGCGCCCGGGTACTGCAGGTGCAGGCCGAAGAACTCCGCCGGCAGCTCGTCGCGCTCGACGTCGAGCACGCGCACCTCGATGCCGAGCGGCTCGGCCCGGCCGGCGATCACCGCGATGGTTTGCGGCAGCGCGTCGGCGTCGACCACGTACACCGGGCTCTTGCTCTTGGACGCGCGGCGGGCGAGCGTCATCGCCTCGGCCGCGGCGGTGCCCTCGTCGAGCATCGACGCGTTCGCGGTCGCCAGACCGGTCAGGTCGGTGACCATGGTCTGGAAGTTCAGCAGCGCCTCCAGCCGGCCCTGGCTGATCTCCGGCTGGTACGGCGTGTACGCGGTGTACCAGGCCGGGTTCTCCAGCACGTTGCGGCGGATCACCGCCGGGGTGTGCGTGCCGTGGTAACCCAGGCCGATCATGGACACGGCGACGGTGTTACGGGCGGCCAGGGCGCGCAGCTCGGCGATCGCCTCCCGCTCGCTCGCCGGGGCGGGCAGGTCCAGGGTGCCGTGCCAGCGGATCACCTCGGGGATCGCGGCGTCCATCAGCTCGTCGACGGAGCTGTATCCGACGGTCTCCAGCATCCGGCGCTCGTCGTCGCGGCCGGGACCGATGTGCCGGTCGGCGAACTGCTCTGCGGTCATGCGCTGCGCTCCTTGATGGGGGCGAGGTCGACGGGTCGGCCTCCCCCTGAGTCGCGCTGACGCGCTCCACAGCGCCTGCCCACGTGGTCCTTTTGCCTGAGAGGTTCCGGGGAGAATCTGCCCCTTCGGCGCCGTCGAATCGACGGTCTCTCCCACGTGGGTGGTACCGGCACCCCCAACGCTACCAGCGGGCGTGTTTCCGGCTCATGTCCCGGGGGTTGATCACACCGGCGCCGGGGCCGCCGCGCACCGGTCGGCCAGCGCCCGCAGGGTGGCGCCCAGCGGCGCGTCCAGGCGCAGCGCCGCGTACCCGTCGCCGCGGGTGACGCCCTGGTTGACGATCGCCACCGGGATGCCGTGGCGGGCCGCGCGCAGCACGAACCGCCGCCCCGACATCACCGTCAACGACGACCCGAGCACCAGCAGCGCCCGGGCCCGTTCGACCAGCGCGAAACAGTCGGCGACCCGCGGCGCGGGGACCGTCTCGCCGAAGAACACCACGTCCGGTTTCAGCATGCCGGTGCCGCACAGGCCGCAGTCGGCGGTGCGGAACCCGGTCACCGCCTCGTCGGGCAGGTCCACGTCGCCGTCGGGGTTGACACGCGCCACCCGCGCGTCGAATCCCGGGTTCGCCTCCGACAGGCGCCGGTGCAGCTCGTCGCGGCCGGTGGCGTTGCCGCAGTCCAGGCACGTCACCTCGTCGAGGCGGCCGTGCAGCTCGATCACACCGGTGGCGCCGGCGGCGGTGTGCAGCCCGTCGACGTTCTGGGTGATGATGCCGCCGAGCAGCCCGGCCGCCTGCAACCGGGCCACCGCCCGGTGCCCGTCGTTCGGCTCCGCCCGGGCGATCATCTGCCAGCCCAGGTGGCTGCGTGCCCAGTACCGCCGCCGCGCCAGCGGATCCCGGGTGAACTCCTGGTACGTCATCGGGGTGTGCCGGCGGGCCGCGCCGCTGGGCCCCCGGTAGTCCGGGATGCCCGACTCGGTGGACAGGCCCGCGCCGCTGAGCACCACCACGTCACCGGCGGCCACCAGCCGTGTCAACTCCTCGAACGCCTCACTCACCCGTCCATGGTCCCTCGCCGGCCCCGCGCCTCCCACCCGCTCACCCGACCGCTCGCCCGCCCGGTGCCGTCGATCATGAGGTTGGCGGCGGTCCGGCCCGGCGTGTCGTACCGCCAACCTCATGATCGACGAGGCCGGTCGTCCGGCGAGGCCGCCGGGCCCGGGCTACGTTGGGTGCATGCGCGTCGTGATTGCCGGAGGGCACGGGAAGATCGCCAAACTGCTGGAGCGGGAACTGGCCGGACGCGGCGACACCGCGCTCGGACTGATCCGCAACCCCGACCACGCCGCCGCGCTGCGCGCCGCCGGGGCCGAACCGGTCGTCTGCGACCTGGAACACACCGACGTCGCCACCCTCGCCGGCCACCTCACCGGCGCCGACGCGGTCGTGTTCGCCGCCGGCGCCGGACCCGGCAGCGGCGCCGCCCGCAAGGACACCGTCGACCGCGGCGCCGCCGTGCTGCTCGCCGACGCCGCCGTCCGCGCCGGGGTACGCCGCTACCTGCTGGTCTCCTCCATGGGCGTGGACAACGCGCCCGCCGAGGGCACCGACGACGTGTGGGCGGCCTACCTGCGCGCCAAGAAGGCCGCCGAGGACGACGTCACCGCGCGGGACCTCGACGTGACGGTCCTGCGGCCCGGCCGGCTCACCGACGACGAACCCGAAGGCCGCATCACCCTGACCCGGCACGCCGGATCGGGCGCGATCAGCCGCGCCGACGTGGCCCGGGTGCTGCTCGCCCTGCTGTACGCCCCGGCCACCGCCGGACACACCCTGGAACTCGTCGGCGGAGACACCCCCATCGCCGAGGCCGTCGCCGCGGTCGACGCCTGACCCACCGGGTACGTCCCGGCCCGCCCGCCGCGGCGGACCGGGACACCGGATCAGCGCTGGTGGCGCGACAACGCCGGCTGCGGCGCGCCCCCGCCGCCCTGCGGCAACTCCCGGGCGATCCGCTCCATCGTGCGCGACAACTGCTCACTGCCGTCGTCGAGGTGCCGGGCCGCCGCCTGCATGTGCGAGATCATCATCTCGCCGAAGATCCGCAACGCCTCACGCGTCGCCACCGAGTCGTCGAAGCCGCTGCCGGCGGCGCTGCGGTACTCCGTCACCGCCCGCTCCGCCTCCCGCTTCGCCTCCTCCGCCGCCGCCCGCATGTAACTCTCGTACTGGGTACGGGCGTACTCGGCGACCCGGCGGGCGTAGTCGTGGGCCTGCGCGATGATCTGCTCGGCCTCCCGCTGCGCCGCCGACAACAGGTTGACCTCCTTCGCCGCCGGCGCCACCGCCGCCTCGGCGCTCGGAATCACCCCGTGCCGATGCAGCTCCAGATGGTCGTTGAGCCGCTCGTTCTCCGCCCGCAGGTTCGCCACCTGCGCCGCCAGCAGATCCAGCTCGTCGGCCACCTGCAACCGGAACCGGTCCACGTCGGTCTGGTCGTAGCCGCGCCGGGTGAACGCCGCCGACCCGAACTCCCACCGCCGGACCCGGTCCGAGGTCAACCGCACCTGCACCGGACCGGACACCTGCTGCGCGTCGTAACTGCTGATCGGACCCGCGCTCACCGGCTCACTCCTCGCGCTCACCGGCCCACCTCCGTTGTTCCCGGCCCCTCGGCGCCGGTCATCGTCCGCCACGCCGGGCCGTACCAGTGCTTGCCGTAGCCCTCGTGATGCACCTGGCCCGGCTGGTAGCCGGCGCCGGTGAACGCCGCCACCGAATGACCCACCATCTCGTCGGACCCGCACACGTATACGTGCCGCGACCGCCAGTCCCCGTCGGCGAGCACCCGGTCGGCGATCCGCACCGACTCCCCCGGCCGGACCGGATCCGCACCCGCCACGTACGACACCCGCAGCCACGGATGCGTCGCCGCCAGCTTGTCGATCGCCTCGCTGTCGTAGAACTCCGCCCGCGAACGGGCACCCACATACAGGTCGACCCGCCGCCCCGAGCCCTCCGCCGCGACCTGCTCCACCAGCGCCTTCACCGGCGCCCAGCCGGTACCACCGGCCAGCAGCAGCAGATCCGACGACCCGGCCTGCCACAACGTCAACCGGTCCCCCACCGGCGAGGCCAGGTGCAGCTGGTCACCTGCCGCGCACCCGTACACCAGACGCGACGACACCACACCACCCGGCGCGGCCCGCACGTGCAGCTCCACCGTGCCGTCCGGGCGCGGCGCGTTCGCCGGCGAGTAGTACCGCCACGACCGCACCGCCGGATGCGACACCCCGATCGACTGGCCCGCCGTGAACGGCAACAGGTACTGCGGACGCACCGTCAGCACCGCCACGTCGAACGTGCGCTGCTCGTGCGTCAGCACCTCCGCCACCCACCACGGCGGTGACTGCGACTCCGCGGCCTGCGCACCCTCGGTCATCACCTGCGCCACGAGCCCGTACGCCGCGGTCCAGTCGGCGGCCAGCTCCTCGGTCCACGCGTCACCGCAGAAGTGCCGCAACGTGGCCAGCAGCGCCTCACCGACCGCCGGGTAGTGCTCGGCGCGCACCGCGAACTTGCGGTGATCCGCGCCCAGGTCCCGCAGGAACCCGACGAGCCGGTCAACCTGGTCCACGTGGGACACCACGTGCCCCAGCGCCGCCACCAGACGGTCCCGCTGCCCGGCCATGTTCGTGGGGAACATCTGCCGGGTCTCCGGATGCGCCAGGAACAGCGTCGAATAGAAGTAGAGCGGCACCTGGTCGCCGTGCGCGGCGACCAGGGACCAGCTCTGCTTGAGCCGTGCGACGTCCACGCTCAGGCGTCTCCCGCCGACACGACCTGCTCCCGCACCTGCCCGAGCACGACCTGCACGTCGGCGATCACGTCCGCCGGCACACCCAGCTCGACCAGCGTCGCGGTCAGGTGCTCACCGACCTTCGCGTAGTGCTCCCCGGTGATGCGCAACGGCTGATGCGCCTCGGCCAGCCCACGGCCCGCGTACTCGTTCGGACCACCCAGCACCACCGCCAGCATCAGCGCCAGGTGCCGCCGCTGCTCCACCATGTCCACGTCGGAGAAGTAGCCGGCCAGATCCGGATCGGCCAGCACCTTGTCGTAGAACAGCTCCACCGCGGCCTTGACCGCCGCCGCGCCGCCGATGCGCTCGTAGTGGGAGATCGGGGTGGTCTCGCTCGTCACCGTCATGCTCGGTCCTTCCACCAGGGGTCCGCGGGCAGCGCCGCGGCAGGGGCTCGCCGTCCGGCGCGGCGTCACACAGCGTTCCGCCGTGATCCCGACACGCCGACGACCGGAACGGACCATAGCGCGCCCGCCACGGCACTTCACGCCCGCCCTGTCCGGATCCCGACAACTGTCAACCACGGACAGTGAGCAAAACGGCCGAAGCCGATTGACGTATCGCGGCAGACCGGACACGAACCGTCATCGCGAACGGCGTACGGTCCTTTTCGGACATCGCCCGCGCGCATGCCGTGACCTGCGCAGATTCCCGGCCACCCCGAACCGCTTTCCCCGCCGGCCCCGACCCAGGGCGGAGGACCACACCCCGTCACCAAAACACGAATCGCACCGCACCCTTTTTCGGGCGCGGCGCGATCCCGTCAACGAGACGCGACGCAGGTCACCCGGCCCGGCGCCGCGCCCGGCGCGCCGCCAGCTCGTCCCCGACCGACTCCGGCTCCGGCTCCACCGCCGGCACGGCCGGCTCCTGCCCGCCCACCGGCTCCGCCGGCAGATGCGACAACGAACCCTGGATCTCCTTGAACGCGCCACCGATCGCGATGCCGAACACGCCCTGGCCACCCTGCAACAGGTCGACCACCTCCTCCGGCGACCGGCACTCGTACACGGTCGTCCCGTCGGAGATCAACGTGATGCCCGCCAGATCGTCCACCCCACGCGACCGCAACGCCTCGATCGCCTTACGGATGTTCTGCAACGACACCCCGGCGTCCAGCAGCCGCTTCACGACCTTCAACACCACCAGGTCGCGGAACGAGTACAACCGCGACGTCCCCGAACCCGACGCGTCGCGCACACTCGGCACCACCAGCGCCGTACGCGCCCAGTAGTCGAGCTGCCGGTAACTGATCCCCACCGCCGAACACGCGGTCACACCCCGGTAACCGACCTCGCCGTCACCGGCCGGATCGGCCCCCACACCCGCCTGCCGTTCCGCACCCGGACCAGAATCCCGCGGCTCGTGCATCGGACCAACCTCCCCGCGCCCGTGGCGGTGCCGCGTCGATTCCCCGTACGCGCACCACTCGACACGGCAACCCTAACGCCGCCCCCCGGACTTCACCCGCAGGAAACACCGCGACACGCCGCGCCACCACTCGGGCGGGACACCTCAACCCGCGAAGTCCTCCGGACGCACCTGCTCCAGGAACTCCCGGAACTTCTCCACCTCGTCCTCCTGCTCGTCCGGGATCACGATCCCCGCCTCACTGAGGACCTGCTCCGCACAACGAATCGGAGCACCCACCCGCAACGCCAACGCGATGGAGTCACTCGGCCGCGCCGACACCCGCACACCGTCACCGAGGAGAAGATCCGCGTAGAACACGTTCTCCTTCAACTCGGTGATCTCCACCGCCCGCAACGGCGCCTGCAACGCCGCCAGCACATCCCGCAGAAGATCGTGCGTCAACGGCCGGGCCGGCTTGACCCCCTGCTGCTCGTAAGCGATCGCCGTCGCCTCGACCGCACCGATCCAGATCGGCAGATAGCGGTCCCCCTCGACCTCCCGCAGCAGGACGATCGGCTGGTTGCTGGGCAACTCCACCCGAACTCCGACCACGCTCAGCTCGCGCACCGCCGCCTCCGTGTCGTCGTCACCTTGCACCGCGCCCTTCCCTGCACGGTACACGGACCAGGACACGGGAGTCCCACGCGCTACGTGCACCACGCCTCGCCGGACGGGCATACCCCGGCAAGCCTACGACACGCTCCGCCGACCAGATCTTTCCGCGCCACCCACGACGAAGGGCCGGGCGCCCACAGCACCCGGCCCCTCGCACCGACCTCACCGGCCCAACGTCGACCGCAGCCCCACCCGCACCAACGCCGCGTGCAACCGCTGCGACAACGCCACCAACTCCCGCGCCGTCTCCGCCGCCCGCGCCCGCGCCGCCGGATCGCTCTGCCGCGCCAACGGCGCCACAAGCTGCGCGAACAACCCGACCTCACGATCCGCCGCCGACCGGAACGCCCGCAGATGCCGAGGCTCCAACCCGTACGCCGCCAGACCCGCCACCGCACTCGCGATGATCAACGCATCCGCGTCGTACCACCCCGGCGGATCCGGCACCAGCACACCCAGCCGCTCCAACTCCGCGAGCGTCGACTCGTCCACACCACTACGAGCGATCAGACCCGCCCGGTCCAGCCGCACCTCCGACGACTCGGCCGACTCCGCCGGCTCCCGGCCCGGAACCTCACCACCCGGACCCACAGCCACCAGATTCGGCCGCCCCCGCCCCGGCGACGGACCAGACCCGTCCCACTCGGCCAACTGCTCCCGGATCACCCGCAACGGCAGGTACTGATCCCGCTGCGCGGTCAACACGAACCGCAACCGCGCCACGTCGTCCCAGCCGTACTTCCGATAACCCGACGGCGTCCGCTGCGGCTCCACCAGGCCCTCGGCCTCCAGAAACCGCAACTTCGAGATCGTGACGTCCGGAAACTCCGGCCGCAACTGCGCCAGCACCTCGCCGATACTCATCAGCGCAGGCGCACGCGCCGCCCCGGACGGCGTCGAAGCCGCAGGCTCGTTCACCCCCGGCCGGCCTCCTCCTCCGGGCGCGGACCGGCGATGAACACCACCCGGAACTTGCCGATCTGCACCTCGTCACCGTTGCTCAACGTCGCCGCCTCGACCCGCTCACGATTCACGTACGTGCCGTTCAGGCTGCCCACATCCCGCACCGTGAACGTCCCACCGTCACGGTGGAACTCCGCGTGCCGCCGCGACACCGTCACGTCGTCCAGGAAGATGTCACTGTCCGGGTGCCGCCCACTCGTCGTCACATCGTGGTCCAACAGGAACCGGGCACCCGCATTCGGACCCCGGCGAACCACCAGCAACGCCATACCCGGCGGCAACGAACCGGACATCCGGCTCGGCACCACATCGGTGTCCGGCCCCTCCAGCACTTCGTCGAGCGAACCGAGATTGAGCGTCGAAGTGACGTCGAGCGGGGGGAACTCGTCGTCTGGGCGCGTCATGGGACCACCTCACGGATCTGTTCGGTCGGCGTCAGGGAATGGCGGGACTGGCCGCCGGGCAACACCACACCCGGCGGCTGGCTCCCCGTGCCCGGGAAGGCGCATTCCGCAACGCTCAAACTATTGGTTCTCGGTCGACTGGGCGAGCCTAGCCAGCGCCGAAATGCAGGGCAACCGGACGCGCGGAACCGCGCCGCCGCCCGGAACAGCACGAACTCAGCTCTCGGTGAGCTCGCGGTACGCATCGGCGGTCAGCAAACCCTCGACCGCCGCCGGATCGTCCGGAGTGATCTCCACCAACCACCCCGCACCGTACGGATCCGTGTTGATCACCTCAGGGGTGTCGGCCAGCGCCTCGTTGCGCGCCGCCACCGTGCCACTCAACGGCGCGTAGATCTCCGACACGCTCTTCGTCGACTCGATCTCGCCCAGCGACTCACCCGCCGCCACCACCGCACCGGCTTCCGGCAGCTGCACGAACACGATGTCACCCAGGGCGTCCTGCGCGAAGTGCGTGATACCGACGCGGACGACACCACCGTCACCACCGACCACCCACTCGTGCTCGGCGGTGTACCGCAGATCCTCAGGAATCACCAACTGCGTCCTTCGTCATCGGTGCACCGGAGAAACCGGCGCGGCCGCGACCGGTCAGGAGACCGGCCGGGCGTGGTCCAGCTTGATCGGCGCGTGCAGCTGCGAAACCTCCACAACCTCACGATCCTCGGACGTCACGTTACCGCCGCCGTCCCGCACCGATGCGACCACCCCGCCGGGAATGTTCAACGCCGTACGCATCGTCGCCGGATCACCGATCACCATGATCGTGAACGGACCCGTCAACCGCCGCCCGTCCACCACCAGCGCACCGTCCGGCCCGTCCACGAAATACGTCGACGCGATGATCCGCGCCGCCGTACCGTCCGCACCCTGGATCTGCATCGCCTCCGCGCCCGCACCCCGCAGCTCCTGCACCGCGTCCAGGATCCGCGTCGACGACACCGCCTTCGCCGGCCCCGTGAACCGCACCTCAAGACCCGGACCCACCGCCGGCAACGTCCCCGCCAGGATGCCCAGCTCGTCCGCCCGCCGCGTCGCCTCCTCCAGCGCCGCCTGCCGGCCCTGCTCACCCGAGCGCAACTGCCGCTGGCTCTCCTCCAGCAACTCGATCTCCTGGCGCAGCCGCCGCTCCCGCGAATCCAGATCCGACGAGATCCGCACCAGGTCCTCCTCCCGCGTCGCCGCGAGCGTCGGATCCGTCGACGTCGTCTTGAACTGCACCACCAGCGTGAAACCCAGCAACGCCAGCAACACCGCGATCATCGCGCCCGCCGACGAGAACCGCCGCGCCGCCGACGGCGCCGCCGCCCCGGCCGACGCACCCGGCTCCGGCTCGGACTCCGGCACCGCCTCCCGCTCCGCGGGCTCCGCCGCCTCGTCCGGCATCGGCTCCACCGGCGCCAACGGGCTCAACTCGTCCGGATCGGGCGCGTCCGGGCGCGGATCCGGCTCACCGGCCGGACCCGACGGCCGCGCCGGCTCCCCCGGCCGCGGCCACCCCGTACCCGTCTCCCTGTGTTCCTCGCTCATCGCCACAAACCTACGCCCGGAACAGGTGCCGGCGGATCGCCGCCACATTTCCGAAGATGCGCACCCCGAGCACGACCACCACACCGGTGGACAACTGACCGCCCACGCCCAACTGGTCACCCAGATACACGATCAGCCCCGCCACCAGCACGTTCGAGATGAACGACACCACGAACTGCTTGTCGTCGAAGATCCGGTCCAGCTTCGCCCGCACCCCACCGAACACCGCGTCCAACGCGGCCACCACCGCAATCGGCAGATACGGCTGCAACGCCGCCGGCACCGTGGGGTCCAGATACACCCCGAGCACCACACCGGCGAGCAACGCCAGCACCGCGATCATCGGCCACCTCCCGAGGGGCTGGAAGAACCACCCGGGCCGGACGACCCGGGACTCGACGAACCGGCGGCACCCGAACCCGAGGGACGCGCACTCGCGCTCGGACTCGGGGTCGCCGGAGGCTCGGCGTAGCGTAGCCGCGGCTGCGGCGCCGCCGGCAGGGTGAGGTCGTCGGCCCGCTTCACCCCGAACGACAGACCCGTCGTCCGCGCCACCTCACGCATCAACGCCGCCGCCCGGCTCTGGTCGAACCGGTCCCGCATCGACCGCGGCCCGATCGCCTGCACCTCGTACGGACCCGTCACCGGCCGGTAGTCCACCAGGATCGCCTCACCCGCCGACCGGATCGTCGACGTCGCCGTCAACCGCTGGCCGTTCACCGCCACCGCCTCGGCACCCGCCGCCCACAACGCGTTCGCGACCTTCTGCAGATCCGAATACAGCACCCGGGACGGACCCGCGTCACCGGTGGTCACCCCGTCCTGATCCGCCGCCGCGTCGGCCAGCCGCACCACCACGCCGTCCCCGCGCACCCGGGCCAGGCCGGTACCCGCCTCCAGCGTGCGCAACCGGGACGCCTGCGAACCGCTCAACGTCGCGTCCCGCTGCCGCCCGACCTCCTCACGCAACTGCTCGGCGCGCTCGGTCAACCGGTCGGTCTCCGCCTCCCGGCCCTTGATCTCGGCGACCAGCCCTGCCCGCGCCGTCGCGCGGCTCGGCTCATCCGCCACCGTCTCCCGGTACGCCACCGCGAACAGGAACCCGATCACCGCCAGCACCAGCAGGCTCACCGGCCGGCCCAGCACCTGGCGTACCCGCGACACCGAGCCCGTCGCGCGGCGCGCCGCCGCGTCCCCGTACCCCGGGTCCAGCGGATTGCGGAACAGCTCGGTCAGGAAGTCCGGCGCGTACACCCGGGTCGACGGGTCGCGCTCCTTCTCCCCGTCCCGCGACGGCGCGGTGGTCATGCCGCCGCCTCCGCGCGCTGCGCCCGCACGAGGCGGGCGGCCTGCACCACGTACATCGCGCCGGCGACCCAGTAGAGGACGAGGCCCCACCACGCCAGACCCCAGCCGATCGCCCCGGCAGCGGTGCCGGCGTCCGGCACCGCGTCGGCCAGCAGCAGGATCGGGAAGGCCGCCAGCAGCAGGAACGTCGCGGTCTTGCCCACGTAGTGCACCGGCGGCGGGCCGTAGCCGTAGCGGCGCAGCACCCCGAGGGACACCAGCAGCAGCAGTTCCCGGGCCAGCAGCGCCCCGGTGAACTGCCACGGCACCACCTCCCGGGCGGTGAACGCGAGCAGCGTGGCGAGGATGTAGAGGCGGTCGGCCAGCGGGTCGAGCAGCTCGCCGAGCCGGCTCACCTGTCCCAGGCGGCGGGCGATCCAGCCGTCCACCCAGTCGCTGGTCCCGCCGACGGCGAGCACCGCGATGGCGGCGACGTCGGCTCGGACCACGAGGAACAGGTAGAGGAAGATCGGCACGCCGACGAGCCGGACGAAGCTGATCAGGTTGGGCAGCGTGAGGACGCGGTCTCCCACGACAGTGGTCCCGGAATCCGGTTGCTCCGATGGAGCCGGCCGACGCGACACCGAACCCTCCCTTCGCAGCACGGTCCGGCAGCCGGATGAACGGCCGCTGGAGGGACGTGCGCGTTGCCGGCCGGTCAGACGCCGGCGCCCTCTGTGATCCCGGGCTGGGACCTCCCCGACGCGGCCCGCCCTCGTCGTGATCACGGACCGCCCAGTTGCGCTGCCACTATATCGGGCTCGTCCTTCTCCCCCGGGTGCCGTGCTGCGTCGTTGCTCAGTGGTGTCACGGTGGGGACCGTCACACCCGCTAGGGCATCCTAGGACACTAGTCGAGCGGCTGGGGACGGTGCGCGTGGCGGGGTGTGAGGTCAGGCGGAGCGGGCGGTCGAGTCCGAGCCGGCCTGCGGGGTGGTCATCGTCGCGGCCTGGCTGAACGCCACCAGCGCCAGCAGCAGCTCGTGCTGCACCCGGTTGGGCATGCGGTCCAGCACGGCCTGCACCGCCCGGTGCCGTCGGTCCTGGAGGTCGCGCAGCAGCGTCTCCGCCGCCGCGGTGGGGATCAGCCGCACCTCCCGCCGGTCGCGCGGGTCCGCCACCCGGCGCAGCAGGCCGACCGCCTCCAGGCGGTCGCAGAGCCGACTCGCCGACGACGGGACCACGTCCAGCAGCTCGGCCAGCCGGTTCACGTTGGTGTCCGGATGCGACACGATCAGCGACAGCACCCGCAGCTGCGTGGGCGAGACGCTGACGGTGTGCCGGGACGTCGCGGAGTCGAGCACACCGATGAGCGCCTCCGCAGCCGATTCGATGGCCGCGGCAAGATTCGGAGGTCGCTCCACTCGCTGTCCCCTGCGATCGTCCCGCTCGTGTCCGCTCCGCCGCCCCCGTCACTGCCCCGTCACGTCGCCGGACCGGCTGGAGCCGCGCCAGTCCAGGCAGACGACGACCGCGTCGTCACGGAGGTCCGCGTCGGCATGGTACGCATGCAGTTCGCGCATCACCGTACCAACTGCCTCGGTCGCCGGCTGCAGCCGAGTCGACCGCATCGCGCGCGCCATCGCCCGCATACCGTACGGCTCCTGGTCGTCGGGCTCCGCCGCGTACACCCCGTCGCTGACGACGAAGAGACGATCGCCCGGCTCCAGAGTGAACTCCTGCACGTCGTAACGCGTCTCGGCGAACATGCCCAGCGGCAGCTGCTGCTCCAGCGCGATCGGCGTGACGCGGCCCCCGCGCAGCCGCAGCAGTTGCGGTGAACCGGCGTCCACCGCCCGCATCACGCCCCGGCGGCTGTCCAGCTCCAGCAGCAGCGTGGCCACGTGCCGGCTGCCCCGGTGCTGGTAGTAGATGGTGTCCGAAGCCAGCTCCGCCTGCTCCACCAGGCTGCCGCCGGAACGCCTGGCGTTGCGCATGGCGTTCACCGTCATCGCCGTGAGCATCGACGCGGCCAGCCCGATGCCGGTGCCGTTGAGCACGGTGAGGGTGAGCCGGTCGCCGTCCACCGACCAGTCGAAGTGGTCGCCGCCCACCGTGTACGCCGGTTCGAGCTGCCCGGCGAGCAGCGCGTCGCCGATCCGTACGCTGCGCCCCGGCAGCAGATCCCACTGCATCTCGGCGGCCATGCTCAGCCGCTCCCGCCGCCGGGCGCGCCGGTAGCGGTCGGTCTCCCGGTCGGCCGCCCGGATCGCCACGGCCAGCTCCCCCGCGGCGTCGCGGGCCGCCTCCACAGTGGCCGCGTCCGGGTCGCCGGGCAGATCCACCATCAGCACGCCGAGCCGCTCCCCCCACACCGACAGCGGCAGGTAGGCGCGGCAGCGGCCGTCCTCGACGACGTCCAGCACCGGCTCCTGGCTGCTGAAACAGCGCTGCGCCACGCTGTGGGCCAGCAGCGGGCCGCCGTCGGGCACGTCCGGGTCGAGCACCGGCCAGAGCCCGCTGGCGCGGTAGTCGGCGACGAACACCTCCGCCCGCGCGGCCCCGAGCGTCTGGCGCAGCACCGCGTCCGCGGTCTCCGCCAGCTGGTCGGGTGACGCCGTGCGCAGGGCACGCGACACCGATCCGGACGCCTCCGGCATGCTCATCCTCCGATGACGACTATTGCTACAGGGCAAACATCATACGAAGGTGCCCGAACGGTGAACGCCCCGCCTCGGCCGCGCGTGACCCGACCGGCTCAGCCGGCTCAGCCGGCCTCGCGCAACGCCAGCGCGCCGTGGAACGCGTCCGGCACCGGCTCCGGCTCACCCGCCGGCCGCCACCGCGCCACCGGCACGATGCCGTCGCCGGTCGGCTGCCAGCGGCCCAGCAGCGGCGCGAACCGCTCGGGCGCCCGCATCCGGAACGCCGGACCCATCATCGCCAGCGCCTCGGGGTGCCCGGCCAGCTCCTCGGTGTCGAAGTCGATCGCGAGCCGGCTGCCCGGCGCCACCGCCTGGTACAGCTCGTCGAGCGTACGCGCGAGCGTCTCGTCGTCCAGGAACGCCGCCAGCCCGAGGAAGACCACGCCCACCGGCCGTCTCCCCCAGCCCGGGACGAAACGGTGCAGCAGCGCCCGGTCGACGGTCCCGATGTCGGTGGCGTCGCCGTAGCCGTACCCGGCCCGGTCGCTGCCGGCGAGCAGACTCCGGCCCAGCCGGACCGTCTCCGGGTCCACGTCGGTGTAGAGGACCGTCGCCTCCGGCGCGACCTCGTGCACGTTGCCGCAGGTGGGGACGCCCGCGCCGAAGACCAGGAAGCCGTTCACCCCGTCGGCCGCCATCGCCCGCACGGTACGGCCGAGAAAGCCGCGCAACGACCGGAAGATCGCCGCACAGGGCCCGTACGCCGCCTCGAACGCGGCGGCCGCCGCCACGTCCACCGGGCGGTGGTGCCGGCCGCCGAGCCAGTAGTCGATCATGCGGGCGGTGCTCGGTCCGTCCGGCTGATCCATCGACGGGGCTCCCTCCCCTGGGCGCTGCACCCGAGCGTACCCACCGGGCGACCCCGCGCGGTATCGCCCCGGGCCGGCCACCCGGGCCGCGATACTGGCCGCGGGAGCGCCGGCCACGAGGAGGTACGGGTGAACTCGGCGAACGGGGCCGCGGTGGTGGTCGGGGTGGACGGCTCCGAACCGGCGACCCGGGCGGTGCGCCTGGCGGCCCGGGAGGCCCGGCGGCGTAACCGCCCGCTGCGGGTGGTGCACGGTTTCATCTGGCCGTTGCTGCGCGTACCGGTCTCCGCGCCGGCCGGGTCACCACCCGGCGCCGGCCTGCGCAACCAGGCCGAGCAACTGGTCTCCGACGCGGTCGCGGCGGCCGAGGCCGAGTCGCCCGGGCTGCGCATCACCGGCGAGATCATCGACGGGGAGGCGGCAGCGGTGCTGCTCGGCGAGTCCCCCACCGCCGCCGTGGTCGTGCTCGGCGACCGGGGCCTGGGCGGATTCGCCGCGCTCGTGGTCGGGTCGGTGGCGGTGCAGGTCGCCTCGTACGCCGACTGCCCGGTCCTGATCGCGCGCGGCACGGACCACGAGGGCGGCCCGGTGGTGGTCGGCGTGGACGGCTCCACGCTGTCGCGCGCCGCCGTCGAGTTCGCCGCGGAGACCGCGTCCGCGCGCGGCGCCGCGCTGCACGTGGTGCACGCCCGCCCGGCGAGGCGCGGGCGCGACGACGAGGCCGAGGAGGGCGAGCGGGTGCTCGCCGAGGCGCTCGCCGGGATCGGCGAGCGGTGGCCGGACCTGCCGGTACGCACCGAGGCGGTACGCGCCAAGCCGGTCGCGGCGCTGACCGCGGCGTCGGCCGGGGCCCAGCTCGTCGTGGTGGGCCGGCAGGGCCGGGGCGAGCTGGGCGGGCTGCTGCTGGGCTCGGTGAGCCAGGGGATCCTGCACCGCTCCGCCTGCCCGGTAGCGGTGGTCCGGGCCCCGGACTGAGCGGCGGACCCGCCGGCCGGCCGAGCGGCGGGTCCGCCCGCAACGGTTGGTCCCGGCCCGGGCGGGTAGACGCCTGAGTCAGCCGACAGCGATCCGGAGGAGGCAGAGATGCCAGGACCACGGCCGGGCAGCAACGCGTACGACAAGCAGCGGGCACGCCTTCGCGACCTCGTCGAGCAGTCCGGACGGGCGTCCGACAAGGAGGCGAACCAGGTCGCGAACCGGATCCTCCAGGACGACAGGGGGCAACGCGGCGTGGTCCGGGGCGAACGGACCTACGGCCCCAAGGGCAACCGGGAACCGGGTGACCCGAAGTGAGGACGGCAGCGGTTGTCGACGGCGCCATCGCGGGCGCCGTCGGCAGCGCCGTCCTCAACGCGGTCTCGTACCTCGACATGGCGTTGCGGGCCCGGCCGGCCAGCAGCACCCCGGAATCGGTCGCCGGACGGCTGGCCGACGTCACGCACGTCGACCTGGGCCCCGGCGACGAGGCGGCGAACCGCCGCTCCGGTCTGGGACCACTGCTCGGGTACGCCACCGGCATCGCCGCCGGCGCCGCGTTCGGCGTGATCGCGGCGAGTCGGCGGATTCCGTTGCCGGTGGCCACGGTGCTGCTCGGCGGCGGCGTGATGGCGACCTCGGACGGCTCGATGACGGTGCTCGGCGTGACCGATCCGCGCACGTGGCGCCGCGCCGACTGGGTCTCCGACCTGATCCCGCACCTGGCGTACGGGCTGTCGGCCGCAGCCACCTGGCGGCGGCTGCGGCCGACGTCGGCTCGCGGTTAGCTCTCGTCGTCGGCGACCGGCTCACCGGCCGGGCCGTACGGCGACACCTGTCCCCTGGGGACGGGCCGTCCCGCATCCGCGTTCGACGTGCCCCGGCTCCGCGAACGGCCGCCCGCCTGGGTGGCCGTCTTGCGGCTGTCCTGGCTGGTGGCGCCGAGGTCGTTCCGGCGCAGTTCCTCCTGCTGCGGCTTGACCACGGGTCTCTCCTTCCGGTGGGGCGCACGGCCGTCGACCGCGCACCCCGCCCGCGTACCCGCCGCCGCCCCGCGCATTCCGGACGGGCCCGGGGGTCTGGCCGGGGCCGGGGCGGGTAATCCGGGTGGATGCCAGACGATCGCAACGTCGCACGGGCCCTGCTGGACCGGCAGTCCCGCACGTACGCGGAGGAGGCCGGCATCGCCCTCGCGGACCGGCCCGGCCCGCTCTACCAGTTGCTGGTGCTCACCACGCTGCTGAGCACCCGGATCCGGGCCTCGGTGGCAGTGGCCGCCGCCCGGGAGCTGTTCGCGGCCGGCTACCGCACCCCGCAGGCGATGGAGGCGGCGAGCTGGCAGGACCGGGTCGACGCGCTGGGCCGGGGCCACTACCGGCGCTACGACGAGCGGACCGCGACCATGCTCGGCACCGGCGCCCGCCTCTGCCTGGACCGCTGGCACGGCGACCTGCGGCGGCTGCACAAGGAGGCCGGCGCCGACCGGGCCGTGCTGCGTCGGCTGCTCACCGAATTCCCCGGCATCGGCCCCACCGGGGCGGACATCTTCCTGCGCGAGGCGCAGTCGGTGTGGCCGGACGTGTGCCCGTACGCCGACCGGCGCACGCTGGCCGGGGCGAAGCGGCTGGGCCTGCCGGCGAGCCCCGGCGACCTGGTCGGGCTGGTCGGCGAGGCCGACTTCGGCCGGCTCGCGTCGGCGCTGGTGCGGGTGGCCCTGGGCGAGGAGTCGGCGGGCGAGGTGAGCCGCAGCGCCGCCACGGCCCGGTGACTACTTGGCCGGGCCGGGTTTGGTCAGGTTCCAGGCCAGCAGCGAGGCGAGCAGCGCGAGCAGCACCACGCCGCCGGAGACGCCACCCTCACCGCCACTGTCGCGGCTTCCGGTGAAGCCGAAGTAGATCACGGCCAGCCCGGCCAGCACGGTGATGAACGTCCGCATTCCTCGGTCCTTCACGCCCGCACCGTACGACCGGCGGCGCGGGCCGGGACGCGGATCGGGCGGTTGTCCCCCGTCCGGGTGTCAGTCGGGGGTGCGCCCGACGGCGGGGCCGCGCAGCCGGACCCGGCGGATCGCCCGTCCGGCCACCTCGACCACCTCGACGGTGAGGCCGGGCAGTCGCACCCGCTCCCCCGAGCCCTCGGGCAGCCGGCCCAGCCCGGCCAGCACCAGGCCGGCCACCGTGGTGTACTCGCGCGACAGCGGGAACGTGACCCGTACGCCCACGTCGGGCAGGTCGTGCAGCGGGAAGTCGCCCGGCAGCAGCAGCGCGCCGTCCGGCTCCCGCACGGCGCGGCGCACGTCCCGGTCGGTCTCGTCGTACAGCTCGCCGACGACCTCCTCGAGCAGGTCCTCCATGGTGACCAGGCCGTCCACTCCGCCGTACTCGTCGACCACCAGCGCGAGCTGCTCGTGCCGCTGGCGCAGCTGCCGCATCGCGTCGGCCACCGGCAACGTGCCCGGCAGCAGCACCGGCGGGCGGGCCCGGTCGCCGACGCGCGCCCCGTCGGCGTCGACCAGGTCGCGGATGTGCACGGTGCCGCACACGTCGTCGAGCCCGCCGGGTCCGATCACCGGAGCCCGGGACCGGCCGGTGGCCGCGAGCCGCCGCATCGCGTCGGCCGCCGGCAGGTCGGCGGGCAACGTGGTCACGTCGCGGCGCGCGACGAGGATCTCCCGCAGCGTACGGCCGGCGATGTCGAACGCCCCGGCGAGGATCTCCCGCTGCTGGGCGGACAGGCCGCGCTGGCTGACCAGCATCTCCCGCAGCTCCTCCTCGGTCACCTCCTGCCGGCTGGCGCGCGGGTCGCCACCGGCGAGCCGGACCAGCAGGTCGGTGGAGCGGCCGAGCAGCCACACCGCCGGCCGGGACAGCCGCGCCAGCAGGTCCAGCGGCCCGGCGCTGATCAGCGCCCACCGTTCCGCGGTCTGCATGGCGAGCCGCTTGGGTGCCAGCTCCCCCACCACCAGGGTGAGGAACGTCAGCAGCAGCGTCACCAGGAATACCGCCACCGGGCGGGCCGCCCCGCCGAGGAACCCCAGCGGGCCGACGAGCGGCTCGGCGAGCGTCACCGCGGCGGCGGCCGAGGCGAGGAACCCGGCGAGCGTGATGCCGAGCTGGATGGTGGCCAGGTAGCGGTTGGGTTCGCGGGTGAGCCGGCCCAGCCGCGCACCGGCCCGCCCGGAGCGCGCCAGCCGGCGCAACTGCCCCTCCCGCAGGCTCACCAGCGCCATCTCGCTGCCGGACAGGGCGGCGTTGACGAGGATCAGCACCAGCACCAGCGCGACCTGGACACCCATCAGTCCGTCTCCAGGTCGTCCAGCGAGATCGCGTGGGTCATCAGCCAGCGGGCCAGCGCGGCCATCCCGAACAGCCACAGCGGCGCCGACTCGGTCGGGCCGTTCGTGGCGTAGATGGCGAACCGCAGATCCGGTGCCCGGTACGCCTCGATCCGCCACTTGTGGTTCTTGTCCCGCCAGACCGCGGAAGGGTCCATGGCGTCACGGTAGGTGACGGCTCGGGCCGGTGGCGCCGGATGGCTCAGCCCGGCGGGCGGACCACCTCGCGGGCGTCGTCGGGCAGCCGCCGGGTGGCGCCGCGCCGGTCCAGCAGTTCCAGCAGCGGCACCGCCACCCGGCGGGTGGTGCCGAGCGCCTGCCGGGCGGCGCTGAGCGTGAACGGCTGCGGCAGCCCGGCGAGCACGCGTACCGCGTCGTCCGGGGCGCCGGGCAGCAGCACCACGTTCTCGGCGAGCTTCAGCAGCGCGCCGGCGCGTACCGCGGCGCCGATCTCGCGGGGACCCAGGCCGAGGTCGGCCAGGTGGTGCGCCTCGGGGGCCTGGAACGGGCGGTCGCCGTACTCGGCCCGGACCCGGTCCACCGCCCGGGCCACCGCTTCCGGCAGGGTGTTCTGCCCGGCGGCGGTGACCAGGCCGTCGCGCAGCCGCAGCGGTGCGCGCAGCAGCGCCGTGACCAGGGCACGGTCGGGCAGGTCGAGGCGGTGGCGCAGCACGTCGACGGGTACGCCCGCGGCGAGCGGATGCTCGGCGGCGTACCGGGTGACCTCCTCGGTGAGGCGGCGGCCCAGGTCCCGCCAGTGTTCGGGGTCGGCCAGCCACTGCCCGGTCACCGGGGTCGCGGTCGGTGGCACGCCCATCCGGGTCAGGTCACCGGCGCGGACGAGCCGCCGCCGGCGCAGCTCCCCGGCCAGGTCCGGCCGTCCGTCCAGGCCGGCCAGCACCGCGGCACGGGCGGCCGCCGCACCCCGGCGGCGCAGCGGCGGAGGGTCCACGTCCAGCACTGTCACGCCGCCCGCGACGTGGTGCCGGCCGGGGTCGCGCAGCAGCGCCCGGTCCCCGATCAGCAGCGGCAGCGGGCGGTCCAGGCGCAGCCGTACCGTGTCCGGGCCCAGCGGCCGGACCCGGGCGGGCACCGCCGCCGAGCCGGCGTGCAGGGTGAGCGTGGCCGGGAGGTCGGCGGCCGGGTCGCCGGACAGCCGCACGTCGAGCAGGTCGGTGCGCCCGAACCGGCCCGGGGTGAGCAGCGCGTCGCCGCGCCCGACCCGGTCCCGGGACAGGCCGCGCAGGTTCACCGCGACCCGGGCCACCGCCTCGACCTCGGCATGCGCGACACCGAGGGAGTGCAGTCCGCGTACCCGCACCGTCTCCCCGGTGGCGGCCAGTTCCAGCTCGTCGCCGACGCGCAGCCGGCCACCGCCGAGCGTGCCGGTGACCACCGTGCCGCTGCCGCGCACGGTGAACGCGCGGTCCACCCAGAGCCGCACCGGCGCGTCGGCGGCCGGGTCGGGCAGCCGGGCGGTCAGGCGGTCCAGGGCTGCGCGCAGCTCGGGCAGCCCGGCGCCGGTGACCGCGGAGACCGGCACCGCCTCCACCTCACCGAGCGAGGTCGCGGCGATCTCCTTGCGGGCGCGTGCCGTCGCCGGCCCGGGGTCGGCCAGGTCCGCGCGGGTGACCGCGAGCAGGCCGTACGACACGCCCAGCGCGTCCAGCGCGGCCAGGTGCTCGGCGGACTGCGGCATCCAGCCCTCGTCGGCGGCCACCACGATCAGCGCGGCCGGGACCGGGCCGACACCGGCGAGCATGTTCGGCACGAACCGCTCGTGCCCGGGTACGTCGACGAAGGCGATCGTGCCGCCGGACGGCAGTGTGGTCCAGGCGAAGCCGAGGTCGATGGTCATGCCGCGGCGGCGTTCCTCCGCCCACCGGTCCGGTTCCATCCCGGTCAGCGCCCGCACCAGCGTGGACTTGCCGTGGTCGACGTGCCCGGCGGTCGCCACCACCCACATGCCGGTCAGTCCTCCACGCTCAGCACGGCCGCGCGGACCCGGTCGTCGGCGTCCTCCGGCACGGCGCGCAGGTCCAGCAGCAGCCGGCCCTGCAGCACCCGCCCGAGGACCGCCGGCTCGCCGGTGCGCAGCGGCTCGGCGTACCGCTCGGGCAGGCTCAGCGCCCACGAGTCCAGCTCCACGCCAGGCGCCCCGCCGCCGCCGACCACCGCGGCGCTGGGCACCACCTCGGCCTTGCAGCCGTCTTCGCCGAGCCGGTCCCGCAGCCGCTCCAGCCGGTCCCGCAGCCGGACCGGGTCGGCGTGCAGCGCGTCCCGGGTGGGTGTGGTGGGCGCGTACAGGGTGGCGGCGAGCGCGGCGAGGGTGAGCTTGTCGACCCGCAGCGCCCGCGCGAGCGGGTGCCGGCGCAGCCGCTGCACCAGGTCGGCGTCGCCGAGCAGCAGACCGGCCTGCGGTCCGCCGAGCAGCTTGTCGCCGCTGGCGGTGACGAGGTGCGCGCCCGCGCGCAGTGTGGTGGCGGCGTCCGGCTCGGCGGGCAGCAGCGGGTCCGGCGCGAGCAGCCCGGACCCGATGTCGACCACCACCGGTACGCCGAGCGTGGCCAGCTCGGCCACCGGCACCGCCGACGTGAAGCCGGTGACCACGAAGTTCGACGGGTGCACCTTGAGCACGAACCCGGTCCGCTCGCCGATCGCCGCCTCGTAGTCGGCGCGGGTGGTGCGGTTGGTGGTGCCCACCTCGCGCAGCCGCGCGCCGGTGCTGGCCAGCAGGTCGGGCAGGCGGAACCCGTCGCCGATCTCGACCAGCTCACCGCGGCTGACCACGATCTCCCGGCCGGCGGCGAGCGCGGTCGCGGCCAGCACCAGCGCCGCCGCGCCGTTGTTCACCACGTGCACCGCCCCGGCGTCGGGCACCGCGGCGGCGAGCGCGTCCAGCGCCTCCCGGCCGCGCCGGGCCCTCCGCCCGGTCCGCAGGTCCAGCTCCACGTCGGTGTGCCCGGCGGCGGCGACCAGCGCGTCCACCGCCGACGGGGCGAGCGGGGCGCGGCCCAGGTTGGTGTGCAGCACGACGCCGGTGGCGTTGAGCACCGCGCGTGGCGTACGGCCGGGCAGGTCGGCCAGCGCCGCGTCGCGTACCTGATCGGGGGTCAGCTCGCCCCGGCGGGCGCGGTCCTGCGCGCGGACGATCGCGGCCTTGACCCGGTCGCGGCCGAGCGTCGCGGCGGCGGCGGCCAGCGCGGGATCGGCGAGCAGCGCGTCGGTGCGCGGCACCCGCCGTCGCGGGTCGACCTCACGCATCGGTGCACTCCCGGGAACGGTTTTGGCGGAGACGGACGGGAATCGAACCCGCCTGGCCCGGGTCCCGGACCACACCGGTTTTGAAGACCGGGAGGGGCACCAGCCGCCTGAACGCCTCCACGCAGCAGTCAACCACAGCCGCCGCGCGGCCGCCCGGGGAGGTGTCAGACCTGGTCGGCGGCCCGCCGGTCGGCGCGTTCGCGCTGCGGCACGACCGTGTAGCGCGGGTCGCGCGCGGACGCCACGCCGCCGTGGAAGATCCCGAACCGGGTGCACACCGACGCGGCGATCAGCGCGCCGCCGGACAGCGCGGACAGCACCCGGCTGCGGCGGCCGACCAGCGCGCCCACGACACCGGCGGCGGTGAGCGCCCGGCCCGCGCGCAGCAGCTTGCCCGGTGTGCCCTGCGTGTAGGGCTCGCTGAGCAGGCCGAGCCGGTTCTCCACCCGGTGCGAACCCCACAGTTCCATCGCCGCGCCCGCGACCGCGAGACGCCGCGCCGGGCCGGCCTGCGGGCAGGGCGCGGCCACCAGCCCGACACCGGCACCGCTGGCCAGCGCGCTGCCCGCGAAGATGGCGGGCAGTTCCGGGTACGCCTCGTGCCACGACGGCACCGCCGTGTCCGCCAGCAGCACCCCGGTGTACGTGGCGAGCGCCGGCGCGGTGACGGCGGCCACCACACCGGCGGCGTGCCCGGCCGGGGGCAGCAGCCGGCGGCCGAGCCCCAGCACGCCGTGCTCGGGCAGCAGCGGGGCCACCTCGGCGACCGCGGCGGCCCCGGCGGCCGGGCCGAACACGCTGAGGATCCAGGTGCCCACCGACATCGGCGAGGTCACCTTCGCCACCCGCAGCATGTGGTGGAAGCGCGACGGCCGGCCCAGGTCGTTGATCAGGAAGTAGGTGCTCGCGCCGACCCCGGCCAGCGCGGCGACCCGGCCGGCGCGGCGCAACGCCGGACGGCCGGTGAGCTGCCCGCCCGCGGCCAGCAGCGACGAGCCGGCGGCGAGGCCGCCGGTGAACAGGTACGCGGCGATGTCCCACCGCCACACCGGCGGCTTGAGGACGGGCCGGCCGTAGTAGGAGGTGAACTCGGCCGGCGGCACGGTGAGCTGCTCCCCGCCGCCCTTGCCGCCCTTGCCGCCCTTGCCGCGGCGTCGGCGTGGTGCCGCGTCGCGGGGCGGGTGCGGGGGCAGGCCGGCGTCGCGGGAGCCCGCGTCGGTGCGGCCCATCCCGGGACCGGGCGCGGTGGCCCGGCTGCCGTTCTCCCGCTCGGCGGCGCTGCCGCGGCCCGCGCTCAGCCGCTCGAGACCGCCGTGCGGCCCGGCGGGGCGTTCGGCGGACAGGCGCTCGCGGAAACGGCGGAACAGGTCACCGACCGGGCGGTCCGGGCTCACGACGATCCTCCGACGAACGCGGCGACGGCGGCCGCCGCCATGGTCAGCGCGGCCAGCCCGGCCCGCTTCCACATCTTCGGCAGGTCCCGGGTGGTGACCACCGGGTCGGGCGGCAGCCCGTAGACCTCCGGCTCGTCGAGCAGCAGGAAGAACGCGCCGTCCCCGCCCACGCCGTCGGTCGGGTCGTGGCCGTAGAGACGTGCCTCCGGCACACCCCGCTCGTGCAGCGCGGCTACCCGCGTGGCGGCGCGTTCCCGCAGCTCGTCGAGCGGGCCGTACTGGATGGACTCGGTCGGGCAGGCCTGCGCGCAGGCGGGTGTCATGCCCGCGCCGATCCGGTCGTAGCACAGCGTGCACTTCCACGCCCGGCCGTCGCCCTTGCGCTGGTCGATCACGCCGTACGGGCAGGCGGAGATGCAGTAGCCGCAGCCGTTGCAGATGTCCTCCTGCACCACCACCGTGCCGAACTCGGTGCGGAACAGCGAACCGGTCGGGCACACGTCCAGGCAGGCCGCGTGCGTGCAGTGCTTGCACACGTCGGACATCATCAGCCAGCGGAAGTCGGTGCGGCTCTCCACGCCGGTGGCCCGCCCGGGCGGCTGGGTGCCGGGCATGCCGAGGAACTCCGGACCGGCGGCCATCCGCGCCGCCGCCTCCGGCTGTCCCGGCGGCAGGCCCGGGTTCGTACCGGTGTCGGGGGCCGTGCCCGCGCCGACCGAGGCCGACGCGGGGCTGATCGCCGGGCCGGTCGGGTCGCCGGCGAACGGCGGCGTGCGGTGCCCGGCCGGGCGGGGCTGCTCGATGAACGCGACGTGCCGCCACGAGTTCGCGGTCAGCGCGCCGGTGTTGTCGTACGACATGCCGAGCAGGTCGAAACCGGAGTCCGGGACGCCGTTCCACTCCTTGCAGGCCACCTCGCACGCCTTGCAGCCGATGCAGACGCTGGTGTCGGTGAAGAAACCCATCCGGGGCGGCGCGTCGACCCAGCCCGCGTCCGGGGCCGGGTCGAGCGGGCCGTACAGGCTGTTGGCGTCAGGCATCCGGTTCCCCGTCCTGGTGCGCGGCGGGCGACCGCTCGTCGGTGCTGCCGGCGGCGTCGTCCCCGCCGCCGGCGTCGGTGGTCACCACGGGGATCTTCCGGTCCGGCGTCATCCCGGCCCGCCGCTGGTAGTCGCCGACCAGGTCGAGCAGCGGCGGGCCGGTGGGACGACGGCCGGGCCGGATGTCGCAGGTGCCGACCTTGCTCTCCTGGATGAGGACGTTCGGGTCCAGCGTGATGCCGAACAGGTCGTTCGCCGAGTCGCCGGTGACCAGACCCTCGGTGCCGAAGTGGTACGGCAGCCAGACCTGGTGGATGATCCGGCCGTCCACCCGCAGCGGGGTGAGCCGGTCGGTGACCAGCACCCGCGCCTCGATCACCGCGCGGCCGCTGATCAGGTGCGCCCAGCCCAGGTGGTCCAGGCCGATCTCGCCGGCCAGTTCCGGGGACACCTCGACGAACATCTCCGGTTGCAGCTCCGCCAGGCGCGGCACGGTACGGCTCATCCCACCGGCCGTGTGGTGCTCGGTGAGGCGGCTGACCGTGAACACGTACGGGAAGACCTGGCTGTGCGGCTCCGGCGGGCTCGGGTTCATCCGGTTGACCGGGTGCTCGTAGATCTTGCGGGTCGGGTTGGCCTGCTGACCGTAGAGCGGGTTGCGCATCGGCGACTCGGCCGGCTCGTAGTGCGTCGGCAGCGGGCCGTCCAGGACACCGGTCGGCGCGTACAGCCACGCCTTGCCGTCGCCCTGCATGACGAACGCGTCGTCACCGGCGAGCCCGGCCGGACCGGAGGCACCCTCGGGCGGCCGGTACGACGGCGGCTTCGTCTTCTCGAAGTCCGGCACGTCGTAGCCGGTCCACTCGCCGGCCTCCGGGTCCCACCAGACGTACTTCTTGCGCTCGCTCCACGGCCGGCCCTCCGGGTCGGCGGAGGCGCGGTTGTACAGCGTGCGGCGGTTCGCCGGCCACGCCCAGCCCCACTCGGCCGCCACCCAGTCCTGCTCGTGCCGGGACCGGCGGCGGGCCGCCTGGTTCACCCCGTCGGCGTAGACGCCGGAGTAGATCCAGCAGCCGATCGCCGTGGAGCCGTCGTCGCGGGCCTCGCCGAACGCGTTGAGCGGGCGACCGGTGGCCACCTCGTACCCGTTGATCTCCTTCAGCACCGCCTCGGCGCTCGGCTCCGCGTGCGGACCGTGCGTGGGGTAGTCCCAGGCCAGGTCCAGCAGCGCGCGGTCGCGACGCTCGGTGGAGCCGGCCAGCTTCTCCCGCAGCACGCGGCCCAGGTGGTAGAAGAACCACAGCTCGGAGCGGGCGTCGCCCGGCGGGTCGACGGCCTTCTCTCGCCACTGCAGCAGCCGCTGCGTCTGCGTGAACGTGCCCTCCTTCTCCACGTGCGAGGCCGCCGGCAGGAAGAACACCTCGGTGCGGCACTCCTCCGGCACGATCTCGCCGGTGGCGACCTCCGGGCTGTTCTTCCAGAACGTGGCGCTCTCGATCATGAACAGGTCGCGGACGACGAGCCAGTCGAGGTTGGCCATGCCGAGACGCTGGGCCCGGCCGTGCGCCGAGCCGACCGCCGGGTTCTGGCCGAGCAGGAAGTAGCCCTTCACCTTGCCGTCGATCATGTTCAGGACCTGCTGGTACGTGCCGTGGTCGCCGGTCATCCGGGGCATGTAGCCGTAGCAGAAGTCGTTCTCCGGCGTCGCCGCGTCACCCCAGTACGCCTTCAGCAGGCTCGCCGCGAACGCACGCGAGTTGCCCCAGAAGCCCTTCTGGCCCGGGCGCCGGATGCTGTCCACCCACTCGTCGAACGTCGGGTGGTCGGCGTGGTGCGGCATCGGCAGGTAGCCGGGCAGCAGGTTGAACAGCGTCGGGATGTCGGTGGAGCCCTGGATGCTGGCGTGCCCGCGCAGCGCCAGGATGCCACCACCCGGGCGGCCCATGTTGCCCAGCAGCGTCTGGATGATCGAGCCGGTGCGGATGTACTGCACGCCGACGCTGTGCTGGGTCCAGCCGACGGAGTAGACGAGCGCGCCGGTGCGTTCCCGGCCCGAGTTCTCCGTCCAGGCGCGCGCCAGCTCCAGGAACTTCTCCTCCGGGATGCCGCACACCCGGGCCACCATCTCCGGGGTGTAGCGGGCGAAGTGCCGCTTCAGGATCTGGTAGACGCAGCGCGGATGCTGCAACGTCTCGTCCCGTGGCGCCTGCGGCGGCACCGGCTCGCCGTGCGACTCGTGCTCCAGCCCGGAGGCCGAGTCACGTTCCTTGCCGGTGCCCCGGATCCGGGCGCTGTCCTCCTGGCCCTCGTACTGCCAGCTCGTGTGGTCGTACGAGCCGGTGTCCGGGTTGTAGCCGGAGAACAGGCCGTCCAGGTCCTCGGTGTCGGCGAACTGCTCGCTGACGATGTTGGCCGCGTTGGTGTACGCCAGCACGTACTCCCGGAAGTCCAGCTCGTTCTCCAGGATGTAGCGCACCACGCCGCCGAGCAGCGCGATGTCCGTGCCCGCGCGGATCGGCAGGTACGTGTCGGCGAGCGCGCTGGTACGCGTGAACCGCGGGTCCACGTGGAAGACCTTCGCGCCGCGCTTCTTCGCCTCCATCACCCACTGGAAGCCCACCGGGTGGGCCTCGGCCATGTTCGAGCCCTGGATGACGATGACGTCAGCGTTGACGAGGTCCTGCTGGAAGTCCGTCGCGCCGCCGCGACCGAAGCTGGTCCCCAGACCGGGGACGGTGGCGGAGTGTCAAATACGGGCCTGGTTCTCGATCTGGAGTGCCCCCATCGCCGTGAACAGCTTCTTGATGAGGTAGTTCTCCTCGTTGTCCAGCGTCGCGCCGCCGAGGCTGGAGATGCCCAGCGTCCGGTTCAGCGGTCGGCCCTCGTCGTCGACGTCCTCCCAGGTCTCCGCGCGGGCGGCGAGGATCCGGTCGGCGATCATGTCGAGCGCGACGTCGAGGTCGAGGTCTTCCCACTCGGTCGCGTACGGCCGGCGGTAGCGGACCGTGGTCGGGCGCAGCGGGCTGGTCACCAGGCTCTTGCTGGCCGAGCCCTTCGGGCACAGCCGGCCGCGCGAGATCGGGCTGTCCGGGTCGCCCTCGATCTGGGTGACCTTGCCGCCGGAGTGGAAGACCCGCTGCCCGCAGCCGACCGCGCAGTACGGGCAGACCGAGCGGGCCATGCCGTCGGCGGTCTCGGTGCGGGGGGCCAACTCGGCGGAGCGCGCCGACTGGGCGGCGGCGCCGCGACCGAGCGGGTCGGTGCCGGTGAGTTGCCGGTAGACCGGCCACCCCTGGATGAACGTCTTGAACCCCATCCGCGCACCCCCTCTCCGTCGAGAACGGCTCACCTCTGCCTGTAACCCTAGGCCAGCGAACCGGGGCGTGCGACTCGATCCCACAGACAGAGCCGCCCCGGCCGGATGGCCGGGGCGGCTCTGGGCGTCGGTGTGCATGTCGCCTCTCGGCGAGTGGCGCGACGCGGCTCCAGCCGAACGGTATTCCGCGAAGGCAATTTAGGTGAGGCCCGGGGACACTGGACACACCGACGCTCTGCACAACGGTACCGGGGTCACGGTTCTTCCGCTCGCTCGTCGTGACCCCGGTCACCGCCGGGTCAGCTGTTCCAGTGCTCGGCCACCAGGTCGGCGGCCTGCTGCTCCCACTGGGCGTAGTGGTCCGGGTAAGCGGACACCTGGACGGTCTGGGCGGCGACGGTCAGCGGCATGTCCTTCCAGCCGTCGACCTGCTTCAGACCCTTCAGGAACGCGGTGGTGGAGTACTCGGGGTCGGTGATCTGCTCCACCGTGCCCCAACCGCTCGACGGACGCTGCTGGAACAGGCCCTGCGAGTCGTGGTCGTTACGGTCACCCAGGTGGCCGAGGTTCTCCAGCTTCGACTCCTGCAACGCCGTGGCGATGGAGACGACCGCGGCGCGTTCGTCCATGCCGGCCTTCTTCGTCGCCGCGATGATCGCCTTCACGTTGGCGGTCTGCTCGTCGTTCAGGTCGATGTGGGACTGGGTGCCCTGCACGCCGTGCGGGATCAGCGCGGCGCTGTCCAGCTTCGCGGCGGCCTGGGTGGTGGTCACGGCCGTGTCGCGCACCGGGGTGCCGGCGTCGTGATTGAGAGGACCGGCGGCGAGGCCACCGGCGACGGTCAGACCGGCGATACCGAGGATGCTCTTGCGCAGGATCGTGTTCATGGTGGGCTCCGTTCGGGGGTCGACGCCCGCGCCGAGGGGGTTCGGGGCGGGTGCGAGCACCGTCAGGCGCTCAAGAGAGGTTCTTGGGGGGATCTCCGGCGTCCTGCTCACGCGGCCCGCGCCGGGGGGTGGCGTACGGGGCTCACTGGCGGCGCCGGAGCCATGTTCAACGACCGCCGGCCCGGGGTCATTCCCGGGTTCCGCCGCCCCGCCTGCCGGGGGCGCCGGGGGTGCTGCTGCGGTCGTTCACCAGGTATAACGCCCCGGCCCCGCCCCGGATTCCGCCACCCGGGTGTCCCCCACCACCCCAGAACCCGACACCCGGCGCAAGGTGTCCCCGGCACCCGGCACACAACGGACACGCCCGCTCTTTACTCCGACCGACGCACCCACCGGCCGCTCGCGCACGCCCGTCTCGCCGCATCCCGCCCCACGTCGCGCCCGCCAACGCCCGGGCCACCCCTGCCGCGTCGATCATGAAGTTGACGGCACCTCGTGTCCGTTTTGCCGCCGCCAACCTCATGATCGACTGGAAGGTCGGGCGGCCGACGGCAGGCCCGCAGGCCCCGAGCGGATGTCGCCGATCTCGGTGGAGGGCTCGCCGGCGAGAGATCTTGGTACGGAACGGCCCCCACAAGGGCGAGGACGTACCAAGATCTCCATCTGGCAGGGCGGGCACCGACGCGAGCAGGCCTCGGCGCACACCCCACCGTCGGAGATCTTGGAAGAAACCGGCCCTCATGGGGGCCCAAATCTTCCAAGATCTCCGGCGGGAGCGCTGCCGACAAGCGGGCGGTCGATCATGAGGTTGACGGCGACAAAACGGACACCCCGTGCCGTCAACTTCATGATCGACGCGACAAGGGGGCGGGGAGGGGGCGGAGGGGAGGTGAGGAAGGGACGCGGGGAAGGGGCCGGGTTGGGGTTACCCTGATGCCATGTCGGTCAGCGCGCACGCGTACCTCGCCCGTCCCGGGCGACCCGCCGTGGTGGCGCGCACCCTGGACGAGCTGACCGGTCCCACCACCGGCATCGTCGAGCTGCCGGTACGCCTGATGTGGAGCAGCGAACGCGCGTTCGACCTGGGCGACCCGGACGAGTTGCTCTGGATGTACGAGAACGTGCTGCGCGAGACGACCCGGGTGGAGGACCTGCGCGAGCTGATCCACGCAGGCACGTTGCGCCGCCTGTGGCCGCTGCTCAACCTGCCTCGGGGCGTACGCCTGGCCTGGGAGGGCCGGCACCGGAGCCTGCGCGCCGCGTGACCCATCCGCACGACTTCTACCGGCAGGTGGCCCGGGTGGCGCTCGCCGCGGCCGGCCCGCACCGCTTCGTGCTCGGCGGCGGCGTCGCCTGGGCGGCGCACGGACTGGTCACCCGCCCCACCGAGGACGTCGACCTGTTCGCCGACGTGGAGGGCGCCGCCGCGGCGGCGGCCGACGGGGTGCGCGCGGCGCTGGAACGGGCCGGGTACCGGGTGGCCGAGGTGGACCCGGGCGGGCTGGGCGAGGTGTTCGACGGCTTCGAGCGGGACCTGCGGGACTTCGTGGTGAGCCGGGACGGCCGGCAGATCCGCCTGAGCCTGGCCCGCCTGGACCGCCACCGCAGCCCGGTGGTGATGGACCTCGGCCCGGTCATGGACGTGCGGGACCTGATCGCGAACAAGACCGCCGCGCTGGTGAACCGGCGGGAGGTACGCGACTACATCGACGTCTCCGCCGCGCTGGACCGGTACAACGTGGCGGAGCTGCTGGAGCTGGCCCGGCAGGTCGATCCGGCGCTGGACGACGAGGACGTGCGCGCCGCGGGCCGCTATCTCGACGGGCTGGCCGACAGGCGGTTCACCCGCTACGGCCTGGACGCGCCGCAGATCGCCGAGGTCCGCCGCCGGATGGCCGCCTGGCCCCGCTGAGCAGCGGAACCAGGCGGCCGAGGGCGGGACCGGAAGGCCACGACGGCACCAGCCGGGGCTGGCTCACTTCGTCGGGCGGCCACCCGTCACGCCGAGGATCTCGCCGGTGACGTAGCTGGACTCCTGCGAGGCGAAGTAGACGTACGCGGGCGCCAGCTCGGCCGGCTGACCCGGACGGCCCAGCGGCGTGTCGGTCCCGAACTGCTTCACCTTCTCCTCCGGCATCGTGGCCGGGATCAGCGGCGTCCAGATCGGACCGGGCGCGACCGCGTTGACCCGGATGCCCCGCTCGGCGAGGTTCTGCGCGAGCGCCTTGGTGAAGTTGGCGATGGCTGCCTTGGTGGTGGCGTAGTCGAGCAGCTGCGGCGACGGGTCGAACGCCTGGATCGACGACGTGTTGATGATCGTCGAGCCCTCCTTCATGTGCGGCACCGCGAACTTGCAGAGCCAGAACATGGCGTACACGTTGGTCTTGAAGACCCGGTCGAACTGCTCGGTGGTGATGTCGAGCAGGCCGTTGTCCTGCGACATCTGGTACGCCGCGTTGTTGACCAGGATGTCGACGCCGCCGAGGTCGCGCAGCGCCTGGTCGACCAGGGCGCGGCAGTTGGCCTCCTCGCGCAGGTCGCACCGCACCGCGACGCCGGTGCGCCCGGCCTGCTCGATCAGCGCGACCGTCTCCCGGGCGTCCTTCTCCTCCTCGTCGGCGAGATACGTGACGAGCACGTCGGCGCCCTCGCGGGCGAAGGCGATCGCGACGGCCCGGCCGATGCCGGAATCACCGCCGGTGATGATCGCGCGCTTGCCGCTGAGCCGGTCGCTGCCCCGGTACGACTCCTCGCCGTGGTCGGGCTTCGGCCCCATCTCCTGCTCGTTGCCGGGCGGCGTCTGCTGTTGCGACGGCTGCCCGTCGCGCTGTCCGTACTGTTCGGCCGGGTGCTGCTGGGTGAACTGGTCCTCGCTCATGGATGCGCCCCTACCCCGGTGACCGGCACGAAAACAGCGGCGTGTGACCGGAAGGGAAACAATTCGGGCCGGTGTGGCGCAGGCGACATGTGGTGGTTATGGTGCGCAACGGCGCCCACAAGGCGCGTACCCCCATTCGGAAAGGCACCTCATGACCTCCTCCTCCGGCGCCTCCCGGCGCCAGGTGCTGGCCGTCGCGGCCGCCGCCGCGACCGCTCCCCTGCTGGCCGGCGCGCCCGCCGAGGCGAAGCCGAAGCAGCCGAAGACCTGGGACCTGACGATCCTCGGCACGTCGGACACCCACGGCAACGTCTACAACTGGGACTACTACAAGGACGCGGAGTTCGACGACAGCAAGCACAACGACGTCGGCGTCGCGAAGCTCGCCACCCTGGTCAACCAGATCCGCGCCGAGCGCAAGGGCAAGGCGACGCTGGTCCTCGACGCCGGTGACACGATCCAGGGCACGCCGCTGGCGACGTACTACGCCAAGCAGGAGCCGATCACCACCACCGGTGAGACGCACCCGATGGCCCGCGCCATGAACATCCTCCGGTACGACGCGGTGACGCTCGGCAACCACGAGTTCAACTACGGCCTGCCGCTGCTGGCCACCTGGATCGAGCAGCTCGGCTTCCCGGCCCTCGCGGCGAACGCGCTCAACGCGAAGACCGGCAAGCCGGCGTTCCTCCCGTACGTGATCAAGGAGGTCAAGCTCGGCGGGCACGGCGCGCCGAAGCTGCGCGTGGGCATCCTCGGCCTGACCAACCCCGGCGTGGCCATCTGGGACAAGGGCAACGTCGAGGGCCGCCTGGTCTTCGCCGACATGGTCGCCACCGCCGCGAAGTGGGTGCCGGAGATGCGCCGCCGCGGCGCCGACCTGGTCGTCATCTCCGCGCACGGCGGCGACAGCGGCACCTCGAGCTACGGCCCGGAGCTGCCGAACGAGAACCCGACCGCGCTGATCGCCGAGCAGGTGCCCGGCATCGACGCGATCCTGTTCGGCCACGCGCACAACGAGGTGCCGGAGAAGTTCGTCACCAACCTCACCACCGGCGAGCGGGTCCTCACCTCGGAGCCGTCGAAGTGGGGCCAGCGGCTGACCCGGATGGACTTCACGCTGGCCCGGGAGAAGGGCCGCTGGACGGTCACCGCCAAGTCGGCCACCACGCTGAACACCAACACGGTGGCCGAGGACCCGGCGGTGCTCGCGGCCGTGCGCGGCCAGCACGCCACGACCGTGGAGTACGTCAACCGCGTCGTCGCGCAGTCCAGCGTGGAGCTGTCCGCCGCCGAGTCGCGGTACAAGGACACCCCGATCCTGGACTTCATCAACCACGTCCAGACCGAGGTGGTCACCGAGGCCCTCGCGGGCGGCGAGTACGCGGGCCTGCCGGTGCTGTCCATCGCCGCGCCGTTCAGCCGTACCGCGGTGTTCCCGCAGGGCGACGTGCGCATCCGCGACGTGGCGGGCCTCTACGTGTACGACAACACGCTGGAGGCGGTCGTGCTGACCGGCGCCGAGGTGAAGGCGTACCTGGAGTACTCGGCGAAGTACTTCGTCACGCTGCCGGCGGGTGCGCCGGTGAACCCGGAGACGATCAGCGACCCGGCGGTGCCGGACTACAACTACGACGTGTTCTCCGGCGTCGACTACGACATCGACATCGCCGAGCCGGTCGGCCGGCGGATCACCCGCCTGGTACTGGCCAGCACGGACACCCCGGTCGCGGCGGACGCCCGGTTCGTGGTGGCGGTGAACAACTACCGGCGCAGCGGCGGCGGCAACTTCCCGGGCATCGTGAAGACCCAGGTCTACAACGCCCAGCAGGAGATCCGCCAGCTGCTCATCGACTGGGCGCAGGCCAAGGGCGTCATCGACCCGGCCGACTTCTTCGTGCCCAACTGGAAGCTGGTCCGCGAGGGCGTGCCGGTCTTCTGACCGTGCGGGGGCGGGGTCCGGGCGGGTGCCCGGGCCTCGTCAGCCGCCCGCCCGCAGGTGCCACTCCGACTCCCCGCCGACCGGGTCCGGCCGGTCCGGCGGGGTCTCGGTCTCCACGGACCCCGTCAGGTCGTCCGGGCGTACCCGGGCCGGCAGTTCGCCGAAGCGGACGTGCCGCAGGAACGCGTACTCCTCGTCGGTGAACGACTCGGCCGGCTCGGTCATGACCGCATTGTGCGCCCGCCCCTCCCGTCAGCGCATCAACCGTCACGGCACGGGTATGCCGCCGCGACGACCCGACGAGGTGGAGGAGACATGCGCGCAGTACGGATGACCGCACCCGGGGTGCTGGAGCACACGGAGGTGCCCACACCGCAGCCCGGCCCCGGTGAGGTGCTGCTGCGCATCGGCGCGGTCGGGGCCTGCCATTCGGACCTGCACATCCTCGAGGCGCCGGCCGGGGTGTTCCCGACCCCGATGACGCTGGGACACGAGATCGCCGGCACCGTCGACACGGTCGGCGCCGGGGTGGACGGCTGGTCGCCCGGCGACCGGGCCGCGGTCTACGGGATCATCGGCTGCGGCCGGTGCCGGGCCTGCCTGCGGGGTGAGGAGAACCGGTGCCGGGTCACCCCGGTCGGCGGCATCGGGCTCAGCCGCGACGGCGGGCTGGCCGAGTACGTGGTGGTGCCGGTGTCCCGGCTGCTGCCGATCGGCGACATGGACCTGACCCAGGCGGCGCCGCTGACCGACGCCGGGCTGACCCCGTACCACGCGGTGGAGCTGGCCCGGCCCCGGCTGCGGCCCGGCACGACCTGCGTGGTGATCGGCATCGGCGGGCTCGGGCACATGGGGTTGCAGATCCTGCTCGCCACCACCGCGGTGCGGGTCGTCGCGGTGGACACCAGCACCGCGGCGCTGGACCTGGCCGGCCGGCTCGGCGCCCACCACACGGTGCAGGCCGGCCCGGACGCGGTGGACAAGATCCGCGAGCTGGTCGGGCCGCCACCGGACGGCGCGGACGTGGTCCTCGACTTCGTCGGCGCCCAGCCCACACTGGACACCGCCCGTCAGGTCGTCGCCACCGGCGGGCAGATCCTGCTGGTGGGCCTGGCCGGCGGCACGCTGCCGGTACGGCCGGTCGCCGACGAGCCGCCACCGGTGCCGTTCGAGGCCGGTGTGGTGGTGCCGTTCTGGGGCACCCGGGCCGAACTGCAGGAGGTGATCGCGCTGGCCCGCGACGGCCGGCTGCGCGCCGACGTGCAGACGTTCCCCCTCGCCGAGGCGCCGCAGGCGTACGAGGCACTGCGCCGGGGCGACGTGCACGGGCGGGCCGTCATCGTCCCCTGACCGGGGCTCCTCAGCCGTGCTGGAAGACCGGGGCGAGCACCTCGGCCAGGCGTGCCTTGACCGCGTCCCGGTGCGGCTGCGGCAGCGGCTCGTCGTGGCGGCGCAGCCCGATCCCGGTGTCCAGCAGCACGTAGAGCGCCCGCAGCGTCCGCATGCTGTTCGAGGCGTGGGCCGGGGTGGTGCCCCGGGGCAGCGCGGCGTAGCTCGCCGCGACCGGGTCCAGCCAGCAGGTCGGCGCCGTGGGCCACCGCGTGCAGCCAGCCGAGCTTCGCGTCGTACCCGCGCAGGTCCGTCTCGGCCGGGTACCAGGCGCGGAACGCGGTGAGCCAGGCCGGATCGAGGTCACCCCGGCTGACGATCATGTCGAGCACCAGCGGCGCGAACGTGCGGGCCTGGATCTCCGGGTCGGTGAACCGCTCGGCCATGATCGCGCCCAGCTTCGCCCGGTGGTCGGCGTCGATGACGTCCCGGGCTGTCCAGGTGCGCAGCACCATGTACGGTGCGCCGTCCCGGACCGCCGGGTCGGGATCGCGCAGCGCGGCGGCGAGTTCGGCGACGAGGTCGTCCAGGTCGCGGCCGTCCGGCACCGCGTAGTCGCGCTCGCAGACGAGATCCCAGTCGGTCACCGGGTCAGGCTAACCGGCGGTTGCCCGCGCCCTCGCGGGCAGGCGGTCGAGCAGCGCCAGCCCGGCGCGTACGGGCCGCCGGTCGAGCATCTCGGCGAAGCTCGCCCGCCCCTGGCAGAACCGCACGAACATCCGCCAGCCGGGCGGGCTCGCGAGCATCGCGTGGAACACGTCGGGCCGCCGCTCGAACGTCTCCAGCAGCCGGTGCCCGGCGCGCATCTCGGGTACCAGCCGCCGGTCGACCTCCCGGGCGTACGCGTCGAGGTCACCGGCGGCCACCGCCTCACCGGCCAGCCGGCCCGAGCGCAGCGCGTAGCTGATCCCCTCCCGGCTCCACGGTTCCAGCAGCCCGGCGGCGTCCCCGGCGACCAGCACCCGGCCGTGGCGCAGCGGAGAGTCCCCGGTGCGGCAGCGGGTCAGGTGACCGGAGTCGTGCTCCGGCGTCACCCCGGACAGGCCGAGCCGGGCGGTGAAGTCGCGC
Source organism: Micromonospora sp. CA-248089 (assembly GCF_050948515.1). Lineage (NCBI taxonomy): Bacteria > Bacillati > Actinomycetota > Actinomycetes > Micromonosporales > Micromonosporaceae > Micromonospora > Micromonospora sp. CA-248089. The sequence continues at coordinate 3,360,290 of NZ_CP192016.1, forward strand.
AGGTAGGCGCGGGTGCGGTCGCCGTCGCCCCGGGCGGAGATGACACCCACCGTGAGCCGGTCGCCCTTGGGGAACACCCACGCGTAGGAGCCGGGCAGCGGCCCCCAGTCGAGCAGCACCCGGCCGCGCCAGCGCTCCCGTTCGGCGCCCTCCACCGGCAGTTCCAGTTCCAGCCCGAGGTCGACCTGGCGGAAACGGACACCGACGTGGCGTGCCGTCACACCCGAGGAGCCGTCCGCGCCGATCACGGCACGCGCGCGTACCGTCTCGCCGCCGGCCAGACGCAGGCGTACCTCGTCGGTGTCCTGCTCGACGGCGCGGACCGCGACGCCCTCGCGGACCTGCGCCCCGGCGGCGACGGCGGCGGCGCGCAGCCGGTCGTCGAACTCCTCCCGGCGGATCATGGTGACCAGCGGCGCGGGGTGCCGGCGGGTGAACGCGCGTCGCCCGTCGCGGGTGAACGTGACCCGGTCGACCCGGTCGTGGGCGGGCACCTCGACCCGGTCGGCGGCCTCGACGAGCGAGGTGCCGATCAGGCCGCCACCGCAGGTCTTGTACCGGGGATGGGTGGCCCGTTCGACCACCAGCGTGCGGACGCCGGCCCGGGCGGCGGCGTGCGCGGCGGAGAGTCCGGCCGGCCCGCCGCCGACCACGACCAGATCCCAGATGATCACTGGTGCAGCCTAGGGCACCGTTTCGCGGGAGCGCCGGTACGACAGTCGTTCGGGTGGGCATCATCGCCGCCCGCCCGGGTAACCGCCGGTCGCCGGCCGTCCGCGGGTCGGGCGGTCCACGCCGAGGAGGGAAGCGATGCCTCAGGTCCAGCTGTCTGCGGTCGAGGAACGGGTCTACCAGGCGGTGTCCGCGCTGGAGGTGCAGGGACACGTCCCCTACCCGGACCTGATCGCCCAGGAGACCGGGATGACCGAGGAGGAGCTGCGCGAGCCGCTGCACTCGCTCACCGAGCGAGGGCTGCTGCATCGCGAGGACTCCCCGATGTCCGGCCTGGACTTCGGGCCCCGGTGGTGCGCGCGCCAGATGGCGTGATCGGGTCGTTTGCCCCACCGGGTGCCGGGTAGCGATCGGAGTCGGATGATCGACGGTCAGTGGGGGGCACGATGAGCGAGGGCCGGTCGTCGACGGCGGTGCCTGCCACCGGGTACGACGACCGGCGCCGCTGGCGCGCGCTGAGCGTCGGCCTGATCGCGGCGTTCATGACGCTGCTGGACGTCAGCATCGTCAACGTCGCGGTGCCGTCGATCGACCGGGCGCTGCACGCCACGCCGAGCGACCTGCAGTGGGTGCTGTCCGGGTACGCGCTGACGTTCGGCCTGGTGCTGGTGCCGGCCGGGCGGTTCGGCGACGCGCGCGGGCGGCGTACCGCGTTCGTGGTCGGGGTGGGCCTGTTCACGCTGACCAGCGCGCTGGCCGGCCTGGCCCGCTCGCCGGAGTGGCTGGTCGTCGCCCGGCTCGTCCAGGGCGCTGCCGCCGGTGTGGTCAACCCCCAGGTCAGCGGCATGATCCAGGAGTTGTTCCGGGGCGCGGACCGGGGCCGGGCGTTCGGGCTGCTGGGCGCGACGATCGGCATCTCCACCGCCGTCGGCCCGCTGCTCGGCGGGCTGCTCATCGAGCTCGGCGGCGCCGAACACGGCTGGCGGTGGGTGTTCTTCGTGAACATTCCGGTCGGGATCGTGGCGATGCTGCTCGGCTGGCGGCTGATGCCGGCCCGGGCGACGAATCCCGCCGGTCGGGGCCGGCTCGACCCGGTCGGTGTGCTGCTGCTCGGCGCCGGGGTGACGGTGATCCTGCTGCCGCTGGTGCAGCGGGAGCAGTGGCGGGGCCCGGGCAAGTGGCTCCTGATCCCCGTCGGCCTGCTGCTGCTGGCCGGGTTCGCGCTCTGGGAGCACCGGTACGCCCGCCGCGCCCAGCCCCTGTTCGACCTGCGGCTGTTCACGGTGCGCTCGTACACGCTGGGGGCGCTGATCGGCCTGATCTACTTCGCCGGGTTCACCGCGATCTTCTTCATCTTCACGCTCTACCTCCAGATGGGCCTCGGCTACAGCGCGCTGGTGGCGGGCCTGGCGATCACCCCGTTCGCGCTGGGTTCGGCGCTCGCCTCCGCGCTCGGCGGCCGGGTGGTCACCCGGTACGGCCGTCCGCTCGTGGGAATCGGCCTGCTCGCCGTGGTGGTCGGGCTGGTCGCGACCGACCTGGTGCTGGCCGGTGGGCCGCACGAGAACGTGCCGCTGCGGACCGCGCTGCCGTTGCTCGTCGCCGGGCTGGGCAGCGGCCTGGTGATCGCGCCGAACCAGACGCTCACGCTGTCCGAGGTGCCGGTGCCGATGGCCGGCAGCGGCGCCGGGATGCTGCAGACCGGGCAGCGGATCGGGTCGGCCGCCGGCATCGCCGCGGTGGGCGCGCTGTTCTTCTCCACACTCGCCGACGACCGCGGCGACTGGAGTACGGCGTTCCGCCACTCACTGCTGCTCGCCGCCGGGATCGTGGTGCTGGCGCTCGGCGCCGCCGTGGCGGACATCGTGCTCGGTCACCGGCGGTCCGCGGGCCGCTCCTGATCGGCGGCGGGCAGCAGCACTGTGGTGAGCAGCCGCCGGGTGCGGCCGGGTCCGGGGCCGAGCGACGCGTACTCGGCGAACAACTCCCGGAGCCGGGTGACGAAGTCGGCGGTCTCGGCGTCGGTGGCGTGGAACGCGTTCTGCCGGTAGCCGGCCACGTCACGGACCAGGTCGGCGTCGCCGCGGTCGAGGTAGCCGTCGAAGTCGGCGAGCAGACCCGCGACGAAGGTGAGGAACGCCTGCCGGTGCCGCTGCGGGCTCATGGCCCGTGCCTCGTCCGGGCCGACCGACGCGGCGGCCTCGACGAGCCGGTAGGTGCGCTCGACCGCGCCGCGGGCCCGCCGCTCGGCCACCGTGTGCAGCACGCCGTGGTCGGCGAGCGTGGCGACCTGCCGGTAGAGGGTGGCCGGCGGTACGTCGCTCAGTTCGGTGCGCAGGTCGGTGGTGGTGAGCGTACGGCCGCCCAGGAACGCCTGGACGATGCGCAGCCGGACCGGGTGCATCAGCAGCTCCACGGTGTCGAGTGCCACAGTGGCTCCCCTTTTTGTTATCGCCTCCGGTAATGTTCTCACTGACGATAACAGAAGCGAGGAGTTCGCCGATGGCCACCATCGACCTCACCCCCGACCGGATCGACGTCCGGCTGACCCCCGCCGAGAAGATCTGGGCCCTGCGCGGCGACCTGTCGTTCCCCCGATCCGCCGTCACCGGCGCCGTCGTCGTGCCCGACGGGGCGCGCGCCACCCGTGGCATCCGGGCACCCGGCCTCGGCGTCCCCCGCACGCGCAACGTCGGCACCTGGCGCGGCCGGGCCGGCAAGGAGTTCGTCAGCGTCCGCGGCGGCCAGCCGGCCGTCCGCATCACCCTCACCGGCCAGGCGTACGACTCCCTGCTCATCGGCGCCGACGACGCCACCGCCCTGGCCGCGGCGGTGCTGCCGTGACGATCGACCGTCCGCTCGCCGTCGACTCGGGCGAGCACCGGCTGTCCGGCACGCTCACGCTGCCCGACGGCGCCGGGCCGCACCCGGTGGCGCTGCTGCTGCCCGGCTCCGGGCCGATCAACCGCGACGGGGACCACCGCCGCCTGCCCCTGGGAATCCAGCGGCACCTGGCCGCGGCGCTGAGCGGAGCCGGGATCGCCACCGCCCGGTACGACAGGCGGGGCGTCGGCGAGAGCAGCGGCGAGTTCCTGCGTACCGGCTTCCACGACAACGTCGACGACGCGGCAGCGGTGTTCGCGGCGCTGCGCGACGACCCGGCCGTGGACGCCGGGCGGATGTTCCTGGTCGGGCACAGCGAGGGCGCGCTCACCGCTGTCGCGCTCGCCGCGCGCGGCGTCCCGGTGGCCGGACTGGTCCTGCTCTCCGCGCCGGGACGCGCCGGCGCCGAGGTGCTGCGCTGGCAGGCCGGGCGGCTGCTGCCCACGCTGCCCGCGCCGGTACGCCTGGTGCTCCGGCTCACCCGCACCGACCTGGTGGCGAAGGTGACCCGCAACCACGAGAAGATCCTCGCCACCGACAAGGACGTGGCGTGGGTCGGCGGGCAGCGGCTCAACGCCCGCTGGTTCCGGGAGTTCCTGCGCTACGACCCCCGGCCGGACCTCGCCCGGATCGACGCCCCGATCCTCGCGCTCACCGGCGACAAGGACCTCCAGACCGCCCCGGCGGACCTGCCGGTCGTCGCGGCGCACGCGGGCGGGCCGGTGCAGACCCAGGTGCTGCCCGACGTCACCCACGTGCTGCGCCGCCTGCCCGGCCCGCCGTCGCTGCGGGCGTACCGGGACGAGGCGAAGCAGCCGCTGGACCCGTCGGTGGTCGAACCGGTGCTGTCGTGGCTCGCCGCGCACAGCGGCTGAGGGCACACGAGAGGCCGGCACCCGGATCGGGTGCCGGCCTCTCGTGTGGGTCTTACTTGTTCCAGTGCTCGGCGACGATCTCGGCGGCCTGCTTCTCCCACTGCGCGTACGCGTCGGGGTAGGCGCTGACCTGCACGGTCTGCGCGGCCTCGGTCAGCGGCATGTCCTGCCAGCCGTCGACCTGCTTGAGGCCCTTGAGGAACGCCAGCGTCGAGTACTCGGGGTCGGTGATCTGCTCCGGCGTACCCCAGCCGCTGGACGGCCGCTGCTGGAACAGGCCCAGCGAGTCGTGGTCGTTGCGGTCACCCAGGTGACCCAGGTTCTCCAGCTTCGACTCCTGCAGCGCGGTGGCGATCGAGACGACCGCGGCCCGCTCGGGCATGCCCGCCTTCTTGGTGGCCGCGATGATGGCCTTGGCGTTGGCGAGCTGCTCGTCGTTCAGGTCCACGTGCGACTGCGTACCCTGCGGGCTCACGCCCTGGACCGCGACGGCGGCCGGCGTGGCGGTCTCCGCCGCGTGGGCGGCGACCGGACCGGCGAACACGCCACCGGTGAAGGCGAGACCGGCGATACCGAGGATGCTCTTGCGCAGGATCGTGTTCATGGTGGGCTCCGTTCGGGGGTCGACGCATCGGGGGGATGCGCGGGCACCGTCAGGCGCTCATGAGGTTCTCGGGGGATCCGGCAGCGCGGGGCGTGCCGGGCGCATCTGCAACGACCGGCGGCCCCGGGCCATTCCCGTCGGGCGCTCGGTGGCGCCGCTGCGGTCGCGCACCGGGTTACAACGCCGCCCACCCGCCCCCGATTCCGCCCACGGAGTGCCGCCCACCACAGCCGAACCCGACACCCCGCCCACAGGTCCGCCCATCCCGCCCCCTCCCCGCCGATCTTGGAGTTGTGGCGCCCAGGATGTCCGTTATCCGAGGTCTGCGAGGTGCCAGAAGTCCAAGATCGACGAGAACGGCCGGCCCCCGGGAGGGGCCGGCCGTTCGCTACGGGTGGGTCACCAGACCTGCTGGACGATGTCCGCCGCCTGCTCCTCCCACTGCGCGTACGCGTACGGGTAGGCGGACACCTGGACGGTCTGCGCGGCGGTGGTCAGCGGCAGCTCATGCCAGCCGCCGACGTTCTTCAGCGCGTTGAAGAACGCTTTGCTGGAGTACTCCGGGTCGGTGATCTGCTCGGACGTGCCCCAACCGGACGACGGGCGCTGCTGGAACAGGCCCTCCGAGTCGTGGTCGTTGTACGCGCCGAGGTGACCCAGGTTGTACAGCTTCGACTCCTGCAGCGAGGTCGCGACGCCGATCACGGCGCCCCGCTCCCCCACGCCCGTCTCCTTGGCCGCCTCGACGATAGCCTTGGCGTTGTCGAGCTGCGCGTCGTCGAGCGGGATGCGCGACTGCGCGCCCTCGACGCCGTGCGGCACGAGCTTCTCCTTGGCCGGCCGGTCGGCCCGGGTCGGCACCTTGTCCAGGCCGGTGGTCTGGCCGGGCTTGACCGCCTCGGTGGAGGTCTTCTTGCCGGTGGCCAGGTCGATGGCGGCCTTGGCGCCGGCGTGCGGCCCGCTGGTGACCGGTGCGGCCACGGCGACGGGTCCGACGGCCAGGCCGCCCAGGACGGCCACGCCCGCCACGCTCAGCGCGGCACGGCGGTTCTTGGCGACGGCGACGGTCTTCGTGACGGCGTTCTTCGCCACGGCGGTCTTCGCGATGGCGGGGAGCCATCGAGTGAAGTGCTGCTTCACGATGGTTGCCCTTTCGATCGTTACGACGCGCTCCGGGGTGAGCGCCCCTCGAGGGACTACCGCCGGGTAGGTGTTTGGGTTCCGGCGGTACGGGGGACACAACGAGCCCGCAGTGTCGGTCATTCCGGAAATGCCGGGCAGGGCCGAGGCTGCGGTCCAGGTCACCCGGGATTCCGGGCAGCAGGGCCGCTCAGGGGCGGACCGGGACGATCAGGCCGGACCGCCGAACCGGACCAGGACGTGCCAGAGCTGCTTGAGGTGCTGCAGGGTTACCGCCGCCGGCCCCCGGTCGGCCCAGCGCTGCGGCTCGCGTACCACCGACGCGGCGGCCCGGCCGACGAGCGCCGCGTGCAGCTGCTCCCCCGGCCGCCCGAACTCGGCTGCCACCCGTACCGCCAGCGGCGGGATGTCCGGGCCGCGGAACTCGGCGTCCACCCCGTCGACCGGCAGCACGAACCCGGGGTGGAAGCGCAGCGCCAGGCCGTGCCGCGCGGCGATCCCCTCCAGGCGCCGTCCCACGTCGGTGCCCCGGAACGACGGGTCGACCACGAGCGCCTCGACGTCGCGGGACAGGTTGATCTCGCCGTGCACCTGCGCCTCGATGTAGTCGTCCAGCGCCCGGCCGACCCGGCCGGACTCCCCTTCCCGGCGGCGCAGCAACGCCCGCAGCAGCGTGCCGGTGTCCGTGCCGGCCACACCTAGGGCGACGCCGGTACCGGCGGTGGCGGTCAGCAGCGCCGCGAACACCGGCTCGAAGACGTCGACGGTGCCGAACTCGGTGGGCTCGACGTGGCTGTCACCGAAGGTGAACGTGGCCCGGGCCAGCACCTCCGGGCGCAGCCGCAGGTGGCAGGAGCCGAACCGGGGGCACGCGCCGTCGGCGTGGTCGAGCAGGTTCAGGCCGCCGTACTTCGGGCGCTCCGCCGGAAGAACGCCGGCACGCTGGTACGCGCCGCCGAACATCGCCTGCTCCCACACGTCCCGGTCGCCGCCCGGATACGCGGTCAGCCCGCCGTTGGAGATGCCGGTCTCGAACTGGCTGCGGTAGACGCCCTCCTCCTCGAGGGCCTCGACCACTGTGCGGCCGTCGCGCAGCACCCGGTCCGGGTGGAAGTTGAGCGTCAGCCGCCCGTACCCGGTGATCGCGGCGACGACCTCCTCGTACCGGTAGGTGGTGCCGGAGGCGGCGAGGTGGCGGGCGATGACGGCGAGCGCCGCCGGGCGGTCGCGCAGCGCGACGTCGCGGACGTGGCGCAGCGCGGCGGACTGGGCGTCGGTGAGGGTGGCGACGGGCACGGGCCCGAGTATCACCGGGCCCGACATCGCGCGGCCACCCGGTTTCCCGGCCGGGACGGCGCCCCGCCAGGGCCGGGACGCGCGAGCGGGCCCGGACCGGATCACTCCGGCCGGGCCCGCTCGGGCGTGTCCTCAGTGGCCCCGGGCGATCCACTCGTCCAGGTGCGGCGCCTCGGCGCCGATCGTGGTGTCGTCGCCGTGCCCGGTGTGCACCACCGTCTCCGGCGGGAGCGTGAGCAGCCGGGTACGGATCGACTCGACGATGGTGCCGAAGTCGCTGTACGACCGGCCGGTCGCGCCCGGTCCACCGGCGAACAGGGTGTCGCCGGTGAAGACCGCGCCCAGGTCGGGGGCGTACAGGCTGCACGCGCCGGGGCTGTGGCCCGGGGTGTGCAGCACCCGCAGCGTGGTGCCGCCGACGCTGATCGTCTGCCCGTCGGTCAGCTCGCCGTCCGGTGCCGTGTCCGGGTGCACCATGTCCCACAGCACCCGGTCGGCCGGGTGCAGCAGCACCGGCGCGCCGGTGGCCCGGGCCAGCTCGGGCGCGACGCGGACGTGGTCGTCGTGGGCGTGGGTGGCCACGATCGCGACCACCCGCCGGTCGCCGATCACCTCGCGGATGGCGGCCACGTCGTGCGGCGCGTCGAGGACGACGCACTCGGCGTCGTCACCGATCACCCAGACGTTGTTGTCCACGTCGAACGTCTGGCCGTCCAGCGAGAACGTGCCGGAGGTGACGGCGTGGTCGACGCGGGCGGTCACGGGAAGACCACCACCGAGCGCAGCACGTCGCCGTGGTGCATCCGGTTGAACGCCTCCTCGACCTGGTCGAGGGCGATCTCCTCGGTGACGAAGGCGTCAAGGTCCAGCCGGCCCTGCCGGTACAGCTCGGTCAGCATCGGGAAGTCGCGGCTGGGCAGGCAGTCGCCGTACCAGCTGGACTTGAGCGCGCCGCCGCGGCCGAAGACGTCCAGCAGCGGCAGGTCGACGGTCATCTCCGGGGTCGGCACGCCGACCAGCACGACGGTGCCGGCCAGGTCGCGCGCGTAGAACGCCTGCTTCCAGGTCTCCGGACGGCCGACCGCGTCGATCACCACGTCGGCGCCGAAGCCGCCGGTGGCCGCGCGGATGGCCTCCACCGCGTCGTCCTCGGAGGCGTTGACGGTGTGGGTGGCGCCGAACTTGCGCGCCCAGTCGAGCTTGCGGGAGTCGGTGTCCACCGCGATGATCGTGGTCGCGCCGGCCAGGGCCGCGCCGGCCACCGCCGCGTCGCCGACGCCGCCGCAGCCGATCACCGCGACCGAGTCGCCCCGGGTCACGTTGCCGGTGTTCATGGCCGCGCCGAGACCGGCCATCACGCCGCAGCCGAGCAGGCCGACGGCCGCCGGCCGGGCCGACGGGTCGACCTTGGTGCACTGCCCGGCGTGCACGAGCGTCTTCTCGGCGAACGCGCCGATGCCGAGCGCCGGGGTCAGCTCGGTGCCGTCGGTGAGCGTCATCTTCTGCGTCGCGTTGTGGGTGGCGAAGCAGTACCAGGGGCGCCCGCGGCGGCAGGCCCGGCACTGGCCGCAGACCGCGCGCCAGTTGAGCACCACGAAGTCGCCGGGGGCCACGTCGGTGACGCCGTCGCCGACCTGCTCCACGATGCCGGCGGCCTCGTGGCCGAGCAGGAACGGGTAGTCGTCGTTGATGCCGCCCTCGCGGTAGTGCAGGTCGGTGTGGCAGACGCCGCACGACTGGATGCGGACCACCGCCTCGCCCGGCCCCGGGTCCGGCACCACGATGGTGGTGACCTCCACGGGCGCGCCCTTGCGCCGCGACACGACTCCCCGGACTTCCTGGCTCACAGTGCCTCCCTTGTTGCGTGCTTCTGCACCCCGAACCTACCGCTGATCATGACCCGCGAACCAATGAAGGCCGCCGGATTGTCCTGGTCATGACCGGGTACCCGGTGTGCCGGTTCTACCTGGTGGGACGGGAGTGATCATGAGGCTGTCGCATGCGCCGCTGCGGGTCGCCATCGGCGCGTACATCCTGAACTCCGGGCTGGGCAAGCGGGCCCTGGAGGGCGAGGCCGCCGCGGGCATGCACGGCATGGCGGTCGGCGCGATGCCGCAGCTGCGGCAGATCCCGCCGGACCGGTTCGCCAAGCTGCTGTCCCGGGGCGAAACGGCGCTCGGCGCGGCGCTGCTCGCGCCGTTCGTGCCGTCGCTGCTGGCCGGGGCCGCGCTCACCGCGTTCGGCGCCGGGCTGGTGCAGCTCTACCTGAAGACGCCCGGCATGCGGGAGGGCACCAGCCTGCGGCCGAGCCAGGAGGGCATCGGCCTGGCCAAGGACGTGTGGCTGGTCGGCGCGGGGCTGACCCTGGTGCTCGACTCGCTGGTGCGGCACCGGCCCTGAGCCGGTCGCGCCGGGCTGCCCGCGTCCTCAGGCCGTCGCCGGGGCCGCCGCGACGGCCCGCTCGCCGGCGAGCCGGCGACGGGCGGCGTTGCGGTAGCGCAGCACCTGCGCCGCGCCGAGCGCCCAGAGCAGGAACTGCACGGCGAACGCCCAGCGGAACGCGGACAGCGGCGGCGCGTCCCGCCCGGCCGGGGTGGCCAGGTCGAGCACCAGGCCGACGGCCAGGATCAGCGCGATCGAGGCGACGAAGCCGCCGACGTTGACGATGCCTGTGGCACTGCCGATGCGGTGCACCGGGTTGAACGTGCGGGCGTAGTCGAACCCGATCATCGAACCGGGTCCGTTGACCGCGAGCACCACGACGAGCGCCACCAGCAACGCGTGCGGCGCCGGGCCGGGCCAGGCCAGCACCACCGCCCACATCCCGGCGGTGGCGGCGGTGATGGCGAAGACCAGCACCGAGCGGTGGAACGGGTAGCGGCCGCACAGGTGTGCGAGCACCGGCCCGCACACGAGCGTCACCATCGTCATCAGGGTGAGCAGCCCGGCCGCCGCCGTGGGTGAGAAGCCCTGTCCCTGCACCAGGAACGGGTAGCCCCACAGCAGCGCGAACACCGAGCCGGAGAACTGCGTGACGAAGTGCGTCCACAGGCCCAGCCGGGTGCCCGGCTCGGCCCAGGCGTCGGCGAGCTGGCGGCGCACCGTGGCCAGGTCGGGGGCGAGCGCGGTGGCGTGCTCGGCGTGCGGGGTGTCGCGTACCGCGACGAGGACCATCAGCAGCACCGTCGCGCCGAGCGCGGCGGCGGTCAGGAACGCCGGGGTCCAGCCCGCGCGGTGCAGCAGCAGCACCAGGGGTACGGCGCCGAGCACCGCGCCGAGCTGGCCGACGGTGCCGGTGAGCTGCACCAGCAGCGGGTTGCGGCGGCCGGGGAACCAGAACGCGACGATGCGCAGCACGCTGATGAACGTCATCGCGTCACCGAGGCCGACCAGCACCCGCGCGGCGACCGCGGCCGGTACGTCGGTGGCGACGGCGAACAGGAGCTGCCCGGCCACCATCAGCGCGCCGCCGGCCAGCAGCAGCCGGCGCGAGCCGTAGCGGTCCAGCAGCACCCCGACCGGCACCTGCATGGCGGCGTAGACGGCGAGCTGGGCGACGGAGAACGTGGCGAGCGCGGCGGCGTTGATGTGAAAGCGTTCCGCCGCGTCGACCCCTGTCACGCCGAGGGAGCTGCGGTGGAACACGGCCGTCAGGTAGGCGGTGACGGCTACCGCGTACACCAGGGCGGCGGGCCGGCGACCGCCGCTCACCGCAGCGTCCCGAGCATCCGCGCGGCGGTGTCGATGTGCGCGGCGACCGCGTCGTGCCACGCCTGCGGGTCGTCGCCGTCGAGCGCGGCGAGCTGACCGGCGTGCTCGGCGAGGGCGACCTCGGCCCAGCCGGGCGAGAGCCGGAAGCTGGCCTCACCCATCCGCAGCTGCCTGTCGCGCAGCCGGTGGTACAGCTCGGCCAGGATCTCGTTGCCGGCCGCCTCGACCACCGCGGCGTGGAACGAGCGGTCGGCGGCCATCAGCGCGGTGAGGTCACCGGCGGCGTGGGCGCGGCGCATCTCGTCCAGCCGGCGGGCCAGGTCGGCGCGCAGCGCGGCGCGGCGCGGCCAGACCCGGTCGGCGGCGTGCAGCTCGACCAGCCGGCGCGCCTCGATGACGTCGGCGATCTCCCGGGCCGACACCGGCCGGATCAGCGCGCCGCGTTTCGGGTAGAGCCGGACCAGCCCTTCGGTCTCCAGCCGCAGCAGCGCCTCCCGGACCGGCGTGCGGGACACCCCTGTCGCCTCGGCGATCTCGCCCTCGCTGACGAGCTGGCCACCCGGGTAGACCTGTTCGAGGATCGCCTGCTTGAGGTGCCGGTACGCCCGCTCGGCGGCGGACGGCGCGGTCCGGCTGGGATGCGTCATGTATCTAAGCTTGCTCCCCCGGTCGCCCGGGCGGTCCGGCGCGGGCCGGGACAGTGGCGCGGGCCACGGTCAGGCCCACAGCTCCCGCAGCAACGCCTCCACCTCGGCGGTCCGCTCGATCTGCGGCATGTGCCCGGTGTCGCGGAACAGGTGGCTGCGCGCGCCCGGCAGCCGGGTGCGGGCGTACGCCAGGTGCGCGGCGGGAAGGATGAGGTCGCGCTCACCCCAGACGAGCAGGGTGGGCAGGTCGAGCGCGGCCACCGCGTCGAGCAGGTCGGTGCGCCACTGCGGGCGTACCCCACGCCAGGTGCCCAGGTCGCGGACCAGCTCCAGCATCACCCGGGCCGCGTGCGGCTGCCCGGCCACGGCGAGCGCGAGGGCGAGCCGCTCCTCGGTGACGTACGCCGGGTCGAAGAAGATGGCCCGCTCGGTCCGGCGGATGATCCTCGGATCGGGACGCAGCAGCAGGCGGGCCAGCGGGCGTACCGCGAGCAGCCGCAGCGCCACCGTCACCTCGCGGCCGAAGCCGGCGCTGTTGAGCAACGCCAGGCTGGCGACGCGTTGCGGTTCGTCGGCGGCCAGGCGCATGGCCACCGCCCCGCCGAGGGAGTTGCCGACCAGGTGCGCCGGGCCGGTCACCCCGGCTGAGTCCAGGAAGCCGGCCACCGCGGCGGCCAGCGCCGCAAGCGTGTGCGGGCCGTCCAGCGGCGCGGAGCCACCGTGCCCGGGCAGGTCCGCCGCGAGCACCAGGTGGTCGCGGGCCAGCGCCGTGTGCAGGGCGGTGAAGTCGTCGAGGGTACGGCCGATGCCGTGCAGCAGCACCACGGGCGGGCCGTCGCCGCTGATCCGGCAACGCACGCGCCGCCCGTCGACGGTGCGCTCGCCGGCCGGCGGCAGGGCCACTGTCACGCCGTGCGTCCGGGTTCCCGCGCGGCCTCCTCGCCGGTCCGGGCGGCCGGGACCGGCGCGTCGGCCCCGCTGGTCGGCACCTCGGCCCCGCCGACCGGCACCTCGGCCCCGCCGACCGGCACGTCGGCGCCGGCCCGGCCGGCGGGCGCCTCGGTCCGTGGCGCCGGCGCCTCGGTGACGGCCGCCGCCGGGCGGGACGGGCGCATGCCCAGGGCGAGCACCCTGCCGTATCCGGCCGGCGCGACGCGGGCGAGCAGGTCGGGCAGCTTCGCCGACCAGCCGATGAGCACCCGGCCGCGGCGTCGCTGCGCCCCGCGCAGGATCACCTCGGCGGCGACCGCCGGGTCGATGGTCAGCAGCTTTTCGAACTGCTTGCGCCCGGCCTCGTACTCCTCCCGGGAGACGCCGCTGCCCACGCGGGCGCTGGCGGCGATCCGGGTGCGGATACCGCCCGGGTGCACCGACGTGACGCCGATGCCGTCGTCGACGAGTTCGTGCCGTAGCGCCTCGGTGAAGCCGCGCACGGCGAACTTGCTCGCCGCGTACGCGGCCTGCCCGGCGGGCGCGATCAGGCCGAACAGGCTGGACACGTTCACCAGGTGGGCGCCGGGTTCGGCCTTGAGCGCGGGCAGCAGCGCGTGGGTCAGGCGCACCACCGCCCGGAAGTTGATCTCGATGACCCAGAGGAACTCCTCCAGGGTGACCTCGTCGAAGCGCCCGCCCAGGGCCACGCCGGCGTTGTTGATCAGCAGCCGGATCCGGGGGTGCGCGCGGTGGATCTCGGCGGCGACCCGGTCGGTGGCGTCGGCGTCGGCCAGGTCGACCACGTGGGTCTCCACCTGCCGGTCCGGGTATGCGGCCCGGATCGCGGCGACGGTGGCGGCCAGGCCGTCGGCGTCCCGGTCGAGCAGCACCAGGTCGGCGCCGCGCCGGGCCAGCCCGTGCGCCAGCGCCGCGCCGATGCCGCTCGCCGCGCCGGTGAGCACCGCCGTGCCGCCGGGGAGGACGAGGTCACGCATCGGTTCCTCCCGAGGTGGTGGCCGTCGCGGCGGGTCGGCCGGCGCGGTCGAACCGTACGCCGTCGGTGAGCGGGCCGTGCCGCATCAGGCGTACGTCGCGGGGATAGTTCTGGTGCAGCCGCCACGGCGCCTGCGGCCCCTGCTTGGGCAGCTGGTCGACGGCACGCAGCACGTACCCGGACTTCAGGTCGATGATCGGTTCGAGGTCGTCGGTGTCCGGGGCGAGCGGCGTGACGATCTGCCGGCCGGTGTCGTCGAGGTGACGCAGCAGCCGGCAGACGTACGTGGCGACGAGGTCGGCCTTGAGCGTCCAGGAGGCGTTGGTGTAGCCGATGGTCATGGCGAAGTTCGGCACGCCGGACAGCATCATGCCCTTGTAGGCCACCGTCGAGGCGAGGTCGACCTCGGCGCCGTCCACGGCGAGGGTCATGCCGCCGAGCGCGAGCAGGTTGAGGCCGGTGGCGGTGACCACCACGTCGGCGGGCAGCTCCTCACCGGAGGCGAGCCGGATGCCCCGCTCGGTGAACGTGTCGATGGTGTCGGTGACCACCGACGCGCGCCCGGCGCTCAGCGCGGCGAACAGGTCCCCGTCCGGCACCACGCACAGGCGCTGGTCCCACGGGTTGTAGCGGGGCGAGAAGTGCCTGTCGACGTCGTACCCGGACGGCAGGCGGCCCTTCGCGGCGCGGCGCAGGAACCGCTTCACCACACCGGGGGCGCGGCGGCTGAGCTGGAAGTTGGCCACGCCGAGCGTGACGTTCTTCCACCGGGCCACCGCGTACGCGGTCCTCGGGGACAGCCAGCGCCGCGCGGCGTCGGCGAACGGGTCGCGCGAGGGCAGCGCGATCACGTACGTGGGTGAGCGCTGGAGCATGGTGACGTGCGCGGCCCGCTCGGCCATGGCCGGGACCAGTGTGACGGCCGTGGCGCCGCTGCCGATCACCACGACCCGCTTGCCGGCGTAGTCCAGGTCCTCGGGCCAGTGCTGCGGGTGCACGAGCGTGCCGGCGTACCGCTCGACGCCGGGGAACCGCGGCGTGTAGCCGGAGTCGTAGCGGTAGTAGCCGGAGTTGGTGAACAGGAACCCGCAGGTGAGGGTGACGTCCTCGCCGGTGTCGTCGCGGTGGGCGTGGACGGTCCAGCGCGCGGTGGTGCTGTCCCACTCGGCGCGCACCACCCGGTGGTGGAAGCGGATGTGCCGTTCCACGTCGTACTCGCGGGCGGTCTGGCGCACGTACGCCCGGATGGAGTCGCCGTCGGCGATGGCCTTCGGGTCGGTCCACGGCTTGAACGAGTAGCCGAGGGTGTACATGTCGGAGTCGGAGCGGATGCCCGGGTAGCGGAACAGGTCCCAGGTGCCGCCGATGGCGCCCCGGGCCTCCAGCACCGCGTAGGTCTTGCCGGGGCATTCGTGTCCGAGGTGGACGGCGGCGCCGATGCCGGACAGGCCGGCCCCGACGATGAGGACGTCGACGTGGTCTGCGGCCATCGGTTTCTCCCGTTCGCACCGGCGGTGGACCGGACACTATCCATCGCCGTCGACCGCAGTCAACACCGTGTCGAGTCGAATCGACATGGTGTCGAGCGGGTGTAGCATCAGCCGACATGACGACCGCCCGTACGCCGACCGGCGCCGCGCCGACGCGCGGGCGGCGGGCCGGCCGGTCCACCGGCGACGACCGGGAGACCGCGATCCTGGCCACGGCCGAGCGGTTGCTGGCGCAGCGCCCCTTCGCCGACATCTCCATCGACGACCTGGCCCGCGGCGCCGGGATCTCCCGGCCCACCTTCTACTTCTACTTCCCGTCCAAGGACGCGGTGCTGCTCACGCTGCTCGACCGGGTCACCGAGGAGGCCGACGCCGCCGCCGGAGGCGTGTTCGAGCGGCTCGCCGAGGATCCGCGCGCCCACTGGCGGGAGCTGATCGCCCGGTTCCACGCCACGTTCGGCGGGCACCGGGACGTGGTGCTGGCCTGCGCCCAGGTGCGCGGCACCAACGCCGAGGTGCGGCGGCTCTGGGCCGAGGTGCTGGAACGCTGGGTCCGCGCGGTGCAGGCCGCGATCGAGGCCGAACGCGCCCGCGGCGCGGCCCCGGACGGGCTGCCCGCCCGGGACCTCTCCATCGCGCTGAACTCGATGAACGAGCGCGTCTGGTACGCCACGTTCGCCGGGGACGGCCCGGCGGTGGCCGAGCGGGACGTGGTCGACGTGCTGCTCGACGTGTGGCTCACCGCGATCTACCGGACCACCACGCCGCCGGTCACGCCGTCCGGCGGAACTCCATGATCCAGTTGGTCTCCCAGGTGCGCTCGCCGTCGGTGGAGAACGCCTGCTCCCAGCGGCACGAGTCGGCGGTGATCGCCGACCAGATGAACCGGCAGCGCACCGGCCGCCCCTCGTCGGTGTCGTCGGCGTAGAACTCACCGGCGCCGTCGGTGAACCGGCCCACCACCGGCGGCAGCTCCAGCACGCCCCGCGCGCTGTGCATCCAGTAGATCGACCACAGCCCGGTCGACGGGTTCCGGACGCGCACCGTGGAGCCGGAGAAGCCCCGGCTCGGGCAGCGCATCTCGTCGAAGCTGCCGGCGCCGTCGAAGAACGAGCGCGCCTCGTTGACACCGGCGAACTCGTCCCAGTCGTCGGCGCCGACGTGCCGCTGCCGCAGGCGCCGGTTGGTCACGTCCCAGGTGCCGACGAGGAAGTCGAAGTCGCCCATCAGCTGCCCACCGGCCCCTGCGCCCGGGCGTCGGCAGGTAGCCCGCGAGGTCCGGCCGGTCCGGCGCGAGCACGTGCCGGATCCAGGCGACGCGCTCGTGTTCCAGCACGCCCAGTTCCCAGACGCAGCCGATGCCGGGGCGGGTCAGGTCCACGAAGTGCGCCGGGTCGTCGTCCGGGCAGTCCAGCGCGGGCTGCCCGGCGATCGCGATGCGGCACTCGACCACGTTGTCGAAGAACCAGCTGTACGCCAGCAGGTACGCCCCGGTGTCGGCGCCCCGGTGCAGCACCACCCAGCTCGCCGGCGGGGTGGCGCCGTCCGGGGCGGGCAGCAGCTTCGGCACGTACGCGTACGCGGCGTCGACCACACGCGGTTCGAGGCGGCGGTCCGGCTGGTCGATGTGGTAGCGCTTGACGTGCCGGCCGGCCACCTCGACGGTCCCCGGCACGGTCAGCTCCTTGTCGTGAAAAGCCATGCGGGCACGCTAGGACCGCTCCCCTGACAGCTAGTGTCAGCAGAATGCGGGCCAGTCGACTCCTGTCCATCCTGCTGCTCCTGCAGGCGCACGGCCGGCTCACCGCCGCCGACCTGGCCGCCCGCCTCCAGGTGTCGGCGCGCACGATCTACCGGGACGTGGAGGCGCTGCACGCCGCCGGCATCCCGCTGTACGGCGAGGCCGGGCACGACGGCGGCTACCGGCTCGTGGAGGGCTGGCGGACCCGGCTGACCGGGCTGACCGCCGAGGAGGCAGACCGGCTGCTCTTCGCCGGGCTCCCCGGGCCCGCGGCCGAGCTGGGCTACCAGTCGGTCGTGGCCGCCGTACAGCTCAAGCTGCGGGCCGCGCTACCAGCGCCGCTGGCCGACCGGGCGGCCCGGCTGGAACAGCGGTTCCACCTGGACACGCCGGGCTGGTACTCCGACGGCGACCCGTCGCCACACCTGGCCGAGGCCGCCGACGCGGTGTGGCGGCAGCGCCGGGTCCGGGTGCGGTACCGGGGCTGGCGGGGCGAGACGACCCGCGTCCTCGAGCCGTACGGGCTGGTCCTCAAGGGCGGGCGCTGGTATCTGGTCGCCGCCCGGCCGGACCGCGCCGACCCGGCCACCTACCGGGTCAACCAGATCCTCGACCTGACCCCACTGGAGGAGACGTTCGAGCGACCGGAGTTCGACCTGCCGGCCTGGTGGCGCGCGCACGTGGTGGAGTTCCGGGCCGGGCTGCACCGCGACGAGGCGCGCATCCGGCTGTCGCCGCGCGGGTTCGCCCGGCTGCGTGAGGTCGGCAGCGACGTGGTGGTGGCCGCCGCCGAGGCGAGCGCCGGCCCGCCCGACGCCGCCGGCTGGGTGCACGCGGTCATCCCGATCGAGTCGCTCACCCACGCGCACGGCGACCTGCTCCGGCTCGGCGCCGACGTGGAGGTCCTCACCCCGGAGACGCTGCGCGCCCGCCTGGCCGAGACCGCCGCCGCCCTGGCCGCCCTCTACCCCCCACCCCCGCCCGCCCCCCGCATTCCCCGTTGATCAAGGAGTTTGTGTCCTTGGAGGAGATCGACTCGTACCCGAACTCCTTGATCAGCGGGGCGGGGTGAGGGCGCGACGGGCCTCGGCCACCGTCGCGAGGGCACTGTCGATGTCGGAGGGTGGGGTCGCGGCGTAGCCGAGGACCAGGCCGGGCGGCTGCGGGCGCTGGCCGTGCCACGACAGCGGGTGGACCTTCACGCCCCGGCGCAACGCCGCCGCCGCCAACGCCCGGTCGTCGACGTCGCCGGGCAGCGTGACCATCAGGTGCAGCCCGGCCGCCGCGCCGTGCACCACCGCCCCCGGCAGGTACGCGCCGACCGCGCGGATCATCGCGTCCCGGCGGCGTACGTGCCGATGGCGCAGCAGCCGCAGGTGCCGTTCCAGCGCGCCGGACTCCATCAGCTCGGCCAGGACGAGCTGCGCCAGCGCCGCGTTGCCCAGATCGGCCGCCCGCTTCACGGCCACCGCGTCGGCGTGCAGCGCGGGCGGCACCAGCATCCACCCGATCCGCAGGGCCGGCGCGAGCAGCTTGGAGATGCTGCCGACGTAGCAGACCCGGTCCGGCGCCATGCCCCGCAGCGCCGGTACCGGCGGACGGTCGTAGCGGTGCTCGGCGTCGTAGTCGTCCTCCACCACCAGGCCGCCGTCGCGTGCCCACCGCAGCAGCCGCCGGCGCCGGTCCCCGTCGAGCACCACCCCGGTCGGGAACTGGTGCGCCGGGGTGAGCAGCACGGCCGGCGCGCCGGACCGCTCCAGCTCGTCGACGCACAGGCCCCTGTCGTCCACCGGGACCGGCGGGGTCGCCAGCCCGGAGTACGCCAGGTGCTGCCGTACGCCGAGGGAGCCGGGGTCCTCCACCGCGACGGTGTGCGTACCCCGATCGCGCAGCACCCGCGCGAGCAGGCCGAGCGCCTGGGAGACCCCGGACACGATCACCACCTCGGCCGGGTCGGCTCGGATGCCCCGGCCGCGGGCCAGCCAGTTCGCGACCGCGAGCCGTAGCGCGGGCGTGCCGGCCGGGTCGCCGTAGCCGAGCGCGGCGGGCGTCAGCCGGTGCAGGACGTTGCGTTCGGCCCGCAGCCAGGCCGCGCGGGGAAAGGCCGCCAGATCGGGTACGCCGGGCGTCAGGTCCACCTCGGCGGGTACGGCGCGCAGCTCGTCGAAGGCGTCGAGGCCGGGCCGGCCGGCGAACACCTCGGCCGCTTTCCTCGGCCGGGGCGGCCGGGTCACCACGGCGGCCGGCGAGGCGACCACCACCGTTCCGGCCCGGCCACGCCCGGCCACCTGCCCGTCCTCGGCCAGCCGCTGGTACGCCTCGGTCACCACGCCCCGGGAGACACCCAGCTCGGCGGCGAGCACCCGGCTGGCCGGCAGGCGGGTGCCCACCGGTGCGCGGCCGTCGGCGATCGCCGATCGCAGGCGGGCGGCCAGCCAGTCCGCGCGGCCACCCGGCGGCGCCTCGCCGACATCGAGCTGGAGGAAGTCCGCACCGGCCGCTTTGGACTCCTCAATGACGACAGCTTTGGCCCTGTCCATCGGACCATTATGGCCACAGGCTGGACCGCATGACAGTCGCATTCCTGCTGACCACACTCGTCGTCGCGATCACGCCGGGCACCGGGGTGATGCACACGCTCGCCACCACCGTGGCCGGCGGACGCCGGGCCGGCCTGGCCGCTGCCGCCGGCGGCACGCTCAGTCTCGTCCCGCACGTGATCGCTGCCGTGACCGGCCTGGCCGCCCTGCTGCGCGCCGGCACCCCGGCGTTCCGCGTGGTGACCTGGCTGGGTGTGGCGTACCTGCTCTGGATGGCGTGGTCGGCGCTGCGCGACCGGGGCGCGTTCGCCCTCGACGGCGACCGGCCCCCGCGCCCGGCGGCGGCGGTCTTCCGCGACGGGGTGCTGATGAACCTGCTGAACCCGAAGGTGACGGTGTTCTTCGTGGCGTTCCTGCCCCAGTTCGTGCCGCCGGACGCGCCCGCCGCCACCGTGCGCATGCTCGCCTGCGGCCTGGTGTTCATGGCCGTCACACTGCTGGTGTTCGCCGGGTACGCGCTCCTGGCCGGCGCGCTGCGCCGCCGGGTGCTGTCCCGGCCCCGGCTGACCGCGCTGCTGCGGCACGCCTTCGCCGGCAGCTTCCTCGCCCTGGGCCTCGGCCTCGCGTTCACCGCCTGACCCGTACTCGCTCGCCCGTAGAAGGAGTCTTTCCCGTGCGCTTCCGGCACTCCCCCGAGATCTGGTCGGCCTATCCGGAGCTGACCTGCGGCGTCCTGCACGCCGCCGGTGTCACGCCCGACGCCGACGTCACGCCGCTGCTGGCCGGATATCTCGGCGCCGCCCGGAACCGGCTCGCCGCCGGGCCGGAGGGTGGCTTCCCGGAGATCCAGGCGTGGCGTCGCGCGTTCGCCCGGATGGGCTGCCCGCCGACCCGCTACCGCTGCGCCGCCGAGTCGCTGCTGCGCCGCCTGCGGCGGGACGGGGACCTGCCCCGGCTGCACCCGCTCGTCGACCTCGGCAACGCGCTCTCGGTCCGGTACGCCGTCCCGGTGGCAGTGCTCGACCTGGCAGGGATCGACGGCGACCTGACCGTACGCCCGGCCGACGGCACCGAGTCCTACCTGGGTCTCGGCGGGGAGAGCGAGCAACCCGCGCCGGGCGAGGTGATCTTCGCCGACCAGGGCGGACACGCGCACGCCCGGCGCTGGTGCCACCGGCAGAGCGGCGCGTCAGCGGTACGGGCCGGCACCGCTGAGGTGCTGGTGGTGGTCGAGGCGATGCACGAGGGGGCGGCGCCGACCGTACGCCGGATGCTGGACGAGCTGGCCGCGGCGCTGGCCGAGCAGTGGCGCGTGCCGTCGCGGACGGCGCTGCTCACCGCTGACGCGCCCCGGTTCGCCGTGCCGGTCCGGACGGGCTGACGCCGGCCGATTCGGCGACGGCGCGCGGATCGCGGGCGCCGGCGTGGTCAGGCGTCGGGGTCGGTCCGGTCGCGCGCCATCAGCGCGTCGAACTCCGCCGGGGCGACCGGCTCGCCGTGCAGCTCCCGCAAGGCGTCGGCGAGCCGCGCATCGCCGGTGCCCCACCAGCGCCGGGCGAGATCGGCGGTGCGGCCGAGCGAATCCTCCCCCACCCGTTCGGCGCCTATCTCGGCACGCATCATGCGCAGGAAGCGGACTGTCACGGCATCGGAGTCATCGGCGATCACGCCCGTACCCTAGCGAGCGGGTCCGACGAAACCGCCGGGTGAGCCGGGGTCGTCCGGCCGGTTGAGGTCGCCGCCCGCGGGTAGTGCGCGGACATGCCCGAACGATACGAGGACTACGACCGCGTCGCGATCGTCACCGGCGCGGACTCCGGCATCGGCAAGGCGTGCGCGGTGGCGCTCGCCGAGCTGGACCTGACCCGGCTCCCCGAGGCGGCGGCGGTCATCGACGAGCTGGCCGACCGGCTCGGCGGCCTGGGCGTGCTCGTCAACAACGCCGGCACCGGCCTGTCCGAGCCGTTCGTGGACGTGAGCTGGGCGAAGTGGCGCGAGGTGCTGGCGGTCGACCTGGACGGCCCGTTCCTGTGCTCGCAGCGGGCCGCCCGGCGGATGCGCGCGGCCGGACGGGGCGGCCGGATCATCAACATCACCAGCGTGCACGAGCACGCGCCCCGGGTCGGCTCGTCGGCGTACTGCGCGGCGAAGGGCGGGCTCGGCCTGCTCACGAAGGTGATGGCGCAGGAACTGTCGGCCGACGGGATCACCGTCAACGCGGTCGCGCCGGGCGAGATCGCCACCCCGATGACCGGGCAGGAGGACGTCGACCCGTTCACGCAGCACCGGCCCGGCGTGCCGGTGGGACGTCCCGGTGACGCGCGGGAGGTGGCGGCGGTGGTGGCGATGCTCGCCTCGCCGGCGGCGGCGTACGTGACGGGGGCGTCGTGGGCGGTGGACGGGGGGATGCTGGTGATGGGGCCGCAAGCGTCTGCCCTCGCTTCTGATTCGTGGCGTTCCGTCTAGCGGTCAGCCGCCGGGCGCGGGGGCAGCGGGCGGCCCGGCCCGTCACTACGGTGCGGAGGATGCAGAGTTCCGATCCGCTGGTGGCCGGCGTCGTGCACGAGGCGCCCGGCTCGACCGTACGACTGCGCCCGGTGGCCGAGGACGACCTGGCGATGCTGCGCCGTTTCGCTGTCGAACCCGGGCTGATCGGGCTCGACTGGGCCGGCTTCCGGGACGCCGCCGCGCCGGCCCGCCGCTTCGCCGAGGACGGCTATCTCGGCGAGCAGGTGGGCGGCCTGATCGTCCAGGTCGAGCCCCCCGACGTCGCGGCCGGATTCCTCAGCTATCGCCAGGGCCAGCACGGCGGGCGGGCACCGTACTGGGAGATCGGCATCGTGCTGCTGCCCGAATGGCGCGGCCGGGGTCTCGGCTGGCGGGCCCAGGCGCTGCTCTGCGACTACCTGTTCAGCCACACCCCGGCGCAGCGCATCCAGGCCGGCACCCATCCCGAGAACGTTGCCGAGCAGCGATCGCTGGAGAAGGCCGGCTTCCAACTGGAGGGGGTCTTGCGGGCCTGTGAGTTCCGGGCCGGCGCCTGGCGGGACGGGTGGCTCTACAGCCGGCTGCGCGACGACCCGTCACCGCTGTGACCGCTCGGCGTCCCCTGGTCAAGGTGCGGGCTCGGCTCCCATGACCGCATCGAATGGTGTTTGCCTCTCCGGGTAGTGGCAGGCGGTGAGTTGTGTGCCGCCGTCCCGGGTGGTCAGCGCGGGTTCTTCGGTGGCGCAGTGGTCGGTGGCTTTCCAGCAGCGGGTGCGGAAGCGGCAGCCCGATGGCGGGTTGAGTGGGGTGGGGACGTCGCCGGTGAGGCGGATGCGGCCGGCGGGTCCGAGGGTGGTGACGTCGGGGATGGCGGAC
Source organism: Micromonospora sp. CA-248089 (assembly GCF_050948515.1). Lineage (NCBI taxonomy): Bacteria > Bacillati > Actinomycetota > Actinomycetes > Micromonosporales > Micromonosporaceae > Micromonospora > Micromonospora sp. CA-248089. The sequence goes on from NZ_CP192016.1 coordinate 3,383,179, forward strand.
AGCAGGGCCCTGGTGTAGGGGTGCTGGGGCCGGGTGTAGATGGTGTCGCGGTCGCCGATCTCGACGATTTTTCCGAGGTACATGACGGCGACGCGGTGGCAGAAGTGCCGGATGACGGCCAGGTCGTGGGCGATGAACACGAACGCCAGGTCCAGGTCGCGTTGCAGGCTGCGCAGCAGGTTGATGACCTGCGCCTGGATGGACACGTCCAGCGCGGAGACGGGTTCGTCGGCGACGATGAGTTTCGGTTTCAGGGCGAGGGCGCGGGCGATGCCGATGCGTTGGCGTTGCCCGCCGGAGAACTCGTGCGGGTACCGGTTGTAGTGCTCCGGGTTCAACCCGACGAGTTCGAGGAGTTCCTGGACGCGGTGTTTGACGCCGCCGGGTGGGGTGATCCGGTTGACCTGCAACGGCATCGCCACGATCCGCCCGACGGTGTGCCGGGGGTTCAACGACGCGTACGGGTCCTGGAAGATGATCTGCAGGTCCTGCCGCAACCCGCGCAACTCACCACGTTTCGCATGCGTGATGTCCCGCCCCGCGAACGCGATCGACCCGGCGGTCGGCTCCAGCAGGCGCACGAGCATCCGCCCGGTCGTGGTCTTCCCACAGCCCGACTCCCCCACCAGGCCGAGGGTCTCGCCGGGGCGCACGTCGAAGTCCAGCCCGTCGACCGCCCGCACCGCACCCGTGGCACGCAGGCCCTGCCGGACGGGGAAGTGCTTCGTCAGACCGCGCACCGACAGCAGCGGCTCCGCCGCGAGCCGGGCCGCGCCGCCCGCGTCGCTTCCCGCCCCCGAGACGCCCACCACCGGCACCTGCCCGTTCGCCACCGTGTTCATCGGGCCACCCCCACCTGTGCGACCTCGTCGCGGTAGATGCGCTCCCGCGCCGCTACCGGCAGATGACACGCCGCCAGATGACCCGGCGCACCAGCGGTGCCCAGCTCCGGTACCTCCGCGCGGGACCGGTCGCCGTTCACCCCGGCCCACCGGCAACGCGGATGAAACGCGCACCCCGGCGGCAGGTTGATCAGGCTCGGCGGGTTGCCGGGAATGGGCAGCAGGTCCGCGTCCGCGTCGCCGTGCAACGACGGCACACTCGACAACAACCCCCACGTGTACGGATGCTGCGGCGCCCGCAACACCCGCTCCACACTCCCGTGCTCCACCGCCCGACCCGCATACATCACCAACACGTCATCAGCCACCTGCGACACCACACCCAGATCGTGGGTGATCAACACGATCGCCGACCGGAACTCCTCCTGCAGATCCGCCAGCAGATCCAAGATCTGCGCCTGCACCGTCACATCCAACGCCGTCGTCGGCTCGTCGGCGATCAGCAGATCCGGGTCGTTCACAAGCGCCATCGCGATCATCGCCCGCTGCCGCATCCCACCGGAGAACTCGTGCGGAAACTGCTCGAACCGCCTCGCCGGCTGCGGAATCCCCACCCGCCCCAGCATGTCCACCGCCCGGCTGCGCGCCTCCCGCTTCCCGGCCCTCGGGTGATGCACCCGGTACGCCTCCGCGATCTGCCTACCCACCGAGTAGTACGGATGCAACGCCGACAACGGATCCTGAAAGATCATCGCCATGTCCCGGCCCCGCAGCCGCCGCACCTCCTCCTCACCCAACCCCACCAGCTGACGCCCACCCACCCAGATCTCCCCCGAGATGGCCGTGCGCTTCGCGTTGTGCAAACCGAGAATCGCCAGCGACGTGACGCTCTTACCGGAACCGGACTCCCCCACGATCCCCAACGTGCGACCCCGCTCCACCGCGAACGACACCCCGTCCACCGCCCGCACCACACCGTCCTCGGTGTCGAACCGCACCCGCAGGTCCTCGACCCGCAGGTACGGGCCCTCGCCGCGACGCGGCGCCGGAAGCTCCACCATGTCCGTTCCCTCCCGTCAGCTCAGCCGGACCCGTGGGTCGATCACCGCGTACAGCACGTCGACCACGATGTTGGCGACCACGATGAACACCGCGGCCAGCAGCACCGTCGCCATCACCACCGGCAGGTTGAGGAACTGCACCGCCTCCACTGTCGCCTTGCCGAGACCCTGGAGGCCGAAGATGGTCTCGGTAATGAACGTGCCGCCGAGGCTGGTGCCGATGTCCAGCCCGGCGATCGTCACGATCGGCGTGATCGCCGCCCGCAGCGCGTGCCGGGTGTGCACCTTCCGGGCGGGCAGCCCCTTCGCCCGGGCGGTACGGACGAAGTCCTCCGACAGCGTCTCCAGCATCTGGGCCCGGGACAGCCGGGCGTACAGCGCCGAGTTGAGAAAGCCCAGCGTCATCCAGGGCAGCAGCAGCCCGGCCGCCCAGCGCAGCGGGCTCTCGGTCAGCGGGGTGTAGCTGGGGAACGGCAGCAGGCCGGTGGAGTAGACGAGCAGGTAGAGCAGGATCAGCCCGAAGAAGTACACCTGCATGGACGCCCCGGCCAGCGTGACGCCGATGGCGGCGCGGTCGAACGCCGTACCCCGGCGCAGTGCCGACACCATGCCCAGCGAGACGCCGAGGCCGAGCCAGAGCACGGCGCCGCCGAGGACGATGCTGAACGTCACCGGTGCCCGCTGGGCGACGATCTCGGTGACCGGCTGGTTGTTGCGGAACGAGTAACCCAGGCAGGGCGCCGGGCAGTCCTGCCGGAAGTCGCCCTCGCCGTAGGTCCGGCCGGCGAACACGCCGCCGACGAAGTCGGCGTACTGCCGGGGCAGCGGCTGGTCGATGCCGAGGCGGCGCTCGACCTGGGCGATGTCCTCGGCCGTGCAGTTCTTGCCACACATCACCTTCGCCGGGCTGCTCGGCACCGCGAAGAACAGACCGAACGTGACAAGGCTGATGACGACAAGGGTCAGGGCGGCGACGAGCAGCCGCCGTACGACGAAACGGAGCACGGGAGCACCTCCCCCGGTGTGGGCGCGGGGGCGACCGCCGTGGCAGCCGCCCCCACGCGGCTGTCACTTCTTCACGTAGATGCCGTTGAGCGAGATGATCCCGAACGCGTCGCTGAGGAAGGCGTTGCCGACCTTCGAGCCGTGCAGCTCGTAGGTGGCGTCGTAGTAGCAGGGCACGACCGGGGCGTACTTCTCCATGATCGTGCGGTCGAGCGCCATCCAGCCGGCGTCCTGCTCCGCGGCCGGCAGGGTGCGGACCCGGTCGATCTCCGCGCTGACCGACGGCTCGTTGAGGTACGACAGGTTCTGGTTGCCCTCGGCCACGATCTCCCGTCCGTCGTAGACCGGCGGGATGACAGTGGAGCCGGTGGGCCAGTCCGAGCCCCAGCCGGTGAGGTACATGTCGTACGGGTTGTCCTTGCGGCCGACCTCGTCGTAGTAGCTGCTGTTGTCGATCGGCTTCATCACGATGTCGAAGCCCATGTCGGTGAGGTTCTTGCGCAGCGCCTCGGCCTGCTGGGTGCGCAGTTCCAGGTTGGAGTGGGCGAGCACCAGCTTCGGCCGCTTGCCGGCGAGCAGTTCGGCGGTCTTGGCCTTGTCGCCGGTGACCGGGGCGTTGAACACGTCGTACGGGACGAACCCGGCGGTGGTGGGTGACATGAGCGTGGTGGCCGGTGAGCCGGCCGCCTGCCCGCCGAGCACCTTGAGCAGCGCGTCCTTGTCGACGGCGTAGTTCAGCGCCCGCCGTACGCTCAGGTCGGTGACCCGCTGGGTGTTGATGCTGAGCACCCAGTTGTACTGCGTCGGACCGCGCACCACCCGATCGGCGACGCTCGCGCCGGTGGTGCGGGGCAGCACCGACGGCGGCACGTCCGACCAGCTCAGCGACGCCTGGTCGGCCGGTCCGTCGGCCACCAGACGCTCGGCGATCTGGGCCTGCTCCAGGCCGAACGTCATCCGGATCGCGTCCGGGTACGCGTTGCGGATCGGGTCGGTCGCCGGATCCCAGTTCGGGTTGCGTTCCAGCTCCAGCGCCACGTCGCGCTGGTAGGTCTTCACCCGGTACGGCCCGGACGAGAACGGCCGCAGGTCGTAGTTGGCGCGGGTGTCCTTCGCCGCCGGCACGGGCGCGCTGGTGGGCAGCGCCGCCGCGTACGGCAGGTCGCAGTGCGGCTGCGGGAACGTGAACCGGATGGTCCGGTCGTCGGGTGTGGTGACGCCGTCGGGCACCGGCTTGCCACCGTCGTACGGTCCCTTGTAGGTGGCGTTGTACGCCCCGCCCGGGTAGAGCCACTGCTGGATGTAGTGCGGGCCCTCGTTGAGGTTCGCCGCGAACGACCGGGCGATGCCGTGGGCGACGTCCTTGCTGCTCACCGGCGTGCCGTCCTCGTACTTCACGCCGTCGCGCAGCGTGAACTCCCAGACCTTGCAGTCGCCGTTCACGTCCTTGCCGGGGTTGGTGGCCAGGTCACCGACGAGCAGCAGCTTGCCGCTGCCGTCCTCCTTGTAGCCGTTGAGCGGGCGGTACAGCATCCCGCCGGCGACCTGCTGCACGTTGACGTAGTTGCGGGCCGGGTCGAGGTGTTCGAAGTCGGCCGGCTGCATGACGGTGAGGGTGCCGCCGCGGCTCGCCCCGTCGACCGGCTTCGCCGGGCCCTGGTTGTCGGCGGCCTCGTACGAGATCGAGCCGCTCTGGGTCTTGGTCTTCTGGTCGTCACCGCCACCGTCGTCGGTGGTGGGGCTGCAGCCGGCGGCGGCCAGCGCCGCCACGGCGAGGACACCTGTCAGTGTCCGGGTTCGTGCGCGCACGATGTGCTCCCTTCCTGCCCGGCGGCCCCCGCCGGCCGGGCACTGATGGCCGTGGGGACTACCGGGTGGAGCGGGGATCCAGCGCGTCGCGCAGCGCGTCGCCGAGCAGGTTGAACGCCAGGACCAGCAGGAAGACCGTCAACCCGGGGAACAGGGTGTACCAGGGGTCGCTCGCGACGTAGCCGATGCTGTTGAAGATCATGCGGCCCAGGTCGGGCGTGGGTTCGGTGACGCCGATGTTGACGAACGCCAACGCCGCCTCGATGGCGATGAACTGCGGCACCATCAGCGAGACGGTGACCAGGATCGGCGCCCAGATGTTCGGCAGCAGCTGCCGCAGCAGGATGTGCGCGGTGCCGGCACCGGCGGCCCGGGCCGCCTCGACGAACTCGCGCTCCCGCAGCGAGATCACCTGGCCGCGGACCAGCCGCGCGGTGTACGTCCAGCTGAACAGGCCGAAGGTGGCGACGATCAGGGCCACCCGGAACGCGGGCGACGGCGCCTCCCGGTCGGAGTAGAAGCGGTCCTGCAGGATCGGGATGACCGCGAGGGCGAAGATGAGGAACGGGAACGCGAGCGTGAGGTCGATCAGCCAGTTGACGACGCCGTCCAGCCAGCCTCTGGCCCACCCGGCGAGCACACCGACCGCGACACCGATTCCGGAGGCCAGCAGCGCCGAGGCGAACGCGATGAACAACGACGTCCGCAGGCCGTAGACCAGCTGCATCAGGATGTCCCGGCCGCTGCCGGGCTCGAGTCCGAGCCAATGGTCGGAGCTGATTCCGCCGGCGTACCCGATCGGCATTCCGAAATCGTTGAGCCGGTCGACGAACTTGTCGGTCGGGTCGATTCCGGTGAGCCGTCCCAGCAGTGGCGCGCCGAGCGCGACCAGGGCGGCGACGGCGAGTGTGACGGCGCTGGCCCGGGCCGTACGGTCGCGTCTGAGCCGCATCCAGGCGAGCCGGCCGGGTGACCGGCCGACGAATTCGCCGGGCCGGCCGGGCGGGCCGGGAACGGCCTCGACGTCGGGGCCGGGGACGGCCGGTGGGTACGACAGTTCGCTCATGAGCAGTCCTCCCGACGGGGACGAAAACGCCCTGCCACCCGACGGTAAAGCGCTTGGGTACGCCGAAAAGAATCGTTCCGGTAACGGCCGTTCCGGTTGTCGCGCATTGACAACGATCCGGCGCACGGAATGCATCGGCGCAATAACGGCGCGATTCGGTTGTCAGCCTTTCAGGCAGGCGTTTCGCGAATTCGGAATGCGTTGCCGCAAGGCACTCGGGCGGTTGTCAGCCGTTCGGGCATTCCCGTACGCCGATGTCACAGCGGACGGGCGTCGCGGTCGACCGTCGTAACACTTCGTGACGCTTCGCGTTCACACCGTCCACCTAGGGTTCTCGGCGGTCCGGTTCGCACGACGTACCGGGCCGTCCACCGGCCCTCACCCGGGGCCCCGACGGAAGGACCACCCATGCCCTTCGCCCGACGTACCGCCGCACTGGCCCTGGCCGCCGCGCTCGGCGGCCTCGCCGCGCCGGCCTCCCCCGCGCAGGCCGCGCCGCGCCCCGGCCCGCAGACCCCCTCGGTGCTGCTGCTCACCGTCGACGACGGCGCCGGCGTGCGCGCCACGGTGCTGACCTGCGGGCCGACCGGCGGCCTGCACCCCGACCCGATCACCGCCTGCCGGCTCGTCGCCCGTGTCGACGGTGACCTGGACGCGCTCGACGTGGACGGCGCGCCGTGCACGTCGCAGTACGCCCCGGTGGTCGCCCGCGCCGTGGGCTTCTGGCAGAACCGCCCGGTCGCCTACACCCGGACGTTCGCCAACGCCTGCCTGATGCAGCGCACCACCGCCTCCCTCTTCACCTTCTGACGCCACCCCACCCCTTCAGCGTTGATCATGAGGTTGGCGGCGGTCCCGGTCCGGTTTGTCGCCGTCAACCTCATGATCGACGGAGTGGGCGGGGTGGGGTGGGTGGGCAGGTGGGCGGGGTGGGTGCGGAGAATGGGGACCGTGGTGGTGGAGTCGGGCGTGGCGGGCGGCGGGCGGGAATTGCGGGCGGACTGTTCGCGCTGCGCCGGGGTCTGCTGCGTCGCGCCGGCGTTCACCGCGTCGGCCGACTTCGCCATCGACAAGCCCGCCGGGCGGCCCTGCCCGAACCTGGGCGCCGACTTCCGCTGCGGCATCCACACCGAGCTGCGAGAACGCGGCTTCCCCGGTTGCACCGTGTTCGACTGTTTCGGCGCCGGACAGCACCTCACCGGGCACACGTTCGCCGGCCGCGACTGGCGGGCTGACCCGGCCACCGCGCAACGGATGTTCGACAGCTTCGCGGTGCTGCGGCCGCTGCACGAGCTGCTGTGGTACCTGACCGAGGCGGTACGCCTGACCCCGCCCGGGCCGCTGCGCGACGAGCTGGCCGCCGCGCTGGACGAGACCGGCCGGCTCACCGACGGCACCCCCGACGAGCTGCTCGCACTCGACGTCGACGCACACCGGGACCGGGCCAACCGACTGCTGTCCCGCGCCGCCGAGCGGGCCCGCGCCGGAAAGGCCGGGCCGGACCGCCGGGGTGCGATGCTGATCGGGGTGGACCTGCGCCGTACCCCGCTGGCCGGGGCGAACCTGCGGGGCGCCTGCCTGATCGGGGCCGACCTGCGGGGCGTACGCCTCGGCGCCGCCGACCTGACCGGCGCGGACCTGCGCGGGGCCGACCTGCGCGGCGCGGACCTGAGCGAGTGCCTGTTCACGCACCAGTCGCAGCTCGACGCCGCGCGCGGCGACCACCGCACGGTCCTGCCGCCGGGGCTACGCCGCCCGGCCCACTGGACCCTGACGCTGACCCCGGCCCGCCCCCAGCCCCGGCAGCGCCGCCGCCAGCCCCGCTGACGCCACCCACGCGCGCCCCCGCCGCCGACGCCACTCACGCCGACCCCCGGCCCGCCCGCATCTTGGCACCCGCTCCCACCCCACCCCCGCACCGCGACGATCAAGGACTTTGTGTCCATTTCCGCCCGCCGCCAGGCCACAAACTCCTTGATCACCCCCTCGGCCGGCCCGCCAGGGCCACCTCGGCGGTGATCAAGGAGTTTGGGTCGGGGTTCAGGGCTGGATCGGGACACAAAGTCCTTGGTCAACTGCGACGCCGGGACCGGGCGGAGGCGCGTGGGTTTGGTGGGGGTGGGGTGGGGTAGGCGGCGCGGACGACGTCGACCGACGGGAGGGGCCACCGGTGGGGTATCGGGCACGCGACGGTGAGGAGCCGGTCGACCCGGCGCACGCCGAGGACGAGGCCGGGCAGGTTCCGCTGGTGCAGACGGCAGCGGACACCGACGTGCCGGCGCCCGCCCCCGGCACGCCGAAACCGGACGAGGTGACCGAGGACAACGGATCCGGCATGGCGGGCGGCGCCTCCGGCAGCAGCTCGGGCGGCTCCTCGATGCCGACCCACCCGGACGCGGCCCGCTGACCGGGCGCGAGCACCGGCCGAACCCGGGCCACCGAACGAACCGGGCCCGTCGCCAGGGCTCGGGCGACCCGAACGTTTGCCGTCACCCGCTGCGGGCAGGAGTGCGACATGACCAGTGAACAGTCCTTCGGCCGCGCCGCCGGCGACGAACCCGACGGCGCTACCGCGTACGAGGCGTCCCTGCGCCCGCCGGGCGAGTCCCTGCACACCACCGACGACACCGGTGACGACTTCGCCGACCTGCCCGCCGAGGACCGGCGCTCGGCACGGGAGGTCAGCCGCGCCGGTTACGACGTGGCGGCCGTCTCCGGCACCGGCGATCCGTCCGAGGAGCCGGAGGAGATCGAGGAGGGCCGGCCGCTGCGCTGACGCGCGCGCGGGGTGGTGGCGGCCGCGCTGGCGCCCCGCGCCTCGGTCATGCCCCGGTTCGCCAGCGCGTCCGCGCGCTCGTTCTCCGGGTGCCCGTTGTGCCCCTTGACCCACAGCCAGGTCACGTCGTGCCGGGAGCAGGCCGCCTCCAGCGCCTGCCACAGGTCGGCGTTCTTCACCGGCTGCTTCGCGGCGGTCAGCCAGCCGTTGCGCTTCCACGAGTTCAGCCAGCCGGTGATGCCGTTACGGACGTACGTGCTGTCGGTGTGCAGGCGTACCGTGACCGGGCGGGTGAGGCTCTCCAGCGCCCGGATGGCAGCGGTCAGCTCCATCCGGTTGTTCGTCGTCGGGGTGGCCTCGCCGCCGCACAGCTCCCGCTCGTGCCCGCCCCAGCGCAGCACCGCGCCCCAGCCGCCGGGCCCGGGATTGCCGCTGCACGCGCCGTCGGTCCAGATCTCCACGACCCGGCCGGTCTCCGCCTCCGCCATGCCCGGCAACCTACCGGGTACGCGAGCGCGCGGGACCACAGGACCCGCCGTGCCCGGCTAGCGTGCCGGGATGACCACTCCCCCGGACTTCGCCACCCTCTGCAACTTCCGTGACCTGGGTGGCTGGCGGACCGGCGACGGCCGCACCGTCGCCCGGGGCCGGCTCTACCGTTCCGACTCGCTGGCCAAGCTCGCCGGTGACGACCTGGAACGGTTCGCGGCGCTCGGCGTCCGCACCGTGATCGACCTGCGGTACCCGTGGGAGATCGCCGGCCGCGGCCGGGCGCCGGAGAGCCTCGGCGTGACCTGGCACAACCTGAGCATCGAGCACCGGCCGTACGTGCAGGCCGACATCGACCCCGGCGTGGACCCGTGGCGCTACCTGGCCGACCGGTACGCCGAGGTGGCCGAGGACGGCGTGGCCGAGCTGCGCCGGGCGATCGAGGTGATCGCGGACGGCGAGCATCCGCTGGTGTTCCACTGCGCCTCCGGCAAGGACCGCACCGGCCTGCTCGCCGCGCTGGTGCTGTCAGTGCTCGACGTGGACGACGACCAGATCGCCGCGGACTTCGCGCTCACCGAGCACGCCACCGACCGGCTGGTCGCCGAGTGGCGGGACCGCAACGGCGGCGCGACGCCGGGCTGGCCGGCGTACGGGCGGGCCCCGGCCGAGATCATCCGGCTGGCGCTGGCCGACCTGCGGGCCGCCCACGGTTCGGTGCGCGGCTACGTGACCGGCCGGCTCGGCGTCGGCGAGGAGACGATCGCCGCGCTGCGCGCCCGGCTGCTCACCGGCGACACGAACCCGCTGCCCGCCCAGGGAACCGGCGCGCCGACGCCGGTCGCCCGCTGAGGCCGCCGACGGCCGGCACCGAGCCGCCGGGCATCGCCGAGCAGACAGCCGGGCGCCACCGCGCCGATCGGGGTGACGACGCCACCCACGAGCGCCGGTGCTGGCACCGAGCCGCCGGGCCACGGAAAAGCATGCGACGGACGGCACGCCGGTCTGGCACGCTGCGAGATCGTGGACACGCGGTGGGACGGCCTGCGGGCCGAGGTACGGGCGACGATCGACGAGCTGGTCTCCTCCGGCCGGGAGACCGGCGTGCAGGTGGCCGCGTACCTGGACGGGGTCGCGATCCTCACCGAGCAGGCCGGGCTCGCCGACACCACCACCGGCAGGCCGATGACCGCCGACACGCCCGTGCACGCCGTCTCCACCGGCAAGGGTCTCACCGCCACCGTGGTGCACGTGCTGGCCGAGCGGGGACGCCTTGACTACGACCTGCCGCTCGCCGCGGTGTGGCCGGAGTTCGCCCGGCACGGCAAGGGCGGCATCACGCTGCGGCACGTGCTCACCCACACCGCCGGCCTGCCCGCGCTGCCGGCCGACGTCACGCCGGAGGACTTCACCGACTGGACGCGCATGTGCGACCTGCTCGCCGACGCGCGGCCGCTGTGGGCACCCGGCGAGCGGCTCGCGTACCACGCGTGGACGTGGGGCTGGCTGCTCGGCGAGGTGGTCCGGCGGGTCACCGGCGCGCCGATCTCGCGGGTGCTGGCGCAGGAGGTGGCCGGGCCCCTCGGCGTGGACCGGGAGCTGTTCCTCGGCGTACCGGAGGCGGACCTGCCCCGCCTGGCCCGGCTGGAGGACGCCGGCCTGTCCGCGCTGATGACCTGGGCCGGGGCCAACCTGCCGCACTTCGACGCGGTGGCCCCACCCGCCGTACGGCCGGACACCGTCATCGGCTCCCGCCCCGACGTGCTGCGCGCCGACGTGCCGTCGGTCGGCACGATGAGCGCCCGCGCGGTGGCCCGGATGTACGCGGCGCTGCTCGGCCCGGTCGACGGGGTGCGGCTGATCTCCGCCGAGCGGATGCGGGAGGTGTCCGCCCCGGCGGTACGCGCGCCGGAGTGGGTGTTCGCGCAGGAGAGCACGTTCGGGCTCGGGTACGCGGTCGAGGACGACGGATCGTTCGGCACCGCCGGAAGTGGCGGCAGCCTCGCGTTCGCGTACCCCGAACTGGGGTTGACGGTGGCGGCGGTGCGCAACCGGCTCGGCGCGGGCGACGGCGACCCGATGGAGGGCTTGCGGACGCTGGTGCGCGACCGCGTCGCCGAGGCGACCGGCTAGCGGCGCAGGCGGGCGCGCAGCCGGCCGGCCGCGTCGCCGAGCACCGCGCCGGTCATCGGCAGCAGCGGGCTGGACCGCATCACCGCCAGGTCCTCCGCCGGGCTGGTCACGCCGTCGAGGAACCGCAGCACCCGCTCCGGCGGGTTGCGGTCGAACAGCCGCTCGAAGAACTCCACCCCGCCGACGTGCCCCCGGTCCAGCGCGCGCAGCGCCACCGCGTCCATCCACAGGTGCCGTCCCGGGTACGCGGGCGCCGGCACCGGCGGACGGCCGGCGGCGAGCGCCAGGGCCACCTGGTCGGCCTGGCGCAGCATCGCGGAGAACGTGAAGCCGGTGGACGGGCGGGTCGCCCCACCCGCGGTGCCCAGCCGCACCACCCGGGGGCTCGGGCGGGACTCGAACGGGCCGTCGGTCATCGGGATCACGCCGTTCTCGACCTCCCGCACCCGCAGCGCGGTCAGGTCCAGGCCGAGCAGGTCGGCGTACCCGCGCAGCGCCGCGTCGTAGCCCGCGTCGTCGAGCAGTTCCGGCCCGAACTCGGTGTACTCGACGAGCGCGAACCGGTCGTCGACAGGCAGCACGTACCCGAAGGAGACGCCGCGTTGCGGCTGCGGGGTGCGGAAGTCCATCAGCACCGCCCGCTGCGGGTCGAACGTCGGCCGGTCGGCGGTCAGCCACCAGCCGCGGAAGTGCTGCAACCAGCTGGTACGTCCCGGCCGCCTCGGCCGCCGTGGCCGCGAGTCGAGCACCCAGCCGGCCCGCACCAGGTCCCGGCCGTCCGGGTCGCGGACCGTGACCCGCTCACCGTCGTCGCGCAGTTCCCCCGCCGGGGCGCTGATCCGGACCGCGTCCAGCCGCCGCTCGGCCTCGGCAGCCCGGTCGTAGACCGGGGCGGAGCGCAGCATGCCGTACCGCAGGGGGTCGAGCGACAGGACGCGGCGGGCGGCGGGCGTGACCACGTCGACCTGCGACCAGCTCGCGCTCAACAGCGGGTCGAGATCGTCGCCGGGCAGGCCCCAGAACGCCCAGGTGCGGTCCTGGCCGCGTTTGTGCACCGGGTCGACCACCGCGACCCGCAGCCCGGTCACGCCGTGCCGGTCCAGCGCGGCCAGGACCAGGGACGCGGCGCCGCCGCCGCCGACCAGCGCGAGGTCGACGTCGACCGGGAAGGATGCGTGCATCCGGCCACGCTGCCACATCGGCCTCCGGCGGCCCCGGCCGCCCCGCGCTCAGGCCACCGGCGCGGGCTTCTGCGGGGCCGGATCGGCGTAGGCGGCGGCCACCGTCGCCCGGTCGAAGACCCGCCACGTCGCGGCGATCACCGCGACCGCCACGACGAAACCGACCCAGTACGGGGCGGTGATGCCGAACCGGGCCGCCACCACGCCACCGAGCAGCGCGCCGACGCAGTTGCCGCCCGCCGCGACGAACAACGTGGTGCTGCCGACCCGGCCCATCAACGCCGGCGGCGTGAGCCGCTGCCGAAGCGAGTTCGCCACGATGTTCCACAGCGCGCTGTGCGCCCCGAACGCGAACAGCGCGAACCCGACCACGACCGCGCTGCGGGACGCGGCGAGCGCCAGGTGCAGTCCCGCCTCGACCAGCAGCCCCGTCCGCACCGTCCAGGTGGGCGTGATCGCGGCGATCAGCCGGTCCCCCACCAGCGAGCCGAGCACCCCGCCCACCGCCATGCAGGTGAACAACGCGCCGTAGCCGACCGAGCCGAGGCCCAGCCGCTCCCCGGCGAGCAGGACCAGCACCGCCACCGCGGCGGTGAGCGTGACGTTGAGCAGGCCGATCAGCACGGTCATGGTGCGCAGCAGCCGCTGCCGCCACAGCCAGCGGAACCCCTCCGCGACCTCCGCCCGTACCGACCGCCGCTCGTCCGGCGCCGGCCCGGCACGGTACGTCCCGGCGAGCAACCCCACCAGGACGGCGCTGAGCGCGTACGTGCCGGCGTTGAGCGCGAACGGCAGCGACGCCGCCAGCACGAACAGGAACCCGCCGAGCGGGCCGGCGATCATGTTCTGCATCACCTGGGTGCCGCCGCCCAGCCAGCCGTTGGCGCGTTCCAGCATCGAGCGCGGCACCACCGCCGGCAGCACCGCCTGCGCGGCGGTCCGGAACACCACCTCGCCGGTGTTCACCACGAACAGCACCGCGTAGAGCAGAGCGATCCCGGCCCGGTCGGCGAGCATCGCCACCGCCAGCACGACCAGCGCGGCGACCCGCACCCAGTCGATGACCACCATCAGCCACCGCCGGTCCACCCGGTCCGCCAGCACGCCACCGGGTAGCGCGAACAGCAACCACGGCAGCCACGACACCGCCGCCCCGGCCGACACCACCAGCGGATCGTCGGTGATCGACGCCACGTACAGCGGCGCCGCCACCGTCGCCATCCCACTTCCCAATGCGGACAGCGTGCTCGCCGTCCACAGTCGGGCGAAGCGCCCGCCCAGCCGTTCCCCCGTCACGGCGAGGCAACCTACCAGCGGCGACGTACGTGGCCGACCGGTTTATCCGGGGCGGCGGGAGTTGAGGCGGGCCGCCTGCCGGTTCAGGTGGTCGCGTTCGGCCAGGCTGGGCGCGCGACGGGCCGCCTCCGCGTACAACGCGGCCGCCCGGTCCGGGTCGCCGTCGCGTTCGTGCAGGTACGCGACCACCGCCGTGTACCGGGGCAGCGTGTCGTCAAGCGCCGCGAGCGCCGCCAGCCCGGCGCGCGGGCCGTCCGCCTCGCCGACCGCGACCGCCCGGTTGAGCCGGGCGATCGGGTTGCCGGTCAGGCGCACCAGCTCGTCGTACCACTCGACGATCTGCACCCAGTCGGTCTCCGCGGCGGTGGGCGCGTCCGCGTGCAGTGCCGCGATCGCGGCCTGGGCCTGGAACTCGCCGAGCCGGTCGCGGGACAGCGCGGTCTGCAGGATGCCCACGCCCTCGGCGATCAGCGTGGTGTCCCACCGGCTGCGGTCCTGCTCGGCCAGCGGCACCAGGCTGCCGTCGGGCGCGGTCCGGCCGGCCCGGCGGGCGTGGTGCAGCAGCATGAGCGCGAGCAGCCCGGCCACCTCGGGATGGTCGATCGCGGCGGCGAGTTGGCGGGTGAGCCGGATTGCCTCGGCGGCCAGGTCCACGTCGCCGGAGTAGCCCTCGTTGAACACCAGGTACAGCACGCGCAGCACGGTGGCGACGTCACCGGGCTGGTCGAGGCGAACCCCGGAGACGGTGCGCTTGGCCCGGCTGATCCGCTGCGCCATGGTGGCCTCCGGCACCAGGTACGCCTGCGCGATCTGCCGGGTGGTGAGCCCGCCGACGGCGCGCAGCGTCAACGCGACGGCCGACGACGGGCTCAGCGACGGATGCGCGCAGAGGAAGTAGAGCCGCAGCGTGTCGTCCACGGCGGGCACCGGGCCGGGCGGCGGCTCTTCCTCGATCAGGTCCTCCCGTCGGCGCCGGGCGGCGTCGGCGCGGACCGCGTCCAGGAACCGCCGCCACGCCACTGTGACCAGCCAGCCCAACGGGTCGCGGGGCGGGTCGGCCGGCCAGACACGCAGCGCCTCGATCAGCGCGTCCTGTACGGCGTCCTCGGCCGCCGCGAAGTCGGCTCCGCGGCGGACGAGGACACCGAGCACGCCCGGGATGAGGCTGCGCAGCGCGACCTCGTCCATCGGACGGGTCACTCGGTGATGGTGGGCGGTGCGGTCAGGAACGGACGCAGCTCCAGCCACTCGTGGATCGGCTTGCCGCCCTGCCCCGGCGCGGCCGACAGCTCGGCGGCCAGTTCGAGCGCTCGCTCGTAGCTGTCCACGTCGATCACCATCCAGCCGGCGATGAGGTCCTTCGTCTCGGCGAACGGACCGTCGGTGACCGGGGGGCGTCCCTCGCCGTCGTAGCGGACGAACGTGCCCTCCGGGGCGAGCGCCTGACCGTCGACGTACTCGCCGCTCTCCTGCAGCCGCGCCGCGAACTCCTGCATGTAGGTCACGTGCGCGGAGATCTCCTCCGGCGTCCACTTGTCGATCATCGGCATGTCGGTGACCGGGGTGGGGCCGCCACGGTAGTGCTTCAGGAGCAGGTACTTCATGAGTGTCTCCTCGTGCAGTGGTGCGGCCCATTCTGGCCGCGTTCACTCCGGGGACGACGCTGCCCGTCCGTTCTCGACATCGGTGGCGGAGAAATTTCCGGGTGCCTGGCCGCACGTCCCGTAGGGCGTCCTAGGAGGCTAGTTCTCCAGGAGGCCCCGGGCCGGCCGCCCCCCGTCGCGGCGGCCCGGGGCCGCCCGTCACCCGGCGGCGGTCCACCGCAGGCCGGTGATCAGCACCGCGCCCGCGACCAGGTGCAGCGCCACGAGCGTCAGCGTCGCCGCCCCGCCCACTCCCCCGCCGAGCGGCCCGAGGAGGGAAACCAGCAGCACCACGGCCGCGACCACCGTCCAGGCGGTCCGGGCCCGGGCGGTCAGCCGCTCCAGCAGGGCCAGCAGCGCCCAGCCGGCCAGCCCGGCGAGCAGCGCGCTCACCACCACGGCCACCGGCGTCACCCGCTGGTCGGTCGAGCCGGTACGCGCGACCAGCTCCACGCCGGCCACCGGCACCGCAAGAACCCAGCCCAGCAGCGCGGCGGCGGACGCCGCGAGCACGGTGAGCAGACGGTCCCGGCGGCGATTCGGGCGGGTGGCGACGGTCGGGATCGTGGTCTCCATCGGTGACTCCTCCACTTCGGGACGACTACCGGGGACGCTAGGTCCGGCGGGCCGCCGCGCGGATCGGGCCGCGGAGCGGTTCCCGGCTCGGTCCCCGGACCGAGCACCGGCCCGGATCTCCGTCTGGCGACCGATGAGAAGCGGCGACCCGGCGGCCTAGCATCCGGACATGAGGTGCGCGTCCCGGACCCGGTTCCTGCTGCTGCTCGACGGCGGCATCGCCACCGTCAGCCTCGCCGTGTGCCTGCTCGCGCTGCTGGCCTCCGACGCCGGCCCGGACACGACCGGCGGGACCGCCGTCGCGGTCGGCCTCGCCGTCGCGCAGGCCAGCTGTCTGCTGTGGATCCGGCGCCACCCGGGGTACGCCCTCACCGTCGCCGCGCTGGCGGGCGTCGGCCTGGAGGCGCTCTGCCCGCAGCTCGGCTGGCTCGGCCTGGTCGCCATCCCGATGGCGTACGTGGCCCGGCTGCGCCCACCGCGCTACTCGCTCGTCGCGCTCGGTCTGCTGATGGCGCCCACGCCGTGGAAGCTGCTCACCGGCGGCTGGCGGGACCTGCTGCTGGCGGTGATCGCACTGGACCTGGCGTGGGCGCTCGGCGAGTTGCAGCGCGGCCAGGCGCAGCGGCGCTGCGAACGCGAACGGCAAGTCCGCGCGGCCGAACGGGAGCGCATCTCCCGGGAGCTGCACGACGTGGTCGCGCACCACGTCGCGGTCATCGCCGTGCAGGCCGCCGCCGCCGAGGACGTCTTCGACGAGCAGCCGGAGCAGGCCCGCGCCGCGCTCGCCGCGATCGACACAGCGGCCCGGTCGGCGCTCACCGAGCTGCGGGCCATGCTGCACGCGCTCGCCCTCGACGACGGATCCGATCCGGACGGACCGCAGCCGGGACTGGCACAGCTCGACGCGCTCGCCGACGCGGTACGGGCGGTCGGCCTGCCGGTCACGCTGCGGCGCGACGGCGACGGCGAGGCGCTGCCCGGCGGGGTGCAGCTGTCGGCGTACCGGATCGTGCAGGAGTCGCTGACGAACGCGCTGCGCCACGGGCACGCCACCCGTGCCGACGTCGACGTCCGCTACGGCGACGGGGTGCTGCGGCTGGAGGTCGTCAACGACGGCCCGGCACCCGCCCGCCGGCCCGGTACGTCCACCGGGCGCGGCATCGTCGGCATGCGGGAGCGGGCCCGGCTGCTCGGCGGCACGCTCGACGCCGGCCCGCTGCCGGCCGGCGGATTCCGGGTCCACGCGCGGTTTCCGGTCGGGGCGGACCGGTGACCGTGCGGGTGGTGGTCGCCGACGACCAGGAGCTGATCCGCGCCGGGCTGCGCACCGTCCTCGACGCGCGCCCCGACCTGAGCGTGGTCGGCGAGGCCGCCGACGGCGTCGAGGCCGTCGAGGTAGCGACCCGCACGAAGCCGGACGTGGTGCTGATGGACGTGCGGATGCCCCGCCGCGACGGCATCGCCGCCACCCGCGACCTGGTGGCCGCCGGCAACCCGGCCCGGGTGGTCATGCTCACCACGTTCGACCTGGACGAGCACGTCTACGCCGCGCTGCGCGCCGGGGCGAGCGCGTTCCTGCTCAAGGACACCCGCCCGGCCGACCTCGCCGAGGCGGTACGCGTGGTGGCCCGGGGCGAGGCGCTGCTCGCGCCGACGGTGACCCGGCGGCTGCTGGACCGGTACGCCGACCGGCTGCCCGCGGCCACGCCTGCCGGTGACGCGCTCGCCGTGCTGACCGCCCGCGAACGGGAGGTGCTGACGCTCACCGCGCGGGCACTGTCCAATGCGGAGATCGCCGCCCGGCTGCACCTGAGCACCGCCACCGTGAAGACACACGTGTCGGCGATCCTGGCCAAGCTGGGCCTGCGCGACCGGATCCAGGCGGTGGTGCTCGCGTACGACACCGGCCTGGTCCGGCCGGAGCCGCCGGCCCGGTAGGGCGAACCGGACAGCGGCCCCAGACGCGGCGAAGCGGGACGGCACGCCGTCCGGCCTGGCCCGGCATGTCCACCCTCCGGTGGCGGCAGGGAGCACACCGGACGGCAACGAAGATTTCTCAATTACCCCCAGTGACCGCCGCAACCCTCCTAGTGTTGGCCACACCGGTGCTCGTCACGGAGTTGGCCACCCGAACGACGTCCCACGCCTACAGCGGACGAAAAGTGAGGGAAGACGCGGATGAAGGCACAGTCATTTCTCGGATCGGCGGCGTTCGGCGTGGGCCTCGGCGCACTGCTGCTCCCGGCCGCCGCGCTGGCGGACACCAGAGTTTCACCCGCCACCACCCCGGTCGGCGGCACCGTCGTGCTGACCACCACGTGCAACCCGAACGCCGGTGACGCGATCTTCCGGGTCACCGGCCCGGACCGGGACCAGAACGTCCGGTCCACCACGGCGGCCGCGGGCGGTGGCCTGAGCGCCGAACTGTTCACCGCCGGGTTCACGCTCGGCACGTACACCGTGGCCACCACGTGCGGCGACGGCAGCGACGGCGGCAGCGCCACGTTCACCGTCACGCCGATCGGCGGCGCGCAGGCCGGTGGCGGCGGACGCGACGGCGACACCGGAGTGCTGATCGCCGGTGGCGTCCTGGCCGCCGGGGCGCTCGCCGGCGGCGCGTACGCGGTCATCCGCCGCCGCCGCGCGGACGCCGCAGCCTGAGAAGCACGCCGAGCGGTCCGCCCGCGCCGGATGCTCCGGCGCGGGCGCCGCGTCCCCGTCGAACGGAGGTGGGATGCTGTCGGAGTCGCAGCGCCGCTCGCGCCTGCACACCGCCGTCCTGGTCACCGCCGTCACCGTCGCCGCCGCCACCGGCACCGGGCTGGTCTCGGCCGGGCTCGGCACCACGTCGGCGTCACCACCGCAGCCCGGCGCCTCCGCCGCGCCCGCCACCGAACGCCCCGGTACGGCCGGCCCGCCGCTCCCCCGGTCCACGCCGGTGCGGGTCACCGTCCCGCGCATCGGCGTCGACGCCGAGATCGTCCCGGTCGCCACCGACGCGGACGGTGCGCTCGAGGTGCCGCCGCTGGAACGCCCCGAGGTCACCGGCTGGTACCACCCCGGTCCCGCCCCCGGCCAGGCCGGCAACGCGGTGCTGGTCGGGCACGTCGACTCGCAGCACGGCCCGGCGGTCTTCTTCGACCTCGGCCGGCTGCGCCCCGGCGACACGATCCGGGTGCTGCGGGCCGACGGGCGCACCGCGACGTTCACAGTGGACGGCGTCGGGGCGTACCCGAAGGAGCGCTTCCCCACCGCGCGGGTCTACGGCGGCGACGCGGCGGCGCGGCTCCGGTTGATCACGTGCGGCGGGCGGTTCGACCCGGGTACCGGCAGCTACCCGGACAACATCGTCGTCTTCGCCACCGCGACCCGGTGAGGCTCAGCGCGCCAGGTCGGCCAGTTCCGCGCCGAGCAGGTCCGCCAGCAGCTCCACCCGGCCCGGGTCGTTGTCGGCGGTGATGTTGCGGCTGGGCATCTCGACGGTCATCAGCAGGTAGAGATACAGCCGGTAGAGCCCGAGCCGCCGCCGCGCCTCGGCGTCCAGCGGGAACGGCGCCGCCTCGCGGTAGGCGCGTACCAGTGGTTCGTCCGGCTCGTCCTCGGCGCGGCGGAACAGCAGCGGTGACACCAGGTCCATCAGCGGGTCGCCCCACAGGTACCGTTCGCCGTCGACCAGGCCGCTCAGGCGCGGCGTGCCGTCCGGCCCGTCGACGGCGAGCACGTTCCCGGCCCAGCCGTCGAAGTGCAGCAGCGCCGGGCGGTCGACCGCGTCGAGCACCGCCGCGTGCCGCGCCACCAGCTCCCGGATCCGGGACGCCGGCACCGGCAGCGGCACCGCCCAGTCCGCGGCGTCGGCGAGCATGTCGTCCACCATGGCCGTGTAGGCGTCCCGCCACGTGGCGCCGGAGGCCCGGTCGCCGTCGTAGCCGTACCGCCCGCCGGTCACCGTGTGCAGCGCGGCGAGCGCGCGGCCGAACTCCGCGCGCAGCGGTCCGACGTCCGCGCCGGCCTGGCTCAGGTCCCAGAGGGTACGACCTGGTAGCCGCGCCATGAGCAGCCAGTCACCCAGTTCGGGGTGGCGGCCGTGGTGCAGCAGCTCCGGCGTGGGCACCCCCGGTGCGCGGTCGGCCACCAGGCGCAGGTAGTGCGCCTCCGCGCCGATCATGTCGCGCTCGTAGCGCAGCAGCGGTACGTGCGGCGGCGGACCGACCTTGAGCACCACGTCGCGGCCGTCGGTGAGGCGTACCTGCCAGACGGCGGCGAAGCCGCCCCCGGTCAGCGGGCCGCAGTCGGCCACCTCGGCGCCGGGCCCGAGCGAGGCGGCGAGGTAGCGGCGGACCTGCGCGGGATCGAGAACCCGCTGGGTGGGACTCACACTCATGGTCGAGGAAGCCTACTGGGTTGAGGTGTAAGGAGGGGCCCCCTGTTAACGCCTCCGGTAGAGGAAGGGCCCCTTGTTAACACCTCTCCGCAGCTTGGGAGAATCGTGGCATGGCGAGACGGGGTGAACGGTCGGCGGCCTGCCCGTGCGGCACCGGCCGGCCGTACGCGGACTGTTGCGCCCCGGTCCACCGGGGCGAGGCGACGGCGGCGACCGCGGAGGCGCTGATGCGGTCCCGGTTCAGCGCGTTCGCGCGCGGCGACGCCGCCTACCTGCGGCACAGCTGGCACTCCACCACACGCCCGGAGCGGCTGGAGCTGGACCCGGGCACCCGCTGGACCCGGCTGGAGATCGTGGAGACCAGGCAGGGCGGCCTGTTCGACAGCACCGGGACGGTCCGGTTCCGGGCGCACTACCGCGAGGACGGCCGGGCGGGCGTGCTGGCCGAGCACAGCCGCTTCGCCCGCGAGAACGGCCGCTGGGTCTACCTGGACGCGTCGCCCGAGTGACGCCTCCCCGGCGCCGACGCGGTGCAGCGCTCGCGGCGGGTGTTAAGAAGGGGCCCTTCCTCTACCGGAGGCGTTAACAAGGGGCCCTTCCTTACACCTAAGCGGGGCGCGGGGTGGGCTGGGCCAGCTCGGCGATCTCGCGCGGCAGCTGGGACAGCGCCCGGTTGAACTGGGCCGGCCCGACCACCCGGTGCAGCGCCTGCAACACCGCCCGGGCGCCGCGCTCGGCGTCGGACGGCGTCGCGCCGGAGCGCTCGGCGACCCGGCGCAGGAACTCGTCGTACCCGAAGACCTCGGGATCTTCGACCCGGGCGCGGGCCAGCAGCGGACGCAACTCGTGCGCGAGGTGCGCGGACAGGTCGTCGGCCTCGCCGCCGCTGATCCGTTCGGCGAGCGTGCGCAGCGTCGCCTCGGTCAGCGCGCGGGCCGTCTCCACCGGCACGCCGGCGCGGGCGGACACCCGCGCGTAGAACTCGGGTTCGGCCATCGTCGGTCCTCCCGTCGCAACGGCAGCGTGGCTACCCGCCGCCGGCCGCGGCAAACACGGCCGCGAGCGCCACCGTTCCGGACGGACACGGCCGCGAGCGCCACCCGTCCAGGTGGGCACGGGCCGCGAGCGCCACAGGTCCGGGCGAACGCCGTCTCAGGCCAGGGCCCGCGCCGCCGAGACGATCGCGCCGACGCCGATGCCGGCCCGGTCGAGCTGCTGGGCGGGGGTGCCGGAGCCGGGCAGCCCGCGTACCGCCAGGTGGTTGACCCGGGCGGGTTCGCCCAGGTCGGCGAGCGCCTCCAGCACCGCGGAGCCCAGGCCGCCCTCCGGGTAGTGGTCCTCGACCACGACGAGCCGCCCGCCGGTCTCCACGACGGCTTCGGCCAGGCGCTGCCGGTCCACCGGCTTGATCGAGTACATGTCGATCACGCGCGCGTCGATGCCCTCGCGGGTCAGCTCGTCGGCGGCGGCGAGGCACAGGTGCACGGTCACGCCGGTGCCGAGCAGCGCCACGTCGCCGCCGTCGCGCACCATCCGGCTGCCGCCGATCGGGAACGGCTCGGTGTCGTCGTAGAGCACCGGGTACTTGCCGCGCGTCGTCCGCAGGTAGGTCACACCCGGGTGGTCGGGCATCTGGGCGACCAGGGCCGCGCAGGAGACCGCGTCGGCCGGGCAGAGCACCGTGGAGCCGGGCACCGCGCGCAGCGCCGCGATGTCCTCCAGCCCCATCTGGGACGGGCCGTCCGGGCCGATCTCCACTCCGGCGTGCGAGCCGACGAGCGCGATGTCGGCCCGGGACACCCCGGCCATCCGGATGAAGTCGTAGGCCCGGGACCAGAACGCGGCGAACGTCGCCGCGAACGGCCGGTAGCCGCGGACCGCCATGCCGACCGCCGCGGCGGCGAGCTGCTGTTCGGCGATGAACATCTGGAAGAACCGATCCGGGTACGCGGTGGCGAAGTACTCCGCCCGCGTGGAGTCGCTGACCTCGCCGTCGAGCGCGACCACGTCGGGCCGGGCGGCGCCGAGGGCGCGCAGCGCGTCGCCGTACGCGTCCCGCGTGGCGGCCTTCGCCCCGCGCTCGTATCGCGGCAGTTCCGGCTCTCCGTGCTCGGCCGGGGCGGTGCGCGGCGCGGCCGGTGGTTTCGGGCCGGCGACCCGGATCCGCCGGGGGCCGCCCAGCGCCCGGACGGCCCGGTCGGCCAGCTCCGGGTCGAACGGTTTGCCGTGCCAGGAGGGGTCGTTCTCCACCTCGGGCACGCCCTTGCCCTTGACCGTGCGGGCCAGCACCACAGTCGGCCCGGTCGTCTCGCGGGCCTGCCCGTACGCCTCGTCGATCGCGCCCAGGTCGTGGCCGTCGACCACGATCGCGTGGCAGCCGAACGCCTCGACGCGCCGCCGGTAGGTGTCCAGGTCCCACTGCAGTTCGGTGGGGCCGCGCTGGCCGAACCGGTTGACGTCCACGATCGTGGTGAGGTTGCGCAGCCCGTAGTGGCCTGCCTTGTCCAGCGCCTCCCACACCGACCCTTCGGCGGTCTCGCTGTCGCCGCAGAGCACCCAGACGTGCGCGGGTGACCGGTCGAGGTACTGGGCGGCCAGCGCCACCCCGACGCCGACCGGCAGGCCCTGCCCGAGCGAGCCGGTTGCCACGTCCACCCAGGGCAGCACCGGCGTCGGGTGCCCCTGCAGGCGCGATCCGGTCTGCCGGTACGTCTCCAGCAGTTCCTGCTCGCTGATCGCGCCGGTGGCGCGGAACACCGCGTACAGCAGGGGGGAGGCGTGGCCCTTGGAGAAGATCAGGTGGTCGTTGCCGGGGTTACCCGGGTAGGACCAGTCGTAGCGCAGGTGCCGGGCGACGAGCACGGCGAGCAGGTCGGCGGCGGACAGGCTGGACGTGGGGTGCCCGGAGCCTGCCGCCGTGCTGCACCGGATGGCGTCCACCCGCAGTTGGGCGGCCAGCTCCGCCAGCCCGGTCTGCTCCTCGTCGCGCAGCGTGCGCTCTGCTTCCAACGTCACCGCGATCGTCTCCCGGGGTCGCCGATGTCCGGACCCACGCTAGGACGCGAGCGCGACCATTGGTCCCCTTTCTGGCGATTCATGCTCGACCGGTGAGGAGCCAGAGCGCCACCAGCACGTACGGCAGCACCGCGAACGCGAAGGCAGCCGCGTTTCCGACCGCACCGGCGAGCAGCCCGTACCCGGCGTAGAAGGCGACGACGGTCAGGTCGGTGGCCATCCCGGCCAGCGACGTGACGGTGGCCCGGGCCGACCCGGCGATCCGGGCCTGGAGCCACACGTCGGCGAGCACGGTGGCCAGCTGGAACGCGGCGAACGCCGCTGCCAGCAGCAGGAACCCCGCCGGGTGCCGCAGCAGCGCCCCGGCCGCCGTCGCCCCGGCCGCGAACACCAGCAGGCCGGCGTAGCCGCGGTGGGACAGCCGCTCGCCCAGCGGCGCGAGCAGCCCGCCCACCGTCATGCCGGCCCAGACCAGCAGGAGCAGCAGCGGTACGCCCACCTCCGCCGTGCCGGTGTCGGCGGCCAGCAGCCCGGTGTACTCGTCCAGCCCACCCCAGATCGCGGTCACCGCCGCGACCAGCAGCACGGCGGCACGGACGCGGCGGTCGGCGCGTACCTCGCGCAGGCCCAGGCGCAGGCTGTCCAGCCAGCCGGGCTCGCCGGCACCCTGCTCGTCCCCCGGGGCGGCACCCGCGGGCGCGACGCTCGGCAGCGCCGGGACGGGTGGCGGGCGGTGTTCCGGGAAGCGGGCCGCGACGGCCGCCGCCAGCAGGCAGGTCGCCACGCTCGCCGCGCCGACCGCGAGGTAGCCGCCGAGCGCGTACACCGGCCCGGCGAGCACCCCGGAACCGACCGCGCCGAGCACCTCGGCGGTGCGGGCCCGGCCGATCAGCCGGGCGTACCTGTCGGCCGCGCCGAGGCGTCCCAGCTCGGTGAAGACGAGCGCCTCCAGCGCGCCGGAGCGCAGCGCGCCACCGGCGCCCCAGAGCAGGAAGCCCACGGCGAACGCCGGATAGGACGGCAGCAGCACCCAGAGCGCGAACCCGGCGGCGGCGAGCAGCGGTGCCAGGCACAGCAGCAGACGGCGCGACACCGCGTCCGCCCACACGCCGGAGGGCACCTCCAGCACGATGCCGGCGGCCGCCCAGAGCACGAACAGTGAGGAGATCTGCCCGACCGACAAGCCGGTGTCGGCGAACAGGAGCACGTAGAGCGGGTAGAGCAGGACGAGGTCGGTGAGGAACGCGTACCCGTAGAGCGTCGCCGCCAGACGGCGGGTCGCTGGTACGCGGGCAGGTGCGACGAGCATGGAACCTTCCACGGGACGTGACGGACACCGGTCGGAATGCACGGCGTCCGCGGCGGCCCGCGGCCTCGTCGCTCAGGTGGGCATCAACATCGCCAGGTCATGCCGGAATCCTATCCGCCGCGCGGCGCCCGGGTGGTCCCGCGACGGACACGAAGCGGGGCGGGACCGTGCGGTCCCGCCCCGGTTCGTCGCGGCTGTCGGGTCAGCGGCGGAACTTCTCCACGTCGGCCTGCGGGATGACCATGGTGGCCTCGCTGTCCGTTGCCTGCTCGGCCGTCGGCTGGCGCGGCGTGGTCGGCTGGGTGCGCTCGGAGTCGGCGTACGCCGGAATGTGCTGCGTCGCCTCCGCGCCCGCCTGCGGCGGCACCGGCTCGGTGGCGTCCGCGGCGGCCGTGGCCGCCGGGGTGCCCTGGTACGCGGGCACCGGCTGGGTGCGGTCCGCCTCGGCGTCGCGGCTCACCGGCTGGGTCAGCTCCGAGTCCGCGTACGGGCCGGCGGCGGCGAGGCGGGCCTCGACGTCACGCCGCCCGGCCTGGTACGCGCGGGCGTGGGCGGCGATGGTGCGCGACTCCTCCTCGGCCCGGGTCAGCCAGTTCTCCCAGCGGCTCTGCATCGGCCGGACCAGCCCGCCGCCGACGCCGACGACCAGGATGCCGCCCACGGTGGCGAGCACCGCGATCAGCACCGGGGTGGTGACGGTGGTGGCGACGCCGATCTGGTTGAGCGCGGCGATGACACCCAGGCCCAGGATGAACACGGAGGCGAGGTTGGCCAGCACCCGGCCGTACGAGAGGCCGCCGAGCGCGCTGGAGATGATGTCCTTGACCGCGCGGGCGATGGCCGCGGCGACCACCACGATGACGATGGCGACGAACGCCCGGGGCAGCCAGGCGATCACGCCGGCGATCAGGTCGGAGATGGGGTTCGGGCCCCAGATGCCGAACGCGAGCTGCAGCGTGACCAGCAGCACGCCGTAGTAGGCCAGCTTCGCGACGATGTCGCTGGCGTCGTACTTCGAGCGGGCCAGCGCGGTCTTGATCCCGCCGCGCTCGACGGCCCGGTCGAAGTGGACCCGCTCCAGCACCTTGTCCACGAGCTTGAGCACGGCCTTGGCGATCAGCCAGCCGACGATCAGGATCGCGACGAACGCGACCGCCTTGGGCAGGAACAGCATCACCGATCGGAACGCGTCGCCCACCGCGTCCCCGAAGTTGTCTCTCATCGAAGGGCCTCCACGTGCGTGGTCCAGGTTTGTTCGGGTGGGGCTACCCGGACCCGCGCGCGGGGAAACGCGGTCAGCCGCCGGGGCAGCGGTAGACGACGCGGGTGCTGGCCTGCGCCGTCGACGGTTCGATGATGTTGACGGTGGCGATCCCGGTGGTCGTACCGACGCCGGTGAACGTCCACTTGAGGGTGAGCGCCGCGGTCTGCTGTCCGCCGCCGACCCGTTCGGTGAGCACGGCGCCGGGCGGCGCGTCGGAGCGGAACCACTGGTACCGGATCGTCCCGCCGCGTCCGTTGGTACGCACGGTGGCCACCACGTCGACAGTCACGTCGCAGGCGACACCCGCCGGCCGGGGCACCGCGACGGTGACCCCCTCAACCTCCAGCGGGCGCAACCGCTGCCACAGGTAGAGACCGACCGCCAGCAACAGCACCACGGTGAGCAACGTGGAGAGCACCGAGACGACGCGACGCCAGACCGGGCGCGGGCGGATCGGGGGTGCGGTGGGCCAGGGCGGCGCGGGCGGCGGCGCCGCCGGCACGCCCGGTCCGAAGCGCAGCTCGCCGCCCGGCGCCGGGACGCCACTCACCGCCCGCGCCTGGCCGGTCCGATCCGGGTACGCCCCGGCGCCGGTCGCCGCCGTCCCGGTGGGGTGGCCTTGATGGGGTACGCCGGTGGGCTGCCAGGAGGCGGTCGGCTGCCACGACGCGGTCGGCTCGGCGCCGGGGCGCTGGGGCGGTTCCGCGCTCGGACGCGGGTAGACGGTGGCCTGCCCGGTCACGTTTCCCGCGGGAGGGCGCATGTGGACGGTCGCCTCCCCCGCAGCCTGGTCCGGAGCCGCGCGCAGGTTCACCGTCGGCTCCCCTGCCGCACCCTCCGGTGCCGGACGGGACGACGCTGCGGCCTCCTCGGCTCTGCCGTCCGGGGTGGGACGCAGGGCCACCGTCGGCTCCGCCGCCGCGCTGTCCGGCGCCGGAGGGAGATGGACGGTCGCCTCGCCCGCGTCGTCCGCCCGGCCCGGCCGCAGGTGCACGGTCGGCTCGGCATCGGGCGGCGTCGGCGTGACCGAGGCGGATAGGTCCGCGGTGCGGTCGTCGGGGATCGCGGTCAGGTGGACCGTGGGTTCGGCGGCGGATGGCTGGTCCGCCACCGGCCCGGGGAGGTGGACGGTGGGCTCGGCGGCGTCCGCGTCACCGGTGATCGGCAGGGCACGGGTGGGCAGCGCCTCGGTCGGTTCGTCGGGACGGGTCACGCCGGCCGTCCCGGGGACGGGCTGCGGTGCGGGGCAGCGGGCACTGTCGTACTCCTAGCCGGGGGTGCAGTCGTGGTAGAGCGTCACGTACACCGGTGACGCCGAGGTGGTCGTGTTGCCGGCGGCGTCGGCGGCGGTGACCCGGACGGGGATGCGGACGCTGCGCCTGGGTGTGGACAGCGGGCCGAGCGTGCCGGTGAACAGCCCGCGCCCGGCGGCGGCCATCCGGACCGTGCCGGTGGCGCCGTCGAGGGTGTAGCCGAACGTGACGGTGAGCGCGGCCGGACCGCTGCGGTCGTCGGTGACGGCGGCGGTGACGGTGCTGGTCTTGGCGCCGTAGGGGCAGCCCTTCGGGTCCAGTTCACCCGGGTCGGCGCGGACGCCGTCCACGACCGGCGCGGTCACGTCCGGCGGCGGCGCGCTGGTGCTCGGGGACGCGCTGGGGGTGGGCGAGCCGGTACGGGTCGGCGTCCCGGTCGGGTCGGGGGTGTCCGGCGGCGTGGGCGGTGGTGGCGCGGCGGACGCGGTGGGCGGGGCGGGTGTCGGTGACGGGCTCGGCGTCTCGGCGCCGGTCGGGTCCGGTGTGGGTGCGCCGGTGATGGCGGGAGCGGCGCTCGCCGGGCCGGCGGTGGACGTGCCGTCGTGGGCGGCGTAGCTGTAGCCGGCGCCCCCGGCCAGGACGGCGGCGGCCACGGCGCCGGCGGCCAGGGCGGTACGGGTGCGGCCCTTGCGGAACCGTCCGCCCCGGCCGGTGGTGGTCGTGCCGAGTTCGGTGTGCGCGACGGCGGTGGCGCCCTCGGCCCGGTCCGGGAACGGCCACAGCGCGGCCAGCAGCACTGCCCGCCGGGCCAGCTCGCGCAGCCCTCGTTCCTGCCATTGCGGGCCGTAGCCGGTGCCGGCGACCTGTTCCAGCAGCGCCAGGAACGCCTCGGCGGACGGCGGCCGCTCGTCGGGGCGTTTGGCCATGCCGTGGCGCAGCAGGTCGTGCACCGGCGGGGGTGCCGCCTCGGCGGGGATCGGCGCGCTGGCGTGCTGGTCGCGCAGGGAGAGCAGGTCCGGTCCCTGGTACGGGGGCCGGCCGGTGAGGCACTCGAAGAACGTGGCGGTGGCGGCGTAGATGTCGCACGCCGGGGCCGCCGGGGCGCCGGTCCACTGCTCGGGGGCCATGTAGCGGGGTGTGCCGGACACCGTGGTGTCGGAGCCCTGACCGATCGGCATGGCGATGCCGAAGTCGGCGAGTTTGCTCAGCCCGGCGCCGGTGACCAGGACGTTCTCCGGCTTGTAGTCGCGGTGCACGACACCGTGGGCGTGCGCGGCGGCCAGGCCGGCGAGCGAGCCCTTGAGGACGCAGAGCGCGGCCTCCGGCGTGGTCGGGCCGTGTTCGCGCAGCATCTGGCGCAGCGAGACGCCGTCGACCAGTTCCATCACGATGGCCGCGCCGTGCGGGCTCTCCACGTACTCGTAGAGGCGGCTGACGTGCGGGTCGTCGATCTCGCCGAGGAGCCGGGCCTCGGCGCGGAACGCGGTCCGGAACGCCGAGTCCTCGCCCAGGTCGCGGACCAGGTACTTGATCGCGACGGGGGTGCCGGTCGGGTCGTGGGTGGCGAGCACGACGCTGCCCGACGCGCCGGCGCCGAGCCGGCGGACCGGTGTGTATCCGGACAGTTCCCAGCCGCTCATGCGACAGACTCCACGGCGTCCCACGGGCGGATGTCGGACGCCGCCTCGCTCGTCATTCTCACCGTGGCGCGGCCGCCGGCCATCGCCGCAACGGCTGCTTCCGGTCGCCGGTCGGCGGCCGGGCGCTCGCGCGGCACGGCGCGGCGCGGCATGTGGTCGGTATCGGACACACCGCCACGAGTACCAGGCCCCGGCAACCGCCCCCACCTCGTCGATCATGAAGTTGACAGGAACAAAAAGGACAGACATCGCCGCCAACTTCATGATCTACAAGAGGGAGCGGGGGCGCGGGTCAGAAGCGGCGGGGTGGGGGGATTCCGGCCGGTGGCGGGGTGCGCAGCAGCCAGACGGGGTTGCTCGCGCCGACTATCTCGCCGTCGCGGTCGCGGATCTGGGTGCGGACGTACTTGCCGGCGCCGACGCGCACCGGCAGGTCGTGCCAGCCCTGCCGCAACCGCCGCCAGGGCACCTGGTCGACCCGGACCGCCGGTGTCGGGTCCGCGACACCGGCCCGGTCGACCTCACCGGTGACCGTCTCCAGCGTGGCCCCGGCGGGCAGGTCGGTGGCGCGCAGCCGCATGGTGACGGTGTCCTCGGTGAGCACGGCGAGCGCGCCCATCGCGCTGCGGCCACCCAGTTCCAGGTCCAGCGCGCCCCGGTAGCCGGCCAGGTCGGCGAACCACGCCTGACCGGCACGCAGCGCCGCGACCAGGTCGTCCCGGCCGGTCGAGGCCGCCCACACCGAGGTGACGTTGCGGTCCCGGCCGGCCCGCCAGTCCGTGCCGTCGTGGTCGTCGGTGACCCCGACCGCGGTCAGCGGGATCGCGTTGCGGGCCGCCACGTCGTACGCCCAGAGGTGGTCCTCGACCGGCCGGCGTCCGATCTCGATCAGGTCGACGCCGAGCGCGTCGCGGCTGACCAGCAGGCGGGCCAGGGATTCCCGGCGTTCGGTGTCCAGCGGGTGGTTCCAGCACACCACGCCGCCGTGCGCGTGCAGGAACTCCACCATCCGTTCGGTGGCGTCGACGTCGTTGTCCCGGTACGGCGGGGACGGGAAGCGCGGCAGCGTGCCGTCGCCGCCGAACCAGTTGAGGTGGCGCACCATCGACACCTCGTACGCGCGGTGGTGGGTGACGCCGGGGTACGCGCCGTCGTAGCCGCGCAGCACCTCGGCGCGCAGTTCCTCGCCCGCCTGGCCGGCGCGGCGGGCGCGGTCGAAGACGAGCCGGTCCACCAGGTACGCGCCGCGCGTGCCACCGGCCGCTGTCACGCCGAGGCGCAGCCCGCGCAGCGAGTTGTCCCCGGCGACGATGTCGGGCCAGAGCCGCCGCACGTCGGCGAGCAGGTCGAACGTGTGCCGCCGCCAGGCGCTGGCCGGGGCGGGCAGTTCGACGGTGCCGTGGCGGCCGTCCACCGTGTGCCGGACCGTGTCCACGCCGCCGAGGCGGTAGCGCAGCACGAGTTGCCCGGCGGGCCGGCCGGGTCCGGCCGGGTGGTGCGACAGCGCGAGTTCCATGGTGAGCGTGGCGTCCCGGCCGGCCGCTTCGGGGCGTACGTCGAGGTGCAGTGTGGTGTCGGAGATGTTGGCGGTGTGCGTCCAGTTCCATGCCTTGCCCGCGTACCAGTGGGTGCCGGAACCGGCGGCGACCAGGCGCAGCGCGCGGCCCGGGCCGTCGGGGGCGTCCGGCGCGTCGACGAAGTCGGCGGCCGAGCCGGTCAGCCGTCCCTCGGTGGCGGGCTGCCAGGTCCAGGCCAGGCCGCCTTCGCGTTCCTCCGGGCCGTCGAAGTGGACGACCCGGCGGTGGTCGTGGGCGGCGACCCGGAAGTCGTGGTCGGTCCACCAGAGCACGTCGACGCCGTTGCGGCGGGCCTGGTCGAGGTGGGCGGCGTAGCTGGCGACGCCCTCGCTGAACGAGGCGTGCAGGTGCATCGCCATGCTGATCGGTCGACGGCCGCGCGGCGGGGGCGGCGGCGGGTCGTTCGTGGCGGCCAGCCCGACCGGCACGCCGATCCCGGCGACCACCAGCCCGCCTGCGGCCACGAGCACGCTACGCCGGTCCAGCCGCCCGCGACCCGCCATGCCTCTCCCCCATCCGCCGGGGCCAGCGTACGGGCGGACGGTCAGCGCGGGGGCACTGCCACCCGGGCGGCGAGCGGGCGCCCGGCCAGCCGCCGGATCGTCAGGTACGCCTCGCAGCCGAGGCAGAGCCCGAACGCCGCGTTGAGGAAGGCCGCGGCGAGCGCGGCGCCGGTGGCGGCGAGGCCGAGCGCGGGCAGACCGGTGCGGAGAACTGGAGCAGCGTGACCTCGCCGGGGCGTACGCCGAGGGTGGTGAGGGTGGCCCGGTGCGGCGCGTCGGTGGCCGATGGGCGCTTCCGGACGGCGCGTAGCCGCCCGTCGTGGCGGCGGCGCCACCAGCCGAAGGCGGTGGCGGCCGCGAGCACCGCGACGAGCACGACGATCCCGGTCAGGCTGGGCGACTGCACCGGCCCAGGCTGTCACGGCGGATCACGGAAGACCATGGTCTGTCCCGGTCAGCGGACGTGAGATCGCCTACTCCGGCGATAGGAACGGCCGAGGAACGTCGCTTTTGTCCTCTGGCGCGACGCGCGAGCTTGGCAATATTCTCCACCACGCGCTCAGTTGCTGCAGTTCCTTTACATCGCCCGGCGCCGGCCGGGCCATCGAGGAGGCGAGATGCACTTCGACCACCCCGAACTGGACCGCCGAACGCTGCTGCGGGCCGGCTTCGGCGCCGCGGCGGTCGCGGTCGTCGGGAGCGAGCTCGCCCTGCCGGCCGCCGCGCAGGCCGCACCGGGCGCGGACCTCGACTGGATCATCAGCTGCGACGAGTGGGCCGCCCGCCCGCCGGCCGACCCGCTGTCGGTCAGCGCGATCCCGACCAACAAGATCATCGTGCACCACATGGCGTTCCCGAACGTCACGGACTACTCCGAGGAGCACGCCAAGCAGCTCGCCCGCGACTGCCAGGACCTGCACATGGACGGCAACGGCTGGTCCGACACCGGGCAGCACTTCACGGTGAGCCGCGGCGGTCACGTCCTGGAGGGACGGCACGGCAGCCTGGACCGGCTGCGCGCCGGAGACCGGCAGATGATCGCCGCGCACTGCCCGGGCGAGAACGGGCGGGCCATCGGCATCGAGAACGAGGGCACCTACGTCACCGAGGCGCCGCCGGAGGAGTTGCTCGACTCCCTCGTACGGCTGTGCACCGCGATCTGCCGGCAGTACGGGCTGCACGCCCACGACATCTTCGGCCACTGGGACTTCCGGGCCACGCTCTGCCCGGGCGCGATGTTCTACCGGGAGTTCCCGGCGCTGCGCCGCGCGGTGTTCAAGCAGCTCGGCACCAAACTCGGCGACGTGCCGGCCCGCCGCTGGCCGGACATCTGGCGGTTCGTCGGCGGCCCGGTGGTCCAGGTCGCCCAGCGCCTGCTCGCGTTCCGCGGCTACATCGTGCCGGTCACCGGCGTGTTCGACGCGGCCACCGTCGCGGCGGTGCAGGACTGGCAGGCGCGCAACGCCATCCCGGTCGACATCGACGCCACGCTGACCGCGCCGACCTGGGAGACCCTGGCTCCGGAGCTGGACCAGAAGTCGTCCGGCGTCCCGGTGGCCGCCGCGCAGTTCATGCTCGCCTCCAAGGGCTACGCCGAGGTGACCGAGACCGGCGAGTACGACCACGCCACCCGCACGGCGGTGAAGGACCTCCAGCGCCTGCACGGACTACCGCCCAACGGCAAGATCAGCACCACCACATGGTGCGCGCTGGTGGGGGGTGTGGTGCGCCAGTCGTTCCACAAGCACTGACGGCGCACCGGCGGGGAGAGCGGTGGGGGTGGCAACGACGCCACCCCCACCGCGTCGTTGCGGGACGGAACGCGGCGAAACGTCGGCATTGACGGCTGGTGAACAACGGCTATCCCGGACGGCAGGGATACGCCGATCATTGCCCGCAGATAGATATGAGTCATTCTCACCTCCGGGCAGGACGCCCGGGCGCGGAGGCCGAGACGCCGTCAGCCGGGCGTACCGAACGGCCCTACTCCGCGTCCCCGGAGGATCGCCATGCCATTACCCGCCATCCGTGCCCGCCTCGCGGCGCTCACCGCCGCCGCCCTCACCGCGAGCGTCCTGACGGTCATCCCGCCGTCACCCGCGCTCGCCGCCACCACGTTCACCCCCGACGACTACTGCCTCGGCCAGTGCGCCGACATCCTGCCCCCGGGGCAGAACGGCAACGCCACACTCGCCGGCATCCTGGCCCACCAGGCGCTCGGCACCCGCCCCGCGCACTCCAGCGACCAGCTCGACGAGTACGCCAACCTGGTCTACAACTACGCCGGGCTGACCGACGAGCAGATCGCCCACTTCTACAACGACGCCTCGTTCGGCGTCCCCGACGCGCAGGTCGAGAGCAGGATCTCGCCGCGCTCGGACGTCACCATCGTGCGCGACAAGGCCACCGGCGTCCCGCACGTCACCGGCACCACCCGCGCCGGCACCATGTTCGGCGCCGGGTACGCCGGCGCCCAGGACCGGCTCTGGGTGATGGACCTGCTGCGGCACGTCGGCCGCGGCAACGTCAGCTCGTTCGCCGGCGGCGCACCCGGCAACCGCGAGCTGGAGCAGAGCGTCTGGGCCAACTCGCCCTACACCGAGGCGGACCTCCAGGCCCAGGTGGACGCGCTGCGCCTCAAGGGCACCCGGGGCCAGCAGCTCTACACCGACGTGGCGGACTACATCGCCGGCATCAACGCCTACATCGACAAGTCGATCGCCGACGACAACTACCCCGGCGAGTACGTGCTCACCGGCGCCGGCAAGCCCAAGCACTTCACCATGACCGACCTGATCGCCACCGCCGGTGTCATCGGCGGGCTGTTCGGCGGAGGCGGCGGCAACGAGGTGCAGTCCGCGCTGGTCCGGGTGGCCGCCCGGGCCAAGTACGGCCCGACCGAGGGCGACCGGGTCTGGGCGGCGTTCCGCTCGCAGAACGACCCGGAGACCGTGCTGACGCTGCACGACGGGCAGAGCTTCCCGTACGGCGCGACGCCGCCCGGCGCCACCAGCGCGGTGCTGCCCGACGCCGGCACCGTGGTCGCCGAGCCGCTCGCGTACGACGCCACCGGCGGGGCCGCCGCCCGTACCGGCAGCAGCGCCGCCACCAAGGACCTCCTCGGCGGCCTGTCCACCCTGCGCACGCACGGCATGTCCAACGCGGTCGTGGTCTCCGGCCGGCACACCACCACCGGTAACCCGGTGGCCGTGTTCGGCCCGCAGACCGGCTACTTCGCCCCGCAGCTGCTCATGCTCCAGGAACTGCAGGGGCCGGGGATCAGCGCGCGCGGCGCCGCGTTCGCCGGGCTGAACCTCTACGTGCTGCTCGGCCGCGGCCAGGACTACGCGTGGAGCGCCACCTCCGCCTCGCAGGACCTGACCGACACGTACGCGGTGCCGCTGTGCACCACCGACGGCAGCACGCCGACGCTGCGCTCCAACCGCTACCTCTACCGGGGCCAGTGCCTGGCCATGGAGGTGCTCGAGAAGCGCAACTCCTGGTCGCCGACGCTCGCCGACTCCACCCCCGCCGGCGCGTACACGCTGCGCGCGCTGCGCACCAAGTACGGGCTGGTGTCCTACCGGGGGCTGGTGAACGGGCAGCCGACCGCGTTCACCAAGCTGCGCTCCACCTACCGGCACGAGGCCGACTCGGCGATCGGCTTCCAGGCGTACAACGACCCGGCGGCGATGGGCAGCGCGGCG
The DNA here is from genome assembly GCF_050948515.1 of Micromonospora sp. CA-248089. Lineage (NCBI taxonomy): Bacteria > Bacillati > Actinomycetota > Actinomycetes > Micromonosporales > Micromonosporaceae > Micromonospora > Micromonospora sp. CA-248089. The sequence goes on from NZ_CP192016.1 coordinate 3,417,705, forward strand.
GCGTTCCAGGCGTCCGCCGCGAACGTCGGGTACGCGTTCAACTGGTTCTACGTCAACTCGACCGAGGCGGCGTACTACAACTCCGGTTCGAACCCGGTGCGCTCCGCCACCTCCGACCCGAACCTGCCGATGAAGGCGGAGCCGGCGTACGAGTGGGCCGGCTGGAACCCGGACACCAACGACGCCACCTACGCCCCGTCGTCGGCCCACCCGCAGTCGGTCAACCAGGACTACTACGTCAGCTGGAACAACAAGCAGGCGCGCGACTTCGGCGCGGCCGACGGCAACTTCAGCTACGGCGCGGTGCACCGCGGTCAACTGCTCGACGGTCCGGTGAAGGCGGCCATCGCCCAGCGCAAGCTCAGCCGCGCCGACGTCGTCCGGATCACCGCCGAGGCGGCCGTGACCGACCTGCGCGGTCAGCAGGTGCTCGGCGAACTGCTGCGGGTGCTGGACAGCACGCCGGTCACCGACCCCGCGCTGGCCGCCGCGGTGAGCAAACTGCGGGCCTGGCAGCAGGCCGGGTCACGGCGGGTGGAGACGTCGCCGGGGTCGAAGGTCTACCAGCACGCCGAGGCGATCCGGATCTTCGACGCCTGGTGGCCGCTGCTCGCCGCGGCGCAGTTCCGGCCCGGCCTCGGCCCCGACCTGTACGGCGCGCTCGTCGGCGCCCTCCAGGTCAACGAGTCACCCTCGGGCGGTCAGAACGCGGCGCGCGACGGCACCGTGAACTGGGCGTCGCAGGGCCAGGCGCACAAGGGCTCGGCGTTCCAGTACGGCTGGTGGGGTTACGTCGACAAGGACCTGCGGGCCGTGCTCGGCGACCCGGTGGCCGGTGGGCTCGGGCGCACCTACTGCGGCAACGGCAACCTCGGCGCGTGCCGGCAGGCGCTGCTCGACACGCTCGGCCAGGCCGCGGCGGCGCCGGCGACCACCGTCTACCCGGGCGACTCGTCCTGCGGGGCGGGCGACCAGTGGTGCGCCGACTCGATCGCCCAGTCCGGGCTCGGCGGCATCACCCACCCACTGATCGCCTGGCAGAACCGGCCCACGTACCAGCAGGTCGTCTCGTTCCCGGCGCGCCGGGGCGACACGGTGACCAACCTGGCGCAGGGCCGTACCGCCACCGCGTCCAGCACCCAGTTCCTGACCAGCAACACCCCGGCCAAGGCGGTGGACGGCAGCCTGGGCAGCCGGTGGGCCAGCAGCTACAACGACAACCAGTGGCTGCGGGTGGACCTGGGCTCGGCCCGGACGATCAGCCGGGCGGTGCTGCGGTGGGAGGCCGCGTACGCCACCGGCTATCGGATCGAGGTCTCCGGTGACGGCAACTCCTGGCAGCCGGTGTTCAGCACCATTACCGGCAACGGCGGCGTCGACAACGTGACCTTCGCCCCGGTCAGCGCCCGCTACGTGCGGATGTACGGCGTCACCCGGGCCACCTCGTACGGCTTCTCGCTCTACGAGTTCGAGGTCTACGGACGGTAAGGCGCACGCGACCGGCCGACGGGCGCTCCCGTCGGCCGGTCGTCCGCGTCCGGGCAGGTCAATCCCCTCGATTCGAACATGTGTGCGAGGATGGCGGGGTGTCGAGCGAGGCCACCATCCTGCACGCCGACCTGGACGCGTTCTACGCCTCGGTCGAGCAGCGCGACGACCCCCGGCTGCGCGGCCGGCCGGTGATCGTCGGCGGCGGCGTGGTGCTCGCGTGCAGCTACGAGGCCAAGGCGCGGGGCGTGCGCAGCGCGATGGGCGGCCGGCAGGCGCGGCGGCTCTGCCCGGACGCGCTCGTGGTGCCGCCCCGGATGGCCGCGTACACGGCCGCCAGCCGGGCGGTGTTCGAGATCTTCCGGCACACCACCCCGCTGGTCGAAGGGCTCAGCATCGACGAGGCGTTCCTCGACGTGGGTGGGTTGCGGCGGCTCGCCGGAGCACCGGCCGCCGTCGCGGCCGCGCTGCGGGAGCGGGTACGCCGAGAGGTGGGCCTGCCGATCACCGTCGGCGTGGCCCGGACGAAGTTCCTCGCGAAGGTCGCCAGCGGCGTGGCGAAGCCGGACGGGCTGCTGGTCGTGGAGCCGGACCGGGAACTGGCGTTCCTGCACCCGCTGCCGGTGGAGCGGCTGTGGGGCGTCGGCCCGGTCACCGCCGCGCGACTGCGCGAGCGCGGCATCCGTACCGTCGGGCAGGTGGCCCGGCTGGACGAGCCGGCGCTGGTGTCGCTGCTCGGCGCGGGCGCCGGCCGGCACCTGCACGCCCTGGCGCACAACCGCGACCCCCGGGCGGTGCAGGTGGGCCGCCGCCGCTCCTCGATGGGCGCGCAGCACGCGCTCGGACGGGGGCCGCACTCCCCCGCCGATCTGGACGCGGTGCTGGCCGGGCTGGTCGACCGGGTCACCGGGCGGATGCGCGCCGCCCGGCGCACCGGCCGCACGGTGACGCTGCGGCTGCGCTTCGCCGACTACACCCGGGCCGCCCGGTCGCAGACGCTCGACGAGCCGACCGCGCAGACCGGGCCGCTGCGGGCCGCCGCCCGGGACCTGCTGCGCGCCGCGCTGCCGCAGATCGACCTGCGCGGCGTCACGCTGCTCGGCGTGTCGGTGGGCAACCTCGGTGCCGGGCACACGCAGCTCACCCTGCCGTTCACCGCCGAACCCGGCCCGGCGCTGGACGCCGCCGTCGACGCGGTACGGGACCGCTTCGGCTCGCGGGCGCTGACCCGCGGGGTGCTGCTCGGCCGCGACCCGGGCGTCGAGATGCCCCGGCTGCCGGACTGACCGGCCGGCCTCCTCCCGGGGTAGGAGACGCCCTCCGACCCGTGGCCGCGAACGCGGCCTGCGGGCGGGCGCGACCGGCCCGGTCCGTCACGAGCATCTACAGGCATGACTACCGTACGGAACCGGGCGGCCGGATGGCACCGCCCCCTGATGCTCCTCGTGTCCGCGATGGCGGTGCTCACCGTCGTCGCCGCGGTCGGCGTCGTCGCCGATCCGCGCGTGCTCACCGGCGCGCCCATCTGGGCCAAGCCGCTGAAGTTCGCGATCTCGTTCGTGGTCTACGGCGTCACGCTCGCCTGGATGCTGTCGCTGCTGCCCCGCCGCAGCCGGGCGGCCGAGCGGGCCGCCACCGTGATCGTGGCCATGTCCGTGGTGGAGATGGTCGTCATCGTGGGTCAGGTGCTCCGGGGCACCACCAGCCACTTCAACGGCACCACGTCGCTGGACGGAATGCTGTTCAGCGTCATGGGCGCGGCGATCATGGTGCTGTTCGCCGCCCAGCTCGTGCTGGCGGTCGTGCTGTCCCGCCGGTCCCTCGCGGACCGCGCCGGCGAGTACGCGGTGCGGCTCGGTCTCGCCGTGTCCCTGCTCGGCATGGTCGTCGCGTTCCCGATGGTGGCGCAGACCCCCGCCGGGACGCCCGCCGGGATCAGCGGCGCGCACAGCGTCGGGGTGCCCGACGGCGGCCCGGGGCTGCCGCTGCTCGGCTGGAGCACCACCGGCGGCGACCTGCGCGTCGGGCACTTCGTCGGCATGCACGCGTTGCAGGCGCTGCCGCTGCTGGCGATCCTGCTCGACCGGTTCCTCGGTGCGCGGCTGGACGAGCTGACCCGGGCCCGCCTGGTGCTCGTCGGCGGGACCGCGTACGCGGCACTGACGCTGCTGGTGACCGCCCAGGCCCTGCGCGGGCAGCCGCTGCTCGCACCGGACGCGCTCACGCTCGGCGCGGCGGCCGTGCTGGTCGCGGCCACGGCGACGGCCACCGCGCTGGTGCTGGCCCGGCGGTCCACCTCGGACGGCCGCCGAACGCGGTGGCTCCCTGCCGCACCGGTTGCCTAGGCTGACGCGGTGGGCTGGGTCGGTCGGCTGTTCGACGCGCGCGACACGTTCGCGCGCGTCCTGCTGCTGGACCTCAGCGGCATCGGCTATCTGGTCTTCGGTGCGCACGGCGGCCCGGCCGCCACCGGTACGCAGTGGGCGCTGGCGATCCCGGCGTTCGCCCTGGCGCTGCTGTGCCACCGCCGGCCGATGGCGAACCTGCTGCTCCAGTCGGTCCTGCTGGTCGCCGCGCTCGTCCTGATCGACGACGTGATGATCAACCAGGTCGGTGCGAGCTGGGCGCTGCTGGAGCTGACCATGCGGGCCACCCGGCCGCGCCCGGTCTGGCTGGGCGCCGGGCTGCTGGCGGGCATCGACCTGGCGAACCTGATCGGCGAACCGGTCCGTGCGGCGTTCTCCGGCCTGTTCGGGCTCGCCGTCACCGTCGGCCTGCCGCTGCTGCTCGGGCTGGTCGTGCGGACCACCCGGGAGCTCGGGCGGCAGGCCGAGGAGCGGGCCGAGGCGGAGCGGCGCCGGCGCGAGTCGGAGAGCCGGGCGGCACGTGCCGACGAGCGCGGCGCCATCGCCCGGGAACTGCACGACGTGCTCGCGCACCACGTCGCGTCGATGGTGCTGCGGGTCGGCGTGGCCCGGCACGTCCTGCCCGACCTGGATCCCCGGGTCGGCGAGGTGTTCGACGACGTGCACGCCACCGGCACGGCCGCGCTGGCCGACCTGCGGCGGCTGGTGGCGGTGCTGCGCGACCCGGACGGCGTTCGCGGCGACGCGACGCTGACCGCGATCGAGCCGTCGGCGCTGCCGGCCGCGCTCGGCGCGACCGTCGACCGGGCCCGGCAGGCGGGTGTGGTCGTCGAGGCCGACATGGACCCCGCGATCGGCACGCTAGACGCGGTACGCGGCCAGGCGGTGCTGCGACTGACCCAGGAGGCGTTGACGAACGTGGCGAAGCACGCCGGCGCGGCGGCCCGCGCACACCTGACCGTGTCGGTCGAGGACGACGCGGTGCACTGGGCGGTCACCGACGACGGCCGGGGCGCCGCGCCGGCCGGTGTGCCCGCAGGCGGCGGCCACGGCATCGTCGGCATGCGGGAACGGGTCGAGGTGCTGGGCGGGCGGCTGGAGGCCGGGCCGACCGGGTCCGGCTGGCGGGTCCGGACCGTCCTGCCGGCGGCCGGGCCCGCCCGTCCCACGCCCCGGCCCCGCGCGGGCACGCCGGAGCCCGCGTGATCCGGGTGCTGCTGGTCGACGACCAGCACCTCATCCGGGCCGGCCTGCGGATGCTGTGCGACGCCCAGCCCGACCTCGAGGTCGTCGGTGAGGCCGACAACGGCCGGGACGCGGTCGCCCTCGCCGCCCGGCTACGACCCGACGTGGTGGTGATGGACCTGCGGATGCCCGGCGTCGACGGCATCACCGCGACCAGCCGCATCCTCGCCGACCGGCCCGCCACCCGGATCATGGTGCTCACCACGTTCGGCGACGACGACCACCTCTATCCCGCGCTGACCGCCGGCGCCTGCGGGTTCCTGCTCAAGGACGCACCCCCGGCCGACCTGCTCGACGGCGTCCGCCGCGCCGCCTCGGGCGACAGCCCGTTCAGCCCGGACGTCCTGCGCCGGCTGGTCGATCGCGCGGTGCACGCGCGCGCCGGCGCGCCCCGGCGTACGGCCGAGCTGACCGCCCGTGAGCGGGACGTCCTGGACCTGGTCGCCGACGGACTGTCGAACACCGAGATCGCCGACCGGCTGCACATCGGGGTGACGACGGTGAAGACGCACATCACCAGCCTGATGACGAAGACCGGCAGCGCCAACCGGGTACGCCTGGCGCTGTGGGCGCGCGGCGGCTGACCGGGTCACTCCTCGATCGCGCCGCCCACCGCCCGCAGGTGCGCCCGGAACGTCAGCGCCGGGTCGGCCTCCCGTGCCGCCAGGTACGCGCCGAACCCGACCTGCGCGCGCAGCGACTCCCCGGCCCGGATCCGGTCGGCCTGCCGCCGCTCGGTGTCCCGGATGGACTCGGCCAGGTCGAACAGTTCACCGGCCCGGTCGGCGGGTACGAACAGCACGCCGTCGTCGTCGGCCAGCGCGAGGTCCCGCGGGCCGACGGTGACCGGCCCGACCCGGGCGTGTTCGAGTGCCCCGTCCGGGCGCGGGTCCAGTTCCAGCGGCCCGCTCGGGGTGGCGCCGAGGCTGAACACCGGCAGCCCGACCGCGACGAGGTCCGCGGTGTCCCGGTGTGCGCCCCACACCACCAGCCCGGCCAGGCCGGCGGCCCGCGCCTCCAGCACCACCAGGTCCCCGACGCAGGCCCGGTCGGTGCGCCCGTCGTCGTCGACGACGAGCACGTCCCCCTCGGCGGCCGGCTCGATCGCCTCCAGGAAGACGTCCACGCTGCCGGAGTGCCGGGCCGGGCGGACCGGACCGGCCAGGCGCCGCCCGGGCAGCACCGGGACGACGGCGGCCGGGGCGCAGCGGACGGGGACACCGGCGCGCAGGCAGGCGTCGGCGACGTGGGCGGTGGTCAGCGCGGCGAAGCGCACGGACGGCGCGTCGTGACTGATGTCCATGCGCCGACGCTAACCAGCCGGGCTGCCCCGGGCAGGTGCCAGTTGACGCCCGGTGGCCTTCGGCCGGGGCCGCCCGGCGGGCCGGCGCCGGACCGGGCGGCTCATCCGGGCCCGGACCGGTGGACGCGCCTCCGCCTCCCCCGCGCCGGCGGCCCGGCGCACGCTGCCGTTGGCGTCCTCGGGCCGGCAGCCGGTGGCCCGCAGCAGCTCGCTCTGGCCGGTCCGCAGGTCGCTGATCATCGCCTCGCCGAAGGCGCGCACGCCCTGCGACCACGCGCGCCCGGCCAGTTCGGCGCCCTGCCGCACCAACTCCCGGGTGCCTTCCAGGTCGTCCCCGGACTTGCAGGCCCGCTTCAGTTCCCGCACCGCCTCGCCGAGGCGGGCCACCGCGTCGGGCAGCGCGGGCGGAACCGGTTCGTCGTACTGCAACGCGGTGGCGGACCGTCGGGCGATCGAGCGGGCGTACAGGACGATGCGTTCGAGGTGCTGGGTCGCGTCGGCGTACCTGTGGAACTGGGCGCGGCGGTGCCAGCGGGCGGGCGCGATGGTGACCACCTCCTCGGCCCCGCTGAGCGCGTCGTTGAGCCGCCCGATGTCCGGTTCGATCCCGCGCAGGTCCTCCAGGGCCTGCTGGGCCGCGTCGGCGTCGCGGCGGGTCAGCGCGTGGGCGACGGCGTCGAGTTGCTCGGTGAGCCGGGAGACCACCGGTTCCACCGCCCGGTCCAGCACCCGGATCGGGTTGACCGGCAGCAGCAGCGCCACCACGAACAGGCCGACCAGGCCGCCGACCAGCGCGTCGAAGATGCGGGGCAGTTCCAGGCCGGGCTGCACCGGTGCGAGCGTGGCGATCAGCACCGCCGTACCGCCGGCCTGGCCGACGAGGGCGCCGCCGCGCCCGGCCACCAGCAGCGCGGTGGCGATGGCCAGGGTGACCACCAGACCGGTCTGCCAGGATCCACTGCCGAGCAGCGCGCGCAGCAGGTCACCGACCACGATGCCGAGACCGACGCCGATGAGCAGCTCGAACGTGCGCCGGGCGCGCTGGCCGATGGCGGTGGCGATGGTGCCGACCGCGGCGGCGGGGGCGAACACGTGCGCGCCGGAACCGAGCAGCTCGTCGGCGAGCAGCGCGGCGAGCGCCGCGGCCAGCCCGGCCTGCGCGGAGATCACCACGGTGATCTCGAGCTGGCGCAGCCGGTTCCGGCCGGCCGCGCCGCCCTCGGCGCGGGCCCGGGACAACGCGGAACCGCCCCGCTCGACCGCCCGGTCCAGGGGCGAGCGGACGGTGTCGGCGCGGCGGTCGGCCATGACGGCGGTTACCCGCCTCCGCGCCGGTGAATCGTCGGCCCGCCCCGGCGCGCGGTCGGGTCAGCGGCGGTACGTGCGGTCGAGCAGGTCGAACAACGCGGTCCAGTGCCGCTGGGTGGCCTGCTCGTCGTACATCGGGGTGTCCGACTGGGTGTAGCCGTGGCGGGCGCCGGCGTACACCTCGGAGCGGTAGGTCACCCCGGCGGCGTCCAGCGTCTTCTCCAGCGTGGCGATCTGCTCGGCGGTCATCGACGGGTCGGCGTCGGCGTGCCCGAAGTAGAGCTCGCCGGTCACCGCGCCGAGCGCCAGGTGCGGGCTGTCCGGCGCGTCGGTGACCACCCGGCCGGCGTGGAACGCCGCCACCGCGGCGATCCGGTCCGGCAGCGCCTCGATCGCGCGCAGCGCGTTCGTGCCCCCCATGCAGTAGCCGGTGATCGCCGCCGGTCCCGGTGCGACGTCCGGCCGGGCGGCGAGGAAGTCCAGGTAGGCGGCGGTGTCGCGGGCCACCGCGTCCGGCGTCAACGCGGCCATCATCGGCCCGATGCTCTCGAACAGGGCGGACCGGCGGCTGTCGTCGGCGAGCGCGCCGAGGTCGATCAGCGGGGCGCGCCCGGCGCGGTGGAACAGGTTGGGGGCGAGCACCACGTACCCGCGGGCGGCGATCGTGGCGGCCATCTCCGCGACCCGGGGCCGCAGCCCGAACGCGTCCATGAACAGCAGGACCGCCGGGAAGGGCCCGCCGGTCTCCGGCGTGGCCAGGTAGGCGTCGGCGGTTCCGTCGGGGGTGGGCACGTCCACGGTCGTCGGCTGCACTGTCGGGGCCTCCTCGCTGCGGGTTCCGGGCTGCACGCTACTACCCGGCCCGGCGGCCGTTTGCGGAGGTCCAGCGCGGGAATCCGGCCATCCCGGCGGAGGAAGGCGGCGAGATGGACCAGGATCAGTTCATCGGCGCGGTGGCCCAGCGGTGCGGCGCGTCCGCGGAGCAGGCCACGGCGATCACCCGGGCGACGCTCACCACGCTGGCCGAGCGGATCGACGGCGGGGAGGCCCGTGACCTGGCCGACCGGCTGCCGGAGGCGCTGCGGGCGTACGCGTTCGGCCCGGCCGAGGACGCCGAGCCGTTCGGGCTCGACGTGTTCGTGGAGCGGGTGAGCGGACGCGCGGACGTGGACGTGGACGCCGCCCGGGACGGGGTCACCGCGGTGTTCGACGTGCTGCGCGACGCCGTCGACCCGGCCGCCTACGCGCAGGTCGTCGCGCAACTGCCGGCCGAGTACGGCGAGGTGGCCGACCAGAGCGCGCCGTACGTGCGGCGCACGGCGTGAGCGAGGACGCGCTGCGCCGCCCGCCCGAGGCCGACGCGCAGGAGCAGCGACAGGACGAGACGCTCGTCGGCCCACCCGACACGCTCGACGCGACCGTGCCCGAGGCGAGCGAGGCGGACCTGGCCGAGCAGGGCGCGCTGCGCCCGCCGAGCGACCGGGCGGGCCTGGGCGAGTCGGTGCGCGACGACCTCACCACCGCCGACGCGGTGGAGCAGAACACCGAGATCCCGCTGCCCGACGAGGAGCACTGGGCCTGACCGGTCAGTGGTCCGGGCTGTCGGAGCGGGCCATCAGCCGCAACGCGTTCGGGTCCAGGCCGATCCGGACCGGCGTCTGCCCGTACGGCTCACCGTCGACCTCGATGCGGGCCGGCCGGTCGGTCTCCAGCCACAGCTGGCGTACCGCCAGGAACGGCTCGTCGCCGAGCGTGCGGCGGTGGCCGGCCGCCGCGTTGCGCGCCGTCTCGCGCAGCAGCCCGCGCCGGGTCGGCCCGCCCACCGGGTACGCGACCAGCAGCCGGTCGTCGGCGGTGGCGTCGGCGGTGATCGGCCGGCCGGCGTGGAAGCCGCCGTTGGCGACGTACACCTGGTGTGTGGTGAAGGTGTGCTCGCGGCCCTCGGCGCGGACCGTCACGGCCAGCGGCCGGTGCCGGGCCAGCAGCCCCAGCCCGGTGATCGGGTACGCGAGCCGCCCGGCGACCCGCTTCAGCGCCGGCGGCGCGGACTGCATGATGTCGGCGGACAGCCCGATCCCGACGTGGTTGGTGAACCGGGTGTCGCCGATCAGGCCCAGGTCGACGTCGATCACCTTGCCGCCGGTGAGCACGCCGATCGCGGCGTCCAGGTCGAGCGGGACGCCGACGGTGCGGGCGAAGTTGTTCGTGGTGCCCAGCGGCAGCAGGCCCATCGCGACGTCCCGGTGGGCGAGCAGCCGGGCCGCCGCGCCGACGGTGCCGTCACCGCCGCCGGTGACCAGCAGGTCCGGGCCCAGGTCGGCGGCCTCGGCGAGCACCCGGTCCAGCTCGCCGGGCCGGTCCACCGGGTACGCGCCGAGCAGCGTGAACCCGGCCGCCCGCAGGCGCGCGTGGACGGTGTCGTAGAGGCGCCGGCCCCGGCGGGAGTGGGCGTTGACCACCAGCGCCGCCCGCCGCCGTTCCCGGATCGCCGTCGACAGCTCCTGCTTCGTCCGCACTGTTGCGACAGTAGCCGTCCCGGCGCGGCCGTGGGCCGGTCACGCTGCGGACGTTGACAGGGTTGGTTATCGTCGCGGCGGCCGTGATCGTCGATCTTCGAGGGTGGATGTCCCGATGAACCAGCCGGCAGCGCCGCAGGTGACAGCGTCAGTGCCCCCGCTCACGCCGCAGAGCCGTCCGGGGAGGGCCCTGATCGGGCTGGCCCTGGTCGTCCCGGCGGTGATCGCCTGGATCTGGTCGTACGTCCTGCCCACGCTGTCCACAGTGGCTCGCAGCTTCCAGGCGGACGGGCTGCGCCGCCCGTCCGAATCGGCGGGTGCGGGGAACTACGAGGTCGCCTTCACCTCCGGGTTCGTCGGACAGGTCGGGTTCGCGGTGCTGCTCAGCCTGATCCCGCTGACGGTGGCGCTGCTCGCCGCGCCGCTGCTCGCCGTCCTCGCCGACCGGGCCGGCCGGGTCGCCCGCCTGGTCACCCGGGGCGTGCTGGCCCTGCCGCTCGCCGCGTACGCGCCGGTCGCGGTGTACCTCGGCCGGCGCGCCGAAGGCATCGAGAACGGCACCCTCACCCAGGATCTGCAGTCCCCCCGGGCGTTCCTCGTCTCGGCGCTGGCCCAGGTGACGTTCGGGCTGGTCGTCGCGGTGGCCGCGACTGTCTACCTGAGCGCGCTGCGCCGCCGCGAGCCCGACCAGCGGCCCGCGCCGGCCATGCTGGCCGTCGGCGGGCTGCTCGGCCTGGGCGTCCTCGCCGCCGCCCTGCAGACCTACACCGCCCCTTACATCCTGACCGGCGGCGGGCCGCGCGGCGACTACACGGCGACGCCGGTGTTCACCGCCGCGCAGACCTCGTTCCGAACGATGCGCCTGGGCGTCGGATCGGCCACGTCGACGCTGCTGCTGGTGCTCCTCGGGCTGCTCGGGCTGGCCGCGGTGGCGCTGATCCTGGCGACCCGGCTGCGCATCGAGTTCGACGGCTGGCGCGACCGCCCGGCCGCCCGGGAGGCGGAGTCCTACTCCGGCCGCCGGCCGCTGCTCGTCGGGCTGACCGCTGTCGCGCTCGTCGTCGTCCTCGGCGTGACCGTCTGGGCGTCGCTGCCGTGGCTGCGGAACCTCTCCTCCGACACCGGGCCCCTGCCCCGGGGGGTCGAGACCTCGAACCTGTTCGCCAACACCTGGGTGCCGCCGCTGCTGTCCACACTCGTCGCGGTGACGCTCGCCGCGCTGGCCGGATTCGGGATCGGCGTGCTGCGACCGCTCGGACGCTGGAGCGAACTGCTGCTGGTGCCGTTCGCGCCCTGGTTGTTCGTCGGCGCCGGCCCGCTGGCCATCGCCAATTTCGAACGCACGATGGAGCGCGAACAGCTGGGCCTGTTCCTCGGCCTGGTGCCGCCGACCTGGCTGTCGGTGCCCGCGCTGTTCGCGTTCACGCTGCTGTTCCGGGGCCAGCACGAGCGGTGGCGCTCCGGCGGTGGCGCCGGCCGTACGCTGCTGCTGCCGGCGCTGCCGATGCTGGCCGTGACCGCGTTGCTGACCTGGCTGGCGCACGCCCAGTCGCCGCTGTGGACGACGTTGGTGGGTACGCGTCCGGACAGCCTCACCGCGCCCGCGCTGGTGACGATGATCGCGAGCCGCGCTTTCGGCGGCGGCGGCGAGCTTCCGCTGGGCCTGATCCTGCCGCTGCCGATGCTGATCCTGTTCGTGGTGCTGTTCGTCGCGCTCATGATCGGCTACGTGGATCGGCTCGCCATCCGGGTGGGGCGGCGCAGCGGCGCGGGCGCGCCGCCGGTGGGGTCGGGCGAGCCCGTCGGCAAGGTCACCGCATAGGGAAACCCCCGATTACGGCCGGTGACGGCGCGCCTAGCGTCGGGCCATGGCAACTGACGCGCTCACACCGGTCCGGACCGTTCGTTCCCGCCGCGCCCGCCTGGCGCTACCGCTGCTGCTGCTCGCCCTGCTCGCGCCGGCCGGGTGCGACTCCGGCGGCGGGATCGTCGACAGCGGCTCGGCCGACACCGCGGCGGACGAGGACGGCGGCGACACCGACGCGGGCGCGGTGGGCGACGTCCGCCCGCCGTGCCCGTTCACCGCCGCCCAGGTCGCCGAGCTGGTCGACCGGAAGCTGCGCGACGAGGGCAACTGCTCGTTCGGCGACGGCATCGCCCAGCTGGCGGTCACCACCGCATCGGCCGCCGCCGGCAAGGCCACCTACGACTACCAGCACGACCAGGCCGGCCAGCAGTACGAGAAGGTCGTCGACCTGGACCGGGGCGAGCGGGGCTACCTCGCCGTGAAGGACGTGCGCGGCGAGGCGGTGCTGATCGACGGCAAGGGCACGTACACGGTGACCATCAGCAGCTTCGAGGGCGGCACCGCAGGCAACGAACAGATCCTGCGCCGCGTCCTCGACGCGATCCCGGCCTGAGCGGGGGCAGGCGTGCGAACCCGAGGACTGGTCGCGCTCGCGTTGACCGCGACCCTGCTCACCGCGTCCGCCGGTTGCGGCGGCGACGAACCACCGCCGGCCGGTGGCGCCGCGCCCGGTGCGGGCACGCCGGTGGCGGAGCCGACCGGGGAGGCGCCGGCCGAGCCGAGCACCGAACCGGTGGACGACGCCGCCGGGCCGGACGCCTGCGCGCTGGTGTCCAAGGCCGACGCCGAACGTCTCGCCGGTACGCCGCTGGACGAACCCGTGGTGGCCGGGCAGTCGTGCACCTACACCGGTCCGACAAGCGGGCCGACCGCCCAGGTCGAGGTGTTCGTGGGTGACGGCGCCAAGAAGTACCTCGACATCGAGCGGCAGCTCGAGCACGAGATCCGTGAGCTGGCCGGCACGGCCGACGAGGCACTGCTCACCGCGGAGGCGTTCTTCCTGCGCAAGGGCGACCTGTGGGTCGCCGTACGGCTGGTGCGGCTGAACGACCCGCAGGAGAACCGGGCACCGCTGGAGCGGCTCGCCCGTACCGTCGCCGGCCGGATGTGACGACGGCGGTGCGCGGCCGTCGGCTGCTCGCGGCCGGCGTGGCGGTGCTGCTCGCGGTGACCGGCTGCGGCGGCCCCACACCGGGCCCGGCCGACGCCGCCGACGACGGGCAGCCCCGGTACGGGCAGGCCCCGGTGCCGGGGAAGGACGTCACGCTGCAACCGGACGTGGTGCTGGTCGGCGGCGGCAGCCGGACCGTGCGGTCGGTGAGCCCGGACGGGCTGATCTGGCGGCTCGATCCCGGTGCCCGCGACGCCGACCGGCTCGCGCCCGGCCGGGTCATGTTCCTCACCGGACGCGGCGTGGGCCGGGTGCTCGACCTGGCCGAGGACGGCGGCGACCTGGTCGTCACGATCGGCCCGGTCACGCTCACCGAGGTGATCCGCGACGGCACGTTCGGCGGGGACGGTGTCACCCTCGACAGCCCGACCGTCTACGTGGCGGGTGAGCCGTCGTGGACCCGGGAGGTCGCGGCGGCGGGCGGCACGCTCGGCCGGTCCCGTCCGCTCGCCGTCGCGCCCGCGCAGCCGCCACCCGCGCCGGGTGGGCAGGCCGCCGCCGGCGCCCACGGCTACCGGGTCCGGACGTTCTGCTGCGCCGGTGGCGTCGGCACGCACTTCACGTACGACGACGGCGGCCTCCGGCTGGCCGGCACCGTCACGCTCACCGTCGGCCGGCCCACGGCGTCGTTCCACCTGGCCATCGGCGCGGGCAAGGTCAACCGGGCCGAGCTGGAGATCGGTGGCGGCTTCGGCATCAAGGTGGACTTCACGGCCGGCATCGACGGCGGGCAGAACCACCGCCGCACGTTCCCGGTCCCGGTCGACATCGCGTTCCCGATCGGGCTGGTCGCCGGCCTGCCGCTGTCGTTCACGGTGAACCAGACGCTGGAGGTGGCCACCGCGTTCGGCGCCAAGCGGGGCACGTTCCGCGGCGCCGGGGAGTACGCGCTGGCCGGCAAGCTCGGGTTCGGCTACGCCGGCGGCCAGGTGGGCTCACGCGTGACGGAGGGCTTCGCCCGCCGGGTGAGCCTGCTCGACTCGCTCACCGGCGTGCCGGTCGGCGTGATGGGCCTCGTGGTCCGGCACGGCGTGCGGTTCACCATGGGGATCAGCGCGTTCCTGTTCACCGCCGGGATCTGGTTCGAGCTGGTCACCTCGTACGGCGCCACTATCGGTTCGGCGCTCGGCGCCCCGTACGCGCTGTGCCGGGGCGTCGGGCTCGGTGTGCACGCGCGGTTCGGGATCGGCTACCGGATCCTGGAACCCGTCGTCCAGGTGATCAACAAGTTCCTCAGCCTGCTCAGCCCGTCCCGGGCACCACGGATCCCGCCGATCGTGGCGTCGGGCGGGCCGAGCTGGAGCGCCACCGTGTACCGCAACCAGGAGGTGATCCCGCCCGTCTCGATATGCGGACAGCTTCCGGGCTAGGCCGCGCCGACGCTGGGTTCGCGGGCGCGGCTGTGCCACCATCCCGCCATGGACGCCGCACTGGTCGGCCGCGACGCGGTCGTCGAGCGGGTGTGGCGTGCCCTGACCGCCGGTACGCCGGTGCTCCTCGACGGCCCGAGCGGCATCGGCAAGACCGCGCTCTGGCGGGCGGTGGTCGCCCACGCCGGGCGGACCGGCTGGCGGGTGCTGTCCGCCGCGCCCACCGAGGCCGAGAGCGCGCTGCCGTACGCGGCTCTCGCCGACGTGCTGCGCCCGCTCGCCGACGCGCTACCACTGCTGCCCGCGCCGCAGCGGGTCGCCGCCGACATGGTGCTGCTGACCGGCGAGCACGACGACGCGGTGGACGAGCGGGCGGTGGGCGCCGCCACCCGTACCCTGCTCGACGCGGCGGTCACCGAGGCGCCGCGCGTCCTGCTCGCGGTGGACGATCCGCAGTGGCTGGACCCGCCTAGCGCCCGAGCGCTGCGGTTCGCGCTGCGCCGGCTGACCCGGTGGCCCGCCGTCCTGGCCACCCACCGCACCGGGGACGGCCCGCCGGTTCCGGTGCCGCTCGGGCTGGACGACGACCCGACCGGGCGGCACCGGCTGCTGCGTGCCGACGTACCCCCGCTCACTCCGCCCGACCTGCACCGCGTCCTGGCGGCCCGGCTCGGCGGCACGCTCAGCCGTCCGCTCACCGACCGGCTGGCCCGCGACGCCGACGGCAACCCGCTGCTCGCCATCGAGCTGGCCCGGGCAGTGCTGCGGCTGCCCCGCCCACCCGCGCACGACGAGGACCTGCCCGTACCGTCGTCGCTGCGCCTCCTGCTCGCGGAGGCGCAGCGGGCGCTGCCCGGCCCGAGCCGGGACGCGGTGCGGCTGGCCGCGCTGCTGAGCGTGCCGACGCTGCGGGACCTGGCGGCGGCGGGCGTGCCGGCCGGGGCGCTGGACGCGGCCGAGGACGCCGGGCTGGTCGTGGTCACCCCGAGCCGGGTCGACTTCGCACACCCCCGGTACGCGGCGGCGGTGCGCGAGAGCATCCCGCCGGGGGCCCGGCGACGGCTGCACGCGCTGCTCGCCGGCGCGGTCGCCGACCCGGACGAGCGGGCCCGGCACCTGTCCCGGTGCACAGTGGCGCCGGACGCCGCCGTCGCCGCCGACCTGGCCGCCGCGGCGGCCCGGCAGCGGATGCGCGGCGCGTCAGCGCTCGCCGCCGACTGGTACGCCCGGGCGGCCGAGCTGACCCCGCCGTCCGCCACCGCCGACCGCAACCGGCGCCGCCTCGACGCGGTGCAGTGCCGCATCGACAGCGGCGACTACGCGGCGGCCGGGCGGGCCGCCGAGGCGGCGGCGGGCGAGCTGACCGGCGCCGAGCGGGGCGAGGCGCTGCTGTTGCGCGCGCTCGTCGCGTGGTGCGCCGACGACCTGGTCACCGCCGTCCGCGTCGCCGAGCAGGCGCTCGCCGCCGCCGGGCCGGACGGCGACCTGGCCGGGCGGATCCACACGCACCTGACCATGTTCCACGACCAGCCGGAGCCCGCCCGCCGGCACGCGCGGGCCGCGATCGCCCGCCTGTCCGACCGGGACGAGCACCGCCCGCTGCTCACCGCCGCGCTGCTGCTGCTGTTCTTCCACGAGGTACGCGCCGGCGGCCCGGCGCCCACCGACCTGCTGGACCGGGCCCTGTCACTGGAGGACGGTGAACCGTCCTTCCTGGCCGGTTCGGTGCCGGCGATCTGGTGGAAGTCGGTCGACGACCACGACCGGGCTCGGGCCCGGCTGCACCTGATGCTGGACCTGGCGGTGGCGCGCGGCGACGACCCGCTGCGGCACGAGGTGCTCACCCACCTCGGCGAGACGGAGCTGCTGGCGGGGCGCTTCGCCGAGGCCGGTACGCACATCGCCGCCGCCCGTGATCTGGGTGAGCAGCTGGGCACCGGGCTGGTGGGCGAGAGCTGGCTGGCCGGTGTGCTCGACGCGCACCGGGGGCGGCTGGCGCAGGCGGGTGCCGCGGCCGCCGGGCTGCGCCGCGACGACGACCTCGGCGACGCGTGGAGCCGGCGACTGCACCACCAGCTCACCGGGCTGGTGGCGCTGGCCCGCGGGGAGTGGGCCACCGCCGCGACGGCGTACGGCGCGCTCGCGGCCGACCTCGACGGGTCGGGCATCGCCGAACCGCTGGGGCAGCGCTTCGAGCCGGACTGGATCGAGGCGTGCGTGGGCGCCGGTGACCTGGACACCGCCCACGCCGCGCTGGACCGGCTGGCCGGGCGCCACCGCAGGCTGCCGCGCCCGTGGACGACGCTCGGGCTGGCCCGCAGCCGGGTGCTGCTGGCCGGGGCGACCGGGGCGGATCCGGGCGAGGCGCTGGACGCGCTGACGCGGGCCCGGGCCGCGGTGCCGGAGACGGTGCTGCCGCTGGACCGGGCCCGCTGCCTGCTCGCCGCCGGGCGCGCGTACCGGCGGGTGCGGCGACGGCGGGAGGCGCGGGCGGCGCTCGACGCGGCGGCGGCCGAGTTCGACGCGCTCGGCGCGTCCGCGTTCGCCGACCGGGCGCGGGCGGAGCTGGGCCGCATCGGTGCCCGCACTCCGGCCCCGACGGCGCTGACCGCGACCGAGGAGCGGGTCGCCCGGCTCGCCGCCCGGGGCCAGACCAACCGGCTCATCGCCGACGCGCTCTACATCAGCCCGAAGACGGTGGAGGCCAACCTGGCCCGGGTCTACCGCAAGCTGGGCATCGCCAGCCGCGCCGAGCTGGGCGCGGCGATGGGCCGCCCGACGGGCGACTGAGGCGGTCAGGACGCGGCGAGCGCGTCCAGGTGCGCGCCGAGCAGTTCCCGGGCGCGCGCGGGCGGCATCCGATCGGGGTACAGCAGCGCGTGCAGCGCGAGCCCGTCGAGCAGGGCGTGCAGCCCGGCGACCGCCTCGGGGTCGGCGGCCGGTTTCCCGGTCAGCAGCGCGACGGCGAACTCGGCGGCGCGGCGGATGCCGTCGTCCGCGTCGGCCATCCGGGCCCGCGCCGCGGGGTCGGTCTGGGCGCGCGCGGCGAGCAGCAGCCACACCTCGGCCTCGCGGACGCGCTGGCGGTCCAGCGGCAGCAGTTGTTCCAGGATCCGCTGGGCGACCTGGCGCTGGCTTCCGCTGCGGTCGCCGGTGGCGATCCGCTCGGCCGCCTCCGCCTGCACGTGTTCCATGGCGAACACCAGCAGCTCGGTCTGGGTGGCGAAGTAGTGCCGCAGCGCGCTCGGTGACCAGCCCGCCTCGACCGCGATGCTGCGGACGGTGGCGGCGCCGACGCCGTCGCGGTAGACGACCCGCCACATCGCCCGCGCCAGTTCGGCACGGCGCGCGCCGTGGTCGACGATCTTGGGCACGGGCCCCTCCGGAGGCTGGTTGACGGCCGCTGTTACGGTTATCGCACAGCGTACTAAAAAAGGGGGTCGGATGCTGATCGCAGTGATCGTCGGATGTGAGGTGGCGTTCTGGGTGGTGCTGCTCGCCGGACTGATCGCCCGGTACCCGCTGCGCCGGCCCCGCCTCGGCGCCGCCCTGCTGATCGCCGTACCGGTCGTCGACCTGGTGCTGCTGGCCGCCACGATGATCGACCTGCGCCGGGGCGCGACCGCCACGTTCGCCCACGGCCTCGCCGCCGCGTACCTCGGGTTCTCGGTGGCGTTCGGGCACAGCATGGTGCGCTGGGCCGACGAGCGGTTCGCGCACCGGTTCGCCGGCGGCCCTCCCCCGCGCCGGGCCCCGAAGTACGGGATGGCGCGGGCCCGGCACGAGTGGCGCGAATGGGGCAAGGGCATGATCGGCTGGGCGGTCGCCTGCGCGGTGCTGCTCGCCGGCATCGCCGTGGTCGGCGACACCGACCGGACCGCCGAACTGTGGGCCTGGGCCGGCCGGCTCACCGTGGTCATGGCGGGCTGGCTGGTGTTCTGGCCGGTCGCGTACACCGTCTTCCCGAAGCGGGCGCCGCGCGGCGCGTGAGGCTCACCCGCCACGCCCGGTGATCCGGCCTCAGACCGGTTGATGCGCGTCGGTGACCGTCGACCGCCCGGCGGCGGACGGCTCACCGCGCCGATCGACGGCGATCGCGACCAGCAGCAGCCCGGCCAGCGCCGCCAGCGCCAGCGCCGGCGGCAGTACCGTCCCGAGCGCGACCAGCGGCAACGCCGCACCGGCGACGGCCAGCCGGGCCGCACCCACCGGCTGACCGGTCAACCGCCGGAACAGCAGCCGTCCGGCCAGGTAGACGGCCGCGCCGCCGAACAGCGCCACCGCCGCCGAGCCGTTCAGCCGGGGCCCGGCCTGCGGATCGGCGACGTGCTCCAGCACCTGTTCGACCCCGAGCGCCAGAAAGATGACGCCGGCGACGAGCAGCAGATGGGTCTGGCTGTAGGCGTCCGCGGCCATCCGGTCCCGCTGCGCCGCCGGTGCGGTGGCGAGCGTCCGGGCCGCCGCCGGTGACGTGCGGCGGAAGTAGAGCCACCAGAGGCAGACGGTCACCACGAAGGCGACGAGCGCCACGGCGAGGACCGGCGGCTCGGTGACCGCCGAGGCCGCGCCCACCCCCGCGGCCACCAGCGACTCCCCCAGCGAGATGATCAGCACCAGGCCGTACCGCTCGGCGAAGTGCGTCGGGCTGCGCAGCGGCCAGGCGCCCCGGCGGGCGTACGACAGTCGCTGCCCGGCCACCTCGATCGCGAAACCCAGCACCCACAGCGTCGCGTGCGCGGCACCGTCCAGCAGCGCGCCGAGCAGCAGCGGCACCCAGCCGGCGGCGCTGACGAACGCGAAGAACCGGATCCGGGCGCGCAGTTCCGGGTCACCCGCCGCGGCCCAGTGGAACAGCGTCAGGTGCACCACGCGCAGCACCACGTAGGCCAGCACGACGATCAGCGGCCCGTCCAGCCCCGAACCCGGCGTCCACGCCTCCGGCATGGCGAGCGCGGCCAGGAACAACGCGGCCATCGCGACCAGGAACCCGCCGCGCACCACCCCGACGTCGGCGGGCGTGTGGTTGCCCAACCAGGTGTACGACAGCCACGCCACCCAGAGCAGCACGAGCAGGAGCAGCCCCTTGGCCATCCCGGCCGGGGTCGGGTGCGGCTCGATCAGCGCCATGATCCGGGTGAGCGCGAAGACGAAGACCAGGTCGAAGAAGATCTCGAAGGGGGTGACCCGGCGCTGGTCCGGCCCCGGCCGGGGCGCGTGCAGCCGTCCTCGTACCCGTTCGCGTGCCACGTCCGCCGCCCTCCGCCGGTCCACCTCCTGCGCCGACGGTAGGCGGCCCCGGACGGGCGATCTGGCGATTCCCGCGATCACGCCCGGCTCGGTGCGCCGGACCGGTGCCCGCCGGGCGGCACGACGAGGCGGCGCGAGCCGGGCTGTCCGGCCGGGCGGCGGCGGGCAGCTCAGCCGGCGTCGGCGTCCGGCCAGGCGGCGCGGACCAGCGCGGGCAGCACCTCGCCGGCCGGGCCGCGCAGGTTCACCGCGCAGATCGCGTCCAGCGGCGTCGGCACCGGGTTCACCTGCACCACGGGCGCGCCGAGGCGGGCCGCCACGAGGGGGATCTCGGCGGCCGGGTGCACGAGCGCCGAGGTGCCCACCGTCAGCAGCAGGTCGCAGCCGGCGGCCGCCTCGACCGCCGCGTCGAGCGCGGCCGCCGGCAGCGCCTCGCCGAACCACACCACCCCGGGCCGTACGGGCGCGCCGCATCCGGCGCAGGCGGGCGGGGTCAGCGGCCCGTCCCGCGGCTCCGGCGCATGCGGCTCCGGCCCGCCGGGCGGTTCCGCCGCGCCGTGGGCCTCCCGCCCACCGAGCGGTTCCGCCTCGTCGTGCGCCTCCGGGCCGCCGGACGGCACCGGCACGCCGGAGCGCGGCGGCAGGTCGGGTGGCAGCGGCGCGGGCCGGGCGCAGGCCGAGCAGCGGGGCGCGAACAGGCTGCCGTGCAGGCGTACCGGGGCGGGCACCCCGCCGCGCTCGTGCAGGTCGTCGACGTTCTGCGTGATCACCACGGTGTCCGGCAGCCGGGCCGCGATCGCCGCCACCGCCCGGTGCCCCGGGTTCGGCTCGGCGCGGCGCACCCCGCGCCGGCGTGCCTCGTACCAGCCCCAGACCAGCGCCGGGTCGGCCCGGAACGCCGCCGGGGTCGCCAGCTCCTGCGGGTCGTACCGCTGCCAGAGCCCGGTCTGGGCGTCCCGGAACGTCGGCACGCCGCTCTCGGCCGACATGCCGGCCCCGGTGAACACCACCGGCCGCCGCGCGGCGGCGAGCAGCCGGCCCGCCTCGGCGAGCTCCGGCCCGGTCACACGTCCACCGTCAGCCGCACGTCGACCCGGTCGCCCAGCTCGATGCCCTCGGCCCGGCGCGCCGCGACCCGCAGCGGCACCACGTACCGGCCGTCCTTCGGCCACAGTGACGTCCGCCAGTCGGTGTCACCGATGCGGACCGTCACCGGGATCATGCCCCAGCCGTAGGTGACCGACGCCGAGGCGGCCTCGATCGCCGCGCTCTGCTCGTCGGGCACGGTGACGAAGTGGTACGGCGCCGGGCCGCGCCAGAACCACACCTCGCCGCTGAACGCCAGCTCCATCCGGTCAGGATAGGGGCCGGGTCCGGCGAAACGGGAGCAGCCGCAGCCCGGCCGTCGTGACCCAGGCGAACAGCGGGAACACGGCGACACGCTCCATGCCGCCCACACCGATGCCGGTGTCCACCCGGGCCAGGAACAGCACGGTGCCGGCGAGCCCGAGCAGGCCGAGGACCACGCTGACGGTCCGCAGCTGCCGCAGCAGCGGCGACCGGCCGGCGAGGGCGGCGGCGAGCAGGGCGGCGTTGCCGAGCGCGAAGACCAGCAGCGCGCCGAGCACGTGCCGGTTCTCGTCCACGTCGGCCGGGTAGAGGCCGGCCAGCACGTACCCGGTTCCGGCGGCCACTGTCGACGCGACGGCGACGGCCGCGGCGGGGCCCGGGCGCAGCGCCCGGTGTGCGAGCAGCGCGCCGAGCGCGAGCAGCAGCCCGGTGCCGACGAAGACGGCGTTCATGGCCGGATGCCACGGCGAGCAGACCGGGCGGGGCCGGCTGGTGTCCCACACACCGCAGGTCACGTTGCCGAGGTCGCTGATGTTGTGCTCGGCCCAGCTGAACCCGGGCTGGTCCCAGGCCAGGCCGACGACCACGTTGGCGACCAGGAACGACACGGCGGCGAGCAGCCAGCAGGCGCCCGCGAGGCGGTTTCTCATCCGCCGATCGCACCGCCTCGGGGCACCCCGGCGCACGGGGCGTGGCGGGCCGGTTCCGGGTAGGGCCAGACCTACCCGGAGAGGGGCCCCAGCCGGCTGGGTAGGTCTGCGTGGCCTGGCTAGCGTCGGGCCATGACCATCGATCACGGGCTGGCGGCCGCGTTGCGCGGTCGCCGCTACCTGCTCTCCGCGTGGCCGTGGCGGACCCTGGCGTACGCCGCCACGACGCTGCCCCTGGCCGGCGCGGCGGCGCTCGGCGCGGCGGTGGTCGCCGCACCGCTGCTGCTGGTGGCCGGCGCGCTGCGGCAGGGCCGCCCGGTCGACGCCCTGGCGCTGGCGGTGCTGGCCGTGCTGGCGCTGGCGGTGGTGGCGATCGCCCCGCTGGCCGCCGCGCCGGTGGCAGCGATCGAGCGGTGGCGGCTCGGCCTGGTCGACGACCGGCCGGTGACCGCGCCGAGGTGGCGCGGAATCGCCGCCCGCCTCACCACCGCCGACGGGTGGCGAGAGGGCGCGTACCTGGCGGTGCTGGGTGTGGCGGTGCCGCTGGCGTACGGGATGTTCGGTCTGCTCGTGCTAGTGGACGTGGCCCTCGTCGCCGGTCCGTGGCTGGCCGACGGCGAGGACCGCATCGTGCTGGTCTGGGCCACTGTCGGCTCCCCCGCCGAGGCGGTGCCGTACGCGGTCGCCGGCCTGCTGGCGGTCCCCGCGCTGGTCTACCTGGCCGGGTTGCTCGTCGCGGCCCAGGCGGCGGTGGCCCGCCTGCTGCTCGACGGCGCGCCCGGCGGGACCGCGCTGCGTGAGGTGACCCGGTCCCGGGCCCGTCTGGTGAGCGCCTACGAGGCCGAGCGCCGCCGCGTCGAGCGGGACGTGCACGACGGCGTGCAGCCGCGCCTGACCAGCCTCACCCTGCAGCTCGGGCTGGCCCGCCTCGACGTGCCGGACGACTCCCCGGCGGCGAAGCCGCTCGCGGCGGCGCACGAGCAGGCCAAGGAGCTGATGGTGACGTTGCGCGGGATCGTCCAGGGCATCCGCCCGCCGCAGCTGACCGAACTCGGCCTGGCCGCCGCCGTCGGCGACCTGGCCGCACGGTCGGTCGTCCCGGTCACCGTGCACGCCGACCTGACCCGCCCGGTGCCGGAGCTGGTGGAGACCACCGCCTGGTACGTGGTCTCGGAGACGCTCGGCAACGTCGCCCGGCACGCCGGGGCCGGCCGGGCGCAGGTACGGCTGACCCGTACCGACCGCCTGCTGGTGGTGGAGGTGCGCGACGACGGCCGGGGCGGCGCCGATCCGGCGCGCGGCACCGGCCTGACCGGGCTCGCCGACCGGGTGGCCGCGGTGGACGGACGCCTGTTGCTGTCCAGCCCGCCCGGTGGGCCTACCCTCGTGCGGGTGGAGCTGCCGTGCCGTCCGTGACCCGGGTCGTCCTGGCCGAGGACGAGGTCCTGCTCCGGGAGGGCCTGGTGGGCCTGCTGACCCGGTTCGGCTTCGCGGTGGACGCCGCCGTCGGCTCCGCACCGGAACTGCTCGACGCGGTCCGTACGCACCGGCCCGACCTGCTGGTCACCGACATCCGGATGCCGCCGCAGCACCGCGACGACGGCCTGCGCGCGGCCGTCGCGCTGCGCGCCGAACGCCCGGACCTCGCCGTGGTGGTGCTCAGCCAGCACGTGCAGAGCGGGTACGCCGCCGCGCTGCTCGACAGCGGCGACGGCAACCGGGTCGGCTACCTGCTCAAGGACCGGGTGGCCGACGTCGAGGAGTTCGCCGCGACGCTGCGCCGGGTCGCGGCCGGCGGCACCGCCGTCGACCCGGACGTGGTGCGGCACCTGCTGCGCCGTCCGCGCGATCCGCTCGGCGCGTTGTCCCCGCGGGAGCGGGAGGTGCTGGGCCTGATCGCCGAGGGCCACTCCAACAGCGCGATCGCGGCGCGGCTGCACGTCACCGAGGCGGCCGTGGGCAAGCACGTGGGCAACATCCTGGCCAAGCTCGGTCTGCCCCCGGACGAGGACACCAACCGGCGGGTGCTCGCCTACCTGCGCGCGGCGGGCTGACCGGGGCCCTACAGGTTCATCGGCACGGGGTCGGTGGCCAGCGCCCGGAACCGCTCGCGCGGGTCCGGCACGAGCCGCCGTTCGGTGAGGTCGAGCAGGCCGCCGACGCCGGACACCGAGGCGACGGGGGTGCCGTCGGCGCGGGTGAACTCCTGGCCGATCCGGAACGTCTTGCCCTCGCCCCAGTGGAACTCGCAGGTCACGTCGACCTCGTCGCCGCCGCGCAGCTCCCGCAGGTAGCGCACCGTCACCTCCAGCGCGACCGGCCCGACGCCACCGGCGATCAGCTGGTTCTGGCCGATGCCCGACGCGCGCAGGCACTCCCAGCGGGCGTGCTCGGCGTACTGGAGGTAGACCGCCTGGTTGAGGTGCCCCTGCGTGTCGAGTTCGTAGCCGCGCACGGTGACGCGGACCCGGAACGGATCTGCCATGGCGGCAGCCTAACCAGCGGCGCGGACAAAACGGCGTGCGGTCCGGGCCGCGCGGCCCTAACCTGCCCGGCGTGACTCTGGAGATCGTGACCCTGGCGCAGCGGCCCGACCTGGCGCCGCTGCTGGACACCGACTTCGACGGCGCCTGGCCGCCGTTCATGCTCTGGGATCCGATGGGCGCGATCTACTACGGCGTCGCGCACGAGCAGTATCCCGAGTTCGTCTTCGCCGCCGTCGACCCGGCCGAGCCGGGCCGGGCGGTGGCCCGGGGGTACGCGGTGCCGCTGCGCTGGACCGACAACGAGCTGCCCGACGGCGGCTGGGACCGGGTGATCCAGCGGGCCACGCTCGGCCGGCTCACCGGGTCCACCCCCAACCTGGTGTCCGCGCTGGAGATCTGCGTGCGCCCGGACCGGCGCGGCGGCGGGGTGTCCGGGCTGATGCTCGCGGCCATGCGCGCGGCGGTGGCCAGCGCCGGGTTCGACACGCTGGTGGCGCCGGTGCGCCCGAGCGGCAAGGCCGCCGTCCCGGACGTGCCGATGACCGAGTACGCGGCCCGGCGCCGCCCCGACGGGCTGCCGGCCGACCCGTGGCTGCGGGTGCACGTCCGCGCCGGCGGGGTGATCGAGCGGGTCGCGCCCCGGTCGATGACGGTGACGGGCACGCTGGCCGACTGGCGGCGCTGGACGGGGCTGCCGTTCGACACCTCCGGGCCGGTACGCGTGCCCGGCGCGCTGACGCCGGTGCTCGTCGACGTCGACCACGACCACGCCGCGTACGTGGAGCCCAACGTGTGGGTGCGGCACCGCCTCTGACGGATCAGGCCGGCCAGGCGTGACCGATCCCGTCGAGCAGCAGGACCACACCGTCGGTGGCCGCCTCCCGGTCCCGGGAGATCTCCCGGTACTCCGCCGAGGTGGACCAGCGCTCGAAGTCCTCGCGGCTGTCGAACGACAACAGCACCGCCTTCTGGTGCGGCCAGTCGCCCTCGACCACGCGGGGGGCGGTGTCGGCGGCGAGCAGCTTCCCGCCGTAGCGGGCCAGCACCGGCGGGAAGGCGGCGGCATACCTGTCGTAGCGCGCCCGGTCGTGGATGGTGATCTGTGCGAGGGCGTAGACGGTCACCGGCCCAGGCTACCGACCGCCCGAGCGCTCCGGCCTCGTCCGTCGGGCGGATCCCGCGCCGTCGCGAGCCGTGTCAACTGTCCGGTGTGCGCTAGCCATTATGGCCCTGACCTGGGAATAGTGACAGCAGGTCCGCGCGGCGCGGGGGAAAGAGGTGGGGCGCCATGATCGAGCAGGAGACCCAGCCCGAGGCCGTACCCGGGCCCCGGAACGCACCGGAGGGCCTGCCGGTACCGCCCGCCACGTCGGTTCCCCGCGCGGTGTGGCAGGTCCGCGTCCGCACCAAGCTCGACGACCTGTACCAGCAGCTCGCGGTGCTGGCCACGCGCGACCTCGAGCAGGCCGCGGCACTGCGCGCGCAACTGTCCGGGGTGGAGGCGGTGCTCGGGCGCAGCGGCGTCATCGAGTGGCTGCGCGGCGGCAAGCTCGAGTACGCGTGGCAGACGATCCACTGGGTGGAGCGGGCCATGGTGGGGCTGCGCTCCGCGGACGAGCTGACCGGGCTGCTGCCCGCCTACCGCAGCGCGGCGGCGCAGGTGCTGCCGGCCGACGACAAGGTGCTCACCGACCTCGACACCGTGGCCGGCGGAGTGTCCGCGGACCTGCTGCGCGCCCGGGTGCAGGCGCTGCTGCAGCGCTGCCACGCCGTCTCGGACGAGTTCCACGAGTCGGCGCGCCGGCTGCGCAACCGCATGCTGGGGCTGTCGGTGTTCGCACTGGTGGCGGAGGTCCTGGTGGTGCTGGTCCAGTGGCGCAGCCACGACGTACGGCTGCTGGAGGCACCGACCGACGCCGGTGGCGTGCCGGCCTGGCGGCTGCTGTTCTTCGTGCTGATCGCCGGCGCGCTCGGGGCGTTCCTCAGCGCGCTGCCCTCGATGATCACCTCACGGTCCGGCGGGCTGCCCTACAAGCTGCCGTTCCAGCAGGGACTGCTGAAGCTCGCCATCGGTCCGCTGGTCGCGGTGGTCGGCATCATGCTGGTCATCGGCGGCCTGGTGGAGACCAGCGTGAGCAGCACCGCCGCGCTGCTGGGCCTGGCGATCGTGTTCGGCGCCGGGCAGCAGGCGGTCACCGCGTTCGCCGACCGCCGGGCGGCCGAACTGCTCGGTCCGGCGGCCAGGAGCTGATGCCGCGCGGGCGGCCGCCGGCCCTGGGTAGCCTGATCCCATGATCTTCATTACCGCCAAGTTCCGGGTTCGCCCCGAGGACGCCGACAACTGGCCGCGGATCGCCGCCGACTTCACCGCCGCGACCCGGGCCGAGCCCGGCTGCCTGTGGTTCGACTGGTCCCGCAGCCTCGACGACCCGACCGAGTACGTGCTGGTCGAGGCGTTCCGCGACGACGAGGCGGGCGCGGCGCACGTGCAGTCGGAGCACTTCCGGGCCGCCCAGCGCACGCTGCCGCCGCACCTGGCCGAGACGCCCCGGATCGTCAACGTGACGGTGCCGCAGCAGGACTGGTCGCGCTTGGGCGAGATGGCGGTGCCCGGCGACGCCTGACCGGGCGAACGATCAGGCGCGGGTGGCCTGCCGCGGCGCCCGCGCGGCCGGTCAGGGGATGGTCAGGCCGTACGCGGCGAGGATCTCCAGGATCGGCTGGTAGTAGCTGGTGCCGCCGCTCGCGCAGTTGCCGCTGCCGCCGGAGAGGACGCCGATGACGGTGCCGGTGGCGGCCACGTAGAGCGGGCCGCCGCTGTCGCCCGGTTCGGCGCAGATGTTCGTGCGGATGAGCCCGGTGACGCTGCCCTCGGCGTAGTTGACTGTGGCGTTCAGTCCGGTGACCGAGCCGCACCGCACGCCCGTGGTGGCGCCGCTGCGGCAGACCGCCTGCCCGACGTACGCGCTGCCGACCGCGGTGACGGTGACCTGCCCGGGGTAGGTGTGGATCGCGCTCGGGTGGGCGACGGCGCCGGTGTAGCGGACCACGCCGTAGTCGTTGCCGGGGAAGCTGCTGCCGGTCCGGCTGCCCAGCACGGTGGTGCGGGCGCTGTCGGCGTACCAGGTGGCGGCCAGGCGGGTGCAGTGCCCGGCGGTGACGAAGTACCAGGTGGTGCCGCTGCGCACGTTCGCGCCCAGCGAGCAGCGCCCACCGCCGCCGTAGATCGCCTGGCCGCCGGCGATCAGCGTGCGCAGCCGCCCGGGTTCGTGGCGCAGCACCGCGCCGGCCCGGTCGGCGGCACGTCGCAGCGCGGCCAGCTCGCGTCCGCGTACCGTGTCGTCGGCGGTGACGGTGAGGCGGCCGGTGGCCGGGTCGTGGCCCCAGGCGGTGCCGGGCGTGCGAAGCCCGGCCAGGGCGGCGGGCGCGGGCGGCGGTCCGGCGGCGCCGGCCCGGGCGACCCCCGGGGTGCCGGCGAGCAGGGCGGCGAGGACGAGTACGACGAGCGCGGACCGGCGCATCCTCCAGGACCTCCTCCATCGTCTACGGTCGATTCGGCAAGCATCGGCCCGCGGGCGCGATCGACTCAACCGGCAGAACCGGCGATTCCCGAAACTTCCGGAGTCGCGACGGGCGGTACGCGCGCGCCCGTCCCCCTGCCCGCCCTCGGCTTCCGCTCCTGGACCGGCCGCCGCGTGCCCCATGTCGACATATCGAGGTGATTAAGTTTTCGGAACACTTCCGGTAGGCTCCGGGCAGAGATTCGCTTCGATCCACTCACGATGTGCCGGGGACTCCTCCCCCACCTGGCGCGGCCACCGGGCGGCCGCGCGGAGCCGACGTCGTGGCGGGCGGTGGCCGAGGCGAGCCGATCCCATTGACAGGCTAGAGAGGCGTTTCAGATGGACAAGGTGCTCGCCCGCGGCAGCGGGAGCGCGGCAGCCCGGTCACGCCCGCGGACCGCTGTGGTCGCGATGGTGGCGGGGGCCGCGGTGGCCGCCGCCACGATAGCGATGGCGACCAGTGCCAGCGCCGGCACGACGCTCGGCGCGTCGGCGGCGGAGCAGGGCCGGTACTTCGGCACGGCGGTGGCGGTGAACAAGTTGTCCGACAGCACGTACGTCGGCATCCTCAACCGCGAGTTCAACATGGTCACCGCCGAGAACGAGATGAAGTGGGACGCCACCGAGCCGTCCCGGAACCAGTTCAACTTCAGCGCCGGCGACCGGCTCGTCGCGCACGCCCAGGCCAACGGCATGCGGGTACGCGGCCACGCGCTGCTCTGGCACCAGCAGCAGCCGGGGTGGACGGGAAGCCTGTCCGGCAGCGCGCTGCGCGAGGCGATGATCAACCACGTCACCCAGGTCGCCACCCACTACCGGGGCAAGATCCACTCCTGGGACGTGGTGAACGAGGCGTTCGACGACGGCAACAACGGCGCCCGCCGCAACTCGAACCTCCAGCAGACCGGCAACGACTGGATTGAGGCCGCGTTCCGTGCCGCCCGCGCCGCCGACCCCGGCGCCAAGCTCTGCTACAACGACTACAACACCGACAACTGGAGCTGGGCCAAGACCCAGGCCGTCTACAACATGGTCCGGGACTTCAAGGCCCGGGGCGTGCCGATCGACTGCGTCGGTCTCCAGTCGCACTTCAACAGCGGGTCGCCGTACCCGAGCAACTACCGCACCACGCTGCAGAACTTCGCCGCGCTCGGCGTCGACGTGCAGATCACCGAGCTGGACATCGAGGGTTCGGGCAGCAGCCAGGCCACCACGTACGGCAACGTGACGCGGGACTGCCTGGCCGTGCCGCGCTGCAACGGCATCACGGTCTGGGGCATCCGCGACACCGACTCCTGGCGGGCCAGCGGCACCCCGCTGCTGTTCGACGGCAGCGGCAACAAGAAGCAGGCGTACACGGCTGTGCTGAACGCGCTCAACGAGGGCGGCACCCCGCCGCCCACGACCGCGCCGCCGACCAGCACCCCGCCCACGTCGACGCCGCCGACCAGCACGCCGCCGACCAGCGAGCCGCCGACGAGTCCCCCGCCGACCGGCGCCTGCACCGCGACGTTCACCACCAACCAGTGGCCGGGCGGCTTCGTCACCAACGTACGGATCACCGCGGGCTCCAGCGGGCTCAACGGGTGGGTTGTGTCGCTCACCGTGCCGTCGGGCTCGGCCGTCACGAACACCTGGAGCGCCCAGGCCAGCGGCACCAGCGGTGCGGTGACCTTCCGCAACGTCGACTACAACCGCCAGGTCGGTGCCGGTGGCACCACCGAGTTCGGATTCCAGGGCACGGGTACCGCGCCCTCCGGCACGCCGACCTGCGCGGCGGGCTGACCGTCGGCGCGACCCGGCACGGGAGCGCCGTGCCGGGTCGCGTCCCGGGCGGACACCGGCCCGCGACCGTACAGTGGGGTGGGTCCTGTCCCACCGCCATCGCCGGAAGGACCACAGTGAACCGACGCATCAGGACCGCCCTCGGCGTCGCCCTGACCGCCACCCTCGTGACCACCGCCGCCCCGGCGCCCGCCGCCGCCCACGACCGCCGCCCGAGCGTCATCGCGCTGCCGGACGGCTTCCAGCCGGAGGGCGTCGCCACCGCCGGCCGGTACGCCTGGTTCGGGTCGCGGGCCACCGGTGAGATCTACCGTGCCGACCTGATCACCGGGGCGGGCAAGCAGGTCAGCCCCGCCACCGGCACCCCGTCGCTCGGCCTGAAGGTCGACCCGCGCGGCCGGCTCTTCGTCGCCGGCGGCACCGCCGGGGACGCCCGGGTCATCGACACCCGTACCGGCGCCGTGCTCGCGAGCTACCAGTTCGCCGAGGCGCCGACGTTCGTCAACGACGTGACGCTCACCCGCGACGCCGCCTGGTTCACCGACTCGAACCGGCCGGTGCTCTACCGCCTGCCGCTGGGGCGCGGCGGCACGCTGCCGCCCGCCGACGGGTTCACCACGCTGCCGCTGACCGGCGACTTCCAGCAGACCGGCACCGGCGTCAACCTCAACGGCATCGCGCCCACCCCGGACGGGCGCGCGCTGATCGTCGTGCAGTCGAACACCGGCACCCTGTTCCGGTTGGACCCGGCCACCGGCGTCACCACCGCCGTCGACGTGCCGGGCGCCACCTTCCTCAACGGCGACGGCCTGCTGCTGCTCGGCCGCACGCTGTACGTGGTGCAGAACTTCCTCAACCAGGTCGCCGTGGTCGACCTGAACCGCGCCGGCACCACTGGCGCGCTGCGCCGGGTCATCACCGATCCGGGCTTCGACGTGCCGACCACCGTGGCCGCCGCGCTCGGCCGGCTCTACCTGCCGAACGGCCGGTTCACCACCCCGCCGACGCCGACCACCCCGTACACCGTGGTCGCTGTCGACGCGCGCTGAGCCACCCCGGCCGCCACCGGCGTCCGGGTGGCGGCCGGCCGGCTCACTCCTCCATCTCCGGCCCGAGCAGGCGGATCTCCTCGATGTCGATGGCCGCCTGGAGCTGCCGCAGCACCACGTCGTCGATCTGCCTGGTGTTGCGCAGCCGGGTGATCTCCTGCCGCTTGTGGTCCAGCACCCGCAACCGCAGCCGGCGGGCCATCTCCCGCTCCCCCTCCGCCTCCTCGCCGCCCGGGTCGCGGGCGGCGGCCAGGTGGTCCTCGTAGTCGGCGCGCAGCCGGTCCACCGTGTCCTGGGTGGCGCCCACGTCGCTGGCGGCCCGGGGCAGCGCCTCCAGGGCGGCCTCGGTGGCCCGGATCCGAGCCCAGCGCACCTCGTCGTCGCGTTCCCGGTCGCCGGTCAGACCGGCCCAGCTCACGACGGCGGGCAGCGTGGTGCCCTGCACCAGCATGATCAGGACGATCACCACCACGGTGACGAAGATGATCAGGTCCCGCTCGCGCACGTTGCTGCCGTCGTGCATGGTGACCGGCACGGCGAGCGCCGCGGCGAGCGATACGGCGCCACGGAACCCGGCCCAGCCCACCGCGGTACGCATCCGAAAGTCGAAGTGCCGCGCCCGGCTCGACTCGCGGCGGTCCACCCGTTGCAGCACCGACACCGACAGGTGCACCCAGACCAGCCGGATGGCCACCACGACCGCCGCGACGAGCACAGCGATGCCGAGCGAGGCGGTCGGCGAGTGGCTGGTGATGCCGCGCAGCGAGCGGGGCACCTGCGTACCGAGCAGCACGAAGAGGCCGCCGTTGACCATGAAGGTGGACAGGTCCCAGAACGCGAACGCGGTGACCCGGGAGCGGGCCCGGATCACCCGGGGCGCGGCGTAGGACAGCACCAGCCCGGACACGACGACCGCCAGCACGCCGCTGGCGTGCACCGCGTCGGCGAGCAGGAACGCGACGAACGGGGTGAGGATGCTCAGCCCGCCCTCGCGCATCGGGTCGTCCACGTGCTTGCGGATCAGCACCACGACCGCGCCGACGAGCAGGCCCGCGGCCACCCCGCCGGCCGACTTGCCGACGAACTCGCCGGTGAGCAGCAGCGGCCCGGGCACCGTCCCGCCCGCGACCACGCCCGCCGCCACGGCGAAGAGCACGAGCGCCGTACCGTCGTTGACCAGGCTCTCCGCGCGCAGCGTGGTGAGGATGCCGCGCGGCATCCGTTTGGCCAGGCCGGCCACGGCGGCGGCGTCGGTGGGCGCCAGGACCGCGCCGAGCACCCAGGCGGAGGCCGCCGCCACACCGAGTGCCTGCGCGGTGAACGCGACAGCCGCCATCGTGACGATCACCAGCACGACGGCGAGGCCGACGATCACGACCAGGTTGGCCCGGATCTCGCGCAGGCTGATGACCAGGCTCTCCCGGTAGAGGATCGCCGGGAGGAACAGCACCAGCACGACCTCGGGTTCGAGGATCAGGTTGTCGAACGGCGGCAGCAGGCCGATCAGCGCGCCCATCGCGATCAGCAGGACCGGCGGCGCGACGCTGTACCGGCCGCCGATGGTGGTCCCGACGAGCACGGTGGCGCCCAGCACCGTGATCAGCAGGAGTGCTTCCACGCCGTACCCCCGTCACCGTCCGCCGTCCCCACCGTGCCCTACGGCGGCGGCCCGGCGGGGCGGAATCGGTGATCGCTACTCGAAGCGGGCCGGATCGCCGGCGCCGCGGCGCAGGATCTCCGGCTCGTCGCCGGACAGGTCGACCACGGTGGTCGGTTCCAGCCCGCAGTCACCGGCGTCGACCACGGCGTCGATCAGGTGGTCGAGCCGTTCCTTGATCTCCCAGCCCTGGGTCATCGGCTCGTCCTCGCCGGGCAGCAGCAGCGTGCTGGACAGCAGCGGCTCACCCAGCTCGGCCAGCAGCGCCTGGGTCACCGTGTGCCTCGGCACCCGCGCCCCGACCACCCGCCGCCGCGGGTCCTGCAACCGGCGCGGCACCTCGGCGGTGGCCGGCAGCAGGAACGTGTAGCTGCCCGGGATGACGGACTTGACCTGGCGGAAGACCGCGTTGCTGAGCTTGACGAACTGGCCGAGCTGAGCGAAGTCGGCGCACATCAGCGTGAACGGATGCCGGTCGTCGAGCCGCCGGATCTCCCGGATCCGCTCCACCCCGTCGCGGTTGCCGATCCGGCAGCCGAGCGCGTAGCAGGAGTCGGTCGGGTAGGCGATCACCCCGTCGGCGCGCAGCAGGTCCACCACCTGCCGGATCACGCGGGGCTGGGGGTTGTCCGGATGCAGGTCGTAGTACCTCGCCACGCCGGCCAGCCTATGTCCGCGCCCGGCCGCACGCAGGTTTGGCCGGGGCGGTTTCCGGAAACAGGTGGGGGCCGTTCACGACAGGGGGACCGAATCATGTCCGAAGCCAGCACAGACCGCGTCGCCGACCGCCCCGCGGAGGTGACCGATCCGCTGCTGTGGGACCTGGCCGCCGCGGTGGCCGACGCGCACCAGCCGGACGCCGAGCGCGTCTGCGCCAGCCCGAGCTGCGCCGGGGCGGCGTGGCCGTGCGCGGCCTGGAACAACGCGCAGGCGGGGCTGGGCGCGGCTCGCAAGCCGCGGCAGCCCGCCGCGCCCGGGCAGCCGGCCACCTCGCCGCAGTCCACCTCGCCGCGGCCGGTCGTCACCGGGCAGCCGGGCGCCGGTCAGACCGGTGAACCGGGCACGGTCGCCGCGCGGACCGGCGCGCGGAGCCTCGCCGCCACCGCCGCCTGACTCACCGTAGGCGCACGCCTGAAGCGCCGCCCCCGCCCGTCTCGGCCGGGGGCGGCGCTTCGGCGTGCCGTCGTGGCTGGTCAGCGGGCTTCGCGGGGTGACCGGAGAGCCCGTGGTAGGCCCGGGAGAGCGCTCTCCTTCGTAACAAGACATTGACGGATCCGTAACCCGAACCTTAATGTCCCTTCCCAAGAGAGCGCTCTCACGACGCCGCAACACCACCCCCGTACCTCGCCTTCTCGTGAAGGGGACCTCCATGACCCTCCTGCGGGACTTCTCCCCCGACCCCGTACCCCCGCCCGTCCCGTCCCCGGCCCGCCGTCGCGGGCTGCGGGCGACCGCCCTCGTCGCCGCCTCCGTGCTCGCCGCCGGCCTGCTCGGCGTCGTGGTCGGCGGTGGCGGCACCGCAACCGCCGGCGCCGTCGGCGCGGGCAGCTACACCGAGACCCGACCCGCCGGGGCCCTGCTGCCGAAGGGCTGCGGCGCGATCAGCACCAACCCGAGGACCTTCACCACCGCCGACGCGCCGGCCGGCGCGATCCCCACGAACGACTGGTGGTCCTCGCTGATCTGGAAGCGCAACAACTGCACCGGCAGCGAGGTCCTGCACGCGCACCCGCTGGCGGCCAAGGCCGAGACCAACGGGCTCGGGCTGTCGTACACCACCACGCCCGCGATCAGCGGCACCGCCACCGGCGTCGGCGAGTTCCACTACCCGTACACCGAGGACGTCCGCGTCGGGATGCCCGGGCTGTCCGCGCCGGTCGTGAAGGCCGCCGGGTGGAGCGACTGGACCGTCACCGCGGACTGGAGCGACGGTAGCCGCACCATGCGCGCCACCATCGGCCACGGGCTGCCGATCAGCTACTACACGGTCAGCGGCGGCACCGCGCAGCTCACCGCCGCCGGGACGCCCACCGTCTGGCGCAACTCCGGCGCCACCATCGGCTTCACCGTCCGCGGCCACGACTACGTCGCGTACGCCCCGAGCGGCGCGACCTGGACCGTCAACGGCACCGGCATCAGCTCCACGCTGGCCGGCAAGGGGTACTTCTCGGTCGCGGTGCTGCCCGGCGGCGGAGACCGGGCCGCCCTCGCCGACACCTTCGGCCGGTACGCCCACGCCCACGTCACCGGCACCCGGATGAGCTACGCCTACGACCCGTCCGCCGGCACGGTGCGCACCACGTACGCGTTCACCACCACCCCTCGGGAGGGCAGCGAGACGAAGACGGTCGTGGCGCTCTACCCGCACCAGTGGCGCAGCCTCACCGGCGCCACCCCGATCAGCCAGACCTACGTCTCGGCGCGCGGCGCCATGCGGGTGCTCACCGGCGTGCCGTCGTTCACCACCACGATGCGCTTCACCGGCGTGCTGCCGGAGGTGCCCGCCGTGGGCGACTCCAGCGGCGCGGACCTGTCCACAGTCACCGGCTACCTGAACGCCGAGCAGGGCAACCCCGAGGGCGTCAGCGGCCCGGACACGTACTGGGCCGGCAAGGGACTCGGCCGGGCGGCCCGGATCGCCGAGATCGCCGACCAGCTCGGGCAGACCTCGGTCCGCGACGCGGCGCTGACCGCCATGAAGAACCGGCTGACGAACTGGCTCACCGCCGGCTCCGGCGAGACCGGCCAGCTGTTCTACTACGACCGCAACTGGGGCACGCTGATCGGCTACCCCGCCTCGTACGGCTCCGACGAGGACCTCAACGACCACCACTTCCACTACGGCTACTTCATCGCCGCCGCCGCCACCGTCGCCAAGTTCGACCCGGGGTGGGCCGACGACAGCCGCTACGGCGGCATGGTCGACCTGCTCATCCGGGACGCCAACAACTACGACCGCGCCGACAGCCGCTTCCCCTACCTGCGGGACTTCGACATCTACGCCGGCCACGACTGGGCCTCCGGCCTGGCGCCGTTCTTCGCCGGCAACAACCAGGAGTCCTCGTCGGAGGGGATGAACTTCGCCAACGCGCTGATCCAGTGGGGTCAGGCCACCGGCGACACCGCCGTCCGTGACGCCGGGGTCTACCTGTGGACCACGCAGTCCGCGGCCATCTCCGAGTACTGGTTCGACGTGCACGACCAGAACTTCCCGTCCGCGTTCGGGCACAAGACGGTCGGCATGGTCTGGGGCGACGGCGGGTCGTACTCCACCTGGTTCTCCGCGGCGCCCGAGATGATCCAGGGCATCAACATGCTGCCGATCACCGGCGGGCACCTCTACCTGGGCGACTTCCCCGAGTACGTCAAGGCCAACTACGCCGAGCTGGTCACCAACAAGGGCGGCCCGCCGACGGTGTGGCAGGACATCATCTGGGAGTTCCTGGCCCTCGGCGACGGCGAGCAGGCGCTGCGCAACTTCCGGGCGAACAGCGGGTTCACCAGTGAGGAGGGGGAGAGCAAGGCGCACACGTTCCACTGGATCCGCAACCTGGCCGCGCTCGGCACCGTGGACACCACGGTGACGGCGAACCACCCGCTGGCGAAGGTGTTCGTCAAGAACGGCGTCCGCACCTACGTGGCGTCGAACATCACCGCCCGGCCGCTGACCGTCACGTTCTCCACCGGCGTCACGCTCGCCGTGCCGGCCGGGAAGACCGCCACGTCCGGGGCGTACACGTGGAGCGGCGGCAACGCCACCGGCGGCGGAGCCGTGCCGACCGGCAGCCCGTCGACGTCGGGGCCCAGCCCCACCCCGACCACCGCGAGCCCGACGCCGACCTCCGCGAGCCCCAGCCCGACGGGTACGGGCAGCCCGCTGAAGCCGGTCCGGTACCTACGGTCCGGCGGCGGCCTGGACGGCACCGCCGGCACCTCCGGCACGGTGAACGTGGCGGCGGCGACCGGCAACTCCGACGGCACGCCCACCAACCCGCAGGTGTTCACCGCCACCGGGCTGACCGGCACGTACACCGGCGGGGCGACCGCGTTCGACCTGGCCGTCGACGCGGGCACCGCGGTCGGCAACGGCGTCCAGATCCGGGTCTCCTACGACCTGACCGGCAACGGCAGCGTCGAGCGGGTGGAGACCTACAGGTACTTCGCCACCGATCCGGTCCCGGGTGCGGAGCGCTACCGGCAGACGCAGGGTCTGCTCTCGTCCACCGGCACGCTGGGCAGCCTGGCCGGCGGCACGGTACGCGTCGAGGTGTGGAACGCCATCGGCGGCGCGCCCACAATCCTCGGCGTCGGCAACAGCTCGACGGTCACGCTGCCGTACGGCTCCTGACCCCGTGGCACCGGCGCCCCGGCTCACCGCCGGGGCGCCGGGTCACGGCCAGCGGGTGGCGGTGGTCTCGAACAACTCGCTGTCGCTCGCCACCGGAATCACGCACAGCAGGTGCCCGCCCGGCGCCCGCAGCACGTGGCAGTCGAGCCAGCGGGACACCGGCGTGGCGCCCAGCCCGCACAGCCGCTCCACCTCGGCGGCCACGTCGTCGGTCTCGATGTCGAGGTGGTAGCGGGGCGCGTCGCCGACCGACTGCACGGCGGTGACCAGCCCCGGCACCACGTCGGCCAGGCCGGCGAACTCCGGTTCGGCCGGATCGGTGCGCAGGTCCGCGCCGAGCGCGGCGGACCAGAACGCGGCCGCTTCCCCCGCCTCGTCCCGCGGCGCGTCGATGATGAGGGCATACAACCGCGATCGATGCATCGGCCGAGCTTAGCCACGACCGGCGGCACCGGCAGCCCCGCGCGCGTACCGCGCCGAGGTCGCGCTGATCCGCCTGGTGCGCCGACCAGCGGGCGTCACCCGCCGCCCGGTCTCGGCCAGGTCGTCCGGGGCGCCGTCCGCGACGCCCTCTTCGCACGGTATGCCCGTCGGGCCGCCGGTGCCGGGGTTCGCCAGGTCAGGCGCCGAGCCGCGCCCGCAGCCACGCCGGGTCGGGATTGACCACCGCCCGGTCCGGCAGCACCACGGTGGGGACCGTCTCGTCGCCGCCGGTCACCGCCCGGACGGCGGCGGCGGCCTCCGGGTCGCGCCAGATGTCCACCCAGTACGCGCGCCGGGCCCGCCCGCCCAGCCGGAGACGCAACCGCAGGCAGTACGTGCAGCCGGGCCGCCAGTAGATCACCGGCCGGCCGTCGTCAGCGCTGCGCCGACGGGCCTGCGCAGCGGTCAGCGACCGGGGGAACGCCAGCGGCGAGAAGACGGCCGCCAGCGCGGCGAACGCCAGGAACCCCGCCGTCGCCGACACCGGCGTGTCCTGGCCGGCGGCCACCGCCACGCCGACGACCAGCATCAGCGCCGCGAATCGCCAGCTGCGCATCACGAGGTCACCTCGGCCAGCAGCTCCAGCAGGTGCCGGTACGGCTGCCCGGTGGCCCGCGCCAGCCCGATCTCGCAGGTGCGGTTCACCGAGGCGTACCCGTCGAAGGGCCGGGCCGTGACGGCGGCGGCCTCGGCCCGGGTGGCCGACGCGGTCAGCTCCGGATGCAGCAGCCCCCGGTCACCGGCGAAGCCGCAGCACTGCCAGCCCTCCGGGACCACCACCTCGTCGGCGACCGCGCGGGCCACGGTGAGCAGCGCGTCGTCCAGGCCGAGCCGGACCGACGAGCAGGTCGGGTGCAGCGCGAGCGAACCGATCCGGCGGCGCACGGTCAGGCGGGGCAGCAGCGTGCCGGCGGTGTACGCCACCGCGTCCACGACCCGCACGTCGCCGGCGCCGTCGAGCAGCCGCTCGAAACCCTCGGTGCAGGACGCGGCGTCGCTGACCACCGGCAGCGCGCCGTCGCGGCTGGCCGCGCGCAGCACCGGCGGGACGCGGTCGCGCACCGCCCGGTAGCCCTCGGTGAGGCCCTTCGACGACCAGGGGGTGCCGCAGCACAGGTCGCCGATGCCGTCCGGCACGAGCAGGCGTACGCCGGCCCGCTCGGCGAGCGTGAGCAGCGCGGCTGCCACGCCGGTGCCGCCCCGCTCCGGAGCGAACAGGGTGCCCAGGCAGGACGGGACGAACACCGCGTCCGGGTCGTCGGCCCGGTGCGGGCGGCGGGGGGTGCCGCCGCGCGGCAGGTCCCGTTGCCACCGCGGTACCCGGTCCGCGCCGAGCACCGCGCGGGCGGCCCGGGTGGCGGCCTCGGGCAGCGCGGGCGGCAGCGCCCCGGCCAGGTCGAGCCCACGGGCCATGCCCCGGGTGGTGGCGCCCCAGCGGCGGGCCGCGCCGCGCCAGGCGGTCCCCGCCGCCCGGCCGTGCTCCTGCGCGCGCAGCCGCTTGACGAGGTCACCGGTGTTGATCAGCACCGGGCAGGCGGTGGCGCACATGCCGTCGACGGCGCAGGTCTGCACCGCGTCGTAGTCGTAGGCGTCGGTCAGTTCCCGGGCCAGCGCGGTGTCGCCGGCGGCCCGCGCGGCGGCGATCTCCCGGCGCAGCACGATGCGCTGCCGAGGCGTGGTGGTGAGGTCGCGGCTGGGGCAGACCGGCTCGCAGTAGCCGCACTCGACGCAGCGGTCCACCTCCTCCTCCACCGCCGGCACGGTCTTGAGGTGCCGCATGTGGATCTCCGGGTCGTCGCTGAGCAGCACACCAGGATTCAGCACGCCGTCGGGGTCGCAGAGCGTCTTCAGCTCGCGCATCACCTCGTACAGCTCGTCACCGAACTGACGGCGCACGTACGGGGCCATCACCCGGCCGGTCCCGTGCTCGGCCTTTAGCGTGCCGCCGTGGCCGAGCACCAGGTCGACCATCTCCTCGGTGAAGTCGGCGTAGCGCGCCGGGGCCTCACCCCCGTCGAACCGCTCGTTGAGCATGAAGTGCAGGTTGCCGTCCTTCGCGTGGCCGAAGATGACGCTGTCGGCGTACCGGTGCCGCTCGAACAGCTCGGCCAGCGACGCGCAGGTGCCGGCGAGCGCCTCGACCGGCACGGCGATGTCCTCCAGCAGCGCCGTGGTGCCGGACGGGCGGGCGCCCGCGACCGCCGCGTACAGGCCCTTGCGGATGTGCCACAGCGCGGCGCGGGCGGCGGACTCGCCGCTGAGCCGGGCCGGGGCGCTCAACGGCAGGCCGGCGAGCACCGGTTCGGCGCCGGCGACCCGGTCGGCGAGCGCCGCCGGGTCGGACTCCTGCCACTCGGCGAGCAGCGCCGCGTGCCCGCGCACGGCCAGGCCGCGCAGCGCGGCGTCCGCCTTCGGGTCGCGCTGGGCCACCCGCAGGGCGGCGGCATCCAGCAGCTCGACCGCCGCCGGCCCGGCGGCCACCAGCGCCGGCATGGCGGCCATCGCCGCGCCCAGGGAGTCGAAGACCAGCAGGCCGGTCGCGGCGTGCCGGTGCACGGGTACGGTCCGGAACGTCGCCGAGGCGACGAACGCGAGCGTGCCCTCGCTGCCCACCACGAGCCGGGTGAGCAGGTCGGCCGGGTCGTCGTGGTCGAGGAACGCGTTCACGCCGTACCCCATGGTGTTCTTCATGGCGTACTGGGCGCGGATGCGGCGCACCGAGTCGGGGTTGCCGCGTACCCGGTCGCGCAGCCGCAGCAGCCCGGCGTGCAGGGCCGGTTCGGCGGCGCGCAGCCGGGCGTCGGCGTCCGGGGCGCCGGTGTCCAGCACGGTGCCGCTGGGCAGCGCGAGGACCAGCGACTCCAGCGTCCGGTACGTGTTGAACTCGGTGCCGCAGGTCATGCCGCTGGAGTTGTTGGCGACCACGCCGCCGACCGTGCACGCGGACTCGCTGGCCGGGTCGGGGCCGAGCTTGCGGCCGTACGGCGCCAGGCGCGCGTTCACCTGCCGCAGCACCACTCCCGGCTGCACCCGCACCCGCCGCCCGTCGTCGAGCACGCTCAGGTCGCGGAAGTGCCGCCGCACGTCGACCAGCAGCCGGTCGGTGACCGCCTGGCCGCTGAGGCTGGTGCCGCCGGAGCGGAACGTCAGCGGGGTGCCGGTGCGGGCGCCGTACGCCAGCAGCGCGGCGACCTGGCCTACGTCGGACGGGGTGATCACCGCGCCGGGGTGCAGCAGGTAGTGCGAGGCGTCGTGGGCCATCCGCAGCCGGTCCGCGGCCCGGGTCGCCACGCCGCCGGGCACCACCGCCTCCAGCCCGGCCCGCGTGGACGCGCTCAGCTCCGTCATGATCACCGCACCTCCCCCGGCTCACAGTAGTCACGCACGGCGGCGCTCACCGCGCGGTGATCCGCTCCAGCACCCGCCGCTGGAACGCGCGGGCGGCCGGGCCGGACGGCGGCGTACCGCCCCGGCGAGCCTCGATCGAGGTCCGGATCAGCGCGGCGTCCGGGTCGTCGGCGGCGACCCGCAGCCCGGCGTCGACCTTGCCCAGCCACACGCCGTCGCGCCAGCGCACCAGCGTCCGGCAGGCCCCGAGCACCGCGTCCTCCGCGCCGGGGGCCGGTGTGTCGCCGGGCGGCGTGGGCAGCGCCAGCCACCAGCGCAGCGCGTCGGCCAGCAGCGTCCGCAGCGCCTGCGGGGACGGGTCGGCGAACACGTCGGCGGCGGGCGGGCCGAGCAGGGCCAAGCCGGACTGGCGCAGGATGCTGCGGTCCAGCGCGTACCAGAACCGCCCGTCGGCGGCGGGCCGGTCCGCCGGGTCGTAGGTGGCGCGGAACGGCATGGTCGCGCCGGTGTTCAGCTCGACCTCGAAGCCCGGCTCCGCGGTGCCGGAAGCCGCGACGTCTCGTCGGTAGACGACCAGTTCCAGGCCGCGTGCCGGGCAGGGCAGCGACTCGTGCCGCAGCCGGTCCACGAGCAGACGCTTGTCCGGCTCCGGCACCGGCCCGGCCGCCACCAGCGCCACGTCCACGTCGCTGCGGCCCGGCTGATACGCGCCCAGCCCGACCGATCCGGCGGCGTACGCGCCGACCAGGTCGTCACCGAGCACGTCCCGGGAGCGGCGGAGCACTTCGGCCAGGTAGTCGCGGATGTCGTCGCGCATTCCGGCATCCTGCCCCGGCCCGGGCGCGGTCAGTCCGCCGGGTCCGGACAGCACACGGTCAGCGCGCCCGGGACGACCTTGACCTTGAGCCGTTTCGCCTTGCCCCGGGCGCCGCCGTCCAGCTCGTACGTCTTCGGCGCGTCGAACCGAACCCTGATCTTGCGGCCCCGGGTGATCCGCACGAACGGCGACTCCTCGGAGCGCCCGGCGGCCATCCGGCCCAGCGTGCGCGCCCAGTCCACGGCGCCGCTGGCGGTGGACACGCCGACTTCGAGGGCCCCGTCGTCGGGGCGGGCGTCGTCGAAGGCCGGGATGCCGCCGGTGATGGTGCCGACGTTGCCGAACAGCACGCAGCTCGCCTCGTCGTCGAACCAGTCGGCGCCGTCGACCCGGATCCGGGTCCGTACGCACTCGCCGCGTACGTGCCGCAGCCCGGTCCAGACGTACGCGATCCGGCCGAACCGGCCCTTGAGCTGCCGGTCGGCGTCACGGATCAGGTCGCCGTCGAACCCGGCGCCCGCCATCACCGCGAAGTGCTCGCCGTTGATCCGGCCCAGGTCCAGCTCGCGCCGGCGGCCGTGCAACGCGATGCGTACCGCCTCGGGCAGGTCGACCGGGATGCCCAGGTTCACCGCGAACAGGTTGGCGGTCCCGGCGGGCAGGATCCCCATCGGCACACCGCTGCCGGCCAGGGCGTCGGCACACCGCTGCACCATGCCGTCGCCGCCCCACACCAGCACCAGCTCGGCGCCGGAGTCCAGCGCCGCACGGACCCGCTTGGGGGCCTTGCGGCTCTTGGGCACCTCGTACCAGAGCAGCCGGCCGACCCCGGCGCCGACGAGGCGGGAGCGCAGTTCGTCGAGCCCACCGCCGAACGTCTTCTTGCGGTGGGCGACGACGGCGACCACACCGGCCGGAGGCGCGGCGGGGGCGGGGGCGGTGTCCGGGCGTTCGGCCGTGCGCGTGTCCATGGCCCGGCTGGTACCCGGACGCCGCGGATCCCACGCCTGCGGCCCCGGCGCGACGCGCCCGACTCGCATCGACGGCGTACTGTGCCCGGACCGCCACGTTCGGTACAGTGCGGTGCGTCGATCCGTGCCGCCGGGTGCGGGTCCGAAAGGTGTGGGATGTCGGGACGGACCGGGTGGGTGGCGCGCTACACGCTGCGCCTCGGTCTGCTGCTCGGCGGCATGGCCGTGGTCTGGGGCGCCCACGAGGTCGCATCCGGCTCGGCCGCCCACGCCGCCGACCGTCCGTCCGGCCCGCTCACCGCCACGGTCGGGGTGCTCACCCACACGCTCGGGACGGCGCTCGGCCTGCCGATGTCCGGAACCGACGACGGCGGCGCGCCCCCTTCCGGGTCCGGCGGCGCCACGGCGGGGCCGACGGCGCCCGCCGCGCCTGTTCCCGACTCCGGCGCGCCCTCGCCGACGCCGGGTGTCTCCGCGCCGGCCCCGGGCCCGGTCCAACCGGCAGCGCCGGGAAAGGCCGAGCCGACAGCGCCTGGTAAGGCCGGACCATCGGCGCCGGGCGCGGTTCCGGCCGCGCCCGCCGAGCCGGCACCGGGCCGACCGGGCGGCGCGGCACCGGCCACCGGCCGGGTGGTCGAGGCGGTGGTGACCCCGGTCCGGGACCACGTG
The DNA here is from genome assembly GCF_050948515.1 of Micromonospora sp. CA-248089. NCBI lineage: Bacteria > Bacillati > Actinomycetota > Actinomycetes > Micromonosporales > Micromonosporaceae > Micromonospora > Micromonospora sp. CA-248089. The sequence continues at coordinate 3,460,762 of NZ_CP192016.1, forward strand.
CTCACGCCCGTCGCCGACGGTCTGCGCCCGGTCACCGACCCGCTGCGCGATCACCTGCTCGCGCCCGTCGCCGACGGTCTGCGCCCGGTCACCGACCCGGTGACGGTGGGCGTGCTCGACCCGGTGGCGGACCTGCTGTCCCCGGTCGTGGAGCCGTTGCACCCGATCCTCGGCCCGGTCTGGCGGGGCCTGGAACCGGTGCTCGACCCGCTGGATCCGGTGCTCGACCCGCTCAGCCCGGTGACCGATCTGCTCGACCCGCCGGAACCCGGCCCGCCTCCGGCACCCGACGAACCCGTGCCCGGCCCGGCCGATCCGGGTACCCCGGTCGTCCCGGCCGACCCGGCCGCGACGCCGGCACCGGCACCGGCACCCGGGCGTGCGCACGACACGCCGCCCAGCGGACCGGTCCTCGCCGCCTCGGCGGCGCGCACCCCACCGTCGTCGGCGCGCGGTGGGTCGACAGCGTACGCAGCCGGGCACCGGCGACTGTCGGTCCGGCCGCGCACGTCACGACCGCGCCCGCCCTGCCGCTGCCGCTCGACGGCGTCACCCACGGCGGCGGCGCGGTGCACAGCGAGCCGGCCGACGCGCACGCGAACCGCTGGCGGCTGCCCGCGCTGACCCACCGGTACGCCCGACCGGCGGCCGAGCCGCTTCCGCCGTCGCGCACGTCGCGCCCCGGCACCAGACCCGCCTGAGCGGACTCCACAGGCACCACCTCCGATCCGGAGCACGGGCGTGTCCCGCCCGACTGCCGCATGCCGCGGCGGCGCCGCCGACTGTCGTCCGGCGCCCGCAACCGACCCGACAACGCCTGGACAAACAGGAGTTCGTTCATGAGCACTGCCCTGCCCGTCGTCCGCGCCCGATGGTGCGACATCGGCCGGATCGCCGATCTGGTCGCCGAGGCCCTCGCGCCCACCGCGCTGGCCGCCTGGCTCGTCCCCGACACCTCGCGCCGCCTGCCGGTCCTCGCCGCCGTGGCGCGGATCTGGACCGAACACGCGCTGCTGTTCGGCGACGCGTTCCTGCTGCCCGACGGCAGCGCCGCCACCGTCTGGTTCCACCGCTACCGCCCGATCCCCACCCCCCACCGGTACGCCGACCGTCTCGCCGGAGCCGCCGGGCCGGACGGGGACCGGTTCCGCCGCCTCGGTGCGGAACTGGCGGCACGGCGCCCGGCCGAACCGCACAACAACCTGGCGCTGCTGGCCGCGCCCCGGGGCGGCGCGGCGGAGGCGCTGTCCGCGGCGCAGCGCCGGATGGACACGTTGAGCCTGCCCACGTACGCGCACCCGTGCGCCGGTGAGCAGGAGGAGCTGCTGCGGCGACTCGGCTATGCCGAACGGGAGACATTCGCCGCCCCGGACGGCACGCCGGTGCGGTCGTTGTGGCGGTCGGCGCCGTTCCACGCGGGCGGCAGCGACAGGTGGCGGACCCGCCGGGCCGCCCGGCGGGAGCACGACGACCGGGCCGCCGGACGGGCGGCGCACTGACCGGGTGAGCCCCGGGCCGGGGCGGCGGCCGTCCGCCCCGGCCCGGACCCGCGCGTCCGGGTTCGTCGGCCGGTGCCGTTGGCGCAGCTCGGTTAGCCTGCGAGCCGGGCACGACTCAGCCGAGCAGTCGGAGGTAACGCGTGCGGAACAGCGGATCCACAGCGGGGCCGGGCGGCGCGCCGCCGGTGCGCCCCAGGCGCAAGCGGCGGCGTCTGCTGGTCGTCCTCGCGGTCTGCACGCTGCTGGCCGGCTGCGGGCTGGTGGCCGGCGGCTACTACTTCGACAGCGTGCCGACGCCCAGTGACCTGAAGCTGCCCGAGTCCACCACCGTCTACTACGCCGACGGGCGCACGCCGATGGCGAAGCTGGGCGCGCAGAACCGCACCATCGTGCCGTACGACCAGATGAACGACTCGGCGAAGCAGGCGATCGTGGCCGCCGAGGACCGTACGTTCTGGACCAACCGCGGCATCGACTTCAAGGGCGTACTGCGCGCCGCCTGGGCGAACGTGAGCGGCGGCCAGCGGCAGGGCGCGTCCACCCTCACCCAGCAGTACGCGCGCATCGCCGCGGATCTGCGCGGGGTCACCTACTCCCGCAAGCTGCGCGAGGCGGTGATCGCGTGGAAGCTCGACGACGCGTACTCGAAGGAGGAGATCCTCGGTTTCTACCTGAACACCGTGCCGTTCGGGCGGGGCGCGTACGGCATCGAGGCAGCCGCGCAGACGTACTTCGGCAAGACGGTGCGCCGGGACGCGCCGCCCGAGCGGCAGCTCACCCAGGCCGAGGCGATGGTGCTCTGCGCCATGGTCAAGCAGCCGGAGGCGGACCCGGCCGACCCCGAGGGCACGCCCGGCTACGACCCGCGCCGCAACGCGCTGGCCCGGCAGAACTCGATCGACAGGTGGAACTACATCCGCGACGGCATGGTCAAGCTCGGCTACCTGACGCCGCAGCAGGCAGCCGACCTCGCGTACCCGGACACGGTCCGGCCGATCGACAAGGACGCGGGACGCTCCGACCTGGACCGGCCGACCGGCCTGGTCGTCAACCACGTGCTCGCCGAGCTGCGCGAGACCGACCCGTTCCGCGGCAAGCCCGACGAGGTGATCCGCGACGGCGGCTACCGGATCGTCACCACCATCGACAAGCGGGTCCAGGACGCGGCCGAGGCGGCGGCGGACATCCGCCGCGACACCGCGCCGCAGGCGGTACGCGGCCAGCCGCGCAACTGGCAGGCGGCGCTGGTCGCGGTGGAGCCGGGCACCGGCCGGGTGCTCGGCTACTACGGCGGCGACAAGGGCTCCGGCGCAGACTACGCGGGCTGGTACTACGACGAGAACGGTGAGACCCGCGGCTTCGGCCAGCATCCGCCGGGGTCGTCGTTCAAGGTGTACGACCTGGCCGCCGCCGTCCGCGACGGGATCTCGGTGAAGCAGCGGTTCGACTCGCCGGACACCAAGGAGTTCCCCGCCTCGGGGCGGACCAGGGGCAGCGCGGCCGGGCCGATCCGCAACGCCGAGCGCGCGTCCTGCCAGCCGGACTGCGCGCTCTGGGAGGCCACCGTCGCCTCGCTGAACGTGACCTACTTCGAGCTGACCGAGAAGCTCGGCACCGACAAGGTGATCGAGATGGCCCGGCAGGCGGGCGTGGAGTCGATGTGGGAGACGGTCCGGGGCAATCCCCGGCCGCAGCGCGTCGACCTGCGCAGCGACCCGGCCGACGAGGTGGCGAAGCGGTTCTCCACCGAGGTCGGGATCGGGCAGTACGGCATCACCGTGCAGGACCACGCGAACGGCATGGCCACGTTCGCGGCCGGCGGCAAGCGCGCCGACGCGCACTTCGTCCGGTCGGTGAGCAAGGACGACGAGGAGGTGTGGACCGAGCAACTGCGCACCACCGACCTGGGGCTGGACCGGGAGGCGATCGACCAGCTGGACTGGACGCTGCGCCGGGTCCGGGCCGCCGAGTTGGGCAACGGCTGGGACTCCGCGGGCAAGACCGGCACCTGGCAGGCCGGGCAGAGCACCACCCAGAACGTGCACACCTGGATGGTCGGCTGGACCGGCGCGCTCGCCTCGGCCGTCTGGCTGGGCACCACCGACGGCAAGCCGCTGCGCACGAAGAGCGGCAGCTACGAGGTGTACGGCTCGACCGGCGCCGCGCCGATCTGGCGGCAGTTCATGACCCGGGCCACCGCGGCGATGAAGCTCGACCCGGACAAGCACCGGTTCGGCGAGCCGGCTTTCCCCGGCGAGACCCCGGAACCGACCCGGTCGGCGCCGCCGCCGACCACCGCCGCGCCCACGCCGTCGGCGTCGCCGAGCCCGAGCCCGACCCGGTCGAGCCCGAGCCCGGAGCCGACCGGTCGGCCGAGCTCACGGCCGACGCTGACACCGTCGCTGCCACCGCTGCCCACCGTGTCGCCGACGCGGACCCGCGGCCCGCGCTGACCCGGCCGGGCGGCGGTGCGACCGCCGCCCGGCCGAGCGCACGGCGGCCTCGCGTCTATGCGCGCCATTCGCACACAGCGGCAACGTCCGCAATTTGCACGGCACTTCATCCACCGTCGGCGATGTTCGCCCTGATCAGGGGCTATTGAAGATCATGGTTGCCTGAATCGGCGCGCGTCGCGACGCGCCCGACTGTCAGCCGTTGCCCAGGTCACCCATTGCTCCGGGCTCGGGCGGCGTGTGATTGTGCACCAGCGAGCAGCCGACCCCCGGCGACTCGCGACGGTCGATCTGTCGACCCGGAGCCACGCCGGCAGCTCCGGTGACCGGCCGTCACCCTGCCTCGCACCACCGCGCCGCCCGTCCCCACCGGGCTCCGTGCGGCGCGCCTGTAGAACAGGAGCAAACCCCCGTGAAACTCACACCTCGCTTCGCCGCGCTCACCGGCGCGGCCGCGGCCGGCATCCTCGCCGCCGGCACCGCCGCGGCCGTGCAGGCCGCGCCACCCGGACCCGCCGCCCCGGACCCGGCCCAGGCCCGCGCGGTCGCCGCCGACTCGGCCCGCGCGCTGGTCGCGAACCGCCCCGCCTACCTGCAGGCCGGCGCCGACGACGCGTTCGTCCAGAAGCCGGTCATCTCCTCCGAGGGCACCCAGTACGTGCCCTACGAGCGCACCTACAAGGGCCTGCCGGTGGTCGGCGGGGACTTCGTGCTCGCCACGGACGCGGCCGGCAACCTGAAGTACGCCTCGGTCGCCCAGCAGCGGCCCATCGGCGCCCTCGCCACCACGCCCGCGCTGACCCGGGACGCCGCCGCGACCACGGCGCGCGCCCAGCTCAAGACGGTCAGCGCCGTCGAGGGCACCACGCTCGTGGTCTACACGCTCGGCGCCGCACCGGCGCTGGCCTGGGAGACCACTGTTCGCGGCACCGGCGCGGACGGCCCCAGCCGGCTCACCGTCGACGTCGACGCCCGCACCGGCGCGATCCTGCGCACGCAGGAACACGTCGTCCGCGGCACCGGCACCGGCGCCTGGAACGGGCCCAGCCCGCTCACGCTCAACACCACCCAGTCGGGCTCCACGTACACCATGAAGGACCCGACCGTCACCAACCTGAGCTGCCAGGACTCGGCGAACAACACCACGTTCAGCGGCTCCGACGACGTGTGGGGCAACGGCACCGCCACCAACAAGGAAACCGGCTGCGTGGACGCGTTGTTCTCGGCGCAGACCGAGCACAAGATGCTCGCCCAGTGGCTGGGCCGCAACGGCGCCAACGGCAACGGCGGCTACTGGCCGATCCGGGTCGGTCTCAACGACCAGAACGCCTACTACGACGGCAGCCAGGTGCAGATCGGCAAGAACACCGCCGGCCAGTGGATCGGCTCGCTGGACGTGGTGGCGCACGAGATCGGTCACGGCATCGACGACACCACCCCCGGCGGCATTTCCGGCGGCGGTACGCAGGAGTTCGTGGCGGACACGTTCGGCGCGGCCACCGAGTGGTTCGCCAACGAGCCGTCCAGCTACGACGCACCGGACTTCCTGGTCGGCGAGAAGATCAACCTGGTCGGCTCCGGCCCGATCCGCAACATGTACAACCCGTCGGCGCTCGGCGACCCGAACTGCTACTCCAGCAGCATCCCGTCGACCGAGGTGCACGCCGCGGCCGGCCCGGGCAACCACTGGTTCTACCTGCTGGCCAACGGCAGCAGCCCGACCAACGGGCAGCCGTCCAGCTCGACCTGCAACAGCAGCAGCGTGACCGGCCTGGGCATCCAGAAGGCCATGAAGATCATGTACAACGCGATGCTGCTGAAGACGTCCTCCTCGTCCTACCTGAAGTACCGCGTGTGGACGCTGCAGGCGGCGAAGAACCTCTACCCGAGCAGCTGCACCGAGTTCAACACGGTCAAGGCGGCCTGGGCCGCGGTGAGCGTGCCGGCCCAGTCCGGTGAGCCGACCTGCGCCGGCGGCACCCCGACGCCCACGCCGAGCACCACGACCACCCCGCCGTCGGGCGGCTGCTCCGGCAACAAGCTCGCCAACCCCGGCTTCGAGTCGGGCAACGTGAGCTGGAGCGCCTCGTCCGGCGTCATCACCACCGACAGCGGCCAGGCCGCGCACGGCGGCTCGTACAAGGCGTGGCTGGACGGGTACGGCTCGTCGCACACCGACACGTTGAGCCAGTCGGTGACGATCCCGGCCGGATGCCGGGCGACGTTGAGCTTCTGGCTGCACATCGACAGCGCGGAGTCGACCACCAGCACCGCGTACGACAAGCTCACCGTCAAGGCCGGCAGCACCACGCTGGCGACCTACTCCAACCTGAACAAGGCCACCGGCTACGTGCAGCGGTCCTTCGACGTCTCGTCGCTCGCGGGCACCACGGCGACCATCTCGTTCAGCGGCGTGGAGGACAGCTCGTTGCAGACGTCCTTCGTCGTCGACGACACCGCGGTCACCCTGAGCTGACCGTGGCGTAGCGCGGCCGGTCGTCGTCCTCCCGGCGGCCGGCCGCCTCGTCGTCCCAGGCCGGGGCTACGTGCCGGGCCGGTGCTGCGCCTCGCCGCGCCCGGGGCGCGTGCGGCCGGGGTCAGGCCGGGCGCCCGGCCCGGGACGCGGTGCCGCGGTCGCGGTGGATCCGGGCGGCGGCCTCGTGCATCGCGCGGCCGAACAGCTCCGCCTGGTCACCCATGCTGCCGAGCCGGGCGGCGAGCGCGTCGGCGTCGGCCCGCGCCGACGCGCTGACCTGGGCGTCCAGCTCGGACAGGGCGGCGTTGGCGGCGGCGACGAGATGTCCGCAGAGGACGTCCAGGGGCTCGCCGGCCAGCTCCGGGTCGACCGTCACCGAATCCAGCCTGCCACCCTGGACGGCGACCGCGCGGACCCGGCCGCCGGCTGCCGTGCCCTCGGCGCGCAGCAGGTCGCCCGGCTCGCCGTCGGCGTGCGCCGAGGCCCGGGAGCGCATCGCCGTGAGAGCCTGCTGCGTGCGGGTCAGCAGCTCGTCGATGCTCGCGGCAGCCGAGAACGGGTCGTTGGTCATTTCCGCGCTTTCTTCACGTCTGAGCCGATCATCGTGACCCTAGCAACCGGCTCCGACGAATCGCGGTCAGCGGCCGTCACGGTCGGCGTCCCGGCGCCGCGAGCAGGCCGGACACCGGCGGCGCGGCGTGTCGCGGGCTGGCGAACGCCCGGCCGGGCGAACCGGCCGGGCGTCCGGAGCCGGTCAGCGCAGGCGCAGCCGCTGACCGGGGAAGATCAGGCCGGGGTCGTCGCCGACCACGGCCCGGTTGCGCTCGTGCAGGGCACGCCAGCCGCCGTTGACGCGCTGCGCCACGGCGATCTCCGACAGCGTGTCCCCGCGCCGCACCACGTACGTCTCGGCGCCTGGCGCAGGTTGCGGCGCCACCGTCGTCGCGGCGCGTTCCGGCCTCGCGGCGCGTTCCGGTGCGGCCTTGCGCGTGGTCGCCCGTTTCGGGGCCGCCTTCTTCGCGGCCGCCTTCTTCGGCGCCGCCTTCGGGGTGACCCGCTCGGACCGGGTCGCCGCGCTCGCCGAGCCGCCCTTCTTGCCGCAGACCGGCCACGCGCCGATGCCCTGACCGCGCAGCACCTTCTCGGCGACGGCGATCTGCTCGGAGCGGCTGGCCAGGTCGGCGCGGGCGGCGTACTTCTGGCCGCCGTAGCCGTTCCAGGTGGCGCGGGAGAACTGGAGCCCGCCGTAGTAGCCGTTACCGGTGTTGATCTTCCAGTTGCCGCCGGATTCGCAGCGCGCAACCGCGTCCCAGTTGACGCCCGCGCTGGCCGGAGCGGCCGGGCCGAACAGGGTCGCGGCGCCGACGGCGACGCCGGCCGTCATCGCTGCGAGAGCGGTACGACGACCCCGGGTCGAGTATTCAGTTGCCATGTGGATTCCTCCACGCCGACGAGGTGAGCTGTCGGGTTCGGGCCGAGGAGCCCGGCCGCCGGTGGCGGCTTCACCCCGAGGTGACGGTGCACCGTGGAACGTGTGGTTCCCCCGCTCCCGCGCGAGGTTCGGTTACCGGGGCCGGCGGCGGGATTTGGCGTTTCCGGCCTGCGGTGTCCGCGTCTGCGGACGAAACCGACGCTAGGAGCGATTTGCGACAATAGTCCACTTCTTGTGATGCTCTTCACCCGGCCGGACTACCACCTGTGGCGCTACCGTGGCAGGGCTGGACAAGATCACGGGAGGCGGAACCGATGACCGATCACGGACACGAGCTGACCTTCGGCGGCTTCATCACCCCCGCCGCCGGGCAGCCCGACCAGGTGGTGGCGCTCGCCCGCCTCTGCGAGCAGGTCGGGCTGGACCTGGTCACGTTCCAGGACCACCCGTACCAGCCCGGCTTCCTGGACACCTGGACGCTGATGTCCTACGTGGGCGCCGCCACCGAACGCGTCCGTCTGGCCGGAAACGTCCTCAACCTGCCGTTGCGCCAGCCGGTGGTGCTGGCCCGCAGCGTCGCCAGCCTGGACCTGCTCACCGGCGGCCGGGTCGAGCTCGGGCTCGGCGCGGGCGCGTTCTGGGACGCGATCGAGGCGGCGGGCGGGCGGCGCCTGTCCCCCGGTGCGGCCGTCGAGGCCCTCGACGAGGCGATCCGGGTGATCCGCGAGGTCTGGGACACCGGCAGTCGCGGCATGATCCGGGTCGACGGCGAGCACTACCGAGTGGTCGGCGCCAAGCGTGGCCCGGCGCCCGCGCACCCGGTGGGCATCTGGGTCGGCGCGTACAAGCCGCGCATGCTGCGCCTGGTCGGCCGCGCCGCGGACGGCTGGCTGCCGTCGCTGTCGTACCTGCCGAAGGGCCCCGACGAGCTGCCCGCCCTCAACGCGCTGGTCGACGAGGGCGCGGCGGCCGCCGGACGCGACCCGGCTGCGATCCGCCGCATGCTCAACGTGACCGGCACGTTCGCCCGCTCGTCGGCCGGTTTCCTGGCCGGGCCACCGGAGCAGTGGGTGGAGGAGCTGGCCGGGCTCACGCTGGAGCACGGCATCACCACGTTCATCCTCGGCAGCGACGAGCCGCGCGCGATCCAGATCTTCGGCCAGGAGGTGGCGCCCGCGGTCCGGGAGCTGGTCGCGGCCGAGCGCGCCGCGCCCACCGGCGGCACCCGCGCGGCGTCCGACGAGCAGACCGCCGCCGGCCTCCCGAGCACGCTCGGCGTCACCCCCACCCCCGACCCGGGGGTACGCCTGAGCGCGCGCCGCCCGTGGGACGAGTCCACCCGCCCGAGCGCCCCGCAGCCGCCGGCCGGACACGCCTACCCGGCCCGGGGACAGGCCGCCGGGCAGCACCTGGTGGACGTGCACGACCACCTGCGCCAGGAGCTGGCCCAGGTGCGGGACCTGCTGGAACAGGTCAAGCGGGGCAGTGTCTCGCCGGGCCGGGCGCGGGCCGCGCTGAACGAGATGACCATGCGGCAGAACAACTGGACGCTCGGGGCGTACTGCGCGGCGTACTGCACCATGGTCACCCAGCACCACGGGCTGGAGGACGCCTCGATCTTCCCGCACCTGCGCCGCTCCGAGGCCGGGCTGGCGGCGGTGCTGGACCGCCTCGAGGAGGAGCACGTGGTGATCCACGGGGTGGTGGAGAGCGTCGACCGGGCGCTCGTCGAGCTGGTCCGCCGGCCCGGCGACTTCACGCAGCTCCAGGAGGCGGTGGACCTGCTCACCGACACGCTGCTGTCGCACCTGTCGTACGAGGAGCACCAGATCGTCGAGCCGCTGGCCCGGCACGGCTTCTTCCCCGGCCAGCTGTGAGGTAGCTGACTTTTGCTTTCCTAAGTCAGGGGGTACCGTCGACGCCATGACGGACCTCCTTGCGCAGCGTGACTCCTGGTCCACCGCCAACTGCTCGATCGCCCGGGCGCTCGAGGTGGTCGGCAACCGCACCACGCTGCTCCTGTTGCGGGAGGCGTCGTTCGGCACCCGCCGCTTCGACGACTTCGCCCGGCGGGTCGGCGTCAGCGAGCCGGTGGCCGCCACCCGCCTCAAGCAACTCGTCGCCGACGGGCTGCTCGACCGGCGTCCCTACCGCGAGCCCGGGCAGCGCACCCGCGACGAGTACGTGCTCACCGCGAAGGGCAGCGACCTGATCCCGGTGCTCGTCGCGCTGCGGCAGTGGGGCGACACGTACGCCGCCGACGAGGCGGGTCCGGCGGTACGGGTGGCCCACGACGAGTGCGGCGCGGCGGTGCACGTCCGGCTGCGCTGCGACGCCGGGCACGACGTACCGCCCGGTGAGCTCGCCGTGCTGCCCGGTCCGGGCCTGCTGTCCGCCTGACCTCCCTTCCCCACCACCTCTCGGAGCGAGACATGAAGATCGCTGGAAGCACCGCCCTGGTCACCGGCGCCAACCGCGGCTTCGGCCGGCACCTGGCCGCCGAACTCGTCGCGCGTGGCGCCACCGTCTGGGCCGGCGCGCGCGACCCGGACACCGTGGACCTGCCCGGCGTCACCCCGGTACGGCTCGACATCACCGACCCCGCGTCGGTGGCCGCCGCCGCGGAGCGGGCCGGGGACCTGACGCTGCTCGTCAACAACGCCGGCGTGAGCACCGGCACCGACCTGCTCGACGGCGACCTCGAGAAGATCCGGCTGGAGCTGGAGACGCACTACCTCGGCACGCTGTCGGTGGTGCGGGCGTTCGCGCCCCGGATCGTGGCCAACGGCGGCGGCACGATCCTGAACGTCCTGTCCGCGCTGTCCTGGTTCACGTTCCCCGGCGTCGGCGCGTACGGCGCGGCGAAGGCCGCCGAGTGGTCGATGACGAACGCCCTGCGCGTGGAACTGGCCGGGCGGGGTGTCCGCGTCGCCGGCCTGCACGTGGGCTACATGGACACCGAGATGGCCGCCGCCGTCCCCGGCCCGAAGGCGCACCCGGCCGACGTCGCCCGGCTCGCGGCCGACGGCATCGAGTCCGACAGCTACGAGATCCTCGCCGACGACGTCGCCCGGCGGGTCCAGGCCGGGCTGTCCGGCGGCGTGGCCGCGCTCTACCCCGCGCTCCCCTGAGCGCCACCTGTTAAGAGGGGGCCCCTCCTATCGCGTAGGCGATAAGAAGGGGCCCCTCCTTACAGCTAGAGGCCGCGGGCGAGGCGGTCGGCGAGGATGCGGGTGAACCGGGCCGGGTCGGCCAGCTCGCCGCCCTCGGCCAGCAACGCCATGCCGTACAGCAGCTCGGCGGTCTCGGTCAGCGCGGCCGTGTCGCCACCCTCCCCGTGCGCCTTGCGCAGCCCGGTGACCAGCGGGTGGGCCGGGTTCAGCTCCAGGATCCGCTTGACCTGCGGCACCTCCTGGCCCATGGCCCGGTACATCTTCTCCAGCGTCGGCGTCATGTCGTGCGCGTCGCCCACCACGCAGGCCGGCGAGGTGGTCAGCCGGGTGGACAGGCGTACCTCCTTGACGCTGTCGGCGAGCGCGCCGCCGAGGAACGTGAGCAGCTCGGCGTACTCCTGCCGCTCGGCCTCGGCCTTCTCCTTCTCCTCCTCGGTCTCCAGGTCCACCTGCCCCTTGGCGACCGAGCGCAGCGTCTTGCCGTCGTACGCGCCGACGCGCTCGACCCACACCTCGTCCACCGGGTCGGTGAGGATCAGCACCTCGTAGCCCTTGGCGCGGAACGCCTCCAGGTGCGGCGAGTTCTCGATGGTGGCCCGGTTCTCGCCGGTGGCGTAGTAGATCTCGCTCTGACCGTCCTTCATCCGCTCCACGTACGCGCGCAGCGTGGTGGGCTCGGCCGGGTCGTGGGTGCTGGCGGCGCGGACCAGCTCCAGCAGCGTCTCGGTGTTGTCCGGGTCCTCCAGCAGACCCTCCTTGACCACCGCGCCGAACTCGGTCCAGAACGTGCGGTACGACTCGGCGGACATGTCCTTGAGCGTGGCGAGGACCTTCTTGACCAGCCGGCGGCGCACCGCGCGGATCTGCCGGTCCTGCTGGAGGATCTCCCGGGAGATGTTCAGCGACAGGTCGTGCGCGTCCACCACGCCCTTGACGAAGCGCAGGTAGTTGGGCATCAGCGCGTCGCAGTCGTCCATGATGAACACGCGCTTGACGTAGAGCTGCACGCCGCGGCGGCCCTGCGGGGAGAACAGGTCGAGCGGGGCGTGCGAGGGCAGGAACAGCAGCGCCTCGTACTCGAAGGTGCCCTCGCCGCGCATGTGGATGGTTTCGAGTGGGTCGGCCCAGTCGTGCGCGACGTGCCGGTAGAACTCCTTGTACTCGGCCTCGTCGACCTCGTCCCGCGAGCGCGCCCAGAGCGCCTTCATCGAGTTGAGCGTCTGCTCCTCGCGGGTGGTGGCGCCGTCCTCGCCGGGCTTGTCGACTGTCATCCGGATCGGCCACGAGATGAAGTCGGAGTACCGCTTGACGATCTCCCGGATCGTCCACTCGGCGGTGTAGTCGTGCAGGTTGTCCTCGGTGTCGACCGGCTTGAGGTGCAGCGTGACCGAGGTGCCCTGGGGCGCGTCGGCGACCTCCTCGATCGAGTACGTGCCCTCCCCCGCGGACTCCCAGCGGGTGCCGCCGGACTGCCCGGCGCGGCGGGTCAGCAGCGTCACCTTGTCGGCGACCATGAACGTGGCGTAGAAGCCGACGCCGAACTGGCCGATCAGCTCCTGGGAGGCGGCGGCGTCGGACGACTCGCGCAGCTTGCGCAGCAGTTCGGCGGTGCCGGACTTGGCGATGGTGCCGATCAGGCGGACCACCTCGTCGCGGGTCATGCCGATGCCGTTGTCCCGCACGGTGAGCGTACGGGCGTCCTTGTCGGCCTCGATCTCGATGTGCAGGTCGGCGGTGTCGGCCGGCAGGTCCTTGTCGACGAGCGACTCCAGCCGCAGCTTGTCCAGCGCGTCGGACGCGTTCGAGATCAGTTCGCGCAGGAAGACGTCCTTGTTCGAGTAGATCGAGTGCACCATCAGCTGCAACAGCTGACGGGCCTCGGCCTGGAACTCCAGCGTCTCGACCCCGTCGCTCACACCGACTCCCTTCCCTCTGGCGGGTCCTACGGCGGAAAGGATACGAGGGGTGACCGCCGCGGTACGCACCGGCCGCCCCGGAATTCGACTGGTACAACCAGTTGACGGGTTGACGTGCGCGGGGCCACACTGCTGCGCATGACCTTCGATCCCGCGCCCCGCGTCTCGGTCTCCGACCACGTCTTCGGCCGGCTGCGCGACGCGATCGTCTCCGGCCGGTACGCGCCGGACGAGACGCTGCCCGGCGAACGGGAACTGGCCGGCGCGTTCGCGGTCAACCGGCACGCGGTCCGGGAGGCGCTGCGCCGCCTGCAACAACTCGGCCTGGTCCGGGTCAGCCAGGGCGGCGCGACCCGGGTGCTCGACTGGCGGGTGCACGCCGGGCTGGACCTGGCGCTGTCCCTGGCCCGCTCCGGCGACGTACTCCCGGTCGAGACGCTGGTGCGCGACATGCTGGAGATGCGGGCCTGCGTCGGGATCGACGCGGCCCGGCTCTGCGCGGAGCGCGGCGACGCGGCGGTCGTCGCCGCCGTGGTCCGGGCCGCCGAGGAGTACGGCGACCTGGCCCCCGACCTGGACCTGATGAACGAGGCGAACATCGCCATCTGGCGGCTGGTCGTGCGCGGCAGCGGCAACACCGCCTACCAGCTCGCCTTCAACAGCCTGGTGGCCGGCACCTTCGCGGTCGGCGACGTCCCTCCGGACGCCCGCGCGGCCGAACTGCTGGACGTCGCCGGGCACCGCCGTCTCGCCGCCTCGATCGCCTCCGGTCAGGGCGCGGCGGCGGCCCGGCACGCCCGGGAGCTGCTGACCGCGCCGGTCACCCCCACCCCCACCCCCACCACCCCCGGAAGGGAAGCGCGCGCATGATCCCCGCCGTGCTGTACGCCGTCCCGGCGTTCCTGCTCCTGATCGTCATCGAGGCGGTCTCCTACCGCTTCCTGCCCGACGACGACGAACGCGGCTACGAGCTGCGCGACACCACCACGAGCCTGTCGATGGGCCTGGGCAGCCAGATCATCGGCTTCCCGTGGAAGCTGCTCACCGTCGGCCTGTTCGCGGCGGCGTGGACCGTGGCGCCGGTGCAGCTGTCCCCCGGCGACTGGTGGACCTGGGTGATCCTGTTCTTCGCCGACGACCTGGCCTACTACTGGTTCCACCGCTCGCACCACGAGGTACGCGTGCTCTGGGCCAGCCACGTCGTGCACCACAGCAGCGTCTACTACAACTTCTCGACCGCGTTGCGGCAGAGCTGGACGCCGATGACCTCGCTGCCGTTCTGGCTGGCGCTGGCGCTGCTCGGCATCCCGCCGTGGATGATCTTCCTGCAGCAGTCGGTCAGCCTGCTCTACCAGTTCTTCCTGCACACCGAGCGGATCAAGGTGCTGCCCCGGCCGATCGAGTGGATCTTCAACACGCCGTCGCACCACCGGGTGCACCACGGCTCGAACACCGAGTACCTGGACCGCAACTACGGCGGCATCCTGATCATCTGGGACCGGCTGTTCGGCACGTTCGAGCCGGAGCGGGCCACCGCGCGCTACGGGCTGACCACGAACATCGGCACCTACAACCCGCTGCGAGTGGCCACCCACGAGTTCGCCGCGATCTGGTCCGACGTACGCCGGGCACGCTCCTGGCGGCACCGCCTCGGCTACCTGTTCGGCCGTCCCGGCTGGCAGCCGGTCCGATGAGGCGGCTGCTGCCCCTGTTCGGGCTGGTCGCCGCCGTCGAACTGGTCGGCGTCGCGCTCGACTCGACGGTGCTCCAGTGGCTGGCCAAGCCGCTGCTCGCGCCGGTGCTGCTGGCGTACCTCTGGGCGCACCGGCGCCGCATCGACGCGGTGGCGGTCGGCCTGGTCGCCGCCACCGCGGGCGACGTCGCCCTGCTCCTGCCGGGCGAGACCGCGTTCCTCGCCGGCATGGGGTTCTTCCTGGTCACCCAGGTCGCATTCATCACCGCCTTCGTGCGGCACCGTCGTGCGCCGGCCCTGGCGTGGGCCGGTTACCTGCTCGCCTGGGCGGGCGCGAACGCGCTGCTGTGGGGCATGCTCGGGCCGCTGCGGCTGCCGGTGCTCGGCTACAGCCTGGCGCTGTGCCTGATGGCCGCCGCCGCGACCGGGGTGTCCGCGCGGGTCGCCGCGGGCGGCGCGCTCTTCCTCGTCTCCGACCTGCTCATCGGCGTGGGCGCGGCCGGAATCGAGCTGCCCGGGCGGGGCCTGCTGGTGATGACCACCTACTGCGCGGCGCTGCTGCTGATCACCACCGGCTGGGTGACCGCGACCCGCCCGGCGACCGGCCCCGAGTCGCCGCCCGCGGGTACCCTGCTCGCGTGGCCAGGGAGAACGGGCGCAAGCTGATCGCCTCGAACAAGAAGGCGCGGCACGACTACGACATCCTCAAGACGTACGAGGCGGGCATCGTGCTGGCCGGCACGGAGGTGAAGTCGCTGCGCGAAGGGCGGGTGTCGCTTGTCGACGCGTTCGCCCAGGAGCGCGACGGCGAGATCATGCTGTACGGCCTGCACATCGCCGAGTACGGCTTCGGCACCTGGACCAACCACGCGCCCCGGCGCACCCGCAAGCTGCTGCTGCACCGGGTGGAGATCGCCCGCATCCTGGAGAAGCTGCGCGACGGCGGCATCACGCTGGTGCCGCTGTCGATGTACTTCGCCGACGGCTGGGCCAAGGTGGAGCTGGGCCTGGCCCGGGGCCGCCGGTCGTACGACAAGCGCCAGACGCTCGCCGAGCGGGACGCGAAGAAGGAGATCGCCCGGGAGATGGGCCGCCGCCTCAAGGGCCGTACGACGGCGCGGCGGGACTGAGCGCGCCGTTTTCTGTCCCAGGCCGGTGGCACGCTGAGGCGCATGACCGATCTGACCTGGAACCCGCTGCTCCGCGAACAACTCACCTGGCACTGGACCTACCAGTTGCGCGACCGCCTCGCCGGGCTCACCGACGCCGAATACCTCTGGGAGCCGGTCCCCCGCTGCTGGAGCCTGCGACCACGCGCCGACGGCGGCACGCCGGCGATCGACTTCGCGATGCCGCAGCCGGACCCGCCGCCGTTCACCACCATCGCGTGGCGGCTCGCGCACGTCATCGTCGGCGTGCTGGCCATGCGCAACGCGTCGCACTTCGGCCGCGCGCCGACCGACTACGCCTCGTTCCCCTACTCCCCCACCGCGGCCGGCGCGCTGGCCCAGCTCGACGAGGAGTACGCCGCCTGGACGGCGGGGGTCGAGGCGCTCGGCGAGGACGGCCTGGCCCGCCCCTGCGGCCCGGCGGAGGGGCCGTTCGCGGACGTCCCGATGGCCACGCTCGTGCTGCACATCAACCGGGAGGTGATCCACCACCTGTCCGAGGTGTGCCTGCTGCGTGACCTGTACCGCCACACGCCGGAGGCCGCACGGTAAATACAAGGTTTCTTGTACATCATCTGTTGTAGGTCTAGTCTGTCGATATGACGGACGGAACCGCCAACCGGCGCGTGAGCGACCCGCGAGCCATGCGGGCGCTGGCCCACCCCACCCGGCTACGACTGCTCGGCGAGCTGCGCCTGCGCGGCCCGCAGACGGTCGGCATGCTCAGCGAGCGCACCGGCGAGGCGGTGGGTTCGGTCAGCTACCACGTCGGCAAGCTGGCCGAGCACGGCTTCGTGACCGAGGCCCCCGACCTGGCCCGCGACCGGCGCGAGCGGTGGTGGCGGGCCGCGCACGCCACCACCGACTGGGATCCGCTCGAACTGCTCGACGACCCGGAGCGCCGGCTCGCCGGCAACCTGCTGCGCCAGGCCGCCATGCAGCGCTACGTGGACCGCTACCAGGCGTACCTGGACTCCGAGGCGAGCCTCGACCCGGCCTGGGTACGCGGCACGACCAGCAGCGACATCGTGCTGCGCCTGACGCCGGAGGAACTGGTCGAGCTGCGCGACGAACTGTCCGCGCTGGGCCGACGCTGGCAGGAGCGCGGCGCACCCGGCCGGGCCGGCGCCGAGATGGTCACGCTGATCTGGCAGGCGTACCGGGGGCCGCAGTGACCCGCGACCGCCGGCCGCTGGCCGGACTGCTGATCGGGCACGCCGTCTCACTGACCGGCAACGTGCTCACGCTCATCGCGCTGCCGCTCTACGTGCTGGCCGAGACCGGCTCACCGGCGGCCACCGGACTGGCCGGAGCGTTCGCCACCGCGCCGGTGGTGCTCGGCGGCGCGTTCGGCGGCGTGCTCGTCGACCGGATCGGCTACCGGCGCTCCAGCGTGCTCGCCGACGTGGTCTCCGGCGTGACCATCGCCGCCGTACCCCTGTTGCACGCCACCGTCGGCCTGCCGTTCCCGGCGCTGCTGGCCCTGGTCTTCGTCAGCGGCCTGCTGGACACACCCGGGCAGACCGCGCGCACGGCGTTGCTCCCGGAGGCCGCGGCGGCGGCCGGGGTGCCGATCGAGCGGGCGGTCGGCTGGGCCGAGGCGACCTCGCGCGGCGCCCGGATGATCGGCGCGCCGGTGGCCGGCCTGCTCGTCGGCGTGTTCGGCGCGCTGCCGGTGCTGGCGGTGGACGCGGTGACGTTCGCCGTGTCGGCGCTCGTCGTGGCGCTGCTGGTGCCACGCCGCCTGAGCCCCTCCGGCGAGGAGAGCGAGCCGGAGGCCGGCGGCTACTGGCGGCAGTTCGCCGCCGGGCTGCGCTTCCTGGTCCGCGAGCCGCTGCTGCGCGCCATGGTCCTGCTGGTGCTGGTGACGAACCTGTTCGACGCGGCCAAGAGCCAGGTGCTGCTGCCTGTGGTCGCCGACCGGGAACTCGGCGGCCCGGCCGCGTTCGGCCTGCTGGTCGGCGTCATGGGTGGTGGCGCGCTGGTCGGCTCGCTGGTGTTCAGCGCGATCGGGCACCGGCTGCCCCGCCGGGCCACGTTCGTCACCGCGTATGTGTTGTGCGGCGCGCCGCCACTGTGGGCGCTCGCCGCCGCACCGCCGCTGCCGGTGGTGGTCGCCGTGGTCGCGGTCGCCGGGCTGGCCGCGGGCTCGCTCAACCCGCTGATGGGCGCCGTCGAGCTGGAGCGGGTGCCGCCCGCGATGCGGGCCCGGGTGTACGGCGTGATCGGCGCGGGCGCGTGGGCGGCCATGCCGGCCGGCGCGGTCGGCGCGGGATTCGCCGCCGACCGGTTCGGCCCGACGTCCACGCTCGTCGTGATGGGCGCGTGCTACCTGCTGGTGGTGCTGACGCCGCTGCTGGGCGGCCCGTGGCGGGACATGCGCCGGCCCACAGTGGTGCGGCAACGCGAGCCGGAGCCGACGTCGGAGCGCCAGCGGGAAACGCTCTCTTGACATCGACCGACTTCGTTCATACCTTCATCGAAGTCTATTTGTATGGTTTGTTAACCGTTGGGCGGGGCCGGCCGCCGTGACGGTGACAGCCACCACCCCGCAGGAGGCGCCCCGTGCGCACCATCCGTACCCTCGCCGCCCTGGCGGCGACGGCGGTCGGCCTCACCGCCGCCCTCGCCGTCGTCCCCCACTCCCCCGCGATCGCCGCCCCCGGAGCGGTCACCTGGTCCGACGACTTCAACGGCCCGGCCGGCGCCGCCCCCGACGCGAGCAAGTGGCGCTACGACATCGGTGGCGGCGGCTGGGGCAACAACGAGTTGCAGTACTACACGAACAGCACCCGCAACGCCGCGCTCGACGGCAACGGCAACCTGGTCATCACCGCCCGCCGGGAGAACCCGTCCGGCTACTCCTGCTGGTACGGCAGCTGCCAGTACACCTCGGCCCGGCTGCTCACCAACGGCACGTTCGCCCAGGCGTACGGGCGGTTCGAGGCGCGCATCAAGGTCCCGCGTGGACAGGGACTGTGGCCGGCGTTCTGGATGCTCGGCAACGACATCGGCACGAACCCGTGGCCCGGCAGCGGCGAGATCGACATCATGGAGAACGTCGGCTACGCCCCCTCGACCGTCTGGGGCACGCTGCACGGCCCCGGCTACTCCGGCGGCAACAGCGTCGGCGCGTCCACCTCGCTGCCCGGCGGGCAGGCGCTCGCCGACACCTTCCACACGTTCGGTGTGGACTGGGCGCCGGACTCGATCACCTGGTACCTCGACGGCGTGGCGTACTCCCGCAAGACCCCCGCCGACCTGGGCGGCAACCGCTGGGTCTTCGACCACCCCTTCTTCATGATCATGAACGTGGCGGTCGGTGGCAACTGGCCCGGTTCGCCGGACGGCAGCACCACGTTCCCGCAGACCATGACCATCGACTACGTCCGGGTGCAGGCGTGGGACAACGGCGGCGGGGGCACCGGCGGCCAGATCATCGGGTACGGCACCAAGTGCGTCGACGTGGCCAGCGCCGGCACCGCCAACGGCACGCCCGTGCAGCTGTGGACCTGCAACGGCACCGCCGCCCAGCGCTGGACCTGGAACGCCGACGGCTCGGTACGCGCGCTCGGCAAGTGCCTCGACGTGGCCGCCGGGTCGACGGCGAGCGGCGCCAAGGTGCAGCTCTACGACTGCAACGGCACCGGCGCGCAGAAGTGGGTGTTCAGCGTGGCCGGGGACATCGTGAACCCCCAGGCGAACAAGTGCCTGGACGCTACGGGTCCCAGCTCGGCCGACGGCACCCGGCTGCAGATCTGGGACTGCACCGGCGCCGCCAACCAGAAGTGGCGCCGCTGACCAGCGCCCCGGCCCGGGGCGGGCGGCACAAACCGCCCGCCCCGGCCACCCCCCGCACCCCCTTCCCCGCGATCTTGCACTTTCGGCCTGAGTCGCGCCCCGAATGCCCCGTTCGCCCGGGCACAAAGCGCAAGATCGCGGGCAGGGGTGCGGCCGACCCACCGGCTCCCTGCGCGGCGACCTGCCCGGCCACCCATATCGGCCAGGTGCGTCCGGATTCCAGGATTCGCGGACCACATCCCGGAACCGCAGTAGATCTTGGTACGAAAGGGCCCTCATAGGGGCCTTTTCTACCAAGATCTCCGGATTACCCCGGGGGCCGCGGACGGTGACGGCACGACCAGCGCCCCTCCCGGTGAACCGGGGCGGTGATCAAGGAGTTTGCGTCCGGGGCGAGTGCGTGCCGGGAAACAAACTCCTTGATCAACGAGGAGGGTGGGCGGGCGGAGGCGGCGGGGGTCAGAAGGGGGCGTCTACGGACAGGCGGCGGACCTGGGTCAGGTATGGGTCCAGTTCGCCCACCTCGAAGCGGCACGTGCCGATGACGTGCCAGAACTGGCCGCCCGGGTCGCCGTCCAGCTTGTACCGGCCGTCCGGGCTGACCGCCGCCCACCCGTCGGGCAGGCCGATGAGTGTGGTCCGCAGCTGGGCGTGCTCCGGGTCGGCCACGTCCCACAGGCGTACGGTGCCGTCGTCACCGGCGCTGGCGAGCAGGCTGCTGTCCGGGCTGAAGTGCACCGACCAGACGCGCCGGGTGTGCGCGGCCAGGGTGCCGTGCAGCCGGCCGGTGACCGGATCCCAGAGCCGGATCACCAGGTCGTCGCCGGCGGTGGCGAGCAGGTTGCCGTCCGGGCTGAACGCGCAGGACCAGAGCCGGCCGTCGTGTTCGGTGAGCACCAGGCGCCGCTCACCGGTGATCGCGTCCCACACCACCGCAGTGCCGTCGTTGCCGGCGCTGGCGAGCAGCGTGCCCTCGCTGTTGAAGCCGACCGAGTAGACCCGATCGGTGTGGTGCTCGAGGGTGAGGCGGCAGGTGGCGGTGGCGGCGTCCCAGAGCCGTACCGTCTGGTCGTCGCAGCCGGTGGCGATGGTCTCGCCGTCGGGGCTGAACGCGACGGTGCGCACGCGTCCCCGGTGCGGGGTGAGCGTGGCGAAGTGCCGGCCGGTCCGGCGGTACCAGAGGCGTACCGTGTCGTCGTCGTTCGCGGTCGCGAGGGCGTCACCGTCGGGGCTGAACGCGACCGCCCAGACGTGGTCGGTGTCCACGTTGAGTTCGCGCTCGTCGGCGCCGGTGTCGGTGTTCCACAGGTGCACGCCGCCGTCGCCGCTCGGGGTGGCCACCAGCGGCTCCTCGGGGCAGAACACCACCGACAGCAGCCGGTCGGCCGGGCTGGCGAGCTGCCGCAGCAGGCGGCCGGTGCGCGGCTCCCAGAGCCGGATCACGCCGTCGTTGCCGCAGGCGGCCAGCACCTCACCGTCGTCCCGGAAGGACAACGCGGTGACGCGGCGGCCGTGCCCGCGCAGCGTGTGCTGGAGCTGCCCGCTGCGGACGTCCCACAGCCGGGTGGTGCCGTCGTTGCTGCTGGTCGCCACCTGGTTCTGGTCCGGCCGCCAGACCACCGGCCAGACCGAGCCGCGGTGCCGGGTCAGCTCGTGCCGCACCTGCCCGTCGTCGGTGTCCCAGAGCTGGATCGCGCCGTCGCTGGCGGCGGTGGCAAGCAGGCTGCCGTCTCCGTTGAACCGGACGCTGTAGATCGCGCCGCGCTGCCGCCCGAGCACCCGCACCGGCCGGCCCGTCTCGGTCTCCCAGAGCCGCAGCGCGCCGTGCGTGTCGCCGGTGGCCATCAGCGTGCCGTCGGGATGGATGTCGAGGGCGTACACGTCGGCCTCGTGGCCGCGCGGCGCACGCAGCAGCTCGCCGTCGGTGGCCCGGCGGATCCAGATCCGGCCGTGCTGCCCGACGGCGGCCAGCAGGCGGCCGTCCGGTGAGTGCACCACCCGGAAGACCACCTCCGGCTCCTGCACCTCGAACGCCAGCTTGCCGGTGGGGATGTCCCAGCCGCGGACCGTGCCGGCGCTGTCGGCCACCACGACCCGCCGCCCGTCCGGGCTGAACGAGGTGCCCCAGATCGGCGCGGCGTGGCCGGGCCACTCGTGCCGCAGCCGGGCGCCGCGGGTGTCGTAGAGCCGCACCACCCCCGCGGCGTCGCCGACCACCAGGCGGCCGCGCCGGCCGTCGGTGAGCAGCGGCCACACCCAGCCGGTGAAGACGTCCTCGATGACGTGCCGCACGTCGCCGTGGTCGGCGTCCCACAGCCGTACGGTGAGGTCGGCCGAGCCGGTGACGAGCTGGTGGGACGCGGCGTCGTAGCGGACCGCGTACACCCGGGAGCGGTGTCCCTGGAGCGTGCGCACCGGCAGCCCGGTCGCCGTGTCGCAGAGCAGCACACCGCCGTCGTCGCTGCCGACGGCGAGCACCGCGCCGTCCGGGCTGTACGCCACCGGCACCGGCAGCCGGCCCACCTCGAAGCCGTAGCCGACGCCCACGGCGGGCGGGGCCAGGCCCGGCGCGACCGGCCGGCCCGGCGCGACGACGGCGCCGCGCAGTTCCGGGGCGCGCAGCAGCGCCGGGTCGGCGCTGACGTCGATCAGCGCGGTGCGGTGCCAGCTGCTGCCGGCGACGCGCGCGCCCCGCAGGTCGGTACGGAACAGGCGGGCGCCGGCCATCTCCGCGTCGCGCAGGTCCGCCCCGGCGAGGCGGGCCTGGTCCAGGCGGGCGCCGCGCAGCCGGGCGTGTTCCAGCCGCGCCTCGGTCAGGTTGGTGGCGACCAGCCGCGCGTCGGTCAGGTCGGCGCCGGTCAGGTCGGCCCCGGCGAGTTCGCGGTGCGACAGGTCCTCGCCGCGCAGCACCGCGCCGCGCAGGTCGGCCCGGTCGGGCAGGCGCAGGCGGGCGGACAGTCGCAGCGCGTTGGCGCGCAGCGTCTCACCCGCCGACTCGTCCCCGAGCACCCGCGCGGTCCAGGCGGTGCAGCGGGCCGGGTCGGCCAGGTCGCCGAGGAACTCCACGGCGAGCGCGGACAACGACCGTACCGCCAGCGCGGCCGGCTCCTCACCCCTGTTGATCTGCTCGGCCACCCCCTCGGCGACCAGCCACTCCATCACCGAGGTGTGGATGAACCCGAACAGCCCGTCGTCGGTGCGGACGAGCAGGCTGCCCGCGCCGACCGCATGCGCCGCCTGCGGGCCGGACAGCCGCGAGTCGGCCCGCCCGGCGAGCCGGCCGGTGGACTCGGCCAGCTCGGCCAGGCGTAGGTACGCCTCCCCGCTCTCCCACAGCTGGAACGCCAGCCGGCTGACCGCCTGCCACAGCTCGGGCCGGCGCAGGCTCACCGGCGCGCCCGGGATGCCCTGGGTGCGGCGTTCCTCGAAGTCCAGCCAGGACTCCAGGATCTCCCGGTACAGCGCGGCGGCGCTGAACGTGCCGCCCGCCCCCGCCACGGCGGCGAGCCGCCCCTCGTCCAGGTTGGCGATGAAGCCGAGCATGCGCGGGTTGCGGGAGAGCCCGAGCAGGTCCTTCACCCCGCCGAGCAGGTCCATCCGTTCGCGGGCGGCCCGCTCGTCGCCGCCGTACCGGTTGCGCAGGAACGCCTCGATCTGCCCGGGGGTGAAGTCCTCCACGGCGAGTACGCGCCGGTGCGGCAGCAGGCCGACCCGTTCGCCGAGCGCGGTCAGCACCTGTGAGTTGGTCTTGAAGTGCTGGGTCCGGCTGCTCACCACGATCTTCGCGTTGCCCTCGGCGGCCTGCAGCAGCGTCTCCAGGTGGTCGGCGGCACGGTCGTACGTCACCCGGGCCACCAGCTCGTCGAACCCGTCGAACAGCAGCACGATGCGGCCCTGGCGCAGCATGTAGCGGAACGCCTTGAGGTCGATGACCTGCTCGCCGTGGTTGGCCAGGTGCGCGGCGACCAGGCCGTCCACGGAGTGCGCCTTGTCCAGCGCCCGCAGCTCCACCAGGATCGGGATCAGGTCCGGCGCGGCGGTGGGCAGCCGCCGGGCCACCTCCCGCAACGCGAACGTCTTACCCCGGCCGAAGTCGCCGAGCACCAGCACGAACCGGCCGTCCGGCGCGGAGACGGTCTCCAGCAGCTCGTCCACCACGTCGTCGCGCACGCGCTGGTCGGCGCCGACGAGGTGCCGATAGCGCTGCGGCACGTACTGCCCCGGCGGGTAGAGCCGGTCGGCCTGGAGCCGGGCGGTCTGCGCGGCGACGTACTCGCGCAGGTCGAGCAGGCCCTGGAACTCGGTCAGGTGCAGCACGCGTACGCCCCGGCGCTGCGCCTCCTCGGCCAGCCCGCGTGGCACCCGGTCGCCGTCGTAGACCAGCTCGGAGGCGATGTCCGGGTCGGTGGCGTGCACCCGGCGGGCGAAGACGTCCACGTCGGCGGCGGTGGGGGTGCCGACGTGCGCACCGACGCGCTGCTGACGGACCACCCCGTCGGAGCGGTAGCTGATGTACAGGTGCGGCGGGTCGGTGCCGACGCGGCGTACCACCACCCGGTCGTAGCGGGCCTCGCAGACCTCGGCGAGCCGGTCCAGCAGCCGCTGCACCGGGGCGACCGGCGCGGCGGCCACCGCCGCGCCCTGGGTGGCCCCCTCGACGGCGGCCGGACGGCGCGGGTCGGGCACCTGGGCCGGGCCGGACGCGCCGAAGGTGGCCTCCGCGTGCGGCCAGGACACGGCGGTGACAGTGCCGCCGTCGAGCCGGTCGTCGCGGCCGAGCACCCAGCGGGTCATCCCGTCGCCGCCGAGCCGCAGCACCTGCGCCCGGCCGTCGCGGGGCGCGGCGGCCAGCGGCACCACCGGGTCGACCCGGGCCGACGGCGCGGCGTCGGAGAGCAGCAGGTTGAGCATCGGGCCGACCAGCCGGTTGACCGACCCGCGGTCGCGCAGCGACACCGGGTCCGGCGGCACCTCGTCGGCGTACGGGCTGCGCGCCCCCGGCGCGTGCGCCATCGCGCCGAGCCGCAGCCAGCCGGACTGCTGGTAGTGGCGCAGCCGCTGGGCGAACCAGCTGGACTGCGCCTCGCCGAGGAAGCCGTACCGGTCCTCCTCGCGGTGGGTGATGGCGATGGTGGAGTTCAGTCCGGCCACCACCACGCGCAGGTCCGGCACCGGGAACAGCGTCCAGGGCTGCTCGCTGTCGAAGATCCGGTCGTCGAGCCCCTGGTAGAGGTCGTCGAACAGGCGCGCGTAGTGCCGCCACTTCGGCCAGTACGGCGGCTGCGGGTCGACGTCGTCGGCCTCGCAGGTGGCGAAGTACGCGCGGCACGCCGCCATCGTCACGTCGCGCGGGCCGGGCACCACGACCAGGCGGTGCGGCTCCAGCCCGAGCAGCACCCGCAGGCCGGTGAGGAAGCTCAACGCGTCGGAGAACTCGCGCGGGCTGCCCGACTCGGTGAGGTTGCCGGCGACGACGAGCAGGTCCGGCCGGGGCACGCCGTCGTTCATCAGCAGCGTGAGGTCACCCATCAGGTGTTCCTGCACCTCGCCCGGGGTGACCGGCGCGCCGGGAGTGATCACGCCCCGGCCGAAGCGCGGCCCGGCGACCTGGAGCACGGTGACGGTGTCCCGGGCCGTCGGCGGCGCCACCGCGGCCGGCGGGAACGGCGGCGGGTTGATCGGGGTACGCCGGGCGCGGCGCGGGGCGGGCGCTCCGGCGGCGGGCGCGGCGAGTACCCCGTGCGGGTCGGCCGGGTGGTGCGGGAACGCCGGCTGCCGCATCGGTTTGGCCCGCCCGTCGAGCGCCTCCCGGATGCGGTCCAGCACCCGGTTGCGGGCCTGGACCGGGTCGTCCACACCGACCAGATCCACATAGGTGATGGTGGCGAGCAGGCCGTCGATCGGGCAGTCCTCGACGCGTACCGTGACGAGCTTGTTGCCGGTGCCGTCGGGGTCGGCGCGCAGTGCGGCCTGCCACTCCAGCTTGCCGTACGTGGAGTGCAGGTAGCGTTCGGACAGCACCGCCACCACGACCTCGGCCTCGCGGACGCCGCGGTCCATGAAGTCGATGAAGTTGGTGCCGGCGACGAAGTCCCACGCCTGCAGCAGCGTGCGGTAGCCGGCCGCCTCGAACTCCCACGCCAGCCACGTGGCCCAGCGTTCGTCGGCGGGCGAGTAGCTGATGAAGAAATCGATGGGGCGGTCGGACCGGGTGGGGTGCGCGCCTACAACCACATGGTCATTATGGCCACCGACGGTCAACAGATCGACACCCTCGGCAGCCCGGATCGCGACCGCGTCGGGCTCCTGCGCCCGTGCCGGCATGTGCGAGGATCATCCCTCGTGGAGACCCCCGGCGATCCGCCGAACGCCGTGCCCGACCGCTCCCGCTGGGGCCGCCTGCACGTGCTGGACTGGATCGCGATCGGGCTGGCCGTGCTCGGCGTGATGTTCGTGCTCACCGGGCTGCTGCCCCGCGCCGACGCCGAGGGCACGATGCGCCGGATCATCCCGATCCTGATCTTCCTCGGCACGGTCGTGGTGCTGGCCGAGCTGACCGCCGTGGCGGGGGTGTTCGACGCGCTCGCGACCCGGGTGGCGGTGACCGCGCGGGGCAGTTTCCGGGCCCTGTTCTGGCTCTGCGTCGGCTTCGCCTCGGTGACCACCGTCGCGCTCAACCTGGACACCACGGCGGTGCTGCTCACGCCGGTGATGATCGCGCTGGCCCGGGCGCTGAACGTGCCGCCGACGCCGCTGGCCATGACGACCGTGTGGCTGGCGAACACGGCCAGCCTGCTGCTGCCGGTGTCCAACCTGACGAACATCCTGGCCAGCGACCGGGTCGACCTGGACCCGGTGCCGTGGGCGGCCCGGATGTGGTGGCCGCAGCTGGTCGCCGTCGCGGTGACCGCGCTTCTGCTGTGGTGGTGGTACTGGCGTCCGGCGCGCGCCGGGGCCGACCCGTTCGACCCGCCGCGGCCGTACGTGCCGCCGGACCGGCTGCTGTACCGCACCGCGCTCGCCGCCTGCCTGCTGTTCGTCGCCGGGATCCTCGCCGGGGTGGAGATCGGCATCGCCTCCGGGGTGGCCGCCGCGATCCTGGTCGTCGGCTTCGCGGTCCGGGCCCGGCACCGGCTGCGGCTCGCGCTGGTGCCGTGGCGGCTGCTGGTGTTCGTGACCGGGCTGTTCCTGGTGGTGCAGACGATCGGCCGGCACGGCCTGGACACGGTGATGGGCACGCTCATCGGCACCGACCCGGGCGCGGAGGGGGCACTGCGGGCGGGCGCGGTCGGCGCGCTGTTCAGCAACGCGGTGAACAACCTGCCCGCGTACCTGGCCGGCGAGGCGGTGATCGCGGCCGACCGGCACACCCAGCTGCTGGCGCTGCTGATCGGCACGAACGTGGGCCCGCTGGCCACGCCGTGGGCGTCGCTGGCCACACTGATCTGGTACGAACGCTGCCGGGCCGCCGGGGTGGCGGTGCCGCTGGGCCGGTTCGTGGCCACCAGCGCCGCGCTCGCCGTGCTCGCCACCGCCGCCACGGTTACGGGGCTTCTTGTCGGTCCCGGCGCCTAGCATCACGCCCATGAGCAACCCGCCCGAGATCGTCCGCCGCTACTTCGCGCTCGCCGGCCAGGCCGACAAGGAGCCCTACCTCGCGCTGTTCGCCGACGACGCGGTGGTCGAGGACGAAGGACGCACCCACCGCGGGATCGACGAGATCCGCGCCTGGCGCAGCGGCACGCCGCTGGTGACGTACGAGATCACCGACGTGGAGCAGACGCCGGCCGGCACGGTGGTGACGGCGACGATCAGCGGCGGCTTCCCCGGCAGCCCGTTCGCGGGGCTGCGGTTCCGGTTCGAGGAGTACGACGACACCCACATCCGCCGGCTGCGCATCGCCCCCTGAACCGGGGGCGGGAAAACCGCTACGACCCGGCCGCCGGCAGTGACTACCGTGCCCGCATGACCGCCGCGCACACCCTGCACTTCTTCGCCGACCCGGAGGAGTTCCTCGACGCCGCCGAGGCGTACCTGGCCGCCGACCCGGTGGTCAACACCGTCGTCGCCAGCGTGACACGCCGGATGGCGGCCCGCCGCGCCGAGGGCGTCGCGGTGCCCGAGGACGACTGGTGGCTGGTGGTGCGCGACGCCTCCGGGGCGGTGGTGGGCGCCGCGATGCGTACCGCGCCGTTCCCGCCGCGACCGCCGTTCCTGCTGCCGATGCCGCCGGAGGCCGCCGTGGCGCTGGCCCGTGCGTGGCACCGGCGCGGCGAGCGGGTCCGCGCGGTGAACGGCGCGCTGCCCGCCGCGCGTGCCTGCGCCGACGAGGTCGCACGCCTCGACGGCGGCCGGGTCGCTGTGGCCCAGCACACCCGGCTGCACGTGCTCGACCAACTCACGCCGCCCGCGCCGGTGCCGGACGCGTTGCGGACGGCCACCGCCGACGAGGTCGACCTGGTCGCCGCGTGGTTCGCCGCGTTCACGGCCGACGCCGACGAGCAGGCGGGCCGCCCGCCCGGCACCAGCGCACACGAGACGCCCGACCGCGCCGAGTTGCTGCGCCGCATCCGGGACGGGCGGGTCTGGTTCTGGACCGACGAGTCGGGGGCTCCGGTGCACCTGACCGCCGCCAACCCGCCGTCGTTCGGCGTGGCCCGCGTCGGACCGGTGTACACGCCACCCGGGCAGCGCGGACGCGGCTGGGCCGGCAACGCGGTGGCCGAGGTGTGCCGGCTGCTCACCGCCGAGGGCGCGCGGGTGTGCCTGTTCACCGACCAGGCCAACCCGGTGTCGAACCGGCTCTACGCCCGGCTCGGATTCCGGCCGGTGGTCGACATGGCCAACCTGGTTCTGGTCGGCTGAAGCGGCTCCGGATCAGCCGGCGAGACCGAGCGCGGCCAGGCGGCGCGGGTCGGCGATCACGTCCACGGCGGCGATCCGGCCGCCGGTGACGGTGAACGCCATCACCGACAGCGCGCGGTCCCCGGCGCTCACCAGCACCCCGGCGGCGCCGTTGACGAGCACCGGCCGGGCGTACGGGAACAAGCGGCCGAACGTGGTGGCCTGCGCAGCCACCGTCGTCGCGCCGCTGAACACGACAGTGTGGCGGGAGCGGGCGGTCCCCGCGTCGGAGCGCAGCACCGCGTCCGGGTGCAGCACCGCGATCAGCGCGTCGAGGTCGCCGTCGCGGGCGGCGGCGAGGAACGCGTCCACCACGGCCCGCTGACGGGCCAGGTCCGGATCGGGTACGGGCGCCTGTCCGCGTACCCGTCGGCGGGCCCGGCTCGCGAGCTGCCGTGCCGCCGCCGGTGAGCGGTCGACGAGCGGGCCGATCTCGTCGAACGGCACGCCGAACATGTCGTGCAGCACGAACGCGAGCCGCTCGGCCGGGGCCAGCGTGTCCAGCACCACCAGCAGCGCCAGCCCCACCGAGTCGGCGAGCACCGCGGCATGCGCCGGGTCGCCGGCGCCGGTGTCCACCACCGGGTCGGGCAGGCGGACGTCCAGCGGGTCCTCCCGGCGGGCCGCGCGGGACCGCAGCGTGTTGAGGCTGACCCGGGCGACCACCGTGGTCAGCCAGGCGTCCAGTTTGTCGACAGTGGTCGCGTCGGTACGGGACAGCCGCAGCCAGGTCTCCTGCACCGCGTCCTCGGCGTCGGTGAGCGACCCGAGCAGCCGGTACGCCACCGCGCGCAGCCGCGGCCGCTCCCCCTCGAACCGCTCCGCCAGCCGGGTGTCCACCACCTGAGCCTCCCCTCCCGCACGTCGTCTCGACCCGCCGGGTGCCGCCGACGTGACCGGAGGTGACCGTCGTCACACCTGTCACGTCGGCGGGCCCGCGCGGGTCGACGTGGCAGACCGACGACGGGAGAACGACGAATGACCGCACAGATCCTGGTCACCGGCGGCACCGGCACGATCGGGCAGCACGTCGTACCGCTGCTGCGCGCCGCCGGACACCCGGTACGCGTGCTCAGCCGGCGCGGCGGACAGCCCGGCGACGGCGTCACCCACGTGACCGCCGACCTGCTCACCGGCACCGACCTCGCCCCCGCCCTGCGCGGGGTGTCCACGGTGCTGCACCTGGCCGGCGGCGCGAAGGGCGACGACCGCGCCACCGCCCACCTGGTCCGGGCCGCGCGCCGGGCCGGCGTGACGCACCTGGTGCACATCTCGGTGACCGGCGCCGACCGGGTGCCGCTGGCCTGGACACGGTCCAAGCTGGACGCCGAGCGCGCGGTGACGGACTCCGGCGTCCCGTGGACGGTGCTGCGCTCCGCGCAGGTCCACGACCTTGTGCTCACCATGCTGACGGCGATGACGAGACTGCCGGTGGTGCCGGTGCCGGGCGGCCTGCGGTTGCAGCCGGTCGACGCGGCCGAGGTGGCGGCCCGCCTGGCCGAGCTGACGCTGGGCGCGCCCGCTGGGCTGGTGTCGGACCTGGCCGGGCCGGACATCCACGGCGTCGGCGACCTGCTGACCGGCTACCTGAGCGCTACCGGGAAGCGCCGGGCGCGGCTGCCGGTACGCATCCCCGGGCGGGCCGGCCGTGCGTACCGGGAGGGCGCGAACCTGGCCCGGCCCGGTGCAGCGAGAGGCGTGCGGACCTGGGCCGACTTCCTGGCCGGGCGGGCGCCGTCGCGGCCGGTCGCCTGACCGGCCCCGGGACGCTCAGCGCAGGGCCGCCCAGGCCGCCCCGGTGACGGCGAGGATCACCGCGCCGACCCCGGCCAGACTCCAGCCGCCGCGGTGGATGCGCCGGCGCACCGACTGCCGGTCCGGGCGGAAGTCGTCGAACGGGCTCGACCGGAACCAGTAGCGCGCGTACACCACCATCACCGCTCCGAACACCAGGGCGAAACCCCCGGTCAGCGCCGCGCTTCCCAGCACCCACCCGTCGGCGAGCACGCCGCGGATCCCGACCCGCCCGGCGACGACGGTGCGGACGACCTGCACGACCCCGTTGACCACGCCGAGGGCGACACCGACCCGTCCGGCGACGAGCCAGATGCCGGCCTCACGCCGGCTGCCCGCCGCGTTCTCCGCCCGCGCCATCACAGTCCCCGAGGCTCGATGGGGAAACGACCGAGGCGCAGCCGGCTCCGATCCTGCCTGACCTCGCTCCACCGCTCGTCGTGGCTCAGCAGCGGCAGCACCTCGCGCAGCATGTTGACGGTGGCGACCATCAGCTTCTCGTCGCGATAGATCTGGCTCAGCAGCGGCCTCACGACGCTGCGCCGCACGGTGGCGGCGAACCAGGCGACGATCACCGCGGCGCCCGCCGCGACCCCCGCCCCGGTCCACCAGTCGGACGCCGACAGCGCCGTCACCAGCCCGGCCAGGGCCAGGACGGCCAGGACGACCGCTCGCAGCGTCTGGTAGTGGCGCAGCCGCTCGCGCGCCGCGTCCACCCGCGCCAGCAGGTGTTCCGCCCCGCGCAGCAGGCGCTCGAACTCCGGACCGGACAGGTCGCCGCGTTCAGGAATCGAGCCCACAGAACTCTCCCACTGTCGTCCGGAGGCGTCGCTGCACCGCGGCGAATTTCATGTCGTCGAACATCGCCTGTTTCTCACCGACTCCCGGGAGGAAGCGGTAGTCCTGCCGGCGTCCGGCGACCGGCAGGACGGCCAGCCGAGGACGGTTGCGGTGGCCGAAGGCACGGATGAGATGGACGAGCTGCCGCTGGAACTCGGTAGCCGGCTCACCGTCGGCACCCGGCAGGTAGTAGTTCTCGACCTGGCCCAACTGGTCGTTCCAGTAGAGGTCGGCCTTGCTGACCGCCAGGATGAACCACAGGTCCTTGGCGGCCGGATTGTCGACCCAGCAGGGCAGAAGGTTCTGGCAGAACCGGGAGAAGTGCTCGAGTTCGACGTTCCGGTTCTGTTCCCAGAGCTGCTCGGACGGCGACGGGATCGCCTCCTCGACCTCCCGGCGGATCTGGCCGGCCCGGACCCGCTCCTCCTCGTCCGTGGGCGTCGCGTCGCGCGAGGCCCGCCACTGTTCCCAGAGCCGGTCCTCGACCTGGCGGCGAAGCTCGGCCTCACGCCGCTGCCGCCGCTCCTCGAGGACGTTGACCTCGCGGGGGTCCCACGGCTCGTCGTACCCGGCCGCTGCGACGTAGATGACGCCCGTCGGGTAGTTCGGCGGCTTCAGCATGGCGTCCCACTTGTCCACCTCGCCGGACGAGTAGTCGCCGCCCGCGGTCTGACCGGGGCTCACCACCAGCGTCACATGGGCCTGGCGCCGGCCGGACGCGAGCACGAGGCGGTGCGGCACATGGTCCTCGTCCCGTCGCCGGACGTAGCCGTTGTCGCCGAGCAACGCCTGATACAGCGCGCTCTTGCCGACTCCGCGCTGACCTGCGATCAGGACCGGGATGATCTGGCTCGTGGGACGTCGGCCGGTCTCGGCGACGGTGACCCGCCCACCCGGCGGGTGACCGTCGCCGGAATTCTCGACGGCGGACACGACCCGCGACCAGCGCGCCCGGACATCCGTCCAGTAGCCGTCCGGCTCAGCCATGACGGGACGAGACGGGCCGGCCTACTGGCGTCCGACATGGACCAACGGATCCGGTGGGGGGTGAGAACACGCGAGGAGCCTAGCGACGCACATGTGGCATCGAATCCTATGAACAGTCGGCGGCATCCGGCACGTACGGTCAGGCGCCCGTGACGGGATGGAACTGCTCGGCCATGACCTCGTAGCCGTCCGGGTCGAGCCCGAACCGGCTCACCAGCCGACCGAGCCGAGACCGACAGGGGTGAGGCGGCGCACCTGCGGTTCGATCCACTGTGCCGCGGTGACCAGCTTGACCAGCCGGTCGATGGTCTCCGGCGGCCCGGCCACGAAGCTGCGCCGGTCCGCCGGGCAGCCGTACCTGTCGTCGAACGTGCCGCCGTCGAGCGCGCGCACCGCCATGCCGGCCTCGGCGGCGAGCAGCATCCCGGCCGGCAGGTCGACCGCCTCGGGGCGGTAGCCGACGATGCCGTCGATGTCGCCGCGGGCCAGCATCACCCACGACAGCAGCGGCGCCCACAGTTGCAGCACCCGGCGGGCGCTGGTGTCGAGCACCACCTTCAGCGCCCGGGCGGTGCTGTCGTCCCGGCGTACCTCATGCCCCTGGGTCCAGGCCAGCACCGGCGCGGACGGCACCGGACGCTGCGCGGCGCGCAGCGGCCGCGCGGCCGGGCCGGACGCGTGCACGAACGCGCCCCGGCCGCGCACCGCCGACCAGGTCCGGCCGGCGACCGGGTCGTGCACGACGCCGAGCACCGGCGAGCCGTTGTCGCACAGGGCGATCCCCACCACGTACGCGGGCAGTCCGATCGCGACGTTGTTGGTGCCGTCGAGCGGGTCGACGAGCCACGCCCAGGTGGTGTCCGGGGCGTACTCGCCGCCCTCCTCGGCGATCACGCCGTGCTCCGGCCAGCGGGCCCGGATCCGGTCGACAATCAGCCGCTCGGCGGCCAGGTCGAGGTCGGTCACCAGGTCACCGGTGTCGTTCTTGGCCCGGGCGTGCACCTCCCCCCGGGTGCCCCGGCGCAGCAGGCGGCCCGCCGCCTGGGCGGCCTCCACCGCGAAGCGGTGCGCGTCGCGCAGGTCGGGCCCGCCTCTGCTCGGCTCCACGTCCATGGCTCCTCCAGCCAGTCAGCCCCGTGCCACCAGTCGCGCGATCTCCCGCGCCATCCGCGCGGTCTCCGCCGCGTCGCAGCGGTCCCGGCGTACCCGGTGGCTGCGCCCGTCCACCGCGCCGAGGCTCAAATCGCACGCGCCGGGAGTGGTCCGGCCGAGCGCCACCGTCACCGCCGGTTCACCGGCGTCGACCTCCGAGGTGTGGAAGCCGCCGGCGCGCAGCGCGTACGAGTCACCGGCCGAGTGCGTCTCCACCGTCGCGGTCGTCGCGGTGACCAGCCGGTCGGTGGCGGCCATCTCGTCCACCTCGCCGAGGCTGTGCACCTCGTAGATCCGCCAGGCCGGGTCGGCCGGCGCGTCGTCGACCTCGATCAGCTCGTTGCGGACGGTGCCGTGCAGCACGTGGCTGAGCAGGTCCCAGCTGTGCGAGTGCATGGTGGAGGTGGTCGGGCGCACCGGCGGCGGGTCGGCCGGCCAGGCGTGCACGCAGATGCCGTCCGGGCCGTCGCGTTCCACCGGCAGGCAGGTGAAGCCGAGCGGGTGCCGGACCGCGCGGAGCGGCCGGCGTCCCTCCGCGACGTCGCCGAGCACGTCCAGCACCCAGTCGCGGAGCACCTCCGGCCGGGTGCCCCGGTCGATCTCCCGTTCGAGGTCGGCGAAACTGGTCATGAGTAGGGGTTCCTCGCCTGGACGGCCTTGCCGATGATGTCGGCGACCTCGCGGTCGCCGAAGGACCGGGGCAGCGTCAGGCCGAGGGCGGTGAACAACCGCCGCACCTGCTCGACCGACGGCTCGTCGTCGAGCTTGACCTGGGCCGCGGCCTCAATCGGCACGCGCCGGCTCTGCCGGCGGCTGTAGTCCAGCTCGATGTTGAAACGGTTGTAGTAGACCTCGCCGCGGTCGATGCGCAGCGCGGGCGTCTGCGGGTTCTCCTGGGTGATGACGACGCAGGACGAGGAGAGGTCGTAGCGGAACGTGGTCATCTGCGCGGACAGCCGGACGTCGACGGTGAGCAGGCCGGAGCGCTGCAGGTGCCAGCAGGCGGCCAGCACCGTCGCGTACGACTCCTTGCGGGTGCGGTCGACGGTCCACGGCTCCCCCGGCGCGTCCGGGTCGAGGCTGCGCCGGAACCGCGCGTACCGCTCGCAGACCTCCTCGTCGGTCGGGTCGATGATCTCGATCGCGACGGTGAGCGTGGCGTTGCGCCGCCGGGCGTGTTCCAGGCAGTCCGGCAACGTGACCGCGCGCAGGAAGGTGCCGGTGCCGCCCTTGAAGCTCCACTGGTCGGTGTGCCGCCGGGCCTCGGCGAGCGCCTGGCCGACCTCGCTGCCGTGCAGGACGCGCACCATGGAGACGCTGTCGATGGCCTCGCGGGCCCGGTTCAGCGCGCCCTCCGGGCCGGTGATCTCCTTCATCTGCGGCACCAGGTCGGTCAGCCGGTCGCGGGTGTCCGAGATGACCTGGCGGACCTCCCGCTCGGTGGTGCGCCGGCGGAGCCGGTCGCGCAGCATCGCCTGCGCCAGCAGGCCCAGGACCAGCAGGATCGCGCTGTTGACGACTTCCTGGTCGACCGCGTTGGTGAGGCCGAGCACGGACACCGTGAGCGCCAGGACGAGGCCGATGAACGCGTCGAGATTGGTCACGACCCAGGCGAGCAGGCGCGTCATGACATCCCCCGGTCGACGACGGAACCTCCATGATAGCCCGTTGTCAATGTCGCCATCACACCCTGTTTCCGGCCGGTGGCGGTCCGCCCTGCCGACGGGCGGCGCAGATCAGCGAACCGCCCAGCCCGGGTGCGGCGCGGGCCAGCCGGCGCGACGCCACCCACCGGCCGCCCGGCAGCCGCCAGCCGACCTCGTTGGACCGCAGCGCCACCGGCGTGAAACCGGCCCGGCGCAGCGTGCGGCGCAGCAGCGAGGCGGTGAACGGACGGATGTGCAGCCACAGATAGGGGTGCAGCGGGTCGACCTGGCGCGGCGCCCGGCCGGCGAGGAACGCCAGCCGGTCCTGCACCGGCGCCAGGTTCGGGGTGGTGAGCACCAGCAGGCCGCCGGGCGCCAGCACCCGGTGGCACTCCCGCAGCAGCGCGAGGGGGTCGTACACGTGCTCGATCAGCTCCCCGGCGAGCAGCCCGGCGAAGCTGCCCGCCCGGAACGGCAGCC
Source organism: Micromonospora sp. CA-248089 (assembly GCF_050948515.1). Taxonomy (NCBI): domain Bacteria; kingdom Bacillati; phylum Actinomycetota; class Actinomycetes; order Micromonosporales; family Micromonosporaceae; genus Micromonospora; species Micromonospora sp. CA-248089. The sequence goes on from NZ_CP192016.1 coordinate 3,496,177, forward strand.
CGCGGGTGGCGTCCAGGCAGACCGCCGGCCCCCGTCCACCGGCCGCCGCGCGGGCCGTGCGCAGCGCCGCCTCGGCCGTGTCGGCCAGCACCACCGGGCCGGGCAGCGCGGCCGGGTCGAGCATGCCACGCGGCCCGCAGCCCAGTTCCAGCACCGGTCCGCGGCCGGTCACCCCCTCGGCCATCAGCCGGGCCGCGACCGCGCGGCGCACCCGGTGGTACGGATCGTCGACGTACCCGTCGACCTCGGCGCCGTCGTGGTAGCGGCGGTGGTTGGCGTGCCTTCCGTGCGCCTGCGCGCGGTGCGACGACGTCCCGGTCGGCGGCTCGGCCATCACCCCTCCACAGCGGACGCCGGCCCCGTCGGCGGCGTCCGCTCCAAGCCTCGCACCGGGCGCGCCCGGGGGCGCGCATCCGGTCGCGATGCGCGCGCCCGCCACGTCAGATCGCGCGTGCCCAGTCCAGCCGGGTGCTGTCGTCGTACTCGTCGCCGGGGATCCACCACTGCTCGCCGAAGCCGCTGGTGGACACGATGATGTTGCCGCCGTCGGGGTACTCGTTCTCCGGCGGGATCGACAGCGCGGCGCAGTAGCGGCCGTCCGGGGAGAACACCGGCGACAGGTAGAACCGGGGCTCGTCGGTGAGCTTCCTCAGCCCGGTCCCGTTGATCCGCACCGAGGCGAGCGACTGGTTGAGCGTCTCCAGCTCGGGATACCAGCGGTCGGTGCAGAACACCACGCGCCCGGAGTCGGGCATGAAGACCGGCGAGTCGAACCTCTCGCCCGCCACCGGCGTGTAGATCGGCCGGACCGTGCCGGTCGCGAGTTCCAGCACCCGCAGTTGCCAGCCCTGCGAACGGCTGCGCCACCGTACGACGATCATCGAGCCGTCCCGGGACCAGTCCGGGTCAATCATGACGTGCCCCTCGACCAGCACGCGGGTGGCGCCGGTCGCCACGTCGACGGCGATCAGGCGGTCGTTGTTCTGCCCGGTGACGAGCGCGATCTCCCGCCCGTCCGGCGACCAGGTCGGCGCGCCGTAGCGGACGCCGAACGGGTCGGCGAGCAGCGTGCGCTTCAGGCCGGTGGTCCGGTCGTACACCGCCACGAACGGCTCCAGCGTGCCGTCGCCCGAGCGGCCCGTGTTGACCCAGGCCACGTACCGGCCGTCCGGCGAGGTCTTGGCGTGGTCCCCGTTCGGCAGCAGCTCCCGCGGCGTGGTGCGGCCCGGGTCGACCTGGAGCACGCCCCAGCCGACGCTGACCAGCCACGGCCCGTTCACCACGTCGGCGGCGGCCGGTGCGGCGGACGCGGCGTGGGACGCGGCGGCCAGCCCGGTCGCGGTGGCCAGCCCGGTCAGCGCGGCGGTACGCAGCAGGGCACGACGATTCAGTGCGGTCATTCGACAACCCCCGTGTGAGACGTGGCCCTCACCCTCCCGAGTGGATCGACGCACCGGAATCGGACGAGTGGCCGCTTCACGTTCGGCTGCTCGTCCATCACCACAGGTGAGACCACGGCGGCCCGGTACGCTCGCCCCGATGACCTCCGACGCGCTGCGCCGCGCCCTCACCGAACCGGGCGAGCCGCCGCTGCTCCCGCTGCCCGGGGTGGCGGTCGAGCTGCTGGCCGCACTCGACGCCCCGCCGCGCCTGGGCGCGCACCTGCGGCTGGTGCACGACGTCGCCTGGCACCTGACCGCCGCGTTCGCCGACCGGTTCGCCGCGGTGCCGTTCGACAGGCAGGCGGTGCTGTTCGGTGCGGCGGTGCACGATCTCGGCAAGGTCGAGCATCCGGCCGAGCTGACCGGCCCGGGGTCCGCGCACGAGGAGGCGGGCTACCAGTTGCTGCTGCGCTTCGGCGTACCGGAGGAGCGGGCCCGCTTCGCCGTCACCCACGCCGCCTGGCACTCCCCCGGCGTACAGCTGGAGGACCTGATGGTCAGCCTCGCCGACAAGGTGTGGAAGGGCCGCCGGGTCACCGACCTGGAGCAGCTCGTGGTCGACCGGCTCGCCGGCATCACCGGCCAGGAGCGCTGGCAGACGTTCCTGGACCTGGACGACGTGCTCGCCGAGCTGGCCGCCGGCGCGGATCGCCGGCTGGCGTTCCAGGCCGAACATCCGGTGTACGGCTGACGCCGGACCGCGGACGGCGATGAGTCCGGTGCCGGTGCGCGGTCTTCGGTGAGTCGGTGTTCTCCGAATCTCCGGGAGGAAGCATGAGCACCACCGAAGCGCGGGGCCGGGTACGGGCGTTCGTCACCGTCTCCCTGGACGGCTACGTCACCGGTCCCGACGACCACGCGGGTCAGGGGCTGGGCATCGGCGGCGAGCGGCTGCACTACTGGGTGATGGGCGGGCCGTGGACGTACGACACGCCACGCGAACCCGGTGCCGGCATGACCGCCGAGGACCGCGCGTACTTCGACGAGCTGCTGGCGGGTGCCGGCGCGGCGTTGTGCGGCCGGGGCATGTACGACGCCGCCGGCGCCTGGGGCGGCCGGAACCCGTTCCAGGCGCCCCTGGTCGTGCTGACCCACCGCACCGCCGACCAGCCCGATCCGAGCGCCGGTTTCCTCATGGTCGACGGGTTCGACGCGGCGCTGGCGGCGGCCCGGCGTACGGCGGGGGACGGCGCGGTGGTCATCGGCGGGGGCGCCGACGTCATCCGGCAGGCGCTCGCGGCCGGCGTGGTCGACGAGCTGGGCCTGTCCACGGCTCCGGTGGTCCTCGGCGGTGGGAAGCGGCTCTTCGAGGGCTTCGACCGGGACGTCGACCTGGAGATCCGCGCGGTGCACCACTCGCGGTACGCCGTCCACGTCCGCTACGCCGTCGGCCGCCACACGGGCGATACCGATTGACTTTCGATAGGTTCCGCGCGATAGTCGATGCATGCTTACCGCTCAACGCGCGGTCACACCACTCCGCGCCTTCCTGGTCCTGCTGTTCGCGGTCCTGGTGCTGTTCCAGACCATGTCGCTGCCCGGCCAGTTCGCCCACATGGCCCGGGAAGACCCGGACATGGCGTACCTGCGCTGGCCCGCCACCGCGGTCACGGTCTTCTGGGTGCTCTGCGTGCAGGTGGTGATCGTCTGCACCTGGCAGCTGCTCACCCTGGTCAAGCGCGACCGCATCTTCACCGAGGCGTCCCTGCGCTGGGTCGACGGAATCGTCTGGGCGGTCGTCGCCGCCTGGGTGGTGCTCGTCGGCGTGTTTCTCTACGTCGGCTTCAACGCCGACGACCCCGGGCTGCCGCTGCTGCTGTTCCTGCTGGTCACCGGCGTCAGCGTGCTGGGGCTGCTGATGGTCGTCCTGCGCGCGCTGCTGCGGCAGGCCACCACGCTGCGCACCGACATGGAAGCGGTGATCTGATGCCGATCGTCGTGCGCATCGACGTGGAGCTGGCCAAGCGCAAGATGAGCGTCGGCGAGTTCGCCGAGCGCGTCGGGCTCACCCCTGCGAACGTCGCCGTACTCAAGAACGGCCGCGCCAAGGCCGTCCGGTTCAGCACCCTGGAGGCCATGTGCCGGGTGCTCGACTGCCAGCCCGGCGACCTGCTCGAATGGGTCCCCGACGAGGAGGAGCGATGAGATACCTGGCCGCCGCCGTCGCCCTGCTCGCCGTCGTGCTCGGCGTCGCCGGCTTCGTGTACGGCGAGGCCGACGACTCTCCCGGCCTCCAGCTCCTGTCCGCGCTGCTCGTCATCGGCGCGGTCGCCATCGGCGTCCGCGTCGCCCGGCGTACCCGGTAGGGCCGGCGCCCCCTCGACGCCGGCCCTGCCGCTCAGCCCTTCACGCAGACGACCTGCTTGAGGTGGGCGACCACCTCGACCAGGTCGTCCTGCTGGGCCATCACCTCGGTGATGTCCTTGTACGCCCCGGGGATCTCGTCGACCACCCCGGCGTCCTTGCGGCACTCCACCCCGGCGGTCTGCGCGGCCAGATCCGCCGTGCTGTACGTCCGCTTCGCCTGCCCCCGCGACATCCGCCGCCCGGCCCCGTGCGACGCCGAGCAGTACGCGTCGAGGTTGCCCTTGCCGCGCACGATGTACGACCCGGTGCCCATCGAGCCGGGGATGATGCCCAGGTCCCCCTTGCCGGCCCGGATCGCGCCCTTGCGGGTCACCAGCACGTCCACCCCGTCGTAGGTCTCCTCCGCCACGTAGTTGTGGTGGCAGGAGATCGGCTCGTCGTAGCCGACGTGCGGGAACGCGTCCCGGACCACCTGGCTCAGCAGCGCGAGCATGACCGCCCGGTTGCGGCGGGCGTACTCCTGCGCCCACCACAGGTCCCGCCGATACGCGTCCATCTCGGGCGTGCCGGCGAGGAACACCGCGAGGTCCCGGTCCGGCAGGTCGACGTTGTGCGGCAGACCGCGCGCCACCGCCATGTGCCGCTCGGCGAGTTCCTTGCCGATGTTGCGGGAACCGGAGTGCAGCATCAGCCAGACCCGGCCGTCGTCCGGGCCGCCCTGCTCCAGGCAGACCTCGATGAAGTGGTTGCCGCCGCCGAGCGTGCCGAGCTGCCGCTGCGCCCGCGTCTCGAGCTGGGCAACCTTCCGGTCCAGCGTGCCGAACCGCCGCCAGAAGTCGTCCCAGCCCGCCTGCTCCAGACCCCGCACCCGGCGCGGATCGACAGCGTCGTCACGCATCGCGAAGCCGACCGGGATCGCCGCCTCGATCGCCGAACGCAGCGGCGCGAGGTCGTCGGGCAGGTCGGCGGCGGTCAGCGAGGTCCGCACCGCGGACATGCCGCAGCCGATGTCCACGCCGACCGCGGCCGGCGACACGGCCTGCCGCATCGCGATCACCGAGCCGACCGTGGCGCCCTTGCCGAAGTGCACGTCCGGCATCACCGCGACGCTCTGCACCCACGGCAGCGCGCCGATGTTGCGCAGCTGCCGGGCCGCCTGCGTCTCGATCGCGTACGGGTCGGTCCAAACCCGGACCGGCGCCCGGGTACCGGCCAGCGGGGTGAAACCCGTCGTCGTCTCCTCGCTCATGTCCGTCTGAGATAGGTACCCCGGACACGGAGAACCGCCCGGCTCCGGTGTCGGGGCGGGCGGTTCGCGCGGATCGTCGCGCCGGCGCTAGACGCGCCACCACCCTGGTTGCCACTGCCGTCGCCGGCCCGTGCCCGGTTCGGGCCGCAGGACACCGGCGCGCGACGCTTGCCGCTCGGCGCGGGTGCGGTTCTGCTGCGACACGGCAGGCTCCCCTGGTGGATCAGATCGACGTTGCCCGTTCACGGTACGGCCGCCGCGCACGGGCGGCAACGCGATATTGCTTCGCGCGTGGGCGGCGAAGGGCGCGACGTGACGAGTGCCCGGCGGCTAGCCGGCGTGGGCCACCGGGTGGCGGCGCATCTCCTCCATGAAGGGGTAGCGCGCGGTCAGCTCGGCGAGCGTGATGCCGGCCCGCCACGCGGCGGCGACCTGCGCGACCTGGAGCAGGTCGGTGGCGTCACCACGGGCCTGGACGTCGCCGTCCACCCGCAGGTCGATCATGAAGTAGCGGGCCTGGGAGCCGAGGCTGACGCAGACGACGCCCCGGGGAGAGGTCATCTCGGCGCAGGTGAACCGGCTGCGCCCCTGCTCGGGCGCGGTCACCTCGCCGACATCGAGCTGCTGTGCGGCGGCGGTCGCCACGAGTGCGGGGGCAAGACCGCCGGGCTCGACCAGATCCGGGTAGAGGCGCACACCCAGTGCGGCGGACACGTCGCTCATGCCTGACTCCCACTTCCTTGTGACAGAGACCAGCAGCGCGCAGGTTACGGGTGTGTTACCGGCACGCACGGCCATCCTGTCCCGTACGACCGTCCCGGGGCAATAGGAACGCCCTCATCGAACCCCTGCGAGGTACGCTGCCGCCTCATGGCGCTGATCCGCTGTGACTTCTTCTCCGAGGCGCTCGGCATGGGCACGTCGATGACGGTACTGCTGCCGGACCGGGGCGCGGCCGGGATCGGTGTGCCGGGCGCCGCCGCCGACGGCGACCCGCCGGTGCTCTACCTGTTGCACGGCCTGACCGACGACGACACGGTGTGGACGCGGCGCACCTCGATCGAGCGGTACGTGGCGCCGCTGGGGCTGGCCGTGGTGATGCCGCAGGTGCAGCGGAGCTTCTACTGCGACGAGGCGCACGGCAACCGGTACTGGACGTTCCTCAGTGAAGAACTGCCCGAGGTGTGCCGGTCGTTCTTCCGGCTGTCCGACCGGCGGGAGGACACGTTCGTCGCGGGTCTGTCGATGGGTGGCTACGGCGCGGTGAAGTGGGCGCTGCGCCGGCCGGAGCGGTTCGCGGCGGCGGCGAGCCTGTCCGGCGCGCTGGACGTGACCCGCCGCCGTCACCACCCGACCCACCCGGTCGACCCGGCGGTGTGGCACACGGTCTGGGGTGACGGCCCGGTGCCCGCCGACGACGACACGGTGGGGCTGCTGGAGCGTGCCGGCGACGACCTCCCGGCGCTCTACGTCGCCTGCGGTACCGAGGACTTCCTGTACGAGGACAACCTGCGGTTCCTCGACGTGGCCCGCAAACGCGACGTGCCGGTCACCGTCGACTTCGGTCCGGGCGACCACGACTGGGCGTACTGGGACGCGCGGATTCAGGACGTGCTGGCCTGGCTGCCGCTGCGCACGCGCTGACCGACGCGCGGGCGCGCAGCGGGCCGGCTCAGACGCCGACGGTGCCGTCGATCGCCTCGCGGATCAGGTCGGCGTGCCCGTTGTGGCGGGCGTACTCGTGCAGCATGTGCAGCATGACCAGGCGCAGCGAGACGTCCTCGCCCCAGCGGGCCTGGTGACCTGTCACGTCGAGGGACTCGGCCTCCCGCTCGATGCGCCGGGCGTGCTCGATCTCCCGCTGCCACGCCTCGAACGCCTCCGCCGCGTCGGCGTCGGCGGCGTCGTACGCCCGCTGGAAGTCGCCGCTGTCCGACCACACCAGCGGTACGTCCTGCGCGTCGATGACCCGGCGGAACCAGGTGCGCTCCACCTCGGCCATGTGCCGGACCAGGCCGAGCAGGGACAGCGTGGACGGCGGCGACGCCGCCCGGCGCAACTGCTCGTCGGTCAGCCCCTCGCACTTGAGGGCCAGCGTGGCCCGGTGGAAGTCGAGGAAGGCGCGCAGCGACTCCCGCTCGTCGGCGAGCAGCGGCGGCCCGATCCGTTCGGTCTCCATGAGCGCCCAGCCTAGCCGCGATCGATCATGGTGGGACGACCGCGTCACCGCAGTGACGAACCGGCCACCGGGAAGTCGAACCAGGTGTCCGGGTACGGCTCGTCGACGTACCGGTAGTGCCACCACTCCAGCGGATAGTTCTCGAAGCCCTGCGCGGACATCAGCCGTCGCAGCAGGTCCCTGTTGTTCCGGGCGGTGTCGGTGATCCGCGCGTCGGCGGTGTGGGCGCGCGGGTCGAAGCAGTCGAATCCGGTGCCCATGTCGATCGAGTCGTCGGCGAAGCGGCGGCCGGCCGGTGCGGTGCACGGCACGAGCGGCTCACCGGGCGTGTACGCGGGCTGTGCGGCGGCGGAGACCGGCACCAGGGTCAGGTCGACGGTGCTGCCCCGGCTGTGCGCGGTGGGCGCGCCGATGTAGCCGTCGGCGAACAGGCGGTCCTTCGGCACCTCCGGGTAGAACTCCCCCTTCATCCGCTGCTCGCCGGGGACCTTCGCCCAGCCGACGAAGTCGTCCGCCGCGCGCTGCGGGCGGTAGCAGTCGTACACCTTGAGGCTGTGCCCACCGGCGAGCGCGGCGGTCTGCACCCGGTGCAGCGCCTGCGCGGCCGGCCGGGTGAGCAGGCAGCGCGGCTCGGCGTACCCGTCGATCGGGCGGCCGACGAAGTTGTGCGGACCCGCGTACCGGATGTCGGTGCGGACGGTGGGGTCGACGGCGGCGAGGTCCACGATGTCCGCCGGGGCCCGGGGGCCGGTCGGCGTGGGTGAGGGCGGCGCGGACGGTGACGGCGACGGCGCGGGCCGCTGGCAGGCGGCGGCGAGCAGCGCGGCCGCGACGGCCAGGACCGCCGTCGCGCGCATGCCGGTGCCCATCCGCCGTGTCTACCAGCCCTCGCGGGCCGGCATCGGCGGAACCGGTCCTCAGCCGCCCAGGACGGTACGGAGGAAGTCGACGGCGGCGGCGTCGTCGTCGATGCCGCCCGCCTCGTGGCCGTTGAACCGCCACACCGTCAGGTCCTTGTCGCCCCGGTAGTCGTGGTAGGCGGCGTAGACCGTCGACGGCGGCACGATGTCGTCCATCAGCGCCACGGAGAAGCGGGCCGGCACCGTGGCGCGGCGGGCGAACGCGACGCCGTCGACGTAGCCGAGCGTGCGCAGCACCTGCTCCTCGCGGTCGCGGTGCACGGCGAGGTAGTCGCGGATCTCCCGGAACGGCGTGGTGTCGGTGATCGTGATCGCGCGCGGGATGTCGCAGAGGAACGGCACCAGCGCCACCGCCGCCCGCACCTTCGGCGCCAGGGCGGCGGCGGCGAGCGCGGCGGCGCCGCCCTGGCTGTGCCCGAGTACGGCGATCCGGTCCGGGTCGACGCCCGGCAGCTCGCACGCGGCGTCCACGGCGCGGACCGCGTCGGTGAGGAAGCGCCGGTAGTAGTACCGGTTCGGGTCCTCGATGCCGCGGGTGGCCATGCCCGGCGCCTGCGGTCCGGCGGCGGCGATGTCGGGCGTGTCGCCCCGGCTCCACCCCGAGCCCTGACCGCGCGTGTCCATCTGGAGGTGCGCGAACCCGGCGGCGGACCAGAGCAGGTTCTCCAGCGCGTGGCCGCGCCCGCCGCCGTATCCGACGTACTGCACGATCGTGGGCAGCGGCTCCGTCGCGCCGCGCGGCACCCGCAGCCAGGCGCGGATCGGCTGGCCGGCGAAGCCCGGGAAGGTCACGTCGAAGACGTCGACACCGGTCAGCGGAGTGGACAGCGGGGTCGCGGACACGGGGTCGCCGCAGGAGCGCGCCTGTGCGAGAGTGTCAGCCCAGAAGGCGTCGAAGTCCGGCGGTTCGTGCAGGTCGCTGCGGTGGGTACGGAGTTCGGCCTCGGCCAGGTCGGTGAACACGCCTCGGTTTTCCTCGTCGTTCGTCGGGGGTGGACGGCGAGCCGCCGGGAGATGACGGGTGCATTTCCGGAACGTTTCCGCAACTCCGGCGAACGCTAGGGCCGGTCCGGCCTGTCGTCAAGCCCTCGCCGTACGGCAAGATGTGCGTGGGGCGGGACGGTCTACCGGTCGGTTCCGGCAGCCGGCGAAGGGAAACACGGGTGAGCGCGGACGACGAGCGCAGGGTGACCATCACCGCGATCGCACGGGAGGCCGGCGTCTCGGTCCCGACCGTGTCGCGCGTGCTCAACGGGCGTTCCGACGTCGCGCCGGACACCCGGGAGCGCGTCGAGGAACTGCTGCGCCACCACGGCTACCGGCGCCGGGGCAGCCGTACGGTGCGCCGGGCGGACCTGGTCGACCTGGTCTTCAACGACCTGGACAGCCCGTGGGCCGTGGAGATCATCCGCGGGGTCGAGGACGTCAGCCACGCCGCCGGTGTGGGCACCGTCGTCTCGGCGATCCACCGCGAGTCCAGCTCCACCCGGCAGTGGCTGCACAACCTGCGCGCCCGCGCGTCCGACGGCGTGATCGTGGTGACCTCGCACCTGAGCCCGGCCGTGCAGGCCCAGCTGCGGCGCCTCAACGTGCCGGTGGTGGTGGTCGACCCGGCCGCCGGTGTGGCCGCCACGGACGTGCCGGCGATCGGCGCCACCAACTGGACCGGCGGCCTGGCCGCCACCGAGCACCTGCTCAAGCTCGGCCACCGGCGGATCGGTTTCGTGGCCGGCCCGCCGCACCTGCTGTGCAGCCGCGCCCGGCTGGACGGCTACCGGGCCGCGCTGGCCGCCGCCGGGGTCGCCGCCGACGACCGGCTGGTGCAGCCGGGCGACTTCTACCACGCCTCCGGGTTCACCGCCGGTGGCGCGCTGCTCGACCTGGACGACCCGCCGACGGCCATCTTCGCCGCCAGCGACCAGATGGCCTTCGGGGTGTACGAGGCGGTCCGCCGCCGCGGGCTGCGGGTCTGCGACGACGTGAGCGTGGTGGGCTTCGACGACCTGCCCGAGGCGCGGTGGGCCTCCCCGCCGCTGACCACGGTGCGCCAGCCGCTCGTGGAGATGGGCCGGCTCGCCGCGCGTACCGTCCTGCGGCTGGCCCAGGGCGAGGAGATCGACTCGCCCCGGGTCGAACTGGCCACCGAACTCGTGGTTCGGGACAGCACCGCCGGGCCCGCCTGCCCCTGACCCGGACCGCTCTTTTCAGTCCTGTTCCGGAATTTCCGGCTCCCGCAGGGCCGACCCGGTCGACATGGCGGCGGCGTGGCGGCGACGCCGGGCCAGCAGCAGCGCTCCCCCGGCCGTGAGCACCGCGCCCACCGCCACCGTCACCCCCGTGCCGGGCCGCGGTCCGGGTGCCGCCGCCCCGCCGCGCAGACCGGCGTGCCCGGCCAGGGCCGAGGCCGCCCCGCCCGCCGGTGGCGCGGACCGGTCCAGCTCCCCCGGCTCGACCAGCCGGCCGACCGCGGCGTCGCGGGGCTGCGCGAACCCCCAGTCCAGCAGCGCCGCGCCCTGCTGCCAGCCGCGCTGCGTGGTCACCTCGGCGCCCAGCAGCGTGACCACGAGCCGCCGCCCGCCGCGCTCGGCCGCCCCGACGTACGTGTGCCGGGCCAGGTCGGTGAAGCCGGTCTTACCGCCGATCGCGCCGGGGTACCGGTCCAGCAGCACGTTGTCGTTGGAGATGGCGAAGCCCTTCGCCCGCCGCGCCGGCTGGGCCGGGATCTGCGTGGACCGGGTCGCGGCATACCGGCGGAACGCCGGATCGGCGAAGCACGCCCGCGCGATGAGCGCCAGGTCGTACGCGCTGGTGAACTGCCCCGGCCCGTCCAGCCCGGACGGGGTCACCGCGTGTGTCTGCCGGGCGCCGAGCCGGTGCGCCTCCTCGTTCATCGCCCGTACCCCGCCCGCCAGTCCGTCCGGGCCGCCTCCGAGACGGGCGAGCGCGTTGGCCGCCTCGTTGCCGGAGCGGAGGAGCAGTCCCAGCCAGATCGTCTCGATCCGGTAGCGCCCGCCCTCGACCAGCCCCACCGCCGAGCTGCCCGGTTCCACCGCCAGGTCCCCGGCGGTCACCGTGACCTCCCGGTTCGGGTCCAGCCGGGGCAGCATGGTGGCGGCGAGCAGCAGTTTCTGGACGCTCGCGGGCACGCCGTACTCGTGCGGGCCGCAGCCGCCGAGCACCGCGCCGCTGTCCAGGTCGGCGACCACCCACGAGGTGGCTGTCACCGCCGGTGGCACCGTCGACGCGGGCGGGACGATCAGGCCCGCGGTGTCGAGCGCGGCGCCGCCGACGGCCCGCGCGGCCGGATCGGGCGCGGGCGGCGGCTGCGGCGGCCGGGTCGCCGGAGGCGGCACGTTCGGGCAGGGCGGCGCGGCCGGCAGCCGGCGTACGGGCACGCGGACACCCGCCACAGCGGGCGTCGCCGACACCGGCACCAGCAGGGCGGCGGCCAGCGCCACGAAGGATCCCCAGGTCCTCATGACCCGCACGCTAGCCACGCCGACCCGAACGGGTCACCGGGTCCGGGATTCGCGTTCCGCCGCCCGGACCGGGCGGTAGGGTGCCGCCGGCGCTCAGGCGCGGCGGCGCCCCCTTCGGCCGGACCGGCCCTTCCGGGCGGCGAGCACCGCCACCACCCCGCCGACGGTGAGCGCCAGCAGACCGGCGGTCGGCACGATCACCCGCCAGTCCCCGTCGCCGATGCGCTGCAGCGCGGTCCCGGCCGGGCCCCGCCACGGCGGGGAGGCGGTACGGGAGGGCTGGGCGGCCGCCGCCGGCCGGGGCTCCGCCGCCTCGGCGTCCCGCTCGCCCGGCTCGACCAGCCGGCCGACCGAGGCGTCCCGGGGCTGCCGGAAGCCCCAGTCCAGCAGTTGGGCGCCCTGCTGCCAGCCGCGTACCGGGCGGGCCTCGGCGCCGAGCAGCGTCACGACGAGACGGCGTCCGTCGCGCTGCGCGGCGCCCACGTAGCTGTGCCGGGCCAGCTCGGTGAAGCCGGTCTTGCCGCCGAGCGCGCCGGGATAGCGGTAGATGAGCTGGTTCTCGTTCTGGATCTGGAACCCGCCCTTCTTCAGCGCGGGCTGGGCCGGGATCTGCGTGCGCTCGGTGAGCGCGTACCGGCGGAACGCGGCGTCGGCGAAGCAGGCCCGCGCGATGAGCGCCAGGTCGTACGCGCTGGTGAACTGGCCGGGACCGTCCAGGCCGGACGGGGTGACCGCGTGCGTCTGCCCGGCGCCGAGCCGGCGGGCCTGCGCGTTCATCTCGGCGACGCCGGCCTGCGCGCTGCCGGCACCGAGGCGGGCCAGCATGTTCGCGGCGTCGTTGCCGGACTGCAGCAGCAGGCCCAGCCACAGCGTCTCGACCGTGTAGCGGCCGCCGACGAGCAGGCCGACGGCCGAGCTGCCCGGTTCGATGTCCAGGTCGGCGCGGGTGGCGACCGCCACCTGCCTGGGGTTCAGCCGGCTCAGCATGGTGGCGGCCAGCAGCAGTTTCTGGGTGCTGGCCGGGGTGCCGGGGACGTGCGGGCCGCACGCGCCGAGGACCGCGCCGGTGTCCAGGTCCGCCACGAGCCAGGTGGTGGCGGTGACCGCCGGGGGTGCCGGGCTGCCGGGTGGCGTGACGAGGCCGGTGCCGGCCAGTGCCTCGCCGCCCACCGCCGCCTGTTCGGGTGTCGTGGCCGGCGGTGTCGGGCGGGGCGGCCGGCTGATCTTCGGGGCGGGCAGGCGCGGGCAGGGCACGGGTGCGGCGGCCGGCGCGGCGGCGGCTGGGGCTGTGGTTACCGGGGCGGCGGTGGCCGGAGCGGGCACCCCGGTGGCGAGCAGGGTGACGGCGGTGGCGGCGGCCAGGACCCGGGCACTCATGAGAAGGCACCCTACCGAGCCCGATGATCACGGGCCGGACAGCTCACCCGTGTCGTGACACCGTGCCGACCGGGCGGTCCCGGTCGGTGACCGGGCGGGGTGTCAGCGCACGCCGCGCAGCCACCACCGCTGCCACGGCGTCTCCACCGCGCGCCGGTGGTAGTGGGACCGGACCCAGGCCACCGCCCGCGCGGGCGGCAGCCCGTCCAGCACGGCGAGCGCGGCCAGCGCGGTGCCGGTGCGCCCGACGCCGCCGTGACAGGCCACCTCGACCCGCTCCCCGGCGTACGCGCGCCGCCGCGCCTCCCGCAGCGCGTCCAGGGCGTCGGCGCGGTCGGACGGGATCCAGAAGTCGGGCCAGCGGACCCGCCGGGACGGCCACTCCGGCTCGGGGCCGGGCGCCAGCAGCAGGGCGAAGTCGGCGGGCGAGGCGGGATCGGCGACCCGGCGACCGCGTACGGTGGCGCCCCCGGGCAGCGTGAGCAGGCCGGTCCGGTCGGTCCACGGTGTCGCGTCCATCGGCTCATTGTGTCCCGGTGCCGGGACACGTGAGTGCCCGCCGGACTCGGTCCGGCGGGCACTCACGATCGAGCCGGGTCGTCCCCGGCGCGCCTCGGATCAGCCGAGGCGGCGGCGGCGCCAGGCCATGGAGGCCAGCAGCAGCACCGCACCGGCGGCGGCGAGGCCCCCACCGAGCTTCAGCGGCGTGCCGATGCTGTCACCGGTGACCGGCAGTCCACCCTTGTGCGGCGGCCGGGTCGGCCGCGGCGGCAGGACGGTGCCGGTGGCGCTCGCGATCCGCCCGGACGTCAGGCCGGTGGCGGTGAACGTGTACCGGCCCGGCCGGGTCGGCCGGTAGGTGACGGTGAAGTTGCCGTCGCCGTCGGCCGTCACGGTGAACGTGGTCGGCGCGGGCTGCGGCTGGGCCCGGTTGGGCGTGTAGGCGACCGGTGCCATCGCCACCGTGCTGCCGTCGCTGCGCCGCGCGGTGCCCTCGGCCGGGGCGGCCTGGGGCAGACCCGAGATCGCCACGTCGATCCGCACCGACTCGTTCGGCGCGAAGTTCGAACCCCGCAGGGTGAACGTCTCGCCGAGCCGGATGGTCGTCGGTGAGACGGTCAGCGACGCGACCTCGGGCGGGTAGACCGGGGGCTGCGGCTGCGCCGCCCCGGCCGCGGTCGGCACGGCCGCTACGGCCAGGCCCACCGTGAGCGCCATGATGATGCGGGATAGCCGCATGATGGATTCCCTCCTACTGTTCACAGCTTGGTGCGTTGACTACTTGGGTGGTCCATGGGGTGACGGTGGGTGTGTGCACCAGTTCGGCCGTCCCGGCGCCGGTCTGGCCGGTGAGCACCGTGACGTCGAGCGTCCGGGTCTGCCCCGGTCGGGCCTCCACCTTCGCCACCGCCACCTGGCGGCGGCCGTCGGTGCCGCTGCCCATCGCGGTGTCCCGCCCGTCGAGCCGCCCGGTGAGGACGGCGCCGCCGGTGGGCGTGTGCACGGAGACGAAGGTGCGTGCGGTGTACTTGTCGCCGGCCAGAGCCAGTCCGGTCACCGACTTGCTCAGGCCCGACTTCGGGGCGGTGGAGTGCACCGTGACCCGCAGCCGCAGCTCGCGACGCCCGTCCGGGTGGCATTCGCCGACCGTCACGGTGGCCGAGAACCTGAGGTAGTAACCGAGCTTCGCGCCGCTGCCGTCGTTGAGGAAGACGCCGACTGTCGGCACGGCGTCCTTCTCCGGGAGTTGACCGGCCAGCCGGCTGCCGGCCAGTGCGCGTTGCTCCTCAGATCGGACACTCCAGAACAATATCCGACGTTCATTGATTGAACGGCTAAAAACGGTCAAAAGCGCACGCGGGTCGACCGTCTTGGTGAACAGGGTGTCGAACACGCCCGAGGCCGCCTTGGTGAAGAACTTGTCCTGGTCCTTCGTGTCCAGATCCCGGTAGGAGTCACTGAGGAGCGTCCGTACGGCGGTGGCGGCGGCCAGCGACGGCCCCTCCGGCACGTCGACCGGACCCACGACACCGAGCAGGTACGACAGGACCACCGGGTCCACCGCCAGCACGCCGTCCACCGTGGTGCCGGTCCGGCGGCGCACCATGTCCCGGTAGAGCGCGGCGGCGGCCGGGAAGTCCGGGTTGAGGTTCACGTCCGCCGGATAGATGCCCGGCAGATCCCCCCAGAGCCGCTTCGCCTCCGCGTCGACAGTGAGGGGCGGGTCGAAGAACCGCAGGTCGGCCGAGGTGCCCTGCTTCACCAGGCGGATCCGTCCGGCCTCGGCGCGCAGCACGGCGTACGCGCCGAACATGCCGCCGGTGGCGCGCAGCTCGGCCGGGTTCTGGGAGACCAGCAGATAGCTGCGCGGACCGTCCGCGCCGAGCAGTGGCGGCAGCAGCCGGGCGCCGCGCTCGGCGGCCGACGTCAGATCGCCGAGCTGGTCCAGTTCGGCGCGCAGCGCGGTGACCGCGTCGCGGACCTGCGTCACGAGATCGTCTGTGGGCACCTGCCGCAACCGCTCGGCGGTCGCGCGCACCGCCTGGTCGGCGGCGGCGACCTCGCCCGAGACGGCGCGCAGGCGAGCCAGATCCAGCTTTCCCTGCTTCGGCACCAGCGAGGCGAGGTCGACCCGCAGCAGCGTGGGGAACGCGAGCCGGGCCAGATCGTCCACCGCCACCGAGATCTGCCGGACCGCGGTCAGGTTGTCTCCCGCGTACGGCGTCTGCTGACCGGCCCACCACACCGGATCGCCGGTGGCGCCGCGCGCGGCGGCGGCCTGCTCCTGCAACGCGGCCAGCGTGCGCTGGGCCCGGGCCACGTCGCCGTCGAGCACCTGGGCGCTGAGCTCCCGGGCCAGCCCGGCGGCGTTCACCAGGTGGGCGCGGGCCTGCCAGCCGCGGAACGCGACCCAGCCGCCGGTGCTGAGCAGCACCGACACGACCACCAGCCCGGTCAGCAGGATCCGGCGGACCCGGGCGCGGCGGCGCCGTCGCGAACGGCGCCGCCGGCCGGGCGTGGCACCAGGTCCGGTCACGAATCTCCCCCTACGGTGTCGGTCGAATCGGACACAATTCGCGATCGAGTGCTTTTTAGCACGGGAAACTGCCCGTTCGAGCGGTTATCGGACACTCTGACGATTTAACCGGCTGTGCGCGAGCTTTGTTCCGTTCGACGCCTGCGCGCCCACCTCGCGCAGCAGGACATCGATCCGGTCCACACCGGCCCGCATCGACATGTCCCGCAGGTAGGCGTCACGACCGCGCCTGCCCATGTCGATCCGGGCGGCCGGCGGGATGGCCGCGGCCAGCCAGAAGCGGTCGGCCAGCGCCGCCCAGTCCTCCGGCGGGCAGGACAGCCCGGCGCGGGCGCGCTCCACCACCTCGGCCGTCTCCCCGGCGGCCGAGGCGACCACCGGCGCGGCGCAGGACAGCGCGGCCTGGAGCTTGCCGGGCACCCGGCCCCGCAGCTCCGGCAGGTCGCGCTGCGCGACGAGCTGGTAGTCGGCGGCGGCGTAGAGCTGCGGCATGTCCACCGCGGACCGTCGTTCCAGGAACCGGACGTTGTCCGCGCCGAGATCGGCGGCGAGCCCCCGCACCCGCTGCTCCGCCGGGCCCGAGCCCACGAGGACCAGGTCCATCCGGTCGCCGAGCGCCGCCGCCGCACGGACCGCCGTCTCCAGATCCTGACGCGCGCCGATCGTCCCGGCGTGCATCACCACGCAGCGGTCGTCCCGGCGGACCAGCCGCCGCACCGCCGGACCGGCCTGGGTGGGACGGAAGATGCGTTCGTCGGTCCAGTTCGGCACCGTGCGGACCCGGTCCGGGGCGGCCCCACCGGCCCGGACCAAATCCGCCATCGACGGCGAACCGACAGCCACCACTGCCGCCTCCCGGTAGAGGCGGCGCGTCGCGGCCTCCAGCCGCCCCGGCCGCCCGCCGTCCCGCGCCGCGGGCCGCTCCGTCCACACGTCCTGCACGTGCAGGACGGTCGGCGTACGGCCGAGCAGCCGCAGCAGCCCGGTCGCCGCGAACGTGACCGCCGGGTGACCGTGGACGTAGAGCACGTCGACGTCACGCAGCAGCCCCCGGCCGGCGAGCGCGGCGCTGCCGGCGAAGGAGAGCCAGCTCGCGACGCGGGCCCGGGCCGAACCGTCGCCCGCGGCGTACCGGGGCACCCGGCGCACGGTCAGCCGCTCACTGTGCGTCTGGTGCCGCCAGCGCTGCCGCCAGCCGGGGTACACGTGCCCGCCCGGGTAGTCCGGGAATCCGGTGAGGACCCGTACCTCGTGGCCCCGGGCCACCAGTTCCTCGGCCAGGCTTCCCGGCACGAACGCCGGCTCCGGCGGGAAGTGGTAGGTCAGGATGCCGACCCTCATGGCCGCGCTCCCGGCGCGGCTTTCCGGACGGCCGGGCGCCGCACCGCGTACCATTTCCGCATCCCCTCTGCGTCCGGCCGCGACCGCCGGAGAAAAGCCGTCGCGGCACCTTTCGTCGCGACCGTGCCGACGAGAGGGGTGCAGATGGTCGACGAGGTGCTCTTCGTCTGCCACGCGAACATGTGCCGGTCACCGATGGCGGAGTTCATCGCCCGCCGGATGCTGGCCGGCCTGCCGCTGGCGGTGGCCAGCGCGGGCACCGACGCGATCGACGGTGCGGTCATGCACCCGTACGCGGTCGAGGTGACCGCGGCCACCGGCGCGGACCCGGCGGCCTTCCGCACCCGCCGGCTGCGCCCGGAGCACCTGACCGGTGCGGCGCTGGTGCTGACCGCGACCCGCCGGCAACGCTCGGCCTGCACGGCGCTCGCCCCGGCCGCGCTGACCCGGACGTTCACGCTGCGGCAGTTCGCCCGGCTGGCCGCGGAGGCCCGCCCCGCCGAGGCGGAGGCGGACGCGGGCACACCGTTGCGGGCGGCGATGTCGGCCGCCGTCCGCGCTCGGGGGCGGCTGCAACCCGCCGCCCCCGACGCGGACGACCTGCGCGACCCGATCGGGGGTTCGCCGGCTGACTTCCGGCGCTGCGCCGAGGAGATCGAGCGGTCGATCCGGCCCGTGCTCGCGCTCATCGCGAAAGCCGGGTGAGTTCCTGCGTCCGGTCGCCCACGGCCTTCTTCGCGCCCCGCCGGGCACCGGCCCGGTCGGCCGGCACGGAGGGCGCCGCGGGCGGCACGACCACCTTGTACGCCTCGTACTGGTAGGCGTCCGCCTTGGCCACCTTGGCCATGTTGAGCACGCAGCCGAGCAGGCGCACCGAGACCGATCTGAGCGCGTGTGCCGCCGCCGCGACCTGGCTGCGGGAGGTACGCCCCTGCTGGGTGACCAGGAGCGCGCCGTCGGCCTGCACGGCCACGACCACGCCGTCGGTGACCGCCAGCAGCGGCGCGGTGTCGATGACCACGATGTCCGCCGAGTCCCGCAGTGCGACCAGCAGGTCCGCCATGGACTTGGAGCCGAGCAGCTCGCTCGGGTTGGGCGGGGTGGCGCCGCTGGGCAGCACCAGTAGGGACTTCTCGCCCCAGCGCTGCACCACGTCGCCGACCTGGACGTCGCCGACGAGCACGTCGGTGAGGCCGACGCCGCCGTCGAGCCCGAGGTAGTCGGCGACCTTGGGGCGGCGCAGGTCGGCGTCGATCAGCAGCACCCGCCAGCCCGCCTCGGCCAGCGCGATGGCGGTGTTGCAGGCCATCGTGGTCTTGCCCTCGCCCTGCAACGCGCTGGTGACCGCGATGACCCGGGCCGGTTCGTGCACGTCCACGAAGCGCAGGTTGGTACGCAGCTTGCGGACCGCCTCCGCGCGGGCCGAGGTGGCCGCGTCGCCGACGATCAGCGGCGCCGAACGCGCGCCGGTCTCGTACGGGATCTCGCCGAGCAGCGGGCTGCCGGTCACCCGTTGCAGCCCGGCGCCGTCGCGCATCCGGACGTCGGCCACCCCGCGCAGCACCGCGAGGCCGGCGCCGAGCAGCAGGCCGAGCAGACCGCCCAGGACCAGGTTGCGGGTGGGCTGCGGCGAGACCGGGTTGGAGGTGACACGGGGGCCGCTGACCACCTCGATCTTGATCGGCGGGGCCTTGCCGTCCGGCGGCGTCTCGACCTTGCGGACCAGCTCGGTGAACTTCGCCGCGAGCGTCTCGGTGGTCTTCAGCGCCCGGGTCTGGTCGGTGTCGGTGATCGTCGCCTTGAGCAGGACCGTGCCGGTCGTGGCGGTGGTGCGGATCCGGCTGCGCACCTGGTCGGCGGTGAGGCCGAGCGGCGCGTCGGCGACCACGCTCTGCGCCAGCCGGTCGCTGGTGAGCAGGTCACCGTAGGACTTCACCCGCTGCTGGAGGAAGAGGCTGCCCTGGTAGGCGTCGGTGACCCCCTGGCTGGGCGTGGTGACGAAGAACGTCACCGACGCCTCGTACCGAGGCGCCGTCCGGACCGTCACCAGCGCGGCGGTGCCCAGGCCGAGCATCACCGTCACCAGCACGATCCACCAGTGGCGTCGGACCAGGCGCAGGTAGCCGAGAACGTCCATCACGCTCCCCCTCGCGACACGCCGGTCTGCCGATGAAACTGCACGAAAGCCCCCTAAAAACACCAGTCGCCGTGCCAGGATCGAATCGCCTATTCACGACGTTACGTGACTGGACGACAGTAAACGACCGAACAGGCACAGACGGTCTAATCCTTTCAATACGGATAGGACGCAGAGGGCAGCCCATGGATCGTGAAGCCATCGCAGCCGTACCAACCCCCGGCCGGATCACCTACCGAGCCGCCACCCCCTCCCTGTTAACGCTGGACACGGCCGCGTGGTGCGGAGGATTTCTCGGCGCGGCCTGGACGCGGTACGAGTTCGACCTCACCGCCTCCGCCAGCGCCGCGACGCTCGGCCTGGCGCTGGCCTGCGCCGCGCTCTACGCCACGCTCACGCTTGCGCGCTCCCGGCTCTACGGCCGGTACCCGATCGGCAGCGCCGGTGACGCGCAGGGGCTGGCCGTCACCGTCGCGCTCGTCGCGGCCCTCGGCTTCGTCGTCGTCCTGCCCTGGACGCAGCACCCGGTCCCGGCCAGCACCCCGCTGGTCGGCGGCGCGGTGGCACTCGTGGTGATGGCGACCGCCCGCGGCCTCTGGCGCGCCCACGCCGACCGCCGGCCGCCGGCCGCCGGCCACGCCGAGCGGTGCCTGGTCTACGGCGTGGACGCGGCGAGCGAACGGCTCGTCCGGGTGCTGCTCCAGGACCCGGAGAGCAGCTACCACCCGGTGGGTCTGCTCGACGACGCCCCGGACAGCCGGGGCCTGCGGCTGGAAGGGCTGCGCGTGCTCGGCGGCCGGGAGCAGATCGGCGCCGCCGTCCGGGCCACCCGGGCCAGCACCGTCATCTTCTCGATGAGCGGCTCCGACCCGCAGCTGCTGCGCGACGTCCGCACCCGCGTGCTGGAGGCCGGGGCGGCGTTCAAGGTCCTGCCGCCGGTGCGCGAGGTGCTCGACCGCCCGGTGGCCGCCACCGACGTCCGCGACCTCCAGCTCACCGACCTGCTGGGCCGCGCGCACCGGGTCGCCGAGCTGAGCGTGGAGCGCGGCGGGCTGGCCGGGCGCCGGGTGCTGGTCACCGGCGCCGGCGGATCGATCGGCTCGGAACTGTGCCGGCAGATCGCCCGCTGCGAGCCGGACGAGCTGATGATGCTCGACCGGGACGAGTCCGCGCTGCACGCGCTGCAGATGTCCCTGCACGGGCGCGCGCTGCTGGACGGACCGGAGCTGATCCTGGCCGACATCCGCGACGCCGAGGGCATCGCCCGGGTGATCGCCGACCGGCAGCCCGACGTGGTGTTCCACGCCGCGGCGCTCAAGCACCTCCCGCTGCTCCAGCGCCACCCCGGCGAGGCGCTCAAGACCAACATCCTGGGTACGCTCAACGTGCTGGAGGCGTGCCGCGACGTCGCCGAGTTCGTCAACATCTCCACCGACAAGGCGGCCAACCCGGCGAGCGTCCTCGGCTACTCCAAGCGGATCACCGAGCGGCTCACCGCGTACCACGCGCAGCGGCTCGCCGGCCGATACCTCAGCGTCCGGTTCGGCAACGTGCTCAGCAGCCGCGGCTCGGTGCTCACCGCGTTCCAGGCGCAGATCCGCGCCGGGGTGCCGATCACCGTCACCCACCCCGACGTGACCCGCTACTTCATGACCGTCCAAGAGGCGGTGCACCTGGTGCTCCAGGCCGCGACGATCGGCCGGGGCGGCGAGGCGCTGGTGCTCGACATGGGCGAGCCGGTCCGGATCGCCGACGTGGCACGCCGGCTCGCCGCCGAGGCGGACCGCCCGGTGGAGATCGTCTTCACCGGTCTGCGCCCCGGCGAGAAGCTGCACGAGCACCTGTTCGGCGCCGACGAGGTGGACACCCGGCCGCTGCACCCGCTGATCTCCCATGTCCCGGTGCCGGAGCTGGACCCGGACGAGGTCCGCGGTCTCGACCCGTACGCCGACCCGGACGAGCTGATCAAGCGGATGGCCGCGTTCTGCGACCCGGCCGGGGTGTCCCAGCCGGCTCTGCCCGGACAGCGCTGACCCACCGGCCGACGGGACGCCCCGCCCAGGTGACAGGGCGTCCCGTCGGCCGGCTGGGTTCGCCGCCGGGCGCGGCGGCCGATAAGGTTGTCACAGGTGTGCCGGGAAGCCTGGTCGGCGATGGTTCCGCCGACCCCAGCTCCCGAACGGACCCCGCATGCCCCAGCACACCCCGCACCGGTCCCGCCTGCTGTCCCGCCGCTCCTGGCCGGAGGCCCGCTTCCTGGCCGACGTGCTGCGCACCGAGACCGTCGGTGGCGGCCTGCTGCTGCTCGGCGCGGTGCTCGCCCTGATCTGGGCCAACTCGCCGTGGCGCGCCGCGTACGCCGAACTGAGCCACTGGGTGCCCTGGCCCGGCGGCGCCGGCCTGCACCTCGACCTCGACCTGCGCACCTGGGCCGCCGACGGGCTGCTGGCGATCTTCTTCTTCGTGGTCGGGCTGGAACTCAAACGCGAGTTCGTCGCCGGTGACCTGCGCGACCCCCGGCGGGCCGCGCTGCCCGTGATCGCCGCGCTCGGCGGCATGATCGCGCCCGCGTTGATCTACCTGACGGTGACGCTCAGCGCCGGCGGCGCCGGCCTGCGCGGATGGGCCATCCCCACCGCCACCGACATCGCCTTCGCGCTCGCCGTGCTCGCCGTGATCAGCTCCCACCTGCCGCAGGGGCTGCGCGCGTTCCTGCTCACCCTCGCCGTGGTCGACGACCTGTTCGCGATCACCATCATCGCGGTGTTCTACACCGACGGGTTCCAGCCGCTGCCGCTGCTCGGCGCGCTGCTGCCGATCGCCGTGTTCGGGCTGCTCGTGCAGCGCCGGCGGACCTGGTGGTGGGCGCTGATCCCGCTGGCGGTGGCCGCCTGGACGCTGGTGCACGCCTCCGGTGTGCACGCCACCGTGGCGGGCGTACTGCTCGGCTTCACCGTGCCGGTGCTGCGCGGGCGCGACGGCGCGCCCGGCCTGGCCGAGCGCCTCGAGCACCGCTGGCGGCCCGTCTCCGCCGGCCTGGCCGTGCCGGTGTTCGCCTTCTTCGCCGCCGGGGTGACGCTGGTCGGCGTGGATGTGGGCGGCGTGCTGACCAATCCGGTGGTGATCGCGGTGGCCGCCGGGCTGGTGCTCGGCAAGGTGATCGGCGTGTTCGGGTCGACGTACCTGCTCGCCCGGTTCACCCGGGCCGAGCTGGACGAGGAGATCACCTGGGCCGACCTGCTCGGGCTGGCGCTGCTGGCCGGCATCGGCTTCACCGTGTCGCTGCTCATCGGCGAGCTGGCGTTCGGCGCCGGCAGCCCGGAGGAGGACGGCGTCAAGGTGGCCGTGCTGCTCGGCTCGTTGATCTCCGCCCTGCTCGCCTCGGTGGTGCTGGTCCGCCGCAACCGGGCCTACCGGCGGATCAGCGAACGGGAGAGCCGGGACGCCGACGGTGACGGCATCCCCGACGTCTACCAGGAGGGCCCGGCCTGAGCCGGCGCGGCGGGTGGGACCGGCCGGTCCCACCCGCCGCACCCCGGCCCTCGGCTCAGGTCAGCTCGGCGACCGCCTCGAAGATCAGCCAGAGGCCGCAGATGGCGAACAGCACGGCGGCGCCGTAGCGGATGGTCCGCTCCGGCAGGTGCCGGCCGAGCATCCGGCCCACCAGGATCGCCAGCGCGTCCGCGGCGACCATGCCGAGCGTCGAGCCGAGCCAGGTGCCGAACCAGCCGTACTTGGTGGCCAGCGTGATGGTGGCGAGCATGGTCTTGTCCCCCAGCTCGGCCAGGAAGAACGCCACACCGACGGCGATGACGGCGGACCGGCCGCCGCGCTCGGCCTTGCGCTTCTCCTCCTCGGTCAGCCTGTCGCCGCGCAGCGTCCAGGCGCCGAAGCCGAGGAACGCCACACCGGCGATGAGCGAGATCCAGTCGGTGGGCAGGGCGGCGTTCAAGCCGTACCCGATGGCCACCGAGGCCAGGTGGACGATCGCGGTGGCGATCGTGATGCCGATGAGCACCGGCACCGGCTTGAACCGCGTGGCGAACGTCAGTGCCATCAGTTGGGACTTGTCGCCCAGTTCGGCGACGAAGATGACGCCGAAGCTGACCACCAGCGCGACGAGGAAACCCTCCATGTGAACCTTCCCGATCAAGCCGGGAGGAGGAACGGGGGCGCCCTCGACCCGGCTGCGACAGCCTGAGTCGAAGGTCTCGCCCGCCCCGGAGACCGGGGCCGCGTGGCCGGGTGCGGAACGCACCAGTGTGTCGACCACGACATTGGGGGCTACTCCCCTTCGCGCCGCCAGCCTAGCCGATCACCGGCCGGCCCGGTCCCCGGGTGTGGCCGGGGCCACGACGGGCCTCAGTCGGCCCGGGCCAGGCTCACCCCGAACAGCCCGTCCGGGTCGGTCCAGAACGCCCGCCTGTCGAACCCGGCGGCGGTCAGCTCGGCGGCGATCCCCTCCGGCCGGAACTTGGCCGACACCTCGGTGCGCAGCTCCTCGCCGGCGGCGAACACCACGTCGGTGTCCAGGACCCGCACCCGGGCCGGGTGCTCGGCGCGCAACCGCATCTCGATCCACTCCCGCTCGGGATCCCAGACCGCCACGTGCCGGAACGCGTCGACGTCGAAGTCCGCACCCAGCTCGCGGTTGATCACCCGGAGCACGTTGCGGTTGAACTCGGCGGTCACGCCCGCCGCGTCGTCGTAGGCGGGCACGATCACGTCCGGATCCTTGACCAGGTCGGTCCCGACCAGCAGCCAGTCGCCGGTCTCCAGCGCCGCGCGCATCGCGGTGAGGAACTCGGCCCGCTCCGCCGGCAGCAGGTTGCCGATCGTGCCGCCGAGGAACGCCACCAGGCGCCGGCCGCCGGTGGGCAACCGGTCCAGGTGGCGGGTGAAGTCACCGACGATCCCCCGCACCCGCAGCCCCGGGTACGCGGCGGCGATCTGCTCGGTGGACGACCGCAACGCGCTCACCGAGACGTCCAGCGGCACGAACGTGCCCAGGTCGCCGTGGCGGGTGAACGCGTCGAGCAGCAGCCGGGTCTTCTCCGACGAGCCCGAACCCAGCTCGATCAGCGTCTTCGCGCCGGTCATGGTGGCCACGTCGTCGGCGTGCGCGGCGAGCACGGCCCGCTCGGCCCGGGTCGGGTAGTACTCCGGCAGACGGGTGATCTCCTCGAACAGCTCGCTGCCCCGGGCGTCGTAGAACCACTTCGGCGGCAGCCACTTCGGCGTCGCGGCCAGCCCGGCCCGTACGTCCTCCCGCAACCCACGGTCGAGGTCCTGCTGCTCCAGGTGGATCTCCAGCGGCTCCGCGCTCATCGAGTGTCCTCTCTTGCGGTGGGTACGCATCGTCAGGCGGCGGTCGTCTCCCGCACCTCGAGCCCGCCCGTGGTCGCCACCACGAGCCGGCCGTCCGGCACGGCCCGCCAGGCCGGGTCGTCGTCGAACGGTTCGGAGGCCAGCAGCACCGAGTCCGGGCCGCGGCGCACCGACAGCGCGTGCCCGGCCGTGCTCGCCACCACCGTCGTACCGTCGGTGAGCAGCAGGTTCAGCCGCGAGCCGGGAGCGGCGGCGGCGACCGCCGCGACGGTGTCCGCCACCGCCTGCGCCGGCGGCGCGCCCTCGCGCAGCCGGTGCCGGACCAGCGCCCACAGCAGCGCCGAGTCGGTCGGCACGTCGAGCGTGATCAGGTCGCGCACGGGCAGGCCGGCGGCGAGCGGGACGAGGCTGTCCGGCCAGCCCCGGACCACGCCGTTGTGGCTGAACAGCCATCGCCCCTCGGCGAAGGGCGCCGCCGCCGTCTCGTGCAGCGGCATGCCGACGGTGGCGGAGCGGACCGCGGCCAGCACCGCCCGCACCCGCGTGACGGCGGCCAGCTCCGGCAGCGTGGTGTCGCTCCACATCGGCTGGGCCCGCCGGTAGCGGACCGGATCGCCGTCGCCGGGATACCAGGCGACGCCGAAGCCGTCGGCGTTTATCGTGCCGCCGCCGCGCATGTCACGCGGCGCCCACGACTGGCGCAGCAGCCCGTACGGCGGGTCGGAGAGCAGGCTGGACAGCAGCACGGGTGGACCGAGGTACGCGAGGTGACGGCACATCGAGCCGGCTCACTCCTCCGGTCCGGCGTCGCGGGCGCAGCGGAAGCCGCTGAAGATCTGCCGCCGGATCGGGTAGTCCCAGTTGCGGAACGTGCCCCGGCAGGCCGACCGGTCGGTGCCGAACGAGCCGCCCCGCAGCACCCGGTAGTCGTCGCCGAAGAAGACCTCCGAGTACTCCCGGTACGGGAACGCGGTGAAGCCCGGGTGCCCCCGGAACGGCGAGGAGGTCCACTCCCACACGTCGCCGACGAGCTGGTGGACGCCCAGCGGCGAGGCGCCGGCCGGGTACGCGCCCACCGGCGCCGGCCACAGGTGCCGCTGACCCAGGTTGGCGTGCTCGCCAGTCGGGTCCTCGTCGCCCCACGGGTAGCGGCGGGAGCGGCCGGTCGCCGGATCCCAGCGGGCCGCCTTCTCCCACTCCGCCTCGGTGGGCAGCCGCTTGCCGGCCCACGCCGCGTACGCCTGCGCCTCGTACCAGCAGACGTGCACCACCGGCTCGTCGTCGCGGACCGCCGACCAGCGGCCGAACCGCCGGTACGCCCAGCCGTCCCCGTCGCGCCGCCAGTGCATCGGCGCGCTCAGGTCCGCCTCGATCCGGTGCCGCCAGCCGGCCTCGCTCCACCAGCGCGGCTCGTCGTACCCGCCGTCGGCGATGAACGCCCGGTACTGCCCGTTCGTCACCGGCGCGGCGTCGATGACGTACGCGGGCAGGTCGACGGTGTGGGCCGGGCGCTCGTTGTCCAGCGCCCACGGGTCGGTGGAGGTGCCCATGGTGAACGGCCCGGCGGGCACGCGTACCTCCCCGCCGGCCCGGGCCCGGGGCTCCGGCGGGGGCGGCGCGTCCAGCACCGGGGCGCCGGCGCGCAGCTGGTGGGTGGCGAGCATGGTCTCGTCGTGCTGCTGCTCGTGCTGCACGATCATGCCGAACGCGAACCCGTCGGCGACGAGCGGACGGTCGGTGAAGCGGATGCCGTCGAGCAGGTCGAACACCTTGTCCCGCACCGTGCGCACGTAGGCGCGGGCCTCCGCCGGCGGCAGCAGCGGCAGCGCCGGGCGGTCCTTGCGGGGCTGCTTGAACGCGTCGTAGAGGTCGTCGATGTCGTGGCGCACCGGGTCACGGCCGCCGACGTCGCGGACCAGCCACAGCTCCTCCTGGTTGCCGACGTGCGCCAGGTCCCAAACCAGCGGCGACATCAGCGTGGAGTGCTGCCGGACCAGGTCGTCGTCGTCCACCGCGTCGGTCAGCAGCACGGTACGGGCCCGGGTCCGTTCCAGCTCCGCGGCGATCCGGTCGCGTAGTCGCTCGGTGGTGGTCACCGGTGTCCCCTCTCCGCGGCGGCGCGGTGCCGCCGGATCGCTCGGTGGGTCTCGTCGTGGATGCCGGCCGGCAGGTCGAGCCGGGGCAGGGCGGTCAGCGCCAGGTCGAACAGCGCCGCCGCGGCGGTCGCCAGCGGACGCTCGGCCAGCCCGCACCGGGCCGCCGCGCGCCATCCGTCGGCGACCGGGGCGGCCGCCGCCAGCGCGTCCCGGGTGGTGGCCGGGTCGGCGAACAGCGCCGCCAGCACCGCCAGCGGCACCGTCCACTCCGGGCCGGGCTGGGTGTCCAGGTAGCGCAGCTCCAGGTAGCCGCGTGGGCGTACCGGCGGGAACAGCGTGCTGAGGTGGTACTCCAGGTCGTCGGTGGTGGGCGGGCGGGGCAGTGCCCCGGCCAGCCAGTCGGCGAACGTGACACCGGGCGGCGCGGTCCAGTCCGGGCCGTCGCCGCGGACGCACAGCAGCGGCGCGGCCAGGGCGTACCCGGTCCAGGCCGTCACCGGATCCTCGTCGGCCCGCTCGGGCGACCAGACCGGACCGGTGCGGGCCGGGTCGATGGCGAGCCAGGTGGCCATCCGGGCGGAGGCCCAGCCGGTCCGGCGGCCGGCGTGCCGGTCGGCGGTGGCGAAGGCGGCGAGCAGCGGCGGGCCGACGGCGTGCGCGGCCGCCCACCGCTGGGTCAGGTGCTCCGGCTCGCCCGCGTCCAGGCAGACCTGGAGACCGGCGGTGCTGTACATCATCGCCCGTCCGGCCGGGCCACGCCGGTCGAAGGCGCAGCGCATGGCCCGGTAGCGGGGGGTCTCCACGACGGGCCGGGGCAGACGCCAGGGGTCCATCCCGCTGCGGCCGAGCACCAGGCCGGCGGCGTCCAGCCGGGCCCGCAGCTCGGCGACGTCGGCCTCGGTGGCCAGGATGAGCGCGCCGACAGTCGATCGCGGCATCGCGGAGATCTCCACCTGCCCGCCGGGCTCCACGGTCACGGCGCCGCCGTGCCGGAGCTCGTCGGCCGGGCTGGTGGGGTCGAGGGTCACCGGGCTGTGCCGCCCCAGCGCCTCGCGTAGTCGCTCGCGGTCGACCGGCCGGGCCGGGTCCGCGGCGTCGTGCACGGTCCATTCCAGTTCGACGCCGACGAGTGCGGGTGGCCCGGTCTTGAAGCAGATCCGGGCGAGGTGGCCCCGGGCCGCCTCCTCGTCCCCCAGGACGACTGCCCGGTCCAGGTCCGGCGACATCACCATGGGACGGCTCCTCCTCGGCGATGGGCGACAACGTCGTCGCGACGCCCGGCCGGGACGGCACGGGACGCCGTCCCACCATCCTCTGTCTAGCAGACGAGATCCGCTTGCCCGGAGAGATGAATTTTTGTCCGGAATCTGATTGCGCCGCGGCGGCTCAGTCGTCCCCTGCCGGACCCGGGGGCGCGGGCTCCGGCGCCTCGGCCGGGTCGTCCGCCAGCGCGCCCAGGAGGTTCCGGCAATAGCTCTCCACCTGCTCGGGTCCGCCGGCGGCAGCCACCAGGTCGGCGTAGCCCGGCTTGGTGAGCGCCTTCTCCCGCTGCCGCTCCGACTTGGCCAGGTAGGCACGGCAGTGGCCGGCCATCTGCGGCCCGCCGGGCGAGGGCGCGGGTTTCCGGTCCGCGGGGCTCGGCGTTCCGGACGGCACCGGCGTCGGCGACGGAGCCGGTGGCGACGCCGCACCGGACGCGTCACCGGCCGGGGTGCTCGGCGCCGCCCGCGACGGCCCGGTGACGGCCGGGCCCGTGCCGGTCGGGCCGGTGCCGCTGGGCCCGGCCGTCGTCCCGGGCGGGCCCAGCGGCTCCGGCTCGCGGTCCAGGTGCACCGCCGCGAACGCCACCCCGGCGACAGCGGTGGCGGCGAGCCCGGACAACGCGGCGGCGACGCGCAGGCGCCGCCGCGAGCGCGGTGCGGCCACCGCCGCGGGCACCGGCTGCGTTCCCCGCGCCGCGTGGGCCGCCCGGAACGCGGCGAGCGCCCGTTCCTCCCCGGCGACCTCGCCCGGGGCGGCCGGCCCGGCGGCGGCGGAGAGCAGCCGGGTCAGCGGATCAGCGTCGGCCCCCGGCGGCGTACCGGCGCGCGCGGCGTCGAGCAGGCGGTCGGATTCCGCCCGGTCGGCGGGCCCGCCGAACCGGCGAGCGTGCATGCCGTCGTCTCCCCTCACGTCAGCCCTCCGCCGGCTCGGCCTCGGGCGCGTGCGGCACCTGGCGGTCGGTACGGGGACGGGGCGCCACGGCGTCCCGGGTGTCGTCCGGCGCGGCCTGCGCCGCCGAACGCTCGAGCATCGCGGCGAGCCGGCGCAGGCCCCGGTGCGCGGCGGTGCGCACCGCGCCGGCCCGCCGGCCCAGCACCCGCCCGGCGGTCTCCGCGTCCAGGCCGATGACGGCCCGCAGCATCACCGCCTCGGCCTCGGCCGGCGGCAGCGTCCGGATCAGCGCCAGTGCGCTCTCGGTGGCGATGGCCTCACCGGCCCGGTCGGCGGTGTCGACGTCGGCGGCCAGATCGTTGAGGGCCTGCACGGGCACCGGCACTGAGGGACGCCGACGCTGCCGGCGCAGGTGGTCCATGGCCCGGTTGCGGGCGATGGTGACCGCCCAGGCACGGAACTCGCCGCCGGTGAACGACGGCAGGTCGCGGGAGATCTGCAGCCACGCCTCCGAGGCCACGTCCTCGGCGTCGGCGCCGACGAGGGCGGTCAGGTAGCGCAGCAGCGCGGGTTGCAGGCTGCGGTAGAGGAACCGGAACGCCTCCTCGTCCCCCGCCTGCGCCGCGATGACCGCCTCGTTGAGTTCGGCCGTCACGCGCGCCGCCCCACCCGGATGACCGCCCGGCGCCGGGCGTCAACGGGTGCCAGTGGCCACACCGCCATCCGCACTCGGCCCCCCGGTGAGCTGATCAGGCACGCGCACGAGGGTGCGGTGCGCCTTGGACGTCGCCGCGCGGCACGGGCGTCGGCGGGACATACCGTACCGGCGTCCGGGTGCGGCCGGGAGTCGGGCCGACGCCGGACGGGCCGGGTGCGGGCGGCAAGTCACCGAGGGGCGGAAAAACAGAGAGAAATGTCTAGCTGCGTCACCGGCGTGTCGGGGTAACGCCCACGGACCGCGCGACGCTGCCCCGGATCGGGTCCCCGTCGGCGCGGCGGGCCGCGAGCGCGGGAGCGCGTCGGTTTCTGGCCGATCGTACCGGGTCGATCACGATCAGCCGATCGGCGTCCCGGCTGCCGGACACCCGGCCGAACGGCCCGGCCGAGCCGGCCGCCGATATCGCGGGAAATACTTCGCGCCTGCTGTGGGTACGGTATGGGGGTGCTGTCCTCAGACGTCGTACTCAGCGGTCGGTACCGCCTTGATGACCGTGTCGCCACCGGCGGCATGGGCGACGTCTGGCGTGCCACAGACCTTGTCCTCGGTCGCCCGGTCGCGGTGAAGGTGCTGCTTCCCGCCCTGGTGTCCGACCCCGACTTCATCGCCCGGTTCCGTTCCGAGGCCCGGATCATGGCCTCCCTGCGCCACCCCGGCGTGGTCCAGGTCTTCGACTGCGGTGAGGACGACCTGCCCAGCGGCGGCCGGGCCGACTACCTGGTGATGGAGTTCGTCGCCGGTGAGCCGCTGTCGCGGCGGATCGAGACCGCCGGGCAGCTCGAGGTCGCCGAGACCATGTCGATCGTGGCCCAGGTGGCGCAGGCGCTGCACGCGGCGCACGGCCGCGGCATCGTGCACCGCGACGTGAAGCCGAGCAACCTCCTCGTGCAGGACGACGGCACCGTGGTCCTGGTCGACTTCGGGGTGGCCCGGTCGACCAACGTCACGAGCATCACCAGCACGAACGCGGTGCCCGGCACCGCCCTCTACATGGCGCCGGAGCAGGCCGCCGGCCGGCCCGTCTCGGGCGCCACCGACGTGTACGCGCTCGGCGCCGTCGCGTACTGCTGCCTCACCGGCAGCCCGCCGTTCACCGGCGACAACCCGCTCCAGGTGGCCGTACGCCATCTCGACGACGAGCCGCCGGAGCTGCCGGCGGAGATCCCGGCGTCGGTGCGGGAGCTGGTGTCGCGCGCGCTGGCCAAGGACCCGGCCGACCGCTACCCGAGCGCCGCGGCGATGGCCGACGCGGCGCGGGCCGCGCGGGCCGACTCCCCAACCGCGACGGCGGCGCTGCGCGGCGCGGCGGGTTCGGCGCGGTCCCGGGACGACCAGCCGGCGGTGCGGCCGGGCGCCGCGGTGGCGACGTCGCGGCGGCGGGGCCGGCGCGGCACGCTGGTCGGGGCGCTGGGCGCGGTGCTGGTGGCGATGGGTGCGCTGGGCGCGCTGGTGGCCGCCGCGAACGACACGGCCGAACCGGCCACGAAGATCGACTCGACGGCGCCCGCGGTGGCGCCGAGCGACCCGGCTGCGGAGCCGGTCGTCGAGGAGCCGTCGGCAAGCGACGAGTACACCTACCGTCCGGTCGGTCCGGGCGAGCGGCCGTCGGCGACGCCCTCGGTGACGCCGAGCACCTCACCGACCCCGTCGGCCCAGCCGAGCGTGTCGGACGCGCCGGCCCCGACGGACGAGCCGAGCAGCACGCCGTCCAGCGCGCCGACGACGACGGCGCCCACCACGGCGCCGGCGCCGGACCCGACCACCGCCGACCCCGGCACCGGCACCGGCGGCGGTGACACCGGCGGGCAGCCGGCCACCCAGCCCTGATCCACGGCACCCGCGAGCCGGCCCCGCCCACGGCGGAGCCGGCTCGGCTGTGTCCGGGCGTGCTCAGTCCGCGCCGAGCGACGCCACCACCGGCCGGGACAGCGCGCGGCGGGCCGGCAGGACCGAGGCGAGCAGCGCCGCCACCACCGCCACCGCGACGATCAGCCCGATCCGCGCCCACGGCAGCACCAGCGTGAAGTCGCCGCCGATGCGGGCCACCACGGCCAGGCCGAGCAGCGCGCGGTGATCATGAGGTTGACGGGCGTCGCCGTCCGATTTGTCCCCGCCAACCTCATGATCGCCCGAGCGGGCGGGTGGCGGGGTGCGGGGTCAGGAGGGCAGGAGGGCACGCATGCGGGTGATCTCGGTGGACTGTTCCACTGCCACCCCGGTGGCGAACTCCTGCATGGCCTGGTCGGCGCCGACCTTCAGCAGGTCGGTGGACATCACGATCGCGCCCTGGTGGTGGTCGGTCATCATCCGCACGAACATCCGGTCGAACGCCACGCCCTTCGCGTCCGCGAGCTGCCGCATCGCCTCGGCGGACTGCATCCCGCGCATGCTGCCGTGGTCGTGCCCCGGCACGTCGGCGGGCAGGTCGCGGGTGCTGAGCCAGGCGCGCAGCAGGCCGACCTCCGGCCCCTGGGCGGCGCGGATCCGCTCGGCCACGGCGCGGATGCGGGGGTCGGCGGCCCGGTCGGGGGCGAGCGTCGCCATCTCTAGGGCCTGCTCGTGGTGCGGGATCATCATCCGGACGTACCAGACGTCGAGGCTGTTGAACCGGGGCGCCGACGCTCCCCGCACCTGATCGGGCGCACCGGTCGCGGCCGGCTCCCCCGGGCGGCCCGGGACCAGCAGCGGCGGCGCCGAGGTGGTGGCGCTCGGGCTCGGCGCGCCGGTCGCGGCGTCGCCCGCCGCCTCGGTCCGGGTGTCGTCGCGCCCGGCGAGCGCCAGCCCGCCGATCACCAGGAGCGTCGCGAGCGCTGTGACGCCGACCCACACGCGTGCCTGCCGGCTGGTCATACGACGCCTCCTCCGGTCAAGGTGACAGCGATCCTATCCATAGACGAAAGTTCCCAAGTGTGACCCAGGTCACATTGATGACGGTCTCCAATAGGTAAGGTTTGGCGAATCATCATCCCCTTTCGAAGGGTGTTGCCGGTGATCAGCATCCGCACGTCCCGCACCCGCATCATCAGCCTCGCCGCCGCCGGCCTGCTGCTCGCCGGCGTGGTCGCCGCGCCGCCGAGCAGCGCCCAGGAGATCCCGCGCGCCCAGACCGCGCCCGCCACCGTGGACAGCGCCGTCCCCGGTGTCGACGAGATCTCCAGCAGCCCCAACCTGCGTCAGGTGGCGAACCTGCCGAAGCAGGCGCCGTTCGACACCTCGGCCGCCTTCGGCACCGACATCGCCTTCCAGGGGCGGTACGCGTTCGTCGGCAACTACGACGGGTTCGTGGTCTACGACGTCTCCCGCCCCGACCGCCCGACGATCGTGTCCCAGGTGCTCTGCCCCGGCTCGCAGAACGACATCTCCGTCCACGGGAACCTGCTGTTCCTGTCGACCGACTCCTCCCGCAACGACGACTCCTGCGCCAGCACCGCCCAGCCGGCGTCGGTGAAGGAGTCCTGGGAGGGCATCAAGATCTTCGACATCCGGGACAAGCGCAACCCGCGCTACATCAAGTCGGTGGAGACGGCGTGCGGTTCGCACACCCACACCCTGGTGCCCGGCAAGGACAAGCGGAACGTCTACCTGTACGTCTCCTCGTACAGCCCGCGTGCCGAGTTCCCGGACTGCCAGCCGCCCCACGACTCCATCTCCATCGTCAAGGTGCCGGTGAAGAACCCCACCACGGCCTCCGTGGTCGCCACGCCGAACCTCTTCCCGGACGGCGGCTACCCGGGCGTACCGGGCCAGTCGTCGGCCACCACCGGCTGCCACGACATCACCGCGTACCCGTCGAAGGACCTGGCGGCGGGCGCCTGCATGGGTGACGGCATCCTGCTGGACATCAAGAACCGCGAGGCCCCCCGGGTGATCGAGCGGGTCACCGACGCGGAGAACTTCGCGTTCTGGCACTCGGCCACGTTCAACAACGCCGGCACCAAGGTCGTCTTCACCGACGAGCTGGGCGGCGGCGGCGCGGCCACCTGCAACGAGGCGGTCGGCCCGAACCGCGGCGCCGACGCCATCTACGACATCACCGGCCGCGGCGACGCCCGCAAGCTGGAGTTCCGCAGCTACTACAAGATCCCCCGGGCGAACGCGGACACGGAGAACTGCGTGGCCCACAACGGCTCGCTGATCCCGGTGCCCGGCCGCGACATCATGGTCCAGGCCTGGTACCAGGGCGGCATCTCGGTGTGGGACTTCACCGACTCGCGCAAGCCCAAGGAGATCGCCTACTGGGAGCGCGGGCCGCTGGACGCCTCGCAGCTGCGTACCGGCGGGTCCTGGTCGGCCTACTGGTACAACGGCCACATCTACTCCAGCGACATCCAGAAGGGACTGGACGTGCTGGAGCTGCGTGACCCGCGTACCTGGCTGGCGCAGTTCCTGCTGGTGCCCGAGCTGAACGTGCAGACCCAGGCGGGCTACCTGAGCTGGTGACCCGCTGACCCGTCCCGGGCCCGGCGCTCCCCTCGCGGGGACGCCGGGCCCGGCGCGTCAGTGGACGACCTCGGCCCTGCCGCCGATCGACGCCGGGTCAGCTCATCGGCAGCCGGTAGTCGCGGGTGCCGCCGCCGGCCGTGACCACCCGCACCTCGCCGCTGCGCAGCCCGTACGTCACCGACCAGCGGGTGTGCGACTGGCGTACCGCGTTCAGCAGCCGCAGCGCCCCGGCCGTGTCGACCACCCCACCGGTGCGGTCCAGTTCCTTCGCCAGCACCCCGTACCGGCGGTCCTGGCGCAGTTCCCGGTCCGGCACGCCCGCCGCCGGCACGTTCGTGAGCGCCTGCCACGGGCCGCTGCGCCGGTCCACTGTCAGCTTGCCGTCGACGAACTCCACCACCGCTGAC
This sequence comes from Micromonospora sp. CA-248089, assembly GCF_050948515.1. NCBI lineage: Bacteria > Bacillati > Actinomycetota > Actinomycetes > Micromonosporales > Micromonosporaceae > Micromonospora > Micromonospora sp. CA-248089. The sequence continues at coordinate 3,530,791 of NZ_CP192016.1, forward strand.
GCGCCGGTCGCGTCGGCCAGCAGGTAGTGCAGCGGCGGCCCGCCGTCGAAGTCGAGGTTGTAGCGCTTGAACACGGCGACCGCCTCGTCCACGGTGGCGGCCGAGTCGAGCACCAGGCGCAGGATGCGCACCGAACCCACAGTCGGCAGGCCGGGCACCGGCTCGGCGCGCGCCCCGTCGTCGGCGGCCAGCCCGACCGCGAGACCCCGCTCGTTCATGCCGTCGAACGGCAGCAGCGGCGCGTCCAGCAGCCGCCGGTCCCCCGTCGGGTCGGCGGCCACGCCCAGGTAGGAGATGTCGACCAGGGAGATCGAGGCGTACCCGTCCGGCGGGTCGGTGCGCAGCACCAGCGCGGGGTTCGGCTCCCAGTCGAAGTTGCGGGCGAACACCGGCCGGTCCCGGTCGCCGAGCGCGGCGAACAGCGAGCAGCCGAACGGACTCGGCGGCGTCGACCCGGCCAGCCCGGCGGTCGGGTCGTAGTCGCCGTCGTACGTCATCTCGTACATCGGCAGATCGTCGATCTTGCGGAGGCTGGCCAGCGTCCGTTCGACCTGCCCCTGGTCCTGGCGCGAGGCGGTCGGCGAGCCGGCCGCGGCCGGCGGGCCGGACCGGCGGTTCTCCCCGCAGGCCGTGCCGAGCAGGAGCAGCGCGAGCCCGCCGGCGATGAGGGTCCTCCGCATGACAGCGACGCTAGAAGAGGCGTCCGCCGATGTCCATCCGGGACCCGGTCAGCTCCGCACGACGGCGAACATCCAGCAGCCGTACACGACGTTGCGGCTGTGCAGCAGCTCCACCGCCGGGTCGGCGAACAGCTCCGCGATCACCGCCTCCGGGTCGCCGCCGTCGTGTCGCCGTCCGCCCACGATGCGGCCCTTGCTGTCGTACGCGCGCAGCACCTGCTCCCGTCCGCGCCACGGCGACGGGTACGCCGTCACGTCGTCCGGCCCGGCGCAGGCAGCCGCGTGCGCGAACACCGGCCCCACCTCGCGGTACGGACCCGGCGGCAGCGGCGGGGCGTACCCGAACAGCAGCAGCGCCTCGTCCGGCCGGGCGTCGCGCAGGCAGCAGCGCAGCGGCTCGCCTCCGGTGGCGCGGCGGTGCTCGGGTGGCCGCCCGCCGGCGTCGCGGCCGGTGCGGCGCAGCTCGGCGAGCGTCCCGGCGGTCAGCGGGCGGATCCGGAACGCGGTACGGGTGGTCGTCACGGTTCCAGCCTGGCGCGGTCCACACCGCGGCGCTGGCGGTGATCGGACCTGGCGTTCGGGCACCGCGAGATTGCGCGCCGAGCGGGCACCCGCCGGCCGCGTCCGGCGCCGACAATGACCGGATGGACGTCGACGACTACCGGACCCACTCCCCGTACAGCGATCCCCGCCACCACGCGGCGTTGCTCGGCGCCGTGCCGGCCGACCTGCCCACCGTCGCGGCGACCGCCCGCAACGTGATCGTCCACTACCGCGCCGGTGGTGTGGAGCTGCCGGACGTCCGCCGGGCCGAGGTGAACCTGCGCTGGCTGGACCGCATCCTCGACACCGACCAGTCCCGGTTCCCGCTACCGCTGACCGCCGAGCGCCCGGCCGCCGAGCGGGTCGCCGGCTGCTGCCGGGACCACACGCTGTTCACCGTCGCGGCGCTGCGCGGGCACGGAATCCCGGCGCGCAGCCGGGTCGGGTTCGTGAGCTACTTCGCCCCGGACTGGCACCACGACCACGTGCTGGCGGAGTGGTGGAACGGAGAGCGCTGGGTCTGGTCCGACCCGGAGCTCGACCCGGCCGCCGACCGGCCGTTCGACGGCTACGACATCGACCCGGAGGCGGGGCACTTCGAGTCGGCGGCCCGGGTGTGGCTGGCGTACCGGGCGGGCCGGATCGACCCGGACACCTACGGCGTCGACCCGTCGCTGCCGATCCGGGGCGACTGGCTCATCCACGACTACGTGCTGCTCGAGCTGGCTCACCGGCACAAGGACGAGGTGCTGCTCTGGGACGGGTTCGGGGCGATGACCGAGGACCTGACCGGCGCCGACCTCACCCTCGTCGACGAGGTCGCCGCGCTGCTGGTGGCCGCCGACCGCGGCGACGCCGCCGCCGGGCGGGAGCTGGCCCGGCGGTACGCCTCGGACGCCCGGTTGCGTCCGGGCCCGACCGTGCACTGCATGGACCCGGTCTCCGGGGTGGCCGCCGACGTGGACCTGCGACGCTGACCCACCGGTCGCCGCGCGGCGGCCCGCCACCGGGGCCGCGCGGGCTCACCCGGGCAGGGGCGCCTCGTCGCCGCGGGTGCGGCGCGGGTTGACCAGCCGGCGGACCATCGGGGCGGCGTTCCACCGGGCCGCGCCGACCAGGTCCCGGGCGTGTTCCAGCACCGTGTAGTCGGGCCGGGCGATGCCCTCGGCGATGGCCCGGTCGAGGTCGTTGCCGCACCGGGTGAGCACGCTGTCGAAGTCCCGGCGGACCGGTTCCAACAGGTCGTAGCCGAAGGACCGGTGCAGCCGGGCGAACAGCGGCTTGTAGAGGCGGGCCCGCTCGTGCAGCCCCGACGAGTACGACATCGGGTTCTTCGGCCGTTGCCGGACGTAGCCGGGCAGCAGGTCCGCGAAGGCCCGCCGGACGATCCACTTCTCCTGCCCGTCGCGCAGCTTGAGGTCCAGCGGCAGCCGCATGGCCAGCTCGACGACGCTGAGGTCGAGGAACGGCACCCGAGCCTCCACGCCGTGCGCCATGCTGGCCCGGTCCACCCGCTGCAGCTCGGTCCGGCACAGGTTGCGGATCTTGTGCAGGAACAGCCGGCGGGACCGCTCCGGCCCGACACTGTGGTACATCGGGTACCCGCCGAACAGCTCGTCGGAGCCGTCGCCGGTGAGCACCACCCGCACGCCCAGCTCGCGCAGCCGCCGGAAGATCGGCACCGAGACGACGGCGTTGATGATGTCGCCGTACTCGGTCAGCTCGGAAACCCGGATCGCCTCGCGGACGTCGGCGAGCCGGATGTCCCGCGGGCGCAGCTCGATCACCTCGTGCGGCACGCCGAGGTCGGCGGCGAGCCGCCGGGCGTACGCGACGTCCGGGCTCTCCGGCACCCCGATGGTGACCGCCACGCAGTCCGGGTGCAGTTCCCGGGCGTGCAGCAGGGCCAGCGAGCTGTCCAGGCCGCCGGAGAGCACCACGCCGACGGTGAGGTCGGTGTCCAGCCGGGCGCGCATCGCGTCGGTGAGCGCGACGCGGACCAGCAGCGCCGCCTCGTCCGGGTCGTCGATCACCGGCAGGCCGTCGCCGAGGGTCAGCAGGTCGACGTGCGGGCCCAGCCGGACCGGGGCGCCGGGTTCGACCCAGCCGTGGTGCCCGGGCGCCACCTCGCCGATCGGCGCGCCGTGCCCGACGAGCGCCTTGACCTCGGAGGCGAGGTGCAGGCAGCCGGGCTGGCGGGACCAGTAGAGCGGCTTGACGCCGAGCGGGTCGCGGGCCAGGTAGGCCCGGCCGGAGTCACGCTCGACGACCACGAACGCGTACTCACCGCGCAGCCGGCGGACCGCGTTCCCACCCCACTGGAGGAACGCGGTGAGCACCACCTCGGTGTCGCCCGTGGTGCGGAACCGGTGCCCGAGCCGGGTCAGCTCGGCGCGCAGCTCGTGGTGGTTGAAGATCTCGCCGTTGAAGCAGAGCAGGTGCCGCTCGTCCGGCGACATCCACGGCTGCACGGATCGTTCCCGGTCCACGATCTTCAGCCGCCGTACGCCTGCGAGCAGGCCGTGTTCCTGCCGGGTCTCGGTGACCTCACCACGTGGCGCGAGCGCGGCGAGCATCCGCCGGAACGTCGCCGGGTCCGCCTCGGGGCCGATGCTCAGCGCGATGCCGCACAACGGGTCACACCCCCATCTCGGCCTCGTACGCCCGCCGGTACCGGCGGCGCACCGCCGGGGCGAGGCACACGTGCCAGGCCTGTCCCTCGTCGACCACGTTCACCTCGCCGGCGTCCTGGCGGGCCAGCAGCAGCCCGGCGAGCGCCGGGCGGGCGCCGAAGCGGTCGTACCACTCCAGTTCGATGTCGGCGGCCCAGCCGAGGCAGTGCCCGCTGGGCACCATCGCGGCGTACCCGAGGCGGCGCAGCCGGTACTGGTGCTCGGCGCTGCGGGCCAGGCTGGTCACCCAGAGCGGCGGCGTGCCGTCCGGGGCGACGGCCGTGAACTCGCGGGCCAGGTCGTTGAGGAACGCGATCATCTCGCGGCGGGCGCGCCGGAACAGCAGCCCGGCGGTGCGCGGGGTGGCGTCCGGGCGCAGCCGCCGCCGGACCGCCCGCAGCCCGCGTCCCACCACGGTGGCGGGCTGTTCCTGGTAGCGGAACTCGAGCAGGCCACGGCGGCGCAGCCATTCCAGGTCGACCAGTTCGGTGCTGAGGCGGACCTGGTCGTCGGTGAGGAACGTCGGGCTGTCCCGCCACCAGAGCACGTCGACGCGGGACAGCAGGTAGATCCGGACCAGCGCGGTGAGGTCCTGCGCCGAGCTGCGGGTGTTGGGCTGGTAGCGGGCCATCTCCAGCAGCAGCGTCTCCCGGGCCCCGATCAGCCCCTGCGGGGTGGCGTCGAGGACGGCGGCGATGGCCGGTTCCCGCAGCCGCTGGTCGAGCAGCACCTGGCGGGCGGTGGTGGACGGCGCGTCGGCGAGCGCCCCCACCTCGACCAGGAGTTCCGCCACCGCCGTCCGGTACGCGGACAGGTCCGGCTCGGCGCCGACGCGCCGGCCGCCGGGCGGCACCCGCCGGGCCGGAGCGGTGGACGTGACGGCGGGACCGGGCTGGCGACCGGGGCTGCGGCTGGGCACTCGCATGGTCTCCGTCCCCTCTCGGGCAGGACACGGCGTGATCGGGTTTGCACACACCGTAAAGACCGAAGAAGGCGGGATTCCTCCCATCTCCCCCGATGTGCCCGATCAGGTGGCGTGCCGCAGGGCCAGCGCCTGCACCTCGTCGTACCCGGGCGGCGCCGGCAGGCCCGCGTCGCGCCCGGCGCCGATCGCGTCGGTCAGGTGCAGCGCCGCACCGAGGGCGGCCCGGAACAGCAGCGAGCCGGTGCTCACCCGGGCCACCCCGAGCCGGCCGAGGGCGGCCGGGTCGGGGCCGCCCGGCCGGTACAGCACGTTCAGCGGCAACCCCGCCTCGGCGGCGAGCACGCCGACCAGGTCGTCGGGCGCGCCCGGCACGAACAGGCAGTCGGCACCGGCGGCCCGGAACGCCGCCGCCCGCCGCCGCGCCTCGACCAGCGGCGCCGGCACGCCCAGCCACCAGGCGTCGGTGCGGGCGTTGACGACCATCCGCGGCACGGCGGCGCGGACGGCCGCGATCGTGGCGGCGACGTGCTCGGCCGGGGCCAGGCGCCCGTCCGGGCGGCCGTCCTCCAGGTTGACGCCGACCACGCCGAGCGCGGCCAGCTCGCCGACGAAGCGCGCCACGTCCGCCGGGTCGTCGTGGAAGCCGTCCTCGATGTCGACGGTGAGCAGCGCCGGCAGCCCTCGGAGCCGGTACGCCAGCTCCAGCGTCTCGGCGCGGGTCGCGCGGACCGCGTCCGGCCGGCCCGCGGCCGCCGCCACGCCCAGGCTGGTCGTGCCGATCGCCGGAAATCCCCGCTCGGCGAGCGCCGCGGCGGAGGCGTGGTCCCAGGCGTTCGGCAGCAGCAGCGGGTCTCCGGGCCGGTGCAGCTCCCGGAACGCGCGGTACCTGTCGGTCATCGCCGGCTCCCCTCGATCAGCCTGCCGGATGCGTGGCGCAGGACGTCGACGACGCCTGCCGCCAGGGCGAGCGCGTGCCGCTGCGCCGGACAACCCCGATGGCCGGCGCCGAAGGTCAGCACCCCGACGGCCGGCTGGGCCCGGAACCGGTCCGGCTCGGCGATGACGGCCGGGTCACGGTTTGCCGCGTCGAACCGCAGCAGCAGCCGGTCCCCCGCCCGCACTCTCTGGCCGCCCAGGCGCAGCGCGTCGGCGGCGACCCGGCGGGTGGCCCGTACCGGTGGGTCCAGCCGCAGCACCTCGGCGAGCAGCGTGGCCGTGGCGAGCCCGTCCGGCGCGGCGCGTGCGTGCCGGAGGGCGGCGTCGATCAGCCCGGCGGTGGCGTCGGCGGCCTGCACGAGCAGCCCGAGCCGGTTCGCGGTCACCTCGGCCGCGGCCGGTGGCGACATCGCCAGCAGCGCGGCGACCGCCCGGTCCGCCCGCCGCTCGGCCGCCGCGTCGGCGCCCGGGTGGTAGGCGGCGGCCACCGCCACCACCTCCGTGGCGGCCGCCGGGTTGGTCAGGCCGAGCCGCTCGGCCAGCACGAGCAGGGGTACGCGCCGAGCCGGCGTCACGTCCTCCTCGCCCGGCAGGTCGAGGATCCGCTCGGTCAGTCGTACGGCGTGACGGCGCAGTTCCTCCGGGTCGAGTGCGTCGAGTGCCGCCACGCCGACGGCTCGCCGCGCGGCATGCCGGTCCGGCGGGCTGAACCGGCTCACCGAGGCCCGCAGCCAGGCGAGCGTGCCCACCGGCCCGTCCGGGACGGACGGCACCACGCAGCGGCTGTCGGTCAGGGCGGCGAGGACGTCGGCGTGCCGGGTGACCACCCAGCCGTCGTCGCCGAGGGTCGGCGGCCCGCAGGGCGGTGTGCCCGGAGCAGCGGTGATCGTCGGTAGTCGCATCGCCCGACCGTAGGGCGGGAACGGTTCGGTGCCGGCCGAACGATCCGCGCGGGCGCGAACCGGGTCAGGCGCGGGCCGGGCCGCTGTCTCGGCCGGCGGGCGGGGCCAGCAGCGCCGGGTCGAGCGCGAGCGCGTCGGCCAGCGCGTCCCGCCCGGCCGGGGTGAGGCGTACCGCCCGGCCGGTGCCACGCGTCGTCCAGCCGAGGTCGAGGAAGCGCCCGCACAGCGCCGCCCCGACCGCGCCGGCCAGGTGCGGACGCCGTTCGGTCCAGTCCAGGCAGTCGCGGACGAGCGGTCGCCGGGTGGCGCGCAGCGGTTCGACGGGTACGCCGAGACCGGCCAGCCAGGACATTCCGGTGCCGGTCAGCGCCAGGCCGCCGGTGCGGTCGAGCACGCCGCGGGCGAGCAGGGCGTCGTGCAGCAGCACGCCGAGCCGCCCGGCCAGGTGGTCGTAGCAGGTGCGGGCGTACGCGAGGGCGGCACCGGCCGACGCGGCGCGCAAGGTGCGGGGCGGGGTGTCCGGGGCGGGCGCCCGCGCGGCCAGGTCCTCGACGAGCTGGGCGACGCCCGGGTCGGCGAGGCGGACATACCGGTGGCGGCCCTGCCGCTCCTCGACCAGCAGGCCGCCCGCGACCAGCCGGGTGAGGTGGTCGCTGGCGGTGGACGCGGCCACCCCGGCGGCGCGGGCCAGTTCCCCGGCGGTCCAGGCGCGGCCGTCGAGCAGGGCGAGACAGAAACCGGCCCGGGTGGGGTCGGCGAGCAGCGCGGCGAACCCGGCGAGTCCGCGCCCGTCGGCGCCAGTGGTCATCGGCCCATGCTGACACGGGCACGGTTCGGGCCGCGCCGAACGGTCAGGGGGTTCTTTACAGCGGTCTCTGCAACGTTGTAGAAACGGTGGCACCGCACCTCCGTCTATCCCCGAGGGCAGGCCCGATGGGACACCTCCGCCGCGGTGGCGCGCTCGCCGCCGTACTCACGCTTCTGCTCGCCGGCGCGGCCCCCGCGTCCGCCGCCGGGCCCGACCGCTACCGCAACCCGGTCTCCGCCGGGTTCGCCGACACCTTCGCCGACCCGGTCGTGGTGCGCGGCGACGACGGACTCTGGTACGCCTTCGGCACCTCCGACCCGCTACGCGAGGGCGAAGGCCAGGTCCACCGGGTGCCGATCGCCCGCTCCGCCGACCTGGTCGACTGGACCTACGTCGCCGACGCGTTCGCCCCGGACCAGCGGCCCGCCTACGCCGCGCCCGGCGCCGCGTTCTGGGCGCCCGACGTACGGCGTGTCGACGGGCGCTGGGTCATGTACATGACGGTCACCGACACCACCGTCTCCGACGACACGTTCGACACCGCCGTCGGCGTGGCCACCGCGCCGAGCCCAGCCGGCCCGTGGACGTTCGCCGACACACCGGTGGTCGCGCCGCGTCCGGGGGCGGGCGGCGGTTACCTGTGGACGATCGACCCGAGCCAGCTCACCGGCGCGGACGGCCGGCACTGGCTCTACTACGGCAGCTACTACGGCGGCATCTCGGTCACCGAACTGTCGCCGGACGGGCTGCGCGCGGTCGGCACGCCGACGCCGGTCGCGATCGACAACAAGTTCGAGGGCGCGTACGTGCTGCGCCGCGACGGCTGGTACTACCTGTTCGCGTCCACCGCGAACTGCTGCGCCGGCCCGGCCACCGGCTACTCCGTCCAGGTCGGCCGGTCCCGAGACCCGCGCGGCCCGTTCACCGACCGCGACGGGCAGCGCCTCGACGTCTCCCGGGCCGGCGGCACACCGGTGCTCACCCAGAACGGCAACCGCTGGATCGGCACCGGGCACAACGCGGTCCTCACCGACCTGTCCGGGCAGGACTGGATCGCCTACCACGCGATCGACCGCGCCGACCCGTACCTGGACGAGCCGTTCGGCGTCAACGAGCGGCCGATGCTCCTGGACCGCCTCGACTGGATCGACGGGTGGCCCACAGTGAACGCGGGCGCCGGCCCGTCCGACAGCATCCGGCCCGCGCCGGTCACCACCGGCCCGGTCGACGCCCGTTTTGCCACCGCCGACCTGCGCGGCTGGCGGGCCGAGCGCGGCCGCTGGCAGGCCGCCGGCGGGGTGCTGACCGGCAGCGGCACGCTCACCTCGCGTACCCGCATCGGCGGTGACCTGCGCGTGGAGACCGACCTGCGGCTGACCGGCGCGACCACCGCCGGGCTGCGGCTGCACGGCGTGGACGTCCGCGTCGGGCGCGGCCGGCTCACGGCGGGCGCCGCGTCCACCGCGCTGCCCGCCGGCCTCGACCTGTGCGACCGGCACAATCTCGCGATCGAGGTACGCGGGCGGCAACTCGTCGCCACGCTCAGCCCGTCCCGCCTCGGCGACCCGGTGGCCCGGGTGACGGTCCGGCTTCCCCGCCCGGCACCCGGTGAGCTGTCCGTGCGCGCGGACGGCGGCCCGGCCGAGTTCGACAACGTCAGCGTCGCCCGGCTGTACCATCCCGCCCGGCACACCGTCGGCGACCCGCGCGTCGGCCCGGTGCTGCGCGGCTACTCCGACGAGTTCACCGGCGGGCTCGGCCCGGCCTGGCAGTGGGTACGCCAGGACCCGGCTGCCACCGTGAGCGGCGGGGCGCTGCGCTGGCCGGTGCAGGACGCCGACCTGTCCGGCACCGGCAACACCGCCGGGGTGCTGCTGCGCGACGCGCCGGCCGGAAACTACGTCGCCGAGACGAAGGTGACGCTCGACCTGGGCGAGGACAGCGTGCGCAACTACCAGCAGGCGGGCCTGGTCGCGTACGTCGACGACGACCGCTTCGCCCGGCTGACCCAGGTGGCGATCTGGAACACCCGTCAGGTCGAGTACGGCTACGAGCTCCCATTCGCCGGGCAACCCGTGTACGGCGGCAGCATCGTCGGCACCCCGGGCACCACCACCTGGCTGCGACTGGCCCACCGGGTCGACCCGGTGAACGGCGAGCACGAGTTCCGGGCCGGGTCCAGCCGCGACGGGAAGCACTGGACGTGGGGCGCGGTGTGGACGTTCCCGGGCACGACGCCCCGGATCGGGCTGGTGGCGCACGGCGGCGCGACGCCCGCGGTGACCGCCGAATTCGACTACCTGCGCTTCCACCGCTGACGCCCGCCGGTGCCGGCCACGACTGCCCCTGCCTCGTCGCAGGCAGGGGCGGTCGTGGCGCGCCTGGCCGCCTCAGCCGATGCCGTCGACAGCGGCCCTCAGCGCATTGATCGACGGGTCCCAGCTGAAGTTCAGGACGGGGATGCCGGACGCGGCGGCATTGCTGTCGCCGCCGAGGACCACCGCCCGCGGCCTACCGGTCCCCTGCGGCACCACGAGATACCAGTTGCCCTTCACGTTCGCGATGAACACGTCGTCTGCCTCCTGGTCGGGCGGGTTCGGGTTGGCGACGTCCCCGACATGGTTCTCGAAATCCGCCGTCGCGCGGAAGTCCGTCGGGCTGCCGGTGTTCAGCCAGAGGCTCGTGTGCACGTGCGGCCCGACACCGGCGTCGCTGCCGTTCGCCGAGGCGCCGGAGTACGCGATCGTCTGGCCGCGCGACACACGCTGACCGACGGTGACGATGATCCTCGACAGGTGCAGGTGCCGGGTGTAGTTGCCGTCGTCGTGCGCCATCCCCACGACGCGCCCGGTCGCGGTGGAGGTGTCGGTCTTCACGAGACGGATCGTGCCGTTCGCGGCGGCCACGACCGGGGTTCCGGTGCCGACCGCGTAGTCGGTGCCCGGCTCGGCCGAGGGCGGCGTCCGGCTCCGGTGGTCCTGCCACGAACTCGAGATGCGCACGTTTCCGCACGGCCGCTGATAGGTGCCGGCGGCCCGGGCGGAGCCGGGCAGCAGCGCGAAGGCGGCAGACACCCCGGACGCCGCCAACGCGGCCCCGGTGAGGAAGCCTCGCCTCGACAGTCCCCGCAGGTAGGCGATGCCACCGAGATCCTCGGGCCGCAGATCGCCGAGGCTGGCGATCTGCGGGTCCGGGCGAACCCCCTCGCTGATGGTCATCGATGCAAAGTAGGGCTGTTTCCGGCGAAGGGCAAGGGCCTGGCGGCTCAGCGGCCGGAACGCGGGCAGGCGGTGGTCAGCTCGCTGACCGTGCGGGTGTCGCCGTCGTAGCTGCGCGCCGCCACGAACGCCCCGGACGGCGGGTGCGCCCCGGCGACCGCCCGGGCGCGGCGCCGGTCCGCCGCGCCGAACCGCAGCGCGAGGCTGAGGTGCGGCACCCACCGGCCGGGCTGGTGCCACGAGTGCCCGCCGGGCGCCTCGGCGAGCACGTCCCACACCGCGCCGTGCAGCGCGACGAGCTGCGGTGTCGGCCGGACCAGCCACACCAGCGGCGCGCTGCCGTCGAGCACCGTCACGCGGCCCAGCCGCACCGGCAGCGGCAGCGCCGCGTCGCAGAGGTCGGCAAGGCGCTGCTCGGCGCCGGGCGGGAACTCCTCCACCGAGGCGAGCGTGAGGTGCGGCCGGTTCGTCGGGTGCGTGTTGCGGGCCAGGCTGGGCAGCCCGGCGGCGGCGAGCCGGTCCCAGGCAGCGCGAACCGCCGCTTCCAGTTCGGGAGAGCAGAGCAGTTCGACCGTCCGCACGTGATCAGGCTAGTCGCCGGCGACCGCCCGCGACGCCCCGTACGTCAGAGCCAGCCGGCCTCCCGCGCCCGCCGTACCGCCTCGGCCCGGTCGGCGGCGCCGAGCTTCTGCACGCAGGCGCTCAGGTGGTTGCGGACCGTGCCGGCGGCGAGGTGGGTACGCCGGGCGATCACCGCTACCGGGGTGCCCAGCTCGGCCAGCCGCAGCGTCTCCAGCTCACGCGGCGTGAGCGGGCACTCCGGCAGGGTGAGCGCGTCGGCCGCGAGCGCCGGATCGACGTAACGCGCGCCGGAGTGCACCCGGCGGATCACGTCGGCCAGCGCACCGCCCGGAGCGCCCTTGGCGAGGAACCCGCGTACGCCGGCGGTGAGCGCCGGCCGGAGCTGGGCGGGCCGGCCGTGTCCGGTGAGGATCACCGGCGCGCAGCCGGGCAGCGCCCGGGTCAGCTCGGCGGCGACCTCGACGCCACCGGGCGGCGGCATCTCCAGGTCGAGCACGGCGACATCGGGGCGGTGGGCCAGCGCCGCGTCCAGGGCGGCGCGTCCGTCGCGGGCGTGCGCGACCACCTCGATGTCCGGTTCCAGGTCGAGCAGCGCGGCCAGCGCGAGCCGGATCAGCTCCTCGTCGTCGGCCAGCAGCACCCGGATCACGGCGTCACCGGTACCGTCGCCACCAGGCTGAACACGCCGTCGGCGGCCTCGGCCCGGACCCGTCCGCCGGCCGGGGCGAGCCGGTCGGCGAGGCCGCGCAGGCCGCCGCTGAGCTGGTCCGGTCCGGTGCCGGCACCGACGCCGTCGTTGCTGACGGTCACTGTCACCACGCCGTCCTCCCGGGTGATCTCGATCCGGCACCAGCCGGCCCGGCTGTGCCGCAGCACGTTGGTTCCGGCCTCGCGCAGCACCGCGGCCAGGTCGGCGGCGACCGCCTCGGGCACCTCACCGGCGGGCGGGACCACCGTCGTGCGGACGCCGCTGGAGCGCAGCACCTCCCCCACCGCGGCGGCCTGCTCAGCCAGGTCGACGGCGCGGTAGCCGTGCACCGCCGCCCGTACCCGGGTCAGCGCCGACCCGGCCAGCCGCCGGGCCTCCGCCGCCTCCCGGGCGGCCCTCGCGGCGTCGCGCGGCGCCAGCCGCTCGGCCAGCTCGGCCTTGAGCGCGATCACCGTGAGGTCGTGGCCGAGCAGATCGTGGACGTCCCGGGCGAAGCGCAGCCGTTCCTCGGCGGCGGCCAGCCGCGCCTGGGCGGCCTGCCCCTGCCGGGCCTCGACGAGCAGGTCCCAGAACCAGACCTGCACCCAGGTGAGCGCGGCGATGCCGGCGCCCACCGTGCCGGTGACCAGCAGTGCCGTGGGCACCGGCCCACCCGTCACCCCGGTGACGACGGCGGACACCGCGAGGACGCCGGCCGCCGCCACCGCCGCGACGACGGGCCGGAACAGCAGCGGCGTCATGCCCACCAGGGACGCCCCGAGCCAGGCCCAGGTGGGCCAGGAGCCGGCCGCGACCGGGCCGAGCAGCGGCAGGCTGAGCAGCGCCGCCACGGTGAGCGCGGCGTGCCGGCGACGGCGGTCCGGTACGGGCAGCCACGGCGTGACGGCGGCGTGCAGCACCCCGATCTGGGCGACGGTGAACGCGAGCAGCCCGGCGGCGCCGAGCGCGACGCGTACCGGGTCGGGTTCGCGGGCCAGGCCGACGGCGGGCAGCAGCACCGTGGTCCACACGTTGGTGGCCAGCGACAGCAGGGTGACCCGCCGGGCCCGGCGCAGCCGGTGGTCCGCCGGATCGACGCTCATGCCCGCTGATCCTAGGGCGTGCACCGGCTCGCCCACCCCTGGGAGACGTCACGGCCGGACCGTGCGATCCGCACGGTTTCCCGATGACAGATGCGCCTTCTCCGGTGCGCCGGGCGGCGGCAGGGTCGGGGCATGACGGAGATGACTGTGGTCGTACCCCGACGGTGGGCCGGGTGGGCGCGGACCCGGCACCTGGCCGGGATGGTGGTGGCGATGGCGGCCGGGATGGTGCTGCTCGGGCCGCTGTGGCGGGTGGGCGGGAACCTGCTGGGCGGCGCGGCGGTGCTGGCACGGCCGGACGTGGCCGCGCTGGTGATGGCGACGAACATGGCGGCGGGCATGGCCGCCTGGATGTGGTACCGGGGGGACGGCCGGGCCGCCACCGCGGAGATGTCGGCGGCCATGTACGTGCCGTTCCTGCTGCTGCTCCCGCCCTGGTGGGCCGGGTGGGTCGGGGACGAGACGCTGCTGCTCGGCGGGCACCTGCTGATGGTGCCGGTGATGCTGCTGGTGGCCCTGCGGCACCGGCACACCGCCGTCGCCCGGCCGCGCCGGCACCCGGTCGCGGCCGCAGTGGCGCGCGGGTGGCCGGCCGGGCTGGCGCTGCTGCTGACCGTGGACATGTGGTTCGCGCCCACGGTGTTCGCGCCGTGGACGCTGCTGGTCCTGCCGGCCGGCTACCTGCTGATCGGCACCTGGCGGCGGCAGTGGGGTGACCGGCGCGCGCTGGCGGCGCAGCTCGCCGGGGCGGCCGTGTGGGGCGGCCTGGCGGTCGTGGCGATGATCGCGTCCGCCGACGTCGCCGGGGTGATCGTCGGGGTGGGCTGGCTCGTCCACGCGGCATGGGACGCCTGGTACCACCGCACCGGCACGGTGGTGCCGCGCGGGTACGCGCTGTGGTGCGCGGTGTTCGACGTCGGTGTGGGCCTCACCACGCTCCTGGCCGTCCTGTCCCGGTGATCCGCCGTCCTGTCCCGGTGATCCGCCGTCCTGTCCCGGTGATCCGGCGGGGGCACGGGGCCGCGCCGGATCACCCGGAGGGGACGGCACACGGGTGGCGCGGCGAACGTTTGCCCCGGTCGCCGCGACCGCCGCTCGGCGGTGATGAAAAACTTGTCGCATGACCGCCGCACCGACCCCGACCGACCCCGCCGTGCCCGACGACGCCGAGGACGCCTTCGCCTTCGCCGATCTCGGGCTCCGCACCGAGCTGCTGGGCGCGCTGTCCGCGCTCGGGTACGAGGAACCGACGCCGATCCAGCGGGAGGCCATCCCCCCGTTGCTGGCCGGGCAGGATCTGCTGGGCCAGGCGGCCACCGGTACGGGCAAGACCGCCGCGTTCGCGCTGCCGCTGCTGCAGCGGATGCCGGTCGGGCGGGCCGAGGGCGACCCGGTGTCGCTGGTGCTGGTGCCCACCCGGGAGCTGGCCGTGCAGGTCTCCGAGGCGTTCCACCGCTACGGCAAGGACCTGGGCGCCCGGGTGCTGCCGATCTACGGCGGGCAGCCGATCGGCCGGCAGCTGCGCGCGCTCGACCACGGGGTGGACGTGGTGGTGGCGACGCCGGGCCGGGCGCTGGACCACATCGCCCGGGGCACGCTGCGGCTCGGCGCGCTGACCACGGTGGTGCTGGACGAGGCGGACGAGATGCTCGACATGGGCTTCGCCGAGGACATCGAGGCGATCCTGGAGCACGCCCCGGCCGGCCGGCAGACGGTGCTGTTCTCGGCCACCATGCCGGCCCGCATCGACGGGCTGGCCCGGCAGCACCTGACCGACCCGGTGCGCATCCGGATCGAGCGGGAGCGGCCGGTCGCCGGCGAGGCGCCCCGGGTGCGGCAGAGCGCGTACATCGTGGCCCGGGGGCACAAGCCGGCCGCGCTGGGCCGGGTGCTGGACGTGGAGTCGCCCACCGCGGCGATCGTGTTCTGCCGCAGCCGCGAGGAGGTGGACCGGCTCACCGAGACGATGAACGGCCGGGGCTACCGGGCCGAGGCGCTGCACGGCGGGATGAGCCAGGAGCAGCGGGACCGGGTGATGGGCCGGCTGCGCGCCGGCACGGCGGACCTGCTGGTCGCCACCGACGTGGCCGCCCGAGGGCTGGACGTCGAGCAGCTCACCCACGTGGTCAACTACGACGTGCCGTCGGCCCCCGAGTCGTACGTGCACCGAATCGGGCGGGTCGGCCGGGCCGGGCGGGAGGGCGTGGCGATCACGCTCGCCGAGCCGCGTGAGCACCGGATGCTCAAGACCATCGAGCGGGTCACCGGCCAGCGGATCGCCATCGACAAGATCCCCACGGTTGCGGACATGCGGACCCGGCGGCTGGAGCTGACCCAGGGCGCGCTGCGGGAGAGCCTGCTGGAGGACGACCTCGACCCGTACCGGGCGATCGTGGAGTCGCTCACCGACGAGTTCGACCTGGTCGAGGTGGCGCTGGCGGCGGTGAAGCTGGCGCACGAGGCGACGTCGCCGGGCTCGGACGACGAGGAGGAGATCCCGCAGGTCCCGGTCCGGGGCCCGCGCGAGGGCCGGCCGGAGACCGGCGGGCGGGGCGACCGCCGGGGCCCGGGCCGTCCGCGTACCGGCGGGGCGACGCAGGTCTTCATCGGGCTGGGCCGCCGGGCCGGGGTGCGTCCGCAGGACCTGGTCGGCGCGATCACCGGGGAGACCCGGGTCAGCGGCCGGGACATCGGCTCGATCGAGATCGCCGACCGGTTCTCGCTGGTCGAGGTGCCGCAGGGGGTGGCCGACGAGGTGATCGCCGCGCTGCGCGGCACCACCATCAAGGGGCGCAAGGCGACGGTGCGCCGGGACCGGGACGGCGACGGCCCGGGCGAGCGCCGCGACCGCGGCTACGAGCGGCGCGACCGCCGCTGAGCCCGGCGCGACCGGCAGCCGGGTACGACGGCGCCCCGGCCACCGTGGGTACGGTGGCCGGGGCGACTGTCGTCAGGCCGCGGCGAGCGCCGGGCCGTCCAGCGCCTGGGTGCCGATCTCGGCCGGGCGAAGCGCCAGCGCGAGCACGTCCGCCACGTCGGACAGCGTGTGCACGGTCAACGCCTCCCGCACCTGCGCCGGCAGGTCGTCCAGGTCCGGCTCGTTGCGCTTCGGGATGATCACCTCGGTGAGACCGGCCCGGTGCGCGGCGAGCAGCTTCTGCTTCACCCCGCCGATCGGCAGCACCCGGCCGGAGAGCGTCACCTCGCCGGTCATCCCGAACTCGGGTCGTACCGGTCGTCCGGTCACCAGGGACGCCAGCGCGGTCACCATGGTGATGCCGGCGCTCGGGCCGTCCTTCGGTACCGCTCCCGCCGGAACGTGCAGGTGGATCCGCCGCCCGGCCAGGGCGTTCGGGTCCAGCCCGTAGCGCCGTCCGTTCGACCGCAGGTACGACCACGCGATGTGCGCGGACTCCTTCATCACGTCGCCGAGCTGGCCGGTGAGCGTCAACCCCGGCTCACCCTCCATCGTGGTGGCCTCGATGAACAGCACGTCCCCACCGGCGCCGGTGACGGCCAGGCCGGTCGCCACGCCGGGCACGGCGGTGCGTTCGGCCGACTCCGGGGTGAACTTCGGCCGGCCCAGGTAGCGGGCCAGGTTGCCGGCGTCCACGTGCACCGGCACGGGGTCGCCGGCCAGCGCGACTGTCACCTTGCGCAGGATCTTGGCGAGGGACCGTTCGAGCTGCCGGACGCCCGCCTCGCGGGTGTACTCGCCCGCGATCAGGGCCAGCGCCTCGTCGGCGACGGTGACCTCCTCGGCGGTCAGCCCGGCCCGTTCCCGCTGCCGGGGCAGCAGGTGGTCGCGGGCGATGGCGACCTTCTCGTCCTCGGTGTAGCCGTCCAGCGCGACCAGCTCCATCCGGTCCAGCAGCGGGCCGGGGATCGCCTCCACGACGTTCGCGGTGGCGAGGAACAGCACGTCGGACAGGTCGAGGTCGACCTCCAGGTAGTGGTCGCGGAACGTGTGGTTCTGCGCCGGGTCGAGCACCTCCAGCAGGGCGGCGGCCGGGTCGCCGGCGTAACCGGCGGCCAGCTTGTCGACCTCGTCGAGCAGCACGACCGGGTTCATCGAGCCGGCCTCGCGCAGCGCCCGCACGATCCGGCCGGGCAGCGCGCCGACGTAGGTGCGCCGGTGGCCGCGGATCTCCGCCTCGTCCCGGACACCGCCGAGGGAGACGCGGACGAAGGTGCGGCCCAGCGCCCGGGCGACCGACTCGCCGAGGCTGGTCTTGCCGACACCGGGCGGGCCGGCGAGGCCCAGCACGGCGCCGGAGCCGCGTCCGCCGACCACGCCGAGGTTGCGCTCCGCGCGCCGGTTGCGCACCGCGAGGTACTCCAGGATGCGGTCCTTCACGTCGGCCAGGCCGGCGTGGTCGGCGTCGAGCACGGCACGGGCCGCGGCCAGGTCGGTGTTGTCCTGGGTACGCGTGTTCCACGGCATTTCCAGGACGGTGTCCAGCCAGGTACGGATCCAGCCCGCCTCGGGTGAGGCGTCACTGGCCCGCTCGAGCTTGCCGACCTCGCGCAGCGCCGCCTCGCGTACCTTCTCCGGCAGGTCGGCGGACTCCACCCGGGAGCGGTAGTCGGCGGAGCCGTCCGGCTCGTCCTCGCCGAGTTCCTTGCGGATCGCGGCGAGCTGCTGGCGCAGCAGGAACTCGCGCTGGGACTTCTCCAGCCCCTCGCGGACGTCGCTGTTGATCTGCTCGGTGACCTCCTGCTCGGCCAGGTGTTCCTTGACCCAGCCGACGAGCAGGTCCAGCCGGGCGGTGACGTCCGGCGCGGCGAGCAGTTCGGTCTTCTGCGTCAGGCTGAGCCAGGGCGCGTAACCGGCCGAGTCGGCCAGCTCGGACAGGTCGGTCATCCGCTCCATCGCGTCGATCACCTGCCAGGCGCCGCGCTGCTGCAGGACCGAGGTCATGAGCGCGCGGTACTCGCGGGCGAGTTCCCGGGCGCGCCCGGCCGGGGCGGGTTCGTCGAGTGTGGTCGCCTCGACCCAGAGCGCGGCGCCGGGACCGGGCACGCCGGAGCCGATGCGGGCACGGGCGAGACCGCGGACGACCGCCGCCGGTTCGCCGCTGGGCAGCCGGCCCACCTTCTCGATCGTCGCGACGACGCCGACGGAGCCGTACTCGCCGTCGATGCGGGGTACGGCCAGGAGTTCCTTGTCGCCGGTGGCGCGGGCCGCGTCGACGGCGGCCTGGGTGGTCGGGTCGAGGGTCACCGGGATGACCATCCCGGGCAGCAGGACGGCGTCGGTCAGAGGAAGTACCGGAAGAGTTGCCATCGAACACCTGCCATCACGTTGGTTGAGCGTGTCTGGCTCAAGTAACAAAACGTGTCCCTTGTTCCGGGTTGTGACCCACGCCACTCCTCAACGTCGCGCTCCCACGCTCCGTGCCCAATGGCGGCATCCTTTACCGCGACCCGCCGAATGGGAAGAGTCGGCTATTGTTGCGGAATTACCGTGCGGTAGGTCAAACTCTTAGCCACACCCCGCCCGACACAGGGAGTAATGGCGATGGCAAGGAAAGTAATCACCGTTCTGACCGACGACCTCGACGGCGGAAAGGCCGATCGGACCGTCGAGTTCAGCCTGGACGGCGCGGCGTACACGATCGACGTCTCCGACGAGAACGCGGGCGTCCTGCGCAAGGCCCTGGATCCGTACATCAGCGCTGGCAGGCGAATCGGCCGGGGAACGACCGAAGCTCCTCGCGGCGCCCGCCGCACCACCCGGCCGAGCACCTCGGGAATGGACCGCGAGCAGAACCGCGCCATCCGGGAATGGGCCGCCAAGAACGGGTTCGAGATTTCCGAGCGCGGGCGCATCCCGGTGTCGGTGGTCGAGGCGTACAAGAACCGCTGATCACCGCCGGTTCACCGTCGGGCGTCCCGGGGTCACGCTGAGAAATCGGCGCGGCCCCGATCGGCTTTCTACGGTCGGCACTTTCATCCGACCGGATACCGCCGGCATGAAATTTCCTCCGGGACCACGTCCCGCCGTTTCGGTCCGCGCAAACGGCCGCGGCCGCCCGGAGGAGTCCCCCGGACGGCCGCGGCCGTTCGTCAGTGTCAGTTGACCCGGATGCGCACCACGTCGATGGCGGGGGTCTGGTTCGCCCGCTCCATCATCGGGATGCGGTGCGAGCCGTCACCGGCCCAGACCGCGCACTGCGCCACGCCCGACTGGGCCAGGCCCGGGATCTGGATCAGCACGTCGTCCGGCTGGTTGCCGCCCCGGCCGTCCTCGGTGGCGACGAAGAAGGCCGGCACGTCCTGCGGGTTCGGAGGCTGCCGGGTGCTGCCGAGCATCCGGCAGGCGGTGTGGAAGTGACCGCGCACCAGGCCCTCGCCGTTGAGCAGCGAGCTCTCCAGGTAGTAGCCACCCTGGCCGGCGGCGAGGAAGCGGTCCCGCACCAGGTTCTTGGTGGTGACCCGCAGCGTGAACGGTTGATTGCGCCGCACCTGGTTCGGGAACTGCGTGATCAGCAGCGACGGGTTGTTCGCCGCGGCGCCGACCTCACCGAACGCGGTGCTCACGCACCGGTTGCCGTTCTGGAAACCGTCGTGCGCCTGGAGCTGGCTGCCGGAGCAGTCCTTGGCGAGCACGTTCAGGCCGTTGCCGCCGCCGTTGTTCTGGCCACCGCCGTTGTTGTTCCCGCCACCGTTGTTGCCGCCGGTGTTTCCGCCGTTCTGGCCGCCGTTGTTGTTGCCGCCGTTCTGACCCCCGTTGTTGTTCCCGCCGTTCTGGCCGCCACCGGTGCCGGGGGCGTCGGTCAGCGCGCACTGGGCGAGCTGGTCCAGGCCCTGCGGGCGCTGGGCGACCCGGCCGATGGCGGTGGCGATCCGGTTGAGCGCCGCGGTCCGCTTGTCCGCGAGCGGACGCAGGATCGCGTTGTTGATGAAGTCACCGCCGTTGCGGCCCTCCGCCGCGAGCCGCCGGTTCGCATCCGCGATCTGGGACTGCAGCAATGCCAGGGTGCGGTCCACCTCGGCGCGGGCCCGGTCGGGCACCTGCGGCAGCCGGCTGCGGACGTCCGGGCAGGCCACGGTCGGGGTGCCGGCGCCGGCGCCGCCCGCGTTCGTCTGCTGGCACTCGGCCGGCGACATCTGGCCGTCGCCCCAGTGGTTGCGGACCCACCGGCCGTTCTGCCAGGTACGGGTGGTGCTGCCCTGACCGTCCGGGGCGGTCGCCCCCGAGCTCGCGGGCACGCAGGACGCCGACGCGGCGCGGGTGGTCGTCCGCCGGTCCTGGGCGGACGAGATCTGGGTGACGGCGACGATGCCGCCGAAGACCGCGAGCGTGCCGACCACTGCCAGCAACCGCTTGCTCCGCGCGTTACCGGATGACCGGCGCGCCCGTGTGGACCTGCGCATCGAATTGCTCTCCTTCTCGATCCGGTAGTTGACTGGTGATCCCGGCGGACCGACGAATTCGGGGTGTGAGATCACTGCGACGCTCAGTCGCGCGTCAATGGCCGACGGTGCCCTTTCCGCACCGTCTCCGCGCCGTCCGGGCGCGGCGGGGAAGATCTGCGTCCATTCCCGATGAGGTACGGAGCGCCGTCGGCGAAGGTTCAACCGGAGATCGGAAAAAAATCGAAAAGTCGCCGTCCTGGGACGAGGACGGCTCAGTCGGCGCAGAGGTGCTCGAAGGCGAACCCGCCGTCGAAGGAATCCCGCTGCGCGGCGAGCGCGCGTACCCGCCGGAGAAGCTCGTCCCGGTCCACCTCGGACGGTGCGGTGGCGTCGAGGTCACGCAGCCGCTCCCCCAGCGCCGCCACGGCCAGATCCTCGGCGAGCCGCCCCGGATCGACGCCGCAGGAGAAGCCGCGCGAGGTCAGCCGTACCCGCTCCAGCAGGCAGCGGCCGGGCCCCACCTCGGCCCAGGCCCAGCCCTCCGCCGGGCCGCCGGTCCAGCGCACGTGCAACCCGCGCACGATCGGGTCGACGATCCGGCCCGCCACGTACGCCTCGACCGCCTCGACCCGGGCCAGCGCGCCGAGGTCGTTCACCGGCCCGCGACGGCCGTCCGGCAGCCGGCCGATGATGTCCCGGAAGCCGACCGCGTCACCGGCGTCCGGGTCGGTGCCGTCGGCGTAGGCCCGCGCGTCCAGCACGTACTCGACGAACCGGCGGACCTGTTCCGCGCCGCCCAGCGTCGGCGACTCGACACGCAGCAGCGGCAGGCCCACGGCGGCGCAGACCGCGTCGGTCAGCCGTTCGGCCCGCCGGGCGGGCGATCCGTCGCCGGCGGGCGCGGTGAACCGCACCGCGAAGCGCGGCAGCCCGGTGTCGGCGGCGCAGACCACCAGGTCGAGCGACGCCCGTCCGGCGGTGCTCCACTGACTGCCCGTGACACCCGGCGGGCGGCCCTGCACCAGGTCGCCGAGCCGCCGGCCGGCGTGACCGAGGTGGCCCGCGCGGGTCAGACACGGCGCGGCGCCGGGCGGGATCGGCCGCAGCCAGGACGCGGTCGCGCTGCCTGTGCTCGTCATCTCGCCCCGATCCCCCCTCGTCCGGTCGACGCCCGAGTGTAGGCGGTGCGGCACGCACCCCCCGGCCGACCGGTGCGCAACCGCGCCTGTCCCTCTAGGCTCTGCCCGTGCCCAGCGGACGGACCCCGGAACAGTTCACCAAACGCAGTCTCGTCGCCGTCTCCCACGCCATCGAACGCGCCGCGCTCGCCGAGGCCGAGGACGGCCCACTCGTCGTGCTCGCGCTGTTCCAGCGCCTGCCGTACTTCGCCCGGGAGCGCGAGGTCTACCGGCGCATCGCCGGCCGCGCCGCCGTGACGGTGGTGGCGATGGTCGGCGGGCCGCCGCCGGACCTGCCCGAGGGGATCTACGGGGTGACGCTGGACGAGACGGAGGCGCTGGCCCGGGAGTGGACGGTGGTGGCGCTGAGCCCGCGGTTCGGCGCCACTCTCGTCGCACACGACCGGGCCGAGGTGGCGCCCGCCCCGACGCTCGAGGCCGGCCGGCTGTTCGAGGGACGCTGGGGTTTCCGGCGCGACGAGGCGCTGCACGAGACGATCCGGCTGCGCGAGCAGCTCGCCGAGCGGCTGCCCGCCGCGGCACGCACCGCGCTGGACGAGGCGATCGCCCGGGTGCGGGACATTCCGGCCGGGCCGGGTGAACCGCGCGCCGAGGCGGCGCTGCGGATGCTGGCCCGCCGCGGCGACCGGACCCACCTGCCGGCGCAGCCGGCCGAGACGATGCTGGACGAGCCCGGCCTGGCCCGGTGGTCCGGCGCGGACGGCGTCACCGCCTCCGGCACGCTGCCCGTGGCGCTGATCGGAATCCGGGTGGACGCACCGCCCGGCTCGCCGGAACGCTTCGGCCGCCGCGGCGTCGCCCGGGAGGGGCACGCCGTGCTCACCGCGATCACGGCGGCGCTGCGGCCGGTCGACCGCGCGGTGCGCGTCACCGAGAACGAGTTCCAGCTCGTCCTGCCGGGACTCGACGAACCGGCCGCGCTGGAGGTGGTACGCCGGCTGCACGACGCGATCGGCGCGCTGGCCCGGTCGTACCCGTTCATGGCGTACATCGTGCACGCGGCGGTCGGGGTGACGACCCGGCGGCCGCTGCCCACCGCGGACCTGCGTGCCGCTGTCGACTGGGCGGTACGCAAGGGCCTGCCGGTCGCGGGCCTGCCGCCGGAGAACGCCGACGCAGTGGCCACCCCGGCCCGCTGACGGCCGGTCCGGGGGAAGGAGACGCGGTGCGGGTGGTGTCGCTGGTGCCGTCGCTGACCGAGGCGGTCGCGGCCACCCGCCCGGAGGTGCTGGTCGGTGCGACCGACTGGTGCACCCATCCGGCCGGGCTGGACGTCGCCCGGGTCGGTGGGACGAAGTACCCGGACCTGGACCGGGTGCTCGCGCTGGAGCCGGATCTGGTGCTGCTCAACGAGGAGGAGAACCGGCTCGCCGACGCCGAGGCGCTGCGCGCGGCCGGGGTGCCGGTCCGGGTCACCTTCCCGCGTACCGTCCCGGAGGCCCTCGACCAGCTCGGTGAGCTGGTCGTCGCGCTCGGCGTGCCGGCCGAGCCGCGGTGGCTGCGGGACGCCCGCCACGCCTGGGCCGCGCTGCCGGCGCCCGAACGCGTGCCCACCGCCGTGGTGCCGGTGTGGCGGCGCCCGTGGGTGGTGCTGGGCCGGGACACGTTCGCCGGGGACGTGCTGGCCCGGCTCGGCGTACGCAACGGCTGGGCCGGCGACCCGGAACGCTATCCCCGGCCCGGCCTGGACGAGCTGCGCGCCCGCGCGCCGGAGCTGGTGGTGCTGCCCGACGAGCCGTACCGGTTCACCGCCGACGACGGGCCGGAGGCGTTCCCCGGCGTACCCGCGGCGCTGGTCTCCGGCCGGCACCTCACCTGGTACGGCCCCTCGCTGGCCGAGGCGCCGGCGCTGCTCGCCGCCCAGCTCGCCACCGCGGGCCCCACCTGAGAGGTGAGGCCCGGGTGGCGGCGCTCAGGCGACCGGGGTGGCGTGCACCGGGTCCAGCTCCATCAGCGTGGTGTCGTCCACGTCGTACCCGATGGCGTTGTGCACCGCGACCACGCCCGCCACCTGGGCGGCGAGGCGGCCGGCGAGGTCGACGGCGCTGCGCCGGTCCAGCCGCCCGTCCATGGTGACCTCGCCGCCGCGGACCTGGACCGTGACCAGACCGTCGCGCACGGACAGCACCCGGCGAAGCACCTCGCGCACGACCTCCTCGCGGATCTCCGCGTCGGTACGCAGGTGCACGCGCAGCAGGTCACCGCGGGTGACGATGCCGGCCAGGCGGCCCAGGTCGTCCAGCACGGGCAGCCGCTTGACCGCCTCGTGGTCCATCATCCGGGCGGTCGCCGCGAGCGTGGCCCGCTCGTGGGTGGTGACCGCCGGGGCGGTCATCAGGTCCCGCGCGACGAGCGCGCCCGCCTTCTCCCGCGCGGTACGGCGACGCCGTCCCTCGAAGACCCGCCGCTCGTCCGGGTGGCCGGTCCGCTCCACCTTGTGCAGCAGGTCCGCCTCGGAGATCACCCCGAGCACCCGGCGGAACGAGTCCACCACCGGCACGCCGCTGATCCGCTGCCGCACCAGCACGTCGACGATCTCGCGGTACGGCGTCTCCGCCGTCACCGTGGCGACGTCCCTGGTCATCACGTCTGCCACCTGCCACGTCCTCATCACGACCTCCTCGTGCCGGGTCTTCACCTGCGACGGTAGGCCGCCGGCGTACGCCCTGGTCAGGGGCGGCGGACCGGCCGCGAGGGGCCGACCGGACCGGGTCCGGACGGGACCAAGGACCCGGTCAGGAGGGCACCGCTCGGCCCTGCTCCGGGAGACGGCGCGGCGGTGGAATGAATGTGCCACCGGGAAGCGCGGTGCGAGGCAAGGAAGGGACGTGGAGACAATGACCGCGACAATCGAGCGGACCCCCGCCGTCAAGCGGACCCCCGCCGTCACCACCGCTCCGGCGGCGCACACCGAGACCACCCGCCAGAAGGCCACCCGGTACGTCTGGGCCGGTCTGCGGCTCGCCCTGGGCTGGGTGTTCCTCTGGGCCTTCCTCGACAAGATGTTCGGCCTCGGCCACGAGACCCCGGCGAAGAACGCCTGGATCAACGGCGGCAGCCCGACCAAGGGCTTCCTCGGCAACGCCGTCGAGGGACCGTTCGCGGGCTTCTACCAGAACCTGGCCGGCGCGGCCTGGGCGGACTGGCTGTTCATGCTCGGCCTGCTCGGCATCGGTGTCGCGCTCATGCTCGGCATCGGCATCCGGATCGCCGCCGTCGCCGGCGGGCTGCTCCTGGTCCTGATGTGGACGGCCGTGCTGCCCCCGGCGAACAACCCCTTCATGGACGACCACCTCATCTACGCGGGTCTGCTGGCCGGTCTGGCCCTGGTGGGCGCCGGCAACACCCTCGGCCTCGGCCGAGTCTGGGCGAAGCTCCCCCTGGTCCAGCGTCTCCCCTGGCTGAAGTGACCAGCTCGCCCGGAGGCGGGCGTCGCCGACAGGCGACGCCCGCCTCTTTCGTGTCCCCGCCACGCCGGTGTGCGGGGACCGGCGCGTATCGGCCGGTCGCGATCCGGCAGGATCGACGGTGACCACACCGTCAGCACCCGAGGAGACCGTTCATGGACAAGCCCGAGGTCGGCCCGATCGAGGGCGCGCCGCCCGCCGATCTGGTGGTCGAGGACATCACCGTCGGCGACGGCCCGGAGGCCCGCCCGGGCCAACTGGTGAGCGTGCACTACGTGGGCGTGGCCCACTCGAACGGCCGCGAGTTCGACGCCTCGTGGAACCGGGGTGAGACGTTCGAGTTCCCGCTCGGCGGCGGCCAGGTCATCGCCGGCTGGGACCAGGGCGTCGTGGGCATGAAGGTCGGCGGCCGGCGCAAGCTCACCATCCCGCCGCACCTGGGCTACGGCGCCCGGGGCGCGGGCGGCGTCATCAAGCCCAACGAGACGCTCGTGTTCGTGGTGGACCTGCTCGGCGTGCGCTGAGCGCAGGGCCGTTCACGTCGGGCCGTCGGCACTCACGCCGGCGGCCCGGCGCATGTCCCGCTCGGTCGCGGCGCCTCGGTCGCGGCCGCCCGGCCGGTTCGGTGCTCAGGCCGCGCAGGCCACCAGCTCGTGCTCGCGATCCGAGCAGCGCACCGGGAGCACCCGGTGCAGGCCGGTCACCCGCAGCACGCGGGCCACGACCGGGTCGGGATCGGTGAGCACCAGCTCACCACCGCGGGCCCGGACCCGCAGGTGGGTGGCGACGAGCGCGCGGACGCCGGCGGCGGAGAGCAGCCGCACACCCGACAGGTCGACCCGCAGCACCGGCCGGGCCGGCGCCGCCCAGAGCGCGGCCCGGAACGCCGTCACGGAGGCGATGTCGATCTCGCCGACCGGGCGCAGCTCGACCACGTGATCGCGCACGTCCATCGCCACGTGGAAGCGCTCAACGCTGTGTACCATGCGCCCCAACCTACCCGGGCCCACCGACATTTCCGGGCCTCGCGGCGGTGGGTTCCGGGTACTGTCCGGGACCCGACCCCGAGCCGTCTCAGGGTCATCCCGCAGCCCCCCGCCACGCGCACGAAACGCCGTCGGGCACTGCCCTTCGCGACGCCGCCGGGCCACAATGAGCCGATGGCCGTCCCCCGCCCGCGTGCCCCACTGCTGATCCGGCCGGTCCGCGAGCCGGCGACCGTACCGCCGCCGCTCACCGGCCCCTGGGCGCCCGCTGACACCCGGCTCGACCGGGCCGACCTGCTGCCGCTGCCGGCCGGCGGGCACGGCCCGGAGGACGTGGTGGTCGACGGGGACGGCCGGGTGGTCAGCGGTGACGAGGACGGCCGACTCTGGTGGTGGCCGGCCGACTCCCCGCCCGGCACGCCGCCCACCCTGCTGGCCGAGACGGGCGGACGACCGCTGGGCATCGAGCGCGATCCGGTCGACGGCGGACTGCTGGTCTGCGACGCGTACCGGGGGCTGCTGCGGGTCGACCCGGCCGGACGGGTGCACGAGCTGACCGGCACCGCGCCGCCGGTGCACCTGGCCGACAACGCGGCGGTCGCCCGCGACGGCACCGTCTACTTCACCGACTCCTCCGACCGGTTCCCGCTGTCGCACTGGAAACGCGACCTGCTGGAGCACCGGCCCAACGGGCGCGTCCTCGCCTACGACAGACGCACCGGGCGCACCGACGTGGTGGCCGACGGGCTCTACTTTCCCAACGGGCTCGCGCTCACCCCGGACGAGTCGGCGCTGATGCTCGCCGAGACCGCCACCCACCGGCTGCTCCGGGTGGACCTGCCCGGCGGGCGGGCCACGGTGCTCACCGACCTGCCCGCGTACCCGGACAACGTCTCGGCGGTCGGCGACGGCACGTACTGGGTCGCGCTGCCCAGCCCTCGGCTGCGGGCGATGGAACGGTTGCTGCCGCATCCCCGGGTCCGGCAGATCGTGGCCCTGCTACCCGGCGCGGTGCAGCCGCAGCCACGCCGCTACGGGCTGGTCGCGCTGGTCGACGGCACCGGCCGGGTGCTGCGCACGCTGCACGGCCCGAGCGGGGCGTACCCGATGGTCACCGGCGTGCGGCAGCACGGCCGCCACCTCTGGCTGGGCAGCCTGACCGCGACCGGGGTGGCCCGCGTCGACCTCGACTGAGCACGGCGCGGGGCCGGCCCGCGCGGACGCGGGCCGGCCCCGTGGCCGTTCCTCCCCAGGTTCAGCCGCCGCTGTTGCTCCGCGAGGGGGCCGGGGCCGGTGACGACCCGCCGGCCACCGCGCCCGGGTGCGGCGTGGGGCTCTGCGTGGGCTTCAGCCCCGCCGGTACGGGCAGCGCGCTGCCCTTGGCGAACTCGTCCCAGCCGACGTTCCAGGCGGTGAAGCCGTTGCCCTGGTCGAGCTTCACCTCGGTGCCCTTGACCGTCACCAGGTCGCCGACCTGCGTGAAGCCCATCAGCCAGTCCGCGGCGGTCGCCGAGACGTTGGTGCAGCCGTGCGAGACGTTCGTGCTCCCCTGGTCGCCCTCCGACCACGGCGCCGAGTGGATGAACTCGCCGCCCCAGGTCAGCCGCTGGGCGTCGTCCACGTCGACCACGTAGCCACCGTTGGGCTCACCGCGGGTGTCGAACGTGGTGTGCTCGTGCTTCTCCATGATCACCATGGCGCCGCTCGACGTCGGCGTGCTCGGCTTGCCGAGGCTGACCGGGATCTTCTTGAGCACCTTGCCGTCCTGGTAGACGGTCATCTGCTTGGTCTCGTTGTCGATGTCCAGCGTCACCTGCCGGCCGACCTTGGCGCTCGCCACCCGGTCGGAGTCGCCGACCGCGTCCTTGCCGATCGGCAGACCCTGCAACGCGCTGCGCACGCTGATCTTCGTACCCGGCTTCCACCGGTCCGGCGCCCGGTACTCGGCCTGCTTGCCGTCGGCCACCCAGGACCACGTGCCCGGCTGCGGCGGATCGGTCTTCACGAACAGCCGGCGCTGGACGTCCGCACGCGCCTCCTTCGGAATCGGCGGGTCGAATCCGAGCACGACCGGCATCGCCGTCCCGTACGTCTGATTCGGCCGGAAATACAATTCGCTGGTGACTGCCGGTTTGGTGGATTTGGCTATCGTCGTGAACGTCGTCTTCTGCGTGGCGGTCTTACCGGAATCGCCGGTCGCGGTCACCTCCGCCGTGTACGTCCGGGAATTGACGAGCGGCCGGTCCGGCACCCAGCTGGAGCCGTCCTCACGCGGCTGGGCCGGCACCGCGTTCCCCTTGTCGTCGGTCAGCTTGACGGCGGTGACCTTGCCGTTGCTGACCTTCGTTCCCACCTCCGCACTGATCGGCACGTCCCGGGTGCGGTCGGCCGGCGACACGGTGACCGACGGCGGCGCCGCCTCGGCCCGCTTCGCCACCGACTTCGGGCCGGCGGTACACGCGCCGACCGCCAGCGGCGCGGCTGCGACGGTCATCGCGAAAAGCGTCAGTCGGCGCCTCGCAAACATATTTCGCCCCCCATTTCCGAACCCTCTCGCCCACATTCTGTAGGCCTGGGATCGCGCCGTGGCACCTTCGGCGGAATTGCTCGGAAACAGCTGCGGAGAATCGTGCCGGACAGGTAATTCCCGTCCCCGCTTGCGCCCCACGCGCCCTCCGCCCGGTTCCCTGTCCCCCCGCCCACGCCCCCCGGCCCCCGGCACGCCCCCGGCCCGTCGATCATGAAGTTGACGGCACGCGGTGTCCGTTTTGCCCCGGTCAACCTCATGATCGACGGATGAAGGCGAGAGGCAGTGCGAGATCTTGGTACGAAACGGCCCTCATAGGGGCTGTTCAGTCCCATGACATCTGTCAGCGTTGAAGTCCCGATACATGTGTCAGGTGGTAGGGATCTTGGGTCGGGTGGTATGTGCTGCCGGGCATGGCTTCTCGGCGGCATGTGATGAACCTGCTGGACGCGCTGCTGGCGGCGGGGGTTCGGGTGAACGCGGCCGAGTTCGCGCGTGAGCACGGGGTGTCGGTGCGCACGGTGTACCGGCACCGCGCACGTATCCGGGCCGAGGGTCAGTGGCAGGAACGATCCCGGCGTCCGCGTAGTAGTCCGCGGGTCACGCCGCCGGAGGTGGACGCGTGGATCTGCAAACTGCGTGTTGAACTGGGCCCGGACAACGGGGCGGACTTCATCCGAGACGCGTTGGGCGAGGTGCGCCGGCGCATCGGCGCGTCCTGGTCGGTGCCGTCACGCTCGACGGTCAACCGGGTGCTGGCCCGACATGACCTGCTCGTGGCTACTCCGGCTAAACGACCGCGTAGTTCGTGGCGGCGTTTCAGCTATGCCCGGCCCCGCGACTGCTATCAGATCGACGCCACCGAAGTGAAACTCGCCGACGGCCGCACGGTTGTCGTCTTCGACGTCCTGGACGACTGCACCCGCACCCTGGTCGCCTGCCACGCCGCCGCCGCGGAGACCGCCCGAGCCGCGATCACCGCGATCAGACAGGCGTTCACCGCCTACGGCGTGCCAGCCATCGTGCTCAGCGACAACGGCATCGCGTTCACCAGCCGCCGGACCCGACCCGGATCAATCTCCACCTTCGTGCAAACCCTGATCGACCACGGCGCCCGCCCGATCAACTCCAGCCCCTACCACCCACAAACCTGCGGCAAGGTCGAACGCCACCACCAAACCCTCAAAAAATGGCTGAGCACCCAACCCCCACCACAGACCCTCACCGCCCTGCAAACACTCCTGGACACCTACCGCCGCTACTACAACACCCAACGCCGCCACAGCGCCCTACCCCGCCGCACCACACCCGCCCACGCCTGGACCCACGCACCCACCCTCGGCGGACCCACCAGCACACCCCTGCAAACCGACGCCACCCTGCACCACTGCCCCGTGGCCAGCAACGGCGCCATCGCCATCGCCGGACACCGCACCAGCGTCGGCGCCACCCACGCCGGCACCACCGTCACCGCCATCCGCGACAACAACCACGTCACCATCTACCACCCCGACGGCCAACCCATCGGCCATCTCCACCTCGACCCCGACAAGAACTACATCCCCCTCACCCCCACCCCCACGATCCACAACCCATGACACATCTATCGGGACTTCCCATTGACACATGTCCCGGGACATGACAGCCCTCATAGGGGCGCTTTCCTACCAAGATCTCGAGCGAACCCAACCGCCGGAACAACGGTCTCGCAAGGCGGACAGCGCTGGACGACATCACCCCCAACGCGAGCCGCACCGCTGCCGCGACGCTTCTATAGGTGGGCCGGTTCCGGGAGGGGTTGGTATCGGTAGGGTTCGACGTCGGTGATCGACGAGTGACTCATGCAAGATCTGGCCACCGCAGAAGGGTGTGCCGTGGAGTGCGACCTGTCCTCGTGGGTTGCCGGCGTCGGCCCGGCCCACCTTGCTGGCCTGATCAGAAGCCTGTCCGCGATTGGTGTCGCGTGACTCATCACAGATGTGCCGCCGGGTGATCGTCTCCCGGGCCGACGCCGTCCGAACGTCGTCCCGTGCAAGGGAGAACCGTCCGTGCCTTCCATCCTGGCAGATCGTCTGGCCGGCCGTGTTGACGCGGTCATCGGTGTGGATACCCATACCGATACGCACACCGCCGCGGTGCTCACCCCGGTCGGGACAGTGCTGGCCGAGATCACCGTGCCGGCCACCGCCGACGGCGCCGCTGTTCTGCTGGCCTGGGCCGGGCGGCAGACGACCGGGCTGGGAACGGGCCGGCGGGCCTGGGCCCTGGACGGCGCCCGGTGTCACGGGGTCGGTCTGCTGCGTGTCCTGCGCGCCGCGGGTGAGGACGTCCTGGAAGCACCCAAACCCGCTGCCGGACGCCGTCGGCGAGGCGGCAAGTCCGACGCGTTGGACGCCGTGCACGCCGCTCGCGCGGTGCTGGCCGCCGACCACGTCGCCACGCCCCGCGCCGACGGCGACCGGGAAGCCCTGCGCCTGCTGCACGTCTGCCGCCGCCACTACAGCGACACCCGCACCGCCACCATCAACCTGTTCAAATCGCTGATCCTCACCGCCGACGACGATCTACGCACACAGATGCGCGGACTGAACACCCTGCGGCAGGTCCAACACGCCACCACCCTCACCACCGGCACCGGCAGCGGCAGCGGCAGCGGCAGCGGCACCGGCAGCGGCAGCGGCACCAGCAGCGGCAGCGGCACCGGCAGCGGCAGCGGCAGCGGCAGCGGACTTGACCGACTGCGCCGCACTCAACTGGCAGCCCTGGCCGAGCAGATCCTGACCCTCGAGAAGCTCCTGAAAGCCAACCTCACCGAGATCCGCACCCTGGTCGACAAGCTCTGCCCCACCCTGCTCGACCAACCCGGGATCGGCCCCGTCACCGCCGCGATCGCACTGACCGCCTGGTCACACCCCGGCCGGTTCCGCAACGAAGCCGCCTTCGCCTCACTCGCCGGCGCCAGCCCCGTCCCCGCCAACTCCGGACGCACCATCCGCCACCGCCTCAACCGAGGCGGCGACCGCACCCTCAACGCCGCCCTACACACCATCGCGAAAACCCGCCAACGATGCCACCAACCCACCAAGGACTACGTCGAACGCCGCACCACCGAAGGCCGCACCCCAGCCGAAATCACCCGCAGCCTCAAACGCTACAAAGCCCGCCAAATCTGGCGCACCCTCGAAACCAACGCTTGACAAACACCTTCACAGATCTTGCAGTTGCGGCCCTGGAGAAGGGTGCGAATCGGGCACATCACGGGCCGCAAGTGCAAGATCGCGGGCGGGCGGGCGGAGGAGGACGGGCGCGGCCCCGGTCCTCTGTGGGGAGGGCCGGGGCCGGGTGCCGGGAGGGCGGGGGTCAGACGTTGGCGACCAGGAGGGCGGGTTGCTCGACGCAGTCGGCCACGTGGCGCAGGAAGCCGCCCGCCACGCCACCGTCACACACGCGGTGGTCGAAGGTGAGGCTGATCTGGGTCACCTTGCGGACGGCGAGCTGCCCGTCCACCACCCACGGCTTGTCGACGATCCGGCCGACGCCGAGCAGCGCCGCCTCCGGGTGGTTGATGATCGGTGTGGAGCCGTCCACGCCGAACACGCCGTAGTTGTTGAGGGTGAACGTCCCGCCGGTCAGCCGCGCCGGCGGCAGCGTGCCGGCCCGGGCCGCCGCCGTGGTCTCGGCGAGCGCGGCGGCCAGTTCCCGGGTGGTGAGCCGCTGCGCGTCGCGCAGCACCGGGACGACCAGGCCCCTGTCGGTCTGCGCGGCGATGCCCAGGTGCACGCCCGCAGACTGGATGATCCGCTGCCCCTCGGTGTCGACGTGCGCGTTGAGCTGCGGGAACTTCCGCAGGCCGCTGAGGCAGATCCGGGCCAGCAGGGCCAGGATGCTCACCGGTGCCTCCGGCGTGGCGGCGTTGATCGCGGCGCGCGTCTCCAGCAGGCCGGTGGCGTCCACGTCGACCCAGATGGTCACCTCGGGGATCTCCCGGCGGCTGCGGGAGAGCTTGTCGGCGATCACCTTGCGGATGCCGGTGAGCGGGATGACCGTGTCACCGTCGCCGGCCGGGGCGAGCCCGACGTGGGCGGCCGGGGCGTCCGGCACCGCTGCCAGCCGGGCCGCCGAGGCGGCGGTGGTGGAGGCGGCCACGGCGGCGTCCAGGTCGGCCCGGCGGATCACGCCGCCCGGCCCGGTGCCGCGCAGCGACGCCAGGTCGATGCCGTGCTCCTTCGCCAGCCGCCGCACGATCGGCGAGATGACCAACGGCGCCGCCGATCCGCCGGCCGCCTCCGCAGCGGCCGCCCGGCCCGCCGACGCGGACAGGCCGCCCGGGGCCGGCGGTCCCGCCAGGGCGGGAGCACCCGCCGGAACCGACGAGCCAGCCGGAGCCGGACCCGCCGAAACCGAAGAGCCAGTCACGGCCACCGGGCTGGACGCGGAGCCGGTCACGGCCGAGGAGTCCGCCGAGGCGGGCGCGCCGGGCTCGGGCGCGAGCGCCAGCCGCGGCCGACGCCTCCGTCGGCCCGAGCCGCCGTGCCCTGTGCCGTAGCCGATCAGGACGTTGCCGGACCCGGCCCGCTCCTCCTCGCGGTAGGTGGCGTGCGGGTCGGGTGCGTCGTCGAGCGGGGCGATGGTGATCAGCGGCTGACCCACCGGGCGGACCTCACCGGCCGCGCCGTGCAGGGCCACGACCCGTCCGGCGTACGGGCAGGGCACGTCGACGACGGCCTTGGCGGTCTCCACCTCGACCACGCTCTGGTCCACGGTGACCACGTCGCCGACGGCGACCCGCCACTCGACGATCTCCGCCTCGCTGAGCCCTTCCCCGAGGTCGGGAAGAAGGAAGTCCCGGGTTCCCACAGCCGTGCTCATGCCGCGCTGACCGGGCATGCCCTCACGGCCCTCGCTCCGCTCGGTGCGTTCGCTCATGCCGCCACCCACCGCGTGTCGGGCTGGTCGTCCCACTGCAGGCGGGCCACGGTGTCCAGCACCCGGTCGACCGAGGGCAGGTGGGTGTGCTCCAGCATCGGCGCCGGGTACGGGATGTCCAGCCCGGACACCCGCAGCACCGGGGCGTGCAGCGCGTGGAAGCAGCGTTCCTGCACCCGGGCGGCGATCTCTGCGCCGACACCGGCGAAGCCCTGCGCCTCCTGGATCACCACGCACCGGCCGGTACGGCGGACCGAGGCGGTGACTGTGGCGTCGTCGAACGGCACGATGCTGCGTACGTCGACGACCTCGAGGTCCCAGCCCTCCTCGCGGGCGGCCTCGGCGGCGGCCAGCGCGATCGGCACCGCCGGGCCGTACGCGATCAGGGTGGCGTCGGTGCCGGGGCGGCGCACCACGGCGCTGCCGATCGGCGCGGTACGGGCCGGCAGGTCCGCCTCGGCGCTGGTGAAGTAGAGCTTCTTGGGCTCCAGGAACACCACCGGGTCCGGGTCGTCGATGGCGGCGCGCAGCAGCGAGTACGCGTCGTCCACGGTGGCGGGGGTGACCACCTTCAGGCCGGGGGTGTGCGCGTAGTACGCCTCGGACGAGTCGCAGTGGTGCTCGACGCCGCCGATGCCACCGGCGTACGGCACGCGGATGACGATCGGCACGCTCAGCGCGCCGCGGGTGCGGTTGCGCAGCTTCGCCACGTGCGAGGCGATCTGTTCGAACGCCGGGTACGCGAACGCGTCGAACTGCATCTCGACCACCGGCCGCAGCCCGGACATGGCCAGGCCGACGGCGAACCCGACGATGCCGGCCTCCGCGAGCGGGGTGTCGAAGCAGCGCTTGTCGCCGAAGCGGGCCTGGAGCCCGTCGGTGATCCGGAAGACGCCGCCGAGCTGGCCGACGTCCTCACCGAAGACGACGACCCGCTCGTCGTCGAGCATCGCGTCGGCGAGCGCGGCGTTGAGCGCCTTCGCCATGGTCATGGTGGCCATCAGGCGTCCCCCTCCGCGTCGGCGGCCAGCTCGGCCCGGACCATCTCGCGCTGCTCGACGAGTTGCGGCGTCGGCTCCGCGTACACGTGGTCGAACAGGCTCAGCGGGTCCACGGTCGGGTGGGCGTCCATCCGGCGGCGCAGCGCGGCGGCGTACTCCTCGGCCTCGTCGGCGATCGCCGCGACGGCGGCGTCGTCGAGCACGCCCTTGGCCCGCAGGTACGCCTCGAGCCGGGCGATCGGGTCGCGGTCGCGCCACGCCTCGACCTCGTCGGCGTCGCGGTAGCGGGTCTGGTCGTCGGCGTTGGTGTGCGGCTCCATCCGGTACGTGTGGGCCTCGACCAGGTAGGGGCCCTTGCCGGCGCGGGCGTGCGCGACGGCGCGCTCCAGCACCACGAGCACGGCCACCGGGTCGTTGCCGTCGACCTGCTCGCTGGGTACGCCGTAGCCGACGCCCTTGTACGCGAGGCTCGGCGCGGCGGTCTGCCGGGACAGCGGCACGCTGATCGCGTACTTGTTGTTCTGCACCAGGTAGACCACCGGGGCCTTGAACACGGCGGCGAAGTTGATGCCCTCGTGGAAGTCGCCCTCGCTGGTGGCGCCGTCGCCGATGAACGCCAGCGCCACGGTGTCGCGGCCCTGGTACGACTCGCCGTAGGCCAGCCCGGCGGCGTGCACGCACTGGGTCGCCAGGGGGGTGCACTGCGGCGCGGTGCGGGTGACGGCCGGGTCGTACCCGCAGTGCCAGTCGCCGCGCAGCAGCGTGAGCACCTCGACCGGGTCGAGGCCGCGCGCGGTCAGCGCCATCGACTCGCGGTAGGTGGGGAACACCCAGTCGGTGTCGCGCAGCGCGAGGACGCCGCCGATCTGGCACGCCTCCTGGCCGCGCGCGGACGGGTAGACGGCGAGGCGGCCCTGCTTGGTGAGCGCGGTGGCCTGCACGTCGAAGCGGCGGCCGACGACCATGCGCCGGTACATCTCGCGCAGCGTCTCGACCGGCGGCTCCGGGTAGTCGTCGCGGGCCGGCAGCGGGGTCCCGTCGGATTCGAGCAGCCGGACCGGTTCGGCCTGCGGCATGAAGCCGGCCGACGGGTCGGGTGCGGCCGGGGTGGTCTTCCGGCGGGTGCGCGGGGATGCCCTGCGGACCGCCTGGGGTGTGGTCGTCACGGCGGGGACCTCCTGGACGTGTGGTGGCCCTATGCTCCCGGTCGTGGATGATTGACTCAACATGCGGGATGAACGCGGGACGAATGGCACGGGAGGGCGGCTGAGGTGAGCCAGGAGACCGGCACCACACCGGGCGCGGCGGGCGGAACGGGACGTTCGGCCGGGCCGCTCGACGAGGTGGACCGGCGGATCCTGCGCGAACTGGTCCGCGACGCCCGCACGTCGATCCGTACGCTCGCCGAACGGGTGCACGTCTCGCGCACCAACGCGTACGCCCGGGTGGAGCGGCTGCTGCGCGACGGGGTGCTGACCGGGTTCACCGCGCGGGTGGCGCCGGAGCCGGCCGGGCTGGGCACGTCGGCGTACATCGCGCTGACCATCGAGCAGAACACCTGGCGGGAGGTCTCCGCCGAGCTGGCCCGGGTGCGCTACATCGAGCACGCGGCGCTGCTCAGCGGAGAGCACGACGTCCTCGCGCTGGTCCGGGCGCCGGACAACGCGACGCTGCGGGACGTGGTGCTGGACCGGGTGCAGAGCATCGCCGGGGTGCTGTCCACACGTACCTGGCTGGTGTTCGAGGAGTTCGACGGCACGCAGAGCCCCTGGGACTGACCGGTCAGCGTTCCGGCGGCGGCTCCAGCCCTTCGGCGTCGGCCCGCTCCAGCAGGGGTTCCAGCGAGTACCGCCGCCCGTCCAGCCCGGCGTGCGGGTCGCCGCGCCCGGCGAACCGCTCGGGCATGCTGAGCACGTCGAAGTCCTCCGGGCGCGCGTCGTCCAGTTCGGACCAGTCCAGCGGCGCGGAGACCAGCGCGGCGGGCGTCGGCCGGATCGAGTACGCCGAGGTCATGGTGTGGTCGCGGGCCATCTGGTTGTAGTCGACGAAGACCGGCCGGTCCCGCTGGTCGCGCCACCAGGTGGTGGTGACCAGGTCGGGCAGGCGGCGCTGCATCTCCAGGCCGAGCGCGAGCACCGCCCGCCGGCACTCGCCGAAGCTCCAGCGCGGCTCGATCGAGACGTACACGTGGATGCCGCGCCCGCCGGTGGTCTTGGGGAAGCCCTCCAGGCCCAGCTCGGCCAGGAACGCGCGTACCTCGTGCGCCACCGGCACCACCTGCGCGAAGTCGACGCCCGGCATCGGGTCGAGGTCGATGCGCAGCTGGTCGGGGTGCTCCACGTCGTCCTTCGACACCGGCCACGGGTGGAACCGCAGCGTGCCCAGGTTGGCCGCCCAGATCACCACGGCCAGCTCGCTCGGGGCCACCTCGTCGGCGGTACGGCCACTCGGGAACGTGATGTGGGCGGTGCGGACCCAGTCGGGCGCGCCGGCCGGGAGCCGCTTCTGGTAGAACGCGTCGCCCTTGTTGGTCTGCCGGGTGGCCACCTTGGCGCCCTCGAACACGCCGCGCGGCCAGCGTTCCAGCATGGTCGGCCGGTCCCGCAGCGCGCGCAGGATGCCGTCGCCGACGGACAGGAAGTAGCTGATCACGTCCAGCTTGGTCAGCCCGCGCTCCGGGAAGTAGGGCTTGTCGGGGCTGGAGACGCGGACCAGCCGCTCCCCCACCTGGATCTCCTGCGCCGCCGTGGTCGCCACCGTCACACCGTAGCGATCCTTTCCCCCGGTGGGGACCGGCTCACCGGGACTCCGCCGTGACGGACAACCGGATCCAGGCGTCCACCCAGGCCCGCACCGCCGGTTCGCCGGGGTCGGCGCCGAGCGTCGCCGCCAGCCCGGCCAGCGTCGCGCCGCAACGCTCCAGGCCGGCTCCGCCGAGCGTGGCGGCCGTCGCGCGCAGCCGGTCCGGGAAGCCCGCCGGCAGGTGCCGCAGTCCGGTGTGCGCGGCCTGGGCGAGCAGCGCCGACGCCGTACCGAGGACAGCCGCGACCGGGTCGGGCCGGGCGCCTACCGCGCCGGCCGGCCGGCCGTCGCCCACTCCGGGTGCCAGATCGGGTACGACCACCGCGTCGGCGACCACCGCCAGCGGCTCGACGACCAGCCCGTCGGCGCCCCGGCGGACCGTCCCGCTGACGAAGCGCGGCGGCCCGTGCGTGCCGTCCAGCGCCGCCGCGAGCGCGTCGAGTGCGCCCGGGGCGGCGGCGTGGTGGGTGGCGGTGATCGTCGCCGTGCCGCCGTCGGCCCCGGCCACCGTGGCGTGCAGGCGCTGCTCGCCGGCCGCGTACCCGATGGCGCGCACCTCGCCGAGCGCCAGGACCCGCACCGACTCGGCGGCGGTGCGGGGGCGCAGCAGCCGGGGTGGCCGACCGGCCAGCTCGGCGGCGAGCGCGTCCGGGTCGCCGGTGAGCAGGCCGGGCGGCAGCTCGGACCACGACCCGGTGCCGGGGGTGACTGTGGTGCGGGCCAGCCGCCCGGCGGCGAACCGGAGCTGATGCGCGGCGCTGCGCACCGCCGACTCGGAGACCACATTGCCGGTGGCCAGCGCGCCGAGCGTGGTGCCGGTGACCCGCCGCCCGGCCAGCTCGTGGCCGGGCGGCGTGCCGTCGTCGGTGACGGAGTAGGCGCGGCGCAGCACCAGCACGGAGACGGCCGCCGGGTGGGCGAGCACCACGTCCACACCCACCTCGCCGCCGCTCTCACGGACCCGGGCGCCGAGGCCGGTCAGGCGCACCCGCCGCAGCGGCGTCTCCGCCGGCTCGTGGGTGCCGAGCACCCGCTCCGGTGGGGTGGCGCCGGCGTTGACGACCGCGCGCCGCCGGGCGGGCAGTTCGGCGAGCAGGTCGGCGAGGGTCTCCGGCCGGTAGCGGGCGCCGCGCGCCGCGTACGCCCCCAGCTGCCCGGTCAGGTCCTCCACCGCCAGCAGCGGCCAGCGCAGACCTGCCGCGTCGAGGTCGCGCCGAGCCGCCGCCAGCCGGGCGTCCACACCGGAGCCCAGGTGCGCGGCCCCGGTCAGCAGCACGTCGGCGGCCAGCGCCACCGCCGCGTCCAGCGCCGGATGGTCCGTCACGGTGGCCGCGCCGCCGACGCGTACCTGCGCCTCGGGGCGGTCCGGCTGCTCCCGGTCGGCCGTCCGGCACGCCCACACCGCGAGGGCGATCGCCTCGCCGCCGTCGTCGGCCGCGTCGCCGCGCGCGTACCCGACCTGGCGCGGTATCAGGAAGCGGACCGTGCCGGTGGGCAGCTCCACGCGCGGGACCGGGTCGGCGGCGTCGGGCCGGTGGACCACGGCGGTGTAGCCGCGCCGACGGCGCCGCTGCGCGGCGGCGAGCGCGGGGGCACCGATCGCGGCGGCCAGTTCCTCGTCGGTGACGTCGCCCGGCGACCAGCGCCACGGCTCGCCTCCGGCATCCTCCCGGCCGGGCGGGGCGTCGTGGCCCGGCCCGGCGTTCCGGTCGGGCGCGGCCTCGCGGCCCGGGGCCTCTCCGTGCGTGCGCTGGTAGGTCAGCACGACAGCGAGCAGGTGCCGGCACACGCCGGGCGCCGGGCAGGTGCAGCTCCCGGCTGCCAGGCCGGCGCCCGCGGGCAGCGTCGCCGTCACCCCGTCCGGGTACGCGGCACGCACCGCGCCGTCGGCGTCCACGGTGAGCGCGGGGCGCTCGCCGGCGTCGACCTCCCTGGTGGCGCGCTTCACCAGGCCCCTGTTGCTCAGCGCGGCGAGCACGTCCGGGGTGAGCGCGATCAGATCCTCGCGGGTCATGGCGGTCCCCCTACCGGCCCACGTGCTCGGCCACGAACGCGGCCAGCTCGCCGGGCGTCATCGCGCCTACCGCCGCGCCCACGTCCGCGAGCCGCTGGGCGGTGGCCCTGTCGTACGCCGGGTCGGCCTCCTCGTCCAGCGCCGCGAGGGCCAGCACGTGCGTGCCCTGCTCCACGAGCTGCCGCACCGACCGGACCAGCCGCCCGGCGTCGCCGCCCTCGTAGAAGTCGGACACCAGCGCGACGATGGTCCGGCGCGGGTTCTCCACCAGCTGCGCGCCGTACGCGACCGCGCGGGCGATGTCGGTGCCGCCGCCGAGCTGCACCTTCATCAGCAGCTCCACCGGGTCGTCCACGTCGGAGGTCAGGTCGACCACGTCGGTGTCGAAGGCGACCAGATGGGTGCGGACGCCCGGCAGCCCCCACAGGCAGGCGGCGGTCACCGCGGCGTGGATCACCGAGCCGAGCATCGAACCGGACTGGTCCACCAGCAGGATCACCTGCCAGCGGTCCAGGTGGCGGCGGGTACGGGAGAAGAAGTGCGGCTGCCGTACGTGCAGGCGGCGCTCGTCCGGCCGCCAGTGCGCCAGGTTTGCCCGGATGGTGCGCCGGACGTCGAAGTTGCGGGCCTGCCGGAAACGGCTGGGGCGGCGCGCCCGGGGCCCGGAGAACGACTGCCGCACCTCCGCGGCCAGCCGTTCGACGAGCTGCCGCACCACCGCCTCGACAAGTTTCCGGGCCAGCCGCAGCACGTCCGGGTTCATCAGGTGTTTGGTGCGCAGCACCGCGCGCAGCAGCGCCGGATTCGGCTCGACCCGGGCCAGCACCGCCGGGTCGGTGACGACCTCGTGGATGCCGTACCGCTCGACCGCGTCGCGCTCCAGCCGTTGCACCGTCTCCTTCGGGAACAGCCGGGTGATCCCGTCGAGCCAGTCCACAGTGGTCAGCACGGACGGGCCGGACCCGCCGCGCCGCACGTCGCGGCGGCCCAGTTCGGCGTCGCGGCCGTAGAGCCAGTCCAGCGCCGCGTCCCGGCCGGCCGCGTCGGCCGACAGACCGCCCAGGCTGTCCTGTGCGGCGTCGCCGAGCACCAGCCGCCAGCGTTCCCGCATCGGGTCGCTCACGTTCCGTCCCCCTCCCACAGGCCTTCCCGGGTCAGCACCGCGTCGACCCGCTCTTCCACCGCGCGGGCGGCGGCCACCAGCAGCGGGTCGGCGTCCAGCCGCAGCAGGTCACCGGGCGGCGCGTCGCCGCCGCGCAGCGTCTGCACGTGCCGGGCCACCTCGGCCCGTTCCCGGGGCGGGAACCAGCCGAACGCCTGCCGCAACGCCGGCAGCGCCACCAGGAAGTCGTGCGCGCCCATCGAGGCGAGCAGCTCGTCCACCACGGTCAGCAGTGCCGCGTCGCCCGCCACCACCTCCTCCCGGGCCAGTGCGAACAGCCCGCCCAGCCAGTCGCCGAGCATGTCCGGCGCGGCCACCGCCCGGACCGCGCGGGCGACGTCCGGCACGTCCCCCAGCGACCAGGTCAGGCCCAGCGCCGCGCCGCGCAGGTCCGGCGGGGCCGCCGCGTCGGCCGCCACCCGCCCGGCCACTGCCAGCACGCCGTCCCGGTCGAGCCCGAGCGCCGGGCCGGCGTGGCGGACCGCGTCCCGGACCGCGACGAGCACGGTGAGCCGTCCCGGGTCGGCCGGGGCGGCAGCGGCGCGCACGCCCTCGACGAGCCAGAGCGCCCGGCGTACGGCGGCGGTGATCAGCGCGCCCAGCGGGGCCGTCCCGGCGCTGCCGAGCAGCCGGTCGTGCCGCCACAGCGCCAGCGCCACTGCGAGCGCCCGGCCCAGCGCCCGCAGGTCGGTGACCCCGCCGGTGGCGCGGGCGATCGCGGTGAGCGTGCGGGTGGAGTGCTCGGGCAGCCCGGCCAGCGCGGTGTCGAACAGCGTCGTGGCGAGCGCGTCGACGTCTGCGCCGAGCAGCGTCACCCGTTCCTCGATCCGGGCGGTGACGGCGTCGGTGACGGTCGGCCCGTACCCACCGGCCTCGATCACCCGGGCGAGCCGGTCCGCCGACGGCGCGGGCGACCAGCGTTCGGTGAGCAGCGCGTCCGCGCCCACGCGCGGGCCGCTGTCGCGGGTGTGGCCGGGCACGTCGAGCAGCCGCAGCCGGTGCAGCAGGCGGCTGCGGGCCAGGTCGGCGGCGTCGGTCAGGTCCAGCTCGACCGTCTCGTGCGGATCGATCCGGTGCCGTGCCAGCTCGGCGTCGACGTCGTGCACGAGCGGCGGCAGCGGCGTGTCCGGGTGCAGCCGACCGACCCGGTCACCGCTGAGCGCTGCGACCATCTCCACCACCACCGGGTGGGCGCCGGGTGCCAGGGTGCCCCGGGTCGCCCACGGCAGCGGCTGGTCGAGCGCGTCGGTGACCAGCGCGGACACCAGAGCGTCGAGCACGTCGACCCGGCCCGGGTGGGCGTGGCCGCGCAGCCGGGCCAAGCCGCCGGCCATGCTCCGGGCGGCGATCAGGTCGGCGGTGGAGACCGGCTGCCGCCGGGCGCGCAGCCGGGCCGCCACCGCCTCGGTGAGCGCCTCCGCGGCCCGGCGCGGGCCGTCCTCCCAGACCCGCTGGTAGTACGCCGGGGAGGGCATGCCGGACTGGTAGCCGACGAAGGCGTCGAGGCGCCGGAACGAGTACGGCACGAGGTAGCTGCCCGCCACCGCGTCCGGTGCGGGGGCGGGGACCTCCGGCCAGTCGTCGTCCGCTGCGTCGTCGCCGGCGGTGAGCCGGACCAGGGCGGGACGGTGGAAACCGCCGGTCACCACCAGCACCGGCCGGCCGGCGGCCCGGCGCCGGGCGGCGCGTACCCAGCGGGCCATGTACGCCTCCCGGGCGGTGTCGTCATCCCCCGCCGCCGACTCGCCGCGCAGCAGGTCGAAGTACGTGTCGAGGCGCTCGGCCAGCCCGTCGTCCGGACCGATCTCGAACAGGTGGTCCCAGAGCGCGTCCACGTTGTCCACGGCGAGGGTGGCGCACAGCCGGCGGACCGCCTCGGCGTACCGCTCGTCGGCGTCGGCGTACCGGTTGGCGCGGTCGGACAGCGCGGGATGCCACGCGGGCAGGTCGATGAAGCGCAGCTGCGCGCCCACCTCCCGCCCGGCGGTCAGCGCCACCCACTCCGGCGAGTACGCGCAGAAGGGGCTCCAAGAGGCGTGCCGCCGCATGCCGTCGCGGTGCGCGGTGAACACGGCGATCGGCAGCTGGTGGTCGAGCAGCAGCTCGTCCATCCGCCCGTTCAGGTCCGCCGGCCCCTCCACCAGCACGTACGCCGGGCGCAGCCGCGCCACCGTGGCGGCGACCAGCCGGGCGCAGGCCGGGCTGTGGTGCCGGACGCCGAGGAACGTGACGCCGCCGGGCGCCTCGACGGCGCTCACCCGGGCAGCAGGTGCCGGGCGTCGTGCACCGCCCGCCACTGCGCGCCGGAGCGTCGCGACACCTGCTGCTCCAGGTATCGCCGCAGCCGGGCCAGGTCCTCCGCGTCGTCCTTCGCGGCGGTGCCGGCCAGGCAGGCCACCAGGTCGGCGGCGTCGCCGGGCTCACCGCGCAGGAAC
The DNA here is from genome assembly GCF_050948515.1 of Micromonospora sp. CA-248089. Taxonomy (NCBI): domain Bacteria; kingdom Bacillati; phylum Actinomycetota; class Actinomycetes; order Micromonosporales; family Micromonosporaceae; genus Micromonospora; species Micromonospora sp. CA-248089. The sequence goes on from NZ_CP192016.1 coordinate 3,573,669, forward strand.
CAGCCGCGCAGCCCGACCGCGTGCGCCACCGAGACCGCCTCGGCGGTGCTCATCACCGCCGACAGCCGCTCCATCGCGTCGCCGCGTTCGGTGATCCCGGTCCGCAGCTCCCGGAACGTGGTCACCAGCACCTCCAGCAGGTCCCGCCGGGGTGGCGCGGTCACGCCGGAGCGCCGCAGCAGCTCGCCCGCCTCGGCCTCGACCAGCTCCAGCTCGGTGCCGAGGTCGGGAATCGGGAAGACGGTCTCGAAGTTGAACCGCCGCTTCATCGCGGCGCTCATCTCGTTGACGCCCCGGTCCCGGGTGTTCGCGGTGGCGATCACGTTGAAGCCCTCGCGGGCGAACACCATGGCGTCGGCGCCCGGCAGCTCCGGAATGGCGAGGACCCGGTCCGACAGCGGGGACAGCAGGCAGTCCTGCACCTCCAGCGGGCAGCGGGTGATCTCCTCGAAGCGGACCACCCGCCCCTCGGCCATGCCGCGCAGCAGCGGCGCCGGCACCAGCGCACGCGGCGACGGGCCGTCGGCGACCAGCAGCGCGTAGTTCCACGAGTAGCGGATCTGGTCCTCGGTGGTGGCCGCGCCGCCCTGGATGGTGAGCGTGGAGTCGCCGCTGACCGCGGCGGCGAGCAGTTCGGACAGCAACGACTTGGCGGTGCCGGGCTCGCCCACGAGCATCAGGCCGCGGCTGGTCGCCAGCGCCACCAGTGCCCGGTCGATCAGCGACGGGTCGCCGACGAACTTGCGCCGGATCCCGGCCGCCGGGTCACCGAGGATGAACCGGCGCGCGGCGCGCAGGCTCAGCCGCCAGCCCGGCGGGCGTGGGTCGTTGTCGTTCGCGGCCAGCGCGGCCAGCTCGTCGGCGTACCGCACCTCGGCCGGGGGACGCTGGGCCCGCTCGACGGCCGGGTCGAGCGCGGTCACCGGGTCACCTCCGCCAGGTCGCGCAGCACCTCGGAGACGGTGACGTCGTCCAGGTCGCGCAGGCGGACCTTGCCGCCGCGCTGGAACCAGTCGCCGTACGGCACGTCGTTGACCCAGACCGCCTCGATCTTCTGGTCGGGGAACATGTCGACGATTCCGACCGCGATGCCGGGGTCGAGGTCGATCACCACGGCCCGGCCGCCGGGGACCTCGCGCTCCAGCCAGCTCTGGATGCCGGCGTCCTGCGGTGTGCCGCGCCGCCAGCCCCGCCGTTCCAGGCTGAGCAGCCGCCCGGCCGGGACCGTGACGCCCATGTGCCGGTGCAGCAGTTTCTCCGTGCGCTCGGCCTCGTCCAGGTGGAAGACCTCGCGGCCGAGTTGCGGGAACGGCTGGAGGATCTCGTAGTCGGCGAAGACCTCCGCCCAGGCCGGCACCGCCGCGCCGAGGTGCAGCGGGTGCGCGATGGTGACGGTGGCGTCATCAGGCAGCGCGTACGTCTCGTCGTCGACGTCGGCGAGCGTGCGGTCCTCGGCCACCCGGAACGCGGTGCCCACCTGACCGGAGCCGTCCACTGTGGCCCAGACCAGCCGTCGGACGACGTGCCAGAGCAACGGGTGGGACAGGAAGTAGCGGCGGAAGTCCGCGGCCGGCCAGCGCCGCCCGGTCACCATCGCCGTCTCGAAGCGGCGGATCTGGTCGGCGGCGAGCGTACGGACGTCCTTCTTCAGGCCGGCGAAGCGCTTGTGCGCGGCGGGCGCCAGCGTGGCGTCGTCCCGGGCGCCGGGCTTGGGCAGGTCCTTGCGGCGGGCCCCCGCGCCGTCCACCACGTACGGCTTGAGCTGCTCGTCGAAGCCGACGGTGAACCGGCGCGGCCCGTAGTCGAGGACCAGGCTGCCGTCGGCGTCCAGCCCGAGGTCGGGCACCAGCCGGTCACCGAGCTGCTCGGGCGTCAGGCCCAGCCCTTCGGCGACCTCGGTGACCTTGCGCGCCGCCTGCTCCCGCAGGCCCCGGAACTTCACCTTTTGCGAGATGCCGTAGAGGTGCATCAGCGCTACGTCGGTGCCGATCTGCGCCAGCACCTCCAGGCCGGTCACCGCCCGGGTGTGCTGGCTCTCACCCGGCCAGGCCCGGACCAGCGGCGCGAGCCGCCGCGCGGTCGAGTCGTCGCCGAGCAGCCCGAGCCCGGTGAACGCCCAGGCGTCCTTCGACGGCGCGCCGGCGCCCTGCCAGCACTCGAACAGCGCCCAGGCGAACTCCGCCAGCGAGTCGGTGTCACAGGCCGTGCGGACGATCTCCACCCCCGGGTACGGCTCGCCGGGCGGGGAGATGGCGAGCATGGTGCAGAGGTGGCGGACGGCATCGGCGGGCAGCGCGGCCGAGCGGTCCCGCAGCAGCACGTGCGGCAGCACCGCCGGGTCCAGCCACACCGGCAGGCTCGGCATCCGGGCCGGAAGCTGGGCCAGCGGGTCGGCGTCGAGCATCGCCGTGGCGGCGGCGAGCGCCTCCTCGCCGTGCTCGCGGGCCACGCCCAGGAGCACCTCGCGGTGCTCCGCGGCGACCAGGCGCAGCGCCCGCTCGGCGGCCCGGCGGCGCGGGCCGGGCGTGCCCAGGGCCGCCGGCAGCAGCGCCCGCACGGCGTACTCCGGGTGCCGCCGCAGCCAGGACCGGGCGACCGGGCGGGCCGACTTGAGCCGGTCGAGCCAGTCGGCCACCAGGTCGGCCACCTCACCGTCGGCGTACGGCAGCAGCACCTCGCCGACGCTCTTCGGCGCGGTGCGAGCCAGGTGCAGCGCGGTGGGCAGCGCGTCCAACTCGTACCGGCCGACGAGGCGGGACATCCACTCGTCGGCGCCCCAGGACTCGTCGGGCCGCCAGGCCGGCAGCAGCGGCCGGGCCAGTTCCCCGGTCGCCCGGACGAAGAAGTAGATCTGTTCACGCGAGTCGGCCCGCCCGGCGGCGATCTTCGCGGCCAGCACGCTCAGGTCGTTCCCGTTCCAGTAGCCGGACCAGCGGGGCACGACCGCCGCCCACCGTTCCCGCTCGCCCGGCAGCCAGTCCATGGCGGACCCGGCGGGCCGCTCCAGGCCGTCCACCACGGGCGGGGTGGCTCGTGGGCGCCGGACCGACCAGGGCGGCGTCACGAGCACCGGCGGCAGGCGGTCCGGCGCGGCGACCGGCAGCGCGGACGCGTCGTCGCGGATCCGCTCGACCCTTTCCCGCTGCGGCGGGTCCAGCGCCGGCAGCGCGGCCTCGACAGCGGCCGGGTTGGCCAGCACGTGCGCGCGCAGCAGGGTGGCGGCCTCCCGCGCGGCCGGGCTGCGCCCCTCGGCGGCGGCGGACAGCAGGCGCACGCCGCGCACCGGGAAACGGCGCAGCATCTCCGTCACCGCGGGCGGGACGTACCTGCGGTCCAGCCGGTCGAGCAGCGCCGCCATCGGCTCGTCACCGGGCAGGGCCGCCAGCAGTGACACCAGCCGCTGCCGGGCGTCCGCGCCGGCGTGCTCGTGGTCGAACCAGCCGATCAGCACCGGCGCGATCGGTGACCCGACCGCCGCGGTGGCGGTGACGATCGGCGCCAGGTCGTACATCAGCCGGTAGACCGTCTGCTGCCCCTCAAGGGCGTGGACGGCGTCCACGTCGTCGACCGCGCAGAGCAGCAGCTCCGCGAGCAGCGGACCCCCCTCGCGCGCCACGTCGGCCACGTCCCGGGCCACCCACTCCCGCTCGGTCGGCAGCAGGAACGAGGTGGCCGCCCGCACCGGAAGCGGCCCGGACCGGTACGGGGCCAGTGCGGCGTGGGCCGCGGCGTAGTCGCCGTCACCGGCTGCCGCGAGGTGCGCGCGGACCCGGCGCATCACCGACCGGCGCAGTCGCCAGTGACTGTAGCCGTGTGCGTTCGTCGCCTCGGTGCGGCGCAACGGAAACGAGGACGAGTGTCCGGCGGCCGCCACGGTGATCTGCTCGGTCGCGGCGACCGCCGCACCGGCCGGGCCGAGGTCGGCGACCAGCAGGTCGGCGAGGGCATGCCCCTGCTGGTCGCGCACCCGGTAGTCCAGCGCCGTGCCCACCGCCGCCACCAGCGCCGCCCCGCCCAGCGGACCAGGCCGGCCGTCGAGGTAGCCACGCAGCGCCGGGCCCAGCTCCGGATCGAAGGAGAGCCGTGCGGTGGAGGCGAGATGGTCGGCCAGCGAGTCCAGCAGTTTCCGCCCGGCGGCGCGGCTTTTCGCGGCGGACGGCAAGGCCGGGCCGGGTGTGCCGTCCCGGCGCGGGATCAGTATCCGTCGCCAGCCGCCCGGGACCTCGAACGCGTCCTCGTCCGGCAGCTCGCCGGCAGGCGACAGCGCCCCGGCCGGGTCGCTACCGGCCGAACCGGTGCCGGCCGAACCGGTGCCGGCCGCTTCCGGGTCGTGACCCGGCGCAGTCGGCTCGACGGCGGGCGCTCCGGTGTGCCCGGCCGAGGGCGCGACTGTCGTCTCGGCGTACCCCTTGCGCAGTTTCTCCGCGACCAGCCGGTCGGCGTGCGCGGCGGCCTCGGCCGGCGAACCCAGTTCCTTGACCTGGGTGCGGCCCTGCGAGCCGATCGATCCATAGCGGACCGTCACCGTCGTGTCGCTCTGCCCGACCTCCCAGAACTTGGCCGAACCGCCGCCCACGAACTCGAATCTGCGCACACCGTCTCCTTGATCGCCCGCAGTGTGCGGGGACCATAACCGGCGGCACCGACAGCGTGAGAACCGCTCAGGTGATCAGCAGCCCACATCCGCAGGTCGCACGGTTATCCCCGGTCGAGCCCGGGTACCGGGAGCCGCATGGCGGAGTTGGCATCGCTCTGGATCGTCCGGCACGGCGAGAGCACGGCGAACGTCGCGGCCACGGCGGCCGAGACGTCCGGCGCCGAGCTGATCGACCTCACCCACCGGGACGCCGACGTGCCGCTGTCACCGACCGGCGAGGAGCAGGCGCGGGCGACCGGCCGCTGGCTGGCCGAGCTGCCCGGCTCGCGCCGCCCGGAGGTGGCTGTGGTGTCGCCGTACCTGCGGGCGGTCCGGACGGCCGAGCTGGCGCTGGACGGAACCGGGATCCCGATGAGCGTCGACGAGCGGCTGCGCGACCGGGAACTGGGCATCCTCGACGGGCTCACCGGCCACGGCGTACGGCGGCGCTACCCGGACGAGGCCGACCGGCGTACCCGGCTCGGCAAGTTCTACTACCGCCCGCCCGGCGGCGAGTCCTGGACCGACGTGGCGCTGCGGCTGCGGGCGCTGCTCGGCGACCTGCGCCGCGACCACGACGGGGGCCGGGTGCTGCTGTTCGGCCACGACGCGCTGGTCTTCCTGCTGCGCTACCTGGTGGAGGGGCTCACCGAGGCGGAGCTGATGGCGCTGACCCGCGAACACGTGATCGCCAACTGCTCGGTCACCGGCTGGCACGCCGACGACGCGGGACGGCTCACGCCGGAGGTGTTCAACGACGTCACCCACCTGCACCGGCAGGGGGCGACACCCACCAGGGAGGACGAGGTCCATGCCGAGCCGGTCTGACGTGATCACCCCCGCGCTGCTGCGGGACTGGGCGCTGCCGGTGCCCACCGGCGGCAAGGAGGCGCGCGGCACGGTGCTGGTGGTCGGCGGCTCCCGGTTCACCCCCGGCGCGGTGCTGCTCGCCGGGGTGGCCGCGCTGCGGGCCGGGGCCGGCGTGCTCCAGCTCGCCGCCGCCGAGTCGACAGCGCCGTCGCTGAGCATCCAGGTGCCCGAGGCACTCGTGGTCGGCCTGCCGGAGACCGCCGACGGTGCGGTCCGCGGCGACCCGGGAGACCTGCTCCGTGGCCTGGTCGCCGACGCGGACGTGGTGGCGGTCGGGCCCGGCCTGACCGACATCGAGGCCACCGGGGAGCTGCTGCGCCTGGTCCTGGACGCGGCCGGCCGCCAGACCGCGCTAGTGCTCGACGCGTACGCGCTCGGCGCGCTCAGCCACGCGCCGGACCTGCTGGCCGGGTCCGGCCGCAAGGTGGTGCTCACCCCCAACCTGACCGAGGCCCGGCATCTGCTGGGCCGCGACCCGGGCGACGACCTGGACGCCGAGGCGGTCGAACTGGCCGGCCGGTACGACGCCGTCGTGTCGCTGTACGGGCACATCGCGACACCGGACGGCCGGGCCTGGCGCGAGGAGAGCGGGGACGCCGGGCTGGGCACCTCGGGCAGCGGCGACGTACGTGCCGGGCTGCTCGCGGGCCTGCTCTCCCGGGGCGCCGACCCGGCGCAGGCGGCCTGCTGGGCGGCGTTCGCGCACGCGGTGAGCGGGCAGCGGCTGGTCCCCCGGTACGGGCGGATCGGTTTCCTCGCCCGGGAACTGCTCGACGAGATCCCCTACACGATCGCCACTGTCTGACGGTCCACTCTCCCGCCCGGCGGCACGTGTAACACCCCGCAGGGCGGTGGCGCTGGTCCGGGCGAGGCCGGTACTTCGCCGTGCCTCCGCCCGGACCGCAGCCCGCACCAGGGGTGCGGTCCACCCGCACGAACCCCTGGGAGTCTGTGTGAACAACCTCCGTCGCAAGACACTCGCCGCGGCGTCGGCAGTGACGCTCGGCGCCGGGCTCGCCCTCGTCGGCGGCACGGCGCCGGCCGCGGCCGTCGGACCGGAAACCTCTTACATCGTGCTCGCCCCGCAGGGCAACAGCACCGCCAAGGCCGCCGCCCGGGTGGCCGCCGCCGACGGCACCGTGGTGGCCGCGTACGACAAGATCGGCGTACTGGTCGTGCGCTCGACCGCCCCGGACTTCGCCACCCGGGTGGCGGGCGCCGGTGTCGAGTCGGTCGCCTCCACCGGCGGCCTGGGCACCGCCCTGGACGAGGGCGAGACGGTCGAGGTCCCGGCCGCCGCCGTCGCCGCGGCCGCCGGCGACCCGACCGCCGAGCCGCTCTACGGCCAGCAGTGGGACATGGACATGATCCGCGTCCCGCAGGCGCACGCGGTGACCGGCGGCAGCCCGTCGGTAGTGGTGGGTGTGCTGGACAGCGGCATCTCCAGCAGCCACCCGGACCTGGCGACCCAGATCGCCAAGGACAAGAGCGCCTCCTGTGTGGGCGGCGCGCCGGACACCACCGAGGCCTCCTGGAACCCGACCACCAGCGACCACGGCACCCACGTGGCAGGCACCATCGCCGCCGCGGTGAACGGCGTCGGCGTCACCGGTGTGGCGCCGGGCGTGAAGGTCGCCGCCGTCAAGGTCGTCAACGACGACGGCTACATCTTCCCGGAGGCCGCCGTCTGCGGGTTCATGTGGGCCGCCGAGCACGGCATGCAGCTCACCAACAACAGCTACTACATCGACCCGTGGGAGCTGAACTGCCGCAACGACGCGCGTCAGCGCCCGGTGTGGCAGGCCGTGCAGCGGGCCCTGCGCTACTCGCAGTCCCAGGGCGTGCTGCACGTCGCGTCGGCCGGCAACTCGAACTACGACCTGGCCCACAAGATCACCGACACCGGCAGCCCGAACAACGGCACGCCGGAGGAGCGGGAGAACCTCACCAACGCCTGCCTCGACCTGCCGGCCGAGGCGCCGGGCGTGGTGACCGTCGCCGCCGTCGGCCCGACCGGTGACAAGAGCTACTACTCCTCGTACGGCCAGGGCGTCATCGACGTGACCGCGCCGGGTGGCGACACCCGGTTCCGTACCCAGGGCGCCCGCTCGACGTCGACCGACGGCATCCTGTCCACCACCTTCAACACCGCCACCCGCACCAACGGGTGGGGCTACAAGCAGGGCACCTCGATGTCCGGCCCGCACGCCACCGGCGTCGCGGCGCTGGCGCTGTCCGCGCACCCGGGCATGACGCCGGGTCAGCTCTCCTCGTTCCTCGAGCGCACCGCCGTGGCGAAGTCCTGCCCGTCGGGCGTCTACAACCCGGTGCCGCTGATCCCGGCGGGCCCGAACGCGTACGACGCGACCTGCTCCGGCGGGAAGCGCAACGGGTTCTACGGCGCCGGCGTCGTGGACGCGTACAACGCGGTCAAGTAACCCGATCCGCGTGGACCGGGCCCGGCAGCGATTGCCGGGCCCGGTCTGTTTGTCCTGGTCGGGCGCCGGGTAGGGGGCCATTCGTCAGCCGACTTAGGAGGTAACGGTGTCCACCGACGCGATCGTCCTGCTCAAGGAGGACCACAAAGAGATCCGCCGCCTGTTCAAGGCCTTCCAGGAGGCCGAGGAGGGACCGGCGAGCAAGCGCGGGAAGATCGTCGGGCAGATCCTCGAAGCTCTCACGGTGCACACCTACCTGGAGAACGAGGTGATGTACCCGGAGGTCCGCAAGCTGGTGCCCGACGTCGAGGACGACGTCCTGGAGTCGTACGAGGAGCACCACGTCGCGGACGTGCTCTGCTTCGAGCTGTTCACCATGGACGCCGACGACGAACGCTTCAACGCCAAGACGACGGTGCTGATCGAGAACGTGTCGCACCACATCGAGGAGGAGGAGCAGGAGTGGTTCCCGAAGGTCCGCGAGGCGCTCGGCCGTAACCAGCTCCAGGAGATCGGCCAGCGGATGCTCGACCTGCGGCCGAAGGCGCCGAAGACGCCGACCGCCCCGAAGGCGCTGAAGAAGTCGATGGACGCCGTGGTGGCCTGACACCGGCCCCGGAACGCGAGCGGGACCACCCCTTCCCTCGGGGCGGTCCCGCTCGCGTTCGGGGTTCAGTCGCCCGAGCCGGGCTCGGCCATCTTGCGGTGCTGCTCGGCCTTCAGCCGATCCGGGATGATCTTCCCGGCGGCCACCTGGATCTTGTTGACCAGCGAGCCGGCGGCGACCTTGTGCTCCCCCTTCATCAGCGCCTCGAACGCGTCCTCGGCCACCGTGCGGGGGTCGTCCTTGGGCCCCTTGCCGACTCGGGTGTCCTCCATGTCGGCCCGGTCGAAGAACTCGGTGTCGGTCGGGCCCGGCATCAGCGAGGTGACGGTGACACCGCTGTCCTTCAGCTCGTTGCGCACCCCCTCGGCGAAGGACTGCACGAACGACTTCGAGGCGTTGTAGACCGCCTGGTACGCCCCGGGCATGGTGGCGGCGATCGACGAGGTGAACAGCACCCGCCCGGCGCCCCGGCGGATCATGTCCGGCAGCAGCAGCTTGGCCAGGTGCACGGTCGAGCGGACGTTCAGGTCGATCACGGTCAGCTCGTCGTCCAGGTCGGTGCCACCGACGAAGTCCCCGCCCGCGCCGCGCCCGGCGTTGAGCGCCAGCGCGTCGACCGGGCGCCCCAGGCCGGTCACCTCCCCGGCCAGCCGCCGTACGCCCTCGGGCGTGGCCAGGTCCACCCGGACCGGGTACACCTCCGGGCCGCCGTCGCGCCGCAGGTCGCCGGCCGCCCGCTCGATCGCCGCGTCCTCGGCGGCGACCACCACGTCGTACCCGTGCTCGACGAACTGGACCGCCAGCTCGTACCCGATGCCGCTGGACGCGCCGGTCACCACGGCGAGCGGCCGTCCGGTGCTCGGTGTGGTCATGGTCGTGCCTCCTCTCCCCCGGGCCGGGTCGGGGCCGGCCCTCCCCACGGTGTGCCCCGGGACGGGCGGCCCAACCCCGCAGGTCCGGGCCGGGCCGGTAGGATCGGCACAGGCCGTGACTGGCGCGTGGAGATGGAGCACCATCGGGGAGCGGCCTCGTCATGAGGACGCATGCCGAGCGCCTGGGCCTTCCGCACGTCACCTGGAGGTCGCATGTCGCGCAACGCCGAGTCCACCGCCTTCCGCAGCGCGCTGGAGGTCGTCCGCGGCGTCGAGCCGCGGGTCGCCGACGCCATCGCCGCGGAGCTGGCCGACCAGCGCGAGTCGCTCAAGCTCATCGCCAGCGAGAACTACGCCTCCCCGGCGACGCTGCTGGCGATGGGCAACTGGTTCAGCGACAAGTACGCCGAGGGCACCGTCGGACGCCGGTTCTACGCCGGCTGCCAGAACGTCGACACCGTCGAGGCGCTCGCCGCCGAGCACGCCCGGGAACTGTTCGGCGCGTCCCACGCGTACGTGCAGCCGCACTCGGGCATCGACGCCAACCTGGTCGCGTTCTGGGCGATCCTGGCCGACCGGGTCGAGTCGCCCGCGCTGAAGAAGGCGCAGGCCCGGCAGGTCAACGACCTCACCGAGGCCGACTGGTTCGCGCTGCGCCGCGAGCTGGGCAACCAGCGGATGCTCGGCATGTCGCTGGACGCGGGCGGCCACCTCACCCACGGCTTCCGGCCGAACATCTCCGGCAAGATGTTCGACCAGCGCAGCTACGGCACCGACCCGGCCACCGGCCTGATCGACTACGACCGGGTGGCCGAGGCGGCCCGCGAGTTCAAGCCGCTGATCCTGGTCGCCGGCTACTCCGCGTACCCCCGGAAGGTCAACTTCCGGATCATGCGGGAGATCGCCGACTCGGTCGGCGCCACCTTCATGGTCGACATGGCCCACTTCGCCGGGCTGGTCGCCGGCAAGGTCTTCACCGGCGACTTCGACCCGGTGCCGCACGCCCACATCGTCACCACCACCACGCACAAGTCGCTGCGCGGCCCGCGCGGCGGCATGGTGCTCTGCGGGCCGGAGCTGGCCGACCAGGTCGACCGGGGCTGCCCGATGGTGCTCGGCGGGCCGCTGCCGCACGTGATGGCCGCCAAGGCGGTCGCGCTGGCCGAGGCGCGCCGCCCCGACTTCGCCGACTACGCCCAGCGGATCGTCGACAACGCGCAGGCGCTCGCCGACGGGCTGCTGCGCCGGGGCGCGACGCTGGTCACCGGCGGCACCGACAACCACCTGGTGCTCATCGACGTGTCCGGCTACGGCCTGACCGGCCGGCAGGCCGAGCAGGCGCTGCTGGACTCGGGCATCGTGACCAACCGCAACTCGGTGCCGCAGGACCCGAACGGCGCCTGGTACACCTCCGGCATCCGCATCGGCACCCCGGCGCTGACCACCCGGGGCCTCGGCGCCGCCGAGATGGACGCCACCGCCGAGCTGATCCACACCGTGCTCAGCCAGACCACGCCCGGCACCGGCCCGGACGGCGCGCCGTCGAAGGCGAAGTACGTGCTGGACCCGGCGGTCGCCGAGTCCGTCGGCAAGCAGGCCGCCGACCTGCTCACGCCGTTCCCGCTCTACCCGGCGGTCGACCTGGGCTGAGCGCCCGACCGAACACGAAGCGGCGCCCCGGGAGAACGGTCTCCCGGGGCGCCGGCGGTTCACGGGTCAGTTCAGCGGGCGCTTCAGGTGGTAGCGGTGGACCTCGGTGCTGCCCTGCACGTTGTTCACGTCCTCGGCGGCGGACACCAGTTCCCAGCCCTCCCGGCCGACCCGGTTGAGGTGCGCGATCGCGGTGTCGCCGTACGCGGTCACGTCGGTGCGTGACCCGTCCGGGCCGTACCACACGAACGAGACGTGGAAATTGCGACCCTGACCCTGATACCGACGAACGAGCAACGCGTACTCCCAGGCAACCATTCGTCCATTATCAACAGACGAACGGAGTCAGGAAACACGCACTGTGGCGGAACCCTGACACTGTGGCGTCACCTCGGCCGTCATGGTGTCCGTGACCAGCGCGGCCAGCCGGTCCAGGCCGACATCGATCGACTCCGGTGTGACGGCGCTCACCGACAGCCGCAGCGCGTTCACCGGTGTGCCCGCGTCGTAGAAGTGCGCCATCGGGGTCCAGAGCACGCCGTACTCGCGCGCCGAGCGGTGCAGCAGCGCGTCGTCCACCGCGAACGGCACGCTCACCACCACGAAGAACCCGCCCGCCGGGACGGTCCAGGAGACCGGCCCGCCGGCCGGGAAGCGCCGGGTCAGGCCGTCGACCAGGTGGCGCAGGTTACGGGCGTACGCGGCCCGCTCCCGCACGTTCGCGGCCACCAGCGAGCAGTCGTGTGCCAGCAACGCGCCGCCGATCACCGCCTGGCTGACCGGCGACGTGTTCACGGTGACCATGCTCTTGATCTTCGCGAGGTGGTCGGCGAGCGGGACCACGCTGCCGTCCGCCTCCCCCACCCGCTGGTCGGCCACCACGTAGCCGACCCGGGCGCCGGGCAGCACGGTCTTGGCGAACGAGCCGAGGTAGACCACCCGGCGCGCCGTGTCCAGCGCCTTCAGGGTGGGCCGCCGGTCGGTGCCGTCGGCCGGGAACAGGCCGTACGGGTTGTCCTCAATCAGCAGCAGGTCCTCCTCGGCGGCCAGGTCCAGCAGCCGCCGCCGCTGCGCGGTGTCCATGCTGACGCCCGACGGGTTGGCGAAGTCCGGCATCACGTAGCAGGCCCGGGGGCGCAGCCCCTCCGCGCGGGCCCGGCGCACCCCGGCGCGCAGGTCGGCCAGGTCGACGCCGCCGGGACCGCCGGCCACCGGGCGCACCGGCAGGTCGACCAGGCGGGCCGCGCCGGTGAGGCCGACGTACGTGGGCGCGACCGCGAACAGCACGTCGGCCGGGCCGGCCCGCAACGCGCGCAGCACCAGGAACATGGCCTCCTGGCAGCCGACGGTCACCACCACCGACTCCGGGTCGACGGTGAGCCCCTCGTCCACGGCGAGGTGCCGGGCGATCAGGTGGTGCACGACGCCCTTGGTGCGGCCGTACTGCAGCAGCGTCCGGTCCACGCCGGCCCGGTCCAGCCCGACGTCCTCGGCGAGGTAGCGGCGGAAGCGGTCCAGGTGCGTGTGCAGCACCGCCGAGTCGAAGAACGCCTCGTACGGCCGTCCGGCCGCCAGCGACACCGCGTCCGGGTAGTGCTGCGCCACCTCGTTGAGGAAGTTCATCGAGTTCAGCGCCGGGTCGCCGACGCTGCCGTGCAGCGCCGTGACGGCCAGGTCGACCGGTTCCACGTCAGCCTCCGATCCGGGTACGCAGCCGCCGGGCCGAGGCCGGGTCGGAGCAGCCGCTGAGGATGAGCGCGTCGCGCAGTTCCGCCGCGAGCAGCGCCAGTGCCGCCTCGGCGCCGGCCCGGCCACCGGCGGCCAGGGCCCAGAGCAGCGGCCGGCCCAGCAGCACGCCGTCCGCGCCGAGCGCCAGCGCGCGCAGCACGTCGACACCGCCGCGGATGCCGCTGTCCAGCAGCACCGCGCACCGCTGGTCGACCGCCTCGACCACCTCCGGCAGCACGGCCGCGCTGGCCGGGGCGGCGTCGAGTTGCCGTCCGCCGTGGTTGGAGACCACCACGGCGTCGACGCCGGCGTCCGCCGCGCGGACCGCGTCGCGCGGGTCCAGGATGCCCTTGACCAGCAACGGCACCGGGGTACGCGCGCGCAGCCAGTCGAGGTCCGCCCAGCTCAGCGCCGGGGCGAAGACCGCGCCCGTGTGCACCGCCACCGCCGAGACGCCGGGGGTGCCCTGGTGCGCCAGGTCGTCCCGGCCGCCGGGCAGGTTCGCGGCGGTGACGTGCGGCGACAGCGCGAACCCGTTGCGCGCGTCGCGCAGGCGCCGCCCGAGCACCGGCACGTCCACGGTCACCATCACCGCCGCGCAGCCGGCCGCCGACGCCCGGTCGAGCAGGTCGGCCACCAGCGCCCGGTCGCGCAGCCAGTAGAGCTGGAACCACACCGTCGCGCCGGTCGCCGCGATCTCCTCGATCGGGGTGCTCGCCAGCGTGCTGGCCACGTAGGGCACGCCCGCCGCGCGGGCCGCCGCCGCGAGCGCCGGCTCGCCGTCGGGGTGCAGCAGCCGCTGGTACGCCATCGGCGCGACAGCCACCGGCATCGCGGCCCGGCCGCCGGGCAGCGTCGCCTCGGTGGACGGGTCGTCCACACCGGCCAGCATCCGGGGCAGCACCGCCACCCGGTCCAGCGCGGCCCGGTTCGCGGCCAGGGCGGTCTCGGTGCCGCTCCCGCCGTCGACGAAGTCCCACACGTCGGCGGGAAGCACGGCCCGGGCCGGCGCGGCGAAGTCGGCCAGGCTGGCCGGCGGCACGAACCCGTCGGCCGGGTCAGCCATGGTCGGCACCCGTCGCCGCCCGCGCGTGCGCCGGGTCGAGCCCGAACGCGCGGCGCAGGAAGGCGGCGGCGCGCTCCTGGGCCTCCCGTCCGGCGTCGAACACGCCGGGCATGGCGAAGAACCCGTGCACCATCCCCGGGTGGTCGTCCGTCTCGGTGGGCACACCGGCCTCGCGCAGCCGCTCGGCGTACCGCAGTCCCTCGTCGCGCAGCGGATCGTGCCCGGCGGTGATCACCAGCGCCGGGGGCAGGCCGCTCAGGTCCTCGGCGAGCAGCGGTGACGCCAGCGGGTGCGCCGCGTCGCCCGGGTCGGCGAGGTAGTGGCTCCGGTACCAGCCGACCGAGTGCCTGTTGAACAGCAGCGGATCCTCGTCGTCGGCCGGGCGGTGCCCGGGCCGCTGGTCGGTGTTCGGGTAGACCAGCAACTGGGCGGCGAGCCGGGGACCGCCGTCGGCGCGCGCCAGCAGCGTCACCGCGGCGGCCAGGTTCCCGCCCGCGCTGTCGCCGCCCACCGCGAGCCGGTCCGGGTCGACGCGGAACTCGGCGGCGTGCGCGGCGAGGTGCCGCAGCGCGGCGTGGCAGTCCTCCACCGCGGCCGGGAACGGGTGCTCCGGGGCGAGCCGGTAGCCGACCGTCACGGTCTGCGCGCCGGTGAGGTTGACCAGCCGCCGGCAGATCCCGTCGGCGGTGTCGACACTGCCGAGCGTCCAGCCGCCCCCGAAGAAGTAGACGAGCGTGGGCAGCGGGCCGTCGCCGTCCGGCCGGTGGATCCGCACCGGCAGCGGCCCGGCCGGGCCGGGCACCGTCGTGTCGCGTACCTCGGCGACCGGCTCGACCACGCCGGAGCCGGCGCGGATCGCGGCGAGGTCGGCGGCGCGGGCCTCGGCGAGGGTCTGGGTGTAGAGCGGCGCGGTGCCGGCGGCGGCCCGTGCGGCCCGCCACGCGACCACCTGCGGATCGAGTGTCATCCGGCCTCCCCTGTGGTGACGAAGAGTTTGTCGATTCCGCGCAGGAACAGGCTCCCGCTGTACGTGTAGGGCTGGGTTATGGCGAGCCGGGGGAAGCGCGCGAACAGGCGCGGCAGCGCCAGCCGGCCCTCCAGCCGGGACACCGCCGAGCCGAGGCAGAAGTGCAGCCCGACACCGAAGGCGAGCGACGGCGGGCCGTCGCGGTGCGGGTCGAAGCGGTCCGGGTCGGGGAACCGGGCCGGGTCGCGGTTGGCGGCGGCGATCAGCAGCAGCACGTTGTCGTCGCGGCCGATCGGTACGCCGCCGAGGTCGACGCCGGCGGGCGCGGAGCGGGCCAGGAAGTGCACCGGGCTCTCCATCCGCAGCACCTCCTCCACGCAGCCGCGGGCCAGTTCGTCGTCGCCCGGCAGCGCGGCGGTCACGTCCGGGTGGTCCAGCAGCAGCGGCAAGCCGTTGCTGAACATGTAGACGGTGGTGACGAAGCTGGCGTTGAACAGCACGATCAGGTTGCTGATCAACTCCTCCTCGGTGAGGTCGACGCCGCCCGCGTCGAGCACCTCGACCAGGCCGCTGATCAGGTCGTGGCCGGGCGCGCGGCGCCGGTGGGCGATCAGGTCCCGGTAGTAGACGCGCAGTTCGTCGGCGGCCTGGTTGGCCCGGGCCAGCCGCTCCGGCGTCTTGCCGGACACGTCCATGTACTCGTCGATCCAGTCGACCCGCTGCCGGTACCAGGACAGGTCGGCCGCCGGCAGGCCGATGAACTCGGCCATCACCAGCGCCGGGACCGGGTAGGCGAAATCGGCCACGAAGTCCACCTCGTGGCCGTCCGCGCCCGCCTCGGCCAGGTGGTCCAGGCGTTCGGCGACGATCCGCTCGATCACTGGCTCCAGCGCGCCCAGCCGGCGCGGGGTGAACGTCTTGGCGAACACCGCGCGCATCCGGGTGTGGTCCGGCGGGTTCACGAACATCATCGAGGTCAGGAACGTACGCAGGATCTCCTGCTCCTCCCAGCCGGGCGGGAAACCCTTGTACCAGCTGGGATCGCGCAGGATCTGGTCCACCACGTCGTACCCGCCGGCCACCGCGCTGACGGTGCTGTGCTCGGCCCGGGCCGGAACGGCGTTGATCGGCCCGTGCTCGTGCAGGGCCGCGTAGAAGGGATAGGGGTTCTGCCGGCCCTGTTCGCTGTAGAGGCCGGTCAGGATCTCGCTGACGTCCACTGTCTTTTCCTCCCCAGGAAAACGGCGGCGGGGGCGGCGTCGTGTCGACCGCCGCCCCCGCCCGGTGTCACAGTCCGAGCAGCTTCAGTGGTACGGCGTTCGCCATCACCGCAGCGCCCGTGTCGTTCGGGTGGATGTGGTCACCCGAGTCGTACGCCGGCAACAGCCGGCTCGGCTGGGCCGGATCCCGCATCACCGCGTCGAAGTCGACGATGCCGTCGAACTCGGCCCGGCCCGGCCCGCGCAGCCAGGTGTTGACGGCCTGGCGGGTGGCGTCCTTCTCCGGCGTCCACACGCCCGGCCCGCCGTTGCCCTCGTACGGCATGAGCGTGCCCGCGATGCTGGTCAGGCCACGCGCCTGGACCTGCCGGTTGAGCTGGCGCAGCGTGGCGATGATCGCCTCGGGGCTGTCGCCGTTCATCCAGATGTCGTTGATGCCCAGGTGGGTGATGACGGTACGCACCCCGGTCTGCGGGAAGACGTCCTCGTTGAGCCGGGCGAGCGCGTTCGGGCCGAGTTCGTAGTAGCCGGGGAAGTCGCCCGCGCCGGGCTCGGTGCCCTCGTGGTTGAGCCGGTTGCCGGCCAGGCTGAGGTTGAGCACACCCGGCGTACGCGGGTCCGGCCGGGCGTCGATCAGCCGCTTGGCCAGGTAGTCCGGCCAGCGGCGGTCGGCGTTGACGGTGCTGCCATTGCCGTCGCTGATGGAGTCACCCAGCACCACCACGGAGCCGGGCGTGACCTTGCGCTCCACGTCGATGCCGGACAGGAACATCCAGCAGCAGTTGGGCCGGATGGTGAAGCCGGCGCCGTCGGCCGCCGAGGTGAGGTCGGTGGCACCGATGAAGTTGGTGACCCGGGACTGGCCGTGGAACGTGACCGGACCGGTGAGCACCGGGAAGTACAGGGTGACCACCAGGTCCTCCTGCTCGGTCACCGGGAAAGCCACCGGGTCGCTGAGCAGCTCGGCGCCCTTGTTGATGGTGGCCGAGCCGGCGCCGGAGAACGTCAGCTGGCGGACGCTGGCCGGGACGATGTCCGACAGGTCGTCGGGGGTGGCGGTGTTCGGCCGGGCGATGGTGGCGCGGCCCACCTGGATGGCCTGCTGGCCGTAGAGGTTGGTCAGCCGCACCCGCAGGCGCGGCCCGCCGACAGTGGTCTGCACGGTCATCCGGATGCTCTGGTTGTTCAGGCCGGTCTCGGTCAGGCCCACGGTGTTCCCGCGGGTCACCGCCGCGGCCCAGGTTCCGGCCCACTCGGCGCGCGCGTGCCCGGCGCGGTCGGTGTCGGTCGGGCCGGCGCTGGCGGTGACCGCGGGGGTTGCGGCGATCAGCAGCGTTACGGCGGAAGCTATGACGTGCCATCTCTTCGGGGTCGGCATCGATCCTCCATGGTCGGCAGCCCCGGGCGTGACGCGGTCGGCGGCACCGGCCCGGGCGATGGACCGGAAACTAGCTTCCGGCTGTGACGAGCGTCAATCAACCTGATCGACATGATCAAATGCCCGGGGGGCGTGACGCAGCGACGATCGGCTCTGTCCGCCGTGGACCACGGCTGCCTAGGCTCGGGACTGGCGGCGGTGCGGTCGCCGACCCTGGCACCTGCCGTCCTGTCCCGGCCCTGACCTGGCCGGACGCCGCTCGCGGACCATGATGGGGGCTGCCCGATGACCGACCGGCCGAACTACGTGCACGAGGCGCTGGAGCTGTTCGCCGGGTTCGGCGACCGGGAGGCGCTCGTCGGCGGCGGGCGCCGCCTCACCTACCCCCAGGTCGCCGCGCAGGTGCGCGGCCTCGCCGCCGCGTTGCACCACCACGGGGTACGCCCCGGCGCGGCGGTGCTGGTGATGCTCGGCAACACGGTCGAGGGCCCGCTGCTGCAACTGGCCCTGCACCTGCTCGGCTGCCGGAGCATGTGGGTCGCGCCGGTGACCTCGCGGCGGGAGGTCGACGAGTTCGTCGCGCTGTCCGCGCCGGAGGCGTTCGTCCACGACCCGCGCGACGCCCAGGCGGTGGAGGTGGCGGCGGGCCTGTCCGGCGTACCGGTGCTCTGCCTCGGCCCCGGCGGCGCCGGGCCGGACCTGACCGCCGAGGCCGCCGGGCCGGCGGTCCAGCTGCCCGCCGCGGTGCCCGCGCCGGAGTCGTTCCTGCAGACCAGCGGCACCACCGGCACGCCGAAGCTGGTGCACCACCGGGAGAGCTTCTACCGGCAGGTGCTGGCCCTGGCCGCCGACTTCCGGGGCGCCGGTTTCCCGCTGCTGCGGCACCTGTCGCACTCCCCGATGTGGCTCGCGAGCGGCCAGATCACCACGTTGTTCAACCTGTTCACCGGCGGCGTGCTGTTCCTGCGCGAGCAGTGGGACCCGGCGGTGTTCATCGCCACCGTGGACGCCGAGCGGCTCACCTCCACGTTCGTCACCCCGCCGATGCTCTACGAGGTGCTCGACCACCCCGACCTGCCGGGCGCCGACTTCTCCGCGATGTTCATGTTCAACGTGGGCGCCGGGCCCGCCGCGCCGGCCCGGCTGCGCCAGGCCATCGCCCGCTTCGGCCCGTGCCTGCGCATCGTGTACGGGCTCAGCGAGGCGGTCGTCATCTGCGCGCTGCCCGGACTCACCGAGGATCCGGAGCACCCGGAGCGACTGCGCTCCTGCGGCCGCCCGTACGGCGACGTGACTGTCGAGATCCGCGACGCCGACGGCCGGGTGCTGCCCGCCGGCACCGACGGCGAGGTGTGGGTGCGCACCAAGCTGAGCTTCGCCGGCTACCACGGCCAGCCGGAGCTGACCGCCGACACGCTCGTCGACGGCTGGGTCCGCACCCGCGACATCGGGCACCTCGACGCCGACGGCTACCTCTACCTGGTCGACCGGTTACAGGACCGCATCCTCACCCGGCAGCGCAGCTGGCCGATCTACTCCCGCCCGATCGAGGACGTGCTCGCCGGCCACCCCGAGGTACGCGCCGCCGCCGTCATCGGCGTACCGGACCCGGTGGCCGGGGAACTGCCGCACGCGTACGTGGTGCCCGCACCGGACGCGTCCGTGACCGGCGAGGAGCTGATCGCGCTCGTGGTCCGGGAACTGAGCGAGACGTGGGCGCCCGGTGCTGTCGAGTTCGTCGACGCGCTGCCGCTGAACCGGTCCGCGAAGGTGGACAAGCGCGCGTTGCGCGCCCGGTACGCCGCCGCCCACCCGGCCGGCGCCGACCCGATCGGCAGTCCGGCGTGAACCCGCGCCGGGAGTTGTACACCCTGGTCGGCGCCGACCTGCTGTCCAACCTCGGCACGCGGATCTCGGTGGTCGCCATCCCCTGGCTGGTGCTGGAGACCACCGGCAGCCCCACCAAGATGGGACTGGTCGCGGCGGCGGAGACGCTTCCGTACATGCTCTCCAGCGCGCTCGCGACCCCCTGGGCGGACCGGTTCGGGGTACGCCGTACCTCGGTGTTCGTGGACGCGGCGAGCGCGGTCGCGATGGCCGTGGTGGCGCTGGCGCCCTGGCTCGGCTTCGGCACGCTGCTGGTGCTGGTGGCGATCGCCGGCGGGTTGCGCGGCATCGGCGACCGGGTCAAGCACGTGCTGTTCAAACCGGCGGCCGAGCGGGCCGGGGTGCCGCTGATCCGGCTCACCAGCGCCTACGACGGCCTGGCCCGGGGCATGACGCTGTTCGGCGCGGTGCTCGGCGGGCTGCTCATCGACTGGGTGGGGCTGACCCGGGCCATCTGGATCGACGCGGCCACGTTCGCGGTCTGCGCGCTGCTGATCGGCGTGCTGGTCCGGCCGCCGGCGCCGGCGCAGCCCGCGCCCCGGGAGCCCTACCTGCGGGCGCTGCGCGGCGGGTTCGCGTACCTGCGCACCGACCGGACGCTGATGATCATGCTGATCGTGGTGTCGGTGTCGAACATGTTCGCCAACGCCAGCGTCGCGGTCTGGATCCCGCTGTGGGTCAACCAGGTGCTCGGCGACCCGGCCGGGTTCGGTCTGCTGCTCGGCGTGTTCTCGGGCGGCGCGCTGCTGGGCAACGTGCTGTTCACGATGTTCGGCACCCGGCTGCCCGCCGGCACGACGTTCGCGCTGGGGCTGACGCTCAGCGGCGCGCCCCGGCTGCTCGCGCTGGCGCTCAGCGACGACCTGGTCGTGGTGCTCGTGGTGACGTTCCTGTCCGGCATCGGCATCGCGGCGGTGAACCCGCTGCTCGGCGCCACGCTCTACCAGCGGGTGCCGGGCGAGCTGCAGACCCGGGTACTGGGCATCTCCGGCTCGGTGGCGTTCCTCGGCCTGCCCGTCGGCGCGCTGCTCGGCGGGTGGTCGGTGGCACTGCTCGACCTGACCCCGGCACTGCTGGTGATGTCGGTGGTCTGCCTGGTGCTGACCGTGGGGCCGCTGCTGCTGACCCGCGCGTCCCGGCGGGCGGCGGCGGAACCGGCCACGCCCACGCCGGTCTGAGCCCGCCCGGTCCGGGCCACCGTCTCGGGGGTCGGCGGTAGGGTCGGCCCATGGCGACCTGGGACGACGTGCGGCGCATCGCGCTGGCGCTGCCGGAGACCACCGAGCGCGGCTCGTACGACGACCTGCCCGCCTGGCGGGTGCGCGACAAGATGTTCGTCTGGGACCGGCCGCTGCGCCGCAGCGACCTCGAGGCGCTCGGCGACGCCGCACCCGACGGCCCGATCCTCGGCGTCCGGGTGCCCGACCTGGGCGCCAAGGAGGCGCTGCTCGCCGACGACCCGGCGGTCTACTTCACCACGCCGCACCTCGACGGATACCCGGCCGTGCTGGTCCGGCTCGACCGGATCGACGTGGACGAGCTGACCGAGCTGGTCACCGAGGCGTGGCACACCCGCGCCCCGAAGCGGCTCGCCGCCGCACACCGGGCGGAGGGCGCGTGACCGGCCCGGTGGACGCGATCGTGTTCGACATGGACGGCACGCTCGTCGAGTCGCACGCGGTGGTGCCGGCGGCGTACCGGGCGGCGGTGCGCGCCGGCGGCGGGCCGTCGTACACCGACGCCGAGGTCATCGCCGGCTACTCGATCGGCTCCCCGATCGACCTGCTGACCCACCTGCTGCGGCGGCCCGCCTCCGGCGCTGATCTGGACCGCTACCACACCGAGCTGGATGCGCTCGCCGGGCAGGTGCGCGTCTACCCCGGCGTCGCGGACGCGCTCGCCCGGATCGCCGCCCGGGTGCCGGTGGGCGTGTTCACCGGCGCGAGCCACCGGGCCGCCGAGATCCTGCTCGACCGGGCGGGACTGCTCGGTCACTTCGAGGTCGTCCTCGGTGGAGACCAGGTCGAGCGCCCCAAGCCGGCGCCCGACGGCGTGGACGCGGCCTGCCGGCGGCTCGCCGTGCCGCCCGACCGTGCCGCGTACGTGGGTGACTCGCCACTGGACGTACGCGCCGCGCGGCGCAGCGGCGCGGTCGCGGTGGCAGCCGCGTGGGGTCACCAGTACGACCCCGACGAGCCGGCCGACCTCAGCCTGACCCGGCCCGCGGAACTGCTGGCCCTGCTGCCCTGAGCCCTCTTTTCCCGCGCCGGGCGCTCGGCTAGCCTGCCGTGCATGCCATCGACGTTGACCGAGGCAACCGACCCGTGGTGCCTGCGGCCGGGAGAGGCCGCCGACCTGCTGCGCGGGCACCCGTGGCGCCGGTTCGTGGTGCTGGGTGACAGCGTCGCGGAAGGGCTGTGCGAGCCGGCCGACGGCTACCCCGACCTCCAGTGGGCCGACCGGATCGCCGCCGAGCTGCGCGCGATACGCCCGGAACTGGCCTACCGGAACCTGGGCCGGCGCGGACTGCGCGCGCACGAGGTCCGGGCCACCCAGCTCGCCGACGCGCTGGCCTTCGAACCGGACCTGGCCCTCGTGGTGTGCGGCGGCAACGACGCGTTCCGGTCCGCCTACGACGCCGAAGCGGTCGACGCCGAGCTGACCGCCATGATCACCGCGCTGCGGGAGGCCGGGGCGGACGTGATCACCGTGGGCATGTTCGACGTGTCGCACAGCCCGGCGGTGCCGGAGACGTTGCGCGCGGCGCTCGGCGAGCGGATGCGCCTGCTGTCCCGGCACACCCGGGGCGTGGCCGAACGGCTGGGCACGCTGCACGTCCACCTGACCGACCATCCGCTGGTGGCCGACCCGTCGCTGTACAGCAGCGACGGCCGGCACGGCAGCGCCCGCAGCGACGCGATAGCCACAGCCGAAACCCTGAGGGTCCTCTCCACCCACCTCCCCCACCCCTGACCGCGCCCGGCGCCCCCGCCCCGCCCCGCTGATCATGAAGTTGACGGCGCTCTGCGTCCGTTTTGTCCCCGCCAACTTCATGATCAACGGAGTCAGGGGCCGAGGGCCAATCGCCGGGCCGGATCCACGTTGTTGACCAAGGAGTTTGGGTCGGTCACACGCCCCCGCGAGGACACAAACTCCTTGATCAACGCTGGGAGGGAGGAGGGGGGAACGGGAACGGGGAGACGGGGGGACGGGGAGGGACCGGGGTCAGTCGGTTAGCAGGATGCCGGTCAGGAGGACGCCTCTCGCCAGGTTGAGCACCTCGTCGCAACCCGGGTAGCCGACCCGCGCCAGCGCGCCCGATTCGGTGCGGTCGAACAGGTACGGGGCGAGGCTGTACGGGACGTCCGCGGTGACCGTCTCGCCGGTCTCGATCTGCACGAAGTCCATCGCCACCCGGTCCGCCTCGTGGTAGCGCTGCAGGATGTTGCCGCCCTCGGCGATGGCCGCGCGCACCCCGTCCGCCCACGCCACCGCTGTCATCTCCCGCCCGATCAGCACCCCGTGCCCGGCCGACCCGCCGGCCGGCTTGGCGACCAGGTCGGCCTGTTCGGCGAGCGCCCGGTCGAGCTGGTCGGCGGTGAGCGCGACGGTGTGCGGCACGTACCGGCGGATCAGCGTCCGGTCGTCCTCCGCCAGCAGGTCCAGGTCGGCCCAGAGCCAGGCGTAGTTCAGCTTGTTGCTGAGCAGCCAGGCGGCGCTGCTGACGAACATCGGGAGCGTGCCGGCGGCGAGCGCGCCGGCCACCGCGTCCAGGCCGGGGCTGGGCGTGACGCGGTTGGGCACGAACAGCCGGAACAGGGCGTCCACCGGGGCCCCGCCGACGACCAGCCGGTTCTGCTCGTCGAGGGCTGCGGTGGCGACCGGGGCGATGACCAGGTCGATGCCGAACGGGCGGGCCTGGTCGATCAGCGGGGACAGGATCCGGATGAACGTCTCCGGGTCGTCCAGCCCCGGATAGTCGGCCTCGAAGTCCATCAGCAGCGCCACCCGGGCGCCGTCGGCCAGGCCGAGCGTGTCCCGGATGGCCACGAACCGCTGCTCCAGCAGGGACGGCGCGGGCCGCGCGCCGTCGAGCAGGCCGTGCGTGCCGTACAGCTCGGCGTACCGCTGGATGACGGTGTCGGCGTCGAAGCCGCCGCCGAGGCTGCTGTCGATGTTGTACTCCACGATGCACGGCACGCCGCCGGAGAACAGCACGTCCGGCCGGTACGCGGCGAGCAGCCCTTCGTGCAGTTCCTCGTCCGGGTCGAGCAGCCGGGTCTCGCCGTCCGGCACGTCGAGCAGCAGGCGCAGCTCACCGGCGGTACGGGCGCGACGCCGGCAGGCCTCCAGGATGAGCTGGGCGATACGGTCGCACACCTCGTTCAGCTCGCGGAACGCGTCGGCGGTGAACACGGGCGGGCGGGCCAGCCGCCACTGCTTGTTGTACGTGGCCCGGCCGTGGAAGATCTTCTCCCACGCCGCGGCGCCGGTGGTCACCATCGCGGTACGGGTGGACTCGGGCAGGTCGGTCCACGCCTGGCCGAGCGGCGGCCACGTGTAGTTCGGGTCCATCGTTCATCCGTCCTTGAGGGTCAGTTGGATGGCGGCGGTGAGCTGGTCGCGGCCGGGTTGCACGGCGCGGTCCAGGGCGGGCGCGAAGGGCAGCACCGCGCCGTCGGGCCGGGTCACGCGCCGGGGTGGGGCGGCCAGCCGGACCCGCTCGACCACCGTGGCGATGATCTCCCCGGCGATGCCGCAGGAGCGGTTGCCGTCGTCGACGACGACGAGCCGCCCGGTGCGGCTCACCGACTCGACGAGGCCGTCCCAGTCGAACGGGTAGAGCGTGCGGGGGTCGAACACCTCCACCGACGCCTGGCCGGCGAGTTCCTCGGCGACGGCGAGCGCGTCGTGCACGAGGTGCCCGACCGCCACCACCGTCACGTCGGTGCCGCCGCGGCGGACGATCCCGCGGCCCAGCGGCACCGGCGCCGGGTCGGTGACGTCGGCGCGCAGGTCGAGGGCGCCGGCCGGGGCGAAGACCACCACCGGGTCGTCGCAGCGGATCGCGGAGACCAGCAGCCCGTACGCGTCGGCCGGTGTGGCCGGTACGACAGTTGTCACCCCGACGTGGGCGAACAACGCGTACGGGTGGTCGGAGTGCTGCCCGGCCCAGCCGGTACGGGAGCCGGAGCCGGGCACCACGTAGGTGACCGGCACCGCGCACTGGCCGCCGGTCATCAGCGGGAACTTGTGCGCGTGGTTGACGATCTGCTCGAAGACCAGGAACAGCAGCGACGGGATCTGGAACTCCACCACCGGGCGGGCCCCGGCCAGCGCCGCGCCGGTGGCGAAGCTGGTGAACGCCTGCTCGGACAGGGGCGTGTCGCGGACCCGTTCCGGGCCGAACTTCTTCAGCAGTCCGGTGGTGACGTTCGCGGCGGCCACCCGGATGTCCTCGCCGAGCACCACGACCGACTCGTCGCGGGCCATCTCGTCGGCGAGGGCACGGGTGAGCGCCCTGCGGTAGGAGAGCCGGGGCATTCAGCCACCTCCGGTCCGGGCGGTGAGCCCGCTGGCGTACAGGTGGTCGAGGGCGGTCGCCGGGTCGGGGTGCGGCCCGGCGAGCGCGTAGGCGACGGCGGCGTCCAGTTCCGCCTCGACGGCGGCGTCCACCTCGGCCCGTACCGCCGGGTCGAGCCGCGCGCCGGCGATGTCGACGGGATCGCGGGACCGGCCCTCGGCCACCTCCTCCGGCGGCCGGTAGTCGAGGCGTACCTGATGTTCGAAGGTGTGGTGGGCGTCGAAGCGGTAGGTGCGGGCCTCGACCAGCTCGGGTCCGCCGCCGGCGCGCATCCGCGCGACGGCGGCGGCGGTGACCTCGCGTACCGCCTCCGGGTCCTGCCCGTCGACGACGACGGCCGGCATGCCGAAGGCGGCGGCCCGCCCGGCGATGGTGCCGGCGACCGCGCCCTCGACGGGCATGGTGGTGGCGTAGCCGTTGTTCTCGCAGACGAACAGCACCGGTACCCGCCAGAGCGCGGCCAGGTTGAACGCCTCCAGGAGCATGCCCTCGTTCACCGCGCCGTCGCCGAAGAAGGTGGCGCCGACGATGTCGGCGCCGCGCCGCCGGCGCTCCCACACCGCTCCGGTGAGGATCGCGCCGGCGGCTCCGACGATGGCGTTGGCGCCGAGGACGCCGACGCCGAAGTCGGCGGCGTGCATCGACCCGCCCCGGCCCCGGTTGAGCCCGGTGACCCGGCCGCACAGCTCGGCCAGCATCCGGGCCGGGTCGGCGCCCTTCGCCAGCACGTGCCCGTGCCCGCGGTGGGTGCCGGTGACCAGGTCCGCGGCGGACAGCGCCGCGCAGACACCGGCGGCGATCCCCTCCTGACCGAGGTACGGGTGGATGCCGCCGACGATCTCCCCGGCGCGGACCAGCTCGATCGCGCGTTCCTCGAAGCGGCGGATCAGCCGGACCGTCCGGTAGAGCCGGAGCGGGTCGGAGCCGGTCACGCCGGACGGCCCTCCTTGACGGCGGCGAGGATGTCGTCCCAGAGGCGGGCGCGGGCGGTCAGCGCGGCGTTCACCGTGTCGGCGCACTCCTGCCACTTGGTGTCGTCGTCGCCGCACAGGTCGGCCAGCATCTGCATGGCCATCGGGGTGTGCTGCTCGCCGTCGACCTCGATGTGCCGCTCCAGGTAGTCGACGAACTTGTTGAGCCGGTTGCTGCGTTCGTTGACGGCGACGACCTGGGTGAACATCTCCGGGATGAGGTCCTCGCGGCCGAACGCGAACGCCGCGGCCTGGCAGTGCACCGGGGTGGTCTCGATGATCCGCCAGGTGGTGCCGGCGAACGCGGCCGACGCCGCGGGGACGCCGGCGGCGCCGAGCGCCTCGGTGACCGGGCTGCCGTCGCGCAGCAGGTCGACGAGCTTGTTCACGGCGGTGGTGTCGGCGCCGGCCTCGGTCATGCCCTGCACGTACAGCTCGAAGTGGCTGATGTAGCCGTCGCCCAGCTCGTCGCTCTCCTCGACCATGACGATGTCGTTGATCAGGCGGCGGCTGCCGGTCGGCCCGGTCGGGATCCACGGCACCGTGACGCAGGTGAGCTGCCGCTGCAGCGACTTCAGCAGGGACATGAAGTCCCAGACGGCGAAGACGTGGTGCTCCATGAACGTGACGAGCGCGTCGTGGGTGTCGAGGTTGGCGTAGAGGGGGTGCTTGACCACCACGTCGCGGCGCTCGGTCACCGCCCGCTCCAGCCGCTCGATGCCCGGGTGCGTCTTACCCCAGTCGTACCGTGACATTGTCAGCCTCCCTGCTGGGCGCGGTCGCGCCAGATGACCGGGCAGTAATCGGGGTCCGCGTAGTCCGGCCGGCCCTCGTGGGTGCGGCGGACCAGCACGTCGTGGTTGTACGCGGCGAGCGTGCCGTCGGAGAGCGGGTACTCCCGCCAGGCGTTGTCGCCGTCCTGCAGGTGCAGCGAGACGGCCCGGCGGGGCCGCCCGCTGACGTTCGCACCGCTGCCGTGGTAGGTGCGGCAGTGGTGGAAACTCATGTGTCCCTTGGGGATCACCATGGGGATCTTGCGGATCGTCGCCCCGTTGTACGCGGCGTTCTCGGCGAGCATCGCCTCGAGCTGGTCGCGGTCCCGGTCGGCGAAGTGCCGCACCACCGTGTCGTCGGCGCCGATCTCCCGCCAGCGGTGGGAGCCGTCGACCATGGTGATGGTGCCCATCTCCTCGCCGCAGTCGTGGAACGGGATGAACGCGGTGAGCATGTTCTCCGACGACGAGGACGCCCAGTAGTGCTTGTCGAAGTGCCAGGGCACGATGTTCGACGGCTCACCGGCGATCGGCGGCTTCCAGATCAGCGTGGACTGGAAGATGCGGATCTCGGCGGCCCGGGCCAGCCGGGCGGCGACCGCGCCGATCAGCGGCTTGCGCAGAATGCGGGCGATGCCGTCGTGCTCGTGGTGGACGTAGTCGTTGTGCCGCTGCACGTCACCCTTCGACGGTTCCCAGTAGGCCAGCTTCGGCGGCCGTACCGGCAGGCGCCGGTCGCGTTCCCCGGCGTAGTAGCTGTCGGTGGCGGCGACCAGCTCGTCCACCTCGTCGTCGGTGAGCAGCTTCTTCGACAGGTACCAGCCGTGCTCGGCGTAGTGCCGGACGTCCTCGTCGGAGGGGAGCAGCGCCTCCTCCTCGGCGGTCAGCCCGGGATCGATGGTGGTCATGCCGTGCCGGCCGGGCATGGCCTCACGGCCCTCGCTTCGCTCGGTGCGTTCCCTCATGCCGTCACCCCTTCCGCCGCGGCCAGCTCGCGTTCCTTCGCTTCGTAGAGCGCCTTGATGTTGCCGCTGCCGAAGGTGCGCGCCCCGCGCCGCTCGATGAGTTCGAGGAAGAGGGTGCGACGCACGTGCATCGACTCGGTGAAGATCTGCAGCAGCTGGCCGTCGTGGTCGGAGTCGACCAGGATGCTCAGGTCGCGCAGCCGGTCCACCGGCGCGTCGAGGCGGCCGACCCGCTGCTCCAGCCCGTCGTAGTAGGCGCCCGGGGTGCTGGCGAAGCGCACCCCCCGCCCGGCGAGCGCGCCGACGGCGGTGACGATGTCGTCGGTACGCAGGCCCAGGTGCTGCACCCCGGCACCGGCGTGCCAGCGCAGGAAGTCCTCGATCTGCCCCGGCCGGGCGCTGGTGTCCGGCTCCAGCAGCACGAACGTGACAGTCCCGGACGGGCTCTGCACCACCTTGGAGTTCATCGCCTGGCCGGCGACCTCGATGTGCTCGGTGAAGATGTCGGCGAAGCCGAACACCTTCTCGTAGTGCGCGACGATCTCGTCGAGCTGCCCCGGCGGCACGCAGATCGCCAGGTGGTCGACCTCGGCCAGCAGCGTGTCCTCCCCGTCCGGCACGGTCACCGGCTCGATCGCCCCGGGCAGGAACACACCCGGGTCGCCGCGCCGCTCGACCAGGCGGTGCACCACGTCGCCGAAGCCGCCGACCTCGGCGACCACCACCTCGGCGTCCGCGCCGGTGAAGGTGCGCGGCGGGCTCAGCGCCGTCGCGCCCCGGTCGACAAGTTCCGCGTACGCCCCGGCGGCGTCGTCGACGGCGAGCGCCACCACGGCGATGCCGTCGCCGTGCCGGTGCACGTACGTGGCGGCCGGGTGCTCGGCGGACAGTCCGGTGGTCAGCAGCAGCCGGATGCCGGCCTGGGCCAGCAGCAGCGACCGCTGACCGTCCAGCCCGGTCTCCGGACCGCCCTGCCCGCACAGCCGGAAACCGACGGCGTTGTCGAAGTAGAAGGCCGCCTGCCGGGCGTCCCCCACGTACAGTTCCAGATGATCTATCCCGTTGATGGTCATGGGCTTCCCCTGTTCCCCCCGTGATCGCGACCCGGACGGACGCCCGGGACTGGAGTCCGGTCAGCCCGCGGCCGGGGTGGCGGCCCGGCGGGCCGGCCCGGAGAGCCGGCGCAGGAGCAGGCTGACGTTCTGGCCGCCGAACCCGAACGAGTTCGTCAGCGCATGGCCGGCCCGGGTGGGCCGGGGCACGGCGCGGACGTGGTCCGCCTCGCACTCCGGGTCCGGGTCGTCCAGGTGGTAGGTGGGTGGCAGCAGGCCACTGTCGAGCGCCAGCGCGGTGGCGGCGGCCTCCAGCACCCCCGATGCGCCGAGCAGGTGCCCGGTGAGCGCCTTGGTGGAGCTGACCGGCACGCCACCGGCGCCGAACACCTCGGCGAGCGCGACCGTCTCGGCGACGTCACCGAGCTTGGTGCCGGTGCCGTGCGCGTTGACGTACCCGACGTCGGCGGGCTCGACCCCGCCCGCCGCGAGCGCCCGGCGCATGCACGCCGCCGCGCCCGCGCCGTCCGGCCGTGGCGCGGTCGGGTGGTACGCGTCGGTGTTCGCCCCGAAACCGGCGACCTCGGCGTAGCCGCGCACACCCCGTCCGTCGGCGTGGCCGGCGCGCTCCAGCACCAGCAGCGCCGCGCCCTCGGACAGCACGAAGCCGTTGCGCCGCTTGTCGAACGGACGGCTCGCCTCGGTCGGTTCGTCCCAGCCGCGGGCCAGCGCCCGGGCGTTGCCGAACGTGTCGGCGAACGTGGGAAACAGCGGCGCCTCGCTCGCCCCGCACACCACCACGTCGGCCTCGCCGGAGCGGATGAGGCGTACCCCGTCGGCGACGGCCTGGGCGCCGGAGGCGCAGGCGGTGCCGACCGACGAGCTGTAACCGCGGACGCCGTGCGCAATGGCGATCCGCGCCGACGGCATGTTCGGCAGGATGCCGGTGAGCAGGTACGGGCTGACCGCCGCCCGGCCCCGGGCGGCCCGGGCGAGCACCTGACCCTCCAGCGTGGACATTCCGCCGACACCGCCGACGATCACGGCGATCCGCTCCGGGTCGACGTCGCGCCCCACCTCGATGCCGGCGTCGGCGAGCGCCTCGGCGGCGGTGATCAGGGCGAGCAGCACCACCCGGTCGAGCACCTTCGTCTCCGGTCCGGAGGCGACGCTGCGCGGGTCGATGTCCGGCAGCAGCCCGGCCACCTCCAGGCTGTCCGCCGCCGGGTGTCCCTCGGGCGGGCGGCGCAGCCCGGAGCGGCCGGAGACGAGCGCGTCGAACGTGTCCGCCGCGCCGCGCCCGGCCGGGGTGAACAGGCCCATGCCGGTGATGACGGCGGTCACGACGGCGCCTCGGTCAGGTAGCGCTCGCGCAGCGCCACCTTGCGGACCTTGCCGGTGACGGTGACCGGGATGTCGTCGGCGCGTACCGGCACGATCCGGCGCAGCGTGGCGGCCACGTCCGGGCCGAGCGCGGTACGGATGCGCTCGGTGCGGTCCGCGTCCGGGTCGGCGCCGGCGGCCAGTTCCAGCAGCACGTCGGTGGTGACGGTGCCGTCGTCGGCCTTGACGATCACCACTGTGCAGTCGGTGACGTCGGGGCTGGCGGCGAGGATGCGTTCCTCGGACAGCGCGGTGAAGAACCGCTTCCCGTCGCCGGCCTCGACCGAGTCGACCGCCCGGTCCAGGTGGTAGTAGCGGCCGTCCTCGTCGGCGTACACCAGGTCGCCGGTGAGGTACCAGCCGCGCAGCCGGAACCGGTACGTGGTGACCGAGTCGTTCCAGTAGCCGCGGAACAGCGACGGCGAGTCGATGCCGAGCCAGCCCACCTGCCCGGCCGGCAGCTCGTTGCCGTCGGCGTCGAGCACCGCGACCTTGGTGAACCGGTACGGGCGGCCGACGCAGCGGCCGTACCTGTCGGTGTCGGTGGTGTGGGTGATGTGGAACATCGAGTGGCCCATCTCGCTGGAGCCGAGCCCGTCGATGAACACCGACCCGGGTACCCGGGTGACGCCCTGACGGGTCACCACGTCCCGGGAGCCGACCGCGACCAGCCGCCGTACGTGCGGCTCGTGCGAGCAGTCGCCGGTGTTGAACCACAGCCGCACCGAGTCCAGGTCGTAACCGGACAGGTCGAAGCGGGCCAGCTCGGCCCAGGTGACCGAGAAGCCGAACACGCCGTCCGGGCGCCACCGCTGGATCGCGTCGAGCACCCGCTCGCCGCCCTGCTCGGAGAGCAGGAACATCTCGGCCCGGTTGCCGAGCGCCTGGTTGACCATGAGCACCGTGGCGGTGTGCGGGGCGGGCAGCGCGTTGAGGATGCGCGTGGTCCCCTGCGCCTGCGGCATGGACAGCAGGTGGCGGGTGGCGGCGAACAGGCTGGCGTGCGAGTGCAGCACCGCCTTCGGCACGCCTGTGGTGCCGGAGGTGTGGGTGATGACGATCGGGTCGTCCTGGTGGTGCCGGTAGTGGGCGGGCGCGGCGTCCGGGTCGCCGGTGCCCGCCTGCGCGGGTTCGCCGATCATCGGGGCGCCCAGGTCGTGCCCGGCCAGCGCCTGCGCGTGCGCGGCGTCGGCGAGCACCCCGGCGGCGCGCAGCCGGCGGATGTACTCGGCGGCGATCTCGGGGCGCAGCCTGCCGTTCATCAGCGCCGGGATGGCACCCAGGCGGGTCAGCGCCAGGAACGACAGCACCATGTCGGCGGCCGTACCGGCCCAGACGGCGACCGGGTCGCGGGGTTTCACCCCGCGTTCGTGCAGCCAGGCCGCCCGGGCGGCGACCATCCGGTCGAGCCGGCCCAGGGTCAGCGGAGTCTCGGCCGGGTGGCCGTCGATCTCGGTGTCGAACGTGAGCCCCGGCCCGTCCGGGTCGGCGCCGTGCGCCAGCACCCGGGCGAGCACGTTGCCCGCGCCCAGTTCCGCGTCGGCCGCGAGCGCGCCGCGCAGTCCCTTCGTCCTCATTGACGTGTTCCCTCCCCCAGCAGCACCGCGGTCGCCTCGCCCGGCGTACCGTCCGGTGCCAGTTCGATCAGGATCAGCAACGCCTGTGCGGCGTCGCCGTCGTACAGCAGCAGGTTCGCCTCCGCCTCCCCGTCGGCCCGCGCGTCGCCGGTCGGGCTCAGGCACACCACCGGCCCGTCCAGTCCCCAGCGCGCCGCGACGTGCCCGGCCACGCTGTTCGGCACCGACTGGAAGAAGAACAGCGGCCCGATCCGTCCGCCCGCGGCCACCGTGGCGCGGACGTGCGCCGCACCGGCGGTGTCCCCGCCCGCGCTGACCAGCACCACAGCCGTCCGGTTGCCGGGCGGCAGCGGTCCGTCGCCGTACCGCCGCGCGAGGCACCGCTGCGCCACCGCCGCCACCAGCGGATGGAACGGCGAGTGCACGAACCCCGGCACCCCCGCCGGCGCAGCACCCTCATCCCCCGCCTCGGGCCACCGCGCCTCCGCGAGCACCACCACCCCTGCGCGCGATCTTGCGGTTGGTGCCCCCTCGGCGGGCGTTGTGCCCGTTTCGCCGGGGCCGGAAGTGCAAGATCGCGGGGGGCTGGGCACGGAGGCGGTCATGCGGTGCTCACCAGGAGGGCCGTGTTGGCGCCGCCGAAGGCGGCGTTGAGGGTCAGGGCGTGCCCGGTACGCGCGGGGCGCGGGGCGTCGCGGATGACGTCCAGCGGGCACTGCGGGTCGGGACCGAGCCAGCCGGCGGTGACCGGCAGCTTGCCGTGCCGCAGCGCCAGCACGGTGACCAGCAGTTCCAGCAACCCGGACGCCTCCAGCGCGTGCCCGTGCACCGACTTGGTGGAGCTGACCGGCAGCCGCCTGGCGTCCTCGCCGAACACCCGGGTCAGCGCCGCCGCCTCGGAGGCGTCGCTGAACGGGGTGCCGGTGGCGTTGGCGTTGACGTAGCCGACCGCGTCCGGAGGCAGCCCGCCGCGGCGCAGCGCCGCCTCGACCGCCCGGGCCAGCCCGAGCCCGTCCGGGTGCGGCTGACACGGGTGGTACGCGTCCCCCGCCCGGCCCCATCCGGTCACGCTCGCCAGCGACTCGGCGCCCCGCCGGGCGGCGGCGCCCGCCGACTCCAGCACCACGGCGGCCACCCCGTCGCCCAGCAGCAGGCCCTTGCGGCCGGCGCTGAACGGGCGTACCGCGCCGTCGGCGGCGAGCGCCCGCCCGGCGTCGAACAGCGCGTACTGGTCCGGTTCGACCAGGTACCCGGCCGCCACCACGACCCGCTCCAGGTCCCCCCGGCGGATCAGCGCCGCCGCGTCGGCGACCGCGCTGCTCGCCGACACGCAGGCGGTGGTGTAGATCCGGGTGCGCCCGCCCAGGCCGCACCGCGCGGCCAGGTGACCGGCCAGCGCCGGCACCGTCGGCTCGTCCGACCCTTCCGGTACGGGCAGCGAGTGCGGCCTGCCGTGGGTGGCCAGGAACAGCGCCGAGTCGGCACGGCCGGCCCGGTCCAGCCCGGCGGCCCGGGCGGCGGTGTCGATCGCGTCGGCCAGTTCGGCGACGAGCGTGCCGACGTCCGGCAGTGTGGCCGCCACCGTCACGCGGCGGCCGGTGGTGTCGAAACGGCGCACCGGCCCGAACGCCGGGGTGCCGGTGAGCACCCCGGCCAGCAGCGCGTCGGCGCCCCTGCCGAGGGCGCTGAGCGCGTGCGTGCCGGTGATCCGTACGGTCTCCCGCTCAGCCATCTGCGGGAGCGGTCAGCGACCCGCGGAACACCGCGAGCGCGTCGTCGACGGTGCGGATGCCGGCGAGCTGGTCGTCGCTCAGGTCCAGCCGGCGGTCGTAGCGCTGCTCGACCATGTGCACCAGCCAGGCCAGCTCCATCGAGCCGAGCCGGTCCGGCACCTGGTCGGCGGGCTTCGCGGTCAGTTCGGCGAGCATGCTCACCAGGTCAGCTCGCCCCAGGTCGGGCTGACCGGACATCAGGACTTGTCGCTGTTCGCGGCCACCCGGTCGGCGACCATCGTGGTGAACTCGCCGACCGTCATCAACGCCAGCTTCTCCGACTCGTCGTCGGCGAACTTGAGGCCGTAGCGATCCTCGACGCGGACCGCGAGGTCGGCCAGGGCCAGCGACTCCAGGTCGACGCCGGAGGGGCCGAGGGTGGTGTCGTCGTCGAGCTCGTCCACGTCGTAGTTCATGTCGGCGAGCTGTTCGACGACGAAAGTGCGGACCTGGTCTCGCATGGGTTCAGACCTCTTCTCCGTGTACCGGCTGACGGTGCCCGGTCGGGACGCCGCGTGCGTGTGAACCGGCCGGGTCGGGCGCGCGGGTGGCGCGCTGCTCCGCCGGTCGGGGTCGGGATTCGGGATGGACCGGACGTCCGGCGGGCGTCCGGCGGGCGTGCTGCTCGTACAGGGGGCCGGTCACGACGCCGCGTCCCGCAGTGCCGCGACGGACCGGACCAGCTTTCCGGTGGTGGTGCGGGGCATCTGGTCGAGCAGGCGCAGCGTGCGGGGCCGCTTGAAGCCGGCCAGCCGTTCGGCGATCAGCTTGTCGAGCGTCTCCTCGGTCAGCGAGCCGTCGGACTGGACGTACGCGGTGATGCCGTCGTCCCAGACCACCACCGCCGCGATGACGCCGGGCAGCCCGGCGACTGTGGCCTCCACCTCGGTCAGGTCGACCTTCAGGCCGCCCACCGACACCTGCGAGTCCAGCCGGCCCTTGATGGTGACCAGGCCGGTGTCCGGGTCGACCACGCCGGCGTCGCGGGTGTGCAGCCAGCCGTCGGCCCACCGGGTCGGGTCGGCCGGTCCGACGTACGGGTTGGCCGGGCAGCTGACCCACAGCTCGCCGTCGCGCTCGCGTACCTCGATGCCGGGGGCGGGCGCGATGGCGGGGCGGTGCCGCCCGTACAGGTCGGTGCCGATGACGCCGACCTCGGTCATCCCGTACATGTTGCCCAGCGGCACGCCGTAGCGGTCGGTGAACGCGTTCGCCACGGCGGCGGGCACCAGCTCGCCGCCGGTGGTCATGCGCTTGAGCTGGGGCAGCGGCCCGGACGGTGTGGTGGAGGCGAGCAGGCCGATGTGGAACGGCACGCCGAGCACCGTGGCCGGGGTGTCCTGGGCGGCGACGGCGGCGAGGATCGCGTCGCCGCTGAGCCGCTCCGGCGGGCACAGCTCGACGCCGGCGTGCAGCCCGTAGAGCAGGCCGCCGACCAGGCCGAGCACGTGCACCATGCTGGGCAGCAGGATGATCCGTTCGCCGGGCAGCGCGACACCGTCGATGCGGGTGTAGCGGTGCACCTCGGCGACCAGGTCGGCGGCGGTACGGCCGATCACCTTGGACGGACCGGTGGAGCCGGAGCTGAGCTGGATCACCGCGTGCGGGCTGCCCGCCGGGCGGTCGGAGTACGCGCTGACCCCGGCGGTGACGTCGACGAAGATCCGCAGCGCG
This sequence comes from Micromonospora sp. CA-248089, assembly GCF_050948515.1. NCBI lineage: Bacteria > Bacillati > Actinomycetota > Actinomycetes > Micromonosporales > Micromonosporaceae > Micromonospora > Micromonospora sp. CA-248089. Next base: position 3,608,739 of record NZ_CP192016.1, read on the forward strand.
CCGCCACCGGTCCGGGTCGGGGCGACCACGACCTGCGGGCTGAGCCGGCGCAGCGCCTGGTCGACCTCGTGGTCGGTGAGCCGGTGGTCGAGCAGCACCGCCTGGGCGCCGGTACGCCAGGTGGCGAGCAGGTGCGCCACGTACGCCGGCGAGGGCGGCAGGCGCAGCGCGGCCGCGCCTCCGGCACGCAGCCCGGCCTCGGCGAGCCGGTCCTGCGCCTCGCCGACGAGCCGGCGCAGCGTGCCCTTGTCCACCGGTTCCGGCAGGCGCAGGCAGACGTCGGTGTCGCGGCCGGTGAACAGGATGTCGTCCACCCAGTCCACCGTTGTCGAGGCAGGATCTTCCGCCACGGGATGTGCAGTCACGACCAGCCACCGTTCCACAGAGGAACTGGGCGGATCCGCCCAGCGGGTACGTCGTTCGGGGTATGGCGGAACCCTACGACGGGCCCTTCCGCATCGCCAGATGCAAATGGCTAGATCCAAAACGGCGGCTGGGTGGATTGCTCAGGCTCGATCGGACGGGCAGGATCGGGGCCACGCCGGCAAGGTAGTCCGCCGGCCGCCGGATGCTGTGCGCGTGCGCCCTCGCGCGGACGGCGGGTGCGGCTACGCTCCCGATATGTTCCGTGCGGCCCGGCCCGACGACTTCGCGCAGGTGATGCGCCTCTACCGGCAGCTGAACCCGGACGACCCGCACCTGAGCGACGGCTCCGACGAGCGGGCCTTCGCGCGGATCCTGGCCACCGAGGGGTTGCACCTGTTCGTGCTCGAGGTGGACGGCGCGGTCGTCGCCACCACGTACCTCAACGTGATCCCCAACCTGAGCCGGTCGGCGTCGCCCTACGCGGTCGTCGAGAACGTGGTGGTGGACGAGTCGCGGCGCGGCACCGGCCTGGGCAGGCGGATCATGGCCGGCACGCTCCGGGCCGCCTGGGACGCGGGCTGCTACAAGGCGATGCTGATGACCGGATCACGCTCGCCCGCGACCCACGCCTTCTACCTGGCCTGCGGGTTCTCCGGCGACGCGAAGACCGCGTACCTGGCCCGGCCGTCGTGACGGTCAGCGCTCGCCCGGCGGGGGCGCGGCGCCGCGCAGCACCAGCGCGCTGTTGAACCCGTCGAAGCCGCGCGCGCCGACCAGCGCGATCCGGCTGCGCGGCGGGCGGGGCTGCCGCAGGAACGTCAGCTCGCAGCCGGGCGCGGGCTCGTCCGGGCCGGCCGAGGCGGGCAGCATGCCGCGGCGGAACGCCAGCAGCGCGGTCGCCGCGTCCAGTGCGGACCCGCCCTGGTGCGCCCGCCCGGTCAGCGGCTTCTGCGTGGTCACCGGCGGGGTCCGGTCGCCGAACACGGCACGCAGCGCCGCCGCCTCGGCCCGGTCGTACGCGGGCACGCCGAGCGCGTCCGGCCAGATCACGTCCACGTCGTGCGGGCGTACCCCGGCGCGTTCCAGCGCCAGTCGCAGCGCGCGGGCGTAGTGGGCCGGGTCCGGGCCGCCGGCCGGGTCGGTGGGCGCGGCGTCGTGGGTGGCCGCCCAGCCGGTGACCTCCCCGTAGACGCGGGCGCCCCGGGACAGCGCGTGGCCCAGTTCCTCCACCACGAAGACCGCGCCGCCCTCGGCCGGCACGTATCCGGCGGCCGCGACGTCGAACGGCCGGTACGCCTTCTCCGGGTCGGACACGTCGCTGAGCAGCCCGGAGCGGAGCTGGCAGGCGAGCGCGTACGGGCTCAGCGGGCACTCGGTCGCCCCGGCGATCACCACGGGCGTGCCCCGGCGGATGGTGCGCACCGCGTGCGCCAGGCTGTCCAGCCCGCCGGCGGACTCGGACACGGTCACCCCGGACGGTCCCTTGAACTGGTGGCGGATCGACAACTGCCCGACGCTCGCCGCGTAGAACCAGGCGATCGACTGGTACGCCCCGACGGTGCGGCTCGGCCCGCCCCAGAGCCGTTGCAGTTCCCGCTGCCCGAACAGGTTGCCGCCGGAGGAACTGGCGAGCGTGACCGCCCACTGGTACGGGTCGGGCGACACCTCGGGCAGCCCGGCGTCGGCGAGCGCCAGTTTGGTGGCGGCGAAGCCGAGGTGTGTCCACCTGTCGGTCTGCACCCGCTGCCGGGTGTCGCTGAACCCGGCCGGGTCGAAATCGGTCACCTCGCCGGCCACCCGGGTCGGGTAGCGCGCCGGGTCGAACAGCGTGATCGGCCCGGTGCGCCGGGTTCCGGCGAGCACCGTGGCCCAGTGCGCCTCGGCGCCGATGCCGCTGGGCGCGACCACGCCGATGCCCGTCACCACGGCCCGCGCGGTCATGTCGGCACCGCCGCCAGCCGGCCGAACACCATCGCGGACTGGAATCCGCCGAACCCGCTGCCCACCGACAACGCCACGTCCACCGGCACCTCCCGGGCCTCGTTCGGTACGTAGTCCAGATCGCACTCCGGGTCGCGGGTGGTCCAGTTCGCCGTCGGCGGGACCACGCCGTACTCGATGGCCAGGGCGCAGGCGGCCATCTCGATCGAGCCGATGGCGCCCAGCGAGTGACCGACCATCGACTTGATCGAGCTGATCGGCACCCGGTACGCCGTCTCCCCCAGCGCCCGCTTGAAAGCTGCCGTCTCGTGCCTGTCGTTCTGCCGGGTGCCGGAGCCGTGCGCGCTGACGTACGACACGGCCGTCGGGGCGAGCCGGGCCTGCCGCAGGGCGTCGCTGATCGCCACCGCCATCTCCGCGCCGTCCGGGCGCAGCCCGGTCATGTGGAAACCGTTGCTGCGGCTGGCGTACCCGGCGACCTCGCAGTAGACGTGCGCGCCCCGGCGGCGGGCGTGCTCGGCCTCCTCCAGCACCAGGACCGCCGCCCCCTCGGCGAGGACGAACCCGTGCCGGTCGGCGTCGAACGGCCGGGAGGCGTGCTCCGGGTCGTCGTTGTCCGGGCTGGTCGCGCCGATCGCGTCGAACGAGGCGACGGTGACCGGGGAGATCGGTGAGTCGGCGGCACCTGCGAGCACCACGTCGGCCTCGCCGTCGGCGACGAGCTGGTGGGCGTACCCGATGGCGTCGATGCCGGAGGTGCAACCGGTGGAGATCACCTGCGCCGGGCCGTGCAGGCCGTGCCGGCAGGCCACGTCGGCGGCCAGGCTGCTGGGCACCAGCGCCTGATAGAGGTACGCCCCGCCGAGCGCGTGGTCGACGAGCCACTGCCGGCCGGAGTCGCTGACCCGCACGTACTCCTGTTCCAGCGCCATGGTTCCGCCGACGGCGGTGCCGAGCACCACCCCGGCGCGTTCCCGTTGCGCGTCGGTGAGGGTGAGGCCGCTGTCCGCGAGCGCCTCGGCGGAGCAGGCGAGCGCGAACTGCACGTACCGGTCGGCGCGCTGCCGTTCGGCGAGGGTGATCCCGGCGGCGTCCGGGTCGAAGTCGCACTCGGCGGCGATCTGCGAGCGGAACGGCGACGGGTCGAAGAAGCTGATCCGCCGGGTCGCGGTGCGTCCCTCGGTGATCGTCTTCCAGAAGCGGTCCCGGGTGGCGCCGCCGGGTGCGACGACGCCGATCCCGGTCACCACCGTGCGCCGGCCGGTCACGACGGCTCCCGTGGCGGCGGTGCGGCGCTCTCGGTGTCGACGTGGCCGAGTTCCGGGCGCGGGGCGAGCGGTCCGAGGTGGAACACCACCTCGGCGGGCTCGTCGCCGGTGTTGCGCAGCCGGTGCCGCACGTCCTTGGGTACGTAGAGCGCCTCCCCGGCGGCGACCGGGACCGGCACGTCGTCCAGGTCGACGGTGATCGCGCCGCGGGCGACGTAGAGGAACTCCTCGCTGTACGGGTGGTAGTGCTCGGCGATCCGCTCCCCCGGCGCGAGCGTGGCGACGCCCATGAATCCGGAGGTGCTGCCCACAGTCTTCGGGCCGAGCAGCACCCGCAGTTCCCCGCCGCGGCGGCGGTCGGCGGGCACGTCGTGGACGGAGACCCGGGCGGTGGTGGTGTCGGTCATCGCGCGCCTCCCGCGTGTGCCCGCTCGATCTTCTCCTTGATCACGGCGAGCTGGATCGTGCTGTTGGTGTTGATCCGGTTGGTCATGCCGGCGTTGTCGACGGGTGCGTCGGGCTTCATCGCGAAGTCCTGCGTCCATGTCATCCGGGTGCCGCCGGGCGTCTCGTCGTAGCGCCAGTGGATGCGCATGTACTCGAACGGGCCGGTCTCGACGCGCCGGGCGTGCACCTCCCGGGTGGCCGGGTCGGCGGTGCGTTCGCTGACCCAGCTCCACGACACGCCGTTGGAGTCCGGATGCATGGTGAGCCGGAAACGCACCGTGTCGCCGTCGCGGTGCAGGATCTCCGCCACCGCGTACTCGGTGAACAGCTCCGGCCACCGGGCCACGTCGTTGGTGATCTCCCAGACCAGCGGCAGCGGCGCGGCGATCTCCACGGCGTTCTCGGTGTGCCCGGGCGGGTCCGCCTTGCGGGCCACCAGGTCGGCGACGCCGGCGATGCTGAGCTGCCCGGCCTGTTCGGGGATCTTCACCCGCCACCTGTCGGCGACCACCGCGGACAGCTCGAGCAGCGCCAGCGAGTCCATGCCCAGTTCCTCCAGGCTCGCGGCGGGCGCGCCGGCGGCGGCGTCCGGGTCCAGGCCGCAGTGCGTGACCAGGATGTCGGTGATCTCGCGGGCGAGCGGGCGGTCGGGGGCGACGGTCATCGGTTCCTCCAGGTGGTCGGGCCGGCGGCGGGCACGGCGCTGACGGGGGTACGGCTGTCCGGCTCGGCAGCGGCGCGCGGATCGGGCACGACGGCCCGCGCCGCCTCGGCCGGTGGGGCGTCGCCGGTCGGCAGGGTGTCACTGGTCGGCGGGGTGTCGTCGGCGGGCGGGGCGAGCAGGCGTTCCACCAGGGCGGTGGTGTGCCGGGCGGCGCGGAAGGCGGGATCGCGCAGCACCCGCCGGGCGAACGGGATGGTGGTACGCACACCGGGGCCGGCCACGTCGAACTCGGCCAGCGCCCGGTCGAGCCGGTCCAGCGCGGCGTCCCGGTCCGGCGCCCACACGGCCACCTTCGCCAGCAGCGAGTCGTAGTGCGGGCTGACCAGGTAGCCGACGTGGCCGTGGGTGTCGACCCGGGTGAACGGGCCGCCCGGCGGCCGGAACCGGTCCAGCCGGCCCGGTGCGGGCGCGAAGTCGCGGTCCGGGTCCTCCACGTTGACCCGGCACTCGATCGCCACGCCGTCCAGGCGTACGTCGGACTGGCGCAGCCGCAGCGGGGTGCCGAACGCCACGTGCAGCTGTTCCTGCACGAGGTCGATGCCGGAGATCATCTCCGTGACCGGGTGTTCCACCTGGATCCGGCAGTTGATCTCCAGGAAGTGACAGCGCTCGGCCTCGTCGACCAGGAACTCCACGGTTCCGGCGCCGGTGAAGCCGACCGACAGCGCGCCGCGCAGCGCCACCTCGGCGACGGTGTCCAGGGTGGCCTGCCGCAGCGCGGGCGCGGGCGCCTCCTCGATCAGCTTCTGGTGCCGGCGCTGCACCGAGCAGTCCCGGGTGCCCAGGTGCACGCCGTTGCCGTGGCTGTCGCAGAGCACCTGCACCTCGACGTGGCGCGCGTCGGCGAGGTACCGCTCGACGTACACCCGGTCGTCGCCGAACGCGACCTGCGCGGCGGCGCGGGTGCGGGCGTACGCGCGGGGCAGCTCGGCGGCCGAACGCACCACGGTCATGCCGCGCCCGCCACCGCCCGCCGCGGCCTTCACGATCACCGGGTAGCCCACCTCGGCGGCCACCTCCTGTGCTTCGGCGACGGTGGGCAGGGTCCGTACGCTGCCCGGCGGCAGCGGCAGCCCGGCCCTGCTCATCAGCGCGCGGGCGGTCGACTTGTCCGCCAGTGCGGCCATCACCTGCGGCGGCGGGCCGACGAAGACCAGCCCGTTCTCGGCGCAGATCTCGGCGAAGTCGGCGTCCTCGGACAGGAAGCCGTAGCCGGGGTGCACCGCCTGCGCGCCGGTCTGCCGGGCGGCCTCCACGATCGCGGCGGCGTTGAGGTAGCTGCGGCGGCTGGCCGCGGGGCCGATCCGTACCGCCTCGTCGGCCAGCCGTACCGGCAGCGAGTCGGCGTCGGCGCTGGAGTGCACCACCACCGTGCGCACGCCGAGTTCCCGGCAGGCGCGCAGCACCCGCAGCGCGATCTCGCCCCGGTTGGCGATCAGCACCTTGTCGAACATCAGGAGTCCCGTCCGGTGACCGGTTCCAGGGCGATCAGCGGCTGGTCGTACTCGACGGGCTTGCCGTCGTCAACCAGCACCTCGACCACCCGTCCGGCCTGGCCGGCGGTCACCTCGTTCATCAGCTTCATGGCCTCGACGATGCCGACCACCTGGCCCGGGCGGACCAGGTCGCCGACCGCGACGAACGGCATCGCGCCGGGTTCGGGGGCCCGGTAGAACGTGCCGACCACCGGTGAGCGCACCGTCGGCCGGTCGGCCACCGGCGCCGCCCGTGCGGCGGGCTCGGCGGCCCGCGCGGGAAGCGCCTCGGCCGGCTCGGCGGCGCGTTGCGCGGGTGCCGCCGGGTCGTGCCACTCGACCTCCAGCACCGACTCGCCGCTGCGCAGCCGCACCCGGCGTACCGGCCCGGCCAGGTCGGCAACGAGCTTGCGGGCCTGCCGGCGCAGCCCGTCGAGCACCTGCTCGGCCTCGGCGTCGGCCATCACGCCACCTCCGCCCGGCCACCGGCCGAGGAGGCAGCCGGGGACGGTCCGGCCGCGCGGGCCGCGCCGAAGCGGCGGAAGCGCTGCCGGCGGCGGCGGACCAGCGTGGCCGGCGGGACGGTGAGCAGCGGGGCGAGGTTCGCCGCCACCGCGCGGCGCAGCAGTTCGGCCGCGCCGCCCGGGTCGGCGTGGGCGGCCGGACGCGGCTCCGGCACCAGCTCGTCGACCACGCCGAGGCGGCACAGGTCGGCACCGGTGAGCCGCAACGCGCGGGCTGCCTGCGGGGCGGCCGAGCTGTCCGGCCAGAGGATCGCCGCGCAGCCCTCCGGGCTGATCACCGAATAGACGGCGTGTTCCAGCATGAGCACCCGGTCGGCGACCGCCAGCGCGAGCGCGCCACCGCTGCCACCCTCCCCGGTGACCACCGCCACCACCGGCGTGGGCAGCACGGTGAGCGCGAGGATGTTCTCCGCGATCGCCGCCGCCTGGCCCTGCTGTTCGGCGCTCACCCCCGGGTCCGCGCCGGGCGTGTCCACGAGCGTCACCACCGGCAGCCGCAGCCGCGCCGCGAGACGCATCAGCCGCAGCGCCTTGCGGTGCCCGGCCGGGCTGGCCATGCCGAAGTTGCGGGTCACCAGTTCGGCGGTGGTGTGTCCCTTCTGGTGGCCGATCACCATCACCGGACGGCCGTCGAGGCGGGCGATGCCGCCGACGACAGCCGGGCAGTCCGCGCCGAGCCGGTCCCCGTGGAGTTCCACGAAGCCGTCGAACGCCGTCTCCAGGTAGTCCAGTGTGGTCGGCCGGCCCGGGTGCCGCGCCGTGCGTACCGTCTCCCAGGGGTCGCGGTCCGGCCGCGCCGCCGCAGTCGGTGCGGTGGCCGGCGGGCGCGGGGCGGGCGCGGTCTCCGGCGGGCGGCGGCCCGCCTCGGCGGCGGCGAGCAGCGCGGCGAGCCGGCCCCGCAACGCGTGCCGGGGCACCACCATGTCCACTTGGCCGTGCCGCAGCAGGTACTCCGCGGTCTGGAAGCCCTCCGGCAGCTTCGCGCCGGTGACCTGGCGGATCACCCGGGGCCCGGCGAAGCCCAGCCGGGCGCCGCTCTCGGCCAGCACCAGGTCGGTGTTCGTGGCGAAGGAGGCGGCCACGCCGCCGTACGTGGGATCGGTGACCACGCTGACCGTCAGCAGGCCCGCCTCCCGCATCCCGGCGAGCGCCTGGCTGACGGTGGCCATCTGCATCAGCGACAGCGCGCCCTCCTGCATCCGGGCGCCGCCGGACGCGGTCACCAGCACCAGCGGGACACCGTCGGCGAGCGCCCGCTCGGCGGTCCGGGTGATCAGCTCACCGACCGCGCAGCCGAGGCTGCCGCCGAGGAAGCGGAAGTCCATCACCGCCAGCGCGACCGCGTGCCCGCCCAGCCGGGCGGTGCCGCAGAGCACCGCCTCGTCCAGGCCGGTCGCCGCGCGGGCCGCGCCGAGCCGGTGCGGGTACGGCAGCTCGTCGACGAACTCGATCGGGTCGACGCGTACCGCCCGGTCCGGCAGCGGGACGAACGAGTCCGGGTCGGCCAGCTGCGCCACCCGGTCCGGCGCGTCCAGCCGCGCGTGCGAGCCGCACTCCGGGCAGACGTCCAGGTTGCGACGCAGCCGCTTGCGGTAGAGCAGCGACGCGCACCCGTCGCACCTCGACCAGAGCTGCTCGTCGCGCGGGGCGGTCGTGGTCACCGTGGCCGCCCGGCCGCGTCGTACCGGTGGGCCGGCGCGTCGTAGCGGTAGAAGCAGTGCGCCATCGCGTCGCGGGGCGAGCGCCAGGTCGGCAGGTACGGCGAGATGTACGGCCGCAGCCGCTCGCTGATCCGGACGAACTCCGGATGGCCCCGGTTGTCCTCCACGGCGCCCTGCGCCGGCGTCTCCGTCTCCAGCAGATGCACGTAGAGGTCGTGCAGCCGGTACAGCGAGCGGTGCCGGACGCCGACCAGGCCGGGCAGCTCGGTCGCGTCGGACTCGGCGAAGATCTCGGCGACCCGGTCCTCGGCTGTGGGCACCACCTTGGCGACGATGAGCGAACGGTCCATTCGCGCCTCCTGCGTACGTCCCGGTGCGCGGCGAACCGGTCGCGCCGCACGGATGGGCACACGGTCGCGCCGCAGGCGTCTACCGGGCGTCAACCGGGCCCCATCGCGCCACAAACATGGTGACGCTGCGTTGACGCAAGCTGTGCGCGAGCTATGGGAAGATCGCCTTCCGCTCTCCGGGTGACGACACTTCTTCGCAGATCACAGGCGTATTACCGGTCCGCTGCGGACAGTCAGGTGACCGACGGATCGTTGACTGAGAGTAACAGGCGTTGATATTCTGCGTCTCGGTCAGCCCGGCCACGGTGGAGCTTCCGGCCGTGGCGGAGGCGTTCCGACACCGGCGTCGCGGGCGGCGGTCCGGGCAACGCGATACGTCGGGACGAGGGTTCCGGTGCTGGGGGGTGCGCCGTGTCGGGTGGATCGAGAATGCCGACGGCGGGCGAACCCGCCCCACGGGTGTCACTGCACCTGCTCGGCGGATTCCAGCTGCTGCACGACGACGCGCCGGTGGTCGTACCCCGGGGGTTGCAGCGCGTCATCGCCCTGATCGGCCTGCGGCCGGCCGCGACCCGCAGCCACCTCGCCGGGCTGCTGTGGCCCGAGACGCCGGAGGAGCGGGCGCTGTCGTCGCTGCGGACCGCCCTGTGGCGGCTGCGGCAGGACCCGTGCTGCCCGCTGCGCACCGACGGCGACACCGTCCGCCTCGGACCGACCGTCCGCCTCGACGTGGACGACCTGGTGGAGACCGCCGCGCTGGTCCGCGAGGGCGCCGTCCCGCGCGGCGCCGCCGGCGCCGGACGCCACGACCTGCTCCCCGGCTGGTACGACGACTGGGTGCTGCTGGAACGCGAACGGCTGCGCCAGCTGCGCCTGCACATGCTGGAGGAACTCGCCGGCAACCACCTCGCCGCCGGACGGCACGGCGAGGCGCTGGAGGCCGCGCTGGAGGCGATGGCCGCCGAGCCGCTGCGGGAGACCCCGCACCGACTGGTGGTCCGCATCCACCTGGCCGAGGGCAACGCGTTCGAGGCGGTCCACTCCTTCTACGTCTACCGGGACCTGCTCCTGCGCGAGCTGCGCCTGGAACCGTCCCCGGCGATGACCGCGTTGCTCGACGACACCCTCGCGCCGATCCGCCGGGCCAGCCGCCCGGAGCCGCCGCCGCGCCGCACCGACCGGACCGCCAAGCCGGCGCCGCGCGCCCCCGCCGCGCCGCCACCACCATCAATGCCCCGGGGTACGCGGTGACGGCCAGGTGACAGCGCGACCGGCACCGTGAACGCAGCACCGCCGCGGCGAGAGGGGTCACGATGAGTCGACTGTTGGTGGTCAGCCGGATCGTGCCGGGTGCGCAGGGACGGGTGGCGCAGATCTTCGCCGAGGCCGACGCGACCGAACTCCCCCACCTCACCGGCGTGCGGCACCGGTCGCTGTACTACCTGCACGACCTGTGCGTCCATCTGATGGAGACCGTCGACGTCGACCCCGGGCTGACCGCGGAGCTGCGCGACCACCCGCTCTACGAACAGGTGAACAAGCGGCTCTCCGCGCACACCTCGCCGTACCTGCCGACCTGGAACTCCCCCCGCGACGCCGTGGCCGGCTGCTTCTACAGCTGGGACGCCTCCGACACCCCTGCGCCCGACCGGATCCACTGACCGGCCACGGGCGACGGACGGGACGCCCCGGAACCACGCACGGCACCGGGTTCCGGGGCGTCTCCCCGCCCTCCGACGCCGTTCGACGCGGCCGTACGGCACACGCTCGGTCATGCTCCGGCCACCGGCCGACACCGCCGGTCCCACCGTCGTGGCCCGGCCCCGGCCTGCCTGTCGTGCGCCGCGCGCGTGTGCGAAGCTGCCCCGAGTCTTTCGGCACCGTCGTACACGTACATATAGAAGGAGGTTGGCCATGCCGTCGAGCTTCGGGCAGTGGCTTTTCGTGATACTGGCCCTGCTCATCGGATTCGGCGCCGGTTGGTTCCTGGTCGGCCGCCGCCGGTCCGGCACCCCGGCGACGCCCACGGTGGAGACCACCCCCGCGGTGACCGCCACCGTCGACGAGCCGCGCCCGGTCGCCGTGGTCGACGAGCCCCCGGCGGCCGCCACGCTGGCCGAGCAGCCCGCGCCCACCGAGACCGCGACCGCCGAACCGGCCGTCGCCACCGCCCGCACCGCCGACGAGCCGGCCGAGTCCTCCCCCGCCGCCGCCGCCGAGGCCGCCACCTCCGAGCCCGTCGTGTCCGAGCCGGTCGCCGCCGAGTCGGTCGTGTCCGAGCCCGTCGCCACCGAGCCGGTCACCGCCGAGGCCGCCACCTCCGAACCGGTCACCGCCGAGCCCGTCGTGTCCGAACCGGTCGCCGCCGAGCCCGTCGTGTTCGAGCCCGTCGCCGCCGAGCCGGTGTCGCCCTCGGCCGAGCCCGAGCCCGAGCCCGAGCCCGAGCAGGTTGCCGCGCCCGTGGCCGACGCCGAGCCGGCTCCGGCCACCGTCGACGCCCACCCGGTGACGGTTCCGGCCACCGCCGACGCCGAGCCGGTGGCGGCTCCGGCCACCCTCGCCGAGGACGAGCCCGTCACGGAGAAGCAGCCCGCGGTCGGCGCGGCCGTCGACGCGCCGGCCACCGAGGCCGCGCCGGTCGAGGCCACCGAGCCGGTCGGCGCCGCCGAGCCGGTCGCCGTGCCCGCGCCGCGTACCTCGGTCGAGAACGACGCCCCGGCCGCGGCGGACGCCGGCGCGCCGGACGACTTCCGGCGGATCCAGGGCATCGGGCCGAAGCTGGCCGCCGCCCTGCAGGACGCCGGGATCCGCACCTACCGGCAGCTCGCCGAACTGGACGAGGCCGCGCTGCGGCAGACGGTGAAGGCCGCCGGCCTGCGCTCCGCGCCGGGTCTGGCCACCTGGCCGCAGCAGGCGAAGGTGCTGGCGGGCATCGGCGCGGACGCCGACCGGGTGCTCCCGGCCGGCGCCGAGTAGACGGTCCTGCGCGTTCCCGGGCCGGTGGTGACGATGGTCGCCACCGGCCCGGCGCGTTCCGCCATCCGCCAGCACGCCGGACTGGCCACATCACCAGCCGCCCCATCACCCCCAACCCGGAGCGGTATGCCGGAAAACGGACCGGGCGGGGACGGGCGTCGCTACGGTCGGTGAGGGGCCGCGACGGCCCGCCGCGCGTACCGCCACCCGCAGGAGCGTCTCGTGCCCACCGCAGCGCCGGAGCCCGCAGGCCGGCGACCGCCGGTCCGCGACCCGGAGGCGCCGCGCCGGGTGACGCTGCTCGAACTCTTCTTCGACCTGGTGTACGTGGTCGCGCTCGCGTTGATCTCGCGCAACCTGGTCGGGTCGGTGACCTGGGAACGGGCCGCCGAGTCCCTGGTCATGCTGATGGCGATCTGGTGGACCTGGGCGATCACCACGCTGGTCACCGACATCTACGACCCGCAGCGTACCGAGATCAAGCTGCTGATCGTGGCGGTGATGTTCGGCGCCCTGCTGATGACCACCGCCATCCCGGAGGCGTTCGGCGCCCGAGGGCTGGTGTTCGGCGGCACGTACGTGGCGATCCATCTCGGACGCGGCCTGTTCCTCATGCCCGCCGTCCGGCGGCACCCGCAGAGCAACCGCCGGGCACTGCGTATCTTCGTCTGGTTCGCCGTGTCGGCGGTGCCCTGGCTGGTCGGCGCGCTGGCCGCGCACGGCACCGCCCGCCTGTGGTTCTGGGCCGCCGCCCTGGCCATCGACTACCTGGGGTTCCGTCTGGCGTACCCGGTGCCCGGTCTGGGCGCGGTGCCGGAGGCCCAGCGCAACGTGACCGCCGAGCACCTGTCCGAGCGGTACCAGCAGTTCTTCATCATCGCGCTGGGCGACGCCGTGCTGGTCGCCGGCACCGTGTTCAGCCTGCACCACTCCGAGGCGGAGAACCTGGTCGCGTTCGCCACCGCGTTCGCCACCACGCTGTTGCTCTGGCGCATCTACGTACACAAGTCCGGTGAGCTGCTGCCGCACGCCATCGCCCGGGCCGCCCAGCCGAGCCGGTTTCTCAACACCGCGCCGTACACCCATCTGCTGATGGTGGCCGGGGTGGTGACCACCGCGGCGGGGTTCGACCTGGTCCTGCTGGAGCCGACCGGCCACACGCCGCCGGCCTGGCTGGCGGTGATCCTCGGCGGGCCGGCGCTGTTCCTGGCCGGGCGGGCCGCCTTCGAGTACGAGGTGTTCAGCCGGGTCTCGCCGTCGCGGCCGGGCGGGGTGCTGGCGCTGCTGTCGATCGCGCCGGCCGGGTTGTTCCTCGCGCCGGTCTACGCCTCGGCCGGGGCGATGCTGGTCCTGGCCGGAGTGGCGTTCGCCGACTACCGCCGCAGCCGGGGCCGCCCGCCGGAGGAGCCGATGCCGCCGCACTGAGGTAATCGGAATCGGCCGTGCCGGCACCTGCGCGCCGTTTGGCGGATCACCCGGACGGGGTACAAGGCCTCCACCTCGAATCCACCACAACCCCAGTGGAGGCAACTGATGCGCGGCACCTCGATAGTCGGCGTCCTGGTCGTCATCTGGCTCATCATCGGCGCCATCGCCGCCGGTCAGCGCGGCTACTACGGCAACGACGAAACCAACTGTGCGGAGGCGGGCACGATCCTGGTCACCATCGTGGCCGGCCCGCTGAACTACATCGGCGCCAACCCGAAGGTGGACTGCAAGCTCCCCGAGCCGTCGAAGTAGGCCGCCGCTCCCGTACTCCCCTCCCGGCCCGCGCCCGCCCGTCGAGCGCGGGCCGTTTCGTGTCCGCCGGGTCACCACCCCTACGGCATCCTAGGAGGCTGGGTCCGGCCGGGTTTGCGGGCGGAACGGGTGGGAACGGCAGCGGTTCGCCGACGACGGGAACGGAGAACCGGGCATGCGGATCGGCTACAAGCTCGCCTCGGAGGCGTTCGGGCCCCAGGAACTCATCCGGCAGGCGGTCCGGGCCGAGGAGGCCGGCTTCGACTTCGTCGAGATGAGCGACCACTACCACCCGTGGCTGGAGGTGCAGGGGCACTCCTGCTTCACCTGGAGCGCGCTCGGCGCGATCGCCGCGCGTACCACCGGCATCGGCCTCGCCACCGGTGTCACCTGCCCCTCGGTCCGCTACCACCCGGCGATCGTCGCGCAGGCCGCCGCCACCATGGCGCTGATCTCCGACGGGCGGTTCACGCTCGGGGTGGGCGCCGGCGAGCGGCTCAACGAACACGTCGTCGGGCAGGGGTTCCCGAGCGTCCGGGGGCGGCACGAGCGGCTGCGCGAGGCGCTGGAGATCATCCGGCTGCTCTGGCAGGGCGGATACCGCTCGTACGACGGCCGGCACCTGCAGCTGGAGGACGCCCGGATCTGGGACCTGCCCGACCAGCCGCCGGTCCTCGCCGTGGCCGCCAGCGGTAGGGAGTCGGCAGGTCTCGCGGCCGAGCTGGGCACCGGACTGTTCGCCACCGAGCCGAAGGCGTCGATCGTCGACCAGTACCGCAACGCCGGCGGTCAGGGCCCCCGCTACGCCGAGGTGCCGATGGCCTGGGCCGCCGACGAGGAGTCGGCGGTACGCGCGGCGAAGGAGACCAGCCGCTGGGCGGTCACCGGCTGGAAGGTGATGAGCGAGCTGCCCAACCCGGTGAACTTCGACGCCGCCACCTCCTGGGTCGAGGACCACCACATCCGGCGGCAGTTCTCCGTGGGCCCGGACGCGACGCCGCACGTGGAGAAGGCGCGGACGTACGTCGAGGCCGGCTTCGACCACATCGTGTTCCAGAACGCCGGCCCGGACCCGGACGGCTTCCTGGACTTCTGCGCCCGCGACCTGCTCGCCCGGGTACGCGCGCTCGGCTAGCCCACCGCGCCTCGGCCGGTCCCGTGTCCCGGCCGCTCCTCACCCGCCGACGTGGATGCCGGGGCGGCGGGTCGGGTCCGGCTCGGACTTGCGGATGATCTCCCGCACCACCGGCGGGGTGTCGCCCCGGCCGAGGATGAGGTAGCGCAGCAGGTGCGCGATCGGGTTCCCCTCCGACCACTCGAAGTGGCAGTGCGGGCGCACGCCGGTGGCGTCGCGCAGCGCCAGCAGGATCGCGGCTATCGCGTTCGGCGCGGCCGGGCTGCTGGCGCGCAGGATCCGGAAGCCGCCGGACTCCACCCCGTGCACCCGCAGCACCTGGCTGAACTGGGACGGATCGCTCACGTCGATCTCCAGGAACAGCACGTCGGCGGCGCCCGGCACCGGGTTCATCGACCGTTGCGCCCGCTCCTTGACCCGGTACTCCTTGACCGACCCGCGCTGCCGCTTGTTGGCGATCAGGTGCAGCCGCCCGTCCCGGGCGACGGACTCGTCGACGAAGCGTCGGGCCGGCTCGTCGAACTCGATCCGCTCGGCCCGCAGCTCGGTGGTCCGGGTGACCCGGGAGATCAGCGACACCGCGATGATCCCCGCGATGAAGAACCCGGAGATGGTGATCCCGTCGGGCTTGGCCACCACGTTCTCCACCAGCGCGTACAGCAGCACGGCGGTGAGCAGCGCGAAGCCGGCGGCGGCGGCGCGGCTGCGGGCGCGCAACGCCGCGATGGTCACCGCTATCGCGCCGGAGACCATCATCGCGAGGATGCCCGTGGCGTACGCGCCGGCCTGGGCGTTCACGTCGGCGCCGAACGCGATCGTGATGGCGATGCTGATCGCGGTGTAGACGAGCACCACCGGGCGCACCGCCCGCCCCCACTCCGGCGCCATGCCGTACGAGGGCAGATAACGGGGCACGATGTTGATCAGCCCGGCCATCGCCGACGCGCCGGCGAACCAGAGGATGAGCACGCTGCTGATGTCGTAGACGGTGCCGAACCCCTCCCCGAGGTGCTCGTGGGCGAGGAAGGCGAGCGCCCGGCCGTTGGCCGGCCCGCCGGGGTCGAACGCCTCCGGCGGGATCAGCACGGTGGTGACGAACGTGGTGGCGATCAGGTAGACCGACATGATCAGCGCGGCGGTGGTGAGCAGCCGCCGGGTGTTGCGGATCCGGGCGTCCAGCCGCCGCTGCGCGTCGTCGCCCTCGCCGCGCACCAGTGGCATCATGCTCACCCCGGTCTCGAAACCGGACAGGCCGAGCACCAGCAGCGGGAACGCGAGCACGCTCGTGACCACGATGTCGCCGGGCCCGCCGGCGTGGGCCAGCCGCCCGGTCCAGTCGTCGAGCAGACCCGGGTCGGCGACGACCTCGGCCACCCCGGCGACCACCACCACGGCGTTCAGCGCCAGGAACACCGCCACGAGCGGGATGGCGACCTGCACGGCCTCGCTGAACCCGAGCAGGAACACGCCGCCGAGCACGAGCAGCAGTGCCACGGTGACCAGCACCGCCGCCGTCTGCCCGTGCGGGAACGACGCGGGCAGGACCGGGTTCTCCAGCAGGTGCACGCTGGCGTCGGCGGCGGAGAGCGTGATCGTGATGATCCACGAGGTGGCGACGAAGCCGAGCAGCACCAGCACGAAGACCTTGCCCCGCCAGAACGGCAGCAGCCGTTCCAGCATGGCCACCGAGCCCTGCCCGTGCGGGCTCTCCCGGGCCACCCGGCGGTACATCGGCAGCATCCCGAGCAGCGTCAGCGCCACGATCAGCAGCGTGGCCAGCGGGCTGAGCGCGCCGGCCGCCACGGCGGCGATGCCGGGCAGGTAGGACAGCGTGGAGAAGTAGTCGACGCCGGTCAGGCACATCACCTGCCACCACGGGTGGGACCGGGTCTGGTGCTCGCGGACCTCCGGGCCGACCGGCTCGACCCGGTGCGCGAACAGCCACCGGTGCAGCCGGCCCGCCGGCGCGGCAGGCCGCGCCGGGGCCGCCACCCGTTCCGGCAGTTCCGGCGCCGTACGGCCGGACCGTTCGGCGTGGTCGCCGTGCCGCCCGGCGCGGGCCGCCGCGGCCGCGTGCGCCTCCCGGCGCCGCTCCCGCGCACGCCTGGGCTGCTCCGCGTCCCCCGCCTGCCCCATCTGCTCCCCTTCGTCCCCCTGGCAAAGACGGTAGGGCTTGTCCCGGGCGCGGCTCGGCCGAACCGGTCAAAGATCCGGTCAGCGGGCCAGCGCGCGCACCGCCGCCGGGTCGGCCACGGTGACGGTCACCGCCGGGTGCCGCAGCCAGGGGCCGGGCACCAGCGCCGCAACCGGCTCGGCGAAGCGCAGGCAGACGCCGCCGGCCACGCTCGCGCCGAAGGTCACCCCGCCGTCGGCCGCCGACAGGTGCGGGCCGATCGCCCGCCACCAGCGGTACGGTCCGCTCAGCTCCGCCCCGGTGACGTTGTCCGGCGTGGTGCGCAGCAGCCAGGGACCGAACCGGACGACGAGCGCGTCCGGTCCCCAGTCCAGCCAGGCCGTGGCGGGCCGGACCCCGAGCAGGGCCAGCGGCAGCCGGAACGCCGGGTCGAAGCGGAACGGGAAGCGGCGGACCGGGCCCGGCGGGAGCGCCCCGGGGCCGGCTGGTTCGTCTCGCGGCACGGCGGCGAGGTACCCGGTGCGGCGGGCTCGACACCCCGGGGGGCGTTCCCGCGTCCCGCGCCCGGACGGCGGGACGCGGGAACCCCCCGTCCCGGCTACTGCAGGAACGCCCCGAGGGGCGACAGCAGCAGCCGGCCGAGCAGCGCGGCGTTGTCGTCCAGCCGCGTCCGCTCACACTCGCGGGCGTCCGGGTCGTGCCGGCAGCGCCAGATCTTCTGCGCGTTGCGCCAGGCCACGTTCCGGGTGTACCCCACCAGTTCGCCCTGGTACCAGTCGTCGATGTCGCCGTTCACCATGTCGATCATGAGTTGCCAGTTGTCCAGGTAGCCACGGCGCAGCTCCGGGATCCGCTCGGCGAAGATCTTGTTGATCTCCAGGTAGTCGCGGTGCTGGTCGCTGCCGTCGATCGGCTCGGACTCCAGGCTGTCGAACGTGGTCACCAGCGCGAACGGCAGGTCGTAGTTGATGTGCGCGTTGACGCCCGCGGCGGCGGACGGCAGCGGCCGGGCGTCCGGGCCGCGCATGCGCTTGAACAGGCACGACCACGCCTTCGGGGTGCTCGGGCTGGAGTCGGTCCAGAACCGCAGCGCCTCGAAGTAGCGGGCCGCGAACTCCACGTCCAGCCGGGCCAGGAAGGCCGGGTCGCAGAACCGGTCGTCGTACAGGCCGTCGAGCACGGTGCTGGTGATGATCAGGTAGAGCTTGTTGAAGTCGGCGAGCGGGCAGCTCTCCTCCAGCGGCGGCAGCCGGACCAGCAGGTCCTGCAGCTTGGTCAGATGGTCCACGACCGCCGGCACGTCGGCGGGATGGTCGGCGAGAAGGCCGACGATGTCCTGGTGCACAGGACCCCAGACCGGTTCGGTCATCTCTCCTCCATCAGCCGGCCGGCGCCCCCACGACGCCACCCCTGTTCCGCGGGACAGCCTGCCAGTCACCGTCCACACAGGGATCCGTCGAACGACGTATTGCCGACGTACGCCTATTCCGCGCCGTTGCGCAGGAAGATGGCGCTGGCCTGCACCCGCGTGCGGACCTGGAGCTTGTCGAAGATGTGCGAGACGTGGACGCCGATGGTCCGCTCGCTGATGAACAGCCGCTGGCCGATCTCCCGGTTGGTCAGCCCTTCGGCGACCGCGGCGAGCACCTCCCGCTCCCGCGCGGTGAGCGTCGCCAGCTCGTCCACCGCCGGTCCGGCGGGCGCCGCCGCCCGCTGCCGGGGCACCGGCGCGGCCTCCGGCGCGGCGTCCACAGTCACCCGGGCCCGCGCGGCGATGGTACGGATCTCCGCGGTCAGCGGCACCGCGCCGAGCGACTGGGCCATCTCGTGCGCCCGGCGCAGCAGCTTGCCGGCGGTGGCCACCCGGCTGCGGCGGCCCAGCAGCGCCTCGGCCTGCCGCAACCGCGAGTACGCGGCCGGGTAGGGGTGGTTGCGCCGGTCCCACTCGGCGGCGGAACGCTCCCACAGCGCGGGGTCGCCGCGGCCGTCCTCGAGCCGGCTCAGCTCGGCCTCGCAGAGCGCCAGGAACCCCTCGGCCACGTAGCGCACCGGGGCGCCCGCCTTGGCGCTCTTGCCGGTCACCCGGTCGACCACCTCGCGCAGTCGGCGTACCGCGTTCGGGTCGACCTCGATCGTGCGGCTGGCCGTCGCCTCGGCCTCCGCGCGCAGCCCGTGCCAGGCCAGCGTGGCCAGCACGATCACGTCGTCGGAGCGGCTCTCGGTCAGGCCCCGCTGCACCGCCTGCCGGGCCAGGTCGTGCCGGCCCTGCCACATGGCCAGGCCGGCGCGCAGGATGAGCATCGGCAGCACGTGCCGGGCGCCGCCACCGGCCAGCACCGTCGCCACCGCCTCCAGGTCGCGGTCGGACGCCTCGACGTCGCCGTACCCGACGGACAGCCGGCACCGGGCCAGTAGCAGCTCGACCGCGTCGGCCCCGGACGGGCGGTGCCGCAGCGCGGCGGCGACGACCTTCTCCGCCTCGGCCCACTGCCCCACCCGGAACAGTCCGTTCGTCGCCACCGCCAGCAGCCGGGTCTCCCAGGTGCGGCCGAGCCCCAGCTCGGCGACCCGGTCGGCACCCCGGCGGGCCACCACCACCCCCTCCTCGAGGATGTTCAGCGGCCCGGTGAGCAGCTCGGCCAGGTGCAGGTACGCGCAGGCCACGTCCTCCGGGCGCCCGGCCCGCTCGGCGGTGTCCAGCGCCTGGCGCATCACCGCCAGCCCGGCGGCCGGATCCTCCAGGAACGCCTCGCTGAACCCGAGCGCGGCGCTGGCCATCACCACCTCGGAGGTGGTGCCGGGAACGTCGGCGGCGAGCGCGAGGGCCTCCCGGGCCTGGTCGCCGGCCTCGGCGTAGCGGCCCAGGTGCAGCAGCAGCTCGGCCAGCCGGGCCGCGGCGGTGCACCGCTCCTGCGGCGTGCAGTCGGGCGAGTCCAGCACCCGCCGGTACTCCTGCTCCGCGGGTGCCGACCGGCCGGCCGCGGCCAGGTAGCGGGCCCGGCGGATGCGCAACCCGCAGACCGGCGGGCCGGACGGGTCGTCGGCCAGTTCCTCGAGCAGCGTGAGGGCGCGGGCGTGCTCGCCGCTGTGGTGCGCGGCCTCGGCGGCGTGACTGAGCAGCTCGGCCCGGTCCACGTCCACCGGCTCCGGCAGTCCCCCGTCGGGCAGGACGGCGGCCGGCTCGGTGGCCAGGGTCAGCGCGGCGGACCAGTGGCGGTGCGCCTCGGCGTACCCGTGCAGTCGCTCCGCCTCGCGGGCCGCGGCCATCGCGGCGGGCAGCGCCCGGGCCGGTTCGCCGGCCTGCCGCCAGTGGTGCGCGAGCCGGGCCTGGTGCAGTTCGGCCGGTACGGCGGTGAGCGCCTCGGCGTAGCGGCGGTGCAGCGCGGCCCGTTCGGCGGGCAGCAGTTCGTGGGCCAGGACCTCGGCGACCAGCCGGTGCCGCAGCCGGTAACCGTCGTCGGCGCCGACCAGCAGGCGGTGCGCGACCGCCTCGCGGACCGCGTCGAGCAGCTCCTCCTCGGGCAGCCGCACCACCTGGGCCAGCAGCCAGTGCTCGACCGGTTCGACGCCCGCCGCCACCGCGTGCACCACCGCGTGCGCCGGCTGGGGCAGCGCGTCGACCCGGTCGAGGAACACCTCGCGCAGCGTGTCGGAGAGGCCGTCGCGGCCGTCGCGCCGGTCCCGGGCCAGTTCCTCCACCACGAACGGGTTGCCGCCGCTGCGCTGCCAGAGCTGGTCGGCGGCCTCCGGCGGCAGCGGCGCGCCGACCACCGCGGCCGCCAGCTCGTCGGTGGCGGACCGGTCCAGCGGCAGCAGGTCGATCACCCGTACCGAACGCAGCCGGCGCAGCTCGGTGAGCACCCGGCGCAGCGGGTGCGCGCCGCGCAGCGACTCGGCCCGGATCGCGGCCAGCACGGAGAGCTGGAGGTCGCCCAGCCCGGCGAGGAGGTAGAGCAGGAGCTGTCGGGTGCTGCGGTCGACCCACTGCAGATCGTCGAGGACGAGCACCAGCGGACGCCCGCCGGCCACCAGGTGCAGGCCCTGGGCGACCCGCTCCAGCAGCGCCCCGGCGCCGTCCGGGCCCGGGGTCTCCTCGTCGAAGACCTGCAGGACCCCGCGGACGGCCGATGTGGTGCGCGCGTCGGCCTGCTCGGCGTCGAGCCGGCGCAGCGCCTGCCGGACCGGGTGCAACGGCGAGGCGTCTCCGATGTCGAGACAGGTGCCGGTGAGCACCAGCGCGCCGCTGCGTCGCAACTGCTCGCCGGCCTCGGTCAGCAGGCGGGTCTTGCCCACTCCGCTCTCTCCGGTGAGGAACACCGCGCCGGTCTGCCCGGGCCGCAGGTCGTCGTAGAGCGCCGACCGCAGCGTCGCCATGGTGCCGGACCGGCCGACGAGCGGTGCGGTGTCCACGTCGCTGGCCATGGGACGCAGCCTAGTCACAGGTCCCCGCACCGTTCTACGGCCTTCGGGCCGGACTCGTACTCCTCGCGTCGACTACACGACTAATGGTTGCGGGTGCCCGACATACGTCGTCCTACAGATCCCCCGAGAACCCGGTGGTGGAAGTCTGCTGAGGTCGTCGGGCACCACAACAGGGAAAGGGTGGGTGCGATGTTGATCACCACGCCCGTGGGGAGTCGGAAAGCCGTCATCGCGGCGTGCCGGCCGGTGCCCGAGGAACGACGTGTCGTGACCGTCCTCTTCGTCGACATCGTCGGCTCGACCCGTCTGGTGGAGCGGCTCGACCCGGAAGACGTACGGGCGCTGCAACGCGCCTACTTCGGCACCGTCGCCTCCGTGCTGCGCCGCTGGCGGGGCGTGGTGGAGAAGTACGTCGGCGACGCCGTGATGGCACTGTTCGGCGCGTCCGGTTCGGACGGTCTGGACGCGTACCGGGCGGTGCGGGCCGGGCTGGACATCCAGGCCGCGCTGGCGCGGCGACGGCCGGCCGGTGTCCGGCTGCGCGTGCGGGTGGGCGTGGCGACCGGCGAGGTGCTGCTGGACCTGGCCGGGGTCCGGGACGGCGGCCACGGCGCGGCCAGCGGCGCGGTCATCACCACGGCGGCCCGCCTCCAGGAGCACGCGCCGCCGGGCGGAGTCGTCGTCTGCCCGGTCACCCGGGACGCGGTGGCCGGCCTGGTCGAGCAGCGTCCACTCGCCACGCTGACGCTCGCCGGCAAGGCGCTTCCGCTGGACGTGTGGCGGGTCACGGGGGCGGCCGGGAGCGGGCCGGCCCGGCATCGCACGCCGCTCGTCGGCCGTCGCCGCGAGGTGGCGAGCGCCGCCGACGAGGTGAGCCGGGCCCTGCGGGAGCGGCGTCCCCGGTGGATCTCCCTGGTCGGTCCGCCGGGCAGCGGCCGCAGCCGGCTGCTGCACGAGGTGACCCGCGCCGTGTCGAGCGTGGACGGTGTGCCGGTGCGCGTGCGGGTGACTGCCTGCCCGCCGTACCCGTGCGGGGAACTGGCGCCGCTGGCCGGCCTGGTCCGGCCCCGGCCGGGCGGTCCGGCCGCGGACGGTCCGGGCGGCGGTGCGCTCGCCGCGTTCCTCGCCGCGCCGGACGACGACACGGTGGCGGCCCGCGCCGTGGTCGCCTGCCGGGAGGCGCTGCTCGGCCTGGCCGCCGACGCGCCGCTGGTGGTCGCGGTGGACGACCTGGACCGGGCCGCCCCGGCGTTGCGCCGCTTCCTGCACCAGCTCCACGTGGCGGCGGACGAGCGGGGACTGCCGCTGGCGGTGGTCACCACGTGCGGCGCCGGCTCGGCCGACCCGCTGCCCGCCCCGGCGCGGCGGATCCCGCTGGAGCCGCTGGATGCGTCGGACAGCGGGCGGCTGCTGCGGCACCTGCTCCACCGGGCCGGGCGGCCCGCCGCGCTCGCCGGCCGGCTGGTCGCGCTGGTCGGCGGCAATCCGGCCGTCGCGACCGCGTACGCGTCGGCCGATCCGGCCGGCGAGCCCGGTGGTGTGCCGGCGTTCGCGCGCCGCCTGGTGGACGTCCGGCTGGACCGGCTCGACGGTACGCACCGGGCGGCGCTGCTGGCCGGGGCCGCCCGGGGCGGCCCGGTCGTGGCCGCCGCGGTGGAGGCGATGCTCGGCTGGCCCGCCGGCCGGGCCGAGCCGGTGCTGCGGGCGCTGGCCGCGGCGGGGCTGGTACACCCGCTCGCCGCCGGCGCCTGGACTGTCGACGCGCTGGTGGCCCGGGTGGCCGCGCTGCGGTTGTCGCGTGCGGTACGCGCCGACTTCGCCCGCCGCCTGCGTACCGCGAAGGACACCGCTGCCGGCCGCGTGCCGGGAGCGGGAACCGGCGTCCCGGTCCGGGACGCCGACGAGCGGGACGTGTGCCCGCTCGGGGCGGGACGGTCGCGCCGGTCGGGTGGAGGGCCCGACCGGCGCCCGTCCCGCCGGACCGGTTCGATCGCTCCGACCCGCTGCGGGTGGTGCCCGGACGGCCGGGGCAGCCGGTGCGGGCCGGACCGGGCGTCACGCGGTGGCCCGGACGGCCCGGGCGGGTGGGCCGGCGAAGAACCGAGCCCGGCGGGCACACGCTCGGGCTGGCCGCATGAGCGTGACGTCCGGGTCGGAGCGGGCACGGGGCCACTCCGGCCGGGACGTCACCCGGCGGCCGGGCCGGTCGGATCAGTCGCGGGCGATGGTGCGGCTGCGTCCCCGGAACTCGGCCACCACCTCGTCGCCGCGCCGCACCGTCACGTCGTAGATGCCGCTGCGGCCGTGCCGGACCCGCTCGGTGGCGTACGCCTCCAGCAGGTCGCCCTCGCGCACCGGGCGCAGGAAGCTGATCTCGCCGCCGGCCGCCACCGTCGCCGGGCCGTGGCTGTTGCAGGCCAGCGCGAAGGCGGTGTCGGCGAGCAGGAACACGAAGCCGCCGTGCCCGATCGCGTGCCCGTTGAGCATCGCCGGGGTGACCCGCATCCGGGCCACCGCCGCGCCGTCGCCGGCCGAGACGAGCTCGATGCCGAGACCCTTGGACGCGACGTCGGCGTCGAACATGTCGTGCGCCGCGGTACGGCCGCCGTCACCGGCCATCTCAGGACTCCCGCCGCTGGTCGACGATGCGGCGCATCTTGCCCATCGAACGTTCCACCCCGTCCGGTTCGATCACCCGTACCGCCACCGACACCCCGATCGTGTTCTTCACCTGCTCGACGAGGGCGGCGCCGGCCCGCTCGGCCTCGTCGGCGGCGGCGCCCGCGCGCCGCTCCACGTGCACGGTGAGCGTGTCGAGCCGGCCCCGCCGGTCGAGCACGCACTGGAAGTGCGGCGACAACGCCGGGGTACGCAGGATCAGCTCCTCGATCTGGGTCGGGAAGACGTTCACCCCGCGGACGATCATCATGTCGTCGGTCCGCCCGGTGATCTTCTCGATGCGCCGCATCGGGCGGGCGGTGCCGGGCAGCAGCCGGGTCAGGTCGCGGGTGCGGTAGCGGACGACCGGCATGGCCTCCTTGGTCAGCGAGGTCAGCACCAGCTCACCCCGCTGTCCGTCGGGCAGCACCTCTCCGGTGACCGGGTCGATGATCTCCGGGTAGAAGTGGTCCTCCCACAGGTGCAGGCCGTCCTTGGTCTCCACGCACTCGACCGCCACACCCGGGCCCATCACCTCGGACAGGCCGTAGATGTCGAGCGCGTGCATGTCCAGGCGCTGCTCCAGCTCACGGCGCATGTCCTCGGTCCACGGCTCGGCACCGAAGATCCCCACCCGCAGCGAGGTGGCGCGCGGGTCGATCCCCTGGCGTTCCATCTCGTCGACGATGGCGAGCATGTAGCTCGGGGTCACCATGACGACCTCCGGCTCGAGGTCGCGGATCAGCGTGACCTGACGCTCGGTCATGCCGCCGGAGACCGGCACGACGGTGCAGCCCAGCTCCTCGGCGCCGTAGTGCGCGCCGAGGCCGCCGGTGAACAGCCCGTAGCCGTACGCGACGTGCACCCGGTCGCCGCGGCGGCCCCCGGCGGCCCGGATCGAGCGGGCCATGAGCGTCGCCCAGGTGTCCAGGTCGGCGCGGGTGTAGCCGACCACCGTGGGACGCCCGGTGGTGCCGGAGGAGGCGTGCAGCCGGGCGATCCGCTCGCGCGGCACCGCGAACATGCCGAACGGGTAGTTCTCCCGCAGCTCCGCCTTCGTGGTGAACGGGAAGCGGGCCAGGTCGGCCAGGTCACGCAGGTCGTCGGGGTGCGCGCCGAGGGCGTCGAACGCGCGCCGGTAGTGGGGCACGTTGTCGTACGCGTGCCGCAGCGAGTGCCGCAGCCGGTCCCGTTGCAGCGCGCGCAGCTCGTCGACGCCGATCCGCTCGACGGGATCCAGCTCCTCCGGACGGGGCGTGCGCTCCTCCACGGTGACCTCCTGGTACGAGGGACCCCGGACGCCGCCGCCCCGGGGCGATCCCGCCCACCGTACGCCCGCCCCCACCCTCCCCGGCCGGCCCCACCCCCTCCCCCGCGATCTTGCACTTGCCGCCCCTCGGGTGTCCGGTTCGCGCCCTTCGCCGGAGCCGAAACCGCAAGATCGCCGGGAACGGGGCGGGGGCGGGAGCGGGAAGGCGGGGTTATGCTCGCGGGTGCTGGTGGGAGGTGTCGTGTCGGATCCCCGAGTCGATCCTGACGTCGACCTGCGCGTACCGGCGGACCGGACGGAACTGTCCGCGCACCCGGCGGCGGTGCTCGGCGTGATCGCTGCCGGAGGCGTGCTCGGCGCGCTCGCGCGGGCGGGCGCCCAGGCCGCCCTGCCGCACCAGCCCGGCGACTTCCCCTGGGCCACGTTCGCCGTCAACGTCACCGGATGCCTGCTCATCGGCGTGCTGATGGCGGTGCTCGCCGCCCGGCCGGTCCACCCGCTGACCCGGCCGTTCCTCGGGGTCGGCGTGCTCGGCGGGTTCACCACCTTCTCCGCGTACGCGGTCGACGCGCAGCGGCTGCTGACCGACGGCGCGCCCGGTACGGCGGGCGCCTACCTGGCCGCCACGGTGCTCGGCGCGCTGGCGGCGGTCGCCGCCGGGGACACGGTGACCGCACGGCTGCTGGCCGCCCGGCACGGGCGGACCTCGTGACCGCCGGGACGGTGGCGGCCCGATGACCGTCCTGCTCGTCGCGATCGGCGCCGCGATCGGCGCCCCGCTGCGCTACCTGACCGACCGGGCGGTGCAGGCCCGGCACCGCTCGCCGTTCCCGTGGGGCACGCTGACCGTCAACGTGGCCGGGTCGCTGCTGCTCGGCGGACTGCTCGCGGCACCCGTCGACCCGGGCGTGACCGCGCTGGCCGGCACCGGCTTCTGCGGCGCGCTGACCACCTGGTCCACGCTCAGCTACGAGACGCTGCGCCTGGCCCGCACGGGCGGGCGCCGCCTCGCGTACGGGAATGTGGCACTCAGTGTGACCGCGGGCCTCGGCGCGGCGTTCCTCGGCTACGCGCTGGTCGCCGCGCTGACCGGCTGACCGCTCCGGTCAGCCGGTCGGCGTGGCGGACCGTCAGCGGGCCCGGCGCTCCGGGTGTGCCCGGTTCCACGCCCGCATCCGCTCCGGGTAGCCGGTGCGGGCCGCCTCGTACAGCGGCACCGCGTGCTTCTGGGCGATCTTGCCGGCGGCACGGGGCGAACCGGTACGGCGGCGGATCCACTCGCCGTCGTGCGCGATGGCGACCACCGTCGTGTCGGTGGCGGTGGTCTCCGGTTCCAGGTAGAACTCGACCCCGCGCCGGCTGGTGACGAACGCCTCCAGCTGCGCCAGGTCCTCCTTGGTCGCCTCGCGGTCGAGCTTCGTGGGCGTCGTCGGGTCGGCGGCCCGGCGGCTGAACCAGCCCATGCCCGCCTCCTCTCCTCGGCGTTCGCTCCAGTGCAGCACGCCCGCCTGGCAGGCGGCTGGGAGCGCGGTGGGAGTCGGCTGGAGCGGCTCAGCCGACCTTCGCCGTCGGGGCGCCGGCCTGCGCGTCCGGGGCTGCGGGGCGTTCGCGCAGCACCGGCACCAGCGCGAGCGTGGGCAGCAGGAGCAGCGGCACCACGACGAGCGCGGACAGCACGCCGAAGTGGTCGCCGAGGAAGCCGAGCAGCGGCGGGCCGGCCAGGAAGGCGGTGTAGCCGATCACGGCGACCACGCTCACCCGGGCCGGGGCCTTGTCCTCGTCGTCGGCGACGGCGCTCATCCCGACCGGGAAGCCGAGCGAGGCGCCGAGTCCCCACAGCGCGACGCCGACCACCGCGAGGGGGCCGTTCCCGGCCAGCACGGCGAGCGCGGCGCCGGCAGACGCCATCGCGATGGTGGTGAACAGCACCGGCACCCGGCCCCACCTGTCGATGGCGACGGTGCCGACGGTGCGGCCGATCGTCATGCCCACCACGAACACGCCGAACACGGCGGCGCCGACGGCCTCGTCGACCCCGTACCCGTCGACGAACGCCACCGCGAGCCAGTCGTTGGCGCTGCCCTCGGTGAACGCCATGACCAGCACGAGCAGCCCGATCAGCAGCGTGCGGGGCTCGCGCCAGGCGGCCAGCAGCGCCTGCCGCCGGGCCGCCGGCTCCCCGGCCCCGGCCGCCTCGGCGGTGGCCGCGAGGAACGCCCGGGCGCCGACCAGCGTGCCGGCCAGGATCAGCACGGACAGGACCGGCAGGTGTACGCCGACGGGTACGCCGAAGTGCGCGGCGCCGGCGCCGAGCCCGGCCCCGGCCACCGAGCCGAGACTCCAGGCGGCGTGGAACCGGGGCAGGATGGTGTAGCCGAGGCGCTTCTCCACGGCCGCGCCCTCGACGTTCATCGCCACGTCGCACAGGCCGGAGCCGAAGCCGAACGCGGCGAGGCCGAGCCCCACCCCGGCGACCGAGCCGGCCAGGCTGGCGGACAGACCCGCCACGGTCAGGCCGAGCGAGACCAGCACCACCGACACGGCCACCGTGCGCGCCGGCCCGAGCCGCTGGGTGACCAGGCCGGCGGTCGGCATGGCCAGCAGCGAGCCCGCCGACGCGCAGAGCAGCAGCAGGCCGAGCCCACCCGGGTTGAGGTCGAGCGCGTCCTGGGCCGCCGGGACCCGGGAGAACCAGCTCGCCACCGCGAGCCCGTTGAGGGCGAAGACGACGGCGACGCCGTTGCGGGCGCTGCGCACCGCCCGGGGCGCCGGTGGCCGCTTCCCGGCCGGTGCGTCGATGGTGCTGCTCACGGTGCTGTGGTCCCTTCCCCCGTCTGGTTCCCGACGACAATCGCACACCTGAGAGCGCTTCCACCACAAGCGCTGTTATGGCATCGCCCATCCGGGCGGGAGCAGGCATGATGCGGACATGGGTACGCCGACCGCACGCCCCGCCACCCTCGACGACGTGGCCCGCTACGCCGGGGTCTCCCGGGCCACCGCCTCCCGGGTCCTCGGCAGCTACGGCTTCACCTCGGCGCAGGCCCGCGCGCGGGTGCACGCCGCCGCCGACCGCCTCGGCTACGTGCCGGACCTCGCGGCCCGCTCGCTGGTGCGCGGAGCAGGCGTACGCCTGGTGGTGGCCGTGGTGGGCCGC
Organism: Micromonospora sp. CA-248089; assembly: GCF_050948515.1. NCBI lineage: Bacteria > Bacillati > Actinomycetota > Actinomycetes > Micromonosporales > Micromonosporaceae > Micromonospora > Micromonospora sp. CA-248089. The sequence continues at coordinate 3,636,987 of NZ_CP192016.1, forward strand.
GACGACACGGTCCTGGACGACCCGTACGTGCACCGGGTGGTGAGCGCGGCGTCGCGGGTGTGCGCGCCGCACGGCATCGGCGTGGCGCTGGAGTGGCTGCCACTGGCCGACCCGTCCGGGCTGGCCCGGCTCGGCGCGGACCGGGGCGTGTGCGGGGTGATCCTGGTCAACACGACCCAGGCCGCGCTGGACGCGGTGCCGCCGAGGCTGCGCGGCCGGATCGTCTCGATCGGTCAGGGCTCGCCGGCGGTGCCGTCGTTCGACGTCGACAACGCCGGCGGTGCCGGCGCGGTGCTGCGTCACCTGTACGCCACCGGCCGCCGCCGCATCGTCATGGTCACCGGGCCGCGCTGGCTGAGCTGCGCCGAGCGCTCGGTGACCACGTACCGGGAGCTGATGCGGGAGGCGGGGGCGCCGGAGCGGCTGGTCACCGGCGACTTCACCGCGGCGCGGGGCGGCCGGGCGGCGCTGGAGGCACTGCGCCGGTGGCGGGACGCCGACGCGGTCTACGCGGCCAGCGACGCCACCGCCTTCGGCGTGATCGCGGCGCTGCGCGGGCGCGGCATCCGCGTACCGCACGACGTGGCGGTGGCCGGGTTCGACGACCTGCCGTACGCGGCGATCAGCAGCCCGCCGCTGACCACGGCGACCCACCCGGTCGACCGGATCGCCGCCGCCGCGGCCACTGCCGTGCTGACGCGTGAGCCGGTCGCCCCGAGCACCCCGTTCCCGTCGACGCTCGTCACCCGCGACAGCGCCTGAGCCGGTACGGGCCGGTCGGCCCTGGCCGCCGTGGCGCGCCCGCCCGTCAATGGATACGGGAGAAGGAGGGATCCCGATGGGCGGAGCCATGACGTGGATGTACCGGGGCGGCCGGCCGAACCGGCTGGCCCGGATGATGAACGCGCTGGCGGCGTGGCAGTACGGCGCCGGTCTCGCCCCGGCGCACTGGATGACCATGGAGGTGCCCGGCCGCCGTACCGGGCGGACCGTCTCGGTGCCGATCGTGGTGGCCGATCACGACGGCGAGCGGTACGTCGTGTCCATGCTGGGCGAGCGGGCCAACTGGGTGGCGAACGTGCGCGCCGCGGGCGGCCGGGTGGTGCTGCGCCGTCGCCGCCGGGAGCCGGTCCGGCTGGTCGAGGTGCCGGTGGCGCAGCGGCCGCCGATCCTGCGCCGGCACCTCGCGCTCGCCCCGGGTGCGCGCCCGCACGTACCGGTGGACCGGCACGCCCCGCTGGCCGAGTTCGCCCGGGTCGCCGCCGGCATCCCGGTCTTCCGGATCGTCGCGGCGGATTCCCCGGAGCGGTGACGCCGGCTCACGCTCCGGCGAGGAAGGCCGTCGACATCTGCGTCGCGACAATCCTTCAGAATATCGATCGCTCGCGTTTTCGAGGTCGTCCGAACGGGAGAGGGAGCCGGTAAGATCGGCGACAGAACGGCGACCGATCACGGACTGCCCGACGACCGGCACCGGCTCACACTGAGCGCATGAATACGAGACTCCGCCGCAGCCGCGCATTCGGCCTCGCGGTGTGTCTCGCCCTCGTGGCGATCATGAGCGGCTGCATGCAGCTCAACCTCGGGCTGACCGTGAACGACGACGACACGGTCTCCGGCCAGCTCCTGCTCACCGCACCGAAGTCCGTGCTCAAGCAGCGGAACCCGGATCCGGCGGTGGCGTTCGCCGAACTGCGGCCGAACATTCCCTCACTTCCGCCCGGAGCGGAGACCCGGTACGAGGACGCCACCTCGTACGGCATTCAGATCACGTACCGGAAAACGCCACTGGCACAATTCACGAGCGAAAGTGTGAATCTTGTCCGGGACGAGGATCTCATTCGCTTCTCGCTCCCGCTGGACCCGCAGAAATACGGCGGCAAGTTCGGGCAGCAGGATCCGCGCCAGCAACAGGCGTTCATGACCTTGATGGCGTTCGAGATCTCGGTGACGTTCCCCGGCCGGGTGCTCGACACCAACGGCACGGTCACCGGACGCTCGGTCAGCTGGAAGGTGATCGCCAACCAGCCCAAGCCGGCCGAGTTGCGCGCCGTCGCCCAGGCGCCCCCGCCGCCCGCCACCAGCCCGGCCGCCGTGGTGACCGGGAACGGTTCCTTCCCCTGGCTGCCGGTCGCCGCCGCCGTGGTCGTCCTGCTGCTGGTCGCCGGCGTGGTGCTCGTCCTGCTGCTGCGGCGACGGCGCTCCCGTGGCGTCCCCGATCCGGCGGCCGCCCCCACCGCGACGGCGGCCACCGGCCCGGCCCCGGCCGGCACCGGCGCCCCGCCCGCACCCGCACCACCCGCCGGTCCACCGGCCTGAGCCGGGCCGGACCCACCGACCACCGACGGCGCCCGCGCCGGCGGCCCACGAGCACACCGGGCGGAACCTGGAGTCAGTGATCCGGACGCCGCCGCACCATCCCACCCCGACCGCACCACCGCACCGTGACAAGAGGGGGATCGCCGTGAACGATCTCTTCACCTGGGCCGCCCTGGGCAGCCTCACCGGCGCCAGCGCCGCCACCCTGCTCGCCACGAACGTCATCGGCGGGCTGATCGGCCCGAGCGGCGACAAGGCGCGCAAGTGGATCGCGCTGGGCTTCGCGCTCCTGCTGTCCTACCTCACCGCCGCGTTCGCCACCGACGCCGGCCCGGAGAAGTGGATCATCGCGTTCTTCAACGGTCTGGTGATCTTCTCCGCCGCGCTCGGCATCAACCAGCTCCCCCCTGGCAACCGGCAGCCGACGCAGGCGTCGCCGAGCCAGCTCGCCCAGGGCCGCGAGCCCCGCTACGTCCGCTCCTGGGTCTGAGAGAGGTGACCCCATGATCTTCGGCATCCTCGGCGCCGCCGTCCAGGTCGTCTTCGGCGCCGTACTCGGGCAACTCGCCGCCGGCACCGTCGGGCTGCTGGTCGGCGCGGTCGTCGGACTGCTCCTCGGCGCGCCCTTCGGCTGGGCGTCCGCCTCCGCCGGGACGTACGGCGCCGACCCGAAGGGGATCTTCCTCTTCGTCGTCGACCACACCTGGAGCCTGCTCAACACGTTCGCCGGGGCGCTCTTCCTGGCCCTGCACCTGGTCTTCGGCCACCAGCTCGACCGGATCGTCTCGGCCGGCAGCGGCCGGGTCAACGTGATCGAGGGCGTCTCCCCCCGGTACGCCACCACCATCGGCACCGTCTGCGCCGGGTCCAGCCCGGGCATCCAGCGGCACGAGGACGTGCACGTGTTCCAGGCCCGGCTGCTCGGCCCGTTCTACCTGCCGCTGGTGGCGCTCAACTACGTGCTGTTCACCATCGCTCCGGTGTGGCTGCTCTGGCACGACCACACCAACGCGCCGATCAACCGGTTCACCCGCTACTTCGAGATCGGCGTCTACCCGCACGTGTGGAACGAGGCCATCGCGTACCGCATCCAGGGGACGCCACCGCGATGACCGGCGCGATCGAGGCGGCCGTCGCGGACGTCGCGAGCTGGCTGGCCGGGGCCGCGGGTGAGCCCGTACCGGTCGGTCCGCCGCGCGACGATCCCGACGGCGGTCTCACCCTCTGGCCGCTGGAGCTGCGACCGGCCCGGCAGACCGCCACCGGCGGCGCGACGCGCGAGCCGTACCGGTTCGTGGTTCGCCTGCTGGTCGCGGGCGGCGGGCGGCGGCGCTGCCCGCGCTGGACCGGGTGCTCGCCGCCGCCACCGCGGCGGGCCGGCCGGAGCTGGTGCTGGCCGCCGGCGACCCGGCGCTGTGGCGGGCGCTGGGCGTGGCGCCCCGGCCCGCGCTGCTGCTCGACGCGCCGGCCCGGGTGGAACGGCCGGTCCCGGTCGCTCCACCGGTACGCCGGCCGCTGCGACTGCGGCAGCTCGGCATGCGCACGCTCGACGGCCGGGTGGTCGGCCCGCAGGACCAGCCGCTCGCCGCCGTCCGGGTGGAGCTGGTGGGCACCGCCCAGGCCACCGAGACCGACGCCGCCGGCCGGTTCCGGCTGGCCGGCGTGCCGCACGACCCCGACGCGCCGGACGCCCCGGTGCGGATCCGGCTGGTCGGCGCGGGACGCGTCCACACCGCCGAACTCGATCCGGACGGCGACCACCTGATCGTCGTCCGCGCGCCCGACTGACGTCCGAGGAGGACCGATGCCCACCTACTTCTCCCCCGGCATCTACGTCGAGGAGGTGCCCAGCGGGGCCCGCCCGATCGGGCCGGTCGGCATGAGCACCGCCGCGTTCGTCGGGATCGCGCCCGACCGCGGCGCCCACGTCGGCGAGGCGCTGGCGGTGAACAGCTGGACCGAGTTCCTGCGGCTGTACGCCGACGGCGAGCACCTGGAGAGCACGCCGCTGGCCCGGGCCGTGTTCGGTTTCCTGGACAACGGCGGCACCCGCTGCTGGGTCGTCAACGTCGGCGAGGGCGGCCGGCTCACCGGCACCGGCGGGCGGCGCGGCGGCCTGGAACTGCTGGAGGCGATCGACGAGATCTCCATCCTGGCCGCGCCCGGCTACCACGACCCGGTCTCGCACGAGGCCCTGATCAGCATGGCCGAGCGGCTGCGCACCATGGTCGCGATCTGCGACCCGCCGCCGGAGGTCACCGACGTCTCGCGGCTCACCCGCGTCGCCACGCCGGGCAAGCCGCCCAAGCCCGCGTCGTCCGGGTCGCCCGACAAACCCGCCGAGGGTACGCCGGGCGACGCCGACGACGAACCGCCCGGCACCGGCGGTGACCGGCCCCGGCAGTCGGACTTCGCCGCCTTCTACTTCCCCTGGATCCGGGTCCGCGACCCGCTCAGTGGCGACCTCGTGCTCACCCCGCCGAGCGGGCACGTCGCCGGCATCTGGGCCCGCACCGACGCGCTGCGGGGCGTGCACAAGGCGCCCGCCAACGAGCCGGTACGCGGCGCCGTCGACCTCGCGTACCGGGTGACCCGGCCGGAGCACGACGTGCTCAACCCCAAGGGCGTCAACGTGATCCGGTTCTTCGCCGGTGAGGGCATCCGGCTGTGGGGGGCCCGGACGCTCGCCGCCGAGGCCAGCGAGTGGCGCTACCTGAACGTGCGGCGGCTGTCCATCTCCATCGAGCAGGCCATCGCCAACGGCACCCGGTGGATGGTGTTCGAGCCGAACGACTTCACGCTGTGGCGCTCGATCCGCCGGGACATCGGTGCGTTCCTCACCCGGGTGTGGCGCGACGGCGCGCTGCTCGGCCGTACGCCCGAGGAGGCGTTCTTCGTCAAGTGCGACGAGGAGACCAACCCGGCCGACGTCCGCGACGCCGGAATGGTGGTGGCCCACATCGGCATCGCGGTGGTCAAGCCCGCGGAGTTCGTGGTGTTCAAGCTGAGCCAGTGGGCCGGCGGCACCGAGACCGAGACGATCGGAGGCTGACATGCCCACCACTGCCACGCCGCAGCCGGGCGCACCGGTCGACCCGTACCGGGCGTACCACTTCAAGCTGCTCATCAACGGCATCACCAACGGGCACTTCACCGAGGTCAGCGGCTTCGAGGTGGCGATACCGGCGCTGTCGTACCGGGAGGCGGGCAACGAGCGCATCCGGGCCGTGCCCGGCCAGGTCGAATACGCCCCGGTCACCCTCCACTTCGGCCTGACCAGCTCCCGCGAGCTGTGGGACTGGGTGAACGCGGCGGCGAAGGGCACCGTGAACCGGCGCAACGTGTCGGTGGTGCTGCTGGACCCGGCCGGCACCGCCGAGGTGCTGCGCTGGAACATGATCAACGCGTGGCCGACCCGGTGGCGGGGCGCGCATCTGAACACCCTGTCGCAGGAGATCGCCATCGAGGCGCTTACCTTGGCGTACGAGGGCCTGGAACTGGAGGCCGGCGGTGCCGCCGCCCCGGCGACCACGTGACCGGCTGGCCCGCGCCCTGCGGGCCACCGCCGATCGCCTCTCCGGACCGGGCACACCGCTCTCACCATCCTTCCCGGACTTTCCGGGCTCTGCGGACCTCCCGTTCTCCGCGGGCTCACCGGAACCCGCGGGCTCCTCGGGCTTCGCGGGCTCCACGGGCTCCACGGGCTCTGCGGACTTCCCGGACCGCCCGGGCTCCGCGGGTTCCCCGGACGTCGTGCCGCGCACGGCCGGGCAGCCGCCCGAGCACTGGCGGCGCCTGGTGGCGGCGCACGCCCCCGGCCTGCTCCGCGACCTTCCCCCACCCGCCATCCCTCCCCCGCCCCCCGCCGAGCGGCGTCAGAAGGGCCTATGGCGGACGTGGACGGCCCAGTTGATCAACCGACTCGCCGCCTCCCGCAACGACCCGTCGAGATCTTGGTACGAAAGGGCCCCCATAGGGGCCACTTCCTACCAAGATCTTCCGCGGCTCCCGGGAGGTGAGACGGGGATCTCAGGGCGTGGGAGATCGGCGCACTCGGGGTGGAACGCGCGGGGTGCGGCACGGCCCGGATCGGGGACGGCGTCCACGCGGGCAGATGGTGGGGAGGGCATGGCGGGGCCGGGGACCTCACCGTCGACGGTGGAGGACCGATGCCACTCGGGCGACGCAGGGCGGCCGGGCGGCGCCGGGTCGCTCGCGGGTTCTCCCGCCTGCCGGTGCGTGACGTCGGGCGGTTACGTCACGTCAGGCGGTTACGTCACGTCAGGCGGTTACGTCACGTCAGGCGGTTACGTCACGTCAGGCGGTTGCGTCACGTCAGGCGGTTGCGTGACGTCAGGCGGTCCGGCCGGCTCGGCGGGCGGGGGGAGCTCAGCGTGCATCGCCGACAGGTCCGGATCGCGAGACCTCGTCGGCGGGCCGGGCACCCGCAGCACACCCGCCACCGGCAGAGGCACCCAGACCAGCACCGGCACCGGCACCGGCAACACGGACACAACCTCCGCAGGAGTGGCCGGCACCAGACGGTCGACAGCGACAGGGAACCGCAGCGCGAGCACCGGCAGCACCGGCAGCACCGGCAGCAAGGATCGCCGCGGCACGTCCACCGGCACCGGCACGCCCGCCGGCGCTCACCGGCGCACCGGCCCGGACGGCGGCCATGACGCGCGCGGATCGCAGAGCCCCGTCCCCTCCGGCGACCCGGCCCGGCCGTCACCGCCCGAGCAACGACCCGGCCTCGGCGCGGATCGGATGGAGGAGCTCCGGCACCTCCCGCCGGTCGAACGGAGCCGGGTACGGCATCGGGATGACGCCGCCGGAGCGGACCTGTCGCCCGAGCGCGAGGACGTGTTCCCGCTCGCCTTCGCGGCCGCGCCCCCGTCGTCGCCGCGCGGACCGGCCGCGCGCACCGGGGGCAGCCGAACCGGATCGGCGAACCGGCGCGACGGGAGCGGATCCGTCGACCACTACCCGGGGCGGGTCGCCGGTTCGCCGTACCCTCGAGGGCTCGGCCCGGCGCCGGGCGGCGAGTTCCGGACGCGACGGTGGCAACGGCCCGCAGCCGAAGGGCCCTGGCCCTCCCTCCCGGACGACGCCGGCGCGGCCCGCGCGACGAACCCGGCGTCGACCGGCCGCGTAACCGGCGCCGCGCACCCGGACGCGTGGCCGGTGCTCCCGGCCGAACCGGCGTGGGTTCCCGAGCGGACCACACCGTGGAGCGACACGGCCCGGCTGGACCGGGAACAGGCGGGTGGCTGATGGAGCGCGTCGCCTTCCTCGTGGACGAGTCCGGCACCCGCGTCGACTGCCTGCTCAACCCGGAGACCGTGCAGGTGACGCGGCTGGCCGGGGTACGGCCGCGCGGCGGACCGGACGGGCCGCTCACCGGCGCCGGGCTGGCCGACGACCCGCTGGTCTTCACCGGCGGCGGACGTACCGAACTGGTCCTCGATCTGCTCTTCGACGTCGACTTCGTGGAGTCCCCGGCCCGCCCCGAGGACGTGCGCGCGCTGACCCGGCCGCTGTGGATGCTCGCCGAGAACTCGGCGGTCGAGCACGGCTGGCTGCGCCCGCCGCTGGTCCGCCTGGTCTGGGGCAAGACGTGGAACGTACCGGGCGTGATCACCGCGATCGCGGAACGTTTCGACGCGTTCACCCTCACCGGTACGCCCCGGCGGTCCTGGCTGCGGTTGAGGCTGGTCCGCGTCGCGGAGGGCACGGAGGCGGCGCGCGCCGGGTTCGAGGAGGAACTGGCCGCCGCGAGCACACCCGCTGTCGCACCCGGGTCTGCGGTGGTCGCCGCCGCCGACGGCGCGGCCGAGCCGGGCTGGTCCGGGGTGCGCTTCGACCTGCTCGCCCACGACGCGCTGGGTTCGCCGCTGCGGTGGCGGCTGCTCGCCGAGCACAACCGGATCACCGACCCGCTCACCGTGCCCGCCGGCACCGCGCTCGCCGTCCCGCCGGTCGGCGCCGCCACCGTCGCGCCGGACGCCGTCACCACGGGAGGCACCTCGTGACCCGCCACGCGACCGGCGCCTCGCGCCGCCCCGCCCCCGCGAGCACGACTCCCCTGAGCGGCGACGCGACAAGAAGCGCCGCGCGGCCTGCGACCGCCGGGGGTGCGCCGTGAGCCGGGCCGCCCTGGTCACAGTCGACGGCCGGCCGCTGGCCGACCCGGCCCGGCTGCGCGGAATCCGCGTCGCCACCCGGCTGGACCGGCCCGCGCAGTGCGAGCTGACGCTCACCGCCGCCCCCGGTGCGGGCCCGCTCGACCCGCCGGTACGCCCCGGCGCCACAGTCGACGTACGCCTCGACGGGCAGGCGGAGGCGCTGTTCACCGGCGAGGTGACAGCCGTCGAGCGGGAGTACGCGGGTGACGGCGCCGCGCTGGCCCGGATCCGGGCGTACGACCCGCTGCACCGGCTGCGCAAGCGGCAGGAGCTGCGCGTGTTCGAGTCGGTGACGGCCGCCGAGCTGGCCGCCGACCTGTGCGCCGGGCTGGGGTTGAACGTGGCGGCCGAGGACGACGGGCCGCGCCTGGACCGGCTGCTCCAGCACCGGCACACCGACCTGGACCTGCTGTGCGAGGTGGCCGGCCGGGCCGGGCTGCACCTGGGCGTCGACGGGGACCGGTTGCGGCTGTTCACGCTGGACGGGTACGGGGAGCCGCTGCCGTTGACGCTCGGCGAGACGGTGCACGCGCTGCGGGTCACCGAGAACCTGGACCGGGCGGGCGCGGAGTGCGCTGTGCTCGGCTGGCATCCGCAGCGCGCCGAGCCGCTGAGCCAGCGGGCGGACGAGGCGCGCAGCGGGCGGCGTATCCCGCTTCGCCCGGATCCGGGCGACGTCGGCGCGGACGGTGTCCGCACGGCTGTCGACCAGCCGGGCCGCAGCGACGACGAGCTGGCCGCGCTGGCCCAGGCCGGGCTGGACACCCGGGTGGCGGCGCTGGTCACCGTCGAGGGCACCGCGGAGGGCGACCCGGCGCTGCGCCCCGGCCGGCGTATCGCCCTGGCCGGCGTCCCGGAACCGCTGGCCGGGGTGTACGTGCTCACCGAAGTGGTGCACACGGTGGACGCGGACGGGCACCTGAGCCGGTTCTCCACCGCACCGCCCGGCCCGCCGCCGACGGCCACGCCCTCGGCGGCCACTGTCACGCTCGGCACCGTCACCGACGTCGACGACCCGGACGGGCTGGGCCGGGCCCGGGTGACGCTCCCGGCGTACGGCGATCTGGACGCCGGCTGGCTCGCCGTGCTCTGCCCGGGCGCGGGCCGGGGCAAGGGGATCGTCGCGCTGCCCGACCCGGACGACACCGTGCTGGTGGCGCTGCCCGGCGGCGAACCGGCGTCGGGCGTGGTGCTCGGTTCGCTGTTCGGCGCGGTCGAGCCGTACGACGCGGGGATCGTGTCCGGGCGCTCGCGGCGCTGGTCGATGCGGACCGGCACCGGGCAGTCCATCGTGATCGACGACGACGGGCGGACGCTGCGCCTGGCCACCGACGCGGGCAGCTTCGTCGAGCTGCGTCCCGAGCTGACCACCGTGCACGCCGCCGGTGACCTGGTGCTCTCCGCGCCCGGCCGGGCCGTCGTGGTGCGCGGCCGCACCGTCGACTTCCTGCACGCCCCGGCGGCCGAGGACGCCGAGACCGCCGCCGCCCAGGCCCGCACCCTCGCCCGTTCCGCCGGAGGTGGCTGATGCGCTGGATCCACCGCGACTCGCTGATCACCTGCGGACACGACGGGCGGGTGAGCAACCGCCCGTCCCAGCAGTGGGTGACGGTCCAGGCCGTGCCGGTGCTGGTCCGCCCCGACCCGGAGGGACGCGACATCACCGCCTGCCCGAACTACGGCCCGACGATCAAACCGTGCCTGCACACGCTGACCGTCACTGTGGGTTACAGCACGTGGGTGCGGGTGGACCGGCAGCCGGTGGTGCTGTCGCACCTCGACGGGCTCACCGACGGCACCCCACCGGGCACCGTGCACCACCAGGTCCGCGACGTGCGGCAGGGTTTCCTGGGGGCGGACGCATGAGGGCCTTCCGCTTCGTCGGCGCCGGCTTCGACGCCGGCCGCGCCGGTGGTCTCGCGCTCACCGCCGCCGGCGGGCTCGCCATGACCGACGGCGACGAGACGGTACGCCAGGCGTTGTACCTGCTGCTGTCCACCACGCCCGGGGAACGGCTGATGCGTCCCGGGTACGGGTCGCGGCTGCACCGGCTCGTCTTCGCCCCGAACGACGACACCACCGCCGGGCTGGCGATCCACTACGTGCGGCAGGCGATCCGGCGCTGGGAGCCCCGGGTCGAGGTGCTCGACGTGGACGCCGGCCCGGACCCGGACGACCCGTGGCGCCTGGTGATCCGGCTCGACTACCGGGTGCGGGCCAGCCTCTCCCCCGGCCACCTGGTGTTCTCCGTCGACCTGCTGCCCGCCGACGAGGAAACCGGAGACGAGGAGGGCACGCCATGACGCTTCCGGTGCCGCACCTGGACGACCGCGCCTTCCTCGACCTGGTCACCGAGGCGCGGGAACGCATCGCCCGGTCCTGCCCGGACTGGACCGACCTGTCCGCGCACGACCCCGGCATGGCGCTGGTGGAGGCGTTCGCCTACCTGACCGAGGTGATGATCTACCGGCTGAACCAGTTGCCGGAGAAGGCGTACGTCGCGTTCCTGAACCTGCTCGGCGTCACCCGGCACCCACCGGCGGCGGCCTGGGCGGACGTGCGCCTGACCCGTACCGGCCCGGACCGCGGCCCGGTGCGGGTGCCGGCCGGCACCCGCGTCGCCGCGGCCCGCGGGGCGGACCCCCGGCCGGTCGTCTTCGTGACCACCGAACCGGCGGTGCTGCCCGCCGGGGAGACCACGACGACGGTACGTGTGCACCACTGCGAGCCGGTCGAGGCGGAGCTGCTGGGCACCGGCACCGGGCAGCCCGGTCAGGTGTTGCGGGCCGCCCGCGCGCCGTTGACCCGTACCACCGAGGCGCTGGACCTGCTGCTCGGAGTGGAGGTGCCGGCGGGCTCGGTGGAGCTGGGCGCCGCCGCCCGCGAGCACGAGGGGCGCACGTACGAGATCTGGCGGCCGGTGGACAGCTTCGCCGGTGTCGGGGCGCAGGCGAAGGTCTACCTGGTGGACCGGGCCTCCGGGGTGGTCACGTTCGCCCCGGCGCTGGACCTGCGCCCGGACGTGAGCGCCCCGGCCGTCGAGGGGGCGGCCGGGGCGACCACTGTGGCGGCGATGCCGCCGGCCGGGCGGCAGGTGCGGCTCTGGTACCGCTGCGGCGGCGGACCGGCCGGCAACGTGGCGGCGGGCGTGCTGACCAGCCTGCGTGATCCGCTGCCGGGGGTGAAGGTGGACAACCCGGAGCCGGCCACCGGCGGCCGGGACCTGGAGTCGCTGGAGTCGGTGCTGGCGCGCGGGCCGTACGAGTTCTTCGCCCAGCAGCGCGCGGTGACCGCCCGGGACTTCGAGATCCTCGCCACCGGCTCCGGCGCGGTGGCGCGGGCGCGGGCGTTCACCAGGGCCTCCGTCTACAGCTTCGCCCGGCCCGGCGAGGTCGAGGTGGTGCTGGTGCCGTACGTGCCGGAGGCGGCCCGCCCCGGCGGGCGGCTGCCGGTGGCGGTGCTGCGTGAGCACGAGGTGGAGGAGGCCCGCCGCCGGGTCGAGGCCGACCTGGAGCGGCGCCGCGCCCTGGGTACGGCGGTGCGCGCGGGCTGGGCCCGGTACAAGGCGGTGTCCATCCAGGCGCGGGTGGTGGTGCGCCGCGAGGAGGACGTGGACGCGGTGCGCCGCCGCATCCACGACCGGCTGCACCAGACGCTCAGCCCGCTGCCCACGCCGCTGAACCCGGCCGGCTGGGCGTTCGGCGAGCCGCTACGCGCCTCCAACGTGTACCGGATGCTGGAGCACGCCGAGCCGGGCGTGCGCTACGTCGAGTCGGTGCGGTTCGTGGTCGACGAGGCGCCCGACGCGCAGGTGCGCACCGTGGCGGTGGACCAGTACCAGGCCGACACCTGGTACGCCGGCGGCGGCCCGGTGCTGTTCCGCTCCGCCAACGCGGGGGCGGGCTGGGAACCGGCCGGCCGGTTCGACGACGAGACGGTGGTGCGGGTGGTGCCCGCGCCCGCCCCGGTACGCCCCGGCGTGGTCCCCCGGGCCGGTTCGGTGGCGGTGGTGACCACCCGCGACGCCGGTGGCTCCCGGGTCCGGCTGAGCACCGACCTGGGTGAGACGTGGACGCTGCTGACCGACCTCGACTCCGGCGTCCGCGACCTGGCCTGGATCGACCGGGACGGCACCGGTGCGCTGCTGCTGGCCACCGACACCGGTCTGTACGAGGTGCCGCTGCTACCCGGCGCGGTGCCGCTGCAGATCCTTGTCGACCCGGCCGACGCCGACCGGGGCTTCTACGCGGTCCGCGCGTTCGTCTCCGAGCGCGGCGCACCCGGGGTGGCGGTGGCCGCGCAGGCCGGATTCGGGGTCTACCTGTCGACCGCCGCCGGACGGCCCGGCACGTTCGCCCACGTCGGTCTCGCCAACGTGGACAACCGGGTCCTCGCCGTGCAGTACGACGGCCCGGCCACGCTGCTGTGGTGCGGCGCGGGCGAGCCGGACCCGAAGAAGCCCGGCCAGGGCTGCCACCGAACCCGGCTGTTCGAGTCGGACGTGAAGTGGCAGTCGATGGCGTCCGGCTGGATCGGCGGCACCTGCCGGGACCTGACGTTCAGCGGCCCGCTCGCGCTCGCCGCGACGCAGAGCGGCGGCGTGGTCCGCCTCGACACGCTCGCCGGGCAGCCGCAGTGGTCGCCGGTAATGGTCAACTGCGGCCTGCCGCTGCGGGACCGGACCCGGTTCGTCCCGGTCGACGCCATCGCCGCCACCGCGCCCACCGGCACGTCCGGCGCCGGGCGGCTGGTGCTCGCCGGGGGTGAGCGCGGCGTGTTCCGCAGCGGCGACGGCGAGGACTGGACGCCCAGCGCCAACCAGGCCACCGCCGACGTGGTCACCGTCCCCGGCACCTGGCTGCTCTGCTCCGGCGAGCACGACATCGAGGTGGTGCGGCAGGATGCGCCGAGCGGCGATTGAGCGGCTGCTGCCGGCCGCGTACCAGCGGGCCGCCGGCCCGGGCAGCGTGCTGGGCGCGCTGCTGGACGTGATGGAGGCGCTGCACGCCCCGGACGAGGCGGTGCTCGCCGACGTCGACGCGCTGTTCGGGCCGTACCGGACGCCGGACGGGTTCGTGGCGTACCTGACCCGCTGGGTGGCGATGGACCACGTGGTCGCCGCGCCCCGCGCCGACGCGCCGCTGCCGTTGCCGGCCGGCCGGCTGCGGGACCTCGTCGCGCACGGCGCGCTGCTGGCCCGGTGGCGCGGCACCCCGTACGGCATGCGGACCGCGCTGGAACTGGCCACCGGCGTGACCGGGTTCGTGCTGGACGAGCCGCCCGAGCGGCCGTTCCACCTGGTGGTGCGGGTGCCACCGGCCGCCGCCGACCGGCTGGCACTGGTCACCCGCATCGTCGAGGCGGAGAAACCGGCGGCGGTCACCGTCGAGGTCGTCGCCGGGGACCCGGCCGACCCGCCCTCCGACCCGCCGCCGCCGGACCCGGGCCCGCCGCCCACGCCCGAGCCGGACGACGCCGAGCCCGCCGCCGGGGTGGCGACGGTGCGCGCGGTCGGCCGGGCGCACGTACCCGCACCCCTGCCCCACGATCCGCCCGAGGAGCCGTCATGACCACCGAATGGACAGTCGTCGCCGCCGCCGAACAGTTCACCCTGGACGCCCGCAACGCCGGTGAGCTGACGTTCACCGTGTCGAACCCGGGCACCGCGCCGGACACCGTCGTCTTCGACGTCGCGCCCGGCGAGGGCAGCCAGCGGGCCTGGTTCACGGTGGCCGAGCCGCAGCGGGTGGTGCCCGGGCAGGGCTCGGTGTCGTTCCTGGTACGCCTGGCCGTACCGCCCGGCACGCCGCCCCGGCGCTACGACATGACCGGGTTCGCGTACTCGGCGAACACCGCGCCGGAGGAGAGTTCCCGCTCCAGCGGCCGGGTCACGTACGACGTGCGGGCCGTCGTACCCCCGAAGCGCGCGCCGTGGCCGTGGATCGCCGCCGCCGCGGCGCTGGTGCTGGTCGTGGCCGGGGTGGTGGCCTGGCTGGTGACCCGCGGCCCGGACACCCCGGCCCCGCCGCAGGCGAATGCGGTGACGGTGGAGGCGGAGACGCTCGTCGCCGGCGCCACGGTCCAGTCCCCCACCGGCACGAAGGCGGAGGTGGTGGCGCAGGAGAACTGCTGCGACGTGGTGTGGTCCGGCGACGCGCAACTGTTCTTCCTGGGCCGGGGCGTGGGCGACCGGGTGACGGTACGGGTGGACGTGCCGTCCGACGGCACCTGGCGGTTCTCCACAGTGCGGACCACGTCGTTCGACTACGCGAACACGATCTGGCTGGTCGACGGCCGGCAGGTCGGCGACACGTTCTTCGGGTTCAGCCCGACGGTGGTCCGCACCGACGAGGTGGACGTGGGCACCGTGGAGCTGACCCGAGGCCCGCACACGCTGACGCTCGTGGCGGTGAGCAAGACCCAGGGCACCGACAGGTACTTCGCCGGGGTGGACGAGATCCGCTTCACGCCCGTCGCCCGGCCATGACAACCAGGCAGAAGGTGATGCTGGTGGCGGTGGCGGTGCTGCTGGTGGCGCTGTACGTGGTGGCGGTGGCCGGGCGCCGCGACGACCCGGGCGACCCGACGGCCGGTCCCGGAGCACTGGCCCGGCTCGGGCGCGGGACCGGGACGGTCGACCCGGCGACGGTGGCGGTGACATGCCTGCCGCCGGCCGCCGAACCGGCCACCACCGCCGACGGGGTGACGCTCGCCTTCGGCACGGTGTGCCGGCTGCGGGTGGCCGACCCGGGCGCGCTGCGCACGCTCGTGCTGCGCGGCACGACGCCGTTCGAGGTGACAGCCTCCGCGCCCGGCGACGCGGACGTCACGGTCACCGACGAGGTCGCGCCGGACGCGGACGGACCGGCGGTCGCGAAGGTGGCGGTGGACCGGGAGACCGAGGTGCTCCTGCGCTGTCCGGGAGGTGGCGGATGTTCGGTCACGCTGGCCCGGTCCTGACCGGGACGGAGACGCGGCATGGGTGAGTTGCGCAAGCCGTTCCTGCTGCTCGCCCTGCTCGCGGTGGCGCTGATCGTCGGTGTGGAGCTGGGTGCGGCAGCGCTGACCGGTGGCGGCGACGCGAGCGGCGCGCTGCGGGAGCGCGCCGGTCAGCTCGGCGTCGCGCTGGGCGGCGTCGGCGCGGTGTCCGAGCCGTCCGGTCGAGGCATCGGCTACCTGGCGCTGATCGACGTGGTGGCGCTCTGGACGACCGGGCTGTTCTGCCTGAGCCTGGTGCTGCCGGACCGGATGCAGGGCCGGGTGCAGGGCGTGGCCACGCTCGTCTTCTCGATCGTGCTGCTGCTGGTGTCGCTGGTCCTGCTGATCGTCGCGTTCGTCGAGCTGACGGTGATGGTGTCGCTGTTCCTCGCGCCGCCGTTCGGCACGCTGGCGTACCTCGCGGTGTGGGGGTTCTTCCCGGTCGACGACGCGGCGTTGCTGCTCGGGCTGGCGTTGCTGCTCAAACTGGTCTGGGTCGGGCTGTTGCTCGCCGCCCAGCCCCGGTTCCTGCGCAACAAGGGCCTCGTCGCGCTGGCGCTGACCACGCTGCTGTGCACTGTGGCGCTGCAGTTCCTGCACGCGCTGGTGCCGGTGATCCTGGTCAGCATCCTGGACGACCTGGGCGCCGTGGTGTTCGCCGTGGTGGCGCTGATCTGGGCGCTGGTGCTGCTGATCGGGTCGATCCCGGCGATCGTCAAGGCGATCCGGACCACAGCCACCACGTCCGGCCGTACTGTCAGGTGACCGCGCCGCCGGTTGCGAGCGTGGCCAGGCGCGGCAGTTGCGCCGGGTCGGTGAGCGCCGAACCGACCGCCACCACCCGCGCCCCGGCGGCGAGGAAGTCACCCGCGTTGCCGGCGTCGACACCGCCGGTGGCCACGAACCGGGCCTCCGGCAGCGGCCCGGCCACCGCCCGGAACCACGCCGGGCCGAGACTGACCGCCGGGAACGCCTTGAGCCACACCAGGCCGTGGTCGAGCGCCCGCTGCGCCTCGGTCGGCGTGGCCACGCCGGGCAGGTGCGGCACGCCGAGACCGGCCGCCGCGTCGGCCACCGCCAGATCCAGGCCCGGCGCCACTGTGAACGCCGCCCCGGCGGCCACCGCGTCGTGGACCTGCGCCGGGGTACGCACAGTGCCCGCGCCGACGATCCGGTCCCGCCGCCGCCCGGCCGTCACGGCGGCGCGCAGCGCCGGCACCGCTTCCGGGGTACGGATCGGCACCTCCACCACGGCGATGCCGAGATCCCAGGCCAGTTCCGCCAGCCGTACCGTCTCGCCGGGCGGCAGGTCACGCAGGATCACCATCACCCGCGCGTCGCCGAACAGGGCCTCGAAGTCGTGCCCGCTCATCTCCCACTCCCTCCCGTGGCATGCGCCTGCTCGGTCCACGCCTCGTCCGGCAGCGCCAGCGCCCGCGCGATCGTCTCCGGGTCCGGCGGCGGGGCGGTGTCGCCCGGCACGGCCAGCACCGGCGCCGCGGTCAGGTGCCCCAGCCGCAGGCAGGCTCGCAGGTCGAGGCCGCGTAGCAGCCCGGAGAGGAACCCGGCGGCGAACGCGTCACCCGCGCCGACCGGCTCCACCACGTCCACGGGCAGCGCCGGCACGAACACCGCCGGCCCGGTACGCGGCAGCGCCGTCGCGCCGACCGGCCCGTCCTTGACCACCACCAGCTCCGGGCCGGGCAGCAGCGTGCGAACCGCGGCCGGATCGTCCGCCGCCCAGAGCGTGGCCGCCTCGTCCAGCCCGACCAGCACCACGCCGGCGCGGTCGGCCAGGTCACGCAGGACCGGTCCGGCCCGGTCGGCGGGCCAGAGCGCGGGGCGGTGGTTCACGTCGAAGCTGACCCGCGCGCCCGGCAGCGCGCGCCCGTCCAGCGCGGATACGAGCAGGTCACGGCAGGTGCCGGAGAGCGCTGCGGTGATGCCGGACAGGTGCAGCAGGCGTGCCCCGGCCAGCCCGGGACGCGCGAGGTCGGCGGCGCCGAGGCGGCTCGCTGCCGACCCGGCGCGGTGGTAGTGCACGCGGGTGCCGTCCGGCCCCGGATCCTTAAGGTAGAGCCCGGTCGGCGCGTCCGGATCCACAGTGACCAGGCTGACATCCACGCCCGCGGCGGCGACCTCGGCCACCACCCGCCGCCCGAACGGGTCGTCGCCAACCCGGCTGACCCACGCCGCGCGGTGCCCGAGCCGGGCCAGCCCGGCCGCCACGTTCGACTCCGCGCCGCCGACCCCGACGGTCAGCCGCGCGGCGTGCTCCAGCGACCCGCCGTCGTCGGGGGCGAGCACCACCATCGTCTCGCCCACGCAGACCACCTCCGGCCCGCTGCCGGCGCCGCCTCCGTCCGCGACCGCGACACCAATCGGCCCGCTCACCGAAGGACCGCCTCGACTCGGGCCGACACGTCGACCGGGTCGAGGTGGCCGTCGGCGACGAGCACGCGGTGCCGGTTGTGCCGGGGCTGCCCGGCCGCGACCACCGCCGGGCTGTCGAACGCGTACGCGACGCAGACGCCCGGGTACATGGCGGTGCGCACGAACCACCTGTCGCCCGGCCCCAGACCGGTGAACACCAGGGTGTACGCGTCACCGCCGGGCGCGGTGGCGGACAACGCCAGCCAGGGCGCGGCCGAGCCGTTCACCGCCTCCTCACCTTCCGCCTCGGCGGTGCGCACAAGCGGTTCCCCGTCGGCCACGGCCCGCCAGAAGAAGCCGCCGTACCCGGCGCCGCCCGGGCGGCCGTTCGTGGCCGGGCTGCCCAGGTGCACGTCGGCGCCGGTGGCTGAGGTGAGCGTGGCGGACAGGTCAAGCCACCACGCGTCCTCTCCGACCGGGGTGACGGTGATCCGCCGGTGCTCGCGCAGCAGCACCCGGCCGTTCCGATCCCGCCACTCCAGGTCGTGATCGAGGCGGTCGGCGGTCCGCTCCCGCCAGCCGGTGTGCGCGATGACGCCGTGGTCGTCGCGCCAGGTGTAGCCGGTGCCGCGCACGTACGTCCGGCCGCCCCACAGGTTGGCGCCGTCCACGTCCTGCACGGCGAGTGACGCGCCGAGGTGCCAGACGTGGTCGGCCGGGAGCGCGTCGGTGACCGGGGTGCCGGCCCGGGTCCGCACCGGATGCAGGTAGGGCCGGGGCCCGTGGCGCGGGTCCAGGTCGGGCCGGACCAGGTACCGGGCCACCTCGACGCCGTCCACGACCAGCCGGGGCTCGGCGTCGGCCGCGGCAGGGCGCGGCTCGGGCCCGGCGCGGCGCGGCTCGGCAGCGGCGGAACGAGGTTCGGCTGTCACGACGGGTCCGGGGCGGGGACCGGACGGCGTGCGTCGAGCGCGTGCAACGCCGCAAGGGCGTACCCGCCGAGGATCGGCACCGCGACCGGCGTGACAAGCACACCCAGCAGCACCGCGAGGGCACAGATGCCGGAGGCGGCGGCCCACACGCCGGGGCGCTCCGGGCAGGACCGCGCCACCCGGCGGGCGGCGGCCCGCCAGCCCCGGCCGCCGGTGCGCCCGACCGCGACGGTGACCAGGCCCGCGTACCCGAGCACTGCCGCCACCACGACGGCGGTGAGCGCGAGCGCGGGCCCGCCGCCGGGTACCCGGCCGGTGGCGAGCGCGACCAGGTCGGCGGCGAGCAGCGCGGCGGCGGCGAGCGCGACGGCGCTGACCGCCAGCCCGGCTGGTAGCGCGCGGCCGAACCGGGCCAGGCTGGTACGCGCGTCGGGCCAGGCGCCGGTGACCGACCTGTCGTGCAGCGCGGCGCCGGCGGTGGCGAGCGCCGGGGCGAGCGTGAGCACCGGCAGCGCGGCGAGCGCCACGACGAAGCCGAGCAGCGCCAGGTCGGTCGCCTCGCGCAGCGTGTCCCGCCAGTCGCCACGGGCCGGCACGGCATCGGGGTGGGCCGGCACGGCGGTCATCCCTTCAGCCCGCTGGTGTTGATGCCCTCGACGAGCATCCGCTGGAAGGCCAGGAAGAACAGGAACACCGGCAGCAGCGACAGCACCGACATGGCGAACATCGGGCCGACGGCGCTCTGGCTGGTCGAGTCGATGAACAGGGTCAGCGCCACCGGGACCGTGTAGTCCTCCAGGCTGGACAGGAACACCAACTGCCGGAAGAAGTCGTTCCAGGTCCAGATGAACGAGAAGATCGCCGTGGTGACCAGCGCCGGACGGCTCAGCGGCAGGATGACGTGCCGGAACACGCCGTACGGGGACGCGCCGTCGATGGTGGCCGCCTCGTCCAGCTCACGTGGGATGCCGCGCATGAACTGCACCATGAGGAAGACGAAGAACGCCTCGGTGGCCAGGAACTGCGGCACCAGCAGCGGCAGGTACGGCCAGTCGCCGCCGACCAGGCCGAGGCTGCGGAACAGGATGTACTGCGGCACGATCAGCACGTGCCCGGGTAGCAGCAGCGTGCCGATCATGACGGTGAACCACAGCTTGCGCAGCCGGAACCGCAGCCGGCCCAGGGCGTACGCGGCGAGCAGGCAGGACAGCGCGTTGCCGACGACGGTGAGCCCGCTGACCAGCGCGCTGTTGAGGAAGAACCGGCCGAAGCTGATGTCGAAGTTGGTCCAGCCGTCGAGGTAGTTGCCGGGGGTGAACTCCTCCGGCAGCAGGCCGACGTTGTTGACGATCTCGGCCTGCGACTTGACCGAGGTGCCGAGCATCCAGAACAGCGGGTAGAGCACCACCGCGACGATCGCCACGAGCACGACGAGCCGCAGCACGTTCCGGCCACTGCCCGGCCGGCGGCGGGCGACAGGAAGCGCTGTCATGAGTCCTCTCCGTCCGAGTAGTGCACCCAGAACCGGCCGGTGCTGAAGAACACGGCGGTGATCAGGCCGATCGCCACCAGGAACACCCACGCCATCGCCGACGCGTAGCCCATCTCCAGGTCGGTGAAGCCGGAGATGTAGAGCTTCAGCGTGTACATGAGCGTGGAGTCGACCGGGCCGCCGGTGCCGTTGCTGAGCACGAACGCGGCGGTGAAGCCCTGGAAGCCGTTGATGGTCTCCAGCACCAGGTTGAAGAAGATCACCGGGGAGAGCATGGGCAGGGTGACAGCGCGGAACCGCCGCCACGCCCCGGCGCCGTCCACCGCCGCCGCCTCGTACAGCTCGGTGGGCACCTGCTTGAGCCCGGCCAGGAAGATCACCATTGGCGCGCCGAACTGCCAGATCGCCAGCACCATCAGTGTCTCCAGCGCCCAGTCCGGGTCGCTGACCCAGGGCAGCCCCTCGACGCCGAACAGGGCGAGGAACGAGTTGAACGCGCCGTCCCGGTTGAACATGTTGACCCAGACGATCGCCAGCGCGACGCTGCCGCCGAGCAGCGACGGCAGGTAGAACAGGCTGCGGAACAGCCCGACACCGCGCCAGGCTCGGTTGAGCAGCAGCGCCACGCCGAGCGCGGCGGCCAGCTTCAGCGGTACGGCGACCAGCGCGAACGTCAGCGTGACCCGCACCGCGTGCCAGTACGACGGGTCGGCGGTGAACATCCGCTCGTAGTTGGCCAGCCCCACCCACCGCACCTCGGACAGCGGCGTGAGGATGTCGTAGTCGGTGAAGCTCAGCCAGAGCGACAGCAGCATCGGGATCGCCGTGACGCCCATCAGTCCGATGAGCCAGGGCGAGAGGAAGACGTACCCCGCCAGGCCCTCGCCGAGCCGGGCCCGGCCGGCCCGACGCCGCGTGGGGCGGGGGCCGGCCGGTCCGGTACGCGGGGTCCGGCCGGGCGCCGTGGTGAGAGCCACGGGACCGGTCCTTTCGTGGGGTCAGGCGATCGCGGCTTTGCAGGCGGTGACGAACTGCTCCGCCGCCTGAGCCGGGGTGGCGCGGCCGTACTGGGCGTTCTCGGCGGCCTTTACCAGCTCGGACTTGACCTTGCTGTGGCCCTTGATCGGCACCTGGGGCGAGGCGCCGAACTTCTGCGCCAGCTCGGACTCGACCTGGATGGACTGCTTCATGGCCGGGTCGGTGGCGGTCTCGCTGACCTTGGCGCGCAGGTCCATGTTGGACGGCAGACCACGGTCGGTGCCGAGCAGCGCCACCGCCTCCGGGTCGTTGTTCAGGAAGTTGATCACGTCGACGGCGACGTCCTTGTGCTTGCTGCCCTTGAACACCGACCAGTACATCGAGGCGCGCGCCCACTGGGCGCTCGGGTCACCCGGGTACGCGACCACGCCCAGCTCGTCCTTGGTGTTCTTCTTCAGGTCCGGCATCTGGTTGACCCACACCCAGGAGGTGGCCGACTTGCCGGTGACCACGAGCTGCTTGGTGATGTCGCTGGAGTTGCCCTCGTGGATCACGTCGGGCGTCGGGGTGGCGCCCCGGTCACGCGCGCCCTTCCACAGCTCGAACCACTTCGTCACGTCCTCGGCGGTGAACCCGAGTTCCTTGCCGTTGTAGAGGTCCTTGCCCTGCTGGCGCAGCCACACCCAGAGCGCCTTGTAGTCGGCGCTCGGGTCCTGCGTACCGGGGACCTTCGTCTTCTTCGCCACCTGCTCGGCCCAGGCGATGTGCTCCTCCCAGCTCATCCCGGTGGTCGGCTCGGGCAGCCCGTTCTTGGTCAGCAGCGTCTTGTTGTAGACCAGGCCCTGGGTGTTCTCCCCGGCGGCCACACCGGCGAGCTTGCCGTCGACCACGCCGTACTCCAGCAGGCTCTTGGGGAACTTCGACACGTCGAGCTTGCCGGAGTCGCGGTAGCTGCCCAGGTCGAGCGTGGTGCTGCGGCCGGCGTACTCGGCCAGGTAGTTGTCGTCGATCTGGAACAGGTCGGGCGGGTTGCCGCCGGCGGTCAGCGTGGCGAGCTTGTCGAAGTAGCCCTGGTTGGCCTGCCACGTCTTCTCGAACGTCACGTCCGGGTTCTTCTTGGTGTAGAGGGCCAGGGCGTCCTCGGTGAGCTTCGCCCGGGCCTCACCGCCCCACCAGAAGACGGAGAGTTTGGCCGGGCCGCCGTCGCCGCCGGCGTCGTCGTCGCCGCAGCCGGCCGCGCCCAGGGCGAGGGGCACGGCGAGCGCGACGGCGGCCAGGCCGCGCACGAGTCGGCGTCGGGTCAGGGGGGTACGGTGATCCCGCCCGGCGGGTACGCCGGCGGTGGGGGACGTTGCGGGGTGCATCTGCGCTCACTCCTCGGCTGTGGGAGGCGACGACGTCACCGGCGGCCGTCCACGGGCCGCCCGGGTCCGCAGTGCTGTGCGGGCCCGGGCCACCTGGTCAGGCCCCGGTGCCGTCCCGGCCGGGCGCGGGGACGGGCCCGGTCGAGTCGCGGACGACCAGTTCGGTCTGGAGCATTACCTGTGCGGTGGTGCGACGGTCGCCGGCCGCCGCGCCCCGGCCCCGCGCGCCGCGTGGCGCGTCGGAGTCGAGTTGCAGCAGCATGTCGACGGCCGTCCGGCCGGCGGCCGCGGTCGGCGTGGCCACCGTCGTCAACTTGGGGCGGGTGAGCCGGCTCAGCGCGATGTCGTCGACGCCGACGACGCTCACGTCGTGCGGCACCCGCGCCCCGAGCGCGTCCAGCCCTTCGATCAGGCCGATCGCCATCAGGTCGTTGTAGGCGAGCACGGCGGTGACGCCGCTGCGGCGTACCTGTTCGGCCAGGGCGCCGCCGCCGGTCTCGGTGGGCTGGTTGGGTCCGAGAATGGTCAGGTCCGCTCCCCCGCCCCGGGCGGCGGCGGTCGCGGCGCGGCGCATCTCCCGGGCGGTCCAGGAGCCGCGCGGGCCGCCGAGCAGCGCGATCCGGCGGTGGCCGAGCCCGAGCAGGTGCTCGATCGCGGCCCGGGCGCCCTGCCCGACGTCCATCATCACGCAGGGCAGGCCGGCGACCTGGCGGTTTATCACCACCACCGGGACCTCGCGGCTGACCTGCTCGATCAGGCTGTTGCTCATCCGGGGGCTGCACAGCAGCACGCCGTCGACCTGCTTGGCGAGGGCGTGGACCAGGTCCTCCTCGGCGACCGGGTCCTCGTTGGTGTCGGCCACGAACACGTGGTAGTCGCGGTTTCGGGCCTGCCCCTCCGCCGCCTTGATCAGCGGCGGGAAGAACGGGTTGGCGATGTCGGCCACGATCAGGCCGATGTTGTGCGTACGGCCGGTGATGAGGGCCCGGGCGGCCCGGTTGGGCCGGTAGCCGAGGTCCTCCGCGCAGGCCAGCACCCGGACCCGGGTCTCCGGGTTGACCAGGTGGGGGGCCGAGAACGTCCGGGACACGGTGGAGATGTGCACACCGGAGGCGCGGGCGACGTCCCGGATGGTGGCTGGCACGGCGGGCTCCCTCGTCCGATGTGGTGGGGGTCACGGGTGCCGCCCATTAATGCAAACGGTTGCGCCCGTGTCAACGGTCCATTGTTGCGGCTCGATTGCGGCGACGGTCATGGTGGGCGCGCGAAACCTCATCAATACGGATGGATAGGACGGCTTGGCCGCCATCCGTTGACGACGTATCCATCGTCGTGGTTTCTTCGGCTGCAAACCTTTGCAGCCGACTGCCGGGGAGGCCGACGTCATGTCACCACCGGCCCGGGAACGGGTCCGCCACGCCCTGGTGGGTGCCGGGGCGCGCGCCGAGATGTTCGTCCGCGCCCTCGCGCTCGACCACGCCGACACCGCCGAGCTGGTCGCGCTCGCCGACGTCAACCACACCCGGATGGACGCCCACAACCGCTGGTTGGCCGAGCTGGGCCGGCCGCCGGTGCCCACGTACGCCGCCGGTGACTTCGCCGCCATGCTCGCGAAGGAGCGCGTCGACGTGGTGCTGGTGACCAGCGTGGACGCCACCCACGACGAGTACGTGACGGCGGCGCTGCGCGCCGGCTGCGACGTGGTGGTGGAGAAGCCCATGACAGTCGACGCGCAGCGGTGCCGCCGCATCCTGGACGCGGTCGCCGAGACCGGCCGGCGCGTCACCGTCGCGTTCAACTACCGCTACAACCCGCTGCACGAGCAGGTCCGGCGGCTGCTCGCCGACGGCGCGGTGGGCGAGATCGGGTCGGTGCACTTCGAGTGGCTGCTCGACGTGCGCCACGGCGCCGACTACTTCCGCCGCTGGCACCGCGACAAGTCCGTCTCCGGCGGCCTGCTGGTGCACAAGTCCGGCCACCACTTCGACCTAGTCAACTGGTGGCTCGACGCCCGTCCGGTCGACGTGCACGCGTACGGCAGGTTGTTCTTCTACGGTGCGGACGGGCGCCGACACGGCTACGCCCGCGACTACGACCGCGCGCACGGCTCCCCCGCAGCCGACGGCGACCCGTTCGCGCTGCGCCTGGCCGACCACCCGCGCCTGCGCGAGCTGTACCTCGACGCCGAGGCCGAGGACGGCTACCACCGCGACCGCAACGTCTTCGCCCCCGGCGTGACCATCGAGGACGACCTCGCGGTGCTGGCCCGCTACGACACCGGCGCGACGATGACCTACCACCTGACCGCGTACGCCCCCTGGGAGGGCTACCGGGTCATGGTCAACGGCAGCCGGGGCCGCCTCGAACTGGAGGTGACCGAGAGCGACCACGTCAGTCCGTCCGTCGCCGGAGCACTGAAGGGCGCGGCGCTGCACGGCGACGAGGCGGCGGTGGAGCAGGGCGCGGCCCGGCTCACGCTGCGGCCGTTCTGGGCGCCGCCGCAGGAGATCCCGGTCGAGGGCTGGACCCGGCGCGGGCACGGCGGCGCGGACACCCGGATGACCCGGGTGCTGCTCGGCGGCGAACCCGACCCGCTCGGCCGGGCCGCCACCGCCCGCGACGGCGCGCTCGCCCTGCTCACCGGCCTGGCCGCCAACCGCTCGCTGGAGACCGGCGCGCCCGTCCGGGTCGCCGACCTGCTCACCCTGCCCTGACCGAGGAGCCCGCACCCGTGCCGATCATCTCCCCCAGCGATCTGCTGCTGCCCGCCGAGCCCGGCCTGCGCGCCGTCGCGCGCGAGCTGTACGCGCTCGCCGCGCAGCAGCCGATCATCTCCCCGCACGGGCACGTCGACCCCGGGCTGCTGGCCGAGGACCAGCCGTTCCCCGACCCGGCCCGGCTGCTCGTCGTACCCGACCACTACCTGACCCGGATGCTGCTCAGCCAGGGCGTACCCCCGGCCGACCTGGGTGTGCCGAGCGTCGACGGCAGCCCGGTGGAGACCGACGGGCGGACCATCTGGCGGCGCTTCGCCGCGCACTGGCACCTGTTCCGCGGCACCCCGTCCCGGCTGTGGCTGGAGCAGACGTTCCGGAACGTGTTCGGCGTCGACACGCCGCTGAGCCCGGACACCGCCGACACCGTCTACGACGCGCTCGCCGCGCGCCTGGCCGAACCGGGGTTCCGGCCCCGGGCGCTGTTCGAACGCTTCGGCATCGAGGTGCTCGCCACCACCGAGTCGCCGCTGGACGACCTGGGCCGGCACGCCAAGCTCGCCGCCGACGGCTGGGGCGGGCCGGGGGGCCGGGTGGTCACCACGTTCCGCCCCGACGACGTGGTCGACATGGAGTTCGGCAACTGGTCGGCGAACGTGGACCGGCTCGCCGAGGTCTCCGGCGAGGACACCGGCACGTACGCCGGCTACCTGGCCGCGCTGCGGGCCCGGCGGGAGGCGTTCGCCGCCGCCGGCGCCACCTCCACCGACCACGGGCACCCGACCGCCCGTACCCTCGATCTCGGTCCGGCGCAGGCCGCGGCGCTGTACGACAAGGGGCGGCGCGGCCTTGCCGACAGGGGCGACGCCGAGGCGTTCCGGGCGCACATGCTGCTGGAGTTCGCCCGGATGTCGCTCGACGACGGCCTGGTCATGCAGCTGCACCCGGGCGCGGTGCGCAACCACAACCGCTGGCTGCACGCCCGGCACGGCCGCGACGTGGGCGGCGACGTGCCGCAGGCCACCGAGTACGTGCACGGCCTCGCCCCGCTGCTCGACGCGCACGGCAACGACCCGCGGCTCACAGTGGTGCTCTACACGCTCGACGAGGACACGTTCACCAGGGAACTCGCCCCGCTCGCCGGCGGCTACGCGGCGCTGCGCCTCGGCGCGCCCTGGTGGTTCCTGGACTCCCCCGAGGTGCTGCGCCGGTTCCGCGAGGCGGTCACCGAGACGGCCGGCTTCTACAACACCGCCGGGTTCGTCGACGACACCCGCGCGTTCTGTTCCATCCCGGTACGCCACGACGTGGCCCGCCGGGTCGACGCCGGTTTCCTCGCCCGCCTCGTCGCCGAGCACCGGATGACCGCGGACGACGCCGCCGAGACCATCGTCGATCTGGCGTACCGGCTGCCGAAGCAGGTCTTCAAGTTCGGAGGTGGGCCTTCATGACCAGGATCGTCGACGTCGAGGTGCACGACGTGCGCTTCCCCACCGCCGCAAGCGGCGACGGCTCGGACGCCATAAACAGGGGCGACTACTCGGCCACCTACGTGGAGCTGACCACCGACGGCGGGCCGACCGGCACCGGGTTCACGTTCACCAACGGGCGGGGCAACGAGATCACCTGCGCGGCGGTCCGCGCGCTCGCCCACCACGTCCGCGGACGCACCGTCGCCGAGATCGCCGCCGAACCCGTCGCGTTCTGGCGCTCCCTGGCCGCCGACGTGCAACTGCGCTGGCTGGGCCCGGAGAAGGGCGTCATCCACATGGCCACCGGCGCGCTCGTCAACGCGGTCTGGGACCTGCGCGCCAAGCTCGCCGGCAAGCCGATGTGGCGCCTCCTCGCCGAGATGCCCACCGACGAGCTGGTCGCGACAGTCGACTTCCACCACATCACCGACGCGCTCACCCCCGACGAGGCGGCGGCCATCCTCGACAAGGGACGCGACGGCCTGGCCGACCGGCTCGCCGGGCTGGAACGCGACGGGTTCCCCTCGTACACCACCTCGGTGGGCTGGCTCGGCTACCCGGACGACCAGGTGCGCGCGCTGACCCGCGACGCGTACGCGCAGGGGTGGCGCGCGATGAAGATGAAGGTCGGCGGACGGATCGAGGACGACCTGCGGCGGGCCCGGATCATCCGCGCCGAGATCGGCCCGGACGCGCTGCTGATGATGGACGCCAACCAGGTGTGGGACGTGGACGAGGCGATCGCCGCGATGGGCGTGCTCGCCGCTGTCGACCCGTACTGGATCGAGGAGCCCACGCACGCCGACGACGTGCTCGGGCACGCCCGGATCGCCCGCGCGGTCACCGAGCTGACCGGCGGCCGCTGCCGGGTCGCCACCGGCGAGGTCGCCGCCAACAAGGTCATCTTCAAGCAGCTGCTCCAGGCCGAGGCGATCGGCGTGATGCAGGTCGACGCCTGCCGCGTCGGCGGCGTGGACGAGGTGCTCGCCGAGCTGCTGCTGGCGGCGAAGTTCGGCGTGCCGGTCTGCCCGCACGCGGGCGGCGTGGGCCTGTGCGAGTACGTGCAGCACCTCGCGATCTTCGACCACCTGCGGGTCGGCACGAGCCTGGACGGCCGCATGGTCGAGTACGTCGACCACCTGCACGAGCACTTCACCGACCCGGTCCGCACCCGTGGCGGGCGCTACCTGCTGCCCACCGCGCCCGGCTACAGCGCCACCATGCGCCCGGAGTCGATCGCGCGGTTCCGCTTCCCGGACGGCCCGGCATGGCGCTGACCACCGACCGGCTCGGCCTGGCCACGCTACGCCACCTGCCGCCGGAGTCCCGGCCGCTGCTGCGCCCCGGCACCGTGCCGGCCGGCATCGTCCACCTCGGCGTCGGCGCGTTCCACCGCGC
The DNA here is from genome assembly GCF_050948515.1 of Micromonospora sp. CA-248089. NCBI lineage: Bacteria > Bacillati > Actinomycetota > Actinomycetes > Micromonosporales > Micromonosporaceae > Micromonospora > Micromonospora sp. CA-248089. Next base: position 3,665,195 of record NZ_CP192016.1, read on the forward strand.
CCACCAGGCGGTGCACACCGAGGCGGCGGTCGGCGCGGCCGGCGGCGACTGGGGCATCATCGGCGTCGCGCCGCGCAGCACCGGCGTGGTCGACGCCCTGGCCGCGCAGGACTGCCTGTTCAGCGTCACCACGCTCGCCGCCGACGACGCGGCCACCCGGGTGGTCGGCGCGCTCGCCGGGGTACGGCACGCCGCGAGTGACCCGGGCGCGGTGGTCGGCCTGCTCGCCGACCCGGCGATCCGGGTGGTCACGCTGACGGTGACCGAGAAGGCGTACCGGCTGGACCCGGTGACCGCCGCGCTGACTGTGGACGCGGACCTGACCGCCGACCTCACCACCGGCCGTCCCCCGCGTACCGTGCCCGGTCTGCTGGTGCGCGGGCTACTCGCCCGCGCCGCCGCCGACGCCGGGCCGATCGCGCTGGTGAGCTGCGACAACCTGCCCGCCAACGGGCGCCGGCTGCGCGGCCTGGTGGAGCAGTGCCTCGCGCTGGCCCGGGTCCCCGGCGCCACAACCGAACGGGTGCTGGCGGCTGTCACCTGCCCCGGCACCATGGTCGACCGGATCGTCCCGGCCAGCACCGACGAGACCCGGGACACCGCGCGGCGGGCGCTGGGCGTGGCCGACCTGGCGGCGGTCGCCGCCGAACCGTGGTCGCAGTGGGTGATCGAGGACGACTTCCCCGGCGGGCGCCCGGCCTGGGAGCACTCCGGCGCGATCCTCACCGGTGACGCCGGCCCGTGGGAGCGGCTGAAACTGCGGGCGCTCAACGGCGTGCACTCGGCCACCGCGTACCTGGGTGCGCTGGCCGGCGCGGAGACGGTGGCCGAGGCGCTGGCGCTGCCGCACCTGGAGGCGGTGCTGCGCCGGCTGGTCGCCGAGGAGATCACGCCGAGCTTCACCCCGCCGCCCGGCGTCGACGTGACCGCCTACGGCGAGCAGGTGCTCGCCCGCTTCGCCAACCCCGCGATCCGGTACCGGACGACACAGGTCGCCATGGACGGCTCGCAGAAGCTGCCGCAGCGGGTCCTGCACACCGTCGCCGACCTACGGGCGGCCGGCCGGTCGGCGCGGTGGAGCGCGCTCGTGGTGGCCGCCTGGCTGCGGTTCCTGCTCGGGTACGCCGACGACGGCCGGCCGCTGCCGCTGGACGACCCGCTCGCCGACCGGCTGCGCGCCGCGCTGACCGCCGGCGCGCACACCCCGGCCGGGGTGGTGGACGCGGTCTTCGCACTCCGCGAGGTGTTCCCGGCCGATCTGGCCGGCGACGACGAGTTCCGCGCCGACGTGTCCGGCTGGCTCACCGCGCTGGAACGCCACGGCGTCCGGGCGACCCTGGCGGACGCCCGGTGACCGGCGGCGCGCCGCGACCGGCCGGGAGTAGCCGGTGAGCGGCAACGACCCGCCGCGGGTGGCGCTGATCGGGGCGAACGGCCACGGCCGCTGGCACCGCCGGACCATCGCCGGGCTGCACGCGGCCGGGCGGGCGCGCCTGGTCGCGCTGGTCGACGTGCGCCCGCTGGAGGACGAACCGGAGGCACCGGTCCCACCGGGGGCCGGCGTGTTCACCGACCACCGGGCCATGCTCGCCGAGTCCCGGCCGGACGTGGTGGTGATATGCACGCCGCCGCACACCCACCTGCCGATCGCGCTCGACTCCCTCGCCGCCGGGGCGGACCTGCTGCTGGAGAAGCCGCCGGTGCTCGACCTCGCCGAACACCGGAGGCTCACCGCCGCCGCGCACGCCGCCGGCCGCGCCGTGCAGGTCAACTTCCAGGCGCTCGGCTCCGCCGCGCTGACCGAGCTGACCGGCGCGCTCGGCCGGCTCGGCCCGGTCACCGGCATCTCCACGCTCGCCGCCTGGCAACGCCCGGACGCCTACTACGCCCGCTCCCCCTGGGCCGGGCGGCGCACCGTCGACGGCCGCCCGGCGCTGGACGGCGCGCTCGCCAACCCGCTCGCACACGCGCTCATGCAGTGCCTGGCCGTCGCCGAATCGGTCACCGGCGCACCCGTCCGCCCGGCCCGGATCGCTGTGGAGCGCTACCGGGTCCGCCCGATCGAGGTGGACGACACCGCCGTGCTGCGGCTGACCCCGCACGCCGGGCCGCCGGTGCTGGCCGCGCTCACCCTCGCCGCCGAGGAACACGTCCCCGGGGAGGTGCTCGTCACCGGGGAACGGGGACGGGCGGTGCTGGAGTACCCGACCGACCGGCTGCGGCTACCAGGCGACGACGTCCCGCGCCCGGTGCCCGGCCGCCGCGGGCTGCTGGCGAACCTGCTCGACCACCGCGCCGACGGCACACCGCTGATCGCGCCGCCGGCGCGTACCGAACCGTTCACCGCGGTGCTGGACGCGCTGCGGGACGCCCCCCGACCCACGCTGCTCGGCGGGGACCTGGTGCGCGTGGCGGGCGACGGCCCGCAGCGGGTGCGGATGGTGCGGGGCGTCGGCGCGGTGCTGCGGGCCGCCGCGGAGAGCGGCGCGCTGCCGTCCGAGGCGGGCGTGCCGTGGGCGGTCACGCCGTACGTGGTGGACCTGGCCGCGCAGTGAATGTCCCTCCAGGAGAACGGAACGAGTCATGCGTACCCGAACCTCAGTCGTCGCGGCGCTGACCGCCGCGCTCGTCCTCACCACCGCCGCGCCCGCACCGGCCGCGCTCGGCAAGCCGTCCCGGGCCGCCCAGCTGATCGGCCGCCAGGCCCTCGCCGCGAACGACGGCTGGGCCGCCGCCGGCACCGGCACCACCGGCGGGTCGGCCGCCGCGCCGGACCGGGTGCACGTCGTGCGTACCCGGGCCGAGCTGGTCGACGCGCTCGGCGGCGACAACGCCACGAACGCCGCCGACGCCACCCCCAAGATCGTGTACGTGGCCGGAACAATCGACGGCTTCGAAGGCCCCGACGGCACCCCGCTGAACTGCGCCGACCTGGCCGACCCGGAGTACTCGCTGCCCGCCTACCTCGCCGCGTACGACCCGGCGACCTGGGGGCGGGTGAACCCGAGCGGGCCGCTGGAGGCCGCCCGCGTGCGGTCGGTGGCCGCGCAGACCCGGCAGACCCAGATCAACGTCGGCTCCAACACCACGATCGTCGGCCTGCGCGGCGCCCGGCTCACCGGCCTGACGCTGATGATCGACCGGGTCGACAACGTCATCGTGCGCAACATCGAGTTCACCGACGCCCGCGACTGCTTCCCCGCCTGGTCCCCCACCGACGGCGACGAAGGCAACTGGAACTCCCAGTACGACCAGATCTCGGTGCGGCGCAGCGAACACGTCTGGATCGACCACAACACGTTCACCGACGGCGACAACCCGGACAGCGCCCAGCCCGTCTACTTCGGGCGGCCCTGGCAGGTGCACGACGGCTCGGTGGACGTCACGCACACGGCCAGCCTCGTCACCGTGTCCTGGAACCGGTTCACCGGCCGGGACAAGGTGATGCTCATCGGCTCGTCGAACACCGTCGGCCCGGACGTGGGCCGGCTCGACGTCACGGTGCGGCACAACCTGTTCGACGGCACTCTGCAACGCCTGCCCCGGGTGCGGTTCGGCCGGGTCGACGTGCACGAGAACCACTACCGGCTCGGCGGGCCCGGCTTCGCGTACGCCCTCGGCGTCGGCGTGCAGTCCGCCCTGTACGCGGAGAACAACTTCTTCACGCTCACCGGCGACACCGCCCCGGCCGACCTGCTCTACGACTGGGGCGGCACCGCCCTCACCGAGCGCGGCAGCTGGGTCCGGCAGGGCGACCGCCTGCCCCGGCCGGTGAGCCTGCTCGCCGCGTACAACGCCGCCCACGACCCGGACCTCGGCGGCGACGCCGGATGGACGCCCACGCTGCGCGCCGCCCGGCCGCTGCCGGCCCCACTGGTCCCCCTCGCCGTCGACGCCTTCGCCGGTGCCGGGCGGCTGCCGCTCTGACCTGCACCCGGGCCCGCACGCGTACCGCCCCGACGCCGTCGGGGTGACCGCCCGCTCGTCCCGGGCCGGCGTCCCCGAAGGGTTCGCCGGCCCGGGACCGATGCCGCCGCGCCGGGCCGCCGGCTGACACACCGCCGCCGATGCGCAATGATCACCTTTGACGGACATCGCCGCCGGGGGAATGAATCGGCGGCCACCGGGGACAACAGGGTGAGAATCAGGCGGTGACAGCGCGAGTGGGCGCCCAGGTCCGGGGACGGGCACGGGACGGAGGGCCGGACGTGACGGGTGAGACATCCGGCGACGTCGGCCCGGTCCTCACCATCGATCTGCCGGCCGACCCGGCCCGGCTCGCCGGCACCCGGGACCGGCTGCGCGCCTGGTTGCACGCCCAGGGCGTCGGCGACTGGGACGTCGACACCGTCATCATCGCCACCGGCGAGGCGTGCGCCAACGCCATCGAGCACGGCTACCGCTTCGCCCCGGAGGGGATCACCTCGCTGCGGGCCGAGCTGCGCGGCGACCGGCTGGAGATCGAGGTACGCGACCACGGCGGCTGGCGCCCGGCCGACGGCGACGACACCGGCGACCGGGGCCGCGGGCGGCTGATCATGGCGCGGGTGATGGACGAGGCCACCATCGTCGGCACGCCGGAGGGCACCTGCGTACGCCTGGTCAAGCACCTCACCCGCGACGTGAGCGGCCCGGCGGTCCCCCAACCTAGCGAAGATCAGCTATAAGGGACGCATGGAGTTCCCCGCGTACCTCGCCACCATGCCGATGCACGCGATCACCGAGATCCACGGTGAGCCCGGCCTGCTGGCCCGGTTCCGGCTGGAGATCGAGGCGTTCGACGAGACCGACCGCGAGCGGTTGACCGAGGCCCTCGACCTGGCCGCCGACCTGCACCGCGACGACCGGCGGGTACGCGAGCCGTACCTCAACCACCTGCTGCGGGTGTCGATCCGGCTGATGCACCACTACCAGGTACGGGACGTGGACGTGATCGTCGCCGGGTTGCTGCACGACGCGGTCGAGGACCACCCCGCCGAACTCGCCGGCCTCGACCCGGATGCCGGCGCGGACGCGACCCCGGCCGCGCTCGCCGTGCTGTCCGACCGGTTCGGGGCGCGGGTCGCCCGGCTGGTCGCGGCGGTCACCAACCCGGCGTACGACCCGGACCGCGACCGCGACGAGCAGTACCGGGAACACGTGGCGGCCAGTCTCGAACGGGAGCCCTGGGCCCGGGTGATCAAGGTGTCCGACTTCACCGACAACGGCGTGGGCGTGATCCACACGGTCGGGCCGAAGGTGGCCCGCGCCGCCACGAAGTACCGCCCGCTGGTGCCGGTCTTCCGCGACCTGGTCGCCCGGCCGGACACGCCGTTGTCGGCACCGGTCAAGCAACACATCCTCGCCCAGCTCGACCTGGCCGAGGAGCGCTTCAGCGCCATCCTCGACCCCCCGGGCTGACGCCCCCGCACCCTCCCCGCCCTCGCCCCGCCCCGCCCCGCCCGGCCCCACCCCGCTGATCATGAAGTTGACCGCCCGGAGACCGCTCCCCACCCCGGCCAACTTCATGATCACCGCCCGGCCCGCTCGGCGTTGATCAAGGAGTTTGGGTCACTGTGGGGGCCGGATCCGGACGCAAACTCCTTGATCGCTCGCTGATTTCAGGCGTCTGGGCGGCCTGCTCGGCGGCACGTTCGAGGTCGGCGCGGGGGTCGCCGGGTCAGCCGGTGGCGGGTGGGCCGCCTACCCGTCCGCCCAGCACCGCGGCGACGCGGGCGCGCAGGGCGGACAGCCGTTCCGTGTCGTCGCGCAGCACCACCCGGAGCGTCTCGTGACCACCGGCGGCGACCGCGCCGAGCACGTCGAGCAGCGTGCCGAGATGGGCGGGCGGTTCGTCGGCGAGCAGGTCCGCCGCGTCGGACACGACCACCGTCAGCGGACCGGCGTCGAGGCGGTCGGCGAGCGCGTCGGCGAGGGCGTCCCAGTTGCGGCCGTACCAGCCGGGCAGCGCCAGCGCCCCGGCCAGCGCCTCGTGCAACCCGGCGCGGGTGCGGGCCTGCTCGCCGGACATCAGCACGCCGCCCGGCAGCGCCCCGCCACCCGACTGCGGGTCACCGCCCGAGCCGGGTACGGCCGCGCCGCCGTCCGGCTCGGGCGACGCGCCGTCGTACACGAGCCAGGCCGGTGCATGCGGGGACGCCGCGCCCATGTTTCCGTCCTTTCCCGACGGCGCGCCGGCCGGGGTGACCCCGGCCGGCGTCGAGGCTGCTCAGAGCCGGTAGAAGTTGGCGTAGTGGTCGGGTGAGAACCAGGTCGCCCCGGTGCTCTTGTTGACCACGATCCGGTACGCGTCCCGGGAGGCGTTGCAGGCGCGCGGGTAGACGTCGTACTCGTAGTAGGTCGCGCCGGCGGGGAGTTGCCCCTCGTAGTTGTAGAACCGGCCGCCGGCGAAGTTGCAGGTGCCGCCGCTCCACGAGTACCAGCCGCGGCTGGTCGGGAAGCTCTTGGCCGACCAGCCGGACCGCGCGGTGCGCGCGTCCGCGCAGCGGGACTGCGTGCAGGAGCCGTACACGGCTGCCGCCGCGGGTTCGGCGAGCCGGGTGGACACGGTGGACGGGGCGACGAGCGCGGCGGCGGCCACGGCGGTGACCAGGGCGGACGCGGCGAGGGCGCGGCGTACGCGGGTGACGGCGGCGCGGAACGGGGTCAAGGGATCCTCCTTGAACGGGACGACAGCGCATCGATCGGCATTGATGGTCGATCGATGCTCAGTCTGTCGAGGATCCTGCCCGCGGTACAGCCCCGATCCGGCGACGGCATCCCGAATCCCGCGTGAACACACGACGGCGGGTGCGGACGGACGACCCGAGCCGCCCGTCCGCACCCGCCGCGTGGGAGCTAGCGCGTGTACGCCTGGAACTCGGCGATCCGCACGTTCTGCGCCTGCGGGCTGGCGGTGGCGCAGTCCGTCGCCGCCCGCGGGTCGTCGTCCTGCTCACCGGCGTAGTCCGGCGCGCCGGTGCACTGGTTGGTCAGCACCTCGACACGCAGGTGCGTGGCGGTGGTGCGCGGGATGTCGAACGACCGCATGATCAGCTCGGGTGCCCGGGGACGCGGCGCCACCGACGGGAAGGCGTCCGGCTTGCTGGTGTAGACCGGCCGGAAGTCCGCCGCGTCGGCGCACGTCACCGGCCCCTGCGCGGTGCAGGCCAGGACCCGGAACTGCCGCAGCGCGGAGTACCGGCTCTGGGTGCCGGCGTCCGCGTCACCGGTGACGGCCGGGCGCAGCATCGCGCTGACCTGCACCCGGCGTACCTGCTGCACGCCGCCGGCCAGGTCGACGGTGACCTGCCGGCCGGCCACCGGCGCGCCGAGTGAGGCCCAGTTGGTGGCCTCGTCGTCGTCGGCGATCTGCGGCAGGTTGATCCCGTCACCGGCGACCGTCGCGCCGGTGGTCGCCGAGGCCAGGTTGGGTCGCAGCGTCACCGGCAGCGTCCGGTTCTGGCCCGCCTTGACCGTCACCGGGCCGATCCGGGTGTGCCCGTAGCCGGGGGCCCGCACCACGAACTCGTACGTGCCGGGCACCAGGTCGACCCGGTCGGTCAGCGGGGTCGCCGCGTCGGTGTCCGCGACCGGCACGGCCCGCGCCTGGTAGCGCCCGACGAACAGCTGCGCACCGGCCACCGGCCCGCGCTCACCGATCGGCAGGAGCCGCAGCGAGCCCTCCCGGGCGTACGGGGAGGTGAAGCCCGGGGTGGGGTCGGGGTCGGTGTGGCCGACGCTGGCCGCGCCCTCCCCCAGGCCGCGCTTGGCGAACGCGTTCCAGAGCAGGTCCTGGTTGGCCCCGCCGAAGCGGATCCGGTCGGCGGCGAGCATCGCGTCCCGGGCGTCGACCATGCTGACCTGGCTGACCGACATCAGCAGGAACGAGTCGAACACCAACTGGATCCAACGCCGGTTGCCGGGGCAGGCGGTCACGTCGCGGGCACCGGTCGCGCACGCCTTCTGGATCGCCGGGGTGCCGCTGCCCCAGCGGCGCAGCATGGCCGCGCGGATGTCGGCGTTGGTGGCGCTCCACACCTCGCCGGAGGCGTGCACCTGGAGGCCGACGAAGTCGTAGTCGAGCGAGCTGTAGTTCAGCGGACTGTCGCTCATGTTGTAGTTGCGGATGCCGGCGTTCGGGTCCTGCGTGGTGTACTCGCCGATGGTGAAGCCGCGCCGGCCGGGCGCGGCGTACCCGTGCTCGAACAGGTACTCCACCGCGAGCTGGTCCGACCAGCTCTCGCTCATGCCCTGCGGCGTGCTGACCCCGGCGCTCGGGCCGGCGATCATGCGGTTGGTGACCGCGTGGCCGTACTCGTGGGCGATCACCGACATGTCGAAGTCGCCGTCGACGCAGGGTGCGTAGAACGAGCCGGCGGTGGGCTGCCACAGGTACATGTTGGTGGTCGGCGCGACGCCGTCCGGCGGGGTGATCTGGTTGGCGTTGTTGCGGGCCGGGAACGTCGGCGGGCCGCCGCTGACGCCACCGGCCTGGGCGTTGCCCTGCTCGGGGTCGTTACCGAGCCCGCCGCGGCCGAGGTTGTCCTGCTGCATGTTCCAGGTCTCCTCGGTGAACCCGAGGTGGTACGTCCAGTCGTGCATCCGGTTGTGCATCGCGAACAGGTTCGCCCGGGCCGCGTCGATGTCGTTGGCGCGCGGCGAGGTGAACACCTCCGGGTTGCAGCGCTGCTCCTGCCACTGGTTCGTCCACGGGTAGTCGTACCTGCGGTCCGCCCGGGGCGTGGCGGTCTCGGTGCCGACGCTGAACGGGTCGTTGCTGAACCAGTTCTGCACGGCTATCGCGTTGTTGCCCTTGGTCGTATTTGTGGACTCACCGGTCGCCGGGTCCACGTCCCAGGCCGGGTGCCCGGGCACGCCCACCACCTCGGCGCAGCCGCGCGCCGGGACGGCGCACCACCGCTTGCGGGTGTCGACCGAGGACCTGTCGACCCGGGGCGAGTTCGGGAAGACCTCCCAGGACGGGTGGTCCGCGGCGTGGTCGATCAGGTCCTCGCGTACCAACACGGCGCCGTCGCGGGCGTCCACGTAGGTGGAGTAGGCGGCCGGGTCCGCTCCGGTGGTGTCCGCGCCGAGGACCACCTCCCACGCCGCGCGCGGCCCACGGTCCGCGGTGGGCACCGCGACCAATGAGGTACGCACGACCTGCGCGTCGGCGCGGCCGGCGTCGGCGATGGCAGCCTTGCGGGCCTGCTCGGCGCTGATCGTCGCCGGGGCCGGCGTACCGGCGTCACGGGCGAGCGAGGAGCTGACGTGCCACACCGCTCCGTCGCGTACGCCGACCGAGAGCATGCCGTCGACGGCGGCCGGCAGGTCGCCGAAGCGCTGCCGGAACAGTACCGTCGCGCCCTGCCCCATCGGCGCCACCGTCAGCAGCTCCAGCGCGGCGGCGCCCTCGGCGGTCAGCCCCAGCACGTCCCGGTTGGCGGCCACGTACGCGCGCGCGGCGGCGGCCGGGTCGGCGGGCAGACCGGTGGCGAGCGGCTTGCCGGTCGAGGTGAGCGTGGCGGGCGTACCGAAGTCGGTCCAGCGCACGCGCGCACCGAGCGCGGCGGCCCGGTCCCGCTGCCGCTCGGTGGCGGCGACGCGGCCCTTGCGGTTGTCCTGGGCCTTGGTGTCGTGCCGGTCGCCCGGCAGGTGGTCGGGTGGCGCCTGGGTTCGGGTCTGTTCCCGGGGTGCCGCCTGGCCGCCGCCGGCGGCGGTCAGGACCAGACCGGCTGCCAGCAGCAGCGCGGTGGTCCCCGTCAACGCACGGGATGGTGTGCGCACGGTCCCTCCTGTCATTGTCGAACAGCGATGTCCGTTCCGCCATCCGACCAGGACGATCGACGCGCCGACACCATCCGAACATCCATAAATGTTGCTGCGTCGATTTCTTGCCGACGTTGACGGCCGGCCTACGGGTTGTCGTCAGCCCCGAGCCACGCCTTGCCACGATCCCGCCGGAGCGAGGACAGACGAACCGATCTCCGGGACTCGCTTCCCACCACACGGGAAGCGAGAAGATCTTGGTAGGAAATGGCCCCTATGAGGGCCATTTCCTACCAAGATCTCGCAGCCGGACTGCGTAAGGTCAGGCCGCCTTGAAGACGGTGTCCAGGTGCCACTCCAGGAACTCGGTGTTGGGGCGCTCAAATCGAGCCGCTACCGCTCTTGTGGCCGGGTCAGTCCTGGGTGCCGGCGAACAGGGTCCAGGCGTCGATCTCGGTCGGGGCGAGGGGCCGCGCCGGCAGATACGACGCCAGGTCGCGGAAGTCTGCCACGGCGTTGTGCACGCACACCGCGAGCGAGAAGTGCAGCAGTTCCCGCGCCGCCTGCGCGTCCGGGGCCGTGACGTCGTCGAGCAGTGGACTGCGCAGGTCGAGCGCGAACACCACGTGGCAGGCGCTCTGGTCGGCCTTCACGACGCAGTAGTAGCGCCCGGCCTCGGCCAGCCGGTTTCTGATGTTCGCCCAGGCCATCGCCCCGGAGATGTCCGGCACGTCGGCGCCGGCCACGCACGCCATCCGGAAGACCCAGCGGGCCGGGTCGTTCGGCGACACCGCGCCGTAGACCAGCACCAGGCCGCCGCGGTGGAACACGGCGAAGCCCTGCACGTCCGGGGTGAGGTGCAGGAAGTCCGGGGTCCAGACCCGGTCGTACTGCCGCTCGGCGAGGGACCGCAGGTAGTGCACGGTGCGGCCGGCGGTGTGGCGAGCGTCTACGCCCATGCGGTCTGGCCCTCCCCCGAAGGATCGCGGAGTTTCACGCTACGAAGCGCTTCGAACACGGATCAAGGTGTGCCGATCGACTCTGGATGGTCGGTCCCGTGAACGGGACCGACGCCGGTCGAGTCCCACGGATAGGACTACGAGGCGGCTCGTCCGATCGGTCAGCAGGCCGGGCGGAGGCGCCGTGCGCGCGGCTGCGCGCGTACACCGGCCGGGGTTGTTAGCGTGGTTCGCGGACCGCCACGGCGATCCGGCCACCCCTCGCCCGACGGCCCGCGCGTCCCGGTGACTCCGCGGGACGCGGTGCTGCCGTCCGGCATGGAGGGGGTGCGATGACCGCGGTGCCGGAGGAGCCCGGGGCGGGCGACGGCCGGCCGAAGCCCGGCGCGCCGGTGGACAGCCGGCGGCGGCGCTGGGCCGGACGGGCGCGGGCGCTCGGCGAGGCGGCGCGGGTGCGGACCCGGCGGTTCTGGGACGGCGCGCAGCCGACGCTGCGGCAACTGTGGTGGACCGAGGAACCACCGACGCCGGTGACCACCGTCGACAGGCGCGCCCCGGAGCCGCTCACGGTGCCGGCGCAGGGTCAGGTGTACGTGTTCCTGGTCCGCGCCACCTACACCTGGTCGTCGGACTCGGCCCGGCCGGAGCTGTTCGGCTGGTACGTGGACTACTTCCAGCAGCAGGCCGCGCAGCGGCTGCACCGGCTGGCGGTGCGGTGCGCGGCAGAGGTGCCACCGCACCGTCCGCGCGACCTGCACGCCGCGTTGACCGCCGCGCTCGCCGAGGACGACCCACCACCCTGGACGTACGCGCGCGGCGAGGTGACGTTCGCCTGCGAGCCGGACGTCACGGTGCACCTGGACGAACGGGTGCGCAAGCTGCTTCAGCCGTACTGGGAGCAGCGCATCGCGCTGGAGTGCGAGCGTGACCTGGACCGCCGCCGCGCCGAGTACGCCGAGGAACGTGAGCGGCGCGACCGCCCGCCCGAGCGGACGACGGAAGGGCCGCCCGCGACACGGGGGGCCGGCCCGAGCGGGCCGGCGGCCACGACCGCGCCGGCCGACGGGAGTGAGCCGGCGGGACGGGCGCGGCGTGGATCGCGGCCGGACGGGCCGGTGGAGTCGTTCACCCCGCTGGAGCCGCTGCTCCCCCACCCGCGCCGCGCCCGGCCCCGGGACAGCGGCCACCCCGGCCGGACGGCCCGGAGCCGCCCCGGGTCTGAGCCCGGACGGTCAGCCCGCGACGGCGGCCTCGTCGGGGCGGGTCCGGCGGGCGGCCAGGTACGCGGCGAGGCCGGTGGCGTCCTCGGTGGCCAGGAACGCGCCGCGCGCGTTGACCAGGGTCTCGTCGGCGTGGGTCAGGCAGCCCCACGCCGTGTCGCCCCACGAGTCGGCGAGCTTGACCTCGGCCGGCTCGACACAGGGCTCGCCCCGCGGCCCGCCGATCTGGCAGTGCCCGGGGGCGCCGTCACGCCGGGCCGCGAACTGGGCGGCCCGGCGAACCGGCGCGGGCCGCCCGTCCGGGTCGGCGGGCGGGGCGGGCACGACGCACGGCCTGGTGAACAGGATCGTGTTGCCGTCGGGGTCGACGGTGCGGCACTCGCCGCCCGGCACGTGGTCGACGGGGTGACCGGCTGCTGCCAGGCGTTCGGCGGTGGCGGCGACGTCGTCGACGTGGAGATACAGCGCGGCCGGGACCGGGGTGCCCTCGACGAGCAGCAGCGTCAGGTCGCCGCAGCGCAGGGGCGTCCGGCCGGCCTCTGCGGGCCGCCCGGTGTAGCCGAACAGCGCGTAGAACCGGCCGGCCGCGTCGACGTCGTCGACGTACAGCACCGGCACCTGAGCCTGCACCCCACCGCGCACCGCGCCACTCTACCCATTGACGCTCCGCGAATCACGTGTTGCAGATCGGGTTTTCGGCCCGGCGACTGACGCCCCGGCTCAGCAGCCGTTGGTGCTCTTCTGGTTGCGCTTCAGCCCGTCTGACCAGGTCACGCCCTGCACGACGGGCACCACGACGCTGCCGTTGTGGATCTGCTCGTAGTGCAGGTGCGGGCTGAGGTCGTACTTCGCCGACGTCGCGCCGACCCGGCCGATGACGTCGCCGCGCTTCACGGTGTCACCGGCGGCCACCGCGCGTGAGTTGAGGTGGGCGTACCGGGTGCGCCAGCCGTCGCCGTGCCCGATGACGATGGTGTTCCCGTAGCCGGAGGTGGTGGAGTAGTACGACTCGAGCACGGTGCCGGCGGCGCTGGCGACCGTCCGGCGGTTGAGGTCGTCCGGGCTGCCGTTGGCGTCGTAGTGGTTCCAGTCGATGGCGTGGGCCGGGCTGTGCCCGTTCCAGTTGTTGCCCTGCCAGGTCTGGCCGCACAGGAACGGCATCCGGAAGCCCGGCCGGGCGGCCTGCGCGGGCTGCACGCCGAGCATCGCGCCCGCGACGACGGCGACAGTGAGTATCGCGGGCACGCGCATCCGGGCAGCGGTGAACGTCAGGGACATCGCCTCTCCTCTTCATCGACAACGATGTAGATCGATGCTAGGGCGACCCCGGGGTCGGGTAAATAGCTACACGCATGAATGTCAGAGCAAAAGTTTTCTACATCCCGTCATCCGCGGGCGCGGGGTCGGCGGTGGCCGGGCCGGGCGCGCGTACGGCAGAATCGCGGGCCATGGAGGCGGCCACGATCCTCACCGCGCTCGCCGACCTGGCACCGGCCGGCGCCGAGCGGATCTTCGACGTCTCCGGCGCCGGTCGTCCGCTGATCTGGCTGGCCGAGCCCGACCGCGCGCCGCGCGACGCCACGCTGGACCGCCTGGCGGCGCTGGACGCGCTGCACCGCGACCAGCGGATCCTGCGCCGGGGCCTGGCCTTCGTCATCGGCGCGGCCGACCTCGACGGTGGCCGCCGCCGGGTCCGCGTGCCGTTGCTGGCCCAGCCGGTACGCCTGGAGCGCACCAGCCGCAGCTACCGGATCGTGCCCGCCGGAGACCTGGAACTGACCTCGCTCGTCGAGGACCGGGATCTCGCCGGCCGGCTGGAGGCCGCCCCAGGGCTGGCCGGGCCGGGCTGGCTCGGCGCGCCCGGCACCAAGGCGTGGATCACCGCCGCCGCCGAAGCCGCCGGTCTGAAACCGGTGACGGTGCAGGCGCGGCCACCCCGCCGCATCGACGACGACCAACTGGTCGGCGTCGCCGCCGCGGCGCTGTTCACCACCCGCGACGTGCTGGCCGGCCGGCTACGCGACACACTGCTCGCCTGGGCGGCCCGGCCCGGACTGGCCGACACGGCGCTGAGCCGGCTCTACACCGGCCGGGGCGACTCCACGCCCAGCGGCACCGACGCCCAGGGCGACGACACCGATGCCGAGGTGCTGTCGCCGCTGCCGTTGAACGCGGCCCAGCGTGAACTGGTGCGGCGGACCCGTACCGAGCCGGTCGTGGTCGTCTCGGGCGCGCCGGGCAACGGCAAGAGCCACGCCCTGGTCGCCGCCGCGCTGGACGCCGTGGACCGGGGCGGGTCGGTGCTCGTGGCCACCCAGTCGGTGCACGCCGCCGACGTGCTCGGTGACCTGCTGCGCCGGCACAGCGGCCCGGCGCCGGTGCTGTTCGGCGACGCCGAGCGCCGCGAGACGATCGCCGCCGACCTGGCCGGCGGTGCGGCCGCCGGAACTGACGACGCCACACTGCGCGACGCCGACGCCGCCGTGGCGGCCGCCCGCGACCGGGTGGCCGCCCTGTCCGAGGGGATCGGCGTCGCCCTCGACGAGGAGCGCCGCGCCGCCGCGCTGCCCGACTGGCAGCCGTTGCTGCCCGCGCTGAGCCGGGACGTGCCCCGCCTGTTCGACCCGGAGGTCGACCTGGACGCGGTCCGGTCCGCGCTGTCGGCGGCCACGGCGTCCGGTGACGGCTGGTGGCGGCGCTGGCAGCGGGCCCCCGCCGGTAGGCGGCTACGCCGGCTCAGCGGCGACAACGTACCCGTGGAGCGGCTGCGCACCGCGTTGGACGCGGCGGGCGCGGTACGGGCGGCGGCGCGGCTGGCCGCCACCGGCGGGACCGATCTGGCCGCTGCGTGGCGTGCCCTGACGACGGCGGAAGCCGCGCTCGCGGAGGCCGTCGGAACGGCGATGCGCCACCGGGCGACGAGCGCGCATCGGTGGAGCGACGCGGCGCGGCGCGCCACCGGTGGACTGGCCGCCGCGCTGCGGGCCGGGCGGAACCGCCGCCGCGAACTGCTGGCCGGGCTGGACGCACAGGCGCTGGTACGGGCGCTGCCGCTCTGGGTGGGCACTGTCACCGACGTCGAGGACCTGCTGCCCCCCGTGCCCGGGATGTTCGACCTGGTGGTGCTGGACGAGGCGGCGCACATCGACCAGTTGCGGGCGGCGCCGGCGCTGGCCCGGGCGCGGCGTGCGCTGGTGGCCGGCGACCCCCGCCAGTTGCGGTTCGTGTCGTTCGTGGCCGACGTGGACGTGGTCGCCACCCTGCGCCGGCACGGTCTGGACCGGTTCGGCGACCGGCTCGACGTCCGCCGCTCCAGCGCCTTCGACGTGGCCGCCGGCGCCGCCCCGGTCACCTGGCTGGGAGAGCACCACCGGTCCGTGCCGCACCTGATCGGGTTCTCCGCGCGCCGGTTCTACGGCGATCGGCTGGAACTGGTCACCCGGCATCCGCGCAACGAGCGCGCCGACGTCATCGACGTGGTGACAGTGGACGGGGCGAGCGTGGTCGACGGGGTCAACCAGGCCGAGGTCACCGCCGTCCTCGACCTCGTACGGCGGTTCGCCGACGCTCCCCCGGCGGGCGGGATCGCCGTGGTGAGCCCGTTCCGCGCGCAGGCGGACGCAATCGAGACGGCGTTGCTGGCCGCGTACGACGTCGACGAGATCGAGCGTCTCGGGCTGCGGTCGGGCACCGTGCACGGGTTGCAGGGCAGCGAGGCGGACGTGGTGATCGCGTCGCTCGGGCTGGTGGACGACGATCCGCCGTCGCGACACCGGTTCGCCGCCGGGCCGAACCTGTTCAACGTGCTGGTCACCCGGGCTCGGAGACGGCTGGCGGTGGTCACCTCGCTGCGTTCACCGGAGGGCCTGGTGGGTGACTTCCTGGCCTACGCGGGCCGGCCGCCTGCCGCACCGGAGGCGGAGCCGGCGACGGGCTGGACCGCCGAGCTGGCGGAGGAGCTGCGCCGGCTCGGGCTGCCGGTGCGGCCCGGCTATCCGGTGGGCCGGTGGCGCGTCGACCTCTGCGTGGGCACGGACTCCGACGCGGTCGGGGTGGTCTGCGCGGTGCACCCGGACGGGGTTGCGGCGCATCTGGAGCGGCAGCGCACGTTGATCCGGGCCGGGTGGCGGCTGCACGAGGCGTTCGCCAGCCGCTGGTCGGGCGACCCGATCCGAGCCGCCCTGGACCTGGCGTCCCGCATCGGCGCGGACGGACCGGGCAACGGCGGGCCCGGCAGCGGCAGCGCGTCCGACACCGACGGCGGGTCCGGCGGCAGAGGCGGCGCCGCGCGGGCCTACGGTCAGCCAACCAGAGCGGCGTAGCGGCCGCGCCGGTCCAGCAGCGCGTCGTGGGTGCCGGACTCGACGATCCGGCCGTGGTCGAGCACGGCGATGCGGTCGGCGTCGCGGACCGTGGAGAGCCGGTGCGCGATGGTCACCACGGTCCGGCCCCGGGCCAGCTCGTCCAGCGCCCGCTGGACCGCGCGTTCGGTCTCGGTGTCCAGCGCGCTCGTCGCCTCGTCCAGCACCAGGATCCGCGGGTCGCGCAGGAGGGTCCGGGCGATCGCGAGGCGCTGCTGCTCGCCGCCGGAGAACCGGTGGCCGCGTGAGCCGACCATGGTGTCGTACCCGTCGGGCAGCGCGCTGACGAGGTCGTGGATGCGGGCGGCGCGGGCGGCGGCCTCGATGTCGGCGTCGGTGGCGTCCGGGCGCGCGTACCGGAGGTTGTCCCGCACGGTGCCGTGCAGCAGGTACGTCTCCTGGCTGACCACGCCCACGACGGCGGCCAAATCGGCCGGGCGCAGGTCGCGCAGGTCGATCCCGTCGATGGTGACGCGGCCGGCGTCCGGGTCGTGCAGGCGGCTGATCAGCGCGGCGAGCGTGCTCTTGCCGGAACCGGTTTCCCCCACCAGGGCGAGGCTGGTGCCGGCCGGGACGTCCAGGCTGACGCCGGCCAGGGCGGCGGTGTCGCTGCCCGGGTAGCTGAACGTGACGTCCTCGATCCGCAGGTGGCCGCGGGCGGTGGCCGGGTCGAGCGGGACCGGGCGGGCCGGCTCGGCGACCTCGACGGGCAGGTCGAGGTATTCGAAGATGCGGGCGAACAGGGCGAGGGACGCGGTGAGCGTGACGCCCACGTTGAGCAGGCCCATCAGCGGCCGGAACAGGTTGCCCTGCAGCGCGGTGAACGCGACGAGCGTGCCGATGGTGAGCGTCCCGGCGGTGCCGGGCAGCCCGGCGCCGAGGTAGATCACCGCGGGGATGGCGGCGAAGACGATGCTCATGGCAGCCATCCGCCAGCGTCCGGCCAGCTCGGAGCGCAGTTCCAGGTCGACCAGGCGGGCCGAGGAGGCGGTGAACCGGTCGACCAGGGCCGGGCCGGTGCCGAGCGTCTTGGCCAGCCGGACGCCGCTCACAGACAGCCCTTCCTCGATCGTCACGGTGAGGTCGGCGAGTTCGCGCTGACGCTGGGCGGTGATCTCCCGGCGCAGCCGGGCGACCCGGCGGGTGAGCCAGAGCGCGGGCGGCAGCACGACCGCCGAGACGAGCGTGAGCCGCCAGCTCAGCGCCAGCATGGCGATCGTGGTGGCGACCACAGTGGTGAGGTTGGCGGCGATCGAGGTGGCGGTGGAGGTGACCACCGCCTGCATGCCGCCGATGTCGTTGGTGATGCGCGACTGGACCTCGCCGGTGCGGGTGCGCACGAAGAAGCCGATCGACTGCCGCTGGAGGTGGGCGAAGACGTCGGTGCGCAGCCGGTGCATGACCTGCTGGCCGACGCGGGTGGAGATCCAGGTCTGCGCGACGCCGAGCACGGCGGTGACCGCGGCGACCGCGACCATGCCTGCGACCAGCCAGGCCAGCAGCGTCAGGTCACGCTCGGGCAGGGCCCTGTCGATCACGGTACGCAGCAGGAACGGCGTCGCCATCGCGATGATCGAGGACGCCACGATGATCGCCACCACGGTGGCGAGCGGGCCGCGGTGGGCGGTGAACAGGCCGCCGATGCGGCGAAGGGACACCGAGCGGGCCTGGGCCTTCTCGGCGGGGGAAACGGTCCGGCCGTCACGGCGGCCGTCGGGGATGCGATCCAAGGGTGCTCCTCATGCGGGGGGCGGGGGACGATGCTGAGGTTACCTCAACATGAGGGAACAACACGAAAGCCTGCTACCGTATTCCCCGTGAGCGGCAGCGACGAGAGCCTGGCCGAGACGTTCTGGGCGGTGACCCGCCGGCTGCGGCACCAGACCAAGGGCGCGCTCGAACCGTGGGAGATCAGCCCCGGGCAGGCGCGGGCGCTCGGCGTGCTGATGCGTCACGGCGCGCTGCGGCCCGGCGCGCTCGCCGAGCACCTGCGCATCGCCCCGCGCTCGGCCACCGAGGTGGTCGACGGGTTGCAGGAGCGCGGCCTGGTCGAGCGCCGGCCCGACCCGGCCGACCGGCGGGCCACGCTGGTCGCCCCGACCGCCGAGGGCGAGCGGGTGGGCACGGCGATCCGGCAGGCGCGGGCCACCGAGGCGGAACGGTTCTTCGGCGTGCTCACGCCCGACGACCGGGCCGAGCTGGCCCGGATCCTGCGCCGCCTGCGCGAGGACTAGGACCAGATCCCCGGCCTCCCCGGTTTCACCCGTTCCGGGTGAGACGACAGGCCCCGCTGCGGGGAATAGCGCCATCGGAAGGAGGGCCGATGGTCGACGCCACCGAAGAGTTCTTCCGGGGCCTGGGGCAGCGCCGGCAGCGCGGGCTGACAGCGCTCCACGAGGGCACCGTCCGGTTCGACCTCGCCGATGACGGGTCGGTCGACCACTGGCTGGTCTCCATCGCCCGGGGCGAGGTCACCGCGGCGCGGCAGGCCACCGGTGGGGACGCGGTCGTCCGGGCGGACCGGGCCGTCTTCGACCGGATCGCGCGGGGCGAGTCGTACTTCCTGACCACGGTCCTGCGCGGCGAGGCCGAGGTGGAGGGCAGCCCGCGGCTGTTCGCGACCGTGCGCCGGCTGTTCCCCTCCCCGCCCGGCTCGCGCCCGGAACGACACCGGGGAGACGACGATGGGTGACGACCACGTCGGCATCTTCGACGGGACGATCTTCCTGGTCTCTGACCGGGCGGGTGACATCGTCCCGGCCGCCGACGCCACCCACGGCCTGTTCGCCCACGACACCCGCCTGCTGTCCCGGTGGCAGCTCACCATCGACGGCGAGCCGCTCAGCACGCTGTCCATCGACGACATCCAGTACTTCGAGAACCGGTTCTACCTGGTTCCGGGCAGTCAGGACGTCTACGTCAACAGCACGCTGGAGGTGCGCCGGACCCACAGGCTCGACACCGGGCTCCAGGAGGACCTGCTCCTGGTCAACAACGACCGGCTGCCCGTCGACCTGACCGTACGGATCGAGGTGGACGCGGACTTCGCGGACCTCTTCGCGGTCAAGGAGGGCACGACGAACCGCGAGGGGCGGCACTACCGACGGGTCGACGGCCCGCGACTCGTCCTGGGTTACCAGCGCGAACGCTACCGCCGCGAGACGATCGTGTCCGCGACGGCACCGGCGGAGGTGGACGAGAACGGCCTGACGCTGCGCGTGCACATCGAACCGCACGGCCGGTGGCAGACCCGGCTGACCGCCGAGCCGGACCTCCCCCTGCCCCGCGGTCTGGAGCGGCTGCGCCTGCCGGGACGGGCCGCCGACGCCGAGCGGAACAAGGCAGGCGAACTACGGGAGTGGCTGGACCGGGCGCCGCGACTGGAGACCAGCTGGGGACCGTTGCAGAACACCTACCGGCAGAGCCTGATCGACCTGGCCGCGCTGCGGTTCAGCCCGTTCCTCGCCGGGACCGGGTGTGTGCTGGCCGCCGGGCTGCCCTGGTTCATGTGCCTGTTCGGCCGCGACAGCATCCTCACCAGCCTCCAGGCGCTGCCGTTCGCACCCGAACTCGCCGCCACCACGCTCACCGTGCTCGCCTTCCGACAGGGCAGCCGGATCGACGACTTCCGGGAGGAGGAGCCGGGTCGGATCCTGCACGAGATGCGCTACGGCGAGCTGACCGTCTTCGACGAGACACCGCACAGCCCCTACTTCGGCAGCGCGGACGCCACTCCCCTGTTCCTCGTGCTGCTCGACGAGTACGAGCGGTGGACCGGCGACGCCGCCCTCGTACGCGCGGTGGAGCAGGAGGCGCGGGCGGCCGTCGACTGGATCGACCACTACGCCGACCGGGCCGGCAACGGCTACGTCTCCTACGAGCGGCGCAACCCGGTGAACGGTCTGGAGAACCAGTGCTGGAAGGACTCGTGGGACAGCATCTCCCACCGCGACGGCCGCCTGCCGGGCTTCCCGCGTGCCACCTGCGAACTCCAGGGGTACGCGTACGACGCGAAGGTGCGCACCGCCCGGCTGGCCCGCGAGATCTGGCACGACCCGGCGTACGCGGACCGGCTGGAGCGGGACGCCGCCGACCTCAAGCGCCGCTTCAACCACGACTTCTGGATCGATGACGGCGAGTACATGGCGCTGGCGCTCGACGGCGACGGCAGCAAGGTGGATGCTCTGTCGTCGAACATCGGCCACCTGCTGTGGAGCGGCATCGTCGAGGAGCCGAAGGCCGAGGCCCTGGTGCGGCACCTGATGTCACCGGCGATGTTCAGCGGCTGGGGTGTCCGCACGCTGGCCGAGGGCGAGGCCCGCTACAACCCGGTGGGCTACCACGTCGGGACCATCTGGCCGTTCGACAACTCGTTCATCGCCTGGGGCCTGCGGCGCTACGGGTATGCCGAGGAGGCGGCCCGCATCGCGGCCGGCATCCTGGATGCGGCGGCCTTCTACGACGGCCGGCTGCCGGAGGCGTTCGCCGGACACGCCCGGTCCGAGACCCGCTACCCGATCCGGTACCCGACCGCGTGCAGCCCGCAGGCCTGGTCGGCCGGGGCCCCGCTGCTGCTCCTGCGGACGATGCTCGGCCTCCGGCCGGTCGGCGACGATCTCGTGGCCCGGCCCGCCCTGCCTGCTAGCCTCGACTACGTGGCGCTGCTCGATGTCCCCGGCCGCTGGGGACGCCGGGACGCCTTCGGCAGGAGCACCTCCGCCGGCGGCCTGAGCCGCTACGAGCTGGCGCCGCAGCAGCTCTCCGCACCGTGACGGGACCGACATGCAGCGCATCGACTGGGCACACACCGCTGTGGTGGGCGTCCACTGGCAACACGAGGTGGTCAGCCCGGACGGCGTCTTCGGCCCGTTCTTCGCCGGCCAGGTGACCCGGCACGGCGTGGCGGCGAACGCGGCCCGGGTCGCCGCCGCCGCGCGGGCAGCGGGCGGCCTCGTGGTCTTCACCCGCGTCGCCTACCGGCCCGGCTATCCCGACCTGATCGCCAACACCCCGAGCTTCGACATGATCGCCGAGCGCGGGGCGTTCCTGGAGGGCGACCCGAAGACCCGGATCGTCGACGAGGTCGGGCGACAGCCCGGCGACGTCGTCGTCACCTCCACCCGGCTCGGCGGATTCTCCGGCACCGACCTGGACGTGATCCTGCGCGGCCGGGGCGTGCGGACCGTGGTGTTCACCGGTGTCGCGACGAACCTGGCCGTCGCCTCCACCGCCTACCAGGCGGTCGACCACGGGTACCGCATCGTCACCGTCTCCGACGCGTGCACGGCGGCCACCGACGAGCTGCACGACGCCTACCTGAGCACGCTGGGCCAGCTGGGCGAGGTGGCCACCACCGGCGAGGTCGCCTGACCGGCCGCCGGAACGCTCAGCGCAGGCCGGCGGGGCGCTCAGCGCAGGCCGGCGGCGATCGCGTCGACCAGCAGCGCGCCCAGCATGCGCGCCATCACGGCGCGGGCGGCCTCCACGTCAAGCCCCATCGAGTCGCGCATCATCGACCACGAAGACCAGGTGCCGGCCACCGTCAACGCGTCCAGCAACTGCGCCCGCCCCGGCCCGGCCTGCGCCAGCTCCGGGGCGAACACCGCCTCGATCTCCTGCCGGACCCGGGTGACCGCCGCCTCCCGGTTGCGCCGCAACTGCGGGGAGAACGGCTCCCGCAGCGCCGACGCGCGAGCCGAGGGCGCCAGCACCTCCAGCAGCCGGGCGCGCTGGTCGCAGAACGCGGCGATCCGGGCGGTCAGCGGCAGCTCCGGCGGCACCGGCTGCCAGAGCGCGGCCTGCCGTTCGCCGACCCGCCGCCCGGTCGCGGCGAACAGCGTCTCCATGTCCTTGAAGTTGGTCCAGAGCGTGCGCAGCGACACCCCGGCCCGCTCGGCGATCCGTTCCCCGGTGGGCCGCAGGTCACCGGAGTCGATCAGGGCCAGGTGCGCCTCCACGATCGCGGCCCGGGTCCGCTCGGCCCGCGCCGCCCGGCCGTCCACCCGCTCCGGCGGGTCGGTCTCCAGCTCGATCATGGGTACGGGATCTCCTGTTGCTCGTCTGCCGGCGGCCACTCTACGTGCGTGTCGCCGGGCGGCCGGCACCCGGCCACCCGGCGACAGCACCGTGGTCAGGACGTCGGAACGGCGTCCGCCGGCGGGTTCGTCGGCGGCTCGGTGAACTCGGTGACGGCGCCGTCACCGTCGTCGGTGGTGTACGCGGGGCCGAAGTACGCCTGCGCGCCGTTGCTCACCTTGGTGAGCCGGACGCCGCCGTAGCCGGCGTGCACGCCGTCGGCGTACCGGAAGGGGACCAGGCCGGGCCCGCGGAAGCCGCCCTTGCGCACGGCCTCGACCAGCTTCTCCCGGGTGGGGTCGGGCCCGGCGGCGAGCATGGCCTGCACGAACGTGTACGCCATCGAGTAGCCGTAGATCGCGTTGCCGTCGACCGGGTTGCCCGCGTTGTACTTCTGGTGGATCTTGGTGAACTCCTGGATCCACGGGTTCGCGGTGTCGCCCACCATGGGCAGGTAGTTGTCGGCGACCATGCCCTCGAGGATCACCTTCTTGTCGCCGAGCTGCGCGGACAGCGTGGTGTAGTCGGCGCCCACGTTGGACACCACCCACTGCGCCTTGAAGCCCTGCCCGGCGGCCTGGCCCATGGCGAGCGCGGTGAAGCCGGGGATGGTCGCCGAGATGACCACCTGGCAGCCGGCCGCGCGCAGCGCGCCGATCGCCGGGCCGACCTGCTGGTTGGTGGTGGTGTACGTCTGCTTCGCCGCGACCGGGCCGAGGACCTGCTCGACGCCGGCCAGCGAGTCCCGCCCGAAGTCGTCGTTCTGCCCGAAGTGGCAGACCTTCGCGCCGGGGAACTCCTTCTTGACGTAGGTGGCCAGGATCTTGCCCTCGACCGTGTAGTCGGGCTGCCAGCCGAACGTCGTCGGGTACTTGTCCGGCTGGTTCCAGTTGCGGCTGCCGGAGGCGACGAACAGGTCCGGCACCTTCTGCGTCTTGACGAACTCCAGCACGTTCGTGTGCGTCGGCGTGCCCAGGCCGCCGAGCAGCGCGAAGACCTTGTCGTCGAGCACCAGCTTGCGGACCACGTTCTCGGTGTTGGCCGGGTTGTAGCCGTCGTCCATGACCTTGTAGACGATCTTCCGGCCGTGCACGCCGCCCTTGGCGTTGACGTGCTCGAAGTACGCCTTGGTGGCGGCGGAGATCTTCGAGTAGCCGGGGGCGGCCGGTCCGGTGAGCGGTTGGTGGGTGCCGATGACGACCTCGGAGTCGCTGACGCCGGGGACGTTCTCGGCGGCCTGCTTCTCGTCGTCGGCGCAGGCAGGCAACGCGGCCAGCAGGGCCAGGCCGGCGGCGGCCGCGAGAACGCGGCGGGTGGTGGGGCGCATGGTTCTCCATTCCGGTGCGACGGTGCGAACGGTGTGGGTGGAACCGGTGAGGTCAGCGGTCCGGCGACCGGCGGGGGGTACGGCGGCGGCGGAGCACCGCGCGCAGCCGGGTGCCGACGGCACGCACCCCGCCCTGGAGGCCGCCCGGTGCGGCGAGCATGACGACGATGAGGATCAGGCCGAACACTGCGAGCGCGAGGTTGCCCTCGAGCCGCTGGGCCAGCCCGGCGGACAGGCTGAGATGCTCGGTGAGCAGGCCGGGCAGGTCCTGGAGCGCGACCAGCAGCACCGCTCCCCAGATCGCGCCGGCCAGGCTGCCCAGCCCGCCGATCACGATCGCCATCAGCAGGAACAGCGACAGGTCCAGCGGGAACTTGCCGGGCGCGACGGTGGCGGTGAGCAGGGCGTACACGGCACCGCCCAGCCCGGCGCAGGCGGCGCTCACCACGAACGCGAGCACCTGCGTGCGGGCCACCGGGATGCCGGCGAGCCGGGCCGCGACCTCGTCGTCGCGGACCGCCCGCAGGGACCGGCCGAAGCGGCTGCGCACCAGGTTGGCCAGCAGCAGCATGGTGAGCAGCGCGGCGGCCAGCGCGATCCAGGCCAGCCAGCGTTCCGGCTGGAAGTAGGCGCCGAGCGCGGCCGGTGGCGTCTGCGCCGGGAACGACAGGCCCTGTTCGCCGTTGAACACGCCGGTGAAGATCGTGGTGACCGCCGGGACGAGCGTCGCCACGGCGAGCGTCACGCCGGCCAGGTAGGGGCCGCGCAGCCGGGCTGCCGCCAGCCCGACGACGAGCCCGCCGAGCGCTGTCACCGCGACGGCGACCAGCAGCGACGCGGGCAGCGTCCACCAGCCGCGTACCGCCCGCTCGTCCAGGGCCTGCTGGGTCAGGGCCATCGTGTACGCGCCGGTGGCCATCAGCGCGCCGTGCCCGAGCGAGAGCTGGCCGTTGAGCCCGACCAGCACGGTGTGCCCGGCGGTGACGCAGAGGAACGCGCAGACGCGCGCCACCTGGAGATTCTGGTACGGCGCGAGCTGGTTGGTCACCAGCACGACGAGCGTGCCGGCGAACACCGCCACGGCGAGGTGGCGCAGCAGCGTTGAGCCGCGTGCCTCGCGTCCGGCCGGCGCGCCGGGGAGCAGCCGGCGCAGCGGGGACGGCGCCGCAGCCGCGATCTTGGTGGGGGTGCTCGTCACACGTGCCTCGCTCTCGCCGCGGAGAAGAGCCCGCCGGGGCGGACCAGCAGGACGGCCAGCAGCAGCACCAGGACGGCCAGCGGTGTGGTGTCCGGTCCCAGGTAGCCGGTGACGTAGGACAGGATCAGCCCGACCAGCAGGCCGCCGACCACCGCGCCCACCGGGCTGTCCAGGCCACCGACCACGGCGGCGGTGAACGCGACCACGAAGACCAGGTCCATGGCGTGCGAGTGCAGGCCGAGTCCGGTGGGGACGACCAGCATCCCGGCGAGCGCGCCGACGCCCGCCGCCAGCGCCCAACCCAGCGTGAGCATCCGGCCGACGCTGACGCCGAGCAGCCGGGACACCTCGGGTGCGAACGCGGCGGCCCGCATCCGCAACCCCACTGGGGTACGGGTGAACAGCACCGCGAGCAGCGCCACCACAGTCAGCGCCGCGCCGAGCACCCACAGGTCGTACGGGGACAGCGCGGCCACCCCGGCGATGGTGAGCGCGTCGGTGTCGAACGGTGCCGGGGCGGGCCGGTAGTCGTTGCCGAAGACCATGCCGAGCACGGCCTGGATGACGAGCACCAGCCCGAGCGCGACGATCACCTGGTTGAGCGGGCCGCCGGGACCGGCGAAGCGCATCAGCACCCGCTCCACGAGCGCGCCCAGGGCCAGTCCGGACAGGATCGCGGCGGCCAGGCCGAGCCAGTACGAGCCGGTGGCGGACACGACCGCGTACCCGACGTAGGCGGTGGCCACCGCCATCGCGCCCTGGGCGAAGTTGACCACCCGGGCGGCCCGCCAGATGAGCACCAGCGCGAGCGCGAACGCCGCGTACACCGCCCCGGAGGCGAACCCGTCGAAGGTGAGGAACCAGAACCGCTCCATCCGCGACCCCCTTCCTAGAATCCGAGGTACGCGTGCCGGAGCTGGTCGTCGTCGCGCAGCCGGGCGGCCGGCGCGGCCGTCACCACCCGGCCGAGCGACATGACGATGCCCTGGTCGGCGACGGACAGCGCGGAGCGCACGTTCTGCTCGACGAGCAGCACGGTGAGCCCCCGCTCGTCGCGCAGCCGCCGCAGCAGCGCCATGATCTGCGCAGCGACCTTGGGCGCCAGGCCCAGCGACGGCTCGTCGAGCAGCAGCAGGCGGGGCCGGGCGATCAGCGCGCGGCCGATCGCGAGCATCTGCCGTTCCCCGCCGGAGAGCTGGTGTCCGGCGTGGTCGCGGCGGCGGGCCAGCGCGGGGAACAGCTCGTACACCTCGTCCTGCGCGCGCCGGGCGTCGGCCCGGTCGCGTCGCCACAGCCCGCCCAGGCGCAGGTTCTCCGCCACGGTCAGCTCGGTCACCACGCCGCGGCCCTCCGGCACGTGCGCCAGGCCGCGCCGGACCAGGTGTTCGACCCGGACGCCGCGCAGGTCCTCCCCCGCGTACCGGACCCGGCCGCCGGTGGGCCGCAGCAGACCCGAGAGGGTACGCAGCAGCGTGGTCTTCCCCGCGCCGTTGGCGCCGAGCACGGCGGTGACGGTCCCGGCCGGGACGGTGAACGCGACGTCGCGCAGCACCGGCACCGGGCCGTAGCCGCAGCTGAGCTCCTCGACCTCGAGCACGGCGGTCACGATGCGCTCCCGGCGGGCTCGGTCGGCTCGGCGGGCACGTCGGCGCCCAGGTACGCCTCGGTGACCCGGGGGTCGTCGCGGATGCTCTCCGGGGACCCGGCGGCGATCACCTTGCCGAAGTCGAGCACCACGAGGTCGTGGCAGACGGACATCACCAGGTCCATGTGGTGCTCGACGAGCAGCACGGCGCAGCCGTCCTCCCGGTCGGGCAGCCCGCGGACCAGGTCGGCCAGCTCGGCCACGTCGTCGGCCCCGAGGCCGCCGGCCGGCTCGTCGAGCAGCAGCAGCCGGGGGCGGGCGATCAGCGCGCGGGCCAGCGCGACCCGCTTGCGGACCGGATAGGGCAGGGTGGCCGGGGCGGCGTCGGCGTACTTCTCGATGCCCAGCTCGGCGAGCAGGTCCATGGCGCGGGCGTGCAGCCGCCGCTCGTCCCGGTCGCTGCGGGGCAGGCCGAACAGCGCGGCGGCGAAACCGGCGCGGGCCGTGTGGGTGGCCCCGGCGACCACGTTCTCCCGCACGGTGAGCCCGCCGAACAGCCCGACGCCCTGGAGCGTACGGGCGATGCCGAGCCCGGTGAGCTGGTGCGGGCGGGGCCGGAACGGCCGACCGTCCAGGGTGAGGGAGCCCTCGGTGGGCCGGACGAAGCCGCAGACCACGTTGAACAGCGTGGTCTTGCCGGCGCCGTTGGGCCCGATCACGCCGACCACCCGGCCGGGCGGTACACGCAGCGAGACGTCGTCGAGGGCGACCAGGCCGCCGAAGCGTACGCCGACGTGGTGCAGCGCCAGGCCCGGTTCGTCGGCGGGGGCGGCCGGTGGGCTCATCGTCACCTCGTGCCGGTCGTGGGGAGCACGGGAAAACTAATTACACCGGGAGTGTACTTTTCTCTGCCGCCGCGTCAATGGCCCCGACGATCACGGTTCGCTTACCGGGGTTACCGGCCTCCAACGTGCACTGTCTGTGTGATCATCCCGGCATGCGGTCGCGGGCGTGACGCAGGAACGTCTGCTCCGCCGCGTTGCCGGTGCCGGCGATAGCCGCGTCGTACGCGGCCCGGGCCTGCGCCGGACGATCGAGGCGGCGCAGCAGGTCGGCCCGGATCGCGTGCCACACGTGGTAGCCGCCCAGGTCCAGGCGGTCCACTTCGACCAGTCCCGCCTCCGGTCCGCGTACCTCGGCCAGCGCGACCGCCCGGTTCAGCGCCACCACCGGCCCGGGCGCGACGGCGGCCAGCTGGTCGTAGAGCGCGAGGATCTGGGCCCAGTCGGTGGCCGCGGCGGTGGGCGCGTCCGCGTGCACCGCGCCGATCGCGGCCTGGATCTGGTACGGGCCGGGCCGGCCCCGCCGCAGGCACCGGCGTACCAGGTTCTGCCCCTCGGCGATCAGCTCCCGGTCCCACCTGCCGCGGTCCTGCTCGGACAGCGACACCGGCACCCCGTCCGGGCCGGTACGGGCGGCGCGGCGGGCCTCGGTGAGCAGCATCAGCGCGAGCAGGCCGAGCGCCTCCGGCTCGTCCGGCATCAGGCTCACCAGCAGCCGGCCCAGCCGGATCGCCTCGGCACCCAGCTCGGCGCGGCCCAGTCGCTCCCCCGCGCTCGCGGTGTGCCCCTCGTTGAAGATCAGGTACACCACGGCGAGGACCCCGCGCAGCCGGTCCGGCAGGTCGGCGTCGCGTGGCACCCGGTACGGGATGCCGGCGTCACGGATCTTCGCCTTGGCCCGGACCAGGCGCTGCGCCATGGTCGGCTCCGGCACCAGGAAGGCCCGCGCGATCTCGGCGGTGCTCAGGCCGCCGAGCAGGCGCAGCGTCAACGCCACCCGGGCGGGCGCGGCGAGCGCCGGGTGGCAGCAGGTGAAGATCAGGCGCAGGCGGTCGTCGGGCACGGGCCCCTCCTCGGCGGGCGGGTCGGCGGCGTGCAGCAGGGCGGCCTCGGCGTGCCGGGCGGCCCGGGTGGCCTCGCGGCGCAACCTGTCGATCGCCCGGTTCCGGGCGGTGGTGATGATCCAGCCGGCCGGGCTGGGCGGCGGCCCGTCGGCGGCCCAGCGCGTCACCGCGATCGTGAACGCCTCCTGGACCGCCTCCTCGGCGAGGTCGATGTCGCCGAGGAGACGGACCAGGACGGCTACCGCGCGGCCGTACTCGGCCCGGAAGACCCGTTCGACAGCGGTCATCCCTCGCCCTGGAACGGGCGGACCTCGATCGGCAGCGTGGTCGCGAGCGCGTAGCGGCGGCCCCAGTCCAGCGCCGCGTCCAGGTCGGGCGCCCGGATGATCGTGACGCCGCCCAGGTACTCCTTGCCCTCGGCGAACGGCCCGTCGGTGACCAGCACCTCGTCGCCGGCCGGGCGCAGCACGGTGGCGGTCTGCGGGTCGTGCAGCCCGTTGCCGAACACCCAGCACCCGGCTTCCCGCAGGTCCCGGCCGATGGCCTCGACCTCGCGCATCACCCCGGCCAGGAACTCCGGGTCCGGGCGGCCCTCGCCGGCCGGCTGGTACATGCTGATCAGGTACTGCTTCATCGGCTTCTCCTCGTCACCGCCGGACGGCCCCGCGCCGTCCCTTCACCCTCCACACGAACGACTGACGCCCGTTTCGACACGCCGGGCCGGGTGAATCCGGCCGGGAGCGGGGTACGCCGTCGCGTGCGCCGCCACCGGGTCGTCGTCGTGGGCGCCGGGTTCTCCGGTCTGGCCTGCGCGCTCGCGCTGGACGCCGTCGGCGCCGAGGTGCGGGTGCTGGAGGCCCGGGACCGGGTGGGCGGCCGGACGCGCAGCCGCCCGCTACCCGGCGGCGGCTGGCTCGATCTGGGCGCGCAGTGGATCGGCCCGACCCAGGACCGGATGTACGCGCTCGTCGCCGCGTACGGCCTGACCACGTTTCCCTCCCCCGCGCACGGCGCGCCGACGCTGCTGCTCGGCGGGCGCCCGGCCACCGGCGAGCCGCCGGGGCTGTCCGCGTTGCTGGGCACGCTCGACGAGATGGCGGCCGGGCTCGACCCGGCCGCACCGTGGCGGGCGCAGGAGGCGGCGCGGTGGGACCGGACCACGTTCGGCGGCTGGCTCGACGCGAGCGCGGCCGATCCGGTGACCGCCCGCTACGCCGCACGCATGCTCGCCGGTGGGCTGCTGGCCGCCTCGGCGGACGAGGTGTCGCTGCTGCACATGCTGTTCTACCTGCGCAGCGGCGGCGGCACCCGGTCGCTGCTGCGCATGGCCGGAGGCGCCCAGCAGGACCGGATCGCCGGTGGTCCGGCCGCGCTGGCCGAGCGGATGGCCGCCGCGCTGCCGGCGGGGAGCCTGTGCCTGCGCGCCCCGGTGGACGGCGTCGCGCAGGACGGCGACGGCGTGCGGGTACGGGTCGGCGGCGAGACGTACCGCGGCGACGCGGTGGTGGTCGCGCTGGCACCGGCGCTGGCCGGGCGCATCCGGTACGACCCGCCGCTGCCCCCGCTGCGCGACGGGCTGACCCAGCGGACGCCGATGGGCGTGGCGCTCAAGGTCCACGCGCTCTACCCGGAACCGTTCTGGCGCGCCGACGGCCGCTCCGGGGTGTCCAGCACCGACACCGGGCCGCTCACCGAGACGGTGGACAACTCGCTGCCGGGCGTGGCGGGCGGGATGCTCACCGCGTTCAGCTACGGCGCGCAGGCCCGGGCGTTGCGCCGGCTGCCGGCGGACGCACGCCGGGACGCGCTGCGCGAGGCGCTCGCCGCGATCTTCGGCCCGGCCGCCGCGCACCCCGACGACCTCGTCGAGTACGACTGGTCGGCCGACGAGTGGACGCGCGGCTGCTTCTGCGGCGTCCTGCCGCCCGGCGCGTGGTGCGCGTACGGCCCGGAACTGCGGACGCCGGTGGGCCGGCTGCACTGGGCCGGCACCGAGACCGCGACCCGGTGGAGCGGCTACCTGGAGGGCGCGGTGACCGCCGGCGAGCGCGCCGCCGCCGAGGTGCTCGCCCAGCTCGGCTGAGCACCTGATCCAGTGAGATTCTTCGATGCGATGTATTGAAAAGTTTCTCCGCCCTGTGCCCTAATGACGACAGTTCCTTTCGTCATACTCCCGCCGCCGGAGCGCGGCAACCCCCAGGGAGGACAGATGCACAGGTCGATCCGATCGGCGCTGCGCGCGGCCGGAGCCGCGCTGCTCGCCACCGTCACCGTCGCCGCGGCGACCCTGTCCGGGACGGCTCCCGCCTCCGCCGCCCCGGCCGGACTGCCCGGCATGGACGTCTCCAGCTACCAGGGCAACGTGAACTGGTCCGGCGCGTGGGCCAACGGCGCCCGGTTCGCCTACGTCAAGGCGACCGAGGGCACGTACTACACCAACCCGTACTTCGCCCAGCAGTACAACGGCTCGTACAACGTCGGAATGATCCGCGGCTCGTACCACTTCGCCCGCCCGGACACCACGAGCGGCGCCGTCCAGGCCAACTACTTCGTCGACCACGGCGGCGGCTGGTCCAAGGACGGGCGGACGCTGCCCGGCGCGCTGGACATCGAGTACAACCCGTACGGCGCGACCTGCTACGGACTGAGCCAGGCGTCGATGCGCAGTTGGATCGCCTCGTTCGTCAACCAGTACTACGCACGCACCGGCCGGTGGGCCACCATCTACACCACCACCGACTGGTGGAGCACCTGCACCGGCAACACCGCACAGTTCGCCGCGAACAACCCGCTGTGGATCGCCCGCTATTCGAGCAGCGTCGGCACGCTGCCTGCGGGCTGGGGCACGTACTCGTTCTGGCAGTGGTCCTCCTCCGGCGTCTTCCCCGGTGACCAGAACGTGTGGAACGGCTCGCTCGACCGGCTGCGCGTCCTGGCCTGCAACGGACCCTGCTGACCCCGGCCCGGGCGTGGCGGGCGGTGCCGGTCCCGCCACGCCCGGCCGCCTCTCTCCCGAGGAGCTGCGATGTCTGTTCCTGTCCCCCGGCGGGCCGTGCTGCGCGGCGCGGTCCTGCTCGGCGCAGCCGCCGGCGTCGGCGCGCTGACCCAGATCGGCTCCGGCCCCGACGCGCGGGCCGCCGCCACCCGGGTCGATCAGCCGACCATCGCCAACTGCGCGACCTGGGGCGCCCGCCCGCCCTCGTCGCCGGTGAGCGTGGTGGCCAGCCGTCCCAACAAGATCATCGTGCACCACACGGCGTTCCCGAACACGACCGACTACAGCCTCGCCCAGGCGTACCGCAACTCCCGCGACATCCAGAACCTGCACATGGACGGCAACGGCTGGCTCGACTCCGGGCAGCACTTCACCAACAGCCGGGGCGGCTACCTGACCGAGGGCCGGCACGGCAGCCTCTACGCGCTGCTGCACGGCCAGACCATGGTGCAGGGCGCGCACTGCGTCGGGCAGAACAGCCAGGCGATCGGCATCGAGAACGACGGCATCTACGTGGACGTGCAGCCGCCGCAGGCGCTCTGGAACAGCCTGGTGACGTTCTGCGCGTTCACCTGCCAGCAGTACGGCATCGCGCCCACCGAGATCTACGGGCACAAGGACTTCAACAACACGCAGTGCCCGGGGCTGCTGCACGACCGCCTGCCCGAGCTGCGCCGTACCGTCGCCGCCCGCCTGGGCGGCTGACAAACGGGGGTACGCGGGGCGCCCGGGTGCGACGGGCGCCCCGCGTCGTGCCGAGCGTTAATCCTCGCTTATATAAGCCGAGTCTGATACAAAGGTGTGGTGCACGCCTTCGACGTCCTCGGCGACCCGGTCCGCCGCCGGATCCTGGAACTGCTCGCCGACGGCGAGCAACCGGCCGGCGTGCTCGGCGACACAGTGCGCCGCGAGTTCGGCATCAGCCAGCCGGCCGTCTCCCAGCACCTCAAGGTGCTGCGCGAGCACGGCTTCACCACCGTGCGCGCCGAGGGCACCCGCCGCCTCTACGCCGTGGACCCCGCCCCGCTGCGCGACATCGACGCGTGGCTGGACGGGTTCCGCCGCTTCTGGACCCCGCCCCTGGCGGCGCTCGCCACCGAACTGGCCCGGGGCCGCCGCGAACGACGGCTGCGCGAGAACACCACAGACGACGAGAGGACCGAACCGTGATCGACGTGACCGGACAGATCAGCGCCGTCGAGCGCCGCATCGGCGACCGTACGCTGCCCGCCGGGCAGGCGCGGGTGCTCACCATCGCCCAGACGTACGACGCGCCCGTCGCCGACGTCTTCGACGCCTGCACCAACCCGGAACGGATACCCCGCTGGTTCCTGCCGGTCTCCGGTGACCTGAGGCTCGGCGGCCGGTACCAACTGGAGGGCAACGCCGGCGGCACCGTCGAACGCTGCGACCCGCCGCACGGCTTCGCCGCCACCTGGGAGTTCGGCGACGAGGTGAGCTGGATCGAGGTGCGGCTGCGCGAGGCCGGCCCGGGGCGTACCCGCTTCGAGCTGGAACACGTCGCGCACGTCGACGACCAGCGGTGGCTCGAGTACGGCCCGGGCGCTGTCGGCATCGGCTGGGACCTGGCTCTGGTCGGGCTGACCTCCCACTTCGCCGCCGACGGCGAGGGCGTCGACCCGGCCGCCGCAGCCGACTGGATGGCTTCGGACGAGGGCCGTCGTTTCGTCACCGAGTCCAGCGGGAGCTGGACCGAGGCGAGCATCGCCGCCGGCACTCCCGCCGAGGAGGCCCACGCCGCAGGCGCCCGCGTACAGGCTTTCTACACCGGCTCCCCCACGCCCTGACCCCGCCCTGCCGCCCCCGCCCCTCCTCGCCGATCTTGCAGTTCGGGCCCCTGCGATGGCCGTTTTCACCCGGATTGCGGGGCACCAAAGTGCAAGATCAACAAGGGGCGGGGTGTCCCATGACACGCTTGACCGGCCGCCCTGGCGGCTCCTCGCCGGGCTCTTTGAGATCTTGGTAGCAAAGGGCCCTCATAGGGGCCTGTTGCTACCAAGATCTCTCCCGGTCCTGGGATGCGGAACGCGCTTCCCTCAACGTGGGATCCGCGCCTGCGCGGCGGGCAGGAGACGGGCTTCGGGCAACATCGGTGACGAGAGGCGGCAGAGCGGCGCGGTGTCGCGGCCGAGGAGCGGTGCCTTGTCCGGGGCGAAAAGTGGCGGTGGGATGTCGGTGGGGTGGGGCAGACTGCGGGGCATGTCGATCCGTACCGTCGCCGACCTGACTGCCGCCCTCCAGGCCGGTCAGACGTTCACGTACCTGCACTTCTGGGGGCACCGGCCGCGGCGTGACGGTAGTGTCGGCGCGAGTTGCCTGAGCCAGTGGTGGCCGTCCGCGTTCACAGTGGACGGCCGGGAGTTCGCCACCGCCGAGCACTGGATGATGTGGCACAAGGCCACCCTCTTCGGCGACCACGCGATCGCCGAGCGGGTGCTGGGCGCCGGGCATCCGCACCGGGCCAAGGCGCTCGGCCGGCAGGTCCGCGACTTCGACGAGGCGACCTGGGTGGCCCGCCGCTACGAGATCGTGGTGGCCGGCAGCGTCGCCAAGTTCTCGCAGGACGAGGCGTTGCGGCGATTCCTGCTCGGCACCGGCGACCGGGTGCTGGTGGAGGCCAGCCCGACCGACCGGGTCTGGGGCATCGGCCTGACCGCCGAGGACCCGCGTGCCGCCGACCCGGCGACCTAGCGGGGCGGCAACCTGCTCGGGTTCGCCCTGATGGAGGCCCGCGCCCGGCTCGCCGGCCCGAGGGGGTGACGCCTGGATCGGGCCGGCGATGCGGGTAACGTGCTGCGGCGTGACCGCGTACTCGCACTGCTCGTTCTGCGGCGTGGCCTACCCGGCGGGTGCCGGGTGGCCGCGCGTCTGCTCCTCCTGCGGCGAGACGGTGTGGCGCAATCCGTTGCCGGTGGCGGTGGCGGTGCTGCCGGTCCGTACGCCCCAGGGTGTCGGCGTGGTGGTCGTGCGCCGCGACATCGAACCGGCTCGGGGGCAGCTCGCGTTGCCGGGCGGCTTCATCGAGTACGGCGAGGAGTGGTCCGAGGCGCTCGTGCGGGAGCTGCGCGAGGAGACCGGGCTGCTGGCGGAGGCCGGGGAGGCGCGGCTGTTCGCGGTGCACGGCGCCCCGGCGGGCGGCACCATGATGGTCTTCGGCGTGCTGCCCGAGCGGCCGGTCGGTGACCTGCCGCCGTCGGCGCCGACCGAGGAGGCCACCGAGTGGCTGGTGCTCACCGATCCGGTCGAGCTGGCCTTCTCCACCCACACCCGGGTGCTCGCCGACTTCCTCGCCGGGCAACGCCCGCTCTGACGGAGGCGACCCGGGCAGCGCTCGACCCTGACCGAGCCGACCCGGGCAGCGACCGGCCCTGACCGCGACCGATCCGGCAGCGCCGGACGGCCCGGCACGCCCGGCCCGGTAAAGGGCGCGGCGCGGTCAGCCGCGAGCCGGGACGGGCTGGGGTGAGAACGGCACGGCGGCCGGCGCCTCGACGGCCGGCTCACTCGCCGGGTGCCGCCACAGCCCGCGCCGCCGCAGGATCGGCAGGACGCCCTCGCCGAACCAGTACGCCTCCTCCAGGTGCGGGTGGCCGGAGAGGATGAACTCGTCCAGGCCGAGCGCGTGGTACTCGGCGATCCGGTCGGCGACCTCGGTGTGGCTGCCGACGAGCGCGGTGCCCGCGCCGCCGCGTACCAGCCCGAATCCGGCCCACAGGTTCGGTGAGACCTCCAGCCCGTCGCGGGAGCCGCCGTGCAGGTCGAGCATCCGCCGCTGCCCCTCGGACTCGCTGCGCCGCAGCCCGTCCTGCACCGCGCGTACGTCGGCCTCGGGGATGCCGTCGAGCAGCTTGCGGGCCTGGGCCCACGCCTCCTCGGCGGTGTCGCGGCTGATCACGTGCAGCCGGATGCCGTGGCGCAGTTCGCGACCGGCCTCGGCGGCGAGCCGGCGGATCCAGTCCAGCTTGCCGGCCACCTGCGCGGGCGGCTCGCCCCAGGTCAGGTACACGTCGCTGTGCCGGACCGCCACCGGACCGGCCGCGCCGGACGACCCGCCGAAGTAGACGGGCGGCACCGGGTCGGGCACCCGGCTGAGCCGGGCGCCCTCGACCCGCACGTGGGCGCCGTCGTGGTCGACCGTCTCTCCGCGCCACAGCGCCCGCACCACGTGCAGGAACTCGTCGGTACGCGCGTAGCGGGCGTCCTTGTCCAGGAAGTCGCCGTACGCCCGCTGCTCGGCGGACTCGCCGCCGGTGACCACGTTGAGCAGCAGCCGGCCGCCGGACAGGCGCTGGAACGTGGACGCCATCTGCGCGGCGAGGGTGGGTGAGAGCAGGCCGGGCCGGAACGCGACGAGGAACTTCAGCCGCTCGGTCACCTCGGTGAGCATGGCGGTGGTCAGCCAGGCGTCCTCGCACCAGGCGCCGGTGGGGGTGAGCGCACCGGCGAAGCCGAGCTGCTCGGCGGTGCGGGCGATCTGTCCCAGGTACGCGACGCTCGCGGGCCGGGCGCCACCGGCGGTGCCGACCGGCACGCCGTGGCCGCCGCCCACGATGTCCCGGCTGTCGCCGTAGGTCGGCAGGAACCAGTGGAAGGTGAGCGACATCGTGTACCTCCGGTGCGGGATCGGCCGGGTCGCCTCCTGAGTGGTGGGACGACCACGCCGACACACTACCCATAAAACCTATCGGGTTGGTAGGTTGCTGTCGCCCGTCGATGCCGGGCCCATCCCCTCCCCGAGGAGTCGTCATGCGTACCCCCAGATCGCGCCGCCGGCCGGTGGCCGCGCTGCTCACCACCCTCGCGCTGCTCGCCGCGACGGCGCTGACGGCCTGCGGCGGCGAGGCGGCCGACGCCAGCGGCGGCGGCGACGGTCCGCTGCGGATCGGCTACCAGCGCTTCGGCGGGCTCAGCCTGGTCAAGGCACGCGGCGACGCGAAGAACGTCACCTGGTCGCTGTTCGAGAGCGGCCCGGCCCTGACCGAGGCGCTCAAGGCCGGCTCGATCGACATCGGCCAGGTCGGCGAGGCGCCGCCGGTGTTCGCCGCCGCCGGGAAGATCCCGTTCTCCGTGATCGGCACGTCGGCGCCGATTCCGCAGGGCGAGGCGGTTCTGGTCAAGGCGGACAGCCCGTACCGTGGATTCGCCGACCTGCGCGGGAAGACGGTCGCGCTGAACAAGGGCTCCAACGTGCACTGGCTGCTGGTGAAGCTGCTGGAGGCCAACAGGATGACGCTCGCCGACATCAACGTGAAGTACCTCAAGCCCGCCGAGGGGCGGCCCGCGTTCGACAACGGGCAGGTCGACGCGTGGATCATCTGGGATCCCTACTTCGCGCTGGCCGAACAGCCGGGCGTACGGGTACTGGCCGACGCCACCGGCCTGGCCGGCAACCGTGAGTACGTGCTGGCCGCCCCGGACGCGGTCAAGAACCGCACCGACGACGTACGGGCGTTCCTGAACACATACCGACAGACCACCGACTGGGGCATCGCCAACCCGGCCGAGCGGGCCGCCGTCCTCGCACCAGAGCTGAAGATCCCGCTCGACGTGACCACCCGCGCGCTGAACCGCAGCGCCAAGCCGCTCGCCCCGGTCACCCCGGAGATCGGCGCCGAGCTGCAGGCCATCGCGGACAGTTTCGTGGAGCTGAAGCTCGTACCCGGACCCGTCGACATCGCCGGGCGGGTGGACGGCCGGTTCAACGAGGCGTTCCAGTGAGCGGTCCGGCGCTGGCCGAGGCCGCCCCCGCGGTCGTACCCGATCGGGCGACGCCGCGGCGGTCGCGGGCCCGCGCCTCGCGGCGGTGGCGGCGCGCGGTGAGCCCGGTCGTGCTGGTGCTCGGGTGGGAGGTCGCCGCGCGGACCGGGCTGCTCGCCCCGGAGAAGCTCCCCGCGCCCAGCGCGGTGCTGGCGACCGGGTGGCGGCTGGCGCGCGACGGCACGCTCGGCGTGCACCTGCTCGACTCCCTCACCCGCGCCGCGCTCGGCCTGCTCATCGGCGGCGGCCTGGCGCTGGTGCTCGGCGCGGCGGCCGGGCTGCTGCGCCTCGGCGACGACCTGGTCGACCCGCCGGTGCAGATGGCCCGGATGCTGCCGCACCTGGGCTTGGTTCCGCTGCTGATCATCTGGGTCGGCATCGGCGAGTCGCTGAAGGTCACGCTCGTCGCGCTCGGCGCGTTCTTCCCGATCTACTTCAACACGTACGCCGGCATCCGCGACATCGACGAACGCCTGGTGGAGGCGGCGCGCACCTGTGGTCTCGGCGCGGCGGCCCGGCTGCGGCACGTGGTGCTGCCCGGCGCGCTGCCCGCGCTGTTCCTCGGGCTGCGGCTGGCCATCGGCGCGGCCTGGCTCAGCCTGGTCGTCGGCGAGCAGGTGAACGCGCAGACCGGCGTCGGCTTCCTGATGATGGAGGCGCGCGAGTTCAGCCAGACCGACGTGGTGGTGCTCGGCCTGCTCATCTACGCGTTGCTGGGGCTGGCCTCCGACCTGCTCATCCGGTACGCGGAGAGGAGGACGCTGGCGTGGCGACGCGGACTGCGCGCGACCTGACCGGGCCGGTGCTCACCGCACGCGCGGTGACCCGCTCCTTCGGCCCGGCGGTGGTGCTCGCCGGGGTAGACCTGACCATCGCCGCCGGGGAGACGGTGGCGCTGCTCGGCGGCAGCGGCTCCGGCAAGAGCACGCTGCTACGGGTGCTCGCCGGGCTCGACGGCGACGCCGGTGGCGAGTACGCGGTGCACGGCACGGCGGCCGTGGTCTTCCAGGAGCACCGGCTGCTGCCGTGGAAGCGGGTGGCGGACAACGTGGCGCTCGGCCTGGCCGGGCCGGACGTGACCGGCCGGGTCGGCCGCGCGCTGGCCGAGGTCGGGCTCGCCGACCGGGGCCGGGCCTGGCCGGCCGAGCTGTCCGGCGGGCAGGCGCAGCGCGTCGCGGTGGCCCGCGCGCTGGTCCGCGAACCGGACCTGCTGCTGCTGGACGAGCCGTTCGGCGCGCTCGACGCGCTGACCCGGTTGCGCATGCAGGGGCTGCTGCGGCGGCTGCGCGCCCAGCACGGCTTCGCCGCGCTGCTCGTCACCCACGACGTGGAGGAGGCGCTGCTGCTCGCCGACCGCGTCCTGCTCCTCGACGACGGCGTGATCGCCGAGGAGGTGCCGGTACGCCTCGGCCCGTCCCCGAGCCCCGACGACCCGGCCCTCGGCGCGTTGCGCCGCCACCTGCTCGACCGCCTCGGCGTACCCGCCGGCTGACCGCGAGGGAGAACAGATGACCCGCTGGACCCCCGACCCGACCTTCTACCCCTCCCCCGCGCTCGCCGCCGCCGCGCCGGCCGAGAAGCTCGCGTACGTCGCCGCGTTCGACCGCGCCGGGCAGCGCCCCGACGCCATCGCGGTGCTCGACACCGACCCGGACTCCGACTCGTACGGCCGGGTGGTGGGCTGGACCGAGCTGCC
This sequence comes from Micromonospora sp. CA-248089, assembly GCF_050948515.1. Lineage (NCBI taxonomy): Bacteria > Bacillati > Actinomycetota > Actinomycetes > Micromonosporales > Micromonosporaceae > Micromonospora > Micromonospora sp. CA-248089. The sequence goes on from NZ_CP192016.1 coordinate 3,704,045, forward strand.
GAACACCGGCGACGAACTGCACCACTTCGGGTGGAACGCGTGCAGCAGCGCGCTCTGCCCGACCGCGCCGCACCCGCACGTGGAACGCCGCTACCTGATCGTGCCGGGCCTGCGCTCGTCCCGGATCCACGTGCTGGACACCAAGCCCGACCCGCGCCGCCCCGAACTGGTGAAGGTGATCGGCCCGGAGGAACTCGGCAAGCGCGCCGGGTACTCCCGCCCGCACACCGTGCACTGCGGGCCGGACGGTATCTACGTCTCCGCGCTCGGCGGCGCGGACGGGCAGGAGGGGCCCGGCGGCATCGCCGTGCTCGACCACACCACGTTCGAGGTACGCGGCGCGTGGGAGGCCGACCGGGGGCCGCAGTTCCTGGCGTACGACTTCTGGTGGCACTACACGCAGGACGTGCTGGTCACCAGCGAGTGGGGCACGCCGTCGATGATCGAGGACGGCATCGTCGGTGAGCTGCTGCTGGGGCGCCGGTACGGGCACGCGATCCACTTCTGGGACCTGGCGAGGCGCCGGCACGTGCAGCGCGTCGACCTCGGCGACCAGTACCAGATGCCGCTGGAGCTGCGCCCCGCGCACGACCCGACGAAGTCGTACGGCTTCGTCGGCGTGGTGATCAGCGTCGAGGACCTGTCCGCCTCGATCTGGCTGTGGCACCGCGACGGCGGCACCTGGGCTGTCACCAAGGTGATCGACATCCCGGCTGAACCGGCCGACCCGGCCGACCTGCCGGATCTGCTCAAACCGTTCGGGGCGGTACCACCGCTGGTCACCGACATCGACCTGTCCGTGGACGACAGGTTCCTGCACGTCTCCTGCTGGGGTACCGGCGAACTGATCCGCTACGACGTCAGCGACCCGTTCCACCCGGTACGCGTCGGCTCGGTGCGCCTGGGCGGCATCGTCAACCGCACCCCGCACCCGGCGTACCCGGACGAGCCGCTGGCCGGCGGCCCGCAGATGGTCGAGATCAGCCGCGACGGCCGGCGTGTCTACGTCAGCAACTCCCTCTACGGCGCCTGGGACGACCAGTTCTACCCCGACGGCGTGGGCGCCTGGGTGGCGAAGCTGGACGTCGACCCGGACAGCGGCGGCCTCGTACCGGACCCGCGGTTCTTCCCGCGCGGCGAGGAGTTCCGCGGCCTGCGCGTGCACCAGACCCGGTTGCAGGGCGGCGACGCCTCGTCCGACTCGTACTGCTTCCCGTGACCGGCGCGACCTGGGCGGCGCTGGCCGGCCTCGGCGCGTTCCACGGCCTAAACCCGGCGATGGGCTGGCTGTTCGCGGTGGCCCGGGGCCTGCAGGAGCGCCGCCGCGCGGCGCTCCTGGCGGCCCTGCCGCCGATCGCCGCCGGTCACCTGGCGTCGGTGGCGGTGGTCGCCGCGCTGGTGAGCGCCACCCGGTCGGTCACCGCGAGCACCCTGGTCGCGGCGGCCGGCGGGGTGCTGCTGGTCGGGTTCGGCCTGTGGCGGCTGCTGTCCGAGCGGCACTTCCGGTGGGCCGGGATGCGGCTGTCGGCGGCGCAGCTCACGGCCTGGTCGTTCCTGATGTCGGCGGCGCACGGCGCGGGCCTGATGCTGCTGCCGGTGCTGCTCGCCGCACCGGCGGCCGGCGGAGGCCCGCACGCCGGGCACCTCGCCGCCGCGCCGGCCGGGGCGCTGACCGGCCTGCTCGCCGCGGCCGTGCACACCGCCGCCATGCTCGGCGTCGCGCTGGCCGTGGCCCTGCTGGTGCACGAGGTGCTCGGCGTCGGTGTGCTGCGCCGCGCCTGGTTCAACGTCGACCGGCTCTGGGCCGGGGTGCTCGTGGCAGCCGGTGTGGTGACGCTGATCGGTGCGGCGTGACGTTGCCGCCCACCTGGGATGGATCGATGAGAAGTCCTACTGGTTGAATAGGAAAGGCAGCGTCGCCCACCCCGGAGGTCAGCCGTGACTCAGTCCCCGTCCCCCGCCGAAGCCGTCCACGACGCCGACCGGAGCCGGCAGTGGCTCGCCGGGCAGGCGCACGGGCCGGGCGTCGACCGCGAGCGGCTGCTGGAGGTGGGCGCGGCGATGGCCGCGGTGACCGCCGCCGCCGCGGAGCGCGAGCCGGTCGCGGTGGCACCCGCGCCGGTCGGCGTCGACCCCGGCGCGCCGATCGTCAAGCCGCTGCCGCCGGAGCTGCTGCGCCCGCTGGACACCAACGCCGAGATGCGCTGGCCGTCGATGGCCGGCCAGGGGTACGTGGTCCCGACCGACCGCTTCTTCGTCCGCAACCACACTGTCACCCCGCACCTGGACGCGGCCACCTGGCGGCTGCGCCTGTTCGGCGACGGCCTGCGCGGCGCGCCGACCCGCGACAAGCCGGTCGAGTTCGACCTCGACGAGCTGCGCCGGCTGCCCGCCGAGGAGCACGCGGCGCTGCTGGAGTGCGCCGGCAACGGGCGCCGCTACTTCGCCGAGCAGCAGGACGAGCCCGCCCCGGGCGTGGCGTGGGGACTCGGCAGCGTCGGCGTCGCCCGGTGGCGGGGCGTGCGGCTCGGCACGGTGCTGCGCCTGGCCGGGCTGCGCGACGAGGCGGTCGACGTGATGCCCGAGGGCCTCGACCCGGACTACGTCTCCGGCGGGGTCAACCTCGGCCGGGTACGCCGTCCGATGCCGGTCGCCAAGGCGCTCGACGACGTGCTGCTGGCGTACGAGATGAACGGCGAGCCGCTGCCCGCCGACCACGGCTTCCCGGTGCGGGTCGTGGTGCCCGGCTGGGTCGGCATCTCCTCGATCAAGTGGGTGGGCGCGATCGAGGTCTCCACCACGCCGCTGTTCTCGCCGTGGAACACCCAGTTCTACCGGATGTTCGGCCCCGGCCACCCGGCCGACGGCACCGTGCTCACCGCCCAGCCGGTGCGCAGCGCGTTCGAGCTGCCCTGGGACGCCCGGCTGCCGGCCGGCGAGGACGTGCTGCTGACCGGCCGTTCCTGGTCCGGCAACGGCCCGATCGCGCACGTCGAGGTGGACACCGGCGACGGGTGGCGCCCCGCCGACCTGGTCGCCGCCGACCGCGGCGGGCCCTGGCAGCGCTGGACCGTCCGCTGGTGCCCGGCGACCGCCGGGCGGCACGTCCTGCGCGCCCGCGCCACCGACAGCACCGGCGCCGTTCAGCCCGACCGGGCCGCGCCGAACGACCTCGCGTACCTGTTCGACGCCGTGGTCGCCCACCCGGTGACCGCCTGCTGACCGCCGCTCAGGTGGTGCCGAGGTAGGGCGGCGGCACCGTGTCGGTGAGCCACACCCCGTTCGCCGAGCGGTAGAACAGGTACCCGGCCTCGGCCATCGCCGCCGCGTCCACCGTCAGCACCACCACCGCGCCGCCCCGGCGTGCGCCGACGCGCCGGGCCGTCGCCACATCCGGCGACAGGTGTACGTGGTGCCGCCCGCCCCGGCGCAGCCCCTGCGCCCGGATAGCGTCCAGCACGGCCTCGCCGGTGCCGTGGAACAGCCGGGGCGGCGGCGCGGCCGGGGTGAGGCCCAGGTCGACCGGGACGGAGTGCCCCTGGTTGGCGCGGATCCGGTCGGCCCCGTCCGGGCCGGCCTCGACCGCGAAGCGCTGCTTGTCGTTGCTGGCGACCACGGCGTCCAGCTGGGCGCGGCTGATCCCCAGCCCGGCGAGCACATCGGCCACGGGCACCCAGCCCGCCCGGTCGAGCCGCAACCCGAACGCGTCGGGCCGGTGCCGCAACGCCAGCGACAGCCGCTTGCTCACCCGGACAAGATCCCGATGTTCCACCCGCCCAGTGTGGAGCCGCACACTTCTTGTGTCGACGCAGTTCCCACCCGCCCCTCCCCGCCTGCCCCGGCCCTGCCCCGCGCCCCGTCGATCTTGCGGTTTCTGCCCCTCGCGTGTCCGGATCGCGCTGTTTGCCGGGGCCGGAACTCCATGATCGACGGCGAGGGGTGCGGGTGGGGAGCGGAGGGCGGGGAGGGGGCGCGACGGGGGCGGGTGGGCGGGACGGGTCAGGCGGCGGCTCGGGCTGGGCGGGGACGGCGGCGGTGGGACGGGTCGGTCAGGGTGGGCGGGGACCAGGCGCCGTCGGGCTGGTAGAGGTTCGTACCGGGCGGGACGATCTCGTCGATACGGTCCAGCACCGCGTCGTCGAGTGTCAGCTCCGCCCCGGCGAGCAACGCGTCCAACTGGTCCATCGTGCGCGGTCCGATGATGGTCGACGTGACCGCCGGGTGCACGGCGGTGAACGCCACGGCGAGCTGCGGCAGCGTGCAGCCCACCTCGTCGGCGAGCGCGACCAGTTCCTCGACGGCGGCGTACTTCGCGGTGTTGCCCGGCAGCGCCGGGTCAAACCGGGCCGGGGTCAGCGCCGGGCGGCCGGCGCCGAGGTCGACGGGCCGGCCCTGCCGGTACCGGCCGGACAGGAACCCGGAGGCCAGCGGGCTCCACACCAGCACACCCATCCGGTAGCGGCGGCACACCGGCAGCACCGACGCCTCGATGCCGCGCGCCAGGATCGAGTACGGCGGCTGCTCGGTGCGGAAGCGGCCCAGCGCACGCCGCTCGGCGACGTGGTGCGCCTCCACGATCTCCTCGGCCGGGAAGGTCGAGCAGCCGAACGCGCGGATCTTCCCGGCCCGGACCAGGTCGGTGAGCGCGCCGAGCGTCTCCTCGACGTCGGTGGTGTGGTCGGGACGGTGCACCTGGTAGAGATCGATCCAGTCGGTGCCCAGCCGGCGCAGGCTGTCCTCGACCGCCCGGACGATCCAGCGTCGCGAGTTGCCGCCCCGGTTGGGCCCCTCCCCCATCGGGAAGTGGACCTTCGTGGCGAGCACCACGTCGTCGCGCCGGCCGCGCAGGGCCTTGCCGACGATCTCCTCCGACTCGCCGGCCGAGTACATGTCGGCGGTGTCCACAAAGTTGACTCCACGGTCGAGGGCGGCGTGGAGGATCCGGGCGCAGTCGTCGTGGTCGGGGTTGCCGACCGCGCCGAACATCATGGTGCCGAGGCAGTGGACGCTGACCTCGATGCCGGTGCCGCCGAGGACGCGATAGCGCATGTGAACTCCCTGGTGTGCACCGCGCCGGCCGGGTGGCGCGCGGTCCGGTCACGGTAGGAGTTCGAGTGCGCTGGAGGTCAACCGTCGGCAGGCTCCGCGCTGCCCGCGAGGTAGCCGGCGGCCTGCAACTCGAACAGTTCTCGGTAGAGTCCGCCCTGGGCCATCAACGTGTCGTGGTCGCCCGACTGCACGAGCCGGCCGTGGTCCATGACGAAGATCCGGTCGGCGTGCCGGACGTTCGCGAGCCGATGGGTGATCAGCACGACGGCCCGGTCGGGGTGCCGCCGCAGGTGCTGGAAGAGGGCGTGCTCGGCACGCGCGTCCAGGGCGGCGGACGGCTCGTCGCAGATCAGCAGCCGGGCGTCGCGGTAGAGACCACGGGCGGCCACCAGCCGCTGCCACTGCCCGCCGGACAGGTCCTGCCCGTTCTTGAACTGCCGGTCCAGCAGCGTGTCGTACCCGAACGGCAACTCGCTGATCATGTCGTGCGCGGCGGCGTCCCGGGCGGCGGTCTCCACGCTGGGGCCGGCCCCGCCGGCGCGGTCGTGGCGGCCGACGCGGATGTTCTGCCGGGCGGTGAACGGGAACTTCCACCAGTCCTGGCTCATCACCGCGACCTGGGCGGCGGTCTGCCGTGGGTCCAGGTCGGCGGCGTCCACGCCGTCCCAGCGGATCGTGCCGCCGGTGGGCCGGTAGAGGCCGGCGATCAGCTTGGCGAGCGTGGTCTTGCCGGAGCCGTTCTCCCCCACCAGCGCGATCACCTCACCCCGCCGTACCGTCAGGCTGACCTCGTCGACCGCCGCGCTCTCGGTGTCCGGGTAGCGCAGGCTGACCCGCTCGACGTCGATGCGCTCGAACCCGTCGACGCGCAGGTGCCCGCCGGCCGGGATCCGCCGCGCCGCCCGGTCGAGGAAGTCGCGGTAGTCCTGGTAGTAGAGGGCGTCCTCGTAGAGCGAGTTGGTGGCGAAGACCGCCGTGCGCAGGCTCGTCCGCGCGGACTGGAGCGCGAGCAGCGCGGTGGCCGCCGCCGCCAGCGCCACCACGCCGCCCATCAGCAGCCCGCCCAGTACGGCGTAGACCGCGAACGCGGCCACCCCGGTCACCGACAGGCCGAGTCCTCGGGTGACGGTCTGCGAACGGGCCAGCCGGAGCTGGGCCTGTGTCTCCACGGTCATCATCCGGTGGTACTCGGCGAGCAGGAAGTCCCGCATCTGGTAGGCACGGATCTCGGCGGCCGTGTGCCGGTCGGCCATCAACCGGGCCAGCATGAACATCCGGCGGCGACGGGTGATCCAGGCCAGCAGCGCCAGGTACTGCCGCCGCGCCAGCTTGACCGCGGTGACAGCCTCGGGCACCGCGGCGAGCAGCAGGCACGGCAGCAGAACGGGCTGGATGACCGTGACCGCGGCGGCGGTGGCCAGCACACCCACGACACCGGTCACCAGGTTCACGGTGTGGTCCACGATCGACGCGGCCTCGGCCATGCCCCGGTCCCGGGCACGATCCATCTCCTCGGCGAAACCGGCGTCGTCGAACGCGGCGAGTTCCACAGCGGTGGTCGCCTCGAACAGCCGGAGTTCCACCTGGTAGTTGATTTGCGGGATGAGCCGCGCCTGCGCCCAGCCGGCGGCGACGGTCAGCGCTCCCCGGGCCGTCACGGCGGCGGCCGCGAGCAGCAACGCGGGCAGGGCCGCCCGGATCCGGTCCGGTGTCGGCCCGGCGGCGAAGAGCTGCTGGAGCACGCCGGTGGTGGCGAGCAGTCCGAAGGTGGTGAGCAGGCCGGCGACCACGTTGAGCCCGATCGAGGCGAGCGTGTCCCGGCGGCTGGTCGCCCAGGCCAGGCCGATGGCCTCGCGCACGAGGGCGGGCAGCCGGCGCGCCACCGACCAGAAGCTGGTGTGGGCGAACTCGGTGGCACGGTTCATCCAGTGCCCGTCCGCCAACTCCGGCAGCGGTGACTCGTCGCCCGCCGCGCTCCCGGCCGTGGCGGACTCGTCCGGCGGGTGCTCGTCCGAGGGGCGCCGAGGACCGAAAACCGCTGCCATCCGTGCCTCCTCCGGTAAGCCGACGATTCCGGAGCTTACGTTCCGCAATCGATACATGTCACTCAGTGACCGGCGTGTCGTACAGATGTCCCAAGGGCGTGTCCCGCCGCGGCGGCCGGAAAGTCCGGCCCGCACGGTGCTCACCGCCGGGTCGCGTCGCGCGCGACCGGTCCGGGTGGCAGGCTTGTGGGGTTCGCCGGCGCAGGCCGGCCGACCGCCCGTCGTGAAGGAGAAGATCGACCCGATGGCTGTGGACGTCACCACCACCGACGAATGGCAGGCGCTGCGCAAGCACGCCGAGGCGATGCGCGGCACGCACCTGCGCGACCTGTTCGCCGCCGACGGGCAGCGGGGTGAGCGGCTCACCGGTGAGGTCGCCGACCTGCACGTGGACTACAGCAAGCACCTGGTCACCGACGAGACGATCGCGCTGCTCGGCGCGCTGGCCGAGCGGGTCGGGCTGACCGACCGGATCGCGGCCATGTTCGCCGGCCGGCACATCAACGTCACCGAGGACCGGGCCGTGCTGCACACCGCGCTGCGCCTGCCGGCGGACGCGTCGCTCACCGTGGACGGCCAGGACGTGGTCGCCGACGTGCACGCCGTGCTGGACCGCATGTCGGCGTTCGCGCAGCGGGTGCGCTCCGGCTCGTGGCGCGGCCACACCGGCGAGCGGATCACCACAGTGGTGAACATCGGCATCGGCGGCTCCGACCTCGGGCCGGTGATGGCGTACGAGGCGCTGAAGGCGTACCGGGACGCGGGCATCAGCTGCCGGTTCGTGTCGAACATCGACCCGACCGACATCCACGACAAGACCGCCGACCTGGATCCGGCGAGCACCCTGTTCGTCGTGGTGTCCAAGACGTTCTCCACGCAGGAGACGCTCGCCAACGCCGACCAGGCGCGGCGCTGGCTGCTCGCCGGGCTGGACGCCGACGACGACGCGGTGGCGCGGCACTTCGTCGCGGTCAGCACCAACGAGCAGCGGGTCCGGGACTTCGGCATCGACCCGGAGAACATGTTCGGCTTCTGGGACTGGGTGGGCGGACGCTACTCACTGCCGTCGGCGGTCGGCCTGTCGGTGATGCTGGCGATCGGCCCGGACCGGTTCCGCGAGATGCTGGCCGGCTACCACGCGGTCGACGAGCACTTCCGGTCCGCCCCGGTGGAGCGCAACATTCCGGCGCTGCTCGGCCTGCTCAACGTCTGGTACACCGACTTCCTCGGCGCGGAGACCCACGCGGTGCTGCCCTACTCGCAGTACCTGCACCGGTTCCCCGCCTACCTGCAGCAGCTCACCATGGAGAGCAACGGCAAGTCGGTACGCGTCGACGGCTCGCCCGTGACGTACCCGACCGGGGAGATCTTCTGGGGTGAGCCGGGCACCAACGGCCAGCACGCCTTCTACCAGCTCATCCACCAGGGCACCCGGCTGATCCCGGCGGACTTCATCGCGTTCAGCCGGCCCAACCACGACCTGGGCGACATGCACGACCTGTTCATGTCGAACTTCTTCGCCCAGACCGCCGCGCTGGCGTTCGGGCGGACCCGGGAGCAGGTGGAGGCCGAGGGCACCGCGCCCGAGGTGGTGCCGCACCGGGTGATGGCGGGCAACCACCCGACCACGTCGATCCTGGCGCCGAAGCTCACCCCGGCGACGCTGGGCCAGCTGATCGCGCTCTACGAGCACATCACGTTCACCGAGGCGGCGATCTGGGACATCAACGCCTTCGACCAGTGGGGTGTGGAGCTGGGCAAGGTCATGGCCAATCAGCTCGCGCCGAAACTCACCGGGCCGGACCCGGACCTGGCCGATGTGGACACGTCGACAGCCGAGCTGATCCGCCGCTACCGGGCTGAGCGCGGCCGCGGCTGACCGCCTGCCCGTGGCGTCCCGCGCAGACCGGGCGGGACGCCACGGGTCAGCGGCGCAGCAGGTCGGCGTGCGCCGCGCGCAGCCGGGTCAGCGAGGCGTCGCCGGCCGGGGCACGGCGGTCCAGCTCGGCCCACGCCTCGGCGAGCGCGTCGGCCAGCGCCCGCAGCTCGGCGGCGTGCCGCCGGCTGGACTGCCGGTGCAACTCCTCCAGGCGGCGGGCCCATCCGGCGCTGATCGCGGCGACGCGTTCGGCGTCGGCGCGCGCCTGGGCGCCGGTGCGGGCGGCGGACGCGGGCACGATCGCGGCGACCGGCCGCGGATCGCCGTCGCGGGTGACGAGCGTGACGGTGTCGGTCAGCTCGGCCAGGGAGACGAGCTGGGTGAGCCGAGTGCGGACCTCGCGCAGCGGCAGGGCGCGCGGCTGGGGGGACCGGTCGGCCAGTGCGGGGACAGCCATGGACACATGTTCACGTCCGGGTACGACAGTTTCGGCGGTCAGGCCGTCCACTCCGGCGCCAGAACGGACCAGACCTCCAGGTCGGCGCGGCCGTCGGGCGTCGGCGCTGCCCCGCGCATGACGCCGTCGCGGCGCATGCCGAGCCGCCGTGCGACGGCGACACTGCGCTCGTTACCCGCCTTCGTGATCCACTCGACGCGGTGGATGCCGCGCTCCCGCACCGCCCAGTCGATGACGTAACGGGCCGCGCGGGTGACCAGCCCCTGCCCCTCGGCGCCCGGTTCCAGCCAGCAACCGGCCTCGCACACGCCGCGATCGGTGCTCAGCGACACGAACAGCACGCCGCCGACGAGCGTGCCGCGCTGCCAGATGCCCCAGATGCCGCCGTCGTCGCGGGCCCACCTGTCGGCGTACGCCTGGAGGACCTTGCGTGCCGACGCGGCGTCGGTGGCGACGAAGGACGCGCCGACCCAGGGTGCGATGTGGTCGCGGCAGCGGTCGAGGTTGGCCAGGAACTCGTCGGCGTGCCAGGGCGACAGTGGACGCAGCTCCGCGTCGTCGGTGAGGGCGTGGGCGAACATCCGAGGACGCTAGCAGGACCGTCGCGGTTTTGTCGGTCGGTCGCTCTACGGTCTGCGCCGTGAACGCCGTCCAGACGTACCGATACCTTCAGCCGTCCGCGCTGCGCGCCGCCGGTCTCGATCTGCAGACCTGCGGCGGCCCGGCGGCCAACCCGCGCTTCTTCGCCGGTTTCCTCACCGCCCCGGCCGCCGCGGCGGCCGGGCTGCTCGCCGTCGCCGAGGTGGCCCGCACCCGGTACCACCAGCCGGTCAACCCGGCCAGCCTGGACCCGGTGGTGACCGGCAGCCGCGGCCGCCTGCGGTTCGAGTCGTTCTCCGGCTGCTGCGGGGTGTACGCGCGGATGGACGTCCTGCCCGCCGGGCTGGACGGGGAGATCAGCGGCCACGGCACCACGAACGTGGACGTGAACCCGCCGCTGCGGGAGGCGCTGGCCCGGGTGGGCGGCATCGAGCCGCTGCACGTGGCGGTCGGCCCGGACGACCTGACGGTCTCCACCATGGACGGCTCGGTGGTCGAGCGAAAGGTGCCGCTGCCCGGCCGCTGGCTGCGCGGCTTCGCCGAGGTGCACGTGCTCACCGCCGGCTTCGAGCCGCGCGCCGAGATCACGGCGGTCGAGGCGGCGGCGTTCCTGCGCCGGCTGCCCGCCGCGAACGACCGGAGCGTGCTGTGGGCGGTGCCCGCCGGGCGTACGCTGCGGCTGACGTCCCGCCCGGTGCCGGGCGCGGTCTGCCTGGCCGGCGCGGGCCGGCTGGCGGCGCTGCGCGGCGTGCTGCGCCACGCCCGCACACTGCGGGTGTACGGCCCAGCGGTGCGCGCCGGTTCGCCCGCCGTGCCGAGCACGTGGGAGCTGGACACCGGGGCGCTGCGGGTGTCGCTGACGCTCTCCCCCGAGCCGTACCGGGGGTTCTCGGGCGAGGGCGCGGCCCTGGCGGCGCTCGCGGGCGACGACGTGGTCGACGACGCGGAGCTGGTCGGCGCGCTGCTCAACTGGGATCCGACGATCGACGTGGCCGCGCTGGCCGACGCCGCGGCGCTGCCCGACGAGCGGGTCCGTGCCGCGCTCGCCCAGTTGGGGACCGCCGGGCGGGTCGGGTACGACGTGGCGGACGGGGCGTACTTCCACCGGGTGATGCCCTACGACGCGGGCCGCGCGGAGCGGGACAACCCGCGGCTGGTCGGCGCGCGAGCGCTGGTCGAGCGCGGCGCGGTCGAGCGGGACGGCGAGGACGCGACGGTACGCACCGACGCCGAGGTCTATCGGGTACGCCGCCACCCGGACGGCGCGTACTCCTGCACGTGCCGCTGGTGGGCCCGGCACCGCGGGCAGCGGGGGCCGTGCCGGCACGCGCTGGCCGTGTCTATGGTCGCGGCGCCGGTGGAGGCGCTGTCGTGAGCGGCTTCGTCGAGGCGGTGGTGAGCGGCAGGATGTCGGAGGTCCGGTCGGCTCTGGCCGGGCTGGACGAGCCGGCCCGGCGGGTGCTCGGCGACGAGTTGGTCGCCGAGGTGCGCCGCCGGCGGGACGCCTGGTGGTGGCAGGGCGAGGCGGCGACGCTGGCGGTGGCCGCGGCCGGGACGCTGAGCACGCCGACGAAGGTGGCCGCGCTGCTCGGCCGCCGCTCGGTCTGGCTGAGCGGTGTCGACGCCGCGCCGGTGGTCGACGTCGCCCGGGAACGCGGCGTGACCTGGCTGGCGGACGTGGCGTACAAGCTGGCCGACCGGCTCCCCCGGGACCGGATGGTCGCGGGCTGGCGGTTCGTCGCCGGTCTCCTGCTGGCCGAGAAGGCGCCGCCGCCGACCGCTGACGACTTCGTGCGGGGCTGGGCCGCCGCGCAGGGCTGGCCGGTCCCGCGCGGGACGCGCCTGCCGACCGTGGACCGGCTCCGCGCGGACCCGTTCCTCGACGCGCTGCTGCCGCGCCTGTTCGAGGTGGACGGTGTGGGCACCGAACTGGCCCGCGGCGACGGCGCGGGCACGGACTCGAATGCGGTGCCCCGGGCGCTGGTGGCGTTGGCGGCGGAGGGCCGGCTCGACCGCGCGGCCCTGCTCAACGGCGTGCTCGGCCGGCTGCTTCGCGGCGACCGGCCGGGCGCACTGCGGCCGTTCCTGGCCCTGCACGATCTGCTCGCGCCGACCCCGGACGAGGTGGCGGTGCGGTCGAACGCCTATCTGCGGCTGCTCACCGACGGTCCCGGGCCGGTGGCCCGCACCGCCCAGCGGGCGCTGCGGGAGGCAGGCGACGCCGCCGAGCCGGAAGCGCTGTGCGAGGCCGCCCGGACGGTCCTGGCCCGGCCGGAGAAGGCGCTGGTCCGGGCGCAGGTGTCCTGGCTCGACCTGCTGGCCCGGCAGCACCCGGACCTGGCCCCGGAGATCGGCGCCGTGCTCGCCGTGGCGGCCGACCACCCGGACGCCGGCCTGCGCGAGCGCGCGCTGATGCTTGCCGCGCGGCACGGTCACCGGCCGGCGGCCGTGGCCACGGTGGTCGAGGCCCGCGACGACCTGCCACCGCTACTGCCGGCCGCGGCCGCGCCGCCGCCGATCGACGACGTGGACGAACTGGTGGAGGAGGTCGCCGCGGCCCTGCGCGGGCAGTGGCCGGCAGCCGTTCTCGAACGGGTCATGGACGGCCTGGTGCGGCTGGGCACCCGCGAGCGCGACCGGGTCGCGGCAGCGCTGGGCCCGGTGCTGCGCCGGGGCCAGGTGACCGAGTACCACGAAACCTGGACCCGGTTCCTCCCGGCGGCGCAGATGAACGGGCTGCTGCTGGCCGCCGCCGGGATCGGTGACGCCACCCGCCGCCGGGACCACTGGGCCTCGGTGCTGGCGACGTCCCGGTCCGCCCAGGCGGCGTCGGGGCGTCCCGCGCCGAGATGGCTCTACCGGTTGCGCCTGGCCGAGGCCGGGCAACGGCTGGACGGTCACGACGATCCCGGGCTGTTGTCCGCGCCCACCTCGGCCACCGGAGCGATCGAACCGGTGGTGCTCTACGAGCGGCTGGCCGCGCTCGGCGACCGGCCGTACTGGCTGTGGGACTGCGGGCAGGCGTTCCTGCGCCTGCCCGCCGTCGTCGACGAGCCGCTGGCGGCACGCGCGGAAGCGCTCGGCACGACCGCCGGGATCGAACTGGCGGCCTGGCTGCGCGGCGAGATCCTGCCGGTGCCGGCGCAGGAGGTGGTGACGGTGGGCCGGCGGGAACGCTCCCGCACGCACGACTGGAGCTACGACTCGCTGCCGGAACGACGCCGGCTGGTCGCGCTCACCCCGTCGGCCGACGTGGACGACCGGTTCGGCCTGATCACCCTGACGCCCCCGGCGATCGGCACCCGCACCTTCGGCACCGACGACCTGTGGCCGGCCGTCCTGCCCGGGCACCGGGGCGTGGTCGCCGCCCATGTCCTCCCCGAGCTGGCGATGGCCGCCCAGGAGGATCTCGGCGGACGAGGGCCGGTCCTGCTGGCGCTCGCCGAGTGCACAGGTGCGGGCGGGCCCGCGCTGGACCTGGCCGTGGCGTACGGGCTGTGCGCCCGGCACGAGGCGGACCGGGTCGCCGCGCTCGACGCGCTGCTGCTCCTGGCCGCTGCCGGTGACCTGGACGCGCCGGCGGTCGGCGGGCATCTGGGCGAAATGGGGGCGCAGGGACAGGTGATCCTCACCCGAGCCGTCACGCCGCTGCGCGACGCGCTGGCGGCGGGTGCCCGGCTGAGCGTGTGGCGGCTGCTCGCCGCGGCGTTGCCGCCGTTGCTGACCGCGCCGACGCCGCCCCGGGGCACGCCGGACCTGCTGGCGGTGGCGGCCGAGGCGGCGACCGCGACGGGCGTCCGGATCGAGGTACCCGGACTGGCCGACGTGGTGGCGCGGGGCGGGGGCAGCCGACTCGTCGCCGAGGCCCGGCGGCTCGCCGGTGCCCTGGCCGCCTGAACCGGCGCCTCGTAACCCCGGGCAGGCAACGGGCCGGCACGCGGACGCGCGCCGGCCCGGCCGTCAGGCGCGGCACCCCAGCCCGGCCGTCAGGCGCGGTCCGCCGGACGGACCAGTCAGGCGCGGCGCGCCGGGCGGCGGGTGAGCGCCACCCCGAGGGCGATCATGCCGACGCCCAGGAACAGGTGCAGCCAGTTGTCGGCGCCGTTGAGCGGTACGAAGTTGGCGCCGCTGTCGTGGTCGATCACCAGGCCGTAGAGCCAGAGCACCAGGTAGATGGCACCGCCGCCGATCAGGTACGCGCGGGCGCCGGAGACCGTCCGGGACAGCGCCAGCCCGGCCACGCCGAAGAGCAGGTGCACGATGTTGTGCAGGACCGACACCTGGAAAAGGCCCAGCAGCTTCGCCCGGGACTCGTGCCCGGCGAACATCATCGTGTCGTAGTTCGTGGTGATGCCGGGGATGAACCCCAGCACACCCACCACCAGGAAGACGATGCCGACCACCAGGGCGGCCCGGCGTACCGGGGACGCGTGCGCCGTGCGGGAGACCCGGGATGAACCGGCCATGACTGACACCTCCGTTGGCGAAAGTCTTCCGCGTCGACGGCGGCCGGCGAGCGGAATCCGTCCGGATCCCCGGATCGAGATCAGCGGTTCAGCCGGGCGGGCAGGTATCCGCGCAGCGCCTCGAACTGCGCCACGGTCAGGTAGGACGGATTCGCCGCCTGCGGCTGCCGGAGCACCTCCGCGCCGGCCAGCCGCGGGTCGGCGCGCAGCACCTCGCGGCGTACCCGCAGCGGCTCGTCCAGGATCGTCAGGTCCAGCGGCGCGGTCCACGCCTCCCCCGGTGCCCCGGGCTCGGGAGCAGCGGCGATCCGGCCGACGCCCCAGACGCCGTACGGCGCCCGGCCCCGGCTGCCGCTGGCCCAGAACACGACCGGCTGGCCGGCGCGCATCAGCCGCACCCGGTAACCCGGGCGGACGCACCAGCCGGTGACGCGCGGGTCGGCGGAGAAGCGGGCCGTCAGGTCCACCGCGTCCGCGTTCCCCTTGATCAACCACGCACCGAGGTCGTCGACTGTCACCCGCCGGTCGGTCATCCGCCCATTCTGCGGCCCGCCCGGCCGTCCCGCCGGACGGCCGCAACGGCACGACGGCCGCAGCGGCAGCGGCAGCGGCAGCGGCAGCGGCAGCGGCAGCGGCAGCGGTCAGATGATCAGGTGGGTCCAGTAGGTGAGCCACACCGCGAACAACGCGCCCTGCAGCAGCGCCAGCGCGGCGGTGAGCCAGCCGTCGAGGCCGGGCCGCCGCGCCCACCGGGCCAGCACGAACGCCACCGGGAAGGCGGCGAGCAGGTAGCGCAGGAGGCTCTTGTACACCGGCGGCCCCATCGACAGCGGCACCAGCACCACGACGATCGTGTAGACCAGGTACGGCCAGTCGGCCCGCCGGCGCAGCCCGACGACCGCCACCGCCAGCATCGCCACCGCGATCCAGACCCGCAGGGCGTTGACCGAGTTGCCGCCGAACAGCGCAGACGCGACCGTCGCGAGCGGGTTCTGCAGCCGGATCCCCCAGCCGGTCTCCTGCGTGTGCTGGTAGGCGAACCAGTCCCCGCTCTGCCAGCGGCAGAACGCCATGAACGTCAGCCAGCCCGCCGGGACCAGCACCAACGGCCAGCCCTTCCGCAGCAGGCGCGGCCACCGGCGGGGTCCCGCCCGCCAGCCGTGCTCGCGCAGCAGCACCAGCGCCAGCGGCACCACCACGAGGAAGCCGACTGAGCGACTCATCGCCAGGAAGTAGCCGACCACTCCGACGAGCAGCCAGCGGCCGCGCTCGGCGTACCAGAAGGCGGCGAGCGCGAGGCAGACGAACAGCGACTCGGTGAGCGCCGCCTGGAAGAGGAACGCCGTCGGCAGGAGCAGCAGGTACCGGACCGCCCGCCGGCCGTCGTCCGGTCCCGCGCCGCCGAACAGCCGGCCCCCCAGCCGGTACGCGTAGTAGAGCTGCAACACCAGCGCCACGTTGCTCACGAGCAGCAGCGCCCATGCGGTGTGCCCGCCGAGCAGCGGCGCGAGCGGCCGGGCCAGGAACGGGTAGAGCAGCGGGAAGCCGAAGTCCGGCCACGGCCGGTCCAGCGGCAGCCGGGCCAGGTGCTCATAGAGGAACGAGTCCCAGGCGAACCAGAGCGAGAACCAGCGGTGCGACGAGATCGCGTCCTGCTGGGCCCGCATCCCGGTCTCGTCGGGCGGCGGCGCCCCCGGCACGCCGTCCCACGCGGCGAGCACCAGTACGCCGAGCAGGCTGAGCACGAGCTTCGAGCCGGCGAAGACGGCGAGCACGAATCCCCACGGCTCGGGCAGTCGCCGGACGACCGGAGCCCTGCGCGACCACCATCGGGTACGCCCGGACCGCGCCCCGCCGGAAGGTCCGGCCGCGCGGTCGCGTTCCGCCGCGAGGTCGGGCTCGACCACGCGGTTGGGTTCGGCCGCGCGGTTGGGTTCGGCCGCGCGGTTGGGTTCGGCCGCGCGGTTGGGTTCGGCCGCGCCGCCGGGTTCGACCCGCCGCTCCTCCACCATCGCGCTCCCACCGGTCGGCCCCTGGCCGACGTGCCCGGCCGGAAAACCCGGCCCGCATTCCCCGTCCGGCCCCGCCCACACCCGTCTGGCTCCGCCCCGGCCCCGGCCCCGCCCTGTCGATCATGAACTTGGCGGTGACGAATCGGACACCGAACGCCGTCAACTTCATGATCGACGGGGCGAGCCGGGCCGGGCGAGGGCGGGGTGGGCGGGCGAGGGCGGGGTGGGCGGGCGAGGGCGAGCCCAGGGCGGGCCGGGTGGTGGATCGGTGTGGGCGGGCAGGTGAGGTTGTCGGCTGGGCGGGTAAGCGCGGCGCCGCATCGTGAGGCTGATGGCGGGGGGCGCGGACGGCATGGGTGACGGCGACGGGACCGTGATCATCGGGGCGGGGCCGGCCGGGCTGACCGCCGCGTACGAGCTGCTGCGGCACGGCGAGCCGGTCCGGGTGTACGAGGCCGACGACGTGGTGGGCGGGATCAGCCGGACGGTGGAGCGCGACGGCTGGCGCTTCGACATCGGGGGGCACCGCTTCTTCACGAAGGTGGCCCGGGTCGAGGACTTCTGGCACGAGATCCTGCCGGACGAGGACTTCCTGCTCCGGCCGCGGATGAGCCGGATCTACTACCGGGGCGCGCTGTTCGACTACCCGCTGAGCGCCGGCAACGCGCTGCGCAACCTCGGGGTGCTGGAGGCGGTGCGCTGTCTGGGCTCGTACGGCCGGGCCCGGTTGCGCCCGCCGAAGGACCAGTCGCACTTCGAGGGGTGGGTGTCGGCGCGGTTCGGCTGGCGGCTCTACTCGATCTTCTTCAAGACGTACACGGAGAAGGTCTGGGGCATGCCAGCGGACCGGTTGCAGGCCGGCTGGGCCGCCCAGCGGATCAAGAACCTGTCGCTGGCGACGGCGATGCGGAATGCGTTGCTGCCCCGGCGCAACCGTACGGACGTGACCAGCCTGATCGAGGAGTTCCAGTACCCGAAGCACGGCCCGGGGATGATGTGGGAGCGCTGCGCCGAGGAGGTCGCCAAGCGGGGCGGCACGGTACGCACCGGCACGTGGGTGACCGAGGTGCACCGGGATCCGGCCGCGCGGCGGGCCACCGCCGTGACGGTGGCCGACGCGGGCGGGGAGTGGACCGAGCGGGCCGCGCACGTGATCTCCTCGATGCCGATCTCCGCGCTGGTGCGGGCCATGCGCCCGGAGGCGCCGCCGGAGGTGCGGGCCGCCGCCGACGACCTGCGGTACCGGGACTTCCTGACCGTGGCGCTCGTGGTGCCGGAGGAGTTCTCGTTCCCGGACAACTGGATCTACGTGCACGACCCGGCAGCCCGGGTGGGCCGGATCCAGAACTTCGGCTCGTGGTCGCCGTACCTGGTGAAGGACGGGCGGACCTGCCTGGGGCTGGAGTACTTCGTGTTCGAGGGCGACGAGATGTGGCGGACGCCGGACGCCGAGCTGATCGCGTTCGCCACCGCCGAGCTGGAGCGGCTGGGCCTGGTCAAGCCCGGGTGCGTGGAGGCGGGCTACGTGGTCCGGATGCCGAAGGCGTACCCGGTCTACGACGAGCGGTACCAGCACAACGTCGACGTGATCCGGGACTGGCTGGCCGCGAACGTGCCGAACGTGCACCCGGTCGGGCGCAACGGCATGCACCGGTACAACAACGCCGACCACTCGATGCTCACCGCGATGCTGACCGCGGAGAACATCGCGCACGGCGCGGAGCACGACGTCTGGACCGTCAACGTCGAACAGGACTACCACGAGCAGCACAGCCCGTCACGGCACGGCACCGGCCGCGACGCGCCGGTCGTCCCGGCCCGTCGGTAAGGCGCCGCGCGTGAGGGTGGTCATAACCGCTGGACGACCGCCACGGCGGTGCTGCTAGCCTTCTGGGCAGGTCATGAGCGCCAGCGCGAAGCCCCGGCTCGCTGGCCGGCAACCCTCCTCCGCGGTGGGGTGCCCCGGGTGAAGACCAGGCACCGGCAGCCGCCGGTGCAAGCGTGGCCTGGCACCCAGGTCAGCAACAGACCAGGGAGACCGATGTCCGCACCACCCTCCACCCCCTCCGGCGACGTCGCCGCGTACCCGGCCCGCTTCGCGCTGGTCAAGCGCCGCCACGTCGACCTGATGCGGGTGTGCAGCGACGCCTGTCGCCTCGTGCGCTGAGCGAACGCCCCCTCCTTTTTCCGATCCACCTTCTCCGGCCCGGCCGTCTGCCCGGCGGGCCGGCGCCGACGCGCACCTCCGCGCGTCCATCCACTCTGGAGAGACATCGTGCGTTTCCGTACCGTCCTGACCCGTGCCGCCGCCGTCGGCGCGGCCGCCCTGCTCGCCGTCACCGCGCTCACCGCCTGCGGCAGCGACGAGACCGACGCGGCCGACAATCCGTACGGCCTGCTCCAGCCCGGCGTGATCCGCGCCGGCACGCTCACCGACGCCCCGCCGAACGTGTTCCTCAAGGACGGCAAGTTCACCGGCTTCGACAACGAGCTGCTGCGCGCGGTGGCCGGCAAGATCGGCCTGAAGGTGGAGTTCGTCGGCACCGACTTCTCCGGCCTGCTCGCCCAGGTCAACAGCGGCAAGTTCGACGTGGGCAGCTCCTCGATCACGATCACCGAGGCGCGGAAGAAGACTGTCGACTTCGGCAACGGCTACGACTTCGGCTACTTCGGCCTGGACGTGCCCGCCGGCTCCACGCTCACCGGTTTCGACCAGCTCGCCGGCAAGCGGGTGGTGGTCGTCCAGGGCACCGTGCAGGACGACTACGCCACCAAGCAGAACCTCGACCCGGTGCGGGTGCCGGACTACAACAGCGCGATCAACCAGCTCAAGGCCGGCACCGCCGACGCCTGGATCGCCCCGGCCGAGATCGGCGACAAGTCCGCCGCCGACAGCAACGGCAAGATCAAGGTCGCGGCGAAGCAGCTCAGCCCCACCCCGACCGCGTACGCGGTGGCGAAGGGCGACGACAAGCTGCGCGAGGCGCTGAACAAGGGCCTCGACGAGGTGATCGCCGACGGCACCTGGAGCCGTCTGCAGGCCGAGTACTACCCGGGGCGGCCGATCCCGGCCGACTTCAAGCCGGGCAGCGGCTCGGTGGCCGTGCCGTCGCCGTCGGCGGCTTCCTGAACCGGTAACCGAGCACGAGCGGGGCGGACGGAGCGGACATGGATCCACTGAGCACGCTGTGGGAGACATTCTGCGACTGGGACTCGATGCGCGAGGCGCTGCCCGAGATGCTCACCGTCGGGCTGCCCAACACGCTCACCCTGGCGGTCTCCGCCGCCCTGCTCGGCTCGGTGCTGGGCATGCTGCTGGCCGTCGCCGGCATCTCGCGTACCCGATGGTTGCGGTGGCCGGCGCGGGTCTACACCGACGTGTTCCGCGGCCTGCCGGCCGCGGCGACCATCCTCCTGATCGGCGTGGGCCTGGCACCGCTCGGCATGCAGGTGTGGGGCCCGAACCCGTACCCGCTGGGCGTGCTGGCGCTGTCGCTGATCGCCGCCGCCTACCTCGGTGAGATCTTCCGGGCCGGCATCCTGAGCGTGGAGGCCGCCCAGCTGGAGGGTGCGCGGGCGCTCGGCTTCTCCTGGGGCGAGGCGATGCGCCTGGTGATCATCCCGCAGGGCGTTCGCCGGGTGCTGCCCGCCTGGGTCAACCAGCTCATCGCGCTGATCAAGGACTCCAGCCTGGTCTACTTCCTCGGCCTGCTGGCCAGCCAGCGGGAGCTGTTCCGGATCGGGCAGGACTACGCGGCCAACACCGGTAACCAGTCCGCGCTGCTGCTGGCCGGGTTGTTCTACCTGGTGCTGACCGTGCCGCTGACCCACGCGGTGAACTGGCTGGACCGGCGCCTGCGGCAGGGCCGCCCGGCCGCGCCGCCCGAGCCGGAGCCGGATGCCGAGCCGATCGACCTCACGCCGTCCGGAAAGGACCCGCGATGACCACCACCACGACCTCGGTCAGCCTGGCCGTCCGCGACGTGCACCTGGCCTTCGGCGCGCACCGGGTGCTGCGCGGCGCGGACCTGGACGTGGCCCGGGGCCGGGCGGCCTGCGTCATCGGCCCGTCCGGCTCCGGCAAGTCGACGCTGCTGCGCACCATCAACCGGCTGATCGAGCCGGACCGGGGCGACGTGCTGCTGGACGGGCGCAGCGTGCTGCGCGACGACCCGGACGCCCTGCGTCAGCGCATCGGCATGGTGTTCCAGCAGTTCAACCTGTTCCCGCACCTGAGCGTGCTGCGCAACATCACGCTGGCGCTGCGCAAGCTCAAGAAGCTGAGCGAGGACGAGGCGGTGGCGCTGGCCCGCGCCCAGCTCGACCTGGTGGGCCTGGCCGGCAAGGCGGACGCGCGGCCGGCGCAGCTCTCCGGCGGCCAGCAGCAGCGCGTCGCCATCGCGCGGGCGCTCGCGCTGCGCCCGCAGGTGATGCTGTTCGACGAGGCGACCAGCGCGCTGGACCCGGAGCTGGTCAAGGGGGTGCTGGCGGTGATGGCGGACCTGGCCGCCGCCGGGATGACGATGGTCGTGGTGACCCACGAGATGGGGTTCGCGCGCAGCGTCGCCGACACGGTGGCGTTCATGGACGCGGGCGTGGTGCTGGAGTCCGGGCCACCGGAGGCGGTGTTCGAGGCACCCGAGCATCCTCGGCTGCGGCGCTTCCTGTCCCAGGTGCTCTGACAGACCCGCGGTCTCAGCCCTTCACCGCGCCGATCAGCACGCCCTTGACGAAGTGCCGCTGGATGAACGGATAGACAGCGACGATCGGCGCGACGGTCAGCACCACCACCGCCATCTTGACCGCCTCGGTCGGCGGCATGGTCACCCCGCTGCTGCCGCCGGAGGTGTGCGGGGCCTGCCCGGCCAGCAGGTAGCTCTGCAGCACCCGCTGGATCGGGTACATGTCGTTGCGGTCGATGAACAGCAGCGCGTCGAACCAGACGTTCCAGTAGCTGACCGCGTAGAACAGGCCGACCACCGCGATCACCGCGCGGGACAGCGGCAGCACGATGCGCGCGAGCGTACGGAAGTCGCTCGCGCCGTCGATGCGGGCGCTGTCCAGCAGCTCCGACGGGATGCCCTGGAAGAACCCGCGCACCACGACCAGGTTGAACACGCTGATCGCCGGCGGCAGGACCAGCGCCCAGATGGTGTCCTTCAGCCCCAGCCCGGTGACCACCAGGTAGCGCGGCACGAGCGGCGGGTAGACCAGGAACGGGATCAGGAAGTACGCCAGCAGCCAGCGGTGTCCCAGCGAGCCGGGGCGGGACAGCCCGTACGCGGCGAGCACGGTGACCGTCAGCGCGATGGCGGTGCCGAAGACGGTGACCAGCGTGCTGATCCACAGCGCCCGGGTGACAGCGCCACCGGCGAAGATCGTCTCGTAGGCGGACGTGTCGATGCCCCGGGGCACGACCACCAGCCCGCCGGCCCGGGCGATGGTCTCCCGGGAGGAGAGGCTGGTCACCAGGATCACCCAGAGCGGGAACAGCACGCCCGCGACCAGCACGGTGAGCATCACGGCCTTGAGCCCCTGCCCGAGCGGGGTGGGCGGTTCCTGCCACACCGGCCGGCGGGATCGGTCGCCGGCGGCCCGGCGGATGAGCGTGGTCATGACTTCGAGTAGATCCCTCGTTCGCCGAGCATGTGCGCCACCCGGTTGGCGGCCAGGATGAGAACCAGCCCGATGACGGCCTTGAACAGTCCGGCCGCCGCGCCGTAGCCGTAGTTCCCGGTGGCGATGGAGAAGTGGTAGACGAAGGTGTCGAGCACCTCGGCGGCCTGCCGGCCGACGGCGTCGCGTTGCAGCAGGAACTGCTCGAAGCCGACCGAGAGCGCGTCGCCCAGCCGCAGGATGAGCAGCAGCACGATCACCGGGCGCAGGCCGGGCAGCGTGATGTGCCACAGTCGCCGCCATCGGCCGGCGCCGTCGGCGGCGGCGGCCTCGTAGAGGTTCTGGTCGATGGTGGACAGCGCGGCCAGGAAGACGATGGTGCCCCAGCCGACGTCCTTCCACACCGCCTCGACGGTGACCAGGACGATGAACGTGTCCGGGTTGGTCATCACGTTCCACGGCTGCATCCCGGCCTCGCGCATGCTCTGGGCGAGCAGCCCGGCGCCGCCGAGCATCGCGACGAAGAACGTCACCACCAGCACCCAGCTGAAGAAGTGCGGCAGGTAGACGATCGTCTGGATCAGTCCGCGCAGCCGGCTGGACAGCAGGTTGTGCAGCGCGATGGCCAGCAGGATCGGCAGCGGGAAGAAGAACACGAGCTGGAACGCGGTGATCGCCAGCGTGTTGCGGAACGCGTCCCAGAACGCCGGGTCGGAGAACAGCAGCTGGAACTGCCCGAAGCCGATCCAGTCGCTGTGCAGGAACGCCTGCCAGGGGTTGTCGCCGAGGTAGGGGTTGTAGTCCTGGAACGCGATCACGTTGCCGGCGATCGGCAGGTAGCTGAAGATCAGCAGGATTCCGAAGCCGGGCGCCACCATGGCGAGCAGTTGCCAGTCCCGGCACAGCCGGGTGCGCAGCGGCACCCGGCGGCGGGACGGGCGACGGCGGGGCGGGCGGCCCGGTGGGGCCGGCGCGTCCGGCCGGGCCTGTTCGGGCCCGGCCAGGACGGCCGGCTCGCTCATCGGCCCGCCTTGGGCAGCGCGTCGGCGAGCAGCTTCCGGGCCTCCTCGCCGCCGGCGGCCTTCCACTCCTTGACGATGGCGTCCACGTCGCTCAGCGGTCGGCGGCCGCGCAGCACGTCGGTGAACTTGTCCTCGGTGGGCACCTGGTTGGCCTTGTAGGCGGCGGGCATCTCCAGCTTCACCCCGGCCCACGGGTTGGGCTCCATGTGCTTGACCATCTCGTTGGAGTACGCGAGCACGTCCGGCACGAAGCGCGGGGTGTCGGGGAACGGCCCGATGGTGGGGTTGCGGCCGCTGATGAAGAAGTACTGGTTGGCGATCTCCTTGAACGCCAGGTCGGTCTTGACCGGCCCGTTCGGCGACGGGGTGTGGTGCTTGCCCGCGACGCCGAAGTCCCGCAGCTGCGCCTCCTGGCTGCCCAGCGGCGCGGAGCACCAGTTGATGATCCGCAGCAGCTCCTGGACCCGGTCCTTGCCGAGGCCCTTCTTGACGAACGTGTAGGAGATCGGCTCGTCGTCGCCCCAGACCAGCGGGTCGCCGCCGGTGGCGGAGAAGACCGGCACCGGCTGGATGTTCAGCTTGGGGTTGGTCTTCTGGTGCTCGGCCTGGGCGCCCTGCCAGAAACCGACGCCGTCCTGGAGGAACACGATCGCGCCGTTCTTGGCGAACAGCTGCTTGGCGTCCGCGCCCTTGCTGGCCACGATGTCCGGGTGGACCAGGCCGTCCGCGTAGATCTTGGCCATGACCTCAAGCGCGCGGCGGAACTCCGGGGTCTCGTACTTGAACTCGGGCGTGCCGTCGGACGTGACCCGCCATCCGCCCTTGTGGCCCGGCACCTTGTGGAACATCTGGATCATGGCGAACACGTCGTTGAACGCCCACACCTTGCGCGCCGGGTCGGTGACCTGCTTGGCCGCGGCGAGCAGGTCGTCCAGGTTCGCCGGCACGCCCAGGCCGCGGGCGTCGAGCACGTCCTTGCGGGTGAACAGCGCCCACGGGAACGGCCCGTCCGTGGGGTTGGGCACGGACATGATCCGCTCGTTCCACACCGCCCGCCGCCAGGCCCCGGTGGGGAAGCTCGCCAGCATCGGGTACGCGGCGGCGGCGTCGCCCTTCAGGTGATCGGTCAGGTCCTCGAAGAGCACCTTGATCGCCTCGGCGAAGCGCGGGATCTTCTCCACCTCCCACCCCGGTACGCACAGCAGGTCCGGCACGTCGCGCGCGCCGAGCATCGCGTTGAGCTTGTCGGCGTACGTGTTGCCGTCCTGGATGGTGAAGTTGACCGGCGTGCCCAGCTCGGCGTTCACGGCCTGGAGGTAGGCGCTCTGCGCGACGCCGGGCGGTGCCGGGCCCCAGGCGGGGGTCATGGCGGTGACCTGCTTGCCGCTGGTGCCGGGCTTGTCGGTGACGGCGTCGATCAGATTCGCCGGGTAGCGGGTGTAGCCGTCGGGCACCGGGCGCGTACCGGTGATGTCGGGCGTGATGCCGCCGGGCAGGTCCTTGCGGGTGGGCAGCAGGCCGGAGACGGCGTCGAGGTTCTGGGCGGCGCCGGAGCCGGCCGGTTTCTCCGAACAGCCGGCGAGCAGCGGGCCGGTGGTGGTGGCGGCCACGCCGAGGCCGACCAGGCCGAGGAAGCGGCGGCGCGAGGAGCCCGGGTCGGGGTGGTGCGCGGTCATCGGTCCCCCTTCGGGAAGGGAAGCGCAGTGGATTAGTTCGTATGGATGGTCAACAAACTAATCACGACCGTGAGCTTGCACAAGAGCGGACCGGGCGGGACGGGTCAGGCCGGGCAGCGGTCGGACAGCGCGTAGCGGGTGAGGACCACGTCGCCGATCTGGCGTACCTCGACCACCCGGGCCCGACGGCCCGGGTGCCACGGGAAGCGGCCGTCCCCGACGAAGCGCGGCGCCCGCCCGTCCCCCACGAAGAACGGCGCGACCACCAGGTGCAACTCGTCGGCCAGGCCGGCCGTGAGGAACTGGCGGTGCATCGAGCCGCCGCCCTCCACCATCAGGCGCGTCACCCCGCGCCCGGCCAGGTCGGCCACCACCGCCTCCGGGGTGGCCGGATCCCCCGCGTCGACCACAGTCGACACGGCGCCGACCTGCTCACGGGCCTTGTCCACCACCCCGCTCGGGCAGTACACCAGCTTGAGCCCGTCACCCATGGTGAAGAACCGGGCCTCCGGATCGAGGTCGCCGCTGCCGGTGACGGTCACCTTCAGCGGCGACGGGGGCAGGCCGCGCGCCACCCGCTCGGCGCGGCGGCGCTCGCTGCGCACCAGCAGGCGGGGGTCGTCGCGGCGCACTGTGGCCGCGCCCACCATGATCGCGTCACACCCGGCCCGGATCGCGTCCACCCGGTCCAGGTCGTCGTCGTTCGACAACAGCAGCCGCTCGGTGGTCGCGTCGTCGATGTAGCCGTCGATCGACATCGCGCAGCTGAGCAGCACGTACGGACGGGTGGTCACGGCACGAACGGCAGGTCGAGGGCGTGGTCGGCGCGGGTCACCTTGGCCGCCAGGTAACCGGCGTTCGCCGGCGACAGGTGCACGCCGGTGGACACCCGGTCGGCCACCGTCACGCCCAGCCGCTCGAGCTGGGCCGCCTTGTCCGGGTTGTTGCTGAGCAGGGCCACCCGGTCCACGCCCAGCGCGCCGAGCATCTGCGCGGCCACCGTGTAGTCGCGCTCGTCCGCGCCGCGCCCGAGCGCCAGGTTCGCCTCGTACGTGTCCAGGCCGCCGTCCTGCAGGGCGTACGCGTCGAGCTTGGCGTACAGGCCGATGCCACGCCCCTCCTGCCGCAGGTAGAGCAGGTAGCCACCCGACTCGGCGATCCGCTCGACCGCCTCGCGCAACTGCGGCCCGCAGTCGCAGCGCTGACTGCCGAACACGTCCCCGGTGAGGCACTCGCTGTGCGGACGGACCAGCGGCGGGTCGGCGTCGGCGTGCTCACCGAGCCCGAACGCCAGGTGCTCGCGACCGTCGACGAGACCGTGGAAGGTGTGCACGCGGGCCGTGGTCACGTACCCGTCGGGGAACCGCAGCGGAACCGTGACGCGGGTCCGGACCGTCGCGGTGGGCAGGGTTTCGTCCATGGTTCTCCTGTCGTCCGGTCGCCGGGCGGGCCCGGCGACGCACACCTCGCTCCCCCACCGTAGGCGGGATCACCGACAGTTGCCGGGCTCGCGCCGGGGCAGCCGCCGTGCGAGCAGCACCGCGGCGCCGGGCAGGCTGGCCACCAGCACCAGCGCGCCGTACACAGTGCCGGTCGCCACACCCTGCGCGGCGGTCAGCCCGGCCGAGGCGAACGCCCAGGCGGCCACCCCCTCGCGCGGACCGAACCCGCCCACGTTCAGCGGCACCGCCATGGCCAGCAGCGCGAGCAGCGTCAGCGGCAGCAGGTGCGACAACGGGGCGTCCGCGCCGGCCGTGCGGGCGGCCACCACGAACGTGGCCAGGTGACCGGCGAACACCACTGTCGAGGCGATCACGACTCCGGCCCAGGTCCGGCGGCCCAGCACCCCGGAGCGCACGTCGGTCAGCGCGGTGCGGGCCGCCCGGGCGAAACGGGACGCCCCGGAGCGGGGCACCGCGCGGGCGGCCAGCACCAGCACCAGCGCGATCATGGCTAGTCCGGCCGCCAGCGCCGGCAGGTACCGGCGCACCGGCGACGGGAACGCGGCCAGCAGCGCCACCGCGATGACCACCTGCACCACCTGCCCGGCGGTGCGCTCCCACACCACCGCCCGGACGCCGCGGGCGACGTCCCCGGCGTCGCGGCCGTGCCGTACCGCCCGGTGCACGTCGCCGAGCACGCCGCCGGGGAGCGTCGAATTGAGGAAGACCGCCCGGTAGCAGTGCGCCACCGCGGCGCGCATCGGCAGCCGTACGCCCAGACCGCCGGCGACGAGCGACCAGCGCCAGGCGCAGCAGACGGTGGTGATGACGCCGATGCCGAGCGCGGCGGCCAGCGCCGGCGCGTCGATCAGCCGCAGCCCGGCCAGGAACGGGCCGGTGCCCACCGAGGCGACGAGCACGGCGAGCACCGCGAGCCCGAGCAGCGGTCGTACCCAGGCACGGCCCGTCCAGGCGCGGCGCGGCGGCGCGGGCGTGACTGCGGGTACGGGTCCGGCTACGGCGACGTGTGACAAACGGTCCTCCCTGGCTCTCACCGGTTGTCACGTGCCGGCAGCCGGTACGGTTCAGCCGGCGAGCAGGTCGGCGTGGTGCAGCACCACGCCGAGCCGGCCGGCGGCGGCCTCGGCGAGCCGCCACTTCTGATACGTCCCGGCGGGCCCGGACAGATGCGGTCGTTCCTCGACGGCGGCGTCGACCCAGCCGGTGAGCCACTCGGCGGCCAGCTCGGCCTGCTCGGGCCCGAGCCGCCAGGGGGTGGATCGCACCAGCGTCTCGACGCCGTGGCGGCGGAACGCGGCCACCGCGACGTCCACCGCGTCCGGTCCGAGCAGCGTCCGGCCGTCGACGGTGCGGCGCTGGTGGGCGTTGAACGCGGCGGTCAGCTCGGCGTCCAGCGGGTCCGGCGGGGTGAACTCGGTCCGCCCGGTCACGGTGAGCGCGAACAGCGTCGGGTGGCCGGCGCAGGCCGCCACCATCCGCTCGACCTCGTCGGCGGTGAGCATGTCCAGCAGCGCGGACGCGGTGACCAGGTGGGCATCGGCCAGGTCGGCAGGGGTCAGCCGGGTGACGTCGGAGCCGCGGGTGGTCACCGTGACCTCGGCGCCGTCGGCGGCGGTGAGCCGTCCGGCCCGGGCCAGCGCCAGCAGGTCCGCGTCGCGTTCGTGCAGCACCCAGTGCTGCGGGCCGGGCAGCCGGGGGGCCAGCCAGCGGGCCATCGAGCCGGTGCCGCTGCCCAGGTCGTGCACGACGATCGGCCGGTCGGTGGGCAGCCGGTCGCGGACCGCGTCGGCCAGCTCGGCGCTGCGGGCCGCCGCGTCGGCGGGTTCGCGCAGTCGCAGCCAGTCCGCGAAGCCGGGCGGGAGTGAGGTGGTCATGCCGCTGTCGCCTCCTTCAGCGCCGTCGCCAGCCGGTCCACTGTGACCGGCCAGTCGGTGAGGGTGTGCCGCCGCTGCCGGGCGGCGCGGCGCAGCCGGTCCCGCAGGCCCGGGTCGGTGAGCCAGTGGCGCAGCGCCGCGGCGGTCGCGCCCGGGTCGCCCGGCGGCACCAGCAGGCCGGGCCGGTCGCCGCCGAGGGCGTGCCCGAGCGTGTCCGGCAGGCCGCCGGTGTCGCTCGCCAGCACCGGTACGCCCCGGGCCAGCGCCTCGGTGACCACCATCCCGTACGTCTCCCGCCGGGAGGGCGCAACCAGCAGATCGGCGGCGGCGTACGTGGCGGCCAGGTCATCGCCGGTGCGTGGCCCGGTCAGCCGGACCCGGCCGGCCAGCCCGGTCGCGGCGAGCCGCCCGCGCAGCCGGTCGGCGAACGCCCGGTCCCGGTCCGGCGGGCCCACCCAGTCGCACGTCCAGTCCAGGTCCGCCACCTCGGCGAGCGCGGCGGCGAGCACGTCGTGGCCCTTGACCGCGGTGACGGCGGCGACGCAGAGCAGCCGTCCCCCGCCGGGCGTGCCGGAGGCGACGGGCGCCGGGGTGACGCCGGGCGGGGCGACAGTCACCCGTTGCGGGCGCAGCCGGTAGCGGTCGAGCAGCCGGTCCCGGGTCCACTCGCTCGTGGCGACCACGGCGGCGGCCGCCGCCAGCGCCCGCGCCTCCGTCTCGCCCTCGATCGGCAGGTGCACCAGGATCACCAGGCGCAGCCGCGCCGCGTGCGGGGCGAGCACGTCCGGGACGGTCGAGGCGACCAGGCCGTCGAGCAGCACCGGCACGCCGTCGGGCAGCCCCCCGAGCAGTCCGGCCAGGTCGGCGCGTTCCCCTGCCCCCGGGTGCGGCCAGCCGCCCGGCACCTGGTGCTCGCGTACCGTCCAGCCACGCGCGGCCAGGCCCCGGCACACCTGGCGGTCGTAGGCGTTGCCGCCGCTGGGGTTCGCCGGGTCGTCGATGTCGCCCGGCAGCACCACGTGGACGACTGTCATCCGGTCAGAGCGACCGCTCGTAGCTCGCCCAGGCGATGTGCGACTCGTGCAGCGTGACGATGATCCCGGCCAGGCCCCGCGCGCCCTCCCCCAGCCGGCCCGCCGCCACCGCGTCGGCGAGCCGGTCGGCGATCGTCCGCGCCAGCACCTCGGTGGTGGTGTTCACCCCGGCGAAGGCCGGATCGTCGTCCAGGTTGCGGTAGTTCAGCTCGGCGAGCACGGTCTTGAGCTGCTCGGTGGCCAGCCCGATGTCGACCACGACGCCGTCGTCGTCCAGCTCGGCGCGGCGGAACGTGGCGTCGACGACGAACGTCGCCCCGTGCAGCCGCTGCGCCGGGCCGAACACCTCGCCGCGGAAACTGTGGGCGACCATCATGTGGTCCCGGACGGTCACGCTGAACACGTTCACTCCTCGCCGTAGGTGATGAGATGACACAGCGCCGGCAGCTCGCCCGAGGCGAGCCGGTCCAGCACGTCGGGCAGGTGGTCGAAGCGGGACCGGCCGGTGAGCAGCGCGTCGAACGCCGGGTCGGCCAGCAGGTCCAGGGCCAGCGCGAGCCGGTCGGCGTAACTGCGGTCGGCCCGCCGGGGCGACACGGTGCCGACCTGGCTGCTGCGGATGCCCAGCCGTCGGGAGTGGAACGCGCCGCCCAGCGCCAGCGTGACCGGCCGGTCGCCGTACCAGCTCAGCTCCAGCACGGTGCCCTCCGGGCGCAGCAGCTCCAGGCCGCGTTGCAGTCCGTCGGAGGTGGCGCTGGCGTGCACCACCAGGTCACGCTCGCCGGTCGCGTCGGCGGGCACGGCGAAGTCGGCGCCGAGCGCGGCGGCCACCTCGGCCCGGGCCGGGTCGGCGTCGACCAGTTCCACGCGTACGCCGGGGAAGCGGGCCAGCAGCGCGGTGACCGCGCAGCCGACCATCCCGCCGCCGATCACCGTGACCCGGTCGCCGACCAGCGGCGCGGCGTCCCAGAGCGCGTTCACCGCGGTCTCCACCGTGCCGGCCAGCACCGCGCGCTGCGCCGGCACGGCGTCCGGCACGACGGTCACGGCGTCGGCCGGGACCACGTACGCGCTCTGGTGCGGGTACAGGCAGAAGACGGTACGACCGAGCAGCCGCTCGTCGCCGGCCTCGACGGTGCCGACGCTGAGGTAGCCGTACTTGACCGGCGCCGGGAAGTCGCCTTCCTGGAACGGCGCGCGCATCGCGTCGTGCTGGTCGGCCGGGACGCGACCGGTGAACACCAGCGTCTCGGTGCCGCGGCTGACGCCGGAGAAACGGGTGCGGACCAGCACCTCACCCGGGCCGGGTGGGGAGAGGCGGACCGGCCGGATCTCGCCCTCGCCGGGGGCGCGGAGCCAGAACGCGTGGGCGTCGACCGTCACGAACTCTCCTCTTCCCCGCATTCCGACCGAGTTGTCGATCATAAACACGGAAGCGGGGCGTCCACGGTTCGAACCGCCCGCGACCCGATGCTCAGGCGGCGCGCCGGCGCTGCTCCGTACGCCAGGTCTCGGGCTCGGCCCGGTCGGCGTGCCGGTCCCCGGCCAGTTCCATGGCCCGGTGGGCGGCGGTCAGCGCGTCACACGGCGCGACCCGACCGTCACACAGCAGGCTCTCGCACCGGCCGGACTCGTCGGGCCGGTGGGCGACGGCAACGTCGTACGCGGCCCGCCAGAGCAACGGGTCGGTGACTCCCCGTGGCAGGTCGGCGTCCAGACTGGACCTGTTGCGGATCGTGTCGGGCACCGTGTCCCCCTTTGCGTCGTCGCTACCGTCCCAGTGACCGGTTGAGCGCAGATCAAACCTCTCACCTGCGCACATGCCCTGACCAGCGGTGTTTGTCACGCCGGATACGCGCGCGTCTCGGCTGCCTTGACCGCCGCCCACACCGGGCGGCCGGGGATCAGTCCGAGATGGGCCGCGGCGGCGGGCGTGACGTCGGCGGCGACCTCGACCGGCCCGGCCAGTAGCACGCGCAGGTTGTCGCCGTGGCGTTGCACTCCGCTCACGGTGGCCGCCCACACGTTGCGCGGGCTGCCCTCCGGCCGGGACGGGTGCAGCGCGACAGCGGACGGCGGGTACGCGACGAACGCCTCACCCTCAACCGCGTCGGCGGTGGTGAGCGTCAGCTCACCGACTGTGACGGCGTGGCCGTCGGCGTGGCCGCGGTGCAGGTTGAGGCCGACCAGCCGGGCCACGTAGTCGGTGCGCGGCCGGGCCGTGACGGCTGTGGCGTCGCCCTCCTGCACGACCCGGCCGTGCTCCACGATGACCAGTCGGTCGGCGAGCACCAGGGCGTCGAGGGGGTCGTGGGTGACCAGCAGCGTCGCACCGGGATGCGCGCCGAGGTGGCGCTGGAGTTCGGCGCGGGTGTCCAGGCGGGTCCGCGCGTCCAGCGCGGCGAGCGGCTCGTCGAGCAGCAGCAGCGCCGGGTCGACGGCGAGCGCGCGGGCCAGCGCGACCCGCTGCGCCTGCCCGCCGGAGAGCTGCCGGGGCCGCCGGCGGGCCTGGTCGCCGAGGCCGACCCGGTCCAGCCACTCCTGGGCCCGGGCGCGCGCGGCACGCTTGTCGGCGCCCCGGCGGCGTGGCCCGAACGCCACGTTGTCCAGCGCGCTCAGGTGCGGGAACAGCAGGTAGTCCTGGAACACCACGCCGACCGGCCGCCGTTCCGGTGGCGTCCACACCCGGCTCTCCGGGCGGTCCAGGTCGGCGCCGTCGAGCGTGAGGTGCCCGGCGTCCAGCGGGTGCAGCCCTGCGAGCACCCGCAGCGCCGTGGTCTTGCCGGCGCCGTTCGGGCCGAGCAGCGCCACCACCTCACCGGCGGCGATACGCAGCCGCACGTCGAGGGTGAAGTCGTCCCGCTCGGCGACGAGGTGCGCGTCCAGCAGCGCCGTCATGTGCTGCCGACCCATTTGTCGCGCAGCGCGGCGAGGATGACCACGGAGACGGTGAGCAGGATCAGGCTCAGCACGATCGCGGCCTGCAGGTCCGTCTCCAGCGCCAGGTAGACCGCCAGCGGCATGGTCTGGGTGCGGCCGGGATAGTTGCCGGCGAACGTGATGGTGGCGCCGAACTCGCCGAGGGCCCGGGCCCAGCAGAGCACCGCACCGGCTGCCACGCCCGGGGCGACCAGCGGCAGCGTGACCCGGGTGAAGGTGGTGAAGCGTCCGGCGCCGAGCGTGGCGGCGGCCTCCTCGTACCGGGGGTCGGCGCCCCGTAACGCGCCCTCGACGGCGATGACCAGGAACGGCATCGCCACGAACGCCTCGGCCAGCACCACCCCGGCGGTGGTGAACGGCAGCGTCACGCCGAACGTCTCGTCCAGCCACGACCCGATCAGGCCGCGCCGGCCGAAGACCAGCAGCAGCGCCACGCCGCCGACCACCGGCGGCAGCACCAGCGGCACCGTGACCAGCGCCCGGACCAGCCGCCGGCCGGGGAACTCGACGCGGGCCAGCAGCCAGGCCAGGGGTACGCCGAGCGCCACGCAGAGCAGCGTGGCGACGGTGGCGGTCTCGAGTGACAGCCGCAGCGCGGTGAGCACGCCCGGTTCGGTCAGCCGCCGGGGCAGCGTGGTCCAGGGCGCCCGGAGCAGCAGACCGGCGAGCGGCAGGACGAGGAAGGCCAGGCCCAGTCCGGCGGGCACGAGCAGGGCGATCGGCACCCGCTGCCGGCGTACGCCGCGGCTCATGCGCCGGGCGGCGCCTGGAACCCGGCGGCGGTGAGCACGGCGAGCCCGGCGTCGGAGCGGACGAAGTCGACGAAGGCGCGGGCGCCGGCCGGGTTGCCGGCGGCGCGCAGCACCACGATCGGGTAGTCGTTCACCGCGCGCGCCGACTCGGGAAACTCGACCGCGTCGAGCCCGGGTACGGCGCGGACGTCGGTGCGGTAGACCAGCGCGGCGTCGACCTCACCGAGGCGCAGCTTGGCCAGCGCGCCCTTGACGTCCCGTTCGAGCGTGGCGGGGGTGAGCCGGACACCGGCGGCGTCGAGCGCGGTGCGCGCGGCGGCGCCGCAGGGCACCTGCTCCGCGCAGAGCGCCACCTTGACGCCGGGGCGGGCGAGGTCGGCCAGGCCGCCGACCCGGGCCGGGTTGCCGGGGGGTACGGCGACGACGAGCTGGTTGCGCGCCAGCACGGCCGGTTCGCCGACGGCGTCACCGGCGTCGGTGACCGTCTTCATGGTGGCCGGGGAGGCGGCGGCGAACACGTCGGCGGGCGCGCCCTGGGTGATCTGGGTGGCGAGCCCGGAGCTGCCGCCGAAGTTGAACGTGACGGTGCGGCCCGGGTGCGCGGCCTCGTAGTCCTTGCCGAGTTTGGTGAACGACTCGGTGAGCGAGGCGGCGGCGAACACGGTCACCGGGCCGGCGCCGTCGGACCCGGCCGGCTCGTCGGTGCCGCCGCAGCCGGTCAGGCCGAGCGTCGTCACCAGCGCGGCGGCTAGCGCGGCGCGGATCCACCGTACGGTCACGGACTGGTCCTTCCCCTGGGGGTGGTGGCCCGCTCGACCACGACGGTGGTCGACTTGATCACCGCGACGGCGACGGAGCCGACCTGGAGGTCGAGGTCGTCGACGGCCTCGCGGCTCATCAGCGACACCACCCGGAACGGCCCGGCCTGGATGTCCACCTGGGCCATCACGGTGTCCTTGACGACGGCGGTGACGATGCCGCGCAGCCGGTTACGGGCCGAGGACAGCTCGGGGTGGCCGGGGGCGCGGACGAACGCGGCGACGTCGGCGCCGTCGAGCACCCGGTGGCCGTGCTCGTCGCGGGTGGCCGGAAGCTTGCCGGCGTCGATCCAGCGGCGGACCGTGTCCGCGCTGACCCCGAGCAGCTCGGCCGCCTCGCCGATCCGGAACACCGTCACGCGCCCACCCTAGCGGCCCGCAGGTGCGGGCCGGAAGGGGCATGTTCGCTCGCAGCCGCAAGCCTTCCTGCCGTTCGGGAGCCGGAGCTGCGGCTCAGTCGGCCGGCGCGATCCGGACCCGGCGCAGCAGTTGGGCGTTGAGCGCCACGACGATGGTGGAGGCGGACATCAGCACCGCGCCCAGGGCCGGACTGAGCGCGATCCCGGCCCAGGCCAGCACACCGGCGGCGAGCGGGATCGCGACCACGTTGTAGCCGGCCGCCCAGGCGAGGTTCTGCCGCATCTTCCGGTACGAGGCGCGGGACAGCCGGATCACGCCGCCGACGCCGCGCGGGTCGGAACCGGCGAGCACCACCCCGGCGGACTCGATCGCCACGTCGGTGCCGGCGCCGATGGCCAGCCCGACGTCGGCGCGGGCGAGCGCCGGGGCGTCGTTCACTCCGTCGCCGACCATCGCCACGGTCAGTCCCCGGCCGCGCAGCTCGGCCACCGCCTTGTCCTTGTCGGCCGGGAGCACCTCGGCGAAGACCTCGTCGACGCCGGGCCGGAACCCGAGGTCGGCGGCGACCGCCTCGGCCACCGGACGCGCGTCGCCGGTGATCATCACGATCTTGCGTACGCCGAGGTCGCGCAGCTCGGCCACGGCGGCCCGCGCCTCCGGGCGGACCTGGTCCTCCAGCCCGAACGCGGCGACCACCTCCGGCGCTCCGCCCTCGGGCAGCCGGACCAGGTGCAGCACCGCGGCACCGCGACCCGACCACTCCTGCGCGGCCCGGGCCAGGTCGTCCGGCACCGGGGCGCCGAGTTCGCGCAGCAGCGCCGGCCCGCCGACCGCCCAGTCGACGCCGTCCACCGTGGCGCGCACGCCCCGGCCGGTCAGCGCACGAAAGCCGCGCGCGGCCGGGCGGGCGCCACGGGCGTCGGCGGCGGTCACGAGCGCCCGGGCCAGCGGGTGCTCGCTGTCCGCCTCGACCGCGCCGGCCAGCGCCAGGGCGGCCGCCTCGTCGAGCCCGCCGGTCGCCGCCACGCCGGTGACCGCGTGCCGGCCGGTGGTGAGCGTGCCGGTCTTGTCGAACAGGACGGTGTCGACGGTGCGCATCCGCTCCAGCGCGAGCCGGTCCTTGACCAGGATGCCGGCGCGGGCCGACAGCGCGGTGGACAGCGCCACCACCAGCGGGATCGCCAGGCCGAGCGCGTGCGGGCAGGCGATCACCAGCACGGTCACGGTCCGCACCACCGCCTGGTCGCTGTCGCCGAGCAGCGCCCACACCGCGAACGTCGCCAGGCCGGCGAACGCCGCCAGGTAGAACAGCAGCGCGGCGAACCGGTCGGCGAGCACCTGCGCGCGCCCGCCGGAGGCCTGCGCCTGCGCGACGAGCCGCCCGATACCGGCCAGCGCGGTGTCCGCGCCGACGGCCTCGACGCGTACCCGGAGGGTGGAGTCGGTGGCGACGGTGCCGGCGACCACCCGGTCACCGGCGGCACGCGCCACCGGCCGCGACTCGCCGGTGATCATCGACTCGTCCAGCTCGGCGGCGCCCTCGACGATCCGCCCGTCGGCCGGCACCCGCCCGCCGGGGCGCACCAGCACCAGGTCGTCCACCCGCAGCTCGCCGACGGGCACCGGATGCGGCTGCCCGGCGTCGTCCAGGCGCTCGGCGTCGTCGGGCAGCAGCGCCGCGAGGGCGCCGAGCGCACCACGCGCCTGCCCGACCGCCCGCATCTCCTGCCAGTGGCCGAGCAGCATGATGGTGACCAGCGCGGCGAGCTCCCACCAGAAGTCCAGGTCGAACAGGCCGAGGCTGGTGGCGGCCGAGGCGAGGTACGCGACCACGATCGCCATCGAGATCAGCAGCATCATCCCGGGGGCACGCTCGCGCAGCTCACGCAGCCCGCCGGTGAGGAACGGCCAGCCGCCGTACGCGAACACCACGGTGCCGAGCACCGGGCCGACCCAGCGCACGCCCGGGAACTCGAGGGAGTAGCCGAACCAGTCCATCACCATGTGGCTGGTGGCGACGATCGGCACGGTCAGCGCGAGGCTCAGCCAGAACCGGCGGCGGAACTGCTCCGGGTCGTGCCCCGCGTGCGCACCGTGCCCGCCGCCGTGGTCGCCGTGGTGGGCGGTGTCGTGACCGGATCCGTGCTCCATGCCGCCACCATACCCCCTGGGGGTACTGTCCGGTGCATCCCGCGCCGGCCGGCCATGTCGGCCGGCGTTCAGCGCTGCGGACGGGCGCCCACGCTCGGCCGGTCGGCGGGGGTCCGGCCCTGCCAGGGCCACCGGCCGTCCAGTTCCACCTCCAGGGAGAAGCTGAGGAACGTGCGGACCAGCACGATCAGCGCCAGCACGCCGACGCTGGTGAACGTGGGCGACACCGCGACCGTACGGATGATGTCGCCACCGACCAGGAACTCCAGGCCGAGCAGGATGGCCCGGCCGACCCCCTGCCGGTACGCCCGGTAGTGCGCGACCACCTGCCGGGTCCGAGCGCAGCGCACCGCGAACACCGCCGTGGCGACTGCGACGCCGACCGCGATGACGAGCACCCCGGCCAGGTCCAGCAGCGCCCCGACGTGCTGGACGATCTCCTTCGTCGACACCGGGCACCCCCGCACCAGCCTGGCGTACGGCCGGTGGCGGGGGGCGGCGTTTCCGCGCTCCCGGTGCACGGGAGCGCGGATCGGGTCAGTCCTGGGCCTGCCAGCGGTAGAAGACGGTGGCGACGGAGTCCTGCGGGCCCTGCCACCTCTCCGGCCGGTACGGCTCGATGTACGGGCCCAGGTCCTGCATCACCTTGCCGAAGGCCGGCTTGTCGCCGTGCCGGTCGCGGGTGGCCTCGGCCACCGACGACTCCTGTTCGAGCAGGTGCACGTAGACGTCGTCGATCGAGTAGAGCCAGCGCCCCGTGACGCCGAGGTCGGCCGGGAGCGACCCGGCGTCGGACTCGCCGAAGACCCGTGCGACGTCCGGCTCGGCGCCCGGCTTGATCCGCCCGACGATCACGGTGAGCGTGGTGTCGGCGGGGGGCTCGCCCTCGGGCGCCCAGTGGTAGAACTCCTTCGCCACCGAGTCCGACGGGTTCTTCCAGTAGCGCGGGTACGGAGTGACGTACGGCCCGATCTCCTCGGCGATCTTCTGGAAGGCGGGCAGGCCACGGGTCTGCCCGGAGATCCGCGGGTCCTGCTCCCGCTCGATCACGTGGATGTAGAGGTCGTGGTGCGACAGCAGGTACCGGCCGATGACGCCCAGGTCCTGCGGCCGGGTGGCCTGGTCGTAGTGGCCGAACACGCCGCCGACGATCTGCTCGCTGCCGGGGACCATGTGACAGACGATCACGTTGCGGAAGACCATGACTGCTCCTTGATGATTGCGACGAGGACGGGGGCGCGCGACGGCGGCGCCGTCAGGCGGTGAAGGTGACGGGCAGTTCCAGCAGGCCGCGGAACGGCGAGGCGGCCGGGAGCCGGCGCACCTGCGCGAGCGGCACGCCGAGGCGCAGTCCGGGCAGCCGGCGCAGCAGCGCCCCGAGCGCGAGTTCGGCCTCCATCCGGGCCAGCGAGACGCCCAGGCAGTAGTGGACGCCGTGCCCGAACCCGAGGTGCGGGCCCCGGACCCGGCGCAGGTCCAGCCGGTCCGGGTCGGCGAAGTGCGCCGGGTCGTGGTTGGCCGCGTTGATCGCCACCCCGACGATCGCGCCGCGCGGGATGCGGACGCCCTGGTAGTCGACGTCCTCGGTGGCGATGCGCGGGCTGGCCACCGGCAGCGGCCCGTCGAACCGGAGCAGCTCCTCGATCGCGGCCGGCAGCAGCCGCGGCGTGGTGCGCAGCAGTTCCATCTGCTCGGGGTGGGTGAGCAGGGCAAGCACGGCGTTGCCGAGGAAGTCGGCGGTGGTCTGGTGCCCGGCGAACAGGAGCAGGAACGTGGTGGTGACCAGTTCCGCCTCGGACAGCGTCCCGTCCGCGTCAACCGCCTTGATCAGCGCGCCGATGATGTCGTCGGCCGGGTCGTCACGCTTGGCGCGGACCAGCCCGGCCAGGTACTGGTGCAGCCGGAGCTGGGCCTCCTGCACCGCGGCCCGTTCCTGCGCCGGGGGCCGGCTGGTGGACCCGGAGGTGCGGATGACCTGGGTCCAGTCGAGCACCCGGTCGTGGTCGGCCGGCGGCACGCCGAGCAGTTCGCAGATGACTGTCATCGGCAGCGGGATGGCGAACTCGTGCATCAGGTCCGCCTCGCCGTGCGGCGCCATCTTGTCGATGAGCTGGTCGACGATCGACGCCACCCGGGGGCGCAGCGCCTCGATCCGCCGGGGCGCGAACGCCTGCGACACCACCCGGCGCAGCCGGGTGTGCTCCGGCGGGTCGGAGTTGAGCATGTTGCGGTTCAGGCCCTCGGAGTTCGGGCCGAAGATCTTCAGGTAGTGCTGCTCCGGGCCGTACAGGTCCTTGGACAGGCGCGGGTCGGTCAGCGCGGTCCGCGCGTCGTCGAAGCGGGTGATCAGCCAGGAGTCGAAGCGCGGCGAGCCGACCGGGCAGACCGGCCGGTCCGCGCGCAGCCGGGCCAGCGCGGGGTACGGGTCGGCCGCGAACGCGTCGGTGTACAGCTCGCTCGCGGGCATCACGTCGTCGGTCATCGCCTCTCCCCCGGTTCGCCGGCCACGCTGTGCAGCACCTGGTAGGTGTGCCGGTCGGCGGATTCGCGCAGCTCGCGGATGATGCTCAGCAGACGGTCCCGGTGCGCGCTGCGGCCGAACGCGTCCAGCCGCTCACGGTCGGCCCAGTCGCTGATGATCAGGTAGCTGCGCGGGTCGTCGGCGTCGCGGACCAGGTCCTGGTGCAGGCAGCCGTCCAGCGTGCGGATCTCTTCGGCGGCGGTGAGCCACTCGGCCTCGAAGCGTTCCTCGCAGCCCGCCCGGGTCCGCATCGACAGCACGGTCCGGACCCGGCTCACCGCGCGCTCCCGAACACCAGGTGCAGGTGCTTGCGCAGCGCGTCCGGGTCGACCGGCGCGCCGCGGAACCCGACGTGTCCGTCCGGGCGGATCAGGTACAGGCCGGTGCCGGTCAGCCCGTACCCGGCGCGGAAGCGACGCTCGGCGTCGCGCACCACCGGCGGGTCGAGCAGTCGCGGTTCGTCCGCGTCCGGGTCGAGCAGCAGGTACGCCTCGAGTTCGCCGCCGGTGAGCCGGCGCGCGTCGGCGCACAGCCCGGTCAGCGCGGCCAGCTCCCCCGCGCCGGCCGTGCGGTCGGCGTAGAGCAGCAGCGTGTGCCGGGTGCCCCGGGTGAGGTCGCGCAGCCGCAGCGGGTGGCCGACGCCGCGCCGGCGCAGCCCGTCCACGTCGGGCGCGATGTCGCCGGGGCGGGGCGCGTCACCGAGCGCGGCCGGATCGGCGACGGTCTCCCCGACCAGCGGGCTGCCGGCGTAGCTGAGCAGCATGGACATCTCCTGGAGGAACTGGCGTTCCAGGTCGGCGCGGTCCACCTCCTCGGTGCCGGCCATCCGGACCGCGCGGCCGACGATCTCCTCGCCCTCCGGGCGCCGCTCGGTCTCGTAGCTGTCCAGCAGGCCGGGCGCGGCGAGCCCGCGTACCGCCAGCGCCAGCTTCCACGCCAGGTTCCAGGTGTCCTGGATGCCGGTGTTCATGCCCTGCCCGCCGGCGGGCGGATGCAGGTGGGCGGCGTCCCCGGCGACGAACACGCGCCCGTCGCGGTAGCGGTCGACGATGCCATGGCTGATCCGGAACACCGAGGACCAGCGAAGGTTGGTCGCCCGGGTGCCGGGCGGCGCGAGGCGGTCCAGCGCGGCCTGCACGTCGGCGATGGTCGGCTCGTCGAGTTCCTCGCTGAAGCCGGGCGGGGCGTCGCGCCCGCCGGTCTGGGCGAAGAAGCGGGGCGGCGCGAGGGTGGCGATGCGGTAGCGGTGCTCGCCGCGCAGCGGTACGCAGACCAGCATCCCGTCCATCTGCCCGTCGGTCATGTGCAGGAACCGCAGCAGGTGCCCGTCCGGCATGTCCCAGTCGACGTCGACGTCCACCAGCATGAACAGCTGCGGGAACCGGCCCAGCCCGCCGGTGAAGGTGAGCCCCAGCCGCTCCCGTACCCGGCTGTGCGCGCCGTCGGCGCCGATCAGGTACGCCGCGCGTACCGTCTCGGTGCCGCCGTCGGCGGTGCGGACGGTGGCGGTCACGCCGTCGGCGTCCTGGGTGAAGTCGACGAGTTCGGCGCCGCGCTGCGGGCGCACCCCGAGCGTGGCCAGCCGGTCGGTGAGTATCCGCTCGGTCTCGTACTGCGGCAGGCCGAGGTGGGCGTACGGCAG
Organism: Micromonospora sp. CA-248089; assembly: GCF_050948515.1. Lineage (NCBI taxonomy): Bacteria > Bacillati > Actinomycetota > Actinomycetes > Micromonosporales > Micromonosporaceae > Micromonospora > Micromonospora sp. CA-248089. The sequence continues at coordinate 3,744,422 of NZ_CP192016.1, forward strand.
GCCGGGCAGCTCCCAGCTCATCCGGTGGGTCTGCTCGCCGTTGACGAAGACCATGTTGCCGGTGAGCCAGATGCCGGCGTCCATGGCGTCCCGGACGACGCCCTGCTCCTCCCAGATCTCCATGGTGCGGCAGTGCACGCCGATCGCCTTGTCGGCGTGGCCGGGCGGGGTGACCTGTTTGTCGATCACCAGGCAGTCGATGCCCCGGCGGGCCAGTTCGACGGCGGCGGTCAGCCCGGTGGGCCCCGCCCCGACGACGAGTACGTCTGTTGTCCTGTGCACGTCGGCCTCCCAGCCCGTGGTGGGGTGTCGGCGGTCGTCCGCGTCGGGCACGACGTGGAACAGCCGGCGCCGGATGTCGAGAAGGAACGGTGCGATCGGTCCGGCCTGCGCCGAGGCGTGGGCCGGGTCGCCGATCCAGGCGAGGAACGGCGCGGCGCCGTCCCACTCGGCGAAGATGTGGTGGATGTCCGAGCCGGGTTCGCGCAGCAGCTGCTCGCGGCGGTAGCCGGGTATCGCGGCCATCCGCCGGACCACCTCGGGGTAGCCGCTGTGGAACTCGGCGAGCCGGTCGCGCGGCACGGTCAGCTCGACGTCCACGTAGACCGGACCCGTTCCGTCCCCGGTCTCCCGCAGCAGCGGGTAGCCGGGGCCGTCCGCCGGCTCGGTCAGTGGCCGGAGCAGGCCGGCCAGGCGGGCCGCGACCGGCCCCCGCCGGTACGCGCGCAGCGCCGCCTCGTCGGCCCACTCGGTGACGACGACGAAGCCGCGCGGGTCGAGGGCGTCCCGCAGCAGCTCGTGCCGCAGGTTCCCGGCCAGCGCGCCGAGCTGACCGGCGACCGTCTCGAACGCCGGTCCGACCGCGGGCTCGCAGCCGGGGCGCGCGCGCAGCCGGAGCATCGTCCTGATCATGCAGCCCCCTCGTACGGTGCCGTCGTCGTGCCGCGACCCTGCCGCAGCGCGCGTCACCGCCTCGTCACCGTCGCCCCGCCGGACGTCCGGTGCCGGTGACGCCGCCGGGACGCTCCCGCTTATTGCAAAAAGTTGGCAACAAGCCTCGACAGGGTCGCCGACCGGTAACTATCGTTAGCGGCATGACTCCTTACGACTTGGATGTGCGCGCCTGGCAGGAGAGCTGGGACCGGCAGCAGGAGACGTTCATGCCGGACCGGGAGCACCGGTTCGCGGCGATGCTCGACGCCGTCGAGGCGGTCGTCGGCGACCGGCCGCCGCGCGTGCTCGACCTGGCCGGCGGCACCGGTTCGATCAGCCTGCGGACGCTGGCCCGCCGGCCCGACGCCGAGGTGACGGTGCTCGACCTCGACCCGGTGCTGCTCACCCTGGCCGAGGCGGCGCTCGCCGCTCGGGCCACTGTGGTGGCCGCCGACCTCAACCGGTCCGACTGGGCCGCCGCGCTCCCGCACCGGGACTACGACGCGGTGCTCACGGCCACCGCGCTGCACTGGGTGGACGGTCCGCGCCTCGCGCAGCTGTACGGCGAGATCCGCGACGTGCTCCGCCCCGGCGGCGTGTTCGTCAACGCCGACCACATGCCCGACGACGCGATGCCGGCGCTCGGCGAGCGGCTGTCCGCCCGCGCCCGCGAGCTACGGGCCGCCCGGCAGCGCGCGGGCGCGGCGTTGTCCTGGTCGGACTGGTGGTCGCAGGCCGCCGACGACCCGGTGCTCGGACCGCTGGTGGAGAAGCGGCGGCAGATCTACCCGACCGGGCACAGCCCGGAGTGGACCCCGCCCGCGGCGTGGCACCTGGACGCGCTGCGTGCGGCCGGCTTCACCGAGGCCGGCGTGCTCTGGCGCGGCGGCGCGGACGCCGCGGTGGCCGCGCTGCGCTGACCCCGGCCGGCCGAAACCGGCCCGGTCCGGCGCTCAGGCGAACAGGCGGGCCAGTTCGGTGCGGGAGCGCACGCCGAGGCGGTGGAAGACGTTGCGCAGGTGGTGGTCGACGGTCCGGGTGGACAGGCACATCCGGGTGGCGATCTCCCGGTTGGTCGCCCCTTCCGCGACCAGCCGGGCGATGTGCAGCTGCTGCCCGGTCAGCAACTGCTCCGGACCGTGCCGCACCGGCCCGACCGACTCCCCCGCCGCGCGCAGCTCCTCCCCCGCCCGGTCGGCCCACACGGTGGCGCCGAGCAGCGTGAACGCCTCCCGCGCCCGGTGCAGGTGCGCCCGGGCGTCCCGGGGGCGGCGCCGGCGACGCAGCTCGCGGCCGAAGAGCAGCTCGGTGCGGGCGCGCTCGAACCGGTCGGTGTCGGCCGGATGCAGCCGCAGCGCCGCGTGGAACTCCCGCTCGGCCTCCGGGCCACCCCGGGGTGCGAGCAGCGCCCGGCAGCGCGCGGCGAGCGCCCGCCGCGACGGGCTCGCCGTACTGCTGGCCCAGTGGTCGAACACGGCCAGCGCGGTGGCCGGCCGCCCGCCGTCGTGGGCGGCGGCCTCCACCAGGTACGGCGTGGCCATCACCTGGACCAGCACCTGACCTCGCCCGGTGCCGGTACGGGCCAGCGCGGACAGCCGGGCCACCGCGTCGGCGTAACGGCCGTCGATGAGGTCCAGCACGCCCAGCGCCCAGCGGGCGTACGCGTCCGGCCGGCTCCCCGGCGCGGCCCCGTCACCGATCTCGGCGATCCGGGCCAGCGCGGCGTCCCGGTCGGCGCGGACCGCGGCCAGTACGGCGAGGATGCCGAGGTGCACCTGGGCGCAGACGTGCTGGCCGGTGGCGCGGGCGGCGCGCACGCCCTCGCGGGCGGTCTCCGCCGCGGCCTCGTGCCGGCCCAGCCAGTACTCGGCGACGGCCCGCAGCTCCAGCGCCCGGGGCAGCAGGGACAGCTCGCCGCGCGAGCGGGCCACCTCGACCGCCCGGCCGGCGAGCCGGTGCGCGGGACCGTCCACTGCCACCAGCAGTGCGGCCGCAGCGGCGCAGACGAGCGCGCCGGGGGTGAGCGCGGGCCCGGTCAGCCGGCCGCCGAGGACGACGACCCGGCGCAGCGCCGGACCGCCACGCGCGTGGTCGCCGCGCAGTGTCGCCCCGACCCCGAGGCGAACGTGGCCAGCAGGTCGAGCTCGGGCGGGTCGCCGGGACGCCGCAGCGCCTCGGCCCGGCGGGCCACCTCGGCGTACCGGAACTGGTCGCCGGTGACGCAGATGGCCTCGCCGGCCCGGACCAGCGCCAGCAACGCGGCCCGCCGGTCGGTCGGCGCGACCGCGTCGGCGGCGGCCAGCAGCGTGGCGACCGCGGCGGCGGGCGCGTCGCAGCGCAGCTGCATTTCGCCGCGGAGCAGGTCGGCGCGACGCTCGGCGGGCGACGCGCCGGTCAGGCCTCGCAGCAGCCCGCGGGCCTGGTCCGGGTCGCCGGCGGTCCAGGCGCACCGCGCCGCCGCGACGGTCAGCTCGGCGGCGCGGCCGGGGTCGGGGCTCAGTTCGGCGGCGCGGCGCAGCACGACCGCCGCGGCGGCGCGGTCCGGCACCTCGTCGACCGCCGCGCTCAACTCGGCGGCGAGCGTGTCGGCCGGACAGTCGCCGGCGATGGCGTGGCGCAGCGCCCGGCCCAGCGTGCCCTCGGCGAGCGTGCCGGCCAGCAGCAGGTGGGCCGCGCGCAGGTCGGCGAGCGGCGCGACGGCGGTGATCATCGTGCGGGCGAGCGGGTGCGGGAACGTCACGCCGCCGGGCCCGGTACGCAGCAGGCCGGCGGCCTCGGCGGGCGCGAGCGTCTCGACGGTCAGGCCGGCCGCCCAGGCGGCGCGGACCAGGATGCCCGGGTCGTCGCCGGGGTCGAGCGCGGCGAGCAGGACCATGCGCCGGGTCGGGACCGGCAGCCGGTCCAGGCGGGCCCGGTACGCGGCGGCGAGCGCGCCGTCCACCGGCGGCGTGTCGGGCAGCGGCGCCTCGCCTCGCCACTGGGCGGGGGTGAGCGTGCCGGCCAGGTCGGCGAGCGCGGCCGGGCTGCCCCGGCTGAGCGCGGCCAGCGCGGCGGCCACCGGCGCGGACGGCCGCTCCCGCAGCCCGGCCAGCATGGCGTGGCACTCGTGGGCGTGCAGCGGAAGAAGCCGGTGGGCCGGTACGCCGTCGACGGTGGCGGGTGCGGTCGCGGTCAGCAGCATCGCCACCGGCAGCCGGCGCAGCCGGCGCGCCACCACCGCCAGGGTCCAGGCGCTCTGCGGATCGCCGGCGTCGAGGTCGTCCACGGTGCACAGCAGCGGCTGGTCCGCCGCGGCGGCGGCGAGCAGGGACCGCACCGCCGCGGCCAGGGCCAGCCGCTGCTCGGCCGGGCACCCGTCGCCACCGAGTGCGCGGCGCAGCAGCCGGCGCTGCCGCACCGGGAGCGCGGTGTCCGCGTCGAGCACCGGGTCGAGCAGTCGGTGCAGCCCGGCGTAGGGCAGTGTCGCCTCGTCGGCCACGCCGGCGCCGCTGAGCACCGCGCGCCGGCCCGCCGACTGGCGGGCGTACGCCAGCAGGGCGGTGCGCCCCGAGCCGGGCGGCCCGTGGAACAGCAGCGCGCCGCCGTCGTCGCGGTCGAGGAGTCGGCGGATCGCGTCGCACTCGTCGTCCCGACCCCAGAGGGCTATATGCACTGTCGATGCAGAAACCATGCATGCAGTGTCACAGATGGGCAACCCGTCGGAAAAGAGGCGGACACGCTCCCGGGGTGACCGCCGTGGCGGCCACCCCGGGAGCGGCGGGGATCAGGAGCTGGGGCAGGTGTTGCGGTACTCCTGGATCGCCGACCCGCTCGGGCCCGGGCAGAGGAACTGCTCGTAGCGCGTGTCGTCGTCGACGAACCGCTTCAGCCAGGCCACCATCTGCTTCGCCGTCGGCGTGTTCGTCGTCTGCGGGAAGAAGTGGCTCGCGCCGTCCAGCTCCAGGTACGCCTTCTCCGAGGACGCCGGGATGCTGTTGTAGAACGGGATCGAGTGGGTCGCGACCGGCGCCACGCTGTCGGTCTCGCCGCCGATGATGAGCGTCGGCACCCGCACCTCGGACCAGCTCTTGTCCAGGTTCCACGGCGCGAGCGGGACGGCGGCCTGCAACGACGGCCGGGCCGCCGCGGCCTCCAGGCTGCCGCCGCCACCCATCGAGTGTCCGGCCACGGCGAGCCGGGAGGAGTCGATCCGGCCCCGCACCGAACTGCGCTGGGTCAGGTAGTCCAGCGCGGCCAGGAGCTGGCGCCCCCGGCTGTCCGGCTGGTCCAGCCGGGTGTTGGTCTCGATGCCGATCACCACGAAGCCGTGCGAGGCGATCCGCGGCCCGAGCCAGCTGAGGCTGGACCACGAGGCGGTGTAGCCCGGCGAGATGGCGACCGCGCCGAAGGTGCCCTCGGCGGTGCTGGTCGGGTAGTAGATGACGCCGCCGCCGAAGCCGGTCACGCTCAACGAGGAGACGTTGATCGACGAGGTGGCGAACGGGCCGCGGCTGGCCTCCAGGATGGCGCTCGTGGGAGCCGGACCGCGCTCGTAGGGGCTTTCGGCGCTCGCCGCGGCCGGGACGGCGAGGGCACCGCCGGTGGCGAGCAGAGCCGCCACGGCGAAGCGGGCGAGGGCACGGACGGGGGTACGGGAACGGATGGTGGTGGGCACGTCGGTTACTCCTTGCGCCGGAATTACATCGACATGCGTCAGCATCCGTGCCCGGGCCACCGGCGCGCATCGGTGAAATCACCGGTCCCCCGGCACCGACGGTGACCCGGCCGTGACATGCACGGCGGACGATTGCCTCATGCACCCGACCCGGCGGCACCTCACCCGGCGGCAGCTGACCCGGCGGCACCTGCTCGGCGCGACCGCGGCGGCCGGCGTGACCGGTTTGGCCACCGGTTGCGAGCCGGACCGCCCGGCGGGCGGGACCGCGGCCCCGGACGACGACGCGCCCGCCCTGGATCCGGCCAGCTGGGACAGTGTCCGCGCCCAGTTCGCGCTCGACCGTTCCCGGGCGCACCTGGCCACGTTCGTCTTCGCCCCGCACCCGGCCCCGGTACGGGCCGCCGTGGCGATCCACCGCGCCGGCCTCGACCGGGACGCGGCCGGTTATCTGGGGCTCCACGAGGAACGGCTGGACCGCGCGGTGCTCGACGCGGCGGCCGGGCACCTCGGCACCCGGCCAGACCAGGTCGCGCTCACCGACTCCACCACCATGGGCCTCGGCCTGGTCTACGGCGCGGTCCGGCTGCGGCCCGGCGACGAGGTGCTGACCACCGAGCACGACTTCTACGCCACGCACGAGTCGCTGCGGTTGCGTGCCGAACGCGACGGGGTGACAGTGCGCCGGGCCCGCCTGTACCGGGAAGCGGCCACGGCCGGCGTGGACGAGATGGTCGCGGGCCTGACCGCGGCGCTCACGCCCCGCACCCGTGTGGTGGCGCTGACCTGGGTGCACTCCAGCACCGGGGTGAAGCTGCCGGTACGCCGGCTGGCCGAGGTGGTCCGCGAGCGCAGCCCGGAGGCGCTGCTCTGTCTCGACGCGGTGCACGGCTTCGGCGCCGACGCGTCCACACCGGAGCAACTCGGCTGCGACGTGCTGGTCTCCGGCTGCCACAAGTGGCTGCTCGGGCCGCGTGGCACCGGTCTGGTCTGGGCCGCCGAGCGGGCGTGGGCCCGGATGACGCCGGTGATCCCCAGCTTCGACAGACGGGTCATCGGCCGCTGGCTCACCGGCGCCACCGGCGGGCCGCCCGCGCCGCCCGGGCCGGCGCACACGCCCGGTGGCTACCACAGCTTCGAGCACCGGTGGGCGCTCGCCGACGCGTTCGCGTTCCACCGGCGGATCGGTCCGGCCCGGGTCGCCGAGCGCACCCGGGAACTCGCCGACCGCCTGAAGGAGGGGCTGGCCGGGATCCGGGGCGTCCGGCTGGTCACGCCGCGCGCCGCCGACCTGTCCGCCGGGGTGGTCTGCTGCGAGGTGCCGGGCGTGCCGCCGGAGAGGGCGGTGAACCGGCTGCGGTCGGCCGGCGTGATCGCCAGCAGCACCCCCTACCGGCCGTCGTACCTGCGCTTCGGCGCGACGATCGCCAACGGCGAGCAGGATGTGGAGGCGGCGCTGCGGGCGGTCCGCACGCTGGTCTGAGCCGGCCCGGCTGTCACTCGGTGAACTCGCAGAAGGACAGCACCCTGTCGAACCGCCGGGCGGCGAGGTCGTCGTGACGGATCAGGAACCGCGCGTTGACGTACTCCTCGTCCGGTACGCCGAACTGGGCCAGCGGCACCCATTCGCGCATCACCCGCTGTTCTTCCTCGTACCGGGCGACCATTCGCTCCGCGCGGGGCAGGGACCATCCCTGCTGAACCCGCTCCGGATCCATCATGATCACCTCGGGCGGGTCCTGCGCGGAGATGGTGTAGCCGCCGACGAAGACGTCGCGCTCAATCCACCAGTCCCGCTCCGGCCAGGGCTGTTCGACCAGCGCGCTCATCTCCTTGCGGTGCGGCATGTCGCGCAGGAGCTGGATCTGGGTGTCGCACAGCCACTCCTCCGCGCGGTCGAGCCAGTCCGGCAGCTCCGCCTGGACGGCGGCGTACATCTCGTGTTCGGGAGCGAGGAAGGACTCCCGGGCGGTCCCGACGGGTAGGACGTACTCGCCGTCGGCCGTCTCGGTGCCGGCCGGGACGTACACGACCCGCGAGTACGCCTTCTCGTTCTCGATGCCGCAGGCGTCCTGTGCGCCCTCCTGGTCGAGGAAGAACAGCAGCGTGCCGTCGGCCGGCAGGGCGAGGTCGGGAACCCGGGGCAGCGCCGCGCAGTCGAGCCGGAGGAGGAACGGCAACGGGAAGCCCTTCGGGCACGTGGGCCACGGCATGCCCACCGGCAGCCGCGGCCGCCCGCCCCGCCGCCCGGCGTGCACGCCCTCCTCGCGCTGCCAGGCGTGGATCCGGAACCGGATCAGCTCCGCGAAGCGGGCCACCTCGTCCTCGGGCACACCCTGCTCGATCGCCGCCCGCCGGAATTGATCTCTCTCGTTCATGGTCGTGGAGGGTAGCCGCACCGTCCGACATGGAGCGTGGAACGGGGTCAGGTCCCGGTACGCGGCCGCACCGCCGGCGACCAGGTGACGTCGTAGCGCTCGGCGGCCACCGCCTCCGCGAACGCGGTCGCCGCAGCCGGTGAGCCGGCGATGCGCCAGTCCTTCTCCTTGTCCACCTCGAACCAGATCAGCCCGATCAGGTTCGGATAGCGGGGCAGCGCGCGGAACGTGTCCCGGATCCACCGCGCCTTGTGCCCGGCGGCGTCGGCGGCGCCGGTCTCGGTGACCACGAGCGGCTTGCCGGTGACCTTGCGGATCTCGGCGATCGTCGGGCCGAAGATCTGGTCGAACGACCAGTACGTCTTGGTGAACGCGCCGCTGCCGTAGTAGCCGGTGACGCCCACCCAGTCGACGTACTCGTCGCCCGGGTAGAGCCCGGTGACCCCGGCCGTCGTCTTGTCCCAGCGGGCGTTCGGGCTCCACACCCAGGTGACGTTCGTGGCGCCGGCCTCGGTGAAGATGTCGTGCACGTGCCGCCAGGCCCGGACGTAGTCGCCGGGGCGGTTGCCGTTGGCCCGCTCGCACCAGGGGTACCAGTCGCCGTTCATCTCGTGCGCGAAGCGGATCGCCACCGGGTAGCCGAGCGACCGCACCCCCTGCGCCCAGGAGCGCAGGTACGCGTCGAAGTCGCCGCGCGCGATGCGGGCCAGCCGGTAGTCCGGCTGGGTGGCGCGCAGCCGGTCGATCTGCCTGTCGGTCAGGTCGGTGCGCCGGGCCTCCCGGTCGACTGTGTGGTCCCACGGCTCCCAGCCGAGCATCGGCATCATGCCCCGCTCGGCGATCCGGTCGAACAGGCTCCGGTCGAACGCCGCCGACGCCCAGTCGGCGCCGAAGAGCATCACCTGCGGCGACCGCCCGGCCGCCTCGGCGAAGCTGTCGACCGGCGCGAAGTCGTACGGCCCCTTGTCCGTCATCACGCCGAAGAACGCCTGCCCGGCCGGCGGGAACGGACCACCGCGCGGGCTCGGCGTGGCCGCCGCCGGCACGTCGGTGCTCGCCTGCGGCGTGGCCGGGGCAGGCCGCCGCGCCGCGGCGTCGGTGCCCGGGTCGCGCCACGCGCCCGGCGCCACCACGAAGGCGTACGCGAGCAGCAGCAGCCCGGCCAGCGCCAGGCCTATCCGGGGCAGCGTCGGCCTCAGCACGGCACACCGCCGTCGGTCACGGGCCGGGGCACCACCTGGGGTTCCCGGGCCGGTTCGGCGGTCCTCCCCCGGCGCGCCCGCAGGCTCTCCACCCACGAGATCAGCGGCGGCGCGAGCCCGGTCAGCAGCGTCAGCGCCGGCCAGACCCGCAGCAGCGGATAGTCGTGGTCGAGCGCGAAGCTCGCCGCGAGCAGTCCGGCGGCGGCGAGCGACCAGCCCAGGTGCAGCCGGAACGTACGCGGCGACTCCACCGTGCGCAACGCGCCCTTGGCGGTGACCACGAAGCCGAGCTTGCGGCGCAGCAGGGCGCCCACCGCCGCGGCCACGTAGACCGGTCCGGCGAACAGCGCGAGCGCCATGCCGGTCATGCCCACCTCCTCCCGCTCGTGCGGGGCGATGTTGAAACGGCGCAGCCAGAGCCAGAGCAGGAACCAGGTGCCGATGGTGGAACCCCACAGCGTCGCCCAGACCTGCGGGTCGAGCCGGCCCGCGTCGACGCCGGTCAGCAGGTACAGGGCGGTGGCGGCGTTACCGAGCAGCAGGCTCACCGCCACGCTCGGGTAGTAGAACTGGAGCAGCCGGTACTGCCAGCGGCGGCGCGACGGCAGGTCGCGCGGCGTGCGCAGCTCGCGGCGGAGCAGGATCTCGCAGATCCCGGCCGCCCAGCGCTTCTGCTGGTTGAAGTAGTCCGCCCAGGAGGTCGGTCCCTCGCCGAGCGCCACCACGTCCGGGGTGTAGACGCCCTTCCACCGGTTGCCCGTGGCCGGGTTGACGGCGGCGTGCACGCGGATGCTGGTGAGGTGGTCCTCGATGATCGAGTCCTGGTAGCCGCCGATGGTCCGCCAGGCCGCCGGGCGGTAGAGGTGCCCGGTGCCGGTCAGCAGCGGCGCGTCCAGGCCGTTGCCGCCGCGCGCGATCAGCCCGTTGTAGAGGTACTGCTGCACCGAGGCGCCGTGGGCGACGAAGTTCTGGTGCATGTTCCCGTACACCTGGGGGGTCACCACGAACGCGACGTCCGGGTCGCGGAAGTAGCCCAGCGTGCGTTCCAGGAAGTTCGGCAACGGCACGTGGTCCGGGTCGACGTTCGCGACCACGTCGTAGCGGTGCTCGTGCTCGGCCCGCCAGGCGTTGTGGTTGCCGGACTTGGTCCGGGCCCGGAACTCACCGCCGGGCCGGTTGTACTCGGGGCGGCCCTTGCGGGTGAAGTGGCGGACGCCGAGCCGCGCGGCCATCGCCCGGACCGCCGGGTCGTCGCCCTCGTCGAGGATCCACACGTCGACGTGCCCGCAGTAGACGATCTCCCGGAGCCGGCGCAGCGTCCGCTCCGCGACCTCGATCGGCTCCTTGCTCGGCACGATCGTGGTGAGCAGGGCGACGCGCAGGCCGACCGGCGGGTCGACGGGCACCGGGTCCCGGGCGTGGAAGGCGAAGACCCAGACCACCACGTTCTGCGCCAGGCGGATCAGCTCCACGCCGACGACCACGCAGAACGCGAGCCGGGCGGCGACTGTCTGCCACCCGCCGAGCCCGACGACGCCGGGGCCGGGCACGTGCTGGGGCAGCAGCAGCCAGCCGACGAAGATCAGCCCGGCGGCGCTGTTGACGAGCACCAGCAGCGTCAGGACCAGCCGCGCGGCGACCGAGGCGGTGGGGCGGAACTCGACCGCCGCGTCGGGGCGCCGGGGCGGCCGCAGCGGCCCGGCGGTGGCGCCGCAGCGGGCGTACGCGAGGCGGGCGCGGACGTTGCGCTGCCGGCGGTCCGGGTCTCCCGGCGCCTCGGGCGGTACGGGCGCGGTCGGGCGGGCGCCCGGCGTCCCGGCCGTCGTGGCGCGGGACGGGCGTGTATCGGCGGCGACGGCCACGTTTCCCCCCATGGTCTGCATCCGGCTCAGGAGCCGCCCGAATGCTAAGCCGACAATCAACCGCAAAAGGGGTGAATCAGGCAGAGGTCGCCCGATCGTCGGTCGGTCACCACGGAAGCTGATCGGCCGCCGCGAGCAGCGCGACGAGCGCCGGCACGGCGAGCGCACCGACGGCACGCGCCCGGGTCAGCGCGACCCCGCCGAGCACCGCCCAGGCCGGCACCGTGAACAGCAGGTTCCCCGCCGACCAGACCGGCACGACCTGCGCCAGCGCCAGCAGCCCGAGCGCCGGCACCAGCGCCCAGGCGGTGCAGATCGCGGCGGGGTACCGCAGCGGAAGACTGAACAGGGCCAGCCCGGCCAGCACGCCGCCGAGCGCGGCGACGCCGAACAGGTCCCCCGGCGTGGCCGCCAGCACGGCAGCACCGGGCGACGCGCCGGACGCCAGATGCCCGCCGTCGCGCAGGCCGGCCGCGTACCAGGCGGCGACCGGGAGCAGCCCGAGGGCCACTGCGGCCGGCCACCTGACGGCGTCGCGGCGACGGAACGCCAGCACGACCCAGCCGTGGCCGGCGAGCAGCAGCAACGCCACCGGCTGGCACAGGCCCAGCAGCAGCACCGCGCCGGCGTAGGGCACGAGCCGGCGCGGGCGCGGCCGGTCCAGCACCGGCACCAGCAGCCAGGTGGCGAGCACGGCGGCGAACACCGCCAGGGCGTACGGCTGCGCCTCCTGCGCGTACCGGATCGAGGTCGGCAGCACCGCGAAGATCACGCCGGCCGCCAGGCCGGCGGCGGGCGTGGCGATCCGGGCGGCGAGCGCGCCGACCAGGGCCGCGGCGCCGACCACAGCCAGCAGGGAGGGTACGCGCAGCGCGAGGTCCGCCGCGCCGAACAGCGCCGCCCAGCCGCGCAGCAGCAGATGGTACGGCCCGAGCGCGACCTCGTCGCCGGTCAGCGCGGTGCCGAGCCCGTGCCACCGCGACGTGACCGCCTGGCGGGTCGCCAGTTCTCCGGCGCTCAGCCCCGACGCGGTGATCCGGGCGGCGCCGAGCGCACCCGCCAGCACCGCCGGCACCAGCCACGCCGCGATCCGCCACCGCGCCGGCACACCGGTCGCGGTGCGTGCGGCGGCCCGACGCGGCCGGTCCTCACCCCACGGGTCCTCGACCGCGGCGTCCCCGAGCCGGGGCAGGACCATGGTGTCCGCGTCCATCATCGTGACTCACGCATCCCTGTGGGTGCCGGCGACCGGGATCCAGCCGTAGCTGGATGACATCCTGGAGCCTAGTGAGCCAAAAACGACATAACGCCGATATCAGGTGAAAGGGTCCGCCGGCCGCCCCGTGGACGACCGGCGGACCCGGCTCAGCGAACGTCGGTCGTCGTCCACCGGGGCGAGGCGGCGGTGATCTCGGCGGTGTCCCCGGTCAGCGTCGTCCGCGCCTGGGCGTCGCGCCGGGCGCTCGTGCCCACCCAGACGTCGACCTCCCCGGGCTCCACCACCCGGGTGAACGAGCGGCCGGTGAACGCCAGCCGCGTGGTGGGGACGGTCAGCTCGACGGTCACCGAAGCGCCCGGCTCCAGACGCACCCGCCGGTAGCCGAGCAGCTGCGCGACCGGCCGGGTCACCGAGGCGACCAGATCGCGGCCGTAGAGCTGCACCACGTCGTCACCGGCGACCGGGCCGGTGTTCGTCACCCGCACCGACACCCGCAGCGACCCGTCGGTCGGCACCTCGGCCGGCACGGTCAGGTCGGTGTACGCGAACGTGGTGTAGGACAGGCCGTGCCCGAACGGCGCCACCGGCGTCGCCGGCAGGTTGGTGCCGTTCATGCCCTCACCCAGCTCCGGGTGCAGGTACGAGTACGGCTGCGCGCCGGCCGAGCCGGGCAGCGTGACCGGCAGCCGGCCGGACGGGTTGACCCGCCCGGAAAGCACGCCCGCGATCGCCCCGGCGCCCTCCTCACCCGGGAAGAACGTCTGCACCACCGCCGCGCACCGGGACAGCGCCCAGCCGAGCGTGTACGGGCGGCCGGTGAGCAGCACCAGGACGACGGGGGTGCCGGTGTCCAGCACCGCCTCGACGAGCTGGCGCTGCACGCCGGGCAGCTCCAGGTCGTCCCGGTCGCAGCCCTCGCCGACGGTGCCGCGCCCGAACAGGCTGGCGTGGTCGCCCATCACGAGGACCGCCACGTCGGCGGCGGACGCGGCGGCGACCGCCTCGTCGAACCCGGACCGGTCCGCCGAGTCCACCTCGCAGCCGGCCGCGAAGGTGACCCGGTCGGCGCCGAACTCGGCGCGCACCGCCTCCAGCACCGTCGGCACCTCGAAGCCGGTCTCCACGCCCGGGTGGTGGGCCAGCACGTGGTTGAGGAAGGAGTAGCAGCCGAACAGCGCGCCCTGCCGGTCGGCGTTCGGGCCGACGACCGCCACCCGGCGGCCCGCCGGCAGCGGCAGCACCCCCTCGTTGGCGACCAGGACGACCGACTCCTCGGCGAGCCGGCGGGCGATCGACCGGTGCTCCGGCGAGTCGAGGTCGATCGCGCCCGGCGGCTCGTCGTCGAACGTGGCGTCGAGCAACCCGAGTTCCTGCTTCTGGCGCAGGACCCGCAGTACCGCCCGGTCGACCAGCGCCTCGTCGACGGCCCCGGCCCGCACCGACTCGGTCAGGGTCAGGTAGGCGTCGCCGGTGGGCAGCTCGATGTCGAGGCCGGCGCTCAGCGCCTGCACGGCAGCCTCCGCGTTGTCCGCCGCGACGTGGTGCAGCAGGCTGAGGAAGGCGACGCCGTAGTAGTCCGCCACCACCGTGCCGTCGAAGCCCCACCGGTCCCGCAGCAGGTCGGTGAGCATCGTCGGGTCGGCCGCGACCGGCACGCCGTCGATCTCCGCGTACGAGTGCATGACGCTGCGCGCGTCGCCGTCGAGGATCGCCATCTCGAACGGCGGCAGCAGCACGTCGGCGAGTTCCCGGGGACCGGCGTGCACCGGGCCGAAGTTGCGCCCGGCCCGCGAGCCGGAGTAGCCGGCGAAGTGCTTCAGCGTCGCGAGCACGCCCTGTGACTGGAGCCCGCGCACGTACGAGGTCCCGATGGTGCCGACGAGGTAGGGATCCTCGGCGATGCACTCGTCGACCCGGCCCCAGCGCGGATCCCGGATCACGTCCAGCACCGGGGACAGTCCCTGGTGGATGCCGAGCGCGCGCATCGAGGCCCCGATCGCCGCCGCCATCTCGGCGACCAGGTCGGGATCGAACGCGGCGCCCCAGGCCAGCGGCGTCGGGAAGGTGGCCGCCTTCCACGCCGACAGGCCGGTCAGGCACTCCTCGTGCACGATCGCCGGGATGCCCAGCCGGGTACCGGTCACCAGGTCCCGCTGGAACTTCCACAGCCAGGCCGCGCGGGCCGCGGCGTCGACCGGGCGGGTGCCGTAGGCGCGGGTGAGGTGACCCAGCCCGTGCCGGGAGAAGTCCTCGAGCCGGCCGGTGGAGGCGAACTCGCCCTGCAGGGGCGCGACCGCCTCACCGTCCTCCTTCTCCCAGAACCCGACGAGCTGCGCGACCTTCTCCTCGATCGTCATGCGAGCGAGCAGTTCCCGTACGCGTGCCTCGGCGCCGCGCCCGTCCGGCCGGTCGTGGTCCGACCCTGCCTGAGCCGGTACCGGCCCGTCCACCACCGCGTGGACCTCTGTCATGGTGTGCCTTTCCACTGGTTGTGCTGGTGCCGCTGCCGCTCAGCCCTTGACCGCGCCCTGGAGACCGCCCACGATCTGCTTCTCCGCCAGGGTGAAGAACAGCAGCGCCGGCAACATCGCCAGCGACGTGAAGGCGAGGACGCCCGCGGTGTCGGTGGTGTACTGGCTGGAGAAGTTCTGCACGCCCAGCGGCAGCGTGTGCAGGTTGACATCCCCGAGGACGAGCAGCGGCAGGAGGAACGCGTTCCAGCTCGCCACGAACGCGAGGATGCCGACGGTGACGATCGCGGGCCGCGACAGCGGCAGCACGATCCGCCAGAGGAAGCCGAGCCGGCCGGCGCCGTCGATGGCGGCCGCGTCCTCCAGCTCCCGCGGAATGGCCGACAGGAAAGGCCGCAGAATGACGATCGTCAGCGGCAACGAGAAGGCCACCTGCGGAAGGATCACCGCGTAGTAGGAGTTGATCAGGTTCAGGTCGCGCAGCATGAGGTACAGCGGCAGGATCGCCGCGCCGGCCGGGAACAGCAGGCCGAGGGTGAAGAAGGTGTAGAGACCTTCGCGGCCCCGGAACGTGTAGCGGGCGAGCACGAACGCGGCGGCCATGCCGAGCACCACCACGCCGAGCGTGGTGCCGAGGGCGACCACGGCGCTGTTGAACGCCTGCTTCCAGAAGTCGCTCTGGGTCAGCACCCGGTAGTAGTTGTCCCAGACCCACGGGTCCGGCAGGCCGGCCGGGTCGTTCACGATCTGCGGCGTGGTCCGGAAACCGCCGACGACGACGTACACGACGGGTGCGATCGACACGGCCGCGACCGCGAGCGCGATCGCGTACGTCAGCGGCGAGCTCCACTGCACCGGCCGGCGCCCGGCCGAGGGGGCGGATACGGAGTTCACGGCCACTGTCACTTCCCCTTCCGGGTGATGGCGCCCTCGATGTCCCGGCGGAGCAGGAACCGCTGGAACAGCAACGCCGCGACGAACGAGATGGCGAACAGGATCACGGCCACCGCGTTGCCGTAGCCCCAGAGGCGGGCGAAGAAGCCGTTGTCCACCATGTACGTCGCCATGGTGGCCGAGGCGCCGAGGGACCGTACCGCCGGCACCGAGGTCACCCAGATCATGTCGAAGACCTGCAACGAGCCGATCATCGACAGGAACATCCAGATCCGGATGGTGGGGCCGAGTAGTGGCAGCGTGACGTGGCGCTGGATCTGCCACCAGCTCGCGCCGTCGATCTCGGCGGCCTCGTTCAGCTCCGGCGGCACGTTCGACAGGCCGGCGAGCAGCAGGATGATGGCGAAGCCGACGTACTTCCAGGTGAGGACGAACAGCAGCGTCCAGATCACCACGTCCAGGTCGGCCAGCCACGCCTGTACCAGGCTGCCCATCCCGATCGACTGCAGCAGCGCGTCGAGCGTGCCGTTCTCGGTCAGGATCAGCTTCCACATGATGCCGACGGTGACCTCGGCCAGCACGTACGGCACGAACACCAGCAGGCGGAACGCCGAGCGCCCGCGGAAGCGGCGGTTGAGCAGGAGGGCGATGCCCAGCGCGACCGGACCCTGGATCAGCAGCGACCCGAACACGATGATCGCGTTGTTGCGCAGCGCGTCGAGGAAGATCGGGTCCTGGAAGGCGAGCGTGTAGTTGCGGAAGCCGACGTACTCGGTGGGCGGGCCGACGCCGCGCCAGCGGAACAGGCTGTAGTAGAACGCGAAGCCCATCGGCACCAGCACGAACATCACGTAGATGACGATCGCGGGCGTGGTCAGACCGATGATCTCGTACCACTTGCGACGGGTCTCGGCACGGCGGGAGGCGGCCCGTGCGCCGCCGGGCCGGAGGCCCGCCGGCGGCGCTTGCGCGCCGACGGCGGGCGTACGGGTCTGCGATGCGGACGTCACTTGCTTGCGGCCGCCTTCATGGCCGAGACGACCTTCTCAGGTGTCCCGTTGCCGGCGAAGATCGCGACGATCGCGTCGTTCATCGCGGTGCCGACGGTGCTGCCGAAGGCCGTGTCCAGCCAGAGCTGGATGTAGGTGGCCGACGCGGTCGACTCCAGGATGGACTTCAGCGCCGGGTCGGTCACGCCGTCGGCAGCACTCTTGACTGCCGGCAGGCCGGTGCCGGTGGCGGCGTAGCCCTTCTGCACCTCGGGGCTGACGATGTACTTGAGGAACTCGACGCACTCGGCCGGTGCGTTCTTGGAGCAGGCGAAGCCGTCGCCGCCGCCGAGGGCCGCCTTCGGGTCACCGGCGGAGCCGGAGATCGCCGGCACCGGGAACCAGCCGAGGAACTTGCCCAGGGCCGCCTTGTCGGTGGCGACGGTGTCCAGCGTGCCGCGGTTCCACTCGCCCATCAGCTCCATCGCGGCCTTGCCGTTGGCGAGCAGGCCGTTGGCGCTGGTCGGGTCGTTCTGGCCCGGCGTGGCGATGAAGTTGTTCTGGAACGGCTTGGTGTCGATGAAGGTCTTCAGGTCCTGACCGGCCTTGACGAAGCACGGGTCGTCGAAGGTCCGGTCCTTGGAGGCCTTCTTCAGCGTGTCGACCGAGCAGGCACGCAGCGCGAAGTTGTACCACCAGTGCGCGGCCGGCCACTTGTCACCGGCGCCCAGGGCGATCGGGATGACGTTGATGGCCTTGAGCTTGGTGACAGCGGCGTTGAGCTCCTCGAAGGTGGTCGGCGGCGCCGAGATGCCCGCCTTCGCGAACATGTCCTTGTTGTACCAGATGCCCTCGATGCCCATCCGGAACGGCAGGCCGTACTGCTTGCCCTCCACCTGCCAGATCTCGGCGGGGCTGCCGATGTCGGCCACCTCACCCTTCACCTGGTCGGTGATGTCCTTGAGGTAGTCGGCCTCGACCTGCTCGCGCATCTCGCCGCCACCCCAGGCCTGGAAGATGTCCGGCGGGTCGTTACTCAGCAGCGCGGCGGGGAGCCGGGTGCGCTGGAGCTGGTTCGTCTCGATCGCCTCGATCTCGATCTTGACGGTCGGGTGGGCCGCGGAGAAGTCCTTGGCGACCTTCTCCCAGTACGTCTTGCCGGGGCCGTCCTGCGAGGCGTTGTGCCACCAGGTCAGCGTCACCGGGTTCTTGTACAGCTCGCTCTCGGCGGCCTTCTCCTCCTCGCCACCACCACTGCACGCGGAGGCCAGCAGGGCGCTTGTCACAAACAGTGCCAGGACGGCACCAGCACGGCGCTTCATCGCCATAGATGTCTCCTCGACCACATAGCCGGGTTACCTGCCGGGGAGTTTTACAGGGCCGTAACGTGAAGTCAATCGGTATCGATAACGTTTTCGACATCGTCTTCGATCCGCCCGGGAGAGCCCTCTATCATCGTCGGCGTGGTCTTCCAGGAGCGCGTCAAGATGTCGGACGTGGCACGTACGGCCGGCGTCTCGGTGGCAACTGTATCGAAGGTTGTCAATGGCCGGTACGGCGTCGCGCAGGCCACCGTCGAACGCGTCCAGCAGGTCATCCACGAGCTGGGGTACGAGGCCAGCCTGGGGGCGCAGAGCCTGCGCAGCCACCGGACGAACGTGCTGGGCATCCTGGTCGCCGAGTTCGAGCCGTTCTCCACGGAGTTGCTCAAGGGCGCGTCCCGCGAGGTCGCCGGCAGCGGCTACCAACTGCTCGCCTACTCCAGCGGGGACGGCGAGGGCGCGGCCATAGGGTGGGAGCGGCGCTCCCTGGCGCGGCTGTCCGGCACGCTCATCGACGGCGCCGTGATCGTGACGCCGACGGTGGTCGAGACCAAGCACGGTTTCCACGTGGTGGCCGTCGACCCGCACACCGGCCCGTCCGGCCTGCCCACGGTCGACTCCGACAACTTCGCCGGCGCGGTGCTGGCCACCGACCACCTGCTGTCGCTCGGGCACCGGCGGATCGCGCACATCAGCGGCCGCCCCGACCTGGAGTCGGCCCGGCTGCGCGAGGCGGGGTTCCGCAAGGCGATGGCCGACGCGGGCGTGCCGGTGGACGAGCGGCTCGTGCGGGTGGGCGGTTTCCGCACCGAGACCGCCGCCAGCACGGCGGCCGACCTGCTCGCGCTCGCCGACCGGCCGACCGCGATCTTCGCCGGCAACGACCTCTCCGCCATCTCCACTGTGGATGTCGCCCGCGGCCTCGGCCTGCGCGTACCGGAGGACCTGTCGGTCATCGGCTTCGACAACATCCCCGAGTCGGCGCTCGTCGACCCGCCGCTCACCACGATCCGGCAGCCGCTGCAACGCATGGGCGCCGAGTCGCTGCGCCTGCTGATCGACCTCATCGCCGGCGTCGAGCGGGACACGCACATCCAGCTCCCCACCGAGCTGGTCGTCCGCGCCTCCTGCCACCCGCTGCGCTGAGGCGCCGCCACACCCTCCCGCCCCGGTGATTGACGGACGGCTATCGGCGTCCGTAATGTTTCGGGCTACTTCCGGAAGCTGGTCCGGAAGTTTCGGAAGCCGCATCGTCAGTCCATCCTGGCGCCCGCCGATCCGTTCCACGGCGCGGCGTCTCCGGCACCGCCACCGCCGGCCCTCGGCCGCGCGCACCCTCCCGAAAGGAACGACCATGAAGCTGAGACGATGGCTCGCCGCCGGCGCCGTCGCCGTCGCGACCGCCACCGCCCTCAACGTCGTCCCCGCGACGGCCGGACGCCCGTACGACCCGGCCGCGCAGAGCCTGCGTGAGCTGGCCAAGCGCCACGGCCTGTACGTGGGCACCGCGGTGGACATGGCCGCACTCAACGACGCCTCCGAGCCGCGGTACCGCGAGCTGGCCGCGTCGGAGTTCTCGACCGTGACCGCCGAGAACGTGATGAAGTGGGAGAGCCTCGAGCCCACCCGGGGCACCTACAACTGGGGCCCGGCCGACGAGCTGATCGAGTTCGCCCGTAAGAACAACCAGCGGGTCCGCGGCCACGTGCTGGTCTGGCACAACCAGTTGCCCGCGTGGCTGACCAGCGGAGTCGCGGACGGCTCGATCAGCAAGGCCGAGCTGCGCCAGATCCTGCGCAACCACATCACCGCCGTGGTCACCCACTTCAAGGGCAAGATCTGGCAGTGGGACGTGGTGAACGAGGCGGTCAGCGACCCCTGGGACACCCCGTCCACCCTGCACTACAAGGGGTTCTGGGCGCAGAACCTCGGCCCCGGCTACATCGCCGACGCGTTCCGCTGGGCCCGCGCCGCCGACCCGAAGGCGCTGCTGTTCTACAACGACTACAACATCGAGGCGTTCGGCTCCGGCAACCCGGCCGACGACAAGACGCAGTTCGTCTACAACATGGCCCGTGACCTGCGGGCCAAGGGCGTGCCGATCGACGGCGTGGGCGCACAGGGCCACCTGGGCACCCAGTACGGCAACTTCAGCACGCTCCAGGTGGTCGCGGCGCTGCGCAAGTTCGCCGGGCTCGGGCTGGCCACGGCCCTCACCGAGGTGGACGTGCGCAGCCAGATCACCGAGGGCGTGGAGGCCGGCGACTCCGCGGAGATCAACCCGCGCCTGCAGGCGTCCGCGGCGGGCTTCAGCGTGCTGATGCAGGCCTGCCTGGCCGAGCGGCACTGCCTGTCGTTCACCCTCTGGGGCTTCACCGACAAGCACTCCTGGGTGCCCGGCGCGTTCTCCGACCCGCCGGAGGGCCTGGCCACCGTGTACGACGAGAACTACCAGCCGAAGCTCGCGTACCACGAGCTGAAGGCCGACCTGATCTTCTCGGGTCCGCCCTACGTGCTGCCGCGCATCCCGCAGCACCCGCGCCGCTAGGCGGCGAGCGCACCACGGCGGGGCCGGTCCGGTGACCGGCCCCGCCGCCTGTGTCCGGCCGGTCCGCGCTCACGCCGCCCGGCGCCGGCCCAGTTCCGACTCCAGCCGTCCGATGAGTGTCTTGCGGGCCTTGCCGCCGCGTTCCCGGCGCAGCGCCGCGTCGAGCTGACGGGTGTCCAGATCGCGGACCAGCTTGACCGCCTCGGTCACCGGCAACTCGTTGATCTGCTCAGCGGCGGTCGCGTCCCGCCGGGCCCGCTTCGCCGGGCCGGTGTTCGGCACGTACTGGCGGCCGGAGCGCGACGCGCGGCGCTTGCGGGTGTCGGTGGCCCGGCGTTCGGTCTCCGACAGCTCCTCCCACGCCCGTTTGGGCAGGTAGCGGCGGGTTTCGCCGCCGTTGCGGGCGCGTGTGTCACCACTGCGGGTCTGCCACTTCTCGCCACCCCAGCGTTGCAGCGAGCGCTGCCGTGCGTCCTTCGGGCCCTCGAATCCCCCGCCGGCCTTCTTGTACTCGTTCGTCAGCAGCTGCGACTTGCGGGCCGACCACTGCCCCGGCCGTCCGCCCTTGTCGGAGGCGCGGATCTCGGCCTTGAGGCGCTCCCGCAGTTCCGGCTCGGTGTACTTCGCCATGACGCAGCGTTACCCGGACCGGCAGCGGCCATGCCGGTCAGCGGGACGACGGCCGGTAGACCAGATCCATCGTGTCGCTGCGGCCGGACCAGTCCAGCCGCAGCCGCCAGCACCCGGCGGCCGGCAGGTCGACGATGGACGGCCCGGGCCCGCCCGCCACCTCCCGGACGACCGGGTTGTCCGTCCCGTCCCGCGTCGCGGTGATCACCAGCGGCGTCCGCGGCGCCGGCTCGGACCGGCCGGGCTCGGGGCGGGACACCCAGAGGATCTTGTTGTTCGCGCCGTCGCCGCGCGCGTGCACCAGCGGGTACGCGAACAGGATCGCCACGATGTCGCCCCGGGTGCCGAAGACGTGCCGGATCCGGGTGTCGCCGGTGAACCCGGCGTCCGCCCAGTCCGGCAGCCGGCCGGTCTCCACCCGCTCGGCACAGGTCGCCGGCGTGGACGGTCCGGTGGCGGGCACGGTACCCGTGGCCGGCCCGCCGGCCGGTTGCGCGGCCGGGCCGGTGCACCCGGCCAGCAGCAGGACCGGCACCAGCAGGACTCTTCTCGGAACGGACATCCGGCCTCCCCCGTCGACGACTCTCGTCACCAGGACACCGCCCGGCGCCCCGAGGTTCCCGCCGCTCACTGGACCGAGGACGCGACGTCCAGCGCCTGCTCGCGGGTCAGGTCTCCCTCCAGCCGGTAGCTCACTCCGGCGCGCTCCCAGATCAGCGTGGCGGCGGACAACCGCGCGGTGGCGACCCGTTCCGTGCCCGAGCGGTCCACGTACGCGAGCGCGTGCGGACCCCCGACCCAGATGGCGAACTCGCCGCCGACGTGGGTGAGCGTCACGTCCGCACCGAGGGACCGCTTGTGGAACACGATGTCGAGCGAACCGTCGAAGGCGTCCAGCCGGACCGTCCCGCCCCGGTAGAGCAGGCTGGCGACCCGGTGCGCGCCGGTGCCGTCCGGATCGGCGACGAGCACCCGTTCCGGTGCGCCGAGCCGGGCCGGCACCCGGATCGGGAAGCGGACCTGCCGCTGCGCCTCGGCGAGGGCTACCTCGTGCTGCGCGGGCAGCGGCGACGGCGTACCCGTCGGGGGCGGCGCGGGTGCGCTGTCGACGACGACCCCGGAGAACCGCAGCAGCCCGGTCACCGCGTCGGCGAGCGCCGCCCGCCCCGGCGGCAGCACCGCGACGAGCAGGGCGGCGAGCGCGGCGGCCAGCACGTACCGCCGGCGGCGACGAGGTGCGGGCGCGTCGAGCCGGGCGCGGACCCGCGCGGTGACGTCCGGCGTCCGCGCCGGCTCCAGCCAGCCGGTCAGCTCCCGCAGCTCCCGTTCCAGGTCATCCACGGTGTGCCACCTCCCGGTCCAGCAGGGCGCGCAGCTTCGTCAGCGCCCGGTGGGTCCGGGACTTCACGGTGCCCCGGGCCACCCCCAGCACCGTCACCGTCTCCTCCTCGCCGAGGTCGAGCAGATAGCGGCAGACGATCACCTCGCGGTCCCGGGCGGGCAGCCGGCGCAGCGCCGCCACCAGCGCGGCCCGGCGCTCGGCCGCCAGCACCGCGTCGAGCCCGTCCTCGGCGGTGACCGCCGCGACCGGGTCCGCCGCCGCCGCGCGCAGCGTCAGCCCGTCCCGCCGGGTACGCGTCCGGTGCAGGTTCCGGGTCTCGTTGGCGACGATCGCGAGCAGCCAGGACCGGAACGACGCCTCGGCCCGGTAGCGGGACAGTTTCCGGTACGCCTTGACGAACGCCTCCTGGACCACGTCCTCGGCGTCCGGCCCGGCGCCGAGCAGCACCGCCGTCCGGTACGCGGACGCGGTGTGCCGGGCGACCAGGGCGTCGTACGCCTCCCGGTCGCCGGCGCGTACGCGGGTGACGAGGTCGTCGTCGTCCAGGGCAGCCTCCACCGTCGTCCGCTTCCATGACACCGCCCGGGGCGGCCGGGTTCCATCAGGCGTTTGACCGGGTGCCGGGCCGGAAAGAGTGGCGGGATGAGCTGGGCGAGAAGAGCCGTACCCGCAGCCGTCGCCGCCGTCGCCGCGCTGGCGGCGCGGGACCTGCTGCAACGCGACCACGCGCTGCGCCGCAACTTCCCCGTGCTGGGCCGGGCCCGGTACCTGATCGAGTCGATCGGACCGGAGCTGCGGCAGTACATCGTGGCCGGCAACGACGAGGAACGGCCGTTCACCCGCGACCAGCGGCGCTGGGTGTACGCCTCGGCCAAGCAGGAGAACAACTACTTCGGGTTCGGCACCGACAACGACATTGAGCACACCTCCGGCTATCCGATCATCAAGCACCGCACGTTCGGCCGGACGGTCCCGCCGTCGGCGCCGACCGCCGGGCACGACGTGACGCTGCCCTGCGCCAAGGTGCTCGGCGCGGCGCGCGGCCGGGCGCACGCGTTCCGCCCCCAGTCGGTGGTGAACATCTCCGGGATGAGCTTCGGTTCCCTGTCCGGCAACGCGGTCGAGGCGCTCAACCGGGGCGCCGCGCTGGCCGGATGCCTGCACAACACCGGTGAGGGCGGGCTGTCGCCGTACCACCGCAACGGCGGTGAGCTGGTCTTCCAGCTCGGCACCGCGTATTTCGGCTGCCGGGACGAGCAGGGCCGGTTCAGCCTGGAGCGGCTCAAGGACCTGGTGGCGTCGGCACCGGTCCGCGCGCTGGAGATCAAGCTCAGTCAGGGCGCCAAGCCGAGCCTCGGCGGGCTGCTGCCGGCGGCGAAGGTGTCCGCCGAGATCGCCGCCACCCGGGGCATCCCGGCCGGACGCGACTGCGTCAGCCCGTCCCGGCACGCCGAGTTCTCCGACTGCGACAGCCTGCTGGACTGGGTGGAACTGCTCGCCGCCGAGACCGGCCTGCCGGTCGGCATCAAGTCCGCCGTCGGCGACCTGGGGTTCTGGGAGGAGCTGACCACGCTGATGCGCGACACCGGCCGCGGGGTGGACTTCGTGACCGTCGACGGCGGCGAGGGCGGGACCGGCGCGGCACCGCTGATCTTCAGCGACTCGGTCTCGCTGCCCTTCCAGCAGGGCTTCTCCCGGGTCTACCGGACGTTCGCCGAGCGCGACCTGCACGAGAGCGTGGTGTTCGTCGGCGCGGGCAAGCTCGGCCTGCCGGACAACGCGGTGGTGGCGTTCGCGCTCGGCGCCGACATGGTCAACGTCGGGCGGGAGGCGATGCTGGCGATCGGCTGCATCCAGGCGCAGAAGTGCCACACCGACACCTGTCCGACCGGCGTCGCCACGCAGAACGCCTGGCTGGCCCGGGGCCTGGACCCGGCCCGCAAGTCGGTGCGGGCCGCGAACTACATCCGTACGCTGCGCCGCGACCTGGTCAAGGTGGCCGAGGCGTGCGGCGTCGAGCACCCCGGACTGATCGGCACCGACGCGGTGGAGATCCTCGACGGCCGCACCTCGTCGATCCCGCTGGACCGGGCGTTCGGCTACCGGCCGGAGTGGGGGATGCCGTCGGCCGCCGACCGGGCGGAGATCGTCCGGCTGATGACGGCGGAGGCGCCGCAGGGCGGCAGCGCGCCGCCCTCCCCCACCGCCGTCGGCTAGCCGGTTCCCGCGGCGGTGCGGTGCCGGCCCCGGCGGCGGGACGGGCTCGGCCGCAGCACGAGCGGCGCGGCGACCAGGACGGCCGCCGCGCCGAGCAGCCCCCAGGGGTGACGGCTGGTCTCGACCACGAAGGCCACCGGCTGTTCCGGTACGTCGACGCGTCCGTGCAGTTCGTGCTTTCCGAGGACTGCGACGTCCACCGGCACCGGGATCTCGTACGTCCGGGTCTGTCCAGCGCCGATGGTGCCCAGGGGCGGGGCGGCGACGATGGTCTGCGCCCGGCCGGGCCGGCCGAACAGCAGCGTGAACGGCGGCTCGACCACGTCGGCCGGACCGGCGTTGCGCAGCGCGACGCGCACGGTGAGCGTCTCGGGCAGCCCGAACCAGGTCCGCAGCGGGCTGCGGCCGGCGACACCCAGCTCGTCGAGGTGCAGTCGTGGCGCGGTGGCCGGGGCGGGCGCCGGGGCGGCGGTCACGCCGCTCAGCGGCAGAGCCGCGGTGACCTGCGCGACGCCGGTCAGTTGACCGGCCCGCAGCACGCAGGGGCAGGCGACAGGCGGCGCGTCCAGCACGATCGGCGCCACGGCGGTGCCCGCCGCCACCTGGACGGTGGTGGCGTGCTCGTTGGCGCAGTCGAGCGCGCCCCGGCGGGCGTCGTTGCCGCAGACGGTCAGGTGCGCCGGGCCGGCCGGCCAGCCACGCAGCGTGACGGTGACCCGCTGCCCGACCGCCACCGGCCCGGACGGCACCGTGATCGTGGGGCGAGCCGTCGCGGCGGTGCCGGCCGCATTGGAGGGCGGTGCCGGGACCGGCGCGGCCAGCGCGAGGATCGCGGCGGCGGCCGGCAGGACCGGGTTCACCGGGCACCGGCCGCCGTGCCGCCCGCCGGGGGTTCGGCCGTCCCCGCGGCGGGAGCCCCGGGCACATCCTCCGGCCCGGCCGGAGCAGCCGAGGGCTCGGACATCGACACCGGCCCGGCGGGTGCAGCCGTCGCCGGAGGCTCGGGCACCGACGCCGATCCGGGCGAGGTGGACGGCGTGGCCGGGGTGCGACGACGGCGGCGACGCAGGGCGAGCCGGGCTCCGGCGGCCGCCAGTGCGGCGATCAGCAGCCAGGGCGGCGCCCACACGCTCGCGGTGCGCTGCACCGGGGGCAACGCGGTGTCGACGGTGGTGGGTGCGAGGTCGACGGTCGCGGTCAGCCGCAGCGCGGGCGGTACGCCGGTGACCCGCTCGGTGACGGTGAACTCGGCGCCGGGCAGCAGTTCGGGCAGGTCCACCGGGCTGGTCCGGGACAGCGTCCAGCCACCAGGGCCGTCGACGACCACCGCGCCGGTGCCGCCGACGCGGACGTTGCCGCTGTTGCGGATCCGGTAGGTGACCGTCAGGTCGGCGCGGCCGATCGGGTTGAGCGGGGTGTCGTAGTCGACGCGTACCGACTCGACCGTCACGGCGGGGCGGACCTCGCCGGCCACGCGGAGGTAGACCCGGGCGGCGATCCGCTGGTCGAGCCGGACCCGCTGCCCGTCGGCGGTGACGCCGTCCTGGGCGACCGCGGCGATCACGCCGCCGGTGTGGTCGCCCGGCGTGGCGTTGCGCGGCACCGTGAGACGGAACGGGATGTCCGCGCGCTTGCCGGGCTGGACGGTCCAGCTTCGCCGCTCGACGCCGATCCAGGCACCCACGTCGGTGGCGGCCCGGTCCGAGGGCAGCAGCGCGAACGCGCCGTCGGTGGTGGTGTACGCGTCGGTGCCGTACACCGCGAAGGTGAGCGGCCGGTCACCGAGGTTGGTCACCCCGACGTGGTCGGTGATGGTGGCGCCCGGCGCCAGGTCGTAGGTGAAGTAGTTGCGCCCGGTGGGCCCGCCGGGTCCGGACGGCTGGACCGCCCAGCGGACGGCGCCGGGGTCGGCGGACGGCGCCGGCCGGGGGGCGGCCTCGCCAGCGGCCGGCGGCCCGAGCAGCACCGCGAGTAGCACGGCGGCGAGCGCGGCGCACCACCGCGCGGCCGGGGCGCCGGGCGTCTGCCGCCGCGGGGTGCGTGTGGGAGGCGTGAGGAGGGGCATACCGTGCTCCGCTGCGAGGTGGTCGCCGGGGCGCGGCTGGTGGGGCGCGGGCGACGTGCCCGCGCCCCACCAGGTCCGACCCGGTCGGTGAATCAGGAGAGGGTCAGGGTGAGCGTGGCGACGTAGTCGCCCGCCGCGGTGGACGCCGGGACACCGAGGTTGAGCTCGGCACCGCAGGCAAAGACGCCGTTGCTGGTCCCGGCTCCGGCCGTGCACAGGGCACGGGCCTCACCGAGACCGGCGCCGGGAGCGGCCACCGCGCCCGGGATGACGGCGCCGGTGGTGCCGCCCAGCGGGTCGTCCACTACGTTCGCCGTCGGCGCCCAGCCGAGGTAGTTCCCGGCGATGACGCCACCGGCGGCGGAGGTGAAGTCGGAGACCTGTCCGACCAGGCTCCAGCCGGTGCCGGCGCCGCGCAGGTCGGCCACCGTGGCCGTGTTCAGCGGCGCCCGGGCGTACTCGCCCTTGCCGACCGGCGGCAGGGCGACGTTCGCGCCGGCCACGCTCAGGCTGAGCGGGCCGCCGGTCACGGTGCTGGTGATCCGCTGCTGGGCCGAGTTCCCACCCCCGCCGGTACGGGTGAAGGTGATCGGGGTGAACGTGTCCTGGCGGCGGTCGGCCGAACCGCGGGCGGCGAAGGTGATGACGTAGCACTGCACCTGGGTGCAGTCCACCTCGCCGCCGTTGCGGTCGGTGTAGACGGCGCTGATCGGCAGCGTCGTGGTGAAGCTGCCGTCGGCGGCCATCCGGTCCCGGGCGTCGGTCGGCTCGTTGGTCTTGTTGACCCACTTGGTGACCTGGAGGACACCGGCGTTGGCCCAGTGCTCGTCGACCTTCGGTCCGAACGAGACGTAGATGCCCGCCCCGTTGTTGAAGTCCGGGTCGAAGCCGGTGCCGCGGACGGTGACCGTGGCGCCGGCCGGGTCGAGGCCCTGGGCCGGGTCGACAGTCACCGCCGGGGTGGCGGGCGCGGTGCCGCCGCCGGTGGTGAACGTGAACGACACCGGGTCCAGCGCCTCACCGGCGACGTAGAAGCCGTTGAACGCGCCGGCCCCAGCGCTGGTGAGCGCCGCGGCCAGGTTGCTGCCCGTCACCGTGTTCCCGCTGGAGGAGGGACTCCCGGTGAGGGTGGCGATGGTGGCCTGCTTGACCGATACCGGCTCGGTCATCGTGGTGGCCAGGTCGACGTCCGCCTTCAGCGAGGCGGTGCCGCCGCCGACGTCGACCGTCGGGTTGGCCAGCGTGATGGTCAGTAGGTGCGCCGGGTACGAGAAGACGACTGTGCCGCCGTAGGTGGCGCTCGTCGTGCCGGCGGCGGCGTCGTGCGTCCCGCCGGTCGACGGGAACGTGAACGTGCCGTCGGCGTTGACGGTGGCGCCGTTGCTGACCGCGATCGGCGGGTTCCCGTTGCCGGCCTTGACGTAGGCGCGGAAGCTGGCCTTGAAACCCCAGGTCAGACTTCCGCTGGTGATCTCGGCCTCGGCCGCCGAGGCCGGTCCGGCGCCCACGAGCGCGCTCGACACGCCGAGGGCGAGCACCGCCACCCAGCGCATCGACCGGAGGGCTCCGGCTCTGGATCTGAACATGCTGTTCCTCTCGGGAGGGGAAGCGAAGGCATTAGGTTAGGCAACCCTAAGATGACGAGTGATCGGCAAAGCGGACCAAGATCTTCAACTGAAAGGGCCCCTTGCGACCTGCGGCTTTGCCACTTAGGTTAGCCAAACCTAAGCAACCACTCGGCCGGCACTCGGTCGTACCTGTCGTGTGAGGAGCCCGATGCGAGCACGGCGCCGCACCATCCTGACCACAGTTCTGCTCACCGCGGCCGTCGTCGCCGCCACGCCCGTGCCGGCCCACGCCGGCACCGCCACCGGCAGCGGCGGCCAGAAGCTCACCGTCACGCCGAGCACCGGCCTGAGCCGCTCCGGCGCCACAGTGACCGTCTCCGGGCGGGGCTACGACGTCGACAAGGGCATCTACGTCGCGTACTGCGTCGACAACGGCCCCGGCGTGACGGCGACTCCGTGCGGCGGCGGCGCGGACACCAGCGGCAGCCTCGGCGCCTCGCAGTGGATCTCGTCGAACCCGCCCAGCTACGCCGAGGGCCTGCCCAAGCCGTACGGGCCCGGCGGCTCGTTCTCGGTGACGGTCAAGGTGACCCCCACCATCGGCGACGTCGACTGCACCGTCCGGCGCTGCGCTGTCGTCACCCGCGCCGACCACACCCGGGCCTCCGACCGCTCGCAGGACGTGCGGGTGCCGGTCACCTTCGCCGCCGCCGCGGGCACCACGAGCGCCCCGGCGAAGGCGGACCCCGCGTCGAAGGCGACCACGCCCGCCGCGACCGCGCCCCGGGCCATCACCGGCCAGGGCGCGCCGGCCCCGCCGCCTCCGGCAGCGCGCCCGCCGCACCCGGGGCGGCGCCCGCCGCGACCGGTGCCGGGGCTCCGTCGCCGGCTGCGGCCGGCGACCTGCACGTCACCCGGATCAGCGACACCGCCGGCGCCGGACGCGGATGGACCATCGGGGTCGTCGCCGCAGGGCTGGCCCTGGTCGCCCTGGTCGGCCTCGGCCGGTGGCGGCGCCGTCGTGGTGCCGGCCGATGAGCCGCCCGCACCGCCCCCGGCGACCAGGCCGGGGACCGCTGATCGCGCTGCTCGCGGCCACCATGGCGGCGACCGGCTGCGCCGCGCCGGGCGGATCGGGTACGCCGTCCGCCGCCGGCTGCGGGCCGGTCACCGCCACAGTGGACGACGCCGACGTCGACCCGGTCCGCCCGGCGCCCACACCCGCGCTGCCGGCCACCGTACGCTCCGGCGACGGCACGACGGTGACGGTCGACGACGTCAGCCGCATCCTCCCGGTGAACCTGCACGGCTCGATCGCCGAGATCGTCTTCGGCCTCGGCCTGGGCGGCAACGTCATCGGACGGGACACCTCGACCACGTTCCCCGCCGCCGCGCACCTGCCGGTGGTCACCCCGGGCGGGCACGACCTCTCCGCCGAGGCGGTGCTCGACCTCGACCCGAGCGTGCTGCTCGTCGACGACGGCGTCGGGCCGCCCGAGGTGCTGCGCCAACTGGGCGCCGCGGGCATCCCGGTCGTGCAGGTACGGGCCGAGCCGACCCTCGACGGCGTACCGGCGCACATCCGCGCGATCGCGGCGGCACTCGGCGTACCCGAGGCCGGGGAGCGGCTGGTGGCCCGCGTGCAGAGCGAGACCGCCGAGGCCCGGCGCGCCGCCCCGGCGGGCCGGGCGCCGAGGATCGCGTTCCTCTACCTGCGCGGCACCGCCGGGGTGTACCTGATCGGCGGCCGGGGCGCCGGGTCCGACGCGATGATCGAGGCGATCGGCGGCGTCGACGCCGGCAGCGCCGCCGGGCTGTCCAAGTTCCGTCCGCTGACCAGCGAGGGCCTCATCAACGCCGCGCCGGACGTGATCCTGGTGATGAGCGCCGGGCTCGCCTCCGTCGGCGGCGTCGACGGGCTGCTGAAGCTGCCCGGTGTGGCGCAGACGCCGGCCGGCGCGAACCGGCGCGTCGTCGACATGGCCGACGGCACGCTGCTCACCTTCGGCGTCCGCTCCGGCCGCGTCGTCCAGGCCCTGGCCCGCGCCGTCTACTCGTGCGAGGACCCGTCGTGACCGCGGTACGGACCGAGCGCGCGCCCGCCACCGACAAGGCGCCCGCCACCGGCGCCCCCCGGTCCGCCGGCCGGCGGGGCACCGTACTGCTGGCCGGGCTCGGCGTCGCCCTGGTGCTCGTCGCCCTGTTGGCGGCCGGGCGCGGCCAGGTGGCGATCTCCCCCGCCGAGGTGCTCGGCTCCGTGCTGCACCGCCTCGGCCTGGACCTGGGTCCGCTGCCGTCGGCGGCGCAGGGCGAGAACGCGCTCTGGATCGTCCGCTTCCCGCGGGTGCTGCTGGCGGCCGTCGTCGGTGCCGCCCTCGGCTGTGCCGGCGCGATCATGCAGGGCGTCTTCGGCAACCCGCTCGCCGAGCCCGGCGTCATCGGGGTGTCGGCCGGCGCGGCCGTCGGCGCCGCGCTGGCCATCGTCACCGGCGTCACCGTCCTGGGCGGATGGACAGTGCCGCTCGCCGCCTTCGCCGGCGGCCTCGCCACCACCTACCTGGTGTACGCGCTGGCCCGCTCCGGGGGCCGGACCGAGGTGGTGACGCTGGTCCTGACCGGCGTCGCGGTCAACGCGGTGGCCGGATCGGTGATCGGACTGCTCATGTTCGTCACCGACCAGTCCGGCGTACAGGCCATCGCCTTCTGGAACCTCGGCAGCCTCGCCCAGGCCAGTTGGACGGCCGTCGGTCTCGCCGCGCCGTGCCTGCTCGTCGGCCTCGCCGTCGCCTGCGCCGACGCGCGCCGGCTCGACCTGCTCGCCCTCGGCGAACCCGCCGCCCGGCACCTCGGCGTCGACGTCGAACGCCTGCGGCTGCGGCTGATCGTCGTCACCGCGCTGCTCGGTGCCGCCGCGGTGGCGTTCACCGGCATCATCAGCTTCGTCGGACTGGTCGTGCCCCACCTGATCCGGATGGTCGCCGGACCGGGCCACCGGGTGCTGCTGATCGCCAGCGCGCTCGGCGGGGCCGTCGTGGTGATCGGCGCCGACCTCGCGGCACGTACCCTCGTCGAGCACCAGGAGCTGCCCCTCGGCGTGCTCACCGCGGTCATCGGCGGCCCGGCGTTCTTCTGGCTGCTGCGCCGCACCCGCGACCGGGCCGGAGGCTGGGGATGAGCCGCCTGCGTCCGCCGCGCCGGTTCGCCGCCGCCCGCCCACCGGAGACGGCGCCCGCCGGGCACCTCCGGATCCGGGTGGCCGGGCTACGCGTCGAACGCGCCGGACGGGCCGTGCTCGACGGAGTCGACCTGGAGGTACGCGCCGGTGAGGTGCACGCCCTGGTCGGGCCGAACGGCGCCGGAAAGTCGACGCTGCTCGGCGCGATCAGCGGGGACGTGCCGACCGCCGCCGGCCGGATCGAGGTCGACGGGCTGCCCCGCGAGTCGTGGAGCGCGGTGGAACTGGCCTGGCGCCGGGCCGTCCTCACCCAGCGCAACACGCTGAGTTTCCCGTTCACGGTCGGGGAGGTGGTGCGGATGGGCCGGGCGCCGTGGGCCGGGCGGCCCGAGCGGGACCAGGACGACGCCGTCGTCGCCGACGTGCTCGACCGCTGCGACATCGCCCGCTTCGCGGCCCGGCCGTATCCCGCGCTCTCCGGCGGCGAGCAGGCCCGCGCCGCGCTGGCCCGGGTCCTCGCGCAGCGCGCCACCACGCTGCTGCTCGACGAGCCGACCGCCGCGCTCGACCTGCGCCACCAGGAACTGGTGATGCGTATCGCGCGGGAGCGGGCCCACGCCGGGGACGCCGTGGTCGTGGTGCTGCACGACCTGACGCTGACCGGTGCGTACGCGGACACCGTGACCCTGCTCGGCGACGGACGCGTCCGCGCCGCCGGGGCACCGCGCGAGGTGCTCACCGCCCCGCTGCTCAGCGAGGTCTACCGGTACGACATCGAGGTCGTCCCCCACCCCCGTGACGCGTTGCCGCTGATCGTTCCCCGACGCGGCCGGCCCGACAGATCGTCAGTCGACGAGGAGAGATAGCAGATGGATACACAGACGTTCGCGGCCCGGCTGCGTGCCGAGACCCGCGACGCGCACCAGAGCGCCGAGTCCCAGCGGTACGTCTCCGCGCTCACCTCGGGTCAACTCGACGTGGCCGGCTACACCGCGCTCGTCGTCGCGCACCACGCCATCTACGCGGCGCTGGAGGGCGTCGCGGAGACGATGCGCCACGACCCGCTGGCCGGCCCGTTCGTCGACGACGCGCTGACCCGGCTGCCCGCGCTCGACGCCGACCTGCGGTTCCTGCTCGGCCCGCGGTGGCCGGAGGCGGTGGAGCCGGTTCCGGCCGCGTCCGCGTACGCCGCGCGGATCGCCTCGGCCTGCCCCGGTTCGCCCGAGCGGTTCATCGCGCACCACTACATCCGCTACCTCGGCGACCTGTCCGGCGGACGGCACATCGGGCGCTGCGTGACCCGGTACTACGGGGTGACAGCGGACGCCGGGGCGTCGTTCTACCGCTTCCCGCGCATCACCGACCCGAAGGCGTACAAGGACGCCTACCGGGCGAGACTGGACGCGCTCGCGCTGGACGAGGCCGGCCGCGCCGCGCTGCGCGACGAGGTGCTGCTGGCGTACGAGCACAACATCGCGGTCTTCACCGACCTGGGCCGTCTCGTCGCGGCCGACGATCGGGAGGGCGCCGCGTGAACGCCGGGTTCCCGCCGGAGGTGGTCGCCGCCGTCAGCCGGCACATGAACGACGACCACGCCGGGGACGCGCTGCTGATCTGCCGTACGCTCGGCGGCCGGCCGGACGCCACGGCGGCCCGTACCACCGGCCTGGACGCCGACGGCATCGACTTCGCCGTCACCGTCGGCGGCACCGAGGTCCCGGTGCGCGTCCCGTTCGCCCACCGCCTCACCGAACGGGCGCAGATCCGCCGGGAGGTGGTGCGCATGTACCGGGAGGCGTGTGAGCAGGCCGGCGTACCGCCCCGGGCGGCCGGCTGAGCACCGGGGACTGTCCGGGCTGCGGAAACCCGGTCGGCCGCCGCGCCGCCGCGGCGTACAGTCCGCCGCATGGCTGTGGACACCAGGCCGGCGGTGCGCGCCGGCCGATTCCGGCTGCTCCCGCTGGGTGTGGTCTTCCTGACCGTCGGTCTGTCCACCGCCGTGGTGCTGCCGTTCCTGTCGCTGTTCCTCGACCGGGAGGTCCACGCCAGTCCGGTACGGGTGACCGTGTTCCTGGTCGTCGCCCCGCTGTCCGGGGTGGTCGCTTCCGCGCTGATCGGCCGGCTGTCGGACCGCCTGCCGATCCGGCGCGCGCTGCTGGTCGGCGCCGCGCTGGCCGGCGTGGTGGGCGCGGGCCTGACCGCGTACGTCCGCGACTACTGGATCCTGCTGGGGCTGACCGCCACCGCCACCGCGCTGGCGAACTCGCTGTTCCCGCAGTCGTTCGCGTACACCCGGGCGCTGTTCGACAGGGACGATCCGGCGCGGGCCGCGTTCGGCGTCAGCCTCATGCGTACCGTGTTCTCGCTGGCCTGGGTGGCCGGGCCGGCGCTGGCCGCGGTGCTGCTCGACGTCGGCGGCTTCCGCCTGGTCTACGGCATGGCCGCCGTCATGTACGCGCTGGCCGCGCTGGTGGCCGCGTTCCGGCTGGAGGAGCTGCCGCTGCCGGCGCGGCCGGTCGCGGCCGACCCGGACGGCGCCCCGCCCGGCCCGCCCGGCGCGTCCCGGCTGCGGTTGGCGCTGACGGCGCTCACGTTCGTCCTGCTCCAGTGCCCGCTGACGGTCGGTGTGCAGGCGATGCCGCTGTTCATCGACACCGAACTGAACGACGACCCCTCCCGCGCCGGGCTGGTGCTGGGCCTGTGCGCGGCGCTGGAGATCCCGCTGATCCTCGGGCTGGGCGCGCTGACCGCGCGGGTCCGGCTGCGACTGCTGGTCCTGGTCGGCGGCGCCTGCGGGGTCGCCTACTACGCGACCGCCGCGCTGGCGCCGAGCGTGCCGGTCCTGCTGTTCGCGCAGCCGGTGAACGCGCTGTTCATCGCCGCGGTGTCCGGCGTCGGCATCGCCTACGTGCAGGATCTGCTGCCGGGCGAGCCGGGCCGGGCCACCACGCTGTTCACCAACACGTTCCCGATCGGCGCCATGCTCGCCGGGCCGCTGCTCGGGCTCTCCGCGCAGGTCGGCTACCGGTGGGCGTACGGCATGAGCACCGCGCTGTGCGCGACCGGGCTGCTGGTGCTGCTGCTGACCCGGCCGCCCGCGCGGGCCTGACCGGGGTCAGCGGCGCCGCACCAGCACCACGTGGTCGATCAACTCACCGGTCTGGCCGTCCGGGCCGGTGGCCGTACGGCGCGCCGCGCCCAGCCGCTCGGTTTCCCAGGCGTCCGGGTCGAGGCTCATCGCGGCCAGGATCTCCTCCGGTTCGGCGAACCGGTGGTGGCCGGTGTCGGGCCCGGCCCAGGGCGGCGGCGCGCCGTGTTCGACGACGAGCAGCAGGCCGCCGGGCGCGACCGCCTCGGCCGCCGGGGGCAGCACCTCCTCCCGGGGCAGGACCAGCGGCGACTGGAAGAACTGCGCGGACACCAGGTCGTAGCGGCCGGGCGGGAAGCCCTGGGTGAGGTCGTGCCGGACGGTGGTGATCCGGTCGGCCACCCCGGCCCGCTCGGCCTCCACGACGAGGCGGTCCAGCGCGACGGACGAGATGTCCACGGCGGTGACCCGCCAGCCGTGCGACGCGAGCCACACCGCGTCGCCGCCCTCGCCGCTGCCCAGGTCGAGCACGGTGCCCGGGGGCAGCGCGGCGGCCACCTCGGCCAGGACCGGGTTCACCCGGCCGCTCCAGATCCGGTCCCGCTGGCCGTACCGCTCGTCCCAGAACCGGGCCGGGTCGGTGTCCGCCGGGTGCTCGTGGTGGTGGTGCCCCGTCATATCTGCCTCCTCGCCGCCGGTCGTCTGCCGACCGGCCCCGCCATCGTGCGTCGCCCCGGACCGGACAGCAAGGAAGCTTGCTGTTCCGGCAAACGGCTGAGCTACCGCAGGATTAACGCACCGCGCCCGTGGGCAGACATTTGTCATCGGACACGCGAACGAGGGGAGCTGACGGCATGGCGAAGGGCGACATCGACACCTACCAGCAGGACGGGCAGTGGAAGAACCGCCCGGAGGGCAACGAGCGCGCGAGCAGCCGCCACGACACCAAGGCGGAGGCCGAAGCGGCCGGCCGGGAGATGGCGGCCGACCGCGGCACCGAGCACGTGATCAAGAAGCAGGACGGCACGATCGGCGAGAAGAACACGTACCCCCGCGAGCGCGACCCCCGGGACATCCCGGGCTGAGCCCGCACCGCAGGCACGTCACGGCGCCGGACCCGCACGGGTCCGGCGCCGTATCGCGTACCGGCTGGTAGTGAGTGGCTGGCTAAAAACTTTTGTTCGGTTCCTACAACGGTCCCCGCTCAGGCTTCGGCCGTTACGACATGGCGCCGCCCGCGCACAGCCGGAAGGGTGAGGCAAGCCGGGGGCATCGCCGCGCCCGGCGCGCAGGAGTGGGTCAACCGAAGGGGACGGTCACGTGTTCACCCGTGTCGCCATCGTCAACCGTGGTGAGGCCGCGATGCGGCTCATCCACGCGGTCCGGGAACTGGCCGCGGAGACCGGCAGCCGGATCGAGACCGTCGCGCTGTACACCGACGTCGACCGTACCGCCACGTTCGTCCGCGAGGCGGACATCGCCTACGACCTCGGCCCCGCGTCCGCCCGCCCGTACCTCGACCTGAAGACCCTGGAGCGCGCGCTGGTCGAGACCGGCGCGGACGCCGCGTGGGTGGGCTGGGGTTTCGTGGCGGAGGACCCGGCGTTCGCCGAGCTGTGCGAGAAGATCGGCGTGACGTTCGTCGGGCCGAGCCCTGATGCCATGCGCAAGCTCGGCGACAAGATCGGCGCGAAGCTGATCGCCGAGGAGGTCGGCGTGCCGGTCGCGCCGTGGAGCCGCGGCGCGGTGGAGAGCCTCGAGGACGCGCTGCGCGCGGCGGCCTCGATCGGCTACCCGCTGATGCTCAAGGCGACAGCCGGTGGCGGCGGGCGCGGCATCCGGGTGATCCGCAGCGACGCCGAGCTGGCCGACGCCTACGAGCGCACCAGCCAGGAGGCGGCGCGCGCGTTCGGCAGTGGCGTGGTGTTCCTGGAGCGCCTGGTCACCGGCGCCCGGCACGTCGAGGTGCAGGTGATCGCCGACGGTCAGGGCACCGCGTGGGCGCTCGGGGTACGGGACTGCTCGGTGCAGCGGCGCAACCAGAAGGTGATCGAGGAGTCCGCGTCGCCGGTGCTCGCCCCGGAGCAGGTGGCGGAGCTGAAGGCGTCGGCGGAGCGCCTGGCGGTGGCGGTCGGCTACCGGGGCGCGGCCACTGTCGAGTTCCTCTACCACCCGGGCGACCGGCTGTTCGCGTTCCTGGAGGTCAACACGCGCCTGCAGGTCGAGCACCCGATCACCGAGGCGACCACCGGGTTCGACCTGGTCAAGGCACAGCTGCATGTGGCCGGTGGCGGCCGGCTCACCGGTGAGCCGCCGGTCGAGCGCGGGCACGCGATCGAGGCGCGGCTCAACGCCGAGGACCCGGACCGCGACTTCGCCCCCTCCCCCGGCCGGATCACCCGGCTGGACCTGCCCGCCGGGCCCGGCATCCGGGTCGACACCGGCGTCAGCGAGGGCGACACCATCCCGGCCGACTTCGACTCCATGATCGCCAAGATCATCGCGTACGGCCGGGACCGGGACGAGGCGCTGGGCCGCCTGCGCCGGGCGATGGCGAACACCACAGTGGTCATCGCCGGCGGCGCGACGAACAAGAGCTTCGTGCTCGACCTGCTCGACCAGCCCGAGGTGATCGACGCCAGCGCGGACACCGGCTGGATCGACCGGGTACGCGGCGAGGGCCGGCTGGTCGCGCACCGGCACTCCGCCGTGGCGCTCGCCGCCGCCGCGATCGAGGCGTACGAGGAGGACGAGACCGCCGAGCGGCAGCGGCTGCTGTCCACCGCCGCCGGTGGACGCCCGCAGGTGCAGCACCGCAGCGGCCGGCCGCTGGACCTGAAGCTGCGCGGCGTGACCTACCGGATGCGGGTGGCCCGGGTCGGCGCGCACCGGTTCCGGGTCGGCGTCGAGGCCGGTGGCGACGCGCGCACCGCCGACGTCGAGCTGGACCGCTTCGACCGGCACACCGGCCAGATCGCCGTCAACGGCGCGCGGTTCCGCCTACTCACCGACACCCACGGGCCGGTGCATCTGGTCGAGGTGGACGGTGTGACGCACCGGATCAGCCGCGACGAGGGCGGCGTGCTGCGCTCGCCCATGCCGGCGCTGGTGGTCGCCACGCCACTCGCGGTCGGTGCGGAGGTCGAGGCCGGCGCGCCGGTGCTGGTGCTGGAGGCGATGAAGATGGAGACGGTGCTGCGGGCACCGTTCCGGGCCCGCCTCAAGGAGTCGTCGGTGGCGGTCGGCACCCAGGTGGAGGCCGGGGCACCGCTGCTGCGCCTGGAACCGATCGCGGAGTCCGGCGACGAGGCGGCCGCCGGCCCGGCCGGACCGGCGGTCGAGCTGGACCTGCCCACCGCGCCCGCCGACGTGCCGGCGCGGTCGCGGGCCGAACGCGGCCAGGAGGACCTGTGCTCGCTTCTGCTCGGCTACGACGTCGACCCGCACGACGAGCGCCGCGTGCTCGACGACTACCTGGACGCGCGGCGCGCGGCCACCGAGGCCGGGCACCGGCCGCTGGCCGAGGAACTGGAACTGGTGAACGTCTTCGCCGACCTGGCCGAGCTGAGCCGTAACCGGCCCGGCGGCGACGACGGGCCGGGCGGGCACGTGCACAGCGCCCGCGAGTACTTCCACACCTACCTGCAGAGCCTCGACGTCGAGCGGGCCGGTTCCCCGGAGTCGTTCCGGACCCGCCTGGCCAAGGCGCTCGCCCACTACGGCGTCACCGAGCTGGACCGCTCCCCCGACCTGGAGGCCGCGGTCTTCCGGATCTTCCTGGCCCAGCAGCGGGCCGCCGCGGACGCCACGGTGATCGCCGCGCTGCTGCGCTCCTGGCTGCGCGAGCCGCCGCCGGACGAGGCGCTGCGCGAGCCGGCCGGTCTCACGCTGGAGCGGCTCGTCGCGGCCACCCAGGTCCGCTTCCCGGTGGTCGCCGACCTGGCCCGCGGCGTGGTGTTCGCCTGGTTCGCCCAGCCGCTACTGCGCCGCAACCGGGCCCGGGTCTACGCCCAGGTCCGCACCCACCTGCGGCACCTCGACGCGCAGCCGGACGCGCCGGACCGCGCCGAACGGATCGCCGAGATGGTCCGCAGCACCGAGCCGCTGGTGCGGCTGCTCGGCCAGCGCCTGGTCCGCAACGACCTGGACAACGCGGCCATGCTGGAGGTGCTGACCCGCCGGTACTACGGCAACAAGGCGCTCACCGAGGTCAGCACCCGCGCCGCCGGCGGCTGCACGTTCGTGGTGGCCGGGCGCGACGGGTCGAGCGTGGTCTCGGCCGCCGTACGCTTCGACGCCCTCGGCGACGCGCTGCGCGGGCTGGCCCAGGTGGCCCGGGACTGCGAGGCCGTCGACGCGGACGTCTACCTGGCCTGGGAGAACCAGCCCGAGGACCTGGGCGCCACCGCCGCCGCGCTGCTGGAGGTCGTCAACGCGCACCCGCTGCCGCAGCAGGTGCGCCGCCTCACCACCACCGTCGCCGGGCGCGCGGGCGCGGTGATGCACCACCACGTCACGTTCCGCCCCGCCGAGGGCGGCGGGATGGTCGAGGAGCGGCTGATCCGCGGCCTGCACCCGTACATCGCGCAGCGGATGCACCTGGAACGGCTGCGCGAGTTCGACCTGACCCGGCTGCCGTCGCTGGACGAGGAGGTCTACCTGTTCCAGGCGGTCGCCCGGCAGAACCCGTCCGACCAGCGGCTGGTCGCGTTCGCGCAGGTGCGTGACCTGACCGAGCTGCGGGAACAGGACGGCCGGCTGGTGGCGCTGCCGACCACCGAGGACACGGTGGCGGCCTGCATCGACTCGATCCGCCGGGCGCAGTCGAGGCGGCCGTCGAAGTCGCGGTTCCCGACCAACCGGATCGTCATCTACGTGTGGCCGCCGAGCGAGCTGACCCGCGAGGAGATGGAGCTGATCGCCGGGCGGGTACGCCCGACCACTGTGGGCGCCGAGCTGGAGGAGATCCTGTTCATCGCGCGGCAGCGCGACCGGCGTACCGGCGAGCTGACCAAGGTGGGCGTGCGGATCACCTTCGACGTGAGCGGGCACGCGCAGCTGACGGTGGGCGAGCCGCCGGTCGAGCCGGTCGAGCCGCTGGACGACTACCGGCTGAAGGTGCTGCGCGCGGCCGGCCGCAACACGGTCTACCCGTACGAGCTGACCGGTCTGCTGGGTGACTTCGTCGAGCACGACCTGGACGCCGACCACCAGCTGGTGCCGGTGGACCGGCCGAAGGGCCGCAACACCGCGGCGATCGTGGCCGGCGTGGTGACCACCCCGACGCCGCGGCACCCGCAGGGCGTGACCCGGGTGGTGCTGCTCGGCGACCCGACCAAGGCGCTGGGCGCGCTGTCCGAGCCGGAGTGCCGGCGGGTGATCGCCGCGCTGGACCTGGCGCAGCGGATGGGCGTGCCGCTGGAGTGGTACGCGTTGAGCGCCGGCGCCCGGATCTCGATGACCTCCGGCACGGAGAACATGGACTGGGTGGCCGCGGCGCTCAAGCGCATCGTCGAGTTCACCCAGGACGGTGGTGAGATCAACATCGTGGTGGCGGGCATCAACGTCGGCGCCCAGCCGTACTGGAACGCCGAGGCGACGATGCTCATGCACACCAAGGGCGTGCTGGTCATGACGCCGGACTCGGCGATGGTGCTCACCGGCAAGCAGTCGCTCGACTTCTCCGGCGGCGTCTCCGCCGAGGACAACTTCGGCATCGGCGGCTACGACCGGGTGATGGGGCCGAACGGGCAGGCGCAGTACTGGGCGCCGGACCTGCCGGCCGCTCGGGACGTGCTGATGGCGCACTACGACCACACGTACGTCGCGCCGGGCGAGCACGCCCCGCGCCGGGCCGTCACCATGGACCCGGTGGACCGGGACATCTGCGGTTACCCGCACGCGGTGGCCGGCAGCGACTTCGCCACTGTGGGCGAGATCTTCTCCGCCACCGCCAACCCGGACCGCAAGAAGCCGTTCGACATCCGTACCGTGATGCGGGCCCTCGCCGACCAGGACCACCCGGTGCTGGAGCGGTGGGCCGGCATGGCCGACGCGGAGACGGCGGTGGTGCAGGACGTGCACCTCGGCGGCATCCCGGTGTGCCTGCTCGGCATCGAGTCGCGCTCGGTGCCCCGGCACGGTTTCCCGCCCACCGACGGCCCGGACACGTACACCGCGGGCACGCTGTTCCCGCGTTCGTCGAAGAAGGCCGCGCGGGCGATCAACGCGGCAAGCGGCAACCGGCCGCTGGTCGTGCTCGCCAACCTGTCCGGCTTCGACGGCTCACCCGAGTCGATGCGCAAGCTGCAACTGGAGTACGGCGCGGAGATCGGCCGGGCGATCGTGAACTTCCGCGGCCCGATCGTGTTCTGCGTGATCTCGCGCTACCACGGCGGCGCGTTCGTGGTCTTCTCCAAGGCGCTCAACCCGGACATGACGGTGCTGGCGATCGAGGGGTCGTTCGCCTCGGTGCTCGGTGGCGCGCCCGCCGCCGCCGTGGTGTTCGCCGGCGAGGTCGCCGCCCGCACCGCCGCCGACGCCCGGGTACGCGACCTGGAGGCCCGGGTCACCGCCGCGGCCGGCACCGAGCGGGCGACGCTCACCGCCGAGCTGGACGAGCTGCGCGCCTCGGTGCGGGCGGAGAAGCTGGGCGAGGTGGCCGCCGAGTTCGACCGGGTGCACAGCATCCAGCGCGCGGTCGAGGTCGGCTCGGTGGACGCGGTGATCCGTGCTGCCGAGCTGCGTCCCCGCGTCATCGAGGCGATCGAGGCGCACCTGCGCTGACACATCGCACCGCCGGGCGGCGGGCGGGCCTTCGGGCCCGCCCGCCGTTTCGCGTGCGCCGGTCCTTG
Source organism: Micromonospora sp. CA-248089 (assembly GCF_050948515.1). NCBI lineage: Bacteria > Bacillati > Actinomycetota > Actinomycetes > Micromonosporales > Micromonosporaceae > Micromonospora > Micromonospora sp. CA-248089. The sequence continues at coordinate 3,785,833 of NZ_CP192016.1, forward strand.
ACGGACCCTCGGTGGCATGGTGTGCTCAATCGGTAATGGAAACCGTGTTCGTTAGCGATGACGGAGGACCCATGTCGCTCACCGTTCCGCCCGCCCTGCTGCACGCCGCCGAGACCGGTCCCGTGGACGAGGAGGCGTTCGTCGCCTGCGTCCGTGACTCCCTGCCGTACGCCTGGGAGACGGTCAGCCGGGTGGCCGCCGACCTGGCCGCGTCCGACGCCGAGTTCGCCGACAACGTCGTGCCCCCGCCCGGCGACGCCGAGCGCGGGCAACTGCTGCGCGCGCTGGCCAGCGACGCGATCCGCGCCGGTCTGGAACGGCACTTCGGGGTGACGCTGGCGTTCCAGAACTGCCACCGGGTGGCGGCGTTCCGCCGCGGCGCGGCCGGCTCCGAGGCGTACCGCCGGTTCACCTCCAGCCGGGGTCAGGTGCTCAACCAGTCCCCCACGCTGCGCAACTGCTGACGGCGCCCGGCGGGTCAGGCGGCGCAGCGGTCGCAGGTGCCGAAGATCTCCAGGGTGTGCCCGACGTCGGTGAACCCGTGCTGCGCGGCGACCTGGTCGGCCCACCGCTCCACGGCCGGGCCGGCCACCTCCACGGCCCGGCCGCAGCGGCGGCAGACCAGGTGGTGGTGATGGCGGCTCTGGCTGCAGCGGCGGTAGAGGTGCTCGCCACCGGGTAGCCGGGCCGAGTCGATCTCGCCGTTGTCGACGAGCATCTGCAGCGTCCGGTACACCGTGGTGAGGCCGACCTTCGCCTGCCGCTGGAGAAGCATCTGGTGCAGCTGCTGCGCGCTGTGGAAGCCGTCCAGCTCCCGCAGCAGCGCCAGCACCTCGGCGCGCTGACGGGTGTTGCGGGTCGCCCCGGTCGTCACCTGGCTCACCGTCGCCTCCCTCGTCCGGGCGCCCGCCCGGCACCCTCGTCCGGCCCGGCCGTGCCCGGCGCGCCACTGACACCCGGAACCATTATGCCTTCCGCGCGCACCGCCGATCCCCGGTCGGCCCGGTCCACCGAGCCGGGGTGTGACGTGACCGACCACCCCGGCCGGAACTTTCCGCCGCACCCCGCCGACAAACGGTACGAACACCGGATCATCGAGGGGACGAGGTCATGCCCAGCACCACCAGCCGCCGGTTCCTGCGCCCGGCGGCCCTGATCGGCGCCGCCGTGCTCGCCGCGTCGGTCACCGCCTGCGGGTCCGCGGACACGCCGTCCGCCGCCCCGTCGGCGTCCGGCTCGGCGTCGGCCTCGGCCTCGGCCTCGGCGAGCGCGGCGGCGGGCGTGCTCGCCGTCCGCGACCCGTGGGTGAAGGCCGCCGACAACGGCATGACCGCGGCGTTCGCCACCCTCGCCAACGACGGCGACACCGACGTCACGATCACCGGGGTGACCACCGACGTGTCCCGGGCCGAGATCCACGAGATGGCCATGGCCGACGGGAAGATGGCGATGCGGCAGAAGCAGGGCGGCGTCGTGGTGGCCGCCCGATCGCAGGCCGCCCTGGAACCCGGCGGCGACCACCTGATGCTGATGGACCTGGCCCGCCCGGTGCGCCCCGGCGACCAGCTCGACATCACGCTGACCTTCGCCGACGGCCGGACCCAGACGTTCACCGCGGTGGCGAAGCCGTTCACCGGCGCCCAGGAGAGCTACGCCCCCGGGCACGGCGCGAGCCCCGCGTCATGACCGGCGCCGGCGCACCCGCGCGCCGGGTCAGCCGGCGCGGCCTGCTCACCGGCGGCGCGATGGCCGCCGGGGGCGCGCTGGCCGGCGCCGGCGCCCTCGCCGCCGCCCGGTCCGGCACCCCGGCGGTACGCCCCGGCGACGCCGTCCCGGTGGCCCAGGTGGGCGACGCGGTCGAGCCGTTCCACGGCACCCGGCAGTCCGGCGTCACCACCGACCCGCAGGCGCACGCGGCGTTCGTCGCGTTCACGCTGCGGCCCGGCACCGACCGGGCGGCGCTCGGGCGGATGCTGCGGCTGCTCTCCGACGACGCGACCCGGCTCACCCAGGGCCGCCCGGCACTGGCCGACACCGAACCGGAACTGAGCCTGCTGCCGGCCCGGCTGACGGTCACGTTCGGCTTCGGTCCCGGGCTCTACGCCGCCGCCGGGCTCGACGACCGGCGGCCCGCCTCGGTCGCCGACCTGCCCGCGTTCGGCATCGACCGGCTGCAACCCCGCTGGTCCGGCGGCGACCTGCTGCTGCAGATCTGCGCCGACGACCCGCTCACCGTCGCCCACGCCCAGCGGGTCCTGGTCAAGGACAGCCGTCCGTTCGCCGTCGTACGCTGGGTGCAGCAGGGCTTCCGCCGGGCGGCCGGCGCCGAGCCGGGGCGTACCCAGCGCAACCTGTTCGGGCAACTCGACGGCACCGCCAACCCGAAGCCGGGCACGCCCGCGGACACCGCGGTGTGGGTGACCGACGGACCGGACTGGTTGCGGGACTCGACCACGCTCGTGGTGCGGCGGATCAGCATGAACCTGGAGACCTGGGACCTGCTGGGCCGCACCGACCGGGAACTCGCCGTCGGGCGGCGCCTCGACACCGGCGCGCCCCTGACCGGCCGGGCCGAACACGACGAGCCGGACTTCGCCGCGCTCGGCCCGGACGGGCTCACCGTCATCCCCGACTTCTCGCACCTGACCCGGGCCCGCGTCACCGACGACCGGCAGAAGATCCTGCGCCGGCCCTACAACTACGACGGCGTGCCGACCCCGGAGGGGAACGCGGACAGCGGGCTCGTCTTCGCCTCGTACCAGGCCGACATCGCCCGCCAGTTCCTGCCCGTCCAACGGCGGCTGGCCGAACGCGACCTGCTCAACGAGTGGACCACCCCGATCGGCTCCGCCGTGTTCGCCGTACCGCCCGGCTGCCCCGAGGGCGGCTGGATCGGCCGGCAACTGCTCGGCTGACCACCACAGGAAGGCGCGTCATGCGTACCCGTTCCGTCACCGCGCTGCTCGCCGCGGTCCTCACCACGATGCTGCTGGTACCGGCCACGCCCGCGGCGGCGCACAACTCGCTCCAGGAGGCCACGCCGGCGCGCGACGCCCGGCTCACCGCCGCACCGACGCAGGTCACGCTGCGGTTCATGCAGGGACTGAACCCCTCCTTCACCACGATCACGGTCAGCGATGCCGGTCAGCGCAAGGTCCCCACCTCCGCACCGGCGGTGGACGGCGCCACCGGCACGGTGACGATCGACGAGCCGCTGGGCAACGGCACCTACACGGTCGCGTACCGGGTGGTGTCCCGCGACGGCCACCCGGTCCAGGGGTCGTACCGCTTCACCGTGGCCGATCCGGCCGCGCCCGCACCGTCGGCTCCCGTCTCGCCGGCGGCTCCCACGCCGACGGCGGCTGCCGCGTCGGCAGGCGTGGACGGCGCGGGCGAGCCGGATGCCTCCGGTGCACGGTCCGGTGACGACGGCCCGCAGGTCGCGCTGCTGGCCGGCGGGGCGGTCGCCGGTCTGGTCGTGGTCGCCGGGGTCGTGCTGCTCGTCGCGCGCCGGGCGCGCGATCGTCGCCCGGATCGCTGACGACCGGGCGGGCCCGGCCGCCTCAGCGCAGGGGCGGCGGGCCGACGCTGCTGCGCGGGACCAGCGTCGGCGCGATCGTCTGCCGCAGCGGCCCGACGCTCGACGACTCGATCTGGGCCAGGAGCAGGTCGAGACTCGCCGCGGCGACCGCGCCGAAGTCCGGCCGCACCGTGGTCAGCGGCGGGATGAAGTACGCCGCCTCGGGCACGTCGTCGAAGCCGACCACGCTGATGTCGTCGGGCACCCGGCGGCCGTGCTCGTACAGCGCCCGCAGCACGCCCAGCGCCAGATGGTCGTTGGCGGTGAAGACGGCGGTGACCTCGGGCATCCGGGCGAGCATCTGCCCGCACCGGTAGCCCGCCGCCGCCGACCAGTCGGCCGGGACCAGTGGCGGGATCTCGGCGCCCGCCTGCCGCAGCGCCTCGCGCCACCCCTCTATCCGGCCGGCGCTGTCGAACCAGTCCGACGGGCCGGACACGTGCCAGACGGTGCGGTGCCCAGCGGCGAGGAGGTGCTCGGTGGCGGCCTTGGCGCCGGCGACCTGGTCCACGGTGACCAGTGGGATGGGTCGCCGCGGATCGCCGTCGACGGTCACCAGGGGCACGTCCTGGGGCAGCCGTTCGAGCGCCTCCCCGGCGGACTCGACCGGCGCGATCACCACGATGCCGGCGACCCGGTGCGCCAGGTGCCGCTCCACGGCGGCGGAGATGGAGCGGTGGTCGAGGTCGCGGACGCTGCCGATGCTCACCGCGAAACCGGCCTCGGCGGCGGTCTGCTCCAGCGCGGCCAGCAGCGACGCCGGACCGTAGAGCGTGGTGTTCTGCGCGACCACGCCGATCACCTGCGACCGGCCGGTGACCAGCGCGCGGGCCGCGCGGTTGGGCCGGTAGCCGAGTTCGGTGATGGCGGCCTGCACCCGCAGCCGGGTCTGCTCACGCACGTTGGGATGCCCGTTGAGGACCCGGGAGACCGTCTGGTGCGAGACTCCGGCGAGGCGAGCCACATCCGTCATCGCAGGACCGCGCACGGCCACCTCACTTTCGCCACTGCCCGCGGCCATGCCCGGTCGATCTCGCCGGACCGGCCCGGGTGGCGACAGTCTACGCCAGCCGTCCCATCGGTATCGGTACCGCCGATCGACCGTTCCCACCGTGGCGCGCCGATATCGCGGAATCGACCGGCGGCTCATTCCCTTCCGTTACGCAGTGGCACGAACAGGCAGCTCGGAGCGGGTGAAATTGGGCCCGGGGTGCGGCATTTCCGGCGATTGCCGAGCCGCACCCCGGGCTATTGAAGATGTGTCAACGGTCGCGAATGGTGACCGTTGTCACGGTGTCGTCAGCGAGAACTGCCGCACCGTCACCGCGCCGCCGAGCGATTGGGTGGCGTAGTTGAAGAAGCCGAACCGGTATCCCATGAAGAACTGCCACGCGTTGTTCAGCGTCAGCGCGTTGCCCAGCGACACGAAGTTGACCCCGTCGGTGCTGTACGAGAAGCGCGCCTGTCGCCCCGAGCCAGGCCGGATGTCGGCGTTGGCCCGCAGCCAGATCCGCCCGCCGGACACCGCCGCACTGGCGATCTCCGTACCGGTGCTCGTGGTGTTCCAGTTGTTCGAGCCCATGGTCAGGCCGTTCGTCATCACCACCCGGGTGGTGCCGTTGTCCCGCCGTACGCCGATCCAGGCCGAACTGTCCCGCAACATCGCCAGGCCGGCCCGGTCACCGTCGCGCATGGTCGAGTAGTCCAGCTCGATGGTGCCGGTGGAGGTCGGACCCTGGATGCGGTGGGTGAGCGTGTTGCGGGCCCGGTACAGGTCGTTCGTGACGCTGGCGGTCTGCAGGCGCAGGCCGTTGTTCACCGACCACCTGCTGTTGTCCGGGTTGTGGTTCCACTCGTACTGCACGCCGAGCGTGGTGCCGGAGAACGTGTCGGTGCCGGTGAGCGGCTTGACCGGGCGGGTCGGCAGCGGGTTCGGGTAGCTCGCGCCCCAGGCCCCGTTGACGGTCTGCACCTGCGGCCAGCCGTCGGAGGTCCAGGTGATCGGCGCCAGCGTCGGCATCCGCCCGCCCGGGTAGGCGTCGGTGAAGGCCATGTAGTACCAGGCGCCGGTCTGCGTCTGCACGAGCCCGCCCTGGTGCGGCACGCCGCCACCGGAGATCGGGCCGGGCATGTTGAGCAGCACCTGCCGCTGCTCGTACGGGCCGAACGGGCCGTTCGTGGACTTCAGCACGTACTGGCCGTTGGCCGGCCGGGTCAGCCAGATGTAGTACGCGCCGTTGCGCTTGTAGAAGCGCGCGCCCTCCAGCGTGCCGATGCTCGACGGCGTCTGGTAGACCTGCTGGGCCCGGACCTGGCTGCGCCCGTCGGCGGACAACTGGGCCACGCTGATGGTGCCGTTGCCGTACGCGACGTACATGGTGTCGTTGTCGTCGATCAGCATGCCGGCGTCGTAGTAGCAGTTGGGGATGGTGGCGAGCCGGCTCCACGCGCCGTCGACGGCGCCGGCGGTGTAGATGTGGGTCTGCGCGAAGTCGATGCACCCGGCCCAGTAGAACGTGCGGTTGCTCGGCCGGTAGTTCAGCGTCGACGCCCAGATGCCGTCCACGTACGCGTGCTCGTTGGCGCTGAGGTCGTACTTGGAGCCGAAGTCCAGCCGCGGCACGGAGTGCCCGGCGAACTCCCAGTTCACCAGGTCCCAGGAGCGCAGCACCGGCGCGCCGGGCGAGTAGTGCATGGTGGAGGCCGACATGTAGTAGACGTCGCCGACCCGGATGATGTCGACGTCGGCGAAGTCCTGCCAGACGGCCGGGTTGGTGAAGTTACCGCCCGGGGTGCCCGGGTTGCCGGGGTTGTCCCCGACGCGGACGAGCTGCCACTGCTGGTTCGCGCCGTTCCAGTCGTCGTACTGGACGATGTTGCCGCCGTCGGCGGTGGAGGCGTTCTGCACCTCCATCACCTTGTTCGAGTTACGGTTGATCAGCCGGACGTACCCGCTGTCGGAGTCGGCCAGCCGGAACTGCTGGTTGGTGCCGCCGTGGTCCGTCCACTGCACCACCGCCGCGCCGTTGGCGGTGGACGCGCCGGTCACGTCGAGCACCTTGCCGGAGTGCCGGGACCGCAGCCGGTAGTAGCCGCCACCGGAGTCCACGAACTGCCACTGCTGCCAGGCGCCGTCGTTGCGCGTCCACTGGGTGATCCGCGCACCGTCGTTCGTCGCCTGGTTGTACAGGTCCAGCGCCTTGCCGCTGTTGCGGTTCACCAGCACGTAGTACGCGCTGGTGTCCACTGTGGCAGCGGACACCGGCGCGGGCACGGCGCCCACCACCACGCCGCCGACCAGCAGCGCCACCACCCCGGCCAGCAGCCGGGACAGGCGTCCACGTCCACGGGACAGTCGAGCCGTCACCACGATCCTCCTTCGTCGACCGGAGCCCGGGCACGGCGGCACGGCCGACGACGTCGGCGTTATCGCTAACAGCGATGCCCACCCAGGCGGGAGTCGGATCCCTGGCAACTGCGGCGCAGATCGCGCCCGGAACGGCCCGCGAGCGGTGCCGGTGACCCTATCCATCGACTGTGAGCGATAACATGGCGTTCGTCAAGGCGTAACACGCCGCCCGCCGCGCGGGTCGGCGTGGCGGGCGGCGAACGGGTTCAGAAACCCCGGGCGAGCCGGTAGTACGCCTGGTTCCAGCGCAGCTCGTCGGCGAAGCGGTGCGGGCGCGTCTCGGCGTCGATGACCACCAGCTCGGTCCGGGCCATCGCGGCCAGGTCGCGCAGTTCCTCCACGCCGACGGCCTGGGAGAGCACGGTGTGGTGCGGGGCACCCGCGGTGATCCACGCCTCCGCCGAGCCGGCCAGGTCGGGCTGCGGACGCCAGACCGCGCGCGCCACCGGCAGGCGGCGCAGCGGGTGCGGCGGCGGCACCACGTCCACCGTGTTGGCGACCAGCCGGAACCGCTCCCCCATGTCCGCCATGCCCAGCACGACGGCCGGGCCGGGCGCCGCGTCGAAGACCAGGCGGACCGGGTCCTCCCGCCCGCCGATACTCAGCGGGTGCACCTCCGCGCTCGGCACGTCGGCGGCGATGCTCGGGCACACCTCCAGCATGTGCGCGCCGAGGATCAGCTCCTGGCCGAACGTCAGGTCGTACGTGTAGTCCTCCATGAACGAGGTGCCGCCCGGCACGCCGACGGCCATCGCCTTGAGCGTGTGCACCAGCACCGAGGTCTTCCAGTCGCCCTCGCCGCCGAAGCCGTAGCCGTCGGCCATCAGGCGCTGCACCGCGATCCCGGGAAGCTGGCGCAGCCCGCCGAGGTCCTCGAAGTTCGTGGTGAACGCCCGGAACCCGCCGGCCTCCAGAAACGCGCGCAGGCCCAGCTCCTGACGTGCCGCGTACCGCAGCGAGTCGTGCCGGTCCCCGCCGGGCCGCAGCTCCGGCGCCACTCGGAAGGTGTCGTCGTACTCCTTGACCAGGTCGTCCACCTGCGCGTCCGCCACCTGGTCGACGGCCGCGACCAGGTCGTTGACGCCGTAGGTGTTCACCGAGACGCCGAAGCGCAGCTCCGCCTCGACCTTGTCCCCCTCGGTGACCGCGACGTCGCGCATGTTGTCGCCGAAGCGCGCCAGCCGCAGCGTCCGCAGCGCCGACCAGCCGACGGCGGCCCGGGCCCAGGCCGCGACCCGGCCGACGACCCGCGGGTCGGTGACGTGGCCGGCGACGGTCTTGCGGGCGACACCGAGCCGGGTCTGGACGAACCCGAACTCCCGGTCGCCGTGCGCGGCCTGGTTGAGGTTCATGAAGTCCATGTCGATCTCGTCCCACGGCAGCGCCACGTTCGCCTGCGTGTGCAGGTGCAGCAGCGGCGTCCGCAGCGCGTCCAGCCCGGAGATCCACATCTTCGCCGGGGAGAACGTGTGCATCCAGGCGATCACCCCGACCGCGCCCTGCACCGCGGCGTCCCGGCACACGGCCAGGATGTCCGCGCTGGAGGTGAGGACCGGCTTCCAGACCACGCGTACGGGGATGTCCGGCGACTCGTCCAGGCGCGCGGCGATCTGCCGGGACTGCTCGGCGACCTGCCGCAGGGTGTCCTCGCCGTAGAGGCCCTGGCTGCCGGTGAGGAACCAGACCTCGGGCTGGGGGTGAGTTGCCATGTTGTTGCCTTCCGCGCTAGGAACCGTCACTTGAACCGGATGCCGATGAGGCGCTGGAGGAGGATGAACGCGAAGAGCAGGCCGCCGATCACGATCTTGGTCCACCAGGAGTTGAGGCTGCCGTCGAACGTGATCAGGGTCTGGATCACGCCCAGCACCAGCACGCCGAGCACGGTGCCGAAGACGTACCCGGAACCGCCGGTGAGCACGGTGCCACCGATCACGACGGCGGCGATCACGTCCAGTTCCATCCCGACGGCGATCAGCGGCGCGCCGGAGAGCGTGTAGAACGACAGCAGAATCCCGCCGATCGCCGAGCAGAGCCCGCTGATCGTGTAGACGGCGATCCGGGTCCGCGCCACCGGCAGGCCCATCAGCAGCGCCGACTGCGCGTTGCCGCCGACCGCGTACACGTTGCGGCCGAACCGGGTGTACGCCAGCACGTACGCCGCGATCAGCACCACCGCGAACGCGATCAGCACGCTGATCGACACGAAGTTGCCGGCCGGGTCACCGATGCGCTGCTGCGACATCGAGGTCCAGAAACCGTCGGTGATGGAGATCGAGGAGTCGCTGATGAACGTGCACATGCCCCGGGCGAAGAACATCCCGGCGAGTGTCACGATGAACGGCTGGATCTCGAAGAAGTGGATCGCGCAGCCCATCAGGAAACCGAGCGTCGGGCCGATCAGCAGCGCGATCACCAGCACCAGGGCCGCGGGCAGGCCGTCGCGCAGCAACGACGCCGACACCATCGCGGTCATCGCCACCACCGAGCCGACGGACAGGTCGATGCCGCCGGTCAGGATCACGAACGTCATGCCCACCGCGACGACGAGCAGGAAGCCGTTGTCGATGAAGACGTTGAAGACGACCTGGACGTTGGAGAAGGCGCGGTACTGGGACACGCCGATGCCGTACATGACCAGCAGCAGGGCGAGCGTGGCCAGCACCGGCACGTGCCGCCGGGGCAGGCTGGGCCGCCAGGAGCGGCCGGTGGTCAACGACGTGCTGCTCATGCCGGCACCTGCTCCTTCTCCCGCTGCGGGGCCGCCGGGCCGGGTTCGGCCCCACGCCGGCGCCGGCGCAGCCGGGCCCGGAACGCCGGGGCCTGCACGAGGCAGACGGCGATGACGACGACCGCCTTGAACAGCAGCGACGTCTGCGGCGAGATGTTCATCGCGTACACCGTGGTGGTCAGGGTCTGGATGATCAGCGCGCCGAGGACGGTGCCGCCGAGGGAGAACCGGCCGCCGGCCAGCGAGGTGCCGCCGATGACGACCGCCAGGATCGCGTCGAGTTCGATCCACAGGCCGGCGGCGTTGCCGTCGGCGCTGGAGACGTTCGCGGTGACCATGAAACCGGCGAGCGCGGCGCAGACGGCGCTGATCACGTAGACGAGGAAGACGATGCGCCGCGACCGGATGCCGGCGAGCCGGCTGGCCTCGGCGTTGCCGCCGACCGACTCGACGATCAGGCCGAGCGCGGTCCGCCGGGTGAACGCGGCCACGAGCAGCGCGGCGGCGAGCGCGATCAGGATGGCCAGCGGCAGCGTCAGGAAGTGCCCGAGCCCGATCGCCCGGTACGGACCGGAGTTGATCGTGATGATCTGGCCCTCGGTGACCAGCTGGGCGATGCCCCGCCCGGCGACCATGAGAATCAGCGTGGCGATGATCGGCTGGATGCCGATGACCGCCACGAGTATCCCGTTCCAGGCGCCGAGCACGAGCGCGGCACCGAACGCCAGGGCCAGCGCGGTGGCCACCGTGGCCGGGCTGTTCTGGTCGGCCGCCCCACTGATGTGCAGGCAGGCGATCGCGCCGCTGATCGCGCAGAGCGAGCCGACCGACAGGTCGATGCCGCCGGTGGCGATGACCAGCGTCATCCCGAGCGCGACCAGGATCAGCGGCGCGCTCAGCCGGAGGATGTCGATGGGCGTGCCGTACAGGTGGCCGCTCTTGACCTCGACGGCGAGGAAGCCGGGACGGTAGACGGTGTTCGCGGCGATCATGACCACGAGCACGAGCGCCGGCCAGAACAGGCGGTGGCCGGTCAGCGGGCGGAGGCGGTCGGCGACGGCGGTCATCGGGTCACCTCCTCCCGGGGTGTTCCACTGGCGATGGTGCGCATGACGCGGTCGGCGTCGAGCGTGTCGTCGTTGTCGAGCTGGGCGACCATCTCGCGGTCGCGCATGACCGCGACCCGGTGGCTCAGGCGCAGCACCTCCTCCAGCTCGGCGGAGATGAACAGCACCGCCATGCCGCCGTCGGAGAGCTGCACCACCAGCTTCTGGATCTCGGCCTTGGCGCCGACGTCGATACCGCGGGTCGGCTCGTCGAGGATCAGCAGGCGGGGCTCGGTGATCAGCCAGCGGGCCAGCAGCACCTTCTGCTGGTTGCCGCCGGACAGGTTGCGCACCGGCAGTTCCGGGTTGGCCGGACGGATGCTCAGCGCCTCGACGTACCTGCGGACCAGCTCGTCCTGGCGGCGGCGCGGGATCGGCCGCAGCCAGCCGCGCGCGGCCTGCATCGCCAGGATCATGTTCTCCCGGACCGTGAGTTCCGGGACGATGCCCTCGGCCCGGCGGTTCTCCGAGCAGAACCCGACGCCCTGGCCGATGGCCTGGATCGGGTTGCGCACCGGCGCCCGGCCGCCGTCGAGGCGGACCTGGCCGTGGTCGGCCCGGTCCGCGCCGAAGATCAGCCGCGCCACCTCGGTCCGGCCGGAGCCGAGCAGGCCGGCCAGGCCGACCACCTCACCGGCGTGGATGCGCAGGCTGAACGGGGCGACGGCGCCGCGCCGGCCCAGTTCGGCGGCGTCCGCGAGCGGGGCCTTGTCCGCGGTGTCGACGGTGGCGCGCTTCTGCTGCTCGTCGAGCCGCTCCAGCACGTCCAGCTCCTGCCCGATCATCTTCTCGACCAGGCTGAACTGCGGCAGCTCCTCGGTGCGGTACTCCCCCACGAGCCGGCCGTTGCGCAGCACCGTGATCCGGTCGGCGATGCCGTAGACCTGGTCGAGGAAGTGGGTGACGAACAGGATCGCGATCCCCTCGTCGCGCAGCTGCCGCATGATCCGGAACAGCTGGGCGACCTCGCCGGCGTCCAGGCTGGACGTCGGTTCGTCCAGGATCAGCACCCGGGCCCGCACGTCGATCGCCCGGGCGATGGCGACCATCTGCTGCACCGCCAGCGAGTACGAGCCGAGCGGCGCGCTCACGTCGAGGTCCAGGTCGAGGCGGGCCAGCAGGTCACGGGCCCGGCGGCGCATCTCGCCCCAGCGCACCGCACCGAACCGGCGGGGCTCCCGGCCGATGAAGACGTTCTCCGCCACCGACAGGTTGGTGCAGAGGTTGACCTCCTGGTACACGGTGCTGACACCGGCCGCGGCGGCCTGCATCGGACCGCTGAACGAGACCTGCTCGCCGCCGAGCGTGACGACGCCCGCGTCGGTCCCGTAGACGCCGGTCAGCACCTTGATCAGGGTGGACTTGCCGGCGCCGTTCTCGCCCATCAGGGCGTGGACCTCGCCCGGGAACAACCGGAAGTCCACGTCGTGCAGCGCGCGGACCCCGGGGAAGGTCTTGCTGATACCGGTCATGGTCAGGACCGGACGGCTACCCGTCATCCCATCGGACCTCTTCTTTTGCGGTGGTGGTGCGGGGGCCGCCGTCGGTTGCGACGGCGACCCCCGGGTGACTCAGTACTTGCGGTTGGGCAGTGCCTCCTTGGCCTGCTCCTGGGTGAACGTGGTCTCCTCGGTCTCGATCCGGGCGGGCACCTCCTCGCCGGCCTTGACCTTCTTGACCAGCTCCATCAGCTGCGGGCCGAGCAGCGGGCTGCACTCGGCGATGAAGTTGAACTTGCCGTCCGCGAGGGCCTGCATGCCGTCCTTCACCGCGTCGACGGTGATGATGGTGATGTCCTTGCCGGGCGTCTTGCCCGCCGCGGTGATCGCCTCGAGCGCGCCCAGGCCCATGTCGTCGTTGTGCGCGAACAGCACGTCGATCTTCGGGTTGGCCTTGAGGAACTGCTCCATGACCTGCTTGCCACCGGCGCGGGTGAAGTCACCGGACTGCGAGGCGACGATCTTCAGGTTCGGGTTGGCGGCGATCGCCTCGGCGAAGCCCTTCTTCCGGTCGTTGGCCGGCGCCGAGCCGGTCGTGCCCTGCAGCTCCACGATGGTGACCGGGCCGGACGCCGCCTTCTTCTGCTCCACCAGCCACTCGCCGGCGAGGCGGCCCTCCTTGACGAAGTCCGAGCCGAGGAACGTCTTGTAGAGCGACTTGTCGGCCGAGTCGACCGCGCGGTCGGTCAGGATGACCGGGATCTTCGCGTCCTTGGCCTCCTTGAGCACAGTGTCCCAGCCCGACTCCACCACCGGCGAGAAGGCGATCACGTCGACCTTCTGCTGGATGAAGTTGCGGATCGCCTTGATCTGGTTTTCCTGCTTCTGCTGCGCGTCGTCGAACTTCAGCTCGATCCCGGCCTCGGCGGCCGCTTCCTTGATCGAGGTGGTGTTCGCGGTGCGCCAGCCGCTCTCGGCGCCCACCTGGGAGAAACCCAGGACTATCTTGTCGTTGCCGCCACCGGCGTCACCGCCGGTGTCGCTGTTGCCGCAGGCCGCCATGCTGCCGGCGAGCAGCACGCCGGCGAGCGCGGCGATGGCCCTGCGGGCCGTGCTCCTGGTACTCATCGGTTCTCCTCCGGGGTTGGAAGTTCCGGACGCGCGGCGGGGAGCCGGTGCGGCCGGGTGTGGTGGTGGGGTGGATGCGCGGCGCCCGGTCCGGGGTCAGGGCGCCGGCGGACGTTGGCCGTAGACGTTCTGGTAGCGGTCGTAGAGCGAGTCGATGTCGGCCTGCGCGATCGGCACCGGCTGGCCGAGCGCCCGGGCCAGGTGTGCGGTCCGGGCGACGTCCTCGCACATCACCGCGGCCTTGACCGCCGCCCGCGCGTCGCGGCCGATGGTGAAGACGCCGTGGTTGCGCATGAGCACCGCGGGCGAGCGGTGCCCGGCCAGCGTGCTGACGATGCCCTTGCCGATGTCGTCGCCGCCGATCAGCGCGAACGGCCCGATCGGGATCTCCCCGCCGAACTCGTCGGCCTGCGCGGTCAGCCAGCACGGGATCGCCTCACCGCGGGCCGCCCAGGCGGTGGCGTATCCGCTGTGGGTGTGCACGACGCCCCCGACCTCGGGCATGGCGCGGTAGACGTAGGCGTGCGCGGCGGTGTCGCTGGACGGGGCGCCGTCGCCGTCGACCACCGCGCCGTTGAGGTCGCAGACCACCATGGCCTCGGCGGTCAGGTCGTCGTAGTCGACACCACTCGGCTTGATGACCATCAGGTCCTGACCGGGTACGCGGGCCGACACGTTGCCGGCGGTCCAGGCCACCAGGTCGTAGCGGGTCAGTTCGCGGTGCAGGCGGGCCACGGTTTCGCGCAGCGCGGTCACCTGGCTGTTCATCCGACCACCTCCAGGGTCGCGGCGGTGCGGTCCGCGGCGGCGTCGGCTGCCGCGTTGCGGATCGCCCGCAGGCGGAGCATGACGTCGTTCGCGCCGCGACCGAAGTGGTCGTGCAGGGCGCGGTACTCGGCGTAGAGGGCGTCGTAGGCCCGCACGTTCTCCGGGACGGGCCGGTAGACGGCCTCGTCGATGCGTCCCATCGCGGCGGACGCCTCGTGGATCGTCGGGTACGCCCCGGCGGCCACCGCCGCGTGGATGGCCGAGCCGAGCGCCGGGCCCTGGGCGGAGCCGATGATGCTCAGCGGCCGGTTCGTCACGTCGGCGTAGATCTGCATGAGCAGCCGGTTGGAGGTGAGCCCACCGGCCACCACCAGGTCGTCGACCGGCACCCCGGCCTGCGCGAACGCCTCGACGATCATCCGGGTGCCGTACGCGGTGGACTCCAGCAGCGCGCGGTAGACGTCCGGCGGCCGGGTGGCGAGCGTCAGCCCGACGATCATCCCGCTCAGGTCGTGGTTGACCAGCAGGGACCGGTTGCCGTTCCACCAGTCCAGCGCCACCAGGCCGTGCGCGCCGACCGGCTGGGCGGCGGCGGCCTCGGTGAGCCGCTCGTGCGAGTCGAACCCGGCCGGGGCGGCGTGCCGCACGAACCAGCCGAAGATGTCCCCCACGCCGCTCTGCCCGGCCTCGAAGCCCCAGGCGCCGGGGCTGATGCCGCCGTCGACCACGCCGCACATGCCCGGCACCTCGGCCGGGTGGGTGCCGTTGAGCACGTGGCAGGTGGAGGTGCCCATGATGGCGACCAGCCGGCCCGGCCGCAGCGCCTGGGCGGCGGCGGCGGTGACGTGCGCGTCGACGTTGCCGACCGCGACCGCGATGCCCTCGGGCAGACCGGTCCAGGCGGCGGCGCGGGCGCTGAGGGTGCCGGCCCGCGCGCCCAGCGGCAGCAGCGGACCGTCCAGCTTGGTCACGAAGTCGGCGAAGCCGGGGGCGAGCGCGGCCAGGTAGTCCGGCGACGGGTACCGGCCGTCCTGCCGGATGCCCTTGTAGCCGGCGGTGCAGACGTTGCGCGTCTCGGCGCCGCACAGCTGCCAGACGATCCAGTCGGCGGCCTCGACGAAACGCTCGGCGCGCCGGTAGACCTCCGGATCCTCCTCCAGGATCTGCAGGCCCTTGGCGAACTGCCACTCCGCGGAGATCTTGCCGCCGTAGCGGCCGAGCCACGACTCGCCGCGTTCGGCCGCCAGCGCGTTGATCCGGTCGGCGTGCGGCTGCGCGGCGTGGTGCTTCCAGAGCTTCACCCAGGCGTGCGGCCGGTCGCGCAGGTCCGGGATCTCGCACAGCGGCGTGCCGTCGGCGAGGGTCGGGAGCACGGTGCAGGCGGTGAAGTCGGTGCCGATGCCCACCACCCGGGACGGGTCCACGCCGGCCTCGGCGAGCGCGGCCGGCACCGCGTGGCGCAGCACGTCGCGGTAGTCGTCCGGGTCCTGGAGGGCCCAGTCCGGGGGCAGAGCCGGGCCGCCGTCGGGAAGCGCGGTCTCGATGACCCCGCGCCGGTATTCGTGCACCGCCGTACCGAGTTCGGCGCCGTCACGGACCCGGACCACGAGCGCCCGCCCGGACAGTGTGCCGAAATCGACCCCGATCACGTACCGATCCGACGCGTCCACTTCGCTCATTTGCACCTCCGCCGTGTCACGGGGTTAGTGTTAGCGCTCACATATACATCCGTCAAGACACCTCCGGGCAACAGCTGCGTAACGAGCGGCGGCACCCGGAACCGGCGTCCGCCGCCCCGCGCGGACCGGCCCTGCCGCCGGCCGGGAGATCCACGCCGACGGCGCGGCCGAACCGCGGGCCGACGACCTGTTAACGACAACAATCGATGGAACTTCCGGAAATTCTCTCGGCGCTCCCGCCGCCCCGGGCCCAGGCGTCCAGACACCGCCGCCGAGCCGCTCAGAGGGCCGCTCAGCGGCTCTTTTTCTCGCCGCGACGCCCGCGGCGACCGGCGGCCGCGGGCCGCCCGGGGGTCGTCAGCCTATTTACAGTGTTTGATGTCAGCGATAACATTTCGCCATCCCCACACTGTGGCGCCGCTGTCCGGGAAACCCCGGCGCCGCAGCCGGGCGGCGACGGACGGCGACCCCGTCGACCGCCGGAACCCCCACCACCCACGAGCGCCCGCCGGCACCGACCGGCCGCTGGAACTGCCGTGCCGCGTCCGTCCCCGTGGACCACGGGCGACGCCGTGCGACCGGCGGGCCGCTCCCTTCCGGGCACCGGCACGGACGGCGCCCGGCCACCGAGGAGGACCCGTGCGCAAATGGACCCGACGGACGCTGGCCGTCCTGGGCGTCGCGGCGGTGGCGCTCGCCGCCACCGTCACCGACCAGGCCATGGCCCCACGCCCGGCCCGGGCGCTGGACAACGGCGTCGCCCGCACCCCGCCGATGGGGTGGAACACCTGGAACACCTTCGGCTGCAACATCAACGAGACCCTCATCCGCCAGACCGCCGACGCGATCGTCGCCAACGGCCTGCGCGACCTCGGCTACAAGTACGTCGTCGTGGACGACTGCTGGTTCAACCCGAACCGGGACGCGCAGGGCAACCTCCAGGCGCACCCCCAGCGGTTCCCCAGCGGGATGAAGGCGCTCGGTGACTACCTGCACGCCCGGGGCCTGCTGTTCGGCATCTACCAGGTGCCGCTGGACAAGACCTGCGCCCAGGTCGGCGGCACGTTCCCCGGCGCCACCGGCAGCCTCAACCACGAGTACCAGGACGCGCGGCAGTTCGCCGCCTGGGGCGTGGACTACCTCAAGTACGACTGGTGCTCCGGCACCGGGACGATAAACGACCAGGTGGCGCGGTTCGGCATCATGCGCGACGCGCTGGCGTCCACCGGCCGGCCGATCGTCTACAGCATCAACCCCAACAGCTACCACGCCAAGACCGGGCCGCTGCGCAACTGGAGCGACGTGGCGAACCTCTGGCGGACCACCGAGGACATCACCAACGCGTGGAACACCGGCCAGACCAACGGGTACCCGATGGGCATCCAGAACATCGTCGACGTCACGGTGCCGCTGGCCGGATACGCCGCGCCCGGCGGGTTCAACGACCCGGACATGCTCGAGGTCGGCAACGGCGGCATGAACGACACCGAGATGCGCAGCCACTTCGCGCTCTGGTCCATGCTGGCCGCGCCGCTGATGATGGGCAACGACGTACGCTCGGCGAGCGCGGCCACCCTGGCCATCCTGCGCAACGCCAACCTGGTCGCCATCAACCAGGACACGCTCGGCCGCCAGGCGGTCCAGGTCTCCTTCGACGGCACCCGGCGGGTGCTGGCCAAGCCGCTGGCCAACGGCGACGTGGCGGTGGCGCTGTTCAACCAGGGCGGCTCGACCACCACCGTCTCCACCACGGCGGCCGCGATCGGCAAGAGCGGCAGCTCGTTCACGTTGCGCGACGCGTGGACCGACGCCACCTTCACCAGCACCGGCACGATCTCCGCCAGCGTGCCCGCGCACGGCACGGTGGTCTACCGGGTCAGCGGAGGCGGCACCACCACCCCGCCGCCGGTCCCCACCACGTTCCGGCTGCGCAGCGAGTCGTCCGGCCGATGCCTCGACGTCGACAACGCCGGCACCGCCAACGGCACCGGAACGCTGATCTGGGACTGCCACGGCAACGCCAACCAGCAGTTCACCGCCAACGGGCAGGCGTTGCAGGTGCTCGGCAAGTGCCTGGACGTGCCGACCAGCGCGACGGCCGGGACCCGGGTACAGATCTGGGACTGCAACGGCGGCACCAACCAGCAGTGGACCATCAACGGCAACGGCACGGTGAGCAACGTGCGCTTCCCGTCGCTGTGCCTGGACGTCGACAACGCGGGCACCGCCAACGGCACCCGGGTGATCGTCTGGACCTGCCACGGCAACACCAACCAGCGGTGGAGCCGGGCGTGAGCGGCTGCGGCCGGTGAACGGCGGTCGGCCGGACGAAGGGGCGAGCGTCCGGCCGGCCGTCACCGGGCGCCGGCCGCCCGGCGCTTGTTCCAGATGTCGAACGCCACCGCCACGAGCAGGACGAGACCCTTCACCACCGACTGGACGGACTGGTCGATGCCCATGAGCTGCATCCCGTTGCTCATCACCGCCATGATCAGGCCACCCACCATGGCGCCGACCACGGTGCCGACCCCGCCGGTGACCGCCGCGCCGCCGATGAAGGCCGCCGCGATCGCGTCCAGCTCGAACATGTTGCCGGCGGCCGGCTGGGCGCCGTTGGACCGGGACGAGTAGATCACGCCCGCCACGGCGGACAGGAAGCCCATGTTGACGAAGATCCAGAAGTTGACCCGCTTCACCCGCACGCCGGACAGCATCGCCGCGGGCAGGTTGCCGCCGATCGCGTACACCTGCCGGCCGAACACGGTACGGCGGGTGAGCAGGCCGTAGATCAGCACCAGAACGGCCAGCACGATGAGCACGATCGGCAGGCCGCGGGCGTTGGCGAGCTGCCAGGCGAACCACATGACCACGGCGCCGACCACCACGATCCGCAGGACGAACAGCGGGAACGACTCCACCGGCTGCTCGTGGCGCACCCGGGCGACCCGGGTCCGGAACACGGCCACCGCGTACCCGACGACGGCGAACGCGCCGATGAACAGCGTGAAGGCGTCGTAGCCCTCACCGCCCAGCAGTCCGTTGAGGAAACCGGCGGCGACCCGCTGGTACTCCTCGGGGAACGGCGACAGCGAGATGTTGTCCAGCACCCGCAGCGTGAGGCCGCGGAACAGGAGCATGCCGGCCAGGGTGACGATGAAGGCCGGGATCCCGGCGTACGCGACCCAGAGCCCGTGCCACGCGCCGACCGCGACGCCCACCGCGAGCGCGGCCAGCACGCCGGCCCACCAGGGCATGCCCTCGCGGATGACGAGCACCGCGGAGACCGCTCCGGTGAGCGCCACCACCGATCCCACGGACAGGTCGATGTGCCCGCCGATGATCACGATGACCATGCCGATCGCGAGCACCAGGATGTACGAGTACTGGAGCACGATGTTGGTGAGGTTGCCGGGGCTGAGCGAGACGCCGTCGGTGAGGACCGCGAACAGCGCGACGATCACTACCAGAGCGATGTAGATGCCGCTCTGCCGCAGGTTGCCGAGGATCAGCGTGCGCGGATCGCTGGTGCCGGTGTGCAGGGTCGCCGCCGCGCCGGTGTCCGGGGTGGCGATCTTCGTGGCGGGGGGAGGCTTGGTGCTGGTCATCGGACGAGATCCCTGTCCTTGGTCATGAGTTCCATCAGGTTCTCCTGGGTGGCCTCGCTCACCGGCATCTCCCCGGTGATCCGGCCGGCCGCGAGGGTGTATACGCGGTCGCACATGCCGAGCAGCTCGGGCAGTTCGGAGGAGATGAGGACCACCGCCTTGCCCTCGGCCACCAGCCGGTTGACGATCGTGTAGATCTCGAACTTCGCGCCGACGTCGATGCCCCTCGTCGGCTCGTCGAGGATCAGCACGTCCGGGTCGGTGAACAGCCACTTCGCCAGCACGACCTTCTGCTGGTTGCCGCCGGAGAGCTTGCCCACCACCGACATCACCGTCGGCGCCTTGATGTTCATGTCGCGCCGTCCCCGCTCGGCGACCTGGATCTCCCGGTTGCCGTCGATCCAGCCGTTGCGGGCGAGCTTGTCGAGCGCGGCGGCCGAGATGTTGCCCCGGACGTCGTCGATGAGGTTGAGGCCGTAGTGCTTGCGGTCCTCGGTGGCGTACGCGATGCCGTTCGCGATGGCCTCGGCCACCGTGCGCGTCCGTACCTCGCGGCCCCGGACGAAGATCCGGCCGCGGATGTCCCGGCCGTACGCCCGGCCGAAGACGCTCATCGCCAGCTCGGTGCGTCCGGCGCCCATCAGCCCGGCGATGCCGACGACCTCCCCGGCCCGCACGTGCAGCGACGCCCGGTCGACGACCAGGCGGTCCTGGGTCGGATGGCGCACCGACCAGTCCTCGATGCGCAGCACCTCGTCGCCGGGCGTCACGCTGCGGGTCGGGTAGAAGGCGGCCAGGTCGCGCCCGACCATGCCGCGGATGATCCGGTCCTGGGTGACGGCGCCGTCGGACATGTCCAGCGTCTCGACGGTACGGCCGTCGCGGATGACCGTGGTCGAGTCGGCGACGGCGGTGATCTCGCCGAGCTTGTGCGAGATCATGATGCAGGTGATGCCCTGGTCACGCAGCCGGCGCATCAGGTCCAGCAGGTGCGCCGAGTCGACGTCGTTCAGGGCCGCGGTCGGCTCGTCGAGGATCAGCAGCCGCACCTTCTTGGACAGCGCCTTGGCGATCTCCACGAGTTGCTGCTTGCCGACGCCGAGCTGGATGACGGGGGTGACCGGGTTCTCGTGCAGCCCGACCGACCGCAGCAGCGCCGCGGCCTCCGCGTTGGTGCGGTGCCAGTCGATGAGCCCGCCGCGGCCGCGGCGCTCGTTGCCGAGGAAGATGTTCTCGGCGATCGACAGGTACGGCACCAGCGCGAGTTCCTGGTGGATGATGACGATGCCGCGCGCTTCGCTGTCCTGGATGCCCCGGAAGCCGACCGGCTCGCCGTCGAAGACGATCTGGCCGTCGTAGCTGCCCGCCGGGTAGACCCCGGACAGCACTTTCATCAGGGTGGACTTCCCGGCGCCGTTCTCACCGCAGATCGCGTGGATCTCGCCGCGCCGTACGGCGAGCGAGACGTCCTGGAGCGCGGTCACCCCGGGGAAGGTCTTCGTGATGCCACGCATCTCGAGGATGTGATCGCTCATGTATCCGTCCTGCTCGTGGTCGTGGTGTCCGGAGCGGTCGGGCCCGGTGGCGCGGGTGGCCGCCGGGCCCGTCGCCGCGGGTCAGCCGGCCCGGCCGGCGGCCACCTCCTGCTCGGTCAGGTAGCCGGAGTCGATGAGGACGGACTTGATGTCTTCCTTGTAGACGGTCTGCACCGGCAGCAGGAAGGCGGGCACGACCTTGACGCCATTGTTGTACGCCTTGGTCTCGTTGGCCTTCGGCTCCTCCTTGCGCAGGAACGCCTCGGCGGCGATCACCGCCTGCTCGGCCAGCAGCCGGGTGTCCTTGAACACGGTCGAGCTCTGCACGCCGTCGTTGATGAGCTTGACCGACGCGACCTCGGCGTCCTGACCGGTCACCACCGGCATCTTCTTGGCGCCGCCGCGGTAACCGGCGTTCTGCAGGGCGGTGATGATGCCCCGGGACAGGCCGTCGAAGGGCGACAGCACGCCGTCGACCTTGCTGCCGTCGTTGTAGCTGGAGGTGAGCAGGTCCTCCATCCGCTTCTGCGCGGTCTCCTGCTGCCAGCGCAGGATGGCGGCCTGCTCGATCTTGGTCTGCCCCGACTTGACCTTCAGCGTCCCCGCGTCGAAGTACGGCTTGAGCGTGTCCATCGCGCCGTTGAAGAAGAACCCGGCGTTGTTGTCGTCGAGCGAGCCGGCGAACAGCTCCACGTTGAACGGACCCGTGGCGGTGCCCTTGGCGCCGTCCTTGGTGAGCAGCCCGAGGCCGACCAGGAGCGCGTTGGCCTGCGCCACGCCCACCTTGTAGTTGTCGAAGCTGACGTAGAAGCTGACGTTGGGGCTGTTGCGGATGAGCCGGTCGTAGGAGATGACCGGGATGTTCGCGGCTGCGGCGGCCTGGAGCTGGCCGCTGAGCGCGGTGCCGTCGATCGGGGCGATGACCAGCACGTCCGCGCCCTGGGTGATCATCTGGTCGATCTGCTGCGACTGGGTCGGGATGTCGTCCCCGGCGTACTGCAGGTCGACCTTGTAGCCCTTGGCCTGCAACTTCTCCTTCACCGAGTTGCCGTCGGCGATCCACCGTTCCGAGGTCTGGGTCGGCATCGAGACGCCGATCGTCAGGTCGCCGGGCGTGGCGGAGCTGGTGTCCGAGCCGCCTCCGGCGCCCTCGCCGCTGCACGCGGCCAGGCTGATCGCGAGCGCGGCGCCGCTGACTGCGGCCAGGATTCGTCTGCGCACGAGCGTCCTCTCCCCTCCGTGGGCCCCTGTGACACAGGTAACCGTCACGGCGAGTGTTAACGCTCACAAGTTGCCCCGTCAACCAATCGCGCGAAATGTGCATGTCTCTTTCTTGTAACAGAGACGGCGCTCCAGGTAGGACGCGACCGGACGTCGCGGGGGCGGCACGTCGTGCCGCCCCCGCGACGCCTGCGCTCAGGAGGCGGAGCAGGTGGGCGTCATGCCCGATCCGCTTCCGTTGCCCTGGAAGCCGAACTCGGCGCTCTGGCCGGCGCCGAGCTGGCCGTTGTAGTCGACGTTCGTGAACCGCACCGTGCCGCTGTTACCGCTCGCGGTGGCGCTCCAGGTGTTGGTGACGCTCGCGCCGGCCGGCAGCGTCATGGTGACGGTCCATCCCCGGGTGCCCGACGAGCCCGCTGTCACCTTCACGTTGGCGACAAAGCCACCGGTCCAGGAGTTCAGCGTCACCGAGGCCGTGCACCCGCCCTGGCCGGGCGGTGGCGTGGTCGGGTTGTTGGGCGGCGGGGTGGTCGGGTTGTTCGGCGGCGGGGTGGTGGTCGGCGGCGGGTTGTTGGTGCCGGAGTTCAGCGCGTCGAGCACCGCGTTGTACGCCGCCTTCTTGTTGCCGGAGCAGTCGAACAGCAGCGCGTTGTCCGAGCCGCGCCACGAGTCGCAGTCCCGCACGCCCCACACCGTGATGCCGGTGCAGCGCGACACCGCCAGGCAGGCCCGGGTGACGGCGGCGTAGATGTTCGCCTGGTTGCCGCCGGTCATCACGTCCAGCTCGGTGATCTGCACCTCCACGCCCAGGTCGGCGAAGCGCTGGAGGTTGGCCTGGTAGTCACCGGGAAGCGTGGTGCCCAGGTGCGACTGGAAGCCGACGCAGTCGATCGGCACGCCACGCGACTTGAAGTCGCGCACCATGTTGTAGATGCCCGTCGACTTCGCGTTGATGCCGTCGGTGTTGTAGTCGTTGTAGCAGAGCTTCGCGCCCGGGTCCGCGGCACGGGCCGCGCGGAACGCGGCCTCGATCCAGTCGTTGCCGGTGCGCTGCAGGTTCGAGTCGCGGCGACCGCCGCTGCCGCCGTCGGCGAACGCCTCGTTCACCACGTCCCAGGCGTAGATCTGCCCGCGGAAGTGGGTGGCGACCTGGGTGACGTGGTTGATCGCGGCGTTGCGCAGCGCGCTGCCGGACAGACCCTGCGCCCACGACGGCTGCTGCTGGTGCCAGAGCAACGCGTGCCCGCGCACCGACATCCCGTTCGCCCGGGCGTGGCTGACCAGCCGGTCGCCGCCGGTGTAGGTGAACCGCCCCTGCTGCGGCTCGGTGGCGTCCCACTTCATCTCGTTCTCGGCCACCACGGAGTTGAACTCGCGGTTCAGCACCGTGGCGTACGTGTTGTCGGACAGCTTGTTGGTGGCGACCGCGGCGCCGAAGTATCGGCCCTTCTCGGCCGCCGCCGCGCGCAGCGTGGTGCCGGCGCTCGCGGTCGGCGCCAGGGCCACCGCCATCCCGGCGGCGAGCGCGCCGGCCAGGATGCCGGTGGTGAGCAAGGCTCTCGTTCGTCTCATGCGGATTCCTCTTCCGGGGGTCACGCGATGGTGGTGGTGCGACGTCCCGACTCCGCGTCCGGTGGCGGTGTCGGGGTACGACCAGCGCGGCTCGCCCGGTGAGCCTTGCGGCGCTCATGCCCTGCCATCGACTGTGAGCGATAACATCCCCCGGCGTCAACCCTTTCCGGCTAGGGATAGACGTCCTCGTGCGCCTTCCGGTAGTCGACGATCTCGTCCGGCCGCCCCGCGGCGGCGTGCCGCACCCAGGCCGGGTTGCCCAGCAGCGCCCGGCCGAGAGCGACCAGGTCGAACTCCCCGTCCGCCAGCCGCGCGGCCAGGCCCGCCACCGACTCCGGGCCGTCCGGGCGCAGGAACTCACGCCGCAGTCCGACCGAGCCCACGGTGATCGACGGCAGGCCGGTGAGGCGCTTCGCCCAGCCGGCCAGGTTCAGCGCCGAGCCGGCGAACGCCGGCTGCCAGAAGCGACGCTGCGAGGCGTGCAGGACGTCCGCGCCGGCCTCGGCGAACGCGGTGAGGATCTGCCCCAGCTCGGCCGGGGTGTCCGCGATCCGCGCGTCGAACGCCCGCTCCTTGAACTGGGAGAACCGCACGATCACCGGGCGGCCCACCGGCACCTGCGCGCGGACCGCGCGCACCACCGCGGCCGGGAACGCCGCCCGGCGCGCCGGGGAGCCGCCGAACACGTCGGTCCGGCGATTCGTGTACGGCCACAGGAACTCGTCGAGCAGGTAGCCGTGCGCGGCGTGGATCTCGACCGCGTCGAACCCGGCCCGGACCGCCACCCGGGCCGCGTCCGCGTACGCCGCCAGCAGCACGTCGACGTCGGCGGCGGTCATCGCGCGCGGCGCCGGGCGGCCCGGCTCGCGTACCCCCGAGGGGGTCCACGCCGGAGCGCCGTCCACCGGTTCGCGCAGGCTGCCCAGGTGCCACAGCTGCGCGGCGATCCGGCCGCCGGCGGCGTGCACGGCCTCGACCACGCCGCGCCAGCCGGCCTCGGCCGCGCCGGGAGTCATCCGCGGCACGGTGTCCTCGTGGCCGGCGCTGGGGTGGTCCACCAGCACTCCCTCGGTGACGATCAGGCCGACGCCGGCCGCGGCGCGGCGCCGGTAGTACTCGGCCATCTCCGGCGTCGGCACGCCACCCGGCGCGCGGTTACGGGTCATCGGCGCCATCACGAAACGGGACGGCAGCGGCAGTCCGGCGACGGTGGCGGGTTCCAGCAGCGGCGCCACCAACGATGCGGTGTCCAGGGTCGTGTTCATGACCCGAAGCTAGAAGTTGACACCGGTGTCAAGGGCAAGCGCTCAGGCGGCCGGATCCCGGGTGTCCTCGGTCACGCTCATGTCGGACACCACGTCGTCGAGCACCGCGACGGCGTGCGCGAGCCGTGCCATCTCGGCGGTCATCCGGGCCCGCTCCTCGCGCAGCCGGTCGGTCAGCCACGAGGTACGGATCTCCGGATCGGTCACGCAGGGCAGCAGCTCGGCCATCCGGCGGCTGCTCAGCCCGGCGTCGAACAGCCGCTGGATGAGGCGGACCCGGTCCACCGCCGATTCGGCGAAGACCCGCTGCCCGCTCGCGGTGCGCACGGCGGCGAGCAGGCCCTGCTGCTCGTAGTACCGGATGGACCGGGCGCTGACCCCGGTACGCGCCGACAACTCCCCGATCCGCATCACGCCTCCCCGCTCGTCGCACGTCCATCATCGAGCATGCCGCGCCGGTCAGGACAGCAGCTCGACGTACCCGTCGGTGCCGTGCACGCGGATCCGCCCGCCGTCGGGGATCAGCCGGGTCGCGTCCGGCACCGCCACCACGGCGGGCAGGCCGTACTCGCGGGCGATCACCGCGCCGTGCGTCATCAGTCCGCCCACCTCCGTCACCAGGCCCGCGACGGCCACGAACAGCGGCGTCCAGCTCGGATCGGTGTGCGCGGTGACGAGGATGTCGCCCGGCTGAAGGTCGGCACCGGTCAGGTCCGTCACCACCCGCGCCCGCCCCTCGACGACGCCGGCCGAGACCGCCAGCCCGGTCAGGGCGCCCGGCGGCACGTCGGCGCGCCGGTACGAGCCGTTCAGCGCCTCGCCGTCCGAGGTGAGCACCCGGGGCGGGGTGAGCGCCTGATGCGCCCGGAACTCGTCCCGGCGCCCGCGGATCAGCGCGGTGTCGGCCCGGCCGGTGGCCGCGACCTCGCGGAACTCGTCGAAGGTGAGGTAGAAGACGTCCTCCGGATCGGCGAGCACACCGGCGCGGGCCAGCCGGTCGGCCTCCGCCATGAGCGCCTGCTTGTACACGGCGTAGCGGCTGACGATGTCGTACTTCGGGTACTCCCGGTAGCCGGCGAACGTCCGTACCCGGTCGATCATCTCCTGCGTCTCGGCGGCCTTGCGCTCGCCGTCCGGCAGGGCGCGCAGGCGGTCGAGCACCTCCCGGGCCTTCGCCCGCGCCCGCTCCCGGCCGTCGGCGAAGCGGCGTGCGGCGGCGCCCGGGGCGAAGGTACGGACGTGGTCGAGGATCAGCGGCACGAGCGTGGCCGGGCGCTCGCTCCACCGTGGCCGGGTGATGTCGATCTCGCCGACGCAGCGCATGCCGTACCGGTCCAGGTATCCCTCGACGGCCGCGCGTGCCTCGACGCCGCCCGGCAGCTTCGGCAGTTCGCCCAGGAACCCGTCGTCGGCGCCGTCCCGCAGGAACACCACCACCTCGGGGTACGCGCGGATCACGTCGGCCACGTCGAGCAGCGCCAGCCCCATCTCGGCGGTGACGTTGCCGGGCGCGGACAGCGTGAGCGTGTCGGCCGCGTCGCGTTCGCCGAGCCACTCCCCCAGCTTGTCGTTGAGCCACCAGGCGGCCTGCATCCCCGCCATGATCACCTGAGCGCTCACCGGATCGGTGAGCACCCGCTTGTGCTCGGCGAACGCCTCGTCCAGGAAGTCGAACAGCCCGGACCCGGACCGGCCCCGGATGTCGCGGCGCAGGGCGGCGACCGACTCCCGGCTGCGCTCGATCAGCGCGGTGACGATCGCCGGGTCGGTGTCGATCGAGGGCGGCGGCCCGCTCGCGGGCGGGCCGGCCGGTGCGGGGTCCGGCGCGGCCGGCACCACGTCCCGGGCGAGGACCGTCTCCAGCGCGTCCCGGGTGAGCGGGTCGGCCCGGCCGATCATGCCCAGGAACGCGGTCCGGCCCGCCGGGGTGGACAGGTGCGGCGTGGCGTCGACGAACAGCCGGCCGCCCGCCTCGTGCATCGGCGCCATGGCGGTGCGCCGCCACATCGACAGGCCCAGCGGCCTCATGGCGTCGGTCATCATCTGCTGGTGGCCCACGGACAGGTAGACGTGGAACCGCCCGTCGGCGCCGGCCGCCGGCACCGGGAACAGCGTGGTGATCGGCCGGCTCTGCAGGATGTGGACGTCGTCGCCGGTCAGCGCCCACTCGATGTCCTGCGGGCACCCGAAGCGCGCCTCGATCCGCCGCCCCAGCGCGGCGAGGCGTACCGCCTGCGCGTCGGTCAGCGCGGGAGACGCCTGCCGCGCCGGGTCGACGGGCGTCTCCCGGGTGCCGCCGCCGGCCACCGCGCGCACCGCCCGCGCCTTCGTGCCGATCGTCCGGCCGACCACCGCGCCGTCGCGGACCGTGAAGACGTCCGGGTTCACCAGGCCGGAGACCAGTGCCTCACCGAGACCGAAGCCGGCCTCGACCGAGACCACCGTCCGGTCCCCGCTGACCGGGTCGGCGGTGAACATGATCCCGGCCGCGTCCGGGACGACCATCAGCTGCACCACCACCGCCATGTCCACGGCCCGGTCCTCGATGCCGTGCCTCCGCCGGTAGGTCACCGCCCGCTCGGTGAACAGCGAGGCCCAGCAGCGGCTGACGTGCCGCAGCACCTCGGCCGCGCCTACCACGTTCAGGTAGGTGTCCTGCTGGCCCGCGAACGAGGCGGTCGGCAGGTCCTCGGCGGTGGCGCTCGACCGCACGGCGTACGCGGCGTACGCGCCGAACTCCGACAGCGCGCCGGTGACCGCCGCCGCGACCTCACCCGGCAGCGCGGTCCGCTCGACGGCGCGGCGGACCTCGGCGGCGGCCGTCCGGAGCGCCGCCGGGTCGTCCGCGTCCGCGCGGGCGAGCCGGTCCAGCGGTCCGGCGAGGGCCGGCGTCCGCGCCACCAGCCGGAAGGCGTCGGTCGCGACGCAGAAACCGCCGGGTACGCGCACCCCGTCGATCCGCGTCAACGCGCCCAGGTGCGCGCCCTTGCCCCCGACGGCGGCGATCCGCGTCTCGTCCACCTCGTGCAGTTGCCACACGTACCGTCCGGTCATGCCGTGCCCCCGTTTTCGCAGCTCAGTCCGCATCGGCCGATGATTCTGCGGCATCACCGGGGCCTTGCGGCAAGACCCGGGGTGCGATATACGTTTGTAGTGGCGAGGAGATCGGTCTCCTTGCCTTTCGTTATGCCGCAGTCTTTCGTTTTGCCGCACCACAACCCCCTGCCCTGGCCCGCTGCGCTCACGTGAGTCAGATCTCCCCGCCCCGGGTGGAGTGCCGGGGGCGCGACGGGGCAAGAAGCGACCACGAGGCCGCGACGCCGGCCTGAACGAGCGGGACCGGACGGGGTGGGGGAGACTCGGGCGATGAGCGGCGCTGACACCGACCCGCGTACGCGCGCCGACGTCTTCGCCGTCGACGGTGAGATCGGGCCGGACCTGGCGCGGATCGACTGGTCGGCGCACCCCCTGGGCCCGCCGGACACCTGGCCGCAGAGCCTGCGGACCGCGGTGCGGATCCTGCTGTCCTCCCGGTTCCCGATGTGGATGGCCTGGGGGCCGCAGCTCACCTTCTTCTGCAACGCCGCCTACCGGCGGGACACGCTCGGCCGCAAGTACCCGTGGGCGCTGGGACGCCCGGCGAACGAGGTGTGGGCGGAGATCTGGGACGACATCGGCCCCCGCGTGGACACCGTGCTGCGCACCGGCGAGGCGACCTGGGACGAGGGTCTGCTGCTGTTCCTGGAGCGGGCCGGCTACCGCGAGGAGACGTACCACACGTTCTCCTACAGCCCGCTGCGCGCCGACGACGGCAGCCTGGTCGGGATGCTCTGCGTGGTCAGCGAGGACACCGAGCGGGTCATCGGTGAGCGGCGGATGGCCACGCTGCGCGACCTCGGGTCGGACCCGAGCGTCATCCGCACCGAGCGGGAGACGCTCGCCTTCGTCAGCCGCCAGCTGGCCCGCAACCCGCGGGACCTGCCGTTCACGCTCACCTACCTGTACGACGGCGACGGCGGCGCCCGGCTGGTGGAGGCGACCGGGTTGGCGGCCGGGCACCCGGCGGCCCCGGCCACGCTGTCCCTCGACGACCCCGCTGCCCCGTGGCCGGCCGGCGCCGTCGGCGAGGGCGAGTCGGTGCGGGTCACGCTCGACGGCCCGGCCTTCGCGGACCTGCCGGCGGGCGTCTGGCCCGCCGCGCCGGCCGAGGCGCTGCTGGTGCCGCTGCGGCAGCAGGGCGGTGCGCCGTACGGGTTCCTGGTCGCCGGGCTGAACCGCTACCGGGCGCTGGACGACGGGTACCACGGCTTTGTGGAGCTGACCGCCGGGCACCTGGCGACCGGCATTGCTAGCGCCCGCAGCTACCAGGCGCAGCAGCGCCGGGCCGAGGAACTCGCCGAGCTGGACCGCGCGAAGACCGCGTTCTTCTCCAACATCAGCCACGAGTTCCGCACCCCGCTGACGTTGATCATGGGACCGCTGGACGAGCTGCGCGGCCGGTTGCCGGACGCCGACGAGCAGGTCCGCGCCGAGCTGGACGTCATCCGCCGCAACGGGCTGCGCCTGGGCAAGC
Source organism: Micromonospora sp. CA-248089 (assembly GCF_050948515.1). Taxonomy (NCBI): domain Bacteria; kingdom Bacillati; phylum Actinomycetota; class Actinomycetes; order Micromonosporales; family Micromonosporaceae; genus Micromonospora; species Micromonospora sp. CA-248089. The sequence continues at coordinate 3,815,441 of NZ_CP192016.1, forward strand.
TGGTCAACAGCCTGCTCGACTTCTCCCGGATCGAGGCCGGGCGGATGCAGGCCCGCTACGAGCCGGTGGACCTGGCCGCGGTGACCGCCGACCTGGCCAGCGTCTTCCGGTCGGCGATCGAACGGGCCGGTCTGTCCTTCGAGGTCGACTGCCCGCCCCTGCCCGAGCCCGCGTACCTGGACCGCGGCATGTGGGAGAAGGTGGTGCTGAACCTGCTCAGCAACGCGTTGAAGTTCACCTTCGAGGGCACCATCCGGGTCGAGTTGCGCGGCGAGGGCGACACGGCGGTGCTGCGGATCTCCGACACCGGCATCGGCGTACCCGCCGACGAGATGCCGCGCCTGTTCGAGCGGTTCCACCGCATCGAGAACGCCCGCTCCCGCTCCGGCGAGGGCAGCGGGATCGGCCTCGCCCTGGTCAAGGAGCTGGTCACGCTCCACGGCGGCCAGATCGACGCCGAGAGCACGGTGGGCCGGGGCACCACCTTCACGATCCGGCTGCCGTTCGGCACCGGGCACCTTCCCGCCGACGCGCTCGCTCCGGCGGGCACCGGCCGGACGCCGGCGTCGGCCGAGCCGTTCGTGCAGGAGGCGCTGCGCTGGCTGCCCGCCGACCCGGAAGCCGCCGTCGGCGGGGACGACCCGGCCGGCGAACCGGTCCAGCCGGTGCCCGGCGGGGCGGCGGCCCGCGTCCTGGTGGCCGACGACAACGCCGACATGCGTGAGTACCTCACCCGGCTGCTGCGCTCGGCCGGGCACGAGGTGCGGGCGGTCACCGACGGGCAGGCCGCGCTGGACGCCGCCCGCGCGCAGACCCCCGATCTGGTGGTCAGCGACGTGATGATGCCCCGGCTCGACGGCCTGCAACTGGTGGCCGCGCTGCGCGCCGACCAGCGTACGGCCGGCACCCCGGTGCTGCTGCTGTCCGCCCGCGCCGGTCAGGAGGCCTCGATCGAAGGGCTGGAAGCAGGCGCCGACGACTACCTGGTCAAGCCGTTCCCGGCGGCCGAACTGCTGGCCCGCGTCCGCGCGAACGTGGAACTGGCCCGGCTGCGCAACCACCACGCCCGCTGGCGTACCGCGCTCGTCGACTCGTTGCAGGAGGCGTTCTTCGTCTGCGACGAGGACGGCGCGGTGGTCGAGATCAACGCGGCGTTCACCGGCATCCTCGGCTACGGTACCGAGGGCCTGCCCTACCCGGCGGTGCACCCGTGGTGGCCGGACCGGGAGGCCGAGCCCGACGCGCACCGCCAGGTGGCGGCCGCGTTCTCGACGCTCGTGGGGCAGACCCGGGGCACGTACACCGTGCCGGTGACCCACCGCGACGGGCACCGGATCTGGATCTCGGCCGCGTTCAACCAGGTCGACGACCCGGACAGCGGCCGGCGGATGATCGTCGGCACGTTCCGTGACGTCACCGCCGAGCACTACGCGGTGCAGCGGGAGACTGCCCTGGCCGGGCTCAGCATGCGGCTGTCCCAGGCGGACGACCTCACCGACGCGCTGTCCGGGGTGCTGGACGAGTTGCGCAAGCTGTGGCGGGCCGCCGGCGTGCTCACCGCCGTCTTCGGTGACCAGCCCACCCCCGCCGTGACCGCCACCGACCCGGAGGCGCGCTGGGACACGTTGCCGCCGGAGCGCCGGCAGGCGTTGCTCGCGCTGCGGGACACTCCGCTGCTGACCCCGGTGGCGGCGCGTACGCACGGCGCCGGCATCGCCGTCGAGCACCCGCACGGCACGATGGCGGTCTGGATCGACCTGGGCGAGAAGCGGCCGTTCACCGAACAGGACCAGACCCTGCTGGCGCTGCTGGCCGGCCACATCGGTCAGGGGCTGCACCGGGTGCACCAGATCGACCAGCAGCGGGAGACCGCGCTGGCCCTGCAACGGGCGATCCTCGGTCCGGCGCAACTCCCAGCCGGTTTCGCCGTGCGGTACTCCCCCGCCGCGATGCCGCTCAAGGTCGGCGGCGACTGGTACGACACAGTGGAGCTGCCGGACGGGCGCATCGGCATCGTGGTCGGCGACTGCGTGGGGCACGGCCTGCAGGCCGCCACGGTGATGGGGCAGCTGCGCAGCGCCTGCCGTGCCCTGCTGTTGCAGGACCCGAGCCCGGCCCGGACGCTGGTGGCCCTGGACCGCTTCGCCGCGCTGCTGCCGGGCGCGTCCTGCGCCACCGTCTTCTGCGGCGTCCTCGACCCGGCCACCGGCCTGATGCGCTACTCCAGCGCCGGCCACCCGCCGGCCATCGTGGTCCGCGCGGACGGCACTCCGGAACTCCTGCGGCACGGCCGGTCCCGGCCGCTCGCCGTCCGTCCCGGGGAGGAGCGCCCGGAGGCGGAGGCGACAGTGCAGCCGCGCGCCACCCTGATGCTCTACACCGACGGCCTGGTGGAACGCCGCCGCCAGCCGATCACCGCCGGCATCGCCCGCGCCACCGACGCCATCCAGCAGGGACACCACGCGCCGGTCGAGGTCCTGGCGACCGAGATCATGGACCGGCTCGCTCCCGACGGCGGCTACCACGACGACGTGGCCCTGCTGCTCTACCGCCACCCCGGGCCGCTGGAGCTGGAGTTCCCCGCGGAGTCGACCCGGCTGGCCGAGGTCCGCAGCGCGCTGCGGGGATGGCTGGACCGCTGCGGGCTGGCCCCGGCCCACGCCTACAACATCCTGGTGGCGGCCGGGGAGGCATGCGCCAACGCCATCGAGCACGGGCACCGCGACGATCCGGGCGGCCGGATCCGCCTGCGTGCCGCCGCCACCGCCGGGGACCTGCGCTTGAGCGTCACCGACAGCGGCCACTGGCGGCACCGCGACCAGCCGTCCGACCCGCACCGCGGCCGGGGGCTCGTGCTCATGCGCGCGCTGATGGACAGCATCAGCGTCACCCCGGGGGCCACCGGCACCACAGTCGACATGCAGGCGAGGATCAGGCCATGAGCACGTCCCTGACGCTCACCACGAGCGACCGACCCGACGGCGGCCGCGTGCTGGCCGCCGTCGGTGAGATCGACATGAGCAACGCGTCCGCCTTCGCCGACGCGCTCGCCGAAGCCGTCCGGCCCGACGGCGAACCGCTGGTCGTGGATCTGACGAAGGTGGAGTACCTGGACAGCGCCGGGCTGGCCGCGCTGTTCCCGCACGCCGACCGGATCGCGCTGATCGCCGGTCCGCTGCTGGAGCCGCTGCTGACCATCTCCGGGCTGGCCGACCTCACCACGGTCCACAGCGCCTGACGCCGTAGCGGCGTCAGGCGCTGTCGCGGGACCGGGCGCGTTCGCGGGGTCAGGCGTTGCGCACGATCACCAGCGGCGAGTGGGCGTGGTGCAGCACCGCGTGGCTGACCGAGCCGAGCAGCAGCCCGCCCAGCGCGCCGCGGCCGTGCGCGCCGACCACCACCAGCTGGGCGTCCTTCGACTCCTCCACCAGCACCCGGGCCGGGGCACCGCGCAGCGACCGCTGCCGTACCGGCACGTCCGGGTAGCGCTCGGCCCAGCCGGCGACCGACTCGGCGACGACCCGCCGGGACTCCTCGGCGAGCGCCTCCGGGTCGTACACCAGGGGCAGGATGTCGCCGGGGCCGATCGGCGTGGGGTACAGCCAGGCGTGCACCACGATCAGCGGCGCGTCCCGGCGGGCGGCCTCCTCGTACGCGAATCCGACCGCCGCGGTGGACAGCTCGGAGCCGTCCACACCGACCACGACGGGCCCGTCGGCGCGCGCCTCGCCGCGCGTCACCAGGACCGGGCAGTGCGCGCGGGCCGACACCTGGAGCGTGACCGAGCCGATCAGCAGGCCGGCGAACCCGCCCAGGCCTCGGTGGCCGAGCACGATCAGCGCCGCCTCGCGGGACTCGGCGACCAGCACCGCCGCCGCGGCGCCGTCGACCACCACGCCGGTGACCGGTACGTCCGGCGCGACCTTGCCGGCCTCGGCGACCGCCTCGGCGACGCACCGTTCGGCCTGGTTGCGCAGGCCGGCGCCGGCGGGCGCCCCCGGGGCCGGGGTGAGCGGCGCGCGGGTCAGCGGCCAGATGAACGCGTGGACGACCTGCAGCGGCCGGTTCCGGGCGGCGGCCTCGCGGGCGGCCACCCGGACCGCGTCCAGCGAGGCGGCGGAGCCGTCCACGCCCACCACGACGGGTGCCTGCGAGTGGATCGTCATGTCGTCCTCCTTCACTCGTGCTCAGCCTGCCCGTCAGGCGGCCGGCCCGGCAGGGTCCGGGGTCCCGGCCGAAGGGCCGTTGGTCCCGCGGAAGCGACGGGTCAGCCGCAGCACCAGCCCGGGCAGCACGCCGATCGCGGCGCACGCGAGCAGGTCGAGCGCGCTGAGCGGGGACGTGCCGAGCAGCTCGCGCAGCGGCGGCAGCAGCACGCCGGCCACCTGGAGGGCCGCGGAGATCGCGACCGCCACCGGCAGCGCGAGGTTGCGCTCACGGGAGCCCGGGGTACGGATCGCGCGGACCGCCAGCGCCACACCGAGCTGGGCCAGGCCGAGCACCACGAACACCACGGACTGCCACGGCCGGTCCGACGCGGCGGCCCACACGCCCGCGCCGAGCGTCGCCGCCGCGATCAGCGCGCCGGTGACCAGCACGTCCCGGCCCAGGCCGGCGCCGAGCACCGACTCCTGCGGGGAGCGGGGCGGCCGGCGCAGCGTGCCCGGCTCGGCCGGCTCCGCGCCGAGCGCCACACCGGGAACACCGTGGGTGAGCAGGTTGATCCAGAGGATCTGCGCCGGCAGCAGCGGCACCGGCAGGCCGAACAGCGGGCCGAGCAGCATCACCGCGATCTCGGCCACACCACCCGCGAGCGCGTAGCGCAGGAACCGGCGGATGTTGTCGTAGATCCGGCGGCCCTCGCCGATGGCGGTCGCCACAGTGGTCAGGTCGTCGTCGACGAGCACCAGGTCGGAGGCCTGCCGGGCCACCTCGGTGCCGCCGCCCATCGCCACCCCGATGTCCGCGCGGCGCAACGCGGGGGCGTCGTTGACGCCGTCGCCGGTCATCGCCACCACGTGCCCCCGGGTCTGGAGGCCGGCGATGATGTCGAGCTTCTGTTCCGGTTGGGTCCGCGCGTACACCCGGGTCTCGGGGTGGGCGCGGCCCGGGTCGCCGTCGTCGCCGTTGGCGAGCGGGTCGCCGTCGCGCCAGAGCCCGAGCCGCCCGCCGATCGCGGCGGCCGTCGCCGGGTGGTCGCCGGTGATGAGGACCAGCCGGATGCCTGCTTCCTCGAAGCCCGCGGCGATGCCGGGCGCCGCCGCGCGCAGCGGGTCGCCGACCGCGACCAGGCCCAGCGGGCGCAGGCCGGCCGGCCGGGCCGGGTCCGGCAGGGTGTCCACCACGGCCGAGGCCACCGCCAGCACCCGCAGCCCTTCGGCGGCGAGCCGGTGCGCGGCGTCGGTCAGCTCGGCCAGTTCCCCGGCGTCGGCGTCGACCAGCGGCGCGGCCAGCAGGTTCTCCGGCGCGCCCTTGCAGACGACCAGGTAGCGCCCGTCGCAGCGGCGGTGCACCGTGGTCATCCGGCGCAGGTCCTGGTCGAAGGGCGCCTCCGCCACCCGGGGCCAGGCGTCGCGGGTGGCCTCCGGATCCAGGCCGCACCGGGCGGCGAACGTGACGAGCGCCGCCTCCAGCGGATCACCAATCGCTGTCCACTCCGGCCGCTCGTCGGTCGGCGGCGTCACCGTGGCGTCGTTGCAGAGCAGCCCGGCGCGGGCGAGGGCGCGCAGCTCGTCCGGCGCGCTCACCGGCTCGCCCCGGTGGTGCACCTCGCCGTCGGGCGCGTAGCCGGTGCCGGTGACGGCGTAGCGGTCGCGGCCGGGGACGACCGCGTGCTGCACCGCCATCCGGCCCTCGGTGAGGGTGCCGGTCTTGTCGGAGGCGATCACGGTGACCGACCCGAGGGTCTCCACCGCGTGCAGCCGGCGGGGAATGGCGCGGCTGCCGGCCATCCGGCGCGCGCCCAGGGCGAGCGCCAGCGTGACGACGGCGGGCAGCGACTCCGGCACGGCCGCCACCACGAGGCTGACGGCGGTGACCGCCATCTGCGTCACCGGCTGCCCGTCGAGCACGCCGATCGCGAAGACCAGCCCGGAGAGCACCACGGCGGTCAGGCCGAGCACCCGGCCGAGCGAGGACAGGCGACGCTGCAGCGGCGTGGGCGCGGGGCGGGTCGCCGCGACCAGGGCGCTGATCCGGCCCAGCGCGCTCGCCGCGCCGGTACGCGCCACGGTCCCGGTGGCGCGGCCGGTGGTGACCACGGTGCCCGCATTCGCCTCCTCCCCCGCGACCCGGGTCACCGGCACCGACTCGCCGGTCAACGCCGACTCGTCCAGGCTGAGGCGTACCGCGTCGGTGAGGTCCAGGTCGGCGGGCACCACGTCGCCGGCCTCCAGCCGGACCAGGTCGCCGCGAACGAGGTCGGCGGCGGGCAGCACGAGGTCACGGCCGTCGCGGACCACACGCGCGGTGGGTGCGGCGAGCCGGTCCAGCGCGGCGACGGCTCGGTCGGCGCGGACCTCCTGCACCACGCCGATCGCCGTGTTGATCAGGACGACCAGCACGATCACCGCGGTGTCCGGGTAGTCGCGCAGCAGTGTGGTCACCACGGCGGCGGCCAGCAGGAGCGCCACCAGCGGGTCGGTGAGCTGGCGGAACACCCGGCCGGCCAGCCCTCGCTTGCGCGGGGCGGCCACGGTGTTCGGCCCGTCGGCGCGCAGCCGGGCGGCCGCCTCGGCCGAGCCGAGCCCGGTCGCGGGGGCAGGAGAGATCTCGGTGGGCGTCGTCGCCGCAGCGGGCCCGCCGTTGATCACCACATCGTCCTCCATGTCGTCGCCGCCCGCGCCGGGCAGTCCCAGCATGCCGCGCGACCCTACGTGGGTCGCAGGGCCGAGGGCCTGTCGGACCCGGGACCAACGGCCCCCCGGCGTTACGGGGCAGCGCGGCGCCCGGCTCGCCGGTAACGTCCGCGCGGTGAACCGGACACGCAGCGCCACCGGGCCGAGACCTCCGTCCCGTCACCGGTGGGTGCGGTGGACGCTCGCGGTGCTCCTGCTCGCGTCGGCGGGGTGCGGGAGGGGACTCGGAGAGGAGAGCGGCGACGCGCTGGCGCGCGACACCGCGGCGGTGGAGGCGAAGCAGCTCAACACGCAGCTGGGGCACCGCAACCGGGTGCGGGACGCCGGGTCGATCGCGGCGGCCGAGATCGTCCAGGAGCCGACGGACGCCGCGTCGGGCGGCGGTACGGTCCGGCGGGAGGCGCTGGCGTGGTCCGGCCGCACCGCCGGGGACGAGCGGGCCACCGTCGACGTGCGGTTCGTGGTGACGGTGCCGGAACGGCCGCCGGTGTCGATCGGCGGCGCGAGCAACACCGCCGGTGAGGCCACTCGCTGCTACCGCTACGAGTTCACGCTCTACCGCTACACGACGTACCACGAGATCGACTGTCCGAGCGGCGCCGCGCCCTCGCCACCGACTGCGGCGCCGGTGCCGAGGGTGCCCGAGGACGGGCGGCAGCGGCTCACTGCCGTGCTGCGCACCGCTACCCCGGAGACGCTGGCGGGCGCGGTGCGGGCCGCCTTCCCGCAGGACTGGATCACCGTCGACACGACGGTGCACGAGGGCGCGCTCGTCGCCGCCGTCGGCGTACCGGCCGAACGGGACTGCCTGCTGCTCGTCCGCACACCGGCCGGGAAGATCGAGTCCCCCGGGTACGACCGGATCTGGCTGGAGCCGGGCGAGACCGGCTGCCGGACCGCCCTCTACGTGGCGCCGCCGCGCTGACGGACCGGTTTGCCGCGCGGCGGCCGGGGCACCTGACGGTCATGACTGATCCGGAGCAGTTCCAGCGGCAGCAGGAGGGCGCGCTCGAGCGCGGGCAGGTGTTCCAGGACGCCGAGGGGCGGCGTACCCGGGACCCGGGCGCCGGCGCGGAGAACGCGGAGAGTGAGGCCGACCGCAACGCCGAGCACCTGGCGCGTGGCGAGGTGGGCCCGGGCGTCTCGGAGGACTGATACTTCGGGCCCGGCTGTCAATGTAGCGTTGACGGGTGACCCTGGCCGGCCTGTCCGAGATCGCCGCGGCGCGGGTCCGGCTTGAGGACCGGGAACTGGATCTGATCGACCGGGCCCGGCACGACGGCGCCACCTGGGCCGAGATCGCGCGGGCGCTGGGCCTGCGCAGCCGGCAGGCCGCCGAGCAGCGCCGGCAGCGCCTCGTGGCGGCCCGGCGGGTCCGCCTGACCCGGCTCGACCCGGCCGGCTCCCCCGACGTGCCGGCGCTCCGGGCCGCCGTCGCCGACCTGCACCGCTGGATCGAGGCGGACCGCTCGTGGGACGGCCGCTTCCCCGCGCGGCGTTGACGCGCCGCACCTGCGCGCTCGCCCTCGACGCCACCGCCGGGCCGCTGTGCGCGCTGGCCGCGCACCTCGCCGGCGACCTGGCCGGGGCCGGTTGCAGGCTGCCCGCTCCGGTACGCGACGCCGCCCGGCGGATCGCGACAGCACTGTCAACGGGGCATTGACGCGCGTTCGAAGTCTTGCTCCGCCCAGGCTCACGTCCCGAGGATGAGTCCTCCAGGCTCAACTCTCGGGGGACCCATGCGCCGCAACGCCTTCCTGTTCGTGGCCGTCTCGCTGCTGTCCGGCCTCGGCGGCAGCGCCATGGCCCTGGTGTCCGGCATCTGGATCCTGGACCTGACCGGCTCCACCGGACTCGCCGCCCTGGCCGGCATGTGCGTCTACGCCCCGACCCTGGCCGGCCCGTGGCTCGGCGGCCTGCTCGACCGGGTGCCCCGGCGTTCCCTGGTGATCGGCGTCGACGTCGCGCTCGCCGCCGCGCTGCTGAGCCTGCTGGCGGTTCGCGGCCCCGGCGACGCGTGGCTGATCTACGCCGTCTCGCTCGCGTACGGGATCGGCTACGTGCTCGTCGACGCGGGCGAGACCGCGCTGCTGCCCGCCGCGCTCCCCCCGGCCCGCCTGGCCGACGTCAACGGCTGGCGGTCGAGCGCGCAGGAGGGCATGAAGCTGGTGGCGCCGCTGGCCGGGGCGGGCCTGTACGCGTGGCGGGGCGGGCACGTCGTCGCGGTGCTCGCCGCCGTCGTACCGGTGCTCGCGGCCGCCCTGTACGGCGCGTTGCGCCTGACGCGGGCCGTCCCCGCTCCCCCGGCCGCACGTCAGGCGGGAGTGCGGGACGGCCTCGCCGCGCTGCTGGCCCGGCGGGCGGTACGCGTACCCGTGGCGCTCGCGGCGGTGTCCATCGCGATGTCCGGCTTCACCACCGCGGCGCTGTACGACGTGGTGGTGACCGGCCTGGCCATGCCGTCGACGTTCCTCGGCGTGCTGGCGAGCGCGCAGGGCGCCGGGTCGCTGGTCGCCGGGCTGGTCGTCGGCCGGCTCGTCCGCCGCCGTGGTGAGATCGCGGTCGGTGCCGCGGGTGCGGTCCTGTTCGCCGCCGGATGCCTCGGGCGCTGCCTGCCGTGGTGGCCGGGCACCGTGGCCGCCTCGGTGGTGGCCGGTGTGGGTCTGCCCTGGACGCTCGTGGCGGCGGTCACCGCCGTGCAGGCGTACACGCCGCAGGCGATGCTCGGGCGGGTGGCCGGGACGGCGAACACGGCGATGTTCGGCCCGATCACGCTGGCCATCCCGCTCGGGTCGGCGGCGGTCGCCGTGGGCGGCCTTCCGCCGCTGGTGGTCGCCGCCGTGGTGTGCCTGACCGCCGCGCTGGGGGCGACCGTCGGCGCACCTCGCCGGGGCGGGCCCGCCGCCGTGCCGGAGTCCGGCCGGGCCCGGGTGCGGGCCGGACCGGATGCGGCCCGTCCCCCGGGGGTGACGGGGACGGGCCGCACGATCGTCAGCGCCAGGTGTCGGTGACGGCACGGGTGCCGCCGGCCGGCGTGGTGAGCGTCCGGTTCGCACCGGACTCCCAGGTCACCGAGCCGTCCGGGTTCTTCCTGACGTACTTGTACTCGACCGCCGTGTTCGGCGGCAGGTCGACGGTGGCCCGCCAGACCGGGTACGCGGCCGGCGAGAGCGCGACGGCGGCGGCCGGGTTCCAGCCACCGAGCGCCGGGATGTTGCCGACGACGAACACGTTCTGCCCGTAGACGGTGGTCGCGGTGACGGAGAAGGTGGTGGCGACCGCCGTGGTGACGGTGTCGCCGCGGAACGTCTCGGTCACCGCGTACGTGCCGCCGGCCGGGGTGGTGAGGGTCCGGTTCGCGCCGGACTCCCAGGTGGCGGCGCCCGCGGCGGTCAGCTTGACGAACTTGTACTCCACGGCCGTCGACCGGGGCAGGTCGACGGTGGCGCGGTAGACGCCGCCGCCCTGCGCGGCGAGCGTGACGCCGTTCGCGGGCGTCCACGACCCCAGCGCGGGTACGTTGCCGACGACGCGGACGTCCTGCCCGGCGGCGAGGTTCGCGGTGACGGTGAACGTGGTGGCGATCCGGTCGCTCGGGCTGACCGTGGGCGACGCGCTCGGCGAGACCGTCGGGGAGGCGCTCGGCGAGACCGTCGGGGAGGCGCTCGGGGACGGGCTCGCGCCCGGCCGGGCGTTCACGTGGACGGCGACCGCGTCGTTGGCCGGGATGGTCACGGTGGCCCGGCCGCCGGACACGGTCACCGTACCGCCGGTGCAGCCGCTGCCGGTGGCGGCGCCGGAGATGACGTCGCAGTACCGGCCGTCGGCCAGCCCGGTGACGAAGGTGGCGGTGGTGGCGGAGCCGGAGTCGTTGATGCCGATCCACGCCCGGTCGCCCCGGTGGAAGCCGATCACGTTGCTGTTCACTGTGGTGAAGTCCGATACGGTCTTCACCGGGCGGGCGGCGTTGGCCCAGCCGACCATGCCCTTGACGCCGGTGGTGCGGCTCAGGCACGTCCAGGCGGCGCCGCAGACCGTGTCGGTGACCCGTCCGGTGCCGTCGTGCGGCGGGGACTGGTTGCGGTTGGACCAGGTGAAGCTGTCGTATACCGACGGCTTGCCGTGCGGGTAGGCCAGCGCGAAGTAGTTGGCCAGCACGTAGTCGGTGCCGTTCTTGTACGACAGCACCACACCGTCGCGCTCCAGGTCGTGGTTGGTGACCATGGAGAAGACGTTGGCGCCGGGCGCGTCGAGGTTCCAGTTCGGCACGTTCGCCAGCGCCGAGATCGAGCCCTGGAACGCCGAGCGGATGCCCTTGGCGTACGCGAAGTCGAGCACGTCGCCGTTGCCGATGTACGCGCGCGCCTGCAACGCCGGGTTGCTCGCCCCGTCGAAGATCTCCTGCGCGACGTAGGGCCGCCGGCCCTCGGCGACGGTGTTGTTCAGCTTGCCGAGAATGGCCGCGAAGTCGTCCTTGCGGATGTGCTTGACCGCGTCGACCCGGAAGCCGTCCACACCGAGCCCGATCAGATCGTTGAGGTACGCCGCGATCTTGTTGCGGACCGCTTCTTTCTCGGTGTAGAGGTCCGACAGCGACAGCAGCTCGCAGCTGGTCACCTGGGACTCGTTGTTCCAGTCGCTGATCGCGCCGCCGGTCGGGCAGTTGTCCCCGGGGCGGTGGAAGTCCCCGGCGCCGTACGGCACGGCCGGGTAGCTGTAGCCGGAGAACTCGGTGCCGGCGTAGCCGCGCGTACCGGCGGGGTTGTTGGTGCCGGCCATGTGGTTGACCACCGCGTCGACGTAGACGCGCACACCGGCGTTGTGGCACGCGGTGACCATGGCGGCGAACTGCTGACGGTTGCCGAACCGGCTGTCCAGCTTGTACGACACCGGCTGGTACACCTCGTACCAGGGGTACGCGCCGTCGGCGCTGGTGGGCAGCTGCACCGACTCCTGCGGCGGTGCCACCTGCACCGCGCCGTAGCCGGCCGGTCCGAGGTGGTCGGTGCAGGCGGCGGCGACCGAGGCCCAGTTCCATTCCCAGAGGTTGGCGGTCACCTCGCTGTCGTTGAGGACGACGGCGGCGCGGGCGGGGGTGGGGGCGGTGGTGGCAGCGGCGACGGCCACTGTGCCGCCGGCCGCGACGAGCGCGGCGGCGAGCAGCAGGCGACCGGCGCGGCCACGGGGGTGTGGCCTGGCGGATGGCATGGTCGGGGGACCTCTTCCGTGGGTTCGAAAGGGCGAGCGGGGGGTGGGGCGGCCGTCCCGGGTAGCGAACACCATGCGCCATCCATGAAAGTCTTTGCAAGAGCTTGCGGCAAAGTTTTGAAACCCGCAGGCAACACGAACGGACCCATAATCCGCTCCACCAGCGACGATCCACGCTGGACCCGGCGATCGAGCGCCGAGGGCAGTTCCCGCCGCTCGAGACGAGCGGACCCGCTGCGCGGGACGACCGCAACTTCCGAACAAATTTTCCAACGTTTGCGGTCGCGACCGGCGGCCGGGTCAGAACCGCCGGCGCGGCAGCCACCCCAGGAAGCGAGCCCTGGCCTGGGCGGGCGGCAGGGCCGGAAGGTCCTTGGTGGCGGCGACGAGGCAGGCGCCGAGATAGACGGCGAGCCCCGCTGTCGTACCGCCGAACTCGACGAGCAGCTGACTCTGCTTGGTGGGACACGGCCAGGCGGCGGCGCAGCCGCTGCACTGCCAGCTCGGCGCGAGCGGCAGGTGCGCGGGCGGGGCGTAACGGCGGGACGCGCTGTTGCGGCTCCGCCGGTCCGGGCGGGCCGGTGCGGTGACGGCAGCCGGCCCCGCGAGTCGCCGGCGGACCCGGGTCAGCGCCGCGCCGACCCGCACCAGCGCCTCCACCCCCACGCGCTGGGCCAGCACGGCGGTGAGCAGGTGATGCCCCAACGCGTCGAACTCGTCCAGCGTCCACTCCCGCCGTCGGCAGAACTCGTGCAGCGCACCGCCGTCGGCGTCGGACGGACGCCCCAGGGCCTCCTCGAGCGTCTCCCGCACCGCCGTTGCCAGGGTCGGCTCGTGTCCCCGGAGCCGCCCGGCCACCCGATGATCCGCTGTGAGCTGCCGGAGCGACGCCGCCGCCGCCTTCCGGGCCACCTCCCGTGCATTCGCGATGTCCATCTGCGCCCCCTCGACCACCGCAGCAAGCCGGCGTCGACTTTTCCGCACCGGCGGACGCCGGGCTAGTCCCGTCAGCGCACGGAAGGCATGCCATTGATCGCTTAGCGCAAAAGCCATTGATGGGATTCGGGATATGCAGGAATCCCATCGGGTAATAGCATCCGGAGAGGTGAGATTCCCTCGCTCCCCGCGGTGACGACTTCCGCTCCACTCTCCGGACAAATACGGCAGGGGGACGACGTGAGGCACAGCCCCATCGTCAGTCATCACTTCCGGAGCCGTCAGCCCGACCTCATTCACCATTACCTCTCCGAGGCGTATGGCACGCAAGGCATGCGCATCCGTGGCAATGCCGGATACCGGCTCAGTCACCGCCGGCTCAACGCCGGCGCGTTCCGGATGGACCGGGTCGCGCAGTCCGGCGATCTGCGCATCGACGTCGAGCAGATCGATTCCGTTGTCGTCTGCCAGAGCGCGAGCAGCATGGTGAACCGCGTCGTCGACGGCGAACCGCATTCCTTCCGCCCCGGCGACGTATTCCTGAACGCGCACCCGGGCCATCCGTACCGGCTCCGGTGGCGCTGCGGCGAGGTGCTCCTGGTCCAGCTGGACACGGGCCTGCTCCGCCAGGTCGCCTTTCCCGTTCCCGGGCGGCGGCCCGTGCCGGTCCGGTTCACCGACCTCCAGCCGGCCTCGCCGGTCCTGGCCGAGCACTGGCGGTCGACGGCCCGCTACGTCCGCCACGCCGTGCTGGGCAATCCCGAGGCGAGCCGCCACCCGCTGGTGCTCGGCACGGCGGCGCGCATCCTCGCGGCGGCCGCGCTCGCCGTCTTCCCCAACACCGCCCTGACCGACCCGGGGCGCCAGGACCGGCGCGACGCCTCGGCGTCGACGCTCCGCCGGGCCATCGCCTTCATGGAGGAGAACGCACACCGGGACATCAGCCCGGCGGACGTGGCAGTCGCCGCCGCCGTGTCCGTGCGATCCCTGCAACTGGCCTTCCGGCGCCATCTGGACAGCACACCGGCGGCCCACCTGCGGCGCATCCGGCTGGAACGGGCACACCAGGAGCTGCGGATGGGCGATCCGAGACGCGAGACAGTCAGCCGGATCGCCACCCGATGGGGTTTCCTCAGCCACAGCAGGTTCACCGCCCACTACCGGTCCGTGTTCGGCATCCCACCGAGCCGTACGCTGCACGGCTGACCGGAACGGCCCGCGAACGGGGCGAGCCCCGGCCCGTCGCGGCGCGACGGACCGGGGCCCGGGGAGGTACGGCGGATCAGGCCAGGTCGAAGCGGTCCAACTCCATGACCTTCGTCCAGGCGGCGACGAAGTCGCGGACGAACTTCTCCCGCGCGTCGTCGCTGGCGTAGACCTCGGCCAGCGCCCGCAGCTGCGAGTTGGAGCCGAAGATGAGGTCGACCGAGGTGGCGGTCCACTTCACCTGGTCGGTCGCCAGGTCCCGGATCTCGTACACGTGCTCCTCGGACTCCGCCGCCTTCCACCGGGTGCCCGGGGAGAGCAGGTTGACGAAGAAGTCGTTGGTGAGCACGCCGGGCCGGTCGGTGAGCACGCCGTGCGCGGCGCCGCCGACGTTGTTGCCGAGCGCGCGCAGGCCGCCGACCAGGACGGTCATCTCCGGCGCGGTCAGGTTCAGCATGTACGCGCGGTCGACGAGCAGCACCTCCGGCTGGGTCTTCTCCCCCGGCCGCAGGTAGTTGCGGAAACCGTCGGCGCGCGGCTCCATCACCCGGAACGACTCGACGTCGGTCTGCTCCTGCGTGGCGTCGGTACGACCCGGGTGGAACGGCACCGTCACCTCGACGCCGGCGTCCCGCGCCGCCTGCTCGACCGCGGCCGAACCGGCCAGCACGATCAGGTCCGCGAGCGAGATCTGGGCGCCGCCGGCGGCGTTGAACTCCTGCTGGATACCCTCGAGGGTGCTCAGCACGGTGGCGAGCTGCTCCGGCTGGTTGACCTCCCAGTTGCGCTGCGGCTCCAGCCGGATCCGCGCGCCGTTGGCGCCACCGCGCTTGTCGGTGGAGCGGTAGCTCGCGGCCGAGGCCCACGCGGTGGAGACCAGCTGGGCGGTGGTGAGGCCGGACTCCAGCACCTTCGCCTTGAGCACGGCGACGTCGGCGTCGTTCACCAGCTCGTGCGCGACGGCCGGCACCGGGTCCTGCCAGAGCTGGGCCTCCGGCACCCACGGGCCGAGGAAGCGGCTGACCGGGCCCATGTCACGGTGCAGCAGCTTGTACCAGGCCTTGGCGAACGCCAGGGCGAACTCGTCCGGGTTCTCCAGGAAGCGGCGCGAGATCTTCTCGTACGCCGGGTCGACGCGCAGCGACAGGTCGGTCGTGAGCATCGTGGGCTTGTGCTTCTTCGACGGGTCGTGAGCGTCCGGGATGATCGCCTCGGCGTCCTTGGCGACCCACTGCTTGGCGCCACCGGGGCTGGTGGTCAGCTCCCACTCGTAGCCGAAGAGGATCTCGAAGAACCGGTTGCTCCACTGCGTCGGCTTGTCGGTCCAGGTCACCTCGAGACCGCTGGTGATCGTGTCGCCACCCTTGCCCTCGCCGTAGGTGCTCAGCCAGCCCAGGCCCTGCGCCTCCAGCGGCGCCGCCTCCGGCTCGGGGCCGACGTGCGCGTCGGCGGGGCCCGCGCCGTGGGTCTTGCCGAACGTGTGGCCGCCGGCGATCAGCGCGACGGTCTCCTCGTCGTTCATCGCCATCCGGCGGAACGTCTCACGGATGAAGTGCGCCGCCGCGAGCGGGTCGGCGTTGCCGCGCGGGCCCTCCGGGTTGACGTAGATCAGACCCATCTCGGTCGCGCCGACGCCGGCCACCATCTCCTTCTCGGAGGCGTAGCGCTCGTCGCCCAGCCAGGCGTCCTCGGGACCCCAGAAGATCTCCTCCGGCTCCCAGACGTCCTCCCGGCCGAAGCCGAAGCCGAAGGTCTTGAAGCCCATCGACTCCAGGGCCACGTTGCCGGCGAGCACCAGCAGGTCGGCCCAGGAGATCTTCTGGCCGTACTTCTGCTTGACCGGCCAGAGCAGGCGGCGGGCCTTGTCCAGGTTGGCGTTGTCCGGCCAGCTGTTCAGCGGGGCGAACCGCTGCCCGCCGTCACCGGCGCCACCGCGGCCGTCCTCGATGCGGTAGGTGCCCGCGGCGTGCCAGCTCATCCGGATCATCAGGCCGCCGTAGTGACCGAAGTCGGCCGGCCACCAGTCCTGCGAGGTGGTGAGCACCTCGGTGATGTCCCGCTTGAGCGCCTCGACGTCGAGCTTGGCGAACTCCTTGGCGTAGCTGAACTCCGGGCCCAGCGGGTTGCCCTTGTGCGAGTGGGCGTGCAGCACCGACAGGTCGAGCTGGTTGGGCCACCAGTCGCGGTTGCTGCGCGGACGACCGCCGGTCTTCGGGGTCGGCGAGTCGATCGCCGGGTTCTCGCTCTCGCTGCCGTGCGCGGTCACGGAGTCGTGCGCGACCGGGCAGCCGGCCGCCTCCTTGGCGTCCACGCCCTGCGGGCTGACGGGCCGGTTGTCCTGGGTGTCGCTCATCTGTTTCCTTCCGAACTGGCGGATCGCTGGGCGGTACGGTCGGCCGCACAGCCGGGGCAGGTGCCCCAGTAGACGACCTCCGCCTCGTCCACCACGAAGCCGTGGTCGTCGGAGGCGGTGAGACAGGGGGCGCGGCCGACGGCGCACTCGACGTCGGCGATGGCGCCGCAGGAACGGCACACGACGTGGTGGTGGTTGTCTCCCACCCGCGACTCGTAGCGGGCCGTCGCGCCGGCCGGCTGGATGCGCCGGATCAGCCCGGCGTCGGTGAGTGCCCGGAGCACATCGTAAACCGCCTGGTGGGACACGGTGGGCTGCTCGGCGCGGACCAGGGCGATCACCGTGTCGGTGTCGACGTGCGGATGGTCGCGCAGCGCGGCCAGCACCGCCAGGCGGGGCCGGGTCACCCGCAACGAGACCGCCCGGAGCTGCGTCTCGAAGTCGGCCGTCATGCGACGACCTTAGTCCGGTCTTCTGGAATCAATCAAGTTTTCGCCCAGGTGTGTCGGCCATCACATCATGACCGTCCGGGCACACGAAACGGGGGTGCCGCGCCAGGCGCGGCACCCCCTCCCCGGAAAAGGGCTCAGGCGGCGGAACAGGTCGCCGTCGGTGTGTTGCTGTTGCCGTTCTTGTAGAGCGTGATGCCGAAGTTGTTGCCGTTGCCGTTCGGGCGTGCGGTGAGCGTGCCGCTGGTGCCGCTGACCGACGCGTTCCAGCTGTTCTGCAGGCTCTGCCCGCCCTGGGTCTGGATGCTGACCACCCAGTTGCTCGTGCCGCTGACCGAGAAGGTCACGTTGAACCGGTCGCCCCACTCCTCGGCCCGGCTGACGCTGACCGTGCAGCCACCGTTGTTCGGCGGCGGGGTGGTCGGGTTGCCACCGCTGGTGCCGCCGACCGTGATGTTGGAGTTGCCGCTGCTCTGGAAGCCCTCGGTGGCCATGATCTGGTAGTCGTGGGTGCCGAGGTTCATGCCGTAGCGGGACCAGGCGTCGAAGTGGTTGCCGGAGGTGATGGTGCCGCCGACGCGCTTCTGCTGGCGGACGCTCCAGTACTGGTAGAACGTCCGGGTGCCCTCGATCGAGGGGGCGTTGACGCGCTGGGTGCGGTAGACGTCGTACGTGCCGCCGTCGGTGGTCACCGAGCCCATGTAGCCGCTGCCCGGCGGGCGCCAGCTGCCCCAGCTGTCGACGATGTAGTACTCGACGAGCGGGTTGCGCGTCCAGCCGTAGAGCGTCAGGTACGCGTTGCCGGACGGGTTGAAGCTGCCGGAGTAGCTGACCGTCCGGCGTGAGCCCGGGTTCCAGCCCTTGCCGGCCACGAAGTTGTTGATGTTGCTCCACTGGGTGCTGTACTGACCACCGTTGCCCATGGTCATGGAGACGTTGCCACTGTCTTTCCAGAAGGAATAGAAGTAGCCGTTGTGCGTGCCGGTCGAGTTCGACGTGACGGTCTGGGCGTAAGCCGGAGCTGACGTGACCGCCGTCGCCCCGGCGGTGATCAGCGCCACGGCACAGGCGCCGCCGAGGACCATCCTGAGGCGTCCGCGCCTGCGGATGCCCGTGCGGACGGGGGCGTCTTTCATGGACGGGTTTCCTCCCTGTGACGGCTGGCGGGCGGCCAACCGGGTGGCGCGAGCCGCGGGTGCTCGCCCGCCCGCGGACGGCGGGACCGGGGCGACAGCCGCGCCACGGTGGTGGTCGGACATCGACGTCAATCGAGATGCGCCGATGGCCACAGTATTGGAGCCCCGGTTCATCCTGTCAACAAGTTCCGGAAATGTTGTGGTAACCGCAGCGGGGCCCTGAACGGGCGTTACGGCTGCCGGAAAGGGCCTCCGATCAGCGTGGACGGCTCGGCCACCGGTGCACTGTCGCCGACGGAGGCAACGAGATTCCGAAACTTTTCGGTCCCGTTCCGGATCAACACCGGCACCGCCGCTCCGCCCGCACGGGCGGTCCCGGCCGGACCGTCCACATTTGACTGCTCGCCGGTCGATCGGTTCAATGGCGGCCGGACCGGAGTCGGACCCGGCTCCGGCCGGGTGAACCGAGGACGTCGCGCACCCGTCCGGCGTACGTCATCACCGGAAGGACCGCCCTGTGACACCCGATGTCCCCGGCCCGGACACCCGCCCGCGCCGGATCCCGCGCGGAGTCGTCGCCGCCGGTGCCGCCGGACTGGCGGCGCTCAGCCTGGTGGTCGCCGCCCTCAGCGGGAGCGTCGCCACCGCCCGCGACGGTGAGTCGGCCGGCCGGACCGTCTCCGCCGAGCAGCTCGCCGCCATCCGGACCGCGGCCCGGTCGTGCCCCACGCTGACCCCGGCGCGGCTGGCCGGGCAGCTGATGACCGAGTCGGGTCTGGACGGACGGGCCGAGCGGACCGCGTCCGGCGGCCGGGGCCTGGCCGGACTGGACGACGAGCGATGGCGGACCTGGGCGCCGTGGCCGGACGCGCCGCGCACGGACGCCGCCGCCAACATCCTCGCGCTGGCCCACCACATGTGCGACCTGGCCGGGCAACTGCGCACGGCGGAAGTCCCCGGCGACCCGTGGCGGCTGTCGCTCGCTGCCTTCCACACCGGATTCGACGAGGTCCGCGGCGCCGCAGGGGTGCCCTCGGCGGCGGTCCCGTACGTCGACGAGGTGAACCGGTACGCCGCCTACTACGGGCGGCAGGACGGCTTCACCGACGCCGTCGCGGCCGGTGCCGAGGGCGAGCGCCGGCAGCCCAAGGCGGTCCCCGCCGCGTACGTCCGCCTGGTGGTACGGGCCGGCTCGGTGTGCCCGCAGGTGCCGCCGGCCGCGGTGGCCGCGCAGCTGATGACCCTGTCCGGCTTCGACCCGAACCTGCTCGGCGACGGTGGTCGCAAGGGCATCGCCCAGTTCCGGCCGGAGCTGTGGCGTGCGTACGGCCCGTCCGGCGCCTCGCCGTGGGAGCCGCAGGCGGCCGTACCGGCGACCGGGGCCGCGCTCTGCGCGCTGCGACGGGAACTGGCCGCGCTCGACGGCGACCCGGATCTGCTGGCGCTGGCGGCGTACCGCAACGGGACCGACGCCGTGCGCCACACCGGCGGCGACTTCGACGCCGGCACGCAGGCGTTCCTGCGCACGGTCCGGGAGTTCACCGACTTCTACGCCCTCGACGGCCGGTTGCGCGGCACGCCGGCGAGTTCCGGCTCGCCCCCGGCCACCACGCGCTCGCCGAAGCCGACGGCCTCGTCGGCCGCGCGGCCGTCCACGCCGCCACTGGCGTCCGGCGAGCCGGACCGGTCGGAGAAGCCGTCCGCACCGGTCCGTCCGGCCGGCGCGAAGCAACTCGTCGGCAAGGAGACCGGCCTGTGCGCGAGCGGCGGCAGCGGGGACGGCGTACGCGTCGTGCTGCGGACCTGCCGGGAGGAGCGTTCCCAGTGGTGGACGTTCGCGTCCGACGGCAGCGTCCGGGTCGACGGCGGCCTCTGCCTGGACGTGGCCTGGGGCGAGAAGCGCGACGGCGTGCCGGTGCAGACCGCGTGGTGCAGCGGCAACCCGGCGCAGAAGTGGGAGTGGATCGAGAGCCAGGGCCGGCGGTCGCTGTTCAACCGGGCGACCGACCGCTGCCTGGACGTCGACGGGCACGCGGCGGGTGCTCCGCTGAACGCCTGGACCTGTGTGTTCAACGTGAAGCAGACCTGGTCGCTGCGCTGACCGCGCGACCAGGCCCGCCGGCCGGACGGATCAGGGGTTCGAGCCCAGGGCCAGCCCGAACACCCCGCAGCAGGCCAGGCCGAAGACGGCCAGCACGATCAGCATGATGCTGTAGTTGGACCACAGGCCGAACCGGGTGACGTCGGTGCCGTACCCGTCGTAGACCCGGTTGCGCCACCCGCCGAAGCGGAACGCGAGGTGGTGCGCGGCGCCCGGCTGCACCGCGAGCGCCGTGGTGACGATCGGGACACCCAGGAAGTCGGTGTACCGGACGTCGTGCGTGCCGGCCGGCACCGCGACGTGCCACGTCCCCTCGCCGGGGATCGCGACCACCTGGCGGTCGATCTTGAAGCGGCTGGTCACCGGCACGGGAATCAGGTACGGCCCGCGGTTCACCGAGACGACGAGCACCCCGCAGCCCGGCGGCGGGGAGATCGGGTGCGGGTAGGCGATCAGCGGGCTGACGCCGCCCGGCATCGGCGGATACGGCTGCGAGGGGAGGTAGGACACGGCCAGATTCTGGCACGGCTCCGCCAACCGTCGATCTTCGCCGGTCAGCCCGCGGCGCCGCAGGCGGGTGCCGGCGTGACGGGCGCGGTTACGCTGCCGTCCATGCGGGACACCGTCCGGGTCTGGATCGTCGCCGCCGCGGTGCCGGCGGACGAGCTGGCCCGCTACCGGGCGGTGCTCGACGCGGACGAGCGGCGCCGGGCGGCACGGTTGGGCGCCGAGACGCTGCGGGACCGGTTCACCGTGGCACACGGCGCGCTGCGTCTGCTGGCCGGGCAGGCCACCGGCGCGTCACCGGCGGCGCTGGCCTGGCGGCCCGGCCGGTACGGCAAACCGGCGCTGACCGGCCCGTGGGCCGGCCTGCACACGAGCCTGTCCTACTCCGGCGATCTCGTGGCGGTCGCGTTGAGCGAGGACCGGCCGGTGGGGGTGGACATCCAGCACGTCGCGCCGGGCGGGGACCCGGTGGCCGCGTCCGTGCGTCTCTTCCATCCGCAGGAGGCACGGCACGTCGCCGCCGGGGCCGGCCACGCCGACCGGGCGCTGCGGTTCACCCGGCTGTGGGCCCGCAAGGAGGCCGCCGTCAAAGCGGCCGGGGGCCCGCTGTGGCCCAACCTCGGCATGCCGGTGCACCGGGGTGACACGGTCGAGTGCGTCCGGCCGGTCGGCCCGCACCGGCTCGCCGACCTGCCCGCGCCCGCCGGGGTCGCGCTGGCTGTCGCACTGGCCGGCACCGGGCCGTACACGGTCGAGCGCCGCTGCGCCGTCGGCGGGTGACGGTCGCGGTCAGCCCGCGGCGCCGCACCCGTCCTCGCCCACGCCGGCGAGCATGTCGGCGGTGGTGTGCGCCCGGATGCCGGGCGGCACCGGGTCGGCGAACCGCGCGACGACCGCCCGGACGTGCGTCTCGGCGGCCTCGGCCAGGCCGTCGTAGACGGCCGCGAACACGTCCCGGGCCGCCCGGCGCGGCCACCCGGCCGGGAGCAGTTCCAGCGGCAGCCGCGGGTCGAGCGTGGGGAACCGCCGGTACGTGTCCATCACCTCGGTACGGGCCCGTACGGCGGCGGCACCGTCGACCGAGCCGAGCCGCGACACCAGCGGGGTCCACCGGCGCAGGAACGCCTCGTAGTGCCCGCTGATCGCGTCGACGTCCCAGGCGTCGACGGGGGCGCGCTGGCCGATCGCGTCCAGCGCGTCCTGCCGTCCCCGGAACACCGTGACCGCGCCGAGGGCGAGCGGGGCGAGCCGGGCCCGCCCCGGCGCGGCCAGCTCGTACGGCGAGATCCACAGCCCGTCGTAGAGCGGCGCGAAGCCGAGCCAGCGCAACTGGCCGCGCAGCGCCCGGCGTTGCGCGCCGTGGTCCTGCGGCAGCGAGAAGGCCACGATGGTCCAGCATCCGTCCCACGTCTGGACGTCGGTCGTGGAGGCGATGATCCAGTTCCCGCCGGCGGACAGGTACTCGGCGGCGGCGCGGCTGAGCCGGTAGAAGCTGTTGCGGCCCTGCCGGCTGCCCTCCAGCACCCCACGGCGGGCCAGCCGGCTGATCGCGGTACGGGCTCCGGCGCTGGTCACCCCGGCCTCGCCGAGCAGGGCGACGATCGCCGCGGACGGCAGGGCGGCGCGGGTACGCAGCGTGTAGTCGGCGAGCACCGTCACCGCGACGCTCTGCGGCGACGTGCCGGCCTGCCGTCGGGGCAGCCGCGCCGCGGGCCCCTCGTCCGGGTAGATCTCCTCGATGTCGAACGGGTTTGCCACACGCGCTCCGGCTCGGCTCAGGGACGGTGCACCGACTGTAGACGAACGCCGCCGCAGCTCATCGGAGCACATCGATTGACACTTCAGCGCCCGGCGGGAACACTATGTGCCACACGACGGAGCCAGGGCCGGGCGAGACACGTCAGTGGGCGAGACGCGACACCGCGGCGGTCCGGGCCGCCGACGCGGCGCGCACCCGCCCGTCACCGCCCGCACAGGGCGATCGAAGGAGATTCCGTGAGAATCAGAGCCAAGATGGTGGTGGCCCTGGCCGCGTCGCTGGCGGCGGCCGGCCTGGTGATCCCCACCGTCCAACCCGCGTACGCGGCGTCGCTGACCGAGGTGACCAGCTTCGGCGACAACCCCGGCCGGATGCGCATGCACGTCTACGTGCCGGACGCCCGCCCGGCCCGGCCGGCCACAGTGGTGGCCATGCACGGCTGCGGCGGCTCCGGCCCCGGCTTCTACTCCGGCAGCGAGTTCGCCGGGCTGGCCGACCGGTACGGCTTCATCGTCATCTACCCCAGCGCCACCCAGCAGGCCGGCTTCGGCAACTGCTTCGACACCTGGTCCGACGCGGCCAAGCGGCGCGGCGGCGGCAGCGACCCGGTGTCGCTCATCTCGATGGTCCGCTACGTCCAGCAGCAGTACGGCGCCGACCCGGACCGGGTGTACGCCACCGGCAGTTCGTCCGGCGGCATGATGACCAACCACATGCTGGCGCTCTACCCGGACGTCTTCAAGGCCGGCGCGGCGTTCATGGGCGTTCCGTTCAACTGCTTCGCCGGCGCCGCCGACTATCCGCCCGGCTCCAGCCAGTGCACCGGCGGGAACATGAACCGCACCCCGCAGCAGTGGGGTGACGCGGTCCGCCAGGCGTACCCCGGTTACACCGGGCCCCGGCCCCGGGTGCAGTTGTGGCACGGCACCAACGACACGCTGGTGCCGTACTCGCTGCTCCAGGAGACGATCGAGCAGTGGACGAACGTGTTCGGCCTGAGCCAGACGCCCACGTCCACCGACACGCCGCAGTCCGGCTGGAACCGGCGCCGCTACGCCGACTCCACCGGCACCGTGCAGGTCGAGGCGTACAGCATCCAGGGCGCCGGGCACAGCCTGCCGTCCGCCGGCATGGCCGCGGCCGCCGTGGCCTTCTTCGGCCTCACCACCACGCCGGGACCGACCACTCCCCCGCCCGGCCCCACCACGCCCCCGCCGGGACCGACCACTCCCCCGCCCGGCCCGACCACGCCGCCGCCGGGACCGACCACCCCGCCGCCCGGCACCGGTGCCTGCTCGGTGCGCATCGAGCTGAACGCCTGGAACAACGGCCTGACCGAGAACATCACCATCAGCAACACCGGCACCGCCGCGGTGAACGGCTGGTCGCTGGCGTTCACGCTGCCCGGCGGCCAGACCATCACCTCCGGCTGGAACGCCTCGTACTCCCCCTCCTCGGGCCAGGTGACGGCGCGCAACGTCTCCTACAACGCGGCCATCCCGGCCGGCGGCTCGACCACCATCGGTTTCCAGGCCACGCACACCGGCAACACCGCCCGGCCCAGCGCGTTCAGCCTCAACGGCGCGTCCTGCACGCTCGCCTGACCGGCACCCCACACTCCGGCGTTCCTTCCCACGGCGCCGGAGACGGCCCCGCGATCCTCGAGGTCGCGGGGCCGTTTCGCGCGTACGCCACGCCGGCCTCCGGATAACGTTGAACCGAATGGTTCAGTGTCGTACGGTGAACCACGTGGTTCAGCAACAGACGCTCGACCGGGTGTTCGCCAGCCTGGCCGACCCGACACGACGCGCCATCCTGATCCGGCTCGGCACCGGCCCGGCCACCCTCAGCGAGCTCACCGAGCCCACCGGGATGAGCCTCACCGGCATGCGCAAGCACGTCCGCGCGCTGGAGGACGCGGGCCTCGTGGTGACGCGCAAGGTCGGCCGGTCCCGGCAGTGCCGGCTCAGCGAGGCCCCGCTGGACTCGGCCATGGCCTGGATCGCCTTCTACCAACGGCTCTGGGCGCGCCGCCTCGACGGGCTCGACGCCTACCTCACACTCACCACGGAGGACCGCGACCATGACACTCGACCTGCGCGTGACACGACACCTCCCGGGCACACCTGAGCAGGTTTTCGACGCCTACACCGACGCCGGCAAGCAGAAGATCTGGTTCGGCATCCTCGACGAGGAGCCCGGTATCGTGGAGATCGACGTCGACCTGCGGGTCGGCGGGACGCAGACCGCGGTCTGGGGTCCCTCGCCCGACGCGCTGTTCCGGGAGACGCAGACGTTCCTGGAGATCGACCGGCCGCACCGGCTGGTCACCGAGTCGATCGGCAGCGGTCCGGACGGCACCACCATGACCACGCGCATCGAGGTGACGTTCGAGGCGCGCGACGGCGGCACGCTGATGACAGTGGTGCAGAGCGGCTTCCCGGCCCCGCAGCTGCGCGACTTCTTCGCCGGCGAGGTCTGGGTGGGGGCGTTCGCCCGCATCGAGGCCTATCTGATCCGAGTGCAGGCGGAGGAGACCTCCCGTGGCTGACCTGTCCCGTACCGCCGTCGTCGCGCTCGCCACCGCCGTCGCGGTGGTCGTCAACCTGATCGTGTACGCGATCGGCCGCGCGGCCGGCGGCAGCTTCCTGTTCACCGCCGACGACCGGCGGGTCGAGGTCGACGCGGTGACCGTCGCGGGCTTCAGCGCGCTGCCGCTGGCGCTCGGGCTCACCGCCGTCGCCGTGCTGGCGCCCCGATTCGCGTGGGTGGTCCGGGCGGCGCTGATCATCGGCCCGGCGCTCGCGGTCCTCACGATCGCCACCATGACGCTGCCCGCCGACCTCGACACCACCAGCACGATCACGCTGGCGGTCTGTCACCTCCCACTCGCCCCGATCATCGTGGTCGCGGTGACCGCCCTCGGCCGGCGCGCACGCCGCGCCGCCGCGGGCCCGGTCGCCGCCTGACGCCGGCGCGGCAGGCCGCGCATCACCGGCCCCGTCACGGAATGTGGCCGGGTAGACCACCACCACCACCATCTTACCGACACCGCGTTGTTAACATGGCGACATGGTGTCGACAAGTTTGAGAGGTGGCGGCTGATGTTCCTGGCCATTCGCGAACTGGGGTTCGCGCGGCTGCGATTCGCCCTGATGGGGGCCGTGATCGCACTGATCTCGGTGCTGATGGTGATGCTGTCCGGCCTCTCCGTCGGGCTGGTCCGTGACGGCGTCTCCGGCCTGCAGAACCTGCCGGTCACCTCGTTCGCGTTCGCGCACGGCGTGCAGCACGACTCGGCGTTCTCGCGCAGCGTGGTGGACGCCTCGGCGGTGGACACCTGGCGCGACCAGCCGGGCGTGGCGGAGGCGACCCCGTTCGGCAACACGCTCATCAACGGGCGTACCGACGGTGGCACCGAGGTCGACCTGGCGCTGTTCGGCGTCGAGACCGACTCGTTCCTGTCGCCCGCCGCCAGCGAGGGCGACCGGCTCGGTCCGGCCGACGGGATCGTGGTGAGCCCCACCGCGATCGACGCGGGCCTGCGCGTCGGCGACACCGTGACGGTGGACCGGCTGGGTACGCGGCTGCGCGTCGTCGGCGTCACCGAGCAGCAGGACACCTTCGGCCACGTCGACGTGGCGTACGTGCCGCTGGCCACGTGGCAGGCGATCAAGTCCGGCACCCCGGCCGGCGCGCAGGTGCCGGCCCAGGCGGCTCAGGAGATCACCGCCGTCGCGGTCCGCGCGGCCGACGGCGACTCGGTGGACCTCGCCGCGGGCGACAAGGCTGCGGGCACCGAGAGCATGACGCTCGAGGAGTCCTACGGCGCCTCGCCGGGCTACACCGCCGAGACGACCACGCTCCAGCTGATCCAGGGCTTCCTCTACGCGATCTCGGCGCTGGTGGCCGGCGCGTTCTTCGCGGTCTGGGCGATCCAGCGCAAGCAGGAGGTCGCGGTGCTGCGGGCGCTCGGCGCCTCGACCCGGTGGGTGCTGCGTGACGCCCTCACCCAGGCGCTGATCCTGCTGGCCGTCGCCATCGCCGTCGGCATGGGGATCGGCCTGGGCCTCGGCGCGCTGATCTCCGGCGGCAACGTTCCGTTCGCGCTGCACCCGCAGAGCATCGCCGCCGCCGCGGCCGGACTGCTCGTGCTCGGCCTGGTCGGCGCGGCAGCCGCCGTCGTCCGCCTCACGTCCATCGACCCGGCGACCGCCCTGGGAGGCAACCGATGAGCAGCCGGACCACCCCGTCCCCCTCGGCACCGGGCACCGCCCGGGACGACCTCGGCCTGGTCATGCGCGGCGTGCACCTGCGGCACGGCGACGGCGCGGAGACGGTGCACGCGCTGGACGCGGTTGACCTGACCGTCGCCCGGGGCGAACTGGCCGCGATCGTCGGGCCGTCCGGCGCGGGCAAGTCCAGCCTGCTGGCGGTCGCCGGCGGGCTGGCCCGCCCCGACGAGGGCACCGTCACCGTGGCCGGGCACGACATGACCGTGTCCAGCCGCCGGACGCGCACCGAGCTGCGCCGCCGGCACGTGGGATTCGTGTTCCAGTCGGGCAACCTGCTGCCCGCGCTGACCGCCGCCGACCAGCTGCGCCTGCCGCTGCGGCTGGGCGGGCGGCGGGAACGGTCCGGGCGCGACCCGCTGGAGATGCTCGCGCACGTCGGCCTGTCCGGTAAGGCCGACCGGCGTCCGCACCAGCTCTCCGGCGGCGAACGCCAGCGCGTCGGCATCGCCCGGGCGCTGATGACCGAGCCGTCGGTCCTGCTGGTGGACGAGCCGACCGCGGCGCTGGACCGGGCCCGCAGCCACGACATCGTCCAGCTGCTCGCCCAGGAGGCGCGGGAGCGCTCGGTGGCCGTCGTGATGGTCACTCACGATCACGACGTCCTGCAATACTGTGACACCATCTACGAGATGATCGACGGCAAGCTCGCCACCAGCAGCTGACCGACGACCAGGGAGCGACGCGGACCGGACACGGACGGCGGGAGACACGGGGAGGTCGCGGTGCCGAAGATCCAAGCCTCGACCGTCGCGGAACACCGGGCCGCACAGCGGGCGGCGTTGCTCGACGCCGCCCGCGCCCTGCTCTCCGAGCATCCGGAGCAGATCCCGAGCCTGGCCGACGTGGCCCGGCACGCCGGGCTGGCCCGGTCCAGCGCGTACTCGTACTTCAAGTCCCGCACCGACATGTTCGACGTGCTGGTCGCCGACACCTTCCCCCGGTGGTCGGCCTTCGTCGAGGAGCAGATGGCCGAGGCCCGCACGCCGGGCGCGCGGATCCTGGCGTACGTCGAGGCCAACCTGCAACTGGTTGCCCGGGGCGACCACGCGCTGGCCCGGGCGCTGGCGTCGGCCGGCAACAGCGAGGTGCTGGCGACGTCCAGCCGGCTGCTGCACGACAGCCTCGAGGCGCCGTTGCGCGCCGCGCTGACCGAACACGGGGCGAGCGACCCGGACCGGATGGCGGAGCTCGTCCAGTCGGTCGTCTACGCGCTCAGCCGGATGATCGAGAACGGTCTCGACCTTCCGGCCGCCACCGGGCTCGCCCGCGAGTTGCTCACGCCGTACCTGCGCCCGCACACCGGCTGACCACGCGCGACCGGGACGCCCGACGGCGTCCCGTCCACCACCACATCCGCAGACCGAACGACGGCCCGGGTCGTCGCCGGCGCCGCACCTCACGTGCGCAACCCGGCGGCGGCCCGGGCCGCCGCGCACCCGGCGCGGTGTCGCCGCCCGAGAGGACGCACCGCCGCCGCCCGGGACGGCCACCGGCACGGTCCGGCGGGCCGTCCGAATGATGGGCAGGAACCGCCGACAGTCGATCGGCGGCCGACACCGTCGTCCGATCAGGAGCATCCGAACGATCGACCGCGCCATCGACGGTCATCATCGGTCAGCGTTCCGCCTAGTGGAACAGCAGCTCAGAGGCGGTTCGGCGGCCTAAATTACTGACCAGTAACCCGTTGACGGCATGTTGAACTCGGCCCTACCGTTCCACTCAATCGAACGGCGTACGGTTCATCCGAACGCCCTCGGCCTCGCCGAGTGCGGCCCGAAACAGGAAGTCCGAGCATGCCCGACGACAAGCTCCTCGCCCTTCTCTCCCCCACCCGGCTCGGTCGTCTCACATTGCGGAACCGGGTCTTCGTCCCCGGCCACACCACCAACTTCGGACTGAACAATGTGCCCACCCGCCGCCACGTCGCCTACCACGCGGAGCGGGCGCGCGGCGGAGCCGGCCTGATCATCACCGAGGCGATCCGCGTGCACCCCACCAGCGCGGGCCGCAGCATCAGCCTCGGCAGCTTCGACGACTCGTCGATCCCGGCGTACGCGGCGGTGACCGAGGCCGTGCACGAGCACGGCGCCCGCATGTTCGCCCAGATCATGCACGCCGGGCGGCAGGCCAACGGCGACGCGACCCGCACCGCCGCCTGGTCCTCGTCGCCGGTGCCGTGGGCGGCCGGCTCGCACGTCCCGCACGCGATGGGACGCCGGGACATCGCGACAGTCGTCGCCGCGTTCGCCGCCGCCGGGCGGCGGATGCGCGAGGCCGGCTTCGACGGCCTCGAGGTGCACGCCGGCCACGGCCACCTGCTCCAGCAGTTCCTCTCACCGCACACGAACACCCGCGACGACGCGTACGGCGGCAGCCTCGACAACCGGATGCGCCTGACCCGCGAGGTGCTGACGGCGGTGCTGGCCGCCGCCCCCGACCTGCCCGTCGGGCTGCGGGTCAGCGCCGACGAGTTCCTGCCCGGCGGGCTCGACCCGGCCGCGGTGCTGGAGATCGTCGGAAAGCTGCGCGCCGAGTTCCCCCTCGCCTACGTGCACGTCAGCCACTCCGCCTACCACGGCAGCTGGTCGCTGGCGACGCAGATGGCGGACATGAGCTTCGGCCACGCCCCGTTCCGGCACCACGCGGCGCTGTTCAAGCAGGAGTTCCCGGACCTGCCGGTGCTCGCCGTGTGCCGGCTGGACAGCCTGCCGGAGGCGGCCGAACTCGTCGCCGCGGGCGAGGCCGACCTGGTCGGCCTGGCCCGCCCGCACATCGCCGACCCGCACCTGGTCCGCAAGGCCGAGCAGGGCCGCCAGCACGAGGTGCGCGCCTGCCTGGCCTGCAACCAGGGCTGCATCGGGCGGCTGGAGACCAGCCTGCCGATCTCCTGCGTGGTGAACCCGGAGGTCGGCGCGGAGCAGGAGTGGGCCGACGCCTGGCCGGAACTGCCCGGGCCGTCCGGCGCACGGAACGTCCTGGTCGTCGGCGGCGGACCGGCCGGCCTCGAGGCCGCCCTCTCCGCGCACCGGGCCGGGCACCGGGTGACCGTCGTGGAGGCACGGGACCACCTCGGCGGACAGGTGGAGGTGGCCGCGCGCGTACCCGGACGGGAGCGGCTCGGGCTGCTCACCCGCGACCTGGCCCGCGACGTCGAGGCCGCCGGCATCCCGGTCCGGCTCGGCCGGCGCGCCGGCGTCGACGACGTGCTGGCCGGTGGCTACCAGGACGTCGTCCTCGCCACCGGCTCCCGGCCCGCCCGCCGGGAACTGCCCGGCGGCCCGCCGGTGATCGACATCTGGCAGGCCGTCGACAACCTGGCCGACCCCGGCTACCGGCCCGCCGGTGCCGTCGTCGTGCTGGACGACGAGGGCACCTGGTCGGCGGCGTCGGTCGCGGAGGCGCTAGCCCGCCGGGGCGCCCGCGTCCACGTCGTGTCCCCCACCGCCACGGTCAGCGCCAAGATCACCACGTACTCGCGGCTGGCGCTGCTCAAGCGCTTCGCGGACCTGGGGATCGCGGTCCACCCGATGCGGACCGCCCGCGCCGCGGGCGCCACGACGGTGGCCCTCGGCGGCCCGCTCGCCGGCGGCGACACGATCGTCGAGGACGTCACCACAGTCGTCGACGGCGGTTCGGCGCAGGCCGCGGACGAGTTGTACCGGCAGCTCGACGCGCTGCCCGACGGCCCCCGCATCCACGTCGTCGGCGACGCGAACGCCCCCCGCACCGCCTTCGAGGCTGTCTACGAGGGGCGGATGGCCGGCGCGTTCCTCGGCGCCTACGACACCGCGTCCGCCCAGCGCGTGCGGTACGCCCACTGACCCGTCCACCCCGGTCGCGGTGCACCGCGGACCGGACCTCCCCCACCTGTAGAGGAGACAAGCATGCTGGACATCGAGGAGCGCCTCACCCTGGATGAGCGTTCCGCCGTGGACTTCGTCCTCGGCCTGCGCAAGCGATGGGCGGACACCGTCTACCCGGCGCTGCGCGACGAGTACGGCGCCACCGGGGCGTCGGCCACGACGATCGCCGACGCCGGTCAGGTGCTGCGTGGTCTTCCGCTCTACCCGTGGTTCAGCCACCTGGAGCGGGTGCAGCAGAAGATGCTGTGGAAGGTCGCCGGCGACGCGGTGCTCAGCCGCCGCGAGGAGCTGACCGACCAGCTCACCTCGCTGCCCGAGCAGCCGAAGGGCTCGCTGGAGCTGAACCCCGACCTGGAACTGCCCGACTGGTACACCGACTACGACATCCACATCCAGCCCGGCAGCTTCTTCTCCGACGACATGTCGGCCTACGTGTACGAGTTCGGCGCGCGCATCGTCATGCTGCGCGACAACGACGGCTACAAGTTCCACACGCTGTTCGCCCAGACCGCGCTGCCCGAGCTGCCCGCGGCGACCCGGATCGTCGACATCGGGTGCGGTTTCGGCAAGAGCACCCGCCCGCTGCCGGCCAAGTACCCGACCGCGCAGGTGATCGGCGTGGACCTGGCCGCACCCGGTCTGCGCCTGGCCCACGCCGAGGCCGAGGCGACCGGACTCGCGATCGACTACCGGCAGGCCGACGGCCGGGCCACCGGCATCGAGTCGGACAGCTGCGACGTGGTCACCGGCACGATGGTGCTGCACGAGATGCCGGCCGCCGCGATCCGGGAAACGATCGTGGAGGCCGCGCGCCTGCTCAAGCCGGGCGGCTCGCTGCGCTTCCTCGAGTTCATGCTGACCGGCGACCCGCTGCGCGACGCCACCGTCTACGAGCACGCCGAGCGCAACAACGAGCCGTTCTTCCACGACCTGTTCGGCTCGGACCTGATCGAGGTCTGCGCCGAGGCCGGTCTGACCGACGTGTCGTGGACCCCGTTCGACGAGCGCCGCAACGGCGTCCAGCCGCAGGGCTGGGGCGACCGTCCCGAGTGGCACTTCCCCTGGGCCGTACTGGCCGCGACCAAGCCGGAGGCGTGATGAGCACCGAGTTCGACTACTTCGGAGACCCCAAGGTCGGCAAGCTGCTCGACCTGGTGCTGCAGCTCTCCACCGAGCTGCACGTGACCCGCCAGCGCGTACGCGTCGTCGAGGCGCTGCTGACGCGCTCCGGCGCGCTCACCGCGGGCGCCGTCGACGAGTTCGTCTCCACCGAGGAGGAGCAGCAGGTCCTCGACCGGGAGCGGGACGCGCTGCTGGCCCGCCTGATGCGCATCCTCACCGAGCACGGCCCCGCGGAGCACCCGCTGCGGGACCAGTGGGAGGCGGCCCTGAGCGAGAAGACCGGCTGATGGGCACACCGGACGCGCCCGGTCTGATCGACAGGTACCTGCAACTGTGCGAGGACCGCGAGCTGGACGAAGCAGGACGCTTTCTCGCCGCGCAGGCCCGGTTGGTCTTCCCGGGCGGCCGGGAGTACTCCTCGCTGCGGGAGATGGCGGCCGCGTCCACCGGTACCTACCGGTGGGTGCGCAAGCACCGGGACCGCTACCTGGTGGGTGACACCGACGGGCGGGTCACGGTGACCTCGCTCGGGCGGCTGTACGGGGAATGGCTCGACGGCACTCCGTTCGAGGACATCCGCTACGCGGATGTGTTCGTGCTCGACGGCGAACTGATCGTCGAGCAGCACGTCTACAACGATCTGGCCCTGGTCGCGCAGCAGCGCGACGCCTGATTGGCCCTGGTCGCGTCGCTGCGCGACGCCTGATTGGCCCTTGTCGCGCAGCAGCGCGACAGCTGATTCCCCCGCCTCCGCCGTCACGGCGGCGGAGGCGGTCTCCCCCGACTCACGACGAGGTGTGTGCATATGAAACGAAAGTGGGCTCTGCTCCCGGCGGCGCTGGCCGCCACGCTGGTCCTGGCCGCGTGCGGCGGCGGCTCCGACGACGAGGCCGGCGGCGAGGGCAAGGAGGCGAAGCTGACCATGGCCATCGCCTCCGCCGTGATCGGCCCGAAGGAGGAGGTGGCCGTCTACGCGGTCGCCAAGGAACTCGGCTACTTCGCCGAGGAGAAGCTGACCGTCGAGACGATCAACGCCGACGGCTCGGTCGCCGCCCTCCAGGCGGTCGCGTCCGGCAGCGGTGACATCACCCCCGCCGACGCCGGCTCGGCGCTCGGCGCGGTGGAGAAGAACGTGCCGATCAAGGCCGTCGGCGGCCTGGTGCAGAACTGGCCGTGGGTGATGGCGGTCAAGCCGGACTCCCCGATCACCGGCGGCGCGGACCTGCGCGGCAAGAAGATCGGCGTGATCAGCCTGGCCTCCGGCTCGGCCCCGTACGCCCGCGCCTACGTCAAGGCCGCCGGTCTCGACCCGGCCAAGGACGTCGAGCTGCTGCCGGTGGGCGTCGGCGCGCAGGCCGCCGCCGCGCTCAACGACGGCAAGGTCGACATGCTGGCGCTCTACACCCAGGCGTACGCGGTCATCGAGAACGCCGGCACCGAGCTGAAGTACCTGACCAACCCGGACGTGTTCAGCGGCATCCGGTCGCTGACCTTCAGCGTCGGCGCCCGTGACTTCGACGCCAAGAAGGACTCGTACGAGCGGTTCCTG
Source organism: Micromonospora sp. CA-248089 (assembly GCF_050948515.1). Taxonomy (NCBI): domain Bacteria; kingdom Bacillati; phylum Actinomycetota; class Actinomycetes; order Micromonosporales; family Micromonosporaceae; genus Micromonospora; species Micromonospora sp. CA-248089. The sequence continues at coordinate 3,848,782 of NZ_CP192016.1, forward strand.
CGCGCGGCGTACAAGGCGATGCTCTTCTCGGCCAAGAACCCCGAGGCCGCCATGAAGATCGGCTACAAGGTCTTCCCGCAGATCCTCGCCGGCAAGTCCGCCGACGAGCGCCTCAAGGCCGACACCGAGAGCCTCGCCGCCTGGCTGAAGACGGCCACCCCGGCCAGCGGCGACCCGGAGCAGTTCGGCGACTGGGGCGCGATCAGCGACGAGGAGTGGGCGAAGACCCAGGCGTACACCAAGGAGGCCGGGCAGATCACCGGTGACGTCGACCTGAAGAAGCTCTGGGACCCGAGCCTGCTCTCCGGCGCGAACAACTTCGACAAGGCCGCGGTGCTGAGCAAGGCCGCGAACTACACCGCCTAGGCAGCGGACAGCGGAAGGGATTTCGATGGCCATCAAGGCGACGGCCCGCCGGGCGCAGACGCAGGCTCCGGCATCGGTGTCGGAAGACTCCTGGATCGAGATCGACGGGCTGGACAAGGAGTACCGGCCCCGTAAGTCGGCACCGACCCAGGCGCTGAGCGACATCAACCTGACGGTACGTCGCGGCGAGTTCATCTCGGTCGTGGGACCGTCCGGGTGCGGCAAGACCACTTTGCTGAAGATCCTCGCCGGGCTCAGCCCGAAGTCCGGCGGCGCGGTACGGATCGCCGGGCGGGACGTGACGAAGCCCCTTCCCGAGGTCGGGATGGTGTTCCAGGCACCGACGCTGCTGCCGTGGCGCACCATCTTCGACAACGTGATGGTGCCGGCGGAGATCCAGCGACTGGATCCCCGCCGGCACCGGGAACGCGCCCAGCAACTGCTCGACATGGTCGGTCTCAACGGCTTCGAGCAGAAGTATCCGCATGAGCTCAGCGGCGGCATGCAGCAGCGGGCCGGCATCTGCCGGGCCCTGGTGCACGACCCGGCGGTTCTGCTGATGGACGAGCCGTTCGGCGCGCTCGACGCGATGACCCGCGAGTACATGAACGTGGAGCTGCTGCGCATCTGGCAGGAGAGCAACCAGACGATCGTGCTGGTCACGCACTCCATCCCGGAGGCGGTCTTCCTCTCCGACCGGGTGGTCGTGCTCAGCCCCCGGCCGGGCCGCATCGCGGAGGTCCTGGACATCGACCTGGAGCGGCCACGTGACCTCGGCGTCATGTCGTCCGACCGGGCCGGGGTCTACGTGGAGCGGATCCGCCGACACTTCAACGCCGCCGGCGTTATCGACTGACGAGGGACAGCCATGGCAACAAGCAATCTGGTCCGCGAGCCGGCCCAGCCACCGGCGCCGTCCGCCCGGCCCGCCAAGCCCGCCCGGCGCAAGTTCGACCTCCGCGAGAAGCCCCAGCTCTGGCTGGTCCCGACGGTCTTCGTCGTGGTCGTCCTGGCCTGGGAGTACGGCGTCCAGCTCATCGGCGTCGACGAGTACGTCCTGCCGCTGCCGTCGAGCGTGGTCGAGTCGCTGTGGCAGCAGCTCGGCGACGACCAGTTCTGGGGCCACTTCTGGGTGACCACCCAGGAGGCGCTGCTCGGGTTCGTGATCGGTGTCGGGGCCGCGCTGGTCCTCGGCACGTTCATCTCCCAGATCAAGATCGTGGAAGCCACCCTGATGCCGTACATCGTGGCCTTCCAGACCGTGCCGAAGGTCGCCCTGGCCCCGCTGTTCGTGGTCTGGTTCGGCTTCGGCCTGACCAGCAAGGTGGTCATGGCCGCGGTGATCTCGTTCTTCCCGATGCTCGTCAACGTCATCGAGGGCCTGCGGGCGGCCGACGCCGACAAGATCCAGATGCTGACCGTGTTCGGCGCGAGCAAGACCCAGATCTTCCGGATGGTCCGGCTGCCCAGCGCGCTGCCGTTCATCTTCGCCGGCCTGGACATCGGCATCGTCTTCGCCATCCTCGGCGCGGTCGTCGGCGAGTTCATCGGCGCCAAGGAGGGCCTGGGCTACCTGCTGCTGCAGACCAACTACAACTTCGACATCGCCGGCATGTTCGCCGTCCTGGTGGTGCTGTCGGTGATGGGTCTGGTGGCGCACTTCGTGATCCGGCTGCTGCAGAAGCGGCTGGCCTTCTGGGCCGAGGACACGAAGGTGATCGGCGCGTGACGACAGCTGACGGGACCGTCGTCACGCGTGCGGAGCACCGGCCGGGCGTGGTTCACGCCCGCCCGGCCGGTGGCCGGACGGGAAAGGCAGGACACGAGACATGAACACCGATCCGAACCGGTTCGACGGGCGGGTGGCAGTGGTCACCGGCGCGGCCCGCGGCATCGGCGCCCGCATCGCCGCGACCCTGGCGCAGCGCGGCGCGACGGTGGCCCAGGCCGACCTGCTCGACGACTGGACCGAGGCCGAGCTGACCGGCGGCCCGCACACCCGGCACCGGGTCGACGTCCGGTCGGCCGCCTCCTGCGCCGGCCTGGTGGCCGAGGTCCTGGACGCCCACGGCCGCCTGGACCTGCTGGTGAACAACGCCGGGATCGTCCGGCGCGGACCGGCGGCGACGATGTCCGAGGAGGACTTCACCACCGTCCTGGACGTCAACCTGACCGGCACCTTCCGGATGTGCCAGGCCGCGTACCCGGCGCTGCGGCAGGCCGGCGGCGCGGTGGTGAACATCGGCTCCACGAACGGGCACATCGCGGTGCTGAACACGCTCGGGTACTGCGTCAGCAAGGCCGGCGTGATGCACATGGCGCGCGTGCTGGCGCTGGAGTGGGCGCCGGACCGGATCCGGGTCAACGCCGTCGGACCCACGATCGTGCCCACCGACATGACCGCCGACGTACGCGGCGACGACGCGTACCTGGCCGACAAGATGGCCTCGATCCCGCTGGGCCGGATGGCGCTGCCGCAGGACGTCGCGAACGCGGTCGCCTACCTGCTCAGTGACGCCGCCGCCATGACCACCGGGCAGACGATCTTCGTCGACGGCGGCGTCACCATCCACTGAACTTCCCCCTCTCCGACCCCTTCTGTGAGGACCACCATGCCCAAACCGGATACCGCGGCCGCTCTGGCGGCCGTCGACAAGCACTTCGACGAGTTCGTCGAGGAGCTCCAGCAGCTGTGCCGCATCCGCAGCCGCCGCCAGGAGCCGGAGCAGATGGAGGCCACCGCCGAGTTCATCGCCGGGTCGGTCCGCCGCTGGGGCGGCGAAGCCGAGATCATCCCGTGGGAGCAGTCGTACCCGTACGTGCTGGCCGAGGTGCCGGGCGAGGGTGACAAGGCGCTGCTGCACTTCACCCACTACGACGTGGAGGTCGAGCCGGCCGGTGACGACGCCGACTGGATCAGCCCGCCGTACGCGGCGGAGATCCACGACGGCCGGCTGTACGCCCGGGGCGTGGCCGACGACAAGGGCGTCGTCATGTCCCGCATCCACGCGGCGGCGGCCTGGAAGCTGGCCGGGCTGACCCCGCCGGTGACCAACCGGATCATCTTCGAGGGCAAGAAGTGGCTGCACAGCCCGGGTCTGGGCTCGTTCGTGCAGGCGCACGCCGACCGGCTCGCCAGCGACGCGGCGCTGTGGGAGAACTCCTGGCTCGACGGCGAGGACCGGCTGCTGCTCAAGCTCGCCGAGAAGGGCGTGCTCTACCTGCGCCTCACCGCGCAGACCCTGCCGCGCGACCTGACCAGCCAGAACACCGCGCTGCTGCCGGCCGCCACGGCCCGGCTGGCCGCCGCCCTGGCGCAGCTGCAGCAGCCCGACGGCACCGTGACGATCCCCGGTTTCGCCGACGACGCCCGGCCGCCGACGGACGAGGAGCGGGCGCTGCTGGAGAAGGTCGCGTTCGACGGGGACTTCCTGCGCAAGCGGGCGCAGGTCGACCGCTTCACCGGTGACCTGGACGACCAGGCCGCCGCGGTCGCCATCCGTACCGTGCCGACGCTCACCGTCGCGGGCTTCGCCGGCGGCGACATGCGCGACGACGTGACGCTCGGCATCCCGTCGACCGCCTCGGCCAAGCTGGAGATCCGGCTGGTGCCCGGCCAGGACCCGGACCGGGTGCTCGGCTGCATCCGCGACCACCTGGCCGCGACCGGCTTCGGTGACCTGCGCATCGAGGTGATGGCGACCAGCCGGCCCAACCTCACCGACCACCGCGACCCGTTCGTCGCGCTGGTCGCCGACGCGGCCCGCCGGGTGTACGGGACCGAGCCGGTCATCGAGCCGTACACGCAGTGGATCGGCAACCAGGGCGTGATCGCCGACCGACCGATCGTCGGCGTCGGCGTGTCCCGCGCCGACTCCGGTGTGGACGGCCCGAACGAGAACATCCGGCTGGACGACTACAAGGCCGGCATCAAGCACGTCATCGAGGTCATGGCGGCCCTGGCGGTGACGGAGTGACCCGGGCCCGCGGCGTGGCCCGCCGCGCCTACGTCGACGTGCCGTGGGGCCAGGTGCACTACCGGCACGGCGGCGACGCCGACGCCCCGGTGCTGCTGATGCTGCACCAGTCCCCGCTCTCCTCGGCCACCTACGACGCGGTGATCGAGCCGCTGGCCCGCCGCGGCCTGCGGGTGATCGCCCCGGACACGCCGGGGTTCGGCATGTCCGACGCGCCGCCGCGCCCGTGGTCCATCCCGGAGTACGCGGCCGGGGTGTGGCAGTTCGCCGACGCCCTCGGGCTGTCCCGGGTACACCTGCTCGGGCAGCACACCGGCGCGATCGTCGGCGCCCAGGCACTGATGTCGGCGCCGCAGCGGGTGCACCGGCTGATCCTGCAGGGCATCCCGCTCTACGACGAGCAGGAGCGGGCGGAGAAGAAGCGGTCGTACGCGCCCGGCTACTCCCCGGACCGCGACGGCGGGCACCTGAAGGTCATCTGGGACCGGGTGTACGGCCTGTACCCGCGCCTGACCCCGGAGGAGGCGGACCGCCAGGTCACCGAGTACCTGCTGACCGGTCCGGACTACGCCACCGCGTACCGGGCGGTGTTCGACCACCACGTGGACACCGCCGCCCTGGACGCGCTGCCCATCGTGCTGCTGCACGGCGCCGACGACCTGCTGGACCGGATGACGCCGCAGGTGCGGGCCGCGCTGCCCGGCGCCGAGCTGGTCACCATCCCCGGCGGCACCGACTTCGTGGCCGACGAGCAGCCGGAGGCGTTCGCCGACGCGGTCGCCGCGCAGGTGCACGCCGACCTGGGACGGGAGGTGGCGGCGTGAGCGCCGGCACCCCGGTCTCCGAGGCGAAGGTCGTACCGGCGAACACGCTCTACACCGCCGCCGTCGAGGTCTCCGGCGGCCGGGGCGGCAGCGCCCGGTCGCTGACCGGGTCGCTGCGGGTCGACCTGACCCGCCCCGCGCAGCGGGGTCCGGACGCGCCCGGCACCGACCCGGAGGAGCTGTTCGCGGCCGGCTACGCGGCCTGCTTCGACAGCGCGCTCGCCGTCGCCGCCCGGCAGGCCGGCGTCAAGCCCGGCCCGACGACGGTGACCGCCTCGGTCTCCCTCGGGCAGACCGAGGACGGCCGGTACGCGATCGCCGTGGTGCTGGACGTGTCCGCGCCGCAGTGCCCGCAGGCCGACCTGGAACGCGCGGTGGAGCTGGCCGACCAGATGTGTCCCTACTCGAACGCCCTGCGGGGCAACACCGCGGTGGCGATCCGGGTCGATGGCCACCGCTGACCTGACCGAGCCCGCAGCGGTCCGCCACCCGGCGGATCCGCCGCGGCCCGCCGGCCCGATGGCCCTGGCCGTCGGGCTCGGCGCGGTCTACCTGATCTGGGGCTCGACCTACCTGGGCAATCGGGTGGCCCTGGACAGCATCCCGCCGCTGGTCGCCACGTCGGCCCGGTTCCTGGCCGCGGCGCTGCTGCTGTTCGCGGTGGCGGCGCTGCGCCGGGGACCGGCCGGGCTGCTGCTGCCCCGGCGGCAGTGGGGCGGGGTGGGCGCCAGCGGGCTGCTGATGGTCGGTGCGGGCAGCGCACTGCTCGCCCTGGGCCAGCAGTACGTGCCGACCGGGCTGACGTCGCTGGTGGTGGCCGGCATGCCGCTGTGGGTGCTGGTGCTGCGGCTGGCGGTCGGCCCACGGCCGTCGGCACTCGCGGCGGTGGGCGTACTGGGCGGTGTGGCCGGGCTGGCGCTGCTGTTCTCGGTGCCGACGAAGGGATGGCACCTCGGCGGGATGCTGCTGCTGGTGGTCTCCACGATGGTCTGGGCGCTGGGCTCGACGCTGTCGCAGCGGCTGCACATGCCGGCCGACCACCTGGTCGGCACCGGCTGGCAGATGCTCGTCGGCGGCGTCGCGGTGGCGGTGGCGAGCGTGGTCAGCGGTGAGCTGGGACGGTTCGACCCGGCCGGCGTCACCGGCCGGTCCTGGCTGGCGTGGACCTACCTGATGCTGGTGTGCACGGTGGTCGGCTTCAGCGTCTACACCTGGTTGCTGCGCAACGCGCCGATTCAGCTCGCGTCCACCTACGCGTACGTCAACCCGGTGGTGGCGGTCCTGCTCGGCATGATGGTGCTGGATGAATCGTTGTCCGGACGACAGGTGCTCGCCGGTGCCGTGGTGCTCGCCTCGGTGGCGCTCGTCATCGCGCGGGAGCGACCCCGGCAGGCCGGCGGCCTGCCACCCGGGAAGACCCCCGTCGCGCCCGCCTGACGCCCGGCGACCCCGCGCACGCACGTCGACTGTGGAGGATGAGAGATGATCACGACAGCGGTTGTCGAGAGCACCGCCGGCCGGACCCGCTCCGGTCTGGGACGCGCCCTCGACATCGTCAACATCATCGCCGAACGGGCCCCGGAGACCCTCGGCGTGTCGACGATCGCGCGGGAACTGGGTCTGCCGAAGGCGGTCGCGCACCGGATCCTCAAGGAACTGGTGGCCGACAACTTCCTCACCTTCAACGAGGAGACCAAGCGGTACCGCCTCGGCACCGGCGCGCTCGCCGTGGGCCTGGCCGCGCTGCGCGCCCTGGACGTGCCGGACATCGCGCGCCGGTACCTGGTCCGGCTGGTCCGCGACAGCGGCGAGACCGCCACGTTGTCGGTACGGCAGGGCTGGTCGCGCGTCTACATCGACCAGGTGCTCTCGCCGCACGAGGTCCGGATGTCGGTGTCCCTGGGCACCAGCCACCCGCTGCACTCCGGGTCGTCGTCGAAGGCGATCCTGGCGGCGCTGCCGGACGCCGAGGTCGACGACTACCTCGGCCACCATCCGCTGGACGCGATCACCCCGGTCACGATCACCTCCACCGCGAAGCTGCGGGCCGAACTGGGCCGGGTCCGGCGCCAGGGGTACGCGGTGAGCATGGGCGAACGGCAGAACGGCGCGGGAAGCGTGGCCGCTCCGGTGCGCTACGCGACCGGGCAGGTCTTCGGCTCGATCTCGCTGTGCGGGCCGCAGAACCGGTTCACCCCGGAGGTGTGCGCGGCGCACGGGGCACTGGTCGCCGCGGCGGCGGCGGAGATCTCCGCCGAACTGGGTTTCCGGCCGCCGGCGCAGCGTGTCGCCGGCCGGACGGGTCAGGAACAGAACTGGGGAGGTGGAACAGGTGAGTGACGGACCGCTGACGGGCCTGCGGGTGCTGGACGTCTCGACGATCCTCGCCGGGCCGCTGTGCTGTCAGATCCTCGGCGACTACGGCGCCGACGTGATCAAGATCGAGCACCCGACCATGGGTGACAGCATGCGCGGCCACGGCAAGGCCAAGGACGGCCATCCCCTGTGGTGGAAGGAGATCTCCCGCAACAAGCGGCTGGTCGGGCTGAACCTGTCCGCGCCGGAGGGCGCGGCGCTGCTGCTGCGGCTGGCCGAGCGCGCCGACGTGCTGGTGGAGAACTTCCGGCCGGGCACGCTGGAGCGCTGGGGCGTCGGCCCGGAGGAACTGCACCGGGTCAACCCCGGTCTGGTGATCGCCCGGATCACCGGCTTCGGGCAGACCGGCCCGTACGCCTCCCGCGCCGGGTTCGGCACGCTGGCCGAGGCGATGAGCGGGTTCGCCCACCTGACCGGTACGGCCGACGGCCCGCCCACGCTGCCCGCGTTCGGGCTGGCCGACAGCATCTGCGGCATCGCCACCTCGTCGGCGGTGATGATGGCGCTGTGGCACCGGGAGCGCTCCGGCGGCCGGGGCCAGGTCGTCGACATGAGCCTGCTGGAGCCGATCATGACCGCTGTCGGTCCCGGCCCCACTGTCTACGACCAGCTCGGCGTGGTGGAGCAGCGGCAGGGCAACCGCTCGACGAACAATGCGCCGCGCAACACGTACCAGACCAAGGACGGGTCGTGGGTGGCCATCTCCACCAGCGCCCAGGCCATCGCCGAGCGGGTGCTGCGGCTGGTGGGCCACCCCGAGGTGATCGACGAGCCGTGGTTCCGTACCGGTGTCGGCCGGGTGGCGCACGCGGACCTGCTCGACGAGTACGTGGGGTCGTGGATCGCCGAGCGGACCCGCGACGAGGTGGCCACGGCGTTCGCCGAGGCCGGCGCCGCCGTCGCACCGGTCTACAGCGCCAAGGACATCGTCGAGGACCCGCACGTCCAGGCCACCGAGATGATCACCACGGTCGACGACCCGGACCTCGGCCCGATGCGGATGCACAACGTCATGTGGCGGATGTCGGAGACGCCGGGCCGGATCCGGTTCACCGGCCGCTCCCCCGGCGCCGACACCGACGCCCTGCTCGTCGAGGAACTCGGCTGCGATCCGGCCGAGATCGCCGACCTGAAAGCCCGTGGCGTCGTCGCCTGACGACGCCGACAGCCGAAACGCGAGGAACCCCGTGGGCACCACTGCCAGAACCGCCGACCGCCTGCTCGACGCCGTGCAGGCCGGTGTCACGATCTACGACCTGGGCCGGCGGCTGACCGTCGGCATGCCGCAGTCGCCGAACCACCCGGCGTTCGGGCTCACCCTGCCCCGCCGCCACGGCGACATGGTGCGCGCCGACGGCGGCTCCGCCGCCAACGACCTGCTGGTGATGGGCACGCACGTCGGCACGCACGTCGACGCGCTCGCGCACGTCTCCCAGGACGGCCGGCTGCACGGCGGCGCCGACGCCGCCGAAGCGCAGGTCGGCGGCCGGTTCGACGAGCTGGGCGTGCACACCGTCGCGCCGATGGTCCGCCGGGGCGTGCTGCTGGACGTGCCCGCCGCGCTGGGCGTGGAGGCCTGCGAGCCCGGTTACGAGATCACCCCGGCCGACCTGGACGCCGCGGAGTCCCGGCAGGGCACGCCGGTGGGCGCCGGCGACGTGGTGCTCATCCGCAGCGGGTGGGGCCGGCTGTTCGACCACGAGGACCGCAACCAGTACATCGGCAAGGACTCCGGCGTACCGGGAGTCGGCGCGGACGGCGCGACCTGGCTGGCGCAGCGTCAGGTGCACGCGGCCGGCGCGGACACCATCGCCTTCGAGTGCCTGCACCCGGGCAAGGGCCACAGCTCGCTGCCGGCGCACCGGATCCTGCTGGTGGAGCACGGCATCTACCTGATCGAGACGATGGCGCTGGAGGAGCTGGCCCGCGACGGGGTGCACGAGTTCACCTTCGTGATGGCGCCGCTGCCGCTGTACGGCGCCACCGGCTCCCCGGTGCGCCCGCTGGCGGTGATCAGCCGTGGCTGAACCGACACTGGGCCGCCACCTGGCCACCTTCGCCGCCGACACCGCCGCCGACACGCTGCCCGACGAGGTGGTCGCCAGCGTCCGGGCCCGCGTCCTGGACGTGCTCGGGCTCTGCGTGGCGGCCCGGCCGCTGCCGACCAGCCAGGCGGCCCTCGCCTACGTCGCCGAGCAGGGCGGCCGGGGCCAGGCGACCGTGGTCGGCCTGGACGAGAAGGCGCCGGCGGCGCTGGCCGCGTTCGCCAACGGCGTGCTGGCGCACTCGCTCGACTACGACGACACGCACCTGCCGTCGGTGCTGCACCCCAGCGCGTCGGTGGTGCCGGCCGCGCTGGCCGCCGCCGAGGCGTCCGGGGCGTCCGGGCAGGAGACCGTCGCGGCCATCGCCGTCGGCCTGGAGGTGTGCGTCCGGCTCGGCATGGCCGGCTACGACCCGGCCGCCGGCAACTCCGTCTTCTTCGAGCACGGGCAGCACGCCACCTCGATCTGCGGCACGCTCGGCGGCGCGGTCGCCGCGGCCCGGCTGCTGAAGCTGGACGCCGACGGCGCGCTCGACGCGCTCGGGGTGTCCGCCTCGATGGCGGCCGGGCTGATCGAGTCCAACCGCAACGGCGGCACGGTCAAGCGGATCCACTGCGGCTGGGCCGCGCACGCGGCGGTCAGCGCCGCGCAGCTGGCCCGGCACGGCGTGACCGGCCCGCCGACCGTGCTGGAGGGGCGCTTCGGCTTCTTCCAGGCGTTCCTGCGCGGCGAGTTCGACGGCGACGAGATCGTCCGCGGGCTCGGCACCGACTGGGCGGTACCGGGCATCTTCTTCAAGCCGTACCCGGCGAACCACTTCACCCACGCGGCCATCGACGCGGCGATCGCGCTGCGCGAGCGCGGGCTGCCGCTGGACCAGATCGAGTCGATCACGCTCGGCGTGCCGACGCCGACGGTACGCACCATCGGCCAGCCCATCGAGCGCAAGCGCGCACCGCAGACCGGTTACGAGGCGCAGTTCAGCGGCCCGTACGCGGTCGTCGCCGGCCTGATCGGCGGCGGCGGTCTCGGCGTGGACCTCGCCGACTTCACCGACGCCCTGGCGCACGACCCGCAGCGGCGGGAGCTGATGGCGCGCGTCGACGTGGTGGGCGACGAGCGGTGCGACGCGATCTTCCCGCACCAGTTCCCGGCCGTGCTGCGGGTGGTCACCCGCGACGGGCGGGAGTGGGTGCAGGAGGTGCTCGCCAACCGGGGCGGGCCGCAGCGTCCGCTCAGCGACGCCGAACTGGCGGTCAAGTTCCGCACCAACGCCGCCGCCCTGCCGGAGGCGACCGCCGACCGCATCACCGAGGAGGTCCACCGGCTGGACCGGGCCCCCGACGTCCACGGCCTGATGGGCCTGATCAACCGCCGCTGAACCGAGCACGAGGAGCAACACCATGAGCACCTACGACCTGCTGCTGACGAACGTCCGCGTGGTCCGGCACGACCGGCCCGAACCCGAGCTGATGGACATCGGCGTCACCGACGGGCGGATCAGCCGCGTCGCCCCGCAGATCGACCGGGCGGAGGCCGCCCAGGTCGTCGACGGCGGCGGCCGGCTCGCCTTCCCCGGCGTGGTCGACGCCCACCAGCACTGGGGCATCTACAACCCGCTGAGCGAGGACGCCGTCTCGGAGAGCCGCGCGTCGGTGCAGGGCGGCGTCACCACGGCGCTGAACTACATGCGCACCGGGCAGTACTACCTCAACCGCGGCGGCCGGTACGCGGACTTCTTCCCCGAGGTGCTGGCCGCGACCGAGGGCCGCTCCTACATCGACTACGGCTTCCACCTGGCGCCGATGTCGCGGGAGCACATCGGTGAGGTGCCGTCGCTGGTGGAGGAGCACGGGGTCACCTCGTTCAAGATCTTCATGTTCTACGGCAGCCACGGCCTGCACGGCCGGTCCACCGACCAGAACTCGTTCCTGATGATCCCGGAGGGCGAGCGGTACGACTACGCCCACTTCGAGTTCGTGATGCGGGGCGTCCAGGCGGCCCGGGAGCGTTTCCCCGAGCTGGCCGACGAGATCTCGCTGTCGCTGCACTGCGAGACCGCCGAGATCATGAGCGCGTACACCAAGCAGGTCGAGCAGGACGGCACGCTGCGCGGGCTGGAGGCGTACCACGCGTCGCGGCCGCCGCACTCCGAGGGACTGGCCGTGTCGATCGCGTCGTACCTGGCGCACGAGACCGGGCTGCCGAAGATCAACCTGCTGCACCTGACCTCGGAGAAGGCGGTCGACGCGGCGCTGCGGATGGCGCGGGCGTTCCCGCACATCGACTTCCGTCGCGAGGTGACCATCGGTCACCTGGTCGCCGACATCGACACCGCGCACGGCCTGGGCGGCAAGGTCAACCCGCCGCTGCGCCCGCGCGCCGACGTCGAGGCGCTCTGGGGGTACGTCCTGGACGGCAAGATCGACTGGGTGGTCAGCGACCACGCCTGCTGCAAGGACGAGGTCAAGTTCGGTGAGCCGCGCGACGACATCTTCGTCGCCAAGTCCGGCTTCGGCGGCGCCGAGTACCTGCTGCCCGGCCTGGTCACCGAGGGCAACCGGCGCGGTCTGTCGTACCAGCGGGTGGCGGAGCTGACCTCGTGGAACCCGGCGCAGCGCTTCGGCCTGCGCAACAAGGGCGCGCTGCTGCAGGGCTACGACGCCGACATCTGCCTGGTCGACCCGGACTCGACCTGGACGGTGCGCGCCGAGGACTCCGAGTCGACGCAGGAGTACACGCCGTTCGAGGGCTTCGAGCTGACCGCCCGGGTCACCGACACCTTCGTGCGCGGGCAGCACGTGCTCGTCGACGGCAAGGTGACCGGCGAGCCGGCCGGCCGCTACCTCGCCCGCCCGCAGCGGTAGGGGGAACGACATGACGGCGGTGGCGCGCAGTTACCTGTACGTGCCGGGCGACCGGGCGGACCTGCTGGACAAGGCGGCCGGGCGGGGCGCGGACGCGCTCGTGCTCGACCTGGAGGACGCGGTCACGCCGGCCCGCAAGGCGCAGGCCCGGGAGACGGTCGCCGGGTTCCTGGGCGCCGCCGCGCCGTCCGCACCCGAGCTCTGGGTGCGGATCAACAGCGACCAGTTCGAGGCGGACGTCGAGGTCCTCTCCCCCGCCGCGGCCGGGGTGTGGGTGCCGAAGGCCGAGCCGGAGCTGCTCGCCGAGGTCGATGCCGCGCTGACCCGGGTACAGCGGCGGCTCGGTCCGGACGCCCCGGCGTTCCGGGTGGTGGCGCTGATCGAGACCGCCCGGGGCGTGCTCACCGCGCCGCGGGTGGCCGAAGCGCCACGGGTGCTGCGGCTCGGCCTCGGCGAGGCAGACCTCGCCGGTGAGCTGGGGTTGCAGCCCGGGCCGGACCGGGCGGAGTTCGCCCCGATCCGCTCCCAGGTCGTGGTCGCGTCGGCGGCCGCCGGCATCGCCCCCGCGGTGGGGCCGGTGGAGACCACGCTGCGCGACCCGGAACGGCTGGAGCGGACCACCCGGGCGCTGCTGCGGCAGGGCTTCCGGGCCCGCAGCGCCATCCACCCCGGGCAGGTCGCGACCATCAACGAGGTGTTCACCCCCAGCGAGGCCGAGGTGGCCTCCGCCCGGGCCGTGCTGGCGGCGCTGGAGCGGGCCGAACGTGGCGGCTCCGGGGTGGCCACCGACGCCGACGGGCGGTTGCTGGACCGGGCGGTGGTGCGTGCCGCCACCGAGGTGGTGCGCCGCGCCGAGGCGTCCGCCGAATGACCCGTGCCGCCGGGCCGGGACCGTCGAGGGTTACGACGTGTCCCCGGCCCGGCGTGGGTCAGGGCGTGCCGAGGGTGGCGCGCGCGGCCAGGATGTGCGCCCGCATCACCGAGCCGGCCCAGGCCCGGTCGCGTGCCTCGAACGCGTCGATCAGCTCCCGGTGGTGCGACATGCTGCGCGCCATCGCCGCCTCGTCGTACCGGCGGAACGTGCGGTTCACCAGCGGCGTCTGCACCACCGCCCCGAGCAGCGCGCTCAACCGGCGGTTCCGCCCGGCGCCCAGGATGATCTCGTGGAACTGCGCGTTGCAGACCGCGATCCGGTCCGCCCGGTCCCGCCGCTGACCGGCCGCGTAGCCCTCCATCTCGGCGCACAGCTCGCGCAGCCGGGCGATCTCCTCCGGCGTGATCCGGGTCGCGGCCAGCTCGGCGCCGTACCCCTCCAGCAGGGCGCGCAGCTCGAAGATCTCCTCCAGGTCCTGCTCGCGCCAGGCCGGTACGGTGGCGCCCCGGTTGGCCTCCCAGTCCACCAGGCCCTCGGCGTGCAGCCGGCGCAGCGCCTCCCGTACGGGGGTGCGGCTCACCCCCACCGCGGCGGCGAGATCCTCCTCGGACAGCTTCTTCCCCGGCTCGTACGCCCCGCCGAGGATGCGCGTCTTGATCGACTCGTACGCCGACTGCGTGGCCCGGCCCATGCGTCCCCCTCTGTTCACCGATGGTGAACCTACATCGACGCGGTGGAACCGCCGTTGACGGCGTACTCCGAACCGGTCACCTGCCGGGCCCGGTCCCCGGCGAGGAACAGCACCACCTCGGCGACGTCCTCCGGCTCGTTCATCCGGCCCAGCGGCAGCCGGCGCAGCTCGTGCACCACGTGGTCGGCGGCGGCGGAGACGTCGATGCCCAGCCGGAGCGCGACCGACTCCAGGTAGGCGTCCATGGTCGCGGTCCGCGTCGGGCCGGGCGCGACGGTGTTCACCCGCACGCCCCGGGAGCCGTACTCCAGGGCCAGGCCCTTGGCGAGGCTGAGCAGCGCGGCCTTGCTGACCGCGTAGTCGAGCATGTGCGGCTTCGGGTGCCGCGCCGCCTCGGAGCCGATGGTGACCACGCTGCCGCCGCCCCGCTCGACCATGAGCGGCACGAGCGCGCGGCACAGCCGCACGCAGGACATCACGTTGACGTCCCAGGTGCGCTGCCAGGCCGCGTCGTCGATGTCGGTGAAGGCGTCCCGGTACGGCGCGAGCGCCACGTTGTTGACGAGCACGTCCGCGCCGCCGTACCGGCTGGTCACCTCCCGCACGACGGCGGCGACGCCGGCCGGGGTGCCCAGGTCGGCGGTGACCGGGACGCCCACGCACGCGGACACGTCCAGGTCGGCGGAGACCACCTCGGCGCCCTCGTCGGCCAGCCGCCGGGCGACGGCGAGCCCGATCCCCGATCCGGCGCCGGTGACGACGGCGACCCTGCCCCTCATCCGCTGCTCCCCTCAGTGCCGGCGAGCACCTCGTCGGTGTGCTCGCCGAGCGTCGGCGCGAGCCGACCGGCCGGCAGCGGCGAGGCCGACATGACGATCGGCGGGGCGATGCTGCGCAGCCGCCCGGCCACCGGGTGCTCGACGATCGACACCAGACCCGTTTCGGCCCGTTCCTCCTCGCGCAGGATCTCCTCGTAGCCCGCCAGCGGCGCGCACGGCACGTCGATCGCCGACAGCTCCGCCAGCCACTCGGCGGTGGTACGCCCGCGCAGCACGTCGGCGACCACCCGGTAGAGCCCGTCGGCGTTGGCGATCCGCTTGCCGACGGTGTCGTAGTCGGGGTGGCGCAGCAGGTCGGCGCGCCCGACCAGGGTGAGGAACCGTTCCCACTGCCGGCCGGTGTAGATCAGCACGCACAGGTGCCCGTCGGCGGTGGCGTACGGACGGCGGTTCGGCGCGGCGGTACGCGGGTAGAGCGGCGGCCCGGTGGGCGGGTCGAACGTCCAGCCGTCGAGCTGTTCGAGCAGGCCGAAGGCGACCATCGTGTCGAACATCGGCACCTCGACGCGCTGCCCCTCGCCGGTGGCGTCGCGGTGCCGCAACGCGGCGAGCACGGCGGTGGACGCGGTGAGTCCGGTGATCTTGTCGGCGAGCGGGGTGACGACGTACCCGGGCTGGTCCTGGTTGACGCTCTGCAGCCGGGCGATCCCGGAGGCGCCCTGGATCACGTCGTCGTACGCGGGCCGGTCGGCGTGCCGGCCGGTGCTCCGGAACCCCGGGATCGCACAGTAGACGATCGCCGGGTGCAGCGCGCGTACGTCGTCGTAGGTGAGCGCGAGCCGGGCCACGGCGGCCGGGCGCATGTTGTGCACCAGCACGTCCACCGTCGGGACGAGCCGGTCGAACGCGGCCCGGTCGGCGGGCGCCTTGAGGTCCAGCAGGACGCTCTTCTTGCCCCGGTTCATGTTGAGGAACACCGCCGCCATGCCGGGGGTGCGGGCGGCGCCGAGCTGGCGGGCGATGTCGCCGCCCGGCGGCTCCACCTTGATCACCTCGGCGCCCAGGTCGGCCAGCATCAGCGTGCAGTACGGACCGGAGAACGTGCTGGTCAGGTCCAGTACCCGCAGTCCGGCCAGCGGCCCGGTCACGGGAACCCACCGGCCCGGCTCAGCATGCCCGGCAGCTCGGCGCCGAACACCTCGCCCAGCCACCTGGCGTTGCCGATGGCCGCATCCTGCGACACCCCGGTCCGGGTCCCGGAGCGTTCCAGCGCGTACACCACGTCCTCGGTGGCCACGTTGCCGGTGGCGGCCGGCGCGAACGGGCAGCCGCCGATGCCGCCGACGCTGGCGTCGATCGCCCGCGCCCCGGCCCCGACGGCGGCCAGGACGTTGGCCAGGCCCAGGTTGCGGGTGTTGTGGAAGTGCCCGCGCAGGCTCGCGCCGGTGCGCTCGCGCACGGCCGTGAACAGCCGCTCCACCTGGGACGGCACGGCCACGCCGATGGTGTCGGCGAGCGCCACCTCGTCCGGCGCCACCGGTGCCAGGTCGTCGACGACGCGCAGCACGCGCTCCGGCGGCGTCTCCCCCTCGAACGGGCAGCCGAACGCGGCCCCGACCGTGACCGACGCGCGCAGCCCCTGTTCCCGGGCCCGGGGCAGCAGCCGCCGCACCTCCGCGACCGCCTCCGCGGTGGTCGTGCCCTGGTTGCGCCGGCAGAACGTGTCGGTGGCGACCACCACGAAGTTGACCTCGGTGACGCCTGCGGCGACCGCCCGGTCCAGTCCGCGCCCGTTCATCACCAGGCCGATCGCGGCCAGGCCCGGCTCGTCACGGACCAGTGCCATCAGCGCGTCGGCGTCGGCGAGCTTCGGCACCTTCGCCGGGTTGACGAAGCTCGTCACCTCGACCCGCCGGCTGCCCGCCGCGACCGCCCGGCGTACCAGTTCGGCCTTCTGCCCGGTGGTCAGCTCCGCCGGGTGGTTCTGCAGGCCGTCCCGGGGGCCGACCTCGACGATCTCGACGTTCAAGACAGCGCCTTCAGTCCGGCCTGCGCGACCTCCATGTCCTGCGTGTAGTGGCCGCCGCTGACCCCGATGCCGCCGACCAGCACGTCGTCGACCTTCACCGGATAGCCACCGCCGAAGGTCACCAGCCGGTCGATCGCGGGCGGGGCGCCCATGGCCAGCGGGCCGTCGTCCTTGATGAAGTCGTACCAGCCGTCGCTGCTGAGGCCGAAACCGACGGCCGTGTACGCCTTGTCCTGCGCCAGCTGGACGCTCACCAGCGGCGCGCCGTCCATCCGCTCGTACGCCTTGAGCACGCCGCTCTCGTCGCACACCGCGACGGTGACCGCGAAGCCCATCTCCTCGGCGCGGGCGACGGCGGCGGCCACCATCGCCCGCGCGGCCGGCGCGGAGATCGAGCGCTTCTTCACCACGTGCGGGTTCTTCGCCATGACTGCCTCCTCAGATCGCGCCGGCGGCGCGCAGTTCGGTGATCCGGTCGTCGGCCAGGCACAGGACCTGGCGCAGGACCTCGTCGGTGTGCTCGCCCAGCCGGGGGCCCACCGAACGCAGCCGGCCCGGGGTGCGGGACAGCCGGGGCGCGACGTTCTGCATCGGGAACGCGCCCATCTCCGGGTGGTCGAGTTCGACGATCGCCTCGCGCGCGGCGAAGTGCTCGTCGGCCAGCATCTCCCGGGCGGTGTAGACCGACCCGGCCGGTACGCCGCTCAGATGCAGCAGCCGCAGCAGCGCGGCCGGCTCGAACGTGACGGTCCACGCCGCGATCAGGTCGTCGAGTTCGGCCTGGTGCGCGCCGCGGGCGGCGTGGGTGGCGTACCGGGGGTCGTCGGCCAGGTCCGGGCGGCCCATCGCCGCCGCCAGGCGGCGGAACACCGTGTCCTGGTTCGCGGCGATCAGGACGGTGGCGCCGTCGCGCGTCGGGTACGCGTTGCTCGGCGCCACGTTGGGCAGGATCGAGCCGGTCCGCTCCCTGACGTAGCCGGTGAGCGCGTACTCCGGCACCAGCGACTCCATCAGCGCCAGCACCGACTCGTAGATGGCGCTGTCCACCACCTGGCCCTGGCCGGTGCTGCCCGCCACCCGCAACGCCATCATGGCGCCGAGCGCGGCGAACGTGCCGGCCAGCGAGTCGCCGAGGCTGACGCCGATGCGGCTCGGCGGCGTGGACGGGTCGCCGGTGACGTGCCGGATCCCGCCCATCGCCTCGCCGATCGAGCCGTAGCCGGCGCGGGACGCGTACGGGCCGTCCTGCCCGAACGCGGTGACCCGCACGACGACCAGCCGCGGGTTGATCCGGTGCAGCTCCTCCGGCGCGAGCCCCCAGCGTTCCAGCGTGCCCGGGCGGAAGTTCTCCACGAACACGTCGGCGCCGGCGAGCAGGTCGCGCATGAGCTGCTGCCCCTCCGGCACCCGCAGGTTGCAGGTGACCGACTTCTTGTTGCGGGCCACCACCGGGAACCACAGCGACTTGCCGTGCGGCTTCTCCCGCCCCCACTGCCGCATCGGGTCGCCGCCGTCCGGCTGCTCGACCTTGATCACCTCGGCGCCGAAGTCACCGAGCAGCTGCGCGCAGAACGGTCCGGCCAGCAGCACGCCGGCCTCCACCACGCGTACGCCGGTCAGCGGCCCGTCGGGAAAGCCGCCGGTCATCCGGCCGGCTCCGACAGTCCGAACATCTTCTCGATGCGCGCCTCGGCGAACCGGGACACCGCGCCCGCCCGGGTCACCGACCGGACGCCCTCGATCTTCAGCAGCGCCGGGCGGACCAGCGAGCCCATGGTGACCGGCGCCGACGGGCAGGCCGCGCAGCGGCCGTGGAACGTCACCCGGGCGTCGCCGTCGGCGTCCACGTCGACGGTGACGCCGCCGCCGTGCGCCTCGACGAGCTGGCGTACCTTGCCGTCGAGCGCGCGGTCGGCGGCCTTCGCCGTCTTGTCAGCGCCCATCCTTGCGGCCCTTCTTCGCGGACTTCTTGCCGCTCTTGCCGTACAGCTCCTTCTTCTTGGCCTTCACGTCGATGCCGAGCACCCGGGCGAAGTTCAGGCCGAAGATCTTCTCCTTGATCTCGTCGGTCAGCTCCGGGTAGCCGTAGCCGTCCTGGAGGTCCTCCGGCATCTGCATCTCGGCGAACAGGTCGATGTACGCCTGCACCTTCGGCCAGACGAACGCCTCGGAGCCCCACAGCAGCCGGTCCGGGCCGACGTGCAGCAGGCACTTGCCGATGGCGTGCAGCGCGGCGCGGGGCGCGACCGGGTACTGGTTGATCCAGGCGGTGAGCGCGAGGTGGATGTTCTCGTACCGGGCGGCGATGTTGATCGTCTCGTTGATGAACGGCTCACCGAGGTGGTGCACGATGAACGTCATCTCGGGGAAGTCCTGCGCCGCGCGTTCCAGGTCGTACGGCGCCAGGTCGGCGATGTGCTGGGTGTTGAACGCCAGCCCCTTGTGGAACTGCACGTTCGTCACGCCGTGCTCCAGCGCGGTCTCCCACAGCGGGTACGCGACCTGCCGGTCGTCGATCTTCCAGGACAGGCCGCCGGAGTGCGCCTGGTAGAACTTGAAGCTGGTGGCGCCCCACTCCTCGATCTGCCGGATCATCTCGGTCACCGCGCCGTAGCGGCCGTGGGTGATCGGGTCGACGCCGCCGCAGAACAGCACCCGGTCCGGGTACGCCTCCTTGAGCTTGTAGTTGTTCTCCGCCGGTGAGAAGCCCAGCTTCCAGCCGCCGTGGCTGGGCACCGTCTGGGCCATCGCCATGTCGGTGTCGGACTCCTCGAACATCAGCCGGTACGCGTCCTCGACGGACAGTTCGCGGCCGGAGATGTCGTCGTACGGGTAGCCCGGTGCGGAGTACTTGCGGGCGTACTCGACGAGCGCGTTCGTCGACTTCTTCCCGCCGTGGTTGAAGTCGATGTTCTCGTCGGTGAGCTTGTACATGTGGATGGCGTTGTCGAGGACGAAGAAGCCGTTCTTCATGGGGTGGGGCGTCCCTTCGGGGTGGTGTCGTGTTCCAGGCGTTCGACGTGCCGGACCGCGAGCTGGCGGCGGCGCCGTACCGACCAGGCGGCGACCGAGACGCCGGCGATGACGGCGAGGCCGTTGAAGACGCGCTCGATCCAGGTCGCGGCGCCGAGGTGTTGCAGGCCGGCGATGGTGAAGGTGATGAAGTACGCGGCGATCACGGTGCCGAGGATGTTGACCCGGCCGGGTCGCAGCGCGGCGGCGCCGAGGAAGGCGGCGGCGAAGGCCGGCAGCAGGAACTGCTCGCCGACCGTGGGCTGGGCCGAGCCGATCCGCGAGGCCAGCAGCACCCCGGCGAGCGAGGCGAGCACCGCCGCGCCGACGAACGCGCGGATGGTGTAGCTGCGGACGTCGATGCCGGCCCGGGCGGCGCCGCGCAGGTTGCCGTCCATCGCGTAGAGCCGCTGCCCGAACGGTGTCCAGACGACGATGAACTCCAGCGCCAGCACCAGCACCACGAGGTAGATCAGCGGCAGCGGGATGCCGCCCAGGTCGCCACGGGCGATCTCGGTGAACGCCGGCGGCACGTTCTGGTACAGCACCCGGCCACCGGTGACCATGTAGAGCAGACCCATCAGCAGGCTGCCCACGGCGAGCGTCGCGATGATCGAACTCATGCCGAACTTCAGCACCAGCAGGCTGTTGAGCAGGCCCACGGCGACGCCGACGGCGAGCACCGCCACCAGGGCCAGCCAGATCGGTACGCCCTGCACCGCGATCAGCCAGATGCTCACGCCCTGCGCCAGGCCCAGCATCGGGCCGACCGACGCGTCCAGGTAGTGCGCCAGCAGCGGCAGTGTGGCGGCCATCGCCACGATCACCGTCACGGTCTGGTTGACCAGGATCAGCCGGAAGTTCGTGGTGGTGAAGTAGGTGTCCGGGGTGAGCACGGAGAAGACCGCGATCACCAGGGCGAGCATGCCGAGCAGCCCGAACCGGCTCACCCCCTCGACCGCGCGCTCCCCGGCCCCGGCGCGGGACCGGTCGGCGCTCTGCTTGACGACGGTGCGGCCGCCGCCCGGGGGCGTCTGCGTGGTGGCGGCGGTCATCGGACCGCCTCCCCCGCCGTGGCGAGCGTGCCGGCGACGATCAGCTGCACGCACCGCTCGACGTCGAGCCCCTCGGTGGGGCCGTGGTAGACGTTGCGGCCCCCCTTCATCACCAGCAGCCGGTCGGCCATCGACAGGATCTCCGGGATCCGGTGGCTGATCACGATGACCGCGTAGCCGCGGTCGCGCAGCCTCCGGATCAGCGCGTTGACGCCGTCGGACTCGGTGGTGCCGAGCGCGGCCGTCGGCTCGTCCATCACCATGACGCGCGGCTCGTTCTCGGTGACCAGCGCGCGGGCGATGGCGACCATCTGCCGCTGCCCGCCGGAGAGCCCTTCGACCAGCACGTTCATGTCGTGCAGGTCGATGCCGAGCTCCTCCAGCACCGCCCGGGTGCGCTCGCGCATCGCCCGCTTGCGCAGCACCGGCAGGCCGCGTACGCCGCCGGTCCACTCGCGGCCGAGGAAGACGTTCTCGACGATGCTCAGGTTGTCGGAGAGCCCGAGGTCCTGGTAGATCATCTCGATTCCGGCGGTACGGGCCGCGCCGATGGTGTGCGGCGTCAGGTCCCGGCCGGCCACCCGCAGGCGGCCGGAGTCCGGCGCCAGCGCGCCGCTGACCATGCTCATCAGCGTGGACTTGCCGGCGCCGTTGTCCCCGACGACGCCCAGGATCTCGCCCGGGCGTACGTCGAAGGAGACGTCGGTGACGGCGCGTACCCGGCCGTAGGACTTGCTGACGCCCACCGCCTCCAGCACCGGGGCGGCACTCATCGGGCCTCGCTCCACATCTTCTCGTAGCGCTCGGCGTAGTTCACGTAGCTGTTCCAGTCGACAGCGCCGTCCTTGGGCGCGTTCGACTTGTCGAAGACGGTGGCCGGGATGCCCTGCTCGGCGTCGGGCAGCGCGGGCTGACCGGCGGCGAGCCGGCCGACCTGGTCGATGGCGGCGTAGGCGTTCCAGCCGCGGATGGCGCCGAAGTCGGCGAGCTGGTCACCGGCGGCCACGCTGCCCAGCCGCTCCGGCTCGGCGTTCTTGGACAGCACCTTGATGTCGTTGCGCCCGGCGGCCCGGATGGCGGCGATGACGGACTCCACGCCGTTGCCGTACGGCGTGAGGATGTACTGCAGGTTGTCGCCGTGCTTCTGGATCAGCGAGGTGGTGATGTTCTGCATCTCGATCGGGTCGACCGCCTGCGCCAGCGTGCGCTCGCGGACCTCCAGCAGCTCGCAGCCGGTGCAGCCGGCGAGCACGCGCTTGCTGGCGTTGAGCGCCTCGACCAGGTGCGGGTAGCCGACGTCCCAGAGGAAGACGACCTTGGCCTTGCCGTTGGAGTCGGCGACGGCCTTCGCCGTGGCCAGCACCGCCTGGAACGTCTCCCGGCTGGACACGTGCGCGTCGTAGCCGACCGCGCCGCCCTCGGCGACGGCGGAGACGCCCACCACCGGGATCTTCGCCTTCTGCAGCTCGGCGATGCCGTCGGCGACCTGGTTCTCCGGGATGGCGACGGTGATGACGGCGGTAGGCTTGTTGGCGGCGGCGGTGGCCAGTGCCTTCTGGTAGCCCTCCGGGGTGCCCTGGCCGTCCAGGATCTCGGCGCTCCAGCCGAGCTTCTCGGCGATGGCGGTGGCCCGCTTGCCGACCTCCTCGCAGGAGGTGCCGATCTTGCAGACGATGATGTTGAGCTTGCCGTTCGCCGGCGGCTTCACCGAGGTCGTCGGCCCGGACCACTCCTCGTAGATTTTGATCTTGTCGAGGGTGATGTCGGCTTCCTTGCCCTCGAAGTAGAGCATCCCGCCGGTGCCGGCGGCGATCAGCTTGCGGGCCATCTCGGTGTACTCGTCGTTGACCGCGGCGGGCGTGTCGGAGGCCGCGCTGTCCTCACCCGATCCGCAGGCGGCGGTGGTGAGCAGAAGGGCGGCCACCCCGAACGCGGCGGCGGCGGCGCGGAGCCGGCGGGCTCCGAAAGTGTGTGTCACGGTGCTACTCCCTCGGTGGGTGGCAGGCGTCGAAAAGAAGCACGTCGATGAGTCGGCGCAGGGAGGGGCGAAAACAAACCCGGCGCGTGACGGGCGCTTCGGGTTGCATGCAATCGCAGTCCAACACGATCAACATCGACAGTCAATAGTTCACAATGCCGAAACATAAGCCCTGTTGGCGGGCGTTTCGCCAGCCCGCGAGGGAGGCGCGCTCGCCCCGACCGGGCGGAGAAATTGTATTTTTCCGACGTGAAGCTCTCGGGGTACGCGTCAGCGGACGGGTGCTGCGGAACGCCCGATGCGCAGGATCGCGCGGCCGTGCTCGGTCATCAGCGCCTCGGACCAGTCGGTGCTGTCGCCCCACTCGACCTCGACGTCGTCGACCTCCGGCGCCACCCGTCCGATCTCCCGGCGCACGCTCTGCTCGAAGAACGGCGTGTACATGCAGAACGGACCGGTGGTGATCAGGTCGAGTGTCACCCGCAGCCGGCCGTCCGGCTCGCGGTACGCCCGCACGTCGCGTACCAGCCCCATGTCGACGATGCCCACCCGCCGGCCGACGCCCAGCCCGCAGGGGTCGTACACGGTGTTGCACGCGGTCAGCAGGCGTGACCGCAGGTCGGCGGCGACCGGGTCCGCGCCGCTCATGCCGCCAGCCGTTCCCGGTGGAGTGCCCACGGGCGGGGCGCGTGCGCGAGGTAGTCCTCGCGGCGCCGGGCCAGGTCGTCACCCGCCACCGCCGCGCGCGCCGCGCTCTCGTCCAGGCCGTGCAGGCGCAGCGCGTTGCCGCCCATCAGCTTGGCGAGCACGTCCGGGGTGAACTCGGGGAAGCCCCACCCCTCGACCATGTCCCGGGGCATCTCGAACGTCGTCAGCGCCTCGATGATCGGCTGCGGGTGCGCGGACGGCACGCCGGTGGCGAACATGATGCGATCCGTACCGCCGTGCATCATGAGCATGCCGACGATCTCGGCGAACCGGCGCGGCTTGCGCACGATCATGTTCGACACCGACTCGATGGTCGCCCAGATGTTCGGGTGCGTCCGCAGTTGCAGCGCGCAGTCCTCCAGGAACGCCCAGCCGCTGTGCACCACCTCGAACGTCAGGTCCGGGAAGGCGATCGCCGCGCAGGTCACGTCGTCGACGTGGTTGAGCACCCGCGGACCGGCTCCGGCCGGCACCGCCTTGTGCGCGCCGATGTGCCGGACGCCGAGGTCGAGCGCCTTCTGCAGGTAGGGGAACGCCAGCTCGCGGTCGTCCAGCAGCATCAGCTTCGAGGAGTTCACCTCCGGGTCGATCAGCCCGTTGGTCGGATAGAACTTGAACCCGTCGATGTCGTCCTCTTCGGCGCGCTGCTGCATCAGGTCCAGCTCGGCAGGGCCGCGCAGCGGGTCCACCGGCGCGAACAGCAGCACCCGGTCCGGGTACCGCCGCTTCAGCTCGCGGCCCAGCTCGTACGGCGAGGCGCCGCCGTCGAAGAAGCCGTCGATCTCCACGCCGTGGTAGATCATCACGTCGACGGCGCTCTCCACGAACACGATGTCCGCCAGCTCCTCGGCGGTCCAGCCGGCGGTGAACTCGTCCCGCGTCATCAGGTAGCCGGGCGCCGGCGACTCGACCGAGGTGTGGCCGATGCGGTACAGCGCGTTCACCATGCCGTCGTACGCGGCCTGGGAGCAGTGCGGCGCCCGGTTCGCGGGCCGGAAGTCGTACCCGTGGACGACACCGTCCACCACGACCATCCCATTGATCATGTCAACTCCGTTCTCCTGTCGACGGGAGCGTGACGAGCGGTGGACGGGCGCGGCCGGTCACCGCGCCGGCCGCCCGTCGCGGCAGTGCGCGGTATGTGATCGCGGCCACCATCGGCCCGAGAATGTACACAACATAGGGGCGCAGATCGGAGCGGTCAAGATGCCCTCGTCGTCCACTCGAGCCGTCGGCACACGCCACGACCGGCGTCGCCACCTCGTGGTTTTCCCGATTTTCTCGACACGTCGGGTCGAATGAGACCCGGCGGCGAGCACCGGAACCATTGGCTCGCCGCGAATCCTTGACAGTGATTGCATACATTGCTTGACTCTCTCGCCATGACAGAGCAGGCAGCGGCAGTCCCTCGTCCCGGGGACGTCGAGCGCCGCCGGGACGACGTCCCACCCCCCACCACCACACCGGTCCTGCAGGCGCGCGGCATCGCCCGCAGCTTCGGCGCCGTACGGGCCCTGCGCGACGCGTCACTGACCTTGCGACGGGGTGAGGTCATGGCGCTGATGGGCGACAACGGCGCCGGCAAGTCGACGCTGGTGAAGACGCTCGCCGGCGTGGTCACGCCGGATCGCGGCGAGATCCTGGTCGACGGCGCGCCCCGCCGCTTCGCCGGCCCCGCCGACGCGCTCGACGCCGGCATCGAGACCGTCTACCAGGACCTGTCGCTGATCGACTCGATGAGCGCGGCGGAGAACGTCTTCCTGGGCCGGGAACCGCTGGGCCGCGGCCCGATGTCCCGGCTGCTGCGCCTGGTGGACCGCCGCGCGATGGCGGAGCGGACGCAGAAGGCCGTCGACCGCATCGGCGCCCGGCTGCCCTCGCTGTCCTCGCACGTGTCCTCGATGTCCGGCGGACAGCGCCAGGCGCTCGCCGTCGCTCGGGCCACCATGTGGGGCCGCAACATCGTGATGCTCGACGAGCCGACCGCGGCGCTCGGCGTCACCGAGTCCGGGCACGTCCTGGAGATCATCACCGCGCTCAAGCAGCAGGACATCGCGGTGCTGATGATCTCGCACAACCTCGAACACGTCTTCCGCGTCGCCGACCGGGTCACGGTCATGCGACAGGGACGCACCGTCGGCGAGCTGACCACCGCCGAGGCGTCCTCCGGCGACATCGTCGCCCTGATCACCGGTGCCGCGCCCGCCACACCGGTGACCGAGTCCTGACACCGGCCGCACCGGCCGAAGCAAGCCCGAGAGAAGGGATCAGAGTGAGACGCAGATCGTTCGCGAGCGCCGCGCTCGTCGTCGCGCTGGGCATGACGGCGGCATGTTCCACCGAGGGGGCGGCCCCGGCGGCCCCCACGGAGGGCAAGGCCATGGAGGCCAAGGACGTCCGGATCGGGTTCGCCAACTTCGCCGAGCCGGCCAGCCCCGTGCTGGGGGCCATCGACGTCGGCATGCGCAAGGAGGCCGAGAAGCGCGGGTGGGAGATTCTCGTGCTCAACAACGACCGGGACGGGCCGACCGCGGTGGCGAACGCCGAGACCATGGTCTCCCGCGGCGTCACCCACGTGGTGGAGTTCCAGGGTGACGGCAAGGTCGCGCCGCAGATCATGGACATCTTCAACAAGGCCGGGATCCCGGTCATCGCGATCGACATCGCCCACCCGGGCGCGCACTTCTTCGGGATCAACAACGTCGAGTCGGGACGGCTGTCCGGCCGGGCCGGCGGGACGTACGCGAAGGAGAAGTGGGGCTGCAAGCCGGACCTCGTGACGGTGCTGGAGAACGAGGAGTCCGGTGACGTGGCGCTGCTGCGCACCGAGGGCATCCTCAAGGGACTCAAGGAGGTGTGCCCGGACATCGACGGCGTCATCACCCGGCGCAACTCGCCGACCACGCCGGACGGTGCCCAGGGCGTCGCCCGCGACATCCTGGTCTCCAAGCCCGACGCGAAGAAGATCCTCGCGCTCGGCGGCAACGACAACATGATCATCGGCACCATCAACGCCGCGGAGCAGCTCAGCCGCGCCGGTGAGATCTACGGCTACGGCCTCGGCGCCGACCTCATGCTGTTCGGGGTCGACACGCCGGGACTCGGCGGCTCGACCGCGTTCTGGTACGAGGGCTACGCCAAGCAGATCTACACGATCCTCGACCGGATGGTCGGCGGCGAGAAGATCCCCGTGGTCGACTCGCCGAAGGACCCGAACGCGCTGTTCAACCCGGTCTGCGCGTTCCCGAAGGACGCCGTGTCGTCCATCCCGCCGCTCAAGGAGCGGATCGACGCGCTCTACGCCAAGGACGCCCCGGCCAAGTCTGCCGCCGAGCAGTACTGTCCCGCGGGTACCGAGACGTACGGGCTCGGCAAGTGAGCACCTGACCATGTCCGTGTCTGCCCCGCAGGCAGCCGTCCGGCGGAGCACGGGCCTTCCCGTGCTCCGCCGCCACGGCGCCACACTCGCCCTGGCCGCGCTCTGGGTGGCGCTGGTGCTGGCCACCGCCGTGAAGTCGCCGGCCTTCCTGTCCCACCAGACCGTCATCGCCGTGGCCTTCAACATGGCGTTCATCGGCATCCTGGTCGTCGGCGTCAGCCTGGTGATGCTCAGCGGCGCCGAGTTCGACCTGTCCGTCGGCGTGACGGCGGTGGCCGCCGCGCTGATCGCCGCCCAGCTGCTGACCGACGGCGCGTCGTTCGCCATGGTGCTGGTCGCGGTGCTGGTGTTCGGCACGCTGATCGGCGTCGTCAACGCGGCGCTGATCGTGCGCGTGCGCATCCACCCCATCGTCGCCACGCTCGGCACGATGTTCCTGGTAAGCGGCACCACCCGGCTGTTCATCGAGTTCGTGCCGATCCCGCGCGACAGCTTCCTGCGCCGGCACGTCGCCGGCGACCTGTTCGGCGTACCGCGGGTCTTCTGGATCATGCTGGTGCTGCTCGCCGCCGTCGCGTTCGTGGCCGGCCGGACCCGCCTGGGCCGGCACCTCGTCGCGGTCGGCGGCAACCGGGAGGCCGCGCTCGTGCGCGGCCTGCGGCCGGACCGGATCCAGGCCGGCGCGCTGGTGTTCTGCGGCCTGATCGCCGGCCTCGCCGGGCTGGTCCTCGCGTCCCAGGGCGACATCGTCCAGTCCACGCTGACCCCCGGCACCGAGTTCCGGGTGATCTCGATCCTGCTGCTCGGCGGCATGGCGCTCACCGGCGGCCGGGGCAGCTTCGTCGGCGTCGCCGTCGCGCTGCTGCTGCTCAACACGCTGCCCACGGCGATCGTCACCTGGGGGGTCTCGTCCAGCTGGCAGCCGGTCGTCGAGGGAGTCGTGCTCGCGGTCGCGCTCGCCGTCAACAGCGTCAGGAGCACGCCATGACGACAACGGGTACCCGGCCCGGATGGGCCACCCTGCTCAGCCGCCCGTCCACCACGAGTGTGCTGCTGTTCGTGGTCGCCGTGACCGCCGCGCTGAGCTTCGCGCCCGACTTCGCCACCCGCGCCAACATCTCCAGCATGCTCGGCGACATGCTCGCCCCGGCGATCGTCCTGCTCGCGGCGAGCCTGGCGATGACCGGCGGCGTCGCCGACCTCAGCGTCGGCTCGGTCCTCGGCCTCGGCGCGGTCGTCTACGCCACCGTCTACACCGCCTCCGGCTCGTGGCAGATCGGCGTGCTCGCCGCGCTCGGCACCGGGCTGCTGGCCGGACTCACGAACGGCGGCCTCGCGCTGGTGTTCGGCGTCTGGCCACTGATCGCCACGCTGGGCATGCTCGTCGCCGCCCGCGGCCTGGCGAAGGTGATCAGCGACGGCAGCTCGGTGGCCGCGTACACCCCGGAACTCAGCACCGCGCTGAAGACCACGATCGGGCCGCTGCCGGTGCCGGTCCTGGTGGTGCTGGGGCTCGCCCTGGTGTGCGGCGCGCTGGTCCGCCGGTCCCGCTGGGGAACCCACCTGCGCGCCACCGGCGGCGACGAGGTGGTCGCCGCCCGCGCCGGCATCCGGGCCGGCCGGGTCCAGCTGGCGCTGTTCGTGCTGACCAGCACCGCCGCGGCGGTCGCCGGCTGCATCCAGGTGATGCGCACCGGCGCCTCGGCCGTCACCCTCGGCGAGGGCACCGAACTGTACGTCTACGGCGCGCTGCTTATCGCCGGGTTCCGGCTGGCCGGCGGCGGGCACGGGAACCCGATCACGGCGTTCCTGAGCCTGCTCTCGCTGAGCATCGTGCTGAACATCTTCCGGCTGCGCGGCATGCCGTTGCCGCTGGGCGACATCCTGCTCGGCGTCACGCTGCTCGGCGCGGTGTCGCTGGGCTGGATCCGCCAGCGTACGCAGCGGCACTCCCCCGCGCCGGAACCCGAGCCGGAGGCCCGGCCGCACACCGTGCCGGCCTGACCTCCACCCGCACCACCGGAACGACCGACGAGAGAACAGGGACGACATGAACGACTATGCCCGCGGCCCACTGTCCGGCTTGCGCGTGATCGAAGCCGGGGTCCTGCTGGCCGGGCCGTTCTGCGGCCAGATCCTCGGCGACCTCGGCGCCGACGTGATCAAACTGGAGGAGCCGGGCCGGGGCGACCCGATGCGCGAGTGGGGACGCGAGCGCCCGTACGGCAAGTCGCTGTGGTTCCCGGTGCTCGGGCGAAACAAGCGCTCGGTCACCCTCAACCTGCGCGTCCCGGAGGGGCAGGAGGTGCTCCGCCGGCTCGCCGCCGAGGCCGACGTCTTGGTGGAAAACTTCCGGCCCGGCACGCTGGAGCGCTGGGGCGTCGGCCCGGACGTGCTGTGGGACATCAACCCGCGGCTGGTGATCGTACGGGTGTCGGCGTACGGGCAGTCCGGACCGTACGCCGAACGCGCCGGGTACGGCTCGATCGGTGAGGCGATGGGCGGCATCCGCTACACCACGGGTGATCCCGACTCGCTGCCCAGCCGGGTCGGCATCAGCATCGGCGACTCGCTGGCCGGCACGTTCGCCGCCGTCGGCGCGATGGGCGCGCTGCGGGTGGCCGAGGCGACCGGCCGGGGCCAGATCGTCGACAGCGCCATCTACGAGTCGGTGCTCGCGCTGATGGAGTCGCTGGTGCCGGAGTACGCGATCGGCGGCTACATCCGGGAACGCACCGGCTCGATCCTGCCGAACATCGCGCCGAGCAACGTCTACGTCGCCTCCGACGGCGGCATGGTCGTGATCGCGGCCAACCAGGACACCGTGTTCCGGCGGCTGGCCGAGGCGATGGCGCAACCGGAACTGGCCGCCGACCCGCGGTTCGCCGGCCACACCGGCCGCGGCCGGCACCAGCGCGAACTGGACGAGCTGATCGCCAAGTGGTGCGCCGGGTACGCCGGGGACGAGCTGCTGGAGCTGCTGCACCGCCACGGTGTCCCCGCCGGCCGGATCTACACCGCCAAGGAGATGCTCACCGACCCGCACTTCGCCGCCCGGGAGGCGATCGTCCGGCTGGAGCACCCGGACCTCGGCGAGTTCCCGATGCAGAACGTCGTGCCGAAGCTGACCGCGACGCCCGGCGGCATCCGCCGCGTCGGGCCCGAGCTGGGCGAGCACACCGACGAGGTGCTCCGCGACGTCGCCGGGCTCGACGGCGACGAGATCTCCCGCCTGCGCGCCGCGGGCGTCGTCTGAGCCCGTCCCACCCCACCCACCACCACGGAAGGAACCCCCTCATGGACAACTTCACCAAGACGTCGGTCACGATCGGCGCCGCCCAGCGGATCCTCGCCGCCGCGATCGCCAAGGCCGAGCAGATGACGCTGCCCTGCGTCATCGCCGTCGTCGACGAGAGCGGCGTGCTGAAGGCGTTCGCCCGGATGGACGGCGCCGCGCTGCTGTCGGTGCAGGTCGCGCAGGACAAGGCGTACACGGCGGCGGGCTTCGGCATGCCCACCGACGGCTGGTACGACTTCATCAAGGACGACGCGCCCCTGGCCACCGGCGCGACCACCGGCATCGACCGGCTCGTCGTCTTCGGCGGCGGCTACCCGATCACCGCCGACGGCGCGGTGATCGGCGGCATCGGGGTCAGCGGCGGGCACTACACGCAGGACATGGAGGTCGCGCGCGCCGGCCTGGAGGCCGTGGCCTGATGCTCCGGCACCGGGCCCGGGAGACCGCCGCAGCGGCGGTCCCCCGCCCCGGCTCACCCGACGCCGGCCAGCCAGGACTCGTAGTCCAGCGCGCCGGTCAGCTCCGGCCGGTCCCGGCCGCGCAGCGCGCGGGCCAGCGCGGACGCCGTGCCCGCGCCGATCGCGCCGACCCGCGCGGCGAGCACGACCCCGGCGTCCGGGTCGGCGGACACCGAGCCGACCAGGCCGTGCCGCAGCGCCTCCTCGGCGTCGAGCGTGGCGCCGGTCCAGGCCAGGTGCGCCAGCACGCCGGTGCCGGCGACACCGGCGAGCAGCCGTCCGGCACCGCCGGCCAGGAACGCCGCGGGCGAGCCGGTGCCGAACGTGGCGGTGGGCGCGGCGACGCGCAGGTCCGCGGCGAGCGCCAGGCCGAGCCCGAGGCCGCGTACGGCGCCGTCGACGTGGACGATCACCGGGCCGGGCGCGGCGTGCACCCGCAGCACCAGCTCGTGCAACTGCCCGCTCACCACCGGCTGGGCCAGGTCGTCCGGCTCGTGCCGCCACGCGTCACCCTGGACGCGGATCAGCAGGGGCTCCCCCGGCGTACGGGCGTGCCGCTTGAGCGCGTCGAGCAGGGCGGCGCGGGCGGCCGGGCCGAGCCGTTCGCCCGCGCCCGGGTCGGTGGCCTCGTGTACCTGCGTCACGTCTCTCTCCTATCGGCCGGTGAATCGGGCCGGACGCTTCTCCAGGAACGCGTCGATGCCCTCGATGTGGTCGTCGGTGGACAGCAGCGTCAGCAGCAGCGAACGCTCGTGGGCGAGGCCGGCGGTCAGGCCGACCTCCTCGGCGGTCCGCAGCGCCTGCTTGCCGAGCCGGGCCGCGACCGGGCTGCGGGCGGCGATCGAGGCGGCGAGCACGATCCCCGCCTCGACCACCCGTTCGGCAGGTACCACCTGGCTGACCAGGCCCATCCGCTGCGCGGTCCAGGCGTCCACCAGGCGGCCGCCGAGCACCAGTTCGGCGGCCCGGAACCGGCCGGCGACGCGGGCCCAGCGCTGGGTGCCGCCGGCGCCCGGGATGATGCCGAGGTTGATCTCCGGCTGGCCGAACACGGCGGAGTCGGCGGCGACCACCGCGTCACACGTCATGGCCAGCTCGCACCCGCCACCCAGGACGTATCCGGCGACCGCGGCGACGGCCGGCTTGCCGAAGCGGGCGAACCGGTTCCAGCACTCCAGCCGCTCGGAGAGCAGGTAGTCGGCCGGGGACGTCCGGCGCAGCTCGCGGATGTCCGCGCCCGAGGCGAACAGCCGCGGGCCGCCGGTCAGCACCAGCACCCGTACCTCCGGGTCGGCCTCGGCCCGGTCCATGGCCGCGGCGAGCGCGCGCAGGACGTCGGCGCTGAGCGCGTTGCGGGTCTGCGGCCGGTCGATGGTGGCGACCGCCACCGCGTCGTGTACCGCGTAACCGACGGGTTCCACGGATCACCTCCCTGTCGTCCGCACCAGGCGAACATACCCATCGGTATGTCGTCAAGATCCGAGCCACCATCGCCGAAAGCCGCGCACACAAGGGGAAACAGCATCCGGGATCCGCTTGACACCGACAACGAGCACCGCCTAGACATCTCGACATACGCAACGGTATGGCGCGGCGCGCAACGACCGGCCCGCGCCGGAGAACCGGGAGGCACCACGTGTCCGTGATCTGGGAGCCACGCCTGGACGACGAGGGACGCCACTGGCGCGACCTCGCCCGGGACGTGGCGGCGCGCCACTTCGCGCCGCTGGCCGAGGAACTCGACAGGGAGCAGCGCTACCCGTGGGAGAGCGTGCGGGTGCTCGTCGACGAAGGGCTGGCCGGGCTGCTCGTGGAGCGCGAGCACGGCGGGCGGGGCGCGTCGTTCGTCACCGCCTGCGCGGTCATCGAGGAGGTCTCCCGCGCCTGCCCGTCGACCGGCGCGATCCTCACCGCGTACGCGCTGGGCGCCACCCCTCTGGTGCTGGCCGGCACGCCCGCGCAGCGCGAGCGCTACCTCGGCGGTCTGGCCCGGGGCGAGGCGATCAGCTTCGCGCTGACCGAGGAGGGCGCCGGCAGCGACGCCGCCCGCATCCGCACCACAGCCGAACGCGAGGGAGCGGGCTGGCGGCTGCGCGGCGAGAAGATCTACATCGGCAACGGCGGCGCGTCCCGGTACTACGTGGTCTTCGCGCTCACCGACCCGCAGGCCGGCACCCGCGGCATCACCGCGTTCCTGGTGGACAAGGACGCCGACGGCGTGGTCATCGACAGGTACGAGGACAAGATGGGCATCCGCGGGACGCTCACCAGCAACCTCAAGCTGGACACCTGGGTGCCCGACGGCGACGTGCTCGGCGACCTCAACCGGGGAATGCGGCTGGCCATGCAGACGCTGTCCGCCGGGCGGATCAGCGTCGCGGCCCAGTCGCTCGGCGTCGCCCTGGCCGGCTTCGACGTCGCGTCGCGGGAGGCGGTCCGGCGGGAGACGTTCGGCCGGCCGATCATCGACAACCAGGGCATCTCGTTCCCGCTGGCGGACGTCGCCACCGGCATCACCGCCGCCCGGATGATCACCTTCGAGGCGGCCCGGACGCACCAGGAGGGCGGCGACGTCGGCATCCTCGGCGCGATGGCCAAGCTGTACGCCAGCGAGGTCGCGCACCGGGCGGTCGACACCGCCGTGCAGGTGTTCGGCGGGGACGGCTTCTGCAAGCCCTGCCCGGCCGAGCGGCTCTACCGGGACCAGCGGATCCTGGAGATCTACGAGGGCACCTCGGAGATCCAGCGGCTGGTGCTGGGCCGGGCGATCAAGGCGTCGGTGGCGGCATGAGCGCGCCCTGGCGGCTGAGCGTCGACTGGCCCGCGTCCGGCGCCAGCCGGGTGTTCGACCTGGCGCAGCAGATGTACACCGGCATCCCGCACCACCCGAACCACCCGCCGTACAGCTTCACGCTGACCAAGCGGCACGGCGAGATCATGTACCCGGACGGCGTCTCCGCCGCCGCCGAGATGATCACCACGGGCGGGCACGTGGGCACCCACGTCGACGGGCTCGCGCACGTCTCCCGGCTCGGCAAGGTGTACGGCGGCGTGGACGTCACGGCGAGCCAGTCGTACGCCGGCGGGGTGCCGGACGTGTCCGTGCACGACCTGCCGCCCATGCTGGCACCAGGTCACCTGGTGGACGCGACAGTAGCGCTCGGCCGGCCGCTGACGCCCGCCGACGGCGTCGGCGCGGAGCTGTTCGAGCGCTGGTTCGCCGACCGGCCCCGCCCCCGCCCCGGTGCCGTGGTGCTGGTGCGCACCGGCTGGGACGAGAAGTGGACGGACAACGCCGCGTACCTCGGTGTCGCCACCGGCGCACCCGGCGTGGACGTCAGCGGCGCGCGCTGGCTCACCGACCACGGCGTGGTGGCGGCCGGCGCGGACACCATCGCGTTCGAGCACATGCCCAGCCCCGCGCTGGCGGTGCACTGCCACCTGCTCGTCGACCACGGCGTGCCGATCATGGAGGCGATGAACCTCGCGCCGCTGGCCGCCGAGGAGGTCTGGGACTTCTTCTTCATCGCCGCCCCGCTGTCCATCCGGGGCGGCACCGGGTCACCGATCCGTCCGCTCGCCGTCGTACCCGACACCGCACCGGAGACCGCGGCATGAGCGCCGACGACGACACCACCACGCGCCCGCCCGCCCCCGGCCGGCGGGACATCCTGGAGGCGGCCGCCACCGCCTTCACCCGCAACGGGTACGCGGCCACCACCATCGACGACATCGCCCGCGAGATGGGCGCCACCAAGGGGCGCGTCTACCACTACTACCGCGCCAAGGCGGACGTCTTCCTGGACATCGTCACCACCGGGATGCAGGAGCTGATCGACGGCATCGAGCCGATCGCCGGCAACGGCGGCCTCGACCCGGCCACCCGGCTCTGGCGAATGGCGCACCACCACGCCGGGCTGATGATGACCCGCAACTCGTTCCAGCGGGTGGCGATGCGCGCGGTCGAGATGCGCCGCCTCGGCGAGGCCCCGGCGCAGCAGCAGGCCCTGGAGACCGTGATCGCCATGCGCGACCGGTACGAGCAGATCTTCGCCGACGTCATCGACGAGGGTCGCGAGGCCGGGGTGTTCCGCGAGGTGGACAGCCGGCTGGCCACCAAGCCGCTGCTCGGCGCGCTGAACTGGATCAGCCTCTGGTACGACCCGCAGCGCGGCGACTACAACACCCGCCAGCGGCTCGCCGACGAGTACGCCGACTTCATCGTCGGCGGGCTGCGCCGGAGCCCGCGATGACCGGGCCGTTCTCCGCGCGCCACTGGCACGAGGCCGAGACGTGGCCGCGCGAGCGGCTGGCCGCGTACCAGCTCACCCGCCTGAAGGCACAGCTGTCCTATGTGTACGCCGCCAGCGACTTCTACCGCACCCGGTGGGACGCGCTCGGCTTCCACCCGGGCGACGTCCGGGACCTGGCCGACCTGCGCCGCCTGCCGCTGGTCGGCAAGGCCGACTACGTGGCCGACCTGGCCGCCCACCCGCCGTGGGGCAGCGCCGTCGCCGCGCCGGTGGCCGACCGCCGCCGGGTGCACTTCTCCTCCGGCACCACCTCGAACCCGACCCCGGTGCTGTGGACCGCGCACGACCTGGACCGCTGGGCCGACCTGTACGCGCGGGCCGCGTACAGCCAGGGCGTCCGGGACACCGACGTGTACCAGTGCCTGTTCAGCTACGCCTGGTTCGTCGGCGGGCTCGGTGCGACAGCCGGCTACCAGCGCATCGGCGTGACGCTGCTGCCCGCCGGGTCCGGCGACACCCAGCGTCAGATCGACACCATCTTCCGGTACGGCACCACGGCCGTCGGCGGGACACCGTCGTTCATGCTGCACCTGGCCGAGACCGCGGAACGTGCCGGCACACCGCTGCGTGACTCGCCGGTGCGGCGGATCCAGGTCGGTGGCGAACCGGGCGCCGGAGTGCCGGCCACCCGCGCGCACATCGAGCAGCGGTGGGGCGCGAAGTGCTTCGACGGCTACGGCAGCCTGGAGTTCCAGCCGATCGCCTGGGAGTGCGAGGAACAGGCCGGCGGCCACCTGGCCGAGGACTTCGCGTACGCCGAGGTGCTCGACCCGTACACCCACGAGCCGGTGGCCGACGGCACCCCCGGCCTGCTGGTGCTCACCCACCTGGACAAGCGGGCGACGCCGCTGGTGCGGTGGGCCACCGGCGACGTGGTGGTCCGCGACAGCACGGCCTGCCCGTGCGGGCGCACGCTCGCCCGGCTGCCCGGCGGCGTCGTCGGCCGGGCCGACGACATGCTCGTGGTACGCGGGGTGAACCTGTTCCCGTCCGCGGTCGAGCAGGTGGTCCGCGCCACCCCCGGCACCTGCGGCGAGTACCTGATCGTCCTCGACGACGACGTCACCGACCCGGCGACCGGCTACCTCACCGGCATCAAGCTGCGCGTCGAGGTGACCGGCGACGACCAGCGGGTGGCCCGCGAGCTGGCGCACGCCGTGCGCGCCGAGCTGACCGTGCGGGCGGTGGTGGAGACCGTTGCCGAGGGCACGCTGCCGCGCAGCACCCACAAGAGCAAGCGCGTCGTACGCGCCGAGCGGAAGGTTCCGTGATGGACAGGCAAGCGTTCCTGGTCGGCGCTGTGCGTACCCCGCACGGCCGGTACGGCGGCGCGCTGCGCGACGTACGGGTGGTGCGCCTGGGCGGGCTGGCCGGCGCCGAGGCGCTGGCGCGGGCCGGGGTGCCCGCCGAGGCGGTGGACGAGACGGTGGTCGCCAACTGCCGCCAGGCGGGCAACGGCCCGAACCCGGGTCGGCAGGTCTCGCTCGCGGCGGGCGTACCGGTGCCGGTGCCGGCACAGACGATCAACATGGCGTGCGCCTCCGGCCTCAAGGCGGTGCAGCTCGCGCACCGGTCGGTGCGGTCCGGCGAGGCCGACGTGGCGCTGGCGGTGGCCGCGGAGAGCATGAGCACGATGCCGTACCTGGCGCCGTACACGCTGCGCTGGGACGGGGTGCGGCGCGGCGACGTCCTGCTCCAGGACGGCTGGCGCGACGGCGGCACCGACCCGATCTGCGGCATGAGCATGGGCGAGACGGCGGAGAAGGTGGCCCGCGAGTTCGGGGTGTCCCGCGCCGACCAGGACGCCTGGTCGGCGCGCAGCCACCAGCGGCTGGCCCGGGCCTGGGAGTCCGGCGCGATGGCGCGGGAGGTGCTGCCGCTGGACGAGCTGGACCGCGACGAGACGGTACGCCCCGACACCACACCGGACCGGCTCGCCCGGCTGCGTCCGTCGTTCACCGACGGCGGCACGGTCACGGCGGGCAACGCGAGCCAGATGGCCGACGGCGCCGCGGCGGTCGTGGTGGCGAGCGGCGAGGCGGTACGGCGGTACGGGCTGACCCCACTGGGCCGGATCGCCGGGTTCGCGGCGGTCGGCGTGGATCCCACGATGATGGGCGTCGGGCCGGCCGAGGCGATCCCGATGGCCCTGCGCCGGGCCGGGCTGACCGTCGGCGACATCGACCTGTTCGAGATCAACGAGGCGTTCGGCGCGCAGATCGTGCAGAACGTGCGCGCGCTGGGCCTGGACGAGGAGCGGGTGAACGTCAACGGCGGCGGGATCGCCCTCGGTCACCCGACCGGCCAGAGCGGCGCCCGGCTGGTCGTCTCGCTGCTGCACGAGCTGGCCCGCCGCGACGGCCGGTACGGCGTGGCGAGCCTGTGCGTCGGCGGCGGGCAGGGCATCGCCGCCGTGATCGAGCGGGTGACCCGGTGATCGCCGTCGTGGTCGGCCTCGGTCCGATGGGCCGGGGCATCGCGCAGGTCCTCGCCGCGGCGGGGCTCACCGTCCGGGTCGTCGACGCCACCGCCGAGCTGGGCCGCGCGGGCCTGGAGCGGATCCGCGCCGACGGCGCGACCGGCGACCTCGAGGCCGCCGCCGACGTCGAGACCGCGCTCGCCGGCGCGGACGTTCTGATCGAGGCGATCGTGGAGGACATGGACGCCAAGCGCGACCTGCTCGCCCGGGTCGCCGCGGCCGGCGGGCCGGACCTGCTCGTCGCCTCCAACACCTCGTCGCTGAGCGTCAACGAGATGGGCCGCGCGTTCGGCGCCCCGGAACGTCTGCTCGGCCTGCACTTCTTCAATCCGCCCACCCGGATGCGCCTGGTGGAGGTGATCGTCGGCGCGGCCACCGCCGAGGCGACGGTACGGCGGGCGCTGGCGCTCGTGGAGTCGCTCGGCAAGACCGCTGTGGTGTGCCGGGACTCGCCGAACTTCATCGTCAACCGGGTCTGCCGCCCGCTGTACTACGAGGCGCAGCTCCTCCTCGCGCAGGGCGTCGAGGCGGCGGTGGTGGACGCGGTCGCCCGGGGCGCGCTCGGGCACCCGATGGGACCGCTGCAACTGCTCGACTTCACCGGGCTGCACACCCACCTGGCCTCCTCGGAGACCGCGCTGCGCGAGTTCGGCGACCCCCGGTACCGGCCCATCCCCCAGGTGCGCGGCCTGGTCCGGGCCGGCCTGACCGGCAAGGCGGCCGGCCGCGGCTTCTACGACTACGCCACCGAGCCGCCACGCGACGCCAACGCCCGGGTGGTCCGGCAGCCGGGGCAACCGAACGGCCCGGCGGCCCCCGTGGTCAGCCTCGGCGCGCCGACCCCGCAGCGGGTGTCGGAGCTGGCCGGGCTGGCGGCCCGGCAGAACGTGGTGCTGGACAGCTCGGACGCCGGCTGGGCCGACGTGCTTCCCCCGGAGGTCGGCTGGATCCGGCTGCACCGGCGCGCCGACGACGCCGTGTTCGCCGAGGTCGTCGAGGACCCGGTGGCGGGCATCACCGTGCCCGGCTTCGTCGACCGGCTGCTGGATCACCTCGGCGCGCCGTCGGTGCGGGTGCCGGCGCTGCCCGGCCTGGTCGGCGACCGGCTCGCCCACTGCCTGGTGAACGAGGCGGCCATGGTGGTCGAGGAGGGCACCGCCACCGCCGAGGACGTGGACGTGGCGTTGCGCCTGGCGATGAACCATCCGCGCGGGCCGTTCGAGACGCTGCGGTCCGCCGGGGCGGGGACGGTGTACGAGGCCCTGCGGTCGATGGCCGACGCGTTCGGCGACCCCCGCTACCGGCCGGCGCAACTGCTGCGGCGGCAGGCGATCGGCGAGGCGAGGGCCGCCCGGTGACGCGCGAGGACGACAGCGACGTGCGCGTGCTGCGCCCGGGTGTGCTCGCCGGACGGCACGCGGTGGTCACCGGCGCCGGCAGCGGCATCGGCCGGGCGGTGGCGGTACGCCTGGTCGAGCTGGGCGCCCACGTGACCGGGCTGGGGCGGCACGCCGACACGCTCGCCGCCACCGGAGAGCTGGCCAACGGCGGGGACGGCCGATACGCGTACGCGGTCTGCGACGTCCGCGACCACGCCCGTGCTGCCGCCACCGTCGCCGAGGTGGGCGACGCCCACGGGATCGACCTGCTGGTGAACAACGCCGGCGGGCAGTTCTTCGCCCCCGCCGCGCGAATCTCGGCGCGCGGCTGGGCCGCGGTGGTCGACCTGAACCTCACCAGCGTCTTCCAACTCACCACCGCCGCGTACCCGTACCTGCGGCGCAGCCGCGGTGCGGTGGTGAACATGTCGCTGTCCGGTGTGGAACGCGGCGGGCAGGGCATGGCGCACGCCGTCGCGGCCCGCGCCGGCGTGCTCGGGCTGACCCGCACGCTGGCCCTGGAGTGGGCCGCCGACGGCATCCGGCTCAACTGCCTCGGGCCGGGTACGGTGCTCACCGCCGCGCTCGACGCGGAGGCGGACCGGCACGTGCGGGACAACCTGGTGGACCGGGCCACGCCGCTGCGCCGCCCGACCCGCGCCGAGGAGGTCGCCGAGCTGGTGGCGTTCCTGGCCGGCCCGGCCGCCGCCATGATGACCGGCCAGCTCGTCCAGCTCGACGGCGGCGCGCACCTGGGCCCGGGGCTGCACATGCTGGCGGAGGCGTACCGGTGAGCCGCGCCCTCGCCGACGTCGTGGCCGAGCACGTACGCCCCGGCCGGCGGGTCTACCTGGGCAACTTCGGCGCGCAACTGTTCGCCGTCGGGCACGAGATGATCCGGCAGCGGATCCGGGACGTGGACGTGGTGATCGCCTCCGGCGGGCTGCTGATGGACCAGCTGCTCGGCGCGGGGGTGCTGCGCTCGGCCACGTACGGCCACTGCTGGAGCCCGGTCGGCCCGGCGCCGGCCTGGAACTTCCGGCGGGCCGCGCAGGACGGCGACACCCGCGTGACGCTGCACGAGCTGAGCCTCGGGCTGCTCACCGCCGCGCTCACCGCGGGCGCCTGGCGGGTGCCGTTCATGCCGGTGCCGGACCTGCCCGGCACCGGCTACGTGGACGAGGACTGGAGCCGGGGCCGGCTGTCCCGGGTGGACTCGGCGTTCGGGCCGGCGCGGGTGGTCCGGGCCGAGCGGCCCGATGTGGCGTTCGTCCACGTCGACCTGGCCGACGCCGACGGCAACGGGGTGATCCGGGGCCCGCTGGGTGAGGTGCTCGTCGCCGCCCAGGCGGCCCGCCGCACGGTGCTCGTCGCCGAGGAGGTCACCGACGCCGAGACGGTACGCGCCGCCGGGATCAGCATCCCCGGGCTGCTCGTCGACGCGGTGGTCGAACACCCCGGCGCGGTACGCCCCGACGGCGCGGTCGGCCGGTACCCGCGCGACGTGCGGGCGTACGAGCGGTACACCCGCTGCTCGGCCACCGCCGACGGTTTCCGGCGGTGGCTGGCCGAGGAGGTGCGGTGAGCACCGCGGACTTCCTGGTCCGGGCGGCGCGGGAGTTCCGGCGCGGCGGCTGGGTGTTCACCGGCTTCCACTGGCCGGTGCTGGCCGGCCAGTGCGCGTACGCGCTGCCCGGCGAACCGTTCAGCCAGGTCTTCGAGGCCGGCGCCAGCGCGCACCGGGCCGGCGCCGACGTGCCCACGAGCACCACCGACTACCCGGCGTACGCCGGCGGGTTCGGCTGGCTGGGCGGCACCGCCGACGTGCTGCTGGCGATGCGCCACCGGTTCGACCGGGTGGTGCTCGACGCCGGCAACGTCGACCTGCGCGGCCGGATCAACTCGTCGTACCTGGGCCCCCGGGAGCGGCCCACGGTACGGCTCCCCGGTGGCGGTGGCGCCGCCGACATCGCGGCGGCGGCGCGGGAACTGGTGCTGCTGCACGGCGCCCGGGACCCGCGCCGGATCGTGCGCGCGGTCGAGCACGTGACCGCCGCGCCCGCACCGGACGCGCTGGTGCGGCTGCACACCCGGTGGGGCGTGGTGCGGCTCGGCGCGGATCCGCGGCTGGAGGAGGTCACCGCGGACGGCGACGTGCTGCGCGCCCACCTGACCGCGCTCGGCGTACCCGTCGACGACGCGGTCCCCCGACCGCCGGTCGCGGCGACCGAGCGCGCCGCGGCCGTCGGCGTGCTGCGGCGGGCCGCCGAGCGCGGCTACTCAGTGGCGAAGGGAACGGACAGAGGATGACTGACGACGATCTCGGTGAGCTGCGCCGGCAGGTGCGGGAGCTGGTCGGCGAGTGGCGCGACGGCGACCGGTTCCGGCCGGTGTGCGACGCGTGGCTGCGCTCGTACGACACGGAGTTCAGCCGCGCGCTGGCGGAGCGGGGCTGGATCGGCCTGACCTGGCCGCGCGAGTACGGCGGGCAGGCCCGCTCGAACCGGGCGCGGCTGGTGGTCACCGAGGAGCTGCTGCGCGCCGGGGCGCCGGTGGCCGCGCACTGGATCGCGGACCGGCAGATCGGCCCGGCCGTCCTGCGGTACGGCTCCCCCGCGCTGCGCGAGCGGTACCTGCCGGCGATCGCCGCCGGGGAGGTGACGTTCTGCCTCGGCATGAGCGAGACCGAGTCCGGCAGCGACCTCGCCTCGGTGCGTACCACGGCCCGCCCGGACGGCGACGGCTGGCGGCTCACCGGCGGCAAGATCTGGACCAGCCACGCCCACCGGTCCACGCACGCCTACGTGCTGTGCCGCACCGGCACCGGCGACGACCGGCACGACGGGCTGACCGAGCTGATCGTGGACATGTCCGCGCCCGGCGTGACCGTCCGGCCGATCGTCGACCTGCGCGGCGAGCACCACTTCAACGAGGTCGTCTTCGACGACGTGCCGGTGCACGGCGACCACGTGCTGGGCACCGCCGGCAACGGCTGGACGCAGGTCACCGAGCAGTTGTCCTTCGAACGCGGCGGGATGGAACGGGTGCTCAGCACGTACCCGCTGCTGGCCGCCACCGTCGACGCGTGCGCCGCACGGCGCGACGCGGACGCCGCGCTGGGTACGGCGCTGGCCCGGCTTGCCGGGCTGCGCGGGCTGGCCTGGCGGATCGCCGGTGAGCTGGACGCCGGGCAGGCCCCGGTGCACGCGGCGGCGGTGCTGAAGGACCTGGGCACCGAGTTCGAGGCCGACGTCAACGAGATCGCCCGTACCGTGCTCGACGTCGAGCCCGACCCCGACGGCGACGGACCGGCCGGGCTGCTCGCCCAGGGCCTGCTGGCCGCGCCGGGTTTCTCCATCCGCGGCGGCACCACCGAGGTGTTGCGCACCATCATCGCCAAGGGCGCCGCCCGGGCGCCCCGGCACGGCGGCGACGAGCTGCGGGAGCTGGCCGACGACGTGCTCGGCGGGCACGGCGGCGACCCGGACGGCCTGCCCGCGCTCTGGTCCACAGTGCACCGGCTGGGCTGGACCGGCGTGTCGGTGCCGGAGGGCGCGGGCGGCTCCGGCGGCACGCTCACCGACCTGGTGGCGCTCGTGCGTGGGCTCGGCCGCCACGGCGTCTCCCTGCCACTGGCCGAGACCGTGCTGGCCGCCCGGCAGCTCGCCACCGCCGGCCGTGGCCTGCCCGACGGCGTCGCCACGGTGGTCACCGGCGACGGGATCGCGGTGACCGGCGGGCGGCTGCGCGGCACGGCCGCCCGCGTGCCGTGGGCCGCCGTCGCGCGCACACTGCTGGTGTACGCGGGCGACGAGGCGTTCGCGGTACCCGCCGACCACCCCGGCGTCCGGGTCACGCCCGGCCGCAACCTGGCCGCCGAGCCGCGCGACGACGTGACGCTCGACGTGCCGGTCACCGACGGCGTGCGGCTCACCGGCGTCGCGCCCGCCGCGACGGTACGCGCCGAGGCGGCGCTGCTGACCGCCGCCGCGCTGACCGGCGCGCTCGAGGCCGCCGTGGAGCACACCCGGCAGCACGTGACGACGCGGGAGCAGTTCGGCCGGCCGCTGCTGGCGTTCCAGGCGGTCGGGCAGACGCTGGCCCGGATGACGGCGCACACGCTGCTGGCCGGCACCGCGCTGGACGCCGCGCTGACCGGCCCGGACCCGCTGCGGGTCGCCGCCGCGCGGGTGCTCACCGGGCGGGCCGCGACGCTGGTGGCGCGCGGCGCACACCAACTGCACGGGGCGATGGGCGTGACCCGCGAGCACCCGCTGCATCTGTCCACCCGCAGGCTCTGGTCCTGGCGGGACGAGAACGGCACCCAGCAGTTCTGGGCCGCCTCGCTCGGCGCGGCGCTGGTGCCGCGCGGCAGCGCGGCCGTCTGGTCCTGGCTGACCGAGCAGGAGGCGAAGTCATGAGCACCGTGGAACTGCACAACGAGGACGGGCGCTGGACGCTCACGCTCAACGACCCGGACCGGCGCAACGCCATCGGCGCCGAGATGCGCGACGCGCTCGGCGACGCGATCAGTGAGGTGGCGGCCGACCGGCACGCCCGGACGCTCGTGGTCACCGGCGCCGGCACGGCGTTCTGCGCGGGCGCCGACCTGCCCGCCCTGTTCGGCGAGCCCGGCCGTGGCGTCGCGGAGATCCGCGCCGACCTGCACCGCGTCTACGACAGCTTCCTGCGGGTACGGGCGCTGCCGATCCCGACGATCGCCGCCGTGCAGGGAC
The DNA here is from genome assembly GCF_050948515.1 of Micromonospora sp. CA-248089. Lineage (NCBI taxonomy): Bacteria > Bacillati > Actinomycetota > Actinomycetes > Micromonosporales > Micromonosporaceae > Micromonospora > Micromonospora sp. CA-248089. Next base: position 3,892,405 of record NZ_CP192016.1, read on the forward strand.
CGGCGGTGGGCGCCGGGCTGAACCTGGCGCTCGCCTGCGACACCCGGATCGTCGGGCCGAAGGCGAAGCTGATCGCCTCGTTCACGAAGCTCGGCCTGCACCCCGGCGGGGGCTGCACCTGGTTCCTCACCCGGGCGCTGGGCCCGGAACGCGCCCTGCAACTGCTGCTCGACGGCGGGAGCGTGGACGGACCTGAGGCGGTACGCGTCGGGCTCGCCGCGACGCTCGCCGACGACCCGCTGGCCGCCGCGCACGAGCGCGCCCGACGGTGGGCGGCGTTGGACCCGGCGCTGGCCCGCGACATCAAGACGTCGGTGCGCACCGCGGAGACGGCCGACTTCGCCGCCGCCCTGGAGTTCGAGTCGTGGGCGCAGGCGTCCTCGGCGACCGGGCCGGCGATCCAGGAGGCGGTGGCCGCCTTCCGCAGGTGAGCCGGCCGGGAACCGGACCGGGCGGGGCGCTGCGTGCGCCCCGCCCGGCGGCGTCTCCCGGTGGTCGCGGTCAGACCACCGCGGGCTGCGCCTCGGTCGCCAGGGCGAGCGCGCCGAGCAGCGCGGCGTCCTGCGCGAAGTCCGACAGCACGACCTCCGGCGGGTACGGCAGCGTGTGCGTGAGCCGCTCGGTCAGCAACTCCCGCACCAGGTCGTTGCCCGCGACGCTGCCGACCAGCACGATCCGCTGCGGGTCGAGCAGCAGGCAGCAGGTGACCAGCTGGCGGGCCAGTTCGTCGACGCGCAGGCGGAGCTGCTCGCGTACCGGGCCGGGCTGCTCCGCCGCCGCGCACAGGCCGGCCGCCCGGCCGTCCACGCCGAGCCGCTGCGCCAGCTCGTCCAGGGCCCGGCCGGAGAACGTCGCCTCCAGCATCGGTTCCAGGCGCGGCGGCCAGCTGAGATCGGTCAGTCCGTAGGCGATCTCGCCGGACGCGCCGTGGCGGCCCGGAAGCACCTCGCCGTTGACGGTGACCGCCGCGGCCACCCCGGTCCCCAGCCCGACGACGAGCCCCGGATCGGCGTCGCGCAGCGCACCGAGCCGCAGCTCGGCATAGGCGGCGGCCTTCAGGTCGTTCGTGACCCGCACGTGCGCCAGGTTCAGGTGGGCGCGGACCGCGTCGGCCAGCCGCAGCTGCTCCCAGCCGGGCACGTTCGGCGCCAGTTCGATGCCGTCGTCGTGGACGACGCCGGGCGAGGCGACGCCGGCCGCGACCAGCGTGCCGCCGGTCTGCTCGGCGAGTTCGCGCGCCCGGTCCAGCGCCCGGGTGAGGGCCTGCTGCGCGCCCTGCTCGGCATTGGTGGGCAGCCGCTCGGAGACGAGCAGCCGGCCGTCGGTGTCGCCCACGCCGATGGCCATCTTGGTGCCGCCGAAGTCGATGCCGAGCAGGCGCGGAATTGCCGGTCGTTCCATGGTGATGTCAGATCGCCCTTCGGGCCGTCGGTCCAGATCACGTGGTCGCCGCGACACGACGTCCGCGACCACGGCCAGCTGCGTCTGCCGCCCTGTCACGGGCCTACCCTCGCCGCGACCGCCTCGGCGAGAGCCGCGTCGGCACGGGTCAGCCGCTCGCGCAACGTCTGCGCCCGCTCCTGCACCGCGTCGAGCATTGTAGACAGTCGTCCGACCTGGTCCCGGACGGCCGCCTCGCCGGGGCCGTCGGCTTGGGCGCGGCGCAGCACGAGTTCGGGGCGGACCGCGGCGGCCAGCAGGTCCCGTACCGCGGCGTCGTCGAGCGCCAGACCGAGGTCGGCGGCGGTGGACCGGACCGACTCCTCGGTCCAGCCGGCGGGTGCGCCGCCGCGGACCAGCCGGCCGAGCAGCGAGTGGGCGCCCCGGAACGGCACGCCGTGGCGGGCCAGCGCGTCGGCCGCGGCGGTGGTGGTCGCGCCGGAGGCGACGATCTCCTCGCCGGACGGCGGGCGCTGCGGGTCCAGCTTCGCGATCAGGCCGCCGAGCAGGGAGAAGAACCGGTACGCCCGGTCGTCGCCGTCCCAGAGCCGGGCCTGCACGTCGGTGGTGGCGTTGTTCGAGTCCTCCCACCAGGCGGCGCCGACGTTGTTGAGCACACTCGCGGCGTCGGCCGCGGCGGCGCCGGCCATCGAGACGAGGTGTTCCAGCACCACCGGGTTGCGCTTCTGCGGCATGATGCTGCTGCCCTGGGTGAACTCGCCGGGCGTGACCACCCAGCCCCAGCTCAGCCAGTCCATCAGCGTGCGGGCGAGCCGGGCGCCGGTGGCGAGCGCCTGCGCGTTGAGCGTGGCGACCCGGACCAGGTGGTCGGCGCCGGCCACCGCCTCGTACGAGTTGACGATGAGCTGGTCGAAGCCGAGCAGGTCGGCCAGCCGGCGGGGCGAGATGTCCAGGTCGGTGCCCGCGAAGGCGCACGAGCCCAGCGGCGAGCGGTTCATCTCGTCCAGCAGGTCGGCGTACGCGGCCGCCTCGCCGGCGAGCGCCTCGGCGTAGCCGGCGAAGACGTGCCCGATGCTTGTCGGCTGGGCCGGGCGGCGGTGCGTGTACCCGATGATCACCACGTCGGCGTGCCGGTCCGCGCGGTCCAGCACGGTACGGCCGGTGGCCAGCAGGGCGTCGAGCACCTGGAGCAGCTGGTCGCGCAGCACCATCCGGAAGACGCCGGCGTCGAGGTCGTTGCGGCTGCGCGCGAGTTGCACGCTCAGCTGCGACACCTCGATGCCGGCCGCGGCGGCGAGCCGCTTCTCCAGCGTGTAGTAGACGTCCTCGACGCTGCCGTCGTACTCCAGTTCCTCGGGCCGGTCACCGGTGAGGGCGACCAGGCCGCGCAGCATCGTCGCGGCGGCCTCGTCGGAGATCAGTCCCTGCTCGGCGAGCATGACGACGTGGGCCTTGCTGGCCGTGACCATCGCCGGGTAGAGGTTTGCGACGTGGTGGTCGAACACGACGCGGAGATGGTGCTGTTGGTAGACGGTCAGTGACGAGCTCATGGTGGCCTCCCGAGGTGGTGCGTTGTCGTGCGGCGTGCCGCACGTGGTTCATCCGGTCGTCTGGTCCTCGCCGTCGGCGCCGGGTGGCCCGGGCAGCGGCGCGGCGAGCCACGCCTCGACCAGCTCACGCAGGCGTGCGCCGGCGGTGACGCGGATCCGGTCGCCGGCCTCCTCGCCGGCCAGCGAGATGTGGCCCGACCAGCCCTGCCAGGGGTCGGGCCGGGACTCGACGAGCACGTACGGGTACGGGGTGGGAAGTTTCGGCTTCGGCGGCAGGTCCGGCGCCGCGTCCAGGCGCACCGCGGCCGGGTCGAAGCCGAGCACCGCGGAACTCTCGTACGCGCCGCCGTGCCCCCGGGCCGGCAGCTCGCCGAACATGTCGGCGGTCTCGTCCGGGCCGAGGAGCTGGAACCAGTTGACCAGCATCATGCTGGCCCGCTGCCGGCCGGACACCCACTCCATCGCCGCACGGACGGTGGACATGTTGGCGTCGTGCCCGTTGACCACGAGCACCCGGGGGAAGCCCGCCTCGACGATGCCGCCGAGCACGTCGGCGAGGTAGCCGACGGCGATCTCCGGCCGCAGCGCCACGGTGCCCGGCCACGGCCGGGTCTGGCCCGGGCAGGCGGCGTACGGCGCGGCCGGGTAGAGCACGGCCCGGGCGGACCCGGTGGCCAGTTCCCCGGCGAAGCCCTCGGCCAGGATCAGGTCCGTGCCGATCGGCAGGTGCGGACCGTGCCACTCGACCGCCCCGACCGGCAGCACCGCCAGGTCGGCCGCCTCGGTCACGGCCGCGAACGCGTGCCCGGGCACCCGGGTGACCGGGAGCAGCCCTCCCCCGGTCCGCCACCGCTCGATCAGTTCGTCCACTGCTCGGCCCTCCGGGTCGCGGTCCGGCTGCTCTCCAGCCGTCCGGAGAACCACATCACCACGAAGATGAGCAGCACCTGGAGCATGCCGTAGGCGGCCGCGGTGCCCAGCTCGAAGCTGTACATGCGGTTGTTGATGGCCACCGAGATCGGCACCGTCGACGAGGTGTAGATGAGCACCGAGGCGACGAACTCGCCGACGCCGTGCACGAACGCCAGCAGCGCGCCGGCGAGCACACCGGGCAGCATCAGCCGCACGGTGATCGTGTAGAACGCGCGCAGCCAGGACGCGCCGAGGTTGCGCGCGGCGTCCTCCAGCGACGGGTCGATCAGCGCCAGCGTCGCCGAGCTGGACCGGAACACGATCGGCAGGAACCGCACGAAGTAGGCCAGCGGCAGGATCCAGAACGTGCCGACCAGGACCTGCCCGAAGCTGAACGCGTTGCCGGTGCTGAACGCCGAGATCAGGTTGATCGCCACGACCGTGCCGGGCAGCGCCCAGGCGATCATCACGGCCACGTCGAGCAGGCCGCGTCCGACGAACGTCAGCCGCCGCACCGCGTACGCGATGAGCACACCGATCACCACGCAGCCGACGACCGCGAGCAGGCTCATCTGCACCGAGTTGAGGATCGGCTGGAACGCCTTGGGGTCGGTGAAGATGGTCACGAAGTTCTCGAACGTGTACGTCGGCGGCAGCACCTCGGTCGTCCAGGACCGGTCCGCGGAGAACGCGACCAGCGCGATCGCGCCGACCGGGGCGAGCAGGACCAGCGTGGCCAGCACCGAGGCGAGCGGGGCGAGCCAGCGGCCGATCGGGTTGGTGATCTCCCGCCGCACCGCCGAGACGCCCTTGGACTGCGACTGGTAGTTGCGCCGCCCCTCGTACCAGCGCATGGCCAGCAGGAAGATGATCGAGACGATGCCGAGCACCGAGGCGTACGCCGAGGCCATCGGCAGGTCGCCGTTGGTGCGGTTGATGTAGATCTGCATCGTCATGGTCTGGCTGACGTTGAACAGCAGTGGCGCGGTGTAGGACGCCAGCGACGTCATGAAGACCAGCAGCGACGCCGAGATCAGCGCGGGGGTGAGCATCGGCAGCAGGACGGTGCGCCACACGCGTACCCGGCCCGCGCCGAGGTTGTACGCCGCCTCCTCGACCGACGGGTCCATTCCGGCCAGCGCCGCGGAGGCGGCCAGGTAGAAGAACGGGTACATGGTGAACGTGTGCACCACGAGCACACCGGCGATGCCGTCGAAGGCCAGGACCGGCTTGTCGGTGCCGAGCAGCGCCTGCAGGCCGCGCGGCACGATGCCGATGTTGCTGTAGAGCAGCTGGAACGAGACGGCACCGATCAGCGGCGGCAGGGCCGCCGGCACCAGGATGAACGCCTCGATGAGCCGCCGGCCGCGGAAGTGGAACCGCTTGAGCAGGAACGCCATCGCCACGCCGACGATGCCGCAGAGCAGCACGCTCGCCGCGGAGATGAACAGCGAGGTGAACAGCGACTCGCGGGCCACCCCGGAGGAGGAGAGGAACTGGAGGTAGTTGTCGGTGCCGTTGGCGCTGACGCTCTCCCGGAAGGTGGCGAACATCGGCTGCACGACGAAGCCCCACAGCACCAGGACCAGCGGCAGCACCAGCAGGTAGGGGAACCATCGGGAGTTCGCCCCGCCGGCCAGGCGCCGGCCGAGGGCCGCCGCCCAGCCGGGGGCGGTCGGGGTCGCCGCGGTCACGGCTTGACCACCCAGAGCCGCTCCGGTACGAGCCGCAGGCCCACGACGTCGCCCAGCGCCATCCCGGCGGGCGCGTCGACCAGGGCGGCCATCACCTCGTCGCCGTCGACGTCGACGGTGACGTGGGTGGCCATGCCGGTGAACTCGACGTGGCTGACCCGGCCGCGCATGGCCGCCGTGTCGTCGTCGCCGCCGAGCGCGATGTGCTCGGGGCGGGCCGAGACCAGTGCGGTGTCGCCCTCGGTGAGGCCGTGTCCGGTGGGGGCACCCACCTCGATCGTGGCGCCGCCGGGCAGGCGTACCTGGACGCGCTGCTCCGTCGCGCCGGTCACCGGCAGGCTCAGCACGTTGCTGCGTCCGATGAACCGGGCCACGAACGCGTTCGCGGGCTGGTAGTAGACCTCGTGCGGGGTGCCGACCTGCTGGACCCGGCCGGACTCCATGACCGCGATCCGGTCCGACATCGCCATCGCCTCGGCCTGGTCGTGCGTGACGTAGATCGAGGTGGTGCCGCTCTCCCGCTGGATGCGCCGGATCTCGGCGCGGGTCTCCTCGCGCAGCTTCGCGTCGAGGTTGGACAGCGGCTCGTCGAGCAGCATGGTGCGGGGACGGATCACCAGGGCCCGCGCCAGCGCCACGCGCTGCTGCTGGCCGCCGGAGAGCGCGTCGATGCGCCGGTCGCCGTACCCGGCGAGGTGCACCTGGGCGAGCGCCTCCTCCACCCGGCGGGCCTGGTCGGCGCGGGAGACCCGGCGGACCTTGAGCCCGTACGCGACGTTCTGCGCCACTGTCATGTGCGGGAACAGCGCGTAGTTCTGGAACACCATGCCGGTGTCCCGCTTGTTGGGCGTCCAGTGCGTGACGTCGTCGTCGCCGAAGTGGATGTGACCGGAGGTCGGGAAGTAGAAGCCGGCCACCATGCGCAGCGTCGTCGTCTTGCCACAACCGCTCGGTCCGAGCAGCGTGAAGAACTCGCCGGCGCCGATGGTGACGGTGACGTCATCGACCGCCGCGGAGTCGCTCGACTTGGCGAAGCGCTTACTGACCGCCGTCAGTCGGACATCGATCATTTCGTGGGTCCTTCCAGGACGAAGCCGGGCCGTGCCGGAGCACGACCCGGTTCCGAGCGTCTTAGCCCTTGCCCTTGATCTGGGCGTTCCAGTGGGTGATCCAGGCGGTCTCGTTCTTGCCGATCACGTCCCAGTCGACGTTCATCGGCTTGAGGTCGAGCTTGGTCAGCCACTCGGGCTTCTCGGCGATGTCGACAGCGGGGATCTGGAAGTAGTCCTTGGCCAGGCTGGCCCGCAGCGAGTCGTCGAACAGGAACTCGAGGAACTTCTTCGCGCCCTCGCTGTTGCCGCCCTTGACCGCGGCCACGCCGTCGACGAGCACCGGGGCGCCCGAGGCCGGCATCACGTAGCCGAACGGCATCTTCTCGTTGGCCTGCAGCAGGATGTCCTGGAGGTTCCAGGCGCTGACCACACCCTGCTCACGCGACATCTTCAGGTACAGGTCGCTGGGGTTGGCGGCGTACTCGACGGTGTTGGCGTCGAGCTTGCGCAGCCAGTCGTAGCCGGGCTGCGGGTTCGACCCGTCCGGGGTGTAGCGCTGGATCATCGAGGCGTAGATCGAGCGCATGGTGCCGGAGGCGGCCACGTCCCGGATGATGATCTTGTCTTTCCACTTCGGGTCGACCAGGTCGTCCCAGTCCTTCGGCGCGGTCTCCGGGGTCAGCGCCTTGTTGTTGTACATGATGACCTCGGGCAGCAGGATCTCGCCGAACCAGCGGCCCTCGGCGTCCTTGTACCGCGCGTCGATCTTCGAGGCGAACGACGGCTGCCAGGACTCCAGCAGGCCCTCGGACGCGCCGGCCGCGAGGCCCTGCTGGGTGCCGCCCCACCAGACCGACGCCTGCGGGTTGGCCTTCTCGGCGCGGACCCGCTCGAGCACCTCCTGGGCGCCCATGTTGAGCACCTCGACCTTGCCCTTGTACTCGGGGTTCTTGGTCGTGAACTGCTCGACGACGTAGTCGGTGACCGACTTGTCACGGGCGCTGTAGATGACGACCTTCTCGGCCGACGCGGAGCCGGAGGAGCCGGCGTCCTTGTCGTCGTCGCTGCTGCCGCATGCGCTGACGGCCAGCAGCGCGCTGAACGCGACGGCCAGGGCCAAACGACGTTTCATTGGTACCTCCACTGTGCGGGGGAACTATCGGAAGCGGGAAGAAAGATCAGCGCGTCGCGCCCGGACCGGGGCGCGACGCATCGCGCCGCGACCGGCCGTCCGTGGGTACGGACGCGGTCGCCGCGACGGCGTCGGTGAGGTGGGTGGTGGGTGCGGGTGGGGTGTCGGGGTCGGGGGCGTCGGGGGCGGTTTCGGTCAGGGAAGCGAGGGTCGGGGCACCGCGGCCGAGAGCGCGTAGCTGATCGCTCCGTGCAGCACGGCCTGGTCGCCGAGGGTGGCCCGGCGCACCTCGGTGGGTGCCGGGGTCCGCGCGGAGACGAGATTCTGGAGCTGGTCGAGGGCCGCGTCGTCGAGTTCCGCGGCGGCGCCGCTGAGCAGCACCAGCCCCGGGTCGACCACGCAGGCGCAGGAGAGGATGAGCCCGGCCCAGGCGCCGAGGACCTCGTCGAGGTAGGCGCGGGCGGGCTCCGACGTCGCGGCGAGCCGGCTCAGCTCCCGTACCGGCGACTCGGGCCGGCGGCCCGGGTTGAGCGCGACGACCCGCTCCGCGACGGCGTTGACCGACCACCGGGCCTCGAACTCGCCGACGCCGCTGTAGCGGCGCTCGGCGGTGCCGCCCAGCGGCAGGAAGCCGACCTCGCCCGCGGCGCCGCTGGCACCGCGGCGGACCTTGCCGTCGAGCACGAGACCCGCGCCGATGCCGTCGGCCACGTGGATGAGCAGCAGGTTCGCCACGTCCGCGCCGGCGCCGGCGACGCACTCGCCGGCAGCCATGAGGTTGACGTCGTTGTCGACGACCACCGGTACGCCGAGCCGCCGCTGCACGGATTCGCCGATCGGCCACGCCTCGACCAGTCCGACCGACGGCGCGAGGCGTACCGCGCCGTTGCTGGACACGCCGGGCACCGCGATCGCGACGCCGCGCAGCGAGGGCAGGTTGTCGCCGACCAGGTCGAGGACGAACTCGCAGACGGTGTCCACCACGTTCGCGCCGAGCCGCGCGACGCGGTGCGCGATGACCGCGCCCTCGCTGTCGGCGATCTCGCAGCTGATCCGGGGCGGCTCCAGCGACACCGCCGCGACGAGCTCGGCGCGGGGGTTGAACTCGAGCATCTCCCGGGGCCGGCCGGTGGTGGGCGCACCGGGGCCACGTTCGATGAGGTAGCCCTCGGCGACGAGTTCCCGCACGAGCGCGGTCACCGTGGCCGCCGAGAGGCCGGTCATCTCGGCCAGGTCCACGCGGGACAGCCGCCGGGCCTGCCGGGCGGCCAAGATCACCGAGAGACGCTTGATCTCACGGGACCGCTCACGGCTGACCGGGCTGGTCGGGGCTTTGTCAGACACACTTTCTTCCTAGTGAGAAAAAATTCTGCCGTCAAGTAACGAGATGATCTCGGTCCGCCGACCAGGGAAAGTTCCGCGGCCGACAAGCGGGGCGGGCCGGGGCCAGCCCGACATGGCAGGCAAAAACGAGCCCTGTGGTTCACATCGGGGTCCCAAACCGGGACATAGACTGTCCACAGGTCACTGTCGACCTCCCCGTGATCGCGCTGAGCAGGGGCGATTGTTTATTCGGATAAGGAAGAAAGTCGTCCGAGCCTATTGACGACGCCTCCGCAAGATCCCTAGGTTACGGCCCGAAGGCCTTCCGGTAGACCGACGTCACCACCGTGCGAACCGCTCACCCCCGTGACGGTGCGCGAGCACCACCATCCCGTTGTCGAGCACCACGACCCACGAGGATCTGACGGTCCTCAGTGGACAGCTGTCTGCATCACGGCCCGGCACGAGCCACGTGTCAGCCGGCCCGTGCCGGGCCGACCGTCCCCAGCCGCAGCACTCTCGCTTCGAGACGAAGAGGTATGCCCATGAGATGGCGCACCAGCGCAGCGATCGCCATGTGCGGTCTGCTGTCGTTGGGCCTGGCCACTCCGGCCCAGGCCAACCCCCAGCAAGCAGCACCGAAGCCCCAGGCCAAGAAGTCCGACAAGCCGGTCGACCTGGACATCATGTTCATCGGCGCCCACCCGGACGACGAGGCCGGCCAGCTCGGCATGCTCGGATACTGGAACGAGTATCACGGCATGAAGGCCGGCGTCATCACCACCACCCGCGGCGAGGGCGGTGGCAACGCCACCGGTCTCGAGGAGGGCCCGGAACTCGGCATCCTGCGGGAGGCCGAGGAGCGCAAGGCCGTCGGCTGGGCCGGCATCGAGCACATCTACAACCTGGACGCGCTGGACTTCTGGTACACCGCCAGCGCTCCCCTGACCGAGGAGGTCTGGGGCCACCAGGAGACGCTGTCCCGGATCGTGCGGGTCCTGCGGACCACCAAGCCCGAGGTCATCCTCACGATGAACCCCTCGGCAACCCAGGGCAACCACGGCAACCACCAGAAGGCGGCCATGCTGGCCGTGGAGGCCTTCTACGCGGCGGCCGACCCGAAGGCGTTCCCGGAGCAGATCAAGAAGGAAGGGCTCGAGCCCTGGCGGGTCTCCCGCATCTTCCAGACCGGTGGCAGCGGCACCACCGGCACCAACGGCCCCGCCTGCGAGACCACGTTCACGCCGGCCGAGGCCAGCAACGTCATCTTCGGCACCTGGCAGGGCTACGAGTCGGCGCGCCACGACGGCAACCGGTGGAACACGGTCCAGACCTGGGCCCGCCGGGAGTACGTGTCGCAGGGCTGGGGCAACAGCTCCTTCCCGACGACCAACCCGGACGCCATCGGCTGCAACCGGCTGACGCTGATCGACACCCGCACCCCGTACCCGGACCCGAACGTGGGCGCCGGCACCGGCGCGCTGCAGGGCGCCACCCTGCGTGCCCCGGGCGGCCTGCCGCTGGGCACCGAGGTCCACGTGCGTCCGCGCACCTGGGAGGCCGTCGGCGGCCAGCCCATCAAGGTGGACACCGTCCTCTACGCCGAGAAGGCCATCCCGGGCGCCAAGGTCACCCTGGACGTCCCGGCCGGCTGGACGGTGACCGGTAACGGCAACGTCGGCACGCTCACGCCGGGCAAGGAGGTCGTGAAGACCTTCACGGTCACCCCGCCCGCGCAGGTCGAGGTGGGCACCCGCTTCAAGCTCGACGCCACGCTGACCAGCAAGAAGGACGGCAGCGGCACCAGCAGCGCCCGCGTGCAGGGCACCGCTCCGGTGCGCGGCACCCTGGAGCCGCTGGAGGAGATCGCCGACTTCCGCGCCTGGACCGTACGCAACAAGACCCAGCAGCTCGACGCGCTCATCGAGTCCCTGCTGAACATCTCCAGTGGCGGCACCCGCAGTGTCAAGGTCAACCTGACCAACCACGGCACCCGGGTCGAGTCCGGCGCGGTCAAGCTGAACGTCCCCGCCGGCTTCTCGGTGGCCGAGCAGCAGGTGCCGTACAGCGGGCTCCAGCCGGGCGCCACCACCTCGGTGACGTTCACCGTCACCAACACCGACACGTCGCTGCCGACGGCCAACCGGGCCCCGGACAACGGCGCCTACCGGGTGCAGATCGAGACCAGCTACACCGGTGGCAGCGCGAACGAGCCGGGCGCGTTCAACCTGGTGCCGACCACCACGATCCCGAAGGCCGCCACCGCGCCGACGGTGGACGGTCACGGTCACGACCACGAGTACACCGGCGAGGTCATCGACATCTCCACCCGCTGGGAGGGCACCGCCGCCCCGGCGTCGGACATCTCCGGCACCGCCCAGCTCACCCACACCGACGACGCCCTGTACGCCATCTTCAACATCACCGATGACGTGCTCGGCACCGTCCTGCCGCCGGAGGACTGCAAGCGTCCGCGGCGCAACGACAACATCGAGTTCGGCATCGACCCGCGCGGCAACTCGGCGAACACGTCCACGGTGTTCAACATGGCGCTCTTCCCGGCCACGAACGACCCGGCCAACGGGAACCCGCCGTGCTTCGCCCGGGAGCGGGACAACCACCAAGGCGGCCCGGAGACCGCGCCGGGTGTGGAGATCGCCTCCGTGGTGACCAGCAACCCGTACACCGGGTACCGGATCGAGGTCAAGATTCCGTTCAGCGTGCTGCCGGACACCATCGACCCGAGCCGGATGGGCCTGAACATCCTGGTCAACGACTCGGACACGCAGGACCTCAGCTCGCAGACCCGGGTCGGCTGGTCGACCTGGAGCGGCGTACGGGCCGACCCGTGGCGCTGGGGCAACGCGCTGCTGCCGGACCTGCCGGCGAAGCCGTCGGCGCCGAAGGCTCCGATCATGCCCGACACCGCGGCGCTGAGCGTGGACTCGCCGCAGACCCTGCTGCAGTCCGTGTCGGACGGGGTCGCACCGGGTGGTTACGCCAAGCTGGCGGACAACACCGTGAAGATCAAGAAGGTCACCCGCAACGCGAGCAAGGTGTCCGTCCAGCTCCAGGTGAAGAAGGCCGGCACCGCCCGGGCCTTCCTCTGGGACGGCAACCAGGTCGTGGCGCAGACCCAGGCCAGCCTGCGGAAGGACGGCACGCTCGTCCTGCCGCTGAGCGGGTCGCTCCCGGCCGGCACCTCGCTGCTCGTCTCGTACGAGCACGGCGGCGCCACCACCGCTCTGGCGAAGAAGATCTCCTGAGCGGATACTGATCGCGTCGACCTGACGCACGCGATGGGCCGGGCCGGCAGGTCCGGCCCATCGTGCGTCCCGGCCCATCGTGCGTCCCGGCCCATCGTGCGTCCCGGCCCATCGTGCGTCCCGGCTACCCGGGCCGCGCCCCGCTCAGCGGGCCGGCCCCGGGACCGGTCGCGGCCGGTTGCACCTCGGCCGGCTCGCGCCACCAGCGGCGCGACGCCAGCGCGGCCAGCCCGGCGCCGGCGGTGTTGAGCAGGACGTCGTCGACGGAGGACACCCGGTCCAGCCGCAGGACGTACTGCGCCACCTCGACCACGGCCGAGCAGCCGGCCGCCAGCGCCAGGATCCGCGGCACCGACGCCAGCGCCGCGAACCGCAGCGGGGCGAGGAACCCGAGCGCCGCGAACACCAGCAGGTTGCCGACGATCTGGACCGTCACCGTCAGCGGCCCGCCCGCGAGGACGGTGAGCAGGTCCCGCAGCGGCACCAGGCTCACCCGGCCGGGGACCACGCCGGCGCCGTCCCCCGGCAGCATGATCAGCCAGACCCACGGCACGGTCCCGTAGACGATGCCCACCTCGGCCAGCGACCGCCGCCACGCCGGCCGCGTGCCGCCGCGCCGCCGGGCCAGGACCCACACCACGAGCGCGGCCGCCGGCAACGCGGCCACCGTGAGCAGCACGACCCCGTTGATCGTGCCGAACCAGCCGTGCCACCCCTCGATCACGCCGTCTCCACCCGTCCCGCCCCGCGTCCGCCGGGCCCGCAATCCGCTCAGGGTGCCACGACCACGCCGACGGGGGACCCCCGCCCGGAGGACATCGCGAATGCGGAGCCTGCGCCTCCGGCCACCGGATTCGCATTCCGACCACCGGGCCGGCCCGAGTCCCGGCCGTTGCGTTGATTTCCCGGGCTCATTCCGGCGGCGACCCGAATGGCGCCGGCCGTGGGCGGAATCGCCGTCGTCACGCGCTCGCTCACTCCGTCACCGGCGCACCGACCGCGAGCGGAGCGACAGCGGCGTCCGAGCAGTTCAATCCGGGTCTGACGGGTGGCTGACGCGCGCCGGCACCCGCCGTGGCGGCGAGTCAAGAAAGACTCACCTAACAAAGGTTAGCCTTATCTTCGTCCAAAGGAATTCGGCGCGGAAACGGCACCGTACGGCTGCCTACCGCGCATTCCGTTGTTAAGGTGAGCATGATCCTCACTGGCGGCCGACGGGTTTGAGCACCGGGCCGCACGGCAAATACGAGATGGCATTCGAGCACCACGAGGCCGGCCTTTCCGTCCGCCGGCCCGCATGACTTGGAGGCACCATGAAGACCCTGTTGCAGTCTCCGCCGGTACGTGAATGCGCCGCCACCGCGTGCAGCTTCAACGACAGCGGCTGTCACGCTCCCGCGATCACCGTGGCGGCGACCGCCGACGCGGCCTCCTGCGCGACGTTCGTCGAGTCGTCGCTCAGCGGCGGGATGAAGGAGGTCACCGGCGCGGTTGGCGCGTGCGCGCGGGCCGAGTGCGTCTACAACACCAACCTCGCCTGCACCGCCGAGTCGATCACGGTGGGCCCGGGCGCCACGGTCAGCGACTGCCTCACCTACCAGCCCGCCTGACAAATCGGACAGCACGCCCGTACGGGTCACGACGGTCACCGTCGTGACCCGTACCGCGTCTTCGGCACCCCACCCGCCGTTGCACAGGTAAGCCTTACCTACTACCGTCTGACCTGGGCCGACTTCACCCCTTCCCGGCCGAGGAGACAGACATGGCGTTGCACCCCGCCGGGCGCCCGGCCCCGTCGGCCGGTGTCACCCCGGTCGCCGCCGGGCCGTCGGCGGTCACCTCCACACCCCGCGACGCCGTCGCCGCCCGGTGCGTGCTGAGCGCTGCCTCCTCGCTGCGGCTGACACTCGGCGACAGCACCGCCGACCTCCTCTCCGCCCACGCCGTCCTCCCCGACGGCACGGTCGTCCTCGCTGTCGACGCGATGAGCCGCACCGGCGGCCTGCTGGTGGCCGCGCGCGGCCACACCGGCGCGGTACGCCTCGACGTGACTCACCTCGCCCCGGTCGCCGTGCGCTCCCGGGTGCGCGCCCGGCTGCGGATCCTCGGCACCGCCCGCCGGTTCGACCCGGCCGCCCTCGACTCCTGCGACCCGGCCACCGTGATGTCGCTGCTCGACCTGCCCCCGGTGGCGCTGTGGGCGATCGCGCCGGACGAGGTCGTCCTCGACCGGGCCGCCGATCCCGTCGCGATGGACCTCGGCGCGTACCGTGCCGCCCGCCCGGATCCGATCGCCGTCGACGAGGCGGCCCACCTCGCGCACCTGACGCGGTGCCACCGCGACGTCCTCGACCGGCTCGGCGCGCTCGTCGACGCCGCCGGTGCGACGCGGATCGTCCCGGTCGCGCTCGACGCCGAGGGCATCGTGCTGCGCACGGAGCGGCCGGACGGTCACGCCGACACCCGGTTGTCCTTCGCCCGCCCGGTCACCGCCGGTTCCGGCCTGGCCGAGGCGCTGCGGACGCTGCTCGGCTGACCCCACGGCCCTTGAGGACCGCGGCCGGAGCCGGTAGAAACGGCGGGGCCGACAGGAGATCAGTCATGACCGATACCGACGGGCGGTTGTCCGCGACACCGCGCACCACCCTGCGCCGGATGAAGGAGAAGGGGCGCCGCGACCGCGCCGCCCTGTTCGACGTGCTCCGGGCCGCCTTCGTCTGCCACCTCGGCGTGCTCGTCGACGACGCTCCGATGGTGGTGCCGACCGTCTACGGCTTCGACGACCGGCACCTCTACCTGCACGGCTCGGTGGCCAGCCGGAGCCTCACCACCGACACCGAGGTCTGCGTGACAGTCACAGTGGTGGACGGCCTGGTCCTGGCGCGCTCGGTGTTCGAGCACGGGATCAACTACCGCAGCGCGATGATCTACGGCCGGCCCCGGTGGGTGACCGACGCCGACGAGAAGCTGCACGGCCTGCGGCTGCTCACCGAGCACGTCGCCCCCGGCCAGTGGGACCACGCCCGCCGGCCGAACCGGCGGGAACTGGCGGCCACCGCGCTGCTGGCGCTGCCGCTGGCCGAGGCGTCGGTGAAGACGCGCAGCGGCCCGCCGGACGACGGCGACAGCCCGGACGCCGCCCTCGGGCTCTGGGCCGGCGAGCTTCCGCTGGTCGCGCGCTGGGAACAGCCGCTCACCGACCCGGCGCTGCCGCCGGAGGCGACGGCGCCGCACACGTCGCCGCGCGCGCCGGCACCCGCGCCGACCGCGCCTGACCGCCGGGGCGGCCGCGCCGCCACGCGACCGCCCCGATCCGCCGGTCCCCTACCGCAGTTGACGGGCCACCTCCGCCAGCGGCAGCCGGGGCTGGACCGCCGCGCGGGCGGCCACCACCGCCAGCGCCCGGGGCACGCCCGCGCAGTGCGCGATGATCTCCCGTACCGCCCCGCGTTCGGCCGTGAGGCGACGCTCGCCGAGGCGGGCCGCCAGCAGGTCCCACGCCTCGCCGGCGGCCAGCTCGTCGACCACGACCGGGCACGCGGCCTCGCCGACGACCAGACCGGTGAGGCGTTTCCGGCTGGTCACCACCACCATGCAGCCGGGTACGCCGGGGAGCAGCGGCCGCACCTGGTCGGCGTCGCGGGCGTCGTCGAGCACGATGAGCATCCGGCGCCCGGCCAGCGCGCTGCGGTAGAGCCCGGTGCGCGCCGCCGGGCCGCACGGGACCCCACCGGGTACGTCGAGCGCCTCGATGAGACCGCCGAGTGCCTCCGCCGGCGCCACCGCCGGGCCGCCCGGGTCGCTGCCACCGAGCTGGACGTGCAGCACCCCGTCGGCGAACCGGGCGGCCGACCGGTGCGCCCAGCGCAGCGCCAGCGCCGTCTTGCCGATCCCGGACCGGCCGGACAGGACGCACACCACCACGTTCGACATCCGCCTCGGCCCGCCGTCGAGCAGCCGGTCGAGTTGCCGCAGTTGTGTCGAACGGCCGGTGAAGCCGGGAACCTCCAGCGGCAGTTGCATGGGCCGGATCCGGGCCGACGGCGCCGGGTGGGTGGGCAGGCCGAGGACCTCGCGGAGCAGCCGGACGGTCGCGGGCCGCGGACGTGTCACCCGCGACGACTCCAGGTTGCGGATGCTCCGGACGCTCAGCCCGGTGCGGGCGGCCAGCTCCTCCTGGGTGAGGTTGGCCAGCCGCCGCGCGGTAGCGATTTCATGACCCAGCGTATCCATGTAGCCGATCACAGCGTCGTCTCCGTACCGGTTCTGGTGGATTCGTGACCGTGGACCACCGACGCCGCGACCGCTGAGCGGGCAGTCAGCAGCGACATTGCCGGTGATCTGCCGGTGAAGCTCCTGTTGGCCAAGCGAGGTTAAGTCCACAGTGGGTCCGACGCTATCGACCGGAGTCGAATCGACGGTCGACGAGACGGGCCGTTCCCGGCATCGGTGCAGCGTCGCAGAAGCAGCACTTCCGGTCACTCTCCGCAAACCTCAGAACCGTCCGGCGTGGGCCCGGAGGGCAGCGCGCCGACCAGGAGGACGAACATGCGAAGGTACGTCAGCGACACCGCCGAACTCACCGACGAGTACGGCATCCGGATCGGCCGCTGGACCCAGTACCGCGATCTCGGCCCGTTGCCGTTCGACGCCATGTGGTGCGTGATCCCGCCCGGTGGCAGCAGCAGCGAGGACATCCACCCCGAGGTCGAGTTCGCCGTGGTGACCCGCGGCACGGCCATCTACGAGGCGGGCGGCGAGAAGGTCGAGGTGCCGACCGGCGGGGTGATCCTGCTCGAACCCGAGCAACGGCACGTCATCCACAACCCCTCGCCGGAGCAGCCGCTCACCATCCTCAGCATCTACTGGATGCCCCGGCCCGACGAGGCGGCGCAGCCCCGCGTGGACGACGGAGCCGGCCGTGACTGACGCCGCCTCCGGCGTGGTGCTGGTGGTGACGCCGCCACCGACGCCGAACGGGCCGCTGCACCTCGGGCACCTCAGCGGTCCGTACGTCGCCGGGGACATCGCGGCCCGCGCGCTGCGCGCCGCCGGCCGGCCGGTGGTGACCCAGTGCGGGCTGGACGCGCACCAGAACTACGTGCTCGCCCGGGCGCAGGCGCTGGGCGAGACCCCCGCGGACACCGTCGCCCGATACGGGTCGTCGATCCACGCCGCGCTGCGCGCCGCCCGCATCCGGTACGACGTCATGGCCGACCCGCTGGCCGACGAGGGCTACCGCCGGGCGGTGGCCGGCCTGCTCACCGAACTGGTCGAGGCGAAGGTGGTGGAGGTCGCCCCGGTGTCGCTGGGCGCCTGCGCGGCCTGCGGGCGGACCCTGCACCACGTCCGGGTCAGCGGGCGCTGCCCGGTCTGCGGCGCGGGCGCGAACGGCGGCACCTGCGAGGGGTGCGGTGGCTTCTGCACCGCCGCGAACCTCGTCGACGCGCGGTCGACCTGCTGCGACGCGGCACCCGAGCCGGTCACGCACACGGTCCCGGTGCTCCGGCTCGACGACCACCGGGAACGACTCGCCGAATTCTGGTCCCGCGCGGTGCTGCCGCCCCGGCTGCGGCGTCTCGTCGCGTCGTACCTCGACGGCGGGCTGCCGGAGGTGCCGCTGGCGTACCCGACGGACTGGGGCATCGCGTGGGACGACGGCCTGCGCATCGACGTCTGGGCCGAGATGGCGCTGGCCAACCTGGTGCTGCCCGCCCGCCACCTGCGGCCGGACGCGGACACGCTGGCCGGGTACCTGGACGCGTGGCGGGACGTGGACGAGCAGTGGATCTTCCTCGGGCTCGACAACGCGTTCTACTACGCGCTGCTCATCCCGGCGGTGCACCTGGCCGCCGGGCTGCCCGACCGGCCGACCGGCCTGGTGGTCAACGAGTTCTACCGCCTCACCGGCGCCAAGTTCTCCACCAGCCGCGAGCACGCGATCTGGGCGCACGAGTTCCTGTCCACCGAGGACCCGGCGGTGGTCCGGGCGTTCCTGAGCTGGGACCGGCCGGACAGCTACGAGTCGGACTTCCGGCCGGAGGCGTACGAGGCGTTCGCCGCCCGGTACGCCGCGACACTGGCCGGCGCCGTCCCCGGCCTGGACGGCGTCCTGGCCGACACCGAGCTGACGCGCGGCGAGCAGGCGCTGCGGCCGGAGCACTTCGACCCGGCCACCGCGGTGCGGGCGGCGCTGGCCGCGTACCCCGGTGCGCCGCAGCGGGCGGCCCGGCTGCTCGGCGTCGTCGGCGGCGCGGAACCGGCGGGCTTTGATGGGTGAGCCGCGCGTGCTCGTCGTCGGCGCGGGCATCAGCGGCGTCCTGCTCGCCCGGCGGCTGCGGGACGCGGGCGCCGACGCGGTCCTGATCGGTCCGCACGACGGCGGTCCGCACGGGCGGCCCGCCGACGCGACGGCCGCCTCCGGCGGGCTGGTGCGGGCCTTCGAGCCCGACCCGGCCGCCCGGGCCCTCGCCGCCGCGAGCCTCGCCGAACTGCTGGCCGACTCGTCCCTCGCGACCGCAGCCGGGTGGCGGCGGACCGGCTCGCTCTACCTCCTCGACGCCGCGTCGGCGGCCGGCGTGGACGGCGCCGAGACGCTGACCGGGGACGAGGTCGCCCGCCGGTTCGGTTTCGCCGGGCTCCCGGACGGCACGGTGGGGATCTGGGAGGGCCGGGCCGGCTACCTGGAGCCGGATCGGCTGCGCCGGACCGTCCTGCGTGGCCTGGGCCGGACCGAGCCGACACCGGTGGCCCGCCTCGGCGACGGGGTGGTCGAGCTGGTCGACGGCCGCCGGCTCACCGGCGACCTCGTCGTCGTGGCCGCCGGGGCCTGGACCCCGCGCCTGCTGCGCGCCGCCGGGATGCCGGCCACGCTGCGGACCAAGCACATCCAGTACGCCCGCTACGCCACCGGGCGCGACGACCTGCCGTGCTTCGTGGACGAGTCGAGCGGCCTCTACGGCCGGCCGGCTGGTCCGGGACGCCTCCTCCTCGGGCTGCCCAGCAACAGGTGGGACGTCGACCCGCCGGCCCCGGAACCGGACGCCGCACTGGCGGCAAGGGTCCTGACCGTGGCGGCGCGGCGGCTGCCCGGGCTCGACCCGCGGCCGGCCGGGTCGCCGGTGAGCGCCGCCGACTGCTACAGCGAACCCGCCGGCCTGGCGCTGCGCCACGTGACCGGTGCCGTGCACACCTTCACCGGCGGCAGCGGCGGTGCCGCCAAGACGGTCCTGGCCGCCAGCCGGCTCGCCGCCACCGCCCTGCTGAACACCCGAACCGCGATCCCTGTCCCCCACGGCCAGACAGAGGCAGACTCATGACGCAGACCTTTCACACAGTGGGAATCGGCGCCGGGCCGGCGAACCTGAGCCTCGCGGCGATGTACGACACCCTCGCGCCGCACGACATCGCGCTGTTCGAGGCCCGCGACCGGCCGGGCTGGCACGACGGGATGCTGCACAGCGGCGTCCGCATGCAGACCGGCTGGGTCAAGGACCTGGTCTCGCTCTACGACCCGACCCACCCGCTGTCGTTCCTCAACTACCTGGTCACCACCGGGCGGGTGTACGCCCTGCTCGGCGCCGGGTTCGACACCATCCCCCGGATCGAGTACCAGCAGTACCTGGTGTGGGCGGCGGGTCAGCTGCCGCGCATCACGTACGGCACCCGCGTCGACCGGGTCGAGTTCGACGGCGCGCTGGTCAGCCGCAGCGGCGGTGCGGAGGTCGCCCGCTCCCGGCACCTGGTGCTCGGCAGCGGGACCGTCGCCTTCGTACCGGAGTTCCTGGACGCGCTCGACCCGCGCCACCTGTTCGTCGCCGATGAACTGCACCAGCGCCTCGCGACGGTGCCGGACGAGCCAGACCTGCCGTGGATCGTGATCGGCAGCGGCCAGACCAGCGCGGAGTGCGTCGCTGCGCTGCTCGCCCGCGGATGCCGCGACATCAAATGGATCGGGCGGCGGTCGTGGTTCGCCCCGCTGGAGGACTCCCCGTCGGCCAACGACCTGTACCGGCCCGCCTACCAGGAGGCGTTCCTCACCCTCTCCCGGGACGTGCGGGAACGGCTCGTCTCCGGTCAGATCCTGACCAGCGACGGGATCTCCCCGGGCACGTTGCGCGGCATCTACCAGCACAACTACGAGGAGCGGCTGCGTACCGGCCGGTTCCCGGTCACGATCATGCCGAGCCGTACCGTGACCGGCGCCCGGCAGCTCGACGGGGAGGTCGAGCTGGAGTGCCTGACCGCCGGCAGCGGCGAGGAACGGCACCGGGCGGTGAACGTGATCGTCGCGGCGGGACGCCGGCAGGCGCCGCTGCCCTTCGATCCGGAGCTGACCGCGCTGATCGACCTGGACGAGCGCGGTGAGCCGGTCATCGAGTCGGACTACTCGATCCGCTGGAAGCACGCCGACGACCACAAGATCTTCGTGCTGAACCGGGGGCGGTACGTCCAGGGGCTCGTCGACTCCAACCTGAGCATCCTGCCGATCCGCAGCGCGATGATCCTCAACTCGATCGCCGGCCGCACGGTCTGCCGGTTCCGCGACGACTACCTGAGCACCCGATGGGCGTGAGCGCGATGACGTCATTCGACTACGACGACCGGATCTTCGTCTCCGTCGACCACGCCCGTGACGCCGATCCGCTGCGGGGGCACTACCACCAGCGCGGCGACCTGGTCTGGGCGGAGATCTCCGGCGGCCCGGTCCGGCACGGCCGGCTCGCCGGCACCTGCGACGCGCAGGGCGTGGTGCGTTTCGCGTACGTGGAGGTGCTCACCGACGGCAGCATCGTGGTCGGCGAGTGCGAGTCGCGGCCCGAGCGGCTGCCGGACGGCCGGATCCGGCTGCGCGAGCAGTGGCGCCGGCACGGGCCACGCCGCGACAGCGGCGTCTCGGTCATCGAGGAGGCCGCCCCGGCCCACGTCGAGGCGCGGGAGGAGCAGCGTGTCTGACATCCAGATCGTCAGCTTCGTCGCGGCGAGTCTGCTCATCATCATCGTGCCGGGCGTCGACTTCGCCCTGGTCACCCGGCAGACCGTGCGGTACGGGCGGCGGGCCGGATTCGTGGTGCTGGCCGGGCTGTTCGCCGCCGCCCTGGTGCACGCCTCGCTCGCCACGGCCGGCCTGTCCGCCCTGCTGGTGTCCTCACCGACGCTCTATACGGTGCTGCGCGTCGCCGGTGCGCTGTACCTGCTCTACCTGGGCGGCACCATCCTCTGGGCCACCCGGCCGCGACGGGCGACGGCCCCGGCCGCGCAGCCCGTTCCGGTGGGGGCGGGCGGCTCCGGGCCGGACGCGGACACCGGCCCGGCCGCCGCGCCGGAGACGGTGGCCGCCGACGAGCCGCACGTGGCGCGGCGCTCCTTCGTCATGGGCGTCACCAGCCAGCTGCTGAACGTCAAGGTGGTCGTCTTCTACGTCTCGTTCGTGCCGCAGTTCGTGAAGGCGGGCGACGGTGCGGCGGCCCGCACGGCGGTGCTGGCCGCCACGTTCATCGGCCTGGCCGTGCTCTGGTGGGCCTGTTACATCCTGCTCATCGACCGGTTGCAGCCCTGGCTGACCCGGCCGTCGGTGCTGCTGGTGATCGAACGGCTGACCGGGCTGATCCTGATCGTCCTGGCGGTACGGATCGCGCTGAGCCACTGAGCCGCACCCCGTGGGCGCCCGCCGGTCCGGTGGGCGCCCACAGGTCAGGCGTTGCGCGGGCGGTGGGCGACGGTGAGGACGTGAGTGGTCGGCCAGTCCAGCGGCCGGCCGTCCAGGTCGGTCAGGGACGCGACGGGTGCGATCCGGTTGTCGATCACCCAGTCGTTGCGGACCGGCGCCGACGCGGGGCCGATCTCGAAGCCCACCTCGGCCAGCAGGACCGTCCAGTCGGCGAAGCTCAGCCCGCAGAACTGCTCCTTCGTCTCCGACAGCCAGTTGTCCGTGTAGTCCTTGCGGGTCAGGTAGTCCATCGCCGCGCCCAGGCCGATGCGTACCGCGCCGTCGGCGAGCGGCTCGTACGCGACGCCGAACGCGAAGTCCACGGCGAACTGGTCCAGCCGCGCCCGCGTCGACAGGCCCGAGACGTACCGCCGGACCTCGGCCGAGGTCAGGTCGGCGAGATCCCGGCGGGGCGCGGCCGAGTTGTCCCCGTCGTCGGTGGACAGCCGCAGGATCACCTGCCGGTCCGGTTCGTCCGGTCCGCACACGTCGCTGTTGATCCAGACGCCGCCGGGCACCGTGTGGTCGTGGATGCGGCGGGCGAACTGGAGCAGCGAGGACCGCTGCCGCCCGTACGACCAGATCTCGTGGGTCAGCGCGAAGGTGAGCGTGG
Organism: Micromonospora sp. CA-248089; assembly: GCF_050948515.1. NCBI lineage: Bacteria > Bacillati > Actinomycetota > Actinomycetes > Micromonosporales > Micromonosporaceae > Micromonospora > Micromonospora sp. CA-248089. Next base: position 3,915,057 of record NZ_CP192016.1, read on the forward strand.
TGTCCACCGACCGGTCCTTGAACACCGCGCCGCCGAGGACGTTGCGGTGGAAGAAGTAGACGTTGGCGTTGCGGAACACGCCCTGCGCCTTCTTGTGCAGGCACTCCTGGTAGAGGTGGCGGGCCACCTCCACCCCGATCAGGTCGCTCTCCCGCAGCGCGGGCTCCCGGTCGGCCAGTTCCAGGACCGCGCCCGCGCCGCAGCCGATGTCCACGATGCGCCCGGGCTGCACGTACCGGCGCACCGAGTCCCACTTGCGGTGCGCGGCCGAGGCGAACGCCTCGACGTAGGTCCGGTAGTCGCGGGTCACGGTGAGGCCGCCCTCGTCTCCGACCAGCGGGTCGTTGACCACCGACCGGATCGCCTCGACCAGGCGGTAGCGCTCGAACACGTCGATCGTCGCCGGGTGGGTGAGCGACCGCCAGGTGTCGTCGCCCGCGGCCAGGCGCAGCAGCACGTCCCACGGCCGCTCGGGCGTCCCGGGCAGGTCCGGGTCGGCTTCGACCTGCGCGATCGCGAAGCCGAGCCGCTCGTACAGCTTGGCGACCTCCGGCGTGGAGCAGGCCACCACGGTGTCCGCGGGCGTGAGTTCGATTCCGGTGGCCACCGCGATGGACTTCAGCGTGACCTCGGCGAACGCGTCGGTGTACGCGGTGTCGAAGATCGGCACGGCCAGCGAGCGCAACCCGGTCAGCACGCTGAACCGCTCGATCGCGGCCTCCCGCCTGTGGTACGCGACCGGGTTGCGCCTGGTGTTCTCGTGGTTGGCCGACGTCACCGCCCAGACCACTGTGGCCTCGTCGCCCGCGAGCCGGCTCAGGTAGTCGGCCTGGAACCGGGTCAGCAGGTGGTGCCGCCCGGGGAACAGCACGAAGCGGGTCGGCAGGTCGGTCATGGGCACCTCGCCTGGGCCGTGGAGCGGTCGGTGATCATACCGGGACGCGCCAGGAGCGCCACAGGTGGCCGTACCGGCCGTCGGCGGCCAGCAGCTCCTCGTGCGTGCCCTGCTCCACGACGCGGCCGTGGTCGAGCACCACGATCCGGTCCGCGTCGACCGCCTGGCTGAGCCGGTGCGCCACGATCAGCGTGGTCCGTCCCTCCGTGGCCGCGCGGGCCGCCCGGTCGAGGTCGCGGGCACCGGCGCTGCCGGCCTCGGCGGTCGCCTCGTCCAGGACGGCCACGGCGGGCGCGGTGAGCACCAGCCGGGCCAGAGCGACCTGCTGGGCCTGCGCGGCGGTGAGGCGGTGACCGCCCTCGCCCACCGGTGTGGCCAGGCCCTCCGGCAGGGTACGCAGCCAGGTGGTGGCGCCGACCCGGTCCAGCGCGTCGAGCAGCTCGGCGTCGGTCGCGTCCGGGGCGGCCAGGCGCAGGTCCTCGGCGAGCGGGCCGGCGAAGACGTGCACCTCCTGGCTGACCAGTGCCACGTCGCGCCGGGAGGTGGTCTCGTCCGCCCCGGTCAGCGGCGCGCCGTCCAGGCGTACCGATCCGTCGGTGGGCGCGATGATCCCGGCGGCGATGCCGGCGAGCGTGCTCTTGCCGGCGCCGCTGGCGCCGACGAGCGCGACCCGCTCCCCCGGTGCCAGGCGCAGCTCGACGTCGGCCAGCACCAGCGGCCCGTCGTCGTAGTGGTGCCGGCGCACGGTGACGTCCAGCGCCGCCGGGCCGCGGGTGCCGGCGGGCCGGGCGGCCGGGCCGGACGCGGCGGGCGGCGCGGTGTCGGGCAGCTCCGCCACGCCGACCAGGCGGGCGAGGCTCGCGCCGGCCTGCAGCACCGAGTCGGACTCCATCAGCAGCAGGCCGATCGGGTTGAACAGCCGGTGGAAGTAGAGCGCGGCGGTGGTCGCCGCGCCGACGGTGACCAGGTCGTCGCGGACCAGGAAGAAACCGGCGACGAGCACCGCGGCCAGGCCGAGGAACTCCGACCTGTTGATCCGCAGCCCGAAGCGGGTGTGCAGGTTGAAGATGTCCAGCGACAGGTCGCGGGCCAGGCCGGACCGCTCGGCGATGGCTGCCACGTGCGCGTCCTCGGTCCGGTACGCGCGCACCGTCGCCGCGCCGCGCAGCGCACCGGCCATCGCCTGCGTCCGCTCACCGGTGGCGACCCGCTCGCGGGCGTAGTACGGCATCGAGCGCCGCAGGTACCACCGCAGCGCCAGCGCGTACGCGGGCGCGGCGACCAGCCCGGCGAGGCCGAGCCGCCAGTCCAGCGCGACCAGCCCGAACACGGTGAGCACGACCGACAGCAGCGCGCCGACGAACGACGGGCCACTCACCGCGATCACGTTCGTCACCACCGCCACGTCGTCGCCGACGCGTGCCAGCAGGTCACCGGTGCCGGCCCGTTCCAGCGTCGCGGACGGCAGGTGCAGCGCCCGGTCGAGGACGCGCTCGCGCAGCCGGGCCAGCACCGTCTCGCCGAGCCGGGACGCCAGCGCGGCGCCGAGTGCGGTGAGCAGGCCGGTGAGCACGGCGGCGGCGGCGATCACCGCCACCCGGCCGGCGATCCGGGAGACCGGGGCGTCGGCGATGACGTCGTCGACCAGGCGGCCGAGCACGAAGGGCGCGACCAGGCCGCCCGCCGCGGCGGCGACGAGCACCGTCGCCGCGGCGGCGCTGAGGCCGGGCCGGGCGCGGAACTGGGCGCCGAGCGTGGCCCAGGTCTGCCGGGCGGACGCGATCGGCAGCAGCGGCCGGTCGGCGGTATGCGGGTCAGCTGTCACCGCAGTGTCTCCTCGCGGTAGCGGGCGTCGGAGGCGAGCAGGCGCTCGTGCGGTCCCTCGGCGGCCACCCGGCCGTCGGCGATCACCACCACCCGGTCGGTGATCCGCAGCAGGGCCGGGCTGCTGGTGATCAGCAGGGTGCCCCGGGGCGTGATCCGGCGCGCCTGCGCCAGTCCGTCGGCGAGCTGCGCCTCGGTGGCCGCGTCGACGGCGGTGGTGGGGTCGTGCAGCACCAGCACGGGCGGGTCGGCGTGCAGCGCCCGGGCCAGCCCGAGCCGCTGGCGCTGCCCACCGGAGAGGTTCGCGCCGCGCTCGACGATGCGGTGGTCCAGGCCGCCGGGGTGCGCGTCCACCACGTCCTGGGCCGCGGCCGCGCGGACGGCGGCGTGCAGCCGCGCCTGGTCGGCGGGGGCACCGGCGGCGAGGTTGTCGGCCACGGTGCCCTCGAAGAGCGTCACGTCGTGCGGCTCGACGAGCACGGTGCCGCGCAGCGCGTCGACGTGCAGCTCGTCGGCGGGTACGCCGTCGACACGTACGGCGCCCCGGCGCGCGTCCGGTGGCACTCGCCCGGACAGCAGCGCCACCAGCGCCTCGGCGTCGGCCGGGTCGTACGCGAGCACACCGACCAGTTCGCCGGGGTCGACGCGCAGGTTCACCCCGTCCAGTCCGGCGTGCCCGACGTCGTCGAGGGCCAGCCGTGGCCCGTCCGGGTCCGCCGGGGCCGGGGCGTCACCGGGCCGGGTGAGCGGCTCGGCGCCGAGCACGCGCGCCACCCGGGCGGCGGAGGCGCGTGCCATCGCGAACAGCTGCACGCACCAGCCCATGGTCTGCACCGGCTCGGCCACGAACTGCGCGAGGCCGACCACCGTCACCAGCTCGCCGATGGTGAGCCGGCCGCGCAGGGCGAGCCAGCCGGCGACACCGGCGACCGCCGCGAGGAACAGTCCGTTGGCGGCGGTGGTGAGCCCGAGGTGCAGCCCCTTGGTGTTGGCGGCGCGCAACGTCACGGCGAGGGCGTGGCGGCTGGCGGCGGCGTACCGGCCGGCGGCGTGGTGCTGGGCGCCGATGCCGCGCAGCACCCGCAGGCCGGACACGAGGTCGACGGCGAGCGCGGTGGTCTCGGCGAGGGCCTCCTGCTGGGAGGTGCTGCGGCGGGACAGCAGCGGCGCCATCCGTTGCAGCACCAGCACGAGCACCGGTACGCCGACGAGCACGCCGAGCCCGAGGGGGATGTCGATGACCAGCAGGGCGGTCGCCGCCACGGTCAACGCGGTCACCGCGGCGACGCCGAATCCGGCCACCCGCACCACGTACGCGGCGAGTTCGGCGTCGGAGGCGGCGACCGAGAGCAGTTCACCGTCGCGCAGGCCGGAGCGGTGCCCGCGCGGGTCGAGCGCGCGCTCGGCGATCTCCACCCGCAGCAGGTGCGCCTCGCGCTCCACGGCGGCGAACGCCTGACGGGCGCCGTTGCGGTAGGCGAACGCGAGCACGGCGAACAGGGCCGCGAGGCCGGCGACCGAGTACGCCAGCGCCCACGGGTCGCCGGTCACCACGGCGCGGTCGATGATGACGCCGATCGCCACCGGCACGAGCGCCTCGGCGACCTGGTGCAGGCCGAGCAGCGTCACGCCGATCAGCACCGGTCGCCGCTGGCGGCGCAACGCCTGACGGAGCACGTACCGGGCCGTGACGGCGCTGCCGGCGGGATGCGGGGACACGAGGGGACGCCTCCAGGGATCGAAGTGAGGACAGCCTAACCTCAGCGTCTCGGGTGGCCGAGCCGGGTGGCACGGCTCACCACGGGCTCCGCCAGCGGGCCATGGTGACCGCCGGTAATGTTGATCAGGCCGAGAGTGCGCCCACGTGCCCCGCTGCCCCGAGGAGCGACCATGCTCGATCACGCGTCCCGCCGCATCGACATCGCCCGCCTTCAGGAGACGCTCGACGGACCGTGGGCCGAGGTCCGCCAGGCTCACCGCAAACACCTCGACGAGCGGTTTCTCCCGGTCTACGGGGAGACCGGCGACCAGGCGCGGGAGCGGATCACCCGGCTGCTCGGCGAACTCCCGGTCGATCTGGGCATCGCCGCGGGCTTCCCCGCCGAGTACGGCGGCCGGTCCGACATCGGCGCCTCGATCGTCGCCACCGAGATGCTGGCGCAGGTCGACCTGTCACTCATGGTGAAGGCCGGCGTGCAGTGGGGCCTGTTCGGCGGCGCGGTCGCCGCCCTCGGCACCGAGCGGCACCACGACGCCTACCTCCGGGACATCGTCTCCGGCCGGATCTTCGGCTGCTTCGCGATGACCGAGACCGGCCACGGCTCGGACGTGCAGCAGCTGCGCACCACCTGCGTGTACGACCCGCGGACGCAGACCTTCGACCTGCACACGCCGCACGAGGCGGCGCGCAAGGACTACATCGGCAACGCGGCCCGAGACGGGCGGATGGCTGTGGTCTTCGCCCAGTTGATCATCGACGGGCACCGCCACGGGGTGCACGCGTGGCTGGTGCCGATCCGCGACGGGCACGGCAACCCGATGCCCGGGGTGACCATCGGCGACGCCGGGCCCAAGGCCGGGCTGCTCGGTGTGGACAACGGGCGGCTCAGCTTCGACCACGTACGCGTACCCCGGGACATGCTGCTGGACCGGTACGCGCAGGTGGCCGAGGACGGCACGTACTCCAGCCCGATCGAGAACGACTCCCGCCGCTTCTTCACCATGCTCGGCACGCTGGTGCGGGGCCGGGTCAGCGTGGGCGGCGCCGCGTCGGCGGCCACCAAGGCGGCGCTCGCCATCGCGGTGCGCTACGGCGACATCCGCCGTCAGTTCGCCGACGCCGACGGCGACGGTGAGGTGCTGCTCAACGACTACCTGGCCCACCAGCGCAAGCTGCTGCCCGCGCTGGCCACCACGTACGCGCTGCACTTCGCCCAGACCGAGCTGGTCGCCGCGCTCGACGAGATCCAGGGCGGCGCCGGGCCGGTCGACGAGCACCGGCAGCGGGAGCTGGAGTCCCGGGCCGCCGGGCTGAAGGCGGCGCAGACCTGGCACGCGACGCGCACCATCCAGACCTGCCGGGAGGCGTGCGGCGGCGCCGGCTACCTGTCCGAGAACCGGCTGCCCAGCCTCAAGGCCGACACCGACGTGTTCACCACGTTCGAGGGCGACAACACGGTGCTGCTGCAGCTGGTCGCCAAGGGGCTGCTGACCGGCTACCGGGACGAGTTCGGCTCGCTCGACGGCTGGGGGCGCGCGTCGTTCGTCGCCGAGCAGGTACGCGAGATGGTGCTGGAGCGCACCGCCGCGCGGGCGCTGATCGCGCGGCTGGTCGGCGCGGTGCCCGGCCGCGACGAGGAGGTCGCCGTCACCGACCGGGGCTGGCAGCTCAAGGTGTTCGAGGACCGCGAGGAGCACCTGCTCGACAGCGCGGTCCGCCGGCTGCGCGGCGGCGCCTCCACCAAGAAGGACCGCCCGTTCGACATCTTCAACGACGTGCAGGACCACGTCCTCGCCGTCGCCGCCGCCCACGTCGACCGGGTGACCCTGGAGGCGTTCGTCGCCGGCATCGACGCCACCGCCGACCCGGCGGTCAAGGAGCTGCTGTCCCGGGTCTGCGACCTGTACGCGCTGAGCGTCATCGAGGCCAACAAGGGCTGGCTGCTGGAGCACGGCCGGCTCACCCCGGCCCGCTCGAAGGCGATCACCGGCGTGGTGAACGGGCTGCTCAAGGAGCTGCGACCGTTCATGCGCACGCTCGTGGACGGTTTCGCCATCCCCGACGCGTGGCTGCACGCCGCGATCCTGCGCGAGGAGCCCGCCCGGCAGGATGAGATGGCCGCGCACGACGCCGCCCACCCGGAGGCCGCCGGCGCCGATACGAAGGAAGCCGACGCCGACTCGGCGGCCGCCGCGCCGTAGCCGTCCGGCGCGGCCTGCCGGGCGACCACGGCGAGCGGATTGCTGGAGTAGAAGACCAGACCCGTGTCGGGGTTCGGGATCGACGCCGGCTCGGCGGCGGCGGGCGCGGCGAACAGCGGGACGGTCAGGGCCGCGGCGGCGAGACCGGCGGGAGACATCGACCAGCGTGTATTGACACATTCCGCTACGGCGGTGATATTAACTGCAAAGCTCCCGCCGGTCCCCCCGCGGGGACGCATCGCGGCGGCGCCACACCGACGTGGCCGACACACCGCCACCACCACCATCCGGGGAGCGCCGTCACGACGTCCCCTGGAGGGCGCATGAGAAGACGATCGAAGATCTACGCGGGCCTGGCCGCTGCCCTCGTCCCGCTCGCCACCGTGGTCGTGGCGCTCGGCGCGACACCGGCCGGCGCCGCGATCGGCGGCTCGGGCCCCTACCCCGCCGACTACGAGACCTCGTCGAGCCTGCCCAACCACACCATCTTCCGGCCCCAGACGCTCCCGTCCGAACGCCTTCCCGTCCTGGTCTGGGGCAACGGCGCGTGCTCGGCCAACGGGCTGTCGCAGGGCAACTTCCTGCGCGAGATCGCCTCGCACGGCTTCCTCGCCATCGCCAACGGCGCGCCGAACGGCTCCGGCTCCACGAACTCCCAGATGCTCACCCAGTCGATCGACTGGGCGGTGGCGGAGAACTCCCGCTCGGGCAGCAAGTACTACAACCGGATCGACACCACGAAGATCGCCGTGGCCGGGTTCTCCTGCGGTGGCCTGGAGGCGTACGCGGTCTCCAACGACCCGCGCGTCACCACCACCGGCATCTTCAGCAGCGGCCTGCTCAACGACGCCGACGACTACCAGTTGCGGCGACTCACCAAGCCGATCGCGTACTTCGTCGGTGGGCCCAGCGACATCGCCTACCCGAACGCCATGGACGACTGGGGCAAGCTGCCGTCCGGGCTGCCCGCCTTCATGGGCAACCTGAACGTCGGGCACGGCGGCACGTACGACCAGCCCAACGGCGGCGAGTTCGGCCGGGTCACGGTGCTCTACCTCAAGTGGCGCCTGAAGGGCGACGTCAGCGCCGGCGCCAACTTCGTCGGCCCGGACTGCGGTCTGTGCCGCAGCCAGTGGAGCGTCCAGCAGAAGAACCTGACGCTGGACGGCCCGCCGCCCACCACTCCCCCGCCCACGACCCCGCCGCCCACGACCCCGCCGCCGACCACGCCCCCGCCGACCACTCCGCCGCCGGGCGGGGCCTCCTGCACCGCCGTCTACACCGTCCAGGACCAGTGGAACGGTGGCTTCGTCGCCAACGTGACGGTGACCGCCGGGAGCGCCGCGCTGACCGGCTGGCGGGTGACGCTCGCCCTGCCGGGCGGCACCGCGATCAGCTCACTCTGGAACGGCGTGCCCAGCGGCACCAGCGGCACCGTCACCGTGTCCAACCAGAGCTACAACGGACGCCTGGGTGCGGGACAGAGCACCACCTTCGGATTCCAGGGCACCGGGACCGGCGGCGGCGCCACCGCCACCTGCACCGGTAGCTGAACCACAGCGGTGGGGCCGGCGCCGGACGCCGGCCCCACCGAGGTGAGTATCGTCTCGCCGGGGACGCCCGGCACTCTCCGGTCCGTCGTGGACGGTGCGGACCGGCCTCGCGAAGACTGCCTGCTGGCGCGACCGGTAGCGGTTCGGGACGAGCCCCGCACGTACTCGAAAGCCCTGCGCCGTAAGCCTTTTCGCCATCCACACGAAGTTGACATGGTAGATGGTTGGGCTAGGGTTCCGCCGAACGGTTGTCACCGAGGCAGGTATCCGGTCACCACGAGGACGGCATGACGGCACAGTGCAGTGGCTTCGACATCCGCTTGCTGGGCAATCTCCGGATCACGTACGCCGGGCGGGAGCTGCCGCTGCGCTCGGCGCAGCGCCGGGCCGTCTTCAGCGCGCTGGCGCTCACCCCGGAGCGGGGCCTGTCCCGGGACGAGCTGATCACCGCCGTCTGGGGTGACCGTCCACCGGCCAGCGCAACCGGCAACCTCTACACGTACGTCTCCGCCCTGCGCCGGATGCTCGAACCGGACCGGGACAGGTGGTCCTCCGGCCGGGTGCTCACCTCCGAGGGCGGCAGCTACCGGCTGCACCTCGACGCCGACGCCGTCGACGTGCACCGCTTCGAGCGGCTGCGCGACCGCAGCCGTGCGCCACGCGCCGCCGGGGACACCGCCGGTGAACTGGCGGCGCTGGACGCCGCGCTGGCGCAGTGGCGGGGTGACGAGGCGCTCGTCGGCGTACCGGGACCGCGGGCGGCCGGCCACCGGATCCGGCTCGGCGAGCTGTACCTGACCACAGTGGAACGCCAGGCCGAGCTGATGCTGGGCCTCGGGCGCGGCGCCGAGGTCGTCGACCGCCTGCTCGCGCTCGCCGGCCGCCACCCGGCCAGGGAAAGCCTGTACGCGCTGGCGATGCGGGCGCTCGCCGCGCAGGGCCGTGCCGCCGAGGCGCTCACGCTCTACGCCACGCTGCGGGACCGCCTGGTGGAGGAGTCGGGCACCGAACCCGCCGCCGCCGTCCGGCAGATCCACGACCAGTTGCTGGGCGCGGCTCCCGCACCGGTGCGCAGTCCGGTACCGCACCGGCATCCCGGCTTCCGGGGCCGCGCCGCCGCGCTGAACCGGCTGCGCACGGCGGTCACCGGCCTCGCGGGAGGGCGCGGTGGCAGCGTCTGGATCAGCGGCGAGGCGGGCATCGGGAAGTCGGCGCTGCTGGCCGAGGGGCTGAGCGGCGCCGCCCCGCTCGGCGCCCAGGTCGGCTGGGCGGTCGGCGACGAGCTGGCGTACCGGATGCCGTTGAGCATCGTGCTGGAGTGCCTCTCCCTGGGCAACGACGCGGACGGCCTGCCCGCCTCGCTGCAGGCCTGCACCGGTGGGGCGCCACCGACCATGACCGTGATCGACACGATCCAGCGGTTCGTGGTCGCGCGGTGCGCCGAGCGGCCGCTGCTGCTGGTCCTGGACGACCTCCAGTGGGCCGACGACATGTCGCTTCTGGTCTGGCACGCGCTGCACAAGCTCACCACGCGGCTGCCGCTGCTGCTCGTCTCCGCCGCGCGCCCGGTCCCGGCCGGATACGAGGTGCGGCTCCTGCGCCGGGTGCTGCCCCGCGACGGCACCACGCTCGTCGAACTCGGCCCGCTGGACGACGACACGGCCGCCGGCCTGGTACGCGCCTGGTCCCGCCCGCCCGGTCCCAACCCGGGTGCCACCCGCTCCTTCGTCGCGGCGGCCGCCGGGAACCCGTACTACCTGCGTCATCTCGTGCTCGCCGACCGGGACGGGCGGACCGCAGACACGCCCGGACCGGACCTGACCGACGCCGTCTCCCGGCACCTGCAACCACTCGCCGACGACACCCGCCAGTTGCTCCGGGCGATCGCCTTCCTCGGCGACAACTACCTGGTGGCCGACCTGGCCGCGGTCACCGGCAGGTCGGCGCCGGAGCTCGTACCCGCGGTGGAGGAGGCGCTGGCCGCCGGGGTCCTCGTCGAGGACGGGCGCCGCCTGCGGTTCCGGCATCCGGTCGTCCGCCGGGTCCTGCGCGGCGCGATCCCGACCGCGCTGCGGGTGCTGATGCACAGGCAGTTCGCCCAGCGGCTCGCCGAGGCCGGCGCCGACCTCGGCCGGGTCGCGGGCCAGCTGCTGGCCGGTCCGGTGCCTGTCGACACGTGGGTGCAGGACTGGCTGACCGCGCACGCCGCGCAGCTGAGCGTCGTCGCCCCCGCGCCCGCGATCGCGGTGCTGCGGCACGCCGTCGCCTCGCCCGGCCTGTCCGCGCCGTCCCGCGAGCTGCTCACCGCGCACCTGGCCCGGGTGCTGCACCGCTGCGGGCTGCCCGCCGGTGCCGAGGCGAGCTGGGTGTCGGCGCACACCGCGGACGCCGCGGCGCGCGCCGAGATGAACCGGATCGCCGACCCGGGCGGACCGTCCCCGAGCGTCGGACCGGCGGTCGTCGGGCACCGGTGAGGAGACTGCGCGTCACCGTGCTGGGCCCGGTACGGGCCTGGAGCGGCGAGTCCGAGATCGACCTCGGGCCGGCGCGGCGGCGTGCCCTGTTCGCGATGCTGGCCGCGAACGCCAACCGCCCGGTCACCCGCACCGAGCTGATCCGGGCGCTGTGGGGCGAGTCGGCGCCGAGCGCCGCGGCGGGCAACATCTACACCTACGTCTCCGGGCTGCGGCGCAGCCTCGGCGCGGCCGGTGGACTGCTGCGCTCCGGCCGGGCCGGATACACGCTGCGCCTCGAACCGGGTGCCCTGGACGCCGACCGGTTCGAGACGCTGTGCGAGGCGGCCGGGGCGCAGGCCGCCGCCGGCCGGCCCGGTCCGGCGCTGGCACTGCTCGACGAGGCACTCGCGCTCTGGCGGGGCGAGGCGTACGCGAACGTCACCGGACTCTTCGCCGACCTCGACCGGCACCGCCTGACCGAGCTGCGGATCGGCGCGGCGGAGCGGCGGGCCCGGCTGGTCCTGGCCGGCGGCGGGGACGACACGCTGATCGCCGACCTGACCGCCCTCGTCCGCGACCACCCGCTGCACGAGCCGTTCCACGAGCTGCTGATGCGCGCGCTGCACCGGGCCGGCCGGGGCACCGAGGCGCTCGACGTCTTCCACACGGCGCGCCGGGTGCTCGTGGACGAACTCGGGGTCGAGCCCGGCCCGGCCCTGCGCGAGCTGCAGGTACAGATCCTCGCCGAGCCGGCACCGGCCGCACCGGCCGTACCCGTGGCGCCGGACGCGGTGCCCGCGCCCGCCGTACCGTGGCGGGGCCGCCTGGTCGGGCGCGACGGTGAGCTGGCGCTGCTGCGCGGCCTGCTGGGCGCGCTGGGCGAGGGCCGCAGCACGATCGTGTGGATCGAGGGCGAGCCGGGCATCGGCAAGTCGGCGCTGCTCGACGCGGCACTGCACGAGGCGCGGGCGATGGGCCACCGGGTCGCGCGGGGCGTCGCCGAGGAGCTCAGCGGCCGCATCCCGCTGCACGTGATGCGGCGGGCGCTGCGCCTGGAGGACGTGTCGCACGACGACCCGCCAGCGGCCGTCGACCGGGTGCTCGACCACGTCCGCGAGCTGACCGCGGCAGGTCCGCTGGTGCTGGCCGTCGACCATCTCCAGTGGGCCGACGAGGTGAGCCTGCTGGCCTGGGAGCGGCTCGCCGCGCTGACCCGGTGGCTGCCGCTGCTGCTCGTCGCGACCGCCCGGCCCGAGCCCGGCCGCGCCGACCTGGCCCGGCTGCGGCGCGGCGTGAGCACCCGCGACGGGCACCTGATCCGGCTGGCTCCCCTGCCCCCGTCGGACATCGAGCAGATCTTTGGTACGACGGTGGGCGTACCACCCGGCGCGACGCTGCGGTCGCTGGCGCCGCTGGCCGCCGGCAACCCGCTGTACGCCCGGGAGCTGGTCACCGGCCTCGTGGCGGAGGACGGGGTACGGGTGGTCGACGGGCTCGCCGAGGTCGACGCGCGGGCCGACGGCATACCGCGCGCGCTTCTGGACACCGTGCGGGCCAGCCTGGACCACCTCTCCCCCGGTGCCCGGGAGGCGCTGCGCTACGCCGCCCTGCTGGGCGACCGGTTCGCCGTCGCCGAGGTCGCGGCGGTCACCGGACGGACGCCGTTCGACCTGATGGCCGACCTGGAGGAGGCGCTCGCCGCCGACGTCCTCGTGGACGCGGGCGGCGAGCTGGCATTCCGGCAACCGGTGCTGCGGCGGGCCCTCGCGGGCAGCATCCCCGCCGCGCTGCGGCCGACCCTGCGCCGGCACGCGGCGCAGGCGCTCGCGGACGACGGCGGCCCTCTCACCCGGGTCGCCGACCATCTGCTCGCCGGGCCGCCCGAGGTGGACGAGTGGCTGGTGGGCTGGCTGGTCGCGCACGGCGCCGAGCTGTCCCGGCAGGCCCCGGAACCGGCCCGCGAGCTGGTACGCCGGGCCCTGGCGAGCCACCGGGTGCCGGCCGCGCACCGGACGACGCTCGCCGCCCTCCTCGACGGTCCGGAGCGGTAGCGGCCTCAGCGCAGCCCGGGTACGCCCACGAAGCGGCGTGCGGCGGCTGCCGGGACCGGCGTACCCGGGCCGGCGCTGCGCGCGAGGTGCTGACGCAGGGCGGCCAGGGCGAGGGCGTCGAAGCGTACCCGCCCGTCCACCGGCGGCTCCTCCACCGCCAGTTCCCGCAACAGCAGCCGGGCGGGGGCGCCGGCCTCCGGCTCCTGCACCTGGAGCACCGTGAACGCCGTACCGGGCAGGAACAGGACCCGGGCCGGGACGCCGTCGCCGGTCTCGAACGCCGCCGTGCGCCGCGCGGTCGCCGACCAGATCAGCACCTCGACCGCGCCCGGCAGGTCGGCGGGCGGCTCGGCGAGCGCGTTGGTGAACCCCCAGTCGGTGAGCACCCGCCGCTGCGCGATCCGGCGCAGGTCCGCGGTGGTCAGCTCGGCGCCGGCGTACGCGACGCCGCGGTGCACCGGCAACCGGCGTACGCCCGCCGACACGCACCTGGCGAACGGCACGTGACCGCCCGGCTCGGCCGAGCGCAGCGCCTGGTCGAGGCCGTCGCCCGCGGCGGAGAGGTAGAGGCGGACGGCTGTCGCGTACTCCACCGCGTCAACGCCGCCGGCGAGCGCCGGATGCGCGGCGAGCACGTCCGACACGTCGGCGGAGACGGCGGCGATCTCGCGGCGGAACGCGCGCCGGAACCAGGTGCGCTCCTCGTCCAGGTCGGGGCCGGGGCGCACGCCCCGCGCGTCGTCGCCGGGGGTGCGCTGGAAGCGGACGGGCGCCGGTGCGGGGCGGTGCACCGGCAGCGTCATCGTCGGGCTGGTCGCCCAGCCCGCGCCGCCGCCGGGCACCGCCCCGGCCACGTCGGTCGCCGCCACACCCGGCGCGTCCGCGTCCGGCCCCGCATCGTCGATCCCGGCGACGCCCGGCCCGGCCCCGTGCAGCCCGGCCATGCCCGACGCGACCTCGGGGAGCCCGGCAACGTCCAGCCCCGCCCCGCGAAACACGTCCCTGTCCGATCCGGCACCGGGAAGCCGGGCGATGTCCGGTCCGGCTCCGTCCGGCGGGGCGGCGGAGGCGGCACTCGCGAGAGCGGCGCCGCCGTCGGCCGCCCCCTCGGTCGCCGGCACGGACGGGCCGGCCACGGTGACGGGTACCGGCTCCGGGACGGGCACCGGCACCGACGGCGCGGGAGGCAGATCGGCGGCGGGAGCCGTCGTGTGCCGGTACGTGCCGGCCTCGATCCCGCGGGCGGAGAGCCCCGGGCGTCCCGGCGCCACGAGCGAGGACGGCTGCACCGCCACGCGCCTGCGGGTCTCCGGGTCCAGCCGCTCCGCCAGGTCACCGGCCAGTTCCCGGTGGCGCTCGGCCACCGCCGGCGCCGGGTCGTCCACGACCAGCCGGACGCGGTTCGGGTCCATCGGGACGGCACGGATCCGGTCGGCGTGCCGGGGCGGCTGCGGGGCGCGCAGCCAGAGGCCTGCCGGGATCACCTCGACCACCGCGTCGTGGGCGTACTGGTAGACGCGGGGGCCGACCGGCTCGCCGAGTTCCGGCGGTGCGCGGTGCCGCAGGATGCGCGGCGTCACCGCTTTCGCCCCGAGCGTCTCCCGGGGCCGGTAGGCCAGTTCCTCGGCGAAGACCTGCCAGCCGGGCCGCCCGTCGGTGCCGACCGTGAACAGGGCCGGACCGCCCGGGCGGCCGGTGGGCACGCCGGTGAAGACACGCACCGGGCAACGCAGCAGGTCGGCCAGCGCCTGCCCGAACTCCTCACCCTCGGGCAGCGCGACCGGGCCGTACTGGACGAAGCGGGCGTGCTCGCGGCCCTCGGGCGCCAGCCCGCGCCAGAACCGGGCGATGTCGTCGAGGCGCAGCGGAGCCGTCCCGGGGCAGCCCACCAGGACCGGCATCGCGTCCGGCAGGCACGGCATCGTCGAGGTGAGGTGGCTTCCGTGTACGGCGACGGCGGCGTCGTCGCGGCTCTCCCGGAGCCAGACGCCGCCGGGTAGCGGCTCGGCGGCGCAGGTCGAGCTGACCGTCAGGTGGTCGACGGCGGCACCGTCCCACGCCGGTACCGGATAGCGCTTCGACTGCCAGACCGGCGTGTGGCCGCGCCGGTAGCAGACCCAGCCGCCCAGATCCGTGGCGTGCACGAACAGCAGTCCCGCCGCGCCCGGGATCATCCGTCCGAAGGGGGCGATCACCGGGCGGCCGAGCCGGTCGGAGAGCCACTGGCCGGCGAGCGCCCCGGTCTCCGGGCGGGCGCCGCAGACCACCAGCCGGATGCCCCGGCGCAGGCGCTGGCGGCGCAGCTCGGTGGCGACGGTGTCCCAGATGTCGAACGGCAGCTCGTGCTGCAGGTCGAGGATCACGATGTCGTTGTCGGGATCCACGTCCACCGAGAGCGCTACCGTACGGGCCTCGGTGCTGATCCGCTCGCGGGCGTGCAGCACCAGGGCGTTGCCGACGGTGTGGCGCGTGATCACCTCAGATCATGCCGGAGCGCAGGGCGTAGGCCACCGCGTGCGAGCGGTTGCGCAGCTTCAGCCGGTGGTTGAGGCCGTAGATGACGTTCTTCACCGTGCGTTCGGAGTAGCGCAGTTCGTCGGCGATCTCGTTGGTGTCGAAGCCCTCGGCCATCAGCCGGAGCACATCGATCTCGCGGGCGGTCAGGCCGGAGGCGTTCAGGCCGTTCGGGTTGAGCACGTCGCGCTGGAGCCGTTCGATGTGCTTGAGCAGCTCACCCACCAGGTTCGGGGGCAGCACGCCGCCGCCGGAGGCGGCCGCCCGGACGCTGTGCACGAGGCGTTCGGCGGTGACCGCCGCGCGCGGCAGGACGGCCACGACCCGGCACTCCACGGCGGTCAGCAGTTCCTGCTCGGTGACCTCCGTGGTGATCAGGACCACCGGCGCGCCGATCTCGGTCGCCGCGAGGCGCAGCATGGCGATCACGTCGGTGGTGAGCCGCTCCGCGGCCACGACGAGCACCTGCGCCCGCGTCCGGTCCGCGCTGTCCAGCAGCGTGATGTCGGAGCGCGACCGGAGGTGGGCGGTCAGGCCGGTGTGGGTCAGCGGGTCGGGCGCGTGCACAAAGACGGCAACTTGCTCCACAGCCATCTCCATCACTGTCAGTAGGGGCTGACAGTCTCATGGAGAGTCCTTCAGGAAATCTCCACACTCTCCTCCGCGCCCGCCGCGAACCGTGAAGATCGGGACGTAACCGCTGGTCAGACTTTTTTCAGTCAGTGAAGATTGATTTCGACGGGGCCCATCTTCTCCGTCGCGAGCTTCCCGGCGTTCGCGGCAGCGGCCTGGATCGCCTCCATGATCGCGGTCTGCAGCGACGCTGCGTCACGCTGCTCGTACACCCGGGGGTCGACCCGGACGGTCTGGACCTTGCCGAGGCCGCTGGCCATGACCACGACGGTGGCGTCCTGCGAGCGGCCGGTGACGATCGCCCGCTCCAGCTCCGACTGCGCGTTGCGCATCTGGTCCTCCAGACGCTGCGCGTTCTCCATGAACTCCTGGAACGACGGTGGGATCGGCGTGGACTCGGGCTGCATGCCGGGCCTTTCTGTTCGGAACGGGCGGACGGTCAGCCGACGGCGGCCAGGCCGCCGAGCCGCTCGCCCACCGCCGGGCCGGGAGCGGCCAGGTCGGCGAGCGCGAGGGTACGGGAGCCGGTGCGCCGGGTCAGGGCCAGCGAGAACTGGTGGGCGGCGTGGACGCTGCGCTCGGGCAACCGCGCGGCCATCTGCGTCAGCGCCGCCCGGACGTCGTCGGGCACCTCGTGGCCCCGCCGTACCAGGTGCCGCAGCACGATCGTGGCCAGCTCGTCGGTGCTGAACTCGGGCACCGACCACTGCTGGCCGAACACCTCGTTCACCGCCGGCACCGCGGCCCGCAGGCTCGCCAGCGCCGACTCGTCGCCGATCAGCACCACCACCGGGTCGCCGAGCCGGGAGCGCATCCGGCCGGCGAGCGCCTCGGCGATCTCCGGCGCCACGCCCGAGCCGTCGTCGACGTAGTCGAGCTGGAGCACACCGCCGGCCGCGTCGTCGAGGGCCGCGTCCACCAGGCTCCCGGCCTGGCCGGGCCACTGCGGCGCCAGTTCCCGGCTCGTGCTCACCCGCACCAGCTGGCCGACCGGCACGAGGCCCAGTTCGGACAGGCAGGCGGTGTACAGCCGGACGTACTCGCTGCGGCCGCTCCCGGCCCGGCCGCCGAGCAGCACGTTGCCCGTGCGGCCGGGCCCGCGGCGGCGGTTGCGTCCCTCGCAGAGCTGCAACAGCGTCTGCCCGGCCGCCTCCTTCACCCGCTGCCCGCCGACCAGGCCGCAGATCCGCTTCCAGCTGCGGGCCGCGTTGATCGCGCCGGTCGGGTCGGTCGCCGCGTCGGGTTGCTCGCCCTGCTCGACCGGCAGGTCCTCCAGCAGCGCCAGCTCGGGTTCGACGTCGGCGGCGGTGAGCCGGTTGAGCTCGCTGTCCTTCGTGGGCGGCGTGGTCGCCAGCCGCGACGCCTGGTTGTTGATCAGCGCCTCGAACAGCTTGCGGGCCACCCGGCCGTTGCCGAACGTCGCGTTCTTCGGCACCCGCGTGAAGTACGCGGTGAGCGCCTCCACCGCGTCGTCGGTCAGCTCGTAGTAGTGCTTGCTGACCAGGTTCGAGGTGATGGTGACGAGTTCCTCGACGGAGTAGTTGGGGAACTCGATGGTGCGGGTGAACCGGGACGCCATACCGGGGTTGGAGGCGAGGAACTGCTCCATCAGCTCGGAGTAGCCCGCGACGATCACCACCAGCTCGTCGCGGTGGTCCTCCATCATCTTCATCAGGGCGTCGATGGCCTCCTGGCCGAAATCCGGCCCGGAGCCGCCCGAGCCGCTGGACAGCGTGTACGCCTCGTCGATGAAGAGCACGCCGCCGAGCGCCTTGGTGACCAGCTCGGTGGTCTTGATCGCGGTGGAGCCGATGTACTGGCCCACCAGGTCGGCCCGCGCCGCCTCGACCATGTGTCCCTTGGACAGGATGCCCAGTTCCTTGAGCACCGAGCCGTACAGGCGGGCCACGGTGGTCTTGCCGGTGCCGGGCGGGCCGGCGAAGACCAGGTGCCGGCTCATCGGCGGCATCGGCAGGCCCATCTGGAGCCGGACCTGCGACATCTTGATCAGGTTGATCAGCGCGGTGACCTCCTGCTTCACCCCGCGCAGACCGATCAGCCCGTTCAGCTCGCGAAGCGGCTCGCTCAGCTCGTCCGCGCCGTTCTCCACCGCCGTACCCTCGTCGCCGGCCACCGGGACCGGCGCGGCGGCCGGCGGGCCGGCGGGCGCCGGGGTGGCCTGCGGGCGGCCCACCGTCAACGCCTCGGTGGTCACCGTGGCGCCGGACGCACGGCGGACGTCCTCGCCGCCGCTGTCGCGCACCACGCACCGGGTGAGCGCGACCGGCTCCACGGTGTCTACGCCGATGCCGGCCGCGCCGCTGCCCAGCACCTCCCCGTCGCTCACCGAGCCCCGGGAGCCCGCCTCGAAGACGATCCCGTCGGCCCGGGCGTCCCGCACCCGGGTCTGCGTGACGGTCGCCGAACCGGTGACCCGCAGGCCGTCGCGGGCCGCGCCGACGATCTCGCTGTCCCCCAGCTGGAGCGCGCCCTCGGCCAGCACGCCGGAACCGCGCAGCAGGGCCGCGCGCAGCGTCAGGTCGGCGCCGGCGCCCACCCGCACGCAGGCCGCGCCCGTGCCGGTGAGGCGGGCCTCGTGGACGACGCCCCGCGCGGGCCCGGTCAGCGCGAGCGCCGTCGCCTCGCCCGCGTCCACCACCAGATCGGTGCCCTCCAGCGAGGCGCCCTCCTGGACCAGCACCCCGTCGCCGGTGGTGATCTCGGCGCGCAGCCGCTGGAGCACGACAGCCGACTCACCGGCGAGCACGGCGACGTTGTCGCGGGTGCCCCGCACCGTCAGCCCGAGGAACCGGGGTGAGCCACCGCTGACGGCGACCCCGACGGGCGCGTCCTGGACGGTGCAGTCGGTGAAGGTCGGCCGGCCGCCGCCGAGCACCTGGATCGCGGTGTGCCCGGCACCGCCGAACGTGCAGTTGCGGAACGACGGCGACGCGCCCTCGGCGATGTGCGCCGACTGCACCGCGGCGCCGGTGAACGTCGAGTCGCTGATCTGCACGTCGGCCTCGCCACGGACGAAGACGTCGACGTTGCCGCTGCCGGTGACGGACAGGCCCCGGATGCGGGCCCAGGCGCGCTGCTCGACCACAAGGGCGGGCTTGCCGGCCCCGGTGATCTCGCACTGCTCGATCGTGAGCCGGGCGTCGCCGCCGGCGCACACGCTGTTCGCGCCCGCCGTCCGCAGGCGGCAGCGGCGCAGCGTCAGGGCGCTCTGCTCCCCGACCACGACGCTGCTGGTGGCGACGTCGTGGACGTCGGTGTCCTCGATCGTGCTCGACCCGGCCGACATCACCACCACGCCCGCGCCGGCCGAGCTGGTCACGTCGCAGCCGCGCAGCGCGACGGTGCCCTGCATTCGGGCCAGCAGCGTCACCCAGGAGGCGCCGCCGACCCGGCAGTCGTCCAGCGCCACCTCGCCCGCGTACACGTCGACGGCCGCCAGCGTGGTGTCGGCGCTGCTGAGCGTGATGCCGCGCAGCTGGGCGCCCTCGCCGCGCACGACGAGGACGCTGCCCTCCTCCACGTGCACCTCGACCGTGCCGGGCTGGACCGCGCTGATCGTCACCCGGTCACCGACCACGAGCTTCTCGACGTACCGCCCGGGGTGCACGTCGATCGTGGCGCCGGGCTCGGCCCGGGACAGCGCGGAACCGATCGTCGGATAGGAACCGGGCTTCCGGTCGCCCACCACAAGAACCTGCCGACTCACCGCGTCATCCCTTCCGGTCCAGGCCGGGCAGCACCCGCAGGCGACCGCGGGCCGCCGCGCCGATGCGTACCCGGGGCTCGGCCGTGGCCCAGCGCTCGACGCTGCGCCGCAGCGACGTGATCGCCAGGTCGTCGAGCGACACCCGGTTGGAGTCGACCCGGCCGGTGTCGTCGATCTCGTTGGCGCCGATCTCCCGCAGCAGGACCGCGCCCCGCTCGCCCGCCGCCGGCCGGCGCAGGTCCAGCACCTTGAAGTTCGTGCCGGGCAGGAACAGCACCCGGTCCTCGACGCGCTCGTCGCCCTCGGGCTCCAGCAGGCTGGTCCGGCGGGCGGTCATCGACCAGATCAGCACGTCGGTGTCGCCGTCCTCGGACGCGCACGGCTGGGTGAGCGCGTTGACGAAGCTCCAGTCGGTGACCAGTCGCCGGTCCTGGTAGAGCGCCCACTCCCCGGCGGTCGGGGACAGCCGGTAGACGGTGGTGCCCCGGAACGACGGCATCCGGGAGACCCCGGCGACCACGCAGCGCGCGAACGGCACGTGCGGCCCCTTGCGGCCGGAGCGCAGGCCGGCGTCGACGCCCGGCCCACGGCCGGTCAGGTAGAGCCGCAGCGCGACCGAGTCGGCGAGCACGTCCTCGGTGGACACGCCGGAGCCCTGCATGCCCGGGTGCTCGGACATGATCCGGGACACCGAGCTGGCCATCACGTCGAACTCGCGGCTGAGCGTGCGGCGCAGCCAGGCGCGCTCGTCGACCAGCCCCTTCTTCTCCGACAGCAGCGCGCCCGCGCCGGCCGACGGCACCGGCTGCACCCGCGCCTCGGCGGCCACCTCCGACGGCTCGTCGGCCTCGGACGGCTCGGCGTTCTTCGCCGTCCCGGCGGTCTCCTCGGTCTTCTCCGTCTCGGGCACGTCCACCGTTCGGGGCACGTCCGCCGGACCGGTCGGGGCGGGCGGCAGGTCGACTGCCACGACGGGTGCCGGCGCAGGAGACACCACCGCTCCGGCGGCGACCGGTGGGGTCGCGAGCGCATGACCGAAGCCGGCGGGCATGGTCGGCGGTGCCGGCTCGTCGGCGGGGGCCACCGGCTCGACGGCGCCGACCGGCGGCGTCGGTGCGGCCACCACAGCGGGTTCGACGGGCGGCGCCGGCTCGGGCGGCGCGGCGGGCGGTTCCGGCAGCTCGGACACGAGCGGCACGGCAGGCGGGGCCGGCAGCCCGGACGCGGGCGACGCGGGCAACTCGGATGCGAGCGGCACCACGGGCGGTACGGCCACGACCGGCGGCGCCGACGGGAGCGGGATCGCAGGCGAGGCCGGCGAGGACTGCGACGCCGGCGGGGCCGAGACCGCAGGCGACGCCGACGGGAGCGGGATCGCGGGCGGGGCCGGCAGGTCGGAGATCAGCGGCACGGCGGGCGGAGCCGGAAGCTCGGGCACGACCCGCGCCGCGGGCGGATCCGGCGGTCCCGGCACCAGCGGGACCGCGGGTGGGGCCGGAAGCTCGGACACCAGCGGCGCCACCGGGGGCGGCGGCAGCGGGGGCGCGGCGGCGCGCGTCTCGTCCGGCGCGCCGACGGCGGGCCCGGTGACCGGGGCGGGCACGGCGACCACCACACTGTCGGCCGCGGGCGGCGCGACCGGAGCGGGCGGGGCGGTCTCCGCGTACACGGGCACCGGCGCGACGGTGCCCGCCGCGCGCATCTCGGCCTCGAGGTCGACGACCATCTCCGCCCGGCTGGCCGGTTTGGCGCCGGGCACCAGCACCGACGCCGGCACCAGCGCCCGGCCCGTGCCGGTCATGCCGTCGACCCGGGCGGCCAGGTCGAGCGCCAGTTCCCGCATCCGGTGGGTGCTGGAGTGGACGGTGTCGTCGAACACGAGCGTGCCGCTGCGCGCGTCGAGCATCGCGGACCGGACCTGCTCGGCGTTCTTCGGCTCGGCCGTGGAGCGTACCCAGAGGCCGGTCTGCACCACCTCGACCACAGCGCCGGGGGCGAACCAGTAGACCCGGGGCGCGACCTCCTCGGCGCCGGTCAGCGGAGGGCGGTGGCTGAGCACTGTGGGCCGGCGGGCCCGCGAGTTGGGGTGCGCACGGGGCGAGTACGACAGTTCGAGCGCGTACGGCGCCCAGCCGAACGCGCCGTCCGGCAGGACGGTACGGATCTCGTAGCGGTGCGGGCTGCCGATCGGCACGCCGGTGTAGCAGGTGACCTCGGTGTTCAGCAGATCCGCGAGCGCCTGGCCGAACGCCTCGCCCTCGGGGATGCGGACCTCGCCGAACTGCACGAAGCGCACCCGCTGCCGGTTCTCCTCGTCGAGTCCGCGCCAGAAGCGCACCACGTCGTCGAGCGACAGCGACGGCGTGCCGGGGCACCCCAGCAGCACGGTCATGGTCTCCGGCTGGCAGGGCACGTACGTGGTGAGCCGTTGCCGTTGCGGGTCGACCACCTGCGGGTCCCGGTTGCTGTGGATCCAGACCCCGGCCGGGATCGGTTCGATCTCGGCGGTGGCGCTGGACGGCCGGGTGTCGATCGCGGCCCGGTCCCATCGCGGCGTCGGGTAGCGCTTGGCGTCCCAGGCCGGCGGGCGGCCGGGCCGGAACCGCACCCAGCCGCTGCCCGGGACGGAGTGGACGAACAGCGTGCCGGCCGAGCCGCGTACCAGGTCGCCGTCCGGGGCGATGACGGTGCGGTTGAGGCGTTCGGCCAGCCACTGACCGGCCATCGCCGCGGAGTTGCCGTGCCGGCCGCAGGCGACGAGACGGATGCCGCGGCGGCGGCGCGGCAGCACCCCGGCCATCGACTCCCAGGCGCTGATCGGCATCCCGTCGCCGAGGTCGAGCACGACCACGTCGTTCTCCGCGTCCTCGATCATGGACAGGGCGAGCGACTGGGCCTCGGGACTGATGGCGTCGTCGGCGTGCACCACGAGGGCGTTGCCGACGGTGTGCTGGACGACGCCCTCCGGACGGTCCTTGCCGCCACCGAACAGGTCCCGGATCCGGGTTGCCATGATCGACCTACCCCACTTCTGCGGCCGCGACGGCCCTCGTGCTCAGCGCCGGTCCCTGGGGCATCAGCGCCAGCAGTTCTCTCGGGAAGGGAACGTTCACGACCCGGTCGAGCTTCAGCGCCCGTACCGCGTCCTGGTCGCCGATCGGGTACGCCTTTCCGTCCTCCGCGATGTAGGTGGGCAGGGGCTGCGCCGCGCCGGTGCCGACCGGTGCCGGGAGCACTGCCATGCCGCTGCCGGGCGCGGTGAGCACCGTCGTGCGGCCGTCGGGGCGGACGCCGGAGCGGGCCAGCGGGACGAGCACCGCGGTGCTGTCGAACCGCGTCCCGTCCACCGCGCTCTGGCGCAGGCAGAGCGCGTACGGGCCGGGTTCCTGCGGGGTGAGGCCGGTCAGGTCGGGCAGCCGGGTGAGCAGCGACCGGTCGGCCGACATCCGGGCCGCGGCGAGGGCAGCGGCGCTCAGCTCCACCGGCTCCTTTCCGGAGGTGGCGGTGGCCAGCAGGAACTCGGTCCGGCTCAGCGGCGCGAGGCCGTCGCGGCGCAGCACCAGGAACTGCTCCGCGCCGGTGTCGGGCCGCTGGCGGAACAGCGTGCCGACCGGGTACGTCCTGTCGCCGACCCGGCCGGAGCGGCCCGCGCCGGGGATGGTGGCCGGTGCCAGGTCCGGCCCGTCGGGCAGGAAGTCGAGCCAGTCGCCCGGGGCGGGCACCTTGCGGGTGGTGGTGGCGCCGAGCGCGGCGAGCACCGCGGGGTCGGCGATCCGGTGCTTGCGGCCGGCGGTCACCAGGTAGGCCGGTCCGTCGGCGCCGCGCACGACGGCGAAGCGGTCGGCCGGCAGCGGGACGGCTTCGGCGCGCGGGTCGAGGTTGAGGCCGAGCCGGTCGCCGGGTTCGTCGGTGACCGAGCCGGGCAGGCAGGCCAGCCACGGACCGGCGACCATCGACCCGGTGGCGACCGACTGCGGGGCGCCGTCGATGCCGATCGACGGTCCGCGCGGGACGTCCTTGATCGACTCCTTCGAGATGAGCTTGACGGTGGCGCCGCCGCCCTGGATCAGCATGGCCGAGGTCAGGTTCGGCGTCGGGCGCAGCACGCCGTCGAGGTAGACGTACCGGTTGCCGCTCTCCTTCTCCACCAGGATCACGCCGCTGCGGGTGTACGCCTTGCTGCCGCCCGGGACGATCCAGCCGTAGACGGCGAACCCGGCCACGACCAGGACGCTGA
Source organism: Micromonospora sp. CA-248089 (assembly GCF_050948515.1). NCBI lineage: Bacteria > Bacillati > Actinomycetota > Actinomycetes > Micromonosporales > Micromonosporaceae > Micromonospora > Micromonospora sp. CA-248089. The sequence continues at coordinate 3,938,868 of NZ_CP192016.1, forward strand.
TGAGCACGCCGAAGGCCAGGCCGGTGACGGCGCGCTGCCCGGGTATCTCCGCCGTGGACGGGTCGCCCTGAACCAGGGCGGAACTCAGCCGGCCCATCATGAACTGGTGGGCGTGGACGTGGTCGCGCTGGGTCTGCACCGCCGGCTACCCGAAGAGTCCGCGGGCCCAGGCGTAGAGCCCCAGCACCTGGGCGAGCACCGGCAGCACGGCCAGGCCGGTGGCGACGTCCAGCCCACCGGCGGTGTACTCCCAGAACGGCAGCATGCGCCGCGGCCACGGCCGCAGCGCGGCCATCACCAGCGGCACCAGAAGGGCGACGAGCCCGCCGAGCAGGACGTACCGGCCGGTCGGGGCGAGCTTGTCGGAGAACATCAGGGCCACCATGAGGTAGCCGACGGTACCGGCCGCCACCAGGGCGATCCGCTGCCAGAGCCCGAAGAAGGTACGCGAGCGCAACAGGATTGCACTCGATGTCACGAGCACGAGCGTCCACCCGGACCAGCCCGGCACCCGCATGGTGTGGTGCATCAGCACCGGCAGGACCAGGGCGGAGGCGGTCATGCAGGCGGTCAGGTAGGTGTCCGCCTCGTCGGCGCGCGACTTGACCAGGTCGGAGTCCTCCGGCTCGATGTCGTACGACATGTCGGCGCCGGTCTTGGGCAGTTGTGGCCCGCGCAGCCGGGCCAGTTTCACCGCTGCCCGGGGCGCGATCACGATCAGCACCAGGATCACCGACACGGCCACGGCGGAGACCTTCGGCGCGGTGAGCGCGAAGCCGTCGCCGGCCAGCAGCACGAGCACCACCACCGCGGCGGTCAGCGCGACGATCAGCAGCGGTGCGAACGGCATGACCGGTGTGACGGTGCGCTGTGCGATCAGCAGGAACACGGTCACCGCGACGACCGCGACGGCGGCGGCCAGCCCGGCGCCGGCGTTCCAGGCCACGCCGTCCGGGTCGCCGTCGACGGCGCTGGACGCGGCGACCGCCGCGAAGAACGCCGCGCCGCCGCCGAACAGCAGCGGGATCGCGCCGTCGGTCTGCTGGCGGGCGCTGACGACCGACGCGGTGAACAGGCCGGCTGCGAGCACCGCGCCGGCGATCACCTGGGGCAGCACCGGGCCCCGGTCCACGAGTACGGCGGCGATCAGGCCCATCGCCACCGTGCAGAGCACGAGGAACAGCACCCGGCGGTACTCCGGCTGCCACCTGTCGGCGCGCCGGTTGACCACCGTGGCGACGCCCTCGGCCAGGTCGTCGAAGTCCAGTTCGGGCAGCGGGTCCTGCGCCGGGCGCAGGTGCAGTTCCTCCCCCTCCAGCCAGTCCAGGCTCTCCGGCGTGCCCGACAGCTCGAACGGCGCCTGGCCGAGGCGTTGCAGCACGAACGACTCGTCGGGCACCTCGCCGTCGGGCACCCGGGCCAGGTCGGTGGTGTGCCGCACCAGCAACGGCATCAGGTTCGCCACCGGCATCCGTACCGGCACGGCCAGATCGGCCCGGCGCGCCGGGCCGATCACCGTGATGCGGCACAGTTGATCGTTGAGCGCTGCGGTCACCAGCGAGCCTCTCTCATCGGGCCGTGTCCGACACGAAACCGGTCTGCATCAGGCGTACGCCGCGCCGGGTGACGAGCTGGGCGCGTCCGGGCGGCAGTTGGCGGGGCTTCGCCTCGCCGAGGAACTTGCCCTCCTCCTTGGGGTAGGAGAAGAGCGTCGCGGGCGTGCCCAGCTCCCACATCCGCCGGATCACCGGGTCCATCATGGCCCGCATCGCGCCGGAGGTGCTCCGCGCGACGATCACGTGCAGGCCGATGTAGGCGCCCTGGGCCAGCAACGGCAGGAGCGGGTCGAGCGTCGAGCCCATCCCGGTGCTCTTGGTCATCAGGTCGTAGTCGTCGACGATGACGAACAGCTCCGGCCCCTCCCACCAGTCGCGCTTGCGCATCCGCTCGGACGACACGTCCGCGCCGGGCATCCGCCGGTTCATCGAGACCGACGCCTGGCCGGCCAGCTCGTGCATCTTGTCGCCGGTGAAAGCGAAGCCCACCTGGTACGCGGCGCCGATCGCGGTGTCCAGGTCGCGGCGCGAGTCGCCGAGCACGACCTTCGCCCGCTCCGGCGGGTAGTGCTGCTGGATGGACCGCAGGACGAGCCGGAGCAGGTTGGTCTTGCCGGTCTCGCTGTCGCCGAGCACCAGCATGTGCGGGGTGGTCATGAAGTCGTGCCAGACCGGGGCGAGACGCTGCTCGTCCTGGCCGATGACGAACTTGAAGTCGGACTCGGGCGGCGGCAGTGTCTCGACCATCAGGTGCGCCGGGAGCATCCGTACCGGTGGGGCGGCCGGGCCGGGCCAGAACGTGCCGATCTCCTCGACCACCGACTTGGTCGCCTCGGCCAGGTCGCTCACCTCGGAGCTGCCGTCCATCCGGGGCAGCGCGGCCAGGAAGTGCAGCGCGCCGTCGGTGAGGCCGCGGCCGACCTGGTTGGGGACGGTGGCGGCCTTGCGGGAGCCGTGCTCGGACTCCATCGCGTCGCCGAGCCGCAGCTCCAGCTTCGTGCCCAGCAGGTCCCGCATCCAGGTACGCAGCTCCGACCAGCGGGTCGCGGTGACGATCACGTGCACGCCGAAGGACAGGCCGCGCGAGGCGAGCTCCTGGAACTTCTGCTCCAGCTCCTGGAAGTCCTGCTTCATCGTGTACCAGCCGTCGATGACCAGGAAGACGTGCCCGAAGCCGTCGTCGATCACCCCGTCCGCGACCCTGGCGAGGTAGCTGGACATGGAGTCGAGGCCGTGCCGCGCGAACTCGGCCTCGCGCTTCTCCATGACCTGGAGGACCTCCTCGACCGTCCGGACGACGCGGTCGCGTTCCATCCGGGTGGCGATCGAGCCGACGTGCGGCAGACCGGCGATCGAGGCGAGGCCACCGCCGCCGAAGTCGAGGCCGTAGAACTGCACCTCGCGTGGCGTGTTCGCCAGCGACAGCGCCAGGATCAGGCTCCGCAGCAGCGTCGACTTGCCGCTCTGCGGGGCGCCTGCGATGCCGACGTGGCCGTCGGCGCCGCCGAGGTCGACCACCAGCAGCTCACGGAGCTGCTCGGCGGGCCGGTCCACCACACCCACCGGAACCCGCAGGCCGCCCTGGACGGCCGGGTCGTCGATGGTCATGCCGCGTACCGGGTCCGGCAGCACGCTCGGCATGAGCGAGTCCAGGCTCGGCGCGCTGGACAGCGGCGGCAGCCAGACCTGACGGGCCGGCGGGCCCGAACCGGCGAGCCGGTCCAGCAGCACCTCGACCAGGCTCGGCCCGTTCGCGTCGGCGGCGGGCTCCTCGACCTGCTCGGCCGGGCGCTCCGGCCCGGGGTCGTGGCGCACCGCCACCTGACGGGTGGTGAACGGCACCACGTCCGCGGTGGGCTCGTCCCCGGCGTCCGCGACGCCGCCGCGGCGTCCACTCCCGGTGTACGCGCCGGAGACGTACGCCGCCTTGAAGCGCACCAGGTTCGTGGTGTCCACCTTGAGGTAGCCGTTGCCCGGCTCGGGCGGCAGCTCGTACGCGGCGCCCACGCCGATCACCGACCGCGACTCCATCGAGGAGAACGTGCGCAGCGCCAGCCGGTACGACAGGTGCCCCTCGACCCGGTTGATCCGGCCCTCGTCCAGGCGCTGGGAGGCGAGCAGCAGGTGCACGCCGAGCGACCGGCCGAGCCGGCCGATGGACACGAACAGGTCCATGAACTCGCTCTTGCTCGACAGCAGCTCGCTGAACTCGTCCACGATGATCAGCAGCACCGGGAAGGGCACGAGCTGGGCGCCGTTGCCGCGCGCCTTCTCGTAGTCGAACAGCGAGGCGTATCCGCTGGCGCGCAGCATCTCCTGCCGCCGGGTCATCTCGCCGTTGAGCGCGTCCTGCATCCGGTCGACGAGCGGCAGCTCGTCGGCCAGGTTGGTGATCACCGCCGAGGTGTGCGGCAGCTTGTCCATGCCGAGGAAGGTGGCGCCGCCCTTGAAGTCGACGAGCACCAGGTTGAGGATCTCCGAGCTGTGCGTCGCGGCCAGGCCGCAGACGAGGGTACGCAGCAGCTCCGACTTGCCCGAGCCGGTGGCGCCGATGAGCAGGCCGTGCGGTCCCATGCCGCCCTGCGCGGACTCCTTCAGGTCCAGCTCGATGACCTCACCCTCCTCGGTGACGCCGATCGGCACCATGAGGCGGTTGCGCTGCGGCGTCCGGGTCCGCCACAGGGCCTGCACGTCGAAGGTCATCGCGTCGCGGATGCCCAGCAGCGTGGTCAGCTCGAAGCTGGTGTCCAGCGGCTCGTCGGAGACATCGAGCGTGCCGCTGGTCCGCTTCGGCGCGATGATCCGGGCGAGGGCCTCGCACTGGGTCTGGTCCAGACCGTCGCGCCGGGCCGTCCCGGTCGTGGCGCCGGCCGGGAACTCCACGGTGTCGTCGGTGACTGTCAGCCGCAGCACCTTGGGGCCGCCGGGCATCGCGCCGGTGAGATCGAGCAGCACCACGTTGCGGATGCCCGCGCCGAGCAGGCGGGAGCTGTCCGGCAGGTCCACCAGGTGCGCGACGATCACCAGGAGCGGCTCGCCGGTGGTCGGCTTGACGGCCCGGTCGTGGTCGCCCCGGTCGGTGATCTCGGGGCCCAGCAGGTCCATCAGCGCGTCGTGGCTGCCGGCGAACATCCGGACCGGGCCGGCCGCGTCGTACGCGGTGGGGTGCGCGTTGTGCGGCAGCCACTTGACCCACTCCCACGGGCCCCGGTGCACCTCGGCGGCGAGGACCGCGATCCGCAGCTCGTCCGGGGCGTGGAAGGTGGCCAGCTGCGCCACCATGGCGCGGGCCAGATCGATCGCCGGGTCGATCGCGCCCTCGAACTCGACGCTGGTGAAGCTCGGCAGGCCGACCGAGGTGGGGATGCCGGACACCGTCCGGTACGCCTCGGAGAACCGCCGCAGCGAGATCGACGACAGCGGTTCGAGGTCCTCGATCGGTTTGGTGGACGGCGGGTTGAACTTCAGCATCGCGGTCTGCCGGCCGAGACCGATGCGGACCCGGCCGAAGTCGTCGTGGCTGGGCCGGCGTTCCCACAGCCGGCTGCCCATCGCGATCGACCACAGCCAGCCCGGCTGCGGGTTGTTCCACAGCACGTGCCGGCGTTGCTGGTCGGCGGCCTCGCGGGCCTGCTTGCGCAGCTGCCCGATGTAGCGCAGGAAGTCGCGCCGCTCGCCGCGCATCTTGCGTTTGCGCTCGGCGGCCGCCCGGCCGATCTGCATGACGCCCATGAGCAGCATGCCGCCGGCCATCGCGCCGCCCATCACGTACATGATCGGGGTGCGGTTGTAGAGGCCGAACATGGCGAGCATCGCGCCCATGCCGAGGCCCATCGGCACGACCATCGCGAACGAGCGGAAGTCGAGCGGGGCCTCCTCCGCCATCAGCGGCGGCTCCTGCAGCTCGATCGAGCCTTCCGGCGCCTCCGGGCCCGCCGCGCGGGGCGGGCGCTTGACGGTGACCGTACTCATCCGAGCGTCCCCGCGTCGGCGCCGTCGCCGCCCCAGACGGTGCGCTCCTGGCGCAGCAGCTTCACCGCGTAGCGGTCGTTGCGGTAGCGCTCGGCCACCTTGACGTCGTCGTCCTCCTCGGCCTGGCGTTTCTTCTCCTTCTTCGCCCGCTCCTCCTCGTCCTTGCGGAGCCGCGCCTGCTCGGCCCAGAACGCCTCGGCGCGGGCGGACGCCTCCTTCTCCTCCTCGGCGAGCGACGCGGTGAACTCCGCGTCGCTGACGCCGGGCTCGCCGCAGCGGCGCATCTTCTCCAGGTCGACGCTGAAGAAGTCCAACGTGCCGTCGGCCGGCCGGGGCGCCTTCGCGGGCGCGACCCGCCGCCACACGGCGCGCGGGCGCTGCGGTGTCTCCGACATGGTCACCCTTCCCTGCCGTCGTCGGTGGACGTGCCGGTCAGCCAGTCCGCGTCGCTGAGGTCGTCCCAGCCCGTCGTGTCGTCCGGATCGTCGTCCGGGCGGACGAGAGGAACGTGGTCGTCGGCCGCCGGCGCGGTACGGCCGCCGCCCCAGACGGCGTCGTCCTCGCGCAGCCCGGCGGCGGGCTCCCGGCCGGCGCCGGGTTCGCTGTCGTCGTCGCGGTCGGAGGGACGCCGGACCGTGCCGGCCCGGGCCGGGTCGTCGGGGTCCGCGCCGGCCGTCGCGCGGCCGGACGTCTGCGGTCCGGAACCGGCGAGTCCGGCCACGGCGGCGGCACCGGCCAGACCGAGCGCGCCGGGGACCGCGACCGCCACCTCGCCCTCGGCCACGACCGCGGCCACGCCGGCCTTCCGGTGCGTCCCCTCCGGACTGCCGCCTCCCGGCGACGCCGGCTGGTTCGCCTGCGCGGACGGGTTCGGCTGTGCCGGCTGGTTCGGCGCGGCTGCCTGGGCGGGTGGGTTCGCCACCGGGCCGGGTTGGGCGGGCAGGCCCGGCTGGCCGGGCAGGCCCGGCTGGCCCACGATCACCGGAGCCGCCACGACACCGCCGACCACCGGCTCCGCCGGAGGCGACGCGACGGCTGGAGGCGGCGCAACAGCCGTTGGTGGCGCAACAGCCGTGGGTGGTGCGACGGCCGCGGGCTGCTCGGCCCGCGGCGGCGGTTCCACCGCCGGGGACAGGTCGACCACGGTCGGCACCTCCACCGCCGTCGGCGGTGCGATCACCTCGGGTACGGGCGCACCCGGCGACGTACCGCCGATGCCGGACACGGGCGCGGCCGGGACCTCCGGCGCGGCCGGTTCCTCGGCGGCGGCCTCCGGCACGCCCGGATCCGGGCCGGCGGGCGGACCGTCCGGGCCCGGTTGCGAGTCCGGCACGCCGGTGACCGGTGCGGAGCCGTCGAGTCCCGCGCCACCGGCCGCCGTGCCGCCGCCCGTCTCCGGCCCGCCGTCCCCCGGTCCGGCCGGAGTCCAGTCGGCCCCGTCCGTCCGGATCAGACCGGACGCGTCGGGCGCGGTCCGGGGTGTGGTGCCGGCGGGCGCGTTGCTGCCCGGCGGGCCGGCCATCGGCGGCACCACATCGGCCGTCGGCGGCGTCGCACCGGTGCTCGGCGACACGGCAGGCGCGGAGTGGGTCGGCTCCCCAAGCCCGGCGCCGCCGGTGTCCACCCCCGTCGGCGCGTGCGGTGTGCCGGTATCGGGGGTCGACGGACGCCAGTCGTCGAGGTCGGCCTGGATCAGCCCGGAGGCGTCGGGAGCGTCCGGGACACCGCCGCCGGGCGTGCCCGCACCGGCACCCGGCGCACCCGGCGCTCCGGGCATCATCGGCATGGCGGGGCCGGTCGGCGTCGCCACCGGCGAGTCGACGCCCGGAACCACGGGCGGGGCGGCGGGGATCTGTGGGCCGTCGACGCCGAGCCCGTCACCACCGGCCGGCGCACCGCCCGACCCGTCCGGTACACCCGCGTCCACGCCCACCGGTCCCCAGGTCTCCGGGTCGCCGCTGACGAGTCCCCGGGCGTCGGGCGACTCGGCCCCGCCGGGATTGTTCGCGCCGCCCGCGGGCCCCGGCATGCCGGGCATGGGCGGCATGCCCGCACCGAGCCCGGCGCCGCCGGACGAGGCGCCGGCCGGCGCGCCGGGGACCTGCACGCCGTCGAACCCGGGTGACCGCCAGTCCGCCTCGTCGCCCTCCACCAGGCCCTTGGCGTCCGGGGCCTCGGGGACACCGGATCCGCCGCCGGCACCGGCACCGGGAGCGCCCGCGCCGGGCATGCCCGGCATCATCGGCGACTGGAAGCCGCCGCCGCCGGGCACGGCGCCGCCGGGGGCGGCCGGGATGTCCACACCGTCGACGGCACCGGGGACGAAGTCGTCGCTGTTGCCGAGCAGCCCGTTCGCGTCCGGCTTCTCCGGCAGGCTCGGGCTACCGCCCGCGCCGGGGCCGGCGCCGCCGGGTGAGCCGAAGCCGGGGACGCCCGGCGCGGTGAAGCCGCCGCCGGGGGTGCCGATGCCGCCCACGCCCGCCCCGGGTTTCAGTCCGCCCACGGTGCCCGGTCCGGAGAACGACGGCGGCTTGACCGAACCGGCGCCGCCCGCACCCCCGCCGAGGTTGGCCGAGCCGGGCGGCTTGATGCCCGGCGGTACGACACCGGGGACGAAGCCGCCCGGTAGTCCGCCACCGCCCGGGAAACCGGCTCCCCCCGGCCCGTTGATGCCCGGGGCGTCGAAGCCGGGCAGCCCGCTGCCACCGCCCCCGCCGCCGGGCGCGGGGCCACCGATCTCACCGGGACCCGAGAACGCCGGCGGGGTGATTCCTCCCGGCCCCTGGCCGGGACCCGGGCCACCGATGCCGGCCAGGTTCGGCGGGGTGATCGTGGGCACCGTGATGTTCGACGGCGCGCTGACGGCCGGCGTGGTGATGCCGCCGATGTGCGGCGTGGTGAAGCCCGGCGGGGTGAGCCCCGGCGGGGTCGTGAACGTCGGCGTCGTGAAGGTCGGCGACGGGATCGGCGGGCCCGTCGGCACGTTGACGCTTGGCGTGGGCATGCTGACCGTGGACGTCGCCGCCTTGTCGGTGGTCATCCGGTACTTCTCGGCGACCGTGTGGACGACATCGGCCATCTGCCGGGCCATCGGCTTCTCGTACTCGGTGCCGCTGATCGGCACCGGGCCGTCGCCGCTGCCGACGCCGTTCTGGGAGGCGATCGTCGCCCAGGCGCCGTCCAGGTAGGCGATCGTCTGCTGGGCCCAGGAGAGGTGGTTGGCGGCGTCGTAGAGCTGCGACGGAAGCGAGGTGACGTTCGTCGACGAGTTGATGTCGTTGGACACCGTGGTGGAGTCCGGAACCGCGCCGCCGGCCAGGTGCTCTGCCTGCTTGCCGAGCAGGTCGGCGTAGTAGTTCATCTTGTCGCGGAACCCGTTGGCCGCCGGCCCCTTCCACGCCTTGTCGTCGCCGACCATCGAGGTGACAGCGGTACGGATGGTCTGTTCGAGCCAGATCAGCAGGTCCTGGGTCGCCTGGAAGGCCTGCGCGGTCTCGACGACGGACCGGACACTCACCAGCGTTTCGGCGTGGTCCCGCCCGCTCTGGGTGGTCAGCGCGGCGCCGCCGTTCACCGCGGCCTCGAGCTTCCGCCAGCCCCGGGTCTCGTTCGCCCAGGTCTGGTAGTCGTACAGGTCGCTGACGGGGACCGTCTTCGGTGGGAAGGTGGCCGCCTCCTCCGCGGGGTCGTTCCACCCGTCGAGCTTGCTGTCACCGAGACCGTTGCCCATGCCCTGTCCCTCTTCGCGAGCGGCGAGACCTGTTCGCCCGCGTCAGTTTCCGTCGGTCTTGACGACCTTCTGGCCGTAGGTCTTCAGGTTGTCCAGGCCGTTGAAGGAGTCACCCATGATCTCGCTGAGCTTGTCGGTGGTGAGCGCGTTGAGCTCTTCGAGGTTCTCGTACTCCGTGGCCATCTTCAGCAGGGCGGTCTGCACCGCGAGCAGGGCGGTGTTCATGTTGACGAGCATGTCCTTCATGTCGCCCTTGACGCCGCCGTCCTGGGCCGTCGCCCCGACGATCGCCTGCCGCAGCACCTCGGCCCGGGCGAAGGCGCCGGGCCGCGGGTCGATCGCGCTCAGCTTGTCGGCCGTGGTGAGCAGGATGTTCCCGGCACCGGTGATGCTGCCCAGCACGTCCTCCGCGAACCACTTCAGGGCGGCGGTGTTGACCGCCACGCCACTGGTCGAGGCGGTGTCACCCTTGAACGTCGGGTCGATCGCCGGCGGCTTGAAGCCCGAGTTCTTCGGAGTCTTCGACTCGTCGATCCAGTCGGACTGGTCGGTGAACGCGGGCGGCTTCACGTTCGACGGGTCGGTGATCCGGTCCTTGTACGTCTTGACGAGGTTCTTCCAGCCGTCGGTGTCGAGGATGTTCTTGTCGTACCACTCGCGAGCTTCGATCCACTCCGGATGCTCGGCGCGGACCTGGTTCTTCCACCCCTCCAGGTTCACACCCGTGCCGTACCGGCTGTTCCTGCCGTGCTCGTGGTAGTAGGCCATCCAGGAGTCGTACGCCGCCTGGGTGGTCCCCTCCGGCTTCCCGATCACGGCGTCGCCCATGCCGTAGGCGTTCATCGCGCTGATGGCTTTGTCGTTGGGGTATCCCCAGTCAATGCGGGCCAAGGAGCTCACTCCACTCGGGTGTCGACGGCGGAACGATGGCACAGACCCCAGCGGCCCGGGTCGTCTGGCGCACCGGGCCGGGGACGGACGACGCCGGCCGCCACGCCGCGTCCGCGGCGGCCGTCCGGCGGGTCAGCCGCCGCGGACGTCGTTCCAGATCATGGCGTGACGCTGCTCGGTGGTGCCGTAGTTGTCCGAGATCTGCAGCAGAGTCTGGCGGGCCTGCTCCAGGTAGGCGACCATCGAGTCGGCCGCCTGGTTCCAGGCCAGCTTTGAGACCTTGTACTGCTCCTGGGCGGCACCGGTCCACTGGGCGAGGCTGGCCTCGACCGTCTGCTCCATCGCCTCCAGCGACGACTGGATCTGGCCGTTGATGCGGTTCATGTCGGTCAGCACGGCGTCTGCCTGCACGAAGTCGAAGGTGTAGTTGGACATGTCGGTCCTCTCGGGAGATCGGGGGTCGGGGTGCGGCTCAGATGCCCGGCAGGGCCGCGCCGAAGGAGTTGGCCACGCTCGACGCCTCGTCCTCGGCCGTCTGGTAGCCCTTGGTGGTGACACCCATGACCTCGAGCATGTTGAGCAGCTCGTTGATCACCCGCTGGAAGGCGTTCTCCCAGTTGTCCATGGCCTGGTTGAATCCCTGCGACGCCTGGCCGGTCCAGGAGGAGATCAGGATGGCCATCTGCCCGTTGACCGCGCGCAGCTGGCCGGTGAATTCGGTGGCCTTGTCGGAGAACTCCTGGGCAGCCCGCTGCATACCCTCTTCGGTGGTGCTGACGATCGGCATCGTCACGGTCGGACTCCTCGTGTCAGGGAAAGGTGGCAGGGAAGAGTGTTGATCCGCGGCCGTGCCCGGCGGCAACCCGGTCGCGCCACCATGTCCGAACGTCACCAAACATTGCACGGCAGCGCCCCCGGAACGGGCGGCGCCGGCCGACAGCCCGGGAAGAGTGGTTGCACTTTCATGCACTGATCCCCGGCCGGAGTTCCGGCGCGACCGCGGCGGCGTCTTCACTGGACGGCGACGTCGAGGGAGTGGTCCGTCGTGAACTACAGCGAGCGCATCGAAGGCCTGTTCCAGGAGTACGAGCGACAGCGCAACAGCCTCGCCGAGATGCAGGCCCGGATGAGCGCCCTCTCGGCCACCGCGACGTCACCGCGGCGCGAGGTGAGCGTGACCGTCGGCCAGAACGGCGTGCTGACCGACATCCAGTTCCCCTCCGGCGCCCACAAGCGGCTCACCACCGCCGACCTGACCCGGCTCATCCTGGACACCTACGCCGACGCCAAGGAACAGGTCATGAACCAGGCGGCCGAGGTGCTGGCGCCGGTGCTGCCGGACGGCCTCGACGCCCACAAGCTGGTCCGGGGCCAGGCCGGGGCCGACGCGTTCCTGCCCAAGGAGCCCCGCATGGTCACGAGCGTGCGGGAACTCCTGACCCGGGGGCCCGAATGATCAGCGACAATCCCGGCGGGCGCCTGTGGGTCGACCCGGACGGCGTGGAAGGGCTCGGCAAGGCGTACGAGGCGCACGTCCTGCTCTACGAGTCCTACCTCGCCCAGCTGACCGCCCTGCGCGCCCGGTACGCCAACGCCTGGGGCGACGACGACATGGGCGAGCAGTTCTCCACGAAGTTCCTCGAGGGCATGGACAACCTCGAAGCGATCATCGGCGGCGTCAAGGGCACCCTGCGCTACACCGCCCAGGGCCTCACCGAGAGCGGCCGGGCGTACCGGGAGGCCGACGAGGCCGCCCTGGACGTCAGCCGGAAGATGGCGAAGGACTTCGACGACCTGGACCGCCCCCCGTACACGACGCGGGCGGCGGTCACGAACCCGGCGCTGGAGCCCGCCGCGGAGGGTGAGCCGCGCCGGCAACATCTGCTGTCCCGCCGCCTGGCGGTCGGCGAGCCGGTCGCCGAACCGGTCGGCGAGCGGGCCCGGCTCGCCCCACGGCAGTACGGCACCCCGATGCTGCCGCTGGAGCCCGCCGAGGCGCCGACCCCGCTCATCGCCGCCCACCCGGCGATCTCGTCCTACTTCACGGGTCCGGAGTACGCGACCGCGCACGTCGGCGGCCGGCCGCTGCCCGAGGGGTACCGGCTGATCGCGCTCAACCCGTTCGAGGACGGCACCACCCGGGTGGACGCGAACCTCTACGACTCGATCACCCCACTTGCCGGCACACCCGTGACCACGCCGGACGGCCGGGCGATCGATCCCGGGCAGGGCCGGTTCTTCGTCGTCAAAGAGAACCCGGCCGTGGACCCCACCGCGCCCGGCTACCAGCCGCTGTACCTGAGCTACGCGCCCGACGGCACGCCCACGCCGATCGTCCCCGGCGCCTGAGCCACCCACCTCGCGCCCCGGTAGGACATGCCCGACTTCCACATCCCCAACGACCCGCAGTGGCAGTGGGCGTACGACCTGATCCTCGTCGCCGTCGGCGAGGAGTACCCGAAGGCCGACCCCGCCGCGCTGCGGGCCATGGGCGACGAGCTGTACGCGCTCAGCAGCACCATCCTCAACGGGATGGGCGCCACCGCCAACCTCGGCTACGGGCTGGCCGGGAGCCTGTCCGGCCCGGCGATGGACGCGTTCCAGCAGTACCAGGTCGGGATCACCAAGAACGTGCCGGCGGGCGGCAACATCGCGCTGGCGCTGGGCGGCTCGGCCTACAACTTCGCGCTGGACTCGGAGAACACCCAGTACAACATCGTCATCGCGGCCTTCACCCAGGTCGTGGAGATCGCCATCGCGCTGGCCTCCGGCTTCGGCGCGGCGGCGGTGCCCGCTCTGATCCGGATCGGGCAGGAGATCGTCGGCGCGCTGATCGGCCTGTTCCGCCAGCGACTGCGGAACATGCTGATGCGGCTGGCCTGGGAGGCGTTCCAGGAGGGTCTGGAGGAACTCTGGCAGAGCGCCGCCGCCCAGGTCACCCAGATCATCGAGGGCAACCGCAAGTCCCTCGACTACAAGGACCTGGCGATCGCGTTCGCCGGCGGCGCCTTCATCGGGGCCGGCGTCAGCGGCGTGCAGATGATCGGCGGCAAGTTCTTCCCGAAGATCAACAACAACGTGCTGTCGCGGGAAGGGCTGTCGGCGCTCGCCGAGACGCTGTTCGAGGGCCTGTTCACCATGATGGTCGGCGGTGGCGGCTTCAACCCGTGGGCCACCATGACCTCGTCGATGATCGGCGGAATGGCCCACCACTACGCCACAGTGGTCGGCCAGAGCTACGGTCCGGGCGCCGCCGCCACGGCGCCACCGCCCACGATCGAGACGAACAACCTCACGACCACCCCGCCCACGCCGCCACCCACGGCCGTGGACGGACCGGCCGTGCCGCCACCCACCGGCCCGGGGAGTCGGAGCGGCGGCCCCGGTCCGCAGCCCTCGGGCGGCCCGGACGTGGCAGGTCCGGGACCGGGCCAGAGCAGCGCCGGAAACCAGGGGCCGGCGCAGCCGGGCTCCGGCGACCGGGGCCCGGGCCACCTGGGCGCCGGCTCGGGCAGTGCCGGGGGTACCGGTCCGGGCGACCCGACTTCCGGGGGCCAGCCCTCGGGCAGTCAGTCGCCGGGCAGTCAGCCCTCGGGCGGACAGACCACAGGCGGGCAGGCCACAGGCGGGCAGGCCACAGGCGGGCAGGCCACAGGCGGGCAGGCCACAGGCGGGCAGGCCACAGGCGGGCAGGCCTCCGGCGGCCAGGCGCCCGGCGTGCACACCCCGGGTGGCCAGAACTCGGGCGGCCAGACCTCAGGCGGGCAGACCGGAAGCGGTCCGGCCTCGGGCGGGCACACCACAGGCGGCCCGGCCTCGGCGGGCCAGACTGCCGGTGGCCCGGTGTCGAGCGGTGACACCGCGAGCGGCCCGACCTCGGACGGTCAGACCGGCGGCGGTCAGGTCCGCGACGGGTCGCCGGGCGGCACGACGAACGCCAGCGCAAGCCCGAACGCCAGCGCAAGCCCGAACGCCAGCGCGAGCCCGAACGCCAGCGCGAGCCCGAACGGCAGCGCAAGCACGAACGGCGATGGCGGTCAGAACCCGAGCGGGCACGGCACGGCCCCTGCGGGCGTCGGTGCCGACCCACGGGCGGTCGGCGCTCCCGCCTCGGGTCCGGGCCCGACCGCGGGCGGCGAGGCCACGGCACCGCGCGCCGACACGACGGGCACGCCGAACGGCATCCCGGCGAGCACCGGCGCGCCCACGACCGGCGCCCCGGCCCGGGCCGCCGACGTCACGGCACCGTACGGCGGCGGTCTTCCCGGTTTCGACACTCCGACGTCCAGCAACGGACCGGCCGCTCGCGACACCCCGGCACCCGTGACCCCGCCCGCCACCGCCGCCGCCGGCCCGGCGCCTGGCCCGGCCGGCTCCTCACCGTCCACCGGCACACCGACGACCGCCACGCCGCCCACCGCCACGCCCGGCACACCGGCAACCCTCACCCCGGGCACCGGCACGCCCGGCCCAGCCGTACCGACGGCCACCGCGCCGACCATCGGCACGGCGAACACCGGCACACCGACGGCCACCGGCGCGGCGAGCACCGGCACGCCGACGGCCACCGGCACATCGGCCACGGGCACGACCTCGACGACCACCGGCCAGCCGACCGCTCCCCCGCGCGACGCCGCCGGCACGACGGAGGCGCCCCCGCCACCGTCGGCGCCCGTCGACGGCATCTCGGTCGACGGTCCGGTCGCGGTGACCTCCCCGGCCACTGACCCTGGTGTCGGCGTGCCGTCCACACCGGAGGCACTGGGTCCGGACGTCCGCCCGCGCGCCGAGGCCGCGCCGGGCGCGCCCCCCGTCGACACGGCACCCCGCGCGGTGGGGACCCCGCCGCCCCGGTTCGACGTACCGAAGACCCGCGACGAGATCGCCCGGGCACGCGCCGAGCAGCGCGACACCGCACCCAGGCGGGTCGCGAACACCAGCGCGTACGACGTCATCGACGGCGGACCCCATCCCGACACCCGGGTGCCCGACGTGGTCGCGCGCTCGTACGAGCAGGCCGGCCTGACCGTTCCGGCGGTCGACCGCCCCCGTCCGCGCCTCGACGCGGTCGACAACCGCATCGCGTACGACCATCGGGTGCTGGACCTCGGCGACCGCAAGGTGCAGGACTTCACGGTCAAGGTGTTCCTGGACGCCCGGGACGCGACGGCGGCGGCCGCCCGGCCGGAGGTCGAGTCCCGGGTACGCGACGCGGTCGACCGGATCTACAACCAGGGCTACCGGATCGGCGGCGACCAGCTCAACGTCACAGTGGAGTTCGCGGCCCGGCCCAGCGAGGCGCACGCCACCGTCACGCTGCACGGCACGCCGTCGCCGACCACCCAGACCGCCTGGTCGACGCACTCCTCCGACCTCGACCTGGCACACGAGGTCGGGCACTTCCTCGGCCTGCGGGACGAGTACCCGGTGACGGGCCGCGTCCTGGACCGGCCCTTCGTCCAGGGCGACAACTCGGTGATGGCGACCACCACGCCGCAGCCCGGCAACGATCCGCGGCTGCTGGCGCGCGGTGTCGAGCGGATCGCCGGCCAGCAGCACGACGTGCTCTCGCCCGACCGCGGCGGGTTGCCGCCCCGGACCGCACCGGTCCGGTTCGAGCCGGTGCGGGTGCCCGGCGGCCGCAACGCCCGGTTCGACGCGCTGACCCGGCACACCCGCGAGGTCGGCCCCGGCAACTACCGGCAGGAGACGGCCGACCTCAAGGACGACGGGGCGCCGATCGGGTTCGTCGTCAACTCGATGCTGCCCGCCGACGACGTCGACCAGATCCCCGACGTGGTCCGCGCCGTCACCGAGGGCCTGGCCCCGGGCACCACAGTCGCGTTCGTCTTCGGCGTCAACACCACCGCCGAGGTGCCCGACACCGCCTTCCGGGACGCGGTCGCCCGGGCGGCCCGGCTCGCGGCGGACCTCGACGTGCCGGTCGCGGTCAACGGCTACGCGGTCGGTACGAAGAACGGCAAGTTCCCGTACGGCCGGACCCGCAACCAGGTGCTCCGCGACCCCGACACGGTCGCCGCGATCCAGGGTCTCGCGCAGGGCGGCCCGGACGGCGAGTCCCGGCGCTACCCGTACGTGTCGATCCAGGACTTCGACACGGGCGCCCGGACGACCCCCGACGGCACCCACGTCTTCGACCGGATCGACAGCCGGACCCGTTTCGAGCCCGACGAGACCGGGCCGCGGGACGAGCCACCGGCCCGCCCCTTGATGATCTCCGGTGGCTACCGTGTCGGCGACACCGAGGAGTTGGTCCGGCGTACCCGGGAGCGGCTGGAACGACGCGCACGCGACCACCGGGCGAGGATCGACGACCTCACCGCGCAGGGCGACGCGGACTCGCGCAAGGACCGCGAGATCGAGGAGCAGAAGCTGACGGCTGTCCAGGACGGGCTCGCCAAGCTCGACACGCAGGCCGGCCGGGACGCCTTCGTCCGGGACTTCACCACCGCCGTGAACGAGGACATGCGGTCCCGGGACCGGCAGGCGACCGTCCACCCGATGCTCCCGTACTCGCCGGAGCCGAACCTGTTCGTCGACGGCCTGCTCGTCCTGGGCCGGCCCGAGGTCCGGTTCGGCGAGGCGGGCGCGGAGTTCCTCCTGCTGGCCGAGAGCCTGCACCAGGCGTACGGCGCGGAACTGGCCGTCGCCCACGGCGCGGCGACGCCGGCCGACCTCCCCGCGGACGTCCTCGCCGTCGACGTCCAGGTCGAGTCGCAGAACAACAGGCATCCCGACCGGGACCTGGCGTTCATGACGGACTTCGTGGGCGCCGCCACGCCCACCGACCTGTCCCGGCTCGCCGCCGACTTCGCCGTCGGCAACTTCCTGCCGCAGTCGCACGCCGTGCCCACGAACGTCAACCGGCAGCTGTTCTACACCGAGGGCACCGGCTTCAAGGAGTACCGGGCGGAGCTGCGCAAGCCCGCCGTCGCCGCCCCGAAGCCGTTCGCCGCGCCAACCGACATGGTGCCCGGCCCATCGTGGACGTGGCAGCAGACGCTCACGCCGCGCCAGCTGCGGCAGCTCGGCGCGCAACCGCACAACCGATACGTCACCGCCGTCTCGCTACCGGCGCCGGGCACCGCCCCGGCGCCGGACGTCACACCCGAGGTCGACCCGGACCTGGACCCGACGCGCCCGGCCCGGACCGTGGGCCTGCCCGACAGCCAGCGCCTCGCCGCCGCGCACCTCGTCGCGACGTCGGACGACTCCGGGACCATCCAGCAGGAGTTCGCCGCCGCCGCCACCATCGCCGATCGCGGCGGCCTCGACCGGCAACCCGGCTCCCTCTACGACGCGATCGCCGCCGCTCTGCCCGGCAGCGACGCGGACGCCCTGCGGATCAGCACGCTGCACGCCGGGCGGGACACGATGAGCCTCGACGTCGCCGCACAGATGCGGCAGCGCAACCCGTACGACAACGGCCACTTCGTCCGGGCCGCCCTCGCCCCCGACCCCGGGCCGCGCAGCCGCCGGACGCCGGTCGACGACACCGAACGGCAGCGCATCGCCAACGCGCACGACGTCGTCGAGTTGGCCGCCGCCCGCGGCACCCAGGTGCACCTGCTCGTGTACGACGACCCGGCCGGCCCGCCGCGCGACCATCCCGTGGTCGGCGCCCGGCCGCGGACCCGGCTGGAGCTGCTCCGCACGATCGACGAGTCGGGCCACGTCACGTACGCACGCCTGGAGTCACCGCAGCCGGCCCCGGCGAGCGACACCGACGGCGACAGCGACAGCGAGTCCGGCGGCTTCGACCTTTTCGGCGACGGCGACTTCGGCGGCTTCGGTGACCTCGACGACGGCAGCGGCGCCCGGGACAGCGACGGCGACCACGGCGACAGGGACCACGGCGGCAGCGACCACGGCGACGACGGCACGACCGTGGACGGGACCACCACCGCCGAGGACACCCCGGGCGAGACCACCGCCCCCGGGCGCCCCGCGGAGGAGACCAGCGCGGAAGCGGCCAGCGCGGAAGCGGGCTCCGCTGAGGAGACCCCAGCCCGGGAGGACACCACGGGCGGGTCCGGCGCGTCGTCGGCCACCGAGACCAGCGCGACGCCGCCGTCGCCCGACGAGGTACGCCGGAGCCTGCCGTCGTACCTGCGGGACAGCCGCACCCTCGGCCTCGCCGAACAGTTGCGCGCCACCGAGGACGCGGCGCTCGGTGCGGCGCTGCGGACCCTCGACCCCGGCCTGTCCGGCGACGTGGTCGCCGCCGTGGAGGCGGACAGCCGCGACGACGTGGACCAGTTCCTCGGCGAGGGCCGCCCGTACCCGGTGACGATCGACGGGCAGCCCGCCGAGCTGCGGGTCACCGCCGTCCTCGACTGGGACGCGCTGACGGTGGACCGGGTGCACGACGACCCGCGCAAGGTCACCGCCAAGACGCGGGAGGACCTCACCCACAAGCTGCGCCACAACCGGGACCGGCGGGTCGAGCCGAAGGTGACGGTCACCGCGATACCCGGTGTCGTCGTCGGCGTCGGCGGATCGGTGCCGACGATGCCCGCCACCGAGCACTCCGTCGACCACAAGGACACGTACACGTCCACCACCACGGTCAAGGTCACCGGGCTGACCGAGGTGACGGTGCCGATCCGGTTCGTCGCCCGGCTCGTGCGCCCCGGCCGTCCCGCCGTCGACCCGGTCGAGGCCTCGGGCCGCGTCGCTCTCGCCGTACACACGGGGCTGCGGACGCCAGACGCGACAGCGCCGGTTGCCGCGGACCGCACGCCCGGCGGGCCCGTGCCCTCCCGGTTCGGTGTGGAGAGCGTCCGGAACCGGCCCGCCGATCCGGGCGCCACGTTCTTCGACCAGGTGGAGGCGATCCTCGCCGAGGACGGCATGGCCGACCTCGTCCGGATCGGCGCGCCCGGCCGGCCGGTGATGCAGAAGCTGCTCAGCGAGGCGACGTTCTCCGGCAGCCTGCCGAAGATGGTGGTCACCGACCCGGCGAACGTCCACGACGGCTGGGTCCGGTCGGGTTCCCTGCCGCGCGCCGCGCGCACCGGCTGGCGGCGCTTCTTCCCGGGCCGCGCCCGGCAGGTCGAGGTCCGCCTGGTCGCCCGGCACGTCGAGGAGGTGGAGAGCGTCGACGGGCTCACGCACGTCGACACGTCGGCGCTCGCCGCCGAGAGCACCGGCGGTGCCACCACCAAGCGACAGTGGGGGCTGTGGGGCCTCGCCGGCGCCGGGGTGGACGCGGCGCCGCTGAGCCTGGTCGTCGGGCCGCGGCTCGGCGGCGGCCGGGAGCGTGGCGCCACCCGGACGATCACCGAGCGGACCGGCGGCAAGCAGACGGTGACCGGCACCGCGCCAGGCGTGCGGTACCGGGTCGAGTACGGCGTGCAGGTGCGCGTCCTGGGCCGCGCGCCGCGAATGCTGTCCGGGTCCGTCGACGCGCTCCAGTGGACCACCCGGGACCGGCTGCCCGGCACCGCCCTCGACCCGGGCCGCCGGGAATGGCGGGGGCGGCACGGCAGCGGCCGGACCCACTTCGCGCCGGCGCGCATCGAGCGGGGCGAGTCGTTCGGCGGCGCGTACCTGACGAGGGTCGGCGACCGGAGCCTGTACGAGACCGTCGCCGAGGCGGTGCGGTCGGTGCCCGGTCACGACCGGTTCCGCCTGGCCAGCCGCGAGGAGATGCTGCGGCACTTCGGTGACGCGCAGCTCGCCGACGGGCTGACCCCCGAGCTGCAGGCGGCCCTGAACCGGGACACCGACCTGCGGACGCAACTCTCTCCCGACCAGCTCCGTCACCTGGCGGACCGGATCGTCGGCCCCGGGCTGAAGATCCCGCTGATCCGCACCGGCACGTTCCACGACCACGTCACGGTGGTGACCGTCCGGGGCAGCCTCGGCGAGGTGTCCGACGGCGACCTGCTCGACCACGACACGATCGGCACCGCAGACAAGCGGACCGCCCGGTCCACGGTGACCAGCGCCCGCGACGACAGCCGGTCGGCCGAGGTGAGCCTGGAACCGCGCGTCCTGGGCCCGCTCGGCCAGGCCGCCTCGACGCTGCTCGGCGGGCCGCGCGCCGCGCTCACCTGGGGCACCACCGACGAGAACGCCGTGACCGGGGGGCAGTCCACCGAGAGCGACCACGGACCGGCGCTGGACGACGAGGGCAAGCCCACCGGGGTACGGCTGCGCGAGTTCGCCGCCACCCTCGACCTCACCGTCACCGCCACGTCCACCGTACGGGTCAACCAGGCGGGACGGCAGTTGTCCCTCGGGTCGTACGGCCGGGACGTGCCCACCGTCGTCGCCTCGTCCGAGCTGCGTCCCCGCCGGCACCGCCTCGACGTGCGCATGCTCGTCCCGGAGACACGGGTCTCCCGGCAGCGTCCCGATGCGGAGCCCAGCCCGGTGCCCCGCGACGTGGAGACCATCGCGTATCCGCCTCCGCTGAGCCGGATGACCCGCGGCCCGCACGACCTCGACGGACGCCGGGTGGAGTCGTTCGTCGGTGCCGACCGGCTGCAGGAGGCGGTGGTCGAGACGCTGCGCGAGGCCGGCCGGGACGACGTCTACGCCGTCGAGGACGGCCTGATCTCCACAGTCGTCGCCGACGAACTGTCGCCCGAGCGCCTCACCGGTGACGCCGAGTTGTTCAGCCGCCCGCTGGCGCTGAGCAACCTGTGGCACGGCCGCCGGGCCGCCGACGCCCGCGCCGACGTGCGGGTACGGCTGCGCCCGACCAACCCGACGGTGCTCGACGGCGCCGAGTTCGCCCGGATCAAGCGGACCTTCGCCAGCGGCACCGCCCGGAAGACCACCGACACGCGCGCCGTCGAATTGAGCGTCTCCGCCACCGGCGTCGCGTCGGGCAGCGGGCCGGTCGCCGACCACGGTGGCAGCACCGGCCGGCCCGGGGGCGCGGTCATCCTGTCCGTCACGCCGTGGCGGCGGGCGTGGGGCCGGATCAGCGAGCGCAGCGTCTCCGGGATCGCCAAGCTGCGCCTGGGCGGCGGCCGGGCCGAACGCGAGCTGCTGGTGCGGGTGGACGTCGAGGCCGAGGTGGTCGCCGAGGCCCGCCACGACAGCAACCTGCGTCCGCTGGGCCGCTGGCCGGGCGCACCGGCCCGGCGGGCCGGCCGGCGCCTCATCCTGCCCGGCGCGGTCGTCATGCGGATGACCCCGGCGGAACTGAAGCGACTCCAGGACCGCGACCGCGACCGCCGGCACGGCACCGCCGACGTGCGGCTGCAACTGCGGCACGCCGAGAACGCCGAGACGCTCCGCGCCGAGCAGCGCGAGCAGGACGCCCGGATGGCGCGCGAGCAGGCCACGGAACGCGGGAGGCTGCTGCGGCGGCAGCACGCCGACCTGCGTGACGTCCGGGCCTACGTGGACCGGGCCCGGCGGGACCGCCGCGTCGGCCAGGCGGGCCGGCAGCTCGCCGACCGCTACCTGGCCGATCTTCAGGCACGTCACCGGCGCGAACGCGAGGATCTGGCGGCGGCGCACGAGGCGGCCATTGACGCGCTGCGGGCGGTCCACGAGCGGGAGCGGGCCGAGCAGGCCGAGCACCAGCAGCGGGAACGCGACCTGGTACGCGAGGCTCAGCAGCGGCAGAACGAGGACGCGGCCGGCCCCGGCACGCCACCCACCCCGGCACCACGCGAGTTCCGGGCCGGACCGCAACGGTCGTTCGGCATCGGCGGCGTCACCACCCACATCGACCTCACCGACCGCATCCCGCACCTGCGGCGTGCCCTGGCCCGGGCGTCGAGCGAGGACCTCGCCCAGGCGATCCTGCCGGCCACCCGCGACGGCGGCCCGGACGACCCGATCCGGGGGCTCGGCAGCAGCGCGTTCCTCGGTGCCGCCCACGTGCACCTTGCCGACGCTCTCAACGGCGGCCGGAGCGAGACGGTACGGCTGGAACGGCGGTTCCGGGGCTCTACGTACCACGTCACGCTCACCGCCGAGCCGGTGGGCGAGCCGAGCTTCACCGGCATCGACCTGGTCGACGAGATGTCCGTCACCGACCGCGCGGTCGTCGGCGAGGCACGGACCCGCACCACCTCACGGACCGCGGCGCAGGTCACGCTGACCGGCCGGGCACAGGGCACCGAGACCGACCGGGTCCAGGACGACGCCACCCGCACCACCGGGCACGGCCCGGCCTCCGGCACCGTCGCCGCCGGCCTGGCCGGCACCGCCGCCCTCGGCAACCAGGCCACCAAGGCGGTCGAGCGCACCGGCCGCACGTACGAGCAGTCGCTGACCGTCTCCGGCCCGGTGCCCACGTACCGCGGGCCGGTCCGCCTGACCCTCACCGTCACCGGGCGCGGGCTGCCCGAGGGCGGGGTGTCGATCGACGCGATCCACGACGTCACCACGTACTCGGCGACCGAGGGCCGGAAACTCGCCGTATCCGGCGAGGCCACACCGGTCGACGCCGAGCAGACCACCGACGAGGGCCGGCGGCGGTGGCGCGAGGAGTCCGGCTTCGACCGGCTGCCCGAGCCGGGCCGCTTCGCCGTCGAGGACGTCCTGGTCGACCTGCCCGGCCTGCACGCGGCGGCCCGGGAGGCGCTCGTCGCCTCCGGCGCCACACCGGGCAGGGACGTCGACACGGCGCTGCGCAGCACCCTGACGGTGAGCCGGATCAAGGCGCTGCCGGCGATGCTCGACGGCGCGTTCCCCCTGCCGATGCCGGCCGGGCTGGGCCGCGACCTGTTCCTCGACGCCCGCCTGGTGGCCCGCCCGAAGCTGCTGCGCGCGGACGCCACGGTGAAGATCGGCGGCGCGGCGAAACGCACCGCCGACACCGAGTACGAGCAGACCAGCGGCAGTTCGTTCGCGGTGAAGACGGCCGGGCCGCTCGTCGTCGGCGGCACCGGTCATCCGGGCGGCGCGAGCAAGGTGGGCGAACGGCAGGACTTCGCCGCCGTCAACGCGGCCACGCTGATCGAGCAGCAGCTCTACCGGACCGACCCGGGCGCCCAGGTCAAGGACGAGGGCAAGGTCGCCGTCAGCACGACCGGCAAGCCGGCCCGGCGCGCCGACCCGGACGACACGCTGACCGCCGCGGTCGAGTACGACGTCGAGTTCCGGTTCGTCGCGCGGTCCCGCGACGCCGCCGGCAAGCACCGGGCCGGCACGGAGGTCCGGGTGCCCGGCGGCTTCGTCGTACGGCTGGACGAGGCGGCGGCCCGGGACGTCACCGGCCGGGACCTCCCCCCGGGTCTGCGCGCGTCCGCGCTCGCCGTCGCCGACGCGGCGAAGAAGATGTCGGAGGCGGCGGGCCGCCTGGACGGGCTGGCCTCCCGGACGGACGCGAACGCGGACGCCGTCGCCGAGGCCGAGCAGGCCCTGACGGACGCCGAGAACGCCTGGTGGGACGCCTACCACGCGCACGAGGAGCAGGTGGCCCCGCCACCGGCCCCGGCCCCGCCGGTGGAGGTGCCCGCCGCCGAGGTGGCCACGCCCACCGCGCGGGCGCCGGTGGTCGGCGACCCGGTCGACGTCACCACCGGCCGGGTCGTCTACACCGAGGTCGACGCCCGGCTCCCCGGACTCACAGTGGAACGGACCCACCGCTCCGACTACCGGTGGGGCCGCTGCTTCGGCCCGACGTGGGCGTCCACGCTGGACCAGCGCGTCGTCACCGACGGCACGTACGCCCGGTTCCTGGCCGCCGACGGCTCCATCCAGACGTACCCGATGCCGGCCGAGGGCGACGAGACGCTGCCGGTCGTCGGCCCGGGCGGGCCGCTGCGGCGGCTGGCCGGCGGCGGCTGGCTGCTCACCGAGCCGGGCCGGTCGCTGCTGTTCGCGCCGGCCGACGCGGACGGCGACTCCTGGCTCACCGACGTGGTCACCGACGGCGCCGCGTGGCGCGTCGAACGCTCCGGCGACGGCACGCCCGAACTCCTGCTCTCCGCGTCCGGCCTGGTGGTGGTGCCGCACCTGGCGGGCGGGCTGGTGATCGGCGCGCACGTCCGCACCGCCGACGGCACCGCCGGCGACGCGGTGCACCTGCCCACCTACGGTTACGACGACAGGCGGCGCCTGGTCGAGGTCCGCAACTCCTCCGGCCACGAGACGCGGCTGCGCTACGACGACGCGGGCCGGCTCGTGCGCTGGCAGGACCGCAACGGCGAGTGGTTCGGCTACGACTACGACGAGGCGGGCCGCTGCGTGCGGGCCGGCGGCGGCGGTGACGTCCTGCGCTACTGCCTGCGGTACGACGACGGCGTCACGCACGTGACGAACTCGCTGGGCCAGGTGACCCGGTACGAGTTCGACGAGCGCCGCCGGGTCACCGCGATCGTCGACCCGCTGGGCGGAACCGTCCGGCAGGAGTGGGACGCGGCGGACCGGCTGCTGGCGCGCACCGACCCGCTCGGGCGCGTCCTGCGGTTCGACCACGAGGCGCGCACGCTCACGCTCCCGGACGGCTCGACCCGTCCGGTCCCGCCGCGCCGGCCCGCGCCCGCGGGCGACATCGAGTTCGACGCGCTCGGACGGGTCCGGGCGACCCGGCGCCCGGACGGCGCGGTCACGACGTACGGCTGGACCGCCGAGGGGGATCTCGCGTGGCGGATCCGCCCGGACGGCTCCACGCAACGGTGGTTCTACGACGGTGAAGGGAATCTGGTGGACGTCATCGACGCATCAGGAAGGGCGGTGAGCTTCGAGTACGGCCCCTTCGATCTACCCACGGCACGGGTGGATCAGGCGGGGAACCGCACCGAGTTCACGTACGACACGGAACTACGGCTGACCGCGGTGACGAACCCGGCGGGTCAGACGTGGCGCTACGAGTACGACGCGGCCGGCCGCCTGTGCGGGCAGACCGACTTCGACGGCCGTACCCAGCGCTACGAGCACGACGCCGCGGGCCGGCTGGTCGCGCACACGGACGCCGCCGGCACCGTCGCCCGCTACCGCTGGGACGCGCTGGGCCGGGTCGTCGAACGCCGGGTCGGCGACGCCGTCACCCGCGTCGAGTACGACGCCGACGGCCACGTGGCAGCCGTGCTCAGCCCGGACGCGCAGGTGCGGTTCACCCGCGACGCCGAGGGCCGGGTGCTGTCCGAGACGATCAACGGCCGGACGGTGCACACCTCGTACACCACCTCCGGCGCGGTCGAGACGCGCACCACGCCGTCGGGCCGGTCGAGCCGCTGGACGTTCGACGCCGCCGGCCGCCCGGAGAGCCTGACCGCCGGGGAGCACCTGGTCGGCTTCCGCCACGACGACGCCGGCCGGGAGATCGGCCGGACCATCGACGGCCTGGTCGCGCTGCGGCAGACGTTCGACGCGGCCGGCCGGCTCACCGGGCAGCACATCGCCGACGGCGCCGAGCGGCGCTACACGTACGACGCCGCCGACCGCGTCACCGCGATCGCCGACTCGCTCGCCGGCGACCTGGCGTTCACGGCGGACGACACCGGCCGCATCCGGGCCGTCGACGGGGACGCGCCGCAGCGGTACGACTACGACGAGGCCGGCAACCTGGTCGGCGCCGGCGGCGGGCGCTGGGAGTTCACCGGCACGATGCTCGTGCGCTCCGACGACGCGACGTTCTCGTACGACGCGAAGGGCCGCCTCACCGGCCGGGTCGACGAGGCGGGCGCGTGGCGGTTCGAGTGGGACGCCGAGGACCGGATGGTCCTGGCCGTCACCCCCGGCGGCGACCGCTGGCGGTACCGCTACGACGGCTTCGGCCGGCGCATCGCCAAGCAGCGCCTGGGCGACGGCGACCAGGTGCTGGAGGAGGTCTCCTTCGCCTGGTCCGGCGACCTGATGCTGGAGCAGACGCACCGCCACGCCGCCGGCACCACCACGACCACGTGGGACTACCGTCCGGACGCGCCGGTTCCGGTCGCGCAGACCGACGACGGCGCCGTCCGCGCGGTGGTCACCGACACCATCGGCACCCCGACCCACCTGGTCGAGCCGGGCGGCGGGCTGCGCTGGTGGTCACGGGGTGACCTGTGGGGGCGCGGCGCGGACCGCACCGCGACGCCGCTGGCGTTCCCCGGCCAGTACGTCGACGCCGAGACCGGCCTGCACTACAACCGGTTCCGCTACTACGACCCGGCCACCGGACGGTACGTCAGCCCCGACCCGCTCGGTCTGTCCGGCGGCCCGAACCCGACCGCGTACGTCACCGACCCGCTCACCGTGGCGGACCCGCTGGGCCTGACCAGTTGCACGCCCGCCCCGACGACGCCGCACCCGCTGGCCGCTGTGGAGCGGACGCTCGCCACGCCGTCCGACCAGACGCCGAGCAGTCTGCCCACGACCGCGGCACCGCCACCGCCGACCGCGCTCTACGGCATGCCGTACCAGTTGCAGGTCAGAGTCGAGGACGAGTACGGGCAGTTCCTGGGGTACGAGACCGTCATGCGGGACACCCCGTCGCCGCCGCCGGTCACCACCGCGGCCGGCGCCGTGGGATATCAGGCCCGCCAGTGGTTCGACGACGTCGCGCCCGCGCCGAGGACCGCGCTGGACGACGAGAACTCCACCGCGCACCAGACCTATCACGAGATCCGCGAGGCGGTTCAGCCGTACATCGGGACGCAGCCTCGCACCGGCTTCCGGTCGAACGCGATCGGCCACCTCAACGAACCGCTCGTCGGCGGGCTCAACTACTACAACACCGCCACGACCAGGCGCCGGGGCGTGACGAGGACCCACCAGGGTCTCGGTGACCAGATCGCCACCGAGGCCGACGGTGGCCGGGAGACCGCACGTCAGATCGCCAGTTTCCTGCGCGGCGAGATCACCCACGGCCAGATCGACTCCGTGGCCGGGCAGGACTTCGCCCGGATCGTGCTCTTCGCGGAGAACGCCAGAGGTTACGAGTCCGAGGTCAGCACGCTGCCGATCGCGCTGGACCACCTCGCCAACGCGACGAACGACGCGGACGTCGCCGCCATGTGGCAGAACATCCCGCCGTGGTTCCCCCCGGCGGCGCGGGGATACGCCAGCGACGAGTTCGTGCCGCGCGAGGACCGGCCTCCGGTGGCCAGCATCATGCCGCCGCAACGGCCCGACGGGGTCACCCGGACCGGCTCGTACTACAACATGGTCGAGATCACCGAGAGGCCTCCGCCGGCGAGTTCCTCGAACGCCCAGGCCGGGCCGAGCCGGCAGCGCGGCCACCGGTCACGAAGCCCGGAGCGCCGCGGCGGCGGCGGTCGCCGTGGCCGCCACCAGTTCGGCTTCCAGGGCCCGCAGACCGGCACCACCGACGTCCGGGGTGCCACCGCGCCGGTCACCGACCAGTTCCGTACGCCGCTCGCCGACCAGTTGACGGCGGTGCAGGGCGACCCGGTTGCGCAGGCCCGGATTCTCGACTCGTTCCGGGACCAGCTGTCGTACGGGTACACGTTGAACGACGGCTCGACGCTGCGGGTGCTGGCCGCGAACGTGCACGGCGACACCGCCAACACCGACGCCGACCTGGCCACGCTGAACGCCGCCGACCGCGCGCACCTGCGCTGGATCAACGACCACCGGGACGCCGGCAGCGTCGCCGCCAACGTCGACTGCGTGCCGCTCACCCTGGCCGTCGACGCGTACCGGCAGACCGGTGCGGTCACCCAGGTGCCGGCGCAGACCCAGCCGATGGAGATCGGCGAGGTCATGAAGCGGCACCCCGGCCGGAGTGTGGACGAGGTCGGCAGCATCCGCGGCCTGATGGAAGCCCTCGGCGCCATGCCGAACGGCACCACCGCGATCGTCGGCCTGCGGCCCGGTGGCCCGGGAACCGTCGGACACGTCATCAACGTGTCGAAGGACGGGCAGGGCCGGGTCACCTTCGAGGACGCCCAGGTCCCCGGGCTCGCCACGCTCCCGGCGATCTCCCCCGACGGCTCGGTGTTCGTCATCCGGACCAGCGACCCGGCTCCCGGCAGCGACGTCGACATGGCATCGGTGCGCGATGCCGACTCCGACGTGGACATGATCTCCGTCCGTGACGCGGACAGCGACTCCGACGTCGACATGACCTCCGTCCGCGACGCCGACAGCGACGTCGACATGGCGGACTTCTCGCCGACCACCGAGACGTTCGCCGGTGTGGCGCCGGAGGCGGTGGCGAAGACCACCGCGCAGACGCCCACCGTGGGTGACCCGATCGACGTCACCACCGGCCGGATGATCCTCACCCACACCGACGCGGTCCTGCCGGGGCTCACCCTGGAGCGGACCTACCGCTCCGACTACCGGTGGGGCCGGTCGTTCGGCCGGGCCTGGGCCTCCACGCTCGACCAGCGGATCGTCGTCGACGGCGAGCAGGTCCGCTACCTGGCCGCCGACGGCTCGCTGCTCACGTACCCGCTGCCCGCCGAGGGCGCGGTGGCGCAGCCGGAGACCGGCCGGACGCTGCCGCTGCGCCGGCTGGTGGGTGGCGGCTGGCTGCTGACCGATCCGGCGTCCGGCCGCAGGCTGCTGTTCGCCGCGGCGTCGCGTACCGAGTCGCTGCTCACCGACGTCACCGACGGCGGTGTCAGCTGGACGATCCAGCGCGACCGCCGGGGTACGCCGACGCAGGTGCTGTCGTCGACCGGCGCGGTGATCGCGATCACCTCGTCCACCGGGCTGATCACGATGGTCTCGCTGCCGAACGCGTCGGGTGACCTGATGGCGGCGTCGCAGTTCGGCTACGACGGCGACCTCAACCTGGTCGAGGTGACGAACTCCTCGGGCGACCCCGAGCGCTTCACGTACGCCGACGGGCGGCTGGTGCGCTGGGAGGACCGCAACGGCGAGTGGTACACGTACACCTACGACGAGGCCGGCCGCTGCGTGGCCACCGACGGCAAGGGCGGCTACCTGCGCTACCGGTTCGACTACGAGCCGGGCCGCACCGTGGTGACCGACTCGCTCGGCGCGGTGCGCGTCTACGAACTCAACGACCGCTTCCAGGTGGTCGCGGAGACCGACGCGCTCGGCGCGACCACGCGCAACGAGTGGGACGAGGCGTACCGCCTGCGGTCCACCACCGACCCGCTGGGCCGCATTACGTCCAGTGAGTACGACGCCCTCGGGCGGCTGGTCTCGGTCACCCGGCCCGACGGCAGCCGGTCCACCACCACGTACGACGAACTCGGTCGCGCGGTGTCCTGGACCGACTTCGACGGGAGCACCCGCAACCGCCAGTTCGGGCCGGACGGCCTGCTGATCGCCGAGGTGGACGCCTCCGGTGAGGTGGTCCGGTACGAGCAGCCGGCCGCCGACGGCTGGGGCGTCACCACCCACGTCGGCCCGACCGCCGTCGTCCGCGACGCGGCCCGGCAGATCACCTCGGTGCGCACCGGCAAGGGCGAGACGGAGTACGTCTACGACGCGCTCGGCCGCCTGTTCAGCATGCGGGACGACACCGGTCTCACCGAGTTCGGCTGGACGCTGGAGGGCGACCTGGCCTGGCGGGAGAACCCGGACGGCTCGGTCGAGGAGTTCCTCTACGACGGCGAGGGCAACCTGGTCGAGTGGGTGGACGCCACGGGTCGCCGGACGATCCGCGAGTACGGCGCGTTCGACCTCGTCACGGCCGAGATCGACGACGAGGGCAACCGCACCGAGTACGCGTACGACACCGAGCTGCGGCTAATCTCCGTCACCAACCCGGCGGGCGCGACGCGGACCTACGCGTACGACCCGAACGGGCGGTTGGTGTCCGAGACCGACTTCGACGGCCGCACCCAGCGGTACGTCTACGACGCCGCCGGGCAGCTCGTCGAGCACACCGACGCGGCCGGCGAGGTCACGCGCTACACGTACGACCTGCTCGGCCGGGTGGTGGAGCGGCGCACCGGCGACGCCTCCGGCCCGGTGGTCACCGGGACGGTGAACGGCGCCACGGCGTCCGCCTCGTCCGGTGGCCCTCTGCCGGAACCGCGCACCGCGCCGGTACCCCGGCGGTGACCCGCCGCCCGCCCCGGCCGTCACGGCGGCCGGGGCGGGCACCCCGTCAGACGACACACGACAGAGAAGGACTACCCGATGAACGCCGACGTCGCCCGCACCCGGGCGCAGGACGCGCTGCGCCGGCTGGAGAACCCGGCGCAGCCGCTGACGCTGCTCGCCCCGGATGCGCCGACCGAGTACGAGTGGTGCTGGGTGTATCCGTTCAACACGGTCCGGGCCATCGAGACCGGCAGCATCATGGACACGCTCGCGGTGGGCCCGCTTGTGGTGCCCAAGAACGGCGCCGAGCCCTGGGTGGCGCCGTCCGGCCCGCCGCTGGAGCGCTGGCTCAACGAGTACGCCGCGCGGGAGGGGCTGCCGGCGGTGCCGGTACCGGCCGCCCCGGACCCGTTCGCCTGAGCCCGGACGGGCGGCCCGCCGCGACCGTACCGTCGCGGCGGGCCGCCGCCACCTGGAGGAGAGCCATGACCCCCGACGCCGAGCCGCTCGACGCGCTGCTGCGCGGGATGATGCGCGGTGACGCCACGGTCGAGCAGGTGCAGTCCGCGCTGCGCGGCTCCCCGCTCGACCTCGCGATGAACGGCGACGGCCGTCCTCTCGTCGTCCGCTCCTTCGACGACGTGCGGTGCGTGGTCGTGGCCACCTCGGCCGACGAGCGCGACCGCACCTTCGCGCCCGAGTGGCGCCGGGTCGAGGCGGCCGAGCTGGCCGAGCTGCTCCCGGACGGCATCGACGTCCTGGTCGACCCGGGCGGTCCCGAGCCGGTACGGCTGGCCGCCGCGATCGTCTGGTCCGCGCTGCACGTCACCGACGAGGACACTGTGGGATGACCGACGAGGAGTTCCTGTTCCTGCTCGACCCGGCGTGGCCGGCCGGCGAGAACGACGACGCACCGTTCGAGGCGGTCCTCGGGGTCTGGCAGGTCGGCGAGGACGGGGAGGTGGGCGAGGACGGGGAGGTGGGCGAGTTCCGGAGCAACCCGGACTACCGCCCGCACTTCCCGGACTCCCCCGCCGACCCGGTCGACGCGCTGCTGCGCCTGATCGCCGCCGGTGCCGCGCCGCCGGCGCACCTGGGGGCGGTGCTGCGCGCGTCCACCCTGCACCTGGCGGTGAACGGCGACGGGCGGCCCCTCGTCGTACCCGCCCCCGACGACGAGCGGTGCGTGGTGGTCGCCACCGGCGAGCCGCACCGGGAGCGGGTGCCGGCCCCCGGCTGGCGGCCGCTGGACCTGGCGGAACTGGCCGCTGTGGCCGGTGAGCGCGACGCTCTGGTCAACCCCGGTGGCTCGGCACCCGCCCGGCTGGCGGCCGCCTTCCTGCGCGAGACGGCGGCGACGCGATGAGCACCGGACATCTGCACCTGCTCTGCCTGCGCGCCGCGGGCCGCATCCCGGACGAGGAGGTCGCCGGCCTGCGTACCCTGCTCGCCGACGGCGACCACGGCGCCTGCGCGGCCCGGCTGCTCGGTGCGTTCCCGCAGTCCGCGGCCGAGATCGCCGCGCTGACCGCCCTGCTGCCCCCGGAGACGCCGCTGCTGCCCGACCCGGCGGCGGACCAGGACGTGGACGCCGACCCGGCAGCCCGGTTCGTCCCGTTCCCCCCGGCCGACCTGCCGCGGTACGCGACGAACGCGCCGCCGGTGGTGGACGAGACCGCCGGCGGCACCGTGGACGACCTCGACCGGGCGCTGCTCGACGTGCTGGATCCGGCGCACACCGCCGGGGTGTGGCGCTGCTGGCGGATCACACCCGGACCGGCCGGCACCCCGGACGCGGTGCGGATCTACCTGGTCGAGGCGACGGTGCCCGACGACGAGCTGGCCGCGATCGCCGACCGGGGGCAGGGTGCGCTCGCCGACGCCGGTCACGCCGCGCCGGTCGAGGTCTACCGGCCCGACCTGCCGTTGCCCGCGTACCAGTGGGCGGCCCGGTCCCGGTCGGCGCTGATCTGGGCGCCGCAGCCGCCCGGCGAGGTGCGCCTGGCCACGGACGGGGACGCGCGGCTGCCGGTCGACGACGACGAGGTCGCGCCGTTCGTCACCCACCTGCGGTCCGCGCCCGCCCTGACCGCGCACCTGCGTACCGACGGCGCCTGGGTCTGGCCGGCCGGCCTGGCGGACCGGCTGCTCGACGAGGGCGCGCTGGCCGACGAGGGCCTGCTCCGGCACCTGCGGCGGTGCCGGGCCGACCCGCCGGCGCCGGCCGGCGCGGTAGCCGTCCACCGGGCCCTGGCCGCCCTGGTACGCGCGGGGGCGCTCTGACCGCGTGCACGAACGCCTCGGGTCGCGGTGTCCTTCGGGCACGAGCCCCGACGCCGCGCGGCACTCCCGTGCGCCGGCGTGGTCGAATGCGCCGACGACCGCCGACGAGGACGCGAGGAGGCCGCCATGACGGAGCAGGACGAGCTGCACACCGCGCTGCTGCACCTCGGTGGCCGGGTACCGGACGCGACGCTCGCCGACGCGCGGATGCGGCTCGCCGACACCGGCACGGTGTCCCTTCCCGAGCCGCCCGGACCGGTCGACCTGCCGTTCACGTTCGCGTCGGCCGTACCGAATCCGCGTGTCTTCGGTGGACGGGTGCCGCCGCTGGCCGACCTCACCGGCCGCGACGGCCTGATGGACGACACCGACCGGGTCGCCGTCGCCGCCGCGCGGCACCAGCCCGGCGCGGTGGCGCTGTGGCGCGGATGGCGGATCGCCCCGGAGTGGGCCGCCGCGGTGATCCCGCCCGCGCCGGTGTACGTGCTGGAGGCCAACGGGCCGCAGGCGGAGACGGCGGCGGCGGTGATGCGGGCGCTCGCCGCGGCCGGGATCTCGGCCCCGCTGGTCGAGGTGTACCGCTCCGGCGAGAAGCTTCCGCCGTACCCGGCGGCGGCCCGCCACCGCGGCGCGCTGCTCTGGGTCGGCCGGGACACCGGGCCGCTGCGGATCGCCCGCGTGTTCGACGAGGTGGACGACGACCGGGCACGCTTCGCGCCGGACCGCGAACGGCTGTCCGGCGAGGATCTCGCGTGGGCGGCGGCGTACCTCGACGCGGGCACGCCGGTGCTCGCCACCACCGGGCGCGGGCCCGACGTGGTGGAGCCCGCGCGGGGCCGGGTCGTGCCGATGACCTACCGCACCGACGGGCGCTGGCTCTGGCCCGAGTCCGTCACCTACTACCTGCGGGCGTACGGCCTGGCGCCCGAGCCGGATCTCCTGGCCCACATCCGGTCGCGCGGCGACCGGCTCCCGGTCACCGATCCGGCCGACGAGCACCGCGCGCTGGCGCTGCTGTTCCAGTCGTACGCCCTCGTCCCGGCGGAGACGGCGGCGGCGGAGGCGGGCGCATGACGATCTTCGTGGCGATCGCGTCGTACCGGGACCGGGAACTGGTGCCGACGGTGCTGGACTGCCTGGCCAAGGCGGCGCACCCGGAGGACGTCCGGATCGCGGTGTGCTGGCAGCACCTCGGCGACGAGGACATCTCCGCCATCCAGGGTCTGCCCCAGGTGGACGTGCAGGAGTACGACGCCCGCGACAGCCGGGGCGCCTGCTGGGCCCGGGACCGGACGTTCCAGCGGTACCGCGGCGAGGAGTGGCTGTTGCAGGTGGACAGCCACACCCGGTTCGCGCCGGACTGGGACGTACGGATGATCCGGATGGCGCGGGAGACGGGGGCGGCGAAGCCGGTCCTGACCGCGTACCCGCCGAGCTACGAGCCCGATCAGGAGTTCACCGGCGCGGGCGCACCCGCCGAGATCGTCGTCAGCGACTGGACGGTGTTCGGCGTGCCGGTCTTCGGTCAGCGCTTGATCGAGGGGGCCGCGCCCGGCGTACCGCCCAAGCCGGCGCTGTTCCTGGCCGCCGGGTTCCTCTTCGCACCCGGCTCGTTCGTCACCGAGGTGCCCTACGACCCGGGCATCTACTTCCACGGCGAGGAGATCACCCTGGCGCTGCGCGCCTACACGTGGGGCTACGACCTGTTCCACCCCACCGAGGTGCTGACCTGGCACTACTACATCCGGCAGGACAGGCCGCGGCACTGGAGCGACCACGTCGAGTCCGACTGGGCCCGCTACGAGGAGCTGAGCCGCCGGCGGGTGCTCTACATGCTGCACACGCCGCCGGTGGACCGGCTCGGCATCGGGCCGGTACGCACCCTGGAGCAGTTCGTCGCGCACACCGGCTGCAACTTCACCCGGCGCACCTGGACCGACATGCTGGCCCAGGAACTCGTACCGCTCTGATCAGTGTCCCCGCGCCGGCTCGCCGGTGCCGCTCGACCAGCGGGTCTCGGCGATCGCGGTGGCGAGCCGGGCCAGCTCGGGGTGCTGCCGCGCGTACGACGTGACGTGCTCGGCCAACTCGTACTGGGACTGCCACCGGACCTTCCCGGCCCGCACCAGCGCCCGGTCCAGCGCGAGCGGGTCGCCGCGCAGGTGCCGCCGGACGTCCACCAGGACGCCGGTGAGCGACTGCTCCTGCTCGTCGGTGCCGGGCAGCGCCGTCACCATGGCCGGCAACGCGGCCACCGTCTCGTCGTCCATGCCCGGCACCAGGCCGATGAGTGCCTTCTCCCGCGCCTCCGGCCGGGTCTCCGCCAGGTAGGCCATCCCCGCCTCGTCGGCGGCCAGGTGCCGCAGCGCGGGGCCACGGCTCAGCTCCGCCACCGCCGCCGTCACGGCCGGCCCGGTGTCACCCGGCGCGGTGCCATCCGGAGCGGTGTCATCCGAAGCGGCGCTGCCCGGATCGGCATCATCCGGAGCGGCGCCGACCGGAGCGGCGTCGGGAGAGGCGGTGACGACCGGATCGGCGGCGGGAGCGGCCGGCACAGCGGCGGTGTTCGCCATGACGGTGCGGGCGGACGGGGATGCCGTCACGGCCCCGGCGGGTACCGCCTCCGGCCGGTCCGCACCCGTCCGCGCCGACCTGCGGGCGCGCAGGCCCAGCAGGACGGCGGCGAGCGCCGCCAGCCCGGCGAGCGCGAACAGCACCCCCCGGCGGCCGATCCCGGTGGAGCCGGACGTCCGTTCGGCCGCCTGCGCGCGGGGCGCCTCCTCGGGCAGCACGGCGGTGACGGAGGCGGTCAGGTCGATCTCCGGTGCGACACCGCCGGTCGTCTTCGCGGTCTTCAGCACCCGGTTGCGGACCTGCGCCGGGTCGAGATCGGGGTACGCCGACCGGATCAGCGCCACCTGGCCCGCCACGTACGCGACGGCGAGGTGCGTGCCGGTGCCGCTGACCGGTCGCGTACCGGTGATGCCGAGGCTCGCCACGTCGACGCCGGGTGCGACCACGTCCACGTCTCCGGCCCGGTAGCTGCCGGCGGCGGCTCCGTCCGGCCCGATCCCGCCGACGCGCAGCACCGCGTCGCGCAGCGGCACGTCCGGCTCCTCCGGCGTCTGCTCGTCGGCGGCGCCCACCACTACGGCCACGCCCTCGTCGACCGCCTCGTTGACGGCTGTCGCCACCTCGGCCCGGCCGAGGTCCACGTGCGGCCCGATCGCGATGACGGAGGCGCCGGAGCCCACTGCCGCGCGGATGCCCGCGACGCTCGCCGCGGCCGAGGCGCCGGCGGTCCGGCCCGCCACCCGGACCGGCATTACCGCGGCGTCCGGCGCGACCCCGGCCACCGCCGACCCCTTCGCCGGCTGGGCCACGATCAGCGCGGCCATCGCCGTACCGGTGCCGAGACAGTCGGTGTCCCCGCGGGCGCCGCCGGTCGCCCGGTCGACGCCCGTCGTCACGCGGCCGGCGAGCGGGGGCAGGTTGCCGGCGACACCGGAGTCGACGACGGCCACGAGCTGGTCCTGGCCCCGGCTGTGCGGCCACGCCCGGTCGGCGGCGACCCGCGGCCCGGCCCACGGCGACTGCGTGCCCGAGGTCGCGGCGGGGCGGCATCCCTTCGGCGCCCGGACGGCCGCGTCGTCGGCGGCGGCGGGTCGCCGCCCGTCCGGCGTGGACGTGCCGGGTGCCGGCTTCGCGGCCGGCGGGACGCCGAGGCGTACCTCGCCGCCGTGCGCGTCCCAGGGCAGCACGAGCACCCAGCCGGCCCGCAGCCGGGAGCCGTCGGTGAGTGTGCTGCCGTCCGGCTGGATCCGCCCGGTGTTGAGGGCGAACAGCTCGGCGGCCCGGGACCCGTCGCCCAGGAACCGCTCCGCGATCGCGGTGAGGTTCTCCGGCTCGCCCTGGTGGGCGGCTCCGACCGTGTAGTACTTGACCCGGTCGCCGTCGGCGCGGGCCACCGACGCCAGCGGCGTCAGCGCGAGCACCGCCGACGCGACGACGGCGGCGAGCGCGGCCCGGGCGGCTGCGCGTACGGTCCTGGTCACCCGCGACCGCCCCGGGTGCCGGTCACGGGCGTGGTCCCGGACGTCGCGTGGTGCGGCGAACGCCGGGCGTGCGAACCATCCGTCATCGATCCACTCTTGAACCCGGTCGAGAAGACTGTCCATTTCAGACGGGCAGGCTAGCATCGCGGGTCCCCCGCCCTCGACGGGACGCCGGATCATCCGGGCGCGGCGTCACCGCGACCCGCTTCCGTCGACCGAGCCGACGCCGCCCCGGCATGCCCCGGCGTTACGCAATTCCCGCCGCGACACATTCTCGCAAAAGCGAGGCGCGTGCGGACCGCACGGCGGTCAATGCGGATTCCGACAGCCGGGCGAAAAGCCCACTCCGAATTGCCCTTTCGACCCCCGGCGATCAGCCGAAAGCGCATCGGAACGGCGGTTGTTGAGGTTCGTCACACGCGATCACCGCCGGATACGACTGTCGGCTACCGGGTAGCGCCTCACGCCCTCATGACGTAGCAGCCACGAGGCACGCGCCGGCCCGGGAAGACATGCCACCACCACACGTCCACGCGGGTGAGCGGGGCCGCCGGCCGGTCCGTCCCGGCAAGGTGGACAGATACCGCGAATCAGGTACGGACGGCCAGGTCCGACATCGCCGATCCGGGCCGGGTCGGCCGGGAACACCGGAAAGGCGAATCGGCGGCACCCGTACGAATCGCCGCGCTGCCGCATTTCCGACCGACACACTCAGTCGTACTGCCGTCACCCGGCGAGTCGGAAAGGCATTGACACCCCGGATCGTCGTTCGGCAAAGTTTCTTCCGCCGACCGCAACCGGAGGACACTTTCCGGCGGCCTTTCTCGATCCCCGTAATCCTTTCCACACCGAATCACCATCGTCGGTGGACAACCGTGCGCCCGTCCGGGCGATTGCCCGCCCGCTCGCGGGCCGGTTCCGGCCGTCTCCGACCCGAACGAAGGAGCATCTCCGTGCCCGTTCAGGAATCCGAGCTCATCGACACCGTCAAGCGCGTGCTCGCCGACGTGACGCACAACGACGCCGTCCTCGACATGGATCTCGACACCCAGCTCCGCGAGGACCTCGGGATCGACTCGATGACGTCGTTGACGTTCCTCATGGCGCTGGAGGACGCGGTCGACGGGTTCTTCGTGGACGCGACGACGCTGGAGGCCGATCACTTCCAGACCATCGGCAGCATCTACGAGTACGTCCGCACGCAGCTGAGCGCCGCGAAGATCGCCTGACCGATGACCGGCCTCTACGTACAGGCGGCGCACCACGCGGTGCTGCCCACCCGCGACGACCGGCACCCGCCCCGGCCGCGCTTCGTCGAGTACCAGGCGGACCTGCACCGGATGGCCGGCGTGGTCCTCGACGAGGCCACACTCACCCGGGGCGACCAGTACACGTTCGTCGACCTGGCCGACGCGCTGGCCGACCGCACCGGACCCGGTCTCTTCCGCGACCTCGGTGTGCTCGTCACCAGCTACTGGACGCCGGAGTTCGACCCGCACGTGTCCGCGTTCGGCCCGTACCTGCACCATCGGCACCGCCTCGACTGCACCTCGTTCGACCTGGTCGACCAGGGCAGCATCTCCCCGGCGCTCGCGTTGCTGGTGCTCTGCGACTTCCTGCGGGCCGGTCCGGCGGACCGCGACGGCCTGCTGCTCAGCGTCGAGCAGACCACCGTCCCGGCCCCGGTGGGCGCCCACTTCCCCGGCCCGAGCCGGTCCACCGCCGGGGCGGTCCGGATCGGCCGCCGGCCGGCCGGGACGGAGATCCTGACCGTTACGGCGCTCGGTGAGCCGGCGGTGCTGGGCGACGACGGGGACCTGTCCCGCCTGGTCGCGCGCTGGTGCGCGGAGTACGACGTGGACCCGGCGGAGCTGACCGTGCGGGTCAACCGGGCCACGTTCCTCTACCGGCGGTGGGCCTACGCGTACGGGCCGGACTCGTGGCCGTGCCGGGTCGAGTTCGTGCCGCCGGAGCGCAGTTGCACCGGGCTGTTCCGCTGGCTCGGCGCCGAGTCCACCACCCCGGCCGGCGGATACGTCGCCTACGTCGAGGAGGACGTGGAGAGCCTGTCCGCCGCCGTGGTGCTGACCCGGGCGGTGACGCCGTGACGAACGTGCTGCGACTGCCCACCCGGCCCGCCGGGACGGCCGCCGCCGGGGAGCCGGGCGCCGACTCGGTCGCGGTCCGGTTCACCGTCGGCGCCGTCGTGGCCCGGGCCCGCGAGACAGGCGCGCTGCCGGCCGGATGCGGCCCGGCGGCCGGGTACGCCGGACTGGTGCTCGCCGACCGGGACGCGGCGACGGTGGAGGCGTTCGACCTGACCACGGGTGCCGTCCTCGGGGCGGAACGGCTCACCGTCGTACCCCATGAGCTGCTGACCCGCGCGGACCTTGTGGTGCTGCGGTACCGGGCGGCCGGCGGACCGGCCGACGCGCCGGCCCTGCGGCTGTTCCGGCAGGCCCTCGCCGACGCCGAGCGGGACGCGCTCGGCGAGGCGGTCCGCTGGTGCCGGCGGTTCCTCGCCGGCCGGCGTTCGGCCGGTCAGCGGCTCAGCGCCCACCCGGTGGTGGCCTACCAGATGGCCGGGCTGGTGGCCCGGGCCGCCGCCCTGCGCCAGGCCGACGCGGCCGCCGCGCTCGCCGTGCCGGCCGGCCGGGCCTGGTGGGTCCGGGAGGTCGACGGGCTGGCCCGCGACCTGATCCGGATGGCCGGCGGCCGGTCCGTCCTCACCGGGCAGATGGCGCAGATGCGCACCGCCCTGCTCTACGCCAACCGGATCTACCTGGACGGTGCCCCGTGTTCCGACTGAATCCCGACCGCTTCGCCGCCCGCTACGGCCCGGAGTGGCTCGCCGCGGCCGACTGGTACCGCGAGAACTCGCCGGCCGTGCCGGACGACCCCGACCTGGTGCTGCGGCACCTCGACCACCCGGCCGTCGCGCAGAAGATCGAGGCCGAGTTCACGGCGGACACCCGGCGGCGGGCCGCGATGTTCGAGGCGCTCAGCTACGGCAGCGCGAGCTTCCTGCTCACCACCCCCGGCCCGTCACTGTCCGGCGTGCTGCTGGACGCGCTGGGCACGCCCCGGCAACGGGCCTGGTTCCGGGAGCTGGTGTCCACCACCCGGTGCCGCACGTTCTTCGCGGTCACCGAGCCCGGACGCGGCTCCGACGCCGCCCACCTGGACACCATGCTGCGCGACGGCCGGCTGACCGGCGAGAAGCTGCTGTTCGGCAACGGGGCGGTGGCGCCCGTCGGCACCGTCCTCGCGCGCACCGGCGACGGTCCGCTGGACCTGGTGGCGGTGCTGCTGACGCCGGATCTGATCGAGTCCGGCGCGGCACGGCGACGCGTCCTCCCGATGTTCGCCCTGCCCGGCGCGCAGCTGTCCGAACTGCGCGTCGACGGGCTGCGGGTGCCGCCGGAGGCGGTCCTCGGCAGCCACCTCAAGGCCACCGAGCGCGGCATGATGGGCATGCTCAAGACGTTCCACCGCTTCCGGCCCGGGGTGGCGGCGATGGCGCTCGGCCACGCCCAGGCCCTCGTCGACTACGTCCGGGACCACGTCGGCGCCGCCCGTGCCGAGCTGGACCGGTTCGACCAGATGCTGGAGCGGTCGCGCGAGTTGAACGCCGCCGCCGCCCGCGAGGTCGACGAGGAGCCGCTGCGCGGCGCGCTGGTGTCGCTGGCGAAGCAGCGGGCCACCGCGGCGGCCGAGGAGGTCGCCGAGGTCCTCGCCCGGGAGCTGCCGGTGGCGGCGCTGGTCGACCACCCGTGGCTCGCCCGGTCCCTGACCGACGTGGTGGCGTACGAGTTCATGGAGGGCACCACGCCCATCCAGCTCGCCAACGTGCACGCCGGCTACCTGCGCCAGGAGGTGCCGGTATGACGGCCGTCGACCAGTCGCGCCCGGCCGGGGACAGCGCGGCGCCACCGGTGCTCGGGCCGGTGCTGGCGATCGCCCTGCCGGTGCTGCTCGCGTCGCTGGCGAGCCTGGTGGCGCCGCTGCTGAACACCGCGGTGATCGGCCGGCACGACCCGGCCCACCTGTACCCGCTGGCGCTGGTGCTGCCGATGATCCTGTTGCAGAACTCGGTGAACGAGAGCCTGCGTGTCGCGTCGGTGGCGTTCGCCGCCCAGGCGTCGGGCAGCGGCGACCTCGACACGTACGCCCGGCGGCAGCGGACCGTGCTCGTGCTCGGCGTGGCGGTCAACCTCGGCGTGGCGCTGCTGTTCCTGGTGGCGCATCCGCTCTTTCTCGACCTGTACGCGGTGCCCGCCGGCTCGCGCACCCTGGTGTACGCGTTCGTCCAGCTCAACACGCTCAGCGGCGCGGTGCTGGCGGTGAGTGTGGCGCTGATGTCGAGCCTCTACGGGCTGCGGCAGGTCCGCGCGGTGACCGTCGGCACCCTGGTGAGCCTCGGCTCCGGGGTGGTGCTCACCGCCGTGCTCGTCGGCTGGCTCGGCGTGTTCGCCCTGCCGGTGGCCACCGCCACCACCGCGGCCGCCACCGCGGTCTGGGCGTCCCGCCGGCTGGCCCGGTGCGGGGTGCGGCCCTGGGCCCGGATCGGGCTGCGCGCACCGGTCCGCCGGTCCTGGCGGGAGGTCTGCCGGATCAGCGTGCCGGTGAGCCTGGGCTACCTGCTGCTGTTCGGCAGCGGGCTGGCGCTGACCCGGATCCTCGCCGGTTACTCCCCGCTGACAGTGGCCGGGTACGGCGTGGCGTACCGGGTGCAGAACCTCGTGCTCCTGCCGGCCATCGCACTCGGCGTCGGCGCCGGCATCACCGTCAACCGGCTCGCCGCGCAACGCCGGGGCGGGCGGGTCGGGCCGTCGGTCGTCGCCGCGGTCGGGTTGTCGGCGGCGGTGTTCGCGGTCGTGGCAGCCCTGGTCTGGCTGGTCCGCGGGCCCGCGACCGGGTTGCTCACCGGTGATCCGGCGGTGGCCCGGGCCGCCGCCGACTACCTCGGCCACCTGGCACCGGCCTATCTGGTCGCCGGTCCGCTGCTCACCCTGTCGATCTTCCTGGAGGAGACCGGGAACGGTGTCCGGGCGCTGGTAGTGAACGCCACGCTCACCGCTCTCCAGCTCGCCCTGGCCGCCGGGCTGGCCCGCGCCGGGCATCCGGTGTCCCACGTCTACCTCGCGCTGGCCGTGGCCCACCTGCCGGCCGTCGGCTTCGTCGTCCACGAGCTGCTCCGCGCCCGCCGCCTCGGCGATCGGGTCAGCGCCATCCCCACGAGCTGAAGGAAACACGATGCGCCGAACCCTGTACGACGTCCTCACCGCCACCGTGGACCGCCATCCCGACAAGCTCGCCCTGATCGCCGGAGGGCACCGGCTGACCTACCGCGACCTGGCCGCACGGGTGGCCGGCCTGACCGGCCGCCTCCAGGCCGACGGTGTACGGCCCGGCGACCGGGTGGTGATCTGCGCCGGGAACCGGGTCGAGACGGTGACCGCCTTCTGGGCGGCGCTGGCCGCCGGCGGGGTCGCGGTGGTGGTCAGCCACGAGCAGCGGCCCGAGCGGATCCGCCACGTGCTGGCCGACTGTGCCGCCACCGTCCTGCTCGCCCTGGAGCCGACGGCGCGCTCCCTGACCGGCCTGGGCCTGCCGGCGTCGGTCCGGGCGGTGCTGCCGGTCGGCGCCGAGGACACCGTCTTCGCCGGTACGCCGGCACCGGTGGACGTGATCAGCGAGGACCTGGCCGCGCTGGTCTACACGTCCGGCTCCACCGGCGACGCCAAGGGCGTGATGCTCAGCCACGCGAACATGCTGACCGCGCTGGACTCGCTCAACGAGTACCTGCGCAACGGCCCGGAGGACGTGTTCCTCTGCGCCCTGCCGCTCGCCTTCGACTACGGGCTCTACCAGATGATCATGGCGTTCTCGCAGGGCGCGACGCTGGTCCTGGAGCGGGACATGAGCCTGCCGTTGCAGGTCATCAAGGACATCGCCCGCTACCGCTGCACCGTCGTGCCCGGGGTGCCGGTGCTGTTCGAGCTGGTGGAGCAGTTCAGCCGCTTCGGCATGCCGGACGTCAGCAGCGTCCGCTGCCTGACCAACACCGGCGCCGCGCTGCTGCCCCGGCACATCGCCGCGATCCGCCGGCTGTTCCCCGACGCGGACATCTACTCGATGTACGGCGTCACCGAGTGCAAGCGCTGCACCTATCTGCCGCCGGAGCTGCTCGACGCCAAGCCGGGCAGCGTCGGCAGGGCCATCCCGAACACCCAGATCCTGGTGGTGGACGAACAGGACCGGCCCTGCCCGCCCTACCAGGTGGGGCAGCTCGTGGTGCGCGGCGGCACCGTCATGCAGGGCTACTGGGGGCTGCCGGACGAGACCGCCCGCAAGATCCGCGAGCACCCGGTACGCAGTGGCCGCTGCCTCTACACCGGCGACTACGGCTACCTCGACGAGGA
The DNA here is from genome assembly GCF_050948515.1 of Micromonospora sp. CA-248089. Lineage (NCBI taxonomy): Bacteria > Bacillati > Actinomycetota > Actinomycetes > Micromonosporales > Micromonosporaceae > Micromonospora > Micromonospora sp. CA-248089. The sequence goes on from NZ_CP192016.1 coordinate 3,981,691, forward strand.
CGGGCACTTCTTCTTCAAGGGCCGGATCGACGAGGTGATCAAGGTCCGGGGACGCAAGCTGATCCCCCGCGACGTCGAGGAGGTCCTGCGGGCCGTGCCGGGCGTCACCGAGGCGAGCGTGGTCTGCACCGCCCTCGACGACGGCGACCACGACATCGCCGCGTTCGTCGCCGCCGACCCGGCCGCCGTCGACGCGTCCGCGCTGCGGGCGGCCTGCCGGTCCGGCCTGGAGACCTGGCAGCGGCCCACCCGCTACGAGGTGCTCGCCGCCCTGCCGCGCAACAGCAACGGCAAGGTGGACAAGCCCGAGCTGCTGCGCCGGCACCCGGTGCCCGCAGCGGCCCTCGCCCCGGCCGGTGCGCCGTGCTGAAACTGACCGCCGTGCAGGCCGTCGTGCCGGACCACCGGCCCAGCCTCTTCACCCTCGCCGACCGGTACGACATGCCGCGCGCCGAGCTGGCCGTGTTCCACCGGATCTACGGCCTCGACCGGGTACCGGTGTGGTCCGGCGACACCGCCGCCCTGGTCGAGGAGACGGTGGCGAACCTGCTCAAGGAATCCGGTGTGGACGCCGGCCGGGTCCGCTGGCTGGTGCACGCGCACACCGGCACCCACCAGGACGTGGTGGGCCGCGCCGGCCTGGCCCGGATCTGCCGCCGGCTCGGACTGGACCGGGCGCAGTCGTTCGGGATGACGACGAACAACTGCGCGTCGACGGTGTCCGCCATGCGGGTGGTCGACCGCCTGCTGGCCCGGGGCTCGGCCACCGACGCGGCGATCGTGGTCACCGCCGACGTCGCCTTCACCCCGATCATGCAGGTGATCCCGAACAGCTCGGTCACCGGCGACGCCGGGGTCGCCTGCCTGTTCAGCCGCCGCGACCCCGGTCACCGCGTCCTCGCCGCCCGGATCGACACGTACGGCCGGCACGCCGCCTGCCAGTGGCAGGACGAGGCGGCAAACGCCGAGTTCGAGGCCGAGTATCCGGCGCGACTCGCCGACGTGATGCGCCGCGCGCTCGACGACGCCGGGCTGACCTGGCCGGACGTCCGCCTGGTGCTGCCGCACAACGTCAACACGTTCTCCTGGAAGCAGGTAGCGGCGCGCGCCGGCATTCCGATCGAGTCGGTCTACCTGGACCAGGTGCCGCACACGGCGCACTGCTTCGGCGCCGACATCTTCCTCAACCTCGCCGCCGCCGACCGCGCGGGCCTGCTGCGGCCCGGTGACCGGCTGATGCTCGCCACGGTCGGGCTCGGCGCGGTCTTCGCCGCCGTGGTGCTCGAATACGGGAGTCAGACATGACCATCGGATACCGCGCCGAACTGCGCGACCGGCTGCTGGCCGCCGCCGGCCGGCACCCGGAGCGTACGGCGCTCTGGGTCGAGGACCGCGCGTACACGTACCGGGAGTTGTTCGCCCGCGCCGACGCCCTGGCCGGCCGGCTCGACGAGCGGGACGAGCCGTTCTGCCTGGTGTACTGCGGCCGGAACCTGACCCGGTACGTGGCGATCCTGGCGAGCCTGCTGGCCGGCAAGGCGTTCGTGCCGATGTGCCCGACCTCGCCGCCCGCCTACTGCGAGAAGGTGCTCAAGCGGCTCGACGGACAGGTGGTGGCGGTCCTGGACAGCGGCGACCCGGACCAGGACGACCGGCTGCGGACCATGATGGCGCCGCCGGCGCCGGTGCTCGACCACGGCCCCGGACCGCGGTGGGAGGGCGAGCCCCGGCGGCCGCAGGGCGGGGCGTACCTGATGTTCACCTCCGGCAGCACCGGGGTGCCCAAGGCGGTCCTTGTCACGCTGGACAATCTCACCGCGTACCTGGACGGCGCGATCGAGCTGTTCGGCCCGACCTGCGACGACCGGTTCGCCCAGGTCAACAACTTCACGTTCGACCTGTCGGTGCACGACATCGTGCTGCCGTGGACCGTCGGCGCGGCCGTGTACGCGCTGCCGGACCAGGCCGTCTACAAGCTTCCCGCGCTGGTCCGGGAGCACGCGCTGACGTTCTGGCTGTCCGTGCCCACCACCGGGGTCAGCCTGCTCGACCTCGGCCTGCTCCGACCGGGTGCACTGCCCAGCCTGCGCCGCACGCTGTTCTGCGGGGAACCGCTGCCCCGGCGGCTCGCGCAGGCGTGGCACGCCGCCAACCCCGACGGGGAGCTGTTCAACGTGTACGGACCGACCGAGTGCACCATCGCGGTGACCTCCTTCGGCTGGCGGCCGGACCAGGACCTGCCGGACGTCGTACCGATCGGGTGGCCGTACCCCCGGCAGGAGGTCCGCGTCGTCGGCGCCGACCTGGCCGGGGTGGCCGACGGGCAGACCGGCGAGTTGCTGCTGCGCGGCAGCCAGCTCGTCCCGGGCTACCACGGCGACCCGGAGCAGACCGCGGCCCGGTTCGTCGAGCTGCCGGACGCGCCCGGACGCTGGTACCGCACCGGCGACCTGGTCGCCCACGACCCGCGCTGGGGGCTGGTGTTCAAGGGCCGCCGCGACGACCAGATGCAGGTCCGCGGCCACCGGGTGGAACGGCTGGAGGTGGAGACCCTGCTGCGGCAGGTGCTCGGCACCGAGGCCGTGGCGGTGGTCGGCTGGCCGGTGGCGCCCGGCGGCCTCGTCCAGGGGCTCGTCGCGTTCGTCGCGGACACCGCGACACCGGTGCCCGAGATGCGCCGGCGGATCAGCCGGGAACTGCCCGAGCACCTGTGGCCGAGCCAGATCCACGTCGGTCCGCTGCCGCAGAACCGCAGCCTCAAGGTGGACTACCCGCACCTGCGGCGCCGGCTCGAGGAGGGACTGTGACCGCCGCCGTGCGTACGCCCGCCGCCGGGCTGGACCGGATGCTCGCCACCTACCGCCGGCACACCCCGATGACCGAACCCGGGCCGCACGCCGAGGCGCTGCGCCGGCTGCCCGCCGACGTGCCGGCCCTCGTGGAGGTCATCGGCGGGCTGTTCGCCCACTACGAGCTGGACCCGCCGGCGGCCGGCTGGCAGCCCGGAGGAGACCGGCTCGCCGAGGTCGACCTGCGGACCACCCGGCGGATGCTCGACCGGGTGCTCGCCCTCGATCCGGCGCCGCTGACCCGGGCCCGGCCGCTGCACCGCCGCTGGCTGGGCGTCTGCCGCGACGCCAGCCTGCTGCTCTGCGCCGTGCTGCGCGAGCAGGGGGTGCCGGCCCGGCTGCGGTACGGCACCGCCCACCACCTGTACGTGCCCTACCGGCCGATGCACGACCACGTGGTGGTCGAGTACTGGTCGTCCGCCGAGGGCCGGTGGCGGTACGCCGACGGCCGGATGTACCGGACCGCCCGGGACACCTTCCAGCTGCCCGACCACTACCGCGACGACGTACCGGAGTCGGTGTTCCTCACCGGCGCCCGCGCCTGGCGCCGGGCCCAGGAGGGCGAACGCGCGGCGCTGCGGCTCAGCGGCCTGATGCTGAACGCCGACGCCGGCCGCTGGCAGGCCCGCAACCTGTTCCTGTACGACCTGGCCGCCCTCGCCGGCTGGGAACCGCTGATGTGGGACGCCTGGGGGTACATCCGCCGGGCCCGCCCGCAGGCCCGCCCGCGCGGGTTCCTCCAGTACCGCAAGCTCGACCGGCTCGCCGCGCTCGACGACCGTGATCCGGAGCAGTGGCGCGAGCTGCTGCGCCGCTACCGGGCCACCCGCCTGGTCCGGGTGCCGGCCCGGGTGCTGTCGTGCAGCCCGGTCACCGGCCGCCGCGTCGTCGCCGCGCCGCCCGCCCGGAGGACACCCGATGATCGCGATTGACGCGGTGGTACGCGTGGAACCGGAACGGCGGCTGTCGGTCACCGACGACCACGCGCTGCTCGGCCTCAGCCCGGCCCGCGCCCGGGTGTACGGCCGGCTCTACGGCTACGACCGGATCCCGGTGGCCGCCGCCGGGCAGGAGTTCCCGATGCTCCTGGACGCCGTCGCGCGGCTGCTCGACGAGGCACGGGTGACGCCGGAGCGGGTGGCGGTCGTGGTGCACGCGCACACCGGCCCGTACATCGGACCGGTCGGCGCCGGCCTGCCCCGGCTGGTCGCCCGGCAGCTCGGCGGCGAGCCGCTGTGCTTCGGCACCCAGTCCAACAAGTGCGTCTCCAGCATCACCGCGCTGGACCTGATGGACCGGCTGCTCGCCGGGCGGCCCGGCGACGCGGTCGGCGTCCTGCTGATCGGCGAGACCGCCGACAGCCCGGACCTGCGGGTGCTGGACACCGGCATCGCCGGGGACGTGGCGTGCGCGGTGCTGCTGCGCCGGGACGGACCCCGCGACCGGGTGCTCGCCCACGCGGTCGCCACGCACGGCCGCTACGCCGGCGGCATCTACACCGAGCCCGGCGCGCCGAGCCGCCAGGAATACGAACGCCGGTTCCAGGAGCACCTCGGCGACGTGGTCGACCGGACACTGCGGCGGGCCGGGCGCCGGCCCGACGAGCTGACCGTCCTGTTGCCGCACAACGTCAACGTCAACGTGTGGCGGGCGGCGGCCGGGGTGATCGGCGTACCGGCCGAGCGGATCGTGCTCGACAACGTCCCCCGGTACGGCCACTGCTTCGGCGCCGACATCTTCCTGAACCTGGACACCGTCCGGCCCCGGCTGCGCCCGGGTGACCTGGCGCTGATGGCGTCCGTCGGGGTCGGCGGCACGTTCGGCGCCGTCCTGCTCGAACACTGACCCGCGAGGAGAGTCGCGTGAAGAAGCTGTACGTCGTTCTCATCAACGACAACGTGATCCGCTCCGGCCTGGCCGATCTGGGCCGGCTGGCGGACGCGGAACTCTGGCTGGTCTCCAGCCCGCACTACGCGCGCCGGCTCACCGACGAGCAGCGCGCCGCGTACGCCCGCGTCGTGGTGCCCGACGACATGGAGACGACCGACCTGGTGGCGTTGCTGGACCGGGAGTTGCCCCGCCCCCGGCCGGAGCAGCTCCGGTTCCTCACCAACGACGAGTCCTGCGAGCTGCTCTGCGCACGGCTCGCCGAGCACTTCGGCACTGACGGCTGGCCGGCCGCGCGCCTGCTGCCGTTCGTGGACAAGATGGCCAGCAAGGCCGCGCTCGCCGGCAGCGGACTGCGGCTGCCACGGCACCTACGCTTCGACCGGGACGAGCACGCCGCGGACCCGCGCAGCTACTGCGAGCGGATCGCCGCGGAGATCGGCTTCCCGATGGTGGTCAAGCCGGTCGACAGGTACGCCAGCATGGACGTGCGGCGGCTGGACGGCCCGGCGGCGCTACGCGCCTGGGCGAGCTGGGCGTCCTCCCCCAAGGACCGCAACAGCTACGAGGTCGACGAGTTCGTCTCCGGCACGCTCTACAACTTCGACGCCCTCGTGCAGGACGGCCGGGTGGTGTGGAGCAACGTCTGCGCCAACCTCAACCCCTGCATGGAGTTCGCCGCCGGGCGGTCGCTCGGCGTGTGGACGCTGCCCGCCGACGATCCGGCGGCCGTGCGGGTGACCGAGTTCGGCCACCGGGCACTCGAGGCGCTGCGGCCACCGGACGGCGGCGTGCACATGGAGGTGTTCGGCACGCCCGACGGCGAGCTGGTCTTCCTGGAGGTCGCGGCCCGGCCGCCCGGCGGCGAGATGCGCGCCGTCTACCTGCGCACCCACGGCGTCGACATCGACCTCGCGCACTACCTGCTGCGGGCCGGCGAGCCGTACGCGGTGCGGCCCCGGCCGACCGGCGAGCTGGGGGCCTGGGTGATCACCCCCCGTCGCGCCGGCCGGGTCAGCGCCGTGGACGTGCCCGCGCTGCGCAGCGAGCACACCGTGCGGGTGCACGTGTCGGTCGGCGAGACCGTCGCGCGCGCCAGCGCGCACATCGTCGAGCCGCCGTCGGCCGAGTTCATGGTCTTCGGTGCCGACCGGGCCGCCTTCGGCCACGACATGGACCTGCTGCGTGACCTCACCCTCTACCGCGTGGAGCCCTGATGGACCTGAACCTCGCCGCCGACATCGCCGGCCGTACGCCCTTCTACCTGTACGACTTCGCCGCCGTCCGCCGCCGGGTCGCCGAGCTGCGGGCCGCCCTGCCCGGCGGCGTGCTGCTGCACTACGCGATCAAGGCCAACCCGATGCCGGCCCTGGTGCAGCGCCTCGCGCCGCTCGTCGACGGGCTCGACGTGGCCAGCCACGGTGAGCTGCTCACCGCGCTCGGCACCGCCGTCGACCGGGAGCAGATCAGTTTCGCCGGGCCGGGCAAGCGTGACCCGGAGCTGGCCGCCGCGATCGCCGCCGGTGTGGTCGTCAACGTCGAGTCCGGCGACGAGCTGGCCCGGCTGCGCCGGATCGAGACGGCGGTCGGCCGGTCCGCCCGGTTCGCGCTGCGGGTCAACCCGGACTTCCAGCTCTCCGGTTCCGGAATGACGATGGGCGGCGGCGCGACCCAGTTCGGCATCGACGCCGAGGCGGTCGGCGAGGTGCTGCGCGGGCCGGGCCGGCGCGGACTGTGCGGGTTGCACATCTTCGCCGGGTCGCAGAACCTGCGCCTGGACGCGCTGACCACCGGCGTCAGCCAGACCTTCGCGCTGGCCGACCGGCTGGTACGCGAGCACCGGCTGGACCTCGCCCACGTCAACATCGGCGGCGGGCTCGGCATCCCGTACTTCCCCCGCGACGAGGAGCTGGACCTGGCCGCGTACGGCCGGCACCTGGCCGTGGAGGTGGAGCGGTGGCGCCGCCGCCACCCGGACACGGCCGTCGTGCTGGAGCTGGGGCGGTACCTGGTCGGCGAGGCGGGCGTCTTCGTCAGCCGGGTCGTCGAGCGCAAGCACTCCCGCGGCGAGACGTTCCTGGTGGTCGACGGCGGCATGCACCACCACCTCGCCGCCTCCGGCAACTTCGGCCAGGTGGTACGCCGCAACTACCCGGTGTCGGCGGTGACCGCGAAGCCGGCCGACGAGCGGGAGACCGTCACCGTGGTCGGACCGCTGTGCACGCCGCTGGACACGCTCGGCCGCCGGGTGGAGCTGCCCCGGTGCGAGGTCGGCGACCTGGTGGTGGTGCACCAGTCCGGGGCGTACGGGCCGACCGCCAGTCCGGTGCACTTCCTCGGCCACCCGGCGCCGGTCGAGGTGCTGCTCTGAGCGCACACGACGCCCCGCCGCGACGGCCGGCACACCCGCTAGACCGTCCTAGGACATTGGTGTGCCGGCCGCCGGAGACTACTGCGCGGTGGCTCGGGCCGCGGTGTCGATGAAATCCGCGACGGCGCCCGGCTGCGAGACCGTCACCGCGTGCGACGCGTCGACCTCGACCGTCGTGGACCCGGCCCGCTGGGCCATGAAGCGCTGCAGGTCCGGCGGGATCGCCAGGTCCTGGGTGGACACGAGCGTCCAGGACGGGATGCTCTTCCAGGCGGCCCGCGTCACCGCGTCGGTCAGCGTGTTCGCCGCGGCCGGCCGCTGCGTGGCAGCCATCACCACCGCCTGCTCCCGGGGGACGTCGGGGGCGAAGAAGTCCGGGTAGGTCTCCTGCTTGACGTACTGATCCATGTCCGCGCTGCCGTCCTGGGCGGGAATCGGCACCGCCTGGATGTTGTCGGCGAGCCGGCTGCCGGGGAACTTCGCGTTCACGTCGGCCACCGACTCGCCGACGTCCGGGCTGAAGCTGGCGACGTAGACCAGGGCCCGCACGTTCGCCGCGCCCTCCGCGGCCTCGGTGATGACCGCGCCGCCGTACGAGTGGGCGGCCAGCACGACCGGTCCGGACAGGCTGTCCACGAGGGCACGCAGGTAGGCGGCGTCCCGCTGCACGCTGCGCACCGGGTTCGCGAGGGCGATGACCGGGTAGCCCCGGCGCTGGAGATCGGCGATCACCCCGTTCCAGCTCGACCCGTCCACGAATGCCCCGTGAACGAGCACGACAGTCGGCATTCCGGTCCCCGGCATGGCTGCTGCGCTCATCTGTCATTCCTTCCGAAAGGCACGGTGGAGTCTCCAATATCGGGCACGCGCGGAATCGCTGTCAGCGGAATACGGAAACGTCGGAGAACGGCTGCGGGCGTTATCGGACGGCCCCGAATCGTGCAACCGATTCCCAGGAACACCCGGCTGAGAGAATGCTGAGAGCCGTACCCGCGCAGGGCCGCCGGCGGGGCAGTCCCGGACCGAACGTTCTGTTCGTTAGCATGGGCCCATGGCGCGTGAGAGCTCTGGCAGCCGACCCTCGGAGGCACGACTCCGGCTTCTCGACACCGCGACCCGGGTCTTCTACGCCGAGGGCATCCATTCCGTCGGGGTCGACCGGATCATCGCCGAGGCGAAAGTCACCCGCGCCACCTTTTACCGGCACTTCCCCGGCAAGGACGATCTCATTCTCGCCTATCTGCGCCGGGTGCACGAAATGGACCGCACCGCCGTGGAGGTGGCGATCGCGGGCCATCCGGGGCCGGTCGATCGCCTGCTCGCCGTCGCCGAGGGAATCGCCGCGCTCATCCGCTCCCCCGGATTCCGCGGGTGCGCATTCCTGAACGCCGCAGCGGAATACCCGGACGACGAGCATCCGGTGCACCGGGAGATCATCGCTCACCGCCAGTGGTTCCTGGACACGCTCACCGCCCAGATGGCGCAGGTCCACGAGGCGACGGCGGACGCCGCCGCGCGCCACTTCGTCATGCTCCGCGACGGCGCCATGGCGGCCGGATGCCTCTTCGACCCCGCGCTGGTGTCGGAGACGTTCCTGCGCGGGGTCGAAGGGCTCCTGCGCGTCAACACCGAGCGCGGTCCGGCCGGATCCGGTGCTCAGCCCCTCTCGGGCGACGCGCCCGCCCGCGCCGCACGGCCGAGGCGGACGGCCGAGACGAGGAAGAAGACGGCGCCGGGGACGGCGTAACCGATCGCGCCCGCCAGGGCCGGATCCGGCCCGGAGGCGGCGGCGAGGAACGACACCCCGGCGAGGACCGAGATGCCGCCGCTGAGGATCATCGGCCACTGGCCGCCCAGCCGGCGGCGCGGCACGGCCACGACCAACTGGACGAGGCCGGCCACGACCGCCCAGGCGCCCCACACCCGCAGCACCGCGGGGACGCCGGACGCCCCGGCGACGGCCAGGCCGGCGGCGGCCAGCAGGCTGACCGCGACGTTCACGTACAGCAGGGCCGGCGATCCGGTGGCCCGCGAGACCCTGATGTCGGCCACGGCGGCGGCCACGTCGAACAGCGGGTAGATCACCAGCAGCGCCACCGTCACGGGGTCGAGGTGCCCGGCGAGCGGGAGCGTCACGGCGGCCCAGACGGCGGCGAAGACGAACCGGACGACGTACAGCCGCCGCAGGCCGGCTGCCGTGGCCGGGATTCGGGGGGCGGTAACGGAGGTCATGACTTCCTCTCGGCGGCCGTCGGGGCCACCCGGGTAGAACGAACGTTCTGTCTCGCACAAGCATGACCCTGCGGCGACCCGCCGTCAAGACCGATCGTTCTCCCCCGGGCGACGGCTCACGCCTCGGCGTCGCGCTCGCCGCCCGGGCGAGGGCCACCACGAAGGCCAGGTCGAAGAACAGTTCCAGGAGCGTGGCCCGGCCCGCACTCGACGGTGGGCGCAGCAGTTCCGCACCCCGTCCGGCCGCCATCGCCCTCCTCCGCCCGCCCCTCGTGGCCCCAACGAGCCGGTCGGCGGCGGAGTTGCGTACCGACCCGGGGCCGGGCGACAGCGGGGCGCACGGCCGGCGCGGCGCCCGCGCGCCGGCCGTGCCCCGTAGCGCTACGTCACGGGCAGGGGCCGCCCGCGCAGACGTCGATCACCTTGCCGGTGAGCAGGAACACCGCCTTCTGCCGCTGGGCGCCGGCCTGGGCGCGCGGGAACTCGTGCGAGTCCTCGCCGTACTCCGGTCCGGCGGGGGCGAGGTTCGTCGACGGCGGCGCGTACGCGGCGCCGCTGTTCCACACCACCATGGCCGAGCCGGCGTACGGGTACCGGCGGATCGGCGCGATGCCCCAGAACGGCCGCACGTCCGGTGACCAGCCGTCGGCGAGCGCCGGGGTGTGCAGGCGGGCGCCGATGGTGCGGGCCTGCACCTCCGCCGCGACCGTGGAGACCTGCTGGTCGGCGAAGGCGACGTGCATCAGCACCCGGTGCGCCGGGGTACGCGGCAGCGGCCGGTCGGTCATGTGCTGGGCGTACCCGTTGGCCTCGGACCGGTCCCACAGCATCTGGAGCAGCGCGAAGATCAGCTGCTGGTCCACCTTGTCGGGGTAGTAGCCGTCCAGCACCGTCTGGAACGGAGCGAAGTCGACGCTGCGCTGCAGCAGCGTCGAGTAGTTCATCGCGGGCACGCCGAGCACCGACCGGGTCCAGTCCTGGGCGATGGCGGTGAGCGCGCCGCCGTTGATGCCGCCCTGGCTGTTGCCGTCGTAGTGCAGGCCGCCGGCCACGTCGATCAGCGGCCGCCCGGCGGCGTCGCGGAACGCCGGGTGGGCGGCGAAGCCGTTGCGGTGGATCATCGTCCGGCCCAGGAACAGGAAGTTCAGGAAGCTCTGCTGGAGCCGGTCGGCCACCGCGGGGAAGGCGCTGAGGTCGGTGAAGGCACCGGCGACGTACGGGACGTCGGCGGCCGCCATGCCGATCCAGCTCGTCGCGCAGAAGGTGAAGTCGTACGTCTGCGACATGGTCTTGACGTTGCCCGCGTTGATCTCGGTGGGCCGGCCGAGCAGGCCGTGGCCGTAGAGCGACAGGTGGGCCGGTTTCGCGGCGGAGGCGCTGCGCGGGATGTTGCAGACGAAGTCGGCCGCCACCGTCGTGCCGGACGGTGTGGGCAGCGCGTCCGGCGTCGGCGGCGTGCCGTCGCCGCCGGGCGGCCCGTAGTGCAGCCGGGAACCCGGTCCCCCGTCACCGGTCAGGTAGGACGGTACGGCGACGGTGCCGGTCACCTGCCGGGCGATCAGCGGGTCCTGCTCGGGCGTGTAGTCGGTGACCTGAGTGACGGTGAACGAGGGGGCGCGGCGGCCGAGCGCGGCGAACGCGCCGTCCCGGACCGCCAGCATCCGCCCGGTCAGACCGTGCCGGCTGGCCACCGTGAAGTCCCAGGCCAGGTAGAGGCTGTGCCGCTTGACGCCGGCCCGGCTCAGGTCGGCGAGGATCCGCTTCATCTGCGGCGCGCGCGGGTCCCGCCGGTCCAGGCCGGCGCCTGTGACGTAGGCGCGGAACGCCTTCGGCGCCGGGATGAGCGCGCCGTCGCCGTCGCGCATGTCGCGCAGGCCGACGACGTACCTCGCGCCCTCGGTCAGCGCCACCGCCGGCCGGATGATCAGCACCTGACGGTCCGGGCTGCCCGCGGCGTGCGCGTCCAGTTCGGCCCAGTACGGCGTACGTTTGCCGGTGCGGGCGTCGAGCAGCACGACCGGCGCGTCCGGCGCCAGCGAGCGGCCCACGTCGGTGACCGGCGCGATCCGGGTCCGCGTGACGTCGAGACCGGGTACGCGCGCCAGGATCGGCGAGCCGGGGCTGAACCCGTCCTGCCGGTTCCACTCCGCCGGGTCGATCGGCACGCCGAGCACGTTGGCGGGCATCGCGGAGGCCGCGAACCGGACCCGCTTGCCGGTCGGGGTGCCGCGGTCCGGCACGGTGAAGTAGTCGTTGGGGAACGGCAGCAGGCAGGCCGCCGGATCGATCGGGTCGCAGGACCGCTGACCGGCCGGCGCGGGCGGTGCGGACGGCGCGGCAGCGGCGCCGGAGCCGAGCAGCACGACCGACGCGGTCACCAACGCGGACACGGCGAGACGGAGCCGTCTGGGGGTGGGCACGGGCGTCTCCTTCGACATCGGACGGTGGTGTTCTTCCTACGCTCGTGAGCGGATCTCGGCAAGGGCCCGGACATCGACGCTGCCGGATCAACGACGAAGAATCCGCTGGTCAGGCGCACGGCCCTACGGTGGGTGGCGAAGCACTCACGTCCAGTGGAGGACGTCATGACCACTCCCACTCCCACCCCACCACCTCAGCTCCAGGTCGCCCTCGGCACCCCCGGGGACCCCGGCTCGGTGCACGCCATCACCGACACCGGCACGGCGCTGCTCGTCGCCCACTACCCCACGTCCGGCGCCGGCCGGCTGCACGTCCTCGACCCCCGTACCCTCGCCCCGGTCCGGCCGTCCCTGCCGGTCGGCCACGAGCCCCGCGCGGTGGCCTGGCACCCCGGACGCGGGCAGGCGTACGTGATGAACCGGGGGGTGCAGAGCTACAGCGTCTCCCGGTGCGACCTGGCCACCGGAACGGTCACCGACATCCCGATCGGCTTCGGGCTGATCGCGATCGCCGTGGACCCGGTGGCCGACCTGCTGTACGTCGCCGACTGGGCGCACAAACGCCTGCAGGTCATCGAGCTGGCGGACACCACCCAGCGGCGCTTCGTGTCGCTGCCGTCGGCGCCGAACCGCCTCGCGGTGGCCCCGGACGGCACCGTCTACGCGGCGCTGTACGTCAAGGGCCTCGTGCCGGCTGACGACGCGCTCGCCGTGCTGCGCCCGGACGGGACGCTCACCGTGGCGCCGATCGAGCCGGCCCACCTCCAGCCGGGCGAGCTGGCCGTCGCGCACGACGGCATGGTCTACCTCGGCTCGCTCGGTGGCGGCACCGTGCACCCGCTGGTCGGCGTGCACGACCCGGACACCGGCCGGCGCCTCGGCGCGGTGGGGAGCGCGGCCGGCGTCCGCGATCTCGCGGCCGTACCGGGACTGTCCCGGGCGTGGCTGGCGACAGACAAGGGCGTCCAGCTCGTCGACACCACCAACCCGTACGCGCCGCGCACGCTCGATCCGATCACCACCGGCCACGCCCCGTACGCGGTGGCGGTCACCGCCGACGGCACGGCGTACGTGGGCGACGTGGCGGACGGCACGGTGTCGCTGATCCGGCCGGACGTCGCGGACCTGCCCCTGGACGCGGTGGCCACGCTGCTCACCGAGGCGGGCTTCGCGCCGGCCACCGGGCTGGGCGCCGCGATCCGGGCGTACCAGACGTTCCACGAACTGCCGGTGACCGGGCGGCCCGACGCCGTCACCGCCGCCCACCTGACCGCGCCCGGCTGCGGCACCCCGGACCGGCCGGGCACCGCCGGTTTCGTCCTTCAGGGCGGGCACTTCCGGCACACGAACCTGACCTACCACCTCGGTGACATGACGATGCCGTACGCCCGGGACGACTTCACCGACGCGCTCAAGCACGAACTGATCCAGGTGTCGCTCGAGGTGTGGCGCGAGGTGCTGGGTGAGAACTGGAACGGGCCGTTCGAGTTCACCCGCGTCTTCGACCCGGCGCAGGCCGACATCGTCTTCTCCGTCGGCGACGATCCGGTCTTCCACGACACCGGCTGGTTCCGGACCGTGTACGCGGTGACCAAGTGGTCGGCCGCCCCGGGCTGGCCCGACGCGGCCGGTCAGCTCCCGGTCATCTTCAACCGGAAGATCAACTGGGATGCACACGGGTACTTCGACGTCGACCTGCACGGACCCGACTTCCGGCACGTCGCCACGCACGAGATCGGCCACGCGTTCGGGCTCAACCACGGCAAGAGCGGCAACGTGATGCACCGCAACGCGAGCTGGTACCGGGTGCCCAAGTCCGACGACCGCAACGGCCTGTTCGCCATGTACGGGCGGCTGCCGTTCACCGACGGCGTCGGCATCCGGGTGCTGCCCGAGGCCGACCACGTCGCCTACTCCGATTGTGAGCGGCACCTCGTGGTGCACTACCCCGAGGGCGACGGGTGGACGTGGACGCGGCTCACCGCGGACGTGGGCGCGCCCCGGATGGCCCGCGGCAGCTCCCCGTCGCCGTTCTTCGCCCACGACGGCGTGCCGTCGTACGTCTACCCGGGCGAGGGCGGCCACGTCCACCAGATCTGGTACGACCAGGGCCAGTGGTGGTGGGGTGACCTGACGCAGGACAGCGGCGGCCCGCCCGCCGTGCGCTACGGCACCCACGCCTACCGCAACGGCGACACCCAGCGGGTGGTGTACGGCGCGACCGACGGCCGGGTGATCCGGCTGTCCCAGGCCCCCGGACAGGGCTGGGTCTGGCAGGACGTGTCGGTGGAGGGCGCGGCCGTGCCGGACGGCACCCCCTTCGGGTACGTCGACGGCGTCACCGGCCTCGACGTGATCGTCTACCGGGACGCCGAGGAGCACCTGCGGATGCTGTGGGAGGGCCCCGAGGGCTGGGGGCAGATGTCGCTGACCTGGGCCACCCAGGCGGAGAACCCGTTGCCGCTGACCATGTTGCCGCTGTGGGGCGAGCACCGGGCCGGCGAGCGGCACCGGGTGTTCGGCGTCGACCACCGGCAGGACGTCCGGATGTACGCCGTCGGCGACGACGGTGCCTGGCACACCCGGTCGCTGACGGCCGAGCTCGGCCTGCCCGAGTGCGTCTCGTCGGCGGTGCAGCGGCTCCCCGGCCCGGACGGCGCGGCCGACACCTGGCTGGTGGTCGTCGCCGATGTCGACGGCGGGCTGTGGGAGCTGACCGGCGACGGTGACACGTGGCAGGCCGAGCGGGTGCAGATCGACGGCATGCCGCCGGTCGGCCGTAGCCTGCTGTCGGTGTGGCCGGCCGGGGGCCGGCTCCAGATCACCTACACGGCGGCGAACGGCAACATCCAGTTGCTGTCCCGCTCGCTCGGCGACCACGACTGGCAGCGCACCAACCTGACCCGGGTGTCCGACGTGGTGTGAGCGGTTCCCGCGCTCAACCCGACAGGACGTGCCGGACGAGGTCCGGGCAGTGGGTCTTCCAGTTGAGCGCGGGTCCCTTCCTCATCAGGTCCAGGTTGAGCCGGCGAGCCGCCGTGGCACGCCGAGGGCGGCCGACAGGTCCCGCCCGGCCTGCTCGACGCCGCCGGGCCGCACCAGCGCGAACACGAACCGGTCCGGCCGCAGCACCACCAGGTCGGCGCCGTGCCGCCGCAGCCAGGCGCCGAGCACCCCGTCGGCGTCGACAACGTCGACCCGGTCGTACCCGCTGTCCCCGGACACGTCCGGCAGGTCGGCCAGCGGCGTACCGGACGGGTGGACCGCGACGAACCGCACCGGCAGCCCCGGTCGCCACACTTCGAGCGGGTTGTCCACGCCGGCGCGGCCGAGCACGACGAAACCGTCGCCGAGCGCCTCGTCGAGCAGGCGCTCGCCGGGGGCGCCCGGGACGAGGACGCGCGGCTGGGGGAACATCGTCCCGACCACGCCGGCGCGCCGCCCGCCGGCCATCAGGCCCCGCCGGTACGCCGGGACCGGCTTGAACTCGAACCGCTCCACGAACCGCCGTACCCGGGGGATCGTCTGGACCGCCCGCAGCGCGGCGTCGCGCAGCCCGGCGGCGACCCGGTTGCGGGCCAGGAAGACGTGCCCCAGCCGGACGCTCGTCCGCGCCATCTCCACAGTGTGCGGGCGCCGCTCGGTCTCGTACGTGTCGAGCACCTCGGTGCCGGCGGCGCCGGACAGCACCAGCGACAGCTTCCACGACAGGTTCGCCGCGTCGCGCAGGCCGCTGCACAGGCCCTGGCCCATGAACGGGGGCATCTGGTGGGCCGCGTCGCCGAGCAGGAACACCCGCCCCTCCCGCCACCGCTGCGCGACGAGGTGGTGGAAGGTGTAGACCACCGCCCGGGTGACGGTGAACCGGTCCGGGTCGACGTACGGCGAGACGAGCGCGGCGATGGTCTCCGGCCGCTGCATCTCGGCCTCGGTCTCGCCCGGGCGCAGCATGAACTCCATCCGGTAGCTGCCGGCCGCGCCCGGAGAGACGAACGCCGGGCGCTGCCAGTCGCAGACGAACGTGGTGTCGGGCACCCGTACCGCGTCGGGCGGCACGTCGCCGGAGACGGCCAGCCACGGTTCGGCGTAGCTCGCCCCGGACAGCGGGATCCGGACCGCGGCGCGGGTGGCGCTGCGGGCGCCGTCGCAGCCGAGCACGTACCGGGCGCGGACGGCCCGCCGCTGCCCGGTGGCCACGTCGGACAACAGCACCGTCACGCCGTCGTCGTCCTGGGTCAGGCCGACCAGTTCGGTGCCGAGTGCGAGCTGGACGTGCGGGAAGCGGTCCAGCCCGGTGCGCAGCGTGTGTTCCAGTCGCGGCTGGTCGAAGAAGCGCAGCGGCGCGTGCCCGTACCCGAAGTCCGTCTCGGACAGCTTCATCCGGGCGAAGACCCGGCCGGCGCGGTTGACGTACTCGACCAGTGGCGGCGCGATCGTCGCGTCGCGTATCTCGTCGAGCAGGCCGGCCTGCTGGTAGATGCGCAGCGCCTCGTCGTCGCAGGAGAAGGCCCGCGGCTGGCCGTGCGGTGTCGCGCTGCGCTCCACGACCAGCGTGGTGACGCCGCGGGCGCCGAGCAGGTTGGCGGTGAGCGCGCCCACCGGCCCGCAGCCGATGACGGCGACCTCGACCTCCTGGACCGCCTGAGAATCCGGCGGCTGAACTGATTCCATTGTGCTGCCCCTTCGGAACGTGGTCCCGGACGGCTCCGGCCGTCCCACACCGACCAGGGCACCGCAGCGGCGTGGAAGGGGTGTGGAGAAGGCGTGGAGGTGGGCCTCCACACCGGTCAGAAGACCGCGAAGCGGGGCAGCAGCAGCCCGGCGCCCTGCTCGGCGGCGATCCGGGCGCCGAGATCCCACTCCGCGCGGTCACCGCGCGCGACCCCGCGGATCCGGTGCAGCTCCGCGACGACGACGCGCTCGCCGGTCCGGTCCGCCACGGCCAGCCCTTCCTCGGCCAGCGCGGCAGCGGTCTCCGGGCGGCCGGCGGTCAGGTACGCCTCGGCCATCGCCGCGCACGTGATGGTCCGGGTGGACCGCAGTCCGGGACGGTAGAAATCGTCAGCGGCGGCGCGCATCGCGTCGAGCCGGCCGTGGTCGCCGCCGCGCGCCGCGGCCCACTGGAGGAAGTACGCGCCGGTCGCCGTCATGTGCGGCAGCCCGGTGGCCCGGCCGATGTCCCGGCACCGCCGTCCCGCCGCGTCGGCCGCGGCGACGTCGTGCTCCTGCATCGCCAGCCAGGCGGCGTAGAGCGCCGCGTTGGCCCGGCCGTACGGGTCGTCGAGCTCCTCGGCGAGGGCCTCGGCCGCCGCGATGTCCGACCGGGCGCCCGCCGGGTCGCCGCGCATCGAGCGCACGAGCGCCCGGAAGTTGTGGCAGGCCAGCACCGGACGCCGGCCGACCTCGCGGCGCAGCAGCGCCCGCTCGACGGTACGCAGCCGGTCGATCCCGGCGGTGAGCCGCCGTTCGCCCTCGCTCTGGCGGCCGGTGAAGTAGCCGACCGCGCCCAGCAGGTACTCACCGGCCACGGCGATCAGCCCGCTGCCGTCGTCGGGTGCGCGGACGAGCCGCCCGGCGAGGTCGGCGCAGATCGCGAACTCGGCCCGGTTGGCGGCCAGCTCACCGAGCGCCCAGAGCGCGTGGCGGATGTCCGCGTCCGGCCCGACGAGTGTCAGCAGCTCCCGGGCCCGGGCGCAGACCCGGTCGACGGCGTCGCTGCCGACGCCCACCGTCATCTGGAGCAGGGCCGCCCGGTGCAGCTGGACGGTCAGCTCGGTGCGCGCCGCGCCGGGCGCGGCCCGGGCGGCCGGGGCCAGCCGGCGCGCGGCGCGTTCGAGGTGGCCCAGCGCGTCCTCGTAGGCGACCCGACGGGTGGCGTCGTCGGCGGCCCGCAGCGACCACCGCAGGTGGTCCTCGCCGTGGCCGAGCCCGATCGCCTCGCCGTAGTGGTGCGCCAGCTCCGCCGGTGCGGTGCCGGCCGTCCGCTCGTACGCGGCGGCCAGACGGGCGTGCAGCGCGGCCCGGCGCGGCGGGACCAGCTCGGCGTAGGTGACCTCGGCGATCAGCGGATGGCGGAACGCGAGCGCGCCCGGCCCGGTCTCGACCACCAGCGCCGCCGGGTACGCCGGGGCGAGGTCCTCGGCGACCGCCTCGGCGGTGAGGTGCAGCGCCGCCGCCAGCACCGCCAGGTCCAGCTCGTGCCCGGCCACGCTGAGCAGGTCGAGGCAGCGCCGGGTGGGACCGGGCAGCCCGTCGAGCCGCAGCCGTACCGTGTCGCGGATGCTCGGTGGCAGCTCCCCGGCGGAGCCCGCGTCGGTCCGCGAGCGCAGCAGCTCGGTGAGGAAGAACGGATTCCCGCCGGTACGGGTCACGAGCCGGGTCACCACCGGCTCCGGCGGCGCCACGCCGGTCCGGTCCCGGACCAGGTCGGCGACCGCCGCGGCGTCCAGCCCGGCGAGCCGGACCTGACCGAAGCCCGGCCCGCGGGCCATCTCGGCCACCGTCGCCACCAGGGCCGGATCCTGGTCGTACGGCCGCAGCGTGGCGACCACCAGCGCCCGGGACGCCGGCAGAGCGGTGGCGAGAAAGCGCAGCAACAGCAACGAGTCCGGGTCGGCCGCGTGCAGGTCGTCCAGGACGATCAGCAGTCCGTGCTGCCGGGCCGCCCCGTGCACCAGGTCCGCCACCGCCTCGTACACCTGGAACCGCGCCGTGGGGTCCGGACCGCGACCGTCCGCCGGTCCGCCCGGCGCGCCCGCGGCGAACCCGTCCAGCCGGCCCGCCGAGCCGGTGGCGCGGGTCTGCGGCATCGCCACCAGCGCGCGCACCACCCGGCTCCACAGCCAGAACGGCGGCGCCTGCCCGACGTCCGGACAGCGACCCCAGAGCACCGGGACGCCCGTCGCGGCGGCCCGCTCGCCGAGCGCCGCGGCGAGGCTGGTCTTGCCGATGCCGGCCTCCCCCACCAGCGTCAGCACCCGCCCGCCGTGCCCGGTGGCCGCGTCCAGTGCCGCCCGCAGCCGCTCCAACTCGGCGTCCCGCCCCACGAGCGGTCCGCCGTCCCGCTGCGGCGCCGTCCCGGCCGCCGCCGGGCCGCCCGCGTCCGCGGGGCTGCCGTGGTCCGGCGGTACGGCCTGGTCCAGGATCAGCCGGTGCACCGCCCGGATCTGCTCACCGGGGTCGATCCCGTACTCGCCGGCCAGGATCCGGCGCCCCTCGTCGAAGACGGCGAGCGCCTCGGTCTGCCGCCCCGAGCGGTACAGCGCCAGCATCAGCTGCGCCCGGGCGCCCTCGCGCAGCGGGTTCGCCGACACGAACCGGCGCAGCTCCGGCAGCAGCGTGGCATGCCGTCCGGCCGCGACGGCGGCGGTCAACCGCCCCTCCTCGGCGCTCAACCGCAGCTCCGCCAGCCGTACTGCCTCCGGACGTACCGCGGCCAGGTCGGCCACGCCCGCCAGCGGTTCGCCGCGCCACAACGCCAGCGCCTCGGTGTAGCACTGTTCGGCGGCTGCCGGCTGTCCGGCCGCGAGCGCGTCCGCCGCCCGGTCCACCAGGGCACCGAACCGGATCGCGTCCACCGCGTCGGGGGCGACCCGCAGTTCGTACCCTCGCGGGTGGCTGCGCAGGACGCGGGCCGGCTCGCCGTGCGGCCGTTCCGCTTCCACCACCCGGCGCAGCCCCGCGACGTACGTCCGCAGCGTCGTCCGGGCGCTGGCCGGCGGTCGCGAGTCCCAGAGCGCGTCGACCAGCCAGTCGGCGGCGACGAACCGGTTCGGCCGCAGCAGGAACAGGGCCAGCAGTGCCTGCTGCTTCGGCCCGCCGAGGGGCACCACCCGGCCGTTCCGGACGACCTCCGGCGGGCCCAGCACCCGGAACTGCACCGTCACCTCGGCAACGACCCGTCGTGTCCCGGGCCGGGTCAGGCCGCCGCCATCTCACGCAACTTCAGCACCGAGCGCCAGTTGCGTGTCGTCCCGACCACACCCGTCTTCTTCTCCACGAAGGCGTTGCCGAGCTTGCTGCGCCCGTACCCGTCCGGAACGTGCACGAACACGTCCCGGCCGACAAGCGTCAGCGTCCCGGTCTCGCCGGGCGGGGACGCGAGCGCCGCCTGCTTGTCCGCCCCCGGGTCGCTGCTGAGCATCGTGACGAGCAACTTCGTCAGATCGGTCTGCACGTCGAGGTACGGATTCGCGGCGATCATCGCGTCGAGTTCGGCCAGGCTGCGCAGCACCACAGGTACGTCCCGGCCCCACCGCCGCGTGACGGCCCGGCCGATCTGGGCCAGGATCGCGGCCTCGTCGGTCTCCGGGCAGCCGAACACCACGTTGCCGCTCTGGATGTAGGTCGCCACCCGGTCGAAGCCGCAGGAGACGAAGACCTCCTTCAGCTCCGCCATCACCATGGAACTGGCGCCACCGATGTTCACGCCCCGCAGCAGAGCGACGTACCTGGCCATGACTCGGGATGGTAACCGCCCGTGGCGTCCCCATGGTACGTCCGTGACCTCGACGCACCGGCCGGCCGCCGCCTGCGTACGCTGTCCGGGCCGGTCGCGGCGTGAGCCGGCCGGTCCCCGCACTGACATCGAGGTGGGAGATGCCGCAGCTCAACCCGGTCGTGACGCAGCGCGTCGAGGCCGCCGTCGTCGCCGTCCTCGCCGTCGTCGTGACCGTCGCGGCCGGATACCCGTGGTGGTCGCTGCTCGCCCTGTTCCTCGTGTTCGACCTGTCCATGCTCGGCTACCTGCGCGGGCCGCGCGTCGGCGCCGCCTGCTACAACCTGGCGCACTCGTACGCGCTACCGGCGGCGCTCGGCGCGGTGGCCGTGGCGGCGGCCGCGTCCGGCGAACGGATCGACTGGCTCGGCGTCCTGGCCGTCGCGTGGGCGTTCCACATCGCCGTCGACCGCGCGCTGGGCTACGGGCTCAAGACGGGCGAGGGGTTCGAGCACACCCACCTCGGCCTGATCGGGAAGGCCCGCCGCGCCCGGACCGCTACTGACGCACGCTGACGTCCGGTCACGGGCGCGCCGGGTCGCAGTTCGCGCTCGTCAGCCGCACCGAGTACTCGCGGTCGTCGGACGTGATCCCGGACGGCACGCCGTCGAAGTGGGCCTCCACCTTCTCCCAGCCGCGGCGCTGCTCGTAGTGCAGGTGCGGTGCGCCGGAGTTCCCGGTGCTGCCGACCCGCCCGATCCGCTCGCCCCGGGCCACCCGCTGACCGGCCTTCACCGACGGCGGTTCGAGCAGGTGCAGGTACTGCGTCTCCCACTTGCCACCGTGGTCGATCTTGACCCAGTAGCCGCCGCCACGACCGCGCGGCCCGTCGGGATCGTCCGGGGTACGACCGCCCAGCGAGCCGTTGATCCCCGCGACGGTGACGGTGCCGGCGGCGGAGGCGAGCACCGGGCGTCCCCACGCGTCCCCGGAGGTCGGGAACAGGTCGACGTCGTAGTCGTCGTGCCCCGGATAGGTGGACAGCCGCCACGTCTCGCCGCAGGCCACCGGAAGCTGGAAGTCCGGTCGTGGGCCCGGAGGCCGTACCAGCGGCACCACGACCACCGCGCCGGCGACGAGCACCGCGAGGGCACCGACGATCAGCAGGACGCGTGGGAGGCGGCGACGCGGGCCGTGGGGACGCTCGGTGGTCATCGGTTCGAGCATGACAGGCGGGCTGGGGACAGGATGACCGGTCTATCCGCTCAGCCATCGCGCGACGAGCCGGTGGTCCGCGCCGGTGAGGCCGCGGCGCGCCTCGACGCGGTGCAGGAGTGCCGGCGCGTCGTGGTTCCCCGCCACCCACCTCCGGTCGGCGTCGGTGATCTCGTCGTCCAGCCAGACGAACCGGCGTCCCGCGGCCCATTCGACGAGCCGCCGCGTCTTCCAGTGCAGTCGGCCACCGTCGTCCTCGTCGTCGTCCGGCCAGTCGACGACGGGCAGCGGAGGCAGGCCGAGCCGCGGCGCGAGCACCTCGTTGGCGTCGTGCATCCAGGTGGTGGCCCACACGAGATCGCACGGCAACGCGGCGAGCCGGGGGCCGTGGCCGGCGTCCAGACCGGCCAGCAGCGGGTTGGCGCCGACCTCCGACGGCCCGGCGGAGCCGCCGAAGGGCAGGAGCGTCCCGTCGACGTCCAGGAACAGCAGCGGACGATCGAATCCCGCGGGTCCGGTCGCCATCCGGGCCTCAGCTCAGCTCGACGACCGGCCGGGTCAGGATCTCGTCGGCGTAGCCGTCGTCGGAGGCGAACCACCGGCCGAAGTCCTCGTCGCGGTACGCGGTCGCCAGGGTGAGCCAGCCCAGGAAGAAGCCGCTCCCGCCGCAGGTGGCACCGCCGCCGTCGCCACCGCACACCACGGTGCGCTCGGTCGTCGCCTCGTGCCGGTAGGGATCCTGCCCGATCGCCAGTCCCCAGAGGTTCTCCCGCCGGTGCGGGCCGGTTCTGTGGTCGTACGGATAGCCGTCGCCGGGGCAGTCGTCACCCCAGCGGAACAACGTCGTCGCACCGGCACCACACGCCCACTCCCACTCATCCGGAGTGGTCGTCCGCACGCCGAGGCTGGCGAGGCCGGCCACCGCCTCGTCGTACGAGACCGCGCGGATCGCCCGGGCACGCACCACCTGCCCGGTCGCCCGGTCGAACTCCACGGAAGCCCGTCACCCGACCGGAAGGTGCGCACCCCGCCGAACCGGTTCCCGGCCGACGCGACCAACTCCCGCACCCGAGGGTCGTCCGGCGCCAGCGGAACCTCGCACGGGTCGAAGGCGTCCACCGCGACCAGCATCGCCGGCATGTCGACGTCGCGTACGGGCGACGTCATCGCGTCGACGAACTCGGGCAGCGGCGGAAGCCCGAACTCGGCGGCGCTGTCGGCGTAGTCGGCGGCCTGGTGCGCGGCGGGCCGGAACCGGCCCGCATCGTAGCCGAGCGCCGGCCGACCACCGGGTACGAGGGCGAACCGCATGCCGCCGCGGTCGAACAGCGCCGTCCGGTGCGACCGCCCCGCGTACGCGGTGTCCCGCAGGCCGACCACCGTCAACTCGTGCCGCGCGGCGATATCCCGGGTCAACCGGCCGGCGGCGCCCTCGGAGAGGTCGTTCCACTGCGCGAAGCTGAGATCGGCGTACGGCACCGCGAAAGGATAGCCACGGGCTCCGACATCGTCCGGATCGTCCGTCGGCCCGCCTCCACCTCGGGAGACGGGCCGACGCGTGCGCGAGGGCGCCCCGATCGCGGTCAGGCCTGGTCGACGTCCGTGGTGAGCGCCAGTTCGCGGCCGGCTTCGATGTCGCTGAGCAGCGCCGCCACGCGGGCCTTCGCGAGGTCGTAGGAGTCGGAACCGAGCACCTGGTGCAGCGGGGCGTCGCCGCGGACGGCCACCTCGATGATGGCGGCCGCCGCCTTGACCGGGTCGCCGAGCTGGGTGCCGGGCATGGCCAGGTGCGCCTCGGTCATCTCGCGGATCGCCTGGTAGCCGTCTGTGGTGCCGGCCGGCAGGCCGAGGGAGGACGGCCGCAGGAAGTCGGTACGCGTGTACCCGGGCTCCACGACGGTGACCTTGATGCCGAGGTGCGCGACCTCGGCCGCCAGGGAGTCCGACAGGCCCTCCAGGGCGTACTTCGCCGCGCAGTAGAGGCCCCAGCCGGGGAAGGCGGTCAGGCCCAGGATCGAGGACACGTTGATGACGTGGCCGCTGCCGGCGACGCGCATGCCGGGCAGGGCCGCGCGAAGCACGTTCCAGACGCCGAAGATCTGCACCTCGAACATCGCCCGGACCTCGGCGTCGGCGGCTTCCTCGACCGCGCCGAGGAAGCCGTACCCGGCGTTGTTGACCACGACGTCGAGCCCGCCGAAGCGGCCGGTGGCGGCGCGGACGGCCGCTGCCACCGCCGCCTCGTCGGTCAGGTCGAGTTCGAGGGGAAGCAGCCGCTCGCGGTCGACGGCTCCGAGGGCCGCACCGAGGCGCTCGGCCGAGCGGGTCGTCGCCGCGACGTTGTCGCCCCGCTCCAGCAGCTGCCGGACCAGTTCCAGACCGATACCGCGGGACGTGCCGGTGACGAACCAGGTGGCCGGACCGGCGGTCGGGAAGGACATGAGAGCTCCTACGTGTCGATGTCGTGCCGTCCCCGGCTGGGAACACCTCCCATGCTGCGGACGACGGAGGGCCGCGAACACGGCGTGGCAGGCCCAGCGCTGCCGGGGAACGGCGTACCCACCCGGGCGGTGTCGCCGGACGACCTCGCGGCGGATCATTGGGGCATGGCGGGACACTCAGACCTCGGCCGGTTCCTTCGTCAGTGCCGGGCCGATCTGACTCCGGAGGCGTCCGGCATCGCCGCGGAGACGCAGGGACGCCGCGTCCGCGGACTGCGCCGCGAGGAGGTGGCGATGCTCGCCGGCGTGAGCGTCGACTACTACACCCGGCTCGAACAGGGCCGGCACACCAGCCCGTCGCCCGCTGTGGTCGACGCCCTGGCGCGGGTCTTTCAGCTCGACGCCGCCGCCCGCGCCCACCTCGCCGACCTCGCGCGGCCGGCGAGGCGCAGCGACCGGCAGATGCCGGCCCAACGGGTACGCGCGGCGATGCACCAGTTGCTCGCCTCGATGACCGAGCACCCCGCGCTCATCCTCGGGCGCCGCACCGACGTGCTCGCCTCGAACGCCCTCGCCCGTGCGCTCCTCACCGACTGGACGCTCCTGCCGCCGAGGCACCGCAACTACGTACGGTGGATCTTCCTCGACCCGGACGCCCGCGACGCCTTCCTGGACTGGCCGACGGTGGCGGCCGACGTGGTCGGCACGCTGCGCCTCTACGCCGGCCGCCATCCCGACGATCCGCAGCTCAGCGAGCTGGTCGGCGAGCTGACCATCAAGAGTGCCGAGTTCCGTACCTGGTGGAACGGCCGCCACGTGCACGAGCGCACGCACGGCACCAAGCGGATGAACCACCCGGCGGTCGGGCCGATCACCCTTCGCTACGAGGCCCTCGCCCTGCCCGGCGACGCGGACCAGACGTTGTTCATCTACACCACCGATCCGGGCAGCCCGTCGCACGACAACCTGCGCCTGCTGGGTTCGCTGGCCGCCCGGACCGGGCCGGTGCCCGGCACGGCCCCGTCCACTCCGGCGCGGGCAGCCGACGCGAGCACCGAACGCGCCGACCCGTTCTGACGCCGCCGCCCGTCGATCTCGGGCCGCGCTCAGTAGCGGTAGTGGTCGGGCTTGAACGGGCCTTCCGGGGAGACGCCCAGGTAGGAGGCTTGCTCCTTGGTCAGGGTGGTGAGCTTGGCGCCGAGGGCGTCCAGGTGCAGCCGGGCGACCTTCTCGTCCAGGTGCTTGGGCAGCACGTAGACACCGATCGGGTACTCGTCGGTCTTGGTGAACAGCTCGATCTGGGCGATCGTCTGGTTGGCGAACGAGTTCGACATCACGAAGCTCGGGTGACCGGTGGCGTTGCCCAGGTTCAGCAGACGACCCTCGGACAACACGATGATCGCGTGACCGTCGTCGAAACGCCACACGTCGACCTGCGGCTTGATGTTCTCCCGCGTCACATCACTACGCTTGGCCAGACCAGCCATGTCGATCTCGTTGTCGAAGTGCCCGATGTTACCCACGATCGCCTGGTGCTTCATCCGCGCCATGTGCTCGTTGGTGATCACATCGAAGCAGCCCGTCGCGGTGATGAAGATGTCCGCCTGCTCCACCACATCATCCAGGGTGGCGACCTGATAGCCGTCCATCGCCGCCTGCAACGCGCAAATCGGGTCGACCTCCGTCACCACCACCCGGGCACCCTGCCCACGCAGCGACTCCGCGCAACCCTTACCCACATCGCCGTAACCCATCACCACGGCCATCTTCCCGCCGATCAACACATCGGTGGCCCGGTTGATGCCATCGATCAGCGAGTGCCGGCAGCCGTACTTGTTGTCGAACTTGCTCTTCGTCACCGAGTCGTTGACGTTAATCGCCGGGAACAACAACGTCCCCGCCCGGTGCATCTCGTAGAGCCGGTGCACACCCGTGGTCGTCTCCTCGGTCACACCCTTGATCCCCGCGGCGATCCGGGTCCACCGCTGACCGTCCTCGGCCAGCGACCGGTGCAGCAGCTCGAGGATGACCGCGTACTCCTCCGAATCAGCCGACTCCACCGGCGGCACGACACCCGCCTTCTCGAACTCGACGCCCTTGTGCACGAGCAGGGTGGCGTCGCCGCCGTCGTCGAGGATCATGTTCGGGCCCTGCCCGTCGGGCCAGGCGAGCACCTGCTCGGTGCACCACCAGTACTCCGGCAGCGTCTCACCCTTCCAGGCGTACACCGGCACACCCGCCGGCGCCTCCGGGGTGCCCTCCGGGCCGACCACGATCGCCGCGGCCGCGTGGTCCTGGGTGGAGAAAATGTTGCACGACGCCCACCGGACCTGCGCGCCCAACGCGACCAGAGTCTCGATCAGAACAGCGGTCTGCACGGTCATGTGCAACGAACCAGTGATACGGGCACCGGCCAACGGCTGAACCTCGGCGAACTCACGCCGAATCGCCATCAGACCGGGCATCTCATGCTCGGCGAGCCGGATCTCCTTACGCCCGAACTCGGCAAGCGACAGATCCGCCACCTTGTAGTCGCCCTCGTTGACGCTCACACCGCCGCCTTCAGGTCGCCGGCCCGGTCGGTGCTCTCCCAGGTCAGGTCCGGCAGCTCGCGGCCGAAGTGCCCGTAGGAGGCGGTCTGCGCGTAGATCGGGCGCTTGAGGTCGAGGTCCCGGATGATGGCGGCCGGCCGCAGGTCGAACACCTCGGAAACGGCCCTCTCGATCGAGGCGACCGGCACGGTCTCGGTGCCGAAGGTCTCGATGAACAGGCTCACCGGATGGGCCTTGCCGATCGCGTACGCGACCTGCGCCTCGCACCGCTCGGCGAGCCCGGCGGCGACGACGTTCTTCGCCACCCAGCGCATCGCGTACGCCGCCGAGCGGTCGACCTTCGACGGGTCCTTACCGGAGAACGCGCCGCCACCGTGCCGGGCGTACCCGCCGTAGGTGTCCACGATGATCTTCCGGCCGGTCAGGCCGGCGTCACCCATCGGACCGCCGATCTCGAACCGGCCGGTCGGGTTCACCAGCAGCCGGTAGCCCTCGGTGTCCAGGCCGAGGCCCTCCAGCTCCGGGGCGATGACGTGGTCGCGGATGTCCGGGGTGAGCAGCGACTCCAGCGAGATGCCGGCCGCGTGCTGCGACGACACGACCACCGTGTTCAACCGCACCGGCCGCAGGCCCTCGTACTCGATGGTCACCTGCGTCTTGCCGTCCGGCCGCAGGTACGGAATCGTCCCGTCCTTGCGTACCCCGGACAGCCGCCGGGCCAGCCGATGGGCCAGGGCGATCGGCAGCGGCATCAGCTCCGGCGTCTCCGAGCACGCGAAACCGAACATCATGCCCTGGTCCCCCGCGCCCTGGGCGTCCAGCGCGTGCGCCGACGCGCCGGTGCGGGACTCGACGGCGTTGTCCACGCCCTGCGCGATGTCCGGGGACTGGGCGCCGATCGCGATGTTCACTCCGCAGGACGCCCCGTCGAAACCCTTCTTCGACGAGTCGTACCCGATCCCGAGGATGGTCTCCCGGACGATCGTCGGAATGTCGGCGTACGCCTTGGTGGTGACCTCGCCGGCCACGTGAACCTGACCGGTGGTGATGAGGGTTTCCACGGCGACCCGGCTGTGCGGGTCCTGGGCGAGCAGCGCGTCGAGGATGCCGTCGCTGATCTGATCGGCGATCTTGTCCGGGTGGCCCTCCGTGACCGACTCGGACGTGAACAGGCGGGAAGCCACGTGACCTCCGGTAGGGATGGGCCCGGGCCGGCACACCGACACGGACGACTCGATCGTGGGCACCGACGGTAGGAGACCGGATCAGCGTTTCGGTCGGGAACGGGTGGAGCCCGGCGTGCCACCACAGTGGACGGGTGATCGACGGTCGTTGACGTGACCCACGGGGCTCGGGATACTGCTCATCTCATGGCCGTTCCCCGCCCGCTGTGGCCGGCCCGGCCGTGGGTTCCGCCGTGGCCGGACTGGTGGCGAGCGCCCCGCAGCCACGAGGAGGAGGAATCCTGTTCATCACCGACGGGCCCGTCGTGGCTGATGCCGGCCTCCGGTGGTGCCGCCGCTCAGTTCGGCTCCAGTTCGTAGAAGCCCGTGCCGTTGATGAGCCGGACGCTGTTGAGGGCGGTCTGCACCACCTCTTCGCTCTCGTGGAACAGGATCACCAGCACGGGGTAGCCGAGGTCGTTCACCGTCCGGCTGATGCGCTCGCCCGGGGCGACGAGACACGTGAGGCTGTCGAAACCCTCCAAAGCGCGGATCTCGTCGAGGCCACGATAGGCGCGCAGCACCCCCTCCACCGGGGAGACCATGCCGACGATCGCACAGAAGCGCGACACCTGGTACTCGGTGCCGACCTTCGCCAGGAACCTCTCCGGCTCGAGGTACGCCGAGATCGCCAGGTCCATCTGCGACTCCCCGATGGCCCGGG
Organism: Micromonospora sp. CA-248089; assembly: GCF_050948515.1. Taxonomy (NCBI): domain Bacteria; kingdom Bacillati; phylum Actinomycetota; class Actinomycetes; order Micromonosporales; family Micromonosporaceae; genus Micromonospora; species Micromonospora sp. CA-248089. The sequence goes on from NZ_CP192016.1 coordinate 4,009,982, forward strand.
CCGCCTGCACGGCGATGCCTCCGCCGGGCAGGCGCGCACCGACCTCCACCAGGCAGGGGCCGGACGGAGTCAGCCGGATCTCCACGTGGGCCGCGCCGTGCCGGATGCCGACCGCGTCCAGCACGCCGAACGCATAGCGGGACAACGCCCGCACCACCTCGCTGCCCGAGTCGACCAGGCAGAGGGCATCGGCCAGGTCGATCATCCCGTTGGCCTGAACCCGCGTGGTACGCCAGACGTCCGTCACGTAGTGCCGGCCGTCGCGGCTCACCGTGTTCACCATGTACTCCGGCCCGCCCAGGTACTCCTGGGCCACCACGCCGGTGTTCGTGGCGGAGAAGATGTTCCGGCTGCCGACCAGCCGCCGGAAGGCGGCCACCGACTCCTCCGGGTCGTCGCAGAAGGAGACGCCGTCACCGCCGGCGCTGCTCAACGGCTTGACCACGACCCGGCCGCCGTGCTTGGTGTGCCACTCGCGCAGCGTCTCCTCGTCGGTGGCCCGGACCTGCTCCGCGGCGCGCAACCCGGCTGCTCGGACCGTCTCCACCATCAGGTACTTGTCCCGCCGGGCGGCGCTCGTCGCGGTGCCGTTCGTGAGCAGACCGAGCGCCTCGGCCAGCTGGTCCGTAAACTCCACCCCGATCTCCCCGCCCGCCATGACCGCGACCGGGGCGTGCGCGGCGACCGCCGCCACTGTGGCGTCGAAGTCACCGGTGTGCACGATGTCGGCCACGAAGTCCTCGGCGATCGACGGCGCGTCGGCGTACACCTCCGGTACGTCGGGTGTGCTGAGCACCCGCACGCACGCGTAGCCACGATCGCGCAGCGCGGTGACCAGCGGACGGACGGGCAGGTACGCGTCCACGACGACGACGCGTTCGGCATCGCCGGTTACCGGGATATCGAGCGACATGCGGCGAGCATAGTGCCGACGCCCCGCCTCCGAGTCACAACTGTCCGTAAGGGATTCATGTGTCTGATCTCCTGAGGCATCGAGTCGGCGCGGTGGTGCCGACCCTGTTGCTCCTGAACACCGCCGGCAGCTTCTTCGTCCTCCTGCGCCTGTCGACCGAGGTCAGCGAGGTGACCGGGTCCACCCTCCTGGCCGCCCTGGTGCTCGCCGCGCCGTGGTTGCCGGCGCTGATCCTCGTCCGGCCGCTCAACCGGCTCCTCGCCGGTCGCGCGCCGGCCCGCCTGATCCTCGTCGCCGAGGTCGCCAGTCTGGTGCTGACGCTCGCCGTCGTCGCCACGCCCCTGTCCGGGAACCCGTTCTTCCTCGTGGCCGCTGTCGCACTGATGGTCCGGGGGTTCGGGGAGGCGGTGACCCGGTCCTCGGCGACGGTCCTGATCAAGCTGACCATCCCGGCCGACCGGCTCGGCCGGGTCAACACCCTGGCCGAGATCGGCAAGCTGGGCGGAACGAGTATCGGCGCTGTCCTCACCGGGCTGGCCGACCCGGCGCTGGGCGTACGGACCATCCTGGCCCTGAACGCGGCGAGCCTGCTGCTCTCGGCGGCGCTCGCCGTCACGCTCCCCGGGGCCGTGCCCGCGCCGGCGGCGGGCGGTGACGGCCCACCGCGGCTGCGCCTGGCCAACGCCCACCTGCGGCGCCTGTTCGTCCTGTTCGTCCTCGTCGCGTGCCTGCAGGGCTACCACACCATCGCGGTCAACGCCGTGCCCCGGGACGTGCTCGGAGGCGGCACGGACCTGGTGGCCGCCTTTGTCACGGTGTCCGCCTTCGCCGTCTTCGCGGGCTCGTTCGTGGCGCTTCCCGTCCAGCGTCACGCCCATCGCCTGCCGTCGTTCATCTGGACGCTGGTGCCGCTGCCCTTCCTGCTCACCGCGGTCCTCGCCGGGGCCGAGATTCCGACGTTGACCGCGTACGCGTTCTTCCTGCTGTTCTTCGAGGTGGCCTTCGTCCAGTACAACAACCTGGTCGTGGCGACCGCCACCGAGCAGGAGGTGGCGACGGTGGCCACGTTGCGGGCCACGCTGCTGCCCCTCGGGGTCGTGGTGTCGACGATGGGCATCGGACTGACCGCGGACCTGACCAGCACCGTGACCGCGACCGTACTGGTCGTCGTGCTCACCGTCGGAGTCACGCTCGGCACCCTGATGTGGAGACCGCCGGCCCAGGGATCGGGCCGCCCGGCCCCGGCGGCGGACCCGGACCAGGTCCCGCACCAGGCGCACAAAGGGAACCGAACCGCCGTCACACGGCAGGAATGAATGAACCGTTCTGCAACAGAGACGCCATTCTTGTCCCCACCGGGCGGCGCCTCGAGTCGCGCTTGAGTGATCCTCGCGGGCCCTCCATAGACTCGTCGACATCGCAGGCCCGGGTCCACCGACGGGAATAGGACCGCATTCGGTCGCATCCCCGGTGGCACATCCGCACCGTTCCCGACACCAGCAATTCGCCATCCGGGCTGATCCTCGAGTTTCGGGCCGCAACCGCGGATCCGATTTCCGGTTCTCCCCCGGGAGGAGGTGCTGACATGTCGGACGACCGTTTCATCGAGACCCGCGAGGACGAGGAGGTCACCAAGTGGTGACGTCCGTGCCCCCGCGCGATCGCTGATCGATCGCAGCCCGGCCACCTCCCCAGGGTGGCCGGGCACCCACCACGTGATCAGGAAGGGAAGGGTCCATGACCGTCACGAGTGATCCTGCCGTCTTCGACGGCACGACAGACGATCAGTACTGGCTGGCCATCCAGCAGGTGACCGCCGACCTCGAGCGGCATGCCGACCTGGACCGTCTCTGCGAGCTCTCCGCCACCCATCCCGAGTGGCCGGTACGCGCCGCCTGCGTCCGCATCCTCGGCGCGAGCTTCGCCGATCGCGAGGCCGCCCAGCGGGCCATCGCCGCGGCCACCCACGACACTGTCGACAGCGTCGCCTTCACCGCCATCACCGTGGCCGGTGAGCACCGGATCGCGCTGGCGGCCCGCGACCTGATCGGCATCTCCGGCTGGCCGAGCAACTTCACCCGCCCCGCCTACCTGCGCAAGCCGGTCGGCTGTGGCGCGGCACTGACCAAACGGGCCCTGATCGCGATCTTCGGCAGCGAGGATCCCGATGAGCTGCGGCGGCTGGAAGACCAGCACTTCGCCGACGTCCTCAACCGGGTGGCGGCCGTCAAGAAGCGGTCCGCCCAGCTGGCGGACGCGGTGCTGGTGCCGGCCGGTCCGTTCATCGCCGGGGCGACCGGAACGGTGCCCGGGCCGTTCCAGATGAACGACCAGGACAACCCGCTGCGGGTCGTGGACCTGCCCGCCTTCTACATCGACCGGACCGCGGTGACGAACGAGCGTTACAACCGGTTCGTCGAGGAGACCGCGGGAACCACCGAGTTCGACCACCCGGACCAGCCGCCCCGGCCCGACCACGCCTCGGCGCACCGCCGGGACCCCCGCTTCAACCGGCCCGAGCACCCGGCGACCGGGATGGACTGGTACGACGCGTGGGCCTTCGCCCGCTGGGCCGGCGGACGACTGCCGAGCGAAGACGAGTGGGAGAAGGCCGCCCGGGGCGCGGACGGCCGGCGGTACCCGTGGGGCAACGACTGGGATCCGAGCCGGGCCAACTACGTCGAGCGGTCGTTCGGCACCTCGGTGCACGACCTGCGCAGTCTGGAGAGCGTGCTGGTCACTGTCGGGCCGTCGACGCCCGCGGAGCCGGTGATGCCGGCGGACAGCCTGCCCGAGGGCGCCAGCCCGTACGGGCTGCTCCACATGGCCGGGAACGTGTGGGAGATGACCCGGACGAACTTCTTCACGAAGGCCGACCTGGACCCGTTCTTCAAGGGCCGGCAGCCGGTCGAGTTCATGAATCGGCGAGACGCGTTCTACAGCTTGCGTGGTGGCACGTGGACCTCGCCGCCGGTGTGCCTCACGACCTACTACCGGGGTAAGGACCTGCTGACCGACAAGCACAACGAGATCGGTTTCCGCTGCGTCTACCCGGCGGCAGGGTGAGATGAGGCTGACGAGTTTCGGCCACGCCACCGTTCTCATCGAAACCGGCACCGAAAGAATTCTCGTCGATCCGTGGCTGACTCCTGAACTCGACCGATTCTGGGAGCATTTCCCGGCACAGCCACCGGAATTGCTGTCGATGCTCGACGAGGAAGTCGACTACATCGTCTTCAGTCACCACCACTACGACCACCACCACTTCCCCAGCCTGGTGCGGCTCGCCGAGGCGCGTGAGGTCGACTTCGACGAGGCGCCGCTGCGCGCGCCGGACACCGTCACGGTGTGGCCGCGCGGCGACGGTCTTCCGTTGCTGTCCTACTCGGGCCTCGGTCACCAGGCCATCGCCTGGACCCAGCGACGCCTCGGGTACAGCCGGAGCCATGGTGTCCGGCCGGGTGACGTCATCAACCTCGGCCGGACGCGGCTGCGAACCCTGGCCTCCCGGGTGCCGTTCCCGGAGATGAGCCTGCTGTTCGAGACGCCCGACGCCACCGTGATGATCGCCGGTGACTCGGTGCTGCATCCCGACACGGAGAGCTTCTTCGCCCGGCCCGACGCCCCGGCGGTCGACGTCGCGCTGATCCCGGCGCACAGCCTGGCTCCGCCGGGGGTGCTCACCCAGCGCCGGCAGGTCGGCGCGCCGGACGACCTCGTCGCGCGCTCCGCGGCCAACTTCGACCGCTGGACCGACGTGGTCGGCGCCGGCCTGACGATCCCGTCGTCCTTCGGCTGGCGGGTGCGCGACAGCTTCGCGTGGTGCAACACCGCCCTGTTCCCGTTCACCCCCTGGCAGGCGCTGCGGCACCTGGAGTCCGTCGGGCGTCCCGGGGCGTTGTGGGGTCCCGGTCAGATCCTCGACGTGTCGCACGACGGCAGTGTGATGTCCACCGGGGACTTCGACTTCGCCGCCGTCTCGGCCGCCGTCACCCTCGACCCGGCGGCCGGCGTGCCGGCGTTCGACCCGGAGACGGATCAGGTCGGACGCCAGCGGGAACCGACCGAGCGGCTCGTGCAGCGGTTGATGGACCACCTGGTCGGGACCGACTTCTGGTACCGGGAGATCGACGGTGGGGCCGACCAGACGATCACGGTGTACGAGGACGGCGGCAAGGCGCGTGGCTTCGTCCTCGACTTCACCGGCGAGCGGGTCCGGCCGCTGCCGAGCGAGGCGGGCGACGGGGGCGCGCACACCGCGATCGCCGGCAGCACGCTGCAGGCGCTGTTCGACGCGGACCTGCTGATGGGCAGCTCGTACGGACTCTGGACCAGTGACAACGCACTGCTCTCCGCCGTGTTCCACAACCCCGTCTGGTACGTACGGCACGTGGACCGGGCTCTGCTGGAGCAGCGCCGATGAGGTATCGGGTCGACGCCTTCACCCATGACAGCTCGGTGTTACGCGGGAATCGGCTGGGCGACCCGAGCCGGCGGGAGGTGGTCGTCCTCAGCCCGGCGGATCCACCGCGGCGGGCACTGCCCGTGGTGTACCTGCTGGCCGGCTTCGGCTCGCGCGGCCGGGACCTGCTGGGCGTTCGTCCGCTCGGTGAGAGCCTTCCCGACCGGTTGTCCCGGCTGGTGGCGCAGGGGGTGCTGCCGCCGGTGCACGTCGTGCTTCCCGACTGTGCCACCCGCTACGGCGGATCGCAGTACCTCGACTCCGCCATGTGCGGTCCGTACCAGCGATACCTCGTCGACGAGGTGGTCGCCCTGGTCGACGAGCGGCTGCCCACCGTCGCCGAGGCAAGCGGCCGGGCGGTGGTCGGCAAGTCCAGCGGCGGATACGGCGCCCTCATGGCCGCTATCCAGCGCCCCGGCGTCTTCGGCCACGTCGCCGCGCACACGCCGGACTGCGGGTTCGAGCACACGTACCTGTCGCTGCTGGTCCGCGCCCTGAACACACTGCGGGCCCGCGGCGGCATCGCCGCGCTCAGCCGAGCCGGGTACGCCGGCACCGTCGACGGTGCGTTCATGGAGGCGATGAGCATCGTCGCGATGGGCGTCTGCTACGCGCCGGAGGTCCTGCCGGACATCGCCGACGGGTTCCCCTGCGACCCCCGCACCGGACGGTTCCGGGACGCCGTGTGGCAGACCTGGCTCGACCGGGACCCGGTCCGGCTGGTCGCGGGCGCCGCCCCCGCGCTCGCCACGCTGGAGACGCTCTACCTGGACGTCGGCGAGCAGGACGAGTACGGCATGCAGTGGGGCGCCCGGGCGCTGCACGCCGAGCTGACGGCCGCCTCGGTGCCGCACGAGTACGACGAGCACCCGTACGGGCATCAGGGCATCGACCACCGCCTGGAGCGGTCGCTGGCCGCCTGCGGCGCGAAGTGGAGCGCGTGATGTGCGGCATCGCCGGCTTCGTCAGCCTGGACGGCCCGCGGCCGGCGTGGTGGCTCGACCGGCTGGGGCGTCGCCTCGTCGGGGCCATGCACCACCGCGGGCCGGACGACAGCGGGCTGCACCTCTCCGACGACGGCCGGGTCCTGCTCGCGGCCACCCGGCTGGCCGTGCGGGACCGCAGCCCGTCGGGGCATCAGCCGATGGTCAGCCCCGACGGCGAGGTGGCGCTGGCCTACAACGGCGAGTTGTACGCCAGCCGGACCCGGATCAGCGGCTGGCCGGCGCGCAGCCGGTGCGACACCGAGCAGTTCCTGCAGGCCGTCCACGCCGGCCCGCCGACTGTGGTCGGCGAGCTGGACGGCATGTTCGCGGCGGCCTGGTACGACCGGCGGACCGGCCGGACGGTCCTCGCCCGGGACCACTTCGGTGTCAAGCCGCTGGTCTGGTGCCGGGTCGCCGGGGGGATCCTGTTCGCCTCGGAGGTGGCCACGCTGCTCGCCGGCGGCCTGGTGGAACCCCGGGTGGACTGGACGGCGTTCCTCCACCGGGCGTACGTCCGGATGGACGCGATCGACGACGGCACCTGGCTCGCCGGGATCCACTCCGTCGAGCCGGGCCACCTGATGGTCATCGACGGCGACCGGATCAGTCACCGGCGCTACTGGATGCCGGCGCCGGCGGAACGGGAGGTGACCGTCGACGAGGTCGCCGAGGCGTTCCGGCGCGCGGTGGACATCCGGCGCCCCGCCGACGTGCCGATGGCGGCGGTGGTCAGCGGCGGCGTCGACTCCTCCGCCGTCTTCGGCGCGCTGCGGGCCCTGCACAGCGACGTCACCCCCTACGTGGTGCGCTACGAGGGAACCGAGGCGGGCCAGAACGAGGACCTGCCGTACGCCCTGGAGGTCGCTCGGGCGGCCGGCGTGGAGCCGGTCCACTGCGATGTCGCCGTCGCCGACGTCGAGGGCCTGACCGCGGTCGCCGTCCGGCACCTGCAACGGCCGTTCCTGCACGGCGCCGAGCTGGCGTTGCTCCGCACTTACCAGCGAATCGCCGCCGACGGCCGGGTGGTGGTGTTCTCCGGGCACGGCTCCGACGAGTTGTGGGGCTACCAGGAGGGCACCTACTTCCCGATCGTCGACCCGACGCGCCCTCCCGACACCCACGGTGAGCACTACCTGCGCACCCGGCTCTACCGCGACGAGCGACCGCTGTGGCACCGGATGGTCGACGAGCTGTGCCGGCACGTCGGTGTGTCCGAGGAGGACGTCACCGGCCGGGTCTGGAGTCGTACCCTGCGGCCGTATCGCGAGCTGGCCACCCTCGATCCGCACAAGCGCGGCCGGTACCACCTGATGCGGCGGTTCCTGGTGTACGTCAACGAGATGGTCGACGCCTGCTCGTCGGCGTACTCGCTGGAGGACCGGCCGGTCTTCCAGGACGTGACGCTGGCCGGTCTGGCGTTCTCGATGCCGGAGTGGCGGAAGAACCGGGGCGGGCTCGGCGGTTCCAAGCCGTTCCTCAAACAGGCGCTGGCGCCGTACCTTCCGCCGAGTGTCCTGCACCGGCCCAAGAAGGGCTTCCCGGCGCCGCGTGACACCGCCTTCCTGGCCCGGCTGCGTGGCCTCGTCGAATCGGTGGGCCTGCCGGCCGACGCCCCGCTGAGCGGTGAGCTGCTCGCCGCCGCCGGAACCGGTGAACTGCTGTTCCTGTATTCCAGCCAGATGTGGCTGCGCCAACTCCCCCGCGCGGACGGGGGACCGACCCACGGGAGTGGAGACCATGACGTGGCGACACCGGACGTTGGCCTCGGCGGAGGAACTGGACCAGTGGCCACCGTCGCTGGATCCTGACGCCGCCCAGCCGTGGTGCAACTTCATCCTCTGGTGGCCGGACGAGCCGGTGCCCGGCCTGCGCAGCACGCCGGGCACGCTGCGCAAGGAGGCCCCGCCCGGCGTACCGTCCCGCCCGACCGCCGGGCGCACCCCGTGGTCGGCGAACAACCCGGCGGCCCACCGCTTCGAGCTCACCGACGGCGCCCGCCGGCTGCGGGTCAAGCAGTTCCTGTACGACTGGGCGTTCCCCGCCCTCGACCACCCCTGTCTGTGGCAGAGCGAGACCCGTGCGGTGCCTCTCGACGACGAGCACGTCCTGTGGCTGGGGGTGGACTACATCGGCAACGCGGCGGCGTCGGCAAGGCTGGGCCGCACCACTGTGGAGCTGTCCGTTCTCGACGGGCAGTTCGAGGACGCCGAGATCGCCGCCGTCTACCGGTCCCTCGCTCCGGTGGACGACGACGCGGCGCGGCAGATCGCCGCGACGCCACTGGCCGAACTGAGCTACTGGGCACGCCAGCCGGAGGCGAGCGCGGTACGGGTGCCGGTCGGACTGTGGGCCTTCCACCGGCCCAGTGACCATCGCCGTGCCTGGCGGCCGGACGTCGCCGCGCCGCTCGGTCTGCCGGACACCCTGGCCGGGCTCCCCGTCGACAGCGTCGGCACCTTCACCCGCCCGGACGGACGGGAGGAGACCGAGGTCGTCTACTCCGGCGGCCGCCTGCGCGGCCGCGAGATCCGGGTCATCGCCCAGCGTCCGCAGCAGGGCGGCATATCGGTGCCGGCGAAGCCGGACAAGCACCCGGGGACCTTCGACCAGGTCGACGTGGACGGCGTACCGGTGCAACTGGCCTGGATCGACGAACGCCACGGCCCTTTCCACGCCGTCCTCGCCACCGGCGCGCTGGAGCTGATGGTCCTCGCCGGCACCTCCGTGCACCTCGACCGGGACGCGTTCCTCGGCGCGATCCGGGAGCTGACGCGATGACTGGCCTGCCCGCACCGCTGCGGGAGCGACTCGGCGGGGTCGCGGTCGGCGGCGACCTGACGCCCGGACGCGGATCCGCGCGGACGCTGGTGGACCCCTCCGACGGTACGACGCTGGCCGAGCTGACCGACGCCTCCCCCGACGACGTCGACCTCGCTGTCGCCCACGCGGCCAAGGCGTTCGGGCACTGGTCGCAGACCCACCCGCGGGAGCGGCAGGACGCCCTGCTCGCCCTGGCGGACGCCGTCGAGCGCAACGCCGCCGAGCTGGCGACCCTGGAGACGCTCAACGGGGGCAAGCCACCGGGCCGGTCCCAGGGCGAGGTCGGGTTCGCCGTGCGTACCCTGCGGTACTTCGCCGGGCTGGCGATGCAGCCCTCGGGCGAGGTGAATCCGGTCGGCGCGGGCACCCTGTCGATCACCGACCGGGTTCCGCTCGGCGTCTGCGCGGCGATCGCACCGTCGAACTACCCGTTGCTGCTCGCGGTCTGGAAGGTCGCCGCGGCGCTCGCGCACGGCAACACCGTCGTGGTCAAGCCGGCCGACGACACCCCGCTGTCCCTGCTGCGGCTGGCCGAGATCGCCGCGGGCGCGGGCCTTCCCGCCGGTGCGCTCGGTGTGGTCACGGGCGGGGCGGCGGTCGGCCGTCACCTCTGCGCCCACCCCGACGTGGCGCTGGTGTCGTTCACCGGATCGACGGCGACCGGTGCCCTCATCCGCGCGGAGTGCGGGATCAAGCCGATCCTGCTGGAGCTCGGCGGCAAGAGCCCGTTCGTGGTGTTCGCCGACGCGGACCTCGACGCGGCGGCCCGCGCCCTGGTCGACGGGTACACCGGCAACACCGGGCAGATGTGCGTCGCCGCGAGCCGGTTGATCGTCGACCACCGGGTTCGGGAACGGTTCGTGGCCGCGGTGACCGAACTCAGCCGGCTGCGGGTCGGTCCCCCGCTCGCCCCCGGCACCCAGCTCGGCCCGCTGGTGAACGCCGCCGGCCGCGACCGCGTCCGGCGGCTCGTCGACGAGGCGGTCGCCGCCGGCGCGCGGGCGACGGTGACGGCCGACATTCCCGCCGACTCGGCGGGCTTCTACGTCGCGCCGGTGATCCTGGAGTCGGTCCCGGCCGGAGCGGCCGCCGCCCGGGAGGAGGTGTTCGGTCCGGTTCTCACGGTGACCGGCTTCGACACCGAGGCCGAGGCGCTGGCACTGGCGAACGACACCGGGTACGGGCTGGCCGCTTCCGTCTGGACCCGCGACCTCGGCCGGGCACACCGGTCCGCCCGGCGGCTGCGGGCGGGAATGGTCTGGGTGAACACCTACGGCGACACCGAGGAGCACGTCAGCGTCGGCGGCCTCGCGATGTCCGGGTACGGCCGGGAACTCGGAGTCCATTCCCGCGACGGCTACACGGCGACCCGCGCGATGTTCGTGAGACACGAATGACGCCCGTCGACCTGCGCAGCGACACCCGGACCGTGCCGGACGACGCGATGCGCAAGGCGATGAGCGTCGCCGCGGTCGGCGACGACAGCTACGGTGACGATCCCACGGTGGCCGAGCTGGAGGAGACCGCCGCCGGGCTTCTGGGCACCGACGCCGCCGTCTTCACACCGAGCACGACCATGAGCAACCTGCTCGCCGTCCTGCTGTGGCTGGGCACCGACGGGGGCGTGCTGGTCGTCGGGCGCCGGGCCCACGTGGTCACGCTGGAGAACGACGGCGCACGCCGCCTCGCCCGGGCCCACCTGGTCACCCTGGCCGACCCGGCGGGGCACCTCAGCCCCGCGGAGGTCACGGCGGCACTGCCCGGGCCGGCCGGCCGTACGCTGCTCTGGCTGGAGAACACCGCCAACCTCGCCGGCGGGCACGCACAGACCCCGGCCGAGCTGGCCACGTCGGCCCGGGCCGGCCGCGCCGGTGGTGCGCGGGTGCACCTCGACGGCGCCCGGCTGACGAACGCCGCCGTCGCCACCGGGTCGTCGCTGGCCGATCTCGCCGCGCCGGCCGACACCGTGGCCCTGTCGTTGAGCAAGGGCCTGGGCGCCCCGGCCGGTGCCCTGCTCGCGGGCCCGGCGAGCGCGATCGCGGAAGCCCGCGAGCTGCGGCAGATGCTCGGCGGGACGATGCACCAGGCGGGGGTGCTGGCCGCGGCCGGGCTGGTCGCCCTCGGCCGGCGGCACGAGCTGGCCCGCGACCACGAGCGGGCCGACCGGCTGCGCGAAGGACTGGGCGGGATCGACGGCGTCGACGTGGTGGAGGTCGACCGGCCCACGAACATGGTGTTCCTCCGGCGCGTGGGGACCCCGGCCGAGGTGACCGCGACCCGGCTCGCCGAGAACGGGGTGCTCGTACTGCCGGTCGGGGACGACACGGTGCGGCTCGTGGTGCACCGGCAGCACACCGACGACGACATCGAGGCGGTCACCGTACGTGCCGCGCTCGCACTCCGACCGAACGGAAGGGGCCCAGCGTGAGAGACGACCTGCGGATCAACGGGTACGCCGTCGTCGACGGCATCGTCGACGAGACAGACCTGGACGTCATGCGCGCCTGCGTGGCCCGCCTGGAGGACATGGCCGGGCGCCGCCGGGCGAGCGGAGACGGCTTCGTTCTCGAGGCGCCGGACGTCGGCGGCTGGGTGGCCTGGCAGCAGGGCCTGCCCCCGGCATCCGGCGTCCTGCGCTCGGTGGACGGCGCCCACCGGCACTGCCCCGAGTTGACGGGGATCGCCGAAACCGTGGCGAAGACCCACATCGTGCCGGCGACCGGCACCGACGTGGACGTGGTGAACACCTTCCTCTGGGCGAAACCGGCGAAGGTCGGCTCGGAGAAGCCGTGGCACCAGGACATGGCGTTCGCGCCGGACGGCTTCCACGACCGGTACGCCAACGTCGTCACGGCCTGGATCGCCGTCGACCCCGCCACCACCGAGAACGGCTGCCTGCAGTTCGTGCCGGGATCGCACCGGCTCGGCGTGCTCCCGCACGTCGGCGACCCGGAGCGCGCCGACGGGGATCCGCCGCGCGAGCGCGCGGTGGAACCGCACGTCGAGCCGGCCACTGTGGCGACGCTCGGCACGCCCGTGCACGCCCCACTCGATCCCGGCGCCGGTGCGGTCTTCGACGGGCTGATGGTGCACCGCTCGGCACCGAACACCTCGGCCGCGCCACGCCGCGCCCTCAGCTTCGTCTTCGCGCTGCACCGCCGCTGACGGACCGGAGCGCCGTCCTGCTCGACGACGGCGCGGCCGGTGGCTCCGACAACCAGCGCAGCCCGAGCACGCGCCGAGCGTCCCTTGCTTGCATGGGGCCGGCCGCTCGGGCCACGACCGCCGGCGGGCCGGACCGGCGGGATCAGTCGGTCAGCGGGCCACACGCCCGACGGCACAGGGAGCAGACATGGACAGACGACACCTCATCCGTCTCGCGGGCCTGGCCGCGGGAGGGACTCTCCTCTCGGCCTGCAACGAGAGCAGCGCCGCGATCCATGCCGGACACGGCCCGCACCCGGGCGGCGGCACCGGCGACCCCAGCACCCCGCCCGTGCCCTTCACCGTCCCGCTTCCGGTTCCTCCGGTACTGCGCCCGAGCGCGGTGGTGGGCGGCACCGACGTCTACGACCTGTCGGTCCGGTCCACCACGACGGAGATCCTGCCCGGGGTGAGGACACCGGTGCTCGGCTACAACGGCCGGTTCGTCGGCCCGACCATCCGCGCCCGGCGCGGCCGGCCGGCGATCGTCCGGCTGAACAACGGCCTGCACCACCCGACGAACGTCCACCTGCACGGCGCATCGGTCGCCGCGGCCAGTGACGGGCACCCGATGGACGTGGTCGAGCCGGGGTGCCTGCGCACCTACCACTATCCGAACCGGCAGCAGGGCGCGACGCTGTGGTACCACGACCACAGCCACCACATGGAAGCCGAGCACGTCTACCGCGGCCTGCACGGGTTCTACCTGATCGACGACGACGCCGAGCGGCGATTCGGGTTGCCGACGGGCCGGTACGACATCCCGATCATGTTGCGGGACGCCCGGATCGCGGCCGACGGCACGCTGGCGTTCGACCCGGCGGATCCCTTCGTCCAGCAGATCACCCTGGCGAACGGCAAACCACAGCCGGTCCTGCGGGTGGCCGCCCGCCGGTACCGCCTGCGGCTGCTCAACGGCGCCATCCAGCGGAACTTCCAGCTGAGCCTGACCGGCGCCGACATGATCCAGGTCGCCACCGACGGCGGCCTGCTTCCCGCGCCGGTGCCCCGTACCGAACTGGCCCTGTCGCCGGGCGAACGCGCCGAGATCGTCGTGGACTTCCGCCGGTCACCGATCGGCAGCCGCCTGGTCCTGGCGGACACCACCGGTCCGGTGCTCGCGTTCGACGTGGTCGGCGCGGCCGCCGACAACAGCCGGCTCCCGGCGAAGCTCCGGCCGCTGCCGCCGCTGCCCCGGGCCACCGCGGTCCGCGACGTGACGCTGAGCCGCCGTCCCGGTCAGGCGACGTTCACCATCAACGGCGAGGTCTTCGACGCCGCCCGCGTCGACGCCCGCATCCCGATCGGCACGACCGAGATCTGGCGGGTCACCAACGTGGACGTGGACTTCCCGATCGACCACAGCCTGCATCTGCACCTCGTACAGTTCCGGGTGCTGGACCGCGACGGCGTCCCGCCGGCGCCGGGCGAGGCGGGCCTGAAGGACACCGTCGCGGTGCCGCCCGGTTCCACCGTGCGCATCCAGGCCACGTTCACCGGGTTCAAGGGGCGCTACGTCTACCACTGCCACTACCTGCGGCACTCGCAGCTCGGCCAGATGGCGCAGTTCGAGGTGGTGTGACGGCGTCACCCGCCGGACGGCCCGGCCGGATCGCACCGGCCGGGCCGTTCGGCACTCCCGTCAGCGGGCTCCCGCCGCCACGTTCATGACGTACCTGCCGTACTCGGTGTGGGCCAGCTGGGCGCCGAGGCTGAGGCAGGCGTCGGCGTCGATGAAGCCCATCCGCAGGGCGACCTCCTCCAGGCAGGCGATGTGGATCCCCTGCCGCTGCTCCAGGGTCTGCAGGTAGTGCCCGGCCTGCAGCAGGGAGTCGTAGGTGCCGGCGTCCAACCAGGCCAGGCCCCGCCCGAGGTCGACCAGCCGGGCCTTGCCGCGCTCCAGGTAGACCTGGTTGACCCTGGTGATCTCGATTTCGCCGCGCGCGGACGGGCGGACGTTCTTGGCGATGTCCACCACGTCGTTGTCGTAGAAGTACAGCCCGGTGATGGCGCGGTTGGACCTCGGCTTCTCCGGCTTCTCCTCGATGGAGATGAGCCGGCCCGTCGCGTCGGTCTCGCCCACGCCGTACCGCTCGGGGTCGGTCACCGGATAGCCGAAGAGGACGCAGCCGTCGATGTCGCGGCTCTCCGCCTGCAGCACCTCGGAGAAGCCGTAGCCGTGGAAGATGTTGTCGCCGAGGATCAGGGCGACCGGATCGTCGCCGACGTGCTCCGCGCCGATGATGAAGGCGTCGGCCAGACCCCGGGGAGCCGGCTGGGGAGCGTAGGTCAACGACAGCCCGAACTGCGACCCGTCGCCGAGGAGCCGTTCGAAGAGCGGCAGGTCACGCGGGGTGGAGATGATCAGAATATCCCGGATGTCGGCGAGCATGAGCACCGAGAGCGGGTAGTAGATCATCGGCTTGTTGTAGACGGGTAGGAGCTGCTTCGACATCGCCAGCGTCACCGGGTGCAGGCGCGTTCCCGAACCGCCGGCCAGGATGATGCCCTTCACTCGAGTCCTCCTCGCAAGCTGTGGCTGTGGGTCGGTCCGTACGTGGGCGTCACGGTCCGCGCGGTCACAGCGGGATGTTCCCGTGCGCTCCCCGGCGGGCCGGTGCCGCGATCAGCGCCGTCACCACCTTCGACCGGGTGAGCGAGGGATCGATGACCTCGTCGACGACACCGATGGACAGGGCGCGTCGCACCCCGCCCGAGTCCTGCTCGTACTCCTTGATCAGCTGCGTCCGCAGGGCCTCGCGCTCGTCGTCGGGTGCGGCGGCCAGGGTGCGGCGGTGCATGACGGCCACCGCGGCCTCCGCGCCCATCACCGCCAGTTCCGCCTGCGGCCAGGCCAGGACCGCGCTCGCACCCAGCGCGCGGGAGTTCATCGCGATGTACGCGCCGCCGTAGGACTTCCGGGTCACGAGGGTGACCCGGGGCACCACCGCCTCGGCGAACGCGTGCAACAGCTTCGCGCCACGGCGCACCACACCGGTCCACTCCTGGTCGAGGCCGGGCAGGTAACCGGGCACGTCGACGAGCACGAGAAGGGGCACGCCGAAGGAGTCGCACCGCCGGACGAACATGGCCGCCTTCTCCGCGCCGAGCGCATCCAGGCATCCGCCCTTGCGCAGCGGGTTGTTGGCCACGACCCCGATCGTGCGACCGGCCAGGCGTCCCAGCCCGACCACGACGTTCGGCGCCCAGCGGGGCTGCAACTCCAGGAAACCGTGCTCCTCCGCCGGATCGAGGATCGCCCGGACCAGGGGACGCACGTCGTAGGCGCGTTGGGGGTTCTCCGGCAGCAGCGCCGACAGGTTCGACGGCGTCCGCACGGCAGCCACGTCGAACGTCCCCTGCTGCCCGAGCAGCGTCGTCAGGGCACGCGCCCGCGCGAACGCGTCGCTCTCGGTGGGGACGACCACATGGGCGACGCCGGAACGGCGGCCGTGGGTGTCCGGACCGCCGAGGCTCTCCATGTCGACCTGCTCCCCGGTGACGCGGCGGACCACCTCGGGACCGGTGACGAACACCCGCGCCTCGGACGACATCACCACCACGTCGGTCAGCGCCGGGCCGTAGGCCGCACCACCGGCGGCGGGGCCGAGCACGACGGAGATCTGCGGAACGCGGCCGGACGCGTGCACCATCGCGGCGAACATCCGGCCGACGCCGTCGAGTGCCGCCACGCCCTCGGAGAGACGGGCACCGCCGGAGTGCCAGACCCCGACGACCGGACAGTGCTCGTCCACCGCCGCCTGGATGGCGGCCACGACGCGGCGGCAGCCGTCCGCGCCCAGGGCGCCGCCCATGATCCGGGCGTCGGTGCAGTACGCGATCACCGGTCCGCCGGCCACGCGGCCGCGGACGACCGCGACGCCGGTGTCGTCGTCCCCGTGGACGAGCCGGAGGGTGCCCGGGTCGAACAGCTGGCGGAGACGGACCACCGGATCCCGGCGGTCACTGTCCTGGATCCGGGTCGGGCCGGCGGCGAGAACCACGATGAGGCTCCTCTGTTGGCGATGCGGCAGAAGTTTCGTCCGCAACGCTCACGCAGCGCTCAAGGCAAGCTCGCGTCGTCAGGCCGGTTGCCGCTCCTCCCGGGTCCGGATCGGCCGGGTGACCTGCTTCGACACGCACGACGGCATCCCGGCCGTCGCCTGCGACGCCGCACGCCGGTACGCACTGGGCGGCACCCCGACCAGCTCGGTGAACCGGCTGCTGAACGTGCCCAGAGAAGCACACCCGACCGCGAAGCAGACCTCCGTGACGGTCATGTCACCGCGGCGCAGCAGGGTCATCGCGCGTTCCACCCGCCGGGTCAGCAGGTACGCGTACGGCGACTCCCCGTACGCCAGCCGGAACTCGCGGCTGAGATAACCGGCCGACATGGCCACCCCGCGCGCCAGCGCCTGCACGTCCAGGGGCTGCGCGTACTCCCGGTCGATCCGGTCACGCACCCGGCGCAGCCGCGCGAGACGGCGCAGGCGCGCCGTGGCGGCGGCCTCCTCGGGCGTCTGCTGCTGCGGGAGCACGCGGTTATCGTGCCGAAACTCGATCGGCCCGTCCAGCCGACGCTCTCGCGATTCCCCCTTTCGTGTTCCATTCACATTTGAGCGGCCCTCCGGGGGACGGCGGCACACTCGACCAGACGTCCGGCGGTGCGACGCCGCGCCGAGCGCGTGTGGCGGGGCCGCGCGGCGGACGGCGCCCCGATCTGCGAGGACAAGGAGCCAGTCGTGCAGCCGATCACGTTGCGGGAGCTCGAGAACCTCATGCGCCAGTACGTCTGGGACGGGGACTGGCGGTCCTTCGAGCACGCCCCGGACCAACCGTTCGACGAGCTGGGGTACGACTCGCTCGCCCTGCTCGAGACGCACAGCCGCATCAAGCGTGACTACGGTGTGCCGATCTCCGAGGACGACCTGGGCCTCGTCCGGACCCCCCGGGAACTCGTCGAGTTCATCAACAGCCGCCTGGAGCCGGCGTGACGCCCCACCCGGTGGCGGGGCGCCGTGCTCATCCCGCCCGGTTCTGGGTGATGCGCTGACGCGCCACGGCGAGCAGGCTGCCGTCCTGCCGGCGCACCGTCACGTCGACCACGTCCTCACCCCCGGCGTCGGGGAATGTCGTGACCGCGACGTCGAGGACGTCGTCGGCGTTCGCGTTGGCGAACAGGCAGACCTGCCGGTCCGGCACCCGCCGGCGCAGGAAGCTGTCGGACGACCGGCCGAGACTGCGCCACAACGTCAGGACCGCCCAGTCGACGATCGAGAAGTACGACGCGAAGTACAGCAGGCCGACGCCGTTGAGGTCGCGACTGGCGCTCACCTGGTAGGTCAGCGTGAGCCCGGCCTCCGGCGGCGGCTCCCCCTCGGCCCGGAAGCCCGCTGCCCGGCGCGCCATCGACACGACGCGACGGGGGGTGTGCTCGTCGGCGATCGGGTCCAGGTGGTGCGACTGGAAGCCGATGGGCGTCGCCCGCCGCAATCCGTGGTTCGTGCCGTCGCCGGAACGCTGGATCCAGCGGTTGAACGTCTCGACGTGCACACATCCGGGCGAGTCGTAGCGGAAGAAGCCGTCCATGGCGAGGCCGTCGCCGTACGCGGCCTCCGTACCGGCGTCCCCGTGATAGCGGCTGACCTGGTGCACGGTGAGCAACGAGTCACCGCCGCAGGACAGCACCTTCGACCGTACGCGGAGCCGGTCGCCGAAGGTCAGTTGCTCGACGGACAGGTCGCTGCATGCCTTGACCCGGAAATAGGCGAAGGACAGGTAGACGGGGTTGCCCTCGGGATCCACCGCGGAGTACGGATCGATGTGGCAGGCGGCGCCGACCGCGTCCCAGGTCCAGTCGCCCAGCTGGCCGATGAACAGCGAGTTGGGGCCGCACATCGCGGGGGTGATCAGTTCGACGCGTTCGAGCCAGTCACCCGGGCGTCGAACCAGCGCCGGACGACCGACCTGGGGAAACAGGGCCTGCTGGTTGGTCTCCATGTCATCTCCGCGGTCCTAGGGGACGGCCACCGCCTGGGTGGATCGTGCTTGCGCAGCCTGGCACCGGCCTCACCAGGTCCGGTCGAGCAGCGGTTGACCCGGGGCGGCACCGCGGATCAGGGCAGCGAGACTCCCAGCCGGGCCGCCGCGGCAGCGAGGTGCTCGGCCTCCCGGGCCGGGCCCGACGCCGCCGGCCCGATCAGCGACAGCACCTCGCACCGCCCGGAACGGACGTCCGGGTGCCGGCGGGCGAAGGTGGTCAGGCTGGTGCCGGGGCCGCACTCGACCAGCAGGTGGGGCCCGGCCTCCGCCAGTCTCGCCAGGGCGGGCCAGAACAGCACCGGGTTCACCGGGTGCTCGGCCCAGTACCGTGGATCCTTCACCTCGGCCTCGGTCAGGTAGCCGGCGGTGTACCCGGACACCACGGGGATCCGGGGCGGGTTCGCCGGCAGGCTCGCCAGCAGGGAGCAGGCCGGGTCGACCGCCGGCCGGAGCCACTCGCTGTGGAAGGGAACCGTCGACGGCACCGCAGCACAGGTGTAGCCGGCCTGGCGCAGGGCGTCCACTGTGGTCCGCAGCGGCTCGTCCGCACCGGCGATCACCGTCTGCCGGGGCGTGTTGACCGCCCCGACGTCGACACCCGGCCGCAGGTACGGCTCGACCTCGGCCCGGGACGCCGCCACGGCGGCCATTCCGCCCGGCGGCACCAGGGTGAACTGGCCGACCCGTTGCCCGACGATGCGGGTCGCGCCGGGCAGGTCGAAGATGCCGGCGAGGGTGGCGGCGGCCATCTCGCCGACACTGTGTCCCAGCAGGACCGCCGGCCGCAGCCCGCGGTCCAGCAGCAGCCTGCCGAGCGCGTAGTCGATGGCGAACAGCAGCGGCTGCGAACGGCTGGCATGGTCGACCGGAAGCTGCGGGGAGGCGGCGAGCCAGTCGGAACGTAGCTGCTCCCCGGCCCTCCCCATGAGCTCGAACACCTCGTCGATGATCGCCGCGAAGGCGGAGACATCCCGGTACAGCCCCGTGCCCATGCCCTGGTACTGGGAACCCTGGCCCGGCATCAGCAGGGCAGGTGGCGGTTGCGGCGGGCCCTCGGCCGGCGTGTCCCGGCCGGCCGGCGCCCCGGCGCCGGTCAGGCCGCGGTCAGCCATCGGTTCACGAGGTCCACCAGCTGCCGTGGCGTGGTGGCCTCGCTCAGGGCCTGCTCGGAGATCTCGACGCCGTAGTCCCGCTTGATGACACTCTGCGTCTCGAGCAACGCGAGCGAGTCGTATCCGAGGTCGGTGAACGCCTGGTCCGGAGCCTGCTGGAACGAGGACGTCGACTCGTCGTCCCCGGCGCACCTGCGCATGATCTCCTCAAGGTCCGGCAGAGTTATCCGCTGCACGACTACTCCCCTCCTGATCCGGTTCGAATGTCACTGTCGTTGCTCGTCGCTTCCGCGGAGACGTCCGGGGACGCGGTGCCGCGCCGGAGCACCATCGCGGAGTTGAATCCGCCCCTGCCCCGGGCGATCACCAGCGCGGCCCCGGGTTCCCACCGGCGGGGCCCGCCGGTGACGAGGTCGATCTGCGCGCCGGCCGCTACCGTGCGCACGTTGACCGTCGGCGGAATGAGCCCGTCGCGCATGGCGAGCAGGGCGCACGCGAGGTCGGCGGACGCGCCGCCGGAGCTCATCCGTCCGGTCATGGTCTTCGGGACGGTGACGGGAACCGCGCCCGGACCGAACACGGCGGCGATCGCCTCGGCCTCGGCGTGGTCCTCGTCCGGCGTTCCGGAGCCGTCGGCGAAGACCACGCCGATGTCCGCGGCCGTCATCTGCGCGTCCGCCAGGGCGCCTTCCACGGCGCGGCGCAGTCCCCGCGCACCACCGTGGCGCGCGGCGGCGTCGAACGTCGCCGCGTACCCGGCGATCTCCCCGTGGATGTGCGCGCCCCGGCGGCGGGCGCCGGCGGCGTCCTCGACCACCAGGACGGCACCACCCTCACCGGGGACGTACCCACGGGCGCCGACGTCGAAGGGCACGTACGCGGTTCGCGGATCGTCGCCGGTGCTCAGCGTGCCGCCGCTCATCCGGGCCACCCAGCCGTACGGGCAGAAGGAGCTCTCGAAGCCCCCGGAGAGCATGAGCCGGGACCCCTTGCGGATGTTCCGCCGGGCCTGCGCGACCGCGTCGAGCCCGCCCGCCTGGTCGCTGACGATGACGCCGGCGGGGCCTCTCATGCCGTGCCGGATCGACGTCTGCCCCGTGTTGACGGCGTAGAACCAGGCGAACGACATGTACACGCTGACGTGCTCGGGACCGGACCGCCACAGGTTCTCCAGCTCGCGCTGGCCGTACTCGAAGCCGCCGAACGCCCCGGCCATCGCCACGCCGGTCTCGGTCGCCTCGTAGGCGCCGGGTTCCACCCGGGCGTCGGCGAGCGCCCAGGCCGACGCGGCCAGCGCGAACTGGGTCATCCGGTCGGTCTGCGGGAGAAGCCGGCTGGGAATGTGGTCGGCGGGATCGAATCCGTCGAGTTCGCCGCCCAGCCGGGCCGGGTACCCGCTCACGTCGAATCGCCGGACCGGGCGGATGGCGGACTCGCCACGCAACGTCGCGGCCCAGAAGTTCTCGGTCCCGAAGCCGTTCGGCGCCGCGACGCCGATCCCGGTGATCACCGCCGCGGTCATGCCGCACCCCGCCCGGGACGGGCGAGCACGATGGCGCTCTGGAAGCCTCCGAAGCCGCTGCCGACGCTGACGACGGTGTCGAGCCTCTGCTCCCGCGCGTGCAGCGGGACGTAGTCCAGGTCCAGCTCGGGGTCCGGCTCGTGGAGGTTCGCGGTCGGCGGGATCACGCCCTGGTCCAGGGCGAGCGCGCAGGCGGCGATCTCGATCGAGCCGATCGCACCGAGGGAGTGGCCCACCATCGACTTGATGGAACTGACCGGTGTCGAGTAGGCGTGGTGGCCGAGTGCCCGCTTGAGAGCGGCCGTCTCGTGCCTGTCGTTCTGCTGCGTCGCCGTGCCGTGCGCGTTGACGTAGTCGACGTCCTCCGGTGACAGCTTGCTCTCCGCCAGCGCGGCGGTGATCGCCGCGGCCATCTCGGCGCCGTCGGGCCGCAGGCCGGTCATGTGGTACGCGTTGCTGCGGGAGGCGAATCCGGTGACCTCGGCGTAGATCCGGGCGCCGCGGGCGCGGGCGTGCTCCTCGCTCTCGAGGACGAGCACGGCGGCCCCCTCCCCCAGCACGAAGCCGTTGCGGGTGCGGTCGAAGGGGCGGAGCGCGTGGGCCGCGTCGTCGTTGCTCGACGAGGTCGCCCGGATGGCGTCGAAGCAGGCGACGGTGATCGGTGAGATCGGCGCGTCGGTGCCACCGGTCACCATCGCGTCGACCGCGCCCTCCCGGATCAGATCCACCGCGTGTCCGACCGCGTCCAGTCCGGAGGTGCACCCCGCGGAGATCACGGCGACCGGGCCCTGGGCGTTGACGTCCCAGGCGACCTCCGCCGCAATGGAGCCGGGCATGAAGTAGTCGTACAGGTGCGGGCCGGCGTAGTGGTGGTCGAGCACCCACTCCCGCCCGGTGTCGCTGAGAGCGAGGTACTCCGACTCGAGGTTGCACGTGGCACCCACGGCGGTGCCGAGGCTCACGCCGACGCGGGTGGGATCGGACCGGTCCGTCTCCAGACCGCTGTCGGCCATCGCCTCCCTGGTGGCGACCAGGGCGAACTGCGCCGCCCGGTCCAGCCGGCTGATCTCCCGGTGGGACAGCTCGGCCTGGGCCGGTTCGAAGTCCACCTCGGCGGCGATCCGGGACCGGAAGGCGGACGCGTCGAAGGCGGTGATCGGCCTGGTCGCGGTGCGACCGGCGGTGATCAGTTGCCAGAACGCCTTGGTACCCACGCCGCCGGGCGCCACGACGCCGAGACCGGTGATCACCACTTTGCGAACACTCACCGCGACACCGCCGCGGTCGTCCCGACAGCCTTCATGTTCATCGACCCCTGTTCCTCTGTGTCCGGACCGGGCATTGCCGGCTCTGGTGCGGCTTGCGTGTGGTGCCGCTCCGACTCGTCGGCCCACCGGTCGCTGTTGGTCCGGTACCAGGCGACGACCTCGGCGAGGCCCGACTCGAAGGGCACCTGCGGGGCGTAGCCGAGCTCGCGGCGGGCCTTGCTGTCGTCGAGGGAGTACCGGAGGTCGTGCCCCTTGCGGTCGGCGACCGGCCGCACCGCGTCCCAGTCCGCCCCGCACAGGCGCAGGAGTTCGGCGGTCAGGTCCCGGTTGGTCAGCTCGGTGCCGCTGCCCAGGTGGTAGACCTCGCCGTCACGACCCTTCCCCAGCGCCAACTGCACGCCCCGGCAGTGGTCCGCGACGTGCAGCCACTCCCGGACGTTGCGGCCGTCGCCGTAGAGGGGCACCGGCCGGCCGCTGAGCAGGTTGGTGACGAAGCGCGGGATCATCTTCTCGACGTGCTGGTACGGCCCGTAGTTGTTCGAGCAGCGGGTGATCACCACCGGCAGCCCGTGCGAGCGGTGGTACGAGCGCGCGAGCAGGTCGGCCGCCGCTTTCGAGGCGGCGTACGGGGAATTCGGCAGGAGCGGGTGATCCTCCGTCCACGACCCGTGGGCGATGGTGCCGTACACCTCGTCGGTCGAGACCTGCACCACCCGGCTGATGCCTGTCCGGAGGCAGCAGTCCAGCAGCGTCTGGGTCCCCAGCACATTCGTCGTCGTGAACGGCGAGGCGTCGAGCAGCGACCGGTCCACGTGGCTCTCGGCCGCGAAGTGGACGACCGCGTCGTGTCCCGGCAGCAGGTCGAGAAGCAGCTCGCGGTCGACGATGTCGCCTCGGACAAAGGTGAGCCGCGGATCGTCCACCGGGATGTTCGTCAGACTGCCCGCGTACGTGAGCTTGTCGAGGACGGTGATCTCCGCGTTCTCGTAACCCTCGTAGGCGCCGCCGAGCATGCTGCGTACGTACTCGGAGCCGACGAAGCCGGCTCCCCCGGTCACGAGAAGTTTCATGTTTCCGAGCGTCGCCGGGCACGGCCGACCCATGGTGGAGGTCCACTGGAAGGGCGGTGGAGCGGTTCCGCCTGATAGCCCCGGCGGGCGTCACCCCAGTTGCGCTCAACCGAGGTGCGAGCACCGTCCGGGACGCTGTCGTTCCGGCACACCGCCGGCCCATGGCACGTCGCACGGCATGATGGAGGCCCGCGCGTGAAAGACACACTCGCTGATCTCGCTGCGCTCGGCGGGACCCCGGAGTTCTCACGGTTCCTGCAGGTGGGAACGCCCAGCGTCGGCGATCGGTCGCGTCTGTTCGACAGGCTGAACACGGCGATGGACAACGAATGGCTCACCAACGGCGCGCTGGTCCGCGAGTTCGAGGAGCGCATCGCGGACCTGGCGGGCGTCCGGCACTGCGTGGCGACGTGCAACGGCACCCTGGCGCTGCAACTGCTCTACATGGCCACCGGGCTGTCGGGTGAGGTCGTCATGCCCGCGATGACCTATGTGGCCACGCCGCACGCCGCCCGGGTGCTGGGCCTGACACCGGTCTTCTGCGACGTCGATCCGGTCACCGGATGCCTCGACCCGGAGCAGGTGGAGGCGGCCGTCACGCCGCGGACCTCCGGCATCGTCGGCGTCCACCTGTGGGGCCGCCCCGGCCGGGCCGACGAGCTGGAGAAGGTGGCCGCGCGGCACGGCCTCACGCTCACCTTCGACGCGGCACACGCGCTGGGGTCCAGCTTCCAGGGCCGGCGCGTGGGCGGCTTCGGCTCCGCCGAGGTGTTCAGCTTCCACGCCACGAAGGTGGTCAACTGCTTCGAGGGCGGCGCCGTCGTCACCGACGACGACGGGCTGGCCCAGGAGCTCCGCGTCCTGCGGACCTTCGGCATCACCGCCGACGGCCGCAGCGTGGGCATCGGCACCAACGCCAAGATGACCGAGGCCTCCGCGGCCATGGGACTGACCTCGCTGGACGCCTTCGGCGAGACCGTACGGCACAATCGCGCCAACCACGCGCACTACCGCTCCGCGTTGCGCGGGGTGGGCGGGCTCTCCGTAGTCGACTTCGACGAGCAGGAGGATCCCAACTGGCAGTACGTGATCCTCAAGATCGACGAAGCGGTCACCGGCATCCACCGCGACCTGATGATCGAGGTGCTGACGGCGGAGAACGCCGGGGCGCGGCGCTACTTCTCGCCCGCCTGCCACCAGCTCGAGCCCTACCGCTCGGAGCGTCCGACCTCGCTGCCGCACACCGAGCGCCTGGCCGAGCAGGTGGTCGCCCTGCCGACCGGCCCGGCCGTCTCCCCCACGGACATCGACCGGATCTGTCACATCGTGCGGCTCGCGATCTCCCACGGGCCGGAACTCACCGACCGGCTGCGTCGCCGCGCGGCTCCGCCCTCCACATCCGGGAGCGGGACGTGAGGCGTCCGGCCCCGGCCGCCGCGCTGTCGCCCCGGCCCCGCCTGCGCGTCGTCCGGCGGCCGCGGCTCCCGGGCCGGTCCGCCGCCGCCCGCGCGTCTCGCGTGGACCCCCGCACGTGCCCGAACGCGCCGCGAGGACGCCGGTCCGTCGTGGTGCACCTGTCCGCAGTCGTCGAGAAGAAGACGGATCACGATGAAATTCCTGTTCACCGTAGGCGGTAGCCAGTCCACCGTGTTCTCCATCGCCCCGCTCGCGACGGCGGCCCGGAGCGCCGGGCACGAGATCCTCGTGACCGCCGACGAGCCGCTGCTGGAGACGGCGACGGCGATCGGACTGCCGGTGGTCCCCTCACCTCATCCGGGGATGCCCGCGGCCAGGCTGCAGGCGCTGCTGGAGCTGACCCGGCAGTGGCCGGCCGATGTGGTCGTCGGTGGCCTGTCGCACGTCCCCGGCATCCTCGCCACCCATCTGAAGGCGCTGTACGTACGCCACTACTGGGACATCGTCCCGCTGCGGCCGGAGCCGGGAATCGAGCCCGACCTGGAGCGTCTCGGCCTCACCGGGCCGCCGGAGGCCGACCTGTTCATCGACGTCTGCCCGCCGTGCCTGCGGCCGTCGCCCACCCCGGGCGCACGACCGATGCGCTGGATCCCGAGGAACCGCCAGGGCCGACTCGACCCGTGGATGTACACCCGGCCCGCAGGGCGCCCACGAGTGCTGGTCACCGCGGGAACGCGCAATCTCATGCTGCACTCGCACACCGGCGTCATGCGTCAGCTGGTCGACCAGCTGACGGCAGCCGGGGCGGAGGTCGTGATCGCGGCACCGGACCGCGCCGCCGAGGAGTTCGGCGCACAGTTCTCCGACGTGCGCATCGGCTGGGTGCCGCTCGACGTCGTCGCTCCCACCTGCGACCTCGCGGTGCACCACGGCGGCGCGGCCACCGCGATGACGCTCATGAACGCCGGCGTGCCGCAGCTGATCACCCCGGACAACGACTACTCGAGGACCATCGCGAAGGCCCTGGGCGACTTCGGTGCCGCCCTCGCCGTGCCGCCGGCCCCCCGCCAGGCCGGCCAGGAGGCGTACCGGGAAGCGGTCGACGCCGTGGCCGCGGCCTGCCGGCAGATCCTCTCGGACCGCCGGTTCGCCGAGCGCGCGCGGGTCCTGGCCACCGAGATCGGTAAGCTGCCCACGACGGCCGAGATGGTCGGCACGATCGAGCAGCTGGCCGCCGCCGGCTAGCCGCCGGCCCTCACCCTTCTCGCCGCCCGGATCGGGCGAGCCTCCGTCGTGCCCCCACCGGGAGGAGTTCCGTGTTGACGACGAGAGTGGGAGTGCTCCTGCACAGCCGCCATCTGGCCACCGACGGGTGGGCGGAACTGGTCGTCGGCGTGCCCGAGGACGACCGTCTGGGTGACCTGGGCACGCTGGCGCGAGCCGTCCTGACACTGGGCGGCGATCACGAACTCGCCTGCATCGTCATCGGCGGCGGCTTCTCCCGGCGGGACGGCGTCGGTGAGGGCGAGTACACCAAGAGGTTCTTTCTGGACAACCTCTCCAGGCTGGACGAGTTCAGCCGCCTGAAGCCCCTGCTCGACCGGTTGTCGGACGCGGAGCGCGCGGCGTTCCGCCAGGCCCTGCACGACATCGTCATCACGCAGCCGGTGCACAACACGGTCGCCGAGATCGAGGCGGCCGCCGGCATCTTCGCCGCGCACGGCGTCGACACGGTGCTGCAGATCGCCGCCGCCAGTCATGCTCCGCGCTGCCTGAAGGAACAGTCGGTGGCCCGCGCGCGCGGAACGATCGCCGGGGAACAGCAGTGGTTCACGGTCGCCACGGACATGGCGTACCGCGGCACCGGGCCCGGGGACGTGTGCGTGATCGAACCGCTGCACCGGCGCGACCAGCCGATGACGTTCGTCCGGCCGGGGTTGTCCGAGGTCCTCGCGCCGTACTTCCGCCTGCCGGACGCCGACAAGGCGACGTTCGTGGCGACGGTCGCGGAGTTCATGGCGTCGAGAACCGGCGGGGCGCGACCGTCCCGGTGACCGGACGTCCGGCGCGGGCCGGCGGTTCCTCTCCGTCGAGGACCGCCGGCCCTGTCATCCGGCGATCCCGCTCCACTGCACCCGGCGGGGCTCGGTGATGCGGATCGCGCTGGACCGCACCTTGTCGACGAGCTCGGCCTGCTGGCAGATCGCTTCGGCGTGCGGCGTGTAGTCCCCGCCGTCGAGCAGGGACCGGGCGAAGAACTCCGCGATGTTCTTGAACTGGTGGTCGGCGGGGAGAACGACCTCCTCGGCGTGGTCCTCCGCTTCGATCCGGACCACTGGTTGCCGGGTCACCGGCGGTGTGAAGGCCCGGTCCAGGGTGAGACGGGCCCGGTCGCCCCACAGCGAGTAGCAGGACCGGTACGCGTGCTCGAAACCGAAGGACAGCTCGGCCGTCACACCCGACGGGGTACTGAGCAGGGCGTGCCCGGCCACGTCGACGCCCCGGACCGGATGGATGCGCAGCACCGACCCGACGACCTCCAGGTCGGCGCCGAGGAAGTAGGTGGCGGCGCGCAGTGGGTAGACGCCCACGTCGAGCAGCGCCCCACCACCGAGCTCGACGTGGTACCGCCAGTTCGCCGCGTCGAGCGGGGGGATGCCGAAGCTCGCGGTGAAGACGCGGGGCTCGCCGATCCTGCCCTGCGCGACGAGGTCACGGACCATGTCGTGCTGGCGGTGGTGGAGGAACATGTAGTTCTCGATCAGCCACAGACCCGCGCCCTTCGCCTGGTTCACGAGGTCACGGGCGGTGGCGTGGTCACTGGTGAGCGGCTTCTCCGAGAGCACGTGCTTGCCGGCGGCGAGGGCGCGGCTCGCCCAGTACGCGTGCAGGCCGGTGGGCAGCGGGATGTAGACCGCGTCGATGTCGGGCCGGTCCAGCAGGTCGTCGTACCCCTCGGCGGCCACGCAGCCGAAACGCTCGGCGATCGCGTGCGCCTTGGCGGGATCGCGGCTCGCGACGGCCCGCAGCTCCATGCCGTCCGCCTCGATCATCGCCGGCAGAACCCGGCGGAGCGCGATGCTCGCGCACCCCAGGACTCCCATGCGAACCACAGATGGCATGCGGTGCGTCCTTTCACCGGAACCGGGTGGGCAGCGAGCGGGGCGAACGGGTGCGCGGCGGCGCCGGGACCCCGGCGACCGGACCTCCGGTCACCGGGCCGGC
Source organism: Micromonospora sp. CA-248089 (assembly GCF_050948515.1). Classification (NCBI taxonomy): domain Bacteria; kingdom Bacillati; phylum Actinomycetota; class Actinomycetes; order Micromonosporales; family Micromonosporaceae; genus Micromonospora; species Micromonospora sp. CA-248089. The sequence continues at coordinate 4,038,022 of NZ_CP192016.1, forward strand.
TCGTCGTGCGGCGGACCCGGCCCGCGGGTGCGGTTCCGCCACGTCCCGGCGCAGCTCACGAGGCGGAGCGGAGCAGCCGCTCCTCGATGGCCCGGCACTCCTGGTAGTCCGGTAGCAGGCCCGCCTCGGCCGCCTCCGCCAGCCGCGGGCCCACGCTGTCCCGCTCGGAGACGATCGGCTCGATGTCCCCGGGAATCGGCAGCCCCAGGTCCGGGTCGAACACGGAGATCGCCTTTTCGTACTCGGGCACGTAGGCGCTGGTCAGCATGTACGACATGACCGTGTCGTCGGCCAGCGCCACGAAGGCGTGCCCGACCCCGACCGGGAAATACACCGCGCGGAAGTCCCGCGGGTTCACCCGCACGGCGTCCCACTTGCCGTACGTCGGCGAGCCGACCCGGATGTCGACCACGATGTCGATGGCCTCACCCGCCGCACAGTAGACGTACTTCGTCGTGCCCGGCGGGGTGACGGTGTAGTGGATGCCCCGCACGACGCCCCGGCGGGAGACGCTGTGATTCGTCTGCGTGACGGGGAGGAACGGCGCACCCTTCGCCGAGGCGAAGGCCCGTTGCTGGAACGGCGACACGAACGATCCACGATGGTCGGGGTAGACGTCGGGCGTGAACACGAACGCACCGGTGACCGCGAGCTCTTCGACCTTCACCTGATCTCCCTAGAACCGGCCGTTCACAGCGTCTTGAGGATGTCTCGGAGGGCACTGATCGTCTTCTCCTGGACGTCGACCGGGAGAGACGGATACATCGGCAGCGAGAAGATCTGTCCGGCCAGCGCCTCGGTGACCGGAAGCGAGCCCTCCCGGTAGCCGAGGTGGGCGAACCCGGTCATGGTGTGCACCGGCCAGGGGTAGCTGACGTTGAGCTCGATCCCGTAGCCGCGCAGCCGCGTCAGGATCTCGTCCCGGCGGGGGTGCCGCACCACGTAGAGGTAGTACACGTGGTCGTTCCCGTCGGCCACCCGGGGCAGGACCAGGTCGGTGTCCCCGAGGCCCTCCGCGTACCGCTGCGCCACCGCGCGCCGGTCCGCGATGTACCGGTCGAGACGTGTGAGCTTGCGACGCAGGATCTCGGCCTGCACCTCGTCCAGCCGGCTGTTGTGCCCCGGCGTCTGCACGACGTAGTAGCGGCTCTCCATGCCGTAGTACCGCAGGCGCCGCAGGTTGGCCGCCACCGCGTCGTCCGCGGTGATCGTCGCGCCACCGTCACCGTACGCGCCGAGCACCTTCGTCGGATAGAACGAGAACGCCGCGGCGTCGCCCATCGTGCCGGCGAGCACACCGCCGTGGCGTGCCCCGTGTGCCTGGGCGCAGTCCTCCAGGATCAGCAGGCCGTGGCGGTCGGCGACCTCGCGCAGCGGCCGCATGTCGACGCACTGTCCGTACAGGTGAACCGGAAGCAGGCAGCGGGTCCGTTCGGTGAGGACCGCCTCCACCTGCGTGGTGTCCATCAGGTAGTCGTCCGCCCGGATGTCGACGAACACCGGCGTGGCGCCCACCGCGTCGATCGCCACGACGGTCGGTGCGGCGGTGTTGGACACGGTGACGACCTCGTCTCCGGGTCCCACGCCGAGCGCCTGCAGACCCAGCTTGATGGCGTTCGTCCCGTTGTCCACGCTGACGCAGTGCGGGACGCCGTGGTAGGCGGCGAACGCCTCCTCGAAGCCCTGGACGCTCGCGCCGAGCACCAGCTGGCCGGACCGGAACACCGTCTCCACCGCGTCGAGGACGTCCGGACGCTCACTCTCGTACTCGGCGAGGTAGTCCCACACCCGGATCGTCACGGCCGCTCCTCGACGGCGACGGCGACGAAGAGTCCCCGGCCGCCCTGGACGTCCTCGATGTAGTCGGCGTCGAAGCCGGCCGCGGCGAAGGCCGCCTCGTACTGGGCCCGGCTGAACAACGTGTGGGTGTACGTCTCGGCGAAGTGCCGCACCCCGGTCTCCGGGTCGGCCACCAGGAAGTGCACGTCCATTGTCGACCGGTGCCCGGAACGCGCGGTGTGCGACATCCGCGCGATGGTCGACCGGCCGCTCCGGACGACGTCACCGGAGATGAATCCGTCCACCGACTTCTCCAGGAACCACCACGGCTCGACCACGACGACGCCACCGGCGGAGAGATGCCGCCCGAAGCAGCGCAGCGTCTGCCGCAGTTCGTCCTCGTCATGGGTGTGGCCGACGGACCCGAACAGGCACACCACGGCGTCGTACTCGCGGCCGAGGTCGAACCCCCGCATGTCGCCCTGGTGCAGCCCGGCACCGGGCAGCTTGCCCCGGGCCACGGCCAGCATGTCCTCCGACAGCTCGATCCCTCCGACGGTGTCGAAGAACTCGGCGAAGTGCACGAGGTGGCCGCCCGCGCCGCACCCGATGTCGAGCAGGGAACGCGCTCCGGGGAACCGGCTACGGACCACCTCGGTGATGTACTCCGCTTCGGTCCGGTAGTCCTTTCCCCGGCTCTCGTTGAGGTCGTCATGGATCTCGGCCACGTCACGTCCGTACATGGGGCTCCTCTCCGGTAGCTTCACCGCGATCCAGCAGAGCGGCGACAGTGCGGTCCACGGCATCGTCGAGCGCCGTCCGCGCCCGCCAGCCGGAAGCGAGCTGGAAGGGTGCGGGATCAATCGTGACGCTCAGAAAATCGATCACAGGCGCGTGCGCGGGCGGCGGCACGGACGTCACCGGCACCGGCGGCCGACCCGTGTGCGCGGCGACCGACGCCGCGATCACACGGAACACCGAGCCGACCGTGTCGTGCCGGCCGGTGCCCACCAGCCAGTGCCGGCCGGCCAGTTCGTCAGGTCGCCGCATGGCTGCCAGGAAGGCGTCCGCCGCGTCCTCGACGTACACCAGGTCGCGCTTGACCGTTCCGTCGTGCCACATGGTCAACGGCCGGCCGGCGATCGCCTGACGCGCCATCGCGGAGACCACGCCGACGTCGGGCACGCGGGACAACCCGCTCTGGCCGAAGACCGTCGGCAGCCGCAGGCTCACGCCCCGGATCACCGACGCCTCGGTCGCGGCCTTGAGGATGCCCTCGGCCCGAAGCTTCTGACGGTCGTACGCCGTCTCCGGGCGGTCCGGTTCGCTGCCGTTCATGGGGTGCTCGGGCGGACGGCCGACCTGCGAGGTCGTCGCGGCGAACACCACCACCGGAGGCGCCGCTGCCGGCCGTCGCCGGCCGAGGATGTCGACGAGGTCGCGCGCGACGCCGACGTTCACCCGGTCGCCCTCCGGCGTGTCCGCGTCACGCCATCCGCCGCTGTGCTTACCGAGGTGAAGGATCACGTCGGCGTCCGCGACGGCGTCGGCGAGACATCGCGGGTCGGTGAGGTCGGCGGTACGGACCTCCACGTCGGCCACCACCTCGTCCGGGACCGGGCTGACCCGGCGCGACACGGCACGCAGCCGGATCGGGAGCTGCGAGAGGCGGGCGGTGACGACCGATCCCAGATATCCGGACGACCCCAGCACGCTCACCAGTGGACCCACCGCTCCTCCGACCTTCGGTACTCGCCTGTTTCCGTCACCCGGCACGGTCACCGCTGCGGGCCGGTGCTCGGCCTCCCCCGGCGGTAGATCGCCTGCCAGTAGAAGCTCCACGGCACGGCCCAGGCGTCGGCGACGCAGCGCCAGTCGTCACCGGGCCGGTAGGCCGCGATGAACTCCGGGACGGCAGCGCGCACCGCCCGGTCGTCGTGGATGTCGAGCACCTCGCGCAGCAGGCCGGTCTCCATCGCCCGGCGCAGGGCGTCGTCGCCCTCGACGTGCCCGTCCAGGCTCTCGTCCCAGTACTTGCCGACCGGGTTCTTCACGTACAGGGCCGTGCCCCGCTCGCCGATGAGGTCGAGGTAGCTCCGTGCGGTCTCCGGGGCCATCTCGGCGAACGAGTCGATGTTGATGCACAGATCGAACTCGCTCTCGCGCAGCGCCGCGTCCACGTCCTCGTCCTCCACCGGGACGAAACGGATCTTGGCGAACCGGGCGTCGTCGAGGACCTCCCGGAGATACCGCCGGTTGAGGTGCATGGTGCTGCGCAGGTCCACGATGCAGTAGGCGGCGATGTCGTGGTTCGACAGCAGGGTGTGACACGTTCGTCCGTAGCCCGCACCGATCTCGAGGACGCTCGCACCCGCCAGGTCGACGCTCTGCTCGATGAAACCGAGTTCGAGGGTGGCCTGCAGATAGTCGAGGCAGATGCTCTCGCCGCCCACGCGGACGGCGATGGGGTTGCCCACGTCCCGGTGGGTGGTCCTGCGCAGCCGCTCCCAGTCGGCCGGACCGAGCGCTGTCGCCAGGTTGTGGACGAGCGTCTTCAGGTACCGGACGCCGTTCACCTCGGGATTCCACAGCGAGATCTTGTGGTTCGGCCGCCCCGACTTGAAATTCGCGAGGTCGACGGCCGCTTCCTCGGTCACCCAGTGCCTGCTGATGCGTTCCCATTGCCGGCTGGCTTGGTACGTGTCTGCCATGTCGATTCGTCTTTCGCCAGAGGAGAGGAGCCGGAAATGCCGATTTAATCGCTCGGTGAGCGCCGACGTACTCGACCTCGACGGAGCTTGGCATCTGGCCGATCCCGCCACAACCTCGCGATTGCGGTCGGCCGTGTTCAACTGAACGTTCTCGCCGGTCGAACGGCATCCGGAACCATCGCGCGCAGTTCTGAACGAGCTGTGCGGATCGATGAATGCCGCTATCGTGAGGCGCTCCGGTGCCGCCCGCCCGCAGGCGTGGCAGTGGGCCGACTTCGGCCAGGGCCGGTGGGGAAATTCCGGCAGCGAATTCCAGGCGGCCCAGCCGTGGGCTGTCGAGCCGCGTCGACCACTGGAGGTGGCAAATGTCGGAGAAGGTGGATGTCGATTCGCTCAGTGATCTGGCGACCCCGTGGAGCCTGCGGGTGGTGGTGACACTGGGCATCGCCGAGCACGTGGCAGCCGGCGTCACGACGATCGGGGAGCTCGCCCGGAAGACGGACTGCGATCGCGACGCGCTCGCGCGGGTCCTGCGCCATCTGGTGGGCAAGGGCGTCTTCGAGGAGCCGGCCGAGGGCGAGTTCGCGTTGAACGAGGCGGCCCGCACCCTGCTGGAGCCCGGTCCGCTGCGCGGGCTCACCCTCGACGGCCACGGCGGTCGCAGCGCCGCCGCCTGGAGCGGGCTGCTCGCGACCGTCCGCACCGGCCGCCCGGGCTACGAGACCGTCTTCGGACGCTCGTTCTGGGAGGACCTCGAGGCTCATCCCGAGATCGCGGAGAGCTACGACGCCATGATGGGCCATCGGGCCGGCGACGCCTCGGATCCCGCCGTTCTCGTCGACGACGACTGGGCGGACGTCCACCACGTCGTCGACGTGGGCGGCGGTACCGGCGAGACGCTGGCCGAGATCCTGCGGGTCCGGCCGCACGTGCACGGCACCCTGGTCGACCTGCCCCGTGCGGTCGCCCGAGCCGCGGAGGTCTTCGCCGCCGCCGGGGTCGCCGACCGGGCCGCGGTCAGCGGGCAGAGCTTCTTCGACCCGCTCCCGCCCGGAGCGGACGTGTACCTGCTCAAGCGCCTGCTGCTGGACTGGCCCGACGAGGAGGCCGCCGCCCTGCTCACCCGGTGCGCCGAGGCCGCAGCCCCACGGGGTCGCGTCGTCGTGGTCGGTGGTGTCTCCCCCGGGCGGGAGGCCGCCCGGGCCGGGCTGATGATGATGGTGCAGACCGGCGGCAAGCCCCGCACGCTGGACGAGTTCCGTGCCCTGGCGGCGCGGGCCGGCCTGGCGGTCACCGCGTACGGGCGCACGCCGTCCGGCCAGTTCGTGGTCGAGTGCCGCCCGGAGGCCGGCAGCCCCGCGCGGAAGGCCGGCGACCGAGCATGAGATTCCTGTTCCTCACCACCGGCAGCCACGTCACCGTCTACGCGACCGCCGCTCTGGCGAAGGCGGTGCGCAACGCGGGGCACGAGCTCCTGGTGGCCACGAACGAACCGCTGATCGATGCGGTGGAGGGCATCGGCGTACCCGGAGTGTCGATCATGCCGGAGCCGATCCGGCACTTCCTGACCGGCGTCGGCTCGACGGACGAGATGGTGGTCGCCGGCCGCGGCCTGGCCAGGATGGCCGCCGCCGCGACGCCCACCCTGCGGGACCTCGCGGAGGACTGGGCTCCCGACGTGGTCCTCGGGAGTTCGATGAGCTACGCGGCGGGCCTGCTCGCCACCCGGCTGGGCGTCCCCTTCGTCCGGCACGCCGAGTACCTCCAGATCCCGATGACGGAGATCGATCCGGCGGCCGAGGAGGAGCTGGCGCCGCAGCTGAAGGACCTGGGCCTGGGCGGGCTCCCGGATCCCGCGATGCTGATCGACGTCACTCCGCCGTCCCTCGGGCCGTCGCCGTCGGCGCGGGCGCAGCCCATGGGTTTCGTCGCGACGAATCCTCAGCGCCGCCTCGAACGATGGATGTACACCCGGCCGACGGACCGGCCCCGGGTGCTGATCACCTCCGGGACGCACCACCGCATGCTCGCCGGCAGCGCGCTGCACCACCTGGTGCGGCAGCTCACCTCCGCGGGAGCCGAGGTGGTGATCGCGGCGCACGCGGAGGTCGCCGCGGAGTTCGGGGCGGACACGGACGACGTCCGCGTCGGCTGGATCCCGCTGGACGTCGTCGTCCCCACCTGCGACCTGACGGTGCACCACGGCGGGGCGACCACCGCGATGACCATCATGACGGCGGGGGTCCCCCAGCTGATCACTCCCCCGAACACGCACACCAGGGCGATCGCCGGCGTCCTGTCGGCCGCAGGCGCGGCGCGGACGATCCGGTCGGAGCTGCCGGAGGGGAGCCATGACCTGGCTGACGCCATGGCCGCGGACAGCCGGGAGATCCTCGCCGACCCGCGGTACTCCCGGCGGGCGCGAGCCCTGGCCGCCGAGATCGCCGCGCTCCCGACGCCGGCCGATGTGGTCCGACGGATGGAGTCGCTGGTCACCGGGTGACCGGTCCGACAGGGACCCGGCCGGGGCAGTCGCCCTCGGCCGGGTCCCTTCGTGTGGACCGAATCCGCCGGCATCGAGTTATTTGAATTCCCCTCGGCCGTCACCGCCTCCGGACGCCCGTGCCGTAAGGACTGAAGAATCGACCCGATCCGCATGATCGACCGACCGGGTCGGCAGGCCGAACCGCTCCTCGTCGCCATCACTGTGCATTTTCCGCCAGCCATGTCGGCCGGCCGGGCACCCCGCCGTCGGCCGACCGATCGATGGCCGCACCACGACCTCCGACAGCGCTTCCCTCCGCACCGGCGTCAGCCTGGGACGATTCGAATGGCCGGACTGGCGAGGTAAGACCCGAATAGGCGCTGTTGCAGCGTTACGTGCCGCATTCCCCCGCCGAATCGCCGCCGCACGAACTCATTGATTCGACCTGTGAAGCTGGTTTGACAAAGCGCGTCGAGCCCTGTCGAATCAGCGGCCACGCATCTGTGAATGCATTCGCTTTCGAGCAATGGGGGAATGGATGAGAAAACTGTTAGCCGGCGCGGCGGCGGTTGCGCTGGGTCTGACGGCACAGGTCACCGTGGTCCCCTCCGCGGCGGCGGCCCGGCCGGCCGACCGGCCGATTGCCGGAATCGCCTGGTCACCTTGTCCGGACGACGACCCTCTGATGGACGACTATCTCGTGGGGCTCGAGTGCGGTTCCCTCGAGGTTCCACTCGACCACTCCCGGCCGAACGGCCAGAAGATCACTCTGGCCCTGACCCGGGCCAAGCACACCTCGCCCGAATCGCAGTACCAGGGCGTCGTCCTGTTGAACCGGGGCCAGTGGCCGGGCACCATCGGACGGGATCTGCCGACCCGCTTCGCGGACGGCTCCACCGGCCTGCTGACCTCCGTGGGCTCCACGTACGACTGGATCGGCTTCGACCCGCGCGGCGTCGGCGCGAGCGAGCCGTCGATCAGCTGCGATCCCACGTACCTCTACCCGGGCGGGGCCCGGCCCGACTACGTTCCGGCCGGCAACGCCGAAGAAGCGGTGTGGGTGAACCGGGCGCGCACATTCGCCGAGAGCTGCGGGCAGAAGTACGGTGACACGCTCAAGTACTTCCGGACGGCGGACACCGCCCGCGACATGGACCTCATGCGGATCGCCCTCGGCCAGGAGAAAATCAATTACCTGGGCTACTCCCACGGCACCTACGTCGGCTCCGTCTACGCCTCCCTGTTCCCGAACCGGGTACGGCGCATGGTCCTGGACAGCGTGGTGCGGCCGAGCAGCGTCGGGTACAAATCCCTGCTGGAGACGAACGAGGCCTTCGAGAAGCGGGCCCAGATCTACTTCGCCTGGATCGCCGAGCACGACTCGTACTACCACCTCGGACGGACGCCGGCACAGGTCGAGGCGAACTACTACAAGGGCATGGCGATGCTCCGCAAGGCGCCGATCGACGGCAAGATCGGGCCGGCCGAGTACAGCGACATCTTCTCGGTGAACGTGTATCGCAGCTACATCTGGACCTACCACGCCGGGGTGCTGGCCGACTGGGTGCTGCGCGGGGACCCGTCCGGGCTTCGGGACAACTTCCTCGAGCCCGACTTCCCCGCCCAGAACACTCACGCGATGTACCGCGCCGTGCAGTGCGTCGACGGCCCCTGGCCCCGGAACTGGAACCAGTGGCGGACCGATCTGTCCCAGCAGCACCGCAGGGGCAACAAGTTCATGACCTGGAACAACGGGTGGTACAACGCGCCGTGCGCCTTCTGGCCGGTGCCGGCGGGCAAGCCGACGAAGGTCGGCGACCGGAACGTGAACATGCTGCTGATCCAGGCGGAACACGACGCCCTCACGCCGGTGCAGGGCGCCGTCGAGGTACACCGGTTGTTCCCGAACTCCCGGCTGGTCCTGGAGCGTGGCGGCGTCTTCCACGGCGCGTCCCTGACCGCCAACGCCAACGCGTGCCTGAACAACCACGTCATCGCCTACCTGAGGGACGGCACCCGGCCGAACTCGGTCGCCGGCGTCGACGCCCACTGCAACGCCAATCCGTTGCCGGATCCGGCTGACGGCTGACGGCTGAGCACGGCACCGGGCCTCTGGCCGGGAGACATCCCGGCCAGAGGCCCGCTCTGCTATGCGCTGGTCGCCCTCCACAGGAAGCCGTCCGGGTCGACGAAGTATCCCGAGTAGACCCCCGGCGAGGTCTCCGCGCCGGCTGCGGCGACGTGGCCGCCGGCCGGAGTCACCGCGGCCAGAAGGCTGTCGACCTCGTCGCGCGACGCCGCGGCGCGCTCGAAGGCCGCCGCGCGGAAGCCGGCGCCGCCGCTCTCCTTGACCCCGGCGTCCTTCGCCAGCATGCCGCCGTCCATCAGGCCCAGCCGGCAGCCGCCCGAGGTCGGCTTGAAGTCGATGTACTTGCTGCCGTAGTCGCGGTCGACGGTCATGCCCAGGGCCTGGTAGAAGGCCGTGGACGCCTTCGTGTCGGCCACCCCGAGCAGCACGCCGACCTCGCTCGGGACGGGCGTCTCCTGCGCCGGGCCGGTGTCCTTCTTCTCGGACGACGCGAGCTTCCACACCGCGCCGTCCGGCGCCTGGAACACACCGGAGAAGCCGGCGAACATGGCCTTCTTCGCGGGCTTGAGGACGCTCGCGCCGTGCTGGGCGGCGGCGTCGAGAATGCTCCTCACCTCGCTGGGCTGGTCGACGATGTAGGTGAGGACGTAGCCGCGATAACCGGGCGCCTTGGGCTCCACGTTCGCCTCCGCGGCCAGCGCCTCGGACGGGCACACGGCCAGCTGTGCGACACCGTGCAGGTCGAGTTCGACCCGCTCGTCCCGGTGCTCGACCCCGGTGGGCAGGAACACGGACTTGTAGAAGGCGTGGGCGGCTTGCGGGTCCGTCGCCCCGATCGTGATCACGTCGGGCAACAGCATGTGACGACCTCCTCTGGCTGAGATGACGATGCGGGCCGGGACCGGTTCCCGGCCCTGGTTGACGAAGAGAACGAGGGTGGGGCTCAGCGTGCCTGCTGAATCCTGATCAAATTGCCGGCCGGGTCGCGGAACGCGCAGTCCCGCACGCCGTAGTCCTGTTCGATCGGCTCCTGCACCACGTCGGCCCCGCTGGCCTGGACGCGCTCGAAGACCCCGTCGAGGTCGGGAGCGGACAGGAGCACACCGGCGTACGTGCCCTTGGCCATCATCTCCTGGATGGTGCGCCGCTCCTCGTCGGTGATGCCGGGGTCGGCGGCCGGCGGCTGCAGCACGATCGACGTCTGCGGCTGGTCGGCCGGCCCCACGGTGACCCAGCGCATGCCGTCGTAGCCCACGTCGTTGCGGATCTCGAACCCCAGCACGTCGCGATAGAAGGTGACCGACGCGTCCGCGTCCTCGTGCGGCAGGAAGCTTGAGTGAATTGTGATGTTCATACCGCAAACGCTAGCGGCCGCCGCGCGACCAGTGCTTCTTGATTCCTGACGCTTCTGGTCCCTTTCCGTCGGTTCCACGAGGGCTCCTCCGCCGTCCGAGGGACCACCCGAACGAGCCCGCGCCGCCCCCGGCGGCGGCGCCTCCAGCGCGGTTCGACCCGCCCTCCGTTCCTGCCTGAGGGCCCGGGCGCAAGGTGGCGATGGTCGTTTCCGTCCGGGTGCGATCGGGAGAGGGCTGACTCGATGGATTTCGTCAAGGCGTGTCCGGTGGCAGACGTCCCGGATGAGGGCGCGATCGCGCTGGAGATCGAGGGCACCACGGTGGCCCTGGCCCGCAGCGGCGGGCAGGTGTACGCGATCCACGACCTGTGCTCGCACGCCGAGGTCTCACTCTCCGAGGGCGAGGTGTACGACGGCACGATCGAGTGCTGGCTGCACGGATCCTGCTTCGACCTGCGGACCGGTGAACCCACCAACCCACCCGCGACCCGGCCGATCGGCACCTACCCCGTGCGGGTGGAGGACGGATACGTCTACGTCGCCCTCACCCGGACCGCCGAGCGGCAGCCCTGATGGGGAGCGGTCGCGCGGCGGCGCCGCCCTCGTCCATCGACTCGCATGAGGAGAGCCCATCATGAAGACCCCACGGCTGCCGGACGGGCTGCGTTCCGTGCTGCATCACCTCAAGATGGGCCTGATCTGGTCGGGAGCCATGTGGGCCGGCGTGCCGACGGGATTCGTGACGATGCACATGGACGAGCCGCTGACAGCGGCCGAACGCGCCGAGTGGGCGGCGCTGGAGCAGCGCCTGCGGTAGCGGATCCCCGGCTGTGCGCACTGCCGTCCGACGCCGCGTTCCGCGGGCTTGCACGACATATGGTTCTCGTCCGGAGCATGCCGCCCCGTCGCGCCCGAGGGCGCGACGACGCCTCCGGTGGCGCGCCGCGCCTGACGCACGTCGGCTGAGGAGGCCTGGTGACCACCGCTGACCCCCATGTGCCGTTGCGGCGCATCCTCCGGCTCTTCCGCCCGTACGGATGGAGCCTGCTGCTCGTCGCCGCTCTCGTCTGCGCCACCTCAGCGGTCTTCCTCGTCAACCCGTTCCTGATCCGCGAGATCCTGGACGTGGCCCTGCCCCAGGGACGGACGGGCCTGCTGACCGTCCTCGCCCTCGGCATGATCCTCGCCTCGGTCGCGAACAGCTCCTTCGTCGTCTGGCAGACGTACGTGTCGACGAAGGTCGGCGAGCAGGTCATGCACGACCTGCGATCGGCTGTCTACGCGCACCTGCAGCGCATGCCGCTGGCCTTCTACACGCGGACCCGCGCCGGCGAGGTGCAGTCGCGGATCACCAACGACATCGGCGACATGCAGGCCACCGTGACCACGTCCGCGACGACCCTGGTGTCCGACGTGACAGTCGTGGTGGCCACCGTCGTCGCGATGGCCATCCTCGACTGGCGTCTCACCATCGTGTCGCTGGTGATGGTGCCGTTCTTCGTGTGGGTGGGCCGCCGGGTGGGCAACCAGCGGCGCCGCATCACCCGGGAGCGGCAACGCCAGTACGCGACGATCGCCGCGATCGTGCAGGAGTCGTTGTCCGTCAGTGGCGTGCTGCTGGCCCGGACGATGGGACGCTCCCGCTCGCTGACCGACGCCTTCACCGCCGAGTCCCGGACCTTGTCGGATCTGGAGATCCGCTCGCAGACGGCGGGCCGGTGGAGCCAGGCGACGACGTGGGTCGTCATGGCGTCGATGCCGGCGGTGATCTACTGGGTGGCGGGGCAGAGCGGCCGGGGCGACAGCATGGCGATCTCCATCGGTACGTTGGTCGCCTTCACCACGCTGCAACAGAACCTGCTGCGACCGGCGGTGTCCCTGCTGGATGTCGCCGTGGAGCTGCAGACCTCGCTCGAACTGTTCAACCGGATCTTCGAGTACCTCGACCTGCCGGTGGAGATCAGCGAGCCCCGGCACGCCAACACGGTGAAGCCGCGCGGCGAACTGCGGATGCAGGGGGTCTGCTTCGCGTACCCGGGCGCCGCCCGGCCCACGCTCAACGCCATAGACATCACCGTTCCCGCCGGGCGCAAGCTCGCCATCGTCGGCGAGACCGGATCCGGCAAGACCACCCTCAGTTACCTGATTCCGCGGCTGTACGACGTGACGTCCGGGCGGGTGACCATCGACGGCGTCGACGTGCGGGACATGTCCGCCGACTCGCTCGCCGGGGCGGTCGGGATGGTCTTCCAGGAGACCTACCTGTTCCACACCTCGGTCGCCGAGAACCTGCGGTTCGCCCGGCCCGGTGCGACCGACGACGAACTCGTCGCGGCCGCGAAGATCGCACACATCCACGACCACCTGATGTCTCTTCCCGACGGCTACGACACGGTGGTGGGCGAACGCGGATTCCGGTTCTCCGGCGGGGAGCGGCAGCGCCTGGCGATCGCCCGCGCGGTCCTGCGCGACCCGCCGATCCTCGTGCTGGACGAAGCCACGAGCGCCTTGGACAACCAGACCGAGCAGGCCGTGCACCAGGCCATCGAGGCGGCGAGCGCCGGCCGCACCACAGTCACGATCGCCCACCGGCTGTCGACGATCCGGGACGCCGACGAGATCATCGTGTTGGACGCCGGCACGATCGTCGAGCGCGGTACCCACGACGAACTGCTGGCGCTCGGGGGCCACTACGCGGTGCTGATCAGCCGCGACGCCCAGCTTCCCGCCGAGACCCGCTGACGGGACCACCACCGGTCGGGCCGGGCGCGGATCACGCGCCCGGCCCGCGGCACGCCGGTACCCGCACCGGCCGTTTCGCCGTGCGGGTCCGGCACCGCGGGCCTGCCTTGCTACGGATTGAGCACCCAGGCGGAATCGTGCCGGGTGAAACCGATGTGCGGGTAGTAGTCGCTCGCGGCGGGCGCCGACAGGAGCACGATCTTGGCCATCGGCGCCTCGTTCCGGGTCGCCTCGATGAGGGCCTTGCCGATACCGGAGCGCTGATGGGAACGCGCGACGGCGATGTCCGAGAGGTAGGTCACGTACGAGAAGTCGGAAACACTCCTCGCGATGCCCACCAGCTCACCCTCGATTCGGCAGGTCACGATCAGGTTCGCCGATCTCACCATGGTGGCCATTCGCGCGACGTCAGCAACGGGCCGGCGCTCGCCCAGCCCGGAGGACCGGTAGACGCCCAGGACCGCTTCCATATCCAGGTCGGCGCCCGTCTCGCGTTCAATCTTCCAGTTCACGGAGGCTTTCCAATCGCTTGAGGACGACATCGTGGTGGACGAGGAAACGGTCCGGCCGAAGCGGGCCGACGTCGACCCCCTGGGCCCGGAGCAGGGTCCCGAAGTCGGCGTCGCCGGAGCCGGCTCCGTCGGCGGCGGCCTGGACCGCCCGGTAGGCACGTTCCCGCTCGGTGCCGCGCTCCAGCAGGTCGGCCAGGACCGCGGAACTGTAGACCAGGCCGTTGGTGAGGTCGACGGCCGCCCGCATGCGGTCGGGAAAGACCTGGAGCCCCGCCACCAGCGCCGTCGCCGCGCTCACCTGGTAGTGCGCGACGATCATCGCGTCCGGCAGGACGACCCGCTCCACCGAGGAGTGCGACAGGTCCCGCTCGTGCCACAGCGCCACGTTCTCCAGCATCGTCCCCGAGTATCCGCGCAGCAGGCGCGCCAGTCCCACCAGTCGCTCGCTGCTCGTGGGGTTGCGCTTGTGCGGCATGGCGCTCGACCCCTGGTAGGCGGCCGGCCGGGGCTCCTCCACCTCACGGATCTCGGTGCGTGAGAGCAGGCGGACCTCGGTGGCGATCTGCTCGACGCATCCGCCGAGGAGGGCGATCACGTGCAGGAGTTGCGCGTGCCGGTCGCGCGCCACGACCTGGGTCGGCGCGGGTTCCACGCCGAGGCCCAGCTCGGCGCAGACGTACTCCTCGACGAACGGGTCGATGAGCGCGTAGGTCCCGACGGACCCGGAGATCGTCCCGACCGCGACCTCCGAGCGTGCCGCCCGCAGCCGCCGCACGGACCTGTCGATCGCGAAGGCGAAACCGGCGAACTTGTGGCCCAGCGTGGTGGGCTCGGCGTGCATCCCGTGGGTCCGTCCGATGCACACCGTGTGCCAGTGCGCGACCGCCTGGTCCGCCAGCACCGCGCGGAGCCGCACCGCCGCACCGAGCAGCAGGTCGCAGGCCCGGGCCATGGTGGAGCCCTGGGCGGTGTCGACGAGGTCGTAGCTGGTCATCCCGAGGTGCACCCACCGGGCGGAGTCCTCCGGGATGCCCTCGCAGAGGGCCGCGAGGAAGGCGAGGATCTCGTGGTCGCGCTCGCGCTCGTGCGCGACCACCTGGGCCACCGAAGGCACACGGGCGCTCCGGATGTCGTTGAGGGCGCTCTCCGGTACGCGTCCCAGAATCGCCTGCGCCTGCGTGGCCAGGACCTCCACCTCGGTCCATGTCGCGTAGCGCGCCTGGTCCGACCAGATGTCCGCCATCTCGGCCAGAGAATAACGGGGAATCATGACTGTGCAGAATAGTCATTTCGTCGATGTGCTGTACAGCCGTGTTTTCTGTTTTATCCGTGCGTGCTTTCGCCTGGTAGACCATTTTTCAGCAGTTGAACAGAGCCCATCCCGAAGGATGAGGCATTTCTTCTCCGCGATTGCTCCGACCGGCTCCCACCGGCACGCGAACACTTGCACGAATACGTGTCGATGACCTGTAGTGGTGCGGTGCCGGTATTCACGGGTTCCAGTATCAGGCAGCCGGTCTGCGGCAGCATCCACGAGACGAGACAACTGTTTCTCACGGGCCGTTCGACGGTCGCGGCGCACGTACGGAACGTCCTGGACGCCATTCGCGACACCGACCCGGAAATCGGGGCGTTCGTCGCGGTGGCGGGCGACGGCGCGCTGCGCGAGGCGGACGCGGCCGACCGGATGATCCGCACCGTCGGCGAGGCGGCCTTCCGGGAACGGCCGCTGCTCGGCGTCCCGGTCTCCGTCAAGGACCTGATCCAGACACGAGACCTTCCCACCCGCCGGGGCTCGCTCCTGCCCAACCGCCGCGCGGCGGCGGACGCGCCCGCCGTGGCGCGCCTGCGCGCGGCGGGTGCGATCGTCGTGGGCAAGACGACGACGTCGGAGTACGGGTGGAGCGCCAGCACGGTGAACCGGCTCGCCGGGCCGACGCGGAACCCCTGGGCACCGGACCGGACCGCCGGCGGTTCGAGCGGCGGATCCGCCGCCGCGGTGGCGGCGGGCCTGTGCGCCGCGTCGATCGGCACGGACGGGGCCGGCTCGGTACGTATCCCCGCGGCGTTCTGCGGTGTGGTGGGGTTCAAGCCGTCCTTCGCCCGGATCCCCTACGTACCGCCGTGCGCCGACCGCCTGGCGCACGTGGGACCGCTCGCCCGCAGCGTCGCCGACGTCGCCGATCTGATGGCGGTGCTGACCGGGCCGGACCAGCGGGACCCGGACTCGTCCACGGGCCCCTTGGCGTCCCGGGCGGCGCCCGCGTCGCTGCGGATCGGCTGGCTGGAGTTCCCGGGAACGTCCGACGAGGTCCGCGGCGTGACCGAGGCCGTCCCGTCGGTGCTGACCGGCCTGGGCCACCGCGTCGAGCGCATCGAGGTCCCGTTCGCCGACCCGTACGCGGCCCTGGTGGATGTCGTCGCCGCCGCCGAGGCCGACGGTACGGCGCCGGAGGACGAGCACCTCTGCGACGAGGGCCGGCTGGCGGTCGTGCGGTACGGGCGGTCGCTGACCGGCGCGGCCGTCATACGGGCCGAGGAGGTGCGGATGACGCTGCGGGCGACGCTCGCCGCCGTGATGGAACGCTACGACCTGCTGGCCATGGCGACCGTCCCGATCGAGCCGTTCGACGCCGACGCCGTCGCCCCGCCCTGGGCCGCCGACCCGGCCGATCTGCTGTGGCTCGCGTGGTCGCCGGCGACGTACCCGTTCAACATCACCGGTCAGCCGGCGCTGTCCCTGCCGGCCGGCCTGACGTCCCGCGGGTTGCCGGTCGGGCTGCAACTCGTGGGACGGCCCGGCGACGACGACCTGGTGCTTCGGCTGGCCGCCCGGGTCGAGTCGGAACTGGCCCACACGATGCTGCCGTCCGGCTGCGAGAGTCAAGGAGGACGATGACGATGTCCAGGCGATGGTCCCTGCTCGGCGACGGCAGCGGCGTCGGGCGCCCCTCGTTCGTGACCGAGTTCGGCCTGTGGGACGACGAGCAGGCTGCCGCGGCCGAGAAGGTCGAGGCGCAGCTCGACGACGTGGATCTCGTCCGGGTCGTCTTCTGCGACCCGCACGGCCTGGCCCGGTCCAAGACCGTACCGGTAAACGTCTTCCGCACGGTGCTGCGCAACGGCATGGACTTCAGTCCGGGACCGTTCCTCTTCGACACCGGCCATGCCGTCGCCGTGGACTTCCTCGCCGACTCCGGCGTCGGCGTCGGCGAGCTGCTCGGCGCGGGCGACTTCGTGCTGGTCCCGGATCCGCGCACGTTCCAGGTGCTGCCGGTGCGCGAGCAACGGACCGCCTGGGTCCTCGGCAACGAATACCTGCGCGACGGCACGCCGCACCCGCTGGCGTCCCGCGAGGTCCTGCGCCGGGTGTGTGCCACGTACGCCGACCGGCACCTCGTGCCGGTGATCGGGCTCGAGGTCGAGTGGTACCTGACGCGCCGGACCGCCGGGCCGGTGGGCAACGAGGGCAACGGATTCGGCCGGCAGGGCCCGGCCCCTTCGGTGGAGGCCGTCAACCCCGGGTACCAGTTCAACCTCGACAGCTACTACGACGCGGTGGCCGACGTCGCCGACCCGTTGGCCGCGATGCTCATGGCACTCGGCCTGCCGCTGCGCACGATCGAGCACGAGTCCGGTCCGGGGCAGCTCGAGACGACGTTCGACCCGATGCTGGCGCTGGACGCGGCGGACGCGATGCTGCTGTTCCGCACCCAGATCAAGCAGGAGTGCAGGCGCCGCGGCTACCACGCGTCGTTCATGACGCTGCCCCGGCTGGACGGGTTCGACCCGAGCGGCTGGCACCTGCACCAGTCGGTGACGAGCACGGCGACGAGCCGCAACCTGTTCGCGCCGGACGCCGGCACGGCGGGTCCGCTCTCCCCCGCGGGCGAGGCCTACGTGCAGGGCCTGCTGGCCCACGCGCGGGAGCTGTGCCTGCTGTCCGTCCCGACCGTGAACGGCTACCACCGGCTGGCGCCGCGGTTCACGCTCTCCCCCACCGCCGCCGACTGGCGCGAGGAGGACCGCAGCGCCATGGTCCGGGTGCTGAGCGGCGGCAGTTCGACGCACGTCGAGAACCGGGTCGGGGAACCGTGCGCGAATCCGTACCTGGTCATCGCCTCGCAGCTGTACGCGGGCCTGGCCGGGCTGGACGCCGGCGCCGCCCCGGGCGGCGGTGAGGCCGACGGGCTGCCGACGTCGCTGGACGAGGCGATCGACGCGTTCCGGGCGAGCAGCCGAGCCGAGGAGCTGCTCGGCACGCCGCTGAAGACCTGTCTGACGAAGCTCAAGGAGAGCGAGGCGTCCCGCTTCCGCGCCTGGTGCGCGACGGAACACCCGCCCGCCGACCACGTCACCGAATGGGAGCACCGCGAGTACTTCGGTGTCTTCTGACCACGCCGGCCCCACCCGCTCGAAAGGAGAACGGTCATGTCACGGTACGACTGGGGAGGGTCCACCCCCGCCATCGACAAGCTCAAGGACGCCGTCGAGCCCGCCCGGCAGAAGGTGATCGGGCACCCACTCTACGGTCAGCTGAACACCGTCGACGCGGTGGTCACCTTCATGGAGCACCACGTCTTCGCGGTCTGGGACTTCATGTCCCTGCTCAAGTCGCTGCAGCGGCAGCTCACCTGCGTCGAGGTGCCCTGGGTGCCGTCCGGGCATCCCGGCAGCAGCCGGCTCATCAACGACATCACCCTCGTCGAGGAGAGCGACGAACTCGGCGACGGCTTCATCAGCCACTTCGAGCTGTACGTCAACGGCATGCGTCAGGCGGGCGCCGACACCACCCGGATCGACGAGTTCATCGGTCTGCTGCGCGCCGGCGAGCCGGTGCGGGCCGCCGCCCAGAAGGCCGGCGTGCCCGGGCCTTCGGCCGAGTTCATCGGTACGACCTGGACGATCATCGAGGGCGCGCCCGTGCACTGTCAGGCCGCCGCGTTCGCGTTCGGCCGCGAGGACCTGATTCCCGACATGTTCGACCAGGTGGCCGCGCTCGACGCCGGCGTCGGCGTGCTCTCCACCTTCGTCGACTACCTGCGGCGGCACATCCAGGTGGACAGCGAGGAGCACACGCCGATGGCGATGCAGATGCTCGCCGACCTGTGCGGGGACGACAACGACAAGTGGGAGCAGTGCGAGGACACCATCAACACCGCGCTGGCGGCCCGGGTCCGGCTCTGGGACGGCATCCTCGCGGAGATCTCCGAGCGCTCCCGCTGATCGGCCGTGCGCTTCGTACCGGGCGGCCGCCGGCGTGCCCGGGTGACACCAGGAAGACGAGGTGAGGACAGGACATGCCGTGGGCAAAGGAGACCGCTGCCGGAGCGGACGCCGCGCGCGCCGCCCGGATCGCCCAGCGGACCAGGAACGAGGACTGGAAGAAGCCGCCACGCCGCATCGAGGCTTCCGAGTGCATCACGTGCGACACGTGCCTGCGCAGCTGCCCGCCCGAGTTCGGGGCGATCTTCGACCGGGGGCTGGACGTCGTGATCATCCCGGAGCTGTGCTCCGGGTGCCCGGTGTGCGTGATGGTCTGCCCGGTCGACTGCATCTATGTGGACGAGCAGTGGACGGCCACCGACGACAGCCTCTGGAACCACATCGACCTCACCGCGGAGGGGCAGCATGACCTTGCCGGTCGAGCCCGATAGCGGGCTCTCCCGCAGAGCCGCTCTGGCCAAGGCACGGCAGAGCCGCCGGCCCAGCCGGCTCGGGCGGCAGGCCGGAGCCGCGGCCCGGCCCGACTACCTGGTCGCCGGGGACGCCGGGTTTCCCGGTCTGCTGAAGCGGGTCTGGCAGCGCGCGGCCACCGAACCGGACCTGGCGGCGGCCCTGGACACGCTGCTCACCCTCGACGGGCACGTCCCGGCGGACATCCAGCTCCGGGCCCTGCCCGCCGCGGAGGAGTGCGCACTGCGGATCCTGTTCGGCCGCTCGTGGCGCGACGACGGCGGCGGCGTGGCGCCGCAGCCGGCCGGTGGCAGCGAGGCTGCCTTCCTCGGCGAGGTCGGGCTGACCACGGGCGGCCGGGTGGTCGTCCGGGTGCCGTCGAGGGGTCCGCTCACCAGTACCGACGACCTCGTCGGCGGTGTGCTGCGCGTACCCTGGTCCGCGCAGGACCTGGCGGACTACCGGACGCGGCTCGCCGAAGCCGACGAGCGCCTGCGCGACTCGGTCGCCGACTGCCGCCGCTGGCTGGCCGACGCCGGCCCGGACGGCCGGGAGAAGGTGCTGGAGGAGCTCACCGAGGCGGTCCGCCGGACCGCGCCGGTGGTGTTCTACTGCGGCGACCGGCAGTACACCAACTTCCGCGACCACAACACCCTGACCGGCAAGACGCTGTGGCCCGGGCACCCCGACTGCGCGTTGAGCAGCCTGGTCGCCGTACCGCTCGAGCTGTGGTCGGACAGCGATGTCCTGATGGTGGTCTGCCTCACGCTGCTGGTCCGGTCGGCCGGGTACGGCCGGATCGAGGAGGCCAACGGCACCCAGCTGACGCTCGACCACGTGGCCCACCTCCTGGAACGCACGCGGGTCGCGTACAACGCGGTCCCCGGCGGGGACCCGGTGCCGGCCGCCGCGTCGGCCGGGGTGGCGGCCCTCGACGCGCTCGCGGTGGCGGTCGCGCGGCGCCGACGCGAGATCGCCGGGCGGGTTCAGCTCTACCGGGAGATCCACGGACCGTTGATGCACAAGGTCGAGCGGATCGCCGGACCCGCCACCGCCAGGGTGGAACGAGCCGAGGCGGACCTCTGCGCCCGCCTGCGTGACCGGCTCCCCGTCTCCGGAGCGACACTCGGGGAACTCGGTGCCGGCATCGACGCGTCACCCGGCTGGCTGGTCGAGCCGCACGGCGACTTCGGCACGGGGCTGGAGTCCCTGGTGTACGAGACGGTGTGCGCGGCGACCACGGTGTTCGACGCCGACTTCGCGATGAGCCGCGGCATGCGCTCGCTGACCCGCCTCGTCGCGTCACTACGGGAGGAGAGCTGGTCCACGATCACGGCGTGGGACATCCCGCACTTCTTCTGCTGCGTGGTTCCCACGCCGCAGGCCCGCCGGTACTTCGGGGACTCCCCCGCCCACCTGGCCGACACCGCGTGGTCCATCGCCGCGCGCATGCAGTACAACTCGTGGCACTTCCTGGTCGGCAACCTGCCGAAGGTGCCGGCGGTGGTGGACCGGGACTACTTCGTGCCGCCCACGATGCCGGACATCGCCTACCACTCCGATCAGCACCATCACGGCCACGTCGCCGCCAAGGTGCGCTTCAGCATCCGCAGTCCACAGCCCGTCGTCGTGCTGGGACGTACCTTCACCGGCTTCGTCGACCTGCGCCTGCTGCGCAGCGAAGGGAAGCCGTTCGACGAGCAGGACCTGCTGGCCACGCATCGCACGTCGGGCTTCATCGCCCGGGCGACGACCAGCGCCGCCCGGCTGGTCGCCGACGGCGCCGGCCTCGACGTCACCGCGTTCGACAGCCGGTGGCACTGGGAGACGATCACCGCACGATAGGACGACAGCCGCACCGCCGGCGGCCCCTGGCGAGAACGCCAGGGGCCGCCGGCGGTGTGTGGACCGGGTCAGGCGGGCGTGGTCTGCGCCGCGGACCGGGAGTGCACGACGCGGTAGGTGTTCCACTCGGCGGAGGTCGCCAGCGAGTCCCGCTTGTCCAGCGACGCGCGGCGCGCGGCGGGCTGATCCGCCGAGGGCAGGGCGCGGAACGCGTCGTAGGACTCCTTGCCGTCCCACTGCGAGTAGACCACCACGAAGTCCTTCTCCTGACCCACGGCCGTCAGACCCCCGTCGGTGCCGCCGACGCCGCGCGACCGGATGCCGCGCAGGACGGTCTGGGAGCGGTATCCCGGCACGTCCACCAGCCACTCGTGCATGGCGCCCTGGACGCGGATCAGCTCACTCTGGTCGGCGGGCGCCACCCCGAGGATCTCGATGACCGTGTAGTCGTCGCGGTCCGGTGAGATCTCCGTGACGTCACCCAGTGACGGGTGGCGCTGACTCAGCTCGACCTCCGTCTGCATCAGCCGGATGTACGTGGCGATCTCGTGGAACACCGGAACCGTCCGGTGCTTGAACTCGTCGCCGGCGTACCGCGACTCCAGGTCCTGGTTGCCTCGCCACTGGATGAAGTTGGCGGTGCCGGGCCGCTCCTGCCCCTGGTGCACGGTGCTCGAGATCCAGCCGGGGTAGTCGGCGACGTCGACGATCGCCCGCATCTCGCCGACGAGCCGGTGCACACGCTCCGGGGTGTCGGTCTTGAACAGGTTGATGACCGTCAGGTAGCCGTTCTCGGGGTCGATGAAGGGCATGCTTCTCCTCGCATCCTCTGATGGACGTGATCGCGGCGGCGCCCGCCGCGAGAGGGCTAGGCTCGGCCGAACCACCGGGCCAGGGCGTCGGGCAGCTCGGTGCCGTCCGCCGCGTCGGGACGGACCCACGCGACATAGCCGTCCGGGCGGACCAGCACGGCGTCGACGTCGGCCAGCGCGCCGGACGGCCGCGACGCCGGGGTCACCACGTCGACCCGGTCCTTCCACGGCTCGGCCGCGGCGCGCAGCTTCGCGTCGTCGGCCAGGTCCAGGACGACGGCCCGGCCGGAGTGCAGGAGTTCGAACGCGCGCGTCGTGCCGGAAGGACCGAAGTCGCCGCTGAGCTCGACGTCCGGCAGCCGCCGGCCGAGCAGCGGGTGGCTGCCCGCTCCGACGTCGTAGCGGATGTCCAGGCCGGTGACCATGCCCACCAGCAGCTTCTGGACCTCCTCGTACGCGAGCAGCTCCGTCATGACAGCCCGCATCGGGTCCATCTCGTCGCCACCCAGGTACAGGATGCGCTGCGCGAGGGTGTTGGTCAGGATCCGGGCGCCCACCGGGTGCCGCTCGTCGTGGTAGGTGTCCAGCAGGTCGTCCGGGGCGTGACCGTTGATCACGGCGCCCAGCTTCCATCCGAGGTTCACGGCGTCGCCGACCCCCGCGCTCATCCCCTGCGCGCCCACCGGCAGGTGGATGTGGGCGGCGTCGCCGAGCAGGAACACGCGTCCCCGCCGGTACTCCGCCGCCTGCCGGCTCGCGTCGGTCGTCCAGCTCGTCCACAACGGCTTCCCGCCGCTGATGTCCTCGCCGGTCAGCCGGTTCCACGCGGCGGCGACCTCGGCGAAGCTCGGGGCGCCGTCACCCTGCCGGGTCATGCCGCGCTCGTAGACGACGACGCGGTTGACCCCCGGGCCCAGCGGCAGCACCATGACCATCCCGCCCGGCACCCGCTCGCCGGAGAAACGGGGCCGCAGTTCACAGCCGGCCACGTCGGCGAACCACATCTCGATCGTGGCGTCGGTGCCGGGGAAGTCCACGCCGACCAGCTTGCGGACGGTGCTGCGGCCGCCGTCGCACCCGGCCAGGTAGCGGGCACGCAGCTGCTTGCGGCCCTCGGGGGTGACCACGTCCAGCTCGACGCCGTCGTCGGTCTCCCGCACACCTGTCACGTCGTGGCTCCGGAGGACGGCGGCGCCCTGCTCGGCGGCCCAGCCGGTCAGCACGCCCTCGGTGAGGGACTGCGGCTTGCCCCGGGCGCCGTACGAGCCGCCCTCGACGACGCGGTAGTCCAGCGGGAGCCCGCCGAAGTGACCGAAGGGGATGGTCTGCAGCTCGCCGAAGCGGGGCAGGAGCCCGCGCTGGTCGAACTCCTCGATGGTGCGCGCCGAGAAGCCGAGCGCACGGGACTGCTTCGTCGGCTCGGCGAGCCGGTCCAGGACGAGGGCCTCGACGCCGGCCAGGCGAAGCTCCCCGGCGAGCATGAGCCCGGTGGGGCCGGCCCCCACGATGATGACGTCCGCGTCAAACTCTGGCATTGTCCGTCCTACCTTCCGCGAGTAGCAGCTTGTCGATCGCCCGGTTCAGGCCGTCCTCGTCGTCGCCGGCCCACGCGATGTAGCCGTCGGGCCGCAGGAGGAGGGCAGTGGTTCCCGGAAGGGAACCCTTGTCGGGACGTGCGTGGACCGTGGGAACAGTGCGGCGGACGGCGTCCGGGCCGGGGGCGAGCCGGACCACGACCGGCCCGGGGTTCGCCACCGGAAGCGGTCCCGAGTCCGTGCGCAGCCGCAGGTTCACCACCCGCCGCCCCACCAGCGGCGATGTCGGCGGGCCGTAACGGTCGCCGAAGTTGGCGGCCGTCTCCGCCAGGTGGGCGCGGACCTGGCCGAGTGCGACGAGTTCGGCGAGGACCGCGCGCAGCGGATCGATCTCGGCGCCGCCCAGCAGCAACATCTCCTGCGCCGCCACGTGGTCGAGCACGCGCGCCGCGACGGGGTGCCGCTCGTCGTGGTAGCTGTCCAGCAGCCCCGGAGCGGCCCGGCCGTCCACTGTCGCGGCCAGCTTCCAGCCCAGGTTGACCGCGTCCTGGAGCCCGACGTTGAGAGCCTGACCGCCGATCGGCATGTGCCAGTGGGCGGCGTCGCCGGCCAGTAGGACCCGGCCACGCCGGTACGCGTCGGCCTGGCCTCTGGAGTTGTCGAACGCGTCGAGCCAGACGGCGGTCCCGCCGGACAGGTCCTCGCCGGTGACGTCCCGCCAGGCCCGGATCACCTCGCCGAAATCGGGAGGACCGCTGCGCCGGGTCACCGGCCGGCCGCGCGGGTGCACCATCACCCGCGTCACGCCGTCGCGGGTCGCCGCCACCGCGAACCCGCCGTCCAGCCGCTCGAACCTGCGGTCGCGGATCCGGACACCCGTCACGTCCGCCCGCAGCAGCTCCTTCGTCGCCGGCGTGACCGACGCCGGGAACCCGTGCAGCCGGCGTACGGTGCTGTGCGCCCCGTCGCACCCGACCACGAAGCGGGCCCTGACGGTCCGATCACCGTCTGGTCCCCGGAGCCGGCACACCACGTGGTGCGGCCGCTCGGTGAGCCCGATCAGCTCCTGCGCCCGCAGCACTGTCACGCCGAGGCGTTCGGCCTGCCGCCCGAGGACGGCCTCGGTCCGGTACTGGGGCACCTTCCAGCCGCCCCGGTAGTCGCTGTCCAGCTGCGACAGGTCGAACGCGAGACCCGCGAAGTGCGCGCGCGGCTCGTGCACCGCCTCGTCGAGCAGCTCGTCGAACCCGCGCTCGTGCAGCAACTCCGCGGTCAACGTGGAGAGCTGGCTGGCCCGCGACTCGGTCATCGGCGTGGCGAGACGCTCCACGACGACGACCGGCACGCGAGCCCGTCCGAGTTCGCAGGCCAGCATGAGTCCGACCGGGCCCGCACCGACGACGACGACCGGGGAGACGGTCACGGGACCGGGTGCCTGCCGCCGCCGCCCTCGGCGTACGCCTTCGCGGCCCGCAGGGTCGTCAGGCTGTTGGCACTGAGGGCGTTGCGGACCAGCTGCTGCGCCGTGGCCAGATCGGCCTCCGGGCCCAGGAGCTCGGTGATCCGCGCGGTGTTGATCCGGACCGTGTGCCGCGAGGTGACCGCCACCTGGCCGGCACCCTGCGGCTCGATGAGCCAGCGGCCGGTGTGCAGCGTCATCAGTGCGGGCGTGACGGTCTGCTTGTACACGATGCTGCGGTGGGGTTCACACACGCGGACGGAGCGCGTCGTGTGCACCGACCCGTCCTTGGTCCGGGTGTCCATCTCGAGCACCTGGAGGCCCGGCGAATCCTCGTCGAGCGAGACCCGGGCGACGTGCGGGAGCCGCTGCGGCCACAGCTGGGCGTTGTTGAGGAAGTCGTAGACGTCCTCGGCGCTGCCCTCGACCGTCACGGTGTCGGCGAAGGTGAAGCACTGGCCCGGCTCCGCCGGCTCGGCGCTGGACTTCAGCGCCTGCAGCTCCGACGCGCTGTTGCGGTCCACCGCCTGCTTGATCCACTCGAGGTCGGCGGGCTCGTCGCTGGCCGGGAAGAAGTCGTGCAGCAGCCGTACCCGGCACCTGGCGTCGGTGATCGGCTCGATCACCCACGCCCCGCCCATGCCGCCGACCGGATGCTGCGACCGCTCCTGCCGGAACGACACGCTCAGGCGCCCGGGGTCGTGCCGGCGGCGGGACGTCCACGTCTTGGCGACGCCGTTGGCGGTCGCCCAGATCCTGATCAGCTCGGTGTCGCCGTCGCGTTCGAGACACTCGGCGTGCACGGTCGGCGGGAACACCTCCGGCCAGGTGCCGACATCCTCGATCAGGGCGTAGACCCGCTCGGCGGGAGCGTCGACGACGATCAGGTGCTCCGTCTCGTGGACCGTATCGGTGGTCACGTTTGCCTCCTCTGGCGACGGGACGTCTATCGGGCGGACGCGAGCTGCGGGGAGTCCGCCGTGTCGCCGGCCGGCCGGGGCGCGCCGAACCAGCGCCGCAGCGCCTCGTCGAGGTCGCCTCCGTCCGGCGCGACCCAGGCGACGTGCCCGTCCGGGCGGACCAGCACCGATTCCGGCGCGGCCCCGTCCTCGCGCGACCCGACCGGCACGCTGCGGACGCGTACCACGTCGACCCGGTCGGACCAGGGCGCGGCGCGACGGCTGGTCTCCCCGGAGCCGTCGGCGGTGATCAGCACGCCGCGCGCGGTGTGCAGCAGCCGCGCGATCCGGTCGGTGCCGCCGTCCGCGAGGTCCACGTCCCGGTCCGGGATCCGCGCGCCGAGGAGCGGGTGGCCCTCCGCGCCGACGTCGTACCGGATGTCGAGTCCGCTCACCATGCCGGACAGGTGTCGCGCCACCACGGGCAGCGCGATGAGCTCCGCCACGACGGCCCGCAGCGGCTCCGTCGCCTTGCCGCTGAGGTTCAGGGTCCCCTGGGCCCGCGTGTTGCGCAGGACCCGGGCGCCCACCGGGTGCCGCTCGCTGTGATACGTGTCGAGAAGGGCGTCGTCCCCCGTCCCCCGGACCGCCGCCGCGAGCTTCCAGCCGAGGTTCACCGCGTCCTGCAGGCCGATGCTCATCCCCTGGCCGCCGGCGGGGAGGTGGATATGCGCGGCGTCGCCGGCCAGCAGGACGCGGCCCCGCCGGTACTCGGTGACCTGCCGCGTGGCGTCGGTGAAGCGGCTGACCCATCGCGCCTCGCCGCCGTGGATGGAGTCTCCGGTCAGCCGCTGCCAGGCGTCCGCCACGTCGGCGAAGGTGACCTGGCGGTTGCGGTCCGGCGGCGTACCGGTCTCGCAGACGATGATGCGGAAGTAGCCCTCGCCGAGCGGGCCCGCCATGACCATGCCGTTCGGGAGCAGTTCGCCGATCATCCGGGGCCGGATGTCGCAGCCGGTGACGTCCGCCAGGTACATCTCGCACGTCGCGTCCCGGCCCGGGAAGTCGAAGGCGGCCAGCTTCCGCACCGTGCTCCGGCCGCCGTCACACCCGACGAGGTACCGGGCCGAGTACTCGGCACGGCCGTCGGGACCCTGCACGGTCACCGTGACGCCGTCTCCCGAATCGGCCAGGTCGGTGAGCTCGTGCCCGCGGTGCAGAGTCACACCGAGCTCCAGCGCCCGCTTCTCCAGCATTTCCTCCACCACGAACTGGGGTGCGCCGCGCACGCCGAAGTGCGAGTCCTCGAGCACCCCGAAGTCGAGCGGGATGCCGCCGAAGTGCCCCTGCCGGGTGATCTCGGTGTTCTCCAGCCTCTCGAGGAGGCCGCGCTGCTGGAACACCTCCGCCGCGCGCGCCGTGAAGCCGATGCCGCGTGACTCCCAGCTCCGCTCGCTCCGCCGTTCGAAGACGGTGACCTCCGCGCCACCGAGGCGAAGTTCGGCAGCGAGCATCAGTCCCGTGGGACCAGCACCGATGACGATGACATCCGTATCCATGATCTGACCTCGCTTCTCGTGGGAGTCCCGCAGCCGGGGGGTACGCGCCGCGGCTCAGGCGGGAGTGGCTTCGATGATCGAGACCGGCGAGGCGGTGGGGATCACCCTGGTGACCTTCATGCCCGCCTTGGCGAAGAGCTCGGTGTACTGCGGCAGGGTGCGCTCCTTCGCGCCGAGGAGGAGCAGCAGCCACAGGTCGATGATGTTTCCGATGTGGCGCTTGTTGTTCTCCTCGAGCACGTACTCGATCACGAGCATCCGGCCGCCGGGAGCGATCGCCTCCCGGACGTTCTGCAGCAGCTGCAGGCATGCCTGCTCCGGGAAGTCGTGCAGGATGTGCTTGAGCACGTAGGCGTCGGCCCCGGCCGGCAGCTTGTCGAAGTGGGAACCGTTCTCGATCGTGACCCGGTCGGCGACGCCTGCGGCCTCGAGCGTCGCCGGCGCGTCAGCGGTCGCGACCTCGTTGTCGTACAGGATGCCCCGGGCCTTGGTGGCCCCGGCGAGGATGCCGGCCAGGAGCCGGCCGCGCCCGCCGACGACGTCCACGATGGTGCCGAAGCTCGAGAAGTCGTACGCCGCGAGGACCGGGTCGGTCTCCGAGTCGGACATGCTGCCCATGCCCTGGAAGAACTCGGCGGCGTACCCGGGGTTCGACATGAGGAACTCGTAGGCGCCCATGCCGCGCAGCTTGGGCATGTTGGCCTCGCCGGTGCGGACCGACTCGATGAGGTGCGCCCACTCCTCCCAGAGCAGCGGGTGCCCCATCAGCATGGCGATGCCGCGCATCGAGTCCGGGGCGCCCTCGCGCAGCGCGTCACCCATCGGCGTGACCTCGAACCGGCCGTCGGCCCGAAGCGCGAACACCGAGCAACCGGAGAGAGTCCTCAGCAGCCGGTACGTCGCCTCGCTGTCGGATCCGACGCGCTTGGCGATCTCCTCGGCCGGCAGGGGCCCGTCGGCGAGAACGTCGGCGACGCCGAGCTTGGCCGCCACGGAGATCGCCTGGGTGATCACCGAACCCTGGATCAGATCGAGCAGCGCGTAGGCCGCCGAGTTGTCCCGCACTGCGGGCACGGTAGGCAATGCGGACATGATTCTCCTCCAGGAATGGGAAATTGCGGGGTTGCCAGACGATAGATCGGTGCCTTTTCCGATCGCAAGCTCCGCCGAGGTCGTTCAACTGGAGAGCCGGAGCGGTTGAAACAAATGGTTCCACCGAGGCTCGAGTGAGATTTCTGAAATTGCTGAGATACTGCCGCGACACGATATTGGTGAGGGGCGGGTCGAATGACGGACAACGGACAGCGAGTTGCGCTGATCACCGGTGGAACCAGCGGAATCGGCCTTGCGGTGGCGGAGAGACTCGCCCGTGACGGCCTCAAGGTCTTCGTCTGTGCGCGGAACCCCGAATCCGTCGAGGAGACGGTCGGCAAGCTACGCGCGGCCGGTCACGACGCCGACGGCGTGACCGCCGACGTCCGGCGCGGTGAGGACGTCGAACAGCTGGTGGCTGCCGCCGTGCGCAGGTACGGGCGTGTCGACGTCCTGGTCAACAGCGCCGGCCGCAGCGGCGGCGGGGTGACCAGCGACATCAGTGACGAACTCTGGTACGACGTCATCGAGACCAACCTGAACGGCGTCTTCCGGGTGACCCGGGAGGTGCTCCGGTCGGGCGGGTCGCTCGACCGCGGCTGGGGACGGATCATCAACATCGCGTCGACCGGCGGCAAGCAGGGTGTGGTGCTGGGCGCCCCGTACTCCGCGTCCAAGCACGGTGTCGTCGGCTTCACGAAGGCGCTGGGACTGGAACTGGCGAAGACCGGGGTCACGGTGAACGCCGTCTGTCCCGGCTACGTCGAGACGCCCATGGCCCAGCGGGTACGGCAGGGCTACGCCGCGCACTTCGAGACGACCGAGGCGGCGATCCTCGAGCGGTTCGAGGCGAAGATCCCCCTCGGCCGGTACTCCACCCCCGAGGAGGTCGCCGGCCTCGTCGGGTATCTGGTCAGTGATGCCGCCGCCCCGGTGACCGCGCAGGCGATGAACGTCTGCGGCGGCCTCGGGAACTACTGATCGCGTCCACCCCCGATCCCGCAACGAAGGCGGTGAGCTTGACATGCACAGCACCCTGATCGTCGGTCGGATGCAACCGCAGTCGTCGACCGAGGTGGCCGAACTGTTCGGCGCGTTCGACCGGACCGACATGCCGCAGCGCATGGGCACCCGGCGTCGGGAGCTCTTCAGCTATCGAGGGTTGTACTTCCACCTGCAGGACTTCGACGGCGAGTACGGCGGCGAGCGGATCATCGAGGCCCGCACCGACCCCCGGTTCATCAGGATCAGCGAGGACCTGAAGCCGTTCATCGAGCCGTACGACCCGGCGACCTGGCGCTCCCCCGCGGACGCCATGGCCACCCGCTTCTACCACTGGGAGCCGCTCGGCTGATCCGCCGGCCGCACTCGCGAGTCGTACGAGTTCCGATCACAAGCACTGCGAGGAGGCCGGCGATGCCGGACGGTGTCGGTACCACTGTGGACTTCTGGTTCGACCCGACGTGTCCATGGGCGTGGATCACCTCTCGGTGGATTCTCGAAGTCGCCGAACACCGTCCGGTCAGGCCGTGCTGGCACGTCATGAGTCTGGCGGTGCTCAACGAGGGGCGCGACGACCTGCCCGAGCGGTACCGGACGGGTCTGCGGTCCTCGCTGGAGGCGGTGCGGGTCTGCGTCGCCGCCGAGCAGCGGTACGGGCCGGAGTCGCTGGGACGGCTCTACACCGAACTGGGTACCCGGTTCCACGTCGACCGGGCGTCCCGGGACCGGGCCACCTACGAGGCGGCGCTGGTCGCCGCCGGCATGGATCCGGGGGTGGCCGCGGCGGCCGGGTCCGACGAGTTCGACGAGGCCGTTCGAGCCTCGCACGACGACGGCATCAGCCGGGTCGGCACCGACGTGGGCACACCGGTCATCGCGGTGGGGGACGTCGCGTTCTTCGGCCCGGTGGTGTCACCGGTCCCGCGTGGCGACGCCGCGCTCCGGCTCTGGGACGGCGTGCTCGCGCTGGCCCGGACCGACGGGTTTTTCGAGCTCAAGCGCAGCCGCACCAGCGGCCCGGTCGTCACCTGATCCGCGCGATGTGCCCGCCCTCCCCGGATCGGGAGGGCGGGCACATTTGTCGCGTCGGCTGGTCAGGCCGCCACAGGGGCGGTCCAGCTGGTACGCAGGAAGTCCTCCAGGCTGACCAGGTCCTTCCGGATGCGGCGGAGTGCCGGCAGGTCGGCGCGGTAGCCCCTGTCGTTGAAGAAGTCGAACATGGCCGCCAGGTCCGGGCGAACGGCTCGGAGCTGGTCGATGGGCAGCTCCTGGTAGCGCGCCGGAATGCCCGCCACGCGCGCAAACGCCTCGGCCATCTGCGGCCCGGTGAGTTCGTCACCGGCGATCTCCACCTGCCGGCCCAGCCAGGTGTCCGGATCCTCGAAGGCGTCCGCGGCGAACCCGGCGATGTCGCTGGTCGCGATGAGCTGCAGCGGGACGTCGGGCCGCAGCCACAGGCCGAGGACCAGCCGGCCGTCCACGAGGCGGGGACCGGTGTCCAGGAAGACCTCGTGGAACATCGTCGGCCGCAGGACGGTCGCCGGGACACCGAGCTTCTGGATGTGTTGCTCGACGTGCCACTTGCTCTCGAAGTGGTCGACACCGCTGGACCGTTCCGCGCCGCCGACGGAGCTGTAGACGAGGTGCCCCACGCCGGTCCGGGCGGCCGCGTCGGCCACCGCCTTGCCCTGCCGCTCCTCGGTGGCCACCCCGCCGGGCGTCCGGAACGTCTGGACGCTGAACACCCCGTGCACGCCGGTCATCGCCGCCCGCAACGAGGCCTCGTCGTCGAAGTCGCCGCGCACCAGCACGGCGCCCGCGTCGGCCAGCGCCCGCGCCGCGGGAGCCTGCGGGTCGCGGACCAGGGCGTGCACCACCCGCCCTCGCCTCAGCAGCTCGCGAGCGGTCGCACCACCCTGCCGGCCGGTACCGCCCAGCACCAGAATCGGCCCATCTACCGCCACGATCCCTGTCCCCCTTGTCGTCAAGTCGTCGATCCGTCGCCCCGGGCCTGTCACCAGGGAACGACGCCTTCCTCCGCCAGGCAGGCGCCCGACGGTCCCGTGTCGTCGAGCGTCGCCAGCCGGACCGCGATCGCCGCCCCCTGAGCCGGAGTCCGGTTTCCGCGGTGGTGGTTGAGGTCCGTCGCCACCACTCCGGGGCTCGCCGCGTTCACCTTGATCGGCGTGTCCCGCAGCTCCTTGGCGTACGCGACAGTGACGGCGTTCAGCGCGGTCTTCGACGACTGGTACGCGACCATGTTGAGGCCGGCGAACGGCGAGTCCGGTGCCGAGTTCAGGGTGAGGGAGCCCAGGTGGCTGGACATGTTGACGATTCGCGCGGCCTCGGCGCGGCGCAGCAGCGGGAGCATCGCGTTCGTCACCGACACGACACCGAGGACGTTCGTCTCGTACACCTGACGGAGATCGGCCGCGCTCACCGTGCTGGGGGCACCGGTGGAGCCGCCGGCGATCCCGGCGTTGTTCACCAGCACGTCCAGGCGGCCGTAGCGCCGCTCGATCTCGGCCGCGGCGTCGACGACGGAGGTCTCGTCCGTCACGTCGATCCGCAGCCGGACGGCGTCGACGCCCCGGGCCGAGAGCGACTCGACCGCCTGCTTGCCGCGGACCTCGTCCCGGGCTCCGACGAGGACGACGTATCCCCGCTCCCCCAGCTGGCGTGCGATCTCGTACCCGATGCCCTTGTTCGCGCCCGTGATGAGCGCGATTCTGCCGACCGGCACGTCTGGAATCCTTCCCTCGTGCTTTTGTGTCCATCCTGATCGGCAGCACGACATCCGGCATCTCTGAAATTGCTCTGCGCGGCCACCGGTTCAACCAGGAGGAATGCACGGTCGAACAATTGAGCGCGTTTCGATGGTTCGACGTTGAGCCGCGCGGCAATGATGTGTACTTTGGCGTCGCGATTCTCTGGCCGCGGCGCGTGGAGGTCCGAAACAATGCAAACTGATGTGATCGTGGTGGGCGCGGGCCCGGTCGGCCTGATGCTCGCCGGCGAACTGCACCTGGGTGGGGCGAGAGTCCGCGTCTACGACCGGCTCGCCGCGCCCACCGGTGAGTCCCGCGCGCTCGGCTTCAACAGGCGCGCCGCCGAGTCGCTGGACCAACGCGGTCTGCTCCCCCGGCTCGGCGCCTTCCGGTGGGGCCCGATGGGCCACTTCGGGGGCGTGCGGATCGCTCTCGACATGCTCGACGACGACCACAGTGGTGTGCTGGGCCTGCCTCAGTCCCGGACCGAGGAGATGCTGGCGGGGTGGCTGAACGAACTCGGCGTACCGGTCCGCCGGCGCCACGAGCTGGTCGGCCTGCGGCAGACGGAGCACGGGGTCGTGGCGACCTTCGACGAGCCCGCGGGACGCGTCGAGGAGACCGCCGCCTACCTGGTCGGGTGCGACGGCGCGGGAAGCACCGTCCGTGCGCTGGCCGGTATCGGGGCCGACGCGACGCCGGCCACCCGGGGCATGTACACCGCGGAGGTCACCGGGGTGGCGCTGCGGCCGCGACCGATCGGTGAACGCCTTCCCGGCGGCAACATGGTGGTGTGCACTCCGGTCGGCCAGGGCCGCTACCGCATCGTGATCCACGACCGGGCGCTGCGCCCGCACCCCGATCCGGCGGCACTGACGTTCACCGAGGTCGCCGACGCGTGGCAGCGGCTCACCGGCGAATCCATCCACCACGGCGCGGCACCGTGGTTGTGGGCCAGCGGCAACGCCTCAGCGGTGGCCGACGAGTACCGGCGCGGCCGGATCTTCCTCGCCGGCGACGCCGCGCACGAGATGCCACCGCTTGCCGCCTGGGGGCTCAGCGCCGGCCTGCTGGACGCGGTGAACCTGGGCTGGAAGCTGGCGGCGGCGGTACGGGGCTGGGCGCCGGACGGCCTGCTCGACACCTACCAGGCCGAACGCCACCCGATCGGACGGCAGCTGATCAGCAACGCCAAGGCCGCGTCGATGCTGTACCTCGGCGACGACGGCGTGGAACCCCTGCGTCGCGTGCTGTCCGACCTGGCCACCGCGAAGGCGGCGGCGGAGCACCTCATCGGTCTGGGCAGCGGGCTGGGCATCCGCTACGACACCGGCCCCGGCGACCACCCCCTGCTCGGCCGACGCATGCCACCCGATCACCAACTCACCCTGCCCGACGGCACCCACACCCGCATCGCCGACCTCCTCCACCCCGCCCGCGCCGTCCTCGTCACCACCGACACCACCACACCACCCACCCACCACTGGCACGACCGCGTCGACACCGTCACCGGAACCTGGACCCACCAACCCGACACCCCACTCGACACCGTCCTCATCCGACCCGACGGCTACGTCGCCTGGACCTCACCCGGCAGCACCGACACCCTCACCGACACCCTCACCCACTGGTTCGGCAGCGTCGACGCCGGCCGGATCGGAGCAGCGCGATGACCCGGGACGTGATCGTGGTCGGGGCCGGCCCCGTCGGCCTGATGATGGCCGGCGAACTGCGCCTCGGCGGAGCCGATGTCGTCGTCTACGAGAAGCTGCCCGAGCGGCCGACGGAGTCGCGCGGCGCCAGCTTCACCCGGCGTACGGCCGAGTGCTTCGACCAGCGTGGGCTGCTGGGCAGGCTGGGCGCGACGGAGCCGGCGGACAGCCACTTCGGTGGCGTGCCCCTCGACCTCGGCCTGCTGCCGGAGAATCACGCCGGCTTCCGGGGAATCTCCCAGTTCCGCACCGAGCGGATGCTGGAAGGCTGGGTGGCCGAACTCGGGGTGCCGGTGCGCCGTGGATACGAGGTCACGGGCTTCGAGGAGAGCGCGGACGGCGTCGTCGTCACCTTCGACGGTCCGGAGGGCAGCGGCCGGGACGCCGCTCGGTACCTGGTGGGCTGCGACGGCGGACGCAGCGCCGTCCGCCGGTTCGCCGGCATCGACTTCACCGGCCCGGAACCCACCCGCGGGTTCTACACCGCCGACGTCACCGGGATCGACACCCGCCGCCGGCGCATCGGCGAGAACCTGCCCGGCGGCAGCATGGTGATGGCGATGGACCTGGAGAACGGTGTCACCCGCGTCGTCGTGCACGAGCGGGGCATGCGCCCGAAGGACCGCGACTCGCTGAGCTACCGGGAACTCGCCGACGCGTGGCAGCGGCTCACCGGTGAGTCCATCCACCACGGACGGTGTCGCTGGATCAGCTGCTTCACCGACGCCTCGCGCGTCGCCGCGGAGTACCGGCGTGGCCGGGTGTTCCTGGCCGGCGACGCCGCTCACGTGCAGCCACCGGCAATGGCGCAGGGTTTGAGCGTGGGCGTCCAGGACGCGGTGAACCTCGGTTGGAAGCTGGCGGCGGCGGTACGGGGCTGGGCGCCGGACGGCCTGCTCGACACCTACCAGACCGAGCGCCTCCCGATCGGGCGGCAGCTGGCCCGCAACGCCCGGGCCGCCATCGAGCTGCGGCTCACCGGCGAGGAGATGGACCCGGTCCGCGGTGTGCTCGCCGAGCTGGCCACCTACCGCGACTCAGCCGGACATCTCGCCGGGATGCTCAGCGGGCTGGGCATCCGCTACGACACCGGCCCCGGCGACCACCCCCTGCTCGGCCGACGCATGCCACCCGATCACCAACTCACCCTGCCCGACGGCACCCACACCCGCATCGCCGACCTCCTCCACCCCGCCCGCGCCGTCCTCGTCACCACCGACACCACCACACCACCCACCTACCACTGGCACGACCGCGTCGACACCGTCACCGGAACCTGGACCCACCAACCCGACACCCCACTCGACACCGTCCTCATCCGACCCGACGGCTACGTCGCCTGGACCTCACCCGGCAGCACCGACACCCTCACCGACACCCTCACCCACTGGTTCGGCAGCGCCCTCACCAGCACCGGGGTACGACCGGCCGACGGCTAGCCCTGTCCACCCCGTCTCGACTGCGGCTAAAGATCCCTCTGCCAACCTCGTCGCAAACCGCAACAGAGGGGGGTCGCACCGGATGTCTCGCCGCAACGGGCAGGCTGCTCTGGCTAGGGAGAGCCTCGCGCTCGCCGTGTCGGACGACGACGGGTCCACCGACGGGGACGGATTCGATCTGAGGAACTTCGAGAGGCTCCCGGCGCGGGACGTGCCCGTCAACGCGCTGTCACCCAACCTTCGTCTGCGTCAGGGCGGGACGAACCCCGCCCACGTGCAACTGCTCGTCGACGCGGCCGGCACCGCGGAGCTTCCGCCGATCCTCGTCCAGGAGGACGGCTGGTGCGTCATCGACGGCCTGCACCGGCTGGAAGCCGCCCGGCTCCGCGGCGACCAGGTCATCAAGGCCCGCTTCCTGGACTGCACCGCCTCCGAGGCACTCGTCCTGGCGATGAAGGCCAACATCGCCCACGGGCTTCCCCTGTCCCGGGCCGACCGCCTGGCCGGCGCCGATCGGGTCCTGGCCCAGCATCCCGACTGGTCCGATCGCGCCCTGGCCGGCATCACCGGGCTGAGCGCGAAGACCATCGCCTCGCTGCGCGCCCGGTCGGCGGGCGCCGTCGATCCCGGGAGCAAGCGGATCGGCCGGGACGGGAGGCGGCGCCCGGTCACCGCCGCGGAGGGCCGGCGCCGCGCCGCCGAGTACCTCAGCGCACACCCGAACGCCCCGCTCCGGCAGGTCGCCCGGGAGGCGGACGTCTCCCTCGGCACCGTGCACGACGTGAGCGCCCGGCTCCGCCGTGGCATCAGCCCCGAGCGCAACGGGCACCGCCAGCCCGCGGACCGCCCGGACGGGGAGCCGGACGACAGAGCCGCGACAGCGACCGCCGCCTCGCCGGCGGCTCCGCGCGCGGTGGTACGACGCAAGGGCTGCTCGGACGCCCCACTCACCTGGGCCGGGGTGGCGGAGAAACTGGCCACCGACCCGTCGATCCGCTACACCGAGGGCGGCCGGGCGTTCATCCGCTGGATGGCATGGCACGCGGGCGCCCCGGATCGGTGGCGCGACGTCGCCGGCTCGATCCCGCCGCACTGGCTGAGCGTGATCGCTCCCATCGCGGACAGCATCAGCAAGGAGTGGAGCCTGTTCGCCGAGCAGCTGAAGCGGAAGCAGGAAGCCGGACAGTAACGGCCGCGGTTCACACCGCACACCGCCGGGTCCACCCGCGCTCGACCGGGATTCACCGGGCCTCGGCGAAACTGCCACGGACATCGCACCGACGAAAGAGCAGGCGACATGGTGGACAAC
Source organism: Micromonospora sp. CA-248089 (assembly GCF_050948515.1). Lineage (NCBI taxonomy): Bacteria > Bacillati > Actinomycetota > Actinomycetes > Micromonosporales > Micromonosporaceae > Micromonospora > Micromonospora sp. CA-248089. The sequence goes on from NZ_CP192016.1 coordinate 4,074,801, forward strand.
CAACCGGAACGGGCAGACGGGGTGCCACACGTGGTCATCGTGGGAGGCGGCGTCGCGGGTTTGACCGCAGCCTTCTACCTTCGCGAGGCATCGGTACGGATCACCCTCCTCGAGGCGTCGTCGCGGCTCGGCGGGAAGCTGGCCGCGTCCGAGGTGGCCGGTGTCACTGTCGACGAGGGGGCCGAGGGGCTGTACGCGCGGCGTCCCAAGACAACCCGGTTGCTCACCGCAGCCGGTCTCGGCGACCAGCTGGTCCTGGCCGGCGCCACCGCCACGGCGATCTGGACGAGGGGCGCACTCCGGTCGCTGCCCGCCGGCCAGTTCATGGGCGTGCCGTCGGACATGGACGCGCTCGCCCGCTCCGGCATCGTCTCCGCGGAGGGCGTGGCCCGGGCCCGCAGGGACGTCGATCTGCCCCCGACCGAGCGGAACGGCGACGTTTCCGTCGCGGCGTACGTCTCGGAGCGACTCGGCCGCGAGGTGCTGGACCGTCTCGTCGATCCCTTCCTCAGCGACGTGTGCGCCGGCCGCTCCGACGAGTTGTCCTTCGAGGCCATGCTGGCTCCCCTGGCCAACGCGTCCCGGAAGCACCCGTCACTGACCAGGGCGGCGGCCTCGCTCATCCCGCCGCCGCCCCCGGACGGGCAGGAGCCTCCGACCGGCATCGGCACCCTGACCGGCAGCCTCGGGAACCTGGCCACGGTGCTGGCCGCGGCGGTGCGCGCCGACTCGACGGCAGCGACCTTGCGGACCGGCGCGGAGGTCACCGCCCTCTCCCCCGGCGAACACGGCTGGCGGCTCACCGTCTCCTCCGCCGCCGGGACGGAACATCTGACCGCGGACGCGGTGATCGTCGCCGCCCCGGCCGGGCCCGCCGGCCGGCTCCTGGCCGGGGTACCCGGTGTCGCCCCGGCCGCCGCCGAGCTCGCGGAGATCCCGTACGCGAGCGTCGGGATCGTCACGCTGGCCTACCCGCGCGGAGCGTTCCCCGGCGGTCTCGCCGCACGCGGGTTCTGCGGGTACCGCGTGCCGGCGGTGGACGGGCGGGCGGTGAACGAGGTGACCTTCTCGACGGTGAAGTGGCCGCATCTGGCGGGCGAGGTGGAGATCCTCCGGTGCTCGATCGGACGGGTCGGCGACGAGACGCTGCTGCAGCGCGACGACGCCGACCTCGCGTCGCTGGCCGCCGCCGAGGTGGCCGAGGCCACGGGCGCCGTGGGTGCCCCGGTGGCGACGCGGGTGACCAGGTGGGACAGCGCACTGCCGCAGTACACAGTCGGTCATCTGGACCGGACGGCCCGGCTGCGTGCCGCGCTGGCCGCTCATCGCGGGCTCGCCGTGTGTGGCGCCGCGTACGACGGGGTCGGCGTCGGCACGTGCATCGCCGACGCGCGCAAGGCCGTCGACCAGGTGCTCGCCGCGCTCCCGAGGACCGCCGCGACAGCGGCCTCCTCCTGATCGTTCCTCCGAAGTCCCCGGCCGGGCCGGGGTGGCGGTTGCCACCCCGGCCCGGTTGTGTGCGCACTGCTCGCTGACGTCGGCCGGCACAACGACCCACGCCCGGACCGATGGTCCGGGCGTGGCAGATAGAGAGGTCAGCTGAGCGCCGGCCCCGGCTGGCTGTCGAGGAGGCGCCCGATCGCACCGGCCAGGTCCCCGACGGGATCCGCTGCGGCGCCCGCGCTGCGCCACGCGACGTGGTTGTCGGGCCGTACCAGGATCGCGCCCTCGTCCGTGATCTCCCGGACGTCCTGCCACCGGCCGTCGGCCCCCACGTACTCCCCGCCGGCCCCGATCGACGCGGTGACGATCGGGACGGAGAACTTGGTGGCGACCTCCGCGGCCGCCTCCTGCCAGGGTGCCGCCTGCGGGCCGGTGATGAGCACGAAGCCGGTCGACGTGCCGGTGAGGTCCTGGGTGGACAGGACGCGGCCGCCACCTTCGATCCACGCGTGCGGCAGCACGTGGCCGGGCCGCGTCGTCGGGTGGTACACGTCCCGCAGGGGCTCCCGCGGCGGCGGCTGACTGCCGTCGGGGATGACCGCTCCCTCCTCGTACGCGAAGCCGATCTCCACGTCGTGCGCCTGGCACCCGCCCCGGTGGGTGGCGAAGATCTCCGCCGACCGGGCGCGCGCCGCGACTGCGAGCGGAGACGGGTCGACGAGCGCGGCGAACGACCGGTCGCGGCGCGGCTGCGGCGTGTGCTGGCCGAGGCCGATGGCCTCGAGGATCGCGTGGTGGTGCAGGGCCGCGGACACCGCCCAGTCGACGTTGTGCCGCCCGATCGGGTGCCGCTCCGCCTCGTACGTGTCCAGCAGCCTGTCGTTCGCCCGGCCGCCGAGCACCGCGGCGAGCTTCCACGCGAGGTTGTGCGCGTCCTGGATCCCGGTGTTCAGCCCCAGCCCGACGGTGGGCGGCTGCCGGTGCACGGCATCGCCGGCGAGCAGCACCCGGCCCACCCGGTAGCGGTCGGCGACCAGGGACTCCACGGCCCAGTTCGTCACGTGGTGCAGCGTGAGTTCCAGCTCGGGCAGCCCGAGGACCTCGCGGATCTTGGGCACGATCGTCTCCGGCGGGAAGCGCTCCGGGTCGCCCGGCGGGAAGTGCAGGACCCACTCCTCGCAGTGCTTGCCCCAGGTCGGTCCCATCTCGATGAGGTTGCTGGACAGATCGGGGTCGTAGGGGTTGAGGAAGTGGGTGAGGAGCGTGCCCTCCTGCCACCACGGCGACAGGTCCGCGGTGAAGTACGCGGTCGTGACCTGGAGAAAACCGGGAAGACCTTCCATCCGTACGCCGAGCGCGGCGCCCACCGTGCGGCCGCCGTCGGCCGCGACGAGGTAGCGCGCCACGACGGTGGTGACCTCACCGGTGTCGACGTTGCGGACCTCGGCCACGACCCGGTCGCCCTCCTCGGCGAAGCCGACCAGCTCGTGACTGAACAGAATCCGGCCCGGATTGCGTTGCTCGGCGTGCCGGCGCAGGATCGGCTCCAGCCGGACCTGGGGCAGCTTGACCGGCATGACCGGCCCGGCCACCTCGTAGGTCTCGCGCAGCTCACCACCGCCGAAGGCGTCCATCTCCTGGACGACGATGCCGTCGAGCGGCCGGTCGCCGCCGAGCGACGTCAGCCACCGGAGCTTTCCGAACTCCTCGATCGACGCCCCGAGTTCGGCCACCTCGCCGTCGAGCCCGTGCTGACGGAAGATGCTCATGGTGCGCTGGTTCAGATAATGCGCCTTCGGCATTCTCGATGTCTCCGAGTGCCGTTCCACCAGCAGATGACCTACGCCGTGGTCGGAGAGGAAGACAGATGCGGACAAGCCGCATCCACCGCCGCCGACGATGAGAACCGGGACCTCGATTGTTGCCATTGCCGTCCTTCCGGAAGATGACTGTACCGGTCGTGACGCGCTGGTGTCGCGACGGACATCGAACCGCTACGCCGGACCCGCACGGACGCCTCGCAGTTTGACGAAAGCCTCTTTAGTCCCGGTCAAGGACCGATGGACGCCACGGCGCCCCGGTGAGCCGAGCACGCCGCTGAACAGCGGTTTCCGCTCACGCTCCGCCTCAGTTGAACGATCGGCGACGGCGGCGGTCCGGCTCGGTCGCCACCGGACGACGGCCCATTCCGTAGCGTTCCCGCGAAGCCGCCGGCGATGGTTGCGAGTCGCCGAGGAACCGTTGTACGGTCGGCCGCGATGGTCGCCGGCCCGCCATCGTCCGATGATTCCCCACCTCATTCGCCGCACCATCGTCCCGTGCGGCGGAACCGCCTGGAACGGCGATTTCCGGAAGTTATGAGGGTGTCCATGAACTCATCCTTCAACAATTATGCGCAGAGGCGGGAAGGCCCCGCGCGTCCCGTGATCGGAATCAGCGCACGAACGGTTCCGGTGACCGTGCAGGGCCTCCAGACAACCGTCAGCCTCGCGCTCCAGTCCCACGTGGACATGCTCGCCTCGGCGGACGGCATCCCGCTGCTGGTGCCGCTGGTGCCCGGCGCCGAGCACACGGTGCCCCAGCTCGACGGACTGCTGGTGCCGGGCGGCCCCGACGTGGATCCGGCGCTGTACGGACAGGAACGTCATCCCCGGACCCGGTGCGGCAGCCCGGAGGCGGACCGGGTCGAGCTGGCCCTGATCGAGGCCGCGCTCGACGCCGGCCTGCCCGTCCTGGCCATCTGCCGCGGCATGCAGCTGCTGAACGTGCTGCACGGAGGCACGCTGCACCAGCACCTACCGGAACTCGTCGGCCACGACGGGCACAGTCCCGAGACCGAGGCCTTCACCCTCGGCCGGACCCGCCTGGACCTGCATGCCGGCAGCGCGATCGACGGCGTGCTGGGCAACGACGTTCCCGAGGCCCGCTGCCACCACCATCAGGGAATCGACCGGGTCGGCACGGGCCTCACGGTGACGGCCGAGGCGCCGGACGGTGTCGCCGAGGTGGTGGAGGCGGCAGCGCATCCGTTCGTCCTCGGGGTGCAGTGGGAAGCCGGGCAGGACGACGACGAACGGCTGCACCATGCGCTCGTCGGCGCCGCCCGCAAGGGCCGATCCGCCTCGTCACGAGAGCGTGAAGGCCGGCTCCCCGCTCGCGTCTCGCATCCGTGACGCACCGGGCGATCCGGATCTCTCTCCCCGTTCCCCCGAAAGAGCCGCCCCCATCCCCAGGAGAATGCCATGGCACCGCGGATGAACAACCCTTCACTGGTCGTGCCGGACGCCCTGCTGCCGCTGCTCGACCTCGCCAAGGCGATCAACCAGATCGGCGTGCCGGTGCGGACGCTCGATCTGGTCCGCATGCGCGTCAGCCAGATCAACGGCCGGGTCAACATCCTGCCCACCGATCCGGACGCTGCGGCCCAGATCGATCAACGTCTGCACAAGGTGGACGCCTGGCACGACGCCGACTGTTTCACCGAATCCGAACGCGCCGCCCTGGCGCTCGCCGAGGCCGCGACGCGCCTCAACGACAAGGAGGACCCGGTGCCGGACACCGTCTGGAACGACGCCGCCCGGCACTTCACCGAGCCGGAACTCGGTGCGCTGATCCTGCACATCGGCCTCGTCAATATGTGGAACTGCGTCAACGTGTCCACCCGGCAGGCGCCGGGTGACTGGCGCTGAGCCACGGCACCCGATCCACTGAAGAAGGGAACTCCTTTGTTGCGGCTCATCAACACCGGGTTGGGCAGGACCGGCACCACGTCGCTGAAGGTCGCGTTGGAACGTCTCGGTTACGGGCCCTGCTACCACATGTTCGAGGTCGTCAGCGATCCGCACCGCCTGGGCCAGTGGGAGAAGGTCGTCTGTGACGGGCAGCAGCCCGACTGGCCGGCCCTCTTCGACGGCTTCACCTCAGCTGTCGACGGCCCCAGCTCCATCTACTACAAGCAGATCGTGCGGGCCTTCCCGGAGGCCAAGGTCGTTCTCACCATCCGTGACGGCGAGGAGTGGTACCGCAGCACCCACGACACGCTGTACCAGTTCGCCGTGCGGAACAGTGAGAACCGCCCGCCGGCCGGTTCCATGCCGGCCCGGGTGCACCGCCTCGTGAGCACGATGGTGTGGGACGGCCTGTTCGGTGGGCGGTTCGCCGACAAGGACCACGCCATCGAGGTCTTCCGCAGGCACAACGAGGAGGTCGTCAACTCCGTCGAGCCGGACAACCTTCTCGTCTACGACGTCAAGCAGGGATGGGAGCCCCTGTGCGCGTTCCTCGGGGTGAAGGTGCCGGACGACGACTTCCCGCGCGCCAACGACAGGGAGTCGATGCGCCGGACCATCCGGCAGGTGGGCGACGGCAAGGGTCCTGTCGCCGCCCGCTGAGACACGGCGGTACCGGTCGGTGGGGCAGAGCCAGTCGCGGCTCTGCCCCACCGACCGGTACGACCCGTTGCGGGCGGGTTCACGAACAGCCCTGACCGATGTCGACGGCACGACTGGTGAGGATGGCGAGCAGCGTCCTCGCCTGGACGTTGACGTAGCGGCTGTGACCTGCGAGCCATCCGAGCTGGCCCGGAGTGATCCAGTGGTAGCCGGGCGGCGGCTCGGCCGGCGTCGTCGACTCGTCGGTGGCGACGACGAGGTAGCGGCTCTCGGCGTTGAGGAACCGTCCGCCCTCCTCGGAGTGGATCGCGGCGTACCGGATCCGGTCCTGGGGTGCCTCCAGCATCACGTCGAGGAACGGCGGACGTTGCGAGGCCGGCAGGTGGAGGTAGTTCGCCGGGACGCACTGAACGGTCGGCGCGAGTTCCATGGTGTCGAGGAATCCGCCTTCGACCCGGGCATGAACGAGCAGGTGCGGTACGCCGGCGAACGCCCGGTACGCGAAGGCCACGACGCCCTGGGCCACCGGTTCGAACAGCGGCTGACTCCAACTCGGGACCTCCCGGTTGGCTCCCTCCACGGCGACGGCCAGCACCTGGAAGAACCTCTGGTCCTCCCGGTGGATGGTGTACTCGTCCCGGACCCAGCCCGCCACCTCGGTCAGGGGGATACGGCGGGCCCGGACCTCGTGGAGTGCCCGCTTACCGGTGATCCAGGAGTGCAGCTCGACGTCGGACGAGAGGGCCTGGTGCTCGGGATACATCACCGGTGCGCTCGCCAGTACGGTCCGCGCATCCATGTTCACGACGTTGTCGTGCTGGAGAAGCCGTCCGAGCTGGCCCAGGGTGAGCCACCGGAAGTTCTCGTCGGCCGGCACGTCGTCCTCGACCTCGACGATCATGTTGCGGTTGCGCTTGCGGTAGAACCACGCACCGTGCTCCGACTGCAGCACGTCGGTGATCACCATCCGGGGGTCGGGACGGAGAAAGTACTCCAGGTACTTCACCGCCGCCCCGCCGTGGGCCTTCGTGTAGTTGCTACGTGTCGCCTGCACGGTGGGCGACAGCTGGACCAGGTTGGGGTTGCCCGGCTCCACCTTCGCCTGCATGAGGAAGTGCAGCGTCCCGTCGAACTCCTTGGCCAGAATGCCGAGGATGCCGACCTCCGGTTGCATGATGATCGGCTGCTGCCACTCGGTGCCGATGTCCGGCCGGGCGACATGCAGGCCTTCGACGGAGAAGAAGCGTCCGCTGCGGTGTCGCAGGTTCCCGCCGGTCGGACTGAACGACCACCCGTCCAGCTCAGCGAAGGGAATCCGGCGCACCCTGGTACCGCAGGCCACCGTCTCGGCGGCCAGCCAGCCCGGCACGTCGGCCGTCTTGATGCCGGCGCCCTCGGTCGCCGCCGCCGAACGCGCCAGCCGTTCCGTGAGGGCGGTGCCGGAGCGAGGTCTGAGCAGTACGGCTGAGGTCACGGTCGATCACCACTTTCTGGCTCGCGTGTTCCGCTTGCGGCGGTGCCGACGATGCGAAGGCCGCTGGGCAGTGGTGGCCCCAGCCCTTTCCCCACCGCTGTGCGACGGGCCGCGGAGAGACAGTCCCGATGGGGCAATCCGTCTGTGTCTCGGCCATAGTGCAGTGGCCCGCGATCGGCCGGCATCCTCCACGTTGCCCCCCGGGTTGCCGGACTCGACCGCCGACAGAGGAAGCCGCGGGCTTGACGGACCGGGCCGCGCCGAGCATGGTTCGATGAGGTGCCGGATCGGCGCGAGCCCTCTCCGCTGAGGGAGGGCCGTGTCCCGACCGGCCGGGAGCACCGCCGTCCCGGCTCGGTGACGTTCAACTGCATCAATATTCGCAGTTGAAAGCGGCACCTCACACCGTGTTCGTGCCGGAGGGGCCCGCTACGACAACCCGGGACGGGGCGCGGCCAGCGCCAGCCCACGTCGATCCTCCTGCCACGCGGCCGGCGCCTGGCGTGCCGTGACGGCCGGGCACCCGGTGAGCGGTGCCGGCGCAGGCGGCGGCACCAGGTCGGGCAGGGCGAGCAGCACCGGCGGGTCGATCGGCCGGCGGCGACGCAGACGGACCGCGGCGCTGGTCACTCCACCCGCGGTCACCGTCACCGACGGGTGCATTCCGACCAGTGGGGCGTGCGGCCGCCGCGCGTCGAGTCCGGCGCCGTCGGCCACCGCCACCGCGTGCACGATCCAGGTGCCCTCGGGAACGTGCGGCAGGCGGTAGCACGCCGGCCGGCCACCGGGAACGTCGACGATCACCGCGGCGGCCGCCGGGTGCTTCACGGTCTGCGTCCGGAAGGCGCCCAGATACACGCGCGCGTTCCCGTGCCCCTCCGGCAGGCTGATCGTCCCCGCGACCGCGCCCGAGGGACCGTGCGGGGCCGGCAACGCGCCCGGCAGCTCGATGCCGTCGATCTGCGACAGACGCCGGAAACGGCCGGGTGACAGGCCGACGCTGGAGGTGAAGCAATTGCTGAACGACCCCAGGCTGTTGTAACCCACCGACACGGAGACATCGGTTATCCGCATCGACGTGTCAATGAGGAGCCGTTTGGCGTGGTGTATGCGAATGGCGGCCAGAAAGCGCCCGGGGGTGATTCCGGTGGTGTCCCGGAACAGGCGGGCGAAGTAGAAACGGCTCAGGCGGACGCTCTCCGCCACCTCGGTCAGCGACAGCGGTCGGTCGTAGTGCTTCCAGAGATACTCGACGGCACGTTCGACTGCATTTTCCATGGGCACCTCACTACATCCGTGGCAGCCGTCAGCATCCCCTCGGGCCGTCGGGATCAGCTCGAGCACCGCTGGTGCCCGGCTCCGAGCAGCAAATCCCGGGCCGAAGCGCCGGAAACCAATTCGGCACTCCGGTACCGCTGACGTGAGGCCGGGCCGCGAGCCAGGAGGCCCGCCATTTCCGCTCGGCAGCGCCGGTACGGACAGCCAGCCCGCGAATCTTCGCAACACCCCGCGCCGCCCTCACGCGACGGTGCGAGGCGGCGAATCACGGATCTGTCGGACCTCGAACCGGCAGTCGGCACCGATGATCGGTGGCACGCCTTTCGCCGGCCCATTCACCGGATCCCCGGAGTGGCGCATCAGGCCGGAGCAGCCTCATCGACCGACCACGTCCCGCGACAATTCGTGGCTCCGCGGAGATGAGGGGCGAACCGGCCCGGTTCGCGCAACAGGGTCACCGGTTACCGCCCGATTCCTGGCGCGGCGCGTCCCCCTATTCGCCGGAAACCGGCGCTGGTCTTCCCGGAAGTCGAACCGGCCCGGAAACGACGCTGCTGCGAAGTCGCTGCGGCGGCTCGGTGGTACGGCCGGAAGCGGGGCGGACGTTGCAGACCGTGATCCGCCGGCCCTCCGACGCGGTCGCCGCCGGGTTCGTCGGCCGACCCGCCGCCTGGCGCGAATTCGGTTGCCCAGGGCACCTGACGAGCATTTGTGACGAACGCCACCGGTGTGGATCACGGCCTGCATCGACGCGGACCGGGCACCGATGAGGCTCGCCGCGAGCTGGCCCCAGCGGACGCTTTCCGTTGCTTCGACGCGGCCCCCGGAGGCCATCGGCCGCACCCCGGCAGCAGCGCGGGAACCGGCGGGCGCCGAGTCCGTCGAAGCAGTCTAAAGAGGACGCGTCCCAAATCTCGACACATCGACTTCTCGCAGCTCAGCCTCCGGATACGCGATCCCACCCCAACTTTTGCAGCGCATCAGGTAAGCGGTCGGGTACGATAAACCCGCAGTTCCCCGGGACCACCGGATCACACCACAATGCGTAATCGCGTGCAGTAATCCAGTTATTCGATCTTGTAGGGGGAGACTCATCGAGTAAAAAACTTGCACCCGTTACCATCGGCGCCGAGCCGGGCCTTGTGCCCCAATCGCGCCTATTTTCACATTCGCGTGAATAAAATCGTTGTGTACCGAAGACGCATCGGTCAAGCATTTGTTATGTCACGACGGAGAGCTCGGCCACAGCAATCCGAAACGGGGCAGGAGATTATATGGAGAAGAATCAGAAGCCACTCAGTATCGGGCTGCTCGGCCCACTGTCCCTACGTTTCTGCCGGACGGCGGTGACGGCAAGCGCACCGAAACAACGACAGGTTCTCGCTCTTCTCGCGCTCAATGCGGGCCGCGTCGTCACCGTGCCGACACTTATCGAAGAACTGTGGGGGGACCGCCCACCACGAAGCCACGCCACCACGTTGCAGACGTACATTCTGCAGCTGCGCAACGCTCTTGCCGCCGCCGGCTGCGGAAATCTGCGGGCACGGCAGATCATCAGCACCCGCCACAACGGTTATCTGCTCGAGGACCACGCCTGCGAAACGGACGTCGAGGTCTACAACCGCCATCTCGTCGCCGGTCGCGAAGCGGCCGAGTCAGACGATCACCGCCGGGCTTCCCACGAATTCAGTCGCGCGCTGCAGGTATGGCGCGGCTCGGCACTGGTCGACGTCCGAATGGGGCCGATACTCGAGATCGAGGCGGCTTCGTTGGAGGAGAGCCGGCTCGGCGCGCTGGAACGCCGGATCGAGGCCGACCTCGCTCTCGGGCGGCACTCCGACCTGCTGGCCGAGCTGACGCTCCTGACGGCCCGGAATCCGATGAACGAGAACCTCTGTGCCCTGCTGATGACAGCCATGTACCGCGCCGGCCACGTCGGTCGATCGCTGCAGGTCTATCACCGCCTTCGTGCCGTGCTGAACGACGAGCTCGGCGTCGAACCAGGCCCGCGGGTGCAACGACTCCTGGCCGCGATCCTCGCCGGCGATCCGGGGTTGGAGGGCGGCGTCACCGCCATCGCCTCGTAGACCTCGCCGCCGGCGCGGCGATTCGGACCGCGTCAGGCACGACCGCTCCTCGACCGGACGTCAACCAGCCAGCCGCACGTTGGCTGCGGATTCATCCGTGCGGGCCCACTGAGGAGAGCGCCATGCGCAAGGTCGTTTCGCGGGACGGTACGACGATCGCCTATGAACGAGCCGGCGAAGGGCCACCGATCGTCTTGCTGAACGGCGCGTTTCGCGATCACACGATCTTCGACGCGCTCGTGCCCGAGCTGGCGCCGTACTGCACCACGTTCGTCTACGACCGCCGAGGACGGGGGCAGAGCGGTGACTCGCCCGTCTACGAGGTCGAGCGCGAGATCGAGGATCTCGCCGCGGTGATCGAGGAGGCCGGCGGCAGCGCTGTGGTGTTCGCCGGTTCGTGCGGCGCGAACCTCGCGCTGGAGGCGGCGATGGCGGGTCTGGCGATCACGAAGCTCGCACTGCACGAGCCGTACTTCCGGGTCGACGGTCACCCGAAGCCGCCCCTCGACGCCGCCGACGCGCTCCGGACGCTTGTTGCCGACGGCAGGCGCGGCGAAGCGGCGGAGTACTTCCTCACGGTGCTGATGGGACTGCCGCCCGAGGCGATCGGCCAGTGGCGGCAGGGCCCACTGTGGGCGACGAACGAGGCGAACGCCCACACGCTCGCGTACGACACGGCGATCTGCGGTGACTTCGACGTCCCGGTCGAGCGGCTCGCGGCCCTCCGGACGGAGACGTTGGTCGTCAACAGCGACGGCACCAGTGACTGGCTGCGGGCGGCGGCGCAGGCGACGGCGAAGGCCCTGCCCAACGGCTCCGGACGCGAACTGCCCGGATCCTGGCACCGGGTGGAGACCGAAATCCTCGCCCGGGTCCTGGTCGAATTCGTCAAGGCCTGAGGCTCACCGGCGCACGGAAGGACGCTCTTATGGAACCGTCGGCACACGGGCCTTCCCGTCCGGATCGGCCCGACACCCGTCAGGAATCGAGAAGCAACCGGGCACCGTCTGTCAGTAGCGTGACACGCATGGGAGTCAAGGTTTCACAGTGCTTCGTCGCCGTGGACGACCACGAGAAGGCAATTGCCTTCTACCGGGATGTCCTCGGTTTCGAGGTGCTCAAGGACATAGCGTTCGAGGGACTGCGCTGGGTGACTCTCGGTTCGGCCGCACAGCCTGACGCCGACATCGTCCTCCAGTCCCTTGTCGTCGATCCGGAGACTTCGCCCGCCGACCAGCAGGCCCTCGCAAGCCTTTTGGCGAAGGGGTTGCTGCCCGGTCTCGTGTTCCGTACCGACGACTGCGACGCCACGTTCGAGCGCCTCCGCGAAGCGGGAGCGACGGTCACGCAGGAACCGACCGATCAGCCCTGGGGCGTTCGCGACTGCGCCGTCCAGGATCCCGCCGGCAACGCGCTGCGTTTCGCGCAACCGCGTTCCCGATGACTGCTCGGGGACGTTGTTCCCGGGGCGAATGCGAACGCGACTGATTCCGACTCCCTCGCTTTGTCCCACTCATCGCCTAATCCAGGACGGAACGGATGATCGAAGCCAGGAACCTTACCAAGCGCTACGGCGACAAGACCGCGGTGAAGGATCTGTCCTTCACCGTCGGCCCCGGCAAGGTGACCGGATTCCTCGGGCCCAACGGCGCCGGAAAATCAACGACGATGCGCCTGTTGCTGGGCCTCGACCGTCCCGACGGCGGCAACGCCACCATCGACGGCAAGCAGTACCACGAACTCGCCACGCCGCTGACCGTCGTCGGCTCGTTGTTGGAGGCCAAGGCCGTGCACCCCGGCCGCAGCGCGTACAACCACCTGCTCTGCCTCGCCCAGTCGCAGGGCATCGGCAAGAAGCGGGTGAACGAGGTCCTCGACCTCGTCGGGCTGACGGAGGTAGCACGCAAGCGGGCCGGCGGCTTCTCCCTCGGTATGGGGCAGCGTCTCGGGCTGGCCGCCGCCCTGCTCGGCGACCCGTCCGTGCTGATCCTGGACGAGCCGGTCAACGGGCTCGACCCTGAGGGCATCCTGTGGATTCGCACCCTGATGAGGAAACTGGCGGCCGAGGGGCGAACCGTGTTCGTCTCCAGCCACCTGATGAACGAGATGGCGGTGACCGCCGAGCATCTCATCATCATCGGACGCGGCCGGTTGGTCGCCGACTGCCCCACCCAGGAGTTCATCGAACGCGGCAAGAAGCAGACGGTGCTGGTCCGCAGCCCGCACGCCGACCTGCTGGCCGAGGCGATCACGCGTGAGGGCGGCGAGGTGACCCGCAACGGCGACGGCGAACTGAGTGTCCAGGACATGACGGCGGCCCGGATCGGCGAGATCGCCTCCGCCGGGGGGCACGTCCTGCACGAGGTCGTGCCGCAGCGAAGCACATTGGAAGAGGCGTTCATGGAACTGACGCGCGAGAGCGTCGAGTACACCGGTACCGGTGGCACCGGATCCACCCGCGAAACCGTCGCCCCCAACTCCCGAGGAGCTGCCCGATGACCACGGCCACTGCTGACGTCACCACGACACCGGTGGCCAGTCGCTCCGGGTTCGGCCAGGTGATGCTCTCCGAATGGACGAAGCTGAAGTCGGTGCGGTCGACCGGATGGTCGCTCGCCCTGCTCGCGGTGCTGTATCCGGCCTTCACGGCGCTGTTCGTCGGCCTGACCGTCGCCTCGTGGGATCAGATGACCGAGAGCGACCGGGCCCTGGCCGCCTCGGATCCCGCCGCCGTCATCCTCGGCAGCGGCTTCCTGATCAGCCAGCCGGCGATCTGCGTCCTGGGTGTCATGGCGATCGCGTCGGAGTACTCGACCGGCATGATCCGTGCCAGCCTCCTCGCCGTACCGCGGCGGATGCCGCTTCTCGCCGCCAAGGCCGTGGTGTTGTGCCTGCTGGTCCTGGCCGTGAGTCTCGTGGCGGCGTTCGCCTCCTTCTTCGTCGGGGCCTCGATGCTGGCCAGCAAGGTCGACGTCTCGCTGGGCGACCCCGGTGTGGCGAGGGCCGTGGTGGGCACGGCGCTGTACCTGGCCGTGCTGAGCCTGTTCGCGTTCGCCATCGGCGCCATCGTCCGGCGCACCGCGGCCGGCATCACCAGCGTGATCATGTTCGTGCTCGTGCTGGCTCCGCTGGTCCAGCTGCTGCCCGGCAAGGTCGGTGAGTACGCCCACGCGTACCTGCCCACCGAGGCCGGAATCCTCATCGGGCAGGCCACGAAGCTCCCCGGCGATCTGCTCACGCCGTGGCAGGGCTTCGGAGTGTTCTGCCTGTGGACCGCCGCGCTGCTCGCGCTCGCAGCTGTCCTGCTCAAGCGCCGAGACGCCTGACCGACGACGAAACCCGTGTGCCCACGGCGTCGCGCGACGCCGTGGGCACACGGGCTGCAGAGACGGGCCGGAAGCGCGGGCCGGCCGAGCAGCTGTCGCTGCTCGGCCGGACTATGACGCTGGGTCGCCCGCGCTGTTTTCGACCGCGGAAATCAACCCATAGCCTTCTTCAGAAGCTTCTTGATCGTCGCCTCACCCTTGTCGCTGAGCTCGGTGAGAGCGAAGGACGTCGGCCAGAGGCCGTGGTCCTCGTCGAGCTTCGCTTCCGTCGTGAACCCGAACGACGAGTAGCGTTCCTTGTCCACCTTGCCGCTGCGGAAGAAGCACACCACCTTCCCGCCGCGGGCGTAGGCGGGCTGGCCGTACCACAGCTTCGGGGCCAGTTCGGGAGCGGTTTCCGTGATGATGGCGTGCAGGCGCTCGGCCACCTTCCGGTCAGGCTGCCCCATCTCGGCGATCTTCGCGAGCACGTCCTTCTCGTCGGCCGCCGCCTTGTTCGCGCTCTTGCTGCGGCGAGCCTCCGACTTCAACTCGGCCGCGCGGTCCTTGATGGCGGCTCGCTCGACCTCGGAGAATCCCTCATCGGAAGACTTGCTCTGCTTGCCGACCTTACTGGCTTTCGACGTGGTGCTCACTTAGGTACCGCTCCTCTCTCTCGTCACCGTTCTCCTCAGGCTAGTCGCACCCGGTGTGCCACGCCTTCTCTATTCCTGATCACTTTCTTTCCGGTACCCACGATCCGTATTGCCAGAAACCGAGGTCGAATCAGGAATGTCTTCGCCTTCATCGGCGGCGGTGAGGTGATGGTGCGGGGCGGCTCACCAGGTCTTGCCGGCCTGTTCCCGGATGGAGTGGTTGATCCGGTTGAAGAAGTTGGTCATGGCGATCTCCAGGACGATCGCGTTCAACTCCTCCTCGCTGAAGTGTTCGGCGGCGGCGTCCCAGACCTGATCGGTCACGCCGGGGGCACCGTCCTGAATGCGGGTGGCGGCCTCGGTCAGCGCGAGCGCCGCCCGCTCCTGTTCGCTGAAGAACGGCGTCTCCCGCCACGCGACCACGTGGTGCAGCCGCTCGTCCGTCTCGCCGGCCTTCTTCGCCCCCGAGACGGACGCGAAGACGCACGGCGCACAGCCGTTGATCTGACTGGCGCGGAGGTGGACCAGCGACAGCAGGCGCGGCTCGACACCCCCGGCGGCTATCGCCTTGTGGAGGTGCTGGACCGCAGTCATCAGATCCGGGTTCATCGCACTCTTGAGGCGTGGTTCCATCAGTCCCTGCTCCTTCAGCGGTTACCCGGGCCCGCCCGGGCCCGTCATCACCTCTGACGAAGCGGAATCGTGGAAGGTAACAACATGGTCGACAGCGGCTCGACGGACTCGGCGGCAACGGCATTCGAGTCCCACCGCGACCGGCTGCGCGCGGTCGCCTACCGCGTACTCGGGTCGCACGCCGACGCCGAGGACGTGGTCCAGGAAGCCTGGCTGAGACTCGCCCGCCAGGACGCGGACACCATCGACAACCTCGCCGGATGGCTCACCACAGTGGTCGGCCGGCTCAGCCTCGACGTCCTGCGGGCGCGCCAGGCCCGCCCCGAGGCCTCTTTCGACATCCACCTTCCCGACCTCGTGGTGACGTTCGACGACGCACACGCTCCGGACGACGACGCGGTGCTCGCCGACTCGGTCGGGCTCGCGCTCCTCGTCGTTCTCGATTCACTGCGCCCGAGCGAGCGGCTGGCATTCGTGCTCCACGATCTGTTCGCGGTGCCGTTCGACGAGATCGGCCGCATCCTCGGCAAGTCCACCGACGCCACCAAGATGCTAGCCAGCCGTGCCCGCAGGAAGGTCCAGGCGACCGAACGCCCGACCGGCCCGGGCCGGGAACAACGCGAGGTGGTCTCCGCCTTCCTGGCGGCGGCTCGCGGTGGAGACTTCGAAGGTCTGCTTCGCGTGCTCGATCCCGACGTGAGGCTCACCGTCGACGGCCCCGGCGACGCGGTGGTCACCATCGGTGCCACCAGGGTCGCCGCCGGCGCGCGGGCCGCCGCCGGCCAGGCCGCGTCGACCCGGACCGCGCTGGTGGACGGCCTGCCCGGAGTTGTCTCCTGGCGCGCGGACGGCACGCCGCTCTCGATCCTCGCGTTTGCCGTCACCGACGGCCGGATCACCGCCGTCAGGGCCGTGGTCGACCCGGTCAAGCTGGCGCGGCTGCACCTGGATCCGGCGTGAGCGGTCCCCCGCCACCCGGTGCCCCGAGCCGGACCACCACGCGCCGGTCCAGGTGCGGGCGCTCCGTGCGGGCATCCGGTGAGCCGGTCAGCCGGCTGCCGTCCCGGCGGCACGGATCACCGCGTCGAGCCAGCGCAGCTGCCGCCGGACGTGGACGGCCTCGCCGCCCTCGTGGCCGTTGAACGGGTACGTGTGCATCTCCCGTAACGGCACCGTCGATCCGGCGGCGGCGTACTGGTTGTAGGCGGCGAAGCCGGTGCTCGGCGGGCAGACCTCGTCGCGCAGACCGATCCCGAAGTGCGCCGGGGCGGTGGCCCGCCGGGCGAAGGTGACGCCGTCCACGTACGACAGGGTGCGCCGGACCGCCTCCTCGGCCTCGCGGTGCACCGCCAGGTAGCGGGCGATCTCGCCGTAGGGGGATGCCTCGGTCAGTTCGACGGCGCGCTGGATGTCGCACAGGAACGGGGCGGTGACCAGGAGCGCGGCGAGGCCGTCGGCGAGGCCCGCCGCCGCGAGCGCGAGTCCCCCGCCCTGGCTGTTGCCCACCGCGGCGACGCGGGCCGGGTCCACCCCGGGCAGGACGCGGACGGCGTCGATCGCGCGGACCGCGTCGGTGATCAGTCGGCGGTAGTGGTAGTCGTCCGGGGACAGGATTCCCCGCGTGGCCGGGCTGGGCCCGCCGGGCGCGTCGTGCGGGTCCGGGGTGTCCCCGCGGCTGTACAGCCCGGCCTGGCCCCGGTTGTCCACCAGGAGGTGGGCGTAACCGGCCACCGGCCAGGTGAGCCGCTCGCCCGGCAGGCCCCGGCCGCGCCCGTAGCCGGGGTACTCCACCACGGCCGGCAGCGGCGCCGGTACGCCCGCGGGCCGGGTGTACCAGGCCCGGACCGGTTCGCCGTCGAACCCGGCGAACGTCACGTCCCACACGTCGACCAGCCGCAGGTCGGTGGGTTCGGGCCGGACGTCGACGAGCACCGGGGTGGCCGCGGCGGCGGTGAGGGTGGCACGCCAGAACCGGTCGAAGTCGGCGGGCTCGACGACGGCCGGCGTGTAGCGACGGAGCTGGTCGAGGGAGTTATCAATCGACGCTCTTGACACGCCGATAACGATACCCATAAATTTCCGAAAGGCTTGCGACGTATTACCGGAAAGTTCCATCTGACGGTCAGGCGGGAGGACGAGTTTGGCAGCCCCGATCCCGCGCAGTCGTCGTACGCCCTGGCGGCGGGCCCTGCGCCGGGACTGGCAGCTCTACTCGCTCGCCGTCCTGCCGCTGCTGTTCTTCGTGACGTTCCGCTACCTGCCGATGCTCGGCAACGTGATCGCGTTCCGGCGCTTCCAGCCGGGCGGCAGCATCTTCGGCGAGTACTGGACCGGGCTGCGGTACTTCCGGCTGTTCTTCACCGACCCCACCTTCTGGAGCGTGTTCACCAACACGCTCGTGCTGGGCTCGCTGACCCTGCTGTTCTGCTTCCCGCTGCCGATCGTCCTCGCGCTGCTGCTCAACGAGGTGCGCAACCGCGCCCTCAAGCGGTTCGTCCAGTCGGTGTCCTACCTGCCGCACTTCCTGTCGATCGTGATCGTGGCCGCCATGGTCCTCCAGTTGCTGTCGGTGGACGGCACGGTGAACCAGATGGTGCGCGCCGTGGGCGGCGAGCCGGTGGCGTTCATGCAGCAGGCCGGATGGTTCCGGACGATCTACGTCTCCTCGGAGGTCTGGCAGACCGTCGGGTGGGGCACCATCCTCTACCTCGCCGCGCTCACCACCGTCGACGGCGACCTGTACGAGGCGGCCCGCATCGACGGCGCCAACCGGTGGCGGCAGACCTGGCACGTGACGCTGCCGGGGATCCGGCCGACGATGGTGACCCTGCTGATCCTCAACATCGGCACCTTCATGGCCGTCGGCTTCGAGAAGATCCTGCTGCTGTACAACCCGCTCACCTACCCGACGGCGGACGTGATCTCGACCTACCTGTACCGGGTGGGCATCGTCTCCGGGAACCTCAGCTACGCCGCCGCGATCGGCCTGTTCGAGTCCGTGATCGGGCTGACGCTGGTGCTGTCGGCGAACGCGATCTCCCGGCGCACGGTGGGGACAAGCCTGTGGTGAGCACGCGGGCCCGCACCCAGGCCCCGACACGAGAACCGGCGGCCCGGCCGCGTGGCCCCCGGCCCAGCCGGGGCTACCGGGTCTTCCAGGTGGTGAACGTCGTCGTGCTGACCGGCGTCGTGGTGGTGACCCTGTATCCGTTCCTCACCATCGTGGCCCGCTCGCTCAGCGACAACGCGTACATCGTCGCGGGCGAGGTGAACCTCGTGCCGCGCGGGTTCAACCTCACCGCGTACCGCGTGGTGACGTCGGACCCGACGTTCTGGGTCAGCTACCGCAACACCGTCTTCTACACGGTGGTCGCCACGCTCATCTCCGTCGTGCTGACCACCTGCTACGCGTACGTGCTGTCGAAGAAGCACCTGCGGGGCCGGACCGCGCTGGTCGGGATCGCCGTGTTCACCATGTTCTTCACCGGCGGCCTGATCCCCAACTACGTCCTGGTCACCAGCCTCGGACTGAAGAACACCGTGTGGGCGATCGCCCTGCCCAACGCGATAAACGTGTTCAACCTGCTGGTGATGAAGGCGTTCTTCGAGAGCCTGCCGGTCGAACTGGAGGAGGCGGCCGCCGTCGACGGGCTGAACACGTACGGCACGCTGCTGCGGATCGTGCTGCCGCTGTCGAAGGCGATGGTCGCCACGATGGTGCTGTTCTACGCCGTCTCGTTCTGGAACTCCTGGTTCGCCGCGTTCCTCTACATGGACCGTCAGGACCTGCTCCCGGTGACCGTCTATCTGCGCAACCTGATCGCGGGCGCGACCGACGCCACGCAGACCGGCGGCGGCCTCGGTAGCGCCGGCGACGTCGTCCAGTCCGCCGCCACCATCCAGTCCGTGACCATCGTGCTGACGATCCTGCCGATCCTCGCGGTCTATCCCTTCATCCAGCGCTATTTCGTCTCCGGAATCATGCTCGGCGCCGTGAAGGGATAGCCGCCACCGGCATCACCACCCCACCACCGGAAGGAAGAACCCATGGCCAAGCTGTCCCGGCGCCAGGTGCTGCTCGCCACCGGCGCGGCCGCCGTCGCCTCCCTGGCGGGTTGCGGCGACGACGCCCCGGACAAGGAGGACCTCGACCGCAACCGCGCGGGCGCGATGGAGAAGTACGGCGTCGGCGACCAGTTCAAGGCCACCGAGCCGGTCACGTTCTCGATCCTCTACAACAACCACCCGAACTACCCGCTCAAGCCCGAATGGCTGTTCTGGACCGAGCTGGCCGGGCGGACGAACGTCAAGCTGGACCCGGTCGCCGTCCCGCTGAGCGACTACGAGCAGAAACGCAGTGTGCTGGTCGGCTCCGGCGACGCCCCGCTGATCATCCCGAAGACCTACCATCCGCAGGAGAACTCGTACGTCTCGTCCGGCGCGATCCTGCCGGTCAGCGACTACCTCGACCTGATGCCGCACTTCAAGGACAAGATCGAGAAGTGGAACCTCAAGCCGGAGATGGACACGCTCCGGCAGGAGGACGGCAAGTTCTACCTGCTGCCCGGGCTGCACGAGAAGCCCTGGCAGGACTACACGCTCGCGGTCCGCACCGACGTGCTGGAGCAGTTGAAGATCCCGTCCCCGACCACCTGGGACGAGGTGTACGCCATGCTCAAGGCGATGAAGGCGGCCCACCCGGATGTCATCCCCTTCTCCGACCGGTTCGGCAAGCCCAACCCGGCCGGCAACCTGCTGAACATGCTGGCCCTCGCGCACGGCCTGCCCGGCGCCGGCTGGAACTACCAGCCGACGAGCTGGGACGAAGGCGCCGGCAAGTACGTCTTCACCGGCGCCTCGGACGGCTACCGGCAGGTCGTGGAGTACCTCCACAAGCTGGTCGCCGAAGGGCTGCTCGACCCGGAGACGTTCACCCAGACCGACGACCAGGCCCGGCAGAAGCTCGCCAGCGGCAAGTCCTTCGTGATCAGCACGAACGCGCAGACCCTGGTGAACGACTACCGCCCGGACATCGCGAAGATCAACCCGAACGCCCGGCTCGGCAAGATCCTCTTCCCGGTCGGTCCGGCCGGCCCGGTCAACGCGGCGAGCCGGCTGGAGAACGGCGTGATGATCTCCAGCAAGGCCCGCGACGGCAAGAACTTCGTGGCCATGATGCAGTTCGTCGACTGGCTCTGGTACTCCGACGCCGGCCAGGAGTTCGCCAAGTGGGGCGTCGAGGGCACCACGTACACCAAGGACGCCTCGGGCAAGCGCAGCCTCGCCCCGGACGTCAACGTCATCGGGCTCAACCCCAAGGCCAGCAAGCATCTGCAGAAGGACTTCGGTTTCTACAACGGCGTCTTCGCGTACGGCGGCAAGCTCGACCTGGTGCAGTCGTTCTTCTCGCCCGAGGAACTGGAGTTCCAGAAGGAGATGAACGCCCGCAAGGCCGCGCCCTGGGTGACTCCGCCACCCGCGCCGCTGAGCGACGAGGAGCGGGAGCAGACGACGCTCTGGGCGACCGCGCTGAAGGACCACGTCACCCAGAACACGCTGAAGTTCGCCCTCGGCCAGCGGCCGCTGAGCGAGTGGGACGCCTACGTCTCGGAGCTGAAGGGCAAGAACGCGCAGGCCTACATCGACCTGGTCAACAAGGCGTACGAGCGGTACCGCAAAGACCACGGATGATGCGGCTCCTCGTCCCCGAGCGGCCCGTCGGCCGGCTGACCGACGCCTGGCGTACCTGCGTGGGCACCGGCCGGTTCGACCTGGCCCTGCGACGCGACTATCAGGACTCGCTGGCGCTGGTGCAGCGGGACATCGGGTTCCGGCACATCCGCGGGCACGGGCTGCTCAGCGACGGCGTCGGCGTGCACCGCCCCTACACGTACCAGGGCGAGCGCCGGGTGCGGCACGCCTTCACCTACGTCGACCAGGTCGTCGACGCCTACCTCGCGATGGGCATCCGGCCCTTCGTCGAGCTGGGGTTCATGCCCTCGGCGCTCGCCTCCGGCGACCAGACGGTGTTCTGGTGGCGGGGCAACGTGACGCCTCCGGAGTCGTACACCGAATGGGGTGACCTGGTGCGCGCCACGGTGGGCCACCTGGTCGACCGGTACGGCCTCGACGAGGTACGCGGCTGGCCCGTCGAGGTCTGGAACGAGCCCAACCTGCCGGCGTTCTGGGCGGGCGCCGACCAGGACGCCTACCACCGCCTGTACGAGGTGTCGGCGCACGCCGTCAAGGACGTCGACGCGGCGCTCCAGGTCGGCGGCCCGGCCCTGTCCCCCGGCGCCGACGAGTGGCTGAAGCCGTTCGCCGAGTTCGTCACCGACCGCGACGTGCCTGTCGACTTCGTCAGCCGGCACGCCTACACCTCCGGCCCGGCCCGGCACGTGCCGTTCGGCACCCGGCAGACCCTGGCCCCGGCCGCGGAACTGCTGGAGCAGTTCGCCGCGCCCCGCCGGCACCTGGCCGGCACCGCGCTGGCCGACCGCCCGGTGCACATCACCGAGTTCAACTCCTCCTACCGGCCGGACAACCCGATCCACGACACGGCCTTCCACGCCGCCTACCTCGCTCCGGTGCTGGCCGGCGGCGGGGACCTGGTCGACTCCTTCTCCTACTGGACCTTCAGCGACGTGTTCGAGGAGGAGGGGGTGCCGACCGCGCCGCTGCACGGCGGCTTCGGCCTGCTCACCCACCGGCAGATCAAGAAACCCACCTACCACCTGTACGCGTTCATGGCCCGGCTCGGTGACGAGGTGCTCGCGCGCGGGCCGGACCACCTCGTCACCCGGCACCCCGACGGCCGGATCGCGGTGCTGGCCTGGGCCCCTGTCGACGTCACCGGCCGGGAACCGGCACCCGAGCGGCACACCCTGTCGCTGTCGGTGCCGATCGGCCCGTCGGGCACCGCGTCGGCGTTCCTGCTCCGCTCGTCGGTGAGCGAGGACGCCGGCAACGCCTTCGCGGCCTGGCGGGAGATGGGCAGCCCGCACTCACCACGGCCCCGGCAGTTCGACGCGTTGCGGGAGGCCGCCGAGCCGGCCCGTACCCATCGGGCGGTGCCGGTCGCGGCCGGGCGGGCGGACCTCGACCTCGTCCTCGCCCGGCACGAGGTGACTCTCGCCGAGCTGACTCCGGTGGTGGACGAGACCCCGCCGTGGTGGGACGACAGGCTGCTCGACCCGCCCGGGGATCGACAGTGACCGGCGCGACGGGCGGGCTGCGGGAGTTCGGCGACGGGCCGTTGTCGCGGGCCGCCGCGACGGTTCACACCCTGCTCGTGGTCGAACTGCTGCTCCTGGTGAGCACGCTGCCCGGTCTGGCCGTGCTCGTGCTTCTCGACCGCGACAGCAGCAACCTCCCGCTGGTCGCCGTCGCCGCGCTACCGGTCGGCCCGGCCGTCTCGGCCGCGCTGTACACGCTGCGGCACCAGCGCCCCGACCTGACCGATCTGCGTCCCGCCGCCGCGTTCCGCCGGGCCTACCGGGCCAACCTGCCGGGTGTGCTGCGCGTCTGGGCACCCACGCTGCTGTGGCTGGCCGTCATCGCGGTCAACCTGGCGAACCTGCCCGCCGCCGCCGTCCCCGGCTGGTGGGCGGTGCCGCTGGTGGTGGTCGGGGCGGGGGTGATCCTGGTCGGGGTCAACGCGCTGGTGATCGTCTCCCTGTTCACCTTCCGCACCCGCGACGTGCTCCGGCTCGCCGTGTACTACGTGGCGCGCAAGCCCGGCGTCACCGTCGGCAACGTCGCGCTGCTGGCCGCCGCCGCCGGCGTCACCGCGGTGTTCTCCGAGGCGGTGCTCGCCCTGCTCGCGGCGCTCCTGGTGCTGGCGCTGCTGCGGATCGGCCATCCCATGATCGACGACATTCGGGCGGAGTTCACCGCGTGAGCGTTCCGGCCACCGGCCGCGCGTCGGCCGGCAGCGGCGAGTCGGCCTGGCACGCCGCCTGGCTGCCACCAGCGGCGTTCCGCGAACTCGGCTCACGCGGCGTGCTGGTGCACGGCGACGGGCCCCTGGTCGACACCGTCCTCGACGAGGTGAGCCGGGCCTGCGCCCGGTACGGCGGGCGGCTCTGGCACGGTCCGCCATGGCCGGTCGACGCCGACCTGGTGCTGGCCCTGCGCGGGGCCGGCCCGGTGCCGAACGCGGCGGCGGAGGCGGCCCGGCTCGGCGCGACACCGGCGGTGAACGGCACCGGCGACGGCTCCCTCGGCGACGAGGGGTACCTGCTGACGCGGGTGGACGGCGTGACAGTGGTCCTGGCCGACGCGCCGGCCGGCCTGCTGTACGGGATGTTCCACGTGGTCCGGCTCGGCGCGGCGGCCTTCGACGACGACCTTCCGGCGCGGCGGCACCGGCCGGCACTGGACCGGCGGATGCTCGACCACTGGGACAACGTGGCCGTACACCCGGTGTCGGGCCAGGTCGAGCGGGGCTACGCCGGCGGCTCCCTGTTCTGGCGCGACGGCGCCGCCCGGCGCGAGCCCGCCCGGCTCCGCGACTACGGCCGCCTGCTCGCCGCCTGCGGGGTCAACGCGATCTGCGTGAACAACGTCAACGTGCACGACACCGAGGCACTGCTGCTGACCGACCGGCTCGGCGACGTCGCGGAGATCGCCGAGGTGCTGCGCCCGTACGGCATCCGGGTGCACCTGTCGGTGACCTTCGCCGCCCCGGTGGTCCTCGGTGGCCTGCCCACCGCCGATCCGCTGGACGAGGGGGTACGGGCCTGGTGGGCCGCCGTCACCCGGCGGGTCTACCGGCGGATCCCCGACTTCGGCGGGTATCTGGTGAAGGCCGACTCCGAGGGCCGGCCCGGCCCGTTCGCGTACGGGCGCGACCACGCCGACGGCGCGAACCTGCTCGCCGAGGCGCTCGCCCCGCACGGAGGCGTGGTGCGCTGGCGGGCGTTCGTCTACGACCACCACCAGGACTGGCGGGACCGGTCGACCGACCGGGCCCGGGCCGCCCACGACCACTTCGCGCCGCTGGACGGACGATTCGCCGACAACGTGATCCTCCAGGTGAAGTTCGGCCCGATCGACTTCCAGCCACGCGAACCGGTGTCCCCGGTGCTCGCGGCGATGCCGGCCACCCGGCTGGCGGTGGAGGTGCAGGCGACGCAGGAGTACACCGGCCAGCAGCGGCACGTCTGCTACCTCGCACCCTGGTGGAGCGAGGTCCTGCGGATCCGGCCCCGGGGCGCGACCGGCGGCACGATCGCCGACGTGGCGGCCGGCCCGGCGGGCACCGGTGGCGGCCTGGTCGCCGTGTCCAACGTGGGCGACGACCCGTTCTGGACCGGGCACCCGCTGGCCCAGGCGAACCTGTACGCCTTCGGCCGGCTCGCCTGGGACCCGCTGCTGGATCCCGGCGCGATCCTCGACGAGTGGATCGACCTGACCTGGCTGCCGGTCTCCACCGGCGATCCGGAGACGGTGCGGCGGACGATGCACGCCGTCATGGACGACTCCTGGCGCACCTACGAGCGCTACACGGCCCCGCTCGGCGTCGGCTTCATGGTGCGGCCCGGCCACCACTACGGCCCGGACGTGGACGGCTACGAGTACACCCCGTGGGGCACCTACCACTTCGCCGACCGCGACGGCGTCGGGGTGGACCGGACCCGGGCGACCGGGACCGGGTTCACCGGCCAGTACCCGCCGCCGTGGTCGGAGGTGTACGAGTCACGCGAGCGCTGCCCCGACGAACTGCTGCTGTTCTTCCACCACGTCCCGTACCGGCACGTGCTGCACAGCGGCCGTACCGTGATCCAGCACATCTACGACACGCACTTCGCCGGGGTCGAGGAGGTGGCGGCGATGCGGGAACGGTGGCGGCTCCTCGCCGGGGCGATCGACCCGGCCGTCCACGACCGGGTGGCCGAGCGCCTCGACGAACAGTTCCGCAGCGCCGTGGAGTGGCGGGACCAGATCAACACCTACTTCTTCCGCAAGTCCGGGATCCCGGACGCGCACGGTCGCCGCATCCACTGAACCGGCGCGCTCACCAGGGGTGCACGGTGCCGTCCGCCAGCCGGTTCACCGGCAGGTAGGCCGGCGCGTACGGGTAGCGGGCCGCGGCCTGCTCGTCGATGTCCACCCCGAGCCCCGGAGTCTCGGCCGGATGCAGGTAGCCGCCGTCGTAGTGGTAGCCGTGCGGGAACACCTCGTCCGTCGCCTCGGTGTGCCGCATGTACTCCTGCAGGCCGAAGTTGGGGATGGCCAGGTCCAGGTGCAGCGCGGCGGCCATGCAGACCGGGGACAGGTCGGTGGCGCCGTGCGAGCCGCTGCGGACGTGGTGCAGCGCGGCGAGGTCGAAGATGCGCCGCAGGTGGGTGATCCCACCGGCGTGGACCACTGTGGTGCGCACGTAGTCGATGAGCTGTTCCCGGATGAGCTGGGCGGCGTCCCAGATGCTGCTGAAGACCTCGCCGACGGCGATCGGCGTGGTGGTGTGCGAGCGGATGAGCCGGAACCCCTCCTGCAGGTCCGCCGGGACGGGATCCTCCATCCAGGTCAACGCGTACGGCTCCAGGCTCTTGCCGAGCCGCGCCGCCTCGATCGGGGTGAGCCGGTGGTGCACGTCGTGCAGCAGCCGGAGGGTGGGGCCGAACTCCTCGCGGACCCGGGCGAACACGCCCGGCGCGTGGGCCAGATACGCCTCCGTCGACCAGGTCGTCTCGGTCGGCAGCGCGGCGTCGGCGGGCTCGTAGAACATCTTGTCGGCGCTGACGCCGTACGTCCGGGGCAGGCCGGGCACGCCGCACTGCACCCGCACCGCGCGGTAGCCGAGGTCGACGAAACGGGCGACCTCGGTCAGCACCTCGTCGACCGTCTCGCCGTTGGCGTGTCCGTACACCGTCACGCCCTCGCGGGACCGGCCGCCGAGCAGCTGGTAGACCGGCAGCCCGGCGACCTTGCCCTTGATGTCCCACAGCGCGGTGTCCACGGCGGCGACGGCGCTCATCGTGACCGGCCCGCGCCGCCAGTACGACCCCTGGTAGAGGTACTGCCAGGTGTCCTCGATCCGGGCCGGATCGCGCCCGATCAGCAGCGGCACGACGTGGTCGCGCAGGTAGGACGCGACTGCGAGTTCCCGGCCGTTGAGGGTGGCGTCACCGACGCCGGTGACTCCCTCGTCGGTCACGACCTTCAGGGTCACGAAGTTCCGGCCGGGGCAGGTCACGATCACCCGGGCGTCGACGATTCTCATCCGGTCTCCCCTGCGGTCGGCGCTCCGGTCACCACAGGATTATCCATCATCGTCGATCTGCCGGGCGCCCTGCGCCGGCCGGTCAGGCCGGTTCGGGCACGCCCCCGGGCTCCCCGTCGTCGGGCATCGGCTCGACCGGCGCCTCGGGCAGTTCGCCGGGCGTGTCCGGGAGGAGTTCGCCGGGGTCGTCCGGCACGTCCTCACGCGGGTCGATCGGCGGGTACAGCTCGGGATCGAGGTCGGGGTTGGTCATCGGCCCAGTATCCGACGCCACCGCCGGGATCGCCCGCCGACGTCTGATCGAGCGCCGTCACCGGCTTTCGACGTCGCCGGTCGCGGGCGTGGACGACCCCTCCGCCGGCTTGCGCAACCACAGCCACACCCCCGCCAGCATGCACGCCGCGCCACCGATCGCGACCGCCGTCTCCGCCAGCTCGGGGAAATCGTCGAGGAACGGGAAGGTGCGCGTGGCCGCCATCGCCAGGATCCCGATCAGCAACAGGAGGCCGGCGCCGATCCGCTGGAGAATCATGCGCTTCATTGCATCATGACCTCGCCACAGCAGGGCCAGGCCCACGCCCCGGTCGTTGCCGAGTCACCCCGGGCAGGGGCGTGGGCCTGGCCGCTCATCTGGTGCGCTCGATCACACCGGCCTGGCGGAACCCGTCGACGGTCGCAGCGCCGCTGCCCCAGAAGGACGAGGTTCCCGGGATGTTGGCCAGCGCGTCCAGGTGCGGGTCGTTGCCGTCGACCTTGGGTCCGTACGCGACACTCCACCGCCCGCCGGTGTAGCGCAGCAACAGCGTGCCCGGGTACTCGACGTACGGCGGAATCGGGTTCGTGCCGCTGATCCAGACGTTGCCGTTCGCGTCGCCGGCGACCGCGTACACCCAGCCCGCTGGCGCCGGTCCGGCCACCCGCTGCCACGTCCGGCCGTCCCAGTGCAGGATGACCGGCTTGGGCGAGGAGTCGAAGTCCTGGGTGCCGACCGCCCAGGCGTCGGTCGCCGAGCGGGCCCACACGCCGGTGAGGTGGACGCTCACGATCGGCGGAATCGGGGCCACCCGCCACGACCCGCCGATGCGCTGCACGATCATCGGCTCCGGGTAGGGCGCGTCGGTGACGTACCGGTCGCCGGCGGCGAAGACGGCACCGTCCTTGGTGCGCGAGACCGCCCGCAGGACGCCGTTCACTCCTTCCGTCCCCGGTACCGCCACCCGGCTGAACTGACGCGCGTCGCCTTCGACGACCAGCGGCCGGCCGCCGTCGTGACCGACGAGCACGGCCCGCCCGCCACCGGTCCCGGCCACGTCCAGCAGGTCCGAGGTCCCGGACGGGGCGGACCACGGCGTGTGGGACGTCCAGGTCACGCCGTCGAAGTGCCCGGCGTACGGCTCTCCGGAGCGCCGGATGCCCACCGTCCAGACGTCGCCGGCGTTCACCGCGTCCACCTTGTACAGCACATGCGCCTGGTGCGGCAGCCGCCGCTCGATCCACGCCCCTCCGTTCCACTGGAGCAGGGCGTACGGCTGGTCGATCGAGTACCCCGTGTAGGTCGACGCCTGGTAGCCGACGGACCAGGCGTTGTTCGGGCCGGTGGCGGCCACGTCGGTGAGCCGGCTGTCGTGGATCAGCGCGGGAACCGTCGCCGTCCAGGCCGACGATGATGCGGCCACGACCGGCGTGCCCGCCGGGAGCACCATGCCCACCGTCAGAGTGGAGACCGCCGCCGCCGACAGCCCGTACCGTGCCAGAGATCCCATGATGCCCTCTTCCCCGATTGATGGCAGGTCCTCAGCATCGCGCTCCGGGACGTTCCGCGTACGCCCGGCGACGGTCCCGTAAGACAGTGGTAAGAACGGCTGGTCCGGCTTCGGGGCCGTCAGCGGGGCCGGGAGCCGCTCATCGGCGGAACGGCCCGGTGACGCAGTAGGTGAAGCCGCCGGAGGACGAGCCGGTCGTGCCGCGCTGCGACGAGAAGTACAGCCGGTCGCCCGCCGGGGTGAACGCCGGCCCGGTGATCTCCGAGCCGCTCTGTCCAGTGATCCGCAGGAACACCGAGATCTTGTCGTCCGGCGTGATCATGCAGATCTCCATGTTGCCGCCGTCCTCGGCGACGTACAGGTCACCGGCAGTGGACCCGGTGATGTTGTCGACGCCGGTCAGCGGAGCGGTGCCGTGGCTGACCAGGTTGTCGTCGTAGGCGAGTTCGTACGTGCCGGCGGCCAGGTTCACCTGCCACACACGGTTGTCGCCCTTCGTGGTGAACCAGACGGTGTCGTCGGCGTAGTGGCAGCCCTCGCCACCGTTGAACGTCTTCGCGCCGGACACCTGCTGCCGGGTCGGGGTGGGCGAGCCGTCCGGATCGGGCACCGTGGCCCAGGTGAAGGTGCCGGAGGTGGCCGTACCGGCGCGGAGGACCTGGAGGGTTCCGGCGGACAGGTCGCCCCAGGTGGTCGGCACGAAGCGGTAGAACTTGCCGTCGGTCTCGTCCTCGGTCAGGTAGACGACCCGGCGGACCGGGTCGGCCGCGGCCGCCTCGTGCTTGAACCGGCCCATCGCGGGACGCGCCACCGCGGTCCCGCCGAGGGGGTACGTCTCGAAGACCCGGCCCAGGGACACCTCCTCGCAGGAGAGCCAGGTGTTCCACGGCGTCTTGCCCCCGGCGCAGTTGTTGTCGGTGCCGGAGAGGATTCGCGACGCCCCGACCACGACACCGCTGGAGTTGAAGACGAGGCGTGAGGCGCCGCCGCCCGCCCCGGCCGACACCTCGGAGTTCGACACGTAGATCCAGCCGGAGCCGTTCGGGAACACGGCGCCGCCGTCCGGGGCGTCGTGCCAGGTGTACGACGTCCCCGGCACCTTCCGCCGGGATCGCGCGACGACCGAGCTGGTGAATCCGGCCGGCAGCTGGATGCCGTTGGCGTCGGCGGCCTGGAGCCCACCGTACGGCCCCGCCGCGTTCTGCGCCGGGGCTCCGTACGCGGCCGACCACGCCGTGAACGGCAGGGCGACGGCGCCCGCACCGAGAACAGTGGCCCGCAACATCGCTCGACGATCCATGGAACCTCCTCCGTAGGTTCCCCAGATCCGACCGTGCGGAGCTTACGCACGCCGATCTGGTGGATGAACGTCGATGGACGGCTCGATGTGCGATGTCCCGCCGCTACGGACGCAGATCCGTCCGTGCCGTCCCGGTCGAGGGGTCGTACGGGTAGGAGAGGTGCTGGTGGGTCATCAGCCAGGCCCCGTCGCGCCGCTGGAAGACCCGGGTGCCCCGGGACCAGCTCTCGATCGGTGGACCACTGCTCGGGCGTACCGAGACGTGGTTGAGGCCCCACGCGACGGCGAGGTCACCGTCGACCACGATCGTCAGGTCGGGAACGTCCCAGGCGACTGATCCGTCACCCGACGCCGCCAGGCCCGCCGCGCAGACCTCGCGAACAGCGTTCACACCGACGTATCGCAGCGGTTGGTCGTGCTCGTACGAGACCACGTCGTCGGCGACGGCATCCATCAGGGCATCGAGGTCCTTGGCCGCCGTGCCCTCGAACCACCGCCGGTGAAGCCGGCGCACCTCCGCCTCGGCCGCGTCCGCGTCCGGCTCGGTACCGGCGAGCGGGAAGGAATGGTGTTCGTGGGCGACGATCCACCGGCCCTCCCGCCTCCGCAGGCCGAAGGTCACCCGCAGGCGGTTCTCCGGATCCGCAGCGACGTCGGCCGGCGTGCCGCACCGCAGCAGCGCGTACGCGAAGGCCACGTCCTCGCCGGCGACGACGTCCAGCGACTCGACCTCGAACGACGCACCCTGCGCCTGCCACCTGAAGAACGGCGGCCAGATCTCCCGGTAGGCGTCCAACCCGCGCACGCCCTCGTACGGCGGCGGCACGTCGAACATCACCATGTCCTCGGCGTGGTCGGCCAGGACGCCGGCGAGGTTCCCCTCGTGGACCGCGGCGGCCCAGCGCGCGACCAGGGCCCGGATCTGTTCTTCGTTGCTCGGCATGTCGGCTCTGCCCTTCGTGGCTGGTGGACCCGTCAGGACTACAACCCCGGCCGGGCCGCGAACTCATCGCCTCCGCGCGAACTTTCCGGAAGCCGATCCGGCAGGTCGAAGGCAGGCAGGCGCGCGTCGAGGAACGAGACGACCTCGGCCACCCGGCGTCCCCGCAGCACGAGCAGGTCCAGCCCCGCCGGGAGGTAGGCGGCAGCCGCCTCGTCCCACAGGTACGTCCCGAAGGCGAGCTGCCCGTTGGCACCCGTCGGCAGGAACCGCCACCTTCGCCCCGCTGTCACCTCGGTCAGGAAACCGCGGATCTGCTCGTGGCCCTCGTACCAGACGGTCAGCGGCGGCATCGAGTACCGCGCGTCCTCCGTCAGCATCGCCACGATCGTCTCGACGTCGCCGGACTCCCACGCCGCGGCGTACCGCCTGGCCACCTCCCGCTGCCCCGCGTCGCCCAGCTCGGCGAGGGTCCGCTGCTGGCTCCCGGACGGCTTCAGCCCGGCGACGATCCGGCGGGCCCGCTGCATCGCGCTGTTGACCGCGGCGACGGTGGTGCCCAGCATCCCGGCGGTCTCCTCGGCGGAGTAACCGAGAACGTCACGCAGCAGCAGAGCGGCCCGTTGTCGCGGCGGCAGGTGCTGCAACGCGGCGACGAACGCGAGTTCCATGGTCTCCCGCGCGATCGCGCGGGTCTCCGGATCCGATTCGGCGGGCCGGGCCGCAAGGCGGTCCGGATACGGTTCGAGCCAGCTCACCTCGCCCCGGGACATGCCCGGGGCGCTGAAGTCGGTGGGCAGTTCACGCCGCCCGCGTGCGCCGAGGAGAGACAGAGCGCGGTTGGTGGCGATCCGGTAGAGCCACGGCCGGATCGAGCGGTGACCCTCGAACCTGTCGACGGCCCGCCATGCCCGGTCCATGGTGTCCTGGACCGCGTCCTCCGCGTCGTGGAAGGAACCGAGCATCCGGTAGCAGTGCGCACGCAGCTCGTCCCGCAGGGGTGCGACCAGACGGCTGAAGGCCGCGCCGTCGCCCGCGCGCGCCGCCGCCGCCAGCATCCTCGCCGTCGCGTCCTCGCCCGACGGACCGGCCTGCGCCGATGGTTCGCCCTGGCTCACCCGCCTCAATCTAGTGCCGGGCACCGCGCTGGGTGCCTGGTTTCCGCGCCCACCCGGCGGAGGCCGGTGAGCGGGGACACAATGGGAACGACCTTGGTCGATCCCTTGACTCTCCAGATGGGACCGCTAACACTTGCCGGTAACGCGCACTTAACCACCAGAAAACATCGGCCTGGCCGCGAAGACCTGGCTTGTGGGTGATTGAGCAATGTTAACGCTAACGACGTCGGGCGTCGGTGGCAGCAGCGGCTCCGGCGATCGGTCTGACATCCGAACCCAGAGAGGCTGGATCGTGATCGACCACTTCTTGACGCGGATCACGTTGCTGCGGGGTCACGCAGCGGGACCAACGCGGCGCACCCGGTCGTTACGCCGGCTGCTGATCGCGCTGGTGGCCGCGATGACGGCGATGGCCGGCGGCGTTGTCGTCATGTCGTCGCCCGCCATTGCCGCCACCAGCCAGTTCCGAGGCATGAACTGGGCCGTGCTGGGTGACAACTTCAGCACCGGCCCCCTCGTCGTGCAGGGCCTGAGCTCCTCCGACAGCAACGCGACGGTACGGGCCAAGGCCAACGCTCTCTACGACGACATGGCTTCCACCATGGGGGTCAACACCGTCCGGCTGCCCATCAACACCCACACGGTCGGGACGGCGTGGTGGGAGGCCTACCGAGGCGCCGTCGACGCCGCCACCGCCCGCGGGTTCAAGGTCATCCTCGCGTACTGGGAGGACGGTGCCGCCTCCGGCGGCAGGATCACGAACCTCGCCGCCTGGAACGCGATGTGGTCCACGGTGACCAACACGTACGGCTCGAACCCCAACGTCTACTTCGAGCCGATGAACGAACCGCACGGTTACAGCTCGACGGAGTGGCGCAACGTCGCGGCCAACTGGCTCAGCTACCACTACTCGGCGGTGCCCAGCCGCGTGCTCATCGGGGGCACCGGGTTCAGCCAGGACCTGCGGGACGTCTGCAACGACACCCGCTTCGCCTCGACGCTGCTGTCCTTCCACCACTACGCCTTCTTCTACGGTGAGATGACCTACGACGCCTTCCGCGGCCACATCCAGACCCGCCTCGGCAACTGCGCGTCGCGGGCGGTCGCCACCGAGTTCGGCGCACCCATGAACGACGGCCGCAACTACGCCGACGCGAACAGCAGCGACAACTTCGTGCGCCACATCCGCGCCATGGCCCAGGTCATGCGCGACAACCGGATGGGCGGCACCTACTGGCCCGCCCTCGGCGGAAAGCCCGGCACCATCGGCTACGACTGGTACTCGATGTACTCGCTCAGCGGCGGCGGCACCGACCTCAACCTGACCGTCCGCAACACCTCCGGCGCCGACCAGATCCGGTACGCGTGGGGCGACACCGTCGGGGGTGGCCCGACGACGCCCCCGCCGACTGGCACGTTCTACCGGATCACCGTGCGGCACAGCGGCAAGGCCATGGACGTCCAGCAACCGAACACCGACAACGGCGCGCGCGTCGGCCAGTACACGTACAACGGCAACGTGTGGCAGCAGTGGCAGTTCCAGGACGCGGGCGGCGGCTACTGGCGACTCGTCAGCCGCAACAGCGGGAAGTGCCTCGACGTGGTGAGCGCGTCCACCGCCGACGGCGCCGAGCTGATCCAGTACACCTGTGGCAGTGGCGCCAACCAGCAGTTCCAGATGGTCGCCGGCGGCAGCTACTTCCAGCTCCGGGCACGGCACAGCGGCAAGTGCGTGGACGTACCGGCCGCGTCGACCGCGGACGGAGTCGTCCTCAAGCAGTACGCGTGCAACACCGGCGCCAACCAGCAGTGGTCGCGCACGACCGTCTGACCAGCTCACCGACTGCCGATGGGGCCGTTCAACCGGCGCAGGTGGCCGATGCCGTGCCGGTCGAGCCAGGTGACCGTCCGCGGCACGAACGTCGGCGCTCCCGGGCCGGCGCTGACGTCGGTGGCGACCAGCGGTACCTGGGCGGCGACCGGAAGCAGCGTGGACTGCCAGCAGGCCGGCGTGGCGCAGGCCGAGCGGTCGTCGACGCGCCAGGCGGCGGCAACGCTGCGGCCGTCCGGGTCGGCCGGGCGGTATTCCAGCCACCGCCGCAGGTCGTTGCCGCCGTCGACCCCGGCGGCGAGGACCAGGTTGAACGACCCCTGGACGCGAAGCAGGCGGATCTGCTCCTGCACGCCGAAGTTCGGCAGGCCGGCGTCCAGGCAAGCAGGGCCGCCGTCGCGCCAACAGGTCCAGACCGCCGCGGGGTCGGTGCCGCCCGCCGCCGGGAAGTCGTACGGCGAGATGTCGAAGACCACCGCGTTGTCGTCGCCGAACACCTCCGCCACCGCGCTCCAGAACGAGCGCGTGGCGAGGATGTCGCTCTGGCGCAGCGACACGACGGGTGTGATGCCGCCCCGGACGAGCCGGTCGACGTATCGGGCCGCCTCGTCGAGGTAGCCGACGCGGTTCTGCCTGTCGGCCGGGCCGCCGGTGTAGACGTAGCAGGCGTCACTCAGCACGACCCGCACCGCGTTGACGCCGCGGGCCCGCAGCGCGCCCACTGACGCGTCGTCGACCGGGCCGTCCCAGCGAATCGGTCCCCACGCGCACTCGCCGGGCGCGGCCGACCGGATGACTCCGCGTGGCCGGTACGGCCTCGGGTCGGCGGTGACCGTGAGGATGCGGTTGCCGAACGCCTTCAGCGCGGGTGCGGCACCGGGTGCCTGCGGCGGGAGCACCCGGACGCCGCGGACCTCGGCGGTGGCCCGGGCGCCGGCGCTGTCGTAGGCGGTGGCGGTGACGCGGGTACCGCTGTTCGGCGGCACGCCGCGCCAGTCGAACGCGTACGGCGCGGTGGTGTCCACGGCGAGTAACGTGCCGCGCTCGCGGAACTCGACCCGCTCGATCCGCCGGCCGGGCGCCGCCGTCGCCTCCGCACGGATCGGGACGACGCCCGGCGCGGCGAAGAAGTCGTTGGGCAGGGGCGAGGTGAGCGCCACCGACGGCCCGCCCGGCAGTGGGCTGGGCTGCGGGCTCCCCGAGGCCGACGGCGGCGACGAGCCGGTCGGGCCGCCGCCGTCCGCGTCGCACGGCTGGCCGCTCAACACCCAGTCGGTCGGCTCGGGGTCGGCACCCCGGTAGTTGCCGCCGAACCGCACCGTCACCGAGGCGCCGGTGGGCAGCGTGGAGCCCGCCGGTGGGCGGAGCATGGTCACCGGGTACAGCTCGCCGCTGCCGAGCGTGTATCCGTCCGGCAGCCGGTCGAGGCCCATGGTGATCGTCTGGCCGTTTGCCTGCCGGAATCGCAGCCACCAGTCGGTGACGGGAGCGCCCAGGTTGGTGACGGTGAGCTCGGCCCAGAAGCCGCTGGACCACTCCCGGGTGATCGTGTAGTCCACCGTGCACGCCGTCGCGGCGTACGCCGGCCGCAGCGCCATCGTCGTGGCCCCGCCGACGACAACCGCTGCGGCTGTAGCCAGCGCGAAGATCCTGCGTCGCATCATGCCCCCGTGCATCGACACACATCACTTCATGCAGCCTCGGCGCTCGGGGCACGGTCTGTCAAGGACGGAACCGGGTCCGGGCCGGGCGGAACGGCGCGGCGTTCCGCCCGGCCCGCGGCTCAGCGTCCGCGCAGCTCGGCCGCAGCGGCGACCAGGTGCTGGAGGGACGCCTCGACCTCGGGATAGCCGCGCGTCTTCAGGCCGCAGTCGGGGTTCACCCACAGCCGCTCGGCCGGCACCGCGGCCACTGCCCGGCGCAGCGCGCCGACGACCTCGTCGTGGGACGGCACCCGGGGTGAGTGGATGTCCCAGACGCCGGGCCCCACACCCCGGCGGTATCCGATCGCGGCGAGGTCGTCGAGGACCTCCATCCGGGAGCGGGATGCCTCGATGCTTGTGACATCGGCGTCGAGGGCTTCGATGGCCGTGATCACCTCTCCGAACTCCGAGTAGCACAGATGGGTGTGGATCTGGGTGTCGTCGGCGACTCCGCAGGTGGCCAGGCGGAACGCCCCGACTGCCCAGTCCAGGTACGCCTTCTGGTCCGCCCCGCGCAGTGGCAGCGTCTCACGCAGGGCCGGCTCGTCGACCTGGATGACCCGGATACCGGCTGCCTCGAGATCGCGGCACTCGTCGCGCAGGGCGAGCGCAACCTGGTCCGCGGTGTCTGCCAGTGGCTGGTCGCTGCGGACGAACGACCAGGCCAGGATGGTGACCGGTCCGGTGAGCATGCCCTTGACCGGTCGGTCGGTCAGCGACTGCGCGTAGGTGGACCAGTTGACGGTCATCGGCGCCCTGCGTGCCACGTCCCCGTAGATGATGGGCGGGCGCACGCATCGGGAGCCGTAGGACTGAACCCAGCCGTGTTCGGTGGCGGCGAACCCGTCCAACTGCTCGCCGAAGTACTGGACCATGTCGTTTCGTTCCGGCTCGCCGTGCACGAGCACGTCCAGGCCCAGCCGCTCCTGGAGCCGGACGACGTGCTCCACCTCGGCGCGCATGCGCCGGGTGTAGGCGGTGTCGTCGAGGCGGCCGGCCCGATGCTCGGCACGCGCGCGGCGCAGCTCGTCGGTCTGCGGGAACGATCCGATGGTCGTGGTCGGCAGGGGCGGCAGGTTCAGCCGGGCCTGCTGTGCCGCCGCTCGCTCCGGGTACGCGCCGCGCTGCCGATCCGTGGCGCGCAGCGCGGCGAGCCGGCCGCGTACGGTGTCGTCGCGCCACGCGGCCGGGGTCGGCGGCAGCGGCTCGGGCAGGGACGTGGTGCCGTTGCGCAGCGCGCGGCCGAGCCGGACGACCTCATCGACCTTCTGCCGAGCGAAGGCGAGCCGCTGACGCAGCGCCGCGTCGAGAGTGGTCTCGGCGGACAGGTCCACCGGCACGTGCAGAAGCGAGCACGAGGTGGACACGGTGACGTGGTCGGCGAGGGCGGTGACAGCGGCACCAGCCGCCACGGCGGCGCGCAGGTCGGTACGCCAGACGTTGCGGCCGTCGACGAGGCCCGCGACGATCGTCTTGCCGCGCAACGGGCCCGCACCGGCCAGCCGCCGCAGGTTGCCGGGCCCGGCCACCAGATCCACACCAACCGCTTCGACCGGCGTGTCGAGCAGGGCGGG
Source organism: Micromonospora sp. CA-248089 (assembly GCF_050948515.1). Taxonomy (NCBI): domain Bacteria; kingdom Bacillati; phylum Actinomycetota; class Actinomycetes; order Micromonosporales; family Micromonosporaceae; genus Micromonospora; species Micromonospora sp. CA-248089. The sequence continues at coordinate 4,111,524 of NZ_CP192016.1, forward strand.
CAGCGCGTCACCGATCTCGCCGAAGTAGGTGGCGACGAAAATCGCCGGCCGCTGTTCCACCGCGCCGAGCCGGGTGTACGCCTCCCGCAGCGCGTCGATCTCGGCGGTGCTCCGGTCGGCGACGTAGGCGGGTTCGTCCAGTTGCACCCATCGCACGCCCGCCGCGGCGAGGGATCGCAGGATGTCGGCGTACACGTCGACCAGGTCGGTCAACCGGTCGAGCGGATCGCCGCCCGCCTCGGTGGGCTTGGCCAGCAGCAGGAATGTGGCCGGACCGACCAGCACCGGCCGGGTGTCGATTCCCAGCTCGCGGGCCTCGCGGTACTCGCGCAGCGCCTTGTCGGGATTCGCCGCGAAGGCGGTGTCGGAGCCGATCTCGGGAACCAGGTAGTGGTAGTTGGTGTCGAACCACTTCGTCAGTTCGAGCGCCGGCTCGGCGTCGACACCCCGGGCCATGGCGAAGTAGGTGTCGAGATCGCCGAGGCCGAGACGGGCGAACCGGTGTGGGATCGCGCCGACGGCGACGGCCGTGTCCAGGACGTGGTCGTAGTAGGAGAACGTGTTGGACGGGATCGCGTCCAGGCGCGCGTCGCGCAGCGTCTGCCAGACCTCCGCCCGCAGCACGGCAGAGGTCGCCGCCAACTCCTCGGCGTCGATCCGACCCGCCCAGTAGGCCTCGACGGCCTTCTTGAGTTGCCGGTTGCCCCCGATACGCGGATAGCCCAGCACGGTGCTCTGACCGAATGCGGTACTCATGGAGATCCCTTCCCTCGAAGCACACGAGGCCGATCGGGGCAGGGAGGGAAGGGGTACAGGCGGCGTACCGGCTTCCGCACCGGCCGTCCCGAGCGACCGTCGGCGGCGCACACCGGACGGTGTGCGCAGTGCGGGCAGGTCTTCGGACTCGCGGGCGCGACCGGTCCATCCGGTCACCTACTGGCCGTCGCTTCCCAGACCTCACGGTCCAGTGCTTCGATGACGGCTGTCGTTCCCACTCACCGCTGCGGGGCAGTCCCGGACTCACACCGGGTTCCCTCTTACGACGCCGCACCCTTCACGGGCACGGCGAACCAGCACCGTTGTCCATCGTATGGGGCGGTGAGCCGACGTGGTCGGCGCGTCCGCCCTGCGGGACGGCGAGCCGTCGCGGCAGCGAGGTGCCTGCGTGCGACGAGAGGGCCCGAGCGGAGCGGAGAACGGCCTCCGCCGGCTCGCCCGGCGCCTGACTCGTCGTCCGCCGGCCTGCCGGTGGCGGGAGCGACTCGCGGTCGGCCCCCGCCCCCGTCGCAGGGCCGGTCAGCCCTTGCGCCACTTCTGGCTGGCCGTGCCCGTGCAGTCCCAGAGCTGGAGCCTCGCGCCGTCGTTGCCGTTCCGGTCCTTGATGTCGACGCACTTGTTGGCCTGAAGGTTGACCAGGTCTCCGGCCGCGTTCAGGGTGAACTGCTGAGCGCCGGTGCCGTTGCAGGTATAGAGCTGCACCACCGCCCCGTTGGCGGTGGACCCGGCGTCGACGTCCATGCACTTGTCGTTCTGGCTCTTCAGGGCAGTGCCGCTGAACGTCCACTTCTGCGCGTTGGTGTTGTTGCAGTTCCACATCTGCAGCGGCACGCGGTCGACGAAGTTGGAGCTCGGCACGTCGATGCACTTGTTGTTCCAGTTGCTGACCACGGGCACCCCGGTGGTCGGGTTGCCGCCCCCACCGCCGGTGAACGGGCTGAGGATCAGTCCGGCCGAACGGGGGTCGCCGTCGTGCACCAGTGACTCGAATCCGCCGACGTCGTCGAAGGCGAACGCGTACGCCCGGCCGTCGGTCATGTTGGCGTGGATCAGGCGGGCGTACTGGTTGGTGGGGTTGCTGCGGTAGAAGTCGGCGGCGTTCGTGCTGGGCTGGGTGTCGACGGTGCCGAGCGTGCCCCGGTTGAGGGCGGCGCAGAGCGTGCGCGAGATCGGGCCGACCACCTGGTCGTTCGGCGCGGGCAGGTCGCCGTCGCAGCCCCAGACGCTGGCCGAGGAGGGCCGGTTGAAGGAGGCGACCACCTGGCCGCTGCCGTTGGTGAAGGTCATGGTGTTGCCCGAGGTGCGGCCGTAGTACCGGATGGCCGGCTGGTCGGCGAAGGGCGCCACGGTCAGGGTCTTCGTGGTGTACGCGTTCCACGCGGAGGCGATGTACGAGTCCAGGTAGGTGGTGCTCAGCAGGCCGGCCCCGGCCGCCTTCCCCGGAGCCAGGACGCGCAGCACGGTCCCGTCGGAGCGGGTGTGGACGGTGTCGGCCCAGCCCGGCTGCGCCCGGATGCCGTCGATGACCGCGTTGCGTCCGTTGGCCACCACGTCGCCGGTGCGCTTGGTGACGCCGTTGGCGCCGGTCACGGTGACCGCGTGCGGGATCGCGAACATGTCGACCTGGGAGCTGTTGAGCCACAGCCCGGAGTCGTTGTAGGTGAACTCGCTCCAGTCGAAGAGGATGTCACGGTTCGCGTCACCGGCCGCCCAGGGCGCGGGCTGCACCAGCCCGTCGGGGGTGAGGAAGAACTTCAGCTTCTGCCCGAGTGCGAAGTAGGCCCGGCCGGAGAAGCCCCGGGGGAACTGGATCGTGGTGCTGCCACCGTTGCCGGGGCCCGGTATGGAGACGTCCGGCGCGGGCGACGGCGGGATCTGCCCGCCGCTCCACGGCACGAAGGCGCCGCCGGAGGTGACGTAGCCGAGCCGGCCCGAGGACAGCTGGACGCCGATGACATAGAGGTGGACCGGGTCGCTGCGACCGGTGGTGTTGGTGACGGTGACGGGCAGCAACGCCGGTCCGACCGCGTGGGCGGGCGTGGCGACGACGGTGACCGCGAGCCCGGAGAGCAGTGCGGACGCAGCGGCGAGCAGCTTTCTTCGAAGACGCATGGCGACACCTCGCTGGAGACGGGACGGGAGAGCGCTCTCTCAGCAGAGTCCAATTGTTAATATTGTTTGTCAATAGGCGATCACCGATGGATCGAGACCGTCACGGTCCGCCGTCCACCCGATGTCGATCATGCGGCAGGGGCCGCGGACCACAGTTGTCGGCGTTCTGTGACAGCAGGAGCCGCCAGCCCGCATGGCGCCTTCGTCGACCCGGTTGGGCCCGTGCTCCACTGCGTCCGCGGTCGCCGACCACCCCCGCGAGTGACGCTACCGATCCGCTCCACCGCTCGCGGGTGATCGGCCTTCCCGCTCGCCGCCGGCCGGTTCGCGCCGTGTCCTCTGCCACGCCCGCAGCGCCACGCCGACGCCGATCAGGGCCAGCAGCGCCCACTCCCCGATGCCCAGTTCCCGTTCCAGATAGCGGTAGGAGGCGGCGCCCAGGTAGCCCAGCAGCGCCACGGCCGTCGCCCACACCAGCCCACCGGCCAGGTTCGCCCGCAGGAACACCGGCCACCGCATCCCACCGGCGCCGGCGATCATGGGAACCACGGCCCGCAGCACCGCCACCCAGCGTCCGATGAGCACCGCCCACGCCCCGCGACGGGCGACCAGGCGGCGGGCCCGCGCGATGTCGAGGCGCCGGCGCAGCACTCGCGGGGCGCGGGCGAGCACACCTGCGCCGTACCGGCGGCCGATGGCGTACCCGGCCTGGTCACCGAGGCAGGCCCCGGCCGCCCCGGCGGCCACCACCGCCCAGAGCGGCAGCGCGCCACCGTGGGCCACCAGCCCACCGATCAGGATCGCTGTCTCACCCGGCACGACCAGCCCGAGCAGCGTCGAGGACTCCAGGGCCGGCAGCACGATCACCAGGGTCAGGACGAGCAGCGGCGGCAGTCCCACGAGCACCGCCACAACCCTGTCCACCCGGTGATTGTCGCCCCGGAGGGTGGCCGGTGAGAGAGAAGTGCCTCCCGCGGGCGGGCGATCCGTAGGGTTCGGGTCGACGGCAGGGACGGTGCCGGGGCCTCTCATGTCGGAACGGGGCTGCCGTCGGATGCTCGCCGACGGCGCGGATGGCGGGGGCAGCGTGTGTCGACCGCTCGGCGTGGTCAGAGGCCGGCGGCGGCGTCGTACCGGCGCCGCAGGTCGGCCATCTCCGATGCGGGCAACGCTTCCCTGAGTGCCAGTTCCTCGTACTTGTCGGGGAACATCTCCCGTAGCCGGTCGACGAACCTGACGTCGGCGGTCGCCTCGACCACCTGAATGCCGGGAGGCTGGGTGGTCATGTCCATGATCACCGGGCCGACGAGTTTGACCGCTCCGTCCCAGTGGCGCCTCTGTTCGGCCACGCCGCAGAGGTGGAAGCCGTAGACCGTGTGGACGTCGGCCAGTGTGGCCGCCCCGGTGGGCTCGTAGCCGTAGACATGGACGCCGCAGACGACCGCCGGCGCGGCCTGCTCTCCGGCCGGCGCCTCTGGGACGGTGTGCCCGGCGTGCTGATGATCTTTCGGGTCCGCCTGCTCGAGCGTCGTACGCATCCGGGTCAGGATCTCCTGGCGGAGAACTGCCGGGTCCGTCCTCGGGACGATCGAGGTGACCACGCTGGCCGCCCCGAGCGACGCGGCCAGCAGGCACACCTCGATCCACACGAACCGGCTTCGGTACCAGCCGCTGACGCCTGCCCGGGAAATCATTGTCGTTCCTCACCTCACTGCGGTTCCTGATGCTGGCGGAGGGCAGCCTTTTCGACGGTGGGGTGGCGCGTGCCGCGCCACCCCACCGCGGACGCTGTTACCGGGCGGTGCAGGTGAGGGTGGGTGTGGAGTTGGTGCCGTTCCAGGAGGCGTTGAAGCCGAAGCTGGTGCTGGCGTTGGCGCTCAGGGAACCGTTGTAGGCGACGTTCGACGCGGAGACCGAAGAACCGCTCGAGGTGACCGTCGCGTTCCAGGCGTTGGTGATGCTCTGGCCGTTGGGCCAGGTCCACGCCACCGTCCATCCGGAGATCGCGGCGTTACCGGCCCGGACGGTGACCTCGGCGCCGAAGCCACCGGACCACTCGTTCGTCTTGCGGAAGGTGGCGGTGCAGGCGCCGTTTCCGGCCGGCGGCGGGGTCGTCGGGGGCGTCGTGGTGGGCGGCGGGGTCGTCGGCGGCGTGGTGGTGGGCGGCGGGGTCGTGGGCGGCGGGTTGCCGCCGCCGCCGAAGATCACGTCACTGCACAGGTAGTACGGCTGGTCGAGGTGGGACGCCTGCCAGATGGTGTAGACGACGTGCCGCCCGGTGCGGTTGCCCGCGTTCACCTGCGCCTCGTAGAGCCCGGTGGTCGGGTAGCTGCCGGTACGGAGTACCAGCTCGAGGCTGTTCCAGGTGAGGGGCTGGGTGGTCGGGTCGAAACCCTGCTTGGTGATGTAGATCAGCATGTAGTCGGCGCCGTGCCGAGCACCGTCGGTCAGCGTCAGGGTGAAGTTGTTCGGCATCGGCTTCGCGGTCCACGCGCCGACCGCGTCGAGCGAGGCGTACAGGCCGTTCTGGGTACGACCGCCGCTGCACAGCTGCCCGTCCGGCACGGCGGCCTGGTGGTTGCCGCCGACGTTCTCGCGGTACAGGCCGTTCCAGTTCCACATCGTGTTCGGGTTGGCCTGCCACGCCTGCCAGCACATCGGGTCGGTCTGGGCCATCGTGGGGTTGAGGTGATCGGAACCCCAGCGCTCGTAACATCCGTAGTTGCGTGACGGCGGGTTGGTGACCGATCCGTGCGCCGAGGCCGGACCGGCCTGGTTGACCACGACCATCGTGAACGAGGCGACGAGAACTGCGACCGCAGCCAGTCCCAGACGGCGTGCTGTCCGTGAGATTTTCATGATGCTCCAGTGGATGCGCCGGCGCCCAGTTACCCTCGCTGGGTGCCCACCCCGGAGAAGATGACGCCGATCGATTCAAGCCGTCCCAGGGGCGGACGGCACTGCTGCCCAGCAGCGCTTGGCGACTCCCAGCCACGATGGTAGTAAAGACCGCGGTCAATGTAAATCGGACACCGGCCCGGATCAGACCGCGAGGGCCGCGCGTACCTCCCGCTCCGCCGTCACTCCCCCGTCGCCGTGCGAGGTGACCCGGCCGGATTCGAGGACGTGGTAGCGGTTCGCCACCCGCAGCGCGAACCCGAGGTGCTGCTCGACGAGCAGCACGCTGAAGCCGGACTGCCGGGTCAGCTCGACGATCCGCTCCTGGATCTCGGCGACCACCGACGGCTGGATGCCCTCGGTCGGCTCGTCGAGCATGAGCAGCCGCGGCCGGGTGATCAACGCGCGGGCGATGGCGAGTTGCTGACGCTGACCGCCGGAGAGCAGCCCGGCCCGCCGCCGCAGCAGCGGGCGCAGCGCCGGGAACAGGTCCAGCACCTCCGCCGTCGCCACCGCGCCGTCGCGCCGGGCGTCGGCGACAAGGCGCAGGTTCTCCGCCGCCGTCAGGTGCGGGAAGCACTGCTGGCCCTGCGGGACGTACGCCATGCCGCGCGCCACCCGCTCGTGCGGCGCGAGACGGGTGACGTCCTCGCCGTCCAGCTCGACGGTGCCGGCGGCCGGGCGCAGCAGGCCCGCCGCGACCCGCAGCAGTGTGCTCTTGCCGGCGCCGTTGTGCCCGAGCACCGCGGCCACCCCGTCGGGCGGGACGGCGAGGTCCACGCCGTGCAGCACCCGGGAACGCCCATATCCGGCGTGCACCCCACGCAGGGTCAGCATCATGCCTCCAGACCGCTGGGGACCGACCCGGCGTCGACCGGGTGGCCGAGGTAGACCTCCTGCACGCGCGGGTCCGCCTGGACCTGCGCCACGGTGCCCTCGCTGAGGACCTTCCCCGCGTGCAGCACGGTGACGCTGCGCGCGAAGCGACGCAGGAAGTCCATGTCGTGCTCGATCACCACCACCGTGCGGTCCCGGCTCACCCTCTCCAGCAGGGCGCCCGTGGCGTCGCGCTCCTCGTGGCTCATCCCGGCGACCGGCTCGTCGAGCAGCAGCAGCCGCGCGTCCTGCACCAGCAGCATGCCGATCTCCAGCCACTGCTTCTGGCCGTGCGCGAGCGTGCCGGCCAACTGGTCGGCCCGGCCGGTGAGCCCGATGGTCTCCAGCGCGGCGGCCACCTCGTCGGGGATCCCCCGCCGGCGCCGGGCCAGGGTGGCCCAGCTCCGGCGGGCGCCCGCGGCGATGTCCAGGTTCTGCAGCACCGACAGCTCCTCGAAGACCGCCGACGTCTGGAACGTCCGGCCGATGCCGAGCCGGCTGATCCGGTGCACCGGGCGACCCAGCAGTTCCTGGTCGCCGAAGCAGACCGAACCGGTGGCCCGCACCAGACCGGTGATCGCGTCGACGAGGGTGGTCTTGCCGGCGCCGTTCGGCCCGATCAGGAACCGGATGTCACCGGCGGGCACCTCCAGCGAGACGCCGTCGACGGCGGTGAAGCCGTCGAAGCTGACCCGCACGTCACGGACGGACAGCCCGTCCAGCCGGTCGTCGCTCACGGTGTCTCCACCTCCGCCCGCTTCGCGCGGCGGCGGGCCAGCGCCCACAGCGACGCCAGGCCGCCGGGAAGGAACGCCACCACCACCACGAACAGCAGACCCTGCAGGTACGTCCAGGTGCCCGGGAAACGTTCGGAGAGGGCGGTACGCGCCCAGGCGACCGCCACCGCGCCGAGCACCGGCCCGAGCAGCGTGGCCCGGCCGCCCACCGCCACTCCGATGACGAACTCGATCGACGGGACGATGCCGATGAGGGCGGGCGAGATGATCCCCACCGCCGGCACGAACAGCGCGCCGGCGAGGCCCGCCATGCCCGCCGCCACCACGTAGGCGACGAGCTTGACCGACGCCGGGTCGTAGCCGAGGAAACGGACCCGCTCCTCGCTGTCCCGTACCGCCACCAGCAGTTCCCCGTAGCGGCTGTGGACGATCTGGCGGGCCAGCGCGAGCAGCGCGAGCAGGACGCCGGCGATGATGAAGTAGACCATCCGCTGGTTGACCGGGTCGTCCAGGTCGTACCCGAAGAAGCCCTGGATGTCGGTGAGCCCGTTGGTGCCGCCCGTGGTCCCCTGCTGGCCGATCAGCAGGATCACCATGGCGGCGGCGAGCGCCTGGCTGAGGATGGCGAAGTACGCGCCCCGCACCCGGCGGCGGAACACCAGTGAGCCGAGCCCGAAGGCGACGGCCATCGGCAGCAGCACCGTGGCCGGCAGCGCGAACCACGGGCTGGCGAACGGCCGCCACCAGACCGGTAGTTCGTCGAGCTGCCCGTACAGCTGCATGAAGTCGGGCATCCCACCGGGACCCGCGTCGGCGAGCTTGAGGTGCATGGCCATCGCGTAGCCGCCCAGGCCGAAGAAGACGCCCTGACCGAGGGTGAGCATGCCGCCGCGTCCCCAGGCGATGCCGATGCCGACGGCCACCATGGCGACGCAGAGGTACTTGGCGAGCAGGGCCAGCCGGAAGTCCGACAGCGCCAGCGGCGCGACGGCGAACAGCAGCGCCGCGCCGAACGCGAACCCCGCCGCCGCGCGCAGCCGGGACCGGCCACCCGGTCGGCTTCCCGGTGCGGTGCCGGCCGGGGCCGGCGGGTCGGCGGTGCTCGGCGGCGCGGGTGTCACGGCGGTCATGCGAGGCTCCTGGTCCGCAGGGTGAACAGGCCCTGTGGCCGCCACTGGAGGAACGCGACGATCGCCACGAAGACGATCACCTTGGCGACGCTGAGGGTGGTGAGGTACTCCCCGGTGGCCTGGAGGACCCCGAGGGCGAAGGCGACGATCACGCTGCCCTTGAGCTGGCCGATCCCGCCGACCACGACGACCAGGAAGGCGTCGATGATCAGGTTGGTGCCCATGGTCGGGCCGATCGGGCCGAGCAGGGTGAGCGCGACCCCGGCGAGCCCGGCCAGGCCCGAGCCGAGGAAGAAGGTCGTCCGGTCGACCCGGGCGGTGGGTACGCCGGACACCGCGGCGAGGTCGCGGTTCTGCACGACCGCGCGGATCCGGCGCCCCAACGGGGTGAGCCGCAGCGCCAGGGTGAGGGCGGCGACGGCGGCCAGGGCCAGGGCCAGGATGAACAGCCGGTTGTTGGCGACCGTCAGCCCGCCGGGCAGGGCCACGTTGCCCGTGAGCAGGTCCGGCGCGCGGGTCTGCACGTTCGGACTGCCGAAGATGTCCCGGGCGAGCTGTTGCAGCATCAGGGACACGCCCCAGGTGACCAGCAGGGTGTCCAGGGGACGGGCGTAGAGCCGGCGGATCAGCAGGATCTCCAGCAGCACCCCCATCGTGCCGGCGACCACGAACGCGACAGGCAGCGCGACCAGCAGCGACAGGCCGGCGCCGGTGATGCTCTGTTGCAGCACGTAGGTGGTGTAGGCGCCGGCCATGATGAACTCGCCGTGCGCCATGTTGATGACGTTCATCTGGCCGAAGGTCAGCGCCAGCCCGAGCGCGATGAGCAGCAGCACCGCGCCGATGCTGATGCCGGTGAAGAGTTGACCGAAGAGGACTGTCACGGTGGGTACTCCCGTACTGCTGGTCGGGGACCCGGGCGGGGCGCGTCGTCGCGGTGCCCGCCCGGGGCCGGCGTCGTCAGCTCAGGCCGCTCGCCCACGGATAGGTCTTCAGGTACGGGTCCGGCGCGATCGGCTTGCCGGAGTTCCACACCTCGGTGATCAGGCCGTCCGCGCCGACCTTGCCGATGCGGGCGGTCTTGGCGATGTGCTGGGTCTTGCCGTCGACGGTGACCAGGCCCTCCGGCGCGTCGAAGGTGATTCCGTCCGAGGCGCCGCGGACCTTCTCGACGTCGAACGTGCCGGCCTTCTCGACCATCGCCTTCCACAGGTAGACGCTGACGTAGGCGGCCTCCATCGGGTCGCTCGTCGGCTTGTCCGCGCCGTACTTCGCCTTGTACGCGGCCACGAACTTGTTGTTCGCCGCGCCGGGCGTGGTCTGGTAGTAGTTCCAGGCGGTCAGCTGGCCCTCCAGGTACTGGGTGCCGATGCCCTTGACCTCCTCCTCGGCGATGGACACCGAGACCACCGGCATCGCGGCGGCGGTCAGCCCGGCCGACTTGTACTCCTTGAAGAACGCCACGTTGCTGTCACCGTTGAGGGTGTTGAAGACCGCCTTCGCGCCGGACGACTTGACCTTGTTGACGATCGTGCCGAATTCCGTCGACCCGAGTGGCGCGTAATCCTCGCCGACCACTGTCATGCCGTTCGCCGCCGCGTACGCCTTGATGATTTTGTTGGCCGTGCGCGGGAAGACGTAGTCGCTGCCGACCAGGTAGACCGATTTCGTTCCCTGAGCCTTGAGGTAGTCGAGCCCGGGGACGATCTGCTGGTTGGTCGTCGCGCCCGTGTAGAAGATGTAGGGCGACTGTTCCAGACCCTCGTACTGCACCGGGTAGAACAGCAGCGCCTTGTTCTTCTCGAACACCGGCTTGACCGCCTTGCGGCTGGCCGACGTCCAGCAGCCGAAAACGGCGGCCACCCGGTCCTCGGAGATGAGCTTCTCGGCCTTCTCCGCGAAGGTGGGCCAGTCCGAGGCGCCGTCCTCCCCGATCGGCTGGATCTTCTTGCCGAGGACGCCGCCGGCCGCGTTGATCTCCTCGACGGCGAGCATGATGGAGTCGCGGACGGTGACCTCGCTGATCGCCATGGTGCCGGAGAGCGAGTTGAGCAGGCCCACCTTGACGGTGTTGCCGGAGACGTCGGCGGTGACGCCGGCCGCGCCGCCCTCGTCACCGGTCTTGCTGCCGCACGCGGTCACGGCGACCGCGGCGACGAGGGTCATGGCACCCGCCATGATGCGGCGGCTCCGAAGAAGTGACATCTAATCTCCCTGCGGTGCACTCAGGTAGCGAAAGGACGGTCGGTGCGGTCCGGTGGAGTTGGCGACGCCGGGGCCGACGGGTGGACGTCAACTACGGTCATCGCATTGGTTACGGGCACGCAAAGCGTCGACCGGCATGATTGCGCGGACGTTTCCCAGTCCTTAATTGACTGTTTCCCGCACAGCGGAGAGAACGCACGCCACAACGGCCGCAACCGCCTGGTGTAAGGCGGTTTCAGCCGTGGTCAACGCAGTGAAAAAATTGCCACCGGAATGGTCGGCGGACGCATTCCGCCGACGGTGGACAGGAGATCGCGGTATCCACCCTCCGGGACAGATACTTCACGCAGGAAGTATCTTAGGGCCGGGCCGGGTGGACGTGTCAAGGGTCCGCATCGGACGGTCAGATCTGGGCGAGCACGGTGAAGTCGAGGCCGTCGGCCTCGGCGAGGTAGATCCGCTGACGCACGTGCCGCCGGCGCAGCTGCAGCCGACCGCGCGGCCCGTGGTACGCCACCGTGTCGGCAGCCGTCTCGATCGCCCGTACGTCGAGGGTGCGGGCCTGCCCGATCAGGGCGGCGAGCAGCATCACGCCCTCGTAGCAGGACTCCCCCAGGCTGCCCAGCGGCGGCGCCTCCACCCCGAACCGGCGGGCGAACTCGCCGTGGAAGTCGAGGTTCTCCTGCGTCACGAGGCCGGCGAAGAAGCCCGCCGTGCTGTAGAGCCGCCGCGTCGCGCCCGCCCCGCTGGCCAGCAGCATGTTCTCGTCCATCAGGGTGCTCAGCCGCAGGCAGCGCTGGTCCATCGCGGCACGCGCGAACGCCCGGTTGAACCGCACCGCGTCCGCGCCGACGAGCAGCATCACCACGGCGTCGGCGCCGCTGCGCTCGATCCGGCGCAACACGTCGTCGAAGTCGTGCGTCTCCAACGGCAGGAACGCCTGCCCCACCACGCGGCCACCGCCGCGCAGCGCGTACCGGTGGGCCGCCCGCGCGGTGCGCCGGGGCCACACGTAGTCGTTGCCGACCACGAACCAGCGGCGCACGCCCTGCTCCCCCGCGAGCAGCCGCATCGCGGGCCACAGCTGGGCATCCGGTGTCTCGCTGGTCAGATAGACCCCTTCGGTACGCTCACCGCCCTCGTACAGGGCGGTGTAGACGTACGGCACGCGGTGCGCGACCCGGGGCGCGAGCGCCTGCCGCACCGAGGAGATGTGCCAGCCGGTCACGCCCTGCACCGCGCCCATCGACACCAGCGCCTCCACCTGGGCGGCCACCTCGGCCGGCGGGGCGCCGCCGTCGACCGGCACCAGCCGCACCTCGCGGCCCAGCACCCCGCCACCGGCGTTGATCTCCTCGACCGCGAGCTGGGCGCAGAGTTCGCAGGTCGGGCCGAACATTCCCGCCGGCCCGCGCATCGGGTACACCAGCGCGATGCTGACCACGGCCCGATCGACTGTGAGCCACGGCGGTGCCGGCGCGGACATGAGCCCATGATTGCCCGGCCGACGTGGGAAAACCACAGCTCTCCACGGAGCGGGACGAGTCGCTACGATGACAGGGCCACCGGCCCAGGGAGTTCCATGTCAGACGTGCCCGGGGCGCCAGCCGATCTGCTGCGCTCGCTCACCCGCGCCGAACGGCTGCTCTCCCGCCGGTTGGCCGCCGTTCTGGCCGACGACGACCTGACCACCGAGGCGTGGCGGGTGCTCTGCCTGCTCGCCGACGGCCAGGGCCATCCGATGAGCGAGGTGTCAGCCGAGGCGTCGTTGCCGCCCGGGACCCTCACCAAGCTGGTCGACCAGCTCGTCGACCGGAACCTGGTGTTCCGGCGGATCGACCCGCTGGACCGCCGGCGGATCCGGGCCTACCTGACCGCCCGGGGCCGCCGCGAGCACGCCCGCGTCGACGAACGGGTCCGGACCAGCCTCGGCGAGGCGGGCGTACCGGCCGACACCGCCCTGCTCGACCATCTCGCCGACCTGATCGCCCGGCTCGACCCGGCGGGTCGCCGCGACAACGCCGAAGCGGCCGGCCTTCGCCTCCCTACACCTCGGTGAGCAGCGGCTCCCCGTCGAGGTGAGCGCGCAGCGTGTGCGCGTCGGGAGCGGTGGCGGTCCACAGTGTCGCCGGACCACCCGCCAGGGGCAGCCGGGCGACGGTACCCTCGACCGTCGCCCGCTCGTCGGGAAGCGACGGGTCCACCACCAGCAGCGACCCGGTGGCCGGTGCGCCGCCGAGCACCGCGGGGCCGGCCCAGCCGGGCGCACCCGGTCCCACGGCAAGCGACTGGCGCAGCAGCGGCCGGCCGTCGTAGTCGACCCGGGTGTGGACGACGGCGCCGCCCGGCACCTCGCCGTACCGGCCGCAGATCACCTCGTCGCGCCAGGTCAGCCTCGCCCCGGCGGCCAGCTCCACCCGGGACTCGGCGAGATGCGCGCAGCCGGCCGCCGCGACCAGTTGCTCGGGCAGCCAGTGCAGTGCGCCGCCGTCGTGCACCACGGCGTGGACCGCCATCCGCGACGCGACGCCGGGCCGGCCGGGCAGGGCGACCGAGGCGGCGACGGTGTGTACCCGCACCGCCGCCCCCGGTCCCACGTCGATGTCCAGCCGCAGGTCGTCGCCGGCGAGCGGGCCGGCCGCTCCGCCGACGACGTACACGGTCACGGCACGACCGCTGCCGGGCGTCTGTCGCAGCAGCAGCGGCGTCTCACCGCGTAGCTCGGCGAGGACCGTGCCGCCCCGGCCGTCTGCCCGGGCCACTAGCCGGGCGTACGCGCGCATCAGACCGGGCCGCCCCGCGCGGCGGCCGGATGCGCTGCCGCGTGGTGGGCCAGTTCGTGGCGAATCCAGTCGGCGACCGGCCCCGCCGCCGTGTCGCCGACGATCGACAGGAACACGGTCGGCAGGTCGCCGCGCCGGGCCCGCGCGTCCCGGTCCATGACGGAAAGGTCCGCGCCCACCATCGGTGCCAGGTCGGTCTTGTTGATCACGAGCAGGTCGGCGGACGTCACACCGGGTCCGCCCTTGCGCGGCACCTTGTCCCCGCCGGCCACGTCGACCACGAATATCTGCCGGTCCACCAGGCCCCGGCTGAAGGTGGCGGTCAGGTTGTCCCCGCCGCTCTCGACCAGCACCAGGTCCAGCGGGCCGACCGCCTCGGCCAACTCGTCCACGGCGTCGAGGTTGGCCCCGATGTCGTCCCGGATGGCGGTGTGCGGGCAGCAACCGGTCTCCACGGCGCGGATCCGGGCCGGGTCCAGCACGCCGGCCCGCTTGAGGAAGTCGGCGTCCTCGGTCGTGTAGATGTCGTTGGTGACCACGCCGAGCCGCAGCTCGCCGGCGAACGCCCGGCACAGGGCCGCCACCAGGGCGGTCTTGCCGGACCCGACCGGCCCGCCGATGCCGACGCGCAGCGCCCGGCCGGCTTGTGTCAGCGGCGGATGCGGGTCCACTCCCGGTTCGGGGTGGGTGTGCGGAACGGTCTCGTCGTGCCGGGCGGGATTCCGGTCGGCATCGGGCGCAACGGTTTCAGGACGCAAAGAGACGCACCTCCCAGGTGGCATGAGCTTCGGCATGGATGTCGGCAAGGGGCGCGGCTGCCGCGGGCAGCCGCTCGGGTGGGTCGTCGGCGGCCCGGGCCGCCGCGGCGGCGGTGCCGTCGCACCGGGAGGCGAGACCGACCAGCAGGGCCTGGACCTGGTACGGGTCGAGGCCGAGCAGGCGTACGGCAGCACTGGCCGCACCGGTCACCGTCCCGTGGGTGGCAACCGTGGCGGTCTCGACGCGGCTCAGGCCGGCGGCGGCGCAGAGCAGCCCGAGCACCAACGGCTGGTGCGCTCCACCCGGTGTGGCGGGCAGGTCGTCGAAGGACGCCTCCGGCCAGATGGCCCGGCCCGCGCGCAGCAGAGCCCGTCCCTGGCGACGGGACACCGTACGCAGCGCCGGCGCCGCCGTCCGGGCGTCCAGCTCCGCGTCGAGCAACGCCAGCGTGGACCGGCGTACGGCGGAACCGGCCGAGGTCACCGCCCGGTGCGCCGCCGCCGCGAACGCCGCACCGACCAGCCCGGCGGTCGCCAGCCGGCCGGCCAGGAACGCCTCCAACGTGGCCAGGTCGGTGACCCGGCCGGCGGCGACGGCCGCCTCCAGGCCGCCCGAGTGGGCGTGCGCACCGGCCGGGAAGCGGCCGTCGGCCAGCAGCAGGAGCAGACTCGACGTCGCCATCAGAACAGGAAGTACCGCTGGGCCATCGGCAGGCGTGGCACCGGGTCCGGCTCCACCACCTCACCGTCGATCCGCACGGTGAAGGTGTCCGGGTCCACCTCGATCCGGGGCATCGCGTCGTTCTCCGGCAGGTCCGCCTTGCCCCGCGAGCGCACGTCCGCGACGGGCACCACCCGTCGCCGCACGTCGAGGCGCAGCCCGGCGTCGAGGGCGGCCGGCGCGACGAACGCCAGGCTGGTAGCCGAGGCGGCGGCACCGTACGCCCCGAACATCGGGCGCGGCAGCATCGGCTGCGGCGTCGGGATGGACGCGTTGGCGTCACCCATCTGGGCGTACGCGATCATGCCGCCCTTGAGCACCAGGTGCGGTCGTACGCCGAAGAACGCCGGCTCCCACAGCACCAGGTCGGCAAGCTTGCCCGGCTCGACCGAGCCGACCTCCCGGTCCAGCCCGTTCGCCATGGCCGCGCAGATGGTGTACTTCGCCACGTACCGGCGGGCCCGGTGGTTGTCGGCCGCGCCGTCGCCTGGTAGCGCGCCGACCCGCTCCTTCATGACGTGCGCGCTCTGCCAGGTTCGCAGGATCACCTCGCCCACCCGGCCCATCGCCTGCGAGTCGGAGCCGATGATCGAGATCGCGCCGAGGTCGTGCAGCAGGTCCTCGGCGGCCATGGTGGACGGCCGGATGCGGCTCTCGGCGAAGGCCAGGTCCTCCGGCACGGACGGGTTGAGATGGTGGCAGACCATCAGCATGTCCAGGTGCTCGGCGAGGGTGTTGGCGGTGTACGGCCGGGTCGGGTTGGTCGACGACGGCAGCACGTTGGGCTCGCCGGCCACCGTGATGATGTCCGGCGCGTGCCCGCCTCCCGCCCCCTCGGTGTGGTACGAGTGGATGGCGCGGCCGGCGATCGCCCGCAGCGTGTCGGCCACGAAACCGGCCTCGTTGAGGGTGTCGGTGTGGATGGACACCTGCACCCCGGAGGCGTCCGCCACCCGCAGGCAGGCGTCGATCGCCGCCGGTGTGGTGCCCCAGTCCTCGTGCAGCTTGAAACCGCCCGCGCCGGCGCGCAACTGCTCCCACAGCGCCTCCGGCGAGATGGTGTTGCCCTTGCCGAGCAGCAGCACGTTGACCGGCAGGGTGTCCAGCGCCTCGTGCATGCGGGCCAGGTGCCAGGCGTTCGGGGTGACGGTCGTGGCCCGGGTGCCCTCGGCGGGGCCGGTGCCGCCGCCGACGAGTGTGGTGATGCCACTTGCCAGCGCCTCGGTGACGATCTCCGGGCAGATGAAGTGCACGTGGGTGTCGACGGCGCCGGCCGTGAGGATCCGGCCGTTGCCGGCGATGACCTCGGTGGCCGGGCCGATGACCAGCTCGGGGTGCACGCCGGGCATGGTGTCCGGGTTACCGGCCCGGCCCAGCGCCACGATCCGCCCGTCGCGCAGACCCACGTCGGCCTTGACCACGCCCCAGTGGTCGAGCACCACCGCACCGGTGATGACGGTGTCGAGGGCGCCCTCGGCGCGGGTCGCCCGCGACTGGCCCATCGACTCGCGGATCACCTTCCCGCCGCCGAAGACCGCCTCGTCGCCGCCCACACAGTGGTCGGTCTCCACCTCGATCAGCAGGCTCGTGTCGGCCAGCCGGATGCGGTCGCCGGTGGTCGGCCCGTACAAGTCGATGTAGCGGTCCCGCCGCACGGCGCTCACCGCGCCGGCCCGTCGCTCGTCGGCGCGTCCGTTTCCGGCGCGGTCGGTGGCGCTTCGTCCAGCGGCCCGGCGCACTCGCCGCGCAGACCGGGCACGACGCGTGCGCCGCCGAGCGGGACCAGCTCGACGTCGCGGCTCACGCCCGGCTCGAACCGGACCGAGGTTCCCGCCGGAACGGCGAGACGCTGACCCCAGGCGACCGCCCGGTCGAACATCAGGGCCGGGTTGGCCTCGGCGAAGTGGTAGTGCGAACCGACCTGCACCGGGCGGTCGGCGGTGTTGACCACGACCACCGTGGTCACCGGCCGACCCACGTTGATCTCGACCGGGCCGGCCGCCGGCAGGATCTCCCCGGGGATCACGGGATCGGGTGGTGCACCGTCACGAGCTTGGTACCGTCCGGGAACGTCGCCTCCACCTGCACCTCCCTCAGCATCTCGGGGATGCCGTCCTGGACGTCCTCGCGGCCGAGCACCGTCCGGCCGGCGGCCATGAGGTCGACCACCGACCGTCCGTCGCGGGCCCCTTCGAGCAGAAAGGCGACGATGATCGCGACGGCTTCGGGATAGTTGAGTCGCAGGCCGCGCTCGCGGCGGCGGCGAGCGACGTCGGCCGCGACGTGGACGAGCAGGCGGTCCTGTTCGTGCGGGCTGAGGAACACGGGACTCTCCGGTGGGGGTCGGCGTGGCCCGCTCGCCGCCGGCTCCGCGCGGAGCCGCGCCGGGCAGCACCACCCGGAGGACGAGCTGGAGTCACACGACCGCCGCGACGCCCCCGACGGGGTGGCCCGGGACTCCACCGTCCCGGCCCGCGCGAGGGGCACCCGGCGGTGTCGGTCGGATGCGGACCGCACCGCCCACCGCTTCAGCCGACCGTAGAGGATCGTCACCGGCGGGGGCAACAGTGTGCTCGGGATGAGGGATCGGGTGCCGGCGAATACGCAGACGGTGCGCGCCGAGCCGATCTCAGCGCGCACCGTGAGCCTGTGGGTCGTGTCCCCGATCCCGTGCACGCCCAAGCCGATGACGGGGCGTCCGGTCGATGTGCGGACCGGCTGGCCGAGGCCGACCGCAGGCGGGCTACAGGTTGTTGATCCGTGCCAGCAGCTCTGCCTCGGTCAGGTTTTCCAGGACCGCGTCCTGCTTGCGGCCCAGGACCGCCAGCAGCTTCTCCTTCTCCAGCTTCTTGGCCGCCGCCGCCTTCGCCGCCTGGTCCTCCGCGAGGCGGACGGCGATGACGTGCTTGACGACCTCCAGCTTGGTCTCCAGGGTCGCCTTGGCCGGATTGGCCTCGGTGGCGACGAACGACTCGGTGTCGACGGCCTTGAGTTCGGCGTTGACCGCCTTGGCCACGTCGTCGAGGCTGAAGCCGGACTTGGCGGTCAGCGGCAGTTCCCACAACTGTTCCGTGGTCAGCTGCCCCTTGGCCGACGGATAGCGGAACTTCTCCCGCGTGGCCTTCTCAAAAATGGTCACGATGGCCTCTCTCCCCGATGTCGGGGTGGGAATCAGAACTGGATGCTGATGAGGCGGCGGCGGCCGCCGGTCATGGTCACCTTGGCGACCACGGAGTTGCGTACCGTGGAGCTGAAGCCGAGGCCGGAAAGCTGATCGGGCGACGGCTCGCACTTGGTGCGGTCGCCGAGAACCTCGAACACCTTGCGGTGCGGTTGCAGATCGGCGCGGAGGAACTCGTTGTAGATCCCCCGCGTCGGCTGGTCGTTCACGCACCCCTTCAGCATGAAGAAGTAGTGCCGGTTGCCCACCTCGTGGTCGTCGAAGTAGTTCGGCGAGTACATGACGGTGGAGACCGGTACGAACTGTTCGGTGGTGATGCCCCACAACTCCTTGCCCGCACTGCCCTGCTGCACGTCCTTACCCGGCCGGAAAGCGGTGATCACCCCGCCGGAGACAGTCATCCGGCCCACCTCGACGGTCTCCTTGTGGCCGACCGCGCGCTCGTGGCGGTAATGCTCGATCTTCCCGTTGCTCTCGGTCTCGATCACGAAGCCGACCTGCGCGCTGTCCCGCTTGCGGTACTGGTTCACCTCGATCCGGTACTCACCGTCGGGCACACGGTCGGCCCAGGTGACGTTCTCCACCGGCTCACGGGAGAGCGGCCCGCCGGCGTTCATGTCGACGTCCAGCTTGTTGCGCTTCTCCTGGTACCAGATGTGGTCGCCGTTGGGTTCGAACACGTGCAGGTCGAGGTCGTCGTGGTTGAACCAGGACAGGCTCACCCGCAGCTTGCCCGTGACGTTGCCGCCGGCCCGCTTGACCTTCTCCCGGATCGAGTCGGTGACGTTGCCGCCGTACGACCAGCCGAAATCGTTGTCCCACTTGAACAACCGCGGAGCAGCCGCGTGGCGCCCGGTCGTGAGGCTGACGAAGTGCGGCTCGTAGGCGTTGGCGACCCACAGGTCGATGGTGGTGGCGCCGGGCAGGACGTCCTTCATGAAGGAGACCACGGGAACCTCCTCCGGCTTCGCGTCACGAAGGCGCGCGCCCGTCGACGTCGTGGTGGCCGCCTGCATGAGCAGCCCCTCGATGCCGTCCTTCATCAGCGGCTGTGTGTCGTTGTCCACCCACAGCACGTTGGTGACCGACACGTCGGACAGCCGGGCGAACCGTCGCTGCAACGAATCCTCGATACCCAGCTCGTCAATGGTCTTCATGGCAGCCTTGACCATGGCCGGGGTGATCAACGCGGTGGGTCGCTGGTAGTTCTGCGGTGCCACCTTCGTCTCGAACGACCGGACCGCCTGCGCCAGGTCGACGCCCGCGGAGAGATCCTGGACGAGAGTGCCGATCACCGTGTTGCGCAGACGTGCCGCCGGGTTCATGGCGTTGGCGAAGACGAAGGCGCGTCCGTCGGTCGCCTTCGCCCACCGGCTCTGCAGCGACCGGAACTCGGTCACCGCCGGACGATGCTCCGTGCCGCGGTAGAGGGCGTTGTCGTCGATCAGGTCGACCACGGTGTCCAGAGCGTGCCGGGTCAGCTCGGCCAGGCCACGCCGGAAGACCTGCACCGCGCCGTCGAAGGTGCCCTGCGCCGCGCCGACGTCCTCGGTGTGATGCCGCTCTGCCACCCGGCCGTGCAGGTGATGCCACACCTCGACCTGGCCGTCGCGCAGCGTCCGGGTGGTCTTCGTCCCGTACTGCGCCTGGCTGGACCGGAAGATGGTGGACAACGGCAGCGAGAGGACGAACTCGTCCATCGCGGCGGCGACGACGGAGAAGACCGGGTCGGATGCCGACACCCCGGACCAGACGGTACGGACCCGCCCGTCGTGGATCTCGACGACGTTGCCGAAGTGCTTGATGAACCCCCGGCAGGTCGAGCAGTCGTACTCGGACCGCTCACGGAACCGCAGATTGGTGCCGGCGGGGAAGGACTCGAGGAACGTGAGCCAGAGCGAGTCCCGGTCGAGACCGTCGCCCACGAGGTACAACTCACCCCTGGACATGGTGGACAGACGCGAGGTCACATCTGTCACGAACTGCTGGAAGTCGCCCACCGTCTCATCCCCTTTGATCGCCGGAGATCCTACGGAAGCGAACGTCATTCGGAGAACGCGTTTCCGGCTTTCCGCACGTCGTGGACACCCTCAAGGAACGTCGTCGGGTGTCGCAGGACAGCGCGGAACAGGCGTATCGACGGACACTTGTGTCATGGACCTCACCCCCGATCTCGACACGCCCAGCCCTGCGCGGGTCTACGACTACTTCCTCGGCGGGTCGCACAACTTCGCGGCGGACCGTGCGCTGGCGGCCCGCATGGAGCAGGCCATGCCCGACATCGGGCACATCATGCGGGCCAACCGCGCGTTCCTGCGTCGCGCGGTTCGGGCGCTCGTCGACGCGGGCATCCGGCAGTTCCTCGACCTCGGCTCCGGCATCCCCACGGTGGGCAACGTGCACGAGGTCGCCGGCCAGGCCGCCCCGGACACCGTCGTCGCGTACGTCGACATCGACCCCGTGGCGTACAACCACAGCCGACGCCTCCTGGCCGACGACCCGCGGACCGTGGTCTTGCACGCCGACCTCACCCAGCCCGAGGCGGTGCTCGGTGACCCGACACTGCGCGACGTGCTCGACCTCGACCGGCCGGTCGCGGTCCTGCTGGTGGGCGTGCTGCACCAGCTCACCACCGACCCGGCGCCGATCATCGCCCACTACCGCGACCGGCTCGCCCCGGGCAGCTACCTCGCCCTGTCACACGCCTCCTCCGACGAACGTTCCGACGCACTGGCGCTACGCGACACCTACAACCAGGGGTACGCCAACACCGCCCGGATGACCCTACGCAGCCGGTCCGAGATCGAACGGCTCTTCACCGGCTACACCCTCATTCCGCCAGGGCTGGTGCAACTGCCCGAGTGGCGGCCCGACTGGCCGGTCGACCCGGACGAGGACCCTCGCCGCTTCTCCACCTATTGCGGGGTGGGCCGGCTCGACTGACAGCCGCGCCGCCGGATCGTGACGGGCCAGGCTCAGCTCGTCGCGCGGGTACGTCGCGCCGCGACGTAGCGGCGCATCTTCTCGGACGTTCCGCAGTCGTCCATGCTGCACCAGCGGCGACTGCGGTTCTTGCTCTCGTCGTGGAAGAGGAAACGACAGCCGCCGCATCCCTTGATCCGGTCCAGTGCGCCGGTGGTGAGGAGCTGGACCGCCGCGTGCACCACCGGCCGCAGCGGCCGGGCAAGGGTCTGGTCGTCCCGCCAGGTCCACTCGAACGTACGCCCTTGGTCGAGTCGTGCATGACCGAGCGCGTCCGCTTCGTCGTCCCGCAGACGGGCCAGCACGGACCTGCCCGGGCTGCGATCGGCAGCGACTGCCCGGAACACGTCGTCGAGGTCGTCGCGGATCCGCAGCGATCGGGCGAAGGCGGTCTGAGAGCCGGCCGGATCATCGCGTGACAGCCGCCGCAACGCCTCCGCCTCCGGCTCGCTGAGCGTACCCGCGTACACGCTCCAGGCGACGAGCTCGGGGTAGCCGGTCAGCACGTCGCCGTCCGGAGATCCGACGGGCGGACCGGTACGGGTGTTGATGAAGTCCAGCGCGAGGTTGCCGCCCACCAGGCGCACCCGCGTCACACCCTCAAGTGTTTCCATCGAAACTCACTTTACCAGTTGACCTGCATCGACGGGCGCCGCTAGCGTGTTGCCATCGTAAGTCCTTTTACCGGAAACAGGGGGCCAGATGAGACGCGTACGGGCAGTGGGGGCGCTGATCGGACTGTCCGGCGGGACGTTCCTCTACACCACCGCCGAGGCGCTGCCGGTCGGGCTGCTGCTTCCGATGGCGGTGGACCTGGCCGTCTCGCCGCCGCAGGTGGGCATGCTCGTCACCGCGTACGGCGCGGTGGTGATGGTCGCCTCGGTACCGTTGACGGCGCTGGTCCGCAGGTTCCCTCGCCGCCGGCTGCTGTCGGCGCTCCTGGCCGGCTTCGTTCTCAGCACCGCCGTCACGGCACTGACGAGCACCTTCGCGCTGCTCCTGGTCGCCAGGATGGTCACCGCAACGACCCATGCGCTGTTCTGGGCCGTGGTGGTGCCGGCTGCGGCTGAGCTGTTCCGGCCCGCACGACGCGGGCGGGTCGTCGCGGTCGTGTTCGCCGGCGGCACCGTCGCGTTGGCCCTGGGAGTGCCCGCAGGCACCTGGCTGGGCGACCGCGCCGGATGGCGCACATCGTTCCTGGCGGTAGCCGGGCTCGGCGCCGTCGTGCTCGTCGTGGTGGCGGCGCTGCTGCCCTCGACGCGGCCGGAAGACGGACACGCCGCCCGAGGTGCGACGCCCGATGCCCGACGCTTCTGGCTGCTGGTGGCGATGGCCGTCCTGGCGACCGCCGGCGCCATCGCCGCCTACACCTACGTCGCCCTCTTCGTCACCGAGGTCAGCGGATTCTCTGCCGCGTCAGTCGGGGCGATCCTGTTCGTGCGTGGCATCGCCAGCGTGCTCGGCATCCTCGCCGTCGGCGCGCTGCTGGACCGCAGCCCGTGGCTCGCTCTCCTCACGACCGTCGCACTGCAATCGGCAGCACTGCTCGGCCTGTACACGTTCGGCCAACGGCCGTCGGTGTCCGTCGGCCTGATCGCTCTGGCCGGACTGGCATTCGCCGCGTTCACCGCGACGCTCGGCGGTCTCGTACTGCAGGTGGCCCCCGGTCGCTCCGACCTCGCCGCCGCCGCAGTCTCCGCCGCGGTCAACGTCGGCATCACCGCCGGCGCGTTCGTCGGCGGCCTGGCCCTGCCGAGCCACGGTGTGCGCGCCACGGTGCTGATCGGCGCCCTGCTCGGCGTGGCCGCCCTGGTGCTGGCTCTCGGCGAACGACTCATCCGGCCCGCACTCCCTCTCAGTCACGGCGCGGACTCTCGTCACGCAAGCGCCGGTGGCGGTACGTCCAGTTCCGCGGCCACCCGGCCGACCCGCGTCTAGAGAGGACTACCGGCACCGCCGCCGGGCGGTCCACGCCAGAGCGATCGACTTCAGCGCACACCGTGGGTTGTCGCAGACGGTACGGGCGTCTCGATCACTGGACGGGCGCCGGCCGGATCGGCCTGCGAGATCCCCCCGCGCTCCGGTCCGGAATGGGCACCCGGGGATCAGCACGAATCAGAAGGCGGTCCGGCGCAGGCCGGCGATCTGGAGGGCGGCGAAGCCGGCGACCACCACCGCCTGCGCGATGACGAGCGCGGCGCCGAGGGTGGTCAACGGGAACCAGCCGGCGACGAGCAGCTCGACGCTCGCGGCGACCCAGGCGATGTTGAGGGCGATCACGACTACCACGGCGGGTCGGCTCACCGTCGGCCTCGACGCGAGGAAGAGCAGGGCGGCCGCGAAGGCGACCAGGAAGACGCCTACGGGGTAGAGGAGACCGGCGGGAAGGCCGAACATCCGGCCGAAGATCGCCGCGGCGGCGAGGTAGACGACGCCGTTGGCACCTGAGCCGATCGCGTCCTGCTTGAGGGCGAAGCGGAGCAGCTTGGCGTCGTCGGCGGTCCGGGCGGTGCTGGCGATGGTGGCCATCTCGAAGTCCCTTCGTGGTGCTGACGTGCGTCTGCTCACGAAGCTACGGAGCTGGTGGCCATGCCGAATCCGTCATCGTGACGGTAGGTTGCCAGTCGTGCTGTACGGGCGGGTCGAGGAACAGGCGCAGATCGACCGGCTGGTGGACGGCGCCCGGGAAGGTCGCAGCGGTGCCCTGGTTCTCCGGGGACCGCCGGGGATCGGCAAGTCGGTGCTGCTGGAGTACGCCGCGATGCGGGCGACCGGCATGCGGGTGGTGCGCGCTGTCGGCATCGAGTCCGAGGCGGCGTTGCCGTTCGCCGCGCTGCACATGCTTCTGCGGACCGGACTCGACCGGATTGACGCGCTGCCCGACGCGCAGGTGAGGGCGCTCGGCGCCGCCTTGGGACTGCGCGACGCGCCACCGGAGAGCCGGTTCCTGGTGGGTCTGGCGACCCTGAGTCTCCTGTCGGAGCTGGCCGGGGACGGTGGGCTGCTCTGCCTCGTGGACGACGTGCAATGGTGCGACGAGGCGTCCGTCGACGCCCTGGTGTTCGCGGCACGCCGGCTCGGGGCCGAGGGTGTCGCCATGATCTTCGCCGCCCGTCCGGACCTCCCGGTCACCGGCCTTCCCGAACACCGTCTCGCCGGGCTCGACCACACGGCGGCCGCCGCCCTGCTTCCCGCCGATCTTCCGCCGCAGGTTCGGGCGCACCTCGTCCAGGAGTCGGCCGGCAACCCGTTGGCGCTCATCGAGCTGTCGGCCGCGCTGACTCCCGAACAGCGGGCTGGGCGGTTGTCGCCGGTGGGGGCGATGCCGGTGTCGGAGCGGATCCAGGAGGCCTTCCTCGCGCAGGTGGCCGCGCTGCCCGAGGCCGCCCGTACCGCGCTCCTGGTCGCGGCGGCGGAAGGCTCGGGCGACCTCGCCACGCTGGTCGCCGCCGGCGCTCCGCTCGACGGTCTGGAAGCCGCCGAGCGGAGCCGGTTGATCGGGATCAACGGGACGGCCGTCGGTTTCCGTCATCCCCTCATCCGGGCGGCCGCGTACCAGAGCGCGTCGGTGAGCCGCCGCCTCGCCGTACACCGGGCGCTCGCTGACGCGCTGAGCGGCTCGGCCTCGCCCGACGCCGCCGACCGGCGTATCTGGCACTTGGCCGCCGCCGCGCTCGGTCCCGATGAGGGTGTCGCGTGGCAGCTGGAGGAGGCGGCGGGCCGGGCCCGTACCCGAGGCGGTCACGCCGCGGTGGCGGCTGCCTACCAGCGGGCCGCCGAGCTCACCGTCGATCCGGTACGCCGATCCGCTCGGCTCGCCGCGGCGGCGCTGGCCGCGAGCGACGCCGGTCTGACCGACCGCGCCGCCGCGCTCGCCGCAAGCGCCACGCCCGACGTGGACGACCCGGCGATGATCGTGGCGCTGACCCAGGTACGTGCCCACCGTGAGGTCGAGCTCGGCACCCCGCCGGCCGCTGGCCGGATCATCCTCGACGCCGCGCCCCGGGTGGCGGCGCACGGGCCCGAGCAGGCGACCTGGCTGCTGGTGGAGGCGGTTCGCTGCGCCTGGTTCGCCGGCGACGCGCCGCTGGCCGAACAGGCGGCGACGGCGCTCCACGAGCTCCCGGCGACCAATTCCCCGCTGGTCGGCCAGGCGGTCGGGCTGGCCCGGCTGCTGGCCGGCGACCTCGCGGGTGGGCTGCCGCTCACCGGCGGCGCGCTGGACCCGTCCGGGCTCGCCGGGCTGGGCGTTCCCGGACTGACCTTCACCGCCGGTGCCGCCCTCGCGACGGGCCGCGCGACACTCTGTGAGGAACTAACCGGCCGGGTCGTGGCGGACTGCCGGAGAAGCGGGATGATCGGCTGGCTGGCGTTCGCCCTCCAGGACCAGGGGTTCGCGCAAGGGCTACAGGGCCGCTACGGGGAGGCGAGGGCCACCCTCGACGAAGGGCTGCGGCTGTCGACCGCCCTTGGTCACGAGCACCGGGTCATCCACCTCACCTGCTGCCTGGCCTGGGTGCTCGCTCATCAGGACGACGTGGCGGGGTGCCGCGCGAGGGCCGAGGACGGCGTCCGGCGGGCCGACGAGCGCAAGCTGGTCCTCGCGGCGACCCTCGGACGTTGGGCGCTCGGCCGGCTCGAACTCGGTCAGGGAAACGCGGACGCCGCTCTGGAGCAGTTGGAACGGATCCCGCCGACCGGGTTCGGGACGCTCGCCGCCGCCGATCTCGTCGAGGCGGCGGTCCGCAGTGGCCGGCCGGAGCGGGCCGCCGAACCGCTGGAGCGCTACGTGACCTGGGCACGGCATGTCCGTCAACCGGCCTCGGACGCGGTCGCCCTGCGCTGCCGGGCCCTGGTCGAGCAGGACGAGGCGCACTTCGTCGCCGCCGTCCGCGCCCACGACGGCGACGACCAGCCGTACGAGCAGGCGAGGACGCGACTCGCCTATGGCGAGTGGCTGCGGCGGGCCCGGCGGCGGGCGGACGCGCGCACGCAGCTCCGCGCCGCGCTGGAGGTCTTCGATCGGCTGGGCGCGGAGTCGTGGGCCCGGCGGGCCCGCACCGAGCTGCGCGCGACCGGGGACGTCCCCGCCGCGCCGCGCCCGGCCGGCGATCCGCTCAGCGTGCTCACGGCGCAGGAACGCGAGGTCGTGCGGCCGGCCGCCGCCGGCGCCTCCAACCGCGACATCGCCGCCCAACTCTTCCTCAGCCCACGGACCGTGGGCTACCACCTCTACAAGGCGTTCCCCAAGCTGGGCATCACGTCGCGGGCTCAGCTGGCGACGCTGGTCGGGGTCGCGTCCGCCGAGTGAGGACGGCCGCCCGCAGGAGACGGGCGGCGTCCGGGCAGATGTTCCTCGTAGGCCCCGGCCGGAACACAAACCGGATGTCTGTCGCAGCCTTGGGCTGTACCCGTCACCCGGCCCGGAAACGCGACCCATTGCCCCACCGCCGAAAGCGTCGTTCGGGCCAACACCGCGCCGACTCTGAGCGGTCGTGGTCGTCGACTGGGAGCGCTGTCGCTGATGACCCCAGACGTGCCGAAGAACTCATCGGACGGACAGCCCTGGTTCGGGTGGCGAGCCTAGGATCGACCTTCAAGCCACCTGGACGATTCGGGCAGGAAAGAGCTTGATCATGAGTAGTGCATTGGCCGACATCCTGAATGCTGCCGCGCACGGGCACTTTCCCGCACCGGACGGCGGAACCACCGTAGTGCCACAGCCAAACCATCGCGATGCCGGAGTGATCGCGTTCACCGCACACTCGGTGGTATTCACCGACGAGGATCCACTCTGGGTACGTGGCGTCCTGGCGGCCCTGGACTGCGATGCCCTGGCCGCCACCATGAATCCGGGCTTTTTGAGCGCGCTGCTCGGCCGGACAGGGCGATCCATGGACACGATTGATCTGCTGACTGTCGCGAGCCCGCTCGCCGGCGCGCCTCCCCTGCGACTGACCGAGCTGTTGGAAGCCGATCACCCCCGAGCGGGCAGAGCGCGCCACCGTCGTGACAACATTCGCGTCTGGGCGGCTGACGGCGGGGTGATCGTCCTGGGCCAAGGTGTGGCGGGCCGCTGGGAGGCCTCCATAGAGGTCGATGAAGGGCTTCGTCATCAAGGGCTGGGGCGGTCGCTGGCGCTGGCCGCACGGCATCTGGTGCCTGATCGGCAGCCGGTCTGGTCCCAGCAGGCCGCCGGGAACGCCCGCAGCGTGCGGGCGTTTCAAGCTGCCGGGTTTCGGGCGGTGGGAGCCGAAGCGCTGCTCCTGCCCGGCCGCCGAGCTGCAGGCTCGCCAACGGACCCTGTCGGCGGTCACGGGCCAGTCGCACAACAGCACGGTATCGGTGTGGACCGCATCAGGGCAGGTGGCCCGCGCTCGCGTACTGCCTTCCGGGCGTCGTCGTGATCACAGTCACCGGATTGCTGGTCGTCGTCGCCGCAGTCGCCGCCGGGTTGCTGCCGCTGCCTGTCCCTGGCGCACAGAAGTGACCCGTTGCCGTGCGGTACGACGCACATCAGTCTGACGTTTCCAAGGAACGGGGGAAGTGTGGTTTCGGACGTCGACCGGCAATGGCTCCGGGAGGCCGTCGAGACCTCCCGGCTCTGTGTGCCCCGCAAGACGCCTACGCCGGCGGAGCGGTCACGTCTCACGCGCGATGTCCGTGACGATCTCAGCGACGTACCGCTTGCTCGTCGCGGCCGCACGGGCCGGCGACGCGGTGATCTGCTGGCCCGACTGAGCGCGCCCCGACCGGCGAACCGCTGAATCGCGGCATGAGCGGACGCCACCCTGGCCCGCGCGGCGGCCGGGCTCGCCGGTCACGCCGGCGTTTGGCCCGGGTGTCGGTTCAGGATGAGGTCACCCGCGCGACGGAGCACCTGCGCCCGGGACCGATCGCCGTGGTCGGCGGCCAGGAAGTGCTCGCCGATCAGGAGGCAGAACGCGAGGACGCTGCGGGCTTCCACCTCGTCCGGGTCGTCGCAGAAGGTGCCGATCATCTCCCGCAGGAGGCCCATCCGCCGGTTGTCGACCCTGCGGAGACGATCGGCGATCACCGGGTCGCGCCGGGCCCAGTCACGGATCGCCAGGTCGATCGGCAGCAGCCGGTCACTGGAGAAGGTCTGGACGCCGGCTCGGGCGATTCGGGTCTTCGGGCTGCCGCCTTCCTTCTCGACACGGTTGATGACCTCGTCGGTGCTCTCCCGCTCCCAGGTGTCCACCATGGCCGTCAGCAGCGCATCACGGTCGGCGAAGAAGCCGTAGAAGCCGCCCTTGGATACGCCGAGCCGCTTGGCCAGCGCCTCGACCCGTACCGCATCCGGACCGCCGGATGCGAGCGCCTCAAGGCCGGCCTCGATCCATCGGTCTCGCGGGGTCCGCGTTTCGAACTTGATGTGATCCACCTCACTCCACCGTATACGGCACCGTACATGGCCAGCTAGCCTTCCGTATACGGCAGCGTACACGGGGGCGCTGCCGCCCAGGAGGTCGTCATGAACGTCTTCGGTCACGTGGCCGCCCTCCACGAGCGGGAGCGGCCCGCTTACCCGGCCGGCGTGGCCGATGCGATCGTCGCCTACCACGGCAGCGGGCCCGCCTCGGTGGCCGAGATCGGCGCTGGCACCGGCAAGGGCACCGAGGTGCTGGCCGCCATCGGCGCGCCGCTGATCTGCATCGAGCCGGATCCACGCATGGCCGGCCTCCTGAAGGACAAGGTTCCGCGGGCCGAGGTGTATACGGGAACGTTCGAGCAGTGGACTCCGCCGCCCGGCGGGGTGGACGTGCTCGGCTGCGCCATGGCGTGGCACTGGCTGGACCCGACGTGATGGCCAGCCACATGTTCACTGACGCCCGGATGCAGCAGTTCCATCGCCATCTGCCGCTCACCCGGGACCGGTACCTCGCACTGGTACGCACCTTCGGCCCGTTCTTGACCGCCCCGCCGCAACTGCGGCAGCGCGGCCTCGAACTGCTCGGCCGGGTGATCGACGACCTCGGCGGCACGGTGACTCTCGACCTGCGCACCACCCTGACCCTGGCCCGCAACGGCGCCGGAGTGACGGCATGAACCCGGTCTGGCTGCCGGTCGTCGTGGTCCAGGGCGCCTGGCTGCGCTCGACCCTGCGGCTCGCGTCGGCACCGGGTGGCGGTGTCAGCGGCACCGTCCCCGGCCCCGGGGCGGAGCCGCTGCGCCTGGCCGTACTGGGCGACTCGACCGCCGCCGGCTGCGGCGTGACCGACGGCGAGGAGGCGTTCGCGGCCAGCCTCGCACGGGAACTGGCCGCCCGCACCCGTCGGCCGGTCGACTGGCAGGCCGTCGGCCAGTTCGGCGCCACCTCCCGCCGGATCCGATTCCAGCTCGTGCCGCGCCTCCACGACGACCTCGACCTGGTCGTACTGCTCGCCGGCGCGAACGACGTGCTGGCCGGCCGCGGACCGGACCTCTGGCGCGAGGACCTGACCGGTATCCTCGCCGGGCTCACCCGCCGCGCACACCGGGTGGCGGTAGTGGGACTTCCGCCGTTCACCCTGTTCCCGGCCATTCCGGCCACCCTCGCGCGCTATCTCGGAGAGCGCGCCGCCGCACTGGACGCGGTCACCCGGGAGGTCTGCTGCGGCCACCCCCGAACGTCGTTCATCGACCAACCCGCCGGGACGCCGCCACCCGACTTCTTCAGCATCGACCGCTTCCACCCGTCGACCCACGGATACCGATTCTGGGCACGGGACGTCGCCGACCGGCTCCGTCTTGGCCAACCAGCGCCCTGACGAGCCGGCACGACCTGCACACCGGCGGGTCCCTGGGTCGTTCGCACCGTTCGCGCCAGGCGGGTCCACCATCGGGTTATGGCTGCGGCGGTGGCGCACTACCGTCGGTCGGCATGACCGGTGTCGGGATCGAGGTGACCGCGGAGAACTACCAGCCGGAAAACGGAAAGGGTGCGCGCTGAAGTGGACCTCAGCGCACACCGCGGGCGAAGCGCGGCACGGACGCACGGGGCGAGCGATGCCTGATCGGGCACGTCATGCCAGACCCGGCCGGCGCCGCCGTGGACCGGGAGAGACTGAGCGCGACGGCAAAGGAGTTCGTCGAACAGCGGCTAGCTCGATGCCTGCCTGCGCCCGGTGCCGGTCGGGGTCGTGGGTGACCTGTACA
This sequence comes from Micromonospora sp. CA-248089, assembly GCF_050948515.1. Classification (NCBI taxonomy): domain Bacteria; kingdom Bacillati; phylum Actinomycetota; class Actinomycetes; order Micromonosporales; family Micromonosporaceae; genus Micromonospora; species Micromonospora sp. CA-248089. The sequence continues at coordinate 4,141,843 of NZ_CP192016.1, forward strand.
CCGCCGGCGCGGGCCTGCCCCGGGGATACGGCAACCGTCCCGGGCTGACGGCCGAGCGGTTCGTGCCCGACCCGTACGGCCCGCCGGGTGGTCGGATGGCGCTTCACGCCGAGCGTGTTCGGGGGCGACCTGCTGCTCTGCACGGCCGGCCCGTCCGGGTTGGCGGATCAATGGCGTCCCTACATCGGCGGTCACATCACCACGCACGAGGTCGCCACGACGCACCACCGCATGATGCGCACCCGGCACTGAGGCAGCTCGGTCCCGTACTGGCGGCGGTCCTCGCCGACCTGGACCGGTAGCACAGGTGCAGGCGCCGGCCGTTTGTGGTGCCGGCAACAGAGTGTCAAGCCGGACGGCAACGTTTCAGATGCCGGAACTTTCCGCCCGCCGGATCCCATCATCCGAAAGGTTCTACCAGAACTATGCGTGCCTCGGTTGGAAACAGGCAGGTCAACTCACTTCGGACGGCCCGAGGACTCCAGTAACGGAAAGTAAGCGTGCATGCGCTGAATAGCACAGTTGCCGGAGGGCACTTAATCTTCGCAATCAGGTCCGTGAATATTTCACGGCCTGCCGACAGGACAGGGGCCCTCCCTCGGCTGCCGATGGAAGGGCCGGACAAACGGGGGTGTTCCCAGGATGGCGCTTCGGGTACTCATCTGCGACGAGCGACCGCTGGTCACTGCCGGCTTGCAGCGGTTGCTGTCGGCGGAGCCCGACTTCGAGATCGTGGGTGTGGCGGACAGCGGTGTGCACGCCCTGATGCTCGTACGCTCCGAACGGCCCCACGCCGTGGTGACCGGCTTACGCCTGCGCGGAATGTCGGGCACCGACCTGACCCGTCGGCTGCGCGGCGACAACGAACAGACCAACCCCCCGGTGGTGGTGTACGCGGTCGAGGGCTCCGAGGAGACGCACACGGAGGTGCTGCGGGCCGGAGCCAACGCGCTGTTGTCGGATGACGCCAGCCGCGAGGAGCTGGTGCTCGCGATCCGGGCGGTGGCCCGGGGGCAGGCGATGCTCGGCCCGTCGGTGGCCCGGCGACTGCTCGACTGGTTCCGCAAGCACGAGACCGACCGGCCGCGTCCGCTGGACCCCCTGGCCATGACGCTCACCACCAGGGAGCGGGAGATCCTGCTGCTCACCGCGCAAGGGCTGTCGGTCGAGCAGATCGCGAGCAAGCTCTACATCGGCGTGGCGACGGTGCGGACCCACATCTATCGGCTGCGGTGCAAGCTCCAGGTCCGGGACCGCGCCCAGCTCGTCTCCTTCGCCTATCAGGCCGGGCTGGTCAACTTCAACTGACCGCGTGCGGTCGGTGGGCCGGGGCGGAGCCACCGACGGAAGTTGCTCAGCCCCGGCTGATCGGCGCATCCTCGACCACCTCGCGCGGTGGCGGCGCCTCCCGGTCGGCCCCGGGCTCCGGCCCCGATGCCGGCGTCTCGTCGACCGGCTCCGGCAGCTCACGCATGGGCCGCAGCGGGCTGGTCAGGATCCAGAGCACGTTGAGCACCAGACCCACCGCACCGATGATCATTCCGGTCCGGAGGCTGAGCAGGTCGCCGACCACTCCGCCGGCGAAGGTGCCCAGGGCGATCACCCCGTAGGAGATGAACTTGTAGGTGGCGTTCATCCGGCCGAGCAGGTCGTTGGGGGTGATGGTCTGCCGGACACTGATCGCGACCACGTTCGACACGACGAGGAAGCCGCTGGCGGCGAACGCCACGGTCAGCACCACCACGGTGAACGCCGTGTTCGCCGGCGTCACGGCGATGACGACGAACGCCACGAACGGCAGGACGATCGACGCCAGGTACGAGCGGCCGATGCCCAGCCGCGCGATCAGCCGCCCGGCGGCGACGGCACCGAGCACGCCACCGATCGCCCCGCAGGAGCGGATCAGACCGATCGTCGCGGCGTTGAGGTCCAGCGCCCGGACGGCGAAGACCGGGAACAACGCCATCACCCAGTTGGCGAAGAAGTTGTAGAGGGCGGCGCTCACCACGAGGGTACGCAGCAACGGAGCGCGTACGACAGTCACCAGGCCCTGGCGGATCTGGGCCATGATCGGTGGAGCGCCCCCGGCAGGCGGCTCGGGCTGCGGCTCCCGGTCCCGGATCGACGCCAGCGTCACGGCCGACACGACGAACGAGATCATCTGTGCCAGCAGCGCGAACGGTGCGGTGAGCAGTTGCACCAGCACACCGCCGAGGCCGGGACCGCCGACTTCGGCGACCGAGTCGCTGGCCTGCAACCGGCTGTTCGCCGCGACAAGGTCACGAGACGGCACGATCGACGGGACGAACGAGTAGTAGCAGAGCTCGAACAGCACCGAGCAGGTGCTGAACACGAAGACCAGGCCCAGCATGATCCACATGGTCAGCGTGCCGGTCACCGCCAGGCCGAGGATGCCGAGCAGGACGACGCCACGCACCACGTCGGTGGTGATCATGATGGGGAGCCGGCGACGCCTGTCGATCCAGGCCCCCGCCCAGAGGGCGAACAACAGGTACGGCAGGAACGTCGCGGTGCCGATCAGGCCGACCATGGACGGGCTGGCATCCAGGGTGTAGATCGCCACCAGCGGCAGCGCCAACTGCGACACCTTGCTGCCCAGCAGCGCGACCGACTGCCCGCCCCACAACTTGAGGAAGCTGGCGTTGCGGTTCAACGGGACGTCTGCGGATGCCTTCACCTGCGGTCCTCCACTGCGGGCTCGCGTACGTCAAAGGGGGTTGCCGTGCGAAAGGCGTGCCCGGCGAACTTCAGGCTCGGGACGGGGGACGTCCCGGGCATACCGACGTTACCGCCAACCCGGGCACTCGGCCCGGCGACGTCATCAAGGTAAGCAAAATGATGGCGCTGATTACCTCGGAAAATGCGTTTGAGCCGCTCAACTGCAACCCAGCAGCGCCTGCCGAATCAACGTCACGAGGCAGACGCCGTCCTCCGCGCTGCCTAGCGTGAGGAGCATTCCGGATCAGATTCCCGCGACCGACGAGCGAGGGGCCATGACGCAGATGCGGCGAGAGGACGCCACGACGGATCGAGTGTCGATGCTGTCCGACGTCAAGCAGGAGTTGTTGCGGCGGCGGTTGCGGGAGCGGGCGTCGGTGCAACGGGGTGTGCCGGTGGTGTCGCGGGACGAGCCGTTGTTGCCGTCGTTCCAGCAGGAGGGGTTGTGGTTCCTGGACCGGTTGGATCCGGGGCAGACGGTCTACAACGTGCCGTTCGCGTTGCGGCTGCGTGGTGAGCTGGACGTGACGGCGTTGCGGTCGGGGTTACGGCTGCTGACCGCCCGGCACGAGGCGTTACGGACCCGGTTCACCACCGCAGGCGACGGCAGTCCGCGCCTGCTCATCGACGCTGCCGGCGACGGCCCGGACCTGCCGGTGATCGACCTGTCCACCGCCGAGGACCCGTTCACCGAAGCGGTCCGCCACGCCGACACCGAGGCCCAGCGGCCGTTCGACCTGGCCACCGGCCCGCTGCTGCGCGCCGCCCTGCTGCGCCTGCACACCGACGACCACGTGCTGCTGCTGAGCCTGCACCACGCCGTCACCGACGGCTGGTCGGTCAGCATCCTCACCCACGAACTGTCCGAGGCCTACCAGGCCCTCACCCAGGGCCGGCAACCCCAGCTACCCCCGCTGACCGTCCAGCCCGCCGACGTCGCCGCCTGGCAACGCCGCCACCTCACCGGCGACACCCTCCGCGAACACCTCATCTACTGGGAACACAACCTGCGCGACCTGCCCACCCTCGACCTGCCCACCGACCGGCCCCGCCCCGCCGAACGCACCTGGGCCGGCGCCAGCTACCGGGCCCACCTGCCCCGCGACCTCGGCCACCGCCTCCGCCGACTCGCCACCGACCACAACGCCTCTCTCCTGGCCACCCTCCTGGCCGGCTTCACCGTGGTCCTGTCCCGCTACACCGGCCAGAGCGACATCACCGTCGGCTCCGTGTTCAGCGGCCGCCACCACCCCGAAGTCGAACCCCTCGTCGGCTACTTCGCCAACACCGTCGTGCTCCGCACCGACCTCACCGGCGACCCCGACTTCCACACCCTGATCAACCGCTGCAACGACACCGTCCTCGGCGCCCTGCAACACCAGGACATCCCCTTCAGCACCCTCGTCAGCCACCTCAAACCCCCACGCGACCCCAGCCGAAACCCCCTCTTCCAAACCAGCTTCTCCCTGCGTTCGTCGGGGCCGGCGGATTCGGGTTTCGGATTGGGTGAGGTGCCCGGGGAAATGCTCCCCTTCCACACCACCCGGTCGCGGTTCGACATGACGGTGACCGCCATTCAGGGCCCCGATGACGAACTCGAAGTGCTCGTCGAATATTCGACGGAGTTGTTCGGGGAGGGTCGGGTTCGGCGGTTGGTCGCTCATCTGGGTCGGGTGCTGGCCGCCGCGGTGGCTGATCCGGGGCTGCCGGTGAGTCGGCTGCCGTTGCTGGACGAGGAGGAACAGCGGCTGCTGGACTCTTTCAACGACACGGCGGTGGACTACGGACCCGCGGCGTGTCTGCACGAGACGATCAGCCGGCAGGCCGCCCGCACTCCCGACGCGGTGGCCGTGCGTTACGCCGGCGCCGACCTCACCTACGCACAACTGGACCGACGCGCCAACCAACTCGCCCGGCACCTCATCGACCTCGGCGCCGGACCCGACCGGCTCGTCGGCATCTGCGCCCAGCGCAGCACCGAACTCGTCGTGGCCCTCCTGGCCACCCTCAAAGCCGGCGCCGCCTACGTCCCCCTGGACCCCGACCATCCCCGCGAACGCCTGCGCTACCTCATCGACGACACCGGCGTGCCCGTCGTACTCACCCAGCACCACCTCACCGACCGGCTCCCCGCCACCACCGCCCACCTGGCCCTGGACACGGACTGGCCCACCGTCGCCACCCACCCCGACACCCCACCCGAGACCACGGTCACCCCCGACAACCTGGCCTACGTCATCTACACCTCCGGCTCCACCGGCCAACCCAAAGGCGTCATGGTCGAACACCGCGCCATCGACAACCGCCTGCGCTGGATGCAACACACCTACCCGCTGCACGCCCACGACGCCGTCCTGCAGAAAACCCCCTACACCTTCGACGTCTCCGTCTGGGAGTTCTTCTGGCCCCTCATGGTCGGCGCCCGCCTCGTCCTCGCCCGACCCGAAGGACACCGCGACAACGCCTACCTCACCCACACCATCACCAGCGAGAACATCACCACCGTCCACTTCGTCCCCGCCATGCTCCGCCACTTCCTGAACCACCTCGACACCACCACCGCACCCACCACCCTCACCCGCGTCTTCTGCAGCGGCGAAGCCCTCACCGCCGACCTACGCGACCGCTTCTTCACCCACCTCGACGCCGAACTCCACAACCTCTACGGCCCCACCGAAGCCGCCGTCGACGTCACCTACTGGCAATGCCACCCCCACCACACCGACCCCACCATCCCCATCGGCCGACCCATCGCCAACACCCAATGCCACGTCCTCGACCCCCACCACCAACCCACCCCCATCGGCATCCCCGGCGAACTCCACCTCGCCGGCACCTGCCTCGCCCGCGGCTACCACCACCGCGACGACCTCACCCATCACACCTTCATCACCCACCCCACCACCGGCCAACGCCTCTACCGCACCGGCGACATCGCCACCTGGAACCCCGACGGCACCCTCGAATACCTCGGCCGCAACGACCACCAGGTCAAAATCAACGGCCAACGCATCGAACTCGGCGAAATCGAAAACACCCTCACCACCCACCCCCACATCAACCACGCCATCGCCGGCACCCACCAACCCGACCCCCACACCACCCCCCACCTCATCGCCTGGATCACCACCGACCACCCCCACCCCGACCAACTCACCACCGACCTACGCACCTGGCTCACCGACCACCTCCCCCTGCACCTCATCCCCGCCACCATCACCCCCATCACCCACCTCCCCCTCACCACCAGCGGAAAAATCGACCGCAAACAACTCCCCCTCCCCCACACCGACACCCCCACCCACCACCAACCCCACACCCCCACCGAACACACCCTCGCCACCATCTGGACCACCCTCACCAACAACCCCAACCCCCAACCCCACGACAACTTCTTCACCACCGGCGGCAACAGCCTCCATGCCATCCAACTCATCACCCACATCCACAACCACTTCCACATCAACCTCCCCCTACGCACCCTCTACACCCACCCCACCCTCACCACCATGGCCACCGCCATCGACACGGTCCGCACCGACGGCGCGGATCGGGCGACGGCCTCGTCGCTGGTACCGCTGCGAGCCGAGGGGAGCCGGACACCACTGCACCTGGTGCACCCGGTCGGCGGCTCGGTCGTGCCGTACCTGCCATTGGTCGCGCTGCTCCCCACCGACCTGCCGGTGTGGGGTTTCGAGGCCGCGGGGCTGCACGACGGCGAGCCGTGCACGGACCTGCCGGAGATGGCGGCCCGGTACGTCGCGGAGCTGCGCCGCCGCCAGCCGCACGGGCCGTACCGGCTCGGTGGCTGGTCGTTCGGCGGGATGGTGGCCTACGAGATGGCCGGCCGGCTGACCCGGGACGGCGAGCGGGTGGAGCTGCTGCTTCTGCTGGACACCTCGTCCCCGGCCGGGGACGGCCCGCTGCCGGACGACACCGATCTGTTGATCGACTTCGCGGAGGACGTCGCGGCGCTCCAGGACGCCGACGTACCGGCGCTGGACCGCGACCGGCTCGCCGCGCTGCCACCCGATGAGCGGACCGCGGCGGTCCTGGCCGCGCTCCGCGAGCGAGGACTCGTGCCGGCCGAGGCGGTCGACGAGATGGCCCGTCGCAGCGCGGTGTTCCGGGCCAACGCGTTGGCGTTCCGCCGCTACCGTCCGGCACCGTACGACGGGGTGGTGTCGCTGCTGACCGCGGAGGGTTCGGGCGACCACCACACGCGTCGGTGGATCGAGGCGAACCTCGCCCGGGTCGAGCACCGGCGGGTGCCGGGTACCCACTACAGCATGCTGCGGGAACCACACCTGACCGACGTCGCATCAATCATCGACGATCTGATTCACGAGCGTAGTTGAGAGCGACCCCGTCCGTCCCCGCCCGGTGCCGGCGATGCCGGCACCGGGCTGTCGACCTAGGAGTGTCACGGTGCGCACTACCGATGCACGTCACACCCCGGCTGTCAGCGTCCGCGTTGCGGGCCCGGCCGCCGAGGATTCCGCCCGGCCGCTGCCGCCGGCCACGGTCCGGGCGCTGCGCGACGCGGCCACGGCCGCGGCCGCCGGCGAGGACGAGTTACTCGCCGCTGCGACCGCGATCGTCCAGTTCGCCCTGCGGCACCCGGGCGAGCTGGTCCTGACCGGGCTGGCCGGCCGGCGAAGCGTCCCGGTCGACCTCGCGGAGCCGCCGACCGTGCCGGACCTGCTCGACCGCATCCGCGCCGCGGCCGTCGACACCGTGGACGGCATCCCGGCGCCGGACCCCCTGGTGTGCTGGTCCCCCGCACCGGCCGGGGACGGCCCAGTCCGCGCCGGCACTGCCCTCGCGCTGCGGATCGCCGGGCGTCCCGCCACCGCCGTGCACGTCCACGGCGAGGACCTGGACGGCAGAGCCGCGGAGCTGTTCGCGCAGCGGCTGCACACCGTGCTGACGCGGATCCCCGGTGCTGTCGCCGCCGGACGACCGGTCACACACGTCGTCGGCGACGAGGAGCTGGCGTGGATCCGCCACCGGCTCACCGGCGACCGGCTGGACGACCCGCCGGCCGAGCCCTGCCACCTGGCGGTGCTGCGGCACGGCGCGGAGAACCCGGACGCCCGCGCGATCGTCGACGGACCGGCCGTCCGTACCTACGGCGCGCTCCGCGCCGACATGCTCCGGTACGCGGCGGCGCTGCGCAGCCACCTCCCGGCCGCCGCGACGCAGCAGATCGTGGGCGTGCTCGCGGACGACCTGACGTCGTTCCTGACCGGTGCGCTGGCCGCGATGACCGCCGGTGCGGCCTTCCTGCCCCTCGACCCGACCCTGCCGGTGGAGCGGATCCGCACGCTCGTCCGCCGGGCAGGCGCGAGCGTCGTGCTGACCGGGCCGGGGACCGACCGTTCGGCGCTGAGCGACGTGCCGATCCTGCCGCTGGACGCCCCGGCACCGGCCGGTCCGCCGCCGGTTCCCGCCGGGGATCCCGGCGACTTGGCGTACGTGCTGTTCACCTCCGGCTCCACCGGGACGCCCAAGGCCGTCGCGGTGGAGCACGGGCAACTGTCGGCGTACGCCCGTTCCGTGGCCGCGCTGCTCTCCCTCGGCCCCGGCGTCACCACCGCCAGCCCGGCCGGTATCGGCGCCGACCTCGGCTACACCGCCACGTTCCCCACCCTGGCCCACGGCGGCACTGTCGCGGCCGTCCCGGCGGCCGCCCGTCTCGACGCGGGCCGGTTCGCCGCCCACCTACGCGCGGCCGGAGTCGACCTGGTCAAGATGGCCCCGTCCCACCTGGCGGCGCTCCTCGCCGACCCGCAGGGCCCGGCCTGCCTCCCGGCCCGCACGCTGGTGCTCGGCGGGGAACGGCTCGACCCCGCGCTGCTGGAGCGGCTCCGTGCTCTCCGGCCCGAGCTGCGGGTCTACAACCACTACGGGCCGACGGAGACGACAGTCGGCGCGTTCGCCGGTGCCGCACCCGCCCGGCCGGGACGGGACGTCTCCCTCGGTGCGCCGCTGTCACACGTGTGGGCCGAGCTGCGCGACCCAGAGGGCCGCCCCACTCCGGTCGGCGTTCCCGGCCGGCTGTTCATCGGGGGTGCCGGGGTGGCCCGCGGGTATCTCGGCGACCACGAGCAGACCGGGCAGCGCTTCCAGTCGGTGGCCCATCCGCCCGGCCGGCCGGATCTCACCGGAGGGCGGGTCTACGACACCGGCGACGTGTGTGTCCTGACCCCCGCCGGTGACCTGGTCTTCGTCGGCCGCGCCGACGACCAGGTCAAGATCCGCGGTTTCCGGGTGGAGCCGCGCGAGGTGGAGCGGACCCTGCTCGATCAGCCCGGGGTACGCCAGGCGTGCGTGCTGGCCGAGGAGCGTCACGGCGAGTCGGTGCTCGTCGGGTACGTGGTGCACGACGGGCAGCCGGACCCGGCGGCGCTGGCCGACCGGCTGCGTACGCAGCTCCCCGAGGCGTGGGTGCCGGCCCGGCTGGTGCCCGTCGCGGAGCTGCCGCTGCTGCCCAACGGCAAGGTCGACCGGGCCCGGTTGCGCGCGGCGGCAACGGACACACCGGCCGATGCCGGAACGGCCGCCCCGGCGCCGGCCGACGACGTGACGGCCGTGCTCGCCATGGTCTGGGCCGACCTGCTCGGCGTCGACCGGGTCGACGCCGACGCCAACGTCTTCGACCTGGGCGCGCACTCGCTCACCGTGACCCGGGCGCTGGGTGTGCTCCGGGACCTGCTCCGGATCGACGTGGACACGGCGATGTTCTTCAGCCGGCCGACCGTGCGGCTGTTCGCCGAGGCATTGCTGGCCGGCTCGGCCGCCGACCGGCTGCGCCGTCGTGCCGCGGTCGTCCGTGAAGTGCTGGAGCTGGCCGACGCCGCCTGAGCACCACCCCACCGGCCCCCGCCCGGAGCACCGAGCGGGGGCCGGCGTCGCACCCGGACCACCGGCAGGGCGGCGCACACACGACGACGGCCGGTGTCCGGGGACACCAGCCGTCGTCGGGCCGGGCGGATCAGCCGGAGGCGCGGACCATGCCCGCGCCCACCGTTCGCTTGGAGACCGGGTCGATGAGGATGAACGAGCCGGTGGACCGGTTGAGCCGGTAGTCGTCGCACATCAGCGGCTGGGTGGTCCGCAGGCCGATCCGGCCGATCCCGTTGAACTCCAGCTCGTCGGTGTCGTGCCGGTGCAGCGTGTTCACGTCGATGCCGTACCGCAGCGAGGTGACGATCGACGGAACCACCCGGGTGGTGTGCTTCACCAGGAGCCGGGAACCGGCGGTGAGCCGCGCGGTGTCCATCCAGCACACCACGGCGCCCAGGTCCTGGGTGGCGCGCGGCTGGTTGTTGGGGCGGGCGAGCAGGTCGCCCCGGGACACGTCGATGTCGTCGGCCAGTCGTACGGTCACCGACATCGGCGCGAACGCCTCCTCCACCGGCCCGAGCGGACCGTCGATCGCGGTGACCCGGCTGGTCATCCCGCTGGGCAGCGCGACCACCTCGTCACCGACCCGGACCACACCCGCGGCCACCTGCCCCGCGTAGCCGCGGTAGTCGTGGTGCTCGTCGGTGCGCGGGCGGATCACGTACTGCACCGGGAGCCGCAGGTCGACCAGGTTCTGGTCGGACGCGACGTGCACCTCCTCCAGGTGGTGCAGCAGCGGCGGGCCCTCGTACCATGGCATCCGCGCGGACCGGTGCACGACGTTGTCGCCGCGCAGCGCGGACATCGGGATGGCGGTCACGTCCGGGATGCGCAGCCGGGTGGCGAACTCGGTGAACTCGTCCCGGATCCGCCGGTACACGGCCTCGTCGTGGTCCACCAGGTCCATCTTGTTGATCGCCAGCACCAGGTGGGGCACGCCGAGTAGCGAGCACAGGAACGCGTGCCGGCGGCTCTGCTCGGTCAGCCCGACCCGCGCGTCGACGAGCACCACGGCCAGGTTGGCGGTGGAGGCACCGGTGACCATGTTCCGGGTGTACTGCACGTGCCCCGGCGTGTCGGCGATGATGAACTTGCGGCGGGCGGTGGCGAAGTAGCGGTGGGCGACGTCGATGGTGATGCCCTGCTCGCGTTCGGCGCGCAGGCCGTCGGTGAGCAGCGCCAGGTTCACCTCGTCGGCGCCCATCCGCTCGCTGGTCTGCTCGACGGCGTCGAGCTGGTCCTCGGGCACGGCGCTGGTGTCGTAGAGCAACCGCCCGATCAGTGTGCTCTTGCCGTCGTCGACCGAGCCGGCGGTGGCGATCCGGAGCAGGTCCATCAGAAATACCCTTCCCTCTTGCGGTCCTCCATGGCGCTCTCGTTGACCCGGTCGTCGGCCCGGGTGGCCCCGCGTTCGGTGAGCCGGCTCGCGGCCACCTCCCGCAGCACCTCCTCGACGGTGGTGGCCGTCGAGCTCACCGCGCCGGTGCAGCTCATGTCGCCCACCGTGCGGAACCGGACCTGCTCCTCCGCGCTGCTCTCCCCGTCCCGCATCGGCAGGTACGGGCCGACCGAGAAGATCATCCCGTCCCGGCGGAACACCTCCCGCTTGTGCGCGAAGTAGATCGAGGGGACCTCGATCCGGCGCTCGGCGATGTACTGCCACACGTCCAGCTCGGTCCAGTTGGACAGCGGGAACACCCTCAGGTGCTCCCCCGGCCGCAGCAGCCCGTTGTAGAGGTTCCACAGTTCCGGCCGCTGGTTCTTCGGATCCCACTGGCCGAACTCGTCCCGGAAGGACAGCACCCGTTCCTTGGCCCGGGCCTTCTCCTCGTCGCGACGGGCACCGCCGAACAGCGCGTCGAAACGGTGCCGGGTGACAGCCTCCAGCAGCGCCGGGGTCTGCAGGCGGTTGCGGGACGGCTCCCCGGGCGGCTCGACGATCCGCCCGTCGGCGATCATCTCCGGCACCGAGGACACGACCAGGCGCAACCGCCACTCCTCGACCAGGCGGTCGCGGAAGGCCAGCACCTCCGGGAAGTTGTGCCCGGTGTCCACGTGCAGCATCGGGAACGGCACCGGCGCGGGCCAGAACGCGAGCCGGGCCAGATGCAGCATGACGATGGAGTCCTTGCCGCCGGAGAACATCAGCGCTGGCCGGTCGGCCTCCGCCGCCACCTCACGTAGCACGTGCAGCGCCTCGGCCTCCAGCGCCTCCAGATGGGAGAGTCGGTACACGGACATCGGTTCACCTCGTCAATCCGCGCCCGCGCCGGGCGCTGCGTCGGCGGCGGCGCCGCCACTGTCATCTCGCCGGGAGCGCGCTACCGCCCGGGCGCCGAGCTCGTGCCAGAGCGCCACCGGACGGCCCAGGCGTACCGCCTCGGACCGGCCCCGCAGGTAGTAGGGCGCGACCCGGAGCTGCGGCGTGAGACCACGGGCACCGCACACGTGCATGGCCAGCCGGGTCACCTCCAACGTCGTCTCCGCGGCCAGGGCCAGCGCCCGGGTGCCGGCCACGCCGAACGGACGGTCCGCGTCGGCCAGCTCCGCCGCCTGTTCCACGAGCAGCCGCAGCGCGGCCACCTCCGCGTACGCGCCGGCGAGCGCGAACTCCACGCTCTGGAAGTCGCGCAGCCGCCGGCCGAACTGTTCCCGGGCGCCGGTGTGCCGCACCGCCTCGCCCAGCGCTCCCTGCGCCAGCCCGAGCAGCAGGGCGGCCTGGCGGATGCGGGCCCGCCCGACGACGCCCTCCGGGCAGTCGTCGAGCGCCACGTCCCGGCAGAGCAACCGCTCACCTGGAATACGGACCCCAGCCGCGTCCGTGACGCCCGGGATCTCGGCCGACGGCACGGTGCTGCCGGCCGGCAGCAGCGCCAGTGCCGTGCCGTCCTCGACGGCGACCGGCAGCAGCACCGCCACGTCCGTGCCGTCCACGGGGATCGCGCCTGACGCCTTCCACGCCCCGTCGCCGTCCGGGGCGGCCGTCACCGACACCGGGTCGAAACCCCCCATGTCCGCCGGCACCGCGCCGGCGACCAGTTCCGCGAGCATGTCCTCGGACGCACCGCCGGCGAGCGCCGCGTCGATCGCCGCCGCCACCGCCGGGTACGGCGTGACGGCCGCCGCCCGCCCGAGTTCCTCGGCGACCACCACCGCCGCCCCGAGTCCCAGCTCCATGCCCCCGGCGGCGACCGGGACGTCCAGCGTGCACGCCCCGCCCCGCCGTACGGCGTCCCACGCGGCCTGTGGGTCCGCGCCCGACGCGTGCACCGGCACCCGGGCGAGCCGGCCGCGCATCACCTGCCGCAGCCGGTCCCGCATCGGATCGGCGGGGCCACCGGCGGCCGGGTCCGGGTCGTCCAGCGCGAGGTTCGCGATGATCTGGAGCATCACCTCCGAGGCACCGGCGGAGAAGGTCAGACCCGGCGCCTCCCGGTACGCCGCCTCCAGCACGTCCGCCCGCCGCCGCCCCAGCACCGCAGGGTGGTAGCCGAGCCCGTGCACGCCGACCGCCCAGCCGGCCACCTCCTGGGCCAGCTCGCTGCTGTACAGCTTCGCCACAGCGGTGGCGGCCTCGTCGGCCGTGTCGGTGGCCTCCAGCCTCGTCAGCACGGACCACGCCAGCGCCCGGCTGGCCGCGAGCCGGGCGTCGAACCTTCCGGCGTCGACGAGCAGCGCCGCCTCGGCCGGGCTGTCGTCGTGGCCGAGTCCCGCCACCGCGGCCTCGTACCATCGCTCGGCCTTGAGCGTGTAGTCCAGGCCGGTCCGCTCGATCGCCAACGCCTGCGACAGCAGCGGCCAGCCCTGCCCGACCTCGCCGAGCACCGCGTCCGGCCCGACCCGCACCCCGGTCAGCTCGACGCGGTGGAACTGCTCGTCGGCGATGCTCGGGATCCGGCTGCGCGCCACCCCGTCGGCGTGCAGGTCCACCAGGAACAGGGTGATGCCGTCGTAGCGGCCCGCGCCCGATCCGGTACGCGCCGCGCACAGGCCGAGATCGGTGATGTCGCTCTTGAGGCTGAACACCTTGACCCCGTCGAGGCGCCAGCCGTCCCCGTCGCGTGTGGCGGTGGTCCGCAAACCGCCCAGGTCGGAGCCGGCCTCCGGCTCGGTGTAGAGGACGCTGGCGAAGCGTTCGCCCCGGGCCATCGCGGGCAGGTGCGCGGCCTTCTGTTCCGGGCTGCCGGCGAGCAGCAGGAACAGCGCGACGATCTGAATGGTGTTGACGTGCAACGTGTCCGGCACGTCGGCGCGTACCAACTCCTCGTAGACGATCGCCGCGGCGCTGTGCCCCAGGCCATCCCCGCCGTACTCCTCGGGCCAGTTCGGCGCGAGCAGCCGCAGCCGGCCGAGGTGGCGGTAGACCTCCCGGGCGTCCGGCTCCGGCTGCCCGCCGGCCCGCAGCGCGGCCAGCTCACGGCGCAGCTCGGGGTCGGCGAGCCGGTCCCGCACGGACCGGCGGAACCGCTCGTGGCCCTCGTCGACGTCGATACTGGTCTCCATCGGTCACTCTCCTCGATCCGCGCGGCGCATCGCTTCCCGCACCACCGCCGCGACCGCGCCGACCGGGCCGGCGCCCAACAGGGTGTAGTGGTCCTCGCCCGGCACGGACCGGGTCCGCAGATCCGGCGCCACCTGCTGCCAGGCCGCCCCGTGGTCCGGCGACAGGCCGGCCCGGACATACCAGACCGGACCCTCGTACCGGCCGGGCCGGTGGGCGGCCAGCGCCAGCGCGTTGCTGCGGCAGACCCGGTAGCGGGCCTCGATCTCCGCGGCGGTCAGGTCCGCGGTGAGGCCGGCCCGCGACGCCAGTTCGGCCACGCCCGGGCCGGTCCCGCCGGCCCCGGCCGCCGACGCAGGTGGCGGCAGGCCGGCGGTGCGGCACAGGTCGTGCAGGAAGAATCGGCGGATCGCCGCCTCGTCCTCCGGTGGATCCGACCCGGGGTACGCCGTGTCCAGCAGCACCGCCGTCCCGCCGGCGCGACGGGCCATCTCGTAGGCGACGACGCCGCCGAACGACCAGCCCGCAAAGACCCACCGGCGCTCGGCCGGGTCCAGCGTGGCCAGGTAGCGCTCGGCGAGACCGCCGAGGCGGCCGGCGTCGGGCAGGTCGTCGGCCGGCCGGTCCGCCGCGAAGCCCCACACCGGCTCGTCGCCGCCGAGAGCGGACACCAGCGCCGCGTAACAGAGGACCGCGCCGCCGACCGGATGCACAAGCACCAGCCCGGGGCGGCCGGCACCGGGCCGCAGCATCGCCGGACCACCCGGTTGCGGCACCGACCGGTGCCGCAACCGGGCCAGCAGCGCCCGCTTGGCTGGTGAGAGCGTGACGTCCGCCCCCACCTCGCGCACCGCTCCGGCCGACGGTACGGAGGTCACGACGCCTGCCCCTGCTCGGCGGCGAGCATGGCCGCCGCTTCCTCGTCGCTCATCGACTCGATCATCCGCAGCAGGTCGTTGTCGTTGAGCTGGCCGGCCTGGGCGGTGCGAACCAGCGCGGCGAGTCCCCGTACGGTCGGGGCGCGGAAGAAGTCGGTCAGCCCGACCTCCACCCCGAACTGCCGGCGGATACGCGACACCACCTGCGCGGCGCCGAGGCTGTGCCCGCCCAGGGTGAAGAAGTTTTCCTCCGGGCCCACCTGCTCCAGGCGCAGCACCGGCCCGACCACCTCGCGGGCCAGCGTCTCCTCGGTCTCGTCGGCGTAGCGCACCTCGCCGGTGGCCGCCTGGGTGGTCTCCGGCGCCGGCAGCGCACGGCGGTCGACCTTGCCGCTGGTGGTCAACGGGATGTCGGCGATCCGGACGAAGTGGGCCGGCACCATGTAGGGCGGCAGCTGTTCACCCAGCGCCGCGCGCAGTCGCTCGTCGGCCGGCGGCTCACCGGTCAGGTAGCCGACCAGATGCCGATCGCCGCGGTCGTCCGCCCACGGCTGCACCACTGCCTGCCGCACGCCGGGCACCTGGCTCAGCACGGCCTCGATCTCACCCAGCTCGATCCGCAGCCCACGGATCTTCACCTGCTGGTCGATCCGGCCGCAGAACACCAGCGCCCCGTCGTGCTGACGGCGGACCAGGTCGCCGGTGCGGTACAGCCGGCCGCCGGGCGCGGTCCCGAACGGGTCGTCGAGGAACTTCTCCGCGCTGAGCTCGGGCCGGTTGAGGTAGCCGCGCGCCAGACCGAGCCCGCCGATCACCAGCTCACCGGGTACGCCGACGGGTACCGGCTCGCCGTGCGGGTCGAGCACGTGCGCCACGTGGTTGGCCATCGGCAGCCCGATCGGGGGCGAGGTGTCCCAGGTCCCGGTGCACTCCTGCACCACCATGGTGACGGTGCACTCGGTCGGGCCGTAGCCGTTGAAGAAGCGCCGGCCCTGGTTCCACCGGTTGACCAGCTCGCCCGGGAACGCCTCGCCGCCGACGAAGGCGATGCGCAGCTTCGGCAGCCGCTCCGGTTCGAGCAGCGCCATCAGCGACGGCGGCAGGTCGATCACGGTGATCTCGGCGCGTTCCAGCAGCGCCTGCAGCCTGTCGATCTCCAGCCGGTCCTCGTCCGGCACCACGTAGAGGCGGGCGCCGGTGAGCAGGGCCGCGAACATCTCGAACACCGACACGTCGAAGGTGACAGCGGCGAAGCCGAGCACCCGGTCCTGTGGGGTGAGGTCGAACAGCTCCTGCACCGAGGCGATGAAGTTGGTGACGGCGCGGTGCTCGATGAGCACCCCCTTCGGGGTGCCGGTGCTGCCGGAGGTGTAGAGCGCGTAGGCCAGGTCGTGCGGGGCGGGGGGCGCCGCCGCCACCTCCGCCCGGTCGTCCCCGGCCGGGCGGTCGAGGTGTACGACGGCCGGCCCGTCGGCCGGCAGCGCGCCGCCCGCTGCGGTGGTGCTGACCACCGCGACGGCCGCGCTGTCGGTCAGGATCGCCGCGATCCGGGCCGCCGGATGTCCGGGGTCCAGCGGTACGTAGCCGGCTCCGCAGCGGAGCACCGCGAGCACCGTGGCGACGAGGTCGGCGCCCCGGGGCAGGCAGATCCCGACCAGGGTGTCCGGCGCGGCTCCGGCTGCGCGCAGCCGGCCCGCGATCTCCTCGGCCCGCCGGTCCAGCTCCGCGTAGCTCAGTTCGGTGTCGCCGACCACCACGGCGACGGCGTCGGGACGCTCGGCCACCTGCCGGGCGAACAGATCCACCACCGTGGTGTCCGGCCGCTCGCGGCGCGGACCGTCGAACTCGTGCAGGAGCCGTTCCCGCTCCCGCTCGTCCAGCAGCGGGATCTCGGTGACCTTGCGGTCCGGGTCGGTGACCACCGCGGACAGCAGCCGCCCGTAGTGCGCCATCACCTGCTCGATGGACTCCGGGTCGAACAGGTCGGTGTTGAACTCGACGTTGAGGTCCAGCCCGCCGTCGCGCTCGAACAGGTTCCAGCTCATGTCGAAGCGGGAGGTGCCGGGGCTGAGCAGGACCCGTTCGGTCTCCAGGCCGGGCAGGGTGACCTCGCCCTCGGCGTTCTGGAAGGTGAACGCGATCTGGAAGATCGGCGAGCGGGACGGGTCGCGGTCCGGTCGTACCGCCTCGACCAGCTTCTCGAACGGCAGCTCGCCGTGGGCGAACGCCTCCTGCACGGTGGGAGTGACCCGGCCGGCCAGCTCCCGGAAGGTCGGGTCGCCCGCGACGTCGGCGCGCAGCACCAGCATGTTGACGAAGAACCCGACGACCGCCTCCACCTCCGAGTGCTGCCGGTTCGCCGTCGGCGAGCCGATGACCAGGTCGTCCTGGCCGGTGTAGCGGTGCAGCAGGGCGAAGAACGCCGCCACGTAGACGCTGTACGGGGTGGTGCCCAGCGAACGGGCCAACTGCTGCACCGCGCCGGGGCCGCCCACCGGCAGGAACCGGCGGATGAACGTGCCGCGGTAGGTGGCCTCCGCCGGCCGTGGGCGGTCGGTCGGGAACTCCAGCACCGGTGCCCCGTCGAGGCGCTCCCGCCAGAACCCGGTGAGCCGCTCCAGGTTCTCCTCGCGCAGCCACTCCCGCTGCCACAACGCGTAGTCCGCGTACTGCAACGGCACCGCCTCGAGGTCGGCCCGGTCCCCGTCGACCGCCGCCCGGTAGCACTCGCCCAGTTCGCGGACGAACACACCCAGCGACCACCCGTCGAAGACCACGTGGTGCACGACGAAGACGAACAGGTGGTCGTCGTCGGCGACCCGGATCAGCCGAGCCCGCCACAGCGGCGCCCGGCCCAGGTCGAACGCCTCCCGGGCCAGCGCCCGGGCCGCCTCGACGGCGGCATCCGCACCGCCGGTGACGTCCTGCACCGGCAGCTCCACCGGCACCTCGGCCGCCACCACCTGCACCGGCCCGTCGTCCCCGTCGGCCATCCGGGCCCGCAGCGACTCGTGCCGGGCCACCACGGTGGCCAGGCCGGTGCGCAGGGCGTCCGCGTCCAGGCGGCCCCGCAGCCGGAAGCAGACCGGCACGTTGTACGTCGGCTGCCCGGGGGCCAGCCGGTCCAGGAACCAGAGCGTCTCCTGGGCGTACGACAGCGGCGAGCTGTCACCGCGCTGGCGTGGTGTGGGACCGGCGGCCGTGTCCGGCTCGTCGTCGCGCAGCAGGGCGAGCAGCTCCGCGCGGCGGTCCGCGGGCAGTCGGGCCAGCCGCTTCATCAAATCGTTCACGATCGGCCTCCAGGGCTGATGGCGGAAGGGGAAACCGCGGCGGCCGGCGGGCGGCGGCCGAGGTCGGTCACGGCGCGGCGGAGCACCTCGATGCCGCACCGGTAGTCGTCGATCAGGATGTGCTCGTCGGCGGCGTGGTCGAGGCTGCTGTCGCCGGGCCCGTAGGTGGCCATCGGCACCGGCCAGACCTCGGCCAGGGTGTTCATGTCCGACGTCGCCGTCTTCAGCTTCGGCCGCGGCGTGCCGCCGACCTCGCGGATCGCGGCCGTCAGCGCCCGCACGACCGGGTCACGCCGGTCGCTGCGTACCGCCGAGACGGAGTTGAGCAGTTCGAGGCCGCCGCCGCGGGAGACGCTACGCAGCCGCTCCAGCAGCGCGGCGTCGTCGAACCCCACCGGGGTCCGGTAGCTGAGCTCCAGCGTCGCGTCGGTGGTGTCGCCCGACATCGCCACCAGGGTGACGCCGGGAAGGTCGAACGCGGCGTGGCTGACCTCGGGCCCGGCCGCGGCGACCGCGTCGTGCCAGAACGCGGCGGCGGCCTCGGTGGCCTTCTCCACCGGGTTGCTCGGGTGGGTCGCCGCCCGGTGCACCCGGTACCGCAGGTCCAGCTTCCCCTTGTAGCCGATCACCACGTTCTGCCAGCCGCTCGGCTCGCCCACCACCAACGCGTCCGGGCAGGGCCAGGTGGCGCGCACGTGCATCGCCCCACGCGAGCCGGGGGTCTCCTCCTCCACCACGCCGGCCACCACCAGCCGGCCGGGGAAGTCAGTGGACGCCGCGGCGGTCATCACCATTGCGGCCAGTGGGCCCTTGGCGTCCACCGCGCCCCGCCCGATGATCCGGTCGCTCTCCCGGCGGGGCGTCATCGGGTCCGGCACGGTGTCGAGGTGGCTCAGCAGGACCACGGTGGGCCCGTCGCCGGTCCCGGTCACGCCGACCACGTTGCCGACCTCGTCGACGTGCGCGTCCAGGCCCAGCCCGGTCATCGCCTCGGCCAGGAACGCCGACAACCGGTGCTCGGCGCCGGAGGGGGACGGGATGCGGACCATCTCCTCTAGAAGGTCCACATCGGACGGGGCGCCCATCAGGACGCCTTCGCCAGGGACTCCTGCCGGACCGGCTGTTCCAGGGCCACCTGCGTCCCGGTGCCGGACAGCGCCCGACGCACCGGGCCGCGGCAGCGGCCGTCCGCCACCAGCACCCGACGCACGCCCCCGAGCAGGGCCTCGCGGGCGGCGACCAGCTTCAGGGCCATCCCGCCCCGCGCCCACCTGGGCGGGCGGCCGGCCGGCGGCACGTGACAGATCGGCAGCACCGAGTGCTCGTCGCCGGGGTCCTGCTGAACGCCCGGGGCGCCGGTCAGCAACACCAGGGACTCGGCACCCAGCGCCGCGGCGACGGCCGCCGCGGCCCGGTCGGCGTCGATGTTCACGATCTCGCCGTCCGGCGTGATCGCCGGCGGGGAGATCACCGGTACCGCACCGGCGTCGAGGAGGCTGCCCAGGAACTCACCGTCCACGGTGTCCACCACGCCGGAGTGGTTGTCGCGTACCAGGACGACCCGGCCGTCGACGACCGCCCGCTGGGCCTTCTTCCGGCGCGCGACCAGCAGACCCGCGTCGATCCCGGTGAGGCCGACCGCCCGGACCCCTTGCTCGACCAGGCAGCGCACCAGGCGGGGCTTCACCCGGCCGGCCAGGGCGAGGGTGACCACCTCCAGGGTGCGCTCGTCGGTGTGCCGGGCGCTCACCCCGTCCGGGGCGACCTGCTTGCGCTGCGGCACGCCGAGCTGCTGCGCCAGGTCCTCGATGTCGGCCGACCCGCCGTGGACCACCACCACCCGCCGGCCCTGCCGGACCAGTTCGGCGACGTCCTCGCACACCGCGGCGGCGTCCACGTCGCCGTTACCGCCGCACTTCACCACCGTGACCGGTGGACGTCCACTGTTCTGCTTCATCAGATCGTGCCTTCCTCCAGAGACGCTGACGGGGCCGCGTGGGTGAGGTCCGTCAGACCGGGTGCAGACCGGGAAACTCCAGGCCGAGCCGCTCGGGCCAGCCCATCCGTACGTTCAGTGACTGCACGGCGTTGCCGGCGCCGCCCTTGACCAGGTTGTCCAGGGCGGACACCGTCAGCAGCCGGCGCGAGTCGGGTTGGAGCGCGAAACCGACGTCGCAGAAGTTCGAGCCGAGCAGGATCTTCGGTTCCGGCAGCCGGTACAGGCCCCGCCGCTGGGCAACCACCCGCACGAACGGCTCCTCGGCGTAGCGGCGTCGGTAGGCGGCCCGCACCTCCTGCTCGGTGACGCCCTCGCGCAGCCGCGTACGGCACACCACCTGTACGCCGCGTACCGCCTCGACGCCGGTCGCGGTCATGGTCGGCCGGACCCCGCACGCCTGGGCGATCTCCGCCTCGTGCCGGTGGCCGGAGGTGGCGAACAGCCGCAACGCGCCGCTGCGCTCGGCGTGCAGGTTGGCCTCACCGGCGGTGGCGCCCGACCCGCTCGATCCGGTACGGGCGTCCACGTCCACGTCCGGCTCGATGAGCCCTTCGTCCGTCAACGGGGTCAGCGCCAGGATCGCCGCGGCGGCCATGCAACCCGGCACGGCGATCCGGTCCGCGCCGGTGAGCTGCTCGCGGGCCAGCTCCGGGAAACCCGGCACGAACTCGTCGAGCAGTTCCGGTGCCTCGTGGGGCTCACCGTAGTAGCGCCGGAAGACCTCCGCGTCGCGCAGCCGGAAGTCGCCGGACAGGTCGATCACCGTCTTGGCCAGCGCGGCCAGCCGCGGCAGCGTCCGCATCGTGGTCCGGTGGGGAGTGGCCAGGAACAGCACGTCGTACTCGGTGAGCTGCTCCTCGGTGCAGAAGGTCAGATCGGTGACGCCGCGCAGGTTCGGGTGCGGGCCGTCCACCCGCTTACCCGGAAACCGCGAGGAGACCGCCGCGGCCACCTCCACCCGGGGGTGGCCCAGCAGCAGCCGCAGCACCTCCCCGCCGATGTAGCCGGCCGCGCCGACCACCGCTGCCCGGATCATCCGGCACCACCCTTCGTCAGGTCGCGGAACCGTCGCGCCACCAGGTCCGCGATCACTCCCGCCACGTCGACCCGCCCCTGGTGGGCGGCCTGCAGCCCGGCGAACTCCACGCCGGCGTTGACCTCCAGCGCGTACATGGCGCCGTCGCGGTCCTCGACCACGTCGACCCCGGCGATGTCCGCGCCGACCGCCTCCGCGGTGGCCACCGCGAGCTTGGTCAGGCGGTCGTCGAGCGGGCACGGCTGCGTGCCCGCGCCCTGGGCCACGTTGGTGCGCCAGTGCGCCGACCGGCGGTACGCCGCCGCGACCGGCTCGCCGCCCACCACCACGACCCGGATGTCGCGGTCCGGCTTGTCGATGAACTCCTGGAGGTAGATCAGATGCGCCTGCGGGGCGGGCAGCGCCGCGCAGTGCTCCAGCACCGCCTGGGCAGCGTCCGGATCCCGCACCAGCGAGACCCGGCGCCCCCAGGAGGAACTCAGCGGCTTGACGACCACCGGATAGCCGAGCCGCTCGATCTCCTCGGCGGCCGCCTCCGGGGTCAGGGCGAGCACCGTGCGCGGCGTCGCCACGCCGGCGCGCTGCAGCGCCAGCGAGGTCAGCCACTTGTCACCACAGGTGCCGATGGCCGCCGCCGAGTTGATCACCGGTGTGCCGGCGGCCTCCAGGCTCACCGCCGCGTACCGGGCCCGGGTCGCGGAGATCTCCCGGTTGAGGACGAGGGACCACGGCCCGACCGGGGCGCCGACCCCGGCGGACAGGCGACGCGGGTCGACCTGCTCCACCGGGATCCTGCGCTGCTCCAGGGCATCGAGGATGCCCTTCTCCTCGGCCCGTACTCGGGAGGCCAGCACGGCCAGGCGGGCCGGGGCGTCAGTAACGGCGCTCACTCGCCCCAGTCCTCCTCCGGCTCCGGCGCCAGCGCGAAGGTGACCGGGCTGATGCTCAGCACCTCCAGTTCACTGCGGCAGTCGGGGCACTCGACCAGCTCGGACGGACGCAGACCGGCGCCGGTGGGGACGGTGGTGGCGCACTCGGGACACGCGCTCATTGCTCGACCTCTCTTCTGACACGACCCGAACCGTTCGGGTCGACAACTGGGTGCACTGCCCGGCGGGGGTTCGCCGGCGGGCTGAATCGGGGCAGATGCTCGCGCACGGCGGCGGCCACCGCCGGGGCGGAGATGCCGTAGTGCTCCAGCAGCGGCTCGTGTCCGCCCACGTACGAGGCGAAGGTGTCCGGCATGCCGACCCGCACCACGGGCACGGGGCCGTGCTCGGCGAGCGTCTCGGTGACGGCGCTGCCCAGGCCGCCGCCGCGCCAGTGCTCCTCCACGGTGACCACCAGCCGCGCATCGGCGGTGGCGGCGCAGAGGCCGGCGACGTCCAGGGGCTTGACCGTGTGCATGTTCAGCACGACCGGCTCGATCCCCTCGGCGGCCAGTTCCTCGGCGGCGGCCAGCGCCGCGCGCACCGGATGCGGGCCGCACGCCACCAGGACCACCTCGTGGCCGGGCCGCAGCATCTGCACCTGGCCGATGACCAGCGGCTCCGCCGTGGGGACGGCGGGCGTGGCCTTGCGGCCGAGCCGCAGGTACAGCGGGCCGGGCAGCCGCGTGGCCTGTTCCATCACGGCCTCGACCGCGGCGGCGTCCGCCGGCACCACCACTGTCATGTTGGGCAGCGCCCGCATGACCGCGAGGTCCTCCAGCGCCTGGTGGGTCGGGCCGAGGTGACCCGCGGCGAGCCCGCCGTGGGTGGCCGCGATGCGTACCGGCAGGGCGTTGTAGGCAATGTCGATCTTGACGGCCTCGATCGCGCGGGCCGCCGCGAACGCCGCGAACGTGTTCACGTACGGCGTCCAGCCGGCGGCGGCCATACCGGCCGCGACACCCATCAGGTTCTGCTCGGCGATGCCGAGGTTGACGTACCGGTCCGCGGCCGGGCCGAAGTCCACCCCGCCGAACAAGCCGGTGTCGGTGTCCAGGCAGATCAGCTTCGCCTGCTCGGCGAGCTGCGCCACCAGCCGGTCCCGGTACGCCTCACGTGTCGCGTGGGACGGCACCACTGTCGCCTCAGTCATCGCCGTCACCTCGTGCCTGCCGGCGCAGCGCGGCGCTGGCCCGTGCGTGCTGCCGCTCGGTGAACCGGACGTAGTGGCTGGCCACCCGGTCGGCCACGAACGGGACACCGGCGCCCTTCACGGTCCGCGCGATCAGCACGCTCGGCCGCCCCGGCGTCCACGGCGCCGCGCGCAGCGCCGACCGCACCTGAGCCATGTCATTGCCGTCGACCTCGCGCACCGCCCAGCCGAACGACCGCCACCGCTCGGCCAACGGCTCCAGCGGGCAGATCTGCTCGGTCGCGCCGGTGAGCTGGAGCCCGTTGCGGTCCACCACGGCGGTGAGCCGGTCCAGGCCCAGGCCGGCCGCCCCGGCGGCCGCCTCCCACACCGAGCCCTCCTGCAACTCGCCGTCGCCCAGGGCGACGTACGTCCGCCGGGGGCTGCCGTCAAGGCGGGCGGCCAGCGCGAATCCGACGCCCAGGGCCAGCCCGTGTCCGAGCGATCCGGTGGGCATCTCCACGCCCGGCACCGCGCGCACCGGGTGCGCCATGAGCCGGCTGCCCGGCCGGCCGAACCCGGCCAGCTCGGCGGGGTCGAAGAAGCCCCGCTCGGCCAGCGTCGCGTACAGGCCGACGGCGCCGTGGCCCTTGCTGAGGAGGAAGATGTCCCGTTCCGGCGCCTGCGGACGCTCCGGGTCGACGGTCAGTACGTCGAAGTAGAGCGCGGTCAGCACCTCGACCAGCGACAGCGAGCCGCCGAGGTGACCGCCCTCGCCACCGGTGCAGACGTCCACTATGTGCTGCCGGATGCGCCGGGCGCGTTCGGTCAGCTCCGCCAGGCTCTGCGGCGCACGCGTGGCGGCGGGCTCCAGCACCGCCGTCATGACGCCCTCCCGGCGACCGCGGCCAGCACGTCCCGGTGCTGCCACACCTTCTCGAAGGCGTCGGCGTAGCGCTGGAGCAGGGGTCCGGAGTCCGGGTGCAGGTGGCGCTTCTGGAGGGTCAGCGAGTCGTCGATGATCGCGCGGGCCACCGGGAACCGCTGGTCCGGCCCGGCCGTGCCCTCCGCGGCGGCCCAGGGGTACCCCGAGCCGAAGCCGATGCGGTCGGTGAAGACCTTCTGCTCGGGCAGCGGCACCAACTGGTACTGCGACATCGGTACGCCTTCGGCACGCAGCACGCGACGCAGCGCGTCCCGCAGCGCGGTCGGCGCCACCTCGGGCAGTCCCAGCGCGGCCGGGTCGAACCGGAACCGCAGGATGTGCCAGGCGTGGGTGGCGTGTGCCGGCGCGCCCGGCACGGCGATCCCGGGAAGCTCGCGCAACCGGTCCAGGAACCGGGTGACGTTCTCCTGGCGGTGGCGGGCGTAGTCGTCGAAGCGGTCCAACTGGCTGGCGGCGAAGGCCGCCTGGACCGGGTTCAGCTTGGAGTTCCATCCCAGGAAGTAGGAGATGTAGTCGCGCGGCCGACCGGACTCGATGACCTCGCCGAACTGGCGGCCCATCCGGACCTTCTCGGCCAGGGCCGGGTCGTCGGTGGTCAGCAGGCCGCCCTCGCCGCAGGTCGGCAGGTTCTTGGTCACCTGGAGGCTGAAGGCGGCCACGTCGCCCAGCGAGCCGACCGGCTTGCCCCGGTACAGCGCGCCGTGGGCCTGAGCCGCGTCCTCCAGGATCGCCAGGTTGTGCCGCCGGGCCAGCTCGCCGAGCGCGTCCATGTCCGCCGGCAGCCCGTGCAGGTGGACCACGAGGATCGCCCGGGTACGGCCGGTGATCCGCCGCTCCACGTCGGCCGGGTCGAGGTTGAACGTGACCGGGTCGACGTCGGCGAAGACCGGCACCGCCATCTGGTGCAGGGGCGCCAGCGCCGAGGCGATGAAGCTCAGTGAGGGCACGATCACCTCGTCGCCGGGGCCGATCCCCAGCGCGGCGAGGGCCAGCGACAGTGCCGTGGTCCCGTTCGACACCCCGACGCAGTGGGTGACTCCGGTCCGCTCGGCGAATCGCCGCTCGAGGTCCCGTACCGCCGTCTCGTTCTCGGCGTTGGAGACGAGCTGGCCGCCGTCGAGCACGGTCAGTACCGCCTTGCGGTCCTCCTCGGTGATGATGGGCCAGGGCACCTGCCGGATGTCCCGTGGCACAGCCGGAGCACCGCCCAGCATGGCCAGCTTGGTCACGACGATCACTCTCCCGTCTCGGTGGTGAGGGTGGGTCAGAGGCGCCCGACGGCTCGGTCGACCGCCTCCACAGCGCACTGGTACCGCTGCTGGAGCCGCGCTCCGTGGTGTTCGAGGGACTCGGCCGCCGCCTGCGGCGCCGGCCAGCCGTGGGCCGCGGTGACGCGCAGGCCACTCCAGGTGTGTCCGACCGCCTCCACCGCCCGGCCTGCCTCGCGCAGGCAGGGCAGGACCCGGTCGACGCCGACCGTGCGCAGCAGTTCGCCGTGCAGGCACGCCTGCGCCTGCATCGACCAGCCGAAGGGGTACACGTCGCGCACCGTCGCGGAGTCGCCGGCGGCAGCAGCGGCGACGACCTCGTCGAGGTAGCGGCGCAGCCCGGCCAGACCGGTCCACGCTCCACCGTCCGACGCCGGCGCGGCGGTGAACCCGTCGACGTTCGCGCGGAGCGCCGCCCGCAGGCCGTCACGGTCCAGGGGCCGCGAGTCGCCGATCTCGACCCGCAGGTAACGCCGGTCGATGCGGGTGGCGCTGAAGAAGGCATCCTGGTCGTCCGCCGGATTCACCGAGCCCCAGGCGGCGAGGAAGTCCTCGGCGCGGATGGGGCCGGTGAACGCCGGGGGTTGCGCGTCGGAGACCAGCACCAGGCCGCGGGCCAGGTCCACGCCGTAGACCACGACCAGGTGCGCGGCGTGTACGTCGTGGTATGCCGGCCGGAACGGCAGGTGGAAGTTGTCCACCGCGGCGATCGGCAGCCGTCCGGCGGCGATCTCGTCGGCCAGTTCGGACAGCGGATCCCGGTCGGCGGCCGGCGTCGTCCACCGCGACCGCACATGGTGGTGCGGGGCGATGCTGCGGCCGAGGTCTTCGGGATGGCGGCTGGGGTGGTAGAACTCCTCGGTCCGCACGTCACCGGGGATGTGCCGGAACTCCCAGCCGGCGCCCAGCACCTCCAGCGGGTCGCCGCCGCCCGCGTCGACCACCGCGGCAAAGGTCGTCTGCAGACAGCTCAGCGGGTCGCGGTACCACAGCAGCGGGCGCCGCAGCGCCTGCACCGGCCGCCGCCCGGCCGGGCCGGCCGACTCGGCCGCATCGGCGCGCACGATCGGCTCCGCGTCCTCGGTGGTGATCGCGGCCGGCGTCATCGGTTCGCCTGCTCGACGGGACCGACCAGGGTGGCCGCGAAGACGTGCACCGCGATGTTGTGCGGCAGCCGGACCGCCGTGAGGTCGGCGCGACGCACCACCGGCACCCGCTGGCACCACATCGCGGCAGGCACGCCGAACTGCACGTGGTGCGGGTAGTGCATGAGGGGCGACTCGAAGGCGCGGGTCTCACCGAACGTCGCGGGTGCCGCCCAGAAGTCCGAGACTCGCAGCGGCTCGAAGTCCACCGCGCCGTGCGCGAAGTGCAGCGCCATCTCGTCCTCGACCCGGCGCTCCGCCGAGGCGAGCAGGTACAGCCAGTCGTAGCGGCCCGGGGCCACGCGTACGAACTGCCCGTCGCATCGCACGTTGTCCGGCGTGCCGGTGCCCAGCGGGGGCAACTGGAACGGAACTCCGTCCACGACCACCTGGCTGCCCGCCGACGGCAGATGCTCGGCGGCGAAGGAGTTCCCCCAGACGTTGAACCGGCCGGCACTCGTGTCCTCCGCACGGGAGGCGCCGACGTTGTTGAAGTGTGACGCGAGATCCAATACGTGGGCGGCGATGGTCGCTGATGTCGGCACCCGCTGCTCCTTCCGCGAGAGGGCTTGTCGAGCCGGAACCCACATCCGAAGCTACGGCTGCCGCGACGTGTGAACAGCCGCGACAGAACGACATACAAGTCGCTGTCAGAGGGAGTTTGGACCGCCTGGCTACGTCTCGCGCACACGCCGGTAAGCGAAACTGGTAAATGGACCCGGAATATGAATTCCGGGCGCGCGTGCGCCCCTTGGGGGAAGTAGGTTCGACCCTGATCCGACCGGGGACGACGGGTGGCGCCCGCCAGCCGGGGACCGGTCACCACGAGCCGGGAAGGACCGCGCCGATGGGCTCTACCAGCAGATACGCCTCCGAGCGGATGATGCTCACCATGTGGAGCGCGCCTCGCAGCCGTTCCACTGCGTTCGAACGGATGATGATGGAGAGGGGCGACTTCGCCGTCCTGCACGAGCCGTTCTCACACGTCATGGACTTCGGTTCTGCAACCGTGCTGGACCGTCAGGTGACGAGCGAGAAGGAATTGCTGTCCACCTTGAAGGAATTGCCGGGGCGCGTCTTCTTCAAGGACACAACTGATTTCTACTACCCCGAACTACTGAACGACAAACCCTTCCTCCGCGACGGAGTCCACACTTTCATCATCCGGGACCCGCGGGAGGTGATCGAGTCCCACGCCCACCTGAACCCGGAGGTGTCCCGCGACGACATCGGCTTCGCGCGGCTGCACGAGATCTACGACGCGGTCGCCGAGGCGACCGGCGAGGCGCCCGTGGTCATCGACTCCGACGATCTGATCGACCGGCCGGCCGACACCGTGGCCGCGTACTGCGCGCGGGTCGGTATCCCCTTCGACGCCGAGGCGCTGCGCTGGCAGCCGGGGACGCCACGGCAGTGGCAGCGCACCGAGCGCTGGCACGAGGCCGCCGCCGCCAGCAGCGGGTTCTCCCGCGCGCCACGGCAGTACGCGCGCACTGTCGACAACGACCCGCAGTTGGCCGAATACCACCGCTACCACCAGCCGTACCACCACAAGCTCTGGGAGCAGCGACTGCGCCCGGTGTGACGGTCCGTCAGCCCACCTGGCGGCGGTAGACGGCGCGGCGTTCGTCCACCCGGCGCACCTGCGTGAAGCCGCACCTCTCGAACAGGGAGGCGGTGCCCATGTAGTGCGAGCCGTCGTCGCCGCACACCGGGTAGCCCTCCACCACCGTGGCGCCCTGCTGCCCGGCGTACGTCACCGCACCGTCCAGCAGGGCCGCCGCGACTCCCTTGCCCCGGTGCTCCCGGGCCAGGAAGAAGCAGACTACCGACCAAACCGGGGTCTCGTCGGTCCTGCGGTACTTCGGCGAGCGCTCCAGCGAGCCGTACTCCTCGCGCGGCGCCACCGAGCACCACCCCACCGGCTCGTCGTCCCGGTAGCCGAGTACGCCCGGCACCTCGCCGGACCGCACCAACTCGCGCAGCGCACGCCGGTTACCGGGACTGCGGTTCGCCTCGAACTCGCTGCGACGCAGCCGCCAGAACATGCACCAGCAGCCGTTGGCGGCACCTCGGTCGCCGAACAGGCGCAGCAGGTCCGGCCAGCGCTCCTCGGTCAGGGGGTGGCACGCCAGCTCGTCGGTCCGGCTGCGCCCGCCCTTCGCCCGGCTCACGACGTCACCGGCTCCACCTTGCCGTCCAGCAGGCAGAACTCGTTGCCCTCCGGGTCGGCGAGCACGTGCCAGGTCTCCTCCCCGGTCTGCCCCACGTCGACCGGACGGGCGCCCAGTTCGCGGAGCCGTTCGAACTCGGCCGCCTGATCCTGGTCGGTGGCGCTCACGTCGATGTGCAACCGCAGCTTCTCCCGCTTGGGGTTGTCCGTACGGTTGAACACGATCGTGGGCTGCGCCCCGCCGAACCCCTCACCAGGGCCGATCTCCACGCTGTCCTCTTCGTGCGTCAACACGGTGAAGCCCAGCACGCCGCACCAGAAGGTCGCGAGTCGGTGCGGGTCATGCGCGTCGAGCACAAGCTCGCTGATTCTGCACGCCATACCCGGCCCGTACCCCGCCGCAGCGGAAACCACACCTACGGCAGATCTTGACCCGATCGCGGGCAACAGCCCACGCCGCATGGGCCGAGCAGAAATCACAGGCATGGTGACGACCTCGGCGACACTGCCGTCGCCCATCGCGACGCCGACCCCGCGGACAAGGCCGAGGTCTACCGTCAACTCGGCCTTCGGCTCACCTACCAGCCTGAAACACAAACGGTGCGCGCTGAAGTCGATCTCAGCGCGGGCGACGAGACCCCTTCGTTACATCGCCCGATGGCCGCCGTCAAGACTTCGAACTGTGGGACCCGCTCCTCTGCCCTTCATCCTGCGCGCCGCATGGACCTGGCCCCGGATCATTCGAGCCACCGCCGGACCCGACCTCGCCCAGGCACGGGTGTGACGCTCGAGGCAGGCCCGGTTGCGGGGTCGGTGACAGCGGCTCCGGCAACAGCGACCGCGAGCAGCAGCACGATCCAGAGCGGGACGGCGCCGACGTCGCGTTTCGGGTCAGGTGGTGCCGCGGACGACGAGCGTCGTCGGCAGCACGGTCGGCTTGGGCGGGTCGTCGCCGCCGTGCAGCATGGCGACCAGCGCATCGGCGGCGGCCGTGCCGAAGCCGGGCTTGTTCTGGGCGACGGTGCTGAGCCCGGGCGGGATCAGCGCGGCCACCTCGATGTCGTCGAAGCCGACAATCGCAATGTCGTCGGGGATCCGTAGGCCGGCCGCCTGGGCCGCCCGCATCGCGCCGACAGCCATCTCGTCACCGGCGACGAACACTGCGGTAGGGCGGTCGTCGAGGGCGAGCAGCCGGTCCATCGCGGCGTGACCGCCGTCGAGATAGAAGTCTCCCTCGACGACGTGGCCGTCGGTGAGCGGCAGGCCGGCCCCGGCCAGCGCGGCCCGGAAGCCGACGAGCCGTTCGGCTCCCGGCCAGGTTCGCAGCGGGCCGGTGATGGTGGCGATGCGCCGGTGGCCGCGTTCGACGAGGTGGCGCACGGCGAGCGCCGCGCCGCCGGCATTGTCCGAGGTGATGTAGGTCGACGTCGGACCGTCGACCCGCAGGTCGAGAGCGACGCACGGCACCTGGGCTTCGACGAGGGCGAGCACGGCCGGGTCCCGGGTGCCGTTGTCGATGATGACCGCGCCGTCGAGGTTGTGCTGGCGGACGGCGCGCACGTATCGCTGCCCGTCGTCGGGCCCCGCCGCGTCGTGGCCGGCGAGCATGAGCAGGTTCAGCCCGTGCGCGCTGAGCGCCGTCTTGAGCGCGACGAGGATCTCCTGCAGGAATGGGTGGCGCCACCCAGGGCGGCGATGGTCGGTGTCCCATACCAGGCCCACCATGTTGGACTTCTTCGTGGCGAGCGTCCGGGCCGACCCGTTCGGCAGGTAGCCGATCTCGGCGGCCAGGTCGAGGATGCGCTGGCGGGTGTGCTGGCTGACGACCTCGGGGGTGTTGAAGACGCGGGACACGGTGGCGACGGACACGCCGGAGCGGCGCGCCAGCTCCCTGATAGTGGTCAATGTGGTGCCTTCTCTGTAACCGGTTTCACGACCGTAGCGCCAGCGATGTCCGCCGGTCAACCCGCATCGACCGTTACCTTTTCGTAACTTGACACCCCATAGCCGAACCCGTTCACACTTCCCAGGAAAGGCGCTCGCCGGCGGTCACCCGCAACTCGGCCGGCATCCGATCTTCATCCAACTCCACCCACCTCCACCACCATCGCTCGCCGACAATGTAACCGGTTTCAGGTAACCGGTTACATCGCACGAAAGGGTTCCCTGGCATGCACCCAAAACGACTGTTGCGACTGGCGGCGGCCACCCTGGCCGCCGGAGTACTGCTGACCGCGTGTGGCACCGGCACCGAGGGAGGCTCCGGCGGCGGCAACGAAAAGATCACCCTGAATGTCAACCTGTTCGGCAACTTCGGGTACCAGGACCTGTACGCCGAGTACCAGAAGGCGCATCCGAACATCACGATCCAGGAGCGCACGGCCGCCTACAACGACCATCATCGCGACCTGATCACCCACCTGGCCACCGGCTCCGGCGCGGGCGACATCGAGGGCGTCGACACGGGCTTCATCGCGCAGATGCGCGAGCGGGGCAACCTCTTCGTCGACCTGGGCAAAGACCGCCAGTCCGAGTACCTCGACTGGAAGTGGGCGGCGTCGCTGGCGAAGGACGGCAAGCAGATCGGGTACGGCACCGACGTCGGCGGCCTGGCCATCTGCTATCGGCGTGACCTGTTCGAGAAGGCCGGCGTGCCGTTCGACCGCGACCAGGTGTCGGCCGCCTGGGGCAGCGGCTGGGACCAGTACATCGAGTTCGGCAAGCGGTACGCGGCGAACGCCCCGGCCGGCAGCGCCTTCTTCGACGGCGGAGGCCAACTGTTCAACGCCATCATCGGCCAGGCCCCGGTCGGGTACTACAGCGAGGACAACGCCATCGTCGTGGGCACCAGCCCCGATGTCCGAAAGGCCTGGGACCTGACGGTGAAGGCGATCCAGAGCAACCTGTCGGCCAAGCTGATCGGCAGCTCGCAGGAGTGGAACAACGGCTTCGCGAAGGACCAGTTCGCCACCATCGCGTGTCCGGCCTGGATGATGACCAAGATCAAGGACCAGGCGAAGCACGCCGCCGGCAAGTGGGACGTGGCGAGCGTCCCGGGCGGCGGCGGCAACTGGGGCGGCTCGTACCTCACCGTTCCCAAGCAGGGCAAGCACACCGAGGAGGCCAAGAAGCTCGCGGCGTGGCTGACCGCCCCGGAACAGCAGGCCAAGGTGTTCACCGCGCGGGGCAACCTGCCGTCCATCCCGGCTCTGTACGACAAGCCCGACATTGCCCAGTACAAGGACGCCTTCTTCAACAACGCACCGGTGGGCCAGCTCTTCACCACCGCGGCGAAGCAGCTCAAGCCCCAGTACCAGGGCCCGCGAGCCGGAGACGTGCAGACCACCATCCGCGACGCGCTCGTCCGCATCGAACAGGGCAAGCAAAGCTCCGACGAGTCCTGGAAGCAGATGGTCAGCGACGTCGAGCGACTCGCCAAGTAACTCGACCCGCGCCGCCGGCGGTCGCCCCTGACCGCCGGCGGCTCCCGGCGACGAAGGATCGACGATGGCCACCTACCTCCACCAGGCCCGGCGGGCCGGCCTGAGCCGGCTCGACACCAAGGGCTCGCCCTACCTCTACATCCTGCCGTTCTTCCTGCTGTTCGGCGCGTTCGGGCTGTTCCCGCTGCTGTACACGGCGTACGTCTCGTTCAATGACTGGGACCTGCTCGACTCCGGGTCGCACCGCTGGGTCGGCCTCGCGAACTACCGCGAGATGCTGCAGGACGCGTACTTCTGGAACGCCCTGGGCAACACACTCAGCATCTGGGTGCTGTCCACCGTGCCGCAACTGCTCGCCGCGCTCTGGATCGCCCACCTGCTCAACCACCGGCTGCGGGCCCGCACCGCGCTACGGATGGGTGTGCTGCTGCCCAACGTCACCTCGATCGTGGCGGTGACGATCGTCTTCACCCAGCTGTTCGGCCGCGACTTCGGCATGGTCAACTGGGCGCTCGGCCTCGTCGGCATCGGCCCGATCGACTGGCAGGCCAACACCTGGAGCTCCCACCTGGCCATCTCGTTCATCGTCGCCTGGCGGTGGACCGGCTACAACGCCCTCATCTACCTCGCCTCGATGCAGGCGATTCCGCACCACCTGTACGAGGCCGCCGACCTCGACGGCGCGTCGCAGGCTCAGCAGTTCAGGCGGATCACCGTCCCGATGCTGCGGCCGACGATCATCTTCACCACGGTGATCTCGACGATCGGCGGCCTGCAGATCATGGCCGAACCCCTGCTGTTCGCCAGCTCCCAGACGCCCACCGGCGGCTCCGACCGGCAGTTCCAGACCGTCGCCCTGTTCATGTACGAGCAGGGGTTCCGGGAGTTCCGCTTCGGCTATGCCTCGGCGGTCGCCTGGACGCTCTGTCTGGTCATCGCCATCTTCGCGATCATCAACTTCCTGCTCATCCGGCGCATCGCCAAGGACGAGGACTGAGGAGAACGCCGTGACCACCCTCGCGGACCCCATTCAGACCGGCACCACACCCTCGCCGCCGCCACGCCGGTCCCACCGGCGCCGGAGCTTCGGGTACCCACGCAAGGGCTCGGTCTGGAGCTACGGCGCCCTGCTGGCGGTCGTGGCCGGGTCGGTCTTCCCGCTCTACTGGTCCATCGTCGTGTCCTCGCAGACCAGCGACGCCGTCACGAAGGTGCCGCCGGCCCTGGTGCCCGGCGGGCACCTCTTCGACAACATCGCGCGCGTGTTCGACACGACCGACTTCGGCCGAGCCCTGGTGAACTCCTTCATCGTCAGCGGCTCGATCACCGTCTCCGTGGTGTTCTTCTCGACCCTGGCCGGGTTCGCCTTCGCCAAACTGCGGTTCCGAGGCCGAAAGGCGCTTCTCGTCGTGGCCATCGCGACCTCGATGGTGCCGCACCAGCTCGGCATCATCCCGCTGTACATCCTGATGGCCGACCTCGGCTGGACCGGGCGCCTCACCGCCGTGATCGTGCCCGGGCTGGTGACCGCGTTCGGCGTCTTCTTCATGACCCAGTACCTCGGCCGCGCCGTACCCGACGAACTGCTGGAGGCCGGCCGCGTCGACGGGTCCAGCACGTTCGGCCTGTACTGGCACATCGTCCTGCCGGCGGCCCGCCCCGCCGCGGCGGTGCTCGGGCTGTTCACCTTCATGCAGGCGTGGAACGACTTCTTCTGGCCACTGGTCGTGCTGCAGAACAACGCGACCGTGCAGGTGGCGCTCTCCGCACTGGCCAGCGGCTACACCACCGACTACACCCTGACGCTGACCGGCACGTTGCTCGCCACGCTGCCGATCCTCGTCGTCTTCATGCTCCTCGGCCGGCATCTCGTCGACGGCATCATGCAGGGGGCGGTGAAGGGATGACCACCACATCCCAAGGCGCCGCCGCGGCCGCAACCCGGCCGGACCTGCCCGAGCTGCCGGATCTGCCGGACCTGCCGGCCGGCTTCAGCTGGGGTGCCGCCACCGCGGCGTACCAGATCGAGGGTGCGGTCGACGAGGACGGCCGCGGGCCGTCGATCTGGGACACCTTCTGCCGCCGCCCCGGTGCCGTCGACGACGGCACCTCCGGCTCGGTCGCCTGTGACAGCTACCACCGCTGGCGGGAGGACGTGGACCTGCTGGCCGGCCTCGGCGTGGACGCCTACCGTTTCTCGGTCGCCTGGCCACGGGTCATGCCGGCCGGTCGGGGCGCGGTGAACCGGCGAGGCCTCGACTACTACGACCGGCTCGTCGACGCCCTGTGCGGGCACGGCATCCGGCCGTTCGTCACGCTGTACCACTGGGATCTGCCCCAGGCGCTCGAGGACGAGGGTGGCTGGCGGGTACGGGACACCGCCGAGTGGTTCGCCGAGTACGCCGCCGCGGTGGCGGGCGTCCTCGGTGACCGGGTCCAGGACTGGATCACGCTGAACGAGCCGTACTGCTCGTCGATGGTCGGCTACGCGGAGGGCCGGCACGCTCCCGGCGCCGCCGAAGGACATGGTGCCCTGGCCGCCGCCCACCACCTGCTGCTCGGGCACGGCAGGGCGGTCGCCGCAGTCCGGTCCGCCGCCGGCCCGCGGGCGCGCGTCGGCATCGCGCTCAACCTCTCCCCCGCCGTGCCGGCCAGCGATACCGAGGCCAACCGGGCGGCGGCGGATCGGCAGGACCTCATGCTCAACCGGCAGTTCACGGATCCGGTGCTGGGCGGCGCGTACCCGTCCGGGTTCGAGCGGCTCTACGCCGGGGTGAGCGATCTGTCGTTCCGCCGCGACGGTGACCTGGCGGTGATCTCCACGCCGCTGGACTTCCTCGGTGTCAACTACTACTACCGGGTGCACGTCGCCGACGCCCCGTACGAGCAGCCCGACCCGGCGCTGCGCAGCGCGTTCGACATCGGGGTCCGGCAGCTACGGCCGGACGGGTTGCCCACCACCGACCTGGGCTGGCCGGTGGAGCCGCAAGGGCTGTTCGACACCCTGACCGGGCTCGCGGACCGTTACCCGGGCCTGCCTGCCGTGTACGTGACGGAGAACGGCTGCGCCGACCTGCGGGACGGACCCGAGCCGGACCCGGAACGGATCTCGTTCGTGGCCGGGCACCTGGCGGCGGCGGCCCGTGCGGCCGCCGTCGACGACCGGCTCGATCTGCGAGGGTACTTCTACTGGTCGCTCATCGACAACTTCGAGTGGGCCCGCGGGTACGGGCCCCGCTTCGGTCTGGCCCACGTCGACTACGGCACCGGATCCCGTACGCCCAAGGCCAGCTACCACTGGCTGCGTGACCGCTTGCGGGCGTGGCGGGAACGCACCTCCACCTGAAGCGCCGCCCGCGGCTCGTGGCGGCAACGGTATGCGCGGTCACCCGGCAACGAACCGCCCCGGTTCGGTGGAGTCGGTTTGGTTGACCCGTCAGGCGCCCAACCGCCAGTTGCCGAACGCCGTCCGGATGCGGCCGGCCGCCCACGCCGATCCCGCCGTCCGGGCTGCCCTGGTTGTCGGCGCCCGTGGCGCGCCCCGCGAGTTGCACGAGCGACTCATCGACGATCCGGACACGCTGGTACGGAGACACCTCGCCGAACGCGACGACGTACCGGCCGATCTGCTCGCCCGGCTCGCCACGGACCCTGACCCGCCGGTCCGGGCCACCCTCGCACGGTGGTGGACGCAGGCCCCCGGACCGGACCGGCGGCTCCTGCTGACCGACTCCGTCGACGAGGTTCGTGCGGCTGCCTGCTCAGCCCGTCCTCGGCCAACTCGCCAATGGGACCTCACGCGGTGGCGGCGGTCGCAGTCGAAGGTTCAGGAATCCTCAGAAACTGCCGCCGCGGGACCGGCGGCGCGATTCGCGAACTCGGAGACCTCGTGGCCGCCCTGCGGAACGCACAGCCGGAACACAAACTGGAGGTCTACCGCAGCCTCGGGCTGCACCTGTCGTACGACCCGGAAACGCAGACGGTGCGGGCAAGTGTTGACCTTGCCGCGCACCGTTGGGATTCAGTTGGTGTCCGAGGGGCAACACGAACTATTGCCCCACCGCCGATGACGATCGCCAAGACCTTGAAGCTCACACAAGTCTAGGTGCTCCGGTGACCTCTTCGAGCCTGCCGAAGAGGTCACCGCACATGATCGAGCCAGTAGCATCCAGCGATCTTGGTGACGGTCAGCTGACATTAGCTGGGCCGAGGAGGCTCTTCAGGTCGCCCATCAGCGCGGTGGTGGCGGCCACCCGGAACGGGCCGAGGCGCAGCGTGGTGACCTTGCCGCCGTTGAGCAGCTTGACGTGCACCTCGGTGTCGCCCGGGTGCAGCACCAGGGTCTCCTTGAGCTTCTCCACGAGCGGCGGCGTGCAGCGGTGCACCGGGATGGTGAGGGTGACCGGCTTGTTCGCCGGGTTGCTGCTGATGTCCGGCATGGACATGTCCATGGCCATGATCCGCGGCGTGTCGTCGCGGCGGTCGACCCGCCCCTTCACCACCACGATGGCGTCCTCGGCGATGTACTGCCCGATCACCTCGTAGGTGTTGGGGAAGAAGAGGGTCTCCACCCCGCCGGCCAGGTCCTCCAGCGTGGCCGAGGCCCAGGCCCGGCCCTGCTTGGTGACCCGGCGCTGCACGCCGGAGAGGATGCCGGCCAGGGTGACCACCGCGCCGTCCGGCACGGTGCCCTCCTCGGACAGCGCGGCGATGGTGGTGTCCGCCGCCGCGCCGAGCACGTGCTCCAGGCCGAAGAGCGGGTGGTCGGAGACGTAGAGGCCGAGCATCTCGCGCTCGAAGGCGAGCTTGTCCCGCTTGTCCCACTCGCTCTCGCCGATGACCGGCATGACCGTGGTGCTGCCCGCGCCGCTGTCCACGTCGCCGAAGCCGGCGCCGAACAGGTCGTACTGGCCGACGGCCTCCTTGCGCTTGACGTCGGCGTACGCGTCGATGGCGTCGGCGTGCACGGCGAGCAGGCCCTTGCGGGTGTGCTTCAGCGAGTCGAAGGCGCCCGCCTTGATCAGCGATTCGATGGTCTTCTTGTTGCAGGCCACCGCGTCCACCTTGGACAGGAAGTCGTAGAAGTCGGCGTACTCGCCCTTCTCCTCCCGGCACCGCATGATGGCCGCCACCACGTTCGCGCCCACGTTGCGCACGGCGGCCAGGCCGAACCGGATGTCCTCGCCGACCGGGGTGAACGGCCCGGCCGAGGTGTTGACGTCCGGCGGGAGGACCTGGATGCGCATCCGGCGGCACTCCGAGAGGTAGAGCGCCATCTTGTCCTTGTCGTCGCCGACGGAGGTGAGCAGCGCCGCCATGTACTCGGCCGGGTAGTGCGCCTTGAGGTACGCGGTCCAGTACGACACCAGCCCGTACGCGGCGGAGTGCGCCTTGTTGAACGCGTAGCCGGCGAACGGGACGAGGACGTCCCACACCGCCTGGATGGCCTCGTCGGAGTAGCCGCGCTCGCGGCAGCCGTCCCGGAACGGGATGAACTCCTTGTCGAGGATCTCCTTCTTCTTCTTGCCCATGGCCCGGCGCAGCAGGTCGGCCTGGCCGAGGGTGTAGCCGGCGAGGATCTGCGCGGCGCGCTGCACCTGCTCCTGATAGACGATCAGGCCGTAGGTGGGAGCGAGGATCTCGCGCAGCGGCTCCTCCAGCTCCGGGTGGATCGGCGTGATCTCCTGGAGGCCGTTCTTGCGCAGCGCGTAGTTGGTGTGCGAGTCCACGCCCATCGGGCCGGGCCGGTAGAGCGCCAGCACGGCCGAGATGTCCTCGAAGTTGTCCGGCTTCATCAACCGCAGCAGCGAGCGCATCGGGCCGCCGTCGAGCTGGAACACGCCCAGGGTGTCGCCGCGGGCCAGCAGCTCGTAGGCCGCCTTGTCGTCCAGCGGCAGGCCCAGCAGGTCCAGCTCCTGGCCGTGGTTGAGCTGGATGTTCTTGACCGCGTCGTCGATGATCGTGAGGTTGCGCAGGCCGAGGAAATCCATCTTCAGCAGCCCGAGCGACTCGCAGGTCGGGTAGTCGAACTGCGTGATGATGACGCCGTCGGAGTCCCGCCGCATCAGCGGGATGTGCTCGATGATCGGCTCGGCGGACATGATGACGCCGGCGGCGTGCACTCCGGTCTGCCGGATCAGGCCCTCGATGCCCTTCGCGGTCTCGATGACCTTCTTGACGTCCGGGTCGGACTCGTAGAGGCCGCGGATCTCGCCGGCCTCGGCGTAGCGCGGGTGCTTCGGGTCGAAGATGCCGGACAGCGAGATGTCCTTGCCCATCACCGCGGGCGGCATGGCCTTGGTGATCCGGTCGCCCACCGCGTACGGGTAGCCGAGCACCCGCGCCGAGTCCTTGATCGCGGCCTTCGCCTTGATGGTGCCGAAGGTGGCGATCTGCGCGACCTTGTCCTCGCCCCACTTGTCGGTGACGTAGCGGATCACCTCACCGCGCCGGCGCTCGTCGAAGTCGATGTCGACGTCCGGCATCGAGATGCGCTCGGGGTTGAGGAACCGCTCGAAGATCAGGCCGTGCGGGATCGGGTCCAGGTCGGTGATGCCCAGGGCGTACGCGACCAGCGAGCCGGCGGCCGAGCCACGGCCCGGACCGACCGCGATGCCCTGGCTCTTCGCCCACTGGATGAAGTCGGCGACCACGAGGAAGTAGGACGGGAAGCCCATCTGGATGATGACGCCCAGCTCGTACTCCGCCTGGACGACGTGCCCCTCCGGGATGCCGTTCGGGAAGCGGCGCTTCAACCCCGCGAACGTCTCCTTGCGGAACCAGGACTCCTCGGTCTCGCCCTCCGGGATCGGGAACCGCGGCATCAGGTTGTGGAACTCGAACATCCCGGCCGGGTCGACCTTCTCGGCGACCAGCAGGGTGTTGCGGCAACCCTGCTGCCACAGCTCGGACGAGTCGACCGCGCGCATCTGCTCGGCCGACTTGATGTAGTAGCCGCTGCCGTCAAAGCGGAACCGGTTCGGATCAGAGACGTTCGAGGCGGTCTGCACACACAGCAAGACGTCGTGCGCCTCGGCCTGCGCCTCGTGCGTGTAGTGCGAGTCGTTCGTGACCACCGGCGGGATACACAGCTTACGGCCGATCTCCAGCAACTCCGCGCGGACCCGGTGCTCGATGGGGATGCCGTGATCCATGATCTCCAGGAAGTAGTTGTCCTTCCCAAAAATCTCCTGGTACCTACCCGCAGCCTTCAGCGCCTCATCGAACTGGCCCAGCCGCAGCCGGGTCTGCACCTCCCCCGATGGGCAGCCCGTGGTCGCCATCAGCCCGGTCGCGTGCTCGGCGAGGATCTCGGCGTCCATCCGGGGCCACTTGACAAAGAAGCCTTCGGTGTACGACCGGGTGGTGAGTGAGAACAGGTTGTGCAGGCCAATCTTGTTCGCCGCCCAGACCGTCATGTGGGTGTAGCCGCCGCTGCCGGAGACGTCATCGCTCTTCTGCTCGGGCCGGCCCCACCGCACCCGCTGCTTGTGGAAACGCGACTCCGGCGCCACATACGCCTCGATTCCAAGGATCGGCTTCACCCCGGCGGCCATGGCCTGCCTGTAGAAGTCGTTCGCGCCGTGCATGTTGCCGTGATCGGTCATCGCCACCGCCGGCATCCCCTGCCGGCTGACCTCGGCGAAGAGATCCTTCAGCCGGGCCGCCCCGTCGAGCATCGAGTACTCAGTGTGCACGTGCAGATGCGCGAACGAATTACCCATACGTGGCCCCCGGGGTCTGGCCTATTGGTCGGTCGGAGTCAGCCGGGCACCTACCTTACAGGCCTCACCATGGCCTGCTGCGCATGCGCACGGATGCCATGCCCACTATTCAGGAGGGTTGCGGCTCCCGGCTTCCAATCCCCCTCGCGTCCGGGACTGCACACATAGCGACTGATCGATCGACTGAGCGAGAAGACGCCAGATGACGACCGAGATCACCTCGCAGGAGGAGCCGGCCGTGGAGCCGGTGAGTGCGGTCACGGAGGAACAGTTGATCGCGATGCTGGTCGGCCGGGCTCGTGGTGACGGGCTGAAGCTCACCGGCGAGAGCGGGCTGCTGCACCAGCGCACCAAGCGGGTCATCGAGTAGGCCTTGGGCGGGGAGATCACCGACCACGTCAGCTACGACAAGCACGACCTGCCGGTCGGGGTAGCGGAACACCCGGAACGATAGCCGGACCAAGACCGTGCTCACCGACGTCGGGCCATTCGAGGTCCACGTTCCGCGGCACGCGGCGGGCACGTTCGAGCCGCGGATCGTGCGGAAACGGCAAGGCGCCTGAGCGGGGTCGATCACCTGGTCCTGTCGTTGTCGGCCAAGCGGGCTGAGGCACGGACAGATCCGTCGCGACGGCTGATCCGCGATCCCGTCCGCGCCGAGTTCGGCATAGCGTGCCGCCCGCCGTTTCGCCGTCGGCCAGGACACGTCATAGCGTCCCGCCGCACCGCCGACCGGCCACCCCTGGTCCACGATCAGACGCGCCAGGCGAAGACGTGTACAAGAAGTCAAAGCTGCATTGTGTGGGACACGAAGGCCTCCTGGTTGCCTGAGCGATTCCATACTGCAACGGCAGTTAAGGCGGGTAGCCGCGGTGGCGGTAGTGGCTGGTACGGGCTTGGTGTTGGCGTCGGCGGCGCCAGTGTGACCAGGCCCAGATACGTGTCGGGCATGGCGGGGCGGTGAGGATCAGGGACACCATGAGTCGGCGGATCTCCGGTACGGTTAGGCGATCATCATGTCCTTGCCAGTGGCGGTTCCCCCTTTGCCGTAAGGGTTTTGGCGGCGGGGAGCCAGGGGTGGGTGGGCATGGCGAGGGTGATGTGGGGCGTGCCAGGCCCGCCAGTCGCGGACCTGGCAGTGGTCGAGGCCGGCTTCTTGCTCGGCCTGCTGGAAACACTCCTCGATCAGCGGCTGCCGGCGATGCGGGCTAGGTCAATCAGGCGGGTGCGGCGGGGTCCATAGCAGACGTAGTAGGCGATCTCGCCGGTGGTGATGCTGCGGCGGGCGAGGAGCCAGTGCCCGCGGCCGGGCCGCCAGCAGATCCGCACCGGCACGCGGGCCCAGTCGTAGTCGCGGGGGCCGTGCGTGCCCGGGCCGGCGGACAGCCGGCACCATGCCTGGGCGGGCAGCGCCGCGATCAGCTCGTCGGCACGGCAGGTGCCCATCGTGGCGGTGATCATGTCGTCGTTGCGGCGAGTGGCCAGCACATAGCCGACGTCACGGTCTTCCACCACACCCGCAGGCTCTTGACCTGCCCGTAGGCCTCGTCGGCGGTGACCCACCCGACCGGCGTCCCGGCATCCGGGGCCCGGGCCAGAATGGTCTTGGCGATCTGCGGCTGGTCGCGAACTCAACGTCGTCGCGGATGCCCGGCAGCGTTCACGGTCATCCGTCCAT
Source organism: Micromonospora sp. CA-248089 (assembly GCF_050948515.1). NCBI lineage: Bacteria > Bacillati > Actinomycetota > Actinomycetes > Micromonosporales > Micromonosporaceae > Micromonospora > Micromonospora sp. CA-248089. Next base: position 4,183,633 of record NZ_CP192016.1, read on the forward strand.
GTCGTGGGTAGGTACAACTGCCGGGCGATCAGCCGTGCCCCTTGGCTGAGCGGTAGGCCAGGAACACCGACCTGGCAGTTCTCGACCCGGCCGGCGGTGCCGGAGTACTGCCGGGCCACGCCGGCCGACCGCACGCCCTTCTTCAGGAAGCCGGCGTCGTCGACGATCAGCACGCCCTGCGGGCCGCCGAGGTGCTCGATCAGGTAGTCCCGCACGTCATCCCGGACCGCCTCGGCGTCCCAAGTCCGCCTACCGCAGCAACCGCTGCATCCCGTCGCTGACACCTCACCCGCACGCTCCGCCAGGGTCCAACCGTTCTTGCGTTCCAACCCGGCGGCCAGCCCGCACAGCTACTGCCGGACCCGAGCCCGCGCCTCCGCCGCCGAAACCGACCTCCGATCCGCGCGTGCAACCGGTCCAACTTCGCCGCCCACGCGTCGACCTCCGCCGCCGTCACGGCAGACATCATTTACTACACGGGATCCGTAACTGCCGTTGCAGTACTAAGGGACGCCTCGGAACTCGGTGAAGGCATTGCCCGTGAGCGCATTGGTGCTCACCCGGTGAGGACGATGTTGTGCAGGTGGGCGATGGCGGCAGCGGTGTCGGTCAATATATTGGCGGCGCGGGTAGTTCTTGCGCCGGGCGGAGAGGTGATGATCCCGGGTGGGGATCAGAGTGCCGTCGGCGATGGCGAAGACGCCCCCTTAGACAGCTCCACTCCACAGCCGGAGGCCCTTCATCCCGCAAATTTAGGCCTTGTCAACACGACTTCCACCGACCTCCCTGGGCAGTACATTTAGTGCGGGCAGCCGGCCGGGGCGGGAAGTCAAAGGTATGTCGCCGTACATTCAACTTCCCACCCGAACCATGCCATACACATGCCGCCGAATATCGACTGTCGGGCAGCCCTCGTCGACCGCGAAGCTTGGCATTACCTCGCAGCCAGTCGCCGCCTCCGTCGTCGCAGAGATGCGCCCTTCGCTGAAGAAGAGGTGACAGTTAGTCGACCAGCGGGCACGTCAGGAAGGCGACTCACGGTTGACCGGCTTACAGAAGACCGATATGGCGGATCTACTCGCGCCGTCAAACCGGCCACCCAGCCAATTTGAAGTGCGTGAGACCTTCTGCAGTCCAGCCAGTTTCGCCATCAGATCCAGCTCACTCGGCCAAACATAGCGCTCGGAAACCGGCAGCAGTCGGATTCCATTCTCATCAATGTGCACCTCTTGAAACTCAATCCGTTGCTGCGCAGGATCATGCAGTAGTGCGGAGATGCTTAGGTGACTGCTGCTCAACTCACGGATGGCCAGTTGCTGACGCGATTCCATAAGCTTTCCACCTGACGGCATCATGGTTTCGAGAACGAAGCGACCTCCGGGTTGCAGCAGTCGGGAGACATTTTCGAAACAACGGAGCTGCAACTCCTGGGTCGTCAACTCCATAAAGGTGTTGAACACGCAGTAGACCAGTTCGTAGGGGCCCTGGACGGGCGGGTCGGTCATATCGCCCATGACAACACGAATAGGCAGGGACCCGGCCTTATCTTGCAGTTTCTGTGCCATTCCCGGTGATAGTTCCACCGCATCGATATGTAGGCCCTTTTCGGCCAAAGGCACGGCCACACGCCCGGTCCCGACACCTAACTCCAGCGCTGTTCCGCCGGACGCCTGTGCATGCAGGAAAGTCACGGCGTCAGTAGGGTCGACCTGGCGCCACTGGTCGTCATAATGTTCCGCCCACTGGTCCCAGTATTGCGCTTTATCGGCATCGGTCATCGCGTCCCCCAAGCAAGAAATGAGTAGATCTGGATCGGCATGGCACTGGAAGTATCCAAGGATCAGTTACGTCGGGCGCTCCGTCACCTGCCCCTCTACAAGTCCCACCGGGAATGAGTAGTCGACTGTAGGAACGAAGACATCTTCGTCGAAACGGACCAAATCGCCGGAAGGCCCGCGCAGGACCTCCAAGCTCTCACTTAGCTGGAACCTGCGTTCGATAAGATAAGATTCCCCGCGGCTGCGGCGAAAGGCTGCCCGGAGAAGCTCTTGGGGAGCAAGCCGGACACAGGTCCATGGCTTGAGTTCTGGAAGTTGTCCCCTTGTAGGGCTATCCCGCATAAGGCGGTACCGCGTTCCATTGCTGTAGGCGGAACGTGCGTGGGTCGAGATCTCCCCAGCCAGATCTTGGTCATCTGTAAGCCGCAGGCCCGCTTTTTCTGCATGCGCGGCGACAAGCTCGATTCGCAACTCCGGGTCAGGGGCCTGACTCAGCCCGATGCCTTCCGGTTCGAGATCTCTCCCGAGGCGATCGAGGGTGGCGGCTTGTTCCGGAGTCAGGTCGGATAGCTGACCAACCACTTCAAATAGTGCCGCCATGAACCCGGAAAGATCTGCCTCCTCGATACGGGATCGCACGTACTCGGTATCGAGGCCGCCAGTCAGAGTGACGATGCAGTCATTCACCGTCTTGCCGTCGATAAAGCAGTCACCTGCAATGTTGCCAATCACAGCACAAAGATTATCTTCCAAAGCCAGCGGCTGCCACGGGGCCGACGACATCGATTTCCGAAAATGCAATAGGCCGCAATAGCGGATCGAGTACGGCCCTGTGTGCACATCTACCGAAATGGATTCTTCGTCAGGCCCCAACAGGCGCATCTGACCGAAGAGATTACCCCGGAGGTCTCCCTTGACCCAAGGCAGCTCGCCGGCCTCGTAGATGTACCCAAGGCTCCGCAGGGCACCTACAACCTTCCACCCGCTCTCGAGGTCCGGTGTCCACAGATCCGCATCCCCGACGTCTCTCAAGGATTCCTCCGGGTACCACCGCTGCGCGGCTAGACCCTTCATGAGACGAACGGGTGTGTCCGGAAGCGCCGTCGACAGGGCGGTCAGAGTTCCACCTGCCGAACGAAAGCGACGATCCAGTACACTGCGACGCGCTCCCACGGCGCTGGACACCGACCGAACGAAGTCGGCGTCCATGGGCCGTTCGGCTGCCGCTTTCGACAATCGCCACCTGGCCAGTCGCGTCACCTTGTGCTTACAAATGACATCAACCGTCGCGTCGACACCGAGTTGGCGCATCGCGTCGATTGATAGCTCGATCGGTACGCGGGGCTGCAGCAGTCCAATCGAGACAATGGCTGAGAGCATTTCCGGTTCCATCTTCACCTCCATTGAACGTTGACAAGACAACGACACCTATTTTAGGTCGACGACGCATGCCAGTGCTTCCGTGACGAACTCGGCCCGGCTGCGTTCGAGGCTCCCCAAAGAAATGCGAATGGAGTCCCTCGAGGCGGCAAACGCAGAGCCGGGCGAGACGCGCACTCCGCGCCGCGCAAGCGTCGCAACGGCCTGTTCTTCGCGCATTCTTACGGGGAGCAACATATTTGGCCCGTGACGCGGACCTTCAGGAAGACCCAGAGCGTCGCCGATGAGTGTTCTTAAGCTTGCAATGTCTCTGAGCCGCCTTGTCAGCAGGCCGAGACCTCCCACCTTGAGGAAGTATCCCCACGCCCTCTGCCAGTGAAGCGGCGGTGCAATAATTGATAGATGTCGCAGTGTCTCTTCGGCATGAGCGGTATGGCCCACTACCCACCCGAGACCTGATCCTGGCCCAGCCAGCTTATGCAAAGAACCAACCGTGACGAAGCCTTCCGGCATTGGCTGGGGCGGCGCGAACCATCGGTAGCTGGTGTTGCACACCACCTGGGCGCCTGCGCTGCGGAAGCTATTGAGTGTGTCGAGCAGACGCTCGTCAGGAGTGTCTCCGTCCGGGTTCCGGCAGGGTCCGGTTACCCAGAAGGTGATGTGGCGATCGGGGGTGAAATCGCGAAACCGCGCCCAAGGCGTCGTTGTCACCGGGATGTTGTTCATCTCCAGCATGCGTTGGACACCCAAGAAGGTCGGGCGCTCAAGCACCACCCTCCGGCTCCATCTGCACAAAATGGGCGCAGCCGCCCTGACCCCACTTGTTATCGCAACCTGGTCCATATCGACACTCAATTCGGCCGCTAGCTGTTCCCGCAAGAATGGATCCCCACCGAGTTGTGGCCTGAGCGTCGGATCAACATCACGGACGGCGCGAGCCATCGCCCCGCGCCAGACATTTAGTTCGGGCGCCGGCCATAGCCGGAAAGAGCCAGTCAAGTCAATGAGGCCAGATGACGGCCCGGTGGCCACAGGGCTCGTCATGACGATGTGACGTGCCCGGCGCGGGAGCTGGCCAACCAATGAGTAAGATATTCCAGGTCGGCGACCCTCGCTCGGAGGTCCCGGATCTCTTCGGCAGGGTCAATGCCGAACCTTGTACCGACGGGAACCATCTCGGGGGCAACGGGTCCCACTAAATCTCGCACGTCGTCCAGAGCAACCACACCGCTCCCGGACTGGACCAGGATGGAGCGGTTCTCGTATCCGATGACCACCCCGGGCGGCACGTTGTAGGACGTCGTGCCGTGGAAACGCGCTCGTCCTATAGTGACGCAGAAGCCTTTTAGGTCCGAAAGGGCGGGCGAGGATCCGCCTCGACAAGCAACGACGAGACGAACGATTGCCTCGGCGTCAGCCTGCCAGTCAACATACGTCTTCAGAATGGGGTAGCTGAGGCGGTCGGTCGGGTACGAAGAGACGAGGACTTTTCCATCCATCTGCCCGACTGCCTTTTTCCTCTGGTGAAGGGCCTCCTTCAGTGCGGTAGCGACAGCGCTAATCGTCTCAACGTAGCTGACACGAGGGATGGTGAAGGCCGAGGACGACGTTCCAACCCCCCCGGTGGCGTCGTCAAGCACGACAGCGCCGCCTCCTAGCCCGTTGCGAATCATCCAATGGACCGGGTCGCTCGCGGTCAGCTTGCCTTCGTGCTGGACTGAGAATCGGATCCGCTCGGCGGACGGACCCGTTCTCCGAAGCACCCACTCGGGGACGTCATCAGTGAGTTCCGCGAGGACGGTCACCGGCTCACCGACTGCGACCGGCTGTTCAGCCGCCATGAGCGCCGGCGCGCCTGTCACTGCGCTTTCGCCCTTCAGCCACCATTGTCGAAGGGTCGGATCCGTGATCGCAACCGCGGCAACCGGAACGCCCACTGCGGCCAGCCGTTTGGCTAGCCGGGCTGTCCATTTCCGCGTCACCACCATTAAAATTGCCATCGACTCATCTATTCCCTCGTCATCGTTCCATCGGAGATCGACCATACGCTGGCCGATTTGATGGCGTCGCGAACCGCAACCTGCACATCTAGCGGGCGGGTGGCACCGATTTCCGTCAGATCCGGCCATGGTCCGCCCCCTACTGCGTACGCCGCAAGCAATGATGCCATTCTTGCGGGCGTCTGGGTATCATAGGCGACAGCATCCAGGTATCGGCGGCGGGCAGCGTCTATATGGCTCTCGTCCTCGCTGAACAGCTTTTTGGCTGCAGCTAGGCCGCTTGCGATCCGATCACTGCGGGGCCACGCTGCCACCACGACTTCCGCTGCAATGCATCGCAGTTTGGCGAGTCCGATCGGCCTAGCACCCGCTCCGGCGGAGGCATCGTCGACCAGACCGCCCCGACCGACGAGAAGTTGTTCAGTGATTTTCCGGGCGGCCGGATCGCCGCCTGCGATTCGCATGGCAAGCAAGTGCACCTCCGGCAGACCCGACAGGTCCACGTTCACACCTCGCCCGCCCGTTGGTGGCGCCTGCCTGGCCCGCAGCGTCACTCCCGCAAGTGCCTCCTCGACGAAATGCAGCGTCTCGTCAACACCCTGTGGGCTTACGATCGTCAGGGACCAACCGCTGCTCGAATAGATAGAATCAACGAAATCCTGCACCTCTCGGCGGCTTATCGAGGCGATCGCGGCGCGGTGGGACCGATCCGTGAGGAAGTTTGCACAGCCGGGAAAGGAGCGGCCGGCAGCGGCTGGCGCTAGCCGAGCCATTGGGTGGTCCTCAAGTTTCGCGGTCTCGATGAGGATCGCCTGTCGTTCGGCCTCCATCACCTCGTCGGAAGCGTTCAACGTTCCCAGTGCGCTCGCAACCGCCGCGCACATACGTCTCGCGTCCCTGCCGGGGACCGACAGCGTAAAGGTGGTAAAGAGAGAGTCTGTCACAGCGTTGGGACGGAGCCCGAAGTTCCTCTGAATGCCAGCGGCTATGAGATGTTCGGCAAAATGGGCCAGGCCGCCGCGACCGACTGGATCATGGGCGAAGCCACACGACACCTTGAGGATGCCGAACGCCGTCCCGCTCCAGGGCATCTGAGCGGCAACGACACGCTGGCCTCGCACGTCTGACTCTACGATCTCCAAAGGTCTCAAAGGAGTTGCTCCAAGTCACTCATAGAGGCCAGCCGCGGGTCACCGACATAGGCGACGGCGAGAGAGTGAGAGGAGGATATGCGGCTGGTTTCGCAGAGCACCTGAGGCACGCAGGACAATTGCGAAACGAGTTCGGCGGTCGTCGAGTCGCCGTCAACAGCGCGACGGTAGTCGGTAAGTTTGCCGAAGGGACCGCTTAGTTCATCTAGAAGCCGGTGCTCCACTCTGTACGCGCACTCCACAAGTTCCTCTGGGCTGATGAACCCGCTATCTATCTCCGCCAACAACTCATGCATCAGCGGAACGAGCTGAGGCAGATGGTCGGGGATCGAGCTGACACCGATTGAGACGGAAGAGGTGCCCGGTTCTCGACGGAACATCACAGCACTGCCGTAGATGAGCCCCGCTTCGTCTCGGAGTCGGCGGCGGAGGAGCCCTTTCTGGCCACCGAGAAACTCGGTGAGCACAAGAACTGCGGCGTGATCGGACATGCCGCTTGAGAGCACGAAACTGACCCCTAGGCGGCATTGTTGGCCCGGCACGGCGACGACCTGCAGGCCTCCGTGCCACCGGCAGCGCCCACTCCTGGCAATAGGGGTAGGGGGCGCAGTCGCAACAATCGGGTTCACCACCCTGGAACACTCCACGCAGCGGCGAATGTACTTGCTTAGGCCCGGCTCGGTTATCGCCCTGAGAGTCGCCGGCGCGCCGAGGTCGCGGATCTTGGAGCGCCCCCATGCCGCCTCATCCAACGCGTTTATTAGTTGTTGTTGGGGGCTTTTCAGCTGGCTCTCCGCCAACGCAATCTGCTGGTCCACGAGCTGTCGGATGGGCAGACTGCGGGGTGTTTCCGCCAGTCGCGCGACGGCCATTTCGAGCTCACGCTGCTCGAGGCTGGGAGACCAGAAAGAGAAGCGTGAGGATCTGGGAAGAAGAAGATGGCGGCGAGCAGCGTCACGGAGCCCTGGCCTTGCGTTGTCGCGCAGCGTTTGCCCGAAGTACCGGGCGGCAAGAGCCGCCCGGCCCCTCGCCTCTTCCGGATCGTCGTCGGCGCCAAGTTCGATGTCCCAACCCAGCGGTGCGCGGCAGGGGACTAGAAGCTTGCGTCGTCGACGGACGGGGACGTTCATGGTGCCTTTCCCACGCTCGAGACGGTTTCGTCCAGCTGACTGATCGCCTCTTCGGTTCGTCCGTCGGTGCCCCTACGTCTCGCTCGCGGACTCAGCAGAGCGATGAGGACGGATCCAGCTGTCAGGACGCTGAACAGGATGAGCGCTGGCCCGTTTCCTACTCCGACCGTCGCTACGGCCGGCATCAGTACGTGGGAAACAGCCAGCGCTAGGTTCAGCAGAGCCCGTCGGAGCGCGATGACGCGTCCGGCGATTTCGGACGTCACCTGCTGCTGATACAGGACACTGGCGCCAGCGCCCACGCCAACGTTGACCGCCCCGAGGGCGATTGCGGCCGTAAACATCGCGGCTGGGCCGAGGTCGACGACTGCAACCACCAGCGCCACGGCGGGTACGCAGGCTAGCGCCGAAACTGCCATCACCATCATCGGCCGGTGCCTAAAACGCCGGATGATGAACATGGACGCGAGCACCCAACCAACGCCCGAGCCGGACGTGGCGACTCCCGCGAGTCCCGTTCCATAGGAATCCTTAGCGAGAAGAAGCGCCAGGACAATCCCGGATCCAAAAAACAGAAAAAAGCTCGTCTCCGCCAGAGCTGCAGCCCTCAGGACCCCGTCCCGGCTGATGACTCGGACAGCTGCTACCGTCGATCGCCATAGGCCGCCCATCTCCCCTTGGCCAGGCAGGGGCCCGAGGGGCAGCAGGAGGATGGCCGCAAGCAAGAACGAGATGAGATTTACGATCAGCACCGACTCGTACCCGAGCCAGGCGGCGAGGCCTGCGCCCGCCAGTGGTGCTACTGCGTTGTTCGCCCCAATCATCGCCTCCATGACGGTGGCACTCTTGGCCCTGTCTTCCTTCGCAACTAAGGTCACTGTTGCTGCATGGAACGCGGGCATCGTGAGGGCATTGAATACGCGGAGGACCGGGAGGAGGAGGTAAACCCCTAGAAGGCTCTCCGAGTACATCGCAGCAATCAGCCCCGCAACCACGACGGCGGAGAGCAGCTCACACGAGATCATGAGACGCTTGCGATCGAAGCGGTCGACGATATAGCCGGCCCAGGGTGCCAGAACTACGAGCGGTACGAACTGCACGGCAAAGCTGAAACCGGTCGAGAGCGCCGACCCGGTGTGAGCATAAATCCACAGCGGCAAAGCGATTAGCTGAAGTGCGTTGCCATTGAGCGATACAGCTTGACTAGACCAGAGATACCAGAATTTCTTAGGTAGCCCTCGAGGAGCATCGTAGCCATTCACGACTGGTCACCGATCGTCGAATCGCGCCTTGCTCTCCGCGCCTCACGCTCCGACTTGGACATCTGATGCGGGCTCTTTTGCAAGAGCTCAGTCATGGCGGCGGCCCAGCCGATAAGACCCCCTCGAGACCGTAGGTCAGAGTGGGGCGTTTCAATCTCGATCCACGTGTCCTGGCAAGTCTCCTCGCTGGCGAGTGACCTGTTGGTAGTGCGGTCGAAGGTCAGCTGCAGTATCGAACCATCGGGTCCGTGGAAGGGCAACTTGTGGCGCACTTGCGTCGCGGTGGCGTATGGCTGCAGGTTCACCCTCTTGCCACATTGGCGATCGATGTAATCGATTGGCAGGGCTGCGTGAGACCGGATGATTTGAGTGGCTTCCCCGGGCGTGATGCGCTCACTGATCTCCAGTGCGTCTCGACAACCGTCGATCCATGAGATCGTCTGCTTCGCGCAGATCCAGCTGACGTTGCTGAAGGAACCGTGGTTAACAATAATTTTGAGTGTGAGATCCCGCTCCGTCAATAGCCAATCATCGTCGAAGTAGACAGACGACTGGGTGTGAACGAAAGGGCTTCCGAGCTTCATCCCAGCTGGCGGCGGCACCAGGTCCTGGAGGCGGGATAGGACGTCCTCGCCATCAATCTGAGGGAATGAGTCGAGGTCAAGCAGCCACTTATATTCCATTTCTGTCCCGACGCGGGTCGTCGGCAGGTCGGCCAGAGCGTTCTCGACCTCCTCCGTGGTCAGCGTTTTGGTGCCAGCGCTCATGACACACCTTCCCTGGATTCCTTAGTGGCCACTCGGCCCGACCGGTGCACGTGGTGATCGTCGATGCCGCCGACGATGAAGATGTCAACCTGCTCGGCGCTCAGCGCCAAAACTTCCTCGCATTTGTCCAGGATCACCTGACGGCATGAAGGCGGGAACCGAAAATGGCCCGACTTGTTATTGACGATCGCGGCTTGAGGGGTTTGACTGCCGATGAAGACGATCTCGCCGGCAGCGATTGCGCGAAGCCGTTGCGGCACAAGCATTGGGTGGCCGACGGGCACACCGTTGACCGTCGCTCTATTCCGGCCGAAGACGAGCTCCTCGAATGCGAAGTCTCGGGTCCATACGAGGAGACGCCCGTCCTCGTCGATGACGAACATGTAGGGCCGACCCGGCTTTAGAAATGAGATGTCTGGCTTGACGAGCTCTACCGTTTCGGCTTGGACGATGTCGACAACGCTCCGGTACTTCGCTTCGAAGATGTCTCGTTGAAACTCGATGACCACGGGATCCCTACCGACAATGGCCGTGGGGTGGTCGTACACCGGCTCAAAGCCATGCTTCCGGTACCGCTCCGAAATGCTGTTCGAGATATTGGATATCCTCGATCTTACAACGTGAGCGTCCGGGTCAATCGCGAGGATCGAGCGAAGGGCGATGAGATGGTCGTACAGGACGAGGATGCTAGCTTGCGCCCTTGCACCGTATCGGAACTCGACCATCTGGATGAGCGAGTCATACCGCAGTGATACGTCCCTGTAGGGGTTCATGCTTGCGACCACGGAGACATCATTTCCTTACGACGGACCTGCCGCTCGACGAGCGGCGTCATGCACCTGAGACACCGGGCGCCCGGCCTGCCGAGATTGGCAGGCCGGGCGCCCGTGCGCAATCAGACCGCGGTCTCGTGCATCTGGAGCGCCGCGAGCGCCTCGCGGCCGTCCTCCGTAGCGTCCAGCTCCTGGAGGTCGGCGATGACCTCGTCCAGGTTAGCGATCTGCTCGCCGGTAGCGTCGTTCATGGCGACTCCTCTCGGTCGACAGCGATGCCTGTACATCGCTGCAGCGTTCAGTGCGTGGTCGGAAGTCTTGCCGAGCACGCTGTACTGGTGCTGAACCGGAGAACTATTGCAGTGCGGAAGTGTGGATCTATCGGTGTTTCTGGCCTGACCCATCAGGCGTTGTGCCTGGTTGGAGGGGTGCCGTGATGACCGCGACGCTGAACGATGCGACGGCCGGGAGAGACGACTGAGCAGCTCGGCTACGAAAGAATCGACCCAGCCCGGCTCGGGCCGGGCAGCACCCGCAACGGTACTCGGCCGAAGACGATGCTGGCCGACATCATTGGGCCGGTGCAGATCGAAGTGGCGCGGAACCGGGCGGTCACGTTCGAGTCGCAGGGCGTTAAGAAGCGGCAGCGGCGCCGGCCGGGGGTCAACGAGGTCGTGTTGGGGTTGCATGCCAAGGGTTTGACGATCGGGGAGATCTCGGCGCACTTCGTGGAGATCTATGGGTGCCCCGGTCAGGAAGCAGACGATCTTCTGGATCACTGGGCCTGTTCCTGGCCGATCTTGCAGCTCAGTGCGGTTGCGGCGAGCCCGGATACCGATAAGGAGGAGGCTCTATGTAAGACAGCTGCAGTCGATTAAGACCCGATGCCCGACCGGCAGCCCCGCCTGTGCTGTCTCACCCTCCACGATCTCGCTGTCCAGCCGAACTCTGCACCACCTCGCCGACCTGATTGACCTCCAGCGCGCCGTCGGCGAGGGTGAGGCGCAGCGCCGACCGGGCCCACCGTAGCCAGCGCCGTTCCCGGTGGCGGCGTCTCGCGCCGGGCCAACAGGCACTGCTTGCCCTGGCCTACCTGTTCAACGGTGGCACCCACGCCCGGCTCGCCGCCGGGTTCGAGGTCGTTGTCGCCACCGGCCTGCGCTATGTGCACGAAGCGATCGTGCTGCTCGCTGCGGCCGCCGAGAACCTGGCCACGGCGATACGGCGCATTTGGCAACTGGCGTACGCGATCCTGGGCTGCACCCCGATTCCGATTGATCGCGTGGCAGCTCAGAAGCCGTACTACTCCGGCAAGCAAGAGAGACGAGGCGTGAACGTGCAGGCCGTCGCTCGACGCCGCCGGCCGGCTCGTCTGGGCCACACCGGCGCTGCCGGGCTCGGCGCACGACCTCACCGCCGCAACAGAGCTTCGAATCATTGAACGTCCGCTCCGGAACGAGGCCGACCATCCGTCGCCCCCTTGAACCAGGGAGGACCAGCACCAGTGGCCGTCGGCGGCCCGCCGCAGCAGCACGATCCACGCCAGCTTCGCGTTGGCGGTGAGGTCACTATCGACATCGACACGCACATGGACAGACGTGTCATTGCGGTCTTGAGCAACACGGACGCATCGCTGGCCGCATCGTCATTCGCGACCACCCTCGCCCGCTGCGAAGAGTTGCTTGAGTGGGTTCGTAGCCACGGCCAGCCCGGGGTCGCCGGGGTGGAAGGGGCCGGATCGTGGGGCCCCGCACTCATTCAGGCACTGCGTCGCGAGCGCAACACCGTCATCGGTAATCCGGCCGGAGTGCTCCATGCGCCGCCGACATGGCAAGCCCGACACCGTCGGCGCCGAGACGGACGCCCGCACTGTCCTCTCCGGCCACGACACCGTGATACCGAAGAGCCACGACGTTGAGGCCATGAGGCTGTACATGCTCGCCAACGACTCCGCGGTCGAGGCGCGCAATCAGGCGACAAATCAGCTCAAGGACGTGCTCACCAACTGCGCCCCCTCCTGCGAGAAAAGCTAGCAGGCAAGACAACCCACGCCCAGGTCATGCACTGCCTCGCACCCAACTACAACGAACTTGATCCGGTGCGGGCAGCCGGGCATCGCACGTTACGGATGCCCGGCGAACGCGCCCGCCATCTGACTTCGGCCGCGAGCTCACCCAAGGATCTAGAAGACCGCCGGGAACCCGTTAGCGAGGTTGGTCCGTGACATGGCTGGCGAAGCCTTCTCCGCCATGTCGGCCGACCGGCTGCCCTTCACGCAAGGTCGGGCCACGTTCACCGCCGAAGTTCTGCGACAGGCGCCCGCTGAACGCCGAGGATCTGGAGATCGGGCGATTCGCATCTCTCGAGTTCCTGCCTCGCGAACAGACGGACTAGTGGGGCGATTGAGTAACTGCCGGGCTCCCGGCATTCGGCCAGATGCGCATCTACAATCTCTTCAATTAGCACCTCAGCCGCCGCCGGCGTCATATGTAGGCATGCGGCGGCCACTCCCAAATCGAAGGTTGGATTCGGCAGCAGGCTAAGTAGACTTAAAGCGCGGCGGCGCTCCGTGCCCGACCCATCGTGGTCGAGGCTGTCGTAGCTCATCTTTATGCTCGATCGAACCGACAACGTTCCCCTTTGCAGCTCGTTCAACCGCCGGTGCTCGCTTCTAAGGCGCTCTGTCAGCCAGCTCACCGGCCACCCGTCTCTGGCTTCGAGACGAGCTGCAGCGATCCGCAGTGCGAGGGGCAGGGCGTCACACCATCGAATCAACTCATCAACGGCAGTCGCCTCCGGCCGAAGGCGATGTTCGCCGAGCACTCGTTCCAACAACGTCCGGGACGCTCTAGCGCTCAGAGGCTTCAAAGTGACTGTGCGAGATTCGGTGCAGTCCGTCATCTTGATGCTTGTGGTAATCAGCATCCGCGACCCGGCTGGGGGGATGAACTGAGGGACCTGCGTTCGGCCCGTTATGTTGTCAAGCACCAGCAGTATCTGCTTCCCGTGCATTGCAGACCGAAGCAGGCTCGCTTGACGACTCACAGATGCAGGTAGCTGGCTCCGCTCGATGCCGAGATCCAGTAGGAAGTTTGTAAGCGTCTCAGAATCCGTCTGGCCATCCGAATTTCTGAGATCCGCGTACAGGACTCCGTCACGGAAGTAGCGGTCAATGCCGTTTGCAACATGCAGCGCGAGAGCGGACTTCCCCACGCCCGGCGCCCCGGTTACACTGACCACTGACCCATTCCCCTCCTGCGTGAGCAGCGCACGCAGTTGGCGGATTTCATTCTCGCGGCCCACGAAATGGCTAGGCCCTGGCGGGACCTGGAAAGGAGTCGGGTAGGCAGCGACATGCATGGCGGATCGGTTGCCGATAGAGGCAGGCGGAGTCGTGGGATTTTCTGCTGACAGTAGCCGGTAGTGTAAGGCTTGAAGGTCGGCGCCCGGCTCGACACCCAGCTCGTCGTTCAGGACCAACCTTGCCTGATGGAACGTCGCCAGCGCCTCTGCGCGTCTCCCCGCGCCCTGCAGAGCCCTCATCTTCAGGCCGTAAAGACGCTCGTGGAGCGGATGCTCCACGAGGAGCCGCGACAAGTCGGCGATGGGCTCCTCGTAACGGCCGAGCTCCAGCTCGATTTCGATTCTCTGCTCAATTGCCGACGTCCGCTCTTCCAGCAGGCTCGCCCGCTCAACCTCCGCCCATGGACCTGGAACGTCGATGAGTGGCTTGCCGTGGCATAACGCGAGAGCATTCTTGATAGCCTCATAGGCTGCGCCTATCTGGCCCCCCTGACGTAACTGTCGCGCCATTTCGGCTGCGCGCCTAAAGCGGAAGATGTCGATACTCGCGTGCTCTACGCGCAGCCGGTAGCCAGCTGCGGACGACGTGATCATTTCGGCTCCGAAATGCCGGTCCGACTTCTCGCCAAGAGCGCGCCGGATTCGTCCAATATAGGTCTGGACGATGTTGACCGCGCTGGCTGGCGGTTTACGCCATATGCCTTCGATAAGTGAGTCTCGGTGCACCGGGACGTTTGCGTTGAACAGTAACATGGATAGCACTGCGCGCTGTTGCGCCTGCGGCAATTCGATCGCAGTCCCGTCACGCAACAGCCTGAATGGGCCCCAAAGTTCAAAGCAGTACTCATGATTCCAGCGATCAGACAACAACTTCCCCCGTGCTGCGTTTACAGTGTGACGTTTACGCTCTTCGCAACCATCGAAATCAGTCCATGACGTCCGACCAGCCTCCGCACGTTCTCCACGGATCCCATACCCACTGCCCTAAAATTAAGCCGTTCTGCTTTCCAGGGGCAGTTCTGGCGGCGTCACTGTGATCTCGTAGGTGGCCTTGCGGGTGGGTTCCGTGTCGTTGGCAGATTGTGTGGGGCTCGGTGCGTTCTCGATCGATACGGTTGAGCGCCTGGCTGGCGATGGCCGCGAGGAGGGCGGCGACGAAGCCGGCGGTCTGCCCGACGCGATGGCCGCTTTTGGCGCACGAGGTATCCGGGATGATGTCGGAAGGGATCAACACCATGACCGCGGTGAACGAGATCGCGCCCGGATCGATGTCGAGGTCGACAGCGGCTGCGACGGCCAGGGTGAACACCGCGCTGCAGACGATCAGCAGACCCCGGTCAGTGGCCGCGGCCCGGCGCCGGCACAGCAGCGGGCCGAAATCGCGCAGCCAGACGGGGGCCAATCCGTCGGGCATGATCCCCACCAGGCGGGCCAGCAGGTTGCCAGCACCGTTCCTGACCCGCGAGGCCAGCTGCGCCTCGCTGTGGCGGCAGTGCACCCACCGCGCCGTGCAGAAGGATCGTCGGTCGGTCAGGTCCAGCAGTCGAGGCCCCAGCTGGCCGGCCATGCCATCGACAAGCGTCTGCTCACCCTTCGCGGAGGTGCCCACCTGGGCGGCGACGGCCCACTGGTTGCCGCACACCGCTATCCGCGGTGACAGCGACGACTTGGCGCACTCGGACAGAGAGGCTCCTGGCAGGACGACACGGGGCTAGTGTCCTATTAGAACCCGATCATGTCCAGCCCTCGGATTCCGGCCAGCGCGACCTCACCTAGCGGGGCCCAAAACTATCAAAGCGCAACACGTCGGTTTAGGGCATTGGTCGCGTAGCCTACATCCGTCCTCACCGGGCCGGACCGCAGGGCTCTGATCAGGGAACCTGCGGGGCACACGGGCGGTGTGGTGGCGACAAAGCGGGTGAGACCCCGGTGATCATGAAGTTCTCTACGCTTCACGACGCCGAGGAAGATCTGACCCGCCGATGGCATCGGCCCTCATCCCTGTGCTGGGCGCAACGACACACGCTACCGGCCCCTCACCCGCGCAGGTCACCGACGGGTGAGCACGGCGGACTGCTGCACGCTCTGGCCGCAGCGCGGATCCATGTGATCCCCGTGGAGTCCGTTATCGCATGGCCGGGCTGCTCACGGTCGCGGTGTGCGCCGTCCTGGCCGGCGCCTCGTCGTTCACCGCAATCGGTGACTGGGTGCATGACCTGCACGAACAGGTCAGGAGCCGGCTCGGCTTCGAATGTGGGGTACCAGGGTGTGGCAGCTGCCGACTCGCCTCCGGGCGCTCGCGATTTCCACCGCTACGCCGGTCACAGCGCCGCAGGCAGGCTGCCTCGAACCCGGACAGATCGCTTAAGTCGATGCAATCGATGACCTTGCACGAGCCTGGCAGGACGTGCATGATGGCGCCCATGACTAACGGGGCGGTCGGTCTGTGGAATCCCTTTAGGACTGACGAGGTTGGACAGTCTGACAGGCAGCCGCCACCAGCGCATGCCGTGTTTATCGAGCAGTCGCGCAACCTCACAACCGATGTGCGAGAGTCCGTCAGCGCGTCCATCCAGGACAGTGTACCGAGGCCGATGGCGGTGGTACTCGAAGCCTTCGTGACCTGGCTGAGCGGTTGTCCACACAAGGGCCAGCAACCCCTGGTGAGACGGAGTAAGCTGGCCTACACCGTGGAGGCCTTCGGCGGCTTCTTCCTCACCATCGGGCTCGGGCACTGGGCGGTCATCTCCGGCTCGTGGTATTTGCTGCCGGCATTGTGGCTCATTCTCGCTGGCCGAACGTGGGCACTTTTCAACATCTTCCACCACGCCACCCATGACACCCTGTTCGCCTCACAAAGGGTGAACCGTGCACTTGCCTTCTGCTCATCGCTGCTGTCCTTCTCTTCCTCGCTGGATTCGTACCGCAAGGAACACATCCAGAGCCATCACACCCGCAAGATGTGTACGTATGACGACGAAGAGGCCGCCTTCATGCCGCTGGGTTTCCCGCCCGGCATGCCCAAGAGCTACTACTACCGCCGCCTGACGTGGTTGGTCTGCACGCCCTGGACCTACCTTCTCTATGCACGGTACCGGCTGTGGGACTGGCAACAGGGCGAGCCGTTGTGGCGCAGGGCCGCCGTCTGGACGTACACCGTCGGACTGGTCGTCGGGGCCTACCAGTTGAGCCTCATGGAGTCGCTTCTGCTGGCCTACGTCGTTCCGCTTTTCGTGGTGTTCAATGTGACCGGCCTTCTCGGCACGTTCAGCGAGCACCACTGGGGGACACTGCTCGACCAGCCTGCGCGGCTACGCCTGGTCCTGCTGCAGCAGAGTCGTTTCCTGCTGGACCCCGCGCCTGACCGCTCTCTTCCCACCGATCGGCGCACCAAGGCCTGGGCGGTTTGGTGGCTCCGCCTACTGGCGTACCACCTGCCGGTCCGGGTCGCCGTTCTGCCCGGCGATTCGATGCATCACGACCACCACCACCGCCATCCCCGCACTGAGCAGTGGACGATGAGCACGTACGAGCGGTTCGATCATCTGGAAAACGGCTGCCCGGGTTTCGCGAACTATCCGCACTCGCACGCCTGGACGCTCGGTGAGGCGATCGACCGGGTCTTCACTCGGATGTCAGCGGCGCCGGCACCCGGGCCGGAGTTATTGCCACACGGGCAGCGTGTGGGTAGGCGGCTGTTCCGTTTCGCCGCCGCCTCTCCGGCAGCCACCCTGCAAGCGGCGCAACAAAGCGCTCCGCCGGACGCCACCCGCCGACCCGCCTACTGACCCAGGCCATTCCGGGAGCCGCTAGTTCTCCAACCCGGACCGCACGTCGTCGTCGCGTCGTTCGCGCTACCGGCTGCGGAAAGCGGAATATGCCGGCACAGTCGACCGATTTAAGCCTGAACCGCAGGCGGCGCTTAAGTGTCGGCCGCGCGAATCCATAAACGTTCAATTGGATCCGCGCTGCCAATTTGTACAAGGATCAGGAAATAGATCCGCGGAGGGAGTACGGGGATGCCTCGTAGGCGCATAACTTTTGTTCAGCAGGGCGTTTGGGCAATGCCTCTGGAATCGATGCCCCTAGCCATCGGTTACATGAAGGCGGCTGTCGATGCCGACGAGGGCCTGAGGGACGAGTTCGAGACGGTCATCGTCAACCTTCGCGGTGCGACGTCGATCGGCACTGCAGTCTCGGCGATCTTCTCCGAGACGGTGCCGGACGTCCTCGCCATCTCGGTTTTCGGCTGGAATTTCCGGGAGGCGCTCGTCCTCGCGGAGACGTTCAAGCTGCTCAAGCCGGACGGCCTGGTCGTGCTCGGTGGCACCCACGTGGCCAACCAGGCTCAGCGGGTCTTCCGGCTATGTCCCGAAGTTGACGTCGTCGTCAACGGCGAAGGCGAGCTGACGTTCCCCGAGTTGCTGCACGCATGGTTGGCCCGAGAGTTCCCCGAGCCCGGAGGACACAAGATCGACGGCGTTTCCTTCCGCCGCGCCGACGGAACGATCGTGACGACCAAGCGTCGCATCGGCGTACAGGACCTCGGCACCATCGCATCGCCGTTCCTGAACGGGTCCATTCCCATGACCGACGCCGCAGGGAACTTCCGTTACGACGTGGCGATCATGGAGACGAACCGCGGCTGCCCCTACCACTGCGCCTTCTGCTACTGGGGTGGGGCGATTGGCCAGAAGATCCGCCGCTTCCCGCGCGAGCGCCTCATCGCCGAGATGGAGATCTTCGCCTTCCACAAGGTCAACACGGTCATTCTCTGTGACGCGAACTTCGGCATGCAGTCCGGAGACGAGGAGTTCCTCGAAGATGTGATCAAGCTGCGAGAGAAGACCGGTTACCCACGGGCGATAGAGACGTCCTGGGCGAAGAACAAGTCGGCGACCTTCTACCGCATCGTGAAGCGGATGCAGGAAGCGGGACTGCACAGCTCGTTCACCATCGCGCTGCAGACGCTCAACGACACGGCGCTTCGCGACATGAACCGCCGGAACATGAAGCTCAACGACTGGAAGGCGCTTGCCGAGTGGCTATCTGCAGAAGGGCTCGAATGCTACGCCGAGCTCATCTGGGGCGCGCCGGGTGAGACGACAGAGTCCTTCCTGCAGGGCTACGACGAGCTGGCGCTTCACATCCCGCGGATCGCAACCTATCCGTTGATGATCCTTCCTAACACCGACTACCGAGAGAGACGGGAGGACTTCGGTCTGGTCACCACGCGTGGCCAGTCCGACGACTTCGAGTACGTCCTCGCGACCAACACCATGACCTTCCAGGAAAATCTGGCGATGCAGGGCTTTCTGTTGTGGGCCCGAGCTGTCGGTGAGAACTCCTTCTTCCGCTTCATCTGGCGGCCCCTGCTCCGCTACGCTGGCCTGACTCAGTCCCAGGTGCTCTTCAAGCTGGCCCACTGGTTCGACGCGTGCAGTGACGAGACGGCCGATCCTTTGAAGACCCCGAGCACCATCGTCGAGCCGATGGCGGTCAACGCAGCTGTACGGGCACTGTTCCTCGATTCCCGTGTCCGTGACCTGCTGTCGGAGTGGTGGGAAGATGAGATCCGCCCAGTGGTGAAGCCTGAGTACCAGGACCTGGTGGACGAGGTATTCCGGTTCGACCTGTTCACCCTGCCCATCATCGACGGACAGGTCGACCCGGCACTCGTCGAGCAGACCGGCCTCACCCGCACCTACCGGCGCAGCGCGCACTTTTCGGTCGACGTACCGGCCGTGGTGGCGGCCCTGCGC
Source organism: Micromonospora sp. CA-248089 (assembly GCF_050948515.1). Lineage (NCBI taxonomy): Bacteria > Bacillati > Actinomycetota > Actinomycetes > Micromonosporales > Micromonosporaceae > Micromonospora > Micromonospora sp. CA-248089. Next base: position 4,202,939 of record NZ_CP192016.1, read on the forward strand.
GAAGGCCGCGAGGTGGAGCTCACCGACCAGATGCCGACGACCTTCGACTTTGCCTGGCGGTTGGGGCTGGAGGCCTACATCGACAACCACGAGGAGGCGCTGCTGCACATGGCGACGATCGAGCGGGTCCACCCACAGCAGCCCGAGCACCCGGTACACACCGAGGCTATCGAGAGCGTTCCGGTCGCCGGCTAGCTGTGCTGCCCAGAAATTCGCCTACAAAAATCGGGCGGTGAGTCGAGGACCTCTTCGGTGGTCTTGGTCCAGACGAACGGGCGTGGATTGATTGTTCCAGTCGTCGATCCACGCCCGGATGTCGGCTTCTCTTCCCTGAAGTAACCGAACCAGCGTTCGACCTGGTTGATTCACGAGGATCCGGTCGGTGAAGTGCGAGTTCCGCGCCCGTTCGGTGCACCAGGCTGTTCCCATCGCGCTCACTCAATCAGTGGTCGGCGCAGACGGCGCGGGCGTGGCGGTCAGCTTCGAGGTACCAGGTGAGGTGGCCGCCGAGCACCAGTTCGAGGCCAGGTCGAGGCCGCCGGAGCCGGTGCACAGCGATCCGATCCGCGGCCCGGGAACATGGTCACTCACGCCACCCCCCGCACACGTCCAGAACTTGGCGCCCAGGGGATGGTCGTCAGTCATCAGCGACTTCCGTGGGTTGAGGATGCGGCCGCCGGAAGATCAACACATCCTCGTGTGTGATCAGGTGCAGTGGGGTGCCGCCGGTGCGGGCCTTGCGCACGGCTTGAAGTTGGAAGAACGACGGCCGGGCGACGAGCCGCCCGTCGCGGACTGCGGCGAGGAGCGCGACGCACCGCTCGGTCGGGATGAGGCCCGCGCGGACACCGGCGGCGATGACCGCGCTGGGCAGGTCGACGAGCTGGCCGTTCTTGCGCCACGGACGGGCGGTGACCACCACGGTGCCGCCGGGGCGCAGCAGCACCCCGCACCCTGACAGGATCTGCTCGAACCCGTCGGTGAGACCGGTGAGGTCCCGGTAGGCGAGGTTTCCCTTGTCGGTGCCGTCGTTGTAGGCGTTGTCGAACTTCGCCACCCCGTCGGCGCCGGGTCGGACGAGGCCGTGAACGGTGGGCCCGTACGGCGGTGAGGTGACGACGAGGGCGACCTGCCCGGTGAGGGCGGCGGGCAGCAGCGATCGCAGGCGGGTGGCGTCGCCGCGGACCACGGAGGCCCGGCCGCCGGCGCCTTGTTGCTGGGCGTGGGTGATGTTGGCGTCGGCGATGTTCGACCATCGCGGCTCGTACTCCACCCCGATCGCGTCGCGGCCGGCGTGGATCGCTTCGACCAGGGTGGTGCCGATTCCGCACATCGGGTCGAGGACCAGGTCGCCGGGTTGGGTGTAGGCGGCGATGGCGTGGGCGGCGATCGCGGGCAGCATCCGGGCGGGGTGTTTGACGGACTCGGCGGTGTAGCGGCCGCGGCGCTGCACCGGCCCGGTCCGCTGGGCGGTCGCCCACACCGACAGGCCCTCCGGCCCGCCGGGCGCGCGGTGGCGTCCGCCGGTGTCGCGGTGGCGGCCCTCGTAGTGGCGGTGCTGGCCGTGGTGGGTGTCCTCGGCCGGGTTTGTCGGCTGGTTCGGGTCGGCGGGGAAGGGCAGGTGCTCAGCCACGGCGACCGCCTTCGGAGCGTGGGTTCCGCTGGGAGGTGGGCGCCTGGTGGGGGGTGAACACCAGCAGGTCCGCGTGCACCTGCAGGTGCGCCACCGTCCACGGCTGCTTGGCCTGCGTGGCGAGGGCGAGGAGTTCCTCGTCGGTGACGTGGTAGACGAACGCGTCGCCGCACGTGTCGGCGGTGACGGCGACGATGTGCTGCAGGTAGCCCAGCCCGATGGCGGCGGCCGCCTGCACGACGGGGGTGAAGTCCTGCGGGGCGGCCGGGCTGGCGGGGGCGGTGACGACGAGGATCAGGCAGCCGCCGGGGCGCAGCAGCCGCGTGCAGGCGGTCAACAGCCACGCCAGTCGGATGCGGTTGGTCGCGTCGGCGGTGTCGAGGGGCCAGCAGGCCACGACCAGGCTGGTCGCCTCCGCCAGGGACGCGCCGTCGGGTACAGGGACAGCCGGGTTGCTGGCCGGGGGCAGGTCGGCGTCGGTGAGGTCGTCACCGAACCAGGCGCCCGTGTCCGGCAGGTCGCCGTTGTCGGGCTGGGCGGCCGGTTCGGTGCGGGTCGGCGGGCCGATGATCAGGCTGGACGCGTCGGTGAACCAGCCGGGGTGGTGTCGGCGCCTGCCTGTGGTGCAGGCGCTGGTGAGGGCGTGGTCGGTGGTGAGGTCGATGACCGCGTCGCTGGGGCGGCTGTAGGCGGCGACGAGCCGGTAGGCCAGCCGGGCGCCGATCGCGCGGCCGGTGTCGGCGTCGGTGCGGGCGGTGCGCCATACGGTGATCGGGACCGGCGGGTCACCGGCCACCAGGTCGATGAGGGTCGGGTCGACATTCCGGTCGACGGGGTGGACGCGGTCGTGGTGGTGCTGCGGCGTGTGCTCGCTCATCTGGATGTCGGCTCCGCGCCGCGCGGGTAGTGCGCTGACACCCCCAAACCGGCGGTTGTGTGCTCTGACGAACGCCCCCGGTTCTCACAGCAGCTCGCAGCGCTCACGGTCAGGCGTTCGTTGCGCTCACATCGCAGGTCAGCGGCGGTATAGCCATGGGCTGCTGAGGGGTCACGAGCGCCCCGTCTGTTGGCTCCAGTGGCGTGCGCCCGCTCAACCCGGCTGGGCGGGGCGGGGTGTGGCGTTCGGCTGCTGTGCGGTGGGGACATGCGGCGGCGCCCTCACCTGAGAGGGTGAGGGCGCCGCCGCGTGTTGCGAGTTCGGGTCGGTCAGGCGCGGCCGTGTCAGTGGACGCCTCAGGCGGCCGCCACGGCTTCGCACACGAGGTGCGGTCGGCTAGTGGTGGCCCGGCCGGCGCGAGTGGCTGCTCGATGTTCGGCTTGCGCCGCGAGGGTGGCGGCGGCGTGCGGCGAGGCGATGCCGGTGAGCAGACCCCTGTGCAATGCGTCGGCGATGCGGGTGTCGATGCGGCCCAGACGCATGCGTAGGGCGTCGACGGTGATGCCGAGTCCGGCGGCGATCGGCTCGATCGCCCGCCGCCCGAGCCGCACGTCGATGTAGGGCTGTTCGTCGTCCGGGTCGAGGATGCCCAGGCCGACGGCGCGGCGCACGAGCACGTCGGGGTGTCCGTAGGGCACCTTGGGGGTGCGGGGGCCGGGCAGGTGGTCGACGTCGGCGATCGAGGTGTACTCGCCGGCCTGCAGGCGCAGCCGGTGCCCGGCGCGCCACGCCGCCCGGCACAGCGCCGCGTACGGGGCGTCGCGGGTCAGGTCGACGCGGTCGCGCAGGGCGGTGAGGAATCCGGTGAGGATCTCGGCGTCGATGTCGTCGGGGTCGCCGTTGTAGCCGGCGCACAACTGGCCGGCGTAGCGGCGCAGGGCGGGCATGGCCATCCCGACCGCGCCGATCACCCACGCCGGCCCGTCCAAGCGGGCACGGCGGATCAGCTCCCGCCACACGCCGTCGCGTAGCGCATATGCATGAGGGTGACGCAGGAGCCAGTCGCGCAGCGCCAGCAGTGTTATGACGCCCGACCCGGCGGCGTCGGGCACGCCGCAGGTGTCTAGGTCGAGCGTCAAGGGTGCTGGCTCGCCGGTCAGCGCGGTGAAGGCGGCGTCTGCGGCTGCGAGAGGCGAGGTTGGCCAGTCGGTGGCGGCGGGCACGCTCATGTCACAACTCCCCCTGTCGAAGATGACCGCCGGTTCTGCAAGGCTGCGATGTCACGGCGGCGCGGCGGTACCGATTGGGCCACGGCCGTCACACAACCCGCTCACAGCGCAGACCACGGCCCTGCGGCGCGGCGCCGACACTCGTGACACCGCCCCAGGCAGGCAACCCGTGACATCGAGCCATGTCGTTGGCATTTGGATTTGTCAGTGCCCTTGAGCTGGGCTGTGACACAGGCCAGGCGCTGATGCGACCGACCGCCGAGGGCAATGCCGTCGACACCCGGATGGAACGCGACGGGGTTGCCATCGGCCGGGTGTGACACTCACCGCCGCCCACGGTCGCTCACAACGACTCACAACCGGGCACCTGTGCCGTCGGGCGACCGCGACGCTGTCACCGATGCCGGGTCTGGCGCGACGCGGCGTCGACGCCCTTGCCACCAGGACGTCAAAGGGCCGGTCTGACACCGAGATTTGAGGTCATGTCAGCGGCAGGATGAGGGAGCATCGGTGACATCGGCGGCGATGGTCACAGGAGGTGTCGTCCGGCCTGTGTCATCGGCGCCTGCCGCTATCTCGGGCGGCCTTCAGTGGTGCTTCGTGTCTGACAGCCGTGCCTGACATGGCCACGACTCGATCAGGTGTCGCACGTCGGTGGTCCCTGGCCGACATCCGCCATCACACCGAGGCGGAGCCCAATCGGCGCGAGATGGAGTTGCTGTGTGCCGCTGTGAGTGGCGGTGAGAACCGGGGGCGTTCGCCAGAGCACACAACCGGCGGTTTGGGGGTGCGGGACTTCTCGTCACACCTACGGCGTGGCGAGGATCCCGCCCGCCGCCGGGTCCGCACCTAGTTGGGCCGCCCGCCGTGCCGGCCGCTTCGGGTGCCGCGCAGTGCTTGGTGCGCTGACACCTCATCGAACACCCGCTACCCGACAAGGGAGGAAGGGCTCCTCCCGGGGACGGTCTGGTTCGCCGCGCGTGCCGTCCGCGGGCCCGGCGGCGGTCTCCCGTGACCATCCGCTAGCACCCCGCCGCGTCCCCGGACGTCGGCGGGGCCGGAGGTGAAAGAGTCATGTCCCGCATTTCGGCACGTTTTCGTGCTCTCACCCGCTCCCATGCCGCCCGCCGCGTCGCCTTCACCGGGTTGGTGATGGTGTTGTTGTCGGCACCGACCGCCGCGCACGCCGATTCTGGTGCGCCGGCGATGGTGGCGGTGAACTCGCTGCCGGTGGTCATCGCCAATCTGCGGGCTTGGCTGGTCGGCATCCTCGCCGCGCTGGCCACCTTGTTCCTCGTCCTGGCCGGCGTCTATTGGGCCACCGCCGGGGGTGACCCAGCGCAGGTGGAGCGGGCCAAGGGTGCACTGAAAAACGCGCTGGTCGGCTACGGCTTGGCCGTCCTCGCCCCGGTCCTGTTGCAGGTCGTCCAGGGCATCGTCGGGGGCTGACCATGGGCTGGCTACTCGACCAGATTCTGGACTGGCTGGCGGCGGCGATCCTCGCGAGCCTCGACGCGCTGTTCGGGGTGATCAGCAGCGCGCTGCTGATCACCCCGAAAGTCACCGCCCTGCCGCAGGTGCAGGCCCTGACGGGCCGTTCGGTGCTCGTCGTCGACACCGTCTTCGTCCTCGCCTTCGTCGCCGCCGGGGTGCTCACCATGACCGCCGGCGGCAGTGAAACCACCCGCTACACGGCCAAGGACCTCATCCCAAGGCTGATCGTCGGGTTCGTCGCCGCGCACTTCTCCCAGCTGTGGTGCGGCATGCTCATCGACCTGGCCAACGCCCTGACCGGCGCGCTCACCACACCCGAGGGCGACAGCGACGGCGCGCTGCGCGCCATCAAGACCCACATCCTCGCCGGACGCGACACCACGGCGGTGCTGCTGTTCGTGATCTGCGTGGCGATCATCGCCGTCCTGCTCGCGGGCACCGCGTTCAGCGTGATCGTCCGCTTCGCCGTCGTCATCGTCCTGACCGCCTTCGCGCCGCTGGCCCTGGCCTGTCACGCGATGCCGCAGACCGAACCGGTCGCCCGCATGTGGTGGCGGTCCTACACCGGCATCCTCGCCGTTCCCGTGGTGCAGGGCTTCACCCTCTACGCCGGGCAGTGGATGCTCACCGACCCCGAGCACCTGCTGCCCGTGCTCGGACTGCCGGTGGATCCAGGCGGCGCGATCAACCTGTTCGTGGTCATGGTCATGCTCTGGACGACGCTGCGCGTGCCGTCCCTGATGCGCCGCTACCTGGCCACGGGCAACAGCGGCCGCGGCGTGAACATGCTCGGTGCCGCGGTGCGGGTCATCGTCGTGCAGCAGGCCACCCGTACGGTGCCCGGCCTCGGCCGTGGGCTGAAGGCGGTTGGCCGATGAACCGCCACGACGAACGCACCGATCCGGGCCGTACGCGGATGCCCGCCGACGTCGACGCTCCCGACAAGGTGCTCTACGGGCTGACGTTCCGGCAGCTGGCGATCCTCGCCGTCGCCGCCCTCGCCTTCTACGGGGCGTGGCGGGCCCTGCATCAGGTCGTGCCCGCGCCGGTGCTCGTCGGCGCCGCCGTCGTCGTCGGCGGCCTGGTTTTCGGCGTCGCGGTCGGCCGTCGTGACGGCCTGCCATTGGACGTGTGGCTGCTCGCCGCCGTCCTTCACTCTCGGGCACCGCGCGCGCTGTCGACAACTGACACGACGTCGAAGACACCGGACTGGGTGCAGGCGCCGACGACGAGGATGATGCTGCCAGCGCCGCTGAAGCTGCCGGCCGACGCCATCGACGACGGAGGGGAGATCCGACTCGGCGCCGCGCGAGCGGCGATGGTCGCCACGACGAACATCAACCTCGCGCTGCGCACCGGCGATGAGCAGGCGGCCCTGGTCGACACCTTCGGCCGCTGGCTCAACAGCTTGTCGACCCCCACGCAGATCGTGGTGTCGGCGCAGCCGGTGGACCTGCACTCGGCCGCCCGCAGCCTCGCCCACGCGGCCATGCAGCTGCCGCACCCGGCGCTGACCGACGCGGCCAGCGACCACGCCCGCTTCCTCGACGACCTCGCAGCGCGCAAGGATCCGCTGCGCCGGCAGGTCCTCATCGTCACCGGCACGAGCGCCGGTGAGCGCGGCGAGCACACGGCTCGACGGCGCGCCGACGACGCGGCCCGCGCCCTGTCCGGCCTCGGCGTCACCACCCGCGCCCTCGACGGGCAGGCGGTCACCGCGGCGCTCGCCGCGGCCGCCGACCCCTACCGGCCGCCACGGCCTGGCGGCCTCGCGGCCCCCGACACCGTCATCACCTCACCCACGCCCCATCAGCGTCACCGGCACGGAAGGAGCCGACCGACATGAAGCTGCGCCACAGATCCCAGCCTGCCGACGGTGGCTGCCAACCGGACGGGCTGGCGGCCACCGTCGCCCCCGCCGCCGTCGAGGTCACCCCGCGGTTCCTGCGCGTCGGCGACGGCTACGCCGCCACCCTCGTGGTGACCGGCTACCCGGCCGAGGTTGGCCCGGCCTGGCTCGAACCCCTGTTGTCGTGGCCGGGCCGCCTCGACCTCGCGTTGCACATCGACCCGCTGCCCGCCCCAGTCGCCGCCGCCCGGCTGCGCAATCAGCGGGCCCGCTTCGAATCGTCCCGACGCGCGGACGCCAGCCGCGGCAAGCTGCCCGACCCGTCCGTGGAAGCGGCGGCCGACGACGCCGCGGACCTCGCCCAGCGGTTGGCGCGCGGTGCGGCGAAGCTGTTCCGCGTCGGCCTCTACCTGACCGTGCACGCCCGCACCGAGGACGAGCTCCGCGAGGCGTGCACGCAGGTGAAGGCAGCCGCCGCGTCCACCCTGATCGAGGTGCAGCCCGCCACCTGGCGGCACCTGGCCGGGTGGACCACCACCCTGCCGCTTGCCACCGACAGCCTGCAGATGCGCCGCACCATGGACACCGCCGCTCTCGCCGCCGCGTTCCCCCTCGCCAGCGCAGACCTGCCCGCGCCGCTGCCCGGCGACCCGCCCGCCGACGGCGGGGTGCTCTACGGCGTCAACCCCGACTCCAGCGGGATCGTGTGGTGGGACCGCTGGGCACAGGAGAACCACAACAGCGTCGTTCTCGCCCGCTCGGGCGCCGGCAAGTCGTACTTCGTGAAGCTGGAGATCCTGCGCAACCTCTACCAGCAGGCGCAGGTCGCCGTCATCGACCCCGAGGACGAGTACCTCAGGTTGGCCGACGCGGTCGGCGGGTCGGTGGTCCGCCTCGGCATGCCCGGCGTGAAGGTCAACCCCCTCGACCTGCCGGCGGGCGACAACCGCCCCGACGTGCTCACCCGCCGTGGCCTGTTCCTGCACACCCTCATTGCCGTGCTGCTCGGGCAACAGCCGCCACCGGCGGAACGAGCGGCCCTGGACCGAGCGATCCTGGCCGTCTACCGGGCCGCGGGCATCACCCCAGATCCGGCCACCCACCATCGGCCCGCCCCGCTGCTTCGTGACCTCGCCGACTGCCTGCACGCCGACACCGACCCCGCCGCACGGCAGCTCGCCGCCCGCCTCGCCCCGTGGGTTGAGGGTTCCTTCTCGCACCTGTTCAACGGGCCCACCACCACCCGCCCCGCCGGCCACCTCGTCGTGTGGTCGCTACGGCACCTGCCCGACGAACTGCGCACCGTCGGCACCCTCCTCGCCCTGGACGCGATCTGGCGGCAGGTCGACGCACCCAGCAGGCAGGCCGCGCGGCGGCTCGTCGTCGTGGACGAGGCGTGGCTGCTCATGCGCGACGGCGAAGGCGCCCGGTTCCTGTTCCGCATGTCCAAGGCCGCCCGTAAGCGCCACGCCGGCCTGACCGTCATCACCCAGGACGTCGCCGACCTGCTCGGCACCGACCTCGGTCAAGCCGTCGTCGCCAACGCCGCCACCCAAATCCTGCTCAAGCAGGCCCCGCAAGCCATCGACGCCATCGGCGACGCCTTCGGGCTCACCGCCGGCGAACGGCGGCTGCTCCTCGCCGCCCAGGTCGGCACCGGCCTGCTGATCTCCGGCACCAACCGGACCAGCTTCGAAGCCATCGCCTCGCAAGCGGAGCACCAGCTGTGTACGACACGCCCGAGCGAACTCGCCGACCTCGACGAGGGAGACGACCTGTGACCCCACCCGCCGCATACCTCGCGGCCATCCTGACCTTCACCCCCCATCCGACCGGCCCAGGCGCCGACGTCGTCGTGCCGCCCACCGGCGCCACCCGCTGGCTGCTCGAGGCCACCGCGTGGGTGGGGCAGCGGCCGTGGCTGCTCGCCGTCTCCGCCGGCTTGCTCGTGGCGCACGTCGCCGGCCGCAATCTCCTCGCAGCGTGGCGGCACCGCCGGCACAGTGAGGGCGCAAGGCTCGTGACGATCGCCCCACCACCCGAGGTCGACGCCCACTGCGCGTCCGCGCTGTGGGCCAACCTCGCCGGCACCCTCACCCCGTCCCGGCGCCGCCGCTGGCTCTACGGCAGCCCTCACGTCGCCTGGCAGTACACGTGGACGGGACGACGCCTGCTCATCTCCATCTGGGTACCCGGCACCGTCCCACCCGGCGCCGTCGAAGCCGCCGTCCGCGCCGCCTGGCCCGGCGCCGCCTGCACCACCGACGACACCCCCGCCCCACCCATCCCGGTCGGCGTGCCCACGGTGGTGGGTGGACATCTGCTGCCCGCCGCCGCCGAATGGCTGCCCCTGCGCATCGACCACGACAACGACCCGCTGCGCGCGCTGATCTCCGCCGGCTCCCAACTGCGGGCCGACGAGCACGCCTGCGTGCAGATCCTCGCCCGCCCCGCCACACCCCGCCGCGCCCTGCGCGCCCGACGCACCGCCGGCAGGTTGCGCGACGGCAAGAGCGCCCTCCCCGCCATCAACCCGGCCGCGCCGCTGCTGTGGCTCGTCGAGGCATTCCTACCCGGCCACACCTCCAGCGCCCGCCGGTCCGGGCCGACGGGCCGCCGCGACCCCGGAGTGGAACGCGATGTCCGGGCCATCCTCGACAAGGCTTCCCACCCGCTGTGGGAGACCGCCATCCGATACGCCGTCGGCAAGGACAGCGGACGCGCCGGCACCGACCAGCGGCCCCGGCTGCGGGGCATCGCCGACACCATCGCCTCCTCCTTCGCCGTGTACTCCGGCCGCAACCGGCTCACCCACCGCACCCGCATGCCCGCCCCCGCCGCGGTCCTCGCGCGGCGGCGCCTCGGCGCCGGATTCCTCACCTCCACGCCCGAACTGGCCGCGCTCGCCGCGCTGCCCCAAGATCTGGCCGTCCCTGGCCTGGACCGCGCGCGGGCGAAGTCCATGCCCGCACCGGTCGCCGTCGCGACCGGCGGACGCGGCACCAAGGTCCTCGGCACCGCCGAGGTCGGCGGCCACGGCGTGGCCCTGGCCGTGCCGGATGCGCGGTATCACCTGCACGTGATCGGCTCCACCGGCAGCGGGAAGACGACGCTGCTGGTCAACATGGCCGTCGACGACATCACCGCCGGCCGCGGCACCGTCGTCATCGACCCGCACGGCGACATGGTCCTCGACATCCTCGACCGGCTTCCCGCCTCTGTCGCCGACCGCCTCGTCATCTTCGACCCGGACCAGCCGAATCCACCGACCATCAACCCTCTCGCCGGGGACGACCCCGACCTCGTGGTCGACAACCTGGTGTCGATCTTCGGGAACATCTTCGCCAAAGCGTGGGGCCCCAGGATGGACGACGTCATGCGCGTCGCCTGTCTCACGTTGTTGCGGCACGCCAACGTCACCCTGCAACACATCCCACCCCTGCTCAACAGCGCCCAGTTCCGGTCGGCGATGACCGTCGACCTCGACGACCCGGCCGGCCTGTCCGGGTTCTGGCAGTGGTACGACGAGCTCAACCCCGCTCTGCGCTCGCAGGTCATCGGCCCCGTCCTCGCCCGCCTCCGCGCGTTCCTCCTGCGCGACTTCGTCAAGCGCACCATGCGCTACCCGCGCTCGAGCTTCGACATGGGCAAGGTCCTCGACGGCGGCGCGCTGCTCGTGCGCATCCCGAAAGGCCAGCTGGGGGAGGACACCAGCAAACTCCTCGGCTCCCTGGTCCTGGCGCAGGTGTGGCAGGCCGCCACCGCCCGCGCGCGCATCGCCCCCGACAAACGCCGCGACGCCACCCTGATCATCGACGAGGCCCAGAACTTCCTCACCCTCGCCAACAGCCTCGACACGATGCTCGCCGAGGCCCGCAAGTACCGGCTGTCCCTCGTCCTGGCCCATCAGGACCTCGCCCAGTTCCCGAAAGACCTCCTCGCCGCCGCATCGGCGAACGCCCGCAACAAGGTCTACTTCTCGTGTGCGCCCGAGGACGCCCGTGTGCTGGCCCGCCACACCCTGCCCGAGCTCGACGAGCACGACCTGACCCACCTCGACGCCTACACCACCGCGACGCGTCTCGTCGCCGACGGCCGCCAGACACCGGCGTTCACCATGAAGACGCGCCCACCGAAACCGATGGTCGGGGAGGCGACCGCGATCCGGCAGGTCGCGGCCGAAGCCGTCACACCCCAGGACACCAGCGCCATCGACGCCCTCGTCGACCGGTTCTCCCGCCCAGACAACAGTGACCGGCCCACCGGAGCGGACCCTCGCGACGCCCGTCGGAGCAGCCGAACTTCCCGCCCGGCCTGAACACCAACCACCGTGTGGCCGGCACCGTCGCTGTCAGCGGCGGCTGGGCTGATCCGGCGGCCCCGTGGGCTTTCCGTGACGCCTTCCGCTGCGGCTTCACCGCGCCTTCACCACCTCTCACACACGTCCGGCCCCGCACCGCAGCCCTGTGTGGCTGTCAGCGCAGCACGCCGCCGTGAGGGCCTCCGCTTGAGCGGCGGTGACATTTCCAGACTCCCTCCCCATGGGAGGGGTCACCCTTCGTCTACTCCCTGAGGAGATCCCTCATGTCCCGCGAATCCACCAACCCCGAGTCCCGCCCGTCCCGCTCCCCCTCCAGCAAGCTTCAGCGGCTGGCCCACCTGCGTCGGCTGACCCTGCGCGACCGTCAACTCCTGGCCTGGCTCGCCGAGCACTATGTGCTGTCCACCGCCCAGATCGCGGCGGCCCTGTTCCCGTCACCGCGCTCCGCGCGGCTGCGCCTGGCCGCCCTGCACCGCATCGACGCCGTGCACCGCTTCGTCGACGTCACCACCGGCGACGGCCAACACCTCTACACCCTCGGCCCGCTCGGCATGCTCGTGCACCCCACCACCTACACCGACCCCGAACACCCTGATGCCCGGCCGCCGCGCTCCAGCATCGAACGCACCGAACGCATCATCGGCAGCCCGCGCCTGCGGCACCTGCTCGGCGCCAACCAGCTCTTCATCGACCTGCACGCCTACACCCGCACCGACCCCAGCACGAAGCTGGTGCGGTGGTGGTCCGAGCAGCACGCCACCGCCGCCTACACCCTCGCCGGCATCCGCCCCGACGGCCACGGCATCTGGTCGGCCGCCGGCCACACCGTCGGGTTCTTCCTCGAACACGACAACGGCACCGAACCCCTCGCCCGGGTGCTGCGCAAGCTGCGCGGCTACGAACGCCTCGCCGAGTTCGGCCCCCGCTACCCCGTCCTTCTACGGGTGCCGACCCGCCGCCGCGAAGCCCACCTCGTCGACGCCCTCGCCGGCGTGCCCACCGTCATGCCCGTCGTCACCGGCCTGCACAGCGAGCACCCCGCCGGCCCCGCCTGGACCCTCGCCGCCGACCCGGGTCCGCGCCGGTGGCTGCACGAACTGCCCTCCGACCACGGCCCCCGCAACACCGCCACGAACCCACATCGCTACACGGACCCCGAAGGCGACTAACACCAGGTGCAACTACCACCGACAGTTGGCGCTTCCCATCCGGCGCTGGCACCTCAAAACACACCGCCGAACCCGTTACGCCTGCACGGCAGTAGGCAGCAGCGGCCGTAACTGGACCTCACTCGGACCAGAATCTACGGCGATCGAGAAATGCCGGGCCAGCAAGACCAGCATTGCGTCATGCAGCTCGACACACGCCTTCAGCACCAGCCGTGCGTCCCGAAACGCGCCCTTCCCCCGATGAGACAGGTTCGAACGAACTTGGTAGTAATAGCGGGCACCGCCGGTGAAGTCCGGCCTCAATGTGACCTTGGTGGTGGGATCTCTGCTGTCCACGACACTGCCGGACTCGGCGTTCACGGTTCTGAGCGCGTCTTGAAACGCGAGGTCGTTGTCCAGCCGACAAACGCGGTCCCAAGGATCTAGCGCTGGCCCGTAGCGGAGCGCCGTGTATCGTTCGACGGCGCTCCACAGCAAGAGGTAGGACGCCTGGAGGCGGAAGAACTGACGCCAGAACCCCGGGCTGTCCGGTTGTGGCTGCACGCCATGCGGCGCCGCCTCCAATACGAGCCTCCGGACCTCGGCCAGTCCCTCACCAAGCACTGGGTCATGGCTGGCCGACCATTCCTGTACTGGATCTCCCGAGACCCCGCGCTGCAGCTTCGCGCCGGCGAGAACGTTGGCCGTGATGCTTTGGCCATCTTCAGTCAGGGCTTCGCTCGTGCTCCACGCATACTGGGCGACTGGCTCGAAGTCAGCCACGGTCTGCCAGGCTTCATCGGCCTTGTCGGCGGGAAAGAAGAGAAGTGAGCCATGGACCCGCCCAGCAGCCAGATGATCGAGCAATGGCAATCCATCACGCATTTTGATCACGCCGGTAACGGTGGCCAAAACGTGCTGGCCGACAAGCGGCTCAATCAGACCGAAGGCCAGCTCGCCGGGCTTCAACGAGCCATAGACAAACAGCGGACGGTTTCGATCCCGCGGCGGCCCAAGTTTCCGGCGCGCTCCATCACGACGAGTTGTGACATCCTGCGGTGGCATTCAGCGATTGTCCCTCGTGGTCGGCCGATCTTGTCAACGGCGCGGTGAAGAGGCTGCCTTCAGCCCATCGTCGCCGATGCCCTCTCAACGATGTTCAAGGTCAGGATCTTTGGTGATCTTGTCCGCCCTACGCCAGGGCATCCGGCACTCCGGCGTCTCACGAGATCCTGCCGAGAGGGACACGCGGGCCTTTAGTACCAGGAGTTTCTGGGAGGCGGTCCCAACTACGGCCGGCAGGGCCGACTGTCACACCGCAAGATCGGTTGTGAGTGAATCGACCGCTCACAACGCGCAACGCCTCACCGACCGGACAGCGGCTGTTGATCCCTCACAGTGCAGGTCAACCGCCTTTCCTGCCGCTGTCGCGTCGGAATGCACTGTGAGTGGCAGCCGCTACCTTTCTCGGCAACACCACACCCCAAATTTGCTCCACCCCGGTTCGGTCCCCACCTCAGGGATCCCCCGCCGCATCCAGCGGTACGCGATGCCCACCCGCTTCGGCCGGTCGGCACGCGCACCGCGCGGCAGCCCCTCGAGGTCGCACCAGCCACCCACACCGGTTCTTCCCTTGATCCAGCCCACGTACCCGGTGGGCCGGTTATCCCTGCGCGCCCGCGCGCACCTCATCGAAGGAGGACAGCTTTATGTCCACTGTCAACGGCACCCCGCTGACCCGCCACGGCAGCCGCGTGCCAGCCATCCCGGCACCACCGGCCTCGACGAAGACGGCCCCGGCGCCCGCACCCCGTCCGCGCCCTATCCGGGCTGCCACCACCGCCCGGCCAACCGTCACTTCGGCCCCGACCATCGCCACGATGATCATCTGCCTGCCCGACGCGCTGCCCGCGCAGGCTCTCACCAGCCACCAGCTCGACACCCACTTCGGTGTTACCGGCACCCTCACGCCCCAATTTTGGGCGGTCGCGCAGCTGCGTGTGTGGCAGCGCCAGCAGCTGATCGGGCTGCGCAAGGGTCGACCCGCGCCGTGCGCGGGCGGACCGGTTCGCCTGCTCGACCTGCAAGGGATGCGCCACGCCGCCGCTGTCGGCGCCGGGATCCGCTACCAGATCTGGCAGCAGGTCGTACACGGCACCCGCGCCGCCACTCCGTGGCCGGTGTTCGAAACCCGCTACCTCACCGACCCCGACCGCTACCCCCTCGACACCGCGATCGCGGACTTCCACGCCCAACCCCGCGTCCAGGCAATGCGTCTGCACGCCGCCGCCGCTCCCGGCCCTGGCCAGCCCGCCGTCGGAGAGTTGGAGATGTATCAGGCGGGGCAGCTGGCCTACCAGCACTACCGCGCCGCCAGCGCCGTCGCCGGCAACGCGATGCTCACCGCCGATGGCCGCAAGCTCGCCCCGGCCAGCGATGCCCTCGCCCACCGCATCACCTACCTCGAGCAGGCCCTGGCCCACCTCGACACCCTCGGACCCGATGAGCGGCTACTCGCCGTCGCTCTCTAGACCCGTCGCCACGCCCCGTCGTCGGGGCACCCGACAGGCAACCCGCTACGGGCCCAGCCGCAGCTGGTATGCCCCAGCGATCGAGCCATGCCGTGTCACCCGGCGGGGCTGGCTCTCCGCTGCTGCCTTCGACGCACCGCAGCTGCCTCAACAGCCAGCTACCGCACGCCGCCTCACACAGCGGCGGTGAGGGCTCTACAGCCGGGCGCCCCGGGCAGGGGCGCTCGCTCCCGCCTGGCCGGTAACAGGCCGCCGTATTCCTCTTCCAGCCCTCGTCATCGGCAGGACGTCCTCCCACGGTGTCCGCATCGAAGAGGTGCTGTCCCTCGCGGAGCACGCCATGGCCCGCCCGGCCCACCGCCTCACCGGGGGTGCAAATCGCCGCGAGCGAGGGCAGCGAGCCGGCCCTTGCTGGCATCTCCGGCCAACGTCGAGTCCTCGTTCTCACCGCACCCAGCCGGCGCCCGCCGGCCGATCACTCATTCCTTCCCACGCGCCCGCCGCTCCCCCGGTTGGCGGCCGCGGCGCGGGTCTCGAGGGATGTCCCGAGATCCGGTCGTCGCACTTGATCAGCGACGCGGTCGAAGCGTGGATCACTGCAGACCTCCACACCAGGAAGGACGTGCCCATGACGGATGCAACGCAGCCCGTGCCGGCGCACACGATGTTCACGGTCCTCGCCGCGCTCAGCGAGCTCGGCGAGGCCACTGCCACGGCCGTGGCCGAGCACGCCGGGCTCGGCTATTCCACTGCCACGGCGAAGCTGCGCGCCTGGGAGAAGACCGGGCAGGCCGAGCGGTTCCGCAGCGACGACAACCGCGCGATGTGGCGGTTGACCGACACCGGCCGCACGACCACCGCCACGCCACCCTCCAACCAGGGGGCGGCTGACACATCACCCAGCGGGACCGCGGCCGCGACCTCGGACACCGGCACCCCGACCGATCCCCTCGGCACCGCTTGCGTGCCCGAACGGGACGGCGAGCCGCCTGTACCGGCAGCCCGGGACACGGACGGGGCGTCTCCGGCCTTGGCTTCCACCGGTGGCGCACCTGCTCCACTGGATACGGTCACGTCTTCCAGTGGCGGGGACGAGCAGCCGCCCTCGGGAGAGGCGGGCCACGACCGTCAGCAGTCCGACGCCGTGCCCGACGACGCCGAGGGCGAGGCCGACGCCGACGCCGACGCCCAGGGTGAAGCCGAGGCCGACGCCGACGCCGACGCCCAGGGTGAAGCCGAGGCCGACGCCGACGCCGACGCCCAGGGTGAAGCCGAGGCCGACGCCGACGCCGAGGGCGGGTCGAACCCCGACCCGCAGGGGCAGGCAGCCGGGACGGGGAACAACCGCCGGGTGAAGGGCTCCCTGCGGGGTGCAGTACTGGACATCCTCGAGGCCCACCCCGACCGGCAGTACAAGACCAGTGAGTTGTGCAAGCTCATCGACGCCGCGAACGCCGGTAGCGGCGCGAGGAAAGCCAGCCAAGGTGCGGTGTTCAACGCGGCGATCAAGCTGGTCGCCGCGGGCGCGCTCGTGCAGACCGTCGAACGCCCGGCCA
This sequence comes from Micromonospora sp. CA-248089, assembly GCF_050948515.1. Taxonomy (NCBI): domain Bacteria; kingdom Bacillati; phylum Actinomycetota; class Actinomycetes; order Micromonosporales; family Micromonosporaceae; genus Micromonospora; species Micromonospora sp. CA-248089. Next base: position 4,219,577 of record NZ_CP192016.1, read on the forward strand.
CCTTCCAGCTCGCCCCCAGCGATGGCGGCCAGTAGCCACGACTCGTCAGGCAGCCCGAGGGCGGGCGTCGAAGTTTGCTGCCTCACGCCCGCCCCCGGTGCTCCTTCCAACACAAGGAGCGTTCCGAGTGTCTCCCATCCTGCAAGGAATCGTCACCACCGTCGGCGGGATCCTCGCCGGCCTCGCCCTCGCCGGCGCCCTCCTGTGGCGTCAACAGCAAGCCCTCGACGCGGCCCGCTACCAGGCCAGCCACGACGAGATCACCGGGCTGCCCAACCGGCGGCTGTTCCTCGCCCGACTGCGCGCCGCCCTCGCCGAGCGGACGGCGGTCGGGGTGGTGCTGCTCGACCTCGACCGGTTCAAGACCGTCAACGACAGCCTCGGCCACGACACCGGCAACCTGCTGCTCGCCCACGTCGGCCGGCTCCTCGCCGCCCTCGACGCGCCGGTGGAGATCGCCGCGCGGTTGTCCGGCGACGAGTTTGCCCTTCTGGTGCGCGGCGACCACGAGGATGTGGCCGGTGCCGCCCGCGCCGCATGGCAGGCCATCGGCGCCGCCCCCTTCCGCCTGAACAGCGGCGAGGTCAGTGTCAGCGGTTCCGTCGGCTACACCCACAGCCCCGCCTACCTGTCCGCGAGCCCCCGTCAGCTGCTGGCCGAGGCGGATGCGGCGATGTACCACGCGAAGCGTTCTGGTGCCGGTGTGCACGGCCACCATCCCTTGGCCGCCCCAGTGGGACGCAGCCGCGACCGCCACCACCACTGACAGGTCTGACGCCTGGAGGGCCCCGCAACCACCCGGTTGCGGGGCCTTCCCCCTTTTGCCGCCCTGACAAGGGAGACCGCTGTGCTGTCCTTCACCGCTGTCCACGCCCTGGCCGGTTGCCTCCTGGCGACCGACGTCGACGCCGAGCATCTGGGCTGGGGCCAGCCGCCGACGCTGCTGCTCATCCACACCCGCCCCCTCCACACGGCCTCGCCAGCACACGCTGTGCGCAGCGTGGAATTCCCGCTGCGCCGCGACGACCTGCTCACCGACCCGGCTGGCCTGCCCGCCCTGCTGCAGCGCCTCGCCGCAGGCTTGCGCCAGCCCGACGCGGCAACGCCCTACCGGGCCACCCTCGACACGATCGTCCGCCTGATCCGGGCGACGGAACCCGATGCGCGGCTACTGGCCTGGGCCACCTGCTACGACACCATCCTCACCATCGGCGACGCGGCACGGCAGGCCCGCCGCATCGACGCCGTCGACACCGACGGCCGCCTCTACCAGCTCACCCACCCGCGCGGCGATGACCAACCGCTGCTGCTCATCCACGAGACCCCCGACCCGGGCGACGTCCCCGCCACCTACCCCGGACTGACCGCCATCCTCACCGCCACCGCCCAGCCGACCAGCAGCAGGGCGGGGGGCATGGCATGACCGGCCCGCGCCGGCGACCTGACGGCACCGACGAGGAGCCGATCTTCATCACGTGCGGGCCCGACGGGACGTCCCTGCGCTGCCAGGTATGCGAGGCCGTCGACGAGTTCGTCCAGGACGAGATGCCGTCCATGGCCGGCTACGGCGAAGACACCTATATCCGCTGCAGCCGCTGCGGATCCGCCGAGACCAGCGACCCGATCTTCGGCTGGCGCGCCAAGCCCGCCCCTTGGCCAGCACCCCCGCAACAGGACGACCCGTGACCGTCCCGACCCGCGTCTCGGCCACCGGTCCGCGCACCTCGCGCCTCCCATTCCCGCATCTGCTGCGAAGGAGACCTTCCCCGTGAGCACCCACTGCTTCGTCGGCACCACTGATCCTGCGAACCCGCACCTCGTGCACGCCCGGTTCGTGCTCCTCGACGGCCAGCCGAGCGTCGTCGTGGCCGCCCTCGCCGCGATCTGGGCCGGCCACGCCCGCCGCGACGCCCACGCGCTGAGCACCGCGATCCTCGCCTCCGACTGGGAGTACCTCGACCCGGCTATCACCGCCGCCACCGAATCCGGGTTCGACGGGCAGCGCCCGGTGCCCGGCGTCGGCATGACCCTCGCCAGCACCACCGACGGTGCCATCGACGCGGCGGAACCGGTCACCGTGTTCCCGCTGTCCCACGCCCGGCACCTCGACGCGGAATGGATCTACCTGATCGACCCGCTCACCGCCGAGGTCGCCGTGCACACCGACGACGGGCAGCACCTGGCCCGCTACCGGCTCGCCGGCTGCCTGCCCCCGTCACCGGATGCCACCTGCACCCCCGCGAGCCGCTCCCCCGCAGCCCGCCACGCCCCGCGGCCAGTGGCGGTCCGGCGGTGAGCGGGCGCGGTCTCGCCGTAATCGCCGCTGGGGTGCTCGCTGTGCTGATGATGTGCGCGGGCGGAGTGGGGATGCTGTTCACCGGCGGTGGCACCGCCTCGGCCGCGTGCAACGGCACTGTCGGCTCAGGCCGGCAGCCGTTGCTGCCCGCCGTCACCGTGTCCCCGCCCGCCGCCGGCGTCGGGGGCTGGACCGGTGAGCAGGTCACCAACGCGGCGGTGATCGTGTCCGTCGGCGTCGAGCTCACGGTCCCGCCCCGAGGCTGGGTCATCGCCCTGGCCACCGCCATGCAGGAGTCCACCCTGCGCAACCTGCCCGGCGGGGACCGCGACTCGGTGGGGCTGTTCCAGCAGCGCCCGTCCCAAGGCTGGGGCACACCCGCTCAACTCCAGGACCCGCGCTACGCGGCCGGCAGGTTCTATAAAGCGTTGCTGGCCGTCGACGGTTGGCAGGCCATGCCGTTGACCGACGCCGCCCAAGCGGTGCAGCGCTCCGCCTACCCCGGCGCCTACGCGAAGTGGGAGGACGACGCGATCGCCCTGATCCGCGTCCTGAGCGGCGGCACCCCCGCCGGGCCCGCCGGAGGGGATCTGGAGCAGGCGATGAGCAACCCGCTGTGCCTGTTCGACGCAGGTGACGGCCAGCCCGGCAGCGAGCAGGTGCCGCTGCCGGCGGGGTTCGCGCTGCCGGCGGGCACGCCGGCGCCGGTCGTCACGGCGGTCGGCTGGGCCATGGCGCAGCTCGGCAGCCCGTACACCTTCGGCGGGGACTGCACCGCACCACACTCCGGTATCCCCGCCCGCCAATGCGACTGCTCCTCGCTGATGCAACAGGCCTACCGGGCCGCCGGCATCACCCTGCCCCGCACCACCAGCGATCAGATCCACGCGGGCCGGCCGGTCACCGACTACCGGGACCTGCGGCCGGGGGACCTGCTGTTCATTCCCGGCAGCCGCGGCACCACCGCCAAGCCCGGGCACGTGGGCCTCTACCTCGGCCAGGGGCTGATCGTGCAGGCCCCGCACAGCGGCGACGTCGTCAAGATCAGCCGCCTGTCCGCGTGGGCCGCGCAGCTCGCCGCCGCGCGCCGCGTCATCGGCTGAACCACCGCATCCACAAACCGCGAATCCCGTCAGCCGGGGCGCCCTCCGGGCGTCGACAGCTGCGGCTCCTCCATCCCTTCGGAGAGGACATCACCGTGACCGACACGGACCACAACAGCAGCAGGAAACAGCCGGGGACCCGGCCCGAGGACCACACGGACTGGGTCGCCTTGGGCCGCCGGCTGCAGAACATCCAGAACACCCTGGTCCACCACGAGAGCACCCCGCGCTACGGCGACGACTACTACGCCGAGGCGCTGCGCCGGCTGCTGACCGACTCCCGCTGCGGCTGGATCAGTATCGCGGAGCACCAGTGGCTGCTCGACCTGCACACCCAGGTGGACCGGCGTAACGCGCAGGAGGCTAACCGGCGGGCCCGTGAGGCCCGCGCCCGCTACGCCACCGCCTCCCGCAAGATCCGCGCCGAGCTGGCCGGGTGGCTGCGCCGGGTCACCAATGAGCAGACCGTGCCGGCCCGCTACCGCCGTGAGGGTGTGCTGCTCGCCGCCGACTGGCTCGACCCTGCCACCTCCGCGGCCCCGCACGCCAGTTCCCCGGCCAGCGCCGCCTCCAGTAGCCCCCAGCAGGCGGCCGTGTCGCCGGTCGACTCGGAGATGCTGCTGGCGTTGCGGAACGCGGGTGAGCGTGAGGGACAGCTCGCCGTGGGCTGGTGGCAGCAGCACGCCCTCGAGGGACGCACCGCATCGGAGCAGAAGCAGACCGCCCAGACGGTCCTCGAGGGCATCGACAGCAGCGACGACGCCGTCGTGGCGGCGTTGCCCCGCTTCGACGTCGCCGTCTACGACGCCGACCGCTACCAGGCCCACGCGCCGGCCTGCGCGCCCGGCTGGTCGGAGCTGCCCGATCACGATCAGGCGCTGGTGGTCGACGCGGTGCGGGACGGGTTCACCGACGCCGTCCGCGACGGTGTCGCCGCCCGCTGCCACGCCGTCCTGACGGCGCGGGAGGGGACCCGATGACCTACCAGCCTGGCGAGCGGGTCGTGCTGGAGCACACCAGCGACCCGCACACGCTTCTGCGTCCGGGTGACGAGGGCACGGTGCGCCACTACGACCCGGACCAGCAGGTCCTCGAGGTGAACTGGGACAGCGGCTCCTGCCTGTCGATGCTTCTCGAGGCCGGTGACCGCGTCCGCCGGCTCCCGGCCCCGGTCGGCGGCGCCGGCTGGGAGCAGGTGCTTCACGCGGTGCGGGTCGCGGGCGCGGCGGCTGGCCGGGACGCAGCGGGATGGTGGGCGCAGAACGTTATCGGGGGGAAGGCCACCGGCGACGTCCGCGAGGTCGCGCGGCAGGTCCTGGCCGGCATCGACGACGTGGACCTGCCCGTCATTGACGGGCTGCCCACCGCCGACCGGTACGTCCTGGCCGAGGACCGCGACCGGTATGCCGAGCACGCCCCGCAGGGTGCGCCGGCGTGGGAGGACCTGACCGGCCGGCAGCGCGACCAGACGCGGTGGGCGTGGTGCGACGGGTTCGACGACGCCGCCGAAGCCGAGGTGGCACGGCAGTGCCGGATCGTGCTGCACCCGCACGGCGACGACCGGGACATGAGCCACCTGGCCCCCGACCGGGTGCGCCTGGGCGGGCCGGGCGTCTTCGCCGGGGACTGGGCGTGGACGCCGAACGGCGACGGACAGATGCGGATCCCGGTCGGGTTCGTCGGCGTCCTGGTGGACACGTGGAACGGGTGGGCGGTGTTCACCTGCACCCGGCAGGTGGCCGAGGCGATCGTCGCCGACCAGCAGGCCGCCCGCGACCGCTACCGGCAACAGCTCGCCGCCGAAGGCGTCAGCGGCGAGCGCCAGGAGCGGATGGTCGACGAGTCCATGGCGCGGCTGTGGTTCGACGGCGACGTCATCGTCGCCGACGAAACCCGCGTGCACGACGACCCGGACGCCATCGAACGGATCAGCCCCGACTCGGACGGCCGGTACGTCGTGATGGGCCGCGCCTGGACGTGGCTGCCGGTGCATCCGTACGACTGCGACCGCATCGCAGGCGACATCCCGGACCCGCCTACCGCCGCCAGCACTCCTAGAACGCCGGCGGAGGGAGCACCTGATGCCTGACGACCTGGCGGATGAGTTCGGCGAGTACGCCCACGAGGATCTCCTGCAAGCCCTTGTCCTGAGGCTGCTGACTAGCGCTGACCTGGACGAGCTGTGCGACGACGCCGGCCTGCCGCAGCTCACCCACGACGACGGGCTGCCAGTGACGATCACCTCGGCGCGTACGTACCGGGACGCCGGGGTCCTGACGCTGGACCGCGGGGTGTGGCTGGAGCTGTCCGACGGCAGCGTGTTCGGGCTGACCGTGCAGATCTCCCGCCGCCCCCGCGGCGAGGTCACCCTCCGCCGCAGGTAACAGCACTGGCCCACCGCTGCCGGACCGACTTGATCAATCCCGGCTCGGGTGCGTTCCTTGTCGTCGCCCACCACCCGATGGCGGCGGCACCACCGATCCGCAGCCCTCTCGGGCTGCCTGCTGAGCACCTCACGGAGCTTGCCGGCCATCCCCTGCCATTGGGCCGGGCCCGTTCACCGCCCCGTCTCCACCGCGCGGACACCGCACTTTGCCCGCGCACCCCGGAGACGGGGGTGCGCGGGCCCCACCCCAGACCACAGGAGGCCTGCATGGACCCTGCAACCCCAACCCCAATCACCGCCGACGCCTCCCCCACACCAGACCCAGGTGACGGCCGCCGGCCCGGCTACCTCTACCGGCAGGTCGCCGCTCACCTTGCCGCGCACCCCGATCAGGTGTTCAAGGTCGGGGAGCTCACCACGGCGATCGCCGCCCCGTCCACCGGGGCGGTGTTCGAGGCATTGAAGAAGATGGCCGCGGCCGGATACGCCACCCACACCACAGGCCCGCACCGGTTCCAGATCACCCAAGCTGGTGTCGACGCCGCCGGAACTATGCCACCGCCCACCCCGCGTACACCCCGCCAAGGACGTCGCGGGGCGGGTCGGCGGCAGCCGATCACACGCCCCAACGGGGACCTGTACTTCCCGCGAAAGCTCGCGGGGGCCTCGGATGTGGACGTACTGCGCCGGCTACGCGAAAAGCGTATACCGGTGCTGCTCTACGGCCCGCCCGGCACCGGCAAGACCGCCCTCGTCGAGGCCGCCTTCCCTGACCTGCTCACCGTCGCCGGCACCGGCGACACCGTCGTGGAGGACTTCCTCGGCAACTTCATCCCCCTCCCCGACGGCGGCTTCGAGTTCGTCTACGGGCCCCTCGTCACCGCCATGCGCGAAGGCAGGGCGCTGCTCGTCGACGACGCCACCCTCATCCCACCGAAGGTCCTCGCCGTGCTCTACCCCGCGATGGACGGACGGCGGGTCATCACCATCCCCGGCTACCGCAACGAACGCGTCGACGCCGCCGACGGGTTCTACGTCATCGCCGGCCACAACCCCGGCGTCCACGGCGCCATCCTCACCGAAGCATTGGCGTCGCGGTTCGACGTGCACATCGAGGTCACCACCGACTGGGATCTCGCCCGCCACCTCGGCGTCCCCAGCCCCGCCGTCGAAGCCGCGATCGCGCTCAACGCCGACCTCGCCGCCGGACGCGTCGGCTGGGCGCCGCAGCTGCGGGAGCTGCTCGGCTTCGCCCGCGTCCGCAAAACCCTCGGCCTGCCGGCCGCCGTCTCCAACCTGGCCGGCCGCGCCCCCGCCGACGACCGCGAGCAGGTCCTCGCCGCGCTGCGCCAACAGTTCGGCACCGACATCACCGCCCTGACCCTCGGCAAACAGCGCTGACCCCCGAAAGGAGAACCCCTGATGCCTCATCCGCACAGTCACCTGCAGACCGGCCCGGCCGGCCCCACGACGGGTTACCCGGACTGGCAGGTGTGGAGCGACGCCTGGACCCGGCATATCCCGACCCTGACCGGCCGCACCGACCTGACCGTCACCGTCGCCCCCGGCGCCGGCGGCGGCGCACCCGCCTGCTGCTACCCCGACGCCGGCCGCATCGAGGTCGACGCCACCTACATCGGCTCCCCCGACATCGCCAACCCCCGCCGCGCCGGCCACAAACGCCTCGTCCCGACCGCCTACGGGCTGCTCGTGCACGAGGCCGCGCACGCCGCCCACAGCCGCTGGCGCACCCCGCCCGGCACCCCACCCGTGGTCGCGGCTGCCGCCGAGCTGCTCGAGGAATCCCGTATCGAGTACCGGCAGCGAACCCGTCGGCGCGGTGACCGCCGGTGGCTGCGGCACACCGTCACGACCCTGATCGGCTCCTACGACGCCGCCGTCGACGACCCTTGGCACGCCGCCCACCTCGCCGCGCTGCTGCTGGCGAGGGTGGACGCCCGCATCCTCACCGCCAAGGACACCAAAGGGATCCGCGCCGCCGTGACGACCGTGCTGGGCCGTAAGCGGCTGCTGCAGCTACGCGAGGTGTGGCGGCACGCCCACAGCGTCGACGACAGCGACGCCGACACCATGATCGACCTGGCGTGGCGGTGGTGCCGCATCCTCGACGTCGACCCCCACCGCCAACCACAGGCACCCGCAGCGGACGCGGGCGTGTTCGCCGGCCTGCTCGCCCAGGCGCTCGCCGACTACCTCGCCCACACCGCCGGGCTCACACCAGGGCAATACCGGGACCAGCAGATCACCGAACGGTTCTCCGCGCCCGCGACGTGGACCCGCCGCGACCCGACAGACGGTGAACGTGCGGCGGCCCGCCTCCTCGCCGGCCGGCTGCGCGCCGCCCGCACCCACCACGCTGAACCCGACACGCGGCCCAGCACGGTTCCGCCGGGACGGCTGCGGACCCGCCACGCCATCACCACCCAGGCGCAGATCGCCGCCGGCGCCGCGCCCACCGCCACCCCCTGGCAGCGGCGCACACAGCTGCCACCGCCGAAACCGACCCTGCACCTGGGCGTCATCGTCGACGCCTCCTTCTCCATGCACCCCTACGCGGCACCGATGTCCTCAGCCGGGTGGATCCTCGCCCACGCCGCACACTGCAACCAGGCGGTCACCGCCACCATCGCCTTCGGCAGCGACGTCACCCTGCTCGTCCCGCCCCGGCGACGGCCCGCCCACGTGCTGGAACTGCGCGCCAATGGCGGCAGCACAGCCTTCACAGACGCGGTGAAACTCGCCGACCAGCTGCTGCAGCTGCGTCAGCCGGGCCGGCTGCGGATGCTCGCCGTCGTCTCCGACGGCGACCTGCCCGACACCGGCCCCGCCCAACGCCTCCTCACCACCCTGCACCGCACGGGCTGCCCGGTGCTGTGGCTGCGCCCCGCCGACCTGGACGGGCACACCTTCACCGACACCACCACCATCCTGGTGGCCGACCCGGTGCAGGCCACCGGCCACATCGCCGACGCTGCGGTCACCGCCCTCGAGCACGCCTGACCCCGTCTCTCGGCCGGGCTTTCCCCTGGCCGAGGTGTCGGCTCGCGGTCCACCGCACTCCGGCATCACGCCGACAACCACCGGTCGAGATCACTCATCGCGCTCCCACTGGCCGTTGCTCGGCCACCCCGCGCACTTCCAACGCCGAGCACGGCCGCTCAGCCGTGCCCGGACCCATCACGACAGAACAGGAGAAACCGTGAACAGCCCGAACAACCCGCGCCTGCCGATCACCTCGCCCGCGGACCTGCTCACCGCCGTGCCCTACCTGCTCGGCTTCCACCCCACCGACAGCCTCGTGATCGTCGGCCTCACCGGCACCCGGATCGCCGTTGCCAGCCGCGCCGACCTCCCCCAGCCCAGCCAGGTCGCCGCCTGGGCCGACGACTACATCCTGTCGCAGATCCGCATGCTGCGGAACGCGGCGGCCACCCGCGCCATCGCCGTCGGCTACGGCCCCGCCGCCACCGTCACCCCGGCCATCGACACCGTGATCCCGCGGCTGGCCGCCACCGACATCGACGTCTTCGACGCGCTGCGGGTCACCGACGGCCGCTACTTCTCCTACCTCTGCCAGGACCCCGCCTGCTGCCCCACCGACGGCGTGCCCTTCGACCCCCAGCGCAGCGACATCACCATGCACGCCATCGTCGCCGGCTGTCACGCCCTACCCGACCGGGCCGCGCTCGTGGCCAGCATCGCCCCCACCACCGGGGACGCCCGCGTCGCCGTCACCCGCGCCACCGCCCACGCCCGCGCTCGACGCCGCACCCTCATCAGCGAGGCCGGACGCGACGGCCTGATCCGCGCCGGCGAACAGGCGGTGCGGGACATGCTCGCCCGCTACGCCGACGAGCAGACCCTCACCGATGACGAGTTGGCCTGGCTCACTGTCCTGCTGCCCGTCCCCGCGATCCGCGACGTCGCCTGGCAGGCCACGGACGCCCAGCCCTGGCACGTCGCCATGTGGACCGACATCACCCGCCGCGCGCACCCGCCGCTCGTGGCCCCACCGGCGAGTCTGCTCGCCTTCGCCGCGTGGCGCCGCGGCGATGGCGCGCTCGCCTCCATCGCCGTCGACCGCGCCCTGGCCGCCAACCCCGCCTACACCCTCGCGCAGCTGCTCGACCAGGCGCTGCGGGCCGGGCTCACCCCGTCCGTGCTCGACGGCTGGCCCCACCCCGACCAGACCACCATCGCCTGACCCGCGCCCGTCACGTCTGGAGACATCCATGTCCGCACCGCACCTCGACGTCCAGCGGCTGCTGCACGACCAGGGCTACGCCCTCGACCCGGATCAGCTCGCCGAGGCCTGCGCCCACCACCCAGAGCAGCTGTGCGCGCTGCTTGCCGCGGCTGGCACCATCGCCGCCACCAGCGCCCAGATCACGGTCCTGACCGACGCCGCGAACCTGCTCGGCGACGCCCATGCCAACAGCGACGCCGACACCATTCTGTCGCTACGAGAGCGGCTCGACCGGGTCGCTGACGCCCTCACCGCCGCTCTCGCCCAGCACGACAAGGCCACCGCCGCCCTACGACACACCTGCGGCGCCCTGATCCGCACCGACCTCGCCGTGCTCTCAATACCCGAGTGCGTCAACCCCGCCGAGTCACCGCGCGCCGCCACCGACTCGACGCCCTGAGCCAGACACCCGCACCCGCCGCCCCGAACGGGCGGCGGGTGCGCCGGTAAGCAACGCAACGGAGAACCTGATGACCGAACCGACGGCGGCCCCTGCCGCACCCCCGAGCCTCGAATCCGTCCTGCGCCATGCTTGGGACGCCTTCCACCCCGGCCAGCCAGCACCGCTGGGATGGCTCACTCACACCACCACCCAGATCCAGGCCTACCTGCGTAACCACCACAGCGACCCGCAGCCGCCGCCCGCAATCCCCGAATCGTTGACGCAGCTCCGCAGACAGATGTGGCAGGGGCTGCGCGAGGCGGTCAGCGAGCACGACATCGACATAGATGCGGCCAACCGGGTCATGGAGGTCGTCGACCTGCCGCTGCTGCCCCGCCGCTGGCAGGTACGCCTCACCCTGACCGTCCTCGCCGAGCTCACGGCCGGCACGAGCGATGACGCCTTCGACGCCGCCGAAGCCGCAATCGAAACCGCCCTCGCCGGTGCCGAAATCGAGGCACGCATCGAGTGGAACGGCAATGAACGCGACAACGCCGACCCCGGCGACCTTGACCCCACCGACCCGTGGCCCGGCTGCCCGCGGTAACCAGCGCATCCCGGCTACCCGGGGAAAGCGGTCTCCTATGCCCCCCGATGCCTCCCCTGCTCACCACTGTCGGGGTGAGGCCATCACCGCGCGACTCCCGAGACAAGAGCGGAAATCCCACAGCAGGTCCCGGCGGGTTCCGCCGCTACCAGCCGACTCCCAGGCCCGGAGACTGCTGCGGGCCACGCATGTTGCGGTGGATCTGCTCGTCGGGCGGCCGCAGGCCGCCCAGCCTCCCGCGACAGGGCGTTGACGAGCCGTCGGCGCGCTTGGCGCTGGAATGCTTCCCCCACTGCGGCCGCGGAAGGCAAGGTTCACCTCCTCGACGACGACTTGATCTATCGGGAAAGTCGAGCGTCACTCGTGGCTGCCGCCACCCCGGCGGACCCGGCAGCGGCCCACACCGCTGGCCGGGGTGGCGGCCACCCGAGCCGACAATCCGCGAGAGGCAACGCCGATGACGCAGCCGCACCGCCGCTGCATTCCCCGCGACGTCACCGACGTCCTGCTGTGGCTGCTCGCCGCCGACGTCGCGTCAGCCCACCTCCCTGATCCCCACCGGCCGGACCGCTGCGCCAACCTGCGCTGCACCGGCGAGGCCTACCCGTGCCCGCCGGCGCGCGACGCCCGCCGCGCCTGCCACGCGGCAACCCGAGGCGAAGTGATCGCCCGAGGGCGAGCGAAGGTTGCTGCTCCAGCCGGCGCGGCGGCGCGGTTCGCCGGCTGGTTCCGGCCCACCCGGCCGGTACCACCGCCGCAGCGGCCGATGCCGGCGCCGCGCGCCGCCTAACAACTCGCGCTGACTCCCCACCCGGCGCCGCAGTCGGTCCTTCTGTCCTACCGGCGACTGACGCCTCGCCAAGTCGCGTCGCTGTCCGTGCTTCGGCGCCTCATGCCCTACGCCCTACCACCGCGGGCTACCGGCGGCTTGGGACGCGTATGCCGCAACCACGGGCAACGGCGTGGGCTGCAGGCTGCCAGAACCCCATCCGGCTCGCCCGCGCCTAACGCGCTGGTCGCGCCCCCGCGCACCTGCGGTGCAGGTCCGGACCGCCAGCAAACCTCGCCCCACAGACCTAGCCGCTCGAACAGCGCCCCAGTGCTTCACAAGGAGAGGAGAAACCCTATGGCACCCGCGATCGACCCGGGCGACGCCAATCGCAACGATCTCAGCGTCGGCGACCCTCAGCTGGGCAAGTCACGGCTGCTATCGCGGCAGTGTGACACCTGCGTGTTCGCGCCAGGCAACCAGATGCGTCTCACCCCGGGCCGGCTACACGACCTTGTCGCCGAAGCCCGAACCAGGCAGTCCTTCATCATCTGCCATTCGACGCTTCCGCATTACATGCATCCCGAGGTCAAGCCGGCGATCTGCCGCGGCTTCGCCGACCGCTACGACACCCAGGCGTTGCAACTCATCGCACGGCTCTTCGGTTTCGTCGAGGTCGACCCGCCCGAGCAGGGTCCATCCGAGTTCAGCGCCTCTACCTGAACGACCACACTTGTCGGTGTACGGGCTGCAGCGCAGAACCGCGTACGCCACGTCCGAGGTGATCTCGTCCGCGTGCTCCAGAATGCGGCTCTGGTTGTCGACTACGGGTGGCCGACTGAAGTCCGGAATCTCGCCGGTCGTGAGGAACCGCTCGACCTCCGCTTCGGTCATGCCCCGCTGGGCGAGGACCATGTGCGTGACCACCGGCGGGTCGTACGGCCGCTGGCGCCCCGCGTGCCAGCGGTCGATGCCCTCGGCCAGTTCCTCCGCGCTGGGCATCGGCTGTGCCGGCGTCTCGTTCACCGGCTCGGTCACATTGAGGTCGACGCTCGCCGGGTTCTCCGCGCTGATGCGCCGCCCAAAGACGAACCGGACCAGCGCCACCCGCAGCGTCTCCATGTCCACCCTCGTCAGCTCCGGGTAGCCGTGCCGCAGCAGGACCGTCCGCACGTCCACGATCAAGCCGTACGACATCCGCTCGTCGCCCTCAAGCCAGGGCAACGGGTAGTTCGGCATATCACTCACCCGCCGGCTGATCGGCGGGCTGCTCGGGCTCGTCCACGTTCCCATCGGCTGCGGCCTGCGCCTGCTCCACGAGCGCCCGCATCTCCTATGCGGTCTTGGCGGCGACCGCCTCGCCCAGCAGGTGCGTCACGCGAGCGAGCCGCTGAAGCAGCTCGACCTTCGCCGGGATCTTGGCCTTGGCTCGCGGGCACGGCGATGCGGGTCTTGCGCAGGTGCTCCGGCAGGCCGTCCTTCTCGATGGTGTCCAGGATCTCCGTGATCTTGGCTAGCTCCTCGGCTCGGGCGGCCGTCCTCACACCGCCAGATCACAGCCGGGGTGAAGCCGGTCAGCTCGGCCAGCGCGGCGCGGCTGACCAGCAGGGCCTCCCGCCGTTCACGGACGCCCAGCATGCTGCGGGTTTCGGTGGCCTCGGTGGTCGTGGTCTCGGTCATCTCTCATCACTCCATCGCTCGATCCGTCCGTCCGTTGTGGATGGACGAATCGATTGGACCCCTTCAACGTGATGATGTAAACCGACAAGTAAGACAGACTCTGCCATCACGGTCAAGGGCGGACCTTGGCGGGCACACGAAGCGGCCCCGGAGCTCATGCTCCGGGGCCTGACCTCGTTGCTTACTTCCCGACACCTCTGCGGGATGTACCGATGTACCTCCGCACGGGACCGGGTGCGGGCGGAGGTGCCCTCCATTCTGCCGATGTACATGAGTCGCGGCAGACACCGGAAAGTGCGTCGCGTGGTCTAGCTCCCTACTGCTCGGCGGCGACGGCCAGTCAACCGAGCGGGACGTGGTGCTGTGTCGGTCTCGTCGGTGGAGTCGTCCGCCGTGACGACGCCGTACTCCACCTGGACCGCTAGAGGGTTAAGCCCACTGATCTTGACGCCTCGGCCCGACCGATCTGCCATCTTGCACAGTCCCCAGATCAGCGCGAACCGAAGGATCGCAATCAGAATGGAAGCCCCGGCGACGTAGGCCGTGGCTTCCATGGGCCCCCTACCTAGCGGCCTTCATCCACTGATGCAACGCTGCTCCTTCAAGTGCCAACAACGTCGTCGCCGAGTATCCCATGGTCGCGCGAGGTGGAGGCCGAACGTGTCGGCGCGGGCGGCCCGAAAGTGTGTTCGAGACTGTCGCAGCGAGCGGGTAACCTCGCTCCGTGACCGAAGCGCGCCCCTTCCAGCCCTTGGCCGACCGGCTCGCCCGGAAGCCTCTGGACACGACCCTCCATGACGGCGTGCCGGAGTGGTTGGTGGAGCCGCTTCGCGATTGGCTCCGACGTAGCATCAGCGAGCTGATGGCGCAGAAGGTGATGCTGCGGCTTAGGCGGGCGTACCAACCCCAGTACTACTCGGCGTACAAAGATCAGCTCACCAACGTCCTTATGGATGATCTACTCACCGTCGTTGATGCAGTGCTTCAGCTGCACCCTGGGTGGCACGAAGACGAGGACGCCCTTTGGGACAGGCATCGCTTGCTCAGGGAGAGTGTCATCGCGTCCCTCCGCGAGTTGGACCTCCTGCTCTCCGACGGAGGGTCGCTCTACCGGTGCGACTTTGAGCAGCACTGCCTAGTTCGTCGGGTGGACGACACGACGCAGGCTGCCGTCGACACGGCGATCAAGAGCACCACGGCCTCTGCAGCGGATCACCTGCGCGCGGCGTGGACTTCGGCGTACGGCTTGAACCCCGACCCGGACAAGGTCTTCAACGAGGCGATCCGGGCCGTGGAGGAGGTGGCCTGCCCCTTGGTCGAGCAGAAGAAGGCTGCCGCGAACTCGGCCACCCTCGGCACAGTCATCGGCGAACTGGGCAAGAACGCGCCGCACAAGTGGGAGCTGGTGCTGCCCGGCAAGGACGGCCAGCCAAGCGGCGTCGAGCCGATCGTCTCGATGATGGAGGCGTTGTGGCACGCCCAGATCTCCCGGCACGGCGGAGCGCCAAAGTCCCGCCGGCAAAGCCAGGACGAGGCGGAGGCGGCGGTGCACCTTGCCGTACTGCTGGTGCAGTGGCTCTCGACCGGCGTTTTGCGCCACAAGGCGTAGAGCCGACCCATCGGAGACGTGGGGATCGCCATAAAGGACAGAGCCCTCTATCCTAGATAGATGCGCAAAAGGCTCGGACTGGCTGGGATCGCGGGTAGTGTTGCAGTCGCTCTTCTCTTGCTGATCACCGGCTCGGTAAGTGATCTCGTCGGCGCCGCAACCTTCCTCTTCTCGGCAGGCTTCCGACGCTGGGTTCAGGCGAACTCCATCCTTGTCTTCTGGGTGGGAGTGACATTAATTATCATCCTCGTAGTCTACGTCCTTGTCTTGCACCGCATGTTGACCGACGGAAAGCAGCGAGAGTCGAAGCTAATCCAGGTGCACCAGGGGGAGTTGGCTGAACGGGACGACCGCCTTGAGAGTGTGACGGCCGATCTGAAGAATTCGCAGACGGAGCTTGCCCGGCTCAGGGCCGAGCCAACACCGCACGATTGTGATCTGTTCCAGCGCTTCCTTGACGATTTCCCGCAAGATAAGGGCACCGTCGAGTACCTGACGAAGTGGTTCAGCGGCGAGAGTTGGGATATAGACAGACTTGGAGAGCTATACGAGTTCTGCGCTACGTGGTCTCTGAACACATTTTTCGATGATGAGGAGGTCCAAGCTGCGCTCACAACACTCCACGAAAGGTGTACCGATTTTCGGGTAGGGGTCGCCAGTGAATCGTTCAGAGACTTGGGTGACCCCAACGATGGCACTCGCGTCCTCAAACGAGACCGATTCCAATCGAACCGCCAGTTCGAGGCAAAGGCGCGGGAGCTGGAGGGACTGGCTGACCGCCTGCTTGAGGCACACAGTTCTCTAGTCAAGCTAGGGCGCAGCAAGAGGCTGTACCAGAGCAAATCCGGCAAAAATGGCTCGGCGACTTAGTCCCGGTCTTCACTAATTGTGCATTCGCTGCCAGATGGCGTTGGACCGCCACATGTCCTGACCCGGGAACAACTCGTACGCCTTGCGGCGCAGCTCGTCCAGGTCCAGGTAGGCGAACGGTGCGAGTGTCGCTGCACCGGAACCCGTACGCCGACAACACCAACGAATGGCCCCGGAGCGGGTGCGGTACGAGCCGCGTGGCTGGCCACCGCTGCCCGCATCCCAACCGAAGGACCGTTCCTCGTGACCGGCATAGACGACTTCCTGTACCGCCAAGGCGAGATCATCGACAGGGTGGGCTGGGCGGTAACTCTCGTCGTCCCCAGCGACGACGACCCCGACGACACCCCGCCCTTCGCCTACACCGTCGGGCTCACCGCACACGACTACCCGGAGCTGATCATCGCCAGACTGGACCCGGCTACCTCCCAAGCGCTGCTCAACGACCTCGCGAGCAGGGTCTACGACAAGGCCGAACATTTCCGTCACGGTCAGGGCATCGGCGACCTCATCGCCGGATACGACGCGGTCATCATCGAGGGCGACCCGACCGAGCAGCTGCACCCGGGCGGCGCGATCGGCCGCTACGGCCGCGACCGCGTCCGCCTGCAGCAGGTTGTCTGGCCCGACCGGCACGGCCGCTTCCCCTGGGACACCGCATACGCGTTTCCCTCCGCCGTGCAGCCGCTGATCGCGCGGCCGTAGACCTCGGCCCCCGTGGGGCCGGATGCGATGCCGCGTCCGGCCCCTCGCCGCGAGGTCCTTCGTCGCCGGAGCCGCCTGTCAATGACCGGCGCGAGGAAGAAGATCGGTTTTTCTGTCTTTGGGGCGTCTCTTCCCCGGGGTTCCGTGGGTCGTGGAAGCGGTCGCGGTTGCTAGGTGCGGGCCCCTTCGGTGAGATCACCGGCGTGGTTCTCGTTGGCTGCCGGTGGTGTCTGCGGACGTGGCGGCCAGTAGCGGCGCACGGTGCGTTCCGAGCGTCCGATACGCGCCGCGATCTCGGCCGGATGCAGGTGGGGCTCCCGCCGGTGCCAGTAAGCAACGGCGGCGGCCGTCTCCGACGGCACCAGCTGGTCGCCGTTCACCGCCGGCTCGCCGTTCACGGCGCTGGCAGCGGAGGGCCGCTGCACCCGCGCGTTGGCCACGTCGACCAGGTGGCGCCTCGGCCGGCGCTCACCGTCGCCGGCGTCATGTTGTGGGCGACGCTGCGGCGGGTCAGGGCACGGGACCGGATCAGCTGATGCCCCCGCGCCGGATGACGCGTCTGCAGTGCCCTCGTCTCGGCGGCCCGCTGATGCGGCGTGCGGCATGCGTGTCGTGGACGCAGGGCTGGGTGTGGCGGCCACAGGAAGCTGGGGGTGCTGTTCGGGTTGTCCCGCGCGGATCCGGGCGGTGAGCTCGACGAGGCTGACGCTGGCGACGATGACCAGGCCGTCAACGGAGATGGGCAGCAGGTAGGCGGCCCCTGCGCCGGCCTCGCCGTAGCGGGCGGCGACCCCGACGAGGTGCCAGTACGACACCCAGGTGGCGATGGCGGCGATAACGCTGGTGGCGGCCATGCGGATGATGCCGAGGGAGCGGCGATGGTGCGGGACGCGGGAGATCAGCTCGACGGTGAGCAGCAGCGCCAGCGGCGGCCACGCGGCGATGATCTGGCTGATCGGGTTCGGTCGGGCGTGCAGCACGTTCGCGGCGACTGATGCGGCGACTCCGAGGGTGAGGGTTGCCCGTACTGCCCATCGCAGCCGCTTCAGGTGCACCACAGCCACATCAGTCGCGGCCTCGCTTGTCGAGTTGCCCTCGGTACGGGTGGTGGGGCTGGTCAGCGGGCTCACGATCGTGCTCCCTGCGCTGCGGCCCGACCCTTTCGGCTGGCGGAGCGCAGCTTGGTGATGAGCTGGTCGGCCAGTGTGAGCGTGTCGTCGCCGGGCTCGGCGTCAATTTCGGCGAGCTGCCGTGTCACGGTTCGGCGTAGGGCCCGCACGCCGTCGATGTCGCCGAGGTGCGCGCGGGCGCGCATGGCCACCTGATACAGCTGCTCGGCGTAGGGGTGCTGGCCGATGGCGGCGTCGACGACGGCTAGCTGCTCGGCCGGTTGGCCGTCGAGTTCCTCGGTGAGGGCGACGGCCGCGTCGAGGGCTTGTTGCCGCACGGCTTCCCGGTGGGGCTCGATCCACTCGTAGTAGCAGCCGTCGGCCAGTGGTGCGCGGTAGGTGTCGACCGCGCGGCGCAGCGCCGCGACCCGTTCGGCTTTGCTGGTGGCGGTGTTGGCGGCGCGGAGGGCGGCGCGCATCCGCCACAGGTCCACGTCAAGGCGGTCGGGGTTGAGCTCGTAGCGGTGGCGGGGGTGGGTGAGGTAGGTGCCGGGTCCGCCGTGGTGGCGCAGGACGCTGCGCAGGTCGGAGACGTAGGTGTGCAGGCGGTGGGTGGCTTTGCTCGCGGGTGCGTCGGGCAGCAGGTCGTCGAGGATCGCCTCGGTGGTGGCGGCGCCGTCGCGCGCGGCCAGGTATACGAGCAGTTCGAGGGATTTGGCGCGCAGGCTGCGCTGCGGGTCCGCGTGGGCGAGGGCGGGAGCACCGAGCACGGTGATCGCGACCGTGGTGCGGGTGCCGGTTTCGGGGACGGGTGGGGTGGAGCTGGTCGCCGGCGTGCTGGTGGCGAGGGGTTGGTCGAGGGCGTCAGCGTGGGCCGTGTCGAGCGCCTGGATCTCGGAGTGAGCACCGTCTACGCGTGTGTCGGCCGGCATCGTTGCTATCTGATGTTGGCGCGCCAGCGGTGTTCGCGGGTCGGGCTGAGCGGCTGTGCGCTGTGCGGTGGGCGTGGGCTCGGCGGGGGCCGGGGAGGGGGCATCGCCGGTGTGGGCCTCGGCCAGCACGGCGAGCAGATCGAGGGTCTCGGTGGGTTCGAGGACGGTGAGCCGGCCGATGTCGGCGCGGTGGGAGGCGTGGTCGCCCTCGGCGGGTGTGGTGGTGCCGTCTTCGTTGACGGTGACGGTGGTGCCGTCGGACCAGGGGCCGAGGAGCACGCCGTGGATGTCCAGGCGTTGCCCTTGGGTGAGCAGGGCGGCGACGCGGGGGCGCTCGCGGCGGTCTGGGGGGTGGGTGAGGAGCATGACTGGTGGGAGGGGCTCTTCGTAGGGGTCCGCGCGGAGGTCGGCGACGGTGGCGGTCTCGTGCTGGTCGATCAGTCGGGTGCGGTGCAGCGCCAGGGCTTCGAGGAGGTCCAGCGCGTCGTCGAGGGTGGGGGTGATCCTCAGCCGGGGTGTGCGGGGCACGGTTCCTGTGGTGGCGCCGAGCAGGGTCGCCGCAGTCGCTGCCGGTATCACGACGTGGGTGCGCGCGTGGGGATGTTCGTCGGTGTCGGTGGCGAGGGCGGCGGTGAGGAAGCCTCGGGCGGCGGCGTCTGCGCCGGGTCCGGTCAGGCCCAGCCCGGCCGGCGGCCATACCGTCAGCGGCGCAGGCGTCGGCATGACCGGGTCGAAGCCGTGGCTGCTGCTGGTCAGCGTGGTGGTGGCGTGTGAGGCGGTGGCCGAAGGATCGCGTGACGTCGCTTGTTGACTGCTCGAATTGGTCTTGCTCAGGGTGCTGGCGGCGTCGGGATCGCCGACTGCAGCGTCCGCCGGCTCGTTGTGTTGGCCCGTTTCGCCCGGCATGGCGGCTGGATGGCGCAGCGCGCGGCGGATCTGCCCAATCAGCCGGGGCAAGGGGGCGAGAGTTTGCGTTTCCCAGCGCGGCGTGGTGGAGGGCTTGCCCGCGGTGTAGCGGCGCTGCCGGTGCGCCCAGACGAGGGCGGCGGCGGTGGTGATGGCCAGGGCGAGGCCCAGGCTTATCCAGCTGCCGCTGGGCAGCACCACGCCTCGGTCGGGGCTGGTGGGGCGGGGTCCACGGTCCGCGGTCGGTCCGGAGGTAGGTGTGCTCGTGGTGTTGTCTGTGCTGGCGCAGGTGCCGGCGGTGGTGGGCGTCGGCGCGTGGCTCGGCTCGATTGCGGGAGTGGTTGCCGTGGGTGGGGCCGGGCGCGGTGTCGAGGGCGGCCGGGCGGTTGTCGGGACGGGGGCCGGGGTGGCGAAGTCCGGCTCATGCGGGGCCGGCGGTGGCGATTCGGTGCGGGGTTGGTGTTTGGTCGGTGGGGTGGCGTCGTCGGGCAGGGTGAGGGTCCAGCCGGGGTAGATGACGTTCGGGTTGCGCAGGGTTCCGCCGGTGTGGGTGAAGTGGGTACCGCGGTTGAGGGCGAAGATTTCGGGCCAGCGGTCGGCGTCGCCGAGCTGCTCAGCGGCGATCGTGGAGAGGGTGTCCCCTCGCCTGACGGTGTGGGTGTGGGCATGGTCGGCGGCCATCAGCTTCAGCTGTTGACTGCTGCTCACCTGGCGGGTCGCTGGGGCGGTGGTCGAAGCTTGCGGAGTCTGCGCGTCGCTGTCGTGCGTGGTTCCGGTTGCGGGGGCGGAGTGGGCGGGGGTGCCCGCGGTGGCGGTGGTGACGGCGGTGGCGCCGAGCAGTGCGGCGGTGAGGCCTTGGACGGGGCCGGGTAGGTGTAGTGCGGGCAGCCAGCGCAGGCGGCGAGCCAGCGTCGTGTAGGCGCGGGTCAGGACGGTGGTTGCCAGCAGCAGCCACAGCATCACGGCGCCTGCTTCGGCCAGGAGGATGACGAAGTCGGTCGTCAACGGTTGGTGAATCCACTGCCGGAGCGCCGCCGGCGACGGTAGCCGAGGATGCCACACCCCGCTTGCGACGAGGATCGCGGCAACGACAAGGGTGGACATGATGGACGTGGCGGCGGCCGCGGCGTTCGCTGCTCTGGACCTCACCTGACCTCCTCGCGTCGCTGGCTGCCACGCCGCCGCTAGGCCGGATGCAGCGGCGAGCGCGCCGCGAACGAGGGCTGCGGATGGCGGTGGGCTGGGAATGATCTGACGCTATGGCGATGGCGATGGCGGTGCGCCGGTGCGGCGCCTGACAGCGCCTTACAAAACCTCACGCGCCCTTACAACCGCAGCTCAACGAGTCACGGCCCCTGCGCTCGGTGGCTTCCGCAACGGGGTGGCTCGCGCTGCCGCGCTTCGACGTTCGGCGGGGTTGGCTAGTCGCCGGCGGAGGCGTTGCTGTGTTCGCGGGGCTGGCCGGGGGTGTCGCTGGGGTGCAGCCCGGCGATGCTGAGCCGGTGACGGTGGGCGTCGCGCAGCCGTTGTGCGGCGGCGTGGTCTCCCAGCGTGGTGAGGATGTCGATGGCCCGCTGGTGGAGGTTCTCGTTGTAGGGGTCGACGCGGATCCCGGCCTGCAGGAGCTCCAGGGCGCGGCGGGGATCTTGTTGGGTCGACGCGGCGGCGGCGTAGGCGTCGAGGACGAGCCGGCGGGTGCCTTCCCGGGGCGGGTCGATCCAGGGCCAGGTGTGGCCGGCGGCGAGGTCGCCGGTGTAGGCGTCGATCACGGCCTGCCAGGCGCGGGCGGGGTCGGTGAGGGTGGTGGCGGCGTGGTGGGCGGCGGTGTGCAGCCGCCACAGGTCGACCTCAAGGTGCTCACTGCGCAGGCGATAGCGGTCGTCGGAGTGGTCGATGATCGAGAGATCCGAGGCGGCGCGGATGGCGGCGCGTAGCACGCTGAGGGTGGTGTAGAGGCGGTTGGTGACGGTGTGGGCGGCCAGGCCGGGCCAGATGGCCTGCACGAGTTGTGCGGTGGTGGCGCCGTGGCGGTGGACGGCGAGGAAGGTCAGGATCTGCACGGCGGCGCTGCGGCGGATGGTCACGGCCCCGCCGTCGATGAGCAGCGTGGGCTGGCCGAGGACCCGCAGCTCGACCGGCGGCTGCGCGGCAACGAGCGGGGTGGGCTGGGGCGTGCGGTCCTCGCCGGCTTGGCGGGGAATCCGGACCTCGGGCGGCTGCCGTCGCTGTTCGGGGACGACTGTGCGGGGGGCGGTGCCTGCGTGCGGTGTGTTGCTTGGTGTGGGCGGGGCGATGACGGTGAGCAGGTCCATCGCGGCAACCCGGTCCAGGACGCACAGCCGGGGCCCTGCGTGCCCCGGCAGCCGCGCATTCACGGTCCGGCCGTGCTGGTCGACGCTCCACGTGGCGCCGAGCGGCCATGCGCCGAGGACGACCGCGGTTGCTCGGCCGGCGCCGAGCAGGGCCGCCAACCGGTCGGCGGCAGGCCCCGGCGGCGGCTCGGTGATCAGCACCAGCCGCGAAGCCTCCTCGTGCGTCGGCGGCGACGGGCCATCCGTGTCAGGTGTGGGCGACGCGAGGGATTCGATCAGCTCAACGGCGTGGGCCGCGGTCTCGGTGACCCGGAGGGCGGGGACGCTGTCGCAGACTTCGGTGGCGGCCGGCGGAAGCAGCGTGGTCAGGGCGGACCGGGTGATGACCACGCGGATGGCGTCGGGCGGATCGCGCAACGCCGCAAGCAGCGCGGTGACCAGCACTCCCCTGGCGGCGTCGGCCGCGCCGCCGCCGGCGAAGGCGACGCCCGCCGGGGGTAACGCGGCGATTGACGGCGGCGCGATAGCCAGGGGCTGCTCGTCGGGCGACCGTTCGCTGGAGTCCTGGTCGGGGACGCAGACGGCTGCCTGGACGGCGGTGACGGCCGCCGGCAGCGGTGCCAGGTCCGGGTCGTCCTGGTCCGGAGACTCCCGCAGGCCGGGCTGGTAGCTGCGTCGGCGCCTCAGCCACACAAGTGTGGCCGCGGCGGCCACCTGGTCGGCCGTCTTCTGAGGCAGCCAGCCGCCCGGGATGGTGACGCCCTCCCCCGCCTGGACCTCGGGTGCCGGATGCACGTCGACAGCGTCGTGGTGGAGTGTGCCGGCGGAGACAGCGACGGGCTGGACGGGCGGGGACGTCGCGGTGGTGTTGGCCGCGGCCGTCAGGGCGGCGGCGCCGGCCATGCCGGTGGCGGTGGCTTGCAGGGGTGTCGGCAGCGGCAGGCGCCGCAGCCAGCGGGCGCCGGCACGCAGACGCCGTGCGGCGGTGACGATGACCGCGTATGCCACGAGCAGCCAGAGCAGCCATGCGAAGACCGTCAGCCCGGCGGTCAGCGTCTGAGTGGTGAGGGGTTGCGCCGCCCAGAGGCGGAGCTGCTGCAGGGTTGGCCAGCTGTGCAACGGCGGGCCGACGAACCTCGCCAGCAGCCACGGCGGCATACCCAGAAGAAGCAGAGCGAACGCGAGGGATGTGACCCTTCGCGGCCACCTCACCTCACCCACCTCCTGAAGGAGCTGACCTCTGCTCGGGGCGGTTGTCCGCGCCTCGGCCCGCCGCTCATCGAACTGCAGGCGCCGCGGGGCGAAGGAGGCGGGTCCACAGCTGGCGCAGCCACCACACGGCCACGGCGATCGCGTAGATCGCCCCGAGGATTCCGGAGGCGGGCCACCCGACCAGCGCGGCGGTGATGACGGCGAGGGGTGCGCCGAGGATCAGCCGCAGGATCGGCTGGGAGACGACGGCCATGACGGTTCCGACACCGAGGAGCACGCCGCCGAGGCGACTGGCCAGGTCGATCCACAGGACCATGTTCGGCCAGCGGTCCGCAGTCAGGGAGTACTGGATGAGCATCATCCCCAGCCCGGCGGTGACCACGGAGCCGGTCGGGAACGCGAGTAGCTGCGACCAGCCGCCTCGGGGGATGCGCCACTGTCGGGCCGCGACGAGGGCCATCACCGCGGCCGCGGCGACGATCGGGGTAATCGGCAGCAGCGCCCAGCGCAGGAATCCGCCCGCGGGGTCGCCGATGTAGAGGCTGCCGACGACGGCGTACATGCCGCTGACCGCGACGCCGAGGGACGCCGACGCCAGGATGCCCGTGCCGGTCTGGGAGCCAGGGCTCACCGCCGGGTTGGTGCGGGCGGCGATCGTGGAGGCGAGGACGGTACCGGCGCCGAGGCTGGCGATCACCGCGAACACGGCGCCCACGGCCAGTTCACCCCAATTCAGCAGCGCCCACTTGTAGAGGTAGCTTCCGTTCCATTCGGGAGTCAGCAGGAACTGAGAGATCAGGCCGAGCGACATGAAGCCGGGTACCGCAATCGCGGCGGCCCGTCGCAGGGGTGGCACCGGCTCCTCCGCCGGCAGCCCTGCGGCCGCTGTGGCGTCAGCGGCGCCGGCGTCGGCGGCTCCCCGGACGGCCGCCGTGGCGGGGTCCGCCACTACCGTCGGGGTGACACCGACGGTCTCGGTGAGGACCTTCTCCAGCAGGTGCATCCGGGCGACACCGCCGACGCAGTAGACACCGGCAAGGTCGTTGACCGCGATCTCGGCGGCGGCGATCGCCCCTGTCGCCAGCTGAGCGACGCGCTGCAGGACAGGATGAGCGGCTTGCTCGAGGAGGTCGGTGTTGAGCACCGCGGCCTGCCCCTGGGGCAGCGGCACCGTCACCGCGACACGGTCGGCCAGGGCATGCTTCGCGGCGCCGACGCTGGCCAGCAGAGCCCACCGCTGCCCGTCGCCACCTGCCGGGCTGGTCTCGGCGAACATGGCGGTGAGGGTTTCGTCGATCGCGGTCCCACCCGCGCTGGCGTCGGCGAGGGTAGCGAGGACCTCGAACCCAGCCGGCCCACGCCGCAGGACGCTGACCTCGGCGCCGGCGCCGACGTCGCACACCACGATGCACGACCCCACCGGCAGCTGGACCCCGGTCGCCAGCAAGTGTCCGGCAACGGCTACGGGGGCTTCGATCAGGCGGGGCTGGGGCAGGCCCGCCCGATGCGCGGCGTGGCGCATCCACGTCCGCCGCCGCGGCCCCCACCCGGCCGGCACCACCAGCCGCACATCCTCCACCACCAACCCGACGGCCCGCTGCGCCTCGGCGGCGACCCGACGTAGCGTCGCGGCGACCAGATCCAAGGTGTCGACATCCGCGCCGGCAACGGCGAGCTGCTGCTCGGGGGAGCGCCGTGGGGCCGGGATGAACCGCTGCGGATCCGCGGCGGCGGCCTGCCATGCCTGGTGGCCGGTCAGCACGTCGCCCTCCCCGCCGACCAGCACGGCACTCGGCAGGGCTGGTTCGCCGTCGAACATCAGCGGCAGCCAGGCGCCGTCCGGCCACGCCAGCACCGCGGCTGTGCTGGCGATACCGCAGTCGATCGCCAGCCGCGCCTCCCCCGCTCGCATAGACCTCAGTCAAACATGACGATCACATTCACGTCACCCACGAATTACTCACAGACACGGACATCTTGCAGCCTGATGAGCAGGGTGACCGGGACGGACGACCGCTGAGTGACTCGCGTCGGGCAAGGCAAGCGCTGACAGTGTCGGCCATGGCGTGTGATTGGGCACCCCGACTTGGCCGGATCCAGAGGGCTTCACTAAGCCGAAGAAGTCCTGGCCGGGCATTGGCTGGGCTGTCTCGTCGCGCCTGTCCGCTGGCTACCACCGGACATCCCTGCCGTCGTTCCTGATGAACGCCATAGGCGAGCCGACTGTCGGCTTGGGAATCGCACAACACCGGTTCTGGGCACGGCGTTCCACCTTGTCGATCTGGTATTCGTGGGCCTGGTTTGCCCCGCGTGACACCGCCTGGGGCACGGGGGATGCTTAACCAGCTTGTACTCGGTCACCAGCTTGTACTCGGTCACCAGCTTGTACTCGGTCGCGTGTTTGGTGGTTGCGCTTGCATCCATGAAGGACTGGGTGGCTTCCGTTGGGCATGCTGGTTGGTGAGATGGCATGAGGGGGCGCTGTGGCTGGTGCGGGAAAGTTGGCGGCCGGGTCGGGTGCGGCGTTCGCTGTCGGGACGGCGGCCGGGGTGGTGGGCAACAACCTCGGTGAGGGCCCGTGGTTCTGGGTGGGGTTTGTGGTGCTGGCGGCGGTCGGGTCAGGGTTGTCGGCATGGTTGACCTACCGTGGGGCGACCGTCGGCGCTAGGTCTGGTGTTGTGCACACCGGTGACAACAGGATCGACAGGGTGTCGGGGGGTGGGTCCGGGCCGACGATCGGTGTCAACTATGGCGAGGCTCGTGGCGGTGCCGACCGGGGAGCTGTGTGATGGTGAGGTTCGGTCGTGGGGTGCCGGAGCGGATCGGTTCGGTGCAGGGTGGGGGTTCCGGGGCGACGGTCGGGGCGAATTACGGGACGGTGGCGGGCACGATCCTGGCAGGCAACGCGACGGGTTTGGCGGATGTGGTTCTTGATCCGTCGCTGATTCCGCTTGAGCTTGGGCTGACGGTCGCTGATGAGCCGGTGGGCGGGTTCACCGGCCGTGGGTGGCTGGTGGAGAAAATCGACGTGCGGATCGCGCAGGTTGCTGCCCGCCCGGTCGGCGGTTACGTGTTAGTGGAGGCGGAGGCGGGGCTGGGAAAGAGCGCGTTGGCGACGTATCTGGCGTTCTCGCCGACGCGGCGTTGGCCAGCGCACTTCTCTCGTCAGTCGACCAGCCCGGAAGCTGCACGCGCGAACCTCGCCGCCCAGCTCACCTATGCATACCCGCTTACCGACACTCCGGACGGGTCGGCGGGACTGCCGGGCAACTACACCGATCCAGCGTGGTTCGCTCAGCGGCTGATGACGATTCAGGCACAGCGGCGTGCGCGTGGGGAGGTATCGCCGCTGGTGATCCTGATCGACGGGTTGGACGAGGCACCCCCTCCTTCGGCGGGTGAGGTCGCGTTCGGGCTGCCACGGACTCTGCCGCCGGGAGTGGTGGTGGTGGCCACCACCCGTCCGGGGCATCCCTTGCCGGCTGGAGCGAGGGTGGAGCGGATCGATGTCACGGGGCAGGCGAACCTCGACGATCTGCGCGAGCATGTCACCTTCCGGGCGCGCAGCGACCGCGCGTTGGCAGCCCGGCTCGCCGCCAGCAACGTCACTCCGGAGGCGTTCACACGAGGGCTGGTGGCCGCTGCCGCTGGAGTGTGGATCTACGCGTTGCTGGTAATGGATCAGGTCCGCGACGGTGACCTGCCCGCTGACAGTCTCGACGCGCTGCCGGCAGGGTTGGCCGGGTATTACAGCGAGAACCTGCGGCGGATTCGGGAGCGGGACCCGGACCGGTGGGACGGCGTTGTGCTGCCGGTTCTGGGCACGCTGGCGGCGGTCACCGAACCGATGACCAGTACGACGCTCGCTGACTGGTCCATGAATCTGCCCCTGGGACCGGTGCAGGATGTCCTCGACAGCCCGCTACGGCCATTCCTTGCCCACACGAGAGGCGACCATGAGGCTGCTGATCCGACTGGTCGCTACCGGCTGCGGCACCAGAGCCTGCGGGACTTCCTGACCGGACGGGAGACCGGCCACGAGGACCACACGGTGGTGCAGCTCTCGGCGCGCTGCGCCCAGGCAACCCAGCAGGCCCACCGGAGGATCCTGGCCTGCCTCATCCCCGCCTTAGACGAGGCGGGAGTCCGACGGTGGGAGGATGCCGGCAGCTACGCCCGGGCGCATCTGACCGACCACGCCGCCGCGGCGGGAGAACTCGACCGGCTGGCCCTGGACCCCGGCTACCTCCTGTGGTCTCCACTGCCGCCGCTGCTGCGCACGCGGAACACCGTCACCGACCCGCAAGCCCGCCAGGCAATCGCCGCACGAGAACTGATGGGCGACCCCAGCGCCCTGGCCCCCGACGAGCAACTGCGCTGGCTGCACGTGTGGGCAGTGAAATGCCGCAGCACCACCCTCGCGGCTGCCTGCGCCGCCCGATTCCACCCTGATGCTCCGCGCGTTCACGGCGCGATCTGGCGAGGAGCCGCCCACACCCAACTCCACGGCCACTCGGGTTGGATCAACGCGGTGGGGACCTGGGCTCGATCCGACGGCGCCGCCCTGCTCGTCACCGCCGGATACGACCGGGCCGTGCGGCTGTGGGACCCCGACACCCTCCGGCCGGCCGGCGAACTCCTCGGCCACACCGGCCCGGTGAACGCGGTGGGGACCTGGGTTCGATCCGACGGCGTCGCCCTGCTCGTCACCGCCGGCCACGACCAAGTCGTGCGGCTGTGGGACCCCGACACCCTCCGACCCACGGGCGAACTCCACGGCCACACCGACCGGATCCTCGCGGTGGGGACCTGGACCCGCCCCGACGGCGCCACCCTGCTCGTCACCGCCGGATACGACCAGGTCGTGCGGCTGTGGGACCCCGACACCCTCCGACCGGCCGGCGAACTCGAGCCCCACACCAGCCCGGTGAACGCGGTGGGGACCTGGGCTCGATCCGACGGCGCCGCCCTGCTCGTCACCGCCGGATACGACCGGGCCGTGCGGCTGTGGGACCCCGACACCCTCCGACCGGCCGGCGAACTCCTCGGCCACACCGGCCCGGTGAACGCGGTGGGGACCTGGGTTCGATCCGACGGCGTCGCCCTGCTCGTCACCGCCGGTCGCGACCGGCCTGTGCGGCTGTGGGACCCCGACACCCTCCGACCCGCCGGCGAACTCCACGGCTATACCGGCCCGGTGAACGCGGTGGGGACCTGGGTTCGATCCGACGGCGTCGCCCTGCTCGTCACCGCCGGCCACGACCAAGTCGTGCGGTTGTGGGACCCCGACACCCTCCGACCCGCCGGCGAACTCCACGGCCACACCAGCCCGGTGAACGCGGTGGGGACCTGGACTCGATCCGACGGCGCGACCCTGCTCGTCACCGCCGCTCGCGACCGGGCCGTACGGCTGTGGGACCCCGACCCCGACACCCTCCGGCCCACCGGCGAACTTTGCGGCCACACCAGCCCGGTGAACGCGGTGGGGACCTGGACTCGATCCGACGGCGCGACCCTGCTCGTCACCGCCGGCCACGACCGGGCCGTGCGGCTGTGGGACCCGGACACCCTCCGACCCGCCGGCGAACTCCACGGCCACACCAGCCCGGTGATCGCGGTGGGGACCTGGACCCGCCCCGACGCCACCACCCTGCTCGTCACCGCCGGCCACGACCAAGTCGTGCGGCTGTGGGACCCCCACACCCTCCGACCCGCCGGCGAGCTCCACGGCCACGCCGACTGGATCCTCGCGGTGGGGACCTGGACCCGCCCCGACGGCACCACCCTGCTCGTCACCGCCGGCCGCGACCGGGCCGTGCGGCTGTGGGACCCCCACACCCTCCGACCCGCCGGCGGACTCCACGGCCACACCGGCCTGGTGTTCGCGGTGGGGACCTGGACCCGCCCCGACGCCACCACCCTGCTCGTCACCGCCGGCCACGACCAAGTCGTGCGGCTGTGGGACCCCCACACCCTCCGACCCGCCGGCGAACTCCACGGCCACACCGACTCCGTGATCGCGGTGGGGACCTGGACCCGCCCCGACGCCACCACCCTGCTCGTCACCGCCGGCCACGACCAAGTCGTGCGGCTGTGGGACCCCCACACCCTCCGACCCGCCGGCGAACTCCACGGCCACGCCGACTGGATCCTCGCGGTGGGGACCTGGACCCGCCCCGACGCCACCACCCTGCTCGTCACCGCCGGCCACGACCAGGTCGTGCGGCTGTGGGACCCCCACACCCTCCGACCCGCCGGCGAACTCCACGGCCACACCAGCCCGGTGAACGCGGTGGGGACCTCGGCTCGATCCGACGGCACCACCCTGCTCATCACCGCAGGCCACGACGCGTGCATCCTGACATGGAAGCCCGCAAACGGATCGGCGTAAGCGGATTGCCGCGGCCTCGCACAGCGCAACACCCACCCCGTTCATTGCCTTTGCCATCAGCCCCGGCAGCAGGCCACCGACATCCGGGCCCCGCAGCGTGAAGCCCACGCTGCGGGGACCCTCTGTCTTCGGTCCGCCAAAGGCGGCGGGGGTGATCGGTCGAGCTCGGGCCCGCCGCTCGCCGATCGCCTACGGTCGGAGGGGTGGAGGTGCTGCTGCGCGGCGGGCCGGGTGACGGCCAGGTGCTGGTCGGGGGCGGGGAGGCCGTCGTGTGGCGGCCCTGCTTGTACGAGATCACGCAGGAGTTCGCCCGCCGGGGCGGGCGTGATCTTCGGGTGTATCGGCACCGCCCGGACTGCTGCGAGCGCTACGGCCGGGGCGCGGAGGACCGCTGCGAGTAACCCTTCGTTTAGGGGCGGGCGAGACACGCTCGCCATCCGAGCCGCCTACCTAATCGAACGTATGTACGATCGCGGGGTGCAGGAAGTGGTACGGCGGTGGTGGAACGGTGTCTGGGGGCGCCTGACGCGGCGCGACGTGTGGCTGGTCCGCGAGACGCGCTGGACGGTGATGGCCCGGGCCGGGGACACGGAGTCCGGAAAGGTGCTGCGCTGGGAGTTCGACTCGGAGCCACCGGCGCTGGAGATGGTTGATCGCCTGCTGCGCGCCGACACCGCCGGCCAGTGGCGAGAGCAGGACCGCGGCACTCCCCCGCCGGGTACTGGCGCTGGCGAGGCGCGGCGGATCACATAGTGACAATTATGTGCACGCAGGCCGCCACAAGTCGTGTGTTGGATGCCCGTCCCGCGCCCTTCTCGCCGGGCTTAAAGTACGGCCGAGGATTCCATAGTCTCTGTCTCCGGAAGGTCAGCGCCCCGCCGGCTGGCGCACGTCAAGCAGCTTGACATGTTCTGGGTCTCGGGCTTGGAGGTGGCGCGCGAGTCGTTCTTCGTAGGTCGTCACCACGACTTGCCTGAGCGGTCCCCTGCCTGTGGCTAGGCGGGAAAGGGCATTGCCCACCTGGCGGCGGACGTCGGGGTCGAGATGTTCGAGTGGTTCGTCGAACCAGCAGAAATTGACTGACGTGGCGAAATGAGCGACCAGCAGGCGCACGAGGATGGTGGCGCCCATGCCCTCGCCCGTGCTAAATGCGTCGAAGGTAAGTTGGTGCCCACTGACGGATCGGGTGATCTGACCGTCCGGGCGGGTTACGAGCTGGCCTCGGCCTGGGAACAGCGCCTGCCATCGCTGACTTACTTCGGATGCGAGAGGGCGGATCGTCTCCGTGAGAAGTTCGTTCCGAGTCGCCTCGGTAGCCCCGATCGCTGCTGTCAAGACGGCATTTTGGCGAAACAGCGACTCCAGCCTTTCCATTGCCTTGCCAGCCGCCTGCGCCTGCTCACGCTCGCGCGTGGCGTTCTTGTGAGCTGCTCGCGCCTCAACGAGTTCAGCGAACGCCTTCTCAAGTTGTTCCTCGATATTCTCGTCCGCGTTGGATGTGCCGGCGGCACCTTGCAGCATTTCCGGCTCTGGTCCCGGATGAGGGACTCTCCGATATTCGTCCAAGATTTCCTTTGCGCGCCGGCGACGTTCGAGGAGATCGGCTTCGGTGGACTTTAGTCCCGAGATCACTGTTCGGGTTCGCGTAATCTCATCCGCGTTGGCTTCATGAGCGGATGTGATGGTCATCCCATCGAGGGGCCGACGGCAAATGGGGCAATCATGCTCAGCAGCCATCAGATCCTGATCGTTGCTTGTTAGCTGCGCTTCCGTGGACTCGTTGACAGCAATATCCACGCGCACCCGTTGGATGTTACCGTCGATGTCCGACAGGAATTCGTCGATCGCGGGCTGCAGCAGTTCCATGGAAACCTTCCGGCCGAGTTCGGCTGAGATGCGTTCAGCCAGGTGCTCAGTGGCGGTTCTCCACGTTTCATGTCTGGACTTCCACGCGGCGAGTTCGGAACGTCGGCGATGTTTTTCGCGCGCACGGTCCACTCTTCCCTTCAGGGACTGGTGGACTTCGTTAGCTTGTTCGGCGCGGAGTTTCGCCATGTTTTCCTCTTCCAGCAGATGGTCGAGGCGTTGAGCGGCCGCCGCGTTTACCTCCTTGATCTTCTTAATTTCCGCAGCAACGACTCCGTTGCGCTTCTTGAGCTGCTCTATCGCGGAGCTGAGGCCGTCGACGCCGTAATATCGACCCAGATGGGCTTCCAGTCCTAAGTGGGACGGCGTGTCACTGGACCGATCCGCGGCCGGCATCGCGAGTCTTGCCAGGAAGCCGGGTTCGGTACCGTACGCCTCGAGGAAGTGCTGGCCGACGTCTTCTTCCGCTATGGGCGCACCGTCCAGCTGGATGTGAAGATTGCTTCTTCTACGCGCGTTGCGGGTGAGGGTTCGTTCGATGGCGAGAACGCGCAAATCTGGGAGTTCTAGTTCGACACGTGCCGTAGCGGAGTCAGCATCGACGCGAATGGCGTTTCCGCTTGTGCTGCTCGCACCGAAGAGAGCCCATCGCGCGGCTTCAACCAGGGACGTTTTTCCGACGCCGTTGGTAGCGACGATGAATGTCGTACCGGGTCCGAGATCGATGGTGAAGTCCTTGTAGCTGCGCCAGTTCTTGAGAGTCAGTCTCCTAATCACCGGGAAGTTCTCCAAGAAGGTCATCCAGGGCGTCCGACATGTCGTTTCCGGCAGCAGCTGCCACGAAGTTGGCTACTCGCTGGTCGAGATCCTCGGGCAGGCTTTGCCAGGCCACCTTTTTCGCAACCTGAACGGCGCGCTTTCCGTCTCTTGTGATTTTTTCGATCGAGCTTGTAGCATGACCGATAGCCACTTGCCGAATGCTCTTCGTTCCAATTTTGAAGTGGACAGGCTCGTCCAGTAGCTCCCATGCGCGAGAACTCCCGTCGAGGTGCTTGCATAGAGTGTCGACTAGCCCGAGGCCGGTGAGCGAGGGCTCCGGACCTGTGACGACACCTGCAGGTAATTGGTACGCCGTTCGGAGGTACGACGACGGGAACAGTCGAGTCGGCCATCCCTCCTGGCTCACTGCAACGGCGACCGCGTCGGCGCCTGGCTCACATTCCAGGAATGATGCGCACGCCTGCGCCAGTGATGCGTTGTCTGGTTCTGCGGCGTCCTCATCGTCAACACGGAGTTGAGCGACAATGACCGTGGCGTCAAGGTAGGTGACGTTAAGGATCCTGGTCGCGTGTGCATGGCTCCCTACAGCCACTATCAGCGGCGAGCTGTCGACAATGAGGATGCCCCTCAGTCTTTCGGTGAGCTGTTCTTTGATGTAGCCGATTTCGCCATCCGTCGACTCCGTAGGCTTGTCTGCCGCTGCCTCCTGGCTCGACGGTTCGGGGTCGGCGTCGCCGTCGAGCCAGGCGCTTGGTGACAGCGGGGCGAGAAG
Organism: Micromonospora sp. CA-248089; assembly: GCF_050948515.1. Taxonomy (NCBI): domain Bacteria; kingdom Bacillati; phylum Actinomycetota; class Actinomycetes; order Micromonosporales; family Micromonosporaceae; genus Micromonospora; species Micromonospora sp. CA-248089. The sequence goes on from NZ_CP192016.1 coordinate 4,252,531, forward strand.
GTCCCGCAGGGCTTGGCGGTATTCCAGCCGCTGGTCATCGTCGTCCTCGATGGGTGGTCCCACGGGAATGCCACTGGGGCGGCGTCCCTCTTGAACCGCGGTCATGATTTCGGTGACCTCTCGGCTGATATCGAGCTCACCGATGGGGTTGAGGAAGGCGCCGACGTGGATGTGCGTGCGCAAGGCGACGAGGGCTGCCATCTCGGTGGCAACCGGAGTGGCATCAGCCCTGATCAGGACGCTTTGCTGGTCCGCGAGCTCGATGTCAAGGACGAGCGGGATGACTTCAGCGACGCCGTCGTCGAACACGCGACGGACCCATGCGAGCAGCGCTTCGTCTCGGCCGATGCGCCAGACTTGATTGGGTTGGGGCTGCTCGTTCGTGCTTGCGGTGACGAGGTGGGCGATGTCGGGTAGCGGCGTCGATGCCGCCATGATGCGCTGGAAGGTTCCCTGGTCGGTGGGCTCCGGTTCGGCTGCCTCACGGAGCCTGGACAGGCGGACACGGCAGGCGAGGCAGTCGCCGACGTGTTCGAGAACTAGCGGCGCGCGGTCAGGTTCGTGGATGGCCGCAAGTAGCTCGCTGGATGAGGGATGGACGTGGAGGGTCACCGGTCATCACCCCTTTCGTGGTGCTTACTTGTCATCAGACGTTGCACCTTCCCCTGCTGTCCGGCGTTCGATCCACCGCTCGCAAAGCTCGTACAAGATTGTTGCGGTGCTGTCCGGTTGGTCATCGTCGGCCAGTTCGGCGCGCAAGCGGTTCAGGAGTCGTTGACGGAGGTGCGCCGCCTGCGTCTTGCCAGCGTTGATCAGGTTGGCGAGATCTCGCACGTTCGTGTCGAGCGTCGGCACGATGATGCGCTCGCGGTCGCTGAGCGCGTTGAAGATCTCGATCGCGCGTAGCTGGGCCTCCGTCTGGGTGGCCGGGTCTCCTTCGAGCCAGCCTGGTTCTGATACCTGCTCCTGGATATCCAGTTCAACGGTATATGCGGTCCTGCGGTGATCAAGGCGGGCCGTCAAAGCATGGGCAAGGTCTGTTGCCGCGAGGCTTCCCGCCGCCGTCGACAGGACCTTGGTCATCAAACGAACAAAGGATGCACGATCGGCAAGTGGGGCGTCCCGTCTCGCGCTCGTCCACTTGGGCACGGTTACCTCAACGCCGGCCGTCGCCGAGGCCAAGTCGCTGATGCTCGCCCCGCTGATGGCGCGGGGACCGCCGGCCAGCGTCCAGCGTTCTGGCGATCCGGGCACCACCTCGAAGTCCTCCTCGTCGCGCAAGATCTCCTTGACTCGCACGATCAGTTTGCCCATGTCGGTGCCCCTGGCAAGATCCCGCAGGAAGTTCAGGACCGCGGTCTCCAGCAACCGTGCGAACGAGGCGTCGTCGGTCGACCGGAGGGTCACGTCGAGCAGGCGCTTCGATCCTCGCTCGCCCTGCAGGAAGTCATGGGCCACCTCGGTCACGGCGCTGACGTCCCACCTGGTGGAGCCTTCAGGTGGTGGAAACCCGTTTCCGATTGCCACGAGCCTTACCGTCTTGTACAGCAGTGCTGCACCGGCGGGACCGATACGGCGCTCGGCGATCAATTCTTCGCGGGGGGTCACGTGAACCGCCTCAACACGCGGGAAAGGTAGGGCTCTGGCAGCTCGCCGAGCCGCTTGACGTTCTCCGGACGCCAGAGCTGTTGCTCGACTGAGGTCAGGTCGGAGAACATGCCGTCCTTGTCTAGGTAGGAACTGAGGTTCCGGTCCGCGGGATGCGGAACACCTGCCGCCTTCTGCGAGGTTCGGGTAACCACCTGGATCGGAAAGCGAGATCCCGGCTCGGCCGGTACCACGATGACGACTGCGGGGCGCGAGGCCCCAGGATCGTTACCGAGGGTGAAGATCGTTGTGGTGATCAGGTACAGCTCTCCGACTTTCGGCAGGAAGGGCTCGCCGGCCGCCCCTTTCGGCTTGGCGAGCCAGGCGTGCGACCGCCTCCCGTGGTTCGACATCTCGCCGTAAGCCCTCCCGCCCTTTCGGCCTCGGAAGGCCCCTGCTGCTTCCAGACGTCGCACCGCGCCGCTCTGTCCGGAAGCCGCAGCGCTACTATCCGCATGGCGGAGATCACTGAAAGTAGTTGCCACTTGGGTCGGACGCGGAGATCAGGTGCGACGTCCTGGCTGGGCGAACGAGCCACCAGGATCCGGCCAGTACAGGGATCCCAGACCAAGGAGCCTCCATGACTACCAGTACCGAGCCCTCGCCGGCCGAGCGCAACCACAAGATCCGGATCACGATCGACGGGCAGTCGTTCAACATCGAGGATCGCCATTTTACGGCAGCCGAGCTGCTGGCACTCGCGGGGCTGCCGGCGGCCGGGTACGACCTCACCCGGGTCGGCAAGCACGGCCACGTCGAGACCTTCCGCGACGAGCAGAAGGTAAACGTCAAGAACGACGATGTCTTCGTCAGCGTCAACCAGCAGGGCACTGTAGCGTGACCACGCAGCTCGTTGCCACCACCGGGATCGGCGCTTTCGTCGCTGCGCTCGAGTCCTACGCGGCTGACCCCGAGGTCACCTCGGGCCTGGTGACGTACACCGTCACCCCGGTGACGGGGGCTCTTGCCGGTCAGCCGGTGCGTACCGGTGTGATCCTTGACGAGGTCGTACCGTGGCCGATGGCGCCTCCGCACTGGATCCATGTGCCCGATCATGTGGCCTTCGCGCAGACGAACAAGGGCGGCTCACCCATGCCGGGATGGGCATCCCATTCACGTGACATCAAGGCGTGGGGCACGGCGGCAACACCGATCGCCGCGTGGCTCGCGCATGTTCGAGGCGTCCTCGGGGGTGCCGTATGAACCGGCTGTCGGCGGCGATGACAGCCGACCTCGACGCCGAGGCCCGCGACCACCTGCTTCGGACGGACGGGCAGGAAGACGTGTGCCTTGCCCTGTACGCCCCGTCGACAGGGCTGACACGCACCACGGCTGCCCTGTCGAGGCTCGTGCTGCCCCAACCGGGTGAACGTAGTGTTCACGGCAACGCCTCCTTCGCCGGGCAATATGTGGTCCGGGCCGCAAGTGAGGCCGCCAAGAGCGGTCTCGGCATCGCCTTGATGCACTCACACCCGACCGGCACAGGCTGGCAGAGCATGAGCGGCATCGATCACGACACCGAGAAGTCCTACGCCCGTGTCGCTCAGACCATCACCGGTTTGCCCCTGCTCGGCATGACGGTCGCGGGCGATGCCGGTTGGTCGGCGCGGTTCTGGCAGGAGGATGGCGGGCACCGAGGCGCTGAAAACGTGCGCGTCGCCGGACCGGCCCTGCGCCTTAGTTGGAATGACGCCATTCGCCCCGCGCCCACGCCTACCGGCGCGCAGGTCCGCACCGTCTCGGCCTGGGGCGACGCCGTGCAGGCCAGCATTGCCCGGCTCCGCGTCCTCGTCGTCGGTGTCGGCACCGTGGGCCTCGACCTAGCCATCCGCCTCGTACAGGCCGGCATACAACACGTGTCCGTCATGGACTTCGACACCGTCGAGATTCTCAACCTTGACCGGCTCATCACCGCCAGCCGTCTCGACGCCGCCCTGCTCAGAAGCAAGGTCTATGTGGCGCTGCGGGCCATGCGAGCCGCCTCGACCGCAGCCACACCAACATTGAACGGGCATGAACTCAGCATCTGCGAGCCAGCGGGGCTGAGCGTGGCGCTGGACTACGATGTGATTTTCAGCTGCGTGGACCGGCCGTGGGCCCGCGCCGTGCTCAACCAAATCGCCTACACCGACCTCATTCCCGTCATCGATGGCGGTCTGGCAATCGACCCATTCCCCCACGGTGGAATGCGCAACGCCACATGGCGAGCGCACGTCATCACACCAGGCCGACCGTGCATGCAATGCAACGGCCAGATAGACGGCGGTCAGGTGGCTCGCGACCGGGCTGGCCTCCTCGACAACCAGACCTACATCAAGACCGCCGGTATCAAAGCCCCCTCACGTGAGAACGTGTCACTGCTCGCGCCCTCCGTCACCGCCTCCATGCTGGCCCAATTCACCAGCCTCATCGTCACGCCCGCCGGCCTCGGCGCACCGAGTCCCCTACGTTTCTCTCTGGCCACGCACACCCTTGAGCACCTGCCCTCCGAAACACTCGACACCTGCCCATACGAACAGGTCGTCGGACAAGGCGATCAACGCTCTGAACTCACCGCTCGTCACCCGGCGGCTGATGGAGTTCGCGAACAACGGCAGCGGCTTGCGGGAACGACGCGTGTGCGTGTAGGACGCTTATCTCAGCGGCTCCTTGAGCAGGCGACGAAGATTGCAGCCGGCCTATGGGCGTAGTAGCCCCGTTCCGTCTCGTGACTCGTCGACGGTGGCCTGCTCGCGCGGGAGGGGCGCTGCAGTCGGGTCCATGGCGCGGTCGAGGATCGTGGACAGCTGGTTGAGCAGGTCATCAAACCTCAGCGACCGATCGGCTTCGATCTGCAGTCTGATGGTATCCACGAGCTGTTCTGCCGTGGGCAACTGCGGCGCGTCTGCCAGCGCCGTCTGGTCGTCCTCGTCGGTGATCCGGGCGGCATTCAGCAGCCGTAGCTGTTGGTCGGCGAACAGGCGCGCGGCAACGAGCGCAGCAAAGCGGGCCTGCCCTTCGGCGCTGCTCATGTCGACCTGTTCCGCCGCAGGCGAGGCGACGACGCATCCGAGCCCGACGCAGCAGCCGAGGCCGTAACACTCGACGGCTCGACGATATCGGTGCCCGCCGGTGTGCCGGCGGCCCCGCACCCGCTTTCATCCCTGTTGCGCGGCCGGGAACGCCTGCTTGCGTAGCCACATTTTGACGTGCGGAGCGGCCCTCCGGGCCAGCTCCGCAGCGGCGGCAACGATCAGTTCAACGGCAAGTTTCGCGGCTCCGCGCGCTCCTGTGCCCGTGGGTCGTGCCGGTGGCTGTGAGTGGCGGGTGGCACCAAGTTAGCAAGATCTTCTTCGGTGGGATCTCTGAACGTGACCTGCCCCAGTCGGTTGGTGCCATCGTCTTTCTGCCTGGTGAGCGCGCTGAAGTCGCCAGGGATTTTCTACGAGTCCGTGAACTTCGCCCCGTCTTTGTACCGGATCACCGCCAGTCGTTCCTGCATAAGCTACTCCCGTTACTGTCGCCTTCTGATGCCGCGTGGCGGCCCCGATTCTGCCGAGCCGTCATAGCCGGGGCGAGCCTCCGCCTTGGCAAAGAGCTAGCGAACCTCGTTCCCGCCGACGGTGGTGTTGCGGTCGTTGTGGCTGTTCGACCTGTACCGCACGGTCCCGGTCCGGGACCGCGCTGCTCACACGTCTGTCCGCTGATCGATCGCTGCCTCGTAGAAGGCGTCCGCGAGCGCCATGATGACAGCGCTGATGCCAGGGCCGTCGCTGAAGAAGTAGTCGGCCATGGTGTTGTGGGCCTCCTGGTTGTCGACGACCGCCTCGGTGACCGCCGCCTGGAAGTCCTGCGATTCCATGAACTGCTTCTTCGAGTTCACCTTGGCCTGGTTGACCAGGTCGGGGTAGGCGAGCAGCCGCTGTACCAGTCCCTGCACGAACTCACGGACCTGAGACGCGGTGAACGACTCGGCGCCGAAGAGGTCGTTCATCTTGTCGATGACGACCTGTAGTGCGACGTACTTCGGCTCCTTCCGGGTGCCGGTGCCCGCGGCGCCGATGCCTTTGAGTTCGCCGTCACCGGTCAGCGAGATGTCGACCGCAGTCATCTTGTTGTGCTTGACCCCGACCAGGACGACGTCGGAGAGGTCGACCTCCGCGGCCCAGGAGGCGTCTGCGATGACCTTCTCCAGCAGCCGCAGGAAGATCGACAGCATCTCCATGTACGGGTCGCCGTAGTCGACGATCTGGCTCATGAAGTCGTAGAGCCGGACGTAGGTGGACACGTCCTTGCGGAACAGGTCGAGGGTGTTGAGGGTGAGCTTGTCGTCGGCCTCGATCGCCGCCGCGTAGCGGCGGGCGAAGTCGTTCTTGGCTGGGCTCATCGCTGCCGAGAGCGCGTTGTTACCCTTGCGGGTGACCCACAGTTCGGCTACCTCACGCACCTGCTCTGGCGTGTAAATCCCGGCCTGGGCGAGCTTGTTGGCGAGGTGGACGACAATGTACGGGTCGGTCTCGGTCTCCAAGGTGGCGTTGGTGAAGTACGGCTCAAACGCAGCCCGGATGTCCTCGGGCTTGTTCACGAAGTCGATGACGAACGTCTTGTGCTTCTGCTCCCCACCGGCAGTGCGGTGGGTGCGGTTGAGCCGGGACAGCGTCTGCACGGCGGTGACCCCGGACAGCTTCTTGTCGACGTACATCGCCGAGAGCAGCGGCTGGTCGAACCCTGTCTGGTACTTGTTGGCGACCAGCATGATCTTGTACGTCGCGCCCTTGAAGGCGGCGGCGAGGTCAGGGCCGGCGCCGGGGTTGAGGTTGGCTTCGGTGAACTCGTCGTCCTTGCTCGGCTGCGGCCCCCAGTCCGAAGTCCACTCCTCGTTCTCGGCCATGGTCACCGAGCCGGAGAAGGCGACCAGGGTGCGGTAGTTGTACGAGGTGTCCTCGGCGGCCCGCTTGGCGATGTAGGCGTCGATCGCCTTCTTGTACTTCACCGCGGCCTTGCGCGAGTCGGTCACGACCATCGCCTTCGCCTTGCCCTCCAGCAGGTGGGCGACGTTGGCATGGAAGTGCTCAACGATGATCTGCACTTTCTGGCTGATGTTGGTCGGGTGCAGCTTCACCCACCGCATCAGCCCCTTACGCGCCGCGGCCTCCTCCACCTCGCCACCGTCACCGCTCTCGGCCCGGCCGGCTATCTTCAGCGCGGTGTCGTAGGACTGATAGCCCCTGAGCACGTCGAGGATGTAGCCCTCCTCGATCGCCTGCCGCATCGAGTAGAGGTGGAACTCGACCCGCTTCCCGTCCGGGCCCTTGCGGCCGAAGAGCTCCAGGGTCTTGTTCTTCGGCGTCGCCGTGAACGCGAAGTAGGAGATGTTCTCCGACTCGGCCCGCTCGGTCATCTCGGAGGCCAGGATCGCCTCGACGTCGACCTCACCGCTCTCCTCGATCTCCTTGACCTCCTCCGCGGTCAGCACGGCCTTGAGCTTGGAGGAGATCTGCCCGGACTGCGACGAGTGCGCCTCGTCGGCGATCACCGCGAACCGCCGCCCCTTCAGCGATGAGTCGGCTCGGATCTCGTCGAGGGCGAACGGGAAGGTCTGCACCGTCACCGCGATGATCAGCTCACCGTTCTTCAACGCGGTCGCCAGCAGCCCGGATTTCGACTTCGCCCCTGCTTTGCGGACGTCCTGCGGGCTGATCGTGGCCACGATCTTTCCCGACCCGTCGATCTGCCGGATCGCCTCCTGGAGCTGCCCGTCGAGCACGGTGCGGTCCACGACCACGATCACCGAGTCGAAGACCTTCTCGTCGTTCACGTGCAGCCGTGCCAGCCGGTGCGCGGTCCAGGCGATGGTGTTCGTCTTCCCCGACCCTGCGGAGTGCTCGATCAGGTAGCGATGCGCCGCCCCCTCCTCGCGCACCGCTGCCACAAGGTTCGTCACGGCCTCCCACTGGTGGAAACGCGGGAAGAGCATGCTCGTGCGCCGCACGGACGTCCCGGTGGCGACATCCCACTCCTCCTTGGTCTCCACGATCATCAGCCGGCCGATGATGTTGAGCCAGGCGTCCTTCTCCCATACCCGCTGCCACAGGTACGCCGTCGCCGACCGCCCGCCCTCACCCGGCGGGTTCCCCGCGCCACTGCCGTGACCCATGTTGAACGGCAGGAAGTGCGTCTTCTCGCCTTCCAACTTGGTGGTCATCGCGGCTAGGTCGTTGGAGACCGCAAAATGGACCAGCGCCCGATGCCCGAACGACAACAGCGGCTCTGGCCGCCCGTTGGTCAGCGGGTGTCGGTTCTTGCGGTACTGGTTGATCGCCTCATCGAGGGACTGGGTGAAGTCGGTCTTCAGCTCGACGGTGGCGACCGGGAGCCCGTTGACGAAGAAGACCAGGTCGATACTGCGCTGGTCAGCGGTGGAGAGATGCACCTGCCGCATCACCCGCGCCCGCATCGCCGCGTACTGCTCGTTGGTGGTCGCGTTCAGGCTTGTCTCGGGTCGGAACTGCGCCATCTTCAACCGGCCACCACCGATGTACTGCACCCCGTTGCGCAGGATGTTCAGCGTCCCGCCCCCGTGTTCGAGAGGCTTGTCGAGCGCCGTGGTCAGCACGTCGAGGAACTTCGCCTGCGACCCCGCCGCCTTCAACGCCTTCTCGTACGCCGCCTGCTGAGTCTCCTTCAGCCAAGCGAATAGGTCCTCGGGGAAGAGGGCCCGCTCGCGGTCGTAGCCAGCGTCATTCGCCGAGTAGCGCCACCCGTGGGCCGCAAGGTACGCGCAGATCTCGGACTCAAAGACGACCTCGTTGTAATCGGCCATCACGCCATCTCCCGCACGTCGATCTGACCCGTCACCGCAGCCGTAATCAGTGCCGCCCGTCGCTCCATCGAGAACGCGATGAAACGCTCGGTCTCTTCGATCAGCGTGTCGATGTTCGCCAACCGACTAGCCAGGTCAGCGGCCGCATCGGGATCGGTAGGCAGGTTGATGTCCAACCGCGCGAGGTCCTTCATGCCGAGCGTGGGCTGAATGCTGTCTCCGCTCGTCGCTAACTCAGCCTGATACAGGAAGTTTCTCGATCCGAACCACGCGCACAGGAGAGGAGCCACAGCCGGTTGCTTGCAACGGAGTACTGCCACCGCCCGCGCCACGTTCGCGCCTGCAAGCCAATGAGGTGCGAGGGTGGCCTGCCCCATCTTGCCAACAACGCCGAGAAGCACTTCACCGCCGGCGATCTTCGTACGGGAGTACTCATCCGACTGCTCCGGCACGATTGCCAGCATGGAGCGCTCCGGGGTGAGGTTCAGAAGGTCGCCGACCCGGACAAAAGGAACGCCCTCCGCCTCGTCCACGTACCTCGGCACCAGCACCCCGTACGACGGGCGGGCCGCCAGCAACCGTCCAACCTTGGTTGCCTCGGTCGAGGGGCCAGCGTCGAATGCTGCGGAGAGGATTGAAGCACGGCGCTCGCGGAGCATCTCGATCAGGCGTTGCTGCTCCTCAATGAGCGTGTCGATGCGGGCGGTCTCGCGGTCGAGATAGTCCACGATGGCGCGCTGCTGCTCGGCTGCGGGCAGGGAGATCTCGATCGTCTTCATCTCGTCCCAGTACAGGCGCCACTGGGACGGGCGGATGCCTGTGGAACGAAGAGCGTACTGGTCGATCAGGGCGCGCGAGCGGAGCAGACTATGGAGAAAGCGGTGGTCGTACTTGGGAACAGTTGGCCGAAGTACCTCGTAGTCGGGGCTGACGATGCCCTGGTACTCGGAGATGCCAAGCGAGCCCTGCCACGCTTTCATCCGGTTCACGACGAGGTCGCCGGGATGCACGAGCTGGTAGTTGCTCAGGTTTTCGGGCGTCCGGTTGAAGTTGTCAGTGCGACTGTCCTTCGGGATCACGCCGTGGTCGCGGTAGACACTGAGGACCATCTCGTCCTTGTGGCCGCGATCAGAGACCGGATGGAACACCCACCCGAGTCGCGTCGTCGTCCACGGCTCAGACACGGCCGTCGCACTCACTTCTCGACCTTCCGCAGCAGGTCGAGGATCTTAGCGACCTGTTTCTCCAGGTCAGCGTCGATCTCGGCGAGAGGGCGGGGTGGGACATACTTGTAGAAGTGGCGGGTGAAGGGGATTTCGTAGCCGGTTTTGACCTTTGTCCAGTCAATCCATGCGTCGGGGACGTGCGGCTTCACCTCGGCGTCGAAGTAGGCTTGAATGACCTCGACCTTGCCGGCCGCGCCGGCGGTCGAGCCGCCGTAGGTAAACGAGACGTTCTCGGTGTCGCGCTTCTTGGTGTCCGGCTTGGGCTTGCCCTTGCGGTCGACGACGGGGTTGCCGGACTCGTCGAGTAGGGGGCGCTCGACGGTGATGGTCCAGTAGCCGAAATCGTCGGCGCGCAGCACCTTGGAGTAGTCCGGATCGGCGTCGGTAAAATCGGAGTACAAATCCACGACCCTGGCGCGGTCGGCGTCGCTGATCTCGCGGCCCTTGGAGCCGAGGTTCTTGCGCATCTTGGTCCAGAACGACGAACCGTCGATGAGTTGGACCAGGCCCTTGCGGTCGGGATGCTTGCTGTTGTCGAGGATCCAGATGTAGGTAGCAATGCTGGTGTTGAAGAACATGTTGGTCGGCAATGCGACGATGGCATCGACCAAGTCGTTCTCCAACAGCCACTTGCGAATGTTGGAGGGACCGGACTCGGCGGCCCCGTTGAAGAGCGGCGAACCGTTCATCACGATCCCAGCCCGGCCGCCGCCGTCCTCCGGCGCCCGCATCTTGTGGGCCAGGTGGAGCAGGAAGAGCATCTGCCCGTCCGAGGTCGCCGGGAGGCCGGGGGCGAAGCGGCCGTAGGGACCGGCTTCGTCGCGCTCTTTCGTCACCGCCTTGGCGTACTGCTTCCAGTCGACGCCGTAGGGCGGGTTGGACATGCAGAAGTCGAACTGACGGCCCTTGAACGCATCGTCTGTGAGGGTGTTGCCGAAGGCGATGTTGGTGGCGTCGTGGCCCTTGGCCAGCAGGTCGGACTTGCAGATCGCGTACGACTGCGGGTTGTACTCCTGGCCGTAGAGGCGCAGTTTCGCGTTGGGATTCTGTGCGAGTAGGTGTTCCTCGGCCAGGGCGAGCATGCCGCCGGTGCCCGCGGTGGGGTCGTACAGCGCGCGGATGATGTCGGCCTCGGTCAGGTCGGCGTCCTTCTCCGCGAGAAGAAGGTCAACCAACAGCCGGATCGCGTCCCGCGGGGTGTAGTGGTCTCCGGAGGTCTCGTTCGCGGCCTCGTTGAACTTGCGGATGATGTACTCGAACGCATCGCCCATGTCGGCGTTCGAGACAACGCCCGGATGCAGGTCGACGGCTTTGAAGGACGTGATGACCTCGCGCAGGAGGCCCGCCTTTTCCAGGGCGAGGATCTCCTTCTTGAAGTCGAAGTACTGGAACACGTCGACATCGGGCGAGAACCGGTCGATGTAGTCGGCCAGGTTGTCCGCCAGCCCATCAGCGTCAGCCAGCAGGTTGGCGAAGGAGTAGTTCGAGGTGTTGTAGAACGGCCGGCCGGTCGCCTTCTTGACCTCGACCCTGAGGCGGTTCGGGTTGTCGTACTTCGCCGCCAACTCTCGGACCGTCTCCCGGTCGGGCTCAAGGATGCAGTCAAGGCGTCGCAGGATCGTGAGCGGGAGGATCACGTTGCCGTACTGGTTGGGGCGGTAGGGACCCCGAAGCTGGTCGGCGATCGACCAGATGAAACTACCGAGGGTGCTCACAAGGCTCCTTACGAGGCTCACTCGACGATAGATGTAGACGCCCAGCGCGAGCCCGCGCGCCGTGCGAACAGGCGGCGCACAGTCTGCAGCAGCCGGTGCGCCACAAGAACATCATCGGGCATCACACATCCCGCTTGCCACGCAGTCGACGGCACCACACAGATCATGTTGAGCAGGTCGCCGTAACCGGTCAAACGGTCCCTCATGACGCAAATCGGTCGCCACGGTCGGTGTCCTCGCGCGGCGGTCCGTCGTGCTGCCGGACGAGAGTCTGGATCTGCGACCCGGTTGTGTTCGCCCGGTGGCGGTGATCGGAGGATCCCGGCCGATGGTGCGGCACGCGATGCCGGTGGTCGATCCGGCGGTGCCGGCCGAGCGTTGGCAGCTCGGGCTTGCTGGCAGGGTCGGCGCGGCCCGGCTCGAGTCGCTCTTCTCCTGTCACGTCGTTGACCTGGTGGCCGTACTCTGATGGGTTGCTCTTGGCTCGGGAAGGAAATGTTCGGATGCCCATCAGCCCCCTCGAAGAACTTCAGCGCGCCGATGAGCGCACCCTTCGATTCCTTCCTGGCGGACTCGGATTGGGGATGAAGCTTCGCCCCGAGAAGGCTGCCGAATACCAGCAAGAGGTCGCAGGGCGATTCACCCTCGACGAGCGGGTCGCCGAAGGCACTCGCAGCAGCTACGAACGCTTGCGGACCGTCTTCGCCTACGGCGTCCTGTGCTACGAGATCTACACCCTTGTCGGCGATCACGCACTGCTGGTGATCGAGCAGGCGCTGCGCGACCGGTTCGTCGACTTCCACGGCGGCACCGTCACGTTGGTCGACGACACCGGCGCCGAGCACCAGGTGGCGGTGGCCGGCTACAACGACCTCCACACCTTCCTGCGCACCCACCGGCAACCGCGCCGCCGGCGTCCCTGGCGACTGCGGCTGCCGACCGGCGCTGCAATGACCTTCCGCGACGGCATGCTGCACGACCTGCGCGCATGGGCTCGCCAGGTCGGCCTGCTGCGCGGCCAGCGCAACCGCGGCATCGAACGAGCCATGGTCGAGCTGCGTAACCTCGTGGCACACCCTGGCGGGTATCAGGTCTACGGCCCCGTGGAGGCGGCCCAAACCCTGCATGACCTCGCCGAAATCATCAACCAACTATGGGGTGCGCCGACCCCCGGCGGACGGCTGTATCCGGCACCGACGCGACGCGAGGTCGTTGTGATGGCGTGGCCGGCCGACGGCAGCAAGCGGATCACCGTCACCGCCGACGCCCTCGCCGACGCGGTCGATCCGGACGACCAGCCATGGCAGTGCGTCGTCCTCCGGGCAGTCTTCCGCCCCGACGAGCACTTCGCCGACCCGGGCTTGCGCTACTTCGACTCCCGCGCCGAGGTCACCACCTACCCGGCCGACCTACTGTGGGGACCGGGCACGATCGCCGACGCCGCTGCCTGGTACACACAGCACAAGCCCCAGCCCGACCATGTCGACCACCTCGACCGAACCTTCATGATCCGCCATTACGACAACCACCTATATTTGCCCGTGCAGCCGCAGCACGCCGCCGCCCTGCGCCGCCAGCACCGCACCGGCAACTGGTACGCGATCAGGGCCGACCACCCCGGCGACGCCTACCACCACGTTCGCAGCATTGTCACGTCCGCCGGCTGCCAACCTCACGGGCAGTGCCAGAACTGCCACACGGAGACACTCCAAGTCGGCCCCCACCACACCGTTACTGCTGGAATCCGGGCAGACGCAGTCCTGCCGCCGGACGTGGCAACGCCCTGGGCTCTCCCGCGAGCCCGGCGGGTTTCGGTGTAGCGGCCGGTCATCAGGGGAGTCGAGCAAATCGTCGGACCCGAGGCCTCCTTTCCCAAGCTCTGGCCGCGCTACGACGCTGACTCTGGCCCGTTACGTTGCAGGGCGGGAGAATTAGGTGTGCCCACCCGAATCCCAGTCTGTTACGCAACCTCCGGCGATCGCCGGCCGGCCAATCGCGTTGATGCGGCCGATGCCGCTGGGGGTCAGGTTTCCTCGATTTCGTTGGCTCTGATTGTGGTCAGGCCGTAGGAGTTGGTGCGGCCGCCGGGCCAGCCGAGGAACCGGTCGAACATGCCAGCGGCGGTGCCCGTCTCAGCGGGGTTGAGCCGGTGCAGGTCGTCAATCGCCTCGTGCAGGCGTCCGGCCAGGTAGAGGAATAGGCTCACCCGGTTGTCCTGGTACTCGGCGAGGAGAGCGAGTTTCGCCGCTCCGCAGGGCCACGGCTGCCCGCACCGGCGGCACAGCCATAGCGGGCGCAGCGGCAGGTGCTCCACGGGCTCCCTCGTGATCGGGCGCCCCAAGACGCGGCGCTGCTGTCCAGTCATCGGCGATCGACCTCCCAGGCCTGCTGCTCAAAGAGCCGACGCCATACATGCGTAAGCAACGGCGGATCAGGAGGATGCGCCTGCTGCGGCGCGGGAACGTGCGTCAGGGTTTCGGATCGCCAGGTCTGGTCGTCCCTCGCGTTACGCGAGACATACACCGTCATGCCGCCGGCCCCCTTCCAACTCGGGTGAGCGGTGGGCTCGCACGGGGAAGGCGAACCCACCGCCGCACTACAGCGGCTAGGAGCAGGCCGCCGGTCACCCACCCACGCAGCCCTGGGCAGTACGCAGATGGGGCATCACCCACAAGCGAGCGGGAGTGCCATGCGGCGGTAGCAGCCGATGATCGAGGTTGTCCTCGGCAGCTGTCTCAGTTCGATCTAGCTCTTCGGAGCTCACCTCACACCCCCGCTCGGTAGGTCGGGCTTGATCGCCGCCCGTGTCTTCACCTAATCGCGGAGGGCGTGCGGTTCCCAGGGCGGCGATGACGCAGAACTGATGCATCCTCATTGCGATATACGGCGTGAGCTGGGTGAATGGATCCGTGATGGTCAGCGGTGGAGGGCGGCGGCGCGCGGGCAAGCGTCGGCATCGGCTGGCCGAGCGCCGCAAGGCGATCGGCTTGAGTCAGGAACGCCTTGCCGAAGTTCTTGGTGTCGACCGCTCCACCATCGTGCGGTGGGAGCGGGCAGAGACTGATCCACAGCCGTGGCATCGACCGCGTTTGGCTGCGGCTCTCAAGCTGTCGGTCGAGGAACTGGCGGACCTGTTGGTCGAGGTCGGCCAGCCACCGTCGCCGCCCAACGAGCGTCTCAACTATGTGCTGCGGCACCCCCGCCGCGTCGACCTGGTCACCGTCGCGTACCTACGGGAGCGTGTGCAGCACCTCGACGAGCGCTACGACCGGACACCCTCGACGCTTCTGCTCGCCGAGGCGGGACAGCTACACGGCCAGGCAACCTTCCTCCGCCAGCACGCCAGCGACGGCTTGGTTCAGCGTGAACTGGCCGCAGCCGTCGCCGAGTCCGCCACGCTGATGGGTCAGCTCGTGTGGGACGCCTCCCAGCGTCACGACCACGCCGCCAGCGCCGCATACTTCGACCAGGCAATCCGCGCCGCACAAGACAACCGCGACGTGGTCACTGAGGCCAACGCGTTGCTGCGCAAGAGCTATCTCGCTCTATACGGCACCAAGCAGCCGACCGCTGGCGTTGCGTTGACCGCCCGCGCCGCCGCCGTAAGCCGCACCGACAGCCACGTGATCGCGGGCCTCGCCCAACTGCACCGTGCCGAGGCCCACGCGATGCTCGGCCAGGCCCGGGACTGCTTCGATGCCCTTGGTGCCGCTGAAGATCACTTCGCCTCGATAGATCGTCGGGATCCGGCCGCCGCCCTCTTTTGCCCCAGCCATCACGCGCGACTCGCGGGGTCTTGCTGGTTGTCTCTGGGCAAGGCGACCGACGCAATGACAGCCTTGGAGGAGGCTCGACAACTCATCGCCGCACGCCGCAAGTCGACGGCCGTCGTCCTCGGCAATCTCGCCCTTGCCAGCATCCTTCATCGTGACGTCGACGCCGCCACGTCCTACCTGCACCAGACCATCGAAGTCATCGAGCGGACCCGCGCTGGTGGTGGCCTCAACCTCGCCTTCGCCGCGGCCCGTCAACTGCGTCCCTGGCGCGACCTGCCCTCGGTCCACGACGTCAACGACCGACTGTTCACTCTCATGACCCGGTAGGAGGAGCAGCGTGACCAGCATTGGCCATGCCAAGCAGTCCGTTCGGCGACGCGTCTGGGACCTCCTTGAACGCGAAGGCGCCGCACCCCCGGGCGTTCACGGTCACATCCCCGACTTCACCGGCAAGGAAGACGCCGCAGCCCGACTCGCCGCGTTGGATGTCTGGAAGAAGGCACAGGTCATCAAGTGCAATCCCGACCGGGCCCAACTACCCGTGCGAGTACGCGCTCTTCAAGAGGGCAAACTGCTCTACATGGCAGTCCCGCGACTCGCCACGCCGAAGCCCTTCTACCTGCTCGACCCGACCGTTCTAACCGCTCCGTTCGAGGCTGCCGCCACCAGCACCGGCGCACCTGACGTCGCCCCTACAGTCAGCCCCGACGACATGCGCCCGGTGGACCTGATCGTCTGCGGCAGCGTCGCCGTCAGCCGGCGAGACGGCGTACGGGTCGGCAAGGGCGCCGGCTACTCCGACTTAGAGATCGCGCTCCTCACCGAAGCTGGACTCGTCACCAAGGGCACCGCCATCGCCACCACCATCCACCAGATCCAACTCCTCGACGAGGAACTACCCCACGCCAGCCACGACTTCAACGTCGATCTTGCGATCACCCCCACCGAGGTGCTCACGTGCACGGCGGATCGAGCTCGACCGGCAGGCATCATCGCCAAAGGCCTCCGTCAAGATCAGCTAGATAGCATCCCGATTCTGGGCGGCCCACGGTGGCAAGACGCCCGGCACAACCCCTAGCAAGGCCGTCGGAACAAGCGTTCCTGGGCCTGAACGCTGGCTTGGCCGTCGGACCCAGAGGTCGAGCAGGTCAGCTGGTGGAACTCTAGTTGCTGTGGGCGGCGGGAGATGCGACCAAGCCGGTCGCAAGTGGAGTTTGCCAACCGACGGATCCGAGCCGGAGCACGCCGATGAACGCCCGCCCAGGGCCTTGGGAATGCCAGGCCAGCCAAGGCGGGAGCGCCGCGCTCCCAATCTGCTCCCAATTTAAGGGGCAACAGCGGATAAGCCCGTTACCGGTGATTCCGGCAACGGGCTTACTACCTGCCTATATTCATGGTGGGCGATACTGGGATCGAACCAGTGACCTCTTCGGTGTGAAGAGAGTGCTCTCCAAGTACTGCTAGCCCACGGCGCGCGGCCCACAGGCCCCGCCATCAGCAGCGCTCGCCTACCCCCACGCTGCCAAGCGGCATGACGACTGCAGAGATGTAACACCCTGCTCGACGAGCGGCCGGTGCCCGATGGCACCGGCCGCTTCTTCTTGCCCGCCGGCCAACCGGCATCCGACCACCTTTCGGAGGACCTCTCCATGGCAACCCACCCATCCGCCAAAGTCCAGGAGCCATCGAAATACCAGCCCATTACCTCTTTCGACGGCGACGCCAATGCTGGCGTCGCCGTCAACTCCGCCCCGTCTCCGATGCCAGTAGGGGAAGCCAAAGAGCGAACGATGCACGCCGACCGGCGCACGTCGCGGCCGGGCCAACCACCGGACGGAGGCTCATGACCCTGCCGCCCGCTCACCCACATCAGCAACGCAAGGAGATCGACCGGGCAACGGCCGCGGCGACAGACAAGCGACTTGACCCGCCCGGCGGAGACAACGGTTCATGGACGCTGGACAACGCCGACCGCGGCAAAACGACCTGCGTCACCAGCGTTGCCGCTCCCGGCCAGCCACCCGAGCTGCGCCCCGGGGCGGCCGCCGCCCTACTGAAGCTGCTCAGACGTGTGAACGAGCGACGCATGGACAAGCCGAACCAGGAGAATGCATGACCACCCCTCAACCGAAACCATTCGCCTTTTACGGCCGCGTGTCGACCGAGGACAACCAGGACCCCGAGTCATCCCGAAGCTGGCAGCTCACTCGGGCGACGACCCTCATCCAGCCTCACGGCGGCCATATCGCCGCCGAGTACTTCGACATCGGTCAGAGCCGTTCGCTGCCGTGGCAGCGTCGCCCACACGCCAGCCGACTTCTCGCCGCGCTTCGCGACCCAAGACGCGGGTTCTCCGCTGTCGTCGTCGGAGAACCCCACCGCGCGTTTTACGGCAACCAGTTCGGCCTCACCGTGCCGCTGTTCACGCACTACGGCGTCGAACTCTGGGTGCCGGAGATCGGCGGCCCGATCGACCCGGACAACGAAGCCCACGAACTCGTCATGTCCGTCTTCGGCGGCATGAGCAAGGGTGAACGCAACCGCATCAAGCTTCGCGTCCGTACCGCCATGGCCGCCCAGACCCTGCTCGAAGGCCGCTATCTCGGCGGGCGTCCCCCATACGGCTACACACTGCAGGACCTCGGCCCCCACCCCAACCCGGCGAAGGCAGCCGACGGCAAACGCCTACGCGGCCTCACGCCCGACCCGCAGACCGCCCCGATCGTCCGCCGGATCTTCCACGAGTTCCTCGCCGGCAGCGGCCTCTTCGCTATCGCCGAAGGACTCACCGCCAACCACGTGCCCTGCCCCTCCGCATACGACCGTGCCCGCAACCCTCATCGCAGCGGCATCGCATGGTCCAAGAGCGCCGTCCGCGTCATCCTCACCAACCCCCGCTACACCGGACGGCAGGTCTGGAACAAACAGCGCACCGATGAGGTCCTCCTCGACGTGGACGACGTCGCGCTCGGTCACACCGGCGTCATGCGCTGGAACCCGCGGGACAAGTGGGTGGTCTCCAAGGAGATCACCCACTCACCTATCGTCGATGATGCAACCTTCCAACAGGCCCAGACGCTGCTAGAACGGCACCGGCTGGGCCTGGACATCCCGCAACGTCAACGCCGCGCCCGCAACCCGTACGTCTTCCGTGGCCTGATCTACTGCGCTGCCTGCCAGCGCCGCATGCAAGGCCAGTACAACCACGGCGCCGCCTACTACCGCTGCCGATTCCCCCAGGAATACGCCCTCGCTAACGAGGTCGAGCATCCCCGCAACGTCTACCTCCGCGAGGACGCCCTCACCGACCCACTTGACACCTGGCTCGCTTCCGCATTCGCTCCGGACCGCCTCGAGAAGACGATCACCGCAATGACAGACGCCCAGTTGGGGAACCAGCCCTCCCCCGCCATTGCCGCCGCTCGCGCAACGATCGCCGAGTGCGACGCGAAACTTGAGCGCTACCGGGCAGCCCTCGACGCCGGAGCCGACCCCTCGGTTGTCAGCAGCTGGATCGCCCAGACGCAGGCCGAACGGGCACGGGCCGAAACCGATCTGCATCCGCCGGAGTCCGCCGCACCACGCCGGATGACCCAGGCAGAGATCGCCACGCTGGTCCGGGCTCTCGGGGACATCGTCACAGTGCTCCGCGATGCGGACCCCGCCGACAAGGCCGAGGTCTACCGCCAACTCGGCCTGCGGCTGACGTACCACCCGCAAACGCAAACGGTGCACGCTGAAGCTGATCTCAGCGCGCACCGTGGGCTTATGGGTTGTGTCCGAGGGGGGACTTGAACCCCCACGCCCTATACGGGCACTAGCACCTCAAGCTAGCGCGTCTGCCATTCCGCCACCCGGACCTGCACGTACCAGCCTACCCGGTCGACCAATGTGAGCTACTCACCGCATCGGTCGGCCTGGCGGGCCGCACGGGGCATTACTGTACACGGCCCGGAACGATCATGCACATCAGCTGCAGCGCGGCATGTTTGCGCAGGTCAGCACCCATAAAGATCGGGTGGGTAGCGCGCAACAGGCGATTCCGGGCAGCATTGCTCCCGTGTCCCACCCCTCCCCGTTGATCGCCACTCAACACCAGGCCCTCGCGCTGCGCGCCGCGGGTGACCTGACAAGCGCCCGCCGCCTGCTCGCCGACGCGATCGTCGCGGCCCGCCCGGCGTACGGCGAGGACCACCAGGACGTCCTGGCCACCGGTCACCTGCTGGCCCGGCTGCACCGGGAGGCCGACGACCCGGCCGCCGCCCGCCGCGTCCTCGAGGAGACCTACGCGGCCGGCGAGCGCCGCCGCGGCGAGACCGACCCGCTGATGCTCGCGCTCAGCTTCGACCTCGCCGGGGTGTCCGAGGAGCTCGGCAACCGGCACGAGGCCCGCCGCAACTACAGCCGCGTGGCGACCGCCGGGGCCGCCGTGCTCGGTCCGGACCACCCCGCGGTACGCGCAGCCCGCCAGTACCTCGGCGGCTCCGCCGCCGCTCCCGCAGGCTATGGCCCCTCCCCCGGCGGCTCCGCCGCCGCTGCCGGCCCGGTCCCCGCTCCACCCCTTCCCGGCTACCCGAATCCGGGCCGACCCGGGCAGCCCGGTCCCGCCTCCTCCGGGTACCCCGGGCACGGAGTGCCCGAGCCCAGCGTCTCGCTGCGGGCGGTCACGCCGCCGCACCCGCACACTCCGGCCCCGCCCGGACCGGTCACCCCGGGGCCACCCGCCGCGAGTGCGCCGGTACCCGGTTCGCAGTGGGCTCCCCGCCCGGGCCCGGCACCGCATGCGCCCCACGCCGGGCAGCCGCCTCAGTCCGCGCCGGACCCGCGGATCGTGGCGCCGCCGCCTCCGGTGGCGCCCGCCCCGCCGCACCAGCCTCCCGCCGCCGGGCCGAACGGACCCGCGAGTCCGTGGGCACCGCCATCGCCGCCCGCCTCGGAGGCGACGACGCGG
Source organism: Micromonospora sp. CA-248089 (assembly GCF_050948515.1). Classification (NCBI taxonomy): domain Bacteria; kingdom Bacillati; phylum Actinomycetota; class Actinomycetes; order Micromonosporales; family Micromonosporaceae; genus Micromonospora; species Micromonospora sp. CA-248089. Next base: position 4,272,648 of record NZ_CP192016.1, read on the forward strand.
TTCGCGCCGGTCACGGAGGAAGCCACCTCCCGGTTCGCGCCCATCGCAGAGGAGCCCACCTCCCGGTTTGCGCCCATCACGGAAGAGGCCACCTCCCGGTTCCCGGCAGTGCCCGTCGCACCCGCCGCCCCAGCGAAGCCGCCGACTGCCGGGGCAGCCCCGCAGGTTCCCGGGGTCCGCCCGGTGCCCCCGGCCCAAGGCGTCATCCCGGTTCCCCCGGCCCAACGCGCCACCCAGGCTCCGCCGGCAACGTACGGCCGGCCGGCCGCCGCTCCCGGGGTGACCCCGGCGCCGCCCCGCGCCCCCGTCACGCCTCCGCACCCGGCAACCGCCGGCACGTCGATGCCCGGTCCGACAACGGAAACATCCGCGACGGCGCCTGGCACTCCGACGACAGCACCGACCGCCGGGACGCCGACGAGGGTTCCGGCGGCGGGAACGCCGGTGCCCGGAACCGCCGGCACGCCACCGCTGCCGCCCTCGCCGATGCCCGGAACGGCCGGCACGCCCTCGCCGCCGCAGCAGCGGATGCCCGGAACCGCGGGTACGCCCACGCTGCCGCCCCCGCCGGTCATCCCACCCCCGCCGGTCCCCGCGCCGCCCTCCGCCGGGATCACCCCGCCACCGTCGCGGACGCCCTCGGCGGGCCTCGTGCCGCCGCCTCCGACCGTCCTGCCACCGGCGCCGCGCGTGCCGGCTCCCGCGAGCGGCGTCCTGCCACCACCGCCTGCCGTTCCGGTCGTACCGCCCGTGTCGTCCCCGCCCGCCCCGCCACCGGTCACCCCTGCGGCCTCGGCAGCCCTACCAGCGCCCACCTCCCAGCCGACGGCCGAACCGGCGCCGACCGCCGCCGCACCGACGCCGACTTCGGTGCCTGTTCCGCCCCGGCCGGCGCCCGCCCCGCAGGCGACACCGACGGCCGAGGCAACCGCTCCCCCGCGGCCCGCCGCGGACCGGGCCGTCGACGCCGACCCGAGCGCATCCGGCCGGGGTACGACACCGTCCGTCCCCGGTGGACCGGGCTGGGACAAGCCGACGATCCAGGTCCAGCAGATCGGTCCGCTGCTGGAAGAGGAGGCAGCGCGCAACGCCGCAGCGGCTGCCCCCAACACCCCGGTGAAGCCCGCAGCGACCGGCGCCGCCGGCGAACCCCCGGTCGACGGACCGCCGGTGAGCCCTTCGGCTACGGGTGGAGGCGACGCTGCCGCGAGCGTGACGCGGCCGAGCGCACCCTCGGCAAGCACACTCAGCGCACCCGCCACCGGTGCGCCGACGGCAGACGGCACCCCACCGCCCGCCGCGCCCCAGGTCAGCACGCCGCCCAGCAGCGCCGCGCCGGCCGGCCAGTCACCCGCCGGCGCAACGCCGGTCAGCGCACCGCCGATCGGATCGCCCTCGGCGTCTCCGGTCAGCGCGCCTCCTGTGCACCCGGTCAGCGGGCCCTCCGGGCAGTCCGTCAGCGGGCCTCCAGGGCCACCGGTCAGCGGGCCACCCGCACCCGGCTACCCACCACCGGTCAGTGGACCCCCCGCCGCACCGGTCATTGCCGCACCGGCGGTGGGCTACTCCCCACCGGCGAGCGGACCCGCATCCGGTCACCCGACCCCGGTCAGCGGATCGCCCGCAATTGGCCACCCGACGCCGGTCAGCGGACCACCGGCACCCGTCTACCCGTCGCTGGCCGGCGGGCCACCCGTCAGCGGCCCTCCCGGCCCGCCGATCAGCGGGCCACCCGCACCCGGCTACCCGCCGCCGATCAGCGCGCCGCCCGGACCCGGCTACCCGCCGCCGGTCAGCGGACCACCAGCGGGATACCCGCCGGTCAGCGCTCCCCCCGGCACCTATCCACCGCCCGTCAGCGGACCACCCGCGGCACCGGTCAGCGCCGCACCGGTGAGCGGGTCCTCCGTACCGCCGTGGGGCATGGTCGCGCCGCCGTGGAGCAGCGTCGCCCCGTCCCAGCCGGTCGACCGGCCCGCCGACCCCGACCCGGAGGAGGACGAGTCGGCACCCGTTGGCGCGGCAGGCGAGGCGGCACCGGCCGAGGCGGCAGGTGAGGCAGAGCCGAACCGGCCGATGACGATCTACGAGGACCTGCTGGACTTTCCCGAGTCAACCCGACCGGAGCCGCCGGCCCAGCCCGAGCAGAGCGCCTGGCCGGCGACCCCGCCGATGTTCCACCAGCCGCCGGCCGCGTACCCCGGGACGGAGGAACCGGCGCACGGCCGGAACCGCACGGTGCTGGCCCTCGTGGTCGGGGGTGCGGTGCTCGCGGTGGTGGCGGCGGTCGGTGTCGGCGCGGTCTTGCTGAACCGGGAGGCGGCGCCGCCGCCCGCCCCCGTGCCCGCGTCCGGCGCCGCGTCGCCGAAGGTGGCCGGGCCGCCGCCGGGAGACCTGGCGTTGCGCGACGACAGTACGACCGTCACGGTGACCTGGACCGACCCGACGAACGGCGGGGTGCCGTTCGTGGTGGCGGGCGGCCGGGCAGGGCAGAAGCTCGGGGTGATGGCGACTGTGGACGCCGGGCAGACCCGCTACACGGTGAACGGGCTGAGCGCGAAGCTGGACTACTGCTTCACCGTGCTGGCGGTCTACTCGACCGACTCGTACGCCACCTCGGGTCAGGTCTGCACGGACCGGGAGGGCGGCGGTACCCCGAACTGACGGTCCACGGGCGACACGCTCGGTGTCCACAGGAGGACGGTGCGGGTTTCACCGCCTCCGGGCGGCACCTATGATGGCTCCCGGCTCTGGGGAGGGTCGGCCGTGCGCATCGCCCCTCCCCCACCGACACGGGGAGGCAGCCGGCAGTGACCACCATCGAGGACGTCACGGGCACCGGGCCGGAGCAGGCTCGTCCACGATCGCGGATGCGGGGTGGGCTGGTCACCATCGGTACGGTGGCCGCACTGCTGGCCGCGATGGGCCTCACGGTGCTCGGGCTGGGCGCGGCCGACAACGCGGTGGCGAGTTTCGACGCGTCCTCCTGGCTGTGGAGCACCACCCGCAGTGAGCTGGCCCGGGTCAACGGCGTCACGGCGCGGGTGGACACCCGGATGGAGGTGCCGGGTGGGCGGCGGCACCAGATGCAGGTGGCCCAGACCGACCGGCTGCTGATCCTGCGCGACCTCAACACCGGCCGGGTCAGCTCGCTGGACCTGGCGACGCTGCAGATCACCGCGACCACGCCGACCGCGCCGGGGCTCGGGGTGAGCGTGGCGCTGCACGAGGACGCGGCGTTCGTGGTGGACGCGGTGCAGGGCATCGTCCGCCAGCTCGACCCGCGGGCGCTGACTCCGGTGGGCGAGCCGGTCCGCTACCCGCCGGGCATCACCGGCGGCGCGTTCGACGGCACCGGCAAGCTGTGGGTCGCGGTGCCCAGCGAGGGCACCGTCTCGGCGGTGACCGCCGCCGAGCTGCCCGAGACGCCCGGTGACGCGCCGCCCGCGGGGTTGAGCCCGAAGCGCGTCGAGACGTACGACGTGGCCGAGCCGGCGCACGACCTCGTGGTATCCACGCTGGACGACGGCGTCGCGGTGCTGGACCGGACCTCGGCGTCGCTGGTGACGGTGGCCGGCGGGCAGACCCGGCGGGCGCAGCTGAGCATGACAGCGCCGGGCAACCTGCCGACGCGGACCAGCGGGCCGCAGGTGCCGGTCACGGTCTCCGGTGACCGGTCGGTGCACGTGGTGCGGGACAGCCGCGAGGTCAAGCGGTTCACGGTGCCCGGCACCGGTGCCCGGCTGAGCCCGGCGGTGGCGTGGGCGGGCCGGTTCTACTGCGCCGACGAGACCACCGGCACGGTGTACGCCTTCGACGGCGAGGGGCAGCTCGTGCAGACCGTCAAGGGCTCCGGCCGCCCCGGTCCGGTCGAGCTGGAGGTGCGCGAGAACCACCTGTTCATCAACCCGCCGGACTCGTCCACCGCGCAGGTGGTCGACGACCGCAACCAGGTGCGTGAGGTCGACAAGTACGCCAACGACGTGCTCGGTGGCGACCCGCCGCCGGTCGCTCCGCCGCCGCCCCCGCCGAAGAAGCCCAAGGTCGGCAAGCCGGGTGCGCCGAAGTCGGTCACCGCCGCCGCCGGTGACGCGTCGGCGCGGGTGAGCTGGCAGGCCGCCGCGTCCAACGGCGCCGAGATCACCCGGTACGTGGTGGAGGGCGCCGGTCAGACCCACCAGGTCGGCGCGAACCAGCGTGCCCTGGAGATCACCGGTCTCACAAACGGTGAGACGTACACGTTCTCGGTGCACGCGGTGAACGCCAAGGGTGAGGGGCCGTCGCGGCGCAGCAACCCGGTGGTGCCGACCGCTGAGGTGCCGGACCCGCCGGCGTCGGTGACCGCCGAGGCGCGACCGGACGGCACGGTGCGGGTGAGCTGGCCGGAGGCCGACGGCCAGGGCAACACGATCGCGAAGTACGCGGTGACGGCGACCTCGGCCGGCGCGAGCGCCCCGGCCGGCGAGTCGGCGAAGACGGAGCTGGTGGTGCCGGCCGGGCAACTGGAGTACGGCACCCAGTACGCGTTCACGGTGACCGCGGTCAGCGAGAAGGGCGCCGGGTCGAAGGCGTCGCCGGTGAGCAACACGGTGGTGCCGTTCACCACGCCGAAGGCGCCGACGGAGCTGCGCGCGTCCACAGTCGCCGACCAGCCGGGCACGATCGCGGTGCAGTGGTCCCCGGCGGTGGACAACGGCCGCCCGGTGACGAAGTACGTGGTGGAGGCCGCCGGGAAGTCCGTCGAGGTGACCGACGTCCAGGCCACTGTGGGTGGCCTGGGCAACGGGCAGAACGTGACGGTGAAGGTCAAGGCGGTGAACGAGGCCGGGCCGGGACCGGAGGCGAGCACCACCGCGCGGACGGTGGCCGAGCCCCGGATCACGGTGACCGGCTCGTCGGCGGACGCCACGTCGGTGACAGTTACGTTTACTGTGGACGCGGGCGGCGGTCGCGCCTCCTGCACGGCGGCGACCGGCGGGAAGACGGCGAGCGGCAGTTGTTCCAGCCTGCGGGTGACCGGCCTGACGCCGGGGACGGCGTACACGGTGACGCTGACCGCGAGCAACGCCGCCGGTAAGGGCACCGCCTCCCGCGCGCAGACCACCGACCCGGTGTACGGCATCGCCACGTGCAAGAACGGTCCGGACGGCGACCAGCGGACGTACTGCGACAAGGACGTGGCCGGCCGCAACGGCAACGAGATCTTCGAGGTTCCCCGGCAGGACAACGACCGTCAGGCGGGCTGGGTGCGCGACGGCCACCGGCTGCGCACCTACTGCAAGGTGAAGGGCGAGGACGTGGACGCCTGGATCTACAACAACAACAAGCAGAGCACCTGGTGGGTCCAGGTGGACTACAAGGGCAAGACGTACATCCCGTGGGCCTGGCTCAACCTGGAGGGCGGCGACGACCTCGGCGTCCTGCCCGCCTGCTGACCGCACCCGTCCGAGAGGCGCAACCGTGAACACGCACGAACCGCTCAGCCAGCCGGAGGTCCAGGGCTTCGCCGCCCTGGCCGCCCGCCTGGCCGACAACGTCAACGCGGTCGTGCTGGGCAAGCCGCAGGTGGTGCGGCTGGCGTTGACCGCCTTGTTCGCGCAGGGGCACGTGTTGCTGGAGGACGTACCGGGCGTCGGCAAGACGACGCTGGCGCGGGCCGTCGCGGCGACGGTGAAGGGGCAGTGGCGGCGGATCCAGTTCACTCCGGACCTGCTCCCCTCCGACGTGTCGGGGGTGACCATCTTCAACCAGGCCAGCCGGGGCTTCGAGTTCCACCCGGGGCCGGTGTTCGCCAACATCGTGATCGCCGACGAGATCAACAGGGCGTCGCCGAAGACCCAGTCGGCGCTGCTGGAGGTGATGGAGGAGCGGACCGTCACCGTGGACGGCGTACGGCATCCGGTGCCGCAGCCGTTCCTGGTGGTGGCCACGCAGAACCCGGTGGAGATGGACGGCACCTACCGACTGCCAGAGGCCCAGCTCGACCGGTTCCTGGTGAAGCTGTCCGTCGGCTATCCGGACGAGGCGGTCGAGGTGGAGGTGCTGCGCGGCGCCACGGTCCGCTCCCCCGACTCGCTGACCGCCGTCACCGACACCGCCACCGTGGGCGAGATGGTGAAGATGGCCCGGCGGGTGCACATCGCCGAGCCGCTCTACGCGTACGCGGTGCGGCTGGCCGCGGCGACGCGTACGCATCCGCAGGTGCGGGTCGGGGTGAGCCCGCGTGGAGTGATCGCGCTGACCCGCGCGGCCTGCGCGTACGCGCTGATCGACGGCCGGGGCTGGATCATGCCGGAGGACCTGAAGGCGCTCGTCGAGCCGGTGTTCGCGCACCGGCTGCTGCTCACCCCCGACGCGCAGGTGCGGGGTGTGACGCCCGCCGAGGTGCTGCGCCAGGCGGTCGCGTCGGTGCCGGTGCCGCTGCCGTCGGGCCAGGCCGCAACGGTGCACGGCTGAGCGTGGGGATCACCGCCCGTGGCATCGGGCTGCTCGTCGCCGCCCTGGTGCTGCTCGGCGTGGGGTTCCGGTACGCGTACCCGGAACTGACGGTGCTCGGCGCGGCGGCCGGCGTGGCGGTCGGCTACGCGGTGGTGAACGCGGCCTGGCGGCCCCGGCTGAGCGTGGCGCGGCGGGCCGACCCGGACCGGGTGGCCCGGGGTGAGCCGGCGGCGATGGAGCTGACGGTGCGCAACACCGGGCGGCTGCGGGCGGCGAACCTGGTGGCCGAGGACCGCTGCGCCGGGGCGATGGTGCCGGTGCCGCTGCTGCGGTTGCGGCCGGGCGCGGACACGGTGGTGCGGTACGAGGTGCCGACGCACCGGCGCGGGGTGGTGCCGGTCGGGCCGCTGCGCGTGGTGCGCCGGGATCCGCTGGGGCTGGTGGCGCTGGCGCGCGGCTACGGCGGCACGGTGCCGGTGTGGGTGCACCCGCGCATCCACCCGCTCTCCGCGGTGCCCACGGGCGCGGGGCGCAGCCTGGACGGGCGTACCGACAGCGTGCCGCACGGGTCGATCACGTTCGACTCGTTGCGGGAGTACGTGGTGGGCGACGAGTTGCGCCGCGTGCACTGGCGCACCAGCGCCCGGGTGGGTGAGCTGATGGTGCGGGAGAACGTGGACACCAGCCTGCCGCGCCTGGTGTTGGTGCTGGACAACCGGGCGTCGGCGCATCCGGGCCGGGCCGGCGGTGTCGCGGAGTCGTTCGAGGCGGCGTGCGAGGCGGCGGCCTCGGTGGTGGCCGCCGCGGTGCGGAAGGACCTGCCGGTGCAGCTGCTGCTGGTCGTACCGGCCGAGGTGGAACCGGCGGGCGCGGCCGGGCCGCTGGACCGGCTCGCAGCGGTGGACCTGACGGACGCCGGGCCGGACGTGCTGCCCGCCGTGACGGGCCGGCTGCGCCGGGACCGGCTCGGCGACACGCTCGTCTTCCTGACCGGGCCGGGTGGTCGCGACGACCTGGGGCACGTCGGCGCGCTGCGCGGCGCGTACCCGTCGGTGGTGGTCGGGATGTTCGGCGCGGACGGGCCGACGCCGGCCGGCGCGGCGGGCCTCACGGTGCTGGACGCGGCGGACGGCGCGGCGTTCGCCGCCGAGTGGGACGGGGTCCGCCGGTGGTGACGCCGCCCCGGACCGAACCGGCGGAGCGCGTGGCCCGGGTGTTGCGGGCCGTGCCGGTGCCGGCCGCGCTGATCGTGCTGGTCGCGCTCTCCGGTGTGGTGCTGGGCCGGGTGTACGCGGACCCGCTGCTGACCCGGCTCATGACCGGCGCGGCCATCGGTTCGGTGCTGGTCGGCGTGGCCGCCCGGCGGCTGCCGTCCTGGCTGGTGGCGCCGCTGTCGGTGGCCGCGATGGCCGGGTGGACGCTGCTGTCGCTGCGGCTGGCCGCCGCGCACGCGGCGCTGCCGGGCGGGCTCGGCGAGGTGACCGCCGACGCGGCCCGCAACGCGATTCCCCGGCTGCTCACCGCGATGATCCCGGTCGAGCCGGCCCCGGACACGGTGCTGGTCCCGGTGGTGGCGGCGTGGCTGACCGGGTTGACCGCCGCCGAGGTGGCGCTGCGCGCCGGACGGGTGCTGCTGGGCTACCTGCCGCCGGCGCTGCTGTACGCCGGCGCGCTCTACGTGGTCGGGCCGAACGCGGATCCGGCGATCGGCCCGACGGTGCTGTTCGCGGCGGTCGCGGCGGCCGGCCTGGCGACGCCCGGGCGCCGCGACGGCCCGGCGCCGATCCGGTCGCCGGTCTCCATCCGGCGGTACGCGCGGCGGTGCGGCTGCGGCTGGTCGCGGCGAGCGCGGCCGGGCTCGCCGTGGTGGTGGCGCTGGCGGCGCTGCTCGCCCCGGTGGTGGCCGCCCAGGTCGACGAGCGGCCCGTCGACCCGCGCCGGTACGTGGAACCGCCCCGGGTGGAGTCGCTGGACGAGAACCCGCTGATCCGGATCTCCGGGTGGGCGTTGAACCCGGACCAGCGGCTGCTCGACGTGCGTACCGTCGCCGCCGCGGGCGACGGCGGGCCGCCGCGGATCCGGCTGGCGGTGCTCAGCGACTACGACGGCGTGACCTGGCGGGTCGGTGCCACGTACCGCAACGCGGGGCGGATCCTGCCCGCCGCCGAGCCGGCCCCGGACGCGGCCACCGACGAGGTGCGCCAGGAGATCACCGTCGGCGACCTGACCGGGCGGCTGCTGCCGGCGGTGCCCACGCCGCGCGAGGTCACGGGTGCGCGGGTGGCGTACGACCCGGCGACCGGGACGCTGATCCGCCCGGAAGGGCTCGCGCCGGGGCTGCGGTACGCGGTGTCCTCGGTGCGGGAGCGCCCGGACGTGAACCTGCTGAGCACGGCGAATGTGCCCGCCGGTGACGAGGTCGCCCGGGTGCTGCGGGTGGCCGACGGGGCACCGGAGCCGTTGCGCCGGCTCGCCGCCCAGCTCGCCGAGTCGAACGGCGCCCCGTACGCGCGCGCCGACGCGATCGCCACGTTCCTGGCCGAGCACTATCGGGTGACCGCCGACGCGCCGAGCGGGCACGCGTACCCGAACCTGGCGTTCTTCCTGTTCGGACCGCGTAACGGCGGTGGGCAGCGGGGCACCTCGGAGCAGTTCGCCGCCGCGTTCGCGGTGCTCGGCCGCCTCGCCGGCCTGCCGACCCGGGTGGTGGTGGGGTTCGTGCCGAGGGGCGACGGGCCGGTGCGGGCCGCCGACGCGTACGCCTGGCCGGAGGTGCTGTTCGACGGCGTCGGCTGGGTGCCGTTCGACCCGATGCCACGTCCCGACTCCGAGCCCCGCCCGGTGGAGGAGGACTTCCGGCCGCAGCCGGAGGACCCGCCACCGTCGGAGGTGCCGGCGCCCACCGAGGAGCCGAGCGCCACTCCCCCGGCCGCCGCGCCCGCGCCCGCGCGGAACGAGGGCGGGCTCGGCACGCCGGTGCTGGTCGGTGGTGGTGTCGGCGGGCTGGCGCTGCTGGTCGGGGCGGTGCTGGCGGTGCTGGTCGCGCTGCGCCGTCGGCTGACCCGCTCCCGCCTGGAAACCGGTGACCCCGGCTCGCGGGTCGCCGGTGCGTGGCGGGAGCTGACCGACGCGCTGCGCCTGGCCGGGCACCCGGTCGGGCCGGACCTGGCAGCGGCCGAGGTGGCTGAGCGGGCCCGCCGGACGCTCGCCGAGGCGCGCGCGGCGCGGCCCGGAGAGGGCGCGGCGAGCGGCGACCCGGATGGCGCGGCGGTGGACGAGCTGGCCGGTCTGCTCAACCAGGCGGGCTTCGCGCCGGGCAGCGTCACGCCGGAACAGGCGGACCGGGCCGCACGGCTGAGCGCCGGCTTCGCGGACGCACTGCGCGCGGCCCGGTCACGGTGGCGGCAGGTGCTGTGGACGGTCCATCCGGGGCCGCTCCGGTGGCGACGCTGACCGGACCGTCCGCGTCGTGAGGGCGGGCTCAGCGGTCGGCGGCCCGCAGCTTCCGGACGAGTTTGCGCAGCCCGGCCTGCCAGCCGTCCGGGTCCTCGGCGCGGCGCCGCGCGTAGTCGGCCACCTCGGGGTGCGGCAGGATCAGGAACCGCTCCTCGGCCAGACCGGCGACCACCGCGTCGGCGACCTGGTCCGGGGTGAGGATCGTCCCGGACGCCGCGATCACCCGGGCGCCCAGGTGTCCCTCGGCGAGGCCGTCGGCGAGCATCGGGGTGTCCACGCCCTGCGGGCACAGCGCGCTGACCCGGATGCCGGCGTCCCGGTAGGTGATCGCCAGCCACTCGGCGAGACCGACGGCGGCGTGCTTGGTGGCGGTGTACGGGGCGTCGCCGACGGCGGTCAGCAGTCCGGCCGCGGAGCAGGTGAGCAGCAGGTGTCCCTGGCCCCGGCTGAGCATCCCGGGCAGCGCGGCGCGGGCGCTGTGCAGGTGCCCGAGCACGTTCACCTTCCAGGCCCGGTCCCAGTCGGCGTCGGGCGCCTCGATGCCACCGCCGGTGGCCACGCCGGCGTTGGCGCAGAACAGGTCGATCCGGCCGTGACGGCGCTCGGTCTCGTCGACCAGCGCGTGCACCGCCGCCTCGTCGGTGACGTCCAGCCCGACGCCGCTGGCCACCGGGCCGATCGCGTCGGCGGCGGCGCGGGCCGCGTCGGCGGCCAGGTCGGCCAGGACGATCGCGGCGGCGCCCTCGGCGGCGAACCGGCGGCCCAGCGCCGCGCCGATCCCGCCGGCCCCTCCGGTGATCACCACCACCCGGTCGGTCAGGTTCATCTCAGGCCACCTTTCCGGGGCCGAGCCGGGGCAGCAGATCCATCCAGGCCGCCGCGCCACCTTCGGTGATCTCGGGGGTGGGCAGCACCGCGACCACCGGCACGTCGACGCCGTTGTCCGCGTACCGGCGGACCGATGCCACGCACTGCTCGGGCGAGCCGTGCAGCACCAGCGCGTCGACCACCTCGTCCGGTACGGCGGCCGAGGCGCCCCGCCGGTCCCCCGCGGCCCACGCCTCCCACATCGGGCCGAGCGAGTCCTGACGGCCCAGCCACCTGTGGAAGGCGGCGTACGCGGGCACGGTCAGGTAGCCGGTGATCATGCGGCGGCCCAGTGCGCGGGCGTAGACGGCGTCCTCGGTGGGGCAGACGAAGATGCGGGCGGCGACCTCGAAGCCGGGCCGGCGCTCCCCCACCTCGGCGAGCGCGGTCGGCACGTCGTCGGCGGCCAGCCAGTTGAGGATCACCCCGTCGGCCTCGGCGGCGGCCAGGCGCAGCATGCCGGGGCGCAGCGCGGCCAGCACGACCGGCGGCGGCACGCTGGGCGGGCGCTCCAGCGTGAACCGCCGGACGGCGAACGTGTCGAACTCCCCGTCGACGGTCTCGCCGCGCAACGCGGCCCGCACGAACCGCAGCACGTCCCGGGTGCGCTTGAACGGCTCGTCGAACGCGATCGCGTTCCAGTCGCGTACCAGCACCGGCGAGGAGGCGCCGACGCCGAGCGCGAAGCGGCCCGGCGCGGCCTCGGCCAGCGCGGCGGCGCTCATCGCGAGCAGTCCGGGTCCTCTGGTGAACACCGGTGTGATCGCGGTGCCGAGGCGCAGCCGCGGCGACCACGCGGCGGCCAGGGCCAGCGGGGTGAACGCGTCGGCGCCGGCCACCTCCGACGACCACACGTCGGTGAACCCGGCGTCGTCCAGGGCCGCGTAGACAGCGGCGTGGTCGGCGAGCGGAATTCCGCCCAACGGCACGGTCATGCCCCATCGGTTCGTCACCCGTCGATGGTGCCCGTCCGGCAGCGCCCGGAGCAAGATCCAGGCAGATATGGGTGATCCGCACCGAGGTGCCGGGAAAGAGTGTTACGACTGCCGCATGAGTCGGACCGGGGACGGAGCGCGGCGGTGAGGACCGCCGAGCCGGCCGCGCTGCGCACGTCCGGCGGCGGGCCCGACCGGGCCACGTTCCTGGAGCTCTTCTTCGACCTGGTGTACGTGTTCGCGCTGACCCGGATCTCGGCGCGCGCCTTCGAGGACCTGGTGCTGGAGGACGGCCAGACCGGCTGGGCGGCGGTGACCGGCGGCGGCAAGACGCTGCTGCTGCTTCTCGCGCTCTGGGGCGTCTGGCAGGGCACGGCGTGGACGACCAGCCGCTACGACCCGCACCACCTGTGGTTGCAGGTCATCGTGATCACCGCGCTGATCTCGGCGATGGTGATGGGGGTGGCGATCCCCCGCGCGTTCAGCCACGGCGGCCTGATGTTCGCCACCGCGTACGTGGTGGCCCAGGTGAGCCGGCCGGCGATCCTCATGCTGGTGCTGCACAAGATCCAGTACCGCCGGCTCAAGCTGCGCATGCTGATCACGTTCTGCGCCACCGGCGTGCTCTGGCTGGCCGGCGCGCTGCTGCCGGTGAACGCCCGGGTGGTGCTCTGGAGCACGGCGCTGCTGCTGGAGTACCTCGGCGGCCGCTTCGGCTGGCCGGTGCCGGGCCTGGGCCGCTCGACGGTCTCCCGCTGGGACATCCACGGCGAGCACCTGGCCGAGCGCTACCAGCAGATCTTCCTGGTCGCGCTCGGCGAGACGATCCTGCTCGCCGGCCTGTCGTTCACCCGCTCCCCCACCAGCCCCGGCATGGTCACCGCGTTGGCCCTCGCGCTCGCCACCTCGGTGCTGCTGTGGCGGATCTACGTGCAGCGCGCCGGGCAGATCCTGGGCGAGGCGGTGACCCGGGCCGCGCACCCGGCCACCGTCGGCCGCTCCGCCGCCGACACCCACCTGGTCATGGTGATCGGCGTGGTCGCCACCGCGATCGGCTACGAGCTGGTCATCGAACATCCGGCCGGGCACAACGAGCTGCCCTGGCTGGCCATGATCCTCGGCGGGCCGGCGCTGTTCCTGGCCGGCCGGGCCCGCTTCGAGTACGAGGTGTTCGGCCGGGTCTCCCCGTCCCGGCTGGTGGGGATCGCCGCGCTGCTGCTGCCCGTACCGCTGCTGGTGCGCCTCGCGCCGCTCGTCGCGACGGGCGTCGCCGCGGTGGTCCTGACGGCGGTGGCGGTGGCCGACGCGCGGCGTGCCTGGGGCCGCCCGCCGGAGGATGCCGCACCGCCGTTCTGACCGGCGACGCCGGTGCCGGACGCCGCACCCGGGCTACGATCCGCGCGTGACCTTCTCGCTCGTCGCCCGCTCCGCCGACGGGCGCCTGCACGGTGTGGCGGTGGCCAGCCGGTTCCTCGCCGCCGGGGCGCTGGTGCCCGCCGCCGAAGCGGAGGTGGGGGCGGTCGCCACCCAGGCCCACGCCAACCTCGCCTACCGGGCGCAGGCGCTCGCGCTGCTGCGCACCGGAGTGACCGCCACCGACGCGGTGGCCGGGCTGGTGGCCGCCGACCCGGGCCGCGACGACCGGCAGCTCGCCGTGGTCGCTGCGACCGGCGACGGGGCCACCTGGACCGGGCCGCGCTGCCATCCGTGGGCCGGCGGGCAGGCCGGCGACGGCTGGGCCGCGCAGGGCAACATCCTGAGCGGCCCGCAGGTGATCGACGCGTTGCGCGACGCCTGGCTGGCCCGCGACGACCTGCCGTTCCCGCAGCGCCTGCTGGCGGCGCTCACCGCCGGTGACGCGGCCGGCGGTGACCGGCGCGGCCGGCAGAGCGCCGCGATGCTCGTGGTGCAGCGCCACGGCGGGTACGCCGGCACCGGCGACGAACTGGTGGATCTGCGGGTGGACGACCATCCCGATCCGGTCGCCGAGCTGGGCCGCCTGCTCGGCATCCACCACATGCTGTTCGGCCGCCCCGACCCGGCCACGCTGAGCGACCTCACCGGCCCGCTCGCCGCCGAGGTGGCGGAACTGCTCGCCGCCACCGGTCACCCGGTCGGCCCGGCCGGCCTGGACGACGCGCTCGCGGCCTGGACCGGTCTGGAGAACCTGGAGGAACGTTTCGTGCCCGGCCGGATCGACCCGATCGTGCTGGCGCACCTGCGGCGGTGCGCGGGACGCTGAGGTCAGCCGCCGAAGGCCAGCCGGCCGATGCCCGCCCGCGTCAGCTCGGCCCGCTCGCCGCCGGTCAGCGGCAGCCGCCCGGTGGCCTTGCGCAGCACGGTGAGCGCGTCCCAGCGCAGGACCGGCGGCACCGGCACGCCGCCGGTGAGCACACCCACCACCACGTCCGCCGCGGCCGGGGTCAGCCACGGTGCCCGGTCCAGCGCGTCGGCCAGGTCCAGGCCGTGCACCGCGACCTCCACCACGCGGGTACGCAGGAACTCCGGCAGCGCCATCGCGTCACCGTGGCGGGTGCGTACCACCCGGCCGGGCGGCGCGCCGGCGACCGCCTCATCGGTGGCGCACCAGGCCCGGGCGAACTCCTCGGCCACCTCGGCCGCGCCCGGGTGCTCTCGGGCCGCCCGCTGGGCCGAGTCGATACGGTCCCGGTCGACCGGCGGGCTGAACTTGGCCGCGCCGAAGTAGGTGGCGGCGTCGACCTCGGCGCGCGGCGGCGCGGGTTCGGCGAGCATCCCGGCCAGGCGCCCGGCTCCGGTGCTCACGTGCGCGATCAGGTCGCGTACCCGCCAGGGCGGGCACGGGGTGGGCCGGTCCAGCGCCGCGTCGTCCAGGTCGCGCAGCACCCCTTCCAGGCGCGCGCACTCGGCCCGGAACGCCTCCCGCACGTGCTCCACCGGCGGTCAGCCCTTCCAGCGGGGCACCAGCCGGTGCACCACGACCAGCACCAGCGCGGCCACCACCGCGATCGTGCCGCCGATGCCGGCCGCGCTGCCCGCGTACCCGATGAACAGCGGACGGCGGCCGAGCGCCTCGACGGGGATGGTGGAACGGTCGACCAGCCAGGACAGCGCCACCGCGGAGGCCAGCAGGGCGACGACGCCGAGGCCGGCGAGCACGGCGCCGGCCATCCGGTGCGCGTCGCCCGGCTCCACCACGGCCTGCTCCCGCTGGAAGAACAGCAGCACCAGCCCGGCGACGGCGGCCCACGCGCCGACCACCAGGTACGCGGCGACCGCGTCGCTGGGCCGGTGCCAGCCGGCGGAGAGCGTGGCGACACCGGCGGCGGCGGCGTACGCGGCGCCGAGGAACGCTCCGGTCACCCGCAGCTTGCGCGGCAGCACCAGGATCAGCGCGATCGCGACCGAGGCCGCCACGGCGGTGTGCCCGCTGGGTAGGCTGTTGCCGGCGGCGGCCCGTTCCGGGTCGATGCCGAAGTCGGGGCGGACCAGGTAGTGCTTGAGCACCTGGGTGGTCACGTTCGCGCCGCCGATCAGCAGCGTCGCGGTGACGGCGAGCGCCTTGCGCCCCCGGATCAGCGCGATGAAGCCGATCACGGCGGTCGCGGCCAGCAGCGACACCACCGACATGGCGTTGAGGAGGGTGTCCACCGGACCGTCGATGCGGTCCTGGCCGATCCGGTTGCCGGTGAGCGCCACCGTGTCCAGCCACTGGCCCAGTTCGGTGTGTACGGCGAAGCGCCACACCAGCCCGAACACGGCTGTCTGGAACAGTGCCAGTACGACCAACCAGACCGCCGTCCAACCCCTCGCCGTCTCCCGCACCCGGACAACTTAACGGTAGGACCGCTGACGCGCGCGGCGGAGCGCCATCGGTGGCGGCGTACGGTGAGGCGGGCGATTCGAGGAGGTGGCGCGTGACCGGCACGCCGCAGCGGCAACCGGCGGACGGGCCGCGGCCGGAGTCGCTGGCCGACCTGCTCGGCGGCCGGCGCGGGGCGGTGGACGCGACGCTCCCGCCGCTGGCGTTCGGGCTCGGCTGGGTGCTCGGCGGGCTGGGCGGCGGAGTGCTCGCGGCGGTGCTGACCGGTACGGCGGTCGCCGGCTGGCGGTGGCGGCGCGGCGACCGTCCCCGCTCGGTACTGGTCGGGCTGCTCGCGGTCTGCGTGGCGGCGCTCATCGCGTTGCGCACCGGCCGGGCGGCCGACTTCTTCCTGCTCCAGATCGCCGCGAACACGGCGAGCGCGCTGGCCTGGGTGGTGAGCATCGTGGTGCGGTGGCCGCTGCTGGGCGTGGTGGTCGGCACGGCGCTGGGCCAGCGGACCCGGTGGCGGCGCGACCCGGCGCTGCTGCGGGCGTACGGCCGGGGCAGCTGGGTGTGGGCCGCCACCTACGTGCTGCGGGTCGCGGTGTTCGTCCCGCTGTGGCTGTACGGGCAGGTGGTCGCGCTCACCGTGGCGCGGGCGGCGCTGACCTGGCCGCTGATCGCGGCGGCGCTGGCGGGGAGCTGGATGGTGATCCGGCGCTCGCTGCCGGCCGGCCATCCGGGGCTGCGGCACCCGGTGGACGCGGCGGGCGCGGACGGTGTGGCGGCGCGCACAGAATAATGGAGAGGCCGCCACGGGGGGAGCGGCCTCTCCGTCAAATACGTTACTCCGTCCAGAGCCCGGATGTGATCCCGTGGACCGCTGATTTTTGCGTGCCTTTTCGCGCCATGGGTCGTCGCCGGGCGGAGTGGTGGGCCGGCCGGTCCGCTGCGTCGGCCGGACGGCCGGCCCACCCGGCCTGACCGTGGGCGTCAGGCCGTTCGCCGACCCGGCCGCTCCGTTCCCCCATCGGCCGGGTCGGCCTCCTCCGCGGGCGGGCTCGCGCCCGCCCACGGAGGAGGGGTCACCTCACCCCTGCGGGAAGTAGGTGCCGTAGTCGGCGTACGCCATGGCGATGTCCGCCTGCGCCCAGAACCGGTGATAGTTGAAGACCGGCTCGGGACCGCCGTCCAGGTACGCCTGCACCTTCGGCCAGTCCGGGTCGTTCTTGTAGAACGAGCGGATGTCCAGGAAGCTCTTGCCCGGGGCGATCACGTCGCCGTTGGGCATCTTCCCGGTCCAGCCGTTGGGGACGTAGAGACCCTGGCCGTCGGCGGCGTTGTAGACGTCGTCGAAACGCTTGTAGTCGCCGCGCTTCTCCGGCGTCGAGACGCCCTTGCTGTCGGCGGACGCCGAGAGCGCGTCCAGCAGGCCCTTGGCGGTGTCCTTCGCCGCGGTGTTGCCGGACTTCGCCGCGTACGCGATGAGCGTGCGGGCGTAGGCGCCGGCGACGCCGACGTCCTGGCCCTTGACCGTCACCTCGACGTGCAGGTTGGTGTTCGGCTGCGGGCTGCTCGGGTTCCAGTTGGCCGGCTGGCCCGTCCACTTCATGTCCGACGGGATCGACCAGTTGGTGCCGAGCGTGGTGTTGGCGATCGCCCACGGCACCCACTTGTCCAGCAGCGCCTTGGCCTTCGCGTTGCCGGTCTCCAGGTACAGCTCGGCGATGCGCTGCATCGACCAGGCCTGCATGCCGAACCACTGGTTCGACGGCGGGTCGTTGTAGACCGGGTCGACGTCGTAGAACATGCCGTAGAAGGTGGCGGTGCCGGCCGGCGGCTGGGCGTAGCTGCCGTCCCAGCTGTTCGTGGCGCCACCGGCGATGCCGCCCTCGGCCGACTGGAGCCAGGTGTAGAACTCCAGCTGCCGGTCGAGGCTCTTCTGCCAGTCGGAGGCCGCGGTCGGCGACTTCGGCTTCAGCTCCGAGACGTTGGTCATCACCCAGGCCGCGAACGGGTTCTGGTAGCCGAAGTGGCTGTGGCTGGAGCCGATCCGCCACGACCAGTTCTGCGAGGCGTCGTACGCGCCGCCCCAGGCGTAGTACCAGGACAGCAGGTAGTGCGCCGAGTCACGACCGCTGGCGGCCGGGCAGGTGCTCGCGCCGACGCAGTTGCCGATCTTCTTGAAGTACTTGTCGAACAGCGCGTAGCGCAGGTAGTCGCCCATCTTGGCGGCCTTGGCCACGGTGGCCGCCACGTCAGCCTGCTTGCCCTGCGCCTTGGCCCAGGTCAGCGCCCAGTAGGCGGCCTGGACGGCACGCGCGTCGGCGTCCGGGGCGTTCGTGTACTTCCACTGCTTGGCCGGGGCGCTGGACTCCTTGACGAACAGGTCCAGGTAGCCGTTCGGGCCGCCGTGCTTGAACGTGTCGCAGGACGGCTGCGGCACGGTCTCCCACACCGACTCCTGGGTGCCCCGCTGGAAGGTGTTGATGTACGCGGGCCGGGTGGTGCCGTCGCCGCAGCGGCCGAAGCCGTAGGTGTTGTCCACGTCGAGCAGCCAGTGCATGCCGTAGATGTCACCGGTGCCGTAGGTGGACTGCAGCTCCGAGCGCAGCGGGTCCTGGCCGACCGGGACGTTGGCGTCCAGCGTCGACGGGTACTGGCTGGGCAGGTTGTGCTCGGCGGCGTACTGCGGGGTGCCGGGCGAGCCGGCGGTGGCCTGGTCTGAATGATTCGGAATAATATATTTTTCCATCACCGTCCAGGCATTGTTGAACGGGGCCCAGTTCTGGGTGACCCGGCCGTACTGCGCCTCCAGCCAGAGCCAGAAGCTGAACGCCTCCGAGGTGGTCTCGTGGCCGTGGTCGGGCGCCTCGACGATCAGCGTCTCGATCGAGTGGTACGGCACGCCCTCGGGGCTGAAGTAGCCCGAGTTCTTGATCTTGCCGTACTGGTCGAGGAACTTCTTGATGTAGTCGTTGTCGCCGCCCGGGGTGTCGTTGTCCGCCTCGGTGGCGACGACGGAGATCGGGGCGTAGCCGGTGGCCGACGCGGTGATCGTGGCGGTGCCGCCGACCGTGTCGGAGTCCTCCGCGGCGGACACCGTGGCGGTGACGCCGGTGCTCCAGTTGCTCGGGGTGAGCGTCAGCGTGGACGGCGAGACGGTGATGTCGCTGTCACCGGTTACGGCGAGGCTCACCGGTACGTTGGCGGTGGGCGCCGCGCTGAGCGTGTACCGGACCGTGGCGCTGCCGCCCTCGGACACGGTGACCGCCGACGGGCTGGCGACCAGCCTGGGCCCGGTCGCCGCGGTGACGGTGAACGACTTCTCCGAGACGGCGGTGCCGCCCGCGTTGTCGTACGCCTTGGCCTGCACCGTGTAGCTGCCGGCCGGCAGGTCGAGCAGGTCGTAGCCGTACGGCGCGGTGGTGTCGGTGTTGACGAGCAGGCCGTTGCGGTAGAACTCGACCTTGCTGATGGTGCCGTCGGCGTCGCCGGCGGTCGCGGTCAGCGGGACGTCCGCCGGCGCCTCGAACGGGCCGGACGGCACGCTCAGGGAGACCGTCGGCGGCTGGTTGGTCTGCGCGCCGTTGCAGGCGACCCCGTTGAGGGTGAACGCGGTGGGCTTCGGGTTGCTGCCGCTGTAGCTGCCGTTGAAGCCGATGCTGGTGGACGCGCCGGTGGGCAGGCTGCCGTTCCACGACTCGTTCGTCGCGGTGACCTCGCTGCCGGACTGGCTCCACCGGGCCGACCAGCCCTGAACCACGCGCTGGCTGCTGTTCGGGAAGGCGAACT
Organism: Micromonospora sp. CA-248089; assembly: GCF_050948515.1. Taxonomy (NCBI): domain Bacteria; kingdom Bacillati; phylum Actinomycetota; class Actinomycetes; order Micromonosporales; family Micromonosporaceae; genus Micromonospora; species Micromonospora sp. CA-248089. The sequence goes on from NZ_CP192016.1 coordinate 4,291,923, forward strand.
TCAGCGACCAGTTGTTCAGCGCGTCGCCCAGGTTCTTGATGGTGACGGTGGCGGTGAACCCGTTGTTCCAGTCGCTCGTCGCATAGGTCACGTCGCAGGCGGGTGCGGCCTGTGCGGCGCCCGCGGGCAGGGCCACCCCGCCTATGACGAGGGCGGTGGCGGCGACCATCGCCGTACGGCGACGTCTGGCCAGAAGTCTCATGTGGGCGGTGTCTCCTCGGACCGGGCCGGGACCTCGGGGTCCCGGCGGGGCGCCTCCACGCGACGACGGGCGTACGCGGGGGGACGGAGGCGTCCGGAAAGGTGGTCGTCCCGGCCGTGCCGGGGATGGGGACGCCGCACCGGTTCGTCACCGGGTGCCCTCGGCGGCCCGCGCTCGCGTTCACTGGCTCCGCGTGGCGTGACGAGAGTGTGACATGGAAGCGCTCCCACCACAACGGCCAGCGCAGATACGCGCTTCCATGTTTCGATCTCGTTTAGGGGCTTTTCCAAACCCGTGACGGGCGTTACAGTCGCAGCATCGCCGATGGGAGCGCTTCCATCGACGGTGATACAAGTACTGGATCGCCGGGTGCACCCGCGCCCGGCGCGTCGGCCCAGAGGCCGACGGCGGACCAGCCCGGACGCCGCCGCCGGCCGCCACCCGCCAGACGGAGGGAGGTGGAACCAGAGCCACTCGCGTGGCCCGGCTCCCGCGCGACGCGCACGACGGACGCCAATTCCACTTCGTGCGTGTGTGCACCATCGTTGGGGACGGGGGTTGCCCTCCCCCGTCCCCACACTAAACCCCCGTTGTCGACGGCAAAAGAGGCCGACGGGACAGGCGTGACACGCCACCCGGACGGCCTTTCTCGCTATCCACCCCACCCCTCGCCGCTCACGCCGCCCCCGGTGTTCCCGAGCGACGCCCCCGCCCACCCACTTTCCGGCCGCCCGCCGGCCGCGCGCACCTCGCCGCGACCGCCGGATCGGGGCCGGCCGCTTCCTGGCTAGAATGGGAGCGCTCCCGGCCCAGGGCGGCCCGTCACTCCGAGGAGAAACCTCATGTCGTTACTCACCCGACGGCGCCTGCTCCGCCGCGCCGCCCTGTCCGCGACCGCGGCCGGCGCGGCCCGGACCGGGCTCGCCGGCGCCACCGCGGCGGGCATCGCCGCGTCCACCGCCGCCCTCGGCGGCTGCGACAGCCCGCCCGAGCGCGTCACCGACCCGGAGCCGGACCGCGGGCTGCGCTTCCCCGAGGGCTTCGGCTGGGGGGCGGCGACCTCGGCGTACCAGATCGAGGGGGCCGCGAAGGAGGACGGGCGGGGTGAGTCCGTCTGGGACACCTTCAGCCACACGCCGGGCCGGATCCGCAACGGCGACACCGGCGACGTCGCGGCCGACCACTACCACCGGTACGAGCAGGACCTGGACCTGATGCGCGACCTGGGGCTGCGCAGCTACCGGTTCTCCATCTCCTGGCCCCGCATCCAGGCCGACGGCTCCGGCCGTCCCAACCAGCGGGGCCTCGACTTCTACCGCCGGCTGGTGGACGGGCTGCACGAGCGCGGCATCGCGCCGATGGCCACGCTGTTCCACTGGGACCTCCCCCAGGCCCTTCAGGACGACGGCGGCTGGGAGAACCGGGACACCGCCGAGCGCTTCGCCGAGTACGCCGACGCGGTCTTCCGCGCCCTCGGTGACCAGGTGCCGGTCTGGCTGACAGTCAACGAGCCGAAGACCGTGGTGCAGAACGGCTACATCTGGGGCCACCACGCCCCGGGCTTCCAGGACGAGGACGCGGCATACCTGGTCGCCCACCACCTCCAGCTCGCCCACGGCCTCGCCGTGCAGGCGCTGCGCGCCTCCGGCCTCACCGGCCGGATCGGCCCGGCGCTCAACCTGCACCCCTGCTACCCGGCCGACGACTCCGCCGAGTCGGCAGCCGCGACCCGGCTCTACGACGGCTACGAGAACCGCCTCTACCTCGACTCGATCTTCAAGGGCGCGTACCCGCAGGACGTGCTGGACGACCTCGGCCCGGACAGCCGGATGGTCCGCGGCGTCCGCGACGGCGACCTGAAGATCATTTCCAGCCCGGTCGACCTGCTCGCCGTGCAGTACTACACGCCGATCTACGTCACCGGCGACGGCAGCACGGTCCGCAAGTGGCCGACCTCCGAGGCGGAGTGGCAGCAGATCTACCCGGAGGGCATGTACGACATCCTCACCCGGGTCACCCGCGACTACGGCCGGGTGCCGATCACCATCACCGAGAACGGGCTGCCCTGCCCCGACGTGCCCGGGGCGGACGGCAACGTCGACGATCCCGGGCGGGTCTCCTTCCTGCGCGACCACTTCGCCGCCGCCCACCGGGCGATCGGCGACGGGGTGCCGCTGGAGAGCTACCACGTCTGGTCGCTGCTGGACAACTTCGAGTGGGCCGAGGGATACGAGCAGCGCTGGGGCCTGGTCTACGTCGACTACGCGAGCCAGCGGCGAGTGCTCAAGCGCAGCGCCCACTGGTACCGCGACGTGATCCGCCGCAACGGGCTGTGAAACGGTGAGCGTCCGGCCGGTGGTGGGCCGGCCGGACGCCGGCGGATCAGCGCGGCAGCGCCTGCTGCAGTTCGGCGCGCAGCGCCGGGGTGAGCATCTCGCCCGCCTGCTTGGCCAGCCGCGCCATCTCGTAGCCGACCACACCGATGTCGGCGTCCGCCCCGGCCAGCGTGGCCAGGATCGAGCCGTCGCGGATCTGCATCACCAGGAAGTAGCCGCGCCCCATCTCGACCACCGTCTGCTTGACGACGTCACCGTCGAACATCTGGGCCGCCCCGGCGGTGATGCTCATCAGGCCGGAGGTCACCGCGGCGAGCTTGTCCGCGTGGTCGCGCGGCAGGTGCGCCGAGATCGCCACCAGGAGGCCGTCGGAGGACACCACCACCGCGTGCGCCACCCCCGGAACGCGCTCGGCGAACGCGTTCACCAGCCAGCTCAGGTCGCGTGCCTCCTGGCTCAACGTCGTCACTGTCGTCGTCCTCCTTCGTCGCGCGGCAGGTACATCTCGGTGGTCTCCTCGGCCTCGGCCCGCCGTACGCCGCTGTAGAGGCGCGACAGCATGCCGCCGACCGCCTCCGGGTCCGGCTCGTGCCGCACCACCGGTCGGTCCGGGCGGTCGGCCGGGGCGACCGAGGTGAGCTGGGCCATCGGCACGCGTACCGGCAGGCCCCGCTCGTTCGTCCCTCCGGTCACCGGCGTCGCCGCCGGTGCCGGCGTCACACCCAGCGACGACGAGGCCGGGCCCTGCCGGCTGAACCAGCCGCCGCCCGCCGCCCCGGCGTCCGGCGTGAGCACGTCCTCGGCCCGGCCCGGACGGGGACGCGGCACCGTCACCGGCGCGGCGGCCGGCACCGGCGCACCGGCTCCGGCGTCCGTCCCGTCACCCAGCGGACGGCCGGTCAGCGGGGACACCGGCAGCGCCGCGGGCCGGCCCGGCACCGGACGCCACCCGGCCACCGGCAGCTCGGCGGTCGCCCCGGCCAGCGCCCCGGACGCGGAGACCGGGCCGGTGAGCGCCGGCTGAGCCGTCCCGCGCGCCAGCCGGACCGGCGCCGGCTGGCCCACCTCCGGCGCGGGCGCCTCGGCGAGCAGCTCGACAGGGATCCGCACCCGGGCCACCAGGCCCTCCCGGCCGGCGCTCAACCGCACCCGTACACCGTGGCGGGCGCTGAGATGGCTCACCACGAACAGGCCCATCCGTTCCGAGGCCGACACGTCGGCGGCCGGCGGCTCGGCGAGCACGGCGTTCGCCTCGGCCAGCGCCGACGGGCTCATGCCCAGCCCCTCGTCGACGATCTGCACGAGCGCACCCCGGCCGTCCGGCTCGACGACCACGCGTACCGCGGTCTCCGGACGGGAGAAGGCGGTGGCGTTCTCCAGCAGCTCCGCGAACAGGTGCACCAGGTCGCCCACCGCGTGCCCGACGACGTGCAGGTCGGTCCGGTTCTCGTGGCGTACCCGCTGGTACTGCTCGATCTCCGCGCTCGCGGCCAGCAGCACGGCGCCCAGGCCCACCGGGCGGTTCCACCGCCGGGTCGACTCGGTGCCGGCGAGCACCAGCAGGCTCTCGTCGTTACGGCGCATCCGGGCGGCCAGGTGGTCGAGCTTGAACAGGTTCTCCAGCTGGTCCGGGTCGCTCTCCTCGCGTTCGAGGTCGTCGAGCAGCTCCAACTGCCGTTCGACGAGCACCTGGCTGCGCCGGGCCAGGTTGACGAACATGGCGTTGACGTTGCGCCGCATCATCGCCTGCTCGACCGCCACGTCGACGGCGCTGCGGTGCACCGCCACGAACGCCTCGGCCAGCTCGCCGATCTCGTCCTGCGAGTCGATCACCGCGGGCGGTACGTCGATCGCGCCGATCGGGCGGTCCACCGTCCGCAGCCGTTGCAGTGTCAGCGGCAGGTCCACCTGCGCGATCCGCAGCGCCTGCCCGCGCAGCTGCCGCATGGAGCGGGCCACCGACCGGCCGACCAGCAGCGAGATCAGCACCGCGGACAGGAGCACGGTGGCGATCGCGCCCCCCACCAGCAGCGTGTCACGCAGCTGGCGGGCGCTGGCGTCGTCGGCCTGGCGGACCGCGTCGGCGACGATCTCGTTCTCCATCTGGCGGAACAGTTCCTGCCGCTGCTCACTCGCCGCCCACCACTGGGTCGCGTCGAGCAGGGCCGGCCGGGCATCGCCGGCGGGCAGCGTCCGCTCCTCCAGCTGGGTGGCGGCGACAAAGGCCGGGTCGACCGAGGTCCGGTCGTACCGGCGGATCTGGTCGGAGGTCGCGGCGACCCGGAACGCGCCGAGCGCGGTGAGCTGCTGGGCCCGCAGGTCGCTGAGCGTCACCTGCGCGTCCGGCTCGTACCGGCCGGCCCGGGCGGCGGCGTAGAGCTCCGCACGGACGCGCGAGGACAGCTCCTTGACCCGGGAGAGCTGCACGTACCGCAGCACCGCCTCGGTCAGCTCCTGCCGGCCACCGCCGGGCGACGGCTCGGCCAGCAGGTTCAGCAGCGACGCGATCGACCTGTGGTAGTTGCTCAGCACGGTGTCGGCGGAGAGCACCGCCGGCGCCACCGCCGCCCGGATGTTCACCACCTGGTCGTACGCCTCGATCGCTTCGGAGTAGGAGACGCGCCAGGCGGCGTCGGCGTCGGCCAGCGGTGCCGCCGCGGCGCGCAGCTCGGCCACCGCACGGTCGGTGGCCTCCTGGAGCGGCCGGAGCGCGGCGACGGCGGCGTCCCGGTCCGCGCCGGTGCCGGCCCGGCGCAACGCGGCCAGTTCCCCGGCGGTGCGGTCCCGCTCGTGCTGCAGCCGGTCGACGGCGGTCGCGATCTGCCGCCCGATGCCGACCTGCTCGGCGAAGGCACTCAGCGTGGTGGTCTGCCCGACCAGGCCCCGGGTCTGGATGCCGGCCAGCACCAGGAACGCCAGTGAGGGGATCACCAGCACCGTGGCGAGCTTGGTGCCCATCCGCCAGTCCCGCAGCCGGAACCCGGAGCGCCGCCGGTGCGGCTGAGGGGCCGCACCGCGAACCGGGTCGGGACCTGCGCCCACGGTTGCCTCCTCGTCCCGCCCCACCACGTCGGGGAGCGGAGTCCATCCAATCAGGCCGTCGGTCCGTGTCAACGGCCGCCCGGACGGTGTGACCAGGACGGTCAGCGCCTCGGGTGGACGGTCACGCGTGCGAGGCGGCCTCGTCCGTCCGGCCGACCCCGGCGATGTCGCCCGCCTCCGCCACCCGGCCGAGCGCGACGAGCGCCGCGCCGGTCGCGCCGATCTCCGGGTTGCGTTGCCAGCACACCCGGCGGGGCGCGAGCACGTCGAGGAACGCCCCGCGCCACCACGGCGAGGCGGTCAGCGCCCCACCGCCGAGGATCACCTCCATCGGCTCGCCGATGCCGGCCTCCAGCAGGGTCAGGTCGTCGGCGACGAGCCGGCACAGGCCGGTCATCAGGCCGGCGAGGATGTCCACGGCGGTGGTGCCGAAGCTCAGTCCGCGCAGCTCCCCCGAGCCCGCCGGGGCGGTTCCGGGTGGCCGGTCGCCGCCGAAGCGGGGGTTGGCCCGCACCGAGCCGGAGACGCGATCGAGCGCCATCTCCAGCTCCCTGCCCGCCGGCAGCCGCAGCTCGCGGGCCGCCCAGGCGAACAGGTTGCCGCCGCTGGAGTACGCCGCGCCGGTCACCACGTGCTCGTGGTCGACCCGGTAACGCCAGAGCTGCTCCGGCAGCGGCGGCGGCTCCGCGCCGACCGGCACGGCCTCGATCATGCGGACCGCCGCGGAGGTGCCGACGGTCACCGCCGCGCGGGTCGGGTCGACGCATCCCGACCCGACGTTGGCGGCCGCGCCGTCGCCGACCGGCGGCGCCACCGCGCGCCGTCCAGCTGCGGCCAGCGCCGCGCGTACGCCGCGTTCAGCCGGCCGTGCCAGCCGACCGGGGCCAGCGGCGGCAACCGGTCCGGGCGGACGCCGGCCAGCTCGCACGCCTCGGGATCCCAGTCCAGCCGGCACAGGTCGAGCAGCCCGGTGCCGGAGGCCAGCGACATGGACATCGGCGCCTCGTCGAGCAGCGTGCCGAGCGCGTACTCGGCGAGCCCGGTGAAGCGGGCGGACCGGTCGGCGCGCTCTCGCAGCCAGGGCAGCCGCACCGACCAGTAGCAGCGGTGCCACCACGTTCCGGTACGCCTGTGGAAGTCCGCCGGGTCGGCCGGCCCGGTCATCCCCGCGGGCGGCTCCGGCCGGGTGTCCAGCCAGGTCAGCACCGGCCCCGACGGCGTGCCGTCGGGCGCCACCGGCAGTACCGAGTGCCACTGCGCGGAGGTGGCCACCAGGCCGACGTCGGACAGGTGGCCGCCGGCGGCCAGCTCGTCCAGGCACTCCACCAGGCACGCCAGGTAGGCCGGGCCGTCGAGCGTCCCGCTGCCGTCGTCCCCGGTGACCAGGTGCACCCGGCGCCGGGCCAGCGCGCCCGGGCGCGGTGCGGCGTCCGCGTCGAGCACCAGGCCGCGCACCGAGGAGGTGCCCAGATCCAGAGCGAGAATGTCCATCGCCGGTCAACCTACCCGCCGTGACCGGTGGTCACGCCAAGATCCGTACCCGGTGCCGCGCGATCGGGTTCCACGGTGCATGCCGATCGCGTACAGTCACCGTCATGCCCGCGCACCTGTCCTGCTGGTGGCCCGCCGACCCGGCGGCCCATCCCCGCGCGTAGCTTCCCCACGCGGCCGCCCGACGAGGCGGCCGCCGGTCTCTCCCGGCATCCCGGGTCGCCTCCACCGGCGGCCACCGGCACACCGAGGAGACCCGATGACCCGCCTGTCCGACCCGCTCGCCGCCGTCGCGGCCGGCCGCGACCCCGGCCCGTTCGCGCTCGTCCGCCGCGAGGGCGCCGACCACGTCGACCTGTTCACCGGCCCGGTACGCACCGCCGGCCGCCTCGCCGACCTGCCGCTGCCCGAGCACGGCGCCGGTCCGCACACGCTCGCCCTGGTGCCGTTCCGCCAGGTCACCGAGCGCGGTTTCGAGTGCGTCGACGACGGGCTGCCGCTGGAGTTCCTGGCGGTCGAGGAGCATCGGCGGATACCGCTGGCCGACCTGCTCGACGACCTGCCCGACGCCGAGGTGCGTACCCGCGACGCCGGTTTCGACATCGCCGACGACGAGTACGCGGCGATCGTGGAACGGGTGCTGACCGACGAGATCGGCCGGGGCGAGGGGGCGAACTTCGTCATCCACCGCACCATGCGGGCCACGGTGCAGGGCGACCCGCTGGCCGCGGCCCTCGCCGCGCTGCGCCGGCTGCTTATGCGCGAGCGGGGCGCGTACTGGACGTTCCTGGTGCACACCGGCACCCGGATCCTGGTCGGCGCCAGCCCGGAGCGGCACGTCAGCGTCGCCGACGGGCTGGTCGAGATGAACCCGATCAGCGGCACGTTCCGGCACCGCGGCGCGACCGTCGACCGGGCCGAGCTGCTGCGCTTCCTGCAGGACCCGAAGGAGGTGGAGGAGCTGTACATGGTGCTGGACGAGGAGCTGAAGATGATGGCCGTGGTCGCCGAGCACGGCGGTCAGGTGGTCGGGCCGTACCTGAAGGAGATGGCGCATCTGGCGCACACCGAGTACCTGCTGGCCGGGCGCTGCTCCCGGGACGTGCGCGACGTGCTGCGGGAGACCATGTTCGCGCCCACCGTCACCGGCAGCCCGATGGAGAACGCCTGCCGGGTGATCGCCCGGCACGAGCGCACCGGGCGGCGCTACTACGCCGGGGTGCTCGCGCTGCTCGGCCGCGACGACCAGGGCCGGCAGACGCTCGACGCGCCGATCCTGATCCGTACCGCCGAGATCTCCCCCACCGGCGCGCTGCGGGTGCCGGTCGGCGCGACGCTGGTCCGGCACTCGACCACCGCCGGGGAGGTGGCCGAGACGCACGCGAAGGCCGCCGGGGTGCTGGCCGCGCTCGGTCTCGGCCCGGACGCGCCGCACGCCGGCGCCAGGGCGGCCGTCCGGTACGCCGACGACCCGGAGGTACGCGCGGCGCTGGCCGCCCGCAACGTCCCGCTGGCCCGGTTCTGGCTGGAGCAGCGGGAGCCGGGGGCGCTCGCGCTGCGCGGGCTGGCCGGGCGCCGGGCGCTGATCGTCGACGGCGAGGACACGTTCACCGGCATGCTCGCCCACCAGCTCGGCGCGCTGGGCCTGGCGGTGACCCGGCGGGACTGGCCGGACCCGGGCCCGCTGGACGGCTACGACATGGTGGTGGTCGGCCCCGGCCCGGGTGACCCGCGGGACGCGACCGCGCCGAAGATGGTGGCGCTGCGGGCGCTGCTGACCGAGCTGCTCGCGTCCGGCCGGCCGACGCTCGCGGTGTGCCTGGGCCACCAGTTGCTGGCCGGGCTACTGGGCCTGCCGCTGCACCGCCGCGACGCGCCGTACCAGGGGTTGCCGCGGGACGTGCCGGTGTTCGGGACGACCCGGCGGGTCGGGTTCTACGCCAGCTTCACCGCCCTCGCCGACGCCGACCGGGTCCCCGGCCCGTACGGCCCGGTCGAGGTGTCCCGCGACCCGGCCGACGGCGCGGTGCACGCGCTGCGCGGCGCGGGCTTCGCCGGGGTGCAGTTCCACCCGGAGTCGGTGCTGAGCCAGGACGGCACGCGGGTCCTGGCGGATCTGCTCGGGCATCTGCTCGACCGGCCGGCGCTGAGCGCGCATGGAGCGGCCGAACGCGGGTAGGGCACTGGCGACCGGTGGTCCGGACGGGTTCGAGAGCCCCCGTCCGGCCACCGGTCGCCAGTCGGGTCAGCCGGCCATGCCCCGCTTCAGCGCGGCACCCATCAGCACGGCCCGCTTGGCGGTCAGCGCGGTGGCGGCCAGCGCCACGTGGTCCGGGGCGACCTCGCCGTTGTTGCTCGTGTGCGAGGCGCCGTACGGGTTGCCGGCGACGAACTGGCTCGGGTCGGTGTAGCCGGGGGTCACCACGATGCCGCCCCAGTGGTAGAAGACCGTGTACAGCGACAGCAGCGTCGCCTCCTGGCCGCCGTGCGACGTGGCGGTCGAGGTGAACCCGCTGTAGATCTTGTCCGCGAGCGCGCCGGCGGCCCAGAGCGGTCCGGTGGTGTCGATGAACTGCTTGAGCTGGGCGGCGATCATGCCGTACCGGGTCGGCGAGCCCATGATGATCACGTCGGCCCAGGACAGGTCGTCCGGCTGCGCCTCCATCACGTCCTGGGTCTCCAGCCGGTGCGCCTGCCAGCCGGAGTTGGAGCGGATCGCCTCGTCGGGCGCCAGCTCACGCACCTTGCGCAGACGCACCTCGGCGCCGGCCTCCCCCGCCGCCTCGACCGCCGCCTGCGCCATCTGGTAGGTGATGCCGGTCGCGCTGTAGTAGATCACCGCGACCTTGACCTGGCCATCCATCAGACGTTCCCTCCTCGTTTCGGGTCAGCTCCGGCGACTACCCGTTACTTGTTCCGTCAAACGCCGGGCGTGGCATGCTCTGCGGGTGGAGATCCGCACCGCCACGCCCGCCGACTGGCCGCTGATCTGGCCGTTCCTGCGCGAGATCGTGGCGGCCGGCGAGACGTACACCTGGCCCCGCGACGTCCCGGAGGAGCGGGCCCGCGAGCTGTGGATGCCGGGCCCGCCGGCGCGGACGGTGGTCGCGGTGGCGCCGGACGGCACGGTGCTCGGCTCGGCCAAGCTGGCGCCGAACCAGGCCGGTCCGGGCGACCACGTGGCGAACGCCTCGTTCATGGTCGCCCCGGCCGCCGCCGGGCGCGGCGTCGGCCGGGCGCTGGCCGCGCACGTGCTCGACGCGGCCCGGGCCGACGGCTACCGGGCCATGCAGTTCAACGCCGTGGTGGCGACGAACACCCGGGCCGTCGCGCTGTGGCGGTCGCTGGGTTTCGAGGTGGTCGGCCGGGTGCCGGAGGGCTTCCGGCACCCGGCCGAGGGGTACGTCGACCTGCTGGTCATGCACCGGCGCCTGGGCTGAGCGTGGCTCAAGATTTGCGCAAGTTCCGTGCGTAACCGCTGTCTCCGCCCAGCTCGCGCGGGATGCTGAGCGGACCGGCGCCGGCCGCACCGGCCGCCCCCGCGCCGGGAACCTGAACGGGGGATCGCGCTGGGGTCGGCAACGTCGCCGGCGCAGCGCGATCAGGGGCCGGGTGTCGTACCCCAGGCCTACGCTGACGCCCGTGACCGTACGCCTCAGCCGCGCCGAGGCGCTCGCGCTGCGCATGACCGGCCTGCTGCTGCGCCCGCACCCCACCACCCGTCCGCAGGGCGTCGCCGACGTGGTCGAGTGGTTCGGCGCGATGCAGGCGCAGGACGCGGCGAGCGGGCTGTGGTCGCTCGGCGTCCGCCTTCCCGGCGCCACCCAGGACGACATCCGCGCGGCGCTGGAACGGCGTGAGGCGCTGCGCACCTGGCCGATGCGCGGCACCGTGCATCTCGTCCCGTCGCGCGACGCGCGGTGGATGCTGGAGCTGACCGGGGTACGGACGCTCGCCGGCATCGCCGGGCGGTGGCGGCAACTCGAGCTGACAGTCGCCGACGGCGAGCGGGCCTGCGACGTACTGGGTGCGGCGCTGACCGGCGGCGGGCGGCTGACCCGCGCCGAGTGCGTGGCCGCGTTGCGCGCCGCCGGGCTGGCCACGGCCGGCCAGCGCGGCTACCACCTGCTCTGGTACGCCAGCCAGCGCGGCGTCACCTGCATCGCCCCGCACGTCGGCACCGAGCAGACGTTCGCCCTGCTCGACGAGTGGGCGCCCGAGCCGCGCCGCCTCGAGCGCGACGAGGCGCTGGCGCTGCTGGCGCACCGCTATGTGCGCGGGCACGGCCCGGTGTCCCGGCACGAGCTGGCCCGGTGGACCGGCCTGACCGTCACCGACGCGACGCGGGCGATCACGCTGGCCGGTGACCTGCTCGCCCCGGTCGAGGTCGACGGCGAGGCGGCGGTGGTCGACGCCGCGCTGCTGGACGCGCCCCGGGCACCAGTCGACGACGTGCACACGCTGCCCGGCTTCGACGAATACCTGCTCGGCGTCAAGGACCGGTCGCTCATGCTCGACCCGGCGCACGCCGCCGCCGTGGTCCCCGGCAACAACGGGATGTTCCGGTCCACGGTGGTGCGCGGCGGCCGGGTGGTCGGCACCTGGACGCGGACGCCGGGCGCGCGGGCGGTGACCGTCAGGGTGCAGCAACTCGTGCCGTTCGACGCCGCGTTGCGGGGGCGGGTGGACGCCGCGCTGACGGGTTACGCCCGCTTCCTCGGGCTGGAGTTGCGCCACTCCTGGTAGCTCCGGACGGGTGCGAGTGGAACGCCATGGGTGTCAGAACCCACGGCGTTCCACTCACCTCCGGAGGGCGCGCTCAGTCGGCGAGCGCTCCGGCCGACCGGCCCTCGTGCAGCGTCAGGTTGCGGCCGCTGCCCGGTTCGAACAGGTGGATCTTCTCCAGGTTGAACCACACCCGGCGCGACTCGCCCTCGCGTACCGGCGACTCCGCCGACAGCCGGGTGACCAGGTTCGACCCGCCGCCGGCGAAGTCCGCGGCACCGGTGTCGGCGGCCAGTTCCTCCAGCTCGGCGGCGGTGGCCCGCTCCCCCTCGACGGTGAAGTAGACGTACTTGTCCGAGCCCATCGACTCGACGATGTCGACGGGCGCCTCGAATTCCATGCCCCGGCGGCGGGTCTCGTCGTCGATCAGGGCCGCGTCCTCGAAGTGCTCCGGGCGGATACCCAGGATCAGCTCCCGGGGCGCGTCGCCGCCTTCCAGCTCGCGGCGGATCCGGTCGCCGACCGGCACGTCGCCGAGCGCGGTCCGCAGCCGGCCGTCCTCCACGACGGCGTGCACGAAGTTCATCGAGGGCGAGCCGATGAACCCGGCGACGAACAGGTTGCGCGGGTGGTCGTACAGCTCCTGCGGCGGGCCGACCTGCTGCACCGCGCCGCCCCGCATGATGACCACGCGGTCGCCGAGCGTCATCGCCTCGGTCTGGTCGTGGGTGACGTAGACGGTGGTGGTGCCGAGCTGCTTCTGCAGCCGGGACACCACGGTGCGCATCTGTACCCGCAGCTTGGCGTCCAGGTTCGACAGCGGCTCGTCCATCAGGAACGCCTTGGGCTGGCGGACGATCGCCCGTCCCATCGCCACCCGCTGCCGCTGGCCGCCGGACAGGTTCGCCGGCTTGCGGTCCAGCAGCGCGGTCAGCTCCAGCACCTTCGCCGCCTCGTCGACCTTCTGGTTGATGGTCTCCTTGTCCAGCTTCGCCAGCCGCAGCGGGAACGCCATGTTCTCCCGCACCGTCATGTTCGGGTAGAGCGCGTACGACTGGAAGACCATCGCGATGTCGCGGTCCCGCGGCGCCTTGTCGTTGACCCGCTCGCCGCCGATGCGCAGCTCACCGGAGCTGATGTCCTCCAGCCCGGCGATCATGTTGAGCGTGGTGGACTTCCCGCAGCCGGACGGGCCGACCAGGATGACGAACTCGCCGTCGGCGATCTCCAGGTCGACGTCCTGTACGGCGGTGGTCCCGTCCGGGAACCGCTTGCTCACCTTGTCCAGCACGATGTCGGCCATTGCTACCACCTATCCCTTGACTGCGCCGGAGGTCAGACCGGAGACGATGCGGCGCTGGAAGAAGAGCACGAACAGGATGATCGGCACGGTGATCACCACGGCGGCGGCGCAGATCGCCCCGGTGGGGTCCTCGAACTGCGACTCGCCGGTGAAGAACTGCAGCGCCACCGGGACCGTGCGGGACCGCTCGGTCGAGGTGAGCGTGATCGCGAACAGGAAGTCGTTCCAGCAGAAGATGAAGACCAGGATGGCCGTGGTGAACACGCCCGGCGCGGCCAGCGGCGCGATCACCCGCCGGAACGCCTGGGCCTGGGTGGCGCCGTCCATCTTCGCCGCCTTCTCCAGGTCCCACGGGATCTGCTTGAAGAACGCCGACAGCGTGTAGATCGCCAGCGGCAGCGCGAACGTGATGTACGGCAGGATCAGACCGGGCCAGGTGTCGAACAGGCCGAGCTGCCGTTCGATCTCGAACAGCGGCGACACCAGCGACACCTGCGGGAACATCGCGATCAGGAGCGATACCCCGACCAGCACCTTCTTGCCCGGGAAGTCCAGCCGGGAGATCGCGTACGCGGCCATCGCCCCGAGCACCACCGCGATGGTGGTGGCGATCAGCGCGATGCCGATGGAGTTGACCAGGGCGCGCACGAACTGGTCGGTGTCGAAGATGGTCCGGTAGTTGTCCAGGGTCCACTCGCGCGGCCAGAACTTGCCGTCGGTGAGCGTGGCCGGGGTCTTGAACGACAGCGAGGCGATCCAGAGCACGGGGACCAGCGCGAAGACGACGACCACGACGTCCAGCAGGCCCCAGCGCACCTTCGCCCGCGTGGTGGTTTCCACTGCCATGTCAGCGCCTCTCCCCATCGTCGCTGCCCGGGGCAGCGGTGCCGAACAGCTTCACGAACACGAAGGCGATGATCGCCACGGTGATGAAGATCAGCACCGACATCGTGGAGCCGATGCCGAGGTTCAGGCCCCGGATCAGGTTGTTGTAGGCGAGCATCGACACCGACGACGTCTCGTTGCCGCCGTTGGTGAGCACGAAGATGTTGTCGAAGACCCGGAACGCGTCGAGCGTGCGGAACAGCAGCGCGACGAGGATGGCCGGCTTCATCACCGGCAGCATCACCTTGGTGAACCGCTGCCACGCCGTCGCGCCGTCGGTGGAGGCCGCCTTGAGCAGGTCCTCCGGCACCAGCGCCAGCCCGGCCATCAGCAGCAGCGCCATGAACGGGGTGGTCTTCCAGATCTCCGCCAGCATGATGATCGCCAGCGAGCTGGCCCGCTCGGTGAGCGGGGCGCTGCCGTCGAACAGGTTCGCCAGGTAGCCGGTGCCCGGCGTCCAGGCGTACCGCCAGGAGAACGCCGCGACGACGGTGACGATGCCGTACGGGATCAGCGCCGCGGTCCGCACGATGCCCCGGCCGACGAGCGTCCGGTGCATGATCAGTGCCAGGCCCATGCCGAGCACCAGCTCGATCGCGACGGTGACCACGGTGATCAGCGCGGTGACCCCGAACGCGGTCCACCAGAAGTCGTTCGTCAGCACGGTGACGTAGTTCTCCAGCCCGACGAACTCCCGCTCGTCGGGGAAGCGCAGGTCGAACCGCTGCAGCGACAGCCAGACCGAGTACAGGATCGGGTACGCGGTGACCAGCACCATGACCAGCGCGGCCGGTGCGCACAGCAGCAGGCCGAGGCGCCGCTCGGCGCGCTTGTTCTCACTCAGCGGGGCGCGGGAGCCGCGCCGGGACCGTTGTTCCGGCACGGCGGCGTGCCGGCCGCCCGGCTGCTCGGCCTCGGCCTCGGCGGCGGCCTGCGCGCCGGCCGGGGTGGCGTTCACGCTCATGGCAGAACTCCCTTGGACTCCAGCGCGTCGGAGATCGCCTTGCGCAGTTCGTCAGCGGTCTGCTCGGGCCGGATCGCCGACGGCGGCGACAGGATCGCCGACATCACCGTGGAGATGCTCTGGTACGCCGGGGTCAGCGGCCGGACCGCCGGCTCCTTCAGCTCCTCGAGGATGGTCTCCTTCATCGGGTACGCCTCGGTCATCTCCGGGTCGTCGTAGACGGCCTCGATGGTCGGCGGCACGCCGTCGTTGACGGCGGAGAACTTCTGGTTCTCGGCGTTGCGCAGGCAGCGCGCCACCTCGAACGCCTCCTCCGGGTGCTTGGAGTAGCTGCTGACCGCCAGGTTGACCCCGCCGATGGTGACCTTGCTGGGTGTGCCCGGGTCGATGCCCGGCACCCGGGCCCACTTCACGTTCTTCGCCAGGTCGGGGTTGGCCTCCTGGAGCGCCGGATACACGAACGGCCAGTTCACCTGGAACGCGCCCTTACCGGACTGGAACTCCAGCCGCACCGGGTCCTCCAGCGCGTTGCTGAACGACGGCGAGGTCACGCCCGAGGTGGCGAACTTCTGGAGCTGGTCGAGCGCGCGTACCGCGCCGGCGTCCATCTCCGCCTTCTTGCCGTCGTCACTGAGGATCTTGCCCCCGGCGCTCTCGGCGAGCGTGTTGTAGAGGACCACCAGGCCCTCGTACTGGGCGCCCATGGTGAGCACCTGGTACGGCTTGCCCTGCTCCTTGAGTTGCTGGGCGGCGGAGATCATCTCGTCCCAGGTCTCCGGCGGCTGCGACACCAGGTCGGACCGGTACCAGAGCAGCTGCACGTTGGTGTTCTTGGGCGCGGCGTAGAGCTTGTCCTCGTACCGGGCGGTGTCCAGCGGGCCCGCCAGCGTGCCCTGCTCGACCTCGGCCTTGTCCTGGCCGGTCCACTCCCGGATCCACTTCGCGCTGGCGAACTCCTGGGTCCACGTGACGTCAAGGCCGAGCACGTCCATCCCGCTGTCCTGCGCGGCGAGCCGCCGCACCATCTGCACCCGCTGCTCGTCGGCCTCGCGCGGCAGCACCCGGTAGTCGATCCGGTACCGCCCCTGCGCCGCCGTGTTGCAGGTGTCGACGACCTTCTGCAGGTTCTGCTCGGGCGGGTAGTACAGGTTGATCGTGGGGACGCCGCCGTCGCCGCCGGATCCGCAGGCGGCCAGCGGGGCCACCAACGCCAGCGCGGCGGCTGCCGCCGCCGCGCGTCCGGCCGGCCGCCGTGCGGCCGTGTCGGGGACTGTCGTCATCACCCTCCCCCTCTCTTCGGCGAAGAACCGGGGAGTGACCCGCGCCCCGGTGCACGGCGAGACGACCGGGGCATCGGCCCGATCGCCCGACGCCCCGGGCGTGTCGTGCGGCTGAACGTGCCCGACCTGCGACGGAGCGAAACATCACGGACATGTGACGGCGACAGCACGAACCGGCCGGGACGACCGACAGCTCGTCCCACGTAGTGAAACGGGGAGGCTACCCAGCGTCAGCGGTCTGCACTAGCGTGGGGCTGGCTCCGTAGCCGGCGCGTCGCCGTCGACGCCGATGCGCCTCCGGCCGTCCCCCATCGCCCGCCCGATCGGTTGGTTCTGCAGGGAAGTGCCGTGCGTGCGTTCCCCGGTTGGGCAGGATTCCCCCGAGGAGGTGCCGTCGTGCAGGACACCCGCGCTCTCGCCCTGACGTTCGAGGTGAGCGGCCTGCCCCCGGTCAAGACCGAGGCCCTGTCCATCTTCGCCGCCGGGCACCGGCAGGCCACGAGGGTCCGTACCCTGCTCCAGGCCGCCTGCACGGCGGCCCAGCGCACCGGGTGGACCCCGCTGACCGGGCCGGTCGAGGTGGACCTGACCCTGCGTTGTCCGCCCGGGCACCGCACCTCCGACGCCAGCACGCTGCTGGGCGGCGTGTGCGCGGTGCTCCAGGACAAGAAGCGGGTCTCCTCCATCGGTCTCGCCCACCTCGGGGTGCTTGTCGACGTCGCGCTCTGGTCCGACGACCGGCAGATCCGCCGGCTGTCGTACGCCGAGGAGCCGGCGGAGGAGTTCTCGTATCTGGTCCGGGTGTCGGCCGTACCGACGATGGTTTGACCGACGTCCGCGGTGGGGTACCGCGGACGCCGAGGAAGGGAGTGCCGATGTCGGAGCCACATGTCACGCTCGATCCGAGCGGGCTCGACCCGGTGCAGCAGAAGCTGCGCGGCCCGCTGGAGGATCAGCTGACCTCGGCCCTGCAGGCGGCCGCCGACCGGGTCCGCGCGGGGTACGCGGGCGAGCCGGTGGAGGATGTCTGCCGTCGGCTGCTCGACGAGACCCGTTCCGGTCTGCACCCCGACATCGCGGCCGGGTTCAACCCGGACATGGACGAGTTCTGCCGGGTGGCGGTGGCGATCGTGCGGGGCGAGCTGACCTGAGCCGGCGCCGGCACGGGATCTGAGTACGCGTACCGATGGCGGGCGCGCCCGCGGCGACGAGAATTCTTCCCGTGCGAACTCGAATCATGATCGTTCTTGCCGTGCTCGGGCTGACCGGGCTGATGGCGACCACCGGGTGTTCCCTGCGGCAGAGCATCTGCGGCAGCGACGAGTACCCGGTGATCGCGGTCGGCCCGCAGGGCGGCAGCTCCTGCGTACCGAACGGCGAGGAACCGGCGCCGCCGTACGTGCGCTACCCGGAGGGCAAGGTGCCGAAGCACGTCGACGACGAGTGGGACGTCTACTGGCGCACCCACGGCATCGACGAGAACAACACCGTCATCGACCGCTGACGCGGACCCGCGTCAGCCGCGCCGGACGTCGACCGAGACGACGTGGGTGCCGTCCGGGCGGTCGCCCTCCCCCAGCCGTACGGGCAGCCGGCCGCCCTCGGGCGGCCGCAGGCCCAGCCCGAAGCCCAGGTGTCCCTCGAAGTCACCGGCCACCGCCCATCCGCGCAGCGTGGGGAAGCGGATGGCCGCGGGCGGCAGCTTCGCCGTCCTGCCGCCCCGGTTGTCGTGCGCCTGGGCCGGATCGAACCGCACCGACAGGTACGCGGTGCCGGGCAGCGCGACCGGCGCCCCGCGCCCCTCGGTCACCACCTGCGGCACGTAGGAGACCTCGTAGGACGGGGTGGGGCCGCGGAAGGCGAACGTGATCCGGCTGTACCCCTCCGCCGGATGGTCGCCGACGTCGACCGACACCAGGACGGGCAGTGGTTCCCCGGGCGGTGGGGTGACCGGCACCCGTACCCGATGGGTCACCCGGGCCGGGCCGCCGGGCACTCCCCAGCCCCAGGTGACGCGCCAGGATCCGGCGGCCGGCTCGGCTTCCGTCGGCACGGGTGGAGTGGGCGTGGCTTGCGGCGCCTCGGTCCCGGCCGGCGCGGACGCCGCCGCGGCCGTCGGGGTGGGCGCCGTGGACGCACCGTCGTGGCCGGTCGCCGTGCAGGCCGCCGCGAACAGCACGACCAGGCCGGCGAGCAGCGGTACGCGCTGAGGAGTCATGACTCAGTGTCAGCCCGTGACCGGCTCGCGCACCAGAGGCGTCCCACAGCGATTTCGCGCCGGTCCCGGTCCTCAGGCGGCGCGTGGGTCGAACCGCTGCTCGGCCGCCTCGCGGACGGACACGTGCCCCACCGCGGCCAGTTCGGCGGCGTAGTCGCTCACCAGCGTCGGCAGCCGGTAGGCGCCGTGCCGGTCCCGCTGCGCCAGGTGCGCGTCGACCAGGTCGTCCAGGGCACGGTGCACCCGCTGCGGGGAGACGCCGAGCTGATCCGCGGCGGTGTGCACCGGTGTGCCCGGCCGCGCGGCGAGCAGTTCGAGCATCCGGCCGGCCAGCTCGTCGTCGGAGCGGACCACCGCCACGCCGGTGGCCAGGCTCGCCCGTACCGACAGGTCCTCGTAGGCCAGCAGGTCCAGCCGGGCCCGCCCGTCACCCAGCTCGGCGACGAGCGTGGACACCGACGCGCCGGACCGCCGCCCCAGCCGGGCGCCGGCGATGCGCAGGGCGAGCAGCGATCCGCCACAGATCCGCACCAGGTCGGCGGTGGCCGCCGGCTCGGCGGCCAGCCGCTCCGGCCCGGCGAGGGTCGCCAGCAGGTTGCGGGCCTGCGCGCCCCCGACCGGGCGCAGCGCCACCCGGCGTACGCCGTCCAGGCTGCCCAGGTGCCGCTGGGCGACGGTGATCAGGGCCGGGCCGGGGCCGGCGGGCAGCAGCGGGCGCACCTGAGCCGCCCGGGTGACCCCGTCGACGACGAGCAGCAGCCGGCGGCCGGCCACCAGCGACCGGAACCAGCCGGCCCGCTCGTCGGTCTTCTCGGGGACGTCCGCGGCCGGTACGCCGAGCGCACGCAGGACCCGGGCCAGCACCTCCCCCGCCGTCACCGAGGTCCGGTAGCCGAGGTCCACGAAGACCTGCCCCTCGGGGAACAGGGCGGAGACGGCATGCCCGGCGCGTACCGCGAGGGTGGTCTTGCCGCTGCCCGGGGCGCCGGTGACGACCACCGCGGCCGGGGTCTCCGCGGTCAGCGCCGCCACCACGTCGGCGGTCTCCCCGGTACGCGCGACGTAGGTGAGCGGGTCCGCCGGCAGTTCCCGCGGCACCGCCCAGCCGACGGCGGGACGAAGGTCCGCGACCGGCACCGAGGCGGTCACGATCGCGCTTCCCGGCTCGACGTACGACAGCTCCGGCGCGCGGTCGAGCATCGACCGGTGCAGCCGGGCCAGTTCCGCGCCGGGTTCCAGGCCGAGCTGCTCGTCGAGGACGGCGCGGGCGTCCCGGTAGACGGTGAGCGCGGCCGGCACGTCCCCACAGCGGTAGAGGGCGAGCATCAGGTGGCCCCAGGCCCGCTCCCGCAGCGGGTGCGCGGCCAGGTGCGCGCGCAGGTCGGGAAGGAGGTGGGCGTGTTCACCGGCGGCCAGCCGCGCCTCGGCCAGTTCCTCGAAGACCTGGAGCCGCTGCTCGTCGAGGGCGGCCCACCGGTTGTCCAGCGCGGTGCCCCGGGGCAGGCCGTCACCGGACGGGCCCCGCCACCAGGCCAGGGCGGAACTCAGCGTCTCGATCGCGCCGGCGGGATCGGCCGACGCGAGCAGCGACCGCCCCTGCGCCGCCAGCCGCTGGAACTCGGTCACGTCCAGCTCGTGCGGCGCCAGCCGCAGCTCGTACGCCTGCGGACGGGCGACCAGCCGGTCACCGACCGTGCGCCGCAGGCCGGCGGCGTGGGTACGGAGGTTCGCGGTGGCGGACGTCGGTGGATGATCGGACCAGACCATCCGGGCCAGGCGGGGCAGGGGGACCGAGTGGTTCGCCTCGATCGCCAGCCCGGCCAGGACGGCCCGTCGGTTCGCCGCGCCGGGCGTGACGGTCTCGCCGTCGACGCACAGCTCCACTGTGCCCAGAAGCCGAATCTGAAGTTCCATCGCGCCACTCCCCGTGAACCCTAGACGCGCAGCCCACGCTAGGGGTGCGGATCGCGGCCAACAAGGGTCGAACCGGACAACTAAGCGTGATGAATGTCAATGTGGTTGGCGGTGTGTCGAGGTAACAGAAATACCGCTGAGGACGCTTCGGGTTGATCACGCCGGGTGACGGGAGGCCGAGGCCGTCCGTTCCGGTCTGCGGAGGCCCGGGTGCCGTCGCGGTACCGGCATCCCGCAGCGTACATACCGCCCGCCTGGTACGCCTCAGCACCGCGCACAGGTCGCGCCGACGCGGATCGGGTCACCCAGCCCGCCCTGACAGCTCCTCACCGACACGCGTCTCGCGCATGCCTTCGAGGCTCTGCCGCATGGACGAGCACCGGGAAGGTGGGATGATCATCGGCCATCAGGGTCTGGCCCGGTGCGGCATGGAGGGCTTCGAGGGCGACGCCCCAGATCCGAGGGTCCGGTTTGACGAGACCGACCTCGTACGACAGGACGAACGCATCGACATAACCGTCGAGTCCGTGCCGGGCAAAGCATTTGCGGATGTCCCGGCCGACGTTGCTGACGACGCCGATGCGAACACCGCTGTCACGCAGTGCGGACAGGGTGGCGACGGTGTCGGCGTACGGCTCGATTGCTTCGGCGTGTCGCGTGCAGGACCGACGCCAGCGCCTGGTCAACCCCAGGAATCTGTTCCAGCACGGTGAGGATCGCCCGATCCCGCGAAGTCGCCGACAATACGGTGCGCCTCGCCGGCAGTCAATGTCTGGTCGATCGATGCCTCCGCGTTGCCCACCCAACGTTCCGATTCTCTGGCGAACGGAGTCCAGGTGAAGTCGAACAGTACCGTCGTCACGCGCCCGGCGGTCATCGCATCACCCTAGATCAACACGACGAGTTCTGCGGGCCATGGCGCAGTGAGCCATCAGCCATTCCGGGCAAACGCCTCGGTGGCGGTTCGTGAGGTCAGGAGGGCAGGACCTCGACAACTGCCGGGGCCAGGTCGTCAGAACTGATCCGGGCGACCATCCCGGCCGATACGAGGATTTCCGAGACGGCGTCCGCCATCGAGTGCTTGATTCGACCCACGTGCAAGACAGTTCCGGCACCTTGCTGGCCGCTCCGCATTTCCTCGAACGCTCGATCTGTCAACTCCGCAGACGCGGACCAGATCACGATCAGACAAGGCTCACCCGTATTACTCACCTCGCCGGCCTGGATCGCATAGCCGCCTTCCCCTGTTTCCAGGTCGGCTGAGCGCAAACCTGCGGCACGGAGCTCTCGGTCCACCGATTCAGAGAACTCATCAAAGCCAGACATTGCCCTATTGTAGCCGCAAGACGGAGGCAGGAGGTGGGGCGGGGCGACCGCCCCACCTCCTGTCAGCTAGCCTCTACCTCCGCCGGCCAGCCGGATCATTCTCGCAAGCATCTCATTGGAAACCGAATTCATCAGTCCGTTGTTGGTCCATGGCACGGACCAGGTAATTCTCGCATTGTCCGCCAGATGGCCGGGCAGCTTCCCGGCGCACACCGAACACGGCTGACGCTCACTGTAGAGGTCGGTAATCCTACCGATTCCCTTGTTGTTCGCCTTCAGAGCGTCGATCTGGTCCATGATGTGGTCTTCGGCGTGGTATCCGTCGCCCTTACTGAATCCCACGATGAGCCCGTCGTGTCCCTCAACCTTGGCTACGGCAACGTTTCCTCCTGGTGACGAGGTGCGCGGTCCACTCGGGAAGTGTGCGGAGTTCGCATCGACCCGGGCGTTGTACGCCGCGGAACTCAACTCGTCGCTGTTGTAGCGAACCTCATTGCCGACCGGGCAGGCGTCGTTGTGGGCGAGTACGGGGGTTTCGCCAGCGAGGACGTAGTAGGTGTGCTGTCCGTCGACGGTGAAGTTGTGTACTCGCTGGACCTGGGTCTTGTGCCGGATGGCAGCGATCTGGACCCAGGTGCCCGACGACGTCTGAAGCCAGGCGCCGGCCTTGAGCTGGCCGGCGGTCACCCAGACCCCGGAGTCCGGCAGGTAGAACCGGTGACCGTCAGTGGCCACGATCGTGCTGGTGTCGTCACCCGAGTTGCCGTCGGTGTCCACGACGATGGTGACCAGCTTCTTGACCCCGTCACCCCGGATGAGCTGGGTGACCGGACGGACCTGCCGGTCGCCCGACTCGACGTCGGAGGCGAGGACCCGGTCCCCGACCTTGACGTCCTCGATCGCCTTGGTCGAGCCGTCGGCCAGGAGCACCTTGGTGCCCGGGACGAAGCTGTTGCACTTGGTCGGCTTCGCCGGGGTCTCGGTCTTCGGCTTCGGTGTGTTGGTGGGCAGCGCCTTCGAGGCGTCGGTGGTCGCCTCGACGCCCTTCTTGACGTCGTTGGCGGTGTCGATGCCGTCGGCGATCTTCTTGCCGGTCTTTGCGAGCTTCGCCGCAGTCACCGCGTTGCCCGCCAGCGGAATCGCCGAGGCCATCGACAACGCCGCGTCGACGTAGTTGCCCTCGGCCGCGTACCAGATGCCGTTGGCGACGTCGGCTACCTCACCGACCACCGGCACCATGCCGACCACGTCCAGCGTGGCGTGGCCGATGTCCGACCACGACATCCCGAACAGGTGCCCGTCCAGCTCGATGAAGCTGATCGGGTTCCCGCCGGCGAACGCGTACCTGTTACCGGTGAACGGATCCATGGCCAGACCCATGTCCGCCATCGCCCCGCCGTAGGTGTCCCGCGTCAGGAACCGGTTCAGGCCCGGGTCGTAGTTGCGGAACCCCATGTCGTACGTGCCCGAACCCGCGTCCCACCGGGAGGCGTTGAACCGGAACGCGTTGTACGGCTCCTCGCCCGCCGGCTGCGCGCCCGGCTTGTCCACACCGGTGAACTGCGACGAGTCGTCCTTGCCGTACGCGGTGTACCCGTACGTCGCCCGGGTCTTGCCGTCCTCCTTCGTGATGCCGATGACGTCGCCGCGCGGCCGGTAGATGAACTGCGAGTACTCCCGCGCGCCGTCGTCCTTGTGCTTGATCTGGGTCAGCTGCTGACCCCACGGCGCGTACTGGTACGACTTCGTCGCCTTGCCCGCGACCTCCTCGCGCAGCACCTGGTTGTCCATCCCCAGGTACGTGAACAGGGTGGTCTTGCCGGCCGTCGTCTGCGACACCGTCCGGTCGAACGGGTCGTACACGTAGGTGGTCGACTTGGCGTTGGCGCCGATGCCCGCGGTGGTCTTCGCGGTCCGGTCGAAGCCGTCGTAGTAGTACTTCTGCGCCCGCTGGCCGCCGACCGACACCGTGTCGAGGCGCCCCAGCGGGTCGTAGTTGTACGTCGAGGTCACACCCGCCGTGGTGGTCGAGTGCAGCCGGTTGCGGTCGTACTTGCTGGTGCTTGTCGTCCCCCCGACGGTCTGCGACACCGTGTTGCCGTTGGCGTCGTAGGTGTAGGTCTCCGTCGAGGTGCTGTCACCGGTCTTGTCCAGCTTGGCGATCCGGTCCTGCGGGTCGTAGCTGAAGACGTACGTGTTGTCGATGTAGTCCGACGAGTTGTCGGCGTTCATCAGCTTCAGCACGTCCCGCGACGGGTGCCCGTTGGCCTGGTACTGGAGGTTGTGCTCGGCGACCGTCGCGCCGCCGGACGTCTTCTCCAGCTGACGCTTGGTGGCGCCGTCGAGGTAGTACTCGAAGTCCACCGTGTTGCCGTTGGGCTTGGTCTGCTTGAGCAGCTGCCCGCGGTTGGTGTAGGTGAACGACGAGATCTGCTGGTTGCCGGCCGTCGGCGAGTCGGCGTTGGTGACCTTGGCGACCATGTCCCGCGGGTCGTACTCGATCTTCGACCAGGTGAGGTCGTGGGTCGAGGTGAGCGGGTTGCCGTTGTCGTCGTAGGTCAGCGCCGTGGTGTTCTTCGCGCTCGTGTCGCTGAGCCCGGCGAACTCCTTCACCGTGGAGATCTGGTTGAGCTGGTCGTACGCGATGTCGTACCGGCCGATCTTCGCGCCCGGGCTGAGGTCCTTGACCTCGACCATCATCCCGTTCGGGTTGTACCGGTAGGTGAACTCCTTGCGCTCGTTGTCGACGTCGGCGGAGTTGTCCCGCACCAGCTTGACCGCGTCGGCCAGCACCTTGCCGGTAGCCTGGTCGGTGACGGTGATCTTCTGGACGCCCTCCTCCTTGAAGGAGTAGCTGCCCAGGCTGATCCAGGCGCCGGTGTTCTGCGTCTGGTTCACCGTCTTGGTGACACTGCCGCCGTCGTGGGTGATGGTGAACTTCGCGTCCGTCGCGGCACCGGTGACCTGCGGGTGCCGGACGAACACCTCGTACGTGCCGTCGCGCGGGATGGTCAGCTGCCAGTTGAACTGCGCCGATCCGCTGCCGGCCGGGGCGGTGGAGACGTCGTAGCCCCACTGCCCGGTGGCCGCCCCGTTGGTCCAGGTGCCCTGCGAGGCGGTGTTGTTGGTGTCGGTGTTGTCGACCAGGACCACGTCCTTGCCGACCGGCAGGCCGTCCTCCGACCGTCCCTTCTCGTTGCCGGACTGGTAGTACTGCCAGGTCATCGTCCGCGTGGTCGACCCGCCGGCCGAGCTCAGCGTGTTCTTGGTCTGCTGGCCCAGGTCGTTGTAGTCGTAGGAGTTGACGATGTCCCACGGGTCCTTGGACGTCCTGGTCCACCCGTTGTCGTAGTAGGTGTACTCGGTGTCGTTACGGACCGTCTGCCCGTCCGACGGCGGCGCGCTGACCTTCGTCAGGTTGCCGATCTCGTCGTAGCTGTAGAAGGTCTTGTCGGGCGTCTTGTAACGGCTGTCGTCCTTGTCGTAGGACGACCACTCCTCCTTCTTGCGGTTGAGCGCGTCGTAGACGGTCACCACGGAGAAGTCGTCCGCGTCGTCGGCGGTGTCCACCCCGCGCGGGGTGATCAGCTTCGTCTGGTTGCCGACCTGGTCGTACTCGTACTTGGTGGTGCGGTAGGTGACGGTGCCGGAGCCGTCCTTGCTGTGCGGCACCTTCGACTCCACCAGCGCGCCGCGGGGGTCGTACGTCGCCAGCGACTCGTTGCCGTCGGCGTCGGTGGTGCCGACCGTCAGGCCGTCCTTGTCGTAGCGGGCGGTGGTGAACTTGCCCGCCGCGTCGATGGTCTTCACGACCCGCCGGTTCAGGTCGTACTCGTACTTCGTGGTGAAGTCGTCCGCCGCGCTGGCGGTCTTCTTCGCGTCGTACAGCACCGTGACGTTGCCGACGTTGTCGTACTCCGACTTCACCTTCTGGCCGAGGCCGTTGGTGACCTCGATCGGCTGGTAGATCGCGTCGTACTTCGTGGTCGTCGTGTAGTCGCCCGCCGTCGAGGTCAGGTTGCCCTGCGGCTCGGTGACGGTGAGGACGTTGCCGACCTTGTCGTACGTCGTGGTCGTCTTCCGCTCCGGGTCGCCCGACTCGTCCTTCGGGGCGAGCGTCTCGACGACCTGGTCCGCCTTGTCGTAGACGGAGGTCGACACGGCGCCGTTCGCGGCGTACGCGGTGGTGATGTTGTCGTTCTGGTCGTACACCGGGGCCTTGGTGGTGATGAAGCGGTTGTTGGCCGCGTCCATCGGCTCCACCTTCGTGGTGGGCCGGCCGAACGTGTCGTACGCCTGGGTCACCTTGGCGTTCTTGCCGTTCTTGACCTCGGTGACGTTGCCCCGGTCGTCGTAGGTGAAGTACGACTTGCCGGTGCCGGCGTCCGTGATGGTCGTCGGGTAGCCGCTCGGGTGGAACGGGCCGTACGCCGTGGTGTTGCCGTTGGCGTCCCGGGCGCTGAGCAGCTGACCCCATTCGTCGTAGGTGTTGGCGCTCGTGTAGTCGCCGTCGGCCGACGTGGTGTTGCCCACCGGGTCGGTGACCGTCGCGACGTCGCCCTCAGCGGTGTACGTGAAGGTCCACTTGCGGCCCTCGGAACTGGTCTTGCTGACCACCTCGGCCACGTAGCCGTTGAGCTGGCGCTGGTAGGTCAGCACGGTGCCCGGCCAGTTGTTCTTGACCGCCTCCGCGTCGCGGATCTGGGTGGGGTAGCCGGTCTTGGGGTCGAACGCCCAGGTCGAGACGGCGGTGTTCGCCTCCTCCAGCCGGATGACGTTGTGGTCGTCGTCCCAGCCGGTCTTCGTCACCTCGTTCTTGGCGTTCGTGGTCTGGTACGCCCGGCCGTAGCCGTCCAGCAGGTACTGACTGGCGTGGTTCTCCGCGTCGGTGACCGTGGTGTTGATGTTGTTGCCCTGCGGACCGTCCGGGTCGACGTAGGCGAACTGGGTCAGGTGGGTGAGCCGGTCGGTGTAGGACTTGGTGGTCCAGTGGAACTTCGGGTCGTCCCCGGTCTGCGGGTAGTTGTAGACCACGCCGGTCGCGTTGCCCCGCGGGTCGGTGACCTTGACCAGCTTGACGTTCTTGTTGCCCTGAGTCATGTCGTAGGCGAACTTGAACGTCTTCGGCGTGCCGTTCGCCGACCCGGCGCCGTCGATCAGCTCACCGAGCAGGCCCTTGTCGGTGTAGGTGAAGGTGAGCTTGCGTCCCGAGACGTCGGTGATCTGCGAGATGTGGTCGATGATCTTCGGGTTGGTCAGGTTCGTCGCGCCGGAGACCCGCGTCCAGGTGGTGTCGTTGATGTAGTCGTACGTCTGACCCTTGGCGTAGTAGTCGATGGTCAGGGTGATCCGGCCGGTCGGGTCGGTGATGTACCGCAGGAACTTCGTCGGCTTGTTGTTGGACTTGCGCTCCTCGTAGGTGAAGAGCATCTCGTTGCCGTTGTTGTCGACGACGCTCGACAGGAAGCCCTCGCAGTCGTAGAAGAACTGCGTGCGGTCCGGCCGGGTGAGCACCCACGCCTTCGGCTCGTCGGTGTTGGGCTTGCAGTCCACGCTGCTGTACTTCTGCAGGTAGAGGTGTACGCCCTTCGGGCTCTTCCACTCGTTCGCGGTCGCGTCCCAGGTGAACCGGTGGCTGGTGCCGTCACCGTCGGTCAGGGTGACCTTCGTCGGGTTCGGATTGGGGTGGAAGTCCAGCGGGGCGCCGAGGCGCATCATCGACGACGCCTGCAACGACCAGCCGTACCCGGCCACCGTGTCAGTGGTGTCCAGCGAGTTGTAGGACATCCGGACGAACGTCGCCAGGCCCCGGGACGGGTTGTTGAACGCGTTGTACGACCAGACCGTGTTGCCGGAGTACAGGTTGTTCATCAGGGTGCCGCCGGCGCCCGTGTTCTTCCCCGCGTACGAGTAGAACTTCTCCAGGCCGAGCTGGTCGGAGGTCGGCTCCTCGACGGAGATGTTCTGCGGCAGCGCCGGGATCGACGCGGTCTCCGAGAGCTTCTTGCCGGTGAGCTTGTTGCGCAGATCCCACTGCAGGACGTAGTCGGTGCGCTCGTTGCCCTCGGTGGACGACGGCGGCGTCTTGACCTGCGCGGAGACGTCGACGGTGCCGCCGGCCGGGACGCTCTTCGGCAACGCGGTCTTCAACTCGTAACTGGCGTCGGCGCCGTCGGTGACGCCGTCGGCCCGCTTCCAGTCGTATGCGAGTTCCCAGTCGGTCGGGTTCCACGCCGTGAGCGTCGGGTTCGACAGGGTCACCGGCACCGTGTACGTGGAGTTGGCGGTGGCCAGCGCCGGGGTCGAGGCCGCGTAGTACGTCGACTCCGCGGTCTGCTCCAGGTAGGTGACCTCCAGCGTCGGCCGCAGCAGCGGCTCCGGCGCCTCGGACGACAGCAGCACCGCCCGCGCGGTCTGGTTCGCCTCGTCGCGCTGCCGCAGCAGCAGGCCGAAGTTCTTCGTCGGGTCCTTGACCCAGCCGTCGGCCGCCGGGGTCACGTCCCAGGTGGCCCACTTGGGGTCGTTCGTGAACTGGTTGTAGCTCGCCTTCCAGGTCGTGTCGTAGTCACCGCCGGCGGTGGTCCACGCGTTGGTGCCGTCGTAGGTGTTCCACGTCGCGGCGGTCTCGGTGAAGTTCCGCGTCAGCTTGTGGACGTCGACGTACTCGTCGGTGTCGGTGCCCGGGTAGAGCCCGCTGTTGTACAGCCGCAGGTCGGCGTCGACGACCTTGGCGTTGGCCGGGATGCCGGTCAGCGTCGGGAACTTCACCAGGCCCCGGGTGTCCCCGTAGTAGGACGAGTTGTTGCCCGGGCTGACGTACGGGTCACCGTCGTAGACGTCCACGTTCTCCGTCGGGCGGGCCTGGGAGAGCGTGGTGTCCGTGGTGCCGGTGCGGTAGATCCGGGTGATCTGGCCCGCCTTCGGCAGGATCGCCGACTGGGTCGGCCCGGCCACGACCTGTCCGTCGCGGGTCTTCACCGCGACCATGTAGTAGTAGAACTTCCGCGCCAGCGGGTCGGTGTTGTCCGCCGCCGTCGGGATCGCCGTGGTGTCCTGATAGGTGCGGGTGCTGGTGGACACCGGGGCGATCAGGGTCGCCGCCGACGGGGTGAAGTTCTGGTAGATGCTGCGGTGCACCTGGTACTCCACCGCGTCGTCCGCCGTCGACGACGACGGGTCGACGTACGCGGGCCAGTCCAGCACCGCGCCGGTGGAGGTGAGCGTCGTCGGCGGGCTGACCGCCACGCCGGGCCGGCCGTACGTGATGACCAGCTTCGGCAGGTTGTAGTCCCGGCGGGCGTTGTTGTACGCGTACTCGGAGGCCTCGTAGATCGGGCCGCCGCGACCCTTGGCCGCCTCGTCGACCGCCTTCACCATGAATCCGTTGTTGGCGTACGTGCCGTTGACCCAGTCCTGCACGACGTTGCGGACCGGGAAGGAGCTCCACGCGTTGGAGACAGAGGCCTTCTTGGTGGCCGCCCCCCACTTGGTGAAGCGCACCGCGTCGGCGATCACCGACTTGCCCGACACGTCGCCGAGGACGACCTTGCCGGTGGTGCCGGCCGCGAACGGGTGCACGCCCAGGGTCTTCCACTCGCCGCGGGCGCTGCCGGTCTGGTCGACGGTGTACGTCTTCGACCCGCCGTTGTAGTGCACCGTGTAGGGCGCGTTCGTCGGCCGGTCCGACTCCGACACGTAGTGCACCTCGACCTGGTAGTTGCCGGCCTCGGTGATGGTCGGCACCCAGGTGTGGGTGTGCCCGGTGGTGGTGTCGCTGTTGAAGCGGTAGTCGCCGTTGACGGCGAGCCCGGTCAGCGCCGTGTTCGTCGAGTACGACCAGGTGCCGCTCACCGAGGTGCCGGCGTCGCCGTCGTCCTGCGTGACCATGTTGCCGGCCGGCTGGGCGGCCATGTTGGCGTTCATGTTCGCCCAGGTCGCGGTGCTCTCGGTCCAGGGCTGGGTGACCCGGCGGGCCTCCATGGCCACGTCGAAGCCCCACGCGTGGTGCGTCTGCGAGTAGTACATCTGCAGCTGCGCGTCGTCGATCGGCGTGTTGCGCGGGATCGAGCCGACGTCGAACTTCACCAGCGTGCGGTACGCGTTCGACGCGTCCGTGCCGACCTTCAGCTGGTAGGTGTCGTTGTAGTTGGTGGTCGTGGCGCCGGAGTAGATCTGCACGTCCTGCGCGTCGGTGGGCACCGGCTGCACCTTGATCGTCGGGTCGATCACCACCGGGTAGACCCGGGACCGCTCGGCCAGCCAGCCCGCGTCGGCGGTGATCGTGACGGCCGACGTGTCACCCGTGCGGGTCACCTTCTGGGTGACCTTGTCCGACCACACCTTGCCGTGCGGGGAGGACTTGTCGTCCTTGCTGTCGTACATGAACGGCGGCGGCATGACGAACACCGGAGCGCCGCCGTCGCGGCCGACGAACGCGATCGAACCGTCGTCGCGCTGCTGCGCCGTCAGGCCCGCCGTCTCCAGCGTGAAGGTGTAGGACACCGGACCGGCCGGCGGCTGCCGCAGGACGATCTTCTCCTTCAACGCGGTGCTGGTCACGTCGTAGACCACGTCCGCGCCACCGGCCAGCCCCGGGTACGTCACGGTGGAGCCCGAGACCTTCGGGCTGACGTCCTTGGCGGCGCCGGCCAGGCCCAGTTCGATAGCGCGGCCGTCCCGCTCGAAGCGCACGAGTTCGTCCGAGCTGTCGCCGAAGAGGCTGGTGTAGGCGTTGGTCCGGTTGCCCTGCACGTAACCGGACTCGCCCACCGGGCGGACGCTGGTGTCGATGGGCTGCCACTTGCCCCGGCCGTCCCGGTAGTGCAGCGGCGTGGCGGAGATCTCCGCCTGCAACCGCCCGTCGGACAGCTGATAGATCTTGCCGTTCTCGGTCCGCCGGCCGGTCAGCTCCTTGACCCGCTTCTGCGCCGGCCACTTCCGGCCGGCGACGGGCTTGTCGCTGCGGTGGAGTCCGGCGCTGACCACCTCGGGTCTCGCACGGTGACCACCACCGGCGACCAGGCCGCGCGCCGCGCCGCCGAGCCGGTCCAGCAGTCCGCTGTCGTCGTTCTTCCCGCTCGGTGCGGCCTGCTCCGTCGCGGCGGGATCGCGGTCCGGTAGGACCGCGGCGCCGCCCAGCGTGGCCACCATGGCCAGCGCCAGGCCCCCGATCAGGGCGCCCTTCGATGGTCGTCTCACCCGTTACCCTCCGGTCAACTCCGGTGACAGGACGGGTGAAGGCTAGGAACACCACATACACGCCGGGCTATCCGTCAGCTACTTCCCAGGCGGCGCCGCGAGTGCGGGCGACCGGGCCGCGAGCAGGCGGAACCGTCCCGCCGACGACGGGAGGCGTATCGATCGCGACAGGCGCCGAGCGCGAACGGGCGGCGGCAGGACCGGACGGGTCAGGACCGGGTCCGCAACTCCCCGGTCCTGACCCCGGCCGTCCGGTTCGGTAGCGGTCTGCGCCACGGGACCACGGCAGGCGTGGCACGACGCCTTCCGCCGGGCTCCGCGCGGCGAGCCGGTATGCCCGCACTCAGCTCCACGGTGCTCTTACCACCGGACTCCGGTGCGCCCCCGTCTCACCCCGACGAGGCGTGGACGCCGGCTCAGGTTAGGCGCGTCCGCGCAGGCCGGACAAGCGATGACCGGCGGCTGCGCTTGTGATTGATGTCTATGCCGAATTGCGGCATGTCGGCGTAACGGGGTCAGCCGGTTTCGCGCTGTTCGACTTCGAGACGGGGACTGCGCCCGCCCGGCCGCGACGGGACGGCGCGGGCCGCGACGGCCCCGGCGACGAGCGCCAGCGCGGCCACGTGCAGCGCCCGTACGCCCGCCGGGGCGGGGACGCCCGCGGCCGGCAGGGCGGGCAGCAGCAGCGCGCCGAGCCCGGTGACCGCCAGCGCCACCCGCCAGAACACGCTCGGGTTCGCCGCCGGCGCGGACGCGGGTACGCCGTCCGCCCGCAGGCCGCGACGGGCCTCGTGCACGGCCAGGACGACCACCAGCAGCCCGCCGCCGAGGCCGGCGACCACGTCCGCGAACTGGAACCAGTAGACGCCGGTCAGCGCGCGGAAGTCGGCGACGCCGAGCAGCCGGGGCAGGCGTTCGCTGTGGCTGGCCCGGTCCCACGCCACGTGGCTGAACGCGCCGATCAGCGCCGAGCAGACGGTCACCTGCCAGGGGTGCCGCACCCGGGCCAGCATCACGTACCAGGGCCAGCCGAACAACCGCTGCGCGGGCAGGTGCACCGCGATGCCGGCGACCACGCGACGCACCACCCAGGCGTACGCGAGGGCCACCGGCAGGCACCACCAGAGCAGCCCGCCGAGCGTGTGCGTCCGCAGGTCCAGGGCCAGCGACGTGCCGGTGACCAGATACCCGACGTCCGGCGCCACCGCGCCGGTGCACAGCGCCACCCCGTCGAACCAGTCCGGCCGCCACCGCTTCAGCGGCAGTACCGGCGCCAGGTGCGACGGGAAGGTCAGCGGCACGTCCCGGACGTTACCGGCCCGGTCAGAAGTGCTGGACCAGGTCGGGGAACGCGGCCAGCCGGATCACCCGCTGGTCGGACGGATCCAGCTCGTCGTGCTCCAGCACCCAGGTGTTCTCGTTCGGGATGAAGACCGCGTTCATCCCGGCGGCGCGGGCGGGCAGGATGTCCGAGCGCGGCGAGTTGCCGATCATCCAGGCGGCGGCCGGGTCGAAGGCGTGCTCACGGGCCAGCCACCGGTAGGTGTCCGCGTCCTTCTCCGGCACGATGTGCGCGGCGCGGAAGTGGTGCAGCAGCCCGCAGGCGTCCAGCTTGCGCTGCTGCTCCTCGCGCTCGCCCTTGGTCAGCAGCAGCAGATCGTGCCGACCGGCCAGGTCGTCGAGCGTCTCGGCCACGCCCGGCATCAGCTCCACCTGGTGCCCGACCAGCGCCGCGGCGAGCTGCTCGATCTCGGCGCGCTCCCGCGCGGTGGCCGGACGCTCGCGCAGCTTCTCCAGGCACTCGCCGAGGCTGCGCAGGAAGACCTTGCTGCCGTAGCCGTGCGCCACGGCGTTGGCGCGCTCGATGTCGTCGAGCACCGCGCGGATCCGGGACCGGTCCAGCGTGGGGTGGTCGAGCCAGGTGAGGAAGTCGTCGATGACGCGCTCGAACAGGACGTTGTTCTCCCAGAGCGTGTCGTCGGCGTCGAAGACCAGCACGGCGGCGTCCCGGCGCGACGGCATCGTCTCCCCCTCCCCCTCGCGGACCTCGCACACCGTACTGCCCGCTCGCCGGACGGGCCACGCGGTTTATCCGGTCGGCCGCCGGTTACCGGCGGCTACCCGACTGCGCAATCCCTGGTCGGGCGGCATGCTTCGGCCATGACGATCTCACCCGATCATCCACCCGGACGGCGGCGCCGGCGGCGCGCCTTCGTCGCGGTGGCCGTGACGCTCGCCGTCGCGGGCGCGGCGCTGCCGGGAGCCCCGGCACGTGCCGTCAACGCCGCACACACCACTGTGGTCGGCACCAACCCGGTCGACTGGACGCCGCACGCGCTGGACGGCACCGTCCACCGCATCCTCCAGATCGGCAACCGCGTGTACGTCGCCGGCACGTTCACCAAGGTGCGCAACGCCAACCAGACGGCTCAGCTGGCGATGCCCCGGCTGGTGGCGCTGGACGCGACCACCGGCCGGATCGACACCACGTTCCGGCCGCAGGTAAACGGCGCGGTCAAGGCGCTCGCCGCCGCGCCGGACGGCCGCTCGCTCTACATCGGCGGCGCGTTCACCACTGTCAACGGCACGGCGGCGTCCCGGCTGGCCCGGATCGACGCGGCCACCGGCGCCCGGGTCGCCGGGTTCACCACGCCGGCGCTGAACAACCAGGTGAACGACATGCGCCTGGTCGGCAACCGGCTGATCGTCGGTGGCGCGTTCCAGACCGTCGGCGGGGTGACCCGGCGCGCCCTGGCGGCGGTGAACGCCACCACCGGGGCGGCCGACGCGTCGGTCAACCTGAACCTGGCCGGCCCTCGTACGACCACCTCCGGTGCCACCGCGCCGGTTAAGGTCGAGGCGCTGGACGTCTCCGCCGACGGCCGGCGGCTGGTGTTCGTGGGCGGCTTCAGCAGCGTCGCGGGCGTGGCGCGGCACCAGATCGCCGTCGCCGACCTGAGCGCGGCCGGTGCCACGCTCTCCGGCTGGGCCACCGTCCGCTACCAGCCGCAGTGCGCGCGGACGATGCCCGTCTACATGCGCGGCGTCGACATCTCGCCGGACGGCACCTGGTTCGCGGTGGTCACCACCGGCGGCCCGTTCCCGGGCACGCTCTGCGACACCGCGGCGCGTTTCGAGTTCGGCACCGCCACCGGCGGCAAGCAGCCGACCTGGGCCAACTACACCGGCGGTGACACGCTGCTGTCGGTGGCGGTGACCGGCGCGGCGGTCTACGTCGGGGGCCACCAGCGCTGGCTGGACAACCCGCAGGGCCGCAACTCGGCCGGTCCGGGCGCGGTGCCGCGGCCGGGCATCGGGGCGATCCACCCGACCACGGGCAAGGCGCTGCCGTGGAACCCGACGAAGGACCGGGGCGTCGGTACCCAGGAGCTGTACGCCACCGACCGCGGCCTGTGGGTCGGCAGCGACACGGTGACGGTGGCCGGGGAGTACCACGCCCGGCTGGCGTTCCTGCCGCTGTCGTGAGCGCGTGGGGCGCGGCGGGGCTCCCGTCGCGCCCCACGCACGCGGGTCAGCGGCGCAGCGTGAGGATCAGGTCGGCGACCAGCGCGGTCCAGCCCGTCTGGTGCCAGGCGCCCAGGCCGGCGCCGTTGTCGCCGTGGAAGTACTCCGGGAAGCAGATCAGGTCGCGCCAGTCCGGGTGGGTCTGGAACAGCTGCGCGGCGCCGTAGATCGGCCGCCGCCCCCACCCGTCGCGGGTGAACAGCGAGATCAGCCGCGCGGACAGGTCGTCGGCGATCTCGTCGAGCGTGCGCTTCACCCCGGACCGGGTCGGGTACTCGACCTGGAGGTCGTCGCCGAAGAACGCGGCGTAGTCGCGCAGCGCGCTGATCAGCAGGAAGTTAGTCGGCATCCAGATCGGGCCGCGCCAGTTGGAGTTGCCGCCGAACAGGCCGCTTGTCGACTCGGCCGGCTCGTAGCCGACGCTGAACTCCTGCCCGCCGAGCGTGACGGTGAACGGCTTGTCCAGGTGGGCCCGGGACAGCGTGCGCAGCCCGTACTCGGAGAGGAACTCGTCGGTGTCGAGCATCCGGGCCAGCAGCCGTACCACCTGGTCCGGGGCGACCATCGACAGCAGCCGCTGCTGGCGGCCGTCGGGCCCGATCCGGCGGGCGCCGATCACCTCGGCGTACTCGGGCCGGTTGGTGAGGAACCAGCGCAGCCGGGCGCCCAGCTCGGGCAGCCGCCGCATGGTCCGGGCGGTCAGCCGGGTGACGGCGGCGAGCGGCAGCAGCCCGACCACCGAGCGGACCTTCAGCGGCACCTTCGTGCCGTCGGCCAGGCGCAGCACGTCGTAGAAGAACGCGTCCTCGGCGTCCCACAGCCCCTGGTGGTACGCGGCGGCGGCGATGTACGCGAAGTGCTCGAAGAACTTGGTGGCGGTGTCCACGTACGCGCGGTCGTGCTCGGCCAGCACGATGGCCATGTCGAGCAGGTTGAGCGCGTACATGGCCATCCAGCCGGTGCCGTCGGACTGCTCCAGCGTCCCGGCCACCGGCAGCGCGGCCGAGCGGTCGAACGGGCCGACGTTGTCCAGCCCGAGGAAGCCGCCCTCGAAGACGTTGTTGCCGCCGGTGTCCTTGCGGTTGACCCACCAGGTGAAGTTGAGCAGCAGCTTGTGCATCACCCGGGCGAGGAACTCGTGGTCGCGGGAGCCGTCGATCTCGAAGACCTTCAGCGCCGCCCAGGCGTGCACCGGCGGGTTCACGTCACCGAACGCCCACTCGTACGCCGGGATCTGCCCGTTGGGGTGCAGGTACCACTCCCGTAGCAGCAGCAGGATCTGCTCCTTGGCGAAACCCGGGTCGACGCGGGCGATGGTGACGCAGTGGAAGGCCAGGTCCCAGGCCGCGTACCAGGGGTACTCCCACGGATCCGGCATGGAGATCACGTCGAAGCTGTTCATGTGCCACCAGGCGCTGTTGCGCCCGTGCCGGCGGCCGGCCGGCGGCGGCGCCGACCCGGGGTCGCCGGTCAGCCACCGCTCGACGTCGAAGTGGTAGAACTGCTTGCCCCACATCAGCCCGGCGATGGCCTGGCGCGCCACCAGCGCCTCGTCCGGCGTGGCGGCGTCCGGGATGACGCTGTCGAAGAATCGGTTCGCCTCGGCCCGGCGCGCCCAGAGCACGGCGTCGAACCCGTCGCCCAGGTCGGCCGGGGCGGGCGGCGTGGTGGCCGGGGGCGGCGCGGTCCGGGTGAGCCGCAGCCGGATCTGGCGTTGCTCGCGGGCCGGCACGTCGAGCACGTAGTGCAGCGCCCCCTTGGTGCCGGTGCGGTCCGGGTTGACGGTGGCGGCGCCGGCCACGACGTGGTCGTTGATGCCGTCCTTGGGGTACGCCGACCGCCCCGGCAGCCCCCACAGCCGCTCGGCGTTGGTCTCGTTGTCGCACAGCAGCGGCACCGGGTCGCCGTCGCCCTCCAGCAGCAGCTGACCGAGCACCCAGTGCTCACCGACGAGCCGGGCGCCAGCCCCCTCCCCGGCCGCCTCGCCGACCAGCTTCGGCATCCGGTCGGTGCCGGGCAGCCCCCACGCCCAGGTGTTGCGGAACCAGAGCGTGGGCAGCACGTGCAGGGTCTCGTCGGTGTCGGCCCGGTTCGCCACGGTGATCACCACGCACATGTCGGTCGGTGACGCCTTGGCGTAGTCGACGGTGACCGCCCAGTACCTGTCGTCGTCGAAGATGCCGGTGTCCACCAGCTCGTACTCGGTGTCGTCCCGGCCGCGCAGCGCGTTCACCGCGACCAGCTCGTCGTACGGGAAGGCGGCCTGCGGGTAGTGGTAGCGCCAGCGCATGAAGGAGTGCGTCGGGGTGCTGTCGAGGTACCACCAGTACTCCTTGACGTCCTCCCCGTGGTTGCCGCCGTCGCCGCCGAGGCCGAACATCCGCTCCTTGAGGATCGGGTCGCGCCCGTTCCACAGCGCGAGGGCGAAGCAGAACGTCTGCCGGTCGTCGCAGACGCCGGCCATGCCGTCCTCGTTCCACCGGTACGCTCGGGACCGCGCGTGGTCGTGGGGGAAGTAGTCCCACGCCGTACCGTGCTCGCTGTAGTCCTCCCGTACCGTCCCCCACGCCCGCTCGGACAGATAGGGGCCCCATGCGCGCCAGTCCTGCTCCCCGGCGTCGGCCTGGGCGAGCCGGTGCCGCTCGGGGTCGGGGGACGCGGAGGTCGACCGGTCGGTGATCACTGGCACATCTTCGACGCCACCGGGGTACTTCTCCACAGCGGCCATTGTCGCCGTGGCATGTCACACCTCGCTGGCGGTGGAGGAAAGTTGATCGACATCCGTTTCGGGCCGCAGGTCTGCGGCGAGCTGTCCACCGCCGCCGCGCGGGAATGGCTGGTCACGGACGGGCGCGGCGGGTACGCCATGGGCACCGTCGCCGGACTGCGCACCCGGCGCTACCACGGGCTGCTCGTGGTGGCCGGTGACACGCCGGCGTCCCGCAAGGTGGGACTGGTGAGCCTGGACCCGGCGGTGACGCTGCCGTCGGGGCGGCAGGTCCGCCTCGGCGCGCACGAGTGGTCCTCGGGCGTGGTCGACCCGCGCGGCTTCGAGCTGCTGGAGCACTTCGACCTGGCCGACGGGGTGCCCCGCTGGCGGTGGCGCGTCGGCGACGTGGTGATCGAGCGGGAGATCGCCATGACGTACGGCCGCTCCTGCGTGGCGGTGGTGCACCGGCTGATCTCCGGCGGCCCGGTGCGGCTGGACCTGGCCGCCGCCTGCACCTGGCGCGACGCGCACGGCGAGCGGCGCGCCGACGGCCCGGCGCCCCGGCTGGAACCGGCGGCCGGCGGCGCGGTGGTCGACGGCGCGTACCGCCTGGCCGGGCCGGACTGGACGCCGGAGGGTCAGTGGTGGCACGGGGTGCGTCACCGGACCGAGGCCGAGCGCGGCCTGCACCCGGACGAGGACCTCTGGTACGCGGGCCGGTTCACCGGCGCGCTCGACGAGCCCGGCGCGACAGTGTCGGTGCTGGCCTGGGCGGACGACCTGGCCGAGGAGCCGCCCCCGGCGACCGCGGTGGTCGAGGCGGCCCGGCGGCGCAGCCGGGCGGTGGTCGCCGCGGCGAAACCCGGCGACGCGGTCGAGGCGACGCTCGCGCTCGCCGCCGACGCCTTCGTGGTGCGCACCGCCA
The DNA here is from genome assembly GCF_050948515.1 of Micromonospora sp. CA-248089. Classification (NCBI taxonomy): domain Bacteria; kingdom Bacillati; phylum Actinomycetota; class Actinomycetes; order Micromonosporales; family Micromonosporaceae; genus Micromonospora; species Micromonospora sp. CA-248089. The sequence continues at coordinate 4,329,967 of NZ_CP192016.1, forward strand.
CCGGCCCGGACGTGGTCGCCGGCTACCCCTGGTTCGGGGCCTGGTCGCGGGACACGATGATCTCCTACGAGGGCCTGTTCCTGTGCACGAACCGGGCCGACGAGGGCCGGGACCTGCTGTGGGCGTACGCGGCCACGCTGAGCGAGGGCATGCTGGCGAACACCGCCGACACCGGGCGGGTCGAGTACAACACCGTCGACGCGACGCTGTGGTTCCTGCACGCGGTGCACCGGCACGTCACCGTCACCGGCGACACCGACCTGGGCGACGAGCTGCTGCCCGCCCTTCACGGCGTGGTCGAGGCGCACGTGGCGGGCACCCGGTACGGCATCGGCGTCGACCCGGCCGACGGCCTGCTGGCCCAGGGCGGCCCGCCGGACGTGGCGCTCACCTGGATGGACGCCCGGGTGTACGGGGTGCCGGTGACCCCGCGTACCGGCAAACCGGTCGAGGTCAACGCGCTGTGGATCAACGGGCTGGCCGGGCTCGCCGAGCTGACCGAGCTGGCCGGGCGCGACGCCGCCGCGCTGCACGCCCTGCACCGCCGGGCCACCGCCGCGTTCCGGGAGCGCTTCCCCGCCCCGGCCGGCTGGCTGTACGACGTGGTGGACGCCCCGGCGCCCGCGTACCCGCTGGGCGGGGCCACGCACCACGATGACGACCTGCTGCGCCCCAACCAGCTGCTCGCCTGGTCCCTGCCGCACGCGCCGCTGGAGCCGGACGAGGCCGTGCTACGCCGCGTCACCGAGGCGCTGTTCACCCCGCTCGGCCCGCGCAGCCTCGCCCCGGACTCCCCCGGCTTCACCGGGCGGCACCGGGGCGGACCCGCCGAGCGGGACTCCGCGTACCACCAGGGCACCGTGTGGCCGTGGCTGACCGGGCCGCTGCTCGACGCGTACCGCCGGGCCGGGCTGACCACCGACGACCTGCTGGTGGGCCTGGTGGGTCACCTGGCCGAGGACGGCCTGGGCTCGGTGAGCGAGACCGCCGACGGCGCGGCACCGCACAGGGCCACCGGGTGCCCGTTCCAGGCGTGGTCGGTGGCCGAGCTGCTGCGCGCGCGGCGCACGCGCCGGTAACGCGTTACAGACCGGCAACCGGCGCGTCGCCGCCGGTTATCGACCCCTCGGCAGGATGGGTGCCGACCCCACCGGAGCGCGGCGACGCCGCCGCCGGGGTGGGGACACCACAACTCAAAGGGGGCCGCGTGTCAGCTGACGCCGAAGTGATCGACATCCAGCCCGCCCGGCGCCTGCGGGTGCTGCTGCTCTCCTGGGAGTACCCGCCGGTGCTCGTCGGTGGCCTCGGCCGCCACGTCCACGCGCTGTCCGTGGCGCTGGCCGCCGCCGGGCACGAGGTCACAGTCGTCACCCGCCACGCCGTGGGCGCTCCCCTCGAGGAGTACGCCGACGGCGTGCGCGTCGTCCGCGCCGCCGAGGACCCGGTCCGGTTCCCGCTCGCCACCGATTCGCTGCTGGCCTGGACCATGGCGTTCAACCACACGCTGACCCGGGCCGCGCTGCGCGCCGCCTCGTCCGGCTCCTACGACGTGATCCACGCCCACGACTGGCTCGTCGCGCACACTGCCGTCACGCTGGCCGAACACCTGGACGTGCCGCTGGTGACCACCATCCACGCCACCGAGGCCGGCCGGCACCAGGGCTGGCTGCCGGAGGAGATGAACCGCACCATCCACGGCGTCGAGCACTGGCTGAGCAACGCCTCCGGGCGGGTGATCGCCTGCTCCGGATACATGCGCGACCAGGTGGCCCGGCTGTTCGGCGTACCGGCCGGGCGCATCGACGTGGTCGCCAACGGCGTCGACGACCGGGCCTGGCGTGCCCGGCCGCACGCGGTCGCCTCCGCCCGGGCACGCTTCGCCGCGGGCGGGCCGCTCGTCGGGTACGCCGGCCGGCTGGTCTACGAGAAGGGCGTGCAGCACCTGGTGCACGCCGTGCCGCACCTGGCGAAGCGGCACCCGGGCCTGCGGGTGGTGATCGCCGGGGACGGGCCGTACCGCGACGAACTGGTCGACCAGGCGCGGCGGCTGCACCTCGGGGACACCGTCCGGTTCGCCGGTTTCATGGACGCCACCCAGCTTCCCGCGGTGCTCGCCGCCACCGACGCCACGGTGATCCCCAGCCTCTACGAGCCGTTCGGCATGATCGCGCTGGAGGCGGCGGCCGCCGGCGCGCCGCTCGCTGTCGCGCGTACCGGCGGGCTCGCCGAGATCGTCGAGCCCGGGGTGACCGGGGTGACGTTCCCGCACGGCGACCCGGACGCGCTGGCCGGCGCCGTCGACCGGCTGCTCGGCGACGAGGTGTTCGCCCGGCGGGTGGCGCGCAAGGCCCGGACGATGGTCAGCCGCCGGTACACCTGGTCGGCCATCGCCGCCCGGACCGCCGCCGCCTACGCCACCGCCCGCCGCGACCACGACGCGTTCCAGGCCCGCCGGGCCACCGCCCTGCTGGCCGGTGACCGGTCGCCGATCGCCGTCCCGGAGGGCAACCTGCTCGCCGGCGCGGCAAGTTAGGGGAATGACGCACTGACATGCGATAGGTACCGTCCGATCCGTTGGCTATTGTGGACCACTGACCAGCGGTGAGGAGTGCGGTGCGGGATGTAGTGATCGCGGGGCGGTACCGCCTGCTCGAACTGGTCGGCCGCGGCGGGATGGGCCAGGTCTGGCGGGCGCGCGACGAGGAGCTGCAACGCGAGGTCGCGGTGAAGCAGGTCGTGCCGCCGAACTGGCTCGCCGAGAACGAGCGGGACGAGCTGCGCGCCCGTACGCTGCGCGAGGCGCGGACGTCGGCGCGCCTCAACCACCCCAACGTGGTGCGGGTCTACGACGTGGTCCGGGTCCAGGGCGAACCCTGGCTGATCATGGAGTACGTCCCGTCCCGCTCGCTCCAGGAGATCATCGAGAACGACGGCCCGCTTCCGCCCGGGCGGGCCGCCGAGATCGGCCTGTCGGTGCTCGCCGCGCTGCGCGCCGCGCACGAAGCCGGGGTGCTGCACCGGGACGTGAAGCCCGCGAACGTGCTGCTGGCCCGGGACGGCCGCGTCCTGCTCACCGACTTCGGGCTGGCCGTGTTCGAGGGCGGCGACGGCGCGATGACCCGGCCCGGCCTGGTTCTCGGCTCCCCCCAGTACGTGGCACCGGAGCGGGCCGCCGAGGGCGTGTCCAGCGTCGAGGCGGACATGTGGTCGCTCGGCGCCACGCTGCACGCCGCGGTGGAGGGCCGCTCGCCGTACGCCCGCAGCACCGCGATGGCCACGCTCGCCGCGCTCGCCACCCGGCCGCCCGATCCGGCCCCGCACGCCGGCCCGCTGACACCGGTGCTGACCGGGCTGCTGCGCCGCGATCCGCGTACCCGCCTCGGGCACCGCGAGACGGCCCGCCTGCTCGGCGTCGCCGCGGTGTCGGAGGCCGACGCGGAGGCCGCCGGGTCCGCGGGCCGCGCCCCGCCGCGTCGTCCGACCGGCCCGCCGGCGGACGCGAGAACGACGTCGCGGCGCGGGCCGGGGCCGGTGACGAGCCGGGGCCGCCGGGCAGCCCGGCAGCGGCTCCCGGTGGCATCTACCCGGACCTGATGCCACCGGCTGCCGCCGCCCGGGCGTGGAGCCGGGCGGCGAAGCGCAGCGAATGGGCGCCGCCCACCGAGGGCGGCCGCGCGTCACCATCGGGCGACGTGGCGGACACGTCCGGCCCGGCGGGTCCCTCCGGTACGGCGTCCCGGCCGGTCCCCACCGGACGGGCGGACGCCGTCGGTCAGTCGTCCCCGGGCGGCCGTTCGGGCGCACTCCGGCACGCGGACACGGGCGACCCCTCGTCCTCGACCGGCCGTGGGCAGGCGAACCGCCGTGCGGATGCGAACAGCGGCGCGACCGTGGTCGGTGACCCGGCGGCCAACGGCTCGGGTGCGGTCGGCGGCTCGGCCGGGACCGGCTCGGGCGCTGTCGGCCGCGCGGGCGCTGTCGGCCGCGCGGCCGCGGTCGGCCGGGCCGTGCCACCCGAGCAGAGCCGGAGCGGCGAGCCGGAACGGGGCCGGGACGGTGAACCGGAACGGGGCCGAGCGGGTGCGCCGGAGCGAGGCACCGCGGGTGAACCCGGGCAGGCCGCTCCCGGCGCGACAGTGGAGCCGCCCCGGGGCGGGCCGGCCCGCCCCGGCCCGATCAGCCTCGGTCCGACGGTCCTCACCAGCTTCGTCGACCCGGGCAGCCCGGCCGGCCCCGAGTCGGCACCCCGCGCCGACGCCCTCAGCCCGGTGCACATCGTCGGCCCCGGCGCCGCGCCGGTCACCACGCCTCCCCCCGTCGCACACAGCGGGCCGGTCGACAGCGGCGCGGTGCATCCCGCCCCGCCCCGGCCCGCCGGGGTCCCCCGCCCCGCCGAGCCTCCGGTCCCGGCCGGGGGCGGAAACCCGCTGCACCGGTGGGGACTCGTCCTGGGGGCCGTGCTGCTCGCCGTGGCGACGGGTGTGGGCACCGCGCTGGCGATCACCGGTGGTCGCGACGATCCACCGCAGGGGGACCGCTCCCGCGAGGCCGTCGCACAGCCCTGGGACCGCCCGCCCGGGCCGGGGGCGCCGCCTCCGCCGTTCCCGTGCGTCCGGCCCGACGTGGCCGGCACGCCGGTCCGCAAGGGGCCGCCCCCGGACAACCCGCCGGTGGCGGTTCCCGCCGGCTGGGTCTGGCCCGCCGACACCGGCGGCTTCCGCATCGCCCTGCCTGCCGGCTGGCTGCAACTGCGCTCCGGTGACACCACCTGCTTCCAGGATCCGGCCACGCGGCGCATCCTGGGCGTCGAGCCGTACCCGGGCGGTGACCCGGTGGGCCGGCTGAAGTCGTCCGAGCGGGACCTGACCTCCGCAGGCCGGCTTCCGCAGTACGAGAAGATCCGGTTGGAGGCCGACGGACCGGGCGCGGCGTGGGAGTGCGTCTGGACCGCACCCTACGGAGAGCGGATGCGCGCGTTGCGCGTCCTGCCCGGCGAGCGGGCCGGTTGGACGCTCGGCTGGACCACGTCCGACGCCGACTGGCCGGCCGCCTCGAAGCAGTTCGCCGTCATCCGCGCGAGCCTGGGGACGGTCCGGCCCACCCGGACGGCGGGCTGAACCGGACCGTCCCATCACCGACAGTCGGCGTGGCTCCGGCCGCGCGGGCCGCCATACTCCCGGGTGGGCGCGGTACGCCCCGCGGCGCCCACGGAACCCCTTCCCCAGTGGACCGTCCGGCTGATGCCCCTCTGTCGCACGCGCTGACTACAGTGGCGTAGTTTTGTGGATCAAGATCTTCGGGAAGGGCGAGCCGAGATGATGGGACCGTCCCACGCGCTCTCGGGCGCGGCGGTGTGGCTGACCGGCTCCTGGGCGATGGCCCAGTTCGCGGACTACCACCAGACACCGCTGGCCCTGGCGGTGGGCACCGCGGTCTGCGCCGGCGGGGCGCTCTTTCCCGACCTCGACCTGTCCGGGAAGGTCACCCGCAACCAGGGCGGCGCCACCGTGGCCCGCACCTTCGGCGTGGTCAGCCTCTTCGTCGCCGAGGTGATGGAGAAGATCTCGCTCGGCGTCTACTACGCCACCAAGCTGAGCAAGGATCCGCGCCGCAACAACGGGCACCGCACACTGACCCACACCATCCCGTTCACCGTGCTCGTCGGCTGGGGCACCACCGCGCTGTGCGCCCACTACGGCAAGTGGGCGGTGGTCGGCATCCTCTTCTTCATGATCGGCCTGGCGCTGCGCGGGCTGTTCGACAGGTGGGCCGAGCGCGCCGGCTGGGTGGTGGTCACGCTGGTGTCCGCCGCCGCGGCCTGGTTCACGTTCGCCAACCTGCCCGGCGACCGGGGCTACCCGATGATCGGGCTTGCCGTCGGGGTGGGTTGTTTCGTGCACATCCTCGGCGACATGATCACCCGGGCCGGGGTGCCGATCCTGTGGCCCATCCCGATCAAACGGCGGATGTGGACGATGATCGGCCTGCCCAACAAGATCGCTCTGCGTACCGGCAGCAAGGCCGAGACGGTGGTGCTGCGCACCGCGATGACGATCCTGTCCGTGCTGGCCGCGGTGGGGCTGGTCGCGCCCTCGGTGCTGCAGCGCTTCGACATCCAGGTGTAGGTCAGCCCGCCTCGGCGGGCGCCGCCCCGGCGCCGGCCGCCCGGCGCCGGATCAGCCGGGCCGTCCACCCCACGCCGCGGGCGGTGAGCGCGTACGCCGCCGTCGGCGCGAGGGCCAGCAGCGCGCTGATCCCGGCCACCAGCGGCACCAGGTCGCCGGGCACGTCCGTGGCGACCGCCACCGCCGCGGTGTACCCGGCGGCCAGCACGACCGCGACGAGCCCGGCGTACGCGAGCGCCGGACCTGCCCGCCGCCGGCCCGCTGCCTCGCCGAGCGCGACGGCCGGCGCGAACAGCAGCGGCAGCGCGGCCACGCCGAGCAGCCCGACGATCAGCACCACCAGCGGTCCGGCCAGCGGGCCGCCCGGGTCGGCGCCGGTGACCAGCGCGTACGCCAGCAGGCCGAGGTAGCCGGCGACCGCCTCCGCGACGACGACGAGCCACGCCGCGACGGCTCCGGCGAGATGACGAGCGACAGCGGTGCCCACGTTGTCCCCTCCCCCGTGCGGACGGCGCCACGACCGTCCGATGAGAACGGTAGCGCCCGGGCGGCGGCGGGCAGAGGCCGCACCCGAATATCACTATGGGTAGGGAAGCAGGAGTCCGTCGATCGTCAGCGTGGACGATCGACGACACGCTAATGCGCATTAGCGCCGAGGCCCGCCTACTGTCGCGCGCCCGGTCGGCCCTTGTCAAGATCCCCGGCCGGACAGCCGCCAGGCGGCGACGGACACGGTTGCTAATCCGCATTACATCAGGCAGTTCATCGGGCGGAAATCTTCCGGGCACCCCTTGACAGGACGCCGGGAGAGCAGCGAGGCTCCATCCCGACCCGATCGCTAATACGCATTAGCGGAAGTGGAAGGACCGACGTGACCCCTCCCCCCAGGCGTGTCACCCAGCGTGACATCGCGCGCATGGCCGGCGTCAGCCAGGCGACCGTGTCGCTGGTGCTCAACAACCGCACCGACGCCGACGTCCGAATCGCGCCGGAGACACGGGACCGGGTGTTGCAGGTCATCGCCGAGACGGGATACGCCGCCGACCCGGCCGCCCGCCGCCTCGCCTCCGGGTTCAACCGGATCATCGGCGTCTTCACCTACGAGCCGGCCTTCCCCAGCGGCAGCCGGGACTTCTTCCACCCGTTCCTGCTCGGCATCGAGGAGTACGCCGAACGGGTCGGCTGCGACCTGCTGCTGTTCACCAGCGCCCCGGTGGTGGACGGCCGGCGGCGCATCTTCCACCAGGACAACCGGCTGCGGCTGGCCGACGGCTGCATCCTGCTCGGCCGGGAGATCGACGGCGCGGAGCTGCTCCGGCTCAACCGCGACGGGTTCCCCTACGTCGCCGTCGGACGCCGCGACGACGCCGGCGGCCCGGTGCCCTACGTCGGCGCCGACTACGCCAGCGCGGTCCACCGGCTGGCCGAGCGGGCGGTGGAGCTGGGGCACCGGCGCCTGACGTACGTGGGCATGGGCACCTCGGCCGAGTCATCGCACGACCGGCGCAGCGGTTTCCACGCCGGCGCGACCGGCGCGGACAGCGCCCGCCAGATCACCGCGACGGCGGGGACGGCCGACGCCACAGTGGACGCCCTGCGGGCCGACGGCAGCACCGTCGCCTTCGTGGAGGACTTCGCCACCGCCGTGGCGCTCGAGGCGGCCGCCCGCCGCAAGGGGCTCACGGTGCCCGGTGACCTGTCCGTCGTGACCCTCGGCGACCCGACCGTCCCGGTGCCCACCGACATCACGTTCACCGGGTTCCGCATCCCGCGCGAGGAGATGGGCCGCCAGGCCGTCGAGGTGCTGACCGGCGTCATCGACGGCAGCGCCGGCGGCCTCCAGCAACGGCTCCTGCCCTGCGAACTCGTCGAGGGCGACACCCTCGGCGTCCCTGGATCGGCGGCCGACCGGCGCTGACACGCCCGGCCGCGCAACTGGAAGGAAGCAAGTGGTACTAATGCGTGCGGACGTCCTCGTCGTCGGGGGCGGACTGGGCGGTGTCGCCGCGGCGCTGGCCGCGGCCCGTGCCGGCCGGTCCGTGATCCTGACCGAGGAGTTCGACTGGCTCGGCGGGCAGCTCACCAGCCAGGCGGTCCCGCCGGACGAGCACTCCTGGATCGAGCAGTTCGGCGCCACCGCGAGCTACCGGGAGTTGCGCGACGGCATCCGCGACTACTACCGCCGCCACTACCCGCTGACCGAGCGGTCCCGGGCGTGGACCGACCTGAACCCGGGCGCCGGCTGGGTGAGCCGGCTCTGCCACGAGCCCCGGGTCGCGGTCGCCGTCCTGGAGCAGATGCTCGCGCCGTACCGGGGGTCCGGGCGGCTGACGGTGCTGCAGCCGTACCGGCCCGTCGCGGCCGAGACCGACGGCGACCGGGTCACCGGCGTGACGCTCGTCCACCGGGACCGCGACGAGCGGATCGAGGTGGAGGCGCCGTACGTCCTGGACGCCACCGAGACCGGTGAGCTGCTGCCGCTGACCGGCACCGAGTACGTGACCGGGTTCGAGTCGCAGGCGCAGACCGGTGAGCCGAGCGCGCCCGCCGAGGCGCAGCCGCTGAACATGCAGGCGGTGTCGGTCTGCTTCGCACTCGACCACGTCGACGGCGACCACACCATCGACCGGCCCGCCGGCTACGACTTCTGGCGCGACTACAAGCCGGACTTCTGGGGCGACCGGCTGCTGTCCTGGCGGTCGCCGCACCCGCGCACGCTGGAGATCGTCGAGCGCAGCTTCACCCCCAACCCGGACGACGACCCGCTGGGCGTCAACGCCGACCAGCGGCTCAACCCGGGCGACGGCAACCTTTGGACGTTCCGGCGCATCGCCGCGCGGCGCAACTTCGTCGACGGCGCGTACGGCAGCGACATCACGCTCGTCAACTGGCCGATGATCGACTATTTCGAGGGCCCGGTCATCGACGTGCCGAACGCGTCCTGGCACCTGTCCCAGGCGCGCGAGCTGTCGTACTCCGTCCTGTACTGGCTGCAGACCGAGGCGCCCCGCCCCGACGGCGGCACCGGCTACCCGGGGCTGCGGCTGCGCGGCGACGTGACCGGCAGCCCCGACGGGCTGGCGCAGGCGCCCTACATCCGGGAGTCGCGTCGCATCCGCGCCGAGTACACGGTGGTCGAGCAGGACCTCTCCCTGGCCGTACGCGGCGAGCACGGCGCGGTGAGCTACCCCGACTCGATCGGCGTCGGCATGTACCGCATCGACCTGCACCCGTCGACCGGTGGCGACAACTACATCGACGTCGGCTCCTGCCCGTTCGAGATCCCGCTCGGCGCGCTCATCCCGCAGCGGATGGAGAACCTGCTGCCGGCCGGCAAGAACATCGGTACCACGCACATCACCAACGGCAGCTACCGACTGCACCCGGTCGAGTGGAACGTCGGTGAGGTCGCCGGCCTGCTGGCCGACTTCTGCCTTGCGCGGGGCGAGTCCCCGCGCGCGGTCCGCGGCACCCCCCGCCTGCTGGCCGAATTCACGGACCGCATCTCGGCCGCCGGCGTGGAATGCCGCTGGCCGCAGATCGCGGGCTACTGAACCCCCGGTGAGGAGAAGAAAGTGAGATACGGAAGACTGTCCGGCCTGGTCGCGGCGGCCATGACCGGTGTGCTCGCCCTGACCGCCTGCGGCGGTGGCGGCGACGCCAAGGACGACGGTCCGGCGAGCCTGCGGATGACCGTCTGGTCGGCGAACGAGGCGCACCTCAAGTTGTTCAACGAGATCGCAGACGAGTACCGCAAGAACAACCCGGACGTCGCGGAGATCAAGTTCGACCCGCTGCCGTTCGAGAACTACACCACGACGCTCACCACGCAGATCGCCGGCGGCAACGCGCCGGACCTCGCGTGGATCTTCGAGAACTCGGCGCCGGACTTCGTCGCCTCCGGCGCGCTGAGCCCGCTCGACGACACGCTGAAGAAGGCCGACGGCTACCAGTACGACGACCTGTCCCCCGCCACGCTGAAGCTCTGGCGCAACGACGGGAAGCTCTTCGCGTATCCGTTCTCGACCTCGCCGTTCGGCGTGTTCGTGAACAACGACATGCTCAAGAAGGCCGGGCAGAAGACCCCGGCCGAGCTGATCGCGGCCGGGCAGTGGACCTGGGACACCGCGCTCGCCGCGGCCGGCGCCACCGCCGCGAAGTCGGGCAAGGCCGGGCTCGTGGTCCGCGACTTCGACTACAAGGGCTGGGACAACCTGGCCACGTTCTGGACCGGCTGGGGTGCCCAGGCGTGGAGCGAGGACGGCCGCAGCTGCGGGTTCAACAGCCCGGAGATGGTCGAGGCGATGACCACGCTGCACAAGGCGATCTTCACCGGCAAGGCGCTGCCCGGTCCGGGCACGACCGCCGACTTCTTCGCCGGTGACGCCGCCATGACCGTCACCCAGATCTCCCGTGCCTCGCTGCTGAAGGAGGACGGCTTCGACTGGGACCTGGTCCCGCTGCCGGCCGGCCCGAAGGGCCCGTACGCGGTGGTCGGCCAGGCCGGCATCGGCGTGATGAAGAAGAGCCCGCACGCCGAGCAGGCCGCCGACTTCCTGGCCTTCTTCACCAACCCCACCAACTCGGCGAAGCTGGCCCAGTTCTTCCCGCCGCCGCGGCAGTCCCAGCTGACCGCCGAGACGCTTGCGAAGACGAACCCGAAGCTCAAGCCGGAGCAGCTGCAGAAGGTCGTCATCGACGGCATCACCAACGGCACGGTCAAGCCCAGCCACTCCGGGCAGGCCGAGCTGAGCCAGCAGGTGCGCGCCGCGCTCGACCCGCTGTGGAAGGCGGACGCGGACGTCAAGGGCGTACTCGACGGCGTCTGCTCCAAGATCCAGCCGCTGCTGGCGAAGTAGGCCGAGGATCATGACCCAGACGGACACCAGGGTGGGCCCGGCTGCTGCCGGGCCCGCCCCGGGCCGGGCCCGGCCGTTCTGGACCACCCGCCGGCGGGACCAGCTCACCGGATACCTGTTCATCACCCCGCAGCTGCTCGGCAGCGTGGTCTTCGTGATCCTGCCGCTGGTCCTCGTGGTCTGGTACAGCCTGCACGAGTGGAACGTGCTGGCCGGCAGCTTCGACTACATCGGCACCGACAACTACGCCGCGCTGGCCGACGACCCCAACCTGGGCCCGGTGCTGCGGTCGACCGGCCTGTTCTCGGTCGGCCTGGTCGTGTTCAACCTCGGCCTGGCGTTGCTGCTGGCCGTCCTGCTCAATCAGAGGCTGCGCGGGACCATCGTGTTCCGCACCCTGTTCTTCTCCCCCGTGGTGGTCTCGCTGGTCGCGTGGACCATCGTCTGGGGCTTCCTGCTGCAGGACAACGGCGGCATCAACGGCCTGCTCGACACCATCGGCGTCGACGGCCCCAACTGGCTGCGCGGCGAGGGCACGGCGATGCTGTCGGTGATCGTCGTGCAGGTGTTCAAGAACGTCGGCCTGAACATGGTGCTGTTCCTGGCCGCCCTGCAGGGTGTGCCGGCCGAGCTGTACGAGGCCGCCGAGGTCGACGGCGCGAGCCGGCTGCGCCAGTTCTGGCGGATCACCGTGCCGCTGATCAGCCCGACGATCATGCTCACGTCGATCATCACGGTGGTCGGCTCCCTGCAGGTCTTCGCGCAGATCGCGGTGCTCACCCAGGGTGGGCCCGGCACCTCGACCACGGTGCTCGTCTACTACCTCTACCAGCAGGCCTTCCAGTTCCATCACTTCGGCTACGGCGCCACGCTGTCGATCCTGCTGTTCGTCATCGTGCTCGCGCTGACAGTGCTGCAGTGGCAGATGCGCAAGAGGTGGGTCTTCCATGAATCGTGACCTGTCCCGGCGGACCAAGCTGGTGCTCTACGGGGTGCTGATGGTCCTGGCCGTCCCGTTCGTGTTCCCCACCTGGTGGATGGTCACCTCGTCGCTGAAGCCGGTGGCGGACATCTTCTCCTTCCCGCCGCAGCTGCTGCCGACCGATCCGCGGCTGGACGCGTACCGGCGGGTGTTCGAGCTGCAGCCGTTCGGGCAGCAGTACCTCAACAGCCTCTACATCGCGCTGCTGGTCACCGTCGGCACGCTGGCCGTGGCGTCGCTGGCCGGGTACGCGTTCGCGCGGATCCGGTTCCGGGGACAGAACGTGCTGTTCCTGGTCGTCCTCGCGGGCCTGCTCATCCCGAGCGAGGTGACGATCGTGCCGCTGTTCCAGATGTTCTTCAAGCTCGACCTCATCGACACCCACTGGCCGCTGATCCTGGTACCGATCTTCGGGGCGCCGAGCGTGCTGGCGACGTTCATCATGCGGCAGTTCTTCATCAGCCTCCCCGGGGAACTGGAGGAGGCGGCGCGGGTCGACGGGCTGGGACGCTTCGCCACGTTCTGGAAGATCGCGCTTCCGCTGTCCCGGCCCGCGCTCGGCGCGGTGGCCATCTTCACGTTCCTGCACAGCTGGAACCTGTACCTGGAACCGATTGTGTTCCTCTCCTCGCCGGACAAGTTCACCCTGCCGCAGGCGCTCACCCAGTTCGTCGACGCGTACGGCGGTCCGATGTGGGATGTCCAGCTCGCGGCGGCGTCGATGACCGCGCTGCCGGTGCTGGCGGTGTTCGTCATCGCGCAGAAGCAGTTCGTCGAAGGACTCGCGCACACCGGTCTGAAGGGATGACCGCGCCGGTCGTCGGGATCGACGTCGGCGGCACGAAGACCGCCGCCGCCCTCGTCGATCCCGGCGCGCGGGTGCTCGACCGCCGCGAGGCGACCACCCCCGCGCGCGGCGGGCCGGCCGCGGTGCTCGACACCGCCGCCGGCCTTGCCGCGGAGCTGCTCGCCGCCGCCGGCCCCGAACCGGTCGGGGTGGGCACCGCGGGCACCGTCGACCCGGCGACCGGCGCCATCCGGTACGCGACCGGCAGCCTGCCCGGATGGGCCGGCACCCCGGTCGCCGACGAGCTGGCCGCGCGGCTGGGCCGGTCGGTGCGCGTCACCAACGACGTCGCCGCGGCGGCGCTCGGCGAGTGCTGGGCCGGCGCCGGACGGGGCCGGGGGCACGTGTTGCTGGCCGCCGTCGGCACCGGGCTGGGCGGCGCGATCGTCAACGCCGGGCAGGTCGTGAGCGGCGCCCGGGGCGCGGCCGGCCAGCTCGGGCACCTGCCGGTCCCGGGCGCGCACCGGCTGCGCTGCGGCTGCGGCCGGTACGGGCACCTGGAGGCGATCGCCTCCGGCACCGGCCTCGCCGCCGCGTACGCGCTCACCGGCGGTGACCCGGTCACCGGGCGGGAGGTGGCGCGGCGCGCGGCGGCCGGTGACGCGGCCGCCCGGCAGGTCGTCGACCGGGCCGGCGCCGCGCTCGGCGCGGCCCTGGCCGGGCTGGTCGCCCTGCTCGACCCGGACGCGGTGGTGGTCGCCGGCGGCGCCGCCGCCACAGTGCTCCCCGCCGCGACGGCCGCCTACCGGGCGGAGCTACCCGGCGGCTGGGCACACGTGCCGCTGCTTCCCGCGGCGCTGGGCGCCGACGCGGTGGTGGTCGGCGCCGCCCGGTTCGCCACCGCACCGATCCACCACGACGGAGGAACAAGCACGTGAGTGTCCTGGACGATCTGGCCGGCGGGCTGGTCGTGTCCTGCCAGCCCCTGCCCGACGACCCCGGCGACCCGATGCGCGACCCGTACGTCCAGGCCCGCGTGGCGGCCGCCGTGGTCCGTGGCGGTGCGGTGGCGGTCCGGGTCAACGGCCCCGACGACGTGCGGGCGGTACGCGCCGCCGTCGACGTTCCGGTGATCGGGTTGTACAAGCACGGCACGGGAGGCGTCTTCATCACCCCGACCGCCGGGCACGCGCTGGAGGCGGCGCGGGCCGGGTCGCACGTCGTGGCGGTGGACGCCACCGACCGTCCCCGGCCCGACGGCCGGACCTTCGCCGACACCGTCCGCGCCGTGCACGAGCAGAGCGACGCGCTGGTCCTGGCCGATGTCGCCACTGTGGCCGAAGGCGTCGCCGCCGTCGAGGCCGGCGCGGACGCGGTCGCCACCACGCTGTCCGGCTACACGCCGGCCGGCCCCCCGATCGACGGGCCCGACCTCGGGCTCGTGGCGCGACTCGCCGCGCTGCTGCCCGTACCGGTGATCGCCGAGGGGCGCTACCGGACCACGGAGCAGATCAGCCGGGCCTTCGAGGCGGGCGCCCACGCGGTGGTGACGGGCAACGCCGTCACCTCACCGCTGTGGATCACCCGCCGGCTGGTTCCGGCCACCCCCCGGGCGGCGAGCGCGCCGGAGAAAAGGGAGCATCGATGAAGAGAAGAACCCTTCTTGCGGCCACCGGCGCGGCCGGCCTGGCCACCGTCGCCCTCGGCGGCCCCGCCTTCGCCCGGCCCGCCGGCCGGCGACCGAGCGTGGCGCTGGTGCCGCTGGACGACCGGCCGGTCAACACGTACTGCGCGGAGATGACCGGTGCGAGCGCCGACGCCGAGGTGCTGTTGCCGCCGCGGAACCTGCTGGGCCGCTTCTTCACCCCCGGTGACGGTGCCGGCATCGCCCGCTGGCTCGACGGCGTCGACGGCGTCGACGGGTACGTGATCTCGGTGAGCATGCTGGCGTACGGGGGCCTGATCGCCTCGCGTACCGCCGCACCGGCCCTGGCCGACGCGTTGCGCAACCTGGAGGCGATCCGGCGGCTGCGCGCACGCCGGTCCGACGCGGTGATCGAGGTGCACGACACGATCCAGCGGCTCGCGATCACCAGCACCGGCACCGATCTGGACAACTACCGTGACCTGCTGGTCCAGTGGGCCAAGCTGTACGACCAGGTGGTCAATCTGGGCCAGGAGTCGCTGCGGGGCCAGCTCGACGCCGTGCGGGCGCGCATCCCGGACGCCGTGGTCGAGGACTACCTGGCCGCGCGGGCACGCAACCACCAGGTCAACCGGCTGATGGTGGAGTGGGTCGCGGACGGGACGATCAGCCACCTGGTGCTCTCCGAGGACGACACCGCGCCGGTCGGCCTGGCCCGCGCCGAGCGGGTCGAGCTGGAGGCGCTGGTGGCGCGGCTCGGCGTCGGCGACCGGGTGGAGATCTTCCCCGGCGCCGACGAGGTCAACGCGCTGCTCGTCGCGCGGGTCGTCGCCGCCGGCGCCGCGCCCACCTACCGGGTGGAGTACGCCGGGGTGTCCGGGGAGGGCTGGACCGCCGCGCTGGAGGGCATCCCGTTCGCGGAGAACATCCGCCGGCACGTCACCTCGGTGGGCGGCCGGGTGGTGACCGGCGACGCGGACATCGTCCTCGCGGTGAACACCCCCTCGGCCACGGCCGGGCAGCGGACCGCCGACCTGGACGCGTTCGTCGGCCGCATCGGTGAGCTGCTGGCCGCCGGCACCCCGGTGATCGTGGTGGACCCGCTGATCGTCAACAAGGGCGACCACGACCTGGTGTCCCGGATGGAGGCCCGCCTGGACCTGCCGGCGCTGCTGTCGTACTCGGGGTGGAACACCGGCGGCAACGCGCTCGGGCTGGCGCTCGCGCACGGCACCGCGCGGTGGGCGTACCTGCGTTCGTCCGGCAGCGGCTTCGGCGTGCCGGAGCTGCGCGGGCCGGCCCAGGCGCACGCCGAGTACCTGCTCTACCGGTTCGTCAAGGACGACCCGTGGAAGAACGTGGTGCAGGTCGAGGCGTACGCGCACGCCCGCGCGCAGGGCTGGGACCCGCTGGCGCTGACCGCCGAGCAGAAGCGCTACTTCGACGGCTGGGTACGCGACCGGCTGGTGCCGCTGACCGAGCGGTACTTCGCCGACCACTTCGCCGGGCACGAGCTGGTGCTCGGGGTACGCGGACGCAAGACGTTCACCGCGACGCTGGACCGGGTCACCGCGGTGCGGGTCGAGCTGCCGTGGGACCGGCTGTTCGAGGTCACGCTGGAGCCGAGCCTGCGGCTGCGCTGATCGGAGGACGCGGGTGCGGTCCCTGGGGCCGTACCCGCGTCACCGGGCCGTCAGGAGGCAGAACTCGGTGCCGTCCGGGTCGGCCAGCACCACGTCGCCGGCGGTGTGGCGGCCCGTGCCGACCCGGGTCGCGCCGAGCGCCAGCAGCCGGTCGACCTCCGCGTCCCGGTCACCGTCCGCGACCAGATCCAGGTGTACGCGGTCCCGCCCGCCGCGGTCCATCAGCGGCGGGCCGCTCCAGGTGACCTTCGCGCCTCCGCGCGGCGACTGGATCGCGGTCTCCTCGTCCTGGTCCCAGACCAGCGGCCAGCCCAGCGCCTCGCTCCAGAAGAGGCCGGCCGCCCGGGTGCCGTCGCAGTTGATCGCGCCGAGCGGGCCGCAGCCGGCGAGGAAGGTGTTGCCCGCGCCGATGACGCAGAACTCGTTGCCCTCGGGGTCGGCGAGCACCACCTGGTCGTCGTCCGGGCCCTGGCCGATGTCGATGTGCCGGCCGCCCAGTGCCAGCGCCCGGTCGACGGTGTCCTGCTGGGCCCGCGGCGACGCGCTGGTCAGGTCGAAGTGGATCCGGTTCTGCACCGTCTTGGGCGCCTCGCTGGGCAGGAACCGGATGCGGACGTCGCTGTGTGCGTCGCCGCCCAGTGCCACGCCCTCGCGCGGGTGCTCGACGATCTCCCGGCCCAGCACGCCGGACCAGAACCGCGCGAGCCGCCGCGTGTCGCCCGCGTCGAGGCTGACCGCGTAGAGGTGAACCGCCATCCGTCGTCTCCGATCCCCCGCTGCCGACTGGCCGCAGCGTAGGACGGGCGGCCGGGTCGCGCACCCGGATATCCGGGCGGGCTACTTCGCCGGGAGGCCGCGCGTGAAGCGGACGCCCCGGTCGACCCAGCGGGCCAGGTCGGCGTCGCGCTCGCAGGCGGCCGGCGACACGGTGACCCAGCCGCGCATCTCCCGGCCCCGCATGACTGTCGCCTCGGCGCCGGGCTCGCCCAGGGCGCGTTCGGCCTCGGCCGGGTCGACCCGGACCATCAGGCCGCCCGCGCCGCGCACGACCACCGCCATGTTGCCGCGCAGCATCAGCGCCAGGCCGCCGAACATGCGCCGCTCGGTGATGCCGGGCTCACCCCCGAGGCGTTCGCGTACGCGGTTCGCCAGGTCCTCGTCGTAGGCCACGGTCCGATCCTGGCACCCGGGTCCGACAAGCGGCGCGCCTCAGGCGCCGACGCGTTGCTCGGGGATGGACAGGCCGTAGAGCGCCATCAGCTCCGGGCTGTCGATCCGGCTGCCGTCGGCCACCGAGTCGCAGGCGATGTCGACGATCTGGTCCTTGTGCGCCAGCAGGTACGGCCGCGCCCCCACGTCGGCGCTGGCCAGCGTGGCGATGCCGGACCAGTGCCGGCGGCCGAACAGCATCGGGTAGCCGCGCAGTCCGTCGTAGGTGGCGCAGACCAGCACGTCCGGATACGGCAGGGCGGTCACCCGGCGTACCGCCGTCGCGGTGAGCCCGGGCATGTCCACCGGCACCACGACCACCGCCTCGATGTCGTCGTCGGTGAGCGCGGCGAGCCCGGCCCGGATCGAGGAGCCCACCCCGGTGCCCCACGCGCGGTTGACCACCACTGTGGCGCCGGTCAGGTCGGTGGTCTGCCGCACCTGCTCGGCCGCCGCGCCCAGGACGACCACGACCTGCGCGCAGCCCGCCTCGGCCATCGTGTCGATCATCTGGCTGACCAGCGGCTTCTCGCCCTGGTGCAGCAGCGCTTCGGGTCCGCCGATGCGGCGGCCGCCACCGGCGGCGATGATCATTGCAGCGATCCGGTTCAGCGGTGCCCCCTCGATCAGGGGACGGACCGGGCACAGCCGCCCGGTCCGTCCCGTCGTACGCACACCGGGCCCAACGAGCACGGCCAGGGCCGGGTAGCGGGGCAAAACGGAAATTTGCGTGACTATGCCGCGTCCGCGTAGCAGTCCACTGACGACAGGTCCAGCGGGAACCGGACCGGGGTGTCGCCGAACAGCAGCCCTGTGGCCCGCGCCCCGGCGGCGGTGACCGCCTCGGCGACCGCCGCCGCCTGCCCGGCCGGGCAGTGCACCATCACCTCGTCGTGCTGGAAGAAGACCAGCTCCGCCTCCGTGCCGGCCAGCTCGGTACGCAGCGTCGCCAGCAGCGTGGAGGCCCACTCGGCGGCGGTGGCCTGGATGACGAAGTTGCGGGTGAAACGCCCACGTGAACGGGCCGCCCGCGCCGACGGGCTGTGCGGATCGGCCCCGCCGTCCGGCATCGCCTCCTCCCCCTCGGCGAACCCCGCCGACCCGGGCGGACAGGTGCGCCCCAGCCACGACCGGACCAGCCCGCCCGCCTCACCGGTGCGGGCCGCCGCCTCCACGTAGCCGAACGCGGTCGGATAGTTCTTCCGCAGCACCGCCAGGGCCGGCACGGCCGCCCCGCCGGTCTGCCCGTACATCGCCCCGAGCAGGGCCACCTTGGCCTTCGCCCGGTCACCGGCGAACGCGTCCCGGGCCAGCGCGGCGTACAGGTCACCGGCACCGCCCGCCGCGGCGAGCCGCTCGTCGCCGGAGACCGCCGCCAGCACGCGCGGTTCGAGCTGGCCCGCGTCGGCGACCACGAACGTCCAGCCCGGGTCCGCCACCACCGCCCGCCGGATCACCTTCGGAATCTGCAACGCCCCGCCGCCCCGGGTCGCCCAGCGGCCGGAGACCACGCCGCCCGGCACGTACTCCGGGTGGAACCGGCCGCCGGACACCCAGGCGTCGCGCCAGGCCCAGCCGTGCGCCGTCCAGATCCGGTACAGCTCCTTGTACTCCAGGACCAGCGGCGCCGCCGGATGCTCCACCCCGCGCAGCACCCAGGCGCGCGTGTTCGGCAGGTCCACGCCCGCGCGGGCGAACGCCCGCAACAGCTCCGCGGGCGAGTCGGCGTGCACCTGGCGTACGCCGAACGCGTCAGCGATCCGGGCCTGCAACTCGGCCAGCCGGCGCGGCGGCCCGCCGACCGGGGACGGCTCGCCGAGCAGGCCGGCCAGGATCGCGTCGTGCACGTCGGCGCGCCACGGCAGCCCGGCCGCGCCCATCTCGGCCGCCACCAGCGCGCCCGCCGACTCGGCGGCCACCAGCAGCCGGAACCGGCCGGGGTGGGTGGTCGTGGCGATCCGGGCGAGCTGGTCGGCGTACACCCGGGTCAACGCCGTGATGCCCGGACCGGGCGGGCCGGACGGCGGCTCGAACAACGCGGCCTGGGCGTGGCCCGGCGGCTCGGGCGGGCGGGGCGCCGGGTCCGGCGGGACCGGCGCGCCGGTGACCCGGGCCCAGGCGGCCGGTAGCGCGCGGGGCTCGCCCCACCGGCCGGCGTGCCCGAGCAGCAGCGCCTCGGTCAGCTCGACGTCGTGGCAGCGGTCGAGCCGCACCCCGGCGCGCAGCAGCGCCGGGTAGACGCCGGCCCAGGCGGCCCACAGCCAGCGGGGGTGGCCGGCGGCCTCCCGGGCGGCGACGGCGGTGGCCAGGTCGGCCGCCTCCTCGGGCGGGCCGGACGGGGTGCCGTCGGCGTGCAGCGGTTGCAGCACGCCGCCGCCCCGCTCGTCCGCCTCCACCGCCACCAGCACGGACGTGATTCTGCCCCCTCCCCCCGACACGCTCCGCGGGGAAGGAAGGGCCCCCTCTTAACGCCTGCGGTAGAGGAAGGGCCCCTTGTTAACGCTGAGCGTTAAGAAGGGGCCCTTCCTTACCTCCCGGAGGGTTACTTGCCGACGCCGGCGGTGAGGCCGGACTGCACCTGGCGCTGGAAGACGATGTACACGATCAGCACCGGAAGCATCGCCATGGTCACCCCGGCGAACAGTCCGGACCAGTCCGACTTGTAGCCCTGGTTGACCGACAGCTCGATCAGCCCCTGGGCGATCACCTGGTTCTTCGGCTCGCCGGAGACCGACTGCATGAGCAGCGTCGGCAGGTACCACTGGTTCCACTGGCCGAGCACGTTGAAGATGCCGATGCTGATCAGGCCCGGCTTGGCCATCGGGAGCATCACGCTGAAGAACGTGCGGGTGTGCGACGCCCCGTCGACCTGGGCCGCCTCGGCGATCGAGTCGGGCAGCGTCCGGAAGAACGAGTGCATGAAGAAGATCGTGAACGACAGCGACCACGCCACGTAGACCAGGATCAGCATGAGGTGCTTGTTCGGGCCGAGCAACGGGAGGCTGACGCCGGTGTTGTAGACGCCCTTGAACAGCGGCACCGCGGCCAGGTAGATCGGCAGCGTCAGCCCGGACAGGAACATCCAGTAGATCAGCCGGTTGCCGCGGAACTCGTAGCGCGCCAGGGCGTACGCGGCCATCGAGCCGAGCAGCATCGTCAGCGTCACGCTGAACACCAGCACGAGCAGCGTGTTGAGGAAGAAGCTGTCGATCCCGGCGGTCCAGGCGCGGGCGAAGTTGTCCCACTGCAACGCGTCGGGGATCAGCGACAGCGGTTCGCGGATCACCTCCGAGTCGGTCTTGAGCGCCGACATCACCACCCACAGCAGCGGGTAGACCACCATGATCGCCCAGACCGCGAGGAACAGGTGGGAGAAGCCGTTGAAGATCCGGCCGCCGAAGCCGTTGCCGACGTTCCGCCGGTCCGCCGGCGGCCGGGCAGGCGGTGCCGTGTCGGACCGGGCCGGGCCGGAGGTGTGGGTCACAGTGCTCATCGTCCAGACCTCCTCAGTACTCGATCCGCTCACGGCGGGTGATCCTCAGCTGGAGCGCGGCCAGCAGGATGGTGAAGATGGCCAGCGCGACGGCGATCGCGCAGGCGTAACCGAACTGGCCCTTCTGGAACGCGTTGAACTGGATCACCGAGGCGAAGATCTCGCTGGCGTGGTTCGGCCCGCCCTGGCTCGGCGTCATGACGAACACCAGCGCGTACATGTCCAGCGCGATGAAGCCCAGATAGACCCAGGCGACCGAGATGCTGTCCCGCAGCAGCGGCAGCGTCACCTTGAAGAACGTGTGGAACCGGCCCGCGCCGTCGAGGATCGCGGCCTCGTAGATGTCCTTCGGGATGGACTGCATCGCGGCGGAGAACAGCACCATGTAGAAGCCGGCGCCGCTCCACACCGCGATGAACAGCAGCCACCAGAGCACCGCCGGCACGCCGAGGAACGGCTCCGGGTCGGCGGTGAAGGCGATCGGGTTGTCCGCGTCGACCAGCCCGATCTTGATGAGCAGGCCGTTGATCAGGCCCTGCCCGTCGGTGCGGTAGATCTGCTGCCACATGACGGCGATGACCACCAGCGACAGCACCTGCGGGAAGAAAAAGATGACCTTGTAGATCCCGGAGCCGAACACCCCGCGGATGCCGGCCCTGTCCTCGCGTCCGCCCACGTTGAGCAGGAACGCGAGGAACAGGGCCAGCGCGATCGTGAACAGCGGCACGGTGACCAGGAAGAACACGTTGTGCCAGAACGCCTTCCGGATCAGCTCGTCGGAGAACAGCCGGACGTAGTTGTCCAGCCCGACGAAGCGCTGGGAATCGGAGTACCCGCCCCAGTCGGTCAGCGAGTATCCCGCCGCCTGGGCGAACGGCCACACCACGTAGAACAGGTACAGCGCGACGGGCAGGGCCAGGAAGCCCGTGACGAAACGCGCGACTCCGTGCCGCATTGGACTCACTTCCTCGCGGTGATCAGGCGGTGCGGGTCTGCTTCTTGATCGACGAGTCCTTGGCGACCTTGTCGGCGGCCGCCTGCATCTTGTCGACGAACTGCTGCGCGGTCAGGCGGCCGGCCATCAGCTCCTCGGAGAGGTTCTGGCTCTCCTTGTCCAGGTCGGCGTAGAAGTCCGGGAACTTCACCGAGATCAGGTCCGAGCTGCCGTTCTTCATCAGCGAGTTCGCCGACGCCAGCGCGGTGTCCTGGACGTTGTCGCCGGAGCCCTTGGTGGAGGCCAGCGACTTGGTCAGCTCGGCGAACTTCGCCGAGCCGGCCTTGGACAGGATGGCCCGCAGGAACTCCTTCGCGGCCTCCTTGTTCGGGGCCTTGCTGGGCACCACGAAGCCCTCGCCGGAGGAGGCGAAGACGTCCTTGGCGGCCTTGTCGCCGCTCTTGCTCCAGTAGTCGGAGATGGTCATCTCGAAGCCCGGCGGGATGGTCGCGGCCATCTCGTTCTTCAGCCAGGTGCCGACCTGGATGAAGGCCGCCTTGCCGTCCAGGAACGCCTGCTGCGACTGGGTGTGGTCGAGCTTGCCCGGCAGCAGCAGCTTGTCCTTGACCAGCTTCTCCCACGGCTCCAGCGCCGCGACGATGCCGTCGGCCTTCCAGGCGCCGTCCTTCAGGTTGTCGATGTCGACGACGGCCTGCTTGCCGACCGCCTTCCAGATGCTGGCGAACAGCGCCCAGCGCGGGTAGTAGCCGTGCACCGCGTCGTGCACGTACGGCGCCATGCCCTTGGCCTTGATCTTCGGCGCGAGCGCGAAGAACTCGTCCCAGGTGGTCGGCGCCGTCCAGCCCTCCTTCTTGAACAGTGCCGCGTTGTACCAGTTGCCCCACACCGTGTACGCCACGTTCACGACGTAGAACTTGCCGTTCTGCGTACCGTCGGCGACGGTGCCCGGCAGCAGGCTGTCGGCCACCGTCCCCTCGCTGTCCCAGGCCGGCGCGGTGAGCAGGTCGTCCAGCGGCTCGATCGCGCCCTCGTTGATCAGCGTGCTGCGGTCCATCATGTCGGCGCCCGAGTTCATCACCAGGTCGCTCGGCTGCGTCGCCATCTTGGGCTGCTCTTCGGTCTTGATCTTCTGGGTCGAAGACATGTTGACCGTGATGTTCGGGTGCTTGGCGTTGAAGATGACCTTGTCTTCCTTGGCCCACTGGTCGCCCAGGCCACCGTTGAAGACGACCACCTTGACCGCGCTGCCGTCCTTGACGCCGAACGGGTTGTCCTTGCTCTTGGCCGCGCCGCCGCCGTCGGACTTGCTCGGCTCGCTGCCGGCGCACGCGCTCAGCAGACCCGCCGCCGGTACGGCCAGCAGACCGGCCGCGGCGGCGCGCCGCAGCAGGGTCCGACGGCTGACGTCGCCGAACTTCTCGGGGGTAACCGACATCTTGTCTCTCCTTGTGGGTCGGGTCAGGCGGTCCGCCGGAGACGCCCGGCGTACCGCGACTCGAGGGCGAGGTTGTGCTCGTCCCCACCGGGGACGTTGGCGGAGAGGTAGACAGGGGGTACCTCTCCGGCCTGGTGGAACCGTCGTACGACCTCGGCGGTCAGCAGCTGCGCCAGCAGCGCCGCGGTGACCGAGGAGACCGCACAGACCGCGCCGCCGCCCTCGAGCGGCAGCAGTGCGTCGCCGTACGGCGCGCCGTTGTCCAGCACGACGTCGGCGAGGTCGGCGAGCCGGTGCCCGGAGGGGTGCCGAGGAGCTACCCGGGCGGTGTGCTCGACCGAGGTGACAGCGATCAGCGGATGGCCGCCACGCTTGACGAGCGTCGCCAGCTCGACCACCGAGCCGTTGATGCCGGACTGCGAGGCGACCACGAACACGTCCTCCGGCTGCGGCGCCGCCAGCGCGTAGAGCTGGTGCGCCACGGCCGGGTCGCGTTCCAGTTTCGGGTCGGCGAGCACGTCGCGGGGCGCGTCGCCGTGCAGCACGAGGTCGTGCAGGGAGAGCCGGTTGGCGGGGACCAGGCCGCCGGCCCGGGCGACCAGTTCGGCGGCGAACGCCTCCGAGTGGCCGGCGCCGAACGCCTGGAGCACGCCACCGGAGCGCAGCCCGGAGGCGATCAGGTCGGCTGCCCGGTCCACCGCCACGGCCTGGCTGTCCACCAGCCGGTCGAGCACCGGGCGGACCGCGTCGGCGTACCGCTGGGCACTGATCATGATGGGGACCCCTTCGCGGCCTTGTGCCCGTCGACGGCCTGGGCGGTACGCCGGAAGGCCGCGTGGGCGCGGTCGTGGGTGCGCTGCGCCACCGCGATGTAGAGCAGGTCGAGCACGACGAGTTGCGGGTGCCGGGCGGAGAGCGCGTCCGGCCGGAACGTGGTGGCCTGGCTGGCGGTGACCAGCACGATGTCGGCCAGTTCGGCGAGCGGCGAGCGGGGGAAGCCGGTGAGCGCGACGGTGGTGGCACCGCGGCTGCCGGCCTCGGCGAGCAGCTCGATCGTCTCCCGGGTCTGCCCGGTGTGCGAGATGCCGAGGGCGACGTCACCGGCGCCCAGCAGCGCGGCGCTGGCCAGCCCTTCGTGCACGTCGCTCCAGGCCCACGCGGCGACGCCGATGCGGTGCAGGCTGAACTGCATCTCCTCGCCGACGAGCGCGCTGCCGCTGGCGCCGAAGATGTTCACCCGGCTGGCCCCGGCGATGGCGACCGCCGCGCGTTCCACCTCGGCCAGGTCGAGCAGCGCGGCGGTGTCGTGCATCGCCCGCGTGTCGGCGGCCATGATCTGGTCGAGCACCCGGGACAGCGGGTCGCCGGGCTGGATCTCGCGTCCGATGTCGACGGTCCAGCCCGCCGAGCGCGCCCGCCCGGTCTCGGCGGCGATGCCGAGCCGCAGGTCGGCGTAGCCCTCGAAGCCCATCGCCCGGCAGAACCGGGTGATGGTCGCCGGCGAGGTGCCGCTGCGCTCGGCCAGCTCGACGATGGTGGCCCGGGCCGCCGCCTCCGGGTCGCTGAGCACGTGCTCGGCGACCCGGCGCAGCGCCCCGGTCAGCTCCCCCGTGCCGGCCCGGACCCTGGCCAGCACGCCGTCGGCGCCCAGCCGGTCGGCCGGACCGGCATCGACCACCGCGGTCGCCGCGGAAGTCTCCACCTCGTGCTCGACCATCGGCGGAAGCCTTTCGGAAAAGAGTGTTAACTGTTAGTGGTAAAAGTTCTTACTGAAGGCCCCTCCGTGTCAAGGGCGTGGGTGAAGTTTTCAAACTGTTACCTGGCGCACCGGCGCGATCTTGCGCCCGGCGACGCGGCCGACCAGCATGAAGACCATGTCGGACACCGTCGTGGTCGGCCTCGACGTCGGAGGTACGTCCACCCGCGCGGCCGCGCTGAGCCTCGACGGCACACGCCTGGGCACCGGCCGTGCCGGCGGCGGCAACCCCACCAGCCACGGCGCCGAACGGGCCGCCGCCGAGCTGCTCGCCGCCCTGCGCGCGGCGCTCGCCGACATCGACCCCCTTCGGGTACGCGCCGGCGTCATCGGCCTCGCCGGGGCCGGCCGCCTCCTGGCCGACCCGCACGGCCGCGACGCGTTCGACCGGGCCTGGGCCGAGGCGGGGCTACGGTGCCCGTACGCCGTGCACGGCGACGCCCTAGTGGCCTACGCCTCCGGCACCGCCGCCCCGGACGGCACCGTGCTCGTCGCCGGCACCGGCGCGATCGCCGCCCAGGTACGCGACCTGCGGCTGGACCGCACCGCCGACGGTCACGGCTGGCTGCTCGGCGACGCCGGATCCGGGTTCTGGCTCGGCCGCGAGGCGGTCCGCCGGCTACTGGCCGATCTGGACCGCGCGGAAGCCCCCGACGACCTGGGACGCCAGGTGCTGGCGGAGCTGACCGGCACCACCGAGGTGGACGATCAGCCGCGGGCGACCTCCGGAGCCGTGGTGCAGGCGGTGACGCGGCGGCCGCCGGTGGAACTGGCCCGGCTCGCGCCGCTCGTCGTGTCGTCGGCCCACGACGGGCAGCCGACGGCCGTCGCGCTGATCGCCGGGGCCGCGGCGCTGCTGGCGGAGAGCGTCTCCCGGATCCGCCCGCCGGGTGCGGCCGTTCCGGTGGTGCTCGGCGGCGGGCTGCTCACCGGCGACACCCCGCTGGCCGGCGCGGTACGCGCGGAACTGGCAGGCCGCTGGCCGGACGCGCCGCTGCACGCCGCCGGGGACGGTGCGGCCGCCGCGGCGTGGCTCGCCGCCTGCGACCTGCCCGAGGTGACCGACCCGGCCGCACTGCACACCCGCCTGGTGCCCCCACCTGCCTGACCTACCCGCCCCGCCCCGCCGCGCTGCCCGCCCGCCGCGCTGCCCGCCCCGCCGCGCGGCTCGGCCGTTGGGTGGAACGTCATGGGTGTCAAAACGCCCGTTTGACACCCATGACGTTCCACTCGCCGCCTCCGGCAGTTGTCGGCGTGAGCCGGCACCCTGGCTGATCAGTATCGGTCTTGCGAACCCGGCTGAGCCTGGTGCCAGCCCTGCGGCGCAGCCTGGCCCGGGTGGGCCTGCGGCGGGGGGCCGTACTGCGTGGGCTGACCCGGGTGACCCTGGGGCGCGCCACCCTGAGGTGCCTGCTGATTCGGGTGCCAGCCCTGCGGGACGGGCTGGCCCGGGTGACCCTGCGGCGCGGCGCCGTACGGTGCGGGCTGACCCGGGGCGTGCTGCCCCGGAGCGGGCGGGAACCCCTGGCCGGGCTGGCCGTGCCCCGCCCCCGGGTACATGCCGTGCTGCTGCTGCCCACCCGCGAACTGCTGCTGCCCGCCCGGGTACTGCTGACCACCCGGGAACGACGGCCCGCCCGGGTACTGCTGGCCGCCCCCGTACTGCTGGCCGCCCGCGAACTGCGGTCCGCCGGCGAACTGCTGTGACGCCGCCTGCTCGCGGGCCTCCTTGCGGGCCTTCACCGCACGCACGATCAGCAGGATCGGCAGCACGAAGACGTAGAAGAAGATCCGGTAGCTGTCGCCGTCGAACAGGAACAGCAGGTAGAAGCCGTACCCGAAGAAGGCCAGGCCGATGACCACGTTGAGGATCCGGGAGCCCTTGCCCTGTTCCTTGACGACCGCGCCGACGACGACCATCGCGATGCCGCCGAGCATCAGCAACAGTGTGTAGAGAAGGAAGAACATGAGATTCCTGTCGATAGATGAGCGTGCCGGCTCACCCTAGGTCAGCTCGAACGTCTCCACTGCCCCGTCACCTGTGGCAACGACCTCACTTGAGCTGCCCGGCGGTCAGTCCGGACTGAACCTGACGCTGGAACGCCACGTACACCACGAGCACCGGCAGCACCGCGATGGTCAGGCCGGCGAACAACTGGGCGTAGTCACCGGCGTAGCCCTGGCTCACCGCGAGCGAACTCAGGCCCTGGGCGAGCATCCGGTCCTGCCCGTCGCCCGGCAGAAGCACCTGGGGCAGCAGGAACTGGTTCCAGTGGCTGAGGAAGTTGAAGATCCCGACACTGATCAGTCCCGGTCGCGCCATCGGCAGCATCACCCGGAAGAACAGCCGGAAGTGCCCGCAGCCGTCGATCAGCGCGGCCTCCGCGATCGACGTCGGCAGCGTCCGGAAGAACGCGGTCAGGAAGAACACGGTGAACGGCAGCGAGTAGGCGGTGTAGACCAGGATCAGGCCGGGCCAGGTGCCGAGCAGGCCGACGCTGCGGACCACGAAGAACAGCGGCACCAGGGCCAGGAAGACCGGGAACATCATGCCGCCGACGAACAGGTAGTAGACCACCTGCCGGCCGCGGAACTCGTAGCGCGCGAAGACGTACGCGGCGGTGGCGCCGAGCAGCATGGTCAGGCTCAGCGAGCCGGCCACCACGACGATGCTGTTGAAGAAGAACCGGCCGATGTGCGCGGTGGTCCAGGCGCGTGTCCAGTTGTCGAACCGCAGCGCCTCCGGCAACCCCCACGGCTCGGCGACGATCTCACCGTTGGTCTTGAGCGAGCTGAGCACCATCCAGGCCAGCGGCAGCACCGTCATGGCCGCCCAGAGCAGCAGGAAGCCGTGCGAGAAGACGTTCGCCACGCCCAGCTCACGGCGCGGCGGCCGGTCGCCCGGTTGCGCGCCGTCGACCGGGAGGGCGGTGCCGGCGGTCGTCGCGGTGGGATCCACTGTGGTCACGAGTACTCGATCCGATCGCGCCGGGCGGTACGCAGCGCCAGCACCGCCACCGAGAGGGTCAGGAAGAACATCGCCACGCCGATCGCCGAGGCGTACCCGAACTTGTTCTCGCTGCCGAACGACGTGTCGTACATCCGCAGGCCGATCACGTCGGAGGAGAAGTTCGGCCCGCCGTTGGTCATGAGCTGCACCAGGATGAAGCCGTCCAGCGCCGCGATGGCGAGGTAGATCCACGCGACCTGGATGGTGTCCCAGAGCAGCGGAATGGTGATCTTCCGCAACATCGTCGTGCGGGACGCGCCGTCGAGCAGCACCGCCTCGTAGATGTCGCGCGGGATCGCCTGCATGGCGGCGCCGAAGAGCACGACGTAGAAGCCGACGTTGCTCCACACCATCACCGCCAGCACGCACCAGAACGCGAAGCGCGGGTCGCCGAGCCAGGCCGGGGTGGCCAGCCCGACGGCGCGCAGGGCGCCGTTGAGCAGGCCACTGGTCGGGCTGTAGATCTCCTTCCAGAGCAGCGCGATGATCACCACCGAGAGCACCTGGGGGAAGAAGTAGACGAGCCGGTAGACCGAGGTGCCGCGCACCCCGGTCACACCGGCCCGGCCCTTGCGACCGCCCATGGTGAGCATGCTGGCGAAGAACAGGCCCAGCCCGATCGTCACCACCGGCACCACGGCGAGCAGGATCGCGTTGTTCTTCAACGCGTTCCACACGTACCCGTCGTGCAGCAGCGTGCGGAAGTTCGCCATGCCGACCGGGTCGGCCTGCGCGGAGTAGCCCATCCAGTCGGTGGTGGAGATCTGAAAAGCCTGGAGGTACGGCGAGAGCACGAAGATGCCGTACAACGCCAGTGGGGGCAGCAGGAACGTGAGGATCAGGGGGAGGCGGCCCTGTCGCATCACGCGGACCGCTTGTACTTCTTGACCGAGCTGTCTCCGGCGATCGAGTCGGCGCCCTTCTGGCACTGGTCGAGGAACTCGGCCGGGCCGATCCGGCCGCTGAAGAACTCGCCGCAGGCCGCGTCGACCAGGTTGCGCTCCAGCTTTCGGTAGTAGTTGTTGTAGACCCAGTTGAAGCCGTTGGAGCCGGACGCGTCGAGCGCCTTGACCACGGTGCTGAGCCCGTACGGCAGGTCGATGCCCTCGGTGGCGCCGGCGACCACGGGCAGGCTGGCGACCTTCCGGGTGAAGTCCTGGGCGCCCTTGCGGGACAGCATGGTCCGGAAGTACTCCAGGCCGCCGGCGACGTTGCGCGCCTTGGCCGGCACCATGAACGGCTCGCCCGCGGTGCCGCGGATCGCCTCGTACGGCAGCTTGTCGCCGCTGCCCAGGCTCGGCGTCGGCGCGACGGTCATGTTGAAGCCGGCCGGCGTGACGTCCTTCTGCTCGCTCTCCAGCCAGGAGCCGCAGGAGATGAACGCGGCCTTGCCCTGGCACCAGGCGGTCTGCGACTGCTTGTGGTCCAGGCCCGGGGAGCCGTCGAGGATGAACTTGTCCTTGACGATCTGGTGCCAGGCGTCGGCGGCGGTCTTCATCGCGTCCGACTTCCAGGCGTTCGGCTCCAGGTTGTCGATCGCCAGCGCGACCGAGGGGCCGCCGAGCTTGATCGCGGTGGAGATCAGCGGCCAGCTCATGTAGCGGGGGTGCACACCGGCGTACGTCCAGGGTGCGATGCCCGCGGCCTTGATCCGGCGGCAGAGCGCGATGTGGTCGTCCCAGGTCTTGGCGTCCTCCCAGCCGCGGTCGGCGAACAGCTTGGTGGAGTGCCAGATGCCGTACACCGTGTAGGTGTAGTTGAGCACCAGGAACCGGCCGTCGTAGGAGCCGACCTCGACGGTGCCGGGCAGCAGCGTGTCCTTGACCGTCTTGCCAGGCGTGTCGAGGCTGGGCGCGGCGAGCAGCTCGCCCAGGTCGGCGATCGCGTCCTGCGAGACCAGGCCGTTGAAGTCGATCTGGCCGGCGCCGGAGTTGTTCACCACGTCCGGCGGGCTGCCGTCGACGAAGCGCGGCTGGAGCGTCTTGCTGATCTCCGCGGTGGCCGAGTGCTTGATCGCCGCCTTCGGGTACCGCTCCTTGTACATGGCCTCGTGGGCCTTGGCGTAGTCCTCCCCGAAGCCGCCGTTGAAGATCACCACTTCCAGCGGGGCGTCCTCGGCCACGCCGAGCGGGTTCTGCTCGCTCTTGGTGCCCTTGTACGCGTCCTTGTCGCCCTCGTCGCCCCCACCCGACGTGGCGCAGCCGGCGAGCAGCCCGGCGGCGGGGGTGGCCAGCAGACCGGCGGCGGCGCTGCGCCGAAGGATCTCACGCCTGTTCATCGCATCTCCTCGGTCCGGGTACGCGCGGTGAGCACCCTGTCGCTTGTCTTCACCAGAAGCATTTCTAATGAAGAATTTCTACGACAGTGCGACCGGGACCACAAGCCCTCTCGACCGATCCGTTATCGGTACCGGTCGGCGCCCGCTGGCCTAGCCTGAGCCCATGCGCCGCCTGCGGCAGCTCGCGCAACGCACGCCGCCGGGGCGGGAGCGCTACATCGACCTGCTCCGGGCGCTCGCCATCACCATGGTCGTGCTCGGCCACTGGGGCGTCACCGCGATCGGGTACGACGACGGCCGTCCCGCCGGCCACTCGGCGCTGGCGGACCTGCGCTGGGCCTGGCCGCTGACCTGGGTGGCCCAGGTGATGCCGGTGTTCTTCCTGGTCGGCGGCTACGCCAACGCCGCCTCGCTGGCCGCCCGCCGGCGCCGGGGCGGGTCGGCGGCCGGATGGCTGGTGGACCGCAGCGCCCGGCTGATCCGGCCCACCACCGTGCTGCTGCTGGTCCTGGCCGCGGGCGCGGGGATCGCCACCCTGCGCGGCGCCGACCCGGGGCAGGTTCGCGCCGTGGTCTGGTTCGCCACCATCCCGCTGTGGTTCCTGGTGGCCTACGTCGCGGTGGTGGCGCTGACCCCGCCGATGGAGGCGCTGCACCGCCGGTTCGGGCTCGCCGTGCCGGTGGTGCTCGTGGTCCTCGTCGCGCTCGGCGACCTCGGCCGGCTCCTCGGCCCGGCCGTGCTCGCCGACGGCAACTACCTGTTCGGCTGGCTGGCCGTACACCAGCTCGGTTTCGCCTGGTACGACGCCGCCCGGGCGGACACCCGCGCCGGACACGCCGCGCCGCGTGGCCTGCTCCGCCGCCGGCTGCCGCTGTCCCGCCGGGCGGGCGCGGTCCTGCTCGGCGGTGGCCTGGTCGCGCTGGCGCTGCTCACGGTGGCCGGGCCGTACCCGGTGGCGATGCTCCACGTCCCCGGCGAGCGGCTGGACAACGCGGCGCCGCCGAGCCTGGCGCTCCTCGCCGCGGCCGCCGCCCAGCTCGGCCTGATCCTGCTGCTGCGGCACCCGGCCGGGCGCTGGCTGCGCCGGTCCGGCCCCTGGCAGGCGGTGCTCGCCGTCAACGCCGTGGTGCTCACCCTGTTCCTCTGGCACCTGACCGCCGCGATCCTGCTCGTCGGCCTGCTGGACCGGCTCGGCGTGCTGCCCACTCCCCCGGCCGGCTCGGCGGCCTGGTGGGCGTGGCGCGTACCGTGGCTGCTCGCGCTGGCCGCGGTGCTGGCCGTGCTGGTCGCCGTCTTCGGCCCGGTCGAGGCCCGCACCCGCCGCCCGGCCGCGACCGGGCCGGCCGGGGCGGGCGGCCGGCGGCTGCGCGCCGCTCTGGCCGTCGCCGGGTACGCGGGCGTGCTCGTCGGCCTGCTGCTGAACAGCCTCGCGCCCGAGGAGGCACCGGAACCGCTGGGCCTGCCCGCCCCGGCGCTCGTGGCGTACCTGACCGGGGCGGGTCTGCTGCGACTGCTCAGGTCCGGACTGCGCCGTCCTGGTTGACGGTCACGCTCCGATCGAGGCGCGGATCGCGTCGACCAGGATCGCCAGGCCCTCCCGCGCCTCCTCCTCGGTGAGCGTCAGCGGCGGGCCCATCCGGATCACGTTGCCGTACAGGCCGCCCTTGCCCACCAGCAGGCCGCCGGCCCGGCACGCCTCGAAGACGCGGGTGGTCAGCGCCGCGTCCGGCTCGACGGTTCCCG
This sequence comes from Micromonospora sp. CA-248089, assembly GCF_050948515.1. NCBI lineage: Bacteria > Bacillati > Actinomycetota > Actinomycetes > Micromonosporales > Micromonosporaceae > Micromonospora > Micromonospora sp. CA-248089. The sequence goes on from NZ_CP192016.1 coordinate 4,361,887, forward strand.
GGTGGACGAACTCGACGGCGAGCATCAGGCCCTTGCCGCGTACCTCGGCGACCTGCTCCAGCCCGGCGGTGGCCGCGCGCAGGCCGTCGCCCAGGATCGCGCCGACCCGGGCGGCGTTGCCCTGGAGGTCGTGGTCGAGCAGGTAGTCGAGCACCGCGTTGCCGGCGGCGGTGGAGACCGGGTTGCCGCCGAAGGTGGAGAAGCTGATCGCCGGCACCGACTCCAGCACCTCGGCCCGGCCGACCACGCCGGCGAGCGCGAAGCCGTTGCCGACGCCCTTGGCGAAGGTGAGCAGGTCCGGCGTCACGCCGTGCGCCTGGTAGCCCCAGAAGTGCTCGCCGGTACGACCCCACCCGGTCTGCACCTCGTCGCTGATCAGCAGGATGCCGTGCTCGTCGAGCACCTTCTTCCAGGCGGCGAAGAGCCCGTCCGGGCCGTGCACGAAGCCGCCCACGCCCTGGACGGGCTCGGCGATCAGGCAAGCCACGTCGCCCGCGGTCTGGGTGGCGAGCACCTCGCGCAAGTCCTCGACCGCCGCGTCGACCCGGTCGGCGGCGTCGAGCCGGGCCAGCAGGCCGCGCAGCCGTTCGCCGGAGTGCAGCCAGGCCACCTGCAACGGGTTGAGCGCGCTGGCCGACCAGCCGCGGTTGCCGGTGACGCCCATCGTCGCGTACGACCGGCCGTGGTAGCTGTTGCGCACCGCGAGGATCTGGTGCGAGCGCCGGTGGTTGGTGGCGACCAGCAGCGCGGCCTCGTTCGCCTCGGTGCCGGAGTTGGTGAAGAAGACGCGGGCGTCCGGGATGCCGGAGAGCCGGGCGATCTTCTCGGCCAGCTCGACCTGCCGGCGGATCAGGTAGAGCGTGGAGGTGTGCACGAGGCCGGTCCGCAGCTGCCGCTCGACCGCCTCCCGGATCTCCGGGATGTCGTGACCGACCATCGTGGTCAGCACACCGCCGAAGAAGTCCAGATAGGTCCGGCCGGCCGCGTCGGTGACCCGGCGGCCGGAACCGGCGACGAGTTCCAGCGGTTCGGCGTAGTAGAGCGGCATCCAGGACGGGAGCACGGCCCGGTGCCGGGCCAGCAGGTCGTCGGAGGTCATCGGCGCACCCTTCAGCGGCGGTAGTCTCCGCACGCTGCCACCACGGTGCGGCGCGGACAAGTGCCACGGTGGCGCGACCACGGGCCGGTGCCCGGCGGATCGCCGGCCACCGGCCCGAGAGCCGGGTGTCAGTTGACGTAGACGGCCGGGCTACCGGTCTTGCTGGTGTCCTTCACCGGCGAGTACGCCGCGGTGAAGTACGCGGTGCCGAAGCACAGCGACGGGCCGGAGAACTTGGTCAGGGGCTGATTGGTGAAGGTGATCGAGTTGGTGGCGTTGGACGCCGTACCGGTCAGCGTGTTCGTGCTGGTGCGGTAGACGCAGGTGATCGTACCGAGCAGGGAGTTGAGCACGACGGTGCTCTGGATCGGCGCCGCCGTCGTCCCGGAGATCTTGACGACGCCGGCGCTGGTCACCGAGGTGGTGTAGGGCAGGTTGTTGACAGTCACGCTCTGCACGCCGGTGGTGCCGAAGACGTTCGTCGTGCAGCTGGTGAACGACTGCGCGGTGAGGCTCTCGGTCGCGGTGCCGGGTGCGGTCGGGTTGGTCAGCACCTTGGCGCTGAAGCTGGACGCGGCGCACTTGATGCCGGTGGTGCCGCTGGTCGAGGAGTAGAACGTGGCGTTGGTGCCGCTGCGCAGGCTGGCCTGGATGACGTCGCCCACCGACACGGCGGTGCCGGCGACGGTCGGGTAGGTCAGCACGGCGCTGGCGAGCGAGGTGGTGGGTGCGGCGGTGGCGGGGGCGGCGCCGACCAGACCGGTCAGCAGCGCCAGGGCGGCGAGGCCCGCGCCGATGCGTCCGTACCTGGGCATGGTTGTTCCTTCCGGCGGTGGGACAGGAAACGGTGCCGGCGGCGTCCGGAGCGGACGGAGCCGGTGGGTGCGGCGGCCGGGATCGGTCCGCCGCAGGTGGTGGTGCGCCGTGGCGGCCTCAGCGGGCCGGGCGGCGTGGCGCAGTGCGGCGTCGCCGCGTCACCTGGGTCTCTCCGGCCTTGGGGGGACGGGTCCGCGCGGCGATAATGGCAGCCATCCGGCCCTCCTTCGACGCGTTCGGGTGACCGATCAGGAGAGATCACCAGCGGTGACGAGGCGTGAACTGAGCGTGTCGAAAGTTATAAACCCCGGAGGGTCGTAAAGTCAACGCATCAAGAAAGGTCGATGAGTGACAGTCCCGAGCCCGCCGTCGCCGGCGCCCGTACCCCTGCCGGGCGCCCGCCACGGCCGCGACCCGGACCGCGCCATCAAGCGCGGCCCGCGCCGCGTGCCGGCCGAGGAGGTGGCGGCGACCCAGCGGGACCGCCTCTTCGACGGGCTGGTCCGGGAGGTCGCCACCCGGGGGTACGACAACGCCCGGGTCAGCGACATCTGCCACGCCGCCGGGGTCACCCGGCCCGCGTTCTACACGCTGTTCAGCGGCAAGCAGGACGCGTTCCTGGCCGCGTACCGGCACGGCATCGCCGTGGTGTCGCACCTGATGGAGGAGGCCTACCGCGACGCCGGCCCGGAGTGGCCGGAGGCCGTCCGGGCGGCGCTGCGCACGCTGCTCGACGTGCTGGCGAGCGTGCCCGCCTTCGCCCGGATGGCGCTGGTCGAGGTGGACGCGGCCGGGCCTGATGCCCGCCGGGAGCGCGACGCGCTCCTGCGCAGCTTCCGCCGGTTCTTCGCCGGCGCCGGACCGGAGCCGGCCGACCTGGACCGCGAGGCACTGTTGTCCACAGTGGTCGGTGGCATCCACGCCACCATCCGTGAGCGGGTGGCGCAGGGGCGGGCCGAGGAGCTGCCGCTGCTGCTGCCGGCCCTCACGTACGCGGCCGTCGCGCCGTTCCTCGGACCGCACGAGGCGGGTCGCATCGCCCGCACGGGGAGGGCGGACGACGGTCCGGCCGCCACCGCGCCCTGCGCGCCCGGCCAACCCTGAGCGGTGAGAAACCGCAGCGGTTTTTCACTTTGGCCGCTTTTGGCAAATACCGACCAATGATCTGCTACAGGCAGTTGACCGCCCCTTTACTCAGCGGTAACTTCGGCCTGCGCCCCTCGGCGCGCATCATGCGAAGCCAATTCGCATCGTCGCAGATGAATTGATCTCGAAAGGGGCCGGCATGTCGGAGCAGATCGAGCAGATCGAGGCCGATCAACCACGAAGCGGCGTACGCTGGCGCCGGTTCGCCGTCACGCTCGGCGCCGTGACGGCCGGGGCGGCCGGCATGGTGGTGCTGACCGCGCAGGGTGTGCTCGGCGCGCAGTTCGCCATCTCGGGCATGCCCTTCACCGTCACCGCCGACAAGCTGGAGGGCACCGGGTTCGAGCAGTTCGCCACGCTCGACCAGATGATCCCGGACAGCCCCAACCAGGGCGACACCGGCGGGCAGGTGCTCGTGATCGTCTCCGCGATCGACAAGGCCGAACTGACGAATCTGTGCCAGAGCATCAACCTGGGCGGAACCAACCTGCGGATCACCGCCGGCAATTCCGGAAAGCCCGTCACCGCGCGCACACTCGTGGTCGACGGCGACGAGATCGCCGGTAACGCCTCCTTCAAGAACATCGACGTCGGTCAGGACGCCAGCACCGTCGACAAGGTCCCCGGCGTCAAGGGCAACCCGGGTGTGTTCGCCCAGCAGGCCGACACCGTGACCATCACCAACCTGCGGCAGAACAACTACGCCACCACCGCCGCCGTCTTCACACTGCCCAACCTGCGCATGGGCTTCAGCTCCGAAGGGTGCTGACGTGATCGCGGGACAGCACTCGGCGCCCGCCGCCGGCGTCCGCACACGCTGGCGGCGCTGGCGCCGGGCCCGGCCGTTCACCGCCGGGCTGCTCATCGCGCTCGGTGGCGCGGAGATGCTCGTGACGCTGCGCGCACCGCTCGGGGTGCTGCTGCACGTCGGGCCGCAAGGGCTGGCCGCGTACCTGGTCCCGGCCGTCCTGGTCATCTGCGGCGTGCTGCTGATCACCACGCCGCAGCAACGCATCTTCTACGCGGTGCTCTCCCTCGTGCTCGGGCTGGTCTCCTGGCTCACCTCGAACCTGGGCGGATTCCTGATCGGCATGCTGCTGGCGCTCGTCGGCGGCGCGCTCGCATTCGCCTGGACGCCGGTCAAGCGGCGCCCGGCCCACGCCGGCCCGGAGGCGACGCCCGCCGGTACGACGTCCGCCGGTACGGCGCCCGCGCCGCGCGAGCCGGTCGACAGTTCGGCGCCCACGGAGTCGCTCGACGCGATCCTCTCCGGCGAGCCCGGCCCGCCGGGGAACGCCCGCGCGGAGCGCGGCTGACCGCTCAGCGGGCGGTGTCGGCCACCGCCTGCGCGAACACCTCGGAGCGGTGCTCGAAGTTGCGGAACCGGCCGTAGCTCGGCGCCGCCGGGGACAGCAGCACCACCCCGCCCGCCGGGGTCAGCTTGCGGGACAGCCCGACGGCGGCGACCAGGTCGTCGGCCAGCTCGGTACGCACCGACGGCAGCCCGGACAGCGCCTCCACGATGCGGGGGCCGCTGTCCGGCACGCCGATCACGGTGATCTCCCGGTCGGCCAGGTGCGCGCGCAGCGGGCTGTAGTCCAGCCCTCTGTCGGCGCCGCCGACGATCACCGTCAACGGCCGACCCTCGTACGCGTCGATCGCGTGCATCGCCGCGTACGGGCTGGTGGCGAGCGTGTCGTCGACGAACGTCAGCCCGGACGGATCGGCGATCTCGGTGAGCCGGTGCGCCAGGCCCTGGAACTCCGCGACCGCCACGGCGAGGCTGTCCTTGCGCGCCACCACGTCGACGCCGAGCGCATCCAGCACCGCGAGGGCGACACAGAGGTTGCCCTCGTTGTGCCGGCCGACCAGCGGCAGCACCGCGCGCGGGAACAGCGGCGTGTCCCGCAGGTGGAACCACTGCGTACCGTCCGGCCCGGTGGCCACGTGCGTGGTGTCCGGCGAACCGGCCCGGACCGCGGCCCGGTCGCCCAGCTCCGCCGCCAGGCGCGGGTCGGCGCCGTTGACCACGACGGCGTGCGGGCCGTGCGCGATCAGGTTCAGCTTGTCCCGGTAGTACTCCCGCTCGCCGCCGTGTGCGTCCAGGTGCTCGGGGAACAGCGCGGTCACCACTGCCACCCGCGGCGAGTCGGTCAGGTCGGAGCACTGGTAGCTGGACAGCTCCAGCACGTACAGCTCCGCCTCGGGCAGGTCCAGCAGCGGCACCCCGATGTTGCCGCCGAACACGTTCGGCCGGTCCATCGCGGTGAGCAGGTGACTGATCAGGCTGGACGTGGTGCTCTTGCCCTTGCTGCCGGTCACCCCGACGGTGCGGTCCGCATGGTCGGCCATCCACAGCGCGCTGCCCTGCGTCACCGGCACGGACCGGCGGCGCAGCTCCACCATCCACGGGTGGGTGTTCGGCACGCCCGGCGAGCGGACCACCACGTCGGCGGCGGCCAGGCGCTCGAAGCCCTCCTCGCCGGTGACGAGCGGCGCCGAGGCGGCGAGCGGACCGTCCCAGGGCAGCGTGAGGAAGTTCGCGCTGTCGTCGACCACGACGAGGCCGGCCGGCCCGTGCGCGGCGATCGCGGTCACCGCGGCCCGGCCCTCGCGGCCGGCGCCCCAGACGGCGACATGACGTCCGCGCAGATCAGACAGGCGCACGGGCTCTCCTCGGACTCGGTCGACGCACGGCGGGCAGGGTCCGGCCCAGCCGGACACGGACGGACGAACCAGGGCCTAGTATGGCGTGTGCCCAACGAGCAGCTGCGGCGGATGGACGCCTTCACGTTCCCGTCCTACTCGATCGACTTCGCCACCGGCGAGGTCCTGTTCGACTACGCCCTGACCGGCCCCGACGGCGAGCAGCGGTTCACCGAGGTGATCACGCTTCCGCTGCCGGCCGAGCCGGTCGCCGACGCCACCGCGGCCACCCTGGCCCGGGTGCTGGAACTGCTGCACGTGGTCGCCGGCGTCAGCTACTACAAGGCCGCCGCGCCGCCCCGGCTGGTGCTGCCCGCACCGCTGGGCGCCGCCGCCGTCGAGCTGGTCACCGCCGTCTACACCAAGGGCCTCGCCGAGTACGCGTACCGCAACGAGCTGCCGCACGTGCTGCAACTGCGTCCCGAGGTGCCGGCCGGCACCGTGGACCCGGCGGTGCCGGTGGACAACTCCGACCGCCGTCCGCTCTCAGCGGTGGGTGGCGGCAAGGACTCCATCGTCACGCTGGAGGCGCTGCGCCGCGCCGGCCTGGACCCGGTGCCGTTCTCGGTCAACCCGAACCACGTGATCGTGTCGGTGAACGAGGCGTCGGACCTGGTGCCGCTGGCCGCGCGGCGGCGGCTGGACCCGGTGCTGTTCGAGCTGAACGCGGCCGGCGCGCGCAACGGGCACATCCCGGTCACCGCGATCAACTCGCTGATCGCCGTGGCCACCGCGGTCCTGCACGGCCTCGGCCCGGTGGTGATGTCGAACGAGCGGTCCGCGTCCGACCCGAACCTGATCTGGAACGGTCACGAGATCAACCATCAGTGGTCCAAGGGCGTCGAGGCGGAAGGGCTGCTGCGTGCCGCGCTGGCCGAGCACGCCGGGCTCACCGAGCCGTACTTCTCGTTGCTGCGTTCCCTGTCCGAGCTGCACATCGCCCGCCTGTTCGCCGAGATCGACCGGTACGACGCGGTGGTGACCAGCTGCAACGCCGCGTTCAAGCTGCGCGACGCGAGCGAGCGCTGGTGCCGCGACTGCCCGAAGTGCCGGTTCGTGTTCCTGGCCATGGCCCCGTTCATGCCCCGCGAGCGGCTGACCGGCATCTTCGGCGGTGACCTGCTGGCCGACGAGTCCCAGACCCCCGGCTACCGGGAACTGCTCGGCATCGACGGGCACAAGCCGTTCGAGTGCGTGGGCGAGGTGGAGGAGTCGGTCGTCGCGTTGAGCCTGCTCGCCCAGCAGGACCAGTGGCGCGACGCCCCTGTGGTACGCGCCCTGGTGGCGGCGCTGCCCGACACCGCCTGGCAGGCGGCCGCGACCTCCGACGTGTTCACCCCCGGCGGCGACAACTACGTGCCCGCCCCGTACGCCAAAACCCTCACCGCCCTGACCTGACCCGCCCCGCCCCGTCGATCATGAACTTGACGGTGCGAATTCAGGGCGAATCACCGGCTCAACCTCATGATCACCGCCCGCACCCTATCGATCTTGGAGTTGTGGCACCTCTGATAACGGTGCTTAGCCGGCATTCTGGGCGCCACAACTCCAAGATCGGCGCGGCAGAGGCCGAGAGGGCGGGCGGGGCGGGCGGGGCGGGGGCGGGGGGTGGTCAGGGGGTGCGGACGGCGTCCAGGGCCAGCAGGGCCACGTGCAGGGACAGGCACCTGTCGACCGAGTCGAGGTCGGCGTCGAGGATGCGGCCGATACGGGCCAGCCGCTCGTAGAACGCCGGCCGGGACAGGTGCGCGGCGGCCGCACCGGCCGACTTGTTCCGTCCCTGCTCCAGGTACGCCCGCAGGGTGCCGAGCAACTGCTCCCGCGGGTGCTGGGCGTCGTAGGCGAGCAGCGGCCCGAGTTCACGCTCGACGAACGTCTGCAACCGGGGCTCGTCGCGTAGCAGGTGCAGCAGCCCCGCCAGCCCGACGTGCGGCAGGCGGTAGCAGGGCAGATCCCTGGGATCCCGCCGCGCCGCCTCGGCGACCTGCCGCGCCTCGATCAGCGACCGGCGCGCCTCGCGCATGCTGCCTACGCCGGACCCGGCCGCCACCACGATCGCGGCGCGGGGCGGCGCGTCGGCCGGTCGCGCGCTCCCCGACGTCACGGCCCGGCTGACGGGCCGGTCGGGCGACTCCGACAGGCGGGACGCCGGAGAGCGGGCGGGGGCGACGTCGAGGCGTACCCGACGCAACGCCGCGGCGAACGCGGACAGTGCCTTCTCCTCGGCGGCGGCGTCGGGGAGCGCCAGCAACGCGCCCACCGCCTGGTCGTCGAGCGGGCTGGTCAGCGCGGTGAGCTTGGCGTCGCGGACGGCCTGGCTGACCGCCTCGGCGAGGTCGCGCAACCGGGCCGGGCCGGCTTCGGGGCCTTCGGCGTCGGCGTCGCGGCGTCCGCCCCGGCGGGCCGGGGCGGACTCGTCGTCGAGGGCGCCCGCGTCCCCGGCCGGCTCGTCGGCGCGGTGCCGGACCACGACGCCGACCAGGTGCCGGCGGTCCAGGACGACGCCGAGCGCCTTGGCGCGCAGCGCCACCTCGTCCACCGGGCGGGAGTGGTCGATCAGCGCGGTCAGCAGCGTGCGGTGGATCTGCCGTTCCAGGCCCTCGGCGTCGCGCCGGATCAGCCGGCCCAGGGCCAGCGTGGAGGCGGCCCGCTCGATCAGGATGGTCAGCCGGGTCGGCGGGGTGGACTCGGTCGCCGGCCAGCGCAACAGCAGCCGTCCCCAGTCCTGGCCCCGCGCGCCGACGGTGGTGACGAGCCAGCCGCTGTCCGGGTCGTACGCGGTGCGCCCGGCCGGGCGGATCTGCCGCGAGTGCCGTTCCCAGCCGTCCAGCAGCAGTTCGGCGTTCTCCCCCGCCGGGTCGTACGCGAGCACCTGCCGGGACAGGTTCTCCAGCACCATCGGGCAGCCCGCCAGCTCGGCGGCCTGCCGCAGCACCTCGGCCGGTTCGGCGCCCTCCACCGACAGGTCGGTGAACCGCTGGTGGATCTCCTCGGTGGCGCGCAGCTCGGTGAGCTGGGCGTCCACGATCAGCGCGTGCACCGCCTCGGTGATGCGGACGAACGGGGTGCCCCGCCGCAGCTCGATCAGGGGCAGGCCGCGTCGTTCGGCGGCGGCGGCCATCACCCGGGGCACTCCGCTGACGTAGCGGCGGCCCAGCTCGACGGCCAGCCCGGAGACGCCGACGTCGGCGAGGGCGCCGATGAACTCGCGGAGCCCGGCGTCGTCGCCCGGCAGCCCGATCCCGGTGGTGAGGACCAGTTCCCCGCCGCCGAGCAGGGTGGCGATGTCCGGCACCTCGGCGATGTGCACCCACCGCACCGGCCGGTCCAGCCCGGCGGTTCCGGCGACCAGGCGGGGCGCGCCGTTGCGCACGGGCACCAGGTCCAGCACCTCACGCACGGTAGGGAACACGGGCGACACGCTACCCTGCGTCACCACCGTTGCCGAAGGCCACACCGCCCGCCGGCCCGCCGAGAAGGCGGGGACCGGCGGGCGGGCAGACGGACGAGCGGCGGTGATCAGTCGACGCCGAACTCCATCGCGGCGCGGTCGAGCGCCTCGTCCTCGGCGGTGGGCACGCCCCGGGACGCGATGGCCTCGGCACCGCCCTGCGGCATGGCGCCGATCAGCCCGGTCGAGGCCGCCTGGGCGGCGCCGACGACCCGCTGCGGGGTGCCGCCGCCGACCATGCCGACGGAGGCGTACTGCTCCAGCTTGGCCCGGGAGTCGGCGATGTCCAGGTTGCGCATGGTGAGCTGGCCGATCCGGTCGGCCGGGCCGAACGCCGAGTCCTGGGTGCGCTCCATCGACAGCTTGTCCGGGTGGTAGCTGAACGACGGGCCGGTGGTGTCGAGGATCGAGTAGTCCTCGCCCCGGCGCAGCCGCAGCGTGACCTCGCCGGTGACCGCCGTGCCGACCCAGCGCTGCAGCGACTCGCGCAGCATCAGCGCCTGCGGGTCCAGCCAGCGGCCCTCGTACATGAGGCGGCCGAGGCGGCGGCCCTCGTTGTGGTAGTTCGCGAGCGTGTCCTCGTTGTGGATGGCGTTGACGAGCCGCTCGTAGGCGGCGTGCAGCAGCGCCATGCCGGGGGCCTCGTAGATGCCCCGGCTCTTGGCCTCGATGATCCGGTTCTCGATCTGGTCGGACATGCCCAGGCCGTGCCGGCCGCCGATGGCGTTGGCCTCCAGCACCAGGTCGACGGCGCTGCCGAACTCCTTGCCGTTGATCGTCACCGGGCGGCCCTGGTCGAAGCCGATGGTGACGTCCTCGGTGGGGATCTCCACGGACGGGTCCCAGAACTTGACGCCCATGATCGGCTCGACCGTCTCGATGCCGGTGTCCAGGTGTTCGAGCGTCTTGGCCTCGTGGGTGGCGCCCCAGATGTTGGCGTCGGTGGAGTACGCCTTCTCGGTGCTGTCCCGGTAGGGCAGGCCGCGCTCCAGCAGCCACTCCGACATCTCGGTGCGCCCGCCCAGCTCGGTGACGAAGTCGGTGTCCAGCCACGGCTTGTAGATCCGCAGCTGCGGGTTGGCCAGCAGGCCGTACCGGTAGAACCGCTCGATGTCGTTGCCCTTGAACGTCGAGCCGTCGCCCCAGATCTGCACGTCGTCGGCGATCATCGCGCGCACGAGCAGCGTGCCGGTCACGGCCCGGCCCAGCGGGGTGGTGTTGAAGTAGGCCCGCCCGCCGGAGCGGATGTGGAAGGCGCCGCAGGTCAGCGCCGCCAGCCCTTCCTCGACGAGGGCGGCGCGGCAGTCGACGAGCCGGGCGACCTCGGCGCCGTAGGTGTGGGCGCGGCCGGGCACCGAGGCGATGTCGGGCTCGTCGTACTGGCCGATGTCAGCGGTGTAGGCGCACGGGACGGCGCCCTTGTCGCGCATCCACGCGACGGCTACCGAGGTGTCGAGGCCGCCGGAGAAGGCGATGCCGACACGTTCGCCGATGGGCAGGGAGGTGAGAACCTTGGACACAAGGAAGATTATGCATGCCGTCGCATGGTCATGCAAGCCGGTCGGGCGAGCGGGTCCTCAGAGCGGGTCCTCGCGGCCCAGCTCCCAGAACGCCACCGCCGCGGCAGCCGCCACGTTCAGCGAGTCCACGCCGCGCCGCATCGGGATCACCACCCGCACGTCGCTGGCGGCCTGCGCCGCCGCGGTCAGACCCGGCCCCTCCGCCCCGAGCAGCAACGCCGCCCGCTCCCGCTGCGCCGGGGTCAGCCGCTGCATCGGTACGGCATCCGGCGCGGGCGTCATCGCGAGCACCGTGAATCCGGCTGCCCGGACCTGGTCCAGTCCTGCGGGCCAGCGCTCGAGCTTGGCGTACGGCACCGCGAACACCTCGCCCATGCTGACCCGTACGCTGCGCCGGTAGAGCGGATCGGCGCAGGTGGGAGACAGCAGCACCGCGTCGACGCCGAGCGCGGCGGCGCCCCGGAAGATCGCCCCCAGGTTGGTGTGGTTGTTGACGTCCTCCAGGATCACCACCCGCCGGGCGGCGGCGAGCACCTCGTCCGCCGAGCGCAGCGGCTTGCGGTGGAACGACGCGAGCACGCCCCGGTGCACGTGGAAGCCGGTGGCGCGCTGGAGCACGTCCGGCGTGGCCGCGTACACCGGCGTGTCCCCGGTGTCCAGGTCGGCGAGCTGGTCCACCCGCTTCGCGTCGACCAGGTACGACCGGGCCGGGTAGCCGGCCCGCAGCGCCCGCCGCAGCACCAGCTCCCCCTCGGCGATGAACAACCCGTGCGGCGGTTCCCAGCGGGTACGCAGCTCCACGTCGGTGAGCGCGCGGTAGTCGGCGATCCGGTCGTCGTCGGGGTCGGTGATCTCGTGGACGGGCACCAGGCGATTCTGCCCGGCCCGCCCGGCCGCTCCGGCGCGGGCCGGGTTTCCGGCGCCCGGGGCGGGGAACGGAGGCGGGAGGCCGACGGCGACGGAGGAACCAGGATGGGCGCGGATCACGACGGCAACCTCCCCCGCGACGCCACAGTCGCCGACTACCTGGTGGCCCGGCTCGCCGAATGGGGCGTGCACCGCTACTACGGCTACCCCGGCGACGGGATCAACGGCATGACGTCGGCGTTGCAACGCGCCGAGGGACGGGCCCGGTTCATCCAGGTCCGGCACGAGGAGACGGCCGGGTTCGCGGCAGGCGCGCACGTCAAGTACGGCGGCGGCCCGCTCGGCTGCGTGGTGGTGACCAGCGGGCCGGGCGCGATCCACGCCCTCAACGGCCTCTACGACGCCAAGCTCGACCACCAGCCGGTGGTGGCGCTGCTCGGGCACACCGCGCTGCCCGCCGAGGGCGGCGGCTACTACCAGGAGGTGGACCTCCTCTCGCTCTACAAGGACGTGGCCTCGGCCTTCCTGGCCCAGCTCGACGACCCGTCCCAGGCCCGGCACCTGGTCGACCGGGCCTGCCGCACGGCGCTGGCCCGGCGTACCGTGACGGCCCTGGTTCTCCCCTCCGACGTGCAGGACCTGCCCGCGGTGCCGCACCCGCCGCACGCCCACGGCTACTACCACACCAGCGCGGTGCCGAGCAGCGAGCCGACGGCGCCGCCGGAGGCCGACGTGCGCCGCGCCGCCGAGGTGCTGCGCGGCGGCGAGCGGGTGGCGATGCTGGTCGGGCAGGGCGCGCTGGGCGCCGAGGAGGAGGTACGCCGCATCGCCGACCGGCTCGGCGCCGGGGTCGCCACCGCGCTGCTCGGCTTCACCGCCGTCGACCACCGCCAGCCGTGGGTCACGGGCGCGATCGGCCTGCTCGGCAGTCGCCCGAGCTGGCAGCTCATGCGCGAGTGCGACAGGCTGCTGATCGTCGGCAGCCTGATGCCGTACTCGGAGTTCTACCCGCCGGAGGGCCAGGCCCGGGCGGTGCAGATCGACATCGACGGCAGCCGGATGGGGCTGCGCTACCCGACCGAGGTGAACCTGACCGGCGACGCCGGGCCGACGCTGCGCGCCCTGCTCCGGGAGCTGGGCCCGGGGCCGGGCCCGACCGCCTGGCGGGCCACCCTCGCCGACGCCACCGGCAAGTGGCGGGCCTCGCAACGCGAGGTCGCCGCCCAGCCCGCCGACCCGGTCAACCCGCAGTCGCTGTTCACCACGCTCGACGACGCGCTGCCGGACGACGCCATGCTCGCCGTCGACTGCGGCACCGCCACCGCCTGGTACGCCCGGCACGTACGGGTGCGCCCCGGCATGTTGGCCAGCCTCTCCGGCACGCTGCTGTCCATGGGCGGCGGGATGCCGTACGCGCTGGCGGCGAAGTTCGCCCACCCGGACCGCCCGGTGATCGCGCTGCTCGGCGACGGCGCGATGCAGATGAACGGCGTCAACGAGCTGATCACGGTGGCGAAGTACTGGCGGGAGTGGGCCGACCCCCGGTTCGTCGTGCTGGTGCTCAACAACCGGGACCTCGCGTTTGTCAGCTGGGAGCAGCGCTCCGGCGAGGGCACACCGATGTTCCCGGACAGCCAGGACCTGCCGGACGTGGCATACCACAGGTGGGCGGAGGTGCTGGGCCTCGGCGGTGAGCTGGTCGACTCCCCTGCCCGGGTGGACGGCCTGTGGCAGCGGGTGCTCGACGCGGACCGGCCGGTCGTGGTCAACGCGGTGGTGGACCCGGCCGAGCTGATGCTGCCGCCGCACTTCACCGTCGAGCAGGCCCGCAAGACCGCCGCCGCCGTGCTGCGGGGGGACAGCGACCGGGCCGGCATCGTGCGCCGCGGCGTACCGGCCGCGCTCGCCACGTACCGGCCCCGCCGCCGGGGCCGCTGAGGCGTCAGGCCCGCGCGTAGCGCAGCAGCACCGACCGCCCGTCGAACGGGCGGGTCTCGACCAGACGCAGGCTCTGCCGGGCCAGACCGGGCAACACCTGCCGCCCGCCGCCGAGCACCACCGGGTGCACGATCACCTCGAAGGTGTCGACGAGCCCGAGCGCGGCCAGCGCCGTCGCCGCGCCGGTGCCGCCGGTGACCAGCAGGTCGCCGGGGAACCGCTCGCGGACCTCGGCGAACTCCTTCGCCAGGTCGCCGCCGCCGACCACCAGGGCGCCGTGGGAAGCCTCGGCGAGCGTCCGGGAGACCACGATCTTCGGGGTACGCCGCCAGACCGGCGCGAACGCCAGGTCGTGCGGGTGGTCGGAGATCGACTCGACCTGCGGCCAGTAGGAGGACATCATCTCCCACACCCGCCGCCCGTAGACGAAGGCGTCGGCCCGCTCGGCCAGCCCGATCGAGTACGCGGACAGCTCCTCCCCCATCTCCGGCCAGTCGAACTCCCCGTTCGGCCCTTCGATGAAGCCGTCGACAGACGTGTGCACCCCGTAGATGACGTTGCCCATGATGTGTTCCTCCGCGTTGCGGCGCGTCCCGGCCGGGCGCGCTCGCCGGTGGGTCGGAGCCGCCGGACCGGATCCGACACGTCATGTGCATGGTTGTCCGGGTGCGTTAGCGTCCGGGGCTGTGGGCCGCCCGGTGATGATCGCGTTGGTCGGCGTCGACGGCTCCGGCAAGACCACCCAGGCGAAGGCGCTGGCCGAACGGCTGCGCCGACGCGGTGTCCGGGCGCGGTACTTCGAGAACGCCGGTGGGCGGCCACTGTGGAACCGGCTGGCCCGGGCGCTCGGCCGGGCGGACGGGGTGGCGCTGTTCGGCCGTACCGTCTATCCGGCGCTGGAGGCGACGGTGCGCGCGCTGGCCATGGCCCGGACCGTCGCGGTGGCCCGCCTGACCGGACGGGTGGCGGTGCTGGACCGGTGGACCTGGTGCCAGGACGTGATCATGGCGGCCCGGGGCGACCGGGGACGGCGGGTGGTGCGCGCCGCGTACTCGGTCTTCCCGCGCCCGGCTGTGGTGTGCTTCCTGGCCACCTCCCCCGAGGTGGCGCAGCGGCGGGTGGCCGCCCGGGGCATCGACACCGAGGAACTGGCGCACCTGCGCGCGCTGGACGCCGCGTACCGGGCGGTGCCGGAGTTCGGCTCGTTCGTCCCGCTCGACGGCGACGGCACCCCGGACGAGGTGGCCGCCGCCCTCGACGCGGTCGTGCGCGGCGTCGAGCCCTCCGTGCGGCGCGGCGTCGTGCGGCGCGGTGTCGTGCGGCGCGGTGTCGTGCGGCGCGGTGTTAAGAAGGGGCCCTTCCTCTACCGGAGGCGTTAATAAGGGGCCCTTCCTTACCCGCGGTCGCGCAGCCAGCGCAGCACGTCGGAGGGCAGCTCGCGGTCCTCGCGCTGCTCGCGGCGGTCCGGCTCGGTCCGCCGGGGCGGCTGCGGCCGCTGCGGGTCGCCGACCAGTGCCCGGCTGGGCGCGGTGAAGGCGGCCACCGGCTTGCCGGTGAGCGCCGTCTTGATGGTCCGGGCCACCGCGTCGATCACCTTCGCCTGCACGGCGGAGCCGACCAGGTCGGTGACGTCGTCCGGGTTGGCGGCGATGCCGGCCACGGCGATCTGCGGGGTGTAGCCGACGAACGTCTCGGTGGCGTTCCGCTCCGAGCTGCCGGTCTTGCCGGCCACCGGGCGGCCGACGATCGAGTCGACGGCGGTGGCGGTGCCGCCGTTGCACTGCCCGAACGCGGACTGCTGGCCGACCGGGCACCGGGCCGCGTCGGTGGCGGCGCGGGCCACGTCCGGTTCGAGCACCCGCTTGCAGGACGGCTGCGCCACGTCGACGGGGTCGCCGTCGGGCGCGGTCACCGAGACCACCGGCAGCGGCGTGCAGTACGTGCCCTCGGCGGCCACCGTGGCGTACGCGTTGGCCAGGTCCAGCGGGGTCGTGGCGGCCACGCCGAGCGTGAACGCGCCCCAGTTGGCGGCGTTGTCGCGGGCGAACGCGGCGTCGGAGTCGGCGCGGAAGGTGATGCCGAGGCGCTGGGCCATCTCCACCACCTTGTCCTCGCCGACCTGCTCGGCCAGCCAGACGAAGTACGTGTTGACGGAACGGCCGAAGCCGTCCCACATCATCCGGTAGCCGTCCATCCACTGCGGGTTGGCGTTCGCCGGGCACCACGTGCCGTCGCAGTTGCCCTCGTCGTCCGAGGCGTACCGGGTGGGCAGCCGGCTCGGCGCGTCGAAGCCGGTGGACAGCGGCTTGCCGGCCTCAAGCGCGGCCAGCATGGTGAACATCTTGAACGTCGAGCCGGCCTGGTAGCCGTCGACGCTGGCGCCGCCGGAGATCAGCGGGTTGACCGTGTTCGGGTGGTTGGCCTGCCCGTCCGGGTTGTCGTCCAGGCTGTAGTGCCGGTTCACCGCCATGGCGAGCACCCGGCCGGTGCCCGGCTCGACCGCCGCGATCGGCAGCGCCCGCTTGTTGCCGTACCCGTAGACCTTGGTGGCCTGCTCCTGCGCGGTCTCCTGGATCTTCGGGTCGAGCGTGGTGACGACCCGGTAGCCGCCGCGGCGCAGCGCCTGCTCCCGCTCCTCGGGGGTGCTGCCGAACGCCGGCTGGGTGAGCCACCAGCGGCGCAGGTAGTCGCAGAAGAAGCCCCAGTCGTCGTGGCCCTGGGCGGTGGCGGTGCAGCCGTTGGGCTGGGCGGTCGGGCGCAGCGTCAGCGCCTCGGCCTTCGCCGCGGCGGCCTGCTGCGCGGTGACCGCGCCGGTCTCGGCCATCGCGTCGAGCACGTACCCCCGGCGGGTCAGCGCCTGGTCCTTGTCGCCGTCGATCGGGCTGTACGCGTCGGGCGACTGGACCAGGCCGGCGAGCAGCGCCGCCTCGCCCAGCGTCAGGTCGGCCGGGGCCTTGCCGAAGTAGCGCTGGCCGGCGGCGGCGACGCCGTACGCGCCGGAGCCGAAGTACGCGATGTTCAGGTAGCGGTTGAGGATCTCGTCCTTGGACAGCGACTGCTCCAGCGCGTTCGCGTACCGGATCTCCTGGAGCTTGCGCCCGACGGTCTGCTCGGTGGCGGCCTGCCGCTCCTCCGGGGTGCGGTTCGGGTCGGTCTTGAGCACGTTGCGGACGTACTGCATGGTCAGCGTGGAGCCGCCCTGCTCGGTGCCGCCGCCCTTGACGTTCGCCACCAGCGCGCGGGCGATGCCGCGCAGGTCCGCGCCGCCGTGCGAGTAGAACCGCCGGTCCTCGGCCGCGATGATCGCCTGCCGCATCACCGGGGCGATCTCGGCCAGCGGCACGTCGGTGCGGTTCACGTCGTAGAACGTGGTGATCAGCGTGGTGCCGTCGTTGGCGTAGAGGTAGGAGCGCTGCGGCTGCACGGGGGTGCGCAGCGCGTCGGGCAGGTCCGCGTACGCGCCGAGCGCGGCCCGGGCGGCGAACCCGCCGAGGAGGCCGCCGGGAAGCGCGGCGAGCGCGAGGACGAGCCCGGCGAGCAGGCCGGCCAGCAGCACGGTGAACAGCCGCGACAGCGGCGACCTGGGAGACGGCATGGTCTCCAGGGTTGCCACGAAAGCCGCCTACCGGCCACCTCGCCAGGCAACTGTCAGTTACTTCACGGCAACCGCCCAGCTGAAGAACCGGTCAACCGGCGCCGAGTGGGCCCTTCGGTGACGCGGGCGGCACCGGAGCGGCGGCGACGCTGGCGGCAGCCGCGTCCCGGGCGATCGTCTCGGGCACCAGGCGGCCGCTGCGGTAGCCGATGCCGATGCCGGCGACCAGCACGAAGATCGCGCCGAACGTCTGCAGGGAGCCGATCAGCGCGCCACCCAGGCCGAGCAGCGGTGCGGCGATCATCAGCATGGTCCCGTCACCGTAGGAGAACATCCCGGACCGGGCGACCGACCAGCCGGTGAGGAACCAGCCCACGCTGTAGAGGGTGGCGCCGAACAGCACGATGCCGCGCGCGGTCACGCCGAACACCGGCGTCTGCTCGGCCAGCCCGGCGAACGGCAGCATAAGCACCATCCCGCCGATGCTCGCCAGCAGCCCGGCCAGCGCGACGCGGCGGCAGCGGGTGGCGGCGAGCAGGCCGGTGAGCGCGAGCAGGGCGAGCAGCCCCAGCCACACCGAGGCGACCCAGCCGACCAGGTAGAGCGGCCGGCCGTCGGCCGGGTACGGGTCGTTGCCCACGCCGCCGTCGCTGGCCATCGCCACCAGGCCGTAGAGGACCGCGTACGCCGGGAGCAGCCAGACCGCCGCGCGGGCGAACCGCCGGATCGACCAGGCCCAGGTCGCGTCGGTGGCCGGGGCGCCCGGGCCGGGTTCGGAAACGAACGGCAGGACCCCGAAACCCCCTCCGGTACGCCGGGAACCGATCGGCCCGGCGGGGTCGTGCGCGCCGGGGACCGGGGTACGGGAGAACAGCCGGTTCGCCGGGTCCTTCATGCCTCACCTCGTTCGCACCACGGGCGGCCCGGGACGCGCAACGGCGCTCCGGCCCTGCTCACCACCCGTCCTGAAACCGATGGTGGCAGTCGCCGGAGCGCCGTATGAGGGATTCTCGGATTTGCCGGTCAGCCCCGCTCGCGCTGGTCCGCCGGGTCGTTCACCAGGCTCGCCGGTGACACCGGCTCCGGCGCGGGCAGACCCTGCGGGGTGTTGCCGCCGGTGGCCTGCGCCTCGGCCACGCGTACCTCGTCGTGGATCTCCTGGGCGGCGATGGCCGCGGCCTCGGCGGCCTCGGCGGCCTCCCGCTCGACCTCGCCGGCGCTCTTGGCGGCCTCCGGCGACGGCTGGTCGCCGACCATGTTGGCCAGGCCGCCCAGCGCGCCGCCCATGCCCTCCAGGGCCTTGGTCAGCTCGGTCGGGACGATCCAGACCTTGTTTGCCGTGCCGTTGGCGATCTGCGGCAGCGCCTGGAGGTACTGGTAGGCCAGCACCTTCTGGCTCGGGTTGGCGGTGTGGATCGCGTCGAAGACGGTACGGATCGCCTTGGCCTGGCCCTCCGCCTGCAGGATCCGGGCCTGCCGGTCACCGTCGGCGCGCAGCACCGCGGCCTGCTTCTCACCCTCGGCGGTGAGGATCTGCGACTGCTTGTGCCCCTCGGCGTTGAGGATCGCGGCACGGCGGTCCCGCTCGGCGCGCATCTGCTTCTCCATCGAGTCGCGGATGCTCGGCGGCGGCTCGATCGCCTTGATCTCGACCCGGGTCACCTTGATGCCCCAGCGGCCGGTGGTCTCGTCCAGTACGCCGGACAGGTGCCTGTTGATCTCCTCGCGGCTGGTCAGCGCGCGCTCCAGGTCGAGCGAGCCGATCACGTTACGCAGCGTGGTGACGGTGAGCTGCTCGATGGCCTGGAGGAAGTTGGAGATCTCGTAGGTGGCGCGAACCGAGTCGACCACCTTGAAGTAGAGGACCGTGTCGATCGAGACGACCAGGTTGTCGGAGGTGATCACCGGCTGGGGCGGGAAGCTGACCACCTGCTCGCGCATGTCGACCTTGGTGCGCACCGCGTCGACGAACGGCACCAGCAGGTTCAGGCCGGGGTTCAGCGTGCGCTTGTACCGGCCGAGTCGCTCCACCACGTCCTGACGCTGCTGCGGCACGATCCGCACCGCCTTGAACAGCGTCACCACACCGATCAACGCCACCGCGATCATCAGGATCGCCAGAAACTCCATACCGTTCACCTTTTCGCTTCGGGCAGCTCGCCCGGGGTGGAAATGTCGTCCTGCCATACCAGGGCGGTAGCGCCCCGGACCTTTATCACCTGCACCCGCTCACCCTCGGCGTACGTGCGCGTCGCGTCGTACGAGCGGGCCGTCCACAGCTCACCATCGATCTTGATCATGCCCCGGTCGGCGTCGACCGGCTCCAGGACCACAGCCGTGGCCCCTTCCAGCGCCTCGACCCCGAACGGTTGCTCACCGGTCTCCAGCGCCGGTCGGGCGTGCCGCCGGACCACCGGACGGACCACCGCCACCGACAGCGCCGACACCACCGCGAAGACCACCGCCTGGAGCGCCACCGGCGCACCGAGCGCCGCGGCGCCGGCGGCGGCGAACGCCCCGACCCCGAACATGATCAGGAAGAGCGTCGTCGTGAAGATCTCGGCGACCGCTAATACCACACCCAGAACGATCCAGAACACGGCGTCCACGAGAACAATCCTGACACGTCAACGCACGTGTCATCGAACTGTCATGATCGCTAGGCTCGGCACGGCGGATCTCGATGCCGGTGCTGATCGCGCCGATTACCGCGCCCACCGCCGACGAGGAGGACGACATGTCCCTGCTGCCCGAAACCGCGCGCCAGGTGGACCTGCTGGTCGCCCGGGCCCAGGCCGAAGGGCGAGGCCCCTCGCTCGCTCTCGGCGTGGTCCGCGACGGCCGGCTGGCGCACCTGGCGGTCGCCGGTGAGACACCCCGCCCGGACGGCGACCTCCAGTACCGGGTCGGCTCGATCACCAAGACCATGACCGCGGTGCTGGTGATGCAGCAGCGCGACGCCGGACGGCTGGCGCTCGACGACCCGCTGGACGCCCACCTGCCCGGCACTCCGGTCGGCGCGCTGACCGTGCGCCAACTGCTCGGCCACGTCGCCGGCCTGCAACGCGAGCCGGACGGCGACTGGTGGGAGCGGGCCGGGGGCATGGACCTGGACACGCTGCTGGCCGGGCTCACGCCGGACAAGATCGCCTATCCGCCGCACTTCGTCTACCACTACTCGAACCTGGCGTACGGGC
Organism: Micromonospora sp. CA-248089; assembly: GCF_050948515.1. NCBI lineage: Bacteria > Bacillati > Actinomycetota > Actinomycetes > Micromonosporales > Micromonosporaceae > Micromonospora > Micromonospora sp. CA-248089. The sequence continues at coordinate 4,382,222 of NZ_CP192016.1, forward strand.
TGCTCGGCGCCGTGCTGGAACGGATCACCGGCACGCCCTGGGCGGACCTGCTGACCGAGCGGCTGCTGGCACCGCTGGGCATGCGCCGCACCACGTACCACCCGGCCGAGCCGTACGCCCACGGCTACGTCGTCCACCCCTGGCACGAGACGCTGCGGGAGGAGCCGCGTACCGACACCGGCGCGATGGCTCCGGCCGGGCAGCTCTGGTCGACTGTCGAGGACCTGGGCCGCTGGGCCGCGTTCCTGGCCGACCCGGACCCGGCACTGCTCTCCCCCGCCACGCTCACCGAGATGTGCGCGCCCCTGGTGATAAACGACCTGGACTCGTGGACCGGCGGGCACGGCCTCGGCATCGAGCTCTACCGGGTCGGCGACCGGGTGTACGTCGGGCACGGCGGCTCCATGCCCGGGTACGTGGCCGGCCTGGCCGTGCACCGGCCCACCCGCACCGCAGTGGTCAACTTCGCCAACGCGTACGGGCTGCGCGGCCACCACATCGGCGCGCTCGGCCGCGAGGCGCTCACGCTGGTGCTGGACGCCGAACCGGCCGCGCCCACCCCCTGGCGCCCGGCCGGCCCGCCCGCCGCCGACGTGGCCGCGCTGACCGGCCGCTGGTGGTGGATGGGCGGCGAGTACGAGTTCCGCGTCGACGCCTCCGGTGACCTGGTCGGCGGTCAGGTGGGCAGGCCGCAGCTGCGCTTCACCCCGGAGGGCCCGGACCGGTGGCGTGGCCGCTCCGGCTCCCAGGACGGCGAGATCCTCACCGTGATCCGCGACGACTCCGGCACCCCGGTAGCCCTCGACATAGCCACCTTCGTCCTGACCCGCTCCCCCGACGACCTCCCCTGACCCCGCTCTCGCCCCCACCCCCGCCGATCTTGCACTTGTGGCCCTCATTTCGCCCCGCTATGCCCGATCCCCAGGGACCACAACTCCATGATCGACGCACACCCGCACCGCTCACCCCGGTGATCAAGGAGTTTGTGTCGGCGTTGATCTCCAGCACGCCCGCAAACTCCTTGATCACCCTGGCGGAGGGACGACCGGGTCCGGGCACGGTCGCCCCCGGCCCCCACCGCAACCGGTCAGGCCGGCTCGGTGACGAAGTCGATCAGGCGCTCCATGGCGTTGATCAGCGGGGTCTCCACGTCGGCGAAGCTGTCCACCCGGGACAGGATGTGCCGCCACATGTCGGCCGGCTCGGCCACCCCGAGCGCCGCGCAGACGCCCTCCTTCCAGGGCTGCCCGGGAGGCACCACCGGCCAGGCCGCGATGCCCAGCGCCGCCGGGCGCACCGCCTGCCACACGTCGACGTACGGGTGCCCGGTCACCAGCACGTGCGGCGAGTTGACCCCTGCGACGATGCGGCTCTCCTTCGAGCCGGGCACGAGGTGGTCGACGAGCACGCCGAGGCGGCGGGACGGGCCGGGCGCGAACGCGCGTACCTCGTCGGCGAGCGCGTCGATGCCGTCCAGCGGTTCCACCACCACGCCCTCGATGCGCAGGTCGTCGCCCCAGATCCGCTCGACCAGCGCGGCGTCGTGCACGCCCTCGACCCAGATCCGGCTGGCCTTGGCGACCTGCGCCCGTACGCCGTCCACCGCGATGGAGCCGGACGCGGTACGGCGTCGCGCGGCGGGCACCGGGGCGCGGGCGGGCCGGCGCAGCGTGACCGGCTTGCCGTCGAGCAGGAACGCGGCGGGCAGCATCGGGAAGTTGCGCCGCCGCCCGTGGCGGTCCTCCAGCACGACCGCGCCGGAGTCGAAGCCGACCACAGCGCCGCAGAACCCGGAGTCGGCGTCCTCGACCACCAGATCGGGTTCGGCGTCGACCTCGGGAGTCACCTTCCGTCGTCGCCAGTCGCCGGCCAGCACGTCCCCGTCGTATCGCCCCGCCATGCCGCAGACGCTAACCAGCGCCCCGGCGTGTCGCTCGGCGACGCGCCGACCGGGCCACCATCCGTCGGCACGAACCGGTGCGAAGGGGGTAGTTGGGGCCAGGTCGCGCCGCCGGAGCGGCAGCCGAGACAGCAGCGGCGCGGAGCACGTACCCTTTCGGCATGTCCTCCCCCGCAGCGGGCGCGGCCACACTGGCTCCGCGCCGGTCGAGCCGGTTCGTCGCCTGGGTGCGTGCCTGGCGAGCCGGCCTGGTGCCCTTCGACGAGGTGGCCGACGCCGTCGCCGGCGACGAGGAGCACCTCGTCGCCGACGCCCCCGGCACCTGGACCGACGTGTCGCTGCGGGAGGCGCTGCCCAGCCTCGCCAAGCACTCGCCCGACGACATCCGCCTGGTGCTGCCCGCGCCCGGCGACCCGCGCGGCCTGCCCGGCCCGGGCGCGTTCGCCGGGGCGGCACTGGTGGCCGGCGAGGCCGTGGTGGCGAGCGGGATGGGGCTGGTGCCCGAGGTCCGTACCCACACCTCCGGCTCGGGGATGACCTGGGAGACGGTGCTCTGGCGGGTCCACCCGCTGCCGGTGGACGCGCCGAAGGCGTCGCTCGCCACACCCGGCGCGGCGGAGGCCGAGGCGGAACTCGCCGCCGTGCTCGCCGAGACGACCGCCACGCTGACCCGGCTCGACGTCGCACAGTGGCGGCCGGAACTCGCCGGCGCGCTCGCCGCGCTGCGCCGCCCGGACGGCGCCACCGACCTGCCGCCCGGCTTCGACCCGCGCGCCCGCCGCCTGTTCGCCCGTGCCGCCGTACTCGATCGGGTGCTCGCGCTGGCCGGGGAGAGCGCGCCCGGCGGCGCGGTGAACACCTACGAGGCGCAGCAGCGCGACGCGGCGCTGCGGCCGCTGACCACCGCCTGCCGGCAGGCCCTGGTGGCCGCCTGCAACGCGCCGCTGCGGCTCTAGCGCCGCGGCCGCGGACCCCGGCTCAGACCTCGTCGATCAGGTCGGCCACCGAGTCGACGATCCGCGACGGACGGTACGGGTACCGCTCGGCCTCGGTCCGGCTGCTGATGCCGGTGAGCACCAGGATCGTCTCCAGTCCGGCCTCCAGGCCACACAGGATGTCGGTGTCCATCCGGTCGCCGATCATCGCGGTCGACTCGGAGTGCGCGTCGATGGTGTTCAGCGCCGAGCGCATCATCATCGGGTTGGGCTTGCCGACGAAGTACGGGTCGACCCCGGTCGCCTTCGAGATCATCGCCGCCACCGAACCGGCAGCGGGCAGCGCGCCCTCCATCGACGGGCCGGTGGCGTCCGGGTTGGTGCAGATGAACCGGGCGCCGTCGTTGATCAGCCGGATCGCCTTCGTTATCGCCTCGAAGCTGTAGGTGCGCGTCTCCCCCAGCACCACGTAGTCCGGGGCGAAGTCGCTGAGGACGTACCCCACCGCGTGCAGCGCCGTGGTCAGGCCGGCCTCACCGATGACGTACGCGGTGCCGCCCGGCCGCTGGTCGGCCAGGAACTGGGCGGTGGCCAGCGCGGACGACCAGATCGCCTCCTCCGGCACGTCCAGCCCCATCCGGGCCAGCCGGGCCTGCAGGTCGCGGGGCGTGTAGATCGAGTTGTTCGTCAGCACCAGGAACGGCTTGCCGGAGGCACGCAGCTTCTTGACGAACTCCGGGGCGCCGGGCACCGGCTGCCCCTCGTGCACCAGCACGCCGTCCATGTCGGTGAGCCAGCTCTGCACCGGCTTGCGGTCAAGCATCGTGTCGTCCCCAGGGGTGTCGTCGGGTCGGGCTCAGGGCCGGCGGGCCGGGGGCACGCAGCACAGCGCCGGGCAGGTGTCCCAGGCCGGCAGTTCGCCGAGGCGGCGGCGCAGCCGCTCCCCGTCCGGGGCGGTGCGCTCCAGCACCAGCTCGCGGACCATCGCCACGAACCGCGGGTCGACCCCCGGGGTGCCGGCCCGGACGAAGTCCAGGCCGAGCTGCTTGGCCGTCTCCAGCGCCTCGGTGTCCAGGTCCCACACCACCTCGAGGTGGTCGGAGACGAAGCCGATCGGGCTGACCACCACGCTGGTCACGCCTTGCTCGGGCAGCGTGGCCAGGTGGTCGTTGACGTCCGGCTCCAGCCACGGCACCTGCGGCGGCCCGGACCGGCTCTGCCAGACCAGGTCGTACGCCAGGTCCGGCGCGGCCGCGGCGTGCACCAGCCGGGCGACCTCCTCGAGCTGCGCGGTGTAGCGGCCGCCGTGCGGCCCCGCGCTGACGGCCGCCGACATCGGTACGGAGTGCGCGGTGAAGACCAGCCGGGTGCTGTCCCGCTTCGCCGGGTCGAGCTGGGCCAGCGCGGCACGGACCGCGTCGGCGTGCGGCTCGATGAAGCCGGGGTGGTCCCAGAACTGGCGCAACTTCTCGATCAGCGGGGCGTCCGGGCCGACCGCGGCGCGAGCAGAGGCGATGTCCTCCTGGTACTGCCGGCAGGACGAGTAGCCGCCGTACGCGCTGGTGACGAACGCGAGCGCCCGGGTGATCCCGTCGTCGCGCATCCGGGCGACCGTGTCGGCGAGCATCGGGTCCCAGTTGCGGTTGCCCCAGTAGACCGGCAGGTCGACGCCGTTGGCGGCGAAGTCCTCGCGGATCGCCGCGAGCAGGTCACGGCACTGCTGGTTGATCGGCGACACCCCGCCGAAGTGCAGGTAGTGCTCGGCGACCTCGGCCAGCCGCTCCGGGGGCACCCCCCGCCCCCGGGTCACGTTCTGCAGGAACGGGAGAACGTCCTCGGGCCGCTCCGGGCCACCGAAGGAGACCAGCACCAACGCGTCGTACGCCATGGGGCCATTGTTCCTCGCCCGCCGTCACGGCGTGGCGACGCCCCCTGGTCGGCGCGGTGACCACCCGGGCCGCGACGTGTTAACAAGGGCCCCTTCCGCTGCACGAGGCGTTAAGAAGGGGCCCTTCCTTACATCTCAGGCGCCGATGGCGTGGTAGCCGCCGTCGACGTGGACGATCTCGCCGGTGGTGGCCGGGAACCAGTCGGACAGCAGCGCCAGGCAGGCCCGGGCGGCGGGCTCCTGGTCGGTCAGGCTCCAGCCCAGCGGGGCCCGCTCGGTCCAGGCGTCCTCGAACTGGTCGAAGCCGGGGATGGACTTGGCCGCGATGGTGCGCAGCGGGCCGGCCGCGACCAGGTTGCTGCGGATGCCCTGCTTGCCCAGGTGCAGCGCCAGGTAGCGGGAGGCCGACTCCAGCCCGGCCTTGGCCACGCCCATCCAGTCGTAGACCGGCCACGCCTTGGTGGCGTCGAACGTGAGGCCCACCACGGCGCCGCCGGCGGACATCAGCGGCAGCGCGGCCATGGCGAGGGACTTGTACGAGTAGGTGGAGACCTGGAGCGCGGTGGCCACGTCCGCCCAGGGGGCGTCGAGGAAGCCGCCGCCGAGGCAGCTCTGCGGGGCGAACCCGATCGAGTGCACCACGCCGTCCAGGCCGTCGACGTGCTCGCGCACCTTGTCGGCCAGCCCCGCGAGGTGTTCCTCGTTCGTGACGTCCAGCTCGATCACGGGCGCCGGCTCGGGCAGCCGCTTGGCGATCCGCTCCACCAGGGAGAGCCGGCCGTAGCCCGTGAGCACGACCTGGGCGCCGTTCTCCTGGGCGAGCTTCGCCACCGAGAAGGCGATCGACGCGTCGGTGATGACGCCGGTGACCAGCAGCCGCTTACCGGCGAGAAGTCCGGACATTGCGTGTCTCCTCCGTGCTCTGCTCAGTGGCCCATGCCGAGGCCGCCGTCGACCGGGATGACGGCGCCGGTGACGTATCCGGCCGCGTCCGAGGCGAGCCAGGTGACGACGCCCGCGACCTCGTCCGGGGTGGCCATCCGGCCGGCCGGGATCGACTTGCGGATCTCGGCCTTGCGCTCCTCGGGCAGGCCCGCGGTCATGTCGGTGTCGATGAAGCCGGGCGCCACCACGTTCGCGGTGATGTTGCGGGTGCCCAGCTCGCGGGTGATCGAGCGGGCCACGCCGACCAGGCCGGCCTTGCTGGCCGCGTAGTTGACCTGGCCCGCGCCGCCGGAGAGACCGACCACCGAGGAAATGAAGATCATCCGCCCCCAGCGGCCGCGGAGCATCTTCGTCGAGGCCCGCTTGGCGACCCGGAACGAGCCGGTCAGGTTGGTGTCGAGGACGCGGGCGAACTGCTCCTCGGACATCCGCATGATCAGCGTGTCGTCGGTGATGCCGGCGTTGGCGACGAGCACCTCCACCGGGCCGAGTTCGGCCTCGATCGCGGTGAACGCGGCGTCCACCGACTCGGCATCGGTCACGTCACACCGCACGCCGAACAGGCCGTCCGGAGCCTCGCCGCTGCGATAGGTGACGGCCACCCGGTCGCCCTGCTTGGCGAACGCCTGCGCGATGGCCAGGCCGATCCCCCGGTTCCCGCCGGTCACCAGCACGGTTCGGGCCACGGATCCCCCTCTGCTCCAGTGATCTCTCGGTCCGGTCGGAGCCTAGGGGTTACCGACAGGTAAGCGCTAACCCGCGCAGGTCAACAGCGCCGCTCCGACCGGGGTCCGCGGGACCGGCGACCGCGCGCGCGGCACCCACACCCCCGGTGTACGATGATCGCGTCTGCGGGCCGGTCTGCGCCCGCATCCGGGCCCCGCCGACCGCTGGAGGTGATCGCTGTGCGAGATAGCGATCCTCCCAGTCGTGGCCGGGCCCACCGTCAGCCCCGCTGAGCCACGGCTCGGTCGACGCGGCTGACCCGCTTCCCGCCTCCGCACCGCATCCGCTCTCCGGCGACCACGCCGGGGTGTGGCCTGCCGCGCGGCGGAGCACCCGGTCACGACTTCGTGCGCGTACGCCCCGCCCTCCCACGGCCCGCACCGGGCCGACCGTCGCCACGGAGCACACCCATGAGCCGTTACGTCGCCCCGCTGGGCTTCACCCTCGCCGCCGTCTGGGTGGCCGTCCTGTTCGTGCTGGCCGGCGGCGGTCACTGACCACCGCCGGCCGGTTCCGGCTCACACGAGCCGCGACGTCCAGAGCAGACTCAGCCCGCCCGCGCACAGCGCCAGCAGCAGCGCGATCCCCGCGTACCACTGGGTGATCTCGCGCGGCTCGGTGCGGTAGCCGATCGAGCTGCCCATGTCCTGGTAGACCTGCTTCAGCTCGCTGGCCGACGCGGCCTCGTAGAAGAAGCCCTGGGTGGTCTCCGCGAGCTGGGACAGCGCGGTACGGTCCACCGGCACCCGCTGGAGCTGCCCGCCGATGTCGACCTGGCCGGAGTCGGTGCCGAACGCGATGGTGGACACCGGCACGTTCGCCGCCTGCGCCGCCGCGGCGGCCTCCTCCACCGAGCGGCCCGAGGTCCGGTAGCCGTCGGACAGCAGCACGATCCGGGCCGGCGGGATGCCGGCGGCGCCGTCGGCCGGCACCGACCGGATCGCCTCCAGGCAGGTGAAGACCGCCTCGCCGGTGGCTGTCGCCTCGGCCAGCACCAGCCCGTCGATGGCGGTGGTGACGGCGGCCCGGTCCTTGGTCGGCGGCACCAGCACGTTCGCCGACTTGGCGAACGAGACGAGCCCCAGGTTGTAGCTCTCCGGCAACTCGCCGACGAACTGCTTGGCCGCCTCCTGCGCCGCCTCCAGACGGTTCGGCGACACGTCGTCGGCCTGCATCGACAACGACACGTCGATGGCGAGCATCACCGTGGCCCGCTCCAGCGGCTCCCGGGTGTCGATCGCCGGGCGGGCCAGCCCGGTCGCCAGCACCAGCAGGCAGAGCAGGAACGCGATCGCCGCCACGTGCCGCCGCCAGCCCAGTCCCTTGGGCGCGACGGTACGCAGCAGGTCGACGTTGGTGAACCGCAGCGCGTACTGCCGGCGGTGCAGTTGCCGCCAGACGTACGCGGCGGCGAGGGCGAGCACCGGCAGCACGGCGAGCAGCCACCACGGTTGCAGAAAACGGATCATCGAGTCGTCCCTCGGGTGCGGGCGTGCCGCTGCGCGGCAACGAAACGCACCATGTCCAGCAGCCAGTCTCGGTCGGTACGCAGGCGCAGGTGGGCCGCGCCCGCGGCGCGCAGCTCGGCGGCGATCGCCCCGCGCTGGGCGGCCGCCGCCTCGGCGTACCGGCGGCGCAGGCCCGGGTCGGCGGTCTGCACCTCGTGCAGTTCCCCGCTCTCCGGGTCGACCACCGGCAGCACCCCCACGTCGGGCAGTTCCAGTTCCCGCGGATCGACCACCTCGACGGCGAGCACGTCGTGGCGGACCCGCAGCTTACGCAGCGGCCGGCCCCACTGCTGCGGCGGCGCGAGGAAGTCGGAGATCACCACCGCCACGCCGCGCCGGCGGGGCGGCCGGTTGAGCATGTCGACGAGCGCGCCGAGGTCGCTGCGGCCGGGCCGGATCTCGGCGCCGGCGACCGCCCGCAGCAGCCCCTGGGCCTCCTTCCGGCCGGAGCGGGCGGGCAGCCGCAGCATCGTCCCGGGACCGCCGGTGCCGACGACGGCGCCGATCCGGTTGCCGCCCCGCACGGTGAGGTGGGCCAGCGCGGCGACGGCGGCGACCGCCACGTCCCGTTTGAGCCAGCGTCCGGTGCCGAAGTCCAGGCTGGCCGACATGTCGACGGCCAGCCAGGTCTCCAGTTCGCGGTCGGCCACCGTACGCCGGACGTGCGGCATGGTGGTGCGGGCGGTGACCGGCCAGTCCATCCGGCGCACGTCGTCGCCGGGCCGGTACTCCCGGGACTCCCCCGCCTCGCTGCCCGGTCCGGGCAGCAGCCCGGCGTAGTCGCCCTGGAGCAGCCCGTCGAGCTTGCGGGTGACCATGAGCTGCAGCCGGGCCAGCGCCGCCCCCGAGCGGTCGCCGGTGGCGCTCAGCGGGGTGGGCGGGGTCACGGCCGCTGCCCGGGCCATCCGTTGTGCGGCACGGCCGGTGGCGGCGGTGTGGCCTGCTGGCGGGGCGCGACGGCGGGCAGCGGGATGGTCGACATCACCCGGTGCACGATGTGGTCGGCCGGTACGTCGTCGGCGAGCGCGTCGTAGCTGAGCACCAGCCGGTGGCGCAGGATGTCCGGCGCGATGTCCTGCACGTCCTGCGGCAGCGCGTAGTCCCGGCCGCGCAGCAGCGCCAGCGCGCGGGTGGCCCGGACCAGGCCGAGCGAGGCGCGCGGGCTGGCGCCGTACTGGATGAGCTGGGCGACGTCGGGCATGCCGTGCTCGGCGGGCGCCCGGGTGGCGAGCACCAGCCGGACCGCGTAGTCGACGAGCGCGTTGTGTACGAACACCTGGTCGGCCTTGTGCTGGAGGGCGACCAGGTCCGGGGTGTCGAACACCCGGGCCGGCTCGGGCGGGGCCACGCCCATCCGGTAGACGATCTCGCGCTCCTCGGCGTCGGTCGGGTAGCCCACGACGATCTTCATGAGGAACCGGTCCCGCTGCGCCTCCGGCAGCGGGTAGACGCCCTCCTGCTCGATCGGGTTCTGGGTGGCCATCACCAGGAACGGGTCCGGCACCCGGTGGCTCTCGCCGCCGATGGAGACCTGCCGTTCGCTCATCACCTCCAGCAACGCCGACTGGACCTTGGCCGGCGCGCGGTTGATCTCGTCGGCGAGCAGGAAGTTGACGAAGACCGGGCCCAGTTCGACGTCGAACTTCTCGCTGGACTGCCGGTAGATGCGGGTGCCCATGATGTCGGCGGGCACCAGGTCGGGCGTGAACTGGACCCGGGCGAACGAACCGCCGACGACCCGGGCCAGGGTCTCCACGGCGAGCGTCTTGGCCACACCGGGTACGCCCTCCAGCAGGCAGTGACCGCGTGCCAGCAGCGCGACGAACATCCGCTCGACCATCCGGTCCTGGCCGACGATCACCCGCTTGGTCTCGAACAGCGCCCGCTCCAGCAGCGTGGCGTCCTGCGCCGGGGTGGTGCCCGCCGGGGGCGGCGCGTCCGGCGCCACCTCGGTCGGGTTCGGCAGGTCGGGTGTGGTCGGCTGGGCCACCGGTCCTCCACAGCAGGGTCGTCGTCGTGGCGTGGTGCGTATCAAGACTGTCATGCCTCGCTGAGAGCCGAGGGTGGGAGAGGCACGATTTTCGCCGCGACGTCCCCCCACGCCGTCCCGCGGCGCGAGAAACGCTGAACACGGGTGGACAACAAGGGGTCCGCAGTGTGTACGATTCACCCCGTCGCCGGGCGGCTCCCCCCGTGGCCGCCCGGCGCTAAAACTCCCGGCGTGCGGCCTCTAGACTCGCCCCGGTGACGACTCCCACCACCCCGGACGAGACGCTGATCTGCTCGGCGCGGGGGTGTCGCGCACCCGCCGCCTACCAGCTTCGCTGGCACAATCCCCGCCTGCACGCGCCGGACCGGCGCAAGACCTGGCTGGCCTGCCCGGAGCACCGCGGCTCCCTCGGTGAGTTCCTCGACGCACGCGGCTTCCTCCGCGAGGTGGTCCCGCTTCCCTGATCGCCTACGCTCGAAGCGTGAGCGAGCAGACGATCCGAGCCCGTACCGGCGCCGAGCACGGCAGGTCCTCCCGATGAGCGGTGACGGCCCCGCCGGCCTCCCGCCCGCCGCGCGCAGCGCTCTGGAGCCCTGGCCGGACACGGTCCGCTGGCAGCCCATCTCCCGCGACCTGATCTGGGTGGAGTTGATCCGGCTCGGCATCGGGCTGGCCGTGGCGCTCGTGGTGCTCGGCGTGGCCTGGGCGCTGTCCGGGCACTGGCTGCTCGGCGCCGCCGTCGGCGTGGCGCTGCTCATCGGCGTCTGGCGGTCGGTCACCATCGTGCGCGCGGTCCGCGCCTGGGGGTACGCCGAGCGCGACGACGATCTGCTCGTGCGCCACGGCCTGCTGGTGCGGCGGCTGTCCATCGTCCCGTACTCGCGAATGCAGTTCGTCGATGTGAGCGCCGGTCCGCTGGAGCGCGCGTTCGACCTCGCCACCGTGCAATTGCATACGGCAGCCGCCGCGAGCGACGCCCGGGTGCCCGGTCTGCGCCCGGCCGAGGCGTCCCGGCTGCGCGACCGGCTGACCGCGCTGGGCGAGGACCGGGCGGAGGGCCTGTGAGCGACCGGAGCGACCCCGGCGCCCCGCCGCCCCCCGACGACCGGCCCGAGCTGACGCCCGGCCCGCCCGGATACGGGCCACCGCCCGGGTACGCACCGCCACCCGGCTACGGGCCGCCCGGCTCGGCGGCAAGCGGGTACGGGCCGCCGTCCGGCCCGGATCCCGCCGCGCCCGGGCCGTGGCCCGCGCCGCTGCCGCCGTACCCGGGACCGTGGGGTCCGGCCGCCGGACCGTCCGGCGGCGAGGAGCCACGGCAGCGGCTGCACCCGCTCAGCCCGGCGCTGCACGGCGCGAAGTCGCTGGTCGTGGTGATCGCCGGGCTCTCCTGGTCGACGCTGTCGCGGGTCGGCTTCGGCTGGTTCGCGGCGCTGGTCACCGTCTTCGTGCTCGGCGCCACCGTGCTGTCGGTGGTGAGCTGGTGGAACACCGGTTACCACCTGGTGGGCCGCGAACTGCGCGTCTACGAGGGCCTGCTGTGGCGTCGTACCCGGGCCATCCCGCTGGAGCGGTTGCAGGCGGTCGAGGTGGTCCGGCCCCTGCTGGCCCAGCTCACCGGCCTGGCCGAGCTGCGGCTGGAGGTGGTCGGCGGGGGCAAGACCGAGGCGCCGCTGGCCTACCTCAGCGTGGCCGAGGCGACCGCGCTACGGCAACGGCTGCTCGCGGTGGCGGGGCGCTCCGCCCCGGCGCCGGTGCCGGCGGCCGAGCCCGGCGCGCCTGCCGCACCCGTGCCGGTCGGTCGCCGGCTGCACACCGTCCGCAACCAGGATCTGCTGGTCAGCCAGTTGCTCACGCCGCAGGCGTTCCTGCTGCCGGTGGGCCTGGTGTTCGTCGGCGCCCAGTTCTTCTCCGAGGGCTCGTGGTCGTTCATCGCGGTGGCGAGCACGCTCACCGCGATGGCCGGCGTGGTGCTGCAACCGATCCGCCGGGTGCTCGACGACTGGAGCTTCCGGCTCGACCGGGACGACGGCACGCTGCGGGTGCACAACGGGCTGCTGGAGACGCGGGTGCAGACCGTGCCGCTGCACCGGGTGCAGACCGTACGGGCGACCTGGCCGCTGCTCTGGCGGATGAAGGGGTGGCTGCGGCTGCGGCTGGAGGTGGCCGGCTACTCCGCGGGTGAGCTCGACGACCGCAACCGCCCGGACCGCCTCCTGCCGGTCGGCGACGCGGGCACCGGCGCGACTGTCGTCGCGGAGGTGCTGCCCGGCGTGCGGCTGGACGCGCTGCCCACGACGCCTCCCCCGGAACGGGCCCGCTGGCTGCGCCCGCTGAGCCGCAGGGTGGTCGGCGCGGGTCTCGACGAGCGCGTCTTCGTGGCCCGCTCCGGGCTGCTGACCCGCCAGTTGACGCTGGTGCCGTACGCCCGGATCCAGAGCGTGCGCGTCACCCGGGGTCCGGTGCAGCGGCTGTTGCGGCTGGCCACCGTGCACGCGGACACCGCCGGTGGGGCCGGGGCGGCGGCCGTACACCGGGACCTGGCCGACGCGTGGGAGCTGGCCGCGGAGCTGACCGCACGCTCGCACGCCGCCCGGCGCACCGACAGCGACCGCTGACCGCTGACCGCTGAGCCGGACCGACCACGACCGCCGACCGGCCCGCCGGGCCGACCGCGACCGCTGACCGGCCCGCCGGGCCGACCGCTGACCGGCCCGGCGGACCGGCGGGCGGTCTACCGGCGCTCGGCGGGCACCGCGTCCCGGTCGTCGGCGACGCGGTCCGGGGTGTCGGTGGCGGTGCCGGCCTCGGCGGGCGGTTCGCCGGCGGCGACGGCGGGCTCACCGGCACGCCGGGCCTGCCGCGCCGCCCACCAGCGATCGGCCAGGCCGACCACCAGGAACGTCAGGCCCACGTACGCCCAGCCCACCAGCACGTCGATCAGGTAGTGCTCGCCGCTGTACATCAGCGTGAACGTCATGGCCAGCGGATACGCGAGCATCAGCGGCCACCAGCGCTTGCGTACCGAGCGCATGAAGAACAACACCACGAACAGCGCGAACGCGGTGTGCAGCGACGGCATCGCGGCCACCGGGTTGGAGGCGATCTGCCCGGCGTTGAGCAGGTTGCCCGCGCCGTGCATGCCGATCTCCTTCCACCCCCGGGTGGAGATCCGCGCGACCTCGGTGAGCAGGCCGTTCTGCGCCGCCCACCACGGCGGCGCCGCCGGGTACGCGAAGTAGGTCACCAGCCCGGCCGCGCACAGGAAGCCCCAGCGGGACATGTACGCGATCCAGCGCCGCCGGTTGCGCATCCACAGCACGGCGGCGGCGGCGAACGTCGCCACGAAGTGCGAGAAGTAGACCCAGCTCACCAGCACGTCCCACCAGCGCACCTCGGACGCGTCGTACAGGCGCTCCTGGAGCCAGATCGTCGGCACCTCGCCGCCGGTGAGCCACCCGGTCAGGAAGCGGTCGGCGACGATCAGCTCCATCGCGTGCGGCGTGGCGCCGTTGTCGGCGAACCCCCGGGACAGGTTGTACGCGGCGAGCAGCAGCACCACCGGGATCCAGTCCCGGGCGAACCGCAGGTGGCTGCGCCACGGGCGGGCCGAGTTCCACGCGATCGTGCCGGCCCAGATCCACAGGAACGCGTACGCCGGGTCCGTGGGCAGGCCGATGGCGAGCCAGGCGGCGACGAACGCGACGCCCCAGATGGTCATCGCGATCACACGGCGGCGCCCGCCGTCGGGCGACTCGGTCGGCGCGTCGGGGGCGGGGGTCGGAGATTGTGTCAGCTCGGCCATCGCGGACAAGGTTAACGGCGTGCGACAGGCGGGCCTGCGGGCGGGCGGTGACGACCGGCCCGGCGGCGGCCCGGACGCCGGACGCCCGCCTGTCTCCTGCACTAGGCTCGGCCGCATGCAGGAGACGCCGGAGTCGCCCTTCGCGCCGGGCCTGACCGCCCGGGTCGAGCTGACAGTGACCGACGCCGACACCGCGCAGGCGGTCGGCTCCGGGGACGTGCCGGTGCTCGGCACACCCCGGGTGCTGGCACTGGCCGAGGCGGCGACGGTGGCCGCCACCGCGACCCGGATGCCGTCCGGGTCCACCACCGTCGGCGTACGGGTCGAGCTGGAGCACCGCGCGGCGACGCCGGTGGGTCGTACCGTGGCCGCCCACGCCGAGCTGGTGAAGGTCGACGGCAAGCGGCTGGTCTTCGACGTGACAGTCACCGACGGGGCCACCGTCGCGGCGCAGGGCCGGGTCGAGCGGGCGCTGGTCGACCGGCAGCGCTTCGTCGAGCGGGCCGTACGCCAGCCATGACCGCCGGGTTCACGGAGGTCGCCGCCGGGGTGCACGTGCTGCGCGAGCCGACGCTCGCGGTGAACGTGGTGCTGGTGGCCGGTGACGGCGCGGCGCTGCTCGTCGACACGCTCTCCACCGCCGGGCAGGCCCGGGAGCTGGCGGAGGCGGCGCGGGCGGTGACGCCGTACCCGTGGACGATCGTGAACACGCACCACCACTTCGACCACTGCTTCGGCAACGCCACGCTGGCCGGTCCGGACACCGCGATCTACGCGCAGGCCCAGGCCGCGGCGGCGCTGCGGGACCGGTCCGACGCCGTGCGGCGCGCCGCGTACGAGGAGATGCGCGCCGGGCACCCTGCGCTGGCCGAGGAACTGGCGCGTACCGAGTTGCGGGCACCGACGCACGAGGTGCACGAGGAGACGGTGCTCGACGTGGGCGGCCGGCGGGTGGTGCTGCGCCATCCCGGGCACGGGCACACCGACGCCGACCTGGTGGTGCACGTACCTGACGCGGACGTGCTCGTCGCCGGCGATCTGGTGGAGCAGAGCGGGCCGCCGGCGTTCGAGGAGTCGTACCCCCTGACGTGGCCGGACGCGCTGGCCGACCTGCTGCGACTGACCACGCCCACGACGGTGGTGGTGCCCGGCCACGGCGAGCCGGTCGGCGCGGACTTCGTCCGCGAGCAGCACGCGCAGCTCGCGCGGCAGGCGTGGCTGATCCGCGCCGGGCACACCGGCAGCGCCCCGCCGGAGCGGGTGGCGGCCGAGTCACCGTTCGGCGCGCGGCCGGGCCTGATCGCCGCCCGCCGCGGCTACGCGGAGCTGGACGGCACGGCCTGACCGGCCCCCGGGCTCAGTCGGCGTCGGCGTCGGCGTCGGCGAGGATCTCGCGGAGGCGGTTGCGGCACTCGGCGACGAACGCCGGGAACGTGTCCCAGTAGTAGGAGACGCCACTGGCCGCCACCCCGAGCGCCCAGGCGCGGGCCCGCGCCCAGGTCACGTCGTCGATGCCGAGCGCCTCCCGGTAGGCGTGCCGGGCCGCCGGCGGAAGGTCCCAGATCGGCGCGTGTTCCGCGTCCGGGTGCCCGACGGTCAGGCCGCCGAAGTCGATGACCGCCCGCAGCCGGCCGTCCTGTACCAACAGGTTGGTGGGCTTGAGGTCGCTGTGCAGCCAGACGTACGGCCCTGCGGGTTCGGGCAGGGCCAGGGCGTCCCGCCAGAGCCGGACCAGCGTGTCGACGTCCGTCTCGTCGCCGATCCGGTCGCGGCAGTCGTCGAGCGCCGGGGAGATCCAGGTGTCGCAGGGGTGGAGGCTGCCGCCGCGGTATCCGCTCAGCGGGCCCGCGCGGGTCGCGCCGAGCAGGTCTGCCGCGTGCAGGCGCCGGACGAACACGGCCAGGTCGGCGCCGAGGGCGGCCCAGTCCGCGACCGTGCCGGAACGGACCTCGTCGCCCGGTATCCACCGCTGCACCGACCACGGCAGCGGGAAGGCGTCGGCCGGGACGCCGGCGTACACCGGTTCCGGCACCCGGTACGGCAGCAGCGGCGCGAGCCGGGGCAGCCACTGCTGCTCCTTGCGCAGGGCGCCGGCCTTCTCCGCGGTGCGCGGCAGCCGGACGAGCAGGTCGGCGCCGAGGCGGTACATCGTGTTGTCGGTCCCGGCGCCGGCGGGCGTGAGCGGCAGGGCGGCCCACTCGGGGCGCTGGGCGGTCAGCAGCGCCCGGACGATCTCCTCGTCGACGGGTATCTCGTCCTGGTGCAGCGCCATCCGGTGATCATGCGGGGCGGGGCGGCACGGCGGCCACCGGGTTTCCGGCGGCCCGCCCCTGTGGTTCCGGCCGGGCGGGGCTCCGCAGCGCGTCCCGCAGCGCGTCGAGGTGCGGGGCGGCGGCCAGGATCGCCGCCCGTACCGGCGGGTCCAGCTCGGCGAGGGCGCCGGCGAGCAACGCCGCGCGGTGGGCCTCGTAGTGGGCCATCCGCTCCCGGGCGGCGTCGGTGACACGCAGCCGGACCACACGGCGGTCGTCGGGATCGCGGTCACGGGCCAGCAACCCGGCGTCGCTGAGGTCGCGGACCAGCGTGCTCACCGTGTTGGGCGCGGTGCAGAGACGCCGGGCCACCTCCTTGCCGCTGATCCCCGGGCTCTCCCGGACCAGCAGGAGCACCTCCACCTGCGCCTCGGGCAGCGGGTCCCGTCCCACCCGCGCCCCGGTCCGCCGGCGCAGGAGCCGGTGCAGCTCCCCCAGGGCCGCGCCGAACCGCGCGACCTGCTCGTTCGTCGCCACGGAGTCACCCGCCTCACATCGCAATAGTTCTGACTACAGATGTAAGGTACCCCGGACGCACCAGATCCAGGGGGTACCCACTCGTGAGCAGTGCCGCGCCGGCCACCGCGCGCCCGACCGCCCGCCGCACCACCGCCTCCACCGGCGGCGTGACGCTGCTGGTGCTGCTCGGTTCGCTCACCGCGATCGGCCCGCTGTCGCTGGACATGTACCTGCCGGCCTTCCCGGCCATGACCCGCGACCTCGGCGCCGACCAGGCCGGCATCCAGCTCTCGCTGACCACCTGCCTGATCGGTCTCGCCGTGGGGCAGTTGGTCACCGGCCCGCTGAGCGACCGCTGGGGGCGCCGCCGTCCGGTGCTGGTCGGCGTGGTCGCGTACACCGTGCTGGCGCTGGCGTGCGCCGTGGCGCCGAACGCCCCGCTGCTCGCCGCCGCGCGGTTCGCCCAGGGCGTCGCCGGCGGCA
Organism: Micromonospora sp. CA-248089; assembly: GCF_050948515.1. Classification (NCBI taxonomy): domain Bacteria; kingdom Bacillati; phylum Actinomycetota; class Actinomycetes; order Micromonosporales; family Micromonosporaceae; genus Micromonospora; species Micromonospora sp. CA-248089. The sequence continues at coordinate 4,399,173 of NZ_CP192016.1, forward strand.
TGGGCGTGGTGGTCGCCCGCGCGGTCGTCCGTGACCTCTACGCGGGCCGGGACGCCGCGAAGTACTTCTCCCGGCTCACCCTGGTCTTCGGTGTCGCGCCGGTGGCGGCGCCCGGCGTGGGCAGCCTGGTGCTGCGATTCGGCTCGTGGCGGGCCGTCTTCGTGACGCTCGCCGTCATCGGGGCGGTGCTCGCCGTCGCCGTCGCGCTGCGTCTGCCGGAGACGCTGCCCGCCGAGCGCCGCAACACCGGTGGCCTGGGGGCCACCGTCCGGACCATGCGGTCGCTGCTAGCCGACCGGGTCTACCTCGGGTACGCGCTGACGCAGGGCTTCGCGTTCGCCGGGCTGTTCGCGTACATCTCGGGGTCGTCGTTCGTGTTCCAGGACGTCTTCGGCGTGTCCGCGGCGGTGTTCAGCGTCATCTTCGGCGTCAACGCGCTCGCCCTGGTGACCGTCGGTCAGGCGAACGCCCGGCTGCTCGACCGGTTCACCCCGCGCCGGCTGCTGGTCACCACGCTCGTGGCCGGCCTGGTCACCGCGCTCGGCGTGCTGAGCGGGGCGCTGGCCGGCAGCCTGGCCCTGACGGCGGTGGCGCTGTTCGCCTTCGTCGGCTCGCTCGGCATGGTGATGCCCAACAGCACCGCGCTGGCGCTGGACGCGCACGCCCGGCACGCGGGCACCGCCGCCGCGCTGATGGGCGGTCTCCAGTCGGTGGTGGGCGCGCTGGCCGCGCCGCTGGTCGGGCTCGGCGGCGAGGGCAGCGCGCTGCCGATGGCGGTGGTCCTGGCCGGCGCCGCCGCCCTGTCCCTGACCGCCGTCCTGACACTGGCCCGCCCGCGCGCCTGACGTCGGCCGCCGCGCGCCTGAGCTGGCCGCCGCGTGGGGGGCGGGTGTCAAGAAGGGGCCCCTCCTCTACCTCAGGCGTTGAGAAGGGGCCCTTCCTTACCCCGCGAAGCGGGTTGCTACCTCGGTGCGGGTGGGCATCGCGGTGGCGCCGCCGGGCGACTCGCACACGACTGCCGCCACCCGGAGCGCGAACGCGACCCGCTCCCGCCAGCCCGCCGGGTCGGCCGGCTCACCGGCGGCCAGCAGGTCGGCCACCAGCGCGCCCATCACCGAGTCACCCGCGCCGGTGGCGTCCACCGCGTCCACCTTCGGCGCGGGGACGCGCACCACGTCGTCGGCGGCCGCGACCAGGGCGCCGTCCGCGCCCAGCGTCACCACGACCGTGCTCGCGCCCAGTTCCCGCAGGTACGCGGCGACGCCCTCGACCGGCTCGTCCGGGTAGAGCAGCCGCGCGTCGGCACTGCTGAGCTTGACCAGGTGCGCGGCGGCGGCGAACTCGGCGACCACCGCCCGCAGCCCGTCCAGCGCGCCCGGCGCGGTGAGCAGGCGGGGCCGCACGTTGGGGTCGAACACCCGCAGCGCGCCCGCGATCGACCAGGCACGCCGCGCGGCGGCGAGCACCGGCGGGTCGAGCAGCACGATCGAGCCGCAGTAGAGCACGTCCGCACCTTCGACCAGCGCCACGTCCAGGTCGTCCGGGCCGAGCAGCGCGTACGAGCGGGGTTCGCCGTAGAAGCGGAAGTCGGGCTCCGCACCGGCGAACGTGGCCACGGCGAGCGCGGTCGGGGCCGGCACCGTCACCGTCCCGCTCACGTCCACTCCCGCGCGGGTGAGGAAGGCGCGGATCCGTCCGGCCAGCGCGTCGTCGCCGAGCGACCCGACGAACCGTGCGTCCCCGCCGAGCCGGGCGATCGCCACCGCCACGTTGAGCGGGCCGCCGCCGATCGCCTGCCGGTAGACGGGTTCCCCGTCGTGCTCGGCGTCGAGCAGGTCCACCAGTGCCTCGCCGAGCACCACCGCGTACCCCATCCTGGCTCCCCTCGTCGTCCTCCCCCGATCCTGGCGCATGCCGGGTGCCCGGCGCGCCGGGACCCTGGCATCGAGCAGCACCTATTGCGGGCCGCGGCCGGACGTGGTGGGATGGCGGTGCCGGGTGACGACGCGGGGGCTGCCGCGTCACCGGCCGCCGGGTCGATCCGACGCGAGGGCATCCACGGTCCGTTGGGCAACGGACCGCAGACGGTGCGCGCCCGTCGACGGCCCCGGCCGCACGCTGACCGGGCGCGGGCACCGCGATCGTCGCATCCGCTCGTCGCAGCGGAGCAGGCCGAACCGGGCCACGCTCCGCGAGTCAGGAGATCCCCGTGCACCGAACCCGATCCCGTACGGCCGCGTTGCTCACCGCGGCCGCCACCCTGACCCTGGGCGCGTTCGCCCTGGTCACCAACTCTGGACCGGCGGCCGCGCACGGCGCGGCCATGACGCCGGGCGCCCGCACCTACCTGTGCTGGAAGGACGGCCTCACCGGAACCGGTGAGATCCGGCCGAACAACCCCGCCTGCTCGTCGGCGGTGGCCGAGAGCGGGGCGAATTCGCTGTACAACTGGTTCAGCGTGCTGCGCTCCGACGCCGGCGGGCGCACCGTCGGGTTCATCCCCGACGGCAAGCTGTGCAGCGGCGGCAACCCCGGCTTCAGCGGGTACGACGCGGCGCGCAACGACTGGCCGCTCACGCACCTGACGGCTGGACGGTCGATCGAGTTCCGGTACAGCAACTGGGCCCACCACCCGGGCACGTTCTACTTCTACGTGACCAAGGACAGCTGGAGCCCGAACCGGCCGCTGGCCTGGAGCGACCTGGAGGAGCAGCCGTTCCTGCAGGTGACCAACCCGCCGCAGCGCGGCGCGGTGGGCACCAACGACGGGCACTACTACTTCAGCGGCAACCTGCCGTCGAACAAGAGCGGCCGGCACATCATCTACTCGCGCTGGGTCCGCTCGGACAGCCAGGAGAACTTCTTCGGCTGCTCGGACGTGACGTTCGACGGCGGCAACGGCGAGGTGACCGGGATCGGCTCGGGCGGCAGCAACCCCCCGACGACCGCGCCGCCGACCACCGCGCCGCCCACCACCGCGCCGCCCACCACCGCGCCGCCGACGACCGCACCGCCGACCTCGCCTCCGCCGGTGACGACCAGCCCGACCATGCCGGCCGGCTCCTGCATGGCGGTGTACAAGGTGGTCACCGCCTGGGGTGGCGGCTTCCAGGGCGAAGTGACGATCATGAACCACAGCACCCGGACGTACTCCGGGTGGACCGCGAACTGGACCTGGCCCAGCGGCCAGACCATCAACCAGGTGTGGAACGGCACGTTGAGCGGCAGCGGGGCGTCGGTGAGCGTCTCCAACGCCGCCTACAACGGCAGCGTCCCGCCGGAGGGCACCACCACGTTCGGCTTCACGGCGAACTTCTCCGGCACCAACTCCCTGCCGACTGTCACCTGCACCGGTCGCTGATCACGCACGGAGAAGGGCCCCCGGGGAACATCCCGGGGGCCCTTCCTCGTCACGCTCGGGTCAGCGCACCATGCTGCCGACGACCGGCTTGGTGAGCAGCGCGGACTGGTTGCGCTGGATGCCCGGGTCGAGCGTCTTGGCCACGAAGATGGCGTGCCAGATGCAGAAGATCAGCACGGTCCACACCTTGCGGGAGTGGTCGGCCTCCTCCCGCTTGTGCTCCTCCAGCAGGCGCATCGCGTACGACAGGTCGATCAGGTCGCCGGCGCCCGAGGTGGACAGCACGTGCCGCGCCCACTCGTACATCTCGCCGCGCAGCCAGACCCGGGTCGGGGTCGGGAAGCCCAGCTTCTTGCGGTTGACGATGGCCGGCGGCACGACGCCCTGCAGCGCCTGGCGCATCGCGTACTTGGTGGCCTCGGAGCGCGGCGGCAGCTTCAGGTCGACCGGGATGCCGGCGGCGACGTTGAACACCTCCCGGTCCAGGAACGGCACCCGCACCTCCAGCGAGTGCGCCATCGAGATCCGGTCGGCCTTGACCAGGATGTCGCCGCGCAGCCAGGTGTAGAGGTCGACGTACTGCATCTTGGTGACGTCGTCCAGCTCGGTGCACTCGGCGTAGATCGGCGCGGTCACGTCGGTGTAGCGCACCGAGGGGTCGTAGCGGCGCAGCAGGTGCTGCTTCTCCTCCTCGGTGAACATCCGCGCGTTGCCGTAGTAGCGCTCCTCGATCGGGGTGGTGCCGCGCTCCAGGAAGCTCTTGCCCTTGACCCCCTGCGGGATGGCCTTGGACACCGCGCGCAGGCCCTTCTGCACGCCGTCGGGCAGGCTGTTAACCGCGTTGAGCGACAGCGGCTCCCGGTAGATCGTGTAGCCACCGAAGAACTCGTCCGCGCCCTCGCCGGAGAGCACCACGGTGACGTGCTCGGCGGCCTTCTTCGCCACGAAGTACAGGGGCACCAGCGCCGGGTCGGCGACCGGGTCGTCCAGGTGCCAGACGATCTTCGGCAGCGCGTCGATCATGTCCTGCGGCCCGATCTTGGTCGGGATGGTGGTCACGTCGAGGTGCCGGGCCGAGTCCTGGGCCACGTCGATCTCGGAGTAGCCGGGCACGTCGTAGCCGACGGTGAAGGTGAGGATGTTCGGGTTGAACTCGCGGGCCAGCGCCACCACCGCGGTGGAGTCGATGCCGCTGGACAGGAACGAGCCGACCGGCACGTCCGAGCGCATGTGCATCCGGACGCTCTCGCGCAGCGTCTCCCGGATGTCGTGGTAGAACCGCTGCTCGTCGGAGACCGGGGCCGGGCGGAACACCGGCCGGTACCAGCGGCGCACCTCGATCCGGCCGCCCGGGGTCCAGGTCAGGTACTCCCCCGAGCCGATCCGGCTGATCCCCTTGTGCAGCGTGCCCGGCTCGGGAACGTACTGCAGCGTCAGGTAGTGGCTCAGGTTGGCGGTGTCGATGCCCGCGTCGCCCTGGTACGCCGAGTGCGCGAACGGCAGCAGCGCCTTCTTCTCCGAGGCGAGGTAGAGGCCGTCCTGCGTCTCGAGGTAGTGCAGCGGCTTGATGCCGAAGTAGTCCCGCGCGCCGAAGGCCCGCCGCTCCTGCCGGTCCCAGATCACGAACGCGAACATGCCGCGCAGCTTGGTGAGCACCTGCTCACCCCAGTAGTGGTAGCCGGCGACGATCACCTCGCCGTCGCCGTTGGTGGCGAACTGGGCGCCGTAGTCGCGGATCAGCTCCTCACGCAGCTCGATGTAGTTGTAGATCTCGCCGTTGAAGGTGAGCAGGTAGCGCCCGCCCGCGTAGGGCAGGGGCTCGTGGCTCAGCGCCACGTCGATGATCGCCAGGCGCTTGTGCGCGAACACGCCGTCCGCGTACCGGCCGGAGGCGTCGCCGACCACCTCGACCCCGGTCTCGTCCGGGCCACGGTGGTGCAGGCACTCCAGTGCGCCGGCGATGTGGTCGCGGTGGGCGGCGGCGTCGCCGCGCGCGCTGAAGAAGGCCAGGAGTCCGCACATGGCCGCCATCTTTCCACGCGCCGGAAGCCGTCGTCGCGGCACCGCAGGCACCTCCCGCTGACGTGCGCGCGGTACCGTCGGGACCAGCGACGGGGCTCAGGGAGGGCGAATGATGGCTGAGGAGCGAAACCGGCAGGGCAAGGCGGCGGACGGCACCGAGTCGCACGACCCGGACTTCCCGGAGGCGTTCCTGTCGTTCATGCGGCAGGGCTGGCGGGACACCGAACTGCCGGTCACCCCGCGCCCGGAGGTGCCCAACCACGCCAAGCGGCGGGCCGCGCTGGCCGAGGCCTTCCCGGGCGAGACGCTGGTCATCCCCACGGGCAACGAGAAGGTACGCGCCAACGACACCGACCACCGGTTCCGGCCGGGCAGCGACTTCGCGTACCTGACCGGCGACCTGGAGCCGGACAGCGTCCTCGTGCTGCGGCCGGGTGGCGAGTCCACGCTGTTCATGCGGCCCCGCTCGTCCCGGGCGACGGACGAGTTCTTCCGCAGCCGCCACGGTGAGCTGTGGGTGGGCCGCCGGCCGACGCTGCGGGAGAAGTCCACCGAGCTGGGCCTGCCGACGGCCGATCTGAGCGAGCTGGACGCGGCGCTGGCCGAGCTGGCGCCGGGGCGTACCCGGGTGCTTCGCGGTTTCGACGCCCGGGTGGACGCGGCGGTGCGTCCCTACGACGGCGCGCGTGCCGAGGGGCAGCCCGGCCGCGACCGGGAGCTGGCGATCACGATCGCCGAGCTGAAGCTGGTCAAGGACGAGTGGGAGATCGCGCAGCTCCAGGAGGCGTGCGACGCCACGGTGCGCGGCTTCGAGGACGTGGCGCGGGCGCTGCCGGCCGACCGCGGGGTCTCCGAGCGGCTGCTGGAGGGCGTCTTCGCGCTGCGCGCGCGCCACGACGGCAACGATGTCGGGTACGGCTCGATCGTCGGGGCCGGCGAGCACGCCACGATCCTGCACTGGGTGCACAACCACGGCGCCACCCGCCCGGGTGACCTGCTGCTGATGGACATGGGCGTGGAGAACCGCAACCTCTACACCGCCGACGTGACCCGGGTGCTGCCGGTCGACGGCCGGTTCACGCCGTTGCAGCGTCAGGTCTACGACGCGGTGTACGCCGCGCAGCAGGCCGGCATCGAGATGTGCCGGCCCGGCGTGGCGTTCCGGGACGTGCACCTGGCCTCGATGCGGGTGCTGGCCGAGGCGCTGAAGGATCTCGGGCTGCTGCCGGTGAGCGTGGACGAGGCGATGGACCCGGCCTCCACGGTCTACCGCCGGTGGACGCTGCACGGCACCAGCCACATGCTCGGCATCGACGTGCACGACTGCGCCAACGCGCGCAAGGAGACCTACCGCGAGGGGCCGCTCGGCGAGGGGTACGTGCTCACCGTCGAGCCGGGGCTCTACTTCCAGCCGGAGGACGAGCTGGTCCCGGAGGAGCTGCGGGGCATCGGCGTGCGGATCGAGGACGACATCCTGGTGACCGCCGACGGCCCGGTGAACCTGTCGGCCGGGCTGCCGCGCGCCTCCGCCGAGGTGGAGACCTGGCTGGCCGAGCAACGCGAGGCGGGACCCCGCCTGCCCGGCTGATCCCTGCGGCCGCTTTCTCCGGCGGGCCCCACCTCCGCGCCTCGACGGCGGGTGGTGGGGCCCGTCGCTGTCTGGGCCGTTCCGGTCCCCCTGACGTGGTTGGTCACCGCCCGCCGTTCGTGGGAGGAATGCGGGCTTTTTTCGGATACGTCTTCCTCGCGAGGAACCTTCTCATACGGTGCTGATCAGAGGCTACAACCGGTTTGTAGCTGGTCGCCCGGCCTGGGGCGGTGCGACCCGTTTGGGAAGAACCGAAAGGGCTCTCATGTCGAACGACGTAACGACACCCGACGGCGGCGCTCCGATGGCGCCCCCGCCGCGGACGAGCAGGCGGCGGGCGCTCTGGGTCGCCACCGGCGTGGCCGGGCTGACCGGCGTCGTCGGGCTGGCGGCGCTCGGCGGTCTCGCCGCCCGCGACGACAATCCCGGCACCGAACCGGTGGCGGACAACCACGCCGCCGCGCTGCAGAGCGCCGGCGACGACTCCCGCGGCGAGCGCGGGAAGGGCGGCGAGAAGGCCGAGGACGGGTACGGCAAGGACCGTGGTGAGGAAGGCCGTGACCGCAGCGAGTGGGGCAAGGACGGCAAGGACGACCACGGCAAGACCCGCGACGTCGCCTGCGACGACGACGCCCTGGTCGACGCCCTCGAACTGGCCAACCGCGACCACGGCGGCACCCTGAAGCTCGCCGAGAACTGCACCTACGAACTCGGCGTCAAGGACCGCAAGTTCGGCTCCGCCCTGCCCGAGATCAAGCAGGACGTCACCATCAAGGGCAACGGCTCCACCATCAAGCGCGACGCCGAAGACACCTTCCGCATCTTCCGCGTCGTCGACGGCGGCGACCTCACCCTCAAGGACCTCACCGTCTCCGGCGGCAACGCCAACGAGTTCAAGTACCCCGGGCCGTCCGTGCCGGAGGCCGCCGACCTGGCCGAGCTGGATGCCAAGCGGGTCGAGGGTGACGGCGGCGCGCTCCTGGTCGAGCGTGGCGGCAGCGCCCACCTGGACAACGTCAAGCTCGTCGACAACAACGCCGAGGGCGACGGCGGCGCCGTGGCCAACTACGGCCGCACCTGGCTCAAGGAGAGCAAGGTCGTCGGCAACCACGCCCAGGGCGACGGCGGCGGCATCTTCAACGAGGGCATCCTCAAGGTCGAGGAGACCCACGTCGACGACAACACCGCAGGCGGCAACGGCGGCGGCATCGCCAACGGCAGCGGTGAGCACCACGACGGGCCGGTCGACCTGGCCTCGGCCGCGAAGGCCGACAAGGGTGAGCACGGCAAGCACCACGCGGGCACCGTCGAGATCATCGGGGCGTACGAGGGCAAGGACGCCTCGCTGAGCACGCTGAGCCACAACCGGGCGGGTCGCAACGGTGGTGGTCTGTTCAGCAGCGGCGGCTGGGTCACCGTCTCGTTCACCGCGATCGGTGGCAACGTCGCCTGCGAGAACGGTGGCGGCGTCTACGCCGAGAACACCGACCTGCTGCTGGAGAAGGTCCACGTGGCGGGCAACCACGCCGACGGCGACGGCGGCGGCGTGGTGACGACCGGCGGGCGGGACTGGGCCGGGAACGGCGCCGAGAAGGACGGCCTCGAGGGGAGCGCCACGATCGCCGACAGCGCCGTCGTGGACAACACGGCCGGCCGCTTCGGTGGTGGCATCTTCAACGGTGAGTGGCTCATCAAGATCGAGGACGGCTTCCTCACCCGCGAGCACGACAAGGACGACAACGCCACCCTCACCATCCGCGACACCGACATCAAGGGCAACACCGCCCTCAACGGCGGCGGCATCTTCAACAACAAGGCGAAGATCACCCTGACCAAGACCCACGTCACCAAGAACACCGCCACCGACTCCAGCAAGCTCCACCGGGTCGCCGGCGGCGTCCTCAACAACGAAGGACGCGTCAAGCTCGACGACAAGTCCCTCATCAGCAACAACGACCCGACCAACTGCGCCAACACCGTCGAGGACTGCTTCAACTGAACCGCACCACCACATAACCGGGGAGCCCTTCTCGCCGTCGTGCGAGGAGGGCTCCCACCCCAGAGCGGCCCGGCCGACCGCCGTGTCCCCCGCCGGGGCGTCCGGACCGCACTGCGTCCGCCCATCCCACCCGCACCCTTATGCGGGTTTTTTTCGTGTATGGCCGCGAGGCGAAGAAGGTTCTCATACGGTCATCTTCAGCAGCTACAACCGATTTGTAGCGAAGGCCGCCTCGCCGAGGCGAAGCGACCTTGTCAGGTACAAGGAGAGGGCAGAGAGCTCCGATGTCCAACTACCTTCGCAATAACAATGACGCCACCAGCAAGACCATCTCCCCGCTCCGGCGTCGCCGGATGTGGCTCGCCACCGGCGTCGTGGGCCTGACCGGAGCGGTCAGCCTCGCCGGCGTGGCCTACGCGACCACCGGGGCCACCGGCCCGCACCGCCTCGCCGACGTCAAGTGGTCGACCACGCAGCAGCTCAGCGCCGATGACCACGGCGACAAGGGCGAGTACGGCCGGGACGGCTACGACAAGGACGGGCACGACAAGGACTGGAACGGCAAGGACGGCAAGGACCGTGGCCAGGAAGGCCGTGACCGCGGCGAGTGGGGCCCGGACAAGGGCAAGGACGGCAAGGACGACCACGGCAAGACCCGCGACGTCGCCTGCGACGACGACGCCCTGGTCGACGCCCTCGAACTGGCCAACCGCGACCACGGCGGCACCCTGAAGCTCGCCGAGAACTGCACCTACGAACTCGGCGTCAAGGACCGCAAGTTCGGCTCCGCCCTGCCCGAGATCAAGCAGGACGTCACCATCAAGGGCAACGGCTCCACCATCAAACGCGACGCCGAAGACACCTTCCGCATCTTCCGCGTCGTCGACGGCGGCGACCTCACCCTCAAGGACCTCACCGTCAAGGGCGGCAACGCCAACGAGTTCAAGTACCCGGGTGGCGGGGCTCCCGGCGGCGGCCAGCCGCCGGCCGCCGCCCCGGCTGCCGCTCCGGCCGCTCCGGCGGTCGCGGCTCCGGCCGCCGCCCCGGCTGTTGCGGCCCCGGCCGCGGCGACCACCGCCGCCACTGTCACGCCCGTTGCCGACGGCATGAACGGCGGCAAGGACGACGACAAGCGGGTCGAGGGTGACGGCGGCGCGCTGCTCGTCGAGCGTGGCGGCAGCGCCTACCTGGACAACGTCAAGCTCGTCGACAACAACGCCGAGGGCGACGGCGGCGCCGTGGCCAACTACGGCCGCACCTGGCTCAAGGAGAGCAAGGTCGTCGGCAACCACGCCCAGGGCGACGGCGGCGGCATCTTCAACGAGGGCATCCTCAAGGTCGAGGAAACCCACGTCGACGACAACACCGCAGGCGGCAACGGCGGCGGCATCGCCAACGGCAGCGGCCTGTCCGGTGGGCACGGCCCGGCGGCCTCCGCCGCGCCGAAGGGCTACGACCCGAAGGGCAAGCACCACGCGGCCGGGATCGTCGAGATCTTCGGTTCCGACCACGGCAAGGACGGCGTCAAGTCCAGCCTGTCGGACAACCGCGCCGGCAAGAACGGTGGCGGTCTGTTCAGCAGCGGCGGCACCGTCACGGTCTCCTTCACCGCGATCACGGGCAACACCGCCTGCGAGAACGGCGGCGGCGTGTACGCCGAGAACACCGACCTGCTCCTGGAGAAGGTCCACGTCGCCAAGAACCACGCCGACGGCGACGGCGGCGGTGTGGTGGTCACCGGTGGCAAGCACTGGGGCTACCCGGAGAACAAGGAGCACGCCAGCGCCACGATCGCCGACAGCAAGATCGTCGACAACACCGCCAACCGCTTCGGTGGTGGCATCTTCAACGGTGAGTGGCTCATCAAGATCGAGGACGGCTTCCTCACCCGCGAGCACGACAAGGACGACAACGCCACCCTCACCATCCGCGACACCGACATCAAGGGCAACACCGCCCTCAACGGCGGCGGCATCTTCAACAACAAGGCGAAGATCACCCTGACCAAGACCAACGTCACCAAGAACACCGCCACCGACTCCAGCAAGCTCCACCGGGTCGCCGGCGGCGTCCTCAACAACGAAGGACGCGTCAAGCTCGACGACAAGTCCCTCATCAGCAACAACGACCCGACCAACTGCGCCAACACCGTCGAGGACTGCTTCAACTGACCTGACGGTCGACAGGTAACGCGACCGGCCCCCTGCCACGTGACGTGGCAGGGGGCCGGTCGGCCGTGCGGTCAGCTCTGGACGAACACCGCCACGCTGCGCGCGGGTACGGTGAACGTGCCGGCGGCCCGGTCGAACGACGCGGTACGCAGCGCCGGGTCGGCCGAGTTCCGCAGCACCGGGTGCAGCGCCACGTTCGCCCCGCGCAGCCCGGTGACCGTCTGCTTCGCCGTCTCCGGCGTGGCGTTGAAGACGACGGTCACCGACTTCCACGTCCCGTCCAGCCCGCGGGCGTCGAGGGTCATGGTGAGCACGCCCGGCGTCTCAGTCGTCCCGGAAAGCGGGAACGCCACCCGCTTCTGCACCTGCTCGGCGGTGTCGAGCCCGAACACCGGCGAGGACCGGCGCACGCGCAGCAGCTCCGCGTACCGGGCGTTCGCCAACTCGATCGCCGCGCAGTCCGGCACCAGCAACGGGTCGGCCAGCAGCGGCTTCGCGTACGACCACTTGTCGCGGTTGTCGGCCTCCGGTGGCAGGCCGGCACCGAACCCGTTGCCCTGGGCGCAGTCCCAGCGGATCTGGTTGAACCAGTCCCCCGAGTTGTACGAGTTGCGGTCCAGCGACTTCGAGCGCAGCCGCTCCGAGCCGGTGGTGACGAACCCGGCGCCCTGCCCGAGCGCCGTGGTCGCCAGCGCGAGCACCTGCATCCGGGCCCGGTCCTGCGCCGAGGTGCCCTGCGGCAGCTTGTACGCCAGCGCGTCGTACAGGATCTCGTTGTCGTGCGCGTCGACGTAGGTGACCGCCTCGCCCGGCGCGGCCGTGTATCCGGCCGGCGCGCCGTTGTAGTCGACCTGGGCGCCGGTGACCCGCTTGCCGGTGGAGTCGGTGAACCGGTAGCCGCGCAGGTTGCCGGTCAGCCCCACCTTGATCAGGTCGTGCTGGTGCAGCAGCCGGGCCCGCTGGTCCGCCGCCGAACCGTTCACGTCGTCGCCGTTGGGGTCGGTGTACAGGCCGGAGGCGAAGCCCTGCGCCCGCGGGTTGGCGTCGAACGGGCCGCCGCCGCGCACCGCGTCGCGGAGCCGGTCGTTGAACGTGCCGACGCCGGTACCGGCCATGTTGGCCTGGGTGGCCTGCGTGAAGCGGGCGTCGTCGGCGACCTCGCCGAAGTTCCAGCCCTCGCCGTAGAGCAGGATCTTGCGGCCGTCCACGCCGTCGCGGGCGAGCGTGAGCTTGTCCAGCGCGGCCCGTACGGCCAGGATGTTCGCCTTCGGGTGGTGGCCCATCAGGTCGAACCGGAAACCGTCCACCTTGTACGCCTTGGCCCAGGTGACCAGCGAGTCCACCACGAGCTTGCCCATCATGGCGTGCTCCGGGGCGGTGTTGGCACAGCAGGTGGAGTTGGCGACGGTCCCGTCCTCCAGGAGCCGGTGGTAGTAGCCCGGCACCACCTGGTCGAGCACCGACTTCGGGTCGGCGCCGGCGGCCGAGGTGTGGTTGTAGACCACGTCCATCACCACCCGCAGGCCGGCCTTGTTCACCCCGGCGACCATCTGCCGGAACTCGGTGGTGCGCTTGGCGCCGTTCGGGTCGACGGCGTACCCGCCCTCGGGCACCGTGTAGTGCAGCGGGTCGTACCCCCAGTTGTAGCCGTCGGTGCCGGCGACCGCCGCGACGCACTTCTGCTGCTCGTCGGAGTCCGGCGGCAGCGCGGCCAGGTCACAGTTCGGCCGGGCCTGGTCGGCCCGCTTCTCCGGGATGGTGGCGAAGTCGAAGGCCGGCAGCAGGTGCAGGTGGTTGACCCCGGCGTCGCCGAGCGCCCGCAGGTGCTTCATGCCCGCCGTGTTCGGGTCGGTGAACGCCAGATACGTCCCTCGCCGGTCGGCCGGAACTGTGGTGTCGGCGATGGAGAAGTCCCGCACCGACAGCTCGGAGATCTGGATCTTCGACGCCGGCGGGGCGGCCGGCTTGCGCAGGTTCGCCCAGCCGGCCGGCGCGAGCGCCGGATCGGTCAGGTCGACGATCTGGCTGTGCGTGGAGTTCGCCGCGAGCGCCACCGAGTAGGGGTCGGTCACCGACGCGGTGACCATCTTCTGCGTGGCCGGCTGCCACGCCTGCACCCGGTAGCGGTAGTAGCGGCCGTTCCACGCCTTCGTGCCGCGTACCGACCAGACGCCGGTGCGGTCGTCGCGGCGCATCGCCACAGTGGTCGGCTGGGCCGTGGGTGAGTCGAACAGCTCCAGCGAGACGGTCCGCGCGGTCGGCGCCCACACCGCCAGGGTGGGCACCCGCCCGGCGAACGTCGGGCCGAGCTTCGCGCCGGTCGCCGCCGCGTAGACGTCGTCGAGCACACCGGGAATCTGCACGCCGGTGGCGGCGAGCAGCGCGCCCTCGGCGTCCCGCTCGGTCACCACGAGCTGGCCGCGCAGCGCCGCCGGCACCTTGGCCAGGTCGGCGCGGTCCAGCGTGAAGGCGCGCGAGGCCCAGAGATGGGGGTACGCCTGCCGTTGCGCCTCGGTCAGCCCGTTGCGCTGCGCCCGCAGCCCGATGGTGGTGTACGTGCCGGTCAGCTCACCGTCGGCGAGGCCGATCCCACCGGCCGGAGCGACGGCGAGCGCGTACCGCCGCCCGTCGGTCGGCCCGGTGGGCCAGGCCACAGTGGACCTGTCGATCCAGTGCGCCTTCTGCTTGGTGATGTCGAGGTCCTTGGCGGCGCCGGACGTGGTGGTCGGCAGCAGCCGTCCCTTCACGCCGGCCAGGAGCCACACCTCACGCCCCGCGGAGGCGAAGTCGAGCCGCTGGTCATCGGGCTGATCCTTCTCGTCGCCTCGGTGGATGATGTAGCTCAGCCCGGTCGCACCCGCGGCCAGGGGCACCCGGAACACCGCGCCGTACGCGTCGATCTTCTCCGGCTTGAGCGGCGCGGCCCAGTCGGTCGGGGTGGCCGCGCCGTCCCACAGGTGCAGGCCCCAGCCGTCGTAGTTGCCGTCGGCCTTGCGCCAGTGGATCAGCGCCGTGTCCTGCGCGACGGGCGGGTCGGGCTCGCCGGTGGCGGCCTGCCGCGTCGGGTAGACCGCCGGGTCGCCCTGCTTGACCCAGACCTCGCCGGTCGCAGTCACGTCGATGGTGCGGTCGTTCGCGACGTCCTTGTTGCCGTCGCCGTCGATCACGAGGAAGCCGACCGACTTCGCGCCGGGCTTGAGCTTGACCCAGGCGAACCGGCCGTACGAGTCCTCACCGGCGAACGGCTGCCCGGCGGGCCACTGCGTCACGTACGCCGGGTCGATGTCGCCCCAGGCGTAGAGCCGCCAGTCGTCGTACCCGCCGGCCGGGCGCTGGTAGTGCACGATCGCCCAGTCCCGCGATTCGCCCTGGTCGGGGGTGCCGACGGTGCCGGTGGCGCGGGCGGTGGCGGTGCGGCCCTTGCCGTCGCGGACCACCGCCTTGTACTCCACGCGGGTGCCGCCGGGCAGGCCGGTCAGGTCGTGGTGCACGGTGTACGGCGCACGCTGCGCGGTGCCGAGCAGCGTCCACTTGCCGCCCGCGACCCGGGCGGCGAACGTGACGGTGGCGAGCGGGTCGCCGGTCACCTGGGCGGTGACGGCGGCCTTGCCGGGGACCGGGGTGTCGCCCGGCTCGGTGATCGTGATCTTCGGTGCCCCGGCCTGCGGGATCGCCCGGTCGGCCTTCAGCACCAGCGCCGACATCGCCGGTACGGTGATGCTCAGCTTGCCGTCCGCGCCGGCGGTCGCGCCCGCGGCGTCGCCGTACACGCCGGTGAAGCGGGCGCCGGCCGACCAGGTGTCCACGCTGACAGTCTGCGGGGTCGCGGCGTTGTTCACCGCGGCCACGTACTCGATCCGGTCGGACGGCAGGACGCGGGAGAACGCGAAGACGCCGGGCCCGTCGGCCGCGTACCGGGTCACCTGCACACCGTCGCGCAGCGCCGGGTGTGCCGACCGCAGCTTGCCCAGCTCGGCGATGGTCCGGTAGAGCGGGTGACGGGTGTCGTACTGGTCGACGGCGTGGGTGCGGGTGGTGCCGATCAGGTCGTCGTCGAGGTAGTCGGCGGTCCGCGAGGCGAACATGTCCTGCCGGGCGTCCTTGTCGCCGCCCGGTCCGGTGAAGCCCTGCTCGTCGCCGGAGTAGACGACCGGCTGGCCACGGGTGAGGAACATGAGCTGGTGGGCGAGCCTGCTGCGGTTCAGCTGGGCGGCGTCGTCACCACCGGCGGCGGCGACGAACGAGCCGATCCGGCCCATGTCGTGGTTGCCCAGGAACGTGGTGAGCCGGTTGGCGTTGGTGTCGCGCGCGGAGTACAGGTCGTCCTTGGCGTAGACGTCGGCGAGCGCCTTGGCCGAGCCGTCGGCGGCGGCGTACCCGCGTGCCGCCTCCTGAAACGAAAAGTCCAGCGTGGCGGGCAGTCCGCCCTGCCGCACGTAGGTGGACTGGATCTCCTGCTCGGCGCTGTAGACCTCGCCGAACATGAAGAAGTCCTTCTTGCCGGCCTTGGCCGCGGCGGCCTCGACGCCCCGGGCGAACTGCGGCCAGAAGTCGAGGTTCGTGTGCTTGACGGTGTCGAGGCGGAACCCGTCCACACCGGCCTTGCCGATCCACTCGGCGTAGATGTCGGTCATGCCGCGCACCACCTCGGGACGCTCGGTCCACAGGTCGTCGAGGCCGAAGAAGTCGCCGTACTCGCTGTTCTCCCCGGCGAAGGTGGAGTCACCGCGGTTGTGGTACATGGTCGGGTCGTTCAGCCACGCCGGGACCTTGACCTTCGCGTCGGCCGGGGTGGCGAACACCGGGGTGTACGGGAACGACGTCGAGTTCACGGCCGGGAACTTCCGGGTGCCGTCGGCGTAGTTGCGGTCCTCGAAGGGGCGCCCCTGCGCGTCGCGGTAGGGCGTGGTCTTCTTGTCCACGTAGCCGTACTTGTCCTCGGCGTACCGGATGACGTCGGCGGTGTGGTTGACGATGATGTCGAGGTAGACCTTGATGCCCCGGCGGTGGGCGAGGTCGACCAGCTTCTTCAGCTCCGCGTTGGTGCCGAAGTGCGGGTCGACCTGGGTGAAGTCGGTGATCCAGTAGCCGTGGTAGCCGGCCGAGACGTCGGCGCCGGTGCCCTGCACGGGCCGGTTCTTGAAGATCGGGGCGAGCCAGATGGCGGTGGTGCCGAGCCCCTGGATGTAGTCCATCCGGTCGATCAGGCCCTTGAGGTCGCCGCCGTGGTAGAAGCCCTTGTCGGCCGGGTCGTGGCCGGTGGTGAGCCGGCCGCCGGTCAGGCCGCCGGTGTCGTTGCGCTTGTCGCCGTTGGCGAAGCGGTCCGGCAGGACGAAGTAGAACTGCTCCGCCTTCCTGGTGCTGGTGGCGGCCTTGAGCAGCGCGTCGGGGGACGGCTCGCGGTTCCACTGCGGAGCGTTGCCGGCGGCCAGCACGTCGGGGGTGGCGGCGGCCGGGCCGGTGGCGTCGGCGCCGAGCTGGTGGAGGGCCACCGGCACGCCGACGAGAGTGAGTACGAGGGAGGTGACCAGGGCGAGCAGCGCCTTGGGGGATATCGGCGGCGGTTTCATCGACGGCCTTTCTCTGGTCGCTGATTCGCCCGCACGCTAGCCCTTGCCGAAACATTCTGCAATACCTTGCAAACACTGCCGCAACAAAGCAGCCACCTTGCAAGAGGAGCACCGACGCCAGCCCCCTACCGGGCCGTGCGACCTAGCGTCCGGCGCAGGGTGTGCCGTCGACGGTGCAGCTCACCGGGCGGGTGCCGGCCCGCTCGATGTGGAACCGCACCGGCAGGGACTGCCCGGGGGCCAGGTCGAACCCGCTGCGGTAGGTGAACACGCCGTCGTCGAAGCGGAACACGCCCTGCTCGGCGCCCTCGACCCAGGCGGTGACCAGCCGGCCACCGGGGAACACCGCACGCACCGTCCAGCCGTGCGCCGTACGCGCGGTGTTGACCAGCAGCACCTCACCGATGAAGCCGCCGTCGAACGCACTCGCCACGCTGTACCGGCCGGTCACCGCGGACGGCGGCGCGGACGGAGACGGCGGGGGCAGCACCGGCCGGGCCACACCCCGAGGGCTAGGAGTCGACGCGGCCGGCGTCGGCCGGGCGGGCAGCACCGTGGACCGGGGCGACAGACCCGGCACCACCGGGGCGGTGGCGGACACCGACGACGGACCGGCGGCACCGGCCGCCGTGGGCGTCGGCGGGACCTGCGGCAGCGACATCACCGGATCGGCCGGACCGGCTGCCGGGAACGTACTGCGGCCCCGCACCGAGCCGAGCGCCACCACCAGCAGGACCACCATCACGACCACGCCGGCGGCGACAAGGATCCAGGGAGACGAGGTCATGGCGGCTCCGGGCTGCGGACCGGGGCGGCGCGTGCGGGACATGGTCCTCCTGTCGGGGGTCCGGGCCAGCGTAGCCACCCGGACCGGGTGGCGGCGAGCGTCCCGCCCGAGCCCTGCCGCACGGTGCCTCGCACCTGATACCTTGCACGCCGATCAATGACCACAATGGCTCGTCGAGCCGGTAGGACGGATAGCCAGTGACTGAGTGGCAGGACAGTATCCGGCGGGCGTCCGCGACGGACGCCGCCGTCGTGACGGTGATTCTCGCCGAGGCTTTCATGCGGGATCCGGTGAGCGGCTGGGTCTTCCCCGACGACGACCATCGCGCGCGGGTCCACCGCGCCTTCTTCGCACCGTTCGTCGCGCTGGCGCTGCGCACCGGTGAGGTGTACATCGCCGGTGACGGGCTGGGCGTCACGCTCTGGCTGCCCACCGGCGAGGGCCACGACGCCGAGGACGGCGACGAGTTCGACGGGATGGAGACCGCCATCGGCGCGGAGGCCATGAAGCGGTTCGGCACGCTCGACGAGATGATGAGCGCCCAGCACCCCGGAGAGCCGCACTGGTACCTGCCCTTCATCGGGGTGCACCCGGACCATCACGGCAAGGGCGTCGGGTCGGCGCTGCTGCGTAACAAGCTGGCCGAGCTGGATCAGGCCGGCACCGCGGCGTACCTGGAAGCCAGCTCGCCGCGCAACGCCGCGCTCTACGAGCGGCTCGGATTCCGGCGCCGCCCGGTCACGCTGGACCTGCCGGAAGGCCCCAGCCTCCAGCCGATGTGGCGCGACCCGGCCTGACCGGTGCCGTCCCGCCCCGGCTCGGCCCGGGGCGGGACGTCAGCGCCGTACCGTCGTGGTGGTGACGTCGAGCGCGCCCACGACGGCGGCGAGCAGCCCCTCGAGCTGAGCCGGCAGGAACCGGCGGCAGTCGCGCATCCGCGTGGCCACCTGCGGGTCGAAGATGTGCGCGGCCAGGCCGACCGCCTCGGCGAGCGTCGCCAGCAGCAGCGTGCCCGGGTCCAGCTCGGCCGGGGACGAGTGCATCAGCATCGCGGTCAGCCGCACCCGCGGTGACGCCGCCTGGTTCGGGTCTATGGCCGGCCAGCGCACCATCCGGCCGATCAGCTTGCCCTGCTCCCGGCGCAGGACGCCGGCGGTGACCAGCCGGGTGCCCACCCGCTCGTTGATGTTGAGCTGGGTCCGCAGGTAACGGATCCACAGCCGGGCCGGATGCGCGCCCTCGCGGCGCAGGATCTCGGTGATCAGCAGGTCGGTGAGCGGCTCCTGCCACAGCCGCGGGTCGACAGCGGCGATCCCCCCTCCGTCGAGGGCGATCCGGCCCTCGAACATCAGCTCGGCGAGCGCGGCGCCGGCCAGCCCGCACTCCAGCCGGTCGACGGCGACGTGTGGCTTGCCGGTGAACTCGTCGTGTCCGATAAGGAACAGCGCATCCGCAAGCCGGTAAGTGGCCTGTGCCCCGGGGTAGGTCATGGTCCATCCTCGAACGGTGGCCGTGATCGTCGACACGGGACGGTACGGCATGACCACGCACAGCTCAATTCCGGGCGATCACGCGCACCCCAATCGATATCGAAGCGGGGTTGTCACGATACGTGATCACCAATACCCTGCTTCAGGTTGTTCCGAAGTAGACACCTCAATCCCCTCACTCCCTCCCCTGGAGAAGCCTTGTCCTCCGATCCGTTCTTCTCCGACGGTGGGCTGCGCCGCGGTCGTCTCGGCACCGCTCACCTCGTCTTCTTCACCGTCGCCGCGTCCGCCCCGCTGACCGTTCTCGGCGGTGGTGTCACCACCATGTACGCGGTCAGCGGCAACATCGGCGCCGCGCTCGGATACGTGCTCCTCGCCGCCGTGCTCGCCGTCTTCGCCACCGGCTACGCCGCGATGAGCCGGTACGTCGCCAACGCGGGCGCCTTCTACGCGTACATCGCCAACGGCCTCGGCCGGGCCGGCGGGGTGGCCGGCTCGGCTGTCGCGCTCGCGGCGTACAACGCGATCCAGATCGGTCTGTACGGCCTGCTCGGCGCGATCCTCGGCGACTTCATGGACGCCAAGACCGGCATCAGCCTCGACTGGTGGGTCTGGGCGCTGCTGGCCTGGGTGTTCATCGGCGCGCTCGGCGTCCTGCGCATCGACCTCAACGCCACGGTCCTCGCCGTCCTGCTCATCCTCGAGTGCGTGGCCGTGCTGATCTTCGACCTGGTGGCCTTCGCCAACCCCGACGGCGGCACCGTCACCACCGCCGGCATCAGCCCCGGCCACCTGTTCGGCGCCGGCTTCGGCGCGGTGCTCGCGTTCACCATCGCCTCCTTCACCGGCTTCGAGAGCGGCGCGATCTACAGCGAAGAGGTCAAGGACCCGCGGCGCACCGTGGCTCGCGCCACCTACATCGCGGTCGCGTTCACCGGCCTGTTCTACGCCTTCTCGGCCTGGGCGCTCACCGTGCTCACCGGGCCGGAGAACGCCCCGGCGGCCAGCGCCGAGGCGGGTCCGGGCATCATCTTCGGCGCGCTCGACCAGTACACCGGCGCCGTCGTCGCCGACATCGCCAACGTCCTGTTCATCACCAGCGTGCTGGCCGCCCTGCTGTCGTTCCACAACGGCGTGGCGCGTTACCTGTTCGCGCTGGGCCGGGAGCGGGTCCTGCCGCGCTTCCTCGGCGCCACCTCCAGCCGCAGCGGCGCCCCGGTCGCGGGCTCGGTGATGCAGAGCATCCTCGCCGTGGTGGTGTTCCTGGCGTTCGCGATGACCGGCCGTGACCCGGTCATCGACCTGTTCACCTGGCTGTCCGGCGCGGCGGCGGTCGGCGTCGTGCTGCTGATGACGCTCACCTCGGCCTCCGTGGTGGGCTTCTTCCGGGGCCGTCCCGGCCCGGAGAGCGCGTGGCAGCGGGCGATCGCGCCGGGGCTCGGCACGGTCCTGCTCACCGCCGTGCTGCTGGTGCTGCTGTTCAACTTCGACGCGCTGCTCGCCCCCGACACGGCGAGTTACCTGAAGTGGCTGCTGCCGGCGATCCCGGTGGCGGCGGGGGTGCTCGGCCTGATCTGGGGCGTGATCCTGCGTACCAGCCGGCCGGAGACCTACCGCCGGATCGGCCAGGTCACCGAGGAGGGCCTGCACGAGCCCGGCCTGCACCCGGCCCCCGAGGCCGACCGCTGGGCCGGCGCCCACCACCGCTGACGCCCGTCGGTGCGGCGGCCGGCCCGCGTGGCCGGCCGCCGCACCACCACGATCAGGCGGTACGGATGACGGTGCAGATCACCGGGCCGTCCTCGGTGGTGCGCAGCAGGTAGCGGTAGCGCTCGCCGGGCACCGCGCCGCCCTGGCTGTCCAGGAACTCCCAGCGCACCGCCACCTCGGTGAGCAGCGCCGAGATCTGCTGCACGTCCTCGATCTGCGCGTTCGCCGCGACGAGTTCCCGCTCCTGGTAGTCCGGGGCGGCGCCGACGAAGCTGAGCGCCACCGCCGCCGGCGAGGTGAACGAGAAGCTGTAGGTGTCGGCGACCACCAGCCCGGGCAGGGCGTAGCAGCCGGCGATGGCCGGCACGTCGGCGGTGGTCAGCGCCACGCCGTACCGGTCGAAGAAGTCGGTGAGCGTGTCGAGGTCGGTGGAAGCCGTCACGACGCTCCTCATTACCGGCGCGCCCTCGCGGCAAACCTTTCTCAGCGCGGCGGGATCCGCACCTCGATCTCGGCGCCGAGGTGCGCGCCGCCGCGCAGCGCCAGGTCGTCGCCGCTCCAGAACCGGCCCGGGTCGTACCAGTTGGGCCGCCGCCCGGCGGGCAGCAGACCCATCGCCTCGTAGGTCACCGCGACCACCTCGGCGCAGTACGCCGTCTCCAGTCCTGCCGCGTTCTCCCTGCTGGTGTCGCCGATCTCGCTGGTGTCGCCGGTCTCGGCTCGGTCGCCGGTATCGCCCCTGTCGATGATCTTGCTCAGGATGCCCGTCTGGTTCCGGTCGCCGGCCCTGCCCCGCAGGTCGCCGAGGCTCAGGCGGCGCGGGTGCGGCAACCGGCCCCGGGCCCACCGCCAGGCGAGCTGCGCGGTGGACGGGAACGGCGTCCCGTCCAGACGCGCCACGGTACGCAGCACCGCCTCCTCCATCGCCGTGTCGGCCGGCGGTTCGAGCTGGCGCAGCCAGCCCCGCTGGCCGTACCGGTTGGCCCAGACGCAGACCGCGTCCCGCAGGTCGTGCAGCTGCACGCCGCGCTGGTGGGTGCCGGTCCACATGTCCGGCAGCGAACGGCCCAGCTCGGCGTGCCACATCAGCGGCGGCATGTCGTCGAGCACCACGGCCATGCCGACGTGGTTCACCGGGCTGTTCGTGGTGAGCTGGATGGCCCGGTCGGGCACGCTGCGTCCGCGGAACACCCACAGATCGCCGGTGCGGGTCAGCTCCACGGCCTCGTCCAGGCTGATGCTCATGGAGGACTACCCTATGCGGATGCGGCAACGGATGCGGTGGTGGAAGGTACTCGGTCTCGCGGGTCTCGCCGGCGTCGCGGCGACCGGAGTGGTGGTGGCCCGGGCCGAGCGGCGGCGCCGGGCGTACACGCCGGAGGAGATCCGGGACCGGCTGCGCGAACGGCACGCCAAGGCCTCGCCGCCGTCCTGACGGGACGGTCGCGGACGGCGGATTCTCCTACCATTGTCATGATGGGAACCGTTTTCTGGGAGAGCCCGTTCGTCCTCGATCCCCCACCTGCCGCCGTGGAGCGGCACGGCGACGTCGACCTGCACGTGCCCACCGGCGACGACCGGCATCCCGCCGTCGTGGTCGTGCACGGCGTACCGGGGCCGCCCGACGCGCCCGACGCACGTGACTGGCCGCTCTACCGCGGCTACGGCGCGCTGCTCGCCGAGGCGGGTGTGCTGACCGCGATCCCCCGGCTCACCGTGGCGAGCCCGGACGACCTGTACACGGTCGCCGCCCGGGTGGCCGCCGCCGCCGAACTGCTCCGCGCCGACCCGCGCGTCGACCCGGACCGGCTCGGCCTCTGGTTCTTCTCCGGCGCCGGCCTGCTGCTCGGCGACTGGCTCCGTGACCCGCCCGCCTGGCTGCGCGGCGTGGCCGCCACCTATCCGCTGCTGGCGCCGCTGCCCGGGTGGCCGCCGGTGGACCCGCGCTTCCGCCCGGTCGACGCGCTGGACCAGCCCGCCGCTCCGTCCGGCACCGCCTCTCCCGACTCTCCCGTCGTCGACGCCCCGCGCCCGGAGGCGGCATCTTCCGAAAGCGTCGACGTCGACGCCGCGCATGCGGAGGGCGCGGCGCGGCCGACGCTCGTGCTGACCCGGGCGGGGCGGGAACGGCCCGAGGTCGCTCCCACCGTCGAGGCGTTCACTGTGGTCGCGCGGCGGCGCGGCATCCCGCTGTGCGTGGTGGACGTGCCGAACGGGCAGCACGGATTCGACGCGCTCGACCACACCGAGGAGTCCCGGGCCGCAGTCCGCACCGCCCGCGACACCTTGATCGCCCTGCTCACCGCCCCCTGATTCCCTATCGGGGATCGGCTGTCAAGGTGGTGGCCGGCTTGACCTTGTAGGTCGGCTGGTTGGACGATCGTTGGCGGGGAAGGTCGCCTCGTTTGTCGGCGCTTTGCGCGTCTGACCTGACATGTCCCGCGAGGACTCGTTGAGGGGCCTTCCCCGCCTTCGTGTCGGTGGTTTTGGTGCTGCGCCGGCGGGCGCGGACGCTGGCGGGGACGGTCCACTGTTCGGTGATGAGCTGTTTCGCCTGCTGTGGGGTGACCGGGGTGCCGTCGAGGTCGCAGATCACGTAAGGCATGCGGCGGCGCATCACGGCCCAGAGCCGTTCGGCGAGCCGGGCCGCGACGACGCAGCTGGCCTTGAGGTGCTCGGCGCCGCGTTCGACCATCTGCTGGTGGTAGACCCGCGCGAGCTGGGGATCCTGCTTGCGGGCCCAGTCCGCGGCCCGGATCAGGGTGGCCCTGGCGAGCCGGGAGCCGGCCTTGGACATCGGCTGGCCCTTGCGGTTGGTGTCACCGGTCTCCGACGCCCGCGGCGCGAGTCCGAGGTAGGACTTGAAGTGCGCCGCCGTCGGGAACCGGGCGGCGTCACCGATCACCGCGGTCATTGCCGGTCCGCCGACCTCGGCCAGGCCGGGCAGGCTGCGGGCCAGCTGCATCGGGTCCACCCACCGGTAACAGGATTCCCGCTCGGCCGCGTGCGAGGCCAGTTCGGCGTCGATGGCGCGTAGCAGCCGCACCTCGGTCGCGATCTCCGCGGCCAGGTCGCTGAACGCGACCGCCGGATGCTCACCGTAGAGGTCGACCGCGGCCCGGGCGGCGACCAGCCACAACTCGGCCCGCGCCTGACCCTGGTGGTTGTTCGACGCTTTGACAATCAGCGCGGTCAGCCGGGCCCGCCCGAGCCGTAGCAGCGCACGCGGGTCGGCGTAGCGTTCCAGCACCGCCAGATCGGCCTTGCCCAGATCACCGGTCAGCGGCGTGCACGGCCTCACCTGCCGGACCAGGTCCTTGATCCGCACCTTGTGCTCGGACGCGGCCATCGTCAGCCGATCACACGCCCGCACCCGCCGGTCCAGTGCCGCCGCGGCCGCATCCGGCAGTTCCAGGGGCCGCAACCCGTCCGGATCGATCAACGGCAGCCGGGCCAGGGTGTCCGCGTCGATGCCGTTGGACTTCGCATGCCGCGACAGGAATCGACGCAGATCCGCGGCCTTCGCACTCGACACCCGGAACACCAGATGCCCGCGGGCGGTAAAGAACACCGCGATCGGCAACCACGCTGGCCCGGTCGGCTCCATCACCACCTCCAACCGAGTCCCGGCCTCGGCGCCTGCCAGCGCCGCCGTCTCAATCGCGGTCAGACTCTGCAGCGTCGGCTCGCACCGCCGCCTGCACACCTCCTGCCCGGCCTCGTCACGCACCCGCACCGTGTGCGCCGACGCGATCCCCAGATCGATACCGACCAACCTGCGCTGCACTTGCCGCCTCCCGCGCACCGACCAACCACCTACTCCGGCGATCCGCGCGGGAACACCGCACAACAGCCACGGTCCCAAGGAGGCAGAGCAATCCGACGACGGCTCCCACTCATGTGCTGCAACCGGGCCCGACCTCAACAGGGCCGACCCACTTCCCTCATCCGGGGCATCCGTGGCCAGACCAGCGGTGGCAATCAGCGGTACGAGGCTCTCCCTCAGACCCCAACTCGACGCCACCCACCGGACCAACCGGGATGCTCATGCAATCCCAGGACCCCCGCGCTGATCAAGCACCGGAGTTCCTTACATGACCCCGGCCGCCCCCGCCCACCGCCCACTTCCCAGGATCGCCGTCCCGCAGAGCGGAACGCACAAAGATCTTGGTTGGAAACGGCCCTCATAGGGGCCGTTTCCAACCAAGATCTCCACCACCCCAAGGGGTGACCGCGAGCAGGGGCGCCCCAGAAGCACCACAGCCCCAACCCCACCACCCCCACCGCGTCGATCATGAAGTTGGCGGCGACAAATCGGGCTCCAACCACCGCCAACTTCATGATCGACGGGGCAGGACAGGGCGCGGCATCGCGCGCACCCGTGCACCCCGGCCACCCGGCCACCTGGCCCAGCCGGTCCACCGCGCCCTGTCCCCTGCCCCGCCGCCGGTCGCCCGCCCATCGCCCAGCCGGCCCGAACTGCCCTGCCTGCCCGAACCACCCCGCCTGCCCGGCCGGCTCCGGCCGGCCACGCCCCACCCTGCCGACCCGGCCCTCCCCCATCCGCCCCGCCCCACTCACCCGCCCTCAATCCGCGTCGGTGATCAAGGAGTTTGTGTCACTGCGGGAGCCCTCACAGGACACAAACTCCTTGATCACCGCAAGGGGGCGGGACGGCGCGAGGGCGGGCCGGGACGGGGGCGGGCCAGCGCGAGGGCGGGCCGGCGCGAGGGTGGAGTGGCGGGAGGGCGAGTCGGCGCGCGGGCGGGACGGCGTGAGGAGAGCGCGCTGCGCCCTGGCCGGTGATGCCCTGGGAGCGCTGGACTGGTCGTCCGCCTTCGGGCGGGCGGTTGGGTGTCCGGCGTCAGCGGTCGGTGGCGGGGACCGGGGTGGGCTGGTCGGGGGCTTCGGCCTGGGGCAGGCGCTTGGCGCGGCGGCGCAGCCACGCGGTGCTTGCCACGCCGGCCAGCACGGCCAGCACCAATCCGGCCCAGGAGATGTCCTTGAGCCAATGCTCGGCGGCCTGCCCGACGTAGAACAACAGGTAGGTGGTGCCGAACGCCCAGACCAGCCCGCCCGCGGCGTTCGCGACCAGGAA
Organism: Micromonospora sp. CA-248089; assembly: GCF_050948515.1. Taxonomy (NCBI): domain Bacteria; kingdom Bacillati; phylum Actinomycetota; class Actinomycetes; order Micromonosporales; family Micromonosporaceae; genus Micromonospora; species Micromonospora sp. CA-248089. Next base: position 4,424,969 of record NZ_CP192016.1, read on the forward strand.
CCGGCGGTACGGCACACGCAGTGCTCCGGCTAGCGGGCCCGCGAGGATGCGCAGCAGCGCGACGAACCGCCCGAAGAACACCGCCCAGACGCCGTGCCGGGCGAAGCTCAACTCGGCGCGGGCCAGGTGTGCCGGGCCGAGGTGTTTCGGGAAGCGCCGGCCGAGCCGTTCCAGTAGGGGACGGCCACCACGGCGGCCCACGGCGTACCCGATGGAGTCGCCGACGATGGCGCCGGTCGCCGCGGCGGCGGCCACCCACTCGGGCCCGACCGCACCGGTGGCGGCGAGCAGGGCGGCGCTGACCAGCACGATCTCGCCGGGCAGCGGGATGCCCATGCTCTCCACGCCGATGACCGCGCCCACGAGCAGGCAGATCAGGCCCGGTGGGAGCGCGGCGAGCCAGTGCTGTACGTCGACCACCCGCCGACCCTACCCGCGCCCGGTCACCCGGCGGGGGCCAAGAACTCCAGCCGGTTGCCGTGCGGGTCGTACGTGTGGAACCGCCGCATGCCGGGAATCTCGTCGTCGCCCCAGGTCACGGCGTGTCCGGCGGCGTCGAGGCGGGCGGCCAGCTCGTCCAGGTCGGGCCGCACCAGCGCGGGGTGCGCCTTGCGGGCCGGACGGAAGTCGTCCTCGACGCCCAGGTGCAGTTCGGCGTCGTACCCGGTGAACCAGCAACCACCGCGGGCGGCGAGGGCCGGGGGTTTGGGCTTCTCGGTGAGGCCGAGCAGGCCGGCGTAGAAGGAGCGGGACGCGTCCTCGGAGCCGCGGGGGCAGGCGAGCAGGACGTGATGGATCATGGTGGCACCTCCTCGTCCCGCAGCGTGGCACGAGGTTGCGTGGATAGCAAGACGGACGTACGGTTTTGTTAAGACCGACGCAGGTAAGTGTTGCCTAAGCACGGCGGCGCTCCGGTCGGTGCGACAAACTGCTCAGGACTACTCACGGTCGCTGGTGTGAAGGAGTACGACGTGGCGAGCCTCGACACCTTCGGTGCGAAGACCCAGCTACGCGTCGGAGACGCGAGCTACGAGATTTTCAGGATCGACAAGGTGGAGGGCCACGAGCGGCTGCCCTACAGCTTGAAGATCCTGCTGGAGAACCTGCTGCGGACCGAGGACGGCGCGAACATCACCGCCGACCACATCCAGCAGCTCGGCGCGTGGGACGCCACCGCCGACCCGAGCGTGGAGATCCAGTTCACCCCGGCCCGGGTGCTGATGCAGGACTTCACCGGCGTGCCCTGCGTGGTCGACCTGGCCACCATGCGCGAGGCGGTCCGTGACCTGGGCGGCGACGCCACCAAGGTCAACCCGCTGGCCCCGGCCGAGCTGGTCATCGACCACTCGGTCATCGCCGACCTGTTCGGCCGCGAGGACGCCTTCGAGCGCAACGTCGAGCTGGAGTACGAGCGCAACAAGGAGCGCTACCAGTTCCTGCGCTGGGGCCAGACCGCGTTCAACGAGTTCAAGGTCGTCCCGCCGGGCACCGGCATCGTGCACCAGGTCAACATCGAGTACCTGGCTCGTACGATCATGGAGCGCAACGGCCAGGCGTACCCGGACACGGTCGTCGGCACCGACTCGCACACCACCATGGTCAACGGCCTGGGCGTGCTGGGCTGGGGCGTCGGCGGCATCGAGGCCGAGGCCGCGATGCTCGGCCAGCCGGTCAGCATGCTGATCCCCCGGGTCGTCGGCTTCAAGCTCTCCGGCGAGATGCCGGCCGGCACCACCGCCACCGACCTGGTGCTGACCATCACCGAGATGCTGCGCAAGCACGGCGTGGTCGGCAAGTTCGTCGAGTTCTACGGCCCGGGCGTGAGCGCCGTGCCGCTCGCGAACCGCGCCACCATCGGCAACATGTCGCCGGAGTACGGCTCCACCGTGGCGATCTTCCCGATCGACGCCGAGACCGTCCGCTACCTGGAGCTGACCGGCCGCGACGCACAGCAGGTGGCGCTGGTCGAGGCGTACGCCAAGGAGCAGGGCCTCTGGCACGACCCGGAGCGCGAGCCGGAGTACTCCGAGCGCCTCGAGCTCGACCTGAGCACCATCGAGCCGTCGCTGGCCGGCCCGAAGCGCCCGCAGGACCGGGTGCCGCTCGGCAGCGCCAAGACGCTGTTCCGCGCCGCGCTCAGCGACTACGTGGCAGCCGACGAGACCGGCGGCGACCCGGGCCGCAAGCCGGGCGTGCCGCAGCAGGAGAAGCCGTTCGGCGCCGACGGCCCGGCCGACGAGGCGTCGGCCGAGTCCTTCCCGGCCAGCGACTCCCCCGCCAACGGCGTCAACGACCCGGCGGACGCGCCGCGCGACCTGGAGACCGCCGCGGTGGGCGCGGGCGGCCGGGCCAGCAATCCGGTACGCGTGACCGGCGCCGACGGCGTCGAGTACGAGCTGGACCACGGCGCCGTGGTGATCGCCGCGATCACCTCCTGCACCAACACCTCGAACCCGCAGGTCATGATCGGTGCCGCGCTGCTGGCCCGCAACGCGGTGGAGAAGGGCCTGGCCCGCAAGCCGTGGGTGAAGACCACCCTGGCGCCGGGCTCGAAGGTCGTCATGGACTACTACGACCGCGCCGGCCTCACCCCGTACCTGGAGAAGCTCGGCTTCAACCTGGTCGGCTACGGCTGCACCACCTGTATCGGCAACTCCGGCCCGCTGCCGGAGGAGGTCTCCGCCGCCGTCAACGACGGTGACCTGGCGGTCGTGTCGGTGCTGTCCGGCAACCGGAACTTCGAGGGCCGGATCAACCCGGACGTCAAGATGAACTACCTGGCGTCGCCGCCGCTGGTGGTCGCGTACGCGCTCGCCGGCACCATGGACATCGACCTCGCGAACGAGCCGATCGGCGAGGACGCCCAGGGCAACCCGGTGTTCCTGCGGGAGATCTGGCCGAACAGCGCCGAGATCCAGGACGTCATCGCCTCCGCGATCGGCGCGACCGGCTTCAGCGCCGCGTACGCCGACGTGTTCGCCGGTGACGAGCGCTGGCAGTCGCTGCCCACCCCGACCGGTGATACGTTCTCCTGGGACGGCGAGTCGACGTACGTGCGCAAGCCCCCGTACTTCGAGGGCATGCAGCAGGAGCCGACCCCGGTGCAGGACATCGCGGACGCGCGGGTGCTGGCGAAGCTGGGCGACTCGGTGACCACCGACCACATCTCCCCGGCCGGCTCGATCAAGGCGGACTCCCCCGCCGGCAAGTACCTGGCCGAGCACGGCGTGGCCCGCCACGAGTTCAACTCGTACGGCTCCCGCCGGGGCAACCACGAGGTGATGATCCGGGGCACGTTCGCCAACATCCGGCTGCGCAACCAGCTGGTCCCCGGCGTGGAGGGCGGCTTCACCGTCAACCACCTGACCGGCGAGCAGACCTCGATCTACGACGCCTCGATGGCCTACCAGGAGGCGGGCGTCCCGCTGGTCATCCTGGCCGGCAAGGAGTACGGCTCGGGCTCGTCGCGGGACTGGGCCGCAAAGGGAACCATGCTGCTGGGCGTGAAGGCGGTCATCGCCGAGTCGTACGAGCGGATCCACCGCTCGAACCTGATCGGCATGGGCGTGCTGCCGCTGCAGTTCCCGGGCGGCGAGACCGCCGAGTCGCTGGGCCTGACCGGCACGGAGACGTTCTCGATCAGCGGCGTCACCGCGCTGAACGACGGCGACACCCCGCGCACGGTGAAGGTCACCACCGACACCGGTGTGGAGTTCGACGCCGTGGTCCGCATCGACACCCCGGGTGAGGCGGACTACTACCGGCACGGCGGCATCCTGCAGTACGTGCTGCGCCGCATGATCGCGAGCTGATTCGCGTACGGCTGACACAGGGCCGCTTCCCGCTCCGGCGGGAAGCGGCCCTCGCCGTACCGTGGTCATCGCAGCCGGAGCGCGACGGCGCGTGCCTCCGCGTCGGTGAGCGGCAGGAACCACAGGAAACGCCGCACGATCGCGATCGGGTCCGGGCCGTCGGGCCGGCCGCGCAGGTCGCGGATGGCCTGCCGGGTGAGCCGGGAGAACTCGGGGATCATCGTGGCGCGGCGGGCCGCGTCGGTGGGCGCGGCCCGCAGGGTCGGGCACGGCCAGGGCTCACCGCAGCGGTCGCAGCGCCAGGCCGGACCGCACGCGCGGTGGCCGGTCAGCGGCAGCACCACCCGGGGGTACGCCGATGTGGGTGTCGGTTCGGTCATGCCTTCACCGTGCCGAGGGTGCCCGAACAATCACACAGCGTTGTGTAATCTCCTTCGGACGGTTCTTTTGCTCCGGGGAGGAACGGGCATGAACCATGCTTTCGTCACCGCGCTGGCCGGCGCCGGCCACACCGCCGAGAGCCTGGCGGAACGGCTCGGCCTGCATCCGAAGACGGTGGCCAGATGGGCGAACCCCGGGCACATCCCGCAGAGCCGGCACCGCGCGACTGTGGCGAACCTGCTGGGCCAGCCGATCGAGGCGCTCTGGCCGGACGCGGTCCGCCGCCGCGAGCCGGTCTGGTTCCGCCCGTGGGTGGACATCGAACGCGAGGCGGTCGCGCTACGCACGTTCGAGCTGGCGTGGGTGCCGGGCCTGCTGCAGACCGAGGCGTACGCCCGGGCCACCTTCATCGGCCAGCCACTGACCGCCGACGAGGTCACCGACCTGGTCACCGCCCGGCTGGACCGGCAGGGCATCCTCACCCGGCCGCGCGGGCCGCTGTACGTCGTGGTGCTCGACGAGCAGGTACTGCGCCGCGCCGCCGCCGGCGACCGGGCGCTGATGGCCGCGCAGGTGACCCACCTGCTCGCCTGCGCCGAGCTGCCGAACGTGCAGCTCCACGTGGTGCCGGTGGACACGCCGACCTATCCCGGGCTGGACGGGCCGTTCGTCATCGCGGAGCTGCGCGACGGCAACCGGGTGGCGCATGTGGACAGCCAGGCCCGCGCGCAGATCATCGAGCAGCCCTCGGAGATTGCTACCCTGGAGCGTCGGTGGGAACGCATCCGGGGCGAGGCGCTGCCCCGCGCGCGGACCCTGGAACTGCTGAGGGAAGTGGCAGCGGCATGGACCTGAGCGGCGCCCGATGGCGCAAGAGCACCCGCAGCGGCGGCAACGGCGGCAACTGCGTCGAGGTCGCCGGCAACCTGCCCGGCGTGGTCGGCGTCCGCGACTCGAAGGACCCGGCCGGGCCGGTGCTCACCTTCACCCCGGCCGCGTGGACCCGGTTCGTGGCGTCGACCCGCCGCTGAGCCCGGTCAGGCCAGGCGCGCGGCGTACACGTGCACCGGATCCCCCGATTCGGACGTGGTCGCACGCTCGAAGCTCAGCCCGATCCGCTCCGCGACCCGCTGCGAGGGCGTGTTGTCGGGGTGGATGATCGCGACGAGGCGGTCGACGCCCAGCCGGTCGCGCGCGTGGTCGCGACACGCGGCCGCCGCTTCCGTGGCGAATCCGCGACCCTGCACCCCGGTTCGCAGGTGGTAACCGACCTCGACCTCCGTCACCCCGTCCACCGGCTGCGGAGTGAGGCCGCAGTCGCCGACGAACTCGCCTGTCGCCCGTGACCTGAGCACCCACAGCCCGAAGCCGTGGCCGCGGTACAGGCCCTCGTTCCAGCGGATCCAGTCCAGCGATGACCGTCGACGACCTCGACGACGTGGCTGCCATGCTCGGCGACCCGCTCGTGATGCGCTACTACCCGCGACCGAAGACCCTGGCGGAGGTGCTGAATTGGAATTCGATAATGTTCCCCGATCGCACATCCGACACTGCAAACAATCGACGTCCATGATTCGTTGACACGATCCGAAGCACGTCGATACGTTGCCGACATCGCGATGAACAACGGGGGCGCTCCAGTTTCGATCCGGGAATCGAACACTGGGAAGGATTTCATGAAGACGACGATCAGACTTCTGGCCCTGCCGGCCCTGATCCTGCCGGCGATCCTCGCCGGCACTCCGGTGCTGGCCGGCACCGGCACCACCGCGGGCACGGCCGCTCCGGCCACTGTCACGTCGATCGAGCGCAAGGCGGGATCGTCCACGCAGGCCAAGGCCTACTGGACGGCCGAGCGCATGGCGGCGGCCACCCCGGCCGACGAGGTGGAGAAGTCCGCCGGCCCGGTCACCCAGAGCCCCACGGCCGAGCGGGTGCGACGCTTCGCCGAGGCGGTGGCGCCGAAGGACGGCAGCGGCTTCGGCACCCAGCTGAACGAGTCGATCACGGTCGGGAAGATCTTCTACACCAGCTCGACCGACGGCTTGGGGCACTACTGCTCCGCGAGCGTGGTGAACAGCCCGGCGCGCAACATGGTCTTCACGGCCGCGCACTGCGTGCACGACGGGCCGGGCCGGGACTGGCACACCGCGAACTGGATGTTCGTGCCGTCGTACCGCAACGGCGCGCAGCCGTACGGCACCTGGGACTGGTCCACGCTCGCGGTGCCCAGCGGCTGGATCAGCACCCGCGAGCGGCAGTACGACGTGGCTGTCGCGCTCGTCTACGGCAGCCGGTCGATCGTGGACGCGGTCGGCGCGAACGGGCTGCTCACCGGCGGCGGCCGGGCGTACCACTACGACATCTTCGGCTACCCGAGCAACAAGGACAGCGGCGAGATCCAGTGGGTCTGCTCGGGCACGTCGAGGGACGCGGGCAGCAACCGGATCGAGATGAACTGCGGCTTCGGGGGCGGTTCGAGCGGCGGCCCGTGGTACTACAGCTACGACAACACCACCAGGCGCGGTGACGTGCACGGGGTGATGAGTTACTCGAGCGGCTCGAACACGAACGGCTCGCCGTACTTCTCCGCCGCGGTGGTGGGGACGCTCTACAACACGTACGCGAACGACACCTGGTGAACGACGGTCCGCCTGGTGTGCCGCCCGGCGCACCAGGCGGACCGGCACCGGCCCCACGGCCCGGAGGAGGCGACATGTCACACCGTGTGCTGCTCGGCGCGGCCGCCGTCGCGGCGCTCGCCGTGGCCGCGGCCGTCGTGGTCGTCGCGGCGCGCGACGGCGGCTCGGCGCGGCCGGCGCCCGGCCCGGTGGTCGCGACGCACAACCCGAGCCCCGGCGCCACCGATCCGTCCGAATACTGGACGAGGGAACGAATGCGGGACGCGATCGGCGACTGAATCGCCGAATTGCGTCCGCCGGATTGCGTTGCCTGGAATCGAACGCTCGCGCACGGGCGCGCCGAATTCCTTTCGCCGGCCGAGCCCGAGTCGCAATTCCCATTCGTGCCAGGTGTGAGTACCGACGAGTCCTCATGGAACGGTGTCGGAGTAGACCTCGACGTCGTAGAGCAGTTGCACATTGCGGCGGCCGTTGGTGATGCCGACGAAGACGGGATCACCGGCCGGGGTGCGGCCCTGGCGCCACACCTGTTCCCGGGCGGCTTCCCGCGACTCGTGATGGACGCCGCCCTCGCGATGCAGGTGGAGGACGCGGCGGGCGGTGGTGGGGTCGCTGTCGAGGTGGATCCGCAGCAGGGGCACGGCGCAGCCTCCTTGCCCACTGTCGAGGCCGAACTTTGGTCTGTTCAATCAGCTTACCGTTGTTAAGCTGCCTGTCCAGTGAACTAGAGTGGCTCCATGACCACGACCAAGCCCGGTGCGGCGACGACACCGGTGTGGCTGCGGGCAGAGCAGCCGCGGGCGCGGCGTAAGCCGCCGCTGACCCGTGAGCGCATCGTGGAATTCGCCGTGACAGCGCTGGACGAGCACGGCGTCGAGGGCCTGACGATGCGTCTGCTCGCCCAGCGGCTCGGCGTGACCGCCACCGCGCTCTACTGGCACGTGAAGACGAAGGACGACGTCCTGGACCTGGCCGTCGACCGCATCTTCGGCGACGTGCCGATCCCGGACGCCGGCGACGACTGGATGGAGGACATCCGCGTCCTCGTCCGGGCCTGGCGCGACGCGATGTTGCGCCATCCCTGGGCACCCGGGCTCATCGGTCGTCCGATGCTCGGGCCCAACGTCCTGGCCCGCACCGAGTTCCTGCAGTCGGCGCTCGTGCGCGGCGGCTGCCACGGTCTTCCCCTCACGGTCGCCACGAGAATGCTGGCCAACTACGTCATCGGCGCCTCGCTCACGGAGGCCACGTGGCGCCGGGCCGCGGACCCGGGCGCGAGGGCCGCAGCCCGCGACCACATCGCCGCGAGCGCCGACACCTATCCGACCCTCAGCGCCTCCGGCCATCTCGACGACGCCCGATGGGACGACGACCTGCTGTTCGAGGAGGGCCTCGACGGCATTCTCCGGGCGGCGGCACGGACCGGCACGCCGGACTGACCACGCGCGCCTCTCAGCCGGCGGCGCTCTCCAGCACCGCCTTGAGCCGGGCCAGGTCCGCCTCCACGAGCGCGGTGTCCCGTTCGAAGTCCGCGTCGCTCATGCCGGGCATCCGCCGCAGGCTGAACACCACCTCGGTGGCGACGCCGTCGGCGATCGCGCGCAACGGCACGTACACCGTCTCGCCCGACGGTGTCAGCACCTCGTGGTCGAGCACGCCGTACTCGTTTGCCGGCGCGAACGTCAGCCGCGCCCGCCCTTCGGGCGTTTCCACATACCAGTGGCCGTCGACGAGCACGACCGAGCCGCCGAGACCCGGCGCCCAGCGGGGCAGGTTCGCCGGGTCGGCGGCGAAGGCGTAGACATCCGCGACCGGCCGGTCGATGTGGACGCTGAGGTGCCGGGTGTCGGTGGCCATGCGCCGATGGTGCCATGCCTGTCGCACGCGCACGCTACGCTGCCGCCGATTCCCACCGGTCCCCCGAGAGGCACCCCATGGGCATGATCTTCTACGCACGCCGGCTGTCCGCCGAGGAGCTGGCGGCGGTCCTCGCCGACCCGGAGAAGGTCGGCACCCTGTTCCCGGGCGGGCCGGACGAGCTCGACCTCGACAAGGCGTGGCACGGGCTGCACTACCTGCTGACCGGCACCACGTACGAGGTCCGGGGTGACGCCGGGCCGGCGATCATCGGCGGTGACCCGATCGGCCCGGACCTCGGCATGGGCCCGGCCCGGCTGCTCATGCCCGACGCCGTCCGCGCCGTGGCCGCCGGGCTCGACGCGATCGACGAGGCGACGCTGCGGGCCCGCTTCGACCCGGCCGCCATGTCGGAGGCCGAGATCTACCCGCACATCTGGGACGACGGCGACGACGAGTTCGACGGCTACCTGCTGCCGAACTTCACCCGGCTGCGTGACTTCTACCGCGACGCGGCGGCGAGCGGAGACGCCGTGCTGCTCGCCGTCACCTGACCCGACGGAAACGAGCCGCCCGAAGGCGAGCCGGCGGAAACGGGTACGCGCCATCGGGTTGCCGCCGGTAGCGTGCCGGCGTGGGACTCGACGCGTTCGTGCACTGCCGGTGCTGGCAGGACGGCCTCGCCACGCCCTGCCCGGTCGAACCGGTCGGCATCGACGAGGAGGGCTGTCTCGCGCTGTTGCTGCAGTGGGAGGGCAACGAGGCCGCGCACCGCACGTTCGACGCCTGGCAGGCGGAGGCGTGCCCGCACAAGGCCATGGAGCAGGCGAGCGAGCACGTGTCCAACTGGGCCGGTGTGCGGCTGTTCCAGCAGGCGCTACGCGCCGCCGGCCCGGAGCGCTTCCCGACGCTCGCCACCGCGCTCCCGAACCTCAACGGCGGCTCGCTGCCGGCCGACCGGGCGGCGGTCGCGCTCGCCGAGCTGGACGCGTTCGCGCGCACCGACCGGATCACCGACGAGGTGGAGCTGATCGACGAGGCGACCGGCCGGGTGCTGATGCAGTACGTCGAGAGCTATCACGGGGTGTTCATGCTGGGCCCGGATTTCCGGGCCGGGGTCGATCCGGACGGCTTCTTCGTTGTCGACACCGCCGACCCGCCCGCCACGCTGTTCCGGGCCGTGCGGTTCGGCCAGCGGCCGCTGCCCGGCGACCGGGTGGAGTTCACCGCCGGCGGGACGCGGACGGTGCTGGCGATGCGGCCGGTGGGCGGGCACGGCGAGCCGCCGCCCGAACGGCTCGCGGTGCGGTCCCGGAGCCGGGCGGGCGGCGAATTCGCCTACATCGTGGAGCCGCTGCGCCGGCTGTGCGCGGCGTCGGTGGCGACCGGCAACCCGGTCATGTGGTGCTGACGCGCCGCACTCACCACGGGATCACGCCCGCGTCCTCGAAGTAGCCGCCGGTCGGCCCGTCGCCGGGCAGCGTCGCCAGCCGGATCGCGATCGCCGCGCCCTGCTGCGGGGTCCGCACACCGCGGAAGTCGTTCAGGTCGGTGGCGGTGAAACCCGGGCAGGCGGCGTTGATCAGGACGCCCGTGCCGGCCAGCGCCCGCGCGTACTGGATGGTCACCGCGTTGAGCATGCTCTTCGACGGCGAGTACGCCACCGACAGCGGGCCGGTCTGGTGTTCGCCCTCCGAGGCGCTCTGCCGGGTCAGCGAGCCGACGCCGCTGGACATGTTGACGATCCGCGGCGAGGCCGAGCGGCGCAGCAACGGCAGCATCGCCTCGGTCACCCGGACCACGCCGATCACGTTGACCTCGACCGCCGTCCGGATGGTCGCGAGGTCGACGTCGCCCGGATGCTGCGGCGCGCCACCGGTCACGCCCGCGTTGTTGACGAGCACGTCCAGCCCGCCGGCCTCCGTCTCCAGCAGCCGGGCGGCGGCGGCCACGCTCGCGTCGTCGGTCACGTCCAGCGGTACGCCGAACGCGTCCACACCACCCGCGCGCAGCTTCGCGACCGCCTCCGCGAGCCGCTGCTCGTCCCGGGCGCCGACGCCCACCCGCCAGCCCAGCGCGCCCAGGCCCGCCGCGATCTCGTACCCGATTCCCTTGTTCGCGCCCGTCACCAGCGCGATCGTCCGTTCGCTCATGGTTTCGATCCTGTCCGCGCGGCGAGCGGGCCTCCAACACCACCTCGGTAGCGGCCGATACCTGGCGGGTATCGATTCGGCGGTACGGTGGCGGGATGGAGACGCGGGAGCTTCGCTACTTCGTCGCGGTGGCCGAGGAACTGCACTTCGGCCGCGCCGCGCGACGCCTGGGCATCGCCCAGCCGCCGCTGTCGCGCGCGATCCAGCAGCTCGAACGGCGTCTCGGCGTGACGCTGCTGGACCGGGACAGCCGCGGCGTCGTGCTCACCGCGGCCGGGTCGGTGCTGCTCCGCGAGGGCCGGGCCGCCCTCGACGCCGTGGACGCCGCCGACCGCCGTACCCGCCGCGCCGGCGAGGCCACGAACGGCGGCCCCGGGCTGGTGCTGGCCACGAAGGCGGGCGCGTCGAGCGAACTGCTGCCGAAACTGCTCGACGCGTACGCGGCCGAGCCGGACGCCGTCCCCGTCGAGGTGTTGCTGTGCGGCATCGGCGAGCAGGAACGGCTGCTGCGCGACGGGCGGGCCGACGTGGCGTTGCTGCACCTGCCGTTCGACTCGACCGCCGGGCTGGACACCGAGGAACTGGTCACCGAGCAGCAGGTGGCGGTCCTGCCGGCCGGCCATCCGCTGGCCCGGCGGCCGCACCTCCTCATGGCCGAGGTGGAGACGCTGTCCGGCCTGCCGATGCCGCGCTGGCCCCGGGCCGACGGGTCGTATCCGGACGGTCCGGGCCCCGAGGTCCGCGACCACGCCCAGTTGTTCCAGCTCATCGCGCTCGGCCGTACCGTGGTGGTGCTGCCGGAGTCGGTCCGGTCGCTGCTGCTCGCCGACCTGGCCGCCGTGCCGGTGCCGGACGCTCCGGCGGTGACCACCGTGATCGCGTGGCCGCCGCACAGCCGGTCCCGGCCGCTCGCCGCCCTGATCCGGACCGCCACCCGCCTGTGACGCCGGCCGCTAGGCGGGCAGTTCCTTGCGCATCTGCTGGGTGACCACCCGGTAGCCGGACGTCTCGTACAGCTTGCGTGCCGTCTCGTTGGCGCCGAAGACGTTCAGCTCCAGCGCCCGGGCGCCGTGCTCCCGGGCGGCCCGCTCCCCGGCCGCGAGCAGCGCCCGCCCGAGGCCCCGGCCCCGATGCCCGGCGGCCACCTCGATGTCGTAGAGGAACGCGCAGTCGGCGAGACCGCGCGGGTGGGTCAGGCCGATCCACAGCCGGCCGACCGGTGAACCGTCTGCCAGCTCGCCGACCAGGAACAGCATGCCGGGTGTGGCCATGCCCTGCGGCAGGAAGCCGGCGGCGGCCTCCCGGGCCCGGTCGAGCGCCTCCTCGGGCGTCCAGTTGCCGGCCGTGACGTGCTCCCGCGCGTAGCCGGCGGCCAGCTCGTCCTGCCATCTGTCGAACTCGTCCGGGTTCATCGCCCGGACGCTCACCTCGGTCATCGCCACTCCCCCGTCGATGTGTGACAGTTCAGTCCTCGGCGGCGCGGCGGCGCGCCTCCCGCAGCTTCATGGCGTGCTCCAGCAGCGTGATCAGCACCTCCTTGGCCGACTCCCGCTTGCGCGCGTCGCACAGCACCACGGGTACGCCCGGGTCGAGGTCGAGCGCGGCCTGCACCTCGTCGAGACGGAACTTCTTGGCGCCCTCGAAGCAGTTCACCGCCACCACGAAGGGCGTACCGCGCCCCTCGAAGTAGTCGATCGACGGGAAGCAGTCGGCCAGCCGGCGGGTGTCGGCGAGCACCACCGCGCCGAGCGCGCCGAGCGCCAGCTCGTCCCAGACGAACCAGAACCGGTCCTGCCCGGGCGTACCGAACAGGTAGAGCACCAGGTCGTCGCTGATGGTGATGCGGCCGAAGTCCATCGCCACGGTGGTGGTCGACTTCTCCTCGATACCGGACAGGTCGTCGATGCCGATCCCGGTCTCGGTGAGCACCTCCTCGGTCCGCAGCGGCCGGGTCTCGCTGACCGCGCCGACCATGGTGGTCTTGCCGACGCCGAACCCGCCCGCGATCAGGATCTTGATCGCGGTGGGTAGCGGAGCGGCGCCCGCCGGCCGCTCAGAGCGCCCGTAGTCCATTGATAACCGCCTCGAAAACGTGCTCGTCGGGAAGGCCGGCGGTGGTCGCGCGCGGCTCGCGTACCTGTACCAGGCTGCGGGCGGCCAGGTCTCCGAGGAGGACCCGGACCGTGCCCACCGGCAGGTCGAGATGGGCGGCGATCTCGGCCACGGAGAGGATCCGCTGGCAGAGGCCGACGATCGCCACGTGCTCCGGGCCCAGCCCGGACTCCGACCCGACATCCGTGCTGGTCGAGGTGACCAGCGAGATCAGGTCGAACGTACCGGTCACCGGGCGGGCCCGGCCTCCGGTCACCGCGTACGGGCGCACCACCGGGCCGGCGTGGTCGTCCACCCACTCCTGCTCCGCGGAGTCCCCCCGGCCGGTCATCGTGCCGCGTTCTCGCCGAGGGGCTGTTCCCGGGTCGGTGATGCGACGAACCGGCCGACCCGGGTGACGAGCATGGCCATCTCGTACGCGATCAGGCCGACGTCCGCGTCCTCCGACGCCAGCACCGCCAGGCAGGCGTTGCGGCCGGCCGCTGTGACGAACAGGAAGGAGGACTGCATCTCGATGATGGTCTGCTGCACCTGCCCGCCACCGAACCGTTTGCCCGCGCCCCGGGCGAGGCTCTGGATGCCCGCCGCCATGGCCGCCAGGTGCTCGCCGTCGTCCCGGCTCAATCCGCGGGACGAGGCCATCAACAGTCCGTCGGTGGAGAGCGCCACGGCGTGCTCCGCCTGCTTGACCCGGCCGACCAGGTCATCCAGCAGCCACGTCAGATCCGCGCTCGAAGCCGTCTTCTGCGCCACTCGTCGTCCTCATCTTCCCGGCTGGTGTGCCGTCAGCTTCCGGTTTCCGTCGCGTCGACGTCCCGGTCAGGTAACCTGCTCGTCCGCGTCGGCCGGCGCACCGCCGGCCCCCTGCGCTCCGCCGAGCAAGCGCGCGGCATCGGTACGGCCGCGTCGCGTGCCGCTCTGATAGGAGCTCATCATCCGGCGCACCTGCTCCGGTGCACGCGCCGTGTCGTCGTCGGCGGTGTCGTCGTCGTCCACCGCGCTCTGGTCGTGTCGCAGCTCCGGCGCGAGGCTGGCCTGGCGTACCCGGACCGGGAGCCCCGCGTCGGTGACCGGCGCGTCCTCCGGCTCCGGCTCCGCTGCGGCGTCGGTCGTGGCGGCGGGCCGCCGCTCCACCACCGCCAGCTCCGTGGTGGGCCCGGCCACCGCGGGCTGCCGCTTGCGGGTACGCGCCGGCAGCCCGGACGGGGTCAGCCGGGGCGCCCGCGCCACCGGCTCCGGCACCTGCGGGGCGGGCTCGGCGGGCTGGTCCGGTTCGGTGCCGCCGTCCGGGCCGGACGCGGTCGCCGGCTCGGTGCCGTCCTCGGCCGGCGTGTTCCGCGCCGGTTCCGGCGCGGGCAGGACCGTCCCGGGGGCGGGGAGAGCGTCGGACGCGTCGGCGCCGTCGGCGGTGATCAGTTCACGCGGGATCAGCACCACTGCCGTGGTCCCGCCGTACGCGGACTCCTTGAGCTGCACCTTGACGCCGTGCCGTTCGGTGAGCCGGCTGACCACGAACAGGCCGAGCCGGGCCGCGTCGGCGAGGTTCAGCTCGGACCGGTCGACGATGCGCGCGTTGGCGGCGGCCATCTCGTCGGCGCTCATGCCGAGGCCGCGGTCCTCGATCTCGATGGCGAAGCCGTTCGCCACGAGCTGGCCGCGAACCTCCACAGTGGTCTGCGGCGGGGAGAAGGAGAGTCCGTTCTCGATCAGCTCGGCCAGCAGGTGGATGACGTCACCGACGGCACGGCCGGTCAGCGACACGTCGCCGAGCGGGCGCACGGTGACCCGGGTGTAGTCCTCGACCTCGGCGACCGCGCCGCGTACCACGTCGACCATGGGGACGTTGCGCCGCCAGGCCCGGCCGGGCGTCGAGCCGGAGAGGACGATCAGGTTCTCCGCGTTGCGCCGCATCCGGGTGGCCAGGTGGTCGACCCGGAACAGGTCCTCCAGTTCCTCGGCGTCGTGCTCCCGCCGCTCCATCGCGTCCAGCAGCGTGAGCTGCCGGTGCACGAGCGCCTGAGTGCGCCGGGCCAGGCTGAGGAACACGTCGCGTACGCTGCGGCGCAGCTCGGCCTGCTCGACGGCGGTACGGACGGCGGTCTCCTGCACGACGTTGAACGCCTTGCCCACCTGACCGATCTCGTCGTCGCCGAACTGCAGCGGTGGCGCCTCGCGGGCGACGTCCACCTCCTCGCCGCGGCCCAGCCGCTCCACCACGCTCGGCAGGCGTTCGTGCGCCAGCTGGAAGGCGGCCTCGCGCAGCCGTTCGAGCTGGCGGACGAGCGCCCGGGCCGTGGTGATCGAGACGACCACGGAGGCGATGACGGCGATCAGGCCGAGACCGGCGGCGAGCACCAGCCGCACGATGACGCCGATCGCGACCGGCATGGCCCGGGACACGATGTCCTCACCGCCGGCGAGGATCACCTCGCGCAGGTCGGCCATCGCCTTCTCGGCGGCGACCTGCCACGCCGCGGCGGTCACCGGCGGGCGCACCTCGGCGCCCTTGGCCGCGAGCACCTGGTCCTGGAGCGTGCGGAGCTGCTGGAACGCGTCGCCCTCGACCATCCGGTCGAAGCGGGCACGGTCACCGGGGGCGAGTTCCCGGGCGGTACGGTCGGCGAGGAACCACTGCGCGCCGACCAGCCGGGCGAACGCGGTCTGCTCGCCGACGGTGATCCGGTTGGCCGCGATCGCACCGGTGATCAGCGCGTCCTGTTGGGACAGCAGCTCCCGGGACCGGTTGAGGTCGATGAGCGCGGCGGTGTCCTTGGCGATCTCGTCGTCGTCGAGGCCGCCGAGGGCGTCGAAGACGGCGAAGATCCCGTCGACCGCCTCGTCGTACGCGATGAGCGTGGTGGTCCGGTCGATGGTCTTGCGGCTGACCTCGGCGCGTACCTGACCGAGCTGGTCCAGCTCGGTCTTCAGCTCGTCGAGCCGCTGCATCAGCTCCTCGCTGGCCGGGATCTCGGTGCGCCAGTCCCGCACCGAGCGCCACAGTGCGGTCGCGGTGCCGTCGGTCCGCGCGCGCTGGGCCTCCAGCTCCTGCAACCGGCCCGGGTCGGACTCACCGAGGTAGCGCAGCGACAGCCGTCGCTCGGCCTGCAACTCCTGCAGCAGCGGGTCGCTCGGTTCGAAGACGCGCGCGTTGAGCGTCTGCACGCCGAGCAGGTTGAACCCGTCCCGTACGGTCACCCACGCGGCGAACGCCCAGAGCGCGGTCAGCGACGCCAGCAGCGCGATGATCTTCGTACGGAGATTCGTACTGCGGGAACCCATCACACCGTCCTGGCCCGGTCTTCGGTCGGTCCGACATCCGATCGACTCCGGCGCACGCTAGCAGCCGTCGGGAACCTCATTCAAGCGATCCTGATCATGGTAGGTGCGGCCCCGGACCGGGCTGCCCCGGCGCGGCCGAGGCCGCCAGCACCGCGGCGCGCACGATCCGCGTCGGGCGGTAGAGGTCCTTGTCGTGCCATAGTGCCGGTTCGTCGTCGCATCCGTCCAGCTCGGACAGTCGACGACGTCCCCGCACCAGCGCCGACGTGATCCGGGGGTCACCGGGCCGGCCCGCGTCGGCCAGGGCGAGCACCGCGTACGCGGTCTCCTCGGCGGTGCCGTCCCACCGTCCCCAGGAGCCGTCCGGGCGCTGCGTGTCCAGCAACCAGGCGACGCCCCGCTCGACGGCGGCACGCGCCGCGCCGTCCGGCGCGTGGTCGGCCAGCGCCAGCAGCACCGCGTAGGTGGCGTAGTACGGCGAGGCGTGCCAGCGGTCCTCCCACCGCCCGTCCGGCTCCTGCCGGTCCAGCAGCCAGTCGGTGACGCGGCGCCGGGCGCCGGTGACGCCGGGACCGCTGGGCTGCTCGCCGAGCGCGTCGAGCACGTGGGCGTTCGTGGTCAGCGACGCACCGTCCTCCCCCGGCCAGGTGCAGAAGTGCCGGCCGGTGTCGAATCCGGCCAGCGGCGCGACACCGGGCGCGCGGCCCAGCCGGGCCAGGGCGTAGAGCGTGACCGCCGTGGTGTCGGCGTCGGCGGGCAGGCCCGGCGCGGTGGCCGCGCCGGACGGGCCGACGGCGGCGCGCAGCTCGGTCAGCACCGGCTCGGGCGCGCCGACCGGCACGCCGGCCCGGACCAGGATGCCGAGCACCCAGGCCCGTTCGAAGACGGTGATCGGGCTCGCGCAGGGCACCGGGCCGGGGCGGGCGACAGCGTTCAGGTAGTCCAGCGCGGGTCCGGGCTCCGGCCCGCCCAGCCAGGCGGCGGTGGCGGCCGGTGAGGCGCCGACGGCGCCGCTCGCCGAGGGACGCACCCCGGACGCGCGGTACGCCAGCTCACCCGCCACCTCCAGGGCGTGCGCCAGCTTCTCCGGCACGGGCCGCCCGGTGGCGAGCAGTCCGCGTACCCGGGTCAGGCGGGCCGGGTCGAGACCGGCCGGCAGCGGCAGGCGGGGCCGGCCGGCCCACTCGGTCAGCCCGGGTGGCGGCCCGGCCGGCCCGTCGAGGTGCCGGTCCACTGCTGCGAGCAGCGCGGGCACGATCAGGTCGGTGGCCGGCAGGTCCGGCGGAGCGCCGTCGCGCAGCGCCCCGGCCAGGTACGCCAGTCCCCGGTGGACGGCGTCGGACGGCGCGGCGGACGGCCCGTCGCGGTGCAGCTCGGCCAGCAGCGCCTCGACCGCGCTCAGCGTCGGGACCAGCGCGTACCCGCCGGGGCCGCCCCAGCCGCCGTCCGGGCGCTGCCGGTCCAGCAGCCAGGCCAGGCGCCGGTCGTGGCCGTCGAGCCACGGCGCGAGCGTGACCAGCCGTCCGGTCTCGTAGACCGACGGTGACGTCTGCCCCTCCGGTTCGCCGTCGAGCGCGGCGATCAGGTCACGCGTGGTCCCGGACCGGGTGGCGGGCACCGGTCGGGCGGTCAGCGTCACCGCACGCCCCAGAAGTCGGTGTGCCGGTAGAAACCGGTGGTGAAACCGAGCTGCCGGGACAGGAAGTCGGCCTCCCGCGGCACCTCACCGGCCAGCTTCGCCAGCAGGACGCGGCAGTGCTCGACCTGCTCGGCGAAGCGCTGCTCGACCTCGGCCGGGTCGTCGACCAGCAGCAGCGCGTTGAGGTCGCCGGACTCGGCGTCGCGGCGGTGGGTGCCGAGGTCGTTGACCAGGCGCAGGGCCCGCTGCACCTCGTCGCTGACCTCGATCAGCCGGGCCAGCGTGGCGGCGTCGCTCACCGATCCGGTGTGGATCCAGTGCGCCACGTTCACCACCGTCGCGGCGAGGTTGTCGGCGTTCGCGAGGTAGTCGGCGAGCGTGGGGCGGCCGGTACGCCGCCAGTCCCACTCGCGGGCCATCGCGTCGAGGGTGCGGGCCATCGTGTCCCGCCAGTGGCCGCGCAGCGCCGGCCAGGCGGGCGCGGCGGCGACGTCGTCGCGCAGCTCGGCCAGGAACCGGCCCAGCGGGTCGCCGCTGCCGGCGCCGTCGAGCACGTCCAGGCAGACGCCGGTGATCCGGTCGACCTCGGCCCGGCTGGTGGCCTGGTGGTCGACCAGCCAGTCGACGGCGAAGCCCCAGAGCACCGCGCGGTTGGTCACCGCCAGTTCGGCGGCGCTGTGCCAGGGGGCGCTGAACGCCATCGCCTGCGCGATGCTGCTGAACAGCGTCGCGTCGAACGGGTCACCGGGGAACAGCTCGGGGTGCGCGGCGGCGGCCTTGCGCAGGCCGCGCTGGCCCTGCGCGGCGAGCGCGCAGACCCGGCCCTGTTCGGCGGCGACGGCGAGCGGATCAGGTGTCACGCCGTCGGTCATGCCCCCTCCGTCCGCCCGGCCGCGACGAGCGTCAGCTCGACCCGCTCGCGCGGCCGCAACGCCGCGGCCAGCCGCAGTCCGGGTACGCCGGTGCGGTGCAGCCGGAACCGGTAGCGGCTGAGCATGGTGGCGAGGATGAGCTGTGCCTCCAGGTAGAACAGGTACATGCCGAGGCACTGGTGCGGGCCGCCGCCGAACGGGAAGTGGGCGTACCGGTGCCGGGCGCGGACCCGCTCGGGGCGGAACCGCTCCGGGTCGAACTCGTCCGGGCGGTCCCAGAACTGCCGCATCCGCTGGGTGATAAGCGGGCTGACCGCCATCGTGGCGCCGGGCTCGATCGGCACGCCGTCGATGACGTCGCCGTCGACAGCGCGGCGCGGGATGATCCACCCGATCGGGTAGAGCCGCAGCAGCTCGTCCAGCACCATCCGGGTGTAGGTGAGCCGGCTCAGGTGCTCACGGCGTACCGGCTCGCCGCCGACCACCTCGTCGATCTCGGCGTAGAGCCGCTCGGCCACCTCCGGGTGCTGGTCCAGGTGGGGCCAGGCCCAGGTCAGCACGTTGATGGTGGTCTCGGTGGTGGCGGCGAACATGGCCACCGTGTCGTTTCGGACCTGCCGCTCGTCGAGCTGGCGTCCGTCGTCGGTGCGGGCCTGCCAGAGCGTCGAGATGACGTCGTCGCCCTGGTCGGCGGACTCCCGCGTCTCGCGGACGATCGGCACCAGCACGTCGTCGACGATGCGGACGGCGCGGGCGAACGTACGGTCGCCCGGCATCGGCAGGGACAGCGGCGCGAACGGGACGATGATCCGGGGGATGACGGCGGTGGCGATGCGGTCCTGCGCCTCGATCACCCGCATCGCGTCCGGCACCGAGATCCGGTCGGCGAACAGCACCTTCATGATCGCCCGGCTGACGATGCGCGCCTGCTCCACGCCGATGTCGACCGGCCGGCCGGCGCGGGCCGGCTCGTCCAGCTCGTCGACCGCGTCGCGGATCGCGTCGGCCATCCCGTCGACGAGCGCCTCCACCCGCTTGGCGGTGAACATCGGCTGGAGCATCCGCCGGCTGGCCGACCAGATCTGCCCCTCGCCGAGGATCCCCTCGCCGAACAGCCGCTTGACCGGGCGCCAGAACAGCCCGTCACCTGCTCGTTCGTAGTTGTCCGCCCGGTCACGCAGGACGTGCTGCACGTGCTTCGGGTGGGTGACCAGGTAGGGCCGGAACGAACCGAGGTTGAGCCGGACCAGTTCGCCTTCGGTACGGTTACCGATGTCGATGAGCGCCCGGGCGGGGTCGCGGAGCACCGCGGGCAGGATCTGCCGCAGCGGCACGGTCCGGGGTCGGCCGGTGGGCCTCGTTGTGTCCGTTGGTTCGGGCACCTGAACGCTCCCTCGGTTGACTCAGGGTCGCGACTCCGTATCGACCCGTGACGTTGCCCGTGAGCATGCCATCCTGAGTCGCAGATCAAAAGGCAGGTCAGAGGATATTTCACGTAACAACAATCTCTTTGTCGAGAATGGAGCCAGTGGGATATGCGTCACTCGCGTACACAGTGGTCGCTGCGGAGCGCGAGCGACGCTCACCTCTGCGCGGACGCCGCCAGAACGCGGGCGCGGACCCGTCCGCTGTGCCAAGCTTCGGGCATGGACGACAAGACCATCCTGAGCCGGATCTCGGAACTCGTCGACGAGGAGCACCGGCTGCGCGCCGACGCGCAGCAGCACGAGGCCGGCACAGACGACGAGGCGCGGGAGCGGCTGCGCGCCCTGGAGGAGTCCCTGGACCAGTGCTGGGACCTGCTGCGCCGCCGCCGGGCCGCCCGCCAGGCGCACGGCGACCCGGACGCCCAGGGCGAACGCCCGGTGCCGGAGGTCGAGCGCTACCTCCAGTGACCCGGACCGGCGTCCCGGGCGGTCTCCCGCCCGGGACGCCGGCCGGTCAGCGCAGCCCCGCCTCCCGCAGCAGCGCCTCGGTCAGCGCCGCCGGGTCAGTCACCGTCGCCGGCATCCCGCGGGCGGTGAACCAGGCGGCCACCACCCGCACGTCGCGGGCCAGGAAGTCGGCCCCCTGCGGGTTGGCCACCACGTCGACCACCTGTGGCAGGTCGATCATCACCAGCCGGCCCGCGTCCACCAGCAGGTTGTACGGGGACAGGTCGCCGTGTGCGTACCCGGCGCGGGCGAGCACCGTCAGCGCCTCGACGAGCTGCTCCCACAGGTCACGCAGCTCGCCGGCGTCGGGCCGGGTCTGGGCCAGCCGCGGCGCGGCCTCCCCCGCCCCGGCGTCGCCGACGAACTCCAGCATCAGCTCGGTGCCGAGCAGCTGCACCGGATAGGGCACCGCGATCCGCCCGGAGGCGGACCCGATCTCCCAGAGCTGGGACAGCGCGGCGAACTCGGCCGCCGCCCACTGCCCGGCGATCATCTGCCGGCCGAACGCGGTGCGGCCGGTCATCGCCCGCATCTCGCGGGACCGGCGCACCCGGCGGCCCTCCAGGTAACCGGCGTCGCGGTGGAACAGCCGGTGCTGGGCGTCGCGGTAGCGCTTGACCGCGAGCAGGCAGCTGCGGTCGGTGCCCGGCACGGCCCGGCGGACCAGGTGGACGTCCGCCTCCTTGCCGGTCTTGAGCACCCCGAGCTCGGTGTCCCGGGCGGCCAGTTCGGTGACCAGCCAGTCCGGGTGCGGCTCGGGGCCGTGGACGGCCTGGTCCCAGGAGGACCAGGCGTCCTCCGCCTCGGGCTCGGCGTCCGGGTCGGTGAGGGTCGGCGGGGTGTGCCGCCCCCGCTTCAGGAAGTCGGGTTCGTCGTCGTCGAAGCGGCTCTTGCCGCGGCCACGGCGCTGCGGCGCCGGGAAGTCGTGATCGCGCACGGGTGGATCTGTCCTTCGATCGAGGCTGGTGGAGGCAGGTGGAACGACCCTGCGAAGACGGCCATGACCGACCTCCTCTCCTCGACCGGGCACACCCCGGCTGCGCACTCGCGCGGCACCATGCTCGTGGCCCCGCCCGGTGCGGGTCAACGGATTTTCCGCCCGGGCCCGCCGTGCCCTTGTCGCTGCGCCGTCGTCGCGCGCGGTCAGCCGGCCAGGACGGCCGCGACGGCGGCGATCAGCCCGTCCTCGATCCGGGTGGGCGCGAACCTCGGGTCGGACCAGCGGCGTCCCCGGTGCAGCCAGACGCTCGGCAGGCCCACCGCCGTCGCGCCGCCGATGTCCGCCTCCGGGCTGTCGCCCACCACCCACGCGCCGCGCAGCGGCATCCGGGCCCGCTGGGCGGCGAGCGCGAAGATCCTCGGGTTGGGCTTGCTGACGCCCGCCTCCTCGGAGATCACCCAGTCGGCGACGTACCGGTCCAGGCCGGTCTTGCGGATCTTGGCGTCCTGTTGACGGGACGCGCCGTTGGTGACCACCACCGGCACCCAGCCCGCGTCGGCGGCGATCCGCAGCGCGCAGGCCACCAGCGGGTCCAGCCGCATGTGCGCCACCACGCCGTCGTGCAGCTCGTCGACCAGGTCGATCGAGGGGATGCGCAGCGCGTACCGGTCGCGGATCGCATCCGCCACGTCCCACCTGTTGGTGAGCCCGTCCGCGTCCACCGACACCAGCCAGTCGAGGTCGGCCGGCGGCGCGCCGATGCCCGCCAGGAAGCGTTCTCCCCAGACACGGAACGGCCCGTCGCGGTCGAGCAGGGTGTTGTCCAGATCGAGCAGGAGCAACGGCACTTGGGCACCCTACGGTAACGCTCGGAGCACCGACAGGGCCGAGGGCTCCCCCACGACGATCAGGCCACGAGGACGGCGCGCGCCGCCCCGGCGTCGAGCGGACGGTCCAGCAGCATCGTGTGCGCCGCGCGGGTGGCCGCCAGCGCATCCGGGTCCAGCGTTGCCACCAGCACGTCCTCGCCGGTGTCGGCGCCCCGGGCCAACGGCCGGCCCTCCGGGTCGTACACCGCCGCGCCGCCGTTGAAGCGCCAGGGATCGGTGCCGCCGACCGCGTTGGCGAACACCACGTACATGGTGTTGTCCAGCGCGCGGGCGGCGTAGTAGAGGTCGCGGCGGTGCGCCGAGCCGGCCAGGTAGCCGCTCGGGCAGAGGTAGCCGTGCGCGCCGTCACCGGCGGCGGCCCGCGCGTGCTCGGGGAAACAGCCGTCGTAGCAGACGCCCAGGCCCAGCCGCCACGTGTCGACCTCGAGCGTGGCGCCCCGGCGGCCGGCGTCGAACAGCTCCCGCTCGCCGCTCCAGAGCTGCTGCTTGTCGTACGCGGCGGTGACCGTGCCGGCCGCGTCCACGACGAGCGAGGAGATGGTGCGCCGCCGGTCGGGGTGGCGGACGGCGGCGCCGATGACCACCGCGGCGCCAGCGTCGGCGGCGGCGGAGCGCAGCGGGTCCAGCCGGGCGTCGGTGACCCGGCCGTCGGCGTCGGCCGCGACGTCCGTGGCGTCCGGGTCGGCGCCGAGCGTCGGCGGGTGGTACGCCGGCAGGAACAGCTCGGGCAGCACCACGACGCGGGCGCCCTCGGCCCGGCCGACGAGGCGGGCGGCGGCACGGGCGTTGCCGGCGACGTCGCCGGGGACGGGCTGGGCCTGGACGGCGGCGACGGTGAGCGGGTGCGCGGGCTGGGCGGTCACGCGCCGATCCTAACCACTCGGCGTCGCGCGGATGATCATCCGGAATCGCATCTCAAGCCGTACGTACGGTTTGCATCACGCGGTTCCACCTGCGACGATCCGTTCGTGCCCAGAGTAAGTCAGGACCAGCTCGACGCGCGCCGGCAGGAGATCCTCGCGGCGGCGCGGGCGTGTTTCGCCCGGCACGGCTACGAGGGCGCCACCGTGCGGCGGCTGGAGGAGGCCACCGGCCTGTCCCGTGGCGCGATCTTCCACCACTTCCGCGACAAGGACTCGCTGTTCCTCGCCGTGGCCGAGGACGACGCCGCCGCGATGGTGGAGACGGTGGCCCGTAACGGCCTGGTGCAGGTCATGCGCGACCTGCTCGCCCGGGCCGTCTCGCCGGACACCACCGGCTGGCTCGGCAGCCAGCTGGAGGTCTCCCGCCGGCTGCGCACCGACCCCGCCTTCGCCAAGCGCTGGGCGGAGCGCTCCGAGGCCATCGCCGCGGCCACCCGGGAGCGCCTGCTGCGGCAGCGCGAGGCGGGTGTGCTCCGCGACGACGTGCCGATCGACGTGCTGGCCCAGTTCCTGGAGCTGGCCTACGACGGGCTCGTGCTGCACCTGGCGATGGGCCGGCCGGCCGGCGACCTGGCCCGGGTGCTCGACCTGGTCGAGGAGGCCGTCCGCCGGCACTGAGCCGGTGCCGGTCTCGGTCCGGTAACTACGCCCCGCCAGGAGATCGACTCTGGCGCGCCTGCTCCACAATGAGCCGCGACCCCTCCTCGCGACAGGAGCAGACGATGACCCCCTCCGACACCTGGGGCATCCCCGGCCCCGTATTCCTGCGCTGGTACCTCCTGCTCGCCGTCGTCCTGGTCATCGGCGCGGTCGTCTACCGGCGGCGGATGCTCGCCGGCACGCCGGTGAACGTGCACGGCGACCTGGGGCCGCAGCAGGTCGCCTACCTCAACGGTGGCGACCAGCTCGCCGTCTGGGCCGCGCTGGGCGGGCTGCGCCATGCGGGCGCGGTCGGCGTACGACCGGACCGGCGGCTCACCACCGGCGGCCCGTTGCCGGCCGGGGCCACCCCGCTGGACCAGGCGGTCCACCACGCGGCGAGCCGCGGTCTGCGTACCCGGGACCTGGCGGCCGACGACTGGGTACGGCGTGCCCTCGACGGCCTGCGCGACGGCCTGGTCCGCCGGGGCCTGGCCCTGGACCAGGAGCGGCGCCGGACGCTGCGGCGCGGCGCGCTCCTGATCGGAGCCCTGCTGGCGATCGGCATCGTGCGCGCGATCTCCGGGATGCTCAACGATCGGCCCACCGGCTGGCTGCTGCTCAGCCTGTTCCCGCTCGGCCTCGCGTTCCTGCTGCTCAATCGCGTGCCGTGGCGGACCCGGGCGGCCACCGCCGCGCTGAACGACATGCGCCGCCGGCACACCTGGTTGCGGCCGGCCGCCGGGCCCGCGTACACCACGTACGGCCCGACCGAGGTGGCACTGGGCGTGGCGCTGTTCGGCACCGCCACGCTCTGGACGATGGATCCGGGCTTCGCGGAGCAGGCCGAGATCCAGCGGCAGGCGATGGGCAACGCGGGCGGCGCGAGCTCCGGCACCTCCTGCGGCGGCGGGGCGACCGCCGGCAGCTCCTGCGGAGGCGGCAGCTCCTGCGGCGGAGGCGGTGGCTGCGGCGGAGGCGGGTGCGGCGGATGACCGGCCCGTCCGGCGTCGGCATCGGCTGGCGCCCCGAGATCGCCGGCTTCGTGGCCGGCCTGCCGGGGCTGCGCTTCGTCGAGGTGGTCGCGGAGGCGGTCGCGACCGCCGGGCCGCTCCCGGACGGGCTCGCCGAGCTGCGCGAACGCGGCGTGGACGTCGTACCCCACGGGGTGCGGCTGTCCCTCGGCGGCGCGGAGCCGGTCGACCGGGCCCGGGTGGCGCACCTGGCCGGGGTGGCCGCGGCCCTGGACGCGCCGCTGGTGAGCGAGCACATCGCGTTCGTGCGGGCCGGCGGCCTCGAGGCCGGTCACCTGCTGCCGCTGCCGCGCAGCCGCGAGGCGGTCGCGGCGGTGGTGGCCAACGTGCGGCGGACGCAGGCGGAACTGCCGGTGCCGCTGGCCCTGGAACCGATCGCGGCGCTGTTCGACTGGCCGGACGACGAACTGGACGAGGCCGACTTCCTCACCGAGATCCTCGACGCCACCGGCGCGCTGCTGCTGCTCGACGTGGCGAACGTGCACGCCAACGCCCGCAACCGGGGCGGTGACCCGGCCGCCCTGCTGGACCGGCTGCCGCTGGAGCGCATCGCCTACGTGCACGTCGCGGGCGGCGCCGAGCACGGCGGCTTCTACCACGACACGCACACCGACCCGGTGCCCGCCGCCGTGCTGGGCCTGGTCCGCGAGCTGTGCACCAGGCGCCGGCCGCCCGCGCTGCTGCTGGAACGCGACGGGCACTACCCGCCCGCCGCCGAGCTGCGCGGCGAACTGGACGCCCTGGCCGCCGCGTCCGGCCACCCGGTGGTCACGTGAGCGGCGACCTGGCGGCCCGGCAGGCCGAGCTGGTCGCCGCACTGGTGGCCGGTGGGCCGCTGCCGCCCGGCTTCGCCCCGGCGCCGGTCGAGGCGGCCCGCCGGGCGCTGCTGCGCAAGCGGGCCGGCGACGTGGCCCGGCACTGGCCGCTGCTCGCCGCCGGTCTCGGCCCCGGCTGGACGGCCGCGTTCGCCGCCTGGGCCGACGGCCGCCCCACGAACGGTTCGCTGCGCGACGGCTGGGACCTGGCCCGCGACCTGCGCGAGCGGGACGCGCTGCCGCCGCTGGGCGCGGACGAGCTGGCCGTGCGCGAGGCGGCGAGCCGCTACGACGGCCGCCGCCCGCCCCGGCCGCGCCGCCTGCCGGCCCTGGCCCGGACCGGCGGCGCCGTCGCGGTTCAGGTCGCCGGCCGGGTACGCCTGCTGCGGCCCGCCCCACGCTGACAGGCACCCGCCGGGTACGGCAGGATCGGTGCATGGATCTCGGACTCGGCGACCGGGTGTACGTGCTCACCGGCGCCTCCGGCGGCCTCGGCTTCGCCACCGCCGAACAGCTCGTCGCCGACGGCGCCCGGGTGGTCATCTCCGCGCGTACCCCGGAACGGGTGGCCGCCGCGATCGAGGCGCTCGGCGGCCCGCAGCACGCGATCGGGCTGGCCGCCGACCTCACCGACCCCGCCACCCCGGAGCGGCTCGTCGCCGCCGCCCGCGAACACTTCGGCCGCCTCGACGGCGCGCTGATCTCGGTCGGCGGCCCGCCGCCCGGCACCGCCGCCACCGTGACCGACGAGCAGTGGCGCGAGTCGTTCGAGACGGTCTTCCTGGGCAGCGTCCGGCTCGCCCGCACGGTGGCCGGAGCACTCACCGACGGCGGCGCGATCGGGCTGGTGCTGTCCACCTCGGTACGCGGACCGCTGCCCGGTCTCGGCATCTCCAACGGCCTGCGGCCGGGCCTCGCCGGCGTGGCCAAGGACATGGCGGACGAGTTCGGCCCGCGCGGCGTACGCGTGGTAAGCCTGCTGCCGGGACGGATCATGACCGACCGCAACCGGGAGCTGCTGGCCGGTTCCGGCGACCCCGAGCGGGCCCGCGCGCAGGCCGAGGCGGCGATCCCGCTCCGGCGCATCGGCGACCCGGCGGAGTTCGGAAAGGTGGCCGCGTTCCTGCTCTCCCCCGCCGCCGGGTACGTCACCGGGATCACCGTCCCGGTCGACGGCGGCGCGCTGCGCGGGCTGTGACAGTGGCCGGACTTCCCGCGCCGGCGGCGCCGCCCGGCCGGCTTCCCGGGTCGGTGGGCCGGTGACCGATCGGCGGCGACCGGCCGGTAAGCGGCCCGAGGCGGCGCCGGGACCGGGGACGCCCGCCCGCCGCCACCCCCGGCCCAGCCGGGAGCAGCTCGCGGCGGCGGCCGACCGGCTGCTGCCCGACGTGATCGCACCCGGTCTGGACGTGCTGTTCGTCGGCATCAACCCGGGCCTGTGGTCGGCGGCCACCGGCTGGCACTTCGCCCGCCCGGGCAACCGGTTCTGGCCCGCCCTGCACCGGGGCGGCTTCACGCCGCGGCTGCTGCACCCCAGCGAACAGGACACGCTTCCGGCGCTGGGCCTCGGCATCACCAATATGGTGGCCCGGGCCAGCGCCCGCGCCGACGAACTCACCGCCGACGAACTGGTCGACGGCGCCGCCACGCTCACCGCGAAGGTCGAACGCTACCGGCCCCGCTGGGTGGCGGTTGTCGGGGTGACCGCGTACCGGATCGGGTTCGCCCGGCCCAAGGCCGCGTTCGGGCCGCAGGCGGAGACGCTCGCGGCGGCCCGGCTCTGGGTGCTGCCCAACCCGAGCGGTCTGAACGCCCACTTCACCCCGGAGACGCTGGGTGCCGCGTTCGCCGAGCTGCGCGCCGCGGTCGTCACGGGTTAGGGCGTCGGCCCGGTGCCGGCCGGGCCACCGCCGGCTCGGCCGGCGCCGGGAGCGCCGCCTGGCCGGTCCGCTAGTTGGCAGCGGCCGGGGGCATGGCCTCGTGGGCGACGTAGGTGCCCATCGGCACGGTGGTCACCACCGGCTCGGGCTGCTCGGCCTCGGCGTGGGGCGCGGGCGAGTCGGTGACCGCGAACTGGGTGCGGTACAGCTCGGCGTACAGGCCGCCGACGGCCACCAGTTCGTCGTGCCGGCCGCGCTCCACGATCCGGCCCTCGTCGAGCACGAGGATCTGGTCGGCGTCGCGGACGGTGGAGAGCCGGTGGGCGATGACCAGTGCGGTACGCCCGGTCAGCGCCACCGACAACGCCCGCTGCACCGCCGCCTCGCTCTCCGAGTCCAGGTGGGCGGTGGCCTCGTCGAGGATCACGATCGACGGAGCCTTGAGCAGCAGCCGGGCGATGGCGATGCGCTGCTTCTCGCCGCCGGAGAAGCGGTAGCCCCGCTCCCCGACCGTCGTGTCGAGCCCGTCGGGCAGCGCCCGGACCAGGTCGGCGACCTGCGCACCGGCAAGCGCCGCCCAGATCTCGTCGTCGGTGGCGTCGGGCTTGGCGTAGCGCAGGTTCTCCCGGATCGTCTCGTGGAACAGGTGCGAGTCCTGCGTGACCACGCCGATCTCGTCGCGCAGCGAGGCGAGCGTGGCGTCCCGTACGTCGACGCCACCGACGAGCACCTGGCCGTCGCTGACGTCGTAGATCCGGGAGATGAGCATGGACAGCGTCGACTTGCCCGCCCCGGAGGGGCCGACCAGCGCCACCATCTGCCCCGGCTCGACAGCGAACGAGACGCCCTTGAGCACCGGCTCGTTGACCGTCCGGTCGAGGGTCGAGACCTCCTCCAGGGAGGCGAGCGACACCTCGGCGGCGCTCGGGTAACGGAACCGCACGTCGCGGAACTCGACCCGGCCGTTGCCGCGCGGCACCGGCACCGCGTCCGGCTTCTCGGTGATGGACGGGCGCAGGTCGAGCACCTCGAAGACCCGGTCGAAGGAGACGAGCGCGCTCATCACGTCGACCCGGACGTTCGACAGGGCGGTCAGCGGGCCGTAGAGGCGGGTCAGCAGCAGTGCCAGCTTGACCACGGTGCCGGCGCTGACCGCACCGGTGACGGCCAGCCAGCCGCCGACGCCGTACGTCAGCGCCTGGGCCAGCGACGCGACGAGCAGCATCGCCACGAAGAACGTCCGCGAGTACATCGCGGACTGGATGCCGATGTCGCGCACCCGCTCGGCCCGGCGGGCGAACCGGTCGGCCTCCACCTCCGGCGCGCCGAACAGCTTGACCAGGAGCGCGCCCGCGACGCCGAACCGCTCGGTCATCGTGGCGTTCATCTTGGCGTCGAGGTTGTAGGACTCGCGGGTGATCTCGGCCAGTCGCCGGCCGACCCGGCGAGCCGGGATGATGAAGATCGGCAGCAGCACCAGCGCCAGCACGGTGATCTGCCAGGACAGCACGAGCATCGCCCCGGCGGTGAGCACGAGCTGGATGACGTTGCTGACCACGCCGGACAGCGTCGAGGTGAACGCCCGCTGGGCGCCGAGCACGTCGTTGTTGAGCCGGCTGACCAGGGCGCCGGTCTGGGTGCGGGTGAAGAACTGCAGCGGCATCCGCTGGACGTGGTCGTACACCCGGGTGCGCAGGTCGAGGATGATGCCCTCGCCGATGCGGGCCGAATACCACCGCTGGACCAGCGAGAACAGCGCGTCGGCCACGGCGAGCGCGGCGATGATCAGGGCGAGGCGGACCACAGTCGAGCGGGCGTCGGGGCCACCGCCGGCGATCGCGTCGATGACGTCGCCGGCGAGCAGCGGCGTGGCCACGCCGATCACCGCGGCGATGACCACGGTCATCAGGAAGACGACGATGTCGCGCCGGTAGGGCCGGGCGAACGCGACGATCCGCCGGGCGGTGCCGCGCTTGAGCTCGTGTGCGGAGACCTCGTCGCGGTTGCGCAGCGACCGGAGCATGCTCCAGCCGCCCATGCCGCCGCCGGCCATCGGGTGGGACACTCGTCACCTCCGGGTCGTCGGGGCAGCATGAACCGTCGGAGTCCATTCTCCCGACGCCTGTGACAACCTCGCGAGTAACCCAGATCTTCCCGGACGGTCCTTACGAAATCGCCGTACCGGCTATTCGCCCCGCCCGGCCAGGTCCCGGATCCGCCGGGTCTGCGCCTCCCGCTCGGCGCGCTGCTGCTCGGCGTGCGAGCGTACGGCCGCGCCCGCGAGCAGCGCCTTGATCTCGACGATCGCGTCCCGGTTGTTCGCGAGCAGCCCGGCGGACAGATCACGCACGGCGCCGTCCAGCTCGTCGTTCGGCACCACGAGCGTGGCCAGGCCGATCCGGTCCGCCTCGGCGGCGTCCATCCGGCGGCCGGTGGCGCAGATCTCCAGCGCCCGGGAGTAGCCGACCAGCTCGACCAGGCGGCGCGTGCCGGCCAGGTCGGGAACCAGGCCGAGGGTCACCTCGGCCATCGAGAGCTTCGCGTCGGCGGCGAGCACCCGCATGTCGCAGGCCAGCGCCAGCTGGAAGCCGGCACCGATGGCGTGGCCCTGCACGGCGGCGATCGACACCACGTCCGGCCGGTGCAGCCAGGTGAACCCACCCTGGTAGTCGGCGATCCGGTCGGTGCACTCCGCCTCCGGCATCGCGGCCAGCTCGGCGAAGGAGCCCGGCCCGGTCGCACCGGCGACCGCCAGGTCCAGGCCCGCGGAGAAGGCGCGCCCCTCCCCGCGTACGACGACGACGCGCACGTCGCCGGGCAGGTCGCGGGAGAAGTCACTCATCGCGCGCCACATCGCCGGGGTCTGGGCGTTCAGTACGTCGGGCCGGCACAACGTCACCGTCGCGACCGGCCCGTCGCAGTCGAAGCGCACTCCGGTCGTCTCGGCGGTCACCGGACGCCCCGCAACGCGCTGGTGGACGACGCTGGGGGGCGGGTCACGCCTTCTTCCGGCGCCGGGCGCCGCCGCGCTGCCGCAGCTGCACCCCGGACTCGGTGAGCACCCGGTGGATGAACCCGTAGGAACGGCCGGTCGAGGCCGCCAGAGCACGAATGCTCTCTCCGCCGGTGTACCGCTTTACCAGGTCTTTGGCGAGCGTCTGACGCTCGGCCCCGACGATCCGGCGACCCTTCTCAGTGCTGGTGGCTGTGCCGGTGGCTGCCATGCTGATTCCTCACGTCCCAGACTGTGCGGTTCGGATACGGTCCCACCTATTAGACCGCCTCGGACGATCATGCGCCAGATATCAACTATTCGCCAACCGACACGCTACGCAATGTCAGCTTCCCGATAGAGTGATCCTTCCGGTCGGCTGATCCGTACCGCCCCGCCGGACGAGCGACACGCGGCACCACGGTCGCCCCCACCCCGTCGATCATGAAGTTGACGGCGATGTGGATCTCCAAAAATGCCGCCAACTTCATGATCGACCAGCAGAGCGCCCTGGGGGGTGGGGGGGAGGAGGGCGGGCGGGGTCAGGCCAGCTCGACCAGCTCCAGCAGGTCGTCGGACCAGGCGTCCTCGTCGCCGTCGGGCAGCAGGATCGCGCGGTCCGGCTTGAGTGCGCTGACCGCGCCCGGGTCGTGCGTGACCAGCACGATCGCGCCCGGATAGCGGGCGATCGCGTCGAGCACCTGCTCCCGGCTGACCGGGTCGAGGTTGTTCGTCGGCTCGTCCAGCAGCAGCACGTTGGCGCCGGAGCAGACCAGCGTGGCCAGCGCCAGCCGGGTCTTCTCGCCGCCGGAGAGCACACCGGCCGGCTTGTCCACGTCCTCGCCGGAGAACAGGAACGCGCCGAGGATCTTGCGCAGGTCGGTGTCGGTCTGGTCGGACGCGGCACTGCGCATGTGCTCCAGGATCGTCCGGTCCACGTCGAGCGTCTCGTGCTCCTGGGCGTAGTAGCCCAGCCGCAGCCCGTGCCCGGGGCGTACCTCGCCGGTGTCCGGCTCCAGCAGCCCGCCGAGCATCCGCAGCAGCGTGGTCTTGCCGGCGCCGTTGAGGCCGAGGATGGCCACCCGGGAACCCCGGTCGACCGCCACGTTGACGTCGGTGAAGATCTCCAGCGACCCGTACGACTTGGACAGGCCGGTCGCGGTCAGCGGCGTCTTGCCGCACGGCGCGGGGCTCGGGAACCGCACCTTCGCGACCTTGTCCGCGACGCGGACCTCGTCCAGGCCGGAGAGCAGGCGCTCGGCGCGCCGGGCCATGTTCTGCGCGGCGACGGTCTTGGTGGCCTTGGCCCGCATCTTGTCCGCCTGCGCCATCAGGGCGCCGGCCTTCTTCTCGGCGTTTGCCCGCTCCCGGCGGCGGCGCCGCTCGTCGGTCTCGCGCGCCTCCAGGTACGCCTTCCACCCCAGGTTGTACGTGTCGACCACGGACCGGGTGGCGTCCAGGAACCAGACCTTGTTGACCACGGCCTCCAGCAGCGAGGCGTCGTGGGAGATCACGATCAGGCCGCCCTTGTGGTTGGCGAGGAACCCGCGCAGCCAGGTGATCGAGTCGGCGTCGAGGTGGTTCGTGGGCTCGTCGAGCAGCAGGATGCCGCCGCCGTTCTCACCGGCGTCGCGGAACAGGATCCGCGCCAGCTCGATGCGGCGGCGCTGACCGCCGGAGAGCGTGCCGATGGTCTGCGCCAGGGCGCGGTCGGGCAGGCCGAGGTTGGCGCAGATGCGGGCCGCCTCGGCCTCGGCCGCGTAGCCGCCGAGCGAGGCGAACTGGTCCTCCAGCGCGCCGTAGCGGCGGACCAGCCGCTCGTCGTCGGCGCCCTCGGCGAGCTTGTTCTCCAGTTCCTTCATCTGCGCCATGAGCACGTCCAGCCCGCGGGCGGAGAGCACCCGGTCCCGGCCGGTGACGTCCAGGTCACCGGTACGCGGGTCCTGCGGCAGGTAGCCGATGGCGCTGCGCCGGTCGATCTGGCCGCCGTACGGCTGCCCCTCCCCGGCGAGCACCTTCAGGGTGGTGGTCTTGCCGGCGCCGTTGCGGCCGACCAGGCCGATCCGGTCCCCCGGCTGCACCCGCAGGGTGGTGTCGGACAGCAGAATCCGGGAACCGGCGCGCAGTTCCAGGCCGGTGGCAGTGATCATCTCGGAGTACTCGCTCTCGGGTCCGGAAGGGCTGATTCAGGGCACGCGAAAGCGCCGGCGGGTGGAATTTCCCGTCGGCGCGGGGCGGTTCAGCCTTCGCAGCGCAGCACGGGGGCAAGTGTACCGGTCCCCGCGGGCCCCCTCCCCCGGATTACCGCGCAAGATCATCGGGTACGAAACCCGCCGTCCGGACCCGGTCCGGTACCGCAACCATCACAAACGGACACATCGGTGATCGGGGTCAACATGGAGCTGAACGAGAACGCGCGGGTCGACACCAGCCAGGTGGACGACCGGCGAGGGTCCGGCGGAGGCGGCGGGATGGGCATTCCGATCCCGATCGGCGGCGGCCGGGGCGGGATCGTGGGCATCATCATCGCCGTACTGGTCGCCCTGGTGGGCGGCGGCTTCGGCCTCAACGCCGCCACCAACGGCGGCGGCTCCGAGCAGGGCGACAACACCTCGCTGGAGCAGAAGTGCTCGGCACAGGACGCACTGGAGCAGCTCGACTGCCGCAACACCCTCTACGTCAACTCGATCCAGGCGTACTGGCGTACCGCGATGCCGGAGGCGTTCGGCGAGCAGTACAAGCCGTCGAAGACCGTGTTCTTCAGCCAGAACGTCAGCACCGCCTGCGGCGCCGCCGACTCCGGCGTGGGCCCGTTCTACTGCCCGGCCGACGACCAGGTCTACATCGACCTCACGTTCTACCGGCTGCTGGCCGACCAGCTCGGCGCCAAGGGCGAGTTCGCCCAGCCGTACGTGCTGGCCCACGAGTACGGCCACCACGTGCAGGACCTGCTCGGCACCGAGGCGCAGATGCGCCGCCAGCAGGAGCGCGACCCGCAGAGCGCGAACGCGCTGTCGGTGAAGCTCGAGCTGCAGGCCGACTGCTACGCCGGCGCGTGGGCGAAGAACGCCACCGGCACCGCCGACGACCGCGGGCAGAAAATCTTCAAGAGCATCACCGAGGAGGACATCTCGCAGGCCATCGACGCCGCCGAGAAGATCGGCGACGACGCGATCCAGGAGCGCTCCGGCCGGCCGGTGAACCCGGACGAGTTCACCCACGGCACCTCGGAGCAGCGCAAGCAGTGGTTCACCAAGGGCTTCAACACCGGTGACCCGAAGTCCTGCGACACCTTCGGTTCGGGGGCCTGATCCCCGCAGACCGCATCGGCCCGCACCGCCGCAGACGGCGGTGCGGGCCGATGTCGTTTCCGGGGCGGTCAGGCCGGCAGCGTCACCTGACCCGGGGTGGACCGGTTGACGGTCGTCCCGTCACCGAGCTGGCCCCCGCTGTTGTCGCCCCAGCACCACAGGCCGGCGTCGGTACGGATCGCGCAGCCGTGATCGGTGACCGCGAGGCCGCCGGTCCAGCTGGTGGCGCTACCGACCTGGGCGGGCGCGGACCGGTGGGTGGTGCTGCCGTCGCCCACCTGGCCGGCCGAGTTCTTGCCCCAGCACCACAGGGTGCCGTCGGTACGCGACGCGCAGGACGTGTCGCTGCTGGCGGCGATCCGGTTCCAGGTGGTGGCGGTGCCGATCTGCACCGGCGCGGTCCGGTAGGTGCCGCTCACGCCGAGCTGCCCGTAGCCGTTCTCACCCCAGCACCACAGCGCGCCGGAGCGGACCCCGCAGGTGTGCGCGTACCCGGCCGCGACGCCGGTCCACCCGGTCGCGGTGCCGACCTGCGCGGGCGCGGTCTGGGGCGTCAGGTTGCCGAGCCCGAGCTGGCCGTCCGAGCTGGCCCCCCAGCACCAGAGCGTGCCGCCGGTCCGGATGCCGCAGGTGTGCCCGTAGCCGGTCGAGACGCTCACCCAGTCGGTGGCCGTGCCGACCTGCAGCGGGGTGTTCGCGACGTACGGCGAGGCGCCGACGCCCAGCTGGGTGGTCCGGTTGAAGCCCCAGCACCAGAGCGTGCCGTCGGTGCGGATCGCGCAGGTGTGCTGGGGGCCGGCGTCGACCCGGGCCCAGGTGGTCGCGGTGCCGACCTGCACCGGGGTGCTGCGGCTGGTGGTGCTCCCGTCGCCGAGCTGGCCCCGGAAGTTCGAGCCCCAGCACCACAGCGTCCCGTCCGTGCGGACCGCGCAGGTGTGCCCGGAGCCGGCGTCGACGTTCGTCCAGGTGGCGGTGCCGACCTGCGTCGGGGCACTGCGGTTCGTGGCGGTCCCGTCGCCGAGCTGACCGCCGTAGTTCGAGCCCCAGCACCACAGTCCCCCGTCGGTGCTGATCGCGCACGTGTGTGCGCCGCCCGCGGTGACGCTGCTGACGGTGGGCGCGGCGAGGGCGGCGCGCTGCGCCGGGCCCGCGTTCGCCGTACCGGCCGTGAGTGCGGTGGTGAGCACGAGGCTTCCGGCGCTCATCGCCGCCGCCGCGACGAGGAGCCTCGTCGCACGGCGCCACCGGGCACGCAGCCGGCCGTCCTGATATCCGCTCATGAAGTTGTTCTCTCCCAACGATGTCGGCACGTGATGGCGGAGGCGAAGCTGCCCTGCGGGTCGCCCGGAGACCCGGCTTCGTGACACCGACGATAGGCATCGAGTCGATTCGATGCACCTTCGAGAAGCGGGATTGAGTCGTCTTGAGGTGATCTTTCCTGTTCAGCGGACCAGGATGTGGACCGCCCGGGCGGCGGCGACGGCGGCCACCAGCACCGCGTGCCGGGGTTCCGGCACGTCGAGCAGGCGCGGCGCGCGCAGCGCCGCGAGCGGGGCCAGCCGGCGGTCGGCCAGCACCGTGTCCACCGCGCGCCGGTCGCCGCCGCAGACCAGCGACGCCAGCGTGCCCGCCTCCGGCAACAGCAGGCGTACCGCCAGCTCGGCCGCGTCGCCCAGCGCGGCCTTCGCCTGGTTGTCGCGCCGCCGGGCGAACCGCTGCTGGGACCAGCCGCCCGCCGCGGTCCGGCCCTGCACGTACCGGGTGTCCACCTTGGAGACCACCAGGTCGGTGCCGTCGGCGACGCCGACCGCGACAGCGCCCTTGCGGGCCAGGAGCAGACCGAGCCGGCGGGCCGCCGTCGCGGAGGCGACGAATCCCGGTACGTCCGCCGACGCGCTCGCGCCGGGCGGGGTGTGCAACTCGGCGGTGGCGCCGTCCGGGGCGGTGAGCAGCAGCCCGTACTCGTGCACGGTCGTGGTCGGCGGGCCGTGCCGGTCGGTGAAGCCCTCGACCCAGCGGGCGATGCGGCCGGGGTCGACCTCGACCCACCGGCCACCCCCCGCGGCAGGTCGGCTGCTCATGGCCCGACGGTACGCCATCGACGGAGCCGGGGACGCAACGCGGGAGGACACCGTGACCGGTGCCCTCCCGCGTCCACCGCGTGGATCAGTGGACGGTGAGGTTGCCGCCCTTCAGTTTGACCTCGGCGGTGCCGCCGCCCGTCCAGTCGGACGAGAACAGCAGCGAGCGGCCGTTCCAGAGCGTCACCCCGACGGTGTCGTTCCGACCGGGGGCGCCCCGGTCGGTCACCGTCACGGCCAGGGTCAGGCCGGAGGCCACCAGCTTGCCCTTGTTGTCGTACAGGGCGGCCTGGTAGCGCACCTGGGCGACCTTGCCCGCCGAGGTGACGCCGAGCGCGTCGACGGGGCCGGCCTTGATCGTGTACGCCTTCCCGCCGGAGCGGAACTCGACCTCGGCCTTGCCCGTGGCGGGCTTGTTCGCCTTGCCCGGCTTCGCGTTCAGCTCCACTTCGACTGTGGAGTTCACGTCGGCCGGGTATGCCCCCGCCGAGCGGGCGGCGGTGAACTCGCCGCCGCCGGTGAGGAACCCGCCGTCGGAGACGGCGACCGTCACCTGGGCGGTGGTGCTGCCCGTGTAGGTGCCGCCCACGGTCGCGGTGACGGTGTGCGTGCCCTTCGGCAGGGTGGCCGTGCACGCCGCGGACGCGGTGGTGGTCGCCGTGCCGAGCAGGGCCGGCACGGCGGTGCACAGCGTCACGCCGCCGGAGGTGAAGGTGACGGTGGCGGTCCGGATGTCACCGGCGGTGGTGTCCGGGGCGCCGGGCAGCACCGAGCTGTCCCGGAGCACGGCCCGCAGCAGGGCCTGGCCCGACGTGCCGCCGGTCGCGGTGTTCACGAGCGTGTCACCGGCCCAGCTGACCGCCGCGTCCTCCGGGGCGACGGTGACGATGAACGAGGTGCTGCCGGTCAGCCCGGAGCCGTCGGAGACGGTCACGGTGACCGGGTAGTCGCCCGGGGCCGCCATGGTGGTGCCGGCGACCGTCCAGGTACGCGTACCCGGGCGGGCGTCCGTCGCCGAGGTGCTCGTGACGGCCAGGGACAGGCCGGCGGGCAGCCCGGTGGCGGCGACGGTCAGGTCCGCGCCCGTGGTGTCGCCGTCGGTGGCGGTCACCGTGACGGCGGGCGAGAGCGCGTCGCTGTACTGCACGTTCACGCCGCCGTCCGGGGCGGTGCTGGTGACGGCCGGGGCGGACCGGATGGTGAAGTCGGCGTCGTTGACGTCGAAGAAGACGTTGCCGACCGCCTCGATCTTGATCCGGGCCTTCCCGGTCGCCACGTTCGGCAGCGTCACCGTCGCCGAGCCGGTGTTGGCGGTCTGCTCCGCCAGCACGTACGGGAAGGTCAGCCCGCCGTCGGCGGACAGCGAGATCTTCACCTGCGCGGCGTTCACCGGCGCCACGTCGGTGCCGGCCACGTCCCACGTCACGGTCTGGGCCGAGCCGCCGTCCAGGACCGCGCCGGTGCCCTGCGAGGTCACCAGGAACGGACCCGCGTCCGGCGCCAGCACCACGGAGACGTCGCCGCTGCCGATGCCGCCGCCACCCAGTCGCCCGTCCCGGGCGGTGAGCTTGAAGTGCAGGGTCCGGTCGCCCGCGATGCCGACCCAGTCGCGGGTGGGCAGGAACTCGGAGTAGCAGTCGACCAGCTCGGCCGGCACGTTCGAGGCGCCACCGGTGGCCGGGGGTGCCGGGGCCGCCGGGCAGGCGCCGGTGGCCGCGTTGGTGTTGCCGGCCAGGATCTGCCGCATGTCCGGGAAGACCCGGGTCGAGTCGGTGGTGACCGCGTTCAGACCCGGCGAGTAGTACTTCAGGGTGTCCGTCGGGGACACGATCGCCGCCTCGCTGAACACCCGGAACAGCGGGCCGTTGACCTTCGTGTTGTTCGTCAGCGCGGTGCCGGTCGTGGCGCCCCTGTCGTTCTGCTCCCACAGGTACGTCACCGTGTCGCCGTCGGCGTCGGTGGCGCTGCCGGTCAGCGCGAACGGCGTCCGCACCGGGATGGTGACGGTGTCCGGCACGGTGACCACCGGCGCGTGGTTGGTGGTCTCCTCGACCAGCCAGCCGCCGTTGTCGATGGCGCCGCCCTTGGCGGTCTCGCCGACGAATCCGGAGGCACCGGAGGCGTTGGTCAGCTCCAGCGCCGCCACGTTGGTGGTGGCCAGCGTGCCGCCGAAGGTCACCTGAAAGCCGTTGTCGTTGAGCGTGCCGCTGCCACCGAAGGCGGCCACGGTGACCGTCGCGCCGGCCGGCCAGCCGGCGATGCCCTCGATGGCGGCCTTGATGCCGGCGATGGTGTAGTTGACGCCCCGCACGATCGGCGCCGAGTCGGTGCCCGCGTAGCTGACGGTGAACGAGTCACCGTCGGCGTCGAACCCGTACAGCGAGACGGTCTGCACCTCGTTGATGGCCGGGCGGTTCGACGTGACGTAGTTGGTGATCTCGGTGTAGCTGCGGTGCGACCAGTACGGGTCGCTGTGCGGCTGGAGGTTGTCCTGCTGGCAGATGCCCGCGTACGCCATGATCGACGAACCGCTGCCCGGCTCGTACGAGTTGGCCGCGCTGCGGTTGCCGCCCGAGCAGTTGTACTGCGTGCCGTTGAAGGTGTGGTTGCCGGCGAACTGGTGACCCATCTCGTGCGAGACGTAGTCGACCGCGTAGAAGTCACCGACCGGTGTCGGCAGGCCGGTGCAGCCCTGCGCCTTGCCGTTGCCGCCGATCACACCGAGGCTGGCCACGCCGCCACCGTTGACGCCCAGGCCGATGTGGCCCACGTCGTAGTTGCTCGCGCCGACCAGCTGGCCGAGCACGATCCGGTTACGGCTGAGCGTGCCGCCGCCGCAGGAGGTGAGCTGCGCCGGCGTGAAGCAGGCCGCCGCGCCGCACGGGCCGTTCGGCTCGGTGGCCAGGGCCGGCGTGTTCAGGTTCGTCTTGTCGGTGTCGTTGATCAGGACGAGCCGGATCGCGGTCTCGTCCTCGTAGATCTGGGTGACCCGGTTCATCAGCGTCACCTTCGCGGCGGTGACGTTCTCCGCGCCGAAGTAGGTGGCGTACGACGGGTCGGTCACCAGCGCCACCCGGTAGGTGCGCAGCTTCACCAGCGGCCCGGCCGGTACCTCCGCCTCGGCGATCTCCTCGGCCAGCGCGTGCGCCTCCTGCGTGACGTCCTCACGCTCGACGAACTCGCCCTCCGGGTGCTCCAGGTCGCGGGCGAAGTAGCTCGCGTACAGGCTCTGGTCGCGCTGGTAGTACGGGTCGATGTACCAGTTGCCCTTCGCCGAGCGGACCGAGGCGTGGAACCCCAGCGGGGTGAGGTCCGCCCGGATGGTCGCGGTCGGGTCGTCCAGGCCCTTGCCGGCGTACGTGGTGATGTCCGGGTGCTTCGCGGCCAGGCCGGCCTCCATGACCGGCGAGTCGACCAGCTCGAAGCGCTGGAACGTGCCGTCCGGAGCGGGCAGCGACACCACCTGCTTCGGCACGCGGGCGACCGCCACGCGCTTCTCCGCCGGCGCCTCGTCCAACAGGCCCTTCATGGTGCCGCGGTCCAGCTTGTACGCGGCCAGTCGCTTGGCCTTGATCGCCGCCTTGCGGCCCGCCTTCGTGGCCGCCGGTTTGCCGTCCACCTTCTGCCACGGTCCGTGGACGCCGGGAGCGGCGGAGGCGGGCGCGGGCGCCGCCAGAACGGGAAGCGTCGCCGCGGCCAGCGCGGCGACGAGGAGGGCAGCGGTCCGTCCGCGCCGAGACCGTCCGGCGGGTTGCCGGTCGCGCGGCGGACGCCACAGGGTGATCCTCAAGTTTTCTCCCTGTTCGATCGATGTGGACTGACGCGCGACCGGCGGGGATGACCGGCCGTACGTGAACGGTCCACGGATTGTTCCGTGACCCTAGGACCACTCGCGACTTCGAACATCACCCGCAAAGAGGATGCGGTTCTGTCTGGACGGTGATCCGGGTCGTCCCGGCTTGCGGGATCCGCGCTTCGCAGGCCCGGCACGGCCGGCCTGACGACCAAGGGCACCTGTGGTCGGACGCGGAACCGGAACGGCTCCTTCCGTCGTCCGCAACTGCCGCTTCGACCGGTCCCCCGGCAACGGATCATGAACCGGCCCGCAATCGTGCCGACACATCGGCATGTCCACGTCGGTCAGACAGCGAGCACCGTGGCCACCGCGAGGGCGGCGATGATGCCACTGGACAGCAGCGCGGTGACCTGCCGCCCGCGGGGCCCGGTGAGGGCCCGGCCGATCAGCGTGCCGCCGCCGGCGATCAGCAACTGCCAGCTCGCCGAGGCGAGGAACACCCCGGCGGCGAAGGCACCCGCGCCCGCCGGACCACCACCGAGCACGTCACCCCGGCCGAGGACGAGCGCCACGAAGTAGACCACTGTGGCCGGGTTGAGCAGGGTCAACGCGAGGACCGCGGCGAACGCCCGCACCGGTGTGTCCAGCCCACCCCGCGCCGCCGCCTTCCGATGCGGCCGGCCTTCCCGGGCCGGTCCGCCTTCCACGGCCGGTCCGCCTTCCCCGGCCGGTCCGCCTTCCACGGCCGGTCCGCCTTCCCCGCTCGGCTCCGGCGTCGGGGCGGATGGGCGCAGCGCACGCCAGGCGGTGAGGCAGGCGAGAGCCAGCAGCACCCCTGCGGCGACCAGTCGCAGCGGACCCGCGACCGGCGCGAGCCGGCTCGCCACCGCGGCCCCGCCCAGCGCCGCGACGGCCGCGTAGAGCCCGTCGGCGCTGGCCACGCCGAGCGCCGCCGCCGCACCGACGCGGAACGAGGTACGCGCGCTGAGCCCGAGGATGAGGATCGCGATCGCGCCGACCGGGATGGCGACGCCGTAGCCGGCAATCAGACCGGCGAGGAACGCCCCGGTCACGACGAGGGGTGGTGGGTCGAGGCGGCCGGCGGCAGGGCGCGCTGTCGACGCGCGGCGGTGGCCGCACGGACAGAAACCTGCTTCGGGTACGCCTCGATCACCCGCTCATCCTGCGCCCCACTCCCCCACCCCACCACCCATTTCCGCGCGATCTTGCACTTGCGGCCCTGATGACGGTCGGAATGCCCGGTCTGCCCGGGCAGGATCTGCAAGATCGCGGGGAGGGGGTGCGTGGGTGGTCGGAACGGTGCAGCGCCGTCGGCTCGGCTCGGCTCGGCTCGGGGAGATCTTGGTAGGAAATGGCCCCCATGAGGGCTGTTCAGTCCCATGACATCTGTCAGCGTTGAAGTCCCGATACATGTGTCAGGTGGTAGGGATCTTGGGTCGGGTGGTATGTGCTGCCGGGCATGGCTTCTCGGCGGCATGTGATGAACCTGCTGGA
Source organism: Micromonospora sp. CA-248089 (assembly GCF_050948515.1). Taxonomy (NCBI): domain Bacteria; kingdom Bacillati; phylum Actinomycetota; class Actinomycetes; order Micromonosporales; family Micromonosporaceae; genus Micromonospora; species Micromonospora sp. CA-248089. Next base: position 4,466,466 of record NZ_CP192016.1, read on the forward strand.
CGCGCTGCTGGCGGCGGGGGTTCGGGTGAACGCGGCCGAGTTCGCGCGTGAGCACGGGGTGTCGGTGCGCACGGTGTACCGGCACCGCGCACGTATCCGGGCCGAGGGTCAGTGGCAGGAACGATCCCGGCGTCCGCGTAGTAGTCCGCGGGTCACGCCGCCGGAGGTGGACGCGTGGATCTGCAAACTGCGTGTTGAACTGGGCCCGGACAACGGGGCGGACTTCATCCGAGACGCGTTGGGCGAGGTGCGCCGGCGCATCGGCGCGTCCTGGTCGGTGCCGTCACGCTCGACGGTCAACCGGGTGCTGGCCCGACATGACCTGCTCGTGGCTACTCCGGCTAAACGACCGCGTAGTTCGTGGCGGCGTTTCAGCTATGCCCGGCCCCGCGACTGCTATCAGATCGACGCCACCGAAGTGAAACTCGCCGACGGCCGCACGGTTGTCGTCTTCGACGTCCTGGACGACTGCACCCGCACCCTGGTCGCCTGCCACGCCGCCGCCGCGGAGACCGCCCGAGCCGCGATCACCGCGATCAGACAGGCGTTCACCGCCTACGGCGTGCCAGCCATCGTGCTCAGCGACAACGGCATCGCGTTCACCAGCCGCCGGACCCGACCCGGATCAATCTCCACCTTCGTGCAAACCCTGATCGACCACGGCGCCCGCCCGATCAACTCCAGCCCCTACCACCCACAAACCTGCGGCAAGGTCGAACGCCACCACCAAACCCTCAAAAAATGGCTGAGCACCCAACCCCCACCACAGACCCTCACCGCCCTGCAAACACTCCTGGACACCTACCGCCGCTACTACAACACCCAACGCCGCCACAGCGCCCTACCCCGCCGCACCACACCCGCCCACGCCTGGACCCACGCACCCACCCTCGGCGGACCCACCAGCACACCCCTGCAAACCGACGCCACCCTGCACCACTGCCCCGTGGCCAGCAACGGCGCCATCGCCATCGCCGGACACCGCACCAGCGTCGGCGCCACCCACGCCGGCACCACCGTCACCGCCATCCGCGACAACAACCACGTCACCATCTACCACCCCGACGGCCAACCCATCGGCCATCTCCACCTCGACCCCGACAAGAACTACATCCCCCTCACCCCCACCCCCACGATCCACAACCCATGACACATCTATCGGGACTTCCCATTGACACATGTCCCGGGACATGACAGCCCCCATGAGGGCCATTTCCTACCAAGATCTTCGGCTTTCCTGACAAGTGGACGCGAACTCTCGCTGGCTGGGACGCGATCCTGAGTAGGACGGCGGAGCCTGGCTGACGAGTGTGGGGAGGCGGACGGAAGCGAGGTCGGCGGAGGGCTCAGTAACGGAGGGGACAAAGGGGCGGGGTTCGGAAGCGGGGCGGGAAAGCGGTGCGGGCGCGGAAAACAGTGCGGGCGCGGAAGGCAGTGCCGGGGGCGGGAAGGCGGGGCGGGCGCGGGAAGCAGTGCGGGCGCGGCACCCCCTGGTAGGGGTGCCGCGCCCGTGGCCGGACCGGAGAACGGTCAGACGTTGAAGCCGAGCGAGCGGAGCTGGTCGCGCCCCTCGTCGGTGATCTTGTCGGGGCCCCACGGCGGCAGCCAGACCCAGTTGATCCGGATGTCGTTGACCAGGCCGCCACCGGGACCGGTGGTGAGCGCCTGCCGGGCCTGGTCCTCGATGACGTCGGTCAGCGGGCAGGCCGCCGACGTCAGCGTCATGTCCAGGGTGGCGACGTTCTCGTCGTCGACGTGGACGCCGTACACCAGGCCCAGGTCGACCACGTTGATGCCCAGCTCGGGGTCGACGACGTCCTTCATCGCCTCCTCGATGTCACCGATCGCGGCCTTGCCGCCGGCCGGCGCCGCCGCACCCGCGGCCGCACCGTCAGCCCCGTTGACGGCCGCGCCACCGGGAGCCGTGCCGTCCGTCGCCACCGCGCCGGCCTCGGGGGTCATGTTCTCGTCGCTCATGCCTTCACCTCCGGGCTCACGCCCACCCCGGCGCGTGCCGCGGCGTCCTTGAACGCCATCCACGACAACAGCGCGCACTTCACCCGGGCCGGGTAGCGCGCGACACCCGCGAACGCCACCCCGTCTCCGAGCACGTCCTCGTCCGGCGTGACCTGGCCCCGCCCGGACATCAACTGCACGAACGCCTCGTGCACCACCGCGGCGTCGCTCGCGGCCTTGCCGCGCAGCAGCTCGTGCAGGATGCTCGCCGACGCCTGGCTGATCGAGCAGCCCATCCCGTCGTACGAGATGTCGGTGAACACGCTGCCGTCGGTCGCCACCCGCACGGTGATCTCGTCGCCGCAGGTCGGGTTGACGTGGTGCGCCTCGCCGACCCGGGCGGCCGGGTCCGTCGCGTCCCGCAGGCCACGGCCGTGCGGGTGCTTGTAGTGGTCCAAAATGATCTCTTGGTAGAGAGATTCAAGTTGCATCAGTCGAATACCTTCCGCACCCGCTCCAGCCCCGCCACCAGGGCGTCGATCTCCGCGGTGGTGGTGTAGAGGTAGAACGACGCCCGGGTCGTGGCCGGCACCCCGAAGCGGGTGCACACCGGCCGGGCGCAGTGGTGGCCCACCCGCACCTGCACGCCGAGCGAGTCGAGCACCTGGCCGACGTCGTGCGGGTGCACGTCACCGAGCGCGAACGAGATCGTCCCGCCCCGGCCCACCGGCACGGTCGGGCCGAAGATCCGCAGGCCGGGCACGGTGGCGAGGGCGTCCAGCGCGTACGCCGTCAGCTCCTTCTCGTGCCACTGGATGGCCGGCATCCCGATCGCGGTGAGGTAGTCGACCGCCGCGCCGAGCGCCACCGCCTCGGCGATCGGCGGGGTGCCCGCCTCGAACCGGGCCGGCGGCGCGGCGAACGTCGAGCCGGCCATGGTCACCGTCTCGATCATCGAGCCGCCGCCCATCACCGGGGGCATCGCGGCGAGCAGCTCGCCCCGGCCCCAGAGCACGCCGATGCCGGTCGGGCCGCACATCTTGTGCCCGGTGAAGACGATGAAGTCGGCGTCGTAGTCGACCACGTCCATCGGCAGGTGCGGCACCGACTGCGAGCAGTCGAGCAGCAGCAGCGCGCCGACCTCACGGACCCGCGCGGTGATCCGCGCGGTGGCGTTGACGGTGCCGAGGATGTTCGACATGTGCACCAGCGAGACGATCTTCGTCCGCTCGGTGACCAGGTCGTCCAGGCCGGACTCGTCGAGCCGGCCCTGGTCGGTGACCGGGAACCAGCGCAGCGTCGCGCCGGTGCGCTCCGCCAGCAACTGCCACGGGACGATGTTCGAGTGGTGCTCCATCTCGGAGATCACGATCTCGTCGCCGGGGCCCAGCCGGAGCCGGGGGTCGCTGTCCGCGCGCAGCGACGCGTTGGAGAACGCGTACGCCACGAGGTTGATCGCCTCGGTGGAGTTCTTGGTGAACACCACCTCGTCCACGCTCGGCGCGTTGATGAACGCGGCGATCTTCGCCCGCGCGCCCTCGTAGGCCTCGGTCGCCTCGGTGCCCAGCGTGTGCACCGAGCGCGACACGTTGGCGTTGTGCAGCGCGTAGTGCTCGGCGAGCACGTCGAGCACCTGCCGCGGCTTGTGCGAGGTGTTCGCGCTGTCCAGGTAGACCAGCGGGTGGCCGTTGACCTCCCGGTCGAGGATCGGGAAGTCGGCCCGCACCTTCGCCACGTCGAAGCGCGGCACGTCGTCGTACTGCGGCATGCCCGCCGGGATGGCCATCGAGGTCATGTCGAGTCTCAGGCCCGCGCCGCGCCGGCCCCGGCGACGTACCGCTCGTAGCCCTCTTCCTCGAGCTTGTCGGCCAGCTCCCGGCCGCCCTGCTCGACGATCCGGCCGGCCACGAAGACGTGCACGAAGTCCGGCTTGATGTAGCGCAGGATGCGCGTGTAGTGGGTGATCAGCAGCAGGCCGGTGTCACCGGTGTCGCGCACCCGGTTTACGCCCTCGCTGACCACGCGCAGCGCGTCCACGTCCAGGCCGGAGTCGGTCTCGTCGAGGATCGCCATCTTCGGCTTGAGCAGCTCCAGCTGCACGATCTCGTGCCGCTTCTTCTCGCCGCCGGAGAAGCCCTCGTTGACGTTGCGCTGGGCGAACGCCGGGTCCATCTGGAGGCGCTCCATGGCGCCGCGCAGCTCGCCGCCCCAGGTGCGCAGCTTCGGCGCCTCGCCGTCGATGGCGGTCTTGGCGGTACGCAGGAAGTTGGCCACCGACACACCGGGGACCTCGACCGGGTACTGCATGGCGAGGAAGAGGCCGGCGCGGGCCCGCTCGTCGACGGACATGGACAGCACGTCCTCGCCGTCGAGGGTCACCTCGCCGCCGGTGATCTCGTACTTCGGGTGACCGGCGATCGAGTACGCCAGCGTGGACTTGCCGGAGCCGTTCGGGCCCATGATGGCGTGCGTCTCGCCGGAGCGCACGGTCAGGTCGACCCCGTGCAGGATCGGCTTGAGCTCACCCTCGGGCAGCTTGACCGACACCTTCAGGTCGCGGATCTCCAGGGTGCTCATCAGCGGGTCACTCCATTGCTCGGCAGCGGACGGCCGTCGCCGTCCACGGAAAGGTAGATGTCGCCGTCACGAACTTCGACGGAATAGACGGGTACGGGTTCGGTGGCGGGCAGCCCGGTGGGCTCACCGGTACGCAGGTCGAAACGGGATCCGTGCAGCCAGCATTCCAGCGTGCAGCCCTCGACCTCGCCCTCGGACAGCGCCACGGCGGCGTGCGAGCACTCGTCGTGCACGGCGTAGAACACGTCGTCCTCGCCGTGCACGATCGCGACCTGCACGCCGTCCACGTCGGCGCTGATCGCGGTGCCCTTCGGCACGTCCTCGGTGGAGCAGATCTTGAGCATCAGGCGTCGGCCTTCGCCAGCCGGGCCTCGATGGCGTCGCCCAGGCGCTCGCGCAGGTCCTCGACCGGGATCTTGTTGATCAGCTCGGCGAAGAAGCCGCGCACCACCAGGCGCCGCGCCTCGGCCTCCGGGATGCCCCGGGCCATCAGGTAGAACAGCTGCTCGTCGTCGAAGCGGCCGGTCGCGCTGGCGTGCCCGGCGCCGGCGATCTCGCCGGTCTCGATCTCCAGGTTGGGTACGGAGTCGGCCCGCGCGCCGTCGGTGAGCAGCAGGTTCCGGTTGATCTCGTACGTGTCGGTGCCGGTGGCCTCGGCACGGATCAGCACGTCGCCGACCCAGACCGTGTGCGCGTCGTCGCCCTGCAGCGCGCCCCGGTAGCCGACGTTGCTGCGGCAGTCCGGCACGGTGTGGTCGACCAGCTGCCGGTGCTCCAGGTGCTGGCCGGAGTCGGCGAAGTAGACGCCGTACAGCTCGGCCTCGCCGCCGCGCTGGGTGTACTCGACAGACGTGTACTGCCGGACCAGGTCGCCGCCGAGGCTGACCTGCACGTGCAGGATCCGGGCGTCACGGCCCAGCCGCACCTTGAGGTGCTGCGCCTGCACCGCGTCGTCGGCCCAGTCGGCGACCGTGACCAGGGTCAGCTTCGCCCCGTCGCCCACCGACACCTCGACGTTGTCGGCGAGCGTGGCCGAGCCGACGTGCTCGATCACCACTGTGGCCTCGGCGAACCGGTCCACCTCGACGAACGTGTGGCCGAAGGCGAGCGCCTCGGCGTTCTCGCCGACCACCCGCAGGCGCACCGGCGCCTCCACCACCGCGTCGCGGTCGACGCGCACCAGCAGCGCGCCGTCGGCCCCGCCGTACGCGAGCGCGCTGACCCGGTCGAACGGGGTGAGCACGCTGCCCACCCGCGGGTCGTCCCGGCCGATCCGGTCGACGGTGACGCCCTCGGGCAGGTCACCGTACTCGTGCCGGACCGTGCCGGTCGCGCCCTGCGCCGACCCGGTCAGGCCGCGCAGTCGCTTGAGCGGGGTGAAGCGCCACTCCTCCTCCAGGCCGGTCAGGGCCGGGAAGTCGGCGACGTCGTACGAGCGGAGCGCCTGCGACTTGGTCGTGGGCGGTGCGGAAGCCTGGGTAGTCATCTCTTCCTTGGTCTGTTCTGCGATTGATCGGAGGGTCGGTCGCGCTGGTCGCGACGCGGCGTGACTGGTCCGGCCGCGCGGCGGTCAGCCCACGGCGCCTTCCATCTGCAGCTCGATCAGGCGGTTGAGCTCCAGCGCGTACTCCATCGGGAGCTCCTTGGCGATCGGCTCGATGAAGCCGCGCACGATCATCGCCATCGCCTCGTCCTCGCTCAGGCCCCGGCTCATCAGGTAGAAGAGCTGGTCCTCGCTGACCTTGGAGACGGTCGCCTCGTGGCCCATCGACACGTCGTCCTCGCGGATGTCGACGTACGGGTAGGTGTCGGAGCGGGAGATCGTGTCGACCAGGAGCGCGTCGCACTTGACGGTGCTCTTGCTGCTGGTCGAGCCCTCCAGCACCTGCACCAGACCGCGGTACGAGGTGCGGCCGCCGCCCCGGGCGATCGACTTCGACACGATGGTCGAGGAGGTGTGCGGCGCGGCGTGCACCATCTTGGCGCCGGCGTCCTGGTGCTGGCCCTCGCCGGCCATCGCGACCGAGAGCACCTCGCCCTTGGCGTGCTCGCCGGTCATGTAGACCGCCGGGTACTTCATGGTGACCTTGGAGCCGATGTTGCCGTCGACCCACTCCATGGTCGCGCCCTCGTGGCACACGGCGCGCTTGGTGACCAGGTTGTAGACGTTGTTCGACCAGTTCTGGATGGTCGTGTACCGGCACCGGGCGTTCTTCTTGACGATGATCTCCACGACGGCGCTGTGCAGCGAGTCGGAGGAGTAGATGGGCGCGGTGCAGCCCTCGACGTAGTGCACGTACGCGCCCTCGTCGACGATGATCAGCGTCCGCTCGAACTGGCCCATGTTCTCCGTGTTGATCCGGAAGTAGGCCTGCAGCGGGATGTCCACGTGCACGCCCTTCGGCACGTAGATGAATGAGCCACCGGACCAGACGGAGGTGTTCAGCGCGGCGAACTTGTTGTCGCCGACCGGGATGACCGTGCCGAAGTACTCCTTGAACAGGTCCTCGTGCTCCTTGAGCGCGGTGTCCGTGTCCAGGAAGACGACGCCCTGCTCCTCCAGGTCCTCACGGATCTGGTGGTAGACGACCTCGGACTCGTACTGCGCCGCGACACCGGCGACCAGGCGCTGCTTCTCCGCCTCCGGGATGCCGAGCTTGTCGTAGGTGTTCTTGATGTCCTCGGGCAGGTCCTCCCAGGAGGTGGCCTGCTTCTCGGTGGACCGCACGAAGTACTTGATGTTGTCGAAGTCGATCCCGGTGAGGTCGGCGCCCCAGTTCGGCATCGGCTTGCGGCCGAAAAGCCGCAGGCCCTTGAGCCGCAGGTCGAGCATCCAGGCCGGCTCGTTCTTCTTGGCCGAGATGTCGCGCACCACCGCCTCGCTGAGGCCGCGCTGGGCGGAGGCCCCGGCGACGTCGGGGTCGGCCCAGCCGTACTCGTAACGACCGAGGGCCGCGAGCTGCTCCTCCTGGGTCAGGGGCTGGACGATCTGCTCGGTCATCTATCTGTCCTCACAGTGGTGACGGTGGAACCGGACTGGGCGGGAATGTGCGTGGTGCACACGCCGTCGCCGTGCGCGATGGTGGCCAGGCGCTGTACGTGAGTGCCGACCAGACGGGAGATCACTTCGGTCTCGGCCTCGCACAGCTGAGGGAACTCGGCGGCCACGTGCGCCACCGGGCAGTGGTGCTGGCAGAGCTGGCCGCCGGAGGCGATCGTGGACGCGTTGGCAGCGTAACCCTCGGCGGTCAGCGCGCCGGCGAGTGCCTCCGCCCGCGCGAGCGGGGCGTCACCGGCGTCCTCCATGGCTGCCCGGCAGCGGGTCTCCAGCGCGGAGACCTGCTCGGCCGCGAACGCCGCGACCGCCTCGGTGCCGCCGGTGCGGGCGATCCACCGCAGCGCGGCGGTGGCCATGTTGTCGTAGTGGTGGGTGCCGCAGCGGCCCCGGCCCGCCTCGGTGAGCGCGAAGACCTTGGCCGGCCGGCCGCGCCCGCGGCTGCCGCGCACGGTCTGCTCGCGGGCGACCACGTCACCGTCGGCGAGCATCGCGTCGAGGTGCCGGCGGATCGCCGCCGGGCTCAGACCGAGGGCCGTGCCGAGCTGCGCGGCGGTGGTGGGACCACGCTCCAGCAGCAGCTGGGTGACCCGGTCGCGGGTCGACAGGTCGGCCGGAGCGGCCTCCCGCTCGCCACGCCGTACGCTGCGACGTGCGCGCGAACCACCGGCGACCGGACCGGCCACCGGCGTTCGGGAGAGCGCCGCCGCGTTTTTCACAACGGCAACGTTACGTAATTCGCGGAGGGCCTGCAAACCCGGGGTCCGGTGATTCCGACCACCGGGGTGCCGGAGTCACCCGATCGGGATCAACTACGGTGCGTAGGATTCGCTCCGTGAAGCGATCCGTCCGGTTCCCGGTCTCCGCCACGCTGCTGCGCCGCCTCGCGCTCGCCTCGATCATCGCGAACGTCGCGATCGTGGTCACCGGCGGGGCCGTCCGGCTCACCGCCTCCGGCCTCGGCTGCCCCACCTGGCCGCGGTGCACCGACGACTCCTACACCACGACCACCGAGATGGGCGTGCACGGGGTGATCGAGTTCGGCAACCGGCTGCTCACCTTCGCGGTGGGCATCATCGCGCTCGCCGTGGTGGTGGCCGTGCTGGCCCACCGCCCCCGCCGCCGGGGACTGCTCCCGCTGGCCGTGGGCGTGCTGTTCGGCATCCCGGCCCAGGCGGTCATCGGTGGCATCACCGTGCTCACCAACCTCAACCCGTGGGTGGTCGGGCTGCACTTCCTCGCCTCGATGGCGGTGATCGCCGCCGCGTACGCGCTCTGGCGGCGCATCAAGGAGCCGGACGGGCCGGTGGCACCGACCGTGCCGGCGCCGCTGCGTACCCTCGCCTGGATCACCACGGCGGTGAGCGCGTCGGTGCTGGTGGTCGGCACGTGGGTGACCGGCAGCGGACCGCACGCCGGCGACCACGGCGCGGCCCGCAACGGCCTGGACCCGGCAGCGATCTCCCAGGTCCACGCCGACGGCGTCTTCCTGCTGATCGGCCTCTCGGTGGCGCTGTACTTCGCGTTCCGGGCGGTCGGCGCGGAGCGCGCCGCGCGGGCCGCGGCGGTGCTGATCGCGGTCGAGCTGGGCCAGGGCGTGATCGGCTTCGTCCAGTACTTCACCCACCTGCCCGGCGTGCTGGTCGGCGCACACATGCTCGGCTCCTGCCTGGTGCTGCTGGCCACGCTGGGCGTGCTCTGGGCCACCCGGGAGCGGCTGCCGGCCACCCCGGAGGCTCCGGCCGCGCCCGCCGCGCAGCGGGTGGGCGCCGCCGCCTGAGCGGGGCGTTACCGCGCGGCGGAAGCGGGAAAGCGGCACGGGCCACCTACCGTCCGCCCGAGGGGAGCTCCCCGTGTCGCGCAAGAGCCTCTCCACCACCACCCCGCAACGGCTGACCCCGGTCGCCGGAGCGCCGCTGTGGTGCGACGCCCGCGAGTACGGCCTCACCGGCGACGGGGTCACGAACGACCAGCCCGCCCTGGCGGCGCTGGTGGACCGCCTCGGCGCCGGGTACGACGCCGACGGCCGGGCCCGGGTGATCTACTGCCCGCCCGGCCTCTACTCGATCCGCGACGCCGGGACCGTCTGGCGCAGCGGCGTCTCGCTGCTCGGCGCCGGGCCGGCCGCGACCCGCTTCCTGCTCAGCAACGAGGGCGACCGCAGCGCACCGGTCCCGCTCGCCTACTGGACCACGGTGCAGCACGGCGCGGACCGGGACCGGCACATCACCGACTGCACGTTCGCCGACTTCGAGATCGACGGCTCCGGCGTGGCCCAGACGTCCTACGACTACCTGGCCAAGGGGCTGGGCCTGCAGTACGTGGTGCGCGGCGTGTTCCGCAACCTCTACATCCACCACACCGGCGCGACCGGCCTGGGCTGCGACTTCCTCCAGGACAGCCTGATCGACGGCGTGGTCGTGGTGGGATGCGGCCGGCTGGACAACGGCGACCAGATGGGCGGCGCCGGGATCGGCGTCGGCATCGGCGGCTGGGGCGACGTGGAGCGCCTCACCATCGCCAACTGCACCACCATCGGCAACGGCACCAACGGCATCTTCCTGGAGCTGCAGAAGGACTACTGGACCCCGCCGCGCGGCTTCCGGATCATCGGCTGCCACAGCCAGGCCAACCGGTTCGGCATCTCCGACTGGGGCGCCGAGGGGCTGATCGTCTCCGGCTGCACCATGACCAACAACCTGGAGGCCGGCTTCGACGTGTCGGGCAACGGCACCGCCGGGGTTGCCGGGCGCGGCGGCCTGGTCACCGGCTGCGTGATCGACGCCAACGTGGGCGACGGGATCAGCATGGGCAACACCCCCGGCTCGTACACGGTGCAGGGCAACCGGATCAGCCGCAACGGTGGTTTCGGCTACCACGAGCACGACCTGGGCCACGGCTACCGGGGCGCGGCGGCCGACGTGGTCATCCAGGACAACGACATCCGGGACAACGCGCTGGACGGCATCCGGATCGACCGGCCGATGCTGGACACGTCGATCGTCGGGAACCGGATCCGGGACAACGGCCGCCGCTCCGCCCCGGCCTGCTCCGGCTCCGGCGAGGCGGTGCGGTACGGCCCACGCGAGGTCACCGACGGCAACGCCGACTGGCCGGCCGGCGGGCACCGGGGCAAGGTGGTGCGGGTCGGCTCCCGCGACGCCGTGGTGTCCGACAACAGCGCCGACCGGCTCTCCCTGGCCGAGGTGCGCCCGGACGGCTCCACCGGCTGGAGCGCCGCCACGCCGGGGCCCGGCACGGCGTACGAGCTGCCGGACTCGCCACCGGCGTGCGGCGGCATCACGATCGCCGCGCCGTTCGACTCGGCCACCGTGCGCGGCAACCGGATCTGGCACCGGGACGCCGACACCCAGGCGTACGGCATCTGGGTCACCGAGGCGGGCAGTTGCGTCTCCTGCGCGTTCGAGGACAACGACCTGGCCGGCACCGAGGCCGCGCTGCGGCTGGACACGCCGCCGATCGGCGGTCGCTGGGCACGCAACCACAGCGACCGAGACTGACCTCCCGGCGGCGCGGGCGGCACCGGCGGCTCGGGCGGCTCCGGTTCAGCCGGGCCGGCGTCGGTGGTGACAGCCAGCATGACCAAGCTGCCGTTGCTGACCGCGTACGCGACGATCAGCACCCAGAGATCGCCGTCGCGGTGCAGCAGCCTGGCGACGTGCAGGCCGAGCAGCGCGCTGATGGTGGTCGAAGACGCGGCCCGGTGGGCCCCGGCGAAAGCCGCCGACGCCACGATGGCGGCGACGGCCGGCAAACGCGCCGCCAGCCCGAGTGGAAACGCGCCCCCTCGTGCCACCCATGGCGTTCCACTCACGGCACGGACGGATCGCGAGTGGAACACCATGGGTGCCTGGACAGCCCTGAGACACCCATGGTGTTCCACCCAGGGCCCCGGCAGACAGCGAGTGGAACACCGTGGGTGCCTCGAGCCCTGAGACAGCCTGGCGTTGCGTGCACCGCGTTGGGTGGGTCGGCGAGGTGCGTCCGCAGCCGGGAGGGTCGCGGTCCCGGGCCCGCTGCCAAAGCCCGGACGCCGCCAGGGCCGGCACGCTCGCCACGGCCACGGCCACCGCCAGGCGGGACGGGTCAGGCGCGGGGGGTCAAGTGGGTGAGCACCGCGTCGGCGAGCCGGTCCGGGGCGCCGTCGGCGTACCCGACGAACAGACTCGGCTCGGTCAGCTCCAGCTCGACCAGCACGGGCTCGCCGTCCGGGCCGGGGATCAGGTCGACCCGGGCGTAGAGCAGGCGGTCCGGGCCGCCGGGCACCACCGCCAGCACCTTCTCGGCCACGGCGCGCTGCTCCGCCGTGGCGGCGCGGGCGTCGATCCGCTCCTCCTTGTAGAGCGCGGCCTCGCCCAGGTCCGGCCCGGTCAGCATCGGACCCTTGCGGATCGCGTGGCTGAACGCCAGGCCGTCGGGGCCGGCCAGGAACAGCAGGGCGGTCTCCCCTGCGGTGTCCACCGCGTCGAGGTACGGCTGGACCATGGTGACCCGTCCGGCGCCGGAGAGCCGCCGTACGTGGGCCAGCGCCAGCTCGCGGTGCTGCCCGTCGGTCAGGTCGTAGCGGCCGGTGTCCTGGCTGCCGGCGCTGACGGCCGGCTTGAGCACGTACTCGCCGGTGGCCGGTGGCGTCCACGCCTGCCCGGGCTCGACCCACTCGGTCGCGACGGTGGGGACCCCGGCGGCGGCCAGCTCGGACAGGTAGCGCTTGTCGGTGTTCCAGGCGACCACGTCGGCCGGGTTCACCAGGGCCGGCACGGTACGCGCCCAGGCGACGAACTCGTCCCGCCGCAGCGCGTAGTCCCACGGGGAGCGGAGCACGACCAGGTCGTACCCGCCCCAGTCGACGGCCGGGTCGTCCCAGACGGCGATCTCGGTGGTGACGCCGCGGGTGGCGAGCGGGCCGAGCGCGAGCCGGTCGTCCGGGTCGAGGTCGGGCAGCTCGGCGCAGGTGACGAAAGCGACCCGGGGTCTCCCCCGGGTCGACTGGTGGTGGTCGGTCATTCGGTTATGTCAACGGGCCATCGTGCGCCGGGCCATCGACCGCCAGAGGTCGTTGCTCGGACGCATCTGGTCCATCAGTTCACGCTCCCAGGCGTTCTCGACGTCGACTCCGGCCTTCGCGCAGGCCTGCCGCGCGACGTTCGTGTCGTCGGCGAACTGGTCTGCCCATACCCCGTCGGAACCCACGAGGACGATCCGTGCGCCGCGCTTGCCGACGTACTCGATGACCGCCTTCGCGCCGCCGTGCCCGGCGGCGAACGACTTGATGCCCGCGACCAGGCCGTTGGGGGCCTGCTCGGCGGTCTTGTCAGCCGTCAGCGTCGTATCGGAACCATCTGCCATGACGCGAAGCCTAAGCAGACTTCCACCCGGATGTGCGAGAACCATGAACTGAATGTGATGCCAATTACCCATCGGTTTAAGAAGAACCACAGGTAATTTGCCCGTACATGTCGCTTAATCCTGGGCGAAGCGGACAGGCGAGATCGTCACAATCTGTCCAGGTTGGCCCCCTCCGCGGAAGCCCGAAAAAAATTTCTGATGAACCGCCGGACGGGCGGGTCAGATGAGCGCGTCGAGCGCGACGGCCGCGAAGAGGATCGTGAGGTACGTGGTGGACCAGTGGAACAGCCGCATCGGCTTGACCGCCTCGCCGCGCGTCGCGCGCCGGCACAGCTTGTGCGCCTCGACGAGGAAGATCCCGCCGACCACGAGCGCCGTCACGCCGTAGATCGGGCTCATCCCGAGCGGCCACACCGCCAGCGAGGAGAGCACCGTCAGCCAGGAGAAGCCGATGATCTCGGCATTGACCCGCCGGACCGAGGCCACCACCGGCAGCATCGGCACCCCGGCGCGGGCGTAGTCCGCCTTGTACTTGATGGCCAGCGCGTAGAAGTGCGGCATCTGCCAGAAGAAGACCACAGCGAACAGGCCCCACGCGGCCGGCGCCAGCGTGCCGGTGACAGCGGCCCAGCCGATCAGCACCGGCGCCGCACCGCAGATGCCGCCCCAGAACGTGTTGGCGGCGGTGGTCCGCTTCAGCCACAGCGTGTAGACCAGGTCGTAGTAGGCGATCGCAGCCACCGTCAGCACCGTCGCCAGCCAGTTCGTCGCCGCCGCCATCAGCGCCACCGACACGGCGGCCAGCACCAGGCCGAAGACCAGCGCGCTGCGCGGCGACACGGTGTGCGCGGGCAGCGGGCGGCGCTTGGTGCGCCGCATGAGCTGGTCGATGTCGCGGTCGATGTAGCAGTTGATGACGCTCGCCGCGCCGGCCGCGAGCGACCCGCCGACGAGCACCACCGCGACCAGCCACAGCGACGGCATCCCGCCGTGGGCCAGCATCATCGCCGGCACGGTGGTCACCAGCAGCAACTCGACGATCCGCGGCTTGGTCAGCGTCACGTACGCCGCCACCACGGCGCGCACGTCCCGCCGGCCGCTCGCCGGCAACTCCGCCACCGCGCCCACCGGCGACTGCCCGGCAGGGTTGCTGACGGGGCGCTCGGTGATCATGCTCACGGATTGCCACCTTCCGGCATCGGCGGGGGAGGTCGTTCGGCCCGGACCGCTGCGGGTCCACACACCGCCCCACACACTACGCGGCGTCGTTTTCGCTGCCCCGTGGACCCGGCAACGGTGCGAGCCGTCACACCTGGGGTTGAACGGCGAGACGTCCGCGATCCGTACAGAACAGCATGCTGAGATCCCCGGGCGGACGTTTAGCACCGCTCGATAGGGTCATCAGTGAGGGTTCCGCCCATCTGCCGAGGAGCACAACCATCGTGGCTGCCAACCGACCCGAGCTTCCCGCTCTCAACTGGTCCGACCTCGACCGCAGGGCCGTCGACACGGTCCGCGTGCTGGCCATGGACGCCGTGGAGAAATCCGGCAACGGCCACCCGGGAACGGCGATGAGCCTCGCCCCGGCTGCGTACCTGCTCTTCAACCGGGTCATGCGGCACAACCCCGCCGACCCGAACTGGGCCGGACGCGACCGGTTCGTGCTCTCCGCCGGCCACTCCAGCCTGACGCTCTACATCCAGCTCTTCCTCTCCGGCTACCCCCTGTCGCTGGACGACCTCAAGGCGCTGCGCCAGTGGGGCTCGCTCACCCCGGGCCACCCGGAGCACGGCCACACCCCGGGCGTGGAGACCACCACCGGTCCGCTCGGCCAGGGCCTCGGCAACGCGGTCGGCATGGCCATGGCGGCCCGCCGCGAGCGCGGCCTGTTCGACCCCGAGCCGGACCGCGCCGACTCGCCGTTCCGGCACGACATCTGGTGCATCGCCTCCGACGGTGACATCGAGGAGGGCATCACCCACGAGGCCAGCGCGCTCGCCGGTCACCAGCAGCTCGGCAACCTCTGCGTGATCTACGACGACAACGAGATCTCGATCGAGGACGACACCCGCATCGCCAAGAGCGAGGACGTGGCGGCCCGCTACGAGGCGTACGGCTGGCACGTGCAGACCGTCGACTGGCGCAGCGGCGACGCCGACCAGGGCGACTACCACGAGGACGTGGAGGCGCTCTACCAGGCGCTGCTGGCCGCCAAGGCGGAGACCGACCGGCCGTCGTTCATCGCGCTGCGCACGATCATCGGCTGGCCCGCCCCGAACAAGCAGAACACCGGCAAGATCCACGGCTCGGCGCTCGGCGCGGACGAGGTCAAGGCCACCAAGGAGATCCTCGGCTTCGACCCGCAGCGCACCTTCGAGGTCGACGAGGAGGTGCTCAAGCACGCCCGTCAGGTGCTGGAGCGCGGCGCGCAGGAGCAGGCCGAGTGGACCACCGGGTTCGACGCCTGGGCGCAGGCCAACCCGGAGCGCAAGGCGCTGTGGGACCGGATGGCCACCCGTACGCTGCCGACCGGCTGGACCGACGCGCTGCCGACCTTCCCGGCGGACGCCAAGGGCATCGCCACCCGCGCCGCCTCCGGCAAGATCCTGGAGGCCCTGGCGCCGGTGCTGCCCGAACTGTGGGGCGGCTCGGCCGACCTGGCCGAGAGCAACAACACCACGATGAAGGGCGAGCGGTCGTTCGTCCCGGCCGCGCACGCCACCAAGGACTTCCCCGGTGACGAGTACGGCCGCACGCTGCACTTCGGCATCCGCGAGCACGCCATGGGCTCGATCCTCAACGGCATCGCCCTGCACGGCGGCACCCGCCCGTACGGCGGCACGTTCCTGGTGTTCAGCGACTACATGCGCCCGGCGGTGCGGCTGGCCGCGCTGATGAAGCTGCCGGTGACGTACGTCTGGACGCACGACTCGATCGGCCTGGGCGAGGACGGCCCGACGCACCAGCCGATCGAGCACCTGACCGCGCTGCGGGCCATCCCCGGCCTGGACGTGGTCCGCCCGGCCGACGCCAACGAGACGGTCTGGGCGTGGCGGCAGGCGCTGGAGCACACCGACCGGCCGACCGCGCTGGCGCTCAGCCGCCAGGCGCTGCCGACGCTCGACCGCACCGACCTGGCCGGCGCCGAGGGCGTGGCCAAGGGCGGGTACGTGCTGGCCGAGGCGTCCAACGGCAAGCCGCAGGTGATCATCATCGGCACCGGCTCCGAGGTGCAGCTCTGCCTCACCGCGCGGGAGCGGCTGGAGGCCGACGGCACCCCCACCCGCGTCGTCTCCATGCCCTGCCAGGAGTGGTTCTTCGCCCAGGACGAGGCGTACCGGGAGTCGGTGCTGCCGCGCGGGGTAAAGGCACGGGTGAGCGTGGAGGCGGGCATCGCGATGTCGTGGCGGGCGATCGTCGGCGACAGCGGCGAGTGCGTGAGCATCGAGCACTACGGCGCCAGCGCGCCGCACACCGTGCTCTTCGAGCAGTTCGGGTTCACCCCCGACCGGATCGTGGCCGCCGCGCACGCGGCGCTGACCCGGGTCGGCGACATCACCGGTTTCACGACCGGCAACTGAGGGGAGCGTGGGCGTCATGACGGACAGGCTGAAGGAGCTCCAGGGCGCCGGGGTGGCGATCTGGCTCGACGACCTTTCCCGGGTACGGCTGAGCTCCGGCGGGCTGGACAAGCTGCGCCGGGAGAGCCACGTGGCAGGGGTGACCACCAACCCGACGATCTTCGCCAAGGCGCTGAGCGACGCCGACGAGTACGACTGGCAGCTTCGTGACCTCGCCGTACGCGGCGTGGACGTCGAGGAGGCGGTCCGCATGCTCACCACGTACGACGTGCGGTGGGCCTGCGACGTGATGCGCCCGTCGTACGAGACCAGCGGCGGCGTGGACGGGCGGGTGTCGATCGAGGTGGACCCGCGCTCGGCGCACGACGCGGCGAAGACCGTCGCCGAGGCCAAGGCGCTGTGGTGGCTGGTCGACCGGCCGAACCTGTTCATCAAGATCCCGGCCACCGAGGAGGGCCTGCCCGCGATCACCGCCACGCTGGCCGAGGGGATCAGCGTCAACGTCACGCTGATCTTCGGGCTGGACCGGTACTCGCAGGTGATGGACGCCTTCCTGGCCGGCCTGGAGCAGGCGAAGGAGAACGGGCACGACCTGTCGAAGATCGGCTCGGTCGCCTCGTTCTTCGTCTCCCGGGTCGACACCGAGGTGGACAAGCGGCTGGAGAAGATCGGCTCGGACCAGGCCAAGGCGCTGCGCGGCAAGGCCGCCGTCGCCAACGCCCGGCTGGCGTACGAGCGCTACGGCGAGGTGTTCTCCTCGGCGCGCTGGCAGAAGCTGGCCGACGCGGGCGCCCACCCGCAGCGCCCACTGTGGGCCTCCACCTCGACGAAGAACCCGGACTACCGGGACGTCATCTACGTCGAGGAGCTGATCGCGCCCGGCACCGTCAACACCATGCCGGAGCCGGTCATCCACGCCTACGCCGAGCACGGCGAGACGAAGGCGGACACCGTCACCGTCGCCTACGACGACGCGCGTCAGGTCTTCGCCGACCTCCAGTCGGTGGGCGTGGACCTGTCCGACGTAATCGCCACGCTGGAGCGCGAGGGCGTGGAGAAGTTCGAGGCGAGCTGGGTGGAGCTGCTGGAGGGGGTCAAGAAGTCCCTCGCCGAGGCGGCCAAGGGCTCGGGCAGCCCGCACCGGGCCGCCGAGGGCAACGCGCAGGCGGCCCAGCAGGCCGGCGGCAACGCGTGACCGACGGCGTCCGACGCGTCCCGGGGCCCGGCCCCGGGACGCGTCGCGCCGTACCGTGGAAGCGGTGAGGGAGCGCTGTGTGGAAGCCGAGGTGGCGCCGTGAGTGACCTGCTGGCCGGGCGGGCGGACATGGCCGCCGGGCTGGCCGTGCGCGGCGCGGACGCCCTCGGCGCGTCCGCACGCGCCTCGCTCGTCTCCCACGACGTCCCGGCCCGGCTCGCCGCCGCCGACCCGGCCCTCTGGGGGCCCGGCGCCGAGGCGGCGGCCCTCGCCCGCCTGGGCTGGCTGCACGCCCACCGGCACAGCCGGGAGCTGCTCCCCCAGCTCGCCGAACTGGCCGCCGAGCTGGACGACCTGGACCACGTGGTGCTGGCCGGCGACCCCGGCGACACGCTCGCCGCCGAGGTCGTCGCCGAGTGCCTGGGCCGCCGGGTGACGGTGCTCGACACCGCCGATCCGGGGCCGGTGCGGGCGGCGCTCGCCGCCGGCGCTCCGGCGCGTACCCTCCTGGTGCTCGCCGCCCGGCGCGGCCTGGACCGGACCACTGACGCCCACCTGCGGGCCTACCGGCAGGCGTGGGCGGACGAGGGCCCCGACGCCGCCCGGCACGTCGTGGTGGTCACCGAGCCCGGTTCCGAGCCGGCGGCGCGCGCCGACGAGCTGGGCGCGGTGGTGATCCCGGCCGAACCGGGCGTGGCCGGGCCGTGGGCCGCGCTCACCGCGTCCGGCCTGGTCCCGGCGGCGCTGGCCGGCGCTCCGGTGGCCGAGGTGCTGGACGAGGCGGAGGCGCTCACCGGCGCGCTCGACCGGGACCGGGACAACCCGGCCCTGGCGCTCGGCGCGGCCCTGGGCGCGGCGCCCGGCGCCGGACGGGACACGGTCGCGCTCGTTCCCGACGGCACCGGCCTCGACGGTCTGGGCCGGTGGGCCGGCGCACTGCTGGCGGACGCGACCGGCGGACGGCTCCTGCCGGTGGTCGCGGAGTCCCCCGGCTCCCCCGGTGCCACCGGGCCGGGCGTGCTCACAGTCGGTCTCGGCGGCGCCCTCGGCGCCGGCGTCGGACCGGGCGTGGCCGCCGACATCGCGGTGAACGGTCCGCTCGGCGCGCACCTGCTGACCTGGACCTACGCCGCCGCGGCCGCCGCGGTGACGCTGCGGGCCGACCCGTTCGCGGCACCCGCCGCCATCGAGGTCGACGTCGACGTCGAGCCCGACGCCGGGCCACCGTCGTCGGTCCGGGACGCGATCGAGGTGTACGCCCCGAGCGGCGCACCGGCCGACCTGACCGGCGCGCTGCGCTGGCTGCTCGACGGGCTGGGCGAACGGGAGCACCTCGTGGTGACCGCGTACCTCGACCGGCACGCCGACGCGGCCCTCGCCGGGCTGCGCCCGCTGCTGGCCCGGGCCGCCGGACGGCCGGTCACCTTCGGCTGGGGACCGCGCCGGCCGGAGCACACCGACCCGTACGGCCGGCATCTCCAGATCACCGGTGCGGTCACCGATGATCTGGACGTGCCCGGTCGTCCGTACACCTTCGCGCAGCTCCAGGCGGCCCAGGCCGCCGGCGACCGGCGGGCCCTGGCCGGCCGGGAGCACCGGGTGCTGCGCCTGCACCTGACCGAGCGGGCGGCGGGTGTCGCCCAGCTCCTGGAAACGGCCGGACGGACACGCACGTGACGATCAATGACCTGGAATCAGCGGACCGAGACGCAGGAGGAGGTGGCCCGGTGAACCCGCTGCGCGATCCGCAGGACCGGCGGCTGCCCCGGATCCCCGAGCCGTGTGCCCTGGTGATCTTCGGGGTGACCGGTGACCTGGCCCGCAAGAAGCTGCTGCCGGCGGTCTACGACCTGGCCAACCGGGGGCTCCTGCCGCCCGGCTTCGTGGTCCTGGGCTTCGCCCGCCGGGACTGGGGCGACGGCGACTTCGAGTCGGTGGCGCACGACGCGGCCAAGAAGCATGCCCGCACCCCGTGGCGGGAGGAGGTGTGGGCCCGGCTCGCCGGCAACATCAAGTTCGTCGGCGGCTCGTTCGACGACGACGCGGCGTTCGACCAGCTCGCCGCCACGCTCGACGAGCTGCGCGACTCGCACGGCATCGCCGGCAACGCGGCCTTCTACTTCTCCATCCCCCCGGCGGCCTTCCCGGTGGTGCTCAAGCAGCTCGCCCGTACCGGCATGGCGGACAACGCCAAGTCCGGCGGCTGGCGGCGGGTGGTCGTGGAGAAGCCGTTCGGCAACGACCTGCCCTCGGCCAAGGCCCTCAACGACCTCGTCGACGACGTGTTCACCCGCCAGGACGTGTTCCGGATCGACCACTACCTGGGCAAGGAGACGGTCCAGAACATCCTGGCGCTGCGCTTCGCCAACAACCTGTTCGAGCCGCTGTGGAACTCCAAGTACGTCGACTCGGTGCAGATCACCATGGCCGAGGACGTCGGCATCGGCACCCGCGCGGCCTTCTACGACTCCGTCGGCACGGCCCGCGACGTGCTCCAGAACCACCTGCTCCAGCTGCTCGCCCTGGTCGCGATGGAGGAGCCGACGAGCTTCGACGCCGACGAGATCCGGGCCGAGAAGCTCAAGGTGCTCAAGGCGATCACCGTGCCGCACGACGTCTCCGAGGACACCGTGCGCGGCCAGTACCTGCCCGGCTGGGTGGGCGGCGAACGCGCCAAGGGCTACCTCGAGGAGGAGGGCGTCCCGGAGGGCTCCACCACCGAGACGTACGTGGCGGTGAAGCTGGGCATCCAGAACCGCCGCTGGGCCGGGGTGCCGTTCTACATCCGGGCCGGCAAGCGGCTGCCCCGGCGGGTCACCGAGGTCGCCATCATGTTCAAGAAGGCGCCGCACCTGCCGTTCAACGCCGCCGACATGGAGTCCCTCGGCCCCAACCAGCTGGTCATCCGGGTGCAGCCGGACGAGGGCGTGGTGCTGAAGTTCGGCTCCAAGGTGCCGGGCACCACGATGGAGGTCCGCGACATCGCGATGGACTTCCAGTACGGCGAGGCGTTCACCGAGTCCAGCCCCGAGGCGTACGAGCGGCTGGTGCTGGACGTGCTGATCGGCGACCGGACGCTGTTCCCGGACGCCGCCGAGGTGGAGCAGAGCTGGCAGGTCGTCGACCCGCTGGAGCACGCCTGGGAGGGCACCACCCCGGAGCCGTACCGGGCCGGTGAGTGGGGGCCCCGGGCCGCCGACGAGATGCTGGCCCGCGAGGGCCGGGCTTGGCGGAGAGCGTGAGCGAGCACTGCGAGCGAACCAGGAGGCTCCATTGATCGGGCTGTGGGACACCACCGGCAACGAGGTGGTGAAGGCGCTGGCCGCGGAACGGCGCAGCGCGGGCGGGGTGGCCAGTGGCATGGCGCTCACGCTGATCGTGGTGGTGGACGAGAAGCGGGTACGCGAGGCCGAGGCCGCGGCCACCATCGCCGCGGCGGCGCATCCGTGCCGTCTGCTCGTGGTGGTCCGCTCCGACGTGGAACGGGACCGCAACCGGCTGGACGCGGAGATCGTCGTGGGCGGCCGGCTCGGCCCGTGCGAGGCGGTCGTGACCCGGATGTACGGGCGGCTCGCCCTGCACGCCGAATCCGTCGTGATGCCGCTGCTGGTGCCCGACGTACCGGTGGTGACGTGGTGGCACGGCGAACCGCCGCAGGAGATCTCCACCGACTTCCTCGGCGTGGTCGCGGACCGGCGGATCACCGACTCGGCGCAGGCGGCCGACCCGATCGCCGCGCTGCGGCAACGGGCTCACGACTACGCCCCCGGCGACACCGACCTGGCGTGGACCCGGATCACGCCGTGGCGCACGCTCGTGGCGGGCGCGTTCGACACCACCCAGGCCCGGGTCACCGAGGCGAGCGTGGTGGCGCCCCCGTCGGACCCGACGGCGGCGCTGATGCGCGGGTGGCTCAGCGCCCGGCTCGGCATCGACCCGGTCCTGACCGCCACCGACGAGTTCCCGCGGATGCGCCAGGTGCAGCTGCGCTGCGCCAACGGCGACGAGCTGACGCTCACCCGGGACGACAGCGTCGCGGTGTTCCGGCGTACCGGGCAGGAGGACCGCATGCTGCCGCTGGTACGCCGGCCGCTCGGCGACGAACTGGCCGAGGAGCTGCGCCGCCTCGACGCCGACCAGGTGTACGCGGAGGCGCTCGGCGCCACCGCCGGGATCACCGGGCTCGACCAGCGTCCGGCTCAGCGGGTGCACGTGTGGAAGGATCCGGCGACCGCCCAGCGGGCCGAGGCCGGCGTGACCGCGCACGCGGGCGCGACCGCGAACGAGTGACCGCCCGGACCGGGCGGTCGGAGGCACAGGTGACCGCCGGTGGGCGGTCGGAACACGAGGGCTCGACGGATGACTGAGGCGAGTGTCGCCGTACACGCCGACCCCGACCTGCTGGCGCAGGCGGTGGCGGCCCGGTTGGTGGTGAAGCTGCTCGACGCGCAGGCCGAGCGCGGCCAGGCGTCGGTGGTGCTGACCGGCGGGCGGATCGCCGCGGCGGTGTACCGGGCGGTCGGGCAGCTGCCCGCCCGGGACGCGGTCGACTGGTCCCGGGTCGACGTGTGGTGGGGTGACGAGCGGTTCCTGCCCGCCGGTGACCCGGAGCGCAACGAGACGCAGGCGCGGGCGGCGCTGCTGGACACGGTGCCGCTGGACCCGGCCCGGATCCACCCGATGCCTGCCTCCGACGGCCCCGCCGGTGACGACCCGGAGGCGGCCGCCGCCGGGTACGCCCGGGAGCTGGCCGCCGCCGCCCGGCCCGGTAACGCGATCGTGCCGCACTTCGACGTGCTGATGCTCGGCGTCGGCGAGGACGGGCACGTGGCGTCGGTGTTCCCGGAGCACCCGGTGCACCACGACAACCGGCCGGTCAGCGCGGTGCGGGGCAGCCCGAAGCCGCCGCCGGTGCGGACCACGCTGACCCTGCCGACGATCAACACGGCCGAGGAGGTCTGGCTGATCGCCGCCGGGGCGGACAAGGCCCGGGCGGTGGGCATGGCGCTGGCCGGGGCCGGGCCGGTGCAGGTGCCGGCCGCCGGGGTGCAGGGCGTCTCCCGTACCCTCTGGCTGCTCGACCGGGCCGCGGCGGCGAACGTGCCGCCGCGCCTGCGAAGCCTCCGCTGAGGTGTAAGGAAGGGCCCCTTCTTAACGTCTCCGGTAGAGAAGGGGCCCCTTCTCAACACCTCGGCTCAGGCGCGGCCACGACGTCGGCGCAGCGCGTCGAGGGCCTCGGCCAGCAGCGCCTCCCCCTCCTCCGGCGTGCGCCGCTCCTGCACGTACGCGAGATGGGTCTTGTACGGCTCGGCGCGCTCGCGGTCCGGCGGGGCGCCCGGGTCGGGGCCGGCGGGCTCACCGCAGCGGGGGCACTCCCAGGCCGCCGGCGTCTCCGCCTCGGCGGCGATCAGGAACTCGACCCGGTGCCCGTGGCGGCACCAGTAGACGACCGGGCGGCGCGGCGCGGGCTCCACCCGCTGGTCGAACCGCTCGGGGGCGGACCCGACCCGGGTGCCGCGGATGACGTTGTTGCTGGGCACGGTTGCTCGCTCCCTGTCGTCGGAGGGGACCGCCGCCGGAGGGGGCAGGCGACGGGCGACGCGCGGAGAAACAAAACTGCGCGCGGTCCGTGACGGACCGCGCGCAGATTGTACGCTTCTCAGCGCCGACTCAGGTGCCGCTGGCCATCTGCAGCCGCAGCCAGAGTCCGAGCCCGACGATGCAGGCGAACCAGACGATTCCCACCAGAACGGTGTAGCGGTCGAGGTTCTTCTCGGCCACCGACGAACCGGCCAGGCTGGAGCTGACGCCGCCGCCGAACATGCTCGACAACCCGCCGCCCTTGCCGCGGTGCAGGAGGATCAGCAGGACGAGCAGCACGCTGGTGATGACCAGCAACGTGATCATCGTGTAGGCGAACCAGATCGGCATGGCGGGGGTCAGTCCTCTCGTTGCGATCACTGCCCGGACCTGTCGGGCACGGCGGCACCGACCGGTGGACGGGCAGCGTCAAGGATAGCGAGCGATCAGCGAGCGATGTGCTCCGGGAACCGGCAGATCTGCGCGAACTCGTCCGCGTCCAGGCTGGCGCCCCCGACCAGGGCCCCGTCCACGTCCGGCTGCGCCATGATCGCGGCGACGTTCGACGCCTTGACCGACCCGCCGTACAGGATCCGGACCTGCGCGGCGGTGCCCTCGTCGTAGGTCTCGGCGATGCGCTTGCGCACCGCGCCGCAGACCTCCTGGGCGTCCTCCGGGGTCGCCGTCTTGCCGGTGCCGATCGCCCAGACCGGCTCGTACGCCACGACGACCTTGGTGACCTGCTCGGCGGTGAGCCCCTTCAGCGCGCCGTCGAGCTGGTCGCAGCAGTGCCGCACCTGACCCGACTGCTCCCGGACCTCCAGGCCCTCGCCGATGCAGAGGATCGGGGTGAGCCCGTTCGCCAGCGCCGCCGCCACCTTCGCGTTGACGAGCGCGTCGTCCTCGTTGTGGTACTGCCGCCGCTCGGAGTGGCCGACCACCACGTACCCGCACCCCAGCTTGGCCAGCATCGACCCGGCGATGTCACCGGTGTACGCGCCGGACGGGTGCGGAGAGAGGTCCTGCGCGCCGTAGCCGATCAGCAGCTTGTCGCCGTCCACGGCGGTCTGCACGGTACGCAGGTCGGTGAAGGGCGGCAGCACCACGCACTCGACGTCGGTGAGCTGCTTCTCGTTCAGGCTCGCGGCCAGCTTCTGCACCAGCAGGTTGGCCTCGAGGTGGTTCAGGTTCATCTTCCAGTTGCCGGCCATCAGCGGCCGGCGGGTCGTGCTCGCCATTCAGTTCTCCAGGGCCGCGATGCCGGGGAGGGTCTTGCCCTCCAGGTATTCCAGGGAGGCGCCACCACCGGTGGAGATGTGCCCGAACGACGACTCGTCGAGGCCCAGCGCGCGCACCGCCGCGGCCGAGTCGCCGCCGCCGACCACGCTGAACGCGTCGGCCTTGGTGATCGCCTCGGCCACGCCCCGGGTGCCGTTGGCGAACGCCGCCATCTCGAACACGCCCATCGGGCCGTTCCAGAAGATGGTCTTCGCCTGCGACAGCGCGGCGGCGAAACCGGCCACCGTCTCCGGGCCGATGTCCAGGCCCAGCCGGTGGCTGGGGATGCCGTCGGCCGGCACGGTGTCGTGCGCGGCATCGGGCGCGAACGCGTCGGCGGCCACCACGTCGACCGGGAGCATGATCTTGCCCGGCGCGCGCTCTATCAGGTTGCGGCAGGTCTCGACCATGTCCTTCTCCAGCAGCGACGTGCCCACCTCGTGGCCCTGGGCCTTGAGGAAGGTGAAGCACATCCCGCCGCCGATGAGCAGCCGGTCCACGGTCGGCAGCAGCGCCTCGATCACGGCGAGCTTGTCGGAGACCTTCGAGCCGCCCAGCACCACCACGTACGGCCGCTCCGGGGAGCCGGTGAGGCGGCTGAGCACCTCGACCTCGCGCAGCACCAGCCGGCCCGCGAAGTGCGGCAGCCGGGCCGGTACGTCGTGCACGCTGGCGTGCTTGCGGTGCACCGCGCCGAACGCGTCGTCCACGTAGGCGTCACCGAGCGCGGCGAGCTGGTCGGCGAACGCGCCCCGCTCCGCGTCGTCCTTGCTGGTCTCGCCCTTGTTGAACCGCAGGTTCTCCAGCAGCGCGACCTGCCCGTCGGCCAGGTCGGCCACGCATGCCCGCGCCGAGTCGCCGACGGTGTCCTCGGCGAAGTGCACCGGGGAGCCGAGCAGCTCACCGAGCCGCCCGGCGACCGGGCGGAGGCTGAACTGCGGGTCCGGCGCGCCCTTCGGGCGGCCCAGGTGCGAGCAGACGACCACCTTCGCGCCGGCCTGCACCAGCGCGCTCAGCGTCGGCAGGACGGCCCGGATCCGGCCGTCGTCAGTGATCTCCCCGGTCTGCTTGTCGAGCGGGACGTTCAGGTCGGCGCGCACCAGCACGCGCCGACCCGACACCCCCTCGGCGAGCAGGTCGTCGAGGTTACGGATCGTCACAGCGACTGACCCACCAGCTTCACCAGGTCCACCAGGCGGTTCGAGTAGCCCCACTCGTTGTCGTACCAGCCGACGACCTTGACCTGGTTGCCGATCACCTTGGTCAGCGGCGCGTCGAAGATGCACGACGCCGGGTCGGTCACGATGTCGGCGGAGACGATCGGGTCCTCGTTGTAGGTGAGGATGCCCCGCAGCGGGCCCTCGGCGGCGGCCTTGAGCGCGGCGTTCACCTCGTCCACAGTGGTCTCCCGGCCGACCTCGACGGTCAGGTCGGTGGCCGAGCCGGTCGGGATCGGCACGCGCAGCGCGTAGCCGTCCAGCTTGCCCTTGAGCTCCGGCAGCACCAGGCCGATGGCCTTCGCGGCGCCGGTCGAGGTCGGCACGATGTTGAGCGCGGCGGCCCGGGCCCGGCGCAGGTCCTTGTGCGGCGCGTCCTGCAGGTTCTGGTCCTGCGTGTACGCGTGGATGGTGGTCATCAGACCCTGCTTGATGCCGAACGTGTCCTGCAGGACCTTCGCCATCGGCGCGAGGCAGTTCGTCGTGCAGGAGGCGTTCGAGATGATGTTGTGCTTGGCCGGGTCGTACTGGTCCTGGTTGACGCCCATGACCACGGTGACGTCCTCGTTCTTCGCCGGCGCGGAGATGATGACCTTCTTGGCCCCGCCGTCGAGGTGCGCCTTCGCCTTGGTGCCGTCGGTGAAGAAGCCGGTGGACTCGATGACGACGTCGGCGCCGACCTCGCCCCACGGCAGCTTGGCCGGGTCCTTCTCGGCGTACGCCTTGATGGTCTTGCCGCCCACGGTGATCTCGTCGGCGGTGGCCTTCACCTCGTGCGGGAGGCGGCCCAGGATGCTGTCGTACTTGACAAGGTGGGCGAGCGTCGCGTTGTCGGTCAGGTCGTTGACCGCCACGACCTCGATGTCAGCGCCGGACGCCAGCACTGCCCGGAAGAAGTTGCGGCCGATCCGGCCGAAGCCGTTGATGCCAACCCGGATGGTCACAGGTCCCATCTCCTCGCGTTCTGGTCCGCCGGCGCCAGACCGGGGCCGGCGGAGGTGTGTGCGCCGACCGTTGGAGCCGGCCGTCGACATGTCATCTCGGCCACCCCGCCGCGGTCCCGGAGACCTGACCGCCCGAGGCGGTGAGCACGGCGAGGAGCGCCTGTTCCGGCCCCCTTGCCGTACGCAGCGACCATATCCGAGCGCGCGGCGTCGCGCTGCGGCGGGTGGTGATCCCGCTCGCGGTGCGCTGCCGCCCGAGTCCTATCAGACCACGAGCATGTCCGGCGTGACTGCCGCTTCCGTATCCGGGATGCCCAGGTCACGGGCACGCTTGTCGGCCAGCGCGAGCAGCCGGCGGATCCGGCCGGCGATGGCGTCCTTGGTCAGCGGCGGCTCGGCGAGCGCGCCCAGCTCCTCCAGCGAGGCCTGACGGTGCTCCAGCCGCAGCCGCCCGGCCGAGGTCAGGTGGTTCGGGGCGTCGTCGGCGAGGATCTCCAGCGCGCGGGTCACCCGGGCGGCGGCGGCGACCGCGGCCCGCGCGGAGCGGCGCAGGTTGGCGTCGTCGAAGTTGGCCAGCCGGTTGGCGGTGGCGCGCACCTCCCGGCGTACCCTCCGCTCCTCCCAGGCCAGCACGCTGGAGTGCGCGCCGATGCGGGTGAGCAGCGCGGCGATCGCGTCACCGTCCTTGACCACCACCCGGTCCACGCCGCGCACCTCGCGGTTCTTGGCGGTGATGCCGATCCGGCGGGCGGCGCCGACCAGCGCCAGCGCCGACTCCGGGCCGGGGCAGGTGATCTCCAGGGCGCTCGAACGGCCCGGCTCGGTCAGCGAGCCGTGCGCCATGAACGCGCCCCGCCAGGCCGACACGGCACAGCAGACGTTCGCGGCGACCACGTGCGGCGGCAGGCCGCGCACCGGGCGGCCCCGCACGTCGAGCAGGCCGGTCTGCCTGGCGAGCGCCTCGCCGTCCTTGACCACCCGCACGATGAAGTGGCTGCCCTTGCGCAGGCCGCCGGAGGCGAGCACGTGGATCTCGCTCGGGTAGCCGTAGACCTCGGCGATCTCCCGCCGCAGCCGGCGGGCCACCGCGCCGGTGTCCAGCTCCGCCTCGACCACGACGCGGCCCGACACGATGTGCAGGCCGCCGGCGAAACGCAGCAGGGCGGCCATCTCCGCCCGGCGACAGCAGGGCTTGGGCACGTCGACCCGACTCAGCTCGTCCTTGACCGCAGCCGTCATCGCCATAGTGCGCCCCCTCACGGACCGGTTCCGGCGTGTCGCCGGTGTTTACGTACGTGTCTAACGATCGGCGCGCAGGACAGGCACCAGCGCGGCGCCCAGGGCGGCTGGGTCATGACGGGGCGTGCCGTCCAGGACGGCGACGGGAGCGAGGACCAGCCGGGCACCAAGCGATTCTGCCGCACGTTCGACCGCCGCGGGATCACCCACCGCCGTGGAGTCGGCGAGCACCCGGTCCACCTTCAGCTCAGGCAGATAGCGCCGCAGTGTGTCCAGATGGTCGGGCAGGGAGAGCCCCGAGGTCTCCTTCTCGGCCACCAGGTTGAGTGTCACCAGCCGCCGCGCCGGGCTGGACACGATCGCGTCGGCCAGCCCCGGCACCAGCAGGTGCGGCAGCACGCTGGTGTACCAGCTGCCGGGCCCGAAGATCAGCCAGTCCGCCGCGCGTACCGCCGTCACCGCCTCGGCGCACGCGGCCGGCGCGGACGGGTTGAGCCGCAGCGACTCGACGGTGCCCGGGGTGACCGCGACCTGATGCTGGCCGCGCACCGTGGACACCTCGTCCGGATGCTCCGGGTCGGCGCCGCGGACCCGGGCCTCGATGCCGACCGGCTGGCGGGACATCGGCAGCACCCGTCCCACCGCGCCGAGCATCGCCCCGGCGTGGTCGAGCGCGGCCACCGGGTCGCCGAGCAGCTCGGTGAGCCCGTGCAGCAGCAGGTTGCCGACCGCGTGACCGGCCAGCGAGTCGCCCACCGCGACCGGTACCGGCGCGGCGATCGTCGGCGCCGGCGGCACGGCGGCGGCGAAGCGGTGCTGGAACAACGCCGCGCTGCGCCGGGTGGCCGGGTGGTCACCGGCCAGGGCGACGAGCGCCTGACGCAGGTCGCCCGGCGGCAGGCCGCCGCGCTCGGCGCGCAACCGGCCGCTGGAGCCGCCGTCGTCACCGACGGTGACCACCGCGGTGATGTCCAGGTCCAGTTCGGGTACGCAGTGACGCAGCGCCCGCAGCGACGCCGAGAGCCCGTGCCCGCCGCCGAAGGCGACCACCCTGGTCGGGGTCACTCCCGCCCCAGGTCCCGGTGCTGGGCGTTGGCGGCGATGCCGGAGTGGCGCAGCCGGGACGCCAGCTCCTCGGCGATGGCCACGCTGCGGTGCTTGCCGCCGGTGCAGCCGACCGCCACGGTCAGGTAGCGCTTGCCCTCCCGCTCGAACCCGGCGGTGGTGGCGTTGACCAGGTCGGCGTAGCCGGCCACGAACGCGTCGGCGCCCTCCTGGCCCAGCACGTACGCGCTGACCGCCTCCTCCCGGCCGGTGTGCTCACGCAGCTCCGGCACCCAGTACGGGTTCGGCAGGAAGCGCGCGTCCATCACGAAGTCGGCATCCGGCGGCAGGCCGTACTTGAAGCCGAACGAGATCACGGTGATCCGCAGCCGGCGGGCGTCCTCACCACCGAACAGCTCCTCGACCCGGCGGCGCAGCTGGTTCACGTTCAGGTGGCTGGTGTCGATGATCACGTCGGCCTGCTCGCGGGCCTCCTCCAGCAGGGTCCGCTCGACCGCGATGCCGTCGGCCAGCCGCCCGTCGCCCTGCAACGGGTGCGAGCGGCGCACGCTCTCGAACCGGCGGATCAGCACCTCGTCGTCGGCGTCGACGAAGACCACCCGGGGGGAGAAGCCGCGCTCGCGCAGCTCCCGGATCGCCCCGGCCAGGTCGGTGGAGAACGCGCGGGAGCGCACGTCCAGCACCATCGCCGTACGCCGGGCCGCGCCGCCGGCTTTGAACGCCAGCTCGGCCATGTCCAGCAGCAACGCCTGCGGCAGGTTGTCGACCACGTAGTAGCCGACGTTCTCCAGCGCCCGGGCCACGGTGCTGCGTCCGCCGCCGGACAGGCCGGTCACCACCACCAGGGAGGTGTCCGACTCGGCCGGCACCGTCTCCCCCTCGGTAGGCCCCAGGTCACCCGCTGTACGCGCCTCGCTCACCCGCTACCCCCAGCCGTGGCGCCGCGGCCGGTCGGCCGCGCATGGTCAATCAGCGACTCTAACGGCTGCGACCCGGCTCGGGATTCCACGGGGTGACGACCGGAACAGTTCGCCGCCCTCGGGACGGCTCGCCGAGGCGGGCGCTGTCGGGGGACGCTCGTAGACTGCGCGGATGGTCTCCCCCACCGACGAGCGGACCACCTCCCCATCGGCCACCTCCCCACCGGCCGGCTCCCCACCGACCGGCAATGCGCTCGACGTGTTGCGGCGGGTCTTCGGGTACGACGCCTTCCGCGGCTTCCAGCAGGAGGTCGTCGAGCACGTGGTGGCCGGCGGCGACGCGCTGGTGCTCATGCCCACCGGTGGCGGCAAGTCGCTGTGCTACCAGATCCCCGCGCTGGTCCGCGACGGTGTGGCGGTGGTCGTGTCGCCGCTGATCGCGCTCATGCAGGACCAGGTCGACGCCCTCACCGCGGTCGGCGTCCGGGCCGGGTTCCTCAACTCGACCCAGGATCCGGCGCAGCGGCGCCGGGTCGAGGCGGCCTACCTCGCCGGTGAGCTGGACCTGCTCTACCTCGCCCCGGAAGGGCTCGCCGTGCGGTCCACGCTCGGCCTGCTGGAACGCGGGCGGATCGCGCTGTTCGCGATCGACGAGGCGCACTGCGTCTCCCAGTGGGGCCACGACTTCCGCCCCGACTACCTCAACCTGTCGATGCTGCACGAGCGCTGGCCGGACGTACCGCGGATCGCGCTGACCGCCACCGCGACCCGGGCGACCCGCACCGAGATCGCCACCCGGCTGCGGCTCACCGAGGCCCGGCACTTCGTGGCCAGCTTCGACCGGCCCAACATCCAGTACCGCATAGTGCCCAAGCGGGAGCCGCGCCGCCAGCTGCTGAGCCTGCTGCGCGACGAGCACCCCGGCGACGCCGGGATCGTCTACTGCCTGTCCCGGGCCTCGGTGGAGAAGACCGCCGAGTTCCTGGTCGCCAACGGCATCCCCGCGCTGCCGTACCACGCCGGGCTGGACGCCTCGACCCGCGCCGCCAACCAGCAGCGGTTCCTGCGCGAGGACGGCCTGGTCATGGTCGCCACCATCGCGTTCGGCATGGGCATCGACAAGCCCGACGTACGCTTCGTCGCCCACCTGGACCTGCCGAAGTCGGTGGAGGGCTACTACCAGGAGACCGGCCGCGCCGGGCGCGACGGGCTGCCGTCCACGGCCTGGCTGGCGTACGGGCTCCAGGACGTGGTGCAGCAACGCAAGATGATCGAGACGTCGGAGGGCGACCTGGCGCACCGGCGCAACCTCGCCGCCCACCTGGACGCGATGCTGGCGCTCTGCGAGACGGTCCGCTGCCGCCGCGCCCAGCTGCTCGAATACTTCGGCGAGACCGAGGTGGCCGACTGCGGCAACTGCGACACCTGCCTCGACCCGCCGGAGTCCTGGGACGGCACCGTCGCCGCGCAGAAGCTGCTGTCCACCGTCTACCGGCTCGACCGCGAACGCAACCAGCGGTTCGGCGCCGGGCACAGCATCGACATCCTGCTCGGCAAGCACACCGACAAGATCGACCAGTACGGCCACGACGCGCTGAGCACCTTCGGCATCGGCACCGACCTGCGCGAGGCCGAGTGGCGGGGCGTGGTGCGGCAACTGCTCGCCGAAGGGCTGCTCGCCGTCGAGGGCGACTACGGCACGCTGGCGCTGACCGACGCGAGCGCGGACGTGCTCGGCCGCCGCCGCACTGTCACCCTGCGCAAGGAGCCGGAACGTCCGGCGGGCGGCCGGTCCGCCAAACCCCGGGGCGCCGCCACGGTGGTCGCCGACCTGTCCCCCGCCGCCGCGCCCGTCTTCGAGCGGCTCCGCGCGTGGCGCGCGGCCACCGCCAAGGAGCAGGGCGTCCCGGCGTACGTCATCTTCCACGACGCGACGCTGCGGCAAATCGCCGCCGAGCCACCCGTCTCGCTGGCCGAGTTGTCCCGGGTCAACGGGGTCGGTGAGAACAAGCTCGCCAAGTACGGCGAGGCGATCCTGGCCGTCCTCGCCGAGTCCTGACGCACGCGAGAAGGGCCCGGCCCCCGTGGTGGGGGTCGGGCCCTTCCGCGTGCGTCTTGCTCTTTTGCTCTGCACTCGTGGGCGCGGCGGGGTGGTGCGGTTGGTCAGCTGGTGCTGTAGCCGCGGGTGGCGATCCAGTCGGCGAGGTTGTCGATGCTCATGCGGTAGGTGGCGGTGTTCGGGTCGGCGCTGTCGGCGATGGTGACGGTGCGGCCGTCGTCGCGGTAGCCGATGACGCTGATGTAGTGGCCGCCTTCGAAGGAGTGGGTGGTGCCGTCGGTGTCGGTGGCGGTGCCGGCGATGTTGGCGACCACGGCCCGGCCGGCGTCGACGGTCTTGACCACGTCGGCGCGAAGCTTGTCGGTCTGCTTGTCGTCGGCCTTGGGGGTGCTGATCTCGACCGACTTGTAGGCGTCCTTCGCGCCGGTCTCCTTGTTCAGCACGGGGGTGATGTCGTTGATGGAGTTGGTGCCGGCCTCGGTGGTGCCCATCTCCTTGGCCATGGCGTGCACGTCGATGTTCTTGCCCTGCACGCTCAGCGCGTTGCGGGCGGCGGCGGGGCCGCAGAAGTAGAAGTTGGGCTGGGCTTCGTAGCGCACGTCCAGCTCCCGCTCGCCATGACCGCTCTTGCGGTCGGCGACCACGCTCGTGGTGCCGGTGGTGGGGGCGGCGTGGGCGGCGATGGCGGGGCCGGCGATGCCACCAGCGGTGGCGACGACACCGGCAGCGGTCAGAACGGTCTTGCGCAGCAGAGTGGTAGCCATGATGGTTGCCTCCCTGAAGTGGGGGATACGCGGCAGGGGGATGCCGCGAAGGGGAAAGTCTTGAGGGGTGCCCGTCGGACGGGCGGCACGCGGGCGGCCCGAAAGAGGGCTGCTCCGCGGCTCGGGGATGTAACGACCACCGGGCCGGGTTCATTCCCGCCGTGGCTCCCGGTCGGGTCGGTGCGACCCGACGGGGCCTGTCCGGCGGCGTGGCCTCGCGGCTCGATCCGGGGGGATGTAACGGCCGGCGGGCCGGGGTCATTCCGGGACGGCGGTGCCCGTCGCTCGGGGATGTAACGACGACCGGGCCGGGCCGATTCCCTGACCAATCCGGGCGCCTCGGCGGGCCGGTGTCCGGCGCTCGACCTGGTGCCTGGGCGGTCAGCCATGTACAACGCCTGCGCCCCACCCCGGATTCCGCCGTGAGCATGGCGCCGACCACGACGCGCCACCCCGGCAAACCGGACACCGGTCCCAGGGCGCGCTGGGCGGCGCCTTCGCGCGGTGAACGCGCACGGCCGATCTTGCAGTTTGGTGCCCAACAAGCCTCGCAAAGCGGGCACTTGTTGGGCACCAACTGCAAGATCAGGGGACGGGATGGCGGTTTCGCCTATCGGGAAGAGGCGTGGCTGGAACGGCGTAGGTGTCAAAGGCGGGCGAAGACACCCATGGCGTTCCACCCGAGGCACCTGGCGACGGCGACTGGAGCGGCATGGGTGCCAAAAGCAGCCCGAGACACCCATGGCGTTCCACCCGCGGCAGCGACGGCGGTGGCGGGCCGGCGGACCGGACACCGGGCGTTTGTTGACGCACGCCGGACAGCGGCCGGGGCCCACGACGGCAGGCGCGAGCAGGCGCGAGCAGGCGCGAGCAGGCGCGAGCAGGAGAAGGGTCAGGAACGGGGGGCGGCTTCGGTGGTGGTGGAGCCGTCCAGCGCGGCCAGGATCGCCTCGGCCGTACGCCTGCCCACCCCGGGCACCTCGGTGATCTCCTCCACCGTGGCGGACGCCAGCCGCTTCAACGAGCCGAAGTGCCGCAGCAGCGCCTTGCGGCGTACCTCACCGAGGCCGGGGACGTTGTCCAGCGCGGATTCGGTCATGCGCTTGGAACGCCGCTGCCGGTGGAACGTGATGGCGAAGCGGTGCGCCTCGTCGCGGACCCGCTGCAGCAGGTAGAGCGCCTCGGAGGTGCGCGGCAGGATCACCGGGAACTCGTCGTCGGGCAGCCAGACCTCCTCCAGCCGCTTGGCCAGCCCGCACAGCGCCACGTCGTCGATGCCCAGCTCGGCGAGCGCCTTGGCGGCGGCAGCGACCTGGGGCGGGCCGCCGTCGACCACCACGAGCTGCGGCGGGTACGCGAACTTGCGCGGTCGCCCCGTGGTCGGGTCGATGCCGGGGCGGTCGGGGTCGGAGGCGGTCTCCTCGCCCAGCTCGCCGGTTTCGGCGCGGGCGTCGAGGTAGCGGGCGAACCGCCGCCGCAGCACCTCGGACATGGCCGACAGGTCGTCCGTGGCGCCGCGCACGATGAACCGGCGGTACTCGCTCTTGCGGGGCAGCCCGTCCTCGAACACGACCATGCTGGCGACCACGTCGGTGCCCTGGATCTGGGACACGTCGAAGCACTCGATGCGCAGCGGCGAGGTGTTCATGCCGAGCGCCTCGGCGATCTCGTCGAGCGCCTGGCTGCGGGTGGTCAGGTCACCGGCCCGCTTGAGCTTGTGCCGGGCCAGAGCGTCCTTGGCGTTGCGCTCGACGGTCTCCAGCAGCGACCGCTTGTCGCCGCGCTGCGGCACCCGCAGCGACACCCGGCTGCCCCGGCGGGCGGTGAGCCAGTCGGCGAGCGCGTCGGCGTCGCCCGGCAGCTCGGGGACGAGCAGTTCGCGGGGCACGTCGGCCTCGCCCTGCTCGCCGCCGTACACCTGGGTGCAGAAGTGGTGCACGAGGTCGCCGGTGGTCAGCTCCTCGGTCTTCTCCACCACCCAGCCGCGCTGACCGCGCACCCGGCCGCCGCGGACGTGGAACACCTGCACGGCGGCTTCGAGCGGGTCGTCGGCGAAGGCGACCACGTCGGCGTCGGTGCCGTCGCCGAGCACCACCGTCTGCTTCTCCATCGCCCGGCGCAGCGCCGCGACGTCGTCGCGCAGCCGGGCGGCCCGCTCGAACTCCAGCTGCTCGCTGGCGTCGAGCATCTCCTTCTCCAGCCGCCGGACCATGGTGTCGGTGCGGCCGGCCATGAAGTCGCAGAAGCCGTCGACGATCTCCCGGTGCTGGTCGGCGGTGACGCTGCCGACGCACGGCGCGGAGCACTTGCCGATGTAGCCCAGCAGGCAGGGCCGGCCGACCTGCCCGGCCCGCTTGAACACCCCGGACGAGCAGGTCCGCGCCGGGAAGACGCGCAGCAGCAGGTCGAGCGTCTCGCGGATCGCCCAGGCGTGGGAGTACGGCCCGAAGTAGCGCACGCCCTTGCGCTTCACCCCGCGCATCACCTGCAACCGGGGGTATTCCTCGTCGAGCGTGACCGCGAGGTAGGGGTAGGACTTGTCGTCGCGGTAGCGGACGTTGAACCGGGGGTCGTACTGCTTGATCCAGGTGTATTCCTGCTGGAGCGCCTCGACCTCGGTGGCGACGGTGATCCAGTCGACCGACTCGGCGGTGAACACCATCTGCCGGGTGCGCTGGTGCAGGCCGACCGGGTCGGCGAAGTAGGAGTTGAGCCGGCTGCGCAGGTTGCGCGCCTTGCCGACGTAGATCACCCGGCCGGTGCCGTCGCGGAAGCGGTAGACCCCTGGCGACTCCGGGATGGTGCCGGGCGCGGGACGGTAGGTCGAGGGGTCAGCCACGGTGTCAAGCCTAGTCCGCACCCCTGACACGCGACCGTCGCCGCGCCCCCGCCGACGACGTGCCGGCGGGGGCGCGGAACGGGTCAGGCCAGCTTGATCTGGTCGCCGTCGACCTTGATCTCCTTCGCCGCGAGCGGCTTGGTGGCCGGGCCACCCTTCACCGAGCCGTCGACGATCGAGAACCGGCTGTTGTGGCAGGT
Organism: Micromonospora sp. CA-248089; assembly: GCF_050948515.1. Classification (NCBI taxonomy): domain Bacteria; kingdom Bacillati; phylum Actinomycetota; class Actinomycetes; order Micromonosporales; family Micromonosporaceae; genus Micromonospora; species Micromonospora sp. CA-248089. Next base: position 4,502,302 of record NZ_CP192016.1, read on the forward strand.
GCAGTTGATCGTGCCGCCGTCGACGTTCGACACCGGGCAGCGCTGGTGCGTGCAGATCGGGTCGAACGCCTTGAACTGGCCGGCCTCGGGCTGGGTGATCACCACGCCCTGGCTGGCGAAGACGGCACCGCCGCCGACCGGGATGTCCGAGGTGCGCGCCAGCGCGCTGCTGCCGTCCCGGTCGCCGCCGCCGGCGTCGCCGGTCGCGGTGGCGCCGGGCGGGCCGCCGCTGGTCGGGGCCGCCCCCGGGGACGCGTCGTCGTCGCTGCCGCAGCCCGCGAGCACCACGGCCGCGCCGAGTGCTCCGGCCCCGGCGAGCAGGGTACGGCGGCTCTGGGTGACCGGTCGGGTCAACGCCTGATCATCACTCATATCCGGCCTTTCTCTTGGCTTACTGCGGAAACACGCACCAGCGTGGGGCACGGTTCATACTGGCGCGTCACAGACCGGGCACCGACGGTCCGGCCTGCGAAAACGCGTACCGGATGGGTCAGCGCGCCCCGGCGGGAACCTTGCGGGTCCGCGACTTGGCGCTGCCGTTGGCCTTTGCCGCCCGGGTGGTGGCCGCCTTGGCGCCCTTGGCCTCGCCGTCGAGCTTGAGGATCGGCCGCAGGAACTGCCCGGTGTGGCTCTCCGGCACCTCGGCGACCTCCTCGGGCGTGCCGGTGGCGAGCACGGTGCCGCCCCGGTGGCCGCCCTCGGGGCCCATGTCGATGAGCCAGTCGGCTGTCTTGATCACGTCGAGGTTGTGCTCGATGGTGATGACCGTGTTGCCCTTGTCGACCAGGCCCTCCAGGACCATCAGCAGCTTGCGGATGTCCTCGAAGTGCAGGCCGGTGGTGGGCTCGTCGAGCACGTAGACGGTGCGGCCGGTGGAGCGCTTCTGCAGTTCGGAGGCGAGCTTGACGCGCTGCGCCTCGCCGCCGGACAGCGTCGGCGCGGGCTGGCCGAGGCGGACGTAGCCGAGACCGACGTCGACGAGCGTCCGGAGGTGCCGGTGGATGGCCGGGATGGCGGAGAAGAACTCGGCCGCCTCCTCGATCGGCATGTCCAGCACCTCGGCGACCGTCTTGCCCTTGTAGTGCACCTCGAGCGTCTCGCGGTTGTAGCGCGCGCCCTTGCACACCTCGCAGGGGACGTAGACGTCCGGCAGGAAGTTCATCTCGATCTTGATCGTGCCGTCACCGGAGCACGCCTCGCAGCGGCCGCCCTTGACGTTGAACGAGAACCGGCCCGGACCGTACCCCCGGACCTTGGCCTCGGTGGTCTCGGCGAACAGCTTGCGGATGTGGTCCCAGACGCCGGTGTACGTGGCGGGGTTGGAGCGCGGCGTCCGCCCGATCGGCGACTGGTCCACGCCGACGACCTTGTCCACGTTCTCCAGGCCGGTGATGCGGGTGTGCCGGCCGGGCACCAGCCGGGCGCCGTTGATCTGGTTGGCCAGCACGGCGTAGAGGATGTCGTTCACCAGCGTCGACTTGCCCGAGCCGCTGACACCGGTGACGGCGATGAGCTGGCCGAGCGGGAAGCTCACGGTGAGGTTGCGCAGGTTGTGCTCGCGCGCGCCCTGCACCACCAGCTCCCGGCCAGGGGTCTGCAGCCGGCGGGTGGCGGGCGTCGGGATGGACCTGCGCCCGGCCAGGTACGCCCCGGTGACCGACTCGGTGTTGTCGAGCAGCGCCGGTACCGAGCCGCTGTGCACGATCTTGCCGCCGTGCTCGCCCGCGCCCGGGCCGATGTCGACGATCCAGTCCGCCACCCGGATGGTGTCCTCGTCGTGCTCGACCACGATCAGCGTGTTGCCCAGCCCGCGCAGCCGCAGCAGCGTCTCGATGAGCCGGTGGTTGTCACGCTGGTGCAGGCCGATCGACGGCTCGTCGAGCACGTAGAGCACGCCGACCAGACCGGAGCCGATCTGGGTGGCGAGCCGGATGCGCTGGGCCTCGCCGCCGGAGAGCGTGCCGGCCGGGCGGTCCAGCGAGAGGTAGTCCAGGCCGACGTCGAGCAGGAACTTCAGCCGGGCGTTGATCTCCTTGAGGACCCGCTCGGCGATCATCTTCTGCCGGTCGGTCAGTTCGATGCCGGCGAGCAGGTCGGCCGCCTCGCCGACGGAGAGGTTGCAGACCTCGGCGATGCTCTTGCCGGCCAGGGTGACCGCGAGCACCTCCGGCTTGAGCCGGGTGCCGCCACAGGCCGCGCAGGGCACGTCCCGCATGTAGCCCTCGTACTTGTCCCGGGACCACTCCGACTCGGTGTCGGTGTGCCGGCGCTCGATCCACTGCACCACGCCCTCGAAGCCGGTGTAGTAGGAGCGCTCGCGGCCGTACTTGTTGCGGTAGCGCACGTGCACCTGGTCGTCGGAGCCGTGCAGGATCGTCTTCTGCGCCCGCGACGGCAGCGCCCGCCACGGCGTGTCGATGTCGAAGTGCTCGGCCTCGCCGAGCGCCTCCAGCAGCCGCAGGAAGTATTCGAGGTTGTGCCCGGTGGCCCAGGGCTGGATCGCGCCCTCGCGCAGCGTGCGCTCCGGGTCGGGGATGACCAGTTCCGGGTCCACCTCCTTCTTGGTGCCGAGGCCGGTGCACTCCGGGCAGGCGCCGTAGGGGGCGTTGAAGGAGAAGACCCGGGGTTCGAGGTCCTCGATGGCGAGGGGGTGGTCGTTCGGGCAGGCCAGGTGCTCGGAGTAGCGGCGCTCCCGGGCCGGGTCGTCCTCCGGCAGGTCGACGAAGTCGAGCAGCACCAGACCGCCGGACAGCCCGAGCGCGGCCTCGACCGAGTCGGTCAGCCGCTGCTTGGCACTCGGCTTGACGCTGAGCCGGTCGATCACCACCTCGATGGTGTGCTTCTCCTGCTTCTTGAGCTTCGGCGGCTCGGTCAGCGGGTGCACCACGCCGTCGACCCGGGCCCGGGCGTAGCCCTTGGCCTGGAGTTCGGCGAACAGGTCGACGTACTCGCCCTTGCGGCCGCGCACCACCGGCGCGAGCACCATGAACCGGGTGCCCTCGGCCATGGCCAGGACGCGGTCGACGATCTGCTGCGGGCTCTGCTTGGAGATCCGCTCGCCGCAGATCGGGCAGTGCGGCTCGCCGATGCGGGCGAACAGCAGGCGGAGGTAGTCGTAGACCTCGGTGATGGTGCCGACCGTGGAGCGCGGGTTGCGCGAGGTGGACTTCTGGTCGATGGAGACGGCGGGACTGAGGCCCTCGATGAAGTCGACGTCGGGCTTGTCCATCTGACCGAGGAACTGCCGGGCGTACGACGACAGCGACTCGACGTAGCGGCGCTGCCCCTCGGCGAAGATGGTGTCGAACGCCAGGCTCGACTTGCCCGAACCGGAGAGCCCGGTGAAGACGATCAGGGCGTCCCGGGGCAGGTCGAGACTGACGTCACGCAGGTTGTGCTCGCGCGCGCCACGGATGATCAGTCGGTCGGCCACGGTGCGTGTGCTCCCGGAAGAAAGATATGAGGCTGATCTGTGCACCAGACGCCGGGTCTGGGTGGTTTTCACAGGTTGTCGGGGCGCAGAAAAGACGCCTCGGCAACTCTAGCCCCGACGTATGACAACTTCCGTCGCGCGAACATTCCCCCAGCTCAGGCCGGTCGGGCGCGAACCACGCAGGTCGGCCCGACCGGCCCGGGCCGGTTCAGAATCCCCCGGGAGCGGGCGGGGTCGCCGGACGTCCGGTCCGTCGCCTCCCGCCCCGCCGGCCACCCCGCCGTTCGGCCGCCAGCCGGGCCGCGCGGCGACCGCTCTCGTACTCGATCTCCCGCTGGAGCCGCCGCCAGCTCTCCCAGCGGCGCACCGGCAGCTCGCCGTCGTCCAGCGCGGCCCGCACCGCGCAGCCCGGCTCGGCGTCGTGGGCGCAGTCGCCGTACCGGCAGCCGGCGGCCAGCTCGGTGATGTCGGCGAACGCCCGGTCCAGGCCGGCCGCGCCGTCGAGCAGGCCGACCGCCCGTACGCCGGGGGTGTCCAGCACCGCTCCCCCACCCGGCAGCGGCACCAGCGACCGCCAGGTGGTGGTGTGCCGGCCCTTGCCGTCGACCCGGCGGATCGCCTGGGTACGCATCACGTCGGCCCCGGCGAGCGCGTTGACCAGGCTCGACTTGCCGGCCCCGGAGGGGCCGAGCAGGCCGAGCGTGCGCCCCGGGGCGACGTGGCGGCGCAGCGGCGCCAGGCCGGTGCCCCGCTCGGCGCTGACCGGCAGCACCGGCACCCCCGGCGCGAGGTCGGCCAGCTGCCGGGCCACCGCTTCCGGGTCGGCGGCGAGGTCGGCCTTGGTGAGCACGACGAGCGGCTCCGCCCCGGATTCGTGCACCAGGGACAGCAGCCGCTCGATCCGCGCGGCGTCCGGTTCCGGGTGCACCGGCTCGACCACCGCGGCGGCGTCGAGGTTGGCGGCCAGCACCTGGCCGCTGGCGTCCTTGCCGGCGGTACGCCGCACCAGGGCGGTCCGCCGCGGCAGCACCGCCTCCACCGTGACCGGGCCGTCCGGCCAGGTGGACAGCAGCACCCAGTCACCCGCGCAGGGCAACGCGGTCAGGTCACGGGCGGCGGCGGACAGCACGCCGCCGCCGAGGCTGGCCCGCACCGGCCCCTGCGGGCACAGCACGGTGCAGACGCCCCGGTCCACCCGGGCGACGCGCCCGTGACGGTGGCCGGCGCGCCGGTCGAGATGGGCCACCCAGCCGGCGTCCCAGCCGAGGGCGGTCAGATCGAGAGTCATGGTGTCCTCATCGGTGTCGAGGGGAGGTACGGCGGAACACACGCGCTGCGACCGGCATGCGCACCACCTCCCCTCCGACTCCCGGTGCCGCGTTCGCGACGAGGTGGACCGCGCGGCCCGACCTCGTCGGCCCCGACGGTAGGTGGCGCGCCGACGCGCCGAAAGCGATTTCCCCGCGGGCACGGCAAGGTCCGGCCCGCTAGGGTCGGACGCGTGAGTACGAGATGACCGCCGACCCCCTGCTGCTGACCGGCGCGCTGGCCGAGGCGAACGACCGGCTGGTGCGTACCGTGTCCGGCCTGACCGCGGCGGACGTCGCGGCGCCCTCCCTGCTGCCGGGCTGGTCCCGCGCGCATGTGCTCACCCACCTGGCCCGCAACGCCGACGGGTTCGTCAACCTCCTCACCTCGGCGCGCACCGGCGAGGAGATCCCGATGTACGCCTCGGCGCAGGCCCGCGCCGACGACATCGAGGCCGGCGCCGACCGCGGTCCCGCCGACCTGCTGGACGACGTACGCCGCAGCGGCCAGCGCTTCGACGCGGCGGTCGCGGCGATGCCGGTGGACGCCTGGGGCGCCACGGTGCAGACCCGGCGCGGCCCGTGGCCGGCGGCGATGCTGGTCTGGGGCCGGCTGCGCGAGGTCGAGGTGCACCACGTCGACCTGGCGGCCGGTTACCGGCCCGCGGACTGGCCGGAGGCGTTCGCCCAGCGGCTGCTGCACGAGGTGGTGACCGGGCTGGCCGGCAACCCGGCCGCCCCGGCCATGGTGCTGCGTTTCGACGGCGCGGCGTCCGAACTCGTCGTGGGTGACCCCGAGGGGGCGCCCACGGTCACCGGCCCCGCGCCGGAACTCGCCGCCTGGCTGACCGGCCGGGGCGCGGGCGAACTGCTCACCGTCGAACCCGACGGCCCCCTGCCGAACCCACCGGAATGGATCTGAACATCGTCATGACCTACACCGGACACGTCACGCCCGGCGGTCCGCCGGCCGTGCGCGAGCTCGACCGGCTCACCGTCACCAAGCTGTCGGTCGGCCCGATGGACAACAACGCCTATCTGCTGCGCTGCCACGCCACCGGCGAGCAGGTGCTGATCGACGCCGCGAACGAGGCGCCGCGCCTGCTGGAGCTGGTCGGCGACGGCGGGCTGGCCGCCGTGGTGACCACGCACCAGCACATGGACCACTGGGTCGCGCTGGAGGAGGTGGTGGCCAAGACCGGGGCGCGCGCGCTGGTGCACGCCGACGACGCCGCGGGGCTGCCCATCTCCGCCGAGCGGCTCGCCGACGGCGACACGGTGCCGGTCGGCGACTGCGCGCTGGAGGTCATCCACCTGCGCGGGCACACGCCGGGCTCGATCGCGCTGCTCTACCGCGACCCGGCCGGTACCCCGCACCTGTTCACCGGCGACTCGCTCTTCCCGGGTGGAGTCGGCAACACCGACCAGGACCCGGAGCGCTTCGGCCGGCTCATCGACGACGTCGAGGCCAAGCTCTTCGACCAGTTGCCGGACGACACCTGGTTCTACCCGGGCCACGGCAAGGACAGCACCATCGGCGCCGAGCGGCCCGCACTGCCGCAGTGGCGCGCCCGCGGCTGGTGAGCACGCCCGGTCCGGCCTCCCCCGTGACGGCCGGGCCGGGCGCGGTCAGCCGGTGACCGCCCGCAGCCGGCGCCGGGTGGCGAGCAGCACCGGTCCGGCCAGCAGCAGCCCGACCGCCATGGTCAGCACCGTCGGATCGAGCGCCCCGGGCAGCAGGCCGGTCAGCGCCCGCGCGGCGAGCCCCAGCGCCACGTAGAGCGCGGCCCACGCGGTGGCCCCGGCCGCCGCGCAGGCCAGGAACCGCCGGTACGACATCCGCAGCCCGCCCGCCGCGAGCGGCAGCAACGCGTTGAACACCGGCAGGAACGGCGCCACCAGCACGATCCGCCCGCCGCCGCGGTGCAGCAGCGTCTCGGCGGCGACCCAGCGGGACTCGCCGATCCAGCCGCCCACCCGGCTGTCGCGCAGCTGCCCGCCCCAGCGCCGGCCGGCGAAGAAGCTCAGTGACCAGCCGGCCAGGCAGCCGGCGACCACCGCCGCGACGGTGAGCGCGCCTCCGGCCGGGCGACCCGCGCCGACCGCGGCCAGGACCGCGGCGTCGCCGGGCACCAGCACCCCGATCAGGGGTACGGCGTCGGCGAGCATCACCACGCCCAGCAGCCCCATCAGCAGGGTGGTGGGCAGCTCACCGGCGGCGGCCACGAGTTCGTTCATGAGCTGCACGCTATGCCGCGCCGGCACCCCGGCACCCCGGCACATCGGGCATGATCCCCCAGTGGTCCCCGACACCCGCCCGGGAGACCCCTAGGGTCAGCGGGGCCGGAGCACCTGCACCCGGCGCACCGGCGAGTCGACGGAGGGTTCCGTGGTCGGCACCGGATAGCTCGCCACCAGTTCCAGCCCGTCCGGTGGCAGGTGGCCCCGGTCCGGGTCGCCGACCAGCACCTCGACGCCGTGGTCGGCGCAGCGCCGCAGGTAGGGCAGGACCCGGGCGGCCAGGCCCGCGTCGTAGAGCGCGTCCCCGGCCACCAGCAGGTCGGCGCCCGCCACCCCGTCGAGCAGGTCGGCGCCGTCGGCGGCCACCCGGACCCGGTTGGCCCGGGCGTTCAGGGTGACGGCCGCCACCGCGTACGGGTCGATGTCGTTGGCGACCACCTCGTCGGCCCCGGCGAGCGCGGCGGCGATGGCCACCAGCCCCGATCCGGCGCCCAGGTCGAGCACCCGCCGCCCGGCGGCCAGCTCGGGATGGTCCAGCAGGTGCCGGGCGAGCGCCTGCCCACCGGCCCAGACCGACGCCCAGTACGGCGGCGGCAGCGACCGCCCGGCGGCGGCCTCCATCCGGGCCCACCACAGGATGGCGTCCTCGGCCAGGTGCAGGCGCACCTCCGGCACGAACGGCGTACCGACCAGGCGCAGGCGGTCCGGGCCCGCGCCGGGCGCCGCGATCTCCTGCTCCAGGTCGGCCAGAGCCGTCTGCCTGCTCATCGGGGCAAGCATGCCGTGCGCCGCGCGACGGCGGGGTCTTTTTCCCGTCGCGCACGTATTCACGGGCGCGCCGCGCGCTTCCGGCAGCGAATTCCGGCGCGGACGGTTACTGTCGGGGTGGTACAGGGCGATCACCGGCCGCGGAGCCGGTGTTCGCCCGCATTGGAACAGGGAGAGACGCATGGCAACCGGCACGGTCAAGTGGTTCAACTCGGAAAAGGGCTTCGGCTTCATCGAGCAGGACGGCGGAGGCCCGGACGTGTTCGTCCACTACTCGGCCATCCAGAGCAGTGGCTACCGCGAGCTGAACGAGGGCCAGAAGGTCGAGTTCGAGGTGACCCAGGGGCAGAAGGGCCCGCAGGCGGACAACGTTCGTCCGATGTAACGCGTGCCGGTGGCGGCGGTCGGAGTCCGACCGCCGCCGCAGTGCATCATCAGGACGGCGCGGCCGGCAGGTCGCGCCGTTTCCGTAGTGGCCCGGCCAGCAGGATCAGCGGGGTCAGCGCCAGCCAGGCGGTCATCACCCGGATCGCGCCGCCCGGACCCCACGCCGCGCCCAGCGCGCCGGCGAGCAGCGCGGCGAGCGGGATCGTGCCGTAGTTGAGCAGGTGCATGCTCACCGTGACGCGGCCGAGCAGCCGATGTGGCGTGTACGTCTGCCGGAAGCTGCCCTTCACCACGTTGCCGATCGCGACGCCGAGGCTCACCAGCACGCCGCCGAGCACCAGCCAGACGGTCCGCGCGCCGGGCCCGGCCAGCGGGATGAGCAGTGCGGGCGGCCCGGTGAGGGCGCCGGCGACGAGCAGCGTACGGGCACTGCCGAGCCGGCGGGCCAGGCGCGCGGCGAGCGCGGCCCCGATCACACCGCCGAGGCTGGCGAGTCCGATCAGGAGGCCGACCAGCCCGGCGGGCAGCTCGGCCGAGCGGACCAGGAACACCACGAGCACCGCCTGGTAGCCGATGAGCCCGATGTTGCTCGCCGCCCCGAAGACCGTCAGCACCCGCAGGTACGGGTCGCGGACGACGAACCGCAATCCGGCGGCGACCTCGCGGCGCAGCGACGTCGTCCCGTCCGGACGGTGCGGGCGGGCCTCGACCGCGCTGATCCGGCGCAGGCAGAGCGCGGACAGCAGGAAGGTGAGCGCGTCCAGCGCCACCGCGGTCACCGCGCCGACGAGCTGGGCGACGAGACCGGCCAGTCCGGGCCCGACGAGGTAGCTCGCGGTCTGGGTGGCGTGCAGCCGGGCGTTGGCCTCGGGCACCTGCTCCGGACGCAGCAGCGTGGGCAGGTAGACCTGGTCGGCGGTTTCGAAGAAGACCCGGGCCAGGCCGGCGCCGAGCGCCACCATCAGCAGATGCCCGACGGTGAGCAGCCCGGCCAGGGCGGCCAGCGGCACGCTGGCGAACAGCGCCGCGGCGGCGAGGTCGGCGGCGATCATCACCGGGCGGCGACGGACCCGGTCGACCCACGCCCCGACCGGCAGGCCGGCGAGCAGCCAGGGCAGCCACGCCGCGGCGGTGAGCACCGCCACCTGGAACGTGGTGGCGTCGAGCACCGCGACCGCGACCAGGGGCAGCGCCACAGCGGTCATGTTGCTGCCCACTGCGCTCACCGTGTGGCCGGTCCAGAGCAGCCGGAAGTCGCGGTGCCGGAACAGCCCGCCGCGCGGCGGGGCGACCGGCCCGGCCGTAGACGCGGGGGCGGTCACGACGGGCACCCCGGTAAGGCGCGCGCTGCCGTCGCCGCAACGGTGTGGGCGGTCACGGCCGGCCCGGGACGCCGTGGGCGAACACGAAGACCGGCTCGCGGCGCTGCCCGTCGTCGGGGATCGGCCGGTCGGCCCACCGGGCGAACAGCGCGATCACCTCGCGGCTGAGTTCGGCCAGCTCGTCGGAGGTCAGGTGCAGCCACTTGTCGGTGCTGAACGGCCCCTCCCCCCACGCGGCGTGCGCGTCGTCGGGTGCCGAGTGCCAGGCGCGGACCAGTTCGGCGTGCCGTTCCAGGTTGAGCGAGCTGGCAGCGTCGGCCACGACCCGGGCCGTCGGGTCGTCGTCGAAGTCGCTGTTGGACCAGCGCACCCCGCGGTCGCGCAGCCGCCACCAGCGTTCCCGGCGGTCGCGGGCCAGCTCGGGCGCCTCGACCAGCAGGTCGGCGGCGGCCAGCACCTTGAGATGGTGGCTCACGTTCGCCGGGGCCTGGTCGGTGCGTTCGGCGAGCATGCCGACGGTGCACGGGCCGTACACCTTGAGCACGTCCATGAGCCGGCGGCGCAGGGGGTGGGCGAGCGCGGCGAGCACCCGCGAGTCGGTGACCTGCCGGACGGTGGGTTCCATGCGGCGAGTCTGGCATTCGCAAGAGATGTTGCGCAACAGCTGTTGCGGAATTGGCCGGACCACGGCGCCGCGACCCGTGGTCGCGGCGCCGGGCGGTCAGGCGGTCAGCCGCCGGGACAGTTCGTCGGCCACGTCCCTGGCGATCTGCGGCGGGATGGCCTCGGCGATCTTCTCCGGCGGCAGCCCGGCCAGCACCCCGGAGACGATCTGTTCCTCGTCGGTGAAGTCCTTGCCGGACAGCTCGTTCACCTGCGCCACCAGCGCCGGCCAGGCGCGCAGCATCGCCAGCATCTGCTGCAACGGCGAGTTCGCCATCGGCGGGTTCACGAGTCCCGTGGTGTTGACCGGCGAGATCAGCCAGTTGCGCAGGTTCTGCAGGTCGGCCAGGGCATCGCCCACTGTGCGGTTCTTCGAGCCGGTGTCCCGGATGAGCTTGTCGGTCTGTTCCATGTCGTCCTCCGGTTTCGCGATGGCGATCATCCCGATCGCGGTCAGGTAGCGGCGGAACAGCGGGGTCTGGTCCCGCCCCGCCTTCGTGGAGTCGCGGAAGAAGCTGAAGTGGGTGTGGAACAGGTGGCTGCTGTCCCCGCCGGTACGCCGCCCCAGCCGGTCCCAGCGGCGTACGGTCCGCCCGTCCGGGGAGTAGATGATCTCCCTGATGTCCCGGGTGTCGGCCGCGTTCGCCACGCACTGCGCCACCATCCAGGTGGAGAACGTCCGCAGGTTGTGCGTGCCGCCGCCGGAGCGGACGGAGAACGTGCCGACGTCCAGCGCCGACGCGTACAGCGTGAGCCCGGACCGGTCCCGGTTGGACTCCACCACGGAGTAGTCGTTCGTGACGACCCGGTCGGAGCCGCAGTGGTAGCCGCCGCGGTGGTTGACGTCGCCGACGATGCCGACCTCCGCCGGCTCCAGGTCGTCGGCGCGTACGGCCTTCTTGTCGACGTTGAGGTAGGTGAGTAACAGGTTGCGGACGGCCAGCAGGTTCGCCGGGGCCGACGTCATGGCAGGTCCCCTTCCGATCGATGACCGGCGAGGGCACGACAATCACACCGCGTGATGACATGCGATCCGCGGACGCGCCCCGCCGGATAACTGCACGGCACCGGGCACTTGCTCCGAGCTTAACCACGGTTAGGCAGAAGTGCCCAGCTCAGGGACGGTTTTTTGAACTATCAGCCCGCTGTGGACGGTGCTGGCACGAGCGGCAGCACCAGTGCCGAAGGATGCTCGCGATCGTGGAGGATCTCCCGCCAGCCAGCACGGAGGGTCACAGCCGTGCCGAGTGGCTCGCCGGTGCCGGGGTTGCGCGCGTAACGCGGGTGGGCGCCACCGGAGACCTGCACCCGCAGGCGGTGGCCCGGCGCGAAGCGGTACGCCGTCGGCCAGAGCGTCACCGGCACGGTGACCACTCCGGACGGATCGCGCGGGAACCGCCCGGGCTCGACGCGGACCAGGCCGTCGCAGACGTTCCAGGAGCGCCCGCGCCGGTCCACGTCGCACAGACGCACGAACACGTCCAGGTACGACAGTTCGCTGCGCAGGTGGATCTCGGCGCGTACCGGCCCGGCCACCTCGACCGGCTCACGCAACCGCTCGCTGGTGTACGTCAGCACGTCCGGGCGGGCCTCGACCGGCCGGTTGTCCACCGCTCCGGCCCGCTGGGCCACCAGCAGCGGGCCACCGAGCGACGGCGTGGGGTCGGCCGGGTCGTACCAGATCCGGTCCGGCGTGCCGTGCTCCTGCGGTTGCGCGGCCAGCCCGCCGCCGGATCGCAGGTGCCACCGGGTGGGCGTGGCCGGTGGCGGCCAGTCCGGCAGGTCGCGCCAGCCGCCACTGGCGCCGCCGACGTGCACCCGCACCGGCGCGCGTTCCGGGCCGGGCCGTCCGGCCAGGTGGGTGTCGAGCCAGTCCAGCCCTTCCCGCAGCGAGGCCAGGAGCAGCCCGGGGCTGCCGTGCGTCCACGGCCCGACGACCAGGCGGGTACGCGCCCCGGCGGCCCGCAGGCGGGCATGGTCGTCGAGCTGGGCCGGCAGGAAGATGTCCTGCCAGCCGCTGACCATGGCCACCGGCGCGCGGACCTCGGTGATCCGGTCACCGAAGACCCGGGTACGCCAGTAGTCGGCATCGGGGGTGTGGTGCCGCAGCCACTCCTGGAAGAACGGCACGGTGACGCCGGTGGCGACCCGGTCGGCCTCGGCCAGCGGCAGGTGCGCCAGCGCCCGGGCGAGCCGGGGCTGGCCGCGCTTGAGTTCCCACTGCCGGGCCAGCCAGGGCACCGTCTGCGCCTCGAGCAGCTCGGCCCAGGTGAGCACCGTGTCCAGCGCGAACGACTCCCCCGCGTACGTGGAGTCCCGGGTGGCCGACGCGGTCACCACGGCGACCATCGCGCGCAGCTCGTCGCCCGCCTCGGCGGCGAGCGCCCACTGCACGAAGCCCTGGTAGCTGGCGCCGAACATGCCGAAGGCGCCGGTCCACCACCGCTGGCGGCGCAGCCAGTCCAGCGTGTCCAGGCCGTCGTCGCGCTCGTGCACCAGCGGCGCGAACTCGCCGCCCGAGCCGAACGTGCCGCGGCACGACTGGATCACCACGTGGAAGCCCCGCTCGGCGATCAGGCGGCCGAGCAGCCGGATCGGCCCGCCCCGCCCGTACGGGGTGCGGATCAGCACGCACGGCGCGGCGGCCGGGCCGGGCGCGTAGTGGTCGGTGCGCAGCGTCACGCCGTCGCGTACCCGGACCGGGATGTCCCGGGTGACCGCGACCCGCCCGGTCCGGGTGGCGGGCAGTCGCAGCGCCGCGGCGGCGGCCCGGGTGACCAGCCGCACGATCAGGCGTCTCCGGAGGCGGCGCCACGGCGGGGCGCGGCGCGGATCTCGTCCCGGTGGGTGCGCATGGAGTGCACCATCTCGGCCATGAACCGGTGCACCACGGCCAGCTCGTCGTCGCTGAAGCGGTCCATCACCTCGTCGGTACGGCGGCCCAGCGGCCCGAAGAAGCTCTGCGCCAGCGTCGCGCCGCGGTCGGCGTAGTGCAGGAGGATCTTGCGACGGTCGGCGGTGTCCCGGTCGCGCCGGATGTGCCCGCCGCGCTCCAGCCGGTCGACCAGCGCCGTCACCGAGCCGGAGGAGAGGTTGAGCGCCTCACCGAGCCGGCCGGGGGTGATCGGGTCGCCCACCAGCTCGGCCTCCATGACCGCGATCAGCGCGTACAGGTCGGTGGCGTTCAGGCCGTGCAGCCCGGCGAACGCGTGCCCGATGTGCTGGGCGTCGACCGAGTAACGGCGCAGGTCGTTTGTGATGTCGGCGACCATGCGCCCGCGCGGGTCGTCGCGTCGCCGATACATCCTGTGCGCCGCCACCGCTTGCCGCCACCCCCTGTCGAACAGTTCCGGTTGCAGCATAGAACCACCCCGGATAATCTCGCTCATCAAGATACTCGTTTAAAGAGAATCCCCCGCGACCAACATGTGAGGGCATCAGATGTCTCTGTTCACCCGCGTCGTCCGGGGCCGGCTGGCCGCCTGGCTCACCCTGGCCGCCGCGCTCGTCGTCGGCGTGGTCGCCTTCGGGCTACCGAAGCCGGACAATCCCGAGCCCGTCTCCGGCACCGGCCTGTCCGTGGAATGGCAGTCGACGCAGGTCGAGCGACTGCAGGACCAGTTGCCCTCCAAGGACGCCCAGACCGCCCTGGTGGTGGTCAGCCGCGCCGACCAGGCCCCGCTGAGCGGAGCCGACCGGGGCGTCCTCGACGGCCTCGGCGGCGAGTTGAGCTCGCTCGCCGCGGGCGGACGGGTCTCCCCCGCCCAGGTCTCCCCGGACGGCACGGTGGCGCTGGTCGCGGTGCCGCTGTCCACCGAGGGCGGCCCGTCGGCGGTGGTCGACGAGGTGGAGAAGCTCCGCGAGGCGGTCGGTGATCTGCCCGGTGAGCTGACCGTCGAGGTCACCGGCGGGCCCGCGTTCACCGCCGACCTGGGCAAGGTGTTCCAGGGCGCGGACACCACGCTGCTGCTGGTCACCGCCGCCGTCGTGGCGGTGCTGCTGCTGGTCACCTACCGCAGCCCGTTCCTGTGGCTCGTACCGCTGCTGGTCGTGGGCGCCACCGAGCAGATCACGCTGCGCGTGGTGGAGTCCCTCGTCCCCGCCTTCGGCATCTACCTGCCCAGCGGCCAGGTCACGGGCATCGCCAGCGTGCTGGTGTTCGGCGCCGCCACCAACTACGCGCTGCTGCTCATCGCCCGCTACCGGGAGGAACTGCGCCGCGAGGAGGACCGGTTCGCCGCCATGCGGCGCGCGCTGCGCCGTACCGCCGAGCCGATCCTGGCCAGCGGCAGCACCGTCGTCCTCGGCGTGCTCACGCTGCTGCTCTCCGAGCAGGAGACCAACCGGGCGCTCGCCATCGCCTGCGCCACCGGTGTGATCCTCGCCATGCTCTCGGCGCTGTTCGTGCTCCCCGCCGCCCTGCTGCTGTTCGGCCGGGGTCTGTTCTGGCCGTTCATCCCCGGCGTCGGTAGCGCCGCCCGCGAGGGCCGGATCTGGGGCCGCCTCGGCGAGCTGGTGGTCCGCCGGCCGCTGCCGGTCGCCGCGCTCGCCGTGCTGCTGCTCGCCGGCCTCGCCCTCGGCGGCCTCGGCATCCGCACCGGGCTGTCCGAGACCGAGCAGTTCAGCGAGAAGCCCGAGGCCGTCGCCGGAGCCGAGACGCTCGCCCGGGCGTTCCCGGCCGGCAGCACCCAGCCGGTCGCGGTGCTCACCACCCCGCAGGCCGCGCAGGCGGTCCTGGCCGCGGCGAGCGGCGTCGACGGGGTCGCCTCGGCCCGCCCCGGCGCCGCCGGGGACCGGGTCGCCCAGATCGACGTGGTGCTCACCGCCGAGCCGGGCAGCGCCGCCTCCGACCGGGCCGTGGTGGCGCTGCGCGACGCCGTGGCCGCCGTACCGGACTCCGCCCCGCCCGCCGTGGACGGCGCGGACGCCCCCGACGGCGCCCTGGTCGGTGGTTCGGTCGCCGCGACGTACGACTCGAACGAGGCCAACACCAAGGACCTCAAGCTGATCCTGCCGCTCATCCTGCTGCTGGTCGGCGCGGTGCTGGTGCTGCTGCTGCGCGGGCTCCTGGCGCCGCTGCTGCTGGTGCTCACAGTGATCGCCTCGTTCTTCGCCAGCCTCGGCGCGGCATGGCTGCTCTTCGACCACGTGCTGGACTTCCCGGCGCTGGACAGCGGGGTGCTGCTGCTCGCGTTCGTCTTCCTGGTGGCGCTCGGCGTCGACTACAACATCTTCCTGGTCACCCGGGCCCGGGAGGACGCCCGGCGCACCGGCACCCGCGACGGGATGCTGTCGGCGCTGCGGGTCACCGGCGGCGTGATCACCAGCGCCGGCATCCTGCTGGCCGCGGTGTTCGCGGTGCTCGGCGTGCTGCCGCTGATCACACTGACTCAGATCGGCATCATCGTCTGCATCGGTGTGCTGCTGGACACGCTGCTGGTGCGTACGGTGCTGGTGCCGGCGCTGGCGTTCCTGCTCGGCGACCGGTTCTGGTGGCCCGGACGGATCAAGCGGGACGCCGACGCGCCCGCCGCGACGCCGGCCGAGCCGGTCGCCGCGCGGGACTGACCAGACGGGCGGGGGCCGGCGCGTACGCCGGCCCCGCCCGTTCGTCCGTCCGCCCGTCCGCCCGTCCGCCCGTTCGTCGGTTCGCTCAGAAGCTCAGGCACTCGCACTCGGTCATCAGCGCCCGCACGTTGCGCACGTACTGCGGGTTGGGGATGGTCAGCGGCTGATCCTCCCGCGCCACCGCGCCGTGCCCGTAGTTGTAGGCCGCGATCACGGCGTTGAGCAGGCAGGAGTTCAGCTCGCTGGTGCACAGTGAGGCGTCGAGCCGGTAGTCGGACTCGAAGTACATGTCGCCGATGTACTTGGTCAGCCAGGCCAGGTAGGTGCCGCCCAGGTAGGCGTTGTCCCGGTAGGCGTCGATGTCGTACGACTGGCCGAACCGCTGGTTCATCCAGTCCGCCGTGGCCGGCATGACCTGCATCAGCCCGACCCCGCCGTCACAGGCGATGATGTTGGACTGCCACCCGCTCTCCTGCCAGGCGGTGGCCTTCAGCAGCGCCGACGGGATGCGGATGTCCGGCGCCGAGGTCGGCCAGTAGGTACGCGCCGCGGCGTCGGCGAGCGCCGCCTTCACCTGGCTCTGGCTGGCCTTGGTGCCCCGGTAGCTCGGCTTGCAGCCGTCGTCGGCCGGCTTCGGCGGCGCCGGTGGCACCTGGGTCTCGGTCGGCGGCTTCGGCCGGGCCAGCGGTGCCGTCGACGTGCGGGACGGCTTCGCCCGCGGCTTCGGTTTCGCCGACGCGCTCGGGCTGGGCCGTCCGCCCATCGAAGCGACCGCCGGTGGCTCCTCGCTCGGCGCGTCGGCGGGCGCCTCCTGCGGCTGGTCCGCCGGCGCCGCCGTGGGCAGTTCCACAGCGACCTCTCGCACCGGCCGTTCCTCGTCGCCGCACGCCGTCAGCGTGCCCGCCGCGAGCAACGCCACCACTGTCACGGCCCACCGGCCGAGTCCTCGCCGCATCGGACCTCCCCGTAGTCCTCGTCGGCGCACCCTAGCAAGGATCGACAGGTCCGCGGGGTACCCGAAACGCGGACCGGCGGCCCCGGGGCCGGGGCGGTGGCTCCCCCGCCACCGCGTCGGCCGGCCCGTCGTCCGGCTCCGCGTACGCGGTCCGCTCCTCCCGGTCCGCGCCCGCCGCACGCTCGTCCCGGTCGGCCAGGCGGTCCCGGGTCGCCCACGCCACCACGAAGACGGTCGTCCAGGCCAGGCCCAGCAGAACCGCCGTGACGGTGCCGCTCGCCGTGCTGAAGCCCAGATAGAGCCGCGCGCCGGTGACCGTGACCACCCCCGCCGACGCCGCCGTCCACACCGCCGCGCCCACCGGCCAGCGGGCACCCCGCGACAGCAGCCAGGCCAGCGTGCCGAAGCTCGCGGTCACCACCGCGTTCTGTGTCGGGAACAGGTCACCGGGGCGGTCCGGGCCGCCCGGACCGGTCAGGTCCGCGACGACGACCAGCAACACCAGCGGTACGGCGGCGCCGGCAGTGCCCAGCACCCCGAGCGGGTCAGCCCGCCACGCCCGAGCCCGCCGCGCCACCACCGCGGCGACCAGGGCGACCGCGGCGATCAGCACCCAGCCGCGCAGCACCGACACCGCCAGCAGCGCCGTGTCGACCACCCCGGGGGTACGCCGGGCGGCGAACCAGTCGGCGACCAGCCCGTCGAGGACCCCGAGCCCGCTGTGCGCGACGACCGCCTCCAGCAGGACCGCCACTGCGAGCCCGGCGACGAACAGCAGCGCCAGCCCCAGCGCCAGGTTGATCAGCAGCGTCCAGGCCGGGCCGACCCGCATGGCGACCAGGAAGAACAGCACGCCGTACCGGGCCCGCACCCAGCGCAGCGGCGGCAACGCGGCGGCCCGCGCCGCCAGTGCGCGTACCGGGTCCGGGTTGCGCCCCAGCCAGCGGCCCGCCAGCACCACGGCGAGCAGGCACAGCAGCAGGGCCAGCACCGCACCGGTGGCCCGGCCGAGCAGCTTCGACACCCGCTCGTACGACTCACCGGCCAGGTATCCGGCCAGCACCGAGGCGCCGACCCAGCTCGCCACCCCGGCCAGGTTCCACGGCGCGAACCGCCGGTACGGCATCCCGGCCGACCCGGCCAGCCGGGGCGCCAGGGTGCGGGCGAACGCGATCCAGCGGGCCGCGAGCACGCCCCGGCCACCGAGGCGCTCCAGCAGCGAGTCGGCCCGCCGCCACCGGTGCGCGCCGATCCGGGCGCCGACCCCCGAGGCGCGCAGCCGGGGGCCGTACCGGCGGCCGGCCCGCCACGCGAGTGTGTCTCCGATCACGGCGGCGGCGGTCATGGCCACCAGCACGGGCGCGAGGCGCAGCGTGCCCGCGTACGCTAGGAAGCCGACCAGAAGCAGGGTCGCCTCGCCGGGCATCAGCAGCCCGACGATCACCGCGGTCTCCGCCGCGACGATCGCCGCGGCGGCCAGGTAGATCAGCAGGGGCGGCAGCTCCTGCAGCCAGCTCAGCAGGTCAGGCATCGGACACCCCGCACGGGTGTCAGCATGCCAGTCGCTGGAACGGTCGGCACAGCACTTTCGACGCAGATCCGGGTTGTCTCGGGGTGACCCCGAGGCGTGCCCCGGCAACCGCAGACAGGAGTATGGAGGGTATGCAGCTACGCACCGACCTCCGCAACGTCGCCATCATCGCCCACGTCGACCACGGCAAGACGACCCTGGTCGACGCCATGTTGCGGCAGGCCGGCGCCTACGGCGCCCGTGGTGAGAACACCGAGCGGGTCATGGACTCGATGGACCTCGAGCGCGAGAAGGGCATCACCATCCTCGCCAAGAACACCGGCGTGCGGTACCTGCCGGCGGACGGCTCGGAACCGGTCACCATCAACATCATCGACACCCCCGGTCACGCCGACTTCGGCGGCGAGGTCGAGCGCGGCCTGACCATGGTCGACGGTGTGGTGCTGCTGGTCGACGCCAGCGAGGGCCCCCTGCCGCAGACCCGGTTCGTGCTCCGTAAGGCGCTGCGCGCGCGGCTGCCGATCATTCTGGTGATCAACAAGGTGGACCGTCCGGACGCCCGGATCAAGGAGGTCGTGGACGACACGTACGAGCTGTTCCTCGACCTGGACGCCGACGAGGAGCAGATCGACTTCCCGATCGTCTACGCCTGCGCCCGCGACGGCATCGCCTCGGTGACCCAGCCCGCCGACGGCGCTGTGCCGGACGACAGCAGCAACCTGGAGCCGCTGTTCCGCACCCTGCTGGACACCATCCCCGCGCCCGCGTACGACGAGGGCGCGCCGCTGCAGGCGCACGTCACCAACCTCGACGCCTCGCCGTTCCTGGGCCGGCTCGCGCTGTGCCGGGTCCGCCAGGGCACGATCAGCAAGGGCCAGACCGTGGCCTGGTGCCGCACCGACGGCAGCACCCAGCGGGTACGCATCTCCGAGCTGCTGATGACCGAGGGCCTGGAGCGCAAGCCGGCCGAGTCCGCCGGGCCGGGCGACATCATCGCCGTCGCCGGCATCCCGGAGATCATGATCGGTGAGACGCTCGCCGACGCCGAGAACCCGGTGCCGCTGCCGCTGATCACGGTGGACGAGCCGGCCATCTCGATGACCATCGGCACCAACACCTCGCCGCTCGTCGGCCGGGTCAAGGGCGCCAAGGTCACCGCCCGGATGGTCAAGGACCGGCTCGACAAGGAACTGGTCGGCAACGTGTCGCTGCGGGTGCTGCCCACCGAGCGGCCGGACGCCTGGGAGGTGCAGGGCCGTGGCGAGCTGGCCCTGGCGATCCTGGTCGAGCAGATGCGCCGCGAGTCCTTCGAGCTGACCGTCGGCAAGCCGCAGGTCGTCACCCGGGAGATCGACGGCAAGACCTGCGAGCCGGTCGAGCGGCTGACCATCGACGCCCCGGAGGAGTACCTGGGCGCCATCACCCAGCTCCTGGCCACCCGCAAGGGCCGGATGGAGCAGCTGGTCAACCACGGCACCGGCTGGATCCGGATGGAGTGGCTCGTCCCGGCGCGCGGCCTGATCGGCTTCCGGACCGAGTTCCTCACCGAGACCCGCGGCACCGGCATCCTGCACCACGTCTTCGAGTCGTACGAGCCGTGGTTCGGCGAGCTGCGCACCCGCAACAACGGGTCGCTGGTCGCCGACCGGTCCGGGTCGGTCACCGCGTTCGCGATGACCAACCTCCAGGAGCGTGGCCAGCTCTTCGTCGAGCCGGGCACCGAGGTGTACGAGGGCATGATCGTCGGTGAGAACTCCCGCTCCGACGACATGGACGTCAACATCACCAAGGAGAAGAAGCTCACCAACATGCGCTCGTCGACCGCCGACGAGACCGAGAAGCTGATCCCGCCGCGCAAGCTGTCGCTGGAGCAGGCGCTCGAGTTCTGCCGCGAGGACGAGTGCGTCGAGGTCACCCCGGCCGCGGTGCGCATCCGCAAGGTGGTGCTGGACCAGACCCAGCGCGGCCGGATGGCCGCCCGCCGCAAGCACGCCGGCTGACGCACCGCCCGCTCACGAGCCCCACCCGGAGCCCGGCCCGCCCCTCGGCGGACCGGGCTCCCCCTTTCCACCGCCCCCGCCCCCGGTCGCCGGTCGCCGGTCGCCGGTCGCCGGTCGCCGGTCGCCGGTCGCCGGTCGCCGGTCGCCGGTCGCCGGTCGCCGGTCGCCGGTCGCCGGTCGATCATGAGGTTGGCGGCAGTTCTGGAGATCAAGTCCGCCGCCAACCTCATGATCGACGGGGTGAGCGGGAGATCTTGGTACGAAATGGCCCCCATAGGGGCGCATTCCTTCCAAGATCTTCCGCGTGTCTCGTTCTGCGGACGCGGATCCCGTTGCTTGGGATCGGACGGCGACGAAGGCGGCTGGTTGGGGGCAAGGCAGGAGGGAGGTGAAGGGCGGAAGTGGGTCGCCGGGCTACTGCGAGGGCAGGGCGGCAGCGGAACCTCTCCGCCGACGGATGAGCGCGGTGACGGGCGCGCGAGACGACGCGACGGGTGCACGGCTGCGCGACGGGTGCACGGCTGCGCGACAGATGCGAGACGGCGAGACGCGCCACGGGCCGACCACCGCGCGACCGGACGCGGGACGGCGTCACGGTTCCCGCACCGCGCCACGGACGCGAGACGCACCACGGGGCCGGTGCCGCGGGAACGGGCGCGGGACGAAGTCACGGCTGCGGGGTCAGTGGGGCTTGGTGGCCTCCAGGGCCAGCACGTCGGGGACAGGACCGGAGCCGGACTCGACCACCCGGGTCAGCCGCAGGCCGGCGGCCGTCACGGCGTTCAGCAAACCGGCCAGGGGCAGGTGCCAGGCGCCCACCCGGGCGCGGACGCCTACCGAGTTCCACGAGCGGACCGTGTGCTCCCGCGAGGCGTACCCGCCGTCGATCACGATCCGCTCCGGCTCGGACCGGTCGGCGAACGCGCCCACGAAACACGGGTGCACGCCGACGTGCACCAGCCGCCCGCCGGGTGCCAGCACCCGCGCCGCCTCGGCGACCGCCGCCGGGTAGTCCGGCATGTCGGTGTGCGCGAGCACGCAGACCACCGCCGGTACGGCGCCGGTGGCCAGCGGCAGCGCTGTCGCGTCGGCCCGGGCCACCGGCAGCCGGGCGCGGGCGTGGCGTAGCTGCCCGCCGGACAGGTCCACCCCCACCGGTGTCCACCCGAGACGGTGCAGTTCGGCCGCGTGCGCCCCGGTGCCGCAGCACAGGTCCAGGCAGCGACCCGGGCCGTCACCGAGCAGGTCGGCCAGCACCGACCGGACCCGGTCCATGTAGACCGACGAGGTCTCGCTGGCGTACTCCTCGTACCAGTCGGCGATGTCGTCGTACAACGGGGTCGTCATCTCCGCACGCTAGCCCCGCACCGGGCCCGCCGCTGCCCCGCAGATCGGCTACGGTGCCCCCATGACCTGGGAGGAGCTCGACGCGCACCTGGACAAGGTGCCCGGCACCGTCTCCGCGTACGTGGGTCGGCCCGGCGCGCGACCCACGTGGACGCGGCGGGCCGACGCCACCCACTACGCGGCGAGCACCATGAAGCTGGCGGTGCTGGCGGCGCTGTTCCGGGCCGCCGAGGCCGGCCGGCTCGACCTGGACGCGCCGGTGCCGGTGCGCAACTCGTTCGACTCCGCGCTGCCCGGTGCACCCCGGTTCGCCAACGCCCGGAACTACGACAACGACGAGGCGGTCTGGGACCGCGTCGGCGGTGAGGCGCCGCTGCGCTGGCTCGCCGAGCGGATGATCATCCGGTCCAGCAACCTGGCCACGAACATCTGCATCGGCCAGGTGGGGCTGCCCGCCGTGGCGCAGGCGTGGGCGCTCGCCGGTGCCCGGCACAGCGTCACCGGCCGCGGCATCGAGGACTTCGCCGCCCGCGACTCCGGCGTCGACAACCTGGTCACCGCCGCCGACCTGGCCGCCCTGCTCGGTGAGCTGGCGCTCGGCGCGACCCGGCCCGGCCCGCTCGCCTCGCCGTCCGGCTGCGCCGCCATGCTCGACGTGCTCGTCGCCCAGGAGCACCGCGAGGACCTGGCCGCCGGGCTGCCCGACGGCACCCGGATCGCGCACAAGAACGGCTGGGTACGCGGTGTGCGCCACGGCGCGGGCGTGGTGTTCCCGGACGACGCGCCGCCGTACACGATCGTCGTCTGCACCACCACCGACCTGGCCGACGGCGGCGCGGACGGCGACGAGGTCTCCGACGACGCCTGCCGGCTGATCGCGCACGTCTCCGAGCGGGTCTGGGCCGCGCGGCACGACCTGGCCGGCTGACCCGGCTACTCCAGCAGCCGCCCGCGCACGGCCGCGGCCGGCTACTCCAGCAGCCGCTCGCGCAGCGCCGCGCGGTGCGCGTCGGTCACCCCCAGACCGTCGCGCAGGTACGCGTCGAACGAGCCGTGCGCGCGGCGCACCTCGTCGTAGGCGGCGTCCAGGTATTCCGGGCGCACCTCCAGCAGCGGCCGGGCCACCGCCGGGTCCAGGTCCGGCCGGCGCTCGATCATCGCCGACAGCAGCACCTCGCGCAGGCTCTCGGTCAGCTCGTTGTGCACCAGGTAGTCGGCGCGGATCGCCTCCTCCTCCACCCCCAGCGCGGTCAGCAGCACCACCGACAGCCAGCCGGTGCGGTCCTTGCCGGCCGAGCAGTGGAACAGCAGCGGCAGGTTCGCGCCCTCGGCGGCGAGCCGCACCGCCGCGCCGAACCCGGTCCGCGCCGACTCACCGGTGACGAACCAGCGGTAGATCGCCGTCATCGCCCCCGGCATGCCCTCGCGGGCCAGCGCCGCGTACGCGTTCAGGTCGTGGCCCTGCAACACCGCCGAGACGTACGTGAACACCGGGTGCGCCGCGTCGTAGACCGGCAGGTGCACGGTGCGGGGCTCGCCCACCAGCCGGTCCGGCGGGGCCACCGCCTGCTCGTGGACGTCGCGCAGGTCGACCACGCAGGCCGGGCCGAGCTTGCCCAGCACCGGCAGGTCCTCGTCGGTGAGGCGGCCCAGCGCGGGCGTGCGGATGAGCCGCCCCGCGCGTACCCGCCGCCCATCGGTCGTCGGCAATCCACCCAGGTCGCGCGCGTTCGGCGCGCCCACCAGCTCCCAGTCCCGTCCGGCCATCGGCCCTCCCCTGCTCGCCGCCAGTTGGCTATAGGGTGCCCCACATGACGATCGCCGCGGTACGCACCCACCGGCTCTCGGCCCCCTTACACACCCCGTTCGTCACCGCGCTGCGCCGTACCACCACCGTGGACACCCTGGTCGTGGAGGTGATCGACGGCGACGGCCGGTCCGGCTTCGGGGAGGCGCCGCAGGTCTGGCAGGTGACCGGCGCGTCGGTGGCGGGCGCCGAGGCGTGCGTACGCGAACTGCTCGCGCCCCTGCTGATCGGCCGCGACGCCGACGACCTCCAGGCGGCCGGCGCGCTGGTGCGCCGGGCCGTGGTGGGCAACGAGTCGGCGAAGGCGGCGGTCGACGTGGCGCTGCACGACCTGGCCGCGCGGCGGCTCGGCGTACCCCTGGTGCGTCTGCTCGGTGGCACGGCGCTGCGCGTGCCGACGGACGTCACGCTGGCCGCCGGCGACGCGGTGGACCTGGCCGCGACGGCGGCGCGGCGCGGCGCCGAGGGGTTCACCGTGCTCAAGCTCAAGGTCGGCACCGACGCCCGCGGCGACCTGGACCGGGTCCGCGCGGTGCGGGCCGCGGTCGGCCCGAACGTGCGGATCCGGCTGGACGCCAACCAGGGCTGGACGCCCCGGGAGGCGGTCCGGGTGATCCGCGCGATCGAGGACGCGGGGCTCGACGTGGAGCTGGTCGAGCAGCCCGTGCACCGTCGTGACCTGGACGGGCTGGCCTGGGTCAGTGACCGGGTGGACGTGCCGATCCTGGCCGACGAGTCCGTCTTCGACGTGCGCGACCTGGTCGAGGTGATCCGGCGGCGGGCCGCCGACATGGTGAACGTGAAGCTGGCCAAGTGCGGCGGCCTGCAGCCGGCCCGCACGCTGCTGGACCTGGCCGCCGCGCACGGCATGGGCACCATCGTCGGCTCGATGATGGAGGGCCCGGTGGGCGTCGGCGCCGCGGCCAGCCTGGTCGCCGCCTGCGGCACCACTGCCGTGTCGGACCTCGACGCCGCCTGGTGGCTGGCCTGGTCGCCGGTCGCCGGCGGCATCCGGTACGAGGACGCGAGCGTGCTGCTGCCGGACGCGCCGGGCCTCGGCGTCACCGGGCTGCGTGAAGCTAAAATTCAGACAACTGCTTGAGCAACGTCAGAATTTTTCATATGGTCGCCCCGACGACCACCGCAGAGAGGGGTACGCGTGGCGCCTCAGCCCGGCCGCCGGGCCGTCGTACGGGTACCGGTGGCGACCCTCTGGACCGCGCCCGAGGCGGTACGTCCGGTCGACTGCCCCGCCCTCGCCGGCTCCCCCAACGTCGCCGCCTGGGTCGCCGGCATGGACCGCGACCAGCTCGTCGGTGACTGCGTCCTGACCCAGCTGCTGCTCGGCGAGCCGGTGCGTGTCACCGAGACCCGGCCGGACGGCTGGGTGCGGGTGGTGGCCCTGGGCCAGCCGGCGGCGAAGCTGGGTGCCGACGGCTACCCGGGCTGGCTGCGAGCCGCCCACCTGGCCGACACCTCCGACGCCGATCCGGCTCGCATCGTTCCCGCCGGCACCACGTCGGCCGGCACCACTCCGGCCGGCATCGCTCCGGCCGGCGTCGCTCCGGCCGGTGCCGGTCACTCCGGTGCCGGTGCGCCCGGAAGCGGTCGGGCCGTCTCCGGACCGGCCGCTACCGGGCCGGCTGTCCCCGGGCCGACCGCCTCCGGGCGGGCTGCTTCCGGGCCGACCGCCTCCGCGCCGACCGCTTCCGGGACGGCGGCCGACGGTCCGCTGACCGTCGACGTCGCGCACACCGCGTTGCGCACCGAGCCGGACGGCGACGCGGCCCTCACCGGCGTGGTCCTCGGCACCCGCCTCACCCCGGCCGGGCCGCCGGTGGACGGCACGCGACCGGTGCGCGTACCCGGACGGGCCGACCCGCTCTGGGCCCCGGAGAGCGACCTGGTGCCGCTGCCCGCCGAACGCCCGGAGGCCGAGAAGGTGCTCGCGGTCGCCGAGCGGCTGCGCGACCTGGTCTACGTCTGGGGCGGCATGTCCACCGACGGCATCGACTGCTCCGGGCTGGTGCACCTGGCCTGGCGGCGGTACGGGATCACGCTCCCCCGCGACGCCGACGACCAGGCGGCGGCGACCTCGCGGGTGCCGTTGGACGCCGAGCGCCCCGGCGACCTCTACTTCTTCGCCCGGCCCGGCCGGCGCATCCACCACGTCGGGATCGTGTCGGCCGAGCCGCGCGGCGGCCGGCGCCGGATGCTGCACGCCTGCTACCTGACCCGCCGCGTGGTCGAGGAGGAGCTGCCGGCCGACCGGACCGCCACCCTCGTCGGCGCTCACCGCGTCTGACCCCCTGACACGCGTCGGGGCGCCCCCGGCACGGAAGCGCCCCGACGGTACGGGTGGGTCAGCGGCGGGCCTGGGCCAGTTCCCGGCGCCGGTCCCGCGAGGACTTCGCCAGGCTCGCCGCCGTCGCCACGGCCAGGGTGCCGAGGATGACGGTGAGCGAGAGCCAGATCGGGATGTGCGGGGCCCAGCCCACGTGCTCGCCGCCGTTGATGAACGGCAGGTTGTTCTCGGCCAGCGCCTCCAGCACCAGCTTGACGCCGATGAAGCCGAGCACCACGGCGAGGCCGTAGCTGAGGTAGATGAGCCGGTCCAGCAGGCCGCCGAGCAGGAAGTAGAGCTGCCGCAGGCCCATCAGCGCGAACACGTTGGCGGTGAAGACCAGGTACGGCTCCTGGGTGATGCCGAAGATCGCCGGGATGGAGTCCAGCGCGAAGATCAGGTCGGTGGTGCCGATCGCGATCATGACGATCAGCATCGGGGTGAACAGGCGCCGTCCGTGCTCCCGCGTGGTGATCTTCGCTCCGTCGTAGTCCCGGGACAGCGGCAGCGCCCGGCGGCTCCACCGGATCAGCAGGTTCTCGCTGAACTCGTCCTCGTCCGGCTCGCCCTGCCGGGCCAGGTTCACCGCGGTGTAGATGAGGAACGCGCCGAAGATGTAGAACACCCAGGAGAACTGGGAGATCAGCGCCGCGCCGGCCGCGATGAAGCCACCCCGCATGACCAGCGCCAGGATGATGCCGACGAGCAGCACCTTCTGCTGGTACTGCCGGGGCACCCCGAACCGGGCCATGATGATCACGAAGACGAAGAGGTTGTCCACCGAGAGGCTGTACTCGGTGAGCCAGCCGGTGTAGAACTCGCCGGCGACGCGACCACCCGCGGTTAGCCAGAGCACGCCGCCGAAGATCAACGCCAGGCCCACGTAGAAGCCCACCCACAGGCTGGACTCACGGACGCTGGGCTCGTGGGGTCGCCGGCCGATGATGAACAGGTCGGCGAGCAGGATCGCGGTCATCGCGATCAGCGTTACCGCCCACACCAATGCGGACACGTTCAAATCCATCCTCCGGCAGACACGCTGCGTCGGAACACACCGTACGCCGGGTGGGGTGCCGGGGTGCGTCGACGCTGACAGGGGTGACTGTCGGAGGTCTCTTCCGCCGGAAACCGGGTGCCGGGTTCCGACCGGCGGAGCCGGGTCGAGCCACCGGGGGTGCCGGCGCTCTTCCGTGCTGACGACTCCGTCGCGGGGGAATACTCCCCTCCTCGGGCGCCATTGTTCACCATCACACCCAGGAGGCGCATCTCCGGGCTCTCGGTTGATCTCCCGACGTGCTGCGGCTCACGTCCCGCAGTGCGTCCTAGGAGGCTAGCTCTATCGGGTCGAGCGCCTGCCCCGGGACGTACCGGCGGTGGGTCGGCATGGCAGGCTGCCAGCATGGTTCTTGAGGTTGCGCTCATCGATGTGACGCCCGGACACGAGGACGAGTTCGCCGCCGCCTACGCACAGGCGCGGCCGATCCTCGCCGGGGCCGAAGGCTGCCGCTCCGTGCGGATGACCCGGGGCGTGGAGTCGCCCAGCCGCTTCGTGCTGCTCGTCGAGTGGGACTCGGTCGAGGCACACGACGTGAACTTCCGCCAGACCGAGCGCTTCGCGCAGTGGCGCGGGCTGATCGGCCCGCACTTCGCCGGCCCGCCGCTGGTCGAGCACTTCATCGACGTTCCGGCCTGAACTGTCGTACCCCCGTCGTAGCCTGCGCGCTGCGCGGCCACCGGTCCCGTCGGGCGTCGGGGGCGCCGGGCCCGGTGGCCGCGCCCGACCGACGGCGGCCTCTGTGCCTCACTCCGACTCGTGCGGACCGCGCGGCCGGGGCACCGGCGCCGCGCCGAGCCGCCGGGCCACCAGTTCGGCGGACGCGTCCGGCGGCAGCGCCGCCGCCAGCAGCCGCTCGATGATCCGCTCGTAGTGGGTCACGTCCGCCTCGGCGACCAGCCGCAGGTCGGTGGTGAGCGTCTCCACCAGGACGGTGCGCGGGTCCTCGGGGTCGGGATAGGCGTAGTAGGAGAACGGCGCCAGCGGGTGCGGTCCGTCGCCGCTCGACACCGCTGACGGCAGCACCCGGACGCTGACGCGCGGCCGCTCGGCGAGGGCGAGCAGATGCCGCATCTGGTCGCGCCACACGTCCCCCGGCAGGCCGTCCGGGTCGCAGACGCGCTCGTCGACAAGTGCGGTGTAGTGCGGCGGGTCCGGCCGGATCAGCAGCTCCTGACGCGCCACCCGGGCGCGCACGTCGGCGTCCACGTTCACCTCTCCGGTCAGCGCCGCACCGGCCGACACGCGCAACCGAGCGTACGCCGGGGTCTGGAGCAGGCCGGGCACGAGTACGCACTGGTATTCCACGATGCGCTCCGCGCCCGCCTCCAGCTCGGCGTACGCCCGCTGGCGTTCCCCCATCTCGCCGAGCGCCTTCGACCAGCCCCGGCCGGTGGCGGCGTCGCGGGCGATGACGATCAGCTCGTCGCGCTGCGGCGGCGGCACCTCGTAGACGTCGAGCAGGTCGAGCACGTCGGCCAGGTCGGGCCGGCTCTGCCCCAGCTCGATGCGGGACAGCTTCGACGTGGACGCCCAGCCGAGCCGGGCGCAGACCTGCTCCAACGTGAGCGACTCGCGACGACGCAGCCGGCGCAGCTCCACACCGAGCCGCGCCCTCCGGACCACAGGACTTGCTGACAACGGCATGCACGCCTCCCGGGAGGGAGCGTACGCATCACCGTCACGCTCGGCAATACCTCGCCCACACAGCGCAACCGGGCGGGCGGCGCGCTCAGGGCCGGTAGGTACCGAACGACCAGACCAGCCCGGCGAGGTCGCGGGCGGCGTAGTCACGGGAGCCGTAGTCGGTGTCGAACGGCGCCCGGACGATCTCCGCGCCGGCTGCCCGGGCACGCTCGTGGTGCGCGTCGACGTCGTCGATCGCCACGTAGACGCGGTAGTCGTCGTCGGCGGGCCGGGACCGGGGCGCCGGCCCCGGGCCGAGCATCACCAGGTCGTCGCCGTACGCCAGCTCGGCGTGGCCGATCGTGCCGTCCGGGAGTTCGTGGGCCTCGCGCACGGTGAAGCCGAACGCGGAACAGAGGAAACCGGCGGCGGCTCGCACGTCGGGGTACCGCAGGACCGGATAGATGCTTCGCATGACAGCCAGTCTGCCGCCGGGCCGGTCAGGCCGGATTGGACGAATGCGATCCGGGCGCGGTCAGCGCCGCCGGGGTGGCGCCGGCGAACTCGCGGAACTCCCGGATCAGGTGCGACTGGTCGTAGTAGCCCCACCGGGCGGCCCGCTCCGCCCACCCGGCGTCGTCCGGCACGGCGGCGTCCGCGGTGAGGAGCGTCCGGCCCAGGCTCGCGTACGCCCGCTCGAAGCGCAGCAGCCGGGCGACCGTCTTGGGCGGCAGGCCGAACTCCCGCCGGAACCGGACCGACAGATGGCGGCGGGACCACCCGAGTTCCCCGGCGAGCGCGGCCACGCCGACCGCCGCGCCGCTGCCGCCCAGGCGCCGCCAGGCGGCCAGCAGGTGCGGGTCCACCGGCGCGGTGGCCGCCAGCCGTGCGGCCACTGCGGCGTCGAGCCGGGCGAAGCGTTCCGGCCAGCCCGGCGCACCGGCCAGGTCGTCGCGCAGCCGGGCCAGCCAGCCCGTGACCGCGTCGAGCGGCACCGCCTGGTTGGCCAGCTCGGCCAGCGGCAGCCCGAGCAGGCGGCGGGCCGCCGGTGCGGTCAGCAGCACCTGCACCCCGGTGCCCGTCCCGGCCGTCCGGGTGGCGCACCAGCCGTCGAACGGACCGGCCAGGAAGGCGTTTCCGGCGCACCCGCCCCGGCCGGGGGCGCGTGGGTCGGTCACCTCCATGGGGTCGCCCCAGCCGAGGATCAGCACCACGAACGCGCCCGCCACCTCCCGGCGCACCAGCGGGACGGGCGCGTCCTCGCGGTATCCGAGGTAGCGGTCCACCCACTGACGCAGCCGCGGGTCGGGGCGTGCGATGACGGCCTCGGTCAGCATCGCGCCACCCCGGCCGTCACGCCGGTCACCGGACCCCTGCAGCGTCCATCCCGCGGAGCTCCTTCTTGAGGTCGGCGACCTCGTCGCGGATCCGCGCGGCCAACTCGAACTGCAGCTCGCGCGCGGCGGCGAGCATCTGGTCGTTGAGCTCCTGGATGAGGTTGGCCAGGTCGGCCCGGGCCATCCCCTCGCGCGACGGGGTCGCGGCGGCACC
Source organism: Micromonospora sp. CA-248089 (assembly GCF_050948515.1). Classification (NCBI taxonomy): domain Bacteria; kingdom Bacillati; phylum Actinomycetota; class Actinomycetes; order Micromonosporales; family Micromonosporaceae; genus Micromonospora; species Micromonospora sp. CA-248089. The sequence goes on from NZ_CP192016.1 coordinate 4,532,206, forward strand.
CCGGCGGCTCCGCGTCTCCTTGACCGGCGCCTTGCCCCGGGACAACTGCCGCACGGCACCGCCGACGTTGCTGTTCTCGGTGTCCTCCGCCTCGCGGTAGATGTCGTCGAGAATGTCGTGGATCTTCTTGCGCAGCGGCTCCGGCTTGATGCCGTTGGCCTCGTTGTGCGCGATCTGCTTGGCCCGGCGCCTGTTGGTCTCGTCGATGGCGCTCGCCATCGACGGGGTGATCTTGTCGGCGTACATGTGGACCTGGCCGGAGACGTTCCGGGCCGCGCGGCCGATGGTCTGGATCAGCGACCGGCCGCTGCGCAGGAAGCCCTCCTTGTCGGCGTCGAGGATCGCCACCAGGGAGACCTCGGGCAGGTCGAGACCCTCCCGGAGCAGGTTGATGCCGACGAGCACGTCGTAGTCGCCCTTGCGCAGCTCGCGCAGCAGCTCGACCCGGCGCAGCGTGTCGACCTCGGAGTGCAGGTAGCGCACCCGGATGCCGTTCTCCAGCAGGTAGTCGGAGAGGTCCTCGGCCATCTTCTTGGTCAGCGTGGTGACGAGCACCCGCTCGTCCCGCTCGGTGCGCAGCTTGATCTCGTGCATGAGATCGTCGATCTGGCCCTTCGTCGGCTTGAGAACCACCTCGGGGTCGATCAGGCCGGTGGGCCGGATCACCTGCTCGACGAACTCGCCCTGGGCCTGCTCCAGCTCCCACGGGCCGGGGGTGGCGGAGAGGTAGACCATCTGGCCCACCCGCTCCAGGAACTCGTCGAAGCGCAGCGGCCGGTTGTCGGCGGCACTCGGCAGCCGGAAGCCGTGGTCGACCAGCATCCGCTTGCGGGAGGCGTCGCCCTCGTACATGCCGCCGATCTGCGGGATCGTCACGTGCGACTCGTCGACCACGGTGAGGAAGTCGTCGGGGAAGTAGTCGAGCAGGCAGTGCGGCGGGCTGCCCGGCAGCCGGCCGTCGATGTGCATGGAGTAGTTCTCGATGCCGGAGCAGAAGCCCACCTGGCGCATCATCTCGATGTCGTAGGTGGTGCGCATGCGCAGGCGCTGGGCCTCCAGCAGCTTGCCCTGCCGTTCCAGCTCGGCCAGTCGCTCGCCCAGCTCGGCCTCGATGTCGCGGATCGCCCGCTCCATCCGCTCGGGGCCGGCGGCGTAGTGCGTGGCCGGGAAGATCATCAGGCTGTCGACCTCGCGGACCACGTCACCGGTCAGCGGGTTGAGGTAGTAGAGCTTCTCGATCTCGTCACCGAACAGCTCGATGCGGACCGCCAGCTCCTCGTAGGCCGGGATGATCTCCAGCGTGTCGCCGCGGACCCGGAAGGTGCCGCGCTGGAAGGCCATGTCGTTGCGGGTGTACTGGATGTCGACCAGCCGCCGCAGCAGCTGGTCGCGGTCGAGCTCCTGCCCCACCTTCACCCGCACGGCCCGGTCGAGGTATTCCTCCGGCGTGCCCAGGCCGTAGATCGCCGAGACGGTGGCGACCACGATGACGTCGCGCCGGGTGAGCAGCGACATGGTGGCCGAGTGGCGCAGCCGCTCGACCTCCTCGTTGACCGAGGAGTCCTTCTCGATGTAGGTGTCGGTCTGCGGGATGTACGCCTCGGGCTGGTAGTAGTCGTAGTAGGAGACGAAGTATTCCACCGCGTTGTGCGGCAGCAGCTCGCCGAACTCCTTCGCCAGCTGGGCCGCGAGGGTCTTGTTGGGGGCGAGCACCAGGGTCGGCCGCTGGAGCCGCTCGACCAGCCACGCCGTGGTGGCGCTCTTGCCCGTGCCGGTCGCGCCGAGCAGCACCGTGTTGCGGTCGCCGCGCCGCACGCGACGCTCAAGCTCGTCGATGGCAGCCGGCTGGTCACCGGCCGGCTGGAACTCACTGACGACCTGGAAGCGGCCGTCGAGCCGGGGAATGTCGAGCGCCATGACACCAACCGTACGCCCGCGGTCCGACACTTCCGGCCACGACCACGGACCGTCCCTGATCGGCTTCGATATTCCCATTGTGTGGCTCATCTCACCGGTCTACCCTCGTACCGTAGGCCGCTCGCGGCGGCCGACCGGGCCGGTGATCGCCCCCTCGCGGGGCCGGTCGCCCCCGGCGCCAGGGCCGCAGCACCCGGGACGACCGGCGTGCGCGCCGACGGTGGTCGCGCGCAGCGCTGACCGGCCGCCGCGAGCGCCCCTGCTCGTCACCGAGCCCGCTCGTCACCGAAACCCCGCTCTCGCGTTCTCCACTCGTGGGGACCTCTCCCGAGCGCCGGCCGCGACGTGAGCCCGACCCCGCCGCGCCCCCGCCCGCCGACGAGCCGGGCCGCCGCCGCGGCGCGAGCCGCCCCCACCGGCTCTCCGCCCGGGGCGACGGCGACCAGGCCGTACCCCGGGAGCCGGGACGCGGCCACCGCCGCGGCCGCACCAGCACACCGACCCGGCCCGCCGCGGTGGCCGGCCGGCGCCGCCGGGCCGACCCGCTCGGCGGCCGCCACCCCACACTCACCACCCGGCCGGGAGTCGACCCGGAACTGGACGGCGCCGACGACCCGCCGGACGGGCCGGACCGGCGCCGCATCGCGCTCGTCACGCTCGTGGCGGCGGCCGCGCTCTCCGCCGCCATGCTCGTCGCCGCCCTTCTCGCCTGGGTACCCGACCGGGCCGACGACACCGGGACCGCACGTCCGCTCACCACCGCCGAGGCCGACCGGGTGGCAGCGCTGCGGGTCACCAACCTGCGCGACGTACGCGCCGGCGTCCGGGTCACCGTCGGGGCCGGCGGTGCCCGTACCGAACTTGTCGGCTGGGTCGACTGGGCGCGCCCCCTGGTCTACCTGGACGTCGGCGGCCCGGGCGCGAGCGCCGACCGGGGCCTGGTCCAGGCCACCGCGTCCGCGCTGCTGGTGCGGCCCGACCCCGGCGCGCTCCCCACCCCCGCCCGTCCCCCGCTGGTGCCGCCGGCGGACCGCTGGCGGATGCGGGAGCCGGTCGGCGGGCACGGCCTGGGCGCGGTACGCGACCTGCTGATCGGGCTCGGCGCCGACCGGGTCGACAGGCCCGCCACCGACGGGCGGTGGCTGCGCGGCGACCGGGTCGGCGGCATCCCGGTGGACGTGCTCCAGGCGCCCCTCGGACCGCCCGGTGACCCGCCGCCGACGCTGTGGGTGGACGCGGACGCCCGGCTGCACCGGCTCACCGGTCGGCTGGCCGACGGCACCCCCGTCACCGTCGACCTGACCCGCGCCGACCGGCCCACCGTGCATCCGGTGGACGCCCTCGGCGGCCGGCCCGGGCAGCCCCGGGCGCTCACCGACGACGAGACCGCCCGGCTGGCCGCGCTGCCCGCCCGGCTCCGGGCACTGCGCGGCGCGACGGTGGCGGTGGACGCTCCGCTCGCCCCGTCGGCAAACCTGCGGGCCACCGGCACGGTGAACGGGACGACGCCGTCGGCGTACGTCACGGTGATCGAGCAGGGCAGCGGCCGGCGTACCCTGCGGTGGGCCCGGCCGGGACGGGTGGCCGAGGTGCAGCGCTCCCCCGACGGACCCGCGACACCCCCGGCGCCGATGCCGGCAGCGCTGCTCGCGGCCCCCGCGCGCCCGCCCGGCGACGACCTGGACCGGCTGCTCGACGCGGCGCTGCGGACAACCCGGCGCGCACCGGCCGGCGACACCGTCCGGGTCCGGGAGGACCGGCTGGGCGACCGGGCGGTCGACGTGTTCGAGGTGCCGGGCGGCAGGCGCTGGTGGCTGGACCGGGGCGGCCTGCCGCACCGGCTGGAACTGCGGACCGGGCCGGGTGTGTGGATCCGGCTCGACCTCACCCCGGGCGCGGCGGGCGGCGGCGGCTCGTCGGCGTCGACGGCCCGCTGAACCGGACCCGGCGCGGGCGGGACGGCCCGTTCAGGGGCGCCAGCCGGTCTGCGCGGCCCACTCCTCGGCGCGCAGGTGCTCCTCGTCGAACCACGGATCGGTCACCGTGCCCCACGCGGCGTGCTCCGGCGCCGCGGCCGCCAACTCCCGCTTCACCTGGAGGTAGTCGGCCCGCCGTGCCGGGTCGGCACGCAGGTGGTCGCGCATCAGCAGCGCGTACCGCCAGCCGGGTGAACCGGCCTCCCGCAGGTGCAGGCGCACCGGACGCCCCGGGTCCGCACCGCCGTGCAGCCGCTTGGCCCAGCGCACCGGTTCCGGCTGTCGCGGCGCGTCCCACCAGTCACCCGGCAGACGCGGGAACCCCGCCTCGGCCAGCCGCTGCGCGAGCGGCCCGTCCGCCTCGTCCAGGGAGGACACCGTCACCTGGATGTCGATCACGTCCGGCGCGGCGAGCCCGGGCACGGCGGTGGAGCCGACGTGGTCGACCCGGATGTCACCGCCGGCGGCGTGGCGGATCCGGGCGGCGAGCCGGGCGTACTGCTCGGGCCACGTCGGGTCCGGCCCGGCGAGCGCCACCGGGTCGGGCGGGACGGCGCGGTGCTCGCGGACGTTGCGCTCGTAGGGCAGCAGGCGGTCCCGCCACAGGGCGTCCACCGCGGCGTGCAACTCGGTCAGCGTGCCGTCGTTGCTCAGCAGCACGTCGGCGGCCGCGCCGCGGGTGGCGTCGTCGGCCTGCGCGGCGATGCGCCGCTGCGCCTCCGCCGGGGCCATCCCCCGGTCGCGGGTCAGCCGGGCCGTCCGGATCGGCACGGCCGTCTGCACCACGACCACCAGGTGGTACGTCGGCGCGAGTCCCACCTCCACCAGCAGCGGTACGTCGTTCACGACGATCGCGTCGGCGGGAGCGGCGGCCACCAGTTCGGCGCTGCGCGCCCGTACCCGGGGATGGGTGATCCCTTCGAGCGTGCGGCGGGCGGCCTCGTCGCCGAATACCAGCGCGCCGAGGGCGGCCCGGTCCAGCGCCCCGTCGGCGTCCAGGACCCTGTCGGAGAAGGCGGCGACCACCTCGGCCAGCCCGTCGGTGCCGGGCGCGACGATCTCGCGGGCGATGCGGTCCGAGTCGACGATCACCGCGCCCAGCGTGGCGAGCCGGCTCGCCACCGCGCTCTTGCCCGATCCGATTCCGCCGGTCAGCCCCACCTTCAGCACCCGGACAGTCAACCGGATGCGGTGTCGGCATGCCAAACCGCCCCGGCACACGACGCGGGCCCCGCCCCCGGCGCTCCGCTGGTGCGGAACGCGGGGACGGGGCCCGTCGTCAGAGGCAGTCGCCGGTTCGTCCGGTGGGACGAACGGGCGTCAGCGTCCGGTCACTTGCCGCCGGCGAGCTTCTCCCGCAGCGCGGCGAGCGCCTCGTCGGTCGCGAGCGTGCCGGCCGGCTCCTCGGCCTGACGGCTCGGGGCCGAGGTCGAGGTGGTGGTGCCGCTGGTGGCGGGCGGAGCCGGGTTGGCAGCGGCCTCGGCGTCGGCGGCGCGGGAGGTCTGCACCTGCTTGGTGTGGGCCTCCCAGCGCTGACGCGCCTCGGCGTACTGCTGCTCCCAGGTCTCGCGCTGCTTGTCGTAGCCCTCGAGCCACTCGCCCGTCTCCGGGTCGAAGCCCTCCGGGTAGATGTAGTTGCCCTGCTCGTCGTAGGTCGCGGCCATGCCGTAGAGGGTCGGGTCGAAGTGCTCCTCGCCCTCGACGAAGCCCTCGTTGGCCTGCTTGAGCGACAGCGAGATCCGGCGGCGCTCCAGGTCGATGTCGATGACCTTGACCATGACCTCGGAGCCGACCTGCACGACCTGCTCCGGGATCTCCACGTGGCGCTCGGCCAGCTCGGAGATGTGGACCAGGCCCTCGATGCCGTCGTCCACCCGGACGAACGCGCCGAACGGAACCAGCTTGGTGACCTTACCCGGCACGATCTGCTGGATCGCGTGGGTGCGGGCGAACTGACGCCACGGGTCCTCCTGCGTCGCCTTCAGCGACAGCGAGACCCGCTCGCGGTCCAGGTCGACGTCCAGGACCTCGACCTCGACCTCCTGGCCCACCTCGACGACCTCGGACGGGTGGTCGATGTGCTTCCAGGACAGCTCGGAGACGTGCACGAGGCCGTCCACGCCGCCCAGGTCGACGAACGCGCCGAAGTTGACGATCGAGGAGACGACGCCCTTGCGGACCTGCCCCTTCTGGAGCTTGTTGAGGAACTCGGTGCGCACCTCGGACTGCGTCTGCTCCAGCCAGGCACGGCGGGACAGGACCACGTTGTTGCGGTTCTTGTCCAGCTCGATGATCTTGGCCTCGAGCTCGCGGCCGACGTACGGCTGCAGGTCACGCACGCGCCGCATCTCGACGAGCGACGCGGGCAGGAAGCCACGCAGGCCGATGTCGAGGATGAGACCACCCTTGACGACCTCGATGACCGAGCCGCGGACGACGCCGTCCTCGTCCTTGATCTTCTCGATCGTGCCCCAGGCCCGCTCGTACTGCGCCCGCTTCTTGGAGAGGATCAGCCGACCCTCCTTGTCCTCCTTCTGGAGGACGAGGGCCTCGATGTGGTCGCCCACCGAAACGACCTCGGCCGGGTCCACGTCGTGCTTGATCGACAGCTCCCGAGAGGGGATGACACCCTCGGTCTTGTAGCCGATGTCGAGCAGGACCTCGTCCCGATCGACCTTGACGACGGTGCCTTCGACAATGTCGCCGTCGTTGAAGTACTTGATGGTCTCGTCGATCGCGGCGAGGAAAGCTTCCTCAGAGCCGAGGTCGTCGTGGGTGACCTTGTTGGCGCTCGAGGTGGCCTCGATGCTGCTCGTCATGTGGGCGGTTGCTCCGGTCGGATGGGTTGTCACAGCGGGCATGGGTGTCGCAGTGACTCTTCCGCGCCAACGGATCCGTCGCCGGGCACACCGAACGATCGACGCGAGAAGATCATTAGTGGCTCCGGTGACCGCGCACCTGCTCCCTGCCGAGGCACACGATCCGCGAGCGCATCGTCTAGCCTACCCGCTGCATTACCACAGCGTGCAAGCCCTCCCGGGTCCGTGCGAACTCATCCGCTGCGAAAGCGGAGATTTTGCGCGGTAAGGGGCCACAGCTGTCTCGTCCGTCACACCCGTCCCAACCGCCACCCCACCCGTCCGGCCGGAGGCCGCCGGACCTAGCTTGGACGGGTGGACGACGACAGGGTGACCCGCCGACGGGTCGACGCCGGTGAGATCCGCCGGGCCAACCGCGGCTGGTGGGACACCGACGCCGACGCGTACCAGGCCGAGCACGGCGCGTTCCTCGGCGACGCCGACTTCGTCTGGTGCCCGGAGGGCCTGCGCGAGGCCGACGCGCGGCTGCTCGGCGATGTGGCCGGCCGGCGGATCCTCGAACTGGGCGCCGGGGCGGCCGCCGCCGCCCGCTGGCTCGCCGGCCAGGGCGCCCGGCCGGTCGCGCTCGACCTGTCCGCCGGCATGTTGCGGCACGCCGCCGAGGCCGCCGACCGCACCGGGGTACGCGTGCCGCTGGTGCAGGCCGACGCGCTCGCCCTGCCGTTCGCCGACGCCGCGTTCGACACCGTCTGCACCGCGTTCGGCGCGATCCCGTTCGTGGACGACTCGGCGGCCGCGATGCGCGAGGTGGCCCGGGTGCTGCGCCCCGGCGGCCGGTGGGTCTTCTCGGTCACCCACCCGATGCGCTGGATCTTCCTGGACGACCCGGGCGAGGGCGGGCTGACCGCCGTGCACTCGTACTTCGACCGCTCCCCCTACGTCGAGCAGGACGAGCACGGCGTGGCCACGTACGTCGAGCAGCACCGCACGCTGGGCGACCGGATCCGGGAGCTGGTCGGCGCCGGGTTCCGCCTGCTGGACCTGGTGGAGCCGGAGTGGCCGGCCGGGCACGAGGGGATCTGGGGCCAGTGGAGCCCGCTGCGCGGGCGGCTGTTCCCCGGCACCGCGATCTTCGTCGCCGAGAAGCCGGCCCGCTGACGCCGGACGGACGCGCGGTGCGATCGGGCCGGCGGTAGCGCCCCCATGCTGCCCCGGTGAGCGCCGAGCCGATCGCGACACCACCCTCTCCGTTACTCGGTACCGGCCGCGGGTAACCGGCCGGCATGGCCGAGAAGGAGTTCCGCGCCGGCGACCACGTCTCCTGGGCCAGCCACAGCGGCCGGGCGTACGGGGTCGTCAAGGAGAAGCTGACCGAGCGCACCCACGTCCGCGGGCACACCGTGAACGCCTCGCCGGAGCAGCCGCAGTACCGGATCACCAACGACGACTCGGGCCGCGACGTCGCCCACCGCCCGGAGGTGCTGCGCCATGAGTCGCGCTGAGGACCCGCAGCAGACGTACCGGGAGTTCACCGACGCGGTGAACATGAAGCCCGGTGAGCTGACCCGCTGGCTGGAGACCGAGGAGTCCAAGCACGTCGGCTGGCACAAGAAGGGCACCCAGGGCGGCGAGTCGGTCGGGCACGACTCCGGCCGGCGCATCGTCGACCTGCTGCGCCGCAAGCGCGCCGACCTGACCGCCGCCGACTACAAGCACATGCGCAAGGTGATCGGGTACGTCCACCGCCACCTGGCGCAGCGCCCGTCCGGCGACGTCCGGGACACCCGGTGGCGGTGGTCGCTGATGAACTGGGGGCACGACCCGCTCAAGGGCTGAGCCGCCCGAGCCGTTCGCCGCGCGTTGGTACCGTGCCGGCGATGACGACAGACGTTTCGACCGCCGGCCGTCATCCCCGCGCCGGACGGGTAGTTCTCCTGGCGGGCCTCGGGCTCGTCGCCGTCGCGGCTCTTGTCCTGGTGGTGACCGGCAACACCGGCGTCAGGTACAGCGCCGACCACGACGGCACCGTGCCGATGTGGAGCCGCTGGATCCCGGCGCTGGCCGGGATCGCGCTGATCCGGCTGATCCCGCCCGCGCCCGACCCGAGGTGGCCCGACCCGGTCGCGCCGTACCGCGAGGCGGTGCCACTGCTGCTGGCCGGGATCGCGTTCGCCGCCGTGATGCCGCTGCTCGGCGGCGAACCCGCGTACACGGTGTTGAAGCTCGCGCTGCTGCTCGGCGTACCCCTTGTGGTGTTCCTGGCCGCGCGCCGCCGGCCGCCACGGTGGCGTCCGGGGCCGGCCCCGGCGGACGCCGCCCACCGGTGGGGTCCGGCGCTGCCGGTGGCGGTGTGGCTGGTGCTCAGCTACGCGACGCCGCTGGCCGTGCCGGCCAGCGACTGGGGGCGGACCGTCACGCCGGTCGAGCTGGCCGTCACGCTGCTGGTGGCCTTCGCGGTGAACGCACTGCTGGAGGAGGTCTTCTACCGGCGGTGGCTGCAGACCCGGTGGGAGTCGCTGCTGGGCCGGTGGCCGGCGATCGTGCTCGCGTCGCTGGTGTGGGCGGTATGGCACGTGGCCATCCAGGGCAGCGGCCGGCCCGGCATCGACCTGGCCGCGGTGCTGGTCAACCACGGCGTGATCGGGCTGTTCCTCGGCTACCTGTGGTCCCGGTACCGCCGGATGTGGCCGCTGCTCGTGGTGCACGGCGCGGTGAACGCGATGCCCGTCCTGCTCGGCCTCTGACTTGACCCTGCCGCAGGCGGCAGGGTCGGACGATGCCGGCATGGAACGCCGCACACCACGCGTCGCCGTGGTCACCGGTGCGGGCACCGGCATCGGCCGGGCCACCGGACACGCCCTCGCCACCGCCGGGTACGCCGTCGTCGCCGTCGGCCGGCGCGCCGCGCCGCTGTCGGAGACCGCCGCCGGCCGGCCGGACATCACGCCACTGACCGCCGACGTCACCGCGCCCGACGGGCCCGGCCGGATCGTCAGCGTCACGCTCGACCGGTACGGCCGCCTGGACGTCCTGGTCAACAACGCGGGCGTAGCCGGCGGCGGGCCGCTCGCGGATCTGGACGAGGACGCCGCCCGGCGGCAACTGGAGACGAACCTCCTCGCGCCCGTCCGGCTGGCGCACGCCGCCGTCGAGGCGCTCGCCGCGACACGCGGTGTGCTGGTCAACGTCACCACGTCGGTCGGCCTGCGTGCCTGGCCGGGCAGTTCGGTGTACGCGGCGGGCAAGGCGGCGCTGGACTCCCTGACCCGCAGCTGGGCGGTGGAACTCGCGCCGCGCGGCGTCCGGGTGGTGGCGGTGGCGCCGGGCGCGATCGACACTCCCATCGGGGTGCACAGTGGCCTGTCCCCCGAGCGGCGCGCGGCGGTGCGGGACTGGCAGCTCGCGCACACCCCGGCGGGCCGGCTCGGCCGCCCGGAGGACGTAGCCTGGGCGATCCGGCGGCTGTGCGAGCCGGAGGCGGACTTCGTCACCGGCGTGGTGCTGCCGGTGGACGGGGGCGCGGTGGTCGCGTGAGAGGACGGTGGCGACGGTGCGGATCGGCGCGGTGGCGAAGGCGACGGGCTGCACACCACGTGCCCTGCGGCACTACGAGGAACACGGGCTCATCGCCTCGGCCCGGGCGGCGAACGGCTACCGCGAGTACGACGACGGGGTCGTCACCCGGGTCCGCAACATCCGTCACCTGCTCGACGCCGGGCTGACGCTGGACGACGTGCGGGTCTTCCTGCCGTGCCTGGACGGAGACGTGGCCTCGGCGCCGCCGTCTCCGGCCGGGCTACGGGTCGGCCGGGAGCGGCTGGCCGTGCTGGACGCCCGGATCGCCGCCCAGGTGGCCGTCCGGGACCGCCTGGCCGCCGCCCTCCAGGCCGCCGCCCCCGCGCAACCGCCCCTCCTCTCGCCGCCGTCGCCTCCTGTGCGGTGATCAAGGAGTTTGTGTCACGCCAGAGCCCGTTCGGGGACACAAACTCCTTGATCACCGCCGGGGCGGGCGGGTGGTGGCGCGGGTGGGACGGCGGTGGGGTGTCAGTGGTCGGCGCTGTTCCAGTCGCGGCCCTCGCCCACCGAGACCTCCAGCGGCACCGACAGCGGGTACGCCTCGCCCATCTGCTTGCGTACCAGCGCCTCCAGCGCCTCGCGCTCGCCCGGCGCGACCTCGAAGACCAGCTCGTCGTGCACCTGCAGCAGCATCCGGGACCGCAGCCCGGCGTCGCGCAGCGCGCTGTCGACGTGCAGCATCGCGACCTTGATGATGTCGGCCGCCGAACCCTGGATCGGGGCGTTGAGTGCCATCCGCTCGGCCATCTCCCGGCGCTGCCGGTTGTCGCTGACCAGGTCGGGCAGGTAGCGGCGGCGGCCCAGAATGGTGGAGGTGTAGCCGTCCTGGCGGGCGCGGGCCACCACCTCCTGGAGGTAGTCGCGCACCCCGCCGAACCCGGCGAAGTAGTTCTCCATCAGCCCGCGCGCCTCCTCGGCGGAGATGCCGAGCTGCTGGGACAGGCCGAACGCGCTGAGCCCGTACGCCAGGCCGTAGTTCATCGCCTTGATCTTGCGGCGCTGGTCGGCGGTGACGTCACCGACCTCGACGGTGAAGACCGACGACGCGGTGGCGGCGTGGAAGTCGTGCCCGGAGTTGAACGCCTCGATCAGCGCGTCGTCCGAGGACAGGTGCGCCATGATCCGCATCTCGATCTGGCTGTAGTCGGCGGTGAGCAGGCACTCGTAGCCCTCGCCGACGACGAACGCGCGGCGGATCCGCCGCCCCTCCTCGGTGCGGATCGGGATGTTCTGCAGGTTCGGCTCGGTGGAGGACAGCCGCCCGGTCGCCGCCACCGTCTGGTTGAACGTGGTGTGGATCCGGCCGTCGTCGGAGACCGACTTGAGCAGCCCGTCGACTGTCGACTTGAGCTTGGCGACGTCGCGGTGGCGCAGCAGGTGGTGCAGCAGCGGGTGCTCGGTCTGGGCGTAGAGCCACTGCAGCGCGTCCGCGTCGGTGGTGTAGCCGGTCTTGATCCGCTTGGTCTTGGGCAGGCCCAGCTCGGTGAAGAGGATTTCCTGCAACTGCTTCGGCGACCCGAGGTTGAACTCGCGGCCGACCACCTCGTACGCGCTCTGGGCGGCGGCCTTCACCTCGGCGGCGAAGTGCGCCTCCAGCTCGGAGAGGTAGTCGGTGTCGGCGGCGATGCCGGTGCGCTCCATGGTGGCGAGCACCCGCATCAGCGGCAGCTCCACGCCGGCCATCAGCCGGGCCGACTGCTCGCCGTCGCGGGACAGCTCGGCGTCGATCGCGTCGGCCAGGTCGAGCGTGGCGCGGGCCTGGAGCATGAGGTTCTGCTCCGCCACCCCCTCGTCGCCGAGCCCGTCGAGCGTGAGCTGACCGGTCTCCGGCGCGTCGACGCGCAGCTCCCGGTGCAGGTAGCGCAGCGCCAGGTCGGTCAGGTCGTACGAGCGCTGGTCGGGGCGGGCCAGGTAGGCGGCGATCTGGGTGTCGCGGGCGATGCCCTGCAGCTCCCAGCCGTGCGCGGCGAACGCCAGCACCGCCGGCTTGCTGTCGTGCAGCACCTTCGGGCGGTCGGCGTCGGCCAGCCACCCGGCCAGCGCGGCCTCGTCGTCGGCGCCCAGGGCGCTCGGGTCGAACCAGGCGCCCGCGCCGGCGGCGGTGGCCAGCGCCATCGCGGTCACGGTGGCGGTGTGCCGGCGGTTGGGGCCGGTGTCGAGCGTGACCGCCAGGCCCACCGGGGCGCCCGCCGGGGCGTGCGTGCCGAGCCAGCCCGCGAACGCGCCCGGCTCGGTGAGCACCTCGCCGGCCAGGTCGAAGCCCGCCTCGGCCTCCGGCTCGACGGCTTCCAAATATTGGTAGAGCCGGTCGCGCAGGATGCGGAACTGGAGCGTGTCGAAGACCTGGTGCACGGCTTCGCGGTCCCAGCCCTGCCAGCGGGCGTCCTCGGGGCGGACCGGCAGCTCCAGGTCGGAGACCAGGCAGTTGATCTCGTAGTTGCGGATCACGTCGGCGAGCCGCTCGCGCAGGCTGTCGCCGGCCTTGCCCTTGATCTCGTCGGCGCGGGCCACCACGCCCTCGACGCCGCCGTACAGGTTGATCCACTTGGCCGCGGTCTTCGGGCCGACGCCCGGCACGCCCGGCAGGTTGTCGCTGGTCTCGCCGACCAGCGCGGCCAGGTCGCGGTAGCGATCAGGGGTGACGCCGTACTTCGCCTCGACCGCGGCCGGGTCCATCCGGGCCAGGTCGGAGACGCCCTTGCGCGGGTAGAGCACTGTGACCCGCTCACCGACGAGCTGGAACGCGTCCCGGTCGCCGGTGGTGATCAGCACGTCCATGCCCTGGTCGCGGGCCTGGCAGGCGAGCGTGGCGATGACGTCGTCGGCCTCGTAGCCCTCCTTCTCGACCACCGGCACGCGCAGCGCGGCGAGAACCTCCTTGACCAGGCTGACCTGGCCCTTGAAGTCGGTGGGGGTCTCGCTGCGCCCGGCCTTGTACTCGGCGTACCTGTCGGTGCGGAAGGAGCGGCGGGAGACGTCGAACGCCACGACGATGTGCGTCGGCTGCTCGTCGCGCAGCACGTTGATCAGCATCGAGGTGAAGCCGTAGACGGCGTTCGTCGGCTGCCCCGTGGTGGTGGAAAAGTTCTCCACAGGCAGGGCGAAGAACGCCCGGTATGCCAGGGAATGTCCGTCGACGAGGAGCAGGCGCGGCGTCGTAGCTGTCACGGCTGCGACTCTAGTCCGTACGCCCGACAACTCCGGCCTCCGGTGCGGCGCGCGCCGCACCGGAGGCCGAGGTCAGAGAACCTTGGCCAGGAACGCCTTGGTCCGCTCGTGCTGCGGCGCCGAGATCACCTCGCGCGGGTCGCCCTGCTCGACCACCACGCCGCCGTCCATGAACACGAGGTGGTCGCCCACCTCGCGGGCGAAACCGATCTCGTGGGTCACCACGATCATCGTCATGCCGTCGCGGGCCAGGTCCTTCATCGTGTCCAGCACCTCGCCCACCAGCTCCGGGTCGAGCGCACTGGTCGGCTCGTCGAACAGCATCAGCTTCGGCCGCATGGCCAGCGCCCGGGCGATAGCCACCCGCTGCTGCTGGCCGCCGGAGAGCTGACCGGGGTACGCGCCGAGCTTGTCGCCCAGTCCCACCCGGTCCAGCAGCTGCGCGGCGTGCTCCCGGGCCTCCGTCTTCTTGGCCTGGCGCAGCAGCACCGGGGCCTCCATGACGTTCTGCAGCACCGTCATGTGCGGGAACAGGTTGAACCGCTGGAACACCATGCCGATGGCGCGGCGCTGCGCCGCGACCTCCCTGTCCCGCATCTCGTAGAGCTTGCCGCCGCGCTCCCGGTAGCCGATCAGGTCACCGTCCACCCAGATCCGGCCGGCGTCGATCTTCTCCAGGTGGTTGATGCAGCGCAGGAACGTCGACTTGCCGGAGCCGGAAGGCCCGAGCAGGCAGCACACCTCGCCGGAGCGGACCTCCAGGTCGATGCCCTTGAGCACCTCCAGCGGCCCGAACGACTTGTGCACCTGCTCGGCCCGCACCATCAGCCCGGACTCGGCGGCCGGCGCCTGCGGGGAAACCGTCGCCTCGGTCATGATTCCGCCGTCCCACTCGTGGTGCCGCCGCTCTCGGCGGCCAGACCCCGGAGCCGCTGCCGGGCCCGCCCGCTGCGTCCGACGCCCTTGGAGTAGTGCCGCTCCAGGTAGTACTGCCCCACCAGCAGGACGCTGGTCAGAAGCAGGTACCACAGCGTCGCGGCGACGTACATCGGGAAGGGCTGGAAGGTCCGGGAGCCGACGGCCTTGAGCTGGAAGAACAGCTCCATCGACACCGGCACGAAGGCCACCAGCGAGGTGTCCTTGAGCATCGCGATGGTCTCGTTGCCGGTCGGCGGGATGATCACCCGCATCGCCTGCGGCAGCACGATCCGCCGCAGGATGTGCGCCCGGCTCATGCCCAGCGCCTGAGCCGCCTCGGTCTGCCCCTCGTCCACCGACTGGATGCCGGCCCGGACGATCTCGGCCATGTACGCGGCCTCGGACAGACCCAGCGCCAGCATGCCGGCGACGAAGCCGGTCAGGATGTCCACCGCGCTGAACCCGAACAGGCGGGCCTCGAAGTCGTGCAACCCGAACAGGGCGCCGATCTGCCTGTCGAACGGCAGACCGAACTCCAGGCGCGACCAGAGGATGCCGAGGTTGCCGAAGAGGATCGCCAGCACCAGCCGCGGGACCGCGCGGAAGAACCAGGTGTAGACCCAGGCCACGCCGCGCAGCACCGGGTTGGGCGACAGCCGCATGATCGCGATGACGATGCCCAGGCCGATGCCGATCACCATCGACGTGATCAGCAGCAGGATGGTGCCGCGCAGTCCTTCGATGATCGGCGGGCGGAACATCTCGTCCACCATGAACGACCACTGGAACGCGGAGTTCGTGACCAGCATGTGCACGAACATCGCGACCAGCACGGCGATCACCGCCACACCGGCCCAGCGCCCGGGGTGCCGCACGGGCACGGCCTTGATCGGTTCAGGCCGTGCCCGTCCGGATGTGTCGACCGACATGGTCAGACCGACGGGTTCAGTTCAGGGTTGGTGATCGCGCCGCCCTCGACACCCCACTTGCTGAGCGCCGCCTTGTAGCTGCCGTCGGCGATGACCGCCTGCACGGCCTCCTTGAGCACCTCGGCGAACGCCTGCTGCTCCTTGTTCACCGCGTAGCCGTACGGCGCCGACTCGTAGATGTCGCCGAGCACCTCCAGCTGGCCGTTGCTCTGCTTCACCGCGTACGCGCCGACCGGGGAGTCGGCCAGCATGGCGTCGTTCTTGCCGCTGCCCACGGCGGCGGTCGCGTCGCTCTGCGCCTGGTACTGGTCGATCTTGATGGCCGGCTTGCCGGCGTCGGTGCACTTCTTCGACCGGGCGGTGATGTCGTCGAGCTGGACCGTACCGACCTGCACGGCGATCTTCTTGCCGCAGGCGTTCTCCGGGTCCACCCCGGCCGGGTTGCCCTTCTTGGTCGCCCACTGGGTGCCCGCCGAGTAGTAGCTCACCATGTTGACCGTCTTGAGACGGTCGGCGTTGATGGTGAACGACGAGACGCCGACCTCGTACTTGCCCGAACCCACACCGGGCAGGATCGCGTCGAACGGCGCCGACTCGTACTCGGCCTTGAGGCCGAGCTTCTGCGCCACCGCGTTGAACAGCTCCACGTCGAAGCCGACCACGGTCTTGCCGTCCTGGTCGAGGAACTCGGCCGGGGCGTACGTCGAGTCGGTGCCGACCTTGATCACGCCGTCGGCCTTGATGGCGTCCGGCACCTTCGCGGCGAGGTTGGAGTCGGCCGTGGCGGACACCGACGGGCCGTCGCCCGGCTCGGCCGAGTTCTCCTTCTCGCCGCACGCGGCGAGGGAGAGCAGCAGGACGGCCGCACCGGCGACGCCGAGCGCCGCCCGCCGTCCGGGGTTGGGGTGGGACATGGCTGTACTCCTTATTGCGAGGGGTCGGTCGGTCAGGCCACGCCGAGGTAGGCCTCTTTGACCGAGGGGTCGTGCAGCAGGTCCGCGCCGGTGCCGCTCTTGACGATCCGGCCGGTCTCCAGCACGTACGCCCGGTGGGCGCGCGCCAGCGCCTGCTGGGCGTTCTGCTCCACCAGCAGGATGGTGGTGCCCTGCTGGTTGATCTCCGTGATGATCGTGAAGATCTGCTGGATCAGCATCGGCGCGAGACCCATCGACGGCTCGTCGAGCAGCAGCAGCTTCGGCCGGCTCATCAGCGCCCGGCCGACCGCGAGCATCTGCTGCTCGCCGCCGGAGAGCGTGCCGCCGGCCTGCTTGCGCCGCTCGGCCAGCCGCGGGAACAGGTCCAGCACCCGGGCCAGGTCCTGCGCGATGCCGGCCTTGTCGCGCCGGGTGTACGCGCCCATGTCGAGGTTCTCCAGCACCGTCATGCCGGGGAAGATGCCCCGGCCCTCGGGCGCCTGGCACAGCCCGCGCCGCACCCGCAGGTCGGCCCGGAGCTTGGTGATGTCCTCACCGGCGAACTTGATCGTGCCGGAGGCGACCGGCCGGATGCCGGAGATCGCCCGCATGGTGGTGGACTTGCCGGCGCCGTTCGCGCCGATCAGCGCGACGATCTCCCCCTCGTCCACGGTCAGGCTGATGCCGTGCAGCGCCTGGATCCGCCCGTAGAGCAGGCTCACGTCCTCGATCTCAAGCAGCATCGTCCGGCACCCCCAGGTACGCCGCGACCACCTTCGGGTTGTCCCGCACCTCGGCGGGCAGACCCTCGGCGATCTTCTTTCCGAACTCCAGGACCACGATCCGGTCGGTCACGCCCATCACCAGGCGCATGTCGTGCTCGATCAACAGCACCGTCACGCCCTGGTCCCGGATCTGCCGGATGAGCTGGAGCAGCTCCTCCTTCTCCGCCGGGTTGAAGCCGGCGGCCGGCTCGTCCAGGCAGAGCAGCTTCGGGTCGGTGGCCAGCGCGCGGGCGATCTCCAGCCGTCGCTGCTCGCCGTACGACAGGTTGCGGGCGAACTCGTGCCGCCGCTTGCTGATGCCGACGAAGTCCAGCAGGCGCTCGGCCTTCTCCCGGCCCTCGCGCTCCTCCTTCCAGTGCCGCGGCAGGCGCAGCAGGGCGGAGATGACGCTGGTCTTGTGGTGCGCGTCCGCGCCGACCTGGACGTTCTCCAGCGCGGTCATCTCCGGGAAGAGACGGATGTTCTGGAACGTCCGGGCCATGCCCATCCGGGTGATCTGGTGGCGCTTCTTGCCACTGATCTTCTGGCCCAGGAACCGGATCTCGCCCTCGGTGGGCTGGTAGATGCCGGTCATCGCGTTGAAGCAGGTGGTCTTGCCGGCGCCGTTCGGGCCGATCAGGCCGAGGATCTCACCCTTGTAGAGGGTGAAGTCCACGTCGTTGAGGGCCACCACGCCGCCGAAGCGCAGCGTGACGTGGTCGACCTCCAGCAACGGCTCCCGCTTGTCGACCGTCTCGACGGCCGGGGCCGCCGCCTGGGCCGGAACAGCCGGGGTCTGCTCGGTGTCACTCACCGACGATCACCTCCTTGCGGCGGTCCTTGAACTCCGCCGCTCGTCGCCGGTTCGGGATCAGGCCCTGCGGGCGGAAGATCATCATCACCACGAGCACCAGACCGAAGAAGAGGAACCGGTACTCGTACAGCTCGATGCCGAACAGCTCGATGCCGCGGAACCGCTCGATCATGTACGCCACCAGGCCGCCGCCGACGATCGCGCCGACGATGTTGCCCGAGCCGCCGAAGATGACGGCGGCCAGGATGATGATCGAGTTGAGCAGCTCGAAGTTCTGCGAGTTGACGAAGTTCTGCTTACCGGCGAACAGCGCGCCGGCCAGGCCGGCGATGGCCGCGCCGGAGGCGAACGCCCACAGCTTGAACTTGAACGTCGGCACGCCCATCAGCTGGGCCGCGTCCTCGTCCTCGCGGATCGAGATCCAGGCCCGGCCGACCCGGCTGTGGGTCAGGTTCCGCACCCCGATCACCACCAGGATGATCAGCGTGAGCACCAGCCAGTAGTACGGGCGGGCGTCGAGCACGCCGAACCACGGCCGGCCGTCGGCGTACTGGCCGGGCGGGTGCGGGATCTGGTTGAAGCCGCGCTGTCCCTTGAGGAACTCGGAGCTGACCGCCGCGATCCGGATCATCTCGGCGAAGCCGAGCGTCACCAGCGCCAGGTAGTCGCCGCGCAGACGCAGCGTCGGCGTGCCCAGCATGACGCCGGAGACCATGGTCAGGCCGATCGCGATCGGCACCACCGCCAGCCACGGCCACAGCGTCTTGAGGTCGCTGCTCGGTGAGGTCAGCACCGCGACCGTGTACGCGCCGACGGCGAAGAAGCCGAAGTAGCCGAGGTCGAGCAGGCCGGCGAAGCCGACCACGATGTTGAGCCCGACCGCCAGCAGCACGTAGATCGAGACCGTGAACATCACCTGGGTGAAGTTCGCGCCCGGGGTCGGGATCGGTCCGAGGTACTGGTAGAACTCCTTGTTCGGCAGCGCGTAGAAGAACGCGATGACCGCGATCAGCAGCACCCAGCGCACCCAGCGCGGCGCGTGGTGCCAGCGCTCCGAGATCGCATGCCGGCCCTGCCGCAGCTTGTCCGCCGCCGTCTCCCGCCGCTCCGGCGGGTCGATGGTGGTCGTCATGCGCGTGCCCTCCCCAGTGATTCGCCGAGTAGACCGGTCGGCCGGAACATCAGCAGGACGACGAGCACCGCGAACGCGGCGAAGTCCTTCCACTGACTGCCGAACAGGCCCGCGGCGTAGTTCTCCACGACGCCGAGCAGCAACCCGCCGACGAGCGCGCCGCGCAGGTTGCCGATACCGCCGAGCACCGCGGCGGTGAACGCCTTGAGGCCCAGCAGGAAGCCGACGCTGTAGGTGAGCGTCTGGATCCGCACGTCGTAGAGCAGGCCCGCGACGCCGGCCATGGTGCCACCGGCGATGAAGACCATCAGGATGATGCGGTCCTTGTTGACGCCCATCAGGGCCGCCGTGTTGGCGTCCTGGGCCACCGCCCGGATGCCGCGGCCGGTACGGCTGCGGTTGATGAACTGGTCCAGCGCGAACATCATCACCAGCGCGGAACCGATCGTGAGCAGCTGCACCGCGTCGATCGGCACCCCGGCGATGTGGAACAGCGGCTCCGAGCTGACCAGGATCGGCGCGCCCTCCGGCCGGCGCCGGGTGTAGACGCCGAACGCCTCGGAGATGGCGATCGAGGCGCCGATGGCGGTGATGAGGAACGCCAGCGGCGGCGCGTTGCGCTTGCGCAGCGGCCGGTACGCCACCCGTTCGATCACCGTCGCGGTGCCCGCCGAGGCGATGGCCGCCACGATCATCGCCACCAGTAGGTAGAACAGGATCGAGCCGATGCCGCTGACCTGCGAGTTCTGGTCGAGTCCGAAGCCGTTCCAGGTCCAGATCGCGGCGAACGCGCCGGCGATGAAGACCTCGGAGTGGGCGAAGTTGATGAGCCTGAGCACGCCGTACACAAGCGTGTAGCCGAGCGCGACCAGGGCGTAGATGGCGCCCTGCGTCAAGCCGGTCGTGGTGAGTTCCCCGAAGTTGGAGAACAATCCGTCGAAGTCCAAGGGAGGGACGCTCCGTCGCTCAAGAGAAAAAGAGGGTGCGGCCGGGAGCCAGCTCCCGGCCGCACCCGCGATCACTACTCAATCGCCAGTCCAGCGATCGAACGATCAGGACTTGGGGATCTCCTGGTCCGGGACGACCTTGCCGCCCTGCACCTTGAACGCCCAGACCTTGACCTGCGCCGGGTCGAGCTCGCCGCCCTCGACGAACTTGTAGCTGGCGGCAACGCCCTCGCCGCTGTAGCCCTTCACGAACTCCAGCAGGTCGGCGCGGGTGCTCTTGCCGGCCTTGATGCCCGCCAGCAGGATGTTCGCCGCGTCGAAGGCGGTGTCGCTGTAGGTGCCCGGGTCGGTGCCGTTGAGCGCCTTGAAGTCGGCGGCGAAGGTGCCGCGCGCCTCGGTGGACGGAGCGCAGGGGCAGGTGAGGATGGTGCCCTCGGCGGCGGCGGCACCGGCGGAGGTGATGTACGCGCCGTCGTTCACGCCGTCACCGGCGACCAGCGGAGCGGTGACCCCGGCAGCGGTGAGCTGCTTGCGGATCAGGCCGGCCTCCTGGTAGTAGCCGCCGTAGAAGACCGCCTTGACGTTGGCGGCCTTGACCTTGGTGACCACGCCGGAGAACTCGGTCTGCTTGCCCTCGCCCTGGACCTTGTCGCTGCCCACGACCGAGGAGCCGAGAACCTTCTTGACCTCGTCGGCCAGGCCGGCGCCGTACGCGGACTGGTCGTCGATGACGTAGACCCGGTCGGCCTTCATCACGTTCTTGATGTAGTTACCGGCGGCGGGGCCCTGGCTCAGGTCGTTGCCGACCGCGCGGAAGAACGTCTTCCAGCCCTGCTCGGCGAGGCTGGGACGGGTCGCGGAGGGGGTGATGGTGACCAGGCCGGCCTCGTTGAACAGCGGGCCGGCGGCCTCGGACTCGCCCGAGTAGGCCGGACCCACGACGCCCAGGATCTTGGTGTCGTCGATCGCCTTCTGGGCCAGACCCGGCGCCTGGTCCGGGCTGCCCTGCGAGTCGAGCTCGGCGAGCTCGACCTTGCAGTCCGGGTTCTCCTTGTTGTACTTGTCGACGGCCAGCTTGACGCCGTTCTTCTCGTTGATGCCCAGCGCGGCCGAGCTACCGGTCAGCGCGCCGAAGAAAGCGATCTTGCTCCCGCAGGCGCTGCCCCCGGAACCCTCATCGTCGCTGCCGCTGGAACAAGCGGTGCCACCGGCGACGAGCGCCAGCATGGCGACCCCGCCGATCACGCGTGCGAGCTTCTGCCTCAAGGCCCGAACCCTCCTCCGTCCATGATCCGAACCACCCGCCGCTGATTGGCCCTTGCGGGGTGGACGAACCAAGACCGTCGTCGCCGGTCTGGGCCGGGACGTTATCCCACCGCGAGCGGTGGCGTAAGACCTGGAAAGCGGGGTTGACCGAACCGTTACACGCGGTGGCGGATTCAAGCCGATCGCCGTAAGAACCGTAGGCCCGGCAAGGCTTTCGCCGACTATTCCTCGGTAACGAGCTGGAACCTCCTCACCCGCTACCGATCGATGGTCGACAACGCCCCCCACCAGGCACGGGACGTTTTCCCGTCGTCGACGACCACGAGCAGCCCGCCGTCGCCGACGGCCACCGGCAGCGCCGCGTCGCCACCGTCCGGCACCGGCACCGGAGTGATCACGGGAAGCCACGACACGCCGCCGTCACGCGACATCCAGAGCCGTCGCTGAGCGCCGTCCCCGGTCACCGCGACGAGCCGCCGCCCCGACGCCGCGAGCGCGTCCACCGACGACACCCCGGGCCCCGACGCACCGAACCCGCCGACGCGCCGCCAGCCCTGCGCCGAACCGGCGGACCGCGAGCCGCAGTCGTCGCACCCGCGCCACACCCCGAACCGGTCGCCCACCGGACCGAGGACCACCGGCCCGCCGTCGGCCGGCACCACCCGCTCCGCCGCCCCGGCCGCCCCATCCGGCACCGGCAGGGCCACCCGCCGCCACACCCGGCCGTCGGCCGAGGCCCACGCGAGAGGCGTCCGGGCCGTCCCGCCGGGCGGCAGCAACGCCCCCACCACCAGCCAGCCCGACCCCACCGCCGCCACGTCGTACGCCGCCGTCCGGCCCCGGCCGTCGCCGGCCAGCTCCGCGACCCCCTCACGCAGGACGAACCCCTCGGCGTCCGGCGACGACCACACCGCCGCGCCGTCCGCGCGGGCCCCGGCGACCAGCCAGCCGCCCGGCCCCGCCGCCAGCCGCGACGCGCTCACCGCGCGCGGACCGCCGAACAGCTCGAACGCCGCCGGCACCTCCCGCAACGGCCCACCCGGCCGCCACACCCACGTCCCGGTACGCGGATTGCCGTGCACGCCACCGGTCTTCGCGCCCAGCGCGGCCATCCCGTCGTCGCGGCAGGCGACCGCGTAGAGCACGTGCTGACGGCCGTAGAACGTCTGCGCGCGCACCGGAATCGGCGACCAGGTCACGCCGTCCGATGAGGACCACGCCGCCGGACGGGTCTCCCCCGCCGGATCGACCAGCCCGCCCACCACGTACCACCGACCGGCGCACCGAACCGCGTCGCGCGGCACCGGACGCCCCGAGGCGCCGGCGGGAAGGGCCAGCTCCACGGGCTGCCACTGCGGGCGTACGGAAGCGGGCTGCGGCAGCGGCCGCGGGGTCGCGTGGCAGGCCGCCAGGAGCAGCGCGGCGGCAGCGGCGACGAGGACCGGCCGGACGCGCATGGATCCGATCCTATCGATCGGACACCTCGCGGGCAGGTCAGGGCGTGGGCTGCTCCACCTCGCCGCCGGCGGTCTCCGCGAGGATCCGCTCGGCGACCTCCTTCATGGTCATCCGGTGGTCCATCGCGGTGCGCTGGATCCACTTGAACGCCTGCGGCTCGGTCATGCCGTACGTCGTCATCAGCGCACCCTTGGCGCGCTCGACGGTCTTGCGGATCTCCAGCCGGTCGGTGAGGCCGGCGACCTCCGACTCCAGCGCGGCGATCTCCGAGTAGCGGGACAGCGCGATCTCCACCGCCGGCACCAGGTCGCTCTTCTGGAACGGCTTGACCAGGTACGCCATCGCGCCGGCCGCCCGCGCCCGCTCCACCAGGTCACGCTGGCTGAACGCGGTCAGGATGATCACCGGGGCGATGCGCGCGCCGGCGATCCGCTCGGCGGCGGCCAGCCCGTCCATGATCGGCATCTTGATGTCGAGGATGACCAGATCCGGCTTGAGCTCCTCGGCGAGCTTGACGGCGGTCTCGCCGTCACCTGCCTCGCCGACCACCTCGTAGCCCTCTTCGACAAGCATCTCGGCCAGGTCCAGCCGGATGAGCGCCTCGTCCTCGGCGATCAGAACGCGCTTGCGCTCGGCGTCCGCCTGCATCTCGCCCACGAGCCACTCCCACCGGTTCGAGCCCGACACCCGCCCTGCCGGGTGCCGCCGCCCTCAGCCTAGCGGGTAAGCTGTCGAGGCCGAATCACGGAACGCCCTCGTAGCCCAACTGGCAGCAGGCAATGGATTCAAACTCCATACAGTGTGGGTTCGAATCCCACCGAGGGCACCAGAAATGTCATACAGGCGTTCGACCATAGGGTTGTGCATCCACCCGAACTGCGCGCCCGGGCGCGGCGTCTCTACCTCGACGGCGCGACCGTTGCCCAGGTGGCGCGGACCGTGGGGCTCTCCTACCCGACGGTTCGCCACTGGTGCAAGGATCGGCCGACGCCGAAGCAGCAGGGCACCGCACTGCGATGCTTCCGCTGTCGTGACGACATGCACGCTCCGACAGATCCGGCGGCCTACGCCTATCTCCTCGGCCTCTACCTCGGCGACGGGCACCTCGTCACCAAGGCCCGGGTGCCGGTGCTCCGGATCGCCTGCAGCGACTGCTGGCCGGGCCTGATCGAGGCGTGCGACGACGCCATGCGAGCGGTGCTGGCCGAGAAGGTCCAGCGGGTCCAGAAACCGGGCTGCGTCAGCGTGCAGAGTTACGGGAAGCACTGGCCGTGCCTACTACCGCAGCACGGGCCCGGCAAGAAGCACGAGCGCCCGATCGTTCTGACCGATTGGCAGCGACCCATTGTCGAGGCCCAGGCGGGCGACTTCCTGCGCGGCCTGTTCCACTCCGACGGCTGCCGTTTCGCCAACCGGGTCGTCGTGCGCGGCAAGGCGTACGTCTATCCGCGCTACATGTTCGCCAACGAGTCCGCCGACATCATGGGCCTCTGCCAGCGGGCCCTCGACCGGCTGGGCATCGCCTGGCGGATGAACCGCCGCAACTCCCTCTCGGTGGCCCGCCGGGAGGCGGTCGCCGCCCTCGACCGGCACGTCGGCCCGAAGTCGTGACCGGCCGACGCCGCGGACGCGGGCGACCCGCCGCCGTCAGATGCGCGACAGCGCCTGCGCGAGATCCGCCCGCAGGTCCTCCGGGTCCTCCAGGCCGACCGAGACGCGCAGCAGCCCGCCGCAGGGCTTGGCGTCGCCCTCTACCGGCCGGTGGGTGAGCGAGGCCGGGTGCTGGATCAGCGTGTCGACACCGCCCAGCGACACCGCGTGGGTGATCAGTTCGCAGGTGCCGGCGACCTCGGCCGCGGCGGGCGCGCCGCCGCGTACCTCGAAGGCGAGCAGGCTGCCGGTGCCGGACATCTGGCGGCCGACCAGCCCGGCCGGGTCGTACAGGGACGGGTGGTGGACGCGCTCGACGGCGGGGTGGCCGGCGAGCCAGGCGGCGAGCTTCTCCGCACCGGCCTGCTGGGCGCGGACCCGCAGCGGGAGGGTCTGGATGCCGCGGTGCAGCAGGTACGCGCCGAGCGGGTGCAGGACGGCGCCGGTGACGGCGCGGACCTGGCGCAGCCGGGCGGCCCATTCGGGAGCGCAGGCGATCACTCCGGCGAGGACGTCGCCGTGGCCGCCGATGCTCTTGGTGGCGCTGTGCAGCACGAGCGCGGCGCCGTGGCGGGCGGGCTGCTGGAGCACCGGGGTGGCGACGGTGTTGTCGACGAGCAGCGGGACGTCACCGGCGGCGCCGGCGAGCGCGGCGATGTCGACCAGGTCGAGGCTGGGGTTGGCGGGCGTCTCGACCAGCACCAGCGCGGTGTCGGGTCGGATGGCGGCGGCCACGTCGGCGGGGGTGGCCCAGGTGACCTCGGTGCCGAGCAGGCCGGTGGCGAGGACATGGTCGGTGCCGCCGTAGAGGGGGCGGACGGCGACGACGTGGCGTTTGCCGTCGCGGGTGGCGGCGAGCAGGGCGGCGGTGAGGGCGGCCATGCCGCTGGCGAACGCGACCGCCTCGGCGGTGCCTTCGAGCTGGGCGAGCGCGGTCTCGAACCGGGCCACTGTGGGGTTCCAGAGGCGCTGGTAGACGGCGCTGCCGCCGGCCGGGAGGGTGCCGCCGGTGGCGAGCGTCTCGTAGTCGTCACCGCCTCCGGCCACCGAGGGCAGCGGGTTGGTGGTGGACAGGTCGATCGGCGGGACGTGGACGCCGAGCCCGGCGAGGTCGGCGCGCCCGGCGTGTACGGCTGCGGTGTCCACGGAAGTCATGCCGGAAGCGTCGAACATGACGATGGCAGAGGGCAATAGGAGCGAACAAGATTCTGGGAATCGCGCTTTCGCCCGGTGGCGATTCGGTGAAGGATGGTCACATGCCTGCCGCACCGAATGATGTACGGCCGTTCGCCGGCCTGGACGACACCGATCGCGCGATCCTCACCGAGTTGGCGGCCGACGGCCGGCTGCCGAACAACGCGCTGGCCGAGCGGGTGGGGGTGGCGCCGTCGACGTGCCTGACGCGTACCCGGGCGCTGCGCGAGTGCGGGGCGATCCGCGGGTTCCACGCCGAGGTCGACCCGGCGGCGGTGGGTCTGCCGTTGCAGGCGCTGGTGTCGGTGCGGTTGACGGCGCACGAGCGGGCCGCCGTGGACGCGTTCCGGGCCCGGTCGGTGCGGCTACCAGGGGTGGTGTCGGTGTTCCACGTGGCGGGCGCGGAGGACTACGTGCTGCACGTGCGGGCCGCCTCCGGGGACGCGCTGCGGGACTTCGTCCTCGACCATCTGGCTGTCGATCCGGCGGTGCAGCACACCCAGACCAGCCTGATCTTCGAGCAGGCCCGGGGTATGGGGTAGCGCACCCGGCGGAACAATTCCGGCACGTCGCCTGTTGCACCACGCTGTGATCGACGTACCCATGTCTGTTCTTGATCTTGCCCCGGTGGCGGCGACCGGCAGTGCCGGTGAGGCGCTGCGACACACCACGGAGCTGGCCCGCCGCACCGAGGAGCTGGGCTACCGCCGGTTCTGGGTGGCCGAGCACCACAACATGCCGGCGATCGCGAGTTCGGCGCCGGCGGTGCTGCTCGCGCACCTGGCGGCGAACACCAGCACGATCCGGCTCGGCTCCGGCGGCGTGATGCTGCCCAACCACGCACCGCTGGTGGTGGCCGAGCAGTTCGGCACGCTGGAGGCGCTGCACCCGGGCCGGATCGACCTGGGCATCGGCCGGGCGCCGGGCACCGACCAGGTGACCGCGCTGGCGCTGCGCCGCACCATGGAGGGCCTGTCCGCCGAGCACTTCCCGCGTGAGCTGGCCGACCTGATGAACTACTTCTCCGGCGCCGAGCCGGGCCCGATCACCGCGACGCCGGGCCGCGGCCAGTCGCCGCAGGTGTGGCTGCTCGGGTCCAGCGGGTTCAGCGCGCAGCTGGCCGGCCTGCTCGGGCTGCCGTTCTCGTTCGCGCACCACTTCAGCTCGCAGAACACGATCCCGGCGTTGCAGCTCTACCGGCAGAACTTCCGGCCGTCGCAGTGGCTGGACCGGCCGTACGCGATGGTGGCCGTCAACGCGGTCTGCGCGGAGATCGACGAGCGGGCCGAGTGGCTGGCCGGGCCGGCCGGGCTGTCGTTCCTGAAGCTGCGCTCGGGGCGGCCGGAGCCGCTGGTCACGCCGGAGGAGGCGGCGGCGTACCCGTACTCGGAGTTCGAGCGGGAGTTCGTCGCCCAGCGCCGTGACGGGCAGGCGACCGGCTCGCCGGAGACGGTGGCCCGGCAGCTCGGTGAGTTGCTGGAGCGCACCGGCGCGGACGAGCTGATGCTCACCACGATGGTCTACGACGTGGCCGACCGGGTCCGCTCGTTCGAGCTGATCGCCGAGAAGGTGGCGGGCGGGCTGCGCCGGGAGGGCTGAAACACGCTCTTCATAGCCACGTCACCGCACCGTCGCGTGGGACGCCTAACTTTGTCCTCGGTGGTGGTACGGCATTCCCGGTCGGGACGGGTCGGGAATGCTGCGGTGTGGTGCACCGGGTCGCCGGCGGAGCGGATTCCGCGACCGGCGACCCGGTGCCTGCCGTTTCAGCGCAGGTAGATGTTCGGGGCGGGCGGGGTGCTCATGCCGTCGCCCAGGTGGAAGCCCGGGTGCGGCGGCTGGTTGTAGGCGGTGTTCTGCCAGGCCACCGCCACCCGGTACTGCGGGTCGTGCATCAACGTCGGCAGGCGCAGGCCGGTGGTGACCGGCGTGCTGTAGATCCGTAGCGCGGTGCTGTCGGAGGTACGCCAGACCACCTCCTCGCGCCAGTCGCCGAGCAGGTCGGCCGAGAGTGCCGGGGTGGACTTGGTGCCGTTGTTCGAGGCGACGCCGCTGCCGGTGAGCAGCCGGGTCTCGCCGCCGGTGCCGTACTTGTCGATCTTCGTGGCGTCGAGCAGTTCCCGGACCGGGTCGCCGTCCCACCAGATCAGGAAGTTCGCCGACGACGGCTTGCGTCCG
Source organism: Micromonospora sp. CA-248089 (assembly GCF_050948515.1). Classification (NCBI taxonomy): domain Bacteria; kingdom Bacillati; phylum Actinomycetota; class Actinomycetes; order Micromonosporales; family Micromonosporaceae; genus Micromonospora; species Micromonospora sp. CA-248089. Next base: position 4,559,826 of record NZ_CP192016.1, read on the forward strand.
ATGTTCTGCCCCCGGGTGTTGAGCAGCCCGTCGACCGCCGACGACCAGGACTCCGCGCCCGGGCTGCCGGCCCAGACGTCACCGGAGACGCCGCGGCCGTTGTCGCCGTTCGGCGCGGTCTGCCAGATGATCTGCCCGGTACGCGCGTCGGCCATCCAGGAGCTGGGCTTGCTGCCGTCCTCGTCGACCTTGAAGATCTCCAGGCCGGCGCGGGACGGGTCGAGGTCACCGACGTGCAGGGCGTCGCCGTGGCCGTTGCCGGTGGAGTACAGCAGCCGGCCGTTGTCGTCGATGGTGGCGGCGCCGTACACGATCTCCTGGCGGCCGTCGTTGTCGACGTCGGCCACGGAGAGCTGGTGGTTGCCCTGGCCGGCGGCGGCGCCGTTGCCGGAGGCGTTCGAGTCGAACGTCCAGCGCTTGCGCAGCGTGCCGTCGCGGAAGTCCCAGGCCGCGACGACGGCGCGGGTGTAGTAGCCGCGCGCCATGATCAGCGAGGGGCGCTGCCCGTCCAGGTACGCGGTGCCGGCGAGGAACCGGTCGACCCGGTTGCCGTACGAGTCGCCCCAGGAGGAGACGGTGCCGCGCGGCGGGTCGTAGTCGACTGTGGACAGGGCTGCGCCGGTGCGGCCGTCGAACATGGTCAGGTACTCCGGGCCGGCGAGCACGTAGCCGCTGGAGTTGCGGTGGTCGGCCGAGCCGTTGCCGATCACCTGGCCGGTGCCGGAGCGGGTGCCGTCGGCGGTCTTCATGGCCACTTCGGCATCGCCGTCGCCGTCGTAGTCGTACACCTGGAACTGGGTGTAGTGGGCGCCGGCGCGGATGTTGCGACCCAGGTCGACGCGCCACAGCCGCGTGCCGGTGAGCGTGTACGCGTCGACGTAGACGTTGCCGGTGTAGCCGGACTGCGAGTTGTCCTTGGCGTTCGACGGATCCCACTTGAGCACGAACTCGTAGCGGCCGTCGCCGTCGAGGTCACCGACGCTCGCGTCGTTCGCCGAGTAGCTGTAGCCCTCCCCTGCCGGGGTGGTGCCGCCGGGTGGGGGCTGGATCGGCACGTCCAGGTAACCGTTGGCGAACTGGAGCGCCGGGGCGGACGCCGCCTGCTCGGCGCCGTTCACCACGGCCCGCACGGTGTACGCCGAGCCGGCCGCCGCGCCGCTGTCCAGGTACGTGGTGGCGCCGGTGATCGGGCTGCCGTTGACCTTGCTGCCGCCCCGGTAGAGGTTGAACGCCACGCCGGAGGTCTCGGTGCCGAGCAGCCGCCAGGAGACGAGGTTCCCGCTGCCGGAGCGGACGCTGACCAGCCCTCGGTCGAGCTTCTCCATCTGCTTCGCCCCGGCCGGCGGGTCGGTGGGCGGGGGTGTGGTCGGTGGCGGTGTGGTGGGCGGAGGTGTGGTGCTCGGTGGCGGCGTCGACGGTGGCGCGCTGGTAGACGGCGCGCCGGTGCAGGCGGTGCCGTTGAGCGTGAACGCGGCCGGGACCGGGTTCGACGCGTTGTTCCAGGAGCCGTTGAAGCCGAAGTTCGCGGTGCCGCCGGTGCCGATGGCCGCGTTGTAGCCGGCGTCGCGGGCGCTCACCTGCGCCCCGGACTGGCTGACCGTCGCGTTCCACGCCTGGACGACCTGCTGGCCGGCGGCGAAGCTCCAGCCGACGGTCCAGCCGTTGACCGGGTCGCCGAGGTTGGTGACTGTCACGTCGGCGCCGAAGCCGCCGCTCCACTGGTTGGTGATCCGGTAGTCGACCCGGCAGGCGACGGCCGCCGCGGCAGCGGTCATCGTGGTGAGCGCGCCGGCCGACAGGGTGACCGCCGAGGCCGCGGCGAGCAGCGCGATCCGGCGGCGAGGGGTGGTGGGGTGCACGGGGAAACGCCTTTCGCGGAGGTCAGGCACGCGACCGACGCCGGTCTGCCCGGACCGGCGGATACGTGCCCTGACGCGACGGGCGACGTCGACGCATCGACGTCGGTGATTCGGCTCCGCGCTTCGTCAGCCTAGGTCACCGCCGGACACGCCCACAAGCGCGGCGGAACGGTGGAGCGGCGGCGCGGTCGGGCGACGGCGCGAAGGAATGAACCGACAGCCGATATACCTCAGAGTCATAAATATGACCGAGAGGCATACCGGTCAGGGGACATGTTCTCTCCCGGCGAGCGACCGGCCGAGACAGAGCCCTCCCGGGCGACGGCACGGCCAGGCGAGGCGCGCGGTTCAGGCCGCGGGCGGCTCAGCCCTCGACAGCGGCGGCGAGCTTCCGCGACTCCGCGGCCTCGGTGGTCTCGGCGGTGGCCACCGGCTGCGGGACCTGCCCCGGCTGCGCGGCCTCCGCCGGCTCGACGGACTCCCCCGGCTGGGCAGGCTTCCCCGCCTCGGCCGGCGGCGCGGCGGCCAGGGCCGCGTCGACAGTGGCGCGGGCCCGGCGGGTACGGCGCAGCGCGCGCACCGCCAGCCCGACGGCGACCAGCCAGGCGGTGCCGAGCAGCACGTACACCACGACCGGCACCGACCCGCCCACGCCGCCGGCGCTCAGCAGCGTGCGGGCGTTCGTCAGCACGATCACGCCGCCGATCACGGCGCCGAGCAGCTGGGCGGGAACGATGCGGACCAGCCAGGCGGCGATCGGCGCGGCGATCAGGCCGCCGACCAGGAGCGCGGCCACCGTCGGCAGCAGGAAGCCCTCGGAGCCCAGGCCGATGAGGAAGCCGATGCTGGCCGCGCCGGCCACCACGAACTCGGAGGTGTCCACCGAGCCGATGACCTTGCGGGGTTCCATCCGGCCGGACACCAGCAGCGCCGGGGTGGCGACCGGGCCCCAGCCACCGCCGCCGGTGGCGTCGACGAAGCCGGCGACCAGGCCGAGCGGCGCGAGGAAACGGCTGCGCAGCCGGCCGGCGGCCCGGTTCGCGCGCAGCGGCCGGGAGAACCGCACCAGCAGGTACGCGCCGAGCGTGAACAGGATGGCGGCCATCCACGGGGCCGCCGCCTCGGTGGAGATCGAGCTGAGGAAAGTCGCTCCGGCGAACGCGCCGATGGCGCCGGGCAGCGCGATCCGGCCGACCACCTTCCAGTCGACGTTGCCGAATCGCCAGTGCGAGACGCCGGCGGCGAGCGTGGTGCCGATCTCGGCCAGGTGCACCGAGGCGGACGCGGCGGCCGGTGCGACACCGGCGAACAGGAGAAGCGTCGAGGAGGTCAGCCCGTACGCCATGCCGAGCGCGCCGTCGACGAGTTGCGCGGCGAGCCCGACGAGGGCGAGGACCAGCAGCTTGCGCACGAGCGCCCCCTGACTTTTCGGTATCTCCTATCAACTTGGTCGACAATGCGGCACGAGGGCACCCCGGGTCAAGTCCCCCATCCGGTTGGTAGGAGTCGCCGGACGGTGTGCCCGGACGTGCGGAGGCGGTCGTCAGCTCCAGGCGCGCGGGTCGGCGGCCAGCTCGTTGACCCGGCCGGGCAGCGCGCCGGCCGCCACGTCGGCGATGGTGACCAGCTCGAGGATCTCCCGCTCGCTGGCCCGCAGCGCGATCCAGACGTCCTGCAGCGCGCGGGCCGCACCCTGGTAGCCGAGCTGCTCCGGACGCTGCCCGCGTACGTGCGCCAGCGGGCCGTCGATGACGCGGATCACCTCGGCCAGGGAGATCTCCCCGGCCGGCCGGGCCAGCCAGTAGCCGCCCTCCGGGCCACGCTGGGCGTGCACGATGCCGCCCCGGCGCAGTTGCAGCAGGATGCTCTCCAGGAACTTCGGCGGGATGTCCTGCGCGCGGGCGATCTGCTCGGCGGTCACCGGGCGGCTCCGCTCGGCAGTCCCGTCCGCGACGGAGGCCAGCTCGGCGGCCGCGCGGAGGGCATAGTCGACCCGGGCGGAAAGGCGCATACGGCCAGGTTAGTCCGCTGCGATGCGGACCGGCCGCCCGGCCCGCGTCCGGACGATCACCGGCCGGACGGTCAGCCGCCGACGCGCCGCAGCAGCCCCTCCTGGACGGCGCTGGCGATGTGCCGTCCGTCGGTGGTGAACATCCGGCCGGTGGCCAGGCCACGGGCACCCGACGCCGACGGGCTCCAGCAGTCGTACAGGAACCACTCGTCGGCACGGAACGACCTGTGGAACCACAGCGCGTGGTCGAGGCTCGCGCCGACCACGCCGCCCGGCCCCCACACCTCGCCGTGCACCGACAGCACCGAGTCCAGCAGCGTCAGGTCGGAGGCGTACGTGAGGGCGCACGCGTGCAGCAGCGGATCGTCCGGCAGCTTGCCGTCAAGGCGCATCCACACCCGCTGGTGCGGTTCGGCCGGGCGGTCACCGGGACGCACCCAGCCGGGCTCGCCGACGTACCGCACGTCGATCGGGCGCGGGATCATCCCCCAGATGCCGAGGCGCTCCGGGTAGCGGGAGAGCCGGTCGGTCATGGTCGGCACGTCGTCCGGGCGGGGTACGTCCGGCGGGAGCGGGGCGTGGTGGTCCAGCCCCTCCTCCTGGCGCTGAAACGACGCCGACATGAAGAAGATCGGCTTGTCGTGCTGCAGCGCCACCGAGCGGCGTACCGAGAAGGAGCGGCCGTCGCGGACGTTCTCCACCTGGTACTCGATCGGCTCGGCCGGGTCGCCGGGGCGCACGAAGTAGCCGTGCAGGGAGTGCACGGCCCGCTCCGCGTCGACGGTGCGGCCGGCCGCGACCAGGGCCTGACCGGCGACCTGGCCGCCGTAGACCCGCTGCGGGCCCACCGGCGGGCTCATCCCCCGGAAGGTCATCTCCCCGGTACGGGCGAGGTCGAGCACCTCCAGCAGCTGGTCGACCGCCGCCTGCCCGGTCGCCACACTCATTGGAGGGCTCGTGCCGAGGCAGCGTCGACCAGCGAGCCCAGCTGGTGCACGCGCAGCGTGTTGGTGGAGCCGGGGGTGCCGGGCGGGCTGCCCGCCACGATCACCACGTAGTCGCCCGGGTTGGCCCGGTTGAGGCCGAGCAGCGCCTGGTCGACCTGGCGGAACATGTCGTCGGTGTGCTGGACGAATGGCATCAGGAACGTCTCCACGCCCCAGGACAGCGCGAGCTGGTTGCGCACCTCCGGCACCGGCGTGAACGCCAGCAGCGGCAGGTCGCAGTGCAGCCGGGCCAGGCGCTTGACGGTGTCACCGGTCTGCGAGAACGCGACCATGGCCTTGGCGCCGATGGCCCGGGCGATCGACGAGGCGGCGACGGTGAGCGCGCCGCCGTGCGTACGCGGGTCGTGCTGCAGCCGGGGGACGGCGATCGAGCCGGCCTCGGTGGTGGTGATGATCTTCGCCATGGTGCTGACGGTGAGGACCGGGTACTTGCCGACGCTGGTCTCGCCGGAGAGCATCACCGCGTCGGCGCCGTCGAGCACCGCGTTGGCCACGTCGGACGCCTCGGCGCGGGTCGGGCGGGAGTTCTCGATCATCGAGTCGAGCATCTGGGTGGCCACGATGACCGGCTTGGCGTTCTCCCGGCACAGCTGCACGGCGCGCTTCTGCACCAGCGGCACCTGGTCCAGCGGCAGTTCGACGCCGAGGTCGCCGCGGGCGACCATGACGCCGTCGAAGGAGAGCACGATCGCCTCCAGATGGTCGACCGCCTCCGGCTTCTCGACCTTGGCCAGGACCGGGCGGCGCACACCCTCCTCGTCCATGATCGAGTGGACGAGCTTGATGTCCTCCGGCGACCGGACGAACGACAGCGCGACCAGGTCGACGCCGAGGCCGAGGGCGAAACGCAGGTCCTCGGCATCCTTGTCGGACAGGGCCGGGACGCTCACCGCGACGTTCGGCAGCGAGACGCCCTTGTTGTTGGAGACCGGGCCACCCTCGGTGACCAGGCACCGGATGTCGTTGCCGGTGACGTCGCTGACCTCGACCGCGACGCGACCGTCGTCGATCAGCAGCCGGTCGCCGGCCTTCACCTCCTGGGGCAGCTTGCGGTAGGTGCAGGAGACCCGCTCCTTGGTGCCGACGACGTCGTCACCGGTGATCACGACGGAGTCGCCGGTGCGCCACTCGTGCGGGCCGTCGGCGAACCGGCCGAGACGGATCTTGGGGCCCTGGAGGTCGGCGAGCACGGCGACCGGCTTGCCGGCCGCCTCGGCCGCTTCCCGGACCAGCCGGTAGACCGACTCGTGGTCGGCGTGACTGCCGTGGCTGAAGTTGAGCCTCGCCACGTTCATGCCGGCTTCGACGAGCCCGCGGATACGCTCCGGGGACGCGGTGGCGGGGCCGAGAGTGCAGACGATCTTCGCGCGGCGTGTCACGCCCATCAGGCTAGTCTCTCTTCCGGATCGGCCTCCCGGCCGACCCCTTGCGAGCTGCGGAACAGTTGTCCAACGACGCGCGTCAACCGCGTGGGCGGGCGGTAGGCGTACCGCACCGCGACGTCGTGTGGCGGGCATCGGCGACCGCGCGGTGAGAAATCGTACCGCTCCCCGCCAGAGGCCGGCCGGGGGCACGGTAGCGCCGCCGCCCACGGCCGATCGACGGTGGGCGGTGGGCGGGTACGCGACAGCGGATGGTGCCGCCGGAGGGGCGCGAGCCGCGCCTCAGCTCTCCGTCTTGACCAGCGGGAACTCCAGCGAGCCGGCCGGGCAGAGGAAGGTGAGCACCTCGACCCGGTACAGCCCGGCCTGCACCGCCGGGTCGGCCTCCATGACGCTGCGGACGTCGTCCACCGAGCCGGTGCGGGCCAGACCGAAACCGATCGGCGGGTCGGGTTCCCGCGCCGGGCCGTCGACGGATCCGTCCACGAGCACGATGCCGCGCCGTTGCAGCGCCCGCATGTGCTGGAGGTGCTCGGCCTGCAGCCGCTGCACCGTCTCGTCCGGCAGGGCCCGCCCCGAGGGCCCCGGGTAGAGCACGATGCACTCGTACGTGTCCAGCGCGAAGTCGAGCTGTGGCGTCGCGGCCATGCGCACCTCCTGAGCACCGTTCCGCCCAGCCTCCCACGGCGGGCCGGTGTGCCGAGGCTGCTCGCCGCAACTGCCCGGCCGGTCGTCGGGAGGCTTCGCCGGTCCGATTCGGGGAAAGCTCCCGCGTCCGGGCGTGCGACGGCCCGCGACCGCGTACGAGCCCGGGAGGACCGCGAATGGCCGCCAGCACCCAGCCCGCCAAGGCGTCGGGCAGCTACCGGATCGGCGGCGACCTGCCGGTCGACCGCCTCGGCTACGGGGCGATGCAGCTCACCGGCCCGGGCGTGTGGGGCGACCCGAGGGATCCGGCCGAGGCGGTACGGGTGCTGCGCCGCGCGTACGAGCTGGGCGTCACGTTCATCGACACCGCCGACTCGTACGGGCCGTTCGTCAGTGAGCTGCTGATCCGCGAGGCGCTGCACCCGTACGCCGACGATCTGGTCATCGCGACGAAGGCCGGGCTGACCCGCGCCGGCCCGGACGACTGGCGGCCGGTGGGGCGCCCGGAGTACCTGCGCCAGCAGTGCGAGCTGAGCCTGCGCCACCTGGGCCTGGACTGCATCCCCCTCTACCAGCTGCACCGCATCGACGCGAAGGTGCCGCTGGCCGACCAACTCGGCGAGCTGGCGCTGCTACGCCAGGAGGGCAAGATCCGGCACATCGGGCTGTCCCAGGTCGACGTCGAGGAGATCGAGGCGGCCCGGGCGATCGCGCCGATCGTGTCCGTGCAGAACCTCTACAACCTGGCCGACCGCAGCGCGGAGGACGTGCTGGAGCACTGCGAGCGCCACGACCTGGCGTTCATCCCGTGGTTCCCGATCGCCACCGGCAACCTGGCCCGCCCCGGCGGACCGCTCGACGCGATCGCGACCGGGCACGGCGCCGCCCCGGCGCAGCTCGCGCTGGCCTGGCTGCTGCGCCGGTCGGCGGTGATGCTGCCGATCCCGGGCACGTCGTCGGTGGCGCACCTGGAGGAGAACGTGGCGGCGGCCGAGGTGGAGCTGACCGACGCCGAGTTCGAGGCGCTGGCCGGGGCCGCCTGACCCGGCCACCGCACCTCCCCCGACCGGCCCCTTTCGCAGACGGTGACCGGCCAACTACGGTCAGAGGGATTCTCACGAGTGGGGGTCCCCTGTGGAGGAGTTCGACTACGTCATCGTGGGAGCCGGCGCGGCGGGCTGCGTGCTGGCGAACCGGCTCACCGAGGATCCGGGCACCCGGGTGCTGCTGCTGGAGGCGGGCGGCTGGGACCGCAGCCCGTACGTGCGGGTGCCGAAGGCGTTCTCCCGGCTGATGGACGACGAGCGCACCGCCTGGCACTACCCGGCCACCACCGGGCCGGGCCGCCAGGAGATCTGGCAGCGCGGACGGATGATCGGCGGCTCCACCTCGGTCAACGGCATGATCTGGAGCCGCGGCGCGGCGCACGACTGGGACGCGCTGGAGCCGCTCGGCTGGGGCTGGTCGGTCATGGGCCGGGTGTTCCCGCGGCTGGAGGACCACCCGCTCGGCCCCGCACCGCACCGGGGCACCGGCGGCCCGGTGCGGCTGTCCATCGCCACCGGCACCGACCCGCTCGCCGAGGAGATGGTGGCCACCGGCGCCGAGCTGGGCTGGCGCCGCGCCGACGACCTGGACGCCCACGACGACGAGCGGATCGGCTACCCCACCGCCACCATCCACGCCGGACGCCGGGTCAGCGCCGCGGACGCGTTCCTGCACCCGGTCCGGCGCCGGCCCAACCTGACCGTCGAGGTCGGCGCCGTCGTCCTGCGGGTGCTCGTCGAGGGCGGCCGGGCCACCGGGGTACGGGTGGCGCACGGCGGCCGGGAGACCACGTACCGGGCAGCGGGTGAGGTGATCCTCGCCGCGGGCGCCCTGGCCACCCCGCACCTGTTGCAGGTCTCCGGCATCGGGCCGGCGGACACGCTGCGGGCCGCCGGGGTGCCGGTGCTGCTCGACCGGCCGCGGGTCGGCGCCGGGCTGCGCGAGCACCGGTCGATAGTCCTGCAGTACCGCCTCACCGAACCCGGCGGCCACAACATGACCATCGGCAGCCCGCTCGGGCAGGCCCGGGCGGCGCTGCGCTGGCTGCTCACCCGGGGCGGCCCGCTCGCCCTGCCGGTGCTGGACGTCGCGGCGCACGTCAAGTCCCGGCCGGACCTGGACCGCCCGGACGCGCACCTGCTGATGGCGCCGTTCTCCGCCGCGCCACCGCGGCCCGGCAAGGCCCTCGAACTGGAACGGGAGCCGGGCCTGATGTGCCTGGGCACCGTCAGCCGGCCGGACAGCGAGGGCAGTCTGGCGATCACCGACGCGGACCCGCGTACGCCGCCGGCCGTCGTGGCGAACTACCTCACCACCGCGCACGACCGACGGGTGGCGGTGGACCTGTTCCGCCGGATGCGGGAGTTCTTCGGCACCGGCCCGATCGCGAAGCGCATCCAGGGCGAGACGGTGCCCGGTACGGCGACCACTACCGACGCGGAGATCGTCGACGCGGCGGTGGCGCGCGGCTACTGCGGCTACCACGCCATCGGCACCTGCGCGATGGGCACCGGCGACGAGCACGTGGTCGATCCACTGTTGCGGGTACGCGGCGTGGACGGGCTGCGGGTGGTCGACGCGTCGGTGCTGCCGGTGATGGTGGCGGGCTGGACCAGTGCCCCGGTGACCGGGCTGGCCTGGCGGGCCGCCGACGTGATCACGGGGCGGGACGCGGACTGACCGACGGCACGCGCGACGGCCCGGCCGGACGTGCCCGGGCCCGCGCGGCGGCGGGCCCGGGCGCGTGGCTCAGACCGCGAAGCAGTTCGGCTGGATCGCGGCGCCGGAGAGCACCTGACGCACCACCGTGTACGTGGTGCCGTCCAGCACCAGCCCGAGGTGGCCGACGACCCGCAGCGGGCACCACGCCTGCACCAGGATGTTCGTGGCGCCGTCGGCGAGCACGGCGTTGTCCACCGGCCGGACCAGTTCGTCCTGCCAGGTACGCACCGTGGCCCAGCGCACCGGGCCGGGGGTGTCGTCCCCGGCGTTGAGGTCGGCGAGGAAGCTCGACCCGATGGTCATCTGCTGGCAGGCGATCACCCCGGCGCAGCTGCCGAGCCCGAGGACGGCGACCAGGTTCGCGACGTAGGTGCCGTACTGCGGGCTGCCCAGGCTGACGTACTGGTCGACGGTCGCCGCGCCGCCGAGGTACTTGACGTACCAGCGGCTGACCAGGCCGCCCTCCGAGTGGCCGACCAGGTCGACCCGGGACGCGCCGGTGGTGGCGCGCACCCGGTCCACGTAGGACGACAACGCGCGGGCGGACTCGCGGATGTCGCCGAGACCGAGGTTCGGCAACTGGAAGATCGAGACGCGGTAGCCGTCGGCGCGCAGCCGGGCGGCGATCGGCTCGTACGCGATGGAGATTCCACTCAGGCCACCGACCACGATCACCGGGTCGGCGGCCGCGGCGGCGGCCCGTTGCGCGGCGGTGGCGACGGTGGCCGTGGCCGGCGGCGCGGCGGGTTCGGCGGCGGCCTGGGCGGCGGCCGGGACGAGCAGGACGGTGGCGGCGACGGTGGTGGCGGCCAGGATCGTTCGGAGCAGCATGGGCTGCACCTCCGGGGGGAGGCACCCGGGCGGGCCCGGGGGGACGGGTGGGATCCGATCGATCGTGGACACGATGATGCGTGTCCGATTTCACACACGTCAATGAAAAGTTACGCGGCGGTAACCCTTGTCGCGCCCTGCGCGCAAACCGGCATGCCGGACCGGGCTCAGTTGCCCAGCGCCTGGACCTTCGCGATGGTCTCCCGCACGTGCTGCCGGGCCGGCTCCCCGCCCTGCGCGGCCTGCGCCAGCGCCTGCCGGTACGAGTCGATGACCCCGATCAGCGGCCCTGCCGTGGCCCCCTCCAGCGCGCCCGCCACCAGCGCCCGCGCCTCGGCCGCGTCCTGCGCCGCCGCCGCGGTGCGCGCCTTGGCCTCGTCGAGCTTCTGGGCCGCCGCAGCCAGCCTCGCGATGATCTCCGCCGCGCTCACACGCCCTCCCCAGCTCACCGACCCCGCGAGCCTACCGCCCCACCCCGCCCCGCCGTCCTCGCGATCTTGCACTTTCCGCCCACCCGAAAGCCACAAATACCGCACCGCAGGGGCCGAAACTCCATGATCGACGGAGCGGGCGGGTGGGGTGAGGGCGGGGCGGGGCGGGCAGGGCGTCAGCGCAGGAGGCGGAACAGGAGGAGGTAGAGGCAGAAGAAGGACGGGGAGACCAGCGCGCAGATCACGAAACCGAGCGGCACGTACCGGCCGGCCGGCGGGGCGTCGCCCTCCACCACCGGGCGGCCCCAGCGGGCCAGCACCACCTGACCGGCCACGAAGGACAGCAGCGGCACCCCCGCGCAGGACAACGCCGCCACCAGGTCCAGCCCGGTCACCGGCAGCGACGAACCCACAATCGCGATCAGCATCAGCAGCGAGCCCGCGAGCGCGCAGCCCGCGTACACCACCACCGCCCGCGCCGGCGCCGACCAGGTGGGCAGCAGCACCGGCGTGCGGGCCAGCGCGTCGGCCTGCTGCCCGTACCCGTCGGCCTCCTCGGCGAGCCGCCCCGCCGCCGCCAGCTCCGCCGCCGGGTCACCCGCCCGCGGGGCCGGCACACCCCCCGAGGGGTACGCCCCGACATCCGGCCGCCCCGGCGCGTCGGCTGCGCCGCCGGTCACCCCGTCCCCCGGTCCGGGCGCGGAACCCGGCGCTCCCCGCCGGCCGCCATCGCCGGTGCCGGCGCCTCCGCCGGGACCGACGTCATCGGCACGCCGATCGCCTGCCCGAGCCGGTCCAGGTGCTGCCCCTGGGCGGCGAGGCGCTGCCCGAGCGTGTCGACGGCGGACTGGAGGCCGCGGCGGCGCTCCGCCTCGGCGGCGATCTCCCGCTCACCGCCGCGCTGCCGGGTGGACAGCTCCCGCAGCAGCGCCGCGTACTCGTCGAATCCGCTCATGCTGGGCCGTCTTCCGTTCGCGACTGCGGGGCTCGCAAACCCGGCTCACTCCTCGCGCTCACGTGATATCTCCCCCGGCGGCGAACGGCACGATCAGCGCGGTGCGGTGCTCGTGCCGGTCGACCAGCAGGGCGCGGCCGTCGCGCGGCGCGTACGCGAGGTCGTGCACGCCGAGGTGCAGGCCCAGGTCGGCGGCGGGAACGTTGAGCGCGACCAGGCCGGTCACGTCGTCGCGGTGCCCGCTGCCGCCGAGGTCGTCGGCGAGGCGGCGCAGCCCGCGCCACCAGCCGAGCACGTGCGTGCCGCGCGCGGGCCCCTGGCGCAGCACGGCGCGCAGGTCGTCGTACCCGGAGCGGAACGTCGCCGGGTCGGAGGCGGCCAGCGTCGTGGCGGCGGCGTCCATGCCGAACACCACCAGGTAGGTGCGCCCGGACGCCGGGCTGTCGCCGGCGGCGGCCTCGGCGAGCTGGGCGCGCAGCGCGTCGGCGTCGAGGCGCCGGACCGGATGCCCGGCTGCGGCCAGCGTCATGGCCAGGTCGTCGGCGGCCTCCGTGGTGCCCGGCGCCAGCGGGGCGAACAGGAACCGGGCGGTGCCGGGTGCGTGCTGGCGGGCCAGCGACAGGGCGGCCGACCGGAGCACGTCCGCGCCGGCCGCGGCGGTGCCGACCACGGCGAGGTGCCGGCCCGGACTGGCGTCGAGCGCGAACCCGGCCGGACTGCCGGCTACGTCGACCACGCGGCCGACGAGTGCGTACGGCGTGTCGGCGCCGGGTGTCAGCGCGGTCCAGGCGGGGTCGTCGGTGAGCCGGGGCGTCTCGTGTCCCCGGAAGACGGCAGGCGGGCGCGACCCGGCCGGACGGGCCGCGTGCAGCTCGTGGCGCAGCGCGGCGAGGTCGGCCGAGGCGGCGTGCGCGTCGGGGAACCGCACCTCCACGTCCGAGCCGGGCGCGCCCGCGCCGGTGTTCACCACGGCGGTGCCGACGGTGAGCCCGCGTGCGGCGTCGTTGCGCGGGTCCAGCACGGCGTCGCCGCCGGGTAGCGCGATCCGCAGCGGGAACTGCCCGAAGATGGCCTCGGCCCGGCCGTAGAGCGCCTCGATGCCGGTGGTGCTCTGGCTCGCCAGCACCAGGTGCAGGCCGTACGAGCGACCCTTGCGGGCCAGCTCCTCGATCAGGTCGACGGCCTGCCGGGCCAGCGCGTCGTTGCCGGCGAACAGCACGTGGAACTCGTCGACGACGGTGACGATCCGGGGCGGCCGGGCGTTCGGCGGCAGGTCCGCCAGCCGGCTGACCCCGTGCCGCTTCAGCAGGTCGGCGCGGCGGCCCAGTTCGGCGCGCAGCTCGCGCAGCACCGCCACGCCGTACTCGCGGTCGGACTCGATGCCGACCGCGTCGGCGTGCGGCAGCCAGGTGGGGTCGCGGTCGGTGGGCACGAACTCGGTGAAGCTGACGCCCTCCTTGAAGTCGAGCAGCATCAGCCTCAGCTCGGCCGGGGAGTAGCGGGCCGCCAGCCCGTAGAGCACGTCGAGCAGCAGGACCGTCTTGCCGGCGCCGGTCCGCCCGCCGACCAGCCAGTGCGGGGTGGCGTCGTCGAACGCCACGCTCAGCGGCCGGCGTCCGGCCCGGCCGAGCACGGTACGCAGCCCGGAGGCGGCGGACCCGGCCCACCGCTGCGCGGGCAGCAGGTCGGCGAACGTGACGCCGTCCTGACCGGCGGTCTCGGCGTACCGGCGGGCCAGCGCGGTCACCGTGGCGTGCGAGGGGTCGCCGTCGAGGACCACCGGTGCGGCCACCCCGCTGCCGTCGGCGCTGAACGGACGGCCGGGCGGGTCCCCGACGAGCGTGTACCGCTCGGTGAGGCGCAGCTGGGTGGTGGCGCCCAGCGGCGGCGCGGCGGACGGCCCGGCGGGCGGGTGGCCGGCCAGCAGCACGCAGACCGCGGCGGCCGGGCCGGCGTGGGTGAGCGCGGCGAGCCGGGCCAGCTCCCGGGGCGGGGGCGCGGACGCGGCGACCACCACCAGCAGCTCGCGGTCCTCCGGCGCGGATCGCTGGGCGGTACGCGCATGGCGCTCGGCCAGGTCGAGCAGCGCCGTCGTCTCCGCCTCGGTGGTCGCAGTCGCGGCGAGCACACCGGCGTCGTGCAGCGGGCGCAGCGGAAGGAACGCCGCGCCGAAGGCCGCCTGGTCGATGCCGGCGACCCGGATCGCGCCGGCCGGCGCGGCGGTCAGCAGCCGTACCACCACCGCCCGCAGCAGCTCGCCGACGCGCGGGTCGCGGGCGTCCGCGTCGATAGCCAGGTGCGCGCCCGCCCCCACCGGCACGAGCACCGGGAACGCGCCGTCGACTGTGGTCGCCGCGCCGAGGCGTACCGGAACGGGGTGAGTCGCGACGCGGGCGGTGCCGGGCACCGCGGCGGCCAGCTCACCGCCGAGGCGGGCCAGCCGCGCGACCAGCTCCGGGCTGCCGACCGGCGCGGCCCGGCGGCGCCGAGCAGCCGCCGGGCCGCCTCCCAGTGGCGCACCGCCCGTCGATGCCGATCGACCGCCTGCCGGTACGCCGAAGCGAGTCTGCCCACCGTCCGCCCTCCGACGTTTTGCGATCGAGGGGAACCCTAACGGACCCGCGCCGCACCGGCACGAGGCGCTCGGCACGCGGGATTCGTCAGCTGTTCACCCGGCTGCGAGCGGCCCGGCCGCTTGCCGTTCCCTCGGGCCCGCTTGCCTTCCCCCAGGCAATCGTGCGCACAGGAAGGCGACGACGTGACCTCCTCACCTCTCTCCCGGCGGGCCCTGCTGCGCGGCGGCGCGGCCGGCGGACTCGGCATCGTGGTGACCGGCAGCCTGGAGGCGATCGCCGGACCGGCCGCGGCCCGGCCCGCGTGCCGCCCCGCCGTCGGCTACGGCGACCTGGTGCCGGACCCGGCCGGTCTGCTGGCGCTGCCGCCGGGCTTCTCGTACACGGTCGTCGCGCAGGCCGGCGCGACGCTGCTGGAGTCCGGGCAGCCCACCCCGAGCGACGCCGACGGCACCGGCTGCTTCCGCGGCCCGCACGGCTCGGTGCTGGTGAACAACCACGAGATCGGCGGCGACGAGCCGTACCCGGTGCCGACGCTGGCCGGCCTCACCTACGACCCGGGCGCCCGCGGCGGCACCACCACGATCGAGGTGGACCGGCACGGGCGGCGGCTGCGCGAGTACGTGAGCGTGGCCGGCACGCACAACAACTGCGCCGGTGGCATCACCCCGTGGGGCACGTGGCTGACCTGCGAGGAAACCGAGCAGCGGGCCGGTGGGCGGTATCTGAAGGACCACGGGTACGTCTTCGAGGTCGACCCGCACGACAGCTCCGCGAACACCGGCCCGGTGCCGCTGACGTTCCTCGGGCGGTACTCCCACGAGGCGGTGGCTGTCGACCCGTACACCCATTCGATCTACCTGACCGAGGACGCGAGCGGGCCCAACGGCCTGTACTTCCGGTGGACGCCGCCGCCCGGCTTCCGGGCCGGAAAGGGCGCGCTGCGGGCGCTCGCCCAGCGGCCCGACGGCGGCACCGCCGGCAGCCTCGCGGCGATGCGCTGCCTGCGCGGCGACGACCACGTGGCCGACCTGTCCGAGGCCACCACGCCGGGCACCCGCTACCGGGTCCAGTGGGTCGAGGTGCCCGACCGCGACGCCCGGACCGTGTCGGTCCGCAAGCAGTTCACCGACGCCGAGGTGACCCGCAGCCGCAAGCTGGAGGGCGCCTGGTGGGGCGACGGCGGCGCGTACTTCGTGGCCAGCTACGCCCGGCTCGACGACGGCAGCGCGCACGAGCACGACGGGCAGGTGTGGTTCTACGACCCGCGCCGGCAGACCGTCACGCTGAAGACCATCTTCGGGGTGAACACCGACCCGGAGGCCGACCACGGCAACTACGACGGGCCGGACAACATCACCGTCTCGCCGTACGGCGGGGTGATCCTCGCCGAGGACGGCGAGGGCGTGTCGCACCTGGTCGGCGTCACCGAGCAGGGCAAGGCGTACCCGCTGGCGCGCAACGAACTGAACGACAGCGAGTTCACCGGGCCGACGTTCAGCGCGGACGGCAAGACGTTGTTCGCCAACATCCAGTCGCCGGGGTACGTGTTCGCGATCACCGGACCGTGGGGGCGGCCGGGCAACGGGCACCGCTGACGGGACTGCGAGCGGCCGGCGGTTCTCGCTCAGGGGCCGCCGGCCGGCGCCTCCGGTCAGCCGGGAAAGGCGATGACGGGAAGGTCTCCCCCGTCGCCGTATGCCTTACCCTCGCTGGTCAGCACACTTGCGTCGTGGTCGAGAACGGCCATCACCGCCGCCGCGAGATCGACCCGGCCGGTGATCCTGCGCCAGTAGGCCAACTCCTGCCAGTCCTCGCCCCAGGTCGGCAGAACAGCGCAGGCGGGACGCGCCAACAGCCGGTGCAGCACCGCGCGGTCGCCCGGTTCGTCGATCACCGCCAAGGCCTCGGCCACGACGACCGCTGGCACGCCGAAGCGCACGCCGTCGTGCGCGACCTCGTGCAGCGGCTCGGCCACATGCATCGAACCGGCCACGTAGCCGACCAACGCCGACCGGTCCAGCACCAGGCGGACCGGCGGTTCCTCAGTGGTCATGCCGCCGGTGCCTGACGGTCGGTCTCGCCGACCATCTCCCGTGCCGCCCGGCGCGAACGCTCTCGCAGAGCCTGGCGGCGACCGGGCGACCACTCCTGCTCCACCTGCGCGCGCTGCGCCCGGGCACGTGCACGCCCCTGCGCGGAAACGGTCATCCCGCGCCGGGCCAACTCGGCATCGAGGTCCTCGGCGCGCATCCGCGCCCGCACGGCGTCGACGACGTAGGCGCTGGCGTTCGGCTCGCGTTCCAAACGCTCCGCGACATCCGCAGGCAGCGAGAACGACTTCTTGCTCACCGGTCCGGTCACACTCAGGATGCTATCGGATCGCACCAGCGGCGGCCTGCGCCACGCGGAATCATCCCGATGGGACCTTCCGAGCGGGCATCTTCGGCCTCGGCTAGACCCGGGGCGATCCCGCACCGGCCGGCGGGCGCAGGCCGTCCAGCGCGATGGCCAGCACGCGGTCGCGCTGGGCCGGGTCCGGGAACTGGTACGCGGCCAGCCCGCTGATCAGCCGGATCACGTCGTCGAATCCGGCGTCCGGCCGGGCGGCCCCGGCCTCCTGGGCGCGGCGCAGCAGCGGCTCACCGGTCGCGTAGATCTCGGTGCGGCAGCTGCGGAACACCTCGGAGTCGTGCACCAGCTCCTCGGCCAGCGCCCGCTTGGTGGCCACGTAGGCGACGAACCGGTGCAGCCAGCCGACCAGGGCGTCCCACGGCGGCTCGTCGGCCAGGTCGGCGGCGGAGACGCTGAGCGCGCGCACCTCCTCGACGTAGACCGCCTCGAACAGGTCCCGCCGCTGCGGGAAGTTGCGGTAGAGCGTGCCGATGCCCACACCGGCCCGGCGGGCGATCTCCTCCAGCGACGCGCCCGCGCCGTGCTCGCCGAAGACCTCGCGGGCGGCGGCGATCAGCGCGTCGTAGTTGCGGCGGGCGTCGGCCCGTTTCGGGCGGCGGGAGAAGACCTCACCGGGCACGTCGGCGTCGGCCATGAGGCGCGTCACCCCTTCCGCCTTGCAACCGGAGGCACCCCTCCGCTAGGTTAATGGAGGCACGCCTCCGGTTACTGACCGGAGCCACCCCTCCGGATAGCTTACTCCGGACTTCCGGCCGCCCTCCGGCCACGCGATCCTCGCGCCACGACACGGACCCGGGAGGTCCCACCATGCCCGCCGACCGCTGAGCACCGGCACAACCCGGCCGCCACCGCCGCACGACCGCGCGAGCGGCCACCAGTCTCGTACCGACAACGGGGAGTTCTCCCACATGATCCGCTCATCAGGGCGCGGCTCGCGCCGTCTCACCTTCCTCGTGCTGGCCGCCGGCACCGGATTCTTCGCGATGCTCCAGTCGCTGATCACGCCGGTGCTGCCCACCATCCAGCACGACCTGCACACCTCGCCCAACACGGTGACCTGGGTGCTCACCGCGTACCTGCTCTCCGCGTCCGTCTTCACGCCGATCATCGGCCGCGTCGGCGACATGGTCGGCAAGGAGAAGACGCTCGTCTTCTCGCTCGCCGCGCTCGCGCTGGGCTGCCTGCTGGCGGCCCTCGCCCCCAGCATCGGCGTACTGATCGCCGCCCGCGTGGTGCAGGGCATCGGCGGCGCCGTCTTCCCGCTCTCGTTCGGCATCATCCGCGACGAGTTCCCGGCCGCCCGGGTCAGCTCGGCGGTGGCCTCGATCTCCGCGGTCGTGGCAGTCGGCGGCGGGCTGGGCGTGGTGCTGGCCGGGCCGATCGTGGCCACGCTGGGCTACCGGTGGCTGTTCTGGATCCCGCTGGTGGTGGTCGGCCTGACCGCGCTCGCCGCGCACCGGTTCGTCCCGCGCTCGCCGGTACGCACCCCGGGCCGGATCAACTGGCTCAGCGCCGTACTCCTGTCCGGCTGGCTGGTGGCGCTGCTGCTGCCGGTCAGCAAGGGCGCCGCGTGGGGCTGGGGCTCCGGCCGGGTGGTCGGGCTGCTGGCGCTGGCCGCGGTGCTCGCGGCCGCCTGGCTGGCGACCGAGGCCCGCGCCGCGAACCCGCTGATCGACCTGCGGATGATGCGCCTGCCCGCGGTCTGGACCACGAACCTCGTCGGGTTGCTCTACGGTGCCTCGATGTTCGCCGTCTACGCGTTCCTGCCGCAGTTCGCGCAGATCCCGACCAGCGCCGGCTACGGCTTCGGCGCCAGCGTCACCCAGGCCGGGCTGCTGATGCTGCCGATGCTCGTCGGCATGTTCGTGGCCGGCCTGCTGGCCGGACGACTGCAGTCCCGGTTCAGCGCCAAGGCGCAGCTGAGCACCGGCGCGGTGTTCAACGTGGCGGCCGCCGCCATGCTGACCGTCGCGCACGACACCCGCTGGCAGGTCGGGATCGCCGGTGGCCTCGTGGGCCTCGGCATCGGGCTGGCGTTCGCCTCGATGGCCAACCTGATCGTGGCGAACGTGCCGGCCGGGCAGACCGGCGCGGCGACCGGCATGAACGCCAACATCCGTACCATCGGCGGCGCGATCGGCGCGGCGCTCGCCAGCGCCGTGATCACCGCGAATCCGCAGCCGAGCGGGCTGCCCCGGGAGGCCGGTTTCACGGCGGGCTTCCTGCTGCTCACCGGCATCTCGGTGGCCGCGGCACTGGCCGCGCTCGCCGTACCCTCCGGCCGCCGTCGCCGGCCGCGGCGGCGGATCGGGCCGGCGGTGCCGGACCTGGCGCCGGCGGTGGAGCTGGTCCCGGCCCGCTGACCCCAAGGGGTACGCAGACGGAAGCCCCGCCCGGCGCCTGTGCCGGGCGGGGCTTCGCCGTGCCGGTCAGCCGATCGCGGCGGTCAGCGCGGCCAGGTAGCCGTAGCGGTAGCCGCTGGCGTTCGGGTGGTACGCCTCGATGACGCCGCTGACGTCCCGGATCCACGGGTCGGCGGCGCACACGCCGTGCCCGGCGAAGAACGGCCGCGCGTCGACGAAGGTGCCCCCGGCGGCGGCGGCCCGGCCGGAGATGACGCCGTTGAGCGTGTCGGCGGCCTGGTTGAGGATGGTGCGCTTGTAGCTGCTCATGGCGAGCAGGCCGCAGGAGCCGGTCTCGAACAGCCGCGGGTAGCCGAGCACCACCAGCCGGGCGTTCGGGGCCCGGTTGCGGATCGCGGTGTACGTGGCGTCGAGGCGGGCCGGCAGCGTCGCGGTGGCGAACGCCTTGGACTCGTTCACCGCGCTCTCGCAACTGGACGTGCTGCCGAATCGGCAACTGGTCATCACGTCGGCGAAGCCGGCGTCGTTGCCGCCGATGGTGATGGTGACGAGTGTGGTGCTGCTGCTGAGCTGGGCGACCTGGTTGTTGAGCACGTCGGCGGTGACCGCGCCGCCGCAGGCCGGGAACTTGAAGCTGGTGACCGAGTGGGCGGCGGCCCAGAGCGGGGCGTACGACTTCTGGCTGCGCAGGCAGGTGGACAGGTCGTACGGGCCGGCGCCCACTCCGGAGGAGTAGGAGTCACCGAGGGCGACGTAGTTGACGGTGGCCGCCCGGGCGGCGCCGGGCAGGAGCACGGCGCCGAGGACGGCCGCCAGGACGGCGGCGAGCGCGGTACGGACGCGACGGGACATGACAGAGCCTCCACGGGGCAGGGTGGTGGAGCCCGTTGACCGCGCGCGTGGCCGAGGGATCGGTGCTGTTACTGGTCGGTAATGCTATCGAAACATTTGCCGAAATTGAATAGTCGAGATCGGTCCGACGGGACAGATTGGTTCACATGTGTCGATTAGCTTGGCGGTGACGACACCCGACGGAGGGAGTCCACCGTGCGACGCGCACTCACGGCGGCGATCGCCGCCCTCACCCTCACCGCGACCGGCACCGCAGTGACCGGTGCGCCCGCCCAGGCCGCCCCCACCGGATGGGGCCGGCCGCAACCCGCGGCGGCGACCCCGACGCCGGGCAGCCCCGGGCTGGGCGACAGCTACTTCCCCGACTACGGCAACGGCGGCTACGACGTCGGCCACTACGACATCCGGCTGCGCTACGACCCGGCCGGCGACCGGCTCACCGGCACCACCACGATCCTGGCCACCGCCACCAAGGACCTGTCCCGGTTCGACCTGGACTTCGTCCTCGACGTCGCGTCGGTGCGGGTGAACGGATGGGTCGCCGGGTTCACCCGGGCCGGCGACCACGAGCTGGTGATCACCCCGGCCCGGCCGCTGACGAAGGGCCAGCAGCTCACCGTCGTGGTGACGTACGCGGGCGTGCCGTCGCAGACCACCGTCCAGGGCTACACCGCCTGGACGCGTACCGCCGACGGGGCGCTCGCCGTCAACGAGCCAGAGTCCGCCTGGTGGTGGTACCCGAGCAACGACCACCCGAAGGACAAGGCCACCTGGGACATCTCGGTGTCGGTGCCGACCGGCGTCGAGGTGATCAGCAACGGCGTGCAGCCGCGCGACCCGCTGCCCGAGGCCGGCAACCGCACCCGGTGGAGCTGGCGCAGCGTCAAGCCCGGTGCCACGTACCAGGCGTTCCTGGCCATCGGGCAGTACGACATCGTCACCGACGTCGCGCCGAACGGCCAGCCGGTGGTGAACGCGTACAGCACCACGCTCGGCGAGCGCCTGCCCGCCGCGCGGGCCAGCATCGAACGCACCGCCGAGATCGTCGACTGGGAGAGCGGGCTGTTCGGCCCGTACCCGTTCGAGGCGCAGGGCGGCGTGGCCGGGCCGGTCGACGGCATCGGCTTCGCGCTGGAGACGCAGACCCGCCCGGTGTACGGCCCCGGCTTCTGGCGGCGCGGCGCCAACCCGTACGTCGTGGTGCACGAGAACGCCCACCAGTGGTTCGGCGACTCGGTGGCGGTGGCGGACTGGCGGCACATCTGGCTCAACGAGGGCTTCGCCTCGTACGCCGAGTGGCTCTGGTCGGAGGAGCAGGGCGAGGGCACCGCGCAGGAGCTGTTCGACTTCACGTACGACAGCTACCCGGCCGACTCCGAGTTCTGGCAGGTGCTCCCCGGCGACCCGGGCGCCGGGCGGATCTTCGACGACGCCGTCTACGACCGGGGCGCGATGGCGCTGCACCAGATCCGGCTCGCCGTCGGCGACGCGGCGTTCTTCCGCATCCTGCGGACCTGGACCGCCAAGCGGCAGTACGGCAACGGCACCGTCGCGCAGTTCCAGGCGCTCGCCGAGCGGATCTCCGGACGGGACCTCGACGCGGTGTTCACCACCTGGCTGTTCACTCCGGGGCGGCCCGACGTGGCCGCCGCCGCGCGGACGACCGCCGCACCGGCACCGCCCGCCTCGTCGGCGAAGATCCGCGCGGCGCACGACCTGCTCGGCCGCTGACGGTGCCGGCCGGGCCGGTCCGCTGCGGCGGCCCGGCCCGGTTCGTCCGGGGAGGAGACCGGTGATACGCAACGTCCACGAACGACACCTGCCGGTGCCGGCTTCGGCGGCCGGGGCGCTGATCGACTCGCTGGCCGGGCCGGAGGACCGCCTCTGGCCGCTGCGGCGCTGGCCGGCCATGCGCCTGGACCAGCCGTTGGGCATCGGCGCCACCGGCGGCCACGGGCCGGTCCGCTACACCGTGCAGGACTACCGGCCCGGCGCGTACGTCCGCTTCCGGTTCGTCGCCCCGGCCGGCTTCCGCGGCCACCACGAGTTCGAGGTGCTGCCCGGGACCGGCGACGGGTGTCTGCTGCGCCACCGGCTGGTGATGACCGCACACGGGTCCGCGCGGGTGAGCTGGCCGCTGTTCTTCCGTCCGCTGCACGACGCGCTGGTGGAGGACAGCCTCGACACCGCTGTGGTCAGCCTCGGCCTGGCCCGGCCCGCGCCGAGGCGATGGCCGGCGCGGGTACGCGTCCTGCGCGGGCTGGCCCGGACGGTGAGCCGCGGCCGGCGCGCGGACCGGTGAAGGTGTTAAGAAGGGCCCCCTCCTCTACCTGAGGCGTTAAGAGGGGGCCCTTCCTTTCATCTGGCGGCGAGCGGCTGGCGGGCCGGGTCGACCGGAGCGGGCAGCTCGCCCACCCCGCCCAGGTACGCGTGGATCGCCGCCGCGGCGGCGCGTCCCTCGGCGATCGCCCACACGATCAGCGAAGCGCCCCGGTGCATGTCACCGGCGACGAAGACGCCGTCGGCGGCCTGCCAGTCTCCGCGGGCGTCGACAGCGCCCCGGCCGTTGCGGGCCACCCCGAACTGGGCCAGCAGCGGCTGCTCCTCGGTGCCCTCGAAGCCGATGGCGAGCAGCACCAGGTCGGCCGGGATCTCCCGTTCCGAGCCGGGCAGCGGCGTGACGATCCGGCGACCGTCCACCTTCTCCACTGTCACCTCGGCGATCCGGACCGCGCGGACCTGGCCGGTGCCGTCGTCCACGAACTCCTGCACGGCGACGGCGAAGACCCGCGCGCCGCCCTCCTCGTGCGCCGGGTAGTTGCGCAGCACCCACGGCCAGGTCGGCCACGGGTCCCGCTCCGCGTCCCGCTCGGACGGCGGCTGCGGGTAGAGGTCGAGCTGGTGCACGCCGGCCGCGCCCTGCCGGTGCGCCACACCGAGGCAGTCCGCGGCGGTGTCGCCACCGCCGATGATCACCACGTGCTTGCCGGCGGCGTCGATCGGCGTACCGTCGGGCAGCGTCGCCAGGGCGGGCTTCCCGTCCCCGGCGGCGGCCACCACCCGGTTCGCGGCGACCAGGTGCGCCATCGCCTGGTGCACGCCGCGCAGCGGCCGGCCCGGCGTCTCCGGGGTGTCCCGGCCCTGCAACGCGCCGCAGGCCAGCAGCACCGCGTCGTGCTCGGCGCGCAGCTGCTCGGCGGTCACGTCGACGCCGACCTCGACGCCGGTACGGAAGCGCACACCCTCGGCGGTGAGCTGCGCCAGCCGCTTGTCGATGTGCTGCTTCTCCAGCTTGAAGTCGGGGATGCCGTAGCGGAGCAGGCCGCCGATCGCGTCGTCGCGCTCGTACACGGTGACCGTGTGACCGGCGCGGGCGAGCTGCTGCGCGGCGGCCAGCCCGGCCGGACCGGACCCGACCACCGCGACCGACCGGCCGGTCGGGGCAGCGGCGGGCCGGGGCCGCAGGCCGTCGCGGGCCACCGCCGCGTCGGCGATCTCCACCTCGACCTGCTTGATGGTGACCGGCTGCTGGCCGCCCAGGCCGAGCACGCAGGCCGCCTCGCACGGCGCCGGGCAGAGCCGGCCGGTGAACTCGGGGAAGTTGTTGGTGGCGTGCAGCGACTCCACCGCGGCGTCCCAGTTGCCGGTGCGGACCAGGTCGTTCCAGTCCGGGATGCGGTTGCCCAGCGGGCACCCGTCGTGGCAGAACGGGATGCCGCAGTCCATGCAGCGGGTGGCCTGCTCGCGGATCAGCTCCTCGCCGGCCGGCGGGTAGACCTCGCGCCAGTCGGAGATGCGCACCGGCACCGGACGGCGGGCCGGCAGCCGCCGGTCGTAGCGCAGGAAACCGTTCGGGTCAGGCACGAGCCACCTCCTGGGCGACCGCCCGCGGCGCGGGCGGTACCGGTGCGGGAGAGAGGGCACTCATCACCGCGTCGTCGACGTCTCGGCCGGCGGCTTCGGCGGCCCGCATGATCTCCATGACCCGGCGGTAGTCCCGGGGCACCACTGCGGTGAACTCCTCCACCGCCTGCGGCCAGCGCTTGAGCAGGTCCTCGGCGACCGCCGAGTCCGTCTCGGCGAAGTGCCGCTGGACCAGCTCGTGCAGCCGGTCGCGTTCCTCGTCGCGCAGCGGCGCCAGGTCGACCAGTTCGGCGTTGACGAGCCGCTGGTCGAGCCGGTGCACGAACGCGGTGCCACCGGACATGCCGGCGGCGAAGTTGCGCCCGGTCGGCCCGAGCACCACGACGGTGCCGCCGGTCATGTACTCGCAGCCGTGGTCGCCGAGGCCCTCGACCACCGCGACGGCGCCGGAGTTGCGGACCGCGAACCGCTCCCCCACCCGGCCGCGCAGGTATACCTCGCCGCCGGTGGCGCCGTACAGGATGGTGTTGCCGGCGATGATCTGGTCCTCGGCGCGGCGGCCCGGCGCGGCGTCCACGCCGACGAACGGCGCGCCGGCGTCCGGCCGGACCACGATCCGCCCGCCGGACAGGCCCTTGCCGACGTAGTCGTTGGCGTCGCCGTACAGGCGCAGCGTGACCCCGCGCGGCAGGAACGCGCCGAACGACTGGCCGGCGGTGCCGCGCAGCCGGAACTCGATCGTGTCGTCGGGCAGGCCCGCGCCGCCGAAGCGGCGGGTCACCTCGCCGCCGAGCATCGCGCCGACGCTGCGGTGCTCGTTGCGGACCTCGACCTCGACCCGCACCGGGGTGCCGTCGCGCAGCGCCGGCCCGGCCAGCTCGATGAGCCGGTTGTCCAGCGCCACGTCGAGGCCGTGGTCCTGGGCGCGTACGCCCCGGCGGGCCGCACCCTCGGGCAGCTCCGGCAGGTGCAGCACGCGGCTCAGGTCGAGCCCGTGGCCCTTCCAGTGGTCGATCGCACCGGCCACGTCGAGCAGCTCGGTGTGGCCGATCGCCTCGTCGATGCTGCGGAAGCCCAGCTCGGCCAGGTAGCCGCGGACCTCCTCGGCGAGGAAGAGGAAGAAGTTCTCCACGAACTCCGGCTTGCCGGTGAAGCGCTCGCGCAGCACCGGGTTCTGGGTGGCGATGCCGACCGGACAGGTGTCCAGGTGGCACACCCGCATCATCACGCAGCCCTCGACGATCAGCGGCGCCGTGGCGAAGCCGAACTCCTCGGCGCCGAGCAGCGCCGCGATCAGCACGTCCCGGCCGGTCTTGAGCTGGCCGTCGACCTGCACCGTCACCCGGTCGCGCAGCTTGTTGAGCAGCAGCGTCTGCTGCGCCTCGGCCAGGCCCAGCTCCCACGGGGTGCCGGCGTGCTTGAGCGAGTTCAGCGGGGACGCGCCGGTGCCGCCGTCGTGCCCGGAGATCAGGATGACGTCGGCCTTGAGCTTGGCCACGCCCGCCGCGACGGTGCCCACGCCCACCTCGCTGACCAGCTTGACGTGCACCCGGGCGGCCGGGTTGACGCACTTCAGGTCGTGGACGAGCTGGGCGAGGTCCTCGATGGAGTAGATGTCGTGGTGCGGCGGCGGGGAGATCAGGCCGACGCCCGGGGTGGCGTGCCGGGTCCGGGCGATCCACGGCCAGACCTTGTTGCCGGGTAGCTGCCCGCCCTCGCCGGGCTTCGCGCCCTGCGCCATCTTGATCTGCAGATCGTCGGCGTTGACGAGGTATTCGCTTGTCACGCCGAACCGGCCGCTGGCGATCTGCTTGACCGCGGAGCGGCGCGCCGGGTCGTGCAGCCGCTCGACGTCCTCGCCGCCCTCGCCGGTGTTGGACTTGCCGCCGAGCCGGTTCATCGCGATGGCGAGCGTCTCGTGCGCCTCCGCCGAGATCGACCCGTACGACATGGCGCCGGTGGCGAAGCGTTTGACGATCTCGCTCGCCGGCTCGACCTCGTCCAGCGGCACCGCCGGGCGTACGCCGGTGCGCAGCGTGAACAGCCCGCGCAGCGAGCCCGCCTGCGCGGCCAGTTCGTCGACCTTGGCGGTGTACTGCCGGAACACGTCGTACTGGCGGCTGCGGGTGGCGTGCTGGAGCAGGAAGACCGTCTCCGGGTTGAACAGGTGCAGCTCGCCCTCGCGGCGCCACTGGTACTCGCCGCCGACCTCCAGCCGGTCGGTGGCCTGCGCGCCCGGCGCCGGCCAGGCCCGCGCGTGCCGGGCCGCCACCTCGGCGTGGATCTCGTTCAGCCCGATGCCGCCGATGGTGCTCGGCGTGCCCCGGAAGTACCGCTGGACCAGGCGGGTGTCCAGGCCGACGGCCTCGAAGACCTGCGCGCCGCAGTACGAGGACACGGTCGAGATGCCCATCTTGGACATGATCTTCAGGACGCCCTTGCCGAGCGCCTTGACGTAGTTGCGGACGGCCTTCACCCGGTCGACGCCGGCCAGTACGCCGGTGGAGATCATGTCCTCCACCGACTCAAAGGCGAGGTACGGGTTGACCGCCGCCGCGCCGTACCCGATCAGCACGGCCGCGTGGTGCACCTCGCGGCAGTCGCCGGACTCGACGATCAGCGCCACCTGGGTACGGGTCTGCTCGCGGACCAGGTGCTGGTGCACCGCGGCGGTGAGCAGCAGCGACGGGATCGGGGCCAGGTCGGCGTTGGAGTCCCGGTCGGAGAGCACCAGGATGCGGACGCCGTCCTCGATCGCCTCGGAGACGTGCCGGCAGATCTCGGTCAGCCGGGCCTTGATGCCGGCGCCGCCGTCGCGCAGGCGGTAGAGCCCGGAGACCCGCACCGCCTTGAAGCCGGGCAGGTCGCCGTCCTCGTCGATGGACAGGATCTTGGCCAGCTCGTCGTTGTCGATCACCGGGTACGGCAGCACGATCTGCCGGCAGCTCGCCGGGCCCGGGTCGAGCAGGTTGCCCTCCGGCCCGATGGTGGACGCCAGGCTGGTCACCAGTTCCTCCCGGATGGCGTCCAGCGGCGGGTTGGTGACCTGGGCGAACAGCTGATGGAAGTAGTCGTAGAGCAGCCGCGGCCGGGTGGACAGCGGGGCGATCGGGGTGTCCGTGCCCATCGAGCCGATCGGCTCCGCGCCGCTGCGGGCCATCGGGCCGAGCAGGATCTTCAGCTCCTCCTCGGTGTAGCCGAACGTCTGCTGGCGGCGGCGTACCGAGTCGTGGGTGTAGACGGTGTGCTCGCGCGGCGGCAGGTCGTCCAGCTCGATCAGGCCGGCGTGCAGCCACTCCTGGTACGGCTGCTCGGCGGCCAGTTCGGTCTTGATCTCGTCGTCGGAGACGATCCGGCCGTTGACGGTGTCGACCAGGAACATCTTGCCCGGCTGGAGCCGGCCCTTGGCGACCACGGTGGCCGGGTCGAGGTCGAGCACGCCCGCCTCGCTGCCGAGCACCACCAGGCCGTCGGCGGTGTGCCACCAGCGGCCCGGGCGCAGGCCGTTGCGGTCCAGCACCGCGCCGACGATCTCGCCGTCGGTGAACGCGACCGACGCCGGGCCGTCCCACGGCTCCATCAGGCTGGCGTGGAAGCGGTAGAACGCGCGCTTGTCGGCGCGCATGTCCGGGTCGTTCTCCCACGCCTCGGGGATCATCATCAGCACCGCGTGCGGCAGGCTCCGCCCGGCCAGGTGCAGCAGTTCCAGCACCTCGTCGAAGTTGGCCGAGTCGGACGCGGCGGGCGTGCAGACCGGGAAGACCCGGCGGATGTTGCCGGGGATGCTCGGGCTGCGCAGCAGCGCCTCGCGGGCCTGCATCCAGTTGCGGTTGCCGCGGATCGTGTTGATCTCGCCGTTGTGCGCGATGAACCGGTACGGGTGCGCCAGCGGCCAGGACGGGAACGTGTTCGTGGAGAACCGCGAGTGCACCAGGGCGATGGCGCTGACCACCCGCTCGTCGGTCAGCTCCGGGTAGAACGCCGGGAGCTGGTCCGGGGTGAGCATGCCCTTCCACACCATGGTGCGGCCGGACAGCGACGGGAAGTATGCCGGCACGCCCCGCTCGGCGGTCTCCCGCTCGACCTGCTTGCGCAGGCAGAACGCCACCCGGTCCAGGTCGAGCCCGGTCAGCGGGGAGCCGGCCGGGCCGTCCGGCGAGCCGGTCAGCCGGTGCGCGGCGACGAACAGCTGCCGGACCCGGGGCATCGCCGCGAGCGCGGTCTCCCCCAGATCGGACGGGTCGGTCGGCACCTCCCGCCAGCCGAGCACCTCGGCGCCCTCGACCAGCGCGTACTTGTCGACCACCTGGCGGGCACGGGCCTCGGCCGCGTCGTCGTCCGGCAGGAACACCAGGCCGGTGGCGTACTGGCCGGCCGGGGGCAGCGGGAAGTCGACGGTGGCGCGCAGGAACGCGTCCGGCACCTGGATCATGATGCCGGCGCCGTCCCCGGTGTTGTGCTCCGCGCCCCGGGCGCCCCGGTGGTCGAGCCGGCACAGCGCCCCGAGGCCGTTCGCGACGACCTGGTGCGAGCGCCGCCCGTGCAGGTCGGCCACGAAGGCCACGCCGCAGGCGTCGTGCTCGTACGCGGGGTCGTAGAGCCCGGTCGGTGGGGCCGGCTGCGGGCTGTGAGGGTACGGAAAGGCCACCGGGCCTCCTGTCGTCACTCAGGATGGATCATGATTGGGGACGACGTCGGCCCTCTGCGGTTTATTGAGTCTACGTTAGGGCTTCCGGCGCAAGACCAGTTCAGATTGATCACACTTCCAGATGCTGGGACGTGTAGTCTCGCGCGGTGGATCTCGCACGCGCTGACGTACTCGCCCGGTTGGAGCGGTTCTACGACGCGGTGCCCCGCGACGGGGCCCGGACCGAGGATTACGGCGCTCTGGTGCTGTTCGTCCGGGACGGGGACGGCTGGCCGTTCTACGCCCGGCCCCGGCACGACGCCACCGAGGCGCCCACGCTCGCCGACGTCACGGCGGTCCGCGCGCGGCAGCGGGAACTGGGCCTGCCGGAGGCGTTCGAGTGGGTGCACGAGCACCAGCCCGACCTGTTGGCGGTGGCCCGCTCGGCGGGGCTCAGCGTGCTGGAGGCACCGCTGATGCTGCTGGAGCCGGAGCGGCTGCCCGAGCCGGGGACCTTCAGCGACGTACCGGTGCGGGTGCTGGACCCCGGCGACCCCGGCTTCGCGGCGGACATCGCGCTGCGGCGGGCCGTCGCGGCGGTCGGCTTCGCCAACGGCGGCACGGCGCGCGGCGAGGCCGGACCGGCCGAGCGGGACGCCGCCCTCGCCCAGCTGGACGTGGCCGCGCTGGAGGAGGAGGCGGCCCGGGTCGCCGACGGGCGGCGCATCTCGGTGCTCGCCGAGACGCCCGACGAGGGCGCGCTCGCCAGCGGGATGGCGATGCGGGTCGACGACGTGGCGGAGATCGCCGGCGTGGCCACGCTGCCGTCCGCCCGGCAGCGCGGGCTGGGCGCCGCGGTGACCGCCACCCTGGCCCGGGAACTGCGCGCCGCCGGCACCGGCCTGATCTTCCTGAGCGCGGGCAGCGAGGACATCGCCCGCGTCTACCTGCGGGTCGGGTTCCGCCGGATCGGCACCGCCTGCATCGCCGAGCCCGCAGCCGTCATCTGAGCACCGGCGCGGGCCGCCCGCCCGCGTGGGGACCGCGCGCCCCCGAGGGCCGCGTCAGGACGGTCAGGACGGCGGCTGCCAGGCGGCGGCCGCCGCGGCGGCGGTGTTGCGCAGTCGCGGGCTGATCGTGCCCAGGGCGGCGTCCCGGGCCCGGAGCGCCAGCCGGCCCCGAGCCTGCAGGACCGCCGACATCCGCCGGGTCTGCCGGACCATCGTGGCCGCCCGGGGGCGGCGCAACCTGTCGTACGCGGTCACCGCGTCGGGCAGCCGCGACTCCCGCAGCAGCCCGGCCAGCGTCGCCGCGTCCTCGAACGCCAGGCAGGCGCCCTGCCCGAGGTGCGGCGGCATGGCGTGCGCGGCGTCGCCGAGCAGCACCACGCCGCCCGGGCCGGCCGGGAAGCCGTACGCCTTCGGCAGCGGACGCAGCTCACGGATCTCCTGCTGGACGACGTCCTCCGGGTCGGTCGCCTCCAGCAGCGTGGCGATCGGGGCGGGCCAGCCCGCGAACCAGCGCTTGAGCAGCGCGAGCTGGATCTCCGGCGGCTCCGGGCGGGGCGCGCCCGCGGCGGTGGCTACCCAGTAGACGCCGCCCCGGCGGGAGGCGCCCGCGGTGCCCCGCTCGCCGAGCGAGGCGGCCAGGAAGCGGTATCCGGCGCCGAGCGTCTCGCCGTGCACCGGCTGGTCGTCCGGCAGCTGCGGGGCGCGGTACCAGGGGATGACCGCGCGCCAGGCGGCACAGCCGGAGCTGACCACGGCGGTCTCCGGGGCGAGGTGCCGCCGGATCTCGCTGTCGGTGCCGTCGGCGGCCACCACCAGGTCCGCCTCGTAGGTGTGCCGGCCGTCGCCCACCGCCGGACGCTCGCCCGACGCCGCGCGTACCGTCCGCACCGTCACGCCGGTCCGCAGTTCGACCCGGTCACCCAGGCCCGCGATGAGCGCGTCGTGCAGATCCTCCCGGTGCACCACCACCGGCATCCGTTCGGCCGGCGTGGACCGGGCCTGCACCAGCCAGTGGCCGTCCGGCCGGCGGACGCCGCCGTCGGGCAGCGGGGTGGCGATCGCGTCCAGCCCGTCGCCCAGCCCGAGGGCACGCAGCGCGCGGACCCCGTTGGGCCAGAGCACCACGGCGGTCGGCTCCGGGCGGACCCGGTCGGCGCGTTCCAGCAGCGTGACCTGCCAGCCCGACCGGGCCAGCACACCGGCCGCCGCCATTCCGCCGAGGCCGGCGCCGACCACCACCGCGCTGCGCATGACTCCCCCGCTCAGCTGTCCCGGTCCGCCGGGCGCCCGCCGCCGTCAGCCCGGCCGGCGTTCGTCCGCTCGGCGTCCGCCCGTTCCGGGTCCGTGCCGTCGCCGTCCGCCCGGTCGGCGTCCGCGCTGTCGTCGCCGTCGGTCGCGGTGTCGGCGGCGGAGTCGGCCGGTGCCGGTTCGTCGTCGGCCGGCGGCTCCACCGGGGGCAGCACGCCGGTCTTCCGGTACGCCTCGAACTGGTCCTCGGTCACCACCCGGTAGCCCTCGGGCGCG
The DNA here is from genome assembly GCF_050948515.1 of Micromonospora sp. CA-248089. Lineage (NCBI taxonomy): Bacteria > Bacillati > Actinomycetota > Actinomycetes > Micromonosporales > Micromonosporaceae > Micromonospora > Micromonospora sp. CA-248089. The sequence goes on from NZ_CP192016.1 coordinate 4,590,947, forward strand.
ACCGGTCGTACGTCGGCGTCCCGGGCGGAGAGGTCGACCTGGGACACGTCGCCCGCGGGGCCGGCAGCGGGGGCCGGCTCGCCCACCGGCACCAGGTATTCGCGGGGACCGCGGACCCGGATGAAGTAGGCCAGCGCGCCGAGGAAGACCAGCGCGGCGGTCCAGACGTTGAGGCGTACGCCGAGGATCAGGTTCGCCTCGTCGGTGCGCATCAGCTCGATCCAGAACCGGCCCGCCGTGTAACCCATCACGTAGAGCGCGAACGCCCGGCCGCGCCCGAGCCGCAGCTTGCGGTCGAGGTAGAGCACCAGCGCGGCGACGCCGATGTTCCAGAGCGCCTCGTAGAGGAACGCCGGGTGGTAGAGCCCCGGCTGGAGCACCGGGTTGCCGGCGTCGTCGCGCAGCGCGTGCCCCGGGTTGTCCGGGTCCATCACGTGCACCTCGAGGCCCCAGGGCAGCGTGGTGCGCCCGCCGTACAGCTCGTTGTTGAACCAGTTGCCCAGGCGGCCGACCGCCTGCGCCAGGGGCAGGCCCGGCGCCAGCGCGTCGGCGATCACCGTGAACGGGATGCCGAGCTGCCGGGCGGCGAGCCACGCGCCGACCGCGCCACCGGCCACCGCGCCCCAGATGCCGAGGCCGCCCTCCCAGATGTAGAGCGCCTTGATCGGTTCGCCGCCGGCGCCGAAGTATTTCTCCGGCGAGGTGATCACGTGGTAGATCCGCGCGCCGATGATGCCCGCCGGCACCGCCCAGACGGCGATGTCGAGCACCGCGCCCGGCGCGACACCGCGGCGGCGCAGCCGGTACTCGGTGACCACGCAGGCCACCACGATGCCGAGGATGATGCAGAGCGCGTACGCCCGGATCGGAACCGGACCGAACTGCCAGACGGCGGTGCTGGGGCTGGGCATGGCCGCCAGTGGGGTCATCGGGGCGAGGGTCACGGGTGCACACGGTACCGGTGCGGACTGTGTGCGCGGCACCCCGGGCCGCCTGCCGCGCGGGTCGGATGACATCTGGTTTGCACGGTCGTAGGCTCTTTGTCCATGAGCCCGCTCACCTGGGCGGTCGCCGCTGTCGTCACCGACGCATCCGGCCGGCTGCTGCTCTGCCGCCGGTCCGAGGGGGCCCGGCGCTGGGGCCTGCCGGGCGGCCGGTTGCGTCACGACGAGAGCCCGGCGGACGCCGTCGTCCGGGCGGTCCGCGCGGAGACCGGCTGGGCGGTGGAGCCGGCTGACCTGGTGGGCCTCTACCGGGTCACCGATCCGCAGGCGCCCGCCCCACCGGCCGGGCGGTGCGGCTCGCGGCCGGACGTGCTGGTGCACGTGTTCCGCGCCGCGCCGGCCGACGCCGGACCGGCGGGCGAACCGGCGACCGGGTGCCTGCCTCGGTGGTGGCCGCCGCAAGAGTTGCCCGACGTGCTGACCCCCACGACGCGCGCGGCGGTCGCGGACGCACTCGCCGGGCGCTCCGGCGTGCTGCGGCACACGACCACCGCCGACGCGCTCACGCCACCCGGCGACGGGCCGCCCGCCCCGCCCGGCCAGCGCGCATCCGAGCAGGCCGACAGCAGTAGCCGCTGACCACCCTCCCACTCACGCGGGACACCTTGAAGATCTTGGTACGTTTCGGCCCCTATGAGGGCCGTTTCGTACCAAGATCTCGGGCGGCCGGGTCGCGCTCGCGCTTGATCGACACCAGTTCGGCGAGGTGGCGGTGTCCCGGCGTCCTGGACCACGCCAGCTCGGCGAAATGGAGTCGATCAAGCAGGTAGCGACGGAGCGGAACCCGGGCGTCAGCGAGCGGGGTTGCGGACTCCGTCGGCCAGTTCGGCGCTGAGCTTGCGCAGGGCGGTCAGGCCGGTGGTCTGGTCCGGGGCGTCCAGCACGCACCGGACCAGCGCGCTGCCCACGATCACCGCGTCGGCGTACCCGGCGACGGTGGCGGCCTGCGCGCCGGTGCCCACGCCCAGCCCGACGCCGACCGGGATGTCGGTGACCTCCCGCAGCCGGGAGACCAGCACCGGGGCCGCCTCGGAGGTCTGCGCCCGCGCGCCGGTGACCCCCATGATCGCGGTGGCGTAGACGAACCCGCGGCAGTGCTCGGCGGTCATCCGCAGCCGCGCGTCGGTCGAGGACGGCGAGACCAGGAACGTCCGGTCCAGGCCGTGCGCGTCCGAGGCGGCCAGCCACTCGGCGGCCTCGTCGGGGATCAGGTCCGGCGTGACCAGGCCGGTGCCGCCGGCGGCGGCCATGTCGCGGGCGAACGCGTCCACGCCGTACTGCTCGATCGGGTTCCAGTAGGTCATGGTGACCACGCTCGCCCCGGTCGCGGCGACCGCCTCGACGGCGCGCAGCGTGTCCGCGACGCGGACGCCCCCGGCGAGCGCGATGTCACTCGCCTTCTGGATCACCGGGCCGTCCATCACCGGGTCGGAGTACGGGATCTCCACCTCGATGACGTCCACGCCCGCCTCGACCATGGCGGTCATGGCGGCGATGCTGCCCTCGACGGTCGGGAAGCCCGCCGGCATGCAGCCGACCAGCACCGCCCGCCCGTCCGCCCGCGCCTTGTCGAAGGCGACCCCGATGCGGCTCACGCTGTCACTCCTTGTCGAGGATGCCGAAGTACGCGCCGGCGGTGTGCACGTCCTTGTCGCCCCGCCCGGACAGGTTGACCACGATCACCGGCTCCCGGCCCAGCTCCTCGGCGAGCCGGGGGGCGATCGCGCGGGCGCCGGCGAGCGCGTGCGCGCTCTCGATCGCCGGGATGATCCCCTCGGTGCGGCAGAGCAGCTCGAACGCGGCCATCGCGTCGGCGTCGTCCACCGGCAGGTAGGTGGCCCGGCCGGTGTCGTGCAGCCAGGCGTGCTCCGGCCCGACGCCCGGGTAGTCCAGGCCGGCCGAGATCGAGTGCGACTCGATGGTCTGCCCGTCGGCGTCCTGGAGGACGTACGTGCGGGTGCCGTGCAGCACGCCGGACGAGCCGCCGGTGATGCTGGCGGCGTGCCGGCCGGTGTCGACGCCCTCGCCGCCGGCCTCGAAGCCGTAGAGCCGGACCCCGGTGTCCGGCACGAACGCGTGGAAGATGCCCAGCGCGTTGGAGCCGCCGCCGACGCAGGCCGCGACCGCATCCGGCAGCGCGCCGGTCAGGTCCAGGCACTGCCGGCGGGCCTCCTCGCCGATGCCGCGCACGAAGTCCCGGACCATCTCCGGGAACGGGTGCGGCCCGGCGGCGGTGCCGATCAGGTAGTGCGTGTCCTCGACGTTGGCGACCCAGTCCCGCATCGCCTCGTTCATCGCGTCCTTGAGCGTGCGCGAACCGGCGGTCACCGGGACGACGGTGGCGCCGAGCATCCGCATCCGCGCCACGTTCAGCGCCTGCCGCTCGGTGTCCACCTGGCCCATGTAGACGACGCACTCGAGGTCGAACAGCGCGGCGGCGGTGGCGGTGGCGACGCCGTGCTGGCCGGCGCCGGTCTCCGCGATGACCCGCCGCTTGCCCATCCGCTTGGTGAGCAGCGCCTGGCCCAGCACGTTGCGGACCTTGTGCGCGCCGGTGTGGTTGAGGTCCTCGCGCTTGAGCAGGACCCGCGCGCCGATCTGCGCGGAGAACCGACGGGCCTCGTAGAGCAGCGAGGGGGTGCCCGCGTAGTCGCGCAGCAGCGCGTCGAACTCGGCGAGGAAGTCCTCGTCGCCCATCGCCTTCCGGTACGCCGCGTCCAGCTCGTCCAGCGCGGCGACGAGCGCCTCGGGGACGAACCGGCCGCCGAACCGGCCGAAGTGACCGGCGGCGTCGGGAACCGGGCCGGTTGCGGGTGCGGCGCTCATCGCGGGCGTCCTCTCGGATCGGGTGCCCGGCGGCTCAGCGCACCGGGCGGGGCGTGGCCGGGTGGTTACCGGCGTTGACCAGCTCGGCGACCGCTTCGCGCGGGCTCTTCTGGGTGACCAGGCCCTCGCCCACCAGCACGGCGTCTGCGCCGGCGGAGGCGTACCGGATCAGGTCGTGCGGACCACGCACCCCGGACTCGGCGATCTTGACGACGCTGCTCGGCAGGCCGGGCGCGATCCGCTCGAACACCGAGCGGTCAACCTCCAGGGTACGCAGATCGCGGGCGTTCACGCCGATCACCTGCGCACCGGCCTCCAGGGCGCGGTCCGCCTCCTCCTCGGTGTGCACCTCGACCAGCGCGGTCATGCCCAGCGACTCGATCCGCTCCAGCAGCCCGACCAGCACGTTCTGCTCCAGCGCGGCGACGATCAGCAGCACCAGGTCGGCGCCGTGCGCGCGGGCCTCGTGCACCTGGTAGCTGGAGACGACGAAGTCCTTGCGCAGGACCGGCACGTTCACCGCGGCCCGCACCGCGGCCAGGTCGTCGAGCGACCCGCCGAACCAGCGGCCCTCGGTGAGCACGCTGATCGCCCGCGCGCCACCTGCCGCGTAGTCGCCGGCCAGGTCCGCCGGGTCGGCGATCTCGGCCAGCCGCCCCTTGGACGGCGACGAGCGCTTCACCTCGGCGATCACCGCGACGCCGGGGCGGCGCAGGGCCGCGTACGCGTCGAGCGGCGGCGGCGCGGCGGCGGCCAGTTCCCGGATCCGCTCCAGCGGAATCTGCTCCTGGCGCCGGGCCACGTCCTCGCGCACGCCGGCCAGGATCTCGTCGAGCACCCCTGCGGACGGCGCCGCTCCGGCGTCGTCCCCCTCCGCGTGCGCATGCTCAGCAGTCACCAACGGACTCCCCTCTCCGGGCGTCATGGGCCGATGCTAGGGGGCGCCACCTGGCGACGAGTGCCCGGGGGTATGGCGCACCTCACGACATGGGCTGTGGCATGATGGCCGACTTCCGGTGAACGCCATGTCACGCAGCGCCACCGCTGGCATCGACCGTCACCCATCCCTATCTCACCACGATCGTTCCGGGGCCGCAGGGCCGGTTCCACGTGGCGGGCTGTGACCAAGCTCAAGGACCTCCGGCCCTGCCCAGGTGGCGCCCGGTACGACAGCGTTGACCTGTGCTTCACGGCGGCGAAACGTCCACCCGGAAGCATCGTCGTCGGGCACACTCGACGCCGGCGGCTGCCGACCGTCGCCAACGATCTCGTATGGGGTGACCATGAGCGCCAACGGGCCGACCCAGACCATCGGCTTGACCACCATCTCCCGTACCGTCGCCTCCCTCGCCGTCGGCGTGGTGCACACGCTGGAGCGCGCGACGGCCGGCGACGGCCGGATGCGGACCGCACGGGGCAACGCCTGGGAGGCGGTCTGCGCCGACCGGGCCCGCGCCGCCCACCGCCGCGAGCTGGAGCGGCTGGTGGCCGAGCTGACCGCCGCGCGGGCCGCGGCCCGGCAGCGGCGCGACGCCCGCGAGGCGCAGCCGGTCAGCTGACCGTCGGGTCCTCGCCCCGGTCCAGCGCGTCCCACGCGTCCCGGGTGCCACGCTCGACCGCCGGACGGCCGGGCTCGTCCGCCGGGGCGGATCGCCGCTCGTACCGGGCGCCCATCGCCGGCCAGCCGTCGCCGCGCAGCGCGGTGAACACTCCACCGGCCGCCAGGGCCAGGCCGCCGGCGAGCACCAGCACCGGCCACTGCCGGCTGACCCCCGCCTCGGTCAGGCCGATCCCGCCGCCGGCCGCCACGGCCACGCCGACGGCGGCCAGCAGCAGACCCAGCAGACGGCGCAGCCGGCCCCGGGTGGCGAGCACCGCGCCACCGCCGGCGAGTCCCACGTAGGTCAGCGCCAGCACCCAGGGCAGCAGGTCCGTACCGGTGCGCTCGGCCCGCCCGGACGGCAGCGACCCCCGGGCGGTCGTCTCCACCGCCCAGGTCCGGGTGACCGCCCAGCAGGCCAGGCCCGCGCCGGCCAGGCAGAGCAGCACCGCGTACGCGAGTTCGCGCCGGCCGCGGGCCGGCGGCGCGGTGGTACCGGGCGCGCTCACCGGGCCGCCCGCAGCGTCTCGGCGGCCGCGATGGCGGCGAGCACGGCGGCGGCCTTGCTGCGCGTCTCCCGGTCCTCGGCGTCGGGGTCGGAATCGGCCACGATCCCGGCGCCGGCCTGCACGTAGGCGCGGCCGTCGCGGATCAGCGCCGTGCGGATCGCGATGGCCATGTCGAGGTCGCCGCCGAACGCGAAGTAGCCGACGGTGCCGCCGTAGACGCCGCGCCGCACCGGCTCCAGCTCCTCGATGATCTCCATGGCGCGCACCTTCGGCGCGCCGCTGAGCGTCCCGGCCGGGAACGTCGCGGCGAGCGCGTCGAACGCGGTGCGGTCCTCACGCAGTTCCCCGACGACTGTGGAGACGATGTGCATGACGTGGCTGTAGCGCTCGATGGTGGCGAACTCGGGCACCTCGACAGTGCCCGGCCGGCACACCCGGCCCAGGTCGTTGCGGCCCAGGTCGACGAGCATCACGTGCTCGGCGCGTTCCTTCGGGTCGGCGAGCAGCTCGGCGGCGAGCCGGGCGTCGCCGTCCGGGGAGCCGCCGCGCGGCCGGGTGCCGGCGATCGGGTGCAGCAACGCCCGCCGCCGCCCGTCCGGGCCGGCGCTGACCTTGAGGTGCGCCTCCGGCGACGAGCCGACGATGTCGAAGCCGTCGAAGCGCAGCAGGTACATGTACGGGCTGGGGTTCGTCGTGCGCAGCACCCGGTAGACGTCGAGCGGGTCGGCCTCGGTGGGACGCTCGAAGCGCTGGCTGAGCACGATCTGGAAGCACTCGCCGGCCCGGATCGCCTCCTTGGCCGTCTCCACGGCCTTCGGGTAGCCGCCCTCGGGGGTGCGGCTGACCACCTCGCCGACGCCGGGCCGGTCCACTGTCGAGACCATGGGCGGAATCGGCCGGGACAGCGCGGTGGTCATCGCGTCGAGCCGGCCCACGGCGTGGTGGTACGCGGCGTCGACCCGCTCTGCCCGGCCGGGGTCGTCCAGCGGCGGCAGCACGGCGTTGGCGACCAGGATCGCTGAGCCCTCGTAGTGGTCGAGGACCACCAGGTCGGTCGCGAGCATCATGCCCAGCTCGGGCACGTCCAGCTCGTCCTCGGTCAGCTCGGGCAGGCGCTCGAAGCGGCGAACCAGGTCGTAGGCGAGGTAGCCGACCAGGCCGCCGGTCAGCGGCGGCATGTCACCGGCCGGATCCCAGCCGGGCCCGGCGAGCGCGGCGACCGTCTCGCGCAGCACGGTGACCGGGTCGCCGCCGGTGGGCACGCCGGCCGGCGGGGTGCCGGTCCAGCTCGCCGCGCCGTCGCGCTCGGTCAGCGTGGCGCTGCTGCGCACGCCGATGAACGAGTAGCGCGACCAGGCCGTGCCGGCCGAGCCGACGCCCTGTTCGGCGGACTCCAGCAGGAACGTGCCGGGGCCGCCGGCCAGCTTGCGGTAGACCCCGACCGGCGTCTCCGCGTCGGCGAGCAGCCGCCGGGTCACCGGCACGACCCGCCAGCGGGCGGCCAGGTCGGCGAAGGTGGACCGGTCCGGGCTGACGGTGCCGTCGGTCACGGGGTCACCTCCGGGGAGCTGACCGGCAGGTCGGTGAAGAAGCAGGTGCGCTGCCCGGTGTGGCAGGCCGCCCCGACCTGCTCGACGCTGACCAGCAGCGCGTCGCCGTCGCAGTCGAGCGCCACCGAGCGCACGTACTGGTGGTTGCCCGAGGTGGCGCCCTTGACCCAGTACTCGCCGCGGCTGCGCGACCAGTAGGTGGCCCGGCCGGTGGTGAGCGTGCGGTGCAGCGCCTCGTCGTCCATCCAGGCGACCATCAGCACCTCGCCCGAGTCGTGGGCGCGGACCACGGCGGCGACCAGGCCGTCCGGGGTGCGGCGGAGCTTCGCCGCGATGGCCGGGTCGAGCCGGGACGGCCGGGCCGGGCCGGGACTGGGGGCGCCGGTCAGCGGCGCGTCAGGGGCGGGCACGGTTGACCATTCTCCCGCACGCGGCCCGGGTACCGCCGACGTGTCCCGGGAGGCGGGCGTCACTGTCGCCAGCGCCCGGCCGAACTGACCGAGGTAGCGGTCCACCCGGCCGTCGACGAGCGCCTCGGCCAGGTCCGCGCCGTGGGTGGCGGCGATCTCGTCCGCGTACGGGCGGACCAGCGGGAGGATGCCGGTGACCAGCCGTCCGGCGGCGGCGCCGACAGCGGCCGGGTCACCGGCGCGCAGCCCGAGGCAGAGCAGCATGTCGTCGCGGTAGCCGGGCGGGGCGACCGGCAGGTCCAGCGCGGCGGACAGGGCGGCGCGGCGGGACACCACGCGCACCGACGGGTTCGCCGGCCGCAGCACCGAGGGGCAGAGCCGGGCCAGGTCGGCCGCCGCGAGCCGGACCCCGACCGGGTCGTCGGCCACCCGGGCGGCGGCGACCTTGCCCAGCGTCGCGAGCAGCTCCTCCAGGCGGGGCTCGTCGGCGGGCTGGCACAGCACGGGCAGGTCGATCCGGCGGCGCCACTCCGGCACCGCCCACAGCAGCCGGGCGGGCGCGGTGACCGGGAGGCCGAACGCCCAGTCGGCGGGCTGGCTCAGGCGGCGCACCCAGGAGCGGACGTCGCGGGCGGCCACGGAGACGTGCACGAGGCGACCGCCGTACTCGGTCAGGTACGCCCGGCGGGCCGCGTACGGCGTGCCGCGGCGGGACGTGGACCGCCGGTGCCCCGCGGCGGCGCGTCCCTCGTCGGCGGCCACCAGCACGTCCACGTCCACGTCGCTGTGCTCGGTGGCGGCCCGCCGGGCGTGGCTGCCGCGCAGCATGATCCCGACGACCGGCCGGTCGGCGGCCTGCCGCAGCCGGGCGGCCCAGTCGTCGAGGAACCCGGTGTCGGACAACGAAGCTGGGCCCACGACGCCATGCTGCCGAGACCCGATCTTCCGGTGCCGGACTCCCTGTCCGCCACCGGGGCGGTCAGCCCGACTCCTCCTCCGCCCGGCGGTATGCGTCGATCTTGTACTCGAGGACCTTCAGGTCCTCCTCCAGTTCGGCCATCCGGGCCAGCACCCGGGCCCGGTGCGCCTCGAACAGCGCCCGTCGCGCGCCGAGCGTGCTGTCCCCGTGCCGGGCCAGCTCCGCGTAGCGGCGCATGTCACGGACCGGCATGCCGGTCCGCCGCAGCCGGGTGAGCAGGAACAGCCAGTTGACGTCGGACTCGGTGTAGCGCCGGCGGCCCGACGAGTCCCGCCCGACGCGACCCACCAGGCCCTCCTGCTCGTACCAGCGCAGCGTGTAGGTGGTCAGGCCGACCCGTTCCGCCGCCTCACCCACGGTGAGGCTCATCTCCCGCGTGCTGATGTCCACGCCCTCCAGGCTTCCAGTTCGAGCCCACTCGAAGTCAAGTCCCTCGTTGCCGTGGCGGAGGAATTCACCTACCGTTGAGTTCAACGGGTGATGAATTGACGGAGGCGAGCATGGACGACGCGGTGTCGGTCCGCGAGCTGGTGGTCGACCGGGGCGGGCGGCGGGTGCTGCACGGCATCAGCTGCGGGGTGCCCCGGGGCACCGTGACCGGACTGCTCGGGCCCAGCGGCAGCGGCAAGACCACGCTGATGCGCGCGGTGGTCGGCGTGCAGACGGTCGGTGCCGGCACCGTCGACGTGCTCGGCCGCCCAGCGGGCTCGGCCGAGCTGCGCCGGCGGGTGGGTTATCTGACGCAGGCGCCGAGCGTCTACGCCGACCTGACGGTGCGGGAGAACGCCCGCTACTTCGCGGTGCTGCAGGGCCGGGGCCGCGCCGAGGCCGACCGCGCGGTGACCGACGTCGGCCTCGGCAAGGCGGCCGACCAGCTCGTCGGCACGCTCTCCGGCGGCCAGCGCAGCCGCGCCTCGCTCGCGTGCGCGCTGGTCGGCGAGCCGGAGCTGGTCGTGCTCGACGAACCCACAGTCGGCCAGGACCCGGTGCTGCGCGCCGACCTGTGGGCCCGGTTCCACGCCATGGCCGCGGCCGGCACCACGCTGCTGGTCTCCAGCCACGTGATGGACGAGGCCGCCCGCTGCGACCGGCTGCTGCTGATCCGCGAGGGCCGGCTGGTCGCCGACGACACCCCGGCCGCGGTCCGCGCCGCCACCGGGACCGACGACCTGGAGGAGGCGTTCCTGCGCCTGATCCGCGACGCCGAGGGGGAAGCGCGATGAACGGACCGATCCTGGCCGCCACCACCGGACGCATCCTGCGTCAGCTCCGCCACGACCGGCGGACCGTGGCGCTGCTCGTGCTGGTGCCGTCGGTGCTGCTCACGCTCGTCTACTTCATGTACGTCGACCAGCCCGCCCCGCCCGGCGCGCCGAGCACGTTCGACCGGGTGGCCCTGATCATGCTGGGCTTCTTCCCGTTCATCATCATGTTCCTCGTGACCAGCATCGCCATGCTCCGCGAGCGCACCACCGGCACGTTGGAGCGCCTGCTCACCACGCCGCTGGGCAAGCTCGACCTGCTGTTCGGGTACGGCATCGCGTTCGGCCTGGCCGGGGTGCTCCAGTCCACAGTCGCCTCGGTCGTCGCGTACCGGGTGTTCGGCCTGCAGACAGCGGGCAGCGCGTGGCTGGTCGTGCTGATCGCCGGGGTGAACGCGGTGCTGGCGGTGGCGCTCGGGCTGTTCTGCTCGGCGTTCGCCCGCACCGAGTTCCAGGCGGTCCAGTTCATGCCGGTGGTGGTGGCCCCGCAACTGCTGCTGTGCGGCCTGTTCGTGCCCCGCGACCAGATGGCCGGCTGGCTGCAGGCGGTCAGCGACGCGCTGCCGCTGTCGTACGCGGTCGAGGCGTTGCAGGAGGTCGGCGCGCACGCCGAGCCGACCGGGACGATGTGGCGGGACGTGGCGATCGTGGCCGGGGCGGCGGTGGCGGCGCTGGTGCTGGCCGCCGCGACGCTGCGCCGGCGCAGCGGGTGAGCGCGCGGCGCACCGGGCGGCGGCCCGGCAGCCCGGACACCCGCGAGGCCATCCTCGCCGCGGCGCGGGAGGCGTTCGCCGAGCGTGGCTACGACGCCGCGTCGATCCGGGCGATCGCCGCGGCGGCCGGCGTGGACCCGGCGCTCGTGCACCACTACTTCGGCGGCAAGGAGGATCTGTTCCGGGCCGCGACGGCGTTCCCGGCCGACCCGGGACGGCTGCTGCCGGCGGTGCTCGCCGGCGGCGCGGACGGGCTCGGCGAGCGGATGGTCCGGATGTTCCTGGAGGTCTGGGACTCCCCCACCGGCACCGCCGCGGTGGCGCTGCTGCGTTCGGCGGTGAGCAACGAGTGGACCGCCCGGCTGCTGCGCGAGTTCCTGGTCACGCAGGTGCTGCGCCGGGTGTTCGACCATCTCGGCGTCGACCCGGAGCAGCGCGCGCTGCGCGGCGGCCTGGTCGCCACCCAGCTCGCCGGGCTGGCCATGATGCGGTACGTGCTCCGCCTCGACGCGGTCGCGACCGCCGAGCCGGCGACGCTGGTGGCAGCCATCGGTCCCACGGTCCAGCGCTACCTCACCGGCGACGTCACCTGAGGCGTCCGCGCCCGGCTCAGGCCGCCGCCCGGGGGCAGAGCATCGGGTGCAGCAGGCGGGACAGCTCCGCCACGTCGGCGACCGGCCGGGGGAAGGCGAGCCGGGCCCGCCGGGTCGCGCCGGGCCGCCCGTGCGCGACCAGCAGGCCGTACCTGTCGATCCGGACCACCCGCGGCACCTGGTCGCCGGGCAGGTCCAGCCGCCGCCGCAGGTAGTCGCCGACCTGCTCGGCGTGGTGGTCGGCCAGGTCGGCCAGCAGACCGGCCTCGACCGGGTGCAGCGGGTCCGGTTCGGCCTCCGCGAACGCCTCGGGGTCGATCCGGCGTACCCGCCCGGCGCGTTCCCAGCGGGCCTCGGCCACCTCGAAACGGTGCAGGTGGAACCGGCTGCCCACGTCGAGCAGGTCGCCGACCGGGTCGATGGCGGCGAAGTCGACAGCCGCGTCGCGCGCCGCGTCGCCGTCCAGCCGCGTCGCCCAGCCGGACACCCAGGCCCGGCCGAGTGAGGGCGCCCCGGCCGCGGGCGGCAGGTCGAGCACGTCGAGCACCGTGGCCACGTCGGCGTCGCCCGCCGGCGGCACGAGCGCCGCGGCGAGGTCACTGACCACGGGTACGAGCAGCAGCACCCGCCCGTCGGCGTCGACGGCGTGCCGGGCCTGGTGCGGGCCGGGGTGCCGGGCCAGGTGGACGAGGGCGGGCAACCGGCCCGCGACCAGGGTTCGCACGATCTCCGCCGGGCTGGGCCGCATGATCCCGACCTCCTTTAGCTAGGTTAGGCTTACCTAAGAAACAGGCTAGACGATCGGAGACGTCGACGTGAACCACCCCCGGCCCAAGGCACGGCTCTCCCGCGCCCTCGGCATCCCGCTGACCCGCAAGTGCGTGCGGTACTTCGAGCGGCGCCCCTACCCGCCGGGCGTGCACGGCCGGTCCCGCCGCACCACCTCCGACTACCAGGTGCGGCTGCTGGAGAAGCAGCGGCTGCGCCACCAGTACAACGTCAGCGAGGCCCAGCTGCGCCGGCTGTTCGACGAGGCCGCCCGGGCCGCCGGCAGGACCGGCGACACGCTCGTCGCGCTCCTGGAACGGCGCCTCGACGCGGTGGTGCTGCGGGCCGGGCTGGCGCGCAGCATCTACCAGGCCCGCCAGCTCGTCGGGCACGGCCACATCACCGTCGACGGGCGCAAGGTCGACCGGCCGTCGTACCGGCTGCGGCCCGGCCAGGTGGTCGGGGTACGCGAGCGCAGCCGCGCGCTGCCGCCGTTCCAGCTCGCCGCCGCCGGCGCGCACGCCGACGCGCAGCCCCGGCCGTACCTGTCGGTGCAGCCGGCCGAGCTGCGCGCCACGCTGGTACGCGAACCGGCCCGGCACGAGGTGCCGGTGGTGTGCGACGAGCAGCTGGTGGTGGAGTTCTACTCCCGCTGACGGTCAGCGGGTCTGCTCCAGCCCTGGCGGACCCGCCAAGATCAGCGGGTCTGCTCCAGCCAGGAGGCGTACAGCAGCGCGTAGACCGAGTCGGTGTCGCGGACCAGTTCCTCGTGCGGGCCGCGCTGCACGATCCGGCCCCGGTCCACCACGATCACCTCGTCCGCCGCCTGCGCGGTGGACAGCCGGTGCGCGATGGCCAGCGTGGTCCGGCCCCGGGTCACCGCGTCCAGGGTCCGTTGCAGGCGGACCTCGGTGGCCGGGTCGACGGCGCTCGTCGCCTCGTCCAGCACCAGCAGGTCCGGGTCCGCGACGTACGCCCGGGCCAGCGCCACGAGCTGCCGCTCGCCGACGCTGAGCGCCTCCCCCCGCTCACCGACCGGCGTGTCCAGCCCGGACGGCAGCCCGTCCAGCCAGTCGGAGAGGCCCAGCTCGGCGAAGGCGGCGGTCAGCCGCTCGTCGGTCAGGTCGGGGCGGGCGAAGCGGACGTTCTCCCCGACCGTGGCGTCGAACAGGAAGCCGTCCTGCGGCACCATGACCACCCGGGAGCGCAGCGAGTCGAAACGTACCTGCCGCAGGTCGACCCCGGAGAGCAGCACCGCGCCCTCGGTCGGGTCCATCAGCCGGGTGAGCAGCTTGGCGAACGTGGTCTTGCCGCTGCCGGTCTCGCCCACCACCGCCACCCGGCTCTTGGCCGGGATGTCCAGCGTCACGTCGTGCAGCACCGGCGGTCCGCCCGGATAGGCGAACGTCACCCCGGCGAACCGGGCGTCCAGCGGCCCCGGCGGCAGCTCCCGGCCCTGCTCGCCGGGGTCGGCCACGTCCGGGGAGACGTCCAGCACGTCCAGCACCCGGCGCCAGCCGGCGATCGCGTTCTGCGCCTCGTTGAGCACCTCGGTGGCGATCTGCACCGGCTGGATGAACAGCGTGACCAGGAACAGGAACGCGGTGAGCTGGCCGATCGACAGCGTGCCGCCGACGCCCAGGCTGACCCCGACCACCACCACGCCGGCCAGCGCCAGCCCGGCCGCCAGCTCCCCCACCGAGCTGCCCATGATGCTGATCCGGATCGCCCGCTGCTGGGCCACCCGCTGCCCGTCGATGGCCGTGTCCAGCCGCCGCGCGGTGCGCCCGGCGATGCCGTACGCCCGGATCACCGGCGCGCCCACCACGCTCTCGCCGATCGCGCCGAGCAGCGTGCCGGTGCGCTGCCGCACCAGGCCGTAGGCCCCGGCGAGGCGGCGCTGCAACTGCCGGATCACCAGCACCGCGGGCGCGAACGCGACGAGCACCACGAGCGTCAACTGCCAGGAGTACGCGAGCATCACCGCTGTGGTCACCAGCAGCTGGCCCAGGTTGACGATCAGGATCACGCCGCCCCACTGGAGGAACTGGGTGATCTGGTCGACGTCGCTGGTGACCCGGGAGACCAGCGAGCCGCGCCGCTCGGACTGCTGGTGCAGCATGGACAGGTCGTGCACGTGCCGGAACGCCCGGGTTCGCACCCCGGCCAGCGCGGTCTCGCTGACGGTGAACAGCCGGCGCATCATCAGGTACCCGCAGGCGGTGGTGACCACCAGCACCCCGGCGGTGATGGCCACGGTGAGCGAGATGACGTTCAGGTCGAGCCCGCCGACGATGCCGTGGTCGATGCCGCGCTGCACCGCCACCGGCACGGCGACCCGGCCGACCATGTAGACAAGCGCCAGCGCGATCGTGCCGGCGAGGCCGGTGCGCAGCTCCGGGGAGAGCGCCAGGCCGCGCCGCAGCGTCTGCCAGGTGGTCTCGGCCCGCTCCTCATTGGCGACACTGCTCACCGGTCCACCTCGATCTCCAGGCCCGAGGGCAACGGCGTGACCTCGTCGTACGTCTGCTTCTGCTCGCGTTCCTGCTCGGCCTGCTCGTACGCGGTGACCAGGTCGGCGTAGCCGGGCACGGTGGCCAGCAGCTCGGTGTGGGTGCCGCGGGCGACCACCCGGCCCTGCTCCACGTAGATCACCTCGTCGGCGAGCGCGATGGTGGCCCGGCGGTACGCCACCACCAGGATCGATGCCGGGGCGCCGCCGTCGGCGGGCGCGCGCAGCCCGGCCAGGATGGCCGCCTCGACGCGCGGGTCGACAGCGCTGGTGGCGTCGTCGAGCACCAGCAGCCGGGGCCGCCCGGCGAGCGCCCGGGCCAGCGTCAGCCGCTGACGCTGCCCGCCGGACAGCGACGTGCCCCGCTCGCCGACCATGGTGTCGAGTCCGTCCGGCAGCGCGGCCACGAAGCCGTCCGCCTCGGCCAGCCGCAGCGCCGCCCACACCTCGTCGTCGCCGATGCCGGCGCGGTCGAGCGCGATGTTGGCCCGGACCGTGTCGTCGAAGACGAACGGCACCTGCGCCACCAGCGCCACGGTGCCGGCGAGCGAGGCGGCGGTCAGGTCCCGCACGTCCACGCCGTCCAGGGTGACCCGCCCGGCGCCCGGGTCGACCAGGCGTACGGCGAGCGACGCGATCGTCGACTTGCCCGCGCCGGTGGGGCCGACCAGGGCGACCGTCTTCCCGGCCGGCACGGTGAACGTCACCTCGCCGAGCACCTGGGCGCCGGGCAGGTGCGCCTCGGCCGGCTCGTACGCGAAGTGCACGTCGTCGAAGGCGAGCGTGGCCGGCTCCCGGGTGGCCGGGTCGAGCGTCGTCGTGCCGTACGGCATCTCGCCGGTGGCGTCGAGCACCCGGCGGACGCGGTCCCACCCGGCGACGCTGCGCGGCAGCTCGGCCAGCACCCAGCCGATCGCGCGTACCGGGAAGGCCAGCACGGTGAACAGGAACGCGACGCTGACCAGCTCGGTCACGCTGATCGCGCCCTGCCGCAGCCGGATCGCGCCGACCACCAGCACGGCGAGCGTGCCGAGGCTGGGCAGCGTCTCCAGCATCGGGTCGAACACGCCGCGCAGCCGGCCGACCGAGATCAGCGCGTCGCGCAGCTCACCGGCTCGGGCGGCGAAGCGGGCCGTCTCCTGGGCCTCGCGGCCCATCGTCTTGACCACCAGCGCGCCGTCGAAGCTCTCGTGCGCGATGCCGCTGACCTCGGCGCGCAGCCGCTGCGCCCGGGCCTGCCGGGGCGCCATCCGGCGGGAGTAGACCACGTTGAGCGCGAACAGCGCGGGGAACACCGCGAGGCCGACCAGGGCCAGCGCCCAGTCGGTGAAGAACAGCGACGCCACCGCGCCGACCAGCATCACCAGCGTGCCGACCGCGAACGGCAGCGGCGCGATCGGGTACCAGGCCGCCTCCACGTCGGAGTTGGCGTTCGACAGCAGCGTGCCGGTGGAGTTGCGGTGGTGCCAGGCCAGCGGCAGTTCCAGGTAGCGGCGGGTGACCCGGCGGCGGTAGGCGGCCTGGAGCCGGTACTGCATGTAGCCGGCGCCGAGCCGGCGACCGAAGATGCCGACCACCCGCAGCACGCTGATGCCGAACAGCGCCGCCGCGGCGAGCGCCAGTGCCCCGCTCGCCACCTCGCCGCGCTCCACCGCCGGCACGACCACGTCGCCGACCACCGCGCCGACCACGTACGCGCTGGCGATCACCAGGAGGCCGAACAGCACGCTGCCGCTGACCGCGACCGCGAAGATCCGTGGCTGCTCCCGGATGGCCCGGCCGAGCACCCGTAGCCCCCTGCCGAGCACGTCCCGACTTGTCCCGCTCGCCACGCTCTCCCCCGCCGTAAGCCGCAGTTTTCCCCCCCATCCTTACCGCTCTCCGCCGGTCCCGCCGACCCGGCCCGGATATGTCCGCCGTCACGTTCCCGCCGGACCTGGCCCGGGGGCGGCCGAGAGGGGTCCGGCGGCGCGATCCCGCCGGGCGTGGCGCGCCGATCGGCCGGGACGGGCCTACGATCGGGTCATGCCGCGGTACGCCCGAGCGGAGCGCGAGGCGCTCGCCGACCTGATGTTGGAACTGGGACCGGACGCACCGACTGTGAACGAGGGGTGGAGCACCCGTGACCTGGCGGCACACCTGCTGGTGCGGGAGCGCCGGCCGGACGCGGCGGGCGGGATCCTGCTGCCCCCGCTGCGCGGCTACGGCGAGTCGGTCCGCAGGCGGATCGCCGCCGGGCCGTACGCCGACCTGATCGCCCGGGTACGCCGTCCCCCGGTGTGGAGCCCGGTGAGCAACCCGCTCACCGACGAGCTGGCGAACGGGATGGAGTTCTTCATCCACCACGAGGACGTCCGGCGTGCCCGGCCGGGCTGGCACCCGCGTGACCTGCCCGCCCGGCAGCAGGCGGTGCTGTGGAAGCGGGTGTCCCTGCTGGCCCGGATGGCGCTGCGGCGGTTCCCGGCCGAGGTGCTGGTGCAGGCGCCGGGGTACGGCGAACTGCGGGCCGGCGCCGGCGGCGAACGGCTGCGGCTGGTCGGCGCGCCGGGCGAGCTGGTGCTGTTCCTCACCGGACGGCAGCGGGTGGCCCGGGTCCAGGTGGACGGCCCGGCCGACCGCGCCGAGCGTCTGCGCACCGCCGAGCTGGGACTGTGACCGAGGGTGCGTAGCCGGTCACGTTCGCACTGTGGAAAGTGGACGGCCGGACTTCGATAACGGTTACGTCCTCCCGTACGCTCCTGCGCACCGGCCCGACCCCGCGGGGCGGCGGACAGGGGACGACGATGCGCGACTTCGCCCTCTCGGCACTGCACGAACCGCCCTTTCCCTCCCGGCGTCACGCCGCTGTCGACCTGGCGGCTGCGGAGAGCGCCGCCTGGGTACGAGACTTCGGTCTGGTGACGGATCAGGCCGGGCGCCGGCGCCTGGCCGGCGCGCACGCCGCCGACCTGGCCGCACGGGCCTGCCCCGAGGCGTCGCCGTCCGGCCTGCGCCTGCTCACCGACCTGATCAACTGGCTGTTCGTGGTGGACGACGCCTGCGACGACGACGGGCTGGGCGCGGCGCCGACGCTGCTGGCACCCACGCTGGCCGCCCTGCTGGCGGTGCTCGACCGGCACGGCGACCCGGAGGCGCCGGCGCCCGCCGACGGCGGGCCGATCGCCTTCGCGCTGCACGACCTGTGCCGGCGGGCCCGCGGCCGGGGCCGGCCGGCCTACCTGCTGCGTCTGGTCAGCCAGTTGCGGGAGTACCTGCTGGCGCTGCTCTGGGAGGCCGCCAACCGGGAGCGGCTGCGGGTGCCGGGGGTGGCCGAGTACACCCAGATGCGCCGCCACACCGGCGGCGTCCGCCCGAGTTTCACGGTGACCGACCTGGCCCGCCCGTCCGCGCCCAACGCCGACCAGCGCGTCGCGCCGGCGCTCACCGCGCTGGACGCTCTCGCCACGGACCTGATCTGCTGGTGCAACGACCTGTTCTCGTACGGCAAGGAGCGGGGCGCCGCCCCGGAGGCGCACAACCTGGTCACCACCATCGCGGGCGAGACCGGGCAGGACGAGTCGGCGGCGCTGCACGCGGCGGCGGACCGGTTCAACTCGGCCCTCGCCGCGTACGCCGAGCGGGACGCGGCGCTGAGCGCCGTCGCGGACGAGGGAATGCGGGCCTTCCTGGACACCCGCCGGGACTGGATCCGGGCCACCTACGACTGGTCCCGGGCGGCCAGCCGGTACGCCTGAACCGTTCCGGCAGGCGGGACCGGTGGCGACTCGGCCGATCGGGGCTAGCCGCTGGCCGGGTGCAGGCAATACCCTTCGGTAACCGCAGACCGGCGTGACCCCCGTCACGTCCCTCCACCCCTGAAGGCGGCTACAGCGATGGCTCTCGATGTACCGTACCGTTCCGTACCGGACATGTTCCTCAAGCGCGTGGCGGACTCCCCCGACCGGCACGCCTTCGCCCACCCCGCACCCGACGACTCGGGCCCGGTCTGGCTGACGTGGGAGCAGGTCGGGCAGCGCGCCAAGGCGATCGCCGCCGGGTTGCACGGGCTCGGTGTCGGCCTGGAGAACCCCGTGGCGATCCTGGCCAACACGCGCCTGGACTGGGTGCTCGCCGACTTCGGCATCATGTGCGCCGGTGGGGCCACCACCACCGTCTACCCCACCACCGAGCCCGACGACGCGGTCTACATCATCGCCGACTCCGGCTCGAAGGTGCTGTTCGCGGAGAACCCGGCCCAGGCGGCGAAGATCGCCGGCGCGGACCTGCCCGCACTGACCCACGTGGTGCTCTTCGACGGCACGCCCGACCCCGCGGCGGCCGTACCGCAGCTCACCCTGGCCGAGTTGGAGGAGCGCGGCGCGGCCGCGCTGAGCGCCGAGCCGAACCTGATCGACATGCTCGTCGCCGGCATCGGCCCGGACCACCTGGCCACGCTCATCTACACCTCGGGCACCACCGGCCGCCCGAAGGGCGTGGAGCTGCTGCACGGCGGCTGGTGCTGGGAGGGCGTGGCGCAGGCCGACCTGGGCCTGCTGCGCGTCGACGACCTGCAGTACCTCTGGCTGCCGCTGTCGCACTCGTTCGGCAAGACGCTGCTCTGCGGCGCCACCCACGTCGGCCTGCCCACGTACGTGGACGGCCGGGTGGACAAGCTCGTCGACCTGCTCGGCGTGGTGCAGCCGACGCTCATGTGCGGCGCGCCCCGGGTCTTCGAGAAGGTCTACAACAAGGCGGTCACCACCGCGCAGGGCGCGGGCGGCGCCAAGGCCAAGATCTTCGCCTGGGGCGTCGGGGTCGGCAAGGAGAAGGTCGCGCTGGAGCAGGCCGGCAAGCCGGTCCCGGCCGGGCTGCGGATGAAGTACGCGCTCGCCGAGAAGCTGGTGTTCAGCAAGCTCCAGGCGCGGCTCGGCGGCCGGATGCGGGTGCTGGTCTCCGGCGCGGCGCCGCTGAGCAAGGAGATCGCCACCTTCTTCGCCGCCGCCAACCTGCCTATCTCCGAGGGCTACGGGCTGACCGAGACCAGCGCGGGCGCGTTCGTGAACCCGCCCGACGGGCTGAAGATCGGCAGCGTGGGCCGGGCCATGGGCGACCTGGAGTGCCGGATCGACACCGACGGCGAGGTCCTGCTGCGCGGCAAGCCGGTCATGCGCGGCTACCACAACCTGCCGGAGGAGACCGCCGCCGCGTTCACCGAGGACGGCTTCTTCCGCACCGGCGACATCGGCACCCTCGACGACGAGGGCTACCTGCGCATCACCGACCGGAAGAAGGACCTGGTCAAGACGTCCGGCGGCAAGTACGTCGCGCCGTCGCACATCGAGGGCATGTTCAAGGCGGTGTGCCCGTACACCTCGCAGGCGGTGGTGATCGGGCAGGCGCGCAACTACTGCACCATGCTCGTCACGCTGGACCCGGACGCGATCAAGGGCTGGGCCGCCGGCACCCCGTTGGAGGGCAGCGACTACACCACGATCGTCACCTCGCCGCAGGCGCGGCAGATGGTCGAGGGGTACGTGGCCGAGCTGAACTCCAAGCTCAACCGCTGGGAGACGATCAAGAAGGTGGCGATCCTCCCCCGTGACCTCACCATCGAGGACGGCGAGGTCACGCCGTCGCTGAAGATCAAGCGTCGCAGCGTGGAGACGAACTTCGCCTCCGAGATCGACAAGATGTACGAGGGCACGCTCGCCGAGCTGTAGCCCGCACCGCCAGTCGGTAGCGCCGGCCGTGCCCCACCGTCCCGGGGCACGGCCGTTCGCGTCGGCGCCGCTCAGAGGTGCTGCTGCCGCCAGCGGCTCTGATCGGCCTCGGCGGCGATCTGCTCCTCCAGCGCGAGCTGGCGTACCCGGCGCCGATAACCGTTCTCGCGGCCCGTCTCCCAGGCGACACCGGTGCCGGTGATGATCGCGAGCACGGCGAGCGCCATCAACTCCGCGATTTGGAACGCGATCGGGCCGACCACAGCCAGCGCCACCACCGTGAGCAGCAGCGGCCGGCGCACCTCGCGCAGCACGAGCCACCAGCACCCGGCGAGGCCGAGCAGGTACAGCGCGACCCCGCCGTACATGACCACACCCCAGAAGTTGCCGAGTGGCGGCCCCCAGTCGGGCGTGCTCCTGTCGGCGGCCTCGACCAGCAGGTCCTTGAGGCCGAGCGCGAACAGGACGATCCCGGCGACCATCGCCAGGTGCAGGAACGTGTTACACGTCCCGGGTTATCCGGATCCGGGCTTCTTCGTCCCGGGCCTTGTGCAGGGCTTGTTCCAGCGCGAAGGAGAGCGTGTCGAAGTACGCCCACCACAGGGCCGCCACGACCACGATGCCGAGCAACGCCGACACCGCCACCGGGCCGGTCAGCGGCAGCCCGTGCTTGCCGAATCCGAGCGCGATGATCGACTCGCCGAGCGCGACGAGCACGATCAGCGCGTGCCGTTCCGCCCAGTGCCCGGCCGAGAGCACCATCCACCACTGGCGGGCCAGCGTCACGCCGCCCACGTACTCGACGAGCAACGCCAGCGTCCAGAGCGACAGTTGCAGCGGAATCGCGAACCGCTCCTGCGGCAGGCGCGACGGCACGGTGCCGGCGACAACGAGCAGCACGGTGGCGGTGGTCGGGAACGCGGCCCGCATCAGGAGCCGGCGGCGCCGGACCGGATCGGATCGGTCCACCCAGCCGAAGACCGCGAGCTGGGCCATCCGGATCACGAAGTAGCAGCCGGCGAAGACCAGCGGGCCGGGCAGCCCGCCGGGATTGTTCTCGAACGCGTCGGGCTCGCCGAGCACCAGCAGGAACGTCGCTGCCATGGTGATGAAGCCGACCAGCGGCAGCACACCGTGGTCGGCGCGGAACGCGTTGCCGAGGCGGGCGAAGCCGGTCCACGACCACCATAGCAACGCCAGCACCAGCAGGAAGCGGTAGAGGTTGACCGGCGTGAGCTCCGACGCGGTGAGCGTGGTGACGCTCAGGAACGCGAAGACGAAGACCAGGTCGTAGAAGAGCTCCAGCCGGGTGGTGCGGGAGCCCGGTGCGCCGGCCCGTATGATCCACGACCGCCGCGGCTCGCTCCCGTTCCCCACCCCGGCAGTCTGCGGGCACCGCCTGCCCCGTAGCCGCCGTTCGGCGCCACCACCACCGGATCGGGCGGGCGGTCAGGCGATGACGCTGGGCTCGCGCCACTGCGGGCGGCTGGTGCGGTCCAGGTCGTAGCGCACCGCGGCGAGCCGGCCCACCGCCTCCACCAGTTCCTCGGCGGGCAGCGTGAAGGGCAGCCGCAGGAAGCGCTCCAACGTCCCGTCCAGGCCGAACCGCGGTCCGGGCGCCAGCCGTACGCCGACCTCCTCGGCCGCCCGGGCCAGCGCGCTGGAGATCGGCCCGTCCAGCTCGGCCCAGAGCGTGACGCCGCCGCCGGGCACCCGTACCCGCCAGTCGGGCAGCCGGTCGGCGAGCGACGCGACCAGGGCGTCCCGCTGGGCGACGAGCTGGGCCCGGCGGGCGGCCACGATGGCCGGCGCCTCGGTGAGCAGGTGCACGGCGACGAGCTGGTCGAGCACCGGGCTGGCCATGTCCACCCCGACCCGGGCCGCTGCGAGCCGCTGCACCTGGGGTGCGGAGGCGCGGACCCAGCCGATTCGCAGCCCGCCCCAGTAGGGCTTGCTCATGCCGCCGATGCTGATCACCCGGGAGTGCCTGTCGAAGACCGCCACCGGCGGCGGCATCGCGGTGTCGTCCAGCGGCAGGTCGACGAAGGACTCGTCGACCACCAGGTCGGTGCCGGCCGCGTGGGCCGTGCCGACCAGCCGCTCACGCAGGTCGGCCGCCATCAGGTGGCCGGTCGGGTTCTGGAACTCGGGGATCACGTACGCGAGCTTCGGCCGGGTCTGCCGGAGGCTGCCGAGCAGCAGTTCCGCGTCCCAGCCCTCGTCGGACAGACCGTGGGTGGCGATCCGGGCCCGGCGGGCGGACAGCGCGGCGAGCGCGTTGGGGTAGGTGGGCGACTCCACCAGCACCCCGCCGCCCGGTGACAGCGCCAGCCGCAGCACCAGGTCCAGCGCGTGCTGGGTGCCGCTGGTGACCATGATCTGCTCCGGGCTGGTGGGCAAACCGCGTTCGGTGTACCCGCGGGCCACCGCCTCGCGCAGCTCGATGATGCCGGTCGGGTGGTAGCCGGCGCCGCCGAGGTAGCGGGGCAGGTCCTCGGCCGCGGTCCGGGCGGCCGGGACGAGCTGCGGCGGCGCGGACAGCGCGGCCACGCCGAGGTCGATCATGTCGCGGTCGTCCAGCGGCGTCCACAGGCCGGTGCTGGCGACCTTGTGCCCGCCGGGCAGCATGGTCCAGCTGCCCGCGCCCCGGCGGCTGGCCAGGTGGCCGCTCTCCCGCAGTTCCCGGTACGCGGCGGTGACGGTGGTCCGGCTGATCCGCAGCGCCTCGGCCAGCTCCCGCTCGGCCGGCAGGCGTACCCCCAGGGGGAGCCGCCCGTCGGCGAGCAACCCCCGGACGGCGCCGGCGAGCGCGGCGTAGTCGGGGCTGCGGCGACGGCCCGGCAGGGCATGCCACTGACCGAGGAGCCGCGCCAATTGGACGCCGCGCACCTGGCTGGTCATGGCCACACCTCCGGAATTGGCACCCTTGGGCTCTGCGATTGGCCCCTAGGGTGGCATGCATGGCACAGCTTGGCAATCTCCGGCACCGGCCCGCGCGACGACTCACCCAGCTCTATGCCGGGCTGGTCCTCTACGGCGTGAGCATGGCACTGATGATCCGGTCGGAGCTGGGGCTGGACCCGTGGGACGTGTTCCACCAGGGGCTCGCCCGGCAGACCGGCCTGTCCTTCGGCACCGTCACCATCGCCGTCGGCGCCCTCGTGCTGCTGCTCTGGATCCCGCTGCGCCAGCGCCCCGGCCTCGGCACCGTCAGCAACGTCGTGGTGATCGGACTGGTCGTCGACGCCACCCTGGCGGTGCTGCCGCCCGGGGAGGGCATGCCGGCGCGCGTCACCCTGCTCGTCGCCGGGATCGTCGCCAACGGCGCCGCCACCGGCCTCTACCTCGGCGCCGGGCTCGGCCCCGGCCCGCGCGACGGCCTGATGACCGGGTTCGTCGCCCGCCAACCCCGGTTCTCGGTCCGGCTGGTCCGCACCGCCATCGAGGTCGCCGTGCTGGCGCTCGGCTGGCTGCTCGGCGGCACCGTCGGCCTCGGCACGGTGGCCTACGCGCTGACCATCGGCCCGCTGGCCCAGTTCTTCATCCCGGTCTTCGCGCTGCCCGGGCGGCCGGCGACCGGCGCTTACGCTACGTGACCTCGGGCGGGCCGACCGCCACGGCCCGGGACGATCCGCAACGCGCTGAGCTGCGACGACGCAGAACCGGGAAACCAGGTGTTTCCTCCGCCGTCGCGGCCGGGCATCATTCCTGCATGGGGGAGAACGGATGGCGTTGGAGCGACGCCTGGATCTTCGTCGCGCTTGTCATCGCCAGTGGCGCCGGCCGGCACCGGCGGGCCGCCGCGACACGCCGCCCCGAAGGCGTACGGCTGGCCGACGTCCTCTCCACCGCCGACCACCTCAACCAGGCCATCCCGGAGCGGCACGAGGTGGAGGGGGCGGTCCGGCGGCTGGTCGGCGCGGGCCTGGTCAGCGTCGCCGACGGCTGGTTCCGGGTCACCCCGGACGGTGAGCGGCTCTGGCGCACCCGGCCCAGCGCCGGGCTCGGCACCACGGTCGACACGGTGCAGGGCGTGCTGACCCGGCGGCACCCGCCCGCCGAGTCCGAGTGGCAGCTCGCCGAGGACGACCACGCCGCCGCCGTGCAGGAGTACGTGGTCCGGTCGATCCCGATGCCGCGCCGCTCCCCCGAGGGGCACTCCGGGCGGCCCTGAGAGCCGGCGGGCCGCCTCAGCGCACCGGGTGCCCGGCGCCGCGCAGCGCGTCCTTGACCTCGCCGACGGTGAGTTCGCCGAAGTGGAAGACGCTCGCCGCGAGCACCGCGTCCGCCC
This sequence comes from Micromonospora sp. CA-248089, assembly GCF_050948515.1. NCBI lineage: Bacteria > Bacillati > Actinomycetota > Actinomycetes > Micromonosporales > Micromonosporaceae > Micromonospora > Micromonospora sp. CA-248089. Next base: position 4,615,663 of record NZ_CP192016.1, read on the forward strand.
CGGCGCCGACGGCCGGCGGGAAGTGGGCCACAGCGCCCGCGCCCCCGCTGGCGATCACCGGCACGTCGACCACCTCGCGGACCGCCTGGATCAGCGGCAGGTCGAACCCGGCCTTGGTGCCGTCGGCGTCCATCGAGTTGAGCAGGATCTCGCCCGCGCCCAGTTCGGCGCCGCGCGCCGCCCACTCGACCGCGTCCAGGCCGGTGCCCCGGCGGCCGCCGTGAGTGGTCACCTCGAAGCCGCTGCCCGTCGTGCCGTCCGGGGCGCGGCGCACGTCGAGCGAGAGCACCAGCACCTGCCGGCCGAACCGGTCGGCGATCTCGGCGATCAGCTCCGGCCGGGCGATGGCGGCGGTGTTCACGCCGACCTTGTCCGCACCGGCGCGCAGCAGCGTGTCGACGTCGGCGACCCGGCGGACGCCGCCGCCCACGGTGAGCGGGATGAAGACCGACTCGGCGGTGCGCCGCACCACGTCGAGCATGGTGCCCCGGTCGCTCGACGAGGCGGTGACGTCGAGGAAGGTCAGCTCGTCCGCGCCGGCCCGGTCGTACGCCGCCGCCAGCTCCACCGGGTCGCCGGCGTCGCGCAGGTCGAGGAAGTTGACCCCCTTGACCACGCGCCCGGCGTCCACGTCCAGACACGGGATGACCCGTACCGCCACCGTCATGCCCCGAGCCTAACGAACGCGCGGGCGGTGGTGTCCCGCCGGTGAGGCCGGTCACCACCGCCCGGGGTGGAGTGGTTCGCGCCGGTCAGAGACGGACCAGCATCTTGCCGAGGTTCTCGCCGCGCAGCAGGCCGAGGAACGCCTCGGGGGCCTGCTCGATGCCGTCGACGATCGTCTCGTCGTACGACAGCCGGCCCTCGCGCAGCCAGCCCGCCACCTCCTGCACGAACTGCTCCCGCAGGTGACCGTGGTCACTCACGAGGAACCCGCGCAGCGTCAGCCGCTTGCCGATCACCAGCGCCAGGTTGCGCGGCGCGGCGGGCGGCTCGGTGGCGTTGTACTGCGCGATCATGCCGCAGATCGCGGCCCGGCCGTGTGGGTTCATCGCCCCGATCGCGGCCTCCAGGTGGTCGCCGCCGACGTTGTCGAAGTACACGTCGACACCGTCCGGGGCGGCGGCCCGCAGCTGCTTGGACACCGGGCCGTCGTGGTAGTCGAAGGCGGCGTCGAAGCCCAGCGCGGTGAGCCGTTCCACCTTCGCGGCGGAACCGGCGCTGCCGATCACCCGGCCGGCGCCGCGCAGCTTCGCGATCTGGCCCACCATGCTGCCGACCGCGCCGGCCGCGCCGGAGACGAACACCGTCTCCCCCGGCCTCATCGCCGCCACGTCCAGCAGCCCGGCGTACGCGGTCAGCCCGGTCATGCCGAGCACGCCCAGGTACGCGGTGACCGGCGCCAGATCGGGGTCGACCTTGCGCGCGCCCTTGGCGTCCACCAGCGCGTACTCGCGCCAGCCGAGCCCGTGCAGCACGGTGTCGCCGGGCTTGACGCCCCCGGCCTCGCCGGCCACCACCTCACCGATCGCGCCCCCGTCGAGCGGGGCGTCGAGCGCGAAGGGCGGCACGTACGACTTGACGTCGTTCATCCGCCCGCGCATGTACGGGTCGACGGACATGAACCGGTTGCGGACCACTACCTGCCCCGGGCCCGGCTTCGGCACCTCGGTGGTGACCAGCCGGAAGTTCTCCGCGGTCGGCCAGCCCTGCGGCCGGGACGCCAGATGGATCTCCCGGTTCATCGCGCCTCGCGGACCGTGCGCGTCACCTCGACGTTGCCACGGGTCGCGTTGGAGTAGGGGCACACCTGGTGGGCGGCGTCGACGAGCTGCTCGGCGGCGGCGCGCTCGACAGCGGGCAGGTCCACCACGAGCGTCACGGCCAGGCCGTAGCCGCCGCTGCCGTTCGGGCCGATGCCCACCTCGGCCTCGACGACGGAGCCGGAGACGTCCGCCTTGGCGTGGCGGGCCACCACGCGCAGCGCGGAGTGGAAGCAGGCCGCGTAGCCGGCCGCGAAGAGCTGCTCCGGGTTGGCCGCGCCCCCGGCGCCGCCCATCTCCTTCGGGACGGCGAGGTCCAGCTCGACCGTGCCGTCGGAGGTCCGGACGTGACCGTCGCGGCCGTCGCCGGTGGCGCGGGCGGAGGCGGTGTAGAGCACCTGCATGTCACTGCTCCTTCTGTCGGTGGATCGTCTCGGTGACCCGGGTGAGGATGCCGTGGAGGAAGACCAGTTCGGCCTCGGTGAGCCCGGTGGCGGTGGCCACCCGCCGTGGCACGTCACCCATCCGCTCCCGCAGATCCCGGCCCTGGCCGGTGAGGCCCACCTCGACCCGGCGCTCGTCGGCGGCCGAGCGGGTACGCACCACCAGACCGGCCGCCTCCAGCCGCTTGAGCAGCGGGGAGAGCGTGCCGGAGTCGAGCCGGAGCGCGGCGCCGAGCTCGGAGACCGTGGGGGCGTCGTCGCCGCGCTCCCAGAGCACCAGCAGCACCAGGTACTGCGGGTAGGTCAGGCCGTGCTCGTCGAGGATGGGCCGGTAGACGTCGGTCAGGGCGCGCGACGCCGCGTAGAGCGCGAAGCACACCTGCCGGCGCAGTACCAGATCATCGGTCACGTGTTGAACCGTAGCGTGCAATTAAGTTGTGCACAACTTGTCGGGGCGCGGAGCGGGACGGCGCCGGTCACCCGGGCACCGGTCAGCGCTCCGGCAGGTACGCCTCCAGCTCGACCTCGACCAGGAGATCCGGGTCGATCAGCCCAGCCACCACCACCATCGTGGCGACCGGACGCACCGGGCCGAAGACCGCGTTGTGTGCCCGCCCCACCTCGTCGGCGAAGATCCGGTCGGTCACGTACATCCGGGTCCGCACCACGTCCCCCGGCCCGGCGCCGACCTCCGCCAGCGCGTCCAGGCCGATCCGGATCGCCTGCGCGGTCTGCGCCGCCGCGTCCCCCGCGTGCGCCACCCGGCCGTCCACAGTGGAGGTGCAGCCGGCGGTGATCGCCAGCGAACCGGCCCGGACCACCCGCGAGTAGCCGTACAGCGCCTCCCACGGGCCGCCCGAGCCGAGCCGGGTCACCACCGCGGCGTCGGCGGGCGGCTCCGCCGTCACGCGCCGGCCCGCAGCGTCGCCAGCGCCTCGGCGACGGTGAACGCGCCCGCGTAGAGCGCCTTGCCGGCGATCACGCCCTCCACGCCGATCGGCTCCAGCGTGGCGAGCGCCCGCAGGTCGTCCAGCGTGGACACACCGCCGGAGGCGATCACCGGGGCGTCGGTGCGGGCGCACACCTCACGCAGCAGGTCCAGGTTGGGACCGCGCATGGTGCCGTCCTTGGTGATGTCGGTGACCACGTACCGCGCCGCGCCGGCGGCGTCGAGCCGGGCCAGCACCTCGTACAGGTCACCGCCGTCGCGGGTCCAGCCCCGCGCCGACAGGGTACGGCCGCGCACGTCCAGCCCGATCGCCACCCGGTCGCCGTACTCGCCGCAGATCCGGTCGCACCACTGCGGATCCTCCAGCGCGGCGGTGCCGATGTTGACCCGGGCCGCCCCGGTGCCCAGCGCCGCCCGCAGCGACTCGTCGTCGCGGATGCCGCCGGACAGTTCCACCTTCACGTCCAGCTTGCCGACCACCTCGGCGAGCAGCGCGGCGTTGGAGCCCCGCCCGAACGCGGCGTCCAGGTCGACCAGGTGGATCCACTCCGCGCCGTCGGACTGCCAGGCCAGCGCCGCGTCCAGCGGGTCGCCGTACGTGGTCTCGCTACCGGCGGCGCCCTGCACGAGCCGGACGGCCTGGCCGTCGGCGACGTCCACGGCAGGCAACAGGGTGAGGCTCAACGCTTCTCTCCTCGGATCCTCAGCGACGGTCCAGCGCGATCACCACGACCGCGGGCAGGACCAGCAACAACAACACGACCAGCACCAGCCGCAGCGCGAGGTCGTCGACCAGATTCCAGATGGCGACCACCGCCACCGCGGTGAGCACCAGGATCGTCGCCCGCTCCCGGCGGGTGTGCCGGTGCAACCGGCCGGTACGGCCGCGCCGCGGCGACGGCGTCAGCCGGCGTACCAGAGAACGACGCCGCTCCCGGCGCGCCACCCGGCGGGCCCGGGCGGCGCGCGCCCGCTCCTGCTCGGCCTCGCGCTCCGCGCGGCGGCGGGCCCGCTCCTTGCTCACGCGGACGCCCGCGGGCCGGTCACAGCGTGCCGAGCCAGTTGCGCAGCAGCGCGGCCCCGGCGTCGGCCGACTTCTCCGGGTGGAACTGCGCGGCCGACAGCGGCCCCCGCTCCACCGCCGCCACGAAGTCCGCGCCGTGGTGCGTCGTGGTCACCGTGGCGCCCGCCTCGGCCAGCGCCACCGGGTCGGTGACCCCGTAGGAGTGGACGAAGTAGAACCGGGTGCCGTCCGGCAGCCCGGCGAACAGCGCCGAGCCGGCCGGCGGGCGCACGGTGTTCCAGCCCATGTGCGGCAGCCGCCGCGCGGGCAGCCGGGTCACGCCGCCGGGCAGCAGCCCCAGCCCCTTGGTGACCACGCCGTGCTCCTCGCCGTGCCCGAAGAGGATCTGCATGCCGACGCAGATGCCCAGCACCGGCCGCCCGGCCGCGACCCGGTCGGCGATGACCGGCCCGGCGCCCAGCGCCTCGATCCCGGCCATGCACGCGGCGAACGCGCCGACGCCCGGCACCACCAGGCCGTCGGCCGACGCGGCGGCGTCCAGGTCGTCGGTGACTGTCACGTCGGCGCCGGCCCGCTCCACCGCGCGCTCGGCCGAACGCAGGTTGCCCGAGCCGTAGTCGAGCACCACCACCCGTGCCATCAGCTCTCCCCCGGCAGCAGCCAGAGCACCCCGGCGACGGTGGCCAGCACGGCCAGCAAGCCGGTGATCACCACGGCGGCGCGGGGAGCGCCCTGCTTGAGCAGCGACCACGTCCCGCCGACCAGCAGGCCGGCCAGGATCAACAGAAGGGTGGGCAGCACCTTCATCAGAGAGCACCCTTCGTGGAAGGCACCACACCCGCGTTACGCGGATCCAGCGCGGTGGCCTCGCGCAGCGCGCGGGAGACGGCCTTGAACTGCGCCTCGACCACGTGGTGGGCGTCCGGGTGGCCGCCGGGACGGGCCGCGCGCAGCACGTCCACGTGCAGCGTGATCCGGGCCGACTGACCGAACGACTCCCAGATGTGCCGGGTCATGCTCGTCGGGTAGACCGGCCCGATGTACGGGGCCAGCGCCGGCTCGTCGTGCACCACGTACGGGCGGCCGGACAGGTCGACGGCGGCGCGGACCAGCACCTCGTCCATCGGGACGGTGGCCGAGCCGTACCGCCGGATGCCGGCCTTGTCGCCCAGCGCCCGGTCGAACGCGGCGCCCAGCGCGAGCGCGGTGTCCTCCATCGTGTGGTGCGCGTCGATCTCCAGGTCGCCGACGGTGTGCACGGTCAGGTCGAAGCCGCCGTGCCGGGCGATCTGGTTGAGCATGTGGTCGTAGAAGCCGACGCCGGTCTCGATGTCGGCCTTGCCGGTGCCGTCGAGGTCGATCTCGACGAGCACCTTCGTCTCGTTTGTGACCCGCTCGATCCGGGCGATCCGGCTCATGAAACTGTCTCCATCGCGGTGAGGAAGGCGTCGGTCTCGGTCGGGGTTCCGGCGGTGACGCGCAGCCAGCCGGGCAGGCCGACGTCGCGCACCAGCACGCCGGCATCGAGCAGGGTACGCCAGGCCACCGCCTGGTCCCCCTCGACGGCGAACAGCACGAAGTTGGCGTCGCTGTCGGCCACCCGGTGGCCCCGGGCGCGCAGCTCGGCGACGATCCGGTCCCGCTGCTCCATGATCGCGGCCACGGTGCCGAGCAGGGCGTCCCGGTGCGCCAGCGCCGCGCGGGCGGCGGCCTGGGTGAGCGCGGACAGGTGGTACGGCAGCCGGACCAGCTGCACCGCGTCCACCACCGCCGGGTCGGCGGCCAGGTAGCCGAGCCGGCCGCCGGCGAACCCGAACGCCTTGCTCATGGTGCGGGTCACCACCAGCCGCGGGTGGCCGGGCAGCACGGCGAGCGCGCTCACCGTGCCGGGCCGGGCGAACTCGGCGTACGCCTCGTCGACGATCACCATGCCGGGCGCCTCGTCCAGCACGGCGGCGACCACCGCCGGGTCGAGCGCGGTGCCGGTCGGGTTGTTCGGCGAGCAGAGGAACACCACGTCCGGCCGGTGCTCGCGGACCTGGGCCACCGCCTCGCCGGCGGTGAGACCGAAGTCCGCGCCGCGCCGGGCGGGCACCCACCGGGTGCCGGTGCCGAGCGCCAGCAGCGGGTGCATCGAGTACGCCGGGGTGAAGCCGAGCGCGGTACGCCCGGGACCGGCGAACGCCTGGAGCAGCTGCTGCTGGATCTCGTTGGAGCCGTTCGCCGCCCACACGTGGTCGGCGGTGAGCCCGTGTCCCAGGTAGGCGGCGAGGTCGGCGCGCAGCGCCACCGCGTCCCGGTCCGGGTAGCGGTTGAGGTCGCGCAGCTCGGCGGCGACCGCCTTGCCGATCGCCTCCACCACCGGCTCGGGCACCGGGTAGGAGTTCTCGTTGGTGTTCAGCCGCACCGGCACGTCGAGCTGCGGCGCCCCGTACGGCGTGCGCCCGCGCAGGTCGTCGCGGATCGGCAGGTCGTCGAGCGTGGTCACGACGCGCCGCCGTCGGGGAACCGGACGCTGACCGCCTGGCCGTGCGCGGGCAGGTCCTCCACGGTCGCCAGCGTGACCACGTGCGGGGCCACGTCGCGCAGCGCGTCCTGCGTGTATTCGATCAGGTGGACGCCGCGCAGGAACGACTGCACGGACAGGCCGGAGGAGTGCCGGGCGCAGCCGCCGGTGGGCAGCACGTGGTTGGAGCCGGCGCAGTAGTCGCCGAGCGACACCGGCGACCAGGCGCCCACGAAGATCGCACCGGCGTTGCGTACCCGCAGCGCCCACTCGCGGGCGTTCTCGGTCTGGATCTCCAGGTGCTCGGCCGCGTACGCGTCGACCACCCGCAGGCCCGCCTCCAGGTCGTCGACCAGGACCACGCCGCTCTGCTCGCCGCGCAGCGCCGTGCCGATCCGCTCGGCGTGCTTGGCCGCCGGCGCCTGCCGGGCCAGCTCGGCGTCGACCGCGTCGGCCAGCGCGGTGGACGGGGTGACCAGCACGCTCGCGGCCAGCGGGTCGTGCTCGGCCTGGCTGATCAGGTCGGCGGCCACGTGCGCCGGGTCGGCGGTGTCGTCGGCCAGGATCGCGATCTCGGTCGGGCCGGCCTCGGCGTCGATGCCGACCACGCCGCGCAGCAGCCGCTTCGCGGCGGTGACCCAGATGTTGCCCGGACCGGTGATCATGTCGACCGGCTCGCAGCGCTCGTCCCCGGCCGGGTCGACGGTGGCGCCGTACGCGAGCATGGCGACCGCCTGGGCGCCGCCGACGGCGTACACCTCGTCCACGCCGAGCAGCGCGCAGGCCGCGAGGACCCGGCGGTCGGGCAGGCCGTCGTTGTCCTTCTGCGGCGGGCTCACCACCACCAGGGAGCGCACCCCGGCCGCCTGGGCCGGCACCACGTTCATCACGACGGTCGACGGGTACATGGCCAGGCCGCCGGGGACGTAGAGGCCGACCCGGTCGACCGGCACCCACCGCTCGGTCACCGTGCCGCCGGGCACCACGGTCGTGGTGTGGTCGGTGCGGCGCTGGTCGTCGTGGACCTTGCGGGCCCGGGTGATCGACTCCAGCAGCGCGGCGCGGACCTGCGGGTCCAGCTCGCCCTCGGCGGCGCGGATCGTCTCGACCGGCACCCGCAGCCGCTCCGGGGAGACGCCGTCGAACCGTTCGCTCGCCTCCCGGATCGCCGGGTACCCATGGTCCCGGACCGCCTCCACGAGCGGGCGGATCCGCTCGACCGCCACGGAGACGTCGAGCTGGGCACGGGGCAGCAGGCGGCGCGGGTCACGGACACCGCCGCGCAGGTCGATCCGATTCAGCACGCCTGCGAGTCTAGGCCGCCGCCGGTGTCACCGGCCGGGCCCGCCCGCACGCCGGGACGGTGAGCCGGGACACGCGCGGGTGGGCGCGTTGGCGATACGCTCGATCACGTGAGCGCACGGCTGCCGGTGTTCCCGCTCGGGACCGTCCTCTTCCCCGGGCTGGTCCTTCCGCTGCACATCTTCGAGGAGCGCTACAAGGCGCTGGTGCGCCACCTCGTGGGGCTGCCCGAGGGCGCGCCGCGCGAGTTCGGTGTGGTGGCGATCCAGGCCGGCTGGGAGGTCGCGCCGGCCGGGCCGCCGGGTCGCGCCGGGCCGGCCGGCGGCGAGGTCACCCTGCACGAGGTCGGCTGCACCGCCGAACTGCGGCAGGTCACCGAGCTGGCCGACGGCGGCTTCGACATCGTCACGGTGGGGCGGCGGCGGTTCCGGGTCGCCGAGGTCGACGACTCCGCCGAGCCGTACCTGACCGCCGAGGTGGAGTGGTTGCCCGAGCCGGACGGCCCGGACGAGGTCTCCGACCTGCTGGCGGCCCGGGTGACCTCGGTGTTCCGGCAATATCTCGGCCTGATCCGGCCGGACCAGCAGGAGATCACCGAGCAGCTGCCGGAGGATCCGACGGTCCTGTCGCACCTGGTCGCCGCGACCGCCGCGCTGACCGTCGCCGACCGGCAGCGGCTGCTCGCCGCCGACGACACGGCCGGCCGGCTGCGCGCCGAGCTGCGCCTGCTCAACCGGGAGACGGCGTTGCTGCGGCAGGTGCGCGCGGTGCCGGTGCCGCTCAGCGAGCTGGCTGGTCCCCCGGCGCCGAACTGAACCCGGGCGGGGGCGGCGGCCAGGTCGCGTCGAGTTCCGGCTCCGGCCGCAGCGACGGCCACCGCGACCAGCCCGCCAGCAGCGTGTACGTGACGGCGGCGCCGAACGCGGCGAGCAGCAGGTTCCCGTGCGGCAACGGCAGCGGGCCGTACCAGTCGACGCCACCGGCGCGCAGGTCGACGGGCTTGGTGAAGGCGGTGCCCGGCGGCGCGGTCTCCACCAGCCGCTGGAACGTCGACAGCCCGATCCGGCGGCCGACCTGCCAGGCCACCACTGCCGCGCCGAGACCGCCGAGCGTCACCGCGACCAGGCCGGCCGGGCCGCGCCGGCGGCGCAGCACCACCCACAGGGCGATCGCGGCGAGCACACCGAAGCCGAGCGTCAGGAGGCTGAACCAGCCGTCCGCGGCGATCGGCTGCTCCGGCTGGGTGGTCGCGTAGACCGCGCCCGCCGGGGTCTGCCGTACCGGGGTGGCGGGCGCCGCCCACGCCCACAGCAGGCCCAGCGGGACGCCGAGCGCGGTGAGCACCGCGACCACGCCCAGCGCGGTGAGCAGCGGGCGGCCGGACCGGCCGGCGTCGGCGCCGGGCAGCTGCGCCACCACGCCGGGGTACCCGGCGAGCGGGTCGGCGCCGGGCGCGGTGACCGGCGTGCCTGCCGGTACCGGCAGGCCGCCGGGCCAGCCGGGCGGCTGCTCGCGCGCGGGCCACGCGCCGTCGCCGGGCCACGGGGCCTCGCCGGGTCGCGGGACGGCATCGCCGGTACGCGCGTCGGTGCCGTCGATGCGCTCGCGCGCCCGCTCGGGCTCAGGGGTGTCCGGACTCACCCGTTGATCCTCTCAGGCCCGGGCACGGCGCGGGGCGGTGGTCACCGCTCAGCGCGCGAACGGTTCCACCATCACCGCTGCCGCCTTGAGCCAGGCGTTGCGGGTCTCGGCCTGGAGCTGGTGGTACTCGATCGAGGAGCCGGTCTCCAGCGCCGGGTCGTAGGGCACCACGGCGACCGCCCGGGTACGGGTGGCGAAGTGCCGTTCCAGGTCGTCCTGCAACGAGGTACGCCCCGGCGTCGGGCAGGAGATCAACGTGACCGCGTTGTCGGCCAGCTCCCCCATGCCCTCCTCGTGCAGCAGGTCGAGCATCCAGTCCGCGCTGAACGCCGCGTCCTCGCGCGGCACGGTGGTCACCACGAGCTGGTCGGCGGCCTGCATGACGGTGCGCCAGTTCGGGCTCTCCACGTTGTTGCCGGTGTCCACGCAGACCACCTCGTGGGTGCGGCGCAGCAGCTCCAGCACCCGCTTGACGGTGAACTGGTCGAGCCGCTGGGCGAAGCGCGGGCTCTCCTCGCCGGCCAGCACGTCGTACGAGCCGTCGGAGGCGTGCCGCAGGTAGTCGTCGAGGTGCGACAGCAGCGTGTTGCCCTCGAGGATCTCGATCTGCGCCAGGTCGTGGATCAGGTGGCGGATGGTACGGGCGTGCCGGGCGCTGCCGGCTCGCAGACCGAGCGTGCCGCGCAGTTCGTTGTCGTCCCAGGCGAGCACGCCGCGCCCGCGGACGCTGCCCACGGTGGCGGCGGCGAGCACCGTCGCGGTGGTCTTGTGCACGCCGCCCTTGGGGTTGGCGAAGGCGAGCACCCGGGGGGTGCCCAGCTCGCGGCGCAGCACGCTGGTGGCGCGTTCCAGCTCGGCGTCCGGCTCGGGGGCACGCCACTTCGCCTGGGCCGGCGCGGCCCGGCCCGCCCGGCCGGAGCGGCCCTCCAGCGGGCTGCGCGGCGCGGGCACCACCGGTTCCGGCGCGGGCGGGACGTCCGGCCGGTAGCGGCCCCGGTCGAGCAGGGCGTACCGGGACTCGGCAGGCGGCGGCGCGGGCCGGTAGCCGCCGTCGAGAAGGGAGTACCGGGACTCGGCCGGCGCCTCGGGCCGGCCGTGCGGCTCCGGCCGTGCCGGTTCGGCGCGCCAGGACGGCTCCGGCCGGGGCTCGGCGGCGAAGGGCGGGTCCGGCGCGATCGACGGCTCGGCGCGCCAGGACGGCTCGGCCGGGTAGGGCTGCCCGGTGCGCCAGGACGGCTCCGGGTCGCTGCGGTACGCCGGTTCGGCCCGGTAGGCCGGCTCGCCGTCGTGCCGGGGATCGGCGCGGAAGGCCGGGTCGACCCGGAACGTGGCCTCGGCGCGGTAACCGGGCTCGGCGCCGTACGACCCGTCGGGGGCGCGGCCGACGGCGGTGGCGCGCCCGGTCCACCCGGTGCCCGCGGCGCGACGGGGCAGCGGGTCGGGCGGCGGCGCCGGTTGCTCCTCGACGTGCCGGTCGGCGTCGGCGTGCTCCGCGCCGCGACCGCCGAGCCGGGCCCGGTCGAGCAGCGCCCGCCACCGCGGTGCCGGCTCGCCCTGCCGACCCCAGCCGGTCTCGCTGCCGTCCAAGGATTCGCCCTCCCCCAGCCCATCGATCTCCGCCTGACAGGCTACGAACGAAACCCTATTCGGACCACTCCCCGCGCCGCACATCGCCCGGCGGCCTGCCGCACCATGGGATCGGCCCGGTCACCGCGGGCCCCGATGTCTCAGGAGGTGGGAGCGGGGTTGGGTGCCCCGGAGCCGCCGCCCGGCGCCGGGGCGGTGGGTGAAGGTCCGCTCACCGTCCGTGCAGCTTCCGACGAATCGCCCATTCCGCCTGCCTCGGCGGGTTCGCCGTCGGCCGGTGGGCGAACCACGTCACGCTGCTCGGGCAGCGGCGGGGTGAACACGGTCCGGTCCAGGCGGCGGACCTCCGGCGCCGGGTCCACCACCCGCACACCCGGACGCCCGGCGAGCGCGCGCAGGGCCTCCGGTGCGGCACTCACCACCGCGGCGTAGACGCAGGCGCAGCCCGTCCGGTACGCCTCGGCCTCGCGCGCGGCGACCTCCGCGCCACTGTCGTACACCCGGCGCAGCTCCGGATCGGCGGTGGTCGCGGCGGCGCGGGAGCGGTAGTCCGCGGCCTCGGCGTCCTTGCGCGTCGCGACGCCGGCCATGCCGGCCACCACGTCCTGGGGCAGGCGCAGCGCCGCGATCCGGACGATCTCGGTCTGCCGGCCGGGCAGCGGTACCCGCGCCACCACCGCCGAGACCCGCGTGCCGTCCAGCGCGGCGGCCGCCCGCGCCGGGGTCAGGTAGCCGTCGAACGAGACGAGCGCGTAGCCGTCGGGGGCGTCGAGGCGGGCCAGCTCGTCCCCGGCGGCCCGCAGGTACGCCGGGATGCTCGCGCCGTCGCTCACGCCGACCCGGGTCACCTCGCCCACAGTGCGGTCGCTCACCGGCCGGTCCCGCCGCTGCGCCACCGCGACCACCAGCACCACGAGCGCGCAGGCCAGCGCGATCCAGGTCAGCGCGGCGGACCGGGACCGGCGCGGTGGCGCGGGATCGTCGCTCACGTCAGTCGCGCAGGATCTCCAGCGCGCGGGCCAGGTCGTCCGGGTACTCGCTGACGAACGTCACCTCGTCGCCCGTGCCCGGGTGCGCGAAGCTCAGCGAGCGGGCGTGCAGCCACTGCCGGGCCAGCCCCAGCCGGGCCGACAGCGTCGGGTCCGCGCCGTAGGTCAGGTCACCCACGCAGGGGTGCCGCATGCTGGAGAAGTGCACCCGGATCTGGTGCGTACGCCCGGTCTCCAGCCGCACGTCGAGCAGGCTGGCGGCGGGGAACGCCTCGATCGTGTCGTAGTGGGTGATGCTCGGCTTGCCGCCGGAGACCACGGCCCAGCGGTAGTCGTGGTGCGGGTGCCTGTCGATCGGCGCGTCGATGGTGCCGCTCAGCGGGTCCGGGTGGCCCTGCACCACGGCGTGGTAGCGCTTCTCCACCTCGCGGTACTTGAACGCCCGCTTCAGCGCGGTGTACGCGCGCTCGCTCTTGGCCACCGCCATGATCCCGGTGGTGCCCACGTCGAGCCGGTGCACCACGCCCTGCCGCTCGGCGGCGCCGCTCGTGGAGATCCGGTGGCCGATGCCGGCCAGCCCGCCGATCACCGTGGGGCCGGTCCAGCCCGGGCTGGGGTGGGCCGCCACCCCGACCGGCTTGTCCACCACCACGATGTCGTCGTCGGCGTACACCACGGTCAGGCCGGGCACCGCCTGCGGCACCACAGTCGGCGGTGCCGGCGGCGCGGGCAGCGTGACCTCCAGCCACGAGCCCGCGTTGACCTTGTGCGAGTTGGGCCGGACCACGCCGTCGACGAGCGCGTCGCCGGCGTCGATCAGGCCGGCGGCGGCGGTGCGGGAGAGCCCGAACAGCCGGGACACGGCCTGGTCCAGGCGCATCCCGTCGAGGCCGTCCGGCACGGGCAGGGAGCGGGTGTCGCCGGCGGCGGCGAACGCGGAGGTCACGCGCTCTCCCGCTGCTCGGCCGGGGCGGCGTCGTCGCGCTTCTCGTCGCGCAGCCGGGAGCCGTCGCGCTGGCGGCCGGTCAGCTCCAGGAAGACCGCGAGCACCACGCCGCACACCAGCGAGCTGTCGGCGAGGTTGAACACCGGCCAGACCTGGCCGTACGGGTCGAAGAGGCTGATCATGTCGACCACGTGGCCGACGAAGTGCCCCGGCGCGCGGAAGATCCGGTCGATCAGGTTGCCCAGCGCACCGCCCAGCACCAGGCCCAGCGACACCGCCCAGGGCAGCGAGCGCAGCCGCAACGCCATCCAGGCGATCCACCCGACCACCACGAACGTGATGATCGGGAAGACCCAGGTGTGGTCCGAGCCGATGCTCCAGGCCGCGCCGCTGTTGCGGGTGAGGCTGAGGTAGACCGCGCCACCGAGCAGCGACACCGGTTCCCGGCCGGTCAGCTCGGCGAGCGCGAGCTGCTTCGTGCCGAGATCCGCCAGCAGCGAGAACAGGGACACGCCGAGCAGCAGGCCGACGGCCTTACGGCGAGGCGCGCCGGCGCCCGACTCGGTGGTGCCGGCCCCGGCGGGCGGTGCTGCGGTCATCTGCTCCCCATCGACGTTCGCGACGGTGTGGTCACCGTCTGCCGTACGGCCGCCGGGGAGCGGTGATCAGCGCCGCTCCTCCAGCTGCTTGCACGTCACGCAGAGGGTGGCCGACGGGAACGCGGCGAGCCGCTCCACCGGGATCGGGTTGCCGCACCGCTCGCACCAGCCGTAGCCACCCTCGTCGAGGCGCTCCAGGGCGCGCTCGACCTGCGTGATTCGTTCCTTGATGCTGTTGGCGAGAGAGATCTCCTGCTCCCGCTCGAACGTCTTGGTCCCGGTGTCGGCCTGGTCGTCCCCGGCCGAGTCGGTCAGCCGCTCGCGCTGCAGCTCGGTGATCTCGCTCAGCGTCTGATCGTACTCGGCCGTGAGCTCGTCCCGCCGTGCCGCCAGGGCGGCCCGGATCTTCTCGGTCTCCGCCGCGCTGCGGGTGGCCTTCGCCACCGGCTTGCGACCGGCGGTCCTGGTGTCGGCTGGCTTCGCCATCGTCAGCTCCCTCAGCCGCGCGGAGCGGCGGTCAGCGGTGCGTGGGCGGGGACGCCCACGTCGGCGTCCCCCGCGTACGGAAGGGTGCACGGCGAGCGGCCCGCCGTGCACTCCGGAGGTTGGCAAGAATACGGAACGTACAGGCGTCCGACAACGTGCCGCACCGTAGTCCCACGTATTCGCCCCGGACTGCCATCAATCGGGGCAAAAGGAACGGTAGCAGATCAGCGGGCCGGCTCCTCGCCGTACTCCCCGAACCACCTCGCCAGCCGGCCCCGGCGGCTCACCGCCCGCAGCCGCCGCTCGGTCTCGTCCCGCACCCCGGCGGTGGCCACGATGAGCAGGCTGTCCCCGACCTTGAGCCGGGTGTCCGCGCCCGGCACGAAACCGACGCCGTCGCGCAGCACCAGCGTGACCGCGGCACCGACAGGCAGCCGCAGCTCGTCCACGTGCACCCCGGCCAGCCGCGACCCGGGCGGCACCTCCAACTGGAGCAGATCGGCGCGCATCCGCTCCAGCGGGGCCGTCTCCAGCAGGATCTCGCTCGCCTCGGCCGGTGCGGTCACGCCCAGCCGCCGGGCCGCCCGTGCCAGCGTGCCCGCCTGGAGCAACGTGAAGATCACCACCAGGACGAAGACCGCGTCGAACAGGCGGTCCGCCCCCGGCACGTGCAGCGACAGCGGGATGGTCGCCAGCACCACCGGCACCGCGCCGCGCAGCCCGGCCCAGGACAGGAACAACTGCTCGCGCAGGTTCACCCGGAACGGCAGCGCGGAGATCGCCACCGACAGCGGCCGGGCGAGCAGCAGCAGGGCCAGCCCGGTGATCACGGCCGGCAGCACCGCCGAGTCCAGCCGGCTCGGCGAGACCAGCAGGCCCAGCAGCACGAACAACCCGATCTGGGCCAGCCAGGCCAGCCCGTCGGCGAAACCGAGGATGGCCTGCCGGTGCGGCAGCCGGGAGTTGCCCAGCAGCACGCCCGCGACGTACACGGCGAGGAAACCCGAGGCGTGCAGCACCGAGCCGGCCGCGTACGCGAGCACGGTGAAGCCGACCACCGCGATCGGGTACAGGCCGGCCGACGGCAGCGCGGCCCGGCGCAGCGCGTACCGGCCGGCCAGCCCGGCGCCGACCCCGACCGCCGCGCCCGCGCTCAGCTCGTAGCCGACCAGCAGCACCTCGTACCACCAGGGGTGGGCGACCCCGGCCCCGGCGCGGGACAGCACCAGCACCAGCAGGACGACCGGGGCGTCGTTCACGCCGGACTCCGCCTCCAGCGCGGCGACCAGCCGGGGCGGCAGGCGCAACCGGCGCAGCGTGGCGAACACCGCCGCCGCGTCGGTGGAGGAGAGCACCGCGCCGTAGAGCAGGGCCAGCCGCCAGTCCAGGCCGAGCAGCAGGTGCACGACCACACCGACGACCACGATGCTGACCACCACACCGACGGTGGACAGCGCCGCGGCCAGGCCCAGCACCGGCCGCAACGTGCTCCACCGCGCGGTCAGGCCGCCCTCGGCGATGATCACGATGAGCGCGCAGAAGCCGAGCACCCGGGTCAGCTCGACGTCGTCGAAGCGGATGCCCAGCCCCGCCTCGCCGAGCAGCACCCCCAGCGCCAGGTAGACCAGCAGGCTCGGCACGCCGAGCCGGGTGGAGAACCGCACCGCGCCTACCGCGACCAGCAGCACGGCGGCGCCCACGAGCAACGCGACGTCGAGCCCCGGGGTCATCGCCGGCCGGCCCGACCGGACCTCACGCCGTGCTGCCGTCGCGCAGCCGGCGCAGCACCTCGGGCAGCCCGTCGTGCGGGCGCTCGACCAGGAAGAGCTTGTCGCGGCTGGCGGCGCCGGACCGCAGCGACACGGTCGCCGGCCGGACGCCGAGCGCGTCGGCGAGCGCGCGCCGGGCCGCCTCGGTAGCGCGGCCGTCCACCGCCGGCGCGTGCACCGCGACGACGAGAGCGGGACCGTACGGCCCGTCGAACCGCCCGCCCACCCGGGCACGGGACGCTCCGGGCTTCACCCGCACCGCGACGGTGAGTGTGTCGTCCGCGATCACCATGGTCAGCGCGGCCGGGCCTCGGCGAGCAGGGTGGTGGCGGCGGCGCAGTGCGCACACGGGGTGAAGCCCAGCGCGACCGCCTCGGCGACCGGCAGTGGCTCGTCGTCCCGGCCCACCAGGTGCGGGCAGTCGGGCATGTGGAAGCGGGGGTGGCCGTCGACCACCAGGACCTCGCCGGGCAGCCGGACCAGCCGGGCGACCTCGCCGTCGGAGAGGAGTTCGGCCGGCGGGTCGCCGTCGAACGGCCCGCCCGGTGCGGGCGAGGTGGGCCGGGCGGTCTCCGGCACACGCGGGCCGGGCGGCGAGTAGGGCGCCGCGTCCGCGACGACCGGGTCCGCGTCCACCGGCGCCGCGTACGGCCCGGCGGGCTCGGCGTCGAACGCCGGCGTGTACGGCCCGGCCTCGTACGGCCCCGCGGCCGGTTCGGCCTCGTACGGCCCGGCGGCCGGTTCGGCCGGCGGCGAGTACGCGGCCGGCGGCGGGACGTCGTCCGGTTCGGTCACCGGAGACCCGGGCGGTTGCCGCCACCCGGATCCGCCGGCGCCGACCGTGGACGTGTGGTGCGGGACCGGGCTCACCGGTTCGTCCGGGGACGGGACGGTGTGCGCGGTCCGTACGCGCGGACCGGTCTCCCGGCCGGCCGTGGCCCGCGTCGCGGCGGCCTGGCGGGCGAACGCGACGAAGGCGACGGCGGACAGCAGGCTGGCCGCGATCGAGACGATGAGCAGGAGGCTGGACCCGCCGGCGAGACCGGCGATCAGCAGCACGACCGCGACGAGGATGAGCAGGATGCTGGCGGCTACCACGGCTCACCCCCGGCCGCGTCGTGTCGGTCTGGGCGGTCGGTGGCCGTCACGGGGACGGCCACCGACGCGGGATCAGCGGCCGGACTCGAGCGAGCCCGCGCGGCCACCGCCGTAGGAACCGGCGAGGCCGGCCGCGGCGAGACCGTTGCTGCCGGTGGCACGGGTGCCCTCGGTGCGGTTCATCTCCACCTCGAGACCCTGGCCGCGACCGTCGAGGTCACGCAGCTGGCTCTCCAGGTACGCCTTGAGGCGGGTGCGGTACTCGCGCTCGAACTGCTTGAGCTCCTCGATGTGCTTCTGCAGCGCGGTGCGCTTGGCGTCCAGGCCGCCCATGGCCTCCTGGTGCCGCTGGCGGGCGTCCCGCTCCAGGGCGTCGGCCTTGGCGCGCGCCTCCCGGGTGACCTCCTCGGCCTTCGAACGGGCCTCGGAGAGCAGCTGGTCGGCCTCGCGACGGGCGTCGGAGACGTGGTCGTCGGCGGTGCGCTGGGCCATCATGAGCACCCGCAGCGCCTGCTGCTCGCCGTCAGCGGTCACGCCGGCCGGGCCGCCCTGCGTGCGGACCTGCTCCAGCTCGGCCTGCATCGCGCGGGCCGCCTGCTCGGCGGCCGCCTTGTCGCGCTGCACCCGGTCGAGCTGGGCCTTGACGTCGTTGAGCTCCGCCGCGAGGCGGGCGTCGCCGCCGGGGCCGGCGGGAGCGCCACCCCGACCGCCGCGCTCCACCTGGGCGCGCAGCTCGTTGTTCTCCTCGATCAGACGGGCCAGCTCACGCTCGACCTCGTCCAGGAAGGCGTCAACCTCCTCCTCGTCATACCCCCGCTTGCCGATCGGCGGCTTTTTGAAGGCGACGTTGTGGACGTCGGCCGGGGTCAGCGGCATCGAAACTCCTCGGGTCAGTTGCGGCCGCGAAAGCGCTCTGGTCAGGCAAACGCGAAGATCAGGCGCCTAAACACGAACTCCATCAGCACGAACAGGATAACCAGGAGCACAAGGGAGGCCAGGTCGATGCTCACGGTACCAATTCGCAGTGGTGGGATCACACGCCTCAACGCTCGCAGGGGCGGATCAGTGACGCTCCACACGACTTCCAGTCCCGCCGACGCTCCGCGCCCCGGTTGCCAGCGGCGACCATAGGCCAGCACCGCGCCAAGAACAAATCGCGCCAAAAGGACAATTAGGAAGATGTACAGCAGCAGGTAGAGCACCTGGAACAGGATCGACAACACGGCAGGCGACGTCCCTCGGTCGTGCGGCTCAGCTCAGGCTGAAGAAGCCGCCCTCAGCGATCTTGGCCTTGTCCTCCGCGGTGACCTGGACGTTGGCCGGTGAGAGCAGGAACACCCGGTTGGTCACGCGCTCGATCGTACCGCGCAGACCGAACGCGAGCCCGGCGGCGAAGTCGACGAGCCGGCGGGCGTCCGCCTCGTCCATCTCGGTGAGGTTGATGATCACCGGTACGCCGTCACGGAAGTGCTCGCCGATGGTCCGCGCCTCGCGGTACGTGGTCGGGTGCAGCGTGGTGATCTGGTAGCGCTGCTCGTCCTCCGGCGCCACGCGCTCCCGCTCGCGCGGCTGGGCCTGCGGCGCGAGCGCGAGGTTGTCCCGGGTGTGGTAGCTCAGGGCGCCCGAGGTGTCACCGGCGGAGGACCGGGTGATCGACCGCACGCTGGACCGCTCGGCCCGCTCCGGGCGCTCGCCCTCGGCCCGGTCGGCGTCGACGGCGCGGCTGGAGGCGCGCTCGGACAGCCGGCCACGGTCGCTGAGCCGGCCGCGCGTCGTCGGCGGCTCCTCGGCCTCGTCGTCGTCCTCGTCGGCGAACTCCTCGGCGTACCGGCTCGACCGGTAGCGCGACGAGTCCCGGTAGCCACCCTTGTCGTAGCCACCGTCCTCGTACGCCCGCTCGTCGTCCTCCTCGACGAGACCGAGCCAGACCCCCGCCTTGCGCAGTGCACCCATCCCCGCGCCCTTCCGTCCGCCGTGCGGCACGCGCCCCCGTGCCGTGTCGCTTGATCACGAGTGGACGATCATGCCCACCGGACCGGATCGGCAATCCCCTGACGTGCGGTTCGCGGTCCGCCCGTCACGGCCCCCGGCTACGGGAACGCCGTCCTGAACAACACTGATGTAATTTGCTTCCGTCCTGCTGAGGCTACCGCAGCGCAGGGCGCATTCCGAGCAACGCGCTGCCGACACGGACATGTGTCGCGCCGTACCCGATCGCGCTCTCCAGGTCTCCGCTCATGCCTGCCGACAGCACCGTCGCGTCCGGATGGTCGGCCCGGAGCCGCGCCGCCACCTCGGCCAGCCGGGCGAACGCCCGGTCCGGCTCCCAGCCCAGCGGCGCCACCGCCATCAGGCCCGCCAGGCGCAAGCCGTCGGCGCCGGCCACCGCGGCGGCCACCGGGTCGAGCCCGCGCTGCGGATCGGCCACACCCGGCAGCGCCCCGCCCCGGGCCGGGTCGCCGTCGATGCTCACCTGCACCAGCACGTCCAGCGGCCGGTCCCGGACCGCACCGGCGGCGGTGTCCAGCGCGGCGGCCAGCCGGACGCTGTCCACCGACTGGACCACGTCGGCGTACCGGACCACCGAGCGGGCCTTGTTGCGCTGCAACTGGCCGATGAAGTGCCAGCGCGGCGCGGCCCCGGCGGCGGACACCGCCTCCGCCTTCGGCGCCGCCTCCTGGTCGCGGTTCTCCCCGACGTCGGTCACGCCGAGCCCGGCCAGCGCGACCACGTCCGCCGCCGGGTACGTCTTGGTCACCGCGACCAGTGTGACCTCGTCGCGCTGCCGCCCGGCCGCCGCACAGGCGTCGGCGATGCGGGCCCGGACCCGGGCCAGTCCGGCCGCGAGTTCGGCGCGCCGCTCGGGCCGCACCGCCGTCTGTGACTCCGTCATCGGCGCGGCTCAGGACCCGTTCTTGAGGAAGTCGGGCACGTCGACGTCGTCGAAGAGCACCCGGCGCGACGGCTGCTGCGGCGCCGGCATGGTGGCCGGCGGGCTCACCGGCGCGTTCGGCTGGGCCGGCGGGTTCTGGTTGCTCTTGCGCGGAGGCTCGACCGCCTTGTACGCCGGCGTACCCCCGTCGAAGCCCGCCGCGATCACCGTGACCCGCACCTCGTCGCCGAGCGCGTCGTCGATGACCGCGCCGAAGATGATGTTCGCGTCCGGGTGGGCCGCGTCGGTGACCAGCTGCGCCGCGTCGTTGATCTCGAACAGGCCGAGGTCCGACCCGCCGGCGATGGAGAGCAGCACGCCGCGCGCGCCGTCCATGCTCTGCTCGAGCAGCGGGCTGGAGATGGCCGCCTCGGCCGCCTCGACGGCGCGGTTCTCGCCCCGGGCGCTGCCGATGCCCATGAGCGCGCTGCCGGCGCCGCTCATCACGCTCTTGACGTCGGCGAAATCCAGGTTGATCAGACCCGGCGTGGTGATCAGGTCGGTGATGCCCTGGACACCGGAGAGGAGCACCTGGTCCGCGGTGCGGAACGCGTCCATCATGGAGATGTTGCGGTCGCCGAGCGCGAGCAGCCGGTCGTTCGGGATCACGATGAGCGTGTCGCACTGGTTGCGCAGCTCCTCGATGCCCGCCTCGGCCTGGACCTGCCGGCGCTTGCCCTCGAACGAGAACGGCCGGGTGACCACGCCGATGGTGAGCGCGCCGAGCTTACGGGCGATGTTCGCCACGACCGGCGCGCCGCCGGTGCCGGTGCCGCCGCCCTCGCCGCAGGTCACGAACACCATGTCGGCGCCCTTGAGGACCTCCTCGATCTCGTCGCGGTGGTCCTCGGCGGCGTTCTTGCCGACGTCCGGGTTGGCGCCCGCGCCTAGTCCCCGGGTCAGCTCCCGGCCCACGTCGAGCTTGACGTCGGCGTCGCTCATCAGCAGCGCCTGCGCGTCGGTGTTGATCGCGATGAACTCGACGCCCTTGAGCCCAACCTCGATCATCCGGTTGACGGCGTTGACGCCGCCGCCCCCGATGCCGACGACCTTGATGACCGCCAGGTAGTTGTGCGGAGGTGTCATCTCCGGTCCTTTCCCTTCGAGATTGGCATGGGCCGACCCCACACGGCTTGGCCGGATCAGCGGTCGGACACTCCCCGGTGGCCTCCGACGGTTGAACCCTCACCCTCTACTAGAGGCTTAGAGTTATGTCAACCACTGATCTCTTCGGGGCAACGTATGCGCCGCCGCGCCAGGAGCCAAGGACCTGTTCCGGCGTGTCGCCGACCGAGCGACAGGGGACACAACGCCCGCTCGCTGAGCCGCGGGTCACTCGAACGTGACCACGTCCGGCGCGCTGACGTCGATCCGGTCCGCCTTGCGGCTCAGCAACGCGGTGGCCACGGTGGACTTCTGCGCCCCCCGGGAGGCGTCACCCCAGAAGACCTGACGCTCGCCGCGCAGCAGCAGGGTGATCCGGGCCAGGCCGGCCACGTCCACCGCGACCAGCTCCGCGCGCAGCTTCTCCCCCATCGCGTCGAGCACCGCCAGCCCGGCGCGCGTACCCGGGTCGTCGGGGCCGGGCCGGGCGACCCGGACCTGCGGCAACCCGTCCGGCGCCCGGTCCAGCCGCTGGAAGACCACGCCCGAGCCGTCGACGACCACGAAGCCGTCGCCCTGCGGCACCACCGCCACCGGCGTGCGTTCCCGCACCCGGATCACGAGCGTGCCCGGCCACTCCCGTTCCACGGTGGCGTCCGCCACCGGCGGCAGCGTGCCGACCCGGCGCGCCGTCGCGTCCAGGTCCACCCTGGCCAGCGGCGCGTTGTCCGGCACCGCCGCCGCGTCGCGGATCTGCACCGGGGTGACCAGCCGCGCGCCGACCACCCGTACCTCGCGGACGCCGAACAGGCCGGTGCCGAGCACCGTCCACGCCACCAGGCCCGCGACGGCGAGCACCGCGGCGGCGACCGCCCAGGGCAGCGCGGCCCGCATCCGCCGCTGCCGGGCCCGGGCCATGAACCGGCGGGTCGACGGCGGCACGGCGTCCGCGTTCGCCCGCACGAGCTGCCAGCGCCGGGCCGGGCTGCGCCGCCCCGCCCCGCCGTCCGGTCCGGGGGTACGGCCGCGGGCCGGGCCGGGACTCATCCGGCCGGGGTCGCCGCGCCGTCCGGGTCGACGCCGGCGCCCAGCCCCGCGCCACCGCCGGAGCGGGCGAGCAGGGCGTCGAGCAGCTGGTCACCCATCAGCGAGATGGGCGGCGCGCCCATGGTCACCACCACGTCGCCGGTCCGCGCCCGCCGGGCCACCTCGGCCGGCACGTCGTCCCACGACTCGACGAACACCTTCCGCTCGGCCGGCAGCGACACCTCCTGGATCAGCGCGGCCGAGCCCTCGCCCGGGCGGCGCGTCTCACCGGGGCCGAAGACCTCCAGCAGCACCACCTCGTCGGCGATGCCGAGCGCGGCGGCGATCTCCGCCTGGTTGTCGCGGGTGCGGTAGAGCCGGTACGGCTGGAACACCACGATCAGCCGGCCGTCGCCGGCGACCTCCCGCAGCGTCTGCAACGCCAGCGTCATCGAGGTCGGGTGGTAGGCGTACTCGTCGTAGACCAGCACGCCGTCGGCCACGCCCTTGCGCTCGAAGCGCCGCCGCACGCCCGGGAACGCGCCGAGCGCGGCCTCCGCCGCGGCCACCGGCAGTTCCAGCAGGTACGCGGTGAGCACCGCGGCGGCGCTGTTCAGGGCCATGTGCTTGCCCGGTACGGGCAGCCGGATCTCGCCGAGCGGCCGGCCCTCGATCTCGGCCTGGTAGCGCACCCCGTGCGCGGACGACACGACCTCGCTCATCCGCAGATCCGCGTCGGCGGACTCGCCGTACGTCCAGACCCGGCGCCCCTCGGCGCGCAGCGTCTCGGCCAGCCGGCGCCCGCCCGCGTCGTCGGCGCAGGTGATCACGTGACCGGCCGGGTCGGTGAGCCGGGCGAACTCGGCGAACGCCGCCTCCAGCGTGGCCAGGTCGCCGTAGGTGTTGAGGTGGTCCGCCTCGATGTTCGTGACGACCGACACGAACGGACGGTAGATGAGGAAGGAGCGGTCGCTCTCGTCCGCCTCGACCACGAAGTGCTCGCCGGTGCCGTGGTGCGCGCCGGAACCCACCTCGGAGATCTCGCCGCCGATCACGAACGACGGGTCGGTGCCGGCCTGCTGCAGCACCATGGTGACCATCGACGTGGTGGACGTCTTGCCGTGGGTGCCGGCCACCGCCACCGTGCGGCGGCCGGTCATCGCGGCGGCGAGCGCCTCGGAGCGGTGCAGCACCCGCAGCCCTCGCCGACGCGCCTCGACCATCTCCAGGTGGTCCTGCGGGATGGCCGAGGAGTAGACCACGGTGTCCACGCCGTCGAGGTTGGACGCCTCGTGGGTGGAGTGAATGGTGCCGCCCAGCGCCCGCAGGCCGGCCAGCGACGGCCACTCCCGCAGCTCGCTACCGGAGACCGGCAGACCCCGGGTGAGGAACAGCCGGGCCAGGCCGGCCATCCCGACCCCGCCCACCCCGATCAGGTGGATCCGGCCCAGGTCCTCCGCGGTCATGGTGCCGGCGGGGGTGAACTGCGCGGTGTTCATCAGACGTACCTTCCCGTCGCGGTGTCCCTCATCAGCGGGCCACCGCCTCGTAGACGAAGTTCAGCAACGCCACGTCGCCGTCGCGGCGGCCGTAGCCGGCCGCGGCGTGGCTCATCGCCCAGAGCCGCTGCGGGTCCCGGATCAGCGGGATCACCGTCCGCTCCACCCAGGCCGGGGTCATCTCGGCGTCGTCGACCAGCAGACCGCCACCGGCCTCCACCACGGGCAGCGCGTTGCGCTTCTGCTCCTGGTTGCTGTGCGGGTAGGGCACGTAGACGGTGGGCAGGCCGATCGCGGCCACCTCGGCGCAGGTCATCGCGCCGCCCCGGGCCAGCATCAGGTCGGCCGCGGCGTAGCCCAGTTCCATCTCGGACAGGTACGGCAGCGTGACGTACGGCACCGGCAGGTCGGTGGGGACGGAGACCGGCTCGTTGCGGGCGCCGATGACGTGCAGCACCTGCACGCCGTTGCGGGCCAGTTCCTTCGCGGCGCCGGAGACGGCCAGGTTGATCGAGCGGGCGCCCTGCGAGCCACCGGCGACGAACAGCACCGGCAGGTCGGGGCGGAGTCCGAAGTGGGCGCGCGCGGCGTCCCGCAGCGCGGCCCGGTCCAGCCCGGCGATGCCCCGGCGCAGCGGCACGCCGACCACCCGGGCGTCGCGCAGCGCCTCGGCCTGGGCCGGCTGGTGCGGGAAGCCCACCGCGACGTTCTTGGTGAACTTCATCCCGAGCCGGTTCGCCACGCCCGGCGGCACGTTCACCTCGTGGATGACGATGGGCAGCTCGCGTCGCCACGCGGCCAGGTAACCGGGCACCGAGACGTACCCCCCGAAGCCGACCACGGCGTCGGCCTGGACCTCGTCGATCACCTTGCCCGCCGCGCGCGCCGCCTTCCACATCCGGTCCGGGGTGCGCACCAGGCTCATGTTCACCGACCGGGGCAGCTGGTACGCCGGGATCTGCCGCAGGTCGTAGCCGGCCGGCGGGATCAGCTCGTTCTCCAGCCCCTTCGGTGTGCCCAGACAGGTGATCCGGACGCTCGGGTCGTGTCGGCGCAGGCAGTCGGCGAAGGCGAGCAGCGGGTAGATGTGCCCGCCCGTACCCCCTCCGCAGAGCACCACCGAACGCAGCGGACCCATCAGCGTCTCCTCTCGCTCGCCGCGCCGGAGCGCGCCCGGTCGGACCGGGCGCCGCGGGGCACGGCCTGGTCGTCCTGCCGCCGCTGCCGGGACCGGGGCACGGACCCTCGGTCGGCCGGGGGCGGCGCCGCCGTGCGGCGCCGGCCGGGAAGCGGCGGCAACGGGGCCCACACTAGTCGGACCCATCGGGCGGGCGGACGGGCATGCAGCGCGCGCGCCGCGTCCGGCTCGGCGCGGGCGAACGAGGCGAGCATGCCGATCGCGGCGAGCGTCACCACCAGGGCGCTGCCGCCGTCGGAGATGAACGGCAGCGGTACGCCGGTCAGCGGCAGCAGCCCGGTCACGCCGCCGATGTTGATGACGGCCTGGCCGACCAGCCAGGCGGTCACGCCGGCGGCGGCGAGCCGGCGGAACGGGTCCTCGACCCGGCGGGCGATCCGCATCCCGGTGTACGCCAGCACGGCGAACAGCACCAGGATCACCGTGCAGCCGACCACCCCCAGCTCCTCGGCGAGGATGGCGAAGATGAAGTCGTTGTGCGCCTCGGGCAGCCAGCCGTACTTGAAGCTGCTCTGGCCCAGGCCGACGCCGAACCAGCCGCCGTTGCCGATCGCGTAGCGGGCCTGCACGAGCTGGTAGCAGTAGTCCAGCTCCTGTTCGAAGCAGGTCCGCGGGGAGGGCGGGTCGAGCCACATCGTGAGGCGGCCGAGCCGGTAGTTGTCGGCGCCCCGAGAGCCGGAGCCGGCGCCGAGCGAGGCCGCTGCCACCAGGAGGCCGACGCCGGCCAGGCCGATCGCGGTGAGCGCGGCGAAGACCCGGGTCCGCACGCCCGCCGCCCAGAGCATCCCGACCACCAGCGCGAGCAGGCAGAGCATGCTGCCCAGGTCGTTGTAGCCGACGAGTACGAACAGCAGGGCGACCACCGGGAACAGCGGCGTGGCCAGTTCCTTCCACCAGCCGAGTGCCGCGCCCTTGCGGGCCAGCACGTGCGCACCCCACAGCACCAGCGCGAACTTCGCCACCTCGACCGGCTGCACGGAGATCGGGCCGAGGTAGAGCCAGAGCAGCTGCGCCTTCAACGGCCCGATCGACGTCACCCCGAACAGCGAGTTCAGAGCCACCAGCAGGTTGAGCAGGAGCAGCAGCGCCACCGCCACACCCAGCGCCAGACGGCTGACCGCCCGGAACGTACGTGCGGGCAGCCGCTGACAGGCCCAGAACGCACCGATGCCGATCACCGCGAAGACGGTCTGCTTGGTGAGCGACGCCGCCGCGTCGCCGTCCATGACGTAGTCCCGCACGCTGGTCGCGGAGAAGACCATGGTGAGGCCGATCAGCAGCAGCAGGCCGGCGCTGGACAGCAGCAGGTAGTAGGAGGCCAGCGGCCGGGCCAGCAGGCCACGCAGCGCGGCCAGGCCACCCGCCGGGTCCCAGCGCGCCTCCGGCGGGTCGGCCGGTGGCGTGGCCGCCGGCGCACGACGGGCCGGCGGGTCGCTGGTCACCTGGATGTCTCGTCCCTCCCCCACAGGCCCATCATGGCCGCTCGACCCGCCCGCCCGTGGCGCAACCGCCCGGTCGGCGTGTCGGATCTGAAGGAAGGGCCCCTTATTAACAGACGTCTGTTAATAAGGGGCCCTTCCTTACACCTAGCTCACCGCGGCGAGGAACTCGCTGTAGAACAGGCCCAGCGCGATGGCCACGCCGATACCGGCGATGATCCAGAACCGGACCACGATGTTGACCTCGCTCCAGCCCGCAAGCTCGAAGTGGTGCTGCAGCGGCGACATCCGGAACACCCGCTTGCCGGTGGTGCGGAAGGAGATGATCTGGATGACCACGGACATCGTGATGATCACGAACAGGCCGCCCAGGATCGGCAGCAGCAGGATGGTGCGGGTGGACATCGCCATGCCGGCGATCAGGCCGCCCAGCCCGAGCGCGCCGGTGTCACCCATGAAGATCCGCGCCGGGGACGTGTTCCACCACAGGAAGCCCACGCAGGCACCGGCCGCCGCGCCCGCGATCAGCGCGATCTCCAGCGGGTCGCGCACCGTGTAGCAGTACGACTCGGTGTAGTTCGGGTCGGCGCACCAGTGCCGGTACTGCCAGAACGCGATCAGCGCGTACGCCGCCAGCACCATCACCGAGGCGCCGGTGGCCAGGCCGTCGAGACCGTCGGTGAGGTTGACGCCGTTGGTGGCCGCCATGACCACCATGATGATGACGATCACCGCGCCGACCTTGCCGATCTCCAGCGCCGGGATGTCCCGGATGAAGCTCAGCGTGGTGCTGCCCACCGTCTCGGTGTTCGTCGCGTTGCCGCCGGCGTCGGTCATGCTCGACGGGAAGTAGACGGCCACCGCGCCGAACACGGCACCGACCAGGATCTGCCCGGCCAGCTTGCCCCGCTTGTTGAGGCCGCCGCTGTGCCGCTTGCGGACCTTCAGGAAGTCGTCGATGAAGCCGACCGCGCCGGAGAACACCATCAGCCCCAGCAGCACCAGCGCCGTGATCGTCGGCTCGACCTGGGCGATCTGCGCGTCCGGCAGCGTGGTCAGGGCCAGGTGCCCGGCGACGTACGCGATGACGGTGGCCAGGATGAAGACCACGCCGCCCATCGTCGGCGTGCCCTTCTTGCCCTCGTTGCTGGCGAGCCCGAGGTTCGATCGGATCGGCTGGCCGGCCTTCAGCCGGGCGAACACCTTGATCGCGATCGGCGTGCAGAACAGCGAGATCAGGAACGCGACGCCGATGGCGACGATGACCGCCCTCATGCGGCGCCGCCCTCCGTCGCACCCTCCCGGGTGTCCGCGCGCAGCGCGTCGGCCACCTCCCAGGTCCGGTACCGGGAGCCCTTCACCAGCACCACGTCTCCCGGACGCAGCTCGCTCCGCAGCACCTCGACGGCCGCCGCCTGATCGGTGAGCAGCACCGACTCTCCTCCCCAATTGCCTACCGCTGTCGCGCCCTCGTGGATCGGCGCCGCCGGCTCACCCACCACGAGCAGCCGGTCCACTCCCAGTTCGGCCGCGAGCCGGCCGACCTGCTGATGCCCCTCCCGTTCGAAGTCACCCAGCTCGGCCATGAAGCCGAGCACCGCGACGGTACGCCCGTCGCCGCGCATGCTCGCCAATGCCCGCAGCGCCACGCCGGTGGAGGCCGGGTTGGCGTTGTACGAGTCGTCGATCACGGTCACCCCGTCGGGGCGTTCGAAGACGTCCATCCGCCGGGTCGAGACCAGGCCCAGCTCGTTCAGCGCCGCCGCCAGCTCGGGCAGCGGCAGGCCCAGCTCCCGGCCGACCGCCGCGGCGGCGAGCGAGTTGGAGACCTGGTGCCGACCGGTCAGCCCGAGCCGTACCGGCGCGCTGCCCTCCGGGGTGACCAGGGTGTACGAGGGCCGTCCCCGGCCGTCGAGCGTCACGTCCACGCCGCGCACGTCGGCCCGCTCCGACTCGCCGTAGCGCACCACCCGGGCCCGGGTACGCGACGCCATCGCGTCGACCCGCGGGTCGTCGGCGTTGAGCACCGCCAGCCCGTCTTCGGGCAGCGCCTCGACCAGCTCCCCCTTGGCGAGCGCGATGGTCTCCACCGAGCCGAACTCGCCCAGGTGCGCCACGCCGACGTTGAGCACCACGGAGATCCGCGGCGGCACCACGTCGCACAGGTAGCGGACGTGCCCGACCCCGCGGGCGCCCTTCTCCATCACCAGGTAGCGGGTCTCCGGGGTGGCCTGCAGCGCCGTGTACGGGTGCCCCAGCTCGTTGTTGAACGAGCCGGGCGGCGCCACGGTCGGGCCGAGCCGGACCGCGAGCTGGGCGATCAGGTCCTTGGTGGTGGTCTTGCCGGACGAGCCGGTCAGCCCGATCACGGTCAGCCCGGGCAGCCGGTCGACGACGGCGCGGGCCAGCCGGCCCATCGCGTCGAGCGCGTCGCCGACGAGCACCATCGGCACGCCCGGCAGCTCCCGGGTGCCGAGCACCGCCACCGCGCCGGCCGAGACCGCGCCGGCCGCGTAGTCGTGGCCGTCGACGTGCTCGCCGGGGAAGGCGACGAACAGCCCGCCCTGGTTCACCTTGCGGGAGTCGAACTCGACGGTGCCGGTGACCCGGGCGTCCGGGTCGGCGCCGGCCAGCCGGCCGTCGACGGCCGCGGCCACCTCGGCCAGCGTCAGCGGGATCACCGCTGACCCACCAGGTCACCGAAGCGGGCGCGCAGCGCCGTCGCCAGCTCCACCCGGTCGTCGAACGGCAGCACCTCGCCGCCGATCTCCTGGCCGCGTTCCTGGCCCTTGCCCAGCACCGCCACCACGTCACCCGGTTCGGCCACCCGGACCGCCTCCTCGATCGCCGCCCGCCGCCCGGGCACCTCGATGACGCGGGCCGGGGTCGCGGCGGCGTACGCGCCGGCCAGCACCTCGGCCCGGATCGCGGCCGGGTCCTCGGTCCGCGGGTTGTCGTCGGTCACCAGCACCACGTCGGCGCCGCGCGTGGCCACGCCGCCCATCACCGGCCGCTTGCCCCGGTCCCGGTCGCCGCCGGCGCCCAGCACGCAGATCAACCGGCCCTCGGTCAGGCCGCGCAGCGCGGTCAGGACCGCCTCGATCGCGTTGGCCTTGTGCGCGTAGTCGACCACCCCGCGTACCGGGGCGTCGCCGCTGACCAGTTCCAGCCGGCCGGGCACACCGCCGCAGGCGGCCACGCCGCGCGCCGCGGTCTCCGGGTCCACTCCGACGGCGACCAGCAGGGCGACCGCCAAAAGCGCGTTCGCCACGTTGTGCCGGCCGGGCAGCGCCACGCCGGTCGGGAGCGTCAGCCCGTCCGGCCCGTGCAGCGTGAACCGCTGCGCGTAGCCCTCGCCGTCGATCCCGTCGGCCCACCAGGTCGCACCGGCGTCGCCGGCCGCCGAGTACGTGACGGTGCCCGGCTTGTGCAGCGGACGCAACGCGGGGTCGTCGTGGTTGAGCACCTCGACCCGGCAGCGGCCGTCGAACAGCTTGGCCTTGGCCGCGAAGTAGTCCGCCTCGTCGGCGTGGAAGTCCAGGTGGTCGGAGCCGAAGTTGGTGTAGCCGCCGACGTCGAACCGGACGCCGCCGACCCGGCCCATGGCGAGGGCGTGGCTGGACACCTCCATCACCACGGTGTCCACCCCGTGTTCACGGGCCACCGCGAGCATGGCGTGCAGGTCGGTGGCCTCCGGGGTGGTCCGGACACTGTCGATCACCAGGTCGCCGAGGCGGGTCTCCACGGTGCCGATCAGCCCGGTGACGTGCCCGGCGGCGCGCAGTCCCGACTCGACCAGGTAGCTGGTGGAGGTCTTGCCGGCGGTGCCGGTCACCCCGATCACCGTCAGTCCGGCGGTCGGGTCGCCGTAGACGGTCGCGGCCACCTCGCCGAGCGCGTCGCGCGGGTCGTCGACGACGAGCACGGGAAGGCCGGTCCCGGCGGCCAGCGCCACGCCGGCCGGGTCGGTCAGCAGGGCCACCGCGCCCGCCGCCGCCGCGGCGGCGGCGAACTCCGCGCCGTGGCGCCGGGCACCGGGCAGGGCGGCGTACAGGTCGCCGGGGCGTACCTCCTGGCTGGCGTGGGTCACGCCGGTGACGGCCAGTTCGGCGGCCTCCTCCGGCGGGGTCGCCGCGACGCAGGCGGCGAGGTCGCCGAGCCGTACGGGACGCACGGTTGTGGGACGTGGATTGCCGGGCACGGCGTCAGACCCTACCCGGTCGTCCGGTTCCGACCGCACAGCCGCCCCGGTGGTTCGTCGCCACTCACCGATGATGTCCCGCCACCCCCGCTCAGCGCGGAAAGACCTCGAACTTCGGGGACTTGTTGGTCAGCGACGGCGGCACCCGGTAGTGGCGGAGAGTGAAGCCCATCATCTCCCGGAACGCGGGCGCGGCGACCGCGCCGCCCCCGCCGCCGGGGCTCCACACGAACACCGCGACCACGTACCGGGGGTTCTCCGCCGGGGCCATGCCGATGAACGACCCGACCTCGCCGGGCTGCTGCTTGCCGCCGTCGTAGCGCAGGCCGGTGCCGGTCTTGCCGGCCACCCGGTAGCCGGGCACGGCCGCGGCCAGCCCGGTCGCCTGACCGTCCGGGCCGTCGACGGTGGTGACCGCCTCCATCATCCGGCGCAGCGCCGCCGCGTTGGCCGGGCTGAGCACCGAGCGCGTGGTGGGCGCGGCGGCGGGGCTGCGCTCGCCGTCCGCGCCGATCGTCTCCTTGACCAGGTGCGGCTGCACGTACGTGCCGTTGTTGGCGATGGTGGCGTACGCGGCGGCCATCTGCAGCGGCGTGGCGTCCACGCTGTGCCCGATCGGCACCGACCCGTACGCCGAGCCGCTCCACTGGTCGGGCGGCAGCAGCCGTCCGGCCGCCTCGCCCGGCATGCCCTCGCCCGTCACCTGGCCCAGCCCGAACCGCTTCTGGTAGTCGAAGAGCCGTTCCTTGCCGAGCTTCTCGCCGATCTCGATGGTGCCGACGTTCGAGGAGAAGGCGAGCATGCCGGGGATGCTCATGGTGCGGCCGTCGACCGGGTGGGTGTCGCGGAAGGTGACCCCGCCCCTGTCGATCGTGTTGGCGACCGGGAACGCGGTGTCCGGGGTGATCACGCCCTCCTGGAGCGCGGCGCCGAAGGTGATCGCCTTGTGGATCGAGCCCGGGTCGACGACGAACGTGGTGGCCGCGTCGTCCCGGTCCGACGGCGAGGCGACCTTCGTGGGGTTGGCCGCGTCGTACGTCGGCTGGCTGGCCTGGGCCAGCACCTCGCCGCTCGGCACCTCGATGATCACCGCGGCGCCGACGCTGCCCTTCACCTTGGCCGTCTGCTTGGCCAGGATCCGCTGCGTCATGAACTGCAGGTCCCGGTCGACGGTGAGCTTCAGAGAGCTGCCCGGCTGCGGCTGGGTGGTGCGGCTGTAGCCGCCCGGGATGGGCGCGGCCAGGTCACCGAGGCCCACCTCGTAGGTCCGCTTGCCGGCCTGCCCGCGCAGCACGTCGTCGTACTTGGCCTCCAGCCCCTCCAGGCCGTTCATGTCCTGGCTGACGAAGCCGATCAGGTTGGCGGCCAGGTCACCGCCGGGCACCTCGCGCCGCTCGTCGCGGTGCACGTTGATGCCGGCCAGGTCGAGCGCCATGATCCGCTTGGCGGTGGCGATCTCCACACCGCGGGCCAGGTAGACGAACTGCAACGGGGTGTCGGTGCCGGGCAGGGTGCGCTTGCGCATCTTCTCGGCCAGGTCGGACACGGGCACGCCGAGCAGCGGGGAGAGCAGACGCGCGGTGGCGAACCGGTCCTTGACCCGGGTCGGGTCGGCGAACACGTACCGGGCCTCGACGCTGTGCGCCAGCGGCTCGCCGTCGCGGTCGAGGATCGCCCCGCGCGGGGCCGGCAGCTCGACCACGGCGAGCCGGTTGGGCAGGCCACCGTCGGCGTACGCCGGGGTGTCCACGGTCTGGAGGTAGACCAGCCGCACGCCGATGCTGGCGAACAACGCCAGCGCCAGCACCGTGCCGAGCCGCAGGCGCCGGCGCGGGTCGCCGAGTCGCGGCGGCCGGCGCGGCTTGCGGACCGGCCGGCGGGGCTGCGCATCCGGGCGGCGCGGCTGGGACCGGCGGCGTGGCGGCGGCGCGTCCTCCTCGTCGTCGAACGGCTCCCGCACCGGCCGGGACGAGACGGTCCGCACCACGCCGGCCCGGCCGCCCGCGGCGGTGGACCGGCGGCCGGCCCGGGCGCCGTCGGTCGCCGGCTCCCGCGTGCCGGCACGCCCGGCCCGGCCGCCGTCGAGCACCTGCAACGCGGGCCGGAACGGGTCGCCGGACCGGTTGCTGCGGGGGTACGCCGTTGCTCGGCGCCGCCGCCCTCGCGCACGGTCCGGCCGCGCGGCGTGTACGCCCGGGCGTCGGAGATCCCCCCGAGGCCCGGCTCGCGCGGCTCCGACCCCCGCGACGAGCCGCGCCGGGAGCCCGTGGCGTCCCGGCGCGGATCATCCGATCTCGGCGGCACGACTCAGCCTCCGTTGCCCTGCTGGCTGGTGACCGACGGGGCGCCCTGCGCGGGGTGCGGCACCCCGATGGTCTGCCCGTCCGGCAGCCGGATGTACGCCGGGTCCTCGGACTCGACCAGGCCGAGCCGGCGGGCGTTGGCGGTCAGGTTGCCGGGCGCCTCCTGCTTGGCGATCTCCTTCTTCAGCTCCTGCTCGTCCACGTCCAGCTTGGCCTGCTGCTGCTGGAGCTTCTCCAGCTTGAACGCGTTCTCGTTGATCTTCGTGTTGACCGCCAGGATGCCCAGCACCCCACCGACCACCAGCACCAGGATCAGCGCGACGAACGGGGCGCGGGGCACTCGGATCGGCGCCGGCGGGGCGACCCGCAGGCGCGGCGTGGGCGCACCGGTGACCCGGGTGCGCTCGGCCGGCCGCACGGCGGCGCTGCCCTGCGTCGGGAACTCGCGCGCCCCCCGGGC
The DNA here is from genome assembly GCF_050948515.1 of Micromonospora sp. CA-248089. Lineage (NCBI taxonomy): Bacteria > Bacillati > Actinomycetota > Actinomycetes > Micromonosporales > Micromonosporaceae > Micromonospora > Micromonospora sp. CA-248089. The sequence goes on from NZ_CP192016.1 coordinate 4,648,927, forward strand.
ACGAGTGGTCTCCCGGCGGTCGGCCGCCGTCGTGTCCCGCGTGGTGCGCTGCGCCGCGGTCCGGCCCCCCGACCGCGGTGCGCGCTGCCCGACGGCTCCCCGGCCGTCGCGCTTCTCGACGTTCATGTCCCCTCCCCCTCCTCGTCCGTCCCGTTCGCGTCCCCCGGGGCCGACCGCGGGTCCTCGCCGGACCCCGGTGACCCCGTCCCCGGTTGGTGCATCGCCTTCACCCGGCGGCGGTACCGTTCGCGGTCGGTACGCCCCTGCCGGGTCGCCTCCGGGTCGAGGCGTTCGGCGGCACGCAGCCGCACCGAGGCGGCACGCGGGTTCGCGGCCACCTCCGCCTCCCCGGGCAGCTCGGCGCCCCGGCTCAACAGCCGGAACGTCGGGCCCGACCCGGGCAGTTCGACCGGGAGGTCGATCGGGCCCTTACTGCGGACCCGGTCGGCGAGCGCCTGCTTGGTGAGCCGGTCCTCCAGCGAGTGGTAGGACAGGACCACCATGCGGCCGCCCACTGTGAGCTTGTCCAGAGCAGCCGGCAGCGCCGTCTCCAGCGCTGCCAGTTCTCTGTTTACCTCGATCCGTAAAGCCTGAAACGTTCTCTTTGCCGGGTGTCCACCGGTTCGTCGGGCGGGTGCCGGAATGGCGTCCCGCACCAGCTCGGCCAGCCGGGCCGAGGAGGTGATCCGGGTGCGCTCCCGTTCCCGGATGATCGCCGAGGCGATCTTCCCGGCGAACTTCTCCTCGCCGTACACCCGCAGCAGGCGGGCCAGGTCCGGGTGGGAGTAGGTGTTGACCACCTCCTCGGCGGTCACCCCCCGGGTCTGGTCCATCCGCATGTCCAGCGGCGCGTCCTGCGCGTAGGCGAACCCGCGGTCGGGCGCGTCCAGTTGCAGGGACGAGACGCCGAGGTCGAACAGCACCCCGTCGATCGCCGGGTAACCGAGCCGGTCGAGCACCTCGGGCAGCTCGTCGTAGACGGCGTGCTCCAGGTGGATCCGGTCGGCGAACCGGGCCAGGCGGACCCGCGCGTGGGCGAGCGCCTCGGTGTCCCGGTCCAGGCCGATCAGCACCGTGTCCGGATGCGCCGTGAGCACCGCCTCGGCGTGCCCGGCCAGGCCGAGCGTGGCGTCGACGTGGACGGTGCGACCGGGCCGGCCCAGTGCGGGGGCCAGCAGCTCGAGACACCGCTCGAGCAGCACCGGCACGTGCGTGCCGCGTAGCTCCCCCATCTCGACCCCCACCCCGTTCGCCAACCGTTCCGTCACGTGTCTGTCGTCGCCACGACGCCTCGCCATACCGCCAGATCCCCATCCGCTCCCGCCCGCCGGAGGCCGCGGCCCTCCGTGTCGGATCGTGCGCCTGGCACCGGGGAAGGGGTGCCAGGAACTCGAAAGCGGCTGGAGATCTCGCAGTACGTCGGGCGCCGTCACGCCCTACAGACCGCCGGGCAGCACCCCCTCCTCGATGTCGGCGAAGTCGTCTTCGCTCTCCGCGAGGTAGGCCTCCCAGGCCGCCTTGTCCCAGATCTCCACCCGGGTGCTCGCTCCGATCACGACCAGATCCCGGTCCAGTGCCGCGTACGACCGCAGGTGGCCGGGAATGGTGACCCGGCCCTGCTTGTCCGGCACCTCGTCGTGCGCGCTGGCGAAGAAGACCCGGCTGTAGGCCCGGGCCGCCTTGCTCGTCATCGGCTGCGCGCGCAACTGGTCGGCGATCCGCTGGAACTCGGGCATCGGGAAGACGTAGAGGCAGCGCTCCTGCCCTTTGGTGATCACGACACCCCCCGCCAGTTCGTCCCGGAACTTCGCCGGAAGGATCAACCGGCCTTTGTCGTCCAGGCGCGGAGTGTGGGTGCCGAGGAACATCGGCCCAACCCCCTCGCCCTGAGCGGCGTTCGCGGCGCCGCTGACCCCCCGGGCCGGTGTGGCCCTCCCGGCCTCACCATCGCGCCCCACTCTACTCCACTTCCCTCCACCTGCAACCAGATTCGCCCGCGTGGCGTGGCGTTTCCGCGCGCAAAACCGCACGTCAACGCGGGTGGGGCGGAGTGGAGGGGGTGGGGAGGGCCGCGCAGCGTCCGCTACCCGACATCGACCGCCACCGTCCGGCCCTGCGCGCTCCGGCCGTCCGCCGGGCCCTCCCCGGCCGAACGGTTCGCCCTCGGCCGCGATCTGGCGGAGGTGGTGGTCCGGTAACCTCGCTCGCGTGACGGACGCGAAGATGCCCTTGCGGGCAAAGGTGGCCAGCTCCGTGTCGCGCACCGCCGCGGCGCTGTCGCGGGCTGCGGGCCGTGGCGACGGCTCGGTGATCGGCGGCTGGATCGGCCTCAAGATCGACCCGGACCTGCTCGCCCACCTCTCGGCCGGGCGCGCCATCGCCCTGGTGTCCGGCACCAACGGCAAGACCACCACCACCCGGCTCACCACCGCCGCGGTCGGCGTGCTCGGCCGGGTCGCCACCAACTCCTTCGGCGCGAACATGCCCACCGGCCACACCTCGGCGCTCGCAAAGGCCGGCAGCACCCCGTACGCGGTGCTGGAGGTGGACGAGCACTACCTCGCCCAGGTGCTGGAGGCGACCGAGCCGCACGTGGTGGCGCTGCTCAACCTCTCCCGCGACCAGCTCGACCGCGCCAAGGAGGTCGCCATGATGGCGCAGCTCTGGCGCGCCGCCCTGGTCCGGCACCCGCGGGTACGGGTGGTCGCCAACGCCGACGACCCGATGGTGGTGTGGGCCGCGTGCCCGCCGGCCGACCCGGCCCAGGGCCACGTGCCGCCGCACGTCACCTGGTTCAGCGCCGGGCAGCGCTGGCACGACGACTCCTGGGTCTGCCCCGAGTGCGGCTCCACCATCCAGCGCTCCGGCGAGCAGTGGTGGTGCACCGGCTGCCCGCTGCGCCGCCCCGAGCCGAACTGGACCGTCGAGGACGACGGTGTGCTCGACCCCACCGGCGCCTGGCACAAGATCCAGCTGCAGCTCCCCGGCAAGGTCAACCTCGGCAACGCGGCCACCGCCCTGGCCGTCGCCGCCGAGTTCGGCGTACGCCCGGTGGACGCGGTGTCCCGGCTCGGCACCGTCACCTCGGTGGCCGGCCGCTACGCCCAGGTGGACCGCGACGGGCGCAACATCCGGCTGCTGCTGGCGAAGAACCCGGCGAGCTGGCTGGAGGCGTTCGACATGGCCGACGTCGCGCCGACACTGCTGTCCATCAACGCCCGCGACCCCGACGGGCTGGACACCTCCTGGCTGTTCGACGTGGACTTCTCCCCGCTGACCGGCCGGCAGGTGCTGATCACCGGCGACCGGGCGTACGACCTGGCGGTGCGGCTGGAGGTAAACGGCGTGCCGTTCCAGCACGTCCGCAGCTTCGACGAGGCCGTCCGCGCGGTCCCGCCGGGCCGGCTGGAGGTCATCGCCAACTACACCGCCTTCCAGGACATCCGAGCGGAGCTGGACCGTGTCAACTGAGAGCCTGCGCATCGTCTGGATCTATCCCGACCTGCTGTCCACCTACGGCGACCGGGGCAACGCGCTGATCCTGGCCCGCCGGGCCCAGCTGCGCGGCATGCCGGTCGAGGTGCTGGAGGTCCGCTCCGACCAGCGGCTGCCCGCCACCGCCGACATCTACCTGCTCGGCGGCGGCGAGGACGGCCCGCAGGCGCTCGGCGCCCAGCGCCTGATCGCCGACGGCGGCCTGCACCGGGCGGTGGCCCAGGGTTCGGTGGTGTTCGGCGTCTGCGCCGGCTACCAACTGCTCGGCACCTCCTTCTTCGCCAAGGGCACCCGGTGCGCCGGCCTGGAGCTGCTCGACCTCTCCTCCGACCGCGGCCCCACCCGGGCCGTCGGCGAGCTGGCCGGCGAGGTCGACCCGCGGCTGGGCATCCCGCACCTGTCCGGGTTCGAGAACCACGGCGGCCGTACCCACCTCGGCCCGGGCGTGTCCCCGCTGGCCCGCGTCACCACCGGCGTCGGCAACGACGGCGCCACCGAGGGCGCGTGGCGGGGCAAGCTGCTCGGCACCTACTCGCACGGGCCGGCGCTGGCGCGCAACCCCGACCTGGCGGACCTGCTGCTGCGCTGGGCGACCGGCATCCATCAGCTCCCGCCGCTCGACGACACCTGGGCCGACCGCCTCCGCTCCGAGCGCCGCACCGCGGTGGCCGCCGCACCGAGGCCGTGACCGACGCCGCCCGGCCGGGGCGGCGACCGGTGGCCCGCCGGCTCGCCGGGTTGCTGCGGCAGCCCTCGGCGCGCCGGTTCGGGCTGCTTCTCCTGCTGCTCGCCGGGTTCGGCGTGACGCTGCTGCTGGTGCCCCGGCCGGACCCGGCCGACCTGCCCCGGCTCGCCGACTCGCTCGGCGGCTACGGCCCGCCCGCCGCCGTGGTCGGCGGCGCGCTGCTGCTGGTGGCGCTGGTGCCGCGGACGTTCGTCACGCTGGCCGCGGGCGCGATCTTCGGCCCGGTGCAGGGCGCCGCGTACGCGCTCGGCGCGGCGTTGCTGGCGGCGGCCATCGGATTCACTGTGGGCCGGGTGCTCGGCCGCGACTTCGTCGCCGAGCGGGTACGCGGCCGGCTGGCCCGCCTCGACGGCTGGTTCGCCCGGCAGAGCGTCTTCGGCGTGATCACCGTACGGCTGCTGCCGATCGCCGGGTTCGGGCTGGTCAGCTACGGCTACGGCACGACCGCCGCCCGGGTGGCGCCGTTCCTGGCCGGCAGCGTGATCGCCTCCGCCCCCACCGCGATCGGCTACGCGGCGATCGGCGCGGCGGTGACCACGCCCGGTTCGATCAACTGGTACGCGGCCGCGCCGGCCAGCCTCGGCCTGATCGCCAGCGTGCTGATCATCCACCGCTGGTGGCGGGCCGAACGGCGCCGGTCTGCCGGATCGGCCGGCTGACCCGGCGGCGAAGGCGGCCGACACGGTCCGGCCGGCGGGTTGAGGCGCGCCCCGCGTACGGGACGCGCCTCCGGCACACGGCCGCCGGTCAGGCGACCACGGACACCATCCGGCCCTTCACCACGATGACCTTGCGTGGCTCCTTGCCGGCCAGCGCGCCCGTGACCGCCTCCAGCGCCGCCGCGCGGACGGTCTCCTCGGACGCGTCGGCCGGCACCTCGATTCGGCCCCGGACCTTGCCGTTGACCTGCACCGGGTAGGTGACCGACTCGGCCACCAGCAGAGCCGGGTCGGCGACCGGGAAGTCCGCGTACGCCAGCGAGTCCTCGTGGCCCAGCTTGCGCCACAGTTCCTCGGCCATGTGCGGGGCGAACGGGGCCACCATCAGCACCAGCGGCTCGGCCACCTCGCGCGGCGTACGCGCCAGCCGGGTCAGGCCGTTGGTCAGCTCGATCAGCTTGGCGATGGCGGTGTTGAAGCGGATCCCGTCCATGTCGGCGCGGACCCCGTCGATCGTCTTGTGCAGCAGCCGCCGGGTCGCCTCGTCGGCCGGTTCGTCGGTGATCCGCAGCTCGCCGGTCCGCTCGTCGACGACGCTACGCCAGACCCGCTGCAGGAACCGGTACGAGCCGACCACGGCCCGGGTGTCCCACGGGCGGGACACCTCCAGCGGGCCCATCGACATCTCGTACACCCGGAACGTGTCCGCGCCGTACGCCGCGCACATGTCGTCCGGGGTGACGACGTTCTTCAGCGACTTGCCCATCTTGCCGTACTCGCGCCGGACCTCGGTCTCGCCGTGGAACCAGCGGCCGTCGACCTCGACGACCTCCTCGGCGGGCACGTACGCGCCGCGCGAGTCGACGAACGCGTACGCCTGGATCATGCCCTGGTTGAACAGGCGGCGGAACGGCTCGAACGACGAGACGTGGCCCAGGTCGTACAGCACCTTGTGCCAGAAGCGGGCGTACAGCAGGTGCAGCACGGCGTGCTCGGCGCCGCCGACGTACAGGTCGGTGCCACCGCAGTCCCCCGGACGCTGCGGCCCCATCCAGTACGCCTCGTTCTCCGGGTCGGCGAAGCGCTGCGAGTCGGTCGGGTCCAGGTAGCGCAGCTCGTACCAGCAGGAGCCGGCCCACTGCGGCATCACGTTGGTCTCACGGGTGTAGCGCTTGGGCCCGTCGCCCAGGTCCAGCTCCACCTCCACCCAGTCGCGCCGCCGCGACAGCGGGGTCTCCGGATCGCTGTCGGCGTCCTCCGGGTCGAACGTCTTCGGCGAGAAGTCCTCCACCTCGGGCAGCTCGACCGGCAGCATCGACTCGGGCAGCGCGATCGGCGCGCCGGTCTCGTCGTACACGATCGGGAACGGCTCGCCCCAGTAGCGCTGCCGGGAGAACAGCCAGTCGCGCAGCCGCCAGGTGACCGCGCCGGCGCCGTGTCCGTTGGCCTCCAGCCACTCGATGATGCGCGCCTTCGCGTCGGCCACGCCCAGGCCGTCCAGGTCGATGCCGCGATCCGGCGCGGCGCTGTTGATCGCCGGACCGTCCCCGGTGTACGCCTTGCCGTCGAAGCCCTCCGGCGGCTGCACGGTCCGTACGATCGGCAGCTCGAAGACCTCGGCGAAGGCCCAGTCCCGCTCGTCCTGGGCGGGTACCGCCATGATCGCGCCGGTGCCGTACCCGGCCAGCACGTAGTCGGCGATGAAGATCGGGATCTGCCCGCCGGTCACCGGGTTGGTGGCGTAGGCGCCGACGAAGACGCCGGTCTTCTCCTTGCTGTCCGCCTGCCGCTCCACGTCCGTCTTGGCCGAGGCGGCCTTCCGGTACGCCTCGACGGCCTCACGCGGGCCGGCGTGCCCGCCGGTCCAGGCGTCCTTCGTGCCCTCCGGCCAGGCGGCCGGCGTCAGCACGTCGACCAGCTCGTGCTCGGGCGCCAGCACCATGTAGGTGGCGCCGAAGACGGTGTCCGGCCGGGTCGTGAACACCCGCACCGGGGCCGCGTCCGTCGGGAAGTCGATGTGCGCGCCGGTCGACCGGCCGATCCAGTTGCGCTGCTGCAGCTTGATCGGCTCCGGCCAGTCCAGTGTGTCCAGATCCTCCAGCAGCCGGTCCCCGTACGCGGTGATCCGCATCATCCACTGCTTCAGGTTGCGCTTGAAGACCGGGAAGTTGCCGCGCTCGGAGCGGCCGTCGGCGGTGACCTCCTCGTTGGCCACCACGGTGCCCAGGCCCGGGCACCAGTTCACCGGCGCTTCCGAGACGTACGCCAGCCGGTGGTCGTCGACGACGCGCCGCCGCTCCCCCACGGACAGCTCGGCCCACGGACGCCCGTCGGGGGTGGCACGGGTGCCGCCCTCGAACTCGGCGATCAGCTCGGCGATCGGCCGGGCCTTGCGCGCGTCCGCGTCGTACCAGGAGTTGAAGATCTGCAGGAAGATCCACTGGGTCCAGCGGTAGAAGTCGGTGTCGATGGTCGCCACCGAACGCCGCTCGTCGTGGCCCAGCCCCAGCCGGCGCAGCTGCGCCTTGAACCGCTCGATGTTGGCCTCGGTGGTGGTCCGGGGGTGGGTGCCGGTCTGCACCGCGTACTGCTCGGCGGGCAGGCCGAACGCGTCGAAGCCCATCGCGTGCAGCACGTTGCGCCCGGCCATCCGCTGGTAGCGGGCGTAGCAGTCGGTGCCGATGTAGCCCAGCGGGTGGCCGACGTGCAGGCCGGCGCCGGACGGGTACGGGAACATGTCCAGCACGTACAGCTTCTCGGCGCCCGCCCGCGGGTGGCCGGGGTCGGCCAGCGGACCGGCCGGGTTCGGCGCCTGGAAGGTGCCCTCCCGCGCCCAGGTGTCCTGCCAGCGGTGCTCGATCTCGTCGGCCAGGGCGGCGGTGTACCGGAACGGGGGGATGTCGGTCGCCGGTGCGGCTGCCTCACTCATGGCGTCTCCTCGGCGCGGAACGATTCGAAAAAATTGTGGGCGGTCTGCTGCGGGCACAAAAAAGCCCCTCGCGCAGGAGGGGCGGCCGTGCTGTCGCGCGTTCAGCGCATCAACACGGCTCGGTAAGAAGCAGGAAGAACCCGGCCATGCAGGCAGTGTACCTCGCACCCCTCGGCGGCGGCGCGCCCGTTCCACCCTCGGCGGCCGGTCCCCCGGTCCGGCGAATATTCCGGGCGTAACCGACCGACCACCTGCGGGAGTCGGCAGTAACGACAAACATGGTTAGCCTGAGAGGCCAGTGAGATTACTGCGGCAGACGTGGCTCGGCGTCGCGAACCCAACGGCGGGTCCAGGTGCTCTATAAAGAGCTGCCGTCCAGGCGACGAGGAGGAGGCCCGTGACACAACAGACCTGGGACGAGGTGGGCGGTCTGCTGCCGCACGACGAGTTCCGCGCCGCCAGCGAGGCCATCGTGGCCAACATCGAGCAGGTCATCGAGGGCAAGACCGCCACCGTCCGGCTCGCCCTGGCGGTGCTGCTGGCCGAGGGCCACCTGCTCATCGAGGACGTGCCCGGCGTCGGCAAGACCAAGCTCGCCAAGGCGATGGCCCGGTCCATCGACTGCTCGGTCCGGCGGATCCAGTTCACCCCCGACCTGCTTCCCAGCGACGTCACCGGCGTCAGCGTCTACAACCAGGAGACGCACGACTTCGAGTTCCGCCCCGGCGCGGTCTTCGCCAACCTGGTGGTCGGCGACGAGATCAACCGGGCCTCGCCGAAGACCCAGTCGGCGCTGCTGGAGTGCATGGAGGAGCGGCAGGTCACCGTCGACGGGGTCACCTACCAGTTGCAGACGCCGTTCATGGTGATCGCGACGCAGAACCCGATCGAGATGGAGGGCACCTACCCGCTGCCCGAGGCGCAGCGCGACCGGTTCACCGCCCGCATCGCCATGGGCTACCCGGACCCGCGCGCCGAGCTGGCCATGCTCGACGGGCACGGCGCCACCGACCCGCTGCCGGGGCTGCGGCCCGTCTCCGACGCGGCCACCGTCCGCCGGCTGATCGGTCACGTCCGGCAGGTGCACGTCGCCGACGCCGTCAAGCAGTACGCGATCGACCTGGTCACCGCCACCCGGGAGGCGCCCGACCTGCGCCTGGGCGCGTCCCCGCGGGCCACGCTCCAGCTGCTGCGCACCGCCCGCGCGGTGGCCGCCCTGGAGGGCCGCGACTACGTGCTGCCCGACGACCTGCAGGTGCTCGCGGTGCCGGTGCTGGCGCACCGGATCATCCCCACCGCCGACGCGCAGCTGGCCCGGCGCACCACCGACGCGATCGTCTCCGAGCTGGTGCACCGCCTGCCGCTCCCGCACGACCGGCAGCGCTCCCCGTACGACACCCGGCCCGGCGGCGCGAACAACGGCCGCGGGCCGTACGAGCCGCGGAGGCCGTGACGTGCGCGACGGCCTGCGTGGGCTGACCACCCGCGGCCGCTCCTTCCTGGCGGCCGCGGTGGCCGCCGCGATCTCCGCCGGCATCCTCGGCGAGAAGGACCTGCTCCGGGTGGCGGTCCTGCTCGCCGTGCTGCCGCTGCTGGCCGCCGCGTACGTCGGGCGCAGCCGCTACAAGCTGGCCTGCAACCGGTCGCTGGAGCCGCACCGGGTGCCGGTCGGCGCCAGTTCCCGGGTGGTGCTGCGGTTGCAGAACCTGTCCCGGCTGCCCACCGGCACGCTGCTGCTGGAGGACCGCCTGCCGTACGCGCTGGGCAGCCGGCCCCGGGTGGTGCTGGAGCGGCTCGGCGCGCACCAGGCCAGCTCCGTGGCGTACACGGTCCGCGCGGACGTGCGCGGCCGCTACGAGGTGGGCCCGCTGGTGATCCGGCTGACCGACCCGTTCGGGCTGTGCGAGCTGACCCGGTCGTTCCCCAGCACCGACCACCTCACGGTGATCCCGCAGGTCACCCCGCTGCCGTCGGTGCGGCTTCCCGGCGAGTACGCCGGCAGCGGCGACAGCCGGGCCCGCTCGGTGGCGGTGCACGGCGAGGACGACGCCGCCACCCGGGAGTACCGGATGGGTGACGACCTGCGCCGGGTGCACTGGAAGTCCACCGCCCGCACCGGCGAGCTGATGGTGCGCCGCGAGGAGCAGCCGTGGGAGAGCCGCGCCACGGTGGTGCTCGACACCCGCGCCGGCGGGCACCGGGGCGAGGGCCCGACTGCGAGCTTCGAGTGGGCGGTCTCGGCGGCCGCCAGCATCGCCGTGCACCTGCGCGAGGCCGGCTACAAGCTGCGGCTGGTCACCGGCAACGGCGCCGACGTCGGTGCCACCGAGGCAGGCGGTGAGGGACTGCTTCTCGACCACCTCGCCGACGTGCACCTGGACCGGCGCGGTGAGATCACCACGCTGGTGCAGCAGGTCCGGCAACGGGCCGACGGCGGCCTGATCATCGCGCTGCTCGGCACGCTCGGCACCGCCGAGGCGGAACTGCTGGCCGGGTTGCGCGGCAACGGCGCCACCTGCGTGGCGTTCCTGCTCGACAGCAACACCTGGCTCAACCTGCCGCCGAACGCCCGGGCCGAGGCGGAGCGGGCACACGGCGCCGCCGCGCTCACGCTGCTGCAGAGCGGCTGGCGGGTCGTCGGGGTGGAGCACGGCACCCGGCTGCCGATGCTGTGGCCGCAGGCCGGACGGGGCTCGCAGGGCTTCGCGCTGCGGGCGGCCATGGCCGAGACGGTGGCCGGCGGACGACGATGACCGGAGGGATGGTCCTGTGACCCCGCACCGCAACATCGGCTTCGTCGCCGCGGCGGCGACGCTGCTGGCGGCGGCCCCGCTGTCGGCGATCTTCGAGCGCTGGACCTGGCTGATCCAGGCCGCCGTCGTGGTCGCCGTGGTGGCCGGCTCGGCCGCGCTGAGCCGTCTCGGCCGGCTACCGCTGTGGGGGCAGGTGCTGGCCATGCTGGCCGGGCTGACCCTGGGCCTGACCTGGGTCTTCCCCGGCGGCACCGAACTGCTCGCGTTCGTGCCGACCCCGGCGACGTTCGGCCACTTCGGCGACCTGCTCCAGGCGTCGCTGCAGGACATGCGCTCGTACGGCGTACAGGTGCCGGACGTCGACTCGCTGCTGTTCCTCGCGGTGCTCGGCATCGGCGCGGTGGCGGTGGTGGTGGACGTGCTCGCGGTCGGGCTGCGCCGGCCGGCGCTGGCCGGCCTGCCGATGCTCGCCATCTACTCGGTGCCGGTCGCGGTGTACGTGGACAGCGTGCCGGCCACCCCGTTCGTGGTGGGTGCTGCCGGTTACCTCTGGCTGCTGGTCACCGACAACGTCGACCGGGTACGCCGGTTCGGCCGCCGGTTCACCGGCGAGGGCCGCGACGTCGACGTCTGGGAGGCGTCCCCGCTCGCCGCCGCCGGACGGCGGCTCGCGGTGGTCGGTGTGATCGCGGCGGTGGCGCTGCCGCTCGCAGTGCCCGGGATGACCGGCGGGCTGCTGAACAACGTCGGCGCCGGGCCCGGCGAGGGCAACGGGCGGCCGGGCCAGGGCGGCAGCTCCGGCCGGGTCGACCTGTTCGCGGCGCTCAGCGGTCAGCTCAACCAGAGCGAGGAAGTCGATCTGGTCAAGGTCAGCACCAACGAGACGGCCCCGTTCTACCTGCGCCTTGGCGTGGTGGACGACCTGCGGCCGAGCGGCTTCCAGGCGCGGGTGCCGACCGGGAAGTCGATCTCCCGTTCGCTGTCCGACCCGGTCGACAACGCCCCGCGCGGCGTCGACCGGCAGCGCTACCGCGCCACCGTCGAGGTGACGAAGAACCTGAACATGCCGTTGCTGCCGGTCTACACCGAGCCGGTCAAGGCCGACGACCTCAACGGCAACTGGCTGTACGACGAGAGCCAGCAGGTCATCTTCTCCAAGCGGGACACCGCCCGCGGCAAGAACTACTCGTTCGACTACGTCCGGTCCACCTACAGCCCGGCGGCGCTGCGCGCGGCCCGGTCACTGCCCTCGGACAGCCCGCTGATGCGCCAGCAGACCGAGCGGCCGTCCGTCCCGGCCGTCGAGGAACTGGTCGCGGAACTGGTCAAGGGCAAGTCGAACGACTACGACAAGGTCCGGGCGATCTACGACTACTTCTCCGTGGAGAACGGCTTCACCTACGCGCTGTCCACCCGCAACGGCAGCAGCGGGGAGGACATCACCGACTTCCTCGCCACCAAGGTCGGCTACTGCCAGCAGTACGCCGCGGCGATGGCCTGGCTGGTCCGGGCCGCCGGGATCCCGGCCCGGGTGGCGGTCGGGTTCACCAACGGCAGCAAGGCCGACAGCGGCACGTACGTGCTGACCAACCGCAACCTGCACGCCTGGACCGAAGTCAACTTCAACGGGATCGGCTGGGTGCCGTTCGACGCCACCCCGGCGGCGGCCGTGACGGGCTCGGTCCGTTCGGCCTGGGCGCCGGACGTCGACGCCCCCGAGGAGGTCACCCCCTCGGCCGGCAGCACCACCGCTCCCGACGCGGCCGGCCCGTCGGCCGGGCCGAACGAGGCCGACCGGCTCGACAAGGACACCGACCAGGGCCTGACGCTGGACCAGGGCGCGCCCGTTGAGGAGAGCCCCGTCTGGCCGTGGTGGCTGGCCGGTGCGCTGGCACTGCTGGCGCTGCTCGCCGTACCGGCCCTGCGCCGCTCCGCCCTGCGCCGCCGCCGTCGCGTCCGGACCGTCACACCCGCGGCCACCGCGCTGCCGGTGCCGGGCCAGCGCGGCGAGACGCGGGAGGTCGTGGTCGGCGTGGACGCCGAGGCGGCCCGCGCCGACGCGCACGCCGCCTGGGACGAGCTGCTCGACACGCTCGTCGACTTCCACGTCCGGGTGGACCGCACGGAGACCCCGCGCGCGACCGCCGAGCGGCTGGCCCGGGAGGCGCTAGCCGAGAGAGGCGACGCCGCGACCGGGGTACGCCTGCTCGGCCGCGCCGAGGAACGCGCCCGCTACGCGCGTGACCCGCTGACCGAAGCGGAGTTGCAGCCGGCGCTGCGCACGGTCCGGGGCGCGCTGGCGGCGGGCGCGGACCGCCGTACCCGCCTGCTGGCCGCGCTGCTGCCCCCGTCGGTGCTGCAACGCTGGCGTACCGCCCTGGCCGAACGGTCGGCGAAAGCGGTGACCACGAGCGGTCAGATCCGGCAGCGGATGACGCGCTGGAGCCCGCGCCGCCTCCTGGCCGGCCGCCCCGCCCGCTGACCCCCCTTCCCCACCCTCCCCGCCCCGCCCCGTCCCCTCCCGCCCGGCCCCCGGCGGTGATCAAGGAGTTTGTGTCCACATCCAGCCCCGCTGAAGACACAAACTCCTTGATCACCGCTTCTGGCCGGATGCGTCGTAGATCTTGGTACGAAATGGCCCTCGTGAGGGCGCTTCCGTACCAAGATCTACGACGGCTCCCGCGATACGCGGCGCATGGGCTGATGAGGCGGGCCGGCCGAGCAGGCCCCCTTGCCTCGGCGATCTTGCGGTTTGTGCCCGGGTGAACGGGACATTCGGGGCACCGCTCGGGCCGAAAGTGCAAGATCGCGCGGGAGAGCGGGAGAGCGGGCGGGCGGGGCGGAGGGCGGGGGCTGATGAGCCTCGAGGAGGCGCTCGCGGGGCGCCGAGGCGCGAACCGCGAACCGCGAGCCGGGCGCGGCGGTGCACATGCGTGCGGGCAGCCCGGGGCGCCACGTAGCGAATGAGGCGCGTAGAGGGGGACGGACCGCGGGGGGCGCGCCTAGGGGCGGGGCGGTGGGATCGATCGTGGGCATGACTGAGCGCGCGCCCTCGCCCTCGCCGCCACAACACCCCGGCAGCAAGTAGCGCCGGCGGCGCTCGTCGGCCTACGGAGGCACCGCCGGTTTCCCGCCCCTGGTCAGGGGCGGGGCGCGGTCAGCGGTGGCCCTCCGGGCGCTGCCGCCAGCGGTCCTCCATCCGGTCGAGGAAGGAGCCCCGGCGACCACCACCACTGCGGCCACGGGGACGACGCCGGCTCGTTGTGCCGCCGACCACGTGCAGGTCGGGCGACTGGGATCGGCGGTGCGACTGCACCGCGTAGCCCAACGAGGCCAGCATGACGACGAAACCCGCCACGGCCACCGCGGGAATCTTGATCACGGCACCGTAGATCAACAGGGCCAGACCAGCGACGACCACGCCGGCAGCGACGAGCACGCGACGCCGCGCGTGGAAACGCGGGTCGCTGGCGCGCACGGCCGAGGCGAACTTGGGGTCCTCGGCAAGCGACCGCTCGATCTGCTCGAACAGCCGCTGCTCGTGCTCCGAGAGCGGCACGGCACTCCTCCCCGGTCACGTTGGTCGGCCCGGGCGGGCCGACAGACCGTGGCAGCCAACCGGCTGCTTACCCGCAAGTCTACGAGGGCCCCCGCGCGTCGGAAAGCGGGACGACCTACGGCCGGGTCGGTTTTTCGACTTGTCGTGTATCACGACGGCCGAGAAGACTGGCCGGACCTATGACGGACCGCCCGAATCGGGCGGCCGCCGCGTCGGCCGCCGCCTCCGCCTCACGCCAGCCGCGCTCGGGCGCACCGAGGGTGAGCTGCTGCGGGGTCTCCCCGGCGGGGGCGAGACCTTCCATCCGGACACCGACCAGCCGAACCGGCTCGCCGGGGGCGAGCGCGACCCAGAGCGCCCAGGCCGTGTCGAACATCTCCCGGGCGGTGTCGGTGGGCACGGCGAGCGTGCGGGAGCGGCTGATCGTCCGGAAGTCGGCGAAACGGACCTTGAGCGACACCGTACGGCCCACCTGCCCGGCCGCGCGCAGCCGGGAACCGGCCTTGTCGGCGAGCGCGAGCAGGGACCGCCGGATCTCGGCCGGGTCGGTCACGTCGGTGTCGAACGTGACCTCCGCGCCGATCGACTTCTCCACCTGCTCGGGTGTGACCCCGCGCGGGTCACGCCCCCAGGCCAGCTCGTGCAGGTGGGCGGCGGACGCCTCGCCCACGGCCCGGCGCAGCAGGCCGGCCGGCGCCTCGGCGAGGTCGCGCACGGTGCGCAGGCCGAGGCGGCGCAACGCGTCCGCGGAGCGCTCCCCCACGCCCCACAGGGCGGACACCGGCAGCGGGTGCAGGAAGTCCAGCACCCGGGCGGCCGGGACCACGAGCAGGCCGTCGGGCTTGGCCCGGGTGGAGCCGAGCTTGGCCACGAACTTGCTCGGCCCCACGCCCACCGAACAGGTCAGCTGTTGCTCCTCGGCGACCCGGCGGCGGATCAGCGCGGCGATGTCGGCGGGCCGGCCGAACAGCCGTCGGGCGCCCGCCACGTCGAGGAACGCCTCGTCCAGCGAGAGCGGCTCGACCAGCGGGGTGACGTCCCGGAAGATCCGCATCACCGCCCGCGACGCCTCGGTGTAGGCGGCGAAGTCGGGTGGGAGGTAGACGGCGCCGGGGCACAGGGCCCGGGCGCGGGCGGTGGGCATCGCGCTGCGGACGCCGTACCGCCGGGCCTCGTAGCTGGCGGAGCTGACCACGCCGCGCGGGCCGACGCCGCCCACCACCACCGGCTGCCCGCGCAGCTCGGGGCGGCGGCGCACCTCCACGGAGGCATAGAACGCGTCCATGTCGACGTGCAGGATGGTGCAGCCGGTGTCGTCGGCGTCCGGCCCGAAGCGCGGGTCACCGCCTCGGGGCAACGACTGGCTGCGGCCCATGCCAGCAGGCTAGCCCGCCGGTCCGACAACCCCACCGCCCGGCCCGCGGCGACGCCCACCGGCCCCGGACCAGACGCGGGCCGGCGGTCACCGCCCACCGGCCCCGGACGAGGCGGGTCCGACCAGGGGCGCGGCGCGGAGGCAGGGCCGACCAGGGGCGCGGCGCGGAGGCAGGGCCGACCGGGGCCGCGGCGCGGAGGCAGGGGCGAACCGGGGTCAGCCCCGGACCACCAGCAGCGGGACTGTCATCTCGGCGGCGGTGTCCGCGCCGTGGTACGCCACCAGCCGCGACGCCATCGGCGGTTCGGAACGGGTCGCGACCACGGCGTACGTGTCCCGGCACACCACCACCACGTCGCCGATCCGCCTCAGGTGTGCCTCGGGCACCGGCCCGAACCAGCCGGTCGCCACCGCCTCGGCCCGGGTCAGCACCTGCGCGGCCGGGCCCAGCACCTCGGTCCAGGCGGCCACCACGTCGGCCTCGGCACCCGGCTCGACGTGCAGGTAGCGGACCCGGGGCTCGCCGGCGACCACCCGTACCCCGGTTCGCAGCCGGGGGTCGGTGTCCAGGTCGATCCGGTGCCCGGCGGGCACGTCGAGCTGGCCGTGGTCGGCGGTGACCAGCAGCGCGGCGTCCGGCGGCAGCCCGTCGACGAGCCGGGCCAGCAGCGCGTCCACAGCGGTGGCGGCGGTCCGCCAGGGCGCGGAGTCGACGCCGCTGAGGTGCCCGTGCCGGTCCAGGTCGGGGTGGTAGCCGGAGACGAGCGCGGGACCGTCCCCGGCGGCGAGCGCCGCCAGCATCCGGGCGGCGAGCGCGTCCACGCCGGCCGCGCCCCGGTAGTCGCCGCCCCGGTTGGCGGCGAGGGTCAGGCCGCTGCCGGCGAACTCGGGGCGGCTGACCACAGTCACCGCGACGCCGGCCGCGCGGGCCCGCTGGTACCAGGTGGGCACCGGCTGCCAGCTCGCCGGGTCCGGGTCGCCGGTCCAGTCGATGTGGTTGAGCACCCGGTCGGTGCCGGGCACCCGGACCGTGAAGCCGAGCACGCCGTGGGCGCCCGACGGGGTGCCGGTGCCGAGGCTGACCAGGCTGGTCGGGGTGGTGGACGGGAAGCCGGTGGTGAGCGGCCGGCCGGCGGTGGCGGCCAGGCCGGCGAGTGTCGGGGCGTACGGGGCGGCGGTGGGGATCTGGTACCAGCCGAGGCCGTCGACGAGCAGCACCGCGATCCGGCGTACCCCGGCCAGGCGCGGGGTCAGGCCGAGCCGATCGGCCGCGCCCGGTACGCCGAGCAGCGCCAGCGCGCTGGGCAGCACGTCGGTCAGGGCGCCGCCGTCGTAGCGGGGCGCCACCCGGTCCAGCGGGCCGGGCGCCGGATCGGGAACCGGGCCGGTCATGCCGGGCGGCGGGCGAACAGGTGCAGCTGGGCGGCGAGATCGCGGTACGGGGACCGGGCGGCGAGGGCGCGCTCCAGTTCCACCAGGGCGGCCTGCTGCCCGTCGGCCACCGCGGCCGGGAGCAGGTCGGCGAGCACCCGTACCCCGTGGATCTCCTCCACGACGAGGCCGGCGGCGGTGAGCAGCGCGGTCGCGTCGGTGGCGTCGTAGCGGCGGCGCAGCGTGTCCCGGCCGCCTGTGGTGCCGCGCGGATCGGCGGCGAGCGCGGCGGCGGCGTCCAGTTGCCCGTTCATCGCACGGCCGAACACGGCGGCGGCCCGGCCGGCGACGAGCACGCTCGCGGCGCCGCCCGGTCGCAACGCGGTGACCAGCGCGGACATCACCGGTTCCGGGTCGTCGACCACCTCGAGGACGGAGTGGCAGAGCACCAGGTCCACGGTGGCCGGTTCGACGAGGCCGGTGAGCGCGTCGGCGTCGCCCTGCGTCGCGCGTACCCGATCGGCGACCCCGGCCTCGGCGGCCCGGCGGGTCAGCGCGGCGAGCGCGTCGGGGCTGGCATCGACGACGGTGACCCGGTGACCGGCCTCGGCGAGCGGGACGGCGAAGCCGCCGGTCCCGCCGCCGACGTCGAGCACGGAGAGTCGTTCGCCGGCCCGCCGGTCCAGCTCGGCCCGGAGCACCGACCAGATGACGGCGGTGCGGGGGGTGAGGGTTCGGATCTGCTCCACGGGCCGAGCCTAGTCACCCCCCGGCCCGGGTTCAGGACTCGCCGCCGCCGGCGGGGTCGTCCTCGGCGCGGGAGCGCTGGTCGTTCGCCACCGGGCCGTCGGTCACCTGGTATTCCCGCGGCTCGGCCTCGTGGGTGGGCGCCCAGTCGGCGCCGAGGCGGGTCCGTCGGACGTTGGCTACGCCGCCGGCGTACGTGCGGTGAAAGGTCATCTGTTCATCCCCCATACCCCGGGTGGGCCACTCTGCCCACCCGCGTCGGGAGTCTCCCGCCTCCGGCTCACGGAAACCGTAATGTGGATCACTCCATCAACGGAAATCCCTGGATGCCGGTGTGACGGGGGGCTCGATCGCGTCCAGCCGGTCCGCGGTGAGGTTCGTGACGCCCTCGTGCCGCTGCAGCCGGCCCCGCACCACAAGTGCTCCACTGGTGCGGGCGACTCGACGGTATCTCTGCCACAACCCCGGGGAGCAAGTGACATTGAGCATCCCGGTCTCGTCCTCCAGGTTGATGAACGTGACGCCACCGGCGGTCGCCGGGCGCTGCCGGTGGGTGACGATCCCGCCGACCCGGATCCGCTGCCCGGGCGGCACCTGACCGAGCCGGGCGATCGGCACCGCGCCCAGCTCGTCGAGGCGATCCCGGATGAACCGGGCCGGATGGCTCTCCGGGGACAGGCCGGTGGCCCAGACGTCGGCGACCAGGCGGTCCACCGCGGCCATGCCGGGCAGGGTCGGCGGATCCGCGCCGGTCACCGTGCCGGGTAGCCGGCCGGGCCGGTCCTGAGCCGCCGCGCCGGCGGCCCAGAGGGCCTGCCGCCGGGTCAGCCCGAAACAGGCGAACGCGTCGGCGGTGGCCAGCGCCTCCAGCTGCGCGGCGGTGAGACCGACGCGGCGGGCCAGGTCCGGCATGTCCCGGTACGCCCCGTGCGCGGCGCGTTCCGCCTCGATCCGCTCGGCCACGTCCTCGCCGAGGGTACGGACGCTGCCCAGCCCGAGCCGTACCGCCGGGCCGCCCAGCCCCCAGGCGTGCGGCGGCTCGCCCGGCACGCTGCCCCACCGGGTCTGCGGGGTGGACTCCAGCACCGCCTTGGCGCCGCTGGCGTTGATGTCCGGCCGGCGCACCTCCACGCCGTGCCGGCGGGCGTCGTCGGCGAGCGTCTGCGGCGAGTAGAAACCCATCGGCTGGGCGTTGAGCAGCGCGGCCAGGAACGGGCCCGGGTGGTAGCGCTTGAGCCACGAGCTGGCGTACACCAGGTAGGCGAAGCTCATCGCGTGGCTCTCCGGGAAGCCGTAGCTGGCGAACGCGGTGAGCTTGCGGTAGACGTCGTCGGCCAGCTCGCCGGTGATGCCCCGCTCGGCCATCCCGGCGTAGAGCCGGTCGGCGATCTGCGCCATCCGCTCCACCGACCGCTTCGCCCCCATGGCCCGGCGCAGCTGGTCGGCGCCGGCCGCGTCGAACCCGGCCAGGTCGATGGCGAGCTGCATGAGCTGCTCCTGGAACAGCGGCACGCCGAGCGTCTTCTCCAGCGCGTTGCGCATCAGCGGGTGCGCGTACGTCACCGGCTCCTGGCCGTTCTTGCGCCGGATGTACGGGTGCACCGAGCCGCCCTGGATCGGACCGGGCCGGATCAGCGCCACCTCCACCACCAGGTCGTAGAACTCGCGGGGCTTGAGCCGCGGCAGCGTGGCCATCTGGGCGCGGCTCTCCACCTGGAACACGCCCACCGAGTCGGCCCGGCAGAGCATGTCGTAGACCTCGGGGTCGTCCAGCGTCATGTCGCCCAGGTCGAGGCGGGAGCCGATCAGGTCGTAGCCGTAGTGCAGCGCCGAGAGCATGCCGAGGCCGAGCAGGTCGAACTTGACCAGGCCGACGGCCGCGCAGTCGTCCTTGTCCCACTGGAGCACGCTGCGGCCGGGCATCCGGCCCCACTCCACCGGGCACACCTCGATCACCGGCCGGTCGCAGATCACCATGCCGCCGGAGTGGATGCCCAGGTGCCGGGGGAACGTCTGCAGCTCGTTGGCGTACGCGACCACCTGCTCGGGGATGTCCGCCACGTCGACCGCGGCGACCGAGCCCCACCTGTCGATCTGCTTGCTCCAGGCGTCCTGCTGGCCGGGCGAGAAACCGAACGCCTTGGCGACGTCGCGCACCGCCGACCGGGGCCGGTACGAGATGACGTTGGCGACCTGGGCGGTGTGCTCCCGGCCGTAGCGGGCGTAGACGTGCTGGATCACCTCCTCCCGGCGGTCGGACTCGATGTCCACGTCGATGTCGGGCGGGCCGTCGCGTTCGGGGGCGAGGAACCGTTCGAACAGCAGCCGGTGCCGGACCGCGTCCACGTTGGTGATGCGCAGCGCGTAGCAGACCGCCGAGTTGGCCGCCGAGCCCCGGCCCTGGCAGTAGATGTCCTGCGCGCGGCAGAACGCGACGATGTCGTAGACCACCAGGAAGTAGCCGGGGAACCCGAGATCTTCGATCATCCGCAGCTCGTGTTCCAGTTGCGCGTACGCCTCCGGGTGCGCCTCGGGCGGGCCGTAGCGCTCCCGGGCGCCGTCCATGGTCAGCCGGCGCAGCCAGCTCATCTCGGTGTGCCCGGGCGGCACCGGGTACGCGGGCAGCTTCGGCGCCACGAGCTGCAGGTCGAAGGCGAGTTCCGCGCCGTACTCGGCGGCCCGCGCCACCGCGCCCGGGTACGCGGCGAACCGCGCCGCCATCTCCGCGCCGCTGCGCAGGTGGGCGGTGGCCGCGGCGGGCAGCCAGCCGTCGATCTCGTCGAGGCTGCGCCGGGCCCGGACCGCCGCGACTGTGGTGGCCAGCCGCCGCCGGCCCGGGGTGGCGTAGTGCACGTTGTTCGTGGCCACAGTGGGCAGCCCGGCCGCGGCGGCCAGGTCGGCGAGCGCGTCGTTGCGGTCGGCGTCGATCGGATGGCCGTGGTCGGTCAGCTCCACCGCCACCGTCTCCGCGCCGAACAACGCGGTGAGCCGGTCCAGCTCCCGGGCCGCCGCGTCGACGCCCTCGGTGAGCAGCGCCGCGGGCACATGCCCCTTGCGGCAGCCGGTGAGCACCAGCACGTGGTCGCGCAGCTCGGCGGCGATCTCCTCCAGCTCGCCGTAGACCGGGCGGCCCTTCTCCCCGCCGCGCAGCTGGGCCCGGGAGATGGTGGCGGCCAGGCGCGCGTACCCCTCGTGGCCGTGCGCCAGCACCAGCAGATGCCGGCCGAGCGGGTCGGGTTCGCCGTTCTGCGGGCCGGGCAGCCCGAGCGACAGTTCCGCGCCGAAGATCGTCGGCAGCCGCAGCGCGCGGGCCGCCTCGGCGAAGCGCACCACACCGTAGAAGCCGTCGTGGTCGGTGACGGCGAGCGCGGTCAGGCCGAGCCGGGCCGCCTCCTCGGCCAGTTCCTCCGGGTGGCTGGCGCCGTCGAGGAAGCTGAAGTTGGAGTGCGCGTGCAGCTCCGCGTACGGCACCACGCCGTCCGGGCGGGCCAGCTCCGGCGGCCGGTACTCCTGGCGCTTGCGGCTCCAGGCCGGGGAGTCGCCGCCGTCGGCGTCGACAGCGAGCGGGTCGACCACGTGCAGGTGCCGCTCGCCCTTGGCCCGCCCGGAGAGCACCTGCTCCAGCTTGGACCACGGCATCTTCGGGTTGTGGAAGCTCACCGACGCCCGCCTCGCCCCGCACCCGGCCGCCCGAGATCTTGGTACGAAACGGCCCCCGGAGGGGCGCTTTCCTTCCAAGATCTTCCCCGGCGCTCAGTCATAGATCGCCTCCACCAGCCACTGCCCGCCCTCGACCGCGAGCAACAGGGCGGCGCCGTCGGCCAGGCACACCTGGAACCGGGCCCGGCGGCGCGCCTCGGCCGGCGCCCACCAGCGCTCGTCCACCGGCCACGGACCGGCCCACCCGGTGATCTCGGCCGGGCGGCCGTCGCCGACGGTGAGCCGGGCCGGCGCCGCGCTGACCGCCAGCCGGGCACTCACCACGACCGGCTCCCCGGCGGCGTCACGCACGTCGGCCGGCAACGGGGTGGGCAGCACCACGGCCGGCGACGGCGGCGGAATCCGCCCCGGCCACGGCGGCTCGGCCACCGTCCGGCCCCGCCGGGTCCGCCGCCCGGTCCGCATCCCGGCATCGGGTACGGCGACCGGGGCGGACGCGGCACCCGGAGCGGCCCCGACGACCGGGACGAGTGACGCCGCCGGAGACGACGGCCCGGCCGGGACCGGGGCCCGGGACGGCGATGCGGTCGAGGGCGGCGACGCTGCCGGGACCGGGGTCGGGGACGGACCGGCCGGGGACGCCGGAACCGGGGACGCTGCGGCGGGTGGCAGGGGTGGCGGGCCGGGACGCGCGGGCACCCGTTCGTCGCCCCACGGCACCAGGCGCACCTGGTCGGCCGGGGAACGCCCACCGCCGAGCACGGCGGTGACCACCGCCTCGGGACCGAGGATGCCCTGTACCCGGCTCAGCGCGCGGTGCGCCCGCTCCCGCTCCTCACCGGCCTCCCCCCACAGCCCGGGTTGCAGGCCCGCCTGGGCGAGCACCCCGTCCGGCACCAGTCGCAACCGGACGATTCCGGCGGTGGGGCGGGCCGGACGTGTCCCGCCCCGGCCGTTGCTGCCGGAGAGCCAGCCGTCGAGCTGCCAACGTACCCGGTCGGCGATGGCGGCTGCGGTGAGCAGGCCGTCGTGCCGCCAGACCCGGTGCAGTTCCTGGCCGTGTGCGGTGACCGCCTCGATGCCGAGGCGGGTGCAGGCCAGCCCGTACCCGGCCAGCCGTTCGTGCAGCCGCTCGGCGAGCGTGCGGGCGGCGAACGCGGCGGCGTCGACCCGGTCGACCGGCTCGTCGTAGTCGGCGGTGACGGTGAGGTCGGCGGGCGGCTGCCGGACCGCCAGCGGGCGGTCGTCCCGGCCACCGGCGAGCCGGTGCGCCAGCGCCCCGTCGAAACCGAACCGGGCCAGCACGTCCCCGGCGGGCAGCGCCGCGAACTCGCCGAGGGTACGCACACCGAGCCGGCGCAGCAGGTCGGCCAGCGCGGGCCGGCCGAGCGCCTCGACCGGCCGGGCGGCCAGGAACTCGCGGGTGCCGCCGGGGGGCACGATCCGGCCCTCCCGGGCGGCCAGCCCGGCCGCGAACACCCCATCGGCGATGCCGACCTGGCTCTCCACCGCGCAACTCTGCGCGACGTGCTCCACGATCCGCTCGGCTGCCGCCTCCTCACCGCCGAGGTAGCGGCTCGGCCCCCGGGCCGCCGTCGCGCAGGCGCCGGGCCGGATCACCTCGACGCCGGCGACCACCTCCTCCACGGCGGCCACCACCGGCTCGAACGCCCGCACGTCCCGGCCGGGGTCGTGGTCGACCACCGTCAGGTGCGGGCAGCGCCCCTGCGCCTCGCGGCGGCGCAGCCCGCGCCGGATCCCCTCGGCGCGGGCCCGCTCGGAGCAGGCGATCACCCGGTTGGCGTGCAGCACCACGACCGGGTCGGTGGCGGGCACCCCGTCGACGATCTCGGCGGCCAGGACCGGCCAGTCCGGGCACCAGAGCAGCAGCGTCCGCTGCGGTACGCCGCTCACGCCGGCCCGGCCGCGGTGAGCGTACGGGCGGGTGGGGCCACCACACGCAGCCGCCGCGACGGCGCGGCGGACGGTGCGCCGAGCCCGGCCGAGCGGGGGATCACCCGGGTCAGCTCGTCGCCGGGCAGCCACACCTTGATCTCCTTGGGGCGGGCGGCGGCGCCCCGCCCCCGGGCCGACACTGTCACCTCACGGCGGCGCAGCCGCCCGCGGCCGGGGCCGAGCCCCTGCCAGACGCCCCGGACCACCTGGAGCGTGACGTCCGCGCCGTCCCACCTGCCGTACGGGACGAGCACGCTTCCACGCTGCCGGGCCCGGGCGGCCAGCCGGGTGGCGACCGAGGCGGAGACGGTGGCCGGCACGGCGGTGACCACCACGTCGACCCCGTCGATGAGCGCGGCGACCACTGTGGGCCACTCCGGCCCGGGGTCGGGCACCAGGGCCAGCCGGTCCAGGGCGATGCCCGCCTCGGCCGCCGCGCCGGCCCCGAAGGTGGGTACGCCGACCACCGCGCACCACGAGCCGGCCCGGGACGCCTCGGCGAGCAGCGCGAGGATCAGCGAGGTGGCGCCGCTGCGCCGGGGCTGGCCGGCGCCGACCGCGACGGTGCTGCCGCGCCGCAGGCCGCGGTTGGGCAGCAGCCCGGTCAGCTCGGCCCGCACGGGCAGCACCCGGTGGCCGCCGGCCGGGTCGGGCGCGCTCGCCGGCCGGACCAGATCCGCCAGAGCGGCGGAACCGACCACCATGCGGCCCGCCATCGGACCAACCCCCCGTCGTGTTTCGCCACGGGCCCGCCCGTGGATGGTGCTGTGGATCGTGTCGTGCGCGGCACGCGTGTGCCGTGGTGCGGCGCCCGGCCACCCGGGGTCCCGCCGGTGGTGGCCGGGCGCCACGAATCAGGCGGCGGCTGCTCCCGGACGGGGCGGGGAGCCGGAGGCGCCGAGCCGCAGCGGTCGGGGCAGGCCGTCGAGCGCCGGCTGGTGCGCCAGGCCGAGTGCGGTCTCCACCACCGTCACGAACTCCTCGGCGGCGCGCAGCAGGTCGTCGGCCTCCCGGGCGGTGACCACGCGGGGGATGCCGGCCTCGGCGGCGGCCCGCTTGCTCGCGCCGGCGGCGAAGTAGGCGGCCCACTCGTCCAACTCGGGGGCGATGGTGGCGAGCAGCACCCAGACACTGGTGATCCGGTGCCGCTTGGTGGGCGCGGGGCGGGCCCGGGCGGCGAGCACGGCGGCGGCGGCGCGCAGCGCCGCGAGGTGGGCGGCGGCGTACCGGAGGCCGTCGGGACGGGTGCGGGATGCCTCGGCCAGCCCGTCGCGGGCCACCGCGAGCAACTGGGCGGGGGTGCGGTGCGGCAGCACGTGCGCGGGCACCGTGGGCGCCTGGGCCGGACTGGTCGGCATGGGTCTCTCCTCCGCGTGTGGCCGGGGCGGGCGGTCGCGCGACGGGGAACGTCGCCCGGTCGCCCGGAGCGGTCGGTGCGGAGGAAGACGCACCTTGCAGGGTGGCGGCCGGCCGGATGTGGACGCTTCCCCACACCCACACCCGGCCGGCGTGCCGGCGGGTCCGTCGTCCGCCGCCCGGGGGTCGTGGGCGGCGGACGACGACCTGCCTGACGGGCCCGGACTCGCGACTGTCCGAGACCCGGTGCGGCCCGCGGTGCCGCACCTCCCGGAAGCCGGTGCCGCGAAACACCGCTTCCGGAGCGTTCGACGAGTGCGCGACCGGCTCGGATCAGGCCGGGCCAGCCGGGGAGCTGAGCCACTTACCGTTCAAGCCGAACCTGACGTCGAGCCGGAATCGAACACTCGTTCTAACTACCCTGACAGTACACCTCCCCACCGACGAAAACGCAACGTGTGACGCGCCGGGGACGCGCGGGAGGGTGACGGCCCCCGGCGGGGCCGCGCCGGGGTGGGGGAAGAATGGGGGGATGCAGCCACACCCGAACGTGCAGGCGGTGCAGCGCGCGCTCGACGACGCGGGCGCGCGGAACGGATCGGGCGAGGCCAGCCTCGTCCGACTGCTGCCCGAGGCGGTGCACACCGCGGCCGCGGCGGCCGAGGCGCTCGGCGTCGCCGTCGGTGCCATCGCCAACTCGCTGATCTTCGACGCGGACGACGCGCCGCTGCTGGTGCTCACCTCCGGCGCGCACCGGGTGGACACCGCCGGGCTGGCCGCCACGCTGGGCGTGACCCGGCTGCGCCGGGCCACCCCGGAGTTCGTCAAACGGCACACCGGGCAGGTGATCGGCGGCGTCGCCCCGGTCGGCCACCCCGCGCCGCTGCGCACCGTCGTCGACACCGCCCTGGCCGGGTACGACGAGGTGTGGGCGGCCGGTGGCGTACCCCGGGCGGTGTTCCCCACCACGTACGCGGAACTGCTGCGGATCACCGCCGGCGCCCCGGCCGAGGTGGCGTGAACCCCGGACTCGTCACGCTGCACGTGTGGCGTGTGCCCCGGCGGGCCGTACCCGGTGTGCTGACCCGGATGGCCACCCACCCGGCCCGGCTGCGCCGGCTGCCGGGCGTCCGCTTCGCCAAGCTGCTCGGCACCGGAACCGGCACCGGCTTCGGCCCCGGCGACGCCGACCTGACCCGGTGGGCCGCGCTCGTGGTCTGGGACTCCCCCGCCGACGCGGCCGGCTTCGACGCCTCCCCCGTCGCCCGGTCCTGGGCCCGGATCGCGCGCGCCACGGTACGGGTGGACCTGCGCCCGCTGACCAGCCGCGGCCAATGGTCCGGCCGGGAGCCGTTCGGCGCACCGTCCGGCGGGCGGGTCACCGGGCCGGTGCTGGCGCTGACCCGGGCCCGGTTGCGGGCCCGCCGCGCGGCCACGTTCTGGCGGGCGATCCCGCCGGTCGCCGCCGAGTTGCACGCCGCGCCCGGGCTGCTCGCCCGGTTCGGCGTCGGGGAGGCGCCGCTGGGCTGGCAGGGCACGGTGAGCGTGTGGCGCGACCCGGCGGACCTGGTCGCGTTCGCGTACCGTTCCCCGGAGCACCGCGCCGCGATCACCCGCACCCCCACCGAGGGCTGGTACGCGGAGGAACTGTTCGCGCGGTTCGCGGTGGGCGACGTGGCCGGCGACCGTACGGTGCTCGGCTGGGCCGCCGAGGGCGACCCGGAGACAGCGAGAGGGCACGCATGAGGCTGGTGCGGTGGACACCGGACGACCTGGTCCGGCGGCTGGACGACGTGGTGGCCGTCTACGGCGAGGCGATGGGCTACCGGCCCGACCTGCTGGAGGCCCGCCGCGGCTACATCGCCACCCACGTACGCCGGCCCGGCTTCCGCGCCGTCGCCAGCCTCACCAGCGAGGGGCACCTGGCCGGTTTCGGGTACGGCTACCGGGGCGCCACCGGGCAGTGGTGGCACGACCAGGTGCACCGGGCGCTGAACGCGCAGGACCGGCAGCGCTGGCTGGCGCACCCGTTCGAGGTGGTCGAGCTGCACGTCCGCCCGCCCGCGCAGGGGCACGGCCTGGGCGCCCGCCAGTTGCGCGCGCTGCTCGCCGTGGCCGAGGGCGACACCACGCTGCTGTCCACGCCGGAGGCCGACGAGGAGAAGTCCCGAGCCTGGCGGCTGTACCGCCGGTTCGGCTTCGTCGACGTGCTGCGTCACTTCCACTTCCCCGGCGACGAACGGCCGTTCGGCGTGCTCGGCCGGGACCTGCCGCTGCCCCCGCCGGACGCCCCGTGAGCGCGAGGAGCGAGCCGGGTTTGCGAGCCCCGCAGTCGCGAACGAAAAGCGGCACAGTGAGCGGCCGGCTGCCCTGGGCGCTGCTGGCCGTGCTGATCCTCGCCCAGATCTGCTACCCGCTCACCGGCGGCTCCACCCGGGCCGGGCTCACGGTGGCCACCGTGGTGCTCGGCTGGCTGCTCTCGGTCGGCCACGCGCTGCTCACCCGGGGCGCCCGTACCGCCGCCGCGCTGGTCGCGGTCGTCACCGGCGGCGGGTTCGCGGTGGAGGCGATCGGTGTGGCCACCGGGTTCCCGTTCGGCACCTACGACTACTCCGGCGAGCTGGGCCCGAAGCTGGCCGGGGTGCCGCTGATCATCCCGCTCGCCTGGACCTGGATGGCCTGGCCGGCCTGGCTCACCGCGGTCCGGCTGGTCCGCTCCCGCCTCGCGCGGATCGCGCTCTCGGCGGTGGGGCTGGCCGCCTGGGACCTGTTCCTCGACCCGCAGATGGTGGCCGAGGGCTACTGGACCTGGCGCGACGCCACCCCGGCGCTGCCCGGGCTAGCGGGCATCCCGGTCAGCAACTACCTGGGCTGGCTGGGCTTCGCGGTGCTGCTCGCCGTCGCGCTGCGCCCGCTCGCCGGGCCGTCCGTGGACCGGGTCGACGGCCGGGACGCCCCGATGTTCGCGCTCTACCTCTGGACGTACGCCTCCAGCGTGCTGGCGCACGCGGTGTTCCTGCGGCTGCCGGCGTCGGCGCTGTGGGGCGCGGCCGGAATGGCGGTGGCGGCGGTACCGCTGGCGGTGACGCTGTGGCGGGCCCGCCAGGACCGGGCCGGAACGCCGCAGCCGGCGCCGCGCGTCGACGCCCCGGCATGATCGCCGTCTTCGCGCTGGCCGTGGCGGTCGCCGCGCTCACCGGGCACACGCTCGTCAACGCGTACGCCTGGCTGCGCCGCCCCGGCGCCGGCCCGGCCGAGGTGACCGAGCCGGTGGCGGTGCTGCTGCCGCTGCGCGACGAGGCCGAGCGGGTCACCCCGTGCCTGCGCGCGCTGCTGGCCCAGCGCGGCGTGCCGGACCTGCGGATCGTGGTGCTCGACGACGGCTCGACCGACGGCACCGCCGACGTGGTCCGCGCGGTGGCCGGTGACGATCCCCGCCTCACGCTGCTCACCGGCGTCACCCCGCCGCCCGGCTGGCTGGGCAAGCCGCACGCCTGCTGGCAGCTCGCCACCCGTACCGCCCCGGAACCGGCGGTGCTGGCCTTCGTCGACGCGGACGTGGTGCTCACCCCGTACGCGGTGGCGGCGGCGGTGACCGAGTTGCGCGCGGCGGACGCGGCGCTGCTGTCGCCGTACCCCCGGATCGTGGTGCGGACGGCGGCCGACCGGCTGGTGCAGCCGCTGTTGCAGTGGTTGTGGCTGACGTTCCTGCCGCTGCGCGCGATGGAACGCTCGCGGCGGCCGTCGCTGGCCGCGGCGGGCGGGCAGTTCCTGGTCGTGGACCGGACCGGCTACCTGCGGGCCGGCGGGCACGCGGCGGTGGCCGACAAGGTGCTGGAGGACATCGAGCTGGCCCGGGCGGTGAAACGGGCCGGCGGGCGGATCGCGCTCGCCGACGGCTCCCGGCTGGCGTCCTGCCGGATGTACGACACCTGGCCGCAGCTGCGCGACGGCTACACCAAGTCGCTGTGGGCCACGTTCGGGCACCCTGCCGCGGCGGTGGCCGTGCTGGCGCTGCTGGTCGCGCTCTACGTCGCGCCGCCGCTGCTGACCCTCGGGGCGCTGCTCGCCGGCGCGCCGGCGGTGGCCGCCGTGGCGTTCCTGGCCTACCTGGCCGGGGTCGCCGGGCGGGTGGTCAGCGCCCGCGCCACCGGCGGGCGGGCGTGGCCCGACGCGCTCGCACACCCCGTATCGGTCGTGGTCCTCGGTTGGCTGACCGTCCGGTCGTACCATCTGCGGAAGCGACACCGGCTCACCTGGCGGGGTCGTCCGGTCACCTAGGAGGGGCACGCCATGGCGCGCATCGTGGTCATCGGCACCGGGGTGGGCGGGCTCGCCACCGCCGCCCGGCTCGCGGTCACCGGGCACGAGGTCACCGTCCTCGAACGGGCCGGCACGGTCGGGGGCAAGCTCGGCCGGTACGCCCACCACACCCCGGAGGGGGTGTGGCACTTCGACACCGGGCCGAGCCTGTTCACGCTGCCGCAGGTCTTCCACGACCTGTTCGAGGCGACCGGGGCGAAGCTCGACGAATACCTGGACCTGGTCCCGCTGGACCCGATCGTGCGGCACGTCTTCCCCGGCGGTGGACCCACGCTCGACTCCTGCGCCGACCCGGACGAGTTCGCCGCCCGGATCGGCGCCGCGTTCGGCGAGCGGTCCGCCGCCGACTGGCGCGGGCTGTGGCGGCGCGCCGGCCGGGTGTGGGCGGCCTCGCACCGGGACATCCTGCGCCGTACCGTCGACTCGCCGCGCGACCTGGCCGCGCTGGCCTGGCGGCTGGGCGACCTCGCCGCCATCGGCCCCGGCCGCAGCCTGCGCGGGCTGGGCCGCCGTCACCTGTCCGACCCGCGGATGCGGATGCTGCTGGACCGGTACGCCACGTACACCGGCGCCGACCCGCGCCGCGCCCCGGCCGCGCTCGTCGCCGTCCCCTACGCCGAACTGGCGTACGGCGGCTGGTACCTGCGCGGCGGGCTGGGCACGCTCGCCGACGCGCTGCTGTCGCGCTGCCTCGACCTCGGCGTGGTGGTACGCACCGACGCCACTGTCACCCGGATCGACGCCGCGGGCGGGCGGGTGCACGGGGTACGCGTGGCGGGGATGACCGCGCCGGTTCCCGCCGACGTGGTGGTGGCGAACGTGGACGCGCTCACCGTCTACCGGAACCTGCTGCCCGACCCGCGCCGGCTGGCCGCGCTCACCGACCGCAGCCTGGCCGGGTTCGTGCTGCTGCTGGGCGTACGCGGCGACTCCGGGCTGGCCCACCACACCGTCTTCTTCCCCCGCGACTACGACGCCGAGTTCGACGCCGTGTTCGGCGACCCGGGTCGCGGGGTGCGGGCCCGCCCGGCGCCCGACCCGACCGTGTTCGTCACCGCGGCCGACGACCCGGCGGTCCGCCCCGACGGCCACGAGGCGTGGTTCGTGCTCGTCAACGCGCCCCGCCACGGCACCGCCGCGAGCGCGGTGGACTGGCGGCGGCCCGGCCTGGCCGAGGCGTACGCGGACCGGATCCTGGACGTGCTGGCCGAGCGCGGCGCCGACGTGCGGGACCGGCTGGTGTTCCGGGAGATCCGTACCCCGGCCGACCTGGACGCGGCCACCGGCGCGCCGGGCGGGGCGATCTACGGCACCGCGGGCGGGCTGCTGCGCCCGGCCAACCGGGGGCCGGTGGCCGGGCTCTGGTTGGTCGGCGGCTCCAGCCACCCGGGGGGCGGGCTGCCCATGGTGACGTTGTCCGCGGAGATCGTCGCGGAGGCGGTCGGCCCGGCTTGGTGAGGTGTCGCCGACCGCCGCACGGGCGCGCGGCGGTCAGCCGGCGTCGACCAGGGCGCGGCGGACGGCGGAGAGCAACTGCCCCAGGCCGAACCCGGCGAGCAGCACCCAGACCGTGGTGGCCATGGTGATGGTGCCGGCGGTCAGGTCGGCGTCGATCAGCCCGGTGAGCCCGGCGACCAGCAGCCCGACCAGTGCCACGCAGACCCGGGTGGGCCGCTCCCCCACCGTCACCGCGCCGATCTCCCGCATCCCCGCCGAGACCGCGCGCGCCCGCACGTACTCGTGCAGCCAGGACAGGCCGCCGGCCGCCGCGACCAGCGCGCCCGGCGCGCCGAGCAGCCAGAACGCGATCAGCCAGGCCACCTCGCCGAGCCGGTCGGCGACCGAGTCGTACACGTAGCCCAGCCGGGTGGTGCGGCCGGTGGCCACCGCCACCGCGCCGTCGACGCTGTCGGCCACCGCCGCCAGCAGCACGAACAACGCGCCCAGGAACGGCCCGTTGCCGGGCCGCTCCACGAACAGGGGTACGCAGAAGCAGAGCAGCACCCCGAACACGGTCACCGGGGTGGGGCCGACGCGCAGCCGGCCCAGCACGTAGCCCACGTGGTAGGCGAAGCGCAGCCAGGCGCGTACCACCGGCGCGGCGGTACGCGGATCGAAGCCGCCGTGCAGCCGTGCCCACGCGGTCGCGTACTGGTCCCAGTTCAGCTGTGTGCCCACCACGGATCAACCGTAGAAGCACGGCGCGGGTGTCGTGTGGCGGGTGGTCACACCCGTGCGGCGGCGCGCAGCCGCTGCCACACCTCCCGGGTCGCAGTGGACCGGTTGAGCGTGATGAAGTGGATCCCCGGCACACCCTCGTCGAGCAGCTTCTCGCACATCTCGCTCGCCTGCTCGACGCCGAGGCGGCGGACCGCCTCCGGGTCGTCGGCCACCTGCTCGAACCGCTGCGCGAGCGCCGGCGGGAACGGCGCGCCGGACAGCTGCACCGACCGTTCGATGGTGCCGATCTGGGTCACCGGCATCACCCCGGCCAGGATCGGCGTGTCGCAGCCGGCCGCGGCCACCCGGTCGCGCAGGCGCAGGTAGTCGTCGGCGTCGAAGAACATCTGGGTGATCGCGAACTCCGCGCCGGCCCGGCACTTGCGGACGAAGTGCGCGGTGTCGCTGGTCACGTCCGGCGAGCGCGGGTGCTTGTACGGGAAGGCGGCCACCCCGACGCTGAAGTCGCCGCTGTCGCGGACCAGCCGGACCAGGTCCTCGGCGTACCGGACGCCCTCGGGGTGGGCGATCCACTCGCCGCCCGGGTCGCCCGGCGGGTCACCCCGCACGGCGAGCACGTTGCGCACCCCGACCGAGGCCAGCCGGCCGATCACGTGCCGCAGCTCGGCCACCGAGTGGTTCACCGCGGTCAGGTGCGCCATCGGCAGCAGCGTCGTCTCGGTGGCGATCCGCTCGGTCACCGCCACCGTGGTGTCGCGGGTCGACCCGCCCGCGCCGTAGGTGATCGAGACGAACGAGGGACGCAGCGACTCCAGCTCGCGGATGGCCTGCCAGAGCAGCTTCTCCCCGGCCGGGGTCTTCGGCGGGAAGAACTCGAAGGAGAAGGTGGGCCGGCCGTCACGGATCAGCTCCCCGATGGCCGGCTGGGGATTGGGAAGGACCGAGGGAAGACCGAGCGCCACGGACCGACTGTAACCGGGACGGCACTGCGCATCGGGAATCTTCCCAGCCCGCGAACACCTGTCCCGGCGCGACGTCGTACCCCGGGGGTAGAAAGACGGCAGCGCGGTGGGCGGCCGACGGCCGTTCCGGGGGCCCGCGCGGGGGTCGCCACGACGGCGACGCACCGGCGCCACCACCTGGCCGGGCGTCCGCGTCGCCATCAGCGTCGTCGCCCCCGGAGGTTCCCGATGATCCCGTCCCCGCCGCCCGGCCCGCGCCTGCTCGGGCCGCTGCTGGCCGAGTTGCGGGCCGCCCGTGGCTGGAGTCAGCAGCGGATGGCCGCTGAGCTGTGCGCCGCCTCCGGCGTGCCCACGCTGACCCGCAACGAGGTGTCCCGCTGGGAGCGCCAGCTGCGTCTTCCCGGCGACTTCTGGTCCGCCTGGCTGGCGACGGTCCTGGGGGTGCCGGGCGAACTGCTCGCCGAGGCCGCCGCCCGCAGCCGCCGGCTCGGCGTGGCGCCCCCGGTGGTCGACCCGGCCGGCTCCCGCGCCCGGCTGGCCCTGCTCACGCTCGCGTACCGCTGGGCGGCCGACCCGGCCGGGCGCACACTGGCCGGCCCGTTCGCCGCCGCACCACCGCCGCTGCCCGGCCGTCCCACATGGGGGACGAGCACGGGCGGGCCGGCCGGCGTACGCCGGTCGCGGACGAGCCCGGACCGGACGCCGAGCCCGCCGGCGGCGGGTCCGGTAGTGGTCGCCCGGCGGACGGGGTGACGCTCGCCACGCTACGACGATGGGACGACCTGCTCGGCGGCGGCGACCTCGCCGGGTGCGGCGCCCGCCGGCTGCGGCGGGTGGTGCGCGGCTACCGTCGCGCTGGGCCCGCCGGCCGGCGCGCGATGCTGCCCGCGCTCGCCGAGTCGGCGCAGCTCGCCGGCTGGCTCGCCGCCGACGCGGGCGACCTCGGCGGGGGCCTGGTCGCGTACCGGCTGGCGCTGCGGGCGGCGGTGGCCGCCGGGCAGCCGCCGCTGGCCGGGCACGTGCTCGCGTCGGCCAGTCACCTGCTGGCCGACACCGGCGACCCGGCCGGCGCGCTGGTCCTGGCCCGGATCGGGTACGCCGCCGGCCGCGCCACCGCCTCACCCGGCCTGCGGGCGCTGCTGCTGCACCGGGTCGCGCTCGCCGCCGCACTCGCCGGGCGTCCCCGCGCCGCCGGGCAGGCGCTGGCCGGCGCGGATCGGGCCGGCACGCCGGAGCCCGGCCGGGAGCCGCCCTGGCTCTACTGGCTCGACGCGGCCGAGCTGGCGGCGATGACCGGGCGCACGCTCGTCGCGCTGGGCCGTCCGGCCGCCGCCGTGCCGCTGCTCACGCCGGTGGTGGGCGCGCGTAGCCACCCGCGCCGCTCGGCCGTGTACGGCGGCTGGCTGGCCCGCGGCCACCTGTGCCTGGGCGCGGTGCCCGAGGCGTGCGCGGTGGCCGGCGAGGCGCTGCTCGACGCGGTCCGGTCCGGTTCACCCCGGGCCGTCGGCCAGCTCACCACGTTCCGCCGCGGCCTGGCGCACGCACCGCCCGGTCCGGCCACCCGGGGGTACGCGCGACTGGTCGCCTCGGCCCGCCCGTACCTGCCGTCCGGCGTGCCGCGTCATCCGCGCGACCGTCCGGGCAGGTGAGCCACGAGGCACGCCGGGCGCCGGGCACGGCGGGAACGGGTGTGAACCGCTAGCGTCGTGGCGTGACCCACGCTGCTCCCGTATCCCCCGTCGACCGCGCCGGCCTGCGCCAGCGGATCGACAAGGCGCTCACCGAGTTCCTCGCCGGCCAGCGCGGCTGGCTGACCGCCGTCGACGACGGCCTGCTGCCCGTCGCCGAGGCGATCGAGGCGTTCGTGCTGGGCGGCGGCAAGCGGCTGCGCCCGGCGTTCGGCTACTGGGGTTACCGGGGTGCCGGCGGGGTCGACTCCGACCAGGTCGTCGCCACCCTGGCCGCGCTGGAGTTCGTGCAGGCCAGCGCACTGATCCACGACGACCTGATGGACCGGTCGGACACCCGGCGCGGCGAGCCGGCGATGCACAGGCGGTTCGCCGCCCGGCACCGCGCGGCCGGCTGGGGCGGCGACGCGGACTCCTTCGGCGACGCCGCGGCGATCCTGCTGGGCGACCTGTGCCTGGTCTGGTCCGACGAGCTGCTGCACTCCTCCGGCCTGCCGCCGGCCACGGTGGCCCGGGCCCGGCCGGTCTTCGACGAGATGCGCACCGAGGTGACCGTCGGGCAGTACCTGGACGTGCTGACCCAGGCCACCGGGGACACCTCGCTGGACCGGGCCGCCAAGGTGGCCCGGTACAAGTCGGCGAAGTACACGGTCGAGCGCCCGCTGCTGCTGGGCGCCGCGCTGGCCGGGGCGCCGCCGGAGGTGCACGCCGCGTACTCGGCGTACGGGCTGCCGCTGGGTGAGGCGTTCCAGCTCCGCGACGACGTGCTGGGGGTGTTCGGCGACCCGGAGCGCACCGGCAAGCCCGCCGGTGACGACCTGCGCGAGGGCAAGCGCACGTACCTGGTGGCGGCGGCCCTGGAGACGCTCGACCCGGCCGGCCGGGAGGCGCTGCTGGCCGGGCTCGGCGTACCGGACCTGGACGCGGCCGGGGTGGACCGGCTGCGCGAGCTGATCACCACGAGCGGCGCGCTGGACCGGGCCGAGCGGCACATCAGCGAGCTCACCGAGAGCGCCCTGGCCGCGCTCACCGCCGTCGACCTGGACACCGAGGCCCGTCAGGCCCTGGTCGACCTGGCCATCGCCGCCACCCGCCGCCCCGCCTGACCACCCTCCCGCCCAACCCACCGCACGCCCGCCCCTTCAGCGGTCGATCATGAAGTTGGCGGCACTTTCGGAGATCGACTTCGCCGCCAACTTCATGATCGACGGGAGCGGGAGCGGGAGCGGGAGCGGGGCGGGGCGGGAGCGGGGTCAGAAGGCTACGGCCTGGGCTCGGCGTTTTACCTCTCGGGCCAGGTCGCCGCCGAGGGCTACGGCGGGGGTGCCGGGAAGCGACGGGTCCTCCCGGTAGAGCCAGCGCAGCGCCTCCTCGTCGTCGTATCCGGCGTCGGAGAGCAGGTTGAGCACGCCGGGCAGGTGCTTGAGCACGGTGCGGTTGGCCACCAGGTCGGCCGGGATCCGGCGCACGCCGTCGCGGCGCACCGCGATCAGTTCGCGGTCGCGGATCATCTGATGCACCTTGCTGATCGACAGGTCCAGGCGCTCGGCCACGTCGGGCAGCGTCAGCCAGCCGGCCGGGTCAGCCGGTCCGGCCAGGTCGGGGCCGGTCTCGGCGGGTACGGAATCGGTCACCCGACCACCCTGCCACGTGCCCGCCGCACCCGGTGCACGGCACCCCGCACCGCCGCCGGGAGCGCGGCGGTCCCCCCGTGTCGCAACCCGGCGGTAGCATCCTGTTCTACCTTCATCCTTCCGACACATAGACTGCCTGCCGATGGACACACAGGTCGCCGACACGTTGCTGGGCTCGCTGATCGAGGGGCGCTACCGCATTCGCGGTCGCGTCGCCCGTGGCGGCATGGCGACCGTGTACACCGCCACCGACGAGCGCCTGGAGCGCACCGTGGCGGTCAAGATCATTCACCCGACCCAGGCGCCGCAGGCCCAGGCCCGGATGGCCGGCTTCGTCGAGCGCTTCACCGACGAGGCGAAGACGATCGCCCGGCTCACCCACCCGAACGTGGTGGCGGTGTACGACCAGGGCATCCACGCCGGCCTGCCGTACCTGGTGATGGAGTACGTCCGTGGCCGCACGCTGCGCGACGTGCTCGCCGAGCGCCGCCGGCTGAACCCGGACGAGGCGCTCGCGATCACCGAGCAGATGCTCGCCGCGCTGGCCGCCGCGCACCGGGCCGGCCTGGTGCACCGCGACGTCAAGCCGGAGAACGTGCTCGTCGCCGAGGTGCCCACCGGCGGCAGCCGCAACCTGGTCGACAGCGTGGTCAAGGTGGCCGACTTCGGGCTGGCCCGTGCCGTCGAGGCGAGCGCCGAGGACGAGAACGGCAACCAGCTCATGGCGACCGTGGCGTACGTCGCGCCGGAGCTGGTCACCCAGGGCCACGCGGATCCGCGCACCGACGTCTACTCCGCCGGCATCGTGCTGTTCGAGATGCTCACCGGCCGGGTGCCGTACGACGGCGACCGCCCGGTGGAGGTCGCGTGGCAGCACGTCGACCGGGACGTACCGGCGCCGTCGACGCTGGTGCCGACGCTGCCGCCGGCCCTCGACGCGCTCGTCGCCCGGGCCACCCGGCGGGATCCGGCCGGTCGGCCGGCCGACGCCGCGGCGCTGCTGAGCGAGGTGCAGGCCGCCCGCGAGCAGCTGGGCGACCCGCACGCGCACACCACGGTGCTGCCGCAGCTCAGCGACGACACGGCGATCCTGAGCCAGCCGACCCAGATGGTGGCCGCGGTCCGGCCGGCCGAGCGCCCGTCGTGGGCCCGGCTGCCCGAGGGGGGCGCCGCGCCGCGCCCGCACCGGCGTCGCGCCGTCGAGGAGGACGACCCGGGGACCGGGTTCGCCGCCCTGCGTACCCGGATCATGGGTTCGCCGCGCGGGCGGCTGGCCGTCGCCGCGGCGGTCGTGGTGCTCGGCCTGGTCGCCGCGGTGGGTGGCTGGTGGTTCGGCGTGGGCCGCTACACGGTCGCGCCGCAGATGGTGAGCCTGACCAAGGCCGACGCGGAGGCGCAGGCCCAGCGCGGCGGCTTCACGCTGCGGTACACCGCCCCGCGCCACGACGAGCAGGCCCCCAAGGACACCGTGCTCGTGCAGGATCCCGGCTCGGCCGCGCGGATCGTCAAGGGCGGCACGATCACGCTGACCCTGTCGCTCGGCCCGGAGCGGCTGCCGGTGCCGGACGTGGTCGGTAAGGACTACGCGCTGGCCCAGGCCGAGCTGGAGGGCGCCAACCTGGTCGTGGCCAAGGGCTCCTCCCGGTACGACGACGCGCTGCCGGCGGGTGTGGTGCTGGCCACGGACCCGAAGGTGGGCACTGTGGTCAAGCCCGGCGCGAAGGTGACGGTGATCCTCAGCAAGGGTCGCGCGCCGGTGACGGTGCCCAACCTGGTCGGCAAGAGCCTTGCCGAAGCGCGCACCATCCTCGCACAGCTCGGGCTGAAGCCGGTGGAGACCGTCAAGGAGTCCGACAAGCCGAAGGACGAGATCCTCGGCCAGAGCCCGGCCGACGGCGCCGGCGTGGAGAAGGGCACCCAGGTCAAGCTGGAGATCAGCAAGGGCCCGCCGCAGGTGGCCGTGCCCCGCGTGATCGACATGCCCTGCCAGCAGGCCAAACAGACGCTGGAGAGCCAGGGCTTCCCGGTCAACGTCCAGCTCAACCCGAACGGCATCGTCCGGATCCAGAACCCGGCCGAGAACACGCCGGTGCCGCCGGGTACGACGATCACGGTGACGTGCCTGTGAGCGGGTGTGACGGGCGCCGGCGGGTGGGGTCGCACACCCCCACCTCCGGCGGCCTGGCCCGGGCGGCCCTGCCGTACGCGGACGCGGCCGAGTCCGAGGTGGTGCAGGTCTACGTCTCGAACTCGCGCGGCTGGGCGTTGCCGGCCGGCGACCCGGCGCAGGACACGCTGTTCCGCGACGGGTGCGGCGAGCGTGGCCTGCCCGTCTTCATCCACGCGTCGCTGCTGGTCAACCTCGGCTCCCCCACCCCGGCAACAGTCACCCGGTCGGCCGAGACGCTGGCGCACGCACTGCGGCGGGGCCGGGCGATCGGCGCCGAGGGCGTGGTCTTCCACGCCGGCAGCTCGGTCGACGCCGGTCACGCCGAAGCGGCCCTGCGGCAGGTCCGCGAGGCACTGCTTCCGCTGCTCGACGAGGTCGCTGCCACCGGTGGGCCGATGCTGCTGGTCGAGCCGAGTGCCGGGGGCGGCCGGTCACTGGCGTCCCGGGTCGAGCACCTCGGCCCCTACCTGGACGCGGTCGACCGGCACCCGATGCTCGGGGTCTGCTTCGACACCTGCCACGCCTGGGCGGCCGGTCACGACCTGGCCGCCGAGGGTGGCATGACCACCACGCTCGACACGCTCGTCGCCACCGTGGGCGCGGACCGGCTGCGGCTGGTGCACGCGAACGACTCGAAGGACCTGTGCGGCTCCACCCGGGACCGGCACGAGAACATCGGCAAGGGCACCATCGGCGAGCCGGCGTTCGCCGAGCTGATGCGCCACCCGGCGACCGCCGGTGTGCCCGTGCTGGTGGAGACCCCCACGGAGAAGCACATCGGCCACGCCGCCGACATCGCCGCCCTGAAGCGTCTCCACCCCTGACAGTTCCCCTCCCCCCTCCCTCTCCCCCCGCGAGACCGCGGTGATCAAGGAGTTCGTGTCCCGCTACGGCGCGGAATCGGACACAAACTCCTTGATCAACGAGGCGGGGGTGGAGCGCCCAGGGGCGGAAGGTCAGGCGCGCAGGGCGGCGTCCAGGATGGTGGCGGCGCGGTCGACCTGCGCGTCGGTGACGTCCAGGTGGGTGACCAGCCGGGCGGTACGCGGGCCGAGCACCGAGATCAGCAACCCCTCCGCCCGCGCGGCCGCCGCCAGCGCGTGCGCGTCCAGCGGGTGCTTGGTCAGGTCGATCGGCACGATGTTGGTGCGCACCACAGACGCGAGCACCCCGTGCGGGGCGACCGCCTCGGCCAGCCGGGCCGCCTTGGCGTGGTCGTCGGCGAGCCGCTCGACGTGGTGCGCCAGCGCGTACCGGCCGGCGGCGGCGAGGATGCCGACCTGCCGCATGCCGCCGCCCATCCGCTTGCGCAGGAACCGCGCCCGGGCGATCTTCTCGGCGCTGCCCACCACCAGCGAGCCGACCGGCGCGCCGAGGCCCTTGGAGAGGCACACCGACAGCGTGTCGAACAGCAGGCCGTACTCGGCAAGCGGCACCCCGTCGGCGACGTGCGCGTGCCAGATTCGCGCGCCGTCACAGTGCAGGGCCACCCCGTGCTCGTCGGCGACCGCACGCATCCGGCGCAGCGTCGGCAGCGGGATCACCCCGCCGCCGCCCCGGTTGTGGGTCTGCTCCACCGCGATCGCCCGCGTGGGCACCGCGAAGTAGCCGTCCGGCCGGATCATCCCGGCGACCACGTCGGGGTCCAGCTCCGCGCCCACCGCCGGCCAGGTCCGCGAGGAGATCCCACCGTACGCGGCGGCGGCGCCGACCTCGTACGTGACCACGTGCGCGTCGGCGTCGCAGAGCAACTCGTCACCGGGCGGTACGTGCAACTGGAGCGCGATCTGGTTGGCCATCGAGCCGCTCGGGGCGAACAGCGCCGCCTCGTGGCCGAACAGCGCGGCCACCTCGGCCTCCAGCGCGGTGACCGTCGGGTCCTCGCCGTAGACGTCGTCGCCCACCTCGGCGGCGGCCATCGCCTCCCGCATCCCCGGCGTCGGCCGGGTCACGGTGTCCGTCCGCAGATCGATCGCGTCAGCCACGGAGCATCTCCGCCACCAGGAACGCCAACTCCAGCGACTGCTGGGTGTTCAGCCGGGGGTCGCAGGCGGTCTCGTACCGGTCGGGCAGGTCCAGGTCCTCGATGCCCTGGGCGCCGCCCAGGCACTCGGTGACGTCCTCGCCGGTCAGCTCGACGTGCAGGCCGCCCGGGTGGGTGTCCAGGCCCCTGTGCACCTCGAAGTAGCCGAGCACCTCGTCGACGATCCGGTCGAAGTGCCGGGTCTTGTAGCCGTTCGAGGACTCGTGCGTGTTGCCGTGCATCGGGTCGCACTGCCAGACGACCTTCGCGCCGGCGGCGGTGACCTTCGCGACGATCGGCGGCAGCGCGTCGCGGACCCGGTGGTTGCCCATCCGGCTGATCAGCGTGAGCCGGCCGGGGATGTTGTCCGGGTTGAGCTTCTCGCAGAGCTCGATCGCCTCGTCCGGAGTGGTCGTCGGGCCGAGCTTGACCCCGATCGGGTTGGCGATGCGGGAGATGAAGTCGATGTGCGCGCCGTCGATCTGCCGGGTCCGCTCGCCGATCCAGAGGAAGTGCCCGGACAGGCCGTACGCCTTGCCGTTGGAGATCCGGGTCAGCGCCCGGTCGTACTCCAGCGCCAGCGCCT
This sequence comes from Micromonospora sp. CA-248089, assembly GCF_050948515.1. Classification (NCBI taxonomy): domain Bacteria; kingdom Bacillati; phylum Actinomycetota; class Actinomycetes; order Micromonosporales; family Micromonosporaceae; genus Micromonospora; species Micromonospora sp. CA-248089. The sequence continues at coordinate 4,689,099 of NZ_CP192016.1, forward strand.
CGTGCGAGCAGTGCAGCGTGACGGTGCGCAGCGCCTCGTCGTCGGTCATCCCGCAGGCCCGGATGAAGGCCAGCGCCCGGTCGATCTCGCGGGCGATCGCGTCGTAGCGCTCGCCGGCCGGGGACTGCCGGACGAAGTCCTTGTTCCAGTCGTGCACGGCGTGCAGGTCGGCCAGCCCGCCGGCCAGGTACGCCCGGAGCATGTTCATCGCGGCGGCCGAGTTGGCGTACGCCCGGATCATGCGCTGCGGGTCGGCGACCCGCGCCTCCGGCGTGGCCTCCAGGGAATTGATCATGTCGCCGCGGTAGGCGGGCAGGCCCCGGGCGTCGGTCGGCAGGGACCGGGGCTTGGTGTACTGGCCGGCGACCCGGGCGACCTTGACCACCGGCAGCGACGCGCCGTAGGTGAGCACGATGGCCATCTGGAGCAGCGTGCGGGCGTTGGCGAGCAGGTGGCTCTCGGTGTTGTCGGCGAAGGTCTCCGCGCAGTCACCGCCCTGGAGCAGGAACGCCTTGCCCTCGCAGACCAGCGCCAGCCGCTGCCGCAACTGGTCGACCTCGTAGGGCGCGACCACCGAGGGCACCGTGTCCAGCACCCGGCAGACCTCGGCGACCTGGGCCGGGTCGTCCCACGGCGGGGTCTGGGCGCGCGGCAGCTCCCGCCAACGGTCGAGGCCGAGGGCCGCGTCCTCGGCGGAGTCGGCGGTCGGGCGGCTGGTCTGCAGACCAGGGCTGCCCACGGCGGGGTGACTCAGCTGATGCCACTCATGGCGCATGAAGGAAAGCGTACGGCGACCGTCTCGATCACTCGCCGCCGAGGGGGATGGTTCCGGTCACTGGGAGGGCACCGGCGAGGGCGGCGGCGGCTCCGCCGGGTCGGCGGTCGCCTCGACCACGGGCTCGCCGGGCACCTCGCCGGAGATGCACCAGTCCGCCCCGGTACGGGTGACGGTGAACAGCAGCGACCGGGCGGCCTTGCGCGAGCCGACGGCGACGGTGATCGAGGCGCTGACCTCCTGGCCGTTCGGGCCGGAGCGGACCTCGGTGATCGTCGCCTCGGGCACGGTGAAGTGGTCGGCGAAGTCGCCGTTCGGGCCGGTGGCGGCGGAGTCGAAGGCGGCGTGCATGGGCGCGCAGAGCTGGCTGCGGCCGGCGGCGGCGTCGCGGGCGGTGAGCGCGTCCAGGTACGCCTGCACACGTTCGCGGCTCTTGGCCGCCGCCTCCTCGGCCGGCGCCTTCCCGCTGGGCGGGGCGTCTTTGCCGTCCTGGCCGCCCGAGCCGCAGGCGGCCAGGGCCGCAGGCAGGAGCGCGAGGACGACGAGACCGGCGAACCGGTCCCGGTGGCTGCGGCCCATCTGTCCTCCCGTCGCGTGGACTCGTCGAGCGGCGAGTGTGTCACATCCGGCCCGCGTGGCCGGGTGACTCCCCATCCTGACCCGGATCGGCGCGCTCGGCCAGGACGGCACGCGGGCGGGGAGGGGCCGGTGCGGCCCCTCCCCGCCGGGTGGGTGGTGCGTCGGCACTCGGCTCAGCCGAGACCGCCCTTGATGGCGCCGATCAGCTCACCGTTGCTGGTGTCACCGGAGAGTTCCCAGAAGAACGCGCCACCGAGGCCCTGGCTGTTGGCGTAGCTCATCTTGCCGCCGATGGTCGACGGCGTGTCGTAGCTCCACCAGTTGCTGCCGCACTTGGCGTACGCCGTGCCGCCGACGGTGCCGGTGGCCGGGCAGCTGTTCTTGAGCACCTTGTAGTCCTCGATGCCGGCCTCGTAGGTACCAGGTGCCGCGCCGGTGGCGCTGCCGCCGGGCGCGGCCTGGGTCACGCCGGTCCAGCCGCGTCCGTAGAACCCGACGCCGAGCAGCAGCTTGCTGGACGGTACGCCCTTGGACTTGAGCTTCTGGATCGCCGCGTCGGACCAGAAGCCCTGCTGCGGGATCCCCGCGTAGGAGTAGAGCGGCGAGTGCGGCGCGGTCGGCCCCTGGGCGTTGAAGGCGCCGAAGTAGTCGTACGTCATCGGCATCAGCCAGTTGAGGCTGTTCGCGGCGCCGGCGTAGTCGGTGGCGTCGATCTTGCCGCCGTTGCTGCCGTCGGCGGTGATCGCCGCGGTGACCAGGAAGCTGGAGCCGAACTTGCTCCGCAGCGCCGAGACCACGTTCTTGAACGCGTTCGGGCCGCTGCTGTCGCACTGGAGGCCGCAGGCGTTCGGGTACTCCCAGTCCACGTCGATGCCGTCGAAGACGTCCGCCCAGCGCGGGTCCTTGACCAGGGAGTAGCAGGAGTCGGCGAACGCGGCCGGGTTCTGCGCGGCCTGGGTGAAGCCGCCGGACCAGGTCCAGCCGCCGAAGGACCAGAGCACCTTCAGGTTCGGGTACATCTTCTTGAGCTTGCGCAGCTGGTTGAAGCTGCCGCGCAGCGGCTGGTCCCAGGTGTCGGCGACGCCGTCGACGCTGTCCGCCGCGGTGTACGCCTTCTCGTAGTCGGCGTAGCTGTCCCCGATGCTGCACCGGCCGCCGGTGGTGTTGCCGAAGGCGTACAGGATGTGGGTCAGCTTCGCGGCCGAGCCGCTGGTGTGGATGTTCTTGACGTGGTAGTTGCGGGCGTAGACGCCCCACTCGGCGAAGTAGCCGACGATCTTCTTGCCGCCGGGCGGCGGCGTGGTGGGCGGCTGCGTGGTCGGCGGGGTGGTCGTCGGCGGAGTGGTGGTGGGTGGCGTCGTGGTCGGCGGTGCGGTGGTCGGCGCGGTGGTCGTCGGCGTGCCGCCGCCGGTGCAGGTGCCACCGTTGATGGTGCAGCTCACCGGCGCCTTGTACGCGCCGGTGCCGTTGTAGCCCCAGCTGAAGCTGGCGCCGGGGGCGAGCGTCGACGCCCAGCTCTTGTTGACCGCCACGTAGCGGTCGCCGCTACGGGTGATGTCGGCGTCCCAGGAGCTGCTGATCGAGGTGCCGGAGGGCAGCGTGAACTCGATGCGCCAGCCGTTGACGGTGGAGCTGGTGCCGTTGGTGACGGTCACCCGTCCCTCGTGGCCGGTCCCCCAGTCCTGCACCTTGGCGAACGTGGCGGTGACGCTGCCGGCGGCCGACGCGGTGGTCATGGGCACCGCGGCGACCGCGAGCGCGACCACGGCGCCGGTGGCCCACAGGGCCCGGCGGAGCGATCTCTTCATACGGCGTCCCTCCAATAGTTAGGAAACTTTCCAAATTGATTGCTGAGACGCTACTCACGCCGTCACCACTTCGTCAAGATGTCGATGCATCGATTTCACGGGTGACGCGGGACGGTGGGCACGACGAGTCGTAGCCTCGTCCCATTACCGTTTTCGACGTCCAGATCGACGCCCTCACCGGCGGCCCGGCCGACCTCGGCCGCTACCGCGGCCGCGCCCTGCTCGTGGTCAATGTGGCCTCCCGCTGCGGCCTCACCCCGCAGTACGCGGGCCTTCAGGAGCTCGCCGACACGTACGCCGGACGCGGGCTGACGGTGCTCGGGGTGCCGTGCAACCAGTTCGCCGGCCAGGAGCCGGGCAGCGCCGCCGAGATCGAGGAGTTCTGCCAGGTCAACTACGGCGTGACGTTCCCGCTGACGGAGAAGGTCGACGTCAACGGGCCGGACCGGCACCCGCTCTACGCGGAGTTGGTGTCCACGCCGGACGCCGAGGGCCACACCGGCGACGTGCGCTGGAACTTCGAGAAGTTCCTCGTCGCGCCGGACGGCACGGTGGCCGCCCGGTTCGGCCCGCAGGTCACGCCCGAGGATCCCGAGCTGCGTACGGCGATTGAGAAGGTTCTGCCGGCCTGACGGCCGCCGGGCACGGCGAAGCGGCACGCCCCCGTTCGGAGGCGTGCCGCTGCCGTCGGGCGGGTCAGCCGGCGGCGGCCCGGAAGACCGGGTAGTAGCCGCCGGACTGCCCGGCCGCCGTCGGGTGGTACGACTTGCTCAGGCTCAGCACGTTGAGCGCGTGCAGCCACTTGGTCCCGTAGCTGCACAGCTGGTGGCCGACGAAGATGGAGCGGACGTCGGCGAATGTGAAGCCGGCCGAGACGGCGGCCGTACGGGTGATGTCGTCGAGCAGGTTGATGCCCTCGTTGATCTTCGCCCGGGACGTCGCGCTGAGCCCGACACAGGTCGTGCCGAGCTGGTAGAAGACCGGGTAGCCGACCACCACGACGCGGGCCGAGGGCGAGCGGCTCTTGATGCCGTTGTAGACGTTGGCGAGGCGGCCCGGCATCGAGGTGCGGGCCACGTTCATGGCGGATTGCACAGCCGCCACGCACTGGGTCTCCCCCTGGAGCACGCAGGTGCTCATGATGTTGGCGAAGCCGACGTCGTTGCCGCCCACCGTGACGCTGACCAGCGTCGTGGTCGAGGAGAGCGCGGAGAGTTGGCTGTTGATGACGTCCGTCGTGGTGGCGCCGGAGCAGGCGACCGACCGGTACGAAGCGGGCTTGATGTTGGCGTTGTAGAGCGCCGGGTAGGCGTTCGTACTGCGTAGACAGTTACCGCTCTCGGACGTGTAGCTGTCGGCGCCGACGCCGGAGGCGTACGAGTCGCCGAGCGCGACGTAGCGGTCGGTCGGGGCCGCCTGGGCGGGGGCGGCCAGAGACAGGGTGACCCCGACCGAGGCGGCCAGGGTCAGGGCGAGGGTGGCAAGACGGGATCTCCGCACGTCGCACTCCTGGGGGCGTGAAGTGGTGGTGAGAGATAGATATCAATAAGATCACGGGGCATGGAAGATCACCGATTTGCGGTTCGGCGCGCATAGCGACTACTCGCTACAAATCGCTGCCGGTTTCGCGGGGTGGAATGAAGGATTCCGCCGGAAAGGTCAGCCGCATCGCCGGGTCGGCGGTCTCCCGGAAACCCAGGGCGCGGTAGAGCGGCCGGCCGGCCGCCGAGGCCCGCAGGTCGACCCGGCGTACGCCCCGCTCCCGGAACCAGGCCAGCAGCGCGGTCACGCATGACCGGCTGTGGCTACGCCGGCGGTACGCCGGGTCGGTGCTGACGTTGAAGACGTACCCGACCAGGCCGCTCGGGTCGTCCGGCCCGCCGAGCCGCCGCTCCACAGTGCCCACCGCGCAGGCCGCCAGCGACGCGCCGTCCGGCGTGTCGACCACGAAGGCGGCGAGCCAGGGATCCGGCTCGGCCAGCCAGGCATGCAGATTGTCCCGGGCGACGTCCTGCCAGCGACCCGGCGGCGTCGGCACCCCACTCATTCCGGCCAGCATCAGCCCACGCAACCGCACCAGCTCGTCGGCGTCGGACGGCACCGCCCGCCGCGCGTCACCCACGAACGGCTCAGACCGGACGGCGGCCGGCGAACCCGCACTCGACCCGGTGGTACCACCGGATGTCGGTGTCCCCCTCCAGCCAGCACCAGAGCACCGCCCGGCCGTCACGTTCACCGGGAAAGTCGAGCAGCACCGGAGCGATTCCCTTGACCGCGATCTCGTGCTGGTGGAACTCGTCCACCACGAGATGCAGGCGCGCCTCCAACGCCTTCACCTCGGCCAGCCCGCCGAGCGCGCTGACGCCGTGGTCGGCCAGATCGACACGCAGCTCGGCCAGGTCGGCCCGCAACCGGATCAGCTCGTCGACGCGCGGCCGCAACGTTGCCACCAGGTGTCGCGCCTGGGCGAGAGTGAACACCGAGCCAGTATGCGGCACGACCGGCTACACGGACGGGTCCCAGGCCGCGAGCTGGTCGAAGATGCGACGGTCGCCGTCGAACTGCAGGGAATCCAGCGGTATGCGGCCGTAGAAGAACAGGACCAGGTCACTGGCGGTGCCCCGGGCGGAGACGTCGGCCGTGTCCGGGGCCCCACCGGCAGCGGGCGTGAGGTGGGCGACCTGCGCCCCGTCGGCGGACAGCCGGAGGCGCCAGGAGCGGCCCTCGACGGCGTGGTAGTCGACGACGGCGGGCCGGTGCGGCCAGGCGACGGTCGTCGCGCAGAGGGTGAACTGGCAGTCGTCGAAACCGTCGAGGGCGACCTCCTCCGGCAGCGGCTGAGGGCTGCCCACCGTGAGCTGGGCGTCGTAGGTGTGCACCGCGATCTCGGGAACCTGTCGCCGCGCCCAGGCACCAGCGGTTTGCGGGGACGGCGAGTCGTCCCACCACGTCCAGCAACCGCGATCCGGGCCGGCCTCACCCAGCGCCCTCGTCAACCGCTCGACGGACTCGGTCCACCAGGCGAGCAGCGCCTCGCGTTCCCGGGGCGCACCCACTCCGTCCTCCCATGCCGACGCCTCCGGGGGCCCGTCCGCGGGCCCCGCGGCGACGATCGCGGCTGCTTTGCGGCGGCCCGTGCCCACGTGTCGGACGAGATCGAACAGCGTCCGCTCCGGATGGGTGGGAACCGTCATGTCGAGGCTGGGCGCCGCGGCGACCGTGGTGCGGAAGGCGGTCGACCGTTCGTCGATGAGCCGCAGATGATCGGAGAACGTCAACGTCTTGTGCACGTCGGCTTTCTACCAGTGCACCCGACAACCGGACAGCGGTTTTCGCCGCCGACTGTCAGGACTGGACGCGTTCCGCCTCCTGCACGAACGTGTCGGCCCGGCGCGCGCCCATCCGGTCCAACTCGTCCAGCACCGCCCCCACCCCGTCCGCGCCCACCAGCACGGTGACGCGCAGCCGGGCGGCGAGGGGCTGGTCCTGCCAGTAGCCGCGGGGCAGCAGGCTGGTCTGCGGTGTCGTGGTCGCCACGGCGGCGTCACTCACGATGACCGAGATCGCGCCGGCGCGCAGCAGCGCGTCGCGCAGGTCGGCGCTGTTCGCCGCCGGGTCCGGTTCCAGCAGCGCGGTGACCACCCGTACCCGCTGGCCCTGCGGCACGGAGGGTTCGCCGGCCGGCGCCGGCGCGGTACGACGCCGGGGTGCGCCGGGCGCGGTCAGGCTGGTGACGCCGCCCAGGTGGTACGCGTCGGCGCCCTGCTGCGCCTGGTCCAGGCGTTCCTGGTCGGCCGGCGGTACGCGCAGGCCGATGAGCGCCTGCACCCCGGCGGCGATCAGCCAGGTCAGGACGAAGGAGAACGCGACCACGCTCACCACGCCGACGAGCTGGCGCCACAGCAGGCCACCTCCGCCGCCGAGGAACAGCCCGTCGGCGCCGAGCGGGTTGACCCCGCGGTTGCCGAACAGGCCGAGCAGGAGCGTGCCGAGCATGCCGCCGACGAAGTGCACGGCAAGCACGTCGAGCGCGTCGTCGAGGCGCAGCAGGTACTTCAGCTTCAGCGCGAAGTGGCAGACCAGGCCGGCCAGCGCGCCGATTGCGACGGCCGAGGCCGCGTTGACGTACCCGGCGGTCGGGGTGACGGTGGCCAGGCCCGCGACCGCGCCGGAGACCGCGCCCACGACGGTGCTGTGTCCGTCCGTGACGCGTTCCAGCGCCAGCCAGACGAGCATCGCCGCGGCGGCGGCCAGGTGCGTGTTGAGGACGGCCTGCGCGGCCAGGCCGTTGGCCTGGAGGCCGTCGCCGCCGTTGAAGCCGAACCAGCCGAACCAGAGGATGCCGGCGCCGACGATGGTCAGCGGAATCGAGTTCGGTGGCGCGGCGGTGTGCGGCCAGTCCCGGCGGCGGCCGATGACGAGCAGGACGGCGAGGACGGCGGCGCCGGCGCTGGCGTGCACGACGAGACCGCCGGCCCAGTCCTGGGTGCCGAACTTGGCGAGCCATCCGCCGGGGTGCCAGAGCCAGTGCGCGATCGGCGCGTAGACCACAATCGACCAGACCGCGAGGAACAGCACCCAGCCACCGAACTTGAGCCGACCCGCGGTGGCGCCGGTGACGAGCGCGGGCGTGATCACCGCGAACATCATCTGGAACAGTACGAACGCCAGCGTCGGGATGGTGATCCGGCCGTCGACCACGTGCAGGTTCGGCGCGGGCGGCACCTTCAGGTCGGTGAGCCCGAACAGCTCCAGGTTGCCGAACAGCCCGCTGCCGGCGTCGTCGCCGAAGGCGATGGTGTAGCCGACGAGCACCCAGGTCAGGCTGACCACGCCCAGCGCGATCATGTTCTGTTGCAGCATCGCCAGCACGTTGCGGGTACGGACCATGCCGCCGTAGAACGCGGCGAGCCCCGGCGTCATGAACAGGACCAGCCCGGCGCAGACAAGCACCCAGGCGGTGTCACCCGCGTTCGGAGCGGACACGGTTTCCCTCCTTCTCTCGCAGGTGGACGGAGTCGCGCACGGTGTGCAGGACGCTGTCCCTGACCCGTTCGTGGTTGGGCAGCGGCGCGAAGTGCCGGTCCGGCAGCAGCAACAGCCAGGTGGCGATGTTGAACGGACCGGTCAGCACCGGGATGCCCAGCGGCGTGAGCATCGTGGTCAGCGCCATCTGCACGACCAGCGTCAGCGCGATGCCGAACAGCGTGTAGACGGCCACCAGCGCGCCGGGGCGGTGCGCGACAGCGCCCACCACGATCGCGGTCAGGACCGCGTTGAAGGCGAACAGCCCCTTGTCCAGGGACGCGCCGTCGGCGCCGAACCAGAGCGCCAGCAGTGTCGCGCCGACGGCGCCGATCACCGCGAACAGCGCCGACCACCGGGAGTTGATCAGGAGGGCGACGAGGATGAGCAGGCCGGTCACCCAGCTCTCGATCAGGTAGACCTGGGACACGCCCTTGAAGAACGTCGGGACGAGGCCCCAGTCGAACGTGCCGCCGGCCGACGATCCCTCACCGGGGAACTTCGGCGTCAGCTTGGTGAGCACGGTGAACCTGTCGAACTGGTACGCCGCCATCAGCAGGAACCAGGTCGTGAGCACGAACGGGAACGTGTAGGCGGTCAGGTTCCAGCGTTTGAACACGGCGTTGAGGGCGAGCGTGACCACCACCGTGCCGATCGCGCCGAGCACGAGGTAGAGCCACATCAGCGGGCGCTGGTCGAGGAACGTGGGCACCGCGAGCCCGGTCAGCAGCGGGCTGAAGCCGAACAGGCCCTTGCGCCAGCTGGACATGTCGACCCGCAGCGCCAGCGCGGTGGCGGTGCCCACGACCAGGGCGAGCACGCCGCCGCCGAACACCCGGGGCGTCCCGTTCTCGAACGCGCCCCAGGCCAGCGCGATCAGGATGAGCAGGCCGCTGAGCGGATTGTTCTGGAGCACCACCTGCGCGGCGCCGCGCAGGCTCGCGTCGACGAACCCGGCCGCCGGGTTCCGGTCGGCCAGGTGGCGCCAGCCACGTCCGATGTCGGCCATGTCGCTGTTCTCCTCGCCTCAACGCCAGCTGAAGACCGGCGGGAAGGTGCAGCCGGTCACCTCTTCGCGGGCGGCGACGCAGAACTCGCGTACCGCTGCGCGGACCGGTTCGGTCTCCTGGCCCAGCACCTTGAACACCAGTCCGGCGTCGTTGGGCAGCCGGCTCACCGCGGTGGCCAGCGGTGTCTGCTCGTCCCACACCGGTGTCGCGGTCCGCTCGAACACCCGGGCCGCCCGGTCCGGGTCGGTGAGCAGCACGACGTTGCCGAAGACGTGGAAGCGGTCCATCATCCCGATGCGCGTCACCGGGAAGCGGCCGGGCGTGATGACGAACTTCTCCACGAACAGCGGGCGTCCGTCCGGCCGCTGGGCCCGCAGCGTGGTGGAGAACAGGTCGTACGCGAAGATCTCGCCGTCGCGGTAGTACTTGCGGCCGGGCTGGAGCACCTCGGCGTACAGCATCGTCGCGGTCTCCGGCAGCCGGACCACGGTGTCGGAGACGAACCGGCTGCGCCGGAACGGGATCACCGGCTCGGGCAGGAACTCCAGGTAGGCGTCGTCGGCCAGGGTGAAGCTCTGGGTCTGGGTGCCGTAGTTGGCGTCCATCTCCTGGATCTTGGTGGCGGCCTGGGTGACCAGGTGCGCCTGTGCGCCCGGGCCCAGGTCGACGTCCATCCGTAGCCGGTCGCCCTGGAGCACGCCGCCGGAGGTGGTGAGGATCATGACGCAGGGCAGGCCCGGCATTTCCTCGTCCCAGTACAGCGCACGCTGCACCAGCAGCGGCGACTGCCGGAAGACGTCGCGCAGGATGGTCCGGTCCGCGCGCCGCTCGAACCCCAGCCGGAGGATGCCCACCTTGCCGTTCGCGGCGGCCGGCAGCTGCGCCGGCTGGTCCTGGTACGGCGCGAGTTCCCGGACGGAGTCCAGAGTGGTCATGCCAGCACTTCGGCGTCGAACAGCGCGTTGCGACGGACCAGGTCCACCAGGTCGTCGATGCCCTCGCCGGTCTTGCAGTTGGTGAACACGAACGGCTTGCCGCCGCGCATCAGCTCGGCGTCGCGGGCCATCACGTCCAGGTCGGCGTCGACGTACGGGGCCAGGTCCGTCTTGTTGATCACGAGGATGTCGGACTTGGAGATACCCGGGCCGTTCTTGCGCGGGATCTTGTCGCCGGCCGCCACGTCGATCACGTAGATGAAGTAGTCGACGAGCGCGGGGCTGAACGTGAGCGTGAGGTTGTCCCCGCCGCTCTCGATGAGCACGACGTCGCTGTCCGGGAACCGCGCCTCCATGTCCTCCACCGCGGCGAGGTTCATGCTCGGGTCCTCACGAACGGCGGTGTGCGGGCAGGCGCCGGTCTCCACGCCGACGATGCGTTCCTCCACCAGCACGCCGGTCAGCGCGCGGCGGACGTGCTTGGCGTCCTCGGTGGTGACCACGTCGTTGGTGATGACCAGGATGCGCAGGCCCTGCTCGACCAGGCGGGGCACGACGGCCTCGATGATCGCCGTCTTGCCGCTGCCCACCGGGCCGCCCACACCGATCCGACTCGCTGATTTCATTGTTGAAAGCCCTTCAGGTGATGAGCGGTCAGCTCATGAACATCCGTACGTGTGCGTGCTGGTGCGCGCCGGCCAGCACGTCGAGGTGCGGCGCGAAGCTCTGCATGTCGTCGAGCCCGGCGGTGCGCACCTCCTCGTAGTCCTCGCCGACCCGCTCGTTGACCGCGAAGAGGATCGACTGGGTGTCGAGGTGGTCCACCCGCATCAGCCGGACCGCCGCGCCGAGCACCATGGAGGCCGCGCCGTACTGGTGGGCGGCGAACGCGTCCGCCTCGCCCACGCCGAGTTCGGCGAAGAGCACGCCGAGCGCGACCGGGTAGGTGACCGGGACGCCGGCGCCGCTCTCCGCGACGCGCTTGCGCAGCAGGGACTCCCCCACCACCCGTTCGGCGGCCTCGGCCAGCTTGCGCCCCATGCGGACGGTCATCGTCCGCGTCTCCTCGTTGATCTTGCGCAGGTGTACGGCCTCGTCGGCCGCCCGGATCCGGTCGAGGTCACCGGCACGGGCGGCGCGGTGCGCCACGAGCAGCGCCACCCCGTCACCGGTGGCGGCGGCGCGGGTGACCGTCCGCACGAACTCCTGCAACGTGGCCCGGTCGTGCACCGCGCCCTGCTCGACCGCCGTCTCCAGCCCGTTGGAGAAGGAGAACGCGCCGACCGGGAAGACCGAGTCGCCGAACTGGAGCAGCTTCAGGGCCTCGGTCACCGTGGACACCGCGGCCCCTCAGTTCAGGTCGGCGGGCAGGTGCGTGTGCGGGGTCGAGTCGGCCCCGCCGAACAGGCGCCGCGACTCGTGCGGGGCCAGGTACGCGATGATCTCGGTGCCGGGAATGAACTCGTGGGTGAGACCGGTGAACGCGTGGGTGCGCATCACCGAGTCCATGACCTTGCGGTCCACAGTGAGCGGGACGTACATCTTGGTGCCCTTCACCACCGCCGGCCAGTGCTGGTTGCCGATCGCGTGGCCCAGTTCGACGGCGGAGCGGATCACCATGTCCAGCGACTCGCCGTGCAGCGTGTCGAGGTGCACCACCATGACCTCGCCGAGCGCGATGCGGGCCACCACAGCGGTCGCGGTGGCGTCGTCCCAGGCGAGCACGTCACCGTCGCGCAGCCGTACGCCGCGGGCCAGGGACAGCGCCAGTTCGGTGCCGAGACTGGTGGTCCGGCGCAGCCGGCTCTTCTGGGCGTCCCACTGGTCGAGGACCAGGTCGTCGACCTTTGCCTCGCGGAGCCGCTCGGTCCAGGCCGGCTCGTTCACGTTGCCGAGTACCGTTTCGACGAGCATGTGTTCTCCTTTCACGCGACCCCGCCGCCGGCCCGGCCGGGAGCGGTCGCCGCGCCGGGTCAGCTGAAGAAGTAGAGCTGGCTGAGGGGGAGGTTCTTGGCCGCCGGCACTGTCGCGTGCACGCCGTCCATCTTCACGGCGAAGGTCTCCGGGTCGACCTCGAGCTTCGGCGTACGGTCGTTGCGCACCATGTCGCGCTTGGTCAGGTTGCGGCAGCCGTAGACCGGCACGACCTGCCGTTGCAGGCCCAACTGCTCGGCCACGCCCGACTCGTGCGCGGCGCGGGACACGAACGTCACGCAGTTCTTGGCGACCTGCGAACCGGTGGCGCCGAACATGGGCCGGTAGTAGACCGGCTGCGGGGTGGGCAGCGACGCGTTCGGGTCACCCATGATCGACCAGGCGATCATGCCGCCCTTGAGGACCATCTTCGGCTTCGTGCCGAAGAACGCGGGCTCCCAGAGCACCAGGTCGGCGAGCTTGCCGGGGCTGACCGAGCCGATGACGTGCGAGACGCCCTGGGTGATCGCCGGGTTGATGGTCATCTTGGCGACGTAGCGCAGGACGCGGAAGTTGTCGTTGGCGTCGGAGTCCTCGGCCAGCTTGCCGCGGACGTTCTTCATCTGCCCGGCGAGCTGGACGGTGCGCAGCCAGGTCTCCCCCACCCGGCCCATGGCCTGCGAGTCGCTCTGCATCATCGAGATGACGCCCTCGTCGAGGAGCACGTCCTCGGCGGCGATCGTCTCGGTGCGGATCCGGCTCTCCACGAAGGCGACGTCCGAGGGCACCTTCGGGTTGAAGTTGTGGCAGACCATGATCATGTCGTACAGCTCGGACTGGCTGTTGATGCCGTACGGCACGGTGGGCGTGGTCGACGCGGGCAGGACGTTCATCTGGCCGGCGACCTTGATGATGTCCGGCGCGTGCCCGCCACCGGCGCCCTCGGTGTGGAAGGTGTGGATGGTGCGGCCCTCGAAGGCGGCGATGCTGTCCTCGATGTAGCCGCTCTCGTTGAGCGTGTCGGTGTGGATGCTGATCTGGACGTCGTACTCGTCGGCGACGGCCAGGCAGGACCGGATCACCGCGGGCGGCGCACCCCAGTCCTCGTGGATCTTGAAGCTGGGCACCCCGGCCATGATCTGCTCGACGAGCGGCGCCCGGCCGCTGCTGTTGCCCTTGCCCAGCAGGCCGATGTTGATCGGCAGGTCCTCGAAGGACCGCATCATGTTCTGGATGTTCCACGGGCCGGGCGTGATGGTGACGCCGTTGGTGCTGTCGGTGGGCCCGGTGCCGCCGCCCCAGAGGGTGGTGACGCCGTTGCTCAGCGCGGCCCACACCTGCTGCGGGGTGACCAGGTGGACGTGCGCGTCGATGCCGCCGGCGGTCAGGATCAGGTGCTCACCGGAGATCGCGTCGGTGCCCGGCCCGGTCACCAGGCCCGGGGTCACCCCGTCCATGATGTTGGGGTTGCCGGCCTTGCCGATCCCGGCGATCTTTCCGTCCTTGATCCCGACGTCCGCCTTGACCACGCCGAGCAGCGCGTCGACGATTGTCACGTTGGTGATCACCAGATCCACCACGCCCTCGGCACTGGTGGCCTGGCTGGCACTGCCCATGCCGTCGCGCAGGGTCTTGCCGCCGCCGTACATGACCTCGTCACCGAGGACCCGCAGGTCCTTCTCGATCTCGATGTAGAGGTCGGTGTCACCCAGCCGGATCTGGTCGCCCGTGGTCGGGCCGTACATTCCGGCGTATTCCTGCCGTGAGATCTGACTCATGCGTTCTGGCCCTTGCCTTGGTCCTGGCCCTTGCCCTGGTCCTGCTGCTGCGAGGTGGTCTTGAAGCCGCGCGTCTGGGCCTGGTGGAGCGCCTCGGCCCGGTCCGGCCGGTAGCCGGGGATCGGCCCGTCGCCGGTCCAGCCCTGGACCAGGCCGTTGAAGCCGTACACCCGCTGGGAGCCGCCGTACGGGACGAGCTGGACGGTCTTGCGGTCGCCGGGCTCGAAACGGATCGAGGTCGTGGCCGGGATGTTCAGCCGCTTCCCGAACGCCGCCGGACGGTCGAACTCCAGGAAGCGGTTGGCCTCGAAGAAGTGGAAGTGGGAGCCGACCTGGATGGGCCGGTCGCCGGTGTTGTGCACGACCACCTCGGTCACCGGCCGCCCGGCGTTGAGTTCCAGGGGTTGGTCGCTGAGCTTGTAGCCGCCGATGGGCCGAAGGTGCTTGGAGTTCGGTCCCGGGTGTTGCTTCGCCATGTCGCCCCCGCTCTGCCGGAGACCGTGGCCTCCGGTCGCTGCTCTACTGGATGGGTGAGTGGACGGTGATCAGCCGTGACCCGTCGGTGAAAACCGCTTCGACCTGGAGCATCGGGATCATGTCCGCCACACCGGGGATCACGTCGTCGGCCGTGAGCACGTGGCTCGCGTCGTTCATGACCTCCTCGACGGTCTTGCCCTCGCGCGCGCCCTCGAGCGCCGCCGCGCAGATCACCGCCACCGCCTCGGGGTGGTTGAGCTTGACCCCACGCGCCTTGCGGGCGTTGGCGACCATCGCCAGCGAGTGAATCGTCAGCTTGTCGAATTCCTTCGGCGTGAGATGCACGTCGCGATCCCTTCACGTACTTTCGGCTATTCCGTCACATTAGGGGTGGTTTGCAGGGAAAGGAGGTTTTCAGCAAGATCTCATGAATCCGCGTGCGCCCGCCTGCGCCGGTCGTAGTCGGCGACCCACATCTGCTGGATCTGCTCGAGCGGACGGCGCCACTGCGGGGACCGCAGTTCCCGCCGGCTCGCCTCACGGCCGGGCAGGCTCCCATCAAAAGGGTCGAAAGCCCTGCATAAGCGACATATGGTAGGTTCGCCGCAGCGGTGCGACAGCGGAACGCCCGGACGCCGCCGGGGCTGCTCCTGCGAACGGACGGGGGAAGGGTGAACCGCTCGGCGCCGTACGGCTCCGCGGACTCCTACCGCGAGTTCCGCCACCCGCTCGCGGCACTCGTGCTCGCCGTCGTCACCGCCGGCGCGCTGGACGCCTTCGCGTTCCTGCGCTACGGCGCGTTCGTCGCCAACCAGTCCGGCAACGCCATCTTCCTCGGCATGGGACCGGCCGGCGGGCACGCCACATGGCCGGTCTCCGCCGCCTCGATCGTCGCGTTCGCCACCGCCGCCGGACTGGTCGCCCTGCTCCGCGGTCGCACCCGGCCGACCGTGGCGCCACTTGTCGACATCGCCGTCACCGAGGCCGCCATGGTCGCCTGGACGGTGCTCAACCTGGTGCTCGCGTACGGCCGGGACGGCACGGCGTCGCGGGTGCTGCTCGCCGCGGCCGGCGCGGTCGCCATGGGCAGCCTGACCACACTGGCGACCCGTACCGCGGGGATCGCGACGCCGATCACCTACCAGTCGGACACCACGACGAAGACCGGTGAGCGGGCCGCCCGCTGGCTGTTCGGCCCCACCGCCGGCCGGGGCCGGGCCCGGCGGGGCACCCTGCTCGGGCTGCTCGCCCTGGTCAGCTACAGCGTCGGCGGCGCGGTCGGCACGCTCGCCCAGCAACGGCCCCGCTGGGTGCCGCTGTGGGGGACGCTCGCCCTGGCCGTGCTCATCCTGCTGCTGCGGCGGCACCCGCGACCGGCGTCGCGGCCCGGCTGAACGTCAGTCGGCCTGAGCGGCGAGTTCCCGCGCCCGGTCCCGGGCCGCCTCCAGCGCCGCCAGCATGGCCGCCCGTACGCCGTGGTTCTCCAGCTCGCGGATCGCGGAGATGGTGGTGCCGGCCGGCGAGGTGACCGCCTCACGCAGCTTCACCGGGTGCTCGCCGGAGTCACGCAACATCACCGCCGAGCCGATCGCGGTCTGCACGATCAGCTCGTGCGCCACCTGGCGCGGCAGGCCGAGCAGGATGCCCGCGTCGATCATCGCCTCGACCAGCAGGTAGAAGTAGGCCGGGCCGGAGCCGGAGAGCGCGGTGACCGCGTCCTGCTGCGACTCGGGCACCCGCACCGTCGAGCCGAGCGGGGAGAACATCTCCTCGGCCAGAGCCAGGTGCTCGCCGGTGGCGTGCGCGCCCGCCGAGATGGCGCTCATCGCCTGGTCGACGAGCGCCGGGGTGTTGGTCATCACCCGGACCACGGGGGTGCCCTCTGGCAGCCGGCGGTTGAAGAACGCGGTCGGCAGGCCGGCGCAGAGCGAGATGACCAGCTTGTCGGCCGGCACCTTCGGGCCGATCTCGTCCAGCAGCGCGGCGGCGTCCTGCGGCTTGACCGACACGGCCAGCACCTCGGCCTCGGTCACGGCGGTCAGGTTGTCCACCACCCGTACGCCGTAGCGGTCGGCCAGTTCCTTTGCCCGGGCGGGCCGACGCGCGGTGGCGAGCAGCCGCTCCACCGGCCAGCCGGAACGCAGCAGCCCGGAAAGCATCAGCTCACCGATCTTGCCGGCGCCGATCACCGCGACCGTGTGCACCTGGCGTGCCATCAGCCGTACCCCTTCCCGGGTCACGTGGGCACGGGCGTGGCGGGCCGGGTCGCCGGCCCGCCACGCCCGTAGGCCGTCGATCAGCTGCCGAAGAAGACTTCGGCCTCGGCGTACCGCTCCAGCGGCACGGTCTTCAGCTCGCGGGTGGCGTCGGCGAGCGGGACACGGACGATGTCCGTGCTCTGCATCGCGACCATCTTGCCCCAGTCGCCCTCGTTCGCGGCGTCGATCGCGTGGAGGCCGAGCCGCGTGGCCAGCACCCGGTCGAAAGCGGTCGGGGTGCCGCCGCGCTGGATGTGGCCGAGCACCACGGTGCGGGCCTCCTTGCCGGTCTTCGCCTCCAGCTGCTCGGCCAGCCACTGGCCGATGCCGCCGAGACGGACGTGACCGAACGCGTCCAGCTCCTGGTTGTGCAGCACCATCTGGCCGTCCAGCGGCTGGGCGCCCTCGGCGACCACGACGATCGGGGCGTACTGGTGCTGGAAGCGCTTCTCGACGTAGCCGGCGACCTGCTCGACGTCGAACTGCCGCTCCGGCAGCAGGAT
This sequence comes from Micromonospora sp. CA-248089, assembly GCF_050948515.1. Taxonomy (NCBI): domain Bacteria; kingdom Bacillati; phylum Actinomycetota; class Actinomycetes; order Micromonosporales; family Micromonosporaceae; genus Micromonospora; species Micromonospora sp. CA-248089. Next base: position 4,706,161 of record NZ_CP192016.1, read on the forward strand.
CACGTTGGCGCCACCGGCGAGGCCGGCGTGCAGGGCGATCCAGCCGGCGTGGCGGCCCATGACCTCGACCACGAGCGTGCGGTGGTGGCTCTCCGCGGTGGTGTGCAGCCGGTCGATCGCCTCCATGGCGATGTTGACTGCGGTGTCGAAGCCGAACGTGTAGTCCGTCGCACCGAGGTCGTTGTCGATCGTCTTCGGCACGCCGATGACGTTGACGCCCAGCTCGTGCAGCTTGGTCGCGACGCCGAGCGTGTCCTCGCCGCCGATCGCGATCAGGGCGTCCACGCCCTGGGCGGCGAGGTTGTCCTTGATCCGCTCCACGCCGTTCTCGATCTTGAACGGGTTGGTGCGGGACGAGCCGAGGATGGTGCCGCCGCGGGGCAGGATGCCGCGCACCTCGGGGATGCCCAGGGGCTTGGTCAGACCCTCCAGCGGGCCCTTCCAGCCGTCCCGGAAGCCCACGAACTCGTGACCGTAGGTGGCGACGCCCTTGCGGACCACCGCCCGAATCACCGCGTTGAGACCTGGGCAGTCGCCGCCGCCGGTGAGCACTCCGATACGCATGATCTGCTCATCCTCCTGGAGCATCAGGTGAAGCCCGGATAAGCCCCAGGATATGTGTCAGATCAGACCATCGGCGCCGTTGCCGGCCCGGGGCGGGCCGTCACTGCGCACTGTAGTCGGCGCAGGTGTACGCCGACACCGCACCCCGGGCCGTTCCGGACGGCGGACGGGCTACCCGTCAGTAGTCGACCTCGTGGTTCTCCCCCGCCTTCGGCGGCTTGCCGGTCACCGCCGCCTTGGCGAAGCCGAGCAGGTTGACCACGGTGCTGCCGGGCGAGTCCCAGTACTCCGCCGACCCGGCGTGCACCTTGATCAACGTGATCCCGGGCGTGTCCAGCCCGTCCGGGAACCACGCCTTCAGCAGCGGGTTCCACAGCTCCTTCGCCCGCTCGGGATCCCACTCCTCGGTGGCGGTGCCGGCGACCGACACCCAGGCGTGGTGGCGCTGGTCGGAGAAACCGACATTGACCTGCGGATTCACCCGGATCTGCCGGACCTTCGCCGAGTCGGCGTACGCGAAGAACCACAGGTCGCCGTCGAAATCGGCCTCCTGCAAACCCATCGGGCGGCTGATCAGACGGCCGTCCACGCCGGTCGTGGTGAGCAGGCAGATCCGGGCGTCCCGGATCAGCTCGGTGACCCGGCGGCGGGCATCCGCGGCGTTTGTCGGCTCATGGCTCATGGGGCACTCCTGTCTCGGATCGGCGTAGATGCCGCTCCGGTGCCCTGGGCGGAACCGGTCAAACCTCCCGCGCGGTCATCGCCCGCCACCGCGCCAGGTTGTGCCGCGCGTCGACGAGCGCGTCGTGCCGGTCGGCCTCGGCGTCCGGCAGCCGGGGGCGCCCCCGGTCGTCCCAGAGCTGGCGCAGCTCCTTGGTGAAGCGAGGGATCTCCCGGGGCAGCGCCGGCATCGCGCCCCAGAGCTGGGCCAGCACGACGTGGTCGTAGGCGGCGTACCAGGCCCACAGCTCCAACTGCTCGCCCGGCCGGTCCCGTACCGGCTCCAGCAGGAACTCGTGCAGGTCGTCGCGGATGCGCGCGCGGGAGCGCCACGCCCGGTCAGCAGGCGACGGGAGCTTGTCCAGCACGTTGCGCCGCACCCAGGGCACCGCCCGGGAGTCGTCGAACTCGGTGGAGACCGCGTAGAACTCGCGGCCGTACTCGTCGACGACGCCGATCGACACCAGGTCGACGATGCGGCCGTCCTCGATGAATTCGCAGTCGTAGAAATAGCGGTAGACCATCACCCCCATCCTCGCCCATCACCGGCACGGGCCGGTCGTCGGGGCGTCCGCCGAGGTCGGCGGCGTGCCGGCGGCGGCCGGGCATGGTCACGGAAGTGTTTCCGGGGGTGTACAGCACGCGACGAGAGCGTCATGATCTGATGTGTACCGCCGTCGGGCGCCGAACCGGTTGAGCTGCCTCGTACCGGGAATGACAGCTTCACCCGGTGTGCGAGTCGTGACTTCTGACCGGGGAGGGGTTGAGCCGTGGAGTCTCGCCTGCCGGAGCCGGGTGACGCGCTCACGGGTGTGGAGATGTTCGCCGGGCTGGAGCCGGAGGTGCGGCAACGTGTCATCGCCGCCGCCGTACCGCGCACCTACCGCAAGGGCCAGCTTCTCTTCGTCGAGAACGACCCCGGTGAGTCGCTGATCGTGCTGCGCCGTGGCGCGGTGGCGGTTTTCCGCACCGCACCGACCGGCGAACGCGCGGTGCTGTCGGTCATCCGACCCCCGGACGTGCTCGGCGAGGTGTCCCTGTTGGACGCCTCCACCCGCTCGGCGTCGGCCGAGGCGATCGAGGACTGCGCCGCGCTGGCGCTGTCCCGGCCCGCGTTCATGGAACTGGTGCACTCCAACCCGCGCATCCTGGACGCGGTGATGCGCTCCCTGGGCCAGCTGATCCGCCGGCTCACCGAGCAGAACGCCGACCACGTCTTCCTCGACCTGCCCGGCCGGGTGGCCAAGACGCTGGTCCGGCTGGCCGGCGAGAGCCAAGCCCCGATGATCACCATCGAGTTGAACCAGAGCCAGCTCGCCGAGATGGCGGGCGGTTCCCGGCAGAGCGTCAACCAGGCCATCGGCTCGTTCGCCAGCCGCGGCTGGCTGCGCACCGAAGGCCGCCGCATCGTGGTCACCGATGTGGCCGCGCTGCGCCGCCGGGCCGGCATGAACGACCGCTGACACGACGACGGCGGGGGCCGGCGGTCGTCCCGCCGGCCCCCGCCGCGTTCGTCGTACGCCCGTTCGTCGTACGCCCGGTCAGTCGTTGTCGGTGTCGGCCGGGGGCGCGCTCGGGCCCGGGCCGATCTTCGACGGGTCGGTCTTCTTCGGCGGGGTCGTCGTGGTGGTCGTGGTCTCGGTCGATCCACTACCCGCGGGCTGCTCCACCATGCCTTTTTCCTCCAGTTCGGCGAGGGTTACGGCGTCCACGTCGACCGTGTCGCCGACGGCCCACACCGTCCCCCGTGGATCGGTCCATGCGGCGGACAGCCGGACGTGCACGGCAAACTCCCTGTCGACGGGACTTCCTGCTAGGGGAGACTAGACCCGGCCGAACAGCCGTGACGTCCCGCCGACCCGTCGGGTACCCGACTGCGCGGCCGCGCGGGACACTGGGGACCTCACGCGTACGGAGCCCGACATCGACCTCACCTGTGGACACTGCGCCCGGACCGCCGGGCCGGACGACCGTTTCTGCGGTGGGTGCGGTCGCCCGCTGGCGGCTGCCTGCCCTGGCTGCGGCCACGCCAACGACACCGGCGCCAACTTCTGCACCAACTGCGGTCAGCCGCTGCGCGACCACGCAGTCGCCGTGCAGGAGGACCGCCGCCAGGTGAGCGTGCTCTTCATCGACATCGTCGACTTCACGACATACGCCGAGCGGGCCGACCCGGAGCAGGCCCGCGGCCTGCAACAGGCGTACTTCGCCACCGTGCGCCGGCTGGTGCACCAGTACGGCGGCGTGGTGGAGAAGTACATCGGGGACGCCGTCATGGCGTTGTTCGGCGCGCCGGTGGCCACCGACAACGACGCGCTGCGCTGCGTACGCGCCGGGCTGGAGCTGCAACGCAGCCTGGCCCGGCAGCCGGCCGGCCCGCATCCGCCGCTCGGGTTCCGGGTCGGCATCGCCACCGGCGAGGCCCTGGTCGACCTGTCCGCGGCACGCGACGGCGGCCAGGCGTTCGTCACCGGCGACGTGGTGAACACCGCCAGCCGCTTGCAGGGGCTCGCTCCGGTGGGCGGCGTGGTGGTCGACGAGAGCACCTGGGCGGCCACCCGGCGCGAGATGGAGTACGACGACCAGCCGCCGGTGACCCTGCGCGGCCGCTCGACGGTGAGCCGGATCTGGCTGGCCGTACGGGCGCGGCCCCGGCGCGACGGGCAGACCGCCGAGCTGACCCCGATGGTCGACCGGGACCACGAGCGGGGCCTGCTGGTCAGCGCGTTGCACCGCACGCTCACCGAGCGCACCTCGCAGCTGCTCACCGTCTTCGGCCCGGCCGGGGTGGGCAAGAGCCGGCTGCTGCGCGAACTGGCCCGGCACGCCGCCAGCCTGCCCGGCGCCCGGGTCACCTGGCTGACCGGCCAGTGCCCGCCGTTCGGCGAGAACGTCACCTACGCGGCGCTGGCGGACATCGTCCGGAGCTGGGCCGGGCTGACCGGCGCCGACGACCCGGCCACCGTCCGGGACCGGCTGCGCGAGCGACTGGGCCACCTCGCCGACCCGCACGCGGTACGGCTGGCCGAGGCGCTGGGCCCGCTGGTCGGCGTCTCCGGGGAACGGCTCACCTCGGCCGAGACCGAGGCGGCGTGGCGGCGTTTCCTGCTCACCCTGGCGGCGACCGGCCCCACGGTGCTCGTCTTCGAGGACATGCACTGGGCCGACGAGGCGATGCTGTCCTTCGTCGAGCAGCTCGGCGCGGCGGCCCGCAACGTGCCGCTGCTCGTCGTCGCCACCGCCCGGCCGGAGCTGCGGGAGCGGCACCCCGCCTGGACCGGCACGATCAGCGGGGCGATGTCCATCTCGGTGCCGCCGATGCACGACGGGGACATCGACACGCTCTACTCGCTGCTGCTCGGCCAGGCCACGCTGCCGCAGGAGGCGCGCGCGCCGCTCATCGAGTTCGCCGACGGCAACCCGCTCTACGCCCAGGAGTACGCGCGGATGCTGCTCGACGGCGGGCTGGCCGAGCGGACCGCCGCGCTCGCGCTCGTCGACCCGGTCGGCACCGCCGGGATGCCACGTACCGTGCAGGCGGTCATCGCCAACCGGCTCGACCTGCTCGACCCGGCCGACCGGGCGGTGCTCCAGGCCGCCTCGGTGGTCGGCGTGCAGTTCTGGGCGGCGCCGGTGGCGCTGGCGCTGGGCCGACCGACGGAGTGGGTCGAGCGCGCGCTGCACCACCTCCAGCGGCGCGACCTGGTCTACGAGCTGCCCGTCTCGGCCATGCCCGGCCAGGCGGAGTACCGGTTCCGGCATGTCCTGGTCCGGGACGTCTGCTATCAGCGGCTGCCCCGCGCCGAGCGGGTCGTCCGGCACCAGCGCACCGCCGACTGGCTGGAGCAGCTCGCCGACGGCCGGCTGCACGACCTGGCCGAGGTGCTGGCCAACCACAGGTGGGCGGCGCACGAGATCGCCCGTACGGTCGGGCTGGACCAGGCCCCGCACGCGGCGGCGACCCGGTCCGCGCTGCACCGGGCCGCGCGCCGGGCGTACGACCTGCACGCGCTGGACACGGCGGCCACGCTCGTGGAGCGCGCGCTGAGCGTGGAGTGCGGGCCGGACCCGGCACTCGAGCTGTTCCAGGCCGAGCTGGCGTTCTACCGGGACCGCGACGGTTTCCTGGACGGCGGCGGCACGGCGCTGCTCACCGCGCTCGCCGACCGGCTGGCCGACGTCGGTGACCGGCCCGGCGCGGCGAAGGCGTGGCGGCTGCTGGCCACGGCGGCCTTCGCCCGGGCCGACCGCTCGGAGCTGATGCGCTGCCTGGACCGGGCGATCGGGCTGCACGCCACGCTGCCGGACAGCGAGGACAAGGTGGGGGTGCTGCTGGAGCTGGCCCGGGCGCACATGCTCGACGCGGAGACCGAGCCGGCGTGCGCGGCCGCCCGCACCGCCGCCGAGCTGGCCGAGCGGCTGGGGCTGCGCGAGGCCCGGGCGAACGCGCGCATCACGCTCGCGGTGGTCCGCTACCAGGCCGGCGCCGAGGAGGCGTACGCCGAGCTGGCCGAGGTGACCGAGGAGTGCCGGGTGGAGCGGCTGACCGGCCGCCGCCGGGCGGTGCACAACCTGGCCTGGGTGCTCCAGGAGGAGGGCGACCTGGCCGGTTCGGCCCGGCTGGTCGACGAGCAGCGGTCGCTGGACCTGGCCGGCGAGCACGCCCTGACGGTGAGCTTCAGCGACCAGTGGACCCGGTCGTACTACAGCGGGGACTGGACGGCGGCGCTGCGGATGGCCGAGGGGTCGACCCGGCGCCCGACCGACGAGTGGGACATGCACGTCGTGGCCGTGTCCGGCTGGATCCGGGCGCTCGGCGACGATCCGGCCGGCCCGGGGACCGGCGAGGACCTGGTGGACCAGGCGCTCGTCGCGGCCCGGCGCAGCGGCTTCCAGCGGGTGCTGCGCTCGACGCTGGCGCACGCCGCGCTCTGCCGCGCGGTGCAGGGGCGCCGGGACGAGGCGATCGCGCTGCTGACCGAGCTGGACGAGGACTGGCGCCAGACCCGGATGATCCCGTTCGCCGAGTGGGTGCCCGCGGTGGGCCACGTCGCCGCGCTGCTCGGTGACGACGCCGCAGTGCTGGTGCGCGACCTGCTGGCCCGGTCGCCACGGGTGACCCGCTGGGCGCGGGCGGCCGGCCGGTCCGCCGAGGCGGCGCTGGCCCGGCGCGACGGAGACGCCGCGCGGGCGGGCCGGTTGCTCACCGAGGCCGCCGAGGGGTACGCGGAGATGACCGACGTCACCGACCAGATGATCGCGTCCGCGCTGGCGGTCGGGCCGCTGACCGAGGCGGACCCGCCGGCCGCGGCGGCGACGCTGGCCCGGGTACGCGAGTTCGCCGGCCGGCACACCGCCGGTGGGCTGCTGCGGATCGCCGGGGCGGGCTGAGGGTCAGGCCGGGACCGGCTGCCGCGTCGCGGCGCTCTTGGCCTTCTGGGCGTACGTGTCGACGTACTCGCGGCCGGACAGCTCCATCAGCTCGTACATGATCTCGTCGGTGACCGCCCGTTCGACGAACCGGTCGCCGGCCATCCCGGCGTAGCGGGAGAAGTCCAGCGGCGGCCCGAAGCGGATCCGCACCCGGCCGAGGTTCGGGATGATCTGGCCGGTGGGCTGGATGGCGTCGGAGTTGAGCATCGCCATCGGGACGACCGGGGCGCCGCTCTCCAGGGCCAGCCGCGCCACGCCGGTCTTGCCCCGGTAGAGACGGCCGTCCGGCGAGCGGGTGCCCTCCGGGTAGATGCCGGCGATGCCACCGGCGCGCAGCACCGAGAGCTGGGTGTCGAGGGCGGCGCGGGCGGCCCGGCCGCCGGAGCGGTCGACCGGGATGGTGCCGGAGCCGACGAAGAACATCTTGGTGAGGCGGCCCTTGAGTCCCTTACCGGTGAAGTATTCGGCTTTCGCGATGAAGGTGACTTTTCGCTTGACGATCAGCGGCGTGAAGATCGAATCCGAGAAGGAGAGGTGGTTGCTGGCCAGGATCACCGGGCCGGTGGACGGAACGTGCTCCAGCCCTTCGACCTGCGGGCGGAAGATCAACCGCAGCAGCGGGCCGAGAACGACGTACTTCAGCAGCCAGTACAGCACCGGCGTCCTTCCCGTGTCGGTGGCGGCGGACGGGTCGCCGCGTGGCCCCGCGGGCGCCGGCGGCGGCCGCGGAGTCCGGGATGAGGGTACGAACGACGAGCGGCACGCCACAACGCACTCCCGGAACCGGGTGCCGACGTGTCACGATTCAGGGCACGGGCAGGGAACGGCGAAGGGGGTGTCCGTTGTCAGGGGGCGGGCCCCGTCGGGGACGACGGGACAACGGGCTCGACGCGGCCGAGTACGCGGTCGCGGGCGACGTCGATCCACGCGTCGGCGAGCACCTGCTCGACGTGCTCGCCGCCGGTGGCATCGCGGCCTACCTGCAGCCCTCGGCCGACCTGAACCCGGTGACCCGCACCACCACCGTCCCGGCCCGCCCGGTCGACCGGCTCTACGTCGACAGGTCGCACCTGACCACCGCGCGGGACTACCTCACCCAGCTCGCCGACGAGGGCGCGGGCGACTCGCCGCGCGCCGACGAGCCGGACATCGAAGCGGAGTGGGCGAAGATCGTCGCCGGCTTCTACACCGCGCCGAGCGCCGGCAGCCACCCCTGGCCCGCCGCGGAGGACGTGGACGACCCGCCCGCTCCGGGCACCGCCGCCGGCAGCCGGGCCGAGGAGCCCGCCGGCCCGACCGCCACCGACGTGCGCCGGCTGCCGTACGCCGCCGACGTCTCCGGTGTCTCGCTCAGCCGCGACCGGCACGACGAGCCGTCGCTGCTCGACGGCCTGGACACGTTCGGCGCGAACCTGCCCGACGAGGCCTCGGACGAGGAGCACTACACCCCGCCTCCGCCGCCCCCGCTGCCCCGCTTCTCCAAGTACGCGGTGCTCGGCGTGGCCTGCATCGTGCTCGGCTTCCTGCTGTTCCTCTCCCCCACCGTGGTGTCGCTCGTCGACCCGTCGGTGGTCACCCTGCTCGGCTTCACCGGCATCCTGGCCGGCTTCGTGATGCTGATCTGGCGGCTGCGTCCGGGTGACCGGGACGACCACGACCCGGACGACGGCGCGGTCGTCTGACCCCGCGCCGCCGGGCCCTGCCCGGATGCCGGGACACCACCTGCCCTGGGCCGGGACGTAACAAGCGTGTAACTTACAGTCAGTAGGAATAGGCTGAACGTCACGTCCCGCACCGGCTGTCCGGCTTGCGTCTCCTTCCGGGTCGCCGGTCCCCTGCTGAGCGGATTGCCCGAGATGCGACAGAGCCCCCTCGTGGTGGTGGCCAACCGCCTCCCCATCGACGACAGCGTGGCGCCCGACGGCGCCTTCGAGTGGCGCCGCAGCCCCGGCGGCCTGGTGAGCGCCCTGCACCCACTGCTGCGGCAGACACCCGCGACCTGGGTGGGCTGGGCCGGCGGCACCGGCCCCGCGCCCGAGCTGCCGGACGTGGACGGCGTGCGCATGCACACCGTGCCGCTGAGCGCCGAGGACTTCCGCGACCACTACGAGGGCTTCGCCAACGCCACCCTCTGGCCGCTCTACCACGACGCCGTCGAGCAGCCGGAGTACCACCGCCGCTGGTGGGAGGCGTACCAGCGGGTCAACCAGCGGTTCGCCGAGGCCGCGGCCCAGGTGGCCGAGCCGGGCGGCCTGGTCTGGGTGCAGGACTACCACCTGCAGCTGGTGCCCGGCCTGCTCCGCGAGTTGCGCCCCGACCTGCGGATCGGGTTCTTCCTGCACGTGCCGTTCCCGCCGCCGGAACTGTTCATGCAGTTGCCCCGCCGCGCCGAACTGCTGCGCGGCATGCTCGGCGCCGACCTGGTGGGTTTCCAGCGGGCCCAGGCCGCGCACAACTTCGCCCAGCTCGCCACCAAGGTGCTCGGCCTGCCCGCCACCGACCGGCGGATCGGCGTGGACGGCCGGGTGGTCCGCATCGGCGCCTTCCCGGTCGCCATCGACACCGCCGAGGTGTCCGCGCTCGCCGCCCGCCCCGAGGTCGCCGAACGGGCCCGCCGGCTGCGGCAGGATCTCGGCCGGCCGGAGCACGTGATCCTCAGCGTCGACCGGATGGACTACACGAAGGGCATCGAGCAGCGCCTCAAGGCGTACCGCGAGCTGCTCGCGAACGGCGACATCAAGGTCCGCGACACCGTGCTGGTCCAGGTGGCGGTGCCCAGCCGCGACCGGGTGGCGCAGTACCAGATCCTGCGCGACCGGGTGGAGCACCAGGTCGGCCGGATCAACGGCGAGTTCGGCCGGGTCGGCGAGCCCGCGATCCACTACCTCACCCAGCCGTTCGACCGCGCCGAACTGGTGGCGCTCTACCGCGTCGCGGACGTGATGGCGGTGACGCCGCTGCGCGACGGCATGAACCTGGTCGCGAAGGAGTACGTGGCGGCCCGGGTCGACGGCACCGGCGCGCTGCTGCTGAGCGAGTTCGCCGGCGCCGCCTCCGAGCTGGAGCAGGCGTACCTGGTCAACCCGCACGACCTGGACGGCCTCAAGCAGGGGTTGCTGGCCGCGCTGCGCGCCGGCCCGGAGGACGTCGAGGCCCGGATGCGTGCGATGCGCGAACACCTGGCCCACAACGACATCCACGCCTGGGCGGCGTCCTATCTCAGCGCCCTGGAGGAGAGCGGAACACTCGTCGGCCGCCGCCCCGCCGCCCGGTGAGCCGGGCCCCGGCGCTCACCCGAGGGCGGGCGCCGGGTCCTTGTCCAGCCAGTCCAGGATCGCGTCGATCGGCTCGCGCCAGCGCGCGTCGAGCATCAGGTCGTGCCCCATGCCGGGGAACAGCAGCGGCGCCGAGGCGTACCGCCGGGCGGCCCTGGTCAGCGCCGTCGCCGGTAGCACCCGGTCGTCCGGGCTGCCGAGCACCAGCACCGGCGGGCGGCCCACCGCCGGCTCCGGGGACCGGCCGGTCAGCAGCTGCCACTGCGCCCGCCGCCCGGCCCGGCCCAGCCGGGCCAGGTGCCGCCGCGCGTCGGCGTCCGGCAGCTCCGCGCTGAACAACTGCCGCCGGTTGAGCCGCAGCCCGGCGCCGAAGACCGCCGGCACCGTACCGACCGGGTTGCGCCGCACCGCCGTGCCGAACGTCGCCCAGCCGCCGAGCACCGGCGCCACCAGCACCGCGGCCCGCGCCGGGTAGCGGGCCAGCGCGTGCGCCACGCCCCGGGCGCCGGCGCCGTGCCCCACCAGCACCGCCTGCCGCGGCAGGCTCGCCGCCACCTGCGTCACGTCATGGGTGTACGACCGCAGCGTCGCCTCGGGCGCCGGCTCGCTGCCGCCGTGCCCGCGCAGGCTCAGCGCGTACGCCGGGAAGCCGCGACCGGCGGCGTGCCCCAGCCAGTGCTCGGCGAACGCCCACGCCCCGTGCCCGAAGCCGGGCACGAACAGCAGCGGCGGCTTCGCCTCCTCCCGCTCCGGTACGGCGGCGAGCACCTCGCGGCGGGCGGGCCGCTCCGGCCGGGCCCACTCCCAGGACCGGACCACCCGCACCCGCTCGGCCGTCGTCATTTACCCTCCTCCAGCTCGTGCAGCGCCCGCTGGAGCGCGCGCAGGTAGTCGGCGTGGCCGACCTCGAACCAGTGCCGGGTGCTGTCCTTGACCTTCGCCGAGTACCGCTCCCCGAGGCCGGCCCGGACCTTGCGGTCGAACGCGGCGGCCCGCTCCGGCCGGGTGGCGCGCAGCGTGAGCAGCCGGGCGAACAGCACGCTCTGCCAGTGCGAGATCGGGAAGATGCCGGAGTCCGGCTGCACCAGGCCGACCACGGCGAGCGTGGGGTGACCGGCGGTGAACGCGTTGAGCCACAGCCGGGGGCGTCCGGAGCCGTCCTCGTCGCCGAGCACCTGGCCCTTGAGGAACTCGAAGCGCGGCAGGTAGCCGGTGGCGAAGACGACAAGCTCCGGGTCGACCCGGCGGCCGTCGGTCAGCTCCACCGCGCGGTCGTCGAACCGGGCCACGTCCGGCACCGGGGTGATCTCGCCGTGGCCGACGTAGTAGACGAGCTGGCTGTTGGCGATCGGATGCGTCTCGTAGACCCGGTGGTCCGGCTTGGGCATGCCGAACCGGGTCAGGTCGCCGACGGTCAGCCGCAGCGTCCAGTGGTAGAGCCACTGCCGCACCCGCAGCGGCACCCGCAGCGCCAGCAGCGTGTCGTTGACCTGGTCGGCGGGACGGCCGAGGACGTACTTCGGGGCGTACCAGTAGCCGCGGCGGGTGGAGTGCCAGCAGTGCGACGCCTGCTGCGCCGCCTCGACCGCGATGTCGCAACCGGTGTTGCCGGCGCCGACCACGAGCACCCGCTTGCCCCGCAGCTGAGCCGGGTCCTTGTAGGACGAGGCGTGCATGACCTCGCCCCGGAACTCCTCCAGCCCTTCGTAGCGGGGCAGCTTGGGCGACCAGTTGTGGCCGTTGGCGAGCACCACGGCGGCGTACCTCGAGGTGCGTTCGGGGCCGTAGCCGCCGGTGCTGCGCGTGGTCACGTCCCAGCGGTCCCCCTCGACCGGCTCGACGCGGACCACCTCGGTGCCGAACCAGATGTGCTGGCGCAGGTCGAAGTGGTCGGCGTACCGCTCGAAGTAGGACAGCAGCTGGCTGTGGTGCGGGTAGTCCGGCCAGTCGTCCGGCATCGGGAAGTCGGGGAACTGGGTGAACGGCCGGGACGAGATCAGGTGCGTGCTGCCGTACACGGGGCTGCGGTCGTGCCGCCAGTTCCAGGCGCCGCCGACGCCCGTCTCCCGCTCGTAGCAGTCGACGCCGAAGCCGGCTTCGCGCAGGTTCTTCACGGCGGTGAGGCCGCTGGCGCCGGCACCGATGACGCAGACCGTGTCGCCCCGGTCGGAGACCGGGCGGTCGTCGCGGATCGGGACGTCCGTCCGGTCCGGATCGGGGCGGCCGGGGTCGGTGGAGGAGGACACCGGGAATTCTCCTTTGTGCGGCACGCGTGCCGGGTCGGAGCGAAATCCTGCCGAGAATGCCCGCCGTTGTCCAGCCACCGGCTCCGCCGCCGCCCACCCGCCCGGCTGCCCTGACACAGCGTCACCGACCTGCCGGTCACCGAGCGTGAGTGGGCCGGCCGCGCCGGAGGCGTACCCTCGTTCGCCCTTTGCTCTGCCGCCACGGACGCAGCACCGCCGCGAGCTGCGCTGATGTCTCGCGGCCGTCCGGTCGGGACGCGGCCCGCCGGTCACGGCGGGTAGCTGGTGCGGATATGGCGGCAGAGCAAAGGCGGCGACCCGGTTGTCGGCCGGCGCCGGGCACCTGACCGTGCGTCACGGCCCGACGGTCCGCGCCGGTCAGGCGGTGGGCAGCATCAGGTCGACCAGGACCGGGAAGTGGTCGCTGGCCCGTCGGGCCGCCGGGGTGTCCACCACGTCGTAGTCGACCACAGTGATCCGGGGGTCGACGAACAGCGCGTCGATCCGGCGGCGCGGGTCGGCGCAGGAGTACGTGTGCCGGTCGGCCCGGTCGGCGGCGAGCGCCGTGTCGGTCAGCCCCTCGGCGAGGGTCTGCCAGGCCGGGCCGTCCGGGCCCTCGTTGAGGTCCGCGCCGGCCACCACGGGCAGCGTGGACGCGGCCAGTTCACGCTTGAACGCCGCCGCCTGCGCCGGCCGCTCGGCCGGGTCGGTGGACAGGTGCGAGCCGGCCAGCAGCACCTCGACGCCGCCGACCCGGCACCGCGCGTACGCGGCGCCGCGCATGTGCCGGCCCGGCGTCAGCGGATACCGCTGGCAACTGGTGTCGGTGACCCGCACCCGCAGGCTGGTCAGCAGCACGTTTCCGAGCGACGGCAGGCCACCGGCGGCCACCACCATGCCGAACGACTCGGCCAGCGCGGCGCACTTCTGCCGCCACCGGAACCGGCGCGGTCCCTCCTGGACGATCACCACGTCCGGTGCCACCGCGCGGACCACCTCGGCCAGCGCGGCGGTGTCGTCGCGCTGGCTGTGGATGTTGTACGACACGACGCGCAGCGGCACACCCGAATCCGTCATGTCAGATCCGCCGGGCCAGGTCGGCGGCGCCGATCACACCGGCGGTGTTGCCCAGCTCGGCCGGGCGCACCTCGGCGACGGGCAGGCGGCTGCGCTGGGCCAGCGCGTCGGCGAACGACCGCCGGGTCGGGCCGAGCAGCAGGTCACCGGCGTCGATCACGCCGCCGCCCACCACCAGCACCTGCGGGTCGAGGATCTGCGCCATGTCGGCGAGGCTGGTGCCGAGCCAGCGGCCGACCTGGGCGAACGCCTCGGTGGAGACCGGGTCGCCGCCCTTCGCGGCGGCGGTCACCATCGGGCCGGTGATCGTCTCGGCCTCGCCGCCGGCCAGCTCCAGCAACGCGGTCGCGCGGTGCGGCTCCTGCCGGGCGGCGGCGCGGGCGAAGCGGACCAGGGCGCTGCCGCTGGCGTACTGCTCGATGCAGCCCAGCCGGCCGCAGCCGCACTGGTGGCCGTCCGGCACGGTGAGCATGTGCCCCAGTTCGGCGGCGATGCCGTTGGCGCCGCGGACCAGGCCACCGCCGAGCACGATGCCGCCACCGACGCCGGTGCCGATGGTGAACATGACCATCGAGTCGTCGGCGTCGCGGGCCGCGCCGTAGCGGAACTCCGCCCACGCGGCCACGTTCCCGTCGTTCTCCACGATCACCGGCAGGCCGGTGGCGTCGCCGACGTACGTGCGCAGCGGCTCGTCCCGCCAGGCCAGGTTCGGGGCGAACAGCACGGTGGACCGGGAGGCGTCGATCCAGCCGGCGGCGCCGATGCCGACCGCCTCGACGGCGTGCCCGGCGGCCAGTTCGGTGACCACCTCGATGATGACGTCGCGGGTCTTGGCCACGTCGTCGGCGGGGGTGTCCCGTCGCGTCTGCACGAGTACCGTGCCGGCGTCGTCCACGACACCGCCGGCCACCTTCGTGCCACCGACGTCGACTCCGATGGTCAGCGTCACCGCTGCCACTCCCCTCTGCTGTGCTGCCCGGGGACCGGCCGAACCGGCCGTACGGTCCCGGGATGTCCGGTGGTCAGGCCCCGTCGCCTGGTGCGTCCGCGCCCACCTCTCCGGACGCCCGCGAGGCGGGCACCACGGGACGGCCGGCCGGTGGCCGGCTCGTGCCCGGCTCCGGCGGCCCGGCGGCGTCGGCGGTGGCACCCGAATCGGCCGCGCCCTCCCCCCGGGTGGCGGCGGACCACACGTCCTGCTCGGGTGCCGGCTGAGAATCATGCCCGGTGCGGGTCGCCTCGCGCCACACGTGGTCGCCGGATCCGGCCGGCGCGGCGGTCCCGTCGTCGGCGGTTCGCTGCGGCTCGGCCGGGGTGAAGGCACGCAGCAGGCTGGCCACCCCGGCCGCCAGGTCCCCGGCGCCGGTGGCGAGCCGCTCGGCGAATTCCGGACTCGGGTCGCGCAACGCGGCGATACCGCGACAGACGGGGCAGACACAGCATTCCGGCGAGCCGGTGGCGAAACCGGCGGGCGCGGCGGTCTCCGGGGCGGAAGCGGCACCGGGTGGGGTGTGACCGAGGACACCGGAGAGGATCCCACCGAGCGGACCCCAGGCGCCGGAGCCGGGCGCGGCGGCGGCCATCTTCGCGCCGGCGAGCAGGGTGGCGACGAGGCGCTCGGCCTCTTCCCGGGCCGAACCCGGATCAGTGGTGCCCATGGTTCGGCTCCTTCAGCGTGACTACCGGGACTACGGTCGGGTCTCCTGCGCCGCACCGGGTGCTTCTACCCGGCGCTTGAGCTGCTTCAACGCCGCATCCATGATCATTTTCTCGGCCTTGCGGCGGAACATGCCGAGCATCGCCACGGACAGCTCCACCTCGAGCGTGTACGTCACCGTGGTCGTGCCGTCCGGGTTGCCCGCCAGGTCGTACGAGCCGCGCTGGGAGCGCTGCATCTTCGACGGGGCGACCAGGTGCCACTCGATCCGGGAGATGTCCTCCGCGTACTCGTAGGCCAGCACGTACTCGTCGGCCATCACGCCCGCGTCGAGGGTGAACCGGACCTGGCTGGCGTAGCCGTCCTCGTACTCCTCGATCACCTCGGCCGCGCGTACCGCCTCGGCCCACTCGGGATAGCTCGGGAAGTCGCAGATGACGGCCGCCACCTGGTCCGGTGACGCGCCGATGATGATCGACTGGGTGGAGGAGTCCGCCATGGGGGGAGGCTACCCGGCCGCCTCCCGGCCGGTGCCGCTCCACCCGCCGGACGGCGTCCCACCAGCCGGGCGGGCAACCTCCCTGGCAGACCCCCCGGGGTGTGCGGGTAGGTTTCGACAGAGCCGACCAGGCCGGCCCCCGCCGGTAGAGCACGAGGGAGTGCAGGTGCGCGAGTTCTCCGTCCCGCCGATCGTCACCGTCGGCGACGCGGCCAACCTGACCGACCCGGTCTGGGAAAACGCCGAGGTCGCCCCGGACACCGTGCAGTTCGTCCGCCCCGCCGCGGGGACGGGCGCGCGCGAGGAGGTGACCTGCCGCCAGTTCCGCGACGAGGTGGTGGCGGTGGCGCAGGGCCTGATCGCGGCCGGCGTCTCCCCCGGCGACCGGGTCGGCCTGATGAGCCGCACCCGCTACGAGTGGACGCTGTTCGACTACGCAATCTGGGCGGCCGGCGCGGTCACCGTGCCGATCTACGAGACCTCCAGCGCCGAGCAGGCCGCCTGGATCCTCGGCGACTCCGGCGCCGTCGCCGTGGTGGTGGAGAGCACCGCGCACGCCACCCTGGTCGCGGGCGTCCGGGACCGGCTGCCCGAGCTGCGCGAGGTCTGGCAGATCGACCTCGGCGCGGTCGACGACCTGGTCGCCGCCGGCGCGTCGGTGGACCCGGCCGAGGTGGCGACCCGCCGCTCGCTGCTCAAGGCCGACGACGTCGCCACGATCATCTACACCAGCGGCACCACCGGCCGGCCCAAGGGCTGCGTGCTGACCCACCGCAACATCTACACCGACATCGCCAACGCCGTGCCGGTGCTGCCGAACCTGTTCCGCCAGGGCGCCTCGACGCTGCTGTTCCTGCCGCTCGCGCACGCGTTCGCCCGGCTCATCCAGGTCGGCGTGGTGCACGCCCGGGCCACCATGGCGCACTGCGCGGACACCAAGAACCTGGTCGCCGAGCTGCAGGACTTCAAGCCGACGTTCGTGCTCTCCGTACCCCGGGTCTTCGAGAAGGTCTACAACGGCGCGCGGCAGAAGGCCGAGGCCGAGGGCAAGGGCAAGATCTTCGACCGCGCGGAGAAGGTCGCCATCGCGTGGAGCGAGGCGCAGGAGCTGCCGGGCGGTCCCGGCCTGGGCCTGCGCGCGCAGCACGCCCTCTTCGACAAGCTGGTCTACCGCAAGCTGCGGGCGGCGATGGGCGGCCGGTGCCGCGACGCCATCTCCGGCGGCGCGCCGCTCGGCGCGCGGCTCGGGCACTTCTTCCGCGGCGTCGGGGTGACCATCTGCGAGGGGTACGGCCTCACCGAGACCTCGCCGGCCGCCGCCGCCAACCTGCCCACCGGCACCCGGATCGGCACCGTCGGCCGCCCGCTGCCCGGCGTCACCATCCGGATCGACGACGACGGCGAGGTGCTGATCGCCGGCGACATCGTCTTCCAGGGCTACTGGCACAACGACGCGGCCACCGCCGAGGCGATCAGCGCCGACGGCTGGTTCCGCACCGGTGACCTCGGGCACCTCGACGACGACGGCTACCTGAGCATCACCGGCCGCAAGAAGGAGATCATCGTGACCGCCGGCGGCAAGAACGTCGCCCCGGCGGTGCTCGAGGACCAGGTACGGGCGCACCCGCTGATCAGCCAGTGCGTGGTGGTCGGCGACCGGCAGCCGTTCATCGCCGCCCTGGTCACCATCGACGAGGAGGCGCTGCCGAAGTGGCTGGCCGGGCAGGGGCGCCCGGAGACCACGAGCATCGCCGAGCTGCGCGAGGACGCGGCGCTGCGCGCCGAGGTGCAGTCCGCGATCGACCAGGCCAACCAGGCGGTCTCCAAGGCCGAGGCGATCAAGGTGTTCCGGATCCTGCCGCAGGACTTCACCGAGACCACCGGCGAGCTGACCCCGTCGCTGAAGGTGAAGCGTCAGGTCGTGCACAAGACGTACGCCTCGGAGATCGCCGAGATCTACCGGGGCTGACTACCATCCGTCACGTGCCCGCCTCCACATCCCGCCAGCCGTCGACGCAGCCCCTCGCGGCGGCGGCTCGCGCGGTCCTCCTCGCGCTGGTCGCCGCCCTGACCCTGTTCGCCACCCGCGACGCCACCCAGCTCTGGTGGATCGCGCTGCTGGGCGTCGCCGGCCTGCCCGCCGTGCTCGCCCCCCAACACCGGCTGCTCGCCCCGATCAGCCGCTTCGCCGAGGTGGTGGTGCTCGGGCTGGCCGCCAGCCAGGTCGCCGCCGACACCCACCTGTCCGGCGTGACCGGCGGGCTGGGCGCCTCGGCGGTGCTGCCGTACCTCGCCGTGCCGGTCACCGTGACCGCGCTGAGCCGCCGCTTCCGCGAGGGCGCCGCGCTGCTCGCGGTGGCGGCGGCGACGCTGCTGGCCAGCGCCGCGTTCACCCAGGTCGACGGCGGGCCGCAGCTCGGCCAGGTCGGCTACCTCGCGGTCTGCGCCCAGTGGCTGATCCTGGCCGGGCTCGGCCTCTACACCGCCGGCACGCTGCAGCGCGTCATGCGGGTGCGCGGCGAGGGCAAACCCCAGCCGTACGCCGAGGCGACCCGCCTGCTCACCCAGCTGCGGACGGTCGCCCGCCAGCTGCCCGGCGCCACGCTGGACCCGGGCGGCATCTCCGAGCACCTGCTGGAGGAGCTGCGGGTGGTCGCCAAGACCGACCGGGGCGCGGTGCTGTCCGCCAGCGGCGGCGGCCGGCTGGTGGTGCTCGCGCAGATCGGCGCGGACCGGGTCGACTGGGAGACCACGCTCGACGCCGACTCGGCCATCGCCGACGCCTGGGCCAGCCAGCAGCCGACCGTCTCGGCCCGCTCGCAGGCCCGGTCCCGGCACTCCGGTGAGGTCTCCGCGCTGATCGTCCCGCTGGTGGCGGGCGTACGCACGGTCGGCCTGGTGGTGATCGAGGCGGACACCGCCGCCGCGTACCCGCCGCCGGTGGTGTCCCGGGTGACGGCGCTGACCGGCCCGGCGGCGCTGCGGCTGGAGGCGGCGCTGCTCTTCGACGAGGTGCGCTCGCTGGCGACGAACGAGGAGCGGCAGCGGCTGGCCCGGGAGATCCACGACGGGGTCGCCCAGGAGCTGGTCATGGTCGGGTACGGCATCGACAACGCGCTGGCCACCGTGCACGAGGACGCCGAGGAGACCGCCGACTCGCTGCGGACGCTGCGCCAGGAGGTCACCCGGGTGATCACCGAGCTGCGGCTGAGCCTGTTCGAGCTGCGCAGCGAGGTGGACCGGCACGGTGGCCTGGCCGCCGCCATCGCCGAGTACGCCCGCACCGTCGGCGCGTCCGGCGGCCTGCGGGTGCACCTGTCGCTGGACGAGTCCACCGCCCGGCTGCCCGCCGCCACCGAGGCCGAGTTGCTGCGCATCGCGCAGGAGGCGGTGACCAACGCGCGCAAGCACGCCGGCGCGTCGAACCTGTGGGTCACGTGCGAGGTGGATCCCCCGTACACCCGAATCGAAGTGTCGGATGACGGTCACGGCATCGGTGACCAGCGCCCGGACGGGCACTATGGCCTTGCGATCATGGCCGAGAGGGCGGAACGTATCCGGGGCCGGTTGGAGATCAGGCCGCGGCAGCCGAGTGGGACGACTGTGGCGGTGGTGCTCGGTTCGTCGCCCCGGCGCGATAAGGTGCGCGGCAGCGCCGCAGCAGCAGAAGGGGAGTAACCCGAGGATGACCAGCAGTCCGACACCGGCCACCCGTACCAAGGTTCTCCTTGTCGACGACCACGACCTCATCCGCAAGGGGCTGCGTCACGCGTTCGAGCGCGACCGCCAGTTCGAGGTCGTGGGCGAGGCGGCCACCGCGGCGGAGGGCGTGCGCCAGGCCGGCGCGCTCCAGCCCGACGTGGTGATCATGGACCTCCGCCTGCCCGACGGCAGCGGCCTGGAGGCCACCCGCGCCCTGCGCAAGTCCAGCGCGTCCATGGGCATCGTCGTGCTCACCATGTACGCCGGCGACGACCAGCTCTTCGGCGCCCTGGAAGCGGGCGCGAGCGCGTTCGTGCCGAAGACCGCCCCGGCCGACGAGGTGGTGGCCGCCGCCCGGCACGCCGCCTCCTCCCCCAGCGCGTTCACCGCCGCCGACCTGGCCGAGGCGATGAAGCGCCGGCTGGCGCCGTCCGGCCCGCAGCTGTCCCCCCGCGAGGGCCAGGTGCTGCGGCTGCTCGCCGACGGCATGAGCGTGGCCGGCATCGCCAAGCAGCTGTTCGTCAGCGAGTCGACGGCCAAGACCCACATCTCCAAGCTCTACGAGAAGCTGGGCGCCGCCAACCGGGCGCAGGCCCTGATGACCGCGCTGCGGCTGGGGCTGCTCGAGGCCCCGGACGCACCCAAGTTCTGAGGCGTACCGCCGGAAGAGGCCCCGTCCACCACGGACGCGGGCCTCTCGGCGTACCCGGCCGCGGAATGGTCGCGCACTGTGAACGGCCGGACGCACAGTGACGGCGGTCTTTGCAGCGCGACGGCGGAGGGGCAGAATACGCGGGTGATCCGCGCGGCGGTGACGACCGCGTGTCGCCGACACCCGAGGGGCAGGACATGCAGCGGCCGGACTGGGCACCGGAGACGATCGACATCGAGCGCCCCAGCGTCGCCCGCATGTACGACTACTATCTCGGCGGCTCGCACAACTTCGCCGCCGACCGGGCGGCCGCCCGCGCGATGGTGGAGGCGGTGCCGGAGGCACCGCTGATGGCACAGGCCAACCGCGCGTTCCTGCGCCGGGCGGTGCAGTACCTCGCTCAGGCCGGCATCCGGCAGTTCCTCGACATCGGCTCCGGCATCCCGACCGTCGGCAACGTGCACGAGATCGCCCAGCGGATCGACAGGGAGTCGCGGGTGGTCTACGTCGACGTCGACCCGGTGGCCGTGGCGCACAGCCAGGAGATCCTGGCCGGCAACGAGCACGCCACGGTTCTCCAGGAGGACCTGCGCAACCCGGAGGCGATCCTGACCCACCCGGAGGTCACCCGGCTGCTCGACTTCAGCCGGCCGGTCGCCGTGATGATCGTGGCGGTGCTGCACTTCGTCCCGGACGCCGACCGCCCGGAGGAGATCCTGCGGACGCTGCGCGCGGCGCTGGCGCCCGGCAGCCACCTGGTGCTCTCCCAGGCCAGCGAGGACGGCCGCGCCGGCACCGGCGAGCGGGCCGAGGCGGAGCGGGTCTACCGGCGCACCGACAGCCAGCTCTGGATCCGCAGCCGGGCCGAGATGACCGCGCTGTTCGACGGCTTCGAGCTGGTCGACCCGGGCGTGGTGTGGGTGCCGCAGTGGCGGCCGGACTCCCCCGACCAGGCGGAGAACGCCGAGCGGGCCGTCTTCATGGGCGGGGTCGGGCGGCTCGGTGGGTGACGACGCGACCCGCTGCCGGCCCGGCGTGTTCGCCCGGGCCTGGGCCAAGGCGGTGTCCGGCACCAGCTACCTGCCGATGACGCAGTCGCAGCTGGAGGAGATCCTGCAACGGCTCACCGACCGGCTGGCCCAAGCGATGCGCGCCGAACCGTTCGACCTGCGGATCGGCCAGCACGTCGGCGCGGAGCTGGTCCAGGCGCACATCGCCTCCGCGGAGGGCCTGGGTCGCACCGTCGAGGTGATCCAGCTGCGCCTGGTCCGCGACCTCGACCTGGTCGTCGACGACGTCGAGGACCGGATGGCCCGGCTGCTCGCCACCGTCGCCACCGGCTACGCCCGGGCCCTGCGCGACCGCACGCTGGACGAGCAGGAGTCCATCCGCCGGGCCGCCATGATGGCCCGTGCGCAGGCGGAACGGGCGCTGCGCGACAGCGAGGCCCGGTTCCGGCACCAGGCCACCCACGACCCGCTCACCGGCCTGCCGAACCGCACCCTGTTCACCGAACGGCTGACCGCCGCGATCACCGCGCCCGGGCGGGGCGCCGACCGGATCGGCGTGTGCTTCCTCGACCTGGACCGGTTCAAGGTCGTCAACGACTCCCTCGGCCACCAGGTCGGCGACTCGCTGCTGGTGACGGTGGCCCAGCGCCTGCACGGGGCGCTCGGCGAACACCTGGTCGCCCGGCTCGGCGGCGACGAGTTCGTGATCCTGGTCGAGCGCAGCGCCGGCACCGACGACGCGGTGAAGGTCGCCGAGACGGCGCTCGCCGCGGTACGCGAGCCGGCACTCGTCGACGGCCACGAGCTGACCGTGTCCGCGAGCATCGGCATCGTGGAGCGCCCGGTCGCGGGCACCTCGCCGATGGACCTGATGCGCGCTGCCGACAGCACCCTGCACTGGGCCAAGGCCGCCGGCGGGGCCCGCTGGTCGCTGTTCGACGCCGACCGCAACCGCCGCGAGCTGGCCCGGTACGCGCTGTCCGCGGCGATCCCCGCCGCGCTCGACCGGGGCGAGTTCTACCTCGACTACCAGCCGCTGACGTCGCTGCGCGACGGGCGTGTGCTCGGCATGGAGGCGCTGGTGCGGTGGCGTCACCCGGAGCTGGGTGTGCTGCGGCCGGACAGCTTCATCCCGCTGGCCGAGGAGACCGGGTTGATCGTCCGGCTCGGCAGCTGGGTGCTGGCCGAGGCGTGCCGCGAGGCGGGCACCTGGCCGGGCGGGGACGCCGACGCGCCGTTCGTCAGCGTCAACCTCGCCGTACGGCAGCTGCACCGCACCGACCTGGTGACCGAGGTACGCGGTGTGCTCGGGCGCACCGGCCTGCCGCCGCACCGGCTGCAACTGGAGATCACCGAGAGCACCATGATGAGCACCGTGGTCGAGCCGGTACGCGCGCTACGGGTGCTCGGTGACCTCGGGGTCCGGGTCGCCATCGACGACTTCGGCACCGGTTACTGCAACCTCGCGTACCTGCGGGACCTGCCGGTCGACGAGCTGAAGGTGGCGGGCGAGTTCGTGACCGGCCTGCGCGCCCCGGGCAGTCGTACCGACGAGCGGATCCTCGCCTCGCTCGTCTCGCTGGCGCACGCGCTGGACCTCACCGTCACCGCCGAGGGCGTGGAGACGGCCGACCAGGCCGACCGGCTGCGCGCGATCGGCTGCGACGCCGGGCAGGGCTGGCACTTCGGCCGCCCCGGGCCGGCCGCGCCGCACCTGGGCCGGGTGCCCGCCCACGTCGACGCGGTCTCCTGAGCCGGGCCGGCGCGCCTCCCGACCCGGCCGCGTTTCTCGGCCCGTCCGGCTCGCGCGGTCAGCCGGCCAGCAGGGCGGCCATCCGCTGCGCCTGCGTCTCCCAGCGCCACTCCCGCTCCACCCAGGCGCGGCCGGCGGCACCGAACTGCCGGGCCAGGTCCCGGTCGGCGAGCAGCGTGGCCACCCGGTCGGCGAGCTGGGCCACGTCCCGGCCGCCGACCACGTACCCGGTCTCCCCCTCGCGGACCGCGTCCGGGGCGCCGCCGGAGTCACCGGCCACCACCGGCAGCCCGGTCGCGCTCGCCTCCAGGTAGACGATCCCGAGGCCCTCCACGTCCAGGCCCCGGTTGCGGGTGCGGCACGGCATCGCGTACACGTCGCCGGCCGCGTAGTGGGCGGGCAGCTCGGCCGAGGGCACCGAACCGGTGAAGACCACGTCGCGTTCCAGCCCGGTCTGCCGGGCCAGCTTCTCCAGCGTCGAGCGGTACGGGCCACCGCCGACCACGAGCAGCGCGGCGTCGGGCACCCGGCGGCGGATCTCCGGCAGCGCGCGGATCAGCATGTCCTGGCCCTTGCGGGGCACCAGCCGCGACACGCACACCACCACCGGCCGGTCGGCCAGCCCGAGCCGCGACCGGACCGGCCCGCCGTCGACCTCCGGGTGGTAGGTGTCCACGTCCACACCGGGGGCGAGGCGCCGCAACTCGGTCAGCCCGTCCAGCACGCGGGCCAGCCGCGCCCGGGTGTACTCGCCGAGGTAGGTGGTCACGTCGACGCCCCGGCCGATCCGGCGCAGCGCCGAGCGGGCCCCGGGCAGCGCCGCCCAGCCGACCTCGTGCCCGTGGGTCAGCGCCACCGCCCGGCGGATCCCGGCCCGGCGCCGCAGGCCCGCGGCGAGCAGCCCCAGCGGGGCCGCCGCGCCGAACCAGACGGTGTCGCAGTCGTACGCGCGGGCCAGCCGCGCCGCCCGCCGGGCGATCAGCGGGGTGGGCAGCAGCACCCGGGTCCGTTCCCGGACCACCTCGAACGGCTGGTCGGCGTCGAACTTCTCCGCCCCGCGCCAGCTCGACGCGTAGACCACCACCGAGCCGGGCGGCTGGCGTACCGCGAGGTTGTGCACGAACGACTGGATGCCGCCGGGGCGCGGCGGGAAGTCGTTGGTGATCAGCAAGGTGCGGCTCATCGGCCCGGCTCCCTGGCGTAGGCGCGGGCGGCTGCCATCCGCTCGACTGTGGACGGGTGGGTCGCCGACCAGAGGCGCTCCCAGCGCGGCGGGTCGGGGTCGGCCAGGTTGACCCCGGCGAGCCGGCGCTGCATCGCCTCGAACGTCGCCGGGTCGCCGGTGAGCGCCAGCGCGTGGGCGTCGGCGCGGGCCTCGATCCGGCGCGAGACCAGCGCCTGCGCCGGGGTGGCGAGCAGCCCGGCGACCGTGACCAGCGCGATCAGCAGCGGGAACGCCCGCGGCTGGGCGATCGAGTCGACACCGGCGAGCCGCAGCAACGGCGTCCAGGACCCGACCAGGTAGAGCGCCACCACGGCGGCGGCGGCGCCGAGCGCGCCGAGCAGCGTACCGGTCCACACGTCGCGGTCCTTGGCGTGGCCCAGCTCGTGGGCGACCACGCTCGTCACCTCCGCCGGTTCCGCCTCGCGCAGCAACGTGTCGTAGACGACCACCCGCCGCGTCGGGCCGAGCCCGGAGACGTACGCGTTCACCGCACTGGTACGCCGGGACGCGTCGGCGACGAGCACGTCACGCACCGGTACGCCGTCCCGGGCGGCCATCGCGGTCAGCTCGCTGCGCAGCGGGCCCGGCTCCATCGGGGTGAACCGGTTGAACACCGGCTCGACGAGCACCGGCAGCACGAACGACAGCACCACCACCAGGGCCGCCGCGCCGGCCGCGCCGAACGCCCACCACCAGCGCGGGGCGAGCCGCACCACGGTGTAGAAGCCGAGCAGGACCAGCGCGCCGATCACGGCGCTGACCGCGTACGACTTGAGCAGGTCGACCGCCCAGCCACCCCAGCTCTGGGTGCTGAGCCCGTAGCGGACCAGCACGGTGCGCCGCCAGGCCGCGAACGGCAGCGTGAGCAGGTCGGCGAGGAACATGACGGCGAGCCCGCCGAGCACCGCCTGCGCGATCCAGTGCCCGCCGAAGGGCCGGCCGACCAGTTCGACCAGGCGCCCGCCCAGCGGGGTCAGCCCGAGCAGCACCGCCACCACCAGCCCGACCGCCAGCGCCGACCAGGCCGCCGGGCGCAGCGCGCCGTGGAACGCCCGGCCCCGGGTCACCTGCTCGGCCGGAAGGTCACGCAGGGCCGCGAGCTGGTCGGCGCGGGGCGCCGGCGGCCGGCTCCACGGCACCAGCACGGCGACCGTCACGAGCAGTGCGACCACCAGGCCGCCCAGGGTCAGCAGCGCCCAGGCGCGCGGGGTCACCGACCCACCCCGCCGTCGTGCCCCGTCCGCGTCATGCCGCTCCCCTCCCGCCGTGACCGCCCATCCTATTGCCCGGCCGCGCAAGCGGGACCGCCGTGCCCGCCACGCGGTCCCCACCGCCCCGCCCTCGCCCCGCGCGCGCCGATCTTGGAGTTGTGGCGCCTCACAAGGCTCACCAAAGCGGCATTCTGGGCGCCACAACTCCAAGATCGATGGCCCTTGTCGGGGACGGGCGGCGGGCGGCGGGCGGCGTCAGGCGACCCGGCGGCGACGGCCGGGGCGGCGGGGCATCGGCGCCGGCGCCTCGGCAGGCGCCGGCCGCAGCACCTCGACCTCGAACCCGGCCCGCGCGAACACCTCGATCGCCCGCTGCTCTGCCGGTCCGAGGTCGGCCGCGGCCGGGTCCGAGTCGAGCAGCGCGGTCACCAGGCAGCCGGAGCAGCCGGCGCCGCGGTTGCCGCAGGTGTCGCAGTCGATGAGCATCAACGCCTCCTGACGGGTCGCCGGTGGCGCTCGGGGAAGGAACCACCACCGTCGGTCACCGGAACGCTAACGCCGGGGTACGACAGAACCGGACAACGAGGCAGCACCCGCCGCGAACCAGAACCAGTACGCCGAAGTGGCGCGATCAGCACGCGCCCGACCCCACCACTCCCCCGATCTGGAGTCGATCAAGCGGGGGCGGCGGTCAGGAACGGGCCAGGCGCCGCAGCAGCGAGTCGGCGCCCAGCGGGTACGCGCCGTGCCGGCGTACCCCGTCGGCGACCTCGCGGTCGGAGGAGACCACCACCACCGGCCGCCCGGCCGGCTCGGCGCGGACCAGCCGGCGGATCAGCTCGTCGGCGGTCTCCCCCTTGCGGGAGAACAGCACCCGCACGCCGCGCGGCGCCGGGGGCAGTCCGTGGATCCGCTCGGCGCCGTCGAACACGACGGTGACCTCGTCCCCGGTCTGCGCGGCGATCCCGCCCAGCCCGGTGATCAGCCGCTTGCGCTGCTGCTCCAGCGACATCTCGCCGAAGCCGCGCTTGGTCACGTTGTAGCCGTCCACCACCAGGTGCGCCCGCGGGAGCGCGAGCAACTGGTCGAGGCGGGCCGGGTCGTCGGTGTCGCGGGCCCGCGTCGACGGGCCCGCCGGGGCGGCGCCCGGCTGCTCGGCGAACGCGTCGGCGACGAAGTCGGCGGGGAGCTTGTCCACCGGGTCGAGCGCCAGCTCGCGGCGCAGCCCCACGGCGGCCTGGCCGATCGTCTCCAGCAGCAGCCACAGCCGCGCGTCGTCGACCGAGCGGGCCTCCTTGGCGCTGGCCCGGGCCACCCCGGCGGCGGCCTCCGCCTCGGCCAGCCGGGCCCGGGCGCGGCGCAGCTCGGCGTCCGCGTCGGCGGCGGCACGCGCCGCCCGTCCCCGCTCGGTGGCGAGCATCTCGGTGGCCTTGCGCTCCCGGGCCTGGGTCTCCCGCAGGGTACGGGTCAACTGGCGGGCCTCCTCGCGCAGCTGACCCAGTTCCTCCCGGACCCGGGCCAGCTCGTCGCGCAGCTTCTCCGCCTCGACCCGGGCCACCGCACGGTCGTGCTCGGCGCGGGCGGCCCGCTGTTCGGCCTCGCGGACCAGCTCGGCCACGACCGCGCTGTCCGCCTCGGCGCGTACCGCCTCGCCGCTGGCGTCGATCAGTTCCCGCCAGCCCCGGGGCCGGGCCAGGTAGGCCAGGGCGGCCACCTCGACCGGGTCGGCGGCGGCGGGCGCGGTGCCCTCGACCACCGCCGCGCCGAGGTCACCGGCGTCGGCGAGCACCCGGGCGGTGATCCGCTGCCGGAACAGCGGGTCGGCGGTGAGCTGGGCGGCGATGGCGGGCGCGCCGAGGCGGGCCCGGCGGTTGGGGGCGAACTTGGCGACCCGCCGCAGCGGCACCGGCACCTCGTCGGCGGGCAGGCCGGGCAGCACGGCGGCGGTCAGCGTGACGATCCGCTGCCGGACCGGCTCGGGCAGCACGGGCTCGGGCTCGACGGCGGGCGGCGCGTCCTCCTCGGCGGGCACGCCGACCACCGGCTCCTCCACGGAGGAGTGGTCGTCGTGCGGCTCGATGAGGGGCATGAGGCAAGTCTCCCACCCCGAACGGGCCCACCGCCCGGTGAGTGAGCCGATCTCTCATCGTACCCCCGTGGTATCTCCTGGGGCCGCAGTGACAGGAGTGTCGGACCGTGCCGCTAGCGTCCCGCGGGTGACACGAGCGGAGTACGTCCAGGAGTCGCTGGCCGGCCTGGACCCGGCGGGCAGCGGTGTCGACCCGGCGCTGCCGCTCTACGCGACCACCTTCGTGGTGGTCGACCTGGAGACCACCGGCGGCGCGCCCGACGGCGGCGGGATCACCGAGATCGGCGCGGTGAAGGTGCGCGGCGGTGAGGAGCTGGGCGTGCTCGCCACGCTGGTCAACCCGGGCGTGCCGATCCCGCCGTTCATCACCGTGCTCACCGGCATCACCCAGGCCATGCTGCTGCCCGCCCCGCCGATCGAGCAGGTGCTGCCGAGTTTTCTCGAGTTCGTCAGCGACGCCGTGCTGGTCGCCCACAACGCGCCGTACGACGTGGGTTTCCTCAAGGCGGCCTGCGCGAAGCACGGCTACCGCTGGCCCAACCCCCGGGTGCTGGACACGGCCGCGCTGGCCCGGCGGGTGCTCACCCGCGACGAGGTGCCCAACCGCAAGCTGGGCACGCTCGCCGCCTACTTCCGCACCGCGACCCAGCCCACCCACCGGGCGCTGGACGACGCCAAGGCCACCGTCGACGTGCTGCACGGGCTGATCGGCCGCCTCGGCGGGCACCGGGTCGGCACGGTCGGCGAGGCGATCGAGTTCGCCCGCGCGGTCACCCCCACCCAGCGCCGCAAGCGGCACCTCGCCGACGGGCTGCCAAAGGTGCCGGGCGTCTACATCTTCCGGGCCGCCGACGACCGGCCGCTCTACGTCGGCACGTCCGGCGACATCGCCACCCGGGTCCGCAGCTACTTCACCGCCGCGGAGAAGCGGGCCCGGATCTCCGAGATGCTCGCCGCCGCCGAGCGGGTGGAGGCGGTAGAGTGCGCCCACTCGCTGGAGGCCGAGGTCCGGGAGCTGCGGCTGATCGCGGCGCACGCGCCGCCGTACAACCGCCGGTCGAAGTATCCGGAGCGCCAGGTGTGGCTGAAGCTCACCGACGAGGCGTACCCCCGGTTGTCGATCGTGCGCGGCATCACGCCCACCGACACGGCCTATCTGGGGCCGTTCCGGTCCCGGCAGGCGGCGGAGCTGGCCGCCGCCGGTTTCCACGACGCGGTGCCGCTGCGGCAGTGCACGCACCGGCTCTCCCGGCGCACCACCATGCCGGCCTGCGCGCTGGCCGAGCTGGGTCGCTGCCCGGCGCCCTGCGAGCACCGGATCACCCCCGAGGAGTACGACGACACGGCGGCGACGCCGTTCCGCACCGCCACCAGTGACGACCCCGGCGTGGTGGTGGACGCGTTGCTCGCCCGCATCGAGGCGCTGTCGGCCGCCCAGCGGTACGAGGAGGCGGCGGTGGCCCGCACCCGGCTGGTGGCGGTGCTGCGCGCGGCGGTCCGGATGCAGCGGCTGGCCGCGTTGACCGGCATCGCCGAGCTGGCCGCCGCCCGTCCGGCCGCCCGGGGCGGCTGGGAGCTGGCTCTGGTGCGGCACGGCCGGCTCGCCGGGGCCGGGGTGTCCCCGCCGGGTGTCCACCCGCGACCCACCATCGCCGCGATCCGGGCCACCGCCGAGACCGTGCTGCCCGGGCACGGTCCGGTGCCGGCCGCGACCGCCGAGGAGACCGAGCGGATCCTGTCCTGGTTGGAACGACCGGAGACCCGGCTGGTCGAGGCGACCGCCGGATGGGCGTCTCCGGTGGCCGGCGCGGGGCGTTTCCGCGACCTGCTGACGAAGGCGGAGAACGGCGGATCCCACAAACTCTCGACCGAACGCTCATGACCAACTGACCGATCGGACTACCTCGGCTCCCTTAGTCTGTTAAAGGAGTGCAGACCTGCCCGTTTCGCGGGCTCTGCTCCCGGCCGCCGGTTTCGGTGGCCGAGGGCCGGGGTGAGGAGGTGTCCCAGGTGGACGTCGACGCCGGACACGGCGCCGCCCTGGGTGGCGCGCTCCCGACCCAGGGCGAACTGCCGCTCACCCGCCGCCTGCGTTCCCTGCTCACCTGGCCCACCGCCGACGGGGATCCGGTGACCACACTGGTCCGGGCCCATCGGGGCATCCACCCGAGCGCCGACGCCTCGGTGCTGCGCCGGGCCTACACGATCGCCGAGAACATGCACCGCGGCCAGTTCCGCAAGAGCGGCGAGCCGTACATCACCCACCCGCTGGCGGTGGCGCAGATCTGCGCCGACCTCGGCATGGACACCATCACGCTGGTCGCCGCGCTGCTGCACGACACGGTGGAGGACACCCGCTACACACTGCAGGCGCTCCAGGAGGACTTCGGCCGCGAGGTCGCCCACCTGGTCGACGGGGTGACCAAGTTCGACAAGGCGTTCTACGGCAAGGCCGCCGAGGCGGAGACCGTCCGCAAGATGATCGTGGCGGCCGGCAAGGACGTCCGGGTGCTGGTGATCAAGCTGGCCGACCGGCTGCACAACATGCGGACGCTCGGCGTCCGCTCGGCCGCCTCCCGGGAGCGGATCGCCCGCAAGACCCAGGAGGTGCTGGTCCCGCTCTGCGACCGGCTGGGCATCCAGACCCTGAAACGCGAGCTGGACGACGTGGTGCTGCTGCACCTGCGACCGGAGGAGCACGCGCGGATCGCGCGGTTCGTGCACGACCGGCCCGGCTGGGACGCCTACCTCGCCGACGTGGTGGCCCGCACCCGGGTGGCGCTGCGCCGCAACCGGGTCGACGCCGACGTGTCCCCCCGCCCGCGGCACCTCTACTCGATCTGGAAGGACACGGTCGCCGGCGACCACGCCGCCCCGTTCGACCTGCCCCGCATCGCGATCGTGGTGGACGGCCCGGCGACCGACTGTTACGCCGCCCTGGGTGCCGTGCACGGGCTGTGGCGGCCGGTGCCGGGCCGGTTCAAGGACTTCATCGCCTCCCCGAAGAACAACCTCTACCGGTCCCTGCACACGAGTGTCTGCGGCCCGCAGGACCGCACCGTCGAGGTGCTGATCCGCACCACCGAGATGCACCGCTCCGCGGAGTACGGCGTGGCCGCCCACTACCGCTTCCCCCGGGCCGCGGGCCGGGCCGCCGACCGCGCGGACGAGCTGGCCTGGCTGCGCCGGGTGCTCGACTGGGAGCAGGAGACGGTTGACCCGACCCAGTTCATGGAGTCGCTGCGCTGCGACCTGTCCGAGGCGCAGATCCAGGTGGTGGCCGACGGGCGGCAGGTGGTGCTGCCGGCCGGGGCGACCCCTGTCGACCTCGCGTACGAGCTGGGCACCGAGCGCGGCGACCACTGCCTGGCCGCCCGGATCAACGGCCGGCTCGCGCCGCTCTCCTCCGAACTGGAGGAGGGCGACGTGGTGGAGATCTTCACCGAGAACGACGCGGAGAGCGGCTTCGAGGCGGACGTGGCCCCGCGTGGCCCGCGCCGGGAGTGGCTGGGCTTCGTGAAGTCCCCGCACGCCCAGATGCAGATCAACCGCTGGTTCGCCGAGCACACCGAGCCGGGCATCTCGATCGCCGACAAGGTCCGGCTCGGCCGGGCCTCGATCGGCCTGGCGTTGCGCAAGCACAACCGGGGCCTGGCCAGCGACCTGCCGCTGCTGCGGCTGTCCGAGGAACTGGGCTACCCCGACCTGGAGACGCTGCTGGTGGCGGTCTTCGACCGCACCGTCGAGCCGGACACGGTGGTCGAACAGTTGATCGATCTGGTCGACCACAGGCAGTAGACGGAGCCGGTTCGCGCCGGGACCACTAGCCTGGACCGCATGATCCCCCGCGCGCGTGCCACCGGTCGGGCCCTCGGCTACCAGATCTTCTACCGGCTTCCGGTCCCGCTGCGGCGGCGGCTGGTCCGGCTGGCCGTACCGAAGTACGTCGTCGGAGCGGTCACGCTGGTCAAGGACACGGAGGCCGGCGGCGCGGGCCGGATCCTGCTGCTGCGCCAGCCGCCCGGCTACAGCTGGACGCTGCCGGCCGGGCTGCTGCAGCGCGGCGAGGCCCCGGTGGTCGGCGCCGCCCGCGAGCTGTACGAGGAATCCGGCGTCCGCCTCTCCCCCGACGCGCTGCGCCCGGCCGTGCCGAACGCGGTGGTGCACGCCAAGGGCTGGGTCGACGTGGTGTTCGAGGCGGAGGTGCCGGCGTCGACCACCGAGCTGAAGGTGGACGGCGCCGAGGTCTTCGAGGCCGCCTTCCACCCGCTCGACGACCTGCCCCGGCTCAGCCGCGCCACCGCCAACCTGCTCGGGTACTACGGCATCGGCCCGCGCGCCGGCGAGCACCCACCGGCCGCGTGAGCGCCCCGTACGTGGGCACCCCGGCGCCCGGGGTCGAGGTGTGCGCGGTGGTGCTGGCCGCGGGCGAGGGCACCCGGTTGCGCCCGCTCACCGCGCGGGTGCCGAAGGCGCTCTGCCCGGTCGGCAACGTCCCGCTGCTGGACCGGGCGCTGGCCCGGCTTGCCGGGCTCGGCCTGACCGGTCCGGAGCGGGTCGCGGTGAACGCCTGCTACCTGGGTGACCAGGTGGTCGCGCGGGTCGGCGACCGGGCACACCTGTCGGTCGAGCCGGACGCCCCGCTGGGCACCGCCGGGGGCGTGGGCCGGCTGCGGGACTGGATCGCCGGCCGGGGCGTGCTGGTCGGCAACGCCGACGCATACCTGTCCGATCCGCAGGCCCCGCCCGGGCCGGACATCGCCGCGCTGCTGGACGGGTGGGACGGGCATGGCGTACGCCTGCTCGGCCGGCCCGCCGACGACCCGGACGCCCCCGGGACCTTCGACGGCCACGAGTTCGTGGGTTTCTCGCTGCTGCCCTGGCGGCTGGTCCGCGACCTGCCCGCCACGTTCGGCGACCTGGTCCGGGCGGTGTGGCGGCCGGCGGAGGCGGACGGCGCGCTGACGGTGGTGCCCTACCGGGGCACGTTCTACGACACCGGCACCCCGGCCGACTACCTGGCCGCCAACCTGCACGCGGCCGGCCCCCACGGGCTGGTGGACCCGGCCGCGACGGTGGACGGCCGGGTCACCGCCTCGGTGGTCGGCGCCGGCGCGCGGGTACACGGCGACGTGGACCGGTCGGTGGTGTGGCCGGGCGCGAGCGTGGCGGCGGGGGAACGCCTGCGTGAGGTGATCCGGGCCGGTGACGACCTGACCGTCCCGGCGGCGCGCTGAGGGCCGTGGGCTCTAGCATGGGCCTCGTCGCCGACGAACGGAGAAACGTCCCGTGATCACCGCGATCGTGCTGATCGACTGCGCCACCGACTCCATTCCCGAGGTGGCCGAGACTCTGGCCAACCTGCCCGGCGTCAGCGAGGTCTACTCGGTGGCCGGGCACGTCGACCTGATCGCCGTGGTCCGGGTGCGGGAGTTCGAGCAGATCGCCCAGGTCATCGCCGGCAGCATCTCGAAGGTGCCGGGTGTGCTCAACACCGAGTCGCACATCGCGTTCCGCGCCTACTCGCAGCACGACCTGGAGTCGGCGTTCGCCATCGGGCTCGCCGGCGCCGACTGACACGAGCCGGTGGCCGGCCCACCCTCGCGGGCGGACCGGCCACCGTCGGCCGTGCGGTACGTCAGCTCTGGCTGGGCACCGGGGGCTCCGTGGTGCCCGGAGCGGGCTCCTCGGTCTCGGTGCCGCCCGGAGCCGGCGACTCGGTGCCACCCGGGGACGTGGTGCCGCCCGGGCTGGGCGTGCCGCTGGCGCTGGTCTGCGGCACCGGGACGCCCAGGGTCTGCGCCAGGGCCACAAGCGCGTCGTAGTGCGCCTGGAGGACCGGCAGCGCGTCCTGGGCGATCTGCACCACCGACTGCTCCGAGCCCTGCGAGATCTCGGTCTGGGTGGCCTGGATCGCCTGGACGTGGCCGGCGAGCTGCGCGGTCACCCACGCCTTGTCGAACTCGGCCCCGCTGAGGTTGTTCAGCTTGTCCAGGACCTTCTGCTGGTCGGCGGTCGGGTCGGCCGGCAACTGCACGTTGAGCTGCTGCGCGGTCGACTGCACCGTCTGGTCCAGCTGGGTGTGGTCCGTCACGAACATCTTGCCCAGGTCCTTGACCTGCTGGTTCTGACCCTTCTGCTGGGCCAGGTTACCGGCGGTGATCTCGAACAGGTTGACCTGGTGCACCGCCTGCAGATACTGCGTGTCCTGCGTCGACGGCTGCGCCGCCGCCTGCGCCGCGGCGGCGGGCGCCAGCCCCACGACCACCAGCGCGGCCAGCAGACCCAGGCGTTTGATTCCCAACATTCGTTCCTCCCCCATGAGACGTCGGACCGCACGGATACCCGGCTGACCGGGGTTATTCCTGCGATTCCACCCGTCCGTGTCGGGGGCGACGGCGGTCGGCGCACCGGCCTTCCGGCGTGCGCCGGAGGGAAACGGACGACCGGGCCGGAAACGGCAGTGGCGCCCGCCGGATGATCCGGCGGGCGCCACTGTCAGTCGTACCGGGGAGGGTCAGCGACGGCTCTCGCCGCTGCCGATCTCCTCCCGCTCCGGCCGGGCCTCGACCGGCGGGTGTCCCGGCGAGACCGGCGCCTCGGCCGGCTTCTCGATCGGGTAGAAGAAGCCCCGGATCGCCGGGCCGAGGGCACCGAGCCGGTTCATCTTCTTCGGCACCACCCAGCCGACGTAGTCCAGCGCCGGCGGGTGACCGTCGTGGCCCTCGGCCGAGGTGAGCGGCTGGTGGACCTCGACGAACCGGCCGTCGGGCAGCCGCTTGATGATGCCGGTCTCCACGCCGTGGGCCAGCACCTCCCGGTCGTGCTGCTGCAGACCCAGGCAGATCCGGTACGTGATGTAGTACGCGATCGGCGGGAGGATCAGCAGGCCGATCCGGCCGGCCCAGGTCATCGCGTTCAGGCTGATGTGGAACTTGTCCGCGATGACGTCGTTGGCGCCGGAGAGGGTCAGCACGATGTAGAAGGCGAGCGCCATGGCGCCCACGGCGGTCCGGGCCGGAACGTCCCGGGGCCGCTGGAGCAGGTTGTGGTGCTTGTAGTCCTTGAGGCGGCGCGCCTCCAGGAACGGGTACATCGTCGACAGGCCGACCAGGATGCCGGGTAGCACCACAGTGGGCCAGAACAACGGTGGAATGACGTACCCGTTGCCGATCGGGATGCTGATCTCCCAGCCCGGCATGAGCCGGGTCGAGCCGTCGAGGAACATGACGTACCAGTCGGGCTGGCTGGCGGCCGAGACCACCCACGCCTCGTACGGGCCGAACAGCCAGATCGGGTTGATCTGGAACAGACCGCCCAGCAGCGCGATCACGCCGAAGACGACCATGAAGAAGCCGCCCTGCTTGAGCGCGTAGCGCGGGAACATCCGCTCGCCGACCACGTTGGAGTTGGTCCGGCCGGGGCCGGGCCACTGGGTGTGCTTCTGCTTGAACACCAGGCCGAGGTGGACGCTGATGAGCGCCACCAGCAGGCCCGGGACGAGCAGCACGTGGGCGATGAAGAAGCGGCTGATGATGATGGTGCCGGGGAACTCACCGCCGAAGATCGACGAGCTGACCCAGGAACCGATCACCGGGATCGACAGGATGATCGCGGAGGCGATCCGCAGACCGGTGCCGGACAGGCCGTCGTCCGGCAGCGAGTAGCCGGTGAAGCCGGCCAGGAAGCCGACCCAGAACAGCAGCGAGCCGATGATCCAGTTGGTCTCACGCGGCTTGCGGAACGCGCCGGTGAAGAAGACCCGCAGCATGTGGACCACGATCGCGGCCATGAACAGCAGGGCCGACCAGTGGTGCATCTGCCGCATGATCAGACCACCGCGGACATCGAAGGAGATGTCCAGGCTGGAGGCGTAGGCGGCCGACATCGGCGTGCCCCGCAGCGGGGCGTAGCTGCCGTTGTAGATGACCTCGGTCATCGCCGGCTCGAAGAAGAACGTCAGGAAGACGCCGGTGAGCAGCAGGACGATGAACGAGAACAGCGCGATCTCGCCGAGCAGGAACGACCAGTGGTCGGGGAAGACCTTGTTCAGCAGCCTGCGCAGGGGCGTGGCCACCTGGAAGCGGTCGTCCACCGCCCGCGCGCTCTTGGCCGGCAGCGCTGCTGCATCAAACTTTCGGCGCTTCATGGCCGCTCCCAGAAGTCGGGACCGATGGTCTCGGTGTAGTCGGACTTCGCCACGAAGAAGCCCTCCTCGTCCACCTCGATCGGCAGCTGCGGCAGCGGCCGGTTCGCCGGGCCGAAGATCGGCTTGGCGTTGTCGGTGATGAGGAACTGGGACTGGTGGCAGGGGCAGAGCAGGCGGTTGGTCTGCTGCTCGTAGAGGCTGGCCGGGCAGCCGGCGTGCGTACAGATCTTGGAGTACGCGACGTAGTTGCCCCACATGTAGTCGCCGTGGCCCTTGCGCTCGTTCGCGGCGCGCGACTTCTGCGCGTCGTCCTCCCGCAGGTGGATGAGCAGGGTGGGCGAGTCGGCGTGCAGGTTGCTCACGCCGCCGTCGATGCCCGGGAACACGGTGAGCTGGCCGCCGACGCTGACGTCGGCCGGGCGGATCGGGCGGCCGTCCTCACGGATCAGCCGGATCTTCTTGCCGCCCTCGCCCGGCTGGAAGCCGGTGGTGAACATCTGGTTGTTCTTGTGCGGCTGCTCGATCAGGCCACCGATCAGTGGAGCCGCGGCCACCGCGCCCACCGGCGCCAGGCCGGCGAGCAGGGAGATGCCGAGCAGCGGCCGGCGACGGACGCCCATCTCGTCGGCCAGGTAGAGCATGGTCTCACCGGTGATCTTGCGACCCTCCGGATCGTCGGCCTGGTCGTGCCGGTCCTGGATCGAGACCTCCTTGGGCAGCAGCTTCTTGCCCCAGGTCAGGATGCCGAAACCGATGCCCAGCAGGGCCAGGCCGAGCGTCACGCCGAGCAGCGGCGTGTAGAGCTTGTCGCCACCGCGACCCGGCTCCCACTGCCACGGCCACCAGATGTAGACCACCAGGAAGGCGGTGGCGAAGACGCCGGTCAGCAGGAACATCAGGGCGACCGTACGGGTCAGCCGGCGCTCGGCCTTGCTGCCCGGGACCACCTGCGGCTCGTAGTGGACGATCTCGATGTCGTCCCGCCGCGCGCCCTCCTGGACGATGTCGAACCGGGAGAGCCGGGGGTCGTTCACGTCGAGCGGCTCCGGGCCCTGCGGGGCCTGGTGCTCGGTGTGGGTGCTCATGCCGTCACCTCGCTACGGGTGACGCCGGGGGTCGGCGCCACAGCACTGGAAGCATTGATCCGTCCGGTCACGACTTGCCCGCGATCCACAGGCTCGCGAAGACCAGCGCGACGATGCCGACCAGGAAGATCGCGAGACCCTCGGTCGACGGGCCGTAGCGGCCCAGGTTGAAGCCGCCCGGGTCACCGTCGTGCTTCAGCGTCTCCTGGATGTAGGCGATGATGTCCGCCTTCTCCTCGGGCGTGATCTGGTTGTCACCGAACACCGGCATGTTCTGCGGGCCGCTCAGCATCGCGGCGTAGATCTGCCGGTCACTGGCCGGCGCGAGGCTCGGCGCGTACTTGCCGGAGGACAGCGCGCCGCCGCCACCGCCGAAGGCGTGGCACTGCGAGCAGTTGATCCGGAACAGCTCACCACCGGTGGACAGGTTGGCGCCCTCACGCAGGTCGCCGTTGGGGACCTCCGGGCCACCGCCGAGCTCCTGGATGTACTGCCCGAGCTGGCGCACCTGCTCGTCGGTGAACTGCGGCGGCTTGCGCATGGCCTGGGCCTCCTGCCGGGCCATCGGCATGCGACCGCTGCTGACCTGGAACTCCACCGAGGCCGATCCGACGCCGATCAGGCTCGGACCGCGGCCCTCGACGCCCTGGGCGTTGCGACCGTGACAGGTCACACAGCTCACGTCGAACAGCGCCTTACCCTCGTTGCCTGCGGCGGTCAACGGAGGGTTGTCCTGCGCCTGCACGCCGGGGGCGAAGACGGTGTAGGCACCGCCGGCCAGCATCAGCGCGGCGAACAGCCGGACCGCGGCACCCAGCCGGCGGCGGCCCCTGCTGCGCGCTACGGGCCGCCCGCGCAGCCGCGCGAGCAGACCGCGTCGGCGGTCGTTGTCAGAAGTCATGACCTGTGTCCTTAACCGGTTGGACCTTGTCTCAGGGGACGGAGCAGCGGCGCGGTTCGTGACGCGCCAAGATCACTGGAGCCAGTAGATCATGGCGTAGAGCCCGATCCACACGACGTCCACGAAGTGCCAGTAGTAGGACACGACGATCGCCGAGGTCGCCTGGGCGGGGGTGAACCGGCCCATCGTGGTACGGACCATGAAGATCACGAAGGCGATGAGACCGCCGGTCACGTGCAGACCGTGGAAGCCGGTGGTGAGGTAGAACATCGACCCGTAGCCGTCTTCGTTGATCTTCACGCCCTCGTGCACCAGGGTCCGGTACTCGTTCAGCTGACCGAGCACGAAGATCAGACCCATCACGAAGGTGATCGTGAACCACCGGCGCAGAGCGTGGACGTCACCGCGCTCGGCCGCGAACACGCCGATCTGGCAGGTGATCGAGGAGAGCACCAGGATCACCGTGAACGTGGTCGCGTACGGGATGTTCAGCACCTCGGTGTGCTTCTCCCACTGCTCCGGCGCCGCCGCGCGGATGGAGAAGTACATCGCGAACAGCGCCGCGAAGAACATGAGTTCGCTGGAGAGCCACACGATCGTCCCGACGCTGACCATGTTGGGTCGGGTCAGGGAGTGGATCCGGCTCTTGTCAATGGCTGGGGCCGCAGTCACGCGGTCATTATTGCCCCTGACCGGGACCGACGATCAGCGGGGTGCCAAACCTGGCCCTTCCGTGGCCCGATCGTGGTGGTCCGCTTCGCCTGACCTACCCTGAAAAGCGTGCTGCACGTCGATCAGATCCTCGCCGTCACCTCGGCTGTTCCGGCGACGCTGGCGGCGGGAGGCGAGGGCGCCCCGCCGCCGTTCACCGTGACCCGGGTGTTCACCGAGACCCGGCTGGACAGCTGGCTCACGCTGGGCATCGTCCTGGCCGCCGGCCTCTACCTCTACGGGGTGCACCGGCTGCGGCTGCGCGGCGACCGCTGGCCGGTCATCCGTACCGTGTCGTTCCTCGGCCCCGGCCTCGGCGGCATCGCCCTGGTCACGCTCACCGGTCTCGGCGCGTACGACACCGCCCTGCTCTCGGTGCACATGGTGCAGCACATGGTGCTGTCGATGATCGCGCCGATCTTCCTGGCGCTCGGCGCGCCGATGACGCTGGCGCTGCGCACGCTGCCGGCACGGCCCCGCAAGCGGCTGCTCGCGATCGTGCACAGCAAGGTGATCCGGATCTACAGCTTCCCGCTTGTGGCGTTCGCCATCTTCGTGGTGAACCCGTTCGCGCTGTACTTCACCGACCTCTACGAGTTCACCCTGCGCCACGAGTGGGCGCACGAACTGGTCCACGCGCACTTCATCGCCACCGGCTGCGTCTTCTTCTGGCCGCTGCTCGGGCTGGACCCGCTGCCCGGCCGCTGGCCGTACCCGGGCCGCGCGCTGCTCATGCTGCTCTCGGTGCCGTTCCACACGGTCCTCGGCCTGACCATCATGCAGAGCACCACGCTGTTCGGCGGCGACTGGTACCCGTCGCTCAACCTGTCCTGGTCCGACCCCTGGAACGACCAGGTGGTCGCGGGCGGCATCCTGTGGGCCGGCGGCGAGTTCGTCAGCGTCACCATGCTCGCCGTCCTGGTCGTGCAGTGGGTGAAGCAGTCCGAGCGCGAGGCCCGCCGGCTCGACCGCGAGCTGGACCGCCAGGAGGCCCGCCAGCGCGCCGCGGAGGCGAGCGCCTGACGGCCCGTTCCGGGGTACGCCCCGACCCCACCGGGCGGGGCGACAGCCCGGATGTGACGACCGCTACGATCAGCGGGCAGCTACGAGGTGGGAGCCACGTCACGATGAGCGATCGTCTTTGCACCGTCCTGCTCTACAGCGACGACCCGAAGGTCCGCGACCGGATGCGGCTCGCCGTGGGCACCCGGCCGGCACCGGGGATCGAGATCGAGTTCGTCGAGGCCGACGAGTACAACGCCTGCATCCGGCTGGTCGACGACTACGAGATCGACCTGATGCTGCTCGACGGCGAGGCGAGCCCCGGCGGCGGCATCGGCATCGCCCGCCAGATCAAGGACGACCGGGACGACGCACCGCCGACCTGCGTGGTGCTGGCCCGCGCCGCCGACCGCTGGCTGGCCGCGTACGCCGAGGTGGACGCCACGCTGACCCACCCGCTGGACCCGGTGGTGGCCGGCAGCACCGTGGCGGAGCTGCTGCGCCGCACCCACGCCGCGGCCTGATCCCCCGGCCTTCGCGCGCCACGGCGACGCGGCCGTGGCGTGCCCCAACCGCTTTCCTCACGCCGCTCGGGAGGCCCGCCATGGGCGAACGGACCTGGCCGCTTCTGCTCAACGCGCTGCTGCGCGGCGAGGAGCTCTCCACCGCCGACACGGCGTGGGCGATGGGCGAGATCATGGCCGGCTCGGCCACCCCGGCCCAGATCGCCGGCTTCGCCGTCGCGCTGCGCACCAAGGGCGAGACCCCCGCCGAGCTGGGCGGCCTGGTCGAGACCATGCTGACCCGCGCGGTGCCGGTGCACCTGCCCGAAGACGTCCGCGCGAGCGCGCTGGACGTGGTCGGCACCGGCGGCGACCTCGCCCACACGGTGAACATCTCCACCATGGCGGCGCTGGTGATCGCCGGGGCCGGGGTCCGCGTGGTCAAGCACGGCAATCGGGCCGCCTCCTCCTCCTGCGGCACCGCCGACGTGCTGGAGCAACTCGGCGTACCGCTGGATCTGGAGCCCGAGCAGGTGGCCCGCTGCGTCACCGAGGCCGGCATCGGCTTCTGCTTCGCCGCCCGCTTCCACCCCGGCATGCGCCACACCGGCCCGGTCCGGCGCGAGATCGGCGTACCCACCGCGTTCAACTTCCTCGGCCCGCTGACCAACCCGGCGCGACCCCGCGCGGGCGCCGTCGGCTGCTTCGACAGGCGGATGGCCCCGGTCATGGCCGCCGTCTTCGCGGCCCGGGGCGACTCGGCGATCGTGGTACGCGGCGAGGACGGCCTGGACGAGTTCAGCACCGGCGCGCCCACCCGGGTCTGGGTGGCGCAGCAGGGCACCGTGACCGAGTCCGTGCTGGACGCCACGGAACTCGGGGTGCCCCGGGCCACCCTGGCCGACCTGCGCGGCGGGGACGCGGTCTACAACGCCGACGTGGTGCGCCGCCTGCTCGCCGGTGAGACCGGCCCGGTGCGCGACGCGGTGCTGGTGAACGCGGCGGTCGCGCTGGCCACCCAGGGCCCGCTCGACGGCGACCTGTACGCGGTGCTGCGGACCAACCTGGACCGGGCCGCCGAGGCGGTCGACTCGGGCGCCGCAGCGGCAGCGCTGGAGCGCTGGCTCGAGGTGGCGCGGGCCGCCTGACCGCAGCCTGGCGCGGGTGTTGTCGTACCCGGGTGCCAAACTACACGGGAGTTGTTTTCCGTCTTCGGTCTATCCGTTTTCGGTCTATCCGTTTTCGGTCCACCGGCCGGCGCCTCCCCGCCCCGACCGGTGCCCGGAGCGAGAGGAGCCACCCGTGTCTGACCGCGAGCTGCACTGTGACACCTGCGAGGGCGTCGTGCTGTTCGAGGCGCCGCCGTGCGGTGACGGGCACGGCGCCGACTGCCCGGAGCTGATCTGCACCGGTTGCGGCGCGGCAGTGGTGATCGCCACGTTCGCGTTCCGCCCGACGCGCCTGTCCGGCCGCCGCGCACCCCGCCGGCCGTCCCACCCCCAGGCCGCCTGACCACCACTCCCCTCCCCTCCTTCCCCTCCCCGCCCGACAGCCCACCCGCTCGCCGCTCGTGATCAAGGAGTTTGTGTCCCCCACGGTCGTCCAAGCGGACACAAACTCCTTGATCACCGCCTGGGGTCGTCAGGTGGTGCATGCTCCCCGCCTAAAGCAGTGATCAAGGGGTTTGTGTCACCGGCGATGCGCGAAAGTGCCTCGAACTCCTTGATCAACGGGGCCGGCCGGGCGCGGGAGCGCGCAGTGGCCGGCGCGCTGGGCGGTGGGCGCGAGGCCTCAGGAGTCGGGCGTGGAGGGCGAGCGCTACGGGGACGAGCCAGGCGGTGCGCGAGATCTTGGTAGGAAATGGCCCCCATAGGGGCTGTCATGTCCCGGGACATGTGTCAATGGGAAGTCCCGATAGATGTGTCATGGGTTGTGGATCGTGGGGGTGGGGGTGAGGGGGATGTAGTTCTTGTCGGGGTCGAGGTGGAGATGGCCGATGGGTTGGCCGTCGGGGTGGTAGATGGTGACGTGGTTGTTGTCGCGGATGGCGGTGACGGTGGTGCCGGCGTGGGTGGCGCCGACGCTGGTGCGGTGTCCGGCGATGGCGATGGCGCCGTTGCTGGCCACGGGGCAGTGGTGCAGGGTGGCGTCGGTTTGCAGGGGTGTGCTGGTGGGTCCGCCGAGGGTGGGTGCGTGGGTCCAGGCGTGGGCGGGTGTGGTGCGGCGGGGTAGGGCGCTGTGGCGGCGTTGGGTGTTGTAGTAGCGGCGGTAGGTGTCCAGGAGTGTTTGCAGGGCGGTGAGGGTCTGTGGTGGGGGTTGGGTGCTCAGCCATTTTTTGAGGGTTTGGTGGTGGCGTTCGACCTTGCCGCAGGTTTGTGGGTGGTAGGGGCTGGAGTTGATCGGGCGGGCGCCGTGGTCGATCAGGGTTTGCACGAAGGTGGAGATTGATCCGGGTCGGGTCCGGCGGCTGGTGAACGCGATGCCGTTGTCGCTGAGCACGATGGCTGGCACGCCGTAGGCGGTGAACGCCTGTCTGATCGCGGTGATCGCGGCTCGGGCGGTCTCCGCGGCGGCGGCGTGGCAGGCGACCAGGGTGCGGGTGCAGTCGTCCAGGACGTCGAAGACGACAACCGTGCGGCCGTCGGCGAGTTTCACTTCGGTGGCGTCGATCTGATAGCAGTCGCGGGGCCGGGCATAGCTGAAACGCCGCCACGAACTACGCGGTCGTTTAGCCGGAGTAGCCACGAGCAGGTCATGTCGGGCCAGCACCCGGTTGACCGTCGAGCGTGACGGCACCGACCAGGACGCGCCGATGCGCCGGCGCACCTCGCCCAACGCGTCTCGGATGAAGTCCGCCCCGTTGTCCGGGCCCAGTTCAACACGCAGTTTGCAGATCCACGCGTCCACCTCCGGCGGCGTGACCCGCGGACTACTACGCGGACGCCGGGATCGTTCCTGCCACTGACCCTCGGCCCGGATACGTGCGCGGTGCCGGTACACCGTGCGCACCGACACCCCGTGCTCACGCGCGAACTCGGCCGCGTTCACCCGAACCCCCGCCGCCAGCAGCGCGTCCAGCAGGTTCATCACATGCCGCCGAGAAGCCATGCCCGGCAGCACATACCACCCGACCCAAGATCCCTACCACCTGACACATGTATCGGGACTTCAACGCTGACAGATGTCATGGGACTGAACAGCCCCCATAGGGGCACTTTCCTACCAAGATCTCTTGTGGTCCTGGCAGGTGGAACGGCGCTCTCGATGAATGGAACAGCTGAGAGCGCGTGAGCCGGGCGGTGCGCGCCGGCGGGGAGCGGGAGAGCGAGAAGCCGAACTGACGGGCGGTGATCATGAGGTTGGCGGGGACAAAAGGGACCGCCGGTGCCGTCAACTTCATGATCGACGCAGGCAGGCGCAGGGGAGGGCGCGCGGGGGGCCGCAGGCAGGCGCAGGGAACGCGGCAGGCCCGCTACCCCGGGAGGGGTGCGGGCCTGCGACGGTGCTTCGGGTCAGTGCTCGGCGGTACGGCGGGTGCCCGAGTAGTACTCGAACAGCAGCCCGCAGGTGGCGAAGACGACCGCCACCAGGCCCAGTCCCAGCAGCCAGAACTGCCAGAACACCAGGCCGAGACCGGCGATCGCGGCGGCCAGCGCCAGACCGAACGGCCAGTAGCTGCCCGGGCTGAAGAAGCCGACCTCACCGGCGCCGTCGGCGATCTCGCCGTCCGGCCGGTCCTCGGGGCGCAGGTCGATACGGCGGGAGACGAACCAGAAGAAGCCACCGCACATCGCGCAGAGCAGGAAGGACAGCAGCAGCGCCACAGTGCCGATCCACTCCACGTGACCGCCGCTGTCGCCGTACGTCCAGGCGCCGTAGAGGATCGTCGCGCCGAGGAGGAACGTGGCGATGGTCAGGAAGATCTTCCACTCGGTCTTCATGCCGAACCCCTCAGCTTCCCGCGCCGGCCGACGCGTCGGACGGGTTGAAGTTGTTCACGTCGCGCCGGGTGTCGAACGGCTTCGTCTCGGTGGCGTACTCTTCCTCACCGATCGCGCCGAGCGCCTCCTGGGTCGACTTGCCGGCCTTCTTGGCCGCCAGGAACTGGTCGTACTTCTCCGGCGACACGACCCGCAGCTCGAAGTTCATGAAGGCGTGGTAGCTGCCGCACAGCTCGGCGCAGCGGCCGACGAACGCGCCCTCCTGGTCGATGCTGGAGACCTCGAACGTGTTGCGCACGTTGCCCGGCATGACGTCCCGCTTGAACAGCAGCTCCGGCACCCAGAACGAGTGGATGACGTCGCGGCTGGTCTCCTCGAAGCGGATCGAGCGGCCGCTGGGCAGCACCAGCACCGGGATGACCTCGCTGGTGCCGAGCACCGAGGCGACGGTGTTGGCCTCCGGGCCCTGACCGTCGCGGTAGTTGAACTGCCAGTTCCACTTGAACGCGACGACCTCGACGGTGACGTCCGGGTTCTTCGACTCCTTGTTCACGTCGGTCTGCACGACCGCCGTGTAGTAGAAGAGCACGGAGACCACGAGGATCGGCGCGATGGTGTAGAGGAACTCCATCGGCAGGTTGTAGCGGGTCTGCACCGGCAGCTCGTTGCCGCGCTTGCGGTAGCGGACCACGCACCAGAAGATCAGGCCCCACACGAACACGCCGACCGCGAGCGCCGCGATGCAGGACGCGATCCACAGGTCATACATGCGGTGCGACTCGGGCGTGATGCCGCCCTGCGGCCAGCCGAACCCGCCGAACGTCTTGCCGACGTCACAGCCGGTGAGCGAGACAAGCAGCGCCGCCGCGCCGAGACCGAGCCCGGCGATTCGACCAGCACCACGCCGCCGGCGTCCACCGGCCCCCGGGGAAGCGCTGTGCCGTACGGCCGAGCGCCGTACCTCCGAACTCCTTGCGACCACCTGGTCCTGCCTCCCTAGCGCGCCGCGGCGGTTGTT
The DNA here is from genome assembly GCF_050948515.1 of Micromonospora sp. CA-248089. Taxonomy (NCBI): domain Bacteria; kingdom Bacillati; phylum Actinomycetota; class Actinomycetes; order Micromonosporales; family Micromonosporaceae; genus Micromonospora; species Micromonospora sp. CA-248089. The sequence goes on from NZ_CP192016.1 coordinate 4,750,584, forward strand.
CCTTTTGACACCGACGGCAAAGGCGTCACCGACGGTCGCAGATTACTCGACCATGACCGGCCAGGCCGTCTTGGGGTCGCTGTCCACCCCCATCGGGGGGATCTTGGGCGTAACCGGGCGATAGCGTGGAGCGTCATGAGCGTCTCCCCGGTCTACCTGGACGCCGCCAGCGCGGCGCCGCTGCATCCGGTCGCGCGGCAGGCGATGCTGGCCGCCCTGGACGACGGCTGGGCCGACCCGGCCCGGCTGTACGCGCCGGCCCGCCGGGCCCGTCAGCTCCTCGACGCCGCGCGGGAGGCCGCCGCGCAGACGCTCGGCGTCCGCGCCGACGAGTTGTCCTTCACCCCCAGCGGTACGGCGGCAGCGCACGCCGCCGTGCTCGGTGGCCTGGCCGGGCGGCGGCGGGCCGGGGCGACGCTGGTGCACTCGGCGATCGAGCACTCGGCGGTGCTGCACGCCGCGCAGCGGCACACGGCCTCAGGCGGCGCGGCGGTGTCCGTACCCGTGGACCGGTTCGGCCGGCTGGACCTGGACGCCTGGGCGGCGGCGGTGACCGCGCCCGGCGTGGCTCTCGCCGCACTGATCGGGGCCAGTCACGAGGTGGGCACGGTGCAGCCGGTGCCCGCGGCGGCCCAGCTGTGCGCCGAGGCGGGCGTGCCGCTGTACGTGGACGCGGCGCAACTGGCCGGCCGGTCGCCGCTGCCGTCGGGCTGGTCTGTGCTGACCGCCAGCGCGCACAAGTGGGGCGGGCCGCCCGGCGTCGGGCTGCTCGTGGTGCGCAAGGGCACCCGGTGGGAGTCGCCGTACCCGGCCGACGAGCGGGAGTCGGGGCGTACCCCGGGGGTGGTGAACCTGCCGGCGGTGGTCGCGGCGGCGGCGAGCCTGCGCGCGGCGGCGGCCGACGCGGCGGCGGAGGCGGCCCGGCTGGGGCCGCTGGTGGACCGGATCCGGGCCCGGGTCGCGGCCGAGGTGCCGGACGTGGAGGTGGTCGGCGACCCGGTGGACCGGTTGCCGCACCTGGTGACGTTCTCCTGCCTGTACGTCGACGGCGAGGCGCTGCTGCACGCGCTGGACCGGCGCGGGTTCGCGGTGTCCTCCGGCTCGTCGTGCACGTCGTCGACGTTGCGCCCGTCACACGTGCTGGAGGCGATGGGGGTGCTGTCGCACGGCAACGTGCGGGTGTCTCTGCACCGGGAGACCACCGAGGCGGACGTGGAACGGTTCCTGGACGAGCTGCCCGGGATCGTGGCGGACCTGCGGGCGGAGGCGGGGGTGACGGACCTGTGAGCGCGAGGAGCGAGCCGGACGAGGTGCTGGACTGCCGGGGGCAGCGCTGCCCGCTACCAGTGATCAATCTCGCCCGGCTGGTGCCCGGTCTGCCGGCCGGTGCGGTGGTGCGGGTGCTGGCCGACGACCCGGCGGCGGCTGTCGACATCCCGGCGTGGTGCCGGATGCGCGGCCACGAGTTCCTCGCCGCGCACGAGGGCCCCGCCTACGACGTCCGGGTGTAAGGAAGGGCCCCTTGTTAACGCCTGAGGTAGAGGAAGGGGCCCTTCTTAACACCCAGCGCTCAGCGCAGGTACGCGAGGATGCCGGGCAGCGGGTCGGCCGACACGGCGGTGTCGACCACCAGGCGCGGGCCGATCAGCGGCTCGTACTCGGCGCGGCGGCGCAGCGTCTGCTCCCAGGTGCCGTGCTCCTCGGGCGGGCGTGCCTCGACCCGGCGGCGGTGCTCTTCCTCGTCACCGCAGTGCACCTCGATCACCCGCAGCGGCACGCCGGCCCGTTCGGCCACGTCGTGCCAGAGGCCTCGGGCGCTGGCGACCGGGTTCACCGCGTCGACCACCACGCTGAGCCCGAGCCCGAGCTGCACCTCGGCCAGCCCGGCGACCGCGCCGTACGCGGCCATCCCGGGTACGTCGCCGGTCAGGCCGTAGCGGTGCAGGGCCCGCTCGACCGGATCGACCGGCAGGACCGGGGCGCGTAGCGCGGCGCCGACCCGGGCGGCGAGCGTGGTCTTGCCCACGCCCGGCAGCCCGGCGAACGCGACCAGCACGGGCCCGCCGGAGCCGGGGCGGACCTCCGGGTCCACCCCGCCGGCCGGGGCGGTCACAGCAGGTGCGGCCGGACGTCCTCGGCGGCCGCGTCACCGTACGACTCGGCGAGTCGCTTCACGAACAGGTCCCGGCGGACCTCGTACTCCTGGCCGCCGAAGTTCTCCAGCACCAGCGTGGCCAGCAGGCAGCCGACCTGGGCCGCGCGCTCCAGGCCGACGCCCCAGTCGAGCGCGGCGAAGAAGCCGGCCCGGAAGCCGTCGCCGACACCTGTCGGGTCGACCGCCTCGATCTCCCGCGCGATCGGCACCCGGATCGTGCCGACGTCCCGGCCCGCGATCTCCACACCGTCCTTGCCCAGCGTGGTGACCCGCACCTTGACCTGGTCCAGCAGCTGCTCGTCGGTCAGGCCGGCCTTGCTCTGCAGCAGCGACTTCTCGTACTCGTTCGTCATCAGGTAGTCGGCGCCCTCGACCAGGCCGAGCACGTCCGCGCCGTCCATCCGGGCGAGCTGCTGCGACGGGTCGGCGACGAAGGAGTAGCCGCGGTCCCGGCACTCGCCGGAGTGCCTGATCATCGCGGCCGGGTCGTTGGCGCTGACCAGGACCAGGTCCAGCCCGCCGAGGCGCTGCGCCACCGGGGCCAGCTCGATGTTGCGGGCCTCGCTCATCGCCCCGGCGTAGAAGGAGGCGATCTGACACATGTCGGTGTCGGTGGTGCAGACGAAGCGGGCCGTGTGCGCGACCTCGCTGACGTGTACCGAGTCGCAGTCGACGCCGTGGCGCTCCAGCCAGGAGCGGTAGTCGGCGAAGTCGGCGCCGACCGCGCCCAGCAGCACCGGGCGCAGCCCGAGCTGGGCCATGCCGAAGGCGATGTTCGCCGCGGTGCCGCCGCGCCGGAGCACCAGCTCGTCGACGAGGAAGGACAACGAGACCTTGTCGAGCTGGTCAGCGATGAGTTGGTCGGCGAACCGGCCGGGGAAGCTCATCAGATGGTCGGTCGCGATCGAGCCGGTCACGGCGATCTTCATGTCAGCCCTCGGGGTCGGGAGCACGGCGCGGTCAGCCTACCGGCCGCCGGGCCGTACGGACGACGGTCGGTGGCCAACCGGTCGATCAGCGCACAACCGGGCGTCACACCCACGGGGTACGACAAGCGGCGGGCCGCCCCAATCGGGGCGGCCCGCCGCTTTCGGTCGTCCGTCGACTCAGCTGAAGGAGTCGCCGCAGGCGCAGGAGTTGCCCGCGTTCGGGTTGTCGATGGTGAAGCCCTGGGCGTCGATCCGGTCGGCGAAGTCGATGGTGGCGCCGGTCAGGTAGGGGGCGCTCATCCGGTCGACGACGACCTCGACACCGTCGTAGTCGGTGACGACGTCACCGTCGAGCGAGCGCTCGTCGAAGAACAGCTGGTACCGCAGGCCGGAGCAGCCACCCGGCTGCACGGCGACCCGGAGCCGCAGGTCGTCGCGGCCCTCCTGCTCGATCAGGGCCTTGACCTTCTGCGCCGCGACGTCGGTGAGGACGACGGTGCTGGGGGCCTTGGCCTCGGTCGACTCGGTCTGCGCTGGCGTGGTCACGTGGAAGTCTCCCTGCGCGGTATGAGGTCCGGACGTCCTGGCCAACGCCGCACGTCCGCCAGTGATTCCCGGTGTGGTCCGTCTTTCGATCGTACGCCGCCTCCGGCGTCACCACCCGGCGGCGTGACCAGCGGAACCGGTCAGCGGCTCCACTGCCGCGCCAGGCGGGCGCCGAGCGCGCGCAGCCCCTCGGCCGGGCGGGTCATCGCCGCGTCCACTCCCCCGTGCTCCTCGCCGCCGAAGTGCTCGACCAGGCTGTGCGCCTCGGTCACGCCGGCCGCGGCGGCCTCCCGCCGTCCGGTGCTCACCCGTCCCGCCAGCACCACGCAGGGCACGCCCCGGTCCCGGGCGGCCCCGGCCACGCCGGCGACCACCTTGCCGCGCAGGGACTGGTGGTCGAACGAGCCCTCACCGGTGATCACCAGGTCGGCGTCGTCGAGCGCGGCGTCCAGCCGGACCGCGCGGGTGACCAGGCCGATGCCGGACTCGCACCGGCCGCCGAGCGCCAGCACCGCGGCGCCGAGGCCACCGGCCGCGCCGCCGCCGGGAAGCGCGCCCAGGCCGGGTGGGCAGCCCGGCAGCCGGTCGGTCAGCACCTCCGCCCAGCGGGTCAGCGCGGCGTCCAGCAGCAGCACGTCGGCCCGGTCGGCGCCCTTCTGCGGGCCGAAGACGCTGCTCGCGCCGTGCAGGCCGAGCAGCGGGTTGTCCACGTCGGTGGCGGCGACGAGTGTGGCGCCGCGCAGCCGGGGCTCGCCGTCGAGCGCGGCCACCTCGGCCAGCGCCGCGCCGCCGTACGGCAGGGCCCGGCCGGCGCCGTCCAGCGGCGTGACGCCGAGCGGGACGAGCATCCCGGCGCCGCCGTCGTTGGTGGCCGAGCCGCCCAGCCCCACCACCACCGTGCGCGCGCCCGCCTCGACCGCGGCGGCGACGAGCAGCCCCAGCCCGTACGAGGTGGTGGCCTTCGGGTCGCGTTCGGCGGCGGTGAGCAGGTGCAGGCCGCACGCCTGGGCGCTCTCCAGGTACGCCGTGCCGTCGTCGGTGAGCAGGATCTCACCGGCGGCCGGGCGGCCCAGCGGGTCGACTGTGGGTACCGGCACCCGGCGCCCGCCGAGTGCCCCGGCGAGCACCTCGACGAACCCCGGTCCGCCGTCGGCGAGTGGCCGGACCAGCAGGTCGTCGTCGGGGGCGACGTCACGCCAGCCGTCGGCCACGGCGGCGGCCACGTCGGGGGCCGACAGCGTGCCGGCGAACTTGTCCGGGCAGAGCAGCACGCGCATGCGCAGCAGTGTGGCAGGCCACATCGGGGACGGCTGCGCGGTGGTCGCGCTGTGGGACCATGGGGTCGTGACTTCGACCTGGGTTGAGCCGTCCAACACCGCCACGGCGCTGCTGCTCCTCGGCCGCGGCAGCGACCCCGCCACCGAACGTGGCGTGGAGTGTCCGGGTGATCTCCCCGCGCCGAGCGACCCCGACCTGGTGGCCCGCGCCGCCGCCGCGAAGGCCGCGCTCGGCACGAAGGTGTTCGTCCTGGGCCACCACTACCAGCGCGACGAGGTGATCCAGTTCGCCGACGTGACGGGCGACTCGTTCAAGCTGGCCCGGGAGGCGGCGGCCCGCCCGGACGCGGAGTACATCGTCTTCTGCGGCGTGCACTTCATGGCCGAGAGCGCGGACATCCTCACCTCGGACGCGCAGAAGGTGATCCTGCCCGACCTCGCCGCCGGCTGCTCGATGGCCGACATGGCGGTGCTGTCGCAGGTCGAGGCCGCGTGGGACACGCTCACCGACCTGGGCATCGCGGCCGAGACCGTGCCGGTGACGTACATGAACTCCTCGGCCGACATCAAGGGCTTCGTCGGCCGCAACGGCGGCGTGGTCTGCACCTCGTCGAACGCCAAGCGGGCCCTGGACTGGGCCTTCGAGCAGGGCCGCAAGGTGCTGTTCCTGCCCGACCAGCACCTCGGCCGCAACACCGCGGTGCTGGAGATGGGCTTCTCGCTCGACGACTGCGTGCTCTACGACCCGCACAAGCCGAACGGCGGGCTGACCGCGGAGCAGCTGCGGGACGCGAAGATGATCCTGTGGCGCGGCCACTGCTCGGTGCACGGCCGCTTCACGCTCGAGAGCGTCAACGACGTCCGCGAGCGGGTGCCGGGCGTGAACGTGCTGGTGCACCCGGAGTGCCGCCACGAGGTGGTGAACGCCGCCGACCTGGTCGGCTCGACCGAGTTCATCATCAGGACCATCGAGGCGGCACCGGCCGGCTCGGCGTGGGCGGTGGGCACCGAGCTGAACCTGGTACGCCGGCTCGCCCTGGCCCACCCGGACAAGCAGATCATGTTCCTCGACCGGGCGGTCTGCTACTGCTCGACGATGAACCGGATCGACCTGCCGCACCTGGTCTGGGCGCTGGAGGAGCTGGTCGCGGGCCGCGTGGTCAACCAGATCACCGTCGATCCGGAGACCGCCCGACACGCCCGGTCGGCGCTGGACCAGATGCTCGCCCTTCCGGGAGCTTGATCACCGTCGGTGACGCCGCTGGCACGGAAACGCGCCTGACACCCCGGTTCGTGCCCTCGCTGGCGATGTGACCGATTCCATTCCCGTCACGGAGGGCTATGCTGCCGGGGCGACGACACACGCGGCCCGTTTTCCCATGACCGCGTTCCGGGTAGCGATGAACTTCGTGCACCCATCACTAGACACGGCAGCACCCAACGCGCTGGAGGTTGCGTTGACCGACGACGTCCTGGTCGTACACGGAGGCACTCCGCTTGAAGGGCGGATCCGCGTGCGCGGCGCGAAGAACCTGGTGTCCAAGGCGATGGTGGCCGCCCTGCTGGGCGACACACCCAGCCGGTTGTTCGACGTGCCGCGTATCCGTGACGTCGAGGTGGTCCGCGGTCTGCTCGGCCTGCACGGCGTCAAGGTCAGCGACGGCGACGAGGAGGGCGAGCTCGTCTTCGACCCGTCGAACGTCGAGAGCGCCAGCACCGACCAGATCAACGTGCACGCCGGGTCCAGCCGGATCCCGATCCTGTTCTGCGGCCCGCTGCTGCACCGGCTCGGCCACGCCTTCATCCCCGACCTGGGCGGCTGCCACATCGGCCCGCGCCCGATCGACTTCCACCTCCAGGCGCTGCGCGAGTTCGGCGCCACCGTCGAGAAGACCCCGGAGGGTCTGCACCTGTCCGCGCCGAACGGGCTGCACGGCACGAAGTTCGCGCTGCCGTACCCGAGCGTGGGCGCCACCGAGCAGGTGCTGCTCACCGCGGTGATGGCCGAGGGCGTCACCGAGCTGCGCAACGCGGCCGTCGAGCCGGAGATCATCGACCTCATCTGCGTGCTGCAGAAGATGGGCGCGATCATCAAGGTCCACACCGACCGGGTGATCGAGATCCAGGGCGTCAAGAAGCTGCACGGCTACACCCACCGGCCGATCCCGGACCGGATCGAGGCGGCCAGCTGGGCGGCGGCGGCGCTGGCCACCCGCGGGCACGTCGAGGTGCTGGGCGCCCAGCAGGCCGACATGATGACCTTCCTGAACATCTTCCGGTCGGTCGGCGGCGAGTACGAGGTCACCGACCTGCGTCCGCCGCGCGGCGGCAGCCCGGGCCAGGAGGGCGGCATCCGGTTCTGGCACCCGGGCGGCGAGCTGAACGCGGTCGCGCTGGAGACCGACGTGCACCCCGGTTTCATGACCGACTGGCAGCAGCCGCTGGTGGTCGCGCTCACCCAGGCCCGGGGCCTGTCGATCGTCCACGAGACGGTCTACGAGCAGCGGCTGGGCTACACCGAGGCGCTGAACACGATGGGCGCCAACATCCAGGTCTACCGGGACTGCCTCGGCGGCACCCCGTGCCGCTTCGGCCGGCGCAACTTCAAGCACTCCGCGGTCATCGCCGGGCCGAGCAAGCTGCACGCGGCCGACCTGGTCATCCCGGACCTGCGGGCCGGGTTCAGCCACCTGATCGCGGCGCTCGCCGCCGAGGGCACCTCCCGGGTGTACGGCGTGGACCTGATCAACCGCGGCTACGAGGACTTCGAGGCCAAGCTGGCCGACCTCGGCGCGCACGTCGAGCGTCCCTGACCGTCCCGTTCAGCCGACCGTCCGCGCCCGGTGCACCCGTGATGTGCACCGGGCGCGGCCGGTTGGCTACCCTTGCCGCGTGCCGTCGCTGTTTCGCCGCAAGTCCGCCGACCTCGTCGAGGAGTCCGTCACCACGGTGACGACCGACGAGGAGTCCGCCGCCGCCCGCCCCCGGGGCTACACGCCCAGCAAGAAGGAACTCGGGCAGGTCACGCCGAAGCGCCCGGTCGCCGGCCGCCGGCCGACCGCGCCGGCCAAGCCGCTGACCAAGGAGGAGGCCCGCGCGCAGCGCCGCGCCGCGCGCGCCGAGGCCGCCGCCGAGTTCCGCCGCGAGGGCGGCCCGCGTGACCGGGGCCCCGAGCGGCTGCTGGCCCGTAACGTGGTCGACTCCCGGCGGACGATCGGCACCTGGTTCTTCGGTGGCGCGCTGATCGTGCTGTTCGGCTCCAACCAGGCCATGCCGCCGATCGTGCGGCTGCTGTCGAACGTGCTCTGGGGCGCGCTGGCCCTCGGTGTGCTGATCGACTCGATCCTGATCTCCCGGAAGATCAAGCGGCTGGTCCGCGAGCGCTTCCCGAAGAGCACCGAGAAGCTCGGCTCGCTCTACTTCTACGCGATCATGCGGTCGATCACGTTCCGCCGGATGCGCGCTCCCGCGCCCCGCGTGAACATCGGCGACAAGGTCTGACCGGACCGGCTCCGAAACGGCCCCTCCCCGCCCCGGCGGTGCGGGGCCGCTCTCGTGCCGGGCCGGTGTCAGGCCACGCCGAGCAGGCGCAGCACCGCGGTGGTGGCCGCCGCCGCGACCACGACCAGCACGAACGGCGCCCGCCGCCAGGCGAGCACCAGGCCGACCAGCACCCCGGCGGGCCGGGCGTAACCGGCGAAGCCACCGGCCTCGGTGAGCGCCGCGGTGGCGGCGAGCGCGGCCAGCAGCGTGGCGGCGCCGACCGGCAACAGGTGCCGGGCCCACTCGGGCAGGTCCAGCCGGTCCCGCAGCAGCACCCCGGCGACCCGGAAGCCGTAGGTGCCGGCGGCCAGGGCGAGGATCACGGCGATCAGCACGAGCCCTCCCCGGCGCTCACCTGACGCCTCGCCCCACCGGCGTCCATCGGTCCGCCGATGCCGTCCGGCGCAGCGCCGGAACCGGCCGGCACGGCGACCGAGCCGCCGTCGCGCACGCGGCCGGGGTCACCATCCGGCGCGGCGTCCGGGTCGCCCGGCGGGATGGGTGAGCGGCGGCGGGCCAGCAGCGGCAGGGCCAGCGCGGCGAGCGCGAGCAGCACCGGCAGCCCGGCCGGCAGCAGCGGTGTCGCCAGCACGGCGAGGCCGGCGCCGAGGAGCGCCACCCGGCGCGTCTCCCGGTCGCGCAGGCTGGGCAGCAGCAGGGCGGCCAGCCCGGCCGGAAAGGCGGCGTCGAGTCCCAGTGCGGCCGGGTCACCGGCCGCGCCGCCGGCCAGCACGCCGAGCGCGGTACCGGCGTTCCAGGCCAGGAACAGCAGCACCCCGGCCAGCCAGAACGCCCGCCGCCGCTGCGGACCGGCCGGGCGGGCCAGCGCGAACGCGGTCGCCTCGTCGGTCATCAGGTGGCTGCCGAGCAGCCGCTGCCAGCGGCGGGTGCCGAGCGCGCCACCGAGGGCCAAGCCGAACGGCAGGTGCCGGGCGTTGAGGAGCAGGCCGGCGAAGACCGCCGCGAGCGGGCTGCCGACCGCGACGAGGCCCACGGCCATGAACTGGGCGCCACCGGCGTAGACGACCGCGGACATGGCGAGCGTGGCCCAGACGGGTAGGCCGGCGGCCACCGCCACGGCACCGAACGACGCGCCCACGGCGAGCATCGCCGCGCCGATGGCGGCGACGTCGCGGAGCACCCGGGCGTCGCCCGTTCGGTATGCCGTACGCATGTCCATTATCCTGAACGGGAGCCCGCTGGTTCGTCAAACCGAACAAAACGACCGATGGAGCGAACACATGGCGATCGACCCCGCTCCCCCACTCGCCACCATCGCCGCCGCGCTGCGCCGCGAGCGCGAACGGGCGGGCCTGTCGCTCACCGAGCTGGCCCGCCGCGCCGGGATCGCCAAGTCCACCCTGTCCCAGCTGGAGTCCGGGTCCGGCAACCCCAGCGTCGAGACGCTCTGGGCGCTCGGCGTGGCGCTCGACGTACCGTTCAGCCGCCTGGTCGAACCGCCCACCGCCGCCGTCCGGGTGGTACGGGCCGGGCAGGGGCCGCGGATCCGGTCCGAGCACGCCGACTTCTCCGCCACCCTGCTCGCCGCCGGAGCGCCGCACGCCCGGCGGGACGTCTACGTGATGGAGCTGGAACCCGGCGCGGTACGGACCGCCGAGGCGCACACCCCGCGCAGCGTCGAGCACGTCGTCGTCGCCGCCGGCCGGATGCGCGTCGGCCCCGAGACCGACCTGGTCGAGCTGGAACCGGGCGACTACGCCACCTTCCCGGGCGACACCCCGCACCGCTACGAGGCGCTGGCCCCGGGCACGTTCGCCGTACTCGTCATGGAGCACCCGTGACGGCGGACGGCCCGGCCGGGGCGCGGTAGAGCCGCGTCACCACCTCCTCGATGTCCGGCTCCACGATCGAGATGTCCCGCAGCGTGGTCAGGCCGGCCAGCCCGGCCACCACCTCGGCCACGCTCGCCCGTTCCAGCGCGAAGACCAGCCGCCGCCCGTCCGCCTCCACCCGCTGCACCGGCGCGCCGGGCAGCACCGGCGGCTCGGGCAGCGCCGCGTCCAGCTCGGCGACCACCATCCGGCGCGAGCCGTACCGGCGGTGCAGCTCCGCGATCGACCCGTCGTGCACCACCCGCCCGTGGTCGATCACCACGAGCCGCCGGCACAACCGCTCGATGTCGGCCAGGTCGTGCGTGGTGAGCACGAGCGTGGTGTCCCCGGCCCGGCCCAGCTCGGCCAGGAAGCCGCGTACCGCCTGCTTGCTGACCACGTCCAGGCCGATCGTCGGCTCGTCCAGGAACAGCACCTCCGGGCCGTGCAGCAGCGCCGCGGTCAGCTCGCCGCGCATCCGCTGACCCAGCGAGAGCTGCCGGACCGGGGTGTCCAGGAACCCGTCCAGGTCGAGCAGGTCCCGGCAGCGGGCCAGCCGGGCCGCGTGCTCGCCGGACGGCACCCGGTAGACGTGCCGCAGCAGGTCGAACGAGTCCCGCAGCGGCAGGTCCCACCAGAGCTGCGAGCGCTGCCCGAACACCACCCCGATGCGCAGCGCCAACCGGGTCCGGTCGGCCACCGGGCGCAGCCCGCACACCCGGGCCCGCCCCGCCGACGGCGTCAGCACGCCGGTCAGCATCTTCAGCGTGGTCGACTTCCCGGCGCCGTTCGGGCCGATGTAGCCGAGCATCTCGCCGCGCTCCACCCGCAGGTCCACCCCGTCGACGGCGGTCACCGTCCGCTTCTCCCGACGCAGCGGCCCGGCCTTTACCCGGACCGTGAACTCCTTGCGCAGACCGTCCATCTCGATGACGCTCATGACCCCGTACTCCGGTAGTGACGGACCCCGACGCGCCAGGCCAGGGCGGCCAGCGCCGCGGCGACCACCGCGACGCCCGGCGCGGCCCAGCCCGCCCACTGCGGCAGGCCGAGCGGGTCGGCGCGGCCCAGCAGCGCCAGCGCCGGGTGGTAGCTGACGAAGGCGAACCCCATCCCGTACGCGAACAGCGCGCGGAACCACCCGCCGTACACGGTGACCGGGTACGAGGTGAAGTCCCGCCCGCCGTAGGTGACCGCGTTCGCCAGCTCGCCCGAGTCGACCCAGTAGAACGACACGGTGGCGGTCAGCACGAAGACCGAGCCGAAGAAGACCACTGCCGCCAGCGGGGCGACCACTGCCAGCGCCACCCGGGCCGGTGTCCAGTCGATCCCCGCCGAGGCCAGCGCGAACAGCAGCACGGCGAGCCCGAACACGGCCCGGGACAGCTTGCGCAGCGGCAGGTCCATCAGCAGCAGCTGCGGCAGCGCCCCGAGCGGGCGTACCAGCACGGCGTCGAAGAGGCCGGTGCGCACGTACCGGGGAAGCCGTTCGATGTTGCCGACCAGCAGGTCGGCGGTGGCGAAGCCGCACGACGACAGGCCGACCACGACGAGCGTCTCGCGCAGCGTGAACCCGCCCAGCTCCCGCGTCACGCCGAAGATCACCAGGACGGTGACCACGTCGAACACGGTGGCGCCCACGTTGCCGACCAGGTCCACCACGAACGAGGTGCGGTACGCGGCCTGCGAGCGCGCCTGCGCACCGAGCAACGCCCGGTACGCGCGCAGTTCAGCCAGATCAGCCACCCTGGACCACCAGACGGCGCTCGGCGCGACTCTGCACCAGCCGGCACAGCGCCAGCAGCAGCACCGCCCAGACGGCCTGCACGCCGACCAGGGTGAGGCCGGTGGCCATCGGCTCCCGCTCGACGAGCACGTCCAGCGGCACCTGGAGGATGCTGGGGAACGGGGTGGCGTACCGCAGGACCGCCTCCAGCGGGCCGGGCAGGAAGCCCAGCGGGAAGTAGAGGCCGGCCAGCACGCCGGAGCCGAGCGTCCACAGGATCATCGGGCCCCGGACGTCCTGCAGCCAGTACGCGGTCGCGTTGACCAGGTAGCGGCAGCCGAAGCAGACCACCACCGCGAGCAGCGCGGAGAGCAGGAACAGCGGCACCGTGGCCCAGTGCCGGGGCACGTACACCGCGAAGAAGAACGGGCCGATCACCAGCGGCGGCACCAGCCGGACCAGCGACGCGAACCCGGCCCGGCCCAGGTCGGTGGCGAGGTAGCTGGTCACCGGATGCACCGGCCGCAGCAGGTCGGCGGCCACCTCGCCGGTACGGATCCGGTCCGCCAGATCGGTCCAGCCCCAGACGGCGATCACCGCCAGCAGCCCCTGGCCGGCCCAGACGAAGGTGGCGAGCTGTGCCCGGTCGTAGCCGGCCACGACGCCCGTCGCGCCCGCCGCCGCGAGGAAGATGTAGCAGCGCAGGAAGCCGAACACGGTGTTGGTGCACAACCCCGCCACGGCGGCCTGCCGGTAGGTCGCGTGCCGCCGGAACCCGGCCGCCGCGATCGCGCCGAATGTCCGAAACCATGGGGTAACGTGTGCGCCGGTGGGTGGTGCCACAGTGGCGGTGACCGAGCCCACGCCGTTACCCTCCTTCCGCAGCCACGACGTGCTGGACCGGGCGACTCTACCGGCACGTCCGGCGCCCCAGCGCGAGAATTTCCAATGAGGTGACACCGCCGTGAGCGAGCGACGCGAGCCGGCCCCGGGGCCGTCCCGCGCGAGCGGCGGGAGGGGTTGCCGATGAGCGGCTGGGGCAGCTGGCGTGAGCCGGCCGAACCGGCCTGGGCCGCCGAGCCCACCCACGAGTGGCAGCCGCAGTTCCCCGGGCAGCGCTACCCGGGTGACATCGGCATCGAGAACCTGACGCCGCGCCCGCGTGCCGTGGTCGGCCGCGCCGAGGTGCGCCCGGTCAGCCCCGCGCCCGACGTGGACACGTACCCGGTGAGCCCCGCGGGTTCCCGGCCCCCGGTGAGTCCGGCGGGCCCGCGTGACGCCTACCCGGTCAGCCCGGCGTCCCCACGCGACGCGTACCCGGTCAGCCCCGCCGCCCCACGTGGCGGCGAACCGGTCAGCCCGGCCGGTCCCCACGGCACGTACCCGGTCAGCCCCGCCGGGCCGCGTGGCGGCGAGCCCGTCAGCCCCGCCGGGCCGCACGGCACATACCCGGTCAGCCCGGCCGGTCCACGGAGCGCGCATCCGACGAGCCCGGCCGGTGCACGCTGGACGGACCCGGTCAGCCCGGCGGGTCCGCACGAGGCGCACCGGGGCAGGCCGTCCGGTCGCCCGGACGCGTACCCGGTCAGCCCGGCCGGGCCGCACGGCACGTACCCGACCAGCCCGGCAACCCCACGCGGGGCGTACCCGACGGGTCCTGCCGGGCCCGGACAGCGCCCCGCCGTGCCGGACGACCGGCGTGGGCATTCCGACGGCCCCGGCGCGGACGGCCGCCGGCCCGGCCCGCCGCCGGAGCGGCTCGACCAGCGCTGGGTACGCCCCGACGGCGCACCGCGCCGGACCGCGCAGCCGGGCTGGATGCCGGAGCCGAACGAGTCCCCGCACCCCGCCCCGCACCGGACCGACCGCCAGGACGGCAGGCGCGCCCCGGTCGACGGCCGTCCGGCGGCCGCAGGCGAGCGATGGGGCACGCCACCCGACGCCCGGCGGGACCAGCACTCCCCCGCCGGGCGTCGCGAGCCCTTGCCCGACGGCCGCCGCGGTGCGTTCCCGGAGCCGTCACCGATTGATCCCGGCCGGGACCGGCGCGGTCCCGGCACCGGCCGGCGCGACGACGCCGTGCCGCCGTCGGAGCGGACCGCGGCCGGGTGGGGCGAGCCGAATCGGCGTGAACCCCGCTGGGGCGAGCCGAGCCACGACGGGCGGCGTGAAACCGGCTGGGGCGAGCCGGGCCACGACGGCCGGCGTGAAACCGGCTGGGGCGAGCCGGGCCGCGACGGCCGGCGTGAGCCCGGACGGGACAGCCGCCGCGAGCCCGGCCCACGTCCCCCGGCGGACCGGCGCGAGCCGGCCGGTGGACGGTGGGACGACCGTGCGCCGGGCCGCGAGGCCGCCGCGTACTCCGAGACCCAGCGCCGGGCGCCCGAGAACGCGCGACCCGCGCAGCAGAGCGAACCCGACCGGTACGGCGCGCAGGGACCCCGCCCGTCCGACCCACACACCGTCGCCCCGCCGCGTCCCGGCGCCGACCCGCGCCGGCAGCGTCCGCCTGCCGACCGGGCCCGTCCGCACCAGGGCGAATGGCCGATCATCGAGCCCCGCCCCCGGCCCGAGCCCGACGCGCACCGGCCCGACGAGCGGTACCGCCCTCCGGCGGACCGGCCGATGCCGCCCCGGCACCCGGCCGCGCCCGCCGACGGCCCGCGCCCCGAGGCACGCCGCCCCGAGCAGGACGGCTCCGCACGCCCGGACGCCCGCGACGTCAGGCCGGCCGGTCCGGGCACCCAGCCCGATGCCGCAGGCCCACGTGCCCACGCCATCCGGCCGCCCACCGCCCCGTCCCGCCCAGCGGTCGGCCAGGAGCAACCGGAGCAGGACCGCCGCCGGCCCGACGGTGCCGCCGCGCGTTCCGAGGCCCGGCCGCAGCACTGGCCGGTACGGCCCGACGAGCGCCGGCCGGCGGCCCCGGATCAGGCGGTTGCCAACCCGGACGAGCACCGGACAGCGCGGCCGGCCGAACCCGGGGTGACGCCGCCGGCCGAGCCCAGGGCGACGCGACCGGCCGAGCCCAGGGTGGCGCCGCCGGCGGAACCCAGGACGACGCCGCGGGCCGAACCCAGGACGACGCCGCCGAACGACTCCAAGGCGACGCGGCCGGACGAGCCCCGGACGACGCCGCCGAACGAGTCCAGGGCGACGCGGCCCAGCGAGCCCCGGACGCCGTCGGACGCGCCGGTGGTCGGCACATCCAGCGGCGGTGTACAGGCTCCGGTCGTCGGCGGACCGGTGCAGCGAAGCGAGGAGCCCCCTCGCCCGACGCCGTCGCCAGCGCCGGCGCAGGGCCGGGTCGAGGAACGCCAGGGTCCGCCGCCGTTCCAGCCGCCCCGGGCCGCGCCGGCACGTCCGGCACCGCCCACCTATCCCGGCCCCGCCCCGGTCCGGCCGGCCGCGCCACCACCGGTCGGCCCGTCGAGCCACCCCGCCACGTCGGAAGCACAGCCCGAGCAGCGGCCCGTCGTCGCGCCGCAGCCGGGTACGCCCGGCCGCCCAACAGCCGACGCGGACGCCCGGCCCACGGCGGGCACGGGCACCCGGCCCGTCCCCGGCACGGACGCCGACCGTCCCCGGGCCGACGCTGAGGCGGCGTCCCGGGCGAGCACCCCGCCTGCGCCGGACACGGACGTCCACGGTGCTGACGCGCGCATCGAGACGACGCCCCGCACGGGTGCTCCGGTCACGCCGCACGCGGACACCGGTCGGCCCGAGGCCGGTGTCGACGTTCCCGCCACGGGAACCGGCAGCCTCAGAGTCGACGCGGGCATCCGGCCCGAGTCCCGCTCGGACGGTGACCGGCCCGATACCGAGGGCTCCCGAGCCGCGTCCGACACGGCCATCGCCCGTCCCGGCGCCGACCGCAACCCGCAGCCCACACCGGGCGCGGACCGCCTCGGAGCCGACACATCCCCCGGCCCGGCCGACGAGCCGTCGGAGAACGGCGGCCCGTCGAGGACGACACCGCCGCCCTCCCCCGGTGCCGAGGCATGGTTCCAGCCCTCCCGGCCCGCAGGAGATCCGGAACCGCCGGAGATCTTGGACGATTTCGGCCCCCCTGAGGGCCATTTCGTACCAAGATCTCAGCCGGGCCACGACGGCGAGCCGGAAGCGGCAACGGAGACGCCGGACGCCGTGACGACGGCGCCGGGAATCGATGCCACGGTGCCGGGGGACGGCGCCTCCGTGCTGGCCGTGCCCGGTCCGGGTGCCGGTCCGGCACCGGCGTCCACTGCCGACCCCGCCACGCCCCACCCCGCCGCCGCATCACGTCCGGCGGACGGGAGCGCCTCCGCCACCGCACCGTCCCCGGAGAGCACGACACCTCCCGCCGTCGCGCCGCGTGACGCCAGTTCGTCGCTCCCCGCCGCTCCGTCCACCGACGCCGCCCTGCCAGTCGACTCCACCCCGTCAACCAGCACGGTCCCGCCAATCGGCTCCACACCGTCAATCGACTCCACCCCGTCAACCGGCGCCGTCCGGCAAGCCGACGACGACGGCATCACGAACGGCACGCCGACCGCGCCGAAGGCCGGTACCGCCCCGGCCACCGACCCGAACACGGCCTCGCCCGGCAGCTTCGGCAGGCCCGCGAGCCCCGTCGACGTATCGCCCACACCGGCGCCGTCCCCGCCCGCGCCGGCACCGATCGCCTCCGCGTCCGCCGTGGACGCATCGACCGTGGACGCATCCGCCGTTGCCGCAGCGGCCACCGGCTCGTCGGCCGCATCCGTGGACGCGCAGATCACCCCGACGGTCGAGCGGACCACGGCGGAGGCCGGCGCCCCCGTGACCGCACCCGACAGTCCGGCCGCCGATCCCGAGCCGCAGGTCGCGGTGGCGACGGCACCCGACCGGCCCGGTCCCGGCCCGGAGCGCGCTCCGAACGATGTCACCGCCGCCGCAGCCCGCCAGGACGACGACACGACACCGGAAGTCGCCGTCGAAGCCCGCCAGGACAGCAGCGCGGCATCGGAAGCCTGCCTCGAAGCCCGCCAGGACAGCGGCGCGACGCCGGAAACCACCACCGAAGCCCGGCAGCACAGCGGCGCGACACCAGGAACCACCACCGGCGCGACACCAGGAACCACCGTCGACGCGACGGCACCG
This sequence comes from Micromonospora sp. CA-248089, assembly GCF_050948515.1. Lineage (NCBI taxonomy): Bacteria > Bacillati > Actinomycetota > Actinomycetes > Micromonosporales > Micromonosporaceae > Micromonospora > Micromonospora sp. CA-248089. Next base: position 4,767,713 of record NZ_CP192016.1, read on the forward strand.
CACACCACACCGGACACCGCAGACGAGACGGCACCGGAAACCGGCGCCGAGGACACGGCCGGGGAACCGACGACGATCGACGGCGCCGACCACGCCGGGCTCTCCCCATCCACCGAGGAGCAGACCGGCACCGCGGCCGACGCCACGCCCGCCCAAGAGGCGCAGGCCCACACCGGCGACGGCGCCCCGGCCGGCACCGAGCAAGCTGACGAGGCGCAGGATCGGCGTACCCCCGAAGCCGCAACCGACGACGACGCGGATCCGGCGGCGGACGCCGAGCCGCCGCCTCCGGTCGACCCGGAGCAGGCGCTCGCCGCGGTCGGCTGGGAACTGGATCCGCGTACGCTGCGCGAGCAGGCGCCCGACCCGGCGCAGCTGCGGGTGATCCGGGACGGGCTGACCGGCAAACTGGACACCACACTCGACAATCGCAGCCGGGCCCGGCTGCTGAGCCTGCGCGCGGTGGCGTCCCGGATCCTCGGTGACCTGGACGACGCGCTCGGGGACGCGCGGCTGGCGGTCACGTACGCCGAGGCCACCGGCGAGTTCCGGCGGACCGCGCTGGCCCGCGCGCGCCTCGCGGAGGCGCTGCGGTGGCGGGGCGACCACGCGGAGGCCGACCGGATGTTCGCCGAGGCGAACTCGTCGGAACTGCCGGACCGGCTGCGCGCGCTGCTGCACGAGCACGCCGGACGGTGCTGCTACGACCAGGGCCGGCTGACCGAGGCGTGCCTGCACTTCGAGCGCGCGCTGGACCTGCGTCACGGCGAGGACGCGCAGCTGAACGCCCGGGTCGAGGTCGCGCTGGACGCGGTCGCGCAGCGGGCCGCCGCCGACGGTTTCGGTCCCCCGCCGCGCCGACCGGAGGAGGTGCTCGGCACGCCTCGTCCGCCGGTGGCGACGTTCGACGAGGAGCAACAGCTCTGGGGGTACGCGGACGCCGACGGCGACATGGTGATCGCGCACCGGTACGCCGAGGCGCAGCCGTTCCGCGAGGGCCTGGCCTGGGTACGGCGGCCGGAGGCGTCCCGGTGGGCGCTGATCGACACGTCCGGCGCGGCGCTGATCGAGGCGAACAACGGCTACCGCTCGGTGGTGCCCTTCTCGGACGGGCTGTCCTGGGTGTCGATGGACGGCAAGGGCCGGTGGATGGCCGTCGACCGGATGAACATCGTGAAGATCCCGCCCGGGTACGAGGAGGCGCGGCCGTTCCACAACGGCCTGGCGGCGGTACGGCAGAACGGCGGCTGGGGTGCGGTGGACCTCACCGGCGAGGTGGTGGTGCCGACCCGCTACCACCGTCTCGGCACACCGCTCGCGGACGGGCGCGAGGTCGACGGGTTCACCGCCGACGGGCTCGCCGTGGTCGAGCTGGCCGGCCGCCGGGGTGTCGTGGACCGGGGCGGCCGGGTGGTGGTGGCGCCGGCGTACCCGACGGTGGTGGTGCACCCGGTGGCGTTCCTGGTCGCCACCGAGTCGGGCCGCTGGGGCGCGCTGGACCGGCGCGGCGAGCCGCTGATCGACCCGGTGCACCCGGGCCGCGCGGCCGTGGTCGCCGAGATCGACAGGCTGCTCGCCGACGCCAGCCCGGTGCTCTGACCTGCGGCTCACGCCGGCGCCGGGGAGCGCCGGACGGCGTCCGGGAGCGGGCAGGTCTAGGGTCGGGAGCATGGAATTCCGTCACCTGGGCCGCTCCGGCCTGATGGTCAGCGAGATCTCGTACGGCAACTGGATCACCCACGGCTCGCAGGTCGAGGAGGACGCGGCGGTCGCGTGCGTCCGCGCCGCCCTCGACAGCGGCATCACCACCTTCGACACCGCCGACGTGTACGCGGGCACCCGCGCCGAGTCGGTGCTCGGCCGCGCGCTCAAGGGCGAGCGTCGCGAAGGGCTGGAGATCTTCACCAAGGTCTACTGGCCGACCGGTCCCGGCCGCAACGACAGGGGTCTGTCCCGCAAGCACATCATGGAGTCGATCGACGGCTCGCTGCGCCGCCTGCAGACCGACCACGTGGACCTCTACCAGGCTCACCGCTACGACTACAGCACCCCGCTGGAGGAGACGATGGAGGCCTTCGCCGACGTCGTACGCTCCGGCAAGGCGCACTACATCGGCGTCTCCGAGTGGAAGGCGTCCCAGCTGCGTGAGGCGCACGCGCTGGCCCGCGAGCTGCGCATCCCGCTGATCTCGAACCAGCCGCAGTACTCGATGCTGTGGCGCGTCATCGAGACCGAGGTGGTCCCCACCAGCGAGGAGCTGGGCATCGGCCAGATCGTCTGGTCGCCGATGGCCCAGGGCGTGCTGTCCGGCAAGTACCTGCCGGGCCAGCCGCCGCCCGCGGGCTCCCGCGCCACGGACGAGAAGTCCGGCGCCGGGTTCATCGCCCGGTTCATGACCGACGACGTGCTGACCCGGGTGCAGCGGCTCAAGCCGCTGGCCGAGCAGGCCGGGCTGACCATGCCGCAGCTCGCCGTCGCCTGGGTGCTGCAGAACCCGAACGTCTCCTCGGCGATCATCGGCGCGTCCCGGCCGGAGCAGGTGCACGACAACGTGAAGGCGGCGGGCGTGAAGCTCGACGCCGACCTGCTCAAGGCGATCGACGAGATCGTCGAGCCGGTCACCGAGCGGGACCCGGCGAAGACCGAGAGCCCGGCTCAGCGCCCGTGACGTCGCGTCGTTCCCGGGCCGGGTCGCACCGGCCCGGGGACGACCGGCCGGCTACTCCCAGAAGCGGATCAGGGCGTAGCCGATCTGGTACAGCTCGCGCGGCAGGCCGAGCGCGTCGCCGACGGCGAAGACCGCGCCGAAGAACGCCCGGTTGATCTGCGGGCTCCACAGCAGCGCGAAGAGCAGGATGAATCCGTACGGGGCGAACAGGTCGTACATCCGCCGGTAGGCGGGGCTGAGCCAGGGCTGGAGCATGTTGCCGCCGTCCAGGCCCGGCACCGGCAGCAGGTTGAGCACGCTGGCGGTGAGCTGGAGGAACGCGAGCAGCCCGACGCCGGCCCAGAACTCCAGCGGCCCGCCCAGTTCCGGCCCCCACGCCACCGCCGCCACCAGCACCAGCGTGAACAGCACGTTGGTGGCCGGCCCGGCCAGGCTGACGAGCGTGTGCCGCAGCCGGCCGGGGATGGCGTGCCGGTCCACCCAGACCGCCCCGCCGGGCAGGCCGATGCCGCCGAGCAGCACCACGACCACCGGCAGCACGATCGACAGCAGCGGGCTGGTGTATTTCAGGGGGTTGAGCGTGAGGTAGCCCCGGTGCGCGATGTCCCGGTCACCGGAGCGGTACGCGACCACGGCGTGCGCGTACTCGTGCAGGCACAGCGAGACCAGCCAGCCGGACACGACGAAGAGGAACACGTCGAAGCCGACGTTGCCGTACCGGTTCCAGGTCATCACCCCGGACGCGACGAACAGCGCGACCAGGGCCAGGAAGATCGGGCTCGGCCGGAACGCCGCCCGGGGCACGCCGAGGATCAGCGGCTCGCCCGGGCGGTCGTAGCCGGTCATTCGGCCGGGGGTTGCAGGCTCATCCGGTAGTCCACCCGGTCGTCCTCGACCAGCACGACTGTGGTGACGCCGGATGCCGCGAGCTCCCGCCAGGTCTGGCCGATCCACGACTCGGCGTCCGCCTGGCTCGTGAACGATTCGACGGGTCCGTCCACCACGTCGCCGTTCGTGCCCTCGTACCGCCAGCTCCACGCCATGCTGCGTCTCCCCTCGCCGCCGTCGTCCCGCAGGACGCCAAACCTCCGCAAGCCTAGTCGCCCGCCCACGACGCTTCACCCCTCGACCGGCGCGGGCCGACGCGCGGGTGCCCGCAAGGTTCGGCCGTCACCAACGGGGGTATCCACGCCGGACGTCGTCAGCGAGGGAGGACACCATGCGGCCGTTGCGGGAGATGGACACCGAGGAGGTGCGGGCGATGGCGGTACGCGGCGGCATCGAGGCGGCCCACGAGATGGACCGGGAGGAGCTGCTCGACGCGCTCCTCGCCCGCCCCGGCGAGGGAGCCTGGCAGGAGGATCCGAAGCCGGTTGACGTGAATCCCAACGACTATCGCTTCGAGGCCCCCGAGCGCCGACCGCGATGAGCCACCTCTGACTGCCCTGCCCGGGCGGCGGCATCTAAGGTACGGGGCATGTCCGTTGACGGGTGGCACACCCTTCTGGTGCTCGGCGGTATCCGCTCCGGCAAGTCCGAGTTCGCCGAGTCACTGGTCGCCGACGCGCCCACGGTCCGGTACGTGGCGACCGCCCCGGCCGGGGGTCCCGAGGACACCGAGTGGGCGATCCGCCTCGCGACGCACCGCGCCCGCCGGCCGGGGAGCTGGACCACCGAGGAGACGGCCGCGAACCCGGGCCGGCTGGTCGAGGTGATCGCCGCCGCCGGGCCGAACGAGACGCTGCTCGTGGACGACCTGGGCGGCTGGGTGACGGTGCTGCTCGACCCGGCCCACCAGCCGGCCGACGACACCGCCACGATCGCCGAGTTGGCCGCGGCGGTGCGCTCCAGCACCGCCCGCCTGGTGCTGGTCAGCCCCGAGGTGGGCCTGTCGCTGGTGCCCACCACGCCGCTCGGCCGGGCGTTCACCGACGCGCTCGGCGCCGCCAACCGCGCGGTCGCCGACGCCTGCGACGCGGTCGCGCTGGTGGTCGCCGGCCAGGCCGCGTGGCTCAAGCCGGCCGCTCCGGCCCCCGCGCACGCCGTGCCGCCCGCCGCCACGTCGCCCGAGGCCGAGCCCGGCCGCGCCGCGGCACCCCGGACCGCGCCGGCCGACCTCGGCGCCGGGGACGTGACGCTGCCCGAGGTGCTCACCCCGGCCGCCGCCCCGGTGCCCGCCCCGGCCACGTCCGACGAGCCCGGTACGGGCGACTGGGCCGCACCCACCATGGCGCTGCCGATGATCGCCACCGGGCTGGTGATCCAGCCGGGCATGGAACTGCCGATGCCCGACGACTACACCGGGCCGCAGGCGGTCGACCGGCTCGCCACCCTCGACATCCCCGGCGCCGGTCTCGGCGTGCTGGAACAGGTGGTCGGCTTCGCCGCCGCCACCCAGGGCACCTCGACGCCGCGTCCGTGGGACTCGGTGCGCGTCCTGCTGATCCAGGGCGACCACGAGGGCGGCGCTTCGGCGGGCGCACCGGCCGGTGAGTCGGCCCGACGCGCCCGGCAGGCTCGCGCCGGCCGGGGCGCGCTGGCCCGGCTCGCCGCCGAGAACCGCGCCGGCCTGCAGATCGTCGAGGCGCCCGTCTCGGCGCCGATGGAGGAGCGTCCGGCCCTGCCCGCCGACGAGGTCGAGGCGGCGCTGCGCTACGGCTGGCGGCTCGCCGAGCAGGCCGCCGACGCGGGCGTACAGCTGCTGGTGCTCGCCGCGTGCGGGGCCGGCGCCGAGGCCGCCGCCGCAGCCGTGCTCGCGGCCACCGCCGGCGCGGAACCGCCGACGGTGCTCGGCCGGGTGGTCACCGAGCAGGGCGAGATCGACGACGCGGCCTGGATGGTCCGCTGCGCGGCGGTGCGGGACGCGCTGCACCGCACCCGGCGCTCCGCCCGGGAGGCCAAGGACGTGCTGGCCGAGCTGGGCGGCGGCGACATCGCGCTGGCCACCGGCGTGCTGCTGGGCGCCACCGCCCGCAAGCTGCCGGTGCTGCTGGACGGGCCGGTCGGCACCGCCGCCGCCATGGTCAGCCGCGACCTGGCCGGGCAGGCCCGGCACTGGTGCCTGCTGCCCGACCACGGCGGCCGTCCGGGTGTACGGCTCGCCGCCGACGTGCTCGGCCTGACCCCGCTGGTGGACCTGCGGCTCGACCTGGGCGAGGGGGCGACCGCGCTGGCCGCGCTGCCGCTGCTGCGCTCCGCGCTGACGCTCGCCGCGACGCTTCCGGTGCACCCGTCGCTGGGCGGCCCCGACGACGACCGCGACACCGGCGACGAGGGCAGCGACGCCGGCCGGACCGACGACGAGCCGGACTTCGCCGAGCCGGAGCCGGCCGGGCCGGGACCGACGACGATCGGGTCCGACGAGCCGGTCTCCCCCGGCCGACGTGCCGACTGAGGCGCGGCTCGCCGACGGCATCCGGCTGGCGCTCACCACGTTCACCACCGCCCCGGTACGCGCCGGACGCGTCGACCGGGCCGCCGCCGGCACCGCGATGGCGCTCGCGCCGCTGGTCGGCGCGCTGCTCGGCGCCGTACTCGGCGGGGTGCTGCTGCTCACCGGCGCGCTCGCGCCACCGTTCGTCGCCGCCGTGGTCACCGTGGGACTGGGCGCGCTGCTCACCCGGGGCCTGCACCTGGACGGGCTGGCCGACACCGTCGACGCGCTGGGCTCGTACCGGCGCGGTCCGGCCGCGCTGGAGATCATGAAGCAGCCGGACGTCGGCCCGTTCGGGGTGGTCGCGCTGGTGGTCGTACTCCTGCTCCAGAGCGCGGTGCTCGCGGAGCTGGCCGGCCGGGACGCCCTCCCCGCGTTCGCCGCGGTGGTCGCGGCCACCGCGGCCGGGCGGCTCGCCGTCGGCCTGGCCTGCCGGCGCGGCGTGCCGGCGGCCCGGCCGGAGGGCCTGGGCGCGCTCGTCGCCGGCACGGTCGGGTGGGGGCGCCGGCGCTCGGCGCGGTCGCCGTCGCGCTGGCGGCGGTGCCCGCGGTGCCGGACCGTCCGTGGCAGGGGCCGCTCGCCGTCCTCGCCGCGCTCGCCGTCGCGGCCGGGCTGCTGCGGCACCTGGTACGCCGCTTCGGCGGCATCACCGGCGACGTGCTCGGAGCGCTCGTGGAGATCGTCACCACGCTGTCCTACCTGGGACTGGTGCTGACCGGCTGAGCGCCACCGGTCCGGGCGGGTAGCGTTCGGGGCGAGTGCACCGGCGCGGTCGAGGGGGACGGCATGCTCATCACGGACGACTTCCTGCCGGTACCGGTGCCCGAGTCGCTCGACGCGACGTACCTGGTACCGATCACCGGGCTGCCCAAGGTGAGCCCGAAGACGGCCGTGGAAGGGCTGGCCGGCCGGCTCGCCGAACCGGTGCACGGGCTGGCCCGGCAGATGCTCGACAGCCCGCTGATGACAGTCGACACCCGTACCGTCGACGAGTTCCCCGAGCTGCCGCCGGACCTTCTCACCGCGTTCGGCGCGACCGAGGAGCAGCTGGCCCGGCTGGCCGCCGCCACCCACCTGGTGGTGGTGCAGGCCGAGTACCGGCCGGGCTGGCCGCCGGCGCACGAGTGGGCCGCCCGCGCGGTGGCCGCGGCGGTCGCCGAGACGGTGGACGGGGACGTGGTGGACGTCTTCGGGCTCCAGTTCCTCGACCCGGCCGCGGCGCTGCGTTCGCTGCCGGACGACCAGGGCCGGATCCGGCTCGTCGACTGGGTGCTGGTGCCCTACTCCTCGGACTCCGACGGGCTCTGGTTCACCACGAAGGGGCTGCGCCGGTTCGGGCTGCTGGAGTTGCAGGCGCAGGGCGTACCGGACCACCTGACCCGGGCGTGGGGCGCGGTGATGACCGGCGCGGCCCGGCGGCTGCTGCGGGACTGGACCGACGGGCTGTCCGGCGAGGAGGTGCCGGCGTTCGTGCAGCTTCCCGTGCTGGCCACGGTGACCGGGCACGACATCGCCGTCGCGTACGGCAATCCGGAGCAGCACGGCGTCACCGCGCCGGTGCTGCTGCGGCTGGAGCTGGACCCGGCCACCGACCCGGACGCCGACTCGTTCCTGAGCCTCAACCCGCCGCCGGGGCACCCGGGTCCGCCCGGCCGCTACTTCGCCGCCGCCTGCGCGACGCTGTTCAACGGCATCCAGCCGGACGTGCGCTACACCCGCACCGGTGACGCGATGAGCCGGGCGGTGGAGACCGCCCGGGAGGCGCTCGGCGACATCCGGGCCCGCTTCCTGGCCGGGCGACTGCCCGAGGAGAGCCAGCTCGTGGTCAAGTACGGCCTGCCCGGCGACGACGGCCCCGAGTACGTCTGGGCCGGGGTGACCTCGTGGGACACCCCGGAACGGATCGTCGGCGCCAGCGCCAGCGACGCCAACACCGACCCGAGCGTGCGGATCGGCTCCCCCGTGGTGGTGGAGGCGACAGACGTCGTCGACTGGGCCGTGCTGGACGGCACCGGCGTGCTGGAGGGCGGCTGGACACAGGCCGTCCTCGACGCCGGGGAGCGCGGCGAGGACTGACCCGCGCGGCTCAGCGCACCGAGGGCGGGCCCGCCTCCGGCCTCAGCGCACCGAGGGCTTGACGAACGGCGGCCGGGTCAGACGCATCCGGGCGCGGCGGCCACGGATGTCCACCTCCAGCTCGTCCCCGTCGGGCAGCTTCGGGTCGGTGTCGACAAGCGCCAGCGCGATGCCCTGCTTGAGCGTCGGGCTGAACGTGCCGCTGGTGACGGTGCCGACCTGCCGGTCGCCCGCGTAGACGGCCATGCCGGGGCGCGGGATGGCCCGGTCGACGGCGGTGAGGCCGCGCAGCGTACGGGCCGGGCCGGCGGCCTTCTCGGCGCGCAGCGCGTCGCGGCCCCAGAAAGCCGCCTTGTCCCAGCCCACGGCCCAGCCGGAGCGGCCCTGCACCGGGGTGATCTCCGGGGACAGGTCCTGCCCGTGCAGCGGGTAGCCCATCTCGGTGCGCAGCGTGTCCCGGGCGGCCAGGCCGCAGGCGCGGACGTCGTCGGCCGCCGCGAACAGCGCGTCCCAGACGGCGACCGCGTGCTCGGACGCCACGACCAGCTCGTAGCCCATCTCGCCGGTGTAGCCGGTGCGGCACACCGTCAACTCCACCCCGTCGAGCGTGGCGGTGGAGAAGCTCATGTAGTCGTGCCCGGTGGGTAGGCCGAGCGCGCCCAGCAGGTCCGCCGAGCGCGGTCCCTGGACGGCGAGCACCGCGTACGCCTCGTGCTCGTCGGTGACGGTGACGCCCGCGGGCGCGGCGGCGCGCAGCCGGCGGGCCACCTCGGCGGTGTTGGCCGCGTTGGGCACCAGGAAGACGTGGTCGTCGGCGTGCAGGTAGGCGATGATGTCGTCCACCACGCCGCCGGTGGCGTCGTCGCAGCAGAGCGTGTACTGCGCCTGGCCGGGGGTGATCCGGCCGAGGTCGTTGGTGAGGCAGGCGTTGACGAAGTCCGCCGCGCCCGGCCCGGTGACCCGGATCTTGCCCAGGTGCGAGACGTCGAACACGCCGACGCCCTCGCGGACGGCCGTGTGCTCCTTGAGCACGCCGCCACCGGCGTACTCGAGCGGCATCTGCCAGCCCCCGAAGGGGGCGAACTTCGCGCCGAGCGCGGTGTGCCGCTCGTGCAGCGGGGAGCGGCGCAGCCGGGTCTCGGCGGCGTCGGAGGTCACCTCGGTCATGGGTGGCAACTTACCGGCCCGGACCGCTGTGGTTAGCATCGGCGGGATCCCGTCGGCACGCATCGGCGGGACAGCCACGCCTCCCGGCGGGTAGGTTGCCGCCGGAGACACCTTCATCGCCGGTACGCGACGACGCGGCCGGCCCGGCCCGCCCGGAGTAGCTTTCGTGACATCGCCCCGCACCACCCTCAGCCTGGTCGACACCGACCCCGCCGAACTCGCCGTCGACGCGATCGTGATCGGCGTGCACAGCCAGACCACCGAGCCGGGCAACGGCGCACCCGCCCACGCCCTGCTGCTGGCCACCGGCGGGGAGAGCATCGCCGCCGCGTTCGACGGAAAGCTGACCGCGACGCTGGCCCTGCTCGGCGCGACCGGTGGCCCGGGTGAGGTGATCAAGCTGGCCACGCTGGGCACCGTGACCGCCCCGCTGGTCGTGGCCGTCGGCCTCGGCCCGGAGCCCTCGGGCGCCGCTCCGGCCCCGGAGTCGCTGCGCCGGGCCGCCGGCGCCGCCGTACGGGCGCTGGCCGGCGCCTCGCGCGTCGCCCTGGCCCTGCCGCTGCCCGACGACGCCGACGCCCTGGCCGCGCTGCGCGCGGTCGCCGAGGGCGCGCTGCTGGGCGGCTACCGGTTCGCCGGCTACAAGACCAAGCCGCAGCCGGCCCGGCGCGAGCCGGTGGCCGAGGTGCTGGTGGCGGTGCCGGACGCGGCGGACGCGACCGCCCAGGCCGAGGTGGCGCGGGCGCAGGCGGTGGCCGGCGCGGTGCGGACCAGCCGGGACTGGGTGAACACCGCGCCGAACGAGCTGCGTCCCCCGGCGTTCGCCGATGTCGTCTCCGCCGCGGCCCGCGAGGCGGGGCTGGAGGTCGAGGTGCTGGACGAGGCGGCGCTCAAGGCCGGTGGCTACGGCGGCATCCTCGCCGTCGGCCAGGGCTCCGAGGCACCGCCGCGGCTGGTGAAGATCACCTACACGCCCTCCGGCGGCGGCAACGGCAAGCGGGTCGCGCTGGTCGGCAAGGGCATCACGTTCGACACCGGCGGTATCTCGATCAAGCCGGCGCAGGGCATGTGGGAGATGAAGTCGGACATGGCCGGCGCGGCGGCGGTCGGCGCGGCCATGCTGGCGGTCGCGGCGCTCAAGCCGTCGGTCACCGTCACCGGCTACCTGCCGATGGCGGAGAACATGCCGTCGGGCACCAGCTACCGGCCGGGCGACGTGATCAGCATGTTCAACGGCAAGAAGGTGGAGGTGCTCAACACCGACGCCGAGGGCCGGATGGTGCTGGCCGACGCGATGGCGCGGGCCTGCGCGGACGGCGCCGACTACCTGTTCGAGACCTCCACGCTGACCGGCGGCCAGGTGATCGCGCTGGGCAAGCGGATCGCCGGTGTGATGGGCACCCCGGAGCTGTGCGAGCGGGTGCGGGTCGCCGGTGACGCGACCGGCGAGCCGGCCTGGCCGATGCCGCTGCCGGACGACGTGCGCAAGGGCATGGAGTCCGAGGTCGCGGACATCTCCCAGGTCAACGCCGGGATGGACCGGGCCGGGCACATGCTGCAGGGCGGCGTGTTCCTGCGCGAGTTCGTCACCGACGACGTGGCGTGGGCGCACATCGACATCGCCGGCCCGGGCTACCACTCGGGTGAGGCGACCGGCTACTGGACCAAGGGCGGCACCGGCGTGCCGGTGCGTACGCTCGTGCACCTGGTCGAGGACGTCGCCACCAACGGCTGACGTGTAGGGAAGGGCCCCTTCTCAACGCCTGGCGTTGCAGAAGGGGCCCTTTTCAACACCTGCGCCCGAGAGCCTCAGTACAGCTCGGGACGGCGCTTGCGGCGCTCGTTGTAGTCGCGCATGCGCTGCGGGTAGCCCATCAGCCGCACGTCGTAGATCGGAATGGCGATCCGGTGCGCCCAGCGGCGAGCCTCGTCCGGCCCGCCGACGCGCCGCCGGGTCCACTCGCCGTCGTCGGCGATCAGCATGATCGTGGTCTCGGTGACTGTCGTACGAGGCTCGATGTACGCCTCGACGCCCTTCCGGGTCCGGACGAAGTTCTCCAGATGGTCCAGATCGGCACGGTCGGCGGCGCGGTCGCGGCTCGCCGGGGCCGCCCGCTTGCGTCGTCGGAACAGCCCCACCGAATCCACTCCTCCCCCACCGCCGTCATCGAGAACGGTGCCAAGGGTACGTGTCACCGACGTGTCGTTGGGCACCTCGGTACGCGCCCGGTCCGTGGTGGTGACAAGATGACCGAGGTGGGGTGTGCCTGTTACTCCGCCGTAACCCCCGATGCAGTGACGCGACCTGGGAGTTGGATGTGAGCGAGCCGAACGACACGACCTTCGACATCGTCATCCTCGGAGGTGGTAGCGGCGGCTACGCGGCGGCGCTGCGTGCCGCCCAGCTGGACCTCTCCGTCGCCCTCATCGAGAAGAGCAAGCTGGGCGGGACCTGCCTGCACAACGGGTGCATCCCGACCAAGGCGCTGCTGCACGCCGCCGAGATCGCCGACCAGACCCGCGAGTCCGAGCAGTTCGGCGTGAAGGCCGAGCTGGTCGGCATCGACATGAAGGCGGTCAACTCGTACAAGGACGGCGTGATCTCCCGTCTGTACAAGGGCCTGCAGGGCCTGGTGGGCGGCAGCAAGAAGATCACCTTCGTGGCCGGCGCGGGCAAGCTGGTCGGCAAGAACGTCGTCGAGGTGGACGGCAAGCGCTACACCGGCCGCAACGTCGTGCTGGCCTCCGGCTCGTACGCCAAGAGCCTGCCCGGCCTGGACGTCGACGGTGAGCGGATCATCACCAGCGACCACGCCCTGACCCTGGACCGCGTCCCGTCGTCGGCGATCGTGCTCGGCGGCGGCGTGATCGGCGTCGAGTTCGCCAGCGTCTGGAAGTCCTTCGGCGTGGACGTGACCATCGTCGAGGCGCTGCCCCGCCTGGTCGCGGCCGAGGACGAGGAGTCGTCGAAGGCGCTGGAGCGGGCGTTCCGCAAGCGGAAGATCAACTTCAAGGTCGGCAAGCCGTTCGAGAAGGTCGAGAAGACCGACAAGGGCGTGAAGCTGACCATTCAGGGCGGCGACACGGTCGAGGCCGAGCTGCTGCTGGTCGCCGTGGGCCGTGGCCCGAACACCGCCGGCCTCGGCTACGAGGAGCAGGGCGTCAAGATGGACCGCGGCTACGTGCTGACCGACGAGCGGCTGCGCACCAGCGTGCCGAACGTCTACGCGGTCGGCGACATCGTGCCCGGCCTGCAGCTCGCGCACCGCGGCTTCCAGCAGGGCATCTTCGTCGCCGAGGAGATCGCCGGGAAGAGCCCGGCCGTCATCGACGAGGCCGGCATCCCGCGCGTCACCTACTGCGACCCGGAGCTGGCGTCGGTCGGCCTGACCGAGGCGAAGGCCAAGGAGCAGTACGGCGCCGACAAGATCAAGACCTACAACTACAACCTGGGCGGCAACGGCAAGAGCCAGATCCTCAAGACCGCCGGCCACGTGAAGCTGGTCCGGGTGGACGACGGCCCGGTGGTCGGCGTGCACATGGTCGGCGCCCGGGTCGGTGAGCTGATCGGCGAGGCGCAGCTCATCTACAACTGGGAGGCGTACCCGGCCGAGGTGGCGCAGCTCGTGCACGCCCACCCGACGCAGAACGAGGCTCTGGGCGAGGCGCACCTGGCCCTGGCCGGCAAGCCGCTGCACTCGCACGCCTGACACGACAACCGCGGCGTCCGGCGACGGGCGATGATCCCACCAGGGGAATGAAGGAGTCTGGAGAACATGCCGGTATCGGTCACCATGCCCCGGCTCGGCGAGAGCGTCACCGAGGGCACCGTCACGCGCTGGCTCAAGCAGGAGGGTGACACCGTCGAGGTCGACGAGCCCCTGCTCGAGGTGTCGACCGACAAGGTCGACACCGAGATCCCGTCCCCCGCGGCGGGCGTGCTGAGCCGGATCGTGGTCGGCGAGGACGAGACCGCCGAGGTCGGCAGCGAGCTGGCGGTCATCGCCGGCGAGGGCGAGGACGCGGGCGCGGCTCCCACCGAGGAGGCCGAGCCGGCCACCGAGCCGACGGCCGCCGCCGAGGGCACCGGCCCCGAGCCGGAGCAGCAGGCCGAGGAGGCCGCCGCCGAGCCGGGCGCCGAGGCCGAGCAGCCGGCCGTCGAGGAGCCGGCCCAGCCCGCCGCGTCGTCGGGCGAGGGCACGCCGGTGACCATGCCGGCCCTGGGCGAGAGCGTCACCGAGGGTACGGTCACCCGCTGGCTCAAGCAGGTCGGCGAGACCGTCGAGGTGGACGAGCCGCTGCTGGAGGTCTCCACCGACAAGGTCGACACCGAGATCCCGTCGCCGGTCGCCGGCACGCTGCAGGAGATCAAGGTCGCCGAGGACGAGACCGCCGACGTCGGCGCCGTGCTGGCGATCGTCGGGGTGGCCGGTGCCGCCCCCGCGAAGGCGGAGCCGAAGCCCGAGCCCAAGCCGGAGCCGAAGGTCGAGGCGAAGCCCGAGCCGAAGCCGGAGCCGAAGGTCGAGGAGCCGACGCCGGGCGCGTCCTACAACGAGCCGGCCGCCGAGGCGGAGAAGGCAGCGCAGCCGGCCAAGGCCGAGGCGGCAGCCCAGCCGTCCGCGCCGGCCGCCGCGCAGCGTCCGAGCGTTCCGGCCGAGTTCGGCGAGGACTCCGCCGGGTACGTGACGCCGCTGGTGCGCAAGCTCGCCGCCGAGCACGGCGTGGACCTGGGCTCGCTCAAGGGCACCGGCGTGGGTGGCCGCATCCGCAAGCAGGACGTGCTGGAGGCGGCCGAGAAGGCGAAGGCCGCCAAGCCGGAGCCGGCCGCCGCCGCGCCGGCCGCCAAGGCCGAGGCCCCGGCAAAGCCGGCCGCCAAGCCGGAGCCGAGCGCCAAGCGGGGCACCACGGAGAAGCTGCCGCGCATCCGGGCCACCATCGCCAAGCGGATGCAGCAGTCGCTGCACGAGACGGCGCAGCTGACCACCGTCGTCGAGGTCGACGTCACCAAGGTCGCCAAGCTGCGGGCGCGGGCCAAGGACTCGTTCCAGGCCAAGCACGGCGTGAAGCTGTCCTTCCTGCCGTTCTTCGCGCTGGCCGCGATCGAGGCGCTCCAGACGTACCCGATCGTCCAGGCCAGCATGGACCTGGACGGCGGCACGATCACCTACCCGGCCGCCGAGCACCTGGGCATCGCCGTGGACACCGAGCGCGGCCTGCTCGTGCCGGTCATCCACAACGCCGGTGACCTCAACATGGGCGGCATCGCCAAGCGGATCGCCGACCTGGCCGAGCGCACCCGGGCCAACAAGATCACCCCGGACGAGATGGCCGGGGCGACCTTCACGATCACCAACACCGGCAGCCGGGGCGCGCTGTTCGACACCCCGATCGTGCCGTCGCCGCAGTCGGCGATGCTCGGCACGGGTGCCGTGGTGAAGCGCCCGGTCGTGGTCAACGACCCGGAGCTGGGTGAGGTCGTCGCGATCCGGTCGATGGTCTACCTGGCCATGTCGTACGACCACCGGCTGATCGACGGCGCCGACGCGGCCCGCTTCCTCACCGCCGTGAAGCAGCGGCTGGAGGGCGGCAACTTCGAGGCCGAGCTGGGTCTGTAGATCCCGTACGGCGAGGGGGCGCGCGGCGACATGCCGCGCGCCCCCTTCGTCGTGTGCGGCCTCAGCCCTTCAGGTGCTCCTCGGATACGGTCCAGAGCTGCTCGGCGGCCTCCGGGTCCCGGGCGTACGGCGCCCAGCCGGTCCGCGTGCCCGGCTGGTTCGGCCCGGCCTCCTGGCAGTCCTCGAAGTACCGGCCGCCGACGCCGTCGAGCAGCGGTGAGGCGGCGACCAGCACCGAGGTCGCCGCGCCCTGCTCGGGGGTCTTGAACGAGGCCGCGCCGCCACCGCTCTGCGCGCGCATCCGGACCAGTTCCTCCTCGGTGATGTAGCGCTGCAGGTTGGTCCGGATCGCGCCGGGCATCAGCGCGTTGGTGTAGATGCCGTCGTCGGCCCAGCGACGGGTCGCCTCCACCGCGAACAGCACGTTCGCGGTCTTGGACTGCCCGTACGCCAGCCACGGGTCGTACGGCCGCTGCCGGAAGTGGATGTCGGAGAACACCACAGGCGAGCGCAGGTGGGCGCCCGAGCTGACCGAGACGATCCGCGCGCCACCGGCCGCGGCGAGCGCCGGGCGCAGTCCGGTGGCCAGCGCGAAGTGGCCGAGGTGGTTCGTGGCGAACTGCATCTCCCAGCCCTGCTGGGTACGCATCTCCGGGGAGGCCATGATCCCGGCGTTGTTGACGAGCATGTGCAGCGGCCCGTCCCAGTTCCGGACGAACGCGGCCACCGACGCGAGATCGTCCAGGTCGAGCGGGGCGACCAGGATCCGGTCGTTGCCGGTGGCACCGGTGATCTCGGCGGCGGCACGCTGACCGGCCTCGGTGTTGCGTACGGCGAGGGTGACGTCGGCCCCGGCGGCGGCGAGCGCGCGGGCGGTCTCGACGCCGATCCCGGAGGCGCCGCCGGTGACGACGGCCCGCCGGCCGGTCAGGTCCAGGTCACTGACCACCTCCAGGGCGGTGGTCTCGGCGGAGAACGGGGTGGTGACTGGTGTCGGGGTTGTCATGGTCCATCCTTGTCGACGGCGACGCGGACCGATGTCCGCCCGCTACGATCAGAAGCGGAGGATCCTCCGTTACTTGCTCAGCATAACCGGAGGAGACTCCGGTTACCACCGACCCGGGCCGCGACCCGGTCGAGCCGAGGAGGAACCGTGCCCGACCGACCGCTGCGCGCGGACGCGCTGCGCAACCGGCAGCGGCTGCTGGACGCCGCGGTCCAGGCGTTTTCCCAGGACGGCCCGGAGGTAACGCTGGACCGGGTCGCCAAGGAGGCCGGCGTCGGCATCGGCACGCTCTACCGCCACTTCCCCAGCCGGGAGGCGCTGATCGAGGCGGCGTACCGCAACGAGCTGGAGAAGCTCTGCGACGCCGCCCCGGCGCTGCTCGCCGCCCAGCCCGCCGACGCGGCGCTGCGCGCGTGGATGGACCGGTTCGTCGACTACCTCGCCACCAAGCGGGGCATGGCCGACGCGCTGCGGCTGGTCATCGCCTCCGGCGCCAACCCGTACGCGCAGAGCCGCGACCGGCTGCTGGCCGCGCTCGGCGAACTGCTCGCGGCCGGCGCGGCGGCCGGTGCCCTGCGCGCCGACGTGGCCGCCGCCGACGTGCTCGCCAGCCTCAGCGGGGTCTCCCTGGTGGCCGGCGAGCCGGACCAGCGCGCCCAGGCCGGACGCCTGCTCGACCTGCTGATGGACGGTCTGCGGCACCGGCCGGGCTGACCGAATCGGCCACCCGGCCCGACCTGCGCTGACAGACTCGGCCGGTGGGCTCGTACGGGTGGCGGGGACGCCTGGGACCGGCGGTGCCGGTGGCCCCCGGCGCCCGGGTCGACCGGTTCGAGATCTTCTTCGACCTGGTCTTCGTCTTCTCGTTCTTCATCATCACCCGGGCCACCGCCCTGCAGGTGACCGGCGGCGCGCTGCTGCACGCGCTGCTGGTCCTCGCCGTGCTCTGGTGGTCGTGGGTGGTGCACAGCGTGGTCGCCACCCGGGTACGCCTCGGCGAGGGCTTCGTCCCGGTGCTCATGACCGTCGGCATGGCCGCGCTGTTCACGTTCGCGCTCTCGCTGCCGCACGCGTTCCGCGACCCGCGCGGCAACGCGGCCGGGCCGATGGTCGCGGCGCTCAGCTACACCGTCCTGCGGTTGATCCACCTGCTGCTGTACCGGCACGCGGTACGGGACAGCCCGAACGAGCGCCGGCAACTGATCCGGTTCGCCCCGGAACTGATCGGCAGCACCGCGCTGCTGCTGGTCGCCGCGCTGCTGCCGCCGAGGATCGACGACCTGTTCTCCGCGGCGGCGCTCCGGGACGTGCTGTGGGCGGTGGTCATCCTGCTCCAGTACGGCAGCGGCATGATCGCCGGCACCTGGGGCTGGGGCGTCGCGTCGGCCGAGCACTGGACCGAGCGGTACGACCTGATCCTGATCATCGCGCTGGGCGAGTCGGTCATCTCGGTCGGCGTGGGCAGCAACCTGCTCGGCCAGCCGCCGACCTGGCCCGCCGTCGCGGCGGCGGTACTCGGCATCTTCTTCACCGCCGCGCTCTGGTGGGCGCACTACGACATGATCGGGCCGGCCGCCCGGATCGCGTTGCACGTCGCGCAGGACGGCCCCCGGGTGGCGATGGCCCGGGACGCGTACGCGTACCTGTTCCTGCCGATGATCGCGGGCATCATCCTGTTCGCGCTCGGCGCCGAGACGATCGTGCACGGGATCGCCGACCCGAACGTGCCACCGAGCGAACCGGCGCACGGTCCCGGCGTACCGCTGCTGTTCGGCGGCGTGATCTGCTACCTCTGCGGCAACATGCTGTTCCAGCTGCGTACCCTGCGCACGCTGAGCTGGACGCGGGTCGCGACGGCGTTGCTGCTCGGCCTGACCATCCCGGTCGCGGAACGGGTGCCGGGGCTGGCCGCGCTGGGCATGCTCACCGCCATCACCGTGGGTATGGTGGCCGTCGAAGTGATCGTCTTCGACGAGGGCCGGCGGGCCCTGCGAAAGCTGATCTTCGAGGAACGCGCCAGCCACGAGGCGCACGAGGCGGCCTGGCGGGCCCGCTGGCACGAACGGCCCGACGACCGCGACGAAGGCGAGTGAACCAGCGGCCCGCCGCCTCCGTGAAACCTGTCGGCCCCGCCGCGGGGCCACACCTGAGGGATACGGGGGCCACATGACCATCGACACCGTCCACGCCGGCGCGGCCGGCACCTGGCAGCTCGGCGACCTGACCGTCAACCGGATGGGCCTGGGCGCGATGCGGCTGACCGCGAACGCCGACGGCAGCCCCAGCGACCGGGACCGGGCCGTCGCCGTACTGCGCCGCGCCGTCGAGCTGGGCGTCAACCACATCGATACGGCCGCGTTCTACTTCTCGCCGCTGCGCTCGGCCAACGAGCTGATCAACCGGGCGCTGTGGCCGTACCCGGAGGGTCTGGTCATCGTCACCAAGGTCGGGCCGGGCAAGGACCCGTCCGGGCAGTGGCTGCCGGCGGCCCGCCCGGACCAGCTGCGCGGGCAGGTGGAGGAGAACCTGCGCCAGCTCGGCCGCGACCACCTGGACGTGATCAACCTGCGGGTGCACGGCCCGGAGCCGCTGTCCGAGCACTTCGGCGCACTGGCCGAGCTGCGCGACGCCGGGCTGATCCGGCACCTCGGCGTCTCCGCCGTACGCCCGCACCAGGTCGCCGAGGCGCGCGCCATCGCCCCGGTGGTGTGCGTGCAGAACTCGTACGGCCTGGGCTACCGCCGCAGCCACGACGAGCTGATCCGGGACTGCGCGGCGCACGGCACCGCGTTCGTGCCGTTCTTCTCCATCGTCACCAGCGGCCGGGAGGCCGGCGCGACCGGCGAGGAGCACCCGGAGGTGCTCGCGGTGGCCCGGGAGCACGGCGTAACGGCGACCCAGGTCCGGCTGGCCTGGACGCTGGCCCGGGGCCCGAACGTGCTGGCCATCCCCGGCACCGGCGACCCCGCGCACCTGGAGCAGAACGTCGCCGCCGCCGCGCTGCGTCTCTCCCCCGCCGACCTGGCCCGCCTCGACGCGGTGTGACGTTCGGCCGTCGGCAGAATCGGCGCGTACGGGGTGGCCCACCGCTGCGTGCGCGCCGATGCTGAGACGATGGCGACCTTCTCCGTACAGGCCCAACCCACCGACGCGGCGAGCTGGACCGAGCTGGCCCGTACCGTCGAGGCGGCCGGCTTCGACGCGCTGTTCGCGGCCGACCACCCCGGCGACTGCGCGTCGCCGTTCGTCGCGCTGGCCGCCGCGGCGGCCGTGACCAGCACGCTGGGCCTCGGCTCGTACGTCTCCAACGCCGGCGTCCGCGAGCCGATCCTGCTCGCCGCCGACGTGGCCACCCTGGACGTGGTCTCCGGCGGGCGGGCCCGGTTCGGCGTCGGGGCGGGCCACACGCCGGCCGAGTGGCGGGCCGTCGGACGCGAGCGCCCGGACGTCGCCGGCCGGGTCCGCCGCTGCGTCGCGGTGACCGAGGCGGTACGGGCGCTGCTGGCCGGCGACGAGGTCACTGTGGACACCGAGGAGCTGACCGCGCACACCGCCCGTCTCACGGCGCCCCGGCCGGTCCAGGACCGGATCCCGCTGACCGTGGGCACGTCCAACTCGGCGCTGCTGCGCTGGGCCGGGAGGCACGCCGACGTGGTCGGCCTGGCCGGCTTCGGCCGTACCCTGCCCGACGGCCACCAGCACACCGTCCGGTGGCGGGCCGACCAGATCGAGGCGCAGCTCGCCTGCGTCGCGGCCGGCGCCGCCGACCGGGACACCCCGCCGGTCCTGGAGGCGCTGGTCCAGCACGTCGCCGTCACCGACGACGCGGAGGCGGCCGCCGCCGGGACGGCCGCCGAGACCGGACTCACCCCGGCGGAGGTGCTGGCCACCCCGTTCGTGCTGGCCGGCACGCCCGACGAGATCGTCGCGGCCGTGGCCGGGCACGAGCGCCGCTGGGGCGTCACCCGCTTCGTGGTACGCGCCGGAGCGGTCGACGCGCTCGCCCCGCTCCTGCCCCGGCTGGCGGGAAAAGAGCTGGACTTCGAGCACACTCGACGGTGAACACTGGCCGCATGACGACGACACGACGGCTGGGCCGCAGCGGCATCGAGGTCAGCGCGATCGGCATGGGCTGCTGGGCGATCGGCGGCCCGCTCTGGGACGGCACCCAGCCGCTGGGCTGGGGCGAGGTGGACGACGACGAGTCGGTGCGTACCGTCCACCGGGCCCTGGAGCTGGGCGCGACGCTGTTCGACACCTCCAGCAACTACGGCGCGGGGCACAGCGAACGGGTGCTGGGGCGCGCGCTCGCCGGCCGCCGGGACCGGGCGGTCATCGCGACCAAGTTCGGCTACCCCACCGACGAGGAGACCCGCCAGGCGCTCGGCGAGGACGCCACCGCGGACTACGCGCGGCGCAGCCTGGAGGGTTCGCTGCGCCGGCTCGGCACCGACCACGTCGACCTCTACCAGCTCCACCTGGGCGGCCTGCCGGTACCGCGGGCACTGGACCTCGTCGGAACGCTGGAGGACCTGGTCGCGGAGGGCAAGATCCGGGCGTACGGCTGGAGCACCGACGACCCCACCTCGGCGCGCGCCTTCGCCGAGGCGGGACCGCACTGCGCGGCGATCCAGCACGACCAGTCGGTGCTGCGGGACAACGCCGCCATGCTCGCGGTCTGCGCGGAGTTCGACCTGGCCGCCCTGAACCGGGGGCCGCTGGCGATGGGCCTGCTCACCGCGAAGTACCATGACGCGCCGACCGCCCGGGGCGACGACGACGTACGCGGCGTGGCGCCGGAGTGGCTGGACTGGTTCACCGGCGGCGTACCGCGCGCCGAGTGGTCCGAGCGGGTGGCCCGGGTCCGTGCGGCGCTGACCGCAGACGGCCGGACCCTCGCCCAGGGCGCGCTGGGCTGGCTGCTCGCCCGCAGCCCGCAGACGCTGCCGATCCCCGGCTGCCGGACGGTGGCGCAGGCCGAGGAGAACCTCGGCGCGCTGGCGTACGGGCCGCTGCCGGAGGCGGCTTTCGCCGAGGTGGAACGCCTGCTCGCCGACCTGCGCACCGCCCCGGCCGACGCCTGACCGGCCCGGCCGCACCGACGCGGACAACCTGTAGCACTTCGTAGCACACAGGCGGTAGGCTGCCGGTGTGGCCGAGCACGCTCATCGCGAGATCACCCAACGCGAGCTGCGCAACGACTCCGGCGCCATCATGCGCGGAGTCGAGCGCGGAGAGTCCTTCACCATCACCCGCAACGGCACGCCGATCGGGCGGTTGATCCCGATCCGGCGGCGCACGTTCGTGCCGCGAGCCGAGGTGCTCGCCGCCTTCGCCAGCGCACCACGGCTGGACGAGGCACGCTTCCGGGCCGACCTCGACGCCGCAATCGACCAGGATCTGCCCGGCCGTGAATGGTGACCTCCCCGTTCGCGGTCTGATCGACACCAACATCGTCATCCATCTGGCTGGCCTCGACGGCGCGGAACTGCCCGACGAGATGGTCATCAGTGCGGTCACGCTTGCCGAACTCTCGGCCGGTCCACATCACACCGACGATCCGCGCGAGCGTGCCCACCGGATGAGCGTCCTGCAACACGTCGAAGCCACGTTCGAACCACTTCCGTTCGACGCCGAGGCGGCGCGGGCATTCGGCCTGGTTTCAGCGGCTGTGCTCGCCGCCGGACGAGGCACACGCCGCCGGGTGGCGGACCTGATGATCGCCTCCGTCGCACACGCCAACGCGCTTCCTCTCTACACCACGAACCCCGCCGACTTCCTCGGACTCGACGGTCTGATCACCGTGCATCCGGTCAACAGGCCGACCGGCTGAGGGGCGACGGGCGGCGCGCAACCCGGCCGGCGTGACGAGTGAGTGATTTCGCTCAACGCATCCGAATCGGGGTTCGTATCGGAAGATGTGAGCATGCGGATCCTCATGGCCGGCGTGTCCGGCTTCCTCGGCACCCGACTGGTCGACTGCCTCACCGCGGACGGCCACCAGGTCACCCGCCTGGTCCGCCGCCCACCACGCACACCCGCCGAACGGCAGTGGAACCCGTCCGCCGCGCAGCTGGACCCGCAGTGCGTCGCCGACGCCGACGCGGTGGTGAACCTGGCCGGCGCCGGGGTGGGCGACAAGCGCTGGAACGACGAGTACCGCAAGCTGATCCGGACCAGCCGGGTGGACAGCACCACCACGCTCGCCATCACGATCGCCGGCCTGCCCGCCGCCGACCGGCCCGCAGTGCTGCTGAACTCCTCCGCCGTCGGCTGGTACGGCAACACCGGCGACCGGGCGGTCACCGAGGAGGCGCCTGCGGGTGAGGGGTTCCTGGCCGACGTCTGCCGGGTGTGGGAGGCCGCGACGCGGCCGGCCGAGGACGCCGGGGTACGGGTGGTTCGCCTGCGTACCGGACTGCCGCTGCACCGCGACGGCGGCCTGCTCAAGCCGCAGCTGCTGCCGTTCCGGCTGGGCGTCGGCGGCAAGCTGGGCAGCGGGCGGCAGTGGGTGCCGTGGATCTCGATGCGGGACTGGCTGAACGCGGCGAAGTTCCTGCTGGACCACGACGACGTGGCGGGCCCGGTCAACGTGGTCGGCCCGGCGCCGGTCACCAACGCCGACTTCAGCCGGGAGCTGGCCCGGCAGCTGCACCGCCCGGCGATCATGCCGATCCCGGCGGTGGCGCTGAAGGTGGTGCTCGGCGGCTTCTCACAGGAGGCGCTCACCAGCAGCCGGGTGCTGCCGGGCGTGCTCGACAAGTCCGGCTTCCCCTGGACGCATCCGGACCTGCCGGGCGCGCTGCGCGCCGCCCTCACGGAGTGAGCCCGCGAGGGCGGCGCGGCGTCGCGGTTCAGCAGCCGATCACCCAGTACGCGGGTCCGGTCTGCTTGAGCGTGCTCGTGTAGAAGGTGTTGTAGAGGCCCATCCGCTGCCCGCTGCCGAGCGCGTAGGCGTACCCGCCGGACTGGTAGGCCCGCCCGGCCACGACGTGCGCGTAGTTGCTGGCGGTGACGCAGACCGGCGCACTGGTCGGCGAGGGCGAGGCGGTCGGGGTCGGTGACGCGGTCGGGGTGGGTGACGCGGTCGCCGTCGGGGTCGGGCTGGGCGAGGCGCCGCCACCGCCGAGCCCGAAGAAGACCGCGTCGCGGTACGTCGAACAGATGGTGTCCAGGAAGTACGCCCCGGCGGTGCCGCACTGGTCCGCGCCCGTACCCGGGTCGACGGGAGTGCCGTGGCCCATCCCGGAGACCCGGTAGAGACGGACCTGGTCGGCGCCGTAGACCTCCAGGCTCGTCCCGGACGGCAGCGTGGACGTGCTGGTCGGGGTGGTCGGCACGCCCAGCACGTTGGTCCACTGGTCCCGCGACTCGGCGGCGTTCGCGGTCGCCACCGTGGTGTCGCTGGTGCCGTGCCAGATCGCCACCCGGGGCCGCTTGCCGGAGTAGCCGGCGTACGCGCCGCGGACCAGGTCGCCCCACTGCGCCGGGGTCTTGTCCACGCCCGGGTTCATGCAGCTGAACGCGGTGACGGTGCTGGTGGCGCAGCGGTACGGGATGCCGGCGATGATCGAGCCGCCGGCGAAGACGTCCGGGTAGGCGGCGAGCATGGCCGCGCTCATCGCACCACCGGCGGAGAGGCCGCTGACGTAGACCCGGGCGCCGTCGGTGCCGTAGGTGGTCCTGGCGTAGTCGACCATCTGCTTGATCGACAGCGTCTCACCCTGGCCGCGCGCGGTGTCGCCGGTCTCGAACCAGTTGAAGCAGGAGTTGGCGTTGTTGCCGCTGGGCTGCTGCGGCGCGATGAGCGTGAACTTCCACTGGTCGGCGTACTTCTGCCAGCCGGAGTTGGCGACGTACGTCGAGGCGTTCTGCACGCAGCCGTGCAGCAGCACCACGGCGGGCGCGCCGGCGGGCAGGCCGTCCGGGCGGTACGCGTACATGGCCAGGTTGCCGGGGTTGGAGCCGAAGCCGGTGACCTGGGTCAGCGAGGCGGCCTGGGCGGGAAGGGCGGCGACCAGCGCGGTGGCCGCGGCCAGCACGACCCCGGCCGCCGCCCCGGCGACGCGGGCGATGAGGGATGAGGAGCGGGGCACGGGGACCTCCCGATCGTGGAATGTGAACTGAGTCACTTCCGGGTTGCCGCGACGTTACGGCCGCGTTTCGTCACACCGGAATGGCCGCCGCTCACACATTCACGACCACCGAAGTGTGCGGCCGAGTTTCGTGTCCGGGCGGTCTGCCCAGGTCCGGTTGGTAACGTCCGCTGCGTGCCCTCCTCCCCGTCCCCGGCCACCGGCCGGTCGCCGACAGCTGTCCGCGACCGGCGCTCCGACCTGCTGGTGACGCTCGCCGCGCTGACCCTGGCCCTCTGGGTGACCAGTGGCATGTGGCGGGATCCGAACAGCCGGGCCATCACCGTCAACTCCAGCGACCAGGCGCTGTTCGAGTGGCTGCTGGCGTTCGGCGGGCACGCGCTGACCCACGGCCAGAACCCGCTGTTCACCACGCTGATCAACGTGCCGGACGGGGTGAACCTCGCGGTGAACACCTCGATCACCGTGTACGCGGCGGTCTTCGCGCCCCTGACGTACCTGATCGGGCCGCCCGCGACCTTCCTGGTGATCCTCACGCTCAACCTGGCCGCGACGGCGGTGGCCTGGTACTGGCTGCTCAGCCGGCACCTGGTGCGCAGCCGGCTGGCCGCCGGTGTGGCCGCGCTGTTCATCGCCTTCTGCCCGGCGATGGTGTCGCACGCGAACGCACACCTGAACTGGACGGCGGGCTGGCTGGTGCCGCTGCTGATCTGGGGCGTGTTCCGGCTGCGTCGCCCGGGCCGGGCGGTCACCGGCGGGATCGTGCTCGGGCTGCTGGTGGCGGTCGCGTTCTCGATCGCCGCCGAGGGGCTGTTCTTCACCGCGCTGGCGCTCGGCGTGTTCCTCGCCGTGTGGGCGCTGCACCCGGCCCGCCGGTCCGAGGTACGCGCCGCGCTGCCCCGGATGGCGGCCGGGCTGGGCGTGACGGCGCTCGTCGCCGGGGCGCTGCTGGCGTACCCGCTCTGGCTGCACTTCCTCGGGCCGCAACGGTTCCACGGCACCGGGTTCGACCCGCTGATCCACTCCGAGGACATCGCCGCGTACGGGTCGTACCCGCGCCGGTCGCTGGCCGGCTGGGCCGGGTGGGGCACCTCGCTGGCGCCCAACCCGACGGAGGAGAACTCGTTCTTCGGCGTACCGCTGCTCCTGCTCGCCGTCGCCTGTTTCGCGCTGCTGTGGTGGCGCGCGGACCGGGCGTTCCGGGCCACGCTCGCGGCGCTCGGCGTGACCGCCGTGGTCTTCGCGGTGCTGTCGTGGGGGCCGACGGTGAAGTGGAACGGCCGCCGCTTCGACCAGACGCTGCCGTTCGGGGTGCTGGACAACCTGCCGGTGATCAACGCGGCGTTGCCGTCCCGGCTGGCGCTCGTGGTCGCGCCGGTGATCGGCCTGCTGCTGGCGTACGCGATCGACACGCTGCGCGCCCGGCCGCCACGGCACCGGGTGAGCGGGCTGGCCTGGGCGCTCGGCTTCGTCGCCGCGCTGCTGCCGCTGGTGCCGACGCCGCTGCTCACCAGCGTCCGCGAGCCGATTCCGCAGTTCATCACCAGTGGCGCCTGGCAGCGCTACGTCCCGCCGGACGGGGTGCTGACCCCGCTGCCGCTGACCGTGGACGTCTACCCGGACGGGCAGCGCTGGCAGGCGTACGCGCTGGCGAACCGGCAGGGTGAGTTCCGGATCCCGTCCGGGTTCTTCCTCGGGCCGGGCGGGCCGGAGGGCCGGGGCCGGATCGGCCCGGTGCCGCGCACCTTCGACTCGCTGATGGATCAGGCTGGGCGGACCGGCCTGGTGCCGATCATCACCGACGGCAGCATCCGGGCGTCCCGGGCGGACCTGCGCTACTGGGGGGTCCAGGCGGTGGTGCTGCCGGACCGGGTGCACGGCGCCAAGTTCGACGTCGACGAGGAGGCGCTGCGGCGCACCGCCGCCGCGCTGCTCGGCCCGCCCGAGCGGGTCGAGGACGTCTGGCTGTGGCGGGTGCCGGCCTGACCGCCGCCTCGGCCCGATGGCGACGAGGCTCACGGGTCCGGTTCCCGGTGGGCGGGACTAGGCTGGACGGGTGAGCGTGACGACTTCCGGGCTGACCGCCGTCCGCGCCGGCCTGCTCGACTACCAGGCCGCCTGGGACGAGCAGCGCCGGCTGCACGAGGCGGTGGTGGCCGGCGAGCAGGGCGACACCGTGCTGCTGCTGGAGCACCCCAGCGTCTACACCGCCGGCAAGCGCACCGAGCCGTGGGACCGGCCGATGGACGGCACCCCGGTGGTGGACGTGGACCGCGGCGGGAAGATCACCTGGCACGGTCCGGGGCAGCTCGTCGGCTACCCGATCGTCCGGCTGCCCGACCCGGTCGACGTGGTCGCGTACGTCCGCCGCACCGAGCAACTGCTGATCGACGTGTGTGCCGAGTTCGGGCTGGCCGCCGGCCGGGTCGAGGGACGCAGCGGCGTGTGGGTGCCGGAGGACGACAGGGGGCCGGCCCGCAAGGTGGCCGCCATCGGCATCCGGGTGGCCCGCGGCGTCACGCTGCACGGCTTCTCCGTCAACTGCGACTGCGACCTGGGCTTCTTCGACCGGATCGTGCCCTGCGGCATCCGCGACGCCGGGGTCACCTCGCTGACCGCCGAGCTGGGCCGGCCGATCACCGTGGCCGACGTGCTGCCGGTGGTCGAACGGCACCTGCCGACGCTGACGCGGGTCTGAGCCCGGTGCGGCTCGACCTGGTCACGCTCGTCGTGGCCGAGTACGACCCGGCCATCGCGTTCTTCACCGAGGTGCTCGGCTTCGAGCTGGCCGAGGACAGCCCGTCCCTGACGAACGACGGCCGGCCCAAGCGCTGGGTGGTGGTACGCCCGCCGGGCGGCGGGACCGGCCTGCTGCTGGCCCGCGCCGACGGCGAACACCAGGCCGGCGCGGTGGGCGACCAGACCCACGGCCGGGTGGGCTTCTTCCTGCAGGTCGACGACTTCGAGGCGGTGTACCGCCGGATGGTCGACGCGGCCGTCGAGTTCGTCCGGCCACCCCGCACCGAGCCGTACGGCCGGGTCGCGGTCTTCCGCGACATCGCCGGCAACCCCTGGGACCTGCTCGGCCCGGCCTGACCGCCTCGGACACACGGTGGCCGACCGGTCCGATCGCCGCCGCAGGCCAGCGCCCTGCGGTCACCGTGAGTGACAGAAGCCGTGCCCGAGGGTTGTCCCCTCTCGCCGACTTTGCTCTGCAGCCGGATACGCGACGGTCACTCCTGGTCGATCGATGCGTCGGTGGCTGCAGAGCAAAGGGCGCACGCACCCGTCCCTCCCCCTCGGCGGGCGCCGCCATAACCCCTGCTCAGCCCGCTCCGGAGGCAACAAGGGCACCCGCGCGACATCTAGCGCACCCTTACGGACCGTGACCGCAGCCGGAGACGACCTCCCCTCACTCTCAGTGTCCGCGCCGGGGCTGGTTTCCCAGCCCCGGCGCGGCCGAGAGCCGCCGGTCAGGGCGTGAGGCGGTGCAGGTCGCGCGGGAAGGCGGTCACCTCCCGGACGTTCGCCGCACCGACGAGCCGCGCGACGAATCGCTCCAGCCCGATCGCGAACCCGCCGTGCGGCGGCATGCCGTGCCGGAACGCGTCCACGTACCCGGCGTACGGCTCCACCGGCTCGCCCCGCGCCGCGAGCGCGGCCAGGTAGTCGGCGTGCCGGTGCAGGCGCTGCCCGCCGGTGACCAGCTCCACGCCCCGGAACAGCAGGTCGAAACCGTTCGAGTACGCGGGCCGGGCCGGGTCCGGGTGGGTGTAGAAGGGGCGCTTCGCCATCGGGTACCCGGTGACGAAGAGGAAGTCGCTCCCGTGCTCGCGGAGCGCCCACTCCCCCAGCGCCCGCTCGTGCGCCGGCGCCAGGTCGGGTTCGGAAGGCGGCGCCCCGGCGATCTTCAGCGCGTCGGTGAAGTGCACCGCCGGGATCTCGGCCGGCACCTGCGGCACCGTCACGCCGAGCGTCGTCAGCGCCCCACCGGCCCGCTCGCCGACGGTCGCCACCATCCCGGCCAGGGTCTCCCGCAGCACCGTCATCACGTCCCGGTGGTCGGCCACGAACCCCAGCTCGACGTCGAGCGACGTGTACTGGGCCAGGTGGCGCACCGTGTCGTGCGGCTCGGCACGGAACACCGGCCCCACCTCGTACACCCGCTCGAAGACGCCCACCATGAGCTGCTTGTAGAACTGCGGCGACTGGGCCAGGTAGGCGGGCCGCCCGAACCAGTCCAGCGCGAACACGTTCGCCCCGCTCTCGGTGGACGAGGCGACCACCTTCGGCGTGTGCACCTCGACGAAGCCCTGCCCGTCGAGCGTGGCCCGGAAGCCGGACACGGCGGCCGCCGATACCCGCAGCGCGGCGGAGCGGACCGGGTGCCGCAGCGCGACCGGCGCGTGGTCGAGCTGAGTGTGCAGGCCGGCGGTGAGCACCGGCCGGTACAGGTCGAACGGGGGCGGGACGGCGGTCGGCCCGAGCGGACGTACCGTCGGCTCGACGACCTCGACCCCGGCGGGCGCGGTGGCGTTCGCGACCACGGTGCCGACGACCTCGACGACCGTCTCCTCGGTGAGCGCCTCGATCTGCTCGCGCACGGCGGGCGCGGCGACCACCACCTGCGCGAGCCCGGCGGCGTCGCGGACGATCAGGAAGGCCACCGACTTGAGCAGCCGGCGGCGGTGGACCCAGCCGGCGAGCCGCACGGTGGCGCCCACATGGGCGGGGAGTTGGGTGGACAGGATGCGTTGCACGACGACTACCTCCTTGACCAATCGCAACGCGATCCCCAGGGAGGTGTGGGCGAGCGGGAACCTCGCGGTGCCACCACACCTTCGTCCCCGCCGAAGCGGGAACCTCGTTCGTCGCCTTTTCACCGGGGCCGGCCGGGCGGGCTCTACTGGGCGCGACGCGCCGTTCTTCCCGCAGCTCGGGAGGGTCTTCACGGACCGGCGCCAGACCGCCTCGCAGCAACCGGCGGCTCTCTCGACTGGCGGATCGGTCCGTTACTCGGCTCCGTCACAGCTCTGCCCGGCACGCTAGCACCGCGCGGGCCGCGCTGTGACCGGGTTTTTTCACCCCTGGTGTCCGGTGTCACAGCGATTCCGGCGTGACGGCCGTCGCCCACGTTCATCGACCGGCGCCGACCGGCGTACGCTCGGTTTTGTGACGATCGAGCAATCCGCGCCGACGACTGAGCAGCCAGCGCGCACCGCGACCGTCGCCCCGGAGGGGCGGCGGATGCTGCGGATCGAGGCGCGCAACGCCGAGACGCCGATCGAGCGCAAGCCGCCATGGATCAAGGTGAAGGCCAAGATGGGCCCGGAGTACACCCAGTTGCGCGGGCTCGTCTCGCGCGAAGGGCTGCACACCGTGTGCCAGGAGGCCGGCTGCCCCAACATCTACGAGTGCTGGGAGGACCGGGAGGCCACCTTCCTCATCGGTGGTGACCAGTGCACCCGGCGCTGCGACTTCTGCCAGATCGACACCGGCAAGCCGGCCGAGTTCGACGCCGACGAGCCGCGGCGTGTCGCCGAGTCGGTCGCCGCGATGGGCCTGCGCTACGCGACCATCACCGGTGTCGCCCGCGACGACCTGCCCGACGGCGGTGCCTGGCTCTACGCCGAGACGGTCCGGCAGATCCACGCGCTGCAGTCCGGCTGCGGTGTCGAGCTGCTGATCCCCGACTTCAACGCCGTACCGGAGCAGCTCGCCGAGGTCTTCGGCTCGCGGCCCGAGGTGCTGGCGCACAACGTGGAGACGGTGCCGCGCATCTTCAAGCGGATCCGCCCGGCGTTCCGCTACGAGCGTTCGCTGGACGTGATCCGCCAGGCGCGGGCCGACGGCCTGGTCACCAAGAGCAACCTGATCCTCGGCATGGGCGAGGAGCGCGCCGAGGTGTCCCAGGCGCTGCGCGACCTGCACGAGGCGGGCTGCGAGCTGATCACCATCACGCAGTACCTGCGCCCCTCCCCCCGGCACCACCCGGTGACCCGCTGGGTCAAGCCGGAGGAGTTCGTCGAGCTGCGCGAGGAGGCCGAGGAGATCGGCTTCGCGGGCGTGATGAGCGGCCCGCTGGTCCGTTCGTCGTACCGCGCGGGCCGCCTCTACCAGCAGGCGCTCGCCGCCCGCCGGGAGGTTCCGGTCGCCGGCTGAGGCCGGCCGTCGACCGCGTCACCCGCCGCCGCCGCCCGCCGGATGCCATGATCACAGGCATGACCGCCGGGGTACGCGAGGAGCCACGCGAATCCGTGCGCCCTCGTACGCCCCGGCGGCTGCCGTTGCCGACTCTGCTCGCCCTGCTCGTCGGGCTCGCCGCTGTGGGGTACCGGCTGGCGCTGCTGTTCGCCGACGTGCCGCCCACGAACAGCGACGAGGCGACGATGGGGCTGGCCGCCCTGCACATCGCCCGCGGCGACGGCTTCCCGGTCTGGTTCTACGGCCAGGCCTACATGGGCACGCTGGAGGCGTACCTGGCCGCGCCGCTGGTCGCGCTCGCCGGGCCGTCGGTGCTCGTGCTGCGGCTGCCCACGCTGGCGCTGTACGCGTTGTTCCTGCTGCTGTCCTGGCGGCTGACCCGGCGGCTCGGCGGTGACCGCTGGTACGCCCTGCTCGTCGTGGCCGTGCTGGCGCTCGGCTCGGACCGGGTGGTGAAGAACCAGCTCATCGCCGGTGGCGGCTATCCGGAGCTGAATCCGGCCGGCGCCGCGCTGGCGCTGCTGACGGTCGGGCTCTGCGTGACCGGGGCGGGCGCGCGGCTGCCCCGCTGGGCGGCCTGGGGACTGGTCTCCGGGGTGCTGCTCTGGGTGGACCCGCTGATCCTGCCGTACGTGCTGACGCTCGGCGTGCTGCTGGTGGCGTGGCGGTGGCGGGAACTGGCCGGCCGGGCCGGGGTGGTGCTGGCGGGCGCGCTGCTGCTGGGCGCGGCGCCGATGCTCGCCGACAGCATCCGGCACGGCCGCAACCCGGTGACCGCGGTGCTGGCGGCCGGTGGCACGGGTACGCCCGCGGACTGGGCGGACCGGCTGCACGGCGGGCTGGTGCTCGGGCCGCCGCTGGCGATGGGCTTCTGCTCCCCCGGCCGGTGCGCGACCTGGCAGCTCTGGTGGGCCGTCGCGTTCCCGGTGCTGTTGCTGCTCGCCGCGTTCACCGCGTGGCACACGCTTCGCCGTGCCGCCGGCGGTCCGCGCTCGGCGGAGCGGGTGTCGGCCGGGGTGCGGCTGGCGCTGCTCGGCGGGGCGGCGGGCGTGCTCGCGGCCTACGCGGTGAGCAACGCGGCCGGGCAGACGCCGATCGAGAGCAGCCGTTACCTGTCGTGCCTGGCGGTCGCCGTACCGGCCCTGTTCTGGCCACTGTGGCGGGCCGCCCGCCGGCCGGCGGTCCGGGTGGCGCGAGTCGCGGCGGTGGCGGTGCTCGCGGGTGTGCTCGGCACCGGCGTGGCGGCCACGGTGGACGTGATCCGGGCAGCGCCGGCCGTGCACGCCGAGGCCGACCGGCACCGGTCGCTCGTGGACACGCTCGGCGCGCTCGACGTGCGGAATGTGCGCGGCGGCTACTGGACGTGCAACCGGCTCGCCTACGCCACCGGCGAGAACGTGCTCTGCGCCGTGGTCGAGGACGACCTGCGCCCCGGTTTCGACAGGCTGCCCGCGTACCGGCGGGAGGTGGCGGCCGACCCGGACGCGGCCTGGGTGGCGCTCGCCGGCTCACCGCTGGCCGCCCGGCTGGACGAACGCGTCGGCACCGAATCGGGCGCGCTCGACGTCGTCACCGTCGCCGGCTGGCGGATCTACCTGCCACGCCGCTGACGCAGGCCCGAAGCGGTCACCGCTCGCTCCCGATGCCGCGCGGGCCGACGCGGCGTGGGCCGACGCGGCGCGCTACCGGGCGCGGCGCTGTGCCGGGGCGGGGGGCGCAGCGTCGAGCAGGCCGAGACGGTGGGCCAGCGCGGCGGCCTCCACCCGGTTGGTCACGTCGAGCTTGGCGATGATCCGGGACACGTGCACGCTCGCCGTCTTCGGCGAGATGAACAGGCGCTCGGCGATCCGGCTGTTGCTGTGCCCCTCGGCGACCAGCCGCAGCACCTCCTGTTCCCGGCTGGTCAGCAGGTCCGGCCCGGGTCGCCCGGTGCCGCGCAGTCCGACCCGGCGGGCCAGAGTCGCCGCCTGCTCGCCCAGCGGGGTGGCGCCCAGCTTGGCGGCCAGTTCCACTGTCTCCCGTACCGCGGCGGCCACCTCGTCCCGCTCGCCCGCCGCCGCGGCCGCCTCGGCCAGCCCGAGCAGCGCCCGGCCCAGCGGGTACGGCTGCCCGGCCGTCCGCCACGCCGCCACCGCCGCCCGCCACGCGACGAGCGCGTCGGCGGGAGCGGCGGGACCGACCCCGGTCAGGACGGCAGTGACGCCTGCCGCGTACGCCTGCTCGGCCGGGTGCCGGGCGGGCAGCGCGGCGGCCCTCGTGGACACCTCGGCGGCGAGCGTGGCGTCCCCGGTCAGCGCGGCGGTACGCGCCACCGCACCGAGCACCGGCCACCCCTCGCGCGGCAGGTCGGTCAGGTGCGGGTCGGCCAGGGCGGCGCGCGCCGCGCGTACCGCTTCCAGCTTGTCGTCGGCGGCGAGCGCGGCCTCCACGCGCAGCTCGTGCAGCGGCAGCCGGTGGTTGGGCCACAGGTAGGGGCGCCGGAGGAACGCGAGCGCCCGCCCGACGACCTCGTCGGCGGCGGGATGGGCGCGGGCCAGGTGGAGCCCGGCGCGCAGTTGCAGCCAGTGCAGCCCGGAGACGCCGGGCGGGTCGATCCGGGCCGCCTCGGCGCAGGTGGCGTCCGCCTCGTCCCAGCGGCCCAGCGCGATCAGCGCCTCGGCCCGGTTCGACAGCAGGTACGCCCCGATCGAGCGGCTGATGCCGACCCGGCGCGCCTCGGTCACCCCGGCCGCGGCCGCCTGCTCCGACTCGTCGTAGCGGCCCAGCTCGTAGAGCACGTCGGAGAGGAAGACCAGCGCGCTGACCAGGGCCCACGAGTCACCGGCGGCGCGGGCCCGCGCCTCGACCCGGCGCAGCTCGGCCAGCCCGCGCTCCGGGGTGCCGTCGAGGCGGTGCAGCAGGGCGATCCGGGTGGGCAGCAGCACCAGGTCGGTGCCGACCTCGGACGCGCCGGCCGCGGCCTCGGCGGCGACCGAGGCGGCCTCGCGCGGGTCGACCTTCATCAGGTGCGACGCGATGTCGGCGAGCACAGCGAACCGTTCCGGGCCGTCGGGGGCGGCGGCCGCCAGCCGGTACGCCTCGCGCAGCTCGGCCGCGCCGTCGCTCTTGCCGAGCAGCGCGAACAGCCGGCCCCGATGGTCGAGCAGGCGGGCGGCGCGCAGCGGTTCGGCGTCGGAGTCGACCTCGGCCAGCGCGGCCCGGGTGAGCGTGAGCGCGCGGCTGAGGTCACCGGCGGTGACCGCGGCGGTGAGCGTGTCCTCCAGCACCCGCAGGTGGTCCATGCCGAGCCGGTCGGCGGCGTCGGGCACCTGCTCCCACAGTTCGAGGACGCGCTCCAGCAGCCGGCTCTGCTCGGCGTACGCGTACCGTTCGGCTGCCGCCTCGGCGGCGACCCGGGCGGCCGTGAGCGCGCGCGGGTGGTCGTGCGCCGCGTACCAGTGGTGGGCGATCTCGGCCGGCGCGCGACCGGCGGCGACCAGGTGCGGTTGGGCCTCGATCGCGGCGGCGTAGCGGGCGTGCAGCCGCGCGTGCTCGCCGGGCAGCAGGTCGTCGTGCACGGCCTCGCGGACCAGCGCGTGCCGGAACTCGTAGTCGCCATCCGGGTCGGCCACCACGAGCTGCCCGGCCACGGCGGCGCGCAGCGCGTCCTCCAGTTCGGCCTCGGGCAGGCCGGCCACCTCGGCGAGAAGCTGGTGGGCGAAACGGGTGCCTCCGGCGGCGGCGATCCGCAGCACCCGCTGGGCCGGCTCGGGCAGCCGGTCGACGCGGGCCAGCAGCAGGTCGCGCAGCGTCTCCGGGATGGCCGCGCAGCCGACCGGGCCACCGGCGGCGGCCAGCTCCTCGATGAAGAACGGGTTGCCCTGGGTGCGTTCGTGCACGTCGTCGACGGTCCGGGCGTACTGCTCGATGCCGAGCAGGTCGGCCAGTACGGCGGCGGTGCCATCCCGGTCGAGGCGGCCCAGCTCGATCCGGTCCACGCCGCGAACCCGGTCCAGCTCGGCGAGGAACGGCCGCAGCGGGTGCCCGCGGTGCAGCTCGTCGGTGCGGTAGGTGCAGACGACCAGCAGGCGGGTCGCGCGGGCGGCCCGCACGAGGAAGCCGATCAGATCCCGGGTGGACCGGTCGGCCCAGTGCAGGTCCTCGATCACCAGCACCAGCGGGCGTTCCTCGGCGATCCGCCGGAACAGGTCGGCGACCAGGTCGAACAGGTAGCCGCGCGGGGTGTCGGCGAGGGCCGGCCCGGCGGGCACGGCGACGGCCGCGGGCATCCGGGCCAGTTCCGGCAGCAGCCGGGCGAACTCCGCCTCGTAGCCGGCGAAGGCGGCCGGCCCGTCGTGGCGCAGCACGTCGCGCAGCGCGGCGGCGAACGGGGCGAACGGCAGGCCGGCCTCGCCCAGTTCCAGGCACTGGCCGACGAGCAGCCGCGCGCCGGCCGCCTCCACCTGGGTGCCGAACTCCTCCAGCAGCCGGGTCTTGCCGACACCCGCCTCGCCGCCGACGAGCACCGTCGTCGGCTCGCCGGACCGGGACCGGGTCAGCGCGTCACCGAGCGCCGTCAGCTCGGGCCGGCGGCCGACGAGGACGGTGCTGGCAGCGCGTACGGTCACGCCGTCGAGCATGCCACGACCCCCCGACTGCGCGGCCGGGCCGAGGGGGCCAGCCGGCCCGGCCGCCCCCGTGACGGCCGGACCGGCGACTTCCCCCACGGCACCGGCCGCGCCCACGAACCCGGCCGGACCGGCGACGGCCGCCGGTGCGGTCACCGGCGGGCGTCGGTGGTGCGGGCGCCGTGCCGGCGTCGGCCGAGCCAGCCGCGCGGGTGCCGGCGGGGCAGCGACCGGGCGAGCCGGTCCTGGGCGGCGTCGGCCTGCAACTCGGAGGCGTGGCTGCGGTGGATGCTGAGGATGAAGTCCGCGTCGTTGCCGAACATCTCGGTCTCCCTTGCCGTGCGGTGTCGTTCCCTGTCGAGATCGACTCTCCGCGCGAAGGTGCCCCCGGGGCATGGGTACGCCGCCTGATCTTCGGCCCCTCCGCCTCCTTACCGGCGGGCCGGTTCGGGCCGGCGCGGCGGTAAGGTACTCAGCCCTCGGCGGAACAGGCGGCCACGGATCAACGTGATGTGCGCCGACCACTAGACTCTGCGGTATGGCAAAGCCCCAGGAGAAGGTCTCGTTCGGCCAGCGGCTGAAGCAGATCGGGATGGTGTTCCGGTTCACCGCCAAGCAGGACAAGTGGTTCGCGCCGCTGACCGCGGCGGCGGTGCTGATCCCGCTCGCGCTCACCGTGGTCGCGGTGATCGCCTGGGGCTGGATCTGGCTGCCGATCGGCATCCTGCTCGCCCTGCTCGCCGTGCTGATCGTGCTCAACCTGCGCTCCAACAAGGCGATGATGAACGCCGCCGAGGGGCAGCCGGGCGCGGCGGCGCAGATCATGGAGAGCATGCGCGGCGACTGGCGGGTCACCCCGGCGGTCAGCTCGACCACCCAGATGGACATGGTGCACCTGGTGGTGGGCCGGCAGGGCGTGATCCTGCTGGCCGAGGGCAACCCGCAGCGCGTCCGCGGCCTGCTCGGCCAGGAGAAGCGCCGCCTCGCGAAGGTGATCGGCACCGCCCCGCTGCACGACTACGTGATCGGGCAGGGCGAGGGTGAGCTGCCGGTCCGCAAGCTGCGGATGACGCTGATGCGGCTGCCGCGCGCCCTGTCCCCGAAGGACGTCAACGCCCTCGACAAGCGGCTCAAGGCGCTCACCGCGCGACCGCAGATGCCCAAGGGCGCGATCCCGAAGAACATGCGGCCGCCGCGTGGCGCGTTCCGGCAGACCCGGGGTCGCTGACCTCCGGCGTACGCGAGAAGGAGCCGGTCCCGTGCGGGGCCGGCTCCTTTCCTCATGCGGGTCAGCGGCGCGGGGCGTCGGTGACGACCGACCCGGCGAGCCGGTCGTGCAGGCCGCGCCGGTGCTCGTCCATGAGCAGCGCCGGCACCACGAGGGCCAGCAGGAGTCCGCGCCACAGCCCGCGGAGCAGCCCGATCCGGCCGCCGTCGGCCCAGGACACGCAGCGCAGCCGGGTGAGGAACATGCCGGGGGTCTGGGCGAACAGGCCGATGAAGAAGCCGTACTCCAGGATCAGCACCAGGACCGGCGGCCAGCCGTCGCGGACCGGGTCGGAGAACGCCCGGGCGACCATCAGGCACAGCACCCAGTCGATGATCAGGGCGCCGAAGCGGCGGCCGAGGCTGGGCGGGGTGAACGCGGGGTCG
Source organism: Micromonospora sp. CA-248089 (assembly GCF_050948515.1). NCBI lineage: Bacteria > Bacillati > Actinomycetota > Actinomycetes > Micromonosporales > Micromonosporaceae > Micromonospora > Micromonospora sp. CA-248089. The sequence continues at coordinate 4,804,238 of NZ_CP192016.1, forward strand.
GTGGCGGGCGGCACCGGTGTGGCGGCGGTATCGGTCACAGCGGCCAGGGTAGCGCCGCCGCGACCCCTGACGAAAAATACGACATTCGGCATCAGAGTGTGCCGGGATGACGCTCCGCAAGCGACGTAACACGGCGGAAACAGACGAGACACGGCAGGGCAACCCCCCGGCCATAGCGTCGCCAGTAGCCAGCTACCGGAGTGGACCTGCCAGGAGGACGTGTGTTCGCCAATTCCGAGGAACTCCTGCGATACCTCGCCAACGAGGACGTGAAGTTCGTCGACGTACGTTTCTGTGACCTGCCCGGCGTGATGCAGCACTTCAACCTGCCGGTCGAGTCGTTCGACGACAGCGTCTTCACCGACGGCCTCGCCTTCGACGGATCCTCGATCCGCGGCTTCCAGGCCATCCACGAGTCCGACATGCTCCTGCTGCCGGACGTCGCGACCGCCTTCATCGACCCGTTCCGGGCCCAGAAGACCCTCGCGCTCAACTTCTTCATCCACGACCCGTTCACCCGCGAGGCGTACTCCCGCGACCCCCGCAACGTCGCGAAGAAGGCCGAGGCCTACCTCGCCGCCAGCGGGATCGCCGACACCGCGTACTTCGGGGCGGAGGCGGAGTTCTACATCTTCGACTCCATCCGCCACGAGACCTCCGCGCACCAGTCCTTCTACTACATCGACTCGATCGAGGGCGCCTGGAACAGCGGCCGGATCGAGGAGGGCGGCAACCGCGGTTACAAGACCGCGTACAAGGGCGGCTACTTCCCGGTGCCGCCGGTGGACCACTACGCCGACCTGCGCGACCGGATCGTGCGGCGCCTCGTCGACGGCGGATTCACCGTCGAGCGCTCGCACCACGAGGTGGGCACCGCCGGCCAGTCGGAGATCAACTACAAGTTCTCCACCCTGCTGCACGCCGCCGACCAGCTCCAGCTGTTCAAGTACATCGTCAAGAACGAGACCTGGGCCGCCGGCAAGACCGCGACGTTCATGCCCAAGCCGCTGTTCGGTGACAACGGCTCCGGCATGCACACCCACCAGAGCCTCTGGCGCGGCGGCGAGCCGCTGTTCTACGACGAGACCGGCTACGCCGGCCTGTCCGACACCGCCCGCTGGTACATCGGCGGCCTGCTGCACCACGCACCCTCGCTGCTGGCCTTCACCAACCCGACGGTGAACTCCTACCGTCGTCTGGTGCCGGGCTTCGAGGCGCCGGTCAACCTGGTCTACTCGCAGCGCAACCGCTCCGCGTGCACCCGCATCCCGGTGACCGGCAGCAACCCGAAGGCCAAGCGCGTCGAGTTCCGGGTGCCGGACCCGTCCAGCAACCCGTACCTGGCGTTCTCGGCCATGATGATGGCCGGCCTGGACGGCATCAAGAACAAGATCGAGCCGCCGGCGCCGATCGACAAGGACCTGTACGACCTGCCGCCGGAGGAGTGGGGCGACGTCAAGCAGGTCCCGGGTTCGCTGCCGGAGGTGCTCAACGCGCTCGAGGCCGACCACGACTACCTGCTCGACGGCGGCGTGTTCACGCCGGACCTGATCTCGACCTGGGTCGAGTGGAAGCGGGCCAACGAGGTCGACCCGGTGCGTCTGCGCCCGACCCCGCATGAGTTCGCGATGTACTTCGACTGCTGAGCACGTACGTCAGCACCGGCCGGGCCGGCTCCGCGATGGCGGAGCCGGCCCGGCCGTTTAAGCAGCGCGGTCCGGCCTTTACGTCGTGCGGCGGCGCAACGTGGCCCGGGCGCCGGCGACCGCGACGACCACCACCAGCACCGTCATCAGCACCGCGCCCGGCGCCTTGCTGAACCGGGCCAGGTTGGATCCGTCGGGCAGGGTGAGCACGGAGGCCAGCGCGCAGGGCGCCACGAACCAGACCTGCCGGGCCAGCGGCACCGCCGCGACCGCGAGCAGCGTCAGCGGCCAGATCGCGTACCAGGGGTGGAAGACCGGGGCGAGCAGCACGGTGGCGGCGAGCGCCAGTCCCGCGCCGAGCAGTGCCACCCGGGGCCGGGCCAGCGTCAGCCGGGCCACCCGTTGCCGGGCGTCGTTGAGCCGCCGCAGCGTCGTCCACGCCCACCACCAGAGCGCGACGAGCGTGCCGGCCAGCAGCACCAGCGCGACCGTCCGGGCCACCGGCACCGCCGCCGGCCGCAGCCCGGCCAGCTCGCCGGCGTAGTCGACGACGAAGCCGACAGCGGTGGGCGGGGAGGTCCACTGCTGCGAGTCGCCGCTGTGGCCGAGCCCTCCCACCCAGCCCAGTCCGAGGCCGGTGGCGAGCGACACGACCAGCAGGGTGCCGAGCACCGACGCCGCCAGCTGCCCGCCGTCGCGCAGCAGCGCCCGCCAGGTGTAGCGGCCGAGCACGGCGGCGAGCGCCGCGAACGGCAGCGCCACGACCGCGACCGCCTTCACCGCCACCGCCAGGCCCAGCAGCCCCCCGGCGACCAGCAGCGCGCGCGGCCTGCCCGGCAGGCGGACCAGCACCAGCAGGCCGAGCAGGAGCAACCCGAGCGCGAGCGCGTCGTTGTGCGCGCCCGCCACCAGGTGTACGCCGACCAGCGGGCACGCGAGCACCAGCCAGGCGGCCCGGCGGGTGGGCACCCCGGCGGCGCGGGCCAGACCGGGCAGGCAGAGCGCCGCCAGCAGCACCCCGGCCACCGCGACCAGCCGCAGCGCCACGATCGTCCCGATCAGGCCGCCACCGACGAGGACCGCGAGCCCGGCCAGCAGGACGAAGAACGGCCCGTACGGCGCCGGGGTGTCCCGCCAGATCGGCGACACCGAGTCGGTCCACGGGCAGCCGGCCGCCGCGACCCCCACCCGGTACGGGCTGAGCCCCTGCGTCCACGTCCAGCCCTGGCAGGCGTACGAGTAGACGTCGCGGCTGCCGATCGGCGGCGCGGCGAGCAGCGGCAGCGACCAGAGCCCCGCCGTCAGGTACGCCCACCGGCCGGACGGGGCGCCCCACCGCAGCGACCACCATGCGCCCACCAGCAGCACCGTCCCGGCCAGCCAGCAGCCGAGCGTCAGCGGCCCGTGCGGCGCCGACCAGATCGCGGCGAGCGTGGCCCGCGAGGGCGTACCGGGAAGGGCGCCGCCGAGCCACCCGGCGACGGTGAGCAGGACGGCCCCGGCGAGACCGGCGTAGCGGGCGAGACCGGCGGCGACCGGCCGGACGGGTCCGTCGGGCTCGCTCACCGGCCCTCCCCTCAGTCCACGGGAACCGGCTGCCGGCCCTGGCGAGCCGACCGTACCAACCAGACGACCACACCGATCACGAACAGGGTCATCAGCGGCGCACCGGGCATCTTGCTGTACCGGGCCAGCCCGGTGCCGTCGGCGAGCACCAGGAACGACGACACCACTGTGACGATCGAGAACCAGAGCGTGCGGCGCGCGGTGGCGGCGAGCACTGCCAGCGGCCACAGCCAGTACCAGGGGTGGAACAGCGGGGACAGCGCGACGGTGGCGGTGAGCGCCAGCCCGGCGTGCCAGAACGGTTCACCGCGACGGAACGACCGGAACCAGAGCCAGATCAGCACGGCGATCAGCACGACCATGCCGATCGCCCGGGTCACCGGCAACGCGTCGACGTGCACCCCGAACGGCGCCAGCAGGTAGCCCACCGTCTGCCCCACCGCCGTCGGCGGCGACGTCCACGCCACCACCAGCCCGCCCTGCTCCAGCCCGCTGATGAACCCCAGCCCGAGGCCGGACGCGACGGTCACCGCGGCGAGCGCCGCGAGCGAGCCGCCGACCACCCACCCGCCGTCGCGCACGAGCGTCCTGATCCGGTACGCCCCGACGATCGCGGCCAGCGCGGCGAACGGCATCACCACCAGCGCGGTGACCTTGACGGCGGCGGCGAGTCCGAGCAGCGCCCCACCGGCGAGCAGCGGTCCGGGCCGGCCCGGGCGGGCCGCGACCACCGCCAGCCCGGCCACGAGCAGGCCGATCATCAGCGCGTCGTTGTGCGCGCCGGAGACCAGGTGCACGGGCACCAGCGGGCTGGCCAGCGCCAGCCAGAGCGCCCGCTGCGGCGGCACCCCGCAGCGGCGGGCCAGCACCGGCAGCGCCCACGCGGTGAGCGCCACCCCGGCCACGGCGAGCGCCCGGAACAGCACCACGGCGCCGAGCAGCGAGCCGGTGGCCTCCACCACCGCGCCGGCGAGCAGCACGAACAGCGGCCCGTACGGCGCCGGGGTGTCCCGCCAGATGTAGGAGATGGTGTCCAGCCAGGGGCATGGCAGCGCCGACACGCCCTGCTCGTAGGGGTTGATCCCGGCCGAGAAGCTGGCGCCCTGACACGCGTACGCGTACACATCCCGGCTGCCCAGCGGCGGCGCGACGAGCATCGGCAGCAGCCACAGGGCCACGGTGACCAGCACCCAGCGGGCCGACGGCACGCTGTCCCGCAGCGACCACCAGGCCCACGCCAGCAGCCCGGTGCCGACCAGCCACAACCCGATGATCAGCGGCCCGTTCGGGCCCTGCCAGATGCTGACCGGGGTGGGACGCAACTCGCCGTCGGGCAGGGCGCCACCGAGGTACGCGGCCACGGCGAGCAGCACCGAACCCGCCAGGCCGATCCAGCGCGAGAGGTGGTGAGGCACGTCCGACATGCTGCCAGTACGGTGGTTCGCGATCAGGAGGTGGGCATGCGGGGCGGTCGGGTGGTGGCGGTCTCCGCCGTGTCGGCGCTCGTCCTCGCCGCGTTCCACCTCACGCTGCCGGCCACCGGCTCGGACCTGTCCGCGCAGGTCGCCCGCGCCGGCTTCTTCGCCGAGCACGGGGCCGCCCTGGTGGACCTGCGCTGGTACGGCGGCGTGCACCCGTGGGGCTACAGCCTCGTCTCGCCGCCGCTGATGGCGCTGCTCGGGGTACGCGTCACCGGCGCGCTCGCCCTGCTCGCCTCCGCCACCGCGTTCGCCGCCCTGCTGGTGCGGACCCGGGTGCCCCGGCCGCTGCTGGGCAGCCTGGTCGGCGTGGTCACGATCGCCGGCAACCTGGTGTCCGGCCGGGTCACGTACGCCCTCGGCGTCGCGTTCGGCCTGGCCGCGCTGCTCGCGCTCACCGTCCCGGCCCGCTGCACCAGCCTCGTCGCCGGTGCCGCCGCCGAGCCGGTCGGGTCCGGCCCTCCCGGTCCCGGTCCCGGCCGGCGCGTCTGGGCGGCCGTCGCCGCCGCTGCCGCCGCACTGCTCGCCTCCGCGGCCAGCCCGGTGGCCGGGCTGTTCGTCGGGCTCGCCGGCGTCGCGCTGCTGCTGACCCGCAGGTACGCCGACGGCCTGCTGCTCGCCGTACCGGCCGCCGCGCCGCTGGCGGTGACCGGGCTGCTGTTCGGCGAGGGCGGCTGGATGAACATCAGCACGGCCGACACCGTGCACGCCGTGGTGACGAGCCTGGTCGTGGCGGCTCTCGTCGCGTACCGGCCGGTGCGGGTCGGCGCGCTGCTGTCCGCGGCCGGGGTGCTGGCGTCGGCGCTGCTGCACACCCCGGTGGGGCTGAACGCCACCCGCCTGGTGGTGATGTTCGCGCTGCCGGTGCTGGCCGCCACCGCGACGCTTCCCGCCCCGCTGTCCGGTCGGCTCCGCGCCGCCGGTCGGCGCTCCCGGCTCGCCGGGGCGTTCGCGCTGGCCGCGCTGCTGGCGATGGTGTGCTGGTGGCAGCCGCCGGTGGTCACCGCCGACCTGCGCAGCGCCGACGACCCGACCGCCGACCCGGCGTACTTCGCCCCGCTGCGCGCGGAACTGGCCCGGCGCGGCCTGACCGGGCGGGTGGAGGTGCCGCCGACCCGCAACTACTGGGAGGCGGCCCACATGGGCGACGTGCCGCTGGCCCGGGGCTGGCTGCGGCAGGCCGACATCGACCGCAATCCGCTGTTCTTCACCACGGTGCCCGGCGCGGACGGCACCGGCGTTCCACTGACCCCGATCACCTACCGGGACTGGCTGGCCGACAACGCGGTGCAGTACGTGGCCGTGCCCGACGCCGAGTTCTCCTGGGTGGGTTCGTCGGAGGCGAAGCTGGTGGAGGCGGGCCAGCCGTACCTGACCGAGGTCTGGTCGGACCGGCACTGGAAGCTGTACGCGGTCGCCGACCCCACCCCGCTGGTCGGCGCACCGGGTGAGCTGATCAGCCAGGACGGCGCCTCGATCACGTTCCGCGCCCCCACAGCCGGCCCGATCCCGATCCGCGTCCGCCACGACCGCTGGCTGACCGCCTCAGGCGGCGCCGAAGTCACCCGAGACGGCACCTGGACCACCGTGACGGTCCCCCGAGAGGGCACCTACACCCTCACAAGCTGACCCACCCGCCCCTCCTGCCCCTGCCCCTGCCCCTGCCCCTGCCCCGTCGATCTTGCGGTTGCGACCCCTCGAGAGTCGGATATACCCCTTTCGCCGGGGCCACAAGTGCAAGATCAACGCCGAGGGGAGGCGGGGCGGTAGAGGGCGGCTTGGGCTAGAGGGGGGACTCGAGGATTCGCTGGACGACTGTGCGGGAGTGGCGGCCGGTGCGCAGGTACTCGTCGAGGAACTCGCCCTGGTCCTCGCGCCCGAGCAGCCGCACCACACCGGCCAGCTCCACCCCGTGCCGGGGCAGCTGGTCGCCGGCCCGGCCGCGTACCAGCATCAGCGCGTCGCGAACCTCGGCCGCGAGCGTCCATCCGGCGGCCAGCTCGGCGGCGTCGGAGGCGTCGAGCAGCCCGGCGTCACGGGCGGCGGCGAGGGCGTCGAGCGTACGGGTGCCGCGCAGCGCGGGCACCTGACCGGCGTAGCGGAGCTGGAGCAACTGCACCGCCCACTCGACGTCGGCCAGCCCGCCCCGGCCCAGCTTGGTGTGCGTGGCCGGGTCGGCGCCGCGGGGCAGCCGCTCGGTCTCCACCCGTGCCTTGATCCGGCGGATCTCGATCACCTGCTCGCGGCTCAGCCCTTCGGCCGGGTAGCGCACCGGCTCGATCATGGCCTCGAACTCGGCGCCCAGGTCGGCGTCGCCGCAGACGTACCGGGCCCGCAGCAGCGCCTGCGCCTCCCACACCCGGGACCAGCGCGCGTAGTACTGGGCGTACGCGGCCAGGCTGCGCACCAGCGGGCCCTGCCGGCCCTCGGGGCGCAGGTCGGCGTCGACGCCGAGCGGCGGGTCGGGGGCGGGCGCGGACAGCAGCCGGCGCAGCTCCTCGGCGATGGCCTGCGCGGCGGCGCTCGCCACGCTCTCCTCCACCCCGGGCGGCGGGTCGTAGACGAACAGCACGTCGGCGTCGGAGAGGTAGTTCGACTCGTACCCGCCGAGCCGGCCCATCCCGATCACCGCGAAGCGCAGGCCGGGCGGCCCGGGGTGGACGGTACGGGCGGCGCGCAGCGCGGCGGCCAGCGTGGCGTCGGCGACGTGCGACAACGCGGTGCCGACGGCGGTCACGTCCACCACAGTGGGCCGGCGTTCCCCGCCGCCGACCGGGCGCGGGGTGAGCGGTGCCAGCGAACCGGCGTGGCTGAGCACGTCGGCGGCGGCGATCCGGACCAGCTCCCGGCGGCGCAGCGCGCGGACCGCCCGGATCGCCTCGACCGGGTCGTCGTGGCGGGCGGCAGCCGCGGCGAAGCCCTCGACGAGCGTCTCCCGTGGACGCGGGGTCAGTTCGCTGTCCTCGGCGAGCAGCCGCAGCGCCTCCGGTTCGCGGGCCAGCATGTCGGCCGCGTACCGGGACGAGGACAGCACCCGGGCCAGCCGGCGCGCCACCGGGCCGGAGTCGCGCAGAAGACGCAGGTACCAGGGGGTGCTGCCGAGCTTGTCGGAGACCTGCCGGTAGTTGAGCAGACCGCGGTCCGGCTCGGGGGCGTCGGCGAACTCGTCGAGCAGCACCGGCAGCAGCGTGCGCTGGATGGCTGCGGTACGGCTGACGCCGCCGGTGAGCGCCTGGAGGTGCCGCAGCGCGCCGGCCGGGTCGGCGAAGCCGAGCACTTCCAGCCGGTGCCGGGCCGCCTCGGGCGTGAGGCGCAGCCCTTCGGCCGGTACCCGGGCCACGGATTCCAGCAGCGGCCGGTAGAGCAGTTTGGCGTGCAGCCGGCGTACCTCGGTGGCGTGGGTGACCCACTCGGCGCGGAACTCCTCGACGGCGCTGCGGCCCGGGGTGGCCGCGTAGCCGAGCGCGGCGGCGAGCCAGCGCAGCGCGGCCGGTTCGGTCGGCACGGTGTGGGTGCGGCGCAGGGCCTGGAGCTGGAGCCGGTGCTCGACGGCGCGCAGGAAGCGGTATCCGCGCAGCAGCGCCTCCCCGTCGGCGCGGCCCACGTAGCCGCCGGCGACCAGCGCGCGCAGCGCCGGTACGGTGCCCGGCACGCGCAGCGACTCGTCGCCCCGGCCGTGCACGAGCTGGAGCAGCTGCACGGCGAACTCGATGTCGCGCAGCCCACCCGGACCGCGCTTGATCTCGCGTTCCAGCTCCTTCGGCGGCACGTTGTCGAGGATCTTGCGACGCATCGAGCGGACGTCCTGGACCGCCTCGGGGCGTTCGGCGGCGGTCCACACGAGCGGGGCCAGCGCCTCGATCCACTCCCGGGCCAGCTCCAGGTCGCCCGCGGCCGGGCGGGCCTTGAGCAACGCCTGGAACTCCCAGGTGCGGGCCCAGCGCTTGTAGTAGGCGAGGTGGCTGGCGAGCGTGCGGACCAGCGGCCCCCGGTTGCCCTCGGGCCGCAGCGCCGCGTCGACCGGCCAGGCCACCAGCCCGCAGATCTGGATCAGCCGGGTGGCGACCTGGGTCGCGGCGGGCAGGTCGTCGTCGGTCGCGGCGACGAAGATGACGTCGACGTCGGAGACGTAGTTCAGCTCGTCGCCGCCGCACTTGCCCATCGCCACGACCGCGAGGCGGGGGCGCGGCGTGCCGTCGGGCAGCTCGTCGGCGGCGATGTCGTAGGCGGCGGCCAGCGTGGCGTCGGCCAGCCCGGACAGCGCCGCCATGGTCTGCTCCAGGCCGCGCCCGCCGGTCAGGTCGGCCGCCGCGATCCGCAGCAGCGCGAGACGGTACGCCTGCCGCAGCAGCGGGACCGCGCCGGTCATGGTGGTGAGCCGGGCGGCGACGCTGAGGTCGAGCCGGCCGTCCGCGGTGGGGGCGAGCCCGTCCGGCTCGGTCGCCAGCACCGCCCACTGCCCGGGGTTGGCGACCAGGTGGTCGCCGAGCGCGGAGGAGGCGCCGAGCACCGCGACCAGCCGGCGGCGCAGCCCGGGGTCGGCGGCCAGGGCGTCGCGGACGGCCACCTCGTCGCCGGAGCGCCGCTCGGACTCGACCAGCCGGTGCAGCTGACGCAGTGCCAGATCGGGGTCGGCGGCGCGGGACAGCGCGCCGAGCAGCTCGGCGGCGCGGTCGTCGGCGGGTTCCTGGGTGTCGGGCCGCCAGAGGGCGAGCCCGTCCGGGCCGAGCAGGTCCACGGCGCGGGTGGCGCCGTCACCCTCGGCGAATCCGTAGCGGGCCAGGCGCCCGCGGGCCGGCCGGGTCACCGTCAGGCCCCGAGCAGCGGCAGGCTGCGGCGCGGGTTGTCGTCGCCGAGTTCGCCGAGCGCGAGCGCGGCGAACCGGATCGCGAACGGCTGCCACGCCTCCTCGACGTCGGCCATCACCCGGTCGCAGGCGGCCACCACCAGTTCGGGGTCGTAGCCCAGCTCGGCCAGCACTGCCGAGTCGCGGGACCACTCGGCGATCATCGCGGTGTCGCACTCGATGTGGAACTGCAGGCCCCAGGCCCGGTCGCCGAGACGGAACGCCTGGTGCGGGTAGCGGGTGGACGCGGCGAGCAGCGTCGCGCCGTGCGGCAGCTCGGTGATCTCGTCGGCGTGCCACTGGAACACGTCGGGCATCAACGGCACGTACCGGAACAGTGGGTCGTCCTCGGCGGCGTCGCGCCGGCCCACGAGCGCCGGCCCGACCTCCGGGCCGGACGGGCTGCGCTCGACGCGGCCGGCGTGCGCGGTGGCGAGCAGTTGCGCGCCGAGGCAGACGGCGAGCGTGGGCACCCGCCCGCGGACCGCCTTGCGCAGCAGCCCCTCCAGCGCCGGGAACCAGGGCGCGCCGGGGGCGTCGTCGGCCCCCGGGTAGGCCTGCTGGTCGCCGCCGAGCACCACGAGCGCGGCGTATCCCTCCAGGTCGGTGGGGAGCACGTCGCCGGCGTGCGGACGCAGCACACGCAGCTCAAGGCCCCCTTCGATGAGCCACTCCCCCAGGCGGCGGAGGTCGTCGGTCGGGTCGTTCTCGATCACCAGCGCGGTCGCCACGACGTCGAGGCTAACCGGTGCGCCCGACAGGGCACGGTCCGGCAGGCCCTAGGCTCCGATCGTGCCTGACGACTGCCTGCGCCCGCCGGCCCTGCGTCCCGGCGACGCGGTGATGCTGGTGTCCCCGTCCGGGCCGACCCGTCCCGAGCGGGTGGCCCGCGGCATCGAGCTGCTGACCGGCTGGGGGTTGCGGCCGGTGCCCGCGCCGAACGCGTACGCCCGGCGGGGTTACCTGGCCGGCGACGACGCGCTGCGGGCCGCGGACCTCAACGCCGCGTTCGCCGACCCGGAGATCCGCGGGGTGATCTGCACCCGGGGCGGCTACGGCGCACAGCGGGTGGTCGACCTGATCGACATGGCGGCGGTGCGCCGGGACCCGAAGGTGGTGGCCGGGTTCTCCGACATCACCGCGTTGCAGTTCGCGCTGTGGCGGGGCGCCCGCCTGGCCGGGGTGCACGGTCCGGGTGCGGCGTGGCGGGACGAACGCACGCCGGTCCGCTCGGCGGAGTCGCTGCACGCGGCGCTGACCAGCGCCGAGCCGGTGACGGTCGCGGCGGTCGAGGCGGAGGAGACGTACCCGGTGCGGGTGCCCGGGCGGGCCGAGGGCCGGCTGATCGGCGGCAACCTGTGCCTGATCACCGCGTCCATCGGTACGCCGGACATGCCCGACCTGACCGGGGCGATCCTGCTGGTCGAGGAGGTGCAGGAGCCGCCGTACAAGATCGACCGGATGCTCACCCACCTGCGCCGCTGCGGCGCGCTGGACGGGATCGCCGGGGTGGCGGTCGGCCAGTTCACCGAGTGCGCGGACGGCTGGGACACCACTGTCGTGGACGTGCTCACCGACCGCCTGGGCGACCTCGGCGTGCCGGTGCTCGGCGGCCTGCCGATCGGTCACGGCCCCGGCCAGCTCACCGTCCCGGTGAACACCAGTGCCCGGCTCGACGCCACCACCGGCACCCTGACGGTCACCGCCGCCGTCCGCCCACCGGGTTGATCATGAGGTTGGCGGCAGTTGTGGATCTCTGGACTGCCGCCAACCTCATGATCGACGCTGGGAGGGCGCGAGGTGGGCGACGGCGCCGATCTCCAGGGCAGCCCAGACCGAGCCGTCGGGGGTGACCGTCAGGCCGTGGGGTTCCGAGGCCGGCGTGGGCAGGGTGTGGGCGGTGATGTGACCGTCGGGGTCGACGTGGCCGATGCGGTTGGCGCCCCACTCGGTGAACCAGCAGCCACCGGCCGGGTCGGCGACGATCGCGTGCGGGCGCGCCGTCCGGTCCGGCAACGGGATCTCGTCGATCCGCCCGTCCGGCGTGATCCGGCCGAGCTGCCCGGCGAGGATCTCGACGAACCAGAGGGCGCCGTCGCCACCGCGGGTGATGCCGACCGGCCCGGCCGCCTCGGTGGGCAGCGGATGCACTGTCACCTCGCCGTCCAGGTCGACCCGGGCGATCGCGTTCGCCTGGTTGAGCGTGAGCCAGAGCGCGTCGTCCGGGCCGGCGGCCAGCATCGACGGGAAGCCCTTGGCCGCCGGCAGCGGGAAGGATGTGACCTCTCCGTCGACGCTCACCCGGCCGATCGTGTCGTCGCTCATCCCGGCGTACCAGAGCGCGCCGTCCGCACCGGCCGCCAGCCCGCAGGGGCCGCAGCCGGGCGGCAGCGGCACCGAGCCGGTCTCGCCGTCGACGGTGATCCGGCCGAGCCGGTCGTCACCCGAGCGGGTGTACCAGAGCGCGTCGTCGGGGCCGGCGACGATGATCAGCGGGCGGCTGCCGGGCGGGTCGTCGCGGTAGGTCCGTACCTCACCGTCGAGGCCGAGCCGGGCGACGCCGCCGGAGCCGGCCAGCGCCAGCCAGAGCGCGCCGTCGGGCCCGACCGTGATCGAGTACGGCCCGGAGCCCGGCCCGGTGAGCGGGATCTCGCGGATGGCGGGCTGTGTCATCGAGTGGCCTTTCGTCGGGTTCGCCCCAGCCTCGCGGGCACTCCGGGGAGGCAGCAACACGAATAATTCGGGCCTTCCGGGCGGGTTGCCAGCTCGCTGACAGGTTCGCCACGGGTGGCCCTCAGTTCCGGCGGCCACTGTCGGTGACGTCATCGCACCACCACCGAACAGGAGAATCGCATGATCCGCACGATGTCGAAGAAGCAGCTGCTGGCCGGCCTGGCCGCCGCCGGCGTGCTCGGCGTCGGGATCGCCGCCCCGACGGTGGCGCTCGCCGACGACAAGAGCCCGAACCCGTCTTCGAGCGCCGGCAGCACCGACCAGGCTGACGACCGCCGCCAGAAGCACGCCGACCGGCAGGCCGAGTTCGCCGAGGCGCTCGCCAAGGAGCTGGGCGTCTCGACCGACAAGGTCACCGCGGCGCTGGAGAAGCTGCACGAGCAGCGCCAGGGCGACCGCCCGGAGCGGCCGGAGCGGCCGTCGACCGAGGACCGGCAGGCCGCGCTGAAGGAGCGGCTGGACCAGGCCGTCACCGACGGCAAGCTGACCCAGGAGCAGGCCGACGCGGTGCTCAAGGCCGCCGAGGCGGGCGTGTTCCCGGGCGGCCCCGGCCACGACGGCAAGGGCGGCCCGCGCGGCGGGCACGGCAAGGGCGGCCCGGACGGCAAGTGACGCACGGCCACGCCCCGCCGGCCGGACCTCCTCGTGACCGGCGCCGGCTCGGCACCAGGCGGTGCGACAGAGGCGCCGCACCGGGGCTCCCCGGTGCGGCGCCGTTCGCGGCGTACCCGTGACACCGCAGCGCCGGCGACACGGGTACGGCAGCGGGTCAGCGAGCGGTCGCGTACGCGGCGCAGCCGATCAGTTCGAGGGAGACCTGGAGTCGCTCGAGGCTGATGTTCTTGGCGATGGTGTCCTCCGGGGTGTGGTACGGCGGCTCCAGCAGCGCCGGGCTCGTCTCCCCGCGCCAGGAGAAGTTGGCGCTGGCGATGCCGACCTCCTGGAAGGACTGGTGATCGCTGGAGCCGCGCTGCGTCACCGGCGACATCCGCGGGTCGTAGCCGAGGCGTACACCGGCGGCGGCCACCTCGTCGGTGGCCCGGTTGGACTGGCCGGTGAAGGACAGCAGCCAGTAGAGAGTGGCCGGGTCCCAGCTCGTGGCGACCATGTCGTTCTGGTACACCGCCAGGATGCGGTCCCGCTCGGCTTGCGGGAGCTGTCGCACGTGATGACGGGAGCCGAGCAGGCCCTGCTCCTCCGAGCCCCACAGCGCGAACCGCAGGGTGGCGTCGACCGGGATCGCCTTCATCACCCGGGCCAGTTCGAGGCAGAGCACCGTGCCGGAACCGTCGTCGTTGGCGCCGGGGGCGCCGACGACCGTGTCGTAGTGAGCGCTGACCATGACGACCGGCCCGTTCGCGCCCGACCGCCCGACCCGCTCCGCGATGACGTTGTGGGACGTCAGGTTGCGGTGCGCGGCGGTGGAGACGGTGAGCGTGAGCCGCCCGGTGGCGAGCAGGGCCCGCAGCCGCTCCTTCTGCGCCTGGGCGACGCCGACCACCGGGATCGGCACCGGGGCGCCGGCCGAGCCCGGCAGGGTCGGTGAGAACGTGCCGCTGCGCCGGGGCGGCACCCCGTCGGCGGCGAGGAACACCACGGCGGCCGCGCCGCGCTCCAGCGCGGCGGCGACCAGCTGCTCGCGCCGGGCCGCCACGTAGTCGACGAGCACGATCTGGCCGGCCACGCTCGCCGGGTAGTTCTCGGGAGCACCCGCGCCCACGTCCACCACGTCGCCCTGAACGGTGATGTTCAGCGCGGCCTGCGGGGAGGCACCGGCCTGCCAGTTCAGGTCGGTGGGCAGCCCGGCCGGCGAGGCGAGCTGAGCGAGGAACTTGTCCGCCACCGCGAACGGCTCCAGCCTTACCTGGTAGCCGAGGCGGTCGAGCTGCTTGGCGATTTAGTCGGCGGCACGCCGCTCCGAGGCGGTCCCGCCGATACGCGGCCCGATCTCCTCGCTGAGGACGCGCAGATGCGCCAGCGCCCGCTCGGCCGAGACCTGAGCGATGATCTTGCGATCGTCCGACGTGAGCGCCGGCGCCCGACGGGAGCCCGGCCGACTGTCGTCGGCCGCCCAGGCCGGCGCGGGCAGGGCCACGGTGGCGGCGCCACCGAGGGCGATGGTCAGCATGCGGCGTCGGTTCACAGTGGATCCGGTGATGTCCATGGCGGGGGAAGAGGGGTGGCCGTCGTTGGTCATACGCTTCTCCTGACTGTGCGAGCCGGCCGGTCGTTGGCCGTCCAACTCGGAGGATCTTGAACATAACCCGAGGTCGCGGGCGCATCCAAGATCCTCTCGGGTGATCGTCCGACCGACCGGCGCAGCCCGCTACCGCCCTGACCGGTCCGGACATCGACCGTTCTCTTGCCCGCCGCTGCCTGATGCCGGCCGGCACCATGGACGGTCAGGACGGCCGCCGCCGCGGCCGCCTGACCGGCGTGGCCCCGCCCCACCGGCGCCGTCGCGTGCGGACGGCCCGCCACGGTCACCGGCCGGCCCGGACGCGCTCAGCCCTCGGACGGCGGGGTGAAGACGCCGAGCAGATTGCCCGACGGGTCGCGCAGCAGGGCCCGTACCAGGCCGGCGGGCGTGGTCACCGGCGCCGTCACCACGACACCGCCGGTCGCCTCGGCCCGGCGGCAGGTCTCCGCGACGTCCGCCACCTCGGCGTAGAAGATCGCGTAGTTGCCGGTGTCGGTGCCCCGGATCCCGCCGCCGATCCCCCGCTCACCGCCGGCCGCCGTCTGCCGGTACGACCCGGCCGGGCCGCCCTGCTCCTCGAAACTCCAGCCGAACAGGTCGGCGTAGAACCGCTGCGCCTCGTCCGGCCGGTCGGAGCCGATCTCGAACCAGGTCACGGGCGTGCTGGACATGCTGCCTCCTGAGGTTCGCGCCGGCGATCGCCGGCGTCGTCAGGAATCAGCTTCGGCGTTGTCCCCGACAACGTGCTGTCGGAGTTTCGGCGTCAGATTCGGCGGATCCTCCACCAGCGGAACCAGTCGGCGCACCAGGTCGGGACGCCGCTCGCCATATCGCTGGTTGACGTCGTTGAGCAGCGCCGCCCCGATCGGAATGGTCTCCACGCCGGCCTCGTGCAGCCGAACGGCTATCTCCGCGGCCACCTCATCCAGCGGAGACTCGTGCGGCGGCAGGGGAATCCTCGCCGCCGCCTCAACGACCGCGACGAGCCGCCGGTCGACCCGCCGGTCCAGGCCAAGCACTCGGTGCACGCAGGACAGCAACACGGCCGAGATGTCGGTGAAGGGCAGCAGGTCCAGCCGGCAGACGGCCTCCAACACGTCGGCCACCACCTCGGCGGACGCCTCGCGGTCGCCGGCCACCCGGTCGAGCAGCAGGCGGAGGAAGGCGCCGCGGTCCCAGTCGGGGACCACGCCCGCGCCGTGCTCGGCCAGGAACACACACCGCAGATACACCCGCCGCCGCTCTTGGTCCGACGCCGCGCGCAACGGCAGCAGCCACGCCTCGAGCAACGTGTGCGCGGCGGACGACACGCCGTCCGAGTCCGACCCGACGACCAGTGCCAGCGCCGTGGCGAGCTTGTCGAACACCGGCTCCAGGGCACCGACCAGCACCGCCCCGTCGACGTCACAGGCGAGGTGGGCGGCGCGGCGAGCCCGGGTCAACAGCTCGGCCGGTAGGCCAGCATGCGCCCCCTGCGGCACACCGAGCAACCACAGCGGGTCCGCGTTCGGCGGCACCGCGAGACGGTCACCCAGCCGAAGCCGGACGTCCCGGTCCGGCCCCGCGCCGAGCCGGTCCAGGGCCAGCACGTCGCTGAGGCTCTGCCACTCCTCGGGTGAGAGCTGGGAGCGCCACAACCCCACCTGGGCTCGCCACTCGGCCACCGGATCCTCCAGGAACAGCGTCCGTCCGACGGTCTCCACCTCCGCCACCAGGATCAGCAGCAACAGGTTGGCGGTGTAGGCGGCGCAGCGGGCGGACTCCCGCAGGCGACGAGGGCGGTACTCGTCGTAGCGGCGGCTGCCGGTCGCGTAAGGCGCGGCCCGGAACAACCGCACCAGCAGGTCGGCCCAGGCGGCCCGGTCCGGGTCGTCGCGCAGCTTCTCCTCGACGAAGCCGAGCACGGTGACCCGGCTGCTGAACACCGCGTACGAGAGCAGCGCGTGCAACAGGTCGTCCTCGACCGGTTCGGCGGCCAGCGTCAGGCTGGCCGCCCTACGCCGCTTGACCAGGTCGTCGACCACCCGCGTGGTGAGCCGGGCCACCAGGAATTCGCCGAACGTGGCGTGCAGGAACTCGTACGTCTCGCGGCGTCGCGCCTCGTCACCGACCCGGGCACGGTGGATGAAGAAGAACCGGCCCAGCACCACCTCGGCAGCCGCCAGAGGGGCCCGCAGTTCGTCGCGCCGACCGGACGCCGAGCCACCGAAGGGCAGCGCGGCCAGGTCGGCATCCAGATCGGCGACGCTCACCCATTGCACGCCCCGGTTGAACATCGCGAAGGCCACCACGGCCAGCCGCGACAGTTCCTCCTCGACCGCCCGGTCCAGCTCCGGCTCGGGCAGGCCCGAGCGTTGCTTGACCACCTCCCACCGGGCGAAGCGGCGCAGCAGCCGCTCGTACAGCTCGCCGCGACGCAGATCACCGGCCTGGCGCAGGTCGTGCCCCTCGGCATCGTAGAGGGCCAGCATCAGCAGCAGCAGCGGTTGCCCGGCGAGGTCCCGGTGCGACAACACCGTGGCCGGGTCGAGCGGCCGGGCTCCCGGCGCCCGGAGCGACGCGGCGTTGACCCGGTTCCAGGTCCGCACCCACGCGTCGACGCGGCTCTCGTCGAACGGTTCCAGCCGCACCGCCACGGTGCCGGGCGGCGGCTGGGCACGGTCGGCCACGCTGGTCCGGCTGGTCACCAGAACCGCCACCGGCCGCCCCTGGTCGGCCTCCCGTCGTTGGAACTCGGCCACCCGCCGCAGATAGTCAGTCTGGTTGACGCCGGTGGCCTGCAACAGCTCGTCGAAGCCGTCGAGCAGCACCACCGGCAGCGCGTCGCCGGCCGAGCGGGCCAGCGCGGGCCACTCGACGCGTTCGCCGGTGTCCTGACGGACCGCCTGTTCGATCTGTTCCTGAATGTCGCCGGCTGCGTACACGTCGCGGAGCACCACCCGGACTACCAGGAAGTCGGCGGCGGGCAGCCGGGCGGCGATGATCCGAGTGAGCACCGACTTGCCCGAGCCGGGTTGCCCGAGCACCAGCAACGGGGCCCGGACGGCCCCGGGCGAGGTGAAGTGAACGACCAGCGCCTGCCAGAGGTCGTCACGGTCCGGCCGGTCGTCCCACCAGTTCTCGTCGCTGGGCCGCGCGGCCCGGTCGAGGTCGGCGATCCGGCACAGCGGCGGCACGTACGCCTCGCCCAGCGTCGGCACGGTCAGCCCGGCCGGCACGTCGCCGGAGCTGATGATCGGCCGGACCAGCTCGGCGGAGTACGCGGCGGCGAGGCCGGCCCGCCGCCCGTCCGGAGCCGAACCGGTGGACAGCTCGGCCAAGGCCCGGTGCAGGTCGGCCAGGCCCAGCGACAACCGGCGGACCTCGACCCGGGTGGCCTCGTGCTCGTGCAGGTCGATCCAGAAGGACACCTCGGGGAAGTCCACGGCGAGCCGGTGCAGCATGGCGACGTATTTGTCGACGGCGACGGCGGGGAGATCGGCGAGAGCTCGCTCCGTGATGCGCCAGCTCGCATCGGGGAGCGTGTCGCCGACTGCCAGCCCACCGAGGAAGCTGAGGAACCCGTGGGCCTTCTGCGCATACCAGGCGACGAGCGCCGACCGCAGCACCGGCTGGGGCAGGTGCGGGCCGGGCACCGGGGCAGCAGTCCGGAAAAGCGCACCGGTGAGGTCCTCGACGGCGTGTCGGGCGCCGGCCAGATGTAGTTGGTCGGACCGGTCGATCGCCAGCTCCCCGAGGTCGAACGGCAGGTCCAAGCCGTCGAGCGCCTCGAAGAACGCGGTCACCACGATGACCGCGTGCGCCGCCTCCAGCCGCTGGGAGCGCCCAAAGCGGGACAATCCGGACCGCTTTTCCGCGACGTTACGCATCAACTCGTGACCGAGGCGGACGAACTCCGCCTTAGCGTCGAAGATACCCAAAGCGTCCTTCACGCCAACGACCGAGGCCCCCAGCAGGGACCAGCCGACCAGCTTGTCGAACCAGTCGACGACCTTGCTCTTCTCGCCACCGAGCAGGCGTACTGCGTCGGCGTAACTGAGCGTGTCGGGCACCGGCGTTTCCTCCCCAGGGACGGCAGACCGACCAGGATCGCCGACTCGAGCGGCCCGCGCTGTCGGGTTTCAGACCAGGGTGAGCGGGCGCACCCGGTCGACCGGCACGTCGAGGTCGTCCGGACGCCACTCCCGGGTCACCGGCTCGGCCAGCGGGTGCACCGAGCGGATCCGGTCGGTGCGGAAGCAACGCACACCGTCGCGCAGCCGGCACCAGGCGACCAGGTACCAGTGCACCGAGTTGCCCAGATAGGCGAGCGGCTCCACGTCGCGTACCGAATCGGCGCCGCCGCGGTCGGCGTACCGCAGGCGCAGCACCCGCCCGGCGGCGACCGCGTCGGCGACGGCGGCCGGGACGGGCGTGCCCGGTCCGTCGCCGACCAGGTGCACCCGGCCGGCGAGCCGGTGCGCCTCGGCCACATCGGCCGGCGGCATCACCGCGACCAGCTTGCGCAGCGCGGCGCCCGCCGCCGGGGCGAACGGGGAACCGCCGAGCCGGTGCAGCGCGACGGCCATCGCCACCGCCTCGGCCGGTGTCAGGTTGACCGGCGGCAACGTGCGGGCCCGGTCGACCGCGTAGCCGCCGGTGCGGCCCGGCTCGGCCCAGATCGGCACCCCGGCGCCCTGCAACGCGGAGATGTCGCGCTCGACGGTGCGGGTGCTCACCTCGAAGCGGCGGGCCAGCCAGGTCGCGCTGCGCGGGCGCGGCGACACCGCCCGCAGCTCCTCGACCAGGGCGTAGAGGCGATCGGTGCGGTTCACCCCCGGACGCTAACCCGGGGGTACGACACCCCTCAGGCGATGCAGGCGCAGACGATCAGCGCGGCGCCGAAGTGGGTGGCGGCGCTGACCCTGGCGGCCGGGTGCGGCTCGTCGGCGGCGATGACGTCGCCCAGCTTGCCCGGGGTGAGCAGGTCCAGCACCAGGAAGGCCACCGCCATCACCAGCAGGCCGACCAGCCCGAACACCACTGTGGACGCCAGGCCCTTGGTGAACGAGCTGTAGCTGGTCAGCACGGCGGTGAAGACGATGCCGGCGATGCCGAGCTGGTTGGCGGCGAGCAGCAGCGCGGCGTTGCCGTTGCGGCGCACCCAGATCAGCTCCCGCAGCTTGCCCGGGGTGAGCAGGTCGACGAGCAGGAAGCCGGCGGCCATCAGCGCCACCCCGACCAGCCCGAACACGATGCTCTGCCACGCCCCGTCGAGCAGATCTCCCAGCACCAACGCCTCCCCGGCTCACGCCGCCCGGCGGAGGTGCCGGGCGGTGCCGCAGACGATAGCGGCACCGCGCCACAACGATCTAGAGCGAGAGGTAGCGCTGCCGCTCGTACGGGGTGACCTCGCGGCGGTACTGCTCCCACTCGGAGCGCTTGTTGCGCAGGAAGAAGTCGAAGACGTGCTCGCCGAGCACCTCGGCCACCAGCTCCGAGCCGGCCATCACGTCGATCGCCTCGGCCAGGTTCTCCGGCAGCGCCTCGTAGCCCATGGCGCGGCGCTCGGCGCTGCTCAACGACCAGACGTCGTCCTCGGCGCCCGGCGGCAGCTCGTAGCCCTCCTCGATGCCCTTGAGGCCGGCGCCGAGCATCACCGCGAACGCCAGGTAGGGGTTGGTCGCGGAGTCCAGCGAACGCACCTCGACCCGGGCCGAGTTCGGCTTGCCGTACGCGGGCACCCGCACCAGCGCGGACCGGTTCAGGTGACCCCAGCAGACGTACGCGGGGCTCTCGGTGATCCGGTCCGGCAGCGCCTGCGGGAACAGCCGCTTGTACGAGTTCACCCACTGGTTCGTGACCGCGGTGTACTCCCGGGCGTGGGTGAGCAGACCGGCGATGAACGACTTGGCGACCTTCGACAGCTTCATCGGGTCACCGGCGTCGTGGAACGCGTTGCGCTCCCCCTCGAACAGCGACAGGTGCGTGTGCATGCCGCTGCCCGGCTGGTCGGTGAACGGCTTCGGCATGAAGCTGGCCTGCACACCGGTGGAGAGCGCCACCTCCTTCACCACGTGCCGGAACGTCATGATGTTGTCGGCGGTGGTGAGCGCGTCGGCGTAGCGCAGGTCGATCTCCTGCTGGCCGGGGGCGACCTCGTGGTGGCTGTACTCCACCGAGATGCCGATCCGCTCCAGCGCCAGCACGGCCTGGCGGCGGAAGTCCCGCGCGACGGCGTGCGTGGTGTGCTCGAAGTAGCCGCCGGTGTCCACCGGGATCGGCACCGAGCCGTCCTGCGGACCGTTCTCCAGCAGGAAGAACTCGATCTCCGGGTGGGTGTAGAAGGTGAAGCCCTTGTCGGCGGCCCGGGAGAGCATCCGGCGCAGCACGTGCCGCGGGTCGGCCCACGACGGGCTGCCGTCGGGCAGCGAGATGTCGCAGAACATCCGGGCGCTCTCGCCGCTCACCCCGCCCTCGAACGGGAAGACCTGGAACGTGGTCGGGTCCGGCATGGCCACCATGTCCGACTCGAAGACCCGGGCGAAGCCCTCGATCGCGGAGCCGTCGAACCCGATTCCCTCGTCGAAGGCCGCCTCCAGCTCCGCCGGGGCCACCGAGACGCTCTTGAGCGTGCCGAGCACATCGGTGAACCACAGCCGGACGAAACGGATGTCCCGCTCTTCCAGCGTGCGGAGGACGAACTCCTGCTGACGGTCCACTTCCACCCCTCGTGACACGTACGTCCGCACCGGTCGGGCCGGCCCGGCCTGACCGCCCAGTCTCCACCGGGCTCGTTACGCCGACGTTACGCCTACCCCCGGCCGGCCGTCCCGCCGTGTCCGGCCCGCCGGGACGCGCGGCCGGCCGCCCCGGTATCCCGCGACCTGTCGGATTCGGCCCGGACGGCTGGGGGAAGATGGAGGCATGCCCACCCTGCGTCTCGCCCTGTGCCAGGTCAACCCGACGGTAGGCGACCTCGCCGGCAACGCCGGCCTGGTCCGCTCGTGGAGTCGTCAGGCCGCCGACGCCGGCGCCCAGCTCGTCCTGTTCCCCGAGCTGATGCTCACCGGTTACCCGGTCGAGGACCTGGTGTTCCGCCGCTCGTTCGTGGCCGCGTCCCGTGCCGCGCTGCACCGGCTCGCCGCCGACCTGGCCGCCGACGGCCTCGGTGACCTGCCGGTGATGGTCGGCTACCTGGACGCGGACGGCCCTCCGCAGGTCAGCGCCGACGCCCAGCCGGGCCGGGGCGCCCGCAACGCGGCGGCGGTGCTGCACCGGGGCGAGGTGGTGGCCACCTACTTCAAGCATCACCTGCCCAACTACGGCGTCTTCGACGAGGACCGCTACTTCGTCCCCGGCGACACACTCACCGTGGTGCGCGTCGGCGGGGTCGACGTGGCGCTGACCATCTGCGAGGACCTGTGGCAGGCCGGCGGCCCGTTCGCGGTGGCCCGGGAGGCCGGCGTCGGGCTGGTGCTGAGCATCAACGCCTCGCCGTACGAGCTGAACAAGGACGACGTGCGGCTGCCGCTGGTGCGTCGGCGCGCTGCCGAGGCCGGCGCCCCCATCGCGTACGTGAACATGGTCGGCGGCCAGGACGAACTCGTCTACGACGGCGACTCGATGATCGTCACCGCGGACGGCACGCTGCTGACCCGGGCACCGCAGTTCGTCGAGCACCTGGTGGTGCACGACCTGGAGCTGCCGGCGGCCGGTACGCCCGGCGGGACCGGCGCGCTGACCGACGGGATGCGCGTGGTCCGCCACGAGATCCCGGCGATCCCGGCCGCGCCGACCGGACCGGCGGCGGACGGCGGCATCATCGAACCGGTCGCCGACGAGGCCGAGGTGTGGCACGCGCTGGTGCTGGGCCTGCGTGACTACGTCGACAAGAACCGCTTCCCGTCGGTGGTGCTCGGCCTGTCCGGCGGCATCGACTCGGCGGTGGCCGCGGCCATCGCGGTGGACGCGGTCGGCCCGGACCGGGTCGTCGGCGTCTCGATGCCCAGCCAGCACTCCTCCGAGCACTCCCGCACCGACGCCGAGGACCTGGCGAAGCGCACCGGCCTGGACTACCGGGTCGAGCCGATCCAGCCGATGGTGGACTCGTTCCTGGCGAACATGTCGCTGTCCGGGGTGGCGGTGGAGAACCTCCAGGCCCGGGTCCGCGGCGTGATCCTGATGGCGCTGTCGAACCAGGAGGGCCACCTGGTGCTCACCACCGGCAACAAGAGCGAGCTGGCGGTGGGCTACTCGACGCTCTACGGCGACTCGGTGGGCGGCTACAACCCGGTCAAGGACGTCTGGAAGACGCTGGTGTGGCGGCTGGCGAAGTGGCGCAACGCGGACGCGGCACGGCGCGGGCAGACGCCACCGATCCCGGAGAACTCGATCGGCAAGCCGCCGTCGGCCGAGCTGAGCCCCGGCCAGCTCGACAGCGACACGCTGCCCGACTACGACGTGCTCGACCCGATCCTGATCGGCTACGTCGACGGCGACCTGGGCCGCGACGGCCTGGTCGAGTCCGGCCACGACCCGGCCGTGGTGGACAAGGTGCTGCGGATGGTGGATACCGCCGAGTACAAGCGACGGCAGTCGGCGCCCGGCACCAAGATCTCCATGAAGGCGTTCGGGCGGGACCGGCGGCTGCCGATCACCAACCGCTGGCGCGAGGACGGCTGACCGTTCCCCCGGCCGGGGAGTGACATCCTCCACTGCGACCTGCCCGCGGCCCGCCGCCCGGTGCGACGATCGTGGGGAACCCGGGGACCGCGTGCGCGGCCTCGAGGAAGGAGATTGTCATGGTGGAGTCCACCCCGGCCGAGGTGACCGCGCTCTACGGCGGGCCGGCGACCCGGCGGGTACGCACCCGAGACCTGATCGCCGCCAAGGAACGCGGCGAGCGGTGGGCGATGCTCACCTCGTACGACCAGTACACGGCCTCGATCTTCGACCAGGCGGGGATCCCGGTGCTGCTGGTCGGCGACTCCGCGGCGAACAACGTCTTCGGCTACGAGACCACGCTGCCGGTGACCGCCGAGGAGCTGCT
Source organism: Micromonospora sp. CA-248089 (assembly GCF_050948515.1). NCBI lineage: Bacteria > Bacillati > Actinomycetota > Actinomycetes > Micromonosporales > Micromonosporaceae > Micromonospora > Micromonospora sp. CA-248089. Next base: position 4,827,738 of record NZ_CP192016.1, read on the forward strand.
GCCGCTGGTACGTGCCGTGGTGCGGGCCACGAAGCACTCGCTGATCGTCGGCGACCTGCCGTTCGGCTCGTACGAGGAAGGCCCGGCGCAGGCGCTGCGCACCGCGGTGCGGTTCATGAAGGAGGGCGGCTGCCACGCGGTGAAGCTGGAGGGCGGGCGGCGCTGCGCCGCCCAGATCGAGGCGATCACCGGCGCCGGCATCCCGGTGATGGCACACATCGGTTTCACCCCGCAGAGCGAGCACACGCTCGGCGGCTACCGGGTGCAGGGCCGGGGCGAGGCCGCCGAGGAGGTGCTCGCCGACGCGCGGGCGGTGGCCGAGGCGGGCGCGTTCGCCGTGGTGCTGGAGATGGTGCCGGGCGAGGTGGCCAAGCGGGTCACCGCCGAGCTGTCCATCCCCACCGTCGGGATCGGGGCCGGCCCGGACACCGACGGGCAGGTGCTGGTCTGGCAGGACATGGCCGGGCTGCGTACCGGGCGGGCGCCTCGCTTCGTCAAGCGCTACGCCGAACTGGCGGGCGCGCTGACGGACGCGACCCGCCGGTTCGCCGACGAGGTACGCGGCGGCGAGTTCCCCGCCCCCGAGCACACCTTCTGAGGGATGTAAGGAAGGGCCCCTTCTTAACGCCTGGCGTAGAGGAGGGGCCCCTTCTTAACAGACGCCGCCGCGGCGCACGCGGCGACGGCGGCGCGCACGTCAGACGTCGGTGACGCGGATGCCGGCGTGCGCCTTGTAACGCTTGTTGATCGCGATCAGGTTCGCGGTGAACGCCTCGATCTGGTGGGCGTTGCGCAGCCGCCCGGCGTAGATGCCCCGCATGCCGGGGATCCGCGCGGCCAGCGCGCCGACCACACCCACGAGTTCCCGCTCCTCGGTGCAGATCAGCACGTCCAGCTCGATCCGGTCGATCTCCGGGTCGGCCAGCAGCGGCGCGCTGACGTGGTTGAACGCGGCGCACACCCGGGACTCGGGCAGCAGCGCGGCGGCCTGTTGCACGGCGCTGCCCTCGTCGACGGTGAGCGCGTACGGGCCCTGCTTGTCGAAGCCGAGCGGGTTGACGCAGTCCACCACGATCTTGCCGGCCAGCGGTTCGGCGAGCGCGGCGACGGTGGCCGCGTGCCCGTCCCACGGCACCGCCACGATCACCACGTCGCTGCGCCGCGCGACGTCCTCGTTGTCGCCGCCGGAGACCAGAGCGCCGTCGGCAACCCCGGGCAGGGCGGCGATCTCGGCGGCGGCCTGGTTGGCCCGTTCCGCCGTGCGGGAGCCGATCAGCACGGTCTGCCCGGCCCGGGCGAACCGGTAGGCGAGACCCCGTCCCTGGTCGCCGGTGCCACCGATGATGCCGACGGTCAGCCCGGAGACGTCGGGCAGCGTGGTCGCGTCATAAGCCATGGGCACATCCTCGCAAAGCACGGCGGCGTGCGGTGCATCCCGATGCTGTGACAATGGCCGCGCTGGTCAGGCCCGTTCGAAGGCGACCCGGCGCTGGGTCGGGTCGGCGACGGTGAGCCGTACCCGGACGCGTTCGCCCAGCGGCAGCTCGCCGGTGCAGCGGGCCCGTACCGGCGGCTCGTCGAGCGCGATCGTGCCGCCGGGCGGGCGGCCCGGGCGGCCGTTGCCCGCCGGGCGCGGTTCGTCCACGTCGAGCACGGCCGCCTCGAACGTCTCCCCCACCCGGTGCGCGAGCAGTACCGCCTCGGCCAGTTCCACGGCGCCCCGGGTGGCCGCACCGGCGGTCCGGTCGGTCGCGGCCATCACCTCGGGCAGCTTCGGCAGCGCGGCCCGGACCTGTTCGGGCACCACCCGGCCCTCGTGCAGGGCCAGGCAGACCTCGGTGGCGTAGCGGTCGGCCAGGCGGCGCAGCGGCGCCGTGACATGCGCGTACGCGGCGGCCACGCCGCCGTGCTCGGGCTGCTCGGGCACCTCGCCGTCGAAGGCGGTGTACGCCGCGCCGCGCATCAGCTCGGCGGCCTGGTCGACGAAGGCGGCCACCCGGGGCCGGGAGGTGTCCAGCCCGTCGAGCACCTGACCCACGGGTGTGCCGTCCGGCCAGGGCACGCCGAGCGGGCCGGCGGCGAGGCGCAGCCGCTCGACCGCCTCCGCGCGGGGACGGGGCATGGTGCGCAGCAGCCCGATCCGGCCGGCCAGCATGATGTCGGCGGCGGCCATGCCGGTCAGCAGCGAGATCTGCGCGTTGTGCTCCTCCATCGGGCCGGGGCCGCGCAGCACCAGCCGCCACCCGTCCCCGTCGGGCTCGACGTCCTGCTCCGGCAGCGGCAGGTTGATCGCGCCCCGGGTCAGGCCCCGGGCGGTGAGCAGCGCCCCGATCTCGGGCAGCAGGGCGATCGGCTCGGGCAGCCGCCCGGCGTCGGCGTCGCGCTGCACGCCGCCGTAGTCGAGCTTGGCCCGGCTGCGCACCAGCGCCCGCTCCAGCGTGACCGCCACCGTGCCGCCGTCGGCGTCCAGGTCGACGGTCCAGAGCACGGCGGCCCGGTCGGCGTCGGGCAGCAGGCTGGCCGCCCCCTCGCTGAGCGTGTGCGGGTGCAACGGCACGTTGCCGTCGGGCAGGTAGACCGTCTGTCCCCGGCGCCACGTCTCGGCCTCCAGGTCACCACCGAGGCGTACGTGGGTCAGGACGTCAGCGATCGCGTACCGGACGCGGTAGCCGCCGCCGGGACGGCGGGTGAGGTGCATGGCCTGGTCGAGGTCGCGCGAGGTCGCCGGGTCGACGGTGACGAACGGGATGTCGGTCCGGTCGGCGACGGCCGGCGGCGGCGCGGCGGCGGCCAGGTCGGCTTCGCGCTGCGCCGCGGCCGGGAAGCCCTCGGGCAGTCCCAGCTCGCGGCGCAGCGCGCCGAAGTCGATACGGGGCGCCAGTACGCGTCGGATCACCACGCGCTCAATCCTGACAGCGACCCGCACGTTCCGCTCCCCGGGAGGGAGCGGTGTCCACGGCGTCAGGCGCGGCGGGCCGGCGCCTTGCGTGCGGTGGTGCTCTTGGCGGCGGTGCTCTTACGGGCGGGCGCCTTCTTCGCGGCGGTGGTCTTCTTCGCCGTGGTGGTGGTCTTGCGCGCGGTGGTGGTCTTGCGCGCGGGCGCCTTCTTCGCCGCCGTCTTGCGCGCCGTGGGACGCGTCGAGGCGGTGGTCTTCTTCGCGGGCGCCTTCTTCGCCGCGGCGGTGGTCTTCTTCGCCGCCGCGGTGACCTTGCGCGCGCCGGTGGTCTTCTTGGCCGCCGTCGTCTTCTTCGCGGTGGTCGTCTTGCGGGCCGGCGCCTTCTTCGCGGTGGCGGTGGTCCGGGCCGTTGTGGTCTTGCGGGCCGCCGTGGTCTTCGTCGCCGCCGCTGTCTTCTTCGCCGCTGTGGTCTTCGTTGCCGCCGTCTTCTTCGCGGTGGTCTTCTTCGCGGTGGTCTTCTTGGCCGGCGCGCTCTTGGCGGTGGCCCGGCCGGCCGGTGCCGTACGAGCCGCTGTCTTCTTCGCGGTCGTCCTGGTGGTGGTGGCCTTGGCCGGCGCCTTGCGCGCCGCCGACACGACCTTTCTGGCGGCTGCCTTCTTGGCCGCCGCCTTCTTCGCCGGTGCCCGTCCGGCGCCGGCGCCCGAGGCGTTCGGCGACGCCTTGGTGACCGTCGTCGTCCTGCCCGCGGCGGTCCTCTTCGCGGTCGTCCGTTTCGCGGCCGGGCGGGTGGCCTGCTGTGCTTCGGCCATCTCGGTTCCCTTTCCTGGGGACGTGCTCTCGCCCTCGCGGAGCACGGATCACCTCGACGCGGGCCCTCCCGCGCCGTCTAGCGGCCCTCCCCGGCCCAACGGGCGTCCTCGGCGTCCCACGCGTCGTTCCGCTCCCGCACGGTCTGCAGGGCGTTGTCCGCGTCGGCGGCTGAGGCGTACGGTCCGAGAACGTGCCGCGCGGGACACACGTCGGCATCGGTCTCGACCCGGTGGTGTCGCGTGCACCAGTAGTAGTGCCCACCACTTCCGTCGTCGCTCATGCGATCACTGTGCACCCGGAACCGCCCGGCCGCCACCGGAACGGCACAAATAGTCACGGCCTTCTCCACATTAGACCTGGTCACGGCGGTTGCGGCGGGGAACGGCGGAACCCCCGCGGCCCGGCTAGGCGGGCGCCGGGACGGGCTCCGGACCGGGCGCGGCGGCGGGCGCCGGGCGGGCCGCCCCGATCGCGTACGCCAGGGCGTAGGGCGTGCAGGCCAGGTGGAACATCGGCTCGACGAGCACCCGGTCGGTGATGAGGAACCGTTCCCACTCGGTCGGCCGGGGCAGCCCGAACGACGAGTCGGTCCAGCAGGTGAACAGCCAGAGCGGCGCGGAGATCCGGTCCACCGCGTCCGGCGGCAGGTCGTCCGCCACCGGCGCGGCGGCCGGGATCGAGGTGACCACCGCGAGCACCACCGCCGCGTCGGCCGCCACCAGCGCGCCGAGCAGCCCCGCCAGCCACGCGGCCCGGACCCGGCCCCGGCGCGCCAGCACCCCGGCAGTCCAGAGCGCCGCCGTCAGCAGCGCCAGCCAGAGCAGCAGCCCGGGCACGCTCTCCCAGACGCGGCTCTCGCCCCGGGCGGCGAACAGCGCGAGCGTCGCGGTCACCGTCGCGGCGATCGGCAGCACCACGCCGAGCGCGGTGGGCAGCGCCCCCACGCGTACGGTCCGGCGCGCGGCCCGGGCGACGACGAGCGCGAGCGCGACGCCGAGCAGCGCGGTGAGCGCCGACCAGGCCGGCAGCTGCGCGGCGACGGCCCACGGCACGCGCATCTCCAGCCACCCGCGGGCCAGGCCCATCACCACTGCCGCCACCACGAGGACCGCGACGCAGGCCGGCGGCGCGAGCAGCAACACCCCTGCGGTACGCCCCAGCCGCCGCGCCCCGGCCCGCCCGGTCAGTGGCGTGGCCGCCCGGCGCGCCGCCAGGCTCGCGGCGAACCGGACCATCCCCCACCGCTGCCCGGTGCGGGCCAGCTCGTGCAGCTCGGCGGCCCACTCGCGGGCCAGGTCGGCGCGCAGCTCCGCCGGCCACCGGCGCACCGCGACCCGCAGCAGCAGCGCCGTCACCCGCCGGATCACCACGCCGGCACCCCGGCCGGGTCCGCGCCGCCGGCCCGTTCGGAGGGTACGAGGGCACGCAGCTCGGCCAGCGCCAGCCGGGCCGACCGGGTGCCCTCGCCGGTGAGGCGGTAGTAGCGGCGGGCCGGGCGGCCGGCGGTGACCGGGTCGACGTCCTCCCAGTCGGCGGCGAGCCAGCCGGCATCCTGGAGGCGGTGCAGCACCGGGTAGAGCGTCCCGCTGGGCAGGCCGGTGAGCCGCATCAGGTCGAGGCCGTAGCGCGGCGCCCCGGGCTCGGCGAGCAGCGCCGAGAGCACCTTCGCCACCGGAATGGTCAGTCGCACTGGCTCACTCTACCGGATCTCTACATAGCATGGATGCACCGTCTTTCCGGGACGGACGGCGATCGGCGATGGACGGCGTGGTCCCTCCCGCGGGACCGGTGGCCCGTCCGGAGGGCCCGCTCAGGTGGATCACCGGCGGTCCGTGTGCACCTCACGCCTCCATATGCGAGCCTCGACGGACGAATCCGCTGTCGCGCTTTCAGCAGACAGCGGCCCGAGCTGGGGAGAGAAAATCGTGGGCAACCTTGACATCGCGCTGAAGAACGCGATGGACATCGACGGTGCGATCGGAGCCGCGCTCGTCGACTACACAAGTGGCATGACACTCGGCGTCGCCGGGGGCACCGGCGAGATCGACCTGACGGTCGCCGCCGCCGGCAACACCGATGTCGTACGCGCCAAGCTGCGCACCATCGAGATGCTCAAGCTCGACGACGAGATCGAGGACATCCTGATCACGCTCGGCAGCCAGTACCACCTGATCCGCCCGCTGAGCAACCGCACCGGCAAGGGCCTGTTCCTCTACCTGATGGTGAGCAAGAGCCGGGCCAACCTCGCGATGGCGCGGCACCAACTGCGCATGATCGAGGAGAGCCTGGAACTGTGAGCCGGGTGGACGACCTCCCCCGCCGTGCGCGCGCCCAGACCGGCACCCTGCCGCCACCACGCGCGCTTCCCCCCTCACTCGCCGGCAACCCGGCGCTGCCGTACCCGGCCATCGCACAGGAACTGTCCGCGCTGCGGCTGCAGATCCCCGGCGTGCACGGCTGCGTCCTCGGCGGTGTCGACGGCCTGCTCGTCACGCACAACCTGCAGAACGGCGCCGACCCGGACGACCTGGCCGCGCTCGCCGCCACCACGTACGGGCTCGGCCGTCAGGTCGGGATCCGGCTCGGACAGGGCGACTTCCAGCAGTCCACGGTGCGCAACGCGGGCGGCTACCTCAGCGTGTACGCGATCAACGGGCAGGCGCTGCTCGCAGTGATCGGCACGGACAGCATCAACGTGGCGCGGCTGCACCTGCACGCCCCGGCCACCGCGGCCAAGCTCGCCGAACTGCTCGACGGCGTCAGCCCGGCCACGTCCTGACGTACGCCGGTCGTCCACCCGGTCCCACCCGTCCGGACCGGAGGCGGCCGGCGTACCCCGGGGTTGTCCGGCTCGTGCGGCGCGGCGCGTCAGATGCCGAAGCGGCCGGCCCACGCGGTCACGTCGGCCACGGTGGCGTTGCCGCCGCAGACCACCAGGCCGATCCGGGCGTCGCCGCCCACCCGCTCGATGACCCGGCGGGCGGCGGGCAGCAGGCACCCGGCGGCCGGCTCGGCCCACACCTTGGCGTGCTCGGCCAACTCGAGCGTGCCCCGCACCGCCTCGGCGTCGGAGACCACGAGGACATCACTGACCAGCGCGGTCACATGGTCGTAAGTGAGCTGCGAGACGGTCGGCGCGCTGAGCGTGGTGACGATCGACGACAACGGCACCTCGACCGGCCCGCCCTTCGCGATCGCCTGCGACATCGCCTGCGCGCCCTCGGTCTCCACGCCCCAGACGCGTACCCCCGGCCGGCGCGCCCGCAGCGCCACCGCCACACCCGAGATCAGCGCGCCCCCGCCGATGCTGACAAGCACGTCGGTCAGCTCACCGGCGTCGTCGGCCAGTTCCAGCCCGACGGTGCCCTGCCCGGCGAGCACGATCGGGTCGTCGAACGGGTGCAGCAGCGTCACGCCCTCGTCCCGCAGCCGGTTCATCAGCGCGAACGCGCCCGCCATGTCCTCGGTCAGCCGCACTTCGGCCCCGGCCGCACGGGCCACCTCGACCGCGCGGGCGGGCGCGGTGCGCGGCATCACCACAGTCGCCGCCACCCCGAGCGCGCCGGCCATCACCGCGACCGCGATGCCGTGGTTGCCGCCGCTGACCGCGACGACCCCGGCCGCCCGCTCCGCGTCGTCGAGCGCGAGCAGCTTCGCCGCCGCGCCCCGGGCCTTGAAGGATCCGGTACGTTGCAGCAGTTCCAGCTTGGCGGTGACCGGTACGCCGAGCAGCTCGGTCAGTCCCGGGCTGGGCAGGGTCGGGGTGTGCACCACGACGTCGGCGATCCGGTCGGCGGCCGCCTCGATGTCCGCAAGCTCGATCACCACCGCAGCGTCCCACACCCACCCCTCGCGCCCACGCTCGTCCCCGCCGCCCGCGCTCGTCGCCCTGCTGGTCGATCTTGGAGTTGTGGCGCCCAGAACACCCCTGTTCGCGAAGTTCGGGAGGTGCCACAACTGCAAGATCGGTGGCTGGAGCCGGCGGGCGGCGCTCGATCGCGGTCACGCTCGGGTGGCGGCCACCTCGGCGTCGCTGCGGAGGATGCAGAACTCGTTGCCCTCCGGATCGGCGAGCACCACCCAGCCGGTGCCGTCGGAGTTGCGCCGGTCGGCCACCACTGCCGCGCCCAGCCCGGTCAGCCGGGCCAGCTCCTCGTCGCGCGTCCCCTCGACGGGGCGCAGGTCGAGATGGATACGGTTCTTGACCTGCTTCGCGTCCGGCACCTCGATGAACAGCAGCCGATGCCGCCCGTCCCGCGAGGAGATCATGCACTCCTCGTGGCCCGGCTCGTTCGGGTCGTCGGGATCCTCGCGGTAGTCGAGAACGCCTGCCCACCAGCGGGACAGGGCATAGGCGTCGGCACAGTCCACGGTGGTGTGGGACACGTAGGAGGTCACCACCTGATCATCGCAAGGTCTGGCGGGCGATGTTCCACCGCGCCGAGGGCGGGTACTCCCGACCGTGCGCATCAACATCGACATCGACGAACCGAGGGCCGCGGAACTCTTCTGGGAGGGCATGCGGGAGGTGGCAGCCGCCGCCGCCCGGCATCAGGACGACGACCTCTACCGGGCGATCGTCAAGATCGGCCGGGGTGCGCTGGCCCAGGGCAGCGAGTTGGTGCCGCAGTGCGGGCTGTTCCTCCAGTGCCCGGTCTGCGAGGCGGTGGCGGGTCAGCGGTGCATCAACGTGCCGAGCCACCCGCTTCGCGACGCCGTCCTCCATCCGGAACGCATCGAGCTGGCCGAGATGGCCCTGAAGGGAGAGGCGCCGCTTCCCCCGCCGCTACGGGACGAGTGAGCCGGCCGCCAGTCCGGCATCGAGCGCGGTCAGGAAGTCCAGCAACTCACGCCGTGCGGCCTCGTCATGTGTGCGGTGGTTCAGGAAGTCCGACGTGACGCAACGGGAGCGGTCCTCGACCACCTCGATCAACTTCATGAGTTGAAGCCGAGCCTCTACCACCTTGGCCGGACCCACCCGGCGGCACCACTTTTCGATGAGTGCGGGGTCGGTGGACACGGCGTCGATCCCGCAGCACCCGCGAACGCAGTGGACCTCGCAATAGTCGATGCACTCGCGCAGGGGGCACGGCACTTCGACCGACACGTCCGCCATCGCGGTTCCCTTCCCGGAGCCCGCCGCACACGGTTGACGGGCAGCCGATCCTAGCGCCGCCACGGGACCACGCTCCTGCGAGTTTCGGCCGCACCGAATCCCTAGTGTTGCCGGGTGACCATTGCGTGGAGCGCTACGTCTCCCTCGTCGGGGAGGTTCGTGCCGATGGAGCGGTCGGGCGTCGCCGGTCTGGTCGAGCGGTTCGAGGAACTGCGCGCCCAGGGGCGCGGCTACCTCGAGGTGCGGGGCGACGCCGCATTCCCGGTGCTGACGCTCGGGTTCACGGGGTCGGCGGCGGTCGTCCACCTGATGGCGGACGAGGATGCCGTTTTCCTGCTGGCCGCCGATGAGCCTGCGTGCACGCATACCGAGGTACTGGTGCTGGACGACCTGGTGGAGTTCACCGCGGACGTCGTTCTCGACCTCGAACGCGCCTGGCAGGTCATCGAGGAGTTCGTTCGCACAGGTGATACCGGCCGGGCAGGAGAGTGGCGCGAGTTGTAGCGCCGGCGGCTCTGAGCTGGTGGGCGACGGACGAGTCGACCTGTACGCCGGATTCTGTGACCGGCACGCCCGCAGGCGCACCGGCGGCGGCCATCCATCTCGGCCTGCCGTTGCCGGCAGGCTCCAGCGGCCTACCCGCAGACATCGGGCGGGCAGCCCTCAAGCGTCTGCGCGGGTCGTCATCTTGCGGTGACGGCCCTTTCTTGGCCTTGCTCCGGGTGGGGTTTACCGAGCCACCCCGGTCACCCGGGGTGCTGGTGGGCTCTTACCCCACCGTTTCACCCTTACCGTCCCGTTACGGGCCGGCGGTCTGTTTTCTGTGGCACTGTCCCGCGGGTCACCCCGGGTTGCCGTTAGCAACCACCCTGCCCTGTGGAGTCCGGACGTTCCTCGGCGACGGGCCGGGGCCCGTCGACGCGACCGCCCGGTCGACTCGTCCGTCGCGCCCTCATCCTAACGACGCATCCGCCGCGCCCATTTCCGCCCCGGCGGGCCCAGCACGGGTCGACGCCGTGACACAACGAGGGCGTACTAGCCTCGGGGGACCATGGATCTCTCCGACGCCGCGCTCCTGATCGCCGCCGGTCTCGCCGCGGGCACTGTGAACGCGGTGGCCGGTGGTGGCTCGCTGATCACGTTCCCGGCGATGATCGCCACTGGCCTGCCGCCGGTGGCGGCGAACGTCTCCAACTCCGTGTCGGTCTTTCCGGGGTACGTGGCGAGCGTGGCGGGCAGCCGGGTTGACCTGCCGCGCGGGCGGGAGTTGTGGTCGCTGCTGCCCACCGCCGTCCTCGGCACGATCGCCGGGTGCGCGCTGCTGCTGGCGACTCCGGCGCGCGCGTTCGAGCTGGTGGTGCCGTTCCTCGTGCTGGGCGCGACCGCCGTACTCGCGTTCCAGGGTCCGCTGCGCCGGCTGGTCGGCCATCCGGAACGGCTGGGCGCGCGCCGCCGTACCGTCACGGTTCAGACCATGGTCGCGCTCGGCACGGTGTACGGAGGCTACTTCGGCGCGGCCCTCGGGGTGATGCTGGTGGCCGGGTTGGCGCTGGTGCTCGACGCGACGCTGGCCCGGGTGTCGGCGGTGAAGAACCTGCTCTCGGCCGTGGTGGGGCTGACCACGCTCGTGGTGTTCGCCCTGTTCGGCCCGTTGAACTGGGCGGCCGTCGCGGTGGTCGCGCCGGCCACCCTGTTCGGCGGGTACGCGGGCGCGCGGCTGGCCCGCCGGCTTCCGCAGGTGGTGCTGAAGACGGTGATCGTGGTGTTCGGCACGGCCATCGGGTTCTACCTGCTGTGGCGGGCGCTGACCTGACGCCACCGGGGCGGGCCGGACCAGGCCCGGCTGGACCGGGACCGGTCAGTAGGCCTCCCCCACCGGCTCCTCCGGTGCGTGTTCGGCGCGGCGGGCGGCCCGGTTCCAGATGACGCGTTCGCCGTAGCCGGCCGCCATCAGGTGGCCGAACGCGAGGTACGCGAGCAGGCCCGCGGCGAGCACCCCGAAGCCGACCCAGAACGGCAGCGCCAGGCTGTGCTCGGCCAGCTTGCCGGAGATGATCGGCGCGGGCGCGGCGGCGCCCCAGCGGACCAGGTTGAACGCGCCGGTGGCGACGCGCCGGTCGGCGGAGCCGAGCCCGAGCGCCAGGTCGGTCAGGTTGGCGTTGGCGAGGCCCATGAACAGGCCGGCCACGACCAGCACGACGAGCGAGACGGCGGTGCCGGTGGAGGTGGCGAACGCGACCATGCAGGCCAGCAGGCCGAGCAGGGCGACGCCGACGGTCTGCACGGCGCCGATGCGGTGGGCGAGCCGGTGCCCGAGCACCAGAATGCCGGCGGCCAGGCCGAGGCCCCAGCCGGTGAACGCCAGGCCCAGCGGGATGACGTCGAGGCGCAGGAACAGCGGCGTGTAGCCGAGGACGACGAAGAAGACGAAGTTGTACGCGGCGGTGACCACGCACAGCGTCACGAACGCGGGCTTGCGGTACGTGGCGAAGATCTGGCCGAGGCGTACCGGCTGTTGCTTGTTCGCAGGTTCGCGCAGCTTGCGGGCGGCGACGCCGAGCGCCAGCACCATGAACATGCCGCAGACGAAGAACGGCAGCCGCCAGCTCACCTCGCCGAGCAGGCCGCCGATCAGCGGGCCGACGGCGAAGCCGAGCCCGAGGGCGGTCTCGAACAGGCCGACCACCCATTCCCTGTCGTTCGCCAGGTTGACCAGCACCACCATGGCGGTGGCGAAGAACATCGCGTTGCCCAGACCCCAGACGCCGCGCAGCACGGACAGCTGCACGATGTCGTTGCTGAACGAGGCTCCGATCGCGGCGAGGCCGACGACGGAGACGCCGGTGACGAGCACCGGCTTGAAACCGAACCGTCCGCTGGCGAGCGTCGCCGGGATCATGCCGACGGCCATGACCGCGATGTACGCGGTGAAGAGCAGCTCGACCTGCCAGGCGGTGACGCCGATCGCCTCGCCGATGGCGGGCAGGATCGGGTCGACCACGGCGATGCCGGCGATGGCGAGGAACGCCACGAGCGTGGTGGCGTAGACGGCACTGCGGTTGGGCTCGGATCGGCGATCCACTCCGCAACCTCCCAGATAGCTGTATCGTACAGGCATTTTCCCTGTATCATACAGTCATGAGCGAGGACGTCCACGCCGCCGAGGCCACGCTGGGCCGGATCGAAACCGAGGTCGCGCTGCTGATGCGCCTGGGCGAGGCCACCCGCCGAGGCACCGGCACGACGGAGCACCGGCTGCTCGACCGCGCCGCGTACGTGATCCTGCGCCACCTGGACGCCGCCGGCCCGCAGAACGTCTCGGCGCTCGCCGCACGGCTGAGCCTGGACGGCTCGACAGTCACCCGGCAGGTCTCCGCGCTCCAGCGCGACGGGCTGATCTCACGTACCCCCGACCCGGCCGACGGGCGCGGCACGGTGATCTCCGCGACGGCGGCCGGGCTCCAGCGGATGGCCGCCGTCCGGGCGGCCCGCACCCGGCTGTACGGCGACATCCTCGCCGCCTGGCCCGAGGCGGACCGGGAGACGCTGGCGGAGATGTTGCACCGCCTCAACGAGGCGCTCGACGCGCGCAACCGCCGCCGCTGAGGTGTTAGGAAGGGCCCCTTTCAATGCACGAGGCGTTAATAAGGGGCCCTTCCTTTCATGCCACGGGCTCGCGGGCGGCGTCGGCGGAGGGCGTGACGCGCGGGTCGCCCTCGTCGGCGAAGTAGTCGTCCGGCGTGGTGTGGTCGGGTCCGTCGGCCACCTTCGCGGCACGCAGCACCAACGTGAGCAGCGCGGCCACGACCAGGTTCACCAGCACCGCCACGATGCCGACGTAGATGGTCTTCGGGGTGTCGAAGCCGAACTTCTCCAGCGGGAACGCCGAACCGGCGAAGTGCTTCTTCCCGGTCGCCGGGTTGCCGATCTGGTACAGCATCCACATGCCGAGGCCCATGCCGGCCGCCCAGCCGGCGATCAGCGCACCCCTGTGGAACCAGCGGGTGTAGAGGCCCAGCGCCACCGCCGGCAGCGTCTGGAGGATGATCACGCCGCCGATGAGCTGCAGGTCGATGGAGAACTGCGGGTCGAGGAAGACGATGCAGGCCACCGCGCCGACCTTCACCACCAGCGAGGTGATCTTCGAGACGTTCGCCTCCTGCGCCGGGGTGGCGTCCCGCTTCAGGTACTCCTTGTAGATGTTGCGCGTGAACAGGTTCGCCGCCGCGATCGACATGATCGCCGCGGGCACCAGCGCGCCGATGCCGATGGCGGCGTACGCCACCCCGGCGAACCAGTCCGGGAACTGCTGGTCGAACAGCAGCGGCACCACCGTGTTGCCGTCGGTCGTGCCCTCCTTCGCGCCTGGTAGCGGCTTCACGTTCGCCGCGATGGCCATGTACCCGAGCAGCGCGATCAACCCCAGCAGCAGGCTGTACGCGGGCAGCGCGGACATGTTCCGCTTGATCACGTCGCGGTTCCGGCTGGCCAGCACGCCGGTGATGCTGTGCGGGTAGAGGAACAGCGCCAGCGCCGAGCCGAACGCCAGCGTCACGTACTGGATCTGGTTGTTCTGGTTGAGCAGGATGCCGTCGCCGGGCGCGGGTGACGCCTGGAACTTCGCGTCGGCCGCGTCGAAGATGGCGCCCCATCCGCCGAGCTTGTACGGCAGCCAGATCACCGCGACCAGGATCACGATGTAGATCAGCGAGTCCTTGACGAACGCGATCAGTGCCGGGGCGCGCAGCCCTGACTGATAGGTGTACGCGGCCAGGATCGCGAACGCGATGATGATCGGCAGGTGCCGGGCCAGCGCGCTGTCCCCGGTCACGCCCATGGTCTTGAGCACCGCCTCGATGCCGACCAGCTGCAGCGCGATGTACGGCATGGTGGCGACGATGCCGGTGATCGCGACCAGCAGCGCCAGGATCGGCGAGCCGAACCGGTTGCGGACGAAGTCGGCCGGGGTGACGAACCCGTGCCGGTGCGAGACCGACCAGAGCCGGCACAGCACCAGGAACACCAGCGGGTAGATGACGATCGTGTACGGCACGGCGAAGAAGCCCGCCGCGCCGGCCCCGAAGATCAGCGCCGGGACCGCCACGAACGTGTACGCGGTGTAGAGGTCACCGCCGACCAGGAACCAGGTGATCCAGCCGCCGAAGCTGCGCCCGCCCAGTCCCCACTCGTCGAGGTGGGCCATGTCGGTCGGTCTGCGCCACCGGGCGGCCACGAATCCCATGGCGCTGACCAGCAGGAACAGCAGCGTGAAGACGATGATCTCGGTGAGGTGGTCCCGCCACATCAGTGGTCACCCCGCTTCTTCTTGGTCATCTGGTAGACCAGCGTGGTGGTGCCGACGCCGAGCAGGATCCAGACCAGTTGCAGCCAGTAGAAGCGCGGGAAGCCGAACAGCCGGGGCGAGTCGGCGTTGAACAGTGCCGGGATCAGCGGCACCACGATCGGGATGAAGAGCAACCAGTTCCAGGGACTCTTGTCCTTCGCCCTGGATCGCGCCGTGCCGAGCGCCTCCGGTTCCAGTTCGGACATGTGACACCCCTCCGGGCATTCGTAGCGGGCCATGTGACGGCCGGAGGCTACGACCCTGTGACGGGGGTCACGTCCGATCGGGTGATGTCGATGCGCCGAACGGCCGCCGGCATGCGCCGAGCGGCCGTCAGACGTCCGTGAGGTGGGAGGTGTCGTTGACCGAGCGGACCGCGACGCCGCCGTCCGGGTACAGGTCCAGCACCGAGATACCCGCCGTGTCCAGGTAGAGCCGGTGCAGGAACGCGTCGCCGGCAGCGAGCGCGTCGCGCAGCACCAGCTTGATCGGCGAGACGTGGGAGACCACCACGACCGTCTCCCCCGGGTACGCCGACCGCAGCCGGTCGACCGCCCGCCCGGTCCGCTCGGCGACTGTCACGAACGACTCGCCCTTCGGCGGCGCGACCCTCGTGGAGGCGAGCCAGGCGTCCAGTTCGGCCGCCCAGCCCTCGCGTACCTCGGCGAACGTGTGCCCCTCCCAGACCCCGAAGTCGCACTCGATCAGGTCGTCGTCGGTACGTACCGGCGGGTTTCCGACATGCGCGGCGACCGCCTCGGCGGTTGCCGTACACCTCGACAGCGGGGAACTGACCACCGCGACGACGGACGGCGCCAGCGCGGCCACCCGGGCGGCGGTGGCCCGGGCCTGGGCCCGGCCGCGCTCGGTGAGCGGCACGTCGCCCCGGCCGGAGTAGCGCTTCTGCACGGTGCGCTCGGTCTCGCCGTGCCGCACCAGGATCAGCCGGGTGGCCTCCTCGGTGGGGCGCGGCTCCCAGGAGGCGGGCGTGGTGGCCGGGTCGGTGCCGGTGGCGCGCACGACCGCCGCCTCCCGCGCCTCGGCCTTCACGGGGGCGGCCGCCGGCGCCGCGCCCGAGGCGGCGGCGTCCATGGCCGCGTTGGCGAGGGCGTCGGCGTGCCGGTTGCGCTCCCGGGGCACCCAGGTGAACCGTACGGCGGTGAAGCGGCTGACCAGCCCGGCCGCCTGGGCGGCGAGCGGACGCAGCCCGGGGTGCTTGATCTGCCAGCGGCCGCACATCTGCTCGACCACCAGCTTGGAGTCCATCCGCGCCTCGACCTCGGCCGCGCCCAGCTCGGCGGCGGCCTCCAGCCCGGCGATCAGGCCCCGGTACTCGGCCACGTTGTTCGTAGCAGTACCGATCGACTCGGACCGCTCGGCCAGCACCTCACCGGTCTCCGGGTCCCGGACCACAGCGCCGTAGCCGGCCGGCCCGGGGTTGCCCCGGGAGCCGCCGTCGGCCTCGATCACCACCGCGCGCACCGCCACGACGGCTACAGCCCCGACTCGTTGGTCCGGACCATGATCCGCCGGCACTCCTCGCAGCGGACCACGTCGTCCGGGTCGGCCTTGCGGATTCGGGCCAAGTCGGCGCCGGACATCTCCAGTCGGCAGCCGCCGCAGCGGCCACCGGTGAGCAGCGCGGCGCCCATGCCGGTGTCCTCGCGGATCTTGTCGTAGAGGCTGATCAGGTCCGCCGGGAGGTCACCGGCGAGCGGCTGGCGGGCGGTCCGCTTGAACTCCTCCTCCTTGGCGATCTCGGCGAGGGTCTCGTCGCGGCGCTGCTCGGTCGCGGCACGACGCTCGCGGGCCTCGGCGAGCCGGCTCTCGACGCCGTCGAGCACGCCCTGCGCGGTCTCCCGCTGCTCCATCAGCTCCAGCTCGGCGTCCTCCAGGTCGCTCTGGCGGCGGTTGAGCGAGACCAGCTCGTGCTGGATCGCCTCCAGCTCCCGGGCCGGGCCGCTGCCCGAGGCCAGGCGGGCCTCGTCCTTGCTCTTGCGCGCCCGCACCTGGTCGACGTCCTTCTCGATCCGGGCGATGTCCCGGTCCAGGTCGTCGACTGCCACCTGGGCGCGGACCCGCTCGTCCTCCAGCGCGGACAGCTCACGCGCCAGGGCCTCCAGCTCCGCGCGCTCCGGCAGGGTGCGGCGGCGGTGCGCGAGCTGGGCCAGCGCGGTGTCGATCGCCTGGAGGTCGAGCAGGCGGCGCTGCACCTTCGGGTCAGCCTTCACGTCGGGGCTCCTTGTCGTCCGGCCGGGGCGCGGCGGCGTGCACGGTCCACGGGTCGGTGTCCAGGTCGGACACCACGGTCTCGACGTCCAGCTCGGCGGCCAGGTAGGCGGCCAGGTCGTCCAGCCAGGGTCGCTCCGTCGCCCAGTGGGCGGCGTCCAGCAGCGCCGGGCCGCCGGCGGCGAGGTGTTCCCCGGCCGGGTGGTGGCGCAGGTCCGCGGTGAGGAACGCGTCCACCCCGGCCGCGGTCGCCTCGGCGAGGAAGCCGTCCCCCGAGCCGCCGCTGACGGCGAGGGTACGAACCATACGCCCGGGATCCCCGGCGGCGCGAACTCCCCAGGCGGTGACCGGGAGCACGGCGGCGGCCAGCCGGGTCAGCTCGGCGAGCGTCATCGGGGTGGGCAGCTCGCCGATGCGGCCGATGCCCCGGCCGGGCCCGGCGGCGGGCGAGCCGGGGCGGGGCGGGTGCAGCGGGCGCAGCCCGGTCAACCCGAACCGGGCGGCGAGCGCGTCGGACACGCCGGGATCGGCCACGTCGGCGTTGGTGTGCGCCACGTGCAGCGCGACGTCCGCCTTGATCAGCCGGTGCACGATCCGGCCCTTGTACGTGGTGGCGGCCACCGAGGAGACGCCGCGCAGCAGCAGCGGGTGGTGCGCGACGATCATGTCCGCGCCGGCGTCGAGCGCCTCGTCCACGGTCTCCGGAACCACGTCCACCACGCAGGCGACACGGCGTACCGGGTGGTCGGGCTCGCCCAGCACCAGGCCGACCCGGTCCCACTCCTCGGCCCAGGCGGGCGGATAACGGCGGTCCAGCGCGGCCACCACGTCGGCGACGGTTGTACTCACGGGCGGCCAGCTTACCGGCGTCCGCGCCGATACACGCCGAGCGCCGCCGGGCGCGGCCCCCGGCATCTGCCGAGGGCCGTACCCGTCGCGACTCTCAGCCGACCGGGGCGACCGGCCGGTCCGCGCCGCGCAGGGCGGCCAGGCCGGCGTCCCAGGGGAAGGCGTCCGCGCGCCGGTCCCCCGTGCCGGGCGGATGCAGGCGTACGACGTGGTCGCCGAACACCACCCGGACGCCCCACTGCGCCAGCCGGTCGATACTGGCCCGGAACGCCGGGTGCGCGGCCATCGCCTCGTTCGTGTACGGGACGGCCGCGATCGGCACCCCCATGCCCTGCGCCTCGACCAGCAGGCCGAGCGCCAGGGTGTCGGTGATGCCCACCGCCCACTTGTTGATCGTGTTGACGGTGGCCGGGCACACCAGCATGGCGTCCGCCGGGGGAAGCACGTCCGGGTCGCCCGGGTTCTTGTAGTGCGTACGGACCGGATGGCCGGTCTGCCGGGCCAGCTCCGTCCGGTCGACGAACTTCGCGCCGTCCGGCGTGGTGACCACGCAGACCGTCCAGCCGTCCCGCTGGGCGAGGTCGACCAGCCGGCCGACGTGACGGGCCAGCGGCGAACCGCAGGCGATGACGTAGAGCACCCGCCGGTGCCCGTTTGCGGTCTCCGGACCGCTCATACTCCGACTCCCATGTGCTCAGCCAACTCCGCGATCGGCGGAGGCGGCGCACCACGTGTGCGACGGAGAATCTCGGACATCAATTCGTGCGCTATCGGCCGGCACCGGATCTCCGACGGCGCGAGCCGGTCACCGCGCAGCAGCATGTCCCCGGCGTTGGCGACGTCACCGATCTGGGAGTAGCCCCGGGCCAGGTCGAGCAGGTGGTGCGCGCGCCGCTCCGGCAGCAGCGCGTTGAACGCGGGCTCGGACAGCCGCATGTGGGTCTCCACCGCCCGGCCGCCGTCGCCCAGCTCGACCGCCGCCGCCGCGCGGTGCAGCTCCAGGTTGGTCGGGCCGAAGGAGGTCCAGTAGTGGTTGTGGTCGCCGCCGAGCATGGTGGCCGCCTCACCGGCGCCGGCGAGCAGGTCGTCCACCGTCGCCGAGTCGCCGATCCGGGCGGCGGCCATCGCGCCCTGGAGCAGCAGCATGCCGTACACGGAGAGCCGTTCCGGGCGGACGTCGTTGTCGCCGCCGGGCGCGAGCCGGCCCGCGATGCGGACGTTGAGTTCCAGCGCCGGGCGGGGGCGGCCCATCGCGACGAGCGCGTTGCAGACGCGCGTGGTGGCGATGCCGGCCAGCAGCGGGTCGTCGGCGCGCTGGGCCACCGCCATCGACCGGTCGGCGGCCAGCCAGGCGAGGTCGCACTCGCCGAGCTTGCGCAGCACCGAGGAGGCGATCTGGTAGACCTGCCCGAGCAGGTGGGCGGCCTCGCGTACCTGGTCGCCGGTGGCGTAGCCGGCGTCCGCCGCCTGGGCGTCGCGCAGCAGCTTGGGCAGCGCGCGGGTCAGCATGCCGTACCGGCCGTACTGGTAGGTGAGCCAGGCGTGGTTCACGGCCTTGCGCATGTCGGCCAGCGGCGGCGGGTAGGGCGCCGCGTCGAAGTAGGCGCTCATGGAGTCGTACCGTTCCAGGGCGGTGCGGATCTCCTCCACCTCGACCTGGTCGATGCAGTTGAGCGCGTCGGTGCGCCGTTCCGGGTCCTTGCCGTGCAGCAGCTGCACGTCGATCTGGAGGATGTCGGCGATCTCGTAGAGAACGGAGAACTTGTCCAGCCGGCGGACGCCGCGCTCCACCTTGTCCACCCAGCTCTTGGACTTGCCGAGCCGGTCGGCGAAGACCTGCTGGGACATCTTGCGGCGACTCCGCCAGTACGCCACCCGCCGGCCTATGGGTAGTTCGTCCATCCCTGCTCCCTCCCCCTCACGGCGCCGGCCGGTCCCCCCACGTCCCTCAGACTCGCGCCGATCGCACAGGTTGTGCGTCCACCGACCAGCCAGTTCTCGTAGTTTTCGTGCAAGTTGCACCGACCGTTAGTCACCTCAACGAGCGTGGGTTACGGCAGTGACGGCTTTCGACGTGTGGCTTGTGGACGGTTCGGGCTTGTGGACGGTTCGGGCTTGTGGACGGTTCGGTGGGACCAGAGGGGACGACTGACATGTGGAGGAACGTCCGACCGCGCGTCGCTCACCTGTCACCGCTGGAACGGGTCCGGCTGCGCCGGGTCGCGGTGCGGTACGCGCTGCACGGCTGGCCGGTCACCCCCGGCGCCTGCCTGGCCAACAGCCGCTTCGTGTGCGGCCGGGCCGGCTGCCCCACGGTGGGCTGCCACCCGGCCCTCGAGGACTGGGAGCACGCCGCCAGCGACGACCCGGCCCGGGTGGCCACCTGGTGGCGCAGCCGCCCGCACGGCATCCTGCTGCCCACCGGGCGCGCGTTCGACGTCCTGGAGGTCGCCGCCCACCTGGGCCGGCAGGTCCTGGACGCGGTCGCCACCCATCCCGCCGGGTTCGGCGTACGCGGGCCCGCGCTGGTCACCCCGACCGGGCGCTGGATGTTCCTGGTACGCCCCGGCGACCCGCTGCGGCCCGAGCTGGAGCACTGCTTCCACGTGGTCCGCCACGGACCCGGCTCGTGGATTCCGGCCCCGCCGACCCGGCTGCCCGAGGGGACGGTGCGCTGGGCGGTCGCCCCGGAGCAGGCCCGCTGGCAGCTGCCCGACTCGTACCTGGTGCAGAACGCGCTGATCGCCGCGTTACGCGCGGCCGGGGTGACGCTCGGCGCGGACCTGTTCCCCGGTCATCTCCCGCTGCCCCGCCGCGGCCGCTGACCTCCCGGCACCCGGCCGGTGCTGCCGCAACGCGTACGCCGACGCCGAGCGTTCTCCCTGTTCACGGCGGGTCCGGTGACCCGGACGGGTGGCCGACAGCGACCTCCCCGGCACCGGGCTCGTTGAACCTGGCGAGGGCGCGAGCGCGCCAGAGCGGGGGTTTGACCATGTCCAGGGACGACGCTGCCCGCCACACCGGCGGTACCGAGCCGGCGCGGCCCCGACGCCGCCTGCACCCGTGGGCCTTCACCCGCCCCCTCGGCGTCCGCCCCGGACGTCCTCGCCCGACGGGCTCCCGCCCCGCCATCCTCCACCGCCCCCTCCGCTGACCCCGCCTGCGTCCCTCCCCGCCTCTCTCCCCACAGCCCACCGCGCCGGGCCGACGCGTGGTCGATCATGAAGTTGGCGGTGCGACACGCCGGGAGGCGGTGCCGCCAACCTCATGATCGACGGGGCAAAGCGGGGCGGGAGGGCGGCGCAGGTCAGGGCAGGGTGGGGAGGGTTCGGGAGTGGTGTTGGTGGGCCTCGTCCGTGACCACGGCGTGCTGCCACGGGGACGGTAGGCGGTCCAGCCAGGCCAGGCCGGGTGCGCCCATCGCCACCGCCGCTGTCGCGTACGCGTCGGCCACACCCAGATCGGGCCCCACCACCGTCACCGAGCGCAAGCCGGTCGCCGGTACGCCCCGGCGCGGGTCGACCACGTGGTGGCCGCGCTCGTACACGCCCGAGGTGGCGACCGCCATGTCGGTGCCGGTCAGCACCAGACAGGTCGCCGCCGCGTCCCACGGATGACGCACCCCGATCCGCCACGGCTCACCGGTCGCGTCGTGGCCGCGTACCCGCACGTCGCCGCCCGCGTTCACGCAGTGGTTCGGCGCGCCCGCGGTCACCAGCCGGTCCGAGGCGACCTGTGCCGCCCAGCCCTTCACGTAGCCGGACGGGTCGAGCCGCCCGGTCGCGTACACGTCGAAGAACCCGTCGGTGGCGGTCCACAGGTCGGCGCAGGCCGCCAGCACGGCCCGCAGGTCGGCGGAGGCGTCGGCGGCCCGCAGTTCGCCCCGGTCCATCCGGCACACCTCGCTGTCGTCGCGGTACGTGCTGAACCGCGCGTCCACCTCGCGCAGCCAGCCGAACGTGTCCTCGGCCAGCTCGTGCAGGGCCTCCCCCGGCAGGTCGTCGGCGAGGTCGAGGCTGATCGCCGTACCCATGACGTGTTCGACCCGGCGCAGGCCGCGCCGGGCGGACCGACCGGGACCGACGGCGACGCCGGCACGAGCCGGCACTGTCACGCCTTGTCCAGCGCGGCCTGCAACGACTGCTTGTACGCGGTGCTGGTGTAGGTGGCCCCGGACACGGTGCTCAGGTTCGCGCTCTGCCGGGCCACCACCTCGCCGGAGGTGCCGCTGTAGCGGGCCTGCACGTCGTCGCTGCGCTGCCCGGACTGCCCGCCCAGCGGCAGTCCGATCGCGGTGGCGTCGACGATCCGGCTGCCGCTGAGCGTGATCCGGACCTGGAGCGAGCCGTACTCGTAGGTGACCGACGACCCGGTCACCGTGCGGGTGGTGGCCTTCGGCGCGCTGGTGGTGGTCCGCGGCGCGGCGGGTGCGGTGCTGGTGCTGGTGCGGGTGCCGCCCCGGCTGGCCGCGCTGCGGTCGGCGGACGGCTTCGGGGCGGGCTTCGACGAGGCGCGCGGCGACGGGGTGACGTCGCCGGGCGCGGAGCCGGTGGGCGACGGCGGCTCGGGCGCGGCCGACCCACCGGGTGCGACCGGTGCCAGCGCGGCCGGTACGTCCGGCGTGGCCTGCCCGGTGCCCGGCGCACCCTTGAGCACCACCAGTGCGGTGGTGCCGGCGGCCAGGCCGGTGATCGCGAACAGCGCGCGACGCATGGGCAGTGCCTCTCCTACAGCTCGAACGCGGTCAGGTGGATCTGGCGGCGGGGCACGCCCGCCGCCCGCAGCGCGGCGACCGCCTCGTCGACCAGGCCGCCGGGGCCGCACAGGTAGACGTCGCGGCGGGTCAGATCAGGCACCAGGCGGCGCAGCCCCTCGGGGTTCATCACCTGGCGGGGGCCGGGGTCGTCGCGGCGGCCGACGACGTACCAGACGGAGGTGTGCCGGGCCTGCGCGAGCCAGTCCAGCTCCTGGTGCAGCAGCACGTCGGCCGGGGTACGCGCCCGGTAGATCAGCGCCGCGCCGGGCGGCAACTCCTCCAGCATCGCCCGCAACGGCGCGATGCCGCTGCCCCCGGCGATGAGCAGCGCCCGTTCCCGGGTGCGGTGCGCGGCGGTGAACGTACCGGAGGGTCCCTGCACCCAGACCCGGGTGCCGGGCGTGAGGTCCCGCAGCTCGGCGGTGTACCCGCCGACCACCTTGACGGTGATCCGCAGCCAGCGGTCGTTCGCGGCGGCGGAGACGGAGAACGGGTGCGACTGCCACCAGCAGCCGGGGTTGAGGAAGCGCCAGCGGAAAAACTGCCCGCCGAGCAGGTCGATCTGGTTGAGCCGCTGCCCGGTCAGGTAGACCGAGACGGTGTCCGGGCTCTCCGCGACCACGTCGGCGACGCGCAGCCGGTGCCGCAGGTTGAACACCAGCGGGGCGAGCATCCGGCCCCACACCAGCGCGGCCACCACCAGCAGGTACGCGGCGATCCAGCCGGTACGCACCGGGCCGGGCTCGTAGAGCTGCGCGCCGTTGCTGAACTGGTGCGCGTACCCGAGCAGCAGCGTGAGATAGCTGGCGGCGTGCAGCAGGTGCCACAGCTCGTACGGCAGTCGGCGCCGCACGGCGCGTACCGCGGTGAACGCGACGGTGACCAGGATGCCCGCCGCGACGAACGCGGTGACCATGTCCTCGTAGTCGGTCAGCAGCGCGCCGACCTCGCCGAGCACCGTCTTGCGTTCCTGCCGGCTGTAGCCGACCACCAGCAGCGACATGTGCGTGAGCACCGCCACCAGCAGCGTCGCGCCGAGATCGCGGTGCAGGCGGGAGATCCGCTCGCCGCCGAGCGCGCGTTCCAGCACGCCGAGCCGGCTCATCATCAGCACCTGCACCAGCAGCAGGTAGCCGGCGATCAGGCCGGTGATCCGGCCGCCGGCGGTGAGCAGGTCGGCGGTGTCGGCGAGCGACCCGGCCGGGGTGTCCAGCCACCACGGCAGGACCGCGGCGACCAGGCCCAGCCAGAAGGCCACCGCGAGCGCACGCCGGCCGCCGGGTCCGCGGCGCGGACGACCCGGGGGTACGGGGGCAGCCGGACGGCCGCCGTACGGGGCGGGATGCCCGGTACGGCGGCCGGCGGCGCGGGTGTCCTGGTACGTCACGCGTAGATCTTGACCGGGGTGAACTTCTGCCGGGGGAAGACCTTGTCCACCTGGGCGGTGGTCAGGCCGAAGCGGCCCTGCGCGACGGATCCGTAGACGTTGAACATGTTGTTGTATTCCGGCACGTCGCCGCTGTCCAGCTTGTCCAGCCCGTTCCAGGTGCCGAGCAGCGAACCGGCGAGCTTGCGGCCGGACAGCACGGTGACCACACCGCCGTGCCCGTGGTCGGTGCCGCCGCCGTTCGAGCCGACCCGCCGGCCGAACTCGCTGGACACCATGATGGTCACGTCCGCCGCCTGGTCGCCCAGGTCGGTGAAGAACGCGGCCATCGCGTTCGCCAGCTCGTTGAGCCGCCGCCAGAGCTGGCCGCCCTCGCGGGTGCCCTGGTTCTCGTGCGTGTCGTAGCCGCCCATGCCGACGGTGGCCACCCGCACGTTCGCGCCGCCCTTGATGAGCTGGGCGAGCTGCTTGAACGCGTTCCCGACGCCCTGGTACTGGACGCCCTCGGCGGCGGCGTACGGCTTGGCGGCGAGCTTCTGCGCGGTGGCGAGCGCGCCCATGCCCTCCTGCACCGCCTCCTCGACCGGGTGGTTGATGCCGGTGAACAGGCCACGGATGGCCTTCTCGGTGGCCGCGCGGTACTTGTCGGCGCCGTTGAGCCGCAGGTCGCCGACGCTGTTGAGGGAGATCGCGCCGTTCACGCCGACCAGCGAGCGGGGCAGGGTGCTGCCGATGCCGACGCTGCGGAACGCGGTGCCCTTGCCCAGCGAGTCGACCAGGCTGTCCAGCCAGCCCCGGCCGCCGGTCTCGCCCGGCAGGCCGCCCAGGTTGCACGCGTCGGCGGCCTGGAAGTGGCTGCGCGACAGGCGCGGGTCGGACACGGCCGGCACGAAGCCGAGCTGCCCGGCCTTGAGCCACTTGTCCAGCGGCGCGAACGCGCTGGTGAGCTTGAAGCCGCGGGCCAGCGCCAGCGAGTCGTTGCCGAGCAGCAGGTCGGGGCGCGCCTTGGCGAGCACCGGGTCATCGGCGGGGGCGACCAGGCTCAGCCCGTCCAGCCCGCCGTAGAGGAAGACGTGGATCAGCGTGCCGGTCTTGGTCGCGGCGAACGACGCCGAGGTGGTGACGAACTGCGCGGTCGCGAGCGCGGTCGCGGTCGCGGCGGCGCCGGCGACGAAGGTACGCCGGGTGACGCCCCGGCCGTCCTGCTGCGCCTCCTCGATCTCCTCCAGCCGGCGGTACCGGTCGGCCTCGGCCGCGTTCTCGGCCGCGACGATGTCCGCCTCCGCGCGCAGCAGCGCCTCGGCCGGGTTGTCGGCCAGCCGCCGCAGGTCGGGGCACTCGGGGTGCAGGGGGTACGGGTTCACGGTCATCTCCATCGAATGCCTCACCGGAGGTGGTGCTGGGGGGACGCGAGGATCGTCCGCGCGACAGCGGCGATGGCCCCGTTGAAGGTGGCGTCGACCTTGGCGCTCTCGGCCACACCGGCCACGGCGAGCACGAGCTTCTTCTCCTTGGCGCTGAGCTTCTGCTGCACCAGCCGCTGGGCGAGCGCGTCCACGTACGCCCCGGCGGTGGCCGGCGGCTTCGCCACCAGCTTCTCCGGCTTGACGAAGGTGAACTGCTTGCGGTAGCCGGCGAGCAGGTCACCCGCCTCGTTCCAGCCGTCGATCATGGTGCCGGCGGAGGTCCAGGCCAGGTAGACGTCGGCGTAGCCGTCCGGGGTGGGCTTGCCCATCGGGTACTGGCCGAGTTCGCGCATCTTGTCCTGGATCTGCCGCAGGCCCTGCGCGAACGGGGTCCGCCGGTTGTCGCCGGAGTAGTCGGGTGCCGCGTCCGGCGAGACGCCGAGCGCCCGGTACGTGGCGACCAGGTACTCCATCGGGCGGCGCACCTTCTGCCCGACCGCGGCCCAGAACTCCGAGGAGCTGAACAGCGTCGCCAGCACCGGCCGGATCTGGCCCTTGTTCGTGGTGTAAGCCTTGGCGAGCCGGTCCACCACGGACTTCGGCGGGGTGTCGGAGACGAAGCGGGTGGCGAGGTTCTGTGCCACGTACCGCGCGGTCGACGGGTGCATCGCGATGTAGCGGATGTACGAGTCGATGACCTTGTCGGCAGCCACCGGGTCGTCGGAGTTGTTGGCGTGGCTGAACCCGAGGATCTTCACCTTGCCGAGGTAGTGCCGCTCGGCGAAGAACTTGTACTTGCCGTCGGCGACACCGCGTCCGGTCTGGAGCAGCGCGGCCTGGCGGACGTCCTTCTCGGTGTAGCCGCCGTCGACGCCGACCGAGTACAGCTCCAGGTTCTCCCGGGCCAGGTTCTCGTTGACCGCGTCCTTACGCGAGTCGACCTGGTTCAGGTAGAGCAGCAGCGCCGGGTGCTTGTTCGCGGCGACGAGCATCTCCGGGTAGCTGCCGAGCGCGTGCTTGCGGATGACGTCCCGGTCGAACGCGTTGCGGTAGTTCTCCCCGCCGTCGAAGTCGGCGGCGACGTGCAGGAAGTCGTTCCAGAAGTCGACCATCACCTCGAACAGCTGGCGGTCGGACCAGATCTGCCGGGCGATGGTGGCGTCCACCGTCTCCCGGGCCGGGTCGACGCCCTTCTCGTTGAGCTGCTCGCGCTGGTCGCGAAGCTGCGTCGGGCTGAGCTTGAGCGACTGCAGCTCGCTCAGCTTCAGCTCGGCCTTGGTCGGGGCGATCTTCTCCGGCTGGAGCTGCTCACGCAGCCAGTCGTCGATGCCGACCCGCTTGACCTCCGCCATCATCTTCTGCGTCGGACCGAAGGTGGTCCGGGTCAGCAGGTGCCGGATCGGGTCCTTGGCGAGCACGGTCTTGACCGTCACCTTGGTCGCCGCGGCGGCTTCCGCCGGGCTGCCGTAGAGCCGGCCACCGGACGGCGCGTTGCGCTTGAGCGCCTCGCCGGCCCGGGAGCCCATGTAGCTCTCGTTCTGCTCGGTGTAGGTGCGTACCGTGCTGGGCTGCTGGCCGCTGGGCCGGGCCGCGTTGCCGTCGGTGGTCACCGTGCCGGTGGCGTCACCGGCCGGGGCGTCACTGAACAGACCGCGCACCTGCGGGGACATGGCCAGGGCGGCGCCACCGGCGACCACCACGGCGCCGCCGAGGGTGGCGAGCGCCCGGCGCCGGCCCCGCTTCGGGGCCTCCTCGCCGTCGTCGTCCAGGTCGGGCAGTCCGCCGCCGGGCGGCGGGCCGTACCCGCCGGCGGGCTGGGCGTAGCCACCGGGCTGGGGGTAGCCGGCGGGGGCCGGCGTGGCGGGGGCGAAGCCGTTCGGCCCGACCCACTGCGGGCCCTGAGCGGGGTGGGCGCCGGGGTGCGGCGCGGCGTGCGGGTCGCGGTACCCGTCCGGATGGGGGTGCTGGTATCCGTCCCAGCCGCGGTCGTCCCGGGGACGACGCGGTGGCACGTTCAGGTCGGCCATGTACCTATCCCGTTTTCTTCGAGCGCCGGCACGCCTGCCACCCGGGGGGACGGGTGAGCGCAGGGGCGGCGACGGTTGCCGGAGAAGTTGCCTACGGGAAAGTAGCCATGCCGCCCCGGCCGCTCAAGACGCGTCGGACGCGCTCGTGAGCGCACTTAAGACGGTGCTCAAGCCCGCCGGGGAGGGCCCGTCGCGGCGGCGGGGACGCGGCGGCCTCCGGAGCAGGGCCGACCCGGGCGCACACCGCCCGGATGCGAGGTTTCGCCCCCCGGCGACGCCGCCGGGGGCGTTCACCGCCTCACCAAAACTTAAGGTACGGATAAGCCTGCGCTGAGAACGTCGTCCCGCCCGTCCGGTCCGCCGAAACAGCAGCAGCAGCGGCGCGTGACCGCCCTCCGATCCGGGTATGCCGCCGAACCGCTGAAGCCGTGAGGGGAAGGCACCGCCATGCTCAGCCAAGAGGATCAGCGCAGGTTCGAACTCATCACCCGTCAACTGCGGGAGAGTGATCCACGGTTCTTCGCCCGGCTGGACAGCCGGATCAAGGGCCGCCGGGGCCGGTACATGATGCTGTTGACGATCGTGCTGTGGGCCTCGCTGCCGGCGATGACAGTGCTCGTCGGACGGCTGGCCGGGGCGATCTGCGCGGTGGTGCTCGTCGCCAACGCCGCAGTGATGTGGCGTTTTCGCCGCCGCCTCCTTTAGGCGTAAGGAAGGGCCCCTTCTTAACGCATTCGGTAGAGGAAGGGCCCCCTCTTAACGCTCGCCTGCGGCTTCGCCGCCGCTGAACTCCCTGGGGGAGGCGGCTTCGCCGCCAGCGAACTCCCGGTACGCCCGGCGCAGCCGCTCGGCCAGGCCCGGCCCGCCGACCGCGGCCCCGGGTGGCCCGAGCTGGCGCAGCAGCAGCTCCGGGCCGGTGGCGAGCGTGGGCGGCCGGTCCGGCAACGCCACCGGCGCCAGCCAGAACCGGTCCAGCTCGTCGTCCGGCTCCACCGCCGGCAACCCGGCCAGGGCACGCGCCGCGCCGACCACCGGCACCGCGCTCGACGCGGCCGGCTCCGGCCGGGCACCCGGAACCGGTCCCGCTCCCGCGCCGCCGGTTCGGCCCACACCGCCGGTTCGGCCCACGTCGCCGGTTCGGCCCACGTCGCCGGTTCGGCCCACGTCGCCGGTTGCACCCGCACCGCCGCCTCCGCCCGCACCCCGGGCGTCGGCGCCCCGGGCGTCGGCGCCCCGGAGCGTACGCAGCCGGTCCAGCAGTTCGGCGCGGGACCGGCCACGCCAGTGCAGCAGGTGGAACGGGTCGGCGTCGAACGCCTCGGCGAGCAGGTAGAACGTGGCCGCCAGGTGTTTGCACGGCACCGCGAAGTCGGGGCAGCCGCACCGCTGGTCGAGTTCGTCGATCTCGGCCGGGAACAGCGGCGCGCCCGCGTCGGCGAACAGCTCCTCCAGTTCGGCCGGCAGGTCACCGGCGAGCAGCCGGGCGCTGAAGAACGCCTGCCCGGCCAGTTCGGCCTCGATCCGCCGCCACGTCTTCTCCGGGTACGCGGCCAGCCCGATCCGCACCGGGTAGGGCCGTGGCCGGGAGCCCTGCACCTCGGCGGTGACCTCGCCCGGCGACACGTCCAGCCGGAGCACCTGGCCCCGGCGCGCGTACGCCCGGCCACGGGTCAGCCGGGAGCCGAGCGCGAACGACTCCAGCACCTCCACGAACCGCCGGGACCACCAGGACTGCCCGATCGCGCCCCGGGTGCTGCGTGCCCGTAGCCCGCCCTCGACCCGCAGCGGCGGACCGTACTCGTCAAAACCGGGGCTCACTCGACCACCGCCC
The DNA here is from genome assembly GCF_050948515.1 of Micromonospora sp. CA-248089. Taxonomy (NCBI): domain Bacteria; kingdom Bacillati; phylum Actinomycetota; class Actinomycetes; order Micromonosporales; family Micromonosporaceae; genus Micromonospora; species Micromonospora sp. CA-248089. The sequence goes on from NZ_CP192016.1 coordinate 4,856,389, forward strand.
CGGACTCCAGGGTGAACAGGTCGCGCAGCGTCTCGGTGGACAGTTCGGTGACCCACTGCTCGCCGCTGCCCACCACCGACCGGGCGAGGCTGCGCTTGTCGGCGATCATCGCGGCCACCTTCTCCTCGACGGTGCCGGCGCAGACGAACTTGCGTACCTGCACGCGGCGGCGCTGTCCGATGCGGAACGCCCGGTCGGTGGCCTGGTCCTCGACGGCCGGGTTCCACCACCGGTCCACGTGCACCACGTGGTTGGCGGCGGTCAGGGTCAGCCCGGTGCCGCCGGCCTTGAGCGACAGGACGAACAGCGGCGGCCCCTGCGGGGTCTGGAACCGGGTCACCATGGCGTCCCGTTCGGCTTTGCCGACGCCGCCGTGCAACAGCAGCACCTCCCGGCCGGTACGCGCCGACAGGTGCCCGCGCAGCATGCCGCCGAACTCGGCGTACTGGGTGAACAGCAGCGCCTTCTCCTCCGCCGCGAGCACCTCGTCGACGATCTCGTCGAGGCGTTCCAGCTTGCCGGACCGGCCGTCCAGAGCGGATCCGTCGTGCAGCAGTTGGGCGGGGTGGTTGCAGACCTGCTTGAGCCGGGTCATGGTGGCCAGCACCAGCCCGCGCCGCTCGATCCCGTCGCTGGACTCGATCTTCGCCATCATGTCGTCCACCACGGCCTGGTAGAGCGCGGCCTGCTCGGCGGTGAGGTTGCAGACCACCTCCATCTCCAGCTTCTCCGGCAGGTCGGTGATGATCGTCGGGTCGGTCTTGAGGCGGCGCAGCACGAACGGGCCGGTGATCCGGCGCAGCCGCTCGGCCACCTCGGCGTCGCCGTGCCGCTCGATCGGTTCGGCGAAGCGCTTGCGGAACGTCGCGGCCGGTCCGAGCAGCCCCGGATTCGCGAACTGCATGATCGACCAGAGGTCGGCGAGCCGGTTCTCCACCGGCGTACCGGTGACCGCGACCCGGTGCCGCGCGGGCAGCGACCGGACCGCCTCGGCCTGCCGGGTGGCGGCGTTCTTGATCGCCTGCGCCTCGTCCACCACCACCCGGTGCCAGTCGACGCCGGCCAGCTCGAACGCGTCCCGGGCCGCCACCGAGTACGTGGTGAGCACCAGGTCCGCCTCCCCCACCGCGGTGGCGAAGCCCTCGCCCCGGGCGCGCTCGGCGCCGTGGTGCACGTGCACCCGCAGCCCGGGCGCGAACTTCGCCGCCTCGCGCTGCCAGTTGCCGACGAGGGACATCGGGCAGACCAGCAGCGTGGGCCCGGCTTCCGGCGGGTCGCCGGCGAGCAGCGCGAGCAGTTGCACGGTCTTGCCCAGGCCCATGTCGTCGGCGAGGATCCCGCCGAGCCCGAGCGACTGGAGGAACGCCAGCCAGGCCAGCCCGCGACGCTGGTACGGCCGCAGCGTCCCGGTGAAGCCCGGCGGCGGGTCGGCCGGGGTGAGCCGCCGCTCCGCCTCACCGGCGAGCAGTTCGCCCAGTGCCCCGTCGGCGACCACGTCCAGGACCGGCAGTTCACCGGCGCCGTCGTCACCGGACAGTCCCATCCGGAGCAGGTCGGCCACCGTCAGCTCGCCGGAGGACCGCAGCAGCTTCAGCCCGGCCTCCAGCCGCTGCGGGTCCAGCTCGACCCACCGGCCGCGCAGCCGGACCAGGGGCGACTTCAGGTCGGCCAGCGACGCCAGTTCCTCCGCGGTCAGCGGCTGGTCGCCGAGCGCCAGCTCCCAGCGGTAGTCGACGAGCGCGTCCAGACCCAGCTTCCCGGCGGTGGTGGCCACCGCACCGGGCGCGGTACGGCTGCGCGCCCGCAACCGCGCCCCCAGCCGGGACGAGGAGCGCCGCCACCAGGACGGCAGCAGCACCCCGAACCCGGCCGCGTGCAGCACGGGCGCGCCCTCGCGCAGGAACCGGTGTGCGCCCTCGGCGTCCAGCTCCATGCCCTCGGGCGCGGCGGTGCGCAGCGCGGCGTCCACCTCGGGCCACAGCCGGCTGGCCCGGCCCAGCTCGGCCAGGAGCGTCTCCTGCGGCTCCACCCCCCGGGCGGCGAGCGCCGGTGCGGGCCGCTGCCAGATGTGCGCGGCGTCGACCACGAGTCCCGGCTCGTCGGCCGGGTGCAGGCCGAACTCGACCCGCCAGACGGCGTCCTCGACCAGTTCGGCGACCGGGTCGACGGCCGGCTCGACGAGGCGGAACGTGGCCCGTACCGTGCCGCCCGCCGCGTCGCGCTGCCAGGCGTCCAGTTCGTCGCGCAGCGTCGCCAGCGCGTCCGGCTCGGCGGGGAAGGCGCGCTGCGGTCCGGTGAGCGCGGCCAGCCAGCGCGGCACCGCGCCGACCGGGCGCATCCCCGGTGCAGCCGGGTGTCGGCCAGCGCCACCCGGGCGGCGGCGTCGACGAGCCCGTCGAGCGCCTCCGCGACCAGCTCACCGGCCCCGATGTCGTCGGCCCGCCCGGCCCACGCGTCGTCCGCCGGACCGCTCGGCCCGCTTCGCGGTGCACTCCCTCCCGGCGAGCGCCCGGCGCCGCCGCCCGTCCGGGCATCAGCCGGCCCCGAGACGATCGCCGCGCCGCCGATGGCCGCGGCCGAAACCTCGGGCCGCCATTCCCGGCCGGCGCGGGCCGCCGGGGGCAACGCCGTCGCCAGGTCGCGCGCCCAACCCGCGTCGGTGCCGGTGAGCAGCGGCCGCCAGAGCGCCCACCCGGTCGCCACGTCGTCCGCCCGCACGGCCCGCAACGGCCGCCCGGCCCCCGAAACCACCGGTGAGCGCCGCGCCGAGGTCCGCCCGCCGGTCGCGGCCGACCCTGCGCCGGGCACACCACCGGGGTACGCCTCGAGCACGCCGGGCAGCAACCGGCCGCGTACGACCAGGTCGGCGGCGAAGTCGGCCAGCTCGCACAGGTGGCGCAGGCTCGCCCCGACCGGGCCCGGGATCGGGGCGCGCAGCAGCGCGTACGCGTCGTCCGGGGCGTACCCCAGGGCGGGAGCGCGCCACCCGGCGCGGGTGACCGGGCCGCGGACCGGTTCCCCGACGGTGGCCCGGACCAGCTCCGGCGAGTCCAGCGGCGAGCCGGCGCGGGTCGGCAGGCTCAGCAGGACGGAGATCGGCTCGCCCGGCAGGCCGTCGAGCGCGTCGGCGAGCGTGGTGTGGTCGGCGGCGAACGGGTGCGGGCGCTCGCGCGGGACGCGGCCGGGACGGCGGGGCGCGCGGGCCGGGAGCGTGCTGTCCTCGGCCCACAGGGCGAGCCCGGCGCCGGGCAGCCACAACCCGTGGATGACCAGCACTGCTCCCCCTCGACGACGGCCCCGGGGCCGAAAGACGGCGCCCGGGGAGCCAGGATAGGCCGCCGGGCGCCGCTATCGTCGGCGCCATGGTCGACCTTCTCGTGATCGGCGGGCTCGGCGTGGACGTCCGGGTTCAGGTGCCCGCGCTGCCGCCGCCCGTCGCCGACTCGCTGCTGGTGCCGCCGATCGACATGCGGATCGGCAACACCGGGGCCGGGGTGGCGCTGGCCGCGCACGCGCTCGGCCTGCGGGTGGCGCTCGTCGACGTGCTCGGTGCCGACGCGGCCGGTGACGTGGTGCGGGCGGCGCTGGCGCGTACCTCGATCCGGACGACGCTCGCCGACGCGCCGGCCGGTACCCGCCGCTCGGTGAACATGGTCGACCCGGCGGGGCGGCGGATGTCGCTGCACGACCCGCGTCCCTGGTCGGGACCGGCGCCCTTCGGCGAGGCGGAGCTGGCCGCGCTCGTCGCCGAGGCGACCCACGTCCACCTGTCGATCATGGATTGGGCCCGGGACTCGCTGGGGGTGCTGCGCGCCGCCACGTCGGTCTCCACCGACCTGCACGACTGGGACGGCGAGAACGACTACCACCGCCCGTTCGCCCGGATCGCCGACCTGGTCTTCGTCAGCGACACGCGGCTCGGCGAGCGGGCCGCGAAGGAGGCGGCCGAGCTGGCGCCGCGCACGGTGCTGGTCACCGGCGGGGCGGCGGGCGCGACGCTGCACACGCCCGGCGCGCCGCCGACGCACGTGCCCGCCGCCACCCCGCCGGGCCCGGTGGTGGACACCAACGGTGCCGGGGACGCCTTCGCCGCCGGGGTGATCGCCGCCCGGCTGCGCGGCGCGGACGTCCTCGACGCGGCCCGGTACGCCGCCCGGGTCGCCGCCGCCGCCTGCACGCACGACGGGATGGAGTACCCGGACGGGCTGCTGCCCCGTGACTGAGGCGTCAGATCGCGCCGGTCTCGCCGTCGGTCAGCTCACGCAGGATGTCGGCGTGCCCGGCGTGCCGGGCGGTCTCCTCGATCAGGTGCACCAGCACCCACCGCAGCGACACCTCACCGAGTTGCGGATGCGGCACCACGTGGTCGAGGTCGAACCGGGCGGCGACCCGGCGGGACTCGTCGCAGGCCGCCTCGTACGCGGCGGCGAGCGTCTCGACCGTCTCGCCGGCGCGCAGCGTGAAGCTGGCGTCGGCGTCGGCCTGGGAGGTGAGGTAGACGTCGCCCGGCTCGGGGGCGAACAGGCGGCGGAACCAGTTGCCCTCGACCAGGGCCAGGTGCTTGAGCAGCCCGGCCAGGGTGGTCAGTGAGGGCACCAGCCGCCGGCCGGCGTCGGCGTCGGTCAGGCCGCGCACCTTGCGCAGCACGTTGGCGCGATGCAGGTCGAGGAACGCGTCGAGGATTGCCCGTTCGCCGCCCGTGCGGGCGAGGACCGGACCGAGTGTCGGATCGATCGTCGGGTGCGCCATTTCCGGACCCTAGTACGCGGTGTGCCCGGTCCGCTGCCCCGCGTGATCCCCTGCGCGGGCGGGCCGGCCGGGGCAGGATGGGCGCATGGCTTCCACGGTGCAGATCCCTCTGGTGGGCGGTACGGCCGACGGCGAGACCGTCACCGTCGAGCTGGACGTCAACGGCCGCCCGCCGCTGACCCACCACCACCTCGGGCCGCAGGGACTCGCGGAGGCGCAGATCTACGAGCTGGAGTCGGACGACCAGCCGGGCCGGGAGTGGGTCTACTCCTGGCGCGGCCCGGCGGTCTGACGGCCCGGCTCACACCGCGGGCGTCAGCGTGCGGGCCCGAATGCTGTCCAGCACGCTGCGGGTCACCTGGGAGGTGCCGCGCGCCTGCTCGCAGACCTCCGCGACCCGGCGTGCGGTCGCGTCGGCCCGGGCCGCCCGCTCGTCCCACAGCCGGTCCACCTCGGCCAGCAACGGGCCCTCCACCTCCCGTTCCACGCCGCGCAGCGCCGGCACACCGAGCCGCTGGGCCAGGTCGAAGACCTTTCCGGCGTACGGCAGCGGCAGGAACGGCGTGCCCATCATGGCCGCGAAGATCAGGAAGTGCAGGCGCATGCCGACCGCGAGGTCGAAGTGGCGCATCAGCCCGAGGATCTGCGCCGGGCGGTAGTCGCCGTGCAGGATGCGGCCCCGGTCGGCGGCGGTCATGTGCGACAGCACGCCGTGGGAGTGCCGGATGTCGTCGCGTTCCATCGGCACGAACAGCACGTGCGCGTCGATCCGGTGCACCAGGAAATCACCGATCTGGGCGAGCAGGCGGTGGTAGCCGTCCACGTCGAGCCGTTCGGCGGCCCGGCCCGGCTCGCGCACGCTGAGCCCGACCAGCCGGGAGCCGGCCGGTACGCCCTCCTCGCGCAGCCACTGCTGGGGGAACTCCTCCGGTTCGAGCAGGAACGCCGGGTCGGCGGTGACGGTGATCGGGTTCACCAGGCCCGCCTCCTCCAGCACCATCCGGGACTCCTGGTCGCGGACTGTCACCTCGACGGCCTGCGCCAGGGTTTCGCGCACCATGCCGCTGTCCAGCGTGTCGGTGAGCGGGCCGACCCCGACCGCGTACGTGATCAGCGGCAGCCCGCGCTCCTGGGCGACCCGGACCACCCGCAGGTAGCGCCGGGCCTCCTTGTCGTAGAGGATCCCGCCGCCGCCGAGGATGAGCAGGTCGAGCTGGTTGAGCACCGGGGACGAGTCGACGCGGCTGACGCCCTCCCACGGCACCGCCTCGACCTCGGGGTGGGCCAGCGCGGTGTGCGCCGGGTTGCGGGAGAAGACGATGATCCGGGCGTTTGGCTCGTGGCGGCGCAGATCGTCCAGGAGACCCGTGAGGATCGCCTCGTCGCCGAGGTTGCGACCGCCGTAGGAGCCGAGCACGCCGATGGTCAGTCCGGTGCGTTCCCTCATCCGTTGCTCCTTCCCAGGGGCGTCCGCCGTGGTTTCCCCACGCTCTGCAACCCATGCCTGCTGAGAACTGCTCAAACCAGACAGCTAGTCGAAAAGTCTTCGAATAACCTGTCGGCCTTGATCCGTGAAGGTGAGGGTGGGAATGGCGCAGAAGTCGGCCCGTGGGCTACGACACTGGCGGATCTGGTTGCTGCTGGTAGGCGTCCGCGGTTGGTGGCAGTTGCGTCTTGCTCTCGCACGTCACCGCTGGACCTGGTACGCGGCCGTCGCAGGGTTCTTGTTGGGCGTCATTGGCCTGGCGTCAACTCCGCTGGGATCAGTTCCGGCACTGCTGACTGGGCTTGCCGCCGTCCTGCTCTCGGTGCTCCTGCTAGCGCCGCAATGGCTGGCGTTGCGGCGCGGACGCGTCCGGCTCGTTCGACACAGAGGCGTGTCGACGCCCCCCACAGCCGGAATGGAAATCCTCGTGCGACTACCGACAGATCACCATGAGGTGGCATGGTGCCGACCCGATGTTGATGATGCACTCCCGCACGCCGAGGCGACTTACCGGTGGTCGGCCGAGCGGCTGGAACTGCCTCGGCGGGTGGCAGCACATTCCGGGCCGATCCTGGTCGCTCGAGTGCGCCCTCGGAGGACATTCAACGGTCGCCTCGTCCGCCAGTCGGATGACCTCACGCCGGAACTGCTCCGAGGCGGTGCGGTGCGACTCGGCTGCACCGACTATTACGCGCTCCTCTGCTCCAACTACCTGTTCGGCTGGCGAGTGCTGGATCGAGCCACCGGGGCCCTGAACCTGGATGGGAGCCTTCTGCCCTATGGGGAAGGCGGCCGTCTCCTGCCGTTGTCGGAAAGCAGGTTGGCGAATGCAATCGGTGTGTCGACCCTGGCGTTAACTAAGGACCGGCGGCTCGTCCTGGCATGGCAGCAACCGGAGGGGGAAGCGGGCCCGGGCGGGCTGGCCGCACCAGCCGGCTCCGGCTCGGTGGACTTGGTCGACGTTGACGATATTCCGCCGGGCGCCAAGTTGACCGACTTCATCAGCTCGGCGATGCGCCGCGAGTTGATGGAGGAAAGCCACCTTAGTCCAAGCCATCTGGGGAAGACGCGGGTGCTCGGCTACTTTCGCTGGCTCAACCGAGGCGGCAAGCCGGAGTACGTCGGCCTGACCGAACTCACCGTATCGTCAGATGATCTGGTGGACACCGACGTTCGGCTCGTGGAGACGCCGTACGTTCAGGGCTTGACCCTCGACTGCCGCATAGACCTGCATCTGCTCCGACGCGACCCGGACTCGCTCGACTGCCTACCCGACGATGTCGCGGCGGCCGCGTCGATGCCCCTCTACATGTGCTTGCGGGCGCTGGGTATCGCGTTACAGCGGGACGACGATCTCTACGGCCACCTGTCGACCCCCCGTTAGCAATGCAAATCGGTAACCGCAGACACCTGACTCGCGCCTAGTCGGCGGCGCCGCCGACCAGACGGGAGACGAGGTCCGAGACCACCTGATCGGTGTCGAACCCGGCGTCGATCGAGGTGGTCAGCAGGTCGAGCAGGAGCCCGTCGACCGCGTAGTGCAGCAGCGCCACCTCGTACGCCCCGCCCGGTAGTCCGGCGGCGGTGTGGTGGGCGACGTCGTCGGCGTACCCCTGGCGCAGCACGCCGCCGAGCGCGGCCCGCAGCTCCGGGCGGCGCGCGGCCTCCAGCCGAAGCTCGAACAGCGCCCGGGTGAGGCCCGGCTCGCGGGTGGTGCGCGCGACGATGTCGCGCAGGTAGTCGGTCATCAGCGCGAGCGACGGCTCGCGGCGGCCGAGGTCGGCCAGGACGGCCGGGTCGGGGGCGATCCGGTCGAAGATGCGTTCGGCCAGGCCGGCGAGCAGGGCCGCGCGGGACGGGAAGTAGTTCGAGGTGGTGCCGGTGGGCACACCCGCCTCGGCGTCGACCGCCCGGTGGGTCAGCCCGCGCGCGCCCGCGTCGGCGAGGATCCGCAGGCCGGCGTCGGCGAGCAGGGTACGGCGTTCCGGATTCCTGGCCACGCGAACACACTAGCAACAACCACGACAGGTGTTGTAGATTCGCCATCGAACCACGACAGCCGTCGTGGATCACCTCGGACATCGGAGCCGGTTTGCGCAAGCTCGTCTACTTCGTCGCCAGCACCCTCGACGGCTTCATCGCCGCGCCCGACGGGTCGTTCGACTTCCTCCCCCTGACGCCCGACCTGGCGCCCCACCTGGCGGCCGAGTGGCCCCAGACGCTGCCCACGTTCGTCCACGCCCAGCTCGGCATCGACTCCCCGCCCGCCGGCCGCTTCGACACCGTGCTGATGGGCCGCGGCAGCTACGAGCCGGGCCTGCAGCTCGGCGTCACCAGCCCCTACGCCCACCTCGAGCAGTACGTGTTCAGCCGCTCGCTGCCCCCTGCCGACTACCCGGACGTGCACGTCGTCGACGGCGACCCGGTGGCCCTCGTCCGCGAGCTGAAGACCCGCCCCGGGCGCGACATCTGGCTCTGCGGCGGCGGCCGGCTCGCCGGTCAGCTCCTCGACGAGATCGACGAGATGGTGGTCAAGCTCAACCCGGTGGTCGTCGGCAGCGGCATCAAGCTCGTCGACAGCGGCTTCGATCCGCGGCGCCTCACGCTCACCTCGGCGCGCCCGTTCGACGCCGGCGTGGTCGTCCTGCACTACACGCGCAACGGTTAACCCGGTTGCCCCGGCGGCGGGCGGCACGCACCGTGGAGCGGTGACGAAGACCCGGCTGCACTGGCACGAGCTGCCCCCGCACGTCCGCGACGGCGTCGAAGCAGTCCTCGGCGACCGGGTGGTGGCGGCGCAGTCCCAGCCGGGCGGCTTCTCCCCCGGCACCGCCGACCGCGTCCGTACCGCAGGCGGTGGCCGGGCCTTCGTCAAGGCGGTCAGCCCGGCGCAGAACGACCGCAGCCCCACCCTGCACCGCGCCGAGGCCCGGATCGCCGACGCCCTGCCGCCGGACGCGCCCGCGCCCCGGCTGCTCGGCAGCTACGACGACGGCGAGTGGATCGCGCTGGTCTTCGCCGACGTCGAGGGCCGGCACCCGGTCACCCCGTGGCGGGCCGACGAGCTGGCCGCCGTGCTGTCCACGCTGGAGACGATGGCCGCCGCGCTCACCCCGGCGCCCGCCGCCGCGCCCACCCCCACCGCCGCCGAACGGCTCGCACACGACTTCGGCGGCTGGCGGCGCCTCGCCGCCGACCCGCCGGCCGACCTCGACCCGTGGGCCCGGTCTCACCTGCCCGAGCTGTGCGCCGCCGCCGAGCGAGGGCTGGCCGCGCTCGACGGCGACACGCTCTGCCACGTCGACGTCCGCGCCGACAACCTGCTGCTCGGCCCGGACGGGTCGGTCACCGTTGTCGACTGGCCCTGGGCCTGCCGGGGACCGGCCTGGTTGGACACCCTGCTCACCGTCGTCAACGTGCAGGTGTACGGCGGACACGACCCCGACGCGCTGCTGGCCGCCCGGCCACTGACCGCCGATGTCGACCCGGCCGACCTGACGGGAGTGCTGGCCGGACTCACCGGGTTCTTCCTCGACGGCGCCCGCCAGCCCCCACCACCCGGCATCCCGACCGTGCGCGCGTTCCAGCGCCTCCAGGGCGAGTCCCTGCTCCCGTGGCTGACCCACCGCCTGAAGCCCTGAACGCCCCGCCCGGCCCGGCCCCGCCCCGCCCCGCCCCGCCCCGCCCCGCCCCGGCGATCTTGCGGTTTCGGCCCCTGGGATGCACCTTTGGCGCGCTTTGTCAGGGCCGGAAGCGCAAGATCAACGCGCTCAAGGGAGGCTGAACGCGCGGCGGTGCGCGGCGCGCGGGCTCACCCGGCAGTGGGGACTCCGAGGGGGTCGGCGAACAACGGGGAGAAGCCCAGCTCGGCGGCGCCGATCAGGGTCGCGTCGTAGCCGAGCGCGGACACCCGCAGGCGGGCCTTGTCGCGGGAGATGGGCAGCACGTTGGCGGCGATCCGGCTACGGACGTGACCGGCGCAGACCGGGAAGACCTCGCTGAGCGTGCCCCCGAAGATCACCACGCCCGGGTTGAACAGGTTGATCACGTTCGCCACGCCGATGCCCAGCCAGTCACCGATGTGCCGCAGCGCCTCCTGCGCTGCCGGTTCCCCCTGAGCAGCGGCGGCGACCACCGCGCGTACCGCCTCACGCCCCTTCTCCTGCGCCGGGCGGCCCGCGACGTCGAGCAGCGCCCGCTCCCCGACCTCGGCCTCCAGACACCCGCGCGAGCCGCAGCCGCAGGCCCGCCCCTGGTACGGGTTCACGAGCATGTGCCCGACCTCGGAGGCGTACCCGCCGTCGCCGTCGAGCAGTTCCCCGCCCACGATGATCCCGCCGCCGACACCCACGTCACCGTGCAGGTAGACGAGGTTCTGCACGCCGACACCGGCCCCGCGCTGATGCTCGGCCAGCGCGCCCAGGTGCGCCTCGTTGCCGACCAGGACAGGGAGGCCCAGGTCCAGCCGCCCGGCCAGCTCGGCGCCGAACGCCTGGTCCACCCACCCCATGTCCGGTCCGAACCGGACCATCCCGTCCCCCGGCCGGATCATGCCGCAGTAGGAGGCGCCGACGCCCACGCACACCGACCCGGGTGGCGCGGCGTGGTGCAGCGCCCGCCCGAAGTCGGCGAGCACCGAGACCACCGAGTCGAGGTCGGCACCGGCCCGCGGCCGTTCCGCCTCCAGCCGCGCCGAGATCACCCCGCCGAGCCCGACACGGGCGGCCACGAGCCGGTCCACGGCGATGTCGAACGCGAGGACGTAGACGGTGTCGGAGGAGGGACGCACCACACGCGACGGACGCCCGGCCCGCCCGCTGCCACCGGCCGCCACCTCCCGGACCAGGCCGGCCGCCGCCAGTTCCGCGGTGAGCGCCATGACGGTGCTGCGGTTGACGCCCATCCACTCGGCCAGCTCGACGCGCGTGACCGGGCCGGTCAGGTGGACGCGCCGCAGCAGCGCGCCGAGGTTGAGCCGGCGGCTGTCCCCCTGCGCGTGCCGGTCCGCTGCCAGACCTTTCAGCATCGACCACTCCGTCGGATGGCGACTGGCTCTCCGATACCGAGGATAGTTGGCACACATCGACAGCAGCCAGCGCTGAGGCGCCCACCGGACTGCCGACGCACGAGTGGAACGCCACGGGTGTCTCCCGGCCCGGGGAGACACCCGTGCTGTTCCGGTGACCGCTACTCGGTTTCGCGGACCGGGCTCTGCGGCACCACCATGACCGGCCGGTGGGCGCGGTGCAGCGTGGCCATGGCGACGCTGCCGAGCAGGATCTTGCGGACTGCGGTACGGCCGCGCGAGCCGACCACGACCAGGCTCGCCTTGCGCTCGGTTGCCACGGCGGAGAGCGCGTCGGCGACCGCGCGACCGGGCGCGCCGCCGCCGGCGCGTACGCGCACCGTCGTCACCCCGTCGACCGTCTCCGGCGCGTCCCCCTCGTCGCCGTCGACGGCGGCCAGGACGATCTCGCGCTCCGGGAAGAGGCGACGGGCGGCGGCGAGCGCGGCCTCGGATCCGGCGGAGGCGTCCCAGCCGACCACGACCGGCCCGGCGGCGAGCGCGTCGTACTCGTCGGTCAGCAGCGGGTGCGGCACGACCAGTACGGGACGCGGGCTGTAGTGCACGGCCATGTCGGAGACGGAGCCGAGCACGGCGCGGGCGCCGCCGAGGCCCCGCGACCCGAGCAGCAGCACGTCGGCCTGCTTCTCGTCGGCCAGCTCGGCGAGCCGGAGTCCTTCGCCGCCGTAGCTGCGGCACACGAGCGGCTCGGCGTCCCAGCCGGCGGCGCGGCCCAGCATCACGCCGACGGCCGTCATCCGGTCGGCCTCCCGGCTGCCCTCGCGCTCGATCGCCTCGACGAACACGTTGATGTTGCGGGTGCCGGTCCAGAGCCGCTTGCGGAGTTCCTCGCTGGCGAAGGGAGGCGTCCACAGATGCCCGATCCACGCGTGCGCGCCGGGGAACAGCAGCGCGCCCACCTCGATGGCGGCGCTAGCGGCCGGAGATCCGTCGTAACCCACCACCACTTGCCTGCCGTGCTCGTCGCTCACCGCACCCAACCTCTCTCACCGACGACATCTCACAAGATCGTATCCGGGTCCAGTCCGGGTCCGAGCCGGATCATCCGCCACGGAATCATCGGTACGCTGGGCGAATGAGCACCCCGGACCTGTCGTACCTCCTCGACCACACCAGCCACGTGTTGCGTACCCGGGTGGCGGCGGCGCTCGCCGAGATCGGGCTGACCGCACGGATGCACTGCGTGCTCGCGCACGCGCTGCCCGAGGAGCGTACGCAGATCCAGCTCGCCGAGATGGGCGACATGGACAAGACGACGATGGTCGTCACGGTGGACGCGCTGGAGCGGGCCGGGCTGGCCGAGCGGCGTCCGGCCCGTACGGACCGGCGGGCGCGGATCATCGCGGTGACCGAGGAGGGCACCCGGGTCGCCGCGCGCAGCCAGGAGATCGTCGACCGGGTGCACGCCGAGACGCTCGCGAGCCTGCCGGACGACGAGCGGGAGGTCTTCCTGCGCGCGCTGCGGCGCCTGGCCGGCGGACACCTGGCCACGCCGGTGCAGAGTCCGAAGCCGGCACGCCGAGCACGCCAATAGTCTCAGAACAGATTGTCTGCAACGGAACTATCCGTTACGGTCTCTCCTGTCGCACCTCTCGACAGGAGGACTCCATGTCCGCTCCCCGCTCGCGGCGGCTCGCCCTCGGCGTGCTCGCCACCGGCGCCCTGATGACCATCCTCGACGGCAGCATCGTCACCGTGGCGATGCCGGCCATCCAGCGCGACCTGCGCTTCTCCCCGACCGGCCTGAGCTGGGTGGTCAACGCGTACCTGATCGCGTTCGGCAGCCTGCTCCTGCTCGCCGGACGGCTCGGCGACCTGATCGGGCGCCGGGCGATGTTCCTCGGCGGCACCGCGCTGTTCACCGCCGCGTCGGTGCTGGCCGGGCTCGCCGGGAACAGCGCCACGCTCGTCGCGGCCCGCTTCCTCCAGGGCGTCGGCAGCGCGGCGGCCACCGCGGTGAGCCTCGGCATCCTGGTCACGCTCTTTCCCGACGCGGCCGAGCGGGCGCGGGCGTTCGCCGTGTTCGCGTTCACCGGCGCCGCCGGGGCGGCCATCGGCCAGGTCGCCGGCGGCCTGCTCACCGACGCGCTGGGCTGGCACTGGATCTTCCTGATCAACCTGCCGATCGGCCTGGCCACGATCGCGCTCGCGGTCCGCACGCTGCCCGCCGACCGGGGCCTGGGCCTGGCCGCCGGGGCCGACGTGGCGGGCGCGCTGCTGGTCACCGCCGGGCTCGTGCTCGGCATCTACACGGTGGTCACGATCGAGCGGTACGGCGCGACGTCGGCGCACACGCTCGGTCTCGGCGCGCTCGCCGCCGCGCTGGTCGCCGGGTTCGTGGTCCGGCAGGCCACCGCGCGCCGCCCGCTCATGCCGCTGCGGCTGCTGCGCTCGCGCGGCGTCGCCGTGGCGAACGTGGTCCAGATCCTCACCGTGGCCGCGACGTTCGCGTTCCAGGTCCTCGTCACGCTCTACCTCCAGCAGGTGCTCGGCTACGACGCCACGCGCACCGGGCTGGCGCTGCTCCCGGCGGCAGCCGTCATCGGCGCGGTGTCGCTCGGCGTCTCGGCCCGGCTCAACGCCCGCTTCGGCGAGCGGGTCGTACTGATCGCCGGGCTCGTGCTGCTCGCCGCCATGTTCGCGCTGCTGGCCCGGGTGCCGGTGGACGGCCACTACCTGCGCGACGTGCTCCCGGTGATGCTGCTCGCCGGCGGGTTCGGCCTGGTGCTGCCGGCGCTCACCGCGCTCGGCATGTCCGCCGCCCGCGCCGAGGACGCCGGTCTCGCCTCCGGGCTGTTCAACACCACCCAGCAATTCGGCATGGCGTTCGGCGTCGCGGTGCTGTCCACGTTGGCCGCCGCCCGGACGGCGGACCGGGTAGCGCTCGGCGACGACCGGGCCGCCGCGCTGACCAGCGGATTCCACGCGGCGTTCGCGGTCGGTGCGGGGCTCGTGGTGGTTGCCGTCGTGCTCGCGTACGCGCTGCTGCGCCCGCCCACGACGGCGCGCGCCGACACCCCGGCGCTCGTGGGGTGAGTCAGCCGGGTGCGCGCGCCGGGTGGGTGAGGAACGGCAGCACCGCCGCCGGCAGCGCGGGCGAGGCCACCACGTCGTAGTGGGTGAGCCCGGGCAGCACGGCGAGCCGGGACGCGGGACGGCCGGCCCCGTCGTCGCCCGCGTCCCGGTGGCCGCCGCCGAGCAGGCCGAAGAACTCCGCCGCGTGGCTCACCGGGATCTCGTCCGCGTCGGCGAAGACCAGCAGCACCGGCATCGGCAGCGCGGCAACCTCGGCGGACCAGTCGTACTCCCGGCGCAGCAGTTCCCCGCTGCGGGCCCAGAGCAGGGGCCAGTCCTGCGGGCGGGGCGCCACCCGCGCGTATCGCTCGTACGGCGGGGTGCCGCGCATGCGCTCGGCGGCGCGCTCGTCGTGGGCGGACATCGCGGCCAGCGTCTCCGGGTACCAGCCGCGCCGCCGCACCGGCGTGGAGACGAGCACCAGGCGGCGGACCAGGGCGGGGTGCTGGATCGCGGTACGCAGGGCCACCGCGCCGCCGAGCGAGTAGCCGAGCACGTCGGCGTGCGGCAGACCGAGGTGACGCAGCAGCCCGGCCACGTCGTCGGCCATCGACTCGTACCGCAGCGGCCGGTCCAGGCCGCCGGTGCGGCCGTGGCCGCGCAGGTCGACGGCGATCAGCCGGCGGCGGGCGGCCAGCGCCGGCCGGACCGGCGCGAACGTCTCCGTCGACCCGTAGCCGCCGTGCAGCAGGACCAGCGGCCGGCCGGCGCCGTGCTCCTCGTACCAGATCCGCAGCCCGCCGACGTCCGCATAGGTCACCTGCCGATCGTCGCGCCGCCGGCGCCGCCGCGGGCGCGTTCGCGGACGCCCCTCAGCGGGACGTGCGAGGGCGGGCGCGCAGGTGGGCACGTTCGCCCTGGCTGCCGAAGAGGCTGAGGAACTCCACCCCCTCGCTGTCGGCGCGGCCGAACCAGTGCGGTACGCGGGTGTCGAACTCGGCCGCCTCACCGGGTTCGAGCACCAGGTCGTGCTCGCCGAGCACGAGCCGCAGCCGCCCGTTGAGCACGTAGACCCACTCGTACCCCTCGTGGGTCTTCGGCTCGGGCTCGGACCGCCCGCCGGCCGGGATGATCAGCTTGTACGCCTGGATGCCGCCGGCCCGGCGGGTGAGCGGCAGCATGGTCATCCCGTGCGCGGCGACCGGCCGCAGGTGGACGCGCGGGTCGCCGGTGGGCGGGGCGCCGACCAGTTCGTCGAGCGTGACGCCGTGCGCGCGGGCCAGCGGGAGCAGCAGTTCCAGCGTCGGCTTACGACCGCCGGACTCCAGCCGGGACAGCGTGCTCACCGAGATGCCGGTGGCGGCGGAGAGGTCGGTGAGGGTGGTCTCCCGTTCGCGGCGCAGCGCGCGCAGGCGAGGGCCGACCGCGTCGAGGGCCTGGTCGAGGTCGTCGTCCATGCCTGCCAGTTTGCCACATCAGCAACAGAGTTTGCGGTTCTGCCGACCCCGGACGCAGTCTGGTCGCGGAGGTGGTCACGATGACCGAGAACTACGAGGTACTGGTGATCGGCGGCGGCGCGGCCGGGCTCAACGGCGCACTCATGCTGGCCCGGGCCCGCCGGTCGGTGCTGGTGGTGGACGGGGGCGAACCCCGCAACGCGCCCGCCGACGGCGTGCACGCGCTGCTGGGCCACGACGGCGTGCCGCCGGCCGAGCTGCTGGCGCGCGGCCGGGACGAGGTCCGCCGCTACGGCGGGCACCTGACCGAGGGCCGGGTCGAGACGGTGGCCCGCGACGACGCCGGGTTCGAGGTGGCGCTCGCCGACGGCCGCCGGATCCGCGCCGGGCACGTGCTGGTCGCCACCGGTCTGGTCGACGAGCTGCCCGAGGTGCCCGGCCTGCGCGAGCGCTGGGGGCGGGACGTGGTGCACTGCCCGTACTGCCACGGCTGGGAGGTGCGCGAGCGGCCGATCGGCGTCATCGGCACCGGCCCGATGTCGGTGCACCAGACGCTGCTGTTCCGGCAGTGGAGCGACGACGTGGTCTACCTGCGGCACACCGCGCCGCCGCTCACCGACGAGCAGGCCGAGCAGCTCGCCGCGCGCGGCGTGCCGGTGGTCGAGGGCGAGGTCGCGGCCGTCGAGACGGACGGGGACCGGCTGACCGGGGTACGCCTGCGCGACGGCCGCACTGTCGGCCGCGAGGTGCTGACCGTCGCGCCCCGGATGGTGGCGCGCGCCGGGTTCCTGGCCGGGCTGGGCCTGCGCCCGCAACCGCACCCGAGCGGGATGGGCGAGTACCTGGCGGCCGACGAGTCGGGGCGTACCGATGTGCCGGGGGTGTGGGTCGCGGGCAACGTGACCGACCTGTCGGCGCAGGTCGGGTCCGCCGCGGCGGCGGGCGCCCGGACCGCAGCGATGATCAACGCGGATCTGGTGCAGGAGGAGACCCGCCGAGCGGTCGAGGCGCGGCGGGGCGCGCGGGAGGGTGGGTGACCACGAATCGTCCCTAACCTGACAATTCTTCCCCTAGGTTGAGTCGGAGAGGGCAGTCGGAACCTGGGGGGCGACGTGAGGGGCTATCCGGCGATCGAGGATCACGGGCTGATCGGCGACCTCCAGACCGCGGCGCTGGTGACCTGTGACGGGACGATCGACTGGTTCTGCGCGCCGCGCTTCGACTCGCCGAGCATCTTCGCCGCGCTGCTGGACAAGGACAAGGGCGGCTTCTTCCAGATCGCCCCGCACGAGGTCCGGTACGTCACCAAGCAGCTCTACCTGCCCGGCACGCCGATCCTGATCACCCGGTTCATCAGCGCGGACGGCGTCGCCGAGGTGATCGACTTCATGCCGGTCACCGGCGAACGCGTCACCGACTCGCACCGCATCGTGCGCATGGTCAACATGGTGCGCGGCAGCATGCGGTTCCGGGTGGAGTGCCGGCCCCGGTTCGACTACGCACGCCAGAGCCACAAGCTGGAGCGGCACCGCAACGGCTACCTGTTCCGCGGCCCGTCGGAGACGCTCACCTTCAACCCGATCGACCCGGTGCGGCAGCTCTGGGCCCAGACCGGCGAGATCCGCATGGAGGACGGCGACCTCATCGCGTACGGCACCCTCAACGAGGGCGACACCGGCGGGGTGATCCTGGAGACCGGCAGTGAGGAACCCCGGATCATCCCGCCGGAAGAGGTCCAGGGCATGTTCGAGTGGACCCGGGACTACTGGCGGCGCTGGGTCGAACGCTCCCGCTACACCGGCCGCTGGCGGGAGATGGTCGAGCGCTCCGCCATCACGCTCAAACTCATGACGTACGCGCCGACCGGCGCGATGATCGCCGCGCCGACCGCCGCGCTGCCCGAGCTGGTCGGCGGCTCCCGCAACTGGGACTACCGCTACACCTGGGTACGCGACACCTCGTTCTCGGTGCACGCGCTGCTCGGCCTCGGGTTCACCGAGGAGGTCAGCCGGTACATGGACTGGCTCGACGAGCGCATCCGCGAAGCCGGCGACCACCAGGACCCGCTGAAGATCATGTATCGGGTCGACGGCTCCTCGGACCTGCACGAGGAGGTGCTCGACCACCTGGAGGGGTACCGGGGCTCCCGGCCGGTGCGGATCGGCAACGGCGCGGCCGACCAGATCCAGCTCGACATCCACGGCGAGGCGCTGTACGCCATGCACCTCGCCGACGAGCAGGGCATCCGGGTGTCGCACCAGGTGTGGAAGAGCACCGTGCGCCTGATCGACTGGCTCTGCCACAACTGGGACCAGCGCGACGCCGGCATCTGGGAGAGCCGCCACCACCCCCGCAACTACACGTTCGGCCGGGTGATGTCCTGGGTGGCGCTGGACCGGGCCATCCGCCTGGCCACCCGGACCGGCCGCCCCGGGGACATGAGCTGCTGGACCGAACAGCGCAACCGGATCTACAACCAGGTCATGGCCCGCGGTTTCCACCGGGAACGCGGCAGCTTCGTGCAGGCGTACGACGAGAACGTGCTCGACGCCGCCCTGCTCTACATGCCGGCGGTCGGGTTCGTCACGCCCACCGACCCGCTCTGGCTGTCCACGCTGGAGTCGATCGAGCGCGATCTGGTTTCGGACAGCCTGGTCCACCGGTACGACCCGCTGCACTCCCCCGACGGTCTGCCCGGCCACGAGGGCACGTTCAACATGTGCACCTTCTGGTACGTCGAGGCACTGGCCCGCTCCGGCCGGCTGGACGACGCCCGGCTCACCCTGGAGAAGATGCTCACCTTCAGCAACCACCTCGGCCTCTACGCCGAGGAGATCGCCTCCACCGGTGAGCAGATCGGCAACTACCCGCAGGCGTTCAGCCACCTCGCCCTGATCAACTCGGCGCTCGCGGTGAACGACCTGCTCGACGCCGAGGCCCACGCCCGCCTGCGCCGATAATCCCGATGATCCCCGGTTCCGCTCCGGGTAGTGTTGGCCGCATGAGGTTCCACGCCGCCGTCATGAAGCCCTGGTCCCTCCGCTGACGGCGGCAGGGTGACCGGCTTCTTCTGACGTACCAGCTCTGCTCCGCCGTCCTGGCGTTCCCGCCGGGCGGTGTCCTCGCGCTGCCCGGCTCCACGACGAGCCGAGAGCGGACTGTGAACAACCTCGACAACATTCCTTCATCCCCGTTCGCCGCGGAGGGCCTGCTGCCCGCCGGGCACCGGGCGCACGTCCGGGCCGACGGCGTCCGTGTCGTACGCGGCGGCCGGGTCGTCCTGTCCGACGTCGGCGTGACCGTCTCCGCCGGCTCCCGCCTGGCGGTCGTCGGCGAGAACGGCCGCGGCAAGACCACCCTGCTGCACGTGCTGGCCGGCATTCTCGTGCCCGACCAGGGCACCGTGGAACGGCTGGGCACGATCGGCGTCGCCCGGCAGAACCTGGAGGCGCGCCACGGCGAGACAGTGGGCACGCTCGTCCACGGGGCGATCCGTGAGTCCGCACGCGCGCTGCGGGCACTGGACGACGCCGCCGACGCGCTGGCCGAGGGCCGGGCCGGCGCGGACGACGCGTACGCCGCCGCGCTCGACGCCGCCACCCGGCTGGACGCCTGGGACGCGCAGCGTCGCGTCGACGTGGCGCTGGCCGGTCTCGACGCCTGCCCGGACCGGGACCGCCCGCTGGCCACGCTGTCCGTCGGCCAGCGCTACCGGGTACGGCTGGCGTGCCTGCTGGGGGCCCGGGTCGACCTGCTGATGCTGGACGAGCCGACGAACCACCTCGACGCGACCGGCCTCGCCTTCCTCACCGCCCGGCTGCGCGAGCACCCCGGAGGCGTGGTGCTGGTGACCCACGACCGCGCCCTGCTGCGGGACGTGGCCACGGAGTTCCTCGACCTCGACCCCAGCGCGGACGGGCGCCCGCGCCGCTACGCCGGGGACTACGCCGCCTGGCAGGACGGACGCAGTCGCGACTTCGCGAACTGGGTACGCGACCACGAGGCACAGCAGGCCGAGCACCAGCGGCTGGCCGACGGGGTACGGGAGGCGCAGGATCGGCTCAGCACCGGCTGGCGTCCGGCCAAGGGCCACGGCAAGCACCAGCGCCAGTCCCGCGCGCCCGGCCTGGTCCAGGCGCTACGACGCCGGCAGGAGGCACTCGACGCGCACCGGGTCACCGTGCCGGAGCCGCCGCAGCCGCTGCGCTGGCCGCCGCTGGACACCCGGGCCGGACTGCCGATCCTGCGGTGCCACGACGTCACGGTGGCCGGGCGTCTGCGTACCCCGGTCACGCTCACGCTCGACGGCGGGGACCGCCTGCTGGTGACCGGGCCCAACGGCGCGGGCAAGTCGACGCTGCTCTCCGTGCTGGCCGGCGACCTCACGCCGTCGACCGGGGAGGTCCGCCACCTGTCCGGGGCACGCGTCGCGTACCTCGGTCAGGAGGTGCCCGACTGGCCGCCCGGGATGCTCGCGCACGACCTGTACGAGCAGCACGTGGGGCGGCTGCGCTCCACCGGGCGCCTCCGGGGCGGCACGGCGCTGCCGCTGAGCGCGACGAGCCTGCTCGACGCCGAGGCCCGGCGTGCCCCGGTCGACCGGATGTCGCACGGACAGCAACGGCGGCTGAACCTGGCGCTGCGGCTGGCCGAACGTCCCGACCTGCTGATCCTCGACGAACCCACGAACCACCTGTCGGCACCGCTGGTCGACGACCTCACCGCGGCCCTGCTGACGACCCGGGCGGCGGTGGTCGTCGCCACCCACGACCGGCAGATGCTCCACGACCTCGCGTCCTGGCCCACGCTGCCCCTCACCGCCGACCCGGAAGACGACGGCGAGCGCCCTTCCCGCGACGCCTGACCGTCCGGTCACACGGAGTCACGCCTGCCGGAGGACTGAGGCCTCGAACCGATATGACTGAGAGGCATAAATATGCCTCTCAGTCATATCGAGTTCCTCCTCGGTCGCCGCACGGCGGTGCGACGGCCGGTGCCACTTCCCGGCACCGCCTAATGTCTGCGGGATGCAGCAACTGCGCGACGTCGCCGTCCGGCTGGCCTTGGACGAGCCGGTCGGCGACGACCTGGCGATGGCGGCCGCTCACGCGCTGGCCCGTGGCATCGACTCGCCCAGCCTGCGTGAACTCGCCGGCCTGTCCAGGGGCCAGGCTCGGGAGGCCGTCGACCTGTTCCGGGAGGCGATGGACGAGCTCGGCTCGCCGGTCCCGGACGAGGGCGGCGCTCGGCTGCACCTGATGCGCCAGGCAGCGGCGGCCATCGTCGCGGGAGAGGGCGACGCCGAGGACCTGGCGTACGAGATCTACTGCCAGGCGGCCGAATCCCAGGCTCCGGAGCTGCGAGCAGTCGCCGACCGCTTCCTCGAGGTCTACACCGGTTGGGGCCCGTCCTTCGACCAGACGGAGGAGGCGACAGCGGCCGCGAAGGCGGCGGCACGGTCGTTCCTGCGCGAGCATCCCGCCTGAGCGGCTCCGCCCGCAGCACCGCTGTCGTGGCCGGATGCCGACCCTGGAACCCTTGACCGGCGGCGCACACTGGGGGCAGGCATGACCCGGGAGGTCGACATGCGCTGGATCATTCTCGTACTCGTCGTCGCGGCGGCCGTGCTTGCCGCCGGCCTGTTACGTCGTCGTCGGCAGACACGAGTGGACGGCCGCCAGGTACGTGACCTCCGGGCATCCGCCGAGGCCCGCCGCAGGCTCGACGACCACCGGAATCGCACGGACGGCAGCAACACCGGAAGCGGCGGCGTGGGCGGCTGGAGTTCCTGACCTCTCCGGCAGATCGCTGACGGTCCGCTCTCGACCGTCCGGGCACGGTGGGTGGGACGGGAGGGACAGCCTGAGCAGGGCGATGATTGCTATCGTCGCCCGCATGGTTGCGGGGGGTAACAAGAGCCGGCGCAAGCCGCGTAAACCGATGTCTCCGGAGGAGCGGGCGCAGGCCGAGCGGGACGTCCGCGGCGCGGTCGCCGACCTGCAGGTCACCGCGTACGCCAATCTGCGGAACGCGATCGCCAACGTGGCGATCTTCTTCGGCTTCGTCGGGGTGTTCGCCACGGTCGTCGGCGCGGCGGACGGACGGCGGCTGATCCCGATGCTTGTCCTCGTGCTCGCCGGGCTGGCCGGGGCCGCCTACTACCCGGTTCGCCACCAGCACCGGGTCGCGGTCAGGCTGCTGATCGTGTCGAGTGCGCTCGTGGTGGTCGGCCTGGCCGGGCTGGTCCTCTTCGCCACGGTGCTCGAACCGTGAGCTTCGACGTCGAACCCGCGGCGCTGGTCAACTACGCCCGGCAGGTGGACCGCGCCAGCGGCGACGCGAGCGCGATCGCCGGCTACATCGGCAACCACACCAAGGAGGCCAGCGGCGGCGAGCTCATCGCCATCGCCGCCGACGGTCATCGACACGCCTCCACAGTCATCGCGGACACGATGAAGCGGCTGACCACGCTGCTCGACGCGTCCGGGCCGGAGTTGACCGCTGCCGCCGCCTACTACCGCAAGACGGATCTGCGGTCAGCAGCCGACATGGACCGCACGCTCCCGGGTGCCGTCCCCTGCCAGCCTCCGACGGCGCTGGAGGAAGAACTCAAGACCCTCGTCTGTCCCCCGCCGCCCTTCGTCGACCTGCGCGACGTGTCCGGCAGCCTCACCCCGCCGCCGGAGCCGGACTCACCACCGAACGCTCTCGGCTGGATGGACTACGTGAGCCCCACGTCGTGGGCCATGAAGGGCTTCGACGCGGTCTTCGGCTTCGACCCGATCTCCTGGATGCAGGAACGCCTGTTCGGCAACTGGGAGGCCCTCGCCGTCATGCAGCCCGTGCTGAGCAACGCCGGCAACGCGCTGCACGACCTGGCCCTCAACGTCCAGACCGGCGCCGCGACGCTGCACCAGATCTGGAACGGGCAGGCGGGAGACGCCGCCCACAGCTACTTCACGCAGCTCTCCGGCGCCACCGCCGCCCTGCGCGGGCCGCTCAACGACATCGGCAACGAATACAAGATCATGGCCGACTCGGTCTGGTCCATCGGCGAATCGATCGGCGGCATCATCAAGGGCCTCGTCGACGCGGCCATCATCGCCGGCATCTCCGCCGCCGCCGGCACCGTCACCGCGGCGACCGGTGTCGGCGCCGTCATCGGCTACGGCGTGGCCGCCGTCGAGGTCGCCAACATGCTCCGGCTGTGGGGCCAGGCCACACAGCTCTACCAGCACGCCAACGCCGCCGTCCTCGCGTTCCGGTCCGCGTTGACCCATCGGCTCGGCGACCTGGAATCCGTCAAGCTCCCCGCGCTACCCGGCAGCAACGGGTACGACCACCCGCTCGTCACCTCCGGAGCCACCCGATGAGCGAGATCGCCGACATCGCCGGCGGCGACCCCCGACGCGTGAAGGCGCTGCGCGACAGCCTCGGCCGGCTCGCCGACAGCCCACAACCCGAACTCCGCGAGATGGCCCGCGCCGTCCTCGACGGCCACATGACGCTCAGGAACGCGGCCACCACCAGCACGTACGGACCTGCGATCAGCGACGCGTTCGGCACCTTCTGGACCTACTACAGCCAACTCGACCCGGAAGAACGCCGGCAGCTCGAAGCCACCGCGTACGCCGACGCCGACCAGCACGCCGAACGCCGGCCGGGCAACGCCCAGGCGTGACGGCTCGGCTCAGTCGTCTTCGTCCAGGAGCCCGAACGCTTCCGGCGCCTCCTCGACGAACCGACGGTACGGCGGCTCGAAGCTCTGCGCTCTGGCGGTGATGGCCGCGGCCAGGCGAGCCCGATCGGCGGGCGCCAGGCCGCTGAGGCGGGACGCCGCGTCCTCCAACTGCCGTACGGCGGTGTCGGGGTGAAGCGTTTCGTCATCGCACAGCTCGAAGAACGCCAGGCAGTCGAGCAGGCTGTCGAGCACTGCCGTGAAGACGGGATCATCCGACACAGGCGCATGCTACGGATTTCTGAAAGGTGGTGGGCGCGGCAGGTTTCGAACCTGCGACCCCTCGCTTGTAAGGCGAGTGCTCTCCCACTGAGCTACGCGCCCGGAACGCCCGTACGGCGGGCCGGAGCGGCCAGCTTACCTGTCCGCCTCCGGCCCCGCGCAACGACGTGCCTGGGGTGTGGGACTCAGGCGGCGACGGCCTCGGCCAGCGCCTTGCGCCAGCCCTGCTGGTCGCGCGCCTCGCCGGGCATGTTCATCTCGGCGAACCGGACCACGCCGGCCTTGTCGATGACGAAGGTGCCCCGGTTGGCGATGCCCGCGACGTCGTTGAAGACGCCGTACGCCTGCGCCACCGCGCCGTGCGGCCAGAAGTCGGCCAGCAGCGGGAACTGGTAGCCCTCCCGGTCGGCCCAGATCTTGTGGGCGTACACGGAGTCGACGCTGACGGTCAGCACCTGGACGTCGTCGTTGACGTACTCGTTGAGGTTGTCCCGCACCTCGCACAGCTCGCCCTGGCAGATGCCGGTGAAGGCGAGCGGGTAGAAGACCAGCAGCACGGTCTTGCGACCGCGGAAGTCGGAGAGCCGGACCTCCTGGTTGTTCTGGTCCTTGAGCAGGAAGTCGGGCGCCTCGGCGCCAACCTCGATGGGCATGCGTGCTCCCTCGGGGATCGGGTCTGGAGATGATCAGCCTGCCACACCCGGCGACCGCGGTCGCCGGGTGTGCGGCGCCGCCCTACTTCTTGCTCTTCGACCCGCGCCGCATGACGAGGCGGGCGCCGCTCCAGTCGCGGCCGGCGTTGACGGTCGAGGTCTGCTGCAGCCCTGCGGTCTGCGCGCTCTCCGCGACCTCGCTCGGCTCGACGTGGCCGTCCCGGCCGGCCTTGGGGGTCAGGAGCCACACCACGCCGTTGTCCGCGAGCGGCCCGAGGGCGTCGACGAGGAGCTCGAACAGGTCACCGTCGCCGTCGCGGTGCCAGACCAGAACCGCGTCGACAACCTCGTCGGTGTCCTCGTCGACGAGTTCCCCACAGCGGTCGGTCAGGGCGTCCCGGAGATCGGTGTCGACGTCGTCGTCGTAGCCCATCTCCATGACGACCATGCCCGGCTCGATACCGAACCGGTCCGCCAGGCTGCGTACCCCGTCGGCCTGGCCAGCGGTCGCGCTCACTGTCGCGTGCCTCCTCATCTATCCCTGCTCGTGGCGTCGGGTGACACCGTCGGGCCCAGTCCACACAGTTGCGGCTCGCCGCGCAAGTGGCGCACCGGGTGGAACGGAATTTACCGTGCCAGCAGCGTACGGGCACCCTGGGTGATGGCTTCCGCGGAGACCAGAACCTGACGGGCAGCCGGACCTAATGGTACAAACGAGTCAAGTCCGGCAACGCGGCGTGCGGCGCCCACGTACCCGGTGTCGACGAGCGCGGACAGCACGCCCTCGCCCACCCCGCCGGACCGCCGCGTCTCGTCCACCACCAGCACCCGGCCGGTCGCCGACGCCTCCCTGATGATGTCGGCCACCGGCAGCGGAGCCAGCCAGCGCAGGTCCACCACCCGGCTGCCCACGCCCTCCTCGGCCAGCGTGGCCGCCGCGCGCAGCGACATCCGCACGCCGTTACCGAACGTGATGATGGTGAGGTCCTCGGCGGAGCCGATCCCGTACACCCGGGCCCGCCCGATCGGCACGTGACGGTCCGCCCAGGCACCCGGCTCGGCGTACTCGGCGGTCCACTCCTCGTCACCCTCGGTGTACAGGTCGCGGACGTGGTAGAGCGCAACCGGCTCCACGAAGACGCAGACGCTGCCGTCCACCCGGGCCGCCGCGAGACAGGTCCGCAGCATCGGCGCGGCGTCGTCCGGCCGGGCCGGCACGGCCACCACCAGCCCCGGTACGTCCCGCAGCGCCCCGAGCGAGTTGTCGTTGCGGTCGTATCCGCCGAGGCCGTCCGGGATCGCCAGGCCGGCCACCCGCACCACCATCGGATTGCGGAACGCGCCCTGGGAGAGGAAGCGCATGGTGGCCGCCTCGCCGCGGAGCTGGTCCTCGGCGCCGTGCAGCGACGTGAGGTGGCGGATCTCGGGCACCGGCAGCAGCCCGGCCAGTCCGGCGCCCAGCCCGAGTCCGAGGATCGAGGTCTCGTCCGGCAGCGTGTCGAACACGCGCGCCGCCCCGAACCGGTCCCGCAGCCCGTCGGTCACCCCGTGCGCCCCGCCCCGGGCGGCCACCTCGTGCCCGAACACCACCGTCCCGGGGTGGTCGAGCATGCCGTCGGCGAGCGCGGCGGTGATGCTCTGTGCCAGCGTCAGCGGGCCGGTCAGCTCCGGCGGCTTGCCACCGAACGCCTCCGCCCGCGCCCCGGCGCCCGGCCCGGCCGCCCGCGCCGCCGCCTCGGCCACCGCGCGGGACACCCGGACCGGCCGGCGCGGCGCCAGTTCCCGCACGATCTCGACCGGGGACGCGAGCTTCGGCTCGTCCAGCACCTCCTCGGCGACGCGGCGCAGCTGCCAGCCCCGCTCGTCGTACCGGGCCAGCAGTTCCTCGCCACTGGCGTACCCGGAGGTCACCAGCAGCCGCGCGGTGGCCAGCAGGGGGTCGCGGGCCGCGTCGCCGTCACCCGGCCCCATCAGCCGGACCGCGCCCAGGTGCAGCACGGCCGGCCGGCGGTGCCGGCGTACCCAGGCCGCCGCCTCCGCCGCGACGCGGTAGCCGGCGACCACGTCCGTGCCGTCGGCCGCGAAGTACCGGATGCCGGGCCGGGACCGCAGCGTGGCGGCCACCCACCCCTCGGCGGCGCGACCGCTGTCCTCGCACACGAACAGCACCGGGAGGCGCAGGCCGGTGTGGTCGTACCAGCCGGTCGTGTTGAGCGCGGCGGTGACCGCGGCGTGGTCGACAGCGCCGTCGTCGAAGGAGCAGAGCACCACGGCGTCGGCGGGCCAGGCGGCCGCCTCGGCGTCGCCGTCCGCGGACCGCGCGCCCCGGCGCAGCCGCTCCAGGGCCAGCCCCAGGCCGACCGCGCGCGGCAGGTGCGCACCGGCGGTCGCCGCGGTCGGCACCACCGCCAGGTCGGCGCGACCGAAGACCTTCGCCCGGCCGCCGGCGGCCGGTTCCTCCGCGGACGCGACGATGCCGCGCAGCACGTCGCGCGCCGCCGCCGCGAACGCGTCGTCGGGCGCGGGCTGCGGCAGATCGGGTACGACGACAGTCGCGTCCCCGTCCGCGTCCACGGCGATCGCCGCTCCCGACGGAAGCCTGCCCGCCTCCCCGCCGCCCCCGCCATCGTCCCGCACGCCCGCCCGCTCGAGATCTTGGTACGAAACGGCCCCCATAGGGGCACTTTCGCTCCAAGATCTCCCCCGGTCCCGGAGGGTGGGAGTGGCTGACGGGTTGCTATCCGCGTCGGGCTGGGCCGGCGCGCCGGGAGCGGTGTCCGGCTGGGCCAGGGCGGTGCGCGGGGCAGCCTCGTCGGATGAGGCGTCGACGGCCGGGGCGGTGCGTGACGCAGGCTCGGCGGACGAGGCGCCGGAGGCCGGGGCAGTGTGCGGCGCGGTGGAGGCGCGGGCCTGCTCGGCGGGTCCGGCGTCGGAAGCCGGGGCGGTGTGCGGCGCGCTGGAGGCGTGGGCCGGGTCGGCGGGTGCGGCGTCGAAAGCTGGGGCGGTGTGCGGTGCGCTGAATGCGCGGATCGGCTCGACGGGTGAGGTGTCGGAGGCCGGGGCAGTGTGCGGCGCGGTGGAGGCGCGGGCCTGCTCGGCGGATGCGGGGTTCGCCTCGTCGGGCCGGGCGTCGGAGGGCGCGCCGGACGCGCCGGTGCGGGCGGTGTCGGGTGTGGCGGCGGGGGGCGACGCGGCGTCGGACAGGGTGCCGGAGGGCGACGACGGGGCGGGCGGGAAGGCGCCGGCGGCCTGGGCGGCGCGCAGGCAGTAGAACGCACCGGAGCGGGCGTGCAGCAGCGCCGGGTCGGTCGGCCGCAGCGCGGCGGCCACCGCGGCGTTGCCCTCGTGGCCCGCCGACTCGATCGTGTGGTACCCCTCACCGAACCCGTGCAGCCAGAGCCCGGCCAGGTCGAGCAGCCGGCTGGTGAGTTGCGCGTCGAACAGGGCGAGCGCCTGCGCACCGGTCAACGGCCCGCCGTCGGGCAGCGGTTCGCCCAGGTCGCGCCGCTGGTCGGGCGCACCGAGCGCGGCCAGTTCGGCTCGGAGCCGGTCGTCGAGATCGTGCGGGGTGGTCACGTCGGACAGCATTACCGACTCGGGCCCGCCGCGCCCAGTCGGACACGTTCCGCCCGGCGTGGCTCAGACGTCGCCGCAGTCCTCCGGGCAGCCGCCGTCGGAGACCTTGAAGACCAGCTCACGCAGCGCGGCCAGCTCGGCGGTGCTCAGGCCGTCGAGGAGTCGGGAGTCCGACATGACCTGCCCGACCCGGTCGCGGACCTCCCGGCCGCGTCCGGTGACCACCAGCGTCTTCTGCCGCCGGTCGGCCGGGTCGGTCCGTCGTTCCACCAGTCCGGCCTGCTCGAGCCGGTCGGCCAGGCCGGTGACGTTGGACCTGTCGCAGCCGAGCTGCTCGGCGAGGTCGCGTGCGGGAAGGGGGCGGTCCGGGTCCAGCTCGTGCAGCGCGCGGGCTGCCGCCGGGGTGAGCCCCAGCGCGGCGATCCCCTCGTCCTGGTGGTGCCGCATCGCGGCGGCGATGCGCAGGATCCGGCGCACGGTCTCCCCGGCGAGGCCGGCCCGGTCGCCGGCGGTGGGAGCGGTGGAATGCGCCACCCCTTCATGTTAGGGCGAAGTCGATCTTCGATCAGCCGAACGGTCGGGCACCTCCTGCAACCGATTGCCGATCATGGAGCGCTGTTCGGCGGAAAGCCCCGCCCGGTCGTCCGCGCGTCAGCCGGCCAGGAACGAGAAGCGGACCTGGCGGTCGGGGTTGTCGCCGTTGGTGTCGACCAGGCAGATCGACTGCCAGGTGCCGAGCTGGAGCCGCCCGCCGAGCACCGGCAGCGTCGCGTACGGCGGCACGAACGCCGGCAGCACGTGGTCGCGGCCGTGCCCGGGTGAGCCGTGCCGGTGCCGCCACCTGTCGTCGGTGGGGAGCAGGTCGTCGAGCGCCCGCAGCAGGTCGTCGTCGGACCCGGCACCGGTCTCGATGATCGCCAGCCCGGCGGTGGCGTGCGGGACGAAGACGTGCAGCAGCCCGTCGCCGACCCCGGAGACGAACCGCTCGGCCTCGCTCGTGATGTCCCGGACGGTCGGGCGGGAGCCGGTCCGGACGGTGATCACCTCACTGCGCATACGGCGCATTCTGCCGCAGCGCCCGGTTCCTTGCCGCGCCCGCCGATAGCGCATCCGGTGATCGCGCAAAGTTACTGATGGGTACCTGTGTTCAGCGTCGCGTCTGGGGGCGGGAGAGGTGACGACACGCGCCACCAGGGGGCAGGATGGCGCTAGAGACCTATCCCACACGAAACCGAGGGAACGCCTGTGGCTACGGAACGCAAGCGCCCGGTGATCACCGCTGGTCTGCCGAGCCAGCTTCCGGACATCGACCCTGAAGAAACCAGCGAATGGGTCGAGTCACTCGACGGTGTCATCGACGAGCGCGGGACAAAGCGAGCCCGGTACGTCATGCTGCGCCTGCTGGAGCGGGCCCGCGAGCGGCAGGTCGGGGTGCCGTCCCTGACCACCACCGACTACATCAACACGATCCCGCCGGAGCGCGAACCGTGGTTCCCGGGTGACGAGCACGTCGAGCGGCGGCTGCGGGCGTACATCAGGTGGAACGCCGCGATGCTGGTGCACCGGGCACAGCGCCCGGAGATCGGCGTCGGTGGCCACATCTCCACGTTCGCCAGCTCGGCGTCCCTCTACGAGGTGGGCTTCAACCACTTCTTCCGGGGCAAGAACCACCCCGGCGGCGGGGACCAGATCTTCTACCAGGGTCACGCCTCCCCCGGCATGTACGCGCGGGCGTTCCTGGAGGGCCGGCTCAGCGAGAACCAGCTCGACGGGTTCCGGCAGGAGCTGTCGCACCCCGGTGGCGGGCTGCCGTCGTACCCGCACCCGCGGCTGATGCCGGACTTCTGGGAGTTCCCCACCGTCTCCATGGGCCTCGGGCCGCTGAACGCCATCTACCAGGCGCGGTTCAACCGCTACCTGCAGCACCGCGGCATCAAGGACACCTCCCAGCAGCACGTCTGGGCGTTCCTCGGCGACGGTGAGATGGACGAGGTCGAGTCGCTCGGCGCGATCGGCGTGGCCGCCCGCGAGGAGCTGGACAACCTCACCTTCGTGATCAACTGCAACCTCCAGCGCCTGGACGGACCGGTCCGCGGCAACGGCAAGGTCATGCAGGAGCTGGAGGCGTTCTTCCGGGGTGCCGGCTGGAACGTCATCAAGGTCGTCTGGGGCCGGGAGTGGGACCCGCTGCTCGCCGCGGACACCGACGGCGCGCTGGTCAACCTCATGAACACCACGCCCGACGGTGACTACCAGACCTACAAGGCGGAGTCCGGGGCGTACGTGCGGGAGCACTTCTTCGGCCGCGACCCGCGGACCCGCAAGATGGTCGAGCACCTGTCCGACGACGAGATCTGGAACCTCAAGCGGGGTGGCCACGACTACCGCAAGCTCTACGCGGCCTACAAGGCGGCGATGGAGCACACCGGCCAGCCGACGGTGATCCTCGCCAAGACGATCAAGGGCTGGACGCTCGGCTCGCACTTCGAGGGCCGTAACGCCACGCACCAGATGAAGAAGCTGACGCTGGAGGACCTGAAGCTCTTCCGCGACCGCCTCT
This sequence comes from Micromonospora sp. CA-248089, assembly GCF_050948515.1. Classification (NCBI taxonomy): domain Bacteria; kingdom Bacillati; phylum Actinomycetota; class Actinomycetes; order Micromonosporales; family Micromonosporaceae; genus Micromonospora; species Micromonospora sp. CA-248089. The sequence goes on from NZ_CP192016.1 coordinate 4,886,931, forward strand.
ACCTGGACATCCCGGACAAGCAGCTGGAGGAGAACCCGTACCTCCCGCCGTACTACACCCCGGGCGAGAAGTCGGACGAGATCACGTACCTGAAGGACCGGCGTCAGCAGCTCGGCGGCTACCTGCCCACGCGCAGTACCGCGCGCAAGACGCTGGCCATCCCGGGCACCGAGCGGTTCTCCGACGTCAAGCGCGGCTCGGGCAAGCAGAAGGTCGCCACCACGATGGCGTTCGTCCGCCTGCTCAAGGACATCATGAAGGACAAGGAGTTCGGCAAGCGCTGGGTGCCGATCATCCCGGACGAGGCCCGTACCTTCGGTATGGACTCGCTGTTCCCGACGCAGAAGATCTATTCGCCGCACGGTCAGCGCTACACCGCCGTGGACCGGGACCTGTTCCTGTCCTACAAGGAGTCGACCACCGGCCAGATCCTGCACGAGGGCATCAACGAGGCCGGGTCGGTCGCCTCGTTCACCGCCGCCGGTACGGCGTACGCCACCCACGGCGAGCCGATGATCCCGCTGTACATCTTCTACTCGATGTTCGGCTTCCAGCGCACCGGCGACGGGTTCTGGGCGGCGGCGGACCAGATGGCGCGGGGCTTCGTGCTCGGCGCGACCGCCGGCCGGACCACGCTCAACGGTGAGGGCCTCCAGCACGAGGACGGCCACTCGCTGCTGCTCGCCGCCACCAACCCGGCGGTGGTCTCCTACGACGCGGCGTTCGCCTTCGAGCTGGCGCACATCGTGGAGAACGGCCTGCACCGGATGTACGGCGAGGCGCAGGAGAACATCTTCTACTACCTCACCGTCTACAACGAGCCGATCTTCCAGCCGGCCGAGCCGGAGGGGGTGGACGTCGAGGGCATCGTCAAGGGCATCCACCGCTACTCCCCCGCGCCGCAGGTCGGCGACGACGCGCCGAAGGCGAACATCCTGGCCTCCGGCACCGGCATGCAGTGGGCGCTCAAGGCCCAGCAGCTGCTCGCCGAGGACTGGGGCGTGGCCGCCGACGTGTGGTCGGTGACGTCCTGGACCGAGCTGCGCCGTGACGCGGTGGAGTGCGAGGAGCACAACCTGCTCAACCCGGGCGAGGAGCCGCGGGTGCCGTACATCGCGCGGAAGCTGGCCGACGCCGACGGGCCGAAGGTCGCTGTGAGCGACTGGATGCGCGCGGTACCGGACCTGATCGCCCGCTGGGTACCCGGCGACTACACCTCGCTCGGCACCGACGGCTTCGGCATGTCGGACACCCGGCACGCGCTGCGCCGTCACTTCCACGTGGACGCCGAGTCGGTGGCGGTGGCCACGCTGCGCCAGCTCGCGCTGCGCGGCGTGGTGCCGGCCCACGTGCCGGCCGACGCCGCCCGCAAGTACGCGCTGGACGACGTCAACGCCGCCCCGGTCGGCGAGACCGGCGGCGACAGCTAGTACCCGTCACGCGAGAAGGGCCCGACGCCAGGCGCGCCGGGCCCTTCTCGTCCCCCGATGCGACGACGGCCCGGCGTCCCTGGCGGGAACGCCGGGCCGTCACCATCGCGGGCGACGCCGGGACGGGCTCGGTCAGCCGACGGCGGCCAGGTCGGTCAGCCGGGCCAGCGAGTCCTCCAGGTCGGCGCCGACCCGGCGCAGGCCGAGCCGGAGCAGGGCCGCCTTGACGGGTCCGGCGGGCCACCGCACGACGATCAGGCGTACGACGGTGCCGCCCTCCTCCTCGTCCGGGGTCAGCTGGACGTAGATCTCGGTGCGCGCCTCGGCACGGGCGCCGGCACCCTTCGCGCGTTCGCGCCAGCCGATCAGGGTCGGCTCCTGGAAGGCGATCACCTCGGCCTCGTGCGCGGCGCCGCGTCCGGCCTGGACCAGCTGCCGCCGCCCGAATCCCTCCCCGGACAGGACCTCGGCCGCGCGGACTCCCGCCAGCCAGGCCGGCAGCTGCTCGGCGCGCTGCACGACGTCCCAGACCACATCCACCGGCGCCGCCACGTGTGCGCTTCGTTCCACGAGGATCATGAGTATCTTTCCCCCACTTAAATCACATCCGCGATATTCGGCACTCTATGTGTAAATCGGACTTAAGCGGACGGGTTCGGCCAAGACACGCCGAACCCCCTTGCGCCATCCAGTCATCTCGGCCTATGGCGCGGCGGTCCGCAGGGCCCTAGAGTCGCGAGCACGCTTCACGTTCCTGGAGGGTGACTTGACGACCGCGCCGATGCCCGAGTTCCCCGCCGGCTTCCGCTGGGGGGTCTCCACCTCCGCGTACCAGATCGAGGGAGCGACCTCGGTGGACGGGCGCGGTCCGTCCATCTGGGACACCTTCGCCCACACCCCGGGCCGGATCGCCGACGGCAGCACCGGCGACGAGGCGTGCGACCACTACCACCGGTACGCCGAGGACACCGCGCTACTGGCCGGGCTGGGGGTGTCCGCGTACCGGTTCTCCATCGCCTGGCCCCGGATCCAGCCGGCCGGCACCGGCCCGGCCAACGCCGCCGGGCTGGACTTCTACGACCGGCTGGTGGACGGCCTGCTCGCCGCCGGCGTGGACCCGGTCGCCACGCTGTTCCACTGGGACCTGCCGCAGGCGCTGGAGGACGCGGGCGGCTGGCTGAACCGGGACACGGCTGCCCGCTTCGCCGAGTACGCCGACCTGACCGCGGCCCGCCTCGGGGACCGGGTGAAGCTCTGGATCACGCTCAACGAACCGTTCATCCACATGAGCCTCGGCCACGGCGTGGGCGAGCACGCACCCGGCCGGACGCTGCTGTTCGACGCCTTCCCGGTGGCCCACCACCAGCTCCTCGGGCACGGTCTCGCGGTCGCCGCGCTGCGCGCCCGCAGCACGTCCCCGGTGGCGATCGCCAACAACTACTCCCCCGTACGCCTGGCCGGCGACACCGACGCGGACCGGGCCGCCGCCGCGGCGTACGACGCGCTGCACAACCTCCTGTTCACCGATCCGCTGCTCGGACGCGGCAATCCGGACGCGCTCGGCCCCGACCCGGGCGTGGTACGCGACGGCGACCTGGACGTCATCGCCGCCCCGATCGACGTGCTGGGCGTCAACTACTACAACCCGACCGGCATCCGGGCGCCGGAGGCGGACTCGCCGCTGCCGTTCGAGATCGTGCCGCTCGACGGCTACCCGCGTACCGCGTTCGACTGGCCGGTGGCCCCGGACGGGCTGCGGGAACTGCTGCTCCAGCTGCGCCAGCGGTACGGCGACGCGCTGCCGCCCATCCAGGTCACCGAGAGCGGCTGCGCGTACGACGACGCGCCGGACGCCGACGGCCGGGTGCACGACCCGGAGCGGATCGCGTACCTGGACGGACACGTGCGCGCGGTGCACCGGGCGGTGGCCGAGGGCGTGCCGGTGACCGGGTACTTCGTCTGGTCGCTGCTGGACAACTGGGAGTGGGCCGAGGGCTTCACCAAGCGGTTCGGCCTGGTGCACGTCGACTTCGCCACGCAGCGGCGGACGCCGAAGTCGTCGTACACCTGGTTTCGGAATCTGGTCCGGCGATGACCACGATGAACCCGACGCCGGCGTCGCTGCCGGCGGCGCTCGCGGAGCCGACCGTGCCGGTGCGGCGCGGCTGGATCGCGCTGATCTTCGCGGCCAACCTGGGCGTCTGGATGGCGTTCTTCACCCCGATCCAGGTGCTGCTGCCGCAGCAGGTGGAACGGATCGCCCCGGCCGACAAGGAGGCCATGCTGGCGGTGGTCACCGGCATCGGCGCGCTCGCCGCGGTGCTGGCGAACCCGCTGGCCGGGGCGCTGTCCGACCGCACCTCGCTGCGGCTGGCCAACCGCCACTTCGGCCGCCGGCACGTCTGGACCGCGCTCGGCGCGGTGATCGGCGCGCTCGCCCTGGTGCTGCTGGCCCGGCAGAACACGATCGCCGGGGTGGCGGTGGCCTGGGTCGCCGCGCAGGTCTGCTTCAACGCGATGCTGGCGAGCCTCACCGCCGCGATCCCGGACCGGGTGCCGGTGGCGCAGCGCGGCGGCGTGTCCGGCTGGGTGGGCATCCCGCAGGCGCTGGGCCTGGTGCTCGGCGCGGTGCTGGTGACCGCCGTGGTCACCGGCAACGCCGCCGGGTACGCGGCGATCGCGCTCGCCGTGCTGCTGCTGTCGCTGCCGTTCGCGCTGCTGACCCAGGACGACCACCTGCCCCGGGAGCACCGGTCGCCGCTGCGGCTGCGCTCGCTGTTCACCTCCATGTGGATCAGCCCGCGCCGTCACCCCGACTTCGCCTGGGCCTGGTTCACCCGGTTCCTGGTGCAGACCGGCAACGCGCTGGGCACGCTCTACCTGCTCTACTTCCTCACCGACGGGGTACGGGTGGCCGACCCCGAGGGCTCGCTGCTGATCCTGATCCTGCTCTACACGGTCGGCATGATGCTGACCGCCGTGACCGCCGGGCGCATGTCCGACCGCTCCGGCCGGCGCAAGGTCTTCGTGATCGCCTCCGGGCTGATCATGGCGGTGGCGGCGACGCTGCTGGCGGTGGCGCCCATCTGGCCGATGGCGATCGTCGCGGCGCTGCTGCTCGGCGCCGGGTACGGCGTCTACCTGTCGGTGGACGCCGCGCTGATCACGCAGGTGCTGCCCGCCGCCACCGACCGGGCCAAGGACCTCGGCGTGATCAACATTGCCAACTCGGCGCCGCAGGTGCTCGGCCCGGCGCTGTCCGCGCCGATCGTCGTGCACCTCGGCGGCTACCCGACGCTGTACGCGGTGACCGCGGCGATCACCGTGCTCGGCAGCGCCCTGGTGGTGAAGATCAAGTCGGTGCCCTGACCCGGCCCCCTGCCGGAAACCTCTCGCGGTCCGCCGTAGGCTGGGGGGCGTGACGGTACGTGTACGCTTCGCCCCTTCCCCGACCGGTATGTTCCACGTCGGCGGCGCCCGTTCGGCGCTGCAGAACTGGATCTTCGCCAAGCAGCAGGGCGGGGTGTTCGTGCTGCGCATCGAGGACACCGACGCGGCACGTAACCGGCCCGAGTGGACCGAGGGCATCCTGTCCGCGCTCGACTGGATCGGCATCGCCCGGGGCAGCTACGAGGGCCCGTACTTCCAGTCCTCGTACGCGGGCGAGCACCGGGCCGCCGCGCAGCGGCTGTACGAGGGCGGCCGGGCCTACTACTGCGACTGCACCCGCGAGGACGTGCAGGCGCGTACCGGCCCGCAGCAGCGCGGCTACGACGGCTTCTGCCGCGACCGCGGCCTGGGACCGGGCGAGGGCCGGGCACTGCGCTTCCGTACGCCGGACGAGGGCGAGACCGTGGTGGTCGATCTGGTCCGCGGCGAGCCGACGTTCGAGAACAAGCTGATCGAGGACTTCGTCATCGCCCGGGGCGACGGCTCGCCGGTGTTCCTGCTGGCGAACGTGGTCGACGACATGTCGATGGGGATCACCCACGTGATCCGGGCCGAGGAGCACCTGCCGAACACCCCGAAGCAGCAGCTGCTGTGGGATGCGCTCGGCGTCAAGCCGCCGATCTGGGCGCACGTGCCGGTGGTGGTGAACGAGAAGCGGCAGAAGCTGTCCAAGCGGCGGGACAAGGTCGCGCTCGAGGCGTACCGGGACGAGGGCTACCTCGCCGACGCGATGCGCAACTACCTGATGCTGCTGGGCTGGGCGCCCTCGGGCGACCGGGAGATCGTGCCCTGGTCGGTCATCGAGGAGGAGTTCCGGCTGGACGAGGTCAACCCGTCCCCGGCGTTCTTCGACGAGAAGAAGCTGCGCGCGTTCAACGGCGACTACATCCGGGCGCTGCCGGTGGCGGACTTCGTCGAGGCGTGCCGGCCGTGGCTCATCGGCACCGACACCATCGCCCCGCCGCCGTGGCAGCCCGACGAGTTCGACCCGGCCGCGTTCGCCGCGGTTGCAGCGCTCGCCCAGACCCGGATCGCGGTGCTCAGCGAGATCGTGCCGAACGTCGACTTCCTGTTCCTGGCCGACCCGCTGATCGACGAGGCGGCCTGGGCCAAGGCGATGAAGGAGGGCGCCGCCGAGCTGCTGGACGCGGCGATCGTCGCGTTCGAGGCGCTGGAGTCCTGGGACGCCGAGTCGCTGAAGGCCACGCTGGAGGCGGTCGGCGCCGAGCGCGGGCTGAAGCTGGGCAAGGCGCAGGCGCCGGTACGCGTCGCGGTCACAGGACGCACCGTCGGCCTGCCGCTGTTCGAGTCGCTGGAGGTGCTCGGACGCGACCGTACGCTGACCCGGCTGCGCGCCGCCCGCGTACGCCTGGTCTGAGTCACCCGCCCGGGCGCGTCGCGGCCGGGAAGCGGCATCCCTTCAAGGCGATATGCCTCTGGGTCATGATTATGACTCAGAGGCATATGCGTTTTCGGCAATCGTTGCGCCGGCCGCGTCACGGGGAGTGTCGCCCGCGAGCCGACCCAGGCCGACCGGCCGGCGTCAGCGGGCGGGGAGTCAGCGGCGGGCGGCCCGGCGGCGCAGCAGCAGCCCGCCGCCCAGCGCGGCCAGCACCACCACCGCGCCGGCCGCCCACAGCCAGCCCGTACCCCCGTCGTCGTCCGCCTCGGCGGCAGCCGGGGTCGGGCTCACCGGCGACGGCGCGGCGCTGGTCGGCGCGGCGGTCGGGGCGGCGCTGGTGGGCGGCGTGCTCGCCGACGGCGATTCGGCCGGGGTGCCGGTGGTCAGTGTGAACCGGATCTCCCCCTTGACCGGATGACCGTCGTCGGACGCCAGCCGGTAGGTGACGATGTAGAGCCCGGCCGCGCCCGGCCGGAACGGCACGGTGACGCGCTTGCCGGAGAAGGCAGGCGCGCCGCCGGTCGCGGCCACGTTGTCCGGGCCGGTGACGGTGACCTCGGTGGTGGCCTCCTTCGGCGTGGCGAGGAACCGCAGCTCGATCCGCTCCGGGGCGGCGGCCAGCCGGGCCCCGTCGCGCGGGTCACTGCCGGTCAGCGAATTGTGCGCGGCGGCCGGCGCGGCCGGGAGCAGCGCGAACGCCGCTACCATCCCGAGCACCACCACCCAGGTACGCGCCACACGGGCGACCCTGCCCCCCATGGTTTCCTCCGTCCGGGTAGGATCCGGCCGATGATCATCGACCGTTCGTTGGTCGGTCTCAGCTCGCAGATAGTTCCAAATACTCTTCCACCAGCTGCAACCGGACGCCGTTTTGCGGAGTCTTTGTGGTGGGCACCGGTCCAGTGTGACCTGCAGCGGAAGCCAGCCATCGAACGGGGCGAGGAGGCGGCGATGATCCGTAGGGTGAGACGGCTGCTGGTCACCGTGACCGGGAGCGTGGCGGCGCTGGCGTGCGCGCTGGCCCTGGCCGGCACGACGGCGGCGCAGGCCGCGCCCAAGCCCAAGCCGGCCGTTCCCACCGGCGTGGACATCAGCGGCGAGCGGCTCGACGGCCCGCTGAAGCTGCGGTCCGACACCAGGCCGAACGAGGTCAACCTGGTGGTCGACCAGGTCAAGTGGCTCGGCGCGACCGGCCAGCTGCGCGGCCCGGCCGCCAAGGACCTCGGTCCGAAGTACACGGTGGTGGTGCTCACCGCCGCCGGCCCGCAGCGCACCTATGACCTGTTCCCCCTGGCCAAGGGCGGTCCGCGCATCTACCGGCCGGGCAAGCAGCCGGACCTGAGCAGCAGCCGGGCCGGCTGGTTCTTCGGGCGGCTCAACATGCCCGAGACGCTGCGCTCGGTCGGCGTGCCGATGCCGGCGCAGTTCGACACGCTCGCCGGCGGCATCGGCGGCGGCGAGCGGGTGCTTCCGGAGGAGGCGCTCGACCCGGTGCAGAACATCGACACCGCGCTCGGCGAACTCCAGCGGCTGCTGCTGCTCAACGTGGGCGTCGTACTGGTGATCACCGCCGGGCTGGCCGGCATCGCGCTGCTGGTCCGCCGCCGCACCCGCTGAGCCCGGCCCGCACCCCGCCCGATCCCGGCCGGTGTCGGATCAGCCCGGCCGGCGCCGCGTCAGCACCAGCGGCGCGGCGGGCGCTCCCGGCGGGTGGTGCGGTTGCGCGGGCGTACCGCGCCGTGACGATGGGCACCCGCCCAGCCCGCCAGATCGCTGCGGCAGCCCTGGTCCGGCGACGGCTCGTCGGCCAGGTGCGCCGGCTCCGCCGACCGCTGCCGGGGCACGCCCGGCTCGTCCTCGGCGCGTTCCGGCGGCCGCCCGGCCGGCGGCTCCCCCTGATGGTGCAGGCACGGCCGGCGCGGGTGCGTGGCAGTCGCCGGCTGCTCGTGACCCCGCCGGCAGGCCTCACCCTGGGCGCAACCGTGCTCGGCCTCCCCCTGCGCCATCCCGGCCCCCTCACGCGTCGCCCTCGCCCGCCCGGCCGGAGTCTGGCCCGGCGTGCCCTGACACCGTACTGGCCCGGCCGGACGAGATCGTCAGCGCGTACCGGTGGAGATCGTCACGCCGCCGCGGGCCCGTCGCCTCGAGGTGGATCCGCTGGTCACGCCGTGTCACGCTGGTGCGGTGAGCGAACCGGGCGGAACGGAGACGTCGGCGACGCTGCGGCGCATCGAACGGGCCGCGGGCGGCCTGGCGACCGCCAGCGTGGCCCGGATGGACGAGACGCTGCCGTGGTTCCGTGAGCTGCCCGCCGACCAGCGTTCCTGGGTCATGCTCGTCGCCCAGGCCGGCGTGCGCTCCCTGGTGCAGTGGCTGCGCCAGGGCGGGGGCGCCACCGACCGTACCCAGGAGGTCTCCGACGAGGTCTTCGCCGCCGCGCCGCAGGCGCTGGCCCGCTCGATCAGCCTCCAGCAGACCGTGGCGCTGATCAAGGTGACCATCGACGTGGTCGAGGAGCAGGTGTCGGACCTGGCCGTGCCGGGCGAGGAGCAGTCGCTGCGGGAGGCGGTGCTGCGCTTCTCCCGGGAGATCGCGTTCGCCGCCGCGCGGGTGTACGCCCGGGCCGCCGAGAGCCGCGGCTCCTGGGACGCCCGGTTGCAGGCGCTGCTTGTCGACGCGCTGCTGCGCGGCGACTCCCCGGACGTGCTGGCCAGCCGGGCCGCCGCGCTGGGCTGGACGGACGCGCCGCCGGTCGCGGTGGCGGTGGGCCGCTCCCCCGGCGGCGAGGTCGCGGCCGTGCTGCACACCGTCTACCGGCAGGCCCGGCGGATCGGCGTCGAGGTGATCGGCGGCGTGCACGGCGACCGGCTGGTCATCGTGCTGGGCGGTGCGGCCGATCCGGTGGCGGCCACGGAGAAGCTCCGTACCGCCTTCGGTGAGGGCCCGGTGGTGGTCGGCCCGGCGGTGCCCAGCCTGGACGAGGCCACCGAGTCGGCGCGCGGGGCTCTCGCCGGGTTCCGGGCCGCGCCGGCCTGGCCGACCGCGCCGTGCCCGGTCGCCGCCGACGAACTGCTCCCGGAACGCGCGCTGGCCGGTGACACCGAGGCCCGCCGCCGGCTGCGCCACGACGTGTACGCGGCGCTGGCCCGCTCCGGCGGCGAGCTGCTGGAGACGCTCGACGCGTTCTTCGCCGCCGGCGGCACGCTGGAGAGCGCGGCCCGGGCGCTGTTCGTGCACCCGAACACCGTGCGCTACCGGCTGAAGCGGATCGCCGAGGTGACCGGTTTCTCGCCCCTCGCTCCGCGCGACGCGTTCGCGTTGCAGGTCGCGCTGACAGTGGGACGGCTCGACCCGGTGGTGCCGACGGTCTCCGACCGGCGATGATCGCCAGCGATCTTTGTAGGTTTCCTCTAAAGGTTCTAGTGCGGTTTGGTGCCGTACGTTACAGCGCGGCACGCCCGGATCCGTCAGAGTCGTACACGTGCTCGCCGTACTCTCCCCCGGACAGGGTTCGCAGAAGCCCGGCTTCCTCGCGCCATGGCTCGACCTCCCCGGCACCGAGGCGCGTCTGCGCTGGTGGTCTGCCCTCGCCGGGGTGGACCTGATCCACCTGGGCACCCGGGCGGACGCGGACGAGATCAAGGACACCGCCCGCACCCAGCCGCTGCTGGTCGCCGCCGCGCTGCTCGCCGCCGAGCACCTGCCGATGCACGAGGTCGGGCTGGTCGCCGGGCACAGCGTCGGCGAGCTGGGCGCCGCCGCGCTGGCCGGCGTGCTGCCGGCCGAGTCCGCCGTGACGCTCGCCGGCGTACGCGGGCGGGAGATGGCCGCCGCCTGCGCGCTCGAGCCGACCGGGATGGCCGCCGTGCTCGGCGGTGACCCGGACGAGGTGATCGCCGCGCTGACCGCCCACGGGCTGCACCCGGCCAACCGCAACGGCGCCGGTCAGATCGTGGCCGCCGGGGCGATCGACGGGCTGGACAAGCTGGCCGCCGAGCCGCCGGCCCGGACCCGGGTCATCCGGCTCCAGGTGGCGGGCGCGTTCCACACGCCGTACATGGCTCCGGCCGAGACCGCCCTGGCCGCGGTGGCCGCCGGCGTCCCCGCCGCCGCCCCGGCCCGGATCCTGCTGTCCAACCTCGACGGCGCGCCGGTCGGGCACGGCCCGGAGACGGTCCGGCGGCTGGTCCGGCAGGTGACCGCCCCGGTCCGCTGGGACCTGTGCATGCGCACGCTGGCCGACCTGGGCGTCACCGGCGTGATCGAGCTGCCGCCGGCCGGCACCCTGGCCGGGCTGGTCAAGCGGGAACTCAAGGGCGAGGGCGCACCCGAGATCGTCACCCTGAACACCCCGGCCGACCTGCCCGCCGCGCGCCGCCTGATCGCGCGGCACGCCGGCCCCGCCGCCCGCCCCACCGCACCGTCGTACCGGGTGGTCGTCTCGCTCGCCGCCGGGCGCCTCGACCGGTCGGCCGCACCGGCCGAGGGCACCGAGGTACGCGCCGGACAGGTCCTCGGCCACGTCGCCACCGGCCGGGGGCCGGTCGAGGTGACGGCGCACGACAACGGGTCGCTCGTCGAGTGGCTCGCACACCACGACGACCCGGTCGCACCGGGCCAGCCCCTCGTCCGCATCGGAGGAACGCACTAAATGGCCGGCAGCCGGATCGTCGCGATGGGGCACTACCAGCCCTCCCGCGTCGTCACGAACGACGAGATCGCCCAGATGGTCGACACCAACGACGAGTGGATCCGGGACCGGGTCGGCATCGTCACCCGGCGGATCGCCGGCGACGAGACGGTGGCCGACATGGCCACCGCCGCCGCCGGCAAGGCGCTCGCCAACTCCGGCCTCACCGCCGCCGACATCGATCTGGTCGTGGTGGCCACCTGCTCGTCGGTGGACCGCAGCCCCAACGTGGCCTGCCGGGTCGCGGCCAAGCTGGGCATCAACGCGCCCGGGGCCTTCGACCTCAACACCGCCTGCTCCGGTTTCGCGTACGCGCTGGGCACGGTGGACCACGCGATCCGGGCCGGCGCGGCGCGCAACGCGATCGTCGTCGGCGCGGAGAAGCTCTCCGACTTCACCGACTGGACCGACCGCTCGACCTGCATCATCTTCGCCGACGGCGCCGGGGCGGCGGTGGTCACCGCGACCGCCGACGACGAGCCGGCCGGAATCGGGCCGGTGGTCTGGGGTTCCGCGCCGGAGAAGAGCGACGCGGTCCGGATCGAGGGCTGGCAGCCGTACATCACCCAGGAGGGGCAGTCGGTGTTCCGCTGGGCCACCACCGCGATCGCCCCGCTCGCGCTGCAGGCCTGCGAGCGCGCCGGGGTGGATCCGTCGGAGCTGGCCGCGTTCGTGCCGCACCAGGCCAACGCCCGGATCATCGACGGCATCGCCAAGCGGCTGAACATCCCGGACGCGATCATCGCCAAGGACATCGTCGAGTCCGGCAACACGTCGGCGGCGAGCATCCCGCTGGCCCTGTCGAAGCTTGTCGAGCGGCGCGAGGTGCCCTCGGGCGCCCCGGTGCTGCTGTTCGGCTTCGGCGGCGGCCTGACCTACGCCGGCCAGGTCGTGCGCTGCCCCTGAAACCCCCTCGGGCGCGAACGCGCCGAGGTGCGTGACCGGCGACGCCGGTCACCGGTAACCCCCGATGAGAGGAACCAACCGCAATGACCCGTGACGAGATCACCGTCGGCCTCGCCGAGATCCTCGAAGAGGTTGCCGGGGTGAACCCGGACGACGTGGCCGAGGGGAAGTCCTTCACCGACGACCTCGATGTCGACTCGCTCTCCATGGTCGAGGTCGTGGTGGCGGCCGAGGAAAAGTTCGGCGTCAAGATCCCGGACAACGAGGTGCAGAACCTCAAGACCGTCGGAGACGCCGTCAGCTACATCGAGGCGCAGTCCTGATCATGAGTCGCCCCGACGTCGTCGTCACCGGGCTCGGCGCGACGACCCCGCTCGGCGGGGACGTCGCGTCGACCTGGGACGCCATGCTCGCCGGCCGCTCCGGGGTGAGTGCGCTCACCCAGGAGTGGGCCGCGGAACTGCCCGTCCGGATCGCCGCCCAGCTGGCGGTGGACCCGGCCGAGGTGCTGGACCGGGTGAAGCTGCGGCGGCTGGACCGCTCGGAGGCGATCGCCATCATCGCCGCCAGGCAGGCCTGGGCCGACGCCGGTCTGACCGACGCCGGACCGGACCCGGAGCGGCTGGCGGTGAGCGTCGGCTCGGGCATCGGCGGCGCCACCACCCTGCTCGCCCAGGACGACATCCTGGAGGCGTCCGGACCCCGGCGCGTCTCCCCGCACACCATCCCGATGCTCATGCCGAACGGCCCGGCCGCCTGGGTCGGGCTGGAGCTGGGCGCCAAGGCCGGCGTGCACACCGTCGCCAGCGCCTGCGCGACCGGCGCGGAGGCGATCGCGCTGGGGCTGGACATCATCCGCGCCGGCCGGGCCGACGTGGTGGTGGCCGGTGGCACCGAGGCGGTCATCCACCCGCTGCCGATCGCCGGCTTCAGCTCGATGCGGGCCATGTCGACCCGCAACGACGAGCCGGAGCGGGCCTCCCGGCCGTGGGACTCCGGTCGCGACGGCTTCGTGCTCGGTGAGGGCGCGGGCGTGGTGATCCTGGAGCGCGCCGACCACGCCGCCGCCCGGGGCGCCCGGGTGTACGCGCGCCTGGCCGGCGCGGGGATCACCTCGGACGCGTACGACATCGTGCAGCCGCACGCCGAGGGTGAGGGCGCCATCCGCGCCATCGCCCGGGCGGTCGCCGACGCGGACGTGGCCCGTACCGACATCGTGCACGTCAACGCGCACGCCACCTCCACCCCGGTCGGGGACATGCTGGAGATCGGCGCGCTGCGGCAGGCGGTCGGCGACCACCCGGTGCTCACCGCCACCAAGTCGATGACCGGGCACCTGCTCGGCGCGGCCGGCGCGCTGGAGTCGATCGCCACCATCCTGGCCATCCGGGACGGCGTGATCCCGCCGACGATCAACCTGGACGACCCGGACGAGGGCCTCACCCTGGACGTGGCCGCGCACAAGGCGCGTCACATGGAGATCCCGGCGGCGCTGAACAACGCGTTCGGCTTCGGCGGGCACAACGTGGCGCTGGTCTTCACCCGCCCCTGATGTAAGGAAGGGCCCCTTCTTAACAGCCGCTGTTAAGAAGGGGCCCTTCCTCTACCGCAGGCGTTAAAAAGGGGCCCTTCCTTACACCTCAGCCGCGGTTGCGGGGGTGTAGCCGGGCGGTCCGCTCGTTGCCCCGCCGGTAGTTGCCGGTCCACCGGGCCATGGCCAGCTGCGGGTCGTCGCCGACCTCGGCCAGGAACTGCGCCGCCCGGCCGCCGCGCAGCGTGCCGGCGACCCGGCCGTGATGCGTGATCACCACCGTGCCGTCGCCGCGCTCGACGTACCGGAATCCCTGCGCCGCCTCTCCCATGGGCGCCACCCTGCCAGCCGGCCGCCCGGGCCGCACCCGAGTTACGGCGGCGGTCAGGTCCGGCAGGTGGTGGCCGGCAGACCGGAGACCGGCACCGGGGAGCGACCGGCCGGGCGGGCCTTGCCGGCGAGCACAGCCGCCAGCCCGGTCATCGAGGCGCGGGTGGACGAGTAGGTCGCCATCAGCGTCGGGGACTTCGCCCCGGACAGCACGTACGGCGTGTCCATCGCCACCGTCACGGCGGCGTCGGCGCGCAGGTCCTTCGCGCCGTCGCCGTACCCGACCAGGTGCACCACGGTGCCGCCGGAGGGCACGACCTTGACCCCGGCCGCAGTGAGCGCCTCGGTCAGCAGTTTGCGGGTGCGCTCCCGGCCGCCGGAGGAGGTCACGCTCACCGGGCCGGTCACCGCGCCGCCGCACTTGCCGCGCAGCACCGTCACGGCGGCGGTCGCCAGGTCGTCGGCGGCCTTGCGGTGCGCGGCGCCGTCGAGCGTGGACAGCGCCGGGGTGTCCCGCCCGGCCAGCCGGAACTTCATGGTCAGCACGCGGGTGACCGCCTCGACCAGGCGGGCGCGGGGCAGTGAGCCGTCCTTGAGCGCGGCGCGCAGCCCGTCGTACGCCTGGGTGACGTTCGGCGTCATCAGGATGAGGTCGTTGCCGGCGTTGAGCGCGCGTACGGCGGCCTCGCCCGGTGACCACTTCTTCGCCGGGGCCATGTTCATCCCGTCGGTGATCACCACGCCCTGGAAGCCGAGCTGGCCACGGAGCACGTCGGTGAGCAGCTTGCGGGAGAAGGTGGCGGCGGTGCCCGGGTCGACGGCCTTGACGTCCAGGTGGGCCGACATCACCGCCATCGCCCCGGCGCCGATGCCGGCGCGGAACGGCGGGAACGCGATCCGGTCCAGGTCGGCGCGGGACTGCTTGATCACGGGCAGCTCGGTGTGCGAGTCCTCGGCGCTCAGGCCGTGCCCGGGGAAGTGCTTGACGGCGGCGCCGACGCCCTCGGCCTGCAGGCCGCGAACCGCGCCGGCCACCTGCGGGGACGCGGTCGCCGGGTCGGCGCCGAAGGACCGGGAGCCGATCACCGTGCTGCGGGTGGCGAGCACGTCGGCGACCGGCGCGAAGTCGAGGTTGATGCCCATCGCGGCCAGTTCGGCCCCGGCGGCCCGCCAGGCGGCCTCGGTGAGTGCCGGGTTCCCGGCGGCGCCGGCGGCGAGCGGGCTGGGCAGCAGCGTCACCCCGTCGGTGATCCGGGTGACCACGCCGTACTCCTGGTCGGTGCCGATCAGGAACGGCGCGGCGCCGGCGGGCAGCTTGCCGGCGGCGGCGCGCAGCCCGTCGGTGAGCGCGCGGACCTGCTTCGGGTTGTCGACGTTCGTGGTGGCCTGGTTGCCCGAGGTCGGGTCGTCGGCGCTGAAGCCGACCAGGATCAGGCCGCCGAGCCGGTACTTCGCGACCATCTCGGCGGGGGTGTCGACCCCGGCGAGCGCCCGGTTCCCGGCCGCCGAGCCGGCCGACACCTTGGTCGCCGAACTGCCGTACGCGTAGGGCATCAGCACCTGCCCGACCAGGTCCTCGTCGCTCAACGTGCCGACGAGCGCGGCCGCGCGGACGGCCGGGTCGGCGGCCGGCTGGTCACTCGGCGCGGGCGCGGCCGACGACGGCGCCGGGCTCGTCGGGGCGGGCCGGGGCCGGTCCGGCCCGTCCGAGCACCCGGAGACGAGCAGCGCGGTCAGTGCGGCGAGCGCGACGGCGGAGCGGCGCGGGGAAATCGACACGCGGCCCACCGTATCGGGGCAACTCGGCCCCCGTCACCCGACCCGGGTGAGCAGCGTCACCGGCGCACCGTCGCCGGCGTACCGGTAGGGCTCCAGTTCGGCGTCCCAGGCGGTGCCGAGCGCCTTGTCCAGGGCGTGCGCGAGCGCCTCCGGGCCGCGCGCGGCGGCCATCAGGCTGCGGAGCCGGTCCTCGCCGAGCTGGATGTCGCCGGCCGCGCCGACCGCGGCGCGGAACAGGCCCCGGCCCGGTACGTACATGAAGCGCTCGCCGTCGACGCCGGGACTGGGTTCCTCGGTGACCTCGAAGCGGATCATGGGCCACTGCCGGAGGGCAGCGGCCAGCTCCGCGCCGGTCCCCGGGCTGCCGGTCCAGCCGCACTCGGCGCGACGGGCGCCCGGATCGGCGGGCTGCGCCGTCCAGTGCAGGTTGACCGGCGCGGCGAGGACGCGCGCGATCGCCCACTCGACGTGCGAGCACACGGCGAGCGGGGTCGAGTGGACGTATACGACGCCACGCGTTGGCACGGTGACCTCCCGGTGAGCCGAGGTGCGTCTTCCCCTACGACCTCGTCCTACCGAGTGGTACCTGGCACACATGATGACCCGTGTGACTGGTGGTGCGCCAGCGAATCGGAAAATTCGCCGGACCCCGGAGGCGGGAAATACCCGGGTGGTGGACCCGGTTATGCCCTCTGACGCCGCGACGACCAGCCAGGTGTCGTGGTCGTGTACAGTTCTCTGGGCGGTTCTCTGTGCCGCCGTACATCTTCGCGGGCCGGCGCCCACCCGGGCGTCATCCGCACAGCCCCCGGACGGCCTTCCGTCCCCACCGTACGTCTGCAAGGAGTACCTCCGTGGCGAGCAACACCTCTAAGACCGCGCGCGCGTCCGTCCGGGCCGGCCAGGCTGGCCAGGGTGGCGCCCTCAGCGTGCTGGGCGAGTTCAAGTACCTGATCCCGCTCAACGGCGGCAAGCACGCCTACGTGCGCAACCTGACCAACGGCAAGACCGCGCACCTGCGCACCGACTCCGACGCCTTCGTCGAGGAGATCCGGGTGCTGGCCGCCGCCGGCCACGCCGCCAAGATCCGCGCCGAGATCAACGGCCTGGCCGCGTCCTACCCGGACCACGGCTGGGACGCCACCGAGAAGCGCCTGGTCGAGGCCGGCGTCTTCGAGGGCTGAGCGCCCTCACCCGCACCACCGCGACCGCCCGCCGGGATCACCCCGGCGGGCGGTTTCGCGTCTCCTCCCGCGGCAGCAGCGTGACCTCGCCCGTGGCCAGGTCGTAGAGCGCGCCCTCCACCGCCAGTTCGCCGGCCGCCACCGCCCCGGCCAGCCGGTCGTCGGCGCGCAACGCGGCCACCGTGCGCCGGACGTGGCGGCGGATCGCCAGCGGGTGCGCGTCCGGGTCGTCCACCCCGACGTCGGTGACCGCCGGGGCGATCCGGTCCACCACGTACGCCAGGTCCCCGCCGGGCCGCCGCCCGGTGCGCAGCGCCTCGACGGTGGAGCCGACCGCGCCGCAGCGCTCGTGGCCCAGCACCATCACCAGGCGTACGCCGAGCTGCTCCACCACGTACTCGATCGAGCCCCGCACGGCCCGATCCAGCACGTGCCCGCCGGTGCGGATCACGCAGATCGAACCGAACGTCTGGTCGAAGATCGCCTCCAACGGCACGCGGGAGTCGATGCAGCCCAGCACCACCGCGTACGGCTGCTGGTCGCCGGAGGCCACCGCCGCGGCGGCGGTGACGTCGTGCCCGTGCACCGGCTGGCCGCTGACGAAGCGGCGGTTCCCGGCGAGCAGCTCGGCCAGCGCGGCGCGCGGACTGGTGGACGGCATGCCTCCCAGCCTGGTCACCGATCCGACGCCGTGGGCCCGGACGGGAATCTTCTCTCCGGGCCGGTTGCCGTGGTCTCATGGCGGGTAACGCCGGTGTCACCGCCGGGTCATCCGGTGGACACACACCGGTGGGCCCGGGAGGTGGACGATGCCGGACCTGGAACTGCGGCTCCCCGACGACGTACGCCTGCACGTAACCGTCACCGGGCCGGTCGACGCCGAGGTCACCGCGGTCCTGCTGCACGGCTGGACGCTGGACGGGCGCAGCTGGCACCGCCAGGTCGCCGAGCTGCGGGAACGCTTCGGCGGCCGGATCCGGGTGGTCACCTACGACGCGCGCGGCCACGGCCGGTCGAGCTGCCTGGCGCTGCGCGACGCCACCCTCGCCCAGCTCGGTGACGACCTGGCGGCGGTGGTCGACGAGATCGTCCCGTCCGGGCCGGTCGTCCTGGTCGGGCACTCGATGGGCGGCATGACCGTGATGGAGTACGCCCACCGCCACCCCGACCGGTTCGCCGCCCGGACCGCCGGGCTGGTCTTCGTCTCCACCACCGCCGAGGGGCACACCCACACCGCGTACGGCCTCTCCCCTCGGATCACCCGGCTGATCCGCCTGGCCGAGACCACCGGCGCCGGGGTGCTGGCCCGCTGCGGCGGCTGGCGGCCCCCGCACGCGCTGCTGCGCGCCCTGCGCCCGAGCATCCGCTGGATGCTGTTCGGCGACCGCTGCGACCCGGCGGACATCCGGCTGGTCACCTCGGCGGTGGCCCGGGCCACGCTGCGCTCGATCGGTGGTTTCCGCGCCTCGATCGGCGCCCAGCACCGGCTGGAGACGCTGGCCGCGCTCGGCGTGCTGCCGGCCGCCGCGCTGGTCGGGGACCGGGACCGGCTCACCCCGCCGCCGTGCGCCGAGTCCATCGCGGCGGCGCTGCCCACCACGGAGCTGACCGTCTGCCCGGGTGCCGGGCACATGCTGATGATGGAGCGCCCCGACGAGGTGAACGCGGCCCTCGCCGGCGTGCTGGACCGGGTGCTGGCCGACCGCCCGGCGACCCGCCTCTGAGCGTCTCCCGCCCGCGAGCGGGGCAGACGTACGCCACGTGCGCGGCATGCCCCGATGTGCCGGTTGCCGGCGGCCCGTACCCTCATTCAGCCCGCCGTGCCCTCCGAACACAGGAGCATCCGCGTTGACCGACCAGACCACGCTGGACCGGGAGATCGCCGCCGAGCAGCGTCACCTCGACCGGGTGTACGCCCGGCTGGCCGAACTGCGCCGGTCCGCGGCCGACGCCGAGCGGGAGGGCTACCGGCTGGCCCGGGTCGGGAACTTCGGCGCGCTGGTCGAGCGGGACGCGATGGTCTTCCACGCCGCCCAGCGCCGGCACGTGCTGGACGCCGAGCACGAGGGCCTGGTGTTCGGCCGGCTGGACCTGCGGACCGGTCAGGTGCTGCACGTCGGCCGCCTCGGTGTGCGGGGCGTGGACGCGGAGACGCTGGTGGTGGACTGGCGGGCGCCCGCCGCCGCCGCGTTCTACCAGGCGACGCCCGCCGAGCCGCGCGGCGTGGTGCGCCGGCGCACGATCCAGTCCGCCTCGGAGAAGGTCACCCGGATCGAGGACGACCTGCTGGACCCGGAGGCCGCGCCGCCGGACATGGCGGTGGTCGGTGACGGGGCGCTGCTGGCCACGCTGTCCCGGGCCACCGGCCGTGGCATGCGGGACATCGTCGCCACCATCCAGCGCGAGCAGGACGAGGCGATCCGCTCCCCCGGCAACGGCGTCACGATCGTCTCCGGCGGCCCGGGCACCGGCAAGACGGCGGTGGCGCTGCACCGGGCCGCGTACCTGCTCTACTCCGACCGGGCCCGGTACGCCGGCGGCGGCATCCTGGTGGTCGGCCCGTCCGGCGTGTTCGTCGAGTACATCGCCTCGGTGCTGCCCTCGCTCGGCGAGGAGACCGCCACGCTGCGCTCGCTCGGCTCGCTGTTCCCCGGCCTGTCCGCGTCCCGCACCGACCCGCCGGACGTGGCGGCGGTGAAGGGATCGCTGCGGATGCGCCGGGTGCTGGAACGCGCGGTCCGCGACGCGGTGCCGGACTCCCCGGCCGAGTTGCGCCTGCTGTACCGGGGTGAGCTGCTGCGCCTGGAACGCCCCGCGCTGGACGCGATCCGGGACCGGACGCTCGCCCGTGGGGCGCGCCGCAACGAGGTACGCCGGGCGGCGTTCGACGCCGTCCTGGCCGCGCTCTACGCCCAGGCCCGCACGCTGCGGTTGGGCCGGCTGCCGGAGCAGCCCGCGTTCGAGGACGAGATCATCGAGCGGCCGGAGTTCCGGGAGTTCCTCAAGGCGTGGTGGCCCCGGCTGCACCCACGGCACGTGCTGGACTGGCTGGCACGCCCGGACCGGCTGCGCCGCTACGCCGGGGGCGTCCTCTCCTCGGCGGAGATCCGGCTGCTCGCCGACGCGTACCGGAGCCTCGGCACCGAGGGGCTGACGGTGGCCGACATCGCGCTGCTGGACGAGCTGGACGCGCTGCTCGGCAAGCCGGTGCAGCGGGCCCGGCCCAAGCGCGATCCGTACCAGCTCGCCGGTGGCGTGCGCGAGCTGAGCACGTACGCCGACCGGCAGCGTGCCGCCCGCGCGGCGGCGCGGGAGCGTCCGGCCGACTACCGCGACTACGCGCACGTGGTGGTCGACGAGTCGCAGGACGTCTCGCCGATGCAGTGGCGGATGATCGGCCGGCGCGGCCGGCTGGCGTCCTGGACGGTGGTCGGTGACCCGGCGCAGACGGCCTGGACGGGCGATCCGCAGGAGCTGGACCGTGCCCGCGACCAGGCGCTGGGGCGGCGCAAGCGGCACCGCTACGAGTTGACCACCAACTACCGCAACTCGGCGGAGATCTTCGCGGTGGCGGCGGCGGAGATCCGCCGCCTGTACCCGGATCTGCCGCTGCCCGACGCGGTGCGGTCCACGGGCGTGCCGCCGGTGGAGCGTACGGTGCCCGCCGCCGACCTGCCGGCGGCCACGGTCGAGGCGGCCGAGGCGCTGCTCGCGCAGGTGGAGGGCACCGTCGGTGTGATCACGCCGGTGCCGCGCCGGGACGAGGTGGCCGGCTGGCTGGGCGCGCTCGGCACGGGCCGCCTCCAGGTGGTGACCAGCCTCCAGGCCAAGGGCATGGAGTACGACGGCGTGGTGCTGGTGGCGCCGAGCGAGATCCGGGCCGACCCGGGCTCGGGCGTACGCACGCTCTACGTCGCGCTGTCCCGCGCCACCCAGCGCCTCACCACGCTCGATCCGGTGGGGTGAGTGGCCGCGTCGGCGCCACCCACAGTTCACTTGCATACATAGCGATGTGAACATACATTGAGCCTGGCCGGTACGGGGCAGGGAAGGTGTTGGCGTGGGCGCAGGTCATGACCACAGCGGCGCGGTGGCCAACGCGGCACACCGCCACCGGGGCCGCCTCTGGGCCGCCTTCGCGCTGCTCGCCGCCCTCATGGTGGTCGAGGCGGTGGCCGCCTTCACGACCGGATCGCTCGCGCTGCTCTCCGACGCCGGGCACATGTTCACCGACGTCCTCGGCATCGGCATGGCGCTCGCCGCGATCTCCGCCACCCGCCGCGCCGGCACCGACCCGCAGCGCACGTTCGGGCTCTACCGGCTGGAGGTGCTCGCCGCCCTCGCCAACGCCGTACTGCTCGGCGCCGTCGCGGTCTACGTCCTCATCGAGGCGGTACGCCGGTTCGGCGAGCCGCCGGAGGTGCTGGCCGGCCCGATGCTCGTGGTGGCGGTGCTCGGCCTGCTCGCCAACATCGTCGCGTTCGCGCTGCTGCGCGCCGGGTCGAAGGAGAGCATCAACCTGCGCGGGGCGTACCTGGAGGTGCTCGGCGACCTGCTCGGCTCGCTCGGCGTGATCGCCGCCGCGTTGATCATCACGGTCACCGACTGGTGGTGGGCCGACCCGCTCGTCGCCGTCGGCATCGGCGTGTTCATCCTGCCGCGCACCTGGCGGCTCGGCCGGGCCGCGGTCCGCATCCTGGTGCAGGCCGCGCCGGAACACCTCCAGGTCACCGCCGTGCACGACCGGCTGGCCGCCGTGCCGGGTGTGGCCGAGGTGCACGACCTGCACGTCTGGACGCTCACCTCGGGCATGGAGGTGGCCTCGGCGCACCTGACCACCGACCCGGGCGTGGACCCGGCCGGGGTGCTGGCCGCCGCGCGGGCCGCCCTGCACGAGGACTTCTCCATCGATCACGCCACGTTGCAGGTCGAGCCCGGAGCGTCAGCCGGAGTGTGCGGAAAGACCGAGTGGTGATTAGGACAGACTTAAATCACTGTGACTGTTGTAGTCTTATGCCGGTTTTGCCCCGCCTAGTGGCATTGCTCGACGGAGCCGTGCCCGGGCAGCGCCGGTAGTCTCGGTCGCGGCCGCACCCGCGGGCGCCACCGGCCCCGGTGGGGCGGCCGTCGCCTAATCGTCCGCAGGGGCGAGCCGGGGAACCACGTACGTGGGGTGCATCCGCGTCAGCGGTAGGGATCTTCCGTCCCGAACCCGTCAGCTAACCCGGTCGGCGTTGACGGAAGGACGTGTGAATGCCCCCAGTGGCACCTGTACGACGGACGGCCGCCCGGTTGGCGGCCCTGCTCGTCGCGACGCTGGCCCTCGGCGTCGCGACCGTTCCGGTCTCCCCCGCCTCCGCGGCGCCGGCGACCGGCCTGCTCGCCGCCGCACCCGGCGGCGACGACGAGGGCGGCACGCCGGAACTGCGCGCCCAGCTCGACGCGGCCAGCAAGGGCTGGCTGGAGGCGAAAGCCGCGCTGAACCGGTCGGTGACCCGCCAGAAGCAACTGAACGACCAGCTCAAGACCGTCGGCGCCGAGCTGGCCGTACGCGACGCCAAGGTCGGCGAGATCGCCGCGGTGGCGTACCGCAACGGCCGCCTGGGCACCGCCGGGGCGCTGCTCGGCAGCAGCAGCCCGGAGGGCTTCATGGACCGGGCCGCCGCGCTGGAGCAGGTCGCCGCGCACGAGGACCGTACGCTGCGCGACCTGATCACCACCCGGGACGAGGCCACCCGCACCCGTGCCCAGCTCGACGGGGAGATCCGCGAGCAGCGCAAGCAGGTCGCGGTGATGGGCAAGCGCAAGGAGCAGGCCGAGCGCGCCCTGGAGGTCGCCAACGACCGCGCCTCGCGCAGCAGCACCAGCGGCGGTGGCAGCGTCCAGGGCACCTCCAACAAGAACGCGAAGCCGGCGCCACGCAACTCGGACGGCTCCTGGCCGTCGGAGTCGTGCAGCGTCAACGACCCGACCCCGGCGAACGGCTGCATCACCCCGCGCACGTTGCACGCGCTGCAACAGGCAAAGGCGGCGGGCTTCACCCGGTACGTCTCGTGCCATCGACCCAGCGGCTCGGGTGAGCACCCGAAGGGGCGGGCCTGCGACTTCGCCGCGCAGAAGAACGGCTTCGGCGGCGTGGCCAGCGGCGGTGACCGGACGTACGGCAACAACCTGGCCGCGTACTTCGTGCGCAACGCCGACCCGCTCGCCGTGCTCTACGTGATCTGGTTCAAGCAGATCTGGCTGCCCAGCAGCGGGTGGAAGTCGTACAGCGGCGGCAACGGCGACCCGTCCAGCGACCACACCAACCACGTGCACCTGTCGGTGTACTGAGCGCGCCCGGAAGGGGCGGCCGGATCAGGCCGGCCGCCCCTCCAGGGTCGCCCCGAGACGCGCCGCCAGGCCCAGGTGAGCCGCCCGGGCCTGGCGGAACGCGTACCCGAACAGCGGTGCCGGTGCGGTGAGCGTGATCTCCACGTCGATGCGTACCGTGCCGTCCGGCTCGTCGCGCAGGCGGGTGTGGTTGCGGACCGTCGTCGCGGGTTGCTGACGCGCCACGGTGACGACCTCGTCCTCGCCGGCGATCAGCACGTCCGCCTGGTACGTGACCGGGAAGTGCATCGGGCCGAGTTGCAGCCGGTCGGTGATCGCGTAGCTGGCCAGCGCGCCCGGCCGGGCCGGCAGCTTCCGGACCCGGACGATCAGCGGATGCAGCTCGCCCTGGCGACTCAGGTCACCCAGTAGCGCCACCGCTTCGGCCCGGGTGCACCGGGCCTGCACGGTGTAGCTGAAGCTGTCGCTGCTCTGCAAGCGGGCCCCCTCGCCGTCGTGCGTCGCGACGATCGTCCCGTACCGACGCCGGACTGGCAACGGGTAGAAGGTCCCCTGGCAGCAGGGGGTGTGGACGGCGCTCAGGCGCCGGGCAGCACCTCGGGGGTGTCGTCGGCGAACCACGGCTCGGGCGCGCCGAACAGGCCGAGCAGGCCGGTCACCCAGAGCTGCCGGTGCACGAACCGGCTCGGCTCGGTGACCACGAGCTTGACGCCGCTGACCTCGCAGGTCTGGAAGCCCGCGACCATGGCGCTGATGCCGACCGAGTCGATGAACGTGACGAGCCGCATGTTCAGCTCGATTCGCGAGGGACGGCCCTTCGCGAGCACCTCGGCGATCGCTTCCCGCACCTCGTACGCGGTGTCGACGTCGATCTCCCCACGGGGCGCGATCTGGACGACACCACCCGGCCGCACCGACTTCACGATCGACAGGCTCACGCGAGCACCTCCACTCGCCCATGACGGGCGCCTCATCAGTACGCGGGCCGCGACCGAGAGTATTCCTCCAACGGCCCGGTCGCCACCCCCCGGGATGAGCAATTCGCGAACTGGGCACACCTGGGCGTACCCAATCCGGACCTCCGGGTTCCAGTTTCCCCTGTTTGGCGGGTCGCGGCCAACCGTGCGACCGGGCGGGCCCGCCGATCCGCCGACCAGGGTAGCGGGCGCACGCACGTCCCGTCGGCACCGGTCCCGGCGCGTTCGAGTGGTTCGTCCCGTTCGCTGTCCGGCCTGCCCGTGACGCCCGCCTGGTTTGCCGCGCCCGCCCGTGGGGCACTGCCCGAGACAGTGAACCCGCCGGATGGACACCGGAGTCCGAAGTGGCCGCCGGCCTTCGGCACCCGAGGAGGTAGAACGATGTTCGGATCCAACCTGCTGGACCGCCGGGGCAAGGCCGAGCGGGTCGCCGACCAGGCGTGGCAGAACCTGCTCTCCGCCGTCGGTTCCGCCGGTGACAGCGTGCGCGACGCCACCCGGACCGCCCGCCGCAGCTCCTCCGGCCTGGCCGACGACGCCACCGACCTGGTCGGCTCCGCCGCCGAGGAGGCACGCCGCCGGGCCTCCCTCGCCTTCGACGCGCTCGCCGGCCGCCGGCCCGCGCTGCCGTGGACGCTGCTGATCGCGGCGGCGCTGGCGGGCGCGGCGATCGGCTGGGCCGCCGGCACCGCGGCACGCGCCGCCGGCAGCCGGGACCGCGCCGCGGACGAGATCGAGTTCGTGGACGTGGACCGGCCGAACTCCCCGGCCGGCCTGGACGGCTGACCCACGTACGACCCGACGACGGCCGCTCCCGGGACTCCCGGGGGCGGCCGTCGTGCTGCCTCACCCCGGCCGGGTGAGGGCCGCTCACCCGGGACGCGCGCAGGATCGCGGGTGCGGGACACGTGCCCGCGCCGCGATCGACGGGAGGGAGAGCCGGATGGCCACCGACACGATCACCCGTACCGACCGGGACATCCAGTCCGCCGTGCTCGACGAGCTGACCTGGGAGCCGCGGGTCGGCCCGGACGAGATCGGGGTGACCGTCACCGAGGGCGTGGTGACGCTCACCGGCCGGGTGGACAGCTACGCCAAGAAGTGGGCCGCCGAGCGGGCCGCGCACCGCGTCTTCCGGGTCCGCGCCGTCGCCAACGACCTCGCCGTCCGGATCGACACCGCGGCCGGGCGGGAGGATCCGGAGATCGCCGTCGCGGCCGTACGGGCGCTGGAGTGGGACGCTTTCGTGCCGATCGAGGCGTTGCAGGTGACGGTGGCCGACGGCTGGGTCACGCTGCACGGCGAGGTCGAGTGGGAGTACCAGCGGCGGGCCGCCGAACGGTCGGTCGCGCGCCTCACCGGCGTGTGCGGGGTGAGCAACGGCATCGCCGTGCGCCCCGCGGTGCACCCCGACGGCCGTGACCTGGCCGAGCGGATCGTGGACGCGCTGGCCCGCAACCGCGCCACCGAGGCCGAGGAGGTCGACGTGCGGGTGCACGGCGACACGGTGCTGCTGGACGGGCAGGTCCACTCGGCCGTCGAACGCGAGGAGATCGAGCGGGTGGTGTGGAACGCCCCCGGCATCCGGGAGGTGCACAACCACCTCGTCGTGCGCTGACCGGAACCACCCCGCCCGGGTGAGCCCGCCTCACCCGGGCCGGGGCCATGGTGGGAGGCATGAGTGATCCGAACGGGCTGATCACACCGGGCCAGGACGCGCCCCGGTTCACGCTGCCGGCGGCGCCGGACGGGCGCGAGACGGGCCCCGGGCAGTTCCGGGGCCGTCCCGTGGTGCTGGCGTTCTACCCGGCGGACTGGTCACCGGTCTGCGGCGAGCAGATGACCCTGTACCAAGCCGCCCTGCCCGAGCTGGAGCGGTACGACGCGGTGCTGCTGGGCATCTCGGTGGACAGCGTCGACTCGCACCGGGCGTTCGCGGAGAGCCGGGGCATCCGGTTCCCGCTGCTCGCCGACTTCGAGCCCAAGGGTGAGGTGTCGCGCCGGTACGGGGCGTACGCGCCGCGCGGGCAGTCGGACCGGGCACTGGTGGTCGTCGACCCGGACGGCCGGGTGGCCTGGAGTCACCTGTCCCCGCCCGAGGTGAACCCGGGTGTGGACGGCATCCTCGACGCGCTCGAACAGCTGGACGCGGATCGGCGGGTGAGTGCCCGATGACCACACCACTCCAGGTCACCACCGCGCGGCTGCGGATCCCGGTGACCGAACGCGACCACGTCCGCGGGCCGGTGGACGCGCCGGTCACGATCGTCGAGTACGGCGACTTCCAGTGCCGGTTCTGCGGCGCCGCGTACCCGAACCTGGCCGAGGTGCTGCGCCAGCGGGCCGAGGTGGTGCGGCTGGCGTACCGGCACTTCCCGATCACCAACGTCCACCCGTACGCGGAGAGCGCCGCGGAGACCGCCGAGGCCGCCGCGGCGCGGGGCCGGTTCTGGGAGATGTACGACTGGCTCTACCAGCACCAGGACCAGCTCGACCCGGTGCACCTGTCGCTGGGCGTCGAGCAGATCGGCCTGTCGCCGGAGGAGATCGCCGGTGAGGTCGGCCGGCAGGAGTACGCCGACCGGGTCCGGCAGGACTTCGTCGGCGGCATCCGCAGCGGCGTCAACGGCACCCCGACGTTGTTCGTCAACGACGTCCGCCACGACGGCGGCTACGACCTGGCCGAACTGCTCGCCGTGGTCGACGCCGCCGCCGACGAGGGCTGACGGTCAGATCAATCGCAGCTCGCGCGCCCGCCGGACGGCGTCCCGTCGGCGGGTCGCGTCGAGCTTGCGGTAGATGTTGCGCACGTGCGTCTTCACCGTGTTGACCGACAGCGACAGCTCGGCCGCGATCTCCACGTTGGACAGGATGCTCTGCAGGTAGCGCAGGATGGTCAGCTCCCGCTCGGTGAGCGGCTCGTCGAGCACCCGGGCCGGACCGTCGCCGGCCGTGGCCACCGGTTGCGCGTCCACGCCCCGGACCAGCTCGCTCACCGTGGCCCAGTACGCGGTGCCGGAGTCCAGGCGCGCGGCGAGCAGGTCCCGTACCCCCGGGTCGGCCCGGGTGAAGACGCGCCGGAAGCCGTCCGGTTCGGCGAGCGCCAGCACCTCCTCCAGCAGCCGGCCGGCCCGCCGGGCGTCACCGGAGGCATCGGCGAGTGCCGCGTCGAGCAGCCCGGCGCCCAACCGCACCGGCAGCGGCCAGTCCGCCGCGCCGGGCGCGGTCCAGTCGGGCAGCGTCCGCCCGGCCGCGTGGGCGTCACCGGCGCGCAGCCGCAGTCGCGCGGCGGCCAGCGCCGGTGCCGGCCCGTCGCCGGCCGCGTCGAGCAGCGCCCGCGCGCCGTCGACGTCACCGACGACGGCGCGTAGGTGCGCCTCCTCGGCGGTGAGCCACTCGCCCAAATCCGGCCCGGGCGCGACGGTCCGCGCCTCGGCGAGCGTGCGCAGCGCGCCGCCCGGGTCGCCGCCGTCGGCCAGCAGCCCGGCCCGGCAGAGCGCGGTGAGCGCCGCGCCACCCGGTTCCGCGCCGGCCGGCCCGGCGAGCGCCAGGTGGGCCGTGGCCTCCGCCGGCCGGTCCCGCTGCCAGTCCACGAACGCCAGCGCCAGGTACGCGTAGCCGCAGTCGGACCGGGACGACCAGCCCTGGCACGGCGGCATCGCCAGCGCCTCCCGGGCCAGCTCCTCGGCGGCCCGCAACGCGCCCCGGGCCGCCTCCAGCAGCGCCGAGCGGCTGACGCAGAGCAGTTCGGTACGCGGCCGCCCGGCCCGCCGCGCCGCCTCCCGCGCGGCGCCGAACCGGTCCCGGGCAGTGGACAGCTCCCCTCGGCCAGCGCGGCCAGCCCGTGCGCGGCACCGGCCACCGCGCGCACGTCGTCCCGCTCGGCCGTCCCGGCACGCGGCTCGCCGCCATCACCGGCGACGGCACTGCCGGCCTCCGGGCCGCTCGGGGACTCGCCCGCCGCGATGGTGGCCAGCAGGCGGTCGGCGGCCCGGCGTACCTCCTCGTGGTCGCCGTCGAGCCGGGCCAGGCTCAGCTCCACGGCGGCGGCCAGCCGGCCGAACCGGTCGCGACGCGGCGCGGGCAGGTCGCCGGCGTCGGCCAGCGCCCGCCGCAGCTGCACGTCGGCGGCGGCCCGATCCCCGGCGTACGCCCGCTCGGCGGCCGCGGCCAGCGCCAGCTCCGGATCCCGGCGGACCGCTTCGGCGGGCGGCTCGGGTGGGGCCGGTACGGCGGCCGGTTCGTCCGGCGCCAGCTCGGGCCAGCGGGTCACGAGCAGTTCGGTGGCGTCGGCCCACTCACCGGCGAGGAGCGCGTGCCGCAGCGCGTCGGCGGGACGGTCGTGGGCGGCGTACCACCCGGCCGCCCGCCGGTGCAGCTCGCGCACCTCGTCGACGGGCAGCCGGTCCAGCTCGTCCCGGAGCACGTCGGCCAGCAGCGGGTGCGGCCGGTACCACTGCGGGCTGCCGCCGTCCCGGTGGAGAAAACCGCCCTCCCGGGCCGCCTCGGCGAGCAGGTGCCCGGCGTCGGGCCGCCCGGTCAGCGCGGCGGCCAGATCGGCATGGACCGCGACGGCCACCGCCACCCGGCGCAGGACGTCGCGGGTCGCCGGTTCCAGCGGGGCGAGCACCTCGTCCCGCAGGTACGCGGCGACGTCCGGCTGGTCACCGGCGAACCGTTCCACCGCGCGCGCCGGGTCGGCGCCGTCGCCGAGCGCCAGCGCGGCGAAACGCAGCCCGGCCGGCCAGCCGGTGGTGCGCTCGGCCAGCCGGGCCACGGCCGGGACGGGTACCGACACGCCGTGTGCGACGAGCAGGTCGGCCACCTCGTCGGCGGTGAACGCCAGGTCGTCGGCGCCGATCACGGTCAGCTCGCCGGCCAGCCGCCAGCGGTGCAGCGCCAGCGGTGGTTCGCTGCGCGCGCCCGCCACCAGCCGTAGCCGGCCGTCGGTGTGCCGGAGCAGGAACTCCAGCCCGGTCAGAGCGGCCGGGTCGGAGACCCGGTGCAAATCGTCCAGGACCAGCAGGACGTGCCGTTCCCGGGCGGCGAGCGCGGCGGCGAGCGTCTCGAGCTGCTCGGGCCGGGGCGGCCCGTCCGGCACCGGCGGCGGCCCGTCGTCCGGGTCGCCGGCGGCAGCGGTACGCAGGGCCGCCGCGAGATAGCCCCAGAGCCGCCGGACGGTCTCGCCCTCGGCCACCGTCACCCAGGACGCTGCGGGCCCGTCCCGCTCCCCCTGCGCCCAGGTCGACAGCAGCGTCGTCTTGCCCCAGCCGGCCGGCGCGCAGACGAGCGTCACCGGCCCGGACGCGCCCTGTTCCAGCCGGTCCAGCAGCCGGGGACGCAGCAGGACCGGCTCGGGTGGCGCGGGCGGCGTCAACCGGGACGCCAGCAGCGGCGGGCCACCGGACGGCGCACCACCGGCGACATCGGGTGAGTCGAGGCCGAGCAGATCGGGCGTACCGGTGATGTCGCTGGTGCCGCTGCGTGCGGTGACGACCTGGTCTGCCTCCTCCGGCATGCGTCCCTCCCCCCGTCGGTGCGGGCAGCGGTTACCCGCACCGCGCCGGTTCACCCCTTCCGGGCGAACCCCGCTCACCCGGGCGCCGCGCACCCTGTAGTCACGCGGGGCAGGCCGGGACGGGCCGGCGCCCGGGGACGGCGGGAGGTCAGGTGGTGCGGAGCAGACGGCTCGCGGCCGGCGCGCTGGCGCTGGCCGGCGCGCGGGTGCTCGCTCCGGCGGGCGCGCGGATGCTGGCGCGCCACCGGGCACGGCGCACGGCCACCGATCCGCGGCCGGGCCGGTGGCAGGTGGTGACGGTGGCCGCGGCGCCCGAGCAGGTGCTCCCGGCCGGACGGTGGCCCGAGCCGCTGCGCCGCCTCGACGGCGCGGTCGAGGTGTGGGCCCGTCCGGCGCCCGGCGGGCGCGGCACCGAACTGGCGGCCCGCCCGCTGGGCGGGGAGTGCACGCTGCCGGGGTTCGCCGCGCACCTGGTCGGCGACGACCCGGGCCGGTTCCTGCGCCACGTGCTGCGGCAGACCAAGCAGCTCCTGGAGACCGGCGAGGTGCTGGCGGCCGACCCGTCGCCGCTGGACCGGCCGGGGGCCGTGCCGTGAGGGCGCTGTGCTGGGCCGGCGCCGGTCTCGTGGAGGTGCGCCGCGTCCCGGACCCGGAGCTGCGCAACGCCCAGGACATGATCGTCCGGGTCCGGCGTAGCACGACCTGCGGCGCGGACCTGCCGCTCCTGGGCGGGCGGGTACCCGAGGCGTCCGCCGGGGAGGTGCTCGGACGCGAGTTCCTCGGCGACGTGGTCGAGGTCGGCCCGGACGTACGCCGGCATCGGGTCGCCGACCGGGTGGTGGTGGGCGCGGCGGTGGCCTGCGGGGCGTGCTGGTTCTGCCGGCAAGGGCTGCCGGCCTGCTGCGACAACGGCACGAGCGGCGTGACTGCCGAGCCGGAGTGGGGGCAGCCGACCGCCGGCGGTTACGGCCGCCCGGCCCGGCTGGGTGGGTTCGCCGGTGGTCACGCCGAGTACGTGCGGGTTCCGTACGCCGACGTGGGCGCCTTCGCCGTGCCGGAGTCGGTGAGCGACGACCGGGCGGTGTTCGCCGCCGACCCCGCGCCGGCCGGCTGGTACGGCGCCGAGCTGGGCGAGGTCGCCCCCGGCGACGTGGTGGCGGTGTGGGGTGCGGGCGCTGTCGGTCAGCTCACCGCCGACGCGGCGGTGGCCCGGGGCGCGGACCGGGTGGTGGTGGTCGACGACCGGGACGACCGGCTGCGGATGGTCACCGGGCACGACGGTGTGGAGGCGCTCAACCACAGGTACGTGGACGTGCTCGCCGAGTTGCGCGAACGCAGCGGCGGCCGGGGCCCGGACGTGTGCGTCGACGCCTCCGGGGTGCCGGCCGCGCCGGGCCGGTGGCCGGTGGCCGAACCGGACGCCGGGTCGGCGCTGCGCGAGGCGGTGCACGCCTGCCGCAAGGGCGGCGTGGTGGTGGTGCTCGACGCCCGGCCCGGCTTCGTGGACCGGTTCCCGCTCGGCGCGCTCGCGGACAAGGGACTCGCCGTCCGCGCCGCGCGGCGCCGGGGCGGGGACGCGATCCCGGCGCTGCTCGAGCGGATGGCCCGCGACGAGCTGGTCACCGAGCATCTGGCCACCCATCGGATGCCGCTGGAGCGCGGCGCCGAGGGGTACGCGTTGTTCCGGGATCGGGCCGACGGCTGCGTCCGGGTGGTCTTCACGCCGTGAAGGTGAGCGCCGTCGGTGGCACACTCGGCGGATGCGCGCAGACCGTCCGTACGACCTCGTCCTGTTCGGCGCCACCGGCTTCACCGGCGGGCTGACCGCCGAATACCTGGCCCGGCACG
The DNA here is from genome assembly GCF_050948515.1 of Micromonospora sp. CA-248089. Lineage (NCBI taxonomy): Bacteria > Bacillati > Actinomycetota > Actinomycetes > Micromonosporales > Micromonosporaceae > Micromonospora > Micromonospora sp. CA-248089. Next base: position 4,918,309 of record NZ_CP192016.1, read on the forward strand.
CGCCGGACCGGCTGCGCTGGGCACTCGCCGGCCGCAACCCGGGCAAGCTCGCAGCGGTGCGGGACCGGCTGGCCGCGATCGACCCGGCCCTGGCCGAGCTTCCGCTGCTCACCGCCGACGTGACCGACACGGCGTCGCTGCGCGCGGTGGCGGAGAGCGCCCGGGTGGTGGCCACGACAGTCGGCCCGTACGTGCACCACGGCGAGCCGCTGGTGGCCGCCTGCGCCGCCGCCGGCACCGACTATCTCGACATCACCGGCGAGCCGGAGTTCGTGGACCGGATGTACGTGCGGCACCACGCCGAGGCGGTACGCACCGGGGCGCGGCTGGTGCACGCCTGCGGCTTCGACTCGATCCCGCACGACCTGGGCGTCTGGTACACGGTCAAGCAACTGCCGGCCGACGGGCCGATCGCCGTGGACGGCTACGTGCGGGCCGGTGGCCGCTTCTCCGCCGGGACGTACCATTCGGCGCTCACCGCGTTCTCCCGTACCGGTGAGATGAGCCGCGCGGCGCGGGCCCGCCGGGCGATGGAGCCCGGCCCCGACGGACGCCGGGTCCGCGCGGTGCCGGGTAAGGTCGGCCGGGTACGCGAGTTCGGCCAGTGGGCGGTGCCGCTGCCCACCATCGACCCGCAGGTGGTCCGCCGGTCCGCGGCGGCCCGCCCGGAGTACGGCCCGGACTTCCGCTACCGGCACTTCGCGGCGATGAAGCGGCTGCCCACGGTGCTGGTCGCGGGCGTCGGGCTGGCCGGTGTGGTGGGGCTGGTGAAGGTGGCGCCGACGCGGCGCTGGCTGCTCGGGCGGCTCGCCTCCGGGCAGGGGCCGACCGCCGAGCAGCGGGCCAAGTCGTGGTTCCGGGTGCGGTTCGTGGGCACCGGCGGTGGCCGGCGGGTAGTGACCGAGGTGGCCGGCGGCGACCCGGGTTACGACGAGACGGCCAAGATGCTCGCCGAGTCGGCGCTCTGCCTGGCCTTCGACGAGCTGCCGGAGACCGCCGGTCAGGTCACGCCGGTCGCGGCGATGGGTGACGCGCTGCTGGACCGGCTGGTACGCGCCGGCATCACGTTCCGCACGCTGCCGGAGTGAGGTTGACCCTCGACCCGCTTGAGGTCACAGGATGACGGCCGTGGAGAGCGAGCTTCGCAGCATCGGCGAGCTGGCCCGGGCCAGCGGGCTGACGGTCAGCGCCCTGCGGTTCTACGACCGTTCCGGCGTACTGGCCCCGGCCCGGGTGGACCCGGTGACCGGCTACCGCTGGTACACCGAGGAGCAGGTGGGCCCGGCCCGCCTGGTGGCCGGGCTGCGCCGGGTGGGGATGCCGCTGGCCGGCATCGCCGAGGCGCTTCGGCACCGGCACCGGCCGGCCGAGGTGCACCGGCTGCTGGACGCGCATCTGCGCCGCCTCGAGGACGGCCTGGCCGACGCGCGTCGCGAACTCTCCCGGATCCGTAGCCTGATCGACCCGGAGGAGACCATCGTGACCACCCGCCTCGTCCTGTCCCGCACCGACCTCGCCGCCGCCGTGGACGCCGTACGCTTCGCCGTCGGCGCCGACCCCGGCCTGCCGGTCCTGTCCGGTGTGCTCGTGGAGGTCGAGCCGGACGGTGTCCGGCTGGTCGCCACCGACCGGCACCGGCTCGCCGTGGCCCGGGTCGCCGGCACCGTCGACGGCCCGCCGGTGAGCGCGCTGCTGCCGGTCGCCGCTGTCGACGAGCTGCGGGCGCTGCTGGATGCCGACGGTGCGGGTGACGCCGAGGTCGTCGTCGCCGCCGGCCGGGTGACTGTCACGGTGGCGGGCCGGCCGCTCACCGCGGTGCCGCTGCCGTACGACTTCCCTGACTACCGGCGGCTGCTGCGGGCGCAGCTCGGCGACGTACCCGCGTACCGGATCCCGTTCGACGGCGCGGCGCTGCGGGCGGCGCTCACCGCCGACGGCGTCGCGGTCTGCCACCGCACGCACGAGGGTGTCGCGCACGAGGTGGTGGCGCTCGGCCTGGACGGCCGGGGCGAGCTGCGCCTGGTCGACCCGAACGCCGTGGTCGACGCCGTGGTTGGCGCGGGCGGCACGGGTGCGCTTCGGGTGGCGGTGAACCGGGAGTACCTGCTGGACGCGCTGGGGTCCGGTGACGGCCAGCTCGTGCTGGAGCTGGACGGCCCGATCGCCCCGCTGGCCGTGCGGCGGCCCGACGACGCGCACGCGTTCTCGGTCCTGATGCCGGTACGCCTCTGACCTTTTCGCGGGCCGGTCCCGGCCACGCCGCCACCACGGACTTTCGTCACCGTACGTGACACCACCGCCCTCCCCGGTGCGTCACCCCTCGCGGACTTTGCTCTGCAGCCATCCGCGCACCGCTGACGCTCCGTCGAACGCCGCGTGGGTGGCTGCAGAGCAAAGTCGCCGGAGGGACATGTCGGCCGGGAAACGGTCTCGCGAGATTGACCAGGTCAGCGAGTTGACGAACCACAGTGGGGCGGTGCGGGCACCGGACGACCATCACGGAACGTGAGCGCGACTGACCGACGACACCACCACCACGCACCGTCACCAGAAAGGGCATCCCGGCGGCGGGCTACGCGGGCCGGGCCGGAGCGGCGGGGGCGCGACGGTAGCATCTGTGGGTCCCACCTGACTGCCTGGACGGAGGCGTACGAGCAGCATGCTCGACATGGAGTTGATCCGGAAGGATCGCGAGGCGGTGGCGACCGCGCTGGCGAAGCGTCTGGATCCCGCCGAGGTCACCCGGGCGCTGGACGACATCCAGCGGCTCGACCAGGAACGGCGCGCCCTGATCACGGAGATCGATGCCGAGCGGCAGCGCCGCAAGGCCGAGGCGCGCGCGTACGCGGAGGCGAAACGGTCCGGCGGCACGCCGCAGCCGGTCGCCCCGGAGGCCGAGCGCAAGCAGCTCGCGGAGCTGGAGTCCCAGCTCGACGAGGTGCAGTCCCGGCTCCGCTCGGCGATGAGCGAGCTGCCGAACCTGCCCGCCGACGACGTGGTCGCCGGAGGCAAGGAGGCCAACCGGGTGGTGCGCACGTTCGGCGAGGCGCCGGCCATCGAGAAGGTACGCGACCACGTGGAGCTGAGCCGCGCGCTCGGCCTGGTCGACCACGAGCGGGGCGTGAAGCTCGGCGGCTCGGGCTTCTGGATGTACACCGGTCTGGGCGCCCGGCTGGAGTGGGCGCTGGTGAACTGGCTGATCGAGCAGAACATCCAGGCCGGGTACGAGTTCCTGCTCCCGCCGCACCTGCTGCTGGAGAGCGCCGGTTTCGCCGCCGGGCAGTTCCCGAAGTTCCACGACGACGTCTACCACATTGACAAGCAGTCGTCCTCGCGCGGCCAGTTCCTGCTGCCGACGGCGGAGACGGCGATCCTCGGCGCGTACCAGGACGAGATCCTGGAGACGCCGAAGCTGCCGTTGAAGGCGTTTGCGTACACGCCGTGCTACCGGCGGGAGGCGGCCGGTTCGCACTCCGACGAGCGCGGCACCGTACGCGGCCACCAGTTCAACAAGGTGGAGATCTTCCAGTTCACGCTGCCGGAGCAGGCGGGCGAGGCGCTGGAGGCGATGGTCGGGCACGTCGAGGGCCTGGTCGGCAAGCTCGGTCTGCACTTCCAGACCAGCCTGCTCGCCGCCGGTGACGCGAGCGCGTCGATGAAGAAGACGCTCGACGTCGAGGTGTGGATGCCGAGCACCGGCAAGTACAAGGAGGTGTCGTCGGTCTCCTGGGCCGGCGACTACCAGGCCCGCCGGGCAGCCATCCGCTACCGCGAGCCGGGCGCGAAGCAGACCCGCTTCGTGCACACGCTCAACGGTTCCGCGCTGGCCACCAGCCGCCTGTTCCCGGCCATCCTGGAGCAGCACCAGCAGCCCGACGGCTCGGTGGTGGTCCCCGAGGTCCTCCGCGACAAGCTCGGCACCGATCGCCTCACCCCGCGCTGACCCGCTCCCCCGCCGCCGCTCCCACCGTCCCCGCCTCTCCCCCGCGATCTTGCACTTCCGGCCCGCGAGAAGTCCGCTTCACCCCTTCCGCCCGGGCACCAACTGCAAGATCGCGGGAGCGAGGGCGGGGGCGGGAGCGGGGGCGGGTGAGGAGGGCCAGGAGCAGCAGCGCCAGGAGCGCCGCGAGGACGGCGGGGCCTGCGGTGTCGACGGCGCCGACCAGGCTCTGCTGGGCTCGGGCGGCGGTGCGGATGACCGGGTCGGTGAAGGCGTCGTAGCGGCCCTGGGCGAGGCGTACCTCGTACCAGCCGTACCAGGCGACGTACCCGCCCGCGACCAGCAGCACCAGGCCGCTCAGCCGGGGCACCCACGCGCCCGCGCCGCGCAGCCGCGCCACGACCCGGCCGCGCAGCAGCGCCACGGCGAGCGCGGCCACGCCGACCACGAGCGCCATCCCCAGCGCGTACGCCCCGAACAGCGCCAGCCCGCGCACTGGTGAGCCGGCTCGCAGGCTGGTCACCACGATCGCCAGGAACGGCGCGATCGCGCAGGTCAGTGACGTGAGCGCGTACGCCGCACCGAACAGCACCATGGACGGCCAGGTACGGGTGAGCCGGGGCGCGACGCGCAACGGGCGCGGCGCGGGCAGCCGCCGGCCGGCGAGCAGCCAGCATCCGGCCAGCGCCAGCAGCACGCCGAGCGTCACGGTGAGCCACGGCAGCCGGGGCCGCAGCCAGTCCGCCGCCGGTGCCAGGGCCAGCCCGAACGCGCCGAACACCAGCACGTACCCGAGGGTGAGCCCGGCCGTCGCGGTGAGCGCGCGGCCGACCGTGCCGTGCCCGCCGTCGGGGCCGGCCACCAGCAACGACAGGTACGCGGGCAGCATCGCGAAGCCGCACGGGTTGACCGCGCCGAGCATGCCCGCGGTCAGGGCGAGCAGCAGCGCGCCGGTCATCCCCGGGCCAGCGTCTCGACCTGCCGGGTCAGTGCCTCGCCGTCCAGGAATCCCTGGTGGACGACCCGGCCGGTGCGGTCCAGGACGACGAACGTGCTCTGCTCGACCACCTTGAACCGGCGCCACAGCGCGCCCGCCCGGTCGTCGATCTGCGTCGTGCCGCCCAGGTCGAACTCGGTGACGAACGACGTCATGGCCTTCTGCTCACCGAGCCCGGCGACGCCGACGATCGGGACGGTGTCGCGGTAGGTGGGGGCGATCTCGGCCACCGTCCACGCCTGGCTGGCGCAGGTGGCGCACCAGGGCGCCCAGAACCAGAGCACGACCGGCCGCCCGGCCAGGGTGGCGGCGTCGAACGCCGTACCGTCGAGGGTCTTGCCGGTGAACGACAGCGCGGCCGGCACCGGGGCCGGTGGCGCGGACGACGGCCCGGCGGCCGACCCGGACGGGGACGCGGCGGCCGGGGACGCCGGGGCGACCGCTTCGGTCCGGGCACCGGGCCCGGGTCCGGCGGCGCAGCCGGTCGCGGCGGCGAGCACGACGCCCAGGACGGCGGCGGCGGTCACGGCGGTACGCATCGGCGGCTCCTGGTTCTACTCGGCCCGAACGAGGCGGAGCGCGAGTTCGGGACAGACCTTTACCGCCTTGAGCGCGCCCTCGCGCAGCCACGTCGGCACCGGGGTGGGCGGGAACGCCGGGTAGCCGTTGCCGTCGAGGCGGATGAAGTCCGGCACGACGTGCGCGCAGAGCCCGTGCCCGTCGCAGCGGGACCAGTCCAGGGTGAGCTTCTGCGGGTTGGCGTCCGGTGCGCCGGGCAGGCCCATCATGCCCTTGACCCGCTTGCCGCAGCCCTCGCCGGTGGCGTGCAGCCGCAGGTCGTCGGCGAACACCTCCATGGCGGACAGCGCGAACCGGGCGGTGCCGTCCGGGTGGCTGCACGCGCCGCGTCCCTTGACGTCGCCGGCCGCGGCGCGGACCAGTTCGACCGGTGCGCTGCCGGAGACCGCGAGGTCGACCGAGCGGGCCAGGTCGGGCAGGCCCATCTTGCACGGGCCGCACTGCCCGGCGGACTCGCCCGCGAGGTACCGCACCACCTGGGCGGCCTCGCCGAGCGGGCAGGTGTCGGCGCCGAGCGGCACGATGATGCCGGCGCCGAGCGTGCCGCCCACGGCGGTGAGCCCCTTGCGGGACACCTCGGCCCGCTCGGCGGCCGCCGCGGTGATCCATTTGCCGTGGTAGCCGCCCATCAGGATGCCCGGGCCGGGCGGCACCTCGCACAGGTCGAGGATCTCGCGCAGCGGGGTGCCGGCGGCGCACTCCACCACGGCGGGGCGCTTCGCCGACCCGGTGACGGTGAGCAGCACGGTGCCCGGCTCGTCGTCGGTGCCGAGGGCGGCGTACTCGTACGGGCCGATCCGGGCGGCGACGGCGAGCTGGGCGTACGTCTCGGCGTTCGACAGCAGCGTGGGCAGCCCGCCGACACCGGAGTCGCTGGAGCGCTTCTTCGTGCCGGGCGGGATGTGCGGCAGGCCGTTGATGCCGTTGACGAGCGCGCCGCCCTCGCCGGAGATGAACCGGTGCGGCACCGTGACGATGGTGGTCGGCACCGGCATCCGACGTTCCTGCAACGCCTCGGTCAGCGAGGGCCGGCCCACGTCGTCGTCGGCCACCCCGATCACGATCTCCTCGGCGTCGAGCGCGAACGCGGCCAGCGCGGCGCCGTCCAGGATGAGGTGCGGGGCGCGGGTGAGCAGCACCTTGTCCTTCCAGCTCGCCGGCTCCCCCTCGGTGGCGTTGACGACGACCACGGCGGAGAGGTCCTGCCGCTCGCAGGACTCCAGCACCGCGCGCAGCTTGCGGGCGAACGGGAAGCCCGCGCCGCCCTTGCCCTTGAGGTCGATGGCTTCGGCGAGCCGCAGCAGCGCGGCCGGCTCCATCGGGCCGATCGGGCCGTGCACCTCCTCGTGGGCCAGCAGGTCGAGCCGGCCGAACTCGGCGAAGCCGGCGGTCAGCCGGGGCTCGCCGACACAGGCGACCGGTGGGATCGTCGCGCGCGTCACCGGGCCTCACCCCGCAGCCCGGCCCAGTACGCACCGTCGACCGCGTCCGCGTCGGCCCGCTTGCGGCGGCCGGACCGGCTCTCCTTGCCCGCGCGCATCGCGCGACGGGAGGCGAGGTCGACGAGCGTCGGGGTGTCGTCCACGAACGCCTCGTCGGCGGCGTAGCGGGCCGGCGGACGCCAGTAGTCCGGCTCCTCCGGCACGTCCTCCTCGTCCCGGTAGCGGCGGCCGGATCCGCTGAGCGGCTCGGCCGAGAGCGGGGTGCCGGAGATCGGGCCGGCCGAGATCGGCTCACCGGAGACCGGGCGGGTCTCCCAGCGGCGCGGGCTGTCCCACGGCTCCTCCGCCTCGTCGGCCGCGCGCGGCGGCGCGGAGTAGCGGGCCACCTCGGCCGCGGTGGCGTAGCGGCCGCTGTCCGGGGGTGCGGAGTGACGGCCACCGGTGTCCGGCGGCGCCGAGTGCCGGCCGCCGCTCTCGGGCGGGGCGGAGTACCGGGCGACCAGGTCCTCGTCGTCCCGGGAGCGCCGGGCCACCCGCTCCTCGGTCCGGGACCGGCGGGTCACGCGCTCCTCGTCGTCGCGGCGACGGCGGCGGGCGGGCGCCTCCTGGGTGCGGGCGCGCCGGGTGGGTGCCTCCGGCTCGGCCTCGCGCCGCCGGGCGGCTGCGGCGCGGACCGGCTCGCGCAGCGACCCGGGTTCCGGCACCACGGGTACGGCGAACCGCTCCGGGTCGCGCCGCCGGGCGGTGCCTGCCGGTGCGGTCCAGGTGGCGCTCGCCTCGGCCCAGCGGCCCCGGCCGGCGCCGCTGTCCTCCTTGTCAGCGGCCTTCTTCCGGGTGAGCGCGGCGAACACGCCGGTACGCTCCTCGGCCTTGCCGGCCATCGCCTTGTTGAGCGCGACCGCCTGGTGCTGCTCGCGGCTGCGCTTGCCGAGGTGGACCGAGACGCGCACCAGCAGCGCCATCACCACGAGCACCACGCAGGCGACGTAGCTCAGCACCACCCAGGCGGCCGCCGGACGGCCGGCGTTGAGGCCGTGCACCAGCGCGAACGGCCAGGACACGTACGCCATCGAGTGCAGCGCGCGCCAGAACCACTTCGGGCCGACCCCGGCGAACCGGACCCGGATGATGCCGGTCCAGAGCACGCCCACCATCAGCAGCGCGGCGACGGTGCCCAGTCCGACGTAGAGGCCGCTGCCGCTGAGGAACGGCACCACCGCGTCGGTCGGCCCGGCCCGGCCGATCGCGACCTTGGTGATGACGTGGAAGACCAGCCCGGCCACGCCGAGCACGCCGGTGGCGCGGTGCGCCGACTGGAGCAGCACGCGGTGCCGGATGAGCAGCACCAGGCGGTCGGTGGCGAGCAGGCCCAGCATCACTGTGATGCTGAGCGAGACCAGGGCGACCACCCCGGCGAAGAACTCGGTGAAGAAGAATCCGTACGAGTACATGACGCCGCCGGCGCCGGCCAGCTCCACACCCGCCCACGCGAGGCCGAGCGCGGAGGCGGTCAGCGCCACCATCGCGGACTTCGACATCGTCCGGGCACCACGGCTGGTGGTGGTGGTCCGGACGGTCGTCGCCTTCTCGTTCTGCTGTGCCCGGGCCATCTGCTCCTCGATCGTCTCGCGGCGGCGCCCCCACCGGCCGACCCTGCTCCCACCTCAGGTACGGAGGGACGGCGCGGACGGATCACCTCCGGTGGCGAATTTCTCGGCCGGATTCTCGAACCGTCCGGAGCGGACGCGCGTGTAGCGCCTGACGCAATGACGGATGCCCATACGTTGACAGACTTTGCAACAGGCTCGTAACCTTGCCGCAAAATTTCAGTCTGGTTGCAAGAAGCCGGCACTGATACAGGCTCCACTCCCCCGCATCCCCCGCACCCCGCAGGAGTCCTGATGCATCGACGCCGATGCCGCGCCGCCGCGCTCGCCCTGGGCCTGGCCGCGAGCCTGCTCGTCCCCCTCACCGCGGCGGCACCCCCGGCCGCCGCCGCCACCCCCGGTACCAAGAAGGTCATCGTCCAGCTCTTCGAGTGGAACTGGACCTCGGTGGCCGCCGAGTGCACCAGCACGCTGGGCCCGAAGGGCTACGGCTACGTGCAGGTGTCCCCGCCGCAGGAGCACGTCAACAGCAGTCCGTGGTGGGTGTCGTACCAGCCGGTCAGCTATCGGATCGAGTCCCGCAAGGGCACCCGCGCGCAGTTCCAGTCCATGGTGAACACCTGTCACGCCGCGGGCGTCAAGGTGATCGTCGACGCGGTGGTCAACCACATGTCCGGCCAGGAGAACGGCGGCACCGGCTGGGCCGGCTCGTCGTACGGCCACTACAACTACCCGGGCACCTACTCCTCGGCGGACTTCCACTACTGCGGCCGCAACGGCAACAACGACATCGCCAACTACAACGACCGGTACGAGGTGCAGAACTGCGAGCTGGTCAACCTCGCCGACCTCAAGACCGAGTCGGAGTACGTGCGCGGCCGGCTGGCCGCGTACCTCAACGACCTGCTCTCACTCGGCGTCGACGGCTTCCGCCTGGACGGCAGCAAGCACATGCCGGCCGCCGACATCGCCGCGATCAAGGCCAAGCTGAACCGCAGCGCGTACCTGGTGCAGGAGGTCATCTACGGCGCCGGTGAGCCGATCCAGCCGACCGAGTACACCGGCAACGGTGACGTGCACGAGTTCCGGTACGGCAAGGACCTGGCCCGGATGTTCAACAACGAGCGGCTGGCGTACCTGAAGACCTTCGGCGAGTCCTGGGGCTACCTGTCGAGCGCGAAGGCGGTGGTCTTCACCGACAACCACGACACGCAGCGCGACGGCGGCGTGCTCACCTACCGCGACCGGGGCACGTACGCGCTCGCCAACGCGTTCATGCTCGCCTGGCCGTACGGCACGCCGGCGGTGATGTCGAGCTTCACGTACAGCGGCCGGGACCAGGGTCCGCCCGCGGACGGCAGCAACCGGATCACCAACGTGACCTGTTACTCGGGCTGGGAGTGCGAGCACCGCTGGCCGGTCATCGCCAACATGGTCGGCTTCCGCAACGCCACCGAGGGCGCCGGGGTCTCCAACTGGTACGACAACGGCTACCAGCACATCGCGTTCAGCCGTACCGGCAAGGGCTACCTGACGATCAACGACGAGGGCAGCGCGGTGAACGGCCGGTCCTACTATACCGGGCTGCCGGCGGGCCGCTACTGCGACGTCGTCCACGGCACGTTCAGCAACGGCTCGTGCAGCGGTCCGGTGATCACGGTGGACTCGTCCGGCTGGTTCGCCGCGAACGTTCCCGCGCACGACGCGATCGCCATCCACATCGGCGCGAAGCTGAGCTGATCCAACCGGCGCGAAGCTGAGCTGAGCCACCCGGGCCGCGAAGCCCTCGTACCCGTAGTACCGGGTACGAGGGCTTCCGGTCGGTTACAGTCGTTTTCGTGCTGTTCGACCGGTTCGCCATGCGCCGGCCTCCCGGCTGGCTGATCGCCGCGCTCGCCGTACCGCTGCTGCTCGTCACCGCGCTGCTGGTCGGCCGCGCGCTCACCGTCACGCCCGTGCGCCAGGCGGCGCCACCCGCCGCCGCTCCCCCTGCTACGACCGCCGCGCCGAGTCCGTCGCCGCAGGAGTCGGTGCCGCCCGCCGCGCCGGCACCGGACGACCTGCCCGTGGTCACCTACGACCCGGCACCGCGTGGCTTCCCGCCCGACCCGGACCCGGCCGACACGCGCCCGCTGAGCGAAGGGCTGCGCCCGAACCGGAACGTGGCCGCGTACGACGCGCCGGGCGGCCGCCCGCTGGCGTTCCTCGCGCCGACCATCAGCGGCGTACGGCTCACCGTGCCGATCGTCGACCGTCGCTCCGGCTGGACGGCGGTGCTGCTGCCGTCTGCCAACCGCACCATCGCCTGGCTGCCGTCCGGCGGCTGGACCACAGTGGTGCTGCGCGACCAGATCGTGGTGGAACGGCGCACCCACCGCCTCACCTGGAGCCGGGACGGGCGCGCGATGCGCACCTGGCCGGTCAGCCTCGGCATGTCCGGGCAGCTCACCCCGCTGGGCCGCACGTTCGTGCTGGGCCGCACCCCACCCCCGCAGGCCGTCTACGGCGGTGTCGACATCTTCGCCCTCGGCGCGATCCCCGACGACCCGGACGCGGTGCCGACCGGGCTGCGCGGCGCCCACATCGGACTGCACAGCTGGTACAACGACGACACGCTCGGCAAGAACGTCACGAACGGCTGCATCCGGCTGACCCGCAGCGCCCAGCGCCAGCTGCTGACCGAGGTCGAGCCGGGCACCGCCTTCGTGGTGGTCGACCGCCTGCCCTGACCGGGCTCAGCCCAGCAGCCAGCCGTCGGACCCGATCCGCTCAGGCCGTCGCGCCGCCGTCGACCGCGATCGACGCGCCGGTGATGTGCCGTCCGCCGGGGCCCACCAGGTGACTGACAGTCGCCGCCACGTCGTCCGGGGTCGCGTACCGGCCGAGGGCGATGTGCGACCGCTGCCCGTCCGCGCCCGCGCTGTCCGCCGGGTTCATGTCGGTGTCGGTCGAGCCGGGCAGGATCAGGTTGACGGTGATCCCACGCGGACCGAGTTCGCGGGCGAGCGCCCGGGTCAGCCCGTTCACGGCGCTCTTGGTCATCGCGTACGCGCTCACCCCGGGAGCCGGGACACGGCTGGCGAAGCTGCTGCCGATGTTGACGATCCGCCCACCCGCGCCCATGTGGCGTACCGCCGCCTGGGTGGCGAGGTAGACCCCGCGCACGTTCACCGCGATCGCCCGGTCCAGGGCGTCCAGGCTGACCGACTCGATCGGCCCACCCGCGAACACCCCGGCGTTGTTGACCAGGATGTCCAACCGCCCCAACTCGGCGACGGTCCGCTCCACGGCACCCACCACTGCCGTCGCGTCGGTGCTGTCCGCATTGATCGCCAGGCCGGTCCGGCCGTACGCCTCGATCTGGGCCACGACGGACTTTGCGCTGTCCTCCGCGGTGCGGTAGGTGAACGCGACGTGGATGCCGTCCTCGGCCAGCCGGCGCGCGACGGCGGCGCCGATCCCCCGGCTCCCACCCGTCACCAGGGCGACCCTGTCGGCAAGTCTGACGGTCATGTCGTCATCCTGACAGTCGACTCAGGACAGCGATCATCCGGGTCACCGTCCGTTTCCTGTCCGTTCGATCAGACAGGGTTGCCGGCGCCCAGTCCGGGTACGCGCGGGCCGTCCAGCGGCGAAACGGGGAGGCGGACATGAGCGCACCGACGGGACGGGTCGACACGATAGTGCTCATCCACGGGCTCTGGATGACCTCGCGGAGCTGGGAGCACTGGGCGCAGCGGTACGCCGCGCGCGGTTTCCAGGTGCTCACGCCCGCCTGGCCCGGCATGGACCGCGAGGTGGAGGACCTGCGGGCCGACCCGACGCCGATCGCCGCGCAGCGCATCGCCGACATCGCCGACCACTACGAGGCGATCGTCCGGGACCTGCCGCGCCCGCCGATCATCATGGGCCACTCGTTCGGCGGCCTGATCGCCCAGCTGCTGGCGGACCGCCGCCTCGGCGCCGCGGTGGTCGCCGTGCACCCCGCACCGGTACGGGGCGTGCTCAAGCTGCCGCCCGCCACGCTGCGTTCCGGGTACTCGATCCTGCACAACCCGGCCAACCGGCACCGCGCGGTGCCGTTCACCCCGGAGGACTTCCGGTACGCCTTCGGCAACACCATCAGCCAGGAGCAGTCCGACGCCGCCTGGGAGCGGTACGCCGTACCGGGCGCCGGGCACGTGCTGTTCGAGGCGGCGTTCGCCAACCTGGATCCGAACTCGGCCACCGAGATCGACAAGAAGCGCAGCGACCGCGCTCCGCTGCTCATCACCGCGGGCGGCGAGGACCACGTGGTGCCCGCGTCGCTTGCCAGCTCGATCGCCAACCTCTACCGGAGTTCGACGGCGCTCACCGGCTACCGGGAGTTCCCCGGCCGGTCGCACTTCGTCGGCGGCGAACCGGGCTGGGAGGAGGAGGCGGACTACGCGCTGGAGTGGGCGGTGGAGGCGGCGAACGAGTTCTCCCCGACGGTGGTCGCCGAGGCCCCTCGACGGCGCTGACCCCGGCCTACTCCCACGAGTCGGAGATGTCGAGAACCTCGAGGTCGGGCGGGGCCGCAGCCGCCACCGTCTCGGCGTCCCGCGTCACCAGGTAGCAGCGGTAGAGCACGGCGGTGGCGACCGCGTGGGCCACGTCGAGCGGCACCTTGCGGCTCGCCGCGATCCGGGCCACCCGACGGCTGGTCGGGCCGTCGTAGACCGCGATCCGGATGTCCCGATCGGTGTCGAGGAGCAGGTCGAGCAGATCGGCGGCCGGAGTGCCCGCGACCTGAAGCTGCGCCTGCCCCAGGCAGAGCGCCGGGATCCACACCTCCTGCTCGGGATCCTCCTGCGCGAGTGTCAGCAGCGCACCCGGCTCGACACTGTCCCCAGCGGCGTACGCGAGCAGCGCGGACGTGTCAAGGACGAGCCCGTTCACGCGGCGGCCGCCCCCTCGCCGTCCCCAAACTGGCGCAGCCACTCCATGTTCCGGTCGTGCTGCTCGTCGGTGATCGGCGGCTGTTGTGCCAGCCTCCGGCGGGCCCGCTCGACGTCCTCGTCGGTCACCACGTAGCCGTGCTCGGCCCAACGGGCCCGCAGGCCGTCCGCCCGCATCTTCCGCCGGAGCACATCGGCGATGAATCCGGACGTCGTGCCCTGCGACCGCTCGACATACTCGGCCACGTCGTCGGGCAGGCTGATCGTGATGCGCCGCGTCATACTCTCACCATAGCTCGTGCATACTCCGTTTCCGGTACGACATACGGGCGTCGTCCGGCCCTGGTGTGCGGGTGGGTCCGCCGGGTATGACGGAAACATGAGGGCGAGTTTCCGTCTGGGCCGGATCGCGGGCGTACCGGTCGGCGTCAACTGGAGTGTCCTGGTCATCTTCGTGCTGATCGCGTGGGCGCTGTCGGCGAGCCTGTTCCCCGCCTCGTACCCCGGTCACTCGCCCGTCGCCTACGTCGCGGCCGGCCTGGCCGCCGCCGTGGTCTTCTTCCTCGGCCTGCTCGCCCACGAGGTCGCGCACGCGGTGGTCGCCAAACGCAACGGCATCGAGGTCGAGGGCATCACGCTCTGGCTGTTCGGCGGTGTCGCCGAGCTGAAGGGCGAGGCGAAGGACCCGGGCGCCGAACTGCGGATCGCCGGGGTCGGGCCGCTGGTCAGCCTGATCATCGGCGTGGTGTTCGCGGCGATCGCGGTGGCCGTCGCCACCGCGGGCGGGCACGGGCTGCTGCTCGGCGCGCTGGCCTGGCTCGCGGGCATCAACGTGCTGCTGGCGATCTTCAACGTGCTGCCGGCCGCCCCGCTGGACGGCGGGCGGCTGCTGCGCGCGGCGGTCTGGAAGTTCACCGGCGACCGGACCAAGGCGTCGGTGGTGGCGGCCCGCGCGGGCTGGGTGCTCGGCGTGGTGCTGATCGGGCTGGGGCTGTGGCGGTTCTTCACCGGCGCCGGGTTCGGCGGGCTCTGGCTGGCGCTGATCGGCTGGTTCCTGCTCGGCGCCGCCGGCCAGGAGGAACGCGCCGCCCGGATGGGCGACGCGCTGCGCGGCGTCCGGGTCGGCGACGTGATGACGCCCCAGCCGCAGACCGCGTCCGGCGACCTCACCGTGGCCGACTTCGTCGACCACTACCTCTTCGCGTACCGGCACTCGGCGCTCCCACTGACCGTCGACGGCAGGCCGGTCGGTCTGGTCACGCTCGATCGGGTACGCGGCATCGCGGCGGACCGCCGCGCGGCAACCACGCTGGCTGAGGTGTCCTGCCGGGCCGACGAACTGGTGCTCGCCCGCCCCGAGGAGCAGCTCACCGACCTGCTCCCACGGCTCAACGAGTGCACCGACGGCCGGGCGCTCGTGGTGGTCGGCGACCAGCTGGTCGGCATCGTCTCGCCCAGCGACATCAGTAGGGCGGTGCAGCGCGGCAGCCTGCGCCAGCAGGTGCCGGCCGGACGGTAAATCAATCCCGGGGGAAGTAGCGGTCCATCTCGGCGGTGCGGAACTTCCCCTTCGGGTCGAACTCGCGCAGCAGCGCGGCGAAGTCGGCGTGCCGGGGGTACGCGGCAGCGGGGTCGCGCTCGAACAGCTTGCCCCAGTGCGGGCGCGGCGCGAACGGGGCGAGCCGCTCCTCCACCTCGGCCAGCACCGGCGCGACAGCCACCGGGTCACCGATCCATGTGAAGTGCAGCGCCAGCGAGTCGCGCCGGAAGTTCGGGCTCAACCACAGCTCGTCGGCGGCGATCGTCCGCAGCTCGCAGATCTGGAGCACGGCGGCGATCCGGTCGGCGACCGGATCGAGCGCGGCGAGCGCCGCCGACGCGTCGCTGCGGGCCACGTGCCACTCCGACTGCAGCTCGTCGCCGCTACTGGGGGTGAAGCCGAGCCGGAAGTGCGGCAGCCGCTCGTGCCACGGCCCCGGCTCACCGAGCTGAGCGGTGCAGTGCTCCGGCGACATGCCGGGCACCGGGTGTCGGGGCGAGTCGGCGGCCACCGTGTCCAGCCAGTCGGCGGGCGGCGGGGCTTGGTCGGCGTCCTGCTTCACCCACACCTGGTCGAAGCGCTCCGAGCGCCACGAGGTGAAGACGCTGACGCTGTACGCGGCGTCGAGCGCCTCGTCCAGCGCGGCGCGGGGCAGGCCGAGGCGCACGTGCTGGCGCACCGCGTACGTGGGCACCACGTCGAGCGTCAGCCGGGTGACCACGCCCAGCGCGCCCAGGTTGACCACCAGCCCGGCGAAGCGCGGGTCGCTTCGGTCGACGGTGATCAGGTCGCCGTCGGCCGTGACCAGTTCCAGCCCGGCGACGGCGGCAGCGAGGTTGCGGTTCCGCGCGCCGGATCCGTGGGTGGCGGTGGCGACCGAGCCGGCCACCGAGATGTGCGGCAGCGACGCGAGGTTCGCCAGCGCGTACCCCTGAGCCTGCAGCGCGGTGGCCAGGTCGCCGTAGCGGACGCCGGCCGCGACGGTGACGGCGCCGCGGTCCGGGTCGAGCGCGACGGCGGGCGGCAGGCCGTCGAGCGCGACCTGGGTACCAGTGGTGTCGCCGAGCCGGTTGAACGAGTGGCCGGTGCCGATGGCCCGGACCAGGTCGGCCTCCGCGACCAGCCGCCGCAGGTCGTCGGTCGAGGTCGGCCGCGATCGGGTACGCGCCGACCAGCTGACGTTTCCGGCCCAGTTGGTGTCCGTCATGCGCTGCATCATCCGCCATCATGCGCCGGCAGGGTTGCCCCGGCCACTCGGCGGGAATCCTGGCGGGATGAGCAGCTACCGCGACCCGAGCCTCCGCGGCGACGTGTACCCGTCGGAGGAGGAAATCGACCCGACCGGCGTGGACCCCGACGCTGCGGAGATGCCGCCTGCCGCTGTGGAGGTGGCGCCCGCCGCTGTGCGGGTGGCGCCCGTGGCGACCGCGCCGGTGCCGGGGCCCACGCCCGAGCCCGAGCCGGCTCCGGTGCCCCACCCGGGGCCGCCGCCGCGCCAGGGGACGGCCAGGTCGATCGTGACCCGGCACCTGGACGGTTCCGTCGAGGTGGTGACCGACCTCGACGGCGACGGCGTGGCCGACGTGGTGCAGGTCGACCTGGACGGCGACGGCGTGCCCGACGTGACGCTCCTGGACAGCGACCGCGACGGCCGCCTGGACACGGTCCGCCGCGCAACCCCACGCTGACCCGTCCGCCGCCTCACGCGACTCGGCGACGATCTTGTGGTTCTGGAGCCCCACACCGTTGATCATGCAGTTACTGCCCCGACAAGAGCCGTAAATCCGGCACCGAAAGGGCCGCAACTGCAAGATCGCGGGTTTGTGGGGTGCTGCGGGAGGGTCTCCCGTAACGCCAGATTGCCGTTCCGCAAGGTGGGATCGGTGGAGATCTTGGTAGGAATGGGCCCCTATGGGGGCCGTTTCGTACCAAGATCTCGACGGGAGCCGGGAGGCGGGACGGGCGGCGGGCAGGGGCCGGGTCAGAGCTGGGGCATCACCTCGGCGGCTACCAGCTCCAGGTGGTCCAGGTCGGTCAGGTCGAGCACCTGGAGGTAGGCCCGGGAGCTGCCCGCCTCGGCGTACCGGCCGAGCGTCTCGACCACCTCGGCGGGCGTGCCGGCGGCGCCGTTGGCGCGCAGCTCGTCCGGGTCGCGTCCGATCGCCTCGGCACGCCGGGTCACCTCGGCCTCGTTGCGGCCGCAGCAGAGCACGAGCGCGTTGGACCAGGTCATCGTGGACGGATCGCGGTCGATCGCGGCGCAGGCGTCGCGTACCCGCCCGAACTGCGTGACGGTGTCCTCGACCGAGACGAACGGCAGGTTGAACTCGTCGGCGTACCGGGCGGCCAGGCGGGGCGTGCGCTTCGGGCCCATGCCGCCGAGCAGGATCGGCGGGCGGGGGCGCTGCACCGGCTTGGGCAGCGCGGGCGAGTCGCTGACCGGATAGTACGTGCCGGGGTAGTCGAACGTGGCGCCCTCCGGGGTGGACCAGAGCCCGGTGATGACGGCGAGCTGTTCCTCCAGCCGGTCGAACCGCTCCCCCAGCGGCGGGAACGGGATGCCGTACGCGGAGTGCTCCTCGGCGTACCAGCCGGTGCCGATGCCCAGCTCGACCCGTCCGCCGCTCATCTGGTCGACCTGCGCCACGGTGATCGCCAGCGGGCCGGGTAGCCGGAACGTGGCGGCGGTCATCAGCGTGCCGAGCCGGATCCGGGTGGTGTCGCGGGCCAGCCCGGCGAGCGTGGTCCAGGCGTCGGTCGGGCCGGGATCGCCGCTCACCGAACCCATCTTCAGGTAGTGGTCGGAGCGGAAGAACGCGGCGAAGCCGGTCTCCTCCGCGCGGCGGGCCACGGCGAGGAGCTGGTCGTATGTGGCGCCCTGCTGGGGCTCGGTGAAGATCCGCAGTTCCATCCCCCGAGCATATGGAGCCGCCCGGGCCGGGGCAGCGCGACCTGTCATTCCTTGCCAGGCATATAACCGATGAGGCATATTGAAGCGGTGAGCGTCGACGCCTTCACCGTCCTGGCCGAGCCCTCCCGGCGCCGCATCCTGGACCGGCTGCGCCGGGCGGAGAGCAGCGTCGGCGAACTGGTGGACGCGCTGGGCATGAGCCAGCCGGCGGTCTCCAAGCACCTGCGGGTGCTACGCGAGGCCGGACTGGTCACCTCCCGTACGGCCGCGCAGCGGCGCATCTACCGGGTCGACACCACGCCGCTACGAGGCGTCGACGACTGGCTCGGGCCGTACCGGTCGATGTGGACCGCGCACCTCGACGCCCTGGAACGCCATCTCGACAGTCAGGAGTGACAAATGGACCGCGACACGTTCCGTCCCGGCCCGCTCGCCCGGGTCAAGCTGGCACCCGACAACGAACTGGTCTTCGTCCGCGGCCTGCGGCACCCGCCGGAGAAGGTGTGGGCCGCGCTCACCGACCCGGATCAGCTCGCCGGGTGGGCGCCGTTCCTGGCCGACCGTGACCTGGGCCGCCCTGGCGACGCAGTACTCAGCACCGTCGACGGCGACCAGAGATACCCGGCGTCGGCCCGGGTGCTGCGCGCCGACCGGCCGCACCTGCTGGAGTACACCTGGGGCGACGACCTGCTCCGCTGGGAGCTGACCACGAACGGCGACGGCACCACGCTCACGCTGCGGCACCGGGTCGGCGGTCCCGACCTCGCCGCGATGACTGCCGCCGGCTGGCACATCTGCCTCGACGTCGCCGCGCATCTGCTCGACGGCGACCCGGTCGGCCCGATCCGGGGCGCGGAGGCGAAGGACTTCGGCTGGGCGGAGCTGCGCGACGCGTACGCCGAACGCCTGAACCGCGACTGACGACTGCCGGTACGGCCGCCCTACCCGTCGAGATGGTCGGCGGGCGCGGTCTGCAGCAGCCAGGCGAGCGGCATCCGGGCGTGCTCGGCGTACCGGCCGTCGCCGGCGAGCTCGTGCAGCGTGACGGTCTGCGCGCCGTCCCGCTCCACGACCCAGTAACGCGGGATGCCGGCCGAGGCGTACTCCCGGGCCTTCGTCACCGAGTCCATGGTCTCCGAACCGGGCGAGACGATCTCGACCACCAGCACCAGGTCCGTGACGGCGGACCAGACGCGACGGCTGGGCGGCTTCCGCCACACCGTGATGTCGGGGATCCGGCCACCGTCGCCGCTGGGCCCCGGCACCCGCACACCGACGGCCTGAAGCACCTGCTCAGCGGGCCAGCCCGCCATGAGCAGCCAGGCGAAGATCCGGCTCGCGATGATGGCGTGCTCGGAGTCGGTCGGCGGCATGACCGACAGAACCCCCTCGGGGCTGGTCTCGTAGCGGTGACCGTTCGGGTCCGCGGCATTCATCGCCGCCACGTCGTCGAGCGTCACGACGGCGGGCATGTGCATGCCGACTGCCTCAGCGCTCATGACGCCATCCTATGGCAGCAGGCCGCGTAGCCGCGGCATCCAACCCCGTCACCCGGTCCGGCGGCGGAGCCAGCCGGCGGCGCCGCCGACCAGCGTCGTTCCGATGGTGGTGCCGATCGCCACCAGCGCCGCACCGACCGCCCACAGGCCGGTGTCGTCGGTCGAGGCGGCGTGCACCGCCCACGGGACGGTGAACGCCACTGTCATCACCGTTGCCACCAGCCAGATGTTCAGCCACCAGCCGGCGACGGCGGCCAGCGCGCCCAGGGTCAGCACCGCGGCGGCGACCTGCCAGACCGCGTACGGCCCGCTCATGTCGCCGGTCCGCGGGTCCACGGTCCAGCCGGACTCCCAGCTCAGCCAGGCCACCCAGGCGCCGGCCGTGGCCAGCGCCAGGATCAGGCCGCCGAGCAGCGTACGTCTCGTTGTCACGCCTTCGATCCTGCCCGGCCGGCGGGGCGGCCGAATGAGCACGCGTACTCGATTTCGCCGCCGCGCACACGGCGGTGTGCGACCTGACAATCCCCGTCCGCACCGCGCCACTCTCCATCCCCCGCCCGCCGCGCCGTGGCAAGATCGCGGGCGTGACGAGTGTGTCCCGCCCCCTGCCACGGCTCGTGGCGGCGGAGGCGTTCGCGGACGTCCCGGCCGAGCGGCTCCTGGCGGTGCTGGAGGCGGTCACGATGGTCCTCACGCTCCCCCACCGCGCCGCCGAACGGGTGGACGCGCTCGTGGTGCCCACCGGCCAGGGCGAGGACTGGCGCCTCACCGACGCGATCCGCGCCTGGGAGCCCGGCCCGGCGCTGCGGCACCTGCTGGTGGCGAACACCGACTCGGCCGAGCGAACGTATCGCCCGCTCACGCTGGACCGGTTGCGCGGGCTCGGTCTGCGCCGGACCGAGGGGGTCGTGCTCCAGGCCGAGCCGGTCACCGGCACCGGCCGGCAGGCCACCTGGGTCGTGGAGCAGGTACGGGCGCTGGGCATCGGCAGCGTCGCGCTCGTCGTCTCGCCGTACCACCTGGTCCGGGTCTACCTCACCGTGCTGCGGGCCTGCGACGACGCCGGCCTGCGGATCCCGATGGTTCCGCTGCCCGTGGCTGTCGCACCGGACGCCCCGGTGCCGGAGACCGGCGCGGCCGGGTACGACCTGGTGGCCGGCGAGGTCAGCCGGCTGCTCCGCTATCCCGGCCAGGGGTGGATCGCCACCCCGGAACGGCTGCGCGACTACCTGCGCTGGCTCTGGTCCGAGCACCGCCCCCTGCTCACCGGCGCCTGAAGGTCGGCCGCGCGCCGCCGCCGGCAAGGGTTCTAAGCGTCGGGGATCCGGACCGTGAGCACCCGGGTGCGGACGCGGAAGCCGGCGGCGTCGTACATCCGGCGGGCCGGGTTGCCGTCGACCACCGACAGGCCGACCGACGGCAGTCCTGCCTCGCGCGCGCCGCGCAACGCGTGCACCAGCAGCGCCCGGCCGAACCCGCGCCGCTGCGCGCGGGGTGCGACGCCCAGGTTGAGGATCCAGACGCAGTCGTCGTCGGTCCACGGCACCGGTCCGGCGCACAGCACGTGCCCGGCGCTGCGGCCGTCCGGGTCGATCAGCCGGGCCGAGGCGGGCACCAGCGGCGGCACCGGCTCGCCGGTGTCGAACATCGCCCGTACCTCGTCGGTGTCGCTGGGCTGCCAGCGGCCGTCCGGATGGTCCGGGCCGTACGCCGCGTCCAGCCCCGCGGCGAGGTCGTCGTCCCAGCCGGGGGCACCGAGCGACCAGCCGTCCGGCAGGGTCACCGCTTCGGGTACGTCGGTCAGGTCGTGCCGCATGTCCGTGGCGGCCCGGTCCAGCGTCAGCCCGTCGGCCACCAGTGCCGACGCGAGCGCCTCGTCCGGCGTCTCCAGCCGGTGCCCGGCCAGGTCGCGCCGCACCTGCCCGACGAGCCGGGTCAGCGGCGCCCCGGGCAGCGGCCGGACGTCGGCCGCGACCGCCGTGCCGTCGTCGTCCCGCAGCCGCATCCGGGCCAGCGGAGTGTCGTCGTCACCGACCAGCAGCGAGTCGGCAGGGGCGTCGGGGTGCGGCAGTACCGGCATTCGCGGCAGCGTACCGGCCACGCCCCGGCCCCGCTCCCCCGCCGATCTTGGAGTTGTGGTGCCTGAATCGCCCAACTCAGTGGCATTTGTCAACCGCCACAACTCCAAGATCGGCGTCGGGCGGGACCGGCGAGCGGTGGGAGGCGCTTAGGGTTGGGGGGTGAGCAGGGTCGATCGGGGCAGCAGGACGATCGCCGCCGCGCCGGCGGCCGTCTACGACGCGCTCGTGGACCGGGCGGCCCTGGAGGCGTGGCTGCCGCCGGACGGGATGCGCGGGCGAATCGAGCGCTGGGATCCGCGTCCGGGCGGCGGGTTCCGGATGGTGCTCACCTACCTCGACGCGACCGACAACCCGGGCAAGACCTCGGACGCCACCGACGTGGTCGACGTCGGGTTCGCCGAACTCGTACCGGCGCACCGGGTGGTGCAGACCGCCGTGTTCCAGGCCGACGACCCGGCGTACGCGGGCACCATGACCATGACCTGGCACCTCGCGGCGGCCGGCGACGGCACCGAGGTGACAGTCACCGCCACCGGCGTACCTCCGGGCATCGACCAGGCGGTGCACGAGGAGGGCATCGCGTCCTCGCTGGCGCACCTGGCCGCGTACCTCGAACCGGGCGGCTGAGCTCGGCGGACGCCGGGATTGGCGGCGGTTTTTGCGGGTAGCCGCCGGCGGTGACCGGGCAGCGGGAGGGGCGCGGCGGCCGGCGGGGGTCGTCGCGGCGCGCCGGCCTGGACGCGGAACGGTTCGACGAGGCATGGGAGCGCGTGACCGAGCGCGGCCGGGCCGCCGGGCGGGACCGGATGCAGCAGCTGCGGATCAAGTCCGTACTCGCCGTGCAGGCCGGACTGGCGGCGGCGCTGGCCTGGGCCGTCGCGCGCTGGCTCACCGGCATGCCGAGCCCGATCTTCGCCCCGGCGGCCGCGGTCGCGGTGATCACGTCGTCCTTCGGACGGCGCCTCTCCAACACCGTCGAACTGCTCGCCGGGGTGACGCTCGGCATCGTCGTGTCGGACCTGCTGATCGGCGCCGTCGGCGCCGGGGTGTGGCAGACCGGCGTGATCGTCGCGGCGTCCGTCCTGGTCGCGCTGGCACTGAGTACGCGGGGCGGGATCGTGGGCAACGCCAGCGGTACGGCGGTGCTGCTCGGCGCGCTCTCCTCCTCCCGGCACACACTGGAGTTCCCCCGCTTCGTCGACGCGCTGATCGGCGGCGGCGTGGGACTGGTGGTGACGCTGCTGCTGGTGCCGATCAACCCGCTGCGGGTCGTGCGGCGGGTGGCCGCGCCGACGCTGCGGCAACTCGCCGACCAGCTCGCCGCGACCGCCGCCGCGCTACGGCGACGCGACCACGACCTGGCCGACCGGTCGCTGAGCCGGTCGCAGGCGATCGGCGCGGACCTGGGCCGGTTCTGGGACGTCTTCGGCGGCGCGAAGGAAACAGTCGACCTGGCCCCGGCGCGCTGGCCGAGGCGGCGCTCGGTCCGGCACTACCAGCTCAGCGCGCCGGACGTGGACCAGGCGGTCTGGAACACCCGCGTACTGGCCCGCCGGGCCGTCGTGCTGATCGAGGACGGGGAGCCGATACCGGAGAGCCTGCCGGACGCGGTGGAGGCACTCGGCGCGGCGGTGCACGCCGTACAGGAGGAGGTTCTCGCGGACCAGGGCCCGGAGGACGCCCGCCGCCACGCGTTGCGTGCGGTGGCGGCGGCGACGCGCGCGGAGCTGGCCGGGACCGGGCTGTCCGGCACGGTGATCGTGGGGCAGGTCCGGACCGCGGCCAGCGACATCCTCCAGGCGACCGGAATGGACCGGGAGGAGGCGCTGCGGCGCATCCGGGAGGTGGCCGCCGCCCAGTCGTGAGGCCGGTCAGGCGTCCCCGCGGACGCGGGCGTGCAGGTGCATGTCGTGCCGCCCGTCGTCGTGCACCGCCGCGCTGCGCTTGGTGCCCTCCAGCCGGAACCCGGCCTTGACCGCCACCCGGCACGACGCGACGTTGCCGGTCGAGTGGTCGAGCCAGAGCCTGTGCAGCCGCCCTTCGCCGAGCGCCCACGCGCTCACCGCCCGCAACGCGCGGGAGGCCACGCCCGCGCCACGCGCGGCCGGAACCACCCAGTACGCGCAGCCGGCCTCGCCGTCGTCGAGGTTGAAGCCGCCCAGCGCCATGCGGCCCACCACCTCGTCGCCCCGGGTCACCGCCCAGCCCGCGCCCGTCTCCTCCTGCCACGAACGACGGAGGTGGGCGATCCACTGCAGGACCTGCTCCGGCGACGACGGCCGGCGGGTGTGCCAGCGGCGGATCTCCGGATCCTGGTACGCGGCCAGGACGGCGGGCGCGTCCCCGTCCGCCCAGGGGCGCAGGACCAGGCCGCCCTCGGCGGGCAACGTCGGCTGCGGGCCGGTGGTGAGCGTGCCGGCGGGAACGGCGGGCGGTGTGGACACCGGGAAGCGCATGCCCGACTCTCCCCCGCGGACCACCCCGCGTGTCAATCCGGTTCGGATCGGCACATGCGCGGGTCCACGCGTCGCATGGCCGCTCGGCTAGCGTGCGCCGGTGGCAGTGACGGCAGCGGGCGTCTTCCGGCGTACGCCGCAGGAACGGGCCGACCAGCGACTCGCCTGGGAACGCGCCGACCAGCCGTTCTTCGCCGCCGGGGCCTGCCACATCCTGGCCTGGACGTGCCGGGACACCTACCCCGACCGGCCGATCGGTCTCGCGGGGTTGCGGCTCGCGGGCCGGCGCCAGGTCTTCCACGTGTACGCGACCTGGGCGGGCTGGGCGTTCGACCACGCCGGCTGGAACCCGGAGGCGGATCTGCTCGCGGCCAACCGGGAGTTCGAACGGCGTCCACTGGACCGGATCGCGATCGTCGACGACCTCGCCACCTTCTGCCGGGCCCAGCATCACCGCATGCCGCACGAGTACTGGGACGATCCGCTCCCCCGCGCCCGCGACTACGTGAGCCGGCATCCCCCGCCGTGGACGTGACGCCGGATTCCGGTAGGGCCGGGCTCTGATCGGTCGGGCGTACCCATGTGAACTGCCCGCCGACGAACGCGCGGGGCGGGCCGGGCCCGCCGCCGTCGGGGCGGGCCCGGCACCGTCCCCGGTCCAGGCTCAGCCCTGCCTACACTGCGCCGCGTGGACCAGGCCGCACCGCACACCGTCAACTCGCTCGCGTACGACCTGCGCGCGCTCGGCATCGTCCCGGGTGACGTCCTGCTGCTGCACTCGTCGTACCGAAGTCTTGGATTCGTCGCCGGCGGCACCGAGGCGGTGGTGTGGGCGCTGCTCGAGGCGCTCGGACCGGAAGGCACCCTCGTCGTGCCGACGCACACCCCGGACAACACGGACCCGGCCGGGTGGCGGGATCCGCCCGTACCCGAGGCGTGGTGGCCGGTCATCCGCGAGCAGACGCCCGGCTTCGACCCGGCGCGCACGCCGAGCCGGTGGATGGGCGCCGTCGCCGAGACGGTACGCACCTGGCCCGGCGGCCGCCGCAGCGATCATCCGCAGGTGTCCTTCGCCGCGCTCGGCGCGCACGCCCCCGACGTCGTGGACGGACACCGCCTCGACGACGCGCTGGGCGAGCACTCCCCGCTGGGTGCGGTGTACCGGCTCGACGGCAAGGTGCTGCTGCTCGGCTGCGGCCACAGCTCCAACACCTCGCTGCACCTGGCGGAATGGCGGCAGGCGGCGGCGCCACGGGCGGTGACGGGCTCGGCGGTACGGCTGCCGGACGGCACGAGCCGGTGGACCACGTGGACCGACGTCGTCACCGACGAGGACGACTTCGACCAGTTGGGCGCCGACTTCGAGGCGACAGGCGCCACGACAACCGGCCGGGTCGGCACCGCAACGGCCCGGCTGATGCGCCAGCGCACACTGGTCGACTTCGCCACCGCCTGGATGGCCGCTAACCGCGGGCGTTGACCTCCCGCCTCGCGGGCTTTCCGTCGATCTTGGAGTTGTGGCGCCTCGGATGTCCCGCACGCGGCTTTTGCAAGGTGCCACAACTCCAAGATCGATGCTGCGAGGGCACCGGGTACGACGGGACGCGCGTTCAGTCCGGCTTGGGGGCGAAGGGGTTGCGGCGGGGCTGGCGCAGTTCCCACTCGGCCGGGCACAGGTGGGTCCACGCGGCTCCCGTCACCGATCGCCGGTCGGGCAGCTCGTCGCCCCAGGCCGGCAGGTGGCTCTCGACCTGCCGGACGTAGCGCTCGTAGACGACAAGCTCGCGGTACTCCGGATCGTGCCGCCACAGCGCGTACGGTTGTTCGCGCAACCAGTCGCACGCCGCGTCGCCCTCGGCGACCAGGTCCGCAGTCGGCGGCAACACCGCCAGCGGCCTGTCGTTCTGCCGGTCGCCGTACTGCTTGAGGTGCGCCAGGTAGCCGTCCTCGTTCCGAGGGTGGGTCACGTGGACGCCGACAACGGTCACCGGTACGGCGAGCAGCGCGGTCCCGGCCAGCGCCGACACCACCCACAGGCGTCTGTTCACGCGGCCACCATAGGCCGCGGTACATCTGTCCGCCGCCCCCCTGACAGCGGTGGACCCCGCCTACGATCCTGCGCATGAACTCGCCACGCCGGCGCCTCCTCAGCTGCCTCGTCGTGCCGTTGCTGGCTGCCTGCGGCGCCGAACCGTCCGAGACGGTGCCGCCGCCGGCATACACCTGCTGTGCGGACCTGGACGTCGACAAGCCCTACCACCCGGGCCAGACCCTGACCGTGCGGTGGACGGTCGAGCCGGGCTCCACCTCGTCGCAGGTCGAGTTGACCGCACATCTGACGGGCCCGTACGGCACCGTGGACGACCTCAAGGCCGCCTCGGCAGTCCCAGGGCTGGTCACCTTCACGGCCGCGGCGGTCCGGCCGGCGGGCGCTCCCGGCGAACGCCCCGTCAGCACGATCGTGATCGGCCCCGACGCCGAGCCGGGCTTCTACGACCTGGTCACCTCAGTGATCGACGGGGGCAACGCCACGTCCAGCGGCAGCAGCGTCGTCCAGGTCGCGGCCACGCAATGAGCGCCGAAAAAGCGTCATCGACTGCACCCACCCTCGGGTTGGCGCGAAGCGACGCGCAGCGAAAGCCCCTACCGAGATGACAATGGACGACGACGGTGATCGAAGGAGCTTCCCGTGATTGCCGGCGACCGGTCAGGACGGAACCTGGGCAAGCCTGAGCACGTGTTCGAAGCCGCGTTTCCGCGCGGGCGAATCCACCATCGGCAGGATCAGCGCTGGTATACCGGCAGAAACCGATCCGCCGTCACCGGCAGGATGATCACCGACCATCAGGGTCTGGCCCGGTGCGGCATGGAGGGCTTCGAGGGCGGCACCCCAGATCCGAGGGTCCGGTTTGACGAAGCCGACCTCGTAGGACAGTACGAACGCATCGACACAGCCGTCGAGTCCGTGCCGCGCGAAGCATGTGCGGATGTCCCAGCCGACGTTGCTGACGACACCGATGCGAACACCGCTGTCACGCAATGCGGACAGGGTGGCGACGGTGTCGGCGTACGGCTCGATCGCCTCGGCGTGTGTTTCGTGCAACATCGATGCCAGCGCCTGGTCCACCCCGGGAATCTGTTTCAGCACGGCGAGGATCGCCCGATCCCAGACTCGCGGATCCAGATCTCGGGCGATGTGGGCCGGATCCGTGGCCGTCTCCCGCAACAGTTCCGCGAAGTCGCCGGCAATACGGTGCGCCTCGCCGGCAGCCAATGCCCGGTCGATCGATGCCGCCGCGTTGCCCACCCAGCGCTCCGAGTTCCTGGCGAACAGAGTCCAGGCGAAGTCGAACAGCACTGTCGTCACGGGCTTGGCGGTCACCGCATCACCCTAGATCAACACGAAGATTACCGGGCTTTCTGGAGCGGCTATGTCTCGTGGCGAGCCAGGTTCGGCCCGGCACCAGCCGCCTCGGAACTCGACTCCGGGGACGCCGTCGATCAGGCGGCTGATGTCCACCACAGCCCCGAGCGACGCGGAGATGCTGCCGTGCAGCTCTGCGACCGCCGATTCGAGGTCGTCGTCTTCCGTCTGCCAGTCCACATCCGCATCTCGCAGCTCGGCGACTGCGCGATCGGTTAGTGCCTCGATGTCGGTGACCAGGACGTCGAGCCTGCAGTACAGGTGCAGAGGAAGCGGTGTCGAGGCGTGCGGATTTTCCACCCGGTAAGCATGCCGAAGCAAGCGTGAGTGAGGAAGATGCGCGCCCGCCGGGCGTGGCGCCCAGAGCCCCCGCGCCCGTGCCCGCTCGCTGGCTGCGACCTCGCAGACGGGGATACTCATCAGGTGGACGAGCGCGCCGAGTCAGCGATCGAAGCAGTTCGAGGCTACGCCGCCGCCCTGACGTACATTCGGTCGCGTTTGTTCGACGCCTACGCGGATCTCGGATGCGTCTCGGATCTGATGGCGGCAGTGAGGCATTCACGAAGGATGCCTCGGGAGGGCATGGCGAGCACTGGTATCGAGTACTCGGTTCATGGCGCCGGCTGCCGGATGACCGATCAGCACGACCAGGAGGTCGACATCGACCAGGTCGGCGGTGTTGAGGCATTCGACGTCTGGCGGATCACGCGCTTCCTGGACCGGAGTTCGGGAGCACGCCCCTCGGTCGAGGAGTTGCGTACGGCATGTGTCAACCTGGTCGAGCTGGGCGAGCTGTGAGAGGTGCAGGCCGGCCGCTGGTACGCCCTGCCCGATCACTGATTCGACCCACCGCGCACCTTCTGCCGAGCTGACAGGCATCCCACAGGACCCTTCGCGCCCGAGACGCTCGAGGTCCGATCAGCCGATCGGTGGTGAATCGATCGAGGGTCTCGGCATCCCCCGCACCGCCCGCTTCACCATCAGCGGCAGTCCGAGGCGGTCGACGATGGTCGACAGTGCGTCTGACATGTATCGTCACGCTTCCGCAAGATCCGCGAGATGGGATACGACGTGACGGTACGACGGTTCGGGCTCTGCGTGGCGGTTGCTGCGACGCTGCTCACCGCCTCGGCGTGTGGCCGCGCCGACGAGATGCCGAGCACGCCCACTGCCGTGGCGGCGAGTACCGCTACGGAGCCACCCATCGCAACGCCCACGGCGCCGACGGCCACGCCGAGCCGCACACCCGAGTCCTCCCCGACCGCCCGGCCCTCGGGGACCGCGCGGCCCTCCGGAACTCCCCGGTCCTCGGGAGCCCCCGCGGCGGCGCCCACGACCAGGAAGACCACGCAAGTGGCCGCCACCAGCAACAAGGCGGCCTGCACCGCCGTCAAGGGCTCGTTGGAGAAGGCCATCGCCGGTCTGATCACCCTGGGCGGGGTCGCCGCGAGTTCGACGGTAGAGGCCGAGCTCGTCAATGCCCGGGCGGAGGCGTCCACCCGGCTGATCAACCTCGGTGCGGTGGCGAACCGGGTGGCCGGCGAACAGGCGGATCGCACCCTGCGGAGCAACTTCAGGGCGCTCGCCGTGGCCGCCGGCCTGAAGGACGTCCAGGTCCGCTCGATCAAGCCCAAGCTCTCGAATGCGGAAGGGCTCGTGAAGGTCGCGAGCGACACCGGCGACCTGGAGAGCGCGGTCGACAAGCTCGAGCCGACCTGCGGCAGGTACTGGTAGCTCGGCTGAGTAGCGCGTTTCGCGTGGTGGGCGGCGGGCTCCTGGCAGTGGAAACGCCTCTCGACGTCTCCCACCACTCCCCGCCCGCCCGCCGACCTCCTGCGGACCGGACGCGGACCGCTGCCGACCATGAGTGCAGACAGATCACCGATGACGGCATCGAAGGCGTCCCGCCTTTCGATACGGTGACACTTCACGAGTCGCGCCCTTACCGTCGATGGCCTCACCGTTCAGGAGGTGACGCGCGTGCACAGGACCAGCCGTATGGTGTGGTGGCCGCTCAGCGTCTGCCTGATGGTGACGTCGGCAGCCTGCACGTCCTCAAGCGACTCCTCCCGGGGCGAGGCCGGCCCACCCGCGCCAACTGCGTCTCCGGGCACTGACCTCAGCGCGTCCCCGTCGCTTGACGTGAGCGCCAGGCAGGAGCCGTGTACCGTGTCTGTCGATGTGATCAAGGAACCGCCGGCGGCTTATCGGCTCGTGGGAGAGGACGTTGCGGTGCCCGCCCGGCCGGTGCTTCAAGCAGAGGAATCGGGGCAGTCGGATCCGGCAGCCCGGCTGTTCGCCAAATGGGGGCTGGTCGTACGCGGCGGCGCGGTGGTTGACCTTCGGGTGGCTTCCGGCTGGGAGGACAGGGCGCGCCTCGGATGGGGCTCGTCAGTGGTGCCGGCCGTGAGCGCCCATGTGCGCGCCTGCGCACCTGTCGATGACCAACCTCGGTGGCTGGCCTTCGTCGGCGGCACCTGGGTTGCGCGGCCAACCTGCCTACCGCTCACCATTCGGTCGCGGGGGCAGACGGCGCAGGTGCAGCTGGGCATCGGTGTCCCTTGCGACGGAACCGACCCGCCGAGTTCCTAGGAACGCTCGCCAGAGGAAACGCCGCTCGATATCCCTCCCTCGGCAACATGGCTTGAGGCTTACTCACCTAGGGCTCGAGCGTGGCGGGCATGCTGAAAGCGGTGACGTGACGGGCACCGATGAAGGCGTTGCTCTCGACGATCTTTCCGTTCTCGATCCGGAGTACGTCGACGACCAACGCCTCGTAGTGCGGGCTGCCGGGCCGGCGGAGATAGTTGATCAGCGCCGGGCGCCCGTTGGCCGAGGTGGGAAACGTACGCCAGTCGAGCGGTCGGCCGAGGAACTCCGCGGCCGCGTCGATCCCGACGACCGGCGGCTCGGGCGGCATCGTGATCCGTACGTCCTCGGCGAGCAGTGCCCGGATCGTCTCCGGGTCCTTCGCGCTGGCGTAGCGGCGCAGGATCGCTTCGTCCTCCCTGGTGAGCTGCGGGCGGCGCCAGTCCTTCGGGTCCGACGGAGCGCGCCGCCGGAGGGTGTGGCGGGCCCGCTGGAGGAGGCTGTTTACGGCCGCTACGGGGGTGCCGAGCGAGGTCGCGATCTCCTGCGGCGTCCAGCCGTAGACGTCGCGCAGCACGAAGGCCGCCCGCTGCCGCGGCGGCAGGTACATGAGCGCGGCGATCACGGCCAGCTCGACGGTCTCCCGGGCGGCGAGGCCGGTCTGTGGATCGTCGGCCAGCAGGGCGTCGGGATAGGGACCGAGCTCGGTGGACCACTCCAGCGCATCACCGTAGGGAACCGTCCGGTGACCGGCCGCCTTGCGGCTGTCCAGGAAGATGTTCGTGGCGATCCGGTAGAACCAGGTGCGCGCTGACGCCCGACCCTCGAAGCGGTCGCGAGCCCGCCAGGCACGCAGGAAGGTCTCCTGCACCAGGTCGTCCGCGTCGGTGACGTTCCCGGCGAGGCGGTAGCAGTGGACGTGCAGTTCACGCCGGTGCTCGTCGAAGGCGCGCTGCAGCCAGACTGCCTGCTCGTCAGGCGAGTCGGACATGTGATTTCCCCGGGACTGAGTGGTGCTCACAACCGTACTGACGACCGCGGACCCCATCCGTCATCGGTCACCGATGACAATCGCCGACTCGGTCGTCTGTACCTGTGACCGATCCCCCTCCACGAAGGAGACAGCCATGACGACAACCCCCACGTCCGACGCCGCCGCGCCCCCGGTCGTCGACCGGGAGACCTGGCTGCGCAAGCGCGACGAACTGCTCGTACGGGAGAAGGCCCATACCCGCGAAGGAGACGCGATCGCAGCCGCTCGTCGTCAGCTGCCGATGACCTTGATGCCGGCGGTGACAGTGCGGGGCCCTGGCGGGGACATCCCGCTGGTGGAAGTGTTCGAGGGCCGCCGGATGCTCATCGCCTACTTCCACATGTGGCACGACGGCAATCCGTACGAGCATCAGTGTGAGGGGTGCACCTTCTCGACCTGTCACATGCAGACGCTGGACTACCTGCACGCTCGGGACGTCACCTATGCCGTGTTCTGCGAGGGCCCCTACGACGAAAGTGCCCCGTTCGCCGAGTTCATGGGCTACCGGTTCCCCTGGTATTCGGCGAAAGACTCCGACCCGGCTCTGGCCGACGGTCGTCACTTCGGGTTCATCGCGTGCTACCTGCGCGACGGCGACAACGTCTACGAGACCTACTGGACCACCGGGCGGGGCGTTGAGGCGTTGATGACCACCTACCACGCCCTGGACCTCACGGTGTACGGCCGGCAGGAGAACTGGGAGAACTCGCCTGAAGGCTGGCCGCGGGTCAACGGGCACCCGTGGCGTCTCGACGGCCGCCCCACCGCGCAGTGGTCGCGCCCCGCGTCGCACCGCGATGACGTCCTGATCGTGGTTGAGCTGGGAAAACGGCTGGTGGGTCGGGCGGGGGTTCGCCCCCGCCACCGAGGAATCATGAGATCAAGATGGGCGACCCAGCGACCTGCCTGAATGGGCTCTCACCAGCGGAAACACCTTTCGATATCTCTCACCACTCCCCCAGCGGCGGTCGGCCTCTTGCGGACTGGGTGCGAACTGCCCGCAAGCCTCTCGTCCCGCAAGAGGCGGCTACCCATCGAGCGCCTTCTGCCACGCCGACAGCTCCTGTCGAAGCCGTCCCACCTCATCAGGTGGGGCGTCCGGGAATCTGGGCACTGCTTCAGCGATTCCCTCCACCGCCTCCTCACCGATCACCTGACTGATGGCATCCCATAGGACCCTTCGCGCCCGAGACGCTTGAGGGCCGATCAGCCACTCGTCGATGAAGCGGTCGACGGTCCCGGCGTCTGCAAGGCCGCCTGCCATCCTTGAACCGATCCGGTCAATCGAGCGGGTGAGGCACTCAAGGAAGCGAGCTACCTCGATCGCCCGGTCAAGTGGGACGGTCACCGTTGATTCGTCGCGGTTCACATCCAAGGCTGCCCCTCTGGATCAAGATGCCGTCGCAGACCGTCCAGATCCTCGACGGATAGCCGCCAGTCTGCCCCCGTCCCCCGGATAGGTGCCAAGAACTGCCGTGCCCGGTTGGGGTCAAGGATGGCTGTAGGCCATCGGCATGCCGACGCGCAGCGCCCTTGACGCCGGGCGGGTGCCGTAGAGGATCGGGCACCCGGGGACGGTTCACGCCCTGGTCCTCATCGTCGTCAAACCGCATTCGGCGACCTACGAGAGGCCGGGGGCAAGCAGCTCCGCTGCGCGGCAGCCGATCGCCCCAACCTCAACTGGGAGCGACGCCTACGCCGATCGTCCCGCCTCACAGCCCTTCAAGCCCTTGGTAGGCCCCGTCAGCGTGGCCGGCCGGCCCGGCCGATGCCGGCGCTTGCGCCGCCAGCAGGCCGCCTTGATCCTAAAGAGGCCAATTCGGCAGTTCGCGGTATAGAACTCTTGTCTTCCGTCGGCTGATGCGCGACACCCGTCCGCCAACTGATCGGCGACACCTACGCGCTGGTCGCGGCATGAGCGAACGTCAGCGATGATGGCGCAGCCGTTCAGATGGGGAAACGATGACGACACGACCGACTCTGTTCCTGACGGTAGGACTGCCAGGCACCGGGAAGACCACAGAAGCGCGGCGCATAGAAGCCGAGGAGCAGGCTCTTCGCCTCACGAAGGACGAGTGGGTAAAGGCCCTGTACGGCCTCGCGAACCCGCCGTCGGCCTCGGACGTGATCGAAGGACGGCTCATCGAGATCGGGCTGCGCGCTCTCGAGCTCGGCATCAACGTCGTCATCGACTTCGGCCTCTGGGGTCGAGATGAGCGCTCCGCGCTACGGCAGGCAGCTGCCGACCTCGGCGCGGCGGTGGAGATGCGCTACTTCGAACTCCCACCGGCCGAGCAGCGGAGACGACTTGACCGGCGCCAAGCCGAAGAGCCGCACACGACGTGGCACATGTCCGACGAGGAACTCGCCGGGTGGGCTGCCGTCATCAGCATCCCGACCGAAGGGGAACTCGACGGCAGTGAACCTGTCGATTGCCCGCCGGCAGGATTCGCGACTTGGGAGGACTGGCGCAGGCATCGCTGGCCTCCATCGGTCCCCTGACACAAGGATTCCCAAGCCCGCCACCCGTCGGCAGATACCGATGCTCGGGCACGCTTCGGCGGCCATGACGTTGGACGTGTAAGCGCACCTGTTCGAGGACGAAGTGGCTAACCAGGGAAAACATGTGGTGGGGCGGGCGGGGTTCGAACCCGCGACCGAGGGATTATGAGTCCCCTGCTCTAACCGGCTGAGCTACCGCCCCGTGACCGCGCCGGATCGTAACCCGCCGATCGCTGCGCGGACCACCACCTACCGGGCGGAAACAACGGCCGCGACAGCACGATGGGCTACGCGAGGATAACAACGCGCAACCCGTCGACCAATCGCTCACGCGCGCCGCAACTGCGCGAGGACCGCGCCGGCCGTACGCCACCCGCTGGCGAGCGCCCCCTGGATGGACGGGCTGTCCCGGTGGTCGCCTGCTACGTACAGGCCGTCGCCGAGCACCACCGGTTTGCGCAGCCGGCCCTGTGGTGGCGGTGCGGCCGGGAGCGCCTCCGGCACGGTGACGGTGGTGAGGTGGGTCCAGTCGGCGGTGGAGCGGCCGTAGAGGCGGTCCAGCTCGCGCCGGATCACCGGTTCGGGCGGTGCCTGCGGGCCGACCACCGAGGTGGCGACGAGGTGCTGGCCGTCGGGGGCGTACGTGGGCGCGGCGCGGCTCACCACCACCGTGTTGGCGACGAGTTCGCGCCGGTCGCCGTCGAGCAGCAGGATCGGCTCGTCCAGTGGCGCCGTGCCGGAGCGGTGGTAGTAGGTGGTGTACGCGTGCATGCGTACCCGCGGCAGCCCTGGCAGCAGCGTGGCCGCCGCCGGCGGGTCGACGGCGACCACGACGGCGCGGGCGGTGATCTCGCCGGACGGGGTGCGGACCCGGCCGGGCGCGACCTCGGTGACCGGGCTGTTCAGCTCGATCAGCTCGGCGGGCAGCGGCGCGGCGAGCGCCCGGGGCAGCGCCGCCATGCCGTCCGCCGGCAGGCCGATCCGGCCCCGGGCGAAGGAGCGCATGATGACCGCGAGGACGTGGCTGGAGGTGGCCAGCTCGCGGTCGAGCAGCACGCCGGACAGGAACGGCCGGAGCAGTTCCTCGATGATCGCGTCGGAGAGCCCGGCCCTTCGCAGCGCCGTCTCGGCGGTGGTCTCGGGTGTGCCGAGCAGCCGCCCGACCGGCACTGTCGCGTAGCCGGCGGCGAGCGCGGCGAACCGCAACCGGTCGGTCAGTGATCCGATGCCGGCGGTGAGCGTGCCGGGCGCGCCGGTCGGTTCGCGCAGCGGGTTGACCAGGCGTTCCAGCCGGTCGCCACGGCGTACCAGCACGCCGGGCGTGAACCAGCCCATCCCGAGCGCGCCGACGTCGACCAGGCCGGTGAGTCGCGGGTACGCGGCGTTGAGCACCTGGAAGCCCCGGTCCAGCAGGAACCCGTCGACCCGGTCGGTGGCGACCCGCCCGCCGAGCCGGTCGCCCGCCTCCAGCAGCCGCCAGGGCACGCCGGCGCGGTGCAGCCGCCGGGCGGCGGCGAGACCGGCCAGGCCGCCGCCGACGACCACCACGTCCGTGTCAGGCACGGTCCACCCCCGCCCCGGCTCGGTCGCCCTCGCGGTGCGACCGCGACAAGCGGCCCGGCCACCAGACCTTCGGCCCGATGTCGTACGCGAGCGCGGGCACCAGCAGCGAGCGGACCACGATGGTGTCGAGGAGGACGCCGACGGCTACCGCCACGCCCAGCTC
This sequence comes from Micromonospora sp. CA-248089, assembly GCF_050948515.1. Classification (NCBI taxonomy): domain Bacteria; kingdom Bacillati; phylum Actinomycetota; class Actinomycetes; order Micromonosporales; family Micromonosporaceae; genus Micromonospora; species Micromonospora sp. CA-248089. Next base: position 4,953,554 of record NZ_CP192016.1, read on the forward strand.
GACGAGCACCACGAGCGGCAGGACGGCGAGCGCGGAGAACGTGGCGGCGAGCACGATGCCGGCGGAGGTGATCACGCCGCCGGTGACGGCCAGTCCGGCGAGCACACCGGCGCGGGTGCCGCGGCGTACCGACTCCTCGCGGACCCGGCTCATCAGGAAGATGTTGTAGTCGATGCCGAGCGCGACCAGGAAGACGAACGCGAACAGCGGGAAGGACTGGTCGACGCCGGGGAAGTCGAAGACGTACCGGAACAGCAGCGCGCACAGGCCCAGCGTGGCCAGGAACGACAGCACCACCGTGGCGATCAGCAGCACCGGGGCGACGAGGGCGCGCAGCAGCAGGGCCAGGATGACCGCGATGACGAGCAGCACCACCGGGATGATGACGTCGCGGTCGCGTACCGAGGCGTCGGCGGTGTCGACGTTGATCGCGGTGAACCCGCCGACCACGGCGTCGGCGCCGGGTACCCGGTGCACCGCCTCGCGCAGTTCGCGGATGGTGCGTTCGGCGCCGTTGCTGTCCGGCGCGTCGGCGAGCGTGACGTTGAGCTGCACCCGCCCGTCGACCACCTTCGGGGGCGCGTCCGGGTCGGGCGGCGCGTTCTCGCCCCGCTCGCCGAGCGGCAGCACCGAGGCGACTCCCGGTACGCCCTGCGCCACCTGGGCGACCTGCCGCGCGGTGTCCTGGGTGGTGAAGACGGTGGCGGGGCTGCCGGTGCTGGCCGGGAAGTGCCTGTCGATGACCTCCTGCCCGGCCACCGAGTCGGTGCGCTGGGTGAACAGCTGGGACTGACCGAGGGTGGTGGCGCCGAGCTGGGTCACCCCGATCGCGAGGGCGGCGAGCGCGACGGCGGTGACGACCCAGACGGTACGCGCGCGGCGCGCCACGAAACCGGCGATCCGCGCCCAGATGCCGTGCTCGGCGCGCGGGTCGGCCTGGTCGTACCGGGGTCGCCGGGGCCAGAACGCCCAGCGGCCGCCGAGGACCAGCAGCGCGGGCAGGAACGTGAGCATCACCAGCAGCGTGGCGGCGATGCCGACGGCGCTGACCGGGCCGAGCGCGCGGTTGGAGTTGAGGCTGGACAGCAGCAGGCAGAGCAGGCTGACGATGACTGTGGCGCCCGAGGCGACGATGGCCGGGGCGGCGCCCTTCCAGGCGGTCCGCATCGCGTCCCAGGGCCGCTCGTGCCGGTGCAGTTCCTCCCGGTAGCGGGCGATGAGCAGCAGCGCGTAGTCGGTGCCGGCGCCGAAGACGAGCACGGTGAGGATGCCCTGCGCCTGCCCGTTGAGCTTGACGATGTCGTGGTCGGCGAGCAGGTAGACGAAGACGGCGGCGAGCGAGTACGACATCCCGGCGGCCAGCAGCGGGAAGATCCACAGCACCGGGCTGCGGTAGACGACGAGCAGGATGACGAGCAGCACTGTGAGCGTGACCAGCAGCAGCGGCCCGTCGATCGCGCTGAACACCTCGATCAGGTCGCCGAGCAGCCCGGCGGGTCCGGCCACGTCGACGGTGAGCCCGTCGCGGTCCGGGCCGGCGATGTCGCGCAGGCGTTCCACAACGGACCGGATCTGTTCGCCCTCGGCGCTGTCGATCGGCACGATCACCTGGGCGGCCTGCTTGTCCTGGCTGACGATCGGCGGCGGCAGCGGGCCGACCACGCCCGGCACCTCGGCGAAGCGGGTCGCGTCGGCCTGGATGCGCTGCTGGTCGGCCGGGGTGAGGCCGCCGGGGCGTTCGTAGACCACGAGGGCCGGGGTGGTCTCCCGGTCGACGAATCCGGCGGCGAGGTCCTGTGCCCGGGTGGCCTCGGCGTCGGCCGGCAGGAAGGAGGCGTTGTCGTTGGTGGAGACCTCGCCGAGCTTGCCGGAGTACGGGCCGGCGATGCCGCCGACGATCAGCCAGCCGAGCACCACCGCCACCGCGATCAGCGTCGCGGTCCAGCGGCTGCGTCCTGCGGCCATCTCCACCGTCCTCGAATCGACGCATCAATCGACGCAGCGGGAGTCTAAGTCGACGCCGACCATCCTGCCGGGCGAACGGGGACTCGCGGGCGGAAACCGGGCAGCCGGGCACGCGCGAAGGGAGGCAGGAACGACGAACGCCCGCCGGATCTACCGACGGGCGTGACGTGGAGCGAAGCTCCCCCGATTGGACTCGAACCAATAACCTGCCGGTTAACAGCCGGCTGCTCTGCCAATTGAGCTACAGGGGACCGTGCACCGCTCGGTTCGGATCTCTCCGCTCCGTGCGACGGGGACAAGAGTACAGGACATCGGGGGGTGGTGCGCCAGGGGGTTGCCGGGACCGGACCCGACCGGCGGACGCGCCAGGATTCCGGACAAATCGTCATCTCGGCACAGGGAGGCATGAGCGGAGAGCAGGATGGGTAGTTAGCCGTCGACAGAGAACGCAGGCGCGAGACGGTCGTTCCGCCAAGCTGGCGGGAAACCGGCGAGAGCGTCAGGTACGGAAGGAGCCGCCATGCGCGGAAAGATCATGTTTCTTGGCGGGCTGGCTGCGGGATTCGTCCTGGGCGCCCGTGCCGGCCGGGAGAAGTACGAGGAGCTGGTGGTCCGCGGGCGCAAGGTGCTCGACCACCCGACCGTCCAGGAGGCGGCCGGGGTCGCGCAGGCCCAGGCGAACCGGCTCTACTCGGAGGGCAAGGACAAGCTGGGGCAGACCAAGCTCGGTGAGAAGCTCGCCACCAACGGCGGCAAGCCGGGCATGACCGACGCCGACAAGCCGTTCGCCGGCACGCCGGCCGCGGTCGGCAGCCGCAGCGCCAACGGCACGGGCTCGACCAGCGCGTCCGGCTCGACCAGCACCGGCACGAGCACCAAGCCGTCCAGCACCGGCAACACGCTCTGACGCAAGCGGACAGCGGGCCGGTCACCTCCGGGTGACCGGCCCGCTCCCGTGTGCGCGGGCGGCGATGTGGCACATTCTCGGTGGGAGGTGACCACATGCCGATGGTCGGACCGGAGACGGCGGATCAGGCGCGGCTGCTGCGCCTGCTGCGCGACGACGGCCCACGCTCCCGGGTCGAACTGGCCGATCTCCTCGGCCTGCCCCGGGCCCGGTTCGCCGCCGAGGTGGACCGGCTGACCGCGCTCGGCCTGGTGGAGACCGCCGGTCCGGCCGCGTCGCGGGGCGGACGCCGCTCGTCGCTGCTGCGCATCGGCGCGCAGGTCCGGTTCGGCGCGGTGCTCGTCGGCGACGGCGTGCTGCGGGTCGCGCTCACCGACGGCGAGCTGAACCCGCTCGCCCGCCACGACGAGCCGGTGGACGTCCGGCTCGGCCCGGACGTGGTGGTCGGCCGCGTCGTCGAACTGCTCGGCAAGCTGCGCGTCGAGGCGGGACTGGCGTCGCTCACCGGCGTCGGCGTCGCGCTGCCCGCGCCGGTCGAGGTCCGCGACGGCACGCCGGTCTCCGCGCCGGCCCTGCCCGGCTGGCACCGCTACCCGGTACGCGACACGCTCGCCGCCGAACTGGGCTGCCCGGTGCAGGTGGACAACGACGCCAACGCGATGGCCCTCGGCGAGCGGCACGCGGGCACCGGCCGCCCGTTCGACGACTTCCTCTACGTCAAGCTGGGTGAGGCGATCGGCTGCGGGCTGGTGCTCGCCGGCGCGCTGTACCGGGGCGCGGCCAGCGGGGCGGGCGACATCGGCCATTTCCAGCTCACCGAGGACGGGCCGCTCTGCGGCTGTGGCAACAACGGGTGCGTCGAGGCGTACTGCGGGGATGTCGCACTGGTGCGGGAGGCGGTGACCGCCGCGCGGGCCGGGCGTTCGACGGCGCTGGCGGACCGGCTGGCGGCGGCCGGTCCGCTGTCGGTGGCCGACGTGGCGGCGGCGGCCACCGAGGGCGACCCGGCGGCGCAGACGCTCGTGCGCGACGCCGCCCGCCGGCTCGGGCGGGTGCTGGTCGGGCTGGTCAGCTTCGTCAACCCGGCCATCGTGATCATCGGCGGTGCGCCGGCCGGGATCGGGCCGGTGCTGCTCGCGGAGATCCGGGGCGTGGTCTACCGGCGCTCCACGCCGCTGGCCACCGGCAGCATGCCGATCGTCCTGTCCGACCTGGGCGACACCGCAGGCCTGATAGGCGCGGCCCACCTGGTAAGCACCCAGACCTACGCCGCCCGCTAGCCCCCACCCCCGCGCCGCCCCACCCCACCCTCCACGCCGTCGATCTTGCACTTGCGGCCCACGGGATGTGGGTTACACCCGTTTTGGCAGGGCCGCAACTGCAAGATCGCGGGGGCGAGGAGGGCGGGGGCGGGGAACGTGAGGGGTCAGTCGCGGCTGCTGAAGGCGGCGTCGAAGGCGGCTGACGGGGCGTCGAAGGCCAGGCGGCGGACGAACTGGAGTGCCTCCGGCGCGCCGACCAGGCGGTCCATGCCGGCGTCCTCCCACTCGACCGAGATCGGGCCGTCGTAGCCGATCGCGTTCAGCGCCCGGAAGCAGTCCTCCCACGGCACGTCGCCGTGGCCGGTGGAGACGAAGTCCCAGCCGCGCCGCAGGTCGGCCCACGGCAGGTGGGAGGAGAGCCGGCCGCGCCGCCCGTCCCCGGTACGAACCTTCGCGTCCTTGCAGTCCACGTGGTAGATCCGGTCGGCGAAGTCGAAGATGAAGTTCACCGGGTCCAGCTCCTGCCAGACGAAGTGCGACGGGTCCCAGTTGAGCCCGAACGCCTCCCGGTGCCCGATCGCCTCCAGCGTGCGCTTGGTGGTCCAGTAGTCGTACGCGATCTCGCTGGGGTGCACCTCGTGCGCGAACCGCACGCCCACCTCGTCGAAGACGTCCAGGATCGGGTTCCACCTGTCGGCGAAGTCCTGGTAGCCGCGCTCGATCATGGCCGGCGGCACCGGCGGGAACATGGCCACCGTGTGCCAGATCGACGAACCGGTGAAGCCGACGACGGTACGGACGCCGAGCTTCGCCGCCGCCCGTGCGGTGTCCTTGATCTCCTCGGCGGCCCGCTGCCGCACCCCCTCCGGCTCGCCGTCGCCCCAGATCCGGGCCGGCAGGATGTCCTGGTGGCGCTCGTCGATGGGGTGGTCGCAGACCGCCTGGCCGACCAGGTGGTTGGAGATGGCGAACACCTGGAGGTTGTGCTTGGCCAGAGTGGCCCGCTTGCGCTCCACGTACGAGTCGTCGGCGAGCGCCTTGTCCACCTCGAAGTGGTCGCCCCAGCAGGCGATCTCCAGCCCGTCGTAGCCCCACTCGGCGGCGAGCCGGCAGACCTCGTCGAACGGCAGATCGGCCCACTGGCCGGTGAAGAGCGTGATGGGTCGCGCCATTGTCCTTCTCCCCTGTGGTGATGGGGGATTCCGTCACGGACCGGGGCGAGGACGACCGGAGGCGGCGGTCGCGTGGGCACCGGTGGACGCCGGAGCGTCTGCTCCCGGACAGGTTGCGCCTCCCGCCGGGTCACCGGCCACCTCGCGGTCGCCGCCTCCACTCTATGGCCTCCGTCAGGGCAGGGTCCAGCGCTGGTTCGCCGCACCCGTGCAGGTCCACAGGTGCACCGCCGTGCCGTCGGCCGAGTTGTTGCCGGACACGTCCAGGCACTTGCCGGACTGCGGGTTGCGTACCGTCCCGTCCGCCTGCGCCGACCAGTTCTGCGCACCCGTGCCGTTGCACGCGTACAGCTGGATCTTCGTGCCGTTGGCGTTGCCGCCGCCCGACACGTCAAGGCACTTGCCCAGTGCCTTCACCGGCCCGTTCGGCGTCACCGTCCACGCCTGCGCCGTCGAGCCGTTGCAGGTGTAGAGCTGGATCTGCGTGCCGTCGGCCGACGATCCGTTGCGCACGTCCAGGCACTTGCCGGCCAGGCCCCGGATCGGGCCGGTGCCGCCGCTCGCGGTGCCGCGGACCAGTGTGAAGTCGTCGACGTCGAACAGCCCGGAGCCGCTGCCGGCGAACGTCAGGTGCACGGTCTGCGTACCGGACGGCACGCCGGTGAGCGCGGTGCTCACGTCGGCGAACGTGGTCCAGCTGCCGGTGTTCGGCACCGCCACCTGGCCGAGCACCGGCCCGGTCGGCGAGCCGGTCCGCACCTGGAGCGTGCCGCCCGGGCCGCCGGAGACCACCCGGGCGCGCAGCGACGTCACACCGGTCAGGTCCAGCCCCGGGTACGCGGCCCAGTCGCCCGGGTCCACGTACCCCAGGGTCTGGCCGCCGTTGGCGCCGGCCTTGGGGTACGCGCTGACGCCGCTCGCCGAACCGAACGCCTCGGCCTGGACGGTGGTGTTGCCGGTCGGCGGCGGCGTGCCGCCGAGTTCCTTGATCCGGATGTTGCGGAACGACACGTCGTCGCCGGTGCCGTGATTCTGGATGCCGACGTGCCCGGCGAGCGACCGGGCCGGGTCGGTGTTGGTGAAGTCGTTGATCCGGACGCCGTTGAGGAAGACCTGGAGCCGTTCGGACTCGACCAGGATCTCGTAGGTGTTCCACTCCCCCGCCGGGTTGAGCGCCGCGTCCCGGGCCGCCAGGTCGGCGGACTTGAAGCCGTAGATCGCGCCGGTGGTCCGGTCGGCTGCGTCGGTGGGGTCGATCTGCACCTCGTAGCCGTTGTCGACCGCCGAGTTCGGGTCGCTCGACGGCGGGAATCCGACGAACACGCCCGAGTTGTCGTCACCGGCCAGCCGCCAGTCCAGCTTCAGCGAGTAGTTGGTGAACTGCTTCGCGCTGTACCAGTACAGGCCCATGCCGCCGACCGAGGTGAGCGTGGCGTCGGCGTTGGTGAAGCTGCCCGGCCCGGCCTGGGACCAGCCGGTGGTGCCGCCGTTGTAGAGCGCGGTGTAGCCGGTCTCCGGCCGGCAGTCGGCCTTCGTGCGCCCGGCCGCGTAGCGGATGCCGCCGAGCAGGTGGTTGCGGAACGCCGCGTCGGCGTACGACGCCTGGGTGTGGCCGCCGCCGGTGTAGAAGGACCGGCCGCCGCTGTACGTCTTGCACCAGGCGTGCGGGTGGTCGCCGCCCATCGAACCCCCGGAGTACGAGGACTCGTCGAGGCTGGCGAGCACGTGCGCGGTGGAGCGGGCGTTGGTGCGGTAGTCGTACCACTCGTCGGTGCGGTTCCACTGCTGGGGCAGGTGCGCGGTCGCGGCGTGCGCCCGGTCCTCCACCTTGACGGTGGCCGGCTGGATGGCCGGGTGGGAGGCGAACCAGGCGCCGACCAGGTTGCCGTAGAACGGCCAGTCGTACTCGGTGTCGGCGGCGGAGTGCACGCCGACGTACCCGCCGCCGGCGCCGATGTACGCCTCGAACGCCGACTGCTGGCTGGCGTTGAGGACGTCGCCCGTGGTGTTGAGGAAGATCACCGCCTCGAAACGGGCCAGGTTGGCGGTGGTGAACTGGGCGGCGTCCTCGGTCGCGGTGACGGTGAAGCTGTTCGCCGCGCCCAGTTCCCGTACCGCCTGCACGCCGGTGGCGATGGAGTCGTGGCGGAAACCGGCGGTCTTGGAGAAGACGAGCACGTCGTAGGGGGCGTCGGCCGCGGTGGCCGGACCCGCGGGCGCCGTGCAGGCGATGGTGGCCAGGACGGCGGTCACCGCCCCCAGTGCGGTACGCAGGAGTTTCATCTGGTTCTCCTTCATCCTCAGGGCAGGGTCCAGCGCTGGTTCGCGGCACCCGTGCAGGTCCACAGGTGCACCGCCGTGCCGTCGGCCGAGTTGTTGCCGGACACGTCCAGGCACTTGCCGGACTGAGGGTTGCGCAGCGTCCCGTCGGCCTGCGCCGACCAGTTCTGCGCACCCGTGCCGTTGCAGGCGTACAGCTGGATCTTCGTGCCGTCGGCGGTGGCCCCGCCGGAGACGTCCAGGCACTTGCCGAGCGCCTTCACCATGGCGTTCGGGGTCACGGTCCACGACTGCGCCGTCGTGCCGTTGCAGGTGTAGAGCTGGATCTGGGTGCCGTCCGCGGTCGCCGCGTTGCGCACGTCCAGGCACTTGCCGGCCAGGCCCTTGACCGGGCCGGTCCGGACGGCCGAGGTGGTGAGCGTGAACGCGTCCAGGTCGTAGAGCGCCCCGCTGCCCCCGGCGAACGTCAGGTAGAGCGTGGTGGTGCCGGCCGGCGGATTGGCGATCGTGCCGGTGACTGTGGTGAACGTGTCCCAGGCGCCGGTGACCGGGACGGTGGCCGAGCCGAGCACGGTGCCGGTGGCCGAACCGGCCCGCACCTGCAGCGTGCCGCCGGCCCCGGCGGACGAGACCCGCGCGGTGAACCCGGTGGCGTCGGCGAGCAGGTACGGCTGGAACGCGATCCAGTCGCCGTTCTGGATGTCGCCGACGGTCTTGCCGCCCTCGGCGGTGGCCTTGTCGAACGTGTTGATCCCGGACGAGGTCCTGAAGTGCTCGGCCTGCCGGTGCCGGGGCTGGAGCGTGTGCTGGGTGTGCGTGGTGAGGCCGCCGGAGTCGGTGTACTCGGCGTCGAAGACGGCGAAGATGTTCGCCGCGTCGTCGTGCTCACCGTCGACGGGTACGGCGATCGAGCCGGTGCAGCCGGTCGCCGAGGTGATCTGGTGGCCGTGCTGGTCGTGGCCGAGCACGTAGGTCATCTTGACCTTCGTGCAGTCGATCGTGGCGTCCTCCGGGTCGGTGACGGTGATCCGGAACGGCACGGTGTCGCCGAAGGAGAACAGCTTGCCGTTGCCGGGCGTCTCGATGACCACTGTCGGCGCGGTGTTGCCGACGGTGACAGTCACGCTCGCGGTGCCGGTGGCGCCCTGCGGGTCGCGGACGGTGAGCGTGGCGGTGTACCTGCCGTTCGCGGTGTAGGTGTGCGAGGGGTTCGCCGCGGTGGAGGTGCCGCCGTCGCCGAACGTCCAGGCGTACGTGAGCGCGCCGCCCTCGGGGTCGGACGAGCCGGCCGAGGAGAACGCCACAGCGAGCGGCGCGGCGCCGGAGGTCCGGTCGGCGGCGGCGCGGGCCACCGGGGCGCGGTTGGCGCCGCCGAGGTAGTCGAAGCGGTACAGCGCCGAGTTGGCGTCGCCGTTGAAGTAGCCGGTGCCGTAGTCGAGCACGTAGTAGGCGCCGTCCGGGCCGAACGCGGAGTCCATCACCTGCTTGCCCGTCCAGCCGAACGTGTCGATGGTGCCGGGTGAGCCGTCGGCGTTGACGTGGATCGGCTTGATCCAGCCCCGGCCGAACTCGGTGGCGAAGAACTGCCCGTCGAAGGACTGCGGGAACTTCGTGGTGGACGGGTTCGCCGCGTCGTACCGGTAGACCGGGCCGCCCATCGGCGACTCGGAGCCGCCGCCGAACTCGGGCGGGCTGCCGGCGTCACCGGCGTAGCGGATCCAGGACGGCTTCGCCGCCGGCAGCGTGGCCAGGCCGGTGTTGCGGAAGGAGTTGTTCGTCGGACCGCCGGTGCAGTTGTACTTCGCGCCGGCGGTGCCGGTGGCGAAGTCCCATTCGGCGTACGTCTCGGCCGCCGTGTTGGTGCCGGTGCAGTACGGCCAGCCGTAGTTGCCGGGCCCGGTGACCCGGTTGAACTCGACCTGCCCGGACGGGCCGCGGGCCGTGGTGGTGCCGGCGTCCGGCCCGTAGTCGCCCACGTAGACGACGCCGGTGGCCTTGTCGACGCTGATCCGGAACGGGTTGCGGAAACCCATCGCGTAGATCTCCGGGCGGGTCCGCGCGGTGCCGGGCGCGAAGAGGTTGCCGGCCGGGATGGAGTACGTGCCGTTGGCGTTCACCTTGATCCGCAGGATCTTGCCCCGCAGGTCGTTGGTGTTGCCGGCGCTGCGCTGCGCGTCGTACCCGGGGTTGCGGTTGGTGCGCTCGTCGATCGGCGCGTAACCGGCGGAGTCGAACGGGTTGGTGTCGTCACCGGTGGACAGGTAGAGGTTGCCGGCCGCGTCGAAGTCGATGTCGCCGCCGACGTGGCAGCACAGCCCCCGGTCGGCCGGTACGTCGAGCACGTCGACCTTGCTGGCCTGGTTGAGCGTGAAGTCGGCGTTGAGCGTGAACCGGGAGAGCCGGTTGACGCCCTGCCAGGCGGAGAAGTCGGTGCCGGTGGCGGGCGCGTCCCCGGCCGGGGTGGACAGCGGCGGCGCGTAGTAGAGGTAGATGTGCCGGTTCGAGGCGAAGCCGGGGTCGACGCCGACGCCCTGGAGCCCTTCCTCGTCGTGGGTGTAGACCGGCAGCGTGCCGATGACAGTGGTGGCGCCGGCCGCGTCGGTGCGGCGCAGCGTGCCGTTGCGGGCGGTGTGCAGGACCGACCGGTCCGGCAGCACCGCGAGCGACATCGGTTCGCCGGTCTCGGCGACACCGCGGGCGAGTTCGACCTGCTGGAAGTCGCTCGCCGGGATCGGGTGGGCGGACGCCGGGACGGGCGCCGCGGCCGCGGTGACGGCGCTGGCGGTGGCCGCGAGCAGCAGCGCTGCGGCAGCGGCGAACGGTCGTCGGGCACGGGGGTGGTGGTGGCTGGACATGCTGTGCTGTCCTTCCTGACGCGCGCAGCCAGGACCGGGCGCGCGTCGCGCCGGATGCCGAGCGGGGGATGCTGCGCCTCGCCGAGGCGGGCGGTGCGGGGGCGGTCACCTCGACGAAACAGCGTTGTGCTGTGCACGACATTAAGACCTTTCGATCAGCGTGTCCATAGCTTCTGATCGATCGGCTTTCACTTTCGGCGCTCAGCGACAAAAGTAGGTGTCACTCGTGGCGGTCGACCGCCCGCTCCACGAGCCCGGCCAGCACCCGCCGCGCCGGCTCCGCCAGCGGCAGCGCCTCCAGCGCGAGCACCGACGCCTCGGCCCGGGTACGGATCATCCGCTCCACCGCATCCCGGGCGCCGGACTCCTCGACGATGCCCCGCACCTCGGCGGCACCCGCCTGATCGAGTTCACGATCGCCGACCAGCTTCTCCAGCCGGGCCGCGCCGGCCGGGGAGGCGGACGCCCGGGCCAGCGCCAGCAGCACCGTCGGCTTGCCCTCCCGCAGGTCGTCCAGGTTGGACTTGCCGGTCACCGCCGGGTCGCCGAAGACGCCGAGCAGGTCGTCACGGAGCTGGAACGCGTCCCCGAGCGGATCGCCGAACCCGGCCAGCGCCGCCACCTCCTCCGGCGCCGCGCCGGCGAGCGCGGCGCCGATCTGCACCGGACGGGTCACGGTGTAGCGGGCCGTCTTCAGCCGTACCACGGTGAGTGCGCCCGCCACCGAGCCGTCCCCGGCCGCCCCGACCACGTCCAGGTACTCCCCCGCGATCACCTCCGAACGCATCCGGGCCAGCAGCACGTGCCCCCGGTGCAGCCGCTCGGGCGGCAGCCCGCACCCGTGGAACATCTGCGCCGACCAGGTGGCACAGAGGTCACCGCAGAGCAGCGCCGCCTGCCGCCCGTACGCCGTGGCGTCGCCCGGCCGGCCGGAGCGGGTGTGCAGGTCTGCGAAGAACCGGTGCAGCGTCGGCGCGCCCCGGCGGCGGTCGCTGCGGTCCACGATGTCGTCGTGGATCAGCGCGAACGCGTGGAACAGCTCCAGCGAGGCGGCGGCGGTCACGATCGGCGAGCCGTCCGGGCCACCGAACCCCCGCCAGCCCCAGTAACAGAACAACGGCCGCATCCGCTTACCGCCGGCCAGGACGAACCAGCGCACAGCGGTATGGACGGCCCCCGTACCGTCGTCCGGCCGATCCGGCTCTCTCGCGTCCAGGAACGCGGCTAGCGCGGCGTCGAAGCGGCCCCGCAGCAGGGCCGGATCGGTCGGTGCGACGGTTACGGTCATGGTGCCTCCCTGGCCAGCCCGGCGAGTTCGAGCAGCAACGCCTTCACATCGGTGGCCTCCACCCGGGGCCGGATCGCGGCCCGGTCGGAGCAGATCAGCACCGGGCCGTCCGCCGGGTCGGCGGGCAGGCGCCCGTGGGAACCACGTACCGCCCGCGCGCCCGCGTCCAGCCCCACCACGGACATCAGGTAGCGCAGCCCGAGCTTCTTGCGGGCCAGCGCCACCGCCGCGCGGCGCTTCGCCGCACCCGGCGCGGCCGGGTCGAAGAACAGCTCCGCCGGGTCGTAGCCGGGCTTGCGGTGGATCTCCACCAGCCGGGCGAAGTCGGGCGCCCGCGCGTCGTCGAGCCAGTAGTAGTACGTGAACCAGGCGTCCGGCTCGGCCACCAGCACCAGCTCGCCCGAGCGGGGGTGATCCAGCCCGTACCCGGCCTGCCCGGCGGCGTCGAGCACCTCGGCCACGCCCGGCAGCGACGCGCAGAGCTTCGCCACCGCCGGCACGTCCGCCGGATCCTTGACGTAGACGTGCGCCACCTGGTGGTCGGCCACCGCGAACGCCCGTGACGTCCACGGGTCGAGGTACTCCATCCCGGCCTGGGTGTAGACCCGCAACAGCCCTTCGGCGCGCAGCATCCGGTTCACGTCCACCGGGCGGGACACGTCGGTGATGCCGTACTCGGACAACGCCACCACCGTAGCTCGCTGCTCGGCCGCGGCGTCCAGCAGCGGAGCGAGCACGGTGTCCAGTTCGGCCGCCGCGGCGGCGGCCCGCGGGTCGGACGGGCCGAAGCGTTGCAGGTCGTAGTCGAGGTGCGGCAGGTAGACCAGGGTCAGGTCGGGGGCGTGGTCGGCGAGGATGCGCTGCGCCGCCCGGCTGATCCAGGCCGAGGACGGCAGCCCGGCGCCCGGCCCCCAGTAGCTGAACAGCGGGAACGTGCCGAGCGCGTCGGTGAGCGTGTCCCGCAGCTCGGGCGGGTCGGTCCAGCAGTCCGGCTCCTTGCGGCCGTCGGCGTGGTAGACCGGCCGTGGCGTGACCGTCCAGTCCACGTCCGCGCCCATCGCGTACCACCAGCAGACGTTGGCGACCCGGTAGCCCGGCTCGACGCGGCGGGCCGCCTGCCACACCTTCTCGCCGCCCACGAGCGCGTGGTGCTGCCGCCAGAGCAGCACCTCGCCCAGGTCGCGGAAGTACCAGCCGTTGCCCACCACGCCGTGCCCGGAGGGCAGCTCGCCGGTGAGGAACGTGGACTGCGCCGAGCAGGTCACCGCTGGCAGCACGGTGCCCAGTTCGGCGGCGAACCCGGCGTCGGCCACCGCGCGCAGCCGGGGCATGTGCGCCAGCAGCCGCGGCGTCAGCCCGACCACGTCGAGCACCACCAGCCGCCGGCTCACGAGGAGACCACCGCTGTCGGCGCCAGCCCGAGCGCGGTCAGCTCGTCGCGGGCGAACGCCAGCTCGGCGGCGATGCCGGCGGCCAGCTCCGCGTCGCCGCGCGGCCGCCGCGCCTCCGGCAGCACCCCCCAGGTGTACGTCTCGACGTCGAGGTGGTCGCAGCCGGCGACCGGGCCGGCGAACAACGCGGCGAGCGCCTCACGCAGCACCGGCACCGTGGAGCGCAGTGGCGGCTCGGGCGGGGCGTGCAACGGCACGTGGTAGTGCACCCGCCACGCCCCTGGTAGCCGCGCGTCGAGCGCGGCGTCGAGGTCGTCGGCCGCGTACGCCGGGTCGGCCGGGTCGGTGGCGCCGGCGCACCCGGCCGCCCGGGTCTGGTGCAGGAACCTCGGTTCGACGAACCGGCGCAGCGCCGCGCTCGCGCCCGCCGGGTCCGGCGCCTCGACGGCGGCGGACACCTGGACCTTGACCACGGGGAGACCGGCGGCACGCAGCCCGGCCAGGGCATCGGCCGGCTGCTCCCAGGCGCACGCCAGGTGTGCGAGGTCCAGGCAGATCCCGAGCCGGTCGGTATCCATGTCTGAGAATACCTCACATGCTTGTCCCGTCGACTCGACCAGGCAGCCGGGTTCCGGCTCGAAGCCGACCCGGATCACCCGGCCGGTCTCCCGCTGCACTGCGGCCAGTCCGTCGGCCAGCGCGTCCAGCCGGCGCCGGGCGGTGGCCGTCCGCCCGGCGTCCCACGGGGTGCGCCAGGCCAGCGGCAGCGTCGAGACCGAACCGCGGGCGGCGTCGTCGGGCAGCAGGTCGGCCAGCACCCGGGCCAGGTCCAGCGTGTACGCCGACCGCTGCGGCGTGGTCCAGTCCGGGTGGTACACCGCACCCTTGACCACCGGGGCCTGGAACGCGGCGTACGGGAAACCGTTGAGCGTGACCACCTCCAGCCCGCGTACGGTCAGCTCGTGCCGCAGCCGGCGGCGGGCCGACGGGTCGGCGGCGAGCGCGGCGGCCACCGGCGCGGCCAGCCAGAGGCCGAGCCCGAGCCGGTCGGCGTCGAGTGCCCGGCGCACCGCCACCGCGTACGTGTCGAGTTGCGCGACGATGCCGGGGAGGTCCTCGGCCGGGTGCACGTTCGTGCAGTAGCCGAGGTGGACGGTGGTGCCGTCGGTGTGTCGCAGCCGCATCACTGCCCCCCACGCGCGATCGAGTTGCCGGCGAAGGTGGGCGCGGCGGCCTCCAGGTCGGTCAGGTCGAGCCGGCCGGACTGGCCGTAGAACTCGACCGGGTTGCGCCACAGCACCCGGTCCACGTCGTCGGCGTCGAACCCGGCCAGCAGCATCGCCTCCCCGGTGGCCCGGGTCAGCAGCGGATCCGAGCGGCCCCAGTCGGCCGCCGAGTTCACCAGCATCCGCTCGGTGCCGTACCGCTTCAGCAGCTCCACCATGCGCGGCGGCGACATCTTCGTCTCCGGGTAGATGGAGAAGCCCAGCCAGCAGCCGGTGTCCCGGACCAGCTCGACTGTGACCTCGTTGAGGTGGTCGATCAGCACCCGGCCGGGCGCGATGCCGGACTCGGCGACCACGGCGAGGGTGCGCTCCACGCCGCGCGCCTTGTCCCGGTGCGGTGTGTGCACCAGCGCCGGCAGGTCGTGCGCGACCGCCAGGGCGAGCTGACCGGCCAGCGCGGCGTCCTCGGCCGGCGTCATCGCGTCGTAGCCGATCTCGCCGACCGCCACCACGCCGTCCTTGTCCAGGTAGCGGGGCAGCAGGTCGAGCACCGGCCGGCAGCGCGGGTCGTTCGCCTCCTTCGGGTTCAGCGCCACAGTGGCGTGGTGCCGGACCCCGAACTGGCCAGCCCGGAACGGCTCCCACCCGATCAGCGAGTCGAAGTAGTCCACAAAGCTGTCCACGCTCGTGCGCGGCTGGCCCAGCCAGAACGCCGGCTCGACCACCGCGCGGACCCCGGCGGCGGCCATCCGCTCGTAGTCGTCGGTGGTGCGGGACGTCATGTGGATGTGCGGGTCGAAGATGCGCATGTCACGCCTCCGTGGTGGGGATGGTCAGCCGGCGCAGCAGGTCGGTCGCGTCGGCGGGCATGGTCCGGCCGGCGGCCTGGCGCTCGGCGGCGTACGCGGCGAGCATCCGGGCCAGCTCGCCGTCGGCCCGCTCCGGCAGGCCGTCGACCACGGCGAGCGGCACGCCGGTGAACACGCACTTGAGCACCGCCTGCCGCCAGGTCGCCTGTTCCAGGTGGCGGGAGTACGGGCCGAGCGCGGCGGCTACCAGCCGGGTGTCGTTGGTGCGGATCGCGTCGTGCAGCAGCGGCACGCACTCCGCGCCGATCGGCAGCAGCGGCAGCGCGCGCAGCACCGCCCGCTTCTCGGCGGCGTCGCCCTGCCGGTAGAGCGTCTCCGCGGCGGCGGCGTGGCCGTGCGGCAGCGCGGTCAGCAGCAGCGCCCGGGCCGCCTCGTCGGCCGTCCAGCCCGGTGGGTCGGGCAGCGGCCCGCGACCGCACCGCCGGGCCGCGGTGGCGAAGAACCGCCCGACGGCCGTGGGCTCGGTGGCGACGCGGCGCAGCGCCGCGTCCAGCCACTGCGAATCGGGTACGCCCCGCAGCGCGGCGCGCAGTCGATCGGGTGTCATGCCGTCTCCCCTCTACGGGTGGAAGGTGGTGGGTCACCGCCCCTCGCCGCGCGAGGCGGCGGCGCGCAGGAAGTCCAGTGAGCGGGCGGCGACGGCCGGCGCGGCGTGCGAGTGGCGGGGCAGCTCCACCGCCACCAGGCCGCGGTAGCCGGCGTCGGCCAGGGCGCGCAGCACCGGCGGGAAGTCGATCTCGCCGGTGCCGAACTCGAGGTGCTCGTGCACGCCCCGGCGCATGTCGTCGATCTGCACGTTGACCAGGTGCTCGGCGACTGCCGCCACGCACCGCGGCACCGGCAGCGGCTCCAGGCAACGGCAGTGTCCGATGTCGAGCGTGATGCCGAAGCCGGGCGGTTCGCCGAGCGCCGCGCGCAGGCGCCGCCACCCGGCGATGTCCTCGACGAGCATGCCCGGCTCCGGCTCGAAGCCCAGCGGCACGTCCACCTCCGCCGCCTCGTCGCAGACGGTCGCGCAGCCCGCGACCAGGCGGTCGGCGGCGACGTCTGGTGGTACGCCGGGCGGGCGTACGCCGGCCCAGAAGGAGACCGCCTCCGCGCCCAGGTCGGCGCCGATCCGCACGGCCCGGCGCAGGAACTCCACCCGGCGCGCGGGGTCGTCGTGCAGCAGCGTCGGCGCGTGCTTGTGCCACGGGTCCAGCAGGTAGCGGGCGCCGGTCTCGATCACCACAGCGAGCCCGAGCGCGTCCAGCCGGCGGCGCACGGCGGCGACCCGGCGGATCAGCCCGAGGGCGAACGGGTCCAGGTGGTCGTGGTCGAGGGTGAGCGCGACGCCCACGTACCCGAGGTCGGCGAGGACCGCCAACGCGTCACCGAGCCGGTGGTTGGCGAAGCCGTTGGTGCCGTACCCGAAGCGCAGCGCGCGCGGCCCGGGCAGCGGTTCGGCAGTCACGTCGGGGAGAGCGGTCATGTCGGCGAGATCAGTCGGGCCAGTCGGCGGCCGAGCGGAGCGGCCCCGGCCACAGCGAGGCCGAGCAGCCGCGCCCCGGCGCGGGCGGTCAGCGCGCCCTGCAACGCGGGCAGCCCGGTGATCCCGGCGCCGACGGCGGCGCGCACCCGGCCCGGTGACGGGTCGGCGAGCACCCGCGCCTGGGCCCGGCCGTAACGGGCGACGTATCCGGCCGCGAGGACGGCAGGCACGAACTCACCGAGCCGGGCGGCGCGGCCGGCACCGCTGCGGCCGGAGCCGGTGGCGGACGGGGTGGGCCGGGCCGGGGTGGCGAGCGCGATCAGCGCGGTGCCGGCCAGCGTGAGGCCGGGCAGCCGCCGGTCCGCGCCGGTCACCTCGCGGCGGGACAGCGCGGTCACGGTCCAGGTGTGCGCCGCGACGGTGAGCGCGGCCGGCAGCGCCCGGACCACCCGGCCGCCGGACGCGCCGAGCAGCACGTCCAGCCCTCGGCAGGCGGCCATCACCGCGGGCCCGGCGGCGGTGTTCTTCGCGCGCAGGTCGTACCCCCAGATCGTGGCGGCGAGCGGGAGCGCGACGGCGGCCGCCCGGCGGCCCCCGGCGGCGGTGGCGACGGCGAGCCCGGCGGCGGTCAGGCCGGACGCGACGCCGAGCGCGACGGACGGGCGCACCCGGCCGGACGGGATCGGCCGCTCCGGCCGCTCGACCGCGTCCAGCCGCCGGTCCGCCCAGTCGTTGGCGGCCATCCCGGCCCAGTAGAGCAGCACCGACGCGCCGGCCAGGGCCGGTGTGCGCGGGCCGAGCGCACCGGCGGCCGCCGCGCCGGAGAGCACATCCCCCGGTACGGAGAGCGCGGCGGGCGCACGGACCAGTTCGGCCAGGTCGGCCAGGCGGGTCACGGCGTCACCCGGGCGTGCAGGCCGGCGACGAAGTCCCGCAGCACCGTCCACTGGTCGCCGAGGGCGTGGCCGGTCGTGCCGAGCGGATCCTTGAAGAAGAACGCCAGCTCGGTCAGCGGGCCCTCGCGCCCGGCCGCGTGGGCGGCGGCGGTGAGCCGGGCCAGGTCCAGCACGAGCGGCGCGGCCAGCGCGGAGTCGCAGCCGTGCCAGGTGAACTCCATCCGCATGCCGGTGCCGAGAAAACCGGCGAACGTGACCAGGTCCCAGGCGGTCTTGAAGTCGCCGAGTTCCTCGACGTACTCGATCCGGGTGTGGCCCTGCGGCAGGTAGCCGAGCGTCTCGGCGAGCACCCGCTGTTTGCTGCCCACCTTCGCGGCGTTGGCGGCCGGGTCGGCGAGCGTGGCGCCGTCGCCGCCGCCGAGCAGGTTCGTGCCGGACCAGGAGCGCACGGCCAGGTGGCGCATCGCGAACATCGGCGCGAGCACCGACTTGAGCAGTGTCTCGCCGGTCTTGCCGTCGTGCCCGGCGTACGGCAGTCCGCGTTCGGCGGCCAGCGCGGCCAGGGCCGGCAGCCGGGCACCAGTCGACGGGGTGAAGTCCACGTACGGGCAGCCCGCGGTGAACGCCGCGTACGCGTACGCGGAGCTGGGCGGCAGCACGTCGGCCGGGCCGGTCAGCGCGTCCCGCAGCGCGGCCGGGTCGCTGTGGGCCGGATGCGGGGCGGTCGCCGGTTCGGTGGCGGCGACGTTGACCATCACCACCCGGTTCAGCCCGTGCCGGGTGCGGAACTCAGTCAGGTCGCGTACCACGGCGGCGATCCGCTCGCCCTGGTCGCCGTCGGTGGGTGCGGGCCGCAGCGACGCCTCGACGGCGGCCAGGTCGGGCGCCACGGCGTCGGCCAGCCGGGCGGGCAGCACCCCGGCGGCGGCGAGCGCCTCGGCGCGTTTGGTAAGCGGGGCGGCGACCACGTCGTGGCCGCCGCAGACGAGATCGGCGAAGCCCGGCAGGGCGGGCCCGCGCAGGGCGGGCAGCTCGGTCACGCAGCCGGTCGGCGCGGTGAGCCCGGCCCGCAGGGCCAGCCCGCCGACCACGGCGGTGGTGGCGACCGAGCCGCGCGCACCCACCAGCCAGACACCCGTACGCATTCGCGCTACCTCCCCAGGTAAGGCCGGTCCACCGGTGCGGCCGGGGAATCCCGGTCCGGCCGCACCGGAGGGCCGTGCTGGTCGTGCCGGCGGACACCGGCGGCACGCTCCCCGGAGCCGGCCTCGTCCCCGCCGCGGGGCGCAACCGCGGGCGGGCCCTCGCCGGCCGGCGCCGGTGAGTGTCGGGCGGGCCTGGCCCGCCTCGGGTCAGGCGGAAGCTTCGGCCAGCGCTGGCTCCACCTCCGTCCAGGCGGCCCGCTCGGCCGAGCGGGTCACCGCGTCGAGCACGAGCTGGACCTGCAACGCGTCGGCGAACGACGGGGCCGGGTCGGCGCCGGTGGCGACCGCCTCCACGAAGTCGCGCGCCTGGTGGGTGAAGGAGTGCTCGTAGCCGATGATGTGGCCGGGCGGCCACCACGCACCCAGGTACGGGTGGTCCGGCTCGGTCACCAGGATCCGGCTGAAGCCCTGTTCGGCGGCGGGCCGGGTGGCGTCCAGGAACTCCAGCTCGTTGAGGCGTTCCAGGTCGAACACGACACTGCCGCGCGAGCCGTTGATCTCGACCCGCAGGGCGTTCTTGCGGCCGGTGGCGAAGCGGGTCGCCTCGTACGTGGCCAGCGCTCCCCCGTCGAGCCGGGCCACGAACACCGCCGCGTCGTCCACCGTCACCTCCCCCATGGCGCTGCCGTTGCCGTCGGCCTGCGCGGCCAGGCCGCTCGACCCGGCAACCAGTGGCCGCTGGCGCACGAACGTCTCCGTCAGCGCGCTGACCCCGGTGATGAGCTGGCCGGCGACGTACTGGGTCAGGTCGATGATGTGCGCGCCGATGTCACCGAGCGCGCCGGAGCCCGCCCTGTCCTTCTGCAACCGCCACACCAGCGGGAACTGCGGGTCGACGATCCAGTCCTGGAGGTAGGTCGCCCGCACGTGCCGGATCTCGCCGATCCGCCCCTCGGCCACCAGCTGACGCATCAGGGCGACAGCGGGCACCCGCCGGTAGTTGAAGCCGCACATCGCGCGTACCCCGGACGCCCGGGCCCGGGCCGCGGCCTCGGTCATCTCCCGGGCCTCGGCGACGCTGTTCGCCAGCGGCTTCTCGCACAGCACGTGCTTGCCCGCGGCGAGCGCGGCGAGGGCTATCTCGCGGTGGCTGTCCCCCGGCGTGCAGATGTCGACCACGTCGATCTCGTCGGACTCGACGAGCCGCCGCCAGTCGGTGGTGTAGCCGTCCCAGCCGAGCCGGTCGGCGGCCTCGGCCACCTTCGGTTCGTCGCGGCCGCAGACGAGCGTCATCCGCACCCGCGCCGGCAGGTCGAACACCCGGTTCACGGTGCGCCACGCCTGGGAGTGCGCGGCGCCCATGAACGCGTAGCCGACCATGCCGACCCGCAGGATGCTGTCGTGACTGGACAAGGTGGGTCTCCCCCCGTGTGTCAGAACCCGAGCTTCAGGTAGTCGCTCGCGTTCTCCTTGGTGATCGTCTCGGAGGCGAGGACGATCTCCTTCGGTACCTGGAGTTCGACCAGGTCGGACATGCCCTTGCCCTGGCCGATCAGGCGGGCCAGGGAGATGGCCGAGGAGGCCATCGACGGGCTGTAGGTGACTGTGGCCTTGAGGACCGTGTTGTCGGCGGCGATGTCCTCCATGGCCTTCTTGGAGCCGGCGCCGCCGACCATGATGAATTCCTTGCGGTTGGCCTGGTTGACCGCCGCGAGCACGCCGATGCCCTGGTCGTCGTCGTGGTTCCAGACCGCGTCGATCTTCGGCAGCGCCTGGAACAGGCCGGTCGCGGCCTGCTGGCCGGAGTCGACGGTGAACTCCGCCGGCCGCCGGTTGGCGACCTTGAACCCGTACGAGGCGAGCGTGTCGGCGAACCCCTTCGAGCGTTCCTGGGTCAGCTCCAGCGACTCGATGCCGGGGATCTCGCCGATCACCGGGTTGCTCACGCCCTTGGCCTTGAGCTGCTCGGCGATGTAGGTGGCGGCGGCCACCCCCATGCCGTAGTTGTCGCCCTTGATCTGGCACCGGTAGGCGCGCGCGTCCGGGAAGGCGCGGTCCAGGTTCACCACCGGGATGCCGGCCTTCATCGCCTCCAGGCCGAACGCGTTGAGTTCCTTGCCGTCGTGCGGCAGCAGCACGATCACGTCGGGCTTCTGCGAGATCAGCGTGGACAGCGCCGCCCGCTGGGCCGCCGCGTCCGCGCCGGCCTCGACCGACTTCAGCTCCACGTCCTGGTACGCCCCGGCCTGCGCCTTGGCGTTGTTGGTGATGGCGGCGATCCAGCCGTGGTCGGCAGCCGGGGCGGAGAAGCCGATGGTCACCTTCTTTCCCGGCTCAATGTTGGCGCCGGAACCGGCCGCCTTGGTCTGCGCCTCGGTCGGGCTCTGCTCGTTGCTGGTGCAGCCGGCGAGCAGCACCCCGGCGGAGACGGCGGCCCCGCCGAAGAGCAGCCGGCGGCGGGACAGGTCATGGCGCGGTGTTCTCATGACGCCTCCTGGGATGAGGTGGTGGGGTGGTTTCGGGTGTGGCGGGCCGGACCACTGTCGGTGCGACGGCGGCCGGGGGTGTGCGAATGGGATCAGGTGGTGGTGGCCCGGTTGCGGGCGAGGAACTGGGTCAGGCTGCCGAACTGCACCTGCTGGACGAGGACGGCGGCGACGATGATGCCGCCCTTGACCATGTTCTGGGCCTCGGCGGACAGGTTGTTGATGGCGAACAGGTTGGTGATCGTGGAGAAGATGATCACCCCGAGCAGGGAACCGATGATCGTGCCCCGCCCGCCGCTGAGCAGCGTGCCGCCGATGATCGCGGCGGCGATCGCGTCCAGCTCGTAGAGGTTGGCCATCGCCGCCTGCGCGGAGGTGGCCTGCGCGGTCAGCATGACCGCGGCGATGCCGCAGCACAGGCCGGAGAGCGCGTAGAGGAGCACCGTGTGCCGGCGTACGTTGATGCCGGCGAGCCGGGCCGCCTCGGGGTTGCCGCCGACCGCCACCGTACGGCGGCCGAACGTGGTGCGGTTCAACAGCACCCAGCCGGCCGCCACCACCGCCACCAGGATGTAGACGAGCAGCGGGATACCGAGCACGTTCGTGCTGGCGATGCCGTTGATGAACGTGTTGCCGGACACCTGGGTCTGCTTGTCGGAGATCTCCGCCGCCAGCCCCCGGGCGGCGACGAGCATGGCGAGCGTGGCGATGAACGGCACCAGCCGTCCGTACGAGACGAGCAGCCCGTTCACCACGCCGACGGCGAGCCCGACGGTGAGCGCGGTGAAGATCATGCCGCCCGCGCCGTAGCTCTGCGTGGCCACTGTGGTGCACCAGACCCCCGCCAGCGCCACGATCGCGCCGACCGACAGGTCGATGCCGCCGCCGATGATCACGAAGGTCATCCCGACGGTGACCACGCCGACCACCGAGGCGAGCTTGAGGATGGTGAGCGTGTTGCCCCACACCCAGTTCGCGTCACCGTAGAGGTCGGGGCGGGTCAGGATGCCGATGACCACCAGGACGACGAGCGTGGCGAGCAGGCCGAGGTTGCGCTTGACGCCTTCCCCGCCGTCGCCACGCCACCAGGAGAGCCGCGCCGGCGCGTCGACCTTGGCGGTCTCCGCCCGTTCCACCGGCGGCGACTGTGCGGGCAGCGAGGTGTCAGTGGCTTCGCTCATGCCGGTGCGCCTTCCATGAGAGACCCCGCCATGACGAGGTCGAGCACGGTGTTCTCGTCCAGTTCGCCGGCCGGGGCCTCGCGGACCACCCGGCCCTCCCGCATCACCAGCACCCGGTCGGCCAGGCCCAGCACCTCGGGCACCTCGCTGGAGACCAGCAGCACCCCGACGCCGCGGGCGGCCAGGTCGCGGATCACCTGGTACAGCTCGGCCCGAGCGCCCACGTCCACGCCCCGGGTCGGCTCGTCGAGCAACAGCAGCCGGGTGTCCCCGAGCAGCCACCGCCCGACCACCACCTTCTGCTGGTTGCCGCCGGAGAGCGTGCGCACCGGCCGGCGTACGTCCCGGGGCCGCAACTCCAGCGACGCCGCGATCCGGTCGGCCTCGGCGCGTTCCCGTCCGGCGTCGGTGAACCCGAGGCGGGCGTACCTGCTGAACGTGGCGAGCGTGACGTTGCGGTAGATCGGTTCGCCGAGCAGCAGCGCCTGACTCTTGCGCTCCTCCGGCGCCATGCCCATCCCGGCCCGTACCGCGGCGCCCACGCTGCCCGGACGCAACACGCGGCCGTCGACCCGGACCGTCCCGGCCTGCGCCCGGCGCGCGCCGAAGATGGTCTCCAGCAGCTCCGAACGGCCGGAACCGACCAGCCCGGCGATGCCGACGATCTCGCCGGCCCGGACCCCGAGCGAGACGTCGGCGAACTCGCCGTGCCGGGTCAGCCCGTCCACCCGCAGCAGTTCCGCACCGCCCCCGTGGTCGGCCGGACGCTGCGGGAAGACGTACTCGATGGTCCGCCCGGTCATCCGGGCGACCAGATCGCGGGTCGGCGTCTCGCGGGCCGGCAGGCTCGCCGCCGTGGTCCGGCCGTCCTTGAGTACGGTGACCCGGTCGCCGATCTCGCGGATCTCCTCCAGCCGGTGCGAGATGTAGATGACCGCGATGCCCTGCGCGGTGAGTTCCCGGATGATCCGGAACAGGTTCGCCACCTCGTCGTGGGCCAGCACCGCGCTCGGTTCGTCCATGATGATCAGCCGGGCCTCGTGGGACAGCGCCCGGGCCATGCTGACGATCTGCTTGCCCGCGGCGGGCAGGTGCCGCACCAGACGGCCGGGCGGGATCTCCGGGTGGCCGAGCCGGGCCAGGATCTGCCGGGTACGCCGGGCCATGTGCCCCCGCCGGACGAAGCCGAACCGGCGCGGCTCGTGGCCGAGGAACGCGTTCTCCGCCACCGACAGGTCGTCGACCAGGTCGAGTTCCTGGTAGATGGTGGCGATGCCGGCGCGCATGGCGGCCTGCGGGTTGGCGAACGACGCCGGCTCGCCCCGCCACAGGACCTCGCCGGAGTCCGGGCGGTGCACCCCGGCCAGCACCTTGATCAGGGTGGACTTGCCGGCGCCGTTCTGTCCCAGCAGGCAGTGCACCTCACCGGCCCGTACCTCCAGCTGGACGCCGTCGAGCGCGCGTACCCCCGGGAACGTCTTGACCACGTCGGTGAGGCGCAGGACCACCTCGCCCGCGACGGCGTCGGCGGGCGCCTCGACCAGTGGCGTGCCGGTGTCGCTCATGCTGCTTCTCCGAACGCGAGGTCGCTGGCCAGCACCGCCGCGCCGGCGACGCCGGCGCGCGGGCCCAGCTCGGACAGGACGACGGGCAGGTTGCCGGTGGCCAGCGGCAGCGAGCGGCGGTAGACCACGCTGCGGATCTCGGCGAGCAGGATGTGGCCGAGCTGGGCGAGCCCGCCGCCGATGACGATCATCGACGGGTTGGTGAAGCTGACCAGCCCGGCCAGGACACTGCCGACCCGCCGGCCGCCGTCGCGGATGAGCTGGATGCAGGTGACGTCCCCCTCGATCGCCCCCTGCGCCACGTCCAGCGCGGTCACCACGCCCCGGGCGGCCAGCCGCTCGGCCAGCGCCGGGGACACCTCGGTGCGGGCCGCCACAGTCGCCTCGCGGGCCAGCGCGGCGCCGCTGAACACCGCTTCCAGGCAGCCGAGGTTGCCGCAGGAACACATCGGACCGTTCGGGTCGACCTGGATGTGGCCGATGTCCCCGGCGCAGCCGTCGGTGCCCCGGTAGACCTCGCCGTGCAGGTAGATGCCGCAGCCGATGCCGGTACCGATCTTGATGAACAGGAAGTCGTCGACCGAGTGGGCCACGCCGCCGTGCCGTTCCCCGATCGCCATGATGTTGACATCGTTGTCGACCACCGCCGGGCAGCCGTGTTCGCGGGTGAGCAGCTCGCGGACCGGGAACCGGTCCCACCCGGGCATGATCGGCGGGGAGACCGGCACGCCGTCGCGGAAGCTCACCGGGCCCGGTACGCCGATGCCGACCGCGTCGAGCCGCTCGTACGCGCCGTCCACCTTGGCCTTGTGCAGCAGCTCGTTCACCCGCTGGAGGGTCACCTTCGGCCCGGAGCGGATGTCGGCGGCCTCGGTGTAGGCGGCCACCGTCTCCAGCCGGCCGTTCACCACCTCCACGTCGATCGAGCTGGCGCCCAGGTCGACGGCGGCGAACCGCAGGTGCGGGCTCAGCTCGACGAGGGTGGAGCGCCGCCCGCCCCGGGAGGCGGCCAGCCCGGCCTCCGCCACGTATCCGAGGGAGACGAGGCGTTCCAGCTCGGCGAGCAGGCGCGGGCGGGGCATCTGGAGCCGGTCGCCGAGTTCGGCGCGGGACACCGCGCCCTCGTCCCGGAGCAGCCGCAGGAGCCGTACGTGCAGGGGGTCGGCCGTCCGCACCGGCAGTCACCTCCGCATCGGATGGGTGTTGTGTCCGACACAGTAGGAGCCTTCCGGGCCGCATGTCCATAGCTTCGGCACGTCCGATGCAAACTTTTGTCCATACGAACAAAAGCAAGATCCGGATCATGAAAACGCGCCGCCCCGCCCGGGTCACTTCCGGGCGGGGCGGCGCGATGTCGGGTCACCGGGAGGGCGCGCGGCCCTTCTTGCGCAGCTTGCGGTCGTCGCGCAGCTCGACGTAGGGCTCCTCGTCGACCGAGTGCCCGGCCGCGATGGCGCGGCTGCGCTCCAACTCGGCGTCGAACTCCGCGCCGAGCAGGATCGCCACATTGCTCAGCCAGAGCCACACCAGGAAGATGATCACGCCGGCCACCGCGCCGTACGTCTTGTTGTACGAGCCGAAGTTGCTGACGTAGAGCGCGAACAGCCCGGACACCACCAGCCAGAGCACCACCGCGAGCACGCCACCGGGGCTGACCCAGCGGAAGCCGCCGTGCCGGGCGTTCGGCGAGGCCCAGTAGAGGATCGCGAACATCAGGCTCACCAGCACCAGCAGCACCGGCCACTTGGCGATGTTCCAGACCGTCACGGCGGTCCCGCCGAGCCCGATCGCGTTTCCGGCCTGCTCGGCCAGCCCGCCGGTGAACACCACGATCACGGCGCTGATCAGCAGCATCACGCCGATCACCGCGGTCACGCCGAGGCGTACCGGCAGCGTCTTCCAGATCGGCCGTCCCTCCGGCACGTCGTAGATGCTGTTCGAGGCGCGCATGAACGCGGCGATGTAGCCGGAGGCCGACCAGAACGCCGCCGCCAGACCGACGATCGCCGCGATGCTCGCCAGGCCGCCGGACTGGCCGGCCTGGTCGATCGCGGTCTCGATGACGCGGCGGATGTTCTCCTCCGGCACCGCCTGCCCGACGGTGTCCCGTACCCCCTCGGTGGCCCGGTCGCCGAGCAGGCCGAGCAGCGAGATCAGCACCAGGACGCCCGGGAAGATGGAGAGCACGCCGTAGTAGGTGAGCGCGGCGGCCCAGTCGGTGAGGCTGTCGTCCTGGAACTCCCGGACGGTCCGCTTGAGGGTCGCCATCCAGCCCGTCGCCGACAGGTCGGCCGGGCTGTCCGGTCCGTCGTCCGGCCCCACCGGCCCCACGTGCTCGCGCCCGCCGGACCGGTCCTGCCCGGCGCGGGCGTCGTCGCGCGCAGCGGGGACGTCGCGCGCGTCGCGGGCGTCGTCGTGGACGTCGTGGGCGTCGTCGCGGGCGGCCATGGCACCTCCTCGTCGTCATGTCGTCCCGCACGACATGCCCTGACGAGGGCAGCGGTAACCACCGCACCCGCAAACCGGCCACCCGGCCACCCGGCCGCCGCCTGCCCGCTCTCCGCCGCCCTCTTCCCCGTCGGCGCTTTCACTCCCTCGCCGCCTTTGCTCTGCAGCCACCCGCGCGGCGGACACGCTCCGTCACCGTGTGCGCCGATGGATGCAGAGCAAAGGCGGCGGGAGGCACCCTCTCACCGGCGCCCCACCGCACCCCGCCCGAGATCTCGGCGAGCCGTCGCTCCGCCGCGACCACCCGTCGCCGCCATCTCGACGACGGTCACGACGAGTGGAACGTCACGGGTGTGAAACGGGGCCGGAAGCACCCATGGCGTTCCACCCACGAAGGGTCGGTCACCGTCCGTCCGCCGGCCGGCGCGCCAATGGGGCGCGGCGTACGGGGCGGCGCGGTCGGGGGGCACCGACGGGGCGCGTGATCTGTCTTCCGATGCCGCCACCTCGGCAGAAAGGACGGCGCTCGCGGAAACGCGGAGCGGAGAAGACGCACTCCGCGCATTTCCCGTCCGGGCGGGTACGCCGGGCGCGAGCGCGCGCGAACCGGCGCGCCCCGCTGCGACAGACGTTGTCCGCGCGCGTCAACGCGGACGACACACCCACCTCAGTGGACACGTTGCGTGACGGCAAGCATCCCGGGACACGCCCATTCTTCATCGTTGTAAACCTTGCGGGAAGTAGGCCGCGAGAGACCCCCTCCCGGCATTGCGAAACTGTTTCAAGAAATACGTGCCACGAGTGAGCGACGCTCCATTCCGTCACTCATTGCAATCATGATCGGCAATGTTCCCACCGTGCGCGCTATTCGCGTATCGTGCCCGATCGTGCCGCCCGTTCGCCCCTCCGACGCCACTCCCCCGAAACCCCGGCCGCCGTCCGGCGGACGATCGGGGTCCGACGTGGACGCCGAGGTGGTGTCACTGCCGCCGGACGAGGGCAACGTCGGCGGCCCCGAATGGGCCGACGACGGGCCGGGCGAGACGCACCACCACAGCCACGCCGGACACCACCACACCCGCGGCGACGCGGACCGCGACACCGCGGACGAGAGCCCGGAGCACGCCCCGGACGGATCGCACCCGGACACCCGCGAACTCGCCGCCCGGTTCGAGGACGAGAAGCCGGGCCGGGTGCTCGCCGGACCGGTCGGCCTCCTCTTCACCGGCGTCACCGTCGCGGTCGGTCTGCTGACGCCCTGGCAGGTGTTCTTCCCGCTGGCCCAGGGCAGCAAGTACTACCTCATCTTCTTCCTGGCCGGCGTCCTGCCGATGGTGTTCCTCGCGTACCCCTCGGGGGTGCGGCTGCGGCGGACCGCAGCCGACACTGACGACCGGCACGGACCGACGCCGGTGGACTGGCTGCTGGCCGTCACGGCGCTCGTCGTCTGCCTCTACCCGGTACTGCCGGTCACGATCGGCGCCGCCGGCGGCGGGTACGACGCCTTCCTCGACCGGCAGGGGCTGCTGGATCCGCTGGACGTGGCGTTCGGCACCGGGCTGCTGTTCCTGCTGCTCGAGGCGTGCCGGCGCACCACCGGATGGATCCTGCCCGCGGTGTGCGTGCTGTTCCTCGGGTACGGCTACTACGGCGGCCTGCTGCCGCAAGCCTGGCCGGTGGCGCACGCGGGGCTCGACTTCGGGCAGCTCGTAGACGCGTTCTACAACTCCGACAGTGGCTTCTACGGCACCCCGCTCGACGTGGCCGCCTCCTACATCGTCCTGTTCACCATCTACGGCGCGGTGCTCAACCTCTCCGGGGCGGGCCGGTTCTTCGTGGAGCTGTCCGCCGCCGCGTTCCGCCGTTCCGGTACGGCCGCCGGCCGCACCGCCGTCGCCTCGGGCTTCCTGCTCGGCACGGTCTCCGGCTCCGGCGCCGCCACCACCGTCAGCATCGGCGCGGTGACCTGGCCGATCCTGCGGCGCGCCGGCTACCCGGCCGAACGCGCGGGCGGCATGCTCGCCGCCGCCGGTGTGGGAGCGATCCTGTCCCCGCCGACGCTCGGCGCCGCCGCGTTCATCATCGCCGAGTACCTGGGCGTGTCCTACCTCCAGGTGCTCGGCTGGGCGACGGTGCCGACGATCCTCTACTACCTGGGCATCCTGCTCTCCGTCGAGATCGACGCCCGGCGCTCCGGGGTCCGGCCGGTGGTCATCGACACCGGCTCGGCCTGGCGCCTGCTGGGCCGCTTCGGCTACCACTTCCTCTCGCTTCTCGTGATCATCCTGGTGCTGGCGCTCGGCGCGTCCGCGATGCGGGCGGTGGTCATCGCCACCGCGCTCGCCGCGGTCCTGTCCTTCCTGGACCGGCGGCACCGGCTCACCCCGGCCCGGCTGGTGGAGGCGCTGCGCGACGGCGTACGCGGGGTGCTCGCGGTGACCGCCGTCTGCGCCGCGGCCGGCATCATCACCGCCACCACCACGAAGACCGGCCTCGGGCCGCAGGCCGCCGCGCTGCTGATCGACGGCGCGCAGGCGGTCAGCTCGGAGCCGGCGGTGGTGCTGGCGCTGACCGCCGTGCTCGCCGCGGTCGCGCTCAGCCTGCTCGGCCTCGCGGTGCCGGTCACCGCCTCCTTCGTCATCGGCTGGGTGATCATCGGTCCGGCGCTGCTGAACCTGGGCGTCGAGGCGCCCGCCGCGGCCATGTTCGTCTTCTACTTCGCGGTGCTGTCCGAGGTCTCGCCGCCGACCGCGCTCGCAGCTGTCGCCGCCGCCGCGGTCACCGGCGGCCGGTTGGTGCCGACCATGTGGCAGACCCTGCGGTACGCGCTGCCGGCGTACCTGATCCCGCTGGCCTTCGTGATCACGCCGACCGGCCTCGGCCTGCTCGGCATCGGCGGCGCCGGGCGGATCGTGACGGCCGGCCTGGTGTCGGCGTTGGGCGTGGCCGTGCTGGCGGTCGCGGCCGGCGGCTGGCTCCCGGGTGTGGGCCCGGCCGGCGTGCCGGAGCGGATCGTCGGCGCGATCGCCGGACTGGTGCTGCTCTGGCTGGAACCGCTGCCCATGGCGATCGGCGCGGCGCTCGCCGCGCTCGCGGTCGTGGGCGTGTACGTCCGACGTGGCGCCGCCGGACACCCCGGCCGCCCGGCGGTCGAAGAATCCGTGGACCTTGGGGAGGAGAGAGAGTGGGACGGATCGACGCGAGGATAGGGGCGGGCGTCGGGGCACTTGTCCTGGTCGCCGCCGGTGCCGCCGGCTGCGGGGGCCGTCAGGACGGCGCGGAGAAGGACGACGCCGCCCGCGAGGTCAGCTGCAAGGTCACCAAGGACACCCGGGTCGGTATCGCCACCGGCAACGCCACCGGCGTCTACTACGTGGTCGGCAACGCGCTCGCCGGTGAGCTGAGCAAGACGACCGACGGCAAGCTCACCGGGACGGCCGCCGAGACCGGCGCCTCGGTGCAGAACGTCGAGCAGCTCGTCGCCGGCCAGTACGACGTGGCGTTCTCGCTGTTCGACACCGCCGTCAACGCGGTGCAGGGCAAGGGGAGCTTCACCGCGCCGCAGCCGGTCAAGGCACTGGCCCGGATCTACGACAACTACACGCAGGTGGTGGTCCGCGCCGACGCGGGGATCACGTCGGTGGCCGACATGAAGGGCAAGAAGATCTCCACCGGCTCGCCCAAGTCCGGCACCGAGGTCATCGCCAACCGGCTGCTCACCGCCGCCGGGCTGGACCCGGCCAAGGACATCCAGGCGCAGCGGCTGGACCTCACCAAGACCGTCGACGGCATGAAGGACGGCAGCATCGACGGCTTCTTCTGGTCCGGCGGCGTGCCGACCGGCGGGGTGACCGACCTGTTCACCACGTCCGGCGACAAGGTGAAGTTCGTCGACATCAGCCCGCTGCTGCCGAAGATGGCGGAGCTGAACCCGGCCTACCAGGCGGGCACCATCGGCAAGGACATCTACCGGACCCCGGCCGACGTGCCCACCATCGTGGTGCCGAACGTGCTGCTGGTGCGGGACAACCTGGACGCCGACGTGGCCTGCGCGATCACCCGGACGGTCTTCGAGAAGAAGGACGCTCTGGCCCAGGCGAACCCGGCGGCGAAGGGCATCGAGCTGGGCAACGCCCGCAAGACCGACCCGGTGCCGCTGCACCGCGGCGCGGAGCGGGCGCTGAGCGACCTCGGCGCGAGCTGACCCGAACGGGCCGGGCCCGGACGCGCGTCCGGGCCCGGCCCACCGACCCGACCCGGAGACCCCCGTGCCGCTGCCCCACCCGGCTCGCGTACGCCGGCATCACCGCTCCGCGGACCGCACCGGACGCCTCCGCTCGGTCCGCGTCCAACTGCTGGCCCCGATCCTGGTGGCCACCGCCGGCCTGGTCGTGCTGGGCGCGGCGCAGACCGACGCCGCGCTCGACGCGTCCACCGACGCCGACCGGGCCCGCGTGCTCGCCGGCACCGCCACCGCGACCGTACGTCTGGTGCACGAGCTGGAACGCGAACTGGGCGAGACGGCCGCGTTGCGCCAGCGCGGTGGTACGTCGGGCCGCCCGCTCGTGGACGCGCAGCGTCGCCGGGTGGACACGGCTGTGGAGCGCTACCGCGCGGCGCAGGGTGACGCGCGCCGGGCCGCCCCCGACCTGGCACCCGTGCTCAACGACGCCAGCCGGCGCCTGGACAAGCTCGCCCCCACCCGGGAGCAGGCGGTGGCTGGCGAGGACGCCGACCCGGCGTACGTGTCGCTCGTGGAGTCCCTGCTCGCGGTCGCGGACGCGCTGCCGAGCCAGCTCCGCGACGCCGACCTGGCCAACCAGGCCCGTGAGGTGGCAGCGGTGGCCGCCCAGGAGCATCTGTCCTCGCTGGAGCGCGACCTGCTACGGGCGGTGTTCGTCCGCGGTGGACTGCAAAGTGGCGAACTGGCCCGGCTGGGCCGGCTGCGGGGTGCCCGGGAGCAGCGGCAGGCCGAGTTCCTGCGGATCGCCTCCGACTCGTCGAGAACCGCCTGGTACCGCTTGGTCGATGGCGCCGACGTGACCACGGCCCGCCGGATGCGGGACGCCGTCCTCGACCTCGACGGCGCGCCGGGCACGGTGGAGATCGACGGCGACGCCTGGTACGTGGCGCAGAGCGGCGCGATCCGCCGGTACAACCTGCTCGGCCGGGA
The DNA here is from genome assembly GCF_050948515.1 of Micromonospora sp. CA-248089. Classification (NCBI taxonomy): domain Bacteria; kingdom Bacillati; phylum Actinomycetota; class Actinomycetes; order Micromonosporales; family Micromonosporaceae; genus Micromonospora; species Micromonospora sp. CA-248089. The sequence continues at coordinate 4,985,134 of NZ_CP192016.1, forward strand.
CCTGTCCGACGGGCTGGACCGGGACGCGGCGGACCTGGCCGCGGCGGCCCGGCTGCGCGCGGTGCTGACCGCCGGTGCGACGAGCACCGTCGCGCTCGGATCGCTGGTCACCGCCGTGTTGCTGGCGGTCCGCACCAGCCGCCGGTTGCGCCGGCTGCGGGTGGCCGCGCTCACCATGGCGAACCGGGAGCTGCCGGAACGGATCACCGCGATCGCGGCGGGCGAGGGCACCCCGGCGGAGGGTGCGGCGACCCGGATGACCGACGGGATCAGGCGGGGCCGGGACGAGGTGGCGCAGGTCGCCGAGGCGTTCGACACGGTGAACCGGGCCGCGTTGCGGCTGGCCGGCCAGCAGGCCGAGTTGCGGCTGGACGTGACCCGGATGGCGGAGGCGCTGGCCCGGCGCATCCGGACGCTCATCACCCGGCAGCTGCGGCTGCTCGACGACTTCGAGCGCGAGGAGACCGACCCGGACGCGCTGGCCCGGCTGTTCGCGCTGGACCACCTCGCCGCCCGGTTGCGTCGCAACGGGGAGAACCTGCTGGTGCTCGCCGGTGGTGAGCCCGGCCGGGGGCACGAGGGCGCGTTGCTGCTGGAGGACGTGGTACGGGCGGCGGCCTCCGAGATCGAGGACTACCCGCGGGTGGAGATCGACGTGCCGACCGCCGCAGTGCACGGCGCGGCGGCCGGCAACCTGGTGCACCTCCTGGCCGAGCTGCTGGAGAACGCCACCGTCTACTCGCCGCCCGCGGCCCGGGTACTCGTCGACGGCCGGCGCACCGTTGACGGGCTGGTGCTGCGCGTCCACGACCAGGGCATCGGTGTCAGCGAGGGCCGGCTGGCCGAGATCAACGAGCGGCTGGCCGCGCCGGCCACGCTCTCCAGCGCCGCGGCGGGCAGCATGGGCCTGCACGTGGTGGCCCACCTGGCTGCCCGGCACGGCATCCGGGTGCAGTTGCACAACCCCGGCACCGGAACGGTGGCGCAGGTCGACGTACCGGAGTCGGCGCTGACCCGGGTCGAGTCGGTGGCGTCGCGGCCGATGGTCGAGCGGCGACCGCGCGCCGCGGCATGGTTCAAGTCCGGGCCCGCGGCGCGGTCGGCGGCCGGCAGCCGCAGCCTCGTCACCAGCGCCACGCCCGTCGGCCCGGTGCGCGGCGTCGCCGCCGTCCGCACGCCGGGAGGCGCGTTGCTGGCGCCGAGCACGGCCCGGATCCGGCCGGTGAGCGGGCCGCCGACGCCCGTCCCGACCACCGCCGCCGGGCTGCCCCGGCGGCAGGTGGGCGGCCACCTGCCCGAGCCGATGCCGGACGCCACCGCACCGCCGCCGGCCGTCGACCTGCTCGACCCCGAAGTGGTACGTGCCCGGCTGTCCGCCCTCGCCGAGGGGGTGGCCAGCGCGACCCGCCGTGCCCCGAACACCACACCCACCGGGAGAAGACCATGACCTCACCGTCCTCCGCCGGCCTGGACTGGCTGCTGGCGAACTTCGCCGAGCAGGTGCCGGACGTCTCGCACGCGCTCGCGGTCTCCGAGGACGGGCTGCGGCTGGCGTCTTCGCCGGACCTCGCCCCGGACCAGGTCGACCAGCTCTCGGCGGTGATCAGCGGGCTGGCGAGCCTGACCGTGGGCGCGGCCCGGTTGATGTCCGCCGGCCGGGTGCGCCAGCAGATCGTCGACATGGACGGCGGGGTGATGCTGGTGATGGCGGTGGGTGAACGGGCGCTGCTCGGCGTGCTCGCCGCGCCCGGCTGCGACCTGGGCCAGATCGGTTACGAGACGGCGACGCTGGTGCAGCGGGTGGCGGAGGCGCTGGAACCGGCGGTCCGCCGGTGACCGGCCGTGCGGTGCGGCTGACCGCCGCGCTGATGACGGCGGTGCTGGTGGCCGGCTGCGCGGCCGAGGACCCGGCCCCGGAGGCGTGGCACGGTGGGCGGATCTTCCTGGCCACCGGCAACACCACAGGCGTCTACTACCAGCTCGGTGGCGGATACGCCGACCTGATCACCCGTCACCTGCCCGGGTACGAGGCGCGGGCGGAGCCGACCGGCGCCTCGGTGGAGAACATCACCCGGGTGGCGAGCGGGGACATGGAGATCGCGTTCAGCCTGGCCGACACGGCGGCGGACGCGGTGGACGGGCGTGGGGCGTTCGACAAGCAGCCGCAGGCGGTGCGCGCGCTGGCGCGGGTCTACAGCAACTACACGCACGTGATCGTCCGCGCCGACGGCAAGATCCGCAGCTTCGCCGACCTGCGCGGCAAGCGCATCTCCACCGGTTCGCCGAAGTCCGGCACCGACATCATCGCGGGGCGCCTGCTCACCGCCGCCGGCATCGACCCGAACCGGGACATCCAACGGCTCAACCTGTCGCTGCCGGAAACGGTGAAGCAGATGCGGGCCAAGGGCCTGGACGCCATGTTCTTCTCCGGCGGTCTGCCCACACCTGGCGTCAAGGACCTGCTGTCCTCCGCGCCCGGCACGTTCCGGCTGCTGCCGATCGACGAACTGATCGAGCCGCTGAGCGCCCGCTTCGGCGCGGTCTACACGACCGCGACGCTGCCGAAGGAGGTCTACGGCACCCCCGCGCCGACGCCGACCATCACGGTGGCGAACGTGATCCTGGTGGCGGCGGACATGCCGGAGCAACTCGCGTACGACCTGACCCGGGTGCTGTTCACCTGGCAGGGGGAGCTGATCCAGGTGCACCCGGAGGCGGCGAACTTCAACCGGTCCAGCGCCGCGGCGACCCGCCCGATCCCGTTGCACCCGGGCGCGCAACGGTTCTACCGCACCGGCTGAGCGCAGGACCGTGCCGCCTCGGCCAGCGCCGGGGCGGCACCACTGCGGCTACGGCGTCCAGTCGCGCCGCAGCAGGCCGTAGAGCACCAGGTCGGTGTAGCCGTCGCCGTCGTACTCGCGGTCCCGCTGGGTGCCCTCGTGGACGAACCCGCATCTCTCGGCGGTACGCCGCATGGCCGTGTTGCCGGCGAGCGTCTCGATCTCCAGGCGCCGCAGGTTGCGGTTGCGGAAGCCGTACCGGCAGAGCAGCCGGATCACCTCGGTGCCGTAGCCCTGACCGCGCGCCTCCGGCAGCAGGGTGATGCCGAGGTGGGCGTACCCGTTGAAGGTGTTGATGCCCCACAGCACGCCGGTGCCGAGGAACGTGCCGTCGGCGACGGTCTCGGCCAGCAGCGACACCGCGGCGTCGAGCGCCGGCTGCTCGGCGGCGCGTTTCTCCAGCCGGGCCCGGACGTGGCCGACGTGGTGCGGCAGGAACGGCCCGTCGTCGGTGACCAGATGCAGTTCCGGATCGGCGTTCAGCCGGAACAGGTCCGGCGCGTCGTCGGGGGTGGGCGGGCGCAGACGGACGCGCTCGGTGGCGAACATGCCGTGACGCTAGCGGCGGGCGGGTGGGTCGACAATCGGATTTGGCTCCCCTACCGACCGGTCGGTAGGGTGACGGCATGACCCCGCTCGTGCTCGCCTCCGCCCTGACCAAGACCTACGGGACCCGGGACGCCCTGCGCGCGCTCGACCTCACCGTCGCGCCCGGCAGCCGGTTCGTCGTGCTCGGCCACAACGGCGCCGGCAAGTCCACGCTGCTGGAGATCGTCGCGACGCTGCGCACCCCGACGTCCGGCTCGGTACGCGTCGGCGGGTTCGACACCGTCACGCAGGCCCGGGAGGCCCGGCGCCTGATCGGCCTCGCGCCGCAGTCGAACGCCCTGGACCCGCTGGCCTCCCCGACGGAGGTGCTCGACTTCCACGCCGTGGCGCTCGGGCTCGGCCGCCGTGAGCGGGCGCGCCGCACCCGGGAACTCGTCGACCTGTTCGGCCTGGGCGAGCACCGCTCGACCCGGGTGGCCAAGCTCTCCGGGGGCACCCGCCGCAAGCTCGACCTGGCCGTGGCGCTCGTCGCCGAGCCCGCCGTGGTGATCCTGGACGAGCCGACCACCGGCCTGGACCCGCTCGCGCGCATCGACTTCTGGACCGAGCTGACCCGCCTCAACCAGGCCGGCACGTCGCTGCTCCTCTCGACCCAGGACCTGCACGAGGCGGACGTGCTCGCCACCGAGATCGCGGTGCTCCGGGACGGCCGGGTGGTCGCCCAGGGCCCACCGGCGGCGCTCAAGCAACGCGTCGGCGCCCGTACGCTCACGCTCGACCTCTCCGGCGCCGCCGCCGCCACCGCGTTCGCCGCCGCGTCCGAGGCCGGATTCCGCGCCGATCCCGACCGGCCGGACCGGGTACGCCTCAGCGTGCCCGACGACCCGCGTGCCCTGGCGAAGGCCCTGACCGAGGCCGGCGACGCCGCCGCCGACATCACCCGGCTGCACCTCGCCGAGCCCTCCCTCGACGACGTCTTCGTCGCCCTCGCCGCCCGCTGAGGCGTGACCCCACCGCACCCCGAAAGGCCCGGATCCGTGCTCCCGCTCGCAGTCACCCCGCCCCGCCGCTCACCGGCCCCCGTCGTCCTCGCGGCGATCAGACGCTCCACGCGCGCCGTGCTCCGGACGCCCGCGCTGCTGGTCGCCCCGGTCGCCCAGTCCCTGTTCTTCCTGCTCGTCTACGCCGGGCAGCTCGACTCCGTCGGCAGCACCTACCTGGACGGGACGAGCTTCATCGCGTTCCTGCTGCCGCTGATCCTGCTCACCGGCGTCGCCACCGGCGCGGGCGCCGCCGGCACGCTGGTGCTGGGCGACCTCACCAGCGGATACCTCGACCGCCTCCGGCTCGCCCACGGCACCACGACACCGTTCCTCGTCGGCCCGGCCGTCGCCGCGCTGATCGCCGTCGTCCTCCAGATGGCGGTCACAGTGGCCGGGGCCACCGCGATCGGCTACCGGCCGGCGAGCTGGTCCGGCGTCGCCGGGATGCTGCTGCTGATGCTGGCCCTGGGCCTCGGCGTCGCGCTGCTGAGCATGGCGCTCGCGCTCCGGTCGGGCTCGGCGTCGGCCACCAACCTGGTCACGCTCGTCGTGTTCGGCCTGTCGTTCTTCACCGGCGTGTTCGCGCCGGTCGACGAACTCGCCGGCTGGATGCGGGTGATCGCCGTCGCCAACCCGCTCACCTATATCGTCGACACCGCCCGCCAGCTCGGCGGCGACGCGGCGCTCACCGCGGCCCCGATCGGCGTCGCGGCGATCGTCACCCTCGCCGTCGCCGGGACCGCGGCCTGCGCCCTCGCCCTCCACCACGCGAGGAAGAACCGATGAGCCCAGCCGACACCCGCACCCAGATCATGGACGCCTTCGCCGAGCAGCTCCGCGCGACCGGCTACCAGGGCATCTCCCTGGTCGGCGTGGGCCGCAGCGTCGGCATCCAGAAGCCGTCCATCTACCACCACTTCCCCGGCGGGAAGGAGGATCTCTACATCGCGGTGGCGGAACGGTACATCCGGGACGTCGGTGGTCGGATCGCGGCGGCGCTGGCCGGCCCCGGCGACGTGCCGCAGCGGCTGCTCGCGCTCGCCACCGTCGCCGCCGGTCAGCACGGCGACGCGGTCACGTTCGAGCAGCGCATCTACGACACCCTGCCGCTCGTCTCCGCCGAGACCAGCGAGCACGTCTCGGGCCTCTACGTCGCCCTGATGCTGGCGCCGGTGACCCGGTTCTTCGCCGACGCCCGGGCCGAGGGCGCCGTCACCGGCGAACCGGAGTTCCTGATGAACGCGTTCCTGCACCTGGCCCGCGCGGCCGACCTCACCGACGAGACCGGACCCGCCCGGGTCGTCGCGCTCTTCCTCGACGGCGCCCGCCCACGTGCCTGACCCCGTGTGACTCCGGGCGTGGCGCGGCCTCAGGCGTCGGCGGGGGCGGTGGCGGCCCGCGCCGCCGCGACCAGCCGGGCGGTCTCGTCGGTCACCGCCTCGTCGTCGGCCGGCGTCCCCGGGTCGTAGCGGACCGTCCAGGTCAGACCGTCGACCCCGGGCACCCGCCGGGCCGCGATCCGGCCGGAGCCGCCGGGCACCTCGTGGTGCGAGGTGTACGCCACCGAGCCGGTGACCCGGGCCCGGACCTGGTGCGGCAGGTCACCCGGGTCGACGAGCAGGTACGTCCCGGGGAGGCCGTCCGCGACCACCAGGTAGCCGTCGCGCTCGGCGACCGGCTCGGCCGGCGTGACAGTGAGTTCCCGGCCGGACCAGACCGCCTTGAGGATGTCGTGCCAGCCGAGGCGGTCCACCCGGCCGGGCAGCCAGAGCCCGCGGTTGCTGGCGACCAGCACGCCGTCGTTGCCGCCCTCGCCGGTGCCGGCGGCGGCCCAGGCGAGCACCCGCTCGTCGGCGGCCAGCGGCGGCCGGTCGGCCGACGGGAGTTTCGGCCGGCGGTTGAACAGACCCATCACAAACCTCCGGCGGCCTGCTCGCGCAGTGCCCGTGCGTGCTGTTCCAGCGAGAGCAGTTCCCCGAACAGGGCGAAGTACTCGTCCTTGTTGCTCACCGGGTTGATCCGCTGGATCTTCGACTTCAGGTCACGGATGCGGCCGGTGACCGAACTCCACTGCAGCCGCGCCATGGTGATCGAGACGTACCTCGGGTCCGGCTCGCCGTCGATGCGCAGCGGCTCCACCGCCAGCTCACCGATCAGCGCCTGCCCGGCCAGGTCGTCGCACGCGTCGCGGACCCGCTCGATCCAGACCGCGCCGCCGGTGGCGGCGGACGCGCCGCCGGCCGCGGCCACCGCGGCGCGTACCGAGACGTGCACCGGGTGCTGGTAGTCGGTCACCTCGACCGCGTCGAACATCGGGCCGGCCAGGACCGGCTCCTGCAACGCCAGCTTCAGCGCCTCCCGCTCCACCATGGACCGAGGGCTGTCCACGCTGGGCGCGGGCCGGCCGGGGCGCGCGGGTGCGGCGGGAGCACCGGGCGCGGGTTGCCCGTTCGCCGCGCCGAGCACCGCGCGCTGCACCGGCTCGATCTCCATGCCGAGGTCACCGGCGAGCTTGCGGACGTACTCCGGGCGCTTCTCCCGGTCCTTGATCTTCGCCACGAGAGGCGCGGCGCGGCGCATGGCCTCGACCCGGCCGTCGACGGTGTCCAGGTCGAACCGGCTGATCACGTGCCGGAGGGCGAAGTCGACCAGCGGCTCGCGGCGGGCCACCAGGTCGCGTACGGCCAGGTCGCCCTTGGCCAGCCGCAGCTCGCACGGGTCCATGTTGTCGGGGCTGACCGCGATGAAGGTACGCCCGACGAAGCGTTGGTCGTCCTCGAACGCGCGCAGCGCGGCCTTCTGACCGGCCGCGTCGCCGTCGAAGGTGAAGATGATCTCGCCGGCCCGTTCGTCGCTGTCGAACAGCACCCGGCGCAGCACCGAGATGTGGTCGCCGCCGAACGCCGTGCCGCAGGTCGCCACCGCCGTCGGCACGTCGGCCAGGTGGCAGGCCATCACGTCGGTGTAGCCCTCGACCACCACCACCTTGCCCTGCTTGGCGATCTCCCGCTTGGCCTGGTCGATGCCGTAGAGCACGTGCGACTTCTTGTAGATCGGCGTCTCGGGGGTGTTCAGGTATTTGGGGCCGTCGTCGTCGTCGAAGAGCTTGCGGGCGCCGAAGCCGATCACGTCGCCGGTGATGTCCCGGATCGGCCACATCAGGCGGCGGCGGAACCGGTCGATCAGCGAACCGGAGCGGGCCGGGCGGGACAGGCCGGCGGTGACCAGCTCGTCGTGGGTGAAGCCCTGCTGGCGCAGGTGCTTGGTGAGCAGGTCCCACCCGTCGGGGGCGAAGCCGCAGCCGTACCGCTCGGCGGCGGCCCGGTCGAAGCCGCGCCCGGCGAGGAACTCGCGGGCCGGGCGGGCGCCGGCGGTGCTGAGCTGGGCGCGGTAGAACTCGACGGCGGCGGCGTGCGCGGCCACCAGGCGCTGCCGCTGCCCCTGCTGCGGGCGGGCACGCGGCGCGGACCTGTCGTCCTCGACGTAGCGCAACTGGATGCCGGCGCGGGCGGCCAGCCGCTCGACCGACTCGACGAAGCTGAGGTGCTCCGCGTCCATCAGGAACTTGATCGCGTCGCCGCCGACCCCGCAGCCGAAGCAGTAGAACACGTTGCGGGCGGGCGAGACGTTGAACGACGGGCTCTTCTCGTCGTGGAACGGGCACAGCCCCTTGAGGTTGCCGCCCCCGGCCGACTTGAGCGTCACCACCTCGGAGATGACGTCCGCGATGGCGGTGCGCTCGCGGACCAGCGCGATGTCCTCGTCCCGGATCCGCCCCGCCATGACCGCCACCCCCTCGGCGTACATCCTGCCCTGCCGGACCGACGTTGCGGCGGCCGGGGGGACGGGCGTGTGGCCGGCCACGCCCGCCCCCGCCGGCTCAGGCCGAGCGGGCCGTCGCGGGGTCGCCGATGCGCGGGAACGGCTCGATGGAGAAGACCACTTCGACCGGCACCTCGAAGTACGCGGCGATGCGCAACGCCAGGTGCAGGCTGGGCCGGAACTCGCCGCGCTCCAGGTAACCGACGGTCTGGTAGTGCACACCGAGCGCGTCGGCCAGTTGCCGGCGGGAGATGCCCCGTTCGGCGCGCAGCACCGCGATGCGGTTGTGCACGGTCTCGCTCATCGACGCCCTCTCATCCGACCCGCTGCATGGCCCGCTCCCGCCGGGCCGCGACCCGCGAGCCGGACTCCCGGCGGGCCATCCGGCGCAGCACCACCGGGGCCAGCACGAGCCCGAGCACCGCCCAGGCGCCGAGCACGCCGACCGTCTCCAGGTGCCGCCAGGAGCCGCCGAGTTCGACGGCCGCGAGGTCGCCGGGGAGCAGCGCCGAGCGCATGCCCAAGCCTAGCCAGTAGAGCGGGAAGACCTGGGCGACGCCCTGGAGCCAGCCGGGCAGGCCGTTGATCGGATAGAAGATGCCGGACAGCGCGATCAGACCGAAGATCGGCATCACCACCAGGCCCATGTTGCGCGGGTTCTCGATCAGCGAGCCGATCACCGCGCCCAGCGGCAGCGTCGCCACCAGCCCGAGCGGCACCACCCAGGCCAGCGTGAGCCAGGCGCCCGGGTCGCCGAGCCGCAGCCCGTCCAGGAAGAACAGGCCGGGCGTGAGCTGGATGACCACGCCGATCAGCGCGACCGCCGAGACCAGCACGATCTTGCCGACCAGGTAGCCGAGCATGCCGTCCGGGATCGCCTTGGCGCGCAGCAGCGTGCCGTCCTCCCGGTCGATGACGAGCTGGTTGGCCAGCCCGAGCAGGCCGCCGAAGAGCAGGCCCATGCCGAGCGCGCTGGGCAGCGTACGGGCGCCGAGCGAGAAGTCGGTGCCGGGCACCGTCGAGCCGCGCATCCAGAACACGGCGACCAGCAGCACCACTGTGGGGAAGAAGTAGGTCCAGAGATCCTGGCCGTTGGTGAACGTGGCGCGCAGCTCGATCGCGCCGCGCCGCAGCCCGGCCCGCAGCGCGTTCGTGGTCGGGTTCATCGGTTCGCCTCCTGCTGCCACACCCGCTCGGCCCGGCCGGTACGGATGCCGGTCTCCTCCTCGTGCACCAGCGCCAGGTACGCGTCCTCCAGGCTGGCCCGGCGCACCTCCAGCTCGCGCACCCCGTCGCCGTGCTCGCGCAGCAGGTCGCGCAGGAAGGCGGTGGCGTCGGCGGTGGCGTGCACGTACCGCTCGCCGTCCCGGGTCCAGCGCACCTCGGCGTCCCCCGCGACGCGCCGGGCGAGCTGGTCGGGCGAGCCCTCGGCGATGATCCGGCCGCCGGCCAGGATGAGGATGCGGTCGGCCAGCTTCTCCGCCTCGGCCAGGTCGTGCGTGGTCAGCACGATCGTGGTCTCGTCCAGGTCGGCCAGGCGGTGCACCAGCTCGTGGAACTCGCGCCGGGCGGCCGGGTCGAAGCCGACCGTCGGCTCGTCCAGGAACAGCAGCTCCGGGCGGCCGACGATGCCGACCGCGACGTCGAGCCGGCGGCGCTGTCCACCGGAGAGCCGGGACACCCGGCTGCCGGCGTGCGCGGTCAGGCCCACCGTCTCCAGCAGCTCGTCGACCGGCCACGGGCGCGGGATCCGGTCGGTGCCGTACGGCGCGTAGAAGTCGCCGAGGTGGGCGAGTAGTTCCCGTACCCGCCACTTGCCGTGGTCGCGCCAGGACTGGAGGACCACGCCCAGCCGGGCCCGCCACCGCTCGTCGCCGCGGGCCGGGTCGACGCCGAGCACCCGCACCGTGCCGGCCGAGGACAGCCGGAAGCCTTCGAGGATCTCGATGGTGGTGGTCTTGCCGGCGCCGTTGGGCCCGAGCAGCGCCACCACCTCGCCCCGCCGGGCGGTCAGGTCGACGCCGTGCAGCACGTCGACGGCGCCGTAGCGCATGCGCAGATCCCGCACGTCGAGGACGAGGTCCTCGTCGGGAGGTCGGGGGGACGCGACGGCCCCGGGGAGTTCGACCGCAGTCATGCCTCGGAATGTAGCACTCATACTACAAACAGAGGTACCCCCACTCAGGAGCGAGGGCGGTGGAACCAGCGTGTGACGGGGGCCGGCTCCTCCTCCTCGTACGACCGGGCCGCGTTCACCGCGGCGGCCAGGCCGGAGCGGCGGGGCCTGGGCCCGGCGCGCAGCACCGGATCGGCGGCCATCTCCCGGAGCACCGCGACGGCCAGGCCCAGCATCACCACGACGAACGGCAGCGCGACCAGGATGGTCGCCTGCTGCAGCGCGGCCAGCCCGCCGGCCAGCAGCAACGCCGCCGCGACAGCGCCGATCAGCACACCCCAGAGCACCACCACCCCGCGGTGCGGCCGCAGCGCGCCACGCGAGCTGAGCGAGCCGAGCACCAGCGACGCCGAGTCCGCGCTGGTGACGAAGTAGAGGGCGATCAGCACCATGGCGAGCACGCTCGTCAGCGTGGCCAGCGGCAGCGCGTCGAGCAGCCCGAACAGCGCCTGCTCGGACCCGGCTTCCACGTCGGCCACCAGGTCCCGGGTGCCGGTGGTCTGCGTACGCAGGGCGGTCCCGCCCATCACCGCGAACCAGACGGTGCTCGCGCCGCTGGGTATCAGCAGCACCCCGATCAGGAACTGGCGGACCGTACGGCCGCGTGAGATGCGGGCGATGAACGTGCCCACGAACGGCGCCCAGGAGATCCACCACGCCCAGTAGAAGATGGTCCACGAGCCCAGCCAGGCCGGATCGGAGAACGCCCCGGTACGCGTCGACATGCGCACCAGGCCGCTCAGGTAGTCACCGACCGAGGCCGGCAACACCTCCAGCGTGTAGACGGTCGGACCGACCACGAACACGAACAGCATCAGTACGACGGCGATCAGCACGTTCGTGGTGGACAGCCACTTGACGCCCCGGTGCAGTCCGGAGAAGGCGGAGACGACGAAGGCGAGCGTGAGCGCGCCGATGATCGTCAGCTCGACGGCCCGGCCGTCCGGCACACCGGCCACCAGGTCGAGGCCGGCCGCCACCTGGAGCGCGCCCAGCCCGAGACTGGTCGCGGAGCCGAACACGGTGGCGAAGACGGCGAGCAGGTCGATCGCGCGGCCGAGCGGGCCGTCGGTCCGGTCGCCGAGCAGCGGCGTGAACGCGGACGAGATGCGGTTGCCCCGCCCCTTGCGGAACGTCGAGTACGCCAGGGCCAGCGCCGCGATCGCGTAGATGCCCCACGGATGCAGCGTCCAGTGGAAGAGCGTGTACTGCATGGCGGTCGCGGCGGCGGCCCCGGTCTGCGGCGCGACGCCGGAGGCGGGAGGCGGCGTCGCGTAGTGCTGGATCGGTTCGGCCACGGCGAAGAACACCAGGCCGATGCCCATGCCGGCGCTGAACATCATGGCGACCCAGGCCAGCGTGTCGAACTCCGGCTCGTCGTCGTCGGCGCCCAGCCGGATCCGGCCGAACCGGGAGGCGGCCACGACGACCGCCAGCACCAGGAAGGCGTCCGCCGCGACCACGAAGAACCAGCCGAACGTGCTCACGGTCCAGGCCAGGCCGGACTCGCCGAACCGCGCCAGTGAGCCCCGGGCGAACACGCCCCAGGCCACCACGGCCAGCACGCCGGCCACGCCGAGCCCGAGCACCACCCGGTCGACCCGCTTCCCCACGTCTTCCCCCATGGCCCCATCCTGGGCAGCGCAGCCGCCCGGGTAGGACGAAACGCCCCACTCCGCCTCCGTCGATCATGGAGTAGTGGCGCCCGGAATGCCGGTTCCATGCCGGTATCAGAGGTGCCACAACTCCAAGATCGGCGCCGGGAGCGGGGCGGCGAGTGCGGGGCGGGTCAGGACACGACGGCGGCGGCCTCCTCGGCCTCCACGGCGGCGTTCCAGGCCGGCTTGGTGGACCGCCAGCCCTCGTCGTCCAGGCCCTGCCGCCAGTAGCCGGAGATGGACAGGTCACCCCGGGGCACGCCGCGTTCGACGCGCAGCAGCCGCCGCAGCTCCTTCATCGCGCCGGCCTCGCCGTGCACGAACGCGTGCACCCGGCCGGGCGGGAACTCCAGCGCCCGGACCGCCTCGACCAGCGGCTCACCGAACGGGCGTCCGTCGCGGTGCAGCCAGCGCACCTCGATCTCGCCCGCGCCGGCCAGGGGCAGCTCGTCGGCCGGGCTGCCGACCTCGACGTACACCTTCGCCCGCGCGCCCGCCGGCAGCCGTTCCAGGGCGGCGGCGATGGCCGGCAGCGCGCTCTCGTCACCCGCCAGCAGATGCCAGTCGGCGTCCGGGTCCGGCGCGTACGCGCCGCCCGGCCCAGTGAACAACACCCGGTCGCCGGGACGCAGCGCCGCCGCCCACGGCCCGGCCAGACCCTCGTCGCCGTGGTGCACCACGTCCACCGTCATCTCACCGGCCGTGGCGTCCCAGGCCCTGACCGTGTACGCGCGCAGGCGCGGCCACTGCTCCGCCGGGAACTCCCGCTTGACCGTCGCCAGGTCCACCGGGTGCGGGTAGGTCACCCCGGCCGGCGGGAAGACGAACTTGACGTAGTGGTCGGTGTACGCGCCCACCGGCAGCCCGGCCAGCTCCGGACCCCCCAGCACGAGGCGGATGAGGTGCGGGGTGGGCCGCGTGGTCCGGACGACCGTGGCGGCGGTGAGCTTCTTCGGGCGATCCGTCATACTGCTTAGGCTAGCCTAAGCTCCGGCGGGGTGATCCGGTCAGCTCGGCGACACCAGACGGGCATGCCAGGCCAGCGCGGCCGGATCGGTGAGCGAGGCGACCTGGTCGACCACCACGCGCAGCCGCCCGGCGTCGTCCGCCGCGTCCCGCCACAGCGGCGCGAACACCGGGTCGAGCGCGTCGGGCGCCCGGTCCAGCAGCGCCGCGACCAGCCCGGCCAGGACGTCACGCTGCCGCGCGTAGCGGTCCTCGGCACCGGGGCGGCGCATCACGTACCGCAGCGCGATGCCCTTGAGCAGCGCACACTGCGCCCGGATCCGGCGCGGCACCACCAGGTCGGCGGCGTAGCGGCGGTGCGGACCGGGACCGTGGCGCTGCTGCGTGGCGTCCACCACGCGGGAGACGAACCGGCCGGTGAGCACACTCGTGGTGGTCTTCAACGCGGCGAGGGCACGGTGGCTGCCGTCGTACGCGGCCAGCGGGGCGAGCACCGGATCGGCGAGCAGGTCGGCCAGCACCTCGCCCAGGTCCTCCGGCGCCTCGCCGGAGTACGTGGCGGCCACGTCGGCGCAGAGCGCCCGCCGCTCGTCCGGGTCGGCCAGCAGCGGGCGCAGGTCCACGTACCCGCCGTGGATGCCGTCCTCGACGTCGTGCACCGAGTAAGCCACGTCGTCGGCCCAGTCCATCACCTGGGCCTCCAGGCAACGGCGCTCGCCGGGCGGGGCGCCCTCACGCAGCCAGTCGAAGACCAGGCGGTCGTCGGCGTACACGCCGAACTTGCGCTCGCCGGGGCGGCGCGGCCACGGGTACTTGCTCACCGCGTCCAGCGCGGCCCGAGTCAGGTTCAACCCGGCCGAACGCCCGTCCGGGGTGAGCACCTTCGCCTCCAGCCGGGTGAGCACCCGCAGTGTCTGCGCGTTGCCCTCGAACCCGCCGCAGGTGGCCGCCAGCTCGTCCAGCGCGTACTCACCGTTGTGCCCGAACGGCGGGTGGCCCAGGTCGTGGGCCAGTCCGGCGGTGTCCACCACGTCGGGGTCGCAGCCCAGCCGGGCGCCCATCTCGCGGGCGATCTGCGCGACCTCCAGCGAGTGGGTCAGCCGGGTACGCAGGAAGTCGTTCGTGCCGGCGGTGTGCACCTGGGTCTTCGCGGCGAGCCGGCGGAACGCCGCCGAGTGCAGTACGCGGGCGCGGTCCCGCTCGAACGGCGAGCGGCCGTACCCGGTGTCCTTGGGCGCCTCGTCGACCAGCCGCGCCGCGTCGCCGCTCACTTCTCCCGGACGCGCAGAAGGTCGCGACTGCGGGGCTCGCAAGACCGGCTCACTCCTCGCGCTCCCGGACCGCCGAGGTCGCGACTGCGGGGCTCGCAAGACCGGCTCACTCCTCGCGCTCCCGGACCGCCGAGGTCGCGACTGCGGGGCTCGCAAGACCGGCTCACTCCTCGCGCTCCCGACGCACGCAGAACTCGTTGCCCTCCGGGTCGGCGAGCACCGTCCACTCCACGTCTCCCTGGCCGATGTCGACGTGCCGGGCGCCCATGTCGACAAGGCGCTCCACCTCGGCCTCCATGTCGGCCGGGCGCAGGTCGATGTGCAGCCGGTTCTTTCCCTCCTTCGGCCCGGCGACCGGGACGAAGACGAGACCGGGCAGCGTGTCGGGGGTCCGGCGGATCTCCACCTCGTCCGGCTTGTCGGTGATCACCTGATAGCCCAGCGCCTCCGCCCACCAGCTGGCGAGCCGGGACGGGTCCCGGGCGTCGACTACCAGGTTCTCCCAGACGGCGGTCATGTGGACACCCCTCCTGATCGACACGCGGCGGAAGCTCAGGTTACGCCGAGGAAGCCGGAAAGGCGCGCCGGGCGTACGCGGGGCCGTCGATGAACACCGGCGGCCCCGCGTCCTCGTCAGCGGGAGTCGGAGCCGGCGGTGGTGATCGCCGCCCGTCCAGCCTCCAGCCGCGCCACCGGCACCCGGAACGGCGAGCAGGAGACGTAGTCCAGCCCGACTTCGTGGAAGAAGTGCACCGAGTCCGGGTCGCCGCCGTGCTCGCCGCAGACGCCCAGCTTCAGGCCGGGGCGGGCCGCCCGGCCCTCCTCGGCGGCGATGCGGATCAGCCGACCGACGCCGTCGGTGTCGATCGACTCGAACGGCGAGATGCCGAAGATGCCCAGCTCCAGGTACCGCCAGAAGAACGCGCCCTCCACGTCGTCGCGGGAGAAGCCCCAGCCCATCTGGGTCAGGTCGTTGGTGCCGAAGGAGAAGAACTCGGCCGCCTCGGCGATCTGCCCGGCGGTCAGCGCCGCCCGGGGCACCTCGATCATCGTGCCGATCAGCACCTCGACGCCGCTGTCTCCGACCACCTCGGCGATGATCCGCTCGGCCTCGGCGCGTACCGTCTCCAGCTCCTGCACGGCCCCGACCAGCGGCACCATGATCTCCGGGCAGGCCGTGCCGCCGTCGCGGACGACCGCGACGGCGGCCTCCGCGATCGCGCGGACCTGCATGGCGAACAGGCCGGGGATGACCAGGCCGAGCCGGACACCGCGCAGGCCCAGCATCGGGTTCTCCTCGTGCATCCGCCGCACGGCGGCGAGCAGCGCCTCCTCCTTGGCGACGTCCTCGCCGCGCTCCTGAGCGACCGCGACGTTCACCGCGAGCTGCTCCAGCGGGGGCAGGAACTCGTGCAGCGGCGGGTCGATCAGCCGCACAGTGACCGGCAGGCCGTCCATCTCGCGGAAGATCTCGACGAAGTCGGCCCGCTGCAGCGGCAGCAGCGCGGCGAGCGCGTCCTCCCGCTCCCGTTCCCCGGAGGCCAGGATGAGCCGCTCGACCAGCTCGCGCCGGTCGCCGAGGAACATGTGCTCGGTGCGGCACAGGCCGATGCCCTCGGCGCCGAAGCGCCGCGCCCGGGCCGCGTCCGCGCCGGTGTCGGCGTTGGTGCGGACCCGCAGCCGCCGCGCGGCGTCGGCGTGCGTCATGATCCGGTGTACGGAGCGGACCAGCGCGTCGTCGGTGGTCTCCGGGTCGAGTTCGCCCTCGAAGTACTGCACCACCTCGGACGGCATGACCGGCACCTCGCCGAGGTAGACCTTACCGGTGGTGCCGTCGATCGAGACGATGTCGCCCTCGTTCACCACGCGCCCACCGACTGTGAACTTCTTCGCCGGCACGTTGACGTCCAGCTCGTCGGCGCCGGAGACGCAGGTCTTGCCCATGCCGCGGGCCACCACTGCGGCGTGGCTGGTCTTGCCGCCCCGGGACGTGAGGATGCCCTTGGCGGCGATCATGCCGTTGAGGTCGTCCGGGTTGGTCTCCCGGCGGACCAGGATCACCGACTCCCCCTCGGCGGCCAGTTCGACCGCCCGGGCCGAGGTGAAGACCACCTTGCCGGACGCGGCACCCGGGGAGGCGCCGATGCCCTTGGCCACCGCCTCGAACTCGTGGTCGAGCTGGAAGCGCGGGAACATCAGCTGGGCGAGCTGCGCGCCGTTGACCCGGTGCAGCGCCTCGTCCAGGTCGATCAGGCCCTCGTCGACGAGCTGCCCGGCGATGACGAACGCGGCGGCGGCGGTGCGCTTGCCGACCCGGGTCTGGAGCATCCAGAGCTTGCCGCGCTCGATGGTGAACTCGATGTCGCAGAGGTCCTTGTAGTGCTCCTCCAGCCGGGCCATGATGCCGAGCAGCTCGTCGTAGGAGGTCTTGTCGAGCTGCTCCAGCTCCTGCAGCGGCACCGTGTTGCGGATACCGGCCACGACGTCCTCGCCCTGGGCGTTCGCCAGGTAGTCGCCGTAGATGCCCTGCGCGCCGCTGCCCGGGTCGCGGGTGAACGCGACGCCGGTGCCGGAGTCGGGGCCGAGGTTGCCGAAGACCATCGCTACCACGTTGACGGCGGTGCCCAGGTCGGCCGGGATGCGCTCCTGGCGGCGGTAGAGGATCGCCCGCTCCGCGTTCCACGAGTCGAAGACCGCGCGGATGGCGAGGTCGAGCTGCTCGCGCGGCTCCTGCGGGAACTCGCGGCCGGTGTGCTTGGCGAAGATCTTCTTGTACGCGTCGACCAGCCCGCGCAGGTCGTCGGCGTCCAGGTCGAGGTCGTTGTGCGTACCCTTGGCGCTCTTGATCTCGTCGAGCGCGTGCTCGAACTCCTCGCCCGGCACCTCGCACACGGTCTTGCCGAACATCTGGATCAGCCGGCGGTAGGAGTCCCAGGCGAACCTGTCGTTCCCACCTGCCTGGTTGCTCAGGCCGATCACGCTGCGGTCGTTGAGACCCACGTTGAGGACGGTCTCCATCATGCCCGGCATGGAGAACTTGGCGCCGGAGCGTACCGAGACCAGCAGCGGGTCGTCCGGGTCGCCGAGGCGCCGGCCCATCTCGCGTTCCAGCGACTCCAGGTGCGCCTCGATCTGCGCGGCCAGGCCGTCCGGCTCGCGCCCGGTCGTGAGGTACGCCTTGCAGGCCTCCGTGGTGATCGTGAAGCCGGGCGGAACCGGCAGGCCGAGATTCGTCATCTCGGCCAGGTTGGCCCCCTTGCCGCCGAGCAGATCCTTGAGATCCTTGTTGCCCTCGGCGAAGTCGTAGACGTACTTCTGCTCGACCGAATCGTGCGCTGCCACCAGAGCCTCCCACGCGCGCCATTGACACTTAACGAAGGTTCAGTTCGGACATACCCCGGTAGTGACCACCGGCAATCCCGGCTCGTCAGCGTCGGTGGGGCGAAGGCTAGGCGAGTTTGGAGAAACCTGGGAGCGTTCGGTGACTTTCGGCACAACGGTCACCACAATCCGCGTTCGTACGGGTTTTTGGGAACGCTTCCACGAGCACGATCACGCAATTCCATTTCTCCTCGTACTCTTGACGTCACTGCATCTCGCGGAACCTGACCTTTGCCATATCCCGCGCGAATACACCCCTCGGAGCCGTCGCCGTGCCGACCAACCCCGCCGCCCCGCAGACCGGGCCGGAGCCGACCGACACCCGTCCCACCAGCCCGTCCGGTGACCCGACGCTCTCGGAGGCGGCCTCGCCCGGCGCGCTCACCCCGGCCGCCGCGGCGTCGCCCTCCGCCGGCCTGCCCGATGCGGCGGCGCCCTCCTCCGCCGGTCTGCCCACTGCGACGACGCCCGCCGACGGCCTGCCGGGTGTGACGCCCGCCGACGGCCTGCCGGGTGTGGCGACGTCCCCCGCCGAGCTGGCCCGGGTCGCCGCGGGCCGGGCCGCCGGGGCGCTCGCCGGACCGGCGCCGGTCCGGCTCGGCGACGTGGTGCCGGCGCCCGAACAGGTACGCCCCGACCCGGCCGGCGACTTCACGCTGAACGCCGACGCGGTACTGCGGGTCAGCCCCGCCGGGCGGGACGTGGCCGAACAGCTCGCCGGCTGGCTGCGCCCGGCCACCGGCTTCCCGCTCCCGGTCGCCGACACCCCCGAGGGCGACCCGCTGACGCTCACGCTGTCCCCGGCGGACAGCGAGGGCGACCTGCTGACGTTCCCGCTGTCCGCGGCGGACACGAGCGCGGTCGCGAGCGGGCCGGCGTCCACGGGCCGGGCGGCGGCGGACGTCGCGGGCGGTGAGCCGTCCGGCCCGACGGCCCGCACCGCTGCGCCGGACGACGCCGGGCTCGGGGACGAGGGCTACCGCCTCGACGTGACCGCCGACGGCGTCCGGATCACCGCGGCCACCCCGGCCGGCCTGTTCCACGGCGCGCAGACGCTGCGGCAGCTGCTACCCGCGCCGATCGAGAACCCGACCGCTGTCGCGGTGCGCTGGGCGGTGCCCGGCGGCACGATCGTCGACCGGCCCCGCTTCCCCTACCGGGGCGCCATGCTCGACGTCGCCCGCCACTTCTTCCCGGTCGGGGACGTGCTGCGGGTGATCGATCACCTGGCCCGCTACAAGCTCAACCACCTGCACCTGCACCTCACCGACGACCAGGGCTGGCGGATCGCCGTCGACTCCTGGCCCCGGCTCGCCGAGGTCGGCGGGGCGACAGCTGTCGGCGGCGGCCCCGGCGGCTGGTACACCCGCGACGACTACCGCCGCATCGTCACGTACGCCGCCCGCCGACACGTCACGGTGGTGCCCGAGATCGACCTGCCGGGCCACACCAACGCGGCGCTGGTCGCGTACCCCGAACTGGCGCCCGGCAAGGTCGCGCCGCCGCCGTACACCGGCACCGAGGTCGGGTTCAGCTACGTCGACCCCGCCGACGAGCGGACGTACGCCTTCGTCGCGGACGTCGTCGGTGAGGTGGCCGCGCTGACGCCCGGACCGTGGCTGCACCTGGGCGGCGACGAGGCGTTCAAGGTGCCGGCCGACAGCTACCGCGCGTTCGTGGCGCGGGCCCAGCGCCTGGTCGCCGCCACCGGCAAGACCGTCGTCGGCTGGCACCAGCTCGCCCCGGCCGAACACGTCGACGGGCGCGTCCTGCAGTGGTGGGGCACGAACGGCGACGACCCGGAGACCGCCGACGCGGTACGCCGGGGCGCCCGGCTCATCCTCTCCCCCGGCAACCACGCGTACCTGGACATGAAGTACGCCCCGGACACCCCGATCGGACACGACTGGGCGGGCCTGATCGACGTCCGCCGGGCGTACGAGTGGGACCCGGCCACTCACGTGCGGGCCGTACCGGCCGAGGCCGTGCTGGGCGTGGAGGCGCCGCTGTGGACCGAGTCGGTCACCACGGTGGCCGAGATCGAGTTCATGCTCTTCCCGCGCCTGCCCGCCGTCGCCGAGCTGGGCTGGTCACCGCGCGAGACGCACGACTGGTCCCGGTTCCGCAGCCGGCTCGCCGGCCACGGCCCGCGCTGGGCCACCGCCGGCATCACCTTCCACCCCTCCCCCGACATCCCCTGGCCCCCCACCGCAGCCCAGATCCCCACCCAGCCCACCCCCATCCCCACGACCCCCTGACCCGCACGGCCGCGCCGCCCGGCGTGGCCCGCCGACCCCGCCGAGCGCCGACCCGCAGACCCGCCGACCCGCCGACCCGCCGACCCGCCGACCCGCGTCGATCATGAAGTTGACGGCGACAATCCGGACACATTCCGCCGCCGACTTCATGATCGACCGCCACGTCGCCAGCCCCGACCACCGCTGGCAACTCGACCTGCCCGACGAGCCGCTCACCGTCACCGGCGACGCCCACCGGCTGCCTCATCCGGGGCGGTGCGCGTCCAGCCACCCCTCGTCGGGCGCGATCCCTTCCGATCGCCGAGATCTTGGTACGAAACCGTCCCCGGAGGGGCGCCGATCTACCAAGATCTCAAAGCTCGGCGCCACCCCTCCCACCGCATCGGTGGTCAAGGGGTTTGTGTCGGGCGGACGGCCCCAGACGGACACAAACTCCTTGATCAACGGGGTGGTGGGGGCGGCCCTGGGGGCGGGGACGGTGTCCCTGGGCGGTGAGGTCGAAGCGGAGTCGCCGCGCGCCAAGTGGGTTGGCTCGAAACACCGCCTAGGCGGGCCGGACCCGGTGCGGCCCGGGCCGGGGTAGCTGCGGCGAGGGCAGACGGGTTCGGTGTCGGCTTGGGCAGGCTGGGTCGTCTGTCAGCGGTGGGCTCGGGTGGGGTCGGTGTCCGGGTTTCGGGTGGTCGGGGTCACCGGTGGGGCGGAATCCGGGGCGGGTGCGGGGCGTTGTACATGGCAGACCGCGCCGCACCCGCCGACCACCCGCCCCCTCGGGCCGGGAATCAGGCCGGGACGCCGGTCGTTACATCCCCCGGGCCGCCGAGCAGGCCGACAGCGCCTGTCGAGCGGGCCACACCGCCGGGCAGCACCCCCGGGAATGACCCCGGACCCCCGGTCGTTACATCCCCGAGCCGCCGGAGCAGGCCGTCCCCCTGGCCGCCCGAGCGAGCCACCGGCCCGACGCACATACCGGGCCACCTGATCTTTCTTCGCGGCATCCCCCATCGCCGCGTACCCCCGACAGAGAGGCAACTGATCATGGCTACCACTCTGCTGCGCAAGACCGTTCTGACCGCTGCTGGTGTCGTCGCCACCGCCGGTGGCATCGCCGGCCCCGCCATCGCCGCCCAGGCCACTCCGGCCGAGCGCGCCGCCGCCCAGGTCACCACCGACCGCAAGGGCCACGGCGAGCGGGAACTCGACGTGCGCTACGAGGCGCAGCCGAACTTCTACTTCTGCGGCCCCGCCGCCGCGCGCAACGCGCTGAGCGTGCAGGGCAAGAACATCGACGTGCACGCCATGGCCGAGGAAATGGGCACCACCGAGGCCGGCACCAACTCCATCAACGACATCACCCCCGTCCTGAACAAGGAGACCGGTAAGGACGTCTACAAGTCCACCGAGATCCCCATGGACAAGGCCCGCGACCGCGACAAGGTCGACAAGCTGCGCGCCGACGTGGTCAAGACGGTGGACGACGGCCGTGCCGTGGTGGCCAACATCGCCGGCACCGCCACCGACACCGACGGCACCACCCACTCCTTCGAGGGTGGCCACTACATCAGCGTGGTCGGCTACCGCGACGGCGGGAAGGTCGTGACGATCGCCGACTCGGCGAACCCGAACCAGGCCTCCTACCGGATGGACGTGGACGAGCTCGCCCGCTGGATCGCCAGCCGCGGCTACAGCTCCTGACCGAACACCGAAGGGCCCGGCCCCCCACGGGGGCCGGGCCCTTCGTCGTATCCGGGTCAGCCGCCGGAGTCGTCCAGCTCGGCGCCGTCCGGCGGGGTGTCGTCGTCGCGGCTGGCCAGCCAGCCGTCGGGCAGGAACACCTTGCCCGGGGAGTTGGTGCGGCCGCGCGGCTGGCCGAGGTTTTCCACCGGGAACGGTACGGCCGGGTCGAGCTTGCCGAGCAGGTCGTCGAGCTGCGCCAGGCTCTCGATCATGGCGAGCGAGCGGCGCAGCTCGCTGCCGATCGGGAAGCCCTTCAGATACCAGGCGACGTGCTTGCGGAAGTCGGTGCAGCCGTCCCGCTCGCCCCGGGCCGGGTTGCGCGCGCCCGCCACGAACTGCTCCACGAGCAGCTCGGCGTGCCGGCGCATGGTCACCGCCACCTCGCCGAGGCTGGGCAGCCGCCGCTCGGCGCTCCCGTTGAACGCGGCCTCCAGGTCGGCGAACAGCCACGGACGGCCCAGGCAGCCGCGCCCGATCACCACGCCGTCGACGCCGGTGTGCGCGACCATCCGCAGCGCGTCGTCGGCCTCCCAGATGTCGCCGTTGCCGAGCACCGGCACGTCGAGCGCTGCCTTGAGCGTGGCGATCGCGTCCCAGTCGGCGGTGCCGGAGTAGCGCTGCGCGGCCGTACGCCCGTGCAGGGCGACCGCCGCGACGCCCGCGTCCTGGGCGGCCAGCCCCGCCTCGACGTACGTCAGGTGGTCGTCGTCGATGCCCTTGCGCATCTTGACGGTGACCGGCACCCCGGCGGGTGACGCGGCGTCCACCGCGGCCCTGACCAGCCGGGCGAACAGCCGACGGCGCCACGGCAGGGCCGAGCCGCCGCCCTTGCGGGTCACCTTGGGCACGGGGCAGCCGAAGTTGAGGTCGATGTGGTCGGCAAGGTCGCGCTCGACCACGATCCGTACGGCCGCGGCGGTGATCTCCGGGTCGGTGCCGTAGAGCTGGAGGCTGCGGGGCTGCTCCTCGGCGCCGAAGGCGATCATGCGCAGCGTCTTCGGGTTCCGCTCGACGAGCGCCCGGGTGGTGATCATTTCGCAGACGTAGATGCCGCCGCCCTGCTCACGGCAGAGCCGGCGGAAGCCGACGTTGGTGATCCCGGCCATCGGCGCGAGCACCACTGGCGGCCACACCCGGTGCGGGCCGATGGTCAACGCGGGCAGGGTCGGGGCAGTCACCGCACAAGTGTAAGGAAGGGCCCCTTCTTAACGTCTCCGGTAGAGCAGGGGCCCCTTCTCAACAGGGCACATATCACAGCCGGCCCGCCCGGCGGGCGTTCTCCACAACCGGGGCGGCTGTCCACAGGTACCGGCAGATCACCGACGGGGTCCGCTCGGCGCCCGAGACGGAGCTGCGGGAGTGCCTGGGCGGCAGCGGCGTGCTCGGCGAGATCCTGTGGAATCCGCGGCTGTCGGCGGCCGACGGCACCCGCCTGCCGACGCCGGACGGCTACCTCGCCGACTGCGCGGTGGCGCTGGAGGTCGACTCGCGGGAGTACCACCTCAGCCCGGACGACTGGGCGCGGACGCTGGACCGGCACAACGAGCTGAGCCGGCACGGGGTGCTCATCCTGCACTTCACGCCGGCACAGATCCGCCGGGAGCCGGGCCGCGTGCGGCGCACGGTGGAGGACGCGTACGCGGCCCGGCGCGGGCTGGGCGCCGCGACCGGCGTACGGGTGGAGTCGATCTCCCCCGGGTGACGGGTGTTAAGAAGGGGCCCCTTCTCTACGCGAGGCGTTAAGAAGGGGCCCTTCCTTACCCTCAGCAGCCGGGGAGGCGCTCGATCAGGTAGCGCTCGACCTGGTCCAGCGAGACGCGCTCCTGGGCCATGGTGTCCCGGTTCCGGACCGTCACCGCGTTGTCGTCGAGCGTGTCGAAGTCGACTGTGACGCAGAACGGCGTGCCGATCTCGTCCTGCCGGCGGTAGCGGCGGCCGATCGCCTGCGAGTCGTCGAACTCGACCACCCAGCGCTTGCGCAGGTCGGTGGCGAGCTGCTTGGCCTTCGGCGACAGCGCCTCGTTGCGCGACAGCGGCAGCACGGCGACCTTGACCGGGGCCAGCCGCGGGTCGAAGCGCATGACGGTGCGCTTGTCCACGCCGCCCTTGGTGTTCGGCGCCTCGTCCTCGTCGTACGCCTCGAGCAGGAACGCCAGCACCGCGCGGGTGAGACCGGCGGCGGGCTCGATCACGTACGGCATCCAGCGCTCGCCCTTGCCCTGGTCGAAGTACGACAGGTCGACGCCGGAGTGCTTGCTGTGCGTGGACAGGTCGAAGTCGGTGCGGTTGGCGATGCCCTCCAGCTCGGCGAACTCGCTGCCGCCGAACCGGAACCGGTACTCGATGTCGACGGTGCGCTTCGAGTAGTGGGAGAGCTTCTCCTTGGGGTGCTCGTAGAAGCGCAGGTTCTCCTCGGACAGGCCCAGGTCGAGGTACCAGTTCCAGCGCTCCTGAAGCCAATACTCGTGCCACTGCTCGTCGGTGCCCGGCTCGACGAAGAACTCCATCTCCATCTGCTCGAACTCGCGGGTCCGGAAGATGAAGTTGCCGGGGGTGATCTCGTTGCGGAACGACTTGCCGGTCTGCGCGATGCCGAACGGCGGCTTCTTGCGGGCGACCGTCTCGACGTTCTTGTAGTTGACGAAGATGCCCTGGGCGGTCTCCGGCCGCAGGTAGTGCATGCCCTCGTCGCTCTCCACCGGGCCCAGGTACGTCTTCATCAGGCCGTTGAACATCTTCGGCTCGGTGAAGGTGCCCTTGTTGCCGCAGTTGGGGCAGTTCAGCTCCGTCAGCGAGGTCAGCGGCTTGCCGTGCTTGGCCTCGTACGCCTCTTCCAGGTGGTCGGCCCGGAACCGCTTGTGGCAGGACTGGCACTCGGTGAGCGGGTCGACGAACTCGGCGATGTGGCCGCTGGCCTCCCAGACCTTGCGGGCCAGGATGACCGCCGAGTCGAGGCCGACGACGTCGTCGCGCTGCTGCACCATGGTCCGCCACCACTGCCGGCGGACGTTCTCCTTCAGCTCGACGCCGAGCGGACCGTAGTCCCACGCCGACCGGGTGCCCCCGTAGATCTCGCTGGAGGGAAAGACGAAGCCCCGGCGCTTGGCGAGGCTGGTGACGGCGTCGATACGGTCGGCTGGCATGTTTCCTCCTACGCCGGCTGGCGGTCGGCGCGGTTGAGATGGATGGAACCGGGCTGTTCGGGACAACGGTACGACCGTGTCCGTCCCGAGCCCAGCAGAATACCGGGGGCCGGTCAGCTCACCCCGCAGACCTCCACGCCGCCCGTCTGCTGGTCCGGCGCCAGCGTCACGGTCTGCGCCTCCCGCCGGCCGCCGGCCAGCGTCACGTCCACCGGCACGGTGAGCGTGGCGAGGTCGACCTCGCCGACCCGGAAGCCGGAGATCTGCGGCTCGGTGGCCACCCGCCGTTCGAACTCCCGCCGGGGTTCGCGTCGCCGGATGTCGTCGCAGAGCGTGTCGTACGCCTTGGACCACTCCCGGGCGACGAGCGCCTGGTAGTAGTCGTTCGTGACGGCCCGGCCCTGCTCGCCGACGGCCTGGGCGTTGCTCACCGCCAGGCCGACCACCGCCGCGCCGCCCCCGCCGCAGCAGATCAGCACTGCGAGCGCGCCCGCGCCGAGGCCGAGCCAGAGCCGGGTCCGCCCGCCCTCGGTGGGCGGGGCGGCGAACGGCGGCGCGGCGCCGGGCCCCTGCGGCGGTGCGGGCACCCCGGGGTCCGCCGGCAGCGCGGGCGGAACGGATGGCGGGGGTGGCGCGGCCGGTCCGGGAGCGGTCATACGCGCCAGGGTAGTGCCCCGGCACTCAGCGGTACGGGCCTGCGGCACGATCGCTGGCGACGACGACGATCTCCCCGTCGGGGGCGGCGCTGGCGAGCGTCTCGTACGCGGACGGCTCGTCCACCGATCGGGCGAGCAACGGCACGGCGGTGACCTTGACGTCGAATCCGCCGAGTGCCCGCCGGTACGCCCCGACCGACTCCCACTCGGTGATCAGGACCCAGTGGGCCGGGTCGTCGAGCGCCCGCAGCAGTTCACCGCGCAGGTAGCCGGGGCGGGCGGCGAGCGCGGCCAGTGCGGCGTGCGCCGCCCGGGTGAACTCGTCCACCGTTTCGGCTTCCACCACGAAGCGGTTGGTGACCAGCACGGGGTTCCTCCTCGTAGAGTTTGTGGCATGCAGCGTACGCAGAGTCCTGTGCTGTCCCGGTTGGCACGGCTCAACCCGACGGCGGTGTTCCTGGCCACGCTGGCCGTGGTGCTTGTCGGCCTCTTCGCGCCCGGCCCGGCGGGCGGCGTCCTGCTGCTCGTGCTGGCCGGCGGGTTGGTCTGGCTGATGTCGGTCACCTGGCCGGTGCAGGCCCCGGCGACCCGGATGCTCCGGCTGGTGATGCTCACCTTGTTGATCGCGGTGGCGCTGGCGAAGGTCATGGTCGGCTGACTCGGGGAAGCAGAGCCGAGCTGACCTGCGCTGACATGCAATCATGCGTTTTTGACAATAGTTTTCGTTGTCGCGGACAGTTGAGCCCATGACCGTTCGCGCACCTCGCCGCATCCTGACCGCCGCAACCACCGCCCTGCTCGCCGCCGCCGGCCTGACCGCCTGCGGGGACGGCACAGGCGCCGCGAGCGAGCCGGGCAAGGTCGGCGTGGTGGCCGCGTTCTACCCGCTCCAGTTCCTGGCCGAGCGGATCGGCGGCGACACGGTAGCGGTCAGCAACCTCACCAAGCCGGGCGCCGAGCCGCACGACCTGGAACTCAACCCGCGGCAGGTCGGCCAGGTGGTCGACGCCGACCTGGTCGTCTACCTCAGCGGCTTCCAGCCGGCGGTGGACGAGGCGGTGGAGCAGAACGGCGGCGCCCGCGCGTTCGACGTGGCGGGCGTCACGCCGCTGCGGGACGCCGCCGCCGGTGGCCACGACCACGACCACGAGGGCGAGGCCGGGCACGCCGAGGAGGGCGGCGGCAAGGACCCGCACGTCTGGCTCGACCCGACCCGGCTGGCCACCATCGGCGACAAGCTTGCCGAGCGGCTCGGCAAGGCCGACCCGGACCACGCCGCCGACTACACCGCCCGCGCCGGCGCGCTGCGTACCGAGCTGACGAAGCTCGACACCGAGTACGCCGACGGCCTGCGTACCTGCCAGCGCCGGGAGATCGTCACCAGCCACACCGCGTTCGGCTACCTGACCGAGCGCTACCAGCTGGAGCAGATCGGCATCAGCGGGCTCACCCCGGAGTCCGAGCCGTCCCCGAAGCGGCTCGCCGAGGTCGCCGAGGAGGCCCGGAAGCACCAGGCCGGCACGATCTTCTTCGAGACGCTCGTCAGCCCGAAGGTCGCCGAGACCATCGCGCGTGAGGTCGGCGCGAAGACGGCCGTCCTGGACCCGCTGGAGGGCCCGCCCGCCGACGGCGACTACCTCTCCGCGATGCGCACCAACCTGCAGACCCTGCGAACCGCTCTGGACTGTTCATGACCCCACCGGTGATCGAGATCGCGCACGCCACCGTCGGCTACGACGGCCGCCCGGTGCTGCGTGACGTCTCGTTGACAGTGACCGCTTCCGAGGTGGTCGCCGTGCTCGGCGCCAACGGCTCCGGCAAGTCGACGCTCGTGCGCGCCGCGCTCGGCCTGGTGCCGGTCGGCGCCGGGTCGGTCGCCCTGTTCGGCACACCGCAGCGCCGCTTCCGGCAGTGGCACCGCATCGGGTACGTGCCGCAGCGGCTCGGCGCGGGCAGCGGAGTGCCCGCCACCGTGGGCGAGGTGGTGGCGTCCGGGCGGCTGGCCCGCCGGGGCGTACTGCGGCCCGCCGGGCGGGCGGACCGGGAGGCGGTGGCGGCGGCGCTGGACGCGGTCGGGCTCGCCGACCGGGCCGGCGACCCAGTGTCGACGCTCTCCGGCGGCCAGCAGCAGCGCACCCTGATCGCCCGCGCGCTCGCCGGCGGGCCGGAGCTGCTGGTGCTCGACGAGCCGACCGCCGGGGTGGACGCGGCCAGCCAGGAGGCGTTCGCCGGGGCGCTGCGCACGTTCCGCGACGGCGGGGGCACGGTGCTGCTCGTCGCGCACGAGCTGGGCCCGCTGCGCCCGCTGATCAGCCGGGCCGTGGTGGTGCACCAGGGCGGGATCGCCCACGACGGCGCGGTGCCCGAACCGGCCGGCCACCACGCCGACCCGGACCACGAGCACGTGCACCCGCACTGCGACGAGGAGCCGGCCCGGCTCTGGACAGGCATCTGAGATGGACCTCTTCCAGTACGACTTCATGCTCCGCGCCCTGGTCGGCGCGCTGATCATCGGGCTGGCCGCCCCGGCGCTCGGCATCTACCTGGTGCAGCGCCGGCTGGCGTTGATCGGCGACGGGCTCGGGCACGTGGCGCTCACCGGCGTCGGCGCGGGACTGCTGCTCAACCGCTCCCCCGTGCTGGTGGCGGTGATCGCCGCGACGCTCGGCGCGATCGTGATCGAGCTGGTCCGCGCGTACGGGCGCACGTCCGGCGACCTCGCGCTGGCGCTGCTGTTCTACGGCGGCATCGCCGGTGGCGTGATGCTGGTCGGGCTCTCCGACGCCAGCAGCGGGTCGCTCAACGCGTACCTGTTCGGGTCGCTGACCACCACCTCCCGCACCGACCTGATCACCATCGGTGTGCTCGGCGCGGTGCTGCTGGTGACCATGCTGGTGCTGCGCCCGGCGCTGTTCGCGGTGTGCCACGACGAGGAGTACGCCCGGGTGTCCGGCCTGCCGGTGCGGACGCTGAACCTGGTCATCGCGGTCGGCACCGCGGTCACGGTGACCATCGCCATGCGGGCGGTCGGGGTGCTGCTGATCAGCGCGCTGATGGTGGTGCCGGTGGCCGCCGCGCAGCAGGTGACCCGGGGCTTCCGGTCGACCATGGCGGCGGCCATGGCGCTGGGCCTGTTCGCCGCCGGCACCGGGGTGTGGGTGGCCGCCACCGCGGACACCGCGCCCGGCGCGTCGGTGGTGCTCGTGGCGATCGGCTCGTTCCTGCTGGTCGCGCTCGCGGCGGCCGGTCTGCGGGCGCTGCGGCGGAGGACCCGGGCCGACCGGGCGACGCCGCCGCCCGAGCCGGCCGAGCACGAGGTGCTGCTGCGGTGAGGCCCTACCCGCCGGCGCAGCTGGGATTGGTTACCGTTACAGGGTGACCGGCACGAACGGGTACGACGCCTTCGAGGGTGCGGGTGACCTGCTGCGCGCGCTCTCGGCCCCGATCCGGCTCGCGATCGTCAGCGAGCTGGCCGAGGGCGAGCGCTGCGTGCACGAGCTGGTCGAGAAGCTCGGCGCGCCGCAGCCGCTCGTCTCCCAGCACCTGCGGGTGCTGCGCGGCGCCGGGGTGGTACGCGGGTCGCGGCGCGGCCGGGAGATCGCGTACGCGCTGGTCGACGACCACGTCGCGCACATCGTGGCGGACGCGGTCAGTCACGCCGGCGAAGGGTCGCACTGAGCGCGAAATCGGCCAGGTGCCGACGCGCCCGCGCCGTGGGACGCTGTCCGGCGTGAAGATCTACGCCGACCGTTTTCCCACCGCCGTCCGCCAGTTCCTCACCGACCTGCTCGTGGTCGTCTGGGTGTACGCGGCGATCCGCTTCGCGCTGTGGCTGCACGACGTGGTCGAGAAGCTCGCCGTACCCGGGCAGAAGCTGGAGGGTGCCGGCGGTGGTCTCGCCGACAACCTGGCCGACGCCGGCGGCAAGGTCGGCCGGGTGCCGATCGTCGGAGACGAGCTGACCGCGCCGTTCACCCGGGCCGCCGACGCCGCCCGCGCGGTCGCCGACGCGGGCCGCGACCAGCAGGAACTGGTCGGGCAGCTCGCGCTCGGGCTGACCGTCGCGGTGCTGGTGTTCCCGCTCGGCCTGGTGCTGTTCGGCTGGCTGCCGCTGCGCCTGCGCTGGATGCGCCGGGCCGGCGCGGCGAAGGCGCTGGCCGGTGCGCCGGCCGGCCGGGACCTGCTGGCGCTGCGCGCGCTGGCCGGTCAGCCGCTGTCGAAGCTGACCCGGATCGCGCCCGACGTCGCCGAGGCGTGGCGGCGCGGCGACGACGCGACCGTCGACGCGCTCGCCGCGCTGGAGCTGCGCGAACTGGGGCTGCGCGGCGGCCGGTGAGGCGCGCCGGTCAGCCGGCGGGCGGAATGCGACGGCGGACGTCCTGCTCGGTGGACGGCCCCGGTTCCCAGCGGGCCACCCACGGCAGGTCGGCCGGCGGCGTGACCACGCCGTCCTCCAGTGCGGCGTACCGGCCGGCGACGATCCGCTTGGCGGCGGCCACGTCGACCGAGTCGGTGTTCGACCACAGGCCGGTGAACAGCTCGTCGACGCGCAGCCGGGCCTGACGGCAGAACAGGTCGGCCAGCTCGACGTTCTCCGGGTGCGCGTCGCGCTCGGCGTAGGCCCGGACGCAGACCGCGCTCATCGCGAACAGCTCCGCCCCGATGTCCACCACCCGGCCGAGGAACGCCTGCTTGCGCTCCATCTTCCCCTGCCAGCGCGACATCGCGTAGAAGGTCGACCGGGCCAGCTTGCGGGAGGTCCGCTCGACGTGGCGCAGGTGCCCGGCCAGCGGCCCGAACTCCTGGTACGCCCCGGGCGTCTGCCCCTTGCCGACGGCGAGCGTGGGCAGCCACTTCGCGTAGAAGGCGCCGGCCCGCGCGCCCGCCTTGGCCTTGCGGCCCAGACCGGCGTCCGGGTCGATGATGTCGCCCGCCACGGACAGGTGCGCGTCGACCGCCTCGCGGGCGATCAGCAGGTGCATGATCTCGGTGGAACCCTCGAAGATCCGGTTGATCCGCAGGTCGCGCAGGAGCTGCTCGACGGCGGCCGGTCGTTCTCCCCGGGCGGCGAGCGAGTCGGCCGTCTCGTAGCCGCGGCCACCGCGGATCTGGACCAGCTCGTCGGCGATCCGCCAGGCCATCTCGCTGGCGTAGAGCTTGACCAGCGCCGCCTCGATCCGGATGTCGTTGCGGTCGTCGTCGGCGAGCATGCAGGACAGGTCGAGCATCGACTCCATGCCGTACGTGGTGGCGGCGATGAAGGACAGCTTCTTCGCCACCGCCTCGTGCTCACCCACCGGCCGGCCCCACTGGACCCGGTCCGCCGCCCACTCCCGGGCCACGTTGAGCGCCCACTTGCCGGCGCCGACACACATGGCCGGCAGCGAGAGCCGCCCGGTGTTCAACGTGGTCAGCGCGATCTTCAGGCCCTTGCCCTCCCCGCCGATCACGTTCTCCTTCGGCACGAACACGTCGTGGAACCGGGTGAGGCTGTTCTCCAGGCCGCGCAGCCCGACGAAGGAGTTGCGCCGCTCCACGGTGATGCCGTCGCTGTCGCCCTCCACCACGAACGCGGTGATGCCGCCGCGCCGCCCCTCGGCCGCCGGTACCCGGGCCATCACCACCAGCAGCGTGGCGAGCGTGCCGTTCGTGGCCCAGAGCTTCACCCCGTTGAGCCGGTAGCCGGTGCCGTCCGCCGTCGGCTCGGCGGTGGTGGCGAGCCGGGCCGGGTCGGAGCCGACGTCCGGCTCGGTGAGCAGGAACGCGGAGACCTCACCGGCCGCGAGCCGGGGCAGGAACCGTTCCTTCTGCTCGGGTGTGCCGAACATCTTCAGCGGCTGCGGCACGCCGATCGACTGGTGCGCGGAGAGCAGCGCGCTGACCGCCGGGTTCACCGAGCCGACGAGCATCAGCGCCCGGCAGTAGTGCAGGTTGCTCAGTCCCAGCCCGCCGTACTTCCGGTCGATCTTCATGCCGAACGTGCCGAGCCCGGCCAGGCCGTGGAACACCTCGTCGGGGATGCGCGCCTCCCGCTCGATCGCCTCACCGTCCACCTCGGACGTCAGATACGCGCGCAGCGCGCCGAGGAACTCGTCCGCGCGGGCCACCTCGGCCGGGTCGGGGCGGGGCCACGGGTCGATCAGGTCGAGCCGGAAGCGGCCGAGGAACAGTTCCTTGCCGAAGCTGGGCCGGTCCCAGGCCGACTCGCGGGCCGCCTCGGCGACCTGGCGGGCCTCCTTCTCGGAGACCTGGCCCGCCTCGGTGGGAAGCGGCCCCGCACCGTCGGGTGACTCGGGCCGGCTGTTCTGTGTCGTGGTCACGGCTGCCTCCTCGTCGGTCCGGCTGCGTCGACGCGTGCGACGAAAACGACGCTACCCCCGGGTGTTACCCAGGGGTAGCGTTGCGTGCACGTCCGATTTGGCGGACCGTCAGTCGGTCAGCGACTGCGGGCTGTCGTCCTCGTCGTCGATGTCGTCCTCACCCCAGTTGCGCCGGCTGAACGGCAGGATCGCCCAGAAGGTCAGGAACCACAGGCCGGTGAGCGCGCTGAGCAGGAACGCGATCGGCCGATCCAGCACGAAGTCGGTGACCAGCAGGACCGAGCTGACCATCGCGATCAGCATGAAGAACAGGCCGCCGGTGGCCATCCGGTGGGCGAACCGGACCAGCTCCGGCTTGCGGCCCTGCCGGAACAACGCCCGGTGGAACGCGACCGGAGAGATGATCATCGCGGCGGACGCGGCGGCGGTCAGCAGCGCCA
This sequence comes from Micromonospora sp. CA-248089, assembly GCF_050948515.1. Taxonomy (NCBI): domain Bacteria; kingdom Bacillati; phylum Actinomycetota; class Actinomycetes; order Micromonosporales; family Micromonosporaceae; genus Micromonospora; species Micromonospora sp. CA-248089. The sequence goes on from NZ_CP192016.1 coordinate 5,017,391, forward strand.
GGATGTAGACGTCGCGCTGGAACTCCGTGGTCCGGCCGAACCCGTTGCTGAACGGCAGCGTCAGCAGGAAGGCGAAGAGGATCTGCACGCCTGTCTGCGCGACCCGCAGCTCCTGCAACAGATCGGCGAAGTTGCGCTGCCAGCGCTGCTTCTCGGATTCCTTGGACACTCGCGGACCTCCCCGGGAGACGGCACGGCCGGCGGGTGAACGCCCCCCGGCAGCACCGCCTGTGCCCCGTACGGGCGATCACGAAACCGGTTCAGGAACCCCTGCGGATCCGGCCCGCGTACCGTGCCTCCAGCTCGGCGTTGTGCTCGTCGCCGCCGGTGATGTTCGCGGACAGGTAGACCGGCGGGCGCTGCCCCGCCGCGACCAGCCGGGCCACCACCTCGGTGACGATCTGCTGCGCGAGCAGCGCCGCGGTGATCGAGGAGACCGCGCCGACCGCGCCGCCACCCGGAAGCGGCAACGTCGCGTCGCCGTACGGGGCTCCGTTGTCCAGCACCACGTCGGCGAAGTCGGCGAGCTTGCGGCCGGACGGGTGCCGCGAGGTCATCCGGGCCGAGTGCTGCGCCGAGGTGATCGCCACCAGGCCGTGCCCGCGTTCCTTCACGATGGACGCGAACTCGACCATCGCCCCGTTCACGCCCGAGTTCGAGGCCAGCACGAACACGTCCTGCGGCCGGATCGGCGCCAGCTCGTAGAGGCGGTGCGCCACGGCCGGATCGCGTTCCAGCTTCGGGCCGAGCACGTCGGCCGGGTCGCCGCCGATCAGCACCAGGTCCCGCAACGCGATCCGGTTGGTGGGCACCAGGCCGCCGGCCCGCCCGGCGATCTCCATGGCCAGCGCCTCGGAGTGCCCGGTGCCGAACGCGTGCACCACACCGTCGGCGCGCAGCGCGGCCGCGATCAGGTCGGCCGCGTCGGCCACGTTCTGCCGCTGCGCGGCGGCCACCCGGGCGATCGTCTCGGTCACCACCGCCAGGTACGCGTCGGCGCTCACCGTCATGCCTCCTCCGTTCCCGTGCACCGGGCGAGGATCGCCTCGGCCAGCGGGCCGGGCGCCTCGTCCGGAATCCAGTGGCTGACGCCGGACAGCGTCACGAACCGGTAGTCACCGGTGACGCGCGCGGCGCACGCCTGCGCGGCCGTCCGGCCGATCGCCACGTCCTTGTCGCTCCAGACGAACGTGGTCGGCACCCCGACCGGGGCGACCGCCTTCATGTCCGCCCCGGTCATCGCGCGATACCAGTTCAGCGCCGCCGTCAAGGCGCCCGGCTCGCGCATCGGCTCGGCGTAGCGCGCCACCGTACCGGCGTCGCCCACGCCGCTCAGCAGCTTGCGCAGCGTGGCGCCGTTCCACGCCAGCAGCACCTTCTCCGCCGTACCGGGCTTGCGGAACAACGCGATGTAGGCGGACTTGACCTTCTGCCGGGGGTCGGTGGCGAGCGCGTGGCCCATCGCCGCCGGATGCGGCACCGACACCGCGGTCAGCGTCCGCACCCGGTCCGGGTGCGCCGCCGCCAGGCCCCACGCCACGATCGCGCCCCAGTCGTGGCCGACCACGTGGGCGCGGGTCACCCCGAGCGCGTCGAGCACGGCCGCCGCGTCGGCCACCAGCTCCGGAATCCGGTACGCCCCGACGTCGGCCGGACGCGCGCCGGGCGAGTAGCCGCGCTGGTCGAGCGCGTACGTGCGCAGCCCGGCGGCATGCAGCGCGGGCGTGACCGCGTCCCACTCGCCGGAGTGCTGCGGGAAGCCGTGCAGCAGCAGGACGGGATCGCCGCCCTCGGGGCCGCCGGCGCGTACCTCGAACGTCAGTCCCCGCGCATCCACCAGCATGATCGCCACCATACCGACACTCGCCCTGCTGGGCCCCGGGCCGTGGTCGGTGCTAGCGTCTGCGACGAGACAACTTCACATCCGACAGGGGAGCGCACAGCGCTGAGAGTGCGGGCCGGTGCCCGCAGACCCTCGAACCTGATCTGGGTAATGCCAGCGCAGGGAGTTCGGTCGACCTCCAGCCGCGTCGCCGTCCGGTGACCACCGGGCGCGGCGTGCGTCTTCTCCTGGTTCACCTCGACGAACTGGGAGCCAATCGTGAACCGTACCGACAGCAACCGCTGGCGTACCGTCGACATCGTCGTCGCCTCGGTCATCGCCGTCACCTTCGGCGTCGTGTTCCAGCTCTGGAACATCCTCTGGAAGGGCAGCGACGGGCCGTTCGCCTTCTTCGCCCCGCTCCAGTCGGTCATGTACGGCGTCTGGCTCATCCCGGCCGTCCTGAGCGCGCTGATCGTCCGCAAGCCGGGAGCGGCACTGCTCACCGAGACGGTCGCCTCGGCGGTCTCGGTGCTGCTCGGCTCCCCGTACGGGGCGATGGCGATCCTCCAGGGCGCGGTGCAGGGCCTGGGCGTCGAGGCGGTCTTCGCTGCCACCCGGTACCGCCTCTACCGGCCGCTCACGGCGGCGCTCGCCGGCGCGTGCGGCGGCCTCTTCGCCACGCTGTTCGACGCCCTGTACTGGTACCCGGACACGAGTTGGACGACGTTCCGGCTGCCGTACATCGCGTTCGGTGTGCTCAGCTGCTTGCTGGTGGCCGGCCTGGGTGCGGTGGCCCTCACCCGCGCGCTGGCGAACACCGGCGTGCTGGACCGCTTCCCCGCCGGCCGTGACCGCGCCCTGGTCTGACGCCCCCATCGTGTTGATCATGAAGTTGGCGGCCGTTTCGGCACCCGTCATCGCCGTCAACCTCATGATCGACGGAGGAAAGGGGGCGGGTGGGCGGTGAGCGCTGTGGTGCTGCGGGGGTTCGGGTGGCGGCACGGAGGACGCAAGCGCTGGGCTCTGCGCGGAGTGGATCTGCGTGTGGAGAGCGGCGAGCGGGTGCTGCTGCTCGGGCCCTCCGGGGCCGGTAAGAGCACGTTGCTGGCGGCGCTGGCCGGGCTGCTGCCGGAGGACTCCGGCGAGCATGAGGGCACCGTCGAGATCGACGGGCTGGACCCGCGCAAGGCGCGTGAGCGCGTCGGCATCCTGTTCCAGGACCCGCAGACCCAGCTCGTCATGGCCCGCTCCGGCGACGACGTGGCGTTCGGGCTGGAGAACCGGGGCGTACCGGCCGGCGAGATCTGGTCCCGCGTCGACGAGGCGCTGCACCGGGTCGGCTTCCCGTACCCCCGGGACCGCCCGACCGCCGCGCTCAGCGGCGGGGAGCAGCAGCGGCTGGCCCTGGCCGGCACGCTCGCGCTGCGCCCCGGGCTGCTGCTGCTCGACGAGCCCACCGCCAACCTCGACCCGGCCGGCGCCGGCCTGATCCGCCGGGCCGTCGCGAACGCGCTCGACCCGGACACCACGATGATCCTGGTCGAGCACCGGGTCACCGAGGCGCTGCCGCTGGTCGACCGCGTCGTGGTGCTGGAACCCGGCGGCGGCGTCCGCGCCGACGGGCCGCCCGAGGCGGTCTTCGCCGCGCACGGCGACGCGCTGGCCGCCGCCGGGGTCTGGGTACCCGGCCACGTCGCGCCACCCCGGCACGCCACCACGCCGCCCGGCGACGTGCTGCTCACCGCGGAGCGGCTCGGCCTCCCGCCCCGGCTGAACCCCACCGATCTTCGGGTACGCGCCGGCGAGGCGCTCGCCGTCCTCGGCCCCAACGGGGCCGGCAAGTCCACACTGGCGCTGCTCCTGGGCGGCCTGCTGAAACCCGGAGCGGGGGCCGTCACCGCGTCCGCCGAACTCGCCGGCCGGGACGCGCGCACTCCCCCGCACCGCTGGCGGGCACCCGCGCTGGTCCGCCGGATCGGTTCGGTCTTCCAGGACCCGGAGCACCAGTTCGTCACCGCCACGGTCCGCGACGAGCTGGCGCTCGGCCCGCGCCGCATCGGCCGGGCCGAGCCGGCGGTCACCGCCACCGTGGACGAGCTGTTGCAGCGGCTGCGGCTGGACCGGCTGGCGGGCGCCAACCCGTACACCCTCTCCGGTGGCGAGGCGCGGCGGCTGAGCGTGGCGACGGCACTGGCCACCGCGCCCCGCCTGCTGATCTGCGACGAGCCCACGTTCGGCCAGGACCGGCGGACCTGGCTGGAGCTGGTCGACCTGCTCGCCGAGCTGCGCGACGCCGGGCACGGCGTGGTCACGGTGACCCACGACGACGACTTCGTCGCCGCGCTCGCCGACCGGACGCTCGCCCTGGACCGCCCGCCCGCCGAGGTGCTCCCGTGATCAACCTCGAACCGGTCGCCGCGCCCGGCGCGCCGCTGGCCCGGCGCAACCCGGTGGCGAAGCTCGCCGCCGCGGTGGTCTTCACGCTGATCCTGGTGGCGACGCTCGATCCGGTGGCACCGGCCCTCGCCATCGCCGTCGAACTCGCGGTGCTGCCGCTGTTCGGTGTGCGCTACCGGGTGCTGGCCCGCCGGGCCTGGCCGCTGCTCGCCGGCGCCGTCGGCATCCTGGTCACACTCGTGCTGTTCGCCGCCGACCGCTCCGGCCCGGTGCTGCTCCAGGCCGGGCCGATCCTGGTCACCCAGGGCGTGCTGATGACCGCGCTCGGGCTGGTGCTGCGCATGTTCGCGGTGGCGCTGCCCGGCATCGTCGTGTTCGCCACCACCGACCCGACGGACCTGGCCGACGCGTTGATCCAGAACGCGAGGACGCCCGCCCGGTTCGCCATCGGGGCGCTCGCCGCGTTCCGGATGGTGCCGCTGCTGGAACAGGAGTGGCGGATGATCAGCATGGCCCGCCGGGCCCGCGGCGTGGACGCGGGCCGCAACCCGGTGGCGAAGCTGCGGCTGTTCGCGTCCACCGCGTTCACGCTGCTGGTGGGCGCGATCCGGCGGGGTACCCGGCTGGCGGTGGCGATGGACGCCCGGGGCTTCGACGCCGGCACCCCGCGCACAGTGGCCCGTCCCCAGCGCTTCACCGGCGCCGACGCCCTGCTCGTCGCAGGCGCCGCCCTGCTGGCCGCCGCCGCTCTGGCGACAAGCATCGCCCTGGGCACCTTCCGCCCCTTGATCGGCTGACCCCCCTTCTCCCCTCCCACCCCGTTGATCATGAAGTTGACGGCACCGGCTGCCCGTTTTGCCGCCGCCAACTTCATGATCAACCAGGGCCGGGTGAGATCTTGGTACGGAATGGCCCCTATGGGGGCCGGAATCATCCAAGATCTTCGGGGACGCTCGGCAGGCCCCGGATGGGGGCCTGCCCGGTGAGCGGCTGAGCGGGAAAGGGCTGGCGGTCAGCTGCGGCGGAAGGCGTAGAAACGGGTCTGGCCGGCGCGCTGACTACGCCCGCCGAGCCGGGCCTGCCGCCCCGACGGTGGGCCGGACCGAGGCGGCTTCGCGGACGCGCCGGGCAGGGCCGGGATCTCCGGGGACTGCGGGGACTCCGATCCCGCAGCCACAGCGGGCACCCCCGCGCCGATGACGGGCGAGACCGTTGGCGCAGCCACGATGGGCGGCACCGAGTCCGGGGACACGGCGGACGCCGGCGGCTCCGTGGGGAGCACCACCTCGGGTGGCGTCACCGTGAGCGCGTCGAGCTTCGGCGCGGACTGCTTGCGGGACTCCTTCGGATTGCGCTTCGCGGGCATTCGCGGGCCTCCTGTCGTGCGGGCGCGCCGACCGGGACGCGCCGAGCGGGGGCTCCGGTGCGAACCGATCACGACAGACACCGCGACCGACGGCAGCGGGGAAGGGATGCGGACGCCCGGAGCAGGACGGGTCCACGGCACTTCGGCGGTGGACCGGGCTCGGAGGTGGGGCGTCACTTACGCATGCGGCAACGCTATCCGGCCACCGGACGTCCCGCACCCGAATTAACGCGAAGAACGCACGGCCACCCACCGGTCACGCCCTGTCGACGTCCCCGCCCAATGCCCCGACGACCGCGATACGGTCGCAGCACGGCAGCACGAACGAGAGGTGGCGGTACGCATGGCAGAGCAGGCGACGGCGCAGATCGGAGTCACCGGTCTGGCGGTGATGGGCCGCAACCTGGCCCGGAACCTGGCCCGCAACGGCTTCGCCGTGGCGGTGCACAACCGGTCGCCGGAACGTACCCGCAGCCTGGTCGCGGAGCACGGCGACGAGGGCACGTTCGTGCCGTCGGAGTCCCTCGCGGACTTCGTCGGCTCGCTGGAGCGGCCCCGCGCGGTGATCGTGATGGTGAAGGCTGGCGCCCCGACCGACGCGGTGATCGACGAACTGGTCCCGCTGCTGGAGGAGGGCGACATCGTCGTCGACTGCGGCAACGCGCACTTCGCCGACACCCGCCGCCGGGAGGAGGCGCTGCGCGAGCACGGCCTGCACTTCGTCGGCACCGGCGTGTCCGGCGGCGAGGAGGGCGCACTGCTCGGCCCGAGCATCATGCCCGGCGGGTCGGCGGAGTCCTACCAGAAGCTGGGGCCGATCTTCGAGAAGATCGCCGCGCACGTGGACGGCGAGCCCTGCTGCCGGCACGTCGGGCCGGACGGCGCGGGCCACTTCGTGAAGATGGTGCACAACGGCATCGAGTACGCCGACATGCAGCTCATCGCGGAGGCGTACGACCTGTTGCGGGCCGGTCTGTCGGCGAGCCCGGCGGAGATCGCGGAGATCTTCCGGGAGTGGAACGGCGGCGAGCTGGGGTCCTTCCTCATCGAGATCACCGCCGACGTGCTCGGCCACACCGACGCGGCCACCGGTCAGGCGTTCGTGGACGTGGTGCTCGACCAGGCCGAGCAGAAGGGCACCGGCCGCTGGACCGTGCAGAGCGCGCTCGACCTGGGCATCCCGATCACCGGTATCGCCGAGGCCACGTTCGCCCGGTCGCTGTCCGGCCACGCCGACCAGCGCGAGGCCGCCCGCCGGGTGTTCGCGGACGCGGGCGACAAGTGGCAGGTGGACGACCGGGAGGCGTTCGTCGAGGACGTGCGCCGTGCGCTGCTGGCCAGCAAGATCGTCGCGTACGCGCAGGGGTTCGACCACATCCGGGCCGGCAGCCGGGAGTACGACTGGGACATCGACCTGGGCGGCACGGCCACCATCTGGCGGGGCGGCTGCATCATCCGGGCCGGTTTCCTGGACCGGATCCGGGAGGCGTACGACGCGGAGCCGGACCTGTCGACGCTGCTCGTCGCGCCGTGGTTCGCCGAGCGGGTCAGCGCCGGCGTTCCGGCCTGGCGACGAGTGGTGGCCGACGCGGCCCGGGCGGGCGTGCCGGCCCCGGCCTTCGGTTCGTCGCTGGCCTACTTCGACGCGCTGCGGGCGCAGCGGCTGCCGGCCGCGCTGATCCAGGGCCTGCGGGACAACTTCGGCGCGCACACCTACCACCGGGTGGACCGGGACGGCTCGTTCCACACGCTATGGGCGGGTGACCGCTCCGAAGTGGAGGCGTGAGCCCGGCCGGACAGGTCACCAGGCTCGCGGGGCATGCGGGTCGGGCGCCCAGCCGGCGGCCGGCTCGCCTGCCGCCAGTTCGCCGATCTCGCCGGAGCGGACCGCCGGGGTGTGCCCGAGGTCGGCGCACCACCGCTGCGCCACGTCGGCGCAGAGTGCCGCTACGGCGTCCCGGTGGGTCGCCTCCACCAGATCGGCGGCGGCCAGGGCAGCAGTCATCTCGTACCGGAGATCGCGCATCCTCCACCCCCCGTGGCGGGCGCGCACCCGGCGGCACGCCCTGCGCCGATCGTAGAGCGGAACGCCCCGCGCCCGGCGGGAAAGCCGGATGCGGGGCGTCACGCTCACGTCGGGTGCCGGCCGCGGCCATCAGGGCCGGACGTCGCGGTCAGAAGAACCGGCGACGCTTGGCCTTCTGCGGCCGGACCAGGTCGGCGCCCTTGGTCAGCAGACGGCTCACCCCGGACGGGCCGCGACGGGCCTCCAGGGTGTGGCTGAGCCGGCGCGCGCCGGCCGCCGCCAGCGGCACGGCGACCGCCATGAACGCCCACTGCGCGATCCGCTTCTGAATCATGTGGTTCACCTCCGCGTTTGCTGTCTGGAGGTATCGGTACCCACCGCGGCGCCTTGGTAAGCGTGACGTCAGGCGCCCGGGGCGACCGGGTTGGGCAGGGCACCGCCGAAGCGGCGGTCGCGCTGGGCGTACAGCTCGCAGGCGTACCAGAGGTGGCGGCGGTCGAAGTCGGGCCAGAGCGTGTCCAGGTAGACCAGCTCGGCGTACGCGGTCTGCCAGAGCAGGAAGTTGGAGATGCGCTGCTCCCCGGAGGGGCGCAGGAACAGGTCGACCTCGGGCACCTCGGGGTGGTAGAGGTATCGCGCGATCGTCTTCTCGTTCACCTTGGCCGGGTCGAGCTTGCCCGCTGCGACGTCGCGGGCGATCCCGGCGGCGGCGTCGGCGATCTCGGCCTGGCCACCGTAGTTGACGCAGAACTGCAGCGTGAGCGTCGAGTTGCCGCGGGACATCTCCTCGGCGGTCTGCAGCTCGGAGATGACGCTCTTCCAGAGCCGGCCGGCGCGGCCCGACCAGACCACCCGGACGCCCAGGTCGACGAGCTGGTCGCGGCGGCGGCGGATGACGTCGCGGTTGAAGCCCATCAGGAAGCGGACCTCGTCCGGCGAGCGCCGCCAGTTCTCGGTGGAGAACGCGTACGCCGACAGGTAGGGAATCCCCATCTCGATCGCGCCCTCGACGGTGTCGAACAGGCTGTGCTCGCCCTGCTCGTGCCCCTTGGTGCGGGGCAGGCCCCGCTCCTTGGCCCAGCGGCCGTTGCCGTCCATCACGATGGCGACGTGCCGGGGCACCGCGGCGGGCGGCAGCGCCGGCGGGCGGGCGCCGGAGGGGTGCGGGGTCGGCGGCACCGGCTCGCGGCGGGTCGCCCTCGTCGATCGGATCACTCGGTCATCTCCCTGTTCACTCCGGCGCCGGGCCCGGCCCCGGAGCGCGGCGGGACCACATCCGGCCCCGCGCCGCCGGGCGGCGGGACCGCGCCGGACGCCGGGGCGCCCCGGTCGACCAGCGGCAGCGAGCGTAGCGCGCGCTCCAGATGCCATTGGAGGTGCGCCGCGACCAGTCCGCTGCACTCCCGGCGTACGCCGGTGTCGGCCGCGTCGGCGTACCCCCAGTCGCCGGAGGTCAGCGCGGACATCAGCTCCAGCGTGGCGGGCGCGGGGTGGGCGGCGCCGGGGGGCCGGCAGTCCGGGCAGACCGCGCCGCCGGCCGGTACGGAGAACGCGCGGTGCCGGCCCGGCTCGCCGCAGACCGCGCAGGCCGCGAGCGCCGGCGCCCAGCCGGCGAACGCCATCCCGCGCAGCAGGTACGCGTCGAGCACCAGCGTGGTGGCGTGCTCGCCGCGGGCCAGCGACTTCATCGCGCCGAGGGTGAGCTGGAACAGCCGCAGCGACGGCTCGCGCTCGACCGGGGTGAGCCGCTCGGCGGTCTCGGCGATCGCGCTGGCCGCCGTGTAGCGGGGGTAGTCGCCGAGGAACCGCTTGCCGTACAGCTCGATCGCCTCGACCTGGCTGACGGTGTGCAACGAGCTGCCCTGGTTGCCCTTGGGGTCGCCGGCGAGCTGGAGGTCGACGTGCCCGAACGGTTCCAGCCGCGCGCCGAAGCGGCTCATGGTGCGCCGCACGCCCCGGGCGACCGCGCGCAGCCGGCCGTGCCGGCGGGTGAACAGCGTGATGATGCGGTCCGACTCGCCCAGCTTCTGCACACGCAGCACCACCGCGTCGTCGCGGTAGAGCTGTCGGCGGTACCCGGCCATCAGGCCATTCTCCCTCCGGGTGCGATCTCAGGGTCGGCTCGGGGTGGACCGGCGGGCGATCCCCGATGTGCCGGGCGCCGGGCCGGTCCTAATGTGCTGGCCATGGCTTCGCTCCGCACCGCTCCCCGGCTGCGTGGTGTGGTGGCCGCCGCCGCTGCCGCCGCGCTCATCGTTCTCTCCGGGTGTGACACCCTCTCGTTCCGCCGCCTCGACTACGACCACACCGAACGGACGAAGATCACGAAGATCACCGTGGACGACGACGGCGCCGGCGACGTCGTGGTGCGGGCCAACGGCCCCGCCGACCAGGTACGCGTCAAGCGCGTGGTCCGCTACCAGGGCGACGAGCCGACCAGCCGGTACGAGATCAAGGGCGACGAACTCGTCCTGCCCACCGACTGCGGGCACCGGTGCAGCATCTCCTGGGAGGTGACCGCGCCGCCCGGCGTGGTGGTCCGCGGTGGCACCGGCTCGGGCAACGTCGACCTCACCGACGTGGGCGCCGTCGAGTTCACGCTCAGTTCCGGCGACCTGACCGTCCGGGGCACCACCGGCGAGGTCCGTGCCTCCACCACGTCGGGCAACATCCGGGTCGTCGAGGCGGCCGGCCCGGTGCGGCTGCGGGCCCGCTCCGGCGACATCGAGGCCCGCCGGCTCGCCTCCGCCGTCGACGTGGAGACCACCTCCGGCAACATCGTCGTGGAGCTGGACCAGCCCGCACCGGCCCGGGTGCACGCCACCAGCGGAGACGTCGACCTCGCCGTACCGGCGGGCCGCTACCGGGTACGCGCCACCGCGACCTCCGGCGACACCGACGTGCGTGTCGACGACGACCCGACGGCTTCGGTGACGCTGGAGGCGTCCGCCACCAGCGGCAACGTCACGGTCAGCACCCGCTGAGCGGGCCGCGCCCCGGCGGCGCCGCGCCGCGCTCCGCCGGGGCTCAGTCGCCCGGCGCGGCACGCCGGGCCGCCGGGACGCCGCCGGCCCGGCCGGGATCCTCCGTCCCGCGGCGTGGCGCCGGCACCCGGGCGCCGACGCTCACCAGCGCGTCCTCCGCCCCGGCGGGTGCCGGGCTGGCCGGTGCGGCCGCCGCCCGGTCGGCCACGGTCCGCCGCGGCCTGCCGGGGACCAGTTCCGGGGTACGCCGGGCGGCCACGTCCTCGACCCAGCCCACGAGCAGCGTCACCACGCCGACGAGCGCGAAGACCAGCCCCACCCGCAGCCACAGGCCCACCGGGTCACGCGGCGACCAGCCGACCAGGCCGACGAGCGGAGTGAGCAGCACCACGAACGGCATGTGCCAGAGGTAGACGGTCAGCGCGCGCCGGTTCACCACGGTGACCGCCCGGCCGAGCGCCGGCACACGGTCGACCCAGGTCACCCCGACCGGTGCCCGGCCGATCGCCACCAGGATGAACGCGGCCGACCAGAGCGCGTTGCCGAGCGGGATGTCGTTGATGTCGAATCCGCGCGGGCCCGGGTGGGTGACGATCCACGCCAGCCCGGCGGCGCCGACCACGGCGGCCACCGGCAGCAGCACCCGGTTGCGCATCCGGCGCAGCATCTCGTCGTGGTGGGCGAAGCCGAGCAGCCAGGCGCCGAAGTAGAGGCCGAACTCCCGCAGCACCGTCGGCGGGTTCGCCAGGACGCCCACCTCGATCGCGACGAGCAGCAGGTACGGGGCGGCGAGCGTGGGCAGCGGCGCCCGGCGGAACAGCCAGAGCACCAGCGGCGACGCGAGCACGAACCACAGGTAGTCCCGCAGGTACCAGATCGGGCTGAGCGCCAGCCCGCCCCAGTAGTTGGCCGGCGGGTCGCTGATCGGGAACAGCCAGAGCAGCACCTTCGGGCCGAACGCCAGCCCGGTGAGCAGCATGGCCGGCACGAAGACCGCGGCGACCACCCACAGCGACGGCAGCAGGCGGCGCAGGCGTCGCCCGACCGCGCGTACCCCGCTGCGGTCGAGCGACGCCGCCATCAGCGACCCGGCCAGGGCGAACATCACCGACATCGCCGGGAACACCAGCGTGAGGGTGGCGTAACCGGTGACGTGGTAGGTGACGACTCGCAGGATGGCCAGGAAGCGGAGCAGGTCCAGATAGCGGTTTCGCATCAGCTCACGGCGGGGTCCGGGGGCAGAGACAATGGTCCCTACCCTGCTCCGGGGCGCCGTGAAACAGCCAAGAACACCTATGGAAAGTGAGATGTCCCATAGGTCTGGCTGATCCTGATCACGTCTCGCCGGGCCTGCCCCGGACGCCGGTCAGAAGCCGAGCTTGCGCAACTGCTTCGGGTCGCGCTGCCAGTCCTTCGCCACACGTACGTGCAGGTCGAGGTAGACCCGGGTACCGAGCAGCTCCTCGATCTGCCGCCGCGCGGTGGTGCCCACGTGCTTGAGCCGGCTGCCCCGATGGCCGATGACGATGGCCTTCTGGCTCGGCCGCTCCACGTACACGTCGGCGTAGATCTTGGTGAGGTTGCCCTCCGGAATCATCTCCTCGACCACCACGGCGATCGAGTGCGGCAGCTCGTCGCGTACGCCCTCCAGCGCCGCCTCGCGGACCAGCTCCGCTACGAGCACCTGCTCCGGGTCGTCGGTGAGCATGTCGTCCGGGTAGAGCTGCGGCGACTCGGGCAGGTAGCCGGTCATCACGTCGACGAGCGTGTCCACCTGGTGGCCGGAGACCGCGCTGACCGGCACCACGTCGGCGAACTCGCCCAGCTCGCTGACCGCGAGCAACTGCTCGGCCAGCCGCTTCTTGTCGACCAGGTCGGTCTTGGTGACGACCGCCAGCACCGTTGCCTTGAGGCTGGCCAGCTCGCCGGTGATGAAGCGGTCGCCCCGGCCGATCGGCTCGTTCGCCGGTACGCACAGGCCGATCACGTCGACCTCGCTCCAGGTCTCCCGGACCAGGTCGTTGAGGCGCTCGCCGAGCAGCGTGCGGGGCCGGTGCAGACCCGGGGTGTCGACCAGCACGAGTTGCGAGTCCGGCCGGTGCAGCACCGCCCGGATGATGTGCCGGGTGGTCTGCGGCTTGTTCGAGGTGATCGCGATCTTCGTGCCGACGATCGCGTTCGTCAGCGTCGACTTGCCGGCGTTCGGCCGACCGACGAAACAGGCGAACCCGGCCCGGTAGGGACGCGCCTCGGGCGTGGTCACTCGACCACCGTGCCGAGGACGGTGCCGTCCGGCGCGGCCACGTGCACCGGCGCGTCGGCGGACAGGTCACGCACGGCGGCGTGCCCGGAGCCGTCCAGCGTCGACGCCTCGGTCACCACCACCGCGGCCTCCAGCCGGCTCGCGCCCGCCGCCACCGCCGAGGCCACCGCGAGCTGAAGCGCGGTCAGGGTCAGCGACGGCAGCGCCACGCTGGCCGCCGCGTACGTCCGGCCGTCCTGGTCGCGGACCGCGGCGCCCTCCACTGCCGCCACCCGGCTCCGCGCGCCCCGGGCCAGGATCACGAGCTTGGCGTCCTCCGCGCTCAGCTCGGCCGGGTCGGCGGGGGTGGGCAGGGCGGCCGGTACGGCGGGTGACTCAGGCATCGGCGGATTGCCTCTCCTCGGAACGGTTGTTGTCGCCACGGGAATCGGGCGGGTCGTGTCGGTTCGTGCCCTCCGGCGCGTCGCCCCGGTCGACCCGGCTCACCAGAACCGTGTCGATCCGGTTGCGCCGGCCGGTGGTGCCCTCGGCCATCAGCCGCAGGCCGGCCACCTCGGCCTCGGCGCCCGGGATGGGCACCCGGCCGAGCGCCTGGGCGAGCAGGCCACCGACCGTCTCCACCTCGTCGGTGGGCAGCTCGGTGTCGAACAGCTCGCCCAGATTCTCCACCGGCAGCCGCGCGGTCACCCGCACGGCCCCGTCGGGCAGGTGCTCGACCGGCGGGCGCTCGACATCGTACTCGTCGGTGATCTCCCCGACGATCTCCTCCAGGATGTCCTCGATGGTGACCAGCCCGCCGGTGCCGCCGTACTCGTCGACCACGATGACCAGGTGGTTACGGGCCGCCTGCATCTCGGAGAGCAGGTCGTCCACCGGCTTGGACTCCGGCACGAACGTGGCCGGGCGCATCAGCTCGGCCACCGGCATCTGCCGGGCGGCCTGGTCGCCCTGCACCCGCCGGATCAGGTCCTTGAGGTAGAGCACACCGAGCACGTCGTCGACGTTCTCGCCGATCACCGGGATGCGGGAGAACCCGGAGCGCAGGAACAGCGCCAGCGCCTGCGCGAGTGTCTTGCGCTCCTCGATCCACACCATCTCGGTACGCGGCACCATCACCTCGCGGGCGATGGTGTCGCCGAGTGCGAAGACCGAGTGGATCATCTGGCGCTCGCCGTGCTCCACCACGCCGCGCTGCTCGGCCAGGTCGACCAGTTCCCGCAGCTCCACCTGGGTCGCGAACGGCCCCTCGCGGAAGCCCTTCCCGGGGGTCACCGCGTTGCCGATGAGGATCAGCAGCGACGCCAGCGGGTTGAGCGCGCGGCCGAGCCAGCGCACCAGCGGCGCGACGGCACGGCCGACCGCGTACGCGTGCTGGCGGCCGATCGTGCGCGGGCCGACGCCCACCACCACGAAGCTCACCACAGTCATCGCGCCCGCGGTCACCAGCGCCGCCCGCCAGCCCGCGCCGAACGTGTCGACAGCCACCAGCGCGACGAGCGTGGTGGCCGTCAGCTCGGCCAGCAGGCGCAGCAGGAGCAGCAGGTTCAGATGGCGGACCACGTCACCGGCGACCACCTGGAGGGCGCGCCCGCCGCGGGCCCCGTCCCGGGTCAGCTCCGCGGCGCGGGCCGGCGAGACCGCTGCGAGCGCCGCCTCGGTCATCGCGATCAGGCCGGCGAGCACCACCAGCCCGGCGGCGAAGACCAGGAGTTGAAGATCAGGCAGACCGGCGGGGGTGCGGACCGCCGCCACGATGTCCATCACCGCGACCGCGTCGACCGCCAGCTGGCCAGCAGCCGGGCCTGGAGACCGAACATCTCCCGCTCCTCCTCGGGCTCCGCGTGGTCGTAGCCCAGCAGGTGCAGCACGCCGTGCACGGTGAGCAGGTGCAGCTCGTCGGCGGCCGAGTGCCCGGCCGCGGCGGCCTGCTTGGACGCCACCTCCGGGCAGAGCACGATGTCGCCCAGCAGGGCCGGCTCACCGCCGGCCGGGGCGCTCTCCCCCGGACCGTGGTCGACGCTGCCCTCGTCCATGGGGAAGGCGAGCACGTCGGTCGGGCCGTCGCCACCCATCCAGCGGTGGTTCAGCTCCGACATGTATTCGATGTCGACGAGCAGCACTGACAACTCGGCGAGGGGGTTGACCCCCATCTCGTCGAGAGCGTGCCGCGCGACGGCGAGCACGGCGTCGGTGTCGACGTCGACACCCGACTCGTTGGCGATCTCGATGGACAACTGTCTTCCTCTGATGATGTGACGGCTTCCGCCGGCCGGTCAGCGGCGCCGGCCGGCCCGGCCGCCCTGGGCGGTCCGCCCCGGTACGGCGTGCACGCTCTGCGCCTGCTGGTTCTCCCGCTCGGCGTCCCAGCGGGCGTACGCGTCGACGATCTCGCCCACCAGCTTGTGACGCACCACGTCGGAGCTGGAGAGCTGGGCGAAGTGCACGTCCTCGACGTTGTTCAGGATCTCCCGGACCACTCGCAGGCCGCTCGTCGTCCCGCCGGGAAGGTCCACCTGGGTGACGTCACCGGTGACGACGATCTTGGAGCCGAAGCCGAGCCGGGTGAGGAACATCTTCATCTGCTCGGGCGTGGTGTTCTGCGCCTCGTCCAGGATGATGAACGCGTCATTAAGGGTTCTTCCGCGCATGTATGCCAGCGGCGCGACCTCGATCGTCCCGGCGGCCATCAGCTTGGGGATGGTCTCCGGGTCGAGCATGTCGTGCAGCGCGTCGTAGAGCGGGCGCAGGTAGGGGTCGATCTTCTCGTTCAGGGTGCCGGGCAGGAAGCCCAGCCGCTCGCCCGCCTCGACCGCCGGCCGGGTCAGGATGATCCGGTTGACCTGCTTGGCCTGGAGCGCCTGGACGGCCTTCGCCATCGCCAGGTACGTCTTGCCGGTACCCGCCGGGCCGATGCCGAAGACGATGGTGTGGGCGTCGATCGCGTCGACGTACTTCTTCTGCCCCAGCGTCTTGGGACGGATGGTGCGGCCGCGCCGGGAGAGGATGTTGAGCGTCAGCACCTCGGCGGGCCGCTCGCTGCCGCCCTGCTCGAGCATGCCGACGGTACGCCGTACCGCGTCTGTGGTCAGGGTCTCGCCTTTCTCGATCAGTTCGAGCAGCTCACTGAAGAGGCGCTCGGCGAGGGCGTTGTCGGCGGGGGCGCCGGTGATGGTGATCTCGTTGCCGCGGACGTGGACGTCGCTGTCGATCGAGCGCTCGACGAGCCGCAGGATCTCGTCGCCCGCGCCGAGCAGGTTCACCATGATCTTCTGGTCTCCGACCGTGATCCTGGTCTGCACACGCGGCGTGCCGGGAGGTGGGGTGCCGGTCATAGGTCGGGCCCGTCGGGCCCTGCGCCACCTGCTCTCCGCTTCTCGGGCGCCGGGCCCTGCTGGCGCGGCGTACCCCTCCATCGTATCGGGTCGGCACCGTACGCACCGCGCCCATTTCGGGTGGCCGGCGGTCAGCCGCCGGCGCGGAAGTCGTACCCGTCGAAGGTCTCCTGGGTGCGGGTGAAGCGGTAGGTCGCCCAGTGCATCCGGACCACCACGCCGCGCTCGTCGCGGGTCAGCCGCAGCAGCTCCCCCGCCTCGCGGCCGGAGACCGTGCGGAACACGTCCGGCCGGTCCGGCAGTGGCGCGAAAACGGCGGGCGGCTTCCCGGCCGGGTCGTCCGCGCCACGCGCCCGCAGCGTCCCGTCGTGCCAGGAGAAGACGTACTCGAAACCCTCGCCCCACCAGCGGCCCAGCATGCCGCGCAGGTGCGCCGGGGCGGGCGGGCCGGGACGCCACGGCTCGATCTCCGCCGGGTCGTGCTCGGCGGCGGCGGCCAGCAGCCGGTGTACCAGGTCGAACACCTCCGCGCCGGTGCCGGACGAGCCGAGCACGGCGGCGCCCGTCGCCCCGGCGGTGCCCTGCCCGCCGCGCCGCCCGTACACGGCGGCGAGGAAGCCGGGCATCGCGCCGTCGTGGCCCACGTGTGTCACCCGCTCCGGCTGCGGGATCAGGATCAGGCCCAGCCCGAAGCCCGCCGACCAGACCGACTCGTCGGTGGGCGTGAGCGGCCAGCGCATCTCCTCGACCGTCGTCGCGGCGAGCACCGCGCCGTCCGGGTCCACCGCCGCCGGGTCGGCCAGGAACGCGGCCCAGCGGGCCATGTCCGTCGCGGTGCTCCAGAGCTGCGCGGCGGGGGCCACCGCGCCGAAGTCGGCGGGTGGTTCCGGGTGGGCCTCGTCGGAGTACGCGTCGACCAGGAACCCGGTCGCGGCACGCTCGGTCGGGTGCGGGCCGGTGGCGGTCAGCCCGAGCGGGCCGAGCACCCGGTCGGCCAGAACCTCGGCCCAGGTGCCGCCGCGCAGCCGGGCGACCGCCTCGCCGAGCAGCGCCAGACCGAGGTTGGAGTAGTGGAAGCGCCGGCCGGTGGGCAGCACCCGCTCGACCCGGGCCAGGTCCGCCAGCATCTCGTCGACGGCCGGGGCGCGCAGGCTGTCCCACACGTCGCCGTGCGGCTCGCGCTGCATGCCGGCCGTGTGCGACAGCAGCCGGCGTACCGTCGCGTCGCCGTGCGCGGGCAGGTCGAGGTGCCGCCCGATCGGGTCGTCCAGGTCGAGCAGGCCGTCGTCGCGGCACTGCATGACGAGCACCGCGGTGAAGGTCTTGGTGACCGAGCCGATCCGGAAAACCGTCTCCGGCCCGAGCGGGCTGTCGTTGCCCGTGTCGCCCACGGTGCAGGTCCAGAGCGGCCGGTCGGCCCGGTGCAGGGCGGCCGACACCGCCGGGATCCGCCCGGTGGCCTGCGCCTGGCGCACCATCCGGGCGAGCCGGTCGGAGACGTCGGTCATCGGCAGAGCATCGGGCCGAGCGGCGCGCCGCCGAGCAGGTGCGCGTGCACGTGGAAGACCTCCTGGCCGCCGTACGGGCCGGTGTTGAACATCAGCCGGAACCCGTCCACGGTCAGGCCCTCCTCCTCCGCGACCACGGCGGCGGTCTGGAGCACCTCGCCGGCCAGTTCGGGCGCGCCCTGGGCCAGCGTGGCCACGTCCGCGTAGTGCTCCTTCGGGATCACCAGCACGTGGGTGGGCGCCTTCGGGTCGATGTCCCGGAAGGCCAGGGTGGTGGCGGTCTCGCGGACGATGGTGGCGGGAATCTCCCCGGCGACGATCCGGCAGAAGAGGCAGTCCATCGCAGCAGTGTAAGGAAGGGCCCCTTGTTAACGCCTCCGGTAGGGGAAGGGTCCCTTCTTAACGCCTCGGCCCGGTGCGGCAGGATGGCCGACATGTCGGGACGGGCGGTGCTGGTGACGGGGGCCTCGCGGGGCATCGGGCGGGCGGTGGCGCGGGCGTTCGCCGCGGGTGGGGACCGGGTGGCGATCCATCACCGGGACTCGGCCGACCTGGCCGAGCGGCTGCGCGCCGAACTGCCCGGCGACGGGCACGTGGTGGTACGCGCCGACCTGGCCGACCCCGACGCGGTACGCGCCATGGTGGACGAGGCGGCCCAGCGGCTCGGCGGCCTCGACGTGCTGGTGAACAACGCGGGCGTGTTCGGGCCGGCCGATCCCCCGCACCCGGTCTTCGAGAGCAGCTACGAGCAGTGGCGGGCGCGGTGGCGGGAGGTGCTGGACACCAACCTGGTCGGCGCCGCGAACGCGGCCTGGTGCGCCGCGCAGCACATGCGCGAACGCGGGGGCCGGATCGTGAACGTGTCGTCCCGGGGCGCGTTCCGGGGCGAGCCGGCCAACCCGGCGTACGGGGCGAGCAAGGCCGGGATGAACGCGATGGCCCAGTCGCTGGCGGTGGCCCTGGCGCCGTACGGCATCGGGGTGGCCTGTGTGGCGCCCGGCTTCGTCGAGACCGACATGACGAACGAGCACCTCAAGAGCGAGCGGGGCGAGGCGGTACGCGCCCAGTCCCCGTTCCACCGGGTGGCCCGGCCGGAGGAGATCGCCGCGGCGGTGCACTGGCTGGCGAGCCCCGAGGCCGAGTGGGCCGCGGGAACAATCATCGACCTGAACGGCGCCTCCTACCTCCGCTCCTGACCCCGCCCCTCCCCCGCGATCTTGCACTTTCGGCCCCGACGAAGCACCGTAAAAAGGGCGCAGCACGGGCCGAAACCGCAAGATCGACGCACGCGGGGAGAGCACGCGGGGAGCGCGCGGAGGGCGCGCGGGGAGAGAACGCGGGCGCGGGTTACCAGTGGGTCAGGCGGGTGGCCAGGACTGTCAGGGCTGCCACGCCTGCTGTGGACGTGCGCAGGACCGACGGGCCCAGGCGGACCGTGCGGGCGCCCGCCTCGGCGAAGGTGGCCAGTTCGTGGTCGGCGATGCCGCCCTCCGGGCCGACCACCAGCACGATCTCCCCGGCGGCCGGCAGGTCGACTGTGGTCAGCCGGTCCTGCGCGCCCTCGTGCAGCACGTACGCGCCGGCCGCGCCCGCGATCCGGCGGGCCACCGTCGCGGTGGACTCGTCCGGGGCGCCGGCCACCACCGGCAGCCACGGGCGGCGGGCCTGCTTGGCCGCCTCCCGGGCGGTGGCGACCCACTTCTGCCGGGCCCGTTCGCCCCGCTCGCCGCGCCACTGCGCCACCGAGCGGGACGCCGCCCAGGGCACGATCTCGTCCACCCCGACCTCGGTCATCGCCTGCACGGCGAGTTCACCCCGGTCGCCCTTGGCGATGCCCTGCACCACGACGAGCCGGGGTACCGGCGCGTCCGCGTACCCCCGGCTGGTGACCCGCAGGTCGAGCGTGCCACGGCCGACGGCGGTGACCACCGCGGCGGCGGTGCCGCCCCGGCCGTCGGCGAGCAGCAGCTCCTCGCCGACGCGCAACCGCTGCACGGTGGCCGCGTGGTGGCCCTCCGGGCCGTCGAGCGTCAGCGTGTCACCGGTGGGCAGCGCCTCGACCAGGAACAGCGGCGCGGACACCTCAGGCGTGCCCGTTGAACGCGTCGCGCATCCGGGAGAAGAAGCCGCCCTGCTTGGTCAGCTCGGCGACCTCCTCGCCGCGGGTCTTGGCGAAGTCGCGCAGCATCCGCTCCTGGTCGGCGTCGAGCTTGGTCGGGGTACGCACGTCCAGGTGCACGTAGAGGTCACCCCGGCCGGTGCCGCGCAGGTGCGGTACGCCCCGGGCGCGCAGCCGCAGCGTGCTGCCGGGCTGGGTGCCGGGCTTGACGTCGACGGCTTCCTCGCTGTCCAGCGTCTTGATGGTCAGCCGGGTGCCGAGCGCGGCGGCGGTCATCGGCACCGTCACCCGGCAGTGCAGGTCGTCGCCCTTGCGGGAGTACACGTCGTGCGGCCGCTCATGGATCTCCACGTAGAGGTCACCGGCGGTGCCGCCACCCGGGCCGACCTCGCCCTGCTGGGCCAGGCGGATCCGCATGCCGTCCTCGACCCCGGCGGGGATCTTGACGGTCAGCGAGCGGCGGGTGCGCACCCGGCCGTCACCGGCGCAGGTCGGGCAGGGGTGCGGGATGGTGGTGCCGTAGCCCTGGCAGACGGTGCACGGCCGGGCGGAGACGACCTGACCGAGGAACGTCCGCTGCACCGACTGCACCTCGCCCCGGCCGCCGCACGCCTCGCAGGTGGCCAGGTGGGTGCCGGCGGCGGTGCCGGCGCCGGAGCAGGTGGTGCAGAGCACTGCGGTGTCGACGGTGATCGGCGCCTCGACGCCGAACGCCGTCTCGTTGAGGTCCAGTTCCAGGCGCAGGATCGCGTCCGCGCCGGGGCGGGTACGCGGCCGCGGGCCCCGGCTGCCGCCCGCGGCGCCGCCGAAGAACGCGTCCATGATGTCCTGGAAGCCGACGAACGGACCGGCGCCGCCGGGCCCGCCCGGGCCGCCCATGCCACCGCCGCCCGGGGCGAGCGGGTCGCCGCCCAGGTCGACGATCTGCCGCTTCCGGTCGTCCGAGAGGACCTCGTACGCGGCGTTGATGTCCTTGAACTTCTCCTGGGCCTCCGGGTCCGGATTGACGTCCGGGTGGAACTGCCGCGCCAGCTTGCGGTAGGCGCGCTTGATCTCGTCGTCGGAGGCGTCCCGGCTCACGCCGAGAATGCCGTAGTAGTCCCTGGCCACTGCGTTAGGTGTCCTCATGTTCGTCTCGCGTCGCTCCGGTCGTCGGCCGGAACCGGCCGTCGGCCCTGACTGGTCAGTTCTGGGCCAGCAGTTCGCCCACGTAGCGTGCCACGGCCCTCACCATGGCGATATTGCCGGGGTAGTCCATCCGGGTCGGCCCGAGCACGCCGAGTCCACCGACGATCGTGCTGCCCGGTCCGTAGCCGGTGCTGACCACCGAGGCGGCCCGCAGGTTGTCGAATTCGTTCTCGTCGCCGATGAGCACCCGGGTGGTGCTCGGCTCGGTCTCGCCGATCAGCTTGAGCAGCACGACCTCTTCTTCGAGCGCCTCCAGGATGGGGCGCAGCGAGCCCTGGAAGTCGAGCAGGCCGCCCCGGGTGAGGTTGGCCTGGCCGGCCAGCGCGAGGCGCTCCTCGTGCCGCTCCACCAGCGTCTCGAGCAGCACGGTGGACAGCGTGGTCATGGCCGGGCGCAGGTGCGGCGCCGACTCGTCGACGAGCGCCTGCACCAGCGGCGGCGTCTCGGCGAGCTGGCTGCCGACGAGCTTCTCGTTCACCAGCCGGCGCAGATCGGTCACGTCGTCGGCGGGCACCGGGGCGGGCAGCTCGACCAGCCGCTGCTCGACCCGGCCGGTGTCGGCGATCATGACGACCATCAGCCGGGTGGTGGAGATCGGCACCAGCTCCAGGTGGCGCACCTTGGAGCGGGCCAGGCTCGGGTACTGCACCACGGCGACCTGCCGGGTGAGCTGGGCGAGCAGCCGGACCGTACGGTGCACCACGTCGTCCAGGTCGACGGCGCCGACCAGGAAGCGTTCGATCGCCCGGCGCTCGGCCGGGCTGAGCGGCTTGACCCGGGACAGGCGGTCGACGAAGAGGCGGTAGCCGCGGTCGGTGGGCACCCGGCCGGCACTGGTGTGCGGCTGCCGGATGTAGCCCTCCTCCTCCAGCACCGCCATGTCGTTGCGGACGGTGGCCGGCGAGACGCCGAGCTGGTGCCGCTCGACCAGAGCCTTGCTGCCGACCGGCTCCTGCGTGGCGACGTAGTCCTCGACGATCGCGCGCAGCACGGCGAGTTTGCGGTCGTCGAGACCCATTCCCCACCTCCTGACGCACCTCGGCCGGGCCGGCACGCGACATCCGCCGGGCGGCTGGCACTCGACTGTAGCGAGTGCCAGTCTACGTCGGCACCCCCGCCGAGGCGATGATCGCCTGACGGACCCGGGGTGCGGCCCGCCACACAACCCGGCCCACCAGGGCCGAACAGCCGGTCATCGTCGGTCTGTGTCGCTCTGGTGCCAGTTGCCCGGTGCCCCTACCGTGGCGACCATGACTGAACCTCCTCGCCCACCCGGGGCAGGGGACTCCGGCCCCCAGCCCGACCCGTCGGCGCCCTACGGCTCGTCGCCGGGCAGCGAACCGCCCACCGCTCCACTGTCCGGGGCTCCGGGCGCCGGCGGCTATCCCCCGCCCGGTGACTATCCGCCTCCGGGCGGCTACCCGCCGCCGGGTGGCCAGCCTCCGCCGGGCGGCTACCCGCCCCCCGGTGGTTACCCCCCGCCGGGCGGAGCGCCCGGCTACGGCGCCGGCTACCCCGCCGGTGGCGGGTACGGCCCGGCCTCGTACGCCAACAACGACGAGAAGACGTGGGCCCTGGTGGCGCACTTCGGTGGCGCCGCGGGCGTCATCGTCGGCGGCGGCCTGCTCGGCTGGGTCGCCCCGCTGATCGCGATGATGACCCGCGGTCAGCAGTCGCCGACGGTCCGCGCCCACGCGGTCGCGGCGTTGAACTTCCAGATCACCTGGACCATCGCCAGCGTGCTCGCCTGGGTGATCACGGTGATCTCCTGCGGGATCCTGTTCTTCGTCCCGATGCTGGTCTGGCTGGTGCCGCTGATCTTCGGGATCATCGGCGGGATCAAGGCCAACGAGGGTGTGCTCTACCGCTACCCGATGACCTACAACTTCATCAAGTGACACCGCCGGCCGGCCGAGGGGGCGGCCGGCCGGTGCCGGTCACGGCAGCAGGTCGCGTACCACCGCGTCGGCCAGCAGCCGGCCGCGCAGCGTCAGCACCACGAGCCCTCGCGCGTACGCCCCGGCGTCGAGCAGCCCGGCGTCCCGGGCCCGCTCGGCGCCCGCCCGGCCGGGCTCGTCCAGCACGTCCAGCGGCAGCCCGGAGGCGAGCCGCACCCGCAGCATCACGTCCTCCATGTGCTGCTCGTCCGGAGTGAGCCGCTCCCGGGCCAGCGCGGGCGAGGCGCCCTCGGCCAGCCGCGCCGCGTACGCGCTCGGGTGCTTGACGTTCCACCAGCGCACGCCGCCGACGTGGCTGTGCGCCCCCGGGCCCAGGCCCCACCAGTCGGCGCCGGTCCAGTAGAGCAGGTTGTGCCGGCACGCCGCCGCCGACGAGCGGGCCCAGTTCGACACCTCGTACCAGGAGAATCCGGCCTCGCCGAGCGCGGCCTCCGCGGCCAGGTAGCGGTCCGCCGCCACGTCGTCGGAGGGGTACGGCAGCTCGCCGCGCCGCATCCGCGCGGCCAGCCGGGTGCCGTCCTCCACGATCAGGGCGTACGCGCTGACGTGGTCGACCCCGGCGTCGACCACCTGGGCCAGCGAGGCGGCGAAGTCGTCGGCCGTCTCGCCCGGCGTCCCGTAGATCAGGTCCAGGTTCACGTGCTCGAATCCCGCGTCGCGCGCCTCCAGCGCGGCGGCGGTGGCCCGGCCCGCGCTGTGCCGCCGGTCCAGCACCGCCAGCACCCCCGGCGCGGCGGACTGCATGCCGAGCGAGATCCGGGTGTACCCGGCGGCCCGCAGCGTCTTGAGCGACTCCGGGCTCACCGACTCGGGATTGGCCTCGGTGGTCACCTCGGCGTCGGCGGCCAGCCCCCAGACGCGGTCGATGCCGTCGAGGATCCGGGCCAGGTCGTCGGCGGGCAGCAGGGTGGGCGTGCCGCCGCCGACGAAGACGGTGTCGACCCGGGGCGGTGGCGAGTCGCCCAGCACCCGCGCGGCCAGCGCCAGCTCGGCCAGCACCGAGTCGGCGTACGTCTCCCGGCTCGCTCCGCCGCCCAGCTCGGCGGCGGTGTACGTGTTGAAGTCGCAGTAACCGCACCGGCTGGCACAGAACGGCACGTGGACGTACACGCCGAAACCGCGCGCGCCGACGTCGCGGCGGGCGGTGGCGGGCAGCGATCCGTCGCGCGGGACGGGTTCGCCTTCTGGAAGGACGCCGGGCATGGCCACTAGTGTGCCCGGCATGACCTCTCCGGACGCTCTCGTGCGAGTCGCCACGGCCCGTGGGGTGACCACCCTCACCCTGGACAGCCCGCACAATCGCAACGCGCTCTCCACGCCCCTGATGACCCAGCTGCTGGCCGGGCTGGCCGACGCGGTGGCCGACGACGCGGTACGCGCGATCGTGCTCGACCACACCGGCCCGGTCTTCTGCTCCGGCGCCGACCTGAAGGAAACCGCCGCCGCGTACGCCAGCGGCACCGTGCCCGCCGGGATGCTCGGCGACGTGCTCGTCGCGGTGCGGGAGTGCCCGAAGCCGGTGGTGGCGAAGGTCGCCGGGCCGGCCCGGGCCGGTGGGCTGGGCCTGATCGCCGCCGCCGACCTGGCGGTCTGCGCGCAGGAGGCGACGTTCGCGTTCACCGAGGTGCGGATCGGGGTGATCCCGGCGGTGATCTCGGCGACCGTGCTGCCCCGGCTGGGCCAGCGGGCCGCCGCCGAGCTGTACCTGACCGGCGACACGTTCGACGGCCGCCGCGCCGCCGAGATCGGCCTGGTCACCGCCGCGGTGCCGGCCGACGAGCTGGACGCCGCCGTCGGGCGCTACTGCGACTCGCTGGTCAAGGGCGCGCCGGGGGCGCTGGCCGGGGCGAAGGAACTGCTGCGCCGGCCGGCCGGGGCCGATCTGCGGGCCGAGATCGCCGAGTTGGCCGCGCTGTCGACCGGGTACTTCCTCTCCGACGAAGGGCGCGAGGGCGTGATGGCGTTCCGGGAGAAGCGTCCCGCCGCCTGGGTGCCCGCCGGGGACTGAGGTGCGCGGCGGGCCCCCCCGGGAGCCATTGCGGCCGTGGTGGGGCCCGCCGGTCGGCCGAGACACGCCGGTGCGGGTGGGACGTACGCTTGTCGGACTGTCGGGACTGGGGGTGCGGGTGCGGACGCGAGCGGCGATCGTGGCATCTGGGGTGGCGGTGTGCGTGCTGGCACTGCTCGCGGTCTACGTCGTGACCAAGCAGTTCGGTGAGCACCTGCGGCTCCCCCTGTCCAGCCGGACGTGCACGGTGAAGGCCGACGGCGAGGTGGTGCTCGGTGCCGACCAGATGGCGAACGCGGCCACCATCGCGGCCATCGGGATGCAGCGCCGGATGCCCGAGCGGGCGGTGGTGGTGGCGCTGGCGACCGCGTACCAGGAGTCGCACCTGCGCAACATCGCCCACGGCGACCGCGACTCGCTCGGCCTGTTCCAGCAGCGCCCGAGCCAGGGCTGGGGCACCCCGGAGCAGGTCCAGGACCCGCGGTACGCGGCGAACAAGTTCTACGCCGCGCTGAAGAAGGTCAAGGGCTGGGAGCGGATGCGGGTCACCGACGCCGCCCAGCGGGTGCAGCGGTCGGCGTTCCCCGAGGCGTACGAGAAGTGGGCGGACGAGTCGGAGGTCCTGACCCGGGCGCTGCTCGGCCACGCGACCGGCGCGGTGGCCTGCACCGTCTCCTCGCCGCCGACGATGCGCGGCCCGGCCGCGGCCAGCGCCGTGCTGGAGAGCCTGTCCCTGGACTGGGGGCTTCCCCGGCTGGCCACCGCGACCGACCTGACCGCGCTCACCGTGCCGGCCGGCGGCGACCGCAACGGCTGGCGGTACGCGCACTGGCTGGTCTCGCACGCCGACGACCACGGCGTGAAGAAGGTCCGCTTCGGCAACCTGGAGTGGACCGCCGAGCAGGGCTCCTGGGCCCGGGTGAAGGGCGACCCGGCCACCGAGGTACGGGCCGAGGTGTTCGCCGCGGCCTGACGGCCCGCCGGGTCAGCCCTTCACCGCTCCCGCCACCAGGCCGGAGACCATCCGGCGCTGCACCAGCAGGAAGAAGACGATCACCGGCAGGGTGAACAGCGTGGACGCCGCCATCACCGAACCCCAGGCGGTGTCGTCCCGGCCGAAGAAGAACGTCATCGCCACCGGCAGCGTGTACTTCTGCTGGTCGTTGATGAAGGTCAGCGCGAAGATCAGCTCGTTCCACGCGGTGATGAACGAGAAGATGCTGGTGGCGACCAGGCCGGGCGCGACGAGCGGGAACAGCACCTTGCGGAACGTCTGGGCCCGGCTGGCGCCGTCGATGGCGGCGGCCTCCTCCAGTTCCTTGGGCACCGCGGCGACGAAGCCGCGCAGCATCCAGACCGCGAACGGCAGCGAGAAACCGAGGTACGTGAGGATCAGGCTGGGCAGCGTGTTGTAGAGGCCGAGCCGCTGGATCATCAGGAACAGCGGGATGACCAGCGCCTCCAGCGGGATCATCTGCACCACCAGCAGCATGATCAGGAACGTGGTGCGCAGCTTGAACCGGAACCGGGCCACGGCGGTCGCGGCGAGCAGCGCGACCAGCCCGCTCAGCAGCACCGTCGCCAGCGCGACCAGCGCGCTGTTGAGGAAGAAGTCGGCGAACGTCACGCCCGGGATCAGGTTGCCGGTGAGGATCTCCCGGTAGTGCTCCAGCGTCGGCTCCGCCGGCACCGGCCGGGGCGTGGACGAGAAGATCTCCCGGTTGGGCTTCAGCGAGGTCGCCACCATCCAGTAGACCGGGAACGCGGCGAAGAGCGCGACCAGCAGGCCCGCGCCGTTGAGGGCGATCTTCTTCGTCATTCGTCCTCCTGCCGCAGCACCATGCGGACGTACAGGGCGGTCACCACGAGCAGGATCACGGTGAGGATGACCGCGATGGCGGAGCCGAGGCCGTACTTGGGCGGCGGCGAGAACGCCTCCGCGTACGAGTAGATGGACAGCATGAACGTGGACCGGTCCTGGGTGCCGCCGGCCAGCACGAACTGCTGGGTGAAGACCTTGAAGTCCCAGATCGTGGAGAGGACCACGAGGATGCCGAAGACCGGCCGCAGGACCGGGAACGTGACCGACCAGAACACCTTCCACGGCCCGGCGCCGTCGACCCGGGCCGCCTCCTGCAGCTCGGTCGGCACGCTCTTGAGCCCGGCCAGCACGCTCACCGCGATGAACGGGAACGAGTGCCAGACCACCACGAGCGTCAGGATGGCGAAGAACAGCAGCGGGTCGTTGAACCAGCCGTAGCCGGTCCAGTCGCTGCGCCCGAACAGGGCCGTGGAGAGCCCGTCCGGGAGCTTGTTGAACAACCACGTGACCAGGCCGCTGGTATCGTCGAAGATCCACTTCCAGACGATCGTGCCGGTCAGCGCCGGGGTGGCCCAGGCGAGCATCACGCAGCTCGCCACGAACGTGGCCATCTTCTTGCCCAGGCGGTTGAGCAGCAGCCCGACCAGGGTGCCGAGGATCATCGTGAGCGCCACGTTGGCGATCGCGAACAGCACGGTGTTGCGCAGCACCGTACGGAAGAACGGGTCGCCGAGGATCTGCGCGTAGTTGGCCAGGCCGACCCACGGCCACTCGCGGTCGCCGCGCAGCTGCCGGACGCTGTCCAGCTTGTGGAAGGACATCCACACGACCTGGCCGAGCGGCCAGAGCAGCAGCACGGCGATGATCGCCAGGCAGGGCAGGAGAAGCAGGTACGGAAGGTGGTCCACCCGGCGACGGCGCCGCCGCGCGGGGGTGTCCCGCGCGGCGGCGCCGTCGGTGGCCTCGGTCAGCGTGGTCACTTGGCGTTGAGAATGCTTTCCATCTCGGTGGCCGCGTCGGCGGTGGCCTTCTCGACCGTCTTCTGGCCCTTGATGACCGAGCTGTTCATCGCCTGGGTCACCGTCTTGGTCCGGCTGACCTCGACCCACTTCGGGGTGAGCGGGGTCAGCTTGGTGTTCTGGATGGCGGTCGCGAAGGCGGCCATCACCTTGTCGTTGGCGTAGTCGCCGCTGCTGACCAGGTCCTGGTAGACCGGGAAGAAGCCGAGGCTGCTGGCGAACTCCTTGTCCTTCTGCTTGCTCAGCAGCACGGTCATGTAGTCCCAGGCGAGCGCCTGCCGCTCGCTGTCCTTCCAGATGGCGATGTCGGAGCCACCGGCGAACGCCGGGGCGGGCTTGCCGTCCGGGCCGGGGATCGGGAACGTGCCCCACACCTTCTCGATGTCGGGGTTGTCCTTCTTCATCGCGCCGCCCTGCCAGCTACCGGCGAACGCCATGGCGGCCTTCCCGGTGGCGAACTGGGTACGGGCGTCGACCTCGTTCCACCCGGCGGCGGCCGGCGGGGCGACCTTGTGCACGGTGACCAGGTCGGTCCAGAACTTGACCGCCTTCTGCGCCTCGGGGGTGTTGTAGCCGGACTTCCAGCTGTCCCCCTCCTTGGTGGCGATCTCGCCGCCGGCACCCCAGAGGAAGGAGTAGAACGGCAGCTCGGAGTTGCCGGGCAGGGCGATGCCGTAGGTGCCGGGCTTCTTGGCCTGCACGGCCTTCGCGGCGGCGACCATCTCGTCCCAGGTCGTCGGCGGCTTCACTCCGGCCTCGGCGAACCAGTCGGTGCGGTAGTAGACGGCGCGGACGCCGGCGTACCAGGGCACGCCGTACTGCTTGCCGTCGAGCTGGGCGTTCTTGACCAGATCGGGCAGGATGTCCTTGCCCTCGGACCAGCCGTTGAACTTGTCCGAGACGTCGGCCAGGGCCTCCTGCGCGGCCCAGCCCTGGGTCTCGGTGTTGCCCAGCTCGGTGACGTCCGGGCCCTCCCCGCCGGCGAGCGCGGCCTGGAACTTCTTCGGCGCCTCGAGCCAGGGGATGTACTGCACCACAACGTCGGTCTCGGGGTGCTTCTTCTTGAACTCCGCCTCGACGCTGTCGAGGAACGCGGTCTGGGCGTCGCCGCCCTCACCCATCATCCACACAGTGAGCTTGCTGTTGTCGGCGGCCTTGTCGTCGTCGCCGGAGCCACCGCACGCGGTCAGCACCAACGCGGCCGACGCCACGATGGCGGTGACCGGAGCCAGCCGCTTCCACCTGTTCACGCCATATCTCCCTCAGGGCCGTTTGGCACTAACCTTCTCCGCCGCACCTTAGTAGGAAAATTTCCTTTACAACAGGGGGTGTTCGTGACGGAGGGCACAGGCGACCGTATCGCAGCCGCGGCCCGGCCGACATCGATGCCGTCCGGGCCAGCTCAGGGGCCGCACACGCCGACGGGCGCCCGGCCGGTGAGGCCGGGCGCCCGTCGAGGCGCGTGGTGCGGGGGTCAGTAGCGCGAGACGCCGCGGCGACGGCCGACGCCGGCCACCAGGGCCACACCGATCGCGGCGAAGAGCACCTGCAGCATCAGCTCGCGCCAGTCGATACCGGCGGTCTCGGCGAAGCCGGAGGCCCGGGCCACGATCGTGCCCAGAAGCGCGGCACCGACACCGATCAGCATGTGCAGCCAGATCGGCATGTTCTGACGGCCCGGCACGACCAGCCGGCCCAGCGCGCCGACGATCAGACCAACGACCAGCGCGGTGATGATGCCCCAAACGGTGAGCTCCATGGTCGCCCTCCTCCTTAAGAACCGGTCACACGTTTTCGTGTGGTTACTGTCGTGATCGCTAAGTTCCCGACCGCCCGGAAATCCAAACCGACTCCGATGACGAATTGTTCAGACGCGCTCTGACCTGCTACTTCTCCCCGAAACCCGGCGCCCGGGGCGAGCCAGGGGCACCGACGGGGTTCAATGCGCCGAATACGCCGACGGGCGCCCGGCCGATACGGCCGGGCGCCCGTCGAGGCGCGTGATGCGTCGATCAGTAACGCGAAACGCTGCGGCGGCGGCCGACGCCGGCCACCAGGGCCACACCGATGGCGGCGAGCACGACCTGCACGGCCAGCTCGGCCCAGTCGATGCCGGCGGTCTGCGTGGCGATGCCGAGCGCACGGGCCAGGACGGTGCCCAGCAGCGCCGCGCCGACACCGATCACCATGTGCAGCCACATCGGCATGTTCTGCCGGCCCGGCACGACCAGCCGGCCCAGCGCGCCGACGATCAGACCCACGACGAGCGCGGTGATGATGCCCCAGACGGTGAACTCCACGGTCGGTCCTCCTAAGCGATTTCGCACGTTCTGTGCGTTTGCTGTCGTGTCCGCTCAGTGCCCGACGCATCGAAAAACGAAACCGGCCGCATCGGCCGCCGCTCCCCTGCCGGGACGAACCCGCAGGTGGGAGCGCTGCCGCCGGCTGAAAATTTCCTGGGTACGCGAACGGCCGGCACCCTCGGGACGAGGATGCCGGCCGCTGCGCGGAGCCTGACTGCTACTTCTTGCCGGCGGGCTTGCCGTCGCCGGAGTCGGACGAGAGCGCCGCGATGAACGCCTCCTGGGGGACCTCCACCCGGCCCACCATCTTCATCCGCTTCTTGCCCTCCTTCTGCTTCTCCAGCAGCTTGCGCTTGCGGCTGATGTCACCGCCGTAGCACTTGGCGAGCACGTCCTTGCGGATCGCGCGGATGGTCTCCCGGGCGATCACCCGGCTGCCGATGGCCGCCTGGATCGGCACCTCGAACTGCTGGCGCGGGATCAGCGTGCGCAGCTTCGCCGCGATCGTCGTGCCGTACGTGTACGCCTTGTCCTTGTGCACGATCGCGCTGAACGCGTCGACCGGCTCACCATGCAGCAGGATGTCGACCTTCACCAGGTCGGACGCCTGCTCGCCGGAGGGCTCGTAGTCGAGCGAGGCGTAACCCTTGGTGCGGCTCTTGAGCTGGTCGAAGAAGTCGAAGATGATCTCGGCCAGCGGCAGCGTGTAGCGCAGCTCCACCCGGTCGGCGGAGAGGTAGTCCATGCCGAGCAGGCTGCCCCGGCGGCCCTGGCACAGCTCCATCACCGCGCCGACGTAGTCGTTCGGGGTCAGCACGGTGGCCCGCACCGTCGGCTCGTACACCTCGGCGATCTTGCCGGTCGGGTACTCGCTCGGGTTGGTGACCACGATCTCCTCGCCGTCCTCCTGGATGGCCCGGTAGACCACGTTCGGCGCGGTGGAGATCAGGTCGAGGTTGAACTCCCGCTCCAGCCGCTCCCGGATGATCTCCAGGTGCAGCAGGCCGAGGAAGCCGCAGCGGAAGCCGAAGCCCAGCGCGCCGGAGGTCTCCGGCTCGTACACCAGCGCGGCGTCGTTGAGCTTGAGCTTGTCCAGCGCCTCACGCAGGTTCGGGTAGTCCGAGCCGTCGATCGGGTAGAGCCCCGAGTAGACCATCGGCTTCGGGTCCTTGTAACCGCCGAGCGCCTCCTTGGCCGGGTTGTTGTTGATGGTGACCGTGTCACCGACCCGGGACTGGCGCACGTCCTTCACGCCGGTGATCAGGTAGCCCACCTCGCCGACGCCGAGCGCGTCGGCCTTCACCATCTCCGGCGAGATGACGCCGATCTCCAGCAGCTCGTGGACGGCGCCGGTGGACATCATCTTGATCCGGTCCCGGGCCGAGATCCGCCCGTCGATCACCCGGACGTACGTGACCACGCCCCGGTACACGTCGTACACCGAGTCGAAGATCATCGCGCGGGCCGGCGACTCGGCCTCGCCCACCGGCGGCACGAACTGCCGGACGATCTCGTCCAGGAGGTACGGCACGCCCTCGCCGGTCTTGCCGGAGACCCGGATGCAGTCCGCCGGGTCGCCGCCGATCAGGTGCGCCAGCTCCTCGGCGTACTTCTCCGGCTGGGCGGCCGGCAGGTCGATCTTGTTGAGCACCGGGATGATGTGCAGGTCGTTCTCGAGCGCCAGGTAGAGGTTGGCGAGCGTCTGCGCCTCGATGCCCTGCGCGGCGTCGACGAGCAGGATCGCGCCCTCGCAGGCGGCCAGCGAACGGGACACCTCGTAGGTGAAGTCCACGTGGCCCGGAGTGTCGATCATGTTGAGCACGGCGCTCTCACCGGCCCGGTCACCCTCGCGGATCGTCCACGGCATCCGCACGGCCTGGCTCTTGATGGTGATGCCGCGCTCGCGCTCGATGTCCATCCGGTCCAGGTACTGCGCGCGCATCTGCCGCGGGTCGACCACACCGGTGAGCTGCAACATCCGGTCGGCCAGGGTCGACTTCCCGTGGTCGATGTGGGCGATGATGCAGAAGTTCCGGATGCGCGCCGGGTCGGTGGCACCAGGAGCGTTCGCGCCGGGATCGAGCGTCGGTGGCACAGCGGTCCGTTCTGGTCGGCTGACGTGAGCGGGCCGACGCGCCGCCGGCCCCCTCCATGGTCCCACGTCGCCCGGCGCACGCCCGGACTCCCCCTTCACTCCACGGCTATTCCACGGGTGGCTCGCGCTATTCCATGGGTGGCTCGACGAAGAGGGCGGCCAGCCTCGGCAACCGGCGGCGGGCCTCCTCCTCGTCGTCGAAGTCCCAGAAGTCGTTCAGGTCGGGCACCGGGACCGGGTCACGCTCGGCCGGCAGGTCGGACGCGGTGGCCTTCCGGTACGCGTCCCACGGCACCGCGAGCATCTGCTCGCACTCGAACTCCTCGCCGCTGAGCGCCGCGGCCCGGACCTGCGGCAGCTCGGCAAGCGCGTCCGGATCGCCGACCGCCCGGGCGAACACCGCCCGGCCCTGAGTCATCAGCCAGCCCCGGAAGTACTCGAAGCCGTCGTCCGAGGCACCCCCGTTGATCAGGTACGCCGCGCCCCAGAGGTCGACCTGGTAGGAGGCGGCGAGCACCCGCCGCTGGTGGTGGGCGTAGCCGACGATCTCCTCCGGGTCGCGCTCGGCCAGCAGCGCGACCGCCCGGGCCGCCACCGCGTCGGGCTCTCCCCCGGCGCCGGCGCGGGCGTCGTCGATCAACTGCCAGAACTCGTCGGTCCTCATGGGGGGCAGTCTGGCAGAGCCCACCGACGCGCCGGACCGCCGCGCGCCGCCGGTGCGGCAGCATGGTGCGGTGCGCGCGATCTCCCTACCGCCCGTTCCGTACGGGTCGACAGCGGTCCGGCCCGGCTGGGCCGACCTGCCGGCCGGGCTGCGCGGCGCGCTGGCCGCCCGGATCGGCGGCGAACCGGCGGCGGTACGGGTGACGGGCGGGGGATTCACCAGCGGCTTCGCCGCCGTGCTGACCGGCCCCACCGGGGAACGCGTCTTCGTGAAGGCGGCGGCGCTGCACGGACAACGGCACCTGGTCGACTGGTACGCCCACGAGGCGGCGATCCTCGCCCGGCTCCCGGCCGGGCTGCCGGTGCCCCGGCCACGCTGGGCGCTCACCGAGTCCGGCTGGTACGCGCTCGCCCTCGACGCGATCGACGGGCACACCCCCGCGCTGCCCTGGGCGCCGGCCGAGCTGGACGCCGCGCTCGCCACGTACGCCGAGGTGGCCACCGCGCTCGCCGGCCCGCCCGCGGAGCTGGCCGCGCTCCGGCTCCCCGCCTCGCGGACCTGGCCCGCGACGACATCCTCTGGTGGGGCGAGGTGGCCGCCGGGCGCGAGCCGCCGCCCGAGCAGGCCGCCGGTGCCCCGCTGGCCGAGTTGGTCGCGCTGGAGTCGCGCCTGCCCGGGTACGCCGACGCGGCCCCCGGGCTGGCCCACGGCGACCTGCGGGTGGACAACCTCCTGATCGACCCCGACGGCCGCGCCTGGCTGTGCGACTGGCCCTGGCTCTGCCACGGGCCGGCCTGGTTCGACCTGGCCGGGCTGCTGCTCACCGCGTACGCCAGCGGCCTGGACGCGGACGCCGCATTCGCGGGTCACCCGGCGGCAGCCGGGGCGCCCGCCGACGCGCTGGACGTGGCGCTCGCCGCGCTGGCCGGGTACTTCCTGACCGGCGCCGCGGCCGGACCGTCGAACGCCTCCCCCCATCTGCGCGCCCACCAGCGGTGGAGCGGAGAGCAGGCGCTCGGGTGGCTGGCCGAGCGGCAGGGCTGGTCCTGGGCACGGCACCCGCGCCCCTCGTGATCGGATCCGCTCGGCACGGCCGGCTCGGCACGGCCGGCACGGGCCGGCCACTGTCTTCCAGCCGGCGACGGTCGACGGCAAGGCTCCCGGCTGGCGGCGGGCAGCGGGCTGGTGGGTGGCAGGCTGGTGGGTGGCGGCGGGCTGGTGGAGGGGCGTCTGTCCCGCCCGGGCTGGAGGCGTTTTGGCTCGTCCGGGGCCGACCTGGTAGGCTGGCTTTTCGCGCGGCGATGACGCATGCTCGTCGTGCGCGAAAGCAGACCAACCCGAGCTATCAAGACGAGGCTGTCGCGTGGCGAACATCAAGTCCCAGATCAAGCGCAACCGGCAGAACGAGAAGCGCCGGCTGCGTAACAAGTCGGTCAAGTCGTCGCTGAAGACCGCCATCCGGAAGTTCCACGAGGCTGCCGAGGCGGGCGACACCGAGAAGGCCACCGTGCTCATGCGTGAGGCCACCCGCAAGCTGGACAAGGCTGCCAGCAAGGGTGTCATCCACTCGAACCAGGCGGCCAACCGGAAGTCGGCGATCGCCAAGCGCGTCGCCTCGTTCTCTGCCTGACCAGCGCTACAGAACCTACCGGAAGCCCCGGGGCCACCGCGCCCACGGGGCTTCCGCCTGTCCGCACTCCCCCGCAGCGGGTCGCATCACGTGCGCGTGCGTCGCGCTACGCGCTGCGCGCGTCGGGAGCCCGGAGATCTTGGACGATTTCGGCCCCTATGAGGGCCGTTTCGTACCAAGATCTGCGGGGTGATCGCGCCACGGCCGGTCGGCGGAGGCTCTGGCTGTGGGAGCGCGCGTGTCCGGAGGGCGCAGTGCGGGGCGGCGGGAGAGCGCGCGGCGTTCGGCGAGCGCAGGCAAGGCGGCAGCGCAGTGCGGGGCGGCGGGAGAGCACGGGGCGTCCGGCTGGCGCAGCGCGAGGCGGCGGGAGGGCCTAGCGCGGTGGGTCGCTACTGCTCGTTGGGGCGGTCGAACGTGGCGCGTCGCGGATGGTGGTAGCGGACGCCCCGGGAATCGGTGGTCGCGCCACCCGGCAACGCACGGGCGCTCGGCGGCGCCGCACCGCCCGGCAGCGACCCGAGGCTCGCCGCACCGCCCGGTAGCGCGCGGGCAGTCGCCGGCACCCGCGCCCGGCCGATCACCGGCTCCATCTGGCGGCGGAAGCGATCCCGCTCCTGCTCGGGCACCTGCGCCGCGGTGCGGACGACCATCTCGGCCACCACGTCGTTGAGCTTGACCATGGCGGCCACCGCGATCGGCAGCACCACTACCGCCCACCAGCTCACCAGTTCGGCGAGTGCGAGCAGCACGGCCAGCGCCACCGCGCCCTCGAAGAAGAGGAAGCAGAGCACCCCACCCGGGTTGACGAAGCGCAGTCCCAGCACCCGGGCGTAGAGCGGGCGATACCGCTCCTCGTCCGTGGCCACCGTCGACCACGCTCGGGTCACCGGGCGCCGCCCTGCCGGGCCGCCGCCACCGCGAACACGGCTCGCTCCAGCGCGTACGCCCGGTCGTCGGCACCGCCCTTGACCGCCGCGTTGCACTCGGCTGCCACCCGCATCGCCTCGACGAGGCCCTCCGGCGTCCAGCCCCGGGCACGTACCTGAGCCTTCTCGATCTTCCAGGCCGGCATGCCGAGCGTCTTGGCCAGCTGGAACGCGCTGCCCCGGCCGGCGGCGGCGACCCGGGCGACGGTCCGTACGCCGTCTGCCAGCGCGTCCGCGATCGGCACCGGGTCGACGCCGACGTGCAGCGCCCACCGCAGCGCCTCCAGCGCCCCGGGTACGTCACCGACCATCGTCGCGTCCGCGACGGTGAATCCGGTGACCTCGGCCCGTCCCCGGTAGTACCGGGCGACCGTGTCCGCGCCGATCCGGCCGTCGGTGTCGGCGACCAGCTGCGAGCAGGCGGCGGCCAGCTCACGCATGTCGTTCCCGACGGCGGCGACCAGGGCGTCCGCCGCGTCAGGCGTGCACTTGCCGCCGATGCGACGGATCTCGTCCCGCACGAAGGCGGCCCGCTCCCGGTCGCCCTTGAGCTTCACGGCCGGCACCACAGTGGCGCCCGCCGCCCGCAGACCGTCGGCGAACGCCTTGCCCTTCGCCCCGCCCAGGTGCAGCACCACCAGCTGCACGTCCGGGTCGGGATTCTTCGCGTACGCCAGCAGCGCTGCGACGAGGTCCTTCCGGGCGTCCTGACCGGAGCGGAGCACGAGCACCCGGCGACCGCCGAACAGCGACGGGCTGAGCATCTCGGCGATCTCGCCGACGGTGAGCGTGCCGGCCTGGTATTCCCGCACGTCCACGTCGGGGTCCACCTCGCGGGCCCGGGCGACGGCTTCGGTGACCGCTCGCGTGGCGAGCAGCTCCTCGTCGCCGAGGACGAGCACAATAGGAGGCAGGTCGGCGGGGGTCACGTCGCCCATACTCGCACGCCCTCCGACCGGCCGGGCCTGCTCATCGGGGACTGTGACGGCGCAGCCCGCACACAGCGCAAATCCAGACATTTGCCTTGATCTACCATCTACCGCGACAAGATCCCCCTATCGCTGCGGCCCGTTGTCGGCGCCGCGCTTCACCACGGCGAGACCGGCGCCCGCCCGGACCGCGGCGACGTCCCCGTCGGTGTCGGTACGCAGCACCCGCGCCCCGCCCCGGGTCAGCCGGTCCAGCAACCCGGCGTTCGGATGCCCGTAGTCGTTGTCGACGCCCACACTCACCAGCGCCACGGCCGGACGTACCGCGCCCAGGAACTCCGGATCCTGGTACGCCGAGCCGTGGTGGGCGACCTTCAACACGTCGGCCCGGATCCCGGCGGCCGGCGTCGTCTCCAGCATCGCCCGCTGCTCCTCCGTCTCGGCGTCGCCGGTGAGCAGGATCCGTACCCCGCCCACGGTGGCGGCCAGCACCAGTGAGTTGTTGTTCGGGTCGGACCGACTGCCCCGCAGCGGGTACGGCGGCCCGACCGCCACCAGGTCCACCGCGCCCGTCCGCCACCGCCAGCCCGCCTGCACCGCGGCGAGCGGCGCACCGGCCCGGCGGGCCGCCTCGCGGACCTGGGCGGCGCCGTAGGGCGGCTCGGACCAGGGCGGACCCACCACCGCACCCACCCGCCGCCCTCGGAACACTCCGGCCACGCCGCCCACGTGGTCGACGTGAAAGTGGCTGACCACCAGCAGCGGCACCTCCCGTACGCGGAGGCGGCGCAGGCAGGCGTCCACGCCGGACGGCTCCGGGCCGGCGTCGACCACGACAGCCCGGCCGGCGGCGATCGGCAGCACCACCGCGTCGCCCTGCCCCACCGCGCACGCCACCACCACCCAGCCGCGCGGCGGCCAGCCGGAGGCGAACAGCCGGACCGGCACCGCACCGAGCACCACCGCCACCACGACGACCACGACCAGTCGCCGTGCCCGGCGTCGCCGGAAGGCGAGCAGCAGCCCCACGCTCACCGCCGCCAGCAGCAGGGCCCCTGCCACCCCGCCCGCCCACGGCAGGTTCCCGGCGGGCAGGTCCGCCCCGTGCCCGGCCACCGCCACCAGCCAGCGCGCCGGCCAACTCGCCAGCCAGGCCAGGAACTCCGCGCCACCCGGCCACACCGGCGACAGCACCGCCGCCAGTACGCCGAGCACAGTGGCCGGTGCGACGGCCGGCACCGCCAGCAGATTCGCCGGTACCGCCACCAGGCTCACCGTCGCCGACAGCCCGGCGACCACCGGACCGCAGGCCAGCTGCGCGGATGCCGGCACCGCGAGCGCCTCGGCCAGCCCGGCCGGTACGCCGCGGCGCCGCAGCGCGTCCCGCCAGCCGGGCGCGAGCAGCAGCAGTCCTCCGGTGGCGCACACCGACAGCGCGAAACCCGGGTCGCCCGCCAGGTCCGGGTCGTACAGGACCAGCCCGGTGACCGCTGCGGCGAGCGCGGGCAGCGCCGACCGGGACCGCCCGGCGGCGAGCGCCGCGAGCCCGATCGCGCCCATCGCGGCGGCACGCACCACGCTCGGCGAGGGCCGCACCAGGATGACGAACCCGACGAGCGCGAGGACGCACAGCACGGCGGCAGTACGGGGACCGGCACGCGCCCACCGGGCCAGCAGCAGCACCGCCCCGACGACGATCGCCACGTTGGAGCCGGACACCGCGTTGAGGTGGGTCATCCCGGTGGCTCGAAAGTCCTCCTCCACCTCCGGCAGCAGCCGGCTGGTGTCGCCCACCACGAGGCCGGGCAACAGCCCGCCCGACGCGTCCGGCAGCGGCTCGCAGGCCCGTTGCAGCCCGGCGCGCAGCACGCCCGCGGCCCGTTGCGGCCACGACGCGGCGCCGCGCAACGTGGGCGGGTCGGCGGTGGAGAGCACGGCGGCGGTCAGGTCGCCCCCGCGCGGTGCGGACAGTCGCCCCCGGCTCGTCACCCGCTGCCCGGGCAGCAGTGGACGCCAGGCCGGGTCGGTGGCGAGCACCAGCGCGCGTACCGGGCCGGTGACGCGAGCGCCGTCGGGGCCGGTGAGCCGGATCAGGTCCACGCGGACGAGCAGCATCGGTTGCCGGCCGGGCGCACCGCGTACCGGGCGGGGATCGTCGCGCAACAGCAGCTCGGCGATGACCAGGGCGCGATCGGCGACGAGCGCGCGGACCGGGGCGGCGTCGCGGACCGCGACCCGGGCGCCGGTAGCCGCCGCCCCGCAGAGCACGCCGAGCAGCACGGCGACCGCGATCCAGCCGTAGCGGCGGACCGTCGCACCCGGCCGGCCGAGCACGCCGCACAGGTGCAGGCCCGCGAGCAGGGCGAGCGCGGCGGCGACGATGGCCAGCCACACGCTCACACCGACGCTGAGGTGCAGCCCGGCCAGCGCGGCGAGCCAGGCCGCCACCGCCAGCCCGGCCAGCCGCAGGTCGGGCACGTCGCGGCCGGCCGCCTCCCCGTCGAGAGCCGCGCGAAGGCCGTGACCGCGCGGCCCGCGTCGGACGGTCACACCGTCACCAGTTCCTTGAGCTGCTCGTACCGGGCGTCGCCGATGCCGTCGACCTGGCGCAGGTCGGACACCGAGCGGAACCCGCCGTTGCGGTCCCGGTGGTCGAGGATCCGCTGGGCGAGCACCGGCCCTACGCCCGGCAGCGCGTCGAGCTGGGCCAGCGTGGCGGTGTTCAGGTTGACCGGACCGGCCGGTGCCGCCGAACCGCCCGGCGCAGCGCCACCGGCCGCCGGGCCGGGCGCGGCCTGGCCGGGTGGGGCGGTGACGCCGACCAGGATCAGCTCGCCGTCGGTGACCTTGCGGGCGGGATTCAGCAGGGCGGTGTCGACGCCGGGCAGCGCACCGCCCGCCGCCTCGATCGCGTCGGCCACTCGCGCACCGGCCGGCAGGCGGACGAGGCCGGGGCGGCGGACCTTGCCGGCCAGCGCGACGACCACCTGACCGGGTGTGCCGGCCGGCGCGGGCACCCCGGGAACCGCTTCGGTCGCCGCGCTCACCGGCGCCTCGGCGGACGCCGCGACCGGCTGGACGGGCTCGGCGCTGGGACGGGAGCGCCACGCCCAGACGGCGGCCACTGTGACCACCACTGCCGCCACCGCCGCGAGCGCGCGTACGCCCCGGCGGCCGGGATCGAACGCCCCGGGACCGGGTAGCCGGGACGCCAGGCTGCGCTCGGCTGCCGGCGGGTCGTCGAGCCCGTGCCCGTCGGCGTCCGGTTCGGCGGAGGCCGGATCAACTCCGAACGGATGCTCCCGCCCGCCGTACCGCTCCGGGAGGCCAGGGCGCAGGCCGAAACCCGGCTCGATCTCGTCCGGCACCGGCCCGAGCCGGCCTCGGACATCCGGCCCAGCCCCGCCAGCGGCGTGCCCAAAGGCCGCAACGGAACCGCCGTTGAAGATCGGCCCGGCTTTGTCAGGCCAAGGGCCGGAGTCCGCTCCGGACCGGGAAAGCCCGGACCGCCGGGAGGGCCGCGCCGCCCGGCCGCCCTGCGCGCCGAGATCCGGGCCGAGCTGGGCCTCGCCGGCGCGATGGCCGGCCTCGCCCGAGCGGTCGGCGGGGAACGGCGGGACGGCGGCGGCGTCCTCGAACCCGGACAGCCGGGCGAGCCGCCGCCGTACCGTCGTCTCCTCGTCGTCTGGCACGGCTCCGGACGCTACGGCGACGGCTCGTCAACCGTCGGCCGGTGAAGCCTCACCTGTGGACGACGCGGGCACTGTGGACGGCGACCCGATCAAGCCCTGACTGTGCTAGGGCCTGGAGGCGAAGCTCAGCGCGCCTCCGGGTCCAGGCCGAGCGCGGCCCGGCCCCCGTCGACCGGCACGGTCGCGCCGTTGACGAACGAGGCGCGCTCGGAGAGCAGGAACGCGACCACCTCGGCCACCTCGTCGGTACGCCCGATCCGGCCGACCGGATGCAGCCGGGCCATCTCCGCGTCGACGTGCGCCACCCCGGCCGGGTCGAGCCCGGCGAGGTAGGCGGCGTGCCGTTCGGTGTGGACGGAGCCGAGCGCCACCGCGTTGGCGCGGATCCCGCGGGGACCGTAGTCGACGGCGAGCGCCCGGGTCAGCCCTTCCAGCGCGGCCTTGGCGGTCGCGTACGGCAGGGCGCCCGGCACCGCCCGGCGGGCCTGGTGGGACGACACGTTGACGATCGCGCCGCCGGACCCGGCGGCCAGGAAGCGGCGTACGGCGGTGCCGGCCCCGGCCACGGCGGGGCGCAGGTTGAGCGTGATCAGGTCGACGACCTCGGCCGCGGGCGCGCGGTGCAGGTCGGCGTCGCGGAAGACGGCGGCGTTGTTGACCCAGCCGGCCAGCGGCGCGGACGCCTCGGCGCGGTCGGCGGCCCGGCCGGTGACCGCCTCGTCGCCGGCGTCCCCAGTCACGGCGTGCAGCCGGTCGGCCAACGGATGCCGGGCCAGCCAGTCCAGCGCGCCGGTGTCCCGCTCGACCACGACCACAGTGCCGCCATCGGTGGCCAGCCGTTCCACGATCGCCCGCCCGACGCCGCGCCCGCCGCCGGTGACGACGTACGACAGTGGGCTCATCCGGCCACCCTAGGGCGTGCGGCGGTGGACCACCACGCACGCCAGCCCCGGCCCGGCGTGCGCGGCGACCACGGCTCCAGCCTCGGTGACGTACGTGTCGTGCAGGCGGTCGCCCAGCCGCTCGGTCAGCGCCGCCAGCAACTGCTCGGCCCGTTGCGGCGCGGCGAGGTGGTGCACGGCGAGGTCCACCTCGGCGTCACCTGCTGCCTCGACGGCGAGGTCGACCAGGCGTGCCACGCCCCGGCTGGCGGTACGGACCTTGTCCTTAACCACGATCGCGCCATCCGGCATGTGCATGATCGGCTTGACCGAGAGGGCGGTGCCGAGCAGCGCCTCGGCCGCGTTGATCCGGCCGCCCCGGCGCAGGAACTCCAGCGTGTCGACGTAGAAGTAGATGGTGGTCCGGGCGACCGCGTCCAGCGCCGCGTCGCGTACCCCGGTCAGGTCGGCGCCCCGCGCGGCGGCCGCGGCGGCCGCGAGCGCCGGGAAGCCGAGACCCATGCCGGTGGATCGGCTGTCGACGACGGTGACCCGGTCGTCGCCGACCTCGGCGGCGGCGAGCCGGGCGGCCTCGACGGTGCCGGACAGCTCGGCGGACAGGTGCACCGACACCACGCCGTCGGCGCCGTCGGCGAGCAGCGCGCGGTAGACCTGCGCGAACTGTTCCGGCGCGGGCCGGGACGTGCTCACCGAGACCCGCCGGCCGCTCAGCGCCCGGGTGGCGTCGGCCGGGGAGGTCTCGATGCCCTCCAGTCCTTCCGCGCCGTTGAGCACGACGGTCAGCGGGACGACGGTGAGCCCGCGTGCGCGGACCAGGTCGGGGGGCAGGTAGGCGGTGGAGTCGGTGACGACCGCGACGGGCATGACCGGCACGCTAGCCGATGGCGCTGTGAGGTGCCGGGGGCGGAGGTGTCAGACCGCGTCGGTGAGCGCCGGCTGGGTGATCAGCCCGACGTTGTGCGCCCGCAGGTGCCAGCCCCGAACCTCGTCGTGGCGCAGTTCGGTCCAGTGGCAGTTCGCCAGGGAGCCGAGGCTGCGCAGCACGGTGTGGTCCCAGCCGAGCAGGTGCCCGACGCCCTGCCGGGCGCCGCCGCCGTGGGTGGTCACCACGACGGTGCCGCCGGTGGCCAGGTCGGCGGCGTCCTGGAAGCCGGCGCCGAGCCGGGCGCCCAGGTCGCCCAGGGGCTCGATGCCGGCGCCCGGGTCGGGGTCACCGGCCCGCCAGCGGGCGTACTCGTCGGGGAACCGCTCGGCCACCTCGGTCAGGGTGAG
Organism: Micromonospora sp. CA-248089; assembly: GCF_050948515.1. NCBI lineage: Bacteria > Bacillati > Actinomycetota > Actinomycetes > Micromonosporales > Micromonosporaceae > Micromonospora > Micromonospora sp. CA-248089. Next base: position 5,059,619 of record NZ_CP192016.1, read on the forward strand.
GCCCTGCCACTGGCCGAAGTGCCGTTCGCGCAGCCGGGCGTCGGAGCGGACCGGCAGCCCGGTCAGCGCCGCGAGCGCGGCGGCGGTGTCGGCGGCCCGGCGCAGGTCGCTGGCGACGATGGCGTCCGGGCGCAGCGCGGCGAGCACCGGCGCGGCGGCGCGGGCCTGTTCCCGGCCGAGGTCGTTGAGCGGCACGTCGGTCTGCCCCTGGACCCGGCTCGCGGCGTTCCAGTCGGTGTTGCCGTGCCGCCAGATGATCAGGCGGGTCATTCGGCGGTGGCGGTGCCGGCGGCCGAGTCGGCCAGGTCGCGATCGGTGAACGGGATCTGCGGGCAGTCCTTCCAGAGCCGGTCGAGCGCGTAGAACTCGCGCTCCTCGGTGTGCTGGACGTGCACCACGATGTCGACGTAGTCGAGCAGCACCCAGCGACCGCCGCGCTCACCCTCGCGGCGCACCGGCTTGGCCTTCTCCGGCAGCTCGAGCAGGCGCTCCTCGATGGCGTCGACGATGGCGAGCACCTGACGCTCGTTCGGAGCGGCGGCCAGCAGGAACGCGTCGGTGATCGCGAGCTGGTCGCCCACGTCGATGATGACGATGTCCTGTGCCTTCTTGTCGGCCGCGGCCTGGGCGGCGGCCATCGCCAGCTCGTGCGCGCGTTCGGAAACTGTCACCGTTCTCCTTCGATCAACCGTGCGACCCTCCAAGCGTCTCACACCCGGCGGTGCGGCGACTTGTCAGTTCTCGTCGATTTCAGGCATGAACCGGGACGCAAGGGGGCGAATCACCGCTGGTAAAGACGCCGTTTCGCGATGTACTGCACCACACCGTCGGGCACCAGGTACCACACCGGCTCCCCCCGGGCGACCCGCGCGCGGCAGTCGGTCGAGGAGATCGCCATCGCCGGCACCTGCACCAGGCTGACCGAGTCGGCCGGGAGGTGCTTGTCGGTGAGTTCGAAGCCGGGCCGGGTCACGCCGATGAAGTGGGCCAGTTCGAGCGCCTCGTCCAGGTCCTTCCAGGAGAGGATGCGCTCCAGGGCGTCCGCACCGGTGATGAAGAACAGCTGCGCCTTCGGGCCGTACTCGGCGTGCAGGTCGCGCAGCGTGTCGACGGTGTAGGTGGGACCACCCCGGTCGATGTCGACCCGGCTCACCTGGAAACGCGGGTTGGAGGCGGTGGCGATCACCGTCATGAGGTAGCGGTCCTCGGCGGGGGTGACCGCTTCCTCCGCCTTCTGCCACGGTTGCCCGGTCGGCACGAACACGACCTCGTCCAGGCCGAACCTGTCGGCCACCTCGCTCGCCGCCACCAGGTGCCCGTGGTGGATCGGGTCGAACGTGCCACCCATGATCCCGACCCGCCGGATGTCTTCCTCCACCCCGCGATCGTAGGCCGCCCGCCGGACGGCCCCGGGCGGGGTCGGTCACGCCGGGCGGGTGAGCCCCGCCCGGCGTGCCCGGTCAGGCCGCCGCGGCGGCCACCGCCGTCCGGGCCACGAGCGCCCGGCGCATGTCGTCGTCCAGGTCGGTCACCCACCGCCGCAGGCCGGGCGTGAGGTCGTCGCGGGTCAGCAGCGCCGCGGCCATCTCCCGGGTGGTCTGCGCCACGGCGTAGCGGGGGTACGCGGCCACCGTGACCGCGTCGGCCACCCACGCGGTACGCAGACGCGCCGCCATCGGCATGTCGGTGAAGTAGCGCTGCACGTACCCGGCGGTCAGTTCGGCCTGCTCGGGCTGCCAGAAGCCCTCGGCGGTGGCCTCGACCAGCCGGTTGGACAGCTCGGTGCTGCGGGTGACGATCTCCCAGGCGGCCCGCTTCGCGTCGGCGTCGGGCAGCGCGGCCCGACACGCGGCGGCCTGCTCGGCGCCGGTGGAGCTGCGGTCGGCGGCGGCCTCGGCGTCGATTCCCGATGCGCCGGCCGCACCGAGCACCACGAGCCGGCGCAGCACCGCCCAGCGCAGGTCGGTGTCGATCGCCAGCCCTGGCGGCACCCCCTTGCCGGCGAGCCAGCCGGTCAGCATCGCGGTGTCGGTGGTGGCGCCGACCAGACCCCGCGCCGCCGCCAGTTGCAGGGAACCGCCCGCGGGCGCCGAGTCGAGCAGCGCCGCGCAGGCGTTCGCCACCCGCAGCAGCGCCGCGTCCCGGGCGAGCGGGTCGAGGTAGCGGTCGATCAGCCGGCGGCTGAGCAGCAGCACGTCCTCGACGATCGTCACCTCGGTCTCGGCCGGCAGCGCCGCCCCGATCAGCCCGGCGAGCGCGCCGGCCGGCCGTTCCCCGTCGGTGACCGCGTCCAGCGTCTCGGCCCAGAGCAGCGCCCGGGCCAGCGAGTCGTCGAGGCCGGGAAGCAACAGCGGCACCGCGTCCGCCGAGGCCGGATCGAGCCGGATCTTCGCGAACGTCAGGTCACCGGCGTTCGGCAGCACGAGCCCGGTGGCGGGCCGCCCGACCAGCTCCGGCAGCGGAGTGCGGCCACCGTCGGCGTCCGGGTCGAGGTCGACCTCGAACCGGTACGCCGGGCCGTCAGCGATGTGGTGGGCCACGCCGATGCGGTGCGGCCGCAGCACCGGGTGGCTCGCCGGGGCGGTCTGCACGATCGCCACCTCGGTCCACCGCCCGTCGGCGTCCACAGCGGTGTCGACCCGCAGCGTGTTCACCTGCGCGCGGCGCAGCCAGCGTTCCGCCCAGCCGTCCAGGTCGCGGGCGCTCGCCGTACCCAGGGCGGCCAGCAGGTCGGCGAGCGTCGCGTTGCCGAACCGGTGCGCGGCGAAGTGCGCGTTCAGCCCGGCCAGGAACGCCTCGTCACCGAGCCAGGCGACGAGCTGACGCAGCACGCTGGCGCCCTTGGCGTACGAGATGCCGTCGAAGTTGAGCAGCGCCCGCGCGGCGTCGGCCACCTCCTCCGGCGCCACCGGGTGGGTGGAGGGGCGCTGGTCGGCGGTGTAGCCCCAGCCCTTGCGGCGGCTCGCGAACGTGGTCCACGCCCGGTCGAACCGGGTCGCCTCGGCGGTGACCCGGGTGCCCAGGTATTCGGCGAAGGACTCGTTGAGCCACAGGTCGTCCCACCAGCTCATGGTGACCAGGTCGCCGAACCACATGTGCGCCATCTCGTGGGCGATGGTGGTGGCGCGCAGCTCCCGCTGGGTGTCGGTGACGGCGGAGCGGAAGACGTAGTCGTCGCGGATCGTGACCAGGCCCGGGTTCTCCATCGCGCCGGCGTTGAACTCGGGCACGAACGCCTGGTCGTACTTGCCGAACGGGTAGCGCTCGGCGAACAGCTCGTGGAAGCGGTCGAAGCACTGCCGGGTGACGGTGAAGATCTCCTCGGCGTCGGCGTCCAGGTGGGCGGCGAGCGATCGCCGGCAGTAGAGGCCGAGCGGGATGCCGTCGTGCTCGGCGCGCAGCACGTGCCAGGGCCCGGCGATCAGCGAGACGAAGTAGGTCGCGAGCGGCTCGGTGGTGGCGAACTCCCAGCGGCCGGGCGCGGGGCGATCGGCGAGCGCCCCGTTGGCGGCGACCGTCCACTCCGGCGGCGCCGTGACGGTCAGCGTCACCGGCGCCTTCAGGTCGGGCTGGTCGAACGCGGCGAAGATGCGCGGCCCGTCGTCCAGGAAGGACATCGCGTACAGGTACGTCTCGCCGTCGGCCGGGTCGACGAAACGGTGCAGCCCTTCGCCGGTGTTGGAGTAGGCCATCTCGGCCTCGACGGTGAGCGTGTTGTCCTCGGCCAGGCCGGTCAGCGGCAGCCGGTCGCCGGCGAGCAGGGCCGGGTCGAGGTCGCGGCCGTTGAGGCGGGCGGCGAGGAGTCGGCGCGGCTTGACGTCGACGAAGGTCTCGGCGCCGGGGGTGGCCCGGAACCGGATGGTGACGGCGGCGCGGAACCGCTCGGCGTCGCCGGTCAGGTCGAGGTCCACATCGTAGGACTCGACACTGATCGACGCGCGGCGCGCGGTCGCCTCTGCACGGGTGAGGCTCGGCATCCGCTTATCCTGCCCGATGAGGTCCGCTCGGGCCGTCTCGTTACGCATGGCGATGGAGGAACAGCGATGGGTCAGCACCCCAAGGGCGATTTCGACCTCTCCCGGGCGGTTTGGCAGCGGGCTGAGGGCGACACCTCCGAGGGAGCGGTCGAAGTGGCCTTCGTCGATGACCTGATCGGTATGCGCAACTCCGCCGAGCCGGACGGGCCGGTACTGGTCTTCACCCAGGCCGAGTGGGACGCGTTCGTCGCGGGCGCCCAGGACGGCGAGTTCGACCTGGACTGAACGCGCTTCAGTCACCGTCGCCCCAGCCGAGTCCACCCGGACCGGGCGCGTGGTGGAAGCCGGGGTGACCGGCCACGTCGGCGCAGCGCTCGCCGTCGGGCCCGGAGGCGTCGCAGAACAGCCGCTCGGCGCGGTGCCAGGCGTCCGCCGGGGACAGCGCCGCCGCGCCGAGTGCCAGCTCCGGGCGGAGCAGGCCGAGTGCTTCGGCGTACGCCACGGCGTGCTCCCGCGCGACGGCGGGGTCGGCGGCGGCGAAGCCCAGGTGCACGGTGAAGTAGCGCGGAGGGCGGCCCTCGGGGCGCCGGGGCCCGCCGATCAGCGGCCCGTCGCGGCCGTCGCCGCGCAGCCCGGCCACTGCCTCGCGGTGCCGTCGCACCGCCCTGTCGTCACGCATCAGTGCCCTCCCCCGTCGTCGGTGACCGCCGCCGGACGCCGCGCCGGCGGGCGGCGGGCCGGTCACCGCCGGTCCGCGAACCCGAGGAAACCAGCTTTTCCGCCCCCGGGGAGGGGCCAGCACCGCCCCGCGTGGCCGGCCCCTCCCCCGAAGGGCCCGAGCTGCTGAGATGGAGGGTTCGGCCGCGCCGCGCCGGGTAGGTAGGCAACGCCGCCGAACCGCATCAGGAGCAGCCGAGATGAGCACCATGCCGAGCGACCGGAGCCCGGACAGCACGATTGCGTTTCTCCGGGAGGGCTACCGCTTCGTCGGCTCCCGCTGCGACCGCCTCGGCACCGACGTCTTCCAGACCCGGCTGCTGCTGGAACCGACCATCTGCCTGCGCGGCCGGGAGGCCGCCGAGCTGTTCTACGACGAGGAGCGGTTCGTCCGGCGCGGCGCCATGCCGATGCGCGGGCAGCGCACGCTCACCGGCGTCGGCGGCGTACAGGGCCTCGACGGGCAGGCCCATCTGGTCCGCAAGGCGATGTTCATGTCGATCATGACGCCGGCCGCGATCCGCCGCCTCGGGGAGATCTTCGACGAGCAGTGGCGGGCCCGGATCCCCGACTGGGCCGAGGGCGGCCCGGTGGTGCTCTACGACGAGGTGGGAAAGATCCTGACCCGTACGGTCTGGGCCTGGGCCGGGGTGCCGCCGGCCGAGGCCGACGTGCCGCGCCGCACCGCCGAGATGCACGCGATGATCGAGGCACCGGCCGCGCTGGGCCCCCGGCACTGGCGCGGACGGCTCGGCCGCTACCGCGCGCAACGCTGGGCCGGCGAGCTGATCGAGCGGGTACGCGCCGGCGCGGTGCCCGCTCCGGAGGGCAGCGCGCTGGCGGTGGTGGCCGGGCACCGGGACGAGTGGGGTCTGCCGCTTCCCCGCCGGATCGCCGCTGTGGAGCTGCTGAACGTGCTTCGTCCCACCGTGGCGGTGGACCGGTACGTGGTCTTCGCCGCGCTGGCGCTGCACGACCACCCGCACTGGCGGGACCGCCTGCCCGGCGACGACGCCGCGACCGAGCAGTTCGTGCAGGAGGTACGGCGCTACTACCCGTTCTTCCCGGTCGCCGCGGCGCGGGTCCGCCGCTCGTTCCAGTGGCGGGGGTACGCGTTCCCGCAGGGCCGGCGGGTGCTGCTCGACCTGTACGGCACGAACCACCACCCCGACGTGTGGCCCGAGCCGGAGCAGTTCCGCCCCGAGCGCTTCGCCGGGTGGCGCGACGACCCGTTCGGCCTGGTCCCGCAGGGCGGCGGCGACCACTTCACCGGCCACCGCTGCGCCGGTGAGTGGATCACGATCGAGCTGATGAAGCGGGCCGTGTCGAACCTGACCGGCGCGATGAGCTACCGCGTACCGCCGCAGGACCTGGCGCTCGACCTCGGCGCCATGCCGGCGTTGCCGCCCGGCGGGCTGCTGCTCGACGGGGTACGCCCGCTCGACGGGGCACGCCCGGGCGGGGTACGCCCGCCGCGCTGAACGGGCGCACCCCCGGACGGGTCAGGCGGCCTGCGGGTGCAGCACGGTACGCAGGCAGCCGTCCTCCTTCTTCTCGAAGATCTCGTAGCCCCGGGCGCCCTGCTCCAGCGACATCGGGTGGGTGGCCAGGTAGCCGGGGTCGATCTCGCCGGCCGCGACCCGGTCCAGCAGCATCGGGATGTAGCGCTGGGCGTGCATCTGTCCCATCCGCAGCACCAGGGCCTTGTTCATGGCCGCGCCGAGCGGGAACTTGTCCACCAGGCCGCCGTACACGCCGACGATGCTCACCGTGCCGCCCTTGCGGGCCGCCATGATCGCCTGCCGGACCGAGGTGGGGCGGTCGGTCTGCGCGCGTACCGTCTGCTTGGCCTTGTCGTACGCGTACGCCGGGCCGACGTCGTGCGACTCCATGCCGACGGCCTCGATGCAGGCGTCCGGGCCGCGCCCGGCGGTCATCTCCCGCAGCGCCTCCAGCACGTCGGTCTCCGCGTAGTTGATCGTCTCCACGCCGAGGCGCTGCGCCGCGGTGGCGAGCCGTTCCGGCAGCCGGTCGATGACCACGACCCGCTCGGCGCCGAGGATCTGCGCGGACCGGGCCGCCATCTGGCCGACGCCACCGGCGCCCCAGACAGCGACCACCTCGCCGCCCTTGAGATCGCAGAAGTCGGCGGCCATCCAGCCGGTCGGCATGGCGTCCGAGGCGAACACCACCGAGTCGTCCGGCACCCCGTCCGGCACGGTGAACGCGCCGACATCGCCGAAGGGCACCCGGATGTACTCGGCGTGGCTGCCCGCGTAGCCGCCCGCCGCGTGCGAGTAGCCGAGGATGCCGGCCGGCGAGTGGCCCCACAGCTTCTCGGTGAAGACCGGCTGCGGGTTGGAGTTGTCGCAGAGCGAGAACTGCTCGGTGCGGCAGTACCAGCACGAGCCGCAGGCCACCACCGAGCCGACCACCACCCGGTCGCCGACGGAGATGCGCCGCACGTCCGGGCCGATCTCGACCACCTCGCCCATGAACTCGTGGCCGAGGATGTCACCCTCGCGCATCGCCGGCAGGTAACCGTTGATCAGGTGCAGGTCGGAGCCGCAGACGCTGCTCGCGCGCACCTTGACGATGATGTCGCCGCCGGACCTGATGGTCGGCTCCGGCACGTCCCGCACGGCCAGCTTGCCGACGCCCTCCCAGCACAACGCCCTCACGGTCGCCCTCCCGCCATCAGCTTCTCGCGTACCTTGTCCGTCGCCCGTTCCTGGCGCGGGCTGCGCCCGGACGGGTCGTGCCGGGTGTCGAGCACCTGGCCGGTCTCGACCAGCGACTTGATCCGGCGCAGCGCCGTGCGCAGTCCCAGGTCCGGGTCGCTGCCGCCGACGAGGCCGGCCGCCCGCCGGATCGGCCCGGAACGCCACCGCAGCTCGGCCCGGATCTCGGTGCCCCGGTTCTGGGGGGCGGCGGCCAGTTCGACCCGGCCGCGCTGGGCGACCGGCCCGTCGGTGACCCGCCAGCTCAACCGGCCCGGCCCGTCGACGGTGATCTCGGCCCGCCACTCGGTGCCGCCGCCGGCCGGGTCGGCTGCCACACAGCGCCACCGGTTCGCGTCGAGCTGCTCCAGCGTGGCCCACTCGGCCAGCCCTCGGTCGAGCCGTTCCCGGTCGGTCCAGAACCCGATCACCTCGTCCACCGGCCGGTTCACGGTGATCCCGCGGCGCACCACGTACCAGCCGTCCTCCCGGTCGGGTTGGTGCCGGTGCCGCCGACGGGCCACCGTCCGGGTGACTCCGAGCGCGGCCACCGCGGCAGCGCCGGCCAGCGTCCATCTCGTCGCGTTGCTGGGCATCACGTCTCCCTCCGACTCGGACCGTCCGTATCCGGCTGCGCTACCCGACACAGCCCGCCCGAAACGGTTTCAGCAGCCGCATTCCGGGCAAGTCGCGTCACCCCGACCCGAAGGGAGGCGACGTGACCCGACCGACCGCCGCGCAGCCGCGCGACCAGGCCGCCGCGTCCGCGCCGGTCCGGCTCCCGATGGCGTACGTCCTGCCGCTGCGCGCCCGCGACGACGAGGGCCTGGACGAGCTGACCGGGTACCTGCGCGAGCTGAGCCGCTGGGTCGACGTGGTGGTGGTGGACGGATCGGCGCCGGAGCTGTTCGCCCGGCACGCCGACGCCTGGCGCGGGCTGGTGCGGCACGTACCGCCGGACCCGGCGCTGCGCGGTCGCAACGGCAAGGTGCTCGGCGTGCTCACCGGCGTCGCGCTGGCCCGGCACGAGCACGTGGTGATCGCCGACGACGACGTCCGGTACGACCGGCCGGCCCTGTGCGCGGTGCACCAGATGCTGGACGGGGTGGACCTGGTCCGGCCGCAGAACCACTTCGACCCGCTGCCCTGGCACGCCTGGTGGGACACCGGCCGGACGCTGCTGGCCCGCGTGGTCGGCGGCGACTGGCCGGGCACGGTCGCGGTGCGGCGGAGCACGTTCCTGGCGATGGGCGGCTACGACCCCGACGTGCTCTTCGAGAACCTGGAACTGGTCCGGACCGTGCGCGCGTACGGCGGCAGCACGGCCACTCCGGCGTGGCTGTACGTGCGGCGACTCCCGCCCACCGCCGCGCACTTCCTCGGGCAGCGCGTCCGCCAGGCGTACGACGAGACGGCCCGGCCGGGGTGGCTGCTGGCCGCGCTGGCGGTGCTGCCGGCGACGGCCGTCGCGCTCGCCACCCGCCGGACCGGGCTGCTGCTGCGGGCCGGGCTGGCGACCGTCGCGGTGGCGGAGCTGGGCCGGCGACGGGCGGGCGGTGCCCGCGTCTTCCCGGCGCACACGAGCCTGGCCGCGCCCGCCTGGGTGCTGGAGCGCGGCCTGTGCGCCTGGCTGGCGGTGGGCCGGCGGCTGCGCGGCGGGGTGCCCTACGCGGGCGCCCGGCTGCGGACGGCGGCCAACTCCACACGGGTTCTCCGCCGGCGGATGACCCGGCGCCGCCCCGACGACCTGGTGCTCTGGGTGGAGACCGGAGCCGTGCCCCCACCACCGCTGCGCGCCGAGGTGTAAGGAAGGGCCCCTTTTTATCGCCTGGGCGATAAAAAGGGGCCCTTCCTTACCGCAGGCGCGGACCTTCAGGACCGCACCTGCTCGGCGCTGTGCCGGACGTCCTGGGCGGCGGCCCGGCCGTCGTCCTTGACCGTGTGCGCGGCGTCCTGCGCGGTGGCCTTCACCGACTCGGCGGCGTGCTGCGCCGGCTCGCGCAGCTCCTCCTTCAGCTCACCGGCGACCTCGCCCAGCTTCTCCTTCACCACCCCGCCGTGCTCGGCGGCCTTCTCCTTGACCTGCGCGGCGACCTGCTGCTCGCGGCGGGTGGCCGGGATCAGCGAGGAGACCAGCATGCCGACACCGAAGGCGATCACCCCGGCGGCGATCGGGTTGCCCTCGGACTTGCGCCGCACCACCTCCGGCGCCCGGTGCGCGGCGTCGCTCACCGTGGCGGCGGCGGACTGTGCCCTGTCGCCCACCGTGGACGCCATCGAGGAGGCGTGGTCGCCCACCGAGTGGGCGGCGTTGCCGGTGCTGTGGCCGAGGTCCGATGCGGTTCCCATCACCTTGTCCTTCACGTTCGTCAGCGCGCTGCGGACGCGCTGCTTGCGGTCGTCGACGATGCGGCTCGGGCTGACCTTGTACGCCAGGGCGTCCACGTCCGAGCTGAGGTTGTTGCGGGTGGCTTCGATCTCGCGGCGGATCTGCTCGGGATCGGTGCTCATCGGGTCACTCCCTCCGGGTGCGGCTTGAGCGCGTCGGGAATGCGCTGCACGCTGTCGTTGGTCTGCTTCAGGCCGCGGATCCGCTCGGCGTTCTTCTTGCCCATCGAGTACAGGACCGCCGCGACAGCGGCCCAGATGACGGCCACGATCAGCGCGGCCAGCCCGGAGTCCATGACGTTGTCGAGGAACTGCCAGATCGCGATCGAGACGAAGAGCGCCACCATGTAGCCGCCGAAACCGGCGCCGCCGAACAGTCCGGCGGCCTTGCCCGCCTTCTTGCCCTCCTGGCGGATCTCCGCCTTGGCCAGCTCGACCTCCTGGCGCATCAGCGTGGACAGGTCCGTGGTGACCTGACGCATCAGGTCGCCGATCGAGCTGCTCCGCACCTCGTCGGCGTGGGGCGGGGCGCCCGCCGCCTGATAGCCGGGGTCCTGCGTGGGTACGGTCATGCCGTCGCCTCCCTTCTGCCGGTGCGGCCGGTCACGGGCGGGGAGCGCCGGTCGACGGGACACCCGGCAGCGGGTCGGTGCGCTCCGGCGGCGGCAGCGGCTGACCGGTGCCACCCGCCGGGTCGGCCCAGGTGTTCGGGGCGCCGCCGGTCGGGTAGGTCGCGCCCGGCGCGGAGTAGCCCGGGTCCGGCTCGGCGTAGCTGCCCGGCGTCGGGTCGAGGTAGCCGCCCGGCGGCACCTGGTCCGGCACCTCACGCGCGGTCGGGATGACGGCGGTACGGTCCGGGTCGTACGCCGGCCGCGCCGCGCTGTCGTCGCCGAGCGCGGTGATGTTGCGGGTGAGCCGTCCAGCGACCACGCCCAGCAGCGCCGCGCCGACGAGGAACGTGCCGGGGTTGCGGCGGGCGTAGTTCTTCACCTCGTGGAGCAGGTCGCCCGGCTCGCGCTGCTCCAGCCAGCCGGCCACGCCGTGCACCCGCTCGGCCGCCTGGTGGGCCAGCTCGGTGACCGGCCCGGAGCCACCGCCCTGCTGCGCCATGGTGCGCATCTCGTCGGCGAGGGAGCGCAGTCCGCTGGCGGCGCGCTGCTGCTGCTGACCGGCCTGCGCGGTGACCTGGCTGCGGGTCTCGCTGTAGAGGTCGCGGGCCTGCCGCTTGGCCTCGCCCACCACCTCCCGGCCCTGCTCCTTGGCGGTCTGCGCCACGGCGCCGCCCGCGTTCGCGGCGTCGGAGCCGACCTGGCGGGCCTGGTCCCGTACACCGCCACCACCGTTCGTCGACTGGTACGTGGCCGAACTGGGGGAAAGATCCTGAGTCATGATGTCCCTTCCGCTCGTGTCTTCCCAGCGGTTGTCTTCGGGGGGTACGCGGATTTGTTTCCGCGTGACAATCGCCCTACCCCGGGTCGGCGCCTCCATGCCTGATTCGTGAATTCTCTGCGGAAGCGCCCCACCCCGGTCAGACAATGGGGTGCCTGCCCGCCCGGGCGGCGGCGAGTTCCACGGGGGTGACAGGGATGGCACGTGACGTGCGCGAACACGCCCGGCCTGCGGTGCAGAAGGTCGCCCTCGCGGCGGCCGCCGTCTTCGCGCTCATCGGCGTGCTCGGCTTCATTCCCGGCATCACCACGCACTACGGCGAGCTGACGTTCGCCGGGCACCACTCCGAGGCGAAGCTGCTCGGGGTGTTCCAGGTGTCGGTGCTGCACAACCTGGTGCACCTGCTGTTCGGGCTGGTCGGTCTGGTGATGGCCCGGCGGCTGGCCGGGGCACGGGTCTTCCTGGCCGGTGGCGGCGCGCTCTACCTGGTGCTGTGGCTGTACGGCTTCGCCATCGACCGCGACACCGCTGCCAACTTCGTGCCGGTGAACGACGCCGACAACTGGCTGCACCTGGTCCTCGGTTTCGGCATGCTCGCCGCCGGCCTGCTGCTCAACAACAACCTCGGCACCGGCACCCGGGTGGAGGCCCCGTTCGACCGCCCCTGACCAGGCGCGACACGCCGGTGCGGCGTTTGCCCCGGCCCGATGCCGGGCAGGAGGGCAACCGCGAGCGGGTCGAGGAGGTCCGGCGATGCCACGGTGGTTGCGCGACAACATGCTCTCGGTCGCCATGCTCGGCGCGTTCCTGGTTTTCCTGCTGTTGCAGAGCGTGTTCGGCTGGCAGGTGCACAACGAGGAGCTGAGCCGGTACGGCGCCGAGCCGCTGAGCTGGTGGGCCTACCTCGGCACCGGGCACTTCGCCGAGGCGGTGTTCGAGAACTGGGAGTCGGAGTTCCTCCAGATGGGCGGGTACGTGCTGCTCACCGCGTACCTGGTGCAGAAGGGCTCGGCCGAGTCGAAGCCGGAGGACCAGACGGACCGGCCGGAGGACAACCGCGACCAGGCCCGCCCCGATTCGCCGTGGCCGGTACGCGTCGGCGGGCTGCCGCTCGTGGTCTACCGCAACAGCCTCTCCATCGCGCTTTTGATGATCTTCGGGGGCGCGTTCCTGGGGCACCTGTTCGGCGGCGTGGCCGCCTACAACCAGGAGCAGGCGCTGGAGAGCGGCGCCGCCCCGATCAGCGCGTGGCAGTTCCTCGGCACCAGCGACTTCTGGTTCCAGTCGATGCAGAACTGGCAGAGCGAGTTCCTCGCCGTCGGCGTGCTGATCCTGCTCAGCATCGTGCTGCGCCAGCAGGCCAGCCCGGAGTCCAAGCCGGTCACCGCGCCGCACGCGCAGACGAGCGCCTGAGCGTCAGGCCGCCGATCAGGCCGCCACCGGCAGCCGCTTGGCGAAGCAGACGCTGTACGGGTTGTCCACGTACTCGCCGTACACCGGGATCGGCTCGTAGCCGCTGGACCGGTAGAGCCCGATCGCGGCCGGCAGGTAGGTGCCCGTCTCCAGGCACACCGTGCGGTGCCCCGCCTGGAACGCCAGTTCCTCCAGCGCCACGAGCAGCTGCCGGGCGATGCCCCGCCCCCGGAACGCCGGCCGCACGTACATCCGCTTCAGCTCGCCGGTGTCGGCGTCGAGCGCCTGGAGTCCGCCGCAGCCGACCGCCCGGCCGCCCACCACGGCGGCCAGGTAGTGGATGTCGGTGTGCACGACGGTGACCTGCCCGTCCAGCCCGCCGTCCGCGTCGCGCAACTCACGCTGCTGGGCGACGACGAGCGCGGCGATCTCCGGATCGGCGGCGGGACGGGACTCGATCAACATGCCCGTACGCTAGATCGGCCGGATTTCGCGCAGGTTTCCCGCCGCCGACCCGGAAACGGCTACTCGGCGTCCGCTTCCGCCGCCGGCGCGGCCTCGACCTCGTCCTCCGGCCGGACCCGGCGGGCCTTGCGGGCCGCGAGCCGGTCCGACGCCGACGGCCGGTTCGTCTTCTCCTCCAGCCGCACGTCGGTGCCCCGGTTGCCGGGGACGAAGTCGACGCCGGCGTAGAGCGTCGGCTGCCAGTCGAACTCCCGGTCACCGATGCGCACCAGGTCGCCGGCCTGGGCGCCGGCCTTCGCGAGCTTCTCCTCGACGCCGAGGCGGGCCAGCCGGTCGGCCAGGTAACCCACTGCCTCGTCGTTGTCGAAGTTGGTCTGCTTGACCCAGCGCTCCGGCCGGCTGCCGCGCACCGTGTACGAGCCGTCCGGCTCGGCCTCGATGGTGAAGCCGGCGTCGTCGACCGCCTTCGGGCGGATCACGATCCGGGTCGGCTCGGCGGGCGGGGCGGCGCGGCGGCCCTGGTCGACCAGCTCCGCCATCGCGTACATCAGCTCGCGCAGACCCTCGCGGGTGGCGGTGGAGACGTCGAACACGCGCAGGCCGCGCGCCTCCAGGTCGGGGCGGACGATGTCGGCGAGGTCCTTGCCGTCCGGCACGTCGACCTTGTTCAGCGCGACCAGCCGGGGCCGGTCGGCCAGGCCGCCGTACTGGGACAGCTCCGACTCGATGGCGTCGATGTCGGCGAGCGGGTCGCGGCCGGGCTCCAGCGTGGCGGTGTCGATCACGTGCACCAGCACGGCGCAGCGCTCGACGTGGCGGAGGAACTCCAGGCCGAGGCCCTTGCCGCTGGCCGCACCCGGGATCAGGCCGGGCACGTCGGCGACGGTGAAGGTGTGGTTGTCCACCCGGACCACGCCCAGGTTCGGCACCAGGGTGGTGAACGGGTAGTCGGCGATCTTCGGCTTGGCCGCGGAGATCACCGAGATCAGCGACGACTTGCCGGCGGACGGGAAGCCGACCAGGCCCACGTCGGCGACGCTCTTGAGCTCCAGCACGACGTCCAGCCGGTCGCCGGGCTCCCCCAGCTCGGCGAAGCCGGGCGCCTTGCGGCGGGCGTTCGCCAGCGAGGCGTTGCCGCGCCCGCCCCGGCCGCCCCGGGCCGCCTCGAACGTGGTGCCGACGCCGACCAGGTCGGCCAGCACCTCGCCGTCGAGGCTCTGCACGACGGTGCCGTTCGGCACCTTGATGACCAGGTCGCGGCCGTTGGCGCCGTCCCGGTTCGAGCCGGCGCCGCCCTTGCCGTTCTCGGCCTTCAGGTGCGGCCGGAAGTGGAAGTCGAGCAGCGTGGTGACCTGCGGGTCGACCACCAGCGACACGCTGCCGCCGTGGCCGCCGTTGCCGCCGTCCGGCCCGCCGAACGGCTTGAACTTCTCCCGGTGGATCGAGACACAGCCGTGCCCGCCGTCGCCGGCCTGCATGTGCAGGACGACCCGGTCAACGAACGTCGTCACGACGCCAATCCTTCCAGCGGGGTCCGCCCCGCACGGGGAAAAGCGAAGCGGGCCGGGACTCGAGGTCCGCGGCCCGCTTCGCAGGAGAACTACTGCTGCGGCACGATGCTGACGGTCTTGCGACCGCGCTTGGTGCCGAACTGCACCGAACCGGCGGCCAGCGCGAACAGCGTGTCGTCGCCGCCACGGCCGACCAGGTCACCGGGGTGGAACTTGGTGCCACGCTGACGGATGAGGATCTCACCCGCGCTGACGACCTGACCACCGAAGCGCTTCACGCCGAGTCGCTGGGCCGCGGAGTCACGGCCGTTACGCGAGCTGGACGCACCCTTTTTGTGAGCCATTGGAGGACGACCTACTTCCCGCTGGAGATGCCGGTCACCTTGACCTGGGTCAGCGGCTGGCGGTGACCCTGGCGCTTGTGGTAGCCGGTCTTGTTCTTGAACTTGTGGATCCGGATCTTCGGGCCCTTGGTGTGCGCGGCGATCTCGCCGGACACCGCGACCTTCGCGAGCTTGGCCGCGTCGGTCACCAGGTCGTCACCGTCGACGAGGAGCACCGCGGTGAGCTTCACCGCGTCGCCGGGGGCACCGGCGAGCTTCTCGACCTCGATCACGTCGCCCTCGGCGACCTTGTACTGCTTGCCGCCGGTCTTGACGATCGCGTACATCGGAGGCGGACTCCCTGTCGTTGAGGCTACTGGCGTCTATTCCACCGCTGTCGGCTGTCACACCGTTCGCGGTCGTTCCCACGGCGTCTCGCCGGGAGCCGTGACACCGGCAGCGCGGGCACGCGGGAACTCGGCACACCAAAGTGCGCCGCAGGCAAGCGTACGGCATACCCGGCCCGCCCCCCAAACCGGCCCCGCGGTCCGCGCCGTCCCGGCGGGCCGACGGACACGACAGAACCCCTGAATCCACCCATAGCGCACGGATTCAGGGGTCCTGTTCGAGCAGGTCAGAGCCTCACGGCCGGGTACGCCGCCGGGCCCCGCCGCGCCGCGCCCGCCGGCGCGGGGCACCGCTGTCGTCGTCGTTGTCCCCGTCTCCGATCGCGTCCGGGTCGTCGGCGGCGGCCAGCCGGGCCGAGTCGCCCTCCTGGCTGTCCGCGACCGCCGGGGCGGCCGGCGTCTCCGACTCGAACCGGGACAGGTCGTAGCCCTGGGTGTCGTAGTAGTCGTCGTCGTTCTCGACCACCTCGGCGACGGTCCGCTCCGGCGGCGCGACGGCCGCGGGCGGCTCGGCGGCAGCCTGCGGCTGCGCGGCCGGCTGCTCCGGCGCGGCCTCCACGGCGGGCTTCTCCGCGGCGGCCTTGCGGCCCCGGCGCCGGCCGCTCTTCTCCTCGGCCGGCGCGGCCACCGCCGAGGCGACCGCCTTGACCTTCTCCCCCGCGCCGCCGCGTGGCTTCTCCGGCACCGGCTCGGTGTGGATGATCACGCCCCGGCCCTTGCAGCACTCGCAGGTCTCGCTGAACGCCTCCAGCAGGCCCGCGCCGATGCGCTTGCGGGTCATCTGCACCAGGCCGAGCGAGGTGATCTCGGTGACCTGGTGCTTCGTGCGGTCCCGGCCGAGGCACTCGGTGAGCCGGCGCAGCACCAGCTCCCGGTTCGACTCCAGCACCATGTCGATGAAGTCGATCACCACGATGCCGCCGAGGTCACGCAGCCGCAGCTGGCGCACGATCTCCTCGGCCGCCTCCAGGTTGTTGCGGGTGACCGTCTCCTCCAGGTTGCCGCCGGAGCCGGTGTACTTGCCGGTGTTGACGTCGATGACAGTCATCGCCTCGGTGCGGTCGATCACCAGCGAACCGCCCGAGGGGAGGAAGACCTTCCGGTCCAGCCCCTTGAGGATCTGCTCGTCGATCCGGTACTCGGCGAACACGTCCGCCACCCCGGCGTGCCGGCGCAGCCGCGCCACCAGGTCCGGAGACACGTGCGACAGGTACGACTCGACCTCGCCGTACGCGGACTCGCCCTCGATGACCAGTTCGCGGAAGTCCTCGTTGAAGAGGTCCCGGACCACGCGGATGACCAGGTCCGGCTCCTCGTAGAGCAGCACCGGGGCGCCACCCTCGGTCGCCTTGGCCTGGATGTCCTCCCACTGCGCCTGGAGCCGCTTGACGTCACGCGCCAGCTCGTCCTCGCTGGCGCCCTCGGCCGCGGTCCGGACGATCACCCCGGCGCCGTCCGGCACCAGCTTCTTCAGCACGTCCCGCAGCCGCTTGCGCTCGGTGTCGGGCAGCTTGCGGCTGATCCCGGACGCGTTGCCGTTCGGCACGTAGACCAGGTGCCGGCCGGAGAGCGCGATGTGGCTGGTCAGCCGCGCGCCCTTGTGCCCGATCGGGTCCTTCGTCACCTGCACCAGCACCGAGTCGCCGGAGCGCAGCGCCTGCTCGATCGAGCGGGCCCGACCCTCCAGGCCGGTGGCGTCCCAGTTGACCTCACCGGCGTACAGGACCGCGTTGCGCCCACGCCCGATGTCGACGAACGCCGCCTCCATGCTCGGCAGAACGTTCTGGACCTTGCCCAGGTAGACGTTGCCGGCCATGGTGCCGGACGAGTTCCGCGTGACGTAGTGCTCGACGAGCACCCCGTCCTCGAGCACGGCGATCTGGGTGCGGTCGCCGCGCTGGCGGACCACCATCACCCGGTCCACCGCCTCGCGGCGGGCCAGGAACTCCGACTCGCTCAGGATCGGCGGCCGGGTACGCCGCTGCTCGCGGCCGTCCCGGCGGCGCTGCCGCTTGGCCTCCAGCCGGGTCGAGCCGGAGACGCCCTGCACCTCGTCGACCGGCTTGCGCGGCTCACGGATCTTGACGACGGTCGGCACGCCGTCCTCGGCGGCGGTGTCCGACTCCCCCGCCCCCCGGCGACGACGGCGGCGACGGCGACGGGTCATCCCCTCGCCCTCGGCCTCCTCGTCCTCGGCGGTCTCCTCGGCCTCGCCCTCGGCGGTCTCCGCCGCGACGGGCTCCTCGATGTCCTCGTCGTCGGCCTCGTCCGCGCCGCCCTTGCCCCGGCCACGACCCCGGCGGCCCCGGCGACGGCGACGGCGGCCCGCGGCCGTCTCGTCGTCCTCGTCCGTCTCGGCGGTCTCCTCGGCCTCGGTGGCCGGCTCCTCCTCGGCGACCTCGGGCTCGACCTCGGCCTCGACCGGCTCGACCTCACGGCGGCCGCGACGGCGGCGCCGGCCGGTCTCGACCGCTTCCTCGATCGGCTCCTCCGCCGCCGGGTACGTGACCTGGACGGCGGGTGCCTCGTCGGGCTGCGGCGCCATGAACAGGACGGTCGGCGCGGAGAGCGCGGCACGACGACGGCGGCCGGTGGCCGGCGGCGTCTCGGCCGGCTCCTCGGCGGCGCGCGGCACGGCGGCGCCCGTCGACACGACGCCCGTCGCGTCCGCCGGGCCGCCGCTGCGGGCCAGGTCGACCTCTGCGGTACGCGCCGACGCGCCGCTCGCGTCCTCGACGGTCTCGCTCTCGGCGTCCTCGTCCTCGATGTCCTCGCCGGTGGGCTCACCGATGGCGGCCACGCCGCCCGTGCTCGCCTTGCCGGTGCCCGCGGCCTCGTTCCCGCCGGTGGTCCTGTCGCCGGCGGCGGTGGTCTTGCCGGCGGCGGCGCGCCGTCCGGTGCGGGTCCGCCCGCCGGTACCGGCGGTCTCCCCGACGGCGGTCCCGTCCGGGGCGGTTGCCTCGCCGCCGTCGATGTCGGCGCGTCCCTCGGCGATCAGGTCGCCACCGGCCGCGGAGACCGGCCCGTCGATCACGTCCGCGGACGTCTGCCCGGCGGTCTCGTCCGGCGCGACCGGCTCGGCAGCCGGCGGCGTGGCCTTGCGGCGACGCGTCCGGGTCACCTTGACCGGCGGCACGACCTCCTCCGAGGCCGCCTCCACCCCGGCCGCGGCCACCGGCTCCTCGACCGCCTTCGCCGGGGTGGCCTTACGGCGCCGCCGGGTGGTCTTCGGCGCGGTGTCCAGTTCGCCGGCCACCGGTGCGAACACCTCGGCCTGGGGCGACTCGCCGCTGCCCGTCGCGGCCGTGGACGCCTCGACGGGCGCGTCGGTCTGCTCCGGCTGGTTCAGCGGGGCGACCTTGCGACGGCTGGCCCGCTTCCGGGCCGGCGGCTTGGTCTCGGCGACGCCCTCCACGGTGGCGGTGCCCTCCGCAATGGCGGTGCCCTCCGCGGTGGCGCCCTCGGCGCCGGTCGGCGTCGTGTTCGCGGTGCCGGTCGGCGTCGTGTTCGCGGTGCCGGCCGGCGTCGTGTTCGCGGCGCTGCCGGAGGCGGTGCCGGCACTGTCGGCGGTCGTCCCGGCCGGCTCTGCGCCGGTCCGTTCGCTGCCCTCGGGCTCGTTCTCGAGCATGGACGTTCTCCAGTTCTGGCCGCCCCGGGCGCGGGTGAGCGCTGCCACGCAGGGTTGCCGCAAAGGTGTTTCCG
Organism: Micromonospora sp. CA-248089; assembly: GCF_050948515.1. Taxonomy (NCBI): domain Bacteria; kingdom Bacillati; phylum Actinomycetota; class Actinomycetes; order Micromonosporales; family Micromonosporaceae; genus Micromonospora; species Micromonospora sp. CA-248089. The sequence goes on from NZ_CP192016.1 coordinate 5,078,631, forward strand.
CCGGGCGCGCAAGCGCGCGACCGCCGAAGTCTGCCTGCCAGAGCGTTGACCGACGGTCAGCGCTCTCCGATGGTTGCCCCGTCGCGATCCGCTTCCAACGGATCGACGATCTCGCCCTGCGCGGTCAACGTGCCCTGCGCCAGCCGGATCACCTTCGGGGTGACCGGCGGCTCCAAGGCGGCCACCGCGCGGAGGCCGGACAGGACGTCATCGGGCCGAACGGACGGGGTGACCTGCCGCACGACCAGTTCGAGTATCGCACACGGCACGGCCGCCGCCCCGGAAGGCGTCTCAGCCGGAGCCACGACATCGATCGACACCACTGCCGCGCGGGCGTCGAACGTACGCCGTCCCTGCTTGGTCATCCGCTCGACCTGGATCTCTTCGGCGGCGGTGAACGCCGCCACGGCGGCCGCGAGCACCTTCGGATCGACTTCGGGCAGCTCGATCCGCCAGTACGAGGCCTCGATCCGGTCGGCCAGGCTGCCACCGGTGGCCTCCACCGCGTCGAGGACGTCGAGTCCGGGCGAGAGCGCGGCGTCGAGCGCCTCGCGCAGCCGCGCCGGGTCGACCGGCTCCCGGAGCCCGATCTCCAGGTACTCGGCCTCACTCGCCACACCCGTCGGGGCGGCCGAGGCGTACGAGATCTTCGGGTGCGGGGTGAAGCCCTGGGAGAAGGCGATCGGCACACCGGCCCGGCGCAACGCGCGCTCGAAGGCCCGGGCGAAGTCCCGGTGCGAGGTGAACCGCAGCGGACCACGCTTGGCGTACCGGATACGGACCCGCTGGACGACGGGGGCCTGGCCGCCCTCGGGTTGAGGCTTTCTGGCGATCGTGAGCTCCTCGGCTGTGCCTGCGTATCGGTCCCATCCTGGCGCAGCGCCCGCCGCGCCCCACACCCGGGGCCACCCCACCCACCCCAAACCCCCACAAACACCGCCGCCCTTCCCTCCACCCCACCGCCTCCCACCCCGCCGCCTCCCACCCCACCCCGTCCAACCCCGCCCAACCCCGTCGATCATGAAGTTGACGGCGAAGTTGATCTCTGATCATGCCGCCAACTTCATGATCGACGGAGCGGGGCGGGGCGGGGCGGAGCGGAGCGGAGCGGGTGCGGGGTGCGGGGTGCAGGCGGGACGCGCGGGTTGGGGGCTGCGAGGGCGACCTGCGGGCGCCCGAGCTGCGGGCGCCGGGCGCTCGGCGCCGGGCTGCCGGAGGGCCGGCGGGTGCTGGTGCACGCCGCCGGGCCTCCGGCGCGGGACGGGTCAGGAGCGGTTGTCGCCGGGTGGGGCGTACGGGCTCTGACCGGGCGGGGCGTGGGGGGCCTGACCCTGGGGCGGGTAGGCGCCCGCACCGGGTTGGGGATACCCGCCCGGCTGCGGATGTCCACCCGGCTGGGCGTATCCACCCGGCTGGGCGTATCCGCCCTGCTGCGGGTATCCGCCCGGCTGAGGTTGCGCGCCGGGTGGCGGGTAGCCGCCGTAGCCGGGCGGTGGGGCGGCCGCGTGACCGGCGGGCACCGGCGGACCCTGCCCACCGCCGTTCATCCGGTCCAGCGCGTCGTCCGGGATCGAGCCGGCTTCGGCCAGTTCGCGCCGGTGACGGCGGCGGTTCCAGATCAGGAACACCACGAGCGTCAGCAGCACCACGACCGCCACGGCGATGCCGATGCCGATGACCATCACCTGCTGGTCGGTGGGACCGCCCCGGTCGCCGTACTTCGTCACGTCGAAGTTGTCGTCCTCGGCGGCGGCCGGCGGCGCGGACCCGCTCGCTGGGGCGGCCCCGAGCAGCGGGTTCGCCGACACCGACGGCACGTCGGCGGTGAGCGCCGCCACCGGGTCGATCCGGCCGAAGCCGAACCGGGGGTCCCGGCCGGGCGGACCGGCGTCCCGGGCGGTACGGATGATCCGGTTGATCACATCGGGCGCGGAGAGCTTCGGGTGCTTCGACCGGATCAGCGCCACGACGCCGGAGACGACGGCGGCCGCGTCGGAGGTGCCGTCACCCCAGCCGTAGCCCCGGTCCGGGCCGATGTTGTAGACCTCGTCGCCGGGCGCGGCGATCACCGCCTCCGGGCCCTGGGCCGATCCGGACCAGAAGCCTCCGCCCCGCACCGTGCCGGTCACCGCGATCACGCCGGGGATCTTGGCGGGTGAGGTGACGTCCGGGCCGGCCTGCCGGACGTTCCCGGCGGCGGCCACCACGACCACGTCGCGCTCCAGCGCGTACCGGATCGCGGCCTCCTCGATCTCCTCCACGGCTCCGGCGCCGCCGTACGACAGGTTGAGCACCTTCGCCCCGCCGTCGACAGCCATCCGGATGCCCCGCGCGGAGTCGTCCGAGGTGAACGCGTCGCCGGCGGGCTTCCGGATGGGCAGGATCCGGGCGTCGGGCGCGATGCCCACCACCCCGGTCCCGTTGGCCGCGATGATCCCGGCCATGTGGGTGCCGTGACCGTCCGGGTCGCGCCGCCCGTCGCCGGAGTCGCGGGTGCTCCCCCCGGCCAGCAGCTGGCCCCGCATGTCGGGGTGCCCCGCGTCGACGCCGGTGTCCACCACGCCGACGACGACGCCCCGGCCGGTGGAGATCTGGTGCGCCCTGTCGATCCGCAGCTCGTCCAGATACCACTGCTCGGCACGGCGCGGAGCGGCGACCGCCGGCTGGGCGGCGGCACCCAGCAGCATCAGCCCGGCGAGCAGGCCGGCCGCCACCGGCCGGAGCGCACCGACGTGCACCTTCATCCGTCTGTCCTCATCGCAGGATGCCCGGGGACGCACCGTCACCGGCGCCCCACGGATCGTCGTCCTCAGTCAACCATGACGAGTGCCCTGCCGCGTCGCCGCCGTGGCCGGCGCCGCCGTGGCCGCCCATCATCCCGCCGCCCATCATCCCGGCGCCGGCCATCCCGCCACGCGCACCGGCCGCGCCGCCCGGTCCCGCCCCGGCCGCGGCCTTCAACGCGCTGGCCGCGCTGGTCAGTGGCGGGACCTTGCCGTTACCGCCGCCGACCATGCCGGGCAGGCCGCCCATGGCCATGCCGCCGGCCGCGCCGATCCCGCCGCCGCCGATCCCACCGGCCGAACCCAGGCCGGCGCCACCGCCGCCGACGCCGCCACCACCGGCGCTCAGTGCACCCGCGCCACCGCCGCCCAGACCGAGGGTGCTCGGCCCGCCTGCGGTGATCGTGCCGGGCCCGCCCGCGCCGGCCAGACCACTGCCGTACTCCGGGGTGCCCGAGCCGGGGGCGCCACCGAGTTCGGGCGGGCCGCCGGTGGTCGGCGGGGTGTAGGAGCCGCCGCCGGGGATGCCGCCGCCGGGCGCGCCGGGCGGCGGCGTGTACGAACCGCCACCGGGCGTGCCGCCACCGATGCCGGTGCTGCCGATGGACGGCATCGGGCCGCCACCGCCGCCGGGCATGCCGCCGCCCGGCATGCCGCCGCCGGGTGCGCCGCCGCCGGGCAGGCCACCACCGGGTACGCCGGTCGGGGGAACGCGCGGGTCGCCCCGGTAGCCGTCGCCGAAGTCGCCCTTGTGCTGGGGTACGGCCAGCTTGGGGCGCTCGGCCTCCACCGCGGCCGGCAACGGCGCCATCGCCGCGTTGGCCGCCTTCTGGTTGTCGTTGTACCAGTTGTCGAGGTGCGACTTGGTGTCCCACCAGCCGCCACGCTTCTGGTCGCTGGCGTTGCCGTCGATCTTCATGGTGGCTTCCAGGTCGTCGGCCTTGTCGCGGAACGCGCCGTCGGCGTACAACGCCTGGTTGCCCTGGTAGTCGCTGCGCAAGGCGGCGAGGAAGCCGGACTGGCTCTCACCGTCGCGTGCGTCGTCCAGCTCGGTGCCGCCGGGCAGGCTCCACTCGTTCCAGCCGAAGTTGTCCATCAGCGGGATCGGGATGCTCGCCACCGTCTTGCGGATGTCGCCCTCGATCCGCGACAGCGCGCCGCCGACGTTGCTGGCGTGCGTGATGAGTTCCTCGATGTCCTTGCCGATCTCGGACAGGTGCTCGCGGTACGCGTCGCCGCCGCTGCCCTTCCAGCCGGCGAGCATCCCGGGCAGGCCGCCGGTGTGCGGACGCTCCTGACCGGCCGCGATCGGGCCGACGAACGACCGGCCGACGAGGGAGTCGCGCAGGTGACCGAGAGCGGTGGAGAGGTTGCTCCACCCCGAGCCGACCAGGCCGACGGTGTACGGATCCGCCGACAGCGTCACCTCGCGGACACAGCGTTCCCAGGTGGCTCCAGCCATGACCGTCTCCTCTCTCAGGCCGTGTACGGGTAGGTGGGCGGCTCGGCGCCACCGGGCGGCGGAGCAGCGGACTCCAGCAGCCGCTCGATGTCCTTGCCGTTCGCGGCGTTGCGCTCCTCGGCGTCACGGAACGCCTTGGCGATGTCCTCGGTGCCCTTCTTCAGGCCGGCCAGCTTGGCGGAGAGGCCCTTGAGGTGTGCCTCCATGTTGGCCGTGGAGCGCTCCAGCGCCTGCCACTGCAACCGGGCGTCGGCGAACGCGCCGAACGGGGTGCCGTTCGAGACGATCTGCGGGCTGTTGCTGTCGCCCTTCATGTTCTCCTTGATGCGTTCCATCTCCCAGGAGATGGTGTCCTCGACGTACTGCTTGAGGCGCTCGATGTACTCGGCCGCCGCATCCAGGTCCTCGACGCTGACGTGCAGATCGCCGGTGTCCGGCGGATTGATGCCCATGCTGCCTGTCCTCCCCGCTGCCGGCCCCGGCCGGTCCATTACGGACGCAGCGTATCGAGGAAGGACCAGTCGGGGCACCCCCACCCCGCGTACCGCGCCGGTCACCGGGAAAAGACGACGGAGCGCGGGAACCCGGTCGGGTTCCCGCGCTCCGTGGTGGTGCCGGCGGCCTCAGCCCTGGGCGGCGGCGGGCAGCTTCAGCCCGTTGACCGGGGTGAGCGGCAGCAGCTTGCGGCCGGTCGGGCCGATCTGGATCTCGGTGTCCATGGACGGGCAGACGCCGCAGTCGAAGCAGGGCGTCCAGCGGCAGTCGTCCTGCTCGTACTCCGACAGCGAGTCCTGCCAGTCCTGCCAGAGCCAGTCCTTGTCCAGGCCGGAGTCGAGGTGGTCCCAGGGCAGGACCTCCAGCTCCTCGCGCTCGCGGGTGGTGTACCAGTCGAGGTCGACGCCGTACGCCGGCAGGACCTCGGCGGCGGCGTCGACCCAGCGCTGGTACGAGAAGTGCTCGCTCCAGCCGTCGAACCGGCCGCCGTTCTCCCAGACCTTGCGGATCACCGCGCCGACCCGGCGGTCGCCCCGGGACAGCAGGCCCTCGATCAGCGACGGCTCACCGTCGTGGTAGCGGAAGCCGATCGCCCGGCCGAGCGACCGGTCGCTGTTGATCGCCTGCTTGAGCAGCTTGAGCCGGCCGTCGATGACCTCCGGCCGCTCCATCGAGGCCCACTGGAACGGGGTGTGCGGCTTCGGCACGAACCCGCCGATGGAGACCGTGCAGCGGATGTCCTTGGACCCGGTGGCCGCGCGGCCGGCCCGGATCACCTCGTGCGCCATGTCGGCGATCTCCAGGACGTCCTCGTCGGTCTCGGTGGGCAGGCCGCACATGAAGTAGAGCTTCACCTGGCGCCAGCCGTTGGAGTACGCGGTGACCACGGTGCGGATGAGGTCTTCCTTCGACACCATCTTGTTGATCACCTTGCGGATCCGCTCCGACCCGCCCTCGGGGGCGAAGGTCAGACCGGTCCGGCGCCCGTTGCGGGACAGTTCCTGGGCCAGGTCGATGTTGAACGCGTCCACCCGGGTCGAGGGCAGCGACAGCGAGACGTTCGTGCCTGCGTACTGCTCGGCCAGGCCGGAGCACATGTCGCCGATCTCCGAGTGGTCGGCCGACGACAGCGACAGCAGGCCCACCTCGTGGAAGCCGGAGAACTCCAGTCCTTCCTTGACCATCTGGCCGACGGTGGTGATCGAACGCTCCCGCACCGGGCGGGTGATCATGCCGGCCTGGCAGAACCGGCAGCCCCGGGTGCAGCCCCGGAAAATCTCCACCGCGTACCGCTCGTGCACCGTCTCGGCGAGCGGGACCAGGGGCTTCTTCGGGTACGGCCAGGCGTCCAGGTCCATGGTCGTGCGCTTGTGCACCCGGAACGGCACGTCCGGGCGGTTCGGCACGACCCGCTGGATCCGGCCGTCGGGCAGGTAGTCGACGTCGTAGAAGCGCGGCACGTAGACGCTCTCGGTGCGGGCCAGTCGCAGCAGCAGTTCGTCCCGGCCGCCCGGGGAGCCCTCGGCCTTCCACTCCCGCACGATGGCGGTGATCTCCAGCACCGCCTCCTCGCCGTCGCCGAGCACCGCGGCGTCGACGAAGTCGGCGATCGGCTCCGGGTTGAACGCGGCGTGCCCGCCGGCCACGATCACCGGGTCGGCGTCGGTGCGGTCGGCGGCGAGCATCGGGATGCCGGCCAGGTCGATCGCGGTGAGCAGGTTGGTGTAGCCCAGCTCGGTGGAGAACGAGACGCCGAACACGTCGAAGTCACGCACCGGACGGTGGGCGTCGACGGTGAACTGCGGCACGCCGTGGGCGCGCATCAGCTTCTCCAGGTCCGGCCAGACCGCGTACGTCCGCTCGGCCAGCACGTCGGGCAGCTCGTTGAGCACCTCGTACAGGATCTGCACGCCCTGGTTGGGCAGGCCCACCTCGTACGCGTCCGGATACATCAGCGCCCACCGGACGGTCGCGGCGTCCCAGTCCTTGACCACCGCGCCGAGTTCCCCACCCACGTACTGGATGGGCTTGGTCACCTGCGGCAGCAACGGCTCCAGCCGGGGCCAGACCGAGTTGGCGGCGGCAGGACGCGGGGTCGTGGACGGGGCACTCATGATGCCCAAGCGTACGCGGTGCCCCCGCCCTCCCCCGCGCCCGCGCCCGTGTCCGCCGGGTTGATCAAGGAGTTTGTGCGCTCTCCGGCGCTCCCGACGGACACGAACTCCTTGATCACCGGAGTGGGGCCGGGGAGCGGGCGAATTCGTCCTGGGTGGCGGGGCGGTACTAACCTCGCAACGGGCGCGAGAGGAGATAGCCGCGATGCCGCAGCCGCAGCCGGGGGCGGACCGGCCGGCCGACGGGGCCGAGAGGCCCTCAGTCACCGAGCCGCCGACCGCCGCCGACACCGAGGACGCCACCGGCGCCTCGGCTCCGGCGTCCCCGTCCGGCACGCCGGAGGCCGCCACCGACGACCGGACCTCCGACGGGGTGCCGGCCGACCAGCCGTCCGGCGCCGCCGAGAGCGGGCCGCACGACGGTACGCCCCACCGCCGGCCGTCCGACGTCGCGCCGGACGAGCAGTCGGAACAGGCCGAACCCGCTCGGCTGGACGAACCGGCCGAGCAGGCTCTGCGGGACGACCAGGCTGAACCGGCACCGCGAGACCGACGAGCCGGACCGGCACCGGCGGACCCGGCCGGCACCGCCCCGCTCGACGACGCGAGCCCGCACCCACCGGCCGACGACGCCACCGTCCCCACCGGCACGGCCGACGCCCACGCGAGCGCGACGGCCGCCGACGCCCCCACCGACGACGCCGGAATGCCGGCCGACGCGCCCACCGGCGACGAGGCTCCGACCGTCGACGCCGGAGCGCCGGACGGCGTCGACGCCACCCCGCCCGTATCTGTCACCCGGGCCCGGGGATCCGCGGCGGTTCCCGGCCGCACCACGCCCGTCCCCACGCCCCGGACCGGGCGCCCGCCGGATCCGACCCGGATCGACGTCGCGCCGCAGCCGCCCCGGCCCGCGAATACTCCGGACCCCACCAAGGTCGAGAACGCCCCGGTCTCCGCGCGGGCCGCGAACACGCCGGACCCGACCCGCGTGGAGAACACCCCGGATCCGACCCGGGTCGAGGCGTCCGCGCCCCGCTGGAGCGGTTCCGCCGCCGTACCGCCACCGCCGCCGCGCCGGCCGGCCTGGGGCGAGTCCGCCGAGCCCACGCCGGTGCCGCCGCACGCGTCGCCGGAAGAGGCCACACCTGTCGACCCGTGGGCGGGGGTCGACACCACCGGCTGGGAGCTGCACGCGCCCGAACTGCCGCCGCTGACGCCGACGCTGCCCTACACCGCGCCCTGGGCCACGCCGGGGAACCCCCATCCGGCCCACCCGGCGCCACCGGCGGCCCACCCGGCCCAACCCGCTCCGCAGTCGGCACCACCGGCCCATGCCGCGCCGCCCGCCGCCCGCCCGGTCTCACCGCCGCCCAGTCCGCCGTACCCCGGACCCGCCCGGCCGGTCTCACCGCCGCCGCACAGTCCGCCGTACCCCGGACCGGCCCGGCCGGTCTCGCCGCCGCACCATCCCGGCCCATCGGCCGCGCGTCCCCTGCCACCGGCGGCGCTCGTCGCGCCGCCGGCGAAGCCCGGACGGCCGCCGAAGCAGCGCCGGGGCAAGGCCGGGCCGCCGGTCGCGCCGCCGCCGGGCTGGCAGCAGCCGCCCAAGCGGACCCGCCGCCGGCGTCGCTGGCCCTGGGTGCTGCTGCTCTCCGTCGCCTGCTGCTGCGGTCTCCCGCTCTGGTGGTTCCAGCCGATCTCCAGCCAGTACCCGGCCAGCGCCACCCTCCCGGACCAGATCGACTCGATGCGGCTGCGCCAGGACGACACCAGCCGGGCCGCCGCCGAGGAGCTGAAGTCCCGGGTACGCGAGTCGAACCTGCTGGCCGAGGACACGTTCGCCGGCATCTACAGCACGAGCGACGGCAAGCGGGTGACGTTGTTCGGCAGCACCGGGCTGCGGTTCAACCCGGAGTCGGACGCCAAGTCGGAACTCGAGCGCCTCGCCGGGGACTACGCCCTGCAGGAGTCGGTGGTGGTGGACACCGGCGTACGGGGACGCCACGAACGCTGCGCGGTCGGCCGGGCGGACGGTGACTCGGTGGTGGTCTGCGTATCGGCCGACCACGGCAGCCTCACCACGGGCGTGTTCACCCGGCTGTCGGTGGACGACAGCGGGCGGCTGCTGAACGACCTGCGCAAGCGCGTGGTGGTGCCGAAGTCGTGACCGCTCAGGCGGTCTGCTCGCCGCCGGCCTGGTCGCCGGTGGCCTGGTCGGCGCGCTTCGGGGCGTAGCGCGGGACGTACTCCTGGCCGCTGAGCTTCTGGATCTCGGCCATCATCTCGTCGGTCATCGCGCGCAGCGACGTGCGGTCGTCGGGACGGCCGGTGAAGTCCAGCGGCTTGCCGAACTTTATGGTGATCTTGGCGCGGCCCGGTCGCGGGATCCGCGTGCCGATCGGCTGGGCCTTGTCGGTGCCGGTCACGCCGACCGGGATGATCGGCACACCCGCGGCGATCGCCAGCCGGACGGTGCCGGTACGCCCGCGGTAGAGCCGCCCGTCCGGGGAGCGGGTGCCCTCCGGGTAGACGGCTACCAGGTCACCGGCCTTGAGCACCGGGATCGCCGCGTCGAACGCGGTCAGCGCCGCCCGGCCGCCGGCCCGCTCGACCGGGATGGCGCCCAGCCCGGTGAGCACGAACTTGGAGAAGCCGCCCTTGACCCCGGTGCCCTTGAAGTACTCCGACTTGGCCCAGAACGCCAGGTGACGGGGCACCACGGTGCCGAGGAGCAGCTCGTCGGCGACGGAGAGATGGTTGCTGGCGAAGATCGCGCCACCGGTCGCCGGGATGTGCTCCAAACCCTCCACGTGCGGACGGAAGGCCAACCGGAGCGCGGGCGCCACGGTGAGCTTGCCGATGGTGTAGAGCAGGGGCACGGGTCCTCCGGCGGTCGTACGTGAAACAGGCGCTGTCACGGTAGCGGACGCGGCCGTCCGCCACCGAGCGGGTGGCCCGCAGTCCACTCGCTGGGGCCGGGCCCTCCTCCACCCGAGGGGGTGCAGGAGGGCCCGGTCCGCTCACACCTTGCGGACCGTCACCGTCACGCGCTCGCCCTCGCCGGCCTCGCCGGCGAAGCCGTCGAGGCCCTCGGCGAAGTCGATGCTGTCGGCGAGCACCTCCCGGGCCACGAACCCGGTGTACGCGGCGACCGCCGCGCGTACCTCCTCGGACGCGGAGACGGCCACCGTGATCCGGTCGGAGACGTCCAGGTCGGCGTCCCGGCGGGCCTGCTGCACGACCCGGACCACGTCCCGGGCCAGCCCTTCGGCCGCCAGTTCCGGCGTGACCTCGGTGTCCAGCACGACCACGCCCTCACCGCCGGGCAGCGGCGCGGAGTGCTCGGCGTCGGCGGCGACCAGGCGCAGCTCGTACTCGCCCTCGGCCAGCGTGACCCCGGCGGCGACCGGGGCGCCGTCGCGCAGCTCCCACTCCCCCGCCTTGACCGCCTTGATCACCTGCTGGACGGCCTTGCCGACGCGCGGGCCGAGCGCCCGCGGCACCACGGTGAGCACCTGCTGGCAGTACGCGGACACCTCGTCGGTGAGTACGACCTCCTTGACGTTCACCTCGTCGGCGACCAGGTCGGCGAAGGGCCGCAGCTGGTCCGCGACGGGCGACGCCACGGTCAGCTTCGCCAGCGGCAGTCGCACCCGCAGACCCTTGGCCTTGCGCAGCGACAGCGCCGCCGAGGCGACCGCCCGCACATTGTCCATCGCGGAGACCAGCTCGTGGTCGGCCGGGAACTCGGCCGCGTCCGGCCAGTCGGTCAGGTGCACCGACCGCTCGCCGGTCAGCCCGCGCCAGATCTCCTCCGCGGTCAGCGGCGCCAGCGGCGCCACCACCCGGCACAGCGTCTCCAGAACCGTCGAGAGCGTGTCGAACGCGTCCGCGTCCCCGGCCCAGAACCGGTCCCGGGACCGGCGCACGTACCAGTTGGTCAGCGCGTCCAGGTAGGACCGCACGGTGGCGCACGCACCGGAGATGTCGTACGCGTCCATCTGCGCGCCGACGGTCGCCACCAGCTCGTTGGTCTTCGCCAGCACGTACCGGTCGAGCACGTTCGCCGAGTCGGTACGCCGACGCGCGGTGTAGCCGTCGGCGTTGGCGTACAGCGAGAAGAAGTACCAGACGTTCCACAGCGGCAGCAGCACCTGGCGCACCGCGTCCCGGATGCCCGACTCGGTGACCGCCATGTCGCCGCCGCGCAGCACCGGCGAGGACATCAGCATCCACCGCATCGCGTCCGACCCGTAGGAGTCGAACACGTGGTAGACGTCCGGGTAGTTGCGCAGGCTCTTGGACATCTTGCGTCCGTCCGAGCCGAGCAGGATGCCGTGGCTCAGGCAGTTGCGGAACGCCGGCCTGTCGAACAGCGCCGTGGCCAGCACGTGCATGGTGTAGAACCAGCCGCGGGTCTGCCCGATGTACTCGACGATGAAGTCACCCGGGTAGTGGTGCTCGAACCACTCCCGGTTGGAGAACGGGTAGTGCACCTGGGCGAACGGCATCGAGCCGGACTCGAACCAGCAGTCCAGCACCTCCGGCACCCGGCGCATCATCGACTTGCCCGTCGGGTCGTCCGGGTTGGGGCGGACCAGGTCGTCCACCGCCGGCCGGTGCAGGTCGGTCAGGCGTACGCCGAAGTCCCGCTCGATCTGCTCCAGCGAACCGTAGACGTCCACGCGCGGGTAGTTCGGGTCGTCGGACTTCCACACCGGGATCGGCGAGCCCCAGAACCGGTTGCGGCTGATCGACCAGTCCCGGGCGTTCGCCAGCCACTTACCGAACGAGCCGTCCTTGATGTGGCCGGGCGTCCAGTTGATCTGCTGGTTCAGCTCGACCATCCGGTCCTTGAACTTGGTCACCGCCACGAACCACGACGACACCGCCTTGTAGACCAGCGGGGTGTCGCAGCGCCAGCAGTGCGGGTAGGAGTGGGTGTAGGTGTCCTGGCGCAGCACCACCCCCCGCTCCTTCAGCTCCCGGATCACCGGCTTGTTCACGTCGAAGACCTGCTCGCCCTGGTACGGCGGCACCAGCGCGGTGAACCGGGTGTGGTCGTCCACGGTCACGACGGTGGGGATGCCGGCCGCGTTGCAGGTGTTCTGGTCGTCCTCACCGAAGGCGGGCGCCAGGTGGACGATCCCGGTGCCGTCCTCGGTGGTGACGAAGTCCGCGCCGAGCACCTGGTAGGCGTTCGGGCCGGCCGGCTCGACCAGGAAGTCGTAGAGCGGCGTGTAGCGGCGTCCGACCAGGTCGCGGCCGTACACGGTGCCGACCTGCTCGTACCCCTCCAGCTCCTTGGCGTACGCGCCGAGGCGCGCGGCGCCGACGACGTAGCGCTCACTCTCGCGCTCCAGCACGGCGTACTCGATGTCGGGACCGACGGCGAGCGCCAGGTTCGACGGCAGCGTCCACGGCGTGGTCGTCCAGACGCCGAGCTTGACCGGCCCGCGCAGCGGCTCCGGCGCGTTCTCGTCGGCGGTCAGCTCGAACCAGACGGTGAGCGTCGGGTCGTGCCGGTCCCGGTAGACGTCGTCCATCCGGGTCTCGGTGTTCGACAGCGGCGTCTCGCACCGCCAGCAGTACGCGAGCACCCGGAAGCCCTCGTAGACCAGGCCCTTGTCGTGCAGGGTCTTGAAGGCCCACATGACGCTTTCCATGTAGTCCAGGTCGAGCGTCTTGTAGTCGTTGGCGAAGTCGACCCAGCGGGCCTGGCGGGTGACGTACCGCTCCCAGTCGTGGGTGAACTCCAGCACCGACGCGCGGCAGGCGTCGTTGAACCGGGCCACGCCGAGGTCGAGGATCTCCGCCTTCGTGGTGATGCCGAGCTGCTTCTCGGCCACCACCTCGGCGGGCAGGCCGTGGCAGTCCCAGCCGAACCGGCGCTCGACGTGCTTGCCGCGCATGGTCTGGTAGCGCGGCACCACGTCCTTGACGTAGCCGGTGAACAGGTGGCCGTAGTGCGGCAGGCCGTTGGCGAACGGCGGGCCGTCGTAGAAGACGTACTCGTTCTCGCCGTTCCGGCCCGCGTCGCGGGCCTCGACCGACGCCTCGAAGGTCTTGTCGGCCGTCCAGTGCTCCAGCACCCGGCGCTCGACCGCGGGCAGGTCCGGGCTCGCCGGGACACCGGCGCCGGTCGGGTCGTGCAACGGATAGGCCATCGCCTGTCGCTCTCCCTCAGCAGCTCACTCGTCTGTGGTCTGCGAGGACGAGCCGAATCCGGTACGCCGTGACCGGCGCCCGGGCGTGGCCCGCGGTACCACCCCGCTTGGCGGTCGAGGTGCGACCGCCCGCTCGTTGGCCGGCTGTGACGGGCCGTCCCGTCCGGTTCTACTGAGCCGGTGACCCGGCCGTTCTTCCGGAGGCTCACCGGTGATGGCCGGGTCGTCGCCTGTGCGTTCAAGCGTACTCGACCCCCCGCCCGCCGCGCCGCCGAGTATCGCCCGCCCCGCCCCGCCCCGCCTCTGCCCCGTCGATCATGAGGTTGACGGCCAAATCGGAGATCCACATCGCCGCCAACCTCATGATCGACGAGGTCGGCCGGGGGTCAGCGGCGCGTCGGGGCCGGAAGGGTGGTGGTCCAGAGGGAGGCGCCGACGCGATCGCGCAGGTGGACCGTCAGCGCCGCCGACGGGCCGTCGATGGTCACCTCGCCGAAGTGCTGGAAGCCCTCGGCCGGTGAGGTGTTGGCGCGCGGCGGTGCGTGCACGAAGACCGCCTTCGGGCCGAACGTACCGTCCAGCGCGTTCGGGCCGAACGCACCGGCGTGCGCCGGGCCGGAGACGAACTCCCAGAACGGGCTGAAGTCGCGCACCGCGGCGCGCGCCGGGTCGTAGTGGTGGGCGGCGGTGTAGTGCACGTCGGCGGCGAGGAACACCAGCCCGGTCACCCCGGCCCGGTACGAGGCGCGCAGCACCTCGGCGAACTCCAGTTCCCGGCCGGCCGCCGCGCCGTGGTCGCCCTGCGCGACGCCCTCCTGCGCGCCTGCCCCGTCCGGCACCACCACGCCGATCGGCAGGTCGTTGGCGATCACCTTCCAGGTGGCGCGGGACGCGCGCAGCTCCCGGATCAGCCACTCCCGCTGCGCCGTGCCGAGCAGGCCGCGACTGCGGTCGGCGTACGTGTTGCCGTCGTTCGGGTCCTTGTAGGTGCGCATGTCCAGCACGAACACGTCCAGCAGCGGCCCGTACGACAACTTGCGGTACATCGGCCCGCCCGACGGCACCGGCAGCCACTCGTGGAACGCCTGCCGGGCCCGGGCGGCGAGCACGTCCACGCGCTTCTCGCCGTACCTGTCGTCGGTCAGGATCTCCCCCGGGTACCAGTTGTTCACCACCTCGTGGTCGTCCCACTGGTTGATCTGCGGCACCTCGGCGGCGAACGCCCGCAGGTGCTCGTCGAGCAGGTTGTACGCGAACTGCCCCCGGTACTCGGCGAGCGTCTCGGCCACCTTGCTCTTCTCCGGCGTCACCAGGTTGCGCCAGGTGCGGCCGTCCGGCAGCACCACGCTCTCGGCCAGCGGGCCGTCGGCGTACACGGTGTCGCCGCTGCACAGGAAGAAGTCCGGACGGCGCTCCCGCATGGCCCGGAAGATCGCCAGGCCGTCGAAGTCGGTGCTGATCCCCCAGCCCTGCCCGACGATGTCGCCGGTCCACACGAACCGCACGTCACGCCGCTGGTGCCGCCCGGGGGCGGTGGCGAACGAACCGGTCAGCGGCTCGCTGCACAGGCCGTGCCGGTCCAGGCTCTCCACCCGTACCCGGTAGTGCAGCCGCTCCCCCGCGGGCAGGCCGCCCAGACGGACCTTGCCGGTGAGGTCGCCGGTGGGGTCGACCACCGGGCCGCGCACCAGGCGGGCGCCGCGCAGGTCCGGCCGGCGGCTCACCTCGACGAGCATCCGGCCGGGCCGGTCCGCGCGGGTCCAGACCAGCGCCGAGTCGGCGGTCACGTCGCCGCTCTGCACGCCGTGGGTGAGCAGCGGCCGGCCGCTCCGCCGCAGGCCGGGTGCGGCGGGCGCGCCGGGCGCGCCGAGCAGCGCGCCGCCGGCGACTCCGGCACCGGCGACCAGGCCGGCGCGGAGCAGGGTACGTCGATCGATGTGCGTCATGGGTTCTCCCGGTCTCGGCAGTGTCGCCAGCCCGGTCTACCGGCCGCAGATGGCCGGGCACTCCGGTCGAGGTGACCGGAACGTCAACGACTGCTGTCGGCCCGGTCATGACCACCGTCACACCGCCGTGCCGTCACACCGCACCCGCCGTGTCCCGTCCTGTCCGCGTACCCGAACCTCAAGGAGGCGGCGATGAGCCGGATGGACATGGCAGCGGTGGCACCCGAGGCGTACCAGGCCGTGCTGGGCCTGGAGAAGTACGTCCGGACGAACGTGGACCACACCGTGCTGGAGCTGGTGAAGCTGCGGGCGTCGATGCTCAACGGCTGCGCGTTCTGCGTGGACATGCACAGCCGGGAGGCGCTGGGGGCCGGGGAGGACAGCCGCCGGCTGTTCGCGGTCGCGGCGTGGCGGGAGGCGCCGTTCTTCGACGAGCGGGAGCGGGCCGCGCTGGCCCTCACCGACGCGGTGACCCGGCTCGGCGAGCACGGCGTGCCGGACGACGTCTGGGACGCCGCGGCGAAGGTGTGGTCGGAGAAGGAACTGGCCGACCTGGTGGTGGCGATCGCCACCATCAACGTGTGGAACCGGGTCGCGGTGACCTCTCAGACGCAGCCGCCGGCGTCGGTCTGACAGCCGACACACGACGGCCCCGGTCCCGCGAAGGCGCGGGCCGGGGCCGTCGGCGTATCGGTCAGGCCAGCTCGGGGAACCAGAGCGCGATCTCGCGCTTGGCGCTGTCCGCCGAGTCGGAGGCGTGCACCAGGTTCTCCCGGTTCGACAGCGACAGGTCACCGCGGATGGTGCCGGCGGCGGCCTTGCGGCCGTCGGTGCTGCCGATCATCGCGCGCACCACCTCGATCACCTGGTCGCCGGAGAGCACCAGCGCCACCAGCGGGCCACTGGTCATGAACGTCTTCAGCGGCGGGTAGAACGGCTTCTCGACGTGCTCGGCGTAGTGCTGGTCGGCGAAGTCGCCGTCCATGGTCCGGCTCACCATCGCGTCGATCCGCAGGCCCTTGCGCTCGAAACGGGACAGGATCTCGCCCACCAGACCGCGGCGCACCGCGTCGGGCTTGATCAGTACGAGCGTCCGCTCGTCCGGGCTGCTGCTGGACACGCTGGGTTCCTCCTGCGCACTCAAACGGGGTTCAGCTGGGTACGGTCAGCGTAGCGACCCGGTCCCGGCGCCGGTGCGGCAGCTGCGTCTTCCCTGGCCCGCCGCGGCGGCCTAGCCTGGCCCTGGAACCCCTGGGAGGTCCACTGTGGCGAATGGCGGGAACCGCACGATCGCGCCGGTACGCAAACTGATCGGGGCGGTGCTCGGCACCGTCGCCACCTTCGTGACCGTGTTCGGGCTCGGTATGACCAGCTGGGCCATCGTCGCCCTCGGCGTGGCGCTGCTGGTGCTGGCGATCGCCCTGGCCACGGTACGCGGCGGCGGCCGCACCTGGGTGATCGGCCTGGGGCACGTGCACAGCGCCTCCGAACCACCCACCCAGTACGCGTTCGGCCGGTGCGAGCTGCAACTGGTCATCGACGCGCCGGGGCTGCCGCCCCGCTCCAAGAAGATCATCGAGCCTCGGGTGCCGGTCGCCAAGTGGCCCTCGCTGGGCCAGGCGCTGCCGGTCCGGGTGGCGCTGGACGACCAGCGGCACGTACGCGTGCTCTGGGACGAGGTGCCCACGCACGCCGAGAGCGCCGCTGCGGTCGCCGACCTGCCGCCCGAGTACGCCGCCGAGCCGGACCCGCTGGACGAGCCGCTGATCGCGCAGGAGGCGCCGCCGTGGGCCGGGCGCGCGCCGGAGGACGACTTCCGCGACGACTACCCGCCCGCGCCGGACCCGTACCTGGACGACGTGCCGCCCCGCGCCGAGGAACGCGAGCCGGTGGTGCTGCACCAGAGCCCCGGCGGCCCGGTGGTGCTCGAGGGACAGCTCGTCGAACGGACCGACCGGGCGGCCGGCCCCGGCCCGCTCCCCCGCCGTGCCCCGGCGCCCCGCTCGCCGGCCGAGGAGCCGGTGGACACGGTGCCGGTCCAGACCGTGCTCGTCGACCCCGGGCCGGCGGACACCGGGCCGGCCGACACCGCACGGGCCGGATCGGGGCTGGCCGACACCGGGACCGACCCGATCGACCTGGCGCTGGACGACCCGTCGGACGCGCCTCGGCGCTCCGACGTACCGCCGACGGCCGAGGAGCTGGACGAGGCGATCTTCGGCCCGTCCGGCGCGGCCGAACCGGACGAGCTGGCCAGCCCGATCAGCGGCGTCGGCATCACGCTGCTCGTCACCGACCTGGACCGGTCCCTCGACTTCTACCGGGAACTCGGCTTCGACGAGCTGGACCGGGGCGAGGGCAACGCCGTGCTCTCCTCCGGCCCGACCCGGCTCGTGCTGCGCCGGGTGACCGGTGCCGCCCCGATCAGCCGCCGGCTGGTGCACGTCAACCTGGAGGTCGACGACATCCAGGGCGCGTACGAGCGGCTGCGCGACTCCGGCGTCCGGTTCACGTACGCCCCGCGCGTGGTCAACCGGGGCACCAAGCTGGAGGTGTGGGCGGCTGCTTTCCGCGACCCCGACGGCCACGGCGTCGCGCTGACGCAGTGGCGCACCCTCGCCCAGGTGTAAGGAAGGGCCCCTTCTTAACGCCTCAGGTAGAGGAAGGGGCCCTTCTTAACACGCGCAGCCCGCAGCGACGACGCTCAGCCGAGGATGACCCGCCGCACGTGCAGCGCGTACGCCCACACCAGCGCGAACATCACCCCGAGCGCGAACAGCGACCAGTGCAGCAGCCCGGAGAGCAGGAGCAGTCCCTGGATCGCGGTGCCGGCGTGCCACGCCCACGGGCGGCGCATCATGCCGGCGAGCACCACACAGGCGACCGCCAGCGCGACGATCGCGCCGATCGCCGCGCCGCTCAGGTCACCGCCGACCACCCGGATCGGCTGGATCGCCAGCAGCAGCACCAGTGCCTCCAGCGCCATCGTGCCGGCGCCGAGTCCGCGTACCGCCTTGTCCGGGTTCCGCAGCCCGGACCGGCGCTCACCGCCCGCCGGCTCCGAACCGCCCGCCGGCTCCGGGCCGGTCGGGCGGGGCTGCGGGCCGGTCATCGCTTGAGCAGCCGGCGGGCGTCGGCCACTGTCACCACCGATCCGGTGACCAGCACGCCCACCCCGGACAGCTCACCCGGTACGTCCGACTCGGCCTCCGCCACCGCCGCCTCGATGGCGTCGGGCATCTCCCGGGCCACCTGCACCCGCTCCGGCCCGAAGATCTCCCGCGCCAGCTCGGCCAGCTCGTCCACGGGCATCGCCCGGGCCGAGCTGTTCTCCGCGACCACGATCGAGTCGAGCACCGGTTCGAGCAGTTCGAGCAGGCTCGCCGCGTCCTTGTCGCCGAGCACCGCCAGCACGCCGACGAGCTTGCTGAACGCGAACTCCTCCTGCACCGCGGCGACGGTGGCGGCCATCCCGTGCGGGTTGTGCGCGCCGTCGAGCAGCACTGTCGGCGCGCTACGCACCCGCTCCAGCCGGCCCGGCGAACTGGTCGCGGCGAAGCCCTCGCGGACCGCCTCGATGTCGAGCTGCCGCCGGGCGCCGGCGCCGAGGAACGCCTCCACGGCGGCCAGCGCCACCGCCGCGTTCTGCGCCTGGTGCGCGCCGTGCAGCGGGATGAAGATCTCCTCGTACACTCCGCCCAGGCCCTGGATGGTCAGCACCTGGCCGCCGACCGCGACCGCCCGGCGCAGCACGCCGAACTCGGCGCCCTCGCGCGCGACAGTGGCGTTGACCTCGGCGCAGCGTTCCAGGATCGGACGGGCCGCCTCCTCCTCCTGCGCCGCCGCGATGACGGTGGCGCCGGGGTGGATGATGCCCGCCTTGTGCAGCGCGATGTCCTCGATCGTGTCGCCGAGCCACTCGGTGTGGTCCAGGCCGATCGGGGTGATCACGGCGACGCCGGCCTGGATGACGTTCGTCGCGTCCTCCGCGCCGCCGAGCCCGACCTCCACCACCGCCACATCGACGGGGGCGTCGGCGAACGTGGCGAACGCCAGCGCCGTGGTCATGTCGAAGTACGTCAGCGGCTCGGCGAACCGCTGGTCGACCAGCTCGGCCAGCGGCGCGATCTCACGGTACGTGGACACGAACCGCTCCTCGCCCACCGGCTCGCCGTCCAGGCTGATCCGCTCCCGGACGGTCTCCAGGTGCGGGCTGGTGTAGCGGCCGGTGTGCAGCCCGAACGCCCGCAGCAGCGAGTCGATCATCCGGGCCGTCGAGGTCTTGCCGTTGGTGCCGGTCAGGTGGATCGACGGGTACGCCCGCTGCGGGCTGCCCAGCAGGTCGAGCAGGGTTTCGATCTTCTCCAGCTCGAAGTGCATCCGGGTGAAGCCGCGCGCGTTGAGCGCGGCCTCCACCTCGGCGAACGCGGTGCGGTCACTCACGAGGAAAGCGCCTCCAGGGCGGCGTCGATCCGGACCAGGTCCGCCTCGGCCACCGCCAGCCGTTCGCGGATCTTCGCCACCACCGGCTCGGGCGCCTTGCCGACGAACGCCGGGTTGTCCAGCTTCGCCCGCGCCTGGGTGGCCTCCTTCTCGGCTGCCGCCCGGTCCTTGGTGAGCCGGGCCCGCTCGGCGGCCACGTCGATCGAGCCGCGGGTGTCGAGCGCGACGCTCACCTCACCGGGCATGGCCAGCGTGGCGCTGGCCTGGAAGTCGTCACCGGGTGCGTCGAGCCGGGCCAGCGAGCGCACCAGCGGCTCGTGCGCCGCGATGCCCGCGCCGGCCAGGCCGTCGAGGCGCGCGGCGACCCGCTGGGTGGGCCGCAGCCCCTGGTCCGACCGGAACCGCCGGACCTCGGTCACCACCCGCTGCAGGGTGCCGACCTCACCCTCCGCGGCGTCGTCGATCAGGGTACGGTCGGCGACCGGCCAGGACGCCGTCAGTACGGTCTCG
Source organism: Micromonospora sp. CA-248089 (assembly GCF_050948515.1). Lineage (NCBI taxonomy): Bacteria > Bacillati > Actinomycetota > Actinomycetes > Micromonosporales > Micromonosporaceae > Micromonospora > Micromonospora sp. CA-248089. The sequence continues at coordinate 5,098,554 of NZ_CP192016.1, forward strand.
CCGCCGCTGAGCGCGGACCACAGCTCGTCGGTGACGAACGGGATGACCGGGTGCAGCAGCCGCAGGAGCTGGTCCAGCACGTGGCCCAGCACCCGGCGGGTGGCGTCGGCGGCGGGGCCGCCCTCGGCCAGCACCGGCTTGCTCAGCTCCACGTACCAGTCGCAGACGTCGTCCCACGCGAAGTGGTAGAGCAGGTCGCAGACCTTCGCGAACTCGTACGCCTCGAACTGCTCGTCGACCTCGGCGGTGACGTGCGCCAGCCGGGACAGGATCCACCTGTCGACGGTGGAGAGGTCGCCGGCGTCCGGCAGCGGGCCGTCGGTGTGCGCGCCGTTGAGCAGCGCGAACCGGGTGGCGTTCCAGAGCTTGTTGCAGAAGTTGCGGGAGCCCTGGCACCACTCCTCGCTGACCGGCACGTCCTGCCCGGGGTTGGCGCCCCGGGCCAGCGTGAACCGGGTGGCGTCGGCGCCGAACCGGTCGATCCAGTCCAGCGGGTCGACCACGTTGCCGAACGACTTCGACATCTTCTTGCCGTGCTCGTCGCGGACCATGCCGTGCAGCGCCACCACGTCGAACGGCTGCACGCCGTCCATCGCGTACAGGCCGAACATCATCATCCGGGCGACCCAGAAGAACAGGATGTCGTAGCCGGTGACCAGCACGCTGGTCGGGTAGAACTTCGCCAGGTCGGGGGTGCGCTCGGGCCAGCCGAGCGTGGAGAACGGCCACAGCCCGCTGGAGAACCAGGTGTCCAGGACGTCCTCGTCCTGCCGCCAGCCCTCGCCGGACGGCGGTTCCTCGTCCGGGCCGACGCAGACGATCTCGCCGTCCGGGCCGTACCAGACGGGGATGCGGTGCCCCCACCACAGCTGGCGGGAGATGCACCAGTCGTGCATGTTGTCGACCCAGGCGAAGTAGCGCTTGGCCAGCTCGGCCGGCTCGATCTTCACCCGGCCGTCGCGCACCGCGTCACCGGCGGCCTTCGCGAGCGGGGCGGTGTTGACGAACCACTGCAGCGACAGCCGCGGCTCGACGGTCGTCTTGCACCGCGAGCAGTGCCCCACGGCGTGCAGGTACGGCCGCTTCTCGGCGACGATCCGGCCCTGCTCGCGCAGCGCCGCGACGATGGCCGGGCGGGCCTCGTACCGGTCCAGGCCCTCGAACGGGCCGGGCGCGGTGATGACGCCGCGCTCGTCCATGATCGTCAGCGAGGGCAGGTCGTGCCGCTGGCCGATCTCGAAGTCGTTCGGGTCGTGCGCCGGGGTCACCTTGACCATGCCGGTGCCGAAGCTCGGGTCGACGTGCTCGTCGGCGACGATCGGGATCCGCCGGTCGGTGAGCGGCAGCTCCACCTCGGTGCCGATCAGGTGCCGGTAGCGCTCGTCGTCCGGGTGCACCGCCACCGCGGTGTCACCGAGCATGGTCTCCGCCCGGGTGGTCGCCACCACGACCTCGTCGCCGTAGCGGATCGAGACGAGCTCGCCCTCGTCGTCGGTGTGCTCCACCTCGATGTCGGACAGCGCGGTGAGGCAGCGCGGGCACCAGTTGATGATCCGGTTGGCCCGGTAGATGAGCCCGTCGTCGAAGAGCTTCTTGAACATGGTCTGCACGGCCCGGGACAGGCCCTCGTCCATGGTGAACCGCTCTCGGTCCCAGTCGACGGCGTCGCCGAGCCGGCGCATCTGGCCGAGGATCGCGCCGCCGGACTCGGCCTTCCACTGCCAGACCCGCTCGACGAACTTCTCCCGTCCGAGGTCGTGGCGGGACAGCCCCTCACCGGCGAGCTGCCGCTCGACCAGGTTCTGGGTGGCGATACCGGCGTGGTCCATGCCCGGCAGCCAGAGCGCCTCGTACCCCTGCATCTTCTTGCGCCGGGTGAGCGCGTCCATGAGCGTGTGCTCGAACGCGTGGCCCATGTGCAGCGAGCCGGTGACGTTCGGCGGCGGGATGACGATGGTGAACGGCGGCTTCTCGCTGTCTGCCGACGCCCGGAAGTGCCCGCCGGCTACCCACTGCTCGTACCGTCGCTGCTCTACCTCGCCGGGCTGGTACTGGCCGGCGAGGGTCGGGGCGTCGGGGCGTCGGGCATCCAGTCTCTCGGTCACCCTGAAAGTCTACGGAGCGCTTTCGGGGACCCGACGTGCACCACCTGTGATTCGCGTACGGTGGCGGTCATGTCCGACGCGCACCTCACCGAGCGCCCGGTCGACGGGGGTTCCGATCCGGTCGAGCTGACCGATGAGCCGATCGAGCTGAGCCGCCGCGATCCCGCGCAGGAGCCCGAACGCCGTCCCGTCTCCCGGCGCCGAAAGATCATTCTGTCCGCCCTGCTGGCGGTCGGCCTGGCCGGGGCCGGTGCGCTCGGGCTGAGCGGCTGGCGGGTGATCCAGCAGAAGGACACCACGCTCGGCCAGCCGGCCGAGGTGGCCGGGCTGGTCCGGGACGACAGTGAGCGGGCCCGCAGCACCGCCGACTACCTGCGCGACGGGCTGGCCGCCGACATCGAGCTGGACCGCGGCTACGGCGCGGTCTACTCCGACCGCGGGGACGCCAAGCGCTCGGTGCTGCTGTTCGGCGGCACCACGCTGCTCTGGCAGCCCGAACGCGACCTGGACACCCTGTTCGGGCTGATGGCCGACGAGACCGGCCGGGTGGCGGGGCTGCGCGAGGTGGACGCGGGCCGCCTGGGCGGCGTCATGAAGTGCGGTACGACAAGCGGCGACGGCGGCGACTTCGCGGTCTGCGGGTGGGCCGACCACGGCAGCGTGGTGATGGGCATGTTCCCGGGCCGCCGGGTCGACAACGCCGCGGCGCTGTTCCGCGAGATCCGCGAGTCGGTTCAGAGCCGCTGATTGAGGGCCGGCCTTCGGGCCGGCTTCCCGTAAACGCAATTCAGGGCCACCCCCGTTTGGGGGTGGCCCTGAATTTGAAAGGTTGTCCGGCGGTGTCCTACTCTCCCACACCCTCCCGAGTGCAGTACCATCGGCGCTGGAGGGCTTAGCTTCCGGGTTCGGAATGTTACCGGGCGTTTCCCCTCCGCCATGACCGCCGTAACTCTATGAACATGTCAACCAACCCTGGTGGGTGGTGGTTTGTTCAGAGTTGCACAGTGGACGCGTAGCAGCTTGGTAGTCAAGTCCTCGGCCTATTAGTACCGGTCAACTGAACCCGTTACCGGGCTTACATTTCCGGCCTATCAACCCAGTCGTCTAGCTGGGGGCCTTACCCCACAATGTGGGTGGGATACCTCATCTTGAAGCGAGCTTCCCGCTTAGATGCTTTCAGCGGTTATCCCTTCCGAACGTAGCTAACCAGCCGTGCCCCTGGCGGGACAACTGGCACACCAGAGGTTCGTCCGTCCCGGTCCTCTCGTACTAGGGACAGCCCTTCTCAAGTATCCTACGCGCACGGCGGATAGGGACCGAACTGTCTCACGACGTTCTAAACCCAGCTCGCGTACCGCTTTAATGGGCGAACAGCCCAACCCTTGGGACCTGCTACAGCCCCAGGATGCGACGAGCCGACATCGAGGTGCCAAACCATCCCGTCGATATGGACTCTTGGGGAAGATCAGCCTGTTATCCCCGGGGTACCTTTTATCCGTTGAGCGACACCGCTTCCACATGCCAGTGCCGGATCACTAGTCCCGACTTTCGTCCCTGCTCGACCTGTCAGTCTCACAGTCAAGCTCCCTTGTGCACTTGCACTCAACACCTGATTGCCAACCAGGCTGAGGGAACCTTTGGGCGCCTCCGTTACCCTTTAGGAGGCAACCGCCCCAGTTAAACTACCCACCAGACACTGTCCCTGAACCGGATAACGGTCCGAAGTTAGATACCCAAATCAACCAGAGTGGTATTTCAAGATTGCCTCCACCCATACTGGCGTATGGACTTCACCGGCTCCCACCTATCCTACACAAGCTAATTCAGATACCAATGTCAAGCTATAGTAAAGGTCCCGGGGTCTTTCCGTCCTGCCGCGCGTAACGAGCATCTTTACTCGTAATGCAATTTCGCCGGGCCTGTGGTTGAGACAGTGGGGAAGTCGTTACGCCATTCGTGCAGGTCGGAACTTACCCGACAAGGAATTTCGCTACCTTAGGATGGTTATAGTTACCACCGCCGTTTACTGGCGCTTAAGTTCTCCGCTTCGCCCCGAAGAGCTAACAGGTCCCCTTAACGTTCCAGCACCGGGCAGGCGTCAGTCCATATACATCGAATTACTTCTTCGCATGGACCTGTGTTTTTAGTAAACAGTCGCTTCCCCCTGCTCTCTGCGGCCATACAACGCTCCACCCGCGCGGGGCTTCACGTCTCCGGCCCCCCTTCTCCCTAAGTTACGGGGGCAATTTGCCGAGTTCCTTAACCACAGTTCGCCCGATCGCCTCGGTATTCTCTACCTGACCACCTGTGTCGGTTTGGGGTACGGGCCGCTAAGAACTCGCTAGAGGCTTTTCTCGGCAGCATAGGATCACTGACTTCACCTGAATCGGCTCGGCATCACGTCTCAGCCCCATGGTGTGCGGATTTGCCTACACACCGGCCTACACGCTTACCCCGGCACAACCACCGGCCGGGCTCAGCTACCTTCCTGCGTCACCCCATCGCTTGACTACTACCCGCCAGGTTCCCACGCTCCCCACCATAGGTCCGAAGACCGCCGGCAGTTCGGGTGGTTAGCACAACGAGGTTCGTCAGGGTCGCTCTTTCGCGGGTACGGGAATATCAACCCGTTGTCCATCGACTACGCCTCTCGGCCTCGCCTTAGGTCCCGACTCACCCAGGGCGGATTAGCCTGGCCCTGGAACCCTTGGTCATCCGGCGGAAGGGTTTCTCACCCTTCTTTCGCTACTCATGCCTGCATTCTCACTCGTGCCGCGTCCACAACTGGGTCACCCCGCTGCTTCACCCCCGGCACGACGCTCCCCTACCCATCCACACACCTGCATACCCCATCAAGGAGGCACGAAGTTGAAATGTGAATGCCACAGCTTCGGCGGTGTGCTTGAGCCCCGCTACATTGTCGGCGCGGAACCACTTGACCAGTGAGCTATTACGCACTCTTTAAAGGGTGGCTGCTTCTAAGCCAACCTCCTGGTTGTCTATGCGACCCCACATCCTTTTCCACTTAGCACACGCTTAGGGGCCTTAGCTGGTGATCTGGGCTGTTTCCCTCTCGACTACGAAGCTTATCCCCCGCAGTCTCACTGCCGCGCTCTCACTTACCGGCATTCGGAGTTTGGCTGATTTCGGTAAGCTTGTGGGCCCCCTAGACCATCCAGTGCTCTACCTCCGGCAAGAAACACGCGACGCTGCACCTAAATGCATTTCGGGGAGAACCAGCTATCACGGAGTTTGATTGGCCTTTCACCCCTAACCACAGGTCATCCCCCAACTTTTCAACGTTGGTGGGTTCGGCCCTCCACGCGGTCTTACCCGCGCTTCAGCCTGCCCATGGCTAGATCACTCCGCTTCGGGTCTAGAGCATGCGACTAAAAACGCCCTATTCAGACTCGCTTTCGCTACGGCTCCCCCACACGGGTTAACCTCGCCACATGCCACTAACTCGCAGGCTCATTCTTCAAAAGGCACGCCGTCACCCCGCAAGGCTCCGACGGATTGTAGGCGAACGGTTTCAGGTACTATTTCACTCCCCTCCCGGGGTACTTTTCACCATTCCCTCACGGTACTCGTCCGCTATCGGTCACCAGGAAGTATTTAGGCTTACCAGGTGGTCCTGGCAGATTCACGGCAGATTTCAGGAGTCCGCCGCTACTCGGGAACACCCACAGAAGACCAGCAACTTTCACCTACCGGACTATCACCGTCTACGGTCAGCCATTCCAGACTGTTCGACTAGCCACTGACTTTGTAACTTCTCGAACAAGTGTCAGCTTGTTCAGCAGGGTCCCACAACCCCGACCACGCAACCCCTGACAGGTATCACACGCCGCCGGTTTAGCCTCAATCCGCTTTCGCTCGCCACTACTCACGGAATCACTAATTTGTTTTCTCTTCCTACGGGTACTGAGATGTTTCACTTCCCCGCGTTCCCCCCACACACCCTATGTGTTCAGGTGCGGGTGACATCACATGACTGATGCCGGGTTTCCCCATTCGGACACCCTGGGATCACAGCTTGGTTGACAGCTCCCCCAGGCCTATCGCGGCCTCCCACGTCCTTCATCGGCTCCTGGTGCCAAGGCATCCACCGTTCGCCCTGGACAACTTGACCACAAAGATGCTCGCGTCCACTGTGCAATTCTCAACAAACAACCAACCCACAACCCACAAGCCCCACACCAAACCCAGCTGCACCGCCGGCGGTATGCGAGACCAGGCCATGCCTGGCGCCATCCCGAGGCATCACCTCGGACTCCGGCTCTGAAAGACAACCGCTCGGGTTGTTCTTTCAGGACCCAACAGGGTGCTTACATCCGCCACC
>NZ_CP192016.1:5107500-6478331 GCF_050948515.1 Micromonospora sp. CA-248089
TCGCCGGGATCGCCGCTCTGGGTCTGCTCCTGGGCGGCTGACAACCGTCAGAGCCGGCGGTTGGCCAGGCTGGGCAGCTCGGCGCGGATCGTCCGCAGCCGCTCCAGGTCGATCTCGGTGACCGCCAGCCCCGGACCGTCGGCGACCTGGCTCAACACGGTCCCCCACGGGTCGACCACCATGCTGCGCCCGAAGCAGGTCCGGCCCGGATCGTGGTCACCCGTCTGTCCGGCCGCCGCCACGAAGCACTGGTTCTCGATCGCCCGGGCCCGCAGCAGCACCTCCCAGTGGTCCCGGCCGGTGTGCATCATGAACGCCGCCGGCACCACGAGCAGTTCGGCGCCGCCGTCGGTCGCGAGCTGCCGGTACAACTCCGGGAACCGCAGGTCGTAGCAGATGGACAGGCCGACCCGCAGGCCCTCGACGTCGACCACCACGGGCTTCTCCCCCGGCGCGACTGTTGCCGACTCGAGGTAGGAGACGCGGCCGGGGATCTCCACGTCGTACAGGTGAATCTTGCGGTAGGTGGCGGCGAGCGCGCCCTCGCGGTCGAAGACCAGCGAGGTGTTCCAGGTGTGCGCCGGGTCCGGGCCGGCCTCGTGGAACGAGCCGGCGATCACCCACATGCCCAGCCGGCGGGCGGTCTCCGCGAAGAACCGCCCCACCGTGCCGTCGACCGGCTCTGCCGGCGGCATCCGGTCGGCGTGACCGAGATAGTCGACGTACTCCGGAAGGAGGGTGAGATCCGCGCCGGCCGCCGCGGCCCTGACCAGCAGGGCCTCGGCGGCGGCGAGGTTCGCCGCCCGGTCGTCGCGGGCGTTGAGCTGGCAGACGGCGACGCGCATGACCCGAGGGTACGGCCGGAGGCGGGCGCGCGACAGGCTCAGACGCTGGACAGCACGAGCGCTGCCGCGGCGAAGCCGAGCCCCGCGACCTGTGCCGGCCGGAGCCGTTCCCGGTCGACGGCGAGCGCGAGCAGGACGGTGCTCGCCGGGTAGAGCGAGGCGATGGCGGCCACCACGCTCAGGTGCCCTCGCCCCGCCGCGGCGAGGAACAGCGCGTTGGCGGCGGAGTCGAGCAGGCCGGCGGTCGCGGCCCAGCCGAGGACTCGCCGTCCCAGTCGCAGGCGTGCGCCGGTACGGACGGCGAGCGCGAGGCCGAACGCGATCGAGCTGACGCGTACCGCCAGCACCGGCCACATGCCGGCGCTCTCGTCGGCCTGCCCGAGTAAGGCGAAGAAGACGCCGAAGAGCAGCCCGGCGGCCAGTGCCATGCCGAGCACGCGGCCGGAGACGCGGCGGGCCGTGCCTCGCTCCCCCAGGCTGACCAGCCCGATGGCGACCACGGCGAGCCCGGCGCCGCCGAGCGCCACCGCACCCGGCGAGTGCGCGAGGACGAGGCCGGCGATGATCGGCACGATCGCCGCGGTGATCGCGGTGACCGGCGCGACGACGGCCATCACGCCGGTGGCGAGCGCGCGGTAGAGCAGCATGACGCCGCCCGCGCCGGCCACTCCGGCGAGCAGTCCCCACCCCAGGTCGAGCGGGCTCGGCGTGCCGGGCACGACGAGGACAAGGACGAGCAGCAGCGGGACGCTGAGGATCTGCGACACCACGGTCACGGCGATCGGGTCGGCGCGCCGGGACGCCTTGCCGCCCGCGAAGTCGGCGGTGCCGAAGGCGAGCGCGGAGACCGCGGCGAGGACAATGGGGAGCACCAGGCAGTCGTACCATAATAGTGACCGTGAAGGACAGTGTGATGACCGATACCGGTGGACGGGTCGGCGCGGTGACCTCCGCCGTCGCCCGCCAGGTACGTGAGCTGCGCGCGGCGCGCGGCTGGTCGTTCGAGGAACTGGCAGGCCGGTCCGGGGTCAGCAAGGGCATGCTGGTGCAGATCGAGGGGGCCCGGACCAACCCAAGTATCGGCACGCTCTGCCGGGTCGCCGACGCGTTCGGCGTCAGCATCGCCCGGCTGCTGGAGCCGGCCGAACAGAGCACGGTACGGGTCAGCGCGGCCGACGAGGCGCCGGTGCTGTGGCGCGGCCCGCACGGCGGCCTGGCGCGCCTGCTCAGCGGCCTCGGCGAACCCGACCTGGTCGAGCTGTGGGACTGGCGGATGGAACCCGGCGAGGCGTTGCGCTCCTCCGACCACGCCCACGGCACCCGGGAGATCCTGCACGTACTCGACGGCGCCGCCACGGTGACAGTCGACGGCGTCGACCACGAGGTACGCGCCGGCGAGACGGTCGAGTTCCACGCCGACCGGGAGCACGGCTACCGCACGGCCGGTGACGGGCCGGTGCGCCTGATGATGGTGGTGGTCACCCCGTCGGGCGAGTGGGACCGGCGGACCCGTTCACGCGAACCGCGCCCGAGCTGACCCGGGCGCGGTCGCGAACAGCGGTCAGGCCGACTTCTCCTCGCGGTCCCGGCGGCGCCGGCCGGTGAACTCGCGGGGCACGATCGTCGGGTTGACGTTCTCCAGGACGACCTCGCGGGTGATCAGCACCCGGGCGGCGTCGGGGTTGCTCGGCACCTCGTACATCACGGAGAGGAGCACCTCTTCCATGATCGCCCGCAGGCCGCGGGCGCCGGTGCCGCGGAGCATGGCCTGGTCGGCGATGGCCTCCAGCGCGGGCTGCTCGAACTCCAGCTCGACGCCGTCCAGCTCGAACAGGCGCTGGTACTGCCGGACCAGCGCGTTGCGCGGCTCGGTCAGGATCCGAACCAGGGCGCTGCGGTCGAGGCTGCGCACGTTGGTGATCACCGGAAGCCGGCCGATGAACTCGGGGATCAGCCCGAACTTCAGCATGTCCTCCGGCATGACCTGGCTGAAGATGTCGTCGGTCGACCGCTCGGAGACCGACCGGAGCCGGGCGCCGAAGCCGGTGCCGCCGGAGCCGGTGCGGGCCTCGATGATCTGGTCGAGCCCGGCGAACGCGCCACCGCAGATGAACAGCACGTTCGTGGTGTCGATCTGGATGAACTCCTGGTGCGGGTGCTTGCGCCCGCCCTGCGGCGGCACGTTGGCGACAGTGCCCTCGAGCATCTTCAGCAGCGCCTGCTGCACGCCCTCCCCGGAGACGTCACGGGTGATCGAGGGGTTCTCCGACTTGCGGGCGATCTTGTCGACCTCGTCGATGTAGATGATGCCCGTCTCGGCGCGCTTGATGTCGTAGTCGGCGGCCTGGATCAGCTTCAGCAGGATGTTCTCGACGTCCTCGCCGACGTAGCCCGCCTCGGTGAGCGCGGTGGCGTCCGCGATCGCGAACGGGACGTTGAGCATCCGGGCGAGCGTCTGCGCCAGGTGGGTCTTGCCACAGCCGGTCGGGCCGAGCAGCAGGATGTTGGACTTGGCCAGCTCCACGCCGTCGGTGCCGGAACCCGGCGCACCCGCGGCCTCGGCCTGGATCCGCTTGTAGTGGTTGTAGACCGCGACGGCGAGCGCCTTCTTGGCCTGCTCCTGACCGACGACGTAGTTGTCGAGGAACTGGCAGATCTCCATCGGCTTGGGAAGCTCTTCCCACTTCACCTCGCCGGACTCGGCCAGCTCCTCTTCGATGATCTCGTTGCAGAGGTCGATGCACTCGTCACAGATGTAGACACCAGGGCCCGCGATGAGCTTCTTGACCTGCTTCTGCGACTTGCCGCAGAACGAGCATTTCAGTAGGTCGCCGCCGTCACCGATCCGTGCCACCTACGTTCTCCCTGCACTCGTCGGCCGGAACGCCGGCCCTGACCTGCGAGCGCCGGAGCGCCCGTCCGTCCTGTCGTCCCACCATGCTGTCGGCTCCACCCGATCCGACCGGCGGAGCGGTACAGACCCGACGTTACCCGGTGGCCGGGTTTTCTCCGACCCCCAAAACGGGTGTGTCAGAGGTCGACCGGGAACGATACCCCGACCGACCTCCGACCACACGTTGCTCAGCCCGCGGCGTGCGACGCCAGCAGACCCTTCTTGCGGCTGGTCAGGATCGTGTCGACCAGCCCGTACTCCTTGGACTCCTCGGCCGTCATGATCTTGTCACGGTCGATGTCCTTGCGGACCTGCTCGATCGGGCGGTTGCAGTGCCGGGACAGCATGTCCTCCAGCTGCGTCCGCATCCGCAGGATCTCCCGCGCCTGGATCTCGATGTCCGAGCCTTGGCCGTAGCCGCCCTCGGTGGCCGGCTGGTGGATGATGATCCGGGAGTTGGGCAGCGCCATCCGCTTACCCGGGGTGCCCGCGGAGAGCAGCACCGCCGCCGCGCTCGCCGCCTGCCCGAGGCAGACGGTCTGGATGTCCGGGCGGACGTACTGCATGGTGTCGTAGATCGCCGTCATGGCGGTGAACGAACCACCGGGCGAGTTGATGTACATGATGATGTCGCGGTCCGGGTCGGTGCCCTCCAGCGTCAGCAGCTGGGCCATCACGTCGTTCGCCGACGCGTCGTCCACCTGGACCCCGAGGAAGATGATCCGGTCCTCGAAGAGCTTGTTGTACGGGTTGGACTCCTTCATCCCGTACGACGTGCGCTCGACGAACGACGGCAGGACGTAGCGGTTGTGCACGGCCGCGAACTGGGGCGGCAGGCTCAGGTCGGTCATCGTCAGCTCCTCGCTCAGCTCAGGGTCCCGGCGCCATCCGGAACCTGGGCGGCTCCGATGATCACCTTGTCGATGAAGCCGTAGTCCATGGCCTCCTGGGCGGTGAACCAACGGTCGCGGTCCGAGTCCGCCTCGATCTGCTCCTGGGACTGGCCGGTGTGGAACGCGACCCGCTCCTGGAACATCCGCTTGGTGTAGAGCATCTGCTCGGCCTGGATCGCGATGTCCGACGCGGTGCCGCCGAGACCGCCCGAGGGCTGGTGCATCATGATCCGCGCGTGCGGGAGGGCGTACCGCTTGCCCTTGGTGCCCGCGCAGAGCAGCAGCTGGCCCATGGAGGCGGCCATGCCCATCGCCACGGTCGAGACGTCGTTGTCGATGTACTGCATGGTGTCGTAGATCGCCATGCCGGAGTAGACCGAGCCACCCGGCGAGTTGATCCAGAGGAAGATGTCGCGGTCCGGGTCCTCCGCGGCGAGCAGCAGGAGCTGCGCGCAGATGCGGTTGGCCACCTGGTCGTTCACCTCGCTGCCGAGGAAGATGATCCGTTCCTTGAGCAACCGGTTGTAGACCGAGTCGTCGAGGTTGCCAATGGAGTCGCCACCGCGGGCCTCGTTCACCCGGAGCGACTTCTTGGGGATGTGCATGTCGGTCATGGCAGCCCTTCGCTCTCCGTACCGTCCTACCCGACACTAACCGCTCAGCCGGGAGGCGTACTCCCGGTCGGGGCACTGTTCGCTCTCAGCGCAGTCACCCGCACGGCGTACCCCGGAAAGGGTTTCGGCCGCCTCCCGGCGCGCAGCGCGGGACGGCGGCCGACACCCCCGATGATCAGTGCTGGTGGTCGTGCTCGGCCTCGTTCTGGGCCCGCAGCGCGTCGAGGGAGACCTCGTTGCCCGCCGAGTCCTTGATCTTGATCTTCTCCATCACCGCGGCGAGCGCCTTGCCCCGGCGGACGTCGCCGAAGACGGCCGCGGCGGCACCGGAGCGGACCAGCTGGTCGTAGTACTGCTGCGGGGCCATGCCGGCGCGCTGCGCGCGGTGCACGATCTCGTGACCGAACTCGTCGTCGGAGACCTGCACGTCCTCGGAGTCGGCCAGGGTGTCCAGCAGGAGCTGGATCTTGACGCCGTCGGTGGCCGCCTCGGTCAGCTCGGTGTCGATCTGCTCCTCGGTCTTCTCCTCCGCCGCGAGGTATTCCTCGAGGGAGGCGCCGATGCGCTCAAGCTGGTCGATCATCGCGGCCTTGCGGCTCTCGACCTCCTCCTTGACGACACCCTCGGGCGCCGGCACCTCGGCGGCGGCCACCATCTGCTCCAGGGCCTTGTCACGGGCGGCGTAGATCTGCTCGACCTGCTTGTTGCGGGTCACCCGCTCCCGCAGGTCGCCGCGCAGCTCGTCGATCGTGTCGAACTCGCTGGCCATCTGCGCGAAGTCGTCGTTGAGCTCGGGGAGCTCCTTCTCCTTGACCGTACGGACGGTCACCGCCACGTCGGCGTCGCGGCCGGCGTAGTCGCCGCCGACGAGCTGCGTGGTGAAGGTGGTGCTGTCGCCGGCGGCCAGGCCGACCAGCGCCTCGTCCAGACCCGGCAGGAGCTGCTTGCTGCCCACCTCGTGCGAGATGTTGCTCGCCGACCCGCCCGGGACCTCCTCGCCGTCAACGGTGGCGTTGAGGTCGATCTGCACGAAGTCGCCCTCCTGGGCGGCCCGCTCGACGGTCTTCAGCGTGGCGAAGCGCTCGCGCAGGCTGTTGATCTGCTCGTCGATCTCGCTGTCGGCGATCTCGATCTCGTCGACGGTCACCTCGATGGTGGCCGGGTCCGGCAGGGTGATCTCCGGCCGGACGTCCACCTCGGCGGTGAAGTTGAGCGAGTCGCCGTCGTTGAACTCCGTGATGTCGACCTCGGGACGGCCGAGCGTCTTCAGGTCGTGCTCCCGGACCGCGGCGAGGATGTTCTGCGGGATGGCCTCCTGGATCGCCTCGTTGAGGACGGTCCCCCGGCCCACCCGCTGGTCGATCACCGCGCTGGGGACCTTGCCCCGGCGGAAGCCGGGAACCTGGACCTGCTGGCCGATCTCCCGGTACGCCTTCTTGAGGCTCGGCTCGAGCTCGACGAACGGCACCTCGATGGCGAGCCGCACGCGCGTCGGGCTCAGAGTCTCGACGGTGCTCTTCACAGGCGTACTCCTTGACGGATCTGGGTGTTGGTTCTGGGGCGTGATTGCGCGCATCGAGTGTAGGCGAGCCGGCCGACGGCATCGGCAGGGCCCGGGCACCGCGCGGAAAAAACCGGCGGTTCCCGGGACGATCCGGTCGCGAACGACAGTCGGGGTGGCGGGATTTGAACCCACGGCCCCTCGCTCCCAAAGCGAGTGCGCTACCAAGCTGCGCCACACCCCGGTGGCGACGAAGAGTGTATGCCGTCCGGCCACCCGCGCGGGTGACGGGGCACGGCGCGGCGGCCGCCGGGCGCGGCCGGGCGCCGCCGGGCGGGCGGCTGGGCGGCGCCGGGCGGGCGGCTGGGCGGCGCCAGGCGCCAGTTCGGGGAAGTGGCTGGGTCCGAGGGCCCGGGATGGCGCCACCTCGCCGAAGTGGCATGGATCTTGAAGGTCGGCGGGAACCTCCGGGTACGCGCTGCGCGGTGGCCGTGGTTCATTGGGTACGCTGTCGGCGCGCCCTGCTGTGGTGGGGCGCTCGCGGGCGTAGCTCAATGGCAGAGCTTCAGTCTTCCAAACTGACGGTGCGGGTTCGATTCCCGTCGCCCGCTCCAACAGCCTCCGGCCCAGGTCAGAGGCTGCGTCCCCCGATCCTGGGCCGGTCGGCCACTCCCCCGCTCCGATCTTGCGGGCCATCCGTGGGCCATTAGCTGCTCTGGCCGCCCTTGCGCCGGGTCTGCCGGGCGATCCGCTGGTCCATGGCCGAGGCGATCTCGCGGTCCCGCTCGCTGGTTGCGTGCTGGTAGATCAACGCCGCCCGCATGCTGGCGTGTCCCATTCGCTGCATTAGCTCGCGAGTGCTCGCGCCAGAGGCTGCGGCGAGGGTGTTGCCGGTATGGCGGAGGTCATGGAAGTGGAAGCCGGGCAGCCCGAGCGCTTCGACCGTCCGCGTCCACTTGGCCGCACGGCCGAAGTTGCCGGATCGCAGCAGCGCGCCCTTGTCGCCGGTGAAGACCAGGGCGTCAGCGTCGACGGCGGTCAAGGCGGCCCGCAAGCGGGCCGCGCCGGCCCGGCCCCGGCCTGCTGGCGACCTCCGGCCGGCATCGGCCGGGCCGGCCGGCCACGCTTACGAGATGCAAGAGCTTGAAGACCTCGGGGCTCCGCCCCGAACCCCGACCCTCCTCAGAGATCGGCCGGGAGCGGATCACCTCGCCGGGCACCACAAGGGCTACCAGCCTCCCCAGGCCGGGCCAAGGTCGTACGTCCAGTAGGGCGCTCCACCTTGTCCCGGCCTGGGGAGGCTGGACGGTCTGACGACTGCCCGACGAGGAGACCCGCCTTCTGGCCCCGCCTAGACGCTTGTGCGGCGCCTGATCAGTTTCCGACTGCCAGCCCGCCGGATTGCTTCGCCCACCCCCGTTGACGAACGAAGCGACCGACTGGTGCCAGCCTGGCTGACCTTGGCTTGGGGCTAGATCCGAAACATGTGTCGGCGAATGCTTCCGCGATTGCCGCGATGCCCGCCTCTTTCGCCGTTACCACCCGGCCGTTGGCGAGCGACGACCACCAGCGTGAGAAGGACCGGGCCGAGCAGGCTCACGAGGACTGCGTACGTGGCGAGGGCGCTGAACTCCACACTTGGGGAGCCCCGCCACGGGCTCACACTTCCAGCCAGTTTGTGCAGCGAGAGCTGAGCGACCGGAGTAAGTAACACCAGCGAGGCCCAGACGCCGCGGTTGTCACGATGGAGGGCCGGGCCGAGAGCCAGTAGCAGAGCGACAGCCAGCAGAAGCCCACCGGCGGCCGGTAGAAACCGGGCGGTACTGGCGGCGTAGTACCCATCGAACGCGTCATGCAGGATCAGGTAAGCCGCTGTCCCACCTGCGCCTACCGCCGCGAGTGGTACTCCAACCCGAATGAGGGTCAAAGACCCCTCCGGCAGGAGGAGCGCTAGCGCGCCAAGAGTGACTTGCGGCAGCAGGATGAACAGCGGTGGCCTGGACAGGCCGGTCAACGCGCTCAGTGGCACTGCCGCGATCGTGAGCGCAAGAGCTACGGCTACCGCGACTCGCGTCGTCCGGCCCGGGGAGACGGTTGCGGCGATCGCGGCGACCAGCCAGGCGGTCCACGCAATGAACCCGAGTGAGGCGAAGGGACTCATGTGCGGGTGGTCCCCAACGGGCGCCACGGGACGCAGTTCCGCCACCCACCAGATGGCCGCAAAGGCGGTAGCAGCGAGCAATGCCACGACCGAGGCGAGATGCACCCCGGGAACGAGATCAATGAGGCCGGCGGCGCGCAGCCGCTGACGGACGCCGCCGCGCACGAGATCCGTGATGTCGCCAGGTGAGGGCCAGCGTTGGCCAGGCTTGGCCAGGTCAAGGCACGTTCCCACGATCTCGGCCCCACGCGCCCGGCGATAGTCCGAGGGGTACACATTCAGCAGGCGCAGGTACCTGCGTTCCAAGTTGGTCACGCCAAGCCTCCGGCGGTACGCGCAGTGAGCGACCGGCCGGTGCGGGCTCGCGCGCGAAGCCGCGTCGTGGCCGCCTCGACGTTGCGCCGCAGCCGGTCCGTCTCCTCCGCCAAAGTGGCGTCGCCGGCTGGCGAGAGGCGGTAGTAGCGACGCGCTCGACCGCTCACGACCTCCTCCCGGTCGACCTCCACCAGGCCGGCGTCGACCAGCCGGTCAAGCGCCCCGTAGAGGGTGCCTGGACGCAGTGAAACTCTGCCATCGGAAAGAACGGCAACCTCGCCGATCAACCCGTAGCCGTGCATCGGCTCCTTCGCCAGCGCGGTCAGGATCAAGAAGGTCGGCTCACGTAGCGGTGTGTCCATGCCCGCAATATATCGGACGCGAAGCTATATCGGGGGGCGTTACATGATGGTGTCTCCCAAGGCCATCATGGGCCATCCATGGGCCAGTAGCCGGGGCGCGCAGCGGTCATGAGCGGGCACGAGGGGCAACTGGCTCGACCGTTGGGACCAGGCGTTTCGGGCATCACGACCGGCTGAGCACGATCTTCCAAACTGACGGTGCGGGTTCGATTCCCGTCGCCCGCTCCACCAACGAAGGCCCAGGCAGACCGCATGATCGCGGCACCTGGGCCATCGCATTCCTCCCCCATTTTCGATCTTGCGCCGTTCACCGGCGATGTCAGCCCGCCCCGGCGATCCGGTGATGCAGCGCCGAGGCGATCTCATGGTCGCGCTCGCCGATGGTGTGCTGATGGAGCAGGGCCGCCCGCATGGTGCTGTGACCCCTGCGCTAGCCGCCGCGTCTCCCCGAGTGACTGAGGTACGCGCACGGCATCTCCGCCTCCCGCTCCCAGGCGCTTCCTTTCACGGCGACGGGGTAGCTGACCTCTCTGGCCTGCCGGTCGGCGGTCTCGACCGAGAACCGTATCGACAACGGCTCGCTCTCGAACGCGGTGGAACTAGCGCACTCGACGCGCACCTCGACATCGATCCAGCCGGTACCGCCAGGTCGTAGCAGCCTCGACTGGCCGGTGTCACGGACCTGGATGCCCGGTCGTTGACCGACAGCCGCACCGACAGTGATCGGCGCGGGTCCCGTGTTGATCACCGCGAGCTGTCCGTTCAGCTGGACGACGCCCAGGGCTTCCGTACCCGAACCCCCGCTGACTCTGTCTTGAGGTAGGGCCACGAGCGCGACCGAGGCATTCCGCTCCCGCTCGTCCCGCGAGACTCGCAGCTCGCTCACACCGACACCGCCGAGCACAGCGCCGATCACGAAGGCAGCAACGAGCCGTACGTTCATCGTTCGTCCGGACACGCGGCGACCAGGAACAGCGCCGTCCGAATCCGCCGGCCGGTGATCGCGTTCGTCCAGGTCGATCACTTCGTGCTCCGCCGGCATGGCGTCAGCCTAGGGCTCTCCCCGGCCAGCATCGACCGGCCGTACAGCCGGGATCGCGATGAGTTTCGTTACCGCGTCCGGTCAGCATTCCTGTGCACCGATCTCCGGACACCGGGCAGAGCATCATGACCGCTACGCGCAGGAGGCAAGCGTGAAACTTCTCCTCACATCCGCAGGCGTCCAGAACCCGAGCATCAACGATGCGCTGGTCGACCTGCTGGGCAAGCCGATCGCTGAATCCAGCGCCCTCTGCATCCCCACTGCGGCGTACCCGATGGGCGGACCGGCCTCGGCCTGGCGCTTCATCACCGGTCAGACGCCGCTGCCCATGAGCGGTCTCGGCTGGAAGTCGCTGGGCGTACTCGAACTGTCAGCGCTACCCAGCATCGGCCAGGAGCACTGGGTCCCCTGGGTCCGGGAGGCCGACGTCCTGCTCGTGCACGGTGGCGACGCGACGTACCTGTGCCACTGGATGCGGCAGTCCGGGCTGGCGGACCTCCTGCCGTCGCTGCGGGACACCGTCTGGGTCGGGCTGAGCGCCGGCAGCATGGTGCTCACCCCCCGGATCGGTACGGAATTCGTCGAGTGGCAGTCCGCACCCGACGACCGCACGCTCGGGCTCGTCGACTTCTCGATCTTCCCGCACCTGGGCCTCGAACCGGACAACACCATGGCGTCTGCCGAGAAGTGGGCGGCCGAGATCGCCGGTCCGGCGTACGCGATCGACGACCAGACGGCCATCAAGGTGACCGACGGCGCCGTCGAGGTCGTCTCCGAGGGGCAGTGGAGGTGGTTCCCCGCGTGAGCACCCGCCCATGCCGCGATCAGCGCGCCGCGTACCCCAGGTCGGTCGCCTGCAGGCGGCGCTGCAGCCAGGTGACGACGAGTTCGTCGAAGCCCGGCGCTCGCTCGGCAGGGGTGTAGCGCCCCTCCCTGACCTGCGCGGGCCCTTCCCCCGTGTAGACGCGGATGCTGTGGTCGGCACCGGGGAAGACCACAGTCGTGTGATCGGCGTGGCGTGCGCCGTCGAGGGTGCCGCTGATGGCGCGCACGCTCGCCTCCACCGGCACGAGCAGGTCGTCCGCGCCGAAGATCGCCAGCAGCGGGCAGCGCAGAGCCGCCAGTGCCGGGGCGGGGTCGTAGTCCGCGATGCCCGCGATGAACGCGATGGACTCGGGTGTCGTCCCGGCGAGCATCGGATACCAGGGAGCGCCGTGCCAGTGCGCCTGCGCGGCGTGCACGCGCGCCGGGTCGTCGCCCGACCGGACCCGCCGGATCTGGTCGCGTAGCAGGAGAAGCGCTTGCTGGATGTCGGCGCCGCCGAAGCCCTCCGCAGCGAGTTGGTGGCGGAGCCGGTACTCCTCCTGGTCCCGTACGCTCACGCCCGGCCCCGACACCGTCACCACCGCCGCGATCCGGTGGTCCGCTGCCGCAGCGAGGTGAGCCACCCAGCCGCCCTGGCTACCGCCGATCAGCGCGACCGCGCCGGACAGCACGTCCTCGCGGCTCCGCACGGCCCGGACCGCGGCCACGGTCTCGGCGGCGCGGTCGGCCATGGTCTGACGGGTCCAGTCACCCGTCGACGCACCGGAACCGGGCTTGTCGTAGGCGAGACTCGCGAAGCCGGCTGCGGCCAGCCTCGTCTGCCACGCCCCCTGGTCGCGACCGCCCGGCCCGGAACCCTCGACGAAGACCACCGCCGGGTACGGCCCCGGCCAGGGCGGCCGGACGACGTCGCCGACCAGCTCGTTCCCGTCGTCGAGGAACGAGAACTCCGCGGTCACCGGTTCGAACAACACCCCGTCGACCGTACGAGGCTCCTGCCACCTGCCTGCGTCCTCACGCATTGGCCCCGCATGCTCGCTCGATGTCGAGCAGGTCCTGGACGTTGTTCTCCCTGATGCAGGTGAGGAACCGTCGACGGGCGATGACCCGGCTGATCCGATGGATCGGTGAGCCACCGGTCAAGGTGTAGGTGAGCTGGAGGTCGGTGGTGCCAGCCGCGGCACCGGGAACCAGCCGGTACTCGGTCACACTGTGCCCGCCCGCGAAGCACTCGACGACGTAGCGGAACGGGGGCCGGCAGTCGGTCACGCGGAGTTCCACGGTGACGGGCCAGCCGTACGGCCTGCGGGTCTCCCGCCACCTCGTGCCCGTTCCGAACGCCTGGCTGTGGAGCAGCTCAGTCGCGTCGACCTTGGTCAGCAGCGCCGGATACCGCGCGACGTCGGCGAGGCACCGCCACACCTTCTCCGGCGGTGCGGAGATCGTGTGGCTGAAGGTCATCGGCTGCAATGTCTGTCCTCTGCTGGGCGTACGGTCTCGGTCCGGTGTCGTGTTGAATCCGGGCCATGTCGCCGGCCCTCGGACCCGCCTTCACGATCCCCGGCTATACCACCATGTCCCCGCCCGGCTACGACGTCGAGTGCGACGCGACCGTCCATGCGGCAGACGGCGTGGTCGGATACCCCGCCTTCTGGTTGCACTTCCTGTCCGGACCGCTCGGCGCCCACCGGGAGTCGGAGGCCGCCTTCGGAGTGCAGGCCGCCGACTACGACGCGATGTGTGACGTCCTCAACGACCCGGAGCGCTGGCCGGCGGTCTCGGTGCGGCTCGACGGAGAGGTGTGGCTTCGGATCGTCTACCGCAACCTGGAGGACGAGGCGGGACTCGACTTCGTGGAGGATCGGCCGGGGCGGCCGGCGAAGGTTGTCGCCTCGGTCGAGGGCCACGGGTTCACGTCCGCGATGACCTGGGCGGAACTGCTCGCCGCGGCGGCACTGCCGGACGAGCGGCTGACCTGGGCGCAGCGGCTCATCCTGATGCTGCCGATGCTCGGTCCGCAGGAACTGCCCGAGGACGCCGGGAACGTCATGCACCGGGCGCTGGACGAGATCGGCGCGGCGAATCGGTCGGCCCTGGTAGAGGTCCTGCTCGACGCCATGGACTGGCGTACCCACTAGCTGGAACTCCGCTCTCATCGCCGAGAAACTGCCTGATGGCGCCGCGAAGACGCTGGTCCGGGTCACGAGGGTCCGGACCGGCGTCGGAGGACGGGCGACCGGCGACGAGCTCCGCCAGAACCGACCGCAGCCGCTCCCGTTCCGTTCGCAGGCCCGACCACGCCGAGTCGGGTAGCCGCAGCACGTTGGCGAGCAGGTCACCCGGGTAGTAGTCGCCCTCGGCCAACGGATCGCGGAGCAGGACCTGTACCGCGAGAGGCAGCAGCGCCGACACGCCGCTCCCCTGCCCGAGCATGATGCGCAGGTCTTCCACGGTGAACTCGGCCAGCGGCTTGCGTCGTAGCTCCGAGCAGCGCCTCACGAGAGACGTGGCCTCCCGGCCGGGGTCCGGCCAGACGTCCCGTTCCAACTGCTCGATCGTTGTCACGGCGGTCAGGCTAGCCCGCGTCCCGCGGCTGTCCTCCACTTCCCGGACCGCTTCCGGGCTTCGGCGCAACGCGTCCGGAGAATGGACGAACAACCGAAGACCCATCGGCACCCGCTGGTGGCGAGCCGGGCCGAGCACGAACCCCGCGGCCACGAACGAGATGGAAGCGCCTGCCTCATGACGAACCCCTGGCATGTCCTGACCGAGGCCGAGCGGGAGCAGTGGACGTACACGCCGGGAGCCGGCGTGGGACCTCTGCGGTTCGGAATGAGCCACGACGAGGCCGCCGAGGCGCTGCCCGGGTTCGCCGCATCGGTTTCCGTCGCACACCGCGACTTCGACCGGCCGACGAAGGCGGAGTTCCGCAACGCGGGCGTCGCTGCCCACGCCACGGCGGTCACGGCTTATTTCGGCAGGTCAGAGGGCCTGTTCTGCGTAGTCGTCGATGCGCGGTACGG
Organism: Micromonospora sp. CA-248089; assembly: GCF_050948515.1. Taxonomy (NCBI): domain Bacteria; kingdom Bacillati; phylum Actinomycetota; class Actinomycetes; order Micromonosporales; family Micromonosporaceae; genus Micromonospora; species Micromonospora sp. CA-248089. Next base: position 5,121,975 of record NZ_CP192016.1, read on the forward strand.
CCCACAGGTGACGCTGGACGGGATCAGCCTGGTCGGACGCGTGCCGTCCCGGCTGGAGGAGCAGTTCCTGAGCTACGTGCTGGCGCGCGGCATCGCGCCGCAGTACGCCCCGGAAGGCGATCCGGCCTCCGACGACCTGGGGATCGTCATGCGCGTCCAGCGGACGGGCGACGTCGTGCTGTCCCGGCCGGTGTTCGCGGTCGTCCGCGAGCGTGCGAACACCCTGTGGGACTGCGTGCCGTACGACGAGTTGTGCGTCCACTGATCAGCCGGCACGGCCAGCCGCGACCGCGTCGGTGGCGGGCACTGCCGGATCCGGTCGCCTCGCGAGGACGATCACGCCGATCAGAAGGAGCACCAGCCAGAACGGCACCAGCACCGGAGCGAGCCCGCGCCAGACGGGCCACACCGGCTCGGCGAGCCGGTGCACGGCCAGGTCCGCCCAGGTGACGACGGCTGCCGGGAACAGGCCGACGGTCACCAGCGTGCCGACCACCAGGGGTACCGGCCGGCGACTCCGCGCCGCCGCCCAGAACAGCGCCGCACCGGCGGCGACGCCGAGCAGGGTGCCGGTGATGGTGGCGATGCGGAACCCTCCGGGAGCGCTCTGCGTGATGCTCAGCCTCGACCCGTATGCCGGATGCGTGAGGGTGACCGTCATACCGTCTCGCTCGGCCCGCCAGCCGTCGCACGATGCTCCCGGCACCCGACGGAGTTCCCGCCACCCGCCCGTCTCGGCGGCACCCCGCATCCGCTCCGACAACGTGCAGTCGGGGCCGTCGCCGTACTGGAACTCGGCCCGGTTACCGCCGAGGTCGTCGGCGGCCAGGAAGACGCCGTACCGGTAGCCGCGCACGGTCGTCGAGCCGCTCGGCTCGACACCGGGGAGCAGTTCGCCGGCCGCGCTCCGAGCTGCCTCAGGGCTCAGCGATAGGGCGCCCCGGCCGCCGTACCAGGACCCGACGGCCAGGCCGGCCGTGCCGAACAGCAGCGCGCCGAGCAGCGCCATCGCGACGTACCCCAGCCGACGCCCCATCGGGCCACCCCCTGTCGCCGTGCGGCACAGCGTAGGCGTCGCACGCCATCCCCGGTGCCCCGCGCGAGGACGGTCGCCGGGATCCTCGGTCTGCGAACGCGCCCTCAGTAGTGGTCCTCGATCGGCCGGCGCGCCTCGTCGAACAGCGCCGGCCCGTCGTACCGCACCGGACGTGGCGCCGCAGTCGCGGGCTTGACCTGCTCGAACTGCTCGGTGGACAACGCGTACACGACCCGGCCGAGGCCGGACGCGTTGATCGCGACGGTGCACATCGGGCAGGGCTGGCAGCTGGTGTACATGGTGGTCGCGACCGCCGCCTCGGGGGCGAGCTCCCGGGCGGCCCAGCGGGCCAGTTTCAGCTCCGGGTGCGCGGTGACGTCCCGGTCGGAGACCACCGTGTTGTGGTCCTCGATCAGGACGGTGCCGTCCGCGCCGACGAGCAGCGACGCGAACGGCCGCTCGCCGGACGCGCCCGCCCGGTCGGCGAGTTCCACGGCGCGGCGCAGGAACGCTTCGTCGTCGGGTGTCATCGACCCTCCAGGTGTCGGTGGTACCGAGCCGAGGCCGTCAGTCGGCGGCGATCTGCTCGACGGATCGGGCGGCCACGGCAAGCAGGGCCGGGTCACCGCTGCGGGCGTACGCATCGCTCAGGGTGTCGACGAATTTGATCGCGTGCGCGTCCCCGGTGTCCAGCGCCCGCGCCATGGCCTCGTCGAGTTCCGGCCCGGCGGCCGGCGGGAGGGACCGGGCCTCGGCCGGGGCGTAGGCGGCGGTGACGGCGGCGGTCGCCGCCCAGGCGGCGGCCAGGCTCGGCTGCCACAGCGCCGGCGGCAGCGCGCGCAGGGTACGCAGGACGGCGTTCGGCGCGGTGGCGGCGTGCACGAGCATGACCGGGGCGGCGTACCCGTGCGTGCCGTGCCGGAGCACCGCGGCGTCGACGACGGCGGCGAGCCGGGCGGGCACGTCGGCGGCGGCGTCGCCTGGTACGGCGGCCGCGACGGCCGGCCACCGGTCCAGGTCGGCGAGCTGCGCCAGGCGGGACCGGATGCCGAACCGCTGATCGGGTACGCGGGGCACGGCGTCGAGCGCGGATCGGGCGTCGGTTGCTGGGTACGCCCCGGTGCCGGGCGGGGCGAGCGGCTGCCAGCGGGCGGCCCAGTAGGCGAGCCCCTGGCCGAGTTCGGTCACCCGTGGTCCGGTCTCGGCGTCGAGCAGCGCGCGGACGGCGTGGCCGACCCGGATGACACCGTGCGTGGCGCCGGCGGCGATGCCCGGCAGCAGGCGCGGCCACCAGCGGGTCAGCACGTCGCGCCACGGCTCGCCGGCCAGCTCGCGGTCGAAGAGGTCGAGCCAGTCGCCGGTGCGCACCGGGTCGCCCAGCGGGTCGCGCCACTCCTCGGCGGCGATGCGCCGGATGCCACGCGGGCGTTCCTCCAGCCGGTCGGCGTACGCGTCGATCCAGCGGTGCACCGCCTGCCCGTGGCCGTGGCGCACCAGGGCCTCCGCCGCCATCGGCACGTGGTTGGACAGCCACCCGTCGCGCTCGGGACCGGTGTGGCGTACGCGCTCGTACGCCTCGTCGAGTACGGAGTTCAGCACGCCGGCAAGCGTCCGACCTGAAGTGCGGTTCAGGTCAAGCGACGGCGGATCCGCGCCATGTCCTCCTCGGGCAGCGCGTCGGCGACCAGCAGCCGGGGCAGCAGTTCCGTCTCCAGCGTCGTGGCCCGGAACACCAGCGCCACCGTCACGTCGTGGCCGGGCCGGTGCACCACCTCGACCGGGTCTCCGGCCCCGACGCTGCCCGGCGTGACCACCCGCAGGTACGCACCGGGCCGTACCTCCTCGGTGAACCGCTTGATCCAGCCGCGTTCGCCCAGCCACCCCTGGAACGTGCCGCAGGGGATGCGCGGGCAGGAGACCTCCAGCACCAGGTCCGGGCCGATCCGCCACCGCTCGCCGATCAGCGCGCCGTTGACGTCCAGCCCGCTGGTGGTCAGGTTCTCGCCGAAGCAGCCGTCGGCGAGCGGGCGGCCCAGCTCGGCCTCCCAGTGGTCGAGGTCCTCCCGCGCGTACGCGTAGACCGCCTGGTCGGTGCCGCCGTGGTGGGCCACGTCGTAGACCCGGTCGCCGGCGAGCCCGACCGCGCCGGTGCCCCTGGGGCCGGGCGCGGTGACGGCGACCCGGCCGTCCACGGGCCGCTTGTCGATGCCGGTGGCCCCGATGCCCTTCCACGGGTTCGGTTGCGGTCGGCCCACGTTGACGGAGATCACCTTCATGACCGCGACGGTATTCGGCCACGGTCCCACCGGCCACCCCATTCCGCCGGGCCGGGTGGGAAGCGGGGCAGCGTGGGCTGCGTACGATGCGGGCCGGACATCCTCGTCGGGTGGTGGAGGTAGCCGCGGATGGCAGGCCAGCAGGACGGTTTCGCCCTCGGCGTGGACCTCGGCACCTCGAACACGGTGGCGGTGCTGCGCTGGCCGGACGGGCGGACCCGGCCGGTGCTCGTCGACGGCCACCCGATCCTGCCGTCCGGCGTGTACGCCGACGCGGACGGTCATCTGCACGTCGGGCGGGACGCGCAGCGCCTGGCCCAGGCCGACCCGGCCGCCTACGAGCCGAACCCGAAGCGCCGGGTCGACGACGAGACGGTGGAGCTGGGCGGGCGGGCGTACCGGCCGGCGGAGCTGCTGGCCGCGACGCTGCGCGCGGTCGCGGACGCGGCGGTGGCGGCGGTCGGGATGCTGCCCCCGGCGGTGGTCACCCATCCGGCGGCCTGGACGCCGGCCCGCCGTCAGGTGCTGCACGACGCGCTGGAACTCGCAGGCTGGCCGGCCGCGGCCGAGCACACGCTCGCCGGGCCGATCGCGCCGGGCACCCGCCTGCTGCGCGAGCCGGTGGCAGCCGCGCGCTACTTCACGCAGGTGCTGCGCCGGCCGGTGCCGGTGGGCGGTGCGGTGGCGGTGTTCGACTTCGGCGGCGGGACGCTCGACGTGGCGGTGCTGCGCAACGAGGGCGCCGACCCGTGGGGCGACTCCGGTTTCCAACTGGTCGCCACCGGCGGGATCCCCGACCTCGGCGGCCTCGACCTGGACGCGGCCCTGCTCGGACGGCTCGGCGAGCTGGTCGGCCCGGCCCACCCGCGCGAGTGGGCCCGGCTGACCGACCCGACGACCACCGCCGAGCGGCGGGACCGCCAGCAGTTGTGGGACAACGTGCGCGGCGCGAAGGAGATGCTGTCCCGGGCCATGGTGGCGCCGGTCGCCGTACCGGGGGTGGAGGCGGCGGTGCCGCTGACCCGCGAGGACTTCGAACGCCTGGCCGCGCCGCTGCTGGCCCGGGCGGTGACGGAGACCCGGGAGGTGACCGCCGCCGCCGGGCTGCGCCCGGAGCAGCTCTCCGGCCTGTTCCTGGTCGGCGGGTCGACCCGGGTGCCGCTGGTGGCCCGGCTGCTGCACGCCGAGCTGGGCATCGCGCCGACGGTGCTGGAACAGCCGGAGATGCCGGTCGCGGAGGGCGCGCTCACCGACCTGCCGCTGCCCCGGCGGCCCGGCCGTCCCGCCGTGCCGGTCCAGGTCGCGTCGGCACCATCCGCGCCGACGCAGCCCGAACCGACAGGGCCCGCGCCGGCCGAGACCGACGCCGGCACGGCGAGCGCCGCCACGGTCCCGGCCGGTGCGACGAGGACGAACCCGACCGCGCCGTTCGTCGGTGCGGACGCGGCGCCCGCCGGACCGCACGGCACGCTGGTCGCCGACGGCCCCGTCCCACCGACGTCCCCCACGAGGTACGACGGCACGCCGCACGCCGGGGGCACGGTGCCGCATCCGAGGTACGACGGCGCTCCGGGCGCCCCCGGTTTCGTGCCGCCGGGGGCGGCACCCACCGGACACCACGCCGGACCCGGCGTACCCGGGATGCCGCCGCCCCCGCCCGGCGGAGGATGGCAGCCCGGCGTACCCGGGACGCCCTTCTCCCCCGCGCCGAACGGCGTCCGGACCGGCGGCGGCCGGCCCCGGCGCGGCCGGTGGATCGCGCTCGGCGCGGGTCTCGTGGTCGTCGCCGTGTCGGCGGCGGTGCTGCTCTGGGTGTTCCGGGACCGGCACCCGGCGCTCGACTTCCACACCGCGGAGCTGGTGAAGACGGTGGCCGCCGGTGACAACCGGCCGGACCAGATGTTCACCGCGACGCTCGGTGACCGCGCCTACCTGGCCCGGTCGCTGCCCGACGGCCACCTCCAGGTGACAGCCGTCGAGGCGGGCACCGGCAAGACGGTCTGGGAGAAGCGGACCGACGCGGCCACGCAGCGGTGGGCGGCGATCCGGGCGCTGCCCGACGGGCTGCTCGTCCTCGGCGACGCCACCGGCAGCGGCACCCCGCGCGTGCTCGCGGTGCTCGACGGCGATTCCGGCAAGCAGCGCTGGCGGACCGACGTGGGCCGCGACGACGCGCTGTTCTTCGGGCCCGACACGGTGGTCCGGGTGGACCGCGACGGCGAGCGCCTCGTCGGGCTGCGGCTGGACGACGGCAGGCAGCGGTGGGAGCGGCGCAACCCGCGCACCGAGTACGGCGACGCGCGCACGAAGGTGCTGCCGGTCGGCACCGGAGCGGCACTGGACGGGCCCGGGGACGCCGAGGGCTCGCCGCTCGCCCCGTGGGCGGGGAAGGCGGACCGGCTGGTGCAGGTCGGCGCGGACCGCTCGGTCCGGATCCTGGACCTGCGCAGCGGGAAGATCCTCAAGGAGCGGGGCAACGTGGCCGCTCTCGACGATCCGATGGCCGCCCGCGACGACCGGCTGTACGTGGCGGAGAACGAGCGCGGCCTGCGGCTGCTCGCCTACGACCTGGGCAGCCTCGGCACGCCCGGCGTGCTGTACGAGGCGCCGGAACAGGGCGGCCGGGTGAAGGACCTGGTCACCTGCGGGGAACGTCGCGTGTGCCTGCTGGAGACGCCCAGCAGCGGCGCCGACGGCACCCGGGTGGTGGCGGCGACCGAGGGCGAGGGCACCCGGCAGTGGCCGGCGCCGCGCGCCGAGTCGCTGGTGCCGGTCGGTGAGCACGTGCTGGCCGGGCAGGGCTCAGCGGACGCGGTGACGCTGTTCGCGCCGGACGGCACCGCGGTGCTGCGCGACCGGGACGGCGTCGCGGTCCGGCTGGACGCCGGCAACCTGCTGATCTTCTCCGAGGCACCCAGCGCGTACGAGGACGACCGGGTCCTCGCCGGCACGGCGGTGGACGGAAAGCCGGTCGAGATGGGGCAGCTCAAGCAGATCCGCAGCGAGTCCTGCTCCTGGAACACCGAGATGCTGGTGTGCGGCGCGGACAAGGAGTTCCGGTTGTACCGGTTCGCCGGCTGACCGGAAGTGAGCTTGACAGCGATCGATGCCTCGGCTGGTGTGAACGGCAGAGAGATCGACGTTCGTCAGGAGGCCCCGTGTTCGTCCGACGACGGTGGACCGCACTCGCCACCACCAGCATCCTGATCGCCGCGGCACTGGCCCATCCCGGGCCGGGCGCCGCCGCACCGCCCTCCCCCGCGATCACCCTCGCCCCCGCCGAGACCGCGCTGGTCCGCGTGCAGCTCGCCGACCGGGCCCAACTCGACCGCCTGGTGGCCGGCGGCGCCGACCTGGCCAACCGCCCCCGCTCCCGCGACGGCGTGTTGATCGCCGACCTGGTCCTCACCGGCCGGCAGCTCGCCGACCTCACCCGGCAGGGGGCCACCGCCGTGCAGGTGGTGCAGCGCGCCGACGACGGGGCCCGGCACCTGGCCGAGAGCCGCCGCGCCGCCCAGGACCGCACCCGGGCCGGGCTGCGGACGAGCGGTGCCACCGCTGTCGACACGCTCCAGTTCCTCCAGGCGTACTGGTGGACCACCGGCGGCCGGACGTTCCTCCAGGCCCAGGTCGCCACCACCGCCACCGACGACCCGGACGTGGAGATCACGGTGAACTGGCGGGCCGCCGACGGCGCCAGCGGCTCGTTCCCGCTGTACCGCTTCGAGGACTCGGGCGAGTACCAGTACCACTACGCGCTGCCGCAGCCGGTGCCGAGCCGGCCGGTGCAGCTCACCGCCACCTCCACGCTGGGCGGCACGAGCCGGCCGGTTACCCCGTCGCTGTGGCCGAACGCGACCCCGCCGCCGCAGCCCGCCGGCTACCAGAAGGACTTCATCGACGCGTACCTGACGCCGGTCGACATCAAGGCGCGCATTGCCCGGCTCGGCCGCCAGTACCGCGACCTGGTCGACGTCATCGACCTGCCGAACAAGACCCAGGGCTACCGCCGGACCGCCGCCGCCTACCTGGGCGACCCGGCGGCCGCCGCCGTCGTGGTGGAGTCGGTCCGCTTCGGCGACCAGGGCTTCAACGGCGTGCAGGTACGCACCGTCGACCCGGGCCGGCCGAACCGGCCGCTGAGCATGCGCTACCGGGACCGGGTGCTCACCATCTCGCTGGCCACCGACCGCGCGGGCAAGGTGACCAGCACCACCGACGACGTCGCCGCCCTGATCAACGCGCCGCGCGGCGCCCGCTTCCGGGCCACCGTGGAGGACGGCTCGGCCGGGCTGCCGATGCCGGTCACCGGGCCGGTACGCCTCGACGACGGGCTGCAGGGCACCGAGGTGCCGGCCGGGCCGTGGACGGTGCAGGCGCTGCGCATCGGCAAGCACCGCGACGGCTCCCGAATCGGCGTGCTGGCGTACTCGCAGGAGCACGCCCGCGAGTGGGCCACCCCGCTCGTCACGCTGGAGTTCGCCGAGCGGCTGCTGGCGAACGCCCGTACCGACGCGGCGACGCGCAAGCTGCTGGAGCAGGTGGACGTGTTCGTCATCCCGACGGTGAACCCGGACGGCGCGAACTACTCGTTCCACGACTACAACTTCCAGCGCAAGAACCTGGTCAACCACTGCACCGGCGCCTCCCGCGACCCGAACTACCGGACCATGTGGGGCGTCGACCTCAACCGCAACTACACCGTCGGATCCCTGTTCGACGGGTACGTGGGCGCCAGCACGAACTGCCTGGCCGGCAACTACGCGGGCACGGCCGAGCTGTCCGAGCCGGAGAGCCGCAACGTGATCGACCTGGCCAAGGCCCACCCGAACATCAGGTTCGCGATGAACGTGCACTCGTACGGCGGCTACTTCATGTGGCCGCCGGGGGCGTACAAGGCCGACGGGCGGGTGACGCTGCCGCGCCCGTCGATCGACGAGTCGACACTGTTCCTGGCCAGCGCCCGGCGCATCGTCGGCGCGATCGCGACCGAGCGCGGCACCGTCACCTGGCCGTCGCAGACCGGTCCGGTCGCCGACGTGCTCTACTCGGCGGCCGGCAACTCGGCCGACCAGCTCTACTACGAGCTGGGCATCTTCGCCTGGGACTTCGAGGTCGGAAACGACAGGTGGAACGAGGCCACCGGCCAGTGGGAGGGCGTCGGTTTCCAGCCGCCGTTCGACGAGGCCCATTCCGAGGCGCAGGAGTACGCCGGCGGCCTGGTGGAACTGGTCCGGGTCGCCCGCGACTACGCCGCCGCCAACCGGCGCTGACCGCAAGCGGTCCCCGGCCGGTGGAGTCCGGCCGGGGACCGTCCGGCGTCGTGTCGGCCCGGCCGCGTCAGTTCGGGGTGCCGAGATCGCGGAAGACGGTGAGCGCGCCCGGGTCGTCGATGGTCGCCGGGACCGGCTCGTCGCGCCCCTCGACCAGGCCCCGCATGGTGCGCCGCAGGATCTTCCCGGAGCGGGTCTTCGGCAGCGCCGGCACCACAGTCACCCGGCGGAACGCCGCCACCGGGCCGATCCGCTGCCGCACCAGCGCGACCAGCTCGGCGGCGAGCGCGTCCGGGTCCACCTCGGCGCCGGCCTTGAGCACCACGTACCCGCTGGGCACCTGCCCCTTGAGCGCGTCCGCCACGCCGATCACCGCGCACTCGGCCACCGCCGGGTGCGTCGCCAGGACCTCCTCCATCGCGCCGGTGGACAGGCGGTGCCCGGCCACGTTGATGACGTCGTCGGTGCGGCCCATCACGTAGAGGTAGCCGTCCTCGTCGAACCGGCCGCCGTCGCCGGTCAGGTAGTGACCGGGGAACGTGGACAGGTAGGAACGGACGAACCGCTCGTCGTCGCCCCAGAGCGTGGGCAGGCAACCGGGCGGCAGCGGCAGCCGGATCACGATCGAACCGTCCGTGCCGGGCGGCACGTCCCGGCCCGCGCCGTCGACCACGCGCACGTCGTAGCCGGGCACCGGCACCGACGGCGAGCCCGGCTTGATCGGCAGCGGCTCCAGGCCGCGCGGGTTGGCCGCCACCGGCCAGCCGGTCTCCGTCTGCCACCAGTTGTCGACCACGGGTACGCCGAGCCGCTGTCCCGCCCAGGCCCAGGTGTCCGGGTCCAGCCGCTCACCGGCGAGGAAGAGGGTACGCAGCGCGCTCAGGTCGTACCGGCCGATGTGCTCGCCGTCCGGGTCCTGGCGGCGGATCGCCCGGATCGCGGTGGGCGCGGTGAACAACGCGGTCACCCGGTGCTCGGCGGCGACCCGCCAGAACGCCCCGGCGTCGGGGGTGCCGACCGGCTTGCCCTCGTAGAGCACGGTGGTCGCGCCGGTGAGCAGCGGCGCGTACACGATGTAGGAGTGGCCGACCACCCAGCCCACGTCGGACGCGGCCCAGAAGACGTCGCCCGGCTCGATGCCGTAGACGTTGCGCATCGACCAGCGCAACGCCACCGCGTGCCCGCCGTTGTCCCGCACCACGCCCTTGGGCCGGCCGGTGGTGCCGGAGGTGTAGAGGACGTAGAGCGGGTCGGTGGCGGCCACCGGCTCGCACGGCGCCGGTTCCGCGTCCGCCATCACCTCGGCCCAGGTCAGGTCGCGGCCGGGCACCAGCGGGGCCGGTTCCTGCGGACGCTGCACCACGACGCAGCGCTCCGGCGCGTGCGCGGCCTCGTCCAGCGCGGCGGCCAGGATCGGGTGGTACGGCACCACCCGGTCGGCCTCGATGCCGCAGGAGGTCGCCACCACCACCTTCGGCCGCGCGTCGTCGATCCGGACGGCCAGCTCGTGCGCGGCGAACCCGCCGAAGACCACCGAGTGCACCGCGCCGATCCGGGCGCAGGCCAGCATGGCGACCACCGCCTCCGGGACCATCGCCAGGTAGAGCAGCACCCGGTCGCCCCGGCCGACGCCGAGCCGGCGCAGCGCACCGGCGAACCGGGCGGTCTCGTCGAGCAGCTCGGCGTAGGTGAGCGTCCGGACCGTGCCGGTGACCGGGCTGTCGTGGATCAGCGCGGGCTGGTCACCACGGCCTGCGGCGACGTGCCGGTCGAGCGCGTTGTGGCAGGTGTTCAGCACCCCGTCGGGGAACCAGCGGTACAGCGGCGCCGCCGTCTCGTCGAGGATGCGCTCCGGCGGGATGACCCAGTCGATGTCGGCCGCCGCGTCCCGCCAGAAGCCGGCCGGGTCGGCGATGCTCCGCTCGTACGCTGATCGATACGCGCCCATGCCGCCATGCTGCTCCGCGGCGCCGGACCGGCACGACGGCCGGGCGGGGTCGGTGCGCCGGAAGCACGCCCCGGCTCGCTGAACGGCCGCTCACGGCGGTGGGCGGTACCGCCCTCGGCTGTTTTTGTCGGCCCCGGCCGGGGTAGGGCGGGCACATGGAGACGAACACGAAGGCGTACCTGGTGGGCGGTCCCCGCGACGGCAGCAGCCAGGACGCGGACGGCAAGGCCCTGGTGGAGATCGAGATCGACGGCATGATCCACCGCTACATCCGGACCACGAAGCAGCACGGCGACGACGGCGTGGTCTACAACTACGACGGCATGGTGGCCCCGGGCGGCGGTGAGCCCGGCGTCGAGGACCCGGCGGCCCGGGTCGCGTCGCCGAAGGCCGACGAGCAACGGTGACCGCTCAGCCCAACGGGCGACGGATGAAGCCCGCCGGGCGGGGTAAGGCAGCACGGTCCTGGTGGAGCGACGACCGGCGTCGCGGCGTACCGCGGCCGGGCGCGGGCGGGCGGCACGGATGCCGCCCGCCCGCGCGTCCCGCGAACCACCCCGGCAAACCGAGTTTGATCAATGACGGGCATCGACTAGCGTGCCCAGACGTGAAAACCAACCGGATCATCCCGATCCTTCTGACCTGCGCCGTGCTGGGCCTCGCCGCGTGCGCCGACGAGAAGCCCTCGACCACGGCCGGGCCGGCGACCACGTCGGCCTCCGCGGCCCCCTCCACGGCGGCGCCCTCGCCGTCGGCGGCCGCCATGAGCGACAAGGACCTCTGCACCGCCGCAGAAAAGATCAACAAGGACATGCGGACGAAGCTCATGGCCGTCGTGCAGGGGGGCGGCGACCTGACGAAGCAGACCGGCGCGATCCTGACCGAACTCGGCGACCGGGTGACCACGCTGGCCGGGACCGCCGGTGACGGCAAGGCGGCCACCGCCCTGAAGGAGTTCGGCACGGAGGCCGCCAAGGCCGGCTCGGCCGCCGACCCGGGCACCGCCGCCGACAACCCCGCCATGGAGAAGGCCAGCAAGGACATCAACGCCGCCTGCAAGGCGGCCGGCGCGCCGACCACCTTCTGACGCCGACGCCCCGGGTCGTCCGTCCGGCGCCTACCGGACGGACGACCGGTCGGCTCAGTTGCCGGTCACCCAGTTCCAGGCGGAGACCACCCACTCGGTCTGCTGGAGGTATGCCACACCCACGCCGACCAGGAACAACGCGGTCACCAGGTGGGCGCCCTTGGCGCTGCGGCGCACCCGGCCGAGCTGCCGCTCCAGGATCAACCGGCCGAGCAGCCGGGCCAGCGCGAACAGGCCGACTGCGGTGAGCAGGCTGAGCACGAACGTGAGCAGCGGGGCGACCAGGTTGCCCCGGCCGGAGATCGCCCAGATGCCCCAGCACACGAACGCGAACAGGGCGCCGGCCGCGCTCAACTCCCCGCCCTTGCGCGCCTGGGCCAGGTGCCAGCTCATCGGCCGGCGCGGCGCCGGCTCGGCGGCCCACTCGCCGTGCTGCTCGACGGTCGGGAACTGCTCGGTGCGGGGCGTACGCGACGCGCGCGGCTGACCGACCGCCGCCACCCCGCGCTGGAACGCGTCCCGCTGCGGGGGCACCACCCCCGGCTGCGGGGGCACCTCCACGGTGCGCTCGGCCCACGGCTGTGTCTGGTCCGCCATCCTCGTCCTCCCCCTCGGCCGATCCCGGCCTCGCTTCCGAGGGTAGCCAGCCCGCAAATAGGGTGCCGACCCCCATCGCGGTGCGATACACACGTGCCGTGACTGACGTGCTGGTATCCCGAGCTGAGGACTTCGACGACATCGCGGCGCTGCTGGCGCTGGCCTTCCACGGCGATCTCGACCCCGACGTGCAGGCGCTCGAACGCCCGATCTTCGAGCCGGACCGGTCGTTGCTCGTCCGCGACGGCGGCACGATCGTGGCGAACGCCGCCGCGTTCAGCCGCGAGCTCGCCGTACCCGGCGCGAACGTGCCGGCCGCGCACGTGACGATGGTCGCTGTCGCGCCGACGCACCGGCGGCGCGGCCTGCTCACCACGCTGATGCACCGCCAGCTGCGCGACGTCCGCGACGCCGGCCGGGAACCGATCGCGGTGCTCTGGGCCAGCGAGGGGCGCATCTACCCCCGGTTCGGGTACGGGTCGGCGGCCCCGCGCTACGTGCTGTCCGTGGACACCACCGGGCTGCGCCTGCCCGACCCGGCACCCACCGAGGGCAGGCTGCGCCTGGACCGTCCGGACGCGCACCGGGACGAGCTGGCCCGGTTGTACGAGCGGGTCCGCGCCGGGCGTCCCGGCTGGTCCCGGCGCGACGAGCGCTGGTGGTCGTACGTGCTGGCGGACCTCAAGGCGCACCGGGGCGGGGCCACCGAACGCCGGGTGCTGCTGCACGAGGGCGCTGACGGCCTCGACGGGTACGCCCTCTACCGGACCAAGGACGGCTCGACGGCCGTCGGGCCGCAGGCCGAGGTGCACGTCGGCGAGGTGGTGGCGGCGACGCCGGAGGCGTACACGGCGCTGTGGCGGTTGCTGCTCTCGGTCGACCTGACCCGGCGGCTGTCGTTCCCGATCGCGGCCCTGGACGAGCCGCTGCTGCGGCTGGTGGACGAGCCCCGCCAGCTCTCCCCGCAGCTCTCCGACGCGCTCTGGGTACGGGTGGTGGACGTGCCGGCCGCGCTCGCCGCCCGCCGCTACGCCACCGACGTCGACGTGGTGATCGAGGTCACCGACGAGCTGCTGAAGGAGAACACCGGCCGCTGGCGGCTGGTCGGCGGACTCGACGGCGCCCAGTGCACGCCCACCACGGCCCCGGCCGGGCTGGCGTGTGACGTACGCGCCCTCGGTGAGCTGTACCTCGGCGGCGTGAACCTGTCGGCGCTGGCCGCCGCCGGCCGCGTCCGGGAGCTGATCCCGCACACCCTGGCCACCGTCACCCCGGCCTTCACCTGGCACCGCGCCCCCTCCCCCATGGAGGTCTTCTGACCGTCCGCTGCTCGGCGCGCGGGTGGGTGCGGGACGGTACGGTCGGGGGATGGGTGAGGCGGAGCGACGGCGACGGCGGCTGCGGCATCACGGCGACACCGGCACCCCGGCCGACGCCGAGAGTGCCGGCGCCGACGGGAGCACCGCGAGCACCACGCCCGTACACGACGACGTGGCGCCCCGACCCGCGCGCGGCGGCCGGCCGGGCGAGCCGGAGCCCCGTGGGCGGCGCGGCTCCGCGCCCGCCGAGGAGGGCGAGCGCGGGCTGCGCGGGCTCGTCGGCTCCGGCTCGTCGCAGGTGAGCGTGACGGCCGCGCTGCGGGCACGGGACGCGGCCCGTCCCACCGAGGACGACCTCGCCGAGGCCGAACAGCGGGTGGTGCTCATCCGCCGCAACTGGGTGCCGCGCGAGGAACTGCCCCGCAACGGGCGGTGAGCCCGCGCGGGTCCGCTCAGGCGGGCAGCTCGGGCAGGCGGCGGCTCTGCTCGTAGGCGGCCACCTGATCGATGCGCCGGCTGTGCCGGGGGTTGCCGGAGAACGGCGTGGTGAGGAACGCCTCGACGAGCGCAGTCGCCTCGTCCAGCGTGTGCTGCCGGGCACCGATCGCGACGATGTTGGCGTCGTTGTGCTCGCGGGCGAGCTGCGCGGTGTCGACGTTCCAGGCGAGCGCCGCCCGGACGCCCGCGACCTTGTTCGAGGCGATCTGCTCGCCGTTGCCGGAGCCGCCGATCACCACGCCGAGACTGCCCGGGTCACCGACCACCCGGTCGCCGGTGTGCAGGCAGAACGCCGGGTAGTCGTCGTCCGGGTCGAAGACGTGCGGTCCCACGTCCACCACCTCGTAGCCCTGCTTGGCCAGGTGGTTGGCGAGGTGCACCTTCAACTCGAAACCGGCGTGGTCGGATCCCAGGTAGACGCGCATACCGCGCAGTCTGACAGGCCCGCCTCCGGACCGGCGCGCGGGCGGCGACCCGGAGGCGGATTCGTCACACAGTCAGTGCGGCAGCTCGGCCACCACCAGGCCGGCCCGCGCCTTCGGGGTGAACCAGGTGCTCTTGCGCGGCATCTTCTCCCGGGCCAGGTTCACCGCGACGAAGTCGTCCACGGTCACCGGCGCGACGAGCACCGCCAGCTCGGCCCGGCCTGCGTCGACCTCACCGACGAGCCAGCTCGCCGGGTAGTCGCCACCCACGTACGTGATCCGCTTGTCGCCCGGGTCGAGGCCCAGCGCGTCGCGCAGCAGCAGACGCTCGACGAGCGCGTGGTCGAGGTTCTCCAGCCGGCCGGCGCCGACGTGCGGCAGCGTCACCGCGTACCCCCGGCCGCCGAGGTGGAGGTGCACCACGCCGCCGGTCGCCGGCACGTCAACCGGGCCGTCCACCGGGGTGACCTCCGCGCCCGCGGCGCGCAGCCGGTCGAGCAGCTCGTCCGGCGTGGTGGTCAGCTCGCTGACCAGCCGGTTGTAGGGCTGGATGGCGACCGACGCGGGCGTGGTGACCACCGCCAGGAAGCGCGGGAACCCGCCGGTCTGCGCGGCCAGGCTGCGGTGGTTGCCGTCCGCGACCACCAGATCCCCGCCGCCGGCGAGCGCGGTCAGCTCGTCCTGCGCCGGACCCGGGCCGAGCAGCCAGATCGCGTGCGTGCGACCGGACTGGTCGACGTCGGTCGCGGCGGGCGCGCCGGCCGCGTCGGTCGCCGCCGCGAGCGCGGCGTGCAGCTCGTCGCCCTTGCCGGTCTGGAGCAGGAGTACGGGCGAGAGCAGGTGACCGAGCGCCTCCGCCAGCGCGACGCGCTCACGCACCTTGGCGATGAACACGTCCTCGTTGCGGATCACCAGACCCGGCTCGTCGGCGCGGGTGGAGATCTGGTCGGTGTCGACCATCGCCCACAGCCCGTACGCGCTCTCCTCACCCGGCGCGCTGATCCGGTAGAGCACCACCACCTGCTCGGCCGGCGTGTAGCTGCCGTCCGCCTTCGCCTCGCCCAGGCGCGCCACCGCGTCCGGCAGCGCGTCGAGGAAGGACTTCCCGAGGCTGCCGGGCGCCCGGTGGGGCATCTCGATGCCCAGGGCGCTGTGCGGATTCGCCTCGACGATGGCGGTGATCTCCGCGTCGTCGGCGAACTCGTCGTAGTTCTGCGCGCCGGTGCCGCCAGTGGTGATCCAGGCCCGGGCGATCGGATGCACGACCGTCATGTCCGCTGACGCTACCCGGGCCCCGATCGCCGCCGCCGCCGGACTCACCCGCTTACCACCAGGTGAAAGGAAGGGCCCCTTGTTAACGCCTCCGGTAGAGGAAGGGCCCCTTCTTAACGCCGGGGAGGGCAGCTCAGGCGGTGGGGTTGCGGTGCCGGCCCGGGGCCGGGCGGCGCACCGGCGGGCCGGGGCGGGAGCCGGCGTTGAGGCGTACCGTCGTCGCACCGGCGGCGGCCGGGTGGGCGGCGGCGCCGGGCCGCGACGGCGCGCGGCCGGGCCGGACGGTCTCGCCCGGCGGTGTCATCCGCGACGTGGCCACCACCCGGGCCACGCCGACCACGATCGGCGGGGCCAGCAGGTCGGCCACCTCGGCCGGGCCGGCCGGCCAGTCGCTCTCGGTCACCGACCAGTACGTCGCGCCGGAGTCCTCGGTCGCCTGCTGCGGCGCGTCGTCGGACATGCGGCGGTGCTTGGCCATGGGAACGCCTCCAGGAGCTGCCGTGCTGCGGCCCCGCGGGCCGTCTGCTGGGACACCCGGTGAAACGAGCCCCGCACCGGCCCGGTGACGGGCGGTGCGGGGCTCGGGGTGCGGTGCCGGTGTCAAGAAGGGGCCCTTCCTCTACCGGAGGCGTTAAGAAGGGGCCCTTCCTCTACCGGAGGCGTTAAGAAGGGGCCCTTCCTTACCCCTCAGTCGAAGATGGGGCCCTGCTCCCGGGTGCGCTTCAGCTCGTAGAAGCCGGGGGTGGCGGCGACCAGCAGGACGCCGTCCCAGAGCCGGCCGGCCGCCTCGCCCTTCGGCGCCGGCGTGATCACCGGGCCGAAGAACGCGACCTGCTTGCCGTCCGGGCCGGGCGCGTGGATCACCGGGGTGCCCACGTCGGTGCCGACCGGTCGCATACCGGCTTCGTGGCTGGCCCGCAGCGCGTCGTCGTACTGGGTAGACTCGGCCGCGTCGGCGAGCGCCGGGTCCAGGCCGACGTCGGTGAGCGCGCCGGCGAGCATGTCCCGGCCCAGCTCCTCCTTGCGGAGGTGGATCCGGGTGCCCATGGCGGTGTAGAGCTTCGCCAGCGTCTCGGCGCCGTGCGCCTGCTCGACGGCGATGCACACCCGCACCGGGCCCCAGCCCTTGCGCATCAGGTCCTGGTACTCCTCCGGCAGTTCACGGCCGTCGTTGAGCACGGACAGGCTCATCACGTGGAACCGGATGTCCACGTCCCGGACCTGCTCGACCTCCAGCAGCCAACGGGAGGTGATCCACGCCCACGGGCACAGCGGGTCGAACCACATGTCCGCGGTGACACGTTCGGTCACTGTGTCTTCCCTTCACGACATCGTCGCGCCGGGGACCCGGCGCGGTCACCTCCGATCCTCACCCCGTACCGCATCGACCGGTACCGGAATGAGAGCGTGACCTCGACCACCGAGAGGGGTCCGTGCATGGAAGACTCGGTTCTCGACGGGCCGTCACGAGCGGCCGGGCAGAACCGGCGCCGCGGGGCGCGGCGAGACGAGTGGGATGGAGACGAACAGTGCCGGGAGTGCGCAACCTGACCCAGGTCGAGGCGACCGAGCGGGCCCGCCTGCTCGAGGTGACCGGGTACGACATCAGCCTTGACCTGTCGACCGCGGTGCAGCCCACCGGTCGTACGTTCCGCTCGGTGACCGAGGTCCGGTTCCGCTGTACCGAGCCGGGGGCGACCACATTCATCGAGACAGCCGCCGAATCGGTGCGGTCGGCCACGCTCAACGGGGAGCCGGTGGACCTGTCCGGCTGGTCGGCGGAGAAGGGCCTCACGCTCAGCGGCCTGGCCGCCGAGAACGTGCTGGTGGTCGACGCCGACTTCGGCTACTCCAACAGCGGGCAGGGCCTGCACCGCACCGTCGACCCGGTGGACGGCGAGACCTACCTCTACAGCCAGTTCGAGACCGCTGACGCGCAGAAGGTCTACGCCTGCTTCGACCAGCCCGATCTGAAGAGCGTCTACACCTGGCACGCCACGGTCCCGGACCACTGGCGCGTCGTGTCGAACATGCCGGTGGCCCGCGAGGAGGCCGCCGGTGAGGGCCTGAAGACCGTGCACTTCACCGTCTCGGAGCGGATGAGCACCTACATCACCGCGCTCTGCGCCGGGCCGTACCACGAGGTGCGCCGCAGCCACGACGGCATCGACATGGGCTACTTCTGCCGGGCCAGCATGGCGCCGCACATGGACGCCGACGACCTGCACCTGATCACCACGCAGGGCTTCGACTTCTTCCACGAGAAGTTCGGCGTGCGTTACCCGCTGCCCAAGTACGACCAGCTGTGGGTGCCGGACTTCAACGCCGGCGCGATGGAGAACTTCGGCTGCGTCACCCACGCCGAGTCGCACTACATCTTCCGCTCGCAGGTCACCGACTTCGAGTACGAGCAGCGCGCCAACACGATCCTGCACGAGCTGGCGCACATGTGGTTCGGTGACCTGGTCACCATGCGCTGGTGGAACGACCTGTGGCTGAACGAGTCGTTCGCCGAGTGGGCCAGCCACTGGTGCAACACGCACGCCACCCGCTTCACCGACGCCTGGACAACGTTCCTGTCGATCCGCAAGAACTGGGGTTACCGGCAGGACCAGCTCTCCTCCACCCACCCGGTCTACTGCGAGATGCCGGACCTGGAGGCCGTCGAGGTCAACTTCGACGGCATCACGTACGCCAAGGGCGCGAGCGTGCTCAAGCAGCTCGTCGCGTACGTGGGTGAGGAGCCGTTCCTGGCCGGCCTGCGCGCCTACTTCGGCAAGTACGCCTGGGGCAACGCCACCTTCGACGACCTGCTCTCCGAGCTGGAGGCGGCCTCGGGCCGGGAGTTGCGCAAGTTCGCCGCCCAGTGGCTGGAGACCGCGCAGGTCAACACGCTGCGCCCGGAGGTGACGATCGGCGCCGACGGCACGTACGAGCGGGTGGTGGTCCGGCAGGAGGCGCCGTCCGGCTACCCGACGCTGCGTACCCACCGCATCGGCGTCGGCCTGTACGACCTGACCGACGGCCGGTTGGTGCGCCGCGAGCTGGTCGAGACGGACGTGACCGGCGAGCTGACCGAGCTGTCCGAGCTGTACGGCAAGCCGGCCGCCGACGTGCTGCTGCTCAACGACGAGGACCTCACGTACGCCAAGCTGCGGCTGGACGAGCGGTCGATGGCGACAGTGGTGCAGCACATCGCCGGTTTCGACTCGTCGCTGGCCCGGGCACTGTGCTGGACGGCCGCCTGGGACATGACCCGCGACGCGGAGCTGTCGGCACGCGACTACGTGGCGCTGGTGCTGGCCGGGCTGACCGCCGAGACCGACATCAACCTGATCACCGCCACACTGCGGCAGGCGACCACCGCGCTCACCTTCTACGCCGACCCGGAGTGGGCGCCGACGGGCTGGGCCGACCTGGCGCGTACCGCGCGGACCGCGCTCGCGGCGGCCGAGCCGGGCAGCGGCTTCCAGCTCGCCTGGGCCCGGGCGTACGCCTCGTCGGCCCGCTCCGGCGAGGATCTGGCCACGCTGCGCGGCTGGCTCGACGGCAACGGGGTGCCGGAGGGTCTGACCGTCGACACCGAGCTGCGGTGGACGGTGCTCCAGTCGCTCGTCGCCAACGGCGCCGCGGGCGCGGCCGACGTGGACGCCGAGCTGGCCGCCGACCGTACCGCGAGCGGCGAGCGGGAGGCCGCGTACGCGCACGCGCTGGTGCCGACCGCCGAGAACAAGGCCGCGGTGTGGGCGCTGCTCACCGGCCCGGACGCGCTGCCGAACTGGCGTAACCGGGCGCTGCTGCAGGGCTTCACCCACCCGGCGCAGGTCGAGCTGACCGCGCCCTACCGGGAGCGCTACTTCGCCACGGTGGACCAGGTGTGGGCGCAGCGCGACAGCGAGCCGGCGCAGGAGTTCGTCCAGCTCGCCTACCCGGCGTACCTGGTCGAGGAGGACACCGTCGCGGCCACCGACGCGTGGCTGGCCCAGGACGGCCGGCCGGCGTCGCTGCGGCGGCTGGTGGCCGAGGGCCGTGACGGCGTGGTCCGCGCGTTGAAGGCCCGGGAGCGGGACGCGCGCAGCGCCTGAGTGAGGCACGTCGGCCGGGGCCGGCGCGGGTGGCAGCCCGCGCCGGCCCCGGCCGCTGTCGTGAGGCCCGCACCGCCGGCGCACGAGAAAGCCCGGCCCGCGTGTGCGCGGGCCGGGCTTCGTCGTGCGTGCGGGCGGGTCAGCCCTTGCCGGCGTGGCTGGCGAGCTGGTCGAGGCCCTGGATGATGCCGCCGGCCAGGTCGCCGCCACCGAAGGCGGCCACCATGGAGAGCGCGGCCAGCTTGGCGTACGTGTCCGGGATGCGCTTGCGCGCGTACTTGCCGGTGACGATCTCGAGCTGCCGCTGGTTGGGCGACACCGCGATCAGCACCGAGCGGTCCGGCTCGGCGAGCTGCCGGTGCAGCCGCTCGGCGTGTTCCCGGATCGGCTCGTCGAGGCCGCCGACGTAGACCGAGAAGACCAGGCCGGTGCCCTGGTCGGCGAGGCGCAGCGCCTCGTCGATGCGGAGCAGCTGACGGGTCGAGAACGGTCCGTCCAGCACCTCGGGCGGGGTGCCCGTCCCTGTCGTGGGCCGCGCTTCACCAACGGTCACTTGCGCCTCCGGTTCCACCGGCCGGTGCCTCCCGGCCGGCCTGCTCCTGCTTGCGGCTGGTCAACGCCGGCGCCTGCGCCCCGGCGGCCAGCGCCGTGCCGGCCGAGTCGGCCAGCTGCTCCGGACGGCCCAGGAACCAGACCGGAGTGAAGTCGAAGGGCCGACCCGGCCGGTAGCGCTTGGCACCGCCACCGCTGCCGCGGCTGCCGGCTGCCGCCAGGGCGGCGATCAGCAGCACCGCGGCGACCGGGATGCCGACGAAGACCACCAACGTCTCGGTAACAGACAATCCCAACGCCCCCAGGCGGAAAGAGAGACCAGGAATGGTGCGGAACGGCCGGTCAGGACCGGTCGCGCCCCACGTCACTTGTGATGTTCACGTTAGCGGAGTCGGCGGCCCGCCAGATTGCGGGGTGCTGATCCCATCCGTCACTCCGGTGCTCCAGTTGCGCGGCAGTGGCGAGCAGTGTCGCGTCGTCGCCGTACCGGCCGGTGAGGAGCACCCCCACCGGAAGCCCGCCGGCGGTCCGTCCGACCGGCAGCGAAACGGACGGATCGCCCGTGACGTTGAAGACCGCACAGTACGGCGAGAAGCGCCGCTGCCCGTCGAAGTCCTCCGCCGGTTCGAGGGCGGCGAACGCGCCGACCGGCGCCTGCGGGCTCGCGAGCGTCGGGCAGAGCAGCAGGTCACACCCGGCGGTACGGCGTATCCCACGGCGTACCTGCGCCTGGAGTTCGCCGAGCGCGGCGATCAGCCGGGCCGCGCCGAGCGCCTCTCCGCGCTCGCGCAGGTACCGGGTCAGCGGCAGCAGGTCGCTCTCCCGCCCGGCCGGTACGGGGGTGACCGCCAGGGCGTACCAGACGGTCTCGAACAGCGGCCACGCCTCGGGGCCGAGCGGCGCGGGGACGTCGACCACCTCGTGGCCGGCGTCGGTGAGCAGCGCGGCGGCCCGGTCGACGGCGGCCACGCAGTCGGGGTGGACCGGTTCGTCGGCGAGCATCGGCGTGGTGAACCGGCCGACGCGCAGCCGGCCGGGGCCGGCGAAGCGGGCGGCGCGGGTGACGCCGAGGTAGCCGCCGGCTGGCCCGGCCGGCGGCAGGTACGGCTCGCCGGGCACCGGCCGCGCCAGCACGTCGAGCAGCGCGGCCACGTCGGCGACGGTACGGCCGATCGGCCCGTTCACCGGCAGCCCGAAGCCGCCGAAGCCGAGCGGCCCGCCGGAGACCATGCCCCGGCTCGGCTTGTAGCCGACCAGGCCGCACAGCGCGGCCGGGATACGCAGCGAGCCGCCGCCGTCGGAGCCCTGCGCGACCGGGACCAGCCCGGCCGCGACGGCAGCGGCCGCTCCGCCGCTGGATCCGCCCGCGGTGTACGCGAGGTCCCACGGGTTGCGGGCCGGCGGGGCGACCAGTCCTTCGGAGTAGAGCGAGCAGCCGAGTTCGGAGGTGGTGGTCTTGCCGAGGCTGACCAGGCCGGCGTCGGACATGAGGCGGACCACGTCGGCGTCGACGGGCGGGACGAAGTCGGCGAAGGCGGCCGAGCCGAAGGTGGTGCGCACACCGGCGGTGAGCGTGAGGTCCTTGACCGCGGTCGGCACCCCGTGCAGCGGGCCGCGTTCGTCCGCCGCGACCGCGTCGGCGGCGCGGGCGGCGGTCCGGGCCCGCTCGGCGGTGACGGTGACGAACGCGCCGACGGTGTCGCCGAGCGCCTCGACCCGGCGCAGGTGGTGCTCGACCAGTTCCAGGCTGGACAGCTCGCCGCGGCGGATCGCGGCGGCCTGTTCCAGCGCGGTCAGGTCGTGCGGCTCGGCCATGCCGTCCATCCTGCCGGTCCGGCGGCCGGGAGGCCGGGCGACACGTCCGGCCGAACGGGTCCGTACCCGGGAACAGCGCCGGGTGCGTCCGTCGGCACTAGGGAGACGACGGACGCACCCGCGCCGGCTTCAGCGGCCGAGGAACCGCAGCGCGTTGCCCCCGAGCAGCGCGTCCCGCTGCGCGTCGGTGAGGAAGTCCGCCCGGTGCACCACGTCACCGACCGGCCGCTCCCCCAGCGGGTACGGGTAGTCGCTGCCGAGCAGCACCCGCTCGGCGCCCATGGTGTCCACCAGCAGCCGCAGCGCGGCCGGTTCGAAGACCACCGAGTCGACGTGGAACCGGTCGACGTAGGAGCTGGGCGGCGCGCTGGACGCGCCGCGTACCAGGTCGCCGCGGCGGTGCCAGGCGTTGTCGGCGCGGCCCAGCCAGAACGGGAAGCTGCCGCCGCCGTGGGCGAAGCAGATCCGCAGCGACTCCGGCACCCGGTCGAACACGCCGCCGAGGATCAGCGCCAGCACCGACAGGTGCGTCTCGGCCGGCATCCCGGTCAGCCAGCGGGCCATCCACCGGTCCAGCCGAGGGCCACCGGGCATGTCCCACGGGTGCACGAACACCGGCGCGCCGACCTCGGCGCAGTGGGTCAGGAACTGCACGATGCCCTCGTCGTCCAGATCCCGGTCGCCGACGTGGTTGCCGATCTCCACCCCGGCGTGCCCGGCCGACAGGCAGCGGTCCAGCTCGGCGCAGGCCGCGTCCGGGTCCTGCAACGGCACCTGGCAGAACGGCACCAGCCGCCCGTTGCCGGCCGCGGTGACCTCGAGCGTGAGGTCGTTGAAGATCCGGGCCACCTTGACCGCCTGGTCGGCCGGGCGGTCGTAGCTGAAGAACACCGGAGTCGGCGAGACGACCTGCACGTCCACGCCGTCGGCGTCCATGTCGGCGAGCCGGGTCGGCGCGTCCCAGCACTGCGCGCCGATCGGGCGGAACTCCGTCTCCCCCACCATGATCATGGCGGCGCGCTCGGAGTCCACCCGCAGCCAGGGCCAGCCGGACCCGCCGCACGCCGCGGCGAGGTCCGGCCACCCCTTCGGTACGACGTGCGTGTGCACGTCCACGACCGGCACGCGTCAGCCCTTGCCCGGGTGCAGCGCGCCGCAGTTGTCGCAGGTGCGGGCCTTCTCGTCGGCGTAGAACGCGGCGAAGACCGGGGGCAGGTCGGCGGCGATGTCGCGGACCTGCAACTCCACCTCGTGCACCTTGTGGTCGCACTCGGCGCAGTACCACTGGAACTTCTCCAGCGTGCCCTCCTCGCGGACCCGCTCGATCACCATGCCGATCGAGCCGGCCTCGGGACGCTGCGGCGAGTGCGGGGTGTTGCGCGGCAGCATCCACATCTGACCCTCGCGCACGTGCACCGTACGCGGCCCCTCGGGCAACATCAGGTTGATGTGCATGTTGCCCTTGACCTGGTAGAAGAACTCCTCGTACGGGTCGACGTGGAAGTCCGTGCGCTGGTTCGGGCCGCCCACCACCATGACGATGAAGTCGTCGCTGCCGGGCAGCATCTCCTTGTTGCCCACCGGGGGCTGGAGCAGGTGCTGGTTCTCGCCGATCCAGCCGGAGAAGCTGAACGGCTCGGCGATCTCACTCATGGGAACCTCCCGACGGAAGTAGGGCGACGGCCTGCATCTCGATCAGCAGGTGCGGGTGCGGAAGCTGGTGCACGGCGACTGTGGTCCGGGTCGGCCCGGTGGCGTCGAAGAACTCCGCCCACACCTCGTTGTAGCCGCCGAAGTCGTTCATGTTGACCAGGTAGCTGGTGACCTGCACCAGATCGCTCAGGTCGGCGCCGACCGAGCGGAGCAGGTCGCGGATGTTCTCCACCACGGCCCGGGTCTGCTCGCGGATGTCCAGGTCGGTGGTGCCGAACTCGTCCACCGACACCCCGGCGAACGTGTTGTCCGGCCGGCGCGACGACGTACCGGAGACGTAGACGAACCCGCCGGCCACCTTGACGTGCGGAAACGCGCCGCGCGGCACGGCCTTCCCGGCCACCACGCGGGCGGTCATGGGATGGCCTTCAGGGAGGCGGAACCCAGCTTCTCCACTGTGGCGCGGACGTGCGCCCCGGGGCGCAGCGGCACCGCGGCGGTGGCCGCGCCGGCCAGGAACACCCAGCCCTTGCGCAGCCGGACGCCGTGCCGGCCGGCCAGCCGCAGGCCCTCGTCCAGCGCGCGGCGCGGGTCGCCGAGGATGGCTGCGGTCGAGCCGACCTGTGCCACCCGCCCGTCGATCTCCAGGACCACGCCGAGGTTGTCCAGTCCGTCCGGGACCGGCGACCACGGCCCGACCACGAACGCGGCGGCCGAGGTGTTGTCGGCGATCACGTCCGGCAGCGAGAAGGTGAAGTTCGCATACCGGGAGTCGATCAGCTCGATCGCCGGGGCGACCGCCCGTACCGCACGGGTGAACGAGCCGACCGGTTCGCCCGGGTCGGGCAGCCGGTCCAGCAGGAACGCCACCTCCGGCTCGACGCGCGGGTGGATGAAGTCGCCCACGTCGACGCCGCCGCCGTCCGGTACCCGCATCACGTCGGTCAGCCGGCCCCAGATGACCTCGTCCACGCCGACCTGCGCCATCTTGGCCTTGCTGGTCAGCCCCATCTTGAGGCCGACCAGCCGCTCACCCCGGTCGAGGCGGCGCTGCACCAGCGCGGTCTGCACCGCGTACGCGGCGTCGACGTCGAGGCCGGTCTCGGCGGCCAGCTGCGGGATCGCGGTGGCGTCGTCGGCCGCCGCGCCCAGCTTCTCCGCGATGCCGGCGATGTCCGGCCCGATCATGAGTTCTCCTTAGCCGCCAGGTCCAAAGCCACGTCCACGATCATGTCCTCCTGGCCGCCGACCATCCGGCGACGGCCCAGCTCGACCAGGATCGAGCGGACGTCCACGCCGTACTTGGCCGAGGCCCGCTCGGCGTGCCGCAGGAAGCTGGAGTAGACGCCCGCGTACCCCAGGGAGAGCGTCTCCCGGTCGACCTGGACCGGCCGGTCCTGCAACGGGCGGACCAGGTCGTCGGCGGCGTCCATCAGCGCGAACACGTCGCAGCCGTGCTTCCAGCCGTGCAGCTCGGCGACCGCGACGAAGACCTCCAGCGGCGCGTTGCCCGCGCCCGCGCCCATGCCGGCGAGCGACGCGTCCACCCGGACGGTCCGCCCGGACGGCGAACCGAGCGGGCCGTCGCCGAGGATCCGGCCGTGCTCGACCGCCAGCACGCTGTTCGCCACACCCAGGGACAGGTTGTGGTGGGCGTGGATGCCGATCTGCGTCTCGGGTTCCAGCACCTGCCGGTACGCGTCGACGCGCTGCGCCACGTCCGACATCAGCAGCCGCCCGCCCGAGTCGGTGACGTAGACGCAGTGCGCGCCGTACGACTCCATGAGCTTGGCCTGCGCGGCCAGCCCGGCCGGGTCGTTGAGGTGCGACATCATCAGGAACCCGGAGACGTCCATGTCGTTCTCCCGGGCCCACGCGATGTGCTGGGCGGAGATGTCCGCCTCGGTGCAGTGCGTGGCGATCCGGACGCTCGTCACGCCGAGCGCCTTGGCCGCCTTCAGGTCGGCGATGGTGCCGATGCCCGGCAGCAGCAGCGTGGTGAGCCGCGCGGTGGTCAGCACCTCGGCGGCGGCGGCGATCCAGTCCGCGTCGGCGGCGGCGCCGTGCCCGTAGTTGACGCTGGAACCGGCCAGGCCGTCGCCGTGCGCCACCTCGACCGCCGCCACACCTGCGGCGTCGAGCGCGGCGGCGATGGTACGCACCTGGTCGACCGTGTAGCGGTGGGCGATGGCGTGCATGCCGTCGCGCAGCGTCACGTCCTGGATGTAGAGATCGGTCATCGGGGTGCCCCCTCCGGGGAACGCAGCGCCACCAGCCGCTCGGCGGTACGCAGCGCGGCCGACGTCATGATGTCCAGGTTCCCGGCGTACGCGGGCAGGTAGTGCCCGGCGCCGGAGACCTCCAGGAACACCGACACCTGCAGGCCGGTGAAGTGCCGGCCCAGCACCGGCGCGTACGTGTCCACGGCGTCGAACTGCACGTCCTGCTTGAGCCGGTAGCCGGGCACGTACTCCTGCACGGCGGCCACCATGTCGGCCACCGAGGCGGCGATCTTCACCCGGTCGGCGTCGGCGTCCGGGCACAGACAGTAGACCGTGTCCCGCATCAGCAGCGGCGGGTCGGCCGGGTTCAGCACGATGATGGCCTTGCCGCGCTCGGCGCCGCCGACCACCTCGATGGCGCGGGCGGTGGTCTCGGTGAACTCGTCGATGTTGGCCCGGGTGCCCGGGCCGGCCGACTTCGAGGCGATCGAGGCGACGATCTCGCCGTACGCCACGGGGGTGACCCGGCCGACCGCGTGCACGATCGGCACCGTCGCCTGCCCGCCGCAGGTCACCATGTTGACGTTCGGCTCGCCCAGGTGCTCGTCGAGGTTCACCGGCGGCACCACGTACGGGCCGATCGCGGCGGGCGTCAGGTCGACGACGGTGCGGCCGTGCGCCCGCAGCACCTCGTCGTGCCGCTTGTGCGCGCCGGCCGAGGTGGCGTCGAAGACGAGCTGGACGTCGGCGAACTCGGGCAGCGCGACGAGGCCGTCGACGCCCTCGGCGGTGGTGGTCACGCCGAGCCGGCGGGCCCGGGCCAGACCGTCCGAGGCCGGGTCGATGCCGGCCATCGCCACCATGCGCAGGCTCTCACTGAGCCGCAGCACCTTGATCATCAGGTCGGTGCCGATGTTGCCCGACCCGAGCACCGCCACTCCGACAGTCATGAGGTGGCCTCCTTCGAGAAACAGGTACGCACCGAGCCGAGCCCGGAGATGCGCGCCTCGTACGCGGCGCCGGGCGTGACCGGCACCATCGGGCCGAGCGCGCCGGAGAGCACCACGTCGCCGGCCTTGAGCGGGTCGCCCGCCCGGGCCATGGTCGCGGCCAGCCACTGCAGCGCGTGCAGCGGATTGCCGAGGCAGGCCGCGCCCGCGCCGACC
Organism: Micromonospora sp. CA-248089; assembly: GCF_050948515.1. Taxonomy (NCBI): domain Bacteria; kingdom Bacillati; phylum Actinomycetota; class Actinomycetes; order Micromonosporales; family Micromonosporaceae; genus Micromonospora; species Micromonospora sp. CA-248089. The sequence goes on from NZ_CP192016.1 coordinate 5,149,199, forward strand.
GAGACGGGCTCACCGGCGTGCTCCAGCACCATGCCGCACAGCCGCAGGTCGACGTCGGCGAGCCGCCGGGGTGCGGTGCCGAGCACGAACAGCCCGCTGGAGGCGTTGTCCGCCACCGTATCCACGATGGAGATGTCCCAGTCGGCGATCCGCGAGTCGACGATCTCGATGGCCGGCAGCACGTGGTCCACCGCCCGGATCAGGTCGACTGTGGTGACCCGCTCGTCCGGCAGGTCCGCGCCGAGCACGAAGGCGATCTCCGCCTCCACCCGCGGCTGGAGCAGCCGGTCGATCGGCACCTCGACGCCGTCGCCGACGGCCATGTCGTCGAAGAGCACCCCGAAGTCGGGCTGGAAGACGCCGAAGCTCTCCTGGACGGTCCGCGACGTCAGGCCGATCTTCGCGCCGACGCGGCGGTGTCCCTTGCCCAGCCGCTGCCGGGTGTAGACCTGCTGCACCTGGTACGCGGCCTCGATGTCGCCCTCGGGCAGCAGCCGGCCGCGCAGCGGCGGGCAGGGCTTCCCGTCCTGCCGGGCCACTGCCAGTTCCCGGTTGGCGGCCTCGATGTCCACGGTCATGGCGGCTCCTCGCTTACGTCGCTGGGGATTCCGGCCATTCTGCCCACCACGCGCGCTCATGTGAGATCCACGCAGACGTTGGTGAGCTCGGAGTAGAAGTCGAGCGAGTGCACGCCGCCCTCGCGGCCCACACCCGACGCCTTCACCCCGCCGAACGGGGTGCGCAGGTCGCGCAGGAACCAGGTGTTGACCCAGACGATGCCGGCGTCGAGCCGGGCGCCGGCCCGGTGCGCCCGGCCCACGTCCCGCGTCCACACCGTCGCCGCCAGGCCGTAGGCGGTGCCGTTGGCCAGCGCGAACGCCTCGTCCTCGTCGTCGAACGGCGCGACGTGCACCACCGGGCCGAAGATCTCCTCCTGGTTGGTGCGGGCGTCCGGGCCGAGTCCGGTGAGCACCGTCGGCTGCACGTACGCCCCGCCGTCGCGGGCGTCGCCGAAGCGCGGCGCGCCGCCACCGGCGCGCACCTCGGCGCCCTCGGTGCGGGCCAGCGCGTAGTGGCCGAGCACCTTGTCCCGGTGCCCGTGCGAGATCAGCGGCATGTTCGCCGTCGCCTCGTCGTCCGGCCAGCCGTACGCCAGCTCGTCGGCGCGCTTGGCCAGCCGCGCGGTGAACTCCTCGAACACCGGCCGCTGCACGTAGATGCGCTCGGTGCACAGGCACACCTGGCCGCCGTTGGTGAAGCTGGACCGCACCGAACCGGCGACCGCCGCGTCCAGGTCGGCGTCGGCGAACACCAGGCCGGCGTTCTTGCCGCCCAGCTCGAAGCTGACCGCCTTCACGCCGTCGGCGGCGGCGCGCATGATCGCGCTGCCGGTCGCCGACTCACCAGTGAACGTGATCGCGTCCACCCCGGGGTGCCGGGTCAGGTGCTCGCCGGCCGAGCCGGGGCCGAAACCGTGCACCAGGTTGAACACGCCGTCCGGCACGCCCGCGGCGGCCATCACCTCGGCCAGCAGCGTGGCCGAGGCGGGGGTCTCCTCGCTGGGCTTGACCACCACGGCGTTGCCGCAGGCCAGGGCCGGGGCGACCTTCCAGGTGAGCAGCAGCAGCGGCAGGTTCCACGGCACGATCACCGCGACCACGCCGACCGGCTTGCGGACCGCGTAGTTCAGCGCCCGGCCCCCGGCCGGGGTGACTGTGGTGAACGACTCGGTGGGCGCGGTGGCCACGATCTCGGCGAACGCCCGGAAGTTGGCCGCGCCGCGCGGGATGTCGAGCGTCCGGGCCTGCGAGATGGCCTTGCCGGTGTCCGCGACCTCGGCGGCCACCAGGTCGTCGAAGCGCCGTTCCAGCTCGTCGGCAACCCGGCGCAGCACCTCGGCGCGTTCCCGCTCCCCCATCCGGCCCCACGGGCCGCGCAGCGCCGCCCGGGCCGCCGCGACCGCGTCGTCCACTGTCGACTGCGACGCCTCGGCCACCTCGAACACCGGCTCGCCGGTGACCGGGCTGCGCTTGGTGAACCGGGAACCGGCGTCGACGAACTCGCCGCCGACGAAGTTGCGCAGCAGGCCGGGGCCGTCCGGTGCGTGCCCGGTCATCAGCCGGGGATCCCAGAGCGTCATCGCCGCCGCCCCAGCGCCGCGCGGACCCCACCGGCCAGCAGCGCGACCGCGCCGGCCGCGACCGCGCCGACCACCGCGTACTGCGCCCGCACCCGGCGGCGCACCTGCGCGTACGGGGTGGTGGAGAAGGAGACCAGCTCGTACTGGGAGACGTAGCGGCCGGGCAGCGCGCGCTCCAGCGCGTGCTCGACCTGCTTGCGGGTGCGGAACACCGGCGAGGCGACCTTGTCCCGCATCTCCACGAAGTTCGCGAGCGCCATCCGGGCGATCGCCTCGGCGTTGTCCTGGCGGCGGTGCTGGAACAGCGGCAGCGCGGCGGCCCACTCGTCGTCGCACTCGTCGAGGCAGCGGTCCAGCTCGACCACGTCCTCGAACGCGCAGTTCGCGCCCTGGCCGTAGAACGGCACGATGGCGTGCGCGGCGTCGCCGATCAGGCCGACCTTGCCTGCTACCTGCCACGGCGTGCAGCGCACCGTGCCGAGCACACCGACCGGGTTGTGCTGGTAGTCGTCGACCAGGTTCGGCGCGAGCGGGACCAGGTCCGGGTAGTGGGTGGCGAAGAACTGCTCGATCGCCGCCGGGCTGCTGAGCGAGGCGAAGCTGCGGGTGCCGTGGGTGGGCCAGAACAGCGTGCAGGTGAAGGAGCGGTCCGGGTTCGGCAGCGCGATCATCATCGAGGTGCCGCGCGGCCAGATGTGCAGCGCGCCCGGGTCGAGCGCGAACTCCCCGCCCAGCGGCGGGATGGTCAGCTCCTTGTAGCCGTAGTCGAGGAAGTCGAGGCTCTCCGTCAGGCCGCCGTACGCGAGCAGTTGCCCGCGCACCGCGGAGCCGGCGCCGTCGGCGCCGAGGACGACCGAGGCGGTGGCGGTGACCTTGCCCTGCGGCGTCTCGAACGTCATCTCGCCGCCGAGAGGGTCGAGCCCGACCAGCCGGTGGTCGAACGCGACGCGCACGTTCGGCAGCGCGGCGGCGGCGTCGAGCAGCGCGTTGTTCAGCGCGCCCCGGCTGATCGAGTTGATCGCCCGGTCCCCGGAGCCGCTGTACGACTGGAACTCCGGCTCGCCCTCGACCGGGTGGATCATGCGGCCGCGCATCGGCAGCGCGTCCGCCATCACCTCGTTCTCCAGGCCGATGCGGCGCAGCGCGTCCAGTCCGCGCTCGGACAGCGCCAGGTTGATCGACCGGCCTCGCTCGACGGTGCCGGTACGCGGGTCGGGCCGCCGCTCGTAGAGGGCCACCGGGTAGCCACGGCGGGCCAGGTAGCAGGCCAGCAGGCAGCCGGCCAGCCCGGCGCCCACCACCGCGATCTCGTCGCGCTCCGTCATGACCCCTCCTTCTCAACAGTTGCCGCCAGCGCCTCGGCGACCCGCCAGCAGTCGTGGTACGTCGAGTAGAGCGGCACCGGCGCGAACCGGACGATGTCCGGCTCCCGGGCGTCGGCGACCACGCCGTGCTCGTGCCGCAGGCGCTTGGTCAGCTCGTTCGCGCTGCCCACCCCGATCCGCACGGAGAGCTGGCAGCCGCGCCGAGCCGGGTCGCGCGGGGTGACCACGGTGAGCGGACGGCCCGGCGTCACCTCGTCGAGCAGCTGCTCCAGCCAGGCGGTGAGCCGCAGGCTGCGCTCGCGCAGCGCCGGCATGCCGACGGAATCGAACAGCTCCAGCGACGTCCGCACCGGGCCCATCGCGAAGATCGGCGGGTTGGAGATCTGCCACGCCTCCACGGTGGCCGGCGGCCGGGACACCGGGGTCATCTCGAACCGGGTGGCCGCCTCGGTGCTCCACCAGCCCTCGAACCGCTGGATCGACGGGTCGCCGAGGTGCCGCTCGTGGACGAAGACGCCGCCCAGCGCACCCGGGCCGGAGTTGAGGTACTTGTACGAGCACCAGGCGGCGAAGTCGACGTCCCAGTCGTGCAGCGCCAGCGGCACGTTACCGGCGGCGTGCGCCAGGTCCCAGCCGACCACCGCGCCCGCGGCCCGGCCGGCGGCGGTGATGGCGGGGATGTCCATCAGCTCGCCGGTCAGGTAGTTCACGCCGCCGAGCATCAGCAGCGCCACCGTGTGACCCTCGCGGGCCAGGAAGTCCAGCACGTCCTCGGTGCCGAGCGTGTCGGAGCCGGGGCGCGGCTTGAGGCGTACGACTGTGGTGTCCGGGTCCAGGCCGTGGAAGCGGGCCTGGCTGCGCACCGCGTAGCTGTCCGAGGGGAATGCGCTGTCCTCGATCACGATCCGGGTGCGCTCGCCGGCCGGGCGGTAGAAGCTGACCATCAGCAGGTGCAGGTTGACGGTCAGGGAGTTCATCACCACGGTCTCCGCGGGCAGCGCGCCGACCAGGCGGGCGGCCGGTGCGGTCAGCAGCTCGTGGTACGGCAGCCACGGCCGCTCCGACTCCAGGTGCCCCTCGACGCCCAGGCGCTGCCAGGCGTCCAGGTCGGCGAGGAGTTCGTCCCGGGTGGCCCGGGGCTGGAGGCCGAGCGAGTTGCCGGCGAGGTACGCCGTGTCGGGGTAGCGCCCGCCGTCGGCGGGTGGGATGTGGAACAGGTGCCGGTGGCCGGGGTCGGCGGCGTCGCGGCGGAGGGCTTCGTTCTCGGGGGTGTGCATGCTGTTCTCTCTCGTCACATCGCGGTGCGGGCCGACCACAGCTCCGGGAAGACCACCCGGGCCATGCTGCGCTGCAACCATGCCAGTCCGGCGGAGCCGCCGCTGCCGACCTTGGCGCCCATCGTGCGCTGGACGGCCTTGACGTGGTTCCAGCGCCAGTCGCCGAACTCCTCGGCGACGTCGGTGAGCGCGTCACCGAGCAGGCGCAGGTGGTTGTCCGGGCCGTTGTCCCCGTAGATCCGCACCCAGGCCGCCTCGATCGCGGGGTGCGCCTCGTGCTCGGCGTTCACGTCGCGGGCCAGCAGCTCGGCGGGCACGTCGAAGCCCTTGCGGGCCAGCAGCGCCACCACCTCGTCCCAGAGGCTCGGGACGGCGAGCGCGGCGGTCAGCTCGTCGTACACCTCGGTCTGCCGGCGGAACGGGCGGATCAGCGCCCGGTCGCGCAGGCCGAGCAGGAACTCCAGCTGCCGGTACATGGCGGACTGGAAGCCGGAGCCCTCGCCGAGCCGGTCGCGGAAGCGGTTGAAGTCGGCCGGGCTCATCCAGCGCAGGCCGTGCCACGCGGCGTTGAGGCCCTCCAGGTGCAGCGCGGCGCGGCGCAGCGGGGGCAGCGCCTCCCAGATCCGGTCCTCGCGCAGCTCGCGCTTGGCGTGCCGAAGTTCGTGGCAGGTCAGGCCGAAGTACAGCTCCATGATCTGGCTGACCATCAGGAAGGACATCTCGCCCGGGTCGTCGCTGAGCGGCTCCTGGAGCCGGTGCAGCGTGCTGGCCCGTACGTACGCGTCGTACGGCACGCGGTCGGCGAACTCCAGCGTCGGCTCGCCGCCGTTGCGCGCCGCCCGAGCCGCCCGTTCCTGGGGGGTTACCGGGCGCACCGCCGTCGTCTGTTCCACAGTCATTCTCCGTCCGTGCGCGGGGTAGAAATCATGATCCCGCTGGTGGGCGCGCGAATGGAATGCCTGTTCAACGGCGGTATGGTGGTCTCACTTCGCGAACTGAAACCATCTCGCGTCGTCGTCTTTACGGAAGGAAGGTCCGCGCGTGGACGACATGGACTGGGCCCTGCTGCGCGAACTCCAGGCCGACGCCCGGCTGTCGTACAGCGAGTTGTCCCGCCGGGTCCACCTGTCCCCGCCCGCTGTGGCCGAGCGGGTACGGCGGCTGGAGGAAGCCGGAGTGATCACCGGCTACCACGCCCACGTCGACCTGACCCGGGCCGGGCGCACCGTGCTCGCGCTGATCCGGATGTCCTGCTACGGCGCGCGCTGCATCCTCAACGACCCCGAGGTCACCGGCTGGCCGGAGATCATGGAGATCCACCGGATCACCGGGGACGCCTGCAGCATGCTCAAGGTCGCCGCCACGAACATGGGCGAGTTCGAGGAGGTCATCGACCGCCTCGCGCCGTACGGGCAGCCGTCCAGCACCATGGTGCTCTCCACCCCGCTGGCCTGGCATCCGGTGGTCAAGGCGCCTCGTTAGCTTCCCCTGCCCTCCGGGAAAGCAGGCGCCGCTGCCCGTCAGTGGTCCGGCGCACCGTCGCGCCGGGAGGGGGGAACCATGCGAGGGCTCCTGTCACATCGTGCGTTGTCGTCCCTGCTGGGCCTGTTCGGCCTGGTGGCGGCGTTCGTCCTGACCACCGCGCCCCCGGCCCGGGCCGGGGAGAGCGTGTTCATCGAGGTGACGCCGAACAGCGTCCAGGCCGGATCCCGGGTGAACCTGCGAGCCGGCTGCGACAACAGCAACAACCGCCAGGCGCAGGTCACCTCGGACGCCTTCGGGCGGGTGACGCTGCGGCCGGACAACGGCTTCCTCACCGGCTCGGTCACCGTGCCCGGCAACAAGGCGCCGGGCGACTACCCGGTGAACCTGGACTGCTCCAACGGCAACACCGCCTCGACCATGCTCACCGTGCTCAACATGGCGCAGCCGAGCAAGGGGCCCGCGACCGGCGGCGGTGGCACCGCGGGTAGCCGGGGCACGGGCTCGCTGCTGCTGGTCGGCGGTCTGGTCGCGGTAGCAGTGGTGGCCGGTGTGAGCGCCCGCCGCAAGACCGGCGGCCGTGCCTGACGAGAGGTGCCACCATGGCCCGCTCATCGCGCCGCCGGGGCCGTACCGGACCGGCGGCGGACCGCACCCGCCGCCGCGCAGCCGCCCGCCGGTCGGCGGAGCGCCGCGGACGGCTCCGGGCCGCGCTGCGGCTGACCGGCCGGGCCGCGCGCCGGTTCGCCCACGTCGCCGGGCACGCGTTCACGGCCAGCGTCGCCACCGCGGACCCCAGGTCCGGCCCGGTCCCGGCCCGCGCCACCAGGACCACCACCCGCCGGTACGCCCCGAGCCGCAGCCCCGGGGTCCCGGTGCTCGTGGTGGCGAGCGTGATGGCGCTGATCGTGGCCATGCTCGGGCTGGAACGGGTGACCGGGGTCAGCGTGCTGCCGGACCGGATCGTCGCCGGCCTGCGCCCGCCGCCGAAGAAGTTCCCGGTGCTGCCGGCCAGCCCACCGACCAACCTGAGCATCGGCAAGCTCGACCTGCGCGCGCCGGTGCACCGGGTCGGCATCGCGCCGGACGGCAGCATCGACGTGCCGGACGTGGAGCGGGCCGGCGAGGTCGGCTGGTACGACCAGGGCCCCACGCCCGGCCAGTACGGCCCGGCTGTGCTCGTCGGGCACGTCGACACCACCACCGGGCCGGCGGTCTTCCACGGCCTGAAGGACCTCGAGGACGGCGACCGGATCGAGGTGTCCCGCGAGGACCGCTCGGTGGCGGTGTTCGAGGTGACCTCGATCGAGCGGTACGGCAAGGAGAAGCTGCCGGTGGAGGACGTCTACGGCGACTTCAGCCGGCCCAACCTGCGGCTGATCACCTGCGGCGGGCGCTGGGTGGGCGGCGAGACCGGGTACGCGGACAACCTGGTCGTCTACGCGTCGCTGGTCAAGGCGCGCTGAGGGCGCCGGTCAGGCCGCCTCGGGCTCCGGCTCACGCAGGTCGAGCCAGTCCGCCCAGCGCGGGTCGGGGGCGCGGTGGCCGAGCACCCGCCAGGCGGCTCCTTTGGGCGCGGCCGGCAGGTGGTGCAGCCGCCAGCCCAGCTCGGCCGGGGTCTTGTCGCCTTTGGTGTGGTTGCACCGCGCGCAGGCGGCGACCACGTTCTCCCAGGCGTGCCGGCCGCCCCGGCTGCGCGGGAAGACGTGGTCGATGGTCTCGGCCGGCCCCCGGCAGTACGCGCACCGCCACCCGTCGCGGGCGAACACGGCCCGCCGGGACAGCCCGACGTGGGTGCGGTAGGGCACCCGGACGTAGCGGGTCAGGCGTACCACGGAGGGCACCGGTAACGCGTTCCGCGCGCTGTGCAGGATGCCCTCGCCGTCGGCGACGCAGACCGCCTTGGCGGAGAGGACGAGGATCGCGGCACGACGCACCGACACGACGCACAGGGGCTCGTAGGTGGCGTTGAGAACGAGTGCACCGGAGCCCGCCGTGGGTCGTATGTCAGGCATCGCGCTCACCCTCCCGGTCCAGTCGCTCCGCCCCGTCTGCGTCGGAACCGCCCCGCGGACAGCGCGGAACGGCTCCGACGCCGGCCGGATCACCCGACGTCCGTTGCGCCAATAGTCCCTGATCGCGCCCCGGATTGCACGTACTAATCCCGGGCTACCCCCGCCGGTAGCGACACTTCGCCGAGGTGGCGGTGTCCGTCGTCCGCCGGGCGTGCGGTACGAAAGCACAGTGAACGTCTCCGACCTGATCTCCGCCGTGCTGGCCGCCGTCTCCGACCGGAAGCCGGACTGCCAGGGCAGCAGCTCCTGCGAATGGGTGTACCGGGTGACCAACTCCGCCTGGTTCGCCGAGAGCAGCTACTGGATCCTGTTCAAGCCGCTGCGGGTGGCGCTGATCCTGCTGCTCGCGGTGGCCGCCCGGTGGGCGCTGCACCGGACCATCAACCGGCTGGTGCGCACCACCACCGAGGGCGCGGTGCCGACCATGCTGCGCCCGCTGCGCGAGCGGATCCCCAGCGCCTCGCTCGACCCGGACCAGTTCGTGCCGGAGCGGCGGCGGCAGCGGGCCGAGGCGATCGGGTCGGTGCTGCGCAGCATGGTCACCGCGTTCGTCTTCGGCATCGCGCTGCTGATGGTGCTCAAGGAGTTCAGCTTCGACCTGGCTCCGCTGCTGGCCAGCGCGGGCATCGCCGGCGTGGCGCTCGGCTTCGGCGCGCAGAGCCTGGTCAAGGACCTGATCGCCGGCCTGTTCATGCTGATCGAGGACCAGTACGGCGTCGGCGACACGGTCGACCTGGGCGAGGCCACCGGCGTGGTCGAGGCGGTCGGGCTGCGGGTCACCACGGTCCGGGACGGCCGGGGCGTGCTCTGGTACATCCGCAACGGCGAGATCGTCCGGGTCGGGAACAAGAGCCAGGGCTGGGCGCTGGTCGTGGTCGACCTGCCGATCGGATTCGCCGGCACCGAGGAGGCCACCGCCGTGCTGCGTACCGCGGCGGCGTCGGTGGCGCTGGACCCGGAGCTGGCGCCGAGCATCGTGGAGGAGCCGGAGGTCCTCGGCGTCGAGCAGATGACAGTCGACGGCGCGGTGATCCGTACCGTCGTCAAGACCACCGCGGACGGGCAGTTCGCGGTCGGCCGCGAACTGCGCCGCCGCCTCGCGGAGGCGCTGGAGAACTCGGGGATCGTCGCGCAGATCGCGGCCGCCCGGCTGTTCCCGGGCCTGCCGGTCCAGCCGCCGGCGCCGCCCGCCGCCGAGGGGACGGGCACCGCCGGACCCACCTGAGTCGCCGCACGAGCCGGACTATTTCCGGGGGTCGCGCACCGCGCGGCCCCTCGGGTATCGTCCGTTCGTTCAGTCGGAGATGCGACGATCAATCCGTTCGCCCTAGCCAGTTGTCAGACGATCGGGCAGAATCCGGTGCACACGCTCCACCGGGGGGCGTGCTCGTGTCCTCGCTGATCGGTTGATCTGACGACGGTTCCCGGTCGGGCCATCACAAGTGGTCGACCAGGAACGATGGAGGCGACGGTGTCCGATGCGCGACCCGCCCAGGAGGGCCCGGCCACCTTCCGGGACGTCTTCGGTCAGTCGGAGTTCCGCGCCATCTTCGCCGCCAACACCCTCTCCTGGGTAGGCGACTACCTGGCCCGCGCCGCGGTCACCGTGCTCGTGCTGCGCGAGACCGACTCGGTCGCGCTCTCCGCCGCCGCGTTCGCCGCCAGCTACCTTCCCTGGCTGGTCGGCGGCCCCCTGCTCTCCGCGCTCGCCGAACGGCACCACTACCGGCGGGTCATGGTCATCTGCGACCTCCTCCGGATGGCGCTGATGGCGCTGGTCGCGATGCCCTGGGTGCCGACCTGGTCGATCTTCGCGCTGATCTTCCTGGCCACGCTCGCGAACCCGCCCAGCCAGGCGGCTCGGTCGGCGCTGCTGCCGCACATCCTGACCGGGGACCGGCTGGTCGTGGGCCTGTCCGCCTTCGCCAGCGCCGGTCAGGCCGCCCAGGTCGTCGGTTACCTGATCGGCGCCACGGTGGCGGCGCTCAACCCGAACACCGCGCTGCTCATCAACGCCGGCACCTTCGCCCTGTCGGCCGCGCTGGTCCGCTTCGGCGTACGCGAGCGACCACCGGCGATGGCCGACGTGCACCGCAGCCACCTGCTGCGGGAGACCGTCCAGGGCTTCCAGATCGTCTTCGAGCGGCCGGTGCTGCGCGCCATCGCGGTGCTGGTGTTCAGCGCGATGCTCTTCTCGATCGTCCCCGAAGGGCTGGCCGCGGGCTGGGCCGCCGACCGGGCCGGGGGCCGGATGGACGCGGGCACCGCCCAGGGGCTGATCATGGCCGCCGTCCCGGTCGGATACATCCTCGGCGGGCTGACCATCAGCCGACTCGTCGGCCCGGAGCGGCGACTGACGCTGATGCGACCGTTGATGATCATCGCGCCGGCGACACTCGTACCCGCGCTGTTCAACCCGCCGCCGACGGTGGTGGCGTTGCTGGCCGCCGGGTGCGGTTTCGCCGTCGCCGGGCTCGTCCCGGTCGCCAACGGCCTGTTCGTACAGGCACTGCCGGACGGATTCCGGGCCCGGGCGTTCGGCGTCATGGCCAGCGGCACGCAGGTCATCCAGGGCGCCGCGGTGCTGGCCACGGGTGCGCTCGCGGAGCGGTTCTCGGTCCCGTCCGTGGTCGGCGTCTGGAGCGCCGCCGGGGTCCTGATCATGATCGTCGCGGCGCTCGCCTGGCCCCGGCCGCAGGTGATCAACGAGGCCATCGCGGCCGCCCGCGCCGAGTCGCCGGGCGGCGCCGGAGCGCCGCCCGCGCACGCGCACGGCCCGGCGTCGGGTGACCGGAACCGCGAGCACGGCCGGCGCCGGCACGCGGTGACGTGATCCGCGCCGCCCGGCGGGCGGGCGCGGGTGCCGGGCCGCACCTGGCAGGATGGAAGGGTGACTTCCCCAGGCGAGTCGATGCCCCTCTTCGAGGCGATCGGCGGCGAACCGGCCTTCCGCAAGCTGGTGGACGAGTTCTACGCCGGCGTCGCCGACGACCCGCTGCTGCGGCCGATGTACCCGGAGGAGGACCTCGGCCCGGCGGCGGACCGGCTGACCCTGTTCCTCATGCAGTACTGGGGTGGCCCGCACACCTACTCGGAGCAGCGCGGCCACCCGCGGCTGCGGATGCGGCACGCCCCGTTCCGGATCGGCGCGGCCGAGCGGGACGCCTGGCTGCGCCACATGCGCCGGGCGGTGGACACGCTCGACCTGCCGCCGCAGATCGCCGCCGCGCTGTGGGACTACCTGGAGCGGGCCGCCTACTTCATGGTGAACGCGATGGAGGACCCGGCCGCGGGCTGAGCCCGGCTCAGAGCAGGGCGCCCTCGTCGTGCAGCCAGTCGACGAACGTGACAGCGACAGCGGCGCCGCAGTCGAGCATCTCGACCAGCAGCGCGTCGTGGGCGCCGGCGCCGAGCGGGACCTGCAACTCGGCGTAGATCGGGAGCTGACCACGCTCGGTCGGGTCGCCGATGTACGCCTTGCAGAAGCGCCGGGTGTGGTTCCACTCGTTCACCACCCGGTAGGCCCGGTCGGCCCAGTCCGGCGGGACGGTCGCGTGCGGGCGGGCGCGCATCACCAGGATCTCGTCCTCCGGACCCTCCAGTGCGACGAGCACCGCGTGCCGCTCCCACATGGCCAGCAGGTTGCCGTCGCCGTCGGCCAGATAGCGCACGTCCAGCAGGTCGAGCGCGTCGCAGACCCGGCTCAGGGTGACCGGAGCGACGGTGGCCGGCATGTCCGTGAGGACCGGACGCTCGGGTGGCGCCACGTCGTCCCCCGGCTGCCGAGGGGTCGGTGGTCCGACCCGGATGGTGTCATCCACTGTGGTCCCGCTTCGAGTCTCCGGCTCCCCGCCAGCGGCGGGACCAGGGCGCCATGACCACCACGGCATCGCTCGCGCACCTCACTCCCCAGCGGATCCGGACGCCTACGGTGCGTTGGATCCGAGGATGGACGGTACCCGGACAGACGGCTTGAGGCATCCCCCCAACGACCGCCCCAAACCGGAAGGACGAACCGGGGTCATCCTTTCGGATGACCACCTGTCGGCCTGAGTGCAAGATCGGCGACGGACCGCGACCAGGCCGACCCGAACGGCCCGACGAGCCCGACCCATCGACCAGCCGCCCGCACCTGAACGTCGTCCTCGCCGGTGCCGAGGAAACCCATCCGGACCAGCGCCTGGACCAGTCGCTGCGACACCTCCACCGGATTGCCCGGCGCCTCGTCCGGGGTCACCACCACGGCGACGTGGTCCAGCAGCGCGTCCCGCAGCACCCGCTGCCCGACCGCACGGCCGCCCACGCCGTGCGCCGCCGCCTCGCGCAGCGTCAGGGCCGCCGCGTCCGCGATCCGGAGCAGCTCGGCGCCGGGCAGCGCCTCCACCGCCCGGCTCGCCGCCGGTGGCAGCTGCCACCGCCAGCCGTCGTCCCGGCGTACCGGAAGCGCCGCGCCCCCGGCGGAGAGTTCGGCCAGTAGCTCCCCCGCAGCCACCGTGACGTCACCGGGAGCGGTGCCGGGCACGGTACGGACCACGAGCACACCCCACGGCAGGCGCGCCCAGAGGGCGGTACGGCCCGCGCCCGGCACCGGCCGCAGCCGGACCACCGTGGCCGGGTCGAACCGGACCAGCCGGGCCAGGAAGGCCCCGGCGTCGGCCGTTCCGGTCAGCCCGTGCCCGGTCATCCGCTCAGCCCCGGCGCGTAGCGGAGCAGGAACGCCCGCTCCTCCGGCGAGATCCGGCGCGGGCGCTGCGCCGACAGGTCGAACGGCACCAGCAGCGAGCGGGCGGTGCCGGCCAGCGTGTCGCCGTCGTACAGCTCGTACGCGACCGAGAAGGACGCGGCCCGGATCTGGTCGACCCACAGCTCGATCCGGACGGTCGGGGCGGCCTCCGCGCTGGCCCGGCCGAGCGCGTAGTCGACCGGGCGCAGGTAGTCGACCTCGTGCCGGCGGATGACCACCCCGTCGGCGAACGAGCCCACTCCCCACGCCCGGCCGCCGGCGAACATCATCGCCACCCGGGCCTCCTCGTAGAGCGTGAGGAAGCGGGCGTTGTTGACGTGCCCGTACGCGTCCAGGTCGGACCAGCGCAGCGCGCAGTGGTAGACGAACCGGTCAGACAAGGGTCAGCACCGGTCAGTCGCGGGTGAGCTTGCGGTAGGTCACCCGGTGCGGCCGGGCCGCCTCGGCGCCGAGACGGTCGACCTTGTTCTTCTCGTACGCCTCGAAGTTGCCCTCGAACCAGAACCACTTCGCCGGGTTCTGGTCGTCGCCCTCCCAGGCCAGGATGTGCGTGGCGACCCGGTCCAGGAACATCCGGTCGTGGGAGATCACCACGGCGCAGCCGGGGAACTCCAGCAGCGCGTTCTCCAGGCTGGACAGCGTCTCCACGTCCAGGTCGTTCGTCGGTTCGTCGAGCAGGATGACGTTGCCGCCGATCTTCAGCGTCAGCGCCAGGTTGAGCCGGTTGCGCTCGCCGCCGGAGAGCACCTTCGTCGGCTTCTGCTGGTCCGGCCCCTTGAAGCCGAACGCGGCGATGTACGCCCGGGACGGCATCTCGACCTTGCCCACCATGAGGTGGTCCAGCCCGTCGGAGACGACCTCCCAGACCGTCTTGTCGCCGTCCAGGCCCTGCCGGTTCTGGTCGACGTACGACAGCGAGACGGTCTCGCCGACGCGCACCGAGCCGCTGGTCGGCTGCTCCAGCCCGACGATGGTCTTGAACAGCGTGGTCTTGCCGACGCCGTTCGGGCCGATGATGCCGACGATGCCGTTGCGGGGCAGCGAGAACGACAGGTTGTCGATCAGCACCCGGTCGCCGAACGCCTTGGTGAGGTTCTGCGCCTCGATCACGGTGTTGCCCAGGCGCGGGCCCGGCGGGATCTGGATCTCCTCGAAGTCCAGCTTCCGGGTCTTCTCCGCCTCGGCGGCCATCTCGTCGTAGCGGTCCAGACGGGCCTTGGACTTGGTCTGCCGCGCCTTGGCGTTCGAGCGGACCCACTCCAGTTCCTCGGAGAGCCGCTTCTTCATCTTGGCGTCGCGGCGACCCTCGACGGAGAGCCGGGCGGCCTTCTTCTCCAGGTAGGTGGAGTAGTTGCCCTCGTACGGGTACGCCCGCCCGCGGTCCAGCTCCAGGATCCAGTTGGCCACGTTGTCCAGGAAGTACCGGTCGTGGGTGATCGCCAGGACGGTGCCGGCGTACTTGGCCAGGTGCTGCTCCAGCCACTGCACGCTCTCCGCGTCCAGGTGGTTGGTGGGCTCGTCGAGCAGCAGCAGGTCCGGTGCCTCCAGCAGCAGCTTGCACAGCGCCACCCGGCGGCGCTCACCACCGGAGAGCGTGGTGACGTCGGCGTCCGGCGGCGGGCAGCGCAGCGCGTCCATGGCGAGTTCGAGCTTGGAGTCGATGTCCCACGCGTCGGCCGCGTCCAGCTCCTCCTGGAGCTTGCCCATCTCCTCCATCAGCTCGTCGGAGTAGTCGGTGGCCATCTGCTCGGCGATCTTGTTGAACCGCTCCAGCTTGGCCTTGGTCTCGGCGACCGCCTCCTCGACGTTGCCGAGGACCGTCTTGGCGTCGTTGAGCGGCGGCTCCTGCGCGAGCATGCCGACGGAGTAGCCGGGCATCAGCCGGGCCTCGCCGTTGCTGGGCCGGTCCAGCCCTGCCATGATCTTGAGGAGGCTGGACTTACCGGCGCCGTTCGGACCGACCACCCCGATCTTGACACCCGGCAGGAAGTTCAGCGTCACGTTGTCGAGCACGACCTTGTCGCCGTGCGCCTTGCGCGCCTTGTCCAGGACGTAGATGAACTGGGCCACGGTGCGGGCTACCTCCGTCGGTTGCGATCGCGGGCTTGTCGGGTGCGGGGCGCGGGCGTCGATCTCCGCCTGCCACCGCCGGCCGGGAGCCGGCCGCGCGCACGCCGCCGTCAATCCTGACAGGTACGGACCGCCACGCCCACATCACCCCACCCCAGGGGTACGGCGGCGAGCCGCGTTGCCGACCACGGTACTACTCGCTAACGTCTTCAGTATGACCAAGAAGATCGCCATCAGCGTCCCCGACGACGTGGCCGAACGACTGGCCCAGGAGCCGAACGTCTCCGCGTTCGTCACCGAGAGCGTGCGGCGGCGGATGGCGGGCGAGCGCACCCGGCACACGCTCCGGCAGGTCGGCTTCCGGCTGTCCGACGGCGGGCTCGCCGACGCGGGCCACGCGCTCGACGAGGCCCAGGCGAAGATCACCCCGGAGCTGCGCGCCCGGGCCGCCGCACTGCTGAGCGAGCCGTCACGTGGACGGCTGACCCGTGACTGACCCCGGGCTGGTGCTCGACACCGCCTGCCTGCTGGCCTACTCGGAAGGCACCGAGGCGATCGGGGAGCAGATCGCGTCGGTCGCGGATCGGGGGCAGACGGTGATCGTGCCGGCGCTGTGTCTCGCCGAGGCGTACCGGCAGGTGGCCGTCGACGGCTGGCGCCTGCTGGACATCCTCGGCGAACTCGACCACGTGGTCGTCACGCCGGTGGCGCACGACATGTGCATGTTCCTCGGCGGCTGGTCGCGCACGCTCCTGAGCACGGACCTCGCCCAGGTGGCGCTGGAGGCCGCGCGGGCCACCACACCGATCATGAGCGACCGGCGGGAACTGCTCGGTGAGGTGCTGCCGAAGGAGTGGCCGATCATCGACCTCTGAGCCTTCGGTGTCGACAAGATCACGCGGTGGGTTCGGCGGTTCTGGGACGGGTAGGTAACTCCGGCACGGGGGATCAGACGCCGCAGCTACGCTCAGTACGCTCATCGCGGTGGACCCGTCAGTACCCGGAGGTGGCCGATCGTGACCGTCCGTAGCTCCTTTGTCGTAGTGGCCAACCGTCTGCCGGTCGACGAGGTGAGCACACCCGAGGGACGCCAGTGGCGGCGCAGCCCCGGCGGGCTGGTGACCGCGCTGCACCCGGTGCTGGCCGAGCACCAGGGCACCTGGGTGGGGTGGGCCGGTGGCACCGGCGCCGCGCCCGAGCCGTTCGACCTGGAGGGCATCCGGCTGCACCCGGTGCCGCTGAGCGCCGAGGAACTGGAGCGCTACTACGAGGGCCAGTCGAACGCGACCATCTGGCCGCTCTACCACGACGCCGTCGAGACGCCCGCCTACAAGCGGCGCTGGCGCGAGGCGTACCGATTGGTCAACGCCCGGTTCGCGGAGGCCGCAGCCGACGTCGCCGCCGAGGGCGCGACGGTCTGGGTCCAGGACTACCAGCTCCAGCTCGTGCCGGCGATGCTCCGCGAGCTGCGGCCGGACCTGCGGATCGGCTTCTTCCTGCACATCCCGTTCCCGCCGATCGAGCTGTTCATGCAGATGCCGTTCCGCACCGAGATCCTGCGTGGACTGCTCGGCGCGGACCTGGTCGGCTTCCAGCAGCGGCTGGCGGCGCAGAACTTCGTCCGGCTGGCCCGGCACCTGCTCGGCCTGCGCTACGAGGGCCAGATGATCCAGGTCGACGGCCGGCAGGTGAAGGCGGGCGCGTTCCCCATCTCGATCGACACCAAGGAGATGGAACGGCTGGCCGAGGACCCGGCGATCCAGGCCCGGGCCAAGCAGATCCGCGAGGAGCTGGGCAACCCGAAGACGATCATCCTGGGCGTCGACCGGCTCGACTACACCAAGGGCATCGAACTCCGGCTGAAGGCCTTCCGAGAACTCCTCGCTGACGGAAAGTTGACAGTTCCGGACGCGGTTATGGTGCAGGTCGCCACGCCCAGCCGCGAGCGTGTGGAGCACTACCAGGCACTTCGGGTGAAGGTGGAACGCGAGGTTGGCCGGATCAATGGTGAATTCGGCCGGGTCGGCGTGCCTGCAGTGCATTATCTGCATCAGTCGTACAGTCGCTCCGAACTGGCCGCGATGTACGTCGCGGCCGACGTGATGATGGTGACCCCGCTGCGAGACGGAATGAATCTGGTGGCCAAGGAGTACGTCGCATCGCGCGCCGACCAGGGCGGCGCGCTCGTGCTCAGTGAGTTCGCCGGCGCCGCGACAGAGCTGCGCCAGGCGTTCCTGTGTAATCCGCACGACCCGGACGCGGTGAAGGACGCGTTGCTGCGGGCCGTGCATGTCGAAAAGCCCGAAGCCCGCCGCCGGATGCGCGTCATGCAGCGCCATCTGCGCAGCCACGACGTGGGCCAATGGGCCAAGTCGTTCCTCAGCGAGCTCGGCGTCCCCGATTCGGAGGCTGCGTGACCTCGCCCGCCCCCGCCGCCGCCCACGGCGGCGTGCTGGATCCCGAACTGCGTGCCGCCATCGGCCGTATCGCCCGGGTTCCGCAACTCCTGGTCGCCTGCGACTACGACGGCACGCTGGCGCCGATCGTCGAGGACCCGAGCAAGGCGGTGCCGCTGCCCGAGTCGGTGGCTGCCGTCCGCGCGCTCGCCGCCCTGCCGCAGACGAGCGTCGCTGTCGTCTCCGGCCGCGCCCTGCGCGACCTGGCCACACTGTCCCGGCTGCCGAGCGAGGTGCACCTGGTCGGCAGCCACGGTTCGGAGTTCGACATCGGCTTCGTCGAGCGGCTCACCCCCGAGCTGATCGCGGTCCGGCACCGGCTCCGCGAGGCACTGCGCGAGATCGCCGCCGAACACCCGGGCATCCGCCTGGAACGCAAGCCGGCCAGCGTCGCCGTACACACCCGCGGTGTCGACCCGCACGTCGCCGCCCGGGCCGTCGAGGCGGTCCGCAGCGGCCCCGCGACCTGGGAGGGCGTGACAGTCACCCAGGGCAAGGAGGTCATCGAGCTGTCGGTGGTGGTGACGAACAAGGGCACCGCCGTCGACCAGCTCCGCACCCAGCTCGCCGCGAGCGCGGTGCTGTTCATCGGCGACGACGTCACCGACGAGAACGCGTTCGGCAACCTGACCGGGCCGGACGTCGGCATCAAGATCGGCCCCGGGGAGACCCGCGCCGACTACCGGGTGTCCGAACCGATCGAGGCGGCCCGCGCGCTCGGGCTGCTGCTGGAGACGCGGCGGCACTGGCTGTTCGGCGAGCGGGCGGTGCCGATCGAGCGCCACTCGATGCTCGCCAACGGCCGTACCGTCGCGCTCGTCACGCCGGAAGCCAAGATCACCTGGCTGTGCCACCCGAAGCCGGACTCGGCGGCGATCTTCGCCGACCTGGTCGGCGGCAGCCCGGCCGGGCACTTCACGGTCGGGCCGGAGCGCGGCGGCATCCCGCTGGGCCAGCGCTACCGCAGCAACACGATGACCGTCGAGACCCGCTGGTCCGGCCTGACCGTGACCGACTGGCTCGACCTGCCGGTACGGGAGACCACGCCGGACGACCCGGTCGTGGTCAGCGGCGACTCGACACTGGTCCGGGTGCTCAGCGGCACCGGGCGGGCCCGCGTCGAGTTCGCGCCGCGCCCCGAGTTCGGCCAGGTGGCGGTGCAGCTCCAGCCGCTCGACGACGGGCTGCTGGTGCTCGGCTCCAACGAGCCGGTCGCGCTGCACTCCCCCGGCGTCGAGTGGGAGGTCACGAACGACGCCGGGTACGAGACCGCGAAGGCGGTCGTCGACCTGTCGGCGGCCGGCGGCCAGGTGGTGCTGGAGCTGCGCTTCGGCACGCAGAGCCTGGAGCCGCACCGGTTGCCGGTGCACGAGCGGCAGGCCGCCGCCGAGCAGCCCTGGAAGGACTGGGTGGCCTCGCTGCGGCTGCCCGCCACCGCCCGGGACCTGGTCGCCCGCAGCGCGCTGACGCTGCGCGGGCTCTGCCACGAGCCGACCGGCTCGATCCTCGCCGCGGCCACCACGTCGCTGCCGGAGGAACTGGGCGGTGTCCGCAACTGGGACTACCGCTACTGCTGGCTGCGGGACGCCGCGATGACCGCCCGCGCGCTGGTCGACCTCGGCTCCACCGAGGAGGCCGAAGGGCTGCTGCGCTGGATCGACGGCGTGGTCGAGCGCACCGGCGGGCACCCGGAGCGGCTGCACCCGCTCTACACCGTGGACGGTTTCGAGCTGGGTGCCGAGGCGGTCATCGACACGCTGCCCGGCTACGCCGGCTCCCGGCCGGTACGCGTCGGCAACCTCGCCAACCACCAGCTCCAGCTCGACGTCTTCGGCCCGGTCGCGGACCTGATCGCGGCGGTTGCCGACGCCCGTGGCTCGATCCGCGACGACGAGTGGCGGGTGCTGGAGAACATGGTCGAGGCGGTACGCCGCCGCTGGCACGAGCCCGACCACGGCATCTGGGAGGCCCGCCTCCCCCCGCGGCACCACGTCTTCTCCAAGGTCATGCTCTGGATGACGGTGGACCGGGCGCTGCACGTCGTACGCCGACACGGTGGCGAGGACCGGCCCGAGTGGGTCGAGCTGCGCGACCGGATCGCCTCGAACGTGCTGGAGCACGGCTGGCACCCGGAGGCCGAGGCGTACAGCGTCGCCTACGGGTACGAGGAGATGGACGCCTCGTCGCTGTGGATCGGCATCTCCGGGCTGCTCGCCGGCGACGACCCGCGCTTCCTCTCCACCGTGCTCAAGATCGAGGCGGAGCTGCGCAGCGGTCCGGTCGTCTACCGGTACCACTGGGACGACGGCCTGCCCGGCCGGGAGGGCGGCTTCCACATCTGCACGTCGTGGCTGATCGAGGCGTACCTGCGCACCGGTCGCCGGACCGACGCCGAGGAGCTGTTCACCCAGATGGTCGACACGGCCGGGCCGACCGGACTGCTGCCGGAGCAGTACGACCCGCTGGCCGAGCGCGGGCTGGGCAACCACCCGCAGGCGTACAGCCACCTCGGCCTGATCCGCTGCGCCCTGCTGCTGGACAACATGCTCAAGCAGTAGAGCCCGTACGAGGGCGGCGGCGGGGACCGGAAAGTCCCCGCCGCCGCCCTCGTCCCGTCCCGCCCCGGCCCGGCCCGGCCCGGCGATCTTGCAGTTGCGGCCCGGGCAAAAGTGGTGGAAACAGGCATCCTGCGGGCACAAAGTGCAAGATCGACGCGCTCGGGCGGGTGAGGCTGCGTACGGCGGGTCAGGTCGGGGTGGCGGGGGTCAGGGCGTGCACGACGTCGCCGACCACGACGATCGCGGGCGGGCGGAGCGCGGCGGCCTCGACGTCGGCGGCGACCGCGCCCAGCGTGGAGCGCAGCGTCCGCTGGGCGGCGGTGGTGCCCTCCTGGATCACCGCGGCCGGGGTGTCCGCCGGCTTGCCGTGCGCGATCAGGGTCGCGGCGATCGCGGCGAGGTTCTTCAGGCCCATCAGGATCACGAGCGTGCCCCGCAGCCCGGCCAGGGCGTCCCAGCGCACCAGCGACGCGGGCGCGTCGGGCGCGAGGTGCCCGGAGACCACTGTGAACTCGTGCGCCACGCCCCTGTGTGTCACCGGCACCCCGGCCACCTCGGGCACCGCGATCGCGCTGCTCACGCCCGGCACCACTGTTACCGGCACGCCCGCCTCGGCACAGGCCAGCAGCTCCTCGCCGCCGCGGCCGAAGACGTACGGGTCACCGCCCTTGAGCCGGACCACCGTCCTGCCGGCCCGGGCCCGGTCCACCAGGATCCGGTTGATCTCCTCCTGGGCACGCGACGGGCCGTACGGGATCTTGGAGGCGTCGACCAGCTCGACGTCCGGGCGCAGTTCGTCCAGGAGCAGGCCGGGCACGAGCCGGTCGGCGACGACCACCTCGGCCTCGGTGAGCAGTCGCCACCCCTTCACGGTGATCAGCTCCGGGTCGCCCGGCCCGGCGCCGACGAGCGCGACCCGCCCGCCGGTGTTAAGAGGGGCCCCTTCCTCTACCGCAGGCGTTAACAGGGGGCCCTTCCTTCCGAGCAGGGCGCGGATGGCGTCTCGGGTCGCCATCGCTCGGCGGGGGTCGCCGCCGCCGAGGACCGCCACGGTGACCGGGCCGTGCCGGGTCACCGCCGGGGTCCACGCGCTCGCCGCCGTCCGGTCGTCGGCGCGTACGCAGAAGATGCGCCGCTCGGCCGCTGCCGCGCTGACGGCAGCGGCGGCGGCCCGGTCGTCCACCGCCACCTGGACCAGCCACGCGCCGTCCAGGTCGCCGGGGACGAACCGGCGCGGCTCCCAGTGCAGCCGTCCGGCGTCGACGTGCGCGCGCAGCGCCGGGGTCAGTTCGGGCGACACCAGCAGCACGTCCGCGCCGGCGTCGAGCAGCGCGGGGACCCGCCGGGTGGCGACCGCTCCCCCGCCCACGACCACCACGCGCCGTCCGCCCAGCCGCAACCCCAGGGGGTACGGGCTGGGCGGCGTCGGCCCGGCCGGCTCGGTCACTTCTCCGCCACCCCGGCGGAGTCGAACGTGGCGACCTCGTGCAGTACCCGGACCGCGCCGGTGACCACCGGCAGGGCGAGCAGCGCCCCGGTGCCCTCGCCGAGCCGCAGGCCCAGGTCGATCAGCGGTTCCAGGCCGAGGTGCCGCAGCGCCGCCGTGGCGCCGGGTTCGGCGCTGCGGTGCCCGGCGACCATGGCGCCCACGGCGTCCGGCGCGAACGCGGCGGCGGCGAGCGCGGCGCTCACCGCGATCACGCCGTCGAGCAGCACCGGCACCCGGCGGGCGGCGGCGCCGAGGATCAGGCCGGCCAGCGCGGCGTGCTCCAGGCCACCGACGCTCGCCAGCACGCCCAGCGGGTCGGCCGGGTCGGGCTCGTGCCGGGCCAGCGCGGCCCGCACCACAGCCAACTTGCGGGCGTACGTCTCGTCGTCGACCCCGGTGCCCCGACCGGTGGCCGCCTCGGCGTCCGCGCCGGAGAACGCGGCGATGAGCGTGGCCGACGGGGTGGTGTTGCCGATGCCCATGTCGCCGGTGAGCAGGATGCCCGCCCCGGTGTCGATCAGCTCGCCGGCGACCCGGATGCCGGTCTCGACGGCCGTACGGGCCTCGTCCCGGGTGAGGGCGGCGGTGACAGTCATGTCGCGGGTGCCGGCGCGGACGTTCGCGGACACCAGGCGCGGCCCGGCCGGGTCGGCGGATTCGGCGCCGGGGATCGGGGTTGCCACGCCGACGTCCACCACGGTGACCGAGGCGCCGGCCTGCCGGGCGAACGCGTTGACGACCGCGCCGCCGGCCAGGAAGTTGGCGATCATCTGCGCGGTGACCTCCTGCGGCCACGGGGTCACGCCCTGGGCGTGCACGCCGTGGTCACCGGCGAAGATCGCCACCGCGGCCGGCTCGGGCAGCGGCGGCGGGCAGGCGCCGGCCAGCCCGGCGAGGCGTACCGAGAGCGGCTCCAGGGCGCCGAGCGAGCCGGCGGGTTTGGTCAGCCGCCCCTGCAACTCGCGGGCCGCCGCCATGGCGGCCTCGTCCAGCGGCCGGACGGCCGCGACGGTGGACTCCAGCATCATGCCTCCAGGATCCGTGCCAGCGTCTCGATGAACGCGTCTGTGGTGCTTCGGTCGCGTACGGCGATCCGGAGCCAGTCCGGGCCGAGCCCGGGGAAGGTGTCGCCCCGGCGTACCGCCCAGCCGTGCGCGCGCAGCCGCTCGCGTACGTCGGCGGCGCCGGCCACGTGGATCAGGACGAAGGCGGCGGCCGGGCGGCCCGCCACGCGTACCCCGGGCAGGCCGGACAGGCGGGTCACCAGGTGGTCGCGGTCGGCGGCGAGTTCGGCGGCGATGGCGCGTTCGGCGGTGACGGCGGCCGGCGTGGCGCAGGCGGTGGCGGCGGCGAGCGCCGGGGTGGAGACCGCCCAGAGCGGCTGCGCGGCGGCGAACCGGGCCAGCAGCGCGGCGTCGCCGAGCAGGTAGCCGATCCGCAGCCCGGCGAGGCCCCAGGTCTTGGTGAGGCTGCGCACCACCACCAGCCCGGGGAGGTCGCGGCGCCCGGTGAGGGACTCGGGCTCGCCGTCGACGCCGGGTGCGGCGGTGGTGTCGGCGAACGCCTCGTCGACCACGAGCACCCGGCCGGGACGGGCCAGCGCGGCGATCGTGTCCGCCGGGTGCAGGACCGAGGTCGGGTTCGTCGGATTGCCGATCATGACGAGGTCGGCGTCGTCGGGGACGCGGGCCGGGTCGAGGCGGAAGCCGTCGGCGGGGTCGAGCAGCACCCGGTCCACCCGGTGCCCGGCGGCCCGGAGCGCGGCCTCCGGCTCGGTGAACTGCGGGTGCACCACCACGGGGTGGCGGACACCGGACAACGCGCGGGCGATCAGGACGAAACCCTCGGCGGCGCCGGCGGTGAGGAGTACCTCCTCCGGGGGTCGCCCGTGCCGGTGAGCGACGGCGGCGCGGGCCGGTGCCGGGTCCGGGTACGCGGCCAGGTCGCCCAGCGCGGCGGTGACCGGGTCGGCCAGCCAGTCCGGCATCGGGGCGCGGCGCACGTTGACCGCCAGGTCCACCAGGCCGGGGGTGACCTCGGCGTCCCCGTGGTGGCCCAGGTCCGGCTCGTCGAGCGCGGCGGCGCTCCCGGTCGATGGTGCGGGCATGTCCGCGATCCTGCCGGGTAGCCGCCGCCCGGGACAGCGCATCCCGGCGTGGGTCGCGTCACGGTCCGCCGGTTTATGAGTTCTTCTCATTTCCGAATCGGAAATGTCATAGCTTGACCCCGTGAGCAGTCGTCCCCTTGCTTCCGCTGGCCGTCTCGTTCCTCTCCTCCGTGCCGGGCTGATCGCCGGCATCGTGGTCGCCGCCGCCCTGTACCCGCTGGTCGCCGTCACCGGCATCGGGGCCAAGGCCACCGCGCACGCGATCGAACAGAAGACGAACATCCTCAAGACCGCGTTGCCGGCCGAGACCTCGTACGTCTACGCGCCGGACGGCAAGACCGTGCTGACGATGTTCTACGAGGAGTACCGGCAGTACACCAAGATCGAGAACATGTCGCCGAACATCCAGCAGGCGATCGTCGCCGCCGAGGACAACCGCTTCTACCAGCACCACGGCGTCGACCCGAAGGGCGTGGCGCGAGCCTTCGTCTCCAACGCCCGGTCCGGCGGCGTCTCCCAGGGCGCCTCGACGATCACCATGCAGTACGTGCGGATGGCGCTGCGGGACAGCGCGACCACGCCCAGGGAGGTCCAGGAGGCGACCCAGCAGACCAGCCTGCGCAAGGTCAAGGAGATGCGCATGGCGCTGGACATCGAGAAGCACCTGAGCAAAGAGCAGATCATGGAGCGCTACCTCAACTCGGCCTACTTCGGTCACCGTGCGTACGGGATCTACGCCGCCTCGCAGATCTTCTTCTCCAAGACCCCGGCCACGCTCACCCCGGTCGAGGCGGCCACGCTCGCCGGGCTGGTGAAGTCGCCGTCGGAGTACGACCCGATCACCTCCGACCAGAAGGAGGCCACCGGCCGGCGCAACTACGTGCTGGACAACATGACCCGCCTCGGTTACCTGTCGCCGGACGACGCCGCCGCGGCGAAGGGCCAGCCGATCAAGCTGAAGCTGACCGACCCGCCGAACGACTGCGCCGCGATCGACGGCGGGCACCGCAGCTGGGGCTTCTACTGCGACTACCTGAAGAACTGGTGGAGTTCCCAGCCCGCGTTCGGCGAGAACCGGCTGGAACGGATGGACAAGCTGCGCCGCGGCGGCTACCGGATCGTGCTCGCGCTCGACCCGAAGACCCAGGCGGCGGCGGAGAAGAACGTCGGCGCCAAGGACAACACGGGCAGCCCGTTCGCCAACGGCATCGTGGTCGCCGAGCCCGGCACCGGGCGGATCAAGGCGATGGCGGTGAACCGGAACTACTCGCTCGACCTGGCCGAGAACCCGAACAGCTCGAACCCGGAGGCCGGGCCGAAGGTCAAGGCGAACTACCCGAACACGGTGGCGCCGCTGCTCGGCGGCGGAACGCTCCCGGGCTACCAGGCCGGTTCGACGTTCAAGATGTTCCCGATGCTCGCCGCGCTCAACGCCGGCATGCCGCTGAACACCGCGTACGACTCGCCGCACACGTACAAGTCGGCCGTCTACGACGGATGGGCGCCGTCGAACGCCAGCGGCGCGATGACCGGGCGGCAGACCATGTGGTCCGGCTTCGGCAAGTCGGTGAACACGTACTTCGTCCAGCTGGAGGAGAAGATCGGCGCCGACGCCGGGGTGCGCCTGGCCGAGCAACTGGGGCTGCGCTGGCGTACCGACGTGGACAAGGAACAGGCGTCGCCGGGGAAGGCGAAGAAGTGGGGCGCGTTCACGCTCGGCGTCTCCGACGCCACCCCGCTGGAGATGGCGAACGCGTACGCCGCGATCGCCGCCGACGGGCGCTACTGCGAGGCCATCCCGGTCAACGCGATCATGAACCGGGACGGCACGCCCGCCACGTACACCACGCCCGGCGGGGTGCAGCGGGAGGTGGCGAAGCCCCGGTGCCGGCAGGTGGTGAACGCCGACGCGGCCCGGGCCGCCACCGACGCGGCGCGCTGCCCGACCGGCGACACCCCGGCCAAGGGAAGCTGCGGCGGCTGGTCGACGGCCGACAGCGTCCGCGGTACGGTCGGCCGCCCGGTCGCCGGCAAGACGGGTACGACGGACAGCACCCGGTCGGCGTGGTTCGTCGGCTACACGCCGGAGCTGGCGGCGGCGAGCTTCATCTCCGACCCGGACAACCCGTTCAACGCGGTGGGTGACGGGCAGTCGCAGATCCCGGTGAACGCGGTGGCGCAGACCCTGCGGGACTCCCTGAAGGGCCAGCCCACCCGCCAGTTCACCCCACCTTCGGACCAGATAGTCGGCTGACCCGCCCCACCCACCACCCAGTTCCGCCCGGGGGTGCGCCCGGGTAGTTGATCAAGGAGTTTGCGTCACGGATCGCCCGATCCGCAGACGCGAACTCCTTGATCGACGTTGCGAAAGGCTGAGCTCAGCGGAGGTCGGCGGCCACGAAGGACCACAGCTCCAGGTCGACCCGGGCGCCGCGGACGAACCCGGCGTTGCGCAGCAGGCCCTCGTAGCTGAAGCCGGCCTTCTCGGCGACCCGCCGCGACGCCACGTTGCCGGCCGCCACCCGCAGCTCCACCCGCTGGAACCCGTGCTCCAGGATCAGCGCGATGGCCACCGCGTCCACCGCCTCGACCGCCAGGCCGTAACCCCGGGCGTGCGGCGCGATCGCGTACGACAGCTCGGTGAGCCGGGCACCCCAGTCGGTACGGCGCGCCCAGAGCGAGCCGACCACCCGCTGGTCCTCCCGGCGGACCACCGCCCAGTGGTCGCCGTCGCCGCTGTCCCGCCGCTGCCGGGCCAGCTCGGTGCACCACGCCCGCCCGTCGATCTGCCCGGACGCGTCGGCCAGCGGCAACCAGCGCTGCGTCTGCCGGTCGGCGAACACCTCGTCCATCGCCTCCGCGTCGGCGGCGACGAGGTGCCGGACCTCGATGCGCGGGGTGGAGACGGTCAGCGCCGGGAAGCGGCGTACCGCCACCTGACCGATCACGCCGACGCCCCCACCGGCGCCAGCGCGGCGGCCACCAGCCGGGCCGCGATGCCGGGGTGGGCGGCCCAGTGCGGCACGAGCTGCGAGGCGTGCACCGCCTGCCGGACGAAGCCCTCCGGGTTGCCACCCTCCCAGCGCCACGCGGGACGGTCACCGGCGCGCGGCGTCAGCACGGCGGCGTGCTGCTTGTGCCCCGTCACCGTGGTGCCGGCCGTCGCCACCACGCTGTCGGTGACCGCGGTGGCCGTCCGGTAGCCGACCACCAGGCCGTCGCGGACCGTGCCGACCGCGTCGAGCACCCCGCACATGGGCAGGCCGTCCAGCTCGCGGGCCAGCCAGAGCAGGCCCGCCCCCTCGGCGATCACCGGACGGCCGGAGCGGGCCAGTTCGGCCACCGCGATGCAGAGGCGGCGGTTGGCGGAGAGCTGCTCCGCGTACGTCTCGGGCAGCCCGCCACCGACGACGAGCGCGCGGGCCCCGGCGGGCAGCGCCTCGTCGCGCAGCGGGTCGAGCGTGACCACCTCGGCGCCGGCGGCTCGCAGCAGCTCGGCGACCTCCGGGTGGCTGTAGGTGCCGGCCGGCCCGCCGGCGAGCGCCACCACCGGCCGCTCCCCGGCTCGGACGGGCCGTCGGCCGGCTCCGGCGACCACGGCTCGACGGTGAGCGCGGGCGCGGAGCGGGCCAGCGCCAGCAGCCGGTCGAGATCGACGGTCGCGGCGACCGCCTCACCGAGCCGGCGGACGCCGCGTTCGGCGTCCGCGTCGGCGCGCACCACGGGCCCGGTGCCGTAGCGGCGGGCGGGCAGCACCGGGGGCAGCTCGTGCCGGCGCAACGCCCCGTAGACCGGCACGCCCACGTCGTCGAGCGCCTCGCGCAGCAGCGCCTCGTGCCGGGGCGAGGCCACCCGGTTGAGGATCACGCCGCCCAGCCACAGCTCGTCGTCGTACGCCCGGAAGCCGTGCACCAGCGCGGCCACCGACTGACCCATCGCGGCCACGTCCACCACGAGCACCACCGGGCTGCGCAGCGCGGTGGCGACGGCGGCGGTGGACTCGCTCTCCGGTCGCCCGGCGACCGAGTCGTAGAGGCCCATCGTGCCCTGCACCAGCGCGAAGCCGGCGCCGTTCGCGCCGTACGCGAAGAGGGGGGCGATCCGCTCCGGGCCGACCAGTCTCGGGTCCAGCGTGCGCCCGGCGCGCCCGGCGGCGAGCCCCAGATACGCCGCGTCCACCTGATCCGGCCCGACCTTGAAACCGGCCACCGGGATCCCCCGGTCGGTGAGCGCCGCGAGCAGGCCGAGGGAGACGGCGCCGGTGCCGTGCCCCGAGGAGGGCGCACTCAGCACGACGCGCGGCACGTCGGTCATCATCGACTCCTGATGTGGGTGGTTTCCGCCCGCGTGACCATACCCGTCCGGCCCGGCGTGCGAGGGCCGCGCACCCCGCCGTTTCTGCCTGGCAGCGGCGAGTGGCATCGCTCATACGGGTAGCCTTGGCCAACGTGTACCGGTTCCTGCTGACCCCGCGCTGGCTCGGCTACCTCGCGCTCACGCTCGTCGCCGCCACGGTGATGGTGTTCCTGGGCAACTGGCAGCTGGACCGCTACCGGGGCCGCACGGCGGTGAACGAGCGGATCGACGCCGGGGCCACCATGAGCCCCGCGCCGCTGCGCGACGCGCTGCCCGCGCCCAGCGGCGGCGACGTCGGCCCCGCGCCGTCGGAGGAGCTCACCTGGAGCCGGGTCACCGCCACCGGCCGGTACGACAGCACGAACACGATCCTGATCCGCGGCCGGACCCTCGACCGGACGGTCGGCTTCGAGGTGCTCACCCCGCTGGTGCTGGCCGACGGCACCGCGGTACTCGTCGACCGGGGCTGGATCCCGCCCGTGCCGGGCGCCGGCGCGACGGTCCAGCCGCAGGTGCCGGCGGCGCCGGCCGGCGAGGTGACTGTGACCGGCCGGGTGGTCGCCGGCGAGAGCGGCGGCGGCGCGGTCAGCCGGCGCGACGGCAAGCTGGAGTCCCGGCGCATCGACATCCCGCGCCTGGCCGAGCAGCTCCCCTACCCGGTGACCGGCGGCTACGTGCTGCTCGACGGCCAGACGCCGCCGGCCGACCCGGCCTTCCAGGCGGTTCAGATCGGGCACACGAACAACTGGCAGAACTTCGGCTACGTGTGGCAGTGGTGGATCTTCGCGGTGATGAGCCTGTTCGGCTACGGCTGGGTGGCGCGCCGGGAGGCCCGCCGCCGGGCCGGGCTGGACACCCCGGGTGGGCCGGTGGACCGCGCCGCCGAACCGGCCGCCCCGACCTCCGCCTGAGCCTCACCGGGCACGGCCCGCCTCGTCGATCCTCGGCACAGGGCCCGTTACTCGCCGTAGCCGCCGTCGACGAAGGACTCCTCACGACGGATATGCCTGAGAGGCATAAATATGCCTCTCAGGCATATCGTTCCGAGCGATGAGGTTTCCGCGCAGGGGCGGGCCGTGGATCCCGGCGGCACACCGGGCGGCGGGGACGTTGGTAGGGTCCGCGGATGATCGTCAATCGTGGGGGTCGCGGTGACCTCTGACGCCACGACGCCCCCGGCCGCCGAGCCGCCCGCGTACGACCCCTGGTCGGCCATGCCGCCGGCCGTCGCGCCGCCCACCGAGCAGTTCCCGGTGATCGCCGCGCCGGAGGCACCCGTCACCCCGGCGCCCACCGCGCCGTTCCCCGCCCCGCCGTCCACCGCGCACTTCCCGGCCGCGCCGCAGTTCTCCGCGCCGCCCGCCCAGTTCTCGGCGCCGCCTGCGCCGCCGGCCGGGGCGGTCGCGCCGTTCCACGGGTCGGCGGGCGCGCCCGGGCCGTACCCGCCGGCCGGGCCGGTGCCGCCCGCGCAGTCGGCGGTCGCGGTGCAGATCGCCGAGATCATGGTGACGCCGCCGGTCATCCGTACCCCGGCCGGTGTCCTGCCGCTCGCCGGCGCCTCCTGGTACGTGACCGACTTCTGGCAGAAGGAGGAGAAGATCGCGCCGTGGGCCGTCGTCGCCGCGATCCTCGGTTTCTTCTGCCTGACCGTGTTCAGCCTCCTGTTCCTGCTGATCAAGGAGACGCGGCACTACGGCACCGTGCAGGTGACGGTGAGCAGCGGCGGGCACCAGTACGTCGCGCGGATCCCGGTCACCGACCAGTTCCAGGTGCAGCAGCTCAACAACCAGGTCAACTACGCCCGGTCGCTGTCGGCGGGCTGAGCCGTCAGCCGGTGACCCGGCCGGCGTGGATGGCGCGGACCGCGTCGATGGTGTCCGCCTCGGCGGCGGTCTTGTCGTCGCGGTAGCGCAGCACGCGCGCGAAGCGCAACGCCATGCCGCCCGGGTACCGGCTGCTCGTCTGCACCCCGTCGAACGCGATCTCGACCACCTGCTCCGGCCGGACCCGCACCACCCAGTCGCCCTTCTCCACGGCGAGCGACAGGAATCGTTCGGTCTGCCAGCGCAGCAGCTCGTCGGTGAGCCCCTTGAACGTCTTGCCGAGCATGACGAACTCGCCGGTACGCGGGTCGCGGGCGCCGAGGTGCAGGTTGGACAGCCAGCCCTCCCGCCGGCCGCTGCCCCACTCGACCGCGAGGACCACCAGGTCGAGCGTGTGCCGTGGCTTGACCTTCACCCAGGCCGAGCCGCGCCGGCCGGCGTCGTAGGGCGCGGCCGGATCCTTGACCACCACCCCTTCCTGGCCGGCGTCGACAGCCGCGGCGAACGCCGTGGCGGCCTGCTCCGCGTCGTCCACCTCGACCCGGTCGACGAGCAGCGAACCGTCGACCGCACGGGCCAGGGCCGCCCACCGCTCCCGGCCGGGGGCGTCGATCAGGTCGGCGCCGTCGAGGTGCAGCAGGTCGAAGAAGTACGGCGTGAGCACCGGTTCGCCGGTGCGCTCGGCGGCGGCCAGCACGGCGGGCGCGACCTGCGTCGGCCCGGTGGTGCTGGGTGTGGTGCGCCGGGCCGCCCGGCTGGACGTCTCCTGGAACGGCAGCGGCCGGCCCGCGGCGTCCAGCCCGATCGCCTCACCGTCGAGCACCAGCTCACGGGCGGGCAGCGCGCGGACGGCTGCCACCACCTGGGGCAGCCGGCCGGTGATGTCGTCCAGGCTGCGGGTGAAGACCGCGATGTCCGACCCGGAACGGTGCACCTGGATGCGGATGCCGTCGAGTTTGACGTCGACCACCGCCGGCACGCCGGTGGCGGTGAGCGCCTCGTCGACCGAGGGCGCGCTCTGCGCCAGCATCGGCGCGAGCGGCCGGCCCACCTGGAGCCCGAACCCGGCCAGCGCGGCGGCGCCGCCGGTGAGCGCCGCGACCGCCACCGCCCGCAGGTCACCGGCGAGCAGCAGGGCCCGCCGGACCGCGATGACCGGCACGTCGGCGGCGCGCGCGACCGCGTCGGTCAGCAGCCCGGCCTGTGCGCCCTGGCGCAGCTCGCCCCGGAACAGGCCGGTCAGCAGGCGCTGCTCGTCGGCGGTCGCGGTGGCGAAGAGGCGGCCGACCAGCTCCCGCCGCCGGGCCTGGGAGCCCGTCCCGGCGACGCGGGAGATCTCCTCGATCGCCGCGTCGACGGCGGCAACGGTGAGCGTCGGCTCGGCGGCCGGCGGCGGTAGGTCACGCAGGCCCGCCCAGCCGACGCCGGTCTGGCGCTGACGCAGCTCACCGGCGAGATAGCCGGCGCCGGCCGGGATCTCGCCCGGCTCCAGCCCGCGCAGCGCGGCGGCCAGCAGCTCCACCTTGGCCCGACGGCCGCTGGTGGCGCCGACCGCGGCCGAGGTGGCCGCCAGCTCCGCGAAACGCACGTCCACATCCTGCCAGCCGGCTGTGACATCGGGGCGGATCCGGCGACCCGGCACACCACACGGGTGTGCCGGGCCGCCGGGCCGACGTCAGGCCGAGACCGGTTCCTCGATGCGCAGGCCGCGCCCGCGCACGCCCTCGGCGACCCGGGTGAGCAGCGCGTCGAGCGTGACCAGGGCGGCGGAGAGCTCGCCGATCTGTTCGTTGAGCGTGTCCTCGGACCACGCGGAGACGTCGACGTCCCCCAGAGCACGGACGGCGGCCTGGAGCCGCTCCATCTCGTCGTTCGTACGCATGTTCGAAAGGCTATAACACCCCGCCCGCCGACACACCACAAACTCCGACATCGGCCCCGAAGTTACGGTTTCGACACCTCAGGCGCGGTTTCCGGCCTCCGCCACCCGGGCCAGCAGCAGCGCCTCGGCCAGGCAGACCCGGGCGAACTCGCCCAGGTGCAGGCTCTCGTTCGGGCCGTGCGCCCGCGCGTGCGGATCCTCCACACCGGTCACCAGGATCGCGGCCCGCGGGAACATCTCCTGGAACGTGGCGATGAACGGGATCGAGCCGCCCACCCCGATGTCGACCGGGTCGGTGCCGTCCCAGGCCGTCCGGAACGCCGACCGGGCCGCGTCGAACATCGGTCCGGAGGCGTCGATCACGCAGGGCGCACCGTCGTGCTCGAACGTCACCGACACCTGCGCACCCCACGGCGCGTGCCGTTCCAGGTGCGCGGTCAGCGCCGCGTACGCCTTCTTCGGGTCGTCGCCCGGCGCCAGCCGTACGCTCAGCTTCGCCTTCGCGGACGGCACCAGCGCGTTCGGCGCCTCGCCGGTGGACGGCGCGTCCACGCCGAGGATCGCCAGCGCCGGCTTGGTCCAGAGCCGGTCGGTGATCCGCCCGGTGCCGAACAGGGTCGCGCCGTCGACCAGCCCGGCCTCGGCGCGGAACCGGTCCTCCGGGTAGTCGACGCTGGCGCCCTCGTGGCCGACCAGCCCGTCCACCGCGACGTCACCGGCCTCGTCGTGCAGCGTGCCGAGCAGCTTCACCAGCGCGGTGAGCGCGTCCGGCACGGCGCCGCCGAACATGCCGCTGTGCACCGCGTGGTCGAGCGTGCGCACCTCCACGAAGCAGTTGACGATGCCGCGCAGCGAGGTGGTCAGAGCCGGTACGCCGACGTCCCAGTTCGTGGAGTCGGCGATCACGATGACGTCCGAGGCCAGGTCGTCGCGGTGCTCGGCGAGCAGCCGCTCCAGCGAGTCCGAGCCGTACTCCTCCTCGCCCTCGATGAACAGCACCACGCCGACCGGGAGGCGGTCGCCGTACGCGCGCAGCGCCGCGACGTGCGCCATGATGCCGGCCTTGTCGTCGGCGGCGCCGCGCCCGTAGAGGCGGCCGTCGCGCTCCACCGGCTCGAACGGGTCCGACTCCCACAGCGACAGGTCGCCGACCGGCTGCACGTCGTGGTGCGCGTACATCAGCACCGTGGGCGCGCCGGGCGGGGCCGCCTTCGTGCCGATCACCGCGGGCTGGCCGCCGGACCGGACGATCCGCGTGTCGAGGCCGCACCCGCGCAGCAGTTCCGCCACCGCCTCGGCGGAGCGCTCCACGTGCGAGTGGTCGAAGCCCTCGAAGGCGATGCCCGGGATACGGACGAGTCGCTCGAGGTCGGCCCGGACGCCGGGGAGTTCCCGCTCGACGGCGGCCCGCACCTCGGACTCGGAGAGGATCGGAGTGGTCATGACCGGAATCGTATGCTGGCCTTACCCGGCCACGTCGGCCGAGCCCGATCGCCGCCCCACGCGTGTGTAGTAGCGGTCCGCGTCGTGCGGCAGGTCCGGGGCGCCGTCGACGACCAGGTCCACCGCCGCCGCCGTACCGTCGGCGGCGAAGTGCGCCCGCTCCCCCGCGTGCCAGCGGCGCAGCTCCGGCAGGATCTGCTCGCCGTCGCGGGCCAGCGCCCGGCGCAGCCGCAGCTCGGCCGGCGCGGTGACCAGGACCGACAGCGTCAGCTCGGGGCGTACCGCGGCGCGGGCGGCGCTCACCCCTTCGACGATCAGCACCGGACCGGCCGGCACCGGCACCACCCGGTCCAGGAAGCGGCGGCGTACCCAGCTGTAGCGGCGGTAGCCGCCCGCCCGGCCGGCCCGCACCGGGCCGAGCACCTGCTCCTCCAGCCGGGTCCAGAACGTGAGCTGGTCGTCCCAGCCGTCGAGCAGGTCGTCGGTGTGCACCAGCGGCGGACGCACGCCGCCCGGCCGCGCCGCGAGGGCGTCCGCGAGGCGCGTCGCGAACCGGCTCTTGCCCGCGCCGCTGGGCCCGTCGACGGCGACCAGCCGGGTACGCCCCAACCGCGCCGGACCGGCCAGCACGCGGCGGGCCAACCCGGCGTACGCCTCGATCACTGCGACGTTCACCCGACCGACGCTAACGTTCCCCCGTCCGCTGGAAACTGCGACCCGGGCGGACCGTTTCGCCGAGCGGCGGCGCGGTGCGCTGGGCATCATCGGGGGGTGCTCCATGACGTGATGTGTCCGGGCGTCGACGCCCTCCTGGAACAGGCCCGCGCCGGTCTCCGCCGGCTCACCCCGCACGAGACCGTCGAGGCGGTCCGTGGCGGTGCGCTGCTTATCGACACGCGTACCGAGGCGCAGCGCCGCGAGGAGGGTGAGCTGCCCGGCGCGATCGTCATCGACCGCACGGTGCTGGAGTGGCGGCTCGACCCGGCGAGCGCGTGGCGCATCCCGGAGGCCACCGGGTACGACCGCGAGATCGTCGTGGTGTGCCGGGAGGGATACAGCTCCAGCCTGGCCGCCGCCAGCCTCCAGACGCTGGGGCTGCGGCAGGCCACCGACATGATCGGCGGGGTGCAGGGCTGGCGGGAGGCCGGGCTGCCGATGTCCGACCGCCCGGCCGACGTGCGCTACTGAGCCGCGCGCTTCACGGCGGCCAGGCCCACAGCCGCCGGCCGGACGACGCCCGGTGCCGGTGGCGCGCCGGGTGGCACGAACGGCAGTCCGGGCGGCGGGCCGGACTCGATCAGCCGCCACAGCGCGTCCGTGTCGAGGTGCTCCTCCACCAGGTCGCCGAGCAGGTCGAGCGTCCGTTCCCGGGCCGCCGCGAAGGACGTGTCCGGCGCGACCTTGAAGCCGGTGCGTCCGGCCGCCTCCGCGACCTCGGTCAGGAACCGGCGGCGGAACGCGTCCGAGGAGAAGGCGCCGTGCCAGTGCGTGCCGTGCACGGCGCCGAGGCGGGCGCCCTCACCGGTGCCGTCGGCGTAGCGCAGCAGCGGAGTGAGTCCCGGGTCGGCGGCCGTGACCCGGCCGTGGTGGATCTCGTAGCCGTGCACCGGGACGTCACCGGCGGCGGTGCCCTCGGCCCGGCGGACCGTCTTGCGGGGCTCGAAGGTGATCTCGAGGGGCAGCAGCCCGAGGCCCGGTACGGTGCCGCGGCGGCTCTCCACCGGGTCGTGGATCGCCCGGCCCAGCATCTGGAAGCCACCGCAGATGCCGAGCAGCGGCCGTCCGGCGGCGGCGTGCGCCAGGACCGCGTCGGCCAGGCCGGTCTCCCGCAGCCAGGCCAGGTCGGCGACGGTCGACTTGGTGCCGGGGAGCACCACCAGATCGGCGGCGGCCAGTTCGGCCGGCTCGACGGTGAGGCGTACCCGCACACCCGGCTCGGTGGCGAGGGCCTCGACGTCGGTGGCGTTGCTGATCCGCGGTAGCCGCACCACGGCGACGTCGAGCCAGTCGGTGCCCCGGGGCGCGGCCGGCCGGCCGAGCACCCGCCCGTACGCGAGCGAGTCCTCCGCGTCCAGCCACAGGTCCAGTGCCCAGGGCACCACCCCGTACGTCGGGCGGCCGGTGACCCGGTGCAGCATGTCCAGCCCCGGCTGGAGCAGCCCGCGGTCGCCCCGGAACTTGTTCACCACGAACCCGGCCAGCAGCGCCTGGTCGGCCGCGTCGAGCAGGGCCACGGTGCCGAACATCGACGCGAACACGCCGCCCCGGTCGATGTCGCCGACCACGATCGTGGGCAGCCCGGCCTGCCGCGCCAGCCCCATGTTGACGTAGTCGCCGTCACGCAGGTTGATCTCGGCGGGGCTGCCCGCGCCCTCGCAGATCACCACGTCGTACTCGGCCCGCAACTCGGCCAGCGCCGCGTACGCCGTGGTGGCGAGCCGGGCCCGTACCTCGTGGTAGTTGCCGGCGGTGACCGTGTCCACCGCCTCGCCGAGCAGCACCACCTGGCTGGCGTGGTCGCTGCCCGGCTTGAGCAGAACCGGGTTGAACCGCAGGTCGGCGTTGAGCCCGCAGGCGGCGGCCTGCATCGCCTGGGCGCGGCCCAGTTCGCCGCCGCGACCGTCCGGGCCGACCACCACGGCGGAGTTGTTCGACATGTTCTGTGCCTTGAACGGGGCGACCCGGACGCCCCGGCGGCGCAGCCAGCGGCAGATGCCGGCGGTGAGTACGCTCTTGCCGGCGTCGGAGGTGGTGCCGGCGACCAGCAGCCCGCCGCTCACCGCCCGCTCCCCCGGTGTCCGCTCCCCGCCTCGGCCGCGCTGCTCGAAGCGCGAGCCGCCCGGCCCGGGCCACGGGCCGCCCGGGTGAGCGCGCCCAGCGCGGCCCGGCCGGCGGCCCCGGCCAGGCGGCCGACCGTCACCGGGTAGAGCGCGGCCAGGCCGAGCGCCGCCACACCCACCGCGCCGGAGATCCGGGCGGCACGCTTCAGGTGCCGCGCCTCGGGGCGGGGCCCGTCACCGAGGAACGGCCGGGTCTCGGCACGGCCGAAGTAGACGTTGCGCCCACCGAGCCGGACGCCGAGCGCGCCCGCCATGGCCGCCTCGCACTGGCCGGCGTTCGGGCTCGGGTGGTCCGCCCGGTCCCGCCGCCACACGTGCCACGCGGCGGCCCGGTCCCCGTGCGCCACCGGCGCGACGGCCACCGTGAGCAGCCCGGTGAGCCGGGACGGCACCAGGTTCAGCGCGTCGTCCAGCCGGGCCGCCGGGGTGCCGAAGCGGGCGTACCGGGGAGAGCGGTGACCGACCATCGCGTCGAGCGTGTTGGCCGCCCGGTAGCCGAGCAGGCCGGGCAGGCCCGCGACCGCGCCCCAGACCAGCGGGGCGACCACGGCGTCCGAGGTGTTCTCGGCGACCGACTCGACTGTGGCGCGGGCGAGTTCGGGCTCGTCGAGGGCGGACGGGTCGCGCCCGCAGAGGTTGCCCAGGCGGGCCCGGGCGGCGGGCAGGTCGGCGCGGCCCAGCGACCGTGCCATCACCCGGGACTCGTGCCGCAGCGTGCGCCCACCGAGCACCGTCCAGGTGCCGGCGGCCACCAGCGCGGCCCGGGCCATCGGGTGGCGTCGGGTCGCCAGCGTGGCGGCGGCACCGAGCAGGACCGGCGCGCCGACGGCGAGCGCGGTGAACGCGGCGCCGGCCG
Source organism: Micromonospora sp. CA-248089 (assembly GCF_050948515.1). NCBI lineage: Bacteria > Bacillati > Actinomycetota > Actinomycetes > Micromonosporales > Micromonosporaceae > Micromonospora > Micromonospora sp. CA-248089. The sequence continues at coordinate 5,186,122 of NZ_CP192016.1, forward strand.
TCCGGTCGGGGCGGTAGACCCGCCGTTCCAGCGCACCGGCCGCCCGGCCGAAGCCGGCCACCGGATGCCACCGGCGGGGGTCGCCGAGCAGCGCGTCGAACGCGTAGCCCGCCACCAACCCGGTCGCGTTCGCCATGGCGGTCGCCTGCCGCACCCGTCACCACCTCCGGCCGGCCAGCCTAGTCGTACCGCGGGGTGGTGACGCCGATGTCACCACCCCGCGCCCCCGTCGGACGAAGAGTCAGGCGGGCACCGGGGTACGCCGCCTGCTCCGGCGCCCCGACGCGGTCCCGCCCGCACCGCCCGGGCCCGCGCCGCCCGGCTCGCCCTCGCCCGGTCCGGCACCACCCGGCCCGTCGGCCTCCGGCGGCGTGACCTCGCCCAGTTCGTCGTCCTCGGCCGTCACCGGCCCGTCCTCCTCCACGCCGCCCAGCTCGTCCTCCTCCGCGCCGCCCGGCCCGGGGTCGAAGCCGGCGGCCTGCCGCACACCGGGCCGGTCGTCGAACGGGTCGGGCTCGCCCACCCGCTCGACGGTGCCGACCAGTCCGACCCGGCCCCCGTACTCCGGCGGCGGGAAGTCGTCGTCGAAGGGCCGGTCGTCGAACGTCGCCGGGGCCTGCGCGTCCGGCACCGGCTCGGTCGCCTCGCCGTGCACCCGCTGCTCGGCCGCCGCGTCCTCGACCGTGCTGGTGGCCGCGCGCGGCTGGTTACGCAGGAAGCGGGCGCGGCCCCGGGACAGGTCGTGCCCGACGGCGACCGCCTCCAGCTCGTAGAGCGTGCGGTGGGTGCCCGCCTCGTCGGTCCAGTCCCGCGTGTAGAGGCGCCCGGCCACGATCACCGGATCACCCACCGCCACCGAGGCGGCCACCCCCTCGGCGAGGCGGCGCCAGCAGTTGACGCGTACCCGAAGGCTGTTGCCGTCCACCCAGCGGCCGCTGTCGCGGTCGAGACGGCGCGCGGTCGAGGCGACCTTGAAGTTGGCCACCAACGTCCCGCTCTGCGTGGTCCGGCGCCACTCCGGCGCGGTCAGCACGTTGCCGACGATCGTCACGTACGTATCGAACATCGCCCCTCCCAGGGATCGACTTGTCCCGGTGAGCGTCGGCCGGACGCCCGGCCCGGGGCCACCCGCCGGCCCGGGCCTGTGGATGACGAGCCGCCCTGTGGACAACCACCTGATCAAGGTCCCGATCTGCTAGGCCGACCGGCCCTACGTGCCTGAGCTGCAAAGACGCACGATCGAGTGGAGCCGGCAAGCAGGCGTTCCGGAATCGCGCCGGTTGGGTAAGTACTTGATCAACCGAGAGAAAGGGAGCTCCCATGCTTCTCCGAGACGTCCGCGAGGCAGCGCGATGAGCGCCGTGGCGAACCCCGCGACCGTGGCCGAGTGCCTGCGGGTCGGCGCCGGGTTCTCCCAGGGCGACCGCAACTGGATCGCCGAGCAGTTCGCGACCCTGGACGCCCGGCTCGCCGGCTTCCACGCCGACGCCACCGAGCTGGAGGTGTCCGTCAAGGATCGCGAGGCCCGGGGCCAGAAGGTGACCCTGGAGTGCTGGATCGCCGGGCGGCAGAAGATCGTCACCACCTCGTCCGAGGAGGATCTGCACGCCGCGCTCAACGACGTCCGGGACGACCTGCGCCGCAAGCTCAACGACGCGAAGACCCGGCAGGAGCCGCGCCACAACAAGCACCTGCGCGCCGTCGACCAACCCGAGGGCACCCCGTTGCAGGACGCCGAGCGCGAGGACGCCGAAACCGTCTGACGTCCGGCACGGCCCGCCCGCCCGGTGCCGGCGGGCGGGCCGCCCTGCGCCGAGGCGTTGTTAACAAGGGGCCCTTCCTCTACCGGAGGCGTTAACAAGGGCCCCCTCCTTTCACCACCCCTACCGCCGGGTAGCGAGGCGGCGTACCGTCGCGGTCGTGGAACCGGACGTGCTGGGCGCCCCCTACGAGCGGCGGACGATCGAGCTGGGCACCGACGACGAGGGGCCGGTGGTCGCGACCCTCGTGCGGCGGCGCGCCGACCGCCCGACCGGCCGCGCCGTGCTCTACGTGCACGGCTTCGTCGACTACTTCTTCCAGACCCACGTCGCCGACTTCTTCGCCGAGCGCGGCTGGGACTTCTACGCGCTCGACCTGCGCAAGTACGGCCGCAGCCTGCTCCCGCACCAGACCCCGAACTTCTGCCGCGACCTGAGCGACTACTTCCCCGAGCTGGACGCCGCCGCCGAGATCATCCGCGCCGAGGAGGGCCACGACACCCTGCTCGCCATGGGGCACTCGACCGGCGGCCTGATCATCTCGCTCTGGGCGCACGACCGCCGCGACGCCGGCCTGGTCGACGGCATCGTGCTCAACAGTCCCTTCTTCGACATCAACGCGCCCTGGATGGTCCGCCGGCCCCTCGCGGCCGCCGTCTCCCGCCTGGGCCGCAGGGCGCCGCAGCGTGTCCTGCCGTTCGGCCTGGGCACGGTGTACGGCGAGAGCCTGCACGCCGACCACCGGGGCGAGTGGCGGTACGACCTGGCCTGGAAGCCGCTCGCCGGGTTCCCGGTCCGGGCCGGCTGGATCAACGCGATTCGCGCCGGTCAGCGCCGCCTGCGGGCCGGGCTGGACATCCCGGTGCCGGTGCTGCTCGCCTGTTCCACGCGTAGCTTCCGGGGCACCAAGTGGCACGACAGCGCCACCGGCGCCGACGCGGTGCTCGACGTCGAGCACATGGTGCGCTGGGCGCCACGCCTCGGCCACCACGTCACGCTGGCCCGCTTCGACGGCGGGCTGCACGACCTCACGCTGTCCAGTCCCGGCGTACGCGAGAAGGTCTTCGCGGAGGTCGGACGGTGGGCGGAGGGATTCCTGCGCGCCGGGCCGACCGAACCGGAGCCGACGACACCGCCGTCACCGCGCCGGCCGGCCGACGCGACCACCGAGGGCTGATTCGATCGCGCTACCCGGCCGCCTCTTGCTCGGCGGGCCTGGCCACCCAGGGATCGGCGGGGTCGGTCGGCTGGGCCGGGGGTCGGCTCAGTCGTTGACGACGGCCGCGAGCGCGGCCCGGATCCGGTCGAACGTGGCGACCGGGTGACCCCCCGCCCGCGGCGGCAGCACCACGCCCAGGCACCGCAGTGCCGGCCCGCCGTCCGGCCCGGCCTCGACCGCGAACACCGGCGCGCCCACGTAGCCCGCTGGTAGTTCCGTCGTGACCCGCACCTCGCCGCCGTCCCGGGCGACCCGCTCGACCACCGCTTCCAGCGGCCGCGACCCGCCGTCGCCGACACCGAGCGCCAGCACGAACGCCGAGGCGGGCGCCGCGCCGATCCGCGCGACCGCGTCGGCCGGCGCGGCCACCGCCTCGGTGACCTGCTGGGTACGCCAGCGCCAGCCCCGATCGTCGGCCCAGCCGTGCAGGCCGCCGGTCGGCATCGCGGCGAGCCCCAGTTCCGGCAGGTGCAGCCAGTGGTCGGCGAAACCGGGCAGGTCGATCGGCTCGTCCGCTCCCTCGGCCGGGTCGGTGACGCTCGGCCGCAAGCCGATCTCGCCGTACGCCCGGTCGGTGAGCGCGTCGGCGGTGAGCAGCCACTCGTGCGCGATCTCGCCGTCGTCGGTCGCGCCGACCATCTCGCTGTAGAAGAAGGCCGTGCCGAGAACGCCGGCCGGCGCGCCCGGCGCATCCGAGCCGGTGAGGGGCAGGATCGCCCGCCCGAGGAGCTGACACAGCTCGAAGACGATCTCGTTCTCGGTTTCCTGGTCGAGCAGCATCCGACGAGGGTACGGATCGCGTCCCGCCCGGCCCGCGCGGGACCCGCCGGAACTGTGGTGCCGGCCCGGACCCCGGCGTGGGACGCTGAGGGGCGGAACGGACGCGCCGACCCGTACCCCCGGCCACGTGCGGACCGGCGGTACCCTCTTGGCGCGACGACCGTCGGCGCGCGCCCGTAGCTCAGCGGATAGAGCAGGGGACTTCTAATCCCAAGGCCGCAGGTTCGAATCCTGCCGGGCGCACCCTTCCCACCGCAGGTCACCGGCCTGCCGCTCCCGGTCGAGATGATCACCACGGCCTCCGTACAGCCATTCGTACAGCCAAGTCAGCCGAAGAGGTGCTTCGCGGCCTTGTCGAGCGCCAGCCGACCGAGCGACGGACGTGAGTGGCTCTCGATGAGCTTCCGATAGCCCTGCAACGTCGACGGGCGCGCGTACCCTCAGAGATCAGATCCTTTGCTCTTGACGTTGTCGATAGACAGCGATGCACGCGTCGCCGGCCGGCCGCCGTTCAGTCCAGCGTGAGCGCGGGATCCAGGGCCACCGCGGTTAGCTGCGCGAGGGTGAGGGGTGGGTTCTCCCCATCGGCAGCCATGGTCGCTATCAGGCGCGTCCCGTCCGACCGCTCGACCGCGATGCCGTAATGAGTCGAGAACCTGTCGCTGGTCGGTGCAGTGGGCATTCCGCGGAGTGTCAGACTCCGGTTCTTGGGCGACGACGTGATCGGGACCTGGCTCGATGCTGTCCGGATTTTCTCGCCGGCCGGTCCCGTGCTGTCGACGCAGCTCTTGCCCTGGGTCTTCGCCGGAATGCAGGGAACGACCCGACGGTCCCAGTCCTGCTCCACCTGCAGCGAGAAGTATCCGGTCCGATCGCCGGCACGGATCGGACCCTGCCCGAAGTAGAGTTTCGTCGAGTTGACAGGGTTCCACGTCACCACGTCGCCGTCCGACGGCCAATCTTTGGTGATCCATTCGACGTCGGGCGCCTCGCGCTCCAGCGCCGCGAAGACGGCAAGGTCATTCGTGCTGAAGGTCTTCCCCGGTTCCGGGCGTGGGGTCCGCGCCGGCTGTGCAGTCGGGCTCGGGGAGGACGACGATGTCGGTAGGTCCGGCCCGGACCCGCCAACGATGGCGAGCGGGACGGTGACCCCGAGCACCGCAGCGCCCACCAAGGTCGCCAGCCGGTGCCGCCGACGCTGCTGGCGCTGCTGGCGGATGACCTGCTCTACATCGATGGAGGTGGGTGGGATCTCGCCGACCGCCTCCCGGAAAACCGTCTGATAGCTCATGCTTCCCCTCCGTTCCTCGCCCGAATCCGCGTCCCGTCCCACGTCGCCAGCAGGCGTAGGCTCTCCAACCCCCGTGCGGCCTGGCTCTTCACCGTGCCGGTGCTGATGCCCAGGACCCGCGCCGTCTCCTCGACCGACAGGTCGCACCAGAACCGCAGGACGATCACTGCCCGTCGGCGCGGCGGCAGCTGGGACAGCAGGTCGAGAAGGTGTTCCCGGTCGGCCAGCGCAGCCTCGGAGAACTCCGCGTCCGCCCGCTCGGGCAGGTTGTCGGTGCTCCGTTCGCGCCGCCACGGCCGGCGCCGTTCGTCCAGCCAGGCGTTGGTGAGCATTCCCCGGACATACGCGTCGACGTTCTCCATCGCGCGGACTCGGTGCCAGTGGCGGTACAGCTTCCCGATCGTGATGGACACGAGGTCGTCGGCGGTGTGCCAGTTACGGCATAGCAGGTACGCCGTCACTCGCAGCGTTTCCAGGCGGGCCGTCACGAACTGCCGGTACTCGTCCTCGTCGGCGCGATTCACCGCGCCACGTCTCTTGTCGGTCTCATATGTGGGGAACGGTACGGCTGGCCGAGGAGGTTGCCCTCGGCCGGAAAGGATCGTCAACGACGGACCGGCTGACCAGGCGCGTGATCGCCTGACCAGCCATCCGCGATCTTCTTCAAGTCCCAACGCCGCAGGTGCGAGTCTCTCCGGGCGCCGCGGACGGGCCGTACGGCTGGCACAGAAGCCCATCAATAAATCGCCTCAAACGCTTACCCTGTCGCGCGTGCCAACCGATATCTACGGCTTTCTCGAGGTCCGGCATCCCCATGCCGACGCGGACTGGCACGGGTGGGAGTCGTGGTTGTGCATGATGCCGCTGTCCCCGCTCTACGACGGCGGCGACTACACGGCGTTCGGTTGCCTGTTCGGTGTGCGGAACTGGCTCGGCTGGGAGCCGGTCGCCGCTGGCCGCGGCCTGCCGGCGGAGGTATCAAGCCCGGTACGGGCCGACTACGACGAGGCCGTGCGGACGGATGCTGCCATCCATGGCGCTACCTGGGTTTCCTGGGCCGAGTTGCGTGACCTTGACATGTCGGCGCTTCCTGCGGCCTGCGGGGTGCTGCGCGTGCACGAGGCGCCGGGGCTGATTCGTCAGTTCCGGGTGGTTGACGAGTGGCCCGCCGAGGTCGTTGGGAAGTATGGCGTTCCTCCGGTCGGCACATCGCCCGCCGAGGCGTCACCGGGCCGCTGGGAAGAAGCCGGGGTCACGTTCGAGTACGGGCCGATGACCCGGCAGGACGTCCTCGGTCCGGGAACCGGGTGGGAACACGTCTTCGCCGTGATGCACGCACTGGCGCAGCGCTTCGGCGATGACGGCGTGCGCCTGGTCGTGTGGTTCGACTAGAGCGGCGGGCGCTCAGCAGAGACGGCACGCTCGCGGCTGTACAGCCAAGTCGGCGGACGACGAAACACGCTGTCATGCCGATAGCCGCGCGTGCGTTGCCGGAATAGCGTGGTCGGCGTGACGGAGCCTGACTACAGCCTCGCGAAGATCAGGGTCCTGGAGTTCGACGATTCCGTACGCAAGCGGCCCGGTATGTATTTCGGGGTGGGCAGGGACGATCCGCGTCTGGCGACTCGGGTGCTGTGCACGGTCGTGGGGCACGCGTTTCATCCGGCCACCAGGGTCGCCGCGAGCCACTCACCCGACGTCGTAGCGGAGATCACCGCTGATCTCGTCTTCTCGGTGACCGACGATCAGGCGGACGTCCTCACCGGCCCGGGCATGCCGAGGCTCGGCTACTACGACTCGCTGCTCACCAGCGAGCGCTGGTCGAGCGCCGCCGCGGCGGCGGTGAGTTCGCAGACCACTGTCGAGGTCTGGCGACACGGCCACGGCTATCGGCAGCGCCTCGTCGGCTTGCGGCCGGTCGAGCCACCTGCGGAGTTCTCCGCTCCCGTCGGAGCCGGCACCCGTGTGGCCTTCGTCCTCGATCCCGCCTACTTCGGCTCGGCCGCGATCACCACCGATATCGCCGGCCTCGACGTGCACGGCCCGGACTGCACCGACACCACCGGGTCCGGCACGGTCGTCATTCGGGACCACAGAGAGCGGCGTCGAACTCCAGGATCCTGATCTTCGCGAGGCTGTCCGACGAGGAGACCCGCCGCCGTCAGCCACAGGACGGACCACTCGCTGCGCGCTGTTACCTCAGCGTCCTGGGCCAGCAGCAGCGCGGTGCAGCGTTCGTCGAGAGCGAGGAAGTATCCACGGCAGGCCATGGCCGGACGCTACAACGGCGAACGCGACGGGCCATGAACCGTGGAGCGCAGCGGCCACAGAGGGTGGCAAACTCGGCCGTAGGTTCCGGGCGTTCGGGCCATCACCGCCGGTTGAGCCACTCCTGTGCCTGTAGGTTGTGGACGCCATGGAGTTCCCCGAGTTCGCGTTGATGGTGGCCTACGTCTTCCTGGTGCTGCTCGCGCTGGCGTGGCCGTTGCTCGTGGTTGGCGCCGTCGCGCTGCCCCTGTGGGGTCTGCTCGTCCTGGTGAGCGCGCGAAGGCGAAGGAGCACTCCCGCCCCGGCCAGACGGCAGAGACGTGCCGGATGGTTGCTGATCGCCGGGCCGGTGCTGACGGGACTCGCCTCGTACGGTTACGGACTGAGCCGAATGCCGTCCGGATTGCCGACCGATCCCGACGACAGGTGTCGGATCGCGATGGGTGGTGACATGCCGTACGACCCGGAGCGAGCCGGCGGGTCGTCGTCCATGTGGCCGCTGCATGACACCACCTGCGGGCCGGAGTTGGTGCCGGGGTTCGTCAACCCGTTGGTAGCCGGTTCGGCTGTCGTGTCCGTGGTGCTCGTCGCGATCATGGCGTGGATGACGATCAGGCCGTCGTCAGCGCCGCCAAGGCCCGGTCCATCGCGGCGTTGAACTCCTCCGGGGTCAGCGTCAGCCGGGACTTGACGTCGCGGCTCCACTGGTCGGCGAGCACCTCGGCGGCGCCCGCCTCGACGCCGTCGAGCACCGCGTCGGCCAGATCCGACGGCGCGATCTTGTCGACGGGCCAGCCGGCTGACATGTCGGTGTCGGCCAGGCCGAGGTGTACCGCCGTCACGAGCGTGCCTTGGTCAGCGAGTTCCAGGCGTACGCCGTTCGTCATCGCCCACGCGGCGGCCTTGGTCAGGTGGTAGGCGCCCGCGCCCCTGGTCCCGAACCACGACATGGCGGAGAGCACGTTCACGATTCCGCCTCCGCCGTTGCGGGCCAGCGCCGGGGCGAACGCCCGGATCATCTCCAGGTGGCCGAGCACGTTCGTCTCCACCTCGTGCCGTACCGCGTCCAGGGAACCGGTCACCAGGTCGGTTCCGGTCTGGATTCCGGCGTTGTTGACGAGCAGCGTGACGTCCGGGGCGGCAGCGGCGACGGCCCGTACGGACGCGGGGCTGGTGATGTCCAGCGGCAGCACCTCGACGCCTGCCAGGTCGACGGTTTCGGGGCGGCGGGCGGTCGCGTAGACCTTGCGGGCGCCGCGTTCGAGCAGGCGCTGGGCGAAGGCGCGGCCCAGGCCGCGGTTGGCTCCGGTGACGAGGGCTACCGAGTTGGTGATGTCCATGCCCGGTACGCTAAAACCTGACGTTGACGTCAGAGGCAAGTGCGGACCGCCCGGATCGGAGTGAGAGGAGCCACATGCCCGAGACGCTGATCCGTATCGGCGAGGTGGCGCGCGGCGCCGGTGTCTCGGTGCGCGCCGTGCGCTACTACGAGGAACAGGGTCTCCTCGTCCCCAGGCGCAGTGCGTCCGGCCAGCGCCTCTACCGGCCGGACACGGTCACGCTGGTGCGCTTCATCCAGCAGATGTACGCCGCCGGCCTGACCAGCAGCCGGATCGCGGAACTCCTGCCGTGCTGGGACTCCGGGCACACCGACCCCGCGCAGCGGGCGATGCTGCGCGCCGAGCGCGAGCGCATCCAGGCCAAGGTCGACGACCTGCGGGCCGCACTGGACCGCCTCGACGAGGTCATCGCGATCACCGATTCGCACCCGTAGGCGCGACCGCCCGCGCAAGGGGGAAGACTACGGACGGGCGTTCTCGCGGGAAGCACGCAACGCGCCGACGACCGCCAACCCCGCGCCGCCGAGCGCGACAGCCGTTTCCACCGCCGAGGACACCTCAAGGGCGCTTCCCGCCGGAGCACCCACGCTCACCATGACTCCCGGTTGCAGGAAGGCGTCCTCGGCGGGCTCGACAAGCGTCCACCAGCTCACCCACATGGCAGCGAGATCCGCGCAGGCCCGCACGGCGACCAGCGCCAGCAGGACCATGCCCGCCGTGAGAAGCCCGCGCCGGTCTCCCCGCCATCCGGACGACGCCAGCACCGCGGCGGTCACGAGAACGGCGAGCAGCGTCGGCTGCAGCGCCAGGAGCAGGTCGAGCAACGGCGGGTCGCCGGGCGTCGCCGCCACGCTCAGCCCGCACCAGACGAGCACTGCCACCGCCAGGACCGCCGTCACCACCCCCCGCCGTACGCCGCGCGCCGGCAGCGCCGGCACAGCAAGGGCAAGCAGGAGTACGCCGAGAGCCAGGCCCCAGGCGGTCAGCCGCTGCCGATCCAGGCCCTCCCGCAAGCTCTCCAGCAGGTGCGCCAGCGTCGCCGCCCGACTCCCTGCCGACTCGCCCACGTCCGCCGCCTGTTCCCGGTGCCAGTGCAGGTTCGCGGCTGCCACCAGTGCGAACAGCCCGGCGCCGGCGGCGACGCTCCACCTCACCCGGGGCGCATCGGAAGCGGTGAGCGCCTGGCCGCACAACGCCGCCAGCGTGACCACCGCCCACAGGAGCGACGCTTCCCGCATGGCGAGCAGTGCCGCTCCGACCGACAGCAGACCGGCCACGACCGCGGCGACTCGAAGGCCCGACGACAGACGCATGGCGGAGACAGTGGCACAGGAATCCTGGTCGCGTTGACCCGCCGGTTTCGTCGGTGGTCTCGGGCATGATCGCGTGCGCCGCCGGACGTGGCGGCGACGAGCGGGATCACCGGGAGGCAGCGTGGGCGCATCGGGATGGACCTACTTCGTGGCGTACCAGCCGGACGCCCAGGCCGCGTTGGACGAACTGCGCCGACAGGTCTTCGAGGCCGGCGACTACTGGTGGGCGGTGCCGGGCGGGTTCGGCGCTTCCGCCGCCGACTTCCCGGACCGTCCCCGCAGCGAGGAGGAGCTGTGGGCGGACGAGCGGGTGCAGGAGTCCGGCACACACTCCATCCTGGACATGACGCGGGTGCTGGCCGACGGCGAGGAACCCGGCTTCGGGGCGTTCCAGCGGGTGACCGAGGCCGAGGCGCTCGCACGAGCGGGCGTCGCGAGGCCGACCCGCGCTCACGTCGAGGCGCTCGAGCCGCTGGCCGAGCAGCGCTGGTTCGGCCGGTACGCCGTCCTGCACGACGACGCGGGCGCCCCGAGCGAGCTCTACTTCTGGGGGTTCTCCGGGGACTAGCGTGCCGCGCCGGCCAGCAGCCACCGCCGGACGGGCACCTCCAGCAGCACCCGTTCCCCGTCCGGTGTGACCGGCTGCCGGATGTCCCATCCCCCGTACTTCTCCGCGAACGCCGTGACGATCGCGGGCGGGAAGCCGCTGCGGTGCACGCGAGCCTCGCCCTCCGCGACGACCGGGTGGACGCCGTCCTCCAGTGCGAGCGAGACGCGGGGGTCGGCCGCCACGTTTCGGGCCTTGACGCTGCGGCCCTCGCAGCCGATCCACCAGACGTCGTCGGCGTAGACGAACCACACCGGCGTCACGTGCGGGGAGCCGTCCCGGCGCAGCGTGCAGAGCCAGACGTTGCGCTCGCGGGTGAGCCGGTCCGCGACGGCCGGCGGAAGCGGTGTGGCGGGAGAGGAGGCCATGCGACAAGTGGATCAGGTGTCACGCGGCGACTGAAGAGGTTCGCCTCCGGACGGGCCGGCCCGCTCCCGGCGAGCCGCGTGCCACACCCGCATCCCCATGATGGTGAGCAGCGTCAACGTGAGCACGCCGACTGACTGCGCGGTCCGGTCGACGCGCTCGCTGATACACCTGCGGAATGCCAGATCCAGGTAGGTGTCCCTCTCCTGTGAGTAGGGCTGGTTGCGCCAGTGCCCGAGATCCATGGCGACCGCGTTGCCGCAGCTGGTGCCCGCCGTGTGGTCACCGAAGCCGATCCGGATCGGCATGAGCAGCAGCAACGCGATCACGACCGCGCCGAGCAGCACCACGAGGAAGGGGCCGGGCCGCAGGACCGGCGGGGACTCCGCAGTCATCCCGCGGAGTATGCCTGCCCGGCGCCCGCCCCACCGCCCCGCGACCGGCTCACTCGCAGATCCGCCACTCCCCGTCCTCCTTGACCATCGGGAACGACTGGGTCACGTTGGTGCCGGTGGCCGGGGTGAAGCGGATGGTCGTCGACCCGCTCACCCGCCCGTTGTTGTTCGACACGTTGAGCCCGGTGATCTGGTAGTCGGTGAACTCCGGCTGGGAGGACTGCTGCCGGGTGAAGTCCTCTTCGCTGACCCGGTCGCGTACGCGGGAGCAGAGCTGCCGGTACGCGGCGGGATAGTCGCGGTCGACGATCGCCTCGGCGTAGGTCTGCGCTGTGGACCGGGCCGGGCCGGTCGCTTCCTGCACGGCACGGAAGAGGAAGAATCCGGCGAGCACACCGCCGGAACAACAGATCGCCAGCACGACGCCGAGCACGATGAACAGGGTTCGCTTGGACTTCTTCGGCGGCACCATGGCCGGCTGGTATGCCATACCCCGCAGGGTAGGAAACCTCGGCAACCGTAAACCGGATGCCGTAGCTCCGCTTCTCGTCGACGATCAGGGGATGCCCGCACACCGTCCACCCGAGCCGGACGTCCGCCGCTACTACACCGATGTCTACGTCGAGGCGGACCGGCTGGAGGGGTCACCGCAGGGCCGGCTGGAGGCACGGCGTACCCGAGACCTGCTCGCCCGCCTGCTGCCCGCCGCACCGGCCGACGTGCTGGACGTCGGCGGTGGTCCCGGGGCGTACGCGGGTCCGCTCGCCGCGGCCGGTTACCAGGTGCACCTGGTCGACCTGGTACCCGCGCACGTGGCGGCGGCGCGGTCGGCGTACCCCCTTGTCGGCGCCTCGGTGGGTGACGCCCGCGCGTTGCCGGCGCCCGACGCGGCGGCGGACGCGACGCTGTTGCTCGGGCCGCTCTACCACCTGCCCCGGCAGGCCGACCGGGTGGCGGCGCTGCGCGAGGCGGCGCGGGTGACCCGGCCGGGCGGGACGATCGTGGCGGCGGCGATCAGCCGCCACGCCGCCCTGATCGACCTGACCGCGCAGGGCCGCCTGGACGACGACAACCGGCAGTTGCTGCGCGCCGAGTACGAGACCGGGGTGAACGATCCGCGCACCGGCTTCACCACCGCCTTCTTCCACCGGCCGGAGGAGTTGGCCGCCGAGTTCGTCGCCGCGGGTCTGCCCACCCCGCAGGTGTACGGGGTGGAGGGTCCGCTGTGGCCGCTGCTGAACGCCCTCGGCACCGGGTCGCACGAGCGGTTGTTCACCGACGCGCTGGCCTGCGCCGAGACGTTCGAGCGGGACGCGGCGATCCTCGGCGCCAGCGCCCACCTGCTCGCCGCCGCGCGCCGCTGATCGCCGGGCCGGACGGCCGGCTGCTTTACGCCGGAGCGAAACTCGTCAAGCACCAAGGGTGACCAGTTCCGACAAACCGTGTTATTCTCCAGCGTCAATCTCTGCCGCGCGGACCCGGCCGGGTCGCTACCGGAAGGACATCTCCCCGATGCCGGTCGCTGCCGCCGTGCCCATGCCACGGCCCCCGCTGGCCCGCCCGGCGGGTGACGCGTTCAGCCTGATCTTCACCACCCTGCCGGCGCTGCTGCGGCTCACCTGCGGCGTGGTCGGCGCGGTCGTCGCCCTGTCGGTGCGTACGCCGCCGGTGCGGGTGGCGCTGTTGATCCCCGCGGTCGTCGTGCTCACCGCCTGGTCGATCTGGTACGCGTTCCGCGCGTTCCGGCACGGCATCGGCGGCGCGCTGGTCGCCGGTGACGTGGCGCTGACCACCGCCGCCGCGATCGCCGTACCGTGGCTCGTCGCGCCGGAGGTGCTGCCCGGCGAGGCGAGCTGGATCGCGGTGCTGGCCAGCTCGACAGTCATCAACACGCAGGCCACCGCCCCGGCCCGCTGGTCCGTGCCGGCCGGCCTGCTGGTCACCGCCGCGTACGTCACCGGCGCCACGCTGGCCGGCGACCCGGCCGAGGCGCGGGCGCACGCCGGGACGCTGCTGGTGCAGACCGGCAGCACGGCGGTGATGACGGCCGTGATGCGCCGGCGGATCGCCCGCGCCGACGCCGCGTTCGCCGACTACCAGCGGTTGTCCCACGAGGCGGTGGTGGCGCGCGCCGCCCGCGAGGCCGAACGGCGGCACAACCGCGACCTGCACGACACCGTCCTGGGCACGCTCACCATGGTCGGTCTCGGCGCGGTGCCGGACTCGGCGACGTTGCGCGAGCGGTGCGCGGACGATCTGCGTACCCTCACCGCGCTGGCGGGCGCGCGGACCGCGACCGCGACGGGCGAGGCCGACCTGGACGAGCGGTTGCGCGAGGTGCTCGCCGCGACGCCCGGGCTCGCGGTGACCGCGACGCTCGCGCCGTGCCGGCTGCCGGCTGAGGTCGCCACGGCGCTCGCCGACAGCACCGCCGCCGCGCTGGCGAACGTGGCACGGCACGCGCCGGGCGCGGCCACGTCGCTGCGCCTGGCGCGCGAGGGTGGCACCGTCGTGGTCGAGGTGGTCGACGACGGTCCCGGTTTCGACCCGGCCACGGTCCCGGCGCACCGGTACGGGCTGCGCGAGTCGATCCACGGACGGATGGACACTGTGGGTGGTCGGGCCCTGGTGACTTCCGCCCCTGGCGCTGGTACCCGGGTTCGGCTGGAGTGGTCCGATGGCGACTGAGTCGGGTACGGCGGCGGCCGGCCACGCGCTGCGCCCGCTGCCCCGGCCGCGGGTGGCGACGCGCTCCGGAGCCGACGTCGCTCCGCCGGAGGCGCACGCGGTGGCCGACGCCTCGGACCAGGGCGCGCGGGTCGCCGTGATCGTCATCGCTGCCGCCTGGCACCTGGGGGTCACGTTGCCGGCCGTGTTGCGGGCCGGGCAGGGGATGGCGGCGCCCGCGGTGGTGGCGGCCGGCTGGCTGGTGACCGCGCTGGTCGGGGTCGGGACGGGGGTACGGCTGCTGCGCGGCGGCCTGCCGCCGGCCGGGCCGCTGGCCGTGGCGCTGCTGGTGGTGGACGCGGCGGTGGTCGCGGGGGCCGGCGAGCGGTTCCTGTTCAGCACCGCCAACTGGGTGTGGGGCGGGCTGGCCTGGTTCTTCCTGCTGGTGATCTGGCGGCGGCCGGTGCGCTGGCTGCTGCTGATGCTCGCCGCGCACGGCGCCGTCGCGCTGGCCGCAGTGGTGCTGTACGGCGCGACCGCCCCGGCCGATCTGAGCCGGACGGCGATGTACGTCTACGGCACCTCGACCCTGCCGGTGGCGGTCTTCGTCGGCGCGGCGGCGATCACCGCACAGGCCCGGGACCGGGCGGCCACCGCGGCGGCGGTGCTTGCCGTGGCGGCGGAGCAGGAGGCGGCCGAGCGGGCACGCACCGAACGGCAGGCACGGCTGGCCCTGGTCAGCGGCACCGCCGAGGAGGTGCTGGCCGAGCTGGCGGCGGGCGACGCCGACCCGGCCGACCCGGCGGTACGGCGGCGGGCGGTGCTGGCCGCGGCCCGGCTGCGCCGGCTGATCGCCGAGTCGGACGACGTGCCGGACGCGTTGCTGCACGAACTGCGCGCGGCCGCCGACCTGGCCGAGCGCAACGGCCTGCCGATCGACCTCGTGTCGGTCGGCACGCCCCCGGAACTGCCGGTGGAGATCCGGCGCGGGCTGGCCGACCCGCTGACGGCGGCGCTCGCCGCCGCCGAGGGCTGGGCCCGGATGACAGTGGTGGCGAACCCGGACGAGGTGGTGGTCAGCCTGGTGACACCGGATCACGACGGCCCGGACGAGCCGCCGACCGGCGGGGACGGGCCGGTGGAACACCTGCACGAGCGGGACGGGGAGATCAGATGGACGCAGACCCGCTGGCGGCGGACGTGAACGCCGGGACCCCGATCGGGGTGGCGATCGTGGACGACCACCCGGTGGTGATCGACGGGGTGCGCGCCTGGCTGGCCGGTGAGCCCCGGTTGCGGGTGCTGGCCACCGGGGACGACCCGGACGAGGTGCTGCGAGCCGCGCCGGACGCCGAGGTGGTGCTGCTCGACCTGCGCCTGCACGGCCGGATGGTGCTGGACAAGCTGGCCGAGCTGAGCACGGCCGGGCGCCGGGTGGTCGTGTACTCCGAGCACAGCGACCCGCAGACCATGCTCGCCGCGCTGGACGCGGGAGCGGTCGCGTTCCTGGCCAAGCACGAGGGCCGCGAGCACTGCGTGGCGACGGTGCTGGCGGCGGCGAGCGACAGGCCGTACGTGCCGCCGGCGCTGGCCGGTGCGATGGTCGGTGACGCCCGCCCGGATCGTCCGTCCCTGTCGGACAAGGAGCGCGAGGCGCTGCTGCTGTGGTTCCAGTCGATGTCGAAGGCGTCGGTGGCCCGCCGGATGCAGATCAGCGAACACACGGTGAAGCAGTACGTCGACCGTGCGCGGATCAAGTACACCCGAGCGGGGCGTCCGGCCGCCACGAAGGCGGCGTTGCTCGCCCGGGCGATCGAGGACGGACTCGTCCGACCGGAAGATATCGGCATCTACCGGTCGCAGGCGTCGGCCGACCGGCCGACCCCCTAACAGGCGTCATGACAGTCACCCCAGGAATCCGGAAGGCTCGTCCGTACCGCCAACCGTCACCGGGGAGGTCGTACCGTGCCGGAGGACGCCACACCCTTCTTCGTCGGACCGCACCGGTTCGACGCCGACGACGACCCCACCCGTCCGGTGCTCGACCGGCGCTACGAGCTGGTGCCGGAGCCGGGCGAACGCCTGCTGGGTCAGCACTGCCTGCGCGTCGCCGGTCACCTGCTCGGCCCGAGTGAGGACGTCCGCTGCTGGTCGCTGCCCGGCCCGGCGACGATAACCGTGACCGACCGCCGGCTGGCGTACGTCTGCACCGGCTCCGACCTGTCGGTGGTCTCCGGGCGGGACAGCCGGGCGGGTGCCCGGCACCGGCGACCGGTCCGGCTGTCCCGCCTGGTCAGCGGTCAGATCCGCTGGCAGTGGCCGTCCCGGCTGGAGCTGGCCGAGGTCGGCGACGGCACCGCCGAGCTACGCGTCGTCTGCGACGCACTGCGCACCATCCGGCAGCCGGCGCTGGCGCTGACCGGGCCGGTCGGTCCGGTCGCCGCGCTGGCCCGGCAGGTACGCCGAGCGGTGGCCGGATTCCGGCTGGCGCACGCCGAGCTGGTGGACCTGTCCCCGCCGGAGCGGGACGTCCTCGCCGTCCGGGTGGCCGCCTCCCCCGGCCCGACGCTCGGCACCGTGATGCTGCCGGGCTCGCTGCCGGTGGAGTTCCTGTCCCGCGACGACTACTACCGCCCGGCCGAGGCCGAGGCGACGCCCTGGTCGTGGTCCGGCTTCCCCGCCCACGACCAGCCCGGCTCCGCCTGCTGACGCTCCCGTCCGGAACCCGAGCGCGAGCGCGCAGAGGGCGGGCGCGGTCAGGAGGCGCTGCGGGTGCGGCGCTCGGAGCGGTCCAGCTCGACGGCCTCCTCCGGGGTCGGCGCGCTGCCGCCCAGGTGGGCCGGCTGCCACCAGGTGTCGTCCGGGCCGGACGGCTTGTCCGGGTACTCCCGCTGGGCCCGGTCGACCAGCGCCGACAGGCGGGTCCGCAGCTCGGCGGTCATGGCCGTGGCGTCCGGGTAGGCGGACGGGTCCATCGGCTCGCCGACGATGATCGTGATCGGCGTGTGCCGGCGGGTCAGCGTGCGCGGGCGGCCCTTGGTCCACAGCCGCTGGGTGCCCCAGAGCGCGACCGGCAGCAGCGGCACGTTCGCCTCCTGCGACATCCGGGCCGCGCCGTTCTTCAGGTCCTTCACCGTGAAGGAGCGGCTGATCGTGGCCTCCGGGAAGACGCCGACCACCTCGCCCCGGCGCAGCGCGCTCACCGCGGCGGCGTACGAGCCGGCACCGGCGGCCCGGTTGACCGGGATGTGCTTCATGCCGCGCATCAGCGGGCCGGAGACGCGGTGCCGGAAGACGCTGTCCTTGGCCATGAACCGGACCAGCCGCTTCGCCGGGTGCGCGCCGTAGCCGGAGAAGATGAAGTCGAGGTAGCTCACGTGGTTGGAGGCGATCACGGCCCCGCCGGTGGGCGGCACGTGCTCGCTGCCGGACACGTCCAGGCGCAGGTCGAGGAGCCGGAACATCGTCTTCGCGGCGGTGATCACAGGTGGGTACACGAGTTCCGACATGTCGAAACTTTACCCCGAGTAGGTTACGCGACCGTAGGGCCGATCTGCCCTCGGCAGACCCGGGTCGCGCACCCGCCCGGGCGCGGCGACGATGGCCTCATGACCGAACGCGCGGTGCTGCTCTGGATCCACGGCGGAGGCTGGCGGGCCCGCGCCGAGGAGGACGGGACGGCGCTCGCGTCCCTCGGACTGCGCGTGGTCCCGGCCTCGTACCGGTTCTCGCACCAGGCGCGCTGGCCGGCCCAGCTCGACGACGTCCGTGCCGCCTCCCGGGCCGCCCGGGCGGCGGCGGGCGGGCTGCCGCTGCTGGTGGGCGGTGACTCGGCCGGTGGGATGCTGGCCCTTCAGCTCGGCCTGCGCGGGGTGGACCGGCCCGGCGACGTGGCGGGGGTGCTCGCGTACTGGGCACCCGTCGACCCGCTCGATCCGGAGCAGCGGCGCCGGCGCGCGCCCGGCGACGACCCGTGGACCGACCTGCTGGGTCATCCGCCGGCCCCGGGCGATCCGGCCACCGTCGACGCGACGATCGCCACCCACCTCGGCTCCGGCGTACCGGTGCTGCTGGTGCAGGGGCGCGACGACGAAGCGGTGCCGGCCGCCCAAGCGGTCGAGCTGACCGGCCGGCTGCTCGCCGCCGGGCACCCGGCGCATCTGTGGCTCACCCACGGCGGTCACGCGCTCGACCTGGCCCGGCCCGACCTGTGCGCGGCTGCCGCCGCGTTCCTGGACAGCGTCCTGCCCGCCGCCGCTGACGACTAGGTTCGAGGCATGCCCGACCTCGCCGCGATCGTCATCCACTGCCGCGACCCCTACGTGCTCGCCCCGTTCTGGAGCGCGGTCACCGGGCTGCCGGTGGTCGAGGAGGACCGCGTGAAGCTCGCCGAGGGCACGCTCGCACCGACCGAGGCGGTGCTGCTGCGCGATCCGCACGGGCGGCGCCCCGACCTGTGGATCAGCCCCGCCGAGATGCTGCCGGAGCCCGGCCGGATCCACCTGGACCTGGTCGGCGACGCCGAGGAACGGGCCGCGGTGCTGGAGGCGGGCGCCACAGTCGTGCGGGAGCTGCCGCGCTGGACCGTGCTGGCCGATCCGGAGGGCAACGAGTTCTGCCTGCTCCCGCCGAACGAGGCGCACACCGCGTCGCCGCCCGGGCACTGACCGGGCTCAGTCGGCCAGTTCCTCGAGGTTGAGCCGCCCCCGGGCGAACGCGTCCACCCGGCCCCAGCGGCCCGGGATGTCCAGCACCTCGATCCGTCCCATGCCCACCGGCAGCCGCGGGTCGACAGCCAGGTGCTGGTCGTGCGGCTCCAGCCCGAGCATGGTGCGCAGCAGCAGCAGCGGCGCGCCGGTCGACCAGGCCTGCGGGCTGCACGCGGTCGGGTACTCCACCGGAAACTTGGTCAGCTCGCGCTGGTAGCCGCCGAACGCCTCCGGCAGCCGCCCGTCGAAGTAGGTGGCCGCCTCGAGGATGCCGTTGGCGACGGTGGCGGCCTCCTCGGCGAAGCCGTACCGGCGCAGGCCCCAGGCGACGAACGAGTTGTCGAACGGCCAGATCGTGCCGTTGTGGTAGCCGATCGGGTTGTAGCGGACCTCGCCCTCGGCCAGCGTCCGCACCCCCCAGCCGGACCAGAGCCGGGGACCGACCAGGTGTTCGGCGACCTTCGACGCCCGCTCGTCGTCCACGATCCCGCTCCACAGCAGGTGGCCCATGTTGGAGCTGAGCACGTCGCACTGGCGCCCGTCCGGGTCCAGCGCGAGCGCGTAGAAGCCGCGGTCGGCGACCCACCAGTCGTTGTTGAAGCGCCGCTTCAGCTCCGCCGCCTCACGTTCCAGCTGATCGGCATACGTGGGGTCGCCCCAGAACTCCCGGGCCATCCGGGCGGCCCGCACCTTCGCGTCGTACGCGTACCCCTGCACCTCGCAGGTGGCCCGCGGGAACGGCGGCAGTGTGCCGTCGGCGTACGAGATGGAGTCCCACGAGTCCTTCCAGCACTGGTTCTCCAGGCCGGTGTCGGTGTTGCGCCGCTCGTACCAGATGTAGCCGTTGCCGAGCAGGTCGGCGTAGTCGTCGATCCACTTCAGCGCCGCCCGGCACTCCCGTTCCAGCTCCTTGACCAGCGCGCCGTCGCCGCTCCACCGCTCGTACTCGTCGAGCAGCACCACGAACAGCGGCGTCGCGTCCACCGAGCCGTAGTACGGCGAGTGCGGCTGTTCCTCGAACGCGGCCGTCTCGCCGTACCGCATCTCGTGCAGGATCCGGCCCGGGTCCTCGTCCCGGAAGTCGTCGAACCGGGTCCCCTGCAGCGCGCCGAGGATGCGCAGCGTGGTCTTCGACATGTCCGGCGCGAACGGCAGCACCTGGAGGCAGGTGAGGATGCTGTCCCGGCCGAACATGGTCATGAACCAGGGCAGGCCGGCCGCGGGCAGCGTCTGCCCGCCGAGCGACAGCGGCGAGAAGCGCAGCGCCGCGAGGTCGACCAGGCTCCGCCGGTACGTCGCCGCGAGTTCCTCGTGCTCGCTGTTGAGCTTCGGGGCCCGGCTGATCCACTCCTCCAGGTCGTGCTGGAGCGCGAGCCGCTCGGTGCCGTGCGCGCGCAGTCCCATCCGCAGGTCCCGGCCGCCGGGGCCGATCGCGAACGTCTGCACGTCGATGACGGCGTCCCACTGCTCGTTGGGTTCCAGCCGGATGCTCCAGGCGAAGCCGCGCTGGTCGTAGCGGGCCGGCCGGTTGGCGGAGAGGAGCGTCTCGCGCCGGAAGTTGCCGCGCCGGTAGCCCAGGCGCAGCCGGTCCTGCTCGGCCTCGGCGTAGTGTTCGCCCTTCTTGTTCAGGATCTCGTCCTTGACCTGGAACAGGTCGGCGAAGTCGGACCCGGCGTCCATCCGGACCTCCAGGTCGACCGCCTTCTCGTCGTGGTTGAGGATGGTCAGCGTCTCGCGGAAGCTGCCGCCCACCGCCCGCTCCCGGATGACCGACAGCTTCGCGTCGATGTAGTGCGTGGCCACACCGGGCACCAGGAAGAACCGGGCCTCGTAGTACTGCAGGTCGTCGTAGGAGAGCGCGTTGAGCCGCTCGCCGTTGACGGTGAGCACCCACTTCGACAGGTACCGGGTGTCGAGCGAGAAGAGGCCGGTCGGCTCGCTCGGTGTGGCCTCGATGTCGCCGGTGTCCTCGCTGACCACGAACGTGTTGCCGTCCAGGATCCGGACGGTGTTGCTGCCGGGCATCAGGCACCCCTCCCGCTGAACGTGTGGTGCGGTCCCCGGGAGTCCGGCGGGCCGGGGAAGACCCGCTCGACCTGCAACACGAGCCGCAGGTCGCCGACGACGGTCATGTCACCGCGCAGCAGCGCCGCGATCGCGTTCTCCTCACCGCCGACCAGCTCGGCGAACAGACGCGGCTCGGTGCCCACCACCGTGTCCGCCTCGCCGTCCTCCTGGCGGACCCGCAGGTTGCCGTGATCGATCTCCAGCAGCCAGTGCGTGGTGTGCGGGCCCTCGTGCAGGTCGAAGCGAAGCGTTCCGGATGTCTTGACCAGCAGGGGCTCGAACCCCCGCCGATCCAGGTCCTCGAAGAATCTCGTGGTCATGTCCACCATCCGGGCGACTCCTCCCGCGATCCGCGGTCTCCTGTCCGAGGCCCGTGTCCCCACCCGTTCCGGGGCCAACCTCGCCCGAACCGGGTGAGCGCGGCGCCACCGCACACACGCGCGACGCCGGCCCCCGAACCGGGAGCCGGCGTCACCGCGTCGGTCAGGTCAGTTGTTGGGGTCGTCGGCGCTGATGTCCGCGAGCACCGACTGGGGTTCCCGCTCCACCGCCAGATCACCCATGGAGATCAGGCCGACCAGGCGGCCGTCGTCGACCACCGGGAGGCGGCGGACCGCGTACGTGCGCATCAGGTCGGCGGCGGCCACCGCGTCGTCGTTCTGGCTCACCGTCACCACGTCCTTGCTGGTGATCTGGTTGAGGCGGGTGGCGGTGGGGTCCATGTTCTCGGCCACGCCGCGTACCGCGATGTCCCGGTCCGTCACGATACCGACCACGTCGTCGCCGTCGGTCACCACCACGTCGCCGATGGCGCTGTCGCGCATCTCCTGCGCCGCGGCGATGAGCGTGTCGTTGCCGTCCATCGTCACCAACCGGGTCGTCATGAACTCTCCGACCGTTGTCATGGTGCTCCCCTCTCGGTGTCGGCACGGCCGTCTACCCGCCGCCGCAGGCGGGGTAACGCACTCATCACCGCCGGGGGTGCAGGCGTCGGCGCAGGTCGTAGGAGCCGTTGCTGGACAGCCCGTAGAAGATCGGCAACAGCAGGAGCACCGCGAGCGCCGCCGGCACGCTCAGCAGCACGCCCACCAGACCGGCGATCGCGTACGCGAGCACGCCGAGCAGGGCCCGGACGCGTTCGGCCTCGAAGAACCGCGCGGTGACGTGCGGCTCCAGCAGTTCCCGGTGCCGGCTCAGGTAGTGGTAGAGCCAGAGCCAGGTCATCGACAGGATCACGCCGACGAGCGCGTACGCGGACACCGCGACCCGTTCGTCGACGACGTCGCCCTCCTCCACGGCGCGGGAGACGAGCCCGGTGACGAACGGCAGCAGCGCCACGCTGAACAGCACGCCGAGGTTCGCCCAGTGCAGTCCCCGGTCGGCGCAGCGGACCCGGTGGAACGTCCCCTTGTGGTTCAGCCAGTTGACCGCCACGTACAGGTACGACGTGACGTAGGCGAGGTAGACCGGCCACTGGTCGAGCAGGGCGCGCAGCATTCCGCCCTGCGCCGTCTCGGGCACCCGCAGGTCGAGCACCAGCAGCGTGATGACGATGGCGAAGACCGCGTCGCTGAACCCGATCACCCGGACCGTGTCCGAGCGCGTCCCGGCGTCCCCGGTGTCCCCGTCGGCCGTCATCGGCACCCCCGCCCTGCCGGCGCGGGCGGCCGGCGACGCGGGGGCATACCCGCTGCGGGAGCGTCCGTGCCGGGTGGCCCGGCACGGACGCCCACGGGGTCAGCGCTCGGCGGCGACCAGCTCGGCGAGCTGCACGGCGTTGAGCGCCGCGCCCTTGCGGAGGTTGTCGTTGGCGCAGAACAGCGCGAGCCCGTGCTCGACGGTCTCGTCGGCCCGGATCCGCCCGACGTACGTCGGGTCCTGGCCGGCCGCCTCCAGCGGAGTCGGCACGTCGCGCAGCGCCACGCCGGGCGCGCCGTCGAGCAGCTCACGGGCGCGGGCCGGGTCGATCGGCCGGGCGAACCGGGCGTTGATCTGCAGCGAGTGGCCGGTG
Source organism: Micromonospora sp. CA-248089 (assembly GCF_050948515.1). NCBI lineage: Bacteria > Bacillati > Actinomycetota > Actinomycetes > Micromonosporales > Micromonosporaceae > Micromonospora > Micromonospora sp. CA-248089. The sequence continues at coordinate 5,208,915 of NZ_CP192016.1, forward strand.
AAGACCGGGACCCGCACGCACGTGCCGGAGACCTTCAGCCCGGGGATCTCCAGGATCTTGCGGCTCTCGTTGCGCAGCTTCTGCTCCTCGTCGGTCTCGAAGGAGCCGTCGTCGACGATCGAACCGGCGAGCGGGAGCACGTTGAAGGCGATCGGGCGGGCGAACGAGCGCGGCGCCGGGAACTGGACCGCCCCGCCGTCGAACGCGAGCCCGGTGGCGTCCTCGGCCACCTTGCGGACCTGCTCGTCCAGCTCCGCGACACCGGCCAGGCCGGCGCCGGAGACCGCCTGGTAGGTGGAGACGACCAGGCTGACCAGCCCGGCCTCGGCGTGCAGCGGGCGCAGCACCGGCATCGCGGCCATCGTGGTGCAGTTCGGGTTGGCCACGATGCCCTTCGGGCGGTCCGCGATCGCGTGCGGGTTGACCTCGGCCACCACCAGCGGCACCTGCGGTTCCATCCGGAAGGCCGAGGAGTTGTCGATCACCACGGCGCCGGCCTCGGCGACCCGGGGAGCCAGCTCCTTCGCGGTGCCTTTGCCCGCCGAGAAGAGCACGATGTCCAGGCCGCGGTAGTCCGCGGTGGCCGCGTCCTCGACGGTGACCTCGCCGTCGCGCCAGGGCAGCGTGCGCCCGGCCGACCGGGCCGAGGCGAACAGGCGCACCTGCTCCGCCGGGAACTCGCGCTCCGCCAGCACCTGCCGCATGACGCCACCGACCTGACCGGTGGCTCCCACAATGCCGATCCTCATGCCCGCGAGGCTACCCAGCCGGGCGGCACGGGTGGGAAACGTTTCCCACCGCGCGGATGCGGGGCGACGGGAATCACAGGCCCGCCGCCCCGCCCCGTCACGTGTGGTCGAGCACCTCACCGAGACCGCTGGCGACCAACTCGTCCCGGATGACCGCCGCGTCCCCCTCGATCACCATGGTCAGCGACTCCGGGTGCAGGTAGGTCGCGGCGGCGGCGGAGACCTCCTCGACGGTCGCGGCGAGCAGTCGCTCCCGCAGCCGCGCGTGGTAGTCGTCCGGCAGGTCGTGCACGACGAGCGTGCTCAGGGCCGCGGCGATCGATCGCGGACTCTGCAACTCGACCGAGAGCTGCCCGGCCCGCCAGGAACGCGCCACCTCGAGCTCGTCCTCGGTGACGCCGGTCAGCTGGGTACGCGAGATCTCGCCCACCGCCTCGACGAGCGCCGGGGCGGTCACCGCGGTCTGCACGCCGGAGTTGACCGCGAAGCGGCCGAACCGCCGGGACGAGGCGAAGTCGCCCCGGATCCCGTACGTGTAGCCGCGCACCTCGCGGATCAGGTGGTTGAGCCGGGACGTGAACGCGCCGCCGAGCACGGTGCCGGCGAGCGTCATCGGCACGTGGTCGGGGTGCGACCGGTGCGGGGCCGGATGACCGAGCCGCAGCGTGGACTGCACCGAGCCGGGCCGGTCCACCAGGACGATCCGCCGTTGCCCGGCCAGCGGCACGTCGATCGGGCCGCCGCGTTCCACGGGGCCACCGCCGGCACCGGCGAACGCCGTCGCGGCGAGCGCGTCCAGGTCGATCCGCTCCAGGTCACCGGCGACGACGAGCGTGCCGGGACGGATGAACCACTCCGAGTGGAAGACGGTGACGTCGTCCACCTCCAGCGCGGCCACGCTGTCCGGGTCGCCGTAGAGCGGGCGGCCCCACCGGTGCTGTGCGCCGAACAGCTCGGCCCGCAGCACCGCGTCGGCACGCGGACCGGGGTTGGCCCAGTCCATCCGCAGCGCTGTCGCCTCGTCGTCGCGGACCCGCCGCACGTCGGCCGGGTCGAGCCGCGGCGTACGGACCGCCTCGGCCAGCAGCTCCACGGCGGCGGTCAGCCGGTCCACCGGCACCTGCACGCTCACCTGGAACGAGTCCCAGTCCAGCCCGGTCGACAGCTCGGTGCCGAGCGCCTCGATGGCCAGCGCGTACGCGGTGGCGTCCCGCTGCGCGGTGCCCTCCTCCAGCGCCTTGGCCAGCACCGCGCCGAGTCCCCCCTTGCCGACCGGCTCCCGGCCCGCGCCACCGTCGAGCAGCAGCAACGCGACGGCGAGGTTCTGCCCGGGCAGGTGCGCGGCGACCACCTGGCCACCGGCCGCCGTCCGCCGGACCACCTGCGGGAACCGGTAGGCGCGGGCGGCGCCGGGGCCGGGACGGGTGGCGATCAGCGACATCAGTTCTCCTCGGGCACGTAGGTCAGGATCACCCGGTCGGCGGCGCCGAGCAGCTCGGCGGCCTGCTCGGCGATCTGCTCCGCGGTCACCGCGAGCCAGGCCGGCAGCCGGTCGGCCGCGCGGGCCGGGTCGCCGAGCTGGGTGGCGTACCGGCCGAGCGTGTCCGCCCGCCCGTCGACAGTGGACATCTGCCGCCACCACATGGTGGTCAGCAGGGCCTTGGCCCGGTCCAGCTCGGCGGCGGTCACCGGCACGGTCGCCAGCTCGTCGACCACGTCGGCCAGCCCGTCGCGCAGCCGCTCGGCGCTCACCCCGGGGCGGGCCGTGGCGGTGGCGATCAGCGGCGCGGGTGCGTGCGCCAGGTCCACCCCGTCCGCGCCGACCAGGTCCGGCTGGGCGATCCGCTCCCCGTCGGCGAGCCGCTGGTAGAGGCGGCTGCCCCGGCCGCTGCCGAGCACTGTGGCCAGCACCGTGGTCACGTCGTACCCCGGGGTGCCGAACGGGTGGGTGCGGTGCGCGACGTAGACGCGGGGGGCGGGCACGTCGGCGGTGACCGTCTCCACCGCCGGGCGGCCGGTGGCCGGCACGGTGCGGCCGTCCGGCGCAGCCGGGATGTCGGCCCGCGCGGCGAGGCCGCCGAAGTACTTGTCGGCGAGCGCGAACACCTCCGCGGCGGTGGTGTCGCCGACCACCGTGAGGACCGCGTTGTTCGGCGCGTAGTACGTGCTGTGGAACTCCTGGAAGGTGGCCAGGTCGGCGGCGTTCAGGTCGGCCATCGACCCGATCGTCGCGTGGTGGTACGGGTGCCCGGGCGGGTAGAGCAGCGGCAGCAGGCGCAGCCAGGCGTCGCCGTACGGCACGTTCTCGTAGCGCTGCCGGCGCTCGTTCTTCACCACGTCGCGCTGGTTGTCCAGCGTCTCCTGGGTCAGCGCCGGCACCAGCCCGCCCATCCGGTCGGCCTCCAGCCAGAGCGCCAGTTCCAGGTGCTCGGCGGGGACCGTCTCGAAGTAGTTGGTCCGGTCCGGGTTGGTGGTCGCGTTGAGCGAGCCGCCGGCGCCCTGGATCAGCTTCATGTGCTCGGTCTTCGCCACGTTCACCGAGCCCTCGAACATGAGGTGCTCGAACAGGTGGGCGAAGCCGGTCTGTCCCGCCGGCTCGTGACGTGAGCCCACGTCGTACCAGAGGTTGACCGCCACGGCCGGGGCGGAACGGTCCTCGCTCACCACCACGCGCAGGCCGTTGTCCAGTCGGGTCGTCTCGATCGGCCAGGGGAAACCGCTGTCGGGCATGAGACGACGCTATCCGATCTCGGAGGCGGAGACGTGACGCGCGCGCCGGAGCATCGTCGGTGCCCGCCGGGGTACCCCAGCGGGCATGGCCGCCACCACACCCTCCGCTGTCGAGCGCGCCGCCGCCGCGCTGGCCCGGCTCCGGCACGCCCGGCTGCTGCACCCGGCCGGGCGCACGTTCGCCGGCGAGACCCGGATCTGGGGTACGCCGGGACCGCCGACCGGGGTGCCGCTGCTGGACTGCCCCGGCAGGTGGCCGGCCACGATCCGCCTCTCCAAGGGCGTGCCGACGCCGGGTGCCTGGCCGGACGTGCTGGGCGTGGCGGTGCGGCTGCACCGTGACCCGGAGCCGCCGGTGGACCTGCTGTGGAGTTCCAGCGGCGCCGCGCCGGTGCTGCGGAACCTGCCGCTGCCCCGGCGGCGCTTCACCGGGACGTACACGTCGATCATGCCGTTCCGGGCCGGCGCGCGGCGGCTGCTCCTGGCCGCGCTGGCCGACCCGGAGTCACCCGACCTGGGCCGCGGCCTGGCCGAGGCGGGCGCGGCGGTGGCCGGTGACGAGCCCCGGCTGGTGCTGGCGGTGGCCTCGCCGGTGGGCCGGTGGCGGCCGTTCGGCGAGGTACGCCTCGACGACGAGCGCGGCGCCGCCGAGGACGCCGCGCTCGCGTTCGACCCGATCGGCAACGTGCCGCCGGGGTTACGTCTGGCCGGCCCGCTGGCCCGGCTGCGGGACGACAGTTACCGGGGTTCCCGCCGGGCCCGGGGCGCCGCGCTCAGTCGGGAGGCTCGACGGGGGTGACGGTCTGCTCGGAGGTGCGGTGCTCCAGCACCGTGTCGGGGGCGGCGTTCTGGTCCGCCTCGCGGATGTCGGACTCGGTGAGGATCGCGTCGGCCTGCGCCTGGGCGTCGTCGCTGCCCGCCGCCGCCTCCTCCGGCAGCAGATGCGCTCGGGACTCGATCCGTTCCTGGTCAGTGGGGTCGTGGCTCGTGGTCATGGCGATCTCATACCCCGTGTTCCGCACTTCGGAACGACAGCGGGTTTTCCGGCGCGCGTCGGGTACGCTGGCCGACGTGACGCGGTCGTATCGATGGTTTAGGCAGCCGGCTGGAGGAGCCGGTGACTCGACCATGAGCTGACGTCACCACCTCTTCGAGCCGGCCGGGCAGGGATTGTTTCCCTGCCCTTTCGTATGCGAGCAGCCGGCTCGATCCCCCGGACCCGGCACGGGGGCACGGTCGGCGGAAGGAATCCCCACCGTGACCACCTCCCCGGACGCCCATCGCGTCATCGACCAGCGCATCGACCGTGTGGTGCCGCTGACCACCCCCGCCCTGCTGCACCACCACCTGCCCCTCGACACCCCGCTGGCCGAGGCCGTGGTGGCGGGCCGCCGTGCCGTCGGCCGGGTGCTGGACCGCGCCGACGACCGGTTGCTCGTCGTCGTCGGCCCCTGCTCCGTGCACGACCCGGCCGCCGCCCTGGAGTACGCGGGCCGGCTGCGCGAGGCCGCCGCGCGGGTCGCCGACGACCTGCTCGTGGTGATGCGCGTCTACTTCGAGAAGCCGCGCTCGACGGTGGGCTGGAAGGGCCTGATCAACGATCCGGCGCTGGACGGCTCCGGCGACGTGAACACGGGCCTGCGTACCGCGCGGGCGCTCCTGCTCGACGTGCTGCGCCTGGGTCTGCCGGTGGGCTGCGAGTTCCTCGACCCGATCACCCCGCAGTACATCGCGGACACGGTGGCCTGGGGCGCGATCGGCGCGCGGACGGTGGAGAGCCAGGTGCACCGGCAGCTCGCCTCCGGGCTGTCCATGCCGATCGGCATGAAGAACCGACCCGACGGCAGCATCGCCACCGCCGTGGACGCGATCCGGGCGGCCGGGGTGCCGCACGTCTTCCCGGGCATCGACGTCTCCGGCACGCCGGCGATCATGCACACCCGGGGCAACGCGGACGGGCACCTGGTGCTGCGCGGCGGTGGCGGCCGGCCGAACTACGACGCGGAGTCGGTGGCCGGGGCGCTGGAACTGCTGCGCGCCGCGGGCCTGCCGGAGCGGGTGGTGGTCGACGCCAGCCACGCCAACAGCGGCAAGGACCACCGCAACCAGCCGCTCGTCGCCGCCGACGTGGCCGCCCAGCTCGCCGCCGGGCAGCGCGGGATCGTCGGCATCATGCTGGAGAGCTTCCTGGTGCCCGGCCGGCAGGACCTGGACCCGACCCGGGAGCTGACGTACGGCCAGTCGGTCACCGACGCCTGCATCGGGTGGGACTCCACCGCCGAGGTCCTGGAGCACCTGGCCCAGGCCGTCCGGGCCCGCCGGGCCACGCTCCCGGCACCGGCCTGAGCGGGGTTGCGGCGAGTTTGACCGGTTCGGTGCCGGGTAGGTGGTCGGCGTGACCGATGACGCGCCCGTGACCGAGCAGCCCGACACCAGGCCGCTCGACGACCTGCTCGACGACATCTACCACGGCCAGGAGCGGATCACCCAGGCGGACATCTACCGCCGGGCGGTGGCCGCCGAACTCCCCGCGGAGCTGCTCACCCGGATCGCCGCGCTCCCTGAGGGCGAGTACGCGGCGGACGAGGCGGCCGATCTGCTGGGCGGCACGGTCACCTGAGCCCCCGGAACCGAGAGGACGCGAGATGACCCACCACGACCGCGAGCACGAGCACCTGGAGGCGCTCGGCCAGCCACCGGAGGGCGTCGACACGCTGCCGGAGCCGGACTTCGCCAACGAGCACGACCGGACCGCCGTGGACCGGGAGGTCATCACCGGGGAGGACGAGGACGAGCGGGAGCCGGAGGCGTCGCGCGGCTGGGCCGGCGAGGACCACGGCACCACCCCCACCTGACGGTGGGAGACACGCGAAAGGGGGCCGGCGCCCGCGCGCCGGCCCCCTTCGTGTCCGCGTCTCACGCCTCGTGGCGACCACCCTCGGCCGCCTGCTGGGCGACCGCGTACCCCATCTGGAGGAAGTCGGAGGCGGCCACCGCGGTCAGCGCGGTGGCGACCAGGCGGGTCAGCCGGGGCGCCAGCACCAGGCCGCCGGTGAGCCCGGTGGCCACCCAGACCGCCAGGCAGAAGGGGCAACTGACCAGTTCGCCGAGCGCGTGCCGGGTCGGGCTGCCCTCGTCGCGGACCTGTTCCATCACCTCGCCGCTGCCGATCGGGTGGTCGTAGCGGGTGAACGGCGCCCGCAGCGGGCTGGTGATCGCGTCCTTGGACAGCAGCCGGCTGAGCTTGTGCGTGGCGATCGAGAGCAGCACCACGTCCGCGGGCGTGGGCCGCTCGGGCACCGGCCGCCCGGTCGCCCGGACCAGGCCGACGAGCCCGGCGGTCACACCGGCGTACGTGCCCATCGCCTTCAGGTAGCCCTCCAGCGGCCGGTGCTCGTGCGGCGCGTACGCCTGGCGCAGGCGCGCCACCTTCTGCTTCAGGCCACTCCCGGTCAACCCGGCCTCCTCGTGCTCGTCGTGCGGGCCGGGCTCATCCGGCGGTCAGGTTGTCGGCCACCTCGCGGTCGAGATTGGCCAGGATCTCGTCGGCCAGGTCGTGGTCCGGTCCGGCCAGGTCCAGCCGCACCCGGGCGCCGCCCGCGTCGGCCGGTTCCACGTCGATCTCGGCGGACCAGTCCGCGGCGCTCCACCGGGCCCGCATGTCGTCGGCGTCGACGACCTCGACCCGGCAGGTGCCGGAGTTGCGCAGCCGCTCGGGCAGCCAGGCCGAGGAGCGGTCCGGATCAGTGGCGGTGTTGAACACCACCTCCGGCGGCGCGGACATGCCGCGCTCGGCGTGGCTTCCCATCAGGCGTCCCGCAGCCGGCTCGGGTCGACCTCCCGGCCGGGGTGCCGGGCCAGGTACTCCGTCTCCAGTTCGGCGGTGCGCCGCAGGTGGTTGGCGAGCGCCGAGTCGGTGGCGTGGCGCAGCGTGTCCAGCCGGGTGCGGTGCAGGCTCTGCATCTCCCGGACCAGGTCCTCGTCGCCCAGCTCCACCGGGTCCACCCCGAGCTGCTCGCCGTCGACGGTGCGGGCGTGATCGCCGTCCCACTCCGCGACCCGCTGTTCCGGGCTCGCGTCCCGGCGTACCGATTCGGTCATCGTCGCCCCCTCGTCTCGTTCGGGTTGGCACCTGTTCGGATGCCCACCGGGCGTGTCACCAAACCACCGCCCGGACTACGACGCCGTGTCGGAGACGCCCGGGAGTCCCGGTACTCTCGTGGGCATGGAACGGCTCTGGACACCGGCGTGGATCGTCCGCCACGTGGCCATGGTCGTGCTGGTGGCGGGTTGCCTCGGGATGGGCTGGTGGCAGGTCACCCGCGCCGCCGGGGGAAACGCGATCAGCTTCGGTTACGCGATCGAGTGGCCGGTGTTCGCCGGTTTCGTGATCTTCGTCTGGTGGCGTGAGGTCCGCCAGACGCTGCGCGCGACACCGCCGGGCGACGCGCAGCCGGCGGCCGATCCGGCGCCGTCGGCGGCTGCCGACGACGAGCCGGTCGCCACCACCCCGGCGGTACGCCGGCCGGTGCGCGTCGTACGGGCGCCGGCCGCCCCGGCCGACGGGGCGGACGACGCCGAGCTGGCCGCCTACAACCGCTACCTATCCTGGTTGAACGCCAATCCGGGCGCCCGGCCCGGCGACTATCCCGGCTGAGGCCGGTGCGGAAGGACGGACGACGGTGGGCGGAGCCCTTACCCGGTACCGCGTGATCGCCTGGATCGTGGGCGTGGCGCTCGTGGTGCTGGTCCTGATCGGCATGCCGCTGAAGTACGGCTTCGACAACCCGAGCGTGGTCGGCGTGGTCGGCGTGGCGCACGGCTGGCTGTACATGGTCTATCTGGCGCTCTCGTTCGACCTGTCCCGCCGGGCGAACTGGCCGCTGAAGCGGATGCTGCTGGTGATGCTCGCCGGCACCGTGCCGTTCGTCTCGTTCTACGCCGAGCGGCGGGTGAGCCGGTGGGTGGCCGCCGAGCAGCGGCCGCGTACCCCGGAGCCGGTCGCGGGCTGACCGCCGTTCACCGGGCCGGCCGCCACGGCTCGGTCGCCGGCGGGTCGGCCCAGCCGCCCAGCCGCGCCGCCTCCCGGGCCCGGCCCAGCGCGCGGGCGACCTGACCGAACTGCCGCTCGTCGTCGCTGCTGAACAGCAGCACCTCGGTGCCCCGCACCCGGCCCCACAGCTCGTACATCGGGGGCCGCACGCGGTCGCCGACCAGCACGAGCAGCATCGGCACCAGCCCGACCGCGCCGAGCAGGAGGTACGCCCCGGCGGTGAGCCGGTGCAGGCCGCCGGTGAAGCCGAGCAGCAGGCCGACGGCGGCGATCATCGCGGCGGACACGGCGACCGCCCGGATCGCGAGCCGGTCGTGCGGCCCGCGGTCGGTCCGGAGCTGGGTGATCTCGGCCACCGGCCAGGTGTTGCGGCCGACGGTGAAGCGCTCGGCGGTGACGACGATCCCGGGCCGGGCGTAGAGCAGCCTGGGTGCGGCCGGTCGCGGCGAGCGGGGCGGCTGGGCGGCGGAGCGGTCGGTCTGCACGGCGGCCTCCCGGGACCAGGGATCCCGTGGTGGGATTTCCCGTCCGGGCTTCATTGTGTTGGCGTCGCGCCACCTGACCTCGGGGTTTCGGCTGTCGCAGGGTTGACCGGCCCGGCCCTGCCCGCCGGAAACAGAGAACGATTTCCGTCTTTGTCGTGACTTTGCCCGGCGCCGCCTGGCGACATCCGCCCAGAACGACGAATCGGGCGAGTCGCCTCATCCACCCACCGGTTCCCCCTCATTACTTTCCGCCACTTTGCCAACTTTCGCCCCTGCTTGAACTCCCGGCTACAGCGATCACGGGTTAGGTTGTCCAGGTCGGCCCGGTCGACAGCCGTCCACCCGGACGGCCCCGGGCCGGTGTCGCCGGGTCGCCGATGCGCCCGGCGACCGGTGGGAGAGGAGCTTTCCGCTCTTGTCGTCCTTACGGATGCTGCTCCGCTCGCTGGCGGTGGCCGGCCTCTCGGCCGCGCTGCTCGCCCCGGCGCAGGTGGCCCGGGCCGAGCCCACACCCGCCGAGCTGACGAAGCAGATCGAGAAGTCCTCGACTGAGCTGGAGCGAATCGTCGAGTCCTACAACAAGCTCAACGAGGACATCAAGGCCAACAAGGCCACCGCAGCCAAGTTGGAGGCCCGGATCGGGCCGTTGCAGGAACAGGCCGAACGCAGCCGCGCCGATGTGGGCGTGCTGGCCGCGACGGCGTACAAGACCGGTGGCATGCGCACCGCGGCGGCCCTGCTGGACCCGGGCGGCCAGGCCACGCTGCCGGAGCGGCTGGGCACGCTCGACCAGCTCACCCGCCAGCGTCAGCGCACCATCAACAGCTTCACCGAAGACCAGCAGCGGCTGATCGACCAGAAGACCCGCCTGGACGCCACGCTCGCCCGGGAGGCGGCGCAGGCCAAGCAGCTCAAGTCCGCGAAGACGCGGATCGAGGCGGACCTGTCCGACCTCTACGAGATGCGGCGCAAGGCGTACGGGCGGGCCAACGAGGCGCCCGGCAACCCCAGCTCGGCGGGTAAGCCCCCGGCCGTCTCCGGCGACGCCGGCGTGGCGGTGCGGTTCGCCTACGGCGCCGTCGGCAAGCCCTACGGCTACGGCCAGGACGGCCCCGGCAGCTACGACTGTTCCGGTCTGACGCTCGCCGCGTGGCGGGCCGCCGGGAAGTCGCTGCCGCACAGCGCGGCACGGCAGTGGGACGCGACCACGCGGATCAGCCGCAGCCAGCTGCAGCCGGGTGACCTGGTCTTCTACTCCGGGCTCGGGCACGTGGCGCTCTACGTCGGCAACGGCCAGATCATCGACGCGCCCAGCGCCGGACGCAACGTCAGCAAGCGCGGCATGAACATCATGACGATCGCCGGTTACGGCCGGGTCTGAGCACCACGAGAACGGCGAACGGCCGGCGTCCCCCTGTCGGACGCCGGCCGTTCGCCGTCAATTGTTACCAGGTCAGGCCGCCTGGAGCCCTTCCGCGCGAGCCAGCTCACGCAGCCGGCCGAGGGCCTGGATCTCCAGCTGGCGGATCCGCTCCCGGGATAGCGAGAACCGCGACGCGACCTCGGTCAGCGAGTGCTCGCGGCCGTCCTCTAGGCCGTACCGGGCCCGCATGATGCCCGCGGAACGGTCGTCGAGGTGGTTGAGCAGACCCTCGATGCGCTGCCGCTCCAGGCCGGTGAGGACGATCTCCTCCGGCGACGGCGCGTCGCTGTCCGCGACCAGGTCACCGAGGTTGGTGTCGCCGTCGTCACCCACCGGGGTGTCCAGCGAGACGGTGTCCTGCGACCAGCGGACCAGCTCGTTCACCCGCTCGACGGTCACGCCGAGCGCGGTCGCGATCTGCTCCGGCTCCGGGTCGCTGCCCAGCTCACGGGTGAGCTGCCGGGCCACGTTGCGCATCCGGTTGACGTCCTCGACCAGGTGCACGGGCAGCCGTACGGTCCGCTCCTGCTGGGCGATCGCCCGGCTGATGGCCTGGCGGATCCACCAGGTCGCGTAGGTGGAGAACTTGAAGCCCCGCTCGTAGTCGAACTTCTCGACCGCCCGGACCAGGCCGGTGTTGCCCTCCTGGATCAGGTCCAGCATGGGCATCCCGGAGCGCACGTAGCGCCGGGCGATCGACACGACCAGCCGCAGGTTGGCGCGAATGAAGAGGTCCTTCGCGCGCTCACCCTCGACGACCAGCCGCTCTAGGTCCTCCCGGTCGACGCCGTCGGGGATGCGCTCTTCGTCGAGCAGGTGCTCGGCGTAGAGGCCCGCCTCGATCGCCTTGGAGAGGTCGACCTCCCGGGCGGCGTCGAGCAGCGGCGTCCGGGAGATCTCGTGCAGGTAGACGCCGACCAGGTCCCGCTCCTCGGCGACCTCGTCGGTACGCATGCCGATGTTCTTGTCCACGATTGCCACGGTCCCCTCGCTCGCGCCGGTTGCCCGGTTCCTTGCCATCCCCACGTTCATCAGCCCTCCCCGTAACCTCCGCTGTGCCCGTAGGTGCTGACACCTACACAACAGATGTGACGCGTCGGGGATTCCATGTCGTGAGTCGAAACTGTCACGAATGCCTGAGTAGTAGCTGAGAGCCCGGTCCATGTTTCCTGTTACCGGCCCGGTTCGGGCGGCTCGCGGGCGCCGTTTTCGGCACGCGCCGGAGCTGCGAAATCGCCGTTCGCCCATGGAATGGCACCATTGCCTCATCCATGAACACAGCGAGCCGCGTCACCGAGTCGTTGCGATCCTGGTCACTGCGAGATACGCGCCTGCGGACCGGTCGGTTCAGCCATGCTCAAGGATTACCCTCCGCCTCGTTGAACAATCCGTGCGGGAGGAGTCGTCCCCCTCCCGCACGTGATACGCGTCGCACCCGCCTGACGGATGCGCCGGGCGGGTGGATCGAGGCGGGACGGGCGGGGGCGGAACGGTCAGGAGGCGAGCAGGGCGAGCGCGCCGCGTACCTGGTGGGCGGAGCGGGCCAGCGCGGCCCGGGCGGCGGGCACCTCGGCGCCGGACACCAGCGCGACGAGCGCGGTCTTGAGGTCGCCGTCGGCCTCCCGCAGGGCGACCCGGCACACCTCCTCGGCGCAGCCGGTGGCCTCCACGAGAATCGAGATCATGCGGCCGCGGAGTTTGGCGTTGGTGGCCACCATGTCGATCATCAGGTTCGAGTAGACCCGGCCCAGACGCACCATCACGGCCGTGGAGAACGTGTTGAGCACCAGCTTCTGCGCGGTGCCGGCCTTCATCCGGGTCGACCCGGTGACCACCTCCGGCCCGGTGTCCACCCCGATGAAGACGTCCACCGACGCGGCGGCCTCGGCCTCCGGATTCGCGCAGAGCAGCACCGTACCGGCCCCCTGCGCCCGGGACGCGGCGAGCGCCCCGAGGACGTACGGGGTGCGCCCGCTGGCCGCCAGGCCCACCACCAGGTCGCCGGGGCGTACGCACTCGCCGGCCTCGGCGGCGCCGCCGCGCTCGTCGTCCTCGGCGTCCTCGACGGCCCGCCACATCGCGTCCGGGCCACCGGCCAGGTGCGAGCAGAACCAGTGCCGCGGCGAGTTGAACGTGGGCGCCAGCTCGGCCGCGTCCAGCACACCGAGGCGACCGGAGGTGCCGGCCCCGAAGTAGTGCACGCGGTGCCCGTCGCGCAGCGCGGCCACGGCCAGGTCGACCGTCTCGGCGATCTCGTCCAGCACCGCGGCGACCGCGGCCGGCACCCGCCGGTCCGCCTCGTTGATCACGGTGAGGACGTCCCGGGTGGACATCAGGTCGAGGTCGACGCTGTGCGGGTTGCGCCGTTCGGTCGGCGCGCCGACGCGCACCACCGGCCGGATCGCCGCCACGCCGTCGCGTTCCACCCGGCCCGCCGTCATCCCCGCCTCCGACCGGGACCGACCCGGCGCGACTTGACCGCCTCGGCGGTGGCTTCGAGCGCCTTCTTGGTCCGGGCCCGGCTGCGGGCGGCCACCCCGACGAAGAGGCAGTCGACGACGGTGAGCTGGGCCAGCCGGCTGGCCGTCGCGCCGGAGCGGTACGTCGTCTCCCGGGCCGCGGTGGTGAGCACGTGGTCGGCGACCTCGGTGATCGGCGAGCGCGGGAAGTTGGTCAGCGCCACAGTGGTGGCGCCGCGCGCCCGCGCCTGCTCCAGCACCTCGATGACGTCGGAGGTGGTGCCGGTGTGCGAGATGCCGACCGCGACGTCGCCGCGCCCGAGCAGGGCGGCGGAGGTGAGCGCGGTGTGCACGTCCGGGAAGTAGAACGCGATGCGGCCGATGCGGTGCAGCTTCTGCTGGAAGTCGGAGGCGACGAAGCCGCTGGCGCCCGCGCCGTAGACGTCGATCCGGCCGGCCGCGCCGATCGCCTCGACCACCTGCTCGCAGACCGCCGGGTCGAGCTGCTCGGCGGTCTCCTCGACGGCGCGGGCGTCGTTGAACGCGATCGTGGCGATGATCTGGGCGAGATCAGCACCCGGCGGGATGTCGCCACCGACCACTCGCGCGTCCGGCGGCTCGATCCGGCGGGCGGCCTCGGCGGCGAGCCGGATCCGCAACTGCGGGTAGCCGTCCATGCCGACCGAGCGGCAGAAGCGGATGACTGTCGCCTCGGACGTCTCGGCGGCGGTGGCGAGGTCGGTGATCGTGCGCCGGGCCGCATCCGCCGGATCGGAGACGACCAGCCGGGCCACCCGCTGTTCGGCCGGGGACAGCGAGGGCAGCAGGCCGCTGATGTGGACGATCAGTCCACCGGGCTCGTGACTCGCAGAAATCTTCGAACTCTTCGCCACGGATGAAACTTACTTTCAGCAGGCCCGAGCGTCAACCATGACACCGCGTATCGGGAAATTTACCGTCTTCCGTGCCTGCCCCGGACCAAGGATCCCATTGTCGCAGCCCGCCCGCCTCATCCGCTCCGGTCGAGTCACTCCTGCCGCCCGACGTACCGGTCCGCCGTCGCGCGGCCGGGCCTGCCTGGTCGGCCTCGACCGGGCGGGCCGGACGGCCCACCGGCCCGTCGGCGGGGCGGTTGGCTAGCGTGTGTCCATGACGGAACGCACGGTGCTGGTGACCGGAGGCACAGGTGGGCTCGGCGGCGCGGTCACCGCCGCCTTCCTCGACGCCGGCTGGCGGGTGGTCATACCCCAGCGGGAGCCCGGGACGGACGACGGCCCGGTCCGGGTCGTGGCCGACCTGCTGACCCCCGACGGGGCCGCGCGGGCGGTCGAGGCGGCGACCGCCGAGCCGGCCGCGCCGCTGCGCGCCGTGGTCAACCTCGTCGGCGGGTACGCCGCCGGCGGCCTGGTGCACGAGACACCGGTCGAGGACTTCGAGCGGATGCTGCGGCTCAACCTGCGCCCGACGTACCTGGTCACCCGGGCGGCGCTGCCGCACCTCGTGGCGTCCGGCGACGGCGCGGTGGTATGCGTCTCCGCCCGGGCGGCGGTCTCGCCGTTCCCGGGCGCCTCCGGCTACGTCACCGCCAAGGCCGCGGTGCGGGCGTTCGCCGAGACGGTGGCGGTCGAGTACCGGCAGCGCGGCGTGCGGTGCAACACGGTGCTGCCGAGCGTCATCGACACCCCGGCCAACCGTGCCGCCCAGCCCGACGCGGACCACGGACGCTGGGTGCCGCCGGCCGAGATCGCCGCGGTCATCCGCTTCCTGGCCTCCCCCGAGTCCGCGCCCACGAGCGGCGCGAGCATCCCGGTCTACGGACGGGCCTGAACCGGCACCGGCCCGTCCCGCCCGCCGAGCGGGCGCGGCGGGCCGGCCGGCGCCGGGCCGGGACCGGTGGACGGGTCGTCGGGCAGCCACTCGCTCAGGTGCGCCCGGATCCGGCGGGCCACCTCCTCCGGCGGGCCGTTGCCGTCCACCACCACGAAGCCGGCGTACTCCGGCAGCGCCCGGTAGGCGTCGGCCGCGGCGGTCAGCCACGCCATGCTCTCGTGGTCGGTGCCGCGCCGTTCGATCCGGCGGTACGCCTCGGCGGGGTCGACGGTGAGCAGGAACGTCACCCGGGGAGCCGGAAAGATCCGGTACCCGGCCCGGGCCAGCCGCTCCCACCGTTGCCCGCCGTGCGCCCGGATGCTGGCGTACTGGCAGGCCGACCACCTGTCCATCACCGCGGTCCGGCCGGTCACCAGGCAGCTGAGCAGCGCGAGCGCGATGGCCAGCCACCGCAGCACCGACTCGACGACGAGCAGGCCGCCGCGCCCGACGAGCCGCTGCGCGTCCGGACGGCCGACCCGCTGCGCGACGCGGCCGAGCCAGCGGCGGCCACCGGCGTTGCGGTGGTAGGTCGCGGGAAGGCCGGCGGCGGTGAGCGCCTGGGCGAGCCGGTGTGCCTGGGTGGTCTTGCCTGAGCCGTCGATTCCGATCAGGGCGACGGCACGCAGTCGGGCCCTGCCCCGCCGCGTCCGCAGTGAGCTGGCCACCCTCCCGAGGTTATCCGACCGACGCTCACCCGGCCCCTGTGTCGCTTTCCTGCCCTGACGGGCCGATCGCGCCGCAACAGGTGTGACCGGAGCGTCCGCCGGGTACGCATCGTGGTCCCACCCCCCACATGACGACGAGGGAGCCGCAGATGGCCGAGCGCGGGGACGAGACCCTGGTGCACACGCTGAAGAAGGTCGCCGCCGTGCTCAAACAGTCCGAGATCCCGTTCGCGCTCGGTGGCAGCTTCGCGGTGTACGCCCACGGCGGCCACTCCAGCGACCACGACGTGGACTTCCTGCTCCGCGAGGCGGACGTCGACAGGGCGCTGGAGGCGCTGGTCGAGGCCGGCTTCACCGCCGAGCGCCCGCCGGAGGACTGGCTGGTGAAGGTCTACGACGAGGACCGGATGGTGGACCTGATCCACCGGCCGGTGGAGACGCCGGTGACCGAGGAGACGTTCGCCGACACGATCGTGCGCCCGGTCGACGCGATCCAGATGCCGGTGCTCTCGGCCAGCCAGCTCATGGTGCACAAGCTGCTCAGCTTCTCGCAGCACTACTGCGACTTCGCCCGGGCCCTGCCGCTGGCCCGCTCGCTGCGGGAACAGATCGACTGGGAACGGGTACGGAAGGAGACGCAGCACTCGCCGTACGCGGAGGCGTTCCTGGTGCTGCTCGACCGGCTGGACGTGCTGCCCGGCGGCGCGCCCGGCGGAAGGGAGACCCTGTGACCGGACTGTCCGGCGACGTTCCCCCCGACGAGTACGTCGAGGCGGAGATCCAGAGCATGCTGACCGAGGACCCGACGGTGGCCGAGCAGGGCATCACCGTGGTGCGGCGGGAGAACGGGCTGGTGCTCTACGGCGAGGTGGAGAGCCCGCACCGGCGGGAGGAGATCCTGCGCCGGGTGGCCGAGCGCTTCCCGGACACGCCCGTGACCAGCGACATCGGGGTGATCCGCACGCAGGCGCCCACCCAGGTCGAGGAGTTGCCGTGAGGGAGGTTCGATGGTGATCCGGATCGCCGCCGTGGGTGACGTGCATCTGGACCAGGACGTGGTGGGCCGGTTCCGCCCGGCGCTGGAGGAGTTGCCCGGCTGCGCCGACGTGCTGCTGCTCGCCGGTGACCTGACCCGGCACGGCACCGAGGCCGAGGCGCGGTGCGTGGCCCAGGAGTTCGGCGGCCTCGGCGTACCGGTGATCACCGTGCTCGGCAACCACGACCACCAGTGCGACGAGGTGGTGAAGGTGGTGAAGGTGCTCCAGGACGCCGGGATCACGGTGCTGGAGGGCACCGGCACCGTGCTGGACACCCCCGGCGGGCGGCTCGGGGTGGCAGGCGTAAAGGGGTTCGGCGGCGGGTTCGCCGGGCGGTGCGCCAGCGACTTCGGCGAGCCGGAGATGAAGGCGTTCGTACGGACCACCCGGGAGAGCGCCGACGCGCTCGCCGACGCGCTGCTCTCGCTGGAGTGCGACGCCCTCGTCGCGCTCACCCACTACTCCCCCGTGCCCGACACGCTCGCCGGCGAGCCGCTGGAGATCTACCCGTTCCTCGGCAGCTACCAGCTCGGCCAGGCGATCGACTCCGCACCCACCGCACTGGCGCTGCACGGGCACGCCCACCACGGCACCGAGCGCGGCACCACGCCGGGCGGCGTACGGGTCCGCAACGTGGCCCACCCGGTGATCAAGCAGGCGTACAGCGTCTTCCACCTCGGCGGTGATCAGCTCGACTGACCGGGAGGTTTCCCGTATCGGGCGGCCGGGTATTCAGCCGACATGGAGCTGATTCTCTGGATTCTCGCAGTCGTACTGGTGGTCGCCGGAATTCTCGCCCTGTTCCGCCGGCAGATCCTCTGGGGCATCGTCCTCATCGTCGTCGGCCTGCTGGTCGGCCCGGGCGGCGTCAGCATCTTCAACACGTAACAGCGTTTCTCGTACCCGCCGGGGTCGCCGGGCCCGGGCGTTCCGTCCTGCCGGACCGGAACGTCCGGGCCGGGTGACCCCGGCTTTTCTCGCGCCCGGGTCCGGCGGGGCGTTTGCCGCAGCGGTGGAGCGGAAACATCTCGACCATGGAGATGTCGCAGAGTGTCGCCCGGCGCACCACCGGAGCCCGCCAGTGGTGGGCGCTGCTCGGCTTCGGCGCCGCCACCTTCGTCGCCGCCGCGATCGGCGGGCTGGGTGTGCAGGGCACCTCCGCCGAGTACCAGAGCCTGGAGCAGCCCGCCTGGGCGCCGCCCTCGTGGCTGTTCGGCCCGGTCTGGACCGTGCTCTACGCGCTCATCGCGATCGCCGGCTGGCTGGTCTGGCGCCGGGCCGGGTTCGGCCCCGCGCTCTGGGCCTGGGTGGTGCAGCTCGTGCTGAACGCGATCTGGACCCCGCTGTTCTTCGGCGCCGGGGCGTACGGGCTGGCGTTCGCCGAGATCGTGCTGATGTGGCTGGCGATCGGGGTGACGGTGGCCCTGTTCCGGCGGATCTCCCGGCCGGCCACGCTGCTGATGCTGCCGTACTGGGCCTGGGTGACGTTCGCGTCCGCGCTGAACTTCGCGGTGTGGCGGCTGAACTCCTGACCGGTACGGGCGCGGGGGCCGCTCGCCCCCACGCCCACCTCGTTCAGCCGCGGGCCGCCGGGTTCAGCAGCGGGGTACGCCGGGGATGTAGCCGTCGTAGCCGGTGTAGACGTAGGCGTCGGAGATGAACCGGCCGGAGCCGATCCGGTCCCAGATCGAGCTGGTGCCGTACGTGCCGCTGACGCTGGTGCCGCTGGTCTGGCACTGGATGGTCACCTTCGCCCCGTCGGCAACCGTGCCGACCGAGCTGTAGCCGGTGCCGGGGCCGGAGCGGACCGTCAGCGGGGAGCCGGCCGTGTTGACGGTGCCCTCGCCGGTGTTCGTCCCGCCGCAGCCGTTGTCGCTGGTGTAGGTCTTGGTGCCCCAGTAGAGCGCCTGGACACCGTTGAACTTGATCTTCACGGAGCTGCCGTCGATGCGCTGCTCGTAGTGCAGGTGCGGGCCGGTGGAGCCGCCGGTCGTGCCGACGTACCCGATCACCCGGCCGTAGCCGACGGTCTGCCCGACCGAGACGTTGAAGGCGCTCAGGTGCGCGTAGTAGGTGGTGTGGCCGCCACCGTGGTTGATCCGGACGTACTTGCCGTAGCTGGTGTCGCCGAGGTTGGTGACCACGTCGACGGTGCCGGGTGCGCTGGCGACGACCGGGTCACCGGCGTCGTCGGTCCGGTTGAAGTCGATCGCATTGGCCGGGCTGTGGTTGGTCCGGGTCTGGCCGGACCAGGACTGGTTGCAGGGGAACGGGACCTTGAACGTCGGCGCGGCCATCGCCGGCGCGGCCGGGACGAGGGTCGCCGCCAGGACAGCCGCGGTCGCCCCGAGGGCGAGCCATCGCATACGCATCCACTGCCTCCAATGTTGAAAGTCTTCAATACGATGGGGACATCGTGACAGAAAGTTCCGTTCCGGGGAAGATTCGTGGGAGCGCACCCAACCCCGCTGGCCAGGGTTTCGGGATTGTTACCGGGCCGTGTCCGGCCAGGGGTGGACCCGACGCGATGCAAGCGCTTACATGGGTGCACGACCATCGGACCGGCGCGGGTTCGATCCCCCCACGCGCCGGCAAGGAAGGAGATCGGCATGGCGTTTGCCAGATCGCGCCAGGCGCTCGCGGTCGCCGGCGTCCTGGGGCTGGCGCTCGGCGTCGCCGCCTGCGGCACCGGCAACGACAAGAAGAGCAGCAACGCGGGCTCGGCCGAGTGCGGCGCATACGAGAAGTACGAAGGTCACGACGGCAAGAAGGTGACCATCTACTCCTCGATCCGTGACATCGAGGACGAGCGCCTCCAGCAGTCCTGGAAGGAGTTCGAGGACTGCACCGGCATCGAGATCGACCACGAGGGCTCCGGCGAGTTCGAGGCCCAGCTGCCCGTGCGGGTGGACGGCGGCAACGCCCCCGACCTCGCCTTCATCCCGCAGCCCGGTCTGCTGAAGCGGTTCGTCGACTCCGGCAAGCTCAAGCCGGTCGGCGCCGACACCAAGGCGATGGCCGAGCAGAACTACTCCGCCGACTGGCTGAAGTACAGCACCGTCAACGGCCAGCTCTACGGCGCCCCGCTCGGCTCGAACGTGAAGTCCTTCGTGTGGTACTCGCCGAAGACCTTCAAGGAGAAGGGCTGGACCGTCCCCACCACGTGGGACGACATGATCAAGCTCTCCGACCAGATCGCGGCCAGCGGCACCAAGCCGTGGTGCGCGGGCATCGAGTCCGGTGACGCCACCGGCTGGCCGGCCACCGACTGGATCGAGGACGTGCTGCTGCGTACCGGCGGCCCGGACGTCTACGACAAGTGGACCACCCACGAGATCCCGTTCAACGACCCGCAGGTGGCCGACGCGCTCAACCGGGCCGGCACCATCCTGAAGAACGAGAAGTACGTCAACGGCGGCTTCGGCGGCGTGAAGAGCATCGCCACCACCTCGTTCCAGGAGGGCGGCACGCCGATCACCGCCGGCAAGTGCGCGCTGCACCGCCAGGCGTCCTTCTACGCCAACCAGTGGCCTGAGGGCACCAAGGTGGCCGAGGACGGCGACGTCTTCGCGTTCTACTTCCCGGCCATCGACCCGGCCAAGGGCAAGCCGGTGCTGGGCGGCGGCGAGTTCGTCGGCGCGTTCGCCGACCGTCCCGAGGTCCAGGCGGTGCAGACCTACCTGGCCTCCGGGGAGTACGCCAACAGCCGCGCCAAGATCGGCGACTGGGTGTCGGCCAACAAGAAGCTGGACATCAACAACGTCCCGAACCCGGTGGACAAGCTCTCCGTGGGCATCCTCCAGGACGAGAAGACGGTCTTCCGTTTCGACGGCTCGGACCTGATGCCGGCCGCGGTCGGCGCCGGCACCTTCTGGAAGGGCATGGTGGCCTGGATCAACGGCAAGGACACCACCGCCGTCCTGAACGACATCGAGGGCAGCTGGAAGTGATCTAGCAGGTGGCCCGGTCCGGTTCCCCCGGACCGGGCCACCTCTGCTAGCCGAACCCTTGAAGGAGGGTCGATGGAGTTCGACTTCGCGGCGGAACAGCCGAAGTTCCTCATGCTGATGTACGGGCTGATCGCTTTCGTCGCGGTGGTGGGCGGGCTGCTCCTGCTCCTCGACGTGGTGCCGTCGTACTTCGCCCGGCGCCGGGAGGCACAGCTGGTCGCGGCCTCGGCCAGCGGCGCGTCGCTGCCCCGCCGGCCCAAGCAGCGCGAGGGCGCGTTCGCGTTCTTCTTCCTGCTGCCGACGCTGCTGCTGCTCGCCGTCGGGCTGGTGGTCCCCGCCGTCCGCACCACGCTGCTCTCCTTCATGGACTCCGGCAGCAACAACTGGGTGGGCCTGGACAACTACCGCTGGATGTTCGCCGAGGACTCGATCGTCCGGGTCCTGATCAACACGCTGATCTGGGTGCTGCTGGTGCCGCTGGTGGCCACCGCGTTCGGCCTGATCTACGCCGTCCTCGTGGACAAGGCCCGGTTCGAGGCGGTCGCCAAGTCCCTGATCTTCCTGCCGATGGCGATCTCGTTCGTCGGCGCCTCCATCATCTGGAAGTTCGTCTACGCCTACCGGGGCGAGGGCGACCAGATCGGCCTGCTCAACCAGATCGTGGTGAGCCTCGGCGGCGAGCCGAAGCAGTGGCTGCTGGACTCGCCGCTGAACACGTTCCTGCTCATCGCGATCATGGTGTGGATCCAGGCCGGTTTCGCGATGGTGGTGCTCTCCGCCGCGATCAAGGCCATCCCGGCCGACATCGTCGAGGCGGCCCGGCTCGACGGCACCACCGCGTGGCAGATGTTCTGGCGGATCACCATTCCGAGCATCCGGCCGGCGCTGATCGTCGTGGTCGTGACGATCTCGATCGCCACGCTCAAGGTCTTCGACATCGTCCGGACTGCCACGAACGGCAACTACGACACGAACGTGATCGCGACCGAGATGTACAACCAGGCGTTCCGCTACCAGGAGAACGGTCAGGGTTCGGCGCTGGCGGTGTTCCTGTTCGTCCTGGTGATCCCGATCGTGATCTACCAGATCCGCAACCTGCGCAAGCAGCGGGAGGGCTGAGATGACCACCGCCACGCCCACCGTCGGAGTCGGCGCCCAGGCCACCGAGCCGACCACCCGGGGCGCCCGGGTGCGCAAGCGCCTGAACAGCCGTACCGCCACGCTCGTGTCGATCGTCATCGCGATGCTCTGGACGATCCCGACCTTCGGCCTGTTCATCTCCTCGCTCCGGCCGGAGAACGAGATCAAGACCACCGGGTGGTGGACGTTCTTCACCAACCCGCAGATCACGCTGGAGAACTACCAGGAGGTGCTGTTCAGCCGCGGCTCGTCCGGGCAGCTGGCCAGCTACTTCATCAACTCGCTGGCGATCACCATCCCCTCGGTGCTCTTCCCGCTCGCGTTCGCGTCGCTCGCCGCGTACGCGCTGGCGTGGATGAACTTCAAGGGGCGGGACTGGGTCTACATCGGCATCTTCGCGCTGCAGATCGTGCCGCTGCAGATGGCCCTGGTGCCGCTGCTGCGGTTCTTCTCCACCGGTGTCACAGTCGCCGGCGTGCAGATCATGCCCGCATGGGACCTGGTGGACGAGCAGAAGTTCGCCCAGGTGTGGTTCGCGCACACCTGCTTCGCGCTTCCGTTCGCCGTGTTCCTGCTGCACAACTTCATCTCGCAGCTCCCCGGCGACCTGATGGAGGCGGCCCGGGTCGACGGCGCCACCCACCCGAAGATCTTCCGCACCATCGTGCTGCCGCTGATCATGCCCGCGCTGGCCGCGTTCGGCATCTTCCAGTTCCTCTGGGTCTGGAACGACCTGCTGGTCGCGCTGATCTTCGCCGGTGGCGGCGACGAGACCGCCCCGATGACCGTCCGGCTCGCGGAACTGGCCGGTACCCGGGGCAACGAGTGGCAGCGGCTGACGGCCGGCGCGTTCGTGTCGATCGTCGTACCGCTGATCGTGTTCCTGTCCCTCCAGCGCTTCTTCGTGCGAGGTCTGCTCGCCGGCAGCGTCAAGGGTTGACCCGGCTTCCCGCCGCCGGCACGGCCGGCGGCGGGGCCCGGGTCACAGCGGGGAGCCCACGATGACCAGAATTGACGACGTCGCCCGGCTGGCCGGAGTCTCCACGGCCACCGTCTCCCGGGCGCTGCGGGGCCTGCCGACGGTCTCGGCCGCGACCCGCCGCCGGGTGCTCGCCGCCGCCGAACAACTCCAGTACGCGGTGTCGCCCAGCGCCAGCCGGCTTGCCGGCGGCCGGACCGGCACGGTGGCGGTGGTGGTGCCCCGCATCACCAGATGGTTCTTCGGCACCGTGGTCGAGGCGGTCGAGGAGTTCCTCCAGGACAGCGGCTACGACCTGCTGCTCTACAACCTCGGCGGCCGGGAGCAGACCCGCCGGCGGGTCCTGCGCCCGGCGAGCCTGCACAAGCGGGTCGACGCGATCATCCTGGT
The DNA here is from genome assembly GCF_050948515.1 of Micromonospora sp. CA-248089. NCBI lineage: Bacteria > Bacillati > Actinomycetota > Actinomycetes > Micromonosporales > Micromonosporaceae > Micromonospora > Micromonospora sp. CA-248089. The sequence goes on from NZ_CP192016.1 coordinate 5,231,847, forward strand.
CGCGACCCCGCTGCGCGCGGCCGACGTGCACGCGCTGACCAAGCTCGACCTGCCCGGCGTGACGATCAGCTCCGGCACGAAGGTGCCCGGGTGGCCCTGCGTCCGGATCGACGACGTGGCCGCCGCCCGGACCGCCACCCGCCACCTGCTCGACCTCGGCCACACCCGGATCGCGCACATCTCCGGCGACCCGGACGACGAACTGGCCTTCACCACCCACCTGGACCGGCGGCGCGGCTACCAGGAGGAGTTGCGGGCCGCCGGGCTGCGGCCCGACCCGAGCCTCGACGTCGAGTCGCGGTTCACCATCGACGGAGGCACCCGGGCCACCGCCGAACTGCTGGCCCGGGGCGAGCCGCCGACCGCCATCTTCGCCGCCTGCGACGAGATGGCGATGGGCGCGGTCACCGCGCTGCGCGACGCCGGGCTGCGGGTACCGCAGGACGTGAGCGTGATGGGCATCGACGACCACGACCTGGCTGGCGTGCTCGGGCTCTCGACGATCGCCCAGCCGGCCGCCGAGCAGGGGCTGCTCGCCGCCCGCATCCTGCTCGACCCGCTGGGCGTACGGGCCGCCGCGCCGTACCCCGGCCCGGTGCCCGCCCCGCGCGGCGCCGACACCGACGATCCGACGCCGCCCCCGGTGATCCTGCCCACTCGCCTGGTGGTGCGCGAATCGACCGCGCCACCCCGGGCACACTGAAGAACTCGCTGGTCCCGCACCACCCAGACAGGAGTAAGGCGCTGAACACCGACGCGACGCAGCAGACCCCCGGCACCGGCTGGTGGACCGAGGCGGTGATCTACCAGGTCTACCCGCGCTCGTTCGCCGACTCCGACGGCGACGGCATCGGTGACCTGCCGGGCATCACGGCCCGGCTCGACCACCTCGCCGAGCTGGGAGTCGACGCGCTCTGGCTGTCCCCGTTCTACCCGTCCCCGCAGGCCGACGCCGGGTACGACGTGTCCGACTACCGCGACGTCGACCCGCTGTTCGGCACGCTCGCCGACGCCGACAAGCTGATCGCCGAGGCGAAGGCCCGCGGGCTGCGAGTGATCGTCGACCTGGTGCCCAACCACACCTCGTCCGCGCACCGCTGGTTCACCGCGGCCGTCGCCGCCGCGCCGGGCAGCCCGGAGCGGCAGCGCTACGTCATCCGCGACGGCAAGGGCCCGGACGGCACCGAGCCGCCGAACGACTGGGTGAGCGTGTTCGGCGGCCCCGCCTGGACCCGGCTGCCCGACGGGCAGTGGTACCTGCACCTGTTCGACTCCGGCCAGCCCGACCTCAACTGGGACAACCCGGAGGTGCGCGAGGAGTTCCTCGACGTGCTGCGCTTCTGGCTGGACCGCGGCGTCGACGGCTTCCGGGTGGACGTGGCGCACGGCCTGATCAAGCAGGCCGACCTCGCCGACTGGCAGGAGCCGCAGGAGATCCTCTCCGGCAGCGAGGTGGACAAGCCGCGCCCGCCGATGTGGGACCAGGACGGCGTGCACGAGATCTACCGGGAGTGGCGGCGGGTGCTCGACTCGTACCCCGGGGAGCGGATCCTCGTCGCCGAGGCGTGGGTGGAGCCGGCCGAGCGGCTGGCCCGGTACGTGCGCCCCGACGAGATGCACCAGGCGTTCAACTTCGAGTACCTGCTGGCCGCCTGGACCGCGCCGGCCCAGTACGCGGTGATCACCCGCTCGCTGGAGGCCACCGACTCCGTCGGCGCGCCCACCACCTGGGTGCTGTCCAACCACGACGTGGTCCGGCACGCCTCCCGGCTCGGTCTGGGCACCGGCGGTGGCCGGGCCAACGGCGTCGGCGTGGACGACCCGCAGCCGGACGCCGCGCTGGGCCTGCGCCGGGCCCGGGCGGCCAGCCTGCTGATGCTCGCGCTGCCCGGCTCCGCCTACCTCTACCAGGGCGAGGAACTGGGGCTCCCGGAGCACACCACGCTGCCCGACGAGGCCCGGCAGGACCCGACCTGGGCGCGCAGCGGGCACACCGAGCGCGGCCGGGACGGCTGCCGCGTGCCGATCCCGTGGGAGGCCGACGCCCCGTCGTACGGCTTCGGGCCGACCGACGCGAGCTGGCTGCCCCAGCCGCCGGTGTGGGCCGAGTACGCACTGGACCGGCAGCGCGGCGTGCCCGGCTCGACGTACGAGCTGTACCGGACCGCGCTGCGGCTGCGCCGGGAGCACGCGCTGGCCCGAGGCCCGCTGCGGTTCCTGTCCTCCGGCGACGAGGTGCTCACGTTCACCAACGGCGACATCACCGTGCTGACCAACTTCGGCACCGACCCGGCGCCGTTGCCGGCCGGCGCCGAGGTGCTGGTGTCGAGCGCGCCGCTGGACGGTGCCGCGGTCCCGACGGATGTCACCGTCTGGTTCCGGGTGTAAGGAAGGGCCCCCTGTTAACGCCTCAGGTAGAGGAAGGGCCCCTTCTTAACACTCACTGTTAAGAAGGGGCCCTCCCTTCCTCCAAGCGGTCGGCGCGAGCGTGCAGCAGGTCGTGCACCTGCGCGATGTCCCGGGGTGAGGTGCGGGCCGCGAGCCAGTACATGATCCCGGTCGGGATGAAGAAGAGCTGGAACGCGGCCAGCCCGACCGCGTAGTTCAGCGGCGGCGGGAAGGCCGCCCGCAGCCCGGCGAACGCCACCCCCACCAGCCCGTTGCCCGCCGCCCGGCCGACGCCGTTCACGAGGTTGCCCAGGCTGTAGACGGTGCCGCGGTGCTCGGGCGGGTTCACGTCCGCGATTAGGGCGAACCAGTTCGGCGAGTTCGCCGAGGTCAGCGCCAGCGCCACCACGGCGGTCAGCAGGCTCAGCCCCACCGACGGTTCGGTCAGCACGCTGGACAGCACGGCCGTGACCACCGCGCCGGAGCCGGCGCCGTCGGGCACGTCGATGCGGATCGGCACGAAGAACAGAACCAGGTAGAACGGGAGCGCCGCGAGGATGCCGACGGCCGCGACCATGGCCCGGCCACTCGGCGTACGCCGTTGCAGCGCGTCGCCCACCAGTCCGCCCACGATGGACAGGACGCCACCGAGCTGGAACAGGGTGGCGAAGACGCTGCCCACGACCACGGCCGTCGCAGGTGAGTAGCCCTGCGCCTCGGCCCGCTGGCTGAACAGCACCGGCAACCAGACCAGCGAGCCGAACGCGGCCTGGGCGGTGAGCCCTTGCAGGATCAGCCAGCGGTTGGTCCGGCGGGCCAGGATCCGGGGCAGGTCGGCGCGGCTGATCCGGTAGTCGTACTCGTTCCCGGCGTCGATCGCCCCGGCCAGCTCCGGTTCGCTCTGCCCGCGCCGGATGTCGTAGGTGAACAGGTACGCCACCGTGGCGGCCAGGCCCACGCCGGTCAGCAGCAGGAACGGCCGCCGCCAGTCGGTCGACCCGAGTACGCCGCCGAGCAGCGTCCCGGCCAGCGTCCCGACGCCCTGCGACAGCCCCCAGAAGCTCATCACCAGGCCCCGGCGGCGCGGTGAGATCAGGTCGGTGACCACGGAGAAACCGACCGAACCCACCGCGCCGAGCCCGACCGCGCCGACGAACTGCGCGATCAGGAACGTCGCGTACCCCCCGGCGAGCGCGCTGCCCCCGGTGCCCGCGGCCCAGAGCAGCGTGCCGACCATGAGCAGCGGCTTGCGGTTGGTGCGGTCCCCCACGTACGCCCAGCCCACCGCCGCCACCGCGCTGACCAGGAAGCTGACGGCGGTGACCAGGCCGAGCATCCGCTGGGGTACGTCGAGGGCGGTGGAGATCGGCCCGTACAGCGGGGGCACCAGGCCGATCGCCACGTTGTCCAGCGAGGCGAGCACCACGAAGACCACGACGCTGTAGATCCGGTGTGCCGCGTTCCCGCGCCGGGAGATCCTGGTGCCCGTCATGCAGGGCAGCCAATCAGGTGCGGGCCCGATCCGGGACACCGCCCCCGACCGGCGGGCGTGTTAAGAAGGGGCCCCTTCTCTACCGGAGGCGTTAAGAAGGGGCCCTTCCTTACCCCCGGGCGTGGGCGTAGCGCTCGCGGATGGCGGGGACCGCCTCGCCCGTGTACTCCTCGGTGTCGCCGATCGACCAGGCGGGCGGCGTGTCGCCACCGAGCGCCACCCAGGCGGCCTGCCGGGCCGCGCCGTCCGCCACGTACTCGCCCGGCGGCGGCACCACCACCGGGCGGCCGAAGACCTGCGGCGCGATCCGGCGTACCGCGGCGGACCGGGCGCCGCCGCCGACCAGGATGATCCGGTCGGCGCGGGCGCCCTGCGCGATCAGCGCGTCCAGGCCGTCGGCCAGCCCGCAGAGCATGCCCTCGACGGCCGCCCGGGCCAGGTGCGCCGGGGTGGACGTCCGCACCGTCAGGCCCTTCAGCTCGCCGGTGGCGTGCGGCCGGTCCGGCGTCCGCTCCCCTTCCAGGTACGGCACCAGCACCAGCCCGTCCGCGCCGGGCGGGGCGGACAGGGCCAGCTCGCCGAGCGTGTCGAGGTCGACGCCAAGCAGGGTCGCGGCGGCGTCGAGCACCCGGGCCGCGTTGAGCGTGCACACGAGTGGCAGGAACCGGCCGGTGGCGTCGGCGAACCCGGCCACCGCGCCGCTGGAGTCGGCGGCCGGGGTGTCCGCCACCGCGAACACGGTGCCGGAGGTGCCGATCGAGACGACCACGTCGCCCGGACCGGCTCCGGCGCCGAGCGCCGCGGCGGCGTTGTCCCCGGTGCCCGGCCCGAGGAGCACCGGGCCGGCCGCCGCGCCGTCGCCGAACACGGCCGGGTCGAGGTGCCCGGCCACCTCGGCCGGGCCGAGCACGACAGGCACCTCGGGGCGTCGGCCGAAGGCCCGCTCCAGCAGGTCCAGCCGGTACTCGCCGGTGCGCGGCGACCAGTAGCCGGTGCCGCTGGCGTCGCCCCGGTCGGTGCGCAGCGCGTCCAGTCCGGGAGCGCCGGCGAGCCGCCAGGTCAGCCAGTCGTGCGGCAGGCAGACGGCTGCCACCCGCTCGGCGTTGTCCGGCTCGTGCCGGGCCAGCCAGCGCAGCTTCGTCGCGGTGAAGCTGGCCACCGGCACCGCGCCGGTCGCCTCGGCCCAGAACCGGCGGCCGGTCTCCCCGCCGCCGGCCTCCTCGACCAGGTCCCGGGCCGCGTCGGCGGAACGGGTGTCGTTCCACAGCAGCGCCGGGCGGACCACCTCACCGGAGGCGTCCAGGCAGACCATGCCATGCTGCTGGCCGCCGACCGAGACGGCGGCCACGTCGGCCAGGCCACCGGCCTCGGCGACCGCCGCCCGCAGGGCCTCCCACCAGGCGTACGGGTCGACCTCGGTGCCGGGCGGGTGCGGCGCGCGGCCCTGCCGGACCAGTTCGCCGGTCTCCGCGTCCCGGACGACCACCTTGCAGGACTGGGTCGACGAGTCGACCCCCGCGACGAGCGGCATGGCGGCCCGCCTCAGCGCGCGCCGAGCACGTGCTCGACGGCGAGCTGGTTGAGCCGGACGAAGCCGAAGCCCTTCGCCCCGGCCGAGTCCGGGTCGAACTCCTCGAACGCGGTCCGGTCGGCCAGCAGCTCGCGGTAGCCCTCGCCGGGGTTGAGCGTCGGGGTGGCCAGCTCGGCCACCCGGGCGGCGGCGAGCGCCTCGGCCACCTCCGGGTCGGCGCGGAACGCCGCGGCCCGCTCCTTGAGCAGCAGGTACGTCCGCATGTTCGCCTCGGCGGAGGCCCACACGCCGGTCATGTCCTCGGTGCGGGAGGGCTTGTAGTCGAAGTGGCGCGGGCCGTCGTAGGCCGGGCCGCCGTTCGGGCCGCCGTGCTCGAGCAGGTCGACCAGGGCGAACGCGTTGAGCAGGTCGCCGTGGCCGAAGACCAGGTCCTGGTCGTACTTGATGCCCCGCTGGCCGTTGAGGTCGATGTGGAACAGCTTGCCCTGCCAGAGCGCCTGGGCGATGCCGTGGGCGAAGTTCAGCCCGGCCATCTGCTCGTGCCCGACCTCCGGGTTGAGCCCGACCATCTCCGGGCGGGCCAGGGTGGAGATGAAGCCCAGCGCGTGGCCGACGGTGGGCAGCAGGATGTCGCCGCGCGGCTCGTTCGGCTTGGGTTCCAGGGCGAAGCGCAGGTCGTAGCCGTTGTCGACGACGTACTCGCAGAGCAGGTCGACTGCTTCGCGGTAGCGGTCGAGCGCGGCCTGGACGTCCTTCGCGACGTCGTACTCGGCGCCCTCCCGGCCGCCCCACATCACGAACGTCTTCGCGCCCATCTCGGCGGCCAGGTCGATGTTGCGCAGCACCTTGCGCAGCGCGTACCGGCGCACCTCGCGGTCGTTGCTGGTGAAGCCGCCGTCCTTGAAGACCGGGTGGTTGAACAGGTTGGTGGTGACCATCGGCACGACCAGGCCGGTCTCGTCGAGTGCCTTGCGGAACCGGCTGAGCCGGGCGTCGCGGGTGGCCGCGTCCGCGCCGAACGGGACCAGGTCGTCGTCGTGGAAGGTGATGCCGTACGCGCCCAGCTCGGCGAGCCGGTGCACCGCCTCGACGGCGTCCAGCTCGGGGCGGGTGGCGTCACCGAACGGGTCACGGGCCGGCCAGCCCACCGTCCAGAGGCCGAAGGAGAACTTGTCCGCGGGGGTGGGGCGGGGAGCCATGGCAGACCTCCAGGTGGTGGTGTCGTCCGCGATTTGTTCAGCGGTTGAATTAAATGGCGGCGATGTGGCAGTGTCAAGAGGTGACAAGCACCAGCACCGCCGGGGCGGTCCGGCAGGGCAGCCTGCGCGAGTTGAACCTCGCGGTGGTGCTCCGGCGGATCGCCGCCGCCGATCGACCGCCCTCGCGCGCCGGGATCGCCGCCGACACCGGCCTCACCCGGGCCACCGTCTCCGCCGTGGTGGACGACCTGATCGCCGGGCGGCTGGTCGCCGAGGCCGAGCCGGAGCCGCGTACCGGGGCGGGCCGTCCCGCCCGTGGCCTGGTGCTCGCCTCCGACGGCCCGGCCGGGCTCGGTCTCGAGGTGAACGTCGACTACCTGGCGGCCTGCGTGGTCGACCTGACCGGCGCGGTCCGGCACCACCTGGTCCGCCGCGCCGACCTGCGCCCGGTCTCCCCCCCGACGCGCTCGCCCGGCTCGCCGCGCTGGCCGCCGAGGCGCGCGCCGCCGCCGTACGCGACGGGCTGACACTGGCCGGCGCGGCGCTCGCCGTGCCGGGTCTGGTGGGCGACGGCGGCCTGGTCCGGCTCGCGCCGAACCTCGGCTGGCGGGACGTGGACGTGCCGGCCCTGCTCGCCGGGCACCCGCTGGCCGAGCCGGTCGACGGGGTGCCGCCGCTGGTGGTCGACAACGAGGCCAACCTGGCCGCGCTCGGCGAGCTGTACGCCGGCCCGGCCGGCCCGCGCAGCTTCCTGCACGTCACCGGCGAGATCGGCATCGGCGCCGGGATCGTGCTCGACGGCGCGCTGTACCGGGGCGCGCGTGGGTGGAGCGGAGAGATCGGTCACTTCCCGGTGCAGCCGCAGGGGCGGCCGTGCCGCTGCGGCGGCCAGGGCTGCCTGGAGCGGTACGCGGGTCAGGAGGCCATCCTGGCCGCCGCCGGGCTGCCCGGCGCGGAACTGCCGGCCGACACCGCCGCCACCCGGCTCGCCGACCTGGCCGAGGCCGGCGACCCGGCCACGCTGACCGCCCTGACCGACGCCGGCACCGCTCTCGGGGTGGCGGTGGCGGGCGTGGTGAACCTGCTGGATCTGGACACCGTGGTGCTCGGAGGCGGATACGCCCCGCTGGCGCCCTGGCTGCGGCCGACGGTGGAGGCGGAGGTCTCCCGGCGGGTACTCACCGCCGCCTGGGCGCCGGTCACGGTGCGCCCGGCAGTGCTCGGCGCGCAGTCAGCGGCGGTCGGCGGGGCCGGCTCGGTGGTCCGCCGGATCGTCGACCGGCCGGTGGGGTGGCTGGCCCGGGCCGGCTGACCCGGATGATCCTCGACGGGCATTCCGTGCCTGCGCTCGGTACGCTTGCCGCCAGGCAACGTGTCCGCCGAGCGAGGAGTGCACCGACAGCATGCGCAGGGGTCGACCGACCGAAGCGCCCGGCCACCGGAGGTGACCGCCGCGCGCCGGGGCGGTGTCGCGGGGCCGGTCAGCGGCGGTGGACACGCCTCGCGGAGACGACCCCGGCGGGTTGCCGGGGTCGCGCTACCGGCTGACGACCACCTGGCCCGCGAGCTGCTGGACGGGCTCGCCGAGGCGGTCGTGACAGTCGACCGCTCCGGGGTGGTGACACTCGTCAACGCGATGGCCGCCGACCTGCTCCCCGAGGTGTCGCCCGGCGTCGACCTGGCCGCGTGCCCGGTGCCCGCCCTGGCCGGCGCGGCGGCCGCCGGTTCGGACACGTTCGAGACCGAGCACCGCGGCCGGCGGCTGAACGGCCTGCGGCGGCCCCTGGCCGACGACCGCCACGCCTGGTACGTCCGGGACGTCACCGAGGAGCACGCGCGCACCGACGCGCTGCTCGCCGAACGGTCGCGCACCGCGTTCCTCGCCGAGGCGGGCAGCCGGCTCGGGCTGTCCCTGCACCGCGAGCAGACGCTGCGTACCGCGGTGACGCTGCCGGTGCCCTACCTGGCCGACGTCGCGGTGGTGGTGCACCGCCCGCCCCCGCCCGCCGAGGACGAGCCGCACTGGACCCGGTACGCCACCGGCGATCCCGGCCCGGTGACCGGCCTGGCCGCCTGGACGACCGTGGAATCCGTCCCCGGGCTGGTGGAGGCGCTCGACGGCGACCTCACCGAACCGAGCCCGTGGCTGGACGCCGAGCTGGCCGACCTGGCCGAGGTGCTGCCCGCCGGGTTCGGCCGCCCGGGCACCGTGCTGATCAGCCCGATGCCCAGCGCCGGTGGTCCGGCCGGCGCGCTGGTGCTGGCCCGCCGCCCGGAGCGACCCGGCTTCGACAAGCGGGAGATCGGCCTGGCCCGGGAGTTCGCGGGCCGGGCCGGCGCCGCGCTGGCCGCCGCGGACCTGTACGGCGAGCAGGCCCACCTGGCCCGGGTGCTCCAGAACAGCCTGCTGCCGCCGGAACTGCCCCGCCTGCCCGGGATGACGCTCGCCGGCGGTTATCGCGCCGCCGGGGACAGCCTGCGCATCGGCGGCGACTTCTACGACCTGTTCCCCACCGGCGACGGCGGCCTGTTCGCGCTCGGCGACGTGTGCGGCAAGGGCGTCGGCGCAGCAGTGCTGACCGGCCGGGTCCGCCAGTCGCTGCAGACCCTGCGCCTGGTCGAGCAGCGCCCCCGGGAACTGCTGGAGCTGCTCAACCGGGCGCTGCTGGACGCCCCCGACGCGGCCCGCCGGGCCCAGTTCACCACGCTCCTGCTGGGCGCGCTGCGCCGCGAGCCGGACGGCGGGCTGCTGGTGCGGCTCGCCGGTGGCGGGCACCCGTCCCCGCTCGTCGTCCGCGCCGGCGGCGGGGTGGAGACGGTCCGGGTGGGCGGCATGCCGGTGGGCGCGCTCACCGACGCCCGGTTCGCCGACACCGAGGTACGGCTGGCGCCGGGTGACCTGATGCTGGCGTACACCGACGGGGTGACCGAGGCTCGCGGCGGCCCGACCGAGCCGGCCATGTTCGGCGACGCCCGGTTGCGTCAGGCGCTCGCCACCGGCGCCGGGCTCCCACCCGCCGCGCTCGTCGACCGGGTGCTCCAGCTCGTCGACGAGTGGCTGGACGGGCAACCCCACGACGACATCGCCATGCTCGCCGTGGCAGCCGGATGACACCGCCGCCGGACCGCCCCGGGGCCGGGCGCCGGATCGGGCCGGACACGCTCGCCGCGTACCTCGACCGCCTGGACGCCGCCGACCGGGCCGGCGCGATCGCGCTCGCACGCGGCCTGCTCGCCGACGGTTTCTCGGTCGCGGACGTCCTGGTCGACCTGGTCGCGGTGGCGCAGCGGGAGGTCGGCCTGCGCTGGCTCACCGGCTCTTGGAGCATCGCCCAGGAGCACGCCGCCACCCACGTCAGCGAGCAGGTGGTGGACGCGCTGGGTGCGACGACCGGTCCGCCCCGGCGCGGGCACGTGGTGATGGCGTGCGTCGAGGGCGAGTGGCACGCGCTGGCCGCCCGCATCGTCACCGAGGTGGTCCGGGCGGCGGGCTGGCGGGTGACGTTCCTCGGCGCCAGCGTGCCGGCCCGGCATCTGGTCTCCTATCTGCACCAGACCGGCCCGGACGCGGTGCTGCTGAGCTGTGTGCAGCCGAACCGGCTGGTCCGGGCGGCGCGGATGGTGGAAGCCAGCCGCGCGGCCGGGGTGCCGGTGCTCGCCGGTGGTCCCGGTTTCGGCCCGGACGGCCGGTGGGCCACCGTGATCGGCGCGGCGGGCTGGGGCGCCAGTGCCCGGGACGCGGTGGCGCTGCTGGAGCAGCCGTTGTCGGCCGCGCACACCGGCGCGCCGCCGCCCCCGCCGGACGACGCGTACGTAGCGGTGCTGCACCGGCGGCGTGAGCTGATCCGGCTGGCGCTGGCCGCGGTGGACCCGCCGCCCGAAAGCGCCGAGGACGTCGCCGCCGGCATCGCGCACCTGGTGGACGCGCTGATCGCGGCCGTGCGCGTGGACGACGACCGGCTGCTGCGCGACTTCGTCGGGTGGCAGGAGGAGGCGCTGACCTCCCGGGGCGGCCGGGCGCTGCTGGACGAGGTGCTCGGCGCGCTGGAACGGGCACTCACCGAGCATCCCCGGGTGGTGGCCCGGTTGCGGGCCGCCCGTGAGGGCTGAGTCAGGCGGTACGGGCCACCGGAGGCTCGTCGGACGGCCGGGCGGGGTCGCCGATCCGTTCCCCGGAGGGTTGCAGCATCGGCCATCCGTCCGCCACCGTGGCCTCGCCGCGCCGGCCCACCTCGTCGAACTCGCGCATGCCGCGTACCAGCGCGGCCCGGCCCTCCGGGCTCATCCCGGCCAGGATCCGCTCCAGCCGGTGCCGCCGGTCCTCGCGCAGCTCGGCGAGCAGCCGGATGGCGGCGGGCGTGAGGTGCAGCGAGATCTCCCGCCGGTCGTAGCGGCCCGGCTCGCGTTCCAGCATCCCGGCCGCGACCAGCCGGTCGCACAGCCGGCTGGCGGAGGAGAGCAACATGTCGGTGAGCGTGGCGAGCCGGCGGAGGTTGATGCCGTCATACTGCTCGACGACCATGATCGCGCGTAGTTGGGCACTCGACAGCCGGCTGGTGGTGCGTTCCCGGGCCGCCTCCCAGACGGCGAGCAAGGTGCCTGCCGCCTCGTCCAGGGCGGCGGACGTACTCGTTTCAGGTCCCCGGGGACCGCGCTCTTCGGTCATGGTGGGCCCGAGACTACTCCCCGGATCTGCCCGGCGACCTGTGCAAAGGAGCAAAGATGAGCGGAGCGGAGGGACGCGCTCGCCGCGTCCTGACCGAGGCGCCGACGGATCTCATCGTGGACCGGCTCGCCGCCGAGCTGGCACGCACGTACGGCGTCACCCGCACCGAGCTCTACCAGGTCGACTACCGGCTCGCCGAGCTGCTGCCGCTGGGTGACGGCCCGTCGGTCACCGGCCCCGGCCACCCGGCCTGGCGCGCCTTCGACCACCAGGAGCCGGTGATCGCCGACGGCGTCGGCTGGTTCCCGGTGGGCATGCGCGGCGAACGCCGGGGCGTGCTCCAGGTCGCCCCGGTCCCCGCCGACCCGAACGCCTGCCGGGAGCTGGCCACCATTGCCACGGTGCTCGGGCACGAGCTGAGCGCGGTCATGGCGACCACCGACATCTACCGGACCGCCCGGCGCAGCCGACGTCTCACGCTGGCGGCCGAGATGCAGTGGGAGCTGCTGCCGGGGCGCAGCCGGATCCGGCCGTCGTTCAGCCTGGCCGGGCAGCTGGAACCGGCGTACGCGGTGCGCGGGGACAGCTTCGACTGGTCCGACGACGGTCACCGGCTCTGGCTGGCGGTGCTGAACGGCTACGGCGAGGGGGTGGCCGCGGCGCTGCTCGCCTCGCTGGCCACGCACGCGCTGCGCAACGCGCGCCGGGCCGGGCTCGACCTGGCCGACCAGGCCGCCCTGGCCGACCAGGCGATCTACGCCCAGTACCGGGGCGAGCAGCACGTCTCCGTGCTCCTGATCGAGCTGGACCTGGCCTCCGGCGAGATGACGGTGGTGGACGCCGGTTCGCCACGGCTGCTGCGGCTGCGGGCCGGTCAGGTGACCGAGCAGGAGCTGGACAAGCAGTTCCCGCTCGGCATGTTCGAGAGCAGCGACTACCGCCCGCAGCGGTTCCGGCTGGAACGCGAGGACCGCCTGTTCGTGGTCAGCGACGGCGTGATCGAGGCCACCACCGAGCAGGTGCGGTACGGCGAGGTGGCGCTGGACCGGTTCCTGCGCCGGACCGGACCGATGGAACCGCTGGACGCGGTCCGGTCGCTGATCGGCGACCTGCGGGCGTTCGTCGCCGGTGACCTGGTGGACGACGCGGTGGTGGTGTGCCTGGACTGGCTGGGGCCGCAGCCCTGACCCGGCCCCTCAGTACGCGCCGCGGCTGTTGATCACCGCGCCGAACGTCTTCCAGAGGATGGTCAGGTCGGCGGCCAGCGACCAGTTCTCCACGTAGTACAGGTCGAGCCGGATGCCGTCCTCCCAGCTGAGGTCGGACCGGCCGCTGACCTGCCAGAGGCCGGTCATGCCGGGCTTGACCAGCAGGCGGCGTGCCACGTCGCCGTCGTAGCGGGCCACCTCGGACGGCAGCGGCGGGCGCGGGCCGACCAGGCTCATCTGGCCGAGCAGCACGTTGACGAGCTGGGGCAGCTCGTCCAGCGACCACTTGCGCAGCAGCCGGCCGACCCGGGTGACGCGCGGGTCGTCGCGCATCTTGAACATCAGGCCGTCGGTCTCGTTGCGCGCGGCCAGCTCGGCGAGCAGGGCGTCGGCGTTGACGACCATGGTGCGGAACTTGAAGACGCCGAACTCCTCGCCGCCCTGACCGACCCGGGTCTGCCGGAACAGCACCGGGCCACGGCTGTCGATCTTGATGGCGAGCGCGATCACGATCAGCAGCGGCGCCAGCACGAGCAGGGCGATCGACGAGATCGACCGGTCGACGAAGCCCTTCACCAGCTTGCGGGCACCGCGGAACTCGGGCGCCTCGACGTGGATCAACGGCAGGCCGGCGACCGGACGGGTGTGGATGCGGGGACCGGCCACGTCGGTGAGCGCCGGTGCCACCACCAGGTCGACGCCGGTGCCCTCCAGCTGCCAACCGAGGCGGCGCAGCCGGGTCGCGGTCAGCTCGCCCGAGGCGGTGACCGCCACCGTGTCGGCGCCGATCGCGGTGGCGGCCTCCGGGATGCCCCGGAAGCTGCCGACCACCGGCACGTCGCCCAGCCGCTGCGGCACCGGGGCGAGCAGCGCGTCCGGGATGCACGCGCCGACCACCTGATAGCCGGCGTACGGCTCCCGGCGCAGCGTGTGCACCAGCTCCAGCACGTGCGCGGTGTCACCCACCACGAGCACCTTGCGGGACCAGCCGGCGCCCCGGTCGCGGGCCCGGTGCAGCCGCTTGCGGGCCGCGAACCGCGCCACCTCCAGCCCGATCGTGCCGACGGCGAAGGAGATCGCCAGGAAGCCCCGGGAGACGCCGACGTCGGCGATGTACCCGGCGATGGCGATGCCGCCGGCGAGTCGCATGCTCGCCGCGCTGACCCGCCGGTACTCGTCGGCGCCGTAGCCGAGCACCTGGTCGTCGTAGCACCGCATCGCCTTGAGCGAGACGAGCCAGACCAGCAGCAGCGCCGGGGCGACCACCACGTACGGGATCTCGGAACCGGTCGGCTCCTCGTCTCCGAACCGGGCCAGGTAACCGACCAGGATGGCCACCGCGAGCACGGCGGTGTCCAGCACCACCAGGACCCGGATGTAGGCCCGCTCCGCGGCTCGCGTCGTCTTGCCCGGGCGTTCACCACCGGGTCGCGACGACGTGGCAGGAGTCAACAGCGTCGCCGAGGTCACCGGCCCTCCCCACTTCGCTCAGGACCGCCTCGTCCCCGCCCGGCTCCGGTGTGGAGCCCGCGGTCGAGGCACCCGGTCATCATGCCTGGACAATTATGGTTACCGATTGATTCGGACGCATTACCGTCAGTTCTCATCCCGCGTCTTGACCCGGGAAGCCTTCCGCCGTACCGGATTTCCGGTACGGCGGAAGACTAGCGCTGAGCTTCAGGTCAGCGGGGGGCGGGCGGTCGGAGCGCGATCGCCCGGAGGAAGATTTCGCCGATCTTGCTGGGGTCGGTGGTGACGAACGCGCCGCCGCCGGTGACCTTGGTGATCGACTCCAGCTCGGCCCGGTTCACCTCGGTGCCGATGCCGATGATGACGACCTGGACCGGCTGCTCGTCGTCCTTCAGCTTCTTCAGCTGGTCCAGCAGTTCCTTCTGCGAGATGCCGTTGGCATCCTCGTTCTTGCCGTCGGTGAACAGCACGATCGAGTTGACCTTGCCCGGCTCCCAGTCCTGCTGCACCTTCTTGTACGCCGCGAGCATGGTGTCGTACAGGCCGGTGTCGCCGCTGGAGGGCTTGATCGAGGCCAGGCCGCGCTGGAGCGCGCCCCGGTTGCTGGACAGAGGCTTTATTCCGACCAACTCGCTCCAGTCCTGCGAGCCCTGGAGGTTGGTGGAGAAGGTCCAGAGGCCGATCGACCAGGAGTCGTCGAACAGCCCGAGGCCCTGGCTCGCGGCGGCGACGGTGACCTGCTCCCGGCTGGCGCCGTTGGCGGTCGCGACCGGCTTCTTCATCGAGCCGGAGACGTCGATGACGCAGAGCATCCGGCCCGACTGCGTGGCCACCGACCAGGTGGTGGTCGCGGTCGAGATGGCACCCGGGTCGAGGTCGGCCGCGCCGCCCTGACCCGACGGCGGCACCTGGCTCGCGCCGCCGTTGGCCGGGCTCGGCGCGCCGGTCGGGGCCTGGAAGCCCTGCCCCCAGTTGCCGTCCGGCGCGCGCAGCGCCTGCGAGGCGAGCCGGTCCTTGAAGGCCGGCGTACGCAGCACCTCGAAGAGCACCCGGGCGGCGGACGCCTTGGACGGCTCGATGCCGGGCAGCACCGCGAACGGGTAGTCCAGCGGGATCGGCGCCGGCTCGAGGTAGAGCGCGGCGAGCCGGATCGGCGGCTTGGTGCTGTTGTAGGCGATCACGTCCTCCTCGGACAGCGCCGCCGCCCCCAGCCCGTTGGCGATCGCCGTCGGGTCCGACGAGCGCGGGAACCGCGCGAGGAGGTCCTGCCGCAGCGAGGAACGGTTGGTCGCCAGCGCACGCAGCGCACCGACCATCGCCTCCTGCGCCTTCGGCGAGCCGGACTCGCCGGTGGAACTGGCCGCGGCGGTCAGCGACAGCAGGCCGGACAGGCCGGCCGCGTCCTGGGTCGGCTCGACGATCCCGGCCCGCAGCGGCTTGCTGGCGGTGACCTGGGTCAGCAGGTCGGACCAGCGCAGCTTCTTGTCCGGCCACCCGATGCGCGAGGCCACCGGCTCGGGCAGCGCCACCACGACCGGGCTGCGCGCGATCGAGGCACCGTTCGTCGGCGCGAACGCGCTGGCCCCGCCGCTCTTGAGCCGGACCAGCCAGGTCGAGGAGTCCGGCACCCAGACGTCGGGGGTGACGGCGGTGCCGCTGGCCTGCCCGACGCCGGCGAGCGTGGCACCGTGCTTGCTCGCCACCGCGGCAGCCACCTCGACCGACTCGGACGAGGAGACGTTCACCGCGATGCACGTTCCGCCCACCGCCGCGCCGTCGGAGACCCACTGGTCGGCGGCGGCGCGCACCGCGGGGGCGATCTCCGGGGCGGTCGCCACCGACAGCTCGATGCGGCCCGAACAGTTCGGGCCGGCCAGCTGCTGGTAGCCGAACCAGGAGCCGGCTACGACGGCGACCAGGGCGGCCGCCACGGCGGCGGCACCTGCTCCGCGGAGGTGAGAACGCATGCGATGGCGGCCAGACACGGTGACCATCTTGCGTACCTCGTGGGGTTACCACCACAACCGTTCGGACGAAAGTTACGCAGCAGAAACAGTTGATCACCTAACCCATACGTTAAGTTACTGGTCAGTCATTTAAGGTGACTTCAGTCCACTTCGGACTGGCAATTGGTGACCGTTCCGTCACGGTAGGACGCACGTCGGACTGGCCACCGGCACCGGCTCCCCCACCGGCTCGGGCACCCCGCCGTCCGGATCCACCCGGAAGATCCTGATCATGTCGGCCCGCTCGTCCGCCACGTACAGGTGCGCACCGGCGAAGGCGAAGTGCCGGGGCCACTCGCCGCCGGTGTCGACCTCGGCCACCAGCTCCGGCGCGGGACCGTCGAGCGCGAAGACCGCGACCGTGCCCACACCGCGGTTGCCCACGTAGAGGAAACGTCCCCCGGGCCCGACCGCCACCTCGGAGGGCTGGACGTGCCCGGTCCGGCCGCTGGCGTCGACACGCGTCCGCTGCCGCGGCCCGTCCGGCGTCAGCTCGTACGCGGTGACCGTGGCGTCCAGCTCGCCGACGAGCCAGCAGCGCCGCCCGTCCGGGTGCCGGGCCAGGTGCCGGGGCCCGGTCCCGGGCGCCGTCCGTACGCGGGGCTCCCGCTCGGTCAACCGGCCGGCGTCGACCGCGTACCGGTAGACGGAGTCGGTGCCCAGGTCGACAGCGAGCAGCCCACCGCCGGCCGGGTCGGGCGAGACCATGTGGCAGTGCGCGTGCTCCTGCCGCTGCGGGTCGGCGCCGTGGCCGGAGTGCCGCACCAGATCGGTGCGCTCCCCCGGCACGCCGTCGGCGTCCAGGCCGAACACCGCCACGCTGCCGCCGCCGTAGTTCGCCACGAACAGGTGCCGCCCGTCCGGGGCGACCGCCAGGTGGCACGGCTCCGCGCCGCCGGTCTCGCGGACGGCCAGCGGCGTGAGGTCGCCGTCCGGTGCCACCCGGAACGCGCTCACCTGCCCGTCGGGCAACTCGTTGCACCCGTACAGCACCGGCAACGCCGGATGCCGCACCAGGAACGACGGCGACGGGGTGACCGCCACGACGCCCAGCGGGGTCAGTTCCCCGGTCGCCCGGTCCCGCCGGGCCGCCACGACGCCCTCGGCCCGCCCGCCCGTCTCCGCCGTGTAGCCGCCGATGTGGACGATCTCGTCCTGCCCGGTCACCGCTCCCACCTCTCGTCGGTCCTGCCTGCGATCCAACCAGAGGCTTCCCGGTGGCGCGCCCGGTCAGTCCCACCGCGCCCGACGGATCGGGTGCGGGTGCTCAGCCCACCGGCACCGGCTCGCCGCGCTGCCGCGCCACGTGCTCGACGAGCGAGATCAGCACCAGCTTGCCGGACTGCCGGTCCCGGGCGTCGCAGAGCACCAGCGGCACGTCCGGGTCCAGGTCGAGGGCGTCGCGGACCGCCTCCAGGCCGAACCGGCGGGAACCCTCGAAGCAGTTGACGCCCACCACGAACGGAATGCCCCGCTGCTCGAAGTAGTCGATCGAGGGGAAGCAGTCGGCGAGCCGCCGGGTGTCGGCGAGCACCACCGCGCCGAGCGCGCCGAACGCCAGCTCGTCCCAGAGGAACCAGAACCGGTCCTGGCCCGGGGTGCCGAACAGATAGACCTGGAGGTCGTCGTTGATGGTGATCCGGCCGAAGTCCATCGCCACGGTCGTGGTCGACTTCTGCTCGACCCCGGAGACGTCATCGGTGCCGAGCCCGGCCCCGGTGAGGACCTCCTCGGTCTGCAACGGCCGAACCTCACTCAACGCGCTGACCAGCGTCGTCTTTCCGGCGCCGAAGCCACCGGCGATGAGGATCTTCAGCGCCAGCGGCACTCGTGCCGCCTCCGGCTCCCGGTCATAGCGCACGGAGTCCACTGACCACCGCCTTGAGGATGTTGTCGTCGGGCAGGTACGCGGTGGCCGGTGGGCGGTGCACCGCGACGAGTCCATGGGCGAGAAGGTCGCCGAGCAGCACCCGGACCACGCCCACGGCCAGGTCCAGGTCGGCGGCGAGGTCGGCCACGGCCTTCGGCCGCCGGGCCAGCTCGATCAGGCGGCGGTGCTCCGGCTGGAGGCCGGGCGTACCGGCCGGGTCCGCGCCACTGGTGGCGAGCACGAACGCCAGCAGGTCGAAGCCGTCGACGGGTGGGCGTACCCGGCCGCCGGTGAGCGTGTAGGGGCGCACCACCGGTCCGGCGTCGGCGTCCAGCCACTCGTGCTGCGGCCCCGGCGACTCAGCGCGCATCGGTCCGCTCCCCCGCCACCCGGCTCGGCGCGGCCAGGTTCTCCCCGACCCGGATGACGAGCATCGCCATCTCGTACGCGACCAGGCCGATGTCGGCGTCGGCGTCGCTCGCCACCGCCAGGCAGGCGCCCTGCCCGGCGGCGGTCACGAACAGGTAGGCCGACTCCATCTCCACCACGGTCTGGCGGACCGCGCCGCCGCCCAGGTGCCGGGTGGCGCCCTTGGCCAGGCCGGAGAAGCCGGAGGCCAGCGCGCACAGGTGTTCCGCGTCGGTGCGGTCCTGGTCGGTGGAGGCCCCGAGCAGGAGCCCGTCCGCCGAGAGCACCACCGCCTGGCGGGCGGCGGGAACGCGCTCCACCAGGTCGTCGAGCAGCCAGTCGAGATCGGCGTTCTGCCGCGTCGTGTGCACCACTAGGCGTCCCTCTCAGTCGCGGTTCGTGGGTCCGGCGCCGGCGGGGCGGGCTGAACGCCCGGCCCCGCGGTCGTGGACGGCGTACCGGTGTCGCGCGTTTCGGTCGTGGGGGTGGCCGGGTCGGTCCCGGCGGCGCGGGTGCCGTCCCGGCGTCCGCGGGCGGTGCCGGCCTGCAACGCCGAC
Source organism: Micromonospora sp. CA-248089 (assembly GCF_050948515.1). Taxonomy (NCBI): domain Bacteria; kingdom Bacillati; phylum Actinomycetota; class Actinomycetes; order Micromonosporales; family Micromonosporaceae; genus Micromonospora; species Micromonospora sp. CA-248089. The sequence continues at coordinate 5,250,642 of NZ_CP192016.1, forward strand.
ATGGCCCGGCGGGCCTCCTCCGGGGTGCGGTGGGCCGGGGTGTCCGTGACAACCGCGCGGGGACGCGCCGTCGCGCCGCGGCGCCGGATCCGGCGCGGCAGGCCGTCGTCGTCGGCAGGTGGCTCCACGGTCGAGGCGCGCGCCGACTGCAACGGGACCACTGTGCTCTCCGACCGGTCCCGGCCCGGCCGGACCGGCCGCCCCGGCCGGGGCACCGTGGCCAGCCGCGTCACCTTGGCCAGGCGCCGCCGTTCCGGCCCGGCGGAGGCGTCCGCGCCCACCGGCGGCTCGTCGGTGATCAGTTCCGACGGTACGAACACCGCGGCGACGATCCCGGCCGGGCGGGACGGCCGCAGCTCCACCCGTACGCCGTGCCGGGCGGCCAGGCGCGCCACCACGAACAGCCCCAGCCGGGCGCTGCCGGCCGGGTCGAACTCCGGCGGCTCGGCCAGCTTGCGGTTGGCGTCGGCCAGGGCCGGCGCGGACATGCCCAGTCCCCGGTCGGTGATCTCGATGGTGTAGCCGTCCGGGACGGTCCGGCCGGTGACGTCCACCCGGGTGCCGGGCGGGGAGAACGTGGTGGCGTTCTCGATCAGTTCGGCGAGCAGGTGGATCACGTCGCCGACGGCCCGGCCCAGCACCCCGGCCGGGGCCACCTCGCCCACGTCGACCCGGTCGTACGCCTCGACCTCGGAGATCGCGCCGCGCATCACGTCGACGGCGGCGACCGGCCGGCGCCAGCCGCGTCCGGGCGCGGCCCCGGCGAGGATCACCAGGTCCTCGGCGTGCCGCCGCAGCCGCGTCGCCAGGTGGTCGACCTGGAACAACCCGGCCAGCTCGTCCGGGTCCTCGGTACGCCGTTCCAGCCGGTCCAGCAGCGCCAGCTGCCGGTGCACCAGCCCCTGGCTGCGCCGGGCCAGGTTGAGGATCACCTCGTTGAAGCCGCGGCGCAGCGTCACCTCGTCGACGGCGGCGCGGACCGCGGTCCGGCGCACCTCGTTGAAGGCGCGCGCCACCTGACCGATCTCGTCGCCGCCGTGGTCGAGTTCGGGCGCCTCCCGGGCCACGTCGACCTCCTCGCCCCGGCGCAGCCGCGCGACCACGTCGGGCAGCCGGCGTTCGGCCACCTCGGTCGCGGCCGCCCGTACGCCGGTCAGCCGCTGCGCCAGCGACCGGCCGACCCGCAGCGCCACCAGCACGCACACCACGATCGCGACCAGGCCCAGCACCCCGGCGGCGGCGAGCTGGACGAGGATCCGGGTGGCCATCGGCACCGACCGCTCGGCGAGGGCGTCGGCGCCGCGCAGCTCGAAGTCGCGCAGGCTCTGCCACACCTCGGCGTGACTGGTGTCCCACGCCCGCATGTCGAACCGGGCGGGCAGCGCGGACGAGCGGATCAGGCTGTCCTGCAGCGCGCGCAGCTTGCCGAACCCGGCGCCCTCGGTCATCCGCTGGTACGCGGCCCGCTCCGCGGGCGGCAGGTCGGACACCGCGATCTCGGCCAGGAAGCGCTGGTTCTCGACGGTGCGTACCAGTTGCTCGTGCTCGCCGTCGGCGTACCGGCCGGCGGTGACGGCGCCGGCCAGCAGCGCGTCGGCCTGCCCGAGCAGCTCCCGGGAGCGTCCCAGCGCGGTGAGCGCCGTCGCCTCCCGGTTGAGCTGCGCGTCGGGCAACGCGGCCATGGCGCCGAACGCCTGGAACGCCGAGCCGATCATCCCGCTGTAGAGGCCGACGGCGCCGGCCCGGTCGACCTTCCGGTCATCGATGAACGCGCGCCCGGCGGGCAGCGCGTCGAGCGCCGAGACCAACTGGTCGAGCCGGTTGTCGAGCTGGGCGTCGGCGACGTCGCGCAAGTCACCGCCGTCGACCTTGCGGCGCAGCTCGACGATCGCGTCGTCGGTGCGTACCCGCTGCTCGGTCAGCTCCGGGAGGGCGCGGTCGCCGGCGAGCTGGACCACCGACAGCCGCCGTTCCCGTTGCAGCTCCGCCACCACGGCCTCGCCCGGGCGGCCCAGGTCGTAGAGGAGGGTACGCGCGGAGAGCAGGTCGAGCGCGGGCCCGAAGGTGAGCGTGGTGGCGAAGATCCACAACGCCAGCAGCCCGGTCACCGGGCCGATGACCAGCGCGGTCAGCTTGGCGCGGATCGGCCAGTCACGGGTGTTCAATCAGACCTCGCCCGGGAAGGTGTCGCTCGGTGGCGCCGGCAGCGGCCGCCGTTTCGCCGGCCACGACGCCGGGCCCCGGCCCGGACGCCTTGGGCAGGATACGTAATCCGGGGCGGATGCACTACCGGCCGTCTCGGCTCTCACTACGGTCCGAGACGGGCACGGCGGGCGCAGTCGGACACCGCTGCGGCACCGGACGGCGGTCGCGGCAGCGCGCCTTTTTCCCGGCCGGGGCGGAAAGTGCCGCAGAACGGGATTGGCGATCACCCGCACGAGGGAATACCAGCGTGCGAAGGAGGAGCCATGTCGTCCACCCAGGTAGTCGTCATAGTCATCGTCGTCGCCGTCATCGCCGCGCTCGTCGCGGTCGCCGTGGTCGCCAGCCGCCGCCGGGCGCTGCGCGAACGCTTCGGCCCCGAGTACGACCGGGTCGTCGCCGAACAGGACAGCCGCAGCGCCGCCGAGCGCGAGCTGCGGGAGCGGGAGCGCCGGCACGCCGAGCTGGAGCTGACCCCGCTGAGCCCGGAGTCGCGGGCCCACTACGCCGCCGCCTGGGAAGAACTCCAGGTGCGCTTCGTCGACTCCCCCGCCGAGACCGTCGGCGAGGCCGACGAGCTGGTCAGCCGTCTGATCGCCGAGCGCGGGTACCCGACCGGGGACTTCTCGGACCAGATCGCCCACCTCTCCGTCGAGCACGCCCGCACGCTCACCCACTACCGCGACGCCCACGAGATCCGGCAGCGCAACGAGCGCGGTGAGGCCGGCACCGAGGACCTCCGGCAGGCGCTCGTGCACTACCGGGCCCTCTTCGCCGACCTGCTCGGCGAGGACCCGGTGCCCACGTCCACGCAGCAGCCGGAGCAGCGCCACCCCGACCACGACCACGACGTCCCGAGCCGCTGAGGAGGCCGCCGCCATGCGCCAGGATGAACAGCAGGTCACGCAGGACCACCCCGAGGCCGTCCGGTCCGCACCGGTGCCGGTGCCGCAGCCGGGCGAGCACGCCGACCGACGCGACGCCGACCGGGCCGACGTACCCGAGGACGCGCTGGACGACCGCGGCACCTTCGACGACCCGGCGGTCGCCGACGACCGGCGCGACGCCGAGGTCGACGAGACCCGCGCCTACGACGCCGGGGACCTGCGCGACGCGGCCGACCGGACCGACGAGGACGGGCGCGACGAGGACGGACGACCCCCGTACGCCGAGCCGGCGCCGCTGCCGACGGCGTTCGGCGCGGCCACGGTGGGCGACGCGGTAGCCGCCTCGGCGCTGGCCGGCGGCCGTCCGCAGGACGAGCGCGACGCGCGCGACGAGGACACGGCCGCGCCGGGCGACGGCGCGCCGGGACGCACCGATCCGCTGGACGACGAGCGGGCCGACCCGACCGCCGGGGACCGCCTGCACGACCGGGACCGCTGGGACGCCGAGCACTCCGGCGCCGCCGATGACGTGGACGGCGACGGCCGGGACGACCGCACCGGCGACGACGTGGCCCGGGGCGACCGCACGGTGGACACCGACGACCGCATCGACGGCGTCGTCCGGGACGACGCGGCCGCCGACGGCGCGGTCGGGTACGGCAGCGCCGAGCCCGGCCTTGTCGACCCGGACGCCGAGCCCGTCCCCGCCGGCGACGACGCCGACCGGCGGCACGACCGGGTGGACGCCGACACCGCCGCCGTGGCGGCGGGCGCGGCAGCCGCCGGGGCGGCCGGCACGACGCTGGGCGGCGCGGAGCGGCCGACGGCCGGCGCGGTACCCGCCGACGCGGCGACGCTGTTCGCACCCGAGGCCGCGCAGGGCTTCCGGGACCGCTGGCGCGACGTGCAGCTGCGCTTCGTGGACGACCCGCGCGCCGCGGTCGGCGAGGCGGAGTCGCTCGTCGAGGAGGCCATCGAGGCGCTCTCCACCGCCCTGCGCGAGCAGCGCACCCGGCTCGGCGCCTGGCAGGAGTCCGGCTCCACCGACACCGAACAGCTCCGGGTCGCCGTGCGTGGCTACCGCGACTTCCTGGACCGCGTCCTGGGGCGCTGAGGCCTCCCCGCAGAACCCCTCGGAGCCCCGGCCGGCGACCCGGCCGGGGCTCCGCCGTACCCAGACCGGCCAGCAGGCATGAAACTTCGCAATCGGGGTACGTGCGGGCAGCGGTGCACACGAGGGGAGCACGGGCATGGGTGGCGGCGGCCTGCGTCTGGACATGAACGCGGTGGACTACCTGATCCTCGCGCTCTACTTCGTCACGGTGCTCGGCGTCGGTTTCGCCGCCCGGCGCGCGATCCGTACCAGCGTGGACTTCTTCCTCTCCGGCCGCTCGCTGCCCGCCTGGGTCACCGGCCTGGCGTTCGTCTCGGCGAACCTGGGCGCGCTGGAGATCATCGGCATGGCCGCCAACGGCGCCCAGTACGGCATCATGACCGTGCACTACTACTGGATCGGCGCCGTACCGGCGATGGTCTTCCTCGGCATCGTGATGATGCCGTTCTACTACGGCTCCAAGGTCCGTAGCGTCCCCGAGTACCTGCGGCTGCGCTTCAACCGCCCCACCCACCTGCTCAACGCGATCAGCTTCGCGGTCGCGCAGGTGCTCATCGCGGGCGTGAACCTCTACGCGCTGGCCCTGATCATGCAGGCGCTGCTGGGCTGGCCGCTCTGGTTCGCGATCATCGTCGGCGCGGTGATCGTGCTGGCGTACATCACCGTCGGCGGGCTCTCCGGCGCGATCTACAACGAGGTGCTCCAGTTCTTCGTGATCATCGCCGGTCTGGTGCCGATCACGGTGATCGGGCTGGTCAAGGTCGGCGGCGTGAGCGGACTGATGGACGCGGTCCGCGACTCCAAGCTCGGCGAGGCCGGACTGCACGCCTGGGAGGGCACCGGCAGCACCGACAACCCGCTCGGCGCGCACTGGCTGGGCATCGTGTTCGGCCTCGGCTTCGTGCTCTCCTTCGGCTACTGGACCACCAACTTCGCCGAGGTGCAGCGCGCCCTGTCCGCACGGAACATGAGTGCCGCGCGGCGTACGCCGATCATCGCCGCGTACCCGAAGCTGCTCATCCCGGCGGTCACCGTGATCCCCGGCCTGATCGCCCTGGTCACCGTGAAGGGGCTGGGCGCCGACGAGGGCGACCTGGTCTACAACAACGCGATCCCGCTGCTCATGCGCGACCTGCTGCCCAACGGTGTGCTGGGTATCGCGGTGACCGGCCTGGTGGCCTCGTTCATGGCCGGCATGGCGGCGAACGTCAGCGGGTTCAACACCGTGTTCACGTACGACATCTGGCAGGCGTACTTCCGGCGGGACATGCCGGACGAGCACTACGTGAAGGTGGGCCGGATCGCCACCGTCGGCGCGGTCGTGATCGGCATCGGCACGGCGTTCATCGCGGCCGGGTTCAGCAACATCATGAACTACATCCAGGCGCTGTTCTCGGTCTTCAACGCCCCGCTCTTCGGCACCTTCATCATCGGCATGTTCTGGCGGCGGATGACGCCGCTGGCCGGGTTCTGGTCGCTGCTGTCCGGCACCGTCGTCGCGACCGCCACCTACCTGCTCTACAAGGGCGGCGTGATCAGTTTCAACTCGGACCTGGAGGAGAGCTTCTGGGGCGCCGGCCTGGCCTTCGCCACCGTCGCGGTGGTAGCCGCGGTCGTCACGCCGCTGACCCGGCCGAAGACCGACCGGGAGCTGACCGGGCTGGTGTACGGCCTCAGCGACACCACGCTCGCCGACGACTCGCTGGCCGGCGACACCGCCTGGTACCGCTCCCCGGTGCTGCTCGGCGTCGTCGCCGTGGTCCTCGCCGCCCTGTTCTACATCCCGGTCTTCTGAAGGAGGGGACGCACGCCATGGCAGACGACGCGGACCGCCACTACCAGGGCGGCGAGGCGCACGACCCGCTGGTCGACGAGACCGAGGACGCCCGGGAGGAGCGCTCCGCCGCGGCCCGGCTGTTCGACATCCGCCGGGTCATCGGCGGCCTGTTCGTGGCGTACGGCCTGATCGTCGGGTTGCTGGGACTGTTCGACACCTCCGCCGAGATCGAGAAGGCGCAGGGCCTGCGGATCAACCTGTGGGCCGGCGCGGCGATGCTGGTGTTCGGGCTGCTGATGCTGCTGTGGCAGCGGCTGCGCCCGACCGAGCCGCCGGAGCCGCAGCGCGACGAGTCCTGACCCCTCCGCCCGCATGGCGCGGTCCGCACCGGGTAGGCCACGGGGATCACGCGAAGGGACAGGAGGGCAGCAGCATGACCGATCGTGACCGCGGTGGCGAGCGGCCGCTGGAGGAGACCCCCGAGGTGGCCGCGGCGGTGGACGACGACAGCACGGTGCCCCAGTTGCGCAGCGGCGGCACCGACCCGGACAACCCCGTCTTCACCGAGCCGGACGGCGCGGTGCCGGACACCGGTTCGCCGAACCTGATCGGTGACCCGTACGCGGCCGGGACCGGCGCGACCGGCACCGGCACCGGTGCCGCCCCGGACGACATCCGTACCGGCGCCGAGCAGCCCTGGGATCCGGAGGACCTGGTGCAGGCCCGGGGTCAGGACGTGACGCCGGAGAACCTGGAACGGGCCCGCCGCGACCTGGCCGAGCTGGGCCGGGCGGCGATCGAGCGCACCGTGCCCTGACACCGGGACGGCCGAGGGCCCCTGGTCGACGTGGGCGTCGACCAGGGGCCCGGGGAACCCGCGCGGCGGTGCCTCACTCCCGCCGCGGCGGGTGGCCCTCACCGCGGCTCAGGAGAGCGGCGGGTACGCGTTCTGCATGAGCTGCTGGAACTGGGCCGCGAACCAGGCGCCGGAGATCGGCGCGTCCGGCAGGGCACCGGACATGTTGTTGCCGTTGCGGGCGTTGCCGGTGTAGGTCGGGTCGCACATCCGGTCGAAGCCCTTGCCCTCGTTGTTCGGGATCTCCTTGCTGGAGCCGTCCGACTCACCCGGGGGCTTCACCCAGACGTAGGCGTCGATCCCGGGCTCCGGGTTGGCCTGCGGCCGCTCGCCGAGACCCGCGCCGGCCTGGTTGCACCAGTTGCCGGTGTGGAAGCGGCGGTCGACCCGGCCGCCGTCGACGTACGCGTCCACGCTGGTCGACGGGCCGGGGCCGGTCGGCCGGGCGGCGCCGCCCCAACCGTTGCGGGAGGTGTCGATCAGCATGCCGATGTTGCTGTCGAAGCCGATCGAGACCAGCTTCTGCCGGAACGCCTGGGCGAACGACAGCTCGTCGAGGTACTGGTTCCAGTCGGCCCACTTGGACTGCCGGACGGTCTGGCCGTTCACCGTGTCGGTGATCTTGACGTACGGCTCCCTCAGCGCGGAGTAGTTCGCCGTGTTGACGATGAAGCCCTGCACGTTGGCGACGGTGCTGCCGGAGGCCACAGCGGCGGCCTTGAGCTGGTCGGCGACCGGGCCGAAGTTGCTGTCCCAGCCGATCCAGCCGTGGTGGGCGGCGTCGATGTAGTTGTAGACGTTGCCGATCGCGCCCAGCTTCGCCAGGGCGTAGCCGACACCGTTCACGTACGCGCCGTTGGCCTTCACCGTGTCACACATGACCGTGCCGCCCGCGTTGCCCGAGGTGTTGGTCACCAGGTTGGGCAGCGAGTCGATCTCGATGATGTTGACGATGCGCAGGTTCCGGTACTTCGAGTCGCCCTGGATCGCGGCGATCGGGTCGATGTACTCGGCCTTGTAGCGGGGCAGCTCGTCCGGGCCCAGCTCACCGTTCGAGGCGAGCGCGGAGCAGTCCCGGCCGGGCAGGTTGTAGATGACGAACTGGATGTAGCCGGCACCCTGGGCGACCGCGGCGTCCAGGTGGTCACGGACGCCCATCGCGCCGTTGGAGCTGCTGTCCGGCGTGCCGTTGATGGCGGCGATCCGGTCGATCCAGACGGCGGTCGGGTTGTTCGACACCCGGTTGCCGCCGGACACCGACTCGGCCTTGGCCTTCCACTCGGGGTTCACGTACCCCTTCACACCGGCGTACGGGTTGTCGACCCGCTGCCCGGGCGGCGGCGGGCTGGTCGGCGGCGTCGAGGTCGGCGGGGTCGACGTGGGCGGCGTGCTCGTGGGCGGCGTGCTGGTCGGCGGCGTGCTCGTCGGCGGGGTGCTGGTGGTCGGCGTGCCGCCGTTGCACACAGTGCCGTTGAGCGTGAACTGGGTCGGCTTGGGGTTGCTGCCGCTCCAGGAGCCGTTGAAGCCGATGGTGGTGCTGGCGCCGCTGGCGAGCGACCCGTTGTACGACTCGTTCTGCGCGGTGACGTTCTGCCCGCTCTGGGACCACCTCGCGGACCAGCCGTTCACCACGCGCTGCGAGCTGTTCGGGAAGGTGAAGCCGAGGTTCCACGAGCTGAGCGCGTCACCGATGTTCCTGATGGTCACGTTGCCGGTGAAACCACCGGGCCAGTCGCTGGTCGTGTAGGTCACGCTGCACTGGGTGGCGGCCTGCGCCGCGGTGACCGGGAGGGTCACCAGTCCACCGGCTACCAGGACGCCGGCGCTGGTGAACGCGAGCGTCCGGCTCCGGCCGGACAGCCTTCTCCACAGATTCATGCCACTGATCTCCTTGGGCGAGACCGGATCCGCGTACGGCCCGGCGCAAATGGCGGCGGCGGTCGTGGGAACGACCGTGCGCGCCACGGGTTTCTTCGGGGGACGCCCGACCCGGACGGGCGTTGTGGGGGTGGTGGTGCCGACCGGTCCGCAGGACCGGCCGATGGAGCCGGACGTCGTCCGGTGGTGCCGGTTGCCCTCGACGTCTGAGCTCGCGGTGTGGCTCCCCGAACCGCGTGCAGCGATTCTTGCATGGGAGCGCTTCCATGGCAATGGTTCGATGCGCTCGCCGCCCACCCTACCGCCGGCCCGCACCCGCCCCGCCCGTCCCACCAACCCCGTCCGCTACGACCCGCCCGGCTCGGTGGAACGCCATGGGTGTCAAAACGGCCCGATGACACCCGTGACGTTCCACCCACGGCGCGCAGCTCCGCGACGCCGGGGCACGACGGGCGAAGCGACGACGACGGCGACCGAAGTGGGGCCGATCGGCGCGCCGGGTCGGGGACAGCGCGGACACGCCTGATCTCGACAAACTCCTAAAAGCGAATCTTTCCCCGAATAACTCGCGAAAAGGTCTAACGTCGGCCTTAGCGCGACTGACGTCGGGCTCAGGACGAACAGGGATGGAGACGCTGGTCATGGCTAAGAAGATGCTCGGGAAGGTGGTCGCGGGCGCCGCTCTCGGCGGGGCGGGCCTTCTCGCGTTCACCCCGGGGATGGCCTACGCGGGCGGGCACGACGACGGCAAGGTCATCGCCAAGCCGCACGTGGTGAAGGCGGGGGACACCGTCGAACTGCTCGCGATCTGCTCCGAGCCGCAGAAGCACGCCACCGTCTGGTCGAAGGTGACCGGCAAGGTCGACCTGCACCCGGCCCGGGACGGCGAGCACGGCGACCGGACCGACCGCGGCGGCGACTGGGGCGGTGACAAGGACTGGGGCTGGGACGACAAGGGCCCGGACGGCAAGGACGACCACGGCAAGGGCCCGGACGGCAAGGACGAGCACGGCAAGCCGGGCGGCAAGGACGAGCAGGGCAAGGGTCCGGACGGCCGCGGCGAGCCGGGCTGGGACGACAAGGGCCCCGGCGGCAACGGCCCGGGCGGCAACGGCCCGGGCGGCAACGGCCCGGGCGGCAACGGTCCGGGCGGGAACGGTCCGGGCGGGAACGGTCCGGGCGGCGACGGGATGCCGCAGCCTCCGGCGAACCAGCCCCAGCCGGGCGGCCAGCCGGAAGGACAGCCGCAGCCGGGCGGTGCGGGTGCCGGCGCGGCCGTCGAGCCCGGGGACTGGCAGGGGCACGACGAGTACGGCCAGGACGCCGAGCCGGGCTGGGAGAAGGAGAAGCGGGGCGAGCCCGACTGGACCAAGGACGCGCACGGCCCCGACGGCAAGGAGCGGCACGGCAAGGACGAGCACGGCAAGGACGCCAAGGGCGAGCACGGCAAGGACGCCGAGCGCGACTACGGCAAGGACGCCAAGGACGAGCACGGCTCGTGGCAGGACGGCAAGGACGACTGGCAGGCGAGCGGAGGCGCCTGGCAGGACGAGAAGGGCGACTACGGCAAGGACGCCGAGCGCGACTACGGCAAGGACGGCTGGGAGCACGGGAAGGACTTCGTCTACTACGGCGAGGCCACCGTCTCGCACGACGCCCGGCCGGGCCGCTACGAGCTGCGGGGCTCCTGCGGTGAGGGCGAGTTGGTGGTCCTGCCCCGCGGTGGGGTCGACGGTGGCGACGGCGGCATGACGACCACCGGCGTGGACCGCAACCTCGCCACCGGTGGCGCCGGCATGATCGGTGCCGCGGCGCTGGGCGGCCTGGTGCTGCTGCGCCGGCGGCGGGCCGGTGGGCTGGTCTGACCGGACGACGACCCGGGCCGGCGGCCGTCACGGAAGTCCGTGGCGTGCCGTCGGCACGGCCGTCGTCGTCCTGCTCGCCATGGCCGGGGCCGGGCTGGTCGGCGCGTCGGTCCGCACCGTACCGCCACCCGCCCCGCCGCAGCCGATCTCGCAGGCGGGCCCGGTCACCACGGAGCCACAGATCGATCCGGGCACCGTCTACACCGACCCGGACGCCGGAGGGCGGGTGACACCGGACGCCTCCGCCCAGCCCGTACCCGGCGGCGACGGGCAACCGACTGCGGGCGCCACCGGCCAGGCGACGCCGGGCGTGCCGGCCGGGCCCGCCACCCCGGGCGCCCCGGCCGCGACGGGTGCCACCGGAGCGGCCCCGCTGCCCCGGTCCGCGCCGGTCACCATCTCGATCCCCCGCATCGGGGTGCAGGCCCCGATCATGTCGCTCGGCACGAATCCGGACGGCACGGTCCAGGTGCCCCCGCTGGACCAGGCCATGAAGGCCGGCTGGTACTCCCCCGGCGCCAGCCCGGGCGAGGCCGGCAACGCGGTGATCGTGGGTCACGTCGACTCCGCCCAGCTCGGCCCGGCGGTGTTCTTCAACCTCGGCGCGCTGGTGCCCGGCGACACGATCGTGGTCGCCCGGCAGGACGGCAGGCCCGCCACGTTCGCGGTGCGGGAGGTGGGGTCGTACCCGAAGACCGCCTTTCCCGCCGCGCAGGTCTACGGGCCGTCGGCCACGCCCGCCCTACGCGTGGTGACCTGCGGCGGGGTGTTCGACAAGACGGCCGGCAGCTACCTGAACAACATCGTCGTCTACGCCGAGATGACCGGCTGAGGCCGGGAACGGCGGTGGCCCGGTGGTCGGGGAACCGACCGCCGGGCCACTCGTGCGTGCGGCGTCAGGCCGCCGCCGACGTCCGGACCAGGGTACGGATCTGGCGCAGCAGCACCGACAGCGCGGACAGGTCGGCGCGGGACTCGTCGAACTCCCCCATCGCCCGGTGCGCCCGGTGGATCGAGGTGGCGTTCGCCTGCTCCCACGCCTGCACCCGCTCGACCGGCGGTACGTCCTCCGGCGTCGACCCGAGCACCTCCGCGGTGAGCGCGGCCAGCGCGGCGTACAGGTCGTAGCGCAGCGCCATCCGGGCCAGGGTCTGCCACCTGTCCTCGCGGGGCAGCAGGGAGATCTTCGACAGCAGCGCGTCCACCCGGAACCGGTCGGAGAGCACGAAGTAGACCGAGGCCACCTCGCTCACGTCCCGCCCGGTGCCCTGCGCCGTCTCGACGATGTCCAGCAGGCCGAAGCTGTACATCAGGCGGGTCGCCTGCTCGGCCAGGTCACGCGGCAGCCCGCGGCCGACCAGCGACTCGATGTGCGCCGCGATGGCCTCCCGCTCGGTGCCCCAGAACCGGTGCTCCAGGTCCGGCAGGAGCCGGGCCACACCGTCACGCAGCCGGGCGATCTCCGCCGGCACGTCGATCGGCGAGCGCCGGTTGGTGACCAGCCAGCGCACCGCGCGGTCGAGGAGCCGCCGGGTGTCCAGGTAGACGGCCGTCTGCAACTCGGGCGAGACCTTGTTGTCCAGCGCCTCGACCGCGTCCCAGAGGTCGCGCAGGCCGAACACCTCGCGGACCACCACGTACGCGCGGAGCACGTCCGCCGCGGACGCGGCCGTCTCCTCGACCACCCGGAAGACGAACGAGATGCCGCCCCGGTTGATCGCCTCGTTGACCAGGACCGTGGTGACGATGTCCCGGCGCAGGCGGTGCCGGCCCATCCGGTCGGCGAAGCGCTTCCGCAGCGGGGTCGGGAAGTAGTTGACCAGAACCTCGGTCGTCCACTCCTCGTCCGCCAGGCCCTCGCCGACGATCTCGCGCTCCAACACGATCTTGACGTACGCGAGCAGCACCGCGAACTCCGGCGCGGTCAGGCCGCTCTCGGTGCGGACCGCCAGTTCCTCGTCCGACGGCAACGCCTCCAGCGACCGGTTCAGCGCGCCGGACCGCTCCAGCTCGTTGATCATCCGCCGGTGCACCGGGAGCAGCGAGGCGGCCTGGGCCTGGGCGTTGTTCAGTGCCCGCGCCTGGTCGTAGTTGTCCCGCAGCACCAGCTCGGCGACCTCGTCGGTCATCTGGGCCAGCAGCTCGTCGCGCTCCGGCCGGTCCAGCTCGCCGTCGGCCACCGCCGTGTTGAGCAGGATCTTGATGTTGACCTCGTGGTCGGAGCAGTCCACACCGGCCGCGTTGTCGATGAAGTCGGTGTAGATGCGGCCGCCGGTCGAGGCGTACTCGATCCGGCCCTGCTGGGTGAAGCCCAGGTTGCCGCCCTCGCCGACCACCCGGCAGCGCAGGCTCTTGCCGTCCACCCGGATGGCGTCGTTGGACTTGTCCCCCACCTCGGCGCTGGTCTGGCTGGACGCCTTGACGTAGGTGCCGATGCCGCCGTTCCAGAACAGGTCGACCGGCGCGGTGAGGATCGCCTTCATCAGCTCCTGCGGGCTGATCTGGGTGACGTCGTCGTCGAGGCCGAGCACCGCGCGGACCTGCGGCGAGATCGGCACCGACTTCGCCGTACGCGAATAGACGCCGCCGCCGGCGGAGATCAGCTCGCGGTCGTAGTCCTCCCACGACGAGCGCGGCATGTCGAACAGCCGCTTGCGTTCCTCCCAGGACCGGGCCGAGTCCGGATCCGGGTCCAGGAAGATGTGCCTGTGGTCGAACGCGGCCACCAGCCGGATGTGCTTCGACAGCAGCATCCCGTTGCCGAACACGTCGCCGGACATGTCGCCGACGCCGACCACTGTGAAGTCCTGCGTCTGGGTGTCGTGGCCCAGCTCCCGGAAGTGCCGCTTGACCGACTCCCAGGCGCCCCGGGCGGTGATGCCCATCTTCTTGTGGTCGTAGCCGGCCGAGCCGCCGGAGGCGAACGCGTCGCCGAGCCAGAAGCTGTGCGCCTCGGAGATCTCGTTGGCGATGTCGGAGAACGTCGCCGTGCCCTTGTCGGCGGCCACCACCATGTACGGGTCGTCGCCGTCGTGCCGGACCACGTCGTCGGGCGGCACGATCTCGCCGCTGACGATGTTGTCGGTGACGTCCAGCAGCGCGGAGATGAACTCCTTGTAGCAGATCACCGCCTCGTCCCGGTCGCCCGGCTTCTGCTTGAGCACGAAGCCGCCCTTGGCGCCGACCGGCACGATCACCGCGTTCTTCACCATCTGCGCCTTGACCAGGCCGAGCACCTCGGTCCGGAAGTCCTCGCGCCGGTCGGACCAGCGCAGGCCGCCGCGGGCCACCGGCCCGTAGCGCAGGTGCACGCCCTCGAACCGGGGCGAGTAGACGAAGATCTCGAACTTGGGTCGCGGCGCCGGCAGGTCCGGGATGGCCTGCGGGTCCAGCTTGAACGCCACGTACGCCTTGGGCCGCCCGCCCACCGGCTTCTGGTAGAAGCTGGTGCGCAGCGTGGCCTGGATCAGCGTCAGGTAGGCCCGCAGGATGCGGTCCTGGTCGAGGCTGGCCACCTCGTCCAGCGCCTCGCCGATCGCGTCGACCAGCTCACCGCTGCGCTGCCGGCGCTCGTCGAGCGTGGTCGCGCCCGGGGCGAACCGGGTCTCGAACAGCTTCACCAGCAGTTCGGCGATCTGCGGGTACGCGATGAACGTCTGCTCCATGTACTCCTGGGAGAACACGGTGCCGGCCTGCCGCAGGTACTTCGCGTACGCGCGCAGCACGACGACCTGCCGCCAGGTGAGCCCGGCGCGCAGCACCAGCTCGTTGAAGCCGTCCACCTCGGCCTCACCCCGCCAGGCGGCGGCGAAGGCGTTCTCCACGTGCGGACGCACCTCGGCCAGGTCCTGGTGCCGCTCGGGCAGCTCCAGACCGAAGTCGTAGAGCCAGATCCGGCCGTCGACGCGCTCCACCTCGTACGGGTGCTCGTCGACCACCTTCACGCCGAGCGAGTGCAGCACCGGCAGCACGGCGGAGAGCATCATCGGCTCGCCGTACCGGTAGACCTTGAACCGCACGTCCATCGCCTCGTCGGCGTCGGCGGCGCGCCCGGCGTACGGACGCGGCGGCGCCTGCTTGCGGAACAGGTGCATCTCCAGCTGGCCGGGCTCCTCCAGCAGCTCCAGCTTCGCCAGGTCCTTCATCGCCTCGTACGGCGTGTGCCCGTCCTTGTAGCCCTCCGGGAAGGCGTCGGCGTACCTGGCGAACAGGTGCTTGGCCTGCTCGTCGCCGAGCTTGCGTTCCAGCACCAGCCGGTAGTCGTCGTCCCAGAGCCGGGTCGCGTCGGCCAGCTCCTCGGCGAGCAGGTCGGCGTCGATGTCACCGGGCGGGTTGTTCGGGTCGGTACGCACGATGAAGTGCACCCGCGCGAGCATCGACTCGGTCACCCGGGTGGTGTAGTCGACGCCGACGCCGTTCAGCTCGCGCAGCAGGATGTCCTGCATGCGGAGCCGGTTCTGCGTGGTGAACCGGTCCCGCGGCAGGTAGATCAGGCAGGAGATGAACCGCCCGTACGCGTCGCGGCGCAGGAACACCCGCAGCTGCCGGCGGCCCGCCATCCGCAGCACGCCGATCACCGCGTGGTAGAGGTCGTCGGTCTTGATCTGGAACAGCTCGTCGCGCGGGTAGGTCTCCAGGATCTGCAACAGGTCCTTGCCGGAGTGGCTGCGCAGGCTCAGGCCCGAGCGGTCCAGCACCTCGGCGACCTTGCGCCGGACCACCGGCAGCTCCTGCACGCTGGTCCGGTACGCCGCGGTGGAGAACAGGCCGAGGAAGCGCCGTTCCCCGACCACCTCGCCGGCCTCGTTGAAGATCTTGAAGCCGATGTAGTCGAGGTACGCCGAGCGGTGCACGGTGGCCCGCGAGTTGGCCTTGGTGATGATGAGCAGGCGCTTCTCCAACACCTTCTCGTGCGCCTCGGGCGTCATCGAGTTCAGCGACCGGGCCTCCGGCGAGTCGGAGCGCAGGATGCCCAGCCCGGTGCCGAGCACCGCCTCCAGGGCCTGCCCGCCGCGCGCCCCGTCGGTGTGCACCAGGCGGTACTCGCGGTAGCCGAGGAACGTGAAGTGGTCGTGCGCCAGCCAGCGCAGCAGCTCCACCGAGTCGGTGATGTCCTTCTCCGGCACCGGCGGGCGATTGTCCGACGTCCGGGCGGCGGCCAGTTCGTCGGCGAGCGCGAGGGCCCGCTGCCGCATCTTCGGCCAGTCCTCGACCGCCTCGCGCACGTCGGTGAGCACCCGCTGCAACTCGCGGCGCAGCGCCTCCCGCTCGGCCGGGTCACGGACCGGGTCGATCTCGATCCGCATCCAGCTCTCGACCAGGTCACCGGCGATGGCGTCGTCCGGTTCCACGTCGGCGGAGACCTCGGTGAGCCGGCCGAGCGGCTCGCGCCGCACCACGACCAGCGGGTGCACCAGCAGGTGCACGTCGAGGTGGCGGGAGTTCAGCAGGGCGGTCACCGAGTCGACGAGGAACGGCATGTCGTCGGTGACGATCTCGACGACCGTGTGGTGCTGTTCGGCGTCCGGCTCGTGGATGCGGAGCTTCAGCTCGCCCGGCACCCGCTGCTGGGCCAGGTCCCGGTGGGCCCGGGCCGCCTCCAGCATCTCCTCGGCGGTGAAGCCGATCAGCTCCTCGTCCGGCGCGAACCGCCAGAAGCGGTCCACCAGCGTGGCCGCGTCGTGGTCGTCGCCGGCGAGTGCGACCGCCTGGGCGACCAGCCGCTCCGCGTTGGGAACGGGCTCGTCCAGCTCGGCGTCCTCCGACTCGTCGGCCAGTGCCTGCGCAGGCAGGCCCAGGTCGTAGAGGGTGTCGATGCTGGAACCGGTCATCCCGGTCACTCCTGTGTCGAGACGGCTGAAACCGTCCCCGTCGGTCGCCGAATCGAAGCTGTCGTCGTCCCGGCCGGTGTCAGCCTGCCGGAGGTCGGGTCCCGGTTTGATCGCCGGACGCCGGTCCATCGGTGCCACTCCCCTCGACCCACCGCGTTGTGGGTCACTCTGCCGCCCAGCCTAGGCCCTACCGCGCGGTACCTCCCGCGGCGGACCACCGGCCGGACGTCCGGATCGGGACTCTGTCCTTTCACCCGTTGCGGGTTCGTGGTCGGCCGATCGCGGAGTACCCCGACTGGCGATGTTCATCACACTGCCACACGCTGCTTCTCGCGCTCCCGGAGGCCGTGGCGGGGCGGTGGCGAGCGCCGCGTCGTACTAGCGTGCAGGGCAGTTGAGCACCGGAGGGACCGCTTCATGCCCGTGTCGTACCCCGTCCGCCCCCGCCGCCACACCCGTCACCGTGCCCTCGCCGCGCTGGCCGCAGTCCTGGTCACAGCCGGTGCGCTGACCGGATGCTCCGGAGACGACGGCCCGGAGACGGCCGTGGAGGCGTTCCTCGGCGGCTGGCGCTCCGGCGACCTGCAGGCGGTCGGCTTCGTCGAGCCGGCCGGCGGGCGGGTGCCCGCCGGTGAGGTGACCAAGCAGATCCAGGCGCTCGCCGGCGCGCTCGCGGCCAACCCGCCGGAGCTGGCCCGCACCGGGGAGATCACCACCAAGGGCGACGTCGCCACCGCGCGCGTCAAGGTGAGCTGGGCGCTGCCCGGCGGCGGCACCTGGGCCTACGAGAATCCGGTACGCCTCAAGCGCGGCGGCGACGACCAGTGGCAGGTGGTCTGGGAGCCGTCGGTGGTGCACGAGAAGCTGGAGAGCGGGGACCGGATCGCGCTGCGGCGGGAGCCGGCGCAGCGCGCCGGTGTGCTGGACGCCGCCGGTCAGCCGATCGTCGCGCCCCGCCCGGTGGTCCGGGTGCAGCTCGTCCCCGGCGAGATCGACGACGTACCGGGCATGGTCCGGAAGCTGGACACCGCGTTCAAGGCGATCCGGCCCGCGCTCACCCCGCCGGTCGACCTCGGCGACCTGCCCAAGCGGCTCAAGGAGGCGAAGGCGGACGGGCTCGTCGAGGTGGTGACGCTGCGCGACGAGGCGTACCGGCAGATCAAGCCGCGCATCTACGACCTGGCCGGCACCCGGTTCGTCTCCGAGCAGCTCATGCTGGCGCCGACCCGCGAGTTCGCCCGGGCGCTGCTCGGCTCGGTCGACCAGGCCACCGCCGACGACCTCCAGGCCCACCCCGACCGGTACGCGCGCGGCGACCTGGTCGGCCACGGCGGCCTCCAGGGCCGGTACGATGAACGGCTGCGCGGCACCCCCGGCGTCACCGTGATCACCGAACGGACCACCCCGGACGGCAAGGTGGAGCCGACCGGCACGGAGCTGTTCCGCAGCGACCCGAAGCCCGGTCAGCCGGTGAAGACGACGATCGACGCGGCCACCCAGAACGCCGCCGACGCCGCGTTGCGCGGGCAGACCCGCCGCTCCGCCCTGGTCGCCGTGCGGATCAGCGACGGCGCGGTGCTGGCCGCCGCGAACGGTCCGGGCGCGGCGGGCGAGAACCTCGCCTTCACCGCCCAGGTTCCGCCGGGTTCGACGTTCAAGATGGTCAGCGCGCTCGGCCTGCTCGACCGCGGTGCGGTGACCCCGCAGACGACTGTGAACTGCCCGAAGACGGCGACCGTCGAGGGCCGGGTCTTCAAGAACTCGGACAACTTCGAGCTGGGCGCGGTGCCGTTCGCCACCGACTTCGCCAAGTCCTGCAACACCGCGTTCGTGGCTCTGGCGCCGAAGCTCGGCCCGGACGGGCTCGCGCAGGCGGGCCGGTCGCTCGGCCTGGAGGCCGAGTGGGATCTGGGCACCGACGCGTTCACCGGCAAGATCTCCGCCAACGGCCCGGCCACCGAGCAGGCCGCCGCCGCGATCGGGCAGGGCACCACGCTGGTCAGCCCGCTGACGATGGCGAGCGCCACCGCGGCGGTGGCCCGGGGCAAGTTCGAGCAGCCCAAGCTGCTGCTCGACCCGGCGCCGGCCAAGCCCGCGCCGGCCGGCGAGGCGCTCAAGCCGGAGTCGGTGGCGGCGCTGAAGACGATGATGCGCGGGGTGGTCACATCGGGCAGCGGCAGCGTGCTCGCGGACGTCCCGGGCGAGCCGGTGCACGGCAAGACCGGCACCGCGGAGTACGACAACAACCCGGCGCACACGCACGCCTGGTTCGTCGGCTGGCAGGGCGACGTGGCCTTCGCCGTCTTCGTGGAACAGGGCGGGGCGGGCTCGAAGGTCGCGGCGCCGATCGCCGAGCGGTTCCTGCGCGGGCTGGCCTGATCCCACAGATCGTCACGCATCGTAACCGAAGGCTCTCGTCACGCACAGTAGCCGGCGCGAGCTAAGCACGGACCGGACCTCAGTCCCACCGGGGGGACTGAGGAGTCGCGCGGACATGGCCGGTGACTCTCCGGAGAAGTCGCCGTCAATAGCGTGAGCGAAAGCCACGTTGCGTGTTATCGCCGGCCGTATCTTCCGCTATTCATCCGGACCGCTCGCCAAACGCTTTTGCCCATTCGTGCGATCCTGGTCAATGTGGTGTCACTGGATGATACGACTCCCGACCGCAGCAGAAAGGGCCCCGGTGTTCCCTGACCTTTACGCGACCGCCGCCCAGGTTCTTCCCGTTCTCCTGCTCGCGCTGATCTGGGAGTCACGATTTCTGGATCGCCTTCGCGAGCAGAACCGCCGGCTCCGGAGCGAGGACCCCGATGGTGTCCTCTTCTGGACCCGGCCCCGCGTCCGGGCGTATTCCCTTTTCATCGTCGCCTCCATCGTCACCGGAACAGCACTGGCCCTGCTGGTGCTGGCCGAGGTGCTGCCGCACGGTCCCCTGCTACGCGCCGGCGTGACGATCTGCGTGCTCCTGGCGCTGGCCACGCTACTCACCCGCGTCGTGGTGGACGTGCTGGCCGCGACCCGCCGTGACGCGGAGCCCGGCGTGGCCGAACCGTCTGTGACCGTGCCACCGGCACCCGCCCCGCCGATGCCCGCCGGTCGGGACGAGCCGCGATGAAGCGCGTCGACGTGGTTTTCGTGCACGGCCTCTTCTCCTCCCGACGCGCTTGGGAGCAGATGGCCCGCCTACTGACCACCGACCCGGAGCTTCCCTCGGTCCGAGCCCACTTCTTCGAGTACGACTCGAAGGTCGTCCGGCTACGCCCGGACCGGCGGATACCGCGCATGGACGACATCGCGGACCGGCTCGGCACCTACCTCACCCACGAGGTCGCCGGGGCAGAGCGGATCGTCCTGGTCTCGCACAGCCAGGGCGGGCTGGTGATCCAGCGGTACCTGGTGCGGACGCTGGCCCGGGGCGGAGGGCGGGAACTGGCGCGCGTCCGCCGGGTAGCGATGTACGCCTGCCCGAATTCCGGATCACAGTTTCTCGGCTCCCTGCGACGCGTGATGCCTCGTTGCCGCAATCCCCAGGAACGGGAATTGCGTCCGCTCACCAAAGAGATCACTGAGACCTACGACGCTCTCCAGCGTGGCGTTCTGCAGGCCCGGAAGGCCGGGTCCCACGAGTGGCCGCTGCCGATCTCCACGTACGCCGGAATGTCCGACAACATCGTTCCCCCGTACGTCGCCAAAGGATCATTCACTGCCAGCGGGGTGGTGGACGGCGACCACTTCTCGGTGATCCGCCCCGCGACCCGTGATGATTCCCGCTATCTGGCGCTGCGCAAGGAAGTCCAGACCGCCGCCGATGCGGGCGAGTTGCAGATGGCCGAGACCGCCCCGGACAGATCCGTCACCGCGACCCCGGCCGGCGGCTCCGCCGCCGAGGCACCCGCCGACCGGCCGGAGCGGGCCGGGCGGATCTCCGTCGAACCGCCGCTGAGCCTCCTGGACTTCCCGCTCTACGGCCGGGACGAGATGATTCAGGCGATCCTGTCCCCCGAGCCGGGCGGGGAGACGCGTTCGGTGCACGTCCTGCACGGACTGCCCGGCTCCGGCAAGAGCTATCTCGCGCTGGAGATCGCCCGGCGCACCCGTCTCGCCGGCCGGGAGGTCTGGTGGGTCGACGCCCAGCGTCTCAGTTCCAACATGCGTGAGGTGGCTACTCGGCTCGGTGCCCCGAGCGGCCTGGTCGATCGGGCGTGGTCGGGAGGCGCGAGTGCCACCGACCTGGTCTGGCGCTTCCTCGACAAGGCCGAGGCCCGGTGGGTTCTGATCATCGACAGCGCCAACGACCCTCGGCTGCTCGACCCGGTCGACGACGACCTCACCTCCGGCCGGGGCTGGCTGCGTCCGCCGCAGGACCCCGCCAATCTGGTCGTGGTCACCACCCGGGACGGCGACCGCAACACCTGGCCTGCCTGGTCGGAGCGGCACGCCGTGCGGCCGCTGACCGACGAGGAGGGCGCACTGGTGCTACTGGACCGGGCCGGCACCGCGGCTGGCACGGTGGAACAGGCGCGTGAGCTGTCGGCGACGCTCGGCGGGCTGCCGATGACGCTGCGTACGGTGGGCGCCTATCTGAAATCCGTCCACACCACGCAGATCTACCAGGGCCCGCAGGTGCTCCGCGACTTCGAGAGTTTCCGGGTCGAACTCCAGCGGCGCCTCGCCGGGCCACCGGGCGCGCCGAAGCTCGACGAGCTGACCGGCCTCGGGGTCACCGCACAGGTCTTCGACATCTCGCTGGAACTGCTGCTCCGGCGTGGTCTCACCCAGGCCGGGAATCTGCTGCGGGTCCTCGCCTGCCTGAGTGTCGGCCCGGTGCCCTACTATCGGCTACTCGACCAGGACGTGCTCAAGAGATCCCCGCTGTTCTCCGAGTTCACCGCCCAGCAGCAGTTGACCGTCCTGGAAGGACTGGCCGACCTGTCCCTGTTGACCCCGGACGAGCTACCGGACGTGCGGATCGAGGACTTCCGGCACGTGCTCTCACTGCACCCGCTGGTGCACGGCATCATTCGGGATGACCGCGAGTTGCGCCGGCAGGCCTCCGAATACCACGCGCTCTGCGCGCAACTGCTCACCGCCGCAGTCCGGGGCCTCAACCCCGACGCGACCGCCGACTGGGATGGCTGGTATCTGCTGGCCCCGCACACCATCGGGCTGGCCCGGGACCATCTCCGCGGCAGCGGCATACGGTACGAGCGGCTGACGGTGCTGGCCGTCCTGGAACTCGTCCGGCTGACGGCGCGCTATCTCCTCGCCACCGGCCTGGCGCTCTCCGCCGAGGAGATGCTGGTGCCCGTGGTGGATAACTGCGCGCTGTACGGCATGAGTCCGACCGACCGGGAGATCCTCGCGCTGCGGCACGAACTTGCCCGGGCGGCACTCGAACAGCAACGGCCGGCAGAGGCCGAGGCGCTGCTCCGCGACGTAGTCGCTGGCCGCGAGGCGTTACTGGGTCCACAGCACCCTGACACGCTCGCCAGCCGACACAAGCTGGCCCGGTCCATCATGGCGTTGAACCGGTGGAGCGAGGCGGAGCAGGAGCTGCGCGCGATCGTGATCGCCGAGGACAAGGTCCGCGGCCCGGAGCACTCGGACACGATGATCATCCGGCACACGCTGGCCCGGGCGATCATGCACCAGGACCGGACCATCGAGGCCGAGGCGATGCTGCGGGAGATCCTCGCGATCAGGCTCCGCAACTGGGCGCCCGAGGAACCGGAGACGCTCCTGGTCCGGCAGAGCCTCGCCCGGTGCCTGTTCGTCCTCTCCCGCTTCGACGAGGCGGCGGAGCAGATCAGGGCTGCCCTCGCCGGGCTACGGGCAGACGAACTGGTGCGGCCGGAGGCGCTGCTGCTGCGGTGGACTCTCGCCCAGGTGCTGATCGAGAGGGACGTGGCCGAGGCCCGCGCCGTACTCACCCGCCTGTTGGAGGACCGTGAGCGGGTGCTCGGCGAACACCACGCGGACACGATCGTCACCCGCGAGACGCTCGCCCGACTGGCTCCGTACGTGGTACCCCGCCAGCCCGGCGAGGCGGAACGGGAACAGAACGATCAGAGCTCACGGCGGACGGATTACGAGACGTGACTGATCTTCGGCTAGACGGGTTACGTGTTATCAGGAGGGAATGTCGCCCATCGAACTCATGCCATCCTCCGAATGGAGGTTGTACTGGTGGCTGCGGCGTATCAATCTCTAGAGGTAACGCTCGACACAGGGGGCGCGAATGTCTGTCGACGACCAGCCGGGACTGGAACAGCCCAGCACCGAACAGGGGCGCCCGCCGACCCCGGCCTCGCGGGCCGAGGCACTGCGCCAGATAGCCCGCGACATGGCCAAGGCGTACGAGGTGGC
This sequence comes from Micromonospora sp. CA-248089, assembly GCF_050948515.1. Classification (NCBI taxonomy): domain Bacteria; kingdom Bacillati; phylum Actinomycetota; class Actinomycetes; order Micromonosporales; family Micromonosporaceae; genus Micromonospora; species Micromonospora sp. CA-248089. The sequence goes on from NZ_CP192016.1 coordinate 5,273,418, forward strand.
ACTGGAGGTCGACCCCCAGCTCTACTTCAGCGGCCGCTCCCCGGTGATCGCCAGCGCCTACGGGTCGGCCGAGCGGGCATGAGCGCGGACGGCAGCCAGCTCTTCGTCGTCGACGCGTTCACCGACGAACCCTTCCGTGGCAATCCGGCCGGCGTTGTCATTCTCGCCGACAAGCGGGGCGATTCGTGGATGCAGTCCGTCGCGAGCGAGATGCGCCATTCGGAAACCGCATTCGCATCTCCGGCGGAAGACGGCTGGTGGCACCTACGGTGGTTCACTCCCACTGTCGAGGTGGACCTGTGCGGACACGCCACACTCGCCACCGCACACGTACTCGGGGGCCATACCCGGTTCCACACGCGTAGCGGCGATCTGTCCTGCTCGGTCTCGCCGGAGGGGTGGATCGAGATGGACTTCCCGGCGGACCCGCCCACCCCGGTCGACGCGCCGGAGCAGCTCCGCGCTGCGCTCGGCGAGGGGATCCGGGTCGTCGCCGTCACCCGGGGCGTGTCCGACCTGCTCGTCGAGGTCGCCGGGCCAGACGACGTGCGGGCCGCCCGCCCCGATCTGGAGGTGCTCGCCTCGATACCGGTCCGGGGCGTCATCCTCACCGCGAACGACTCGTCCCGCGACCGGATCGTCAGCCGTTGCTTCTATCCCGCAGTCGGTGTCCCGGAGGATCCGGTCACCGGCTCCGCCCACTGCACCATCGGGAGTTGGTGGGCCGAGCGCCTGGGCCGGGACGACCTCATCGCCGAGCAACTCTCGCCACGCGGCGGCACCCTACGACTGGGCCGGAAGGGCGACCGGGTGCAACTCGGTGGCCGGGCGGTAACAGTCTGGCACGGCGAGATCAAGGTCTGATCTTGAAGCACGCCGAGGAACTGAACGCCGTTACGCTGGCGCAGCTCGCGGAGGGCACACTCGACGCCATCTGGGTTCGCGGCTTCCACCCGCCGTCGGCCTGCCGGGCGGTGCTGCCGCGGCTGGTCGAGACGTGCGAGCGGTCGCGCTACACCCTGACCGGAGACTTCCAGAGCATCGGAACCTCAATCGGCGAGGCGGCTGAGTCCGAGGCCGACGAGCGGCGGTACCTGGATACTGCGGCCGATACGCTTAACCTGATCCGTGATGGCATCTTTGCGGGACGGCTCTCTCCGCTTGACGAGCTGCGGTTGCGGCTGGACGAGATGTGGCCCGCTGGCGCCACGGTGGCCCGGCACGAGGGCCGGTTGATGCTGCCCGGCATCATCCGGCGCTGGCCGGCGGGCGGGCACGCCAACCCGCACATCGACCAACGGGCGATCCCGCTGCTCGCCGCACACGGTCTGCGCCGCCGGATCGGTACCAACGTCTACCTGGAGGTGCCGCCGCCGGACAGCGGCGGGCAGGTCGACTTCTGGTCGCTGTGGTCCGACGAGGACACGTATGACGGGCAACGCCGGACCGACTACGGCCTGGACCGGGAGCAGCTCGGAGAGCCGCACTGGTCCTGCGCACCCGGCCAGGGTGACCTGCTGATGTTCGACGCGGCCCGGGTGCACGGCGTACGCCGGGTGGCCGAGGGATCGCGGGCGACGGCGGCCTGCTTCGTCGGCGTACGCGACCCCGACCGGCCGCTCGTGCTGTTCGCCTGAACCGCGCCGCCGCCTACGCGGTCCCGTCGGCCGGCGACGCCTCCTCGACCGGCGGCACGTCCGCGTCGGGCACCGCCACGCGGCGGAGCAGACCGGGACCGACGGGCGGTAGCCGATCCTCCGTGCCGGGCCACGACGGTGGCTCCTCGGCATCCGCCGACGCGCGTTCGTCGAGCCCGTCGACGGCGGCGGGTGGGCCGATCGGGTCCGTCGCGACGGCGGGCACCGGCACGGTCACCGCCACCGGCTCGGCCCGGCGGCTGTCGGTGCGGGGGGCCGGTGCGACCGGCCCGGCCGGCAGCAGCCGGGGCGGCACGGCACCGGGCGCGACGACCGGGGCGAGCCCGGCCACCACCGTGTTCACGATCTCCGCCGCGTACGCCCCGTCCGGGTCGTAGTCGGGGTCGAAGACGGTCAGCTCGACGCCGAGGCAGTGCGGGGTGTCGACCAGCCCGGCGAGCAGGATCTCCAGCTCGGCGAAGGCGATGCCGCCCGGGTCGGGCGCGTCCACGGCGGGCATGACCGCCGGGTCGAGCACGTCCACGTCGATGTGCACCCAGTAGCCGGCGCAGTCGACGAGCTGCTCGTGCGCCCACTGGGCGGTCCGGGCCGCGCCCTCGGCGCGCAGCGCCGGCACCGGCCGGGTGGTGATGCCGGCGGCCTGGAGGTCGAGGCGGTACTCGTCCTGCGCGCGGATGCCGAGCACCACCACGTCGATGTCCCGGAAGTAGGGCCGTCGCCCTTCGATAGCGGCCAGGTCGGGCTGGCCCCGGCCGGTGACCAGGGCCAGGTCCTCCCCGGCCGCCGCACCGACGTAGGAGGCGTTGCCCGGGTGCCGGAAGTCGGAGTGGCCGTCGACGAAGACCAGCCCGATCCGCCCGCCGACCGCCTCGCCGAGGCGGTGCATGGCCAGCGCCGAGCCGAGCAGCACCGAGCAGTCCCCGCCGAGCACCAGCGGGAACTCGCCCCGGTCGATGATCGCGCCGATCCGGTCGGCGAGCGCCAGCGAGTACGCGGAGATCTCCGGCGCGTGGCAGACGCCGTCGCCGGGTCGCCAGTCCCCCGGGTCGTACCGGGGCGGGGTGAGGCAGCCGGCGTCGCGTGCCCGCAGCCGGGCGAGCAGGCCGTGGTCGCGCAGCGCACCAGGCGCCTTGGCGCAGCCGGGGACGGAGCTGGCGGTCGGCGGGCGCAGTCCGAGGTTCGTCGGCGCGTCGAGGACGGCGATCCGGCGCATCATGGGCTCCCGTCCTCGGCGGTCGGGCGGGCCGGCGGTGCGCCGGCCCGCGCGGGTTGACTCAGAACAGTGCGCTGGCCAGGGCGCGTCGGGCGGAGGCCACGGCCGGGTCGTCCGGGCCGGCGATGGTGAACAGGCCGAGCAGGTGCTGGCGTACCCGGTCCCGGTCGTCTCCGGCGGTGCGCCGGACCAGGCCGACGAGCCGCTTGTACGCCTGGTCGGCGAGGCCGCTGAGCACCTCGATGTCGGCGGCCAGCAGCTGGGCGTCGACGTCGTCGGGGGCGGCGGCCGCGGCGTCGAGCGCGCCCTGCGGGTCCGCGCCGGCGACCCGGCGGGCCAGCCCGACCTGCGCCAGGCCCGCCTCCGCCGCCGCGTCCCCGGGCGACTCGGCGAGGATCTTCCGGTACGCCGCCTCGGCCGCGTCGAGGTCGCCGCTCATCAGCGCGTCGTCGGCGGCGTCGAGGCGCGGGTCCTCCGGCTCGGCGACTGTGACGCCGCCGGCCTTGAGCACCGCCTGGAGCCACTGTCGCAACTGCGACTCCGGCACCGGGCCGGGGAAGGCGTCGATCGGGCGTCCGCCGACGATGGCGTACGTGGTGGGCAGCGCCTGCAGCTGGAACATCTGCGCGAGCCGCGGCTGCTGCTGCACGTCGACCCGGGCCAGCAGCCACGCTCCGCCGCCCTCGGCGGCCAGCTTCTCCAGCACCGGGGCGAACTGGTCGCTCTCCGGGTAGCCGGCGGCGCCGAAGAAGACCACGACCGGTGTGGTGAGCGAGCGTTCGAGCACCTCGGACTGGATGTTCGCCTCGGTCACGTCGATCACGGCGGCGGACCCGGCGGGGCTGCCCGGCAGCCCGGCGGGTGTGCCGCCCGGAGACGGTGTGGCGGTGGAGGTGTCGGCCGGTGCGGGGGTGCGCAGCGCGCTGAGGTCGACCGCGCCGCGGGTGAAGATCGACGAGGTGATCCGTGGGTCGCTCATGGTTGTCTAGTCTCGCACGTACGCGACGGATCTCCGACCAGCCGCGACGGCGACAGTCACCACTCTCCCCCAGCTCAGCCCGCCCGCAAGGAAGCGCCCCTTGTTAACAGCAGCTGTCAACAAGAGGCCCTTCCTTGCAGAGCGGGGGTCAGAAGCGGGCGGGCTCGCGGTAGACGCCCCACTCGGCGCGGAGCGCGTCGCAGATCTCGCCGAGGGTGGCCTCGGCGCGGACCGCGTCGAGCATGGCGGGGATCATGTTCTCGCCGGTCCGCGCCACCTCGACCATCCGCGCCACGGCGGCGGTGACGGCGGCGTCGTCGCGGGCCGACTTGCGCTCGGTCAGCACCCGGCGCTGCTCCAGCTCCACCTCGTGCGAGATGCGCAGGATCTCCAGGTCCTTGGCGACGGTGCCGGTGTGGCAGTTGACGCCGACGATCTTCTTGTCGCCCTTCTCCAGCGCCTGCTGGTAGACGAACGCCGACTCGGCGATGTGCCCGGTGAACCAGCCGTCCTCGATGCCGCGCAGGATGCCTGAGGTCATCGGGCCGATGGTGTGCGGGCCCTCCCCGCCGAGCTGCTTGATCCGGGCGAAAATCTCCTCCGCCTCGGCCTCGATCCGGTCGGTGAGCGCCTCGACGTACCAGGACCCGCCGAGCGGGTCGGCCACGTTCGTCACGCCGGTCTCCTCCATCAGCACCTGCTGGGTCCGCAGGGCGATCTCGGCCGACTCGTCGGTGGGCAGGGCGAGCGTCTCGTCGAGGGCGTTTGTGTGCAGCGAGTTGGTGCCGCCGAGCACGGCGGCCAGGGCCTCCACGGCGGTACGGACCACGTTGTTCACCGGCTGCTGCGCGGTCAGCGACACCCCGGCGGTCTGCGTGTGGAACCGCAGCCACTGCGCCTTCTCGCTGGTCGCGCCGTACACGTCGCGCAGCCAGCGGGCCCAGATCCGGCGGGCGGCACGGAACTTGGCGATCTCCTCGAAGAAGTCCACATGCGAGTCGAAGAAGAAGCTCAGGCCGGGGGCGAACGTGTTCACGTCCAGCCCGCGCGACAGGCCCAGCTCGACGTACCCGAACCCGTCGGCCAGCGTGTACGCCAGCTCCTGCGCGGCGGTCGAGCCGGCCTCACGGATGTGGTAGCCGGAGACCGACAGCGGCTTGTACCGGGGGATCTCCCGGGCGCAGTACTCCATCAGGTCGCCGATGAGGCGCAGGTGCGGCTCGGGGTCGAACAGCCACTCCTTCTGCGCGATGTACTCCTTGAAGATGTCCGTCTGGAGCGTACCGTCCAGCGTGGACAGGTCGGCGCCCTGCCGCTCGGCGGCGACCAGGTACATGCAGAAGACCGGCACGGCCGGGCCGGAGATGGTCATCGAGGTGGTCACGCCGGCCAGGTCGATGCCGTCGAACAGCACCTCCATGTCGGCGGCCGAGTCCACGGCGACACCACAGTGGCCGACCTCGCCGAGGGACTGCGGGTCGTCCGAGTCGCGGCCCATCAGCGTCGGCATGTCGAAGGCGACGGAGAGACCGCCGCCGCCCGCGCCGAGGATCATCTTGTAGCGCTCGTTGGTCTGCCGGGCGTTGCCGAAACCGGCGAACTGCCTGATGGTCCAGGTCCGTCCGCGGTAGCCGGTCGGATACAGACCCCTGGTGTACGGGAACTCGCCCGGCCAGCCGATCCGCTCGAACCCGGGGTACGCGGTGTCCTCCGGCGGGCCGTACACCGGCTCGACCGGCATTCCGGACAGCGTGGTGAAGTCCGCGTCGCGCTTGCGGGCGGCGTCGTAGCGGGCCTGCCAGCGGGCCCGACCGGCGGCGATCTCGTCAGCGTCCATGCGCGGAGCTCCTTCTCAAGTCGTCGTCCCGAGTCCGAGTGTAGAGCGGGAGCCTGAACGATCCTTAAGGGCTTGCGTACCGGCCGGTAACCGGCGGCCGGTCCCACCGGGACGACCCATCACCGTCGATCCGCAGGTCAGGGCCCTGTCTCACGTGGCGGACGACTGCCCGGCGCGACCTCCCGGAGGCCCGGTTCCCGTGCCAGACTCCGGCCGTGGGCAATCGAATCGCGACCCGGCTGATTACCTAGGCGGCGTACGCCTCCGCGTGCGTCGCCGGCCACGAGATCCTGTCGGCTCGTCCTTGAGAGGCCCCCGTGAGCGTGTCCGCATCCACCCCCGCCACCGTCGACCATCCCCGGCCCGCCCCCGGCCGCCCGCACGCCGAGCCCGCCGCCGACCACGGCACGCCGACCACGATGGTGATCCACCTCGGCGTGGGCCACTCCACGACCGGCCTGCTCAAGGTGCTCTCCGTGCTGCACTCCCGCCGGGTCGCCGTCTCACACGTCCAGTACGTGCAGTGCCCCGACCGGTCCGCGGTGATGATCGTCGAGTGCACCCCCGGCACGGCGCCGATGGAGACGGTCCGCAAGAGCGTCGCGAACGCCGTACCGGTGGTCAGCGTCAGCGTGCACAGCGCGCCGACCCGCGACGGCGCGCGGCGCCTCCGGTCGGGCCGCGGCACCCACAGGTGACGATCAGCCGGTGGGCTCCGGGCCGCCGGCGCGCATGACGTCCCGGGCGGTGAGCGCCACGTGCAGCGACAGGCGCCGCTCGCTCGAGTCCAGGTCGACGCCGAGCACCCGCTCGATCAACTCCAGCCGCTGGTAGAGCGCGGATCGCGACAGCGACATCGCGTCCGCCGCGCGCCGCTTGTTGCGGCCCTCCACGAGGTACGTCTCCAGCAGCGCGACGTGGTTCGTGCCGTGCCGCTGGTCGTAGGAGAGCAGCGGGCCCAGCTCGCGCTCGACGAACGTCTGCAGGCGCACGTCGTCGCGGAGCAGGTACAGCAGGCCCCGCAGGCGGACGTCGCCGAGCCGGTAGAACGGGCGGGGCTCGGCGGTGTGCACCGTGGCGTCGGCCACCTGCGCCGCTTCGACAAGCGAACGCCGGGCCAGGTCGAGCGTCCGGACCACCGATCCGGCGGCGACGACGACGTCCGAGCCGGCTCGGCACCCCGCCCGGGTGAGCGCGGTGGACAGGCCGTGCAGCGCCGCTTCGTCGGAGCCGGTCTCGTCGAGCGCGACGAGGAGCGTGACGCCGGTGCCACCGGCCGCCTCGTCCACGTCACCGACCAGCGCGGCTAGCCCGCACTCGCGTACCGCCGTCTCCACCGCGTCCAGCAGTTCCCGCCGGGGCGCGTTCGGGCCGGCGCCGCCGGCCGGGGCCGGACGCCGCCGCCGGACCACGACGCCGAGCAGCAGTCGCTGCTCCAGGACGACACCGAGCCCGCGCGCCCGCAGCGCCACGTCCCGGGTGGGCGCCGAGTGGTTGACGATGCTCAGCAGCAGGCTGCTGCGCGCCTGCCGTTCGACAGACGACGAGTCCCGGGCCACGAGCTGGTTCAGCGCGATGGTGGACGCGGCGCGCTCCAGCAGCACCCGGGTCCGGGCCGGCGGCTCCTGCTCGCACAGCAGCACGAGCCGCCCCCACCGGTTGCCGCGCGCCTCGACGCTCGTCACCAGCCAGCCCGAGCGCGGCTCGTAGCCGGTGCCGGACGGGACCTCGACCGCGCGGGAGCGGGTCTCCCAGCGGTCGAGCAGTTCCTCGGCGGTGAGCGGGCCGGTCTCGTACGCCAGCACGTGATGGGCGAGGTTCTCCAGTACGGCGGGACGCCGGGACAGGCGGGTGACCTCGCGGAGCACCTGCCGGGGCTCGGCGCCCTCCACCGACAGCTCGGTGAAGATGCGGTGGATCTCGTCCTTCGCGAGCAGGTCGGCCGTCTGCTCCTCGACGATCACGGAGTGGACGACCTCGGTGACGGCGACGAAACGCATCTCGCGCCGCAGCGCGATGAGGGGCATGTTCCGGCTGCGGGCGTGCTCGACCAGCCCGGCCGGCAGCGTGCCGCCGAACCGGCGGCCCAGCTCGACCACCACACCCGCCACCCCGACCGCCGCCAAGCCGTCGATCCACCGGCGCAGGCCGTCGTCGTCAGGGGGCAGCCCGATACCGGTGGTCAGCACCAGCTCGCCGCCCCGGAGCAGGTCGGCGATCTCGGGGATCTCGGCGACGTGCACCCAGCGCACCGGCGCGTCCAGCCGGTCCCGGCCCGCCAGGACGCGCGGCCCGGCCTGCTGCAACGCCGGCAGTTCGAGCACGTCGCGGACCGTCATGGGCATCGGAGCGTCTCCCCCTCTCCTCCGGCGCACAGTATGTGCGCTTCCCGCGGACGGGAACGACACAGTGCCCATTGCCCCGACCTGGGGAAGCGCAGATGATCCCGGGCATGACCCAGACAGCACCCGGCACCGCGCCCGCTCCCGTCCCGCTGGAGCGGGTGACCCACTGGATCGACGGCAAGCCGTTCGCCGGCGTCACCGAGCGTACGGCCCCAGTCTACGATCCGGCGCTGGGCGCGGTCCGGACCGAGGTGCCGCTGGCCTCGGTCGACGAGGTGGACCAGGCCGTCGCCTCCGCCGCCGCCGCGTTCGCCTCCTGGCGGAACTCGTCGCTGACCAAGCGCACGCAGGTGCTGTTCGCGTTCCGGGAGCTGGTCAACCAGCACAAGCAGGAGCTGGCCGAGCTGATCACGGCCGAGCACGGCAAGGTCGTCTCCGACGCCCTCGGCGAGGTCACCCGGGGCCTGGAGGTCGTCGAGTTCGCGTGCGGCATCCCGCACCTGCTCAAGGGCGGCTACTCGGAGGGCGTCTCCACGAACGTGGACGTCTACTCCATCCGGCAGCCGGTCGGCGTCTGCGCCGTGATCTCCCCCTTCAACTTCCCGGTGATGGTCCCGATGTGGTTCGTGCCCATCGCCATCGCGGCGGGCAACGCCGTCGTGCTCAAGCCCAGCGAGAAGGACCCGTCCGCGTCGCTGCTCGTGGCCCGGCTGTGGGAGCAGGCCGGCCTGCCCGCCGGCGTGTTCAACGTCGTGCACGGCGACAAGGTCGCCGTGGACCGGCTGCTGGAGCACCCCGAGGTCAAGGCGGTGTCGTTCGTCGGTTCCACGCCGATCGCCCGGTACGTGTACGAGACCGGCACCCGCAACGGCAAGCGCGTCCAGGCCCTCGGCGGCGCGAAGAACCACATGGTGGTGCTGCCGGACGCCGACCTCGACCTGGCGGCCGACGCGGCGGTGAACGCCGGGTTCGGCTCGGCCGGCGAGCGGTGCATGGCGATCTCGGCCCTGGTCGTCGTCGAGCCCGTCGCCGACGACCTGGTGGCCCGGATCCGCGAGCGGATCGCCACGCTGAAGGTCGGTGACGGCCGGCGCTCCTGCGACATGGGCCCGCTGGTCACCCAGGAGCACCGCGACCGCGTCGCGTCGTACCTCGACGCGGGTGTCGAGGCCGGCGCGGAGCTGGTGGTGGACGGCCGCGACGTGCGGGTCGACGGCGACGAGTCCGGGTTCTGGCTCGGCCCGAGCCTGCTGGACCGGGTGTCGCCGGAGATGAGCGTCTACACCGACGAGATCTTCGGGCCGGTGCTCTCCGTGGTGCGCGTCGGCAGCTACGACGAGGCGCTCGCGCTGGTGAACGCCAACCGGTACGGCAACGGCACGGCCATCTTCACCAACGACGGCGGTGCGGCCCGCCGCTACCAGAACGAGGTCGAGGTCGGCATGGTCGGCGTCAACGTGCCGATCCCGGTGCCAATGGCCTACTACTCCTTCGGTGGCTGGAAGGACAGCCTCTTCGGCGACTCGCACGCCCACGGCGCCGAGGGCGTGCACTTCTTCACCCGCGGCAAGGTCGTCACCTCCCGGTGGCTCGACCCCAGCCACGGCGGCATCAACCTCGGCTTCCCCGAGAACGTCTGAGCAGCGGAGAGAGAACGCCGATGAGCAGCAGCGCACGCCGCACCTACGAACTCGACCGGGCCCACGTCTTCCACTCCTGGTCCGCCCAGTCGCTGCTCGACCCGATGGTGGTCGAGCGGGCCGAGGGCTCGTACTTCTGGGACGGCGACGGGAACCGCTACCTGGACTTCTCGTCGCAGCTCGTCAACACCAACATCGGCCACCAGCACCCGGTGGTGGTCGCGGCGATCCAGGAGCAGGCCGCCAAGCTGTGCACGATCGCGCCGTCGTACGCCAACGACGCCCGCGGCGAGGCGGCCCGGCTGATCGCCGAGCTGACCCCGGCGGGCCTGGAGAAGGTGTTCTTCACCAACGGCGGCGCGGACGCGATCGAGCACGCCGTCCGGATGGCCCGGCTGCACACCGGCCGGCCGAAGGTGCTGTCGCAGTACCGCAGCTACCACGGCGGCACCCAGACCGCGGTGAACCTCACCGGCGACCCGCGCCGCTGGCCCAGCGACAACGGCACCGCCGGGGTCGTGCACTTCTTCGGCCCGTTCCTGTACCGGTCGGAGTTCGGCGCCACGACCGAGGAGGAGGAGTGCACGCTCGCGCTGCGCCACCTCGAACGCGTGGTGGAGATGGAGGGCCCGTCCACCATCGCCGCGATCGTGCTGGAGACGGTGCCGGGCACCGCCGGCATCATGCCGCCGCCGCCGGGCTTCCTCGCGGGCGTACGGGAGCTGTGCGACAAGCACGGCATCCTCTACATCGCCGACGAGGTGATGGCGGGCTTCGGGCGTACCGGCGCCTGGTTCGCCATCGACCACTACGGCGTGACGCCCGACCTGATCACCTTCGCGAAGGGCGTGAACTCCGGTTACGTCCCGCTCGGCGGTGTGGTGATCGCCGACCACGTCGCCGAGACGTTCGCCACCCGCGCCTACCCCGGCGGCCTGACCTACTCCGGTCACCCGCTGGCCACCGCCGCCGCCGTCGCGACCATCAACGTGATGCGCGACGAACGGATCGTCGAGAACGCCGCCACGATCGGCGCCGACGTGCTGGGCCCGGGACTGCGGGAGCTGGCCGACCGGCACCCGAGCGTCGGTGACGTACGCGGGCTCGGCGTGTTCTGGGCGCTGGAACTGGTACGCGACCGCGAGACGAAGGAGCCGCTGGCGCCGTACGGGTCGTCGTCGCCGGAGATGAACGAGGTGCTGGCCGCGTGCAAGCGGGGCGGCCTGGTCGCGTTCGCGAACTTCAACCGGATCCACGTGGTGCCGCCGTGCACCGTGTCGGAGACGGAGGCCAAGGCGGGCCTGGCGATCCTCGACGAGGCGCTGACACTCGCCGACCGCCACACGGTCTGAGGCACTGCCCATCACCGCCCGCCGGGTCCACCCCGGCGGGCGGTCCCGTATCCGAGATCCGCGGGACGGCCGGTGACCCCGGCGACGCGGAGACCGACGCACCCAGAAGGTGACGAATGACTACCGTAGATCTCGCCGACCCACCGGTCACCAACCCCTTCGCCGGCACCACCGGCCTTCCGCGTACGTCCGAGGGCTGGACCCAGCTCGTCACCCCGGACGGGCGCCTGCACCCGGACGTCGACGCCGACCGTGACGCCCTCGGCCGCCTCACCCGCGACCTGTACCGGGGGATGCGGCTCGCCCGCCGCCTCGACGACGAGGCGTTCGCGTTGCAGCGGCAGGGTGAGCTGGGCCTGTGGCTGCAGTGCCGCGGCCAGGAGGCCGCCCAGATCGGTTCGGTCGCGGCGGTACGCGCCGACGACTACGTCTTCCCGAGCTACCGGGAGCACGCCGCGGCCCTGTGGCGGGGCATCGGCCCGGCCGACCTGCTGCGTCAGTGGCGCGGCGTCGCGCACAGCGGCTGGGACCCGGAGCCGTACTCGTTCCACATCTACACGCTGGTGCTGGCCGCCCAGCTGCTGCACGCCACCGGGTACGCCCTCGGGGTGCAGCGCGACGGCAGCGACACGGTCGTCGTCACGTACTTCGGTGACGGCGCCGCCAGCGAGGGCGACGCGAGCGAGGCGATGAACATCGCCGCCGTGAACGCCGCCCCGATGGTGTTCTTCTGCCAGAACAACCAGTGGGCCATCTCGACGCCGACGGCGTCGCAGACGCGTACCCCGATCCACCGGCGCGGCGCCGGATTCGGCCTGCGCAGCGAGTGGGTCGACGGCAACGACGTGCTGGCGGTGTACGCGGTGACGTCGGCGGTGACCGAGCACGCCCGGTCCGGCGCCGGCCCCGCGATCGTCGAGGCCACCACGTACCGGATGGGCGGGCACAGCACGTCCGACGACCCGACCCGGTACCGCACGGACGATGAGCTGGAGGCGTGGCGGGCGCGGGACCCGCTGGCCCGGGTCGAGGCGCTCATGCGCGCCGAGGGCTGGAGCGACGAGGCGTTCCTCGGCGAGATCCAGGCCGAGGCGGACGAACTGGCCGACCGGACCCGCCGGGAGTGCCTGGCCCTGACGGCGCCGGACCTCGCCGACGCCTTCGCCACGGTGCTGGCCGACGTGCCCCCGCTCCTGCGGGAGGAGCGCGACGCGTTCGTCGCCTACCGCGCCTCCTTCCTCGACTGACGCCCGCCCGCGATCGGAGAACTCGTTCATGCTCACCCTCTGTCAGGCACTGAACTCCGGCCTGCGCCGCGCCATGGAGGACGACGACAAGGTCCTCCTGATGGGCGAGGACGTCGGCCGGCTCGGCGGCGTCTTCCGGGTCACCGACGGTCTCCAGAAGGACTTCGGTGAGGCCCGGGTGGTGGACACCACCCTCGCCGAGTCCGGGATCGTCGGCACGGCCATCGGGCTGGCGCTGCGCGGGTACCGCCCGGTCTGCGAGATCCAGTTCGACGGCTTCGTGTACCCCGCGTTCAACCAGATCGTCTCCCAGCTCGCCAAGATGCGGGCCCGCACCGGCGGCCGTACCGCCCTGCCGGTGGTGATCCGGATCCCGGTCGGTGGCGGCATCGGCGCGGTGGAGCACCACAGCGAGTCGAACGAGGCGTACTTCGCGCACACCGCCGGACTGCGGGTCGTCTACTGCGCCAGCCCGGACGACGCGCACTGGATGATCCGGCAGGCCGTCGCCGGTGACGACCCGGTCATCTTCTACGAGCCGAAGCGCCGCTACTGGGTCAAGGGCGAGGTGACCCCCGCCGGGCCGCCGCTGCCACTGGACCGCGCCCGGACCGTACGGCCGGGCAGCGACGTGACGCTGCTGACGTACGGCGGCACTGTCGCCACCTGCGTGGCCGCCGCCGAGGCCGCGGCGCAGGAGGGCCGCAACATCGAGGTGATCGACCTGCGGTCCATCTCCCCGCTGGACGTGGCGACCATCGAGGAGTCGGTGCGCCGCACCGGCCGGGCGGTGGTGGTCCACGAGGCCCCCACGTTCGCCGGGTTCGGTGCCGAGGTCGTCGCGCAGGTGACGAGCCGGTGCTTCTACTCGCTGGAGGCGCCGGTCGAGCGGGTCGGCGGGTTCAACCTGCCGTACCCGCCGGCGAAGGTCGAGGAGGAGTACCTGCCCGACCTGGACCGGATCCTCGACGCCGTCGACCGCGTCCTGGCCGCCTGAAGGGAGAGGTACACGTGACCGTTCAGCAGTTCCGTCTGCCCGACGTCGGCGAGGGCCTCACCGAGGCCGAGATCGTCACCTGGCGGGTCGCACCGGGCGATCCGGTCGGCCTCAACGACGTCATCGTGGACATTGAGACCGCCAAGGCCGTGGTCGAGCTGCCCAGCCCGTATGCCGGGGTGGTGGACCGCCTCCTGGCCGAGGAGGGGCAGACCGTCGAGGTCGGCTCGCCGATCATCGCGATCCGGACCGGGGACGACCCGGACGCCGCGCCGGCCGCCGCATCGCCGGCCACCGAGGAGCCCGCCGAGGAACGCACCGCGGTGCTCGTCGGCTACGGGGTGTCCGCCCAGGCGCGGACGCGGCGGCCACGCCGCGCCACGCCGTCGGTACGCCCGGCCGAGCCGGCCCGCCCGGCGCACACGTCCCGGCCGCCGGTGCTCACCAAGCCTCCGCTGCGCAAGCTCGCCAAGGACCTCGGTGTGGAGCTGACCGAGGTACGCGGCAGCGGCCCCGGCGGCCGGATCACGCGCCAGGACCTGCTCGACCACACCACCGGCCCGGCGCCGGCGACCGACGCCCGGCGGGACGAGCGCCTGCCCGTGCGCGGGGTCCGCAAGGCGACCGCCGCCGCCATGGTCGCCAGCGCGTTCACCGCGCCGCACGTCACCGAGTTCCTCACCGTCGACATGACCGGCACCGTCGAGTTCGTGGACCGGCTGAGGCAGGACCCGGCCTTCCAGGGGGTGAAGGTCAGCCCGCTGCTCGTGGCGTCGCTGGCGGTGCTGGACGCCGTCCGCCGGCATCCGGACGTGAACTCCAGTTGGGACGAGGAGAACCAGGAGATCGTCCGGTTCGCCGACGTCAACCTGGGCATCGCCGCCGCGACGCCGCGCGGCCTGCTCGTGCCGAACATCAAGGCCGCGCAGACCCTTCCGGTACGGGACCTCGCGGTCGCCCTCAACGAGCTGGCGAGCACCGCGCGGGAGGGCCGCACCCGTCCCGCCGACCTGGCCGGAGGGACGATCACCATCACCAACATCGGCGTGTTCGGCGTGGACGCCGGCACTCCGATCCTCAACCCCGGCGAGGCGGCGATCCTCTGCCTCGGCGCGCTGCGCCGGATGCCGTGGGTGGTCGACGAGCAGGTCGTTCCCCGGTGGACGGTGCAGTTGTCGCTGTCGTTCGACCACCGGCTGGTGGACGGGGAACTGGGCAGCCGGGTGCTCGCCCACGTCGGCCGGTTCCTGGAGGACCCGCTGTGGGGTCTGGCCCTGCGCTGAGGCCCCGGTGGACGGACGGCGCGTGGACGGACAACGAGGTCCGTCCACGCGCCGTCGCCGTACGCGCGGGCGCGCGCGTCAGTCCACGACCTCGAACCCGACGCCGGCCGACGGACGCGGCGCGACGTCGCCCGCCGGGGCGATGGGCTCACCCACCTCCTCGGACGCGGCGAGCCGGAACCGCACGTACTCCAGCTCGCCGGAGAACTCGTGCCGGGCCGGGTAGCTCGGCGACACCGGCGAGTGGATGCTGCGCCCGACGTCCATGCCGGCGAACCCGTGGAAGAACGGCAGCAACCGCGGGAACAGCGCCTCGCCCGCCGCCTCGCCGTCCACGAACAGGCGGCCGGTGCCCTGGCAGTCGGCGGTCTTGGTCAGCTCGAAGGTCAGCTCCACCGGGCCCAGCGGCAACTCGCCCTCGGACCGCAGCACGTAGTGGGTGCCGAGGTGGTTGTACTCGTACACCAGGTGGTTGTCCTGGATGTGCAGCACGTAGCCGCCGCTGACGTTGCCGAGCACCACGATCACGCCGCCCTGGGTGGCGTCGGTGCGGTGCACCCGGGCGGTGATGGCGTGCGAGCGGTTCATCGTCGGCGGCACCGCCGCGCCGGAGATCGTCGGTACGCCCGCCAGGTAGGTGAAGTCCAGCCGGTCCCGTACCGATCCGGGTCGCGGCACCCGGGCCCGAACCGCGAATCCCCTGTCGTCCAGCGGCAGCACGTCGTAGCGGGCCGCCTCGATCCAGAACTCCTCGATGAGGCGCCGCAGCACCTCCGGATGCTCGGCGGCCAGGTCGCGGCTCTCGGTCGGGTCCTCGTCGATCCGGTACAGCTCCCAGCGGTCCTCGTCCCACGAGGTGCCCCGCTCGTGGAACGCGACAGCCTTCCAGCCCTGGTGGTAGATGCCGCGGTGGCCGAACATCTCGAAGTACTGGCGGTCCCGTGACGGTGGCGCCGCCGGGTCGCGCAGCCCGTCGCGGAAGCTACGGCCGTGCAGCGGCATCTGCGGGACGCCCCGGCGCACCGCGGGCGGCTGCACCCCGACGAGGTCCAGCACCGTCGCGGTGACGTCGATGCTGTGCTGGAACTGCGTCCGCACTCCCCCGCCGGGTACGTCACCGGCCGGCCAGCTCAGCACGAACGGCACCCGGACCCCGCCCTCGTGGGTGTGCTGCTTGTAGCGGCGGAACGGGGTGTTGCTGACCTGGGCCCAGCCCAGCGGATAGTTGCTCTGCGCGCGCGGGCCGCCGATCTCGTCGATCCGGGCCAGGCTGTCCTGGAGGTTCTCCGGCACCCGGTTCTGGAACGCGGTCGGGTTGAGCGTGCCCAGCGGCGTGCCCTCGGGGCTCGCCCCGTTGTCCGACATGACCACGAAGATCGTGTTGTCGAGCCGGCCGATCCGCTCCAGGAAGTCGACCAGGCGCCCGAGCTGGGCGTCGGTGTGGTCGACCATCGCCGCGTACGCCTCCTGCATGCGGGCGAACAGGCGCCGCTGCTCCGGCGGCACGTCGTCCCACGGGACGACGCCGGGGTTGTGCGGTGGCAGCGGCGCGTCCGGCGGGACGATGCCGAGCCCGATCTGCCTCCGGTGCCGGTCCGCGCGGATGACGTCCCAGCCGGCGTCGTAGCGGCCCCGGTACTTCGCCAGGTACTCCGGCGGGGCCTGGTGCGGCGCGTGCGCGGCGGCGTACGCCAGATACAGGAAGAACGGCTTCTCCGGGGTGAACGAGGTCTGGTCCCGGACGAACCCGATGGCCCGGTCGGTCAGGTCCTCGGTCAGGTGGTAGCCCTCCTCCGGGGTGGCCGGCGGGTCCACCTGGTGGTTGTCGTACACCAGTTCCGGATAGAAGTTGTCGGTCTCGGCCTCCAGGAAGCCGTAGTACCGCTCGAAGCCACGGCCCAGCGGCCACTGGTCGTACGGGCCGGACGGCGTGGTGTGCTCCAGCGGCGCGACGTGCCACTTGCCGACCGCCATGGTGTTGAACCCGGCGTCGCCGAGCATCTCCGCGACGGTGGCGGCGGCGTGGGTGATCCGCCCCCGCCCGCTGGGGAAGCCGCTGTCGAAGTTGGACAGCATGCGCATGCCGACGCTGTGGTGGTTGCGGCCGGTGAGCACGCTGGCCCGGGTCGGCGAGCACAGCGGCGAGGTGTGGAAGTTGGTGTACCGCAGCCCGGACGCGGCCAGCCGGTCGATCGTCGGGGTGTCGATCTCGGCGCCGAAGCAGCCGAAGTCGGCGAACCCGACGTCGTCCAGCAGCACGTACACCACGTTCGGGGTGCCCGGGGCGGCCGACTGCGGCGCGCTCCAGTGCTCCGTCGACTCGTGGTAGGTGCGCCCGATCGTGCCCTCGTACGGAGGGTCCGCCAGCGAACTGGTCACCTGGCGCCTCAGCCGGCCGTCGTGCCGCCGTCGAGGACGAGCGTGTGGCCCGTCACCATCCGCGCCTCGTCGCTGGCGAGGAACACCACCGCGTCGGCGGAGTCGCGCGGCGTCGCCATGCGGCCCAGCGGGATCGACGCCCGGAAGTTCTCCCGGGCGCTGTCCGGCACGTCACCCATCCCGCCGAGGAACGCCGAGAGCATCGGCGTCTCGGTCGCCGCCGGGGCGATCGCGTTGACCCGGACGCCGTGCGGCGCGAGTTCCAGCGCCAGCGCCTTCATCAGACCGATGACGCCGTGCTTGGCGGCGGTGTACGGCGCGTACCGGGGGCGGGCGATGACCGCCTGCAGCGACGCGGTGAACACGATCGCGCCGCCACCGGCCTCGATCAGCGCGGGCGCGGCGGCCTGCGCGGTCCAGAACGCGCCCTTGAGGTTGACGTCGACCACGCGGTCCAGCGTCGCCTGGTCCACCTCGTCCAGCGGGCCGGTGAACGGCGTACCGGCGTTGGCGTGCATGAGGTCGAGCCGGCCGAACCGCTCGACGGCGGTCTCGACGGCGGCGCGGCAGTCGGCGGCCCGGGTGACGTCGCAGGCCACGCCGACGACGGCGGACCCGAAGTCGGCGGCCGCCTTGGCGGCGCGGTCGCCGTCGAGGTCGGCGATGACGACGCGCGCGCCCTCCTCGACGAGCCGGCCGACGGTGGCCAGTCCGATGCCGCTGGCGCCTCCGGTGACGACGGCGACGCGGTCAACCAACCTCATGTGCTGCTCCTGTTGAATCGGTCCAGGAGGTCGCCGCTCAGGGTGGGCACCGCGGACAGCAGCCTCTGGGTGTAGGGGTGCCGGGGGTCGGAGTAGATCGATTCGGTGTCACCCGTCTCGACGATCCGGCCCTGGTTCATCACCGCGATCCGGTCGCAGAGGTACCGGACCACGGACAGGTCGTGGGAGACCAGGATCAGGGTCAGCTTGAACTGCTCGGCCAGGTCGGTGAGCAGGTTGAGGATCTGCGCGCGGACCGAGACGTCGAGCGCGCTGACCGGCTCGTCGCCGACGATGACCTTCGGCCCGGCCGCGAGGGCGCGGGCGATGGCGATGCGCTGCCGCTGGCCGCCGGAGAACTGGTGCGGGTAGCGGGTCACCGCCTCCTCGGGCAGGCCCACCGAGTGCATCAGCTCGGCCACGCGGGCCCGGTGGTCGCCGGGCAGGCGCAGCGCGCGCATCGGCTCCGCGATGATGTCCGCGACGCGCATCCGCGGGTTCAGCGACGACATCGGGTCCTGCAGCACCATCTGCACGTCGCGGCGCAGGAACGCGAGCTTCCGCTCCGGTACGCCGCTGATCCGCTGCCCGTTGTAGAACGCGGTGCCGGACGTCGGCCGGTCGAGGGCCATGAGGATGCGCGACAGCGTGGACTTGCCGGAGCCGCTCTCCCCCACGATGCCGAACGCCTCGCCCTCGTGGACCTGCACGCTCACGCCGTCGAGCGCGCGGATCGGCTGGCCCGGCGTACGCAGCGACCGCCGCGGGGCGCGGTACTCGCGCACCACGTCGACGGCTTCCAGCAACGGGGTGGTGGTCATGCGCTGGCCTTCCCGCTTCCTAGGGGCTGGTCGCTCTCGATCGGGTGGTGGCAGGCGGCCCGCTGGGTGCTGCCGGGCGGCGCCGTCAGCAGCGGCACGGTGCCGCAGACGTCGTCGGCGCGCGGGCAGCGGTTGCGGTACACGCAGCCGGTGGGGAACGACCCGAGCGACGGCACGCGGCCCGGGATGGTCGACAGCCGGCCGCTGCCGTCGGTGCTCTCCAGCACCGTGGACGCCCGCAGGCCCGCCGTGTACGGGTGCCGGGGCGAGTCGAACACCGTCGCCACGTCGCCGTGCTCGACGATCGAGCCCCCGTACATGACGAGCAGTTCCTCGCAGATGCTGGCGACGACCGGCAGGTCGTGCGTGATGAGCAGCAGCGACGCGCCCTCCTCGCGCACCAGCGTGTCCATCAGCCGCAGCATCTCCGCCTGCACCGTGACGTCCAGCGCCGTGGTGGGCTCGTCCGCGACCAGCACGGCCGGGTCGCACGCCAGCGCGATGGCCAGTACGACGCGCTGCCGCTGACCGCCGGAGAGCTGGTGCGGGTACTTGCGCGCGGTCCGGTCGGGCTCGGGCAGCTGGACCCGTTCGAGCAGTTCGACGGCCCGGGCCGAGGCCGCCGCGCGGTTCATGCCCTTGTGCAGCCGCAGCGACTCGGCGACCTGGTTGCCGACCCGCATCAGCGGGTTCAGCGCCGTCATCGGCTCCTGGAACACCATGGCGATGTCGTTGCCGCGGACCGCGCACATCTCCTTGTCGGACAGGTCGAGCAGGTTGCGGCCGTTCAGCAGCACCCGCCCGGTCGCGGTCACGCCGTGGGGCAGCAGGCCCATCAGCGCGAGCGCGGTCAGGGACTTGCCGCAGCCGGACTCGCCGATCAGCCCCATCCGCCGGCCCCGCCCGATCTCGAACGAGACGCCCTTGACGGCCTGGATGTCGTGGACCTTGACGACGAGGTCCTCCACCACGAGCCCGCTCACGCCGCTCACCGTCCTCTCAGCCGCGGGTCGAGGGCGTCGCGCAGCCCGTCGCCCATGAGGTTGAAGCCGAGCACCGACAGGGCGATGGCCAGACCGGGCCAGACGGCGAGCATCGGCTGCACGACGAAGTAGTTCTGGGCCTCCTGGAGCATCCGGCCCCAGGTGGGGGTCGGTGGCGGGGTGCCGTACCCGAGGTAGGACAGCGCCGCCTCGGCGAGCACCGCGTGCGCGAACGACACCGACGCCTGCACGATGAGCAGGGCGGCGATGTTGGGCAGCACGTACCGGACCATGAGCACCACGCCCCGGCGGCCGTAGCTGCGCGCGGCCAGCACGAAGTCGCTCTGCAGCACCTGCATCGCGCCGGCCCGGGTGAGGCGGCCGAACACCGGCACGTTGGCGACGCCGATCGCGATCATGCCGGTGAGCGTGGAGGCGCCGAAGCCGGCGGCCAGGATGATCGCCAGCAGGATGGCCGGGAAGGCGAACACGATGTCCAGCGCCCGCATCACCGGCTCGCTGAGCCAGCGGTGCCCGGTGGCGGCGAGCAGACCCAGGGGTACGCCCACAGCGGCGGCGATCGCGACGGCGACCACACCGACGAACAGGGTGGTCCGCGCGCCGACGAGGAGCTGGCTGACGATGTCCCGGCCGAAGTGGTCGGTGCCGAGCCAGTGGTCCCCGCCCGGGGAGAGCAGCGTCTGCGACGGGTCGACCCGGGTGGGGTCGTACGGCGTCCAGAGGAACGACACCAGCGCGGTGAGGACGACCAGGCCCACCAGGCCGGCGCCGATCACCAGCGTGAGGTTCCAGCGGCGGCGCGGCTTGACCGGGCCGGCCGCGACGACGTCGGCGGTGGCGTCCGGTGGGGCGTCGGCGACTGATGTCATGCCTTGCTCCTCAGCCTGGGGTCGACCGCGTGGTACACCACGTCGACGACGAAGTTGATCAGAAGCACCGCGGCGGTCAGCACCATCACGGTGCCCTGCACCTTCAGCAGGTCGCGGTTGCCGACGTCCTGCAGCAGCATCCGGCCGAGACCGGGCAGGCCGAAGACGTTCTCGATCACGACGGTGCCGATGAGCAGCGTCGCGAGTTGCAGACCGAGGACGGTGATGACCGGGATGGCCGCGTTGCGCAGCGCGTGCCGGGTCAGCGCCTGCGAGCGGCTGAGCCCCTTGGCCCGCGCGGTCTGGATGAAGTCCTCCTGCATGACCTCGACCACCGCGGACCGGACGTAGCGCATCAGGATCGCGCCCTGGGCCACGCCGAGTACCAGCGCCGGCATCAGCAGGGCCTGCACGGCGCCGCCGACGTCGTCCCATCCGGTGAACCCGCCGGCGGGCAGCCACTGCAGCTTCACCGCGAACACGGTGATGAGCAGGATGCCGAGCCAGAACGACGGCACGGCGATGCCGACCTGGCTCAGCGCCGACAGCGCCGTCCCGATCGCGGTCCGGCTCTTCACGGCGGCGAGGATGCCCAGCGGCACGGCGATGAGCAGCGCCAGCGTCATCCCGGCCAGGATCAGCGGCACCGTCACGCCGAGCTTGTCGGCGATCTCCGAGCCCACCGACACCCCGCTGAGCGGCGAGATGCCGAAGTCACCGCGGATCAGGCCGCCGGCCCAGTCGAGGTACCGCTCGGTGAACGGGCGGTTCGTCCCGAACTGTTCCCGCAGCGCCTCCAGCGCCTCCGGGGTGGCGTTCACACCCAGCATCGCCTGCGCCTGGTCGCCCGGCAGCAGCGACAGCATCGTGAAGACGAGGATCGACGCGGCGAACAGGGATACCGCGAGGATGGCCAGCCGCCGGACGAAGTAGATCACCATGCGTGTGTGCTCCCACTCCGAATCATGGCCTGATCATCACCATCTTGGTCACGGTCAGCTCCTCCATGGCGAAGCGCGGTCCCTCCCGGCCGACGCCGGAGTCCTTGACGCCGCCGTACGGCATGTTGTCGGCGCGGAAGCCGGGCACCTCGTTGACGAGCACCCCGCCGACATCGAGACGGCGCACGACGTCCAGGGCCACCGCCAGGTCACGGGTGAAGACGGCGGCCTGGAGCCCGTACCGGGACCGGTTGACCAGCTCGACCGCGGCGTCCATGTCCGGCACCGACCGGACGCAGACCACCGGCCCGAAGATCTCCTCCGCCCAGCACTCGGCGTCCTCGGGGACGTCGACGAGCACCGTCGGTTGCAGCACCCGGCCCTGCGCCGTACCGCCGGCCAGGCAGCGCGCACCGGCGGCGACCGCGCGATCCACCCAGGAGTGGACCCGCTCGGTGGACGCCTCGTCCACCAGGGCGGACACCCGGGTGTCGGCGGACCGGGGGTCACCGGTGGTGACCGTCGCCAGCAGCGGCTGGAGGCGTTCCAGCAGCGCCTCGCGGACCGGCTCCTCGACGATCACCCGCTGCACGCTGATGCACGCCTGACCGGAGGCGTAGAACCCCCCGCGTACGACCGCTTCCGCGGCCCGGTCCAGGTCGGCGTCGCGGCCGACGACGAGCGCCGCGTTGGACCCGAGTTCGAGCAGCACCTTGCGCGGGGCCGCGGCGCGGGCGATCTGGTGGCCGACCTGCGCCGACCCGGTGAACGACACGGCGGCGACGCCGGGATGCGTGGTCAGGAGCTTGCCGACCTCGACGCCACCGGTGACGAGCTGGACCCCGGCGGCCGGGCAGCCCGCCCGGCGGAACAGGTCGACCAGCACCAGCGTGGCCAGCGGCGTGTTCGGCGCCGGCTTGACGATCACCGGGCAGCCCGCCGCGACCGACGGCGCGACCTTGTGGGCGGCCAGGAGCAGGGGGTAGTTGAATCCGGTGATGCCGACGACGACACCGACCGGGCGGCGCACCCAGAAGCCGAGCATGCCCTCGCCGGCCGGCTGCATGTCCAGTGCCACCGTCTCGCCGGTCAGGTGCCCGACCTCCTCGGCGGCGGTCTCCAGCGTGACCAGCGTGCGGGCGACCTCGACCCGGCAGTCGACGAGCGGCTTGCCGGTCTCCAGGACCAGCAGCTCGGCGAGGTCGTCGGCGCGGGCGCGCACCTCGGCGGCGACTGTCGTCAGGATCGCGCGCCGCCGGTGACCGGGCAGGCCGGCCATCTCCGCGGCGACCTCCCGCGCGGCTTCGACAGCCGCCTCCCCGTCGGCGATGTCGCCCCACGGCGCCTGGGTCACGATGCTGCCGTCGTACGGGAACCGGACCGGCGCGGTCTGCGCGGTGGTGGTCCAGCCCGCGCCGATCGGCAGGCCGGCGGGCAGCGCGTTCAGCAGCTCCTGCGCGGTCACGACGCCGCACCCGACCGGGCGCCGGTGGCCCCGTTGAGGAAGGCCAGCGCCGCCTCGGCGTAGACCTTCGTCTTGCGGACGATGTCGTCGACCTCGACGTACTCGTCGGGCTGGTGGGCGATCCACTTCGGGCCCGGGCCGTACACGACGTTCGGGATGCCGCTGTCGCGCCACAGGATCGTGCCGTCGGTCGCGCCGGGCACGCCGCCGAAGACCGGCTCGGCGCCGGTGACGGCGCGGTGCGCGTCGGCCACGGCGAGCGAGATCGGGTGGTCCTCCGGGGTGACCGCGCACGGCCGGTCGTCGACGACCTCGACGGCGAAGGTGACGCCGTGCCGGGCGCCGATGGCGTCGGCGTCGGCGCGGACGCGCGCGGCGAGGGCGGCGTGGTCGACACCGGGTACGGTCCGGCAGTCCACGCCGAGCACGGCGCGGCCGGGGATGACGTTGAGCTGGTCGGCGGAGCCGGCGTCCAGGACCGTGGGGGTCAGGAACGTCAGGCCGAGGTGCTCGTGCTCACCCGGGTCGGCCTGCAGCTCCTTCTGGAACCGGCCGAGCGCGGCGACCAGCTCGGCCAACGCGGGGACGGGGTTGCGGCCGTGCTGCGGCATCGCGCCGTGCGCCATCTTGCCGGTGCACGTGACCAGCAGCCGGACGGCGCCCTTGGCGACCGCGCAGATCTCCTCCGCCTCCGGCTCGCAGATGATCGCGGCGTCCACCTCACCGGCCAGCGGCGTCGTGGTGAAGTGCTTCGCCCCGAGCATCTGGCCCTCCTCGTCCACCAGGGCCGCCACCACGATCCGGCCCGGGAACGGCCCGGCCAGCTCGACGGCCCGGGTCGCGTGGATCATCGCGGCGACACCGGCCTTCATGTCGGCGGAGCCGCGACCGTACAGCCGCCCGTCGACGATGTCGCCGCCGAACGGGTCGACAGTCCACTCCTCGGGAGCGCCCTCGGTGACGACGTCGGTGTGCCCCTCGAACATCAGCGTCGGGCCGGGCAGGCCACCGTCCACCACCGCGACGACGTTGGGACGCCCGGGGACGACCTCGGTGACCTCCGGTCGCCACCCGAAACCTCGCATGACCTCCGCGACGAGTTCCGCCGCGGGCTGCTCGCTGCGCCCGCGCCCCGCGTCCCAGGTCGAGGGGATGCGGACCAGGTCCTGGGTCAGCGTCACGACGGCTTGCTCGTCCACGAGATGGCCGGCGCGGGGGGAGGCGTGGGTGTCCGACGTCATGGCGTCGGAGGTTACGAACTCCGACCCCGGAGGGGAACGTCCAGTTTCCGGGTCGGTGGGGGTACCAGCCCTGGCCGGACCTGGACTTCTACGGCCTCCACGACCCGCCGCACCCCCTCGTCGATGCGGTCCAGCGGCATCACCTGGTACCCCAGGCGCAGGTGGTGACGCGGCGCCGGCCGGGTGGCCCAGTACGGCGCGCCCGGGTCCAGCAGCACGCCCTGCCGGCGCAGCTCGCGGGCGAGTTCCCCGGCGTCCAGCCCCGGCGGGCCGGTGATCCACCGTGCCAGCCCGCCGCGCGGCACCGGCTGCGGCCCCCAGCGCACGTGCCGCTCGACCGCCCGCACCATCTCCTCGTACAGCCCCAGGTAGTGGGCGCGGACGCGACGCACGTGACGGGCCAGGTCGCGGCTGGCGATCATCTGGGCAAGGGCGCGCTGCATCGGGCCGGGCGGGTGACGCAGCACGTAGCGGGAGCGGGCCCGCATGGCGTCCACGAGCGCCGGGGACGCCACCACGTAGCCGAGCCGCAGGCCCGGTGCCAGCAGCTTGCTGAAGCTGCCGAGGTAGACCACGCGGTCCTCGTCGTCGAGGGCCCGCACCGCCACCGCGGGCATCCCCCGGAACGTCATCTCGGGGTCGTAGTCGTCCTCGATCACGACCGCGTCCGCCGCGCCCGCCCGCCGCAGCAGCTCCTCACGCCGGGACGCCGACATGGTCGCGCCGGTCGGGTACTGGTGGCTCGGCGTGACGTAGACGAGCTGGGCGCCGTGCAGGTCCGCCGGCAGGTCCTCGACGACCAGGCCGTCCTCGTCGACCGCGCCGGGCACCACGTCGGCACCGGCCATCTGCATGATCGTCCGCGCGTCCGGGTAGCCCGGGTCCTCGACGAGCACCACGCTGCCCGGCCGGACGAGGACGCTCGCCAGCAGGTGCAGCGCGTGCGTCGAGCCCAGCGTGATCATCACCTGGTCCGGACGGGCGGAGATGCCGCGCGCGGGCAGCACGTGCTCGCAGAGCTGACGCACCAGCTCCGGGTCGTCGGCCTGGCCGGCGTCCCCGATGACCCGGGTCAGCCCGTCCTGCCGCAGCGCCTCACGCTGCGCCCGTTCCCACGCGCCGATCGGGAACATGGTGGGGTCGGGCTGGCCGACCACGAAGGGGAACGGCGCCCGCGCCCACGCCGGATCCCGGTGCACCGGAGTCGGGGGCGGTTCCGGTAGCCGCGCCGCCCAGTCGATCGGCTGCATCGGCGAACGGGTGGTCCGCCGCGCGGCCCGCATCCGCACCACCGCGTCGGAGGAGACGTAGAGGCCGCGGCGCGGGACGGTCACGATCAGCCCCTGCTCCATGAGCCGGTCGTACGCGGTCAGCACCGTGTTCCGGGAGACGCCGAGCGCCTCGGCCAGGCGGCGCGTGCTCGGCAGCGGGCCGTCGTCGTACTGCCCGGCGAGGATGGCGTCCTCGAGCCCGGTGATGATCTGCTCGTAGAGCGGAACCGTGCTCTGCGGGTTGACCGGCAGCAGGAAATCCGCCACCTCGACCTCCCACTTCCGCGGGGGCCTCGCCTCGTCCCGTCGTCGTACGCCCTGCACACGCCCTGTGCGTCCCGCTGGTACCAGCCTAGCCGGAGACCTGGACCTGTTGCGGAGGGCCCGTTCCCGCCACGCTTGGCCGGGCGATGGCAGGTGACGGTCTCCTGCACGCGGACAGGGGTGGACTCATGAGCGCCCAGCGAATCGCGCTGGTGCCCGGCGACGGCATCGGACCGGAGGTCACCGCGCAGGCGGTCAAGGCGTGCGACGCCGCCGCCCGACGGTTCGGGATCGACCTGGTCTGGGAGGACTACGAACTCGGCGCGGACTACTGGCGGATAACCGGCCAGGTCGTACCGCCGGACGTGGAGCAGGAACTGGCCAAGGCGGACGCCATTCTCTTCGGCGCCGTCGGCGACCCGTCGGTGCCGCCCGGCGTGCTCGAACGCGGCCTGGTGATCCACCTGCGGACCGCGTTCGACCAGTACGTGAACCTGCGGCCGGTCAAGCTGCTGCCCGGCGTACCCACGCCCATCGGCGGCCTGCGCCCCGAGCAGTGCGACCTGGTGATCCTGCGGGAGAACACCGAGGGCGCGTACGTCGGCGCCGGCGGCTTCATCCACCGGGGCGGGCCGGACGAGATCGCCACCCAGGAGTCGGTGAACACCCGCAAGGGGGTCGAACGCCTCATCCGGCACGGTTTCCGGCTGGCCCTGACCCGCCGCAAGCACGTGACCCTGGTGCACAAGGCGAACATCCTCACGTACGCCGGTGACCTGTGGCAGCGGACCTTCGAGGAGGTCGCCGCGGAGTACCCGGACATCGCTGTGGACTACGTCCACGTCGACGCGATGTGCCTCTACCTGGTGACGCAGCCGGAGCGGTTCGACGTGGTGGTCACCGACAACCTGTTCGGCGACATCATCACCGACCTCGGCGCCGCCGTGCAGGGCGGTCTCGGCCTGGCCGCCAGCGGCAACCTCAACCCGACCGGGTCGGCGCCGAGCATGTTCGAGCCGGTGCACGGCTCCGCGCCGGACATCGCCGGCCGCGGCTGGGCCAACCCCGCGGGCTCGATCCTCAGCGCCGCGCTGATGCTGGAGCACCTGGGGCACGCCGAGGCGGCCCGCAGCCTGGAGGACGGCGTGAAGGCGGTGCTGCCGCGCCTGGGCGCCATGCGCGGGCCGGAGATGGGCATGTCGACCGAGGACTTCGGCGACGCGGTCGCCGCCGTCATCGGCGAGGGCGCGTACCAGGCGGACGCCCTGCCGGCGTAGCGCGGATGTGAGCACCGAATCGGCTGAACACGGCGACGGCGGAGGAAGCCCTCCGCCGTCGCCGTGTTGCGCGCCGAAACGCCCGCCCGCCGCCGCCGGATCGACGTCCGGCCCGAGCGCCGTCCGCGCCGGCCCCGCCGGTACGGAGGGCCTGATCGCGCTGCCCGGCGGCACCTTCCTCATGGGCACCGACGATCCGGAGGGCTTCCCGGAGGATCTGGAGGGGCCGGTCCGCCCGGTGACCGTGGCGCCGTTCGAGATCGCCGCGACACCGGTGACGAACCGGCAGTTCGCCCGCTTCGTCGACGCCACCGGCTACCGCACGGACGCGGAACGGTACGGCTGGTCGTTCGTCTTCCACCTGCTGCTGGCGCCGTCCGCACGCTCGTGGGTACTCGACGCCACGGTGCCGGGCGCACCCTGGTGGCTGGCGGTCGAGGGGGCGCACTGGGCCGCCCCGGACGGGCCCGGTTCGGACGTACGCGGACGCGAGCAGCATCCGGTCGTGCACGTCTCCCAGCGGGACGCCGAGGCGTACTGCCTGTGGTCCGGCACCCGGCTGGCCGCCGAGGCGGAGTGGGAGTACGCGGCGCGCGGCGGCCTGTCCCAGGCCCGCTACGCCTGGGGCGACGAACTGACCCCGGGCGGGCGGCACCTGTGCAACATCTGGCAGGGCACCTTCCCCGCTGTCAACACCGCGGACGACGGGTTCGCGGGCACCTCTCCGGTGACCGCGTTTCCGCCGAACGGCTACGGCCTGTACGACGTCGCGGGCAACGTTTGGGAACTCACGGCCGAACCCTGGCGCGACCATCGAGGCCGCATCTCACCAGGTGAGAGCGTCATCAGGGGTGGTTCGTATCTCTGCCACGACTCCTACTGCAACAGATACCGCGTGGCAGCACGGAGTCGGACCACCGTTGACTCCTCGAGTGGCAACACCGGGTTCCGCGTGGCCCGGTAGCCGGCGGCTGATTGGTACCTGCCGACCCCGCTGAACTGGCCCTTTTGCATCGGGTACCACGCTCATAGTGTCCCGCCTCACAGGCTACGAGCGCCCTTGGCGTTCTTCGCGATGGGACACACGAATGAATCGGCTGAAGATAACGCTGCCCGCCGTGCTGCTCGCCACGGCGCTGGCTCTGACCGCGTGCAGTAGCGATGGTGACTCGGAGACCACCACCGGCGGTGGTGGTTCCGGCAACGGTACGGTCACCCTCGGTGCCTACCTCGAGCCGGTGAGCCTCGACCTGACCGCCGAGGCCGGCGCCGCGATCCCGCAGGTCCTGCTCTACAACGTGTACGAGGGCCTGGTGCGCCAGAACGCGGACACCGGCGAGGTGGAGCCGCTGCTGGCCACCGAGTGGAAGATGTCCGACGACGGCACCAAGTACACGTTCAAGCTCCGCGACAACGTGACCTTCCACGACGGCCAGAAGCTCACCGCGCAGGACGTGGTGTGGAGCTTCAAGCGGGTGACCGCGGAGGGCTCGACGAACCCGTTCAAGTCCCAGATGACAGTCGTGAAGACCGTCGAGTCGCCGGACGCGTCCACCGTGGAGGTGACGCTGTCGCGGCCCAGCCAGAGCTGGCTGTTCGACGTCGCCGGCCGCGTCGGCGTGGTCCTCAAGGAGAACGCCACCGACCTGGGCACGAAGCCGAACGGCACCGGCCCGTTCAAGTTCGACAAGTGGAACCGCGGCGACAGCATCACGCTGGTGCGCAACGACGGCTACTGGGGCGAGAAGGCGAAGGTCGCCACCGCCGTCTTCCGCTACATCACCGACGCGAACGCGCTGAACAACGCGATGCTCTCCGGTCAGCTCGACATCGTGGCGAACATCCAGGCGCCGCAGCTGCTCGAGGTGTTCAAGGGCAACAAGCAGTTCGAGGTGGTCGAGGGCAAGACGACCGGTGAGGTCGTCATGGCGATGAACAACAGCAAGGGCCCGCTGGCCGACGTCCGGGTGCGCCAGGCCATCCGCCACGCGATCGACCACGACGCCCTCATCAAGACCGTCTGGTCCGGCTACGGCACGAAGATCGGCAGCATGGTGCCGCCGAGCGACCCGTGGTACGAGGACCGCACCGGCGACTTCCCGCACGACCCCGCCAAGGCCAAGCAGCTGCTCGCCGACGCCGGTCACGCCAACGGGCTCACCCTGACCATGGACGTCCCGCCGCCCGGCTACGCCCGCGCCTCCGCGCAGTTCGTCGCCTCGCAGCTCGCCGAGGTCGGCATCAAGGTGACCCAGAACAACGTCGAGATGCCGCAGTGGCTCGACAAGGTGCTCGGCAAGGCCAACTACGACCTGTCGATCATCGCCCACGTGGAGCCGCGTGACCTGGTCCGCTACGGCCAGCCCGACTACTACTACCGCTACAAGAACCCGGCCGTCACGCAGCTCATGAACGAGGCCGACACGGCCCTGGACGCGGCGACCCGGGACAAGAAGTTCGCCGAGGCCGCGAAGGTCATCTCGCAGGAGGCGGCCAGCGACTGGCTCTTCCTGCTGCCGAACCTGGCCGTGATCCGCGACGGCGTCGAGGGCTACCCGAAGGACGCGGTGACCCAGTCCTTCGACGTCACCAAGGTGTCCAAGAAGTAATCAGTTCCACGCACACGGAAGGACCTGGTGGGCTCCGCCCACCAGGTCCTTCCGTCTTCCCGCTCCCCGCTCCCCGCTTCCCGCTCCCCGCTCCCCGCTCCCCGCTCCCCGCTCCCCGCGATCTTGCACTTGCGGCCCCTGGCGCGGGGGATTTGACCCCGTTCGCCGGGGCACCAGGTGCAAGATCGACGGGCTAGGAGGGCCGGGGACGCCCGAGGAGCCGTGATCGGTGCGCAGTGGACTGACGCAGTCGAGGTGCTGCCCGCGTGTAGCCCTGCGCGTCCGGGACCGCAGGGCGTCGACACAACGCACTGCCGAGCGAGGGCTAAGCCGCGGTGGACGTGTTCCGCCCGGGCCGACGACCACGTCCAGCCCTGCGGTGCGGCCCCTGCGCTCGGCGCCAGCGCGATGCACAGGTGGCTGCCAAGGGACGGCGCAATCCCGCTCGCGCTCCACACGCCAGGAGCTGACGTGCTGCGGAGTGAGTCGGTGTAGAACGCCACGCTCCGTCGATCTTGGAGTTGTGGCGCCTGGGATGCCCCGTATGCGAGCTGTGCGAGGTGCCACAACTCCAAGATCGGCGGTCACATCAAGCGCGGACCGGCGGGCTGGGAACGACGCGAGGCGGGTCCCGTCCTGGTGGACGGAACCCGCCTCGTTCGTCAGGCGCCTACTGTTGCGGCGCGAGGTGGGACAGCGTATGCGTCAGCTGAGCCCGGCGGAGGGTGCCCGGCGGCGTCCCCGCAGGTGCATCCCCAGCAGGCCGACACCGAGGATGGCGGCGGCCAGCAGGCCCGTGGTGACGCCGGTCGGGACGCTCGGGCCACCGGTGCTACCGGAGGCGAGAACCATGCCGTTCTGCGACTCCTGCTGGGTGGTGTTGCCCGCCGGGGCGGCCTTGGGCTTGGGCTTGTCCTTGCCGTTGTCGGCACCGGCCGGCGCGGGGACCGGGGTCTGGGCCAGCGCCTGGGTCGCCTGGGCGAAGGTCTCCGGCGTCACGTCCGGCGCGTTGCCCTGGGTACGCCACTGCTTGAGCTGCTTCATGCCCTTGCAGGCCGAGGGGTAGCGGTCACAGTAGCTGGTGGTGTTGCCGATGCTCTCGGACGAGAGGACAGCCTTGGCGATGGCACGGGCGAGCGTGCTGGCGCCGGCGTTGAAGATGGCGTTGAGCTGGCGGCTGTCGGCCGGGTCGTTGATCTGGAGCGCCTCACCCTTGCCGGTGGACACCGCGAACACGGTGTCACCGTCGCCGAGGGTGTGGATCGGGCTGATCGCGCGGGCCATGCCGTCGTGCGCGTTGCCGGACATGCGCTGCGCGGCGGCCTTCTCCAGCGGAGCGTTGGTGGCCACCACGGCGATCGTGGTGTTGGCCGGCTGCTCGGCGGCGGCGGCCGGCGGGGTCGGCGGGTTGCACTCCTTCTTCTTGGGAGCCTTGTACCCGGCGAACTCGTCGCCGATGCCGTACTTGACGCCGTACAGGGTGCAGTCGGCCGGGTCCACCGGGGAACCGGCCGGGTTCACGATCACCATCGCGCCGACGTAGATGCCGTCGCCGAGGTGGACGCTCGCGGTGCCGACGCCGCCGCGCATGCCGCCGCCGCGGGCACCGGTGCCGCCGCCGACGCCACCCTGGCGGACCGGGCCGTCCGAGGTGGCCTGCGCCGCGAGGTAACCCCACTCGGCGGAGGTACGCGCCTTCGGGTCACCGCCGCGGCCGAGGTCGAAGATGTCCGCGGCCGGCACGATCGGGGCCACGCCGCCCGCGCCGACGCGTACGCCCTCGCCGCGGTCCTCGAGCCAGCGGATGATGCCGTTGGTGGCCGACAGCCCGTACATGCTGCTGCCGCCGAGCTGGATCGCGTTGACGCCCGGGTTCGAGTTGAGCGGGCTGAGCAGGTCGGTCTCCTTGGTGGCGGGGGCGCCACCACGCTGGTCCACACTCGCCACGGACATCTGCGGCATGTAGACGACCGAGGTGCCGGTCAGGTACGGAGCGGTGTCGGACTGGACCTGGCCGACCTGGATGCCGGGGACGTCGGTGATGGCGTTGTGGGCGCCCGGGGCACCGGCGGCGGGGTTGGCCGACGCGGGCGACCCGACGAGCACGAGTCCCGGACAGACCAGGGCTGCCGCGGCGAACGCGGCGAATCTGGACGACTTCATGCAGCTTCTCCCATGTGAAGCGGTGCGACCTCCGCCCCGATCCGGGGCGGTCGATGCATTGGGCAACTGGTGGTCCCCCGTGGTACACGACGAGATGTGGGGGAGGCTACTGGTCAGACCAGTCGAAGGGAAGAGCCTGCTCAGCTGATGGCCGACTCGGATAAGCCGAGGTCAGGCCACATCAGGCGGATTCAGAGCAATACGTCCACCATCGAGCGCCGCGCCTCCGGCACGTACTCGGCGTAGTAGTGGTGCAACTCCTGGCGGGTCAGCCGGGCCACCTCGTCGGCCTCGCCCGCCCGCATCGCGTCGATGACGCGCCGGTGATGTGCCAAGGTGCGCTCCATCAGGGCCTCCGGATCCGGGGCCTGCGCGAGCTTGGTGGAGATGAGGTCCAGCACCATGCTCCGTACCGCGTCGAGGCAGAGCACGAGCAGTTCGTTCCCGGACAGCCGGGCGACGTGCTCGTGGAAGCGGACGTCCGCCGCGCTGAAGGCTTCGTAGCCGTCGGCGACCGCGTCCCGCATGCCCGCCAGCGCCTGCTCCAACTCGTCCAACTCGGACGGTGACGCCAGCCGGGCGGCGACCGACCCGGCGGCCGATTCGATGATCATGCGGAACTGGAGCAGCTCCGCCACGCCGAGCCGCCGGCTGTCCACGACCCGGGCGAACAGCTTGCGCATCGCCGAGGCGGTCGAGGCGATCACCTGCGGCCCGAGGGGGTCACCCGGGCGGGAACGGATCAGGCCGCTGCTCTCCAGCACGCGCAGCGCCTCGCGCACGGTGGACCTGCTCACGTCGAACTGGGTCGTCAGCTCGCGCTCGCTGGGCAGCCGGTCCCCCGGCCGCAGATCGCCGGCGGCGATCCGCTCCTCGACCTGCCGGACGATCCCCTCGTACGCCCTCACGGTGCGCACTGGAGCGAACGAGACACCCTTGGGCATGGCGAACCTCCCGACGCACCGCGGCCTCGCGCCGCTGCGAACAACGGTACGGTGCATCGACCCGTGCGGTGGTCAGCCCCCGCCCGCGACGACGAGTGCGCAGGCCGGGCGGCCGAGCGCGTCAGCTCGCGCCGATGGCCACGTCGTCGACACGAATGTTGATCTCGGCGGCGCGCAGTCCGTACGCCTCGATCGCGGACGCCACCGCGGCCCGGACCTCACCCGTCACCTGCGGCACCGGGTACCCGGCGTCGATCACGAGGACGAGGTTGACCACTGCCGAGCCGTCGGTGACGTGCGCCGAGCAGCCGCGCCGCGCGTCCCCGACCTGGTCCAGCCCGACCCGGTCCAGCACGGCGTTGAAGAAGCGGGCGATGTCGCCGCCCAGCTCGGCCACGCCCGGCACCGACTTCGCGGCGGCCACCGCGATCTTCTCGACCACCTCGTCCGAGACCGAAGTGCTCCCGCCCGCCACGGTCTCGTGCATCGCCGGCAGCTCCTGAGTAGCGTCGTGCTCCACGCGCCCCGCCCTCCCTCGTCCGGGGGAGCGTACATCGGCCGTCGATCATGGAGTTACGGCCCCGGCAGAAGCCGCGAAGCAGGCGCAACCGGGGCCGCAACCGCAAGATCGCGGGCTTTGCGGGAGCGCCTCCCGTCACGCGAGATTGGCGTTCCGCCAGGTGGGAGCGGCGGACGGGGCGGGGGCGGGTCAGGAGCCCAGCTGGGAGAGCAGCTCGTCCGCCGCAGCGTACGGGTCGATGGCGCCCTCGGCCACCTTGGCCGCGAGCGTCGGGAGCTGCGTACCGTCGCGCAGGGAACCGATCCGGGCGCGCAGGACGCCCAGCGCGATGGCCTCGATCTCGGCGGCGGCCCGCGCCTCCCGGCGGCGGCGCAGCTCGCCGTGGCGCTCCAGCCAGTCGCGGTGCTTGTCGATCGCGGCGGCGATGTCGTCGATGCCCTCGGCACGGGCGGCGATCGAGCGCACCACCTGCGGACGCCACTCCCCCGGCCCACGCTCGCCCAGCGCGATCATGCCCTGGATGTCGCGGACCGTCGCGTCGGCACCGTCCCGGTCGGCCTTGTTGACCACGAAGACGTCGGCGATCTCCAGGATGCCGGCCTTGACCGCCTGGATCGCGTCGCCCATCCCCGGCGCGAGCAGCACGAGCGTGGTGTCGGCCAGCGACGCCACCTCCACCTCGGCCTGCCCGACACCGACGGTCTCGACGAGCACCACGTCGCAGCCGGCGCCCTCCAGCACGCGCACCGCCTGCGGCGTGGCGGCGGAGAGCCCGCCCAGGTGGCCCCGGCTGGACATCGAGCGGATGTAGACGCCCGGGTCGGTCGCGTGGTCCTGCATCCGGACCCGGTCGCCGAGGATCGCCCCGCCGGTGAACGGGCTGGACGGGTCGATCGCGAGCACGCCGACCCGGTGCCCGCGCGCCCGCAGCGCCCGGACCAGCTCGTTCGTGGTGGTCGACTTGCCCACGCCGGGCGAGCCGGTCAGGCCGACCACCTGGGCGTGCCCGGCGTACGGCGCGAGCGCCGCCGCAACCTGCGGCAACACCTCGTCGCCGGACTCGACCAGGGTGATCAGGCGGGCCACCGCGCGGGGGTCACCCGCGCGGGCCCGTTCCACCAGCATGGGTACGTCCCGGCTGCGGCGCACCGGGCCGGAGGCCGCCGCCGGGGCGTTCTGTGCATCGTTCACAGGTATCAGCAATCAGCTCTCGGCGCCGTTCGGGACGTGGATGATCAGCGCGTCGCCCTGCCCGCCACCGCCGCAGAGCGCCGCCGCGCCGGTGCCGCCACCGCGCCGCTTCAGCTCCATCGCGAGCGTGAGGACGAGGCGGGCGCCGGACATGCCGATCGGGTGGCCGAGCGCGATCGCGCCACCGTTGACGTTGACCTTGTCGGGGCTGATCCCGAGGTCACGGGTGGACTGGATGCCCACCGCCGCGAACGCCTCGTTGATCTCGATGAGGTCGAGGTCCTCGATGCTCAGGCCGCCCTTCTTCAGGGCGTGGTTGATCGCGTTCGACGGCTGCGAGTGCAGGGAGTTGTCCGGACCGGCCACGTTGCCGTGCGCGCCGATCTCGGCCAGCCAGGTCAGGCCCAGCTCCTTGGCCTTGGCCTTGCTCATCACGACCACGGCGGCGGCGCCGTCGGAGATCGGCGAGGAGCTGCCGGCGGTGATGGTGCCGTCCTTGGTGAAGGCGGGGCGCAGCTTCCCGAGCGACTCGGCGGTGGTGTCGGGGCGGATGCCCTCGTCCTCGCTGATAACCAGCGGGTCGCCCTTGCGCTGCGGGATGACCACCGGGGTGATCTCGTCGCCGAAGTGGCCGTTCTTCTGCGCGGCGGCGGCGCGCTGGTGGCTGGCCGCGGAGAACGCGTCCTGCTCCTCGCGGGTGATGCCGTGCTTCGCGCCGTGCCGCTCGGTCGACTCGCCCATCGAGCAGCAGTCCCAGGCGTCGGTGAGGCCGTCGAGGGCCATGTGGTCCTTGACCGTCACGTCGCCGTACTTGTAGCCGGAGCGCTGACCGAGCAGCAGGTGCGGGGCGTTCGTCATCGACTCCATGCCGCCGGCCACCACGACGTCGAACTCACCGGCCCGGATGAGCTGGTCGGCGAGCGCGATCGCGTCCAGCCCGGAGAGGCAGACCTTGTTGATGGTCAGCGCCGGGGTGGACATCGGGATGCCGGCCTCGACGGCCGCCTGCCGGGCCGGGATCTGCCCGGCGCCGGCCTGGAGCACCTGGCCCATGATCACGTACTGGACCTGCTCGGGCGCGACGCCGGCGCGCTCCAGGGCCGCCTTGATCGCGATGCCACCGAGCTTGGTCGCGGGGAGGTCCTTGAGGTTGCCCAGCAGGCGCCCCATGGGGGTCCGCGCGCCGCTGACGATCACCGAAGCCATTGCCTGCCTCCGAGGGGGGTGCCGACCTGTACGCCTTAACGATTGTTCGGTCAGACTAGCGTCATGGCTGAGAACTCCCCCGTCGAGCCCGCTGCCGAGTTTGTCACAGACATCGGCCTGCGCCGCATCGACCACGTCGGGATCGCCGTGGCCGACCTGGACGCCGCGATCGACTTCTACCAGCGCACGTTCGGGATGCGCTGCGTGCACACCGAGACCAACGACGAGCAGGGCGTACGCGAGGCGATGCTCGCGGTCGGGCCGGACGCCTCCGGCGGCATGGTGCAGCTGCTCGCGCCGCTGTCCCCGGACACCACGATCGGCAAGTTCCTGGACAAGCGCGGTCCCGGCATCCAGCAGGTGGCGTACACGGTGGCGGACATCGACGTGGCCTGCGCGGCGCTGCGTGAGCGCGGCGTCCGGCTGCTCTACGACGCACCCCGGCGCGGCACGTCGGACTCCCGGGTCAACTTCGTGCACCCCAAGGACGCCGGCGGCGTGCTGATCGAGCTGGTCCAGCCCGCCTGAGGCGCAAGGAAGGGCCCCTTCTTAGTGAGTGTTTGAGATTTGGGGTGCGGCGGCGTGTTGGGTTGAGGTGAGGGAAGGCCCTCGGTAGGTCCGGTGGTGTCGAGCCAACCGTTTCCATACCGAGGGCCTTCTGATGACGTTGTACCCGATCACTGTCACGCCGTCCGCGTCGCCCCGCCGTTATCCGTCGCAGCGGGTGCGGCGGGAACGGGAACGGGCGGTGCGGCGGCGGTATCCCGGTGATCTGACCGATGCGCAGTGGGCGTTGATCGCGCCGCTGGTCACGCCGGTGTCGGTCGGTCGGCGGGGGCGGCCGCCGTCGCATCCGATGCGGGCGATCGTCACGGCGATCTTGTATGTGGCCTGCACCGGTTGTCCGTGGCGGGCCCTGCCGCGGGAGTTCCCGCCCCCGGGGACGGTGTACTGGTGGTTCGCTCGATGGCGCGATGACCACACGTTGATGCGTCTGCACGACCGGTTGCGGGAGCAGTGCCGTACCGCCGCCGGACGGCACGCGCATCCCAGCGCCGGAGCGATCGATTCTCAGTCGGTGCGCGCCGCGGACACCGTGCCCCGACACAGCCGCGGTTTCGACGTGGCGAAGAAGGTCAACGGCCGTAAACGCCACATCGTCGTGGACACCATGGGCCTACTCCTGGCCGTCATGATCACCGGCGCGCACGTCAACGACCGCACCATCGCCCGGGACCTGCTCTGGCGCACCCGGCTGTTCCACCCCCGCCTACGCCTGCTCTGGGCAGACGGCGGCTACATCGGCACCCTGAGCACCTGGGCCCGCCACGCCCTCGACCTCACCGTGCACCTGGTCCACAAACTCCCCGGACAACACACCTTCGTCGTGCTGCCCCGCCGCTGGGTCGTCGAACGCACCTTCGCCTGGATCAGCAAGAAACGCCGCTGCGTCCGCGACTACGAACGCCTACCGGCCAGCCACGCCGCCTTCGTTACCTGGGCCATGATCCACGTCATGGTCACCCGCCTGGCCCGACACACGAAACCGGCCCAGGCAACCCACACCTGAGCCGGAATCTCAAACACTCACTTAACAGACGTCTGTTAAGAAGGGGCCCTTCCTAACACGTGGGAACACGCGCGGCAGTGCGCACTTGCACGTTCCCACGGACACCTCCACGCATTGGTGGATGCAGTTTTTCACAGAGGGGTTCCCGCTTTAGCTACCGTTCAGTAACGTCCGCCCGAACAGCAGCGGCGACCGGTGCCGGAATGTGTCGATTGCCGACATGGCGGTCCCGCCGCACCGGCGCCGACGATGGCAGCACCCCTGCCCGCGTCGTGCGGGTGTGGACAAACGGGAGGTCACCGTGCAGGACATCCTCGAAGCGATCATGGCGGCGGAGGGTTCGTCGCAGCCGGAGCGGGAGCTCGCCGGCCTCGCCGGCCTGCCCGTGCCGGAGAGCTACCGGGGCGTGGTGGTGCGCGCCGAGGACACCCGCATGTTCGAGGGCATGGCCACCCGCGACAAGGACCCGCGCAAGGCGCTGCACGTGCAGGAGGTGCCCACCCCCGAGCTGGGCCCGGGTGAGGCGCTCGTCGCGGTGATGGCCAGCGCGATCAACTACAACACGGTGTGGACCAGCATCTTCGAGCCGCTGCCCACGTTCAAGTTCCTCCAGCGCTACGGCCGGCTCTCCGAGCTGACCCGCCGCCACGACCTGCCGTATCACGTGGTCGGCTCGGACGCCGCGGGCGTGGTGCTGCGCACCGGGCCCGGCGTGACCAAGTGGAAGGCCGGCGACGAGGTGGTCGCGCACTGCCTCTCGGTCGAGCTGGAGGACTCCGCCGGCCACGACGACACGATGCTGGACCCGCAGCAGCGGATCTGGGGCTTCGAGACCAACTTCGGCGGCCTGGCCGAGCTGGCGATCGTCAAGGCCAACCAGCTGATGCCGAAGCCGCGCCACCTCAGCTGGGAGGAGGCGGCCAGCCCGGGGCTGGTCAACTCCACCGCGTACCGGCAGCTCGTCTCGCACCACGGCGCGAACATGAAGCAGGGCGACGTGGTGCTGATCTGGGGCGCGTCCGGCGGCCTCGGCGGGTACGCCACCCAGATGGCCCTCAACGGCGGCGCGATCCCGGTCTGCGTGGTCTCCTCGCCGGAGAAGGCCGAGCTGTGCCGCAAGATGGGCGCCGAGCTGGTCATCGACCGCACCGCTGAGGGGTTCACGTTCTGGAAGGACGAGCAGACCCAGGACCAGGACGAGTGGCGCCGCTTCGGTGAGCGCATCCGCGAGCTGACCGGCGGCGAGGACCCGGACATCGTCTTCGAGCACCCGGGCCGGGAGACGTTCGGCGCCAGCGTCTACGTCGCCAAGAAGGGCGGCACGATCGTCACCTGCGCCTCCACCAGCGGCTACATGCACCAGTACGACAACCGCTACCTGTGGATGCACCTCAAGCGCATCGTCGGCAGCCACTTCGCCAACTACCACGAGGCGTGGC
The DNA here is from genome assembly GCF_050948515.1 of Micromonospora sp. CA-248089. Lineage (NCBI taxonomy): Bacteria > Bacillati > Actinomycetota > Actinomycetes > Micromonosporales > Micromonosporaceae > Micromonospora > Micromonospora sp. CA-248089. Next base: position 5,311,907 of record NZ_CP192016.1, read on the forward strand.
AGGCCAACCGGCTGGTCGCGCTCGGCAAGGTGCACCCGACCGTGTCGAAGACCTACGCGCTGGAGCAGACCGGCCAGGCCGCGTACGAGGTGCACCGCAACGCGCACCAGGGCAAGGTGGGCGTGCGGTGCCTCGCCCCCGCCGACGGGCTCGGCGTCCGCGACACCGAGATGCGTTCGCGCCACGAAAGCGCCATCAACCGGTTCCGCGGTCACTGACCGTACGGTCGTCCCGGATTGCCTTTCCGGCCGAGCGGGGCACCATTCGATCGACGTACGCACAAAGGGCCGCGGGTACCGACCCGCGGCCCTTTGTGCGCCGCCTTCCCCGCAGAAGCCCGACCCGCCCGACCCGCCCGGGAGCTGCCAAGATCGCCTATTGGTCCGGTCTCGCCGGCCGACCGAGTTGACCATGTAAACAGGACGCGAAAGGTGCCGACCGCTCTTGCGAACCACCCTGGGGCGTCTGCCAGTATGTCCCAATGCCCCAGCAGCAGTCCTCCCCTCTTGCGTTCTTCGATAACGCGAACTCACAGCCCGATTTCACCGTTGGCCTGCGTGGTTACAACACCAACCAGGTCGACGACTTCATCGGCCGCCTCAGCGCCGCCCTGAGCCAGTCCGAGCAGGCCCGCGCCGAGGCCGAGCAGCGGATGAACGACGCGCAGCGCCGCCTGCGGCAGGCCGAGCAGCGCCAGAGCGCGCTCGAGCAGAAGCTCACCGAGACCAACAAGCAGCTCGAGGAGAACAGCCGGCCGACCCTGTCCGGCCTGGGCACTCGCGTCGAGCAGATCCTGCGGCTGGCCGAGGAGCAGGCGAACGACCACCGCAACGAGGCCAAGCGCGAGTCGGAGGGCATCCTCTCCGCCGCCCGCCTCGAGGCGCGCGAGATCACCGACAAGGCCCGCGCCGAGGCCGCCGCCATGAAGGCCACCGCCGAGCGCGAGGCCGGCAGCGTCCGTACCGCCGCCGAGCGGGAGGCCGCCGAGGTCCGGGTGCAGGCCCGCCGCGAGGCCGACACGCTGCGCGCCGACGCCGACCGGGAGACCAAGCAGCTGCGTACGGTCACCGCGCACGAGGTGGCCGAGCTGAAGTCGACGGTCGAGCGGGAGGTCGCCACGCTGCGCGCCACCGCCGAGCGGGAGATCACCCAGCAGCGGGCCAAGGCCGCCCGGGAGGCCGAGGAGAAGCGGGCCGAGGCGACCAAGCTGCTCACCGACGCGCGCGACAAGCGCGACAAGGATCTCCAGGCCCTGGAGCTCCAGCTCGCCGAGCGGCGGGAGAAGGCCGAGCGCGAGGAGTCGGAGCGGCACGCCGCCCAGGTCTCGCAGACCCAGAAGCTGGTCAACGAGGCCGAGCAGCGGGCCCGCGCGGCGCAGGAGCGCGCCAAGGAGATCGAGCAGCGGGCCGAGGCCCGCCGGGTCGAGTCCGAGCGCACCGCGAACGAGACCGTCGACAAGGCCAAGGCCCTGGCCGACAAGACCCTCAACGAGGCGCGCGCCGAGGCGCAGCGGGTGCTCAACGAGGCCCGCACCGAGGCCGAGCTGACCACCCAGGCGGCCCGCCGCGAGGTCGAGGACCTGACCCGCCAGAAGGACGCGGTCACCTCGCAGCTCGGGCAGATGCTGTCCGGCCTGGCCGGCATCGTGCCGGGCGTGCCGGCCGGCGGCAAGGCCGAGGCGCCGAAGGCCGACGCCTCCGGGCAGAAGGTGACGGCCGAGTCGGCCGGCTGACCGTTACACCCGCTGTCGGGGGCATGAGCCACGGCGCGGGGTGACGCCGGGTGACCGGTGTCGCCCCGCGCCGTCATGCTTGTGCGGCCCGTTTCGCCAGGAGGGTGAAGTAGCTCCCAGAAGGGGCGTCCGTATCGCCCCCGCAGACCCGGATGCGTGTGAGGATGGGGTCATGTCGCACGGCGAGGAACTGTTCGCGCTCGGCGGGGACGTGACGACGGAGCCCAGCTTCGAGTCCGCCCTGCGGGGGTACGAGAAACGACAGGTCGACCGCTACGTCGCTCGCGCGGAGCACGAGATCGCGGCGTTGACCACCGAGCGCGAACAGGCGTACACCCAGATCCACAAGCTGGCCGGTCAGGTCGAGGTGCTCCAGCGCGACCTGGCCCAGGTGCGCAAGCAGGCGGCGGTGGTGGACCGGGCGTCGTTCCGCCACCTGGGTCCGCGCGTCGAGCAGATCCTCACCATGGCCGAGGAGCAGGCCGACGACATCCTGGCCGCCGCCAACGAGGAGATCGAGGCCCGCCGCGCCGCCGCCGAGCACATCGTCGAGGAGGCCCGGGAGCAGGCCGCCCAGGCGCTGAAGGACTTCGAGATCGCGCTGGCCGCCCGCCGGGCCGAGGAGGAGCGGCACACCGCCGCCCGCAAGGCCGAGGCCGAGGCCACCCTCAAGGCCGCCAAGGACGAGTCCGCGAACCTGCGCAAGGCCGCGCAGGACGAGTCGACGAAGCTGCGGACGGCCGCCCAGGACGAGGCTGAGAAGCTGCGCCGGACCGCCCAGGACGCGCTGGCGAAGGCCCAGCAGGAGGCCACCCAGCTCCGCGACACCGCCAAGGAGATCCACGCCCGGGCCCAGCAGGAGGCCGCCCGGCTGCGCGAGGCGGCCAAGGAGGCGCTGGCGAAGGCCCAGCAGGAGGCGAGCCAGCTCCGCGAGGCCGCCAAGGAGGTGCACGCCAAGGGCCAGCAGGAGGCCAAGCGGCTCACCGACGCCGCCGCCGAGGCCGGCCGGGCCACGCACGCCAAGGCGCTGGCCGAGGCCAAGAAGATCGTGGACGACGCGGAGGAGGCCGCCAAGGCCACCCGCGGCCGGGCCCGCACCGAAGCCAACCGGCTCACCACCGAGGCCGCCGAGGCCGGCAAGCGCAACCGCGCCGAGGTCGAGGCGTACGTGCAGCGCATGCGCACCGAGACCGAGGCGTACGTGCAGCAGGCCCGCGCCCAGACCCAGCAGGAGCTGGGCGCGTGGCGGGCCGGGGTGGAGGAGGAGGTCACCGAGCGGCGGGACAGCGCGGAGAAGGAGCTGGCCCAGCGCCGGGCCGCCGCCGAGCAGGAGTTCGCCAAGCGCCGCGACGAGCTGGACAAGCAGCACGCCAAGCGGCAGGAGGAACTGGAGCAGGCGTACACCACGCGGCGCGACGAGATCGAGCGCACCGCCGCCGGCGTCCGGGAGGCCGCCGAGGCCGACGCGCTGAGCATGCGGCAGCAGGCCGAGCTGGAGGCCGCCGAGCTGCTGCGCCGCGCCGAGGCGGACGCCACCGCGCAGCGCCGCAAGGCCGACGAGCACGTCGCGGCCTCGCGCCGCCAGTTCGAGGAGTACGCGGCCACGACCCAGCAGCACCTCGCCACCACCCAGCAGCACCTGGCCTCGACCCAGCAGGAGGTGGCCGCCGGCCGGCAGCAGCTCGCCGGCGTGATGCTGGAGATCGCCAAGGCCCAGCAGGAGCTGGCCGACCTGCGTACCGAGACGTGGAAGTCGCGGCAGGAGTCCGACGACCTGCAGCGCCGGCTCACCGACCTGCGGCGCGACGCCGACTCGGCCGGGATCGCGGCCACCCCTGTCGACCCGGACGAGCTCGCCACCGCCGCCTCCGGCCGGGGCACCGACGACGGCGACGAGCCCGCAGACGCCCCGGTCGGCAGCGGTGCGCCGGTGGCAGCGAAGGGTGCCGCCGCTCCCGTCCCCGATGGCGCCGCAGCGGCGAAGGGCGACGCCGCGCCGGCGGAGGCGGGCAAGGCGAAGCCGGTCGGCGAACCGGTCACCACCATGGACTCCCCCGCCGGCGCGGGCGTGGACGGTGAGCCCACGGTGGCCGCGGTGCCGGGCGAGGGCGGCCGGGGCGCCACCCCGACGAAGATCACCAGCACCGGCGAGAACGGCAAGCGCCCGACCAAGCCGACCACCGACGAGCGCAGCGCCAAGCCCAGCACGGTGACCGTCGACAAGGACTGATCCACCGCCTCCGGATGCCGCCACTTCGCCGAAGTGGCGGCATCCGGCCCGCCCGGACCACGCCACTCCCCGACCCGCCGGACGGCTGAGGCGGCGGGTAGCGGTGATGGTATGGCCCAGGGCGGGCGGTGGCGACTACCCTCCGGGCAGAGGGCCGCGCGGCGGCCGTGGACGTCACCGGCGGGCGAGCCGGGCAGCGGGGAGGCACGGTGTCGCAGGAGGGATCCGCCGCCCGGGACGACGAGGCCGCGGACGGAAACACCTCCGGCTCCTCCACCGGCGCGGCGAAGCCCGCGAACGACACCACGCGCACCGCGAACGAGACCACGCGCACCGCGGGGCACCCGCGGACCGGCAAGGACACGAGCAGCGAACGGCCGGCCGAGGTCGAGCCGGGTGAGTTCGAGCCGAGCGGGCGCTTCGGCGTACCGGGACGCCCGCTGCGGCGCAGCGCCTTCCTGGTCGGGTTCACCGGCGCGCTCGGCGTGCTGCTCGCGTACGCGTTGTTCCTGGGCATCCGCAACGCCGCCGGCATCCTGGTGCTCGTGGTGATCGCGCTGTTCCTCGCGGTCGGCCTGCACCCGGCGGTGGTCCGGCTGCGCAAGTGGGGCCTGCCGCGCGGGCTGGCGGTGGCGGTGGTGACGCTGACCCTGCTGCTGCTGATCGTCGCCGGGCTGCTGGCGCTGGTACCGCCGGTGGTGACCCAGTCCGGCCAGTTCGTCCAGCAGTTGCCCGGGTACGTCGAGGAGCTGCGCCGCAACCCCACCGTCAACGACCTGGTGATCCGGTACGACGTGATGGAGCGGGTCCAGGCGGCGGCGAACGCGGACACGATCGGGCGGGCGCTCGGCGGTGTGCTCGGCGGCGCGCAGCTGATCTTCGGGACGATCTTCCGCCTGCTCACCGTGCTGGTGCTGACGATCTACTTCCTGGCGTACTTCGACAAGATGCGCGAACTCGGGTACGCGATGGCGCCGCGCTCGCGCCGGGAGCGGGTCCGGCTGATCGGCGACGAGATCCTGACCCGGGTCGGCGCGTACATGGTCGGGGCACTGGCCATCGCGGTGCTGGCCGGGGTGAGCACGTTCGTGTTCGCGCTGGCGGTCGGCCTGCCGTACCCGTTCGCCCTGGCCGTGGTGGTCGCGGTGACCGACCTGATCCCGCAGATCGGCGCGACGCTCGGCGCGGTGGTGGTCACGCTCGTCGGGCTCGCCACGGACCTGCCGGTGGGCATCGCCTGCCTGGTGTTCTTCGTGCTCTACCAGCAGGTGGAGAACTACCTGATCTATCCGAAGATCATGCGCCGGGCGGTCGCGGTCAACGAGGTGGCGGCGTTGCTCGCCGCGCTGCTCGGGGTGGCGCTGCTGGGCGTCGTCGGCGCGCTCATCGCGATCCCCACGGTGGCGGCGTTGCAGCTGATCCTGCGCGAGGTGGTGCTACCGCGCCAGGACGCCCGCTGAGCCGTCACTCGGCGCGCCGCTGGGCCGGGCCGGGCACCGGGGTGTCCGCGAACGCGGCGACGGTGCGGTCGGCGTACGCGCTGACGTCGCCGGTCTCCATCGGGCCGTCCCAGGTGGTCGGCAGCGGCAGCGGTACGCCGGGCGCGACCCGCCGGACGATCTCGTCCAGCACCTTCTCCGCGTCGCCGACCCAGAGGTGCTTGGCGCCGTCCACGCCCACCACCTCGGCCTGCGGCACGGCGGCGAAGCGCTCCCGGGCCTCCTCCGGGCGCAGGTAGTCGTCGAACTCGGGGACCAGCGCGGTGAGCGGCTTGCCCGTCTCGGCCCACACCGCCAGGTCCTCCGGAGCGGAGTAGCGCAGCGGGGGCGAGAGCAGGATCGCGCCGGCCACCGCCGGGTCGCAGCCGTACTTCAGCGCCAGGTCGGTGCCGAACGACCACCCGACCAGCCAGATGTTCGGCAGCTCGTGGAACTCGGCGTACTCGATCGCGGCGGCCACGTCGAACTTCTCGCCGACCGCGCCGTCGAACGCGCCCTCGCTGGTGCCGCGGACGCTGCTGGTCCCCCGGGTGTTGAACCGGAGCACGGCCAGGGCGGCCATCGCGGGCAGCCGCCACGCCGCCTTGCGGAACACGTGGCTGTCCATCATCCCGCCGTGCGTGGGCAGCGGGTGCAGGCAGACCAGTGTGGCGGCCGGTTCGCGGTCCAGCGGCCGGGCCAGCTCGCCGACGAGCGTCAGCCCGTCGGCGGTGTGCAGCTCGATGTCCTCCCGGCGGCCGGGCAGGATCGACGACGCGCGAATCGGAGTGCTCACGTCTTCCAGTCTCCCGTGTCGGCGGCCCCGCCGCCCAGTGGGACGGGAACCTGGTGATCCAGATCGCTCAGCCGTAGCGCGGGGCGCCCCGGCCGCGCTGGAGGTTCGGCCCGCGCCGGTCCCGGGCCCGCCAGCAGCCGGAGTGCCAGTGGCGGCGATCCGTCAGGTCACCCCGGTCGTCGGCCGGCCAGGCCACCAGGTGCGCCACGCCGGGGCGGATCTCCTGGTCACAGCCGGGACAGCGGTACGTCTTGACCGACGCGCCGCCGCTGATCGCGCGTATCTGCCACTCGCCGTCGCGCCACTGCTGCACGGTCGGCACGCCGTGGCGGGCACGCTCGGCGTCCACGGCGGCGATGTCGTCCCGGCGAGGGCGGTTGCGACGGGGGCTCACGGTCACCAAGCGTACGGTCCGCCGGCCGGACCGGCCCGGGTCGGCCGGCCGGCCGGCGGACGACCGCTCAGTCCCAGGTCTCCGGACGGGTCGGGTCCGGCGCCACCTGGACGCCACCCAGCACGAGCGCCGCGTCGCGTTCGTCGAACCCGTTGTGCGGCCAGCCGTACTCGGCGAGCAGGTGCGCCTTCGGCAGACCGAGCAGCTCGATCCGGCCGTATGCGGCGTAGAGGCGCGCGGGCCGCCCGTTGATCTCCATGTTGGCGCCCGCAGTCGAGGTCGACGCCTCGGCCGCGTACCGGTAGGAGACGGCCATCTCCTGGGTGACGGGGCCGGTGATGACGAACCGAGCGGTCACCAGCCGCGGGAAACCGCTCACGTCGACCCGGCAGCCCACGACGCGGGCCCCGTCCGGCAGGCTCGTGGGGCGGACGGGGGCGCCACACCGGCGGGCCTCGTTCAGCCGCAGCGCCTCCACCGCGGTGGTCAGCGCCGTGTCCGGCTGGCCCGACGTACTTGCCCGCGCGTACAGGCCGGGCACCGGCTTCCACTGCCGCACCCGGATCGTCAGCCCGTCGACGGTCAGGCCGCTGGTGCTGCCGTCGAACGCCGCCTCCTCGGCGAACACGCTGACGTCGAAGGGCACCCCCTCGGCGGTGTACTGCCGTAGCGATTCGGCCGAGCGCGCCAGCTCTACCGTGACGATCCGCCCGCCGCCGACGTCCAGCCGGATGCTCTCCACGTCCCGCCATGTCTCCCAGCGCAGGTAGCGGGCCCGGGTGGTGTCGACGCCGAAGTGCAGCACCCCGGTGTCGGTGCCGACGGCCTCCGGCGCGGCCGCCGCTCCCGGCTCGGCCCGCATCACCGGTGGCACCGGCCCGGATCCGACGGCCGGACCGGTGAACGGCCGGTCCACGCCCGGCAGGCCAGGGACGACGGCCAAGCCGCCGAGCAGCGCGACCAGGGCGAGCCCTCCACCGAGCACCGACCGACGACGGCGTAGCCGACGGCGGCCACCCGCCACCGCCCGGGCGGTCAGCCGGTCGATGTCCACGGCGTCCTCGGTGTGCTCCCGCAACACCGAGGTGATCCGCTGGTCGAGGTCGGTCACGGCCGGCTCCCCTTGGTCATCGGGACGCCGCAGCGCTCCCGGAGGTGGGCGAGCGCCCGCATCGCGTGGGTGCGGACGGTGACCGGGGAGCAGTCGAGGATCTGGGCGATCGTGGCGTCGTCCAGATCCTCGTAGTAGCGCAGCACCAGCACGGTGCGCTGGCAGTCCGGGAGGGCACGGATCATCCGCCACATCTCGTCCCGATCGGCCGCCTCGCCGCTCAGGTCGCCGCGTTCGGGCCGGTCGGCGAACGTGTCGATCGCCAGCTCACGGCTGGATCGCCGCCGCCACCAGGACGTGTTCGCGTTGACGAGCATCCGGCGCACGTACACGTCGGGCCGGTCGGCCCGGGCGATCTTCCGCCAGTGCACGTACGCGCGCGCCAGCACGTCCTGGGTCAGGTCCTCGGCCCGGTGCGCGTCACCGGTGAGCAGCCGGGCCAGACGCAACAGAGCCGGGCCGCGGCTGCCGACGTACTCCTCGAAGGTCACACCCCGAAGACGCCGTCACCGGGCCCGGCTGTTGACAGCGGTCAGCGCCGGGTGTGGTCGCGGAACCCGCGGCCGGACTTGCGGCCCAGGTAGCCGGCCGTGACCAGGTGCTCCAGCAGCGGCGCCGGGGCGAAGCCGGGCTCGCGCAGCTCCAGGTACAGCTCCCGCTGGATGGCCAGCGAGACGTCCAGGCCGACCACGTCGAGCAGCTCGAACGGGCCCATCGGGTAGCCGCAGCCGAGCTTCATCGCGTAGTCGATGTCGTCGGCGGTCGAGTAGCTGGCCTCCAGCATCTTCACCGCGTCGTTCAGGTACGGGAACAGCAGCGCGTTGACGATGAAGCCGGACCGGTCGCCGCAGACCACGCCGGTCTTGCCGAGCTTCGCGCAGACCGCGCGGGCCGTGGCCGACGTCTCGCCGGAGGTGCGGATGGTCTGCACGATCTCCACCAGCGGCATGATCGGCGCCGGGTTGAAGAAGTGCAGGCCGACCACGTCGGCGGGGCGCTGGGTCGCCATCGCCACGTCGATCACCGGCAACGACGAGGTGGTGGTGGCGAGCACGACGCCCGGCTTGCAGATCTCGTCGAGGCTGGCGAACAGCGCCTTCTTGACGCTCAGCTCCTCGATCACGGCCTCGACCACCAGGTCGACGTCGGCCAGGTGCTCCAGCGTCGCGGACCAGGTGATCCGGCCGAGCGCGTCGTCCCGGTCGGTCTCGCTGAGCTTGCCCCGCACCACGCCCTTGTTCAGCGAGGTCTTGACCGCCTCGCAGACCTTCGCGGACTTCTCCGCGCCCCGGGTCACCGAGATGACCTCGTACCCGGCCTTGGCGAACACCTCGATGATGCCGGTGGCCATGGTGCCGGAGCCGACCACGCCGACCTTCGCGATGGCGCGGGCGCCGTCGGCGAGCGCGGCGTCCGCGGCGAGCGGCGTGTACTCGTCGGGTACGACCTTCGGCGAACCCGGCCGCTCGTAGGTGTAGAAGCCGCGACCCGACTTCCGGCCCAGCAGACCGGCGGTGACCATCTGCTTGAGCAGCGGGGCCGGGGCGTGCCGGCGGTCCCGGCCACCGCGCCGGTACATCGTGTCGAGGATCTCGTACGCGGTGTCCAGGCCGATCAGGTCCATCAGCGCCAGCGGGCCCATCGGCAGGCCGCAGCCGAGCTTCATGGCGGCGTCGATGTCCTCGCGGGTGGCGTAGCGGGCCTCGAACATGCCGACCGCGTGGTTCAGATAGCCGAACAGCAGCGCGTTGGCGATGAAGCCGGCCCGGTCGCTGATCGTCACGTCGACCTTGCCGAGCCGCTCGCAGAGCGCCTCCACGTCGGCGACCACGTCGGCGGAGGTGACGACCGTGCGGACCACCTCGACCAGCTTCATCACCGGGGCCGGGTTGAAGAAGTGGATGCCGATGACCTGGTTGGGCCGCGTGGTGGCGACGGAGATCTCGGTGACGCTCAGCGAGGACGTGTTGGTGGCCAGGATCGCCTCGGGCTTGCAGACCCGGTCCAGCTCGGCGAAAATCCGCTGCTTGAGGTCCAGGTGCTCGGGCACCGCCTCGATCACCAGGTCCACGTCGTGCAGCGCGTCCAGCCCGACCCGGAAGTCGACCCGCGCCAGCAGGGCGTCCCGCTCGGCCTCGGCGAGCTTGCCCTTGGCCACGGCCCGGTCCGTGGAGCCGGTGAGCGTGACCCGGCCGCGCTCCAGCGCCGCGTCGGAGATCTCCACGGCTGTGACGTCGAGGCCGTTGCGGGCGAACACCTCCACGATGCCGGCACCCATGGTGCCCAGACCCACCACGCCCACCCTGGTGAACTCCCGCGCCACGACCGGCCTCCCCTGGCTCGACTCCGCCGTCCGCGACATGAACGGCCGCTAAGGTTATGCGCCGGAGTCTGCCACGTGACGCTGTGTTGTCGAGACGCCGTGGGATATTTCACGCACCGCGCCTCACCCGGTGGCGTTCTCCCCCACCAGCGCCAGCAGCTCGGCGACGAACTCGGCCGGCCGTTCCAGGTGCGGGCTGTGCCCGCAGCCGGGCAGCACCACCTCGCGGTACGTCCCGCCGGCCGCCGCGTACCGGTCCAGCACCGCGCGGGTCTGCCCCACCATCGGCTGCGGCGGGCACTGGGCCTCGCCCGGCCAGCCGGGCACCACACCGAGCTGACCGAGGTACGCCAGGTCGAACAGCGAGGTGTCCGAGACGATCACGTCGGCGTCGCCGCGTACCCAGGTCACCGGCGGCTTGACCGGCACGGCGACCAGCTCGTCGGCGATCCGGAAGTGGGCCGGGGCCAGCGCGTTGAGCACGCCGCGCGGCCCGGCGGCGGTCCCCGGCCAGTGCGGCGAGGCCACAGCGGTGCCCGGGTAGTTGTCGTCCCCGGTGGCGGTGGTCAGCATGCTCTCCAGCAGCAGGTCCTCGTCGTCGCCCAGGGACGCCGGGTCGGCCACGTACGCGGCACGCAGCACCGCGCGCGGGCTGGTCGGGCCGTCCGCGCTCCGGTCACCGGCGGCGAGCCGGGCTACGAAGTCCTGGTTCGCGCCACCGGCGCCGGTGCCGGCGAAGTCGGGCGTGGTCGGAGTGCCGTCGAGGTCCCGGGTGCCGCCGAAGCCGTACGGGGACACCGGCGCCTCCAGCAGCAGCCCTGCGACCCGCTCCGGGTGGCCGACGAGCAGCCGCATCGCCACGCCGCCGCCCAGCGAGTGCCCCGCCACCACCGGCCGGGCGCCGGGCGCGAACAGCCCCGGGACGGCCAGCAGCGCGGCCACGTCGTCGGCGAAGTCGTCCAGCCCTCGGGTCGCGTCGACGGGCGCGGTGTCGGTCTCGCCGTAGCCGCGCAGGTCGGGGGCGACCACCCGCAGCGTCTCCGGCAGCCGGGCCAGCAGCGGTTCCCAGAACGCGGAGGAGGAGACGTTGCCGTGCACCAGCAGCACCGGTACGCCGTCTGGTGGACCGGCCACGCGGACCGCCTGGGTGATGCCGTTGGCCTGGACCATGTGCCGTGCGCTGCGCATCCGCGCATGCTGACACGCACGCCCGCCCCCGGTCCATGTGCCCCACAGACACAGCAGGCCCCCCGAAGATGGCGGCCCCGCCGGCCCTCACCCCCGCCCCCGCCGCGCCCCGCCCGCGCCGCGCCCCGCCCGCGCCAACCGCGTCGATCATGAAGTTGGCGGCGTTCTGCGTCCGATTTGTCGCCGCCAACTTCATGATCGACGGGACCTGGGAGCGCCAGCCCGCCCGTCCGCCGGCCCCATCGCTGGTCGGCCGGCGGCCCATCAGCGGCGCGGTGATCAAGGAGTCTGTGTCGCCGCACCAGGCTTTTCCGTACCCAAACTCCTTGATCACCGGCCCGTCGGAGGGTTCGCCGGTCCGGTCGCCGCTCGCGTCGCGGCGGTGATCAAGGAGTTTGCGTGACCGCGGGAGGTGTTTCCGTACCCAAACTCCTTGATCACCGCGAGTGGGCGGGACGGGGAGGGGCGCCGGGGAGGCCGGCGGGTGGCGGGGCGCGCTCCGGCGCCGCCGGGCTGCGCGCGCGAACGGCGCGCGGCCGGGGTCAGCGCGGACGCGAGGGCTCAGCGAGCAACGGGAATCAGCGCCCGTCGAGGGCTCAGGGTGGCCTCGACGGCCCAGCGGGTGCCGGCACGCAGCAGCCGTGGAGGAATCCACCTGGCCTCGACGCCCCATCGGGCGGATGCCGGGAATCAGCGAGGGCCGGGGCCGCTAGCTGACGTCGGCCGGCTGCGCCTCGCGCGCCTCGATCGGCTGGCGCGGCCCGGGGACGGGCAGCGGCAGGGTGGGGCGCTGGTCGCGGCGCAGCGCGCCGAAGCTCATCCCGACCGGGTCGGTCCGGGCCACGCCCGGATCGTAGAGGCGCAGGTCGGTGCGGCCCAGCCGGACCACGTCGCCGTCGGCGATCGCCACGCTGCCGGTGACCCGGGTGTCGTTGAGCCAGGTGCCGTTGGTCGAGCCGAGGTCGGTGAGCAGCACCCCTTCCGGGGTGGCCCGGACGGTGGCGTGCCGCCGGCTCAGGTGCGGGTCGGCGAGCACGATGTCGGCGGTCGGCGCCCGGCCGATCACCTGCGCGTCCTGGCCGACCCGGAACGTGAGCCCTCGCATCGCCCCGCCGGACACCGTCAGCAACGGCATCAGCTCAGGATGCTCCTCCATGGACAGTCGACCTCCACCCCACATCGCCCCGCGGCGTCAGCCTGCCACCTCACCGTAGTGGCTTGCACCACCGCGCGGTCACCCCCGTGACCCCGGCCGGTCATCTCCCGTTCGCCGTTTCGGACGGCATCTCCGTCGATGCGACGGGCTGATCGTCCGCGCAGCGTACGGCGCATTCGACACCTACCGGCGAGTAATCCTCGGGTCTAGACTTCGGCCATGACCGCTGTACATGTGCCGGGCGCACCGCTCATCTCCGAGGGTCTACTGGTGTCGACCAGCCCGGCCACCGGCGCCGAGGCGGGCCGATTCCCGCTGGCCGCCGAGGCGGACGTGCGTGCCGCCGTCGACCGTGCCCGGGAGGCCGGCGACTGGTGGGCCGGGCTCGGCTTCGCCGGCCGGAGGGCCCGCCTGCAGCGCTGGCGCGGCGTGCTCGCGCGGCGGATCGAGGAACTGGCCGACCTGATGCACACCGAGGGCGGCAAGCCGGTCGGCGACGCCGTGGTGGAGATCCTCACCGCGCTGGAGCACATCGACTGGGCGGCCCGCAACGCGCAGCGGGTGCTCGGGCCGCGCCGGGTCCGTTCCCGGCTGGTTCTCGCCGAGTTCAGCGGCCACCTGGAATACCAGCCGTACGGCGTGGTCGGCGTGATCGGCCCGTGGAACTACCCGGTCTTCACGCCGATCGGCTCCGCCGCGTACGCGCTCGCGGCCGGCAACGCCGTGGTGTTCAAGCCGAGCGAGTACACCCCGGCGGTCGGCCAGTGGCTGGTCGACAGGTTCGCCGAGGTGGTGCCGGAGCAGCCGGTGTTCCAGGTGGTGCACGGGTTCGGCGCGGTCGGCGCGGCGCTGTGCCGCTCCGGGGTCGGCAAGGTCGCCTTCACCGGCTCGACCGGCACCGCGAAGCGGGTGATGGCCGCCTGCGCCGAGACGCTCACCCCGGTGCTGCTGGAGGCCGGCGGCAAGGACGCGATGATCGTGGACAGCGATGCCGACCTGGACGCCGCGGCGGAGGCGTGCGTGTGGGGCGGGATGACGAACGCCGGCCAGACGTGCATCGGCATCGAACGGGTCTACGCGGTCGACCAGGTCTTCGACGCGTTCGTGGAGAAGGTGGTGGCGAAGGCCGGGCGGCTCACAGTGGGCGCCGACGGGTCCGACCTCGGCCCGATCACCATGCCGTCGCAGATCGACATCATCCGGCGGCACATCGACGACGCGGTCAGCCGCGGCGGCCGGGCGGTGCTGGGCGGCCCGGAGGCGGTCCAGCCGCCGTACGTGCATCCGACGGTGCTCGTCGACGTGCCGGAGGACTCGGCCGCCGTGCGGGAGGAGACGTTCGGCCCGACGCTCGTGGTCAACCGGGTCCGCGACGTGGACGAGGCGGTCGAGCGGGCCAACGCGCTGCCGTACGGTCTCGGGGGTTCGGTTTTCGGCCGGGTGCGGGCGGTGGCGGTGGCGCGGCGGCTGCGTTCCGGGATGGCCTCGGTCAACTCGGCGTTGACCTTCGCCGGCATGTCCACGCTGCCGTTCGGCGGCACCGGCGAGTCCGGCATCGGCCGCATCCACGGCGAGGAGGGGCTGCGGGAGTTCGGCCGGCCCAAGTCGGTCACCCGCCGCCGGGCCCGGTCGCTGCTGCCGGCCATGACGTTCGAGCGCACCCCGGCCGACGTCGCCCGGATCATCAAGATCGCCAAGCTGATGTACGGCCGGGGCCGCTGAGGCAGCGCCTCAGAACAGCGTCAGCTCGTCGCGCTCGATGCCGCGCAGCTTGTCGTAGTCGACCACCACGCACCGGATCCCCCGGTCGGTGGCGAGCACCCGCGCCTGCGGCTTGATCTCCTGCGCGGCGAACACCCCGGCCACCGGCGCGAGCAGCGGATCGCGGTTCATCAGCTCCAGGTAGCGGGTGAGCTGCTCCACGCCGTCGATCTCGCCGCGCCGCTTCACCTCGACCGCCACCGCACCGCCGACCGCGTCCCGGCAGAGCAGGTCGACCGGCCCGATCGCGGTCATGTACTCCCGCCGGACCAGCGTGAAGCCCTCCCCCAGCGTCTCCGGGTTCGCGGCGAGCAGTTCCTGCAGGTGGGCCTCGACGCCGTCCTTGCGCAGGCCCGGGTCCACACCCAGCTCGTACGAGGTGTCCTGGAAGATCTCCTCCAGGGTGATGCGCAGCTCCTCGCCGGCTTTGTTCACCACCCGCCAGACGCCGGGGGCCTCCTCCAGCCGGCACGGCGGGCTCATCCAGTTCAACGGCTTGTAGGCCCGGTCGTCGGCGTGGATCGACACCGACCCGTCCGCCTTCACCATCAGCAACCGGGTCGCCGGGGGCAGATGGGCCGAGAGCCGTCCGACGTAGTCCACTGAGCACTTCGCAATCACCAACCGCACCCGCCGAGGGTAGCCGAGGCCCCGGCGGACGCCGACGAGCGCCACTGGCGCACCGGTGCCATATTGAGATCGTGCTCGAAGTCCTCACCGGTTCCGGTCTGGCCGCCTCGGCGGGCCTGAACGCCTACATCCCGCTGCTGCTGATGGGGCTGCTGTCCCGCTACACCGATCTGGTCGAGCTGCCGAGCGGCTGGCAGTGGCTCGGCAACGGCTGGGTGGTGCTCATCCTCGCCGTCCTGCTCGCGGTCGAGGTGGTGGCCGACAAGGTGCCGGTGGTCGACCACGTCAACGACGTGGTGCAGACGGTGGTCCGGCCGACCGCCGGCGGGCTCGCGTTCGGCGCGGGCGCCGGCTCGGAGACCGTCACGGTGAGCGACCCGGACACGTTCTTCTCCACGCACCAGTGGGTGCCGGTGGTGGTCGGCGTGCTCATCGCGCTCGGCGTACACCTGCTCAAGGCCGTCGCCCGGCCGGTCATCAACGCGACCACCGCCGGGGTGGGCGCGCCGGTGGCCAGCACCGCCGAGGACGCGACGAGCGTGGTCATGTCGGTGGTGGCGCTGCTGCTGCCGGTGCTGGTCCTGGTGTTCCTGGTCGCCCTGGTGTTCTTCGTACCGTGGCTGTTCCGCCGCCGCCGGGAGCGGCGGCGGGAACGCGCCGCCGCCCGGGCGGCGGGCTTCCGCGTCTGACCCGCACCGACGCCCGAAACCTCTAAAATCGGGGCAAGACACCCAAGGAGGTACGGGAGATGACCGCGTCGTTGGAGATGCCCCGGGTCCAGGAGTGCGCCGTCCGGTCCTGCGCCTACAACCACACGAACGACTGCCACGCCTTCGCCATCACGATCGGCAGCAGCGACCACGCCCACTGCCACACGTTCGTGGAGATGCCGGTGCGCGGTGGTCTCGACCAGTTGGTGGCCCAGGTCGGGGCGTGCTCGCGCGCCGACTGCCGGCACAACGCCGACCTGGAGTGTCACGCCCCGGCCATCACCGTCGGCCCCGACATGGACATGGCCGACTGCATGACCTACGAGAGCCGCTGACCCCACGCGGGCGGGTGTTGAGAAGGGGCCCCTTCTCTACCGGAGGCGTTAACAAGGGGCCCTTCCTTTCACGCCAGCGCGTTGGCCTCGCGGATCACCGTCACCAGTTCGTCGATGATGCCGGTGAGCGCGAAGTCCTTCGGCGTGAACACCCGGGCCACCCCTGCGGCGCGCAGCGCCTCGGCGTCGGCGGCCGGGATGATCCCGCCCACCACCACCGGCAGGTCGCCCCGCCCGGCGGCGCGCAGCCCGTCCAGCACCGCCGGCACGGCGGCCAGGTGCGAGCCGGACAGCACGGAGAGGCCGACCAGGTCGACGTCCTCCTCCACGGCGGCCGCCACGATCTGGCCGGCGGTCAGCCGGATGCCCTGGTAGACCACCTCGAAGCCGGCGTCGCGGGCGCGTACCGCGATCTGCTCGGCGCCGTTGGAGTGCCCGTCCAGGCCCGGCTTGCCGACGAGCAGCCGCAGCCGCCCGCTGCCCAGTTCCCGGGCGGTCGCGACGACCCGCTCCCGGACTCCGGCGAGGGTCGCGTCTCCGGCTGTCCCGACCGCACCGGCCAGGCCGGTCGGCGCGCGGTACTCGCCGTACACCTGGCGCAGCGCGCCCGCCCACTCGCCGGTGGTGACTCCGGCCCGCACGCACTCGAGGGTCGCGGGCATCAGGTTCGCCGTGGTGGCGGCGTCGGCGCGCAGCCGCTCCAGCGCCACCTCGACCGCCGCCGCGTCCCGGTCGGCCCGCCACCGGCGTACGCCGTCGGTGGCCGCCTCCTCGACGGCCGGGTCCACCTGCTCGATCGCCTCGGCACCCGCAGCGGTCAGCGGGGACGGCTCGGTCTCGGTGAACCGGTTGACGCCGACCACCACGTCCGAGCCGGACTCCATCCGGCGGCGCCGGTCGGCGAGCGAGGCCACCAGCGCGCTCTTGAGGTAGCCGGACTCGACGGCGGTGACCACGCCGCCCATCTCCAGCACCTTCTCCAGCTCGACGCGGGCGCCGGAGACGATGTCGTCGACCAGCGCGGTCATCACGTGCGAGCCGGCAAACAGGTCCGGGTACTCCAGCAGGTCCGACTCGTACGCCAGCACCTGCTGCATGCGCAGCGACCACTGCTGGTCCCACGGGCGGGGCAGGCCCAGCGCCTCGTTCCAGGCGGGCAGCTGCACGGCGCGGGCGCGGGCGTCGCGGGACAGCGTGACGCCGAGCATCTCCAGCACGATGCGCTGGATGTTGTTCTCCGGCTGCGCCTCGGTCAGGCCCAGCGAGTTGACCTGGACGCCGTAGCGGAAGCGGCGCTGCTTCGGGTTCTCCACGCCGTAGCGGTCGCGGGTGATCTCGTCCCAGAGCGCGCCGAACGCGCGCATCTTGGCGATCTCCTCGACGAAGCGCACCCCGGCGTTGACGAAGAACGAGATCCGCTGGACCACGTCGCCCATCCGCTCGGGCGGCACCTGACCGGAGTCGCGCACGGTGTCCAGCACGGCGACGGCGGTGGCCAGTGCGAAGCCGACCTCCTGCACCGGCGTGGCGCCCGCCTCCTGGAGGTGGTACGAGCAGATGTTGACCGGGTTCCACCGGGGCATCTCGCGAAGCGTGTACGCGATCACGTCGGCGGTCAGCCGCAGCGACGCCGCCGGCGGGAAGATGTACGTCCCCCGGGACAGGTACTCCTTGATGATGTCGTTCTGGGTGGTGCCGGCGCAGCGGCTCAGCTCCGCGCCCTGCTCGGCGGCGACGGTGCCGTAGAGGCCGAGCAGCCACATCGCCGGGGCGTTGATGGTCATCGAGGTGTTCATTTCGGCCAGCGGGATGCCCTCGAACAGCGCCCGCATGTCGCCCAGGTGCGCCACCGGCACGCCCACCCGGCCCACCTCACCGGAGGCCAGCTCGTGGTCCGGGTCGTACCCGGTCTGGGTGGGCAGGTCGAAGGCGACCGACAGGCCGGTCTGCCCCTTCGCCAGGTTGCGGCGGAAGAGCGCGTTGGTGGCCGCGGCGGAGGAGTGCCCGGCGTACGTGCGCATCACCCACGGGCGGTCCCGCTCGGGCAGCCGTCCCGGCATCGCGTCGTCCATGGCCGGAGTTTAAGTTACCGTTCAGTAAAAGAGAGTGTGGAAAACCACACAACCCGCTGCCCGCACCGGTGGGCCGGCGCGCGGCCGGCCCACCGTACGGGTCACTCGCTGCGGGCGGTCTCCGGACCGGTGATCCGTTCCAGCAGCGGCAGGGTGGCGGCGACGACCGCGAGGCAGCCCAGCACGCCGAGGACCACCACGGCGGCGAACCCGATCCCCGGTAGGCGCAGGTCGTAGTCCATCTGCGCGCGCAGGAACAGCTGCGCGGCGACCAGTCCCATCCCGACCGCCACCACGGCGACGGTCAGCAGCGGCACCACGCTCTCCACTGCTACCACCCGGCGCAGCAGCCGCACCGGGGCGCCACTGAGCCGCAGCAGGCTGAACGGCCGCTTCCGTTCACTGAGGCCGGCTGCCACCGCGACCGCCAGGCTGCATCCGGCGAGCACGAGACCGGTCACCACGACGAGGTCGGCCAGCCGCTGCCAGCCCCGCATGGTGTCGGCGAAGTCGGCCTCGAAGTCGCCCGGCACGTTCGGGGCCACGAAGAAGGTGGGGAAGGCGGCTTCGAGGACCGTCCGGACCCGCTCGACAGCGGCCGGGTCCGCCGCCTCGACCGCCACCGAACCGGCGGGCAGCCCGGGAAGCGCGGCCGGGTCCACCGGGGACGACGGCCAGACCCGGTCGGCCGAGGCGGACTCCCGCCAGGGGATCAGGTCCGGCGGCACCTCGGCGACGCTCGCCCCGGCGGCACACCGCCCGTACGCGGGTGGGATGTCCGCGCAGGCGATCACGCCGGAGTCGCGGCCGTCACCGCGTACCGGGTTCTCCCGGACGAGCACCGGGTTGCGGACCCCGGGAATCGCGGCCAGGTCGGCCACCAGCGTTCCGGGCACCGGCGGGTCGTCCGTCAGCACCATCGACACCCGACCGGCCTCCAGGGAGCCCTGGGGCGCGGGACCGCGCTCGTACGCGATCGTCCCCATCACGCCCACGGCCACCGTCGTGACGAACAGCGCGAGCATCACCCCGCCCACCGCGCGGAAGCCGGCGGCCGGGTTGTCGGCGAGCCGGCGCGCGGCGATGAGCGCGGCGGGCCGGGTGGCGCGAGCGGCCATCGCCCGGGCGCCGACCATGGTGAGCCACGGCCCGCCCGCGATCAGCCCGACCATGACCAGCAACAGCGCGGGCAGGAACAACGCGGTCTGACCGTCCGAGGTGGGGGGCCGGTACACCAGGGCGAAGCCCAGCCCGGCCAGGCCGAGCGCGAGCGGGATCAGCCGGTACGCCCGGGGCGGCCGGGGCGTGACCCGGCGGGTGACGCCGAGCGGGGAGATCCGGACCCGGCGCAGCGCGATCCAGGCCGCGGCCGCCGCGCCCGCCGGCACGCCGAGCGCCACCACGAGGGCCTCGGGTACACCGAGGGCCATGTCGTCCGGGAAGAACGGCATGCCGGTGAACGGGATGCCGGCGAGCTGCCCGCGGAACGCGAAGAACACCGCGAAGCCCGCCGCCGCGCCGGCCGCCGCCGCGAGCGCCGCCTCGACTGCAGCGACCGCCGAGATCTGCCGGGGCGTGGCCCCGACCAGCCGCATGGCCGCGAACCGCTGCTCCCGGCGGGCGGCGCCGAGCCGGGTCGCCGTACCGATGAAGACGAGGACGGGAAACAGCAGGCCGCCCGCGACCACGCCGAGGATGAGGTCCACCGCCGCCCCCGGCAGCGGAGCGCTGTTGCCGTCGAGCCGGGTGACCTTCCGGACCTGGTCCAGCCCGCCCACCTGCTCGGGGGTACCGCCGACCAGGACGAGCAGGGTGTCCGGCGAGGTGAGCGCCGCCGGCCCGACGACGCCGAGGTCCCGGCCCGGGTAGCGGTCGGCGAGCTGGTCGGCGGGGGCGGTCGCCAGCAGCTTCCGCAGCGCCGGGGAGGCGTAGAACTCGCCGGGCCCCGGTACGCGGGGAACGCCGACCGGCGTGGGCGCGTCCGGACCGGTCGCGGCGACGTCGATGCGAACGATCTGATCGCCCTGGAAGTAGTCAAACCGGGTCGACCACAGCAGCGGGTCGGCGGACCCGTCGGCCGTCTCCTGCGGGTACATCGACGCGTAGCGGGTGAGCTGGGCGTCGGTGGCGTGCACACCGGCGAGCGTGGTGAGCAGCAGCCCGGTCCCCACCGCGACGGCGGCGGCGATGGCGACCAGCCGGAGCAGTGCCTCCCGGCCACCGGCGACGGCGAGCCGGAGCGCCAGCCCGATCACGAGGCGACCCCGGCGGGGGCGTTGACCCGGCCGTCGCGCACCATGACCTCGCGGTCGGCGTACGCGGCGATGCGCGCCTCGTGCGTCACCAGGACGACTGTGGTGCCCTTCTCGCGGGCGGCGTCCACCAGCAGCGTCATCACCTCCTCGCCGGTGAGCGAGTCGAGCGCGCCGGTGGGCTCGTCGGCGAACAGCACCCGCGGCTCGGCGACCAGGCCGCGCGCCAGCGCGACCCGCTGGGCCTGCCCACCGGACAGCTCCCCGGAGCGGCGGTGCTCCATGCCGGCCAGGCCGAGCCGCTCGAACCAGCCCTGCGCGGCGCGCAGCGCCGGAGTGCGGCGGACACCGCGCAGCAGCAGCGGCAACGCCACGTTCTCCGCCGCGGTGAGTTCCGGCACGAGCTGGCCGAACTGGAAGACGAAGCCGAAGCTGTCGCGGCGCAGGGCGCTGCGGTCGGCCTCGCCGAGCGTGTCGATCCGGGTGCCGTCGAACCGGACCTCGCCGGAGTCGGGACGCAGGATGCCGGCCAGGCAGTGCAGCAGCGTCGACTTGCCGGACCCGCTCGGTCCCATCACGGCGACGACCTCGCCGGCCGCCACGGCGAGGCTCGCGCCGCGCAGGGCGGGTGTCTCGCCGAACGCGTACGTGACGTCGCGTGCCTCGATCATCGGGCTCATGGCCGTACCGCCTTTCTCAGGGCCTCCAGCCGGGCGCCCGTCGTCTCGATCCACCGCAGGTCCGCTTCGAGGTGGTAGAGGCCGTGGTCGGCCAGCATCACGTCGACGAGTTCGCCGCTGCGCTTGATCTCGGTGAGTTCGCGCATCCGGCGCAGGTGCGCGGCGCGCTGGGTGTCCAGGTACTCCTCGGCCGGGCGGTCGAGCATCAGCGCGAGCACGACCTTGGTGAACAACACGGTCTGCAGGTGCGGTTCCGGTTCGACCGGCTCGGTCAGCCAGTGCTCCACCTCGGTGGCGCCCAGGTCGGTGATGACGTAGCGCTTGCGGTCCGGCCCGGCACCGGGAGCGACGTCGCCGACCACCACCTTGCCGTCGCGGGCCAGCCGGCTCAGCGTCGAGTAGACCTGCCCGTACGGCAGCGGCTTGCCGCGCCCGAAGAAGGTGTCGTAGTCGCGCTTGAGGTCGTAGCCGTGGCTCGGCTCGCGTTCGAGCAGGCCGAGCAGGGTCAGGGGAACCGTCATGAGCAGAGACTACACCGAGTGTATACCTCGCGTATATAGCTGACCCGGCAGCGGAGCGGGCGGCTGCACGACGCACACTTGACGTCATGGAGAACGAGCTCGCGATTTCCGTGCGAGGGCTGCGCAAGGCGTACGGCGACAACGTCGCCGTGGCCGGGGTGGACCTGGACGTCCGGCGGGGCGAGGTGTTCGCCCTGCTCGGCCCCAACGGCGCCGGCAAGACCACCACTGTCGAGATCCTGGAGGGCTACCGGCAGCGCGACGCCGGCGAGGTGCGCGTCCTCGGCGCCGACCCCGCCCACCCCGACGCCGACTGGCGCTCCCGGGTCGGCATCGTGCTCCAGGGCACCGGCGAGTTCGACGAGCTCAGCGTCATCGAGGTGGTCCGCCACTTCTCCGGCTTCTACCCGGGCGCCGACGACCCCGACAAGGTGGTCGAGCGGGTCGGGCTGGGCGCCAAGGCCAAGGCGCGTACGCACACGCTCTCCGGCGGGCAGAAGCGCCGCCTGGACGTGGCGCTGGGCATCATCGGCCGCCCCGAACTGCTCTTCCTCGACGAGCCGACCACCGGCTTCGACCCGGAGGCCCGGCGCGAGTTCTGGGAGCTGATCCGGGACCTGTCCGCCGCCGGCACCACGATCGTGCTCACCACCCACTACCTGGACGAGGCCGAGGCGCTCGCCGACCGGGTCGGCGTGATCGCCGCCGGGCGGGTGATCGAGGTCGCACCGCCGAACGCGCTGGGCAACCGGCAGGAGTCGCTGGCGACCGTCTCCTGGATCAATCCGGACGGCACGCCGGGATTGAGGGAGACCGCGACGCCGACGGCGCTGGTGTACGACCTGGCCGCGCGCTTCGGCGGCGAGGTGCCCGGCCTCACCGTGACCCGGCCGACCCTGGAAGACGTCTACCTGCGGATGATCGGACACTCATGACCACCACGACGAACCCCGCGGCCCCGGTCACCGCCGCCGCGGCCCGGCGGCCCGGCGCGGGCGCGCTGGCGCTGCGTCAGGGGCGGCTGGAGATCACCCAGTTCCTGCGCAGCCGGGAGTCCGTCGTGTTCACGATGGGCTTCCCGATCATCATGATCCTGATCTTCGCGGCGATCTTCAGTGACGAGATCGCGCCCGGGGTGAGCTACACGCAGTACTTCATCACCGGCATGATCGCGACCGGCCTGATGACCGTCAGCTTCCAGAACCTCGGCATCTGGATCCCGATCGAACGGGACCGGGGCGTACTCAAGCGCTACCGCGGTACGCCGATGCCGAAGTGGGTCTGGTTCGCCGGCAAGGTGATCATGGTGGTGGTCATCGGCATCGCCGAGACCGTGCTGCTGCTCGCCGTCTCGGTGGCGATGTTCGACCTGGACCTGCCGCAGACCACCACCAAGTGGCTGACGTTCGCCTGGGTCTCCGTCCTCGGCGTCACCGCCTGCACGCTCTGCGGCATCGCCATCTCGTCGCTGGCCCGCACCGCGCGCAGCGGCTCGGCGGTGGTCACCCCGGTCGCGCTGGTCCTCCAGTTCATCTCCGGCGTGTTCTTCGTCTTCACCAGCCTGCCCACATGGATGCAGCAGGTCGCGGCGATCTTCCCGCTCAAGTGGATGTGCCAGGGGCTGCGCTCGGTCTTCCTGCCGGACAGCTTCGGCGCCCGGGAGCCGGGCGGCTCGTTCGAGCTGGGCACCGTCGCGCTGGTCCTGGGCGCGTGGTGCGTCATCGGCCTGGTGCTGTGCCTGACCACGTTCCGCTGGACCACCAAGCGCGACGGCTGAGGTGTAAGGAAGGGCCCCCTCTTAACGCCTGCGGTAGAGGAAGGGCCCCTTCTTAACGCGCGCCCGGCGGTGGCACACTCGCCCGCATGGCATCGACGCTGACCCGGCGTACCCTGCTCGGCGCCGCCGCCGGCGTGGCCGGCGCCGCGGTGGTCGGCGGCCTGGCCGCCCGGCAACTGTCCGGCCCCCGCCCAGGACCGGCACCGGCCATGCCGGACGCCCCGGCCGGCGACGAACGGCTGATCCGCATCGCGTCCGGCGCGCGGGGCCGCGAGGTGGACTTCTGGACGGCGGTGCCCGAGGGGTACGGCGACGGCCGCGGCCTGCCCGTCTGCCTGGTGCTGCACGGCGCGTCGGCCACCCCGCGCGACTACGGCCGGTTCGGGCTGGCCCGCTTCCTCACCGACGCGGTACGCCGGGGCGCCCCGCCGTTCGCGCTCGCGGGCGCCACCGGTGGGCGGCTGTCCTGGCGCGCCGCCGGTGACGACGATCCGCAGCGGATGGTGCGCGAGGAGGTGCCCACCTGGTGCGCCCGGCGCGGTTTCGACAGCAGCCGGCTGGCCGTGTGGGGCTGGTCGATGGGCGGCTTCGGCGCGTTGCTGCTGGCCGAGACGTACCCGAAGTGGCTGCGGATGGCGGCGGCCTTCTCCCCCGCGGTGAGCCCCGGCGACGCGGTCTTCACCGGCGTGGAGAAGCTGCGCGGCACCCCGGTGGGGCTGTGGTGCGGGCGGCAGGACAACTTCCTCAAGAACGTACGGGCGCTGGCCCGGGTGCTGCCCGAGGAGGCGGTACGCGCCGCCTGGGCCGACGGGCGGCACAACTTCGGCTACTGGGGCACTGTCATCCCGGACGCGTTCGCGCTGATCGGCGCCGCGCTCAGCCCGCCCCGGACGTGAACCGGCCCCCGGCCGCGCGGGCCGGGGGCGGGACGACGGGCCGGTCAGTACGAGTAGAAGCCCTGGCCGGTCTTGCGGCCCAGGTCGCCGGCGGTGGCCATGCGCTGGAGCAGCTCCGGCGGGAAGAACTTCTCGTCCGCGGTGTCCGTGTAGATGTTGCGGGTGGCGTTCAGGAGCACGTCCACGCCGGTCAGGTCGACGGTGGCGAGCGGGCCCATGGCGTGACCGAAGCCCAGCTTGCAGGCGGTGTCCAGATCCTCGGCGGAGATCACGCCGGACTCGACGAGCTTGACCGCCTCCATCGCCAGCGCGCAGATCAGCCGGGTGGTGACGAAACCGGCGATGTCCCGGTTGACCACCACCACGGTCTTGCCGATCCCCTCGGCGAACGACTTCACCGTGTCCATGGTCGCGTCGCTGGTCTTGTAACCGCGTACCAGCTCGCAGAGCTTCATCATCGGCACCGGCGAGAAGAAGTGCGTGCCGACGACCGACTCCGGGCGCTCGGTGGCGGTGGCGATCTGGGTCACCGGGATGGCCGACGTGTTGGTGGCGAGCACCGCGTCCGCCTTGCAGATCTTGTCGAGCGCGCGGAACACCTCGTGCTTGATCTCGATCTTCTCGAAGACCGCCTCGACCACGATGTCCGCGTCGGCGGCGGCCTCCAGGTCGGTGGTCGGCGTGATCCGGCCCAGCGTCGCCTCGACGTCGGACGCCTCGATCTTGCCCTTCTCGGCGAACTTCGTCAGCGACTTCCGGATGCCGTCCACACCGCGCTTCGTGGCCGCGTCGTCGATGTCGCGCAGCGTCACCTGCCAGCCCGCCTGCGCCGCCACCTGGGCGATGCCCGAGCCCATCAGCCCGGCACCGACGACCGCGAGTCGACCCGCCATCTGCTTCTCCCTCGCCGTGTTCTGCAACGTCTGCCAGAACCCTACTTAACGAGGGATAAGCGTCGGCCGTCAGATGGCCAGGTCCGGCTCCTCCGGCGCGGTGCCGCGTTCCACCTCGACGCCGAGCGCCCGCAGGTCGGCCACGAAGTCCGGGTAGCCCCTGTCGACGTGGTGCACGTGCGAGACCTCGGTCAGCCCGTCGGCGCAGAGCCCGGCGATGATCAGGCCGGCACCGGCCCGGATGTCGGTGGCCCGTACCGGGGCGCCGGACAGCCGCTCCCGGCCGCACACCAGCGCGTGGTGGCCGTCGGTACGGATCTCCGCGCCCAGCCGCATCATCTCGTTGGCGAACATGAACCGGCCGTCGAAGATGTTCTCGGTGATCAGCGAGCCGCCCTCGCTGACGGCCGCCAGCCCGATCGCCATCGGCAGCAGGTCGGTGGCGAAGCCCGGGTACGGCAGCGTCACCACGTCGACCGCCCGGGGGCGGTCGTCCATCCGTACCCGGAAGGCGTCGCCCCGCGTCTCGACCAGGCCGCCGGCCGCGACCAGCTTGTCCAGCGCGACCGCCAGGTACGCCGGGTCCAGGCCGGTCACCGTCACGTCGCCGCGGGTCATCGCGGCGGCGAACGCCCAGGTGCCGGCCACGATCCGGTCCCCCACCGTGGCGTGGCGGACCGGGCGCAGGTCGGGTACGCCGACGATGTGCAGCGTCGAGGTGCCGGCCCCCTCGATCCGCGCGCCCATGGTGTTCAGCATGGTGCAGATGTCGACGATCTCCGGCTCCCGGGCCGCGTTGTCGATCGTCGTGGCGCCCCGGGCCAGCACCGCCGCCATGACCAGGTTCTCGGTCGCGCCCACGCTCGGGAAGTCCAGCACGATGTCCGCGCCGTGCAGCCCGCCCGGGGCCTCGGCGATGACGAAGCCGTGCTCACCGGAGATCTCCGCGCCCATCCGGGCCAGCCCGGCGATGTGCATGTCCAGGCCGCGCGAGCCGATGGCGTCGCCGCCCGGGTGCGCCACCCGCACGTACCCCCGCCGGGCCAGCAGGGGGCCGAGCACGCAGATCGACGCGCGCAGCCGGCGGACCAGGTCGTAGTCGGCCTCCGCGCCCGGCCGCTCCGGCACGTCGATGAGCACCGAACGGGACCGCTCCACACCGCCGTGGGCCACCATCGGGTCGACCGGGTCGTCCGGGCCGAAGCGTACGCCGCAACCGAGCCGCCGCAGCACCTCGCCCATGATCGCGATGTCGGTGATCCGGGGCACGTTGGTGATCAGGCTGCGGCCGGGCGCGAGCAGCGCGGCGGCCATCAGTTTCAGCGCGGAGTTCTTCGCACCCACCACGTGCACGGTGCCGTCGAGCCGGGCGTCACCGCGTACCCGGATGACGTCGACGTCGCTGAGCGCCGGATCGCTCGCGTCCCCCGGCCCCACCGGACTCGGCCGGGCCGGGATGGTCAGGTCCGGTATCCGTAGGCTGTGCGTCATGGCCGTCCACCTCACGCGCATCTACACCAAGGCCGGCGACGCCGGCATGACCAGGCTGAGCAACAACGAGCAGGTGCCGAAGACCGATCCGCGTATCGCCGCGTACGCGGACGTGGACGAGTGCAACGCCTCCATCGGCGTGGCGCTCGCCCTGGGGCAGCTCTCCGACGAGCTGCGAGCGGTGCTGGAGTCCGTACAGAACGACATGTTCGACGTCGGCGCGGACCTGGCGACGCCGGTGGAGCCGGACCCGAAGTACCCGCCGCTGCGGGTGACCGAGGAGTACGTCGAGCGCCTCGAGGGCTGGTGCGACGAGTACAACGCGCGCCTGAGCAAGCTCGACTCCTTCATCCTCCCCGGCGGCACCGCTGGTGCGGCACTGCTGCACGTGGCACGGACGACCGCCCGGCGCGCCGAGCGTGCGGCATGGGCGCTGGTCGCACACGACCCCGATCGGACCAGTCCCCTCCCGGCAAAGTATCTCAACCGGCTCTCCGATTTGCTCTTTATCCTGTCAAGAACGGCAAATCCGAACGGCGACGTGCTATGGGTTCCGGGCGGGAAGCGCTGACCATCGGCGGCCTCCATCACGTGGAGGTGTGGGTACCCGACCTGGCGGCGGCCAGTCGTTCCTGGGGCTGGCTTCTCGGCGAGCTGGGCTGGACGCCGTACCAGGACTGGCCCGCCGGCCGCTCCTGGCGCCTCGGCGCGACCTACCTCGTGCTGGAGCAGTCACCGGCGCTCACCGGCCGCACCCACGACAGGTGCGCGCCCGGCCTGAACCACCTGGCCTTCCACGCCGGCCCGCCGGCCGCCGTCGAGCGCCTGGTCGCCACCGGCCCGGGGTACGGATGGATGCTGCTGTTCCCGGACCGGCACCCGCACGCGGGCGGCCCGGACAGCTACGCCGCCTACCTGACCGACGGGCAGGGGTACGAGGTCGAGCTGGTCGCGCAGACGTGAAAAGGCCGGCACCCCGTTGGTTCGGGGTGCCGGCCTTTCGCTGTGTTCTTAGTTGTTCGTCTTACTTGTTCCAGTGCTCGGCGACGAGGTCGGCGGCCTGCTGCTCCCACTGGGCGTAGTGGTCCGGGTAGGCCGACACCTGCACCGTCTGGGCGGCCTTGGTCAGCGGCATGTCCTTCCAGCCGTCGACCTGCTTCAGACCCTTCAGGAACGCGGTCGTGGAGTACTCGGGGTCGGTGATCTGCTCCACCGTGCCCCACCCGGAGGAGGGGCGCTGCTGGAACAGGCCCTGCGAGTCGTGGTCGTTACGGTCACCCAGGTGACCGAGGTTCTCCAGCTTCGACTCCTGCAACGCCGTGGCGATCGACACGACCGCGGCACGCTCGTCCATGCCGGCCTTCTTCGTCGCCGCGATGATCGCCTTCACGTTCGCGGTCTGCTCGTCGTTCAGCTCGATGCGCGACTGGGCGCCCTGCACACCGTGCGGAATCAGCTTGTCACCCTGCACCGTCGCCGTGACCGGCTTCGCGTGCGCGGTGGTGTCCGCGGCGTGGGCGGCGACCGGACCGGCGAACACGCCACCGGTGAAAGCCAGACCAGCAATACCCAGAACGCTCTTCCGCAGAATCGTGTTCATCACATGTGCTCCATTCGGGGGTCAACGCACCCGGGGGGATGCGTGGGCACCGTCAGGCGCTCAAAAAGTCTTGGGGTTTCGGCTGCTCGCGGGGGCACGGGGGGTGCCTCTACGCGGCGCCGGAAGCATGTCCAACGACCGGCCACCCGGCATCATTCCCGGGCCGGCTCACGTCACCGGAACCGTACTCAACGACCAGCCGGCCACGTCTGTTCCCGCAGACCGTGCGGCCCATCAGGGGCGGGTCCGGTGCTCCGTCGTTCACCCGGTTACAACGCCACCCACCCCCCGACGATTCCGCCGTCAGAGTGCCGCCCACCACCCCGAACCGGACACGCACGCCCACACGCCCGGACCCGGCACCACCCACACGCCGAACCGGCAATGCTGCCCGGCACTCCCGACCTCCCGCCCCCGACCTCCCGCACCTCAGAGCACCTCGGAGCCCTCCGCCAGCGCGTCTCCCATCACTTGAGACACATGTCCGCATTCCAGGAACAGCCGTAGATCTTGGTACGAAAGTGCCCTCATGGGGGCCGTTTCGTACCAAGTATCTACGGCTGGCTCGGCTGCCGAGGCGGCGGAGGGCGCGTGGGGCGGGCTCGCGTGCACGGATGGCACCGCCACCCGCCCCCGGGCCGTCGATCATGAGGTTAGCGGCGACAAACCGGACACCACATGCCGCCAAGTTCATGATCGACCCGACCCAGGCGGGGCCGGCCGGTCAGAGCTGGCCTGGGCGGGAGTGACGCAGGGCGGGGCTGGCCCGAGAGGGGGCCGACCCGAGCGAGCTCGGCCGGGGCGGGGCCGGCTCGGTGCGAGGAGCGCGACGCCGCCGGGCGCTCGCACGACTGGGCGCGCGATCTTGCAGTTCGAGCCCTCCGGGCGTCCCGTTTACGAGGTTTGCCGGGGCCCTAAGTGCAAGATCGCGGGCGACGCCGGGGAGGGGTGCGGCGATCTTGGAGTTGTGGCGCCTCGCGAAACGGTGCGAACTCGGCATTTCCTGGCGCCACAACTCCAAGATCGGCGTCAGCGGAGGTGCCCGGCACGGCCCCGGTGAAGCGGGGAGGGGCGGCGGGGAGGGTGGGGGTCAGGCGGCGGGCCAGTCCTGGGAGGCCAGACGCGGCGAGACCGCCCCGGGTGGGGCGGCCTCGAGCCAGGACAGGAATCCGGTGACAGTGGATCGCGCCATCGCGATCTCGATCGGCGCGTGGTGGCTGGTACAGCGCAGGATCACCCACTCGGCCGGCATGGACATGCGCTCCTGCCCCTCGGGCAGGCGGCGGCGCTCGACCGCCAGCCCCTTGCGGGAGAGCACCCGCTTGGGGCGCAGCGCGAAGCTGAACATGCGGTACCAGCGGAGTTCGTCGCCCACGAAGCGACCGAACCCGGGTGACCAGCCACGACCGTCGAGGATCGTGTTGACCCGGACGCTCAGCCGGATGATGCCACCGCTACGCATGAACAGGGCCCGCCGGATGAAGAGGATCAGAAGCGCGACGACGACGATCGCGACGCCGATTCCGATCCCTTCGACGATCTCCATCGGCGGGTCGGCTCAGCGGGCCGGGGTGGCGGGGGTTGCGCTCTCGGCGAGGACCGTGACGCCCTCACCGGTCACCGACAGGAAGCCGCCGGCCACGTCGTACGCGATCTGCTGGCCGCCGGCCTGCTTGATGCGTACCTGGCTGGGTTCGGCGAGCTGGCCGAGCAGAGGCGCGTGCCCCGGCAGCACACCGAGCTCACCCTCGGTCGTCCGGGCGACGACCATCTCGGCCTCGCCGGTCCAGACCTTCTCCTCGACGGCTACGAGCTCGACGTGAAGCTGCTGTGCCACGCTGTCTCCTTGCTGCGGCGGCGGATTGCCGAAAGTCTAGTCGCGCCCCCGCAGCCCACCCAACGCGGGTGGTGAGAGCCGGACCACCACGGCCCCGCACCCGCTCAGGCTACTTGGTCTTCTGCACGAAGTCGGGGTGCTCCAACAGGAAAGCGTCGAGCTGTTCGGTACGCAGGGCGGTGAAGAAGTCCTCCGCCGGTTCGAGCAGTTGCTCACCCCGGTAGTTGCTGCCGGTGCCGATCCCCCCACCCGGCAGCTTGATCGTCTCGATCGCGTCGGGACGGATGTCCTTGAGGGCCAGCCCGAAGTCCACCACGCTGTTGCCGCGCCCGTTGAAGACCAGCGACTTGCCGGCCGCGCGCAGCACCCGGTCCAGCTTGACGGGGTTGGTCACCACGTCGGCGCTGAACGCCTGGCTCGCCATCGCCTTGACGAACTGCTGCTGGTGCCGCTGCCGGCCGTAGTCGCCGTCCGGTACGCCGTTCTTCGGGTAGCGCTGCCGGACGTAGTCCAGCGCCTGCCAGCCCTTGAGGTGGGCGTTGCCCTTCTTGTACACCGCCTGCGGGCCGAGGTAGCCCCCGCCGCCGGGCCGGAGCTGGCGCGGGGTGCCGTCCGGCTGGAGGTGCTCGGAGCGCACCTCCCGCTCGATGTACATGTCGACACCGCCCATGGCGTCGACGATCTTCTTGAACCCGCTGAAGTTAATAATCGCCCCGGCGTCGAAGCGCTTGATACCGGTGACCTTCTGCACGGTCAGGGCGAGCAGCTCGAAGCCCTGTGCGGTGCTGGGGTTCTGCCCCGGCACGTTGCTGCCGTGCGACATGGCCGCGTTGAGCCGGTCGTTGGCGCCCGCGTAGTCGGCCTTGGGGAAGGCCGGGATATCGACCCGCAGGTCGCGCGGGAGCGAGAAGAGATAGCCGCGGTCCATGGTGGCGGGCACGTGCAGGACCATGATCGAGTCGGCCAGCGGGCGGGCGGTCGACGTCCGGGGGTCCACACCGACGAGCAGGATGTTGAGCGGGCCCTTGATGTCGCTCTTCTTCTCGTTGGCGCCGGCGGCCTGGTCACCGAAGAGGTCGGCCTTGCCCACCGATCCCTCGTAGCGGGCGACCAGGGCGCGGGAGCCGATCAGCACGGAGCCGCTGAGCACCACCATGACGATGCCCAGGATCGTGCAGACGCGGGCCCACCGAGGCACGCCGCGCCACATGGACCGCTTCCCGCGATCCGCGCCGCCCTTACCACCCACGAGCATCTCCAATCGTCGCGCCCACGGGTAGGAAGACGGGCGCGGGGGTCCGTTTGGTTGCAGAGATCAACGGCCGGGATGTGAAGTCGTGTCAGGAACGGTACCGCGCGATTCGGCGAACTGCTTGCTGGACAACCGGGCATCTGGTAGTGCACCGGCCCGAAAAGGCGGAGGCCGCCCCGGCTTTCGCCGGGACGGCCTCCGTGGGTGTGAGCGGGCTCTCAGCCCTCCTCGTCCATCAGTTCCTTGGCCTTGGCCTTGAGGTCCTCCAGGCCGCCGCACATGAAGAACGCCTGCTCCGGGAAGTGGTCGAACTCCCCCTCGCTGATTCGGCGGAAGGCGTCGATGGTCTCGGCGATCGGGACCGTCGAGCCGGGAACGCCGGTGAACTGCTCCGCCGCGTACGTGTTCTGCGAGAGGAACCGCTCGATCCGGCGGGCGCGGCCGACGGTGAGCTTGTCCTCCTCGGAGAGCTCCTCGATACCGAGGATGGCGATGATGTCCTGCAGGTCCTTGTAGCGCTGCAGGATCCGCTTCACCTCGGTGGCGACGGCGAAGTGCTCCTCGCCGACGAACTCCGGGGCGAGGATCCGGGACGAGGACGCCAGCGGGTCCACGGCCGGGTAGATGCCCTTGTCGGAGATCGACCGCTCCAGGTTGGTGGTCGCGTCGAGGTGGGCGAACGTGGTGGCCGGCGCCGGGTCGGTGTAGTCGTCGGCGGGCACGTAGATCGCCTGCATCGAGGTGATGGCCTGGCCCCGGACGGAGGTGATCCGCTCCTGGAGCTCGCCCATCTCGTCGGCCAGGGTCGGCTGGTAACCCACGGCGCTCGGCATACGGCCGAGCAGCGTGGACACTTCGGAACCGGCCTGGGTGAAGCGGAAGATGTTGTCGATGAAGAGCAGCACCTCCTGCTTCTTCACGTCACGGAAGTACTCCGCCATGGTCAGGGCGGACAGCGCGACCCGCAGGCGGGTGCCCGGCGGCTCGTCCATCTGGCCGTAGACCAGCGCGGTCTTGTCGATGACGCCCGACTCGGTCATCTCGGCGATGAGGTCGTTGCCCTCGCGGGTGCGCTCACCCACGCCGGCGAAGACCGAGGTACCACCGAAGTTCCGGGCCACCCGGGTGATCATCTCCTGGATGAGCACCGTCTTGCCCACGCCCGCGCCGCCGAACAGGCCGATCTTGCCGCCCTTGACGTACGGGGCGAGCAGGTCGATGACCTTGATGCCGGTCTCCAGCATCTCGGTCTTCGGCTCCAGGTCCGCGAAGGCCGGGGCCTTGCGGTGGATGCCCCACCGGTCGTCGGCCTCGATCGTCTCGCCCTCGGTGAGGTTGAGGCACTCGCCGATCGCGTTGAACACGTGGCCCTTGACCGCGTCGCCCACCGGCACGCTGATCGGCGCCCCGGTGTCACGCACGTCGGCACCGCGAACCAGACCGTCGGTCGGCTGCATCGAGATGGCGCGGACCAGGTTGTCGCCCAGGTGCTGGGCGACCTCCAGGGTCAGCGTCTTCTCACCACCGGAGAGGGTCACGTCGACCTGCAGGGCGTTGAACAGCTCCGGCATGGCGTCGCGCGGGAACTCGGCGTCGACGACCGGGCCGATGACCCGGACCACGCGACCCGTGGCCGTCTTGGTCTCAACTGCGGATACAGTCATCACACTTCACTTCCCGACGCGGCCAGCGCGTTCGCGCCGCCGACGATCTCACTGATCTCCTGGGTGATCCCGGCCTGACGGGCCGAGTTCATCTCGCGCGTGTACTTCTCGATCATCTCTTCGGCGTTGTCGGTGGCGCTCTTCATCGCCCGCCGGCGGGCAGCCGACTCGCTGGCCGCCGACTCCAGCAACGCCGCGAAGATCCGCGTGTTGATGTACTTCGGCAGCAGGGCGTCGAGCAGCGACTCCGGCT
Source organism: Micromonospora sp. CA-248089 (assembly GCF_050948515.1). NCBI lineage: Bacteria > Bacillati > Actinomycetota > Actinomycetes > Micromonosporales > Micromonosporaceae > Micromonospora > Micromonospora sp. CA-248089. Next base: position 5,344,939 of record NZ_CP192016.1, read on the forward strand.
CCGGCTCGAACTCGTACGCCGGCAGCGCGCCCTCGGTCCGCGGCCGGTCCTCGACCTGCATCGGGCCGATGATCCGGGTCACCGGGTTCTGCGTCATCAGGGACTTGAACTCGGTGTAGACGATGTGCAGCTCGTCCACGCCGAGGATCCCGTCGGCGCCGGCATCCCCGTCCACGTCGTCCGCGCCGGCGGTGAACGCCTTGATCAGCGTGTCACCGACCTCGCGGGCGTCGGCGAACGTCGGCTGCTCGGAGAAGCCGGTCCAGCTTCCGGCGATCTGCCGGCTGCGGAACCGGTAGTACGCCACGCCCTTGCGGCCGATGACGTAGAGCACCGGCTCCTTGCCGTCGGCGCGCAGCCGGGCGATCAGCGACTCGGCGGTCCGGATCGCGTTCGAGCTGTAGCCACCGGCCAGACCCCGGTCGGCCGTCACCAGCAGGACGCCCGCCCGCCGCACCCGCTCGCGCGGGGTGAGCAGCGGGTGGTCGATCCGCGCGTTCGAGGCCAGCGCCGTCAGCACGCCGGTGATCGCCTCGGCGTACGGCAGCGAGGCCGCCACCTTGGCCTGGGCCTTGGCGATGCGGCTCGTCGCGACGAGCTCCATCGCCTTGGTGATCTTCTTCATCCCCTTGGCGGAACGGATCCGCTGCCGGAGAACGCGTACCTGGGCGGCCATCGGATCAGCTCTCGGCCGGGCGGTCGGTGGCGCCGTCGCGGAAGCGGGTCACCGTCTCGCGGGACGGCTCGCCCTCCAGCGGCTTGGCCGGCGCGTCGTTGACCCGGACCTCGTCCTCCTTGCCCAGGAAGAGCTGCTTGAACTCGGTGATCGCGGAGTCGAGCGAGGCGATGATGTCGTCGCCCCACTTGTTGTCCGCGATCGAGGCCAGGATGCCCTCGTGCTTGTGCCGCAGGTACTGCAGGAACTCCGACTCGAAGCGGCGGACCTCGCCGACCGGGACGTCGTCCAGCTTGCCCTCGGTGCCGGCCCAGACGGAGACGACCTGCTCCTGCACCGGGTACGGCGAGTAGTTCGGCTGCTTGAGCAGCTCGACCAGGCGGGAACCGCGGTCCAGCTGGGCCCGGGAGGCCCGGTCCAGGTCGGAGGCGAAGGCGGCGAACGCCTCCAGCTCGCGGAACTGGGCCAGGTTCAGCCGCAGCGAGCCGGCGACCTTCTTCATCGGCTTCACCTGCGCGGCGCCACCGACCCGGGAGACCGAGGTGCCGACGTTGATAGCCGGCCGGACGCCCTGGTTGAACAGGTCGGTCTCCAGGAAGATCTGGCCGTCGGTGATGGAGATGACGTTGGTCGGGATGAACGCCGAGATGTCGTTCGCCTTGGTCTCGATGATCGGCAGACCGGTCATCGAGCCGCCGCCCAGCTCGTCGGAGAGCTTGGCGCAGCGCTCCAGCAGACGCGAGTGCAGGTAGAAGACGTCACCCGGGTAGGCCTCGCGGCCCGGCGGGCGGCGCAGCAGCAGCGACACGGCGCGGTACGCCTCGGCCTGCTTGCTCAGGTCGTCGAAGACGATCAGGACGTGCTTGCCGCCGTACATCCAGTGCTGCCCGATGGACGAGCCGGTGTAGGGGGCGAGGTACTTGAAGCCGGCCGGGTCGGAGGCCGGGGAGGCGACGATGGTGGTGTACTCCATCGCGCCCGCCTCCTCCAACGTCCCCTTGATGGAGGCGATGGTGGAGGCCTTCTGGCCGATCGCGACGTAGATGCAGCGGACCTGCTTCTTCGGGTCGCCGGAGCGCCAGTTCTCGCGCTGGTTGAGGATGGTGTCCAGGGCGACGGTGGTCTTGCCCGTCTTCCGGTCACCGATGATCAGCTGGCGCTGGCCGCGGCCGATCGGGGTCATCGCGTCGACGGCCTTGATGCCCGTCTGCAGCGGCTCGTCGACCGACTTGCGGGACATCACGTTCGGGGCTTGGAGCTCCAGCTCGCGGTAGCCCTCGTTGGCGATGTCACCGAGGCCGTCGATCGGCTCGCCGAGCGCGTTGACCACGCGACCGAGGAACGCGTCACCGATCGGCACCGAGAGCACCCGGCCGGTGCGCTTGACGCGCTGACCCTCTTCGATCCCGCCGAAGTCACCGAGGACGACGACACCGATCTCCCGGACGTCGAGGTTCAGCGCCACACCGAGCGTGCCGTCCTCGAACTCCAGGAGTTCGTTGGTCATGGTCGAGGGAAGGCCCTCGACGTGGGCGATGCCGTCACCGGCGTCGGCGACGGTGCCGACCTCCTCGCGGGAGACGTCGGCCGTGTAGGAGGAGACGTAGCGCTCCAGGGCGCCGCGGATCTCCTCCGTCGAGATGGTCAGCTCGGCCATCCTCTGCTTCCTTAAGTATCTCAGGGCCCGGGATACCTAGTACCGGCCGGTCCGATGGCGTCGAATCAGGGCTGCTAAGACGCTGGTCAGCGCTTCGCGAGCGCGTTGCGGGTCTCGTTGAGGCGGCGCAGGACGGTGCCGTCGTACAGGTCGGAGCCGACCCGTACGCGTGCCCCCCCGAGCACGTCGGGGTCGACCGTCTGCTTGACGGACACCTCCCGACCGTACATCTCCGAGAGGCGGGCACCGAGGCGTCGTTCCTCCTCCTCGGTCAGCGGGGACGCCACGGTCACGTACGCGACCTGACGGTCCCGCCGGTCGGCGGCCAGCTCGACCAGCCGGGTGAGCGCACCGGTGAAGGAGCGTCCCCCGAAGCCGGCGAGCGCGGCCTCGACGAGGCTGACGGTGACCGGCTGGGCCTTGCCGGCGAGCAACTGCCGGGCCAGTTCGGCCCGCCGCTCGACCGAGGCCATCGGGTCGGAGAGCGCGTTCGACAGCTCGGCGGAACCACCGACGACCTGCCCGAAGCGGAACAGCTCGTCCTCCACCTCGCCCAGGTCTCCGGACAGGTCCGCGCTGGCGAGCAGCGCTTCCACGCCGAGGCGCTCGACGCCGTCGAGCAGCTCGGACGAGTTCGACCAGCGGCCGGACACCAGCGACGCGAGCAGGTCGAGCGCTTCCGCGCCGATCCGGCCGCGCAGCATGTCACCGAGCAGACCGGAGCGGTCCGACCCGGCCCGGGCCGGGTCGGAGAGCGCCCGGCGCAGCCGCGGCTCGCGCCGCAGCAGGTCGGCGACGGAGAGGATGTCGTCGGCGGTGGAGGCCACCGCCGACGGCTCCGCGCCGCGGACGTACGCGTCGAGGCGCTCGGCCCCGGCCCGGTACGACTCCCGGCTGGCGGCCTGCATCAGCGGGCCCCCGTGCTCTCGAGACCGCTCAGGAACCGGTCGACGGTGCCCTTGCGACGCGCCTCGTCGGCGAGCGACTCACCGACGATCTTGCTGGCCAGGTCCACCGCGATGGTGCCCACCTCGGTACGCAGCTCGCGCACGATGGTGGCCCGCTCGGCGGCGAGCTGCTCCTTGCCGGCGGCGATGATCCGGTCGGACTCCTCACGCGCCTTGGCGAGGATGTCCTGGCGGATGCCGTCGGCGTCGGCCCGCGCGTCGTCGCGGATCTTGGCGGCGTCGGTACGCGCCTCCGCGAGCTGGGCCCGGTACTGCTCGAGCAGCTTGTTCGCCTCGGCCTGGGCCGCCTCGGCGCGCTTGATGCCACCCTCGATCGCGTCGACCCGCGCCTGGTACATCGCCTCCATGCGGGGCATGACGAACTTCAGCAGGACGAAGACGAGCAGGGCGAAGGAGATCGTTCCGACGACCATCTCCTGCCAGATCGGCAAGATCGGATTGTGCGCGCCTTCGGCGGCGAGATACATGTCAGACCTCCGGATCGGGAGAGCTCGCGTCAGCTAACGGCGAAGGCGAGCACCAGGCCGAACAGCGCCAGCGCCTCGACCAGGGCGAAGCCCAGCACCAGCCAGGTGCGGTTGTAGCCGGCCGACTCGGGCTGGCGAGCGCTCGACTGGATGTAGGCCGCGAAGACCAGAGCCACACCGATACCGGGGCCGATGGCGGCGAGGCCGTAGCCGATGGTGTTGACGTTGCCACCGATCTCGGCAAGAACGTTCATTGCGGGTATTCCTCCTAGTTCACACGTGAGGGCTCACGTGTACGCGGTCGGTACCAGATGCTTGGCCGGGCCGGGTGCCCGCCGAGCCGGATCTCAGTGCTCGTCGGCCAGCGACGTGCCGATGTAGTTGGCGCTCAGCGTGACGAAGACGTATGCCTGCAGCACCGCCACCAGCGCCTCGAAGAAGGCCATCACGATCGCCATCGCGAAGGAGAAGACCGAGGTCGCCTGGACGAAGACGCTGCTCGACCCGAGCATCACGAAGCCGCCGACGGTGAAGACCAGCAGGAGCAGGTGGCCGGCGAACATGTTGGCGAAGAGCCGCAGTGCCAGGGTGACCGGCCGGACGACGAAGTTCTGCAGGAACTCGATCGGAATCAGCAGGAAGTGCATCGGCCACGGCACGCCGGGCAGGATGAGGCTCTGCTTGAGGTACTTGCCGAGGCCGTGCTTGCGGACGCCGACGTAGTTGTACATGACGTACGAGATGGCGGCGAGCACGATCGGGAACGCGATGTGCGAGTTCGGCGAGATCTGCAGGCCGGGCACGATGCTGAAGATGTTCGTCAGCAGGATGAAGCTGAACAGCACGGTGAGGTAGGGCGCGAAGCGGATGCCCGCGTTGCCCATCTGCTCACGGGCGATGTTGTCCCGGACCAGCCCGTAGACCGCCTCGGCGGCCCACTGGCCCTTGCCCGGCACCAGCTTCGGCTTCCGGTACGCGGCCACGAAGAAGATGATCAGCAGCGCGACGGCGATCCAGATCATGATGCTGAACTTGGTGACCCAGGGGCCGGCCACGTTCGGCGGGTAGAAATCCCCGACGCTGGGGGGCCAGGGAAGGTCCTGGGCGACGACCAGCTGTCCGCTCACCGTGTCATCCTCCGCACTCAACAGACCCGCGTGTGCCGGAACTCAGGCACTGAGCCTCTTCATGATCAGGTAGATCGCCCCGGCCGCGCCGAGCATCATGCCGACGGCGACCCCGATGCCGGCTGGCAGACCGAAGAAGCGTTCCGCCAACCAGCCGAGGCCACCCCACACCAGAATGCCGGCGAGCAGGTAACCCACGACGGCGCCTGCCACACCCTCCGACGAGTGCTCGTCGGACTTGTGGGAGTGGGGGTCATCGGCCATGACGTGGCGAACAATATCAGCAGGGGCGCGCGGGGATGTGCGGCACCCCCCACACTGCGGGCAGCGTGCGGGCCGTACTGCGGGCGCGTCAACCTGGCGCCACGTTACTCCTGTCGCGCCCGTCAGGGCACCCGCCGTACCGGACACGATTCCGCAAAGTCACTCGATGTCGTCGCGACGCTCGAATGTGGGCAGCGGTGATCTCATCGCCCAGGTCAGGTGGGCGGCGGTCCACGCCACCACGGCCGCGATGATCGCCACGCCCATGTCCGGCAGACCGGGCCAGCCGGTGGCCGCCACGGCGGCCATCACCACGCCCAGGATCACGATCTTGGTGGCGTAGGTGACCAGCCCGACCGACATGATCATCCGTGGGTGGATGGCGTCCGCCCAGGCCACCGAGAGGCTGGAGATCAGGTAGCTGACGATCACCAGCGCCACCCCGGCCGCGAATCCAGCCGCCCCGGTCGGGCCGCGCAGCAGCGCCGCAGCCGGCACCCCTGCCACCGCGAGGGCCGCGCACGCCAGCAACGGTAGGCGCAGGTGGTTCAGCCGGGACCGGATCGCGCCGGGCTCACCCGCCCGTGGCGCCGTCATCGGGGGTACGCCGGGAAGGCGGCGACCAGCTCGGTGACCTCGCGGGCCACCTCGGCCAGCGCGTCGGCGCCACCGGGAGCGGCCGGATCGGTGCGTACCGCGCGCCCGATCAGCCCCGCGATCCGGCGCATCTCCCCCTCGCGCATGCCCTGGGTGGTCACGCTCGGCGTACCCACGCGGATGCCGGAGGCCACCATCGGGGGCTGCGGGTCGTACGGGATCGCGTTCTTGTTCAGCGTGATGCCGGCGGCGTCGCAGCGGGCCTCGGCCTCGGCGCCGGTCACGCCGGTCTCCCGCAGGTCGAGCAGGGCCAGGTGGGTGTCGGTGCCGCCGGAGACCGGCGGCAGCCCCTCCGCGGCCAGCCCGTCGGCGAGCGCGCGGGCGTTGGCGACCACCTGGGCGGCGTACGTGCGGAACTCCGGCTGCGCGGCCTCGCGCAGCGCGACCGCCTTGGCCGCGACGGCGTGCATCAGCGGGCCACCCTGGGTGAACGGGAAGACCGCCTTGTCGATCCGGGCCGCCAGCGGCTCCCGGCAGAGAATCATGCCGCCGCGCGGGCCGCGCAGCACCTTGTGGGTGGTCGCGGTGACCACGTCGGCGTACGGCACCGGGGACGGGATCGCGCCGCCGGCCACCAGGCCGATGAAGTGAGCGGCGTCCACCATCAGGTACGCGTCGACCTCGTCGGCGATCTCCCGGAAGCGGGCGAAGTCGATCAGGCGCGGGTACGCGGTCGCACCGCAGATGATCATCTTCGGCCGGTGCGCGCGGGCCAGGTCGCGTACCTCGTCGTAGTCGATCGTCCCGGTGTCCCGCCGGACGGTGTAGCCGACCGGGTGGAACCACTTGCCGGAGAAGTTCACCCGGCTGCCGTGGGTCAGGTGCCCGCCGTGCGGCAGGTCCATGGCCAGCACCGTGTCACCCGGCTGCACCAGGGCGGCGTACGCGGCCAGGTTGGCGCTCGCCCCGGAGTGCGGCTGGACGTTCGCGTGCTCGGCGCCGAACAGGTCCTTCGCCCGGGAGACGGCCAGCTCCTCGGCCCGGTCCACCTCGGCGCAGCCGCCGTAGTAGCGCCGGCCCGGGTAGCCCTCGGCGTACTTGTTGGTGAGCGTGGAACCCAGCGCGGCCAGCACCGCGGGCGAGGTCAGGTTCTCGCTGGCGATCAGCTGCAGGCCGCCGCGCAGCCGGTCCAGCTCACCCAGCACCACCTCGGCGATCTCCGGGTCGACGGCACTGAGCTGCTGGAAGTCCGGCCCCCAGAAGGTATCCCTCGCGTTCTCCACAGCGAAGGAGTCTACGGAGCCGCACACTGGAGGCCGTGAGATGCCTCGTCACCGGTGCGACCGGCTACATCGGCGGACGCCTCGCGCCCCGTCTGCTGGCCGAGGGGCACACCGTACGCTGCCTGGCCCGTACCGCCCGGCGGCTGCGGGACGTGCCGTGGGCGGCCGACGCGGAGGTCGTCGAGGGCGACCTGCGCCGGCCGGAGACGCTGCCGGCCGTGTTCGAGGGCATCGAGGTCGCGTACTACCTGGTCCACTCGCTGGGCCAGCGCGGGTTCGAGGCGGCCGACCGGGAGGCGGCGACGAACTTCGCCGAGGCGGCGCGCGCCGCGGGCGTACGCCGGATCGTGTATCTCGGCGGGCCGGAGCCGGCGGAGCGCGACGGCCTGCCCTCGGCGCACCTGCGCTCCCGGGCGGAGGTCGCGCGGATCCTGCTGGACAGCGGCGTGCCCACAGCGGTGCTGCGCGCCGCCGTGATCATCGGGTCCGGCTCGGCCTCGTTCGAGATGCTGCGCTACCTGACCGAGCGGCTCCCGGCGATGGTCACCCCGCGCTGGGTACGCAACCGGATCCAGCCGATCGCGGTCCGGGACGTGCTGCGCTACCTGGTCGGCTGCGCGCACCTCCCGGCCGACGTCAACCGGGCCTTCGACATCGGCGGCCCGGACGTGCTGACCTTCACCGAGATGATGCAGCGCTACGCCCGGGTGGCCGGGCTGCGGCCCCGGGTCATCCTGCCGGTCCGCCCGCTCACCCCGTCGCTCTCCTCGCACTGGGTCGGCCTGATCACGCCGGTGCCGAACGCGATCGCCCGGCCGCTGGTGGAGAGCCTGGTGCACGAGGCGGTGGCGCACGAGCACGACATCGCCCGGTACGTGCCGGACCCGCCGGACGGGCTGACCGGCTTCGACCAGGCGGTCGCGCTGGCGCTGTCGAAGGTGCGCGACGCGCAGGTGGAGACGCGCTGGTCGAACGCGAGCGGGCCGGACGCGCCCGCCGAGCCGCTGCCGTCGGACCCGCGCTGGTCCGGCGGCACCGCGTACACGGATCTTCGGGAGCGGGCGGTGGACGCGCCACCGGCGGCGCTGTGGCGGGTCATCGAGGGCGTCGGCGGCGAGAACGGCTGGTACTCGTTCCCGCTCGCCTGGTCGGTGCGCGGCTGGATGGACCGCCTGATCGGCGGCGTCGGGCTACGGCGGGGCCGGCGCGACCCGCACCGGCTGCAGGTCGGTGAGGCGCTGGACTTCTGGCGGGTCGAGGAGATCATCCCGGGTGAGCTGCTGCGGCTGCGCGCGGAGATGCGGCTGCCCGGGCGGGCCTGGCTGGAGATGCGCGCCGAGCCGGACGGCGACGGGCGCAGCAGATACGTCCAGCGTGCCGTGTTCCTCCCGCGCGGCCTGCCCGGCCACCTCTACTGGGCCTCGGTGGCCCCGTTCCACGCTGTCGTCTTCGGCGGCATGGCCCGCAACATCGCCCGGGGCGCCGAACACCCGGCCGGTTAGGCCGGAGAGCCGCTGGGCAGTGCGGGGCCGAGGAGCAGCCCGCCGTCGATGACGTACTCGGCGCCGGTGATGAAGGCCGCCTCCGGCGACACGAGGAACATCAGCAGCGCGGTGATGTCGGCGGGCTGCCCGAGTCGCGGGACGGCGAACGGCTCGGGCGAGTAGAAGTCGGCGATCGGGGCGTCGCTGCCGGCCGCCGGCTCGGTGATGAACGGAGTCTCGACCACGCCGGGGTGGATCGCGTTGACGCGGATGTTGTCGCGGCCCAGTTCGAGGGCGGCGGTCCGGGTGAGCCCTCGAACGGCCCACTTGCCGGCGACGTAGGGCGCGTAGAAGGCGGTACCACCCAAGCCCATGGTGGAGCCGATGTTGACGATCGTTCCTCCCCCCGCGCGCCGCAGCGCCGGGGCGGCCGCCTTGATGCCGAGGAACGTGCCGGTGAGGTTGACGTCGAGGATGCGAGCCCACGTGGCCCGGTCGGTGGACTCGATCAGGGCCGGCGGGTTCTGCACCCCGGCGTTGTTGACCAGGGTCGTGAGCGCACCGAATGCCGTCTCGGTCTCCGCGACGGCGGCGGCCCACGACTCCTCCCGGGAGACGTCCAGGCGGACGAATCGTGCCCGGGGTCCCAGTTCGGCGGCGAGGTCGGCGCCACGTTCGGCGTCGATGGCACCGATGACGACGTTGGCGCCTTCGGCGTGCAGGGCGCGGACGTGGCTGGCCCCCTGCCCACCGGTGCCGCCGGTGACGAGAACGGTCTGCTGGGCGAAGCGGGACATCGGATCCTCCGGAAGGGTGGGACGGGTGATGAGTCGATTGACTCACCATTCCGAAGTTACGCCGCCGCGAGTGGTGAGTCAACCCACTCACCTCGCTATGATTGCCGCATGACCCCAGCGCCGTCGGCCTATCACCAGCGCGTGGCGGAGGAGAAGCGCGCGCTGATCGTGCAGGCCGCCACCGAGCTCTTCCTGGAGTTGGGCTACGACCGGGCGTCACTGGCGCGTGTCGCCGCCGACGCCGGCGTGTCGAAGGCGACGCTGTTCAAGCAGTTCCCGACGAAGGCGGCACTGTTCGACGCCATCGTCATCAACTCGTGGGCCCGCCACGACGTCGCCGACGTGCCGCCCGCCGGTGACCTGACGGCCGGCTTGACGGTTCTCGGGCGGCACTACGCGACGCTGTTGAGCCGGCCGGAGATGACCGACCTGTTCCGCATCGTGATCGCCGAACTGCCCCGCTTTCCCGAACTGGCCAGAGCGCATTTCGCGCAGGGCAAACTGCCGTACTTCGAGTCCGTCCGGACCTACCTCGTGGCCGAGCACGAGGCGGGAGGCGCGGACATCGCCGACCCGGAGCTGGCCGCCACGCATTTCCTCGGGATGATCTCCAACTACCTGCTCTGGCCGCGCCTGGTCCTTCCGGACTGGACGGTCACCCCGGACCGCACGACAGCGGTCGTCGACGAAGCCGTCCGAACCATGGTCGCGCGGTACGGCAGGTCGACGAGCTGACGCTCAGTTGCCGGTGCGAGGGCTGGTGTGCTGGAAGGCCACCGCCTGGCCCGGGGGCACGAAGTCGCGTACCGGCTCGTCGCGCAGCGACCACGCCAGGATGCGGCCCACGGCGGCGATCTGCCGTTTCTGCACCCCGCCGCCGACCGCGTCCCGGGGGTCGTCAGGATTCGCCGCGATCGTCGCCACCGACAGCTGCGGGGTGAACGCGACGACCGTCTCGGTGGCGTTCCGCTCCGAGCTGCCGGTCTTGCCCGCCACCGGCCGGCGCAGACCCGGGGCCAGCTCCTCGGCGGTGCCGCCGTCGCAGCGCCGGTACATCGACTGGTCGCCGACCGGGCAGCGGCTGGCGTCCGCCGCCGCGCGGGCGACCTCGGTGTCGAGCACCTGCCGGCAGTCGGTGTTGCCGGCGGCCACCGTCCGGCCGGCCGGGTCGGTGATCGAGGTGACCGGCGTGGGCCGGCACCAGGTGCCCTCGGCGGCCACCGCGGCGTACGCGCCGGCCAGGTCCAGCGGCGTGGTGGCGGAGACCCCGAGCGTGAACGGTCCCCAGCTCCTGGCGCCCTCGCGCGCCATCCGGGCGTCCGCCGGGGCCCGGAACACGATGCCCAGCCGCTGCGCCATCTCGACCACCCGGTCCGCGCCGACGCGCTCGGTCAGCCATGCGAAGTACGTGTTCACCGACCGGCCGAACGCGTCCCACATGTCCCGGTCGCCGTCCATCCAGTAGGTGTTGGCGTTCTCCGGGCACCACCGGCCGCCGCAGCTCGCCGGACCGGCGCCGACCGGGTACTGCGTCACGTAGACGCGCGGCGCGTCGAACTCGGTGTCCAGTGGCAGCCCGGACTCCAGCGCGGCCAGCAGCGCGAACAGCTTGAACGTCGAGCCCGCCTGGTAGCCGGTGATGCCGCCACCGCCGGCCACCAGCTGGTTGACGGTGTTCGGGAAGTTCTGCTGCCCGGCCGGGTTGGCGGCCGTGCCGTAGGTGCGGTTCACCGCCATCGCCAGCACCCGGCCGGTGCCCGGCTGCACCACGGCCGTCGGCGCGGCCCGCGCGATCGTCTCCGGGTAGATCTCCCGCACCTGCTCGCTCGCCTTGGCCTGCACGTCCGGGTCGAGCGAGGACACGATCTTCCAGCCGCCCCGGCGCAGCGTCCGCTGCCGCTCGTCCACGTTCTCGCCGAACGCCGGCTGTGCGTTCCACCACTGGGTGAACCAGTCGCAGAAGAAGCCCCAGTCGTTGTGGTCGGCGGGCACCGCCGCGCAGTCGTTCGGCGTGGTGTTGGGCTTGAGGGCCAGCTCCGTCGCCTTCGCCGCCTCGGCATCGGCCGCGTTCACCCGGCCGGTCTCCACCATCCGGTCCAGCACGTACGCCCGCCGTTGCACCGCCGCGTCGGCGTCGCCGTTGATCGGGTCGTCGGCCGGGGACCGGACCAGCCCGGCCAGCAACGCGGCCTGGGCCAGCGTGAGCCGGTCCGGTGTGGTGGAGAAGTAGCGCTTGCTGGCGGCGGCGATGCCGTACGCCCCGGCGCCGAAGTACGCGATGTTCAGGTAGCGCCCGAGAATCTCGTCCTTGCCGACCTGCCGTTCCAGCGTCAGCGCGTACCGCATCTCGCGGATCTTGCGCCCGACGGTGATCTCGGTGGCGGCGGCGCGCTGCTCCTCGGTCAGCCGGGGGTCACCGGCGAGCGCGTTGCGCACGTACTGCATGGTCAGCGTGGAGGCGCCCTGGCGGGTGCCCTCCCGGCGGTTGGCGGTGAACGCCCGCGCCACGCCGCGCACGTCGACGCCGTGGTGCTCGTAGAAGCGCACGTCCTCGGCGGCCACGATGGCGTCGCGCATCACCGGCGCCACCTCGGCGACCGGCACGTCCACCCGGTCCTCGACGTAGAACGAGGTGATCAGCGTCCGCCCGTCGTTGGCGTACAGGTTGGAGCGCTGCGCCGGCTGCGGCGTCTTGAGCGCCTCCGGCAACGCGGTGTACGGCATCAGGTTCTTCACGCCCAGCCCGAAGACCAGCGCGGCCGGCAGCGCGGCGGCGGCCAGGGCCAGTCCGGCGAGCACGCCGGCGAGCACAACGGTGAACAGCTTGTCGAGATAGGCCCGGTTCATCAGCTCTCCCCGCAGGAGCCGGCCGTACGGACCCGTTCAGAATGACCGGATTGGCCGCTTTCGCCGCCATCTTCCGCGAAATGCGCAGGAAGTTCGCGAGGAAGGATGAACCGCGATCAGGGGAGCAGGACGGCAGCCAGCGGCTGCACCGTCTCCTCGATCTCGTCGGCGACCCGGCTGAAGCACTGGTCGCCCCGCCCCCACGGGTCGTCCAGATCGTCCGTGGGCAGCGCGGAGGCGTTCTGCCGGGCCGCGTCGGCGGCCGCCACCAGGGCGACGCCGCGCGCGTACACGGCGTCCGGCGTCGGCTCCGCCGGCGGCAGGGCGGACCGGTCCAGCCCGCCGAGCAGGCGGCCGAACTCACCCAGCACGAACGTGCGCGCGGCGGCGTCCGGCCGCAGCGCCACCACGTACTCCTGCTGGTCGGCGGTCGCGGTGAGCACCAGGTCGGCGGCGTCGATCAGGTCGGAGCGCAGCCGGCGGGCGGCGAACCCCTCGGTGTCACCGCCGCGCGAGATCACCTGCCGGGCGGCGGGCGGGTTCATCTCCTCCCCCGCGTGCCAGCCGCCGGTGCCGGCGCTGTGGCTGTGCACGAGCGCGTCCGACCCGGCCGGGTCGACGTCGAGGCGGGCCAGCCGCTCCCGGACCGCGAGCAGCAGCAGCCGCTCGGCCATCGGCGACCGGCAGATGTTGCCCATGCAGACGTGCAGAACGGTGAAGGGCGGCACTCAGACCCCCCGCTCGTCGAGGATGTCCGGCACGACCTCGCGCAGCTTCGCCAGCGTCACCGCGCCCTCGCGCAGCACCCGCGGCACCTCGCCGGTCAGGTCGACGATGGTGCTCGGCACCGGGTCCACCGCCGGCCCGGCCTCCAGGTAGGCCCGGACGCCGTAGCCGAGCTGGTCGCGCGCCTCCTCGGCGGTGAGCGCGGCGGGCTGACCGACCTTGTTGGCCGAGGCGACGGCCATCGGGCCGGTCTCCCGCAGCACCTCCAGCGCGACCGGGTGCAGCGGCATCCGCACCGCCACCGTGCCGCTGCTGTCGCCCAGGTCCCACGCCAGGCTCGGCGAGTGCTCCACCACGATGGTCAGCGCACCGGGCCAGAACGCCTCGACCAGGTCGCGAGCCGCGCCGGGCAGCGAGAAGACCAGGCCGTCGAGCGTATGCCGGGAACCGATGAGCACCGGCGGCGCCTGCCGGGCGCCACCCTTGGTGTCCGCCAGGGCCTTCACCGCGTACGGGGTGAAGGCGTCCGCCCCGATGCCGTAGACCGTGTCGGTCGGCAGGACGACGAGTTCCCCGTTCTTGACCGCCTCGATGGCAGCGGCGATGCCGCGGTCCCGGTCGGCGGGCGACCGACAGTCGTAGAGCATCACGAGGAGTCAGTCTGCCACGCCGGGGCCGGGTCGGCGTGGGTGCCGTCCGCCCGCCGGGACGCGCTCGCCCAGCGGGGCCGCCCGGCGAGGTCCCGGTGCTCCTCGACCCGGTCGTAGCGGCCGTCGCCGCGCAGCAGCCCGGGCACCGCCGCCGCATGGGTGTCGTCGTGCTCGATGCCGATCGCACCACCCGGGCGCAGCAGCACGGCGGCCCGGCCGATCACCGGCCGGATCACGTCGAGTCCGTCCGCGCCGCCGAACACCGCCTCATCCGGGTCGTGCCCGGCCACCTCCGGCGGCACCGTCACCGACCTCGGCACGTACGGCGGGTTGCACAGCAGCACGTCGACCCGCCCGGCCAGGTCGGCCAGCAGCTCCGGATCGGTCACGTCGGCGGCCACCACCTCGACCGGCCGGTCCCCGGCGTCGGCCCGGCCGGCCGCGTTGCGCCGCAGCCACGCCAGCGCCGCCGGGGACCGCTCCACCGCGACCACCCGGGCCGCGGGCACCTCCTGCGCCACCGCCAGGGCGATCGCGCCCGACCCGCTGCACAGGTCGACCACGAGCGGCGCGGCGTGCTCCCTCGCCCGCTCGATCCCCCAGCCGGCCAGCAGCTCCGTCTCCGGCCGGGGCACGAACACGCCCGGCCCGACGGCCAGCTCCAGGTGCCGGAATCCGGCCGAGCCGATCAGGTGCTGCAACGGCTCCCGGGTCACCCGCCGGCCGACGAGCGCGTCCAGGCGGTCACGCTGCGCCGGGGTGAAGCCGTCGGCGAGCGCCAGGCGGCCCCGCGGCACCTGGAGGACGTACGCGGCGAGTTGCTCGGCCTCGGCGCGGGGCGCCTCGACGCCCGCCGCCGCGAGCGAGCGCGCCACCCGGTTGATCACCAGCGAGGGGCGTTCGCGTTCTGTCCCTTCGGACGGGTGTTGCGGGAGTGCGGTCACGCAATAATCATGAGGCGTCGCGGCTCACCTCACGAGCGGGTGCGTCCGGGCGCACACCGCAGGGAGGTCGCGAGTGGGCTGGCTCGACCAGGTCGAGGACCAGGTTGACGCTCTCCGCCGCGCTCGGTCCCTCCAGGAGGCCAGCCGGTCCGCCGAGGCGTGCGCCCTGCTCGACCGCGTCATCCGCACCACAGACGACCCGTACGCCCGCGCCGATGCGCTCGTGCAGCGCCTGTCCGCGCTGATCAACCTCGGCCGGACCGCCGAGTTCACCAGGGCCGTCGAGGACGCCTCCGCCGCCGTCCGCGACCTGGCCGAGCCCTACCTGCACGGGCACCTCAACGCGCTGGCCGCGCTCGCCGCCCACCACCAGGGCGCGCTGGACCGCTGCGTGATGCACCTGGTCCGGGCCGCCCGCGCGCTCGGCGCCGACGACGACCCCGACCGGGACACCGCCTGGGGCTGGCACGACCTGGCGATGGCGTACTCGTACCTGAGCTTCCACGGTCACGCGCTGGGCGCGATCGAGCGCGCCCGCGAGGTCGGGCTCAGCGTCGGCATCCCCGAGGAGACGTTCGCCGCGCCCGGCATCCGGCTGCGCAACGCGGTGGCGCTCGACCACAACGGCGACAGCGACGGCTGCCTGCGGGTGCTGCGCGACGTCGCCGGTGACCTGGCCCGGTTCCTGCGCGGCGGGCGCGCCGGCAACCTGCGCCCGAGCAGCCTGGCCGCGTACGGCTACGCCGCCGCCCGCCGGGCCGCGCTGGGCGACCGGGTGGAGTCCGCCGGAGACGCCGACCCGAACCGGCTGCTCGGCCACGGCGGTGACAGCGCCCGCGCCCGCGACCTGCGCCAGCTCGGCCAGGTCTGCCTGGCGGTGGCCGCCGGGCGCCCGATCGAGGCGGTCACCCGGCTGGACTCGCTGCGCGTCTCCGACGAGACGCTCGGCGCCGCCGAGCCGCCCCGGCTGCGCAGCGTCGCGCTGGCCCGGGCCGGTGACCACGCGGGCGCGCACCGGGCCGACCGGCACGCGTTCCGGCTGGCGGCACGGCGCAGCGACCGGCTGCGGGACGTCTACATCGACGGCATCGCCGCCCGGATCGACCACGAGGAGATGCGCCGTGAGGCCGCCCGGTACGAGGGCGAGGCACTCACCGACCCGCTCACCGGCCTGCCGAACCGGCGCCGGCTGGAGCGCTACCTGGGCGCCGTGGTGTCCCGGGGCGAACGGGTCGTGATCGGCGTCTGCGACCTCGACGGGTTTAAGGCGGTGAACACCCGCCACGGCCACCACTCCGGCGACCTGGTGCTGCAACGGGTGGCCGGCGTGATCAACCGGGTGATGCGACGAGGTGACTTCGTGGCCCGCTACGGCGGCGACGAGTTCGTCGTGGTGCTGCCCGACACCGGCATGCCGGAGGCGGTCGAGGTGGCCCGCCGGATCGAGGCGGCCGTCCGCACCGAGGACTGGGAGTCCCTGGTCCCCGGCACGCCGGTCGGGGTGACGATCGGCTTCGCCGAGGTCGACGGCAGCACCACGGTGAGCGTCCGGGAGGCGCTCGGCACCGCGTTCGAGCTGGCCGACCGGGAGATGCTGCGGGCCAAGGCGCGGTTGCGGGCGAGCTGAGCGGTAAGGAAGGGCCCCCTGTTAACGCCTCCGGTAGAGGAAGGGCCCCCTGTTAACACCCCAGCGGTCAGCGGCGGGACAGCTCCGTCTCGCCGGCCAGCCGGGCCGCACGGTCCGCCTCGGTCAGCGCGTCGAGCACCCCGTCCAGCTCGCCGGCCAGCGCCAGGTCCAGGTTGTACGCGGTGTAGCCGATGCGGTGGTCGGTGATCCGGTTCTGCGGGAAGTTGTAGGTGCGGATCCGCTCGGACCGGTCCACGGTGCGGACCTGCGCCTTGCGGGCGTCCGAGGCCGCCGCGTCCGCCTGCTCCTGGGCGGCGGCGAGCAGCCGGGCGCGCAGGATGCGCATGGCCTGCTCCCGGTTCTGCAGCTGCGACTTCTCGTTCTGGCAGGAGACCACGATGCCGGTCGGTACGTGGGTGATCCGGACCGCCGAGTCGGTGGTGTTCACCGACTGCCCACCGGGGCCGGACGAGCGGAACACGTCGATACGCAGCTCGTTCGGGTCGATGGTGACGTCGACGTCCTCCGCCTCGGGCAGCACCAGCACACCGGCGGCGCTGGTGTGGATGCGGCCCTGCGACTCGGTGACCGGGACGCGCTGCACCCGGTGCACGCCGCCCTCCCACTTGAGCCGGGACCAGACGCCGTTGCCGCCCTCCGGTACGCCCTTGCTCTTGATCGCCAGCGAGACGTCCTTGACGCCGCCCAGGTCGGAGTCCTGCGCGTCGATCACCTCGGTGGCCCAGCCGTGCCGCTCGGCGTACCTGGTGTACATCCGCAGCAGGTCACCGGCGAACAGTGCGGACTCCTCGCCGCCCTCGCCGGCCTTGATCTCGACGATCACGTCCTTGGCGTCGTGCGGATCGCGCGGGATGAGCAGTTCCGCGAGCCGCTCCTCCAGCGCCGGCAGCGAGGCCGCGATGGCGTCCGCCTCGGCGCCGAACGTCGGGTCCTCGGCAGCCAGCTCACGGGCCGCGGCCAGGTCGGCGCGGGCCTGCTCCAGCTCACCGGCGGCCTTGTGCAGCGGGACCAGCTCGGCGTACCGACGGCCGACCCGCCGGGCGGTGCCCTGGTCGGCGTGGATGGCCGGGTCGGCCAGCCGCCGCTCCAGCTCGGCGTACTCGTCGAGGAGGGCGGCCAGGCGCTCACTGCTCATGCTGCGGATGCTCCTTGGGAATGGAACCGGCACAAACGGACGAACGCCCGTGTCCGGCAGGAGCCGGACACGGGCGTCGTCGACGGAGCTACTTGGCCTTCTTGGCCTGAACCTTGGCGTACTTCTGCTGGAACTTCGCGACCCGGCCGGCGGTGTCCAGCACGCGCTGCTTACCGGTGTAGAACGGGTGGCAGGCGCTGCAGGTCTCGACGCTGATGGCGCCGCCCTTGGCGGTGCTGCGGGTCGTGAAGGTGTTGCCGCAGGAGCAGCGGACCTCGGTGGTCACGTACTCCGGGTGGATGTTGGGCTTCATGTCGCCTCGGTCCTTTCGTCGGTGGTCGCCGGGTCGCCGTCGGTGCGCCCCGTCGTCACGACGGGCTCGGGCGTGAACCGGAACCGGTGGCCGATTGACCAGTCTGCCACGGGCGTCTTCCACCCGGCACAGGAGGTCCGCCACCCCCAACGCCGGCCCACCCCTCCGCATTCCCACAGCCACCCCACCCACTCCTCCCGCCCACCCCCGCCTTCGGCCCTCGCTCCCGGCCCCAGCCCCGCCGGGCCCTGGCCCTGGGGCTGGCCCTGGCGCTGGGCTGGCCCTGGCGCTGGGGCTGGAGGCTAGAGCTGGCTCGGCTCACGCTCGGCTCGGCCGGCCTCCGGCCCGGGCCGTGGCCGCGGCTCCGGCTCCGGCTCCGGCTCCGGCTCCGGCTCCGGCTCCGGCTCCGGCGATCATGAGGTTGGCGGCACTTTCTGCCCGCTTTGTCCCGGGCTAACTTCATGGTCAATCAGACTGGGCGTAGGGCGCGCGCAGATTCGTGGGCGAGTGGAACGCAGTGGGTGCCATCGGGCCGTTTTGACACCCATGGCGCTCCACTCGGGCGGGGAGCCGGGCTGAGGCGGACGGGCCTGCTGACGCGAACGAGCCAGCTGAGGTGGGCCGGGGCTCCTCCCCCAGGATGAGGAGCCCCGGTCCCGGATCAGGC
Source organism: Micromonospora sp. CA-248089 (assembly GCF_050948515.1). Classification (NCBI taxonomy): domain Bacteria; kingdom Bacillati; phylum Actinomycetota; class Actinomycetes; order Micromonosporales; family Micromonosporaceae; genus Micromonospora; species Micromonospora sp. CA-248089. Next base: position 5,363,189 of record NZ_CP192016.1, read on the forward strand.
CGCCGGAGCGAGGACCGCCGCGGCCGTGGTCACCGTCGCCTCGGCCTTGACGCCGTTCACGGTCACCGTGAGCAGGATCTGCGCGCCGGGGCGCAACGCGGTGAGCTTGCCCGTGGCCGGGTCGAACCAGGCGGCGTGCCACGGACGTACCCCCGTGGCGCCCCCGACGTGCAGGTTTGGCGAACCGGCCCAGTCGGCGCTGACCGGCACGGCCACCGGCACCTGCCGGCCGCCGGGCTGCGTGAGGGTGGCCGTGACGTCCACCGGCGCTCCCCGGCGCACCTGCGCGGGCGCGGCCAGCGCGAGCCGGTCGGTGTGCGCGTGCATCTCCGCGCTCACCCACGTCGGCCCTTCGGCCAGCGGGTCGCGGCGGGCCCGCTCGGCCTCCCCCGGCGTCACCGGGTCCACCCCGAACTCGGTCCAGCCGGTGAACCCGCCGAGCGCCGCCGGGGTGGACGGGCCCTTGCCCGAGTTGCCGTTGATCACGTACGGCACGCCGTCCACCCGGTCGGCGTGGAACGTGCCGACGTGGCCGTTCACCATCAGGGCGCCCTTGCCGGTGCGGTGCTGGAAGTCGGCCAGCCACTGCTCGACCAGTGCCGCCTCCTTGCGATCGCCGAGCTGGCTGGCCTTGGCCGGGCTCGGGTCGCGCGGCGGGTGGTGGAAGAACACCGCCACCGAGCCGACCGAGCGGTCGGCGGCCGCCTGGTCGAGCGTCCGGCGCAGCAGCTCCACCTGGTCGAACCCGCCGCCGCGCAACGACCCGGTGGCGGTGCTGAGCGTGAGGAACCGGGTGCCCCGGTGGTCGAAGACGCGCGAGGTGTCCCCGAAGACGCTCCGGAAGTTGTCGATCGGGGCGCCCATGATCTCGTGGTTACCCGGCACGTAGTGGTACGGCACCTCGCCGCCCAGTTCCTCGTCCAGGAGGCGCTTGGCCAGCGCGAAGTCCGCCGGGTAGGCGGTGTCCACGAAGTCGCCGTTGATGATCAGGAAGTCCGGCCGGGCGGCGCGGACCTCGCGCAGCGTACGGCGGGCCTGGGCGACCAGGTCGCTGTCCGGGTCGGCGGCGACGAACTGGGCGTCGGAGAGCACCGCGAAGCGCCACGGCGCGCCGTCCACAGTGCCGTCGCGCAGCACCACCCGGTCGGTGCGGTTCGGCTCCGGCGGCGCCTGCACGTCCGGCGGTACCCGGGCCACCAGGTCGTCGATCACCACCTCGCTGCGGTACTGCTTCGCCGGGTCGGTCTCGGCCACGTAGAACCGGCGCACCCGCACCGGGTACTGCACCCCCGGCGGTACGGCGAACTCGACGTACTTCCAGCCGGTCCAGTCCAGGTACGGGCCGCGCAGCACGAACTGAGTGTCCTGCGCGTCGTGCAGGTGCAGGCTGGGCCACTCGCCGGTGCCGTTCGCCTTGATCCACATGCCGAACGCCTGCGGCTGGCCCGGTACGTCGATCCAGGCGGGCGGGTCGGCGTACGCGGCCCGGGTGCCGGTGGACTGGCTGAAGTCGTACGACATCCGCAGCCCGCCGCCGGTGTGCCCCTCGGCCGGTGCGACCGCCCCGGCGGCGCGGGCCTGGCTGAACTTCCAGGACGCGGCGTCGTCGAACCCGGCCACCGGCACGTCGGTGAGCCCGACGGTCACCGGCAGGACCGTGCTCCGGTTGCCGACCCGCGCGGTGATCAGCGCCGAGCCGGTCGCGGCGAGCGCCGTGACGGCCAGGTTGCCGTCGGCGGTGGGGGTGACCGAGAGCAGGTCGCTGTCGTACTCCAGCGTCAGGTCGGCCGGCTCGATCGGCGCGGTGTTGCCCTCGGCGTCGTAGCCGACGACGCCGAACAGGCCGCTGGCACCGGCCCGGTCCAGGCCGACCCGGTCGACGGTGCCGTCGATGCGCTGCAGCGGGCCGAGCACCGTCAGCTCGATCGTGCCCCGGGCCCGGCCGCGCGCGGCGGTGACGGTGCTGCGACCGGGGACGGCGGCCCGGAACACGCCGTCGCCGTCCACCCGGCCGTGGGTGGCGTGCCAGCGCGGATCGCCCGCGGCCGGGCCGTACGTCTCGTCGTATCCGGCGGCGGTGAGCCGGCGGGTGAGGCCCGGGAAGACCCGGTCCGGCCGGCCGCCGCGTACCGGCGCGACACCGGGTGCGGCGGTCGGGTCGCTGGCGGTCTCGAGCCAGTAGCCGGTGAGCCGGCCGCTGCCCTTCGGGGCGTAGACGGCCAGCCCGTTCGGCACCGGCCGCTCGCTGCCGTCGGACGGGCTGTTCTCCACCTGGACCGTGGCCGCGCCCGGCTCCCGGGCGAGCAGCGTGGAGGAGCCGCCGCCGTCGAGGTTGAGCGCGTTCGCGGCGCCCAGCTCGGCCATCATGCGGCCCATCTCGGTCTGGGTGACGCCCCGGCTGTCCACCTGCCGCCCGTCCACCGTCAGCATGATCATCTTCCGGCCGTCGGCGGAGAAGCCGACGGCGGTACGCGGGGCCAGCGACGCGTCGGCGATGCTCTGCACCACGCCGTCGCGGACCAGCACGTTGCCGCCGCCCACGGCGGCACGCAGGTCGCCTCCGTCGGAGGCCCGTGGCCGCCAGGTCAGGTCCACCGCGTCGCCGGGACGCAGCGCGGCGAGCGCGTCGGCGCCGGTCTCGCGGCCGAGCAGCACGGTGCTGCCGGCCGGGATCGGCCCCTCGCCCGCCGTGGTGGCGACGCTCGCCACCCGGCCGCCGGTCACCGTCACCTCGACCGTCCGGGCCGCGCCCTCCACCGCCCGCGTGCGGGTGTACGACCCCCAGAGCGGCGTGAACACGCCCATGCCGTCGCGCTGCACCAGGTTGTTGAACTGGGTGAGCGGCACCGGCCCGGCGGGCAGCGTCGCGGTGCCCTCGAAGCCGACCTCGACGACCCGCCCGATGCCCTGGGCGCTGATGCCGACCGCGTTGGGGTGCCCGGCGACGGGCGACTGCACCAGTTCGCCGGAGCGGATGCCGACGCCCTGGGCGGCACCGGAGTTGTTGATGTCGAAGAAGTCGCCGTTCACCGCCGCGACGGCACGGGAGCGGTCCACCGCGGCGCGCAGCGGCTCGTCCTTGGTGACCTCACCGGAGTTCACGTAGTCGACAGTGAGCCCGCCGGCCAGGTCGGCGGTGAGGGCGTCGGCGCGCAGCCAGCCGGCCGCGTCGTACCTGTCGAAGGAGGTCAGGTCGAGGCCGGGCGCGACCGGCCGGGTGGTCTTGGCGGTCTCCAGGCCGCCGGCCGGTTCCACACCGGCCAGCGCGACGGCCGAGTCGGGACGGGACGAGGCGCGTGGCGCGTCCTCGGCGGCGGTGGCGCCCGGCGGCGCGACGGCCGGTGGCGCGGCAGTGGCGGCGGACGGCGCCGGCGCGGTGAGTGTCAGCAACGGCGTCAGCAGCAGGACGCCGGCGAGGCGGGCGGGTCGACTGCGGGTTCGCATGGACGACAGTCAACCCGACGATGAACAGAAGTTTCAATACCTGGCGGCTGAACCGTAGAAAAACTTCACGATGGACGGTGCCACGGAGGCGACGAGGGGCACGGCCGCGTTCGGCCGTGCCCCTCGCTCGTCGGATCCGTCAGGTCACTCGCCCGGCGTGGACTTCGCGATCTGCATCAGGAACTCGATGTTGGTGCGGGACTGCTTGAGCCGGTCCAGCAGGAGGTCGAGCGCCGCCTGCGAGTCCAGCGAGTGCAGCACCTTGCGGAGCTTGTGGATGATCGCCAGCTCCTCCGGCGCGAGCAGGACCTCCTCCTTGCGGGTGCCGGAGGGGTTGATGTCGATCGCCGGGAAGACCCGCTTGTCGGCGATCTTCCGGTCCAGCTTCAGCTCGGCGTTACCCGTGCCCTTGAACTCCTCGAAGATGACCGTGTCCGCCATGGAACCGGTCTCCACCAGCGCGGTGGCGAGAATGGTCAGCGAGCCGCCGTTCTCAATGTTGCGCGCCGCGCCGAGGAAGCGCTTGGGCGGGTAGAGCGCGGTGGAGTCGATACCACCCGACATGATCCGGCCGCTGGCCGGCGCCGCCAGGTTGTACGACCGCCCGAGCCGGGTCACCGAGTCGAGCAGCACGACCACGTCGTGGCCCAGCTCGACCAGGCGCTTCGCCCGCTCGATCGCCAGCTCCGCGACAGTGGTGTGGTCCTGCGGCGGACGGTCGAACGTGGCCGCGATGACCTCGCCCTTCACCGATCGCTGCATGTCGGTGACCTCTTCGGGCCGCTCGTCGACCAGCACCACCATCAGGTGGCACTCCGGGTTGTTGCGGGTGATCGCGTTCGCGATCGCCTGCAGCACCATCGTCTTGCCGGCCTTCGGCGGCGACACGATGAGCGCCCGCTGGCCCTTGCCGATCGGCATGACCAGGTCGATCACCCGGGTGGTGAGGATGTGCGGCTCGGTCTCCAGCCGCAGGCGCTCCTGCGGGTAGAGCGGCGTGAGCTTGTAGAACTCCGGCCGGCGCTTCGCCTCGTCCGGCTCCATCCCGTTGATGGTGTCCAGCCGGACCAGCGGGTTGTACTTGTCGCGCCGCTGCTCGCCGTCCCGCGCGGCCCGCACGGCGCCGGTGATCGCGTCACCGCGGCGCAGGCCGTACTTCTTGATCTGGGACATCGAGACGTACACGTCGTTCGGACCGGCCAGGTAGCCGGTGGTCCGGACGAAGGCGTAGTTGTCGAGCACGTCGATGATGCCGGCGACCGGGACGAGCACGTCGTCCTCGCCGACCTGCGGCTCGCGGCCGCCACCGCTGTCGCCCTCGCCCCGCTCGCCACGGCCGCGACGGCGGTCCCGGAACCGGCTGCGCCGGCCCCGCCGGCCGCCGCCCTCGCCGTCGTCGTCGCCGTCGTTGTCCCGCTCGGCGCGCTGACCACGGTCGTTGCGGTCACCCCGGTCGTTGCGGTCGCCGTTCCGGTCACCGCGCTCGTTGCGGTCGCCGTTCCGGTCACCGCGCTCGTTGCGGTCGTTGCGCTCGGCGCGCTCGCCCCGCTCGTTGCGGTCGCCACGCTCGGCCCGCTCGCCACGCTCGGCACGGTCACCACGGTCGTTGCGCTCACCGCGCTCGGCCCGCTCGCCGCCACGGTCGGCCCGCTCGCCGCCGCGCTCGCCACGGTCGGTCCGCTCACGGCCCCGGCCCTCGGTGCGCTCGCCGCGCTCGGCCCGGTCACCGCCACGCTCGGCCCGCTCGCCGGTCTCGGCGGGCGCCGCCTCGACGCGCGCCGACTCGGCCGGCCGCGCCTCGGCCGCCGGCGCCTCGGCCGGTCGCGCCTCGGTGGTCGCGGCGGCGGCCCGGGTGCGGCGACCACGGGTACGGCCCTCGGTCGCCTCCGCGGCCGGCGCCTGCTCGGCGGGGCGCGCCTCGGCCCGCTCCTCACGGACCTCCGCGTGCACCTCCTCACGGGCGGGAGCAGCAGCGGCCGCTACCTCGGCTCGCGGTCGAGGGGTTCCGGCCGCGGCGCCGCCCTGCTGCCGCTCGGTGATGGCACTGATCAGCTCGCCCTTGCGCATGCGAGCGGTACCAGAGATGCCGAGCGACGCGGCCAGGCTCTGGAGCTCCGGCAGCAGCATCGCCGACAGACCGGTGCCGCTCCGCCGGCGGCGCGTGGGGGCGGCGGTGGTGGCATCGCCAGCGACGTTGGAAACATCCGACGTCACGTCGGTGGTGTCGCTCAATGGATTCCTTCCCTCGATAGGCCGGGACTGCCCGGAGTCGTGGAACCAGGTGGCCGGGCGGCCTCGGTGCACCCGCCTCGCATGGACGCGTCGCGGGAGTCTGTGACACAGCAGCCGGTGGTTTCCCGACTCACCACCATCGGTGAGCAGGTCTCGCCGTCTGCGGCGACCTGTGGAAACTGCGGTGCGGCGTGGGCCTTGAGCAGGGGTGACGGGCTACCGCCGAGAGCTTCGGGGGTGCGCCGAACCGCAGGAAGATCGCATGCTTCGCGGCTGTGCTAGGTCTAGAGCGTAATCGCCTCGTCCGACCTGCGGCAACAGGGCCCCGCTCGGCGTGTCAAAGTCTACCCCGGATGACCCGGGCACCGCTGACATCTATCGGCAACTCCCACCGGCGCCAATCTGTTCCCACCTCGAATTCCGCCGGGACCTCGCAGAGCGCCAGCACCGTCGGACCCGCCCCACTGACCACAGCCGCCACACCCACCTCGCGCAGCGCACCGACCAGCCCCGCCGTGGCCGGCATCCCCGGGGCCCGCTGGTCCTGGTGCAGTCGGTCGACGGTGGCGGGCAGCAGCAGCGCGGGATCGGCGGTCAGCGCGTGCACCAGCAGGGCCGCCCGGCCCGCGTTGAGCGCCGCGTCGGCGTGCGGCACGGTGGCCGGCAGCGCCGCCCGGGCCACCGAGGTCAGGCCTCGCTCGGCGGGCACGAAGACGGTCGGGCGCACGGCCGGCGCCACCGGCAGCGAGACCGCCCGCGCGCCGCCCGGCTCCGTCCAGGCGATGGTGAAGCCGCCGAGCAGACAGGGCGCGACGTTGTCCGGATGCCCCTCCAGCTCGGCTGCCAGGCGCAGCGCGGCGTCGTCGTCCATCCGCCGGTCGCCGCCTGCAACCAGCGCGCGGGCCGCCAGCACCCCGGCCACGATCGCCGCCGACGACGAGCCGAGCCCGCGGGCCTGCGGGATGCGGTTGACGCACTCCAGCGCCAGGCCGGCCGGCTGCGCGCCGAGCGCGTCGAAGGTGGCCCGCATGGCGGTGACGATCAGGTGCCGCTCGTCCGACGGCAGCTCCCCGGCGCCCTCGCCGGTGACCGACACCCGTACGCCGCCGTCCGTCACCTCGGCCGTGACGTCGTCGTGGCGGCCCAGGGCCAGCCCGAGCGCGTCGAAGCCGGGACCCAGGTTGGCGCTGGTCGCGGGCACCCGGACCCGCACCGGGCCGGGGGTGAAAGTGGTCGGCACCGGCTCATGCTAGGACGTTGCACCGACAGCCCGGCCGGACCGCCCGGTGCGTGGGACCGGCGTGTCAGCCGGTGCGCTCCGGGGTCGGCGTGTCGACCGGGTCGGTGAGCGAGAGCCGGCGGGTGGCGAACCGCCAGCCGATCGCGTACACGACGGTGACCAGGCCGCAGCCGGCCAGCACGGTGCGCTCGTCCACCCGGTCCACCACGAGCGCCACCACCAGCTGGCTCACCGCGATGGCGAGCGTCGCCAGCATCATGTCGGTGGCGAAGACCCGGCCGCGGAGGCGGTCCGGCACCTCGCCCTGCAGGGCGTAGTTGGACAGCACCCAGTTGCTGCCGCCGCCCAGGTGGGCCAGGAACACCAGGACCAGCACCAGCGGGAACCAGGTCACCATCGAGGCGCCCAGGTAGGCCAGGCCGTACGTCGACATGGACAGCGCCAGGCCGGTGAGCAGCCAGGCCCGGTTGCTGAGCACCCGGCGCATCATGATCGGGCCGACCAGGGCCCCGGCGCCGCGGGCGGCGAAGAGCAGTCCGGCGCCGACCGCGCCGACCCCGTACACGCCGGCCAGGAGCGGGAAGACGGTCAGCACGCCGTTGCCCAGGCCGACCGCCGACTTGACCGTCACCAGCGCCAGCACGCGCGGGCGGTGGGCGATGTAGCGCAACGCCTCCCGGATCGCCGCCCAGGTGCGGGGCACCGGCGCCGCCGGGTCGCGCGGCGCCTGCAACGGGCGGCGGATCAGCGCGGCCAGGCCCGCGGCGGCGACCAGGCCGACGGCGGCCACCCAGAAGCTGGCGTACGGGCCGGCGACGGCGCTCAGGATGCCGCCGAGCGAGGCGCCGACCACAGTCATCGTGCCCCAGGCCGAGCCGGCGACCGCGTTGCCGGCGGCCAGGTCCTCCGGGTCCACCACGTTGGGCAGCGCGGCCTGGGCGGCCGGCGAGTAGAACGCCTTCGCCACCGCCACCACCGCGATCGCCGCCAGCGCCAGCCATGCCGTACCGGCGCCGCGCACGCCGAGCAGCAGCAGTACCCCCGCGAGCGCGCCCACGTTGGCCACCATCATCACCGTGCGGCGGTCGAACCGGTCGGCGATCGTTCCGGCGTACGGCAGCAGCAACGCGGTCGTGCCGGTGTCCACCGCCAGCACCAGCGCGCCCCACACGCCGCTGCCGGTCAGGTCGGGCAGCAGCACCAGCAGCGGCACCATGACGAACCAGTCCGCGCCGAAGACCACCAGCTCGGCGAGGAACAGATGACGGAAGTCGCGGTTGCGGACCAGGACCGAGAGGGTGGGTGACACGCGGGCACCCTATCCGGCCGCTCCGGTGGCGGCAGCGCGGCGCAGCAGGTCGGAGACCGTCACGAAGGTGTAGCCCCGGGCCCGCAGCCCATTGATCATGTCGGGCAGGCCGCGGAGCGCGACGAGCCGGCGGCCGGTGCCGACGTCGTGGCCGAGCACTATCGTTCCGGGGCGCACGTCGGCGACGATCCGCCGGGCGTGCCCGGCCGGGTCGCGCGGGAACTCGCCCTCGACCATCTGGAGCGTCCAGAGCACCAGGCGGTAGCCCAGCCGGGCCGACGCGTACAGCACCGAGCCGCCCAGGTGCCCCCAGGGCGGGCGGAGCAGCCGGGGCGCCGAACCGGTGGCCGCGGTGATCGCGTCGTGGCTGCGGCGCAGGTCGTCGTAGACCGTCGCGGCGTCCATCCGGGCCAGGTCGCGGTGCGCCCAGCTGTGGTTGCCGACCTCGTGGGCGGTCATCCGGCCCCGGACCAGCGCGGCGTGTTCGCGGGCCCGCTCACCGACCAGGAAGAAGGTGGCCGGCACCCGGTGCTCGGCGAGCGTGTCGAGCACCATCGGGGTCCACTGTGGACGGGGACCGTCGTCGAAGGTGAGCGCCACCAGGGGTTCCTCGGTGCGTACGCCCCAGACGACCTGCACCCCGCCGGCGCCGACGTCCTGGTGGCGGCTGCCGAGCGTCGCGCTGGCCGGCCCGCCGGAGATGGGGAGTCTGCGGTCGGCCACCCAGGTGCTCCCGACTGTCGCGACGGAGCCCGCCACAGCCCCGCCGAGCAGCAGCGCGGAGCGGCGCAGCACGGTACGCCGATCCCACCGGCCCACACCCCCCGCCATCACGCCTCCGAACCGAAAGTAGGCAGCAGCTCACTGAGCGTACCGTTCGGGGCGGTTCTGGTGTGTCCCGCGTGCCGAGGTGCCGGGAGGGGCCCGGGCGGGCCCCTCCCGGCTCCGTCACTCGGCGGGCGGAATCGGCGACTGGCGGCTCTTGGGCAGGCGCAGCACCTCGAACTGGTCGGTGCCGTCGACGAGCGCGCCCGACGGGCGGGCCGGCGGCGGCGCGACCTCGGCCCGCTCCTCGGCGCGGTCCCCGCCGCCGACCGGCACCGGCACCGGGTCCGGCTCCGGCTGCGGCTCGACCGGCTCCGCAGCGCCGCGGCGCCGGTTCCGGAACGAGCCCTTGGTGTGCTCGACCATGGTGTAGAGCGTCGGCACCAGCACCAGCGTCAGCAGCGTCGAGCTGAGCAGGCCGCCGATCACCACGATCGCCAGCGGCTTGGAGATGAAGCCGCCCTCGCCGGTCAGGCCGAGCGCCATCGGCAGCAACGCGAAGATGGTCGCCACGGCGGTCATCAGGATCGGCCGCAGCCGGCGCCGGCCGCCCTCGACCACCGCCTCGGTCACGTCCATGCCCTGGGCCCGGTACTGGTTGATCAGGTCCATCAGCACGATCGCGTTCGTCACCACGATGCCGACGAGCATGAGCACACCGATCAGCGCCGGCACGCCCAGCGGCGTGCCGGTGACCAGCAGCAACCCGATCGCGCCGGTCGCGGCGAACGGCACCGAGATCAGCAGGATCAGCGCCTGGGTCAGACTGCGGAACGTGGCCACCATGATCAGGAAGACGATCGCGATGGCGGCCAGCACCGCGAGACCGAGGTCCGCGAACGCGTCCGCCTGGTCGGCGCTCACGCCGCCGATCACGTACGTGGCACCCGGCACGTCCAGCGCGTCCAGCCGCTCCTGCAGCTCCTGCGTGGTGGCGCCGAGGTTCGAGCCGGTCGCCGTGCCGGTCACCGAGACGCTGCGCTCCCCGTCGATCCGGGTCACCTGCTGCGGGCCGTCCACCTGCTCGACCTCGGCGATCGCGTCCAGCGGCACCGCGCCCACGCGCAGCGCCCGCAGCTCCGCCACGGTCAGCGGCGGCTGGGCGCCGCTGCTCAGCACCACGTTCTGCGCCGTGCCGTCGAGCGTCACCTGCCCGAGCGGCGCTCCCCGGTACGTCTGCGCGACGAGCTGCCCGACGGCCGCCTCGGTGAGACCCGCGCGGGCCGCGGCCAGCCGGTCCACAGTCACCTCGACGCGCGGCACCTGCGTGGCCAGGCTGCTGGTGACGTCCTCCACGCCCGGCGTGCCCGCCATCGCGCCGCGTACCGCCTCGGCCGCCCGGACCAGCGTCTCCTGGTCGGTGGCCTGCACGACCACCTCGACCTCGTTGGCCGAGGTGTTCTGCCCGCCGCCGAACGTCAGCTCGCCCACCTCCGGGCCGAGCGCGTCGAACTCCTTGCGCAGGCCCTGCCGTACCGTCGCGGCGTCGGTGTCGTCGGAGAGCGACAGCGACCAGGTGGCCCGGTCGCTTCCGCCGCCGGCGAACGGGTTGTCGCCACCACCGGCGCTGACCTGGTAGGTCTCCACCCCCGGGGTACGCCGCAGCACCTCCTCGACCCGGGCGGCGGCCCGGTCGGTGCCGGCGAGCGAGGTGCCCGCCGGCATCTCCTGCCGGATGGCGAGCGTGTCCTGGCCGGAGTCGTCCAGGAAGTTCGTCTCCAGCTTCTGCGCCAGGCCGAACGTGCCGAGCAGCACGAGCAGGCCGAGACCCACGGTGGCCCAGCGGGTCTTCCGCGAGCGGGTGGCGAAGTCGATCACCGGCAGGTACGCCCGCTGCAGCGGGTTGCGCAGTTCCTTCTCCTCGGCGGCGCGCCGGGCGGCGGCGTCGCCGGCGGCGCCGCGCGGCCGCAGGAACCAGTACGCCAGCACCGGGATGACTGTGAGCGACACCAGCAGCGAGGCGAGCAGCGCCACCGTCACGGTGATCGCGAACGGGGCGAACAGCTGCCCGACGAAGCCGCCCACCAGGGCGATCGGGGCGAACACGGCGACTGTGGTGAGCGTGGACGCGGTCACCGCGCCGGCCACCTCGCGGACCGCGGTGAGGATCGCGTCGCGCTTCGGTTCGCCGTACTCCAGATGGCGTTTGATGTTCTCCAGCACCACGATGGAGTCGTCCACCACCCGCCCGACCGCGATGGTCAGCGCGCCGAGGGTGAGCAGGTTCAGCGAGTAGTCGCCGGACCAGAGCACGATCAGCGCGACCAGCACGGACAGCGGGATGGACACCGCGGTGACCACCGTGGAGCGCACCGACAGCAGGAACACCAGGATCACCACGACCGCCATGACCAGGCCCAGCAGGCCCTCGGTGGTCAGGCTCTCGATGGACTTCTCGACGAACGGGGCCTGGTCGAACACCACGGTCAGCTCGGCGCCCGCGGCGTCGCCCAGCTCGTCCAGCCGGTCCCGGATCTCGTGCGAGATCTCCACCGCGTTGCCGTCCGGGGCGGCCGTCACCGCGATGCCCAGGCTGGGCTTGCCGTTGGTACGGGTCAGCGAGGTCGCCGGGGCGAGCTGCTGCTCCACCGCTGCCACGTCGCCCAGGCGTACCGGGGCGGCGGGAGCCGTGGTGAGCACGATGCCGCGCAGGTCGTCGAGCGTCCGGATCGGCGTGCCCACCTGCACCGGCAGCGACCGGTCGCCCTCGGCGAGCGCACCGGCCGGCACCGCCACGCCGTTGCTCTTGAGCGCCGACGCGATGGCGGTGGGCGCCACCTTGGCGGCGGCCAGCTTCACCGGGTCCGGCGTAATGGTCACGATCTGGTTCCGGGCGCCGGTGACGTCCACCGAGCGGACGCCGTCCAGCGCCTCCAGCTCCGGTACGACGGCGCTGCGCAGCTTCTCCGCCAGCGCCCGCTCGTCGCCGTCACCGGTCGCGGCGACCACCACGGCGGGCAGGTCGTCGGTGCTACCGGCGATCACCTGCGGGTCGACGCCCTCGGGGAGCTGGGAGTCGATCCGGTTGAGCGCGGTCTCCATCTTGTTGACGACGTCGTCCAGGTCGGTACCGAACTCGTACTGCACCTGGATCGTGGCGGCGCCCTCGCGCGAGGTCGAGGTGACCTCGTCGAGGCCCGGGATGCCCTTGAGGCTGTTCTCGATCGGTTCGGTGACCTGGGATTCCACGATCTCCGGCGCGGCGCCCGGGTACGTCGCCACGATGAACGCGGCGGGGAACTCCAGCGACGGCAGGAGCTGCTGCTTCAGCGACGGCACGGCGAACAGGCCGAAGGCCGTCGTCACCAACGCGACGAGGGCGATCAGCCCACGGTTGGCGAGGCTGAATCTGGCGAGCAGCGACATCGGCGTTACTCACTCCTGGGAGAGGTGTCCGGCGGGGGGTGTCTGAGTCTGCCCCACGCCCCGACACTCCCGGCATCCGCCCCAGCCGATGACACTGCCGACGAAGCGGGAACCCTCAGACGAGGTCGAGGGAGCGAGCGGCGGCCAGCGCGTCGTTGGCGATGGTCACCGGCGCCGGCGCGGTCGAGATGGCCCACTCCGGGTCCTTCAGGCCGTGCCCGGTGACCGTGCAGACCACCCGCGAACCGGCCGGCACCTTGCCGGCGGCGGCCTGCTGGAGCAGACCGGCGACGCTCGCCGCGCTGCCCAGCTCGACGAAGACGCCCACCTCGCGGGCCAGCAGCCGGTACGCCGACAGGATCTCCCGGTCGGTGACCGCCGAGATCAGGCCGCCGGAGGCGTCCCGCGCGTCAAGGGCCTTCGTCCAGCTCGCCGGGTTGCCGATCCGGATGGCGGTGGCGATCGTCGACGGCTCCGGCACCACCTGACCGGTGACGATCGGGGCCGCGCCGGCCGCCTGGAAGCCGTACATCCGGGGGGCCTTCGTGGCGTTGCCGTCGCGCAGGTCCTCGGAGTAGCCCATCCAGTACGCGGTGATGTTGCCGGCGTTGCCGACCGGCAGGCAGTGGATGTCGGGCGCGTCGCCGAGCGCCTCGACGATCTCGAAGGCGGCGGTCTTCTGGCCGTGCAGCCGGTCGATGTTGACGGAGTTGACCAGCGCGACCGGGTAGTCCTGGGCGAGCTTGCCGGCGAGCCCGAGGCAGTCGTCGAAGTTGCCCTGCACCTGGAGCAGCTTCGCGCCGTGCACGAGCGCCTGGGCCAGCTTGCCCAGCGCGATCTTGCCCTGCGGCACCAGCACCGCGCAGGTGATCCCGGCGCGGGCCGCGTACGCGGCGGCGGAGGCGCTGGTGTTGCCCGTGGAGGCGCAGATGATCGCCTTGTCACCGGCCTCGACGGCCTTGGAGACGGCGACCGTCATGCCCCGGTCCTTGAACGAGCCGGTCGGGTTGGCGCCCTCGACCTTGAGCCACACGTCCGCGCCGACCCGGGCGGAGAGCACCGGCGCCGGCAGCAGCGGCGTGTTGCCCTCGTGCAGGGTGACGACGGGAGTCGCCTCGGTGACCGGCAGCCGGTCCCGGTACGCCTCGATCAGTCCCCGCCACATGTCGTGCTCCTCGCCTCTGTCGCCCCGCTCCGGGGCCTGCCAACAGCGTGGACCAGCCGGCCCGGCCGGCCACCGGCACACCCTGTCCTAACCATCAGGCGGGACGCGTGGGTTACGCGCCGCCCTCCACCCGCAGCACACTCGTCACCGACCGGACGATGTCGAGTCCGCGCAGCTCACGCACGGTGGCCGCGAGCGCGGCGTCGGGCGCGACGTGGGTGACGATGACGAGTTCCGCGTCACCGCCGGCCGGGCCCTGACGGACGGTGGCGATGGACACCTCGTGCCGGGCGAAGACGCCCGCCACCCCGGCCAGCACACCCGGCCGGTCGGCCACGTCGAGGCTGATGTGGTAGCGGGTGAGTGCCTCGCCCATCGGCCGCACCGACAGGTCCGCGTACGCCGACTCGCTCGCCGCGCGCACCCCGGCGAGGCGGTTGCGGGCCACCGCCACCACGTCGCCGAGCACCGCGCTCGCGGTCGGCGCGCCACCGGCGCCCCGGCCGTAGAACATGAGCTGCCCGGCCGCGTCGGCCTCGACGAACACCGCGTTGAACGCGTCGCCGACGCTCGCGAGCGGGTGCGTCAGCGGGATCATCGCCGGGTGCACCCGGACGTTCACCGTCTCCCGGCCGTCCGGGTCGGCGCCCCGGGCCGCGATGCAGAGCAGTTTGATCGTGCAGCCCATGGCCTTGGCGCTGGCCACGTCGGCGGCGGTCACCTCGGTGATGCCCTCCCGGTGCACGTCGGCGGCGGTCACCCGGGTGTGGAACGCCAGCGAGGCGAGGATGGCGGCCTTGGCCGCCGCGTCGAAGCCCTCCACGTCGGCCGTCGGGTCGGCCTCGGCGTACCCCAGCTCGGTGGCCTCCTCCAGCGCCTCGGCGAACCCGGCGCCGGTGGCGTCCATCGCGGAGAGGATGAAGTTCGTGGTGCCGTTCACGATGCCGGTGACCCGGGTGATCCGGTCGCCGTGCAGCGACTCGCGCAGCGGGCGCAGCAGCGGGATGGCCCCGGCGACGCTCGCCTCGTAGTAGAGGTCGGCGCCACCCTCGGCGGCGGCGTCGTGCAGTGTGGCGCCGTCCTCGGCGAGCAGCGCCTTGTTGGCGGTCACCACGCTCTTGCCCGCGCGCAGCGCCTCGACCAGCCAGCCCCGGGCCGGCTCGATGCCGCCGACCACCTCGACCACCACGTCCACGTCGTCGCGCTTGATCAGCCCGAGCGCGTCGGTGGTGAACAGCGCCGGGTCGACGGGCAGGTCGCCGCGGTCACGGCCGATCCGGCGTACGGCGATCCCGGCGATCTCCAGCGGGGCGCCGATCCGGGCGGCGAGGTCGGCCGACTGCTCGTGCAGCAGCCGGACCACGTCGCTGCCGACAGTGCCGCAGCCGAGCAGCGCCAAGCGAACCGGTGAGGTCATCCCACATCCAATGCCAGCAGGTCGTCTTCGGTCTCCCGGCGGACGATCAGCCGCGCCCGACCTTCGCGGACGGCGACGACCGGGGGCCGCGGGACATGGTTGTAGTTGCTCGCCATGCTCCGGCAGTAGGCCCCCGTGCCGGGCACCGCGACAAGATCTCCGGGCTGCACGTCAGCGGGCAGGAATTCATCCTTCACCACGATGTCCCCCGACTCACAATGCTTTCCCACCACGCGGGCGAGCATCGGCTGTGCGGTTGACGTGCGGTTCGCCAGCGTGGCCGAGTAAGACGCGTCGTAGAGCGCGGTACGGATGTTGTCGCTCATCCCCCCGTCCACGCTCACGTACGTCCGCAAGCCGTCCACGTCTTTCACGGTCCCGACGCCGTAGAGCGTGAACACGGCCGGGCCGACGATCGCGCGGCCCGGCTCGACGGACAGGTGCGGCACGGCGAGGTTCTCCGCCGCGCACTCCCCGTCGACGATCTTGCGCAGGCGCTTCGCCAGGTCGTGCGGCGACGCCGGGTCGTCCTGCGTGGTGTACGCGATGCCGAAACCGCCGCCCAGGTCCAGCTCGGGCAGCTCCACGCCCCGGGCGTCACGGATCTGCGACTGCAGGGCGAGCACCCGGCGGGCGGACACCTCGAAGCCGCTGGCGTCGAAGATCTGCGAGCCGATGTGCGAGTGCAGGCCGCGCAGCTCCAGCACGTCCTCGTCGAGGATCTTGAACGCGGCCGCCGCGGCGGCGCCGCCCGCGAGCGAGAAGCCGAACTTCTGGTCCTCGTGGGCGGTGGCGATGAACTCGTGGGTGTGCGCCTCCACGCCGACGGTGACCCGGACCAGCACCTTCGGGCGTACCCCGCGCTCGCGGGCCAGCTCCGAGAGCCGGTCGATCTCGGTGAACGAGTCGACGATGATCCGGCCCACGCCGGCGTCGACCGCCCGGGTCAGCTCCGCCACCGACTTGTTGTTGCCGTGGAAGCCGATCCGCTCCGGCGGCATCCCCGCCGACAGCGCGGTGGCCAGCTCACCGCCGGTGCAGACGTCGAGGAACATGCCCTCCTCGGCGATCATCCGGACCACGGCGCGGCACAGGAACGCCTTGCCGGCGTAGTAGACGTCCGCGTCCGGGAAGGCCGCCCGGAACTCCCGGCAGCGCTCGCGCAGGTCGTCCTCGTCCAGCACGTACGCCGGGGTGCCGTACTCGGCGGCCAGGTCGCGGACGTCCAGGCCCGCGACGGTGAGCGCGCCGCCGGGGCCGCGCGCCACGTTGCGCGGCCACAGTTGCGGCACCAGGGCGTTGACGTCGACCGGGGTACGGAGCCACGCGGGCCCCCGGGTGCCGATCTCGCCGTGCAGTGCGCCTGCCTCGTGAGCGCGCATCTCTACTCGTCTCCGCTTCGCGACTGCGGGGCTCGCAAGCTCACTCCTCGCGCTCGCACGCTACATCCGCTCCGGCGCGGACACCCCGAGCAGGTGCAGGCCGTTGGCGATGACCACTCGGGTGGCGTCGTTGAGCCAGAGCCGGGCCCGGTGGGTGTCGGTGATCTTCTCGTCGCCCTGCGGGGCGATCCGGCAGTTGTCGTAGAACCGGTGGTACGCCTGCGCGACGCTCTCCTCCAGGTAGCGCGCCACCCGGTGCGGCTCGCGCAGCTCGGCGGCCGTGGCCACCACCGCGGGGAACTCCGCGAGCGCCTTGAGCAGCTCGTTCTCCTTCTCATGGCCGAGCAGCTCCGGCTGGAACGCGGCAGCGTCGCCACGGGTCAGCCCGATCTCGGCCGCGTTGCGGGCCACCCCGGCGGTACGGGCCGCGACGTACTGCACGTAGTAGACCGGGTTGTCGTTCTTGGCCCGGGTCCACAGCTCCACGTCGATGTCGATGGGCGAGTCGGCCGAGTAGCGGGCCAGCGCGTACCGGGCGGCGTCCACGCCGATCGCGTCGACCAGGTCCTCCAGCGTGACCACGGTGCCGGCCCGCTTGCTCATCCGCACCGGGGCGCCGTCGCGGACCAGGTTGACCAGCTGGCCGATGAGGATCTCCAGGTTGCGCGCCGGGTCGTCACCGAAGCACGCGGACATCGCCTTCATCCGGCCGATGTAGCCGTGGTGGTCCGCGCCGAGCATGATCACGACCCGGTCGAAGCCGCGTTCCCGCTTGTTCAGGTAGTAGGCGCAGTCGGCGGCGAAGTACGTCCACTCGCCGTTGGACTTGCGCAGCACCCGGTCCTTGTCGTCGCCGAACTCGGTGGTGCGCAGCCAGGTCGCGCCCTCGGACTCGAAGACGTGACCCTGCTCCCGCAGCCGGTCCAGCGCCGCCTCCAGCGCGCCCTGGTCGTGCAGGTCCTTCTCGTTGAAGTAGGTGTCGAACTCCACACCGAAGTCGCGCAGCGATGACTTGATCTCGGCGAACATCAGCTGGACGCCCTCGGTCCGGAACACCTCCTCGGCGGCGTCCTCGGTGAGGTCCAGCACATCCGGCCGCAGGCGGACCACCTCGGCGGCGATCTCCGCGATGTACGCGCCGCCGTAGCCGTCCTCCGGCGCGGGCTCGCCCTTCGCGGCGGCCAGCAGCGAGCGGGCGAACCGGTCGATCTGGGAGCCGGCGTCGTTGAAGTAGTACTCCGTGCCCACCTCGGCGCCGGTGGCGCGGAGCAGACGGCTCAGCGCGTCGCCGACGGCCGCCCAGCGGACCCCGCCGATGTGCACCGGGCCGGTCGGGTTCGCCGAGACGAACTCCAGGTTGATCCGCTGGCCGGCGAGGGTGTCGCTGCGCCCGTACGCCGGACCGGCCTCGACGATGACCTTGGCGAGCTGACCGGCGGCGGCCGCGTCCAGGCGGACGTTCAGGAAGCCGGGACCGGCGATCTCCACCGACTTGATCCCGGGCGCCTTGGCCAGTTCGTCGGCCAGCGCTGTCGCGAGCTCCCGAGGGGGTACGCCGACCTTCTTGCTGAGCTGGAGCGCCAGCGTCGAGGCGTAGTCACCGTGATCGGGATTACGGGGTCGCTCGACGGTGGTCTGCGCGGGCAGCGCGGCGCGGTCCAGTCCCCGCTCGTCGAAGACGGCGTGGGCTGCGGCGAGGACGACCTCGGCGAGTTCTGCGGGAGTCACTGATCCATGTTATCGGGGGTAGACTCGGGCACCGCGGAGGCGACCCAGCATGTGAACCGGCCCCGCGCTCCCCTGACCGACCGACCTGACGAGGCACGATGAGCATCAGCACCCCGGGCGGCCCGGAACGCCGTCCCACCGTGGTCAGCACCGGCAAGAAGCCGGCCGCCGGCCGGCCCGCGGCTGCCGACAAGCCCGCCGCGAAGGCCGGCTCCGGCAAGGCCGGGGGCGGCAAGGGCACGCCACGGCAGGGCGCCGGGGGCAAGGGCCGCAAGCCGGTCGCCCCGGTGAAGGTGAGCCAGGGCCGTTCGTGGGGCCCGATCGCCCTCTTCGTCGCGGTCGGCGTCCTGGCCGTGGGCATCATCGGCGTCGGCGCCTGGGCGGTCTACCAGGGCGGCCAGCCGTGGCAGAAGCGGGCCGAGGCGATCGACGGCATCGTCGACTACCGCGCGAAGGACAAGGACCTGGTCAAGGGCGGCAACCACCAGCCCGGCGCGATCAAGTACGACGTCCTCCCGCCGGTCGGTGGCCCGCACAACCAGGCCTGGCAGAACTGCATGGGTGACGTCTACGACGCCCCGATCGCCAACGAGCACGCGGTGCACAGCCTGGAGCACGGCACGGTCTGGATCACCTACCGCCCGGACCTGCCCGCCGACCAGGTGGAGAAGCTCAAGAGCAAGGTGCAGGGCAAGGAGAAGCTCATGCTCAGCCCGTTCGAGGGGCTGGACAAGCCGATCTCGCTCCAGGCCTGGGGCTACCAGCTCAAGGTCGACAACGCGGACGACGGCCGGATCGACGACTTCATCAAGACCCTGCGGGTGAACGCCTCGATCGAGGGCCCGAACGCGCTCTGCGACCAGGGCGTCACCGCCACCGGCACCGCCCCGCGCGACAACCTGCAGAACAACATGCCCCAGCAGCCCACTCAGTGAGGACGCCGCGATGACCGCTCCGGTGACCACCGACAGCGAACTGGACGAGGCTCCGGCCGCCGACCAGGGCGGCCGGGGCGCGGTGCGCCGCTACGGCCTGCTGGCGGTGGCCGCCGCGCTCGTGGTCGGGCTGGTCCTCGGGTACGCGGGCGGCCTGCTCACCCCGACGCTCACCCGTCCGGGTGAGAACTCGGCGGAGGCCGGGTTCGCCCGGGACATGACCGCCCACCACAACCAGGCCGTGGCGATGGGCCTGCTGGCGTTCAACCAGGGGCAGGACCCCGAGGTACGCCAGGTCGGCGTGGACATCGCCACCGGCCAGCAGGGCGAGATCGGCACCATGCAGACCTGGCTGCGGTCCTGGAAGCTGGACCCGACCGGCGAGCAGGCGCCGATGGCGTGGATGAAGGACGGCGGCGGGCTGATCAAGGACGGCCTGATGCCGGGCATGGCGACGCCGGAGGAGATGGCGAAGCTGCGCGCGGCGAGCGGTCGCGAGTTCGACGTGCTGTTCCTTCAGATGATGATCCGCCACCACATCGGCGGGGTGCACATGATCGACGGCATCCTCGACGAGGGGCGCGACGACGACGTGCTGGCGGTCGCCCAGATCATGAAGAACACCCAGCAGAACGACCTGACCAACCTGAGCGCGGCGCTGAAGCGCCTGGGCGGCACCCCGTAACACCCCCCGCCCCCGCTCACCCCCGAGGCCCGGTCCCCCTCCCAGGGGCACCGGGCCTCACCGTCTCTCCCCCCGCCCCGCCCCGACCCGCCCCGGCCCGCCCCGGCCCGGCGATCTTGCACTTGCGGCCCCCCGGATGCCGGATTCGCCCCGTTTCGGGAGGGCTGAAAGTGCAAGATCGCGGGTGCGAGATCGTACGATCGGGGATCTTGGTACGGAAGGGCCCTCGGGAGGGCGGTTTCGTACCAAGATCTCGGGCGGGGAAGCTTCGGGCTGTCCGTAATGTTTGATATGGGCGTTTGTAACGGTTTGGGGTTAACGGGTCATTGTGGGGGTTGGAGAGTTTTCTACCCACATATCGTGACCAGTTGCGATTCGGGCTCGTTGCCCAAGACGTGGGGGTTGCACTCAGAGACGCAGGGCGGTCGGTGACCAGCTGGTGCCGACGCCACACCATCGGCGGTGACGGAGCGGTGGCAGCCGTCCGTCGCGGACTGCGGCAGGGCGAGCCGGGAACGCTCAGCCGCGAACAGGAACTCGAACTCATCGACGTGCTCCGCGGGGTCCACCCCGACGAGTTCGGCCTCGACGAGGAGCTCTGGACACGGCAGAGCCTGACCACCCTCATCGAGCGCCGGTTCGGCCTGGCGATGGAGGCCGGCACCGTCGGGGCGTACCTCCGGGCCTGGGGTCTGGGGCCGCGCGAGCCGCGCGAGCGGGCCTGCGGCCTGTGCGTCGGCGCGGTCGAGCGCTGGGTACGCAGCGAGTATCCGGCGATCACGCGGGCGGCCCAGGAGCACGCCGCGGAGGTCTACTGGATCGGCCGGGTACGCCTGCGCGGCACGATGCCCGCCGCGGACGTGGTCTCGGCGGTCTCCTCCCGGGGACGGGTGCGATTCATGGTGACCACGCCGTCGGTGGACCCGCCGCTGCCCCGGGACTTCGTGTTGCGGCTCAGCGGCGCCGAGGAACGCACCGTGCACCTGATCGTGGACGGCTCGTGGCCGCGCAACGAATGGCCCCGCCGGCTGCCCCGCCGGGTCGTGCTGCACCCGCTGCCGAGCTGCGGTCGCGCCGTCGTCGCGGCCTGATCCGACGAAGATCGACTCGCGGGGGTACCGATTCGGTGATCCGGGAGGGGGTTTGCTACTCTTCTCGGGTCGCTGAGCCCCCGTAGCTCAGGGGATAGAGCACCGCCCTCCGGAGGCGGGAGCGCAGGTTCGAATCCTGCCGGGGGCACACTTGCTAAGAAGCCAGAACAAGAGACCTTCACGAGCCCGACAGCCGCCTTGGCTGCCGGGCTCGTTCCGTTTCCGGGCGAGCCGGCGTCCTTGACCACCGACCCACTGCTTTACTACGTTACTAGTAAAGCAGTGAGGAGCACCGTGTTCGTCTTCCGGCTCGACACCCACTCCGGCGTGCCGCCGTACCTGCAGCTCGTCCAGCAGGTCCGCCAAGCGGTGCTGCTGGGCTTCCTCCAGCCCGGTGACCGCCTCCCGCTCATCCGCGAGGTGGTCGAGGACCTGGCGATCAACCCGAACACCGTCGCCAAGGCGTACCGGCAGATGGAGCAGGAGAACCTGGTCACCGGCCGGCCCGGCCAGGGCACGTTCGTCACCGCGCAGCAGTCGGCCGTGATGTCGGCGTCGACGTACACGTCGCTGCGCCGCGGCCTGGAGACCTGGTTGCGCCGCGCCTACGCGGCCGGCCTCGACGAGCAGGCGGTCGACGCGCTCTTCACCTCCGTCCGCCGGCAGACGAGAAACGAGGACGTGGCGTGACAGCTACCGGGTTCGCGCTGCGCACCGACGGTGTGGGCAAGCGGTACCGGAAGGGCTGGGCGCTGCGCGACTGCACCCTGGCCCTGCCGACGGGCGGGGTGATCGCCCTGGTCGGACCGAACGGCGCGGGCAAGACCACGCTGCTGCGCCTGGCCGTCGGGTTGCTGGCACCCAGCACCGGCACGGTGGAGGTCCTCGGCCAGGACGTCACCGCGAGCACCCCGCAGACGCTGTCCCGGGTCGGGTTCCTGGCCCAGGACCACCCGCTGTACAAGCGCTTCACCGTCGCCGAGATGCTCCGCTTCGGCCGGGCCTGCAACCTGCGGTTCGACCAGCGGCTGGCCGAACGCCGGTTGGCCAAGCTGGGCATCCCGCTCGACCGCAGGGCCGGCACGCTCTCCGGCGGCCAGCAGGCCCAGGTCGCGTTGGCCCTGGCCCTGGCGAAGCGGCCGGACCTGCTCGTCCTCGACGAGCCGGTGGCCAGCCTCGACCCGTTGGCCCGGCACGAGTTCCTGCAGGTCCTCATGGGGGCGGTGGCCGAGGGCGGGGTGACAGTCCTGTTCTCCTCCCACGTCGTGCACGAGCTGGAGCGCGTCTGCGACCACCTCGTCGTGCTCAACCAGGGCCGGGTCACGCTCACCGGTGACATCGACACCCTCCTCGCCGAGCACCGGCTGCTCGTCGGCCCGCGAACGACGAACGACCTCGACCGGGCCGGCGCGGTCGTGGAGGCCGTCCACAGCGACCGGCACACGACCCTGCTGGTACGCGACGGCGGGCTCCCGGCCGCGCCCGGGTGGCAGGCCCAGCCGGTGGCGCTGGAGGACCTGGTGCTGGCGTACCTGCGGCGGCCGTCCGAACCCGGCGCCGCGGTCACGTCGGAGGTGGCGGCATGACGTGGGTGATCTGGCGCCAGCACCGGGCCGAGGTCTGCGTCCTGGCTCTGCTCGTCGGACTGTTCGGCGCCGCCCTGCTCGTACTCGGGACGCAGGCCCACGACCTGTTCCCCGGCGGTCCCGCCCGGTGTGCCGGAGGAGCCGGTGTCGACGAGGCCTGCGCCGCCTCCTTCCGCCGGCTCGACGAGGAGTACGGGTACGTCGAGAACCTCCTGGCGGCCTTCTACCTGGTTCCCGTCGTCATCGGCGCGTTCCTCGGCGCGCCGCTGCTGGCGCGCGAACTGGAGGACGGCACCTGGCAGCTCGCGTGGACGCAGGCCGTACCGCGGATGCGCTGGCTGGCGGCCAAGCTCGCGGCACTCGCAGGCGTCACCGTCGCGCTCACCGGGATGTTCACCGCGGTGCTCACCTGGTTCCGTCAGCCGTTCGACGCGTGGGAAGGGCGGTTCCAGTACGACGCCTTCGACCTGGAAGGGCTCGTTCCGGTGGCGTACGCGTTGTTCGCGTTCGGCGTCGCCACCGCCGCGGGGGCGATCCTGCGGCGCAGCCTGCCCGCGTTCGGCGTCGCGTTCGGGGCGTTCCTCGCCGCCCGGATGACTGTGGCGCTGCTGGCCCGGCCCGCGTACGCCACGCCGCTCACCACCATGGGGCCGGTGCCCGTCGGCGGCTCGACGGACCGGGCGGGGCACCGGCCCGCGCCCGGCGTCGCCGACTGGGTCATCGAACGCGGCTACGCCGACGCCGCCGGCCGCAGGCTGAGCGGCACCGAGTTCTCCGAGCTGGCGAACGCCGCCGACCGGGCCGGCACCAACCTCAACCAGTTCCTGCACGCGCGGGGCATCCAGCAGTTCGGCGTCTACCACCCGGCCGACCGGTTCTGGACGTTCCAGATCGTCGAGGCGGCCCTGTTCCTCGCCGTCGCGGCGATCCTGATCGGTGTGGTGGTGTGGCGGGTCCGACGCCGGATGATCTAGGTACCGGGCGAGGCGAACCGCTTTCACCTTTGTCCCCCGATTCGGGGATGGGCAGGTCGTGACCTGGCTAACCTCGCGATGAACGGGTCGAACCTCAGCACCTGCGAAGGTGAGCCAGTTGCCCGAGACGCCGTTGACCAACCGCCCCAAGATGCACACGGGCGTACCCTCCTCGCTGACCACCGCGCAGCGGTGGGTCCTGCGCGGCGTCGCCGTCGCGGACGCTCCCTGCGGTCTGTGGTTCCTCGAGGCGGTGGCCACCCGCACCGGCACCACGCCGGACGAGCCGGCCGGCGCGACGGTCGAGGAGCTGATCTCCCGCGGGTTCCTCGTCGACACCGCCGCCGGCCTGCGGCTGGCCTCGATCGCGCTGCGCGACGAGGCCCTGCGGGACACGCCGCCCTCGGTGCGTCAGGGCCTGCGCGAAGCGGCAGCCGAGGTGCTCGCCGACGCCGGGCGTCCCGCCCAGGCCGCCCGGCAGCTCCTCCTGGTGCTCCCGGCGGTGAGCCGGTCCGCCCGGGCGCTGGCCGCCCGGCTGGCGGCCGACGCGGCGGTCGGTCCGAGCCTCGCCGCGGATCTGCTGCTCGCCACACCCCCGCCCGGCCCGGCCGACGAGCGCCTGGCCTGGCTGGTCGACGTCGCCGACAACCTCTACCTGGCCGGCCGGGTGGACGAGACGCTGCGCATGCTGCACCGGGAGGTCGCGGTCGACAGGTACGGGCCACGCCAGCGGGCGATGCTGCTCGGGCGGCTCGGTGCCTACTACGCGACGCAGCGTCCTTCGCTGTCCCTGACGTACCTCGGGCAGGCGCTCAACCAGGAGCTGGACGCCGCCGGGCGGAGCTGGACGCTCACCATGCTGGCGTCGCAGGCGGCCCGGTTCGGGCACCCCGACGCCGCCGAGCTGGTGGCGGCGGCGGAGCGGGCCCACGAGCGCAGCCCCTCCCCCGGCGGCGGCATCCGGCTGGCCCTGGCGCACGCGTCCCGGGCCACCGCCACCGGCGACCTGCCCCGCGCCGCGCGGATCCTGCGGGAGGTGGACGCGGGCGAGCCCGCCGCCCGCGCCCAGGCGATCTTCCTGCGCGTCGACCGGGTGGCGAACCAGATCGCGCTCGGCCGGTACGTCGACGCGGCGACCGCGCTCGACAGCGTGGCCACGGAGATCGACACGCTCGGTGCGGTGGCACAGCCGCTGGTGACCGCGCTGGACTGCGTCCTGCGGCTGACCACAGGTGAGCTGGCCGAGGCCGAGGTCCGGGCCCGTCTCGCGCTTACCGAACGCGGTGGCACCCTGCCGGCGCAGGCCCGGGTGGACCTGCTCGCCACGGTCGTGGAGGTGCTGCTGCGCCGGGGTGAGGTGGCCGCGGCCCGGGAGCTGCTCGCCGGGGAACGCCCCGCCGTGGGCTGGCCGGACGAGATGCAGTGGTTTCGGCTCGGCTGCGCCGCCGCCGGCGACCCGGAACCGGGCCGGCACGCCGCGCTGCTGGGCGCCGCCTTCGCCGTGCCGGACCGCTCGGTGGCTCCCCTGCTGCTGGTGCCGCACCACGGCCCGCGACTGGTGCGCGCGGCCCTGGCGCTCGGTGACCGGCAGCGGGCCGAGACCCTCGCCGACCACCTGAAGCGGGCCGCCGGGACGACGAACAACGCGCTCTGGCGCGGGGTGGCGCACCAGGTCGACGGGCTGCTGACCGGCGATCCGGCGGCGCTGCGCGCGGCGGTACGGCTGCTGCGCACCACCTCCGCCCGGCCGGCCCTGGCCGACGCGCTGCACGACCTGGCCCGGTCGCCCGGGCTGCCGCAGGCCGAGACGTTCGACCTGCTGGCCGAGGCCGACGCGATGTACACCCGGATGGGTGCCGGCGGGACGCGGGAGCACGACGGCCCGGCGGGCGACGAGGCCCGCCGTCCGGCCGTGGCCGCGCTGACGCCCGCCGAGGTACGGGTGGCCGAACTGCTCGCGGTCGGCATGACGAAGCAGGAGGCGGCCCGGGACCTGTTCGTCTCGTTCCACACCGTCGACACCCACCTGCGCTCGATCTACGCGAAGCTCGGTGTCCGCAACCGGGTGGAGCTGGCGCTGGTCTGGGAGTCCCGGGAGGACGGCTGAGCGCGGACGACCCTGTGGCGTCCGCGCTCAGCGTCGTTCTCAGTGCCGTTGCAACGGGCTCTTCGTCTTCGGAAGCGCCTCGATCAGCTCGCGCGGCACGTTGATCGTGTCCGCGACCACCTCCGGCGGGATGTTCGCCAGCCACTGCGCGAGTGACACGTCCTCGAACTTCGCGGTCCGGAACAGCTCCAGGTAGACGAAGGGCTTGTCGCCGATGTTCTCGATGTAGTGGCCCATCGAGATCGGCACGTATCCGACGTCGCCGGTCTCCATGTTGAAGGTGCGGGCCGTGGCGTGGTTGGCGAAGACGCCCATGCGTCCCTTGCCCGAGATCACGTACTGCATCTCCGCGCCGTTCGGGTGCCAGTGCAGCTCCCGCATCGCGCCGGGCTCGATCTCCACCAGCGCGGCGGTGGTGGTGATCGCCGCGGCGAAGTTGCTCGAGTCGGCGATCCGTACGCTGCCGCCCTCGAACTTCTCCGGCGTCTGCGCGAGGAGGCTGTGCTTGAACGTCCGGGGCACGTCGCCGGTGGGGCTGAACACCCGGTCCTCGGCCAGCGGTGGCGGGCTCTGGCCCGGGAAGATGTAGCGTTCCGACTCGGGCGGGAAGTTGGCCATCTGCTGCATCGTCCAGCCGAAGTTCTTGGCGATGACCTCCCTCGGCACGTGCGCGAAGAAGTCCGTGACCTGGAACGTTCCGTCCTCGGAGTAGCAGCCGTCGTCGAAGACGAGCAGGAACTCCACGCCCTCGTCGTGGGCCTGGATGTGGTGCGGGATGCCGGCCGGGAAATACCAGAGGTCACCCGCCTTGACGTCCTCCAGGAAGTTGCGGCCCTCCTGGTCCACGGCGGCGATCCGGCAACTGCCCGACAGGATGAAGGCCCATTCGGACTGGATGTGCCAGTGCAGTTCCCGGTAGGCGCCGGGGTCGAGCTTCATGTTCACGATCGCCAGGTCGTGGGCGATCGGCAGCAGGCGGTTCGTGACCTCCCGGGTCCACCCGCCGCTCTCCCGGCGGGTGTGCGCCAGCGAGAACGGGAACACCAGGTTCGGCATGAGGCCGTGGTCGGTCGACGGCGGGTTCACCAGGTCCGGGTGGGTGTCGTCGATCGCCGGGTTGCGCGGAACGGTGCCGACCATCGAGTGGTCCTTCGCCGATCCCTTTCCGACGGGGTCAGTGGATCTGGGCATGACGGATGTCCTTCCGGGTGAGGGCCGCCGGCTCGGTGGCCCGGGACGGGACGAACAACGCCCGCAGGTGCTCCGGGCTCTGAACGGCCACCGCGAGCGGAATCGCGACACAGAGGAACAGCGACGCCGCGATGCTCCAGAACGGAGCATCAGTGGCGACTCCGGCGACGGCCAGGGCCGCGATCGAATAGAACGTGACGCGGATTCTGGCGACGGGGAGCACGAACATGCGCTCGGCCTCCTTCGGCTTCGAGTCTCGCCGTCGAGACGCAATTGCGATGCTGCCGAACCGGATGCCGATGGTGAATAACGCGATCGCGCCATTCACCGGAAACGACAGGAAACACTTTTCCCCGGCACTTTCCCGCATCGCGTGCCCCCACGGTTTCACGGGCGCAGCCGGGGGTAGGGAGGGCGATGCCCAACGACGCTGAGGATCGCTGGCGGGTAGGGGAATACGACTTCCACGTACCGCTTCTGGCACTTGCGCTCGCCACCGGCCTCGCCGGCGTTGTCGACGCTTTCTCGTTCCTCAGGTACAAGGTGTTCGTGGGTATTCAGACCGGCAACGTGGCGTTCGTCGGAATGGGGGCCGCCGATCACTTTCCGCCCTGGCCGGCCGCGGTGGCGTCGCTTGGCGCGTTCGGTCTCGGCGGTCTGCTCGGCGCCGGTATCCGCCGCCTCCGTCCGGCCGGTCCGCTCACCCCGCCGGGCATGGAACTGCTCGCCATGCTGGCGCTGCTCGTGCTCTGGGGGCTGGTGGACCGGTCGCTCGACTCGGGGCGCGACTCGATGACCGAGCGCACGATCCTGAGCGCGCTGCTGGCGTTCCCGGTCGGCATCCTCGGCGGGTTGATCGTCCGCACGTTCGGCGTGCAGACCGCCACGTCGTACCAGACCGGAACCGTGCTGCGGACGACGAAGGGCATCGCCGACTGGGTGTTCGAGCCGGAGGGCCGGGCCGCGGCCGGGCGGCTCGCCGCGACCGGCCTGCTCTGCCTGGTCAGCTACGCGATCGGCGGGTTCGTGGGCGCGGCCACCGAGACCCGCCCGATCTGGACGATGATCGTCACCTGGGCCCTGGCCGTGGTGCTCGTCGCGTCCACCTGGGGCAAGCACCCGCCGGCGGTGGTGACCCGGCGGCGCTGACGGGGACCGACCTCAGCCGGCTTCGCGGCGGGCCTTGGCGCGGCGCTTTCCCTCGTGCATCGCCTGCACCCGGGCCACCGGGATGGTCCGCCCCTGCTCGACCAGGTCCGCCGGCAGGCGCTGCGGCGCGGGCAGCGCCTCCGCCCAGGGATCCCGGTCGCCCAGCAGCGCGGGCACGGTCCGCACGGTGAAGTCGGCCGGGCTCGCGCTCTCCAGGTCGGTCCAGCCCACCGGGTACGACACCGGGGCGCCGGGCCGGATCCGAGGGCTGTAGGCGGCCACCACGGTCGCCCCGTACGCCCGGGTGGAGTCGACGAAGACGCGGCCGCCGCGGTCGGCGACGATGAACGCGGTGGTCGCGGCCGCCGGGTCGAGCCGTTCGGTACGGACGGCGAGCGCCCGGGTCGCGGCGGCGGCCTCCTCGGCGGTGGTGGCCGGGTCCACGGGCACGATCACGTGCAGCCCCTTGGCGCCGCTCGTCTTCACCGCGCCGGCCAGCCCGGCGTCGGCGAGCGCCTGCCGCACCAGCAGCGCGACCCGCACCACGGCGCCGAACGCGTCCCCCTCCGGGGGATCGAGATCGAGCACCAGGTGGGTCGGGTGCTCGGCCTGCCCGGCGGGGGCGAGCGTCGGGTGGTACTCCACGGCACGCTGGTTGGCGAACCAGAGCAGCGTGCGGCGGTCGTCGCAGAGGGCGTACGAGATCCGCCGGTGCGACGCCTCCGCCCACACCTCGGTGCGGCGTATCCAGTCGGGCGTGTACTTCGGCAGGTTCTTCTGCATGAACGGGTCCTGGCCGGGCCGCACCCGCAGCACCGACAGCGGCCGGTCCCGCAGTTCCGGCAGGATCCGGTCAGCCATCGCGTCGAGGTAGTCGACCAGGTCGCGTTTCGTCGCCCCGGCGCCGTCGAACAGCGGCTGGTCGAGGTTGGTCAGCGACACTCCGGCCCGGGTCTCGTCGGCGGCACCCATCGGACCACCTTCCCGGGCCGGGCCCGGCTCGGCAACCCCGACACGGTGCCCGGCGCGCTCCGGTGGCCGGCACCTGCGACGATCGAGGCGTGGGCGAGCAGGAGGCGAACCGGTGCGGGTCCGGCCCGGCGGAGCAGGCGAACGCCTGCACCGTGCGGGAGGCGCTGGACCGGGTGGGCGGTAAGTGGGCCATCGGCATCCTGATCGCCGCCTCGGCCGGCCCGGTCCGCTTCACCGAGCTGGAGCGCCGGGTGGAGGGGATCAGCCGCCGGATGCTCACACTGACGCTGCGCAACCTGGAGCGGGACGGGCTGCTGAACCGGCACGTCCACCCCTGCGTGCCGCCGAAGGTCGAGTACACGGCCACCCCGATGGCCCGGGAGCTGTACGACTCGCTGGTGGCGCTGACCAGTTGGGCCGAACGGCACCGGGAGGCGATCAGCGCGGCCCGGGCCGCGTACGACCGCAGGCACGGCCACCCGCCGGTCTGACTCAGCCCTCCACCCGCTGCGCCCAGTCGATGTGGTGGTCGAACAGCCAGGCCTGGGCGGCGCCGCCGTTACGCGCCAGGTAGCGGGCGGCGAGCGGCATGCCCAGGTCCCGGACCAACCGCCCGACCGGGCCGGCGACCTTCGTGGTGCTGGTCCGCCGCCCCTGCGCGACCACCCGCTCCACCCGGTCGCGGCGCAGCCGCTCGTAGGCCCGGAACGCGGCCGGCACGTCCGGCAGGTCGCGCAGGCAGCGGGCGAGCTGGACGGCGTCCTCGAAGGCCATCGCCGCGCCCTGCCCGGAGGAGGGGGCGGCGGTGTGCGCCGCGTCGCCGATCACGATCATGCGGTCGCGGTGCCAGACCGGCACCGAGGGCAGGTCGTACGTGGGCCAGCCGTACTCGATCCGCGCGGTGTGGTCGAGGATCGTCGTCGCCGGTCCCGGATCGCCGGCGAGCAACGCGCGCAGCCGGGACCGGGCCTCGTCCGGGCCGATCGCGGCGAGGTGTTCCCGGCTCGGCTCGTCCGGCTGCGGCGGGTTGGCGAACCACCAGACCTCGTCCTCCCCCACCACGATCCAGCAGAAGAAGCAGCGCCGGCCGAACATCATCTGCATCACGCCGCGCTCGTCGGGCAGGCGCAGCCCGTGGGCGAAGCCGCCGGCGTTCAGCAGCGGCACGTAGCGGGGCGCGGGGGCGGCCGGGTCGATCAGCGCGCGGACCCGGGAGCGCAGCCCGTCGGCGCCGACGAGCAGGTCGCCGTGGGCGGTGCGGCCGTCGGCGAACCGGGCGGTCACACCGCCGCCGGTCGAGTCGGCGCCGGTCAGGCGCGCGCCGTGGACGAACTCGACGCCCCGGCGCAGCGCCTCGTCGCGCAGCGCGCGGTAGAGGTCAGACCGGCCGACGGTACGGCTGCCCGGGGCGCCGAACTCGGCGAGCCGGCGTCCCCTGTGGTTGTGCATGAGCATCCGGGGTGTCGGGTGTCCGAGCCCGGCCACCAGGTCGTCGAGGTCGATCGCGCGCAGCGCGTCGAGCCCGTTTGCCGAGAGCGTGAGGAAGGCGCCCACTCCGACCGCGTCCCGCGGGTACGCCTCGTACACCGCAGCGTCGATGCCGGCGCGCCGCAGCGCCATGGCGGCGACCGGGCCGGCCAGTCCGGCACCGACGACGACAGCTTTAGTCATGCCATGACTATACATAAAATGACTATGGCGCGACAGGGGGCACCTAGGGTGGGGCCATGACGGTTCGTCGCTCGCCGCTGGCGATGATGGTGCTGGCCCTCCTGGTCGAGGAGCCGATGCACGCGTACCGGATGCAGCAGCTCATCCGGGAGCGGGAGAAGCACGACGTGGTGAACGTCGCGCAGCGCAACAGCATCTACCAGACCATCGAGCGGCTGCGCCGCGACGAGCTGATCCGGGTGGCCGAGACCCGACGCGAGGAGGGGCGGCCGGAGCGCATCGTGTACGCGCTCACACCGGCCGGCCGGAGCACGCTCGACGGGTGGCTCGCCGACGCGCTCGCCACCCCCGCCCGGGAGTTCCCGGAGTTCCCCGCCGCGCTGTCGTTCCTGCCGATCCTGCCGCCCGAGGAGGCGGCCCGGCGGCTCGACCAGCGGGCCGGCGCCATCGAGGCACGGTTGCGTGAGCGTGAGGCGGCGCTGGCCGGGGTACAACTCCCCCGGCTCTTCCTGGTCGAGGACGAATACCAACTGACGCTGCTCCGCGCCGAACTGGACTGGGTACGCGCGCTCGTCGCCGACCTGCGCTCCGGCGCGCTCACCTGGTCCGGTGAATGGCTCGCCGACTGGACCGGGACACCGGCCTGACCTGCGGGAACGTGCCGTTGTGGCGAACGCCACGCGGCGGATCTGACCGATCGGTCAGCACCTGACCGATCGGTCAGGCATGCTGGATGACATGGCGCGACCCACCCCCGCCACCCACGACGAGCTGCTGGCCGCTGCCGCTCGCCGGTTCGCCGTCACCGGATACAAGGGCACCTCACTGCAGGACATCGCCCGCGACGTCGGCTGCTCCAAGGCGACGGTGCTCTACCACTTCGCCAGCAAGGAAGCCCTGCTCTGCGAGCTGATGGCACCGGCCATCACCATGCTGGAGGAACTGGACGTCCGGATCGCCGCACACACCGGCGCCGAGGCCCAGCGCGTCGCCGCGGACGGCTTCGTCGACCTGGCGGTCCGCTTCCGCCGGGAGATCGCGCTGCTGCGGGGAGAGTTCCCCGACCTGCTCCAGCAGCCCGCGTTCGCCCACATCCAGCAGATCTCCGAACAACTGGTCGCCGCGTTCGCCGGCTTCTCCGATCGCCCGGAGGCACGCGTCGCGGCGCTCGTCGTGCTCGCCGGGATCGCCGAGACCTGCGGCGAGTTCCTGGACATCCCCGACGACCAGCTGCGACCCGCGCTGCTCGCCGTGGCGTACCGCGCGCTCGAAGTCACCACCTGATCCGTTTCTGCGAGGACAAGGAAGGTCCATGGCGACCCTGCTGTACCGGCTCGGCCGGGCATCCCTGCGCCGGCGGCGACTCGTCGCCGTCGTCTGGCTCGTCGTACTCGTCGGCCTCGGCCTGGCCGCGGCCACGCTGCGAGGCCCGACGGCGAGCAACTTCACCATGCCGGGCACCGAGTCGCAGAAGGCGATCGACCTGCTCGCCGACCGCTTCCCGGCGGCCAGCGGCGCCACCGGCACCATCGCGATCAAGGCGCCACAGGACGGCGCGCTGACCACGCCCGCCGGACAGGCCGTGGTCAAGCAGGTCACGGAGGAGGCGGCCACGCTCCCGGGCGTGGTCGGCGCGGTCGACCCGTACCAGGCGCAGGCCCTCACCCCGGACGGCCGGTACGCGCTGATCCAGGTGCAGTTCGCCGGCGGCGCGGACGAGGTCACCGACGAGCAGCGCGAGGCGTACGAGAAGGTCGGCGCCCAGGCCGAGACGCAGGGCTGGCAGATCGCGCCCGGCGGCGAGGTGCTCAACGGTGAGCCGGAGGTCGGCTCGACCGAGGCGATCGGCGTGCTGGTCGCGGCGATCGTCCTGGTGATCACGTTCGGCTCGCTCGTGGCGGCCGGAATGACCATGCTGAACGCGCTGATCGGTGTCGGCGTCGGCATGGCCGGTCTGTTCGCGCTCAGCGGCGCGGTCGAACTGACCAGCACCGCGCCGATCCTGGCGCTGATGCTCGGCCTCGCGGTCGGCATCGACTACTCGCTGTTCATCACCTCCCGGCACCGGCAGAACCTCCTCGACGGACTCTCCCCGGAGGAGGCGGTCGGCCGCGCGGTCGGCACCGCCGGTTCCGCTGTGGTCTTCGCCGGCGCGACCGTCGTGGTGGCGCTCGCCGGCCTGGCCGTCGTGGGCATCCCGTTCCTCACCGTGATGGGCCTGGCCGCCGCCGGCACCGTCACCGTGGCCGTGCTGGTGGCGATCACGCTGGCCCCGGCGCTGCTCGGCTTCGCCGGCCACAAGGTGCTGCCGCGCAAGCTGCGTGACCGCAAGGCGGTCGAGGACCCGGCCACCGGCTCGGAGGACCGCTCCGGCTTCGGCTTCCGCTGGGCGCGGTGGGTGACCCGGTTCCGTATCCCGGTGATCCTGGTCGGCCTGCTCGGCCTCGGCCTGCTCGCGATCCCGGCGCAGGACATGCGCCTGGCGCTGCCGGACGCGTCCGCCGCCGCCGAGGGCACCCCGGCCCGGGTCAGCAGCGACCTGATCCGCGAGGGCTTCGGCCCCGGCTTCACCGGCCGGCTCGCGGTCGTGGTGACCGCCGACTCGCCGCAGGACACCCAGGCCGCCATCCCGCAGGTGACCGCGCTGGTCCAGAAGACCGACGGGGTGCTGGCGGTGGCCCCGCCGCAGGTCGACCCGTCGGGGCGTACCGCGCTGATCGGGGTGATCCCGAAGTCCGGCCCGACCGACGAGGCCACCGAGACGGTGGTGCACGACATCCGTAAGCAGGTCTCCGGCATCCAGAACGCCGACGTGCTGCTCACCGGCGTCACCGCGGTCGGCATCGACGTGTCGGAGAAGCTCTCCGACGCGCTGCCGGTCTACCTGCTGCTGGTGGTGGGCCTGTCGATCCTGCTGCTGATGCTGGTGTTCCGGTCGATCCTGGTGCCGGTCAAGGCGGCGCTGGGCTTCCTGCTCACCGTGGCGGCCACGTTCGGCATCACCGTGGCGGTGTTCCAGCAGGGCCACCTGGCCGACCTGGTCGGCCTGGACACCCCGGCCCCGCTGGTCAGCTTCCTGCCGATCCTGCTCATCGGCATCCTGTTCGGCCTGGCCATGGACTACGAGGTCTTCCTGGTCTCCCGGATGCGCGAGGACTTCGTGCACGGCGACACGGCCCAGCAGGCCACCATCAACGGCATGGGGCACGGCGCCCGGGTGGTCACCGCCGCCGCGCTCATCATGATCTCGGTGTTCGGCGGCTTCGTCTTCCTGGAGGACCCGATCATCAAGTCGATGGGCTTCGCGCTCGCGATCGGTGTCGCCATCGACGCGTTCGTGGTCCGGATGACGATCGTGCCGGCGGTGATGTCGTTGCTGAACAACGCCGCCTGGTGGCTGCCGCGCTGGCTGAACAAGATCCTGCCCAACGTGGACGTCGAGGGCGAGGGCCTGCGGGCCCATCTCGCCGAGAAGCAGCACGCGAACGTGTGAGCCGCACGGGTGGGGCCCCGCGGGGCCCCACCCGGTCACACCCCCGCCGGGTACGTCTCCATCTCGCCCGGCGTCACGCGCGCCGGCAGCGGGTGCAGCGCCGTCGTCTCGTCGCACCAGATGAACGCGTCGTAGCGCTCACCCAGCCGGGTCGGCACGTAGTTGCCCCAGGACTCGAAGCTCGGGTCGTACACCACCCCGATCGCCCGGTGGTCCGCCTCGCCGGTCACCCATTCCGGCTGGTCGTCGCCGCCGAACACGAGCACCGCCCGGTCCGGCATCAGCTCGTGCAGCCGATGCTCCACCGAACCCTCCCGGGCCGGCGGCACCACCATCGTCTCGGCCGGTGAGCCCCAGCGCGGCGCGGCGACCACGCTGCCGTGCCAGCTGCCGAAACCGATCAGTGCCACCGCGTCCCGGCCGTGCCGTTCCCGGCCGAGCTGCCCGATGTTGACCATGCCGTCCGCCGCCATGTCGGTGGCCCGGGCGTCGCCGACGTGCGTGTTGTGCGCCCACACGATCCCCCGCGAGCCCGGCCCGTACCGGTCCAGCAGCCGGTCGAGCGTGTCCGCCATGTGGACGTCCCGCACGTTCCACGACTCGGGGCCGCCGCCGACCATGGACCGGTAGTACCGCTCCGCGCCGGCCACCACCTCCGCGTTCTGCCAGGCCGAGAAGCGGTCCGGGCCGTCCGCGGCGGCCTGTTCCCGGGTACGCGCCAGCAGCCGTACCACCTCCTCCTCGCACCGTGCGGAGACGAACCGGCTGGCCATCCCGTACTCCTCGACCCGTTTGCCGTACGGCTCGAAGCAGCGGTACGCCTCCTGGGCCGCCTCCAGCGAGGCCGGGTCCTCCTCACCGAGGTAGTCGAAGATGGCCTGCATCGACTCCCAGAGGGAATACACGTCCAGGCCATGGAAGCCGGCCCGCTCCCCCTCGGGGCGTTCCAGGTTCCACGCCCGCAGCCAGCGGCAGAAGCGGGCCACCTCGGCGTTCGCCCACATCCAGGTCGGCCAGCGTTCGAACCGTTCCAGCGCGACGAGCGGATCGGCCAGACCGCCGGGCGCTCCCACCACCGATCGGTGCACCCGGTCGCAGTCCGGCCAGTCCCCCTCCACCGCCACGAAGTCGAAGCCCTGCTCGGCGATGAGCCGCCGGGTCAGCTGTTCCCGCAGCCGGTAGTAGTCGTAGCTGCCGTGCGTCGCCTCGCCGATCATCACCACCCGGGCGTCCCGTACGCGGTCCAGCAAGGGGTCGAAGTCGCTCGGCGCGCCGAGCCGCTGTACCAGCATGTCCGCGGCTACCCGGGGCCCGCCGGGGCAAACCGCCGGGGCCGGGAGCGGCATTCCCGCCGCCGGCTCCGGAGCCGGCGGCGGGAATGCCGCCGGGCTCAGCGGGTAGCCGGGCGGCATGACCGTCACCGGCGCGCAGTTGCAGGAGTTCCTGGCCGGGCTGGACTACCCGGTCTCCCGGGAGGACCTGGTCCGCTGGGGCCAGGAGAACGGCGCGAGCACCGAGGCGCTCCAGGCGTTGCGATCCCTGCCGGCCGAGGAGTTCCAGTCCCCCACCGAACTGGGCGAGGCGATCGTCACCCTGGCCGGCGCCTGACCGACGGGTGTCAAGAAGGGCCCCTTCCTCTACCGGAGGCGTTAATAAGGGGCCCTTCCTTACAGCTCGACGGTGCGGGCCTGGGCGCGGGCGGTCTGCGCGGCGTCCAGCACGGCCACCACCTCGCGCCCGAACCGCACGTCGCAGCGGTGGTCGCGGGTGCCGGCGTCGACCTCCTCCAGCAACTGGTCGAGCGCGGCGCCGAACGCCTGGAGCGCGCTGCCGTCGCCGGGCGGGACGGTCTCGGTGCCGTTCTCGCCGAAGAAGACGACGTCCCGGGTGACCGCCTCGGGTGGCGCGTCCAGGGTGAGCGACAGCGAACTGGTCGCGCCGCCGTCGTGGGTGAGCAGCAGGTGCACCAGGCCGCTCGGGCCGTCCATCGCGGCGACCCGGGTGACCCGGCCGAGCACCGGCAGGATCAGCGACAACGCGTGCGGGCCGATGTCCCAGAGCGCACCGCGCTCCCGCCGCCAGGTCGAGTCGCCGTAGGGGTTACCCGGCTGGAAGATCGACGCGAACATGGTGGCGCGGGCGTGCTGCCAGCCGCCGGCCGCCGCGGTCGAGGCGAGGAACCCGGTCACGTTCGGGTGGAAGCGCTGGGTGAAGAAGACCACCGAGGCCACCCCGGACGCCTGCGCCGCGTCGACCACCCGGTCGGCGTCGGCGAGGTCGAGCGCCAGCGGCTTGTCCAGCAGCAGGTGCCGCCCGGCGGTGGCGGCCCGGACGGCGATGTCGGCCTGCACGTCCGGCGGGAGCGCCACGGCGACCGCGTCGGCGGCGTCGATCAGCGCGTCCACGTCGGTGAAGGCCGGTACGCCGTGCCGGGTGGCCAGTTCCTCCGCCTTCGCCGGGTTCCGCCCCCAGACACCGGCGAGCCGGGCCCGCGGGTGTGCCTCGATGGCCGCGGCGTGCGTCTCCGCCGCCCAGTAACCAGTGCCGAACAACCCGAACCGCACCCCGACCCCCTGCCGTCCACGTCCGCCACCGGCGTACGCCGGGACCGTGATCCACGCTAGTCGCCGGACCCGTCCGGCGCGCCCCGACCCGGCGGGCGAGCCGCTACTACACGGATTAGTAGGCTGTGCCGGTGAACGACACCGTGTCGACGACCAGCGCGGCAGCCGCCTCTCCGGTGGACGGGCCGCTCGCCACGGTCGCGATCGTGATCTCGCTGGCGGTCGCCGTCTGGGCCCTGGTGGCGGCGATACGCCACCGGCCGCCGGACCGGATCCAGTTCGTCGGCCTGGCCGTGCTGGAGGTGGCGCTGCTCGCGCTCACCGTGGCGGCCCTCGTCGCGCTCGGCGGCGGGGATCGGCCGGGCGAGCCGGGCGCGTTCTTCGGCTACCTGGCGACGCTCGTCTGCCTGCCGCCGCTGGCCTGGGTGCTGGCCCGGATGGAGCCGACCCGCTGGGGCTCGGGCATCGTCTGCGCGATCTGCCTGGTCACGCCGGTCGTGGCGGTACGGCTGCAGCAGACCTGGGAGGTCCTCGGTGGCTGAGTCCACGACCGAGCAGCGCGCCACCAATCGCGGGCCGGGCCGGCTGCTGATCGCGGTCTACATCGTCTTCGCCATCGCCGCGACCTCGCGGGCGAGCTTGCAGATCGCCACGAAGTTCGACGAGGCGCCGGTGGCGTACCTGCTCTCCGCGGTGGCGGCACTGATCTACATCGTGGCGGCGGTCGGGCTGGCCCGGGCCGGGCACGCCGGCCGCCGGGTCGCGCTGGCCTGCTGCACAGTCGAACTGGTCGGGGTGCTCGGGGTGGGCGTGCTGAGCATCGCCGACAAGGAGTTGTTCCCGGACGAGACGGTCTGGTCCGACTTCGGCAGCGGCTACGGCTACGTGCCGCTGGTGCTGCCGGTACTCGGCCTGTTCTGGCTGTGGCGCACCCGGCGCGACCCCGCCTGAGCGAGCCCGCGCCGGGTCGGGCCGGTCAGTCCTTCGGACCGCCGGCGACGTAGATGACCTGGCCGGAGACGAAGGACGCGCCCTCGCTGGCCAGGAACGAGATGGTGTGCGCCACGTCCTCCGGGCGGCCGGGACGGCGGACCGGGATCTCGGCGGCGGCGTGCTTCTGCAGGTCGTCGAAGTCGACCTTCATCCGGGCCGCGGTGGCAGCGGTCATGTCGGTGACGATGAAGCCCGGCGCGACCGCGTTGACTGTCACCCCGAACGGGCCCAGCTCGATCGCCAGCGTCTTGGTGAAGCCCTGGAGGCCGGCCTTGGCGGCCGAGTAGTTGGCCTGGCCCCGGTTGCCGAGCGCGGACGTGCTGGACAGGTTGACGATCCGGCCCCACTTCGCCTCGACCATGTGCTTCTGCGCGGCCTGGCTGAACAGGAACGCCCCGCGCAGGTGCACGCCCATGACCGTGTCCCAGTCGCCCTCGGTCATCTTGAACAGCAGGTTGTCACGCAGCACGCCCGCGTTGTTGACGAGCACTGTCGGTGCGCCCAGTTCGGCGGCGATCCGTTCCACGGCGGCCTCGACCTGGGCCCGGTCGGACACGTCGGCGCCGACACCCAGTGCCCGGCCGCCGGCCGAGCCGATGGCGTCCACCGTCTCCTTGGTGGCGGACTCGTCGATGTCGACCACGGCGACGGCCATGCCGTCGGCCGCCAGCCGGCGGGCGGTCGCGGCCCCGATGCCGCGTGCGGCTCCGGTGACGATGGCGACGCGGGGCTCCTCCGACATGCTTACCTCCCGGTAACTTGTGGCTCGATCGAAGGAGCTTAACCCGCCGGTACGCCGCCCCCTACCGCTCGTGTCCCCGGCACAGCCGGATCCACCGGTAGCCGTACCCGCCGAGCTTGAGCCGGTCGAGCTTGCCCACGTCCTCGTAGTTGCGGTCGCTGAGCACGTCGATCGGCAGGTCCGCCTCCGGCGCCAGCGTGCTCAGGTCCACCTCCACGTCCTCGGTGCCGAGATTGTGCAGGAAGACCATGGTCCCGGTACGCCCGTCGGCCCGGTGCGCGAGCACGCCCGACGGCATCGGCACATCGATGTACGTGGTGCTGCCCGAGCCGGTCTCCGGTGCCTCCCGCAGCGTCCGGATCATCCGCTCGAACCAGCCGAGCAGCGAGCGCGGGTCCTTGCGCTGGGCGGTGACGTTGACCTTCTGGTAGCCGTACTCGCCCTTGTCGATCACCGGGCGGACCAGCTTCTCCGGCTCCGCGGTGGAGAAGCCGGCGTTGTCGGCGTACGACCACTGCATCGGGGTACGGATCGCGTCGCGCCCGTCCAGCGACAGGTCCTCCCCCATGCCGATCTCCTCGCCGTAGCGCAGCACGGGGGTGCCACGCAGCGAGAACTGCAGCGAGTACGCCAGCTCGATGTGCCGGCGGTCGTTGCCGAGCATGGGCGCCAGCCGGCGGCGGATGCCCCGGCCGTAGAGCTGCATGTTCTCGTCCGGGCCGAACTTCGCCAGCACGTCGTTGCGCTGGTCGGCGGTGAGCCGTGACAGGTCGATCTCGTCGTGGTTGCGCAGGAACGTGGCCCACTGGCCGCCGGTGGGCAGCTTCGGGGTGTCGCGCAACGCCTCGATGATCACCTCCGGGTCCTCCCGGGCCAGGGCGAGCATCAGCCGGCCGTTGAGCATGAAGTCGAACAGCATGTGGATCCGGTTGCCCGAGCCGCTGCCGTCACCGAAGTAGACGGGCAGCTCGTCCGGCTCGACGTTCGCCTCGGCGAGCAGGACCGCGTCGCCGCGCCGCCACTGCACGTGCTGGCGCAGGTCGGTGAGGAAGTCGAAGTCCTTGGGTGAGTTCGGGTTGCCCGGCTCGGTGCGCTCGATGATGAACGGCACGGCGTCCATCCGGAAGCCGGAGACGCCGAGCTGGAGCCAGAACGAGGTGATCTTCTTGATCTCCGCGCGGACCTTGGGGTTCTCGATGTTCAGGTCCGGCTGGAACTTGTAGAAGCGGTGGTAGTACCACGCCTTGGCGGTCCGGTCGTACGTCCACGTCTCGTGCTGCTCGCCCGGGAACACCATGCCCTGGTGGCGGTCGGCCGGCTCGTGGTCGGCCCAGACGTACCAGTCCCGGTACGGCGAATCCGGCGAGGAGCGGGCGGACTGGAACCACGGGTGCTGGTCGGAGGTGTGGTTGACCACCAGGTCGATGATCACCCGGATGCCCCTGTTGCTCGCCTGGTGCAGCAGTTCGGCGAAGTCGCCGAGGGTGCCCAGTCGCGGGTCGACGTTGTAGAAGTCGGTCGCGTCGTACCCGTCGTCCTCGTTCGGCGAGGGATGGATGGGGTTCAGCCAGAGGCACGTCACCCCGAGCCGGGCCAGGTAGTCCAGGCGCCCGATCACGCCCTGGAAGTCACCCACCCCGTCGCCGTCGGAGTCCGCGAAAGTGTCCACGTCGAGGCAGTAGACGACCGCCTCCTGATACCACCTGTCACCCATGCGAGGACTACTTCTCCGAACGCGCGCGGCGGCAAACCCGGTACGGTGCTCCGATGAGCGAGGAGGCGTACGACTGGTCCGCCGGCACCTGGCTGAACCCGCCGGAGCGGGCCGAGCCGGACGGTCGCGGCCTGCTGGTCGAGCCGCGCGGCGGCAGCGACTTCTGGCGGCGCACCAGCTACGGCTTCGTGCACGACGACGGCTCGGCGCTGCTCGCGCCGTTCGGCGTGGACAGCGCCGTGGAGGTGTCGTTCCTGCTCGACTACGCGGCCCAGTTCGACCAGGCCGGCGTGCTGGTCCGGGTGGACGAGCGGCGGTGGACCAAGGCCGGGGTCGAGGTGAGCGACGGCGTCCCGCAGGTCGGAGCAGTGGTCACCGACGAGTTCTCCGACTGGTCGGTCGCGCCGGTGCCGCAGTGGTCGGGCCGTGAGGTCACGGTCCGGGTGAGCCGGGCCGGCGACGCGCTGACGGTACGGGCCCGGTGTGACGACGAGCCGTGGCGGCTGGTCCGCGTCGCCCCGCTCGATCCGGCGGCGCAGGCGTCGGCCGGGCCGTACTGCTGTTCGCCCAGCCGGGGCGGCCTGGTGGTCCGCTTCACCGGCTGGCGGCGGGGTCCGGCGGACGCGGCGCTGCACCCGGAGGGCTGAGTCACAGGTGTGGCGGCAGCCGGTCCGGGTAACACTTCCGGATCTCCGGCTCTCGCGTGGAAGGACCGCCATGGCCCTGGCCCAGGACGTCGACCCGAACCAGTTCACCGGGCTGACCGGGTGGGTGGCGAGCGTGATCGACTCGTTCGGCGCGGTCGGTGTGGCGCTGCTGGTGGCGCTGGAGAGCATCATCCCGCCGATCCCGAGCGAGATCGTGCTGGCGATGGCCGGCTACCTGTCCGCCGAGGGCCGGTTCAACGTGGTGCTGATCGTGGTCGCCGCGACAGTCGGCTCGCTGCTCGGCGCGCTGGTGCTCTACTGGCTCGGCGCGGCGCTCGGCGAGGACCGGCTCAAGCGCTGGCTGGACCACATTCCGCTGGTCGACCTGGAGGATCTGGAGAAGGCCGACCGCTGGTTCGAGCGGCACGGCCGGTGGGCGGTGCTGATCGGCCGGGTGGTGCCTGTGGTGCGCAGCCTGGTCTCGATCCCGGCCGGCGCCAACCGGATGCCGCTGGGCGAGTTCATCCTGCTCACCACGCTCGGCAGCGGCGTGTGGAACGCCCTGATCGTCGGCGCCGGGTTCGCTCTCGGGTCGCGGTGGGAGGACGTCGACAGGTACAGCTCGTGGTTCAACTACGCGATCTTCGCCGTCTTCGGTTTCATGATCGTCAGCTGGGCGGTGAAGAAGGTGCGCCGGCGGCGCGCCCGGCAGTCGGTGACCACCGGGCGCTGACCGCCGCGCGGGCTCAGAATCCGGCGGTGATGCCGGTGAACTCCCAGGTGTTCTGCGCGATGCCGGAGCAGTTGGCGACCACGCCCCCGCCCGGGCAGGGCCGGTCCCGGTTGACCGACCAGAACGTGAACCGGGCCAGGCCGCGCGCCTTGGCCCAGTCGCGGATCTGCGTCCAGGTGGCCGGCGAGGTCAGCTCCTGCTGGTCGGAGAGGCCGTTCATGCCGGACAGGCCCATGTGCGCGTACGCGGTGGCGTCGGACCAGCCGAACGCGTTGCGCAGCGCGGTCTTCAGGCCCTCGGCCGCGTTCACCGTGTTCTGGTACATGTTCGCGCCGCCGCCGAAGTCGAACGGCATGATGGTGAACACGTCGATCCCGGTGCCCTTGGCCGCGGCCTGGTTGATCAGCCGGGTGCCGTAGTACGACGGCCCGGTGGTCGACGTGCCGAACGTGATGATGGTCTTGATCCCCGGATTGTTCTGCTTGACGATCTTCAGGGCGTCCAGGATGCGGTCCTGCACCACCTCGTTCTCGAACTCGTCGCTGTTCTCGATGTCGATGTCGATCGCCTTCAGCCCGTACGCGTTGATGACCTGCTGGTACGCGCCGGCCAGGGCGGCGGCGGTCGAGCAGTTCGGGCCGAGCTTGTTGCCGCTCCACCCGCCGAAGGACGGGATGACGTCGCCGCCGGCCGCCTTGATCGCCGCGATGGTGGCCGCGTGCGTGCCGCCGGTCAGCGGGCCGGTGCCGTCCCAGGCCGGGGTGCAGCCGCCGCCGGAGAGCACGAACGCGATGGTGAACCACTTGATCCCGGTCGCGCCCATCACCGTGGCGGGCGCGGGCGGGTCGCCCCAGCCCGGGTAGAGGTACGGCGCGGCGGCCATGGCACCGCCGCCGCCACCGGTGCAGCCGCTGGTGGTGGCCGCTACCGCCGCCGACTTCGCCGACTCGCCGCTGCCGTTGTACGCGGTCACCGTGTAGCTGTGCCCGCTGCACGCGGCCAGCCCGGAGACGGTGGCCGAGGTGCCGGTGACGGTGGCCTTGACGGTGCTGCCCTCGTACACCCGGTAGCCGGTGACGGTGCCGGAGACCGCGTTCCAGGCGAGCGACACCGAGGACGCGGTGGTGCCGGTGACCCGCAGTCCGCCGGGGGTGGCGGGCGCGCCCGGGTTGCCGGGGTTGCCGCCGCCGGTGCAGGAGGCGCCGTTGACCGTGCAGTTCACCGGGTCGCCGGTGCCGCTGACGACGAAACCGAAGCTGGTGCTGGCACCGGGGGCGAGCGCGCCGTTCCAGGACTGGTTGACGGCGGTGACGTGCTGGCCGGAGGTGGTGAGGCGGGCGTCCCAGAACGAGCCGAGCGTGCTGCCGGCGGGCAGGTCGAACTGGACGTTCCACGAGGAGATGGCGGCGGAGCTGTCGTTGGTGACGGTGAACCGGGCCTCGTACCCGCTGCTCCAGCTGGAGGTGCGGACGAAGGCCGCGGTGGCGGCCGAGGCGGGCGGGGCGGCGAGCAGGGCACCGGCGACCACGGCGGTGGTCAGCGCGGCGGCGAGCGTCGCCAGGCGGGGGCGGAGTCTCACGGCGTCCTCCAGGGGACGGGCGGGGGTGGAGAGGGATTCACAACCGTCGACGTGCGCCTATTATTAGGAGTGTTAACTGTTTCTGTCCAGCACCGGATCGACGCGACCCGGACCGGGGGTCCGGGCCGCGTCCCGACCGGCCTCAGCGGCGGAAGGTGAACCAGTTGACGTTGACGAAGTCGGACGGCTGACCGCTGCTGAACGTCAGGTAGACGGTGCGCCGCCCGGTCACCGCGCTGACGTTGCCGGGCACCGAGCGCCAGGTCTGCCAGCCGCCGGTGTTGCCGACCGCGAAACTGCCGATCGGCGGCGCGGTCGGGCTGTCCACCCGGACCTCCACCAGCCCGCTCACCCCGGACGCCGCGCCGGAGGCGACCCGGGCCACGAAGTCGCGCGGCGGCGTGGAGCCGAAGTCGACGTTGTCGTAGCGGGCCCAGTCGCCGTTGGCGAGCCACCCGATGTCCTGGCCACCCTCGGCGCACGTCTCCACCTGCACGCCGTTCTGCGCGTTGAACGACTCGGCCTGGATCGTCGAGTAGGCGTCACGCACTCCGCCCGGCGGCGGCGTGGTCGGCGTCGGCGACGGGTTGCTCCCGCCACCGCGGGTGTAGACGGCCACGTAGTCGACAAGCATCGACCGGCCGGGCACGGTCGACGCGGTCGGCGTCGCCGAGCCGGCCACGCCGTCCGGGAAGCCGCCGCCCATCGCCACGTTGAGCAGCAGGAAGTAGCCGGCGTGGTTGGTCATCTGACTCCAGTACGGCTCACCGATCTGGTTCTGCCCGACGGTGTGGAAGAGCTGACCGTCGACGTACCAGCGCAGTTGCTGCGGGCTGATCGAGGCGTCCCACTCGAACCGGTAGGTGTGGAACGCCGACTGGCAGGTGCTGCCCGGACAGGCCCGGGACGCGCCGATGCCGTTGAACTCCCCGCACGGGCCGCCCGGCGCGACGCCGCAGTGCAGCACGCCCCAGACCGAGTTGATCCCGTTGACGTTCTCCATCACGTCGAACTCGCCGATGCCCGGCCAGTTCTGGTAGTTGCCCCGGTACGGCGAGCCGAGCGCCCAGAACGCCGGCCAGTACCCGGACGCCGCCGCCCCCGTCACGTTCGGCATCTGGATCCGGCCCTCCAGGGCCAGCACGCCGCCGGTCGGCGGCTTGAAGTTCGAACGCACCGTCTCGATCCGGGCCGAGGTCCAGCGGCCGGCGGAGTCCCGCAGCGGCGTGATGCGCAGGTTGCCCGAGCCGTCGTGGGCCAGGTTGGCGGTGCTGGAGGTGTAGGTCTGGATCTCGCCGGTGCCCCAGTTGGCCGGGCCGCCCGGGTAGCTGGTGCCGGTGTCGATGATCCAGTTGGCGGACGAGGGCAGCGTGCCGGCGGAGCCGGTGAAGTCGTCGCTCCACACCAGGTTCCACCCGGACGGCGTCGGGGGCACCGCGGCCTGGGCGGTCATCGAGACGCCCGCGAGCGCGGTGGTGAGCGCGAGGACGCCGGCGGCCAGGGCGAGCCGGCGGCGTGGTCGGGGCACGGTGGCGGAGGCGGCCGCAGCCGCCGGGATCGGGTTCATCGGGGTGCCTCTCTGCGGG
The DNA here is from genome assembly GCF_050948515.1 of Micromonospora sp. CA-248089. Taxonomy (NCBI): domain Bacteria; kingdom Bacillati; phylum Actinomycetota; class Actinomycetes; order Micromonosporales; family Micromonosporaceae; genus Micromonospora; species Micromonospora sp. CA-248089. Next base: position 5,407,709 of record NZ_CP192016.1, read on the forward strand.
GACGGGTCCGGGAGAGCGCTCTCTGAGAGCGATTTCTACGCGCCCGCCCCCGCATTTGTCAACGCTTGTCGATGGCCGCCGCCGGCAGCGGCCGGCGCAGCACCACCTGCTCCAGCGCGGTCCACGCCGTGGTGGTGACCAGATAGAGCACCGCCGCCAGCGGCACCACGAGCGCCACCAGCACCGTGGCGTACGGCAGCAGCGGCAACAGCCGCCCGAGCACCGCCGCGCCCGGGCCCTCGGTGGGCGTACCGGCCACCGTGCCGGTGGCGGCCGCCGCCCGGCGCATCCGCCGCGACGACCACCAGGCCAGCGCGAGCAGCGCGGCCAGCAGCACCCCGAACACGAGCAGCACCGGACCGGACAGCCCGTCGCCGAGGTGCCACCCCAGCGGTACGCCGGCCAGCCGCTCCCCCAGCAGCTGCGGCGCGCCGTCACCGGTGGCGAACAGGCGGTACATGACAAGGAAGAACGGCGCCTGCAACAGCGCCGGCAGGCAGCCCGCGACCGGGCTGGCCCCGGCGTTGCGGTAGAGCGCGAACACCTCGCTCTGCAGGCGGGACGGGTCGTCGGCGTACCGGCGCTGGAGTTCCCGTACCTCGGGGGCGAGCGCGGTGCGACGCCGCTCCCCGCGGACCTGTGCCACCGTCAGCGGCGAGATCAGCAGCCGGACGGCGACGGTGAACAGGACGATGGCGGCCGCCGTGGCGGCGCCGCCGGTGAGCGGGGCGAGCACGTCGGCGAGCCAGGTGACGACGGTGGCGGCGGCCGAGGCCGCCGAGTGCAACGGTGCGAAGGCGAGCATGGGTGGACCCCTCGATGGCGATTCCGGGTGTCCCGGGCGGCGACGTGCGCGCGGCGGGACGGATGACGACGGAATCGGCCGCGAAGCCGGGGAGAGAGCGGCGGCCCGCCGGCGCGGGCCGGAAGGAGGTGGCTACGCGGCCGAGGGGCGCAGGCCGGGTGCGCGGGGGCGCGGACGCCCCGGCGCGTCCGGGTCGACCTGCCGGGGCACCCCACGACGGCGGGCGCGGGCCCGTAGTGCGGCGGCGAACCGGGTGCCGGGCGGCGTGGGCAGCGCGCGGACGCGCAGCGCGAGCAGGGTCGCGAGCAGCAGCGCGGCGACGACCGCCGCACCGGCGAGCAGCCCGGCCGGCCGGTCGGCGAACAGGGTGAGGGCGTAGGCCCACGCCCCCGTCAGCACCGCCAGCATCCCTGTCACGAGCCCACCCTAGCCCGCCGTGTCACGCACCGGGGCCCCTGCGCGCACGCCGATCCGACGCTCGGCCGGCCCCGCACGCGACCCCGAACGGGCGAACCGGCACCGACACGCCCACCGGCACGTTTCCCGAAACGGACACGGTGGGTAACAGGCTCTCGACCCCGCGGCACGGTGCCGTGAGCGGTCCGGAGGAGACGGTGGTGACGATGAGTGGCTCAGTGGCGGAGCGGGAGCGGAGCGCCGCACCGGGCGGAACCGACCTGCTGACGGTCGGCGTCGAGGAGGAGTTCCTGCTCGCCGACCCGCACACCGGGACCGCCGTACCCGCCGTCGACCTGGTGATGGAGCAGGTGCCAGCCGAGCTGCGCGGTCAGGTGGAACGCGAGTTCCAGACCAGCCAGATCGAGATCGGCAGCCCGCCGGGACTGGACCTGTCCTCGATCCGGCACTCGCTGTCGATGCTGCGCGCCGAGCTGGCCGACGCGGCCGAGCGGGCCGGCGTACGGCTGCTCGCGATCGGCACCGGGCCGGTCGACGGGCCGGTGCCGCCGGTGGTGGACAAGCCGCGCTTCGACCGGATGATCGAGCGGTTCCGGCTGCTGGTGCCCGGCCCCGGGAACAACGGCATGCACGTGCACGTCGGCATTCCCGACCCGGACACCGGCGTGCAGGTGCTCAACCACGTCCGGCCCTGGCTGCCGATCCTGCACGCGGCCACCGCCAACTCCCCGTTCTCCCGGGGGGAGGACACCGGGTACGCGAGCTGGCGCTCGGTGGAGTGGGAGCGCTGGCCGTCCGTCGCGCCCACCCCGTACCTGGAGTCGCACGAGCACTACGAGCGGCTGATCCGGCAGCTCATCGCCAGCGGCGTGATGCTGGACGAGGGGATGCTCTACTGGTACGCCCGGCTCTCCGCGAAGTACCCCACGGTGGAGATCCGCATCGGCGACGTCTGCCCCTCCGTGGACGACGCGGTGCTGGTGGCGGCGCTGGTCCGCGCGCTCGTCGCGACAGCGCTCACCGACATCGACGCCGGCCGTCCCGCCGTCAACACCGACCACCACCTGCTCGTGGCGGCGCACTGGCGGGCCGCCCACGACGGGCTGGAGGGCGAGGGCGTCGACCTCACCGACGGTGAGCTGCGCCCGGCGTGGGAGCTGCTGGACCGGCTGGTCGACCGGCTGCGCCCGGAACTGGAACGGCACGGCGACCTGGACCGGGTGACCGATCTGCTGGGCGGGCTGCGCCGGCACGGCAGCGGCGCGGCGCGGCAGCGGGCGGTGTTCGAACGTACCGGCAACCTCGTCGACGTGGTCGCGGACGTGGCGCGGCAGACCCGTGGCTGAGCGGCCACGCGGCCGTGGCCCGGCGTGACAGGATGGGCGACGTGGCCGAGCGCATGATCGTCATCGGCGGCGACGCCGCCGGCATGTCGGCGGCGTCGCAGGCGCGGCGCCGCCGCGACCGGTCCGACCTGGAGATCGTCGCGTTCGAACGAGGGCACTTCACCTCCTACTCGGCCTGCGGCATCCCCTACTGGGTGAGCGGCCTGGTGGAGGATCGGGACGAGTTGGTCGCGCGCGACCCGGCGACCTTCCGCGACGAGTTCGGCATCGAGGTCCGTACCCGGCACGAGGTCACCGCCATCGACCTGGACCGCCGCGAGGTGATCGCACGCGACCTGGACGGCGGCGGCGAGGTCCGCGCCGGTTTCGACACCCTGGTGTACGCCACCGGCGCGTCCCCGGTGCAGCCGGACTGGGCGCGCGACGACGTGGCCGGGGTGTTCGGCGTGCAGACGCTGGACGACGGCGCGGCGCTGATCGACTGGCTCGAACGCGAGCCCCGGCCCCGGCACGCGGTGGTGGTCGGCGGCGGCTACGTCGGCGTCGAGATGGCCGAGGCGCTCGTGCAACGCGGGCTCTCGGTGCAGCTGGTGGAGCAGGCCGACCAGCCGATGTCCACAGTCGACCCCGACATGGGCGAGCTGGTGGCCGAGGCGATGCGCGGCACCGGCATCGGCGTCCGCACCGGCCTCACCGTCACCGGCCTCGACGAGCGGGACGGCCGGATCTCCGCGGTGGTCACCGACGAGGGGCCGATGCCGGCCGACGTCGTGGTGCTGGGCCTCGGGGTACGCCCCAACATCGGGCTCGCCGAGGCCGCCGGCCTGCCGATCGGTCCGTCCGGCGCGGTCCGGACCGACCGCCGGATGCGGGTGCCGGGCGTACCGGGCGTCTGGGCGGCGGGCGACTGCGTGGAGTCCCTGCACCGGGTCAGCGGCATGCCCGTGCACATCCCGCTCGGCACGCACGCCAACAAGCAGGGCCGGGTAGCGGGCATCAACATCGGCGGCGGGTACGCCACCTTCCCCGGCGTCATCGGCACCGCCGTCACCAAGGTCTGCGAGCTGGAGGTGGGCCGCACCGGGCTGCGCGAGCGGGACGCGCGGGAGGCGGGCTTCGAGTTCGTCACCGTGCTGGCCCAGTCGACGAACCGGGCCGGCTACTACCCGGGCTCGCGGCCGATGACCGTAAAGCTGCTCGCCGAGCGGCCCAGCGGACGGTTGCTCGGGGCGCAGATCGTCGGGTGGTCCGAGGCGGCCAAGCGGATCGACGCGCTCGCGGTGGCGCTCTGGAACGGCATGACGGTGGACGAGATGACCGCGCTCGACCTTGGGTACGCGCCGCCGTACGCCCCGGTGTGGGACCCGGTGCTGATCGCGGCCCGAAAGGCCGTCGACGCCCTCGCCGCCGCGTAAGGAAGGGCCCCCTGTTAACGCCTCCGGTAGAGGAAGGGCCCCTTCTTAACACCGGCACCCGGGTTTGTCGGTGCCCGGCGTTAGCGTGTGCGCGTTGCCGGTCCGGCACTTCCCCTCGGAGGTAAACCCCCATGTCCCAGGAGACGACCTACCTCGAACTGTCCGAAGTGGACGGTGGAGCGCACAAGTTCTACGAGGTGGTGGTCGATGACACCGCGATGACAGTGCGCTATGGCCGGATCGGCGACCAGGGCCAGGTGAAGACGAGCACCTACCCGGACAACGCCCGCGCCCGCGCCGCCGCCGCGAAGAAGATCGGCGAGAAGATCCGCAAGGGGTACGCCCCGGCGGTGCGCGGCGTACGCCAGAAGCGCACCGTGTCGCGCCGGCAGATCGTCAGCACCCGCTCGACCGCCCGCACCGCCCCGGTCCTCTGGCGGTACGCCTCGGGCGCGCCCGCCTTCGGCATCTTCGTCGACGACCGGCACTGCATGGTCGGCAACGAACACGGCGTGATCACCACGCTCGACCACGACGCCCGGCTGGTCAACCAGGTCCGGCTGCCCGACGGGGTGAAGTGCATCGTTGCCGACGACGCCTGGGTCTACGCGGGCTGCGACGACGGAAACGTCTACGACCTGTCCGGCAAGGTGCCCCGGGCGGCGTACGCGATCGCGCCCGAGATCGACATCTACTGGCTGGACATCCACGACGGCGTGCTGGGCGTGTCCGACCGCGACGGTGGCATCTCGGCGATCGACCACGAGGACGAGTTCCTCTGGCGCCGGCCGGGACGCGGCCGGTCGGCGTGGATGGTGCGCTGCGACGCCGACGCGCTCTACCACGGCCACTCGCAGGGGGTCACCGGCTACGACTGGCGCACCGGGCGCGAGCTGTGGCACACCGGCACCGGGGCGGTGCTGTTCGGCTGGCAGGAGCGGGACGCCGTGTTCGCCGGTACGGGCACCCGCGAGGTGGTGCGCCTGCGCAAGGACGGCCGGGCCGAGCAGGTCTACCGCTGCGACTCCGCGGTCTTCTCCTGCGCCACCGCCGAGGGCGGCCGGTACGTGTTCGCGGGCGACAGCGCGTCCTCGATCTACTGCTTCGACCAGTCCGGCAACCGGCTGTGGAAGCTCGGCACCGGCTGCGGCTCGGCGTACTCGATGCAGTACCACGACAACCGGCTCTACGTGGTCACCACGAGCGGCCACCTGGCCTGCATCGACGCGAGTGAGGCAGCGATCCGGGCGGCCGAGGCGGGCAGCGTGCCCGACGTGGTCGACGTCAAGGCGCCGGCCCGGATGCCCGAGACTGCCGCCTGGACGTCGGTCGAGGTGACCACCGACGACCGCGACGGCGTGCTGGTGCAGTGCGTCGAGCAGGGCGGCCGGCTGCGGGTGCACGTTCTCGCCGACGGCTACCGGCGGGACTGGTCGGTGCAGTTCCCCAAGGGCATCCGGGAGCCGGGCGCGCGCTACCTGGTCACCGAGGTCCGCGAGTCCGGCCGGGGCGGCTTCTACCGGGCGTACGGGGACATCCGCCGACTGCGGTGACAGGCCCTCGGCGGGCCCGCCGCAGGCGAGGCGGCGCCGGCCTGGTTGGGACGAGGGGGCCCGGCGAGGCCGGAGGGCCGCGTCGGGGACAGCGGAGACTCGCCGCACCGGTCAGGATGTGCCGATGCGGTGCGACATTCCCGAAGGGCTGCGCTGGGTCGAGCGGACCGAGACCGGCCGGGCGTGGCTCGCGGAGCTGCCCGGCCGGCTGGCCGACTGCGTCGCGCGGTGGGAGTTGACGGTCGGTCCGCCGTTCGCGTACGCGTTCGCGTCGCTGGCGCTGCCCGCGACGCTGCCCGACGGCACCCGGGCCGTGTTGAAGCTCCAGTACCCGGACGACGACAGCGTGCACGAGGCCACCGCGCTGGCGCACTGGGACGGGCGCGGCGCGATCCGGCTGCTCGGGCACGACCCTGGCCGGCGCGCACTGCTCGTCGAGCGGTGCGATCCCGGCACGCCGCTGCACTCGCTGGCGGCCGACGCGGCGCTGGACGTCGCGATCGGGTTGCTGCCAAAGCTCGCGGTGCCGGCCGGTGCGCCGTTCACGCCGCTGGCCGAGGAGGCGGCCGGCTGGGCGGAGCGGATGCCTGGCAACTGGCGGCGGGCCGGCCGCCCGTACGAGCGGCGCCTGCTCGACGCCGCGCTCGGGCTGCTCGCCGAGCTGACGCCGAGCCAGGGCGAGCAGGTGCTGGTCAACCAGGATCTGCACGCCGGCAACATCCTGGCGGCCGGGCGCGAGCCGTGGCTGGTGATCGACCCGAAGCCGCTCGTCGGCGAGCGGGAGTTCGCCGTGGTGCCGCTGGTGCGCGGCGCAGAGCTGGGCCACTCCCCCGCGGCGGTCCGGCACCGGCTCGACCGGCTCAGCGCCGAGCTGGGTCTGGACCGGGAGCGGGTACGCGGCTGGGCCATCGGCCAGACGGTGGCCTGGAGCATCGGCGGCGACCAGGTCTTCCCCGGCAACGTCGAGGCGGCCCGCTGGCTGCTCGACGAGATGTGAGTCAGCCCGCCTGGCAGGCGGGGCACCAGTAGAGGTTGCGCCCGGCCAGCGCGCCCCGGCTGACCGGGGTGCCGCAGACGTGGCAGGGCGCGCCGGGGCGGCGGTAGACGTACACCTCACCGCCGTGCCTGTCGACGCGCGGCGCGCGGCCGGTCGCCTCCGGCAGGTGCGCGTCGCGCACCGTGTCGATCCGGCCCCGCTCGACCGCGAGGGTCATCAGCGTCACCAGGTCCGCCCAGAGGTCGGCCCAGCCGGCCGGCGTCAGCTCCCGCCCGGGCAGCAGCGGCGGCAGACCGGCCCGGAACAGCGCCTCGGTCACGAAGATCAGGCCGGTGCCGGCCACGACCGACTGGTCGAGCAGCAGCGCGGCCAGCGGGGTGGGGCTGCGGCGGATCCGCGCGTACGCCCGGTCCGGGTCGGCGTCGGCGTCGGCGCGCAGCGGGTCCGGCCCGAGCCGGTCGCGCAGCGCCGCCACCTCGGGCGGGGTCAGCAGCTCGCAGGCGGTCGGGCCGCGCAGCTCCAGCCAGTGCCGGTCGCTGTGCAGACGCAGCCGCAGCTGCCCGACCGGGGCCGGCGGCTCCCCCGGCCCGTCGGCGAACTTCCCGTACAGCCCCAGGTGTACGTGCAGCGTCAGCTCGCCCGCGTAGTGGTGCAGCAGGTGCTTGCCGTACGCCTCGGTGCCGTCCAGGACGGTGCCGCTCAGGCGGGCCGCGCCCTCGGCGAAGCGCCCCTGCGGGCTGTCGGCGTGCACCTTGTCGCCCGCGAACAGCTCGGCGTGCCGGGCGGCGAGGCGGTGGATGGTGTGTCCCTCTGGCACAACGGCCAAGCGTAGCCAGCAGACCGCGCCGTCGGCGACGTCGGGTGCTGGGACGGCATTGAATCGACGATCGTCGACTGAAAGACTGGCGGCGGTAGCGCTCGGGAGCCAGTGCGAGCAGCTCGATCTCGCCGGAGGGACAAGCGCGGGGTGATGCGCCACCCCGGTGCCGGGCAGTCGTCTCCGGCAAGTCCGCCGTGCCGCCGCGGCGGCGACATCGCGGTCCACCACCTCCGGCGCCGACCGCCCCCGGCGCCCCCAGCTCGGGAGAGACAGATGCTCCGTACCCTCGGCGCGGCGCTGGCCGCCACCCTCGCCCTGACCGGCCTGGCCGCCTCGGCCGGTTCCGACCGGTCACCCGCCGCCACGACGATCACGCCCGCCACCGCGGCGACGCCCACCCCGACGCCCACGTACGCCTGCCCGCCGGCGCTGCCGGTCACCGGCCAGGTGACGGGCGCCACCACCACCAGCGTCACCATCACCTACTGGATGGTGCTCAGCCCGCCCTGCGGCTACGACCCGCCGCTGCTCATCAGCCTCTTCACCAGCCGCGAGGACGCCACCGGGTGGCGCGATCCGGTGGCCGAGGCCGTCACCGGGCCGGAACGGTCGGGGACGGTGACCATCGGCGGCCTGACCCCGGGCACCGAGTACTGGTTCCGGTTCGGCGACACCAAGGGCACGCGGGATCCGTACGTGATCGGCGGACCGGCGCGCACGCTGTCGCTCTGCTCCGCGACGGCCACTATCGACAGCAGGTGGGGCGGCGGCTTCGTCGCCACGGTGACGGTGCGCAACGGCGGCACCGAGCCGGTCCCGGGCTGGCTCGTCTCGTGGCGCTGGTCCGGTGACGAGCGCATCCAGTCGGTCTGGGGCGGGGTGGCCGAGGGCACCGGCCAGGACGCCACGGTCCGTAACGCCTCCTGGAACGGGACGCTGGCACCCGGCGCGTCGACGACGTTCGGCATGCTCGTGGCGAGCAGCGCGACACCCGCCACGATCACGCCGGTCTGCGGGCGGTGACCGGCGTGCGACGGGCGGCACGGCACGGCGCCACCGGCCGCCTCCTGGCGGCCGGGCTGGCGCTCGCGGTGGCCGTCGCGGTGACGGTGATGGGACCGGCGGCCGCGCTGGCGGCGCCGGTGACGGTCACAAACGGCACCCAGTTCACCGACACAAGCGGCGCCGTGGTGCACGCCCACGGCGGCGGCGTGCTCAAGGTCGGCGACTACTACTACTGGTTCGGCGAGAACCGCAACCCGGACAACACGTTCCGGGCGGTCTCCGTCTACCGCTCCACGGACCTGCGCACCTGGGAGTTCCGCAACAACGTGCTCACCCAGTCGTCGGCGGCCGAACTGCGTGTCGCCAACATCGAGCGGCCGAAGGTCGTCTACAACGCCTCCACCGGCCGGTTCGTGATGTGGATGCACAAGGAGAACGGGTCCGACTACAACGAGGCGCGGGCCGCCGTCGCCTCGTCGGCCACGGTGGACGGGAACTACACGTACCACGGCAGCTTCCGGCCGCTCGGGCAGCACATGTCCCGCGACATCACGCTCTACAACGACAACGGCACCGCGTACATGATCTCGGCCGCCGACGACAACTACGACCTGCACATCTACCGGCTCACCTCGGACTATCTCAACGTGGCCACGCTGGTGGGCAACTTCTGGGACGGCGCGCACCGGGAGGCGCCGGCGATGTTCAAGCGGGGCTCCACGTACTTCCTGCTGACCTCGGGGGCGACGGGCTGGAGCCCGAACCAGGCCCGGTACGCCACCGCGCCGAGCATCTCGGGACCGTGGAGCGGCTGGACCGACGTGGGCAACGGCACCACGTTCAACTCCCAGCCGGCGTTCGTGCTGCCGATCCAGGGCACCTCCGGCACCAGCTACCTCTATCTGGGTGACAGGTGGGCGGGCGCCTGGGGCGGCCCGGCCAACGACTCCCAGTACGTGTGGCTGCCGATCGCCTTCCCGACCGCCACCAGCATGAGCCTGACCTGGTATCCGTCCGTCACCGTCGACACCGCGGCGGGCACCGTCACCGGGAACTCGCCCACGTACCACCGCGTGACCGCCCGGCACAGCGGCCGGGTGCTCGACGTGATCAACGGCTCCACTGCGAACAACGCCGAGGTCAAGCAGTGGGGCTGGAACGGCGGCGGCAACCAGAGGTGGGAGTTCCAGGACGCCGGCGGCGGCTGGTTCCGCCTCGTCAACGCGGCGAGCGGCAAGTGTCTCGACGTCGCGAACGCGTCCACCGCCGACGGCGCCAACATCATCCAGTACACCTGCGGCGGCGGCGCCAACCAGCAGTGGCAGTGGGCCGCGCGCGACGGCTGGTTCCAACTGCGGGCCCGGCACAGCGGCAAGTGCCTGGACGTGGTGAACGCCGGCACCGGCGACGGCGCGGACGTCCAGCAGTACGCCTGCGGTGCGGGCACCAACCAGCAGTGGTCACGCACCGTGTCGTGACCGGACGGCACGCCTGAGCGTGCGGAGCGACCCAGGGGTGTCGATTTCGGCACACCTGGGTACTTCCTGCATGTCATGCGCGGCCTCCGCGCCTGGATCAGGAGGTGCCATCGTGAAGATCCTGTCCCGCCGGAACTCTCCGGCGACCAGTACCGATACCAACGGCGACGGCGTGGTCGACGAACGCGACCGGACCGCCCAGCAGCCCGCCGACCGGCCCGTGGTCACCGACCGCGACGAGGAGCGGACCACGTACCGCAGCGCCGCCACCGCGACCGACGACGAGCGCGCCCGGGACGCGACCGACCGGGCCGCCCGCGACCGCGACGCGACGGCGGCCACCGACGGCCGGACGGCGGCCACGACGACCGACGGCCGGATCGCGACGGCCGACGACGAGCGGGACGCGGAGGCGCGGCGGCGGGCCGCGGACCGGGGTGCGGCGGCGCGTGCGGTCACCGGCCGCCGGGCCGACGCCGACACCGTTCCGGTGACCGACGCGCGGACCGCCGGCGCGGCGCCCGTCGCCGAGCGCACCGCCGACCTGGACCGCGACGGCCGCCCGGACCGCACCGACCTGGACCGCGACGGCCGCGCCGACCTCGACCGGGACGGCCGCCCCGACGGTACGGACACCGACCGCGACGGCCGGGTGGACCGGCCCGAGCCGTACACCACGAAGCGTCCCCGGGCCAGCCTGCTCGCCACGCTCGGCCTGATCGTCTCGGTGGTCGGTGCCCTGTTCGTGCTCTCCGGCACGCTCGCCGGGTACGGCATCGGCGTCGGCGCGGCCGGCGCGGTGCTCGCCGTGCTCGGCCTGATCGCCACCCGCCGCCGGCATGTGGCGGGCAAGACCGACGCGCTGATCGGCATCGCTGTCGGCCTGGCCGCCGTGGTGCTCGGCATCGTGGCGATGACCGGCCAGTTCGACTGGCCGACCACCGACGGCGAGTGGGTGGGCCGCTTCCGCGAGTGGCTTGACTCACAGTTTGGCGCCTGGTTCTGACGGGCACTGTCCCGATCGCCGGCAGGGCCGGTCAGCCCGATCAGTTCTGGTGGTTCACCGGCCGGGCAACACCTCTTTCGGGGGCGGCGGTTCGCCGCCCCCGAAGTGTGTCCGGCGTCGGCGCAAGGATCACCCGCCGCTGACCGATTCAACGCAACGATTCGCTGCCGGACGCAACTTCTCGCGGTGGATATCGTCTACCCGGGCCGCATAACGTTGGACCACGGCGCCAGCCCGTGGGCCGACCGTGGCCGGGCGCGCCCGACCCTGGGAGCACGACATGACGATGGACGCCATCCGCCAGCGCTTTCTGATGTGCCGGCCGACGTACTTCGCCGTCGACTACGCGATCAACCCGTGGATGGACCCCACCGCCCCGGTCGACGCCGACCTGGCGATCCGGCAGTGGGAGCAGCTTCGCCGGACGTACCTCGACCTGGGCCACGAGGTCGACCTGATCGAGCCGGTCGCCGGCCTGCCGGACATGGTCTTCGCCGCGAACGGCGGCACCGTGATCGACGGCAAGGCCATGGCGGTGCAGTTCCGCGACCCGCAGCGCGCCGACGAGGCGCCCGCGTACCGGGCCTGGTTCGAGAGCGCCGGCTTCGAGATCTACGACCCGAAGCACGTCAACGAGGGCGAGGGCGACGTCCTGCTGGCCGGTGACCACCTGCTCGCCGGCACCGGGTTCCGCACCGCGCACGCGTCGCACGCCCAGCTCCAGGAGACCTTCGGCTACCCGGTGATCACCATGCAGCTGGTGGACCCTCGCTTCTACCACCTGGACACCGCGCTGACGGTGCTCGACGAGCGCACCGTGGCGTACCTGCCGGAGGCGTTCTCCCCCGGCAGCCGGGCGGTGCTGCGCCGGCTGTTCCCGGACGCGATCCACGCCACCATGGCCGACGCCGAGGTGCTGGGCCTGAACGCGGTGAGCGACGGCCGGCACGTGGTGCTGCCGGCGCAGGCCACCGACCTGGCCGCGAAGCTGCGCGACCGGGGCTACGAGACCATCGGCATCGACCTGTCCGAGCTGCGCAAGGCCGGCGGCGGACCGAAGTGCTGCACGTTGCGACTCCGTCAGGGAAAGGCGAGCAAGTGATCATCGACGACATGCTGCGGACTCCGTCCGCCGTCCGGGACGCGGAGCGTCACACGGCGCACAACTACCACCCGCTGCCCGTGGTGATCTCGTCGGCCGAGGGCGCCTGGCTGACCGACGTGGACGGCCGCCGCTACCTCGACTGCCTGGCGGGATACTCGGCGCTGAACTTCGGCCACCGGCACCCGAAGCTGATCGAGGCCGCCCACGCGCAGCTCGACCGGCTCACGCTGACCAGCCGCGCGTTCATCCACGACCAGTTCGCCGTCTTCTGCCGCGAACTGGCCGCGCTCTGCGGCAAGGACCTGGTGCTGCCGATGAACACCGGCGCCGAGGCGGTGGAGACCGGCATCAAGGTGGCCCGCAAGTGGGGCTACCAGGTCAAGGGCGTCACGCCGGGCCAGGCCAACATCGTGGTGGCGGAGGGCAACTTCCACGGCCGTACGACCACGATCGTCAGCTTCTCCACCGACGAGGACGCGCGCGCCGACTTCGGGCCGTACACCCCGGGTTTCACTGTGGTCCCCTACGGCGACCTGGACGCGCTGACCGCGGCGATCGATGAGAACACGGTGGCCGTGCTGCTGGAGCCGATCCAGGGTGAGCAGGGCGTCGTGGTGCCGCCGGGGGGCTACCTGCCGGGTGTCCGCCGGGTCTGCACCGAGCGCAACGTGCTGTTCGTCGCCGACGAGATCCAGTCGGGCCTGGGCCGCACCGGCGCGACGTTCGCCTGCGAGCACGAGGGCGTCGAGCCCGACATGTACCTGCTGGGCAAGGCGCTCGGCGGCGGCATCGTGCCGGTGTCGGCGGTCGCCGCGAACCGCGACGTGCTGGGCGTGCTCCAGCCGGGCCAGCACGGCTCGACGTTCGGCGGCAACCCGCTGGCCTGCGCGGTCGCGACCGAGGTGGTCCGGCTGCTGGCGACCGGCGAGTTCCAGCGCCGCTCGGCCGAGCTGGGCGAGCGGCTGCACGCCGGGCTGCGGGGCCTGATCGGCAAGGGCCTGGTGGCGGTACGCGGTCGCGGGCTGTGGGCCGGGCTGGACATCGACCCCGCGTTGATGACCGGCCGGCAGGCGTGCGAGCGACTGATGGAGCGGGGTGTGCTCGCCAAGGACACCCACGGCTCAACCATCCGGCTCGCCCCGCCGCTGGTGATCACCGCCGACGAGATCGACCACGCGGTGGCGCAGCTCGCCGCCGTCCTGGCCGGCTGAGGCCGTACGCGACGCGGCTGAGGCCGTACGCGAGAAGGCGCCGGGACCACGACGGTCCCGGCGCCTTCGCACGTCGCCGCTACTGACGCGGCAGCCGCATCGCCATGGTCGGCGCCTCGGCCATCACCGAGTTCGGGGTGTACTTGGCGTCGCTGCTCATGGCACCGGCGCGACCCACCTGCACGCCCGGGTACAGCTCGATCAGGTCGCCCTCGGTGAGCACCCGGGACTGCTGCGGCGCCAGCGCGATCCGCTCGTGCTCCGCCATCGAGCCACCGGGGCGTACGCCGGAGCCGTTGGTGCTGGTGTCGGTGACCACCACCTCGCCCACCCGCAGCTCCAGGCGGATGTGGCTGCGGCTGATCCAGCGCCGGGCCTCGTCGTTGAGCCACTGGCCGAGCGTCACCCCGCCCGGCCCGTCCGGCGCCCGGCCGACCGCGACGGGCTCGGTCTCGGTGAGCACGAACCGCTTGCGGACCAGCCCGCCGATGCGCACCGCGAGCACCTCGGTACGCGGGCGCGGGCCGGCGTCGGAGAGCCGCGTACCGTGCCGGGGGCAGGTGGGCGCACCGGTACGCAGCGTGGGCGGCGGCTGCTCGGCCGGCACCCGGTCCACCGCGGCCAGGTCGGCGAAGGCGCCGCCGCCCCCGCCGAACAGCGCGCAGCCCGGCTCCGGGCACCGCCACTTCCGGGTGAGCAGCTTGACCCCGGCCGGGGAACGGCTGCCGGTGGCCGGGTCCTGGCCGCCACCGACGTGCGCGATGAAGACCGGCCCGCCGGCGCCGGGCACCGGGGCGAGCACGCGGCCCGCCTGCCCGATCCACGGGTACCGCCCGACGACCCCGTCGAGCCGCGCCCGGGTGAGCACCGGCAGGCCGAGCAGGTCGGCCACCTCCAGCATCCGGTCACCGGGCTGGTCGAGCACCTCCACCAGGCCGTCGTCGGCCCACCGGCGCACCACCATCCGCTCGTTGGACGTCAGGTCGGCGTCGGACAGCAGCGCCCGGTGCACGATCGCGTAGACCGGGACGCTGTCCTCGCCGATCTGCCGGGACAGCGCGTCGATCACCATGCCGAGCCGCAGCAGGCTGGCCGGGCGTCCGCCGTCCAGGTTCTGCCAGCGGATCACCTCGGCCAGGTCGACCACGGCCCGGGCCAGCGACGGGTCGGTGCAGACCCGACCCTCGATGGCGTCGAGCACCTTGCTGATCTCGAATCTCATGCCGCAGCTCCGCACGATGTCGTCCCGTGACGCGGCCGGGGCCGGTCGGCCCGCCGCGCCGCGCGCCACCACCGCGGCGCGCCCTCCACCATGCGACGACCCTACCGGCCACCCCCGTCGGCGGCCTCGCCGCGCACTGCGGAAACGGGAGCACGGCGTCGGGCGGGTGCCGATACATTGATCGTCCGGCCCCGGTGGGGGCCCTTTTCACGGAGGAACATCACTGATGACGAAACGACGGCTGGCGACCACGGGGGTCGCGCTCGTCGCGGTGCTCGGCCTCGGTCTGACCGGATGCGGCGACCGGACCGGAACGGGCGCGCCAGCCGAACGGGCCGCCGCTGCGGGCTCCGCGAGCCCGGCGACGACGCCGCGTAACGAACTGACCGCCGCCATCGGGAAGCTCAACGAGCAGACGCTGCGGGTCAAGCTGGACTCGGCCATGCTCACCGCGCACGGCGTGACCGACCCGCGGGCTCGCACCATGCAGACCACCCTGACGATGGCCGCCTTCGGTGAGGTGCGCATGCTGGTCATCGGCACCGACACCTGGGTCAAGTTCGACGGCACGCTGGGCGAGCAGCTCGGCGGTTCCCGGAAGTGGCTGCGCATGGACACCGGCGACGGCGTGATGCCGGTGGACGACCCGGGCGGGGTGAAGAAGCTGCTCGCGGCAGTGGTCGACGTCCGCAGCTCGGGTGACCGCGCGTACGCCGGGACACTCGACTACACGCGCAGCGGCGCCAACGCGAAGGCGCTCACGGCGGCGGGCGACAAGGCGAAGGCGCTGCCGTTCACCGCGACCGTCGACGAGCAGGGGCGCCTGAGCACCTTCACGCTGGACATGACGCCCATCGACGCGTCGCTCGAGCAGATGTCTGTCACCTACTCCGAGTACGGCACGCCGGTGCGGCTGAGCCCGCCCGCACCCGGCGCGGTGGAGGAGGCACCGGCGGCGATCGCCGCGGCCTTCTCCGGCACCCCGATCTGACCCGGCGCCGGGCGGGGGCGCCACTCGCCCCCGCCCGGCCCGCCGCGCTCAGGCCGCGCGCAGCGGCCGGCCCACGTCGTGCAGGTGCGCCAGAGCCTGCCGGTACGACTCGACCAGCCCGGTCTCCGCGTACGGGACGCCCTGCTCGGCGCAGTACGCCATGACCAGCGGCCGGGCCCGGCGCAGGTTGGCGCGCGGCATGTTCGGGAACAAGTGGTGCTCGATCTGGTAGTTGAGCCCGCCCAGCGCCAGGTCGACGAGCCGGCCGCCGCGTACGTTGCGCGAGGTCAGGACCTGCTTGCGCAGGTAGTCCAGCTCGTCGTCGGCGGTCGGCATCGGCATGCCCTTGTGGTTCGGGGCGAACGAGCAGCCCATGTAGAGCCCCCACAGCCCCTGGTGCACGGCGACGAACAGCAGCGCCTTGGCCGGGGACATGACCGCGAACAGCAGACCGAGGTAGCCGGCGGCGTGCGCGGCGAGCAGGATCGCCTCCACCGCCCGGTGCCGCATCGGCACCCGCCACCGCCCGTCCGGCTCCCGGCCGACGAGCGCCTGCACGCTCGCCACGTGCAGCGCCAGCCCTTCCAGCAGGAGCAGCGGGAAGAACAGCCACGCCTGGCGGCGGGCCATCCACCGGCTCAGGCCGCGCGTGGCCATCGCCTGCTCGTACGTCCAGACCAGCGCGCCCGCCCCGACGTCCGGGTCCTCGTCGGTGTGGTTCGGGTTGGCGTGGTGCCGGTTGTGCTTGTCGACCCACCAGCCGTAGCTGAGCCCGACCGCGAGGTTGCCGGCGACCAGCCCGGCCGCCTCGCTCGGGCCACGCCGGCGGAACATCTGCCGGTGCCCGGCGTCGTGGCCAAGGAACGCCACCTGTGTGGTCGCCACCGCCATCACCACCGCCAGCGGCACCTGCCACCACGAGTCACCGACGAGTGCCACCACGACCCAGCCGGCCAGGAACGCGCCGAGCGTGAGCGCGATCCGGAGCGCGTACCGGCCGGGCCGCCGCTCGAACAGCCCCGCCTCGGCGATCCGGCGGGACAACCGCGCGTAGTCGCTGCCCCGCCGTGCCGCGGGTTCCGTCGCCGTGGAAGAAGTCATGTCGCCCCCGATGCCGCGAGCCACGCTCCGCACGCGACTCTCCGTCACCGATTCTGGCGATGATCGTCGCCGTGGGTAATCCCGCAGACCCCCGGCTCGGGGGTGGTGCTGTCCCTACCCCTCCGGGCCGGCGCGACGCAAACGATCTTCATCACACTGCGGCGGCCCCTCTCGCCGGTGGGCGCACCCCCTCTGACCAGCTAATCTGTACGTAAATACGAGGGCCACTCATCCGAACGGCCAGGGTGCAGGTCGCACGGTCATCGACAGACGGGAGACAGCGCGGTGCGTGGATTGACAGACAAGGTGGTGCTGGTGACGGGCGGCGGCTTCAGCCCCGACCAGGTGGGCTCCGGACTCGGCATGTCCATGTGCGTCGAACTGGCCGCCGAGGGCGCGAAGGTCGTCGTCTCCGACCTCTCCCTGGAGCGCGCCGAGGCGACAGTCACGCGCGTCAAGGAAGCCGGCGGCGACGCGGTGGCGGTGGCGGCCGACGTCACCGACGAGGACTCGGTGCGCGCCATGGTGAGCGCCGCCCTCGACGCGTACGGGCGCATCGACGTGCTGGTGAACAACGCCGGGGTGTTCGGCGCGTACGTGCCGCTGCTGGAGATCGAGAACAGCCAGTGGGACCGCGTCATGGAGGTCGACCTGAAGGGCGTCTTCCTCGCCACGAAGGCCACGCTGCCGCACATGCTGGAACGCGGCAAGGGCGTCGTGATCAACGTGTCGTCGGCGTCCGGCGTGGTCGCCAGCGAGGTCGGCGCGGAGTACACCACCGCCAAGCACGGCGTCATCGGGCTGACCAAGCAGATCGCCTACGACTACGGCCACCAGGGCATCCGCGCGGTCGGCATCGGCCCCGGCGTGATCAAGACTGCCGCCTTCGAGGGTGCGGAGATCACCAGCGACTTCCCGTTCTACGACCTGACCATGCAGGCGCCCGCCGGCCGGTACGGCGAGCCGCACGAGATCGCCCGCGCGGTCTGCTTCCTCGCCAGCGACGACGCGTCCTTCATCCACGGCCACACCATCCCGGTCGACGGTGGTTCGCCGATCAGGTGAGACGTAGGGCTCAGCCCAGGTCACGGAGCCGGGTGGCGTCTCGTCGGAACGCCACCCGGCTCTGCGGAAGAGCAGCGCGTAGCGCGTCAGCTCCCCTGGCTCACAACCAGGCGCCGCCGCCTGGCTTATCGGATGAAGACGGTCTTCGCCAGAGCCGTCTCGGCCAGGCTCAGCACCTCATCATCCTGGACAGGCTCGCGCAGGCCAGCAATTCCACGGCGTAGGAACCGCCCAAGCTCCCGGCTGCGACCCACAGATTGCTGAGGCGTGAGCCACCTACTCCATTCAACCACTTGATCCATTCGCGAATCCACAATTGCGGGCCGGGCCGCAGGGGCAGTCGAAATCAGCTTGACAGCAGCGGCCAGACGGTTCAACGGCAAGTCGTGCCCGGACAGGATCAGATCCAACTCGTCGGCCACTTCCAGCTCGTCATCGGAGCCTACCGTCACCGGAAAGAGGGGGTGGCTCGCCACACTTGGCAAATCTCTCTCGCTACCCTCCTCCCCGACCAGAATGTCCACGCGGGACGCGAACCCAGGATCGTCGACCGAAATCCGGACGGGAACATCCCCCGATCTTCCGGTGTCAAAGGAATGCACGCTGATCTTTTCCAGATCGAAGACGAACAGATGTTGACTGGCGAGCTCCAGCCTCGCCGCGACAACGTTCTCACCGACCCGAGGGCCAGCGCCGCTCCACAGACGGACTCTCACCAGGCCGGCCTGCCCGCGGGTTGCCAGCAGGACATGGGAGGAGGAAACGGCAGCCGCGCCTCGGAGGGGTAGATCAGCATCGGGTTCCAGCCGGTTTCCGATAACGAGGACCCCATGATTGGCGTAGACGTCCACGAGACCGATCTGCACATTTCCTCCTCCCATGACTACTGGCCTGGTCCTCATCGTCGTCGTGACGGCAACCCTGACGGCAACATGGTCAAACGACGGCAGGCACCCAGCGCCCTTCGGGCACGGAACGTGGTCACGGACCGAAGCGAAATAGCCGGGCAAGCACCTTACAGGAATACCCGTCCGAGCCGCGCGTTAATCTTTCTTGTTACTCAGGAGAATCGGCTTTTGCTTCCTCTGCCAAAAAGTCTACTTACATGGTCATCGCTCGACCGGCAGCCTTTCGCGGGCGCAAAACATCAACCGGGGCCAGGTTGGATATCGCTGCCGGAATTCCACCTCCCCCAGCATCCCACCCTTCGAAGAAGAGGTGATCTTCGAGATATGCGCCAAACGGTCCCGTGCGCCCCACACGCGTCACTTCTGCGTTCAATTCCTTGAGTAGCTGCCCAATGGGATATACCGTTTTCATCTTCCCCATGTCACCACTCCAGCAGCCAACCCAGCCACTTCTGACCGTCGGGTTGTCCGGCAACCAAACATATCCACAGCCGGGTGTCGGCAGCGGCTTCACCAGCCAAAAAAGTATGGCAATTAACCGCTGCTCGCCACTGATCAGATACTTGAATGACATCATCGCGGAGGCGAAATCACAAACTCGATCAAGGTATCTGGCGACAAGTCTCCCGCTCTCACCCTTCTCGCAATCTCGGCCGTTCGGTGGTGGCCGCCGGCGTCTCTGTGCTCCACCACGAGCCGCGGTGACCCTAGAGGCGGACTCGTGTGGCTCCGCTAAGGGCGCTACGTGCCGGGACCGCCTCGTGGGCTGCACGAGGCGGCCCCGGGCAGGGCTCAGCCTGGTTAATCCCCTAAGAACCAGAGGTAAAGGTGGGACCCGTTCTCGACCTGGCGGCAGAGTTGTTCGATCTCGTCTGCCAAATCCTCGCCCAGCGCTTCCCGGACTGCTGTTACCGATACCTCTCTCCGGAGTCGCGCAGCCTGCCGAAGATTGAACATGGTATCCGCGAACGGCAGTAAGCCCCCGAGCATCGGATAGCTGTTCTCGTCTAGCTTCTCCGCGACGGACCAATCGATCCCACGTGATCCGCGTCTTAAGATCCGGAACTTCTCATCGCGTATCTGCAGATTAATCAAGGATGACTCCCTCAGTTCGGGTAGACGGACTCAACCTCGCCATTATTCACCCACACCTTGACGCCATGTAGCGGATTGTTATTCATGTCGTAGCCGACTGGATGAACACTTCTGATCTGCAGTGTGTGACTATGCCCTGATCCGGTTCCGATGTTCGTTCGGTCGATTGGCTTTCGCATCGCGAGCTTAGCCCAGTTGCGAATGTGCTCCGGCTTGACCCAGTCATCGAACTTGGATTTATCCGGCCATTCAGTCACGGACGTGATGTCGAAGGGATCATGCCGCTCAATGATGTGTTCCTTCATCACCTTGTCTGAGATCTTGCCGTCGCCGCAGTTGTGGACGAGGACGGGCGTCGTGCCGGCCAGCACATAGTACGTATGGATGTCCTCGACGGTGAGGTTGTAGACGGCGGTGACCTGCGTCCAGTGCCGCGTCCGTACCACAGTCAGGGTTCCCCCGTCGGGCGTCGCCACCTGGTCACCGGCCACGAGTTGCCCGGCGTCGATCCACCGGCCCTCGTCGTCCACCCAGAACGGGTGGCCGTCGGTGGCCACGATGTCGGCCGTCGCGTCCCCGGCGTCGCCGTCGGTGTCGACGGTGACGTCGACCAGGTCGCGGTGGCCCTGACCCTGGATCAGGCGACTCACCGGCTTGCCCTCGGTCTCACCGGTCTCCGGGTCGGTCGCCAGCACCTCGTCGTCGAGGTCGACGTCCTCGATCGCCTTCGTGGTGCCGTCCGCGAGCAGCACCAGCGTGCCGGCCACGAAGCTGTTGGAGAAACAGTCCCGCGCGGCGGTGGACGCCCCACCACCCTGTGAGGCCCGGCTGCCCGGCGAGGCCCCGCTGGCCTTGCCGGCGCGTGCCGCGCCGGCACCCCGGCCGGCACCCTTGCCGGCGAACATGTCCAACGCGGCCACGGTGAGGTTGCCGGCGCACTCCGGGCCCGACTTGTCCTCACCACAGCCGACCGACTGCTTGACCGAGTCGCAGGCGGCCTTGTCGTTGTTGTAACCGCAGTCGCCGGCCTTGTCGAACTGGTCCGCCGCGGCCTTCGCCTTGCCACGAACGCTGTCGCAGGCGGCGTCGCTGTCACCGGAGGCGCAGTCGTCCACCTCGGCGTAGGTGTCCAGCGTTCCCTTGACCGTGTCCTTGATGCCGCTGGCGACGGTCCCGACGTACTCCTTGGCGGCGTCCAGCGTCTTGTCGATCCAGCTGTGGCCGTCCAGCTCCACGTTCGAGATCGGGTTGCCGCCGGCGAAGGCGTACCGGTTGCCGGTGTACGGGTCGACCGCCAACGCCAGGTCGTTCAGCGCCCCGTTGTAGGAGTCGCGGGACAGGAACTGGTTGATACCCGGGTCGTAGTCGCGGAAGCCCATGTCGTACTTGCCGGTGGACTGGTCGAACCGCTTGGCCTGGAAACGGTACGAGTTGTAGGGCACCCGATCCGGGTTGTCGGGGTTGTCGGCGTCCGGCTTGTCCACGCCGGTGAACTGACCGGAGTCGTTCTTGCCGTAGGCGGTGTAGCCGTACGTCGCCCGGCCGTCGCCCTTGTCGTCGGTGATCTGCTCGACGTCCGAGCCGCCGTCGTAGCCGACGTACGAGTCCTCCTGGCTGTTGTCGGTGTTGGTCTTGACCTGCGACAACAGGCTGCCGCCGGGGCCGCGCTGGTAGGACTTGACGACCTTCGTGCCCTCCAACTCGGCGGAGATGTCCGAGCTGAGGCCCAGGTAGGCGTACGTGGTGGTCTTGCCGCCGTACGTCCGCTCGACCTGCCGGTCCAGCGGGTCGTACTTGTACGTGGTCGTCTTGTTGCCCGGGTTCTTGACGTTGGTGACCACGTGGTCGAACCCGTCGTAGGTGTAGCTCTCCAGCGTGATCTCGGCGGCGGTCACCGTCTTGAGCCGGCCGTACGGGTCGTAGGCGTAGGTCGCGCTCACCCCGCTCGTGGTCGCGGAGAGCAGCCGGTTCTTGGTGTAGTTGTACGAGGTGGTGAGGCCGCCGACGGTCTGCGTGGCGACGTTGCTGTTCGCGTCGTGCACATAGCTCTCGGTCGTCGCGCCGGCCCCGGTCTTGGTGACCGAGCGGACCCGGTCCTGCGGGTCGTACGTCCAGGTGGTCGTCGTGTCCAGGTAGGCCGTGCGGTTGTCCGCGTTCTGCTTGCGCGAGACGTCCTTGGACTTCTGCCCGTTCGCCGCGTACTCGTAGGTGTGCTGGTTGACCAGCGTCCCGGCGGACTTCTTCTCGGCCTGGCTCTGGACCGCGCCGTTGAGGAAGTAGGCGTAGGTGACGACGTTGCCGTTGCCCTTGGTCTCGGTGTCGGTCTGCCCCCGCTTGGTGTAGGTGTACCGGGTGTACTTGGGCTTCGGGTCGGTCGGCGAGGTCATGTTCTTGATCTCGGTCGCCAGGTCCCGCTGCGGCTCGTAGGTGTACTCGGAGATCTGCGTGTCGTGCGTCCGGCGCTTGAGCAGCCCGTTGGGCTCGTAGCTGAACGTGGTCGTGTTCTTGACCGTGCCGGACTTCTTCTCCTCGACGCTGGCGACCTGGTTACGCGGGTCGTAGGAGATCACGTACGTGTCGACCGTGGCGCCGGTGCTGGCGTCCGACATCTTCGTCAGGTTGGCATTGACGTCGTACTCGTAGCTGAAGTCCTTGCGCGCCGTGCCGGAGCCGGCACCGTTGTCGGCCTGGGTCTTCTTCTTGCCGTCCGGGTGGTACGTCCACAGCATCTCGCGCGGGTTGCCGCTGGCGCCGGTGACCGTACGGGAGGTCTGCGCGCCGTTGAGGTCGTACTTGTAGGCGGTCTTGATGTTCCAGCCGACGTCCTCGGAGGTCCGCACCCAGCCGGTGTCGTAGAACGTCTGGACGGTGTCGTTGCGGGTGCTCTCCCCCTGCGACGGCGGGGCCGAGATCCGCTCCGGGTTGCCCACCTTGTCGTAGGTGTAGATCGTGGTGGCCGGGGTGGTGAACCGCTCGTCGTCGCGGTCGTACGGCTGCTGGACCTCACGGACCCGGTTGAGCTTGTCGTACAGGGTGACTGTGGTGAAGTCGTCCGGGTCGTCGGCCTCGGCGGTGTCCACGCCGCGCGGGCTGACCTGGGTGGTCCGGTTGCCCACTTCGTCGTAGCCGTAGCGGGTGGTGCGGTAGGTGATGGTGCCGTTGGCCGAGGAGTAGGGCACCTTCTGCTCGATCAGCGCGGACCGCTCGTCGTAGCTGAGGAGCGTCTTGTTGCCGTCCTGGTCGGTTGAGGACTTCGTGTTGCCGTCCCGGTCGTACGAGACGGCAGTGGTGTTGCCCTTCGCGTCCACGGTCTCGATGACCCGGTGGTTCGCGTCGTAGTTGTACTTGGCGGTGTAGTCGGTGGAGTCGGCCGTCGCCATCTTCCGCTGGTCGGCCACGTTGATCATGTTGCCGACCCGGTCGTAGTCGATGTGCACCCGGCCGTTGGCGGCGTCGGTGACGTCGGTCAGCTGGTTCAGCTCGTCGTAGACGTAGACGGTCGCGAAGTCGTTCGGGTCCGTCGGAGTGAGCATGCCGCGTGGCTCGGTGATCTTCGTGACGTTGCCGACGGGGTCGTAGTCGTACTTGGTCGTCGGCGCGTCGGACGTGCTGGTGTCCTTGGCGGTGGTGACGGTGCTCGTCCGGTCGAGCAGGTCGTAGGTGGCGGTGGTCACCGCACCGGTGGCGGAGGTCTGCTGGGTGACGTTGTCGTTCTTGTCGTAGACCGGTGCCGGGGTGGTGGCGTAGACACCCGCCGCGCTGTCCACCGGGATCTTCCTGGTGGTGGGCCGGCCGAGGATGTCGTAGCCGTACGTCGACGTGTGCTGCTTCGCGTCCGTCATGGTGGTGACGGAGCCGATCGCCGAATAGGTGTAGGTGGTGTCGTTCAGCAACGCGTCGGTGATCGTCCGGGGGAACCCGTTGGCGTCGAAGCTCGCGTACTTGGTGACACCGTCGTTCGCGTCGGTGGCGGTGAGCATCCGCCCGGCCGCGTCGTACGTGTACGAGGTGGTGAAGTCGCCCTCGGTGCTGGTCGCCGTGCCCTTCGGGTCGGTCACCGAGGTGACGTTGCCGACCGCGTCGTAGCCGAACTTCCAGTGCCGGCCCTCGGCCGAGTACTTGTCGGTGAGTTCGGCGGTGTGACCGCCGAGCCCGAACCGGTAGTCCATCCGGATGCCGGGGGTGTTGTTCTTGACCGCCTCCGCGTCCCGGACCTCCAGCGGCAGGCCGGTCGCCTGGTCGTAACGCCAGGTCGAGACCGCGTTCTTGGCGTCCTCGAGGCGGACCACGTTGTTGTCCGCGTCCCAGCCGAGCAGCGTGACCTCGGCCTTGGCGTTCGAGATCCGGGTGCTGCGGCCGTAGCCGTCGATCGTCGTCTCGGTCGCCCGACCCTTCGGGTCGGTCACCGTGGTGACCACGCCCGTGCTCGCGCCGCCGTCCGGGTCCTGGTACTCGAACAGGGTCGACCGGTTGAGCCGGTCCGTCATCGTGTTGACCTTGCCCTGCTGGAACGCGTCCCCGGGATCGTTGTAGGCGATCTTCGTGTTCGAGTTCCGCGGGTCGGTGACCTTGATCAGCCGCGCGTTCTGCGCCCCCTGCGACTCGTCGTAGGCGTACCCGAAGGTCTTGGCCTCCGCCGTGCCGGCGCCGTCGGTGACCTCCCGGAGCAGGCCGGTGTCGCTGTAGACGAAGGAGAGCGTCCGGCCGCTCACGTCGGTGACCGACTTGAGCTGACCGATGATCCGGAGGTTCTGGAGGTTGGTCAGCGACTGCCGGGTGCCGGCGACGAAGGCCGTGTACGCGTCGCCCGGCTCGTAGTAGTCGAGCGTCAGCGTCTGCCGGTTGTCCGGATCGGTGAGGTGCCGCAGCACCGCCGCGTTGCGGTTGCCGACCTGCTTGCGCTCGTACGCGAAGCGCAACTGGTTGCCGTTGCGGTCCCGCACGGCCATCTGGTAGCCCTGCTCGTCGAAGACGAACTGGCTGCGGTCCGGCCGCGTCATCGTCCACGCCTCGGCGGGGTCGCCGCTGCCGGTGCGTTGCAGGTACAGGTGCACACCGGACGGCTTGACGTACCGCCAGTCGGCCGGGTTGCCGCTGCCGTTCTTGTTCAGCTCGAACAGGTGGGTGGTGCCGTCGCCGTCGGTCATCGCGACCTGTTGCGGCCAGGTGGCGTCCCCGCCCCGGAACTCCAGCGGCGAACCGAGCCGGACCGCGCTGGAGGTGGACAACGACCAGCCGAGGCCGGCCGACGAGGTGGAGGTGTCCTGGCTGTTGTACGTCATCCGGACGAACGTGGTGACGCCCCGGCTCGGGTTGTTGATCGGGTTGTAGCCGACCAGGGCGTTTCCGGAGAACTGGTTGACCAGCAGCGTCGAGCCGGCCCCCGTGCCACCGCCCGCGTACTGGTAGAACTTCTCCAGCCCGAGCTGGTCGGAGGTCGGGTCCTCCACGGCGACCGACTGGTCCAGCGGGTCGATCTGGGCGGTCTGCGACAGCCACTGGTTCGTGGTCTTGTTCCGCAGCTCCCACTTCAGCACGTACGGTTCCCGGCGGTCACCGTCGCTGCCGGACGTCGGTGCCTTCACCGTGCCGTTGACGGTGACCACGCCACCGGGCGCCTGCGCGGACGGCAGCGGGGTCTCGATCGGGTCCGCGCTCACCGCGCTGCCGTCCTGCCGGGTCCACCGGTACGACAGCACCCAGTCCGACGGCGACCACACCGACGACGTGGTGTTCGTGACGGTGACCGGCACCAGGTACTGGTCACCCGGGACCATCCGGCCCGGGGTGTTCGGCGCGTAGTAGGTCCGGTCGCTGGTCGGCGCGGTGAAGATGACCCGGAGCCGGGGGCGCAGCGACGGCTCGGCCGCCTCGGCGGAGAGGAACAGCACCCGCTGCTCCGCGCCGGCCTCGTCGGCCTGCCGGATCAGGACGCCCTTGTTGGTGGCGGCGTCGTCGATCCAGCGTTGCACCAGCGGTCCGGCCTCCCAGTTCGTCCACCCCGGATCCCCGTTCAGGGAGCCCACCGTGGACTGGACCGTCGACTCGGCGTCACCGCCCGGCGTGGTCCAGGCGGTGCCGGTCTGGGCGCTGTTCCACGTCGAGGTGGTCTCGCTGAAGCCGCGGGTCAGGCCGCGTAGCTGGAACTGCTGCTGGCCGACGCCCGTCCCTTCGCTGTACCAGCCCCAGAGCCCGACCTGGGCGTTGATCACCTTGGTCTTGGCGGGCAGGCCCGTGACGTTGGGGAACTTCAGCACGACGCGGCTGGTGCCGTAGATCGAGCCCTTGTTGCCGACCTGGAGTTCGCCGCCGGCGTCCAGCGTGTCCCAGTTGTTGTTGGGCTTGGCGCTGGTCAGCGTGTTGTCGTCGGCGCCGGTGAAGAACTTGATCACCTGGCCGGCCTTTGGCAGCCGCACCATCTGCGTCTGCGCCGGGAGGACCGTGCCGTCGCGCAGCCGGGCCGCGACCATGTAGAAGTAGGCGTCACCGAACTGGCCGGACGAGTTCGCCGGGGTCGGCGTCGCGTGCGTGTCGGCGTAGCTGGTGCGACCCGGCCGTACCGGCGCGACGAGCGTGGCCGCGCTCGGCATGAAGTTCTGCGTCCGGCTGGCGTGCACCTGGTATTCGAGCAGGTCGTCGTCCGGCGACGAGGACGGGTCGGCGTAGGTCGACCAGGACAGGTCGGCGCCGGTCGCGCGGACGGTGTTCACCGGGTTCAACGCGACCCCGGGGCGTCCCCAGGTGAGCACCAGCTTCGGGCCGTGGTCGTCCTCACCACCGTAGGAGAAGTCGCCGGACTCGTAGCGCGGGCCGCCGTTCTTGTTCGACTCGTCCTTGCCCTTGACCATGAAGCCGTGGTTGGTCGCGGGGTCCCCCAGCCAGCCCTGCACGATCGACCGGACGCTGTAGCTGTGCCAGGCGTTCGTCTGGTGTGCCGGCTTGGTCACCTCGGGGCGCTTGACGAAGCGCACCCCGTCGGCCACCACCGTCTTGCCGGCCACATCGCCGAGGACCACCTTGTGGGTGGTGCCGGCCTTGAAGGCGTACGAGCCGATCGACACCCACGTGCCGTTGCCGGAGCCGGTGGTCTGGTTGACCGTCTTCACCACCGACCCGCCGTCGTAGTGGACGGTGTAGGGCGCGTTCGTCGCCCGGTTGCTGCCCGGCACGTAGTGCACGAACACCTCGTACTGGCCGGTCTCGGTGAGCCGGGGCACCCAGGTGAACGTCTGCCCCGTGGTGGAGTCGGCGTTGTAGCGGTAGGCGCCGTTGAGCGCCTGGCTGCGGTCGGTGCCGGTGGCACCGGGCCACTCCCCGCTCGCGGTGACCTTGGTGGCGTCCGCCTCGTCGACCTGCTCGCGGTTCTCGCCGACCTCGGCGAACTTGCCGCCCATGCTGTCCCACGTCGCGGTGCTCTCGTTCCACGCCGCTGTCACCCGGCGCGCCTCGAACGCCATCGAGTAGTCGTCCGCGCCGCCGTGGGTCTGGTCGAAGTACATCTCGAGTTGCGCCGAGTCCAGCACCGTGTTCGCCGGGACCTTCGACAGGTCGAACTTCGTCAACGACCGGAAGGTGCCGCCGCTGGACGCACCGGCGGACAGCCGCCAGGTGCTGTCGAAGTTCTCCGTCGGGCCGCCGGAGGCGAGCATGACGTCCTGCGCCTGGCCGAGCGTCGGCTGGATCTTGATGGTGGGGTCGATGACCACCGGGTACTTCCGGTCCGGGCTGCGCAGCCAGGCACCGTCGGCGCTCACCGTCACCACGGTGCGGCCGCCCTGCTGCTCGATGCGCTGGGTGACCTGGTAGCTGACCCGCTTGCCGACTACCGAGCCCGGGTCGTCGGCACTGTCGTACATGTACGGCCGCGGCATCGTGAACAGCGGCGGGCCCTCGCGGTCGGTCGCGTAGAACGACACCGAGCCGTCGGCGTGCGCGACCGGCCGCACCTTCCGCGTGTCCAGCGTGAACGAGTACGTCGCCGGTCCGCTCGGCGGAGCCGCCAGCACGATCTGTTCCTTGACCGCCGAGCGGGTCACCTCGTAGACCAGGTCCGCTCCGCCGACCGCACCCCGGTAGCTGACCCGGGTGCCGCTGGCGGTCGGCCGCAGCTCACGCCGGTCCCCGGCGAGTCCGAGCGTCAGCCCGTACGCGCCGGTCGAGTAGGACAGCACCCGGTCGCTGCGGTCACCGAACCGGGAGACGAACGCGTTGCGGGTGGCGGCGTACGGGTATCCCGCGGTGGTGCCGGCCGCGATCGCAGGCCGGATGTCCTGCCAGCGGCCGTTCCCGTCCCGGTAGTGCACCGGTTCGCGGCTGACCTCCGCCTGCGTCCGGCCGTCGGCGAGCTGGAAGACCTTGCCGGTGGCAGTACGGCGGTCCGTGAGTTCGCGGACCCGCCGGGGCGCGGGTATCGGGGCGGCGGGTACCGGCCGGGCCACCGACGGAAGCACCTTGCCCGGGCCGGGCGGGGTCGCCGGCAGGTCCCGGCCCTTCACCGCGGGCGGGCGGAGCACCGTGCCGGGGCGCGGTTCCGGTTTCTCCTGGCCCGGCGGCCGGGCCTGTGCCGGGGCGCCGGAGACGACCAGGACGGCACCGATCACCGCCGCGAGCAGACGGCGGGCATGACGTTGACGCATGCGTGTCCTCCATGCGGAGCGCGCGAAAAGGGCGTGACGAGTCCCGGCACGTGACGTGCCGTTCGTACTGCCGCGAAGGAGAATCCGCGCACGCGCATGCGTGTGCCGACACCGCGACCAAGCTCTGTGAGCGAGTCGGTTCAGCGCCCCCCGTGGGTGCCGGAAGGAATCTAACAACCTTCGATGTCGCGGAGCAATAATTGTCGTCGATCAATTTTGACGCGACGAAGCCCTCTCACCACTTTCTGTGAGAGGGCTTCGTCGCGCGGGTCAGCCGAGCCGGGCGACCGCGTCGCGCAGGCGGACCAGGTCGCGCCGGCGCCG
The DNA here is from genome assembly GCF_050948515.1 of Micromonospora sp. CA-248089. Taxonomy (NCBI): domain Bacteria; kingdom Bacillati; phylum Actinomycetota; class Actinomycetes; order Micromonosporales; family Micromonosporaceae; genus Micromonospora; species Micromonospora sp. CA-248089. Next base: position 5,436,209 of record NZ_CP192016.1, read on the forward strand.
CTCGTAGGTGGCGGCCAGCCCGATCAGCAGCAGCCCACCCACGCCCAGGAAGGGCCAGCGGGGCAGCAGCTCCCAGCCCCGGGCCAGCTCGTGCAGCGCCAGCGGCACCAGCGTGGCCGCGCCCAGCACCACCGGCGCCTGCCAGCGCCGGGCAGCCCCGCCCAGCACCACCGCCACCGCCGCCGCGCCGAGCGCGAGCCGCCGCCACGGCTGCGGCTCACCGAGGGCCAGCACCGACACGAGGCTGGGCAGAAACGCCGCACCGAGTCCCGGGCCGAGCGTCAGCCAGCTGGTCAGCCCGGGCCGGCGCCGCAGCGCCAGCAGCCCGGCGCCCACGGCGAGCGCCGCCGCCGGCAGCGTGTACGCCTCCAGCACGACCACACCGCCCGCTGCCAGCAGCAGCCACCCGCCGACCAGCTCGCTGCCGGCGGCCACCACGGCCAGCACGCGACGCCCGCCCGGCGACTCGCCCCGGCGCGGCACCCTGAGCGCGACGGCCGCGCCCCAGAGCACGCAGACCGCCGCCGCGTGCCGCAACGAGCCGCCGGCGAGCAGGAGCGCGAGCAGCGCCACGGCCTGTGCCGCCGCCTCCATCGCCCACGCGACGGCCTGCCCCGCGCCGACGCCTCCGGCCCTCGGACCACGCGCAGCAGCGGCACCGCGTGCAGCGTCACCGCCGCGACGGCCAGGGCCGCGAACGCCCCGGTACGCAGCGGCTGGCCGGCCGTGAGCGACGCGACGACGGCGAACCCGGTGGCCGCCGCGACGGCGCCCAGCCACCCCACGATCCGGACCACCACCGGCCGCCCGGCCACCCCGGTCACGGCCCCGGCCAGCACCAGCACGCCGAGCGCGGTGAGCGTCCCGGCCCGGGTGGCGAGCAGGCCGCCGAACCCGGGAACGGCGAGCACCACTGCCAGCGGCACGAGCACCGCCCGGTACGCGCCGGTGAGCGCGGTGGCCAGCAGCGCGGCCAGCCCGATCCCGAACGCCGTCGCCGGCACCACCGGCCAGGGGGCGCCGGCCGCCTCGGCCAGCACCGGCAGCGCCACCGCGCCGAACGGCGACGCGGCGACCCACCACGCGACGCGGCGATCCGTCGCGGCGTACGCCCCGGCGGCGGCAGCACCCAGGAGCAGCAGCACCAGCCCGGCACGGGCGGTCGAGGCGGACGCCGCCGCGACGGCGGGCACTCCGGACCCGGGGCGCACCGGCAGGTCCGCGAGCACCAGCAGCACGGTCCGCGCCGTGGCCAGCAACGCCACCACGGCCAGCGCGGCGCCCACCGCGCGCGGGGCGGCCGCCGGCCGGGAGCCGCCCCCGGCGGCGAGCGCCAGCAGGACTCCCGCCGCCGCGTAGAGCGCCACCGGTTCCCCGCCCGGCGCGACGAGCGGCACGAGGCCGGTCCCGGCGAGCGCCACGGCGAGTCCAGTCGAGGCGTACCCGCTCAGGTCGGGCCACAGGCGACGGACGGCGAGGTGGACGACGACCGGCACCACGACGGCGGCGAGAGCGCCCCGCAGTTGCCACCACAGCGGCGCGCCGAGGCCGAGCAGCCCCACGGCCACCGCCGCCGGTACGGCGACCAGCGCCACCGCGAGCGCGACGCCGCCGACGACCGGCTGCACGCCCTGCCCGCGCCGGCCCAGCCCGGCCACCGTCACGCCGAGCAGCGCCGTCACGGCGAGCACCACCACCACCCCGACGGGCGCGGCGGCGCCGACCAGCAGCGCGTACCCGAGCAGGACCGCACCGGCCGACGCGGTGACCGGGACGACGACCCGTCCCCCACGCGGCCGGGCCACCGCCACCAGCAGCAGCGCGGTGGCCGTCGCGAGGTCCACGACGAGCACCAGCGGCCACGGCGTCGCCGTCACGGCCGGCACGGCGAGCGCGACCAGCCCGGCGGTGATCGCGCCGACCAGCGGCCGACCGGCCCGGGGCGTCAGCAGCGCGACAGCGCCGGCGGTCAGCAGCAGAGCGACCGGGAGCTGCCAGCCCCAGGACGGGGCCGGTACGTCCCGTCCGCCCTGCCAGGCCGGGAACGAGTCGATCGCGGTGGCCGCGCCGACCAGGCCGGTGAGCACGACACCGACCTGGCCCAGCGCGGCGGTCACCGCGAGCGCGCCCACCCGGGGACCGGTCCGGACCGGCGCGGGCAGCGCCCGGACCGCGCCGGCGAGCGCCGCCACCACGAGACCGGCGGCGAGCAGCAGCAGCCCCGGGCGCAGTTCACCGACCGGCCGGATCAGTGCGAGGGCGAGCACCGGCACCAGCAGCCCGGTGGTCGTCGCACGCCAGACCCGGCTGCCGGCCGCGAGCGCGCCGGCGACCACTGCCAGCGCCACCACCAGCAGCGGGCCACCGGCCAGCAGCGGCACGCCCGCCGCGTGGCCGACCGCCAGCGGCACCAGCGCGCAGCCGGCCGCCACGACCAGCGCCACGCCATGCCCGGTCCAGCCCAGCACCCGCCCGGCCGCCGAGGCGGTGGGGTTGCCGGAGGTACGACGGCGCAGCACGACCACCACGGCGAGATCACCGAGCGCCACGGCGGTCAGCACCAGCGCCCAGCCGGCGGCGGTGGGCCGGAACGCCGCAGCGGCCAGCGGCAGCACCGGCTGCGCCAGCAGCCACGCCGCGAACCAGGGAGCGGTGAGCCGGCTGACCAGCGCGTACCCGGCCGCCACCACAGCACTGACGGCCGCGACGAGCGCCGCGTACCGGCTGCCGGGCAGGCCGGTCACCCCGAACAGGTCCACCGACCAGGCGGCGTACCCGTCCAGGACCACCAGCAGCAACGCCACCGAGGCGAGTGTCTCGGCGGTGCCGCGCAGCCCGCGCGCCCGGGCGACGAGCGGCGCGGCCAGGGCCAGCGCGGTGACCGCGAGCAGGATCAGCGCCCGGCCGGTCACTCCGAACGTGGCCCAGGCGACAGTGGTGAACACCACGGCGGCGGTGCCGAGCAGCAGTCCACCGAGGACGAACAGCAGGCCCTGCACCGCCCGGGTGGAGGTTTCCGCGCCGCCGGGGCGTACCGGGGCGGCGGGCGCGCGCGGCGGCGCGGCCACCGGGAGCGGCGCGGGGCCGGCGGCCTGCGGCACGGGCACGGCGACCGGGCGCGGCGCGGGGATCTCCTGGCGGATCCGGGCGGCGAGCGCCGCCCGCCGCTGCCGGGCCGTGCCCAGCCGGCCGGACAGGTCCTGGTACGCGAGCCGGGCCGCCTCGACGCGCGGCACCAGCTCGGTGATCTCCCGGTCCAGCCGGACCACCTCGGCGGCGGGCGGATAGGGCGGACGGCCGCAGCCGCGACATCCGGCGACGAGGTCGGCCGGGGCGCCGCAACCGGGGCAGGGGTAGCCGGTGTTCTCCACCCGACCAGCTTCGTCAGCGACGGAGCGGACGGACAGAGTAGGAATACCTAGGGCCGGGTCTGCTCGTGCACCCAGGCGGTGTAGCCGGGGTTGCCGCTGTCCTCCCGGCTGACCAGGATCTCCGGCACCTCGTACGGGTGGTTGGCCCGGAGCTGGTCGACCAGGGCGTCCACGCGGTCCGGCGCGGTCTTGAACCGCACCTGCCACTCGACGGTGGTCTGGATCGCCGACTGCCACCAGTAGGTGCTGTCCACCGGGCCGCCGACCTGGGCGCAGGCCGCCAGCCGACCGGCGACTGCCGCGGCTGCCAGCACGTCCGCGACCCCGCGGGCGTCCACCACCGTCGTCACCACGCAGATCTGCTCCACCAGCGCACCCTACGCGGCGGACCTGGCACCGCGCTGAACACGCGCGGCGATTCCGCTCAGGCGTCGTCGGCCGCGCCGTTGCGGTTGGCGGCGATCCACGTGTCGATGCGGGCCCACCAGTCGAACAGCCAGTCGACGCGTTCCTGCTTGCCGGCCGGGATCTCCTCCGGCGGCACCGACCAGAACCGCATCACGATCCGCTTGTCCATCGGCAGTTCGCGCCACACGTCGGCGACGGTGAGCATCTGGTCCAGACCGGTGTGCGCCACGAAGATCACTCCGGCGTCCGGCGCGGCGTCCAGCGCGGCGAGCAGCCCGCCGGGCTGCGGGGCGAGCACGTGCCGCATCCGCTCGGCCCGCCGCGCCATCCGCTCCAGCCCGAGCCCGCGGAGCCGGTCGATCGCGCGCAGCCGCCGGGACGGGGTGAAGTTTCCCCCCTCCGGGAAGATCACGAAGGCGTCGTCGTCGTCCAGGCCGGTGGCCAGGTGGCCGATCTGCCGCACCACCGACTCCCGCCCGTCCGGCCCGGCCGCGATGAACCGGTTGGGCAGCCGGTTGAGCAGCACGTCGATCGCCGGATCCCACTGGAGGGTCTCCTTGAGCACGATCCGGGGTTCCCGGTTGAACCAGTTCACCAGCGCGTGGATCAGGATGAACGAGTCACCGGGCCCGGCGTGCCGGCACACCACCAGTTCGGGGCGGCCCGGCAGGGCGGTGTCCGGGTCGGTGCCGACCACGTCGATGCTCAGCCGCAGCGTCCACCGGGCCTGCCAGAACATGATCCGCAGGAACCAGCCGGCCAGCACGTAGTGGGCCCGCTGGAACGCCGGTGCGCGCTTGTACGCGCCGAAGCCCGAGGCCAGCCACAGCAGGAACAGCGCGAGCAGCGCGGCGGCGTCCCAGACCAGGTAGACGGTGCCGATCCAGAGCAGTCGCAGCGGGCGCAGCCGCCCCGGCACCAGCGGAGACGCGGCGAGCGCCAGCAGCGCCCAGGCCGGCAGCGTGGTCACCACGAAGAAGGCGAGCAGCACCACGCCAGGGGCGAGCACCAGCCGGCGGAGCCAGCGGGGTGGCAGCGGCATTCAGCGCTCCAGCGCGGTGTCCAGGTATCGGCGCGACGCAGTGTACGCGCGACTGATCCGCCGGCCCACCGCCGCCGTGTCCCGGTACGCCCACGGGCTGTCGTCGCGCGGCTCCAGCCCGCCGGTGGGCAGCACGTGCACCTCCACGTCCTCGGGCAGCGCCGCCATCTCCCGCGCGAACCGGTGCCGGCGGGCGATCTCGAACGCCACCTGGGCGATCTCCCAGGGGCGGCGTGGCGGGCTCAGCTCGCGTTCTATCCGGCCCACCTGGAGCACGAAGATCTGCTTCGCGCCGAGCGCCACCGCCTCGCCGACCGGGATCGAGTTGACCACCCCGCCGTCGATGTAGTGCTGGCCGTCGATCTGGGTCGGGGGCAGCAGCCCGGGTACCGAGGCGGAGGCGAGCACCGCCGGCACCAGTGGTCCGCTGTGGAACCAGTACTCGGCGGCGCGCTCGATGTTCGCGGCGCAGCAGCGGAACGGCACCGCCAGGTCGGCGAAGGTGGTCTCCTCGCCCAGCGTGCTCTCCAGCAGGCGGTACAGCGGGCGGGGCGAGTGCAGGTGGGTGCGGGCGGCGAATCGGCGCAACTGCCGGGCGACCGAGTCGCCGTACACCTCGCTGGCCTCGGGCGAGGCCCAGAGCCGGACCAGCCGGTCGGTGACCGCCTCGGTCGGGTCGGCGGCGACCAGGGCGCCGTTGACCGCGCCGATCGACGTACCGAGCACCAGATCGGGTGTGATCCGGGCGCGGAACAGCGCACGCAGCATGCCCACCTCGACCGCGCCGAGCACTCCCCCGCCGCCGAGCACGAACGCCACCGGACCTGCTGCCATGCGTTCATCCTGGCACGCGGCCCACAACCGGCCGGGCGGACGTCCCCGCCGCTCCCGGCGGTGACGGGGAGCCATCGTGGATGTGCGCCGCGCGATTGGCGCCGCGCGGACTGTTGACACGTAAGACACATTCACGGAACCTGATAGCGCTCCCGAGCACAGGCAGGTGCGAGCTGATGGCGACACTCCAGGCCGGCCGTCTGCTGGCCCGGCGGTACCGGCTCATCGACCGGATCGGTGCCGGTGGCATGTCGGTGATCTGGCGTGCCCGCGACGAGGTGCTCGACCGGGTGGTGGCGGTGAAGGTGCTCGCCCCCTCGCTCGCCGCCGACGCGCGGTTCCGCGACATGGTGCGCGAGGAGGCCCGCTCGGCCGCCCAGCTCGACCATCCGCACGTCACCGCCGTGCACGACTACGGCGAGACGGTGGCCCCGGACGGCTCGATCACCTCGTTCGTGGTGATGGAGCTGCTCAGCGGCGAGGAGCTGGAGCACCGGCTCACCCAGGGGCCGCTGCCCTGGCCGGTGGCGGTGGAGACGGGCGCGCAGGTGGCCGAGGCGCTGGCCGCGGCACACCGGCTCGGCATCGTGCACCGCGACGTCACACCGGCGAACGTCATGATGACCGGCACCGGCGCGAAGGTGCTCGACTTCGGCATCGCCACCCGGATCGGCACGCCGGACGACGACGAGGACGGCGGCACGTTCGGCACCCCGGCGTACGTGGCCCCGGAACGGCTCGACGGGGCGCCCGCCCAGCCGGCCACCGACGTGTACTCGCTGGGCGTGCTGCTGTTCGAGACGCTGACCGGGCAGCCGCCGTACCCGGCGGAGACCTGGGAGCAACTGAGCGCGGCGCTCGCGGACAGTCCGGAACCCACGCTGGACGACGTACCGGGGCTGCCCCGGCCGGTCGCGGAGATCTGCCTGCGGTGCCTGGCCCGCGACCCGCGTCGCCGGCCCACCGCGCACCGGGTGGCTGCCGTGCTGCGCGACCAGATGCTGCCGGCGGACCCGCAGGCCGCCACCATGCTGGCGCCGACCATGACGCTGCCCGCTCTGACCTCGCCGCCGGCCGGCCCGGAACCGGCCGCCGCAGCCGCGCCGCCGGGGCCGGTCCCGCCCCGGAGCCCGTCCCCGCCGCGCAGCCGGTTCCGGCAGCCGGGCCGGGCGGCGCCGCACCCTCACGGTGGCGGCCGTCGGCGTGGCAGTGGTCGCCGCCGCGGCGCTGCTGGCGCCCGCGCTGACGCCGGACCGGCCCGCCGACCCCCGAGTGCTGCCGACCGCCGGGCCGGTGCAACCGACGCCCGCCGAGCCGCCGGTGACCGAGACGCCGGCCACCACGTCGCCGGCCGCGCCGACGTCGGTGCCGCCGACCGGCGGCGCCCGCCCGCCGGGCGCCGGTCAGGCCGACGCCGCCGAACGGGTGGACGGGCTGATCGAGGACGGGCTGACGGAGGGCCAGATCCGCGAGGACGTCGGGGTGGACCTGCGCAACCTGCTGCGCAACGCGGTCGCCGCGAGCGGTGAGGGCGAGGTGACCGCCGCCGTGGACCGGCTCCGCGGCAAGATCGACGAGCGTCGCCGCGAGGGCAGCATCAGCCCCGGGTACGCGCGGCGACTCGACGCCGCCGCGGCGGAACTCGTGGCCGGGCAGACCTGACGGCTCACCCGGCGACGGCCGGCGCCACCGCCAGGGGTGCCCGTGCGGGCGCCCGCGCGGCGAGGAAGCCCCGGTAGACAGCCTCGTAGTCGGCGGCCATCCGCTCCACCGAGAAGTTCTCCCCCACGTGCGCCACGCAGTCCGCCGGGTCCAGGTCAGCCGCCGCCCGCAACGCCGCCGGCAGCTCGCCGGGGTGCTCGCAGACGAAACCGGTGACCCCGTCGCGGACCAGCTCCGGCACCGCGCCGCGGCCCAGCGCCACCACCGGTGTACCGGTCGCCATCGCCTCCACCATCACCATGCCGAACGGCTCCGCCCACTGGATCGGCATGATCAGGCAACGCGCGTCCAGCAGCAGCCGCAACGCCGTCGCCCGGTCCGCGTTCACCACGAGTGTCACGTCGTCGCCGAGCAGCGGCCGGACCACCTGTTCCAGGTAGCGGCGCTCGGCCGGTTCGTTGCTCTTGCCCGCGAGCGTGAGCGGCAACCCGGCCGCGCGGCAGGCCGCGATCGCCACGTCCGGGCCCTTGTCCGGGCTGAACCGGGCCAGCCAGAGCACCGGGCCCGCGCCGGGGCTGCGCTTGCGGGGGATGTCCCGCAGCGGCATCGCGTTGTGCACCGTGCCGGCCCAGGGCAGACCCGGGTTGGCCCGGCGCTGGGTGTGCGAGATCGCGACCAGCCCCACCCCCCGGTCGGTGTTGCCGAGCACCGTGCCGTACTCCCCGACCGGGTTGCCGTGCACGGTGGCCACGGTGGGCACCCGGCGGCGGCCGGCCACCAGCGGGCCGATCGTGGTGTGGTCGTGGATCAGGTCGAAGGCGGCCGGGTCGACCAGGCGGTCCACGTGAGCGAGATGCGCCAGTTCGGGCAGCGACTCGCCCATCCGCTCGTACTGGAGGTCGTCGCAGGTGGAGACGAAGTCGGCGGCGGTGCCGTGTTCGGTCCCGGCGCCGAACAGCGTGACGCGGTGTCCCCTGTCGACGAGCGCGTCGACGAGGCCCGCCACCACTGTCTCCAGCCCGCCGTAGCCGGGCGGCGGCACCGACAGCCACGGCGGCACCACCATGGCGATCCGCAGCGGCCCGGCCCGGGCGCGCTCCGGGGACTGCTGGTTCACGGCCACGAGTCCTCCCCGTCGGTCCCCGGCGTACCCCGCTGCGCGCGGGTTCCCGGCCCGGCCCTCGGTAAACGACACCCGGTCAGCCGGACACCACGATCCCGACGTGCACCTCCCGTACGCCGGGCAGCGCCCAGGCGGCCCGTTCCGCGTCCTCCCGCTGCCACCAGGCGCTCACCGCGCCGTCGAGCACCACCGTGTCCCCGTCGACCCGGGCGTCGATCCGATCGGTCCCGGTGCGCCGCAGCAGCAGGGCGCGCAGGTCGAGCCGCCTCTGCTCGTCGCTCGGCGGAGCCGGGGGCCGCACCTCGACCAGGTTCGTCACCCCGCGTACGCCCCGCAGCCGGCGCAGTTCCCGCTCGGCGGTACGGCGCTGGAAGCCGAACTCGACCTCGCCCCGGAGCATCACCCAGCCGTCGGCCACCGTCACGTCCAGCCGCTCGGCGGGCACGAAGCTGTCCCACTCCAGCGCCCGGCCTGCCGCGATCGCGATGTCCGCGTCGGTACGCAGGTCCGTGGCGGGCAGGTCGACGGCCAGGTCACTGGCGACCGCCCGGACGCCGCGTACCCGGTGGGCGCAGCGCTCGACGGCCCAGCGCCGGGCGTAGCTGTCCACCTGGCCGGTGAGCGTGACGACGCCCCGCGAGACCGTCACGCCGACCTCGGTGGCGCGGGTCTGCGCGTCCCAGTCCAGTTCGGCGAGGACGTCGCGCTGGATCTCCTGGTCGGTACGCACGGCGGACGTGGTCGTCATGCCCCGAGCCTGCCCACGGTGCGGGTGAGGCGCGCTCACCCGCACCGGGTGAGAAAACGAGGAGGGGCGGCGGGTGACGGAGCCAACCCCCTTGGCTCCGTCACCCGCCGCCCAGGAGGGAGGCAGGTCCTCGGGACTACGACGTCTCGGCGAGCGTCACGGTTGCGCTCTCGCTGGATCCGTTTCGCTTGTACTGCACCTCGACCCGGTCACCGACCTTGCCGGCCTGCACGGCGCCGACCAGGTCGTTCGAATCGTTGATCACCTTGTCGCCGAACTTGGTGATCACGTCGCCGCGCTGGAGCCCGGCCTTCTCGGCGGGGCTGCCGGGCGTGACGGCGGCGACGAGCGCTCCGCCGTCCTCGGCGCCGTTCACGCTCACCCCGAGCGAGGGGTGGCTGATCTTCTCGCCGCGCTGGAGCTTCTCGGCCACGTCCTTGGCCTTGTTGCTCGGGATGGCGAAGCCCACGCCGATGTTCCCGGTGCTGCCCTGTCCGGCGGTGGCGATGGCGGTGTTGATGCCGATGACCTCACCCCGGGTGTTCACCAGCGCGCCGCCGGAGTTGCCCGGGTTGATCGGGGCGTCGGTCTGCAGGAGGCCGGAGATCGAGCTCGCGCCCTGCTGCGGGTTCTGCTGCTGGCCGCCGCCCGCCTGGATGGTGCGGTCGCGGGCGCTGAGGATGCCGGCGGTGACCGAGCCCTGGAGGCCGAGCGGGCTGCCCAGGGCGAGCACCTGGTCACCGACCTGCATGGCGTCGCTGTCGCCGAACTTGGCCGCCTTCAGGTCGCTGACGCCGCTGGCCTGGACCACCGCCAGGTCGGTCTTCGGGTCGGTGCCGACGACCTTCGCGGAGGCGCTCTTGCCGTTGGCGAAGACCACGCGGACGGTGTCGCCGCCGCCGGCGACCACGTGGTTGTTGGTGAGCACGAACCCGTCGGCGCTGAGGATCACCCCGGAGCCCTCACCGCTGCCCGTCATGATCGTGACGATGCTGTCCTGGACGGAGGCCGCGATCTTGGGCAGGTCGGCGCTGTTGATCACCGGAGCGGCCGAGTAGGTGCGGGTGGGCCCGTCCCCGTTGAGCCCGAGAGCGAGGGCGCCACCCGCCACGCCGGAGCCGAACATCAGCGCCAGTGCCAGCGCGCCCGCGCCGACGATCTTCCCGGCCCGGCTGGGCCGCGGCGGCTGCTGCTGGCCCCACTGCGGCATCGGCTGCCCGGGCTGGTACGACTGGTAGCCCTGCTGCGTCTGGTACGGCTGAGCCTGGTACGACGGGACCGGCCCGCCGTGCTGGGTGGACGGGTAGCCCGAGGTGGCCTGCTGGTTCCAGCCGCCCTGCTGCTGCCCGTACCAGGGGTGCGGCTGCCCCGAGGCCGGATACGGCGGCGCGGACGGCGTCGCCGGCTGCGGCGGGTACGGCCCGGCGGGCGTGCTGGTTCCGGCGGCCGGGGAGTCGGCCGGAACCGACGCCGCGGCCGGGTTGCTGGAGGAGTCCGACGTCCCGCTCTCGACGCGGGGCAGCTCGGCGGTGTGGTGCGACGGCTCGGCGTCGGCGGGGGCCGGCGACCGCTGCGGATCGGTCTCGTGGTCGGTCATGTCACCAGCTTTCCCCGTAGCACTGTCACCAGCCTGGAATCCGCCTGGAAGTTTTCTGAATGTCACTCGCCCGGCTCGGGCGCCTCCGGCAGCAGCGGCAGCTTCACCCGGAACGTCGCCCCGCCGCCCGGCGTCTCCGCCACCTCGACGGTGCCGTGGTGCGCGGCGACGAGCGCCGCCACGATGGCCAGGCCGAGGCCGGTGCTGATCGGTCCGCCGGCCCGGCGGGTACGCGCGGCGTCCACCCGGTAGAACCGCTCGAAGACCCGCTCGGCCTGCTCCGGGGTGAGCCCGGGACCGGTGTCCGCCACCTCCACCACGGCGAGGTTGCCCGCCTCCGCCCGCAGCCGCAGCGTCACCGACGCGTCCGGCGGGGTGTGGGTGAGCGCGTTCGTCATCAGGTTGCCGATCACCTGACGCAGGCGCGCGTCGTCGCCGAGCACCACCAGCGGGCCGGCGCCCGGCTCCCGCTCCAGCTCGATCCGCCGGTCCGGGGCGACCACCCGGGCCGCCTCCACCGCGTCCGAGGCCAGCACCGGCAGCTCGACCGGGGCCAGCGCGATCGGCCGTTCCCGGTCCATCCGCGCCAGCAGCAGCAGGTCCTCCACCAGCAGACCCATCCGGGACGCCTCGTCCTCGATGCGGCGCAGCAGGTCGGCGGTCTGCTCCGGCGCCCGCGCCGCGCCCTGCCGGTACAGCTCGGCGAAGCCCCGGATGGTGGTCAGCGGCGTGCGCAGCTCGTGCGAGGCGTCGGCGATGAACTGCCGCATCCGCTCCTCGGACCGGCGGGCCCGCGCCTCCGACGCCTGCGCATACGCGGCGGCGTCCCGCGCGCCCATCTCGGCGCTGCGCGCCGCCGCCTCGGAGGCGGCCCGCGCGGTGAACGCGGCCTCGATCTGGGCCAGCATGGCGTTGAGCGCCCGGGACAGGCGGCCCAGCTCAGAGGTCGGGCACGACCGCCCCTCCTCCGGGTCGGGCACCCGCCGGGTCAGGTCACCGCCGGCGATGGCGGCCGCCGTACGCTCTATCTCCACCAGCGGCTTCAGGCTGGTACGCACGATCCCGGCGCCGACGGACGCCAGCGAGATCAGCACCGCGCCACCGACCAGGAGGTCTATCCACACCAGCCGGCCGACCGCGGAGTCGATGCCGGTGAGGTGCTGCCCGAACGCGATGATCCGCCCGTCGGGCAGGGCGGTGTAGAGCATCCGCCACCGGCTGCGGCCGTCCTCGGAGCGCACGGTGAACGGGTCGCCCACCCGCTCCTGGTAGCCCGCGTAGTCGGCGGGGAACCGGGGCAGTTCCTCGTCGCGCAGGCCCTCGTAGCGCCTCGGCTCATCGGGCAACTCGCCGGGCGCCACGGTGGACGCCACGTAGTCCGACGGAATGGTGATCTTGATCGGGCCGCCGCCGGCCCTGTCGAGCGTGTTGGCCACCGTGTACGCGCCGCCGCGGAGCTGGTCGTCCGCCTGCCCGATCAGGTAGTTCCGCAGCAGGAACGCCGTCAGACCGCTGATCACCACCAGCGCCACAGCCACGAGCGCGAGGACCGCGGCGACGAGCTTCAGCCGGAGCGGGACGCTACGCAGCCTGCCCTTCGCGTCGTGGACGACGTTCACGCCGCCGGCTTGCGGAGCACGTATCCCACTCCCCGGAGCGTGTGGATCAGCCGGGGCTGGGTGTTGTCGACCTTGCGCCGCAGGTACGAGATGTAGGACTCGACGATGTTGTCGTCACCCCGGAAGTCGTAGTTCCAGACGTGGTCGAGGATCTGCGCCTTGCTGAGCACCCGGTTGGCGTTGAGCATCAGGTAGCGCAGCAGCTTGAACTCGGTCGGCGACAGCTGTACGCGCTGGCCGGCCCGGTGCACCTCGTGGGTCTCCTCGTCCAGTTCCAGGTCGGCGAAGGTGAGCCGGGAGGGAGTCTGGTCGCCGGTCGCGGTACGCCGCAGCACGGCCCGGATCCGGGCGGTCAGCTCCTCCAGGCTGAACGGCTTGGTGACGTAGTCGTCGCCGCCCAGGGTGAGCCCACGGATCTTGTCGTCGGTGGCGTCCCGCGCGGTCAGGAAGACCACCGGGGTACGCGTACCGCCCTCGCGCAGCATCCGGATGACCTCGAAGCCGTCCAGGTCGGGCAGCATCACGTCGAGCACCACCAGGTCGGGCCGGTGGTCCTTGGCGGCGTTCAGCGCGGCACTGCCGCTGGTCGCGGTGGCCACGTCGAAGCCCGCGAAGCGCAGGCTCGCGGAGAGCAGTTCGAGGATGTTGGGGTCGTCCTCGACGACGAGAAGCCGAGCCTCGGTCTGGGTAGCCGCCATGTCACCCATCATCCGCGCTCCGGCTGCGGCCGCGCTGGGTGCTCCCTGGAAACAACCTGTGAGATCAGCGGAGCAGTCGCCGCAGGCCCTCCAGCGCGCCGTCGAGCAGCCGGATCGCGGTACGGAGCTGGTTGTCGCTCAGCCGCCGGGCCCGGACCAGCGCCCCGACCTCGACCGTGAACGCGGCCAGCCGCTTGTCGAAGTCGGCGAGCAGCGGCGAGTCGTCCGGGCGGGCCGGGCCCTCGCCGCTCGCCGGGCGGGCGGTGGACGCCGTCCAGCCGCCCTGCCGGGTCTGGCGGGCCACCTCGCGCAGCTCCCGCTTCAGGTCGCGCACCGATCCGCGTACCTCGGTGCGGATCTCCCCGGCCAGCGCGGAGAGGTCCTCGACGGCGGCGCCGATGTCGCTCTCCAGCGTCGACAGCTCGTCGGCGCGCTGCCGCAGTTCGGCGCGGCCCGCCTCGGTGATCTCGTAGACCTTGCGTCCGCCCGCTGCGGTGTGCGTGACCAGCCCTTCCGCCTCCAGCCGTTGCAGGCGCGGGTAGATGGTGCCGGCGCTTGGTGCGTACAGGCCGAGGAAGCGCTCCTCCAGCAGACGGATCAGCTCGTAGCCGTGCTTCGGACCGTCGTCGAGCAGCTTCAGCAGGTAGAGCCGGAGCCGGCCGTGGCTGAACACCGCGGTCACGGCACGTCCTCCACATGGTCGACGGGCGCGACCGGGCGGGCGAGCAGCGCGATGCTGCCGGAGGTCGCGGAGGCCCAGAGCCTACCCGCACCCCCGCCGAGCACACCGTGGCTGTCCTTGATCGAGCCGATCCCGCGTCCACCGCTGTCCACCTGCGGGAAGCCGCTGGTGATCTTGCCGGAGGTGGTGTGCAGGTGCACGGTGAGGTCGCTGTCCTCACGGACCCGCACGGTGATGCTGCCGGAGATGGCGCTGAGCCGAATCTCGCTGCCGCGCGGGTTGTCCAGGTCGCAGGTGATCGAGCCGGAGACGGCGTGGGCGCGGACCCGCTCGGGCGCGCTGTCGGCCAGGATCAGCTCACCGGAGACCGTCTCCAGGTCCAGGTCGCCGCCGATGCCGAGCGCCTCGACCGGCCCGGAGATGACCTTCGCGCTCGTCCGCCCCCGCAGCCCGCGCAGCGTGACCTGGCCGGAGGTGACGTCGACCCGGGTCTCCCGGCGCAGCCCGGACGCGACGAGCGCGCCGCTGACTACCGACAGGGTGGCCAGCACGTCCGGCGGAACGGCGACGGACACCTCGGCCCGGATCCGGTTGCCGAACCAGGAGAAGATGCCGAGCAGGCCGGGCTTGCGCTTGTGCCGGATCGTCAGCCGCCCGTCGCGCACCTCGACGAGGAGCGGCCGGCTGCTGATCCGGGTCACGTCGACCCGGGCCGGTCCGTCGGCGCCGACCACGTTCAGCCGGCCGCTGATCAGCTCGGCGTCGAGCCGGGTGATCGGCTCGTCCACGGTGATCCGCTGCGGGCTCTCGACCGTCCAGTTGGCCATGACACGCTCCCCTCGTCGGCGTGCCGACCCACGGCACACCCGGTGTTGCGAGGAGCATAACGCGATACATCGCGACTGAACAAGACACTATCGCGACTATGTCGCGTCCCCGACGAGCCGCGCGCCCGGGTGGACGGCGGCCTCGGCGATCCGGGCCAGCGCGCGGCGATCAGCGCCCTCGGCCGGGTGCAGCGCGGCGCTCACCGTCACCGACACGGTCAGGCCCCGGGCGGCGAGCACCCGGCGTACCGACGCCACGAGCGTCTCCGCACCGAGGAAGGCGGGCAGGGTGCTCGGATCACCCGCGTACCGGTAGCCGATGCGCAACGGCACCACCGGAGCGCCCGCCGCCACGGCGGCCTCGAACATCGCCGGGCGGAAGCCACGGCTCGGGCGGCAGTCCGAAGCGGCGCCGCACCAGGTCGTACCCTCCGGGAACACCGCCACCGACCGCCCGGACCGCAGCGCGCCGGCCACCCGCGCGACGGTGGCCGGCAGGTCACGCGGCCGGGACCGGTCCACGAAGACGGTGCCCGCCGCGGCGGCCAGTGCGCCGACCAGCGGCCAGCTCCGGACCTCGCGCTTCGCCACCATCCGGACCGGCGACACTGCGAGCACCGCCAGGATGTCCAGCCAGGAGACGTGGTTGGCGACCAGCAGCGCACGCCCGCGCGGCACCCGGCCGCGGAGCAGCAGCCGGACCCCGAGGGTACGCAGGGTCCACCGCGCCCAGCCGCGCGACGCGGCCCGGCCCCGGCCCGCCGGCAGGAGCGGCAACAGTGCGGCCAGGCCCGCCCCGGCCAGGAGCATCCCGAGTACGCCGAGCAGCCGCCCGGCCCGGCGCGGCCACGACACGTCCGGGGCGGCGGGCGCCGGCAGACAGTCCGGCCCGCAGCCCGAGGCGGGCCGCCACAGACCCTCCCCGGTGCTGCGGGCGCGGGAACCGGCCGGGGCGCCGAGAGCGTGCGCGGCGGTCACGACCCGGCCTCGCCGAGGAAGTGCCGCAGGTAGCGCGGGTTCATCCGGTCCATCGAGAACAGCACGTAGAAGTCGGCGCAGCCGAAGTCAGCGTCGTACGCGGGCTCGCCGGCCACCCAGGCGCCGAGCCGCAGGTAGCCGCGCAGCAGCGGCGGCACGAGCGCCCGGCGTTGCGCCGGGGTGAGCGCGGCGGGGTCGGCGGCGGGCGCCTCCGCGAACCAGGGCCGGCGCGGGGTGACCCGCAGCAGCGGCGGCGCGAGGTGCCGGGCG
Source organism: Micromonospora sp. CA-248089 (assembly GCF_050948515.1). NCBI lineage: Bacteria > Bacillati > Actinomycetota > Actinomycetes > Micromonosporales > Micromonosporaceae > Micromonospora > Micromonospora sp. CA-248089. The sequence goes on from NZ_CP192016.1 coordinate 5,452,068, forward strand.
GTCACCTCGGCCCACACCTGCGCGGCGGCGGTCCCGCCGTCGGCGACCGGCACGGAGGCGCAGCCGCCGAGCCAGCGCGAGCCGCGCAGGTGCAGGTAGCGGCAGATCCCGGCCCACATCAGGTTGATCACGGCGCCGGTGCGGTGGTCCGGGTGGACACAGGAGCGGCCCGCCTCGACCATCCGGTCGCGGAGCGGGGCCAGCGGGTTCAGGTCGAACTCGCCGTCGGCGTACCGGCGGTCGGTGCGGCCCGGCGGCAGCAGCCGGTACGTGCCGACGACCTCGCTGGTGCCCTCGCGCAGCACCACCAGGTGGTCGCAGTACGCGTCGAACTCGTCGGTGTCGAGCCCGGCGGCGCCGGCCGGGAGAGTGGCGCCGAGTTCGCCGGCGAACACCTCGTGGCGCAGGCGTTGCGCGGCCGCGACCAGAGTCGGGTCGTCGGCGATCAGCAGGGTGTAACCGCTGGTCGTGAGCGGTGCGCCAGCGGCGTGCAGAACGGCCATGACTCCTGTGTAGGTGCCCCGGGTTGCCACCGGACGGGGCGAGGGGTGTCGATCCGGTGAACGCCGGTCGGCGGCGGCGTGCGAACCGGGACGGCCGGGCCGCCACCGGCGTGTGCGAGGCTGCCGGGCGGACCGCCCGCGACGGCGCCGGCGGAGGGAACCCGGAGGTGCACATGCTGGTGGAGGCCCGCTTCCAGGGACCGGACGGCTCCGGCAACGGCGGCTGGAGCGCCGGGATCTTCGCCGCGCTGATCGACGACCGGGGCCCGGTGGAGGTCACGTTGCGCCGGCCGCCGCCGCTGGACACCCCGCTGACCGCGGGCGACGGCGAGGTACGCGACCCGGACGGTCACCTCGTCGCCGAGGTACGCCGGGTCGAGCCGGTCGACGCGCTGGTGCCACCGGTGGACCCGGCGACGGCGGCGCGGGCCGCGCGGGCGTACCCCGGTCTGGTGGACCACCCCTTCCCCCGCTGCTACGTCTGCGGCCCGGAGAACCCGGACGGGCTGCGGATCTTCCCCGGTCCGCTGCCGGACGGACGGACCGCCGCGCCGTTCCGCGCGCCGGCCGCCGTGGTGCCCGCCACGGTGTGGGCGGCGCTGGACTGCCCGGGCGGCTGGGCGGTGCTCGCGCCCGGCCGGCCGTACGTGCTGGGGCGGATCGCCGCGCAGGTCACGGCGCTGCCGCGGCCCGGCGACGAGTGCGTGGTGACAGGCGTCGCGGTCGGTTCCGAGGGACGCCGGGCCGAGGTGCACACCAGCCTGTACGGTGCGGACGGCGCGCTGCTCGGCCGCGCCCGGGCCACCTGGGTGGCGCTGCCGGCTCGTTGATCTCCTCCCTGAGGAGGACGGCGCGTACGCGTCCCGCCTGATTGACCCCCTTGCGCCGGGTTGGAAGGCTGTTGCCGGGTGCCCCCGCAACGGTGCCCCCACCGGCGCGCGACGAGCCCGCCGGGGCAGGAGAGGAGAATGATGTCCGACGGGCAGCCACGCCCCAGTGTCGGGACCGGCCAGATCATCGTGTCCGGCCTGACCAAGCAATACAAGAACGTCCGCGCGGTGGACAACCTGTCGTTCACTGTCGAGCCGGGCCGGGTCACCGGCTTCCTCGGCCCGAACGGCGCCGGTAAGACGACCACGCTGCGCATGCTGCTCAACCTGGTGACGCCGAGCGCCGGCACGGCGACCATCGGTGGCAGCCGGTACGCCGACCTGCCCGACCCGCTGCGTACGGTCGGCGCGGTGCTGGAGGCGTCCAGCGCGCACAAGGGCCGCACCGGCATCAACCACCTGCGGGTGATCTGCGCGGCGGCGGGCCTGCCGAAGGAGCGCGCCGACGAGGCGCTGGCGCTGGTCGGGCTCACGCCCGCGGCGAAGCGCAAGTTCAAGGGCTACTCGCTCGGCATGAAGCAGCGGCTCGGCATCGCGGCCGCCATGCTCGGCAACCCCCAGGTACTGATCCTGGACGAGCCGGCCAACGGCCTGGACCCGGAGGGCATCCGCTGGATGCGCGGTTTCCTCAAGGGGCTCGCCGCCGAGGGTCGCACGGTGCTGGTTTCCAGCCACCTGCTCTCCGAGATGCAGCTGCTCGCCGACGACGTGGTGATCATCGCGGCCGGCAAGCTGGTCCGGCAGGGCCCGGTCGACCAGGTGATGGCGTCGATGACGCACGACGTCCGGGTGCGGGTGCGTACCCCGCAGGCCGACGAACTGGCCGCGGCGCTGCGCGAGCAGTCGGCCACCGTGGAGGCCGACCCGCACGGCGCGCTGCTGGTCAGCGGCGTGGACGCGCCGACCGTGGGCCGCGTCGCGCTGGCCGCCAAGGTCGAGCTGCACGAGCTGACCACCGAGCGCCCCGACCTCGAAGGGGTCTTCCTGGAGCTGACGGCCGGAAAGGCGGAGATCCGATGACGCTGGTCCGATCCGAACTGCTCAAGATCCGTACCACCAGCACCTGGTGGATCTTCGGGCTGATCAGCCTGGCGCTGTGGGCGCTCACGCTGTTCTTCAACTGGTTGCAGACCGAGGCGCTGGCCGGCGGGGACTTCGGCGAGGTACCGGCCGAGCAGTCCGACCAGTTGCAGGCCATCTCGGCCGCCGACAACCTGGCGGCCAACCTCTACACCAACGGCCAGTTCTTCGGCCTGCTCATCGTGCTGCTGCTCGGCATCGTGGTGGTGACCAGCGAGTTCTTCCACCAGACGGTGACCACCACGTTCCTCACCGCACCGCACCGCACCGCGGTGATGCTGGCCAAGCTGGCCGCGGCCGGCGTGCTGGCGCTGCTGTTCTGGCTCGTCACCACTGTGCTGAACCTGATCATCTCGCCGCTGATCCTCAACTCGGTGGACGTCGGCTCGCAGCTCGGCAGCGGGGCGATCTGGCGGGCGATCGCGCTCAACGGCCTGGCCTACCTGCTCTGGTCGGTGCTCGGCGTCGGGCTCGGCGTGCTGATCCGCAGCCAGATCGGCGCCACCGTGACCGGCATCCTGTTCTACCTGGGTGGCGCGATCGGTGCGGCGATCGTGCTGAGCCTGCTCGCCTCGCGGTACGGCGACTGGATCAACAAGCTCCAGCTGCTGGTCCCGTCCCTGGCCTCCGGGCTCATGGTGGGCGGCGACACCGACATCCCGGGCAACCCGCCGCAGTGGGCGGGCGCGCTGGTGCTGATCGGGTACGCGGTGGTGGCCGGCGCGATCGGCGTGGCCACGATCCGCAAGCGCGACATCTCCTGACCTCGCGGTCAGGCCGGGCCCCGGCCGGTGACACCCGTCACCGGCCGGGGCCTTCGCCGTCTAGCAGGAGTCGGCGGATCACGCAGCGTTTGCCGAACTTCTGGCATCTTCTGTGAAACGGACCACCAGCCGGAGGCGAGAATGCCTGCGCGCAGCGCACGGCGTAGCCTTGGAATCGGTTTACCCAGCGTCGGCAACCGGGGGTCACCGGGGGCCACCGTGACATTCACAACCGCGTGAAAGAGGCGATTAGCGGCCGTGTCGACCCAGCAGACTTCGCAGGAGAACCCACTGGCGGGTTTCGGCCCGAACGAGTGGATCGTCGAGGAGATGTACCAGCGTTACCTCGCCGACCCCTCGAGCGTCGATTCGGCCTGGCACGACTTCTTCGCCGACTACCGGCCGGCCCCGGGCGCCGCCACGCCGCGCCCGGACGGGCAGGCCAAGCCGGCCGCGAAGCCGGAGCCGGCCGAGCAGCAGGAAGCAGTGGCCACCGTCAAGGAGCAGCCCGCCAAGGCGGAGCCGAAGGCCGCCCCCAAGGCCGAGCCGAAGGCGTCCGCCCCGGCCAAGCCCGCAGCGAAGCCGGCGGCGAAGGCGCCTGAGCCGGCGAAGAAGTCCGCCCCGGCCAAGCCGGCCGCCAAGGCGCCGACCGCGAGCGCCGCGGGCACCACGCCGCTTCGCGGCGTCGCCGCCAAGATCGTGCAGAACATGGACGCGTCGCTGTCGGTCCCGACCGCCACCAGCGTGCGCGCCGTCCCGGCCAAGCTGCTCGTCGACAACCGCATCGTGATCAACAACCACCTGACCCGTGGTCGCGGTGGCAAGGTCAGCTTCACCCACCTGATCGGGTACGCGCTGGTCCGCGCGGTCGTCGAGCACCCGGAGATGAACAACTCCTTCGCCGAGGTCGACGGCAAGCCGGCGATGGTCCGCCCGGAGCACGTCAACCTGGGCATCGCGATCGACCTGGTCAAGCCGGACGGCTCGCGCAACCTGGTGGTGCCGTCCATCAAGGGCTGCGAGCAGATGGACTTCCGGCAGTTCTGGCAGGCGTACGAGGACGTGGTCCGGCGCGCCCGCCGCAACGAGCTGACCATGGACGACTACTCCGGCACCACGATCTCGCTGACCAACCCGGGCGGCATCGGCACGGTGCACTCGATCCCGCGTCTGATGCAGGGGCAGAGCGCCATCATCGGCGTCGGTGCGATGGAATACCCGGCCCCCTACCAGGGCATGAGCGAGGCCACCCTGGCCGAGAACGCGGTCAGCAAGGTCATCACGCTGACCAGCACGTACGACCACCGGATCATCCAGGGCGCGCAGTCCGGCGAGTTCCTCAAGGTGATGCACGAGCTGCTGCTCGGCGAGCGCGGCTTCTACGACGACATCTTCACCTCGCTGCGGATCCCGTACGAGCCGGTGCGCTGGATGCGCGACGTGGCCGTCGACAGCGAAGGCCAGATCAACAAGACCGCTCGGGTGCACGAGCTGATCCACGCGTACCGGGTGCGCGGCCACCTGATGGCCGACACCGACCCGCTGGAGTTCAAGATCCGCAAGCACCCGGATCTGGACGTCCTCCAGCACGGGCTCACCCTGTGGGATCTCGACCGCGTCTTCCCGGTCAACGGCTTCGCCGGCCAGCAGCGGATGAAGCTGCGCTCGATCCTCGGCGTGCTGCGCGACTCGTACTGCCGCCGGGTCGGCATCGAGTACATGCACATCCAGGATCCGGAGGAGCGCCGCTGGATCCAGGAGCGGGTCGAGCGCAAGTACGAGAAGCCCAGCTCCGACGAGCAGAAGCACGTGCTGAACCGGCTCAACGCCGCCGAGGCGTTCGAGACGTTCCTGCAGACCAAGTACGTCGGCCAGAAGCGCTTCTCGCTGGAGGGCGGCGAGTCGCTGATCCCGCTGCTCGGCGAGGTGCTGGAGTGCTCCGCCGAGGCCGGTCTGGACGAGGTCGTCATCGGCATGGCGCACCGCGGCCGGCTCAACGTGCTGGCGAACATCGTCGGCAAGCCGTACGAGAAGATCTTCTCCGAGTTCGAGGGACACCTCGACCCGCGGTCCACGCAGGGCTCGGGCGACGTGAAGTACCACCTCGGCCAGAACGGCAAGTTCACCACCCCGGACGGCGAGCACGCGGTCAAGGTGTCGGTGGTGGCGAACCCGTCGCACCTGGAGGCCGTCGACCCGGTGCTGGAGGGCATAGTCCGGGCCAAGCAGGACCGGATCGACCTCAAGCTGGAGGGCTACACCGTGCTGCCGCTGGCCGTGCACGGTGACGCTGCCTTCGCCGGCCAGGGTGTGGTCGCCGAGACGCTCAACCTCTCCCAGCTGCGCGGCTACCGCACCGGCGGCACCGTGCACGTGGTCGTCAACAACCAGGTCGGCTTCACCACCGCCCCGGAGTACAGCCGGTCCAGCCTCTACAGCACCGACGTGGCCCGGATGATCCAGGCGCCGATCTTCCACGTGAACGGCGACGACCCGGAGGCAGTGGTCCGGGTGGCCCGGCTCGCGTTCGAGTACCGGCAGGCGTTCAACAAGGACGTCGTGATCGACATGGTCTGCTACCGCCGGCGCGGGCACAACGAGGGTGACGACCCGTCGATGTCCAACCCGGAGATGTACAAGATCATCGACTCGAAGCGGTCGGTCCGGAAGCTCTACACCGAGGAGCTGATCGGGCGCGGCGACATCACCGTGGAGGACGCGGAGGAGCTGCTGCGCGACTACCAGGGGCAGCTGGAGCGGGTCTTCAAGGCCACCCGGGACGCCGCCACCACGCCGCGTCAGCTCAGCCGCCCGGCCCGGGAGGAGGAGCCGGAGCCGCAGGTCGACACCGCCACCGACGCCGCAGTGGTCAAGGCGATCGGCGAGGCGCACGTCAACCTGCCGGAGGGCTTCACCCCGCACAAGCGGATCCAGCAGCTGCTGGAGCGGCGTCGCAAGATGTCCGTCGAGGGGGCCATCGACTGGGGCTTCGCCGAGATCATCGCGTTCGGCACGCTGCTGCACGACGGCGTCACCGTCCGGCTCGCCGGGCAGGACTCGCGCCGCGGCACGTTCGTCCAGCGGCACGCCTCGGTGGTCGACGCCAAGACCGGCGAGGACTACCTGCCGCTGATGTCGCTCACCGCCGACGGCGAGCGGTCGCGCTTCTTCGTCCACGACTCGCTGCTCTCCGAGTACGCGGCCATGGGCTTCGAGTACGGCTACTCGGTGGAGAACATCAACGCGCTGGTCGCCTGGGAGGCCCAGTTCGGTGACTTCGTCAACGGCGCCCAGTCGGTGATCGACGAGTTCATCTCCTCCGGCGAGGTGAAGTGGGGCCAGCGCTCCGCGGTGACCCTGCTGCTGCCGCACGGCCACGAGGGCCAGGGCCCGGACCACACCTCCGGCCGCCCGGAGCGGTTCCTGCAGCTCTGCGCCGAGGACAACATGCGGGTGGCCATCCCGACCACCCCGGCGAACTACTTCCACCTGCTGCGCCGCCAGGCCCTGTCGCCCAAGCGCAAGCCGCTGGTGGTGTTCACGCCGAAGTCGCTGCTGCGGCACAAGCTCTGCGTGTCGCCGGTGGAGGACTTCACCACCGGCACGTTCCAGCCGGTGCTGGCCGACACCGCGGCTCCGGCGCCGGAGCAGGTCAAGCGCGTGCTGCTCTGCTCGGGCAAGGTCTACTACGACCTGTTCCAGGCCCGGCAGGAGCGGGGCGTCACGGACACCGCGATCATCCGGATGGAGCAGCTCTACCCGCTGCCCGTCGAGGAGGTCCGGGCCGCGCTCGCGCAGTACCCGAACGCCGAGGACTTCGCCTGGGTCCAGGAGGAGCCGGCCAACCAGGGCGCCTGGTCGTTCGTCGCGCTGAACCTGCTGGAGCACCTGCCCGAGGTCCGGCTGCGCCGCATCTCCCGGCCGGCCGCCGCCGCGCCGGCGGTGGGTTCGGCGAAGATGCACGAGGTCGAGCAGAACGCGCTGATCGAGGCGGCTCTCCCCCGCCCGTGACGACACCACCGGCAGCGGCCCGTCCCGACCCGGGGCGGGCCGCTGCCGTACGACGACGAGAGGAACACCGTGTACTTCACCGACCGTGGCATCGAGGAGCTGGTCGAGCGCCGGGGCGACGAGCAGGTCAGCCTGGAGTGGCTGGGCGAGCGGCTGCGTGACTTCGTCGACCTGAACCCGGAGTTCGAGACCCCGATCGAGCGGTTCGCCACCTGGCTGGCCCGCCTCGACGACCCGGACGACGACTGACGGGTCAGCCGGTCGCGCCCCGCCCGGCGACCCGGAGGTCTCCGGTACGCCGCAGCTTCTGCCAGCCCAGCCGGCCACCGGTCAGCGCGGTGCCGACCGCCTGGAGCAGCACCAGGTACATCACCTGCCGGTAGACGAACTGCTGCAACGGCAGCACCCAGAGCACGCCGAGCTTCTCCCGGTCCAGCCGGAAGGCCAGCACCGCGGTGAGGAACTGGAGCGCGAGCATCGCCAGCCAGGCCACCACCGTGTCGCTGCGGTCCAGGAAGATCAGCCCGTAGATCGCGAGCAGGTCGATCACCGGTGCGGCCAGCGGCAGCAGCACCCCGAACAGCGTCAGGAACGACAGGCACCGCCGGCCGAACCGGCCCGACGGACCGCTGTCGATCACCGAGCGCCGGTGCTTCCACATCGCCTGCATGGTGCCGTAGCTCCACCGGTACCGCTGCTTCCACAACTGGCCGATGGTGGTCGGCGCCTCGGTCCAGGCGCGGGCGCTCTCCTCGTACACGATGTGCCAGCCGGCGCGGCCGATGGCGATGGTGACGTCGGTGTCCTCGGCCAGCGTGTCGTCGGTCAGGCCGCCCACCTGCTCCAGCGCCTGGCGCCGGAACGCGCCGATCGCTCCGGGGACGGTGGGCATGCAGCGCAGCGTCTCGTAGAGGCGGCGGTCGAGGTTGAAGCCGATGACGTACTCGATGTGCTGCCACTTGGCGATCAGGCCGCGGCGGTTGCCGACCTTGACGTTGCCGGCGACCACGCCGACCCGGGGGTCGGCGAACGGCTGGACCAGCCGGCGGACCGAGTCCGGCTCGAAGATCGTGTCGCCGTCGACCATGACGATCAGGTCGTGCCGGGCCAGCGCGACGCCGGTGTTGAGCGCGCTCGGCTTGCCGCCGTTGGGCTTGCGCACGACCCGGACGTTCGGCAGCCCCAGCGCCGCGACGATGTCGGCGGTGCCGTCGGTGGAGCCGTCGTCGACCACCACCACCTCGATGCCGCCGGGATGGTCGCCCAGGGCCAGCGAGCGCACCGCCGCGGCGATGCCCTCCCGCTCGTTGTAGGCGGGCACGATCACCGAGACCGGTTCGGTGACCGGCGGGCCCCAGGACCAGTCGCGGCGACGGCGACGGCGCGCGTGCCGGGTGGCCAGGACGAACAGCAGCAGGGTACGGCCGACGGTGAGCACCCCGACGAGCACGAAGAAGACGCCGAGCACCCCGAACATGCCGTCGGCCACGCGTACCGCGCCGACCAGGACGTGGCCCCGCAACCGCTCGTCGAGCGTGGCCGCCGTGTGCCCGCCCACCGGGCCGGACACACCCGCGGCCGCGAACGTCTGGTTGAGTCCCTCGCTCACCGTGGTGAAGCGGTACCCGCGCTCCAGCATCGCCGGGATGTACCGGTCCAGCGCGGCCACGGTGCCGGACCGGTCGCCGCCCGCGTCGTGCCACAGCGCGATCGTGCCGGCCGTCCCGTCCGGCGTGGCGTTCGCGACCATCTCCTCGACCGGGGGCAGCTCCCAGTCCCGGCTGTCGACGTCGTTGACGACGGTGAGGTAGCCCAGCTCGCCCGCGTGCCGCAGCATCGGCCAGTCCCGGTCGGTGTAGGCGTCCGCGCGGGACGAGTACGGGAAGCGCAGCAGCGACGGCCGGACGCCTGTGGTGCTGGCGACGGCGAGCTGCGTCTGCGCGTACTCCAGCTCCCGCCGCCACTCCGGCAGCGCGGCGAGGTCGGGGTGGGTGAACGTGTGCACGCCCAGCTCGTGTCCCTCGGCCACCAGCCGGCGGGTCACCTCCGGGTTGCGGACCACCTGCGAGCCGATGACGAAGAAGGTGCCCTTGACCTGGTACTTGTCCAGGACGCGTAGCACCTCCGGCGTCCACCGGGGGTCGGGTCCGTCGTCGAATGTGAGCGCGACGGTGCCCTCCGGCAGGCGGTGCGACTGGGTGCGGCCCTCCGCGCCGACGTTGACGATCGGGCCGCCCCCGATCACCGAGCTGGGAACCTCCCGCTGACTGCCGGGCGTCACCCGGTTGTCCGGTACGAACGCGGCGTTCGTGTACGCCTCGACGACCAGCAGACCGGCCAGGACGACCACGACCATGGCGACCAGGGCCCAGCTCGGCCGGGGCAGCAAACGCCGCCCACGGGACCGGCGCGGGCCGGGGATCTGCGGCGCTCCGGGGATCTGCCGGACGGCCGGCACGACCGTGGGCGCGTCGTCCGGCCGCAGCCCGGCCCGGTGCCGGCGGGCGGCGTGCACCCGGCGTGGGTCCAGCGTGACTGTGGGCTGCTCGCTTGTCGGCGGGTTCGGACGCGCGGGCGCCTGGTCACTCATCGGCGGGCGCGACCGGCGCGGCGGGCGGGTCGACGACGGACGGCGGGTCGACAACGGGCGGCGGCACCTCGGCGGTGGGGGCGGTGGGCGGCGCGGTGGTGGCCGGCGTCCGGACGGGCCGGGGCTCGGTCGGGGCGGTCCGGGTCGGCCGGGGATACCGAGGGCTCGGCGGGACCGTGGTGGCGGGGGCGACGGAGGTGGCCGGCACCCGCACCGGAGCGGTACGGATGTCGGTGGGCGTGTCCGGCGTGGGACGGGTCGGCGCGGGCGCGGGCGACGCCGGCGGGTTCGGCGACGGCAGCCGCTGCTCGGTGGTCGGCTCGACGAACGGGATGACGCTGTCCGGGGTGATCGGACCGCCGGCGAAGCTGGCTCCCACCATGACCGTGTAGATCACACCCGCCGCACCCGCGCAGTAGGCGAGACGGCGCAGCCGCCGGCGTCGCCGCCCGCTCGGGTCTACGAAGACGGGGGGCGATTCCGGTACGACGGGAATCAGTGCTGTCGGGCCTTCCACAAGGCCAAGTGTAGATGCGAAAAATTCCCACCTTCTCCCCCGGCTAGCCGCGCTGACCAGGCAGAACGGACAGCACCGACCTCGATCTTGTAGGTTGGTTGCCGTGGCGCGCAGCGTGTACCTGACCGGCGTTGGCTCGGGCGGGGGAAAATCGACGGTGGCCCTCGGGCTGGCCGAGTTGTTGTCCCGGCAGGTGGAACGGATCGGCGCGTTCCGGCCGCTCGTCGCCGGTGACGGCACCGACCCGATCCTCGCTCTGCTCACCGAGCGCTACCGGATGGACCTGCCGGTCGACGAGCTGCACGGCGCCACGTACGCCGAGGCGAGCGCGCTCGTCGCGGACGGCCGCCGGGAGGAGCTGATCTCCCGGATCGTCACCCGCTACCGCGAGGTCGAACGGCGCTGCCCGGCGATAGTGGTGGTGGGCAGCGACTTCGCCTACGGCGACGGCACCGGCCCGCGCGAGCTGGCCTTCAACGCCCGGCTGGCGACCGAGTTCGGCAGCGTCGTGGTGCCCGTGGTGGACGGGTTCGGGCAGGCGCCCGACGCGATCGCGGCCGCGCTGCGTGGCGCGTACCACGATCTGGTCGACCTCGGCGCGACGGTGATCGCGGCGCTGGCCAACCGCGTGCCGGAGCCGATGACGCTGCCCGAGCTACCGGTGCCCGCGTACGCGATCCCGGAGGTGCCGACCGTGTCGGCGCCGACGGTGGCCGAGGTGGCCGCGGCGCTGCGCGGCACCGTGCTCACCGGCGACGAGACCGCGCTCGACCGCGACGTGCTCGACTACGTGGTGGGCGCGGCGCACGTGCCGACGCTGCTGGACCACCTCACCGACGGCGCTCTGGTGATCACCCCGGGCGACCGCGCGGACCTGCTGGTGGCCGCCGGCGCCGCGCACGTGGCCGGGCAGGTGTCGCTGGCCGGGCTGGTGCTCACGCTCGGCGAGCAGCCCGACCCGCGCGCCATGCGCCTGGTCGAGCGGATGAACACCGGGCTGCCCGTGCTGTCGGTGCCGAGCGACAGCTACGACACGGTCTCCGCGTCCAGCCGGATCGAGGGCCGCCCCAGCACCGCCAACCCGCGCAAGGTCGAGGCCGCGCTCGGCGCGTTCGAGCGCTGCGTGGACACCGACGACCTGGCCCGCCGGCTGCGGGTCAGCCGGTCCGCGCGGGTCACCCCGCTGATGTTCGAGAACGACCTGATCGACAAGGCCCGCGCCCGGCGCCGCCGGCTCGTGCTGCCCGAGGGCGCCGACGAGCGGATCCTGCGCGCGACCGAGGTGCTGCTGCGCCGGGGCGTCGCCGAGATCACCCTGCTCGGCCGCCCGGACGAGATCGCCCGCCGCACCCGGGAGCTGGGCGTGGACGTCGGTGACGCCCAGGTGGTCGACCCGGCGACCAGCCCGTGGCGGGACGAGTTCGCGCAGGCGTACGCGCGGTTGCGCGCCCACCGCGGCGTCACCGTCGAGCTGGCGCACGACATCGTGGCGCAGCCCAACTACTTCGGCACGATGATGGTGCAGACCGGCCACGCCGACGGCATGGTCTCCGGCGCCACCCACACCACGGCCGCCACCATCCGCCCGGCCTTCGAAATCATCCGGACCGTGCCCGGCGTCTCCGTCGCCTCCAGCGTCTTCTTCATGCTGCTCGCCGACCGGGTGCTGGTGTACGGCGACTGCGCCGTCAACCCCGACCCGGACGCCGACCAGCTCGCCGACATCGCCATCTCGTCGGCCGACACGGCGGCCCGGTTCGGCATCGAACCGCGGGTGGCGATGCTGTCGTACTCCACCGGCAGCTCCGGCGCGGGCGCCGACGTGGAGAAGGTCGCGGCGGCCACCAAGCTGGTCCGGGAACGCCGGCCCGACCTGCTCGTCGAGGGCCCGATCCAGTACGACGCGGCGATCGACCCACAGGTGGCGGCTACCAAGCTGCCGGACAGCCCGGTCGCCGGGCGGGCCACGGTGTTCATCTTCCCGGACCTCAACACCGGCAACAACACGTACAAGGCGGTGCAGCGCTCGGCCGGCGCGGTGGCGGTCGGGCCGGTCATGCAGGGCCTGAACCGGCCGGTGAACGACCTGTCCCGGGGCGCCACCGTGCCGGACATCGTCAACACGGTGGCGATCACCGCCATCCAGGCCGCCGCGGAGGCGCCGGAATGAGCCGCATCCTGGTCCTCAACAGCGGATCCTCGTCGGTCAAGTACCGGCTGTACGACGGCGACGACGTCCTGGACAAGGGCACCGTCGAGCGGATCGGCGAACCCGGCGGCGGGCCGGCCGACCACGAGAGCGCCGTCCGGGAGATCATCGGCCGGCTCGACCTGACCGGCCTGGCCGGAGTCGGCCACCGGGTGGTGCACGGCGGGCGGAAGTTCAGCGAGCCGGTACGCATCGACGACGCGGTCGTCACCGCGATCGAGGACCTGGTGCCGCTGGCCCCGCTGCACAACCCGGCCAACCTCGCCGGCATCCGGGTCGCGCTGGAGGCGCTGCCGGACACCCCACAGGTGGCGGTCTTCGACACCGCGTTCCACCACACGCTGCCCGAGGCCGCCGCCACGTACGCGATCGACAAGGCCACCGCCGAGCGCTACGGCGTCCGCCGGTACGGCTTCCACGGCACCTCGCACGCGTACGTCTCGCGTCGCGTCGCCGACCTGCTCGACCGCCCGTACGACCAGATCAACACGATCACGCTGCACCTGGGCAACGGGGCGAGCGCGTGTGCCGTCCAGGGTGGGCGCAGTGTCGCCACCTCGATGGGCATGTCCCCGCTGGAGGGCCTGGTGATGGGCACCCGCAGCGGCGACCTCGACCCGACAGTCATCTTCCACCTGCGGCGCGAGGGCGGCATGGTCGTGGACGACATCGACGACCTGCTCAACCACCGCAGCGGCCTGCTCGGGCTGACCGGTGCCAACGACATGCGCGAGGTGCTGGCCCGGCGCGCCGCCGGTGACCCGGACGCGACGCTGGCGTTCGACGTCTACTGCCGGCGGATCACCGGCTACGTGGGCGCGTACTACGCACTGCTGGGCCGGGTGGACGCGATCGCGTTCACCGCCGGGGTCGGCGAGCACGCCGCACCGGTCCGGGCTGCCTCGCTGGCCGGGCTGGAGCGGCTGGGCGTCGCCGTCGACCCGGCGCGCAACGACGGCCACGGCGACCGGGTCGTCTCCCCGGACGGCGCGGAGGTCGCGGTGCTCGTGGTCGGCACCGACGAGGAGCGGGAGATCGCCCGCGAGACCCGCGAGGTGCTGGACGTCTGATCGCGTGCGCCCCGGCCTCCCCCGCGTCGGCCGGGCGGACCGGACGGGTCGGGCGGGCCGGGATCAGCCCCGGTCGGCCCGGTCAGCCCAGGGCGATCCAGGCGACCAGGGCGATCACCACGACGGCGGCGACGGCCACACCGGCGATCAGCGGCAGGCGCGACGGCGCCGCCGCCGACGCGGCCGGCTCGGGAGAATCGACGAATGCGCGGAACTGCGCGGTGTTGCCACTCGGGTCGGTGTAGTTCTCAGCCATGCGGCTGACCCTAGCGAAGCCCACCGGACCGGTCCGCCCCGCCGGGCCGCCACCTGCGGATCCGGTCGACGGGATCGGGCAAACCCGGCCACCCGGTGGAGGCGGGAGCCGACCGGGTGGCGGTGCCGACCGGCCCGGACGGCGGGCGCGGGCTGCCCGCTCGGCTGCCTACCGTGCAGGTGTGAGGGGGCAGCGGCTGGTCGCCGCGCTGATGACGGCGCTGCTGGCCGGTTGCGGCCCGGCCGTGGCCACCTCCGACCCGATCCCGGGGAGCGTCGGACCCGCGCCGGAGCGCCCGTACGCGGTCGGGATGCGGCAGTTCACGCTCGACCCGGACGGCAGGCGTCCGCTGCCGGTCACCGTCTGGTACCCGGCGCAACCGTCTCCCCCACCGCCGCACCCGGCCGGCCCCGGCTCGGCAGGTTCCGGCTCGACTGGTCCCGGCTCGGCCGGTTCCGGCTCGGCCGACCCACTTTCGGCCGACGCGCCTTCGGCCGGCCCTCCTTCGGCCGGGCCTCTTCCGGATCGTCCCGGCTCGGCCGGTGCCGATCACGCGCCGGCGCTGTCGAGCCCGCGCGGGCCCCGCGTCTCGGCTCTGCCGTCCGTCGTCGCCACTCCCTCCGGATCCGGCCGCGCCGCACCGGCGAGCCCCGGCCCGCGCGTCCGGCCGGGAGCCCCGTTCGCCGCCGGACGGTTCCCGGTGGTGCTCTACAGCCACGGGCTGCGCAGCCTGCCCGCCCTGCACGCGGCGCTGACCAGCCGCTGGGCCGCCGCCGGTTTCGTGGTGGTCGCGCCCACCTACCCGCGGACGAACCAGCGCGCCCGCCCGTTCACCCGCGAGGACGTCCGCAACCAGCCCGCCGACGCCTGGCGACTGATCCGCCACCTGGTCCGCCTCGGCGCCCGCCCCGGGGATCCGCTCGGCGCGCACCTGGCGGTGGACCGGTTCGCCGCCGCCGGGCACTCGGCCGGCGGTCACACCACGCTCGGCATGTTCGCCTCCGGGCAGCCGTACCCGCTGCGCGCCGGACTCGTGATCGCCGGTGGCCGGATGGTCGCCGGGCTGTCCCGGCCGCTCGCGCCGATGCTGTTCGTGCACGGGAGCGCCGACCGGATCGTGCCGGAGTCGATCGGCCGGGCCGCGTACGCCCGCTGTCTCGGCCCGGCCGCCTTCCTGAGCCTCACCGGTCAGGGCCACGGCGAGTACCTGACGCCGGGGCGGCCCGGTTTCCCCCAGGTGCTCGCCACCACCACCGACTTCCTGCGCTGGACGCTCTACGCCGACCGCGCCGCCCTGCGCCGCCTCCCCGCCGACGCCACCGCCCCCGACCAGACGACCTTCACCACCCGCTCCCTGCCCACCTGACCACCACCCGCCCTCTCCGTCGCCGACGATCATGAGGTTGGCGGCGACAAACCGGGCAGCCGATGCCGTCAACTTCATGATCGACACGCGCCTCGGGGCGGGTGGGTACGGTGCCGGGGTGGACGGGGCAGAGGGGCGGCAGCTGGGGGCGATCCGGGAAGTCGTCGGCGTGTGCGGCGGCTGCGGGATCGACGTGTGGCTGCGCGAGGGCTGGGCGATGGACTTCCACCTCGGCGAGGTGACCCGACCGCACGTCGACGTCGACTGGTACTGCTGGCGGCGCGACGCCGACACGCTGGCCGACCGGCTCGGCGCGCTCGGCTGGCGCCCCGATCCCCGGATGCCCGCCACGACGCAACTCGACCTGCTGCGCGACGACGTCGAGCTGAGCTTCGCGTACCTCGACCGGGACGCGGACGGCCGGGTCGTCGTCGGCGCCGGACCGTGGGCGGGCACGCCCCTGCCGGACGGCATGCTGGCCGGGCCGCCCGGCCGGATCGGCACGCTCGCGGCGCCGGTGATCAGCGTCGCGGCGCAGATCGAGTTCAAGGAGATGTTCCCGGTCTGGATGCCGGAGTGCCCCCGCCGGGCCAAGGACGCGGCCGACCTGGCTCGCCTCCGGGCGTCAGCGGGTGGTCACCCGGCGCGCTGACCGCACCTGATGGCAGGAATCGCGAGGCACAATCGAGTTCATGCGCCGTCGTCCCGTCGCCCTGCTCACCGCCGCCGTGCTCGGCGCCGCCCTCGCCGGCTGCTCGAAGCAGCCCAGTGCCCCCGCCGAGCGGCCCGCCCCCGACGCCCCACCGACGACCACCACACCCGCTCCGCGCGTACCCGCCGGCAAGGCCCCCACGGAGAGCTTCGCGGTCGGCGTACGCCAGGTGAAGCTGAACCGCGACGGCGACCGGCCGTTGCCGGTGACCCTCTGGTACCCGGCGGCGGGCGCGGCCGGTGGCGCGGTCGAGCGCTCCGCCCCGGCGGCGGACGGGCGGTTCCCGGTGGTGTTGTTCAGCCACGGGCTCAGTGCCCGGCCGGAGGACTACCAGGCGCTGCTGACCCGCTGGGTGGCGGCCGGGTTCGTGGTCGCCGCGCCGCGGTTCCCGCACACCTCCCGGGGCACCGACGGCAACCCGCTGGACGTGCTCAACCAGCCGGCCGACGTGTCGTACGTGCTGACGCAGGTGCTCGCCCTCGGCGAGAAGGCGGGCGATCCGCTGCGCGGCCGGCTGGACCCGGAGCGGGTGGCCGCGACCGGCCACAGCGCCGGCGGCGTGACCACGATCGGGCTGTTCACCGCGGGCCGGGACGAGCGGCTGGACGCGGGCATCGTCTTCGCCGGCACCGCGCTCGGTGTGGGTACCGCGTTCGCCGGCGCCGCCGCGCCGCAGCTGTTCGTGCACGGCGAGGCCGACGAGGTGGTGGCGTACGCGGCGGGCAAGGCCGTCTTCGACGCGGTGCCGTGGCCGAAGGCGATGCTCAGCCTGCCCAAGGGCGACCACGGCCGGGCGCTGCTGGGCGACGGCAAGGCGCTGGGCGTGGTCGCCGACACCACAGTCGAGTTCCTCCGCTGGACGCTCTACGGCGACCCGGCGGCGAAGAAGCGCCTCCCGGCCGACGCCGCCCGGGGCAACCTGGCCACCCTCGACGACCGCCTGTAAGGAAGGGCCCCTTCTTAACGTCTCCGGTAGAGAAGGGGCCCCTTCTTAACAAGCCGACCGCGCGGCCGGCGCGCGCCGTGCGCGTCAGGCGGTGTGGTCGACGACCACCTTGCCGAAGACCTCACCGGAGTGCAGCCGGGCGAACGCCTCGGAGATCTCGCTGAACGGCACCACCCGGTCGACCACCGGGCGCACCTCGTGCTCGGCGCAGAACGCGAGCAGCTCGGTCAGCTCGTCCGGCGTACCCATCGAGGTGCCGAGAATCTCCAGCTGCATGGCGAAGACCCGGCGCAGGTTGATCTTCGGCTCGTGCCCGGCGGTGGCGCCGGAGACCACGATCCGGGCCATCGGGGCGGCCGACTTCAGCGAGTGGTCGAACGTGGCAGCGCCGACCGTCTCGATCACCACGTCGACCCGCTCCGGCAGCCGCGCGCCCGGTTCGAGCGCGGTCGCGCCCAGTTCGGTGATCCGCTCCCGCTTGGCGGCGTCGCGGCTGGTCGCGTACACCCGCTTGCCGAGCGCGACGCCGAGTGCGACAGCCGCGGTGGCCACGCCACCGCCGGCGCCCTGGACCAGCACCGACTCGCCGTCGGCGACCCGGCCCTTGGTGGTCAGCATCCGCCAGGCGGTGAGCCAGGCCGTGGGCAGGCACGCCGCGTCGGTCGCCGACAGGCCGTCGGGCAGCGGCAGCAAATTCATCCGGGGTACGGCGACAAGCTCGGCGAACGTGCCCTGGTAGTGCTCGGAGAGGATGGAGACCCCGCGCGGGTCACCGGGGGTGGGCACGACCGGGTAGATGACCACCTCGTTGCCGTCCGGGTCGGTGCCGACCGCGTCACAGCCGAGGATCATCGGGAGCTGGCCGGCGGTCAGGCCCACGCCGCGCAGCGACCAGAGGTCGTGGTGGTTGAGCGAGCTGGCCCGTACCTGCACGGTGACCCAGTCGTCCTGCGGGTGGGTCGGCTCGGGACGGTCGCCGACGGCGAGCGCGGCGAGCGGGTTGTCGGCGTCGAAGGCCGAGGCATAGGCAGCACGCATGATCGGCACGGTAACAAGCTGAGCAGCAGTTAAGAAGGGGCCCTTCCTCTACCGGAGGCGTTAGGAAGGGCCCCTTCCTTGCATCTCAGCGGCGGGCGACACCGTCGCGGCGGGCGGCCTCCGCGACCGCCTCGGCCACCGCCGGCGCGACGCGCGGGTCCAGCGGCGACGGCACGATGGCGTCGGCCGTCAGCGACTCGGCCACCACCCCGGCGATGGCGTCGGCGGCGGCCACCTTCATCGAGTCGGTGATCCGGGTGGCCCCGGCGTCCAGCGCGCCCCGGAACACACCGGGGAACGCGAGCACGTTGTTGATCTGGTTCGGGTAGTCGCTGCGCCCGGTGGCGACCACCGCCACGTGCCGGGCGGCCACCTCGGGGTGCACCTCCGGGGTGGGGTTGGCGAGCGCGAACACGATGCCGCCGGGGGCCATGCCGGCCACCGCCGCCTCCGGGATCTGGCCGCCGGAGACGCCCACGAGCACGTCCGCGTCGCGCAGCGCCTCGGTGATGTCGCCCTGCCTGCCCTCGGCATTCGTCATCTCGGCCAGTTCGGCCTTGGTGCCGGTCAGCTCGCGGTGCCGGCCGATGATGCCGCGCGAGTCGCACACCACCACCCGGTCCGGGTCGACGCCGCCGGCGATCAGCATCTTGGTGACCGCCACCCCGGCCGCGCCCGCGCCGCTGACCGCCACCCGCAGGTCGCCGAGCTTGCGGTTGAGCAGCGTCGCGGCGTTGCGCAGCGCGGCGAGCACCACGATCGCGGTGCCGTGCTGGTCGTCGTGGAAGACCGGGATGTCCAGCGCCTCGTCGAGCCGGCGCTCCACCTCGAAGCAGCGCGGGGCGCTGATGTCCTCCAGGTTGATCCCGCCGAACGAGGGCGCGAGCGCCTTGACCGTCGCGACGATCTCGTCCACGTCCTGCGTGTCCAGGCAGACCGGTACCGCGTCCACGCCGGCGAACTGCTTGAACAGCACCGCCTTGCCCTCCATCACGGGCAGCGCGGCGCGCGGGCCGATGTTGCCCAGGCCGAGTACGGCGGAACCGTCGGTGACCACGGCGACGGTGTGCGACACCCAGGTGTAGGTGTCGGCGAGCGCGGGGTCGGCGGCGATCGCCTCACACACCCGGGCGACCCCCGGGGTGTACGCGAGGGAGAGGTCCTCACGGCTGGTCAGCGGCACGGTGGAGGCGACTGCCATCTTGCCGCCGACGTGCAGGCGGAAGACGGGATCGGCGGGGTCCGGGGTGGACGAAGACATGGTGACTCCAGGATCTGTCGAGCAGACGGACCGGCCGGCGTGGTCAGCGGTGGTCAGCGACCGGCGGCGCGGCGGTGCGGGGGTCACCCGGGCACTTTTCGAGCATAGTCACGCACCGGCGCCCAGTATGTGAGCGGGGTCATATCCGCTCCGGTCGTTACCTGCTCCTGACCCGTCCCGGGCGCGGCCACCAGCGGGCCACCACCCGGCCGCGGACGTCGGCCACCCCGTACGCCCGGGAGTCGTCGGTGACGAACTCGTTGTCGCCGCGCAACCACCATCCGCCGTCGCGCGGTTCCACCGCCCGCTTGACGACGAGCAGGTCGGGACGGCTGCGGAACACCGCGACGACCACGTCACCGGGGCGTACCGGCCGGCCTCCGGTGCGCACCAGGACCGCGTCGCCGTGACGCAGCGCCGGGGCCATGGAGGGGCCGGTCACCAGCACCGGCACCAGCGGGCCGCGCAGGGCCGGTAGTCCACCGGTGGGCGCCATGTCACCTCCCAGCCCCCGAGGGCGTCTCCAGGAGTAATGTCGTCTTGGATCATCGCAAACAACCCATGGAGGACCCTGATGCGCCTTCCCCGCATCCTCACGCCCCGGGTGACGGCCAGCGCTCACTGCGACCTGCCCTGCGGCGTCTACGACCCGGCCCAGGCCCGGATCGAGGCCGAGTCGGTCAAAATGATCTGCGAGAAGTACCAGGCCAACACCGACCCGGAGTTCCGCACCCGCGCCATCCTGATCAAGGAGCAGCGGGCCGAGCTGGTCAAGCACCACCTGTGGGTGCTCTGGACCGACTACTTCAAGGCGCCGCACTTCGAGAAGTACCCGCACCTGCACCAGCTGTTCAACGAGGCCACCAAGCTGGCCGGCGCAGCCGGCGCCAAGGGTGGCACCGACCCGGCCAAGGCCGACGAGCTGCTGGCGAAGATCGACGAGATCTCGAAGATCTTCTGGGAGACCAAGCAGGCGTGACGTCGCCCGACGGCACTCCGACGATCCGGCCGGTACGTCCCGAGGACGTACCGGCCGTCGTCGCCATGGTGCACGAACTCGCCGAGTACGAGCGCGCGCCCGAGCAGTGCCATCTCACCGCGGCACAGCTCGAGGCGGCCCTGTTCGGCCCGTCCCCGGCGCTGTTCGGCCACGTCGCCGTCGACGCGTCGGACCAGCCGGTCGGCTTCGCGCTCTGGTTCCTCAACTTCTCCACCTGGGCCGGTGTGCACGGCATCTACCTGGAGGACCTCTACGTCCGCCCGGACGCCCGGGGCACCGGCGCGGGCCGGATGCTGCTGGCCACCCTCGCCGCGATCTGCGTCGAGCGGGGCTACCAGCGGCTGGAGTGGTGGATGATCAACTGGAACCCGGCGGCCCGCTTCTACGCCGCGATCGGCGCCACGCCGATGGACGAGTGGACCCCGTACCGGCTGGCTGGGCCGGCGTTGCGCGAGCTCGCCACGCACGCGACGGCCGCGCCCACGCGGTCGGCCCCCTGACCGGGTAGAGTCCCGCACCGGGGGGAGGAGCCGTGACTCAACTGACCGGGCACCCGGCGACCGACGACGACGTCGTCCATCTCACCGTGCCCGCCGACGGTGGCTACCTCGGCGTGCTCCGCACCGCCACGGCCGGGCTCGCGGCCCGGCTCCAGTTCGCCCTCGACGAGATCGAGGATCTGCGTATCGCCGTCGACGAGGCGTGCGCCATGCTGCTCGCCATCGCCACCCGCGACGCCGAGCTGGAGTGCCGGTTCGCGGTCACCGAGGACGCGCTCACCGTCGAGGTGACGGTGCCGACGGTCCGGGGCGCCACGCTGCCGTCCGAGTCGTCGTTCGCCTGGAAGGTGCTGACCGCGCTGACCAGCGGGGCGAACGCCCAGGCGTCCGGCGGCCGGGCCACCATCTCGCTGCTCACCCGCCGCGCCGGCGGCTTCTGACCAACAAGCGGCCGGCGTCGTCCTCTCAGCCGGCCGGCTCACCGAAGCCCAGCGCGCGGTTCGTCGGACCGCTCACCAGCAGCCCGACCATGCCGATCCCGAGCGCGATCAGCGGTACGCCGAGCCAGCCCATGCCGCCCTCGATCATGAACCAGCCGACCGGCAGCAGCATGAGCTGGAGCACGATGGCCGGCGCGCGGGCCCCGGCGCGGCGGCGGGACAGCGCGCCGCCGAGCGCCCAGAGCGCCACCGCGCCGCCGACCGCGAAGACGGTCACCAGCAGCGCCGAGGTCAGGTCCGTCGTGTCGGCGGTGAGGTCGGACCAGATGAGCCACACCGCGATCAGCCCCAGCGCCACCGCCTGGACACGTAGCAGGAGCACCGCCGCGCGCAGCGTGCCGGGGAGCGGGTCGGAGTCGATCGTCACGGGCGCCACGATACCGGTGGGTAGTCGCGGTACAGTGCCGCCCATGCGGGCCGTCCTGGTGGTCAATCCGAAGGCCACCACCACCAGCGAGCGCAGCCGGGACGTGCTGGTCCGGGCGTTGCGCAGTGAAGTCGACCTGTCGGTGCGGTACACCCGCCGACGGGGCCACGCCATGGATCTGGCCCGGGAGGCCGCCCAGGAGGGCGTCGACCTGGTCGTCACGCTCGGCGGCGACGGCACCGTCAACGAGGTGGTGAACGGCCTGATGGCGGCGGAGCCGCCGACGTTCCGCACCGGACAGACCTCGGCCGAGCGGCTGCCCGCGCTGGCCACCGTGCCGGGCGGTTCGACGAACGTCTTCGCCCGCGCGCTCGGGCTGCCCCGGGAGTGGCCGGACGGCACCAGCATGATCCTGGAGGGGCTGCGGCTGGGCCGGTCCCGCACGATCGGGCTGGGCCGGGCCGACGACCGCTACTTCACGTTCTGCGCCGGCTTCGGGCTGGACGCGGCTGTCATCCGCCGGGTGGAACAGGCCCGCAAGAAGGGGCGCGTCTCCACTCCGGCGCTCTACTTCCGCTCCACCGCGAGTCAGTACTTCGTCGGCTCGGACCGCCGCCACCCGTCGATCACGCTGGAGCGCCCGGGTGAGGCGCCCGACACGGATCTGGCCACCGCGATCATCCAGAACACCGCGCCGTGGACGTACCTGGGCGACCGGGAGATCAACCCGAACCCGGAGGCGTCGTTCGACCTGGGGCTCGACGTGCTCGCGCTGCGGCGGTTGCGGGTGGCCAGCACGGCCCGTACGGCGGCGCAGTTCTTCTCGAAACGACCGGATCCGCACGGCAAGCAGGTGCTGCGGCTGCACGACGTGGCCGAGTTCACGCTGGTCTCGGAGCGTCCGTTGCCGTTCCAACTGGACGGGGACTACCTCGGCGAGCGGGAGAAAGTCCGATTCACATCCGTACCGGCCGCACTGAGAGTAATCTGCTAGGTCTCGGGTATCCCAGTCGGTTGACGCGGACCCCCCCGCCGCGCGGGCGCGGTGGCCGCCACGCCGAGGAAGGGTGCCGGAAATGTCAGCAACCTCACGCAGACCGTACTACATTGATTAACGACTGTGGCACGCCGGGTAACCAGGGCTCTGGCAAACCCGGACAAATGGGTGGTGAGCCCGCTCACTGTTCGGAGTTTTTCCGAGCGTCACCCTTGACATCGCTGTAGTTCGTGAAAGTATTCACAAGCGAACTCGTGTTGCCGGGACATTGCCTGGATATGCTCGTTCGGTTGAGCTGTTCCAGCAGGTCCCCGGCCCCGCAGCCTGCTCACGCAGCGCCGAATTGATGGATGCTGACCGTCACCATTCGGCAATGCGGACGCAAATAGAAAAAGCAACGAAGCGTTATCTGGCCACCCACTAAGAATGAGGAGTGTTGCCGCCATGGACTGGCGCCACGATTCGGTCTGCCGCGACGAGGACCCGGAGCTGTTCTTCCCGATCGGGACGTCCGGTCCGGCCCTCCTGCAGGTGGAGCAGGCGAAGGCCGTCTGCCGGCGCTGCCCCGTGACCGACCAGTGCCTGCAGTGGGCGCTGGAGTCCGGTCAGGACGCCGGCGTCTGGGGTGGGATGAGCGAAGAGGAGCGCCGCGCGGTGAAGCGCCGCGGCGGTCTCCGGGTGCTGCGCGCTCACTCCGCCTGACCCGTACACGCTGACCGCCCCGGCCGGGATTCCGGCCGGGGCGTTCTGCTGTCCCGGACCGGGTCAGCCCGCCACCGCCTCCACCCGCCGCCGGACCAGGTCCGCCAGCTCCGGCAGGTCGGTCAGCGGATCGGCCACCGCCACCGCGCCGGCCGACCGGGCCGACGCGCGTACCCCGTCGTGGAACCGGCCCGGGGCCAGGAAGTAGGCCGCCACCGCCACCCGGCGGGCGCCCGCCGCGCGCAGTCGCGCCACCGCGCCGCCGACCTCCGGAGGCGCCGCCGAGGCGTACGAGACGCGGCAGGGCAGGCCCAGCCCGGCACCGAACGCCGCCGCGACCCGGCCCACCGAGGCCCGCGCCGCCGGATCCCGGGTGCCCGCCGCCGCCAGCACCACCGCGTCCAGCCCGCCCGGCCCGTCGCCGGTCGCCTCCGCCAGGCGTCGGCGCAGCCCGCCCAGCAGCCCGCCGTCCACCCCGTCGCCGGTCGGCCCCAGCACGTCGGTCACCCGTACCTCGATGTCCGCGCCGGCCGCCGCGACCGCCGCCGGGATGTCCACCTTCCGGTGGTACGCGGCGGTCAGCAGCAGCGGCACCAGGACCGCCCGGGAGTGGCCGTCGGCGGCCAGCCCGCGCAGCACCTCGGCCGGCCCGGGATCGGTGTGGTCGAGCCAGCTCGGCAGCACCGGACGGCCGGGACAGGTGTCCGCCACGGCCCGGGCCAGCGCCCGCGTCGCCTCGGCCGCGCGCGGATCACGGCTGCCGTGGGCCACCAGCACCACCGGTGGCCCGGCGCTCAGGTGTGCAGGCCGCACTCGGTCTTCTCGAACATCGCCCAGCGCCCGGAACGCGGGTCCTCCCCCGCCCGGGTACGCCGGGTGCACGGCCAGCAGCCGATCGAGCCGTAGCCGCGGGCGAACAGCTCGTTGACCGGGATGTCGTACCGGGCCACGTAGGCGTCCACCTCCCGCTGCGTCCACGCCGCGATCGGGTTCACCTTGACCTTGCCGCGCCGCGCGTCGAAGCCCACCACCGGCGTGTTCGCCCGGGTCGGCGACTCGTCCCGGCGCAGCCCGGCGGCCCAGGCGTCGTACCCGGACAGCGCCCGCTCCAGCGGCTCCACCTTGCGCAGCTGGCAGCAGTCGTCCGGGGACCTGTTGAACAGACGCGGACCGTACTGGCCGTCCTGCTGCCCCACAGTCATCCGGGGCCGGATCGAGCGCACCCGCACCGGCATCCGGCGGGCCACCTCGTCGCGGACCTTCAACGTCTCCGGGAAGTGCAGCCCGGTGTCCAGGAACACCACGTCGACGCCGGGCGCGACCCGGGAGACCAGGTGCGCCAGCACGCCGTCGGCCATCGAGCTGGTCACGCAGAACCGCTCGCCGAACGTCTCCACCGCCCACCGCGCGATCTCCAGCGCGGGCGCGTCCGCCAACTCCCGGCCGGCCTCCTCGGCCAGCGCGCGCAGCTCGTCCGGGTCGCGGCGGGCCGGCGCGGCCGGACCGATCAGCCCGAGGCCGGCGGCCGAGACGAGGCCGGTCACCGGGTCACCGCCCGGCTCAGCAGACCGGTGAACTTCACCGCGAAGACCCGCGCGCAGGCGTGGCACTCCCAGGCGCCGTGCCCGGCCTCGTGCGGCCGCAGGTCCTCCTCACCGCAGTACGGGCAGTAGAGAGGCGCGGATCGGGCATCGCTCATCGGAGCTCCTCCTCGTCGACTCTGATCACCCAGTTGGCGAACGTCTCGCCCTCGGTCCGGCCGGCCAGGTAGCGGCGGGCCAGTCGTTCCACGTACGCCGGAAGCTCCTCCGCGGTGGTCTTCAGACCGCGCAGCTTGCGGCCGAAACCGGCGGTCTGCCCCTGCGCCATGCCGAGGCCGCCGCCGAGGTGCACCTGGAAGCCCTCGACCTGCCGGCCGTCCGGGCCGACCACGAGCTGGCCCTTGAGCCCGATGTCGGCGACCTGGGTGCGGGCGCAGGCGTTCGGGCAGCCGTTGAGGTGGATGGAGATGTCCGCGTCGAAGTCGCGCAGCTGCTCCTCCAGGCGCGCGACCAGTTCCTCGCCGCGCCGCTTGGTCTCGACGATCGCCAGCTTGCAGAACTCGATACCGGTGCAGGCCATCGTGCCGCGCCGCCAGGCCGACGGCCGGGCCTCCAGGCCGATCCCGCGCAGCGCCGCGACCAGCTCCTCGGTCCGCTGCGGCGCCACGTCCAGCACCAGCAGCTTCTGGTACGGGGTGAGCCGCACCCGGCCGCTGCCGTGCGCCTCGACCACGTCGGCGAGCTGCGCCAGCTGGGTGCCGGAGACGCGGCCCACCACCGGGGCCGCGCCGACGTAGTTCGCGCCGTCACGCTGGGCGTGCACACCGATGTGGTCGACCGGCTTCGCCGGCAGCTCCGCGGCCGGACCGTCCAGCAGCGTGCGGCCCAGATACTCCTTCTCCAGCACCTCGCGGAACCGCTCCACGCCCCAGTCGGCGACCAGGAACTTCAGCCGGGCCCGGTTGCGCAGCCGGCGGTAGCCGTAGTCGCGGAAGATGCCGACCACACCGGCCCAGACGTCCGGCACCTCGTTGAGCGGCACCCAGACGCCGAGCCGCTTGGCCAGCATCGGGTTGGTGGACAGCCCGCCACCCACCCAGACGTCGAAGCCGGGACCGTGCTCCGGGTGCTCCACGCCGAGGAACGAGATGTCGTTCGCCTCGTACGGGGTGTCGACCAGCCAGGAGATCGAGGTCTTGAACTTGCGGGGCAGGTTGGAGAACGCCTTGTCGCCGACGTACCGGCGGACGATCTCGTCGATCGCCGGGGTCGGGTCGAGCACCTCGTCCCGGGCCACTCCGGCGACCGGGCTGCCCAGCACGATCCGGGGGCAGTCGCCGCACGCCTCGGTGGTCTGCAGGCCCACCGCCTCCAGCCGGCGCCAGATCTCCGGCATGTCCTCGACCCGGATCCAGTGGTACTGGATGTTCTGCCGGTCGGTGATGTCGGCGGTGTCCCGGGCGAACTCGCGGGAGATGTCCGCGATCACGCGGAGCTGGGCCAGGTTGAGCTGGCCGCCGTCCACCCGGACGCGGAGCATGAAGAACTCGTCCTCCAGCTCGTGCGGCTCCAGCACGGCGGTACGCCCGCCGTCGATGCCGGCCTTGCGCTGGGTGTAGAGGCCCCACCAGCGGAACCGGCCGCGCAGGTCCTGCGGGTCGATCGAGGCGAAACCGCGGTGGGCGTAGATGTTCTCGATCCGGTCCCGCACGTTCAGCGGGTCGTCGTCCTTCTTGATCCGCTCGTTGGGGTTGAGCGGCTCACGGTGTCCGAGCGCCCACTGCCCCTCGCCGCGTGGCCGGCGGGGCGCACGGGCGGCAGGCGCCGGGGTGTCGGGACGGGTCGGGGTGCTGCTGACCGCCATCGCGGCGTCCTCCATGGTCTGCTGCGGTGCCTGGGAGCGCGGGCGCGGCGGCCGACCCTGGAGAGGGCCGTGGACGGCGATGTCGATGACGGCCGGCGCGAGTACGCGCCCGAGACGGAAAGGTCGGGCGTCGTCAGTGGGCCGGACAGATCGCGCTGCGCACGCGGCCGTAATCGACGTGGCGGCGAGCCACGAAGCGGCGGACGACAGCGGCGGTCATGTGCCTCATGCTGCCACATCACGCCCTGCCCGACCACAGCTCCGCACTGTGATCCCACATCACGGGCCCACCCCGCCCGCACCCACCCCGCTGATCATGAAGTTGGCGGGGACAAAGGGGACGGTGGATGCCGTCAACCTCATGATCGACGGGGCCGGGTGGGTGGGTTTCGGTGGAGCGGGCGGGTGGAGGGGAGCGGGCGTGTGACGCTGCGGGGGTGAGGAGGTTCGCGTCCGCGTCTGCCCGCGGCCGGTCGGGTCCGGTGGTGTGGGTGGTTCCCGGACTGCTCACGCTCGTGGTGACGCTGGCGGGCATCGGGCACGCCCAGCCGTGGCGGGACGAGCTGGCCACCTGGAGCGCCGCCACTCGGCCGGTACCGGACCTGATCCGGATGACCCGCACGATCGACGCCGCCACCGGGCCGTACTACCTGCTCGCGCACGGCTGGACGGCGCTGGCCGGTACGTCGCCGACGGCGTTGCGGCTGCCGTCGGCGCTGGCCATGGCGGTGGCCGCCGCGCTCACCGCCCGCCTCGGCGCGGTGCTCGTCGGCCGTCGCGCCGGGCTGCTGGCCGGAGTGCTCTTCGCGGTCCTGCCGGTCACCTCGCGGTACGGCCAGGAGGCCCGCCCGTACGCCCTCGCGACGCTGCTCGCCGTGCTGGCCACGCTGCTGCTGGTCGAGGCGCTGCGCCGGCCGGGGCGGTGGCGCTGGGCGGGGTACGCCGCAGCGGTCGCCGCGCTCGGCCTGCTCCACCTGCTCGCGCTCACGCTGCTCGCCGCGCACGCCGTGGTGGTGCTGCTGACCGCCGCACGTGGCCCCGCGGCGGTCGTAGATCCGCCCGGCCAGTTCCGAGCCGAGATGCCCGACGCGAGCCGGCCACGTCGCAGACACCCACGACGTTCCACCCAGCCACGAGATCGAGCGCCGGTGGAACGCCACGGGTGTCACGGCGCCCCGCAGACACCCACGGCGTTCCACCCGGCCACCAGATCGAGCGCCGGTGGGACGTCACCGGTGTCACCGCATCCCGGGGGGAGCAGGGAGCACGGCACGGACGCGCCGGAAGCGGAACCGCAGGACGTGACCGGCGAGGCTCGGGAGGCGTCGGCGCCCGGCCGACGGGTGCTGGCCGGGTGGCTGCTGGCGCTGGTGCCGGTCGTCGTGCTCGTCACCCCGCTGGCGCTCGTCGCCCGGGGACAACGCGGACGGCAACTCGACTGGGTGGACCCGGCGCGCCTGCCGGACCTGGCGGCGCTACCGGGTGCGCTGGCGCAGAGCGGCGTCGTCGGCGGGTTCGTGCTCGCGCTCGCGGCGCTCGGCACCGCCCGGCTGGGCAGACGGGCGCTGCTGCCCGCCGCCGCCGTGCTGCTGCCGGTGCTGCTGGTCTTCGCCGCCGGAGCCGTGGTGCCGCTCTGGGTGACCCGCTACCTGGTCTTCACGGTGCCGTTCGCCTGCGTACTGGCCGGCGCCGCGCTAGCGGGGACAACGCGGACCGGTCCGGCACCACAGAAGACAGGGCAACCGCTCGCGGCCGGACTCGCGGTGGTGGTCCTGGCCGGGCTGCTCGGGCTGCCCGATCAGGCGGCCCTGCGCCGTACCCACGAGTGGCCGCGCAGCGCACCCGTCGACTACGCGGGCGCCGCCCGGATCATCCGCGCCGAGCAGCGGCCGGGCGACGCGATCGTCTACTCACCCCGGGACGGGTGGCTGTTCCCGGATCTCGGCATGGCGTACCACCTGGGGCCGAGGCTGCCGCGCGACGTGCTCGTGGTCCGCGACCAGCGTCAGGACGCGAGCCTCTGGGCCGTCGAGTGCGACGATCCGGCGCGGTGCCTGGCCGGGGTGGACCGGGTCTGGCTGGTGGTCACCGGCCGTCGCGCGAACCCGACGGCGGCGGTGCCGGGCGCGAAGGGCGACGCGCTGCGCGCGGGCTACACGGTGCGGCAGGTCTGGCCCCGGCCGGGGATCACGGTGGCCCTGCTCGTCCGGTGAGGCGGTCGGTGGTGCCGCGGGCCAGCGGTACGACGATGGTCGCCTCGGTGCCGCCGTCGGCGCCGTTGCGCAGGTCGATGGTGCCGCGCAGCTCGCCGGTGACCAGCGCCCGGACGATCTGCAGGCCCAGGTTGCCGCCGCGTTCGGCGTCGAACTGCTCGGGCAGTCCCCGGCCGTTGTCGGTCACTGTGACGTGCAGTTGCTTGCGGGCCCGGTGCGCGGTGACCACCACCTCGGGCCGGGCCGCG
Organism: Micromonospora sp. CA-248089; assembly: GCF_050948515.1. NCBI lineage: Bacteria > Bacillati > Actinomycetota > Actinomycetes > Micromonosporales > Micromonosporaceae > Micromonospora > Micromonospora sp. CA-248089. The sequence continues at coordinate 5,481,213 of NZ_CP192016.1, forward strand.
TCGACCACCGCCTCGAGCCGGGCCGCGGTGACCGCCGCCTCCACAGCAGGAGGCGCGGCGGTCTCCTCGTCGGCCGGCGGGAAGCCGTGTTCCACGGCGTTGAGCAGCAGCTCGTTGAGCACCATCACCAGCGAGGTGGCGATCTCGGCGGGCAGGACGCCGAAGGTGCCACGGCGGCGCATGCCCACGCTCACCTCGGTGACGGCGACCTCGGTGGCGGCGCTGGCGACCCGGTCCACGATGCCGTCGAACTCGACCACCTCGTCACTGGACATGGAGAGCGTCTCGTGGACGAGCGCGATCGAGGCGACCCGGCGTACCGATTCCTCGAGCGCCACCCGTGCCTCGGGCATGGCGACCCGCCGGGCCTGGAGGCGCAGCAGCGCGGCGACGGTCTGGAGGTTGTTCTTCACCCGGTGGTGGATCTCCCGGATGGTGGCGTCCTTGGTGATCAGGGCGCGGTCGCGGCGGCGTACCTCGGTGATGTCGCGGACCAGCACCAGCGCGCCGATCGGCACTCCGGCGGGCATCAGCGGCAGCGCCCGGGTGAGCATGGTGGCACCGCGCGCGTCGATCTCCCGGCGGGGTGGCGCCTCGCCGCGCAGCGCGGCGAGCACGGCGTTGCCCGCGTCGGTGCCTTCCAGGGGGTCGCCGGCGAGCCGGCGGTGCAGCTTGGCCAGGTCCTCGCCGACCAGGTGGGAGGCGTAGCCGAGGCGGCGGTACGCGGACTGCGCGTTCGGGCTGGCGTAGGTGACCTTGCCGTTGGCGTCGAGCCGCACCAGACCGTCGCCGACCCGGGGCGCCGAGGTGGTTTCGCCGGGGTGCCGGGGCGGCGGGAACGTCCCGTCGGCGATCATCTGGGCGAGGTCGTCGGCGGTGGTCAGGTAGTTCAGTTCGAGCTGGCTCGGGGTGCGCGCGGTGGACAGGTTGGTGTCCCGGCCCACCACGGCGATCACCTCGCCGGCTTCACCGTCGCCGGTGCGCAGCCGGACCGGGATCGCCTCGTGGCGGGCCGGGACGTCGCCGTACCAGACCGGGTCGCCCTCGCGCCAGATCCGCCCCTGCCGGTGGGCCACCTCCAGGTGGGCCACCTCGGCCCCGCCGACGATGCGCCCGACCTGGTCGTCCAGGTAGGCGGTCGGCGCGGTGGTGGGACGGACCTGGGCCACGCAGAGGTACGTGCCGTCGCCGTCCACCGGCACCCAGAGCAGCAGGTCGGCGAAGGACAGGTCGGACAGCAGCTGCCAGTCGCCGGCGATCCGGTGCAGGTGGTCGATGTCGGCCGGGCGGAGCGCGGTGTGCTCCTCGGCGAGGTCACGGAGGGTGGACACGCCCCACAGCGTGCCACGCCGGGCCTCACATCGTCGCCGTGACCTTCTTCAAGCCGCGCGGCGCGTCCGGGTCCTCGCCGCGTGCGAGCGCCAGGGACAGCGCGAGCCGCTGCAGCGGCAGGATGTCGAGCAGCGGCGCGTACCGCTCGTCCACCTCGGGCACCGCCATCCGGGTCTCGCCGACCTCGGCGGAGCCGACCACCACCACGTCGGCGCGGCGCTCGCCGAGCCGGGGCAGCACCTCGCGCATGGACGTACCGCCGGGGCCGGAGCCGACCACGGCGAGCACCGGGACGTCCGGGTCGGTCATGGCGAGCGGGCCGTGCAGCAGGTCGGCGCCGGAGAAGGCGAGCGCCGGGAGGTACGAGGTCTCCATCAGCTTCAGCGCCGCCTCCCGGGCGGTCGGGTACGCGTAGCCCCGGCCGGTGGTGACGAGCTGGGCGGCGAACCGGTAGCGCGGGGCGAGCCGGGCCGGGGTGTCGTCGGCGAGCGCCCGCGCGGCCAGCTCGGGCAGGCGGCTCAGGGCGGCGCGCTCGTCGGCGGGCAGCACGCCGTCACCGGCGCGTACCCCCTCGACGAGCATGAGCAGCGCGAGCAGCTCGGCGGTGTAGGTCTTGGTGGCGGCGACCGCGCGTTCGTGGCCGGCGGCGATGTCGACGCTCAGCTCGGCGGTCTCCACCAGCGGCGAACCGGGGTTGTTGGTGACGGCGAGGGTGAGCGCCCCGGAGGCGCGGGCGACCCGCAGCACCTCGGCCAGGTCGGGCGAGCCGCCGCTCTGGCTGACGCCGACGACGAGCGCGTCGGAGAGGTCGGGCCGGGCGCCGAAGACGGTGATCGCGCTCGGTGAGGCCAGCCCGGCGGGCAGGCCGAGGCGGATCTCGGTCAGGTAGGCCGCGTAGAGCGCGGCGTGGTCGGAGGTGCCCCGGGCGGTGAAGACCACGTGCCGGGGGCGGCGTTGCGCGACGACGGCCGCCACCTCGGCGATGGCCGCCGCGTGCTCGGTGGAGAGCAGACGCTCGTAACCGGCCGGCTGCTCGTCGATGTCGGCGGCCATTCCGGCCCCTGGACGCGTCACTCCAGACCTCCTTCTGCGCGTTTCCCGCGCGTTCGGTGCTCAGTCTTGCACGTTTCAGCAGGACCGATCAACGCAACGAGCAGGAGTGCGCAGTGGATCACTAATTGACGGAAGATCCCCTAGGCTTGCCCGGCTGACCGACCGACCCGATCCGGCGAGAGGACGACGTGCCCGACGACGACGCCGCGCTCTCCGCGGAGGAGGAACTCGCGCTGGCCCGGCTGGCACTGGGCGAGGGCGACCTGCGGCACGCCGCCGACCACGTGGCCGCCGCCCTGGTCCGCTCCCCCACGCTGCCCGAGGCGCACGAGACGCTCGCCCGGCTGAACGCGGCCAGCGGCGGCGACCTGGACCTCTTCCCGCTCGGCCAGCAGGCGTTCGTCGGCGCCGTGGTGGCCCGCGCGCACCTGCTCGCCGCCGCCGGGCGCCCCGCCGAGGGACTCGACCTGCTCGCCGCCGCCACCGGCTACGCGCCGGCCGCACCCTGGGCCGCGGTGCCCTGGGTGACCGCCGCCGAGCTGCCGGAACGCCTCGACCCGGAGCGCACCGCCCGGATCCTCATGCAGGTCTGCGCGGCGGCGCCGGACCCCGCGCCGCGCCGGCTGCGCGAGCCGCTCGCGCCGTACCTCACGCTGGCCCGCAACGCGATCACCGTCCACCCGGCCCATCCGCTGCTGCTGGGCGCGGCGTCCGCGCTGGCCCGGCGCCTCGGCGAGGTCACCCTCGCCGTCACCTGGGCCACCCGGGGGGTACGCGCACAGCCCACCAAACTCGGCGAGGTGTGGCTCGGGTACGCGTACCGCAGCGCCGGCCGGACCGCCGAGGCGCTCGCCGCACTGGAACGCGCTGTCGCGCTCGATCCCGACGACCTCGCTGTCTACGCGGACATCGCCGGCACGCTGGCCGACAACGGCCGCCTCGACGCGGCACTGGGCTGGATCGACCGGGCGCTGGCGAAGGACCCCACCTTCGACTGCGCGGTGCACACCGCGCACCGGCTGCGCTACCTGCGCGACGGGAACGTGGACCACCTGGTGGCCCTCGCCGACTTCGTCCGTGACCACCCGGACGACACGCACGAGCACGGTGACCTCGCCGAGTGCTGCCGGGGCCGCCCCTGGCTCGGGCAGGTGACCCCGGCCGGCGACGACGCCCCGGCCCTCGACGGTCCCGTCCCCTCGGCGGCAGCGGTACGACGGCTCCAGCAGCTCGCGCACCCAGCCTGGGCGCACCCTCCGGCCGCGTACGACGCCGCCGTCGGGCTGGCCACACTGGACCTCGCCGACCTGCTGGCCCTGCTGGCACACCCGCCGGAGGCGCCGGAGACCGCGCTGGGCCGGGTGCTCGGCGGGCAGGACCCGGCACTGTGGACGCGCTGCGCGCAGGTCTGGGCCTGCCTCGGCCTGCTGCACCATCGCACCGACGAGCCGTGGGCCGGGTCGGCGCGGCGGCGGGTGCTGCGGGAACTGGCCACCGGTGATCTCGGCCCGGCCGCCGAGGCAGCACTGTTCGCCCTGGTCACCGCTGCCTGGGTGGATCCGGACACGCGCACCGACGTGGCCGCGCTGGTGGCCGGCCGGGTCACCGAGGTGGCGACCGGACCCGGCCGACGTGCGCCGGTGGCGGTGTCGCTGGCGTACCTGGCGCGGGCCACGCCGGCCCTCGAACCGGCGGCACGCGCCACCGCCGACCGGCTGATCGCCGACGCCGAGGGCGGTCCGCTGCGGCGACTCTGGCGACGCCTCACCGCCCTGTTCCGCCGGGGCTGACCGCGGACGCGACGCGGCCCCGCGTACCCCCGGGCCGGGGGCGGCGGGGCCGCGACTCTGCGTCAGGCGACGGGGGCCTTGCCGAGCGCGGCCTCGGCCTGGTCCTCCGGGGTGGTGCCGGCCGGCGGTACGTCGTTCGTCGCGCGCAGCGGCACCTCCTTGATGAACCAGGCGAGCACCGGTACGGCCACGGTGAAGACGACGGCCCAGAAGAAGACGTGCGAGATGGCGTCGGAGAGGCCGCCGAGCACCGCCTCGCGCATCGGGCCGGTGAGTTTCTTGAGGGCCTCCAGGTCCATCGCGCCGCCTTCGCCGCCGGAGCCCGCGAACGCGGAACCGGCGGCCGAGTCGGCCAGGCGGTTGGCGAAGATCGCGCCGAAGAGGGAGACGCCGAACGAACCGCCGATGGACCGGAAGAAGGTGGCCGCGCCGCTGGCCGCGCCGAGGTCCTTCTGTTCCACGCTGTTCTGCGCGATGAGCATCGAGGTCTGCATGAGGAAGCCCATGCCGACGCCGAGCACGATCATGTAGAGCGAGGACTGCGTCTTGCTGGTGTCGACGTCCAGCAGGCTGAGCAGGCCCATCCCGGCGGCCATCACCACGCCGCCGACGATCGGGAAGGCCCGGTAGCGGCCGGTCTTGGTGATGGTCCGGCCGACCACGAGCGACACCACGAGCATGCCGAACATCAGCGGGAGCAGCAGCAGGCCGCTGTTCGTGGCCGACGCTCCCTGCACGGTCTGCTGGTAGAGCGGCAGGAAGTTCATCGCGCCGAACATGGCGAAGCCGAGCAGGAACCCGATCACCGAGATCAGGGCGAAGTTGCGGTTGGCGAACAGGCTCAGCGGCAGGATCGGCTCCGGCGCGCGCCGCTCGACCAGCGCGAACGCGCCGAGCGCGAGCACTGCCAGCACGGCGAGGCCGAGGATCTGCGGCGAGACCCAGTCGTACTCGTTGCCGCCCCACGTGGTCACCAGCACGATCGCGGTGATGCCGACGGACAGCAGCGCCGCGCCGAGCCAGTCGATCTTGTGCTCGGTGCGGTACTTCGGCAGGTGCATGGTGGTGGCGAGGACCAGCAGCGCCAGTCCGCCCAGCGGCAGGTTGACGTAGAACGCCCAGCGCCAGGAGAGGTTGTCGGTGATGAAGCCGCCGACGAGCGGGCCGGCCACCATGGCGATGGCCATGATGCCGGCGATCATGCCCTGGTAGCGGCCCCGCTCGCGCGGCGGGACCAGGTCACCGATGATCGCCATGACGCCGACCATCAGGCCACCGGCGCCGAGGCCCTGGACGGCACGGAACGCGATCAGCTCGGTCATGCCGGTGTCGGCGCCGCCGAAGACGCCGGAGCCGGACATGCCGCAGAGCGCGGAGCCGGCCAGGAACACCACGACAGCGGTGAGGAAGACCGTCTTGCGGCCGTAGAGATCGCCGAGCTTTCCCCAGATCGGCGTGGAGACGGTGGTGCCCAGCACGTACGCGGTGACCACCCAGGTGAAGTGATCGGCGCCGCCGAACTCGAAGACGATGCGCGGCAGCGCGGTGCTGACGATCATGTTGTCGAGCATCGCGAGCATCATCGCGATCATGAGCCCGAACAGGACGACCCGGACGTTTGGTTTCGTGGTCAGCTGGGCTGGTTGACTCATCGGTAGGCTCCCCCGCAGATCGGATGATCGACTTACTTGCCGCCCGGCTAGTTAACTTACTAGCCGGACGGTAAGCTGGCGACGGGCGCACGTCAAGCGGATTGAAAGGATGTCGGCCGGTGAGGGAGACCACAGGTGGCACGCGGCAGCGCATTCAGGCCGTGGCCTTGGAACTCTTCACCGAGCAGGGCTACGAGAAGACGTCACTGCGGGAGATCGCCGAGCGGCTGGGCGTGACCAAGGCGGCGCTCTACTACCACTTCAAGAGCAAGGACGAGATCGTCACCAGCCTGGTCGACGACCGGCTGCGCCGGATGGACGAGCTGATCGCCTGGGCCGCCGACCAGCCCCCCACGCTGGCGACCCGGCGCGCCCTCGTCGGCCGGTACGCCGACAGCATGTTCGCCGGGGACCTGCCCCAGGTGATGCGCTTCTTCGAGCAGAACCAGACGGTGCTCAAGAGCCTGGTCGCCGGCCAGCAGATGCGGGAGCGGATGATGCGGCTGGCCCACGAGCTGTGCCGGGGCGACGACTCACCCGCCGCCCAGCTCCGCGCCGCGCTCACGCTGTTCGCCGTGCACAGCAGCTGGTTCGCGGTACGCGCGCCGGGCATCACCGACGACGAGCGCAAGCGGATCGCGCTCCAGGTGGCGGACGAACTGCTCGCCAAGATCGGCGAGGCCGGCCAGGGCTGAGCCGGTTCAGCCCGCCGCGCTCAGGTCCAGCCGCAGGCCGCGCAGGTCGATCCCGGGCGCCGGGCTCCAGTCCTTCTCCGGGTACCTGACGAAACCGAGCCGCTCGTAGATGTGGTGCGCGCTCACCGCCATCCCGGCGCGTACGCAGATCACCACCGCCGTACAGCCCAGCTCGGCCGCGCGCGCCACGCACGCGACGGCGAGCGCCGCCCCCGCGCCCCGGCCCTGGGCGGCCGGATCCACCGCGAGCATCCGGAACTCGGCCTCACCCGGGCCGGCGAGTTCGGCGTACGGGGTGCCGGCCAGCACGAACGTCACCGCGCCGAGCACCTGACCGGTGGCGTCGTCGACGGCCACCAGCACCTCGCCGGTCTCGGCGCGGCCGGCCACGTCGGCGAGCACCGGCGCGTACCCGGCCTCGTCCTTGAGCTGGCCGTCCGCCTCGTACGCGGCGACGGTCAGCCGGGCCACGGCGGGGAAGTCCGCCGGCTCGGCGCGGCGGACCCGCGGGCCGGTCAACCGATCTCCGCGATCAGGTCGCCGTCCTGCACCACGTCGCCCTCGTTGACGGCGAGCGTCCGCACCACGCCGTCGGACTCGGCGACCACCGGGATCTCCATCTTCATCGACTCCAGGATCACCAGGGTGTCGCCCTCGGACACCGTGTCGCCGGCCGACACGACGACCTTCCAGACGTTCGCCACCATCTCGGCACGGATCTCCTCGGCCATGTTCCGGCCCTCCCTCTGTCCGACAGCTCCCCGACAATCCTGCGAACGGTATCCAATCATGACGCCGGTCACGCCGGGCCGCGCACCACCGGGCGCCCGATGCGCCCCGCCGCGCCCGGGCGGGCGGCGACGGCACTAGCATCGTGCGGGTCGGCCACCGGCGAGCCCGGAGGGCCGCACCGCGACCTCCGCCGCGCCCAGCCGCGGACGGAACCGTGACCAGCACAAGGAGGCAGAGCATGGCGAAGAAGGCCCGGAAGAAGAAGGCCCGGAAGAAGAGCAGCGCCAACCACGGCAAGCGCCCCAACTCCTGATCATCGGGATCAGCGCGGCGCACTGCGCCTGACACGCGGAACGGCCCGGGTCCGAATGATCGGACCCGGGCCGTTCCGTCGCTTGTTCAGTCGGCCAGTTCGCGGGACTCGGTGGTCTCGAAGACGACCAGCTCGGTCAGCCGAAGGCGCAGCCGTTCACGCAGCTTCTCCGGCGCCGCCTCGTTGCCGCAGCACCGCGCCACCAGCGCCTTGACCTCCTGCTCGATGCCGTACTCGCGCAGGCACGGCCCGCACTCGTCCAGGTGGTGCCGGATCAGCACCCGGCGCTCCTCGGCGCACTCCAGGTCGAGGTAGAGGTAGACCTCGGCGAGGACCTCGTGGCAGTCCGTCTCGTGCGGTTGTCCACAGCTCACGGTCACACCTCCCGGCCGGCGGCGGCGGTCGAACCCTTCTTCGACGAGGCGGCGCTGAAACCCCGCTCCGCCGCGTACTGCTCCAGCAGCTTCCGCAGATTACGTCGGCCACGGTGCAGACGGGACATCACGGTGCCGATCGGCGTGCCCATGATGTCGGCGACCTCCTTGTAGGAGAAGCCCTCGACGTCGGTCAGGTAGACGGCCAGGCGGAACTCCTCCGGCAACTGCTGGAGGGCCTCCTTGACGTCGCTGTCCGGCAGCCGGTCGAGCGCCTCCGTCTCGGCCGAGCGCAGGCCGCTGGACGTGTGCGACTCGGCCTCGGCGAGCTGCCAGTCGGTGATCTCCTCGGTCGGCGCCTGAATGGGCTGGCGCTGCCGCTTGCGGTAGGTGTTGATGTAGGTGTTGGTCAGGATCCGGTAGAGCCAGGCCTTTAGGTTCGTGCCCTGCTCGAACTGGTGGAAGGCGGCGTACGCCTTCAGGTACGTCTCCTGAACCAGGTCCTCCGCGTCCGCCGGGTTGCGGGTCATCCGCAGTCCGGCAGCGTAGAGCTGATCGACGAAGGGCATCGCGTCCCGCTCGAAGCGGGCCCTGCGCTCGTCCGTCTTCTCGGTGGTCAACCGCACATCCCCTCGCGTCGGATGCTTTCCCGCCGAGGATACGCGTACCCACTTGCCGGCAGATTCACTTCCGGAGTGTGTGCCGGTGCTCACGACCGACGCCGCCGGGGGCCACTCCGGCGCGTCGAGCAGCCGCCGGAGCTGGCGCTCGTCCCGTTCGTCCCGTTCCCGGCTCCGTGTCTCGATCGGCACCGGCCACCCCCCTCGCGCTGGCAATGTCGTCGTCCAAGGGAGGTAACGCGAGTTGCGGGGCGTGGCATTCCTCCGGCCCCACCCGATCCTGGTCCCGGCCTCGGCCGCGACCGACGCTGGGACCAGGAAGGGCCTGGGAGGGTGGCCCCGGCGCGCCCGAACCGGGCGGCCGGCACCAACCGGTGCAACGACCCGCCGCGGCGGACGGTCACGGCGCGCGCCGCCCGGTCAGGACGACCACCCGTGTACGCGCAGCCAGTCCCGCACCACGACGGCCGTGCCGGCCGGATCGCGGCGCAGGTCGTGGCGCTCCCCCGGCCGGACCACCACCTCGATCCCGGGGCCGGGCTCGGGCACGCCGAACGGGTCCCGGTCGCCGTTGACGACGAGCGTGGGCAGCCCGGTGAGCAGTTCCCCGGCCCGGGAGCGCTCCGGCCGGCCCGGCGGGTGCAGCGGGAACGCCAGCGCCACCACGCCGACCGCTCCGACGGCGGCTGCGGTACGGCAGGCCACCCGGGCGCCACTGGACCGGCCCCCGACCACCCAGTGGCGCACCCGTGGGGCACGCCGGCGCAGTTCGGCCAGCACCGCCGTCCACGCCTCGTCGAGGTGTCCGGCCGGAGCGGGCGCGCGTCGGCCGGCGACCCGGTACGGCTGGGTCACCAGGGCCACCCCGGCCCCGGCGGCGAGCACCGCCTCCCGTACCGCGGTGAGGTCCGGCGCGTCCACGTCGCCGCCGGCGCCGTGACCGAGCACGAGCACCGCCGCGCCGCCGGCGGGCATGTCGAAGCGGAGCCGGGCGGGCCCGCGTGGTGTGTCGATCTCGTCGTCGTGCCGCACCGGCTCATTCTGCGCGGACCGGGCGGCCCGCCGGCGGCCGGGCGGGAAACGCCGACGTCGCCCGCGGCCTGCCGGAGCGGGCCACGGACGATGTCGGGATCAGCTCAGCGGAACCAGCGTGAGCAGGCGGTCGCGCACCGGCGGACCGGCGTCGTCGAGCGCGTCCGGGTCCGGCTGCACCTCGCTGCGCCAGGCCACCAGCATGGCGCGCCGCTCACGCGGCGTGGTGCCGCCCCAGACGCCGTGGCAGTCGCCCACCTCCAGCGCCCAGGCCAGACAGGAGCCCTGGACGTCGCAGGTGCGGCAGAGCGCCACCGCCGCGTCGGCCGGTTCGTTCGGTGCCGGAAAGAACGTCTCCGGATCGACGTTCTGACAGGTGCCCCTGGTGCGCCACGCGTCGTCCTGGCGTCGTTCGCTCAGCGCCCGCAGCAGTCGCGGATCGCGCCGCGCGGCGGCCACCTCGTGCGGGCGGGGCATGCGTGCCCGTGTCAATACACCCACCTCCCCCGTGGGAACCGGCATTGATCTCTCGCAAGATCGATGGGTGTCATCCGCCCCGTGCGAACAGACGCCCATCACCGGCGCTGTGTTCTATCGCATTCGCATACGTCAGGACAAGAGTCTTCAATGAAACTGACTGAACGTCCGGGCGACTTTTCCGGCGCAACCCCGGCAAAAAGGTCACGCGAATGTGGCAGAGCGTGATCAGAAGAGAGTCGGCTCGACGGCCGTCTCGACACCCGCCGGAACCACCGGGGCGACCAGCTCCGGGCCGTCGTTGCGGACGTCGCCGACCGCCCGGGAGACGGGCCGGATCTCCAGCCCGGCGAGCAGCCTCGGCTCCGGTGGCGCGAGCAGCTCCGCCGGCTCCTCGGCCGGGCCCAGCCATCCCGCCCAGCGCTCCGGCGACAGCAGCAGCGGCATCCGGTCGTGCACCTCGGCCAGCTCGCCGACCGCCGCGGTGGTGAGCACGCTGAACGTGAGCCGGGCCGAACCCGCCGACTCCCAGACCGACCAGATGCCGGCGAAGGCCAGCACCGAACCGTCCCGCGGGGTCATGAAGTAGGGCTGGCGCCCGCCGTCGGCGAGGCGGACCCACTCGTACCACCCGTCGGCCGGAACCAGGCAGCGACGGCGGGCGAAGGACGGCGCGTACGCCCGGCTGGTGGCGACCGTCTCGGCCCGCGCGTTGATCATGCGGGCGGCTCCGGCGGCGCTGCGCGACCACTGCGGGAGCAGGCCCCAGCGGCCGAGGGAGAGCAGCCGGTGCCCCTCCGGGGCGAGCCGGACCAGCGGCACCGGATCGGTCGGCGCGACGTTGTAGTCCGGCGTCACCCCGCCGGTCTCGTCGGCCGACTCGAACAGCGCGCTCAGGTCCGCGGCGCTCCGGGTCGTGGCGTACCTCCCGCACATGGCGCACACGCTAGCCGCATCCGGACGTTCCGGCTGTCCCGCCCAACGGGAGCAGCGGCACCGGACGGTTCCACCCGGCCGTGAGCTTGGCAGAATGTAACGGTGAGCAATCCGACCGCGACGCGTCCGCAGCAGCAGTGGGCCGCGCCGACCGCGAGCGACCCGGTCGCCGCGACGCTGCGCCTGCCCGGCTCCAAGTCGATGACCGCCCGGGCCCTGGTGCTCGCCGCGCTCGCCGGCGGGCCGTCGACACTCGCCCGGCCGCTGCGCGCCCGGGACACCGAACTGATGGCCGGTGGCCTGCGCGCACTCGGCGCCCACATGTCGATCTCGGACGACGACCGCTGGCTGGTCCGCCCCCACCCGCTGGCCGGCCCGGCGCACGTCGACGTCGGCCTGGCCGGCACCGTGATGCGCTTCCTGCCCCCGGTGGCCGGACTGGCCGCCGGGCGGGTCACCTTCGACGGCGACCCGCACGCCCGGACCCGGCCGCTCGGGCCGCTGATCGGCGCGCTGCGCACGCTCGGCGTCCGCATCGACGCGCCGGCGGTCGGCAGCCTGCCGCTCGTCGTCCTCGGCGCGGGCCGGGTGACCGGCGGCGACGTGGTGATCGACGCATCCGCGTCCAGCCAGCTCGTCTCCGGGCTGCTGCTCGCCGCGCCCCGCTTCGACCGGGGCGTCGTGGTCCGGCACGAAGGGCCGCCGGTGCCGTCCGCGCCGCACGTGCGGATGACGGTACAGATGCTGCGCGCGGCCGGCGCAGCCGTCGACGACACCACGCCCGACGTCTGGACGGTCGAGCCGGGCCCGCTGTCCGGGCGCGGCTGGGAGATCGAGCCGGACCTGTCCGGCGCCGCGCCGTTCTTCGCCGCCGCGCTGGTCACCGGCGGCGAGGTGACGCTGCAGGGCTGGCCGCGCAGCAGCCTCCAGCCGGTCGAGCAGCTCCGGGACCTGCTGCACCGGATGGGCGGCGAGGTGAGCCTCGGCACCGACGGCCTGACCGTGCGGGGCACCGGCACGGTGCGCGGGATCGACGCCGACCTCTCCGACGTCGGCGAGCTGACCCCGGTGCTGACCGCGCTCACGCTGCTCGCCGACGGTCCGTCCCGGCTCACCGGCATCGGCCACATCCGCGGCCACGAGACCGACCGGGTCACCGCGCTCGCCAAGGAGTTCACCGCGCTCGGCGCGGACATCACCGAGACCCGTGACGGGCTGGACATCCGGCCCCGCCCGCTGCGGGGCGGGACGTTCCGCACGTACGCCGACCACCGGATGGCGCACGCCGCCGCGGTGGCCGGTCTGGCCGTCCCCGGCATCGAGGTCGACGACGTGGCGTGCACCTCCAAGACCATGCCGGAGTTCCCGGCACTATGGTCGGGGATGGTGACCGGCAAGAACTGACAGCGGGGGGGACGTCCTGGCGACGAAGCGGCGCGAGTACGACGAGGACGACGTCCGGGTAAGACCGGGCCGGTCGTCGCGCCCGCGTACGCGCACCCGGCCCCGGCACGACGACGCCGTCGACGGCTTCGTCATCGCCGTCGACCGGGGCCGCTACACCTGCGTGATCCCCGGTGCCGGGCCGGACGCGCCGCTCGTGACCGCCATGCGCGCCCGCGAGCTGGGGCGCAAGTCGGTGGTGGTGGGTGACCGGGTGGGGCTGGTCGGGGACACCTCCGGGGCGGCGGGCGCGCTGGCCCGCATCGTGCGCATCGCCGAGCGGACCTCGGTGCTGCGGCGTACCGCCGACGACGACGAGACCACCGCCGAGGGGCGGCTGGAACGGGTCGTGGTCGCCAACGCCGACCAGCTGGTGATCGTCAGCGCGCTGGCCGACCCGCCGCCGCGCACCGGGTTCATCGACCGCTGCCTGGTGGCCGCGTACGACGCCGGCATCGAGCCGCTGCTCTGCCTCACCAAGGCGGACCTGGCCGGCCCGGAGGCGGTGCTCGGCTACTACACCGAGCTGGAGCTGCCGTACGTGCTGATCCGGCCGGACTCCGACCTGGCCGCGCTGCGGGCGCTGCTCGCCGGCCGGGTCTCGGTGATGGTGGGCCACTCCGGGGTGGGCAAGTCGACGCTGGTCAACCGCCTCGTCCCGGACGCCGAACGGGCCGTCGGCACGGTCAGCGCGATCGGCCGGGGCCGGCACACCTCGACCAGCGCGGTGGCGCTGCGCCTGCCCGCCGAGCCCGGCGCCGACGGCGACACCGGCTGGATCGTCGACACCCCGGGGGTACGCAGCTTCGGGCTGGCCCACGTGTCCGCCGAGAGCCTGCTGCACGGCTTCCCCGACCTGGTCGAGGCGACGGTGGACTGCCCGGCCAACTGCCCGCACACGGCCGACGAGGCGGACTGCGCGCTCGACGCCTGGGTGGCCGCCGGGAAGGCGGACGCGCGCCGGCTCGCCTCGTACCGCCGGTTGCTGGCCTCGCGCAGCGGCGAGGGTGACCCGCGCGAGCCGGAGCGCAACCCCGGCGACCCGCTCGCCGGGTCCTGACCGGCGGACCGGCGGCGACCCGCCGTCGCCGGCCCGGCCGCCGCCGCTAGCGTGTCGGTCATGACCGGGTACGCCGACGACCTCGCCCTCGCCCACCAGCTCGCCGACGCCGCGGACGCCGTCTCCTCGGCCCGGTTCCGCGCGCTCGACCTGCGCGTCGAGTCCAAGCCGGACCTGACCCCGGTCTCCGACGCGGACACCGCCGTGGAGCGGGAGATCCGCGCGCTGCTGGCCGCCCACCGTCCCGGCGACGGCCTGCTCGGCGAGGAGTACGGCGCGCAGCCGCCCGCCGGCCCGGACGGCCGGCGCTGGGTGATCGACCCGATCGACGGCACGAAGAACTTCGTCCGGGGCGTACCCGTCTGGGCCACGCTGATCGCGCTGCTGGAGCACGACCGGCCGGTGCTCGGCCTGGTCTCCGCCCCGGCGCTGGGCCGCCGCTGGTGGGGTGCGCTCGGCGCGGGCGCGTTCGCCGGCACCGGCGCGGCGGACGGCACGCCGATCCGGGTCTCCGGCGTCACCGCGCTGGGCGACGCGAGCTTCTGCTACTCGTCGCTGACCGGGTGGGAGCAGGCCGGCCGGCTGGACGCGGTGCTCCAGCTCATGCGGGACACCTGGCGCAGCCGCGCGTACGGCGACTTCTACGGCTACATGCTGCTGGCCGAGGGGGCACTGGACGTGATGGTGGAGCCGGAGTTGTCCCTGTGGGACATCGCCGCGCTGGTCCCGATCGTCACCGAGGCGGGCGGAACGATCACGGATCTGGCCGGGCGGCCCGCGCCGGCCGGTACCGACTCCGCCGACATCAGCGCCGTGGCCAGCAACGGAGCGCTCCACGACGACATCCTGGCCCGGCTCGGCCGTCCAGCCGAGCGCTGACCCGGGCAGAGCCTCTATCCTCGCCAGGTGGTTTCCTCCGGTTGGTGCTTCCTGGCGGCGATGATCATCGCGTACGGCTTCGCCAACCTTCTCCAGTCGGTCGCGGCCGCGCGGACCACTGTGCACCACACGTTCGATCCCGGGCTGCTGCTGCGCCTGGCCGGGCACCGGACGTACCTGATCGGCCTGGCCTGCCAGGTGGTCGGCTTCGTGCTGGCCTTCCTGGCCCGCCGTGACCTGCCGTTGTTCCTGGTCCAGGCCAGCGTGGCGGCCGGGCTCGGGGTGACCGCCGTCCTGGGCGTGCTGGTGCTCAAGTGGCGGCTGCCCGCCGCCGAGGTGGTCCTGCTGGTGCTGCTGTTCGCCGGCATCACCGCGCTCGTGCTCTCGGCCCAGCCCGCGCCGTCGCGGCAGCTCGGCACCGCAGGGCTGGTCGGCCTGGCGGTGGCGGTGGCCGCGATCGCCGGGTCCGGATTCTTCGCCGCCCGGCTGCACGGCGCGCTCGGATCGGTGGTGCTCGGCTCGCTGGCCGGGATGGCGTTCTCCGCCGCGGCGGTGGCGGCCCGCCCGCTCGCCTCGGCCGGCTCGGCGGAGGCGTTCGTCCGCGACCCGCTGCTCTACCTGCTGATCGTCCACTCGGTGATCGGTCAGCTGCTGCTCGGCCTGGCCATGCAGCGCGGGTCGACCACGGCGGCGGTGGCGGCGATGGACGCCGCCGGGGCGGTGCCCGCGGCGATCGTCGGCCTGCTGCTGCTCAACGACAAGATCTGGCCGGGCCGGGAGTGGCTGGCCGGGCTCGGCTTCCTGGTGACGCTCGCGGCGGTGGTCGGCCTGACCCGGTACGCCGAACCGCAGCACCACCACGCCGGCGCCCGCGACCGCCAGAAGGCGGTGGTGGGCGCCGGGATGGTGCCGGTTCAGGCCGCCTCGACCGGCCCGCGTTCGGAGACGACCACCTCGACCTCTGGCGTCGCCTCGACCGGCGTCGGCTCGATCGGCGTGGCCGGGCGGCGCCGCCCGATCACCCGCTCGTAGAGGCGCTCCAGCGCGGCGGCGGTCCGTTCCCAGGTGTAGCTGCACCGGACCCGGTCCACCGCGGCGTGCCCGTACGCGAACCGTCCGGCGTTGTCCGACAGCAGCCGGCGCAGCGTGACGCCGAGCGTGCGCACGTCGCCCGGCGGCACCAGCTTGCCGGTCACCTCGTCCACCACCGCGTCGGCGATGCCGCCCATGGCGTAGCCGACCACCGGCACGCCGCAGGCCATCGCCTCCAGCGACACCCGCCCGGCTGAGGCGTAGTGCGGGGTGCAGGCCACCACGTCGGCGGAGCGGTACCAGGTGGCCATCTGGTCGTGCGGCACCGCGCCGACCAGCTTCACCTGCTCCGCCACGCCCGCCCGCTCGGCCAGCTCGCGCAGCCGGCGCGCCTCGGCGTGCCCGGCCAGCCGCTCGGCCGGCGGACCACCGGCGATCACCAGCTCCGCGTCACCCACCAGCCGCATCGCCCGGATCAGGTCGTCCTGGCCGTGCCCGGGCGCGAGCCCGCCGACGGACAGGATCCGGGACCGCTGGTCGCGGGGCGCCGCCTCGCCGTCCGGGTGGAACTGACCGATGTCCACCCCGGTCGGCACCATCGCCACCGACGTGCGTTGCAGGCCCATCCGGGTCAGCTCGTCGACCTCGTCGTTGCACTGGGCCACCGCCACGTCCACGGCCCGGGTCAGGGCCCGTTCCAGCGGGATGCGCTCCCCCGGCCCGGTGTACTGCCGGCCGAGGTGGCGCAACTGCTCCACGCCGAGCGAGTGGAACGTCTGCACCACGGGGATGTCGGTGGCGCGTACCGCGTGGGCGGCGGCGAGCCCGCCGACCCAGTAGTGCCCGTGCACCACGTCGGGGGTCCAGTCCCCGGCCCACTGCCCGGCCAGCCAGCGGCCGTACTCGGCGACGAAGGGAACCAGCTCGGCGGTGGAGAGCACGTCGGGCGGGCCGACCGGGACACGTTCCACCCGGTAGCCGTCGAGTTCGGTCAGGGCGGGCTGGGCGGACGCGGCACGGCGCTCGTAGACGCGGACGTCATGGCCCCGGGCGGCGAGTTCCGCCGCCACGCGCGCAATGTGCTCCTGCGTCCCGACGGTGGGACCGTCGGTGGACGAGCCGGCGTGCGCGCATACAAGGCCGACGCGCATGGTGCACCTCCATGCGTTTCTCGCGAGCGTGGTCTCCGGTCAGAGCGTCCCATTAACCCAGGTCCGGTGCGCCCAAACCTGACAGATCGGGGTCACCCGGCCACGGCGTCCCGCGGACGGGACAGCCGACCGTTGCCGATCACCGTCGAAAACGGTCGGCATGTCCGCCGGGGCCGGGGGTACCGACGGAGAATGCCGCTGACCCGCAGCCTCTCCGACGCCACTGTCGTCATCACCGGTGCCTCCAGCGGGATCGGCGCTGCCACCGCGTACGCGCTGGCCCGCCGGGGCGCCGACGTGGTGCTGGCCGCCCGGACCGAGTGCGCGCTGCGCCGGGTCGCGGCGTACTGCCGGGAACTGGGCGGGCAGGCCCTGGTGGTGCCCACCGACGTGACCGACCCGGAGGCCGTCGGTCGGCTGGCGGAGCGGGCGGTGGCCGAGTTCGGCCGGATCGACGCCTGGATCAACAACGCGGCGGTCGGCACCGTGGGGCTTTTCGACGAGATCCCGGTGGCCGAGTTCCGCCGGGTGGTGGACGTGAACCTGCTCGGTGCCGTGTACGGGACGCGGGCCGCGCTGCCCTGGCTGGGCGCGGCCGGCGGCGGGGTGCTCGTCAACAACGCCTCGGTGCTGGCCGAGGTGGCGATGCCGTACCAGTCGGCGTACAACGCGACCAAGCACGCGATCCGCGGGCTGGCCGACACGGTCCGGCAGGAGCTGCGGGTGACCGGCCGGGGGAACATCTCGATCTGCACCGTGCTGCCCGCCACCATCGACACGCCGTTCTTCCGGCACGCCGCCAACCACTCCGGCCGGGAGTTGACCCCACCGCCGCCGGTGTACCCGCCGGAGATGGTCGCCGAGACGATCGTCAAGCTGCTGCGGCGGCCCCGGCGCGAGGCGTACGCGGGCGGCGCGGCCCGGCTGATCGGGCTGCAGTGGCGGCTCGCCCCGGCGCTGGCCGAGCGGGTGATGGGCTGGTACACCGCGCGCACCCAGTTCGGGCCCGGCGTACGCGACGACTCCACCGGCACCGTGTTCACGCCGGGCTCGGCGGCGGAGCGGACCGACGGATGGTCCGGACGGCGCGGTCAGGTGCTGCGGCTGACCGCCGCGGTCGGGCTGGCCGCCGGCACCGCTGTCGGTACGGTGGCGGCGATCAGCCGCCGG
Organism: Micromonospora sp. CA-248089; assembly: GCF_050948515.1. Lineage (NCBI taxonomy): Bacteria > Bacillati > Actinomycetota > Actinomycetes > Micromonosporales > Micromonosporaceae > Micromonospora > Micromonospora sp. CA-248089. The sequence goes on from NZ_CP192016.1 coordinate 5,498,954, forward strand.
TCCCGGGCCGGCCGTCCGTGAGTCCCGTCGACCGGACCGGTGCGCGGGCGCGGGCGGACGTGCACAATGGGGCGATCATGCCGACGGATGCGCGTTGCCTGGTGGAGACCGACGATTCGTCCCCGACGGTCCGGCTGTTCGGGGTGCTCGACCGGTCCGAGGTGCAGGCCGTACGGGACGCGCTGCTCGCCCGGCTGTGGCGGCGCCCCGGGGTGCTGCTGGTGGACCTGTCCGGGGTACGGATCCCCGACCCGCTGGCCCGCGACGCGCTGGACGAGGTCTGCCGTGCGGTCGCCGACTGGCCCGCCGCCGAGCTGCTGCTCGACCCGGACGGGCCGCCGCGGGAGGCGCCGCCCGAGCCGATCGAGGTCGAACTACCCCCGGTGGTCGAGGCCGCCCGTGAGGCGCGGGTCCTGGTCACCGGCGGGTGCGTCAGGTGGGGTCTGCCGGAGCTGGTCGAGCCGGCCTGCATCGCGGTCACCGAGATGGTCAACAACGTGGTGGCGCACGCCGTCACGCCGATGACGCTCCGGCTGGCCCCGCGCGGCGGCGCGCTGCACCTGGCGGTCCGGGACCACTCGACCGGGCGGCCCGCGTACGGCGGGCCCGCACCGGTGGACTCGGTGGGCGGGCGAGGGCTGCTGCTGATCGACACGGTGGCCCGGCGCTGGGGCAGCACGGCACTGCCGGACGGCAAGGTGGTGTGGTGCGTGCTGTACCCCGAGGACGAAGCGGCGTACCGCAACTGAGGTGCCTTTTCGCACCGTTGCTCCCGATCCACCCGGCCGGTCGCGGTTAGGGCGGGGAGCGCAGTGGGTAGTTCCCGGGCATGCGCGACGACGAGTACCCCACCCCCGTGTCCGATCCCGAGGCGGAGGGCCTGCCCGACACCGCCGACGACGACTCCACCGCCAACGACGACGTGCTGACCGGGCGCGAGGCGGACGGCCCCGAGCCGGCCCAGCTCCCCGGTGACCGTACGCCGGTCGCCGTGGACCAGTTCGGCACCACGGCGGAGGAGCAGCTCGACGGCGAGTCGCTGGACTACAAGCTCCAGCGCGAGCGGTACGAGCGCCCCGCCGACGACCCGCTCGCCGGCCCGGTCGATCCGGACATCGCGGCCGAGGCGGACAGCGAGGAGGCCGCCGCGCAGGCCCAGCTCGACGCCGACGTGATCGACCTGGGCCCGGTGTCGGACCCGAACTCCCCGGTGTCGGTGTACGACCACGGCCAGCTCGGCACCGTCGCCGACCACCAGGTGGGCCGGCTGGTCGAGCCGGACGAGGGCGCGCACACCGACCAGGAGACCGACAACGTGGCCTACGACGCGGGCGCGGCCGGCGGCGGGGCCAGCGCGGAGGAGCTGGCGATCCACGAGACGCGGCCGCCGGACGCGCGCTGACCGCTCACTCGTCCAGGCCCCGCTCGATGGCGTACCGGGTCAGTTCGACCCGGTTGTGCAACTGGAGCTTGCCCAGGGTGTTCTGCACGTGGTTCTGCACCGTCCGGTGGGACAGGCTCAACCGGTCGGCGATCTGCTTGTAGGACAACCCCTTGGCGACCAGACGCAGCACCTCGGTCTCCCGTTCGGTGAGCCGGGGTGCGTCGTCGTGCGGGGCGGGCGGCGCCGCGGCCAGCCGCCGGTACTCCCCCAGCACCAGCCCGGCCAGGCCGGGTGTGAACACCGGCTCGCCGGCCGCCGTGCGCCGCACCGCGTCCAGGAATTCCGCCGGTGCGGCCGACTTGATCAGGTAGCCGGTGGCGCCGGCCTTGACCGCGTCCAGCACGCCCTGCGCCTCGCCGCTGGCCGAGAGCATGAGTACCCGCACGTCCGGCAGTGCGGCGCGGAGACCCCGGATCACCTCGACGCCGGAGATGTCCGGCAGCTGAAGGTCGAGCACGACCAGGTCGGGGCGGGCCGCCGCGGCCACCCGTACCGCCTGCCGCCCCTCACCGCTCGTCGCCACCACCTGGTGGCCCGCCTCGGTGAGGTCACGGGCCACGCCCTCGCGCCACATCGGGTGGTCGTCGACCACCATCACCCGGATGCTCATCCGCGGCTCCTCGGCACGACCAGCTCGATCTCGGTGCCGGCGCCGGGCGCGGACACGATCCGCACCTCGCCGCCCAGGTCGGCCACCCGGCCACGGATGGACTGCGCCACCCCGAGCCGGCCCTGCGCGGCGGCCTCCGCGAGCCGGCCCTCCGGGATCCCCGGTCCCTCGTCGCGTACCGAGACGGTCACCGTCTCCTCCTCGTCCTCGATCAGCACCCAGGCCCGCCCGCCGGCGTGCCGGGCCACGTTGTCCAGCGCCGCGCCGACCGCGGCACCCAGCTCACCAGCGGCCCGCGCCGGCAACGGCACCGGTGTGGCGGGCGCGGACACCACGACGGTGGCCGAGGCGTACCTGTCGATCAGGTCGCGCAGGTCCTGCTCGTCCCCGGCCCGATCCGGCGGCGCGCCCGTCCGGCCGATCAGCGCCCGCAGCGCCTCCTCCTGCTCGCCAGCCAGCCGGGCCAGCTCGGCCGCCTCGCCGTCCAGGTCCGCGCCGCGCCGCCGGACCAGCGCGAGCACCTGGAGCACCGAGTCGTGGATGTCGCGGGCCAGCCGTTCCCGCTCCCGGGTGGCCGCCTCCAGCTCCACCGCCCGCTGCAACCGCTCCTCCGCCTGCACCGCCAGCCGCGCCACGTGCCCGACCACCACGCCGGCGAGCAGCATCAGGATCGCCCCGGTCAGCGCGGACGGGCTGATCCGGTCGCGGGTGGCGAGGTCGGCGCCGCCGAGCACGATCGCCGCCACCGCGCCACGGCGGCGTCCGCCGGCGACCGCCCAGGCCAGCACCGGCCCGGCCAGCCAGGCGGCGGTCAGCATCGGCACTCCGGCGGCGAGCGCCGCCTGGCCGACCACCCACGGCGTGACCAGGATGATCGCCAGCACCACACCGAGGTCGGCCAGCAGCAGCGGCCAGCGCCGCCCGGCCGGACGGCCGTAGGCGGCCGCCGTCACGCCGCTCCACGCCAGCATCGCCAGCAGGACACCGCCCGCGGCGACCGGGTGCGCGTAGCTGCCCGCGTCGCGCAGCACGACCAGTCCGACGTACGCGAGCGCGGCGAAGCGGAACACCGCTATCGATCGCCAGAACGGGCCCTCGAGGCCGGAGGACGACGGCATGTGCGACACCCTGTCACAGCCGGTCCAGGGCACCCCGCCCGGTGCGGCCCGAGAAACCCTGACGTACGGTGGAAATGCCGCGAAAGTCGTCGAGAGCCATCGTCGGGACGGGGTCATGACAGACGCAGAACTCCCCGCACCGCGTACGGTTGTGCCCATCGAACCTTCCCTGCTTCTCGCCACCGCCTTCGACCAGGCGCAGGTGACCGGGCTGCGGCACTCGGTCACCTCCTGCGCGCACGGCTCCGGCCTGTCCGGCCAACGGCTGGACGACTTCGTGCTGGCGGTCAACGAGCTGATCACCAACGCGGTCCGCCACGGCGGCGGGCAGGGCTGGCTGCGGCTCTGGGAGCGGAACGGCGAACTGGTCTGCGAGGTCGCCGACCACGGGCCCGGGATCAGCGAACGGCGGCTGCGCGACCGCGAACGGCCCGCGCCGGACACCGCCGGCGGCTGGGGTCTCTGGCTGGCCCGCGAGTTGAGCGACGCGATGGAGGTGGAGACCGGCGCCGCCGGCACCGTCGTCCGGATCACCGCCGCGCTCGCCACCCGCCAGCCCGCCACCGGTCCGCTGGACGGCTGACCCGCCACCGTCAGGCGAACAGGGCGCTCACCGACTCCCCGTTGTGGATCCGCCGCATCGCCTCGGCCAGCGCCGGCGCCACCGACAGCACCTCCAGCTTCGGCACCCGCTTGTCCGCCGGGATCGGCACCGTGTTGGTGCAGACGATCTCCAGGACGCCCTCCTGCGCGCTCAGCCGCTCCAGCGCGCCGCTGGAGAACAGGCCGTGCGTACAGGCCAGCCGGATCGAGCGGACCCGCCGCTCGCGCAGGTGCGAGATCAGCTCGATCACCGTGCTGCCCTTGGCGATCTCGTCGTCCAGCACGATCACGTCCCGGTCCGCCACGTCGCCGATGATCGTGCTGATCTGCACCCGGTCGTCGCTGTAGCGCTGCTTCGCGCCCGCCGCCACCGGCGTGCCCAGCATCCGGGCGAACGCGGCGGCCTCCTTGGCGTTGCCCAGGTCCGGCGAGACCACCACCGCGTTGCTCAGGTCGTACCCCTTGAAGTGGGTGGCCAGCTCGCGCAGCGCGTGCAGGTGGTCCACCGGGACGCTGAAGAAGCCGTGCACCTGTGGCGAGTGCAGCGTCATGGCCAGCACCCGGTGCGCGCCCGCGGAGGTCAGCAGGTCGGCGACGAGCCGGCCCCCGATGGAGATGCGCGGCGCGTCCTTCTTGTCCGACCGCGCGTACGCGTAGTGGGGCAGCACCACAGTGATCCGCGCGGCCGACGCGCCCCGGGCCGCGTCGATCATGAGCAGCAGTTCGACCAGGTGCTCCTGCACCGGCGGCACCAGCGGCTGGATGAGGAAGACGTCGCGCTCTCGGCAGTTCGCCTGCAGCTGCACCTCGAGGCAGTCGTTGGCGAACCGGGACACCCGCACCGGGTGCAACGGGACGTGGAGGTGGGCGCAGATCTCGGCGGCGAGGTCGGGATGGGCCGACCCGCTGAACACGGCAATGTCACGCACGTCTGATGATCGTACGGGCCGCGGGGAGGAGACGGTGGACGCTCGCGGCGGGTACGGTGCTGCCGTGACCGCAGAGTTCGTCGCCGCCATCGACCAGGGCACCACGTCCTCACGCTGCATCGTCTTCGACCGGGCCGGTGAGATCGTCACCGTGGCCCAGCGCGAGCACCGGCAGATCTTCCCCCGGCCCGGCTGGGTCGAGCACGACGCCGAGGAGATCTGGACGAACGTCGAGCACGTGGTGCGCGAGGCGCTGGCGAGCGCGGACATCGGCACCGAGATGCTCGCCGGGGTGGGCATCACCAACCAGCGCGAGACCACAGTGGTGTGGGACCGGGAGACCGGCCGCCCGGTGGCGAACGCCATCGTCTGGCAGGACACCCGCACCGGCCCGCTGCTGCGCGAGCTGACCGGGACGTACGACGAGGAGCGGCTGCGGGCCCGCACCGGCCTGACCCCGGCCACCTACTTCGCCGGCCCGAAGCTGCGCTGGCTGCTCGACCACGTCGACGGGCTGCGCGAGCGGGCCGAACGCGGCGAGGTGCTGTTCGGCACCATGGACAGCTGGCTGATCTGGAAGCTGACCGGCCGCCACGTCACCGACGTGACGAACGCCAGCCGCACCATGCTGATGGACCTGGAGACGCTCGACTGGGCCCCGGAGCTGCTCGACGCGCTGCGGATCCCGGCCGCCGTGCTGCCCGAGATCCGCAGCTCGGCCGAGGTGTACGGCACCGCCCGGGGGGTGCTGGCCGGGGTGCCGGTGGCGAGCGCGCTCGGCGACCAGCAGGCGGCGCTGTTCGGGCAGACCTGCTTCCAGCCCGGCGAGGCCAAGTGCACCTACGGCACCGGCAGCTTCCTGCTGCTCAACACCGGTGCCAGCCCGGTGCCGTCGCGGCACGGCCTGCTCACCACGGTGGCGTACCGGATCGAGGGCCAGCCCGCCGTGTACGCGCTGGAGGGCGCCATCGCGGTCACCGGCTCGCTGGTGCAGTGGCTGCGCGACAACCTCGGCCTGATCTCCACCGCCCCGGAGGTCGAGGAGCTGGCCCGTACTGTCGACGACAACGGCGGCTGCTACGTGGTGCCGGCCTTCTCCGGCCTGTTCGCCCCGCACTGGCGCAGCGACGCCCGGGGCGTGATCGCCGGGCTGACCGGCTACATCACCAAGGGGCACCTGGCCCGCGCGGTGCTGGAGGCGTCGGCCTTCCAGACCCGGGAGGTGGTGGACGCGATGAACGCCGACTCCGACGTGGCGCTGCGCCGGCTGCGGGTCGACGGCGGGATGACCGGCAACGAACTGCTGATGCAGTTCCTCGCGGACGTGCTGGACGTGCCGGTCGTGCGGTCCCGGATCACCGAGACGACATGCCTCGGCGCCGCGTACGCCGCCGGCCTGGCCGTCGGGTTCTGGCCCGACCTGGCCACGCTGCGCGAGAAGTGGCGCTCGGACGCGCAGTGGGAGTCGACGATGGACCCGGCGCACCGGGAGCGTGAGCTGCGCCAGTGGCACAAGGCGGTGCGGCGCACGCTCGACTGGGTCGACTGAGCGTCAGTCCCAGCGGTTGCCGGTGAGCTTCTCGTACACCTCGACGTAGCGGGCCCGGGTCGCCTCGATCACCTCGGCCGGCACCTCCGGCGCGGGCGGCTGCTTGTCCCAGCCGCTCGCCGTGGCCCAGTCCCGCACGTACTGCTTGTCGTAGGAGAACTGCGCGCGGCCCGGCTGGTACGACTCGGCCGGCCAGAACCGGGACGAGTCGGAGGTGAGCACCTCGTCGCCGAGGACGAGCGTGCCGTCCGCCGCCCAGCCCAGCTCCAGCTTCGTGTCGGCGATCAGGATGCCCCGCTCGGCGGCGATCTCCGCACCGCGCCGGTAGACGTCGACGGTGATCTGCCGCAGCCGCTCGGCCACCTCCGGCCCGACCTTGTCGACCACCTGCTCGTACGTGATCGGCTCGTCGTGCTCGCCCTTCGGCGCCTTGGTCGACGGCGTGAAGATCGGCTCGGGCAGGATCGACGCCTCCACCAGGCCGCGGGGCAGCGGCACCCCGGAGACCGAGCCGGTGCGCTGGTACTCGGCGAAGCCGCCGCCGGTCAGGTAGCCCCGGGCCACGCACTCGACCGGCACCATCTCCAGCCGCCGGCAGCGGATCGCCCGGCCGGCGAACTCCTCCGGTACGTCCGTCGCGGAGATCACGTGGTTCGGCACCAGGTCGGACAGCTGCTCGAACCACCACAGCGAGAGCGCGGTGAGCAGGCGGCCCTTGTCCGGGATCGGGGTCGGCAGCACCACGTCGTAGATGGAGACGCGGTCGGTGGCGACCAGGATCAGGTCCTCGCCGTCGGCGTAGACGTCCCGGACCTTGCCCGAGTGCAGAAGTTCCACGGCGCTAGTACACCATGAGCAGCGCGGGCCGCCGGGCGCGCCCACCGGCGTCCCGTCCGGCGTTGACACCCCGCCGGGGGCCGGTGAAATGATCCGTCCACCCCACCTTCGGAGAGAGACCTGTGCGCGCTCCGCAGTCCGTACCCCGTCCCGGGCTCGACCGGCGACGGTTCCTCGGCGCGCTCGCCGGTCTGCCGCTCGCCGCCGGGGCGCTGCCGCTGCTCACCGGATGCAGCCCGGAGGAGGTGGCCGCCGACGAGGGCCCGGTCGAGCTGTCCGTGTTCTGGTGGGGCGACGCCCGCCGCGCCCAGGCCACCGAACAGGCGCTGCGGCTGTACTCGCAGCAGAACCCGCGGGTCAGCTTCCGGGTCACCTGGCAGGGGCTGAGCGGCTACTACGACCGCCTCGCCACCCAGGCCACCGGCGGCAACGCGCCGGACCTGTTCCAGATCGACGACACCCTGCTCACCGAGTACGCCGGCCGGGACATCCTGCTGGACCTCACCCCGTACGCCGCCGACGAGCGGCTCGACCTGCGTGAGGTACCGGAGCAGCTGGCCCGCTACGGGCGGGTGGACGAGCGGACCGTCGGCGTGCCCGCCGCGCAGACGAGCGCGGCGCTGGTGTTCAACCGCGGTCTGCTGCGCCGGCTGGACCAGCCCGAGCCGCGCACCGGGATGTCCTGGAAGGAGTACGTGAGCTGGGCCGCCCGCGTCACCCGCGCCTCCGGCAACCGGGTGGCGGGCACCATGGACGCCTCCGGCGACTACCGGGCGTTCTGGCTCTGGCTGCGCGGCCAGGGCAGCGAGCTGTACCAGGGCCGGCAGCTCGGCTTCAGCTCCGCCGAACTGCTCGCCTGGTTCGAGTTCTGGGAGGTGGCGCGCTTCGACCGGGCCACGCCGAGCGCCGCCCTGGTCGAGCAGGCCGACAGCGGCGAGCTGGCCCGCCAGCTCGTGGTCACCGGGCACACCGCGGCCTCGTTCGCCTGGTCGCACCAGTTGCCCGAGTTGCAGCGCCTGGCTGACGACGAGCTGGGCGCTGTCGCCTTCCCCGGTACGCCCGCCGCCCAGTGGCCCCGGGCGTCGATGTACTGGGCTGGTTTCCGGGGCACCCGCCACCCGGAGGCGGTGGTGAACGTGCTCGACTTCCTGACCACGAATGTGGCGGCTGGCCGGCTCCTCGGCGTCGAACGTGGCTTGAACGCCAGCAAGCAGGTGCGCTCGTTCGTCGCCGCGGAGGTGACCGGCCGGGCCGAGAAGCGCATGGCGGCGCTCGGGGCCGAGCTGGACGATCTGGCCGGTCCGTCCCCCGCGCCGCCGCCCAAGGGGCACGCCAAGGTGCGCGAGCTGCTGATCGACGCGGCCGAGAGCATCCGCGGCAAGCAGGCCGGCGCCCGCACCGCGACCTCCCGCTTCATGGCTCAGGCGAACACCGCCCTCGCCGAGTGACCCGCCCCGCCCGAGGCGGACAGGGCGGGCGAGGGCTCAGCGCGGGGGGCGGTTGCGGCGGTTACGGGTGAGCAGCACCACCAGCAGCACGATGCCGCCGACCACCACGAGGCAGCAGAGCAGGCCGAGGAAGCCGAACCCGCCGCGGGAACGACGGCGAGCGGCCTCCACCACGATCTCGCCGGTGCCCGACGACGCCCAGGCCGCGACCGGCACGAAGACCGAGAGCACGACCGTACCGAGGACCGCGCCCAGGCGGCCCCACCACTTGTTCCATCCAGACATGCCCCCATCCTCGCCGAGACCCGCAACCGGGGCACGGCGGACGGAAAGGATGCGCCGGACACGGCGAAGGGCCCGGAGCGAACTCCGGGCCCTTCGTCACGAGTAGCGGGGACAGGATTTGAACCTGCGACCTCTGGGTTATGAGCCCAGCGAGCTACCGAGCTGCTCCACCCCGCGTCGGCTCGTACAGCTTATCGCACTCCGATCCCGGAGATCAGCCGGGTCCCCGGGAATCCCCCCTCGGGCACCGCACGACGATCCGAAGTCCCGCCGGGCGAGTTCGAGCACGAGACTCTCTGGCGATATGACTGAAAGTCATAATCATGACTCTCAGTCATACGCGTCTCGGGACTTCTCTTCTGCCGAGCCGGTCGCGGACCGTGACCACGGCGCGCGATCCGCAGATGCGCGTGGGACACCGGCGGAAACGGCGAAGGCCCCGGAGCGAACTCCGGGGCCTTCGTCACGAGTAGCGGGGACAGGATTTGAACCTGCGACCTCTGGGTTATGAGCCCAGCGAGCTACCGAGCTGCTCCACCCCGCGTCGGCTCGACAACCGTAGCGCACCGACCCGGGGAGGCGCAAAACGGGTACTCAGTCCCTCCACCGCCGGATCGCCCCTGCTCCCACAGCACCGTCACCGACGGCCCGCCCCGGGCCCGCTGCGCAACCGCCGGAACCGGTCGGTCGCCAGCCGGCTGATCACCAGCCGCAGCCACGCCTCCGGAGCGGGATGGCCGGCGAGCCTCGCCCACTGCCGCCAGGCCCGGGCGTACGCCTCCTGCACGAGATCCTGGGCCTCGGCCGGGTCACCGGCCACCGCGTAGCCGTACCGGACGGCCCGGCCCGACGTGCTGCGGGGGTTGCGGCCGGGGAGTCCGCTTCACGACAGAGCCCGTGGTCCGGGTGACCGTTGCGGTCCCGGACCACGGGCTCGTGGTGTCAGCTCGGCGTCAGCCGCTCGGTGTCGGCGCGGGTGACGTCGGTGCCGGTGGCGAGGCGCTGCCCGACGGCGCGGGGTTACCTGAGCCGTTCGCCGCGGCCTGGGCCTGCTGGAACGCGCTCATCGCCTCGTCCAGCGCCTTCAGCGCACGCCCGTACCGCTCGAAGTCGCCGGACGCCTGCGCGGCCTTGACCTCGGCGATCGCGGTCTGCACCCGGGCGGCCGCCTGGGTCAGCTCCCCGCTCATCGGCGGCGGGTTGTTGTCGCCCGCGGTCGGCGACGGCGTGGGATTGTCGGGCGTCGGGTTGTCGTCGGTGCTCGGCGGCGGGTTGTTGTTCGGTGCCCGCTTGCCCTGCTCGACGAGTTGCTTGATGCCGTCGTTGAGGTTGTTGGCGAGCACCACGTACGAACCGCCGTCACCGTAGGAGAGCAGCACCTTCTGCAACAGCGGGTACGCGTCGGTGCTGCTGCTCTTCACGTACACCGGCTCGACGTAGAGCATGCCGTCGGCGAACGGCAGGGAGAGCAGGTTGCCGTACTGCACCTGCGCCTGGTTGGAGGAGAGCAGGTTGAGCTGCTGCCGGATGTCACCGTTGTTGGTCATCTGCTGGTGCACCTGCGTCGGCCCGGAGATGCGGGTCTGGTCGGGCAGCTCCAGCACCTCCAGTCTCGGCTGGCCGTCGACGTACGACCCGGAGACCAGCGCGGCGAGGTTCTGCCGCCCGTTGGGGGTGACCGCGGAGGTCAGCTGGAAGCGTGGTCCCTCCTGCCCGGGGAACTGCGTGAACAGGTAGTACGGCGGCTGCTTCTGCCCGCTGTCCGGCGCGTCCGGCACGTTCGGCACCTGCCAGAAGTCCTGGCCGGAGTAGAAGTCGCCGGGGTCGGTGACGTGGAACTTGGTCAGCAGGTTGCGCTGCACCTTGAACAGGTCGGCCGGGTAGCGGAAGTGCTCGGCCAGCTCCGGCGGGATGTCGCCCTTGGGCAGCACCAGGTCACCGCCGAACGCCTTGTTCCACGCCTTGAGCACCGGGTCGGTGTCGTCGTACGAGTAGAGCTTGACCGTGCCGTCGTACGCGTCGACAGTCGCCTTCACCGAGTTGCGGATGTAGTTGACGTTCTCCCGGGCGAGCTGGAACGTGCCCCGGCCGGTCAGCTCGTCGGTCGTCTCGGCCTGGAGGTTGACCCGCTCGGCGTACGGGTAGGTCGCCGCCGTGGTGTAGCCGTCGATGATCCACAGGACGCGCCCGTTGACCACGGCCGGGTACGGGTCGCCGTCGAGCGTGAGGAACGGCGCGACCTTCTCCACCCGGTCGCGCGGGTTACGCACGTACAGCAGCTTCGAGTTCTCGTTGACCGCCTCGGAGAGCAGGAAGTTCGACTCCTGCTCCTTGATCGCGTAGAGCAGCCGGCGCGGGAACGAGCCGATCTTGACGCCGCCCTCGCCGGTGTAGGTGTAGTACTGCTCACCGCCGGTGGAGGTCGGCCGGTCGAACTCGACGTTGCGGTCACCGGTCTGCCCGACGATCGCGTAGTCGTTCGCCTCCATCCGCTCGCCGTAGTAGATCCGCGGCTGCTGGGCCGGGATCTCCTCGGTAGGCGCGGAGCACGCCTCCTGCGCCTTCTCGCCGAGGTAGCCGGAGACGAAGTACGGCTGGCCGCCGCAGACCACCTGGTTCGCCGGGGCGGCCACCAGGCCGTACCCGTGGGTGTAGACGGTGTGGCGGTTGATCCAGTTGCTCTGCTGGTCGGTCAGCTCGCCGTAGTTGATCTCACGGACGCCGACCACGTAGTCGGAGGTCTTGTCGTTGACCGAGTACCTGTCGATGTCCAGCTTCGAACCGAAGTCGTAGAAGCCCCGCACCTGCTGGAGCTGCGTGTACGTCTCGGAGACCAGCTGCGGGTCGAGCAGCCGGATGTTCTGCACCACCGAGGTGTCGGTGGCGAGGCTGGCGGGTGGAACGAGGTTGCTGGCCGCGTACGGTGTGGTCTTCGCGCCTTCCAGGCCGAACGCGGACCTGGTGGCCTTGATGCTGCGTTCGATGTACGGCGCCTCCTTGTCCCGGGCGCTCGGCTTGACCTCGAAGGTCTGCACGGCCCACGGGTAGATGCCGCCGATCGCCACCGCGGAGACGCCCAGCAGGGCGAGCGAGATGCCCGGCCAGACCAGGTTCCGCATCACCGCGTTGGAGAACACGATGATCGCCAGCGCCACCAGGACGGAGATCCAGGCGAGGATCTCCTTCGCCGGGAGCAGCGCGTTCACGTCCGCGTAGCCGGCGCCGTAGAGCTTGGCGCCCTCGTTGTACTCCAGCAGCATGGCCCGCCGGTCCAGCACGTAGGCGACGGCCTTGAGCAGCACGAACACGGCGACCAGCGAGCTGAGGTGGGCGCGGGCGGCGTTCGTCATCCGGTCGCCGATGCCCTGCAGGCGCACGCCGCCGAAGATGTAGTGCACGGCGAGCGCGCCGAGCAGCGACAGCACCACGGCGGTGAAGCCGACGCCGAGCAGATAGCGCCAGAACGGCAGCTGGAAGACGTAGAAGCCGACGTCGATGCCGAACTCCGGGTCCTTCACCCCGAAGTCGCCGCCGTTGCGGAACAGCAGCCACTGACCCCAGCGGCTCTGCGCGGAGAGGCCGGCGAACAGGCCGACGACGGCGGCGGCGAGCGCGATCCAGGTGCCGAGCCGCGGGCTCAGCAGCATCCGGTAGCGCTCGAGCGTGGCCTGCTCGGCCGAGTGCGGGCGCATCTTGGGCCGCAGCCGGTAGGCCAGCCAGAGGTTGCCGCCGACGAGCAGCGCCATGCCGGCGCCGATCACCAGGAACAACAGCAGGCGGGTGGCGAGCACGCCGGTGAAGACCTGGGTGTAGCGGACCTCGTCGAACCAGAGCCAGTCGGTCCACGCGTTCACGCCCCACCCGAGGAGGGTGAACAAGATGAACACCCCGATCAGGACACCGATGGTGACGCGTCCGCGCCGGCTCATCCTCGGTAAGGGACTGCTACGCATGACCACTGTTGGCTCCGCACGCTCGATGTGATCGGCTCCGACCAGGCACCAAGAGTACGGGGTGTTCCTGAGCACGTCGGGTCAAGGTCACGTCACGATCCGCCAGCCGGTCGGCGCCCGGCCCGCCTCAGCAGCGCGTCGGCTGCCCCCCGGCGCGCAGCGTCTCGAGTGCCTTCAATGCCTCACCCAGCGTGGCGACCTTCAGCAGCGGCAGGCCCGGCTGCGGGTTGCGGACCGCCTCGGCGCAGTTGTCGGCGGGCACCAGGAACGCCTTCGCGCCGGCGTCCTTGGCGCCGACCAGCTTCTGCGCGATGCCGCCGATCGGGCCGACGCGACCCTCGTCGTCGATGGTGCCGGTGCCGGCGATGATCTTGCCGCCGGTCAGGTCGGCCGGCTCCAGCTTGTCGATGATGCCGAGCGAGAACATCAGCCCGGCGCTCGGCCCGCCGATGTCACCCAGGTCGATCTTCAGGGTGAACGGGTGCGGCTGCTGCTGGTCGATCTCCACCCCGATGCGCGGCCGGCCGTCCTGCTCGCGGCTGGTCACCGTGGCCGTACCAGGGGTCTCACCACGGGTGTAGCCGATCGTCAGCGCGGTGCCCGCCGGCTTCGCGCGGATCAGCTCGGTGAGCTTGGCGGCGCTCGTCACCTGGACCCCGTCCACCGAGGTGAGCACGTCGTCGGGCCGTAGCACGCCGGCCGACGGGCCACCCGCCGTGACCGCCTTGACCAGGACCTTGATCGGGTAGCCCAGCTCACGCAGCGCCGCCGTCTCGGCGCTGGTCTGCGAGTTCTGGAAGTCCTCCGCGTTGCGCTTCTCGACCTCCTCCTGCGACTCCCCCGGCGGGTAGACCAGCTCCCGCGGCACCACCGCCTCGTCCGAGGAGAACCACCCGGCCAGCGCCGAACGCAGCCGCACTGTCGGCTGCACACCGACTGTGGTGAGACGGAGCTGACCGGCGGAGGTGGACGTCGCGCGGCCGGTCACCTGGATGACCTCCTTGCCGTCCTCACTGCCCAGCGTGTTCACCGTCGGACCGGGGCCGAGCACCACGTACGGCAGCGGCACGCTCAGCACGCCGACGCTGAGCAGGGCGGTGAGCAGGGCACCGAGAAGGACGGTCACGCCGCGACGTCTCATGGGCCAGAGCGTACCGATCCGTACCCGGCCGCCCGGCGCGGTGACCCGAGGACTTCGCCCTCAGCGCAACGCCGAGTGGCACGACCTGCGGCGGCGCGCGCGTACCGTAGAGGTCGTGCCTGATATTCCGTTCGGTTTCGCGCTCCCGGGTGGTCAACCACCGGACCCCAACGATCCCGCGGCGATGCAGCAGTTCATGTCGCAGTTGCAGCACCTGCTCTCGGCGCCGGGCAGCGGGCCGGTCAACTGGGACCTGGCCCGGCAGGTAGCCGCCAGCCAGCTCGCCGCCGCCGGCGACCCGGCGGTGTCGCCGTTCGAACGCAACGCGGTCGAGGAGGCGCTGCGCATCGCCGACCTCTGGCTGGAGCCGGCGACCTCGTGGCCCTCCGGCATCCGCACCTCGGTCGCCTGGAACCGCAACGAGTGGATCTTCAAGACGCTCGACGTGTGGCGCAAGCTCTGCGACCCGGTGGCCAGCCGGATGGTCGGCGCGATGGGCGACCTGGTGCCGCCGGAGGCGCGCGCCCAGCTCGGCCCGATGCAGTCGATGGTCGCCACGCTGGGCGGCGCCCTCTTCGGCGGCCAGCTCGGCCAGGCGCTCGGCTCGCTCGCCGCCGAGGTGCTCTCCGCCGGTGACATCGGCCTGCCGCTCGGCCCCGCCGGCACCGCCGCGCTCGTCCCCGCCAACATCAAGGCGTACGGCGAGGGCCTGGAGCTGCCCGAGGACGAGGTACGCCTCTACGTGGCCCTGCGCGAGGCCGCCCACCAGCGGCTGTTCCAGCACGTGCCGTGGCTGCGCGGGCACGTGCTGACGGCGGTGGAGAACTACGCCGCGGGCATCCGGGTCAACCGGGAGGCGATCGAGGAGGCGATGGGCCGGGTCGACCCGACCGACCCGGAGTCGATGCAGGCGATCGCGCTGGAGGGCATCTTCACGCCCGAGGACACGCCCGCGCAGAAGGCGTCGCTGGCCCGGCTGGAGACCGTCCTCGCCCTGGTCGAGGGCTGGGTCTGCCACGTCGTCGACAGCGCCGCCGGTGACCGCCTCCCCAACGTGGTACGCCTCGGCGAGGCGTTCCGCCGCCGCCGCGCTGCGGGTGGCCCGGCCGAGCAGACGTTCGCCGCGCTGGTGGGCCTCGAACTGCGGCCCCGCCGACTGCGCGAGGCGACGGTGCTGTGGGAGGCGCTGACCGAGCACCGGGGCATCGCCGGCCGGGACGCGGTCTGGGGCCACCCCGACCTGCTGCCCTCCGACGACGACTTCGCCGCGCCGGAGGCGTTCGCCGCGACGAGCACCGATCTCGACGACGAGCTGGCGAACTTCGACTTCTCCGCCCCGGGCGCCCCCGAGGAGAAGTCCCCCGGCGAGGACGACGACAAGCACTGACGCGTACGCGACGGGGCCCGCACGGTTCACCGTGCGGGCCCCGTCCACGTCCCGCCCCGCCCCGTCCCGCCCCGTCGATCTTGGAGTTGCGGCGCCCAGGATGCCCTGAATGCGGCGTCTGTCAGGCGCCACAACTCCAAGATCGCAGAGGTTTCGGGGCGGCGCGGGCGGGAGTTCCTCGTTCGGTTTGTTGCTGCGTCGACCGCCGCCCATCGGGCGAGATTTAGCGTTCCGCGAGGTGGGATCGGTGGAGATCTTGGTAGGGAAGGGCCCCAATGGGGGCCGTTTGGTACCAAGATCTCTCGGAGCCGGGAGCCGGGAGCCTCACTCACAGATCGACGAAATCGGCGGGGTGGAGCGGTGTGGGCGCGGGCGGGGCGGCGGCGGGTCAGACGGGGCGGCCGGACAACAGGGCTCGGGTGGCCTCCCAGCCCTCGACGGCGGGATCGAGCGCGGCCAGGTCGGCCGGGCCGCGCATGCGGTGCCAGCCGGCGGTGACCGCCACGTCCCCGGGGCTCGGTGCCGCCCGCCGCACCTCGGCCGGCGCTGTCGTGTCCAGGTCCAGCGCCGGCAGCCACGCCGGTACGGGCAGCCGCGCCGCCACCCCCAGC
The DNA here is from genome assembly GCF_050948515.1 of Micromonospora sp. CA-248089. Classification (NCBI taxonomy): domain Bacteria; kingdom Bacillati; phylum Actinomycetota; class Actinomycetes; order Micromonosporales; family Micromonosporaceae; genus Micromonospora; species Micromonospora sp. CA-248089. The sequence goes on from NZ_CP192016.1 coordinate 5,514,869, forward strand.
AGCCCGGTGCCGCTCCCCTCGACCGGGGCCACCGCCACCGGCCGGGTGGTGAGCGGGCGCAGCAGCTTGCCGAGCGTCAGCCCGGGCACGTCCGGCGCGTCGGCCACCACCACCGCCACCTGGTCGTAGCGGGCCGCCCGGTCACCGGTGACCGCCGCCGCGCCCGGAGTGGCCGCGGGCTCCTGTCCTGACGACTCCCCGGCCAGCGCCGCGAACACCGCGTTCGGCGTCGGCTCGGGCACCTCGTACACCTGGGTGCCGGGCCAGACCACCGCGTCGGCCAGCCATCGGTCCCGGGCGGTGACCGCGACGGCGGTCTCCACCTCGTTCAGCGTGGCGAGCAGGTCGACCACGTCCTCGGCGAGCGCGGTCCGCCAGCGCGCCGGATCGATACCGGGCGGCGACCAGGTCACCGGGCCGAGCAGCGCCACCACCACACGTCGCGACATTCGCCGACCTTAACCCCCACCCCGCCCCGGGTCCGCGCACGATCATGAGGTTGGCGGTGACGAAGCGGACGGAACGCCGGGTCAACTTCATGATCGACCGCGACGGACGGACGGACGCGACGGGCGGACGCGACGGACGGACCGACGGGCGGGCGGTGGTCAGGGGATCGCGGCGGTGGCGGCGACGCCCTCCAGATAGCCGCGGGCACGTTCCGACCTCGGGTATCGGGCGACCAGCGCCCAGAACTCGGCGTTGTGGCTGGGCACGATGAGATGCGCCAGCTCGTGCAGCAGCACGTAGTCGATCACCCAGTCGGGCATGTCCTGGACCCGGTGTGAGATCCGGATGGTGCGGTCGGCGGGCGTGCAGGAGCCCCAGCGGCCGTTCTGGTTGGTCACCCAGCGGACGCTCGCCGGCGCGGCGGCCGACCCGTGCTCGGTCAGGTAGAGGTCGATCAGGCGGGTGGCGCGCGCGAGCAGTTCGGCGTCCGAGCGGGCCAGCCGCCCCTCGCGGGCGGCGAGCCGGGCGAGCATCCGGTCGACCCACTCGCTCTCCTCGGCCCGGGAGAACTGGTCGGGGATCAGCACGACGACGCGCTCACCGTCCCGGTACGCGGACACCGTGCGCCGCCGACGCTGGCTGCGCCGCACCTCGACGACGGGCTTCCGCGTCACGGCCATTACCGGTCCGCGCAGCCTCGGTTGACTGTCACGATGGAAAGCTAATGCGTACTGACCAGGACTCCGCAAGAGTCAACACGACGACACGCGCCCGGAAAGTGGCGGTTGATTGTCAGGAGTCCGGAAAAAATTCTTTGCGACGGTAGCTGACCATCACCTGACCGGCCCTGTTCACGTTAAGTGATCTACGACGAGCAACAGTCGGCGGGGCGGCGCGAAGCGGATCTGGGTGCATTCATCCGGCGTGTCCGCGCGAAACTGACTTATACGACGTTACTCGGCAGGCACACTCTCGACGTCGACTTGCTCACAGAGTCGGCGCACAGCTGACATGGAACCGCCCGTACCTGGGTAGGGTCCGCCAACCACGGTCAGGTGACTGACCGCGGAGAACCCCCCGGCGCCGGTGCCACGCGTGGGCCGCCGCAGGGATACCCGCCGGGACACCTCCGGCGGACGAGACGAGGAGGCTACCGTGGCCGACCAGGCCCAGACCTACAACGGTTACTGCGTGAAGTGCAAGGAGAAGCGGGACTTCGAGGGGCACGTGGAGGTCTCGAAGACCGGCATGAACATGGCAAAGGGCAAGTGCCCGGTGTGCGGCACAACAGTGAACCGCATCCTGGGCAAGGCCAAGGTCTGACCCGTACGACAGACACGGGGGAGGGCGGCCGTCGGCCGCCCTCCCCCGTCGTATAGCCGACAGAGTTACCCGTCGGTTGTGGAAAACCGGCGAGAACCTGTGGACAACGCTGGCCACGGCGCGCCGCACCTGTGGACAACGAGCGACGGAGCGCGCGGATACGGTCACGATCAGTGGCGTGACCGACCCGACACCGCTCGTCCGTCCCGTGCTCCTGCCCGGCCTGACCCGTCTCTGGCGCGACCGGCACACGCTCCAGCTCGGCGAGGCACCCGGCCGCGCGGTGCTGCTGGAGATGTCCTCGCCGGGGACGGCCCGCCTGCTCGACCTGCTCGACGGCACCCGCAGCGAGCGCGCCGTGCTGGCCGAGGCGCGTGCCGCCCGGGTCCCGCCCGACGAGGCACGCGCCCTCTACGACACGCTCCGGAACGCCGGGCTGGTGGTGCCGGCGCAGGCACTGCTCCCCCGCGACCTCGCCGGTGCGACCCGGGCCCGGCTGGCCGCCGAGGCCGCCGCGCTGGCGCTCGCCTCACCCGACCTGCCCGGCACACCCGCCCGGCTGCTGCGCCGCCGCCGTGACGCCCGGGTGCTGGTCACCGGCACCGGACGACTCGGCGCGGCGGTCGCCGTCGCGCTGGCCCAGGCGGGCGTCGGGCACGTCGTACCCGATCTGGCCGGCCCGGTCGGTGCCGGTGACCTGGTCGGGACCGGCCTGACCGCCGCGGAGCTGGGCCGGCCCCTGGCCCCGGCGGTACGCGCGGTGCTGGCGCGGTGTGCACCCGGCACGGTCACCGTCCCGTTGCGGGCGGCCCGGCCGGATCTGGTGGTGCAGCTCGGCGTCGACCGTCCGGCCGAACTGCTCGCCACCGGGTACGCCCGCCGACGCCGGCCCCACCTGCTGCTCGACCTGCGGGGCGGCGTACCGGTGGTCGGTCCGCTGGTCCGCCCGCCCGTCGGCCCCTGCCTGCGCTGCCTCGACCTGCACCGCGGCGACCGGGATCCGGACTGGCCCGCGCTCGCCGCCCAGCTCGCCGCCGACCGGGACGAGCGGGCCTGCGCCGCCGCCACCCGGCTCGCCGCGACGGCCTTCGCGACGGCCGAGGTGCTGGCCCACCTCGACGGCGCCCAGCCGGAGACGCTCGGCGGCGCGGTGGAGATCCGCGGGCCGGGCCGTATCCGTCACCGACGGTGGCCGCCGCACCCCTCCTGCGGTTGCTGCGGGCGTCGCCCGATCCGGTCGGCCCCGGCCGCTACCCGCCGCACGGCAGCAGCGGAGGCCCCGCGTCGGTAACAATGGCCGGGTGACCGACATCCCGCGCCGGGCCGTGTCCCGCACCGCCAAACTCGCCGCTCTGCCGCTCGGGTTCGCCGGTCGAACCGTTCTCGGCATGGGCAAGAGGGTGACCGGCCTCGCATCCGACGTCATCTCCGCCGAGATCCAGCAGCGCACCGCCGAGCAGCTGTTCAGCGTGCTCGGGCAGCTCAAGGGCGGGGCGATGAAGTTCGGCCAGGCCCTGTCGGTGTTCGAGGCGGCGTTGCCCGAGGAGGTGGCCGCGCCCTACCGGCAGGCGCTCACGAAGCTCCAGGAGGCCGCGCCGCCGCTGCCGGCGGCGACGGTGCACAAGGTGCTCGCCGAGCAGCTCGGCCCGGACTGGCGCGACCGGTTCGTCGAGTTCGACGACACCCCGGCCGCCGCGGCAAGCATCGGCCAGGTGCACCGGGCGGTCTGGCGCGATCCGGGGTACGAAGCGGCGGGCGGCCCCCGGCACCGGGACGTGGCCGTGAAGATCCAGTACCCGGGTGCCGGTGACGCGCTGCTCGCCGACCTCAAGCAGCTCTCCCGGCTCGGTGGCATGTTCCGGGCCATCCAGCCGGGGCTGGACGTGAAGCCGCTCCTGGCCGAGCTGCGTGAGCGCATCACCGAGGAGCTGGACTACGAACTGGAGGCGGAGTCGCAGCGGGCGTTCGCCGCCGCGTACGCCGACGACCCGGACATCTTCATCCCGGAGGTGCTCGACGCCGCGCCGCGGGTGCTGATCACCGAGTGGGTGGAGGGCATCCCGCTGTCCCAGATCATCCGGGAGGGCACCGAGGAGCAGCGCGACGAGGCCGGCCGGCTGATGGCCGAGCTGCACCTGTCCGCGCCGGAGCGGGCCGGGCTGCTGCACGCCGACCCGCACCCGGGCAACTTCCGGCTGCTCCCGGACGGCCGGCTCGGCGTGATCGACTTCGGGGCGGTGGCCCGGATGCCGCAGGGCACGCCCGAGCCGATCGGCCGGATCGCGGCGCTGGCGCTGCGCGGGGACGCCGACGCGGTGGTGGAGGGGCTGCGCGCCGAGGGCTTCGTCAGCCGCACGGAGTCGATCGACGCCCCGGCGGTGCTCGACTTCCTCCGGCCGATGCTGGAACCGATCGCGGCGGACGAGTTCCGCTTCACCCGGGCCTGGCTGCGCGGCGAGGCGACCCGGCTGGCCAGCCCTCGCTCCCCCGCCTACCAGCTCAGCCGGCAGCTCAACCTGCCCCCGTCGTACCTGATGATCCACCGGGTGACGCTGGGGTCGATCGGGGTGCTCTGCCAGTTGGAGGCGAAGGCGTCCTACCGGTCGATCCTGGAACGCTGGCTGCCCGGCTTCGCGCCGGTGGCCTGAGCGCAAGCCGGCCACGAGCGGCCCGGCGAGCGAGTGAGCACAGCGAGAGGGGCGGTGACCGACAGGTCACCGCCCCTCTCTTGCTCGATCGTTCTACAGGACGCCCAGGTCGCGAGCCGACTGGCTGCGACTCCGCATGGCGACGGTACGGGCGGAACGGGTTGCCTCAGTGCTCGTGGTGGTGCGACCGGCCTGAGGCCGGCGCATTCGGGCCCTGGACAACGCTTCGTGGAGTAGTTGCATCTCGAATCCGTTCGGCAGGTTCAGCATCAGAATTTCTCTCTCAGGTCGGCCGGTGGAGGGACACCGGCATCGGTTCGGGCTCGGAACGTAGGTGTGTCAGGCTGCCAGCCGGACGGAGTTCCGCGACTCGGACAGCCCGCTGGCCGCCAGTCGCGCCTCCGCCTCGACCCGGAGCTGCGCGTCACGGGCGAGGTCCTCCTTGCGCGGACGGCCACGGGGCCGCTTGCGCGGGACGACCGCGCCACGCTCGAAGATCTCGCCGCCCCAGACGCCCCAGGGCTCGGCTCGCTCGACCGCACCGGCGAGGCACTCGACGCGCAGCGGGCAGTCCCCGCAGAGCGACTTGGCCAGCTCCAGCTCAGCGGGCGAGTCGGAGAACCACAGGTCGGGGTCGAACTTCCGGCAGGGCAGGTTCGCCTCCACCTCGACGCTCACGTCGAGTGGGGCCAACGCCAGACTCATCCTCCGGTCACCTCTCTCTCACTTCGATCTCGTGGATCGCATTCCGACGTACTTCGGCGGGGCAAAAAACTGAGGCCGCGGATCCCGGTAGCGGGTTCCGCGGCCTCGAGGTGAGCCGGTGTCTGATGGATCAGACCGGTCTACCTCGAGGTGGAACGCCGCGGACATCCGTGCGCTTCTTGGCGCCATCGATGCCCTTGCCCGCGAAGCCACTGGTCCCCTCGACTCCGGCGATCGGCGCAACGGTCAGGTTCAGCTCGGCCTGAACCTGGACCTGGTGCACCTGCGGAGCCGACGGTCGAGCAGCGAGGGCCACCCGGACGGCCGACAGCGGAGCGACGGCAGACGGCATCGCCGTGAGACGCTCGTAGTTGAAGATCTTCACTGGTGCCACCTCCCTACTCTCCTCGTGCCGACCGTGGACTCATCCCTCTTGAGCAGCCAGAACGGCGCCGCTCGCGAGGTGTGTCATGAGGCTATTCCTCGCCCTCGGGCGAGGGCAAACGATTTACGGCTAGTTTTCAGAAGTTTTCTGTGGGCAGACGTCGTCCACGGTGGCACCGGCCACCAGGGCGAGCACCGTATCCCCGTAAAGACCGACTTTTCGGGGCCCGATCCCGGCGATCGCCACCAGTTCCTCGGTGCGGCCGGGCTTCCGTTCGGCCAGCGCGGTGAGCGTGGCGTCGGTGAAGACCACGTACGCCGGTACCTTCTGCGCGCCCGCGACCCGCTGCCGCCACTCGCGCAGCCGCTCGTACAGCTCCTCGTCGATGTCCGACGGGCAGGTCGGGCAGCGGCCCAGTTTGCGGTCCGCGCCGGCGAGCAGCGTGGCGCCGCAGATCCGGCAGGAGACCACCTGCGGCCGCCGCCGCTCGGCCCGCCGCGCCGGGCCGGTGCCGCCGGCCCGCTCACCACCGCCGGACCGGTCGAGCTGCGGCAGGAACCGCGACGGCCGCCGGGCCCGGCCACCCGGCGAGCGTGCCGTGGCGTACGACAGCCAGAGCCACTCCCGGGCCCGGGTGATCCCGACGTAGAGCAGTCGCCGTTCCTCCTCGACCTGCTCCATGGTCTTCGCGTACGTGGTCGGCAGCGTGCCCTCGGCCAGCCCGACCAGGAACACGGCGTCCCACTCCAGCCCTTTCGCCGAGTGCAGCGACGCGAGCGTGACGCCCTCGACCGTGGGCACGTGCTGCTGGGCGGCCCGCCGGGCGAGTTCCTCGGTGAACCCGGTCAGGCCGGGCTCCTCCTCGGCCTGCGCCGCGTACTCCTCGGCGAGCTGGACCAGCGCGGCGAGCGCCTCCCACCGCTCGCGCGCGGCACCGCCGGGCGGGGGTGCGTCGGGCGCCCAGCCGACGGCGGTGAGCGCCTCGACCACGGCGGCCTGCAGCGGGGTCCCGGCGTCGGCCGACCGGGTGGCGGCACGCAGCGCGATCATCGCCTGGCGCACCTCGGGCCGTTCGAAGAACCGCTCCGCGCCCTGGAGCACGTACGGCACCCCGGCCTCGGAGAGCGCCTTCTCGTACGCCTCGGACTGCGCGTTGGTGCGGAACAGCACCGCGATCTCCCGCGCCGGCGTGCCGCCCGCCACGAGTGCCCGGCAGCGCGCCGCGACCGCGTTCGCCTCGGCCGGCTCGTCGGTGAAGATCCGCAGGTCCGGCTCCGGGCCGGGCCGGCGCTGGCCGTGCAGCTTCAGCCGCAGCCGCGCCTCGGTGCCCCGGGCCTGCGAGATCACCGCGTTTGCCAGGCCGACGACCTGCGGGGTGGAGCGGTAGTCGCGGACCAGCCGGACCACTGTCGCGCCGCGGTGCAGCCGGGGGAAGTCGACCAGGTACGACGAGGTGGCACCGGTGAACGAGTAGATCGTCTGGCTGGCGTCGCCGACCACTGTGAGGTCGTCCCGGCCGCCCAGCCACGCCTCCAGCAGCCGCTGCTGGAGCGGGTTGACGTCCTGGTACTCGTCGACCACGAAGTGCCGGTACTGGTTGCGCACCTGCTCGGCGACGTCCGGGTGCTCCTCGATGCCCCAGACGGCGGCGCGCAGCATGTCCTCGAAGTCGATCACCCCGTTGCCGCGCTTGAGCCGCTCGTACGCGTCGAACACGTCCGCCACCCGGGCCGGCTCGTACGGCGTCTCGCGCAGCGCCTTGGCCGCGGCGACCACGTACTCCCCGGGCTCGACCAGCGACGACTTGGCCCACTCGATCTCGGCGGACAAGTCCCGCGCGGCGGCCCGGTCGGCGCGCAGGCCGACCTTGGCGGCGGCCAGCGTGACCACCCGCACCTTGCTGTCCAGCAGTTCCGGCATGGCCCGCCCGGCCAGCAGCCGGGGCGCGAAGTAGCGGACCTGGCGCAGCGCCGCGGCGTGGAACGTACGCGCCTGCACACCCTGCACCCCCAGCGTGCCGAGCCGGCTGCGCATCTCGGCGGCGGCGCGGGCGGTGAACGTGACCGCCAGCACATGCCGGCCGGCGATGTCGCCGGTCAACGCCCGGTACGCGATCCGCGAGGTCACCGCCCGGGTCTTGCCGGTGCCGGCGCCGGCCAGGATGCAGACCGGGCCGGCCGGGGCGGTCACCGCGGACCGCTGCTCCGGATCCAGCCCGGCCAGCACCCGTTCCGCCGCTGAGTGAACGCCCACAGCAGGGAATCATCCCAGCATCGTGTGACGTTGCAGCGGTTAGCCTGGCCTGATCGGACCGGGCGCGAGTCACCCCTTGGAGGATCGGACCATGCTGACGATGTATTCCACCCCGTGGTGCGGCTACTGCCACCGGCTGAAGTCGCAGCTCGACCGGGAAGGCATCGCGTACGAGGTGGTCGACATCGAGCAGGACCCGACGGCCGCGGACTTCGTGATGAGCGTCAACGGCGGCAACCAGACCGTCCCGACGCTGCGCTTCGCCGACGGCAGCGCCCTGACCAACCCCTCGATCACCCAGGTCAAGCAGCACCTCGCGGCGCTGCCCGGCTGATCTCCCGCGACGCCACGAGCGGCCGTCCCCGATCCGGGTGCGGCCGCTCGTCGTCGTTCAGGACCCGCCGCGGCTGAACACCCCGTCGTCGGCCGGTATCCGGGGCGCCGGGATCCGGACCGGCGCCGCGACCGGCGTGGTCAGCCCGCGGCCCCGCCACAGGTAGAGGCCGGCCGCCGTGGTGACGGCCCCCACCAGGGCGAACAGCAGCCGGTAGTCGAACACGCCGACGAGCAGCGCGCCGGTGCCGATGGAGAGCGCCTGCGGCCCGCTGACCAGCGCCTCGGACGCGGCGGTGACCCGGCCCAGCAGCCGCGGCGGCGTCCGCCGCTGGATCAGCGTGTTCAACCCCACCATGGTCAGCGGCAGCGACAGGCCGGCCAGCAGCAGCGCCACCACCCCGAGCCACAACCGGGGGTACGCCAGCGCCAGCGCGGCCGGTCCGAAGAACGTCACGCCCGCGGCGAGCGCGCCGACCTCGCCGAACCGGCGGACCACGGCGGCCGAGAACAGGCCGCCGACCAGCCCGCCGACGCCCTGCACCATGACCAGCACGCCGACGAACGCGGCGTCGCGGTGCAGGCCCAGATCGACGTACGCGAAGATCAGCGATTCGGTGAAGCCCATCACCAGCGAACCGAGTCCGTACCCGAGCAGCGCCCGGCGCAGCGCCGGCTCCCTGGTCAGGTGGCGCAGCCCCGCGCCCAGTTCGGACGGCCCGCGACGACCCGGGCGCGACGGTGTGCGCTCCTCCACGCGCAGTCGCACGACCACCGCCGCCGCGGTCAGGAAACCGGTCATGGCCAGCAGCACCAGCAGCCAGCCGCCCACGGCGGCGTAGACGCCCGCCCCGGCCAGCGGCCCGATCAGCCGCAGGCCCTGCCGGACGGTCTGGAGCAGCCCGTTCGCGTCGGCCAGCAGCTCGGCCGGAACCAGATGCCGGATCAGTCCGTTGAGTACGGCGGTGAGGGTGATGTACGACAGCCCATAGAACGCGGCGACCACGTAGATCACCCAGACGTCGGACCGGTCCCGGACGGTGAGCAGCGGGCCGAGCAGCACCGCCGCGACCAGGTTGGCGGCGATGAAGAAGGGTCGCCTGCGGTAGCGGTCGACCACCCAGCCGACGAGTGGGGCGAGCACCATCGGCGCGATGACCGCGAAGATCGTCGCCCCGGCCATGCTGTCCGAACCGGTCAGATCCTTGACCCAGACGGCCAGGGCGAGCAGCAGGACCGACTCCGCCGCCATGCTCGCGACGAGCGCGGCGAACAGGAGACGGAAGTCGGGGCGGCGCAGGACGGTGCGCATCGGTTCCCTCCGGGGGTGCGCCACCAGGGCGCGTCGGGGGCGGGCGCTGGCGAAAGTCACCCTCCACGGTCCTCTTTTTGTCTCGTGACACGCCCGTACCGGAACCTCCGACGCCGGTCGCGCCGTCCATACTGACCGTGGGGGGCGAATTTCATACAGTTACCGTCGCGTCAAGCGGCGGTCGACGGGAAAGAGGACGCCGTGCCTCCTGCCGTACCAGGCCCGATTCTGCGCCGTCGTCGACTCGGCACCGAGCTGCGTCGGCTCCGCGAACAGGCCGGTCTGACCGGTGACCAGGTCATCGAGCGGATCGGCTGGGCCTCCGCATCCAAGTTGTCCCGCCTGGAGAACGGCCGCAGCCGTCCCGACCCGGACGACGTGGACGTGTTGCTGACGCTCTACGGCGCCGACGAGGAGCAGCGCGCGGAGCTGACCGGGATCACTCACGAGGCCGGCGACATGCGCGGCTGGCTGCGCAACTTCCCCGTGATGACCCAGCAGCAGCGCGCCTTCGCCGAGCTGGAGGCGGGCTGCGCGGAGATCTCCGAGTACAACCCGGTGCTGGTGCCGGGGCTGTTGCAGACGCCGGGGTACGCGCGGCACCGGATCATGTCCGCCGCGCAGGTCGCGGCCGAGGCCGGCGACCCGGACGGCGAGGATCCGGAGACCGAGGTACGCGCGCGGCAGGCCCGGCAGTCCCTGCTGACCCGCTCCCCGGACGTGCCCCGCTACACGGCGGTGCTGGAGGAGGCGGCGCTCGGCCGCCGGGCCGGGCCGCCGGAGGTGTTGCACGAGCAGCTCGTCCACCTGTGCGAGATGGCGCTGCTGCCGAACGTGACGCTGCGTCTGCTGCTGCGGGACACCCGGGTCGGTGACTGGTACCTTCCGCCGACCGCGTTCTCGGTCTATCGGTTCGCCGATCCCCTCGATCCGGAGACACTCGCCATCGAAGGTGGGTTCACCGACGTCATGTCGACCGAGGCAAACACCCTAAATCGCTATAAAGTGGTGTTCGAGTGGCTATGCTCGTCGGCACTCTCCGCATCGGACACCCTCTCCTGGTTGATCGAGGCGACGGGACGGCTGACCGGCACGGCAGTCGAGTCCACGGTGGCGTACGGGCCGGCAACGGCGCCGGCCCAGCGTCGCCGGGACTCGGGGCGCCTCACCACGGAACGGTGATCCGGCACGGACACCGCCCGCGCTCCGGCGTCGCTCGGTCCCATCGGAGCACCTCACCAGGAGCAAGCACCATGAACGAGATCCGCACCAGCACGACCACACTCTCGGGACGGCTCGCCGGCGCCGCCTGGCGCAAGAGCACCCGCAGCCAGACCTCCAACTGCGTGGAGGTCGCGCCGCTCGGCTCCGGGCCGGCCACCGTGGCGCTGCGGGACAGCAAGGACCCGAGCGGCCCGGTCCTGCTGTTCGACCGGGCCGGCTGGCTCGGCTTCCTCGCCGGCACGAAGAGCGGCCAGTTCGATCTGGACTGATCCGGCGAATCACGGGGGCCGTCGGCGCGAGCCGGCGGCCCCTCGCGCATGTCCATCCCCGACAACGGTGCTGACCTGGGATCCCCCGATCGGTCGAGCTGGCGCGTTCCCCTTGCCGGGCGTAAACATCGGCGTAACATGACGCGGGAGTGACGTGGAAGTTCCAGCGTGTAACCGCCGATTGTCCGGGGGACACCATGCGGTTCCTGATCGTCCGCACCGAGATCCGTTCCGTCGCCGACGCCGACATCGCCGCCGCCTGGGCGGGCGGGGGCCGGCTGCGTGACGAGACGAGCACGCCGGAGCCCCGCCGCCAGGTCGTCCACGCCGAGGACCGGGACGCCGCACTCCTTCTCGCCCGCGCACTGTCCGCCGTCGGTGCGGTACGCGCGGGCCGGCACCGGGTCAAGGTGCTGCCGATCGAGGAAGCCGCCCCCGGGCACCCGTACCGCTGGGACGGTGGATGACCGGACGCTGACGTCCGTCGTGGCCGGACCGGCCTCCCCCGCCGCTTTCCCGCCTCACCCGGCCGTGACGGCACGTGTTCCCGGCCCGCGATCGTCGCGGCAACGACGGTCCGGGTCGGGGCCGCGTCCACCCGTGGGCGGCGGCCGGTCAGCTGGTCAGCAGTGACCGTCGAGCCAGCGGTGCACCAGGAACAACGCGATCGACGACGGCGGCGGCAGGATCAGCCGGTCTCCCCCGCCCACCGGCACCGGCTCGTCCGCGAGCGCCGCCCCGATCTCCCGGCGGGTGAACCAGCGCGCGTGCGCGATCTCGGCCAGGTCGACCCGGATCGGCGCGTCCGCGTCGGCGCGGGCCAGGAAGCCGAGCATCAGCGAGCCGGGGAACGGCCAGGACTGGCTGCCCACGTACGCGATCTCCTCGACCGGGACGCCGACCTCCTCGCGGACCTCGCGCAGCACGGCGGCCTCGGCCGACTCGCCGGGCTCGACGTATCCGGCCAGGCAGGAGTAGCGGCGCAGGCCCGGCGTGCGCGGCCAGGCCGCGTTGTTACCGAGCAGGCAGCGGCCGTCCGGCCCGTCCACCCCGTCGTGCACCAGCACGATCATGGCCGGATCGGTACGCGGCCAGACCCGGCCGCCGTCCGGGTCGATCCGCGACCAGCCGGCCTCGTCGGCGCTCGTCGGCTTGCCCGTCGTCGACGAGTAGCCGTGCCGCAGGTGCCAGTTGAGCAGCGCCAGCGCGGTGGTGAACAGGCCCGCGTCCCGGTCGGTCATCAGGTGGCCGACCTCGCGCAGGTGGGCCGGGCGGGTGTCCGGCAGCGCCGGCAGCGGCCCGTCCACCGCGAAGACGGGTACGCCGTCCGGCTCGACGCCGAGGAACATCGGCACCGACCGGGGCACCTCGGCCAGCTCACCGGGGCCGACCAGGACCAGCTCCGGCGGGGTCGCCGAGCCGCGGACCAGCGCCCGCCCCTCGGCCGCGGAGTCGAGCACCAGCACCCGCGCCCGCTCCCACGCCTCGGTCAGCCAGCCCGGATCGGTACGCCGGTGCGCGGCCCGGTCGAGCGTCGAGCGGGCCAGCGGCGGGGCGGACTCGCCGCTCATGCCGATTCCGTACGCACCGGTGTCAGCGTGGCCAGCGAGTCGGCCACCCGCTCGGCGTCGCCGAGCACGACGGTGACCGCGCGGGCCGGGGCCAGGTAGCGGGCGGCCACCTCGGTCACGTCGTCCACGGTCGCGGCGGCCAGCCGGGCGGCGTGCTCGGCGAGGAAGTCAAGCCGCAGCCCGTTGCCGGCGTACGCGCTGGTCAGCGACGCGAGACCGGCCTGGGTGGACATGCCGAGCTGGAGCGTGCCGAGCGCGTACTGGCGGGCCTGCTCCAGCTCGTCGGCCTTCGGCGGCACCGTGGCCAGGCGGCCCAGCTCGTAGGTCGTCTCCACCAGCGCCGCCGCTGTCACCTCGGTGGCCACCTCGGCGCCGGCGACGAGCAGCGAACCGGCCACCGAGTGCTCCACGAGCGAGTGCGGCCCGTACGTGTAGCCCTTGTCCTCGCGGATGTTCTCCACCCAGCGGGACGAGAAGTAGCCGCCGAAGATCAGGTTGGCGAGCTGCAACGCGGCGTGGTCCGGGTGGGTACGCGGCACCGCCGGCAGCGCGAGACGCAGCGACGACTGCACCGAGCCCGGCCGGTCGACGAGCAGCAGCGGCCCGGGCTCCAGCGGCGGCGCGGGCGGCAACTCGGCGACGTGGCCGTCACCGCGCCACCCGGCGAGCGCCTTCTCGGCCGCGTCCAGCGCCCGCTCCGGCGCCACGTCACCGACGAGCACCAGCACCGCGCCGGCCGGGTGTACCCGCTCGGCGTGCAGCCGGCGCAACGCGGCCGGGCGGACCGCCCGGACCTGGTCCGGGTCGGGCGTCTGCACCGCGTACGGGTGCCGGCCGTACACCCGCTTGAGCAGCGCGGTGCGGGCCAGGTGCGACGGCTGACTCTGCGCGACCTGGATGCGGTCGACCAGCCGGTCCCGTTCGGTCTCCACCCAGTCGGCGGGGTAGGTGGCGCCGGTGAGCACCTCGGCGAGCAGCTCCAGCATCCGGTCCAGCCCGGTGACCAGGCCCGCGCCGGAGAGCATCAGCCGATCCGGGTCGAGGCCGGCGGTCAGCCCGCCGCCGACCTTCTGCAGCTCGGCCGCCAGCTCGGTGGCGCTGTGCGCCTCGGTGCCGGAGAGCATGGTCTGCGCCAGCATCGCGCCGCGGGCCAGGTGGGTACGCCCGAACGGCATCCACAGTCGCAGCTCGACGAGCGGTACGGAGGAACGGCGTACCGCGATCACGGTGAGTCCGTTGGCGAGCGTGCGCTCGGCCTGCTTGGGCACCTTGAGGCGGCGGTTGGGGCCGAGTGCCGGCAGCGGCCGGACGGTGGTGGCAGCGGTCGTACTCGTGCTCATCGGGCTCCTCCGGCGACGACCTCGACGGATGCGCGGCGCTCGGGCCGCAGGGTGGCGGCGGCGGCGCGGACCTGCTCCTCGGTCACCTCGCCGACCAGCCGGGGCAGGTCGTTGAGCAGGCCGGGCTCGCCGCGTTGCTGTTCCAGCACCGCCATCCGCAACGCGCGGCCGAGCACCGCGTCCGTGTCGCGCAGCAGGTGGGTGGCCATCCGGGCCTGGGTACGCGCCAGCTCCCCCTCGGTCAGCCCGTCGGTCGCCAGCCGGTCCAGTTCCTCGTCGATCGTGCGCAGCACCTTGTCCACGTCGCCGCCGGGCGGCAGGTGCGCCTGGAGCAGCAGCGCGGTGGGGTCGCGGACGTCGAACGGGTCGCCCATGAAACCGAGGTACCCGCCGAGGCTGGTGACCGACCGGTCGCGTTGCACCAGCCGCTCGACCAGCCGGGAGGCGTCGCCGTCGGTGAGCACCTCGGCCAGCACCACGTACGGCAGGTAGCCGGCGAAGTCGCTGACCGGGTCGGGCACCCGCCACGCGCCGGCCACCGCCGGGAGCGGGGCCAGCGCGTCGGTGTACGTGCTGCGCCGCTCGGCGGTCAGGTCGGGCTCGACGAAGTCGGGCCGCTGCGGGGCGGGCCGGGCCGGCACGTCCCCGAAGTGCCGCTCGATGAGCGTGGTCGCCTCGGCCACGTCGATGTCGCCGCTGACCGCGAGCACGGCGTTGCCGCTGGCGTAGTAGCGGTGGAAGAAGTCGGCGGCGTCTGCCACGGTGGCCGACTCCAGGTCGACGAAGGAGCCGTAGCCGTCGTGCGCGTTGGGAAAGGTGTCGAACATCACCGGGGGCAGCGTCAGCCAGGGGAACCCGCCGTACGGCCGGTTCAGCACGTTGACCCGGATCTCCTCCTTGACCACGTCGACCTGGTTGCGCAGGTTCTCCTCGGTCAGCCGCGGGCCGCGCATCCGGTCGGCCTCGAGGAACAGCGCCCGTTCCAGCGCGTTCGCGGGCAGCGTCTCGAAGTAGTCGGTGTAGTCCAGGTGGGTGGAGCCGTTGAACGTCCCGCCGGCGCCCTGGACGTGTCGGAAGTGGGCCAGCTTCTCGAGGTTCTCCGAGCCCTGGAACATCAGGTGCTCGAAGAGGTGGGCGAACCCGGTACGCCCTTCCGGCTCGGAGCGGATGCCGACGTCGTAGACCACCGCGACCCCGATGACCGGGGCGCTGCGGTCCGGCGTGAGCACCACACGCAGGCCGTTGTCGAGGGTGAACCGTTCGACCGGGTACTTCGTCGCTGGGATCTTCGCTCTCCGCGTCGGCACGAGATCGACACTAGCGCCTCGGTACCCGCTCTACCGCCGGTGTGCCCTGGCCGAACGGTGGACGTTGCGGGACGGGTCTTGACGCCGAGGGCCGCTTGCCCCAGTCTTCCTACCAACTAAATAGGAATACTGCGGATTGGACATTCGATGAGAGGGCTTCCCCTGCGCCGCCTGGTCACCCTGGCGACCCTGGCCGCGGTCGGCGCGGCCACGCTCGGCACCACCGCCGCCTGCGGCGAGGACAGCGACGCCGGCGCCGCGTCCGGCCCGGTCACGCTGCGCCTGGGCTACTTCCCCAACATCACGCACGCCCCGGCCGTGGTCGGCGTGGAGAAGGGGATCTTCAAGGAGAAGCTCGGCAGCCACGTCGAGCTGGACACCAAGACGTTCAACGCCGGCCCGGCCGCCATCGAGGCCGTCTTCTCCGGCGCGCTCGACGCCACGTACATCGGCCCGAACCCGACGGTGAACGCCTTCTCGAAGTCCAAGGGCGAGGCGGTCCGGGTCATCTCCGGCGCCGCGTCCGGCGGCGTCGCGCTCGTGGTCAAGCCCGGCATCACCTCGGTGGAGCAGCTGCGCGGCAAGAAGATCGCCACCCCGCAGCTCGGCAACACCCAGGACGTGGCGCTGCGCTTCTGGCTCAAGGAGAAGGGCCTGGAGACCACCAAGGAGGGCGGCGGCGACGTCAAGATCGTGCCGCAGGAGAACGCGCAGACGATCGAGACGTTCGGCAGCGGCGCCATCGACGGCGCGTGGGTGCCCGAGCCGTTCGTCTCCCGGCTGGTCAACGCCGGTGGCAAGGTGCTCGTCGACGAGCGTGACCTGTGGCCGGACAAGAAGTTCGTCATCACCAACCTGCTGGTCAGCACCAAGTTCCTCAAGGCGCACCCGGACGTGGTGAAGAAGCTGGTCGAGGGCCAGGTCGCGGCGAACGAGTTCGTCAACACCAAGCCGGACGAGGCGCAGCAGGCCATCTCCGACCACATCGGCAAGATCACCGGCAAGCCGCTGGACCTCAAGCTGATCAAGCAGGCCTGGCCGACGCTGGAGTTCACCAACGACCCGATCCCGGCCTCGCTGAAGACCGGCCTGGACCACGCCGTCGCGGTCGGGCTGACCCAGCCGGTCGACCTGAACGGCCTCTACGACCTCAAGTACCTGAACGAGGTGCTCAAGGCGCAGGGCAAGGCCGAGGTCAGCCAGCCGTGACGTCGACGACCACGACCCCGCGCAGCGCGACCGGCTCGGTCGCGCTGCGCGGCGTGACGAAGGTGTACGGCCAGGGCGAGCAGGCGGTCCTGGCCCTGGACGGGCTGTCGCTGGACGTCGCGCCGGGCGAGTTCGTCTGCATGGTCGGCGCGTCCGGCTGCGGCAAGAGCACGCTGCTCAACCTGGTCGCCGGGCTGGACCGGGCCAGCGGCGGCACGATCGAGCTGGGCGAGGGCGTCAACCCGGGACTCATGTTCCAGGAGCCTGCGCTGTTCCCGTGGCTCACCGTCGAGGGCAACGTCGAGGTGCCGCTGAAGCTGCGCGGACTCCCCCGCGACCAGCGCAAGGAGCGGGTGGCCGAGCTGCTGCGCACTGTCCACCTGTCCGAGTTCGGCCGCAAGCGGCCGCACCAGCTCTCCGGCGGCATGCGGCAGCGGGTCGCGCTGGCCCGCACGCTCGCGCTGGAGACGCCGGTGCTGCTGATGGACGAGCCGTTCGGCGCGCTGGACGCGATGACCCGCGACATCCTGCACGACGAGCTGGAGCGGATCTGGACCGAGCGCAAGCTCACCGTCCTGTTCGTCACGCACAACGTGCGGGAGGCGGCCCGGCTCGCCGACCGCATCGTGCTGCTCTCCAGCCGGCCCGGCCGGATCATCTACTCCACCGAGGTCGCCGTGCCGCGCCCCCGGCGGATCGACTCGCCGGAGGTCTCGGCCATCGCCGCCGAGGTCACCGACCGGCTGCGCAAGGAGGTGGGCCGGCATGGCCAGTGACACCCTGTCCGGGTCGGCGCGTACCGACGCGGAGATCTCCGGACTCGACGCGCTGGAGATCGCCGGCCGGGAGAAGGGCCCGTCCCGGGTCCGTCGCCTGTGGTCGGCCACCTGGCCCAAGTTCGCCGCGCTCGCGCTCGCCGTCGCGATCTGGCAGGCGGTGGTCTGGTCCGGGTGGAAGGAGCCGTGGGCGCTGCCCGGCCCGGCAGTGGTCTTCGGCGACCTCGGGGAGTACGCGCTCAGCTCGGCGCTCTGGGAGGGCCTGGCCACCACCGCCCGGCGGGCGGCCGTCGGCTTCGCCGCCGCGGTCGCGGTCGGCCTGCTGCTCGGCCTGGCGGTGGCCCGGGTCAAGGTGCTCCGGGCCGCGCTCGGCTCGATGATCACCGCGTTGCAGACCATGCCGTCGATCGCCTGGTTCCCGCTGGCCATCCTGCTGTTCCAGCTCAGCGAGCAGGCGATCTTCTTCGTGGTGGTGCTCGGCGCCGCGCCGTCGGTCGCCAACGGTGTCATCCACGGCGTGGACTACGTGCCGCCGCTGCTGGTCCGCGCCGGCCGCAACCTCGGCGCACGCGGGCTCAACCTCTACCGGTACGTGATCGCGCCGGCCGCGCTACCCGCCATCGTGGCCGGGCTCAAGCAGGGCTGGGCGTTCGCCTGGCGCAGCCTGATGGCAGGTGAGCTGCTGGTGGTCATCGCCACCCGCACCTCGATCGGCGCTCAACTCACGTACGCACGCGAGCTGAGCGAGGCGCCCCGCCTGATGGCCATCATGATCGTCATCCTGGTGGTGGGCCTGCTCGTGGACACCGCGTTCGGGGCCGCCGACAAGGCGATCCGTCGCCGCTGGGGCGTGCTGGACCAGGCCGGCAACTGACGTCGTGTACATCTCCGCGCGCGCCGACTACGCGCTCCGGGCCATGCTCGCCGTCGCCGACGCCGCCACCACCACCGGCGACCCGGCCTCCGGCGGCGGCGAGCTGGTCAAGGCGGCGAGCCTGGCCGAGAGCCAGGACATCCCGCTCAGCTTCCTCCAGGGCATCCTGCTCGACCTGCGGCGGGCCGGACTCCTGCACAGCCACCGCGGCACCGAAGGCGGGTACGCGCTGACCCGCCCGCCGGACGAGATCAGCGTCGGGGACGTGCTGCGCGCGGTCGGTGGCGCGATCACGAGCGTCCGGGGCATTCCCGCGGACCGGGCCGGCTACCACGGCGTGGCCACCGGCCTGCGGGACGTGTGGCTGGCGGTGGACGGCGCGATCGCCCTGGTCGTGGACCGGACCACGCTCGCCGACCTGCTGAGCGACCGGGCCACGGCGCCCTGACGCGCGCCCGTCACCGGGCCGGCGGCTGCGCCTCGCGGACCATGCGGATCTCGCGTACGCCGTCCTGGACCTGTGTGGTCCCGTCGGCGACGAAGCCGTGCCGGCGGTAGAACGCCTGGGCACGGGGGTTGGGGTCGGCGACCCACAGCGCCGCCGGCTCCGCCGGGTCGAGGACGGCCCGCAACAACGCCGGCCCGGCGCCGGTGCCGTGGTCGGCCGCGTGCACATAGAGGACGTACAACTGCCGCGCCCACGCCGCCTCGGCGTCGAGCGGGGGGCCCGACATCGCGATCCCCACCAGCTCGCCTTCCCGCTCGGCCACCGCCGCCCGGTTCTCGCGGTAGCGCTCGTCGGTCAGCGCGGCGATCCAGAACCGCTCCCGGAAGGCCGGGAGGCCCGGATCGTCGAGCACCGCGTCCGGCATGAGCCCGCGATACGTCTCCTGCCAGCACCGCACATGGACGCGCGCCATACCGGCGGCGTCCTCGGCCCGGGCCGGGCGAACGGTGAGCGGCGGGTGCACCGTCGCATCGTAGGCGGCCGTCCGGGTCCGGCACTGCCCCTCCTCGGGGCGGCTACTGAGTGTGCGGAGCGCTCATCCCGGGCGTGAAGCTGCGGGCCGCGCCACGGTCCCGCGGACTGTCGTCGGACGGCTGCCACGGCCCGAACGCGGCCACCGCGGCGAGCGCCAGGCCGGCCCCCGCCACCGCGAGCACCAGCAGCACTTCCCGTGCTCCGCCCGATCCGGTCTCCCCCGCCATGAACCGCTCCCTCCGCGTCCGGTCGACCCCCCGACCGGTCCCCCGGGCGACAGCATCGCCGCCGGAATCCGGTCGGACAGTCGGGCAGCCGACCGAACAGAGACTGATTCCCGACTCAGGAGCGAACGCCCGGCCGGTCAGGCGCGAGGCCGGTCAGGCGCGGGCCGGGCCCGGACAAACACAAGTCCGACCGGACGGGCGGCCGGTCGGACGACGGGACGCGGTCAGCGGCGGCGCGGGCGCCGACGGGGCCGGGTCGCCGGGGCGGGGTGCGCGGCGGCGGGCGCGGCGATGGTCACCGGCACGCCGGACGGCTCCCGGGCGCCGGTGAGCCGGCTCAGCTCGCTGTCGCCGGGGCGTACCCGCGTGGTCTTGGGATTGATGCCCGCGGTGCTCATCAGCCGGGCGACGTCGCGGCGCTGGTCCGGCAGGACGAGCGTGACCACGGTGCCCGACTCGCCGGCCCGCGCGGTCCGGCCACCCCGGTGCAGGTAGTCCTTGGCCTCGGCGGGCGGGTCGGCGTTGACCACCAGGTCCAGCCCGTCGACGTGGATGCCCCGGGCCGCCACGTCGGTGGCCACCAGCGCGGTGACCTGGCCGGTGCGGAACTGCTCCAGGATGCGGGTGCGCTGCGGCTGCGACTTGCCGCCGTGCAGCGCCGCCGCGCGTACGCCCTTGGCGAGCAACTGCCGGGCCACCCGGTCGGCGCGGTGCTTGGTGGCGATGAACACGATCGTGCGGCCCTCGCGGGCGGCGATGTGCGCCAGCGCGGCCTGCTTGTCGTCCGCCTCCAGGTGCAGCACGTGGTGGGTCATCGCGGTGACGGTGGCGGTGCCCGGGTCGACGGAGTGCGTCACCGGGTCGGTCAGGAAGCGGCGGACCAGCCGGTCCACGCCCCGGTCCAGGGTGGCCGAGAAGAGCATCCGCTGCCCACCCGGCGCGACCTGCTCCAGCAGCTTCGTCACCTGCGGCAGGAAGCCCATGTCGGCCATCTGGTCGGCCTCGTCCAGCACGGTGATGGTCACCTGGTCCAGCCGGGCGTCCCCGCGGTCGATCAGGTCGTGCAGCCGGCCCGGGGTGGCCACCAGCACCTCGGCGCCGGCCCGCAGCGCGGCCGCCTGGCGGCCCAGCGAGAGCCCGCCGACCACAGTCGCGCAGCGCAGGCCGAGCGTGGCCGCGTACGGGGTGAGTGCGGCGGTGACCTGCGCTGCGAGTTCCCGGGTGGGTACGAGCACCAGCGCGAGCGGGCGGCCCGGGCGGGCCCGGCGACCGGCCGTACGGTGCAGCAGCGGCAGCCCGAACGCGAGCGTCTTGCCGGAGCCGGTACGGCCCCGGCCGAGCACGTCCCGGCCGGCCAGGGAGTCCGGCAGCGTGGCCGCCTGGATCGGGAACGGCGCGGAGATGCCCTGGGCGGCCAGCTCGGAGACGAGCGCCGGGGCCAGGCCGGTGGCGGCGAACGTGGGCAGGGTCGTGGTCATGCGGACAGCCTTCCTCGAGGCGGCACGTGTCGAGGAAGGGCGCCGGGCTGCGGCGCGTCACCGGCGTCACCGGTGGTCACAAGCACGAACCGAAAGGGACGGGCCGGCCCGGCAGAGGCGGGCCGGCCCGTGCACCGCGCCCGAGAGGGCGCAGTGGTGGTGCCGGTTGATCTGAAGATCAGAGCGGGCGGATGTTCTCCGCCTGCGGGCCCTTCTGGCCCTGGGTCACCTCGAACTCGACCCGCTGGTTCTCGTCCAGGCTCCGGTAGCCGGAGGTCTGGATCGCCGAGAAGTGGGCGAAGACGTCGGCGCCGCCGTCGTCCGGGGTGATGAAGCCGAAGCCCTTGTCAGCGTTGAACCACTTGACGGTGCCAATTGCCATGTGTTTCGTCTCCTTGACGGAACGGTCGGCCCGCACGTGTTGCGGGCCGGAGAGGAGCACCCCGCGCGTGGAATACGCGGCGTGCCTGTCGCTGCTGGTCGCCCCGCCCGGAGAACTCCGGACACAACAAAGAGCGCCTGGGGCCACAATCCGCCAGGCGCACACAGAGTCTCTGGAAACCAAAACTGCAACCCGGACAACGTATCACGGATTCGTGCGCCGCGGGAGATCCCCCGGGATTTCCGGCACGGCGGCCACCAGATCGGCCAGCCCGTCCGCGTCGAGCAGGTCGGCCGGGCGGACGGTCGCCGAGTCCCGCACGTAGTGGAACGCGGCGCCGACCCGCTCCACCGGCACCCCGGCCAGTTCCGCCCAGGCCAGCCGGTAGACCGCCAGCTGCACCGCCGCCGCGTCGACCTCCCGGCCGGTGGGCTGCCGCCCGGTCTTCCAGTCGACCACGTCGTAGCGCCCGCCCGGGCGGGCGAACACGGCGTCCATCCGCCCCCTGACCACCACACCGGCGATGACGGTGGCGAACGGCACCTCCACCTCCACCGGCACCCGGTCGGCCCACTCGCCGGCCAGGAAGCGCTCCTGCAACTCGACCAGCGCCTCGTCCGGGGCCGCGCCCTCGTCCGCCGCGCCGGGCAGCTCGTCCACGTCGAGCAGCCGGTCCGCGCCGAAGCGCTGCTCCAGCCAGGCGTGGAACGCGGTGCCGCGCCGGGCGTACGGGTTCGGCTCCGTCGGCATCGGGCGGCGCAGCGTCCGGGCCAGTGCCTCCGGGTCGCGGCGCAACGCCACCAGCTGGGTCACCGAGAGGTGGCCGGGCAGTTCGACCTCGACCGCCTCGGCCTGCCGGGCCAGCTCCGCCCGCTCGGCGAGCAGCAGCTCGGCCTCGCGCCGCCAGCGGGTCACCTCGGCGTCGTCCGCCGTCGTGGCGAGCAGTGCCGCCTCGCGCCGGGCCGTCTCCGGGTCGGCCAGGTGACGGCGGACCAGCGCCGCCGCCTCGGTCAGCGCCGGCCGGCGGGCGCCGAGCGGGTCGGCCGGCCACTCGGCCCGCAGCACCGTCTCGGTGGTCGGGTTCACCGCGTCCCCGGCCGGCTCGGGCGTCCACGCGTCCACCACGTGCCCGTCCGCGCCGGCCAGGCAGGCGTCGTGCACCTCGCGCAGGAACACCGACGGGCCCCGGAACCGCTTGGTCCCCTCCCCCCACCAGTAGCCGGAGCAGAGCAGCAGCCGGCGGGGACGGGTCACCGCCACGTACGCCAGCCGGCGCTCCTCCCGCTCGTCGTGCGCCCGCCAGGCGTCGGTGAAGTCGGTGAGCGCCCGGGCCACGCCGCGCTGGTCCTCCGCCTCCGGCAGGGCCAGCTCGGGCAGCCCGTCCGCGTCGCCGCGCAACGGGAACGGCAGCACGCCCAGCCCGCCCAGCCAGTGGTCGGAGTTGCGGACCGGCCCCGGCCAGACGCCCCGGGTCATCCCGGCGACCGCCACCACGTCCCACTCCAGGCCCTTCGCGGCGTGCGCGGTGAGCACCTGCACCGCACCGGCCACCACCTCGACCTCACCCGGCGCCAGCCCGCGCTCCTCGTCCTCGGCCGCAGCCAGGTAGGCGAGGAAACCGGCGAGCGTCGCGCCGGGCGTCTCGCCGCTGAACCGGGCCGCCACGTCACCCAGCGCGTCCAGGTGGGCGCGGGCCAGCCCGGCGTCGCCCGCGCCGTCCCGGCCGGCCCGGACCGCCACCTCGACGTCGAGGCCGATGGTCCGCTCGATGTCCGCGATCAGTTCCGGCAGCGACTGGTCCAGCCGGTACCGCAGCAGCGCCAGCTCCATCCCGTACGAGCGCAGCCGCGCGTAGCCCTCGGCCGAGTACGCCTGCGCCGGCCCCAGATCCGCGAGCGCCTCCACGAGCGTCGCCTCGTCCAGCGCGTCCACGGTGATCTCCGGGCCCTCGTCGCCGGTGAGTTCCCGGCGGCTGCGGGCGATGGCGCGGGCGCGGCGGTGCAGGGCGACCAGGTCACGCGGGCCGATCCGCCAGCGCGCGCCGGTCAGCAGCCGCAGCAGCGCCGCCCCGTCGGTCGGGTCGGCGAGCACACGCAGCGTGCACACCACGTCCCGTACCTCCGGGGTGTCCAGCAGCCCACCCAGGCCGACCACATCGACGGGTAGCCCGCGGGCGCGCAACGCCGCCTCGATCGCCGGGATCTGGCTGCGCAGCCGCACCAGCACCGCGGTGGTCGGGCGGCGCTCGGCGGGGATGTGCTCGGGCAGCGCGCCGGGCATCCCGGCCGCGCCCCGCCAGGCCGCCAGCACGCTGTCCGCGATCCAGTCGGCCTCGTCGGCGTACGTCTCAAGCAGCGCGCAGTGCACGGTGCCGCCGCTCTGCCCGCTGGGCGTGCGGTGCGGGATCGGGTCGCGGACGCTGAGCGCGGCGTGCAGTTCCGGCACCCGTGCGCCGGCCGCCCGCAGCGGCACCGACAGCGTGTTGGCGACGCCGAGGATCTCCGGCCGGTTGCGCCAGCTCGTCGTCAGGCTGAGCACGTCGGCGGGGCTGCCGTCGGTACGGGCGAACTCGGCCGGGAACCGGTCGAGCGTGCCGGCGCTGGCCCCGCGCCAGCCGTAGATGGACTGGCACGGGTCGCCGACGGCGGTGACCGGGTGGCCGCCGCCGAACAGCGCGTTGAGCAGCACCACCTGGGCGTGGCTGGTGTCCTGGTACTCGTCGAGCAGCACCACCCGGAACCGGTCCCGCTCGATCACGCCGACGCCGGGATGGTCGCGGGCCACCCGGGCCGCGCGGGCGAGCTGGTCGGCGAAGTCCATCGCCTCGAAGTCGTCCTTGCGCCGGGCGTACGCGCGGACCAGCGGCAGCAGCTTCAGCCGGGTCCGCTGGAGCTGGAGCGCCTTGCGCACGTCGGCGTAGACGCGGCCGGGCCGGGACTGCACGTCGGCGAAGAACCGGCCGGTCCAGGCGGCCAGCTCGTCCGGGTCGACCAGGTGTTCGTCCAGCTCACCGGCGAGGGCCAGCACGGCGTCGGTGATGGTCGACGGCATCCGGTCCACCTCGGACATGTCGCCGTCGTAGTTGCGCACCAGCAGGTCGACGAGCTGCCAGCGGGACGCCTCGGTGAGCAGCCGGGTGGTCGGCTCGTACCCGGCGCGCAGCCCGTGCTCGGTGACGATCCGCCCGGCGTACGAGTGGTACGTCGACACGGTCGGCTCGCCCGCCAGCGGATCGTCGTGCGGATCCCGCCCCTGTCGGCCGAGCCGCCGGATGAGCTGGTCGAGCCGCGTGCGGACCCGGTGCGCCAGCTCCCCCGCCGCCTTACGGGTGAAGGTGAGGCCGAGGATGTGCTCGGGGCGTACGTAGGAGTTGGCGACCAGCCAGACCACCCGCGCGGCCATCGTCTCGGTCTTGCCCGAGCCGGCGCCCGCGACCACCAGCAGCGGTTCCACCGGCGCGGCGATGATCGCGGCCTGCTCCCGGGTGGGCGCGGGCAGCCGCAGCAGCCGGGCCAGCTCGACGGGCGTGTAGCGGGGCCCGGCGTCGGCGGTGCGCGGCGCGGGCGTGGCGGAGGCGCCGAACAGCGCCGGCTGAACGGTCATGGTGCCGTCCTTGTTCGCGACTGCGGGGCTCGCAAAACCGGCTCACTCCTCGCGCTCACGAGGTCTCCGGGGGCGGCTCGACCACCTGGCGGCCCTGGCCGGAGACCGGGCAGCTGGTGCGGACCGGGCAGACCCGGCACTTGGAGTTGGCCACGGCGGCGAACGTCGAGGCGGCCATCGTGTCGGCGGTCCGGCGCACCAGCGCGGTGGCCCACCCGGCCTCCGGCCCCTCCCCGGCCGCGGCCTGCGTCTGTTCCTTGGCGTCCCGCGCGCCGGTGCCGAGCTGCACCAACGCCGCCCCGCCCGGTTCCTCGCCGAACTCGGCGAACCCGCCCGCCTCGACCGCTGCCTGGTACGCCCCGAGCTGCGGATGCTCGGCCACCTCCCGCTCGGTGACCGCCGTCGACTTGCCGGTCTTCAGGTCGATCACCACGAGCCGCCCCTCGGCGTCAACCTCCAGCCGGTCGACCCGGCCGGTCAGCTGGATCGGGCGGGACGGGTCGTCGAGGCGGACCGCGAACTCGTGCTCGATCGCGAGCAGCCGGCGCGGGTTGCCGGCCAGCCAGCGCAGCAGCTTGTCCACCATCGCCTCGGCGCGCTGCCGCTCCGGGCCGGCCATCCACCGGGCGGCCAGTTCGATCGCGTCGAACCGGGCGGCCACGTACTCCAGCAACGCCTCCCGGTCGACGCTGGCGTCCTCGGCGAGCATCGCCGCCGCGTGCACCAGGTTGCCGACGCCCTGCGCGGCGCTCGCCGGCGCGCTGCCGCCGTGCCGTTCCAGCAGCCAGCGCAGGCTGCACCGCAGCGCGCTCTCCATGGCCGACGGGGTGACCCGCACCGGCTCGCCCTCGTCGACCAGCGGCCGGTCGTCGGACAGGCCGCGCAACCCCCACCAGTCGTCCGGGTGCGCGCCGGGCACCCCGGCGGCGGCCAGCCGCGCCAGCTCACCCGCCGCCGCGTGCCGCCGGGTGATCGGCGTCGCCGGGTCGGTGACAGCGGTACGCAGCTCCGCCACCAACGCGGACAGCGTGAGCCCACGCGGCGGCAGGGTGACCGGCAGCGCGGCGGGCGGCCCGTCCTGCGGATGCTCGTCCCCGTGCGGCACCGGCCCGTCCGCGGCTTGCCCTCGGTTGGCCGGGCCGTTCGCGCCGTTCCCGCTCGGTCCGTTCCCGCTCGGGTTCGGGCCGGTCGGGGCGGTGCCGCCTCCGCCGGTGGCGGGTGGGTCGGCGGCGGCGAGTTCGTGCAGGAAGCGGCTCGGCTGTTCCTCGTGGTCGTCCCCGCCGACAGCGGCGGACGCGACAGCGGTGACCAGCAGCCGCCGCCGCGCCCGGCTGATCGCCACGTGGAACAGCCGCCGCTCCTCGTCCAGCAGCGCCGACGTCTGCCCGACCAGGCTGGCCCGCAGCCCGGCGCCGTCGGCGCGACCGGCGAGCACGTCGACGAGCCGCTCCGAGCCGAGCAGGCTGCCGCGCAGGCGCAGGTCCGGCCAGACGCCCTCCTGCACCCCGGCCACCGCGACCAGATCCCACTCCAGGCCCTTCGCGGCGTGCGCGGTGAGCAGGCGTACCGCGTCGCCCCGGTCGGCGGCGGCGGCGAGCGTGTCGGCGGGCAACTCCTGCCCGAGGACGTGGTCGAGGAACACCTCGGTACGTGCGCCGGGCAACCGGTCGGTGAACCGGGCCGCCGCGTCGAAGAGGACGAGTACGGCGTCCAGGTCGCGGTCGGCCGCCTCGGCCCGCCAGCGCTGGGCGGTCTCGTGCTCGCCGGTCGCCGCCCGCCCTCTGGTGATCGCCCCGGCCCAGCGTTCGGCCAGCCCGCTCTCCCGCCACACCGCCCAGAGCACGTCCTCGACCGTGGCACCGGGCCGGGCGGCCGTCTCCCGGGCGGTCGCGAGCAGGTGCGCCACGGCCTGCGCGGGCGCCGCCCACCGACGCTCGATGGTGGCCAGATCGGCCGGTTCGCGCAACGCCTCCACCAGCAGCTCGCCGGACGGGCGGCGGTCACCACCGGCCAGCGCCAGCGCCCGCAACCCCTGGCGCAGCCGCCGTTCGGCCAGCGGGTCGGCGCCGCCCAGCGGCGAGTGCAGCAACGCGACCGCCGCTTCCTCGTCCAGCCGGTCGGGTTCGAGCGCACAGCGCAGCAGGAGCAGCAGCGGGGCGACCGCCGGCTGGAGGTGCAGCGGCAGGTCCTCGCCGTGCACGACGGTCGGCACGCCGGCGGTGTGCAGGGCGCGCCGCAGCGACGGCAGTTGCCGGCCGGTGGACCGGACCAGCACCGCCATCCGGGACCACGGCACGCCGTCGAGCAGGTGCGCTTCGCGCAACGCGTGCGCCAGCCACGCCGACTCGCTGGTGGCGGAACGGAACGTGCGTACCTCCACCGTCCCGGCCGGCGCCCCGGGAAGCGGGCGCAGCCGCCGGTGCGCCGCCGGGCCGCGCAGCCGCCGGGCCAGCCGGGCGGTGGCCGCCAGCAGTTCCGGCCCGGCCCGGTAGGAGGTGGTCAGCGTGACCTGCGCCGCCGGCGCACCGGAGGCGGTCCGGAAGCGGTGCGGGAACGTGGTGACGCCCGCGGGGTCGGCGCCGCGGAACGCGTACGTGGACGAGTCCGGGTCGGCGAACGCGACGAGGGACCGGCCGCCTCCGGCCACCACGGCGAGCAGGTCGAGCTGGGCCGGGTCGGTGTCGGCCAGCTCGTCGACGTACACGTGGGCCAGGCGGCGGCGCTCGGCGGCGAGCAGCTCGGGGTCGTCGAGCAGCATGCCGGTGGCGGCACGCACCAGTTCCGCCGGGTCGTACGCGACCGAGCCCCGATTGCTCACGTCGCGCAGGGCGAGCACGGCGACGTACTCCCGCAGGAAGCGCGCGGCGGCCGGCCAGTCGGCGCGGCCCAGCTTCTCGCCCAGCCGCGCCAGCTCGACCGGGCCGACGCCGCGCTCCGCGGCACGCATCAGCAGGTCGCGGAGCTGCTGGGCGAACGCCCGGGTACGCAGCGCGGGGCGCAGATCCTCCGGCCAGCCGAC
This sequence comes from Micromonospora sp. CA-248089, assembly GCF_050948515.1. Taxonomy (NCBI): domain Bacteria; kingdom Bacillati; phylum Actinomycetota; class Actinomycetes; order Micromonosporales; family Micromonosporaceae; genus Micromonospora; species Micromonospora sp. CA-248089. The sequence continues at coordinate 5,542,539 of NZ_CP192016.1, forward strand.
CGGGTCGTCGCCGGGCTCCTCACCCACCACGTCGAGCAGCTCACGGATGATCAGATCCTGCTCGGGGCCGGTGAGCAGCCGGGGTGAGGGCTCGCCGCGTTCGGCCGCCGCGCGGCGCAGCAACCCGAAGGCGTACGCCGGGAACGTGCGCACCAGCGGCTCCCGGACCACCCGGCGCCCGCCCTCGGCGATCCGCGCCTCGATCCGGTGGCGCAGCTCGGTGGCACCGCGCCGGCCGAAGGTGAGCACCAGGATCCGCTCCGGGTCGACGCCCTCGGCCACCCGGGCGGCCACCGCCTCGACGAGCGTCGTCGTCTTGCCGGTGCCGGGACCGCCCACGACGAGCATCGGCCCGTCGGTGTGCGCGACCACTTCGGCCTGCACCGGATCGGCCCAGCGCCCGGTGTTCGTGCCCTGCTCGGCCACGCCCTGCGGCGAAGGGCTCCCGGGTGAAGGCACGCCGGTCGCCGTCTGCGACAGGGCGTTGCCGGGTGGCGTGGCGGTCTGCGGGTGCGCGGCATCGCCCGCCGACCCCCCGGATCGCGGCTCCGCATCGGCCGGCCCGCCGGGCCGACCCACCCCCTGCCCCGCCCCGGCGTCGTGGGGGACCCCCGCCTCCGCGCCGCCGGGCCGGCGCACCAACCGGTACGCCTGCATCACCGACATCCCACCACGCCGGTACGACACCCGGAAACCGACGTCCACCCCGCGCGCCGCAGCTCATCCGGGTGACGCGACAACCGCATCCGCTGTCCCGGTCGGCGGACGCGGAGGCGACCACAAGTCCGGCGCAGCGGTTACGTATGCCGACCCCGACTGCGTCCCTGATACGGCCGCCCGGCATCCATCATTCGAGAACCGCTTCCCGCCTCCCGAGATCCGGACAGATCTTGGTACGAAAGTGCCCCCACAGGGGCCATTTCCTACCAAGATCTCCCCGCGGGGCAACGCGGCGCGGCGGGGCGGGGGGTCAGGTCAGGCGGGCGTCCACCAGGTCCAGGGCGGCGGGGACACTGTCGGCGACCATCAGCAGGTCCAGCGCGGCCGGCTTGAGGAACTGCTGTTCGCCGAGCCCGCGGATCCAGTCGAGCAACGGCCGGTAGAAGCCGTCCACGTCGACGATCACCATCGGCTTGGCGTGCAGGGCCAGGGTGGCGGTGGTCCACACCTCGAACAGCTCGTCGAGCGTGCCGAGGCCGCCGGGCAGCGCCACGAACGCGTCGGACTTCTCGTCCATCAGCGTCTTGCGGCTGGCCAGGCTGTCGGTCACCAGCAGCTCGTCGGAGTCCAGGTCGGCGACCTCCAGGTCGACCAGGGACTGCGGGATGACACCGACGGTGCGGCCACCGGCCGCCCGCGCGCCCTGCACCACGGCGCCCATCATCCCGACGCAGCCGCCGCCGCTGACCAGCGTGTGCCCGCGCCGGGCCAGTTCCGCACCGGTCTCGGTGGCGAGCGCGAGCCAGCGGGCGTCGAGGGTACGGGAGGACGCGCAGAAGACACAGACGTTGGCCACGGGTCAGCTCCGTCCCGCCGGGCCCTCGGGGGCGGCCTCGGCGGCGGCGCGCTGGTCGGCGGCCAGCCGGGCGACCGCCTCCTCGCGGACCGCCTCCTGCTCGGCGGAGAGCACCGCCTCGGCCTCCACGATGTGCCGGACGGCCTCGTTGACGTCGTCGGTGAGACGGATCAGGTCGAGGTCGGCCTGGCCGATCTTGCCCTCGGCGGCCATGGTGCCGCGCAGCCAGTCGAGCAGGCCCCGCCAGTAGTCGGTGCCCATCAGCACGACCGGGAAGCGGGTCACCTTGCCGGTCTGCACCAGGGTGAGCGCCTCGAACAGCTCGTCCAGGGTGCCGAAGCCGCCGGGCAGCACCACGAACGCCTGGGCGTACTTGACGAACATGGTCTTGCGGGCGAAGAAGTAGCGGAAGTCGATGGCCAGGTCGACCCAGTCGTTGAGGCCCTGTTCGAACGGCAGCTCAATGCCGAGCCCGACGGAGAGGCCGCCGGCCTCACCGGCGCCCCGGTTGGCGGCCTCCATCACGCCGGGGCCGCCACCGGTGATCACCGCGTAGCCGGCCCGGGCCAGGGCGCCGCCCAGTTCCTCGGCCATCCGGCACTCGGGGCTGTCCGGCTTGCTGCGGGCGGAGCCGAAGACGCTCACCGCCGGGGGCAGGTCCGCGAGGGTGTCGAAGCCCTCGACGAACTCGGAGAGGATCCGCAGCGCGCGCCAGGCGTCCTTGGTCTTCCAGTCGCTGCGGCCCCGGGAGTCGAGCAGCCGCTGATCAGCTGTACTCGTCGGAATCGCCCGATTGCGCAGCGTCACCGCCCCGCGGTGCCGTTCTCCCCGGTGCCGCTCCCCCCGCCGGCCGCCCTCGGCCGACATTTCCCTGCTCTCGCCCATGGGGCCACCGTAGTGGAGCGGCTCTCACGCGGCGCGCAGGCCCGGGAGCCGGAGAAATCTTTGGGATCCGGGCAACTAATTCGGTCGCACGGACGTCTTACTATTCACATACCCGGTATACCCCGGGCGACGCGCCTTCGGGGGAGGAGCCAGCGTTGATCAGTAACAGCGAGATGATCCGGATCCGCCGTCAGATGCAGCGACGGATCCGCGACGTGGTGGCCGAGCGCCGCCGCGCCCGGATGATGGAGACCCACCGGTCCGACCTGACCGGCGAGACCGGCGAGGCGGACGCACCCCTGACGACGACCGTCTGACGGTCCCGGGGCCCGCGGGGCGGGCGCGGGCCCCGGGATCGCAGCGCGTCAGGCGGGGGCCAGCCAGCGGTGCAGCGTCGCCGCGCCGTCCCGGATCTTGGTCAGTTCGACGTGCTCGTCCTTGTGGTGCGCCAGGTTCGGGTCCCCGGGGCCGAAGTTCAGCGCCGGAATGCCCATCGCCGCGAACCGCGCCACGTCCGTCCAGCCCAGCTTGCCGATCGGCGCGGCACCGACCGCCGCCAGGAACTCCTGCGCCGCCGGGCTCTCCAGCCCGGGCGGAGCACCGGCGGCCGCGTCGGTGACCTCCAGGTCGAAGCCGGCGAAGACCTCGCGCAGGTGCGCCTCGGCGCCCGCCGGGTCGCGGTCCGGGGCGTACCGGTAGTTGATCTCGATCTCGCAGTGGTCCGGGATGACGTTGCCGGCCACCCCGCCGGCGATCCGCACCGCGTTGAGGCCCTCGCGGTAGTCGCAGCCCTCGATCGTCACCCGGCGCGCCTCGTACGTGGTCAGCCGCCGCAGCACCTCGCTCGCGCCGTGGATGGCGTTCACGCCGTGCCAGGAGCGCGCCGCGTGGGCCCGCTCGCCGTGCGTGGTGACCACCGCCCGCATGGTGCCCTGGCAGCCCGCCTCGACGATCCCGTACGTCGGCTCCAGCAGCACCGCGAAGTCGGCGTCCAGCCACTCGGGGTGGCTCTGCGCGACCAGGGTGAGGCCGTTGTACCTCGACTCGATCTCCTCGGCCTCGTAGAAGAAGTACGTGACGTCGTAGCGCGGGTCGGGCAGCGTCACCGCCAGGTGCAGCGCGAACGCCACGCCGGACTTCATGTCGGAGGTGCCGCAGCCATACATCAGGTCGCCGCGCATGGTCGAGGGGAAGTTGCCGTTGAGCGGAACGGTGTCCAGGTGACCGGCGAGCACCACGCGCTGCGCCCGGCCCAGGTCGGTACGGGCCATGACGGTGTTCGAGTGCCGGTAGGTGGTCAGGTGCGGCACACCGCGCAGCACCTCCTCGACGCAGTCGGCGATGGCCTTCTCGTTGAGGGACACCGACTCGATGTCGACCAGGGCGCGGGTCAGCGCCACCGGATCGGCCAGGACCTCGGGGGTCAACGGGTTCTGCATGTCTCGCACGGTACCGTCATCCTCGGTGGGCGCGAGGAACACGTGCCGCGCCCCCGGCCGCGAGCAGCGGCGGACGCCGCCGCCGGAGCAGAGAGGTGTCACCGTGACGTCCGCACCATCCGCCTGGGGTATCGGCCTGGCCACCGTCACCGCGCAGGACCAGGTGCTCGACACCTGGTACCCGACCGGCAAGCTGGGCCTGGGCGAGCTGCCGCTGGTGCCCGGCGAGGACCGGGCCGACGTGCTCGACCTGCCGCCGGGTGCGATCGGCGAGCGGGCGCTGCCCGGGCTGCGCACGGTCGAGGTGACCACGCTGATCGGCTCGCTGGACGACCCGATCAAGGACGCCGCCGACGCGTACCTGCGGTTGCACCTGCTCTCCCACCGCCTGGTGCGGCCCAACGAGCTGAACCTCGACGGCATCTTCGGCAAGCTGGCGAACGTGGCCTGGACGTCGGCCGGGCCGTGCCCGCCGGAGCGGGTGGACGAGCTGCGCGTCATCGAGCGGGCCGCCGGCCGTCACCTGGCCGTGTACGGGGTGGACAAGTTCCCCCGGATGACCGACTACGTGGTGCCGTCCGGGGTGCGGATCGCCGACGCGGACCGGGTCCGGCTCGGCGCGTACCTGTCCTCCGGCACCACCGTCATGCACGAGGGCTTCGTCAACTTCAACGCCGGCACGCTGGGCACCTCGATGGTCGAGGGCCGCATCGTGCAGGGCGTGGTGGTCGGCGACGGCTCCGACATCGGCGGTGGCGCCTCGATCATGGGCACGCTCTCCGGCGGTGGCACGGAGAAGGTGCGCATCGGTGAGCGGAGCCTGGTCGGCGCGAACGCCGGTGTCGGCATCACGCTGGGCGACGACTGCGTGGTGGAGGCCGGCTGCTACATCACTGCCGCCTCGAAGATCACCCTGCCGGACGGCCGGGCGGTCAAGGCCCGCGAGCTGTCCGGCGTCGACGGGCTGCTGTTCTGGCGCAACTCGGTGACCGGCGCGCTGGAGGCGAAGCCCCGCACCGGCCAGGGCATCAAACTCAACGCCGCGCTGCACGCCAACGACTGAGCCGTACCCCCGTCCGGGTCCGCGCTCACCGCGCGGACCCGGACGGCCGGCTCACCGCAGGCGGTACGCCTGGATGATCCGCTGGGTCACGGTGTTGCCGGCGTCGTCCCGGGCGGTGGCCCGCAACGACGCGTACCCCGGGCCGGCCGGGTGCCGGACGGTGGCCGTCCACGCCCCGCCCTGCTTCTTCACTGTCGCCTTGCGCCAGGTCTTCCCGCCGTCGTAGGAGACGTCGACGGTGAGCGCGACGACCCGGCCGGACGGCGCGCCGGGCTGTCGCTGCACCGCCACCGGCACGGTGAACGTCCGGCCCGCCGGGGCGGAACTGTCCACCGCCAGCGGCGGGGTGAACCGGACCGCCATGGCCGGCAGCCGGGTCGGCACGTCACCCGGAACTCGCTTGGAGCGGAACGTCCAGCTCGCCGACACCTCGGTGCTCAGGTCGGTGAAGTCGCGCTTCGCCACGGTCTCCAGCCGGTAGTTCGCCGCTCCCGGCGGCACTGTGAACTCGCCGTACCCCGGGTAGGGCGATTCGCCGACCAGCTTGCCGTTGCGGTGGAGCCGGGTCTGCTCGACGTCGTTGAACGAACCGCCGGGGTGCCCGGCCGCGTCGCTGTGCACCGGCAGCGAGACCACGATGGTGTCACCGGTACGGGTGATGCCCTGCTCCGGCCACTGCGGCTGCGGGAACGACGGGCCGAACGGGGCCTTGTTCCACTCGTCGCGGTAGGTGTGCCCGGCCCGGTAGCGGGTGGGCACGGCCTCCAGCACCGCCTGCGGCTGGAGCCAGCCGTCCTCGCCCCGCTCACCGAAGTTCAGCTCGCTGCTCCAGCTGAGGCGGGTGGTGCTCAGGTACTCGACCCGCTTGCCCGGCACCTGAACCGGAGCCCCGATGGCCGAGGCACCGATGGCGTAGTCGGGGAAACCGAACACGATCCGTTCGTTGTCCATCCCGGCGTACCCGGCGGCAAACCGGTTCGTGACGACGGCCAGGTCCGCCGGCCGGTAGTGCCGGATGAAACCGGTCGGGAACCGGCCGGGGAACAAGTCGGTCAAGCCATAGAAGTACGGGCTGCGCTCCGGCGCGGTGGGTTCCAGCCACTGGCTGGCGAGCGATCCGACGAACACCTTGTCGGAGACGGTGCGGCCGATCTGGGCCGAGTAGAGGCCCTCGAACCGGTCGGTCCACAGCCCGAAGCTGTTGTAGTAGTCGCCGAATCCCCAGGCCGCTGTGACGTCGATCAGCAGTGGTGCCGCGCCGCGCTGCGGCACCGTGGTGCGGACCGGCTTCGCCCGCCGGGCGTCCAGCGTGAGCCGCTGGTTCCCGGCCACCACCAGTTCCGGCTGGGCGAGGAAGGAGACCTCCGACCAGCCCTCGTCGCCGTCGACGAAGATCAGGCTGTGCGCGCCGTACCGGCCCTTCGGCACCCGGATCCGGGTCTCGCCGCCGGCGCCGTAGACGTCCCGGTAGCTGCCGTCGTCGAGCCCGAGCAGAACGGTGTAGTAGCCGTCGGTCAGGGCACCGGAGCGGTTGCGGTGCGTCACGGTCAGGTCGTAGCTCTCCACCTCGCGGTCGACAGCGAGCGGCGTCACCGCCACCGCGTCGCCGGCGCGGGCGAGCAGGCGGCCGGTCCAGTAGCCGTCGGCGCCGCCGAGCCGGGTGTCCACCACGACCGTCACCTGGGCGCTGCCGCCCGCCGGGACGGTGAGCCGGGAGGCGCTGAGGGTGAGCATGCCGGCCGGTGCGGTCCGCCCGCCCGGCCCGGTGAACGCGGTGCTCAGGTCCAGCGTGAGCGGCGCGGTCCCGCCGTTGCGGTAGGTGACCGTCCGGCTGATCGGCTGGTCGTCGGTGTGCGGCCAGGTCGCCACGCCGAACGAGACGGACGCCGGTTCGCTCGTCACCTGCTGGGTGATCGCGCGGGCGAGGTCGACCCGGCCCGCGCCCTGCTGGAACGCGGTCTGCTCGGGGTGCGGCTTCGCCGAGGCCATGAGCGTCGCCTTGTAGCGCTCAGGCGTCCAGCCGGGGTGCTGCTGGGCGAGCAGCGCGACCGCGCCGGCCACGTGCGGGGCGGCCATCGACGTGCCGGACAGCGAGGCGTACCGGTCCCCCACCGGGTCGCCGATCTGGCCGTTCGCGGCCCGCGCGGCCACGATCTCCACACCCGGCGCGGTGATGTCCGGCTTGATCGCCCCGTCGCCGACCCGGGGACCGCGGCTGGAGAAGTCGGCGAGCGCGTCGTCCCGGTCCACGGCGCCGACCGCGAGCGCGGCGTCGGCGGTGGCCGGCGAGCCGACCGAGCCGTCGACACCGTCGTTGCCGGCCGAGATCACGAACAGCGTCCCGTGCTGCTCGGTGAGCGTCCCGACCGCCTCCTCCAGCGGGTCCACCTCCGGGGTGTCGCCGCCGCTGAGGCTCATGTTCACGACAGTGGCGTCCTGCTCGGCCGCGGCCCACTGCATGCCGGCCAGGATGGCCGACTCGGTGCAGCCGTAGACCTCGCAGACCTTTCCGGACAGCAGCGTGGCGTCGGGCGCCACGCCCCGGTACTTCCCGCCCGAGGCGGCGCCGCTGCCGGCGATGGTGGAGGCCACATGCGTGCCGTGCCCGACGATGTCGTCCGGGTCCGCCTCCTCGGTGAAGTTGCGCGACTCGGCGACCTTGCCGGCCAGGTCCGGGTGGGTGAGGTCGACGCCGGTGTCGAGCACCGCTACCCGCACGCCCTTACCCGTGTATCCGGCGGCCCACGCGGTCGGCGCGCCGATCTGCGGCACGCTGTGGTCGAGTGTCAGCCGCCGCCGGCCGTCCAGCCAGATCCGGTCGACACCCCCCGCCGCGTCGAGCCGGGCGCCGGAACGGTCGGCGCTCACCGCCTTCCAGAGCGCGCCGGTGTCACCCTTGTCGGCGACGACCGCCGCGCCGGCGATCGCCGGCAGGTCGCGGGTCACCCGCGCGCCGGCGAGCGGGGCCGCCGTCCGCCGGGCCGCCCCCGGCCGGTACGTCACGAGCAGCGGTACGCTGTCGCGCCGCGCGTCGTCGTAGCCGGCCTCGATCAGCCCGCTCACGTCGAACAGCCGCCGGTCGAGCTTGCCCGCGCGGACCAGCGGGAGCGCGTCCTGCGGCAGCACGGTGAGCCGGTCGCGCTCCCGTCCGACCATGAACTGGATGCCGGCGCGACCGGCACCGGGGCGTACCGCGGCACGGCCGCCGGGGGCGACGGTGACCCGGTCGCCGGTGATCAGGGTGACGGTGACCGGGCGGGCGCCGGCCTGGGCGGACGGGCCGGTCGGTGCGGATGGCCCGGTCGGTGCGGACGGGCCGGTCGGCGCGGCGGCCAGCGCGGGCACCGGCAGGCCGAGCGCCAGCGCCAGGCCGAGGCCGAGCGCCGTCAGCTTTCTGCGGTTCCGGAGCAACCTTCCTCCTTCGTTGGGCGTTTCATCGATGAGGGACACATCGACGCGGGTATCAGAATTGCATACCGCGTATGCAACAGGAAGTCGCCGATCCGACGGAACCGGCACCGCGTCCCCGGCCCGGCCGGGACGATCGAACGATGACCTCCATGAAGGACCGGATGCTGGCCGGCGAGCCGTACATCGCCGACGATCCGGCGATCATCGCCGACCTGGAGCGCGCGGCCCGGCTCAGCGAGCGGTTCAACCGCAGTTCCGCCGACGACCCGCCCGGCCGCCTCGCCGCGCTGCGGGAACTGCTCGGCTCACTCGGCGAGGACGCCTGGGTCCGGCCACCGCTGTACTGCGACTACGGGTACCAGACGCACATCGGCCCGCGGACGTTCGTCAACTTCAACGCGGTCTTCCTCGACGTCGCCCGCATCACCATCGGCGCCGACGTCCAGATCGGACCGAACGTGCAACTGCTCACCGCCACGCACCCGGTGGAGCCGGAGGCACGCCGGGCCAAATGGGAATCGGCCCTACCCATCACCATCGGTGACAACGTCTGGCTCGGCGGGGGCGTGATCGTCCTGGCCGGCGTGGCCATCGGCGAGAACACGGTGGTCGGCGCGGGCGCGGTGGTCACCCGCGACCTGCCGGCGAACGTGGTCGCGGTAGGTAACCCCGCTCGTCCGATCAGGAGCCTGGCTCAACCGTCCTGAGCTGCGGGAACAACCGTTCCAGCGGATGCGGATTCCCGGCCCGTCGCGCACTCTGGGTAGTAGCACGTTTACCGGGAGGCACGATGGAACGGGTCCTCGAACTGCGGGTGCACGGGGTCTCCAACACCCCGCCGGACCAGCTGCTCGGTCTGAACGCCGGCATCAACGGTGACGGTGCGCAACCAACGCTGGTCGCCGGCGGTCAGACCACCGGCTTCTTCCGGTCCAGCGCGGCGGGCCGGGACGACCCGATCACCGTCGAGGCGTACAGCTGGGGGCAGTTGACCTCCGGCGCGCGGACCCGGCGGGACGTGGAACGGGCGCTGTGGACGCTGATGCTCCCTTTCGCCCTGGCGAACGTCGCGCTGCACGCCCGCGACGGCATCCCGCCCGACCCGGACCAGGAACGCTGGGCCAGCCGGTCCGGCATCACCGCCTGGCTGATCCGCCTGTTCTGCCTGAGCCTGACCTGCACGCTCGTCCTCACCGTGACCGGCGTCGGCGTGGACCTCGTCGGCTGGCAGTGCGTCGAGACGGACTGCCTCCGCAAGATCCCCGGCCCGTGGGAGTTCCTCGGCGACTCCTGGTGGCGCGAGGGCACCCGCGCTCTCGCGATCGGGCTGCTGCTGCCACTGCTCGTGCTGGCCGCGATCGGGCTCGTCGCCTTCCGCACCTACCAGTACGAGGCCCAGATGCCCGCCGATCCGCACCACCACGCGCCGGCCCGGGCGGACGGGGAACCGGTCGAACCGCCGCGTGAGCCCTCACGGAACCCGCTCCAGGACCCGACGTTCTGGAACGGGGAGGGTCAACTGCGCCGAGCCGCCGTGCTGCACCTGTGCACCGGTGCGGTCAGCGCCGCCGCCGTACCGGTCGTCGCGGCGCTGATCATGGACCCGCCGCGCGGTGTGCGGGCCGCCGTCGCCTGGCCCACAGTGACGCTGCTCGCCGCAGTGGTGGTGATCGCCGTGGTCGCGGTCGCCCGGCCCTGGCTGAGCCGGCGTCAGGGCGCCACCCCGCTCGGCCGCTGGAGCGCGGCGGTCGCGGCGCTCACCGCACTCGGCCTGATCGGGACGTTCGCCCTGCTGCTGCTCCCCGAGGGCGCGGCCGGGCAGCCGCTGTCGACGTACCGCCCGCCGGACGGATGCGCGGCGCAGCCGGACACCCCCGGTTGCCACGCCGACCGGTCCCTGCCCGGGTACGACACGGCGGTCGCCTGGCTCGTCGCGTACCAGGTGCTGTTGCTGCTCGCCATCGCCGCGGCGAACCGCTCCGGCCGCCGGGCGCTGGCCGGGCCCGCCGCCGGGATGGTGCTGCTGCCGCTCGGCGCGACCTGGATCGAACGCGGCCTGCCCGCGCTGCCCGCCGCGCCGGACGAGCTGCACACCTGGATGCTGGTCGGTCCGGCCGTCGCGCTGGCCACCGCCGGGCTGTTCCTGCCCCGCCTGCGTCCGGCGGTGCCGACCCAGCCGCTCGGCGCGTACACCGATCTCGCCTGGCGCGGCTGCGCCCCGGCGGTCATCGCCGGGTTCGGCTGGATGATGGCGGTCGCCTACTGCGCCGGGCTGCTCTACTGGGTCAGCGACCGGCTCGACGCGTCGGCCGAGCCGAGCGGCCCGAGCCGGGTCGTGCCGCCGCTCGCCGTCTTCTGGGCCGGGCTGGCCTGCGCGGTCGGCCTGGCCGCGCTGATCGCGCTGCTGGTCCGGGCCGTCGTCCTGCTGCACCGCCTGCGCCGGGTCGAGTACGCCCGGCTGGCCGACACACCCGGACTGTCCGCGCACGACCTGCGGCGCTGCCGCGACGTCAGCACGTACCGGGCGCTGCACCGGCTGGTCGGCGAGCAGGCGGTACGGCTGGTGGGCTGCTACGCCGCGTTCTGCGCGATCCTTGTCACCCTCTGCTGCGCCGCCGCCCTGTCCGGCGAACGGCCCAGCCCGCTGTCCCCGTCCGGCTGGCAGACCGCCATCCACTGGACCGCCGAACGCGGCGACGCCGTCCTCGGCTGGCTGCCGGTGGTGATGGCGGCGCTCGGGCTGCTCGTCTACCGCACCGACTCGGTACGCCGCTCGGTCGGCGTGATCTGGGACGTGTGCACGTTCTGGCCCCGGGCCGCCCATCCGCTCGCGCCGCCCAGCTACGCCGAACGCGCCGTACCGGAACTCCAGACCCGGGTGGCGGGCCTGCTGGCGCTGCCGCCGCACCACGGCGACCGGATGGACGGCATCATCCTCTCCGGGCACAGCCAGGGCACCGTCATCTGCGCCGCGGTTCTGCTGCAACTGCCCCGCCGGTGGCGGTTGCGGACCTGGTTCTTTTCGTACGGCTGTCAGCTCACCCGGCTCTACGGCCGGGTCTTCCCGTCCTACTTCGGGCCGGAACGACTGCGGGCGCTGGCCGGTGCGCTCACCTGGCCCGGCGGGCACGTGGCCTGGACGAACTTCTGGCGGGACACCGACCCGCTGGGCTGGCAGGTCAGCGCCGGTCAGCGGGACGTGCCGGTGGCCGACCCGGAGGCGCTGCACCCGTCCGGGGGCGAGGTGGCCGACCCGCCCATCCGCAGCCACAGCGGCTACCCGGAGGCGGTGGAGTTCACCCGCGAGCGCGCGGTGGTGGCGCGGCTGCTGCGCCGCACCGTGCCCTCACCCCGGCAGCGGACCGGCTGACCCGGCGTCACGCCTGCGGTGGGTCGGCCAGGCGTACCACCAGATCGGCGTGCCCGGCCGTGCCGGCCACTCGCCGGGCGTTCTCCTCGTCGCTGCCCAGCGCCCAGGCGCGGGCCTGCTCCGGCGACTTCCCGTACGCCTCGTGGCGGGCGGTGAGCCGGCGCAGCCGCAGCTCCGCGTCCAGGTCCAGGAACCAGATCTGGTGTACGAGGGTGCGCACCTCCTCCCACGGGTCATCCCGCAGCAGCAGGTAGTTGCCCTCGGTGACCACCAGGCGCACCTCGGGCGGCACCTCGATCGCCCCGGCGACCGGCTCCTCCAGGTCGCGGCGGAACTCCGGCGCCCACACCGACGTCGGTTCCAGCCGGCGCAACCGGCGCAGCACGGAGACGAAGCCGTTGACGTCGAACGTGTCCGGCGCGCCCTTGCGGTCGGCCCGGCCGAGCCGCGCCAGCTCCGACCCGGCCAGGTGGAAGCCGTCCATCGGGACCAGCCGGGCGACCGGGCCGAGCGCGGCCACGATCCGTTCGGCCAGGGTGGACTTGCCCGCGCCGGGCGCGCCGGCGATGCCGAGCAGCTGACGCGGACCCGCCTCGGCCAGCGCCCGCGCTCGGGCGACCAGCTCGTCGAGCGGCAGCACCTCCGCCGGTGGCATCAGCCCAGCACCGGCTCGCTGATGGTGAACCGCGCCTCGACCGCCGCCTGCACCGGCTGCGGCGCCGGGTCCAGCTCCAGTTCGCGCTCCGGCTCGGCGGAACGCGAGTACGCCGCCCCGACCATCATCATCGGCGGCCCGGCGCTCATCCCGGTGTCGGACAGCTCCCGCAACGCGATCACCCGGGCGCCGAGCGCCTCGGCGTACTCCCGGGCCCGGACCAGCGCGTCGGCGATCGCGGCCTGCCGCGCCTCCCGGTAGGCCGGGCTGTCCGGACGCAGCGACCACACCGGCCCGGCCACCTCGACCTGCTCCTGGTCGGCCAGGCGGAGCATCAGCTCGCCGAGCGCGGTGAAGTCGGTGGTCGTCACTGTGGTGCTCACGCTGCCCTGGTAGGCCACCACCCGCTCGCCGGAGCGCTTCGTCACCGGCCAGACGTGGACCTGGCCGGTCTCCCGGCGCTCCACCACGGGCCCGGCCGCGTCGAGCAGCGCGCGCACCGCGGCGGCCCGTTCGGCCAGCCGGGTCAGCGTGGTCTCCCGGTCCCGGTCCCGCGCCGTCGCCGTCACGGTGAAGCGGGCCAGCTCGGGAGCCACCTCCCGGTACGCCTCACCGCGTACCGCCACGACCGGTGCGTCAGCCATGCCGCTCAGCCTAACGGCGGGGTGGCCGGCAGGTGCCCCATGTAGGTGACCGCGCCCGCCGCCTCCCGCACCTCGCTCAGGTGGCCGCCCGCCGCGCCCAGCTCCCGCAGGTACGCCAGCTCGCCCGCGTGGTCGTCGTCGGCCGGGAACTCCCGCCGGTGCGTGGTGAACGTCCGGGCCCGCAGCGTCGCGCGGACGTCCCGCCCCTCGGCGAACCGGTCCGCCAGCGCACCCGCGTCGCCGCCGCGCAGCGCCTCGGTCAGGTCGTTCAGGAACGCGCCGAGCGCGTCCAGTTCGGCGAGGACGCGGTCCCGGTTGCCGAGCAGCATGTTCGCGGTCCGCTCGGGTGGCCCGCCGGCGACCCGGGTGCCGTCGGAGAAGCTGCCGGCGGCGAGCGTCAACACCGCGTCCCGCAACGCCGACCGGTGCACGGTGCCGGCCAGCGCGCCGGCCAGCACGTGCGGTACGTGCGAGGCGAGCGCGGCGGCACCGTCGTGCTCCGGGGCGGACATCGGCACCACCCGGGCGTGGAAGACGTCCACCAGCAGCACCGCCAGCCGTCGGAACGCGTCCAGGCCGGTCGGCCCCGGGCAGAGCACCCAGGCGGCGCCGTCGAGCAGGTCCGGGTCGGCGGCGCCCGCTCCGGCGCGGTCCGCGCCGGCCATCGGGTGGCCTGGCACGAACCGGTGCCCGAGCCCCAGCACGGTGGCGGCGGTGCTCACCTCGGCCTTGACGCTGCCCACGTCGGTGAGCACGCACCCGTCGTCGGTGACGGCGGCGACCTGGGCCAGCGTCGCCGGCAGCGTGGGCAGCGGGCCGCAGAGGAACACCACGTCCCGCCCGGTGACCGCCTCCTCGACCGTGCCGGGCGCCTCGACGCCCCGGTCGCGGACCTGCTGGCGGGCCGCCGGATCGGGATCCCAGCCGGCCACGTCGACCCCCGCCTCGTGCAGCCGCAGCAGCACCGAGCCGCCGATCAGCCCGGTGCCGACCACCGCCGCCCGCGCCAGCTCGCCCGCCATGTCAGGCCTCGGCGAGCCGCCCGGCCACCGCGTCGACGCGCTCGTCGGACTCGGTGAGCGCCACCCGGACGTGCCGGGCGCCGGCCGGGCCGTAGAAGACACCGGCGGCCACCAGGATGCCCCGGCGGGCCAGCCACTCGACGGTCTCCCAGCAGTCCTCGTCCCGGGTGAGCCACAGGTAGAGCCCGGCCTCCGAGTGCTCGACGGTGAAGCCCGCGCCGGTGAACGCCGCGCGCAGCTTCTCCCGGCGGACGCGGTAGCGCTCCCGCTGGGCGTCGGCGTGCTCCTGGTCGCCGAGCGCGGCCACCATGGCGGCCTGCACCGGGGCCGGCACGATCAGCCCCGCGTGCTTGCGGATCTTGAGCAGCTCGGCCACCAGCGCCGGGTCGCCGGCGACGAACCCGGCCCGGTATCCGGCCAGGTTGGAACGCTTGGACAGCGAGTGGACCGCCAGCACACCGTCGTACGAGCCGCCACACACCTCGGGCGACAGCACCGAGACGGGCTCGGCGTCCCAGCCCAGCGGCAGGTAGCACTCGTCGCTGGCGACCACCGCACCGCGCTCGCGCGCCCACTCGACCACCTTGCGCAGGTGGGCGGAGGGCAGCACCCGGCCGGTCGGGTTGCCCGGCGAGTTGACCCAGACCAGGCGGACCCGGGGATCCGGGCCCAGCGCGGTCAGTGAGTCGGTGCGTACCGTGGTCGCGCCGACGAGCCGGGCCCCGTCCTCGTAGGTCGGGTAGGCGACCGACGGCACCACCACCACGTCACCGGGACCGAGCCCGAGCAGCGTGGGCAGCCAGGCCACCAGCTCCTTGGAGCCGATCGTCGGCAGCACGCCCAGGCCGTCCACGCCCGCGCCGCAGGCCCGCGCGACCCACGCCGCGATCGCGTCCCGCAGGGCGGGCGTACCGGCGGTCAGCGGGTAGCCCGGCGCGTTCGACGCGTCGGCCAGGGCCTGGCGGATCAGCTCTGGCACCGGATCGACCGGCGTGCCCATCGACAGGTTGATGAGACCGCCCGGATGCGCCGCGGCCGTGGTGGCCGCGGCGTCCAGGGTGTCCCAGGTGAAGTCGGGCAGCCGTGCCGAGACCGGCGAGCGCCGGTTCAGTGGCCCTCGCCGCGCGGCGGCTGCGCGGCGACGAAGGTGGCGTCCTTCTCCACCTTGCCGATCTTCGAGGCGCCACCGGGCGAGCCCAGGTCCTCGAAGAACTCGTAGTTGGCCCCGGTGTAGTCCTTCCACTGCTCCGGGACGTCGTCCTCGTAGAAGATCGCTTCGACCGGGCAGACCGGCTCGCAGGCACCACAGTCGACGCACTCGTCGGGGTGGATGTAGAGCATCCGATTGCCCTCGTAGATGCAGTCGACCGGGCACTCCTCGATGCATGCCTTGTCGAGCACATCCACGCACGGCTCGGCGATGATGTAGGTCACCGGTCTTCTCCTCCGCAGACTCGTCGCGATCACCCGCAACGGTAAGAGCCTAGTATCTCGCCGGGGAGGGGGTCGATCGTGCTCCGACAGCAGGACGTGGGACACCGGATCGTGGTCCGCCGGATTGTGGGGATTCGCGAGGGCCGCACGCTGTTCTCCGACGCGCTCGGCGAGCTCGTGGAGCTCAGCGAGACCCACATCACCCTCTCCACCGACGCCGGTCCGCTGCGCGTACCGGTGGCCGAGGTGCACCGGGCCAAGCGGGTGCCGCCGGCCCGGCGGCCCACCGCTGCCGCCGTGGTCGCGCTGGAGCTGGCCGCCGACGAGGCGTGGCCCGCGCCGGTACGCGGACGGCTCGGCGACTGGCGGCTGCGCTGGGCCGACGGCTGGACCGGCCGGGCGAACAGCGCGCTACCGGTCGGCGACCCGGACCGCCCGCTGCCCGCCGCGCTGGACGCGGTGCAGCGCTGGTACGCCGAGCGCGGCGGGCCCGCCCTGGTGAACACCCCACTGCCGCTGGCCGCCCCGGTCGGCGCGGAGCTGGACGCGCGCGGCTGGACGTCCCGGCCCCCGGTACTGGTGCAGACCGTCCCGCTGCGCGCCCTGGCCGCGCCGCCGGACGCCGGGCTCGCCGACACGCCGCCGGACTCCGACACGCCGCCGCTCGCCGGCCCGGACGGCACGCCGCCGGTGACTCTGGGCGGCGCGCCCACCGACGACTGGCTGGCCATCTCCGCCAGCCGCAAGGGCGGCCTGCCGGACGCCGCGCGGCACGTCCTCACCGCCGTCGAGCGGGTCCGCTTCGCCGAGCTGCGCGTCGACGGCCGGGTGCTCGCCATCGGCCGGGGGACGGTGACCGGCGAAGGCCGCTGGCTCGGCGTCAGCCTGCTCGAAGTGCTGCCCGAGGCGCGTCGGCGCGGATTCGCCGCCGCTGTCGTACGCGCGCTGGCCGGCTGGGGTGCCGCCGAGGGCGCCGGCCACGCCTTCCTCCAGGTCGAGCAGAGCAACACCGCCGCCGTCGCGCTCTACCGCAGGCTCGGCTTCACCACCCACCACACCTACCTGACCCGGGTGGCCCCGGCGGCCTGAGCGGCGCTCCGGTCAGCGCCGGACGATCCGGCGGGGCCGGGTGCGCTTCATCTCGGCGTACCGCTTGAGCTGGCGGGACCGGTAGTCCCGCCCCAGCGCGGTGAGGATCAGGTAGCCGACCAGCACGCCCGCCGCGGTCGCAGCGAGATAGAGCCAGATCTGGGCGAAGAACAGGCCCGCGCCGCCGCCGAACGGGTTCTCCCCGACCAGCAGCGGGCCGACGAACACGGTGAGCGCCAGCGCGACCGCGACCGCGGCGGCCAGGTCACCGGCCCACCGGCCCAGCGGCCGGTCGGCGCCCCACCGGAAGGCGGTGCCGGCCAGGATCAGCCCGATGACCAGGAACATGGCGAGCGAGACGCGGCCCGAGGCGGTGTCGTCGTCCGGGAACGCGAATCTGATGACCAGCCGGGCCACCACGTTCACCCCGAACAACGCGGCCGCCAGCACAGCTACCGCACGCCACCGCTGACCCATCGCACGCCTCCCGCCGTACCGCCCGCTCCCTCGGCGGGCCTCTGGCAGGAATGTCTACCATCGCCGCCTGTGCGGCGTCAGCACCTCACCGGCCAGGCGGCGGCGTCACCAGGTGCCGGAATCCCACCACCGCGAACGTGACCGCCCCGGTCACGATCAGCGCGAGGCCGAGCACGTTGTCGCCGACCAGCCCGAGATCACCCTCGACGGTACGGACACCACCCGCCACGATCACCACGAACCACGGCAGCGCGGCCAGCACGATCGCCCACCGGCCTCCTGTCGACCGGTGCGCGTACGAGCCCAGCAGCACCGTCGCCGCCACCACGGCGGGAACCCCGACGACCGCCGCCCCGATCCCGACCAGTGCCTGCGCCGCGCCGGAGAGCCCTTGCACGACACTCCAGGCCCAGGTCGCGACGATCAGTTCGAGCAGCGCGAGCAGGACGCCGGCCCAGACCGTCACCACTCCGCCGGTCACCCGCAGCGCGCGATCCAGCGCCCGCTCCGCCCGGCTCGGCGGCGCGGCCTCGGGCGGCTGCTCGGCAAGTGTCGACACGGGTACGGCCGGCAGCGTCACCGGAGACCGGCCGCCGCGACCGGGGAGCGCTCCGGCGTGTCCAGGGCGATCCCGGCGAAGAGGTCGTCCTCCCAGCCGTACGGGCCGTGGCCCGGCCCCTTCTCGCCGACCGCGAGCGTGAAGTACTCGACGCCCATGAACTCGCCGCCGAAGTTGCCGGCGATCGAGTAGAGCCAGGAGTTCGCCGGGATCTGGGTGGCGTGGGCGCGCATCGCCGCCTCCTTGGCGGCGTGCTGGTCGGTGCCGTCGATCCGGGCGGCGATCTCCGCGTCCGGCGTGCCGAACGGCAGCTCGTCGGCGCTCTCGATGCCGGCGAACGGGTTGTCCGACGACTCGGTGAACGTCTCCAGCCCGGCGTCGAGCACGCTGCGCGGCATGGCCGTCCAGTAGACCTTCGCCGGGGCGATCCCCTCGGCCGCGGCCAGCTCCACGCCGCGCATCGCCACCCGGTGCGCCTGGATGTGGTCCGGGTGACCGTAGAAGCCGTTCGGGTCGTACGTGACGAGCACCTGGGGACGGACCTCGCGGATGACCTCCAGCAGGTGACCGGCGGCGACGTCCAGGTCGGCCTGCCAGAACGCCCGCGGGTGCTCGTTGGTGGCCATGCCCATCATGCCCGAGTCGCGGTAGCGGCCCGCGCCGCCGAGGAACCGGTGGTCGGTGACGCCGAGCGCGGCGCAGGCGTCGGCCAGCTCGCCGATCCGGTAGCCGCCGAGCTGGTCCGCCTCGGCCGCGCAGAGCTGGGCCAGCGCCGGTACGTGGATCTCGCCCTCCTCGCCCAGCGTGCAGGTGACGAGCGTGACGTGGGCGCCGGTGGCGGCGTAGTGCGCCATCGTCGCGCCGGTGCCGATCGACTCGTCGTCGGGGTGCGCGTGGACCAGCAGGAGGCGTCGGTCGGGCAGCGTCGTCACGCCCGTCACTCTAACCGGCGGTCCTGCCCGCTCGGCGGTGATGCGTCCGCCCAGGTCGGCCACATCACCTCCGGCGCCCGCCTACGCTGCAGGCGTGGACTTTCCCGAGCTGGCCGCCCGTACCCGTCGGTTCAGCCACGGGGCGCCGCGCGCCGTCACCGTCTCCGGCGACGGCTCCCGGGTCGTCTTCCTGCGCTCCGCGGGACCGGAGGACCCGGCCGACGCGCTCTGGCTGCTCGACATCGACAGCGGCGAGGAACGCCTGGTCGCCGATCCAGCGGTGCTGCTGGGCGCGGACGCCGATCCGGCCCGCCTGTCCGCGGGTGAGCGGGCGCTGCGCGAGCGGCTGCGGCTCAGCTCCGGCGGCATCGGCTCGTACGCGCTGGACGCGGCCGGCCGGGTCGCCGCGTTCGCGCTGGCCGGGCGGCTGTTCCGGGCCGACCTGGTGCACGGCGACGTGGTCGAGGTGGCCGCCGTCGGGCCGGTGATCGACCCGCGCCCCGACCCGGCCGGCGAACGGCTCGCGTACGTCACCGACGCCGCCGAAGGGGTGCGCCGGGGCCAGCTGCGGGTGGTCGAGCCGGACGGCACGGACAACCTGCTCGCCGGTGAGGACAGCGGCGTGACCTGGGGGCTGGCCGAGCACATCGCCGCCGAGGAGTTCGACCGCTACCGCGGCTACTGGTGGGCGCCGGACGGGCGCAGCGTGCTGGCCGCCCGGGTCGACGAGTCCCGGCTGGAACGCTGGTACCTGCACGACCCGGCCGACCCGGCGAGCCCGCCGACGTCGCTGGCGTACCCCGTCGCGGGTGGCCCGAACGCGGAGGTCAGCCTGCACCTGCTCGACCTCGACGGCGGCTGGGTCGACGTGCACTGGGACCGCGAGACCTATCCGTACCTGAGTTCCGTCGACTGGACCGAGGGCGGGCCGCTGATCACCGTGCTGCGCCGTTCGCAGCAGCACGGCCTGGTGCTCGCGGTGGACCCGCGCACCGGGGAGACGCAGGTGCACGCCGAGCTGGCCGACCCGCGCTGGGTGGAGCCCATCCCCGGCACCCCGGCACACCTGCCCGACGGGCGGGTGCTGGTCGGCGGCGAACTGGCCCACGACGGGTACGACGCCCGCTGCCTGTTCGCCGACGGCACGCTGCTCACCCCGCCCTCGCTGTACGTGCGGCGGGTCGTCGGGCGGCTGCCGAACGGCCCGAACGCGGCGGCGGACCTGCTGGTGGAGGCGAGCGAGGGCGAGCCGAGCCAGCGCCACCTCTACCGGGTGCGGACCACCATCGGCGGCGGCATGGACGCCCGCCGGATGGGCAGCGACCCCGGCTGGCACACCGCCTCGATCGGCGGGTCCACACTGGCGGTGGGCATCGCGTCGCTGGAGCACGCCGGGGTCCGCTGGCGGGTGTGGCACGGCGACCGCGAGGTGGGTGAGCTGCGCTCGTTCGCCGCCACCAGCTCGTACGCGCCGCGGCCGACGATGGTCCGGGTGACCGACAGGCGGCTGCCGAGCGCGGTGCTCTACCCGGCCGAGCACGTCAAGGGCACCCGGCTGCCGGTGCTGCTGGACGTCTACGGCGGGCCCGGCCATCAGGAGGTGGTGGCGGCCCGCGGTGCCTGGCTGGAACGGCAGTGGTGGGCCGAGCAGGGCTTCGCGGTGGTCACCATCGACAACCGGGGCACCCCGGGCATCGCGCCGTCGTTCGAGAAGGCGATCCACCGCCGGGTCGCCGACGTGATCCTCACCGACCAGGTGGACGCACTCACCGCGCTCGCCGACAAGCACCCGGATCTGGACCTGGAACGGGTGGCGGTACGCGGCTGGTCGTTCGGCGGCTGGCTGGCCGGGCTCGCGGTGCTGCGTCACCCGGAGCTGTTCAAGTGCGCGATCGTGGGCGCGCCGGTCACCGACTGGGCGCTGTACGACACCGCGTACAGCGAGCGCTACCTCGGCATGCCCGATGACGGGATGGACATCTACGCCCACCACTCGCTGATCGAGCTGGCCGCCGAGCCGCTCGGTGACCCGGCGCAGGCCCGGCCGATGCTGTTGGTGCACGGCCTGGCCGACGACAACGTGCTGGCCGCGCACACGCTACGGCTGTCCGCGGCGTTGCTGTCCACCGGCCGCCCGCACGCGGTGCTGCCGCTGACCGGCGCGAGCCACCTGGCCGCCGGCGGGGTGTCCGAGCGCCTGCTCCGGCTGGAGCTCGACTTCCTCCGCCGCTACTTATAAGGAAGGGCCCCTTATTAACGCCTGCGGTAGAGGAAGGGCCCCCTATTAACGCCGCGCGTTAACAAGGGGCCCTTCCTTCGCCTACGGCTACTGCTTGACGTACGCGTTGACGAAGTTCGGGTAGCCGAACACGGAGGAGATGAACACCCCGCCCGCCTTGGACCCGTGCACGTTGTACGCCACGTCCACGTAGAGCGGCACCACCGGCGCGTGCTCCTTCATGATCCGCTCATCGAGCTTGCCCCACTCCGGGCCCTGCTCGGACGGCGGCAGCGCCAGGATCCGGTCCATCTCGGCGTTGATCGCGTCGTCGTTGAAGTACGACTGGTTGCTGTTGCCCTCGGCCTTGATGGTCCGGCCGTCGTAGAGCACCGGCAGGATCGACGCGCCGCTGGGCCAGTCCGCCGCCCAGTTGCCGATGTACAGGTCCCAGGGGTTGTTCTTCTTCTTGACCTCGTCCAGCTTCGCGTCGTCCGGGATGTTCCGGACGGTGATCTTGAAGCCGGCGCGCTCCAGGTTGCCCTTGAGCTGGACCGCCTCCGCCTGCTCGGTCGTGTTGTCGGCGACACCGAGCACCAGCTCCGGCGTCTGGCCGCCGAGCAGCTCCTTGGCCTTCTCCACGTTGCCGTTGGCGCCCGCCGGGTACGCGTCGTACGCCTTGTAGCCGATGGTCGACGGCGGCATCAGCGTGGTGATCGGCTGCGCGACGGTCTGGCCACCGAGCGCCTTGACCAGGCCCTCACGGTCGATCGCGTAGTTCAGCGCCTGGCGGATCTTCAGGTCCTTGACCCGCTGGGTGTTGATCACGAGCTGGTTGGCGCTCGGGGTCGGGGACAGCAGCGTCCGGGACTTCAGCGCCGGGTCACCGGCCACCTTGGCCACGAGCGAGGCGGGCACCGAGTTGAACGCCAGCGCGCTCTGGTCGGCGCCGTTGTCCGCGATCACCCGGTTGTTCGCGGCGTCGGCGGTCGGCCCGAAGCTCCACACGAACTGGTCCGGGTACTGGTGCCGCACCGGGTCGGTCTTCGCGTCCCAGTTGGGGTTGCGGTCGAGCGTGAGCTGGACCCCGACCTGGTTCTTGGCGATCTTGTACGGGCCGGACGAGAAGGGCTTCTGGTCGAGGTTGACCCCGGTGTCCTTCTCCGGCTTGAGCGGCGCCGTGGTGGGCAGCGAGACCGCGAACGGCAGGTCGCAGCGGGGCTTGGCGAACTCGAAGCGCAGCGTCTTGTCGTCCGGCGTGGTCAGGCCCGGCGGCAGCGACGTCTTGTTCTTCTTGAAGTCCCACTTGGTGTCGTACTGCGCGGTGTCGGCCAGCCACTCCTGGATGTAGGTGGGGCCGCCGGTGAGGTCCGGGTCGAAGGAGCGGGCGATGCCGTAGGCGATCTCCTTGGAGGTGATCGGGCTCCCGTCCTCGAACTTCACCCCGTCCTTGATCGTGAATTCCCAGACCTTGCAGTCGTTGTTGACGTTCTTGCCCGGGGTCTCGGCCAGGTCACCCACGAGGACCAGGCCACCCTTGCCGTCGTCCTTCCAGGTGGTCAGGTAGCGGGCGAAGAGCGGGTTGGCCATCAGGCCGGCGAACGAGTACGTCCGCTGCGGGTCCAGGTGGGAGATGGGGGTCTCCCGGATGATGGTGAACGTCCCGCCCTTGGCCGCGCCGTCGATCTCGGCGGCCGGCCCCTGCGAGTCCTTCGGGTCGGTCGCGATGACCCCTGTCTGCTGCCGGTTGGTGTCCACCTTGGTGCCCTCGCCCGTGTTCTCCGAGCAGGCACCGAGTGCCACAACCAGTGCGATGGCACCGCCAGCGGCGGCCGCTGCGCGTGGTCGCATGTCCTACCTCCTCCACCCGTGCGCCGAGCGCATCCGCCGACGTCCCGAGGATCGTAAAGAAGAAAAACTACAACTTGGGTAACAGTTGTCGATAAATTTCGTCGCGGTTCAGCCGAGCCGTACCCGCGGGTCGATCACCGCGTAGAGCAGGTCCACGACCACGTTCGCCAGCACCACGAAGACCGCCGCGATCAGCACGGTCGCCATGATCGTCGGCAGGTCCCCCGAGCGGACCGCGTCGACAGCGGTACGCCCCATACCGTTCAGACCGAAGGTCGTCTCGGTGATCACCGTGCCGCCCAGCGCCCCGCCCACGTCCAGACCGGCGATCGTCACCACCGGTGTGATCGCGGCGCGCAGCGCGTGCCGGCCGTACACCTTGCGTTTGGCCAGGCCCTTCGCCCGCGCGGTCCGGACGAAGTCCTCCGACAGTGTCTCCAGCATCTGCGCCCGGGACAGTCGCGCGTAGATCGCGGAGAAGAGGAACGCCAGCGCCACCCAGGCCAGGACCAGCCCGCTCGTCCATTTCAGCGGGTTCTCGAACAGCGAGGTGTAGCTCGGCACCGGCAGCAGGCGCAGGTTGTAGACGAAGACGATGAGCAGCACCGCGCCGACGAAGTAGAGCTGCAACGAGGCGCCGGTCAGCGAGAAGCCGATCGCGGCCCGGTCCAGCCAACTGCCCCGGCGCAGCGCCGAGAGCATGCCCAGGCCGACGCCGAGCAGCAGCCACAGGATGGCGGCCGGGATGACGATGCTCAGCGTCACCGGCAGCACCCGGGCGATGGTGTCCGAGACCGCCTCGTTCGACACGTACGACCAGCCGAGGCAGGGGGCGTCGCACCGACCGCCCTGGGCGCTGCCCAGGTCCCGGCCGGTGAAGATGCCCTTCATGTAGCCGGCGTACTGGCTGATCAGCGGGTCCCGCAGGCCCAGCTCCTGGCGGACTCGCTCCAGTCGCTCCGGGTTGCAGTTCTTCGGGCACATGCCGGTGACCGGGTCGCGCGGCAGCGCGAAGAACATCAGGAAGCTGAGCACGCTCACCGCGAACAGCGTGAGCGCGGCGGACAGCAGCCGGCGGATGAGGAATCGCGTCATGGACCGGCCTCCTACCGGGACGACTTCGGGTCGAGCGCGTCGCGCAGCGCGTCACCGAAGAGGTTGAAGGCGAACACGAGCGCGAAGATGGTGATGCCCGGGAAGAAGACGTACGCCGGGTCGGTCTGCAGGTAGTCGAGGCTGCGGTAGATCATGCGGCCGAAGCTCGGCGTCTCGTCGGTGAGGCCGACGCCGATGAACGACAACGCGGCCTCGCTGGTGATGTACTGCGGCACCGCCAGCGAGAAGGCGACCAGGATCGGTGCCCAGGCGTTCGGCAGCAACTGGCGGAACAGCATGTGCCCGAGACCGGCGCCGCTGGCCCGCGCCGCCTCCACGAACTCGCGCTCCCGCAGCGCGATGATCTGGCCCCGGACCAGCCGGGCCGTCCCGGTCCAGCCGAACAGGGCGAAGATCGCGATGAGCACACCGATCTGGAAGTACGCCGGCACGGCCTCGCGCTGGCCGTAGAAGCGCAGCGCGACGGTCGGCATCAGGGCCAGCGCGATGATCAGGAACGGCATGGCCAGGGTCAGGTCGGTGATCCAGTTGATCACGGTGTCCAGCCAGCCGCCCAGGTAGCCGGCGAGCGTTCCGAGCGTCACGCCGATCACCGCGGTCAGCACGGCGGCGGCGAACGCGATGAACAGCGACGTCCGCAGCCCGTGCACCATCCGGATGAAGATGTCCCGGCCGAGGCCGGGCTCCAGCCCGAACCAGTGCTCCCCGGTCACCCCACCGGCGTAGCCCAGCGGCATGCCGTAGCCGTCGAGGCGGTTCTGGAACTGTTCCTTCGGTCCCACCCCGTACAGCGCCTCGATGAGCGGCACCGCGAGCGCGACGAGGACGAAGAACACCAGCAGACCGCCGCTGATCAGCGCGGTGCGGTCCCGCTTGAGCCGCGCGAGGGCGAGCTGGCCGGGTGACCGGCCGACGAACTCCTTCTTACCGCTTTCGTCGCCCTCACCGGGGGACTCGATCTCGGCGAGCGCGACGCCCTCGACCGGCGACAGGCTCATTTCGACACCTCCACGGGTTCGCCGGTCGGCACGCCGACCGGTCCGCTCTCCGGGTAGTGGCAGGCGGTGAGCTGCCCGCCGCCGTCCCGCGTGGTCAGCGCCGGTTCTTCGGTGGCGCAGTGGTCGGTGGCTTTCCAGCAGCGGGTGCGGAAGCGGCAGCCCGATGGCGGGTTCAGCGGGGTCGGGACGTCGCCGGTGAGGCGGATGCGGCCGGCGGGTCCGAGGGTGGTGACGTCGGGGATGGCGGACAGCAGGGCCCTGGTGTAGGGGTGCTGGGGCCGGGTGTAGATGGTGTCGCGGTCGCCGATCTCGACGATTTTTCCGAGGTACATGACGGCGACGCGGTGGCAGAAGTGGCGGATGACGGCGAGGTCGTGGGCGATGAACACGAACGCCAGGTCCAGGTCGCGTTGCAGGCTGCGTAGCAGGTTGATGACCTGCGCCTGGATGGATACGTCCAGCGCGGAGACGGGTTCGTCGGCGACGATGAGTTTCGGTTTCAGGGCGAGGGCGCGGGCGATGCCGATGCGTTGGCGTTGCCCGCCGGAGAACTCGTGCGGGTACCGGTTGTAGTGCTCCGGGTTCAACCCGACGAGTTCGAGGAGTTCCTGGACGCGGTGTTTGACGCCGCCGGGTGGGGTGATCCGGTTGACCTGCAACGGCATCGCCACGATCCGCCCGACGGTGTGCCGGGGGTTCAACGACGCGTACGGGTCCTGGAAGATGATCTGCAGGTCCTGCCGCAACCCGCGCAACTCACCACGTTTCGCATGCGTGATGTCCCGCCCCGCGAACGCGATCGACCCGGCGGTCGGCTCCAGCAGGCGCACGAGCATCCGCCCGGTCGTGGTCTTCCCACAGCCCGACTCCCCCACCAGGCCGAGGGTCTCGCCGGGGCGCACGTCGAAGTCCAACCCGTCGACCGCCCGCACCGCACCCGTGGCACGCAGGCCCTGCCGCACCGGGAAGTGCTTCGTCAGACCGCGCACCGACAGCAGCGGCTCCGCCGCGAGCCGGGCCGCGCCGCCCGCGTCGCTTCCCGCCCCCGAGACGCCCACCACCGGCACCTGCCCGTTCGCCACACCGTTCATCGGGCCACCCCCACCTGTGCGACCTCGTCGCGGTAGATGCGCTCCCGCGCCGCTACCGGCAGATGACACGCCGCCAGATGACCCGGCGCACCAGCGGTGCCCAGCTCCGGTACCTCCGCGCGGGACCGGTCGCCGTTCACCCCGGCCCACCGGCAACGCGGATGAAACGCGCACCCCGACGGCAGGTTGATCAGACTGGGCGGGTTGCCGGGGATCGGCAGCAGGTCCGCGTCCGCGTCGCCGTGCAACGACGGCACACTCGACAACAACCCCCACGTGTACGGATGCTGCGGCGCCCGCAACACCCGCTCCACACTCCCGTGCTCCACCGCCCGACCCGCATACATCACCAACACGTCATCAGCCACCTGCGACACCACACCCAGATCGTGGGTGATCAACACGATCGCCGACCGGAACTCCTCCTGCAGATCCGCCAGCAGATCCAAGATCTGCGCCTGCACCGTCACATCCAACGCCGTCGTCGGCTCGTCGGCGATCAGCAGATCCGGGTCGTTCACAAGCGCCATCGCGATCATCGCCCGCTGCCGCATCCCACCGGAGAACTCGTGCGGAAACTGCTCGAACCGCCTCGCCGGCTGCGGAATCCCCACCCGCCCCAGCATGTCCACCGCCCGGCTGCGCGCCTCCCGCTTCCCGGCCCTCGGGTGATGCACCCGGTACGCCTCCGCGATCTGCCTACCCACCGAGTAGTACGGATGCAACGCCGACAACGGATCCTGAAAGATCATCGCCATGTCCCGGCCCCGCAGCCGCCGCACCTCCTCCTCACCCAACCCCACCAGCTGACGCCCACCCACCCAGATCTCCCCCGAGATGGCCGTGCGCTTCGCGTTGTGCAAACCGAGAATCGCCAGCGACGTGACGCTCTTACCGGAACCGGACTCCCCCACGATCCCCAACGTGCGACCCCGCTCCACCGCGAACGACACCCCGTCCACCGCCCGCACCACACCGTCCTCGGTGTCGAACCGCACCCGCAGGTCCCTGACCTGGAGATAGGGCCCGTCGCCGGAGCGCTGCTCCGGCACCTCCGGGCGGTCCGGCTCCCCGGACGGCACCGCCTCCGACCTGCCCATTGACCGCCTCCCCTTCGGTGATGAAGAGAACCTACAGGAAATCCCCAGAGGCGAAAATAAGCTACATCGAGCGGTCTGTCAGCGGTCCGAGCGTAACGACTCGGTCTCCCGTCCGCACGCCCCTCACCTGGGACATCCACAGCCGCGATTGGGCGTCGCCGCCTCGTCGTCGCACCCGTCGTGCGACGATGGTCGTGGCGATCAGGGAAGGATTCTCACCAGCACGAGGTGGAGGTGACCATGACCGCGGCGGTGTTCGGCCACGACGGCCCGTGGACCGAAGAGGAGTACCTCGCCCTCGGCGAGACGCAGGAACGCGTCGAATTCTTCGACGGGAGCCTCTACGTGACTCCAGGTCCCACCCCGCTGCACCAGAACATCTCCGGTGAGCTGCGGGCCACACTCCGGGCACCAGTGCGCCAAGCCGGGCTTCGCGTACTGGAAGCGGTGAACGTCCGACTCAGGCCGGGCCGGATACCGATCCCCGACCTCGCCATTGTCGACGACGTTGATCTCCGGGTTCCCGTTATCGAGGCGAGCAGCGTCCGGCTGGTCTGCGAGATCATCTCCCCGAGCAACGCCGCCACGGACAAAGTGCTCAAGATGCACTACTATGCTGCCGCCGGCATCGAGTGGTATCTCCTTGTCGACCAGGAAACCCTGACGATGCACCTTTACCAGCGGCAAGGAGCGCACTACGTCGAGCGGTCCGTCACGAAGGCCGGCGAGGTACTGGAGCTGACGGATCCGGTCCACGCGACGATCCGGCCTGAGGATCTGCTCGCCTGACGGATGTCGGTGCGCTCGCCTAGGGTCGGCGCATGAGCGAGCGTCAGCAGGGCAACGGAGTGCCAGCATGAGCGAGTTCGACGCGGCGACCGCCGCCGTCCAGGCCGCTCTCGACGCGGGCGCCCGCTACGCCGACGCCCGCGTTATGCACCGCCGCTACGAGTCGATGTCGGCACGCAACGGCGACATTGAGGAGCTGAGCCAGGACGAGAGCATCGGGCTGGGCGTACGCGCGCTCGTCGGATCGGGGTGGGGCTTCCACGCCGTACCCGATCTGTCCGACGCGGCGGCCCGCGACGCCGGCCGGCGCGCCGCGGCGATCGCCACCGCGAGCGCGCGGGTTCCCGGCCCGCCGATCGACCTGGTGCCGGTCGAGGCGACGGTGGCGAGCTGGGCCTCGGACTGCGTCGTCGACCCGCTCGGGGTGCCGCTGTCGGACAAGGGCGACCTGCTGGTCCGCGCCACCGCGACGATGCGCGAGCACGGCGCCGACCTGGCCGAAGGGCTCTACCAGATCTGGGACACCTCGAAGTGGTTCGTCTCCAGCGAGGGCCACCGGATCGACCAGCGCATCCGGGAGTGCGGCGGCGGCATCTCGGCCACCTCGATCGGTGCCGGCGAGACCCAGCGGCGGTCCTACCCGAGCTACCGCGGGCAGTACGGCACCACCGGCTGGGAGCTGGTCACCTCACTCGACCTGGCCGCGCACGCCGCCCGGATCGCCGAGGAGTCCCGCGAACTGCTCACCGCGCCGCCCTGCCCGGCCGGCGAGACCGACCTGATCCTCGGCGGCGAGCAGCTCGCGCTCCAGATTCACGAGTCGGTCGGGCACGCCATCGAGCTGGACCGCATCCTCGGCTGGGAGGCGGCGTTCGCCGGCACCTCCTGGCTCGACCTGGCCCGCCTCGGTTCGCTGCGCTACGGCTCGGAGCTGATGAACGTGACCATCGACCCGACCATCCCGGGCGCGCTGGGCAGCTTCGGCTACGACGACGAGGGCTCGCCGGCGGTCGCCCGGGACGCGGTCCGCGAGGGGCGGTGGGTCGGGGTGCTCGCCGGCCGTGACTCGGCCGCCGCCGCCGGCCTGGACTACGGCGGCAGCGTGCGGGCCGACGGCTGGGCCCGGCTGCCGATGGTGCGGATGACGAACGTGGGCCTGGAACCCGGCCCGCACACGCTCGACGAGATCATCGAGGCGACCGACGACGGGGTGCTGATGGACATCAACCGGTCCTGGTCGATCGACGACAAGCGGCTCAACTTCCAGTTCGGCTGCGAGGTCGGCTGGGAGGTCAAGAAGGGCCGCCGGGGGCGGATGCTGCGCAACCCGACCTACACCGGCATCGGGCCGGTCTTCTGGCGCTCGATGGACATGCTCTCCTCGGAGACGGTCGCGTGGGGCACGCCCAACTGCGGGAAGGGGCAGCCGGGTCAGGTCGGGCACACCGGTCACCCGGCCGCGCCGGCCCGGTTCCGCGGCGTCCGGGTGGGAGTGCGGGCATGAGCGCCGAGCTGGAGATCGCCGCCGGGGTGGTGGACCTGGTCCGGCGTACGGCCGGTCCGGGCGCCGAGGCCGAGGTGCTGGTGACCCGCTCCGACCTGGCGCTGACCCGGTTCGCCAACTCGTTCATCCACCAGAACGTGTCCGAGACCGGCGTCTCCGTACACCTGCGGTTGCACGTGGACGGGCGGACCGCGACCGGCAGCGGCAGCCGGGTCGAGGCCGACGGGCTGGCCGCCCTGGTCGAGCGGGCCCGGGCGGCGGCCCGGCTCGCGCCGCCCGACCCGGCCTGGCCGGGGCTGACCGCACCGGTGCCCGTGCCGTCGGGCCCGGCCGTCGACGAGGCGACGGCGTTCGCCTCACCCGACGAGCGGGCCGAGCGGGTACGCGCGTTCGTGGACGCGGTCGACGGGCTGGAGGCGGCGGGCTACTGCCGCACCGCGTACCGGTCGGGGGCGTTCGCCAGCTCGGCCGGGCACACCGCCGTGGGCCGGGCGGCCGAGGCGGCGATGGACGGCATCGCCCGGGCCGGCGGCGCCGACGGGGTCGCGCGGCTCGGCGCCGACCGGCTGGCCGATCTCGACGGCGCGGCGCTGGGTGCCCGCGCGGCGGCGAAGGCGCGCGCCGCGGCCGACCCCGTCGAGCTGCCGCCCGGGCACTACGAGGTGGTGCTCGAACCGGCGGCGGTCGCCGACCTGCTGCAGAACCTGGCCTGGTACGGCTTCAACGGCAAGCGGTACGCCGAGCGGCAGTCCTTCGCCGAGCCGGGTACGGCGCAGTTCGACCCGGCGGTGACGCTGGTGGACGACCCGCTGCACACCAGTACGCTGCCGTTCGATCTGGAGGGCACGCCGCGGCGGGCGTTGCCGCTGGTGGAGGGCGGCACCACCGGGTCGTTGGCGTACGACAGGCGCGGTGGCGCCGAGGCGGGCACCCTGTCGACCGGGCACGGCATGCCGGGCAGCGCGACGTTCGGCCCGATCCCGCACAACATCCGCCTGCTGGCGGCAGGTGTCCACGCCGGTGTGGAGTCGGCCGCCGGGCCGGTGAGCGCGGGCGTGACCGGGGCGGTGGGCGACCCGGACACCGCCGCACTGGTGGCCGGGATGCGGCGCGGGCTGCTGGTGAGCGACTTCTGGTACACCCGCGTGCTGGACCCGAAGCAGCTCGTGGTCACCGGGTTGACCCGCAACGGGGTGTGGCTGGTCGAGGACGGCGTGCCGACCCGGGCGGTGCGCGACTTCCGGTTCACCGAGTCGTACCCCCGTGCGCTGGGTCCGGGCCGGGTGCTCGGCCTGGGCCGGGCGGCGGTGCGTCAGCCGGGCCGCGTCGACGGTTCCTGGTACGAGGCACCCGCGCTGCGCCTGTCCTCCTGGCACTTCACCGGCGGCGCGTCCGGGTGACCCGGTGCGCCGCCCGGCGCGTCACGCCACCGGTCGGCGCACCGTTCGACCGACCCGCCACATTGATCATGAACTGACTCTTTCCAAGCTGCGGGACACACGGGACACTGCGTTGCGCGGCCGGGCCGTGAAGATCGGCGTAACGTGTGTCACTTAGCCGCACCGGTTCGCCGGTGTGGCCTCGCGCGTGCGCAGGACGTGACAGTGACGTCAGGGAGATGACTCGAATGACAACTACGTCGGCCAGGACGCCGAGACCGCAGCCGCGGGGAGGGCGGGCACGCGCCGCCATCGCGGCGAAGACGTTGCGGACCGACAGATGGTGGCTCGCGCCGCTGATCACCGTGGTGGGGCTCAGCGCCTGGGTCATCTACGCGACGGTCCGGGTCTTCATGCACAAGTGGTACTGGGTGGAGCAGTACCACTACCTGACGCCGTTCTACTCCCCCTGCGTCACCGACCGTTGTGTCGAGGGCTCCTCGCACTTCGGCCAGTTCCTGCCCGGCTGGTGGATCATCCCGGACGCGGCGCTCACCCTGCCGTTCCTGCTGCTGTTCCGCCTGACCTGCTACTACTACCGCAAGGCGTACTACCGGTCGTTCTGGCTGTCGCCGCCGGCCTGCGCGGTGCCGGACGGGCACCAGTCGTACAGCGGCGAGACGCGGTTCCCGCTGCTCGGGCAGAACCTGCACCGCTACTTCTTCTACGCCGCGGCGATCATCTCGCTGATCAACACCTGGGACGCGATCCTGGCCTTCCACTCCCCCGAGGGCTTCGGCTTCGGCCTGGGCAACATCATCCTGCTCGGCAACGTGGTGATGCTGTGGGCGTACACGATCTCCTGCCACTCCTGCCGGCACATCATCGGCGGGCGGCTCAAGCACTTCTCCAAGCACCCGATGCGCTACAAGGCGTGGACCGGGGTGTCCTGGTTGAACGTCCGGCACATGCAGCTCGCCTGGATCACCCTGGGCACCCTGGCGCTCACCGACTTCTACGTGATGGCGGTCGCCGCCGGCTGGATCAACGACCTGCGGTTCATCAACTGAGAGCCTGGACATGACTGAGACGCGAATCGAACGACACCACTACGACGTCGTCGTGATCGGGGCCGGTGGCGCCGGCCTGCGCGCGGCGATCGAGGCCCGGCTGGCCGGCAAGAAGACCGCGATCATCTCGAAGTCGCTGTTCGGCAAGGCGCACACGGTGATGGCCGAGGGCGGCGCCGCGGCCGCGATGGGCAACGTGAACTCGCGCGACAACTGGCAGGTGCACTTCCGGGACACCATGCGCGGCGGCAAGTTCCTCAACAACTTCCGGATGGCCGAGCTGCACGCCAAGGAGGCGCCGCAGCGGATCTGGGAGCTGGAGACGTACGGCGCGCTGTTCGACCGCACCAAGGACGGGAAGATCTCGCAGCGCAACTTCGGCGGTCACGAGTACCCGCGCCTGGCGCACGTCGGCGACCGGACCGGCCTGGAGCTGATCCGTACGCTCCAGCAGAAGATCGTCTCGCTCCAGCAGGAGGACAAGCAGGAGTTCGGCAGCTACGACGCGCGGATCCGGGTCTTCTCCGAGACCACGATCACCGAGCTGCTGCTCGACGGGGACCGCGTCGCCGGGGCGTTCGGCTACTACCGCGAGTCCGGCGAGTTCGTCCTGTTCGAGGCGCCCGCGGTGGTGCTCGCCACCGGCGGCGTCGGACGGTCCTACAAGGTCACCTCGAACTCGTGGGAGTACACCGGCGACGGCCACGCGCTGGCGCTGCGCGCCGGGGCCACGCTGATCAACATGGAGTTCCTCCAGTTCCACCCGACCGGAATGGTCTGGCCGCCCTCGGTGAAGGGCATCCTGGTCACCGAGTCGGTACGCGGCGACGGCGGCGTGCTGAAGAACTCCGAGGGCAAGCGGTTCATGTTCGACTACGTCCCCGACGTGTTCCGCAAGCAGTACGCGGAGACCGAGGAGGAGGCGGACCGCTGGTACACCGACCCGGACAACAACCGGCGTCCGCCGGAGCTGCTGCCCCGCGACGAGGTCGCCCGCGCGATCAACAGCGAGGTCAAGGAAGGCCGGGGTACGCCTGCCGGCGGCGTCTACCTGGACATCGCCTCCCGTAAGTCGGCCGACGAGATCCGCCGCCGCCTCCCGTCGATGTACCACCAGTTCAAGGAGCTGGCCGACGTCGACATCACCAAGGAGCCGATGGAGGTCGGCCCGACCTGTCACTACGTGATGGGCGGCGTCGAGGTGGACCCGGACTCCGGCGCGGCGTACGGCACGGTACGCGGGCTCTACGCCGCCGGTGAGGTGTCCGGCGGCATGCACGGCTCCAACCGGCTCGGCGGCAACTCCCTGTCCGACCTGCTGGTGTTCGGCAAGCGCGCGGGCGGGCACGCGGCCACGTACACCGATCAGCTCACCACCCGCCCGGCGGTGTCGGTGGCGGCGGTCGAGGCCGCCGTGGAGACGGCGCTCGCGCCGCTGCAGCGCGACACCGGTGAGAGCCCGTACCAGCTCCAGCAGGACCTCCAGGCGGTCATGGGCGACCTGGTCGGGATCATCCGGCGCGAGGGTGAACTCGCGGACGCCATGCGCAGGCTGGCCGAGCTGCGGGAGCGGGTGGCGAAGGTCAGCGCGGTCGGCGGCCGGCGCTACAACCCGGGCTGGCACCTGGCGCTGGACCTGCGCAACATGCTCGTGGTCTCGGAGTGCACCGCGATGGCGGCGCTGGAGCGGCAGGAGTCGCGCGGCGGGCACACCCGGGAGGACTACCCGGCGATGGACCCGAAGTGGCGCAGCGTCAACCTGGTCTGCTCGCTGGACGGGGACGCGGTCCGGCTGACCCACAAGCCGCTGCCGAAGATGCGGCCGGAGCTGATCGGGCTGTTCGACCGGGCCGAGCTGGCCAAGTACCTGACCGACGAGGAACTCGCCGAGTTCGACGCCCTCACCGAACAGGAGCGCTGAGGAATGGGAACCGATCCGCAGCAGGCGACCGGCAAGCCGGGCGCGAAACGCCAGTTCCGCATCTGGCGGGGCGACGAGACCGGCGGCGACCTGAAGGACTACACGGTCGAGGTGAACGAGGGCGAGGTGGTCCTCGACGTGATCCACCGGCTCCAGGCCACCGAGGCGCCGGACCTCGCGTGCCGGTGGAACTGCAAGGCCGGCAAGTGCGGCTCCTGCTCGATGGAGATCAACGGCAAGCCGCGGCTGGGCTGCATGACCCGGATGTCGACGTTCGAGGAGTCGGAGACCGTCACGGTCACCCCGCTGCGCACGTTCCCGGTGATCCGGGACCTGGTCACCGACGTCTCGTTCAACTACGAGAAGGCCCGGGAGACCCCGGCGTTCGCGCCGCCGGCCGACGTGGCGCCCGGCGACTACCGGATGCAGCAGGTCGACGTCGAGCGCTCGCAGGAGTTCCGCAAGTGCATCGAGTGCTTCCTGTGCCAGAACGTCTGCCACGTGATCCGTGACCACGACGAGAACAAGCCGGCGTTCTCCGGTCCCCGGTTCTTCATCCGGGCGGCCGAGCTGGACATGCATCCGCTCGACGCGCGGACCGACCGCCGGGAGTACGCGCAGTCGGACATGGGACTCGGATTCTGCAACATCACCAAGTGCTGCACCGAGGTCTGCCCCGAGCACATCAAGATCACCGACAACGGGATCATCCCCATGAAGGAACGGGTCGTCGACCGCAGGTACGATCCCCTTGTGTGGCTCGGTAACAAGATCTTCCGGAGGGGTCAGGTGCCTCAGACCAGCGCGACCAGCGGGCATTCGAGCGGTGCCGTCACGTCCGGAGGGGCGCAGAGCGGGGCGCACGCGCACGGCGGCGGTTCGCACGCCGGCGGGGTGCACTCGCACGCGGGCGGCTCGCACGACAGCGCCGCGGAGCGCCAGGCCCAGCAGGGCGTCAACTGGCACCGCGAGGTGCCGCACCCGACCGCCCCGGCGGTGGACGCCAACGGCAAGCTGCCGCTGACCGAACTGACGTTCAACAAGGCCGCCGCGCCGTCGCCGTTCGGCGACGACGTGACGTTCCCGCTGCCGCCCGAGCACCTCAACTTCGCTCACCCGCAGCAGGACGAGCCGAAGCACTGAACAGCAGCACGACGACGGGGGCCAGCGGCACGCGCCGCGGGCCCTCGTCCCGTTTCTGCCCGGCTGTCCGGTTCACCGGACGGCCCGGCTCGCGCCGCGGTCGCTCAGGGGGTGTCGAGCAGCGGGCGCAGCGCGGCCACGATCGGCACGTCGGCCGGCAGCCAGTCGACGCTGTCCAGGTCGGCGGCGGAGAGCCAGCGCAGGTCGGCGTGCTCCAAGGCCTTCGGCTCGTCGCCGTGCAGCAGGCGGGCGGCGTAGACGCGCAGCACGGATCGGCCGTGCGCCATCCGTACGTCCCGGCCGACGCGCGCGCCGATCGCCACCCGTACGCCGAGTTCCTCGACGCACTCCCGGGCCAGCGCGTCGGTCTCGGCCTCGCCCGGCTCGACCTTTCCGCCCGGGAACTCCCAGCGCCCCGCCACCTCGGGGGGCGCGGAGCGCTCGCACGCCAGCACCCGGCCGCCCTCGATGATCGCCGCCCCGACGACCACCCTCGGCTCCCGCCGGTCGGTCTGCCCGCTTCCGCTAACCCGTTCGGTCCGCACGGGCCACCAGCGTGCCAGATCAATCGGCGGTTTGGGTAGCTGCGTCGTCCGTCAGGTCAACAGAACACGGAAGTGTGGGCGTGGACACACCATCTGAGTGGCGAGAGACTAGAGGGCGTCGACTGGGACACGGGATGGCGACGATTTGGCCACAAGCCGGCAACGACGCCTGGGAGGTGCGGTGATGCGCGTGCTGTTCAGCGGCCGTGCGAAGCACGACTACCTCAGCGACGCCCTGGCCCTGCTGTCGGGATGGACGCGCGAGGGCGAACAGATCCGCCGCACGATCGTCCTCGACGACACCCAGCACGCCGCGCTCACCGAGCGGGTCGCGGTCGTGGCCGACGCGCTGCGGCTGCGCCCGGAGATCAGCCGCCGGGCCGATCGTACCCAGATCCGGCTGGGCCACGGCGACGGCGAGCCACTCACCGAGGGTGAGGTGCTGCTCGCGGCGCGCATCGAGGACGCGGTCCGCGCGGTCACCGAACCCTGACCCACTGGCACGCCCCGCCTACCCTCGGGTGCATGTCTGGCCCCACGTACGACCGCAAGGAACAGTTCCAGCAGATCCAGAGCGGGCTGCTGCCCGGTGAGCAGATCATCGCCGTCTACGACGCGGTGGGCACCGGCACCGGCTTCATCGGCCTGACCGACCGGCGGGTGATCATCCAGGACCGCTCCTTCGTCGGCAAGCGGTACGCGATCACCAGCATCCCCTACTCGAAGATCACCAGCGTGAGCGTGGTGAGCAACAAGTCCTGGGGTGGTTCGTTCTTCTCCACCGGTTCGATCGCCGTGCACGTCGGCACGCACACCTACGAGGTCGAGTTCCGGGGCGCACAGAAGAGCCACCACGTGCACAACGTGATCCTGCACCACATCTCCTGACCCGCCCTGGCACAATCGCCGCCATGCGACGGCTGACGGCGCGATGGCGGGCCTGGCGGAGCGACCGTCCGCGCGCCGTACGCCTGGTCCGCCGCCTCCTGGTGCTCGCCACCGCCGCCGTGGTGCTGCTGGGCGCCGCCACGGCCGCCAGCGCGGTCTGGGTCCGCGACGCCGCCGAGGGCCGCCTGTTCGACGCCGCGGACGCGCCGGAGACGCCGGTGGCCCTCGTGCTGGGCACCAAGGTGAACCCGGACGGCACGCCGGCGCCGTTCCTCGCCGCCCGGCTGGAGATCGCCCGCCAGTTGTACGCCGCCGGCAAGGTCAAGGTGCTGCTGCTCTCCGGTGACCACATGAACTGGGACTACGACGAGCCGGACGCGATGCGGCGCTGGCTCGTCGACCGGGGCGTCCCGGCGGACAGGACGGTGCTCGACCACGCCGGGTTCGACACGTACGACTCGTGCGTCCGCGCGCACCGCGTCTTCGGGGTCCGGCGGGCCACTGTGGTCACCCAGTCGTTCCACCTGCCGCGCGCGGTGGCACTCTGCCGGGACGCGGGCATCGACACCGTCGGCGTCGGCGACGCCACCGCCCGCCGGTACGGCGGCCAGTGGCGGATCAGCTCCACCCGGGAGTACGGGGCGTGCGTCAAGGCCGCCGTGGACGTGCTGACCGGGCGGGATCCGGTGCACCTCGGCCGCCGGGAGACCGCTGTGGACGACGCGCTGCGGGCGTAATCCGGTTGTCCCCTCGGGCGGCCGCTGGTCTGCTGGACCCCTCGAAGCCGACCGGAGGGAGCACCGCCATGCCACACGCTGCGAAGCCCAACCGACCCGTCGTCACCTCATTCGAAACGAGGCTTCGTGTTGTCGTACCCCATTCCGGCGGAGGTCGCTGACCTCGCGCCGCGTCCTGTCCCTTCCGCCCGGCGGGAGGGCGTGTGATGTCCGTCTTCGACGATCCCGGCCTGTTCGGCCGGCTCTGGGCCGCCACCTACGACGGCCCCGGCAATCCCGACCCAGCCCCGGCCGTCGACTTCCTCGCGCCGCTGGCCGACGGCGGCCCGGTGCTCGAACTCGCTGTCGGCACCGGCCGGGTGGCCCTGCCGCTGGCCGCCCGCGGCATCGCCGTGGAGGGCGTCGAGGCGTCCCCGGAGATGGTCGCGCACCTGCGCGCCAAGCCGGGCGGCGCGGACATGCCCGTCACCATCGGCGACATGGCGGACGTCCCGGTCGCCGGGCCGTACCGTCTGGTCTTCCTGGTGTTCAACACGCTGTTCAACCTGGTCTCCGAGGAGCGCCAGGCGGCATGCTTCCGCAACGTCGCCCGGGTGCTCGCGCCCGGCGGGGCGTTCGTCATCGAGACCTTCGTGCCCGACCCGGCGGACTTCGACCGGGACGAGCAGGTGCAGGTGCGGGAGGTGACCGAGGACTCGGCCACCATCCGCGTGCACCGGTACGACCGGGCTGCGCAGACGTTCGTGCGGCAGACCGTCACGTTCGACGCCTCGGGCGTGCACCTCAAGCCGTTCGCCATGCGGTACGCCTGGCCCGAGCAGATCGACGAGTTGGCGGAGCGGGCCGGGTTGCGGCTCACCGAGCGGTACGCCGACTGGGACCGGTCGCCGTTCGACGCGGACAGCCGCTCGCACATCTCCGTCTACCGGCGGCGGTAGCGCTTCCGTCGAGGGCCGGGGTCTCGCGTCCCGGCCCTCGGCCTGCGCCGATACGCTGACGGCGCCGGTGTCCGCCGTCCCGGCCGGGAGGTACCGATGACAGTCACCGTCGCCGCCATGGACGACTCGCACGC
This sequence comes from Micromonospora sp. CA-248089, assembly GCF_050948515.1. Lineage (NCBI taxonomy): Bacteria > Bacillati > Actinomycetota > Actinomycetes > Micromonosporales > Micromonosporaceae > Micromonospora > Micromonospora sp. CA-248089. The sequence goes on from NZ_CP192016.1 coordinate 5,580,457, forward strand.
CGACGCCGTGCTGGAGATCTACCGCCTCGGCATCGACGAGGGCAACGCCACGTTCGAGACCGCGCCGCCGGACTGGGCGCGCTTCACCGCCACCCGCCTGCCCGGCCACCGCTGGGTGGCGCTCGACGAGGCCGGCGACGTGCTCGGCTGGGTGGCCTGCTCGGCGGTCTCCGACCGCTGCGTCTACGCCGGGGTGGTGGAGCACTCCGTCTACGTGCACCCGCGGGGGCGCGGGCGCGGGGTCGGCCGGGCACTGCTGGACGCGCTGATCGCCTCCACCGAGGCGGCCGGGATCTGGACCATCCAGTCCGGCGTGTTCCCGGAGAACACCGCCAGCCTCGCGCTGCACGCGACGTGCGGCTTCCGCGTCGTGGGCACCCGCGAGCGGGTGGGCCGCCACCACGGCACCTGGCGGGACGTGACCTTGATCGAACGCCGCAGTCCCCGAATCACCTGATCCGCCCCCGCCCTGCCCGCGCCCTTGCCCGCGCCCGATGATCAAGGAGTTGGTGTCCGGTCGGGCCGGTCGGCGTGACCCGAACTCCTTGATCGCCGGCGGTTGGGGTCCCCTGTGGCACTTGACGCCCAACCTCCGGGGTGCCATGGTTAGTTACATGAGTAATGAACCAAAGAACCGGGATGGATGACGGCCGGCCGATCTTCGTCCAGATCGCGGAGCTGATCGAAAACTCGATCATCGACGGGACGTACGCGGAGGAGACCCAGGTGCCGTCCACCAACGAACTGGCGGCGTTCCACCGGATCAACCCGGCGACCGCCGCCAAGGGGATCAACCGCCTGGTCGATGACGGGCTTCTCTACAAGCGCAGGGGGATCGGAATGTTCGTGGCAACGGGGGCCGTCGAAACACTCCGGGAACGCCGCCGGCGCGAGTTCTCCGACCAGTACGTGCGGCCCCTCATCGAGGAGGCACGCAAGTTGGGCATCGGCACCGAGGAGCTGAAGAAGCTCATCGAGACAGGGGAGGAACAGCGATGAGCGTCGTGGCGGCAGCCGGCCTCACGAAGCGGTTCGGCGACGTGACCGCTCTCGACGACATCACCTTCACGCTGACCGGAAACAAGATCTACGGCCTGCTCGGCCGCAACGGCGCCGGCAAGACGACGCTGATGCAGCTGATCACCGGCCAGAACAGCAGCACCAGCGGCGACCTCACACTCTTCGGCGAGCGCCCGTACGAGAACGAGCAGGCGCTGGCGCAGGTGGCCTTCATCAAGGAGAGCCAGACGTACCCGGCCGCCTACCAGGTCCGGCACGTCCTGAGCCTGGCCAAGCGGCTGTTCCCCAACTGGGACGAGGACTTCGCACAGTCCCTCGTGGACGACTTCGACCTGCCGCGCAAGCGCAACGTGCGCAAGCTGTCCCGCGGCATGCTGTCCGCGCTGGGCGTGACGATCGGCCTGGCCGCACGCGCGCCGCTGACCTTCTTCGACGAGCCGTACCTCGGTCTCGACGCGGTCGCCCGGCAGCTCTTCTACGACCGGCTGCTCGCCGACTACGCCGAAAACCCGCGCACTGTCGTGCTCTCCACCCACCTCATCGACGAGGTGGCCGACCTGATCGAGCACGTGCTGCTGCTCGACCGCGGCAAGCTGCTGCTCGACGCACCCAGCGACGAGTTGCGCGGCGAGGTGATGGAGGCGTCCGGCCCGGCCGCGGTGGTGGACGAGTTCGCAGCCGCGTACCGGGTGCTGCACCGCGAGCAGCTCGGCGGCGCGGTCCGCGCGTCGCTGCGCGGGTCGTTCGACAACGCCGAACGGATGCGCGCCAAGAAGCTCGGCATCGACCTGGCGCCGGTGTCGCTCCAGCAGGCAGTGGTGCGCCTGACGACGGAAAGGACGAAGACCCGATGACTCGCATCCTCGACGTCGCCCGGATGCACACCATCGCCTGGATCGGCCAGCTGGCCTGGCCGTGGGGCATCATGGCCATCTCGCTCGGCGTCAACCTGCTGATCTTCGCCTCGATCGACGAGGCGGCGCCGGGCAAGAACACCACAGGCGGTCTGGCCAGCCTCTACATCGTCTGCTCGATCGTCGCCGCCGCCTCGATCAGCCAGGTGTTCCCGTTCGCGCTCGGCATGGGCGTCACCCGGCGCACCTTCTACCTCGCCACGGTGCTCGTCAACGTGGTGCAGGCGGTCGTCTACGGCGTCCTGCTCTACCTGCTCAACCTGATCGAGGGCGCCACCGGCGGCTTCGGAATCCAGCTGCGGTTCTTCCGGATCCCGTACATCGACGTGGACAACGGGCTGCTGCAGATCGCCGTCTACGCGGTCCCGTTCCTGTTCCTGAACTTCCTCGCCGTCTTCGTCGCCGTCTGGTACGTCCGGTTCGGCATGAACGGCCTGCTCGGGGCCGGCGCGGCCCTGATCCTGGTGACCGGCCTGCTCGTCGCGTTGATCACCTGGCAGGGCTGGTTCGGTGACATCTGGCAGTGGCTGAGCAGCCAGCACCAGGTCAGCCTGCTGGTGGGGTGGCCCGCCCTGATCGCCGCGGTGGCCGCGCTCGGAGGCATGGCGGCCATCCGCCGGGCGAACGCCTGACGACAGGCACGGGTGGCGGTCGCCGGTCCGCGATGCGGGCCGGCGGCCGCCACAGCCATGTTCCGGCGGCCGACAACTTCGTCCGGTCGCATCGACAGTCGTTGTCGGACCCGCTCGCTAGCATTGCCGCGATCGCCGACGAGAGGGGTGCGCCGTGGACCAGAGCGACCTCAGGACGTTCGTGGACAGGGACCTGCAAGGCGCACGCTTCACCAGGTCGACGCTGGCCGGCGCGGTGATGCGCGGCGTCGACGTGCGCGGGCTCGACATCGACGCGCCGTGGCTCACCGACGGCGCGCTGCTGGTCAACGGTGTCGACGTCGTGCCGCTCGTCGAGGCCGAACTCAACCGGCGGTTCCCCGGGCGCGAGCTGAGGCATGCCGAGGATCCCGATGGCCTGCGCGCGGCCTGGGCGGCGCTCGAACGAGCCTGGGCGGCCGCGGTCGACCGGGTCGTGTCCATGCCCGACGGCGCCGCCGACATCTCGATCGACGGTGAGTGGTCGTTCGCGCAGACCCTGCGCCACCTCGCGTTCGCCACCGACGCCTGGCTCGGCAAGGCGATCCTGCGCCTGCCGCAGCCCTTCCATCCGCTCGGGCAGCCACACGCCGAGTACGAGACGGACGGACTCGACATGTCGATCTTCCCCGCGGCGCGCCCGAGTCTCGCCCAGGTGCTCGATCTGCGGGCCGAGCGGCAGGCCATGGTGCGGGAGTTCCTCACGGGCGTCACTCCGGAGCTGCTCGCCGAGCCTCGACCGTCAGCGTGGTCACCCGAACACGAGGCACCGGTCCTGCACTGCCTCCACGTCATCTTCGACGAGGAGTGGGAGCACCTCCGCTTCGCACTGCGCGACCTCGACGCGCAGGAGTGACGCCGCGTCTCCATGTGGAGGGGGCGGTCAGCGCCTGGCCTCGTACCTGGTGAGGAGCACGCCGCCCGGGAACGTCCGGGTCTCCCGCAGGGCCAGGTTCACCCAGTTGTCCAGGGCCGTGAAGAACGGCATACCGCGACCGATCAAGACCGGATGGGTGACGAGCACGTACTCGTCGATCAACCCGGCCCGCATGGCCGCCGCGGCAAGGGTGGCGCCACTGATGTCCATCGGACCACCGTCCTCGGCCTTCAGCCGGCTGATCTCGGTGACCGCGTCGCCGGTGACCAGGCGCGTGTTCCAGTCGACCGTCCTGGTCGTCGAGGAGAACACCACCTTCGGCATGTCCCGCCAGCGACGGGCGAACTCGGCGTGCGCCGCTGTGACGCCCGGCTGTTGATCGGCGGTCGGCCAGTGAGAGCTCATCGCCTCCCACAGCCGCCGCCCGTAGAGCGCCGTGCCGGTCGCCGCCACCCGGTCGGACCACCACTGGAACCACTCGTCGCTCGGCGTACTCCAGCCGAGGTCGTCACCGGGCGCGGCGACGTAGCCGTCCAGGCTCACGTTCATGGCGAAGGTCAGTTTGCGCATCGTGCCAGCCTTCCGTGGGTCGGTACTCGTCGTAGAGACCAGCACGGCGCCGGGAAGACATCGGTCAGGCCACGCCGAGGGCCGACCCGCCAGGATTCAGACGTCGAAGCGGAACCAAGGACGCCACGGGTCGCCAGCAGCGGGAACAGGACTCACGGCCTGCTGGCAGGGCGTTGCGGGCGGTCAGCGCTGGTCGCCGCCTGACGGCATTGCACACGTCGAGCCGGGAATCACCGGGGCCGGCGGCAGGTTCTCGACTACCAGCTCTGCGGCTTCTTCCGCCGTTGCGGCCAAGCCGATGATCCGCTCATAACCGGCGGCAATGACCTGGTAAGGAGGGCCGCCGCAGGCGATGAGAGGCAGATCGTGGGCAGGGGTATCGGGCCAGCTCCAAGCGGTCCTGAAGAACTTGATCGTCCCGTGCGTTGCCATAGGGAAGAGGGCGCGCAACGTGGGGTGCTCATAGGCTGCCCGGAAGACCGGATCATCCACCCACCAGCCCTGCGTGTCCTCCATGAGCGCGCGCCAAACGTCGTCCGCCGATGTCGCCGGTTCCATCGGAGCATCCTTGCACGAGCAGCCAACTGCTCGATGATCCTGCTGATGCAGCGCTCAGTCCAGAATCAAATCAGACGTTGAAGCGGAACTCCACCACGTCGCCGTCCTGCATGACGTACTCCTTGCCCTCGATCCGGACCTTGCCGGCGGCCTTCGCCGCCGCCATCGATCCGGCCTCGACCAGGTCGTTGTAGGAGACCACCTCGGCCTTGATGAAGCCGCGCTGGAAGTCGCTGTGGATCACCCCGGCGGCCTCCGGCGCGGTCGCGCCGACCGGGACGGTCCAGGCCCGCGCCTCCTTGGGGCCGGCGGTCAGGTACGTCTGGAGCCCGAGCGTCCGGAAGCCCACCCGGACGAGCTGGTTCAGGCCGGGCTCGGACTGCCCGATCGACTCCAGCAGCTCGCGGGCCTCGTCCTCGGGCAGGTCGACCAGCTCGGACTCGATCTTGGCGTCCATGAAGATCGCCTCGGCGGGCGCGACCAGGCCGCGCAGCTCGTCGAGGAACTCCTCGTTGCCCAGCTCGGCCTCGTCGACGTTGAAGACGTAGAGGAACGGCTTGGTGGTGAGCAGGTGCAGCTCACGCAGGTGCTCCAGCTCGACCTTCGCGGCGGCGGCGCCCGCGTACAGGGTCACGCCGTTGTCCAGGACCTCGACCGCCTTCTTGGCGGCCTCGACGGCGGCGGCCCGGTCCTTGCGGAGCTTGGCCTCCTTCTCCAGCCGGGGCAGCGCCTTCTCCAGCGTCTGGATGTCGGCCAGGATCAGCTCGGTGTTGATCGTCTCGATGTCGTCGGCCGGGGAGACCTTGCCGTCGACGTGCACCACGTTCGGGTCGGAGAAGGCGCGCACCACCTGGCAGATCGCCGAGGCGTCGCGGATGTTGGCGAGGAACGCGTTGCCCCGCCCCTGCCCCTTGGAGGCGCCGCGGACCAGGCCGGCGATGTCGACGAACGAGACCGGCGCCGGCAGCACCTTCTGCGAGGAGAAGATCTCGGCCAGCTTGGCCAGCCGCTCGTCGGGCAGCCCGACCACGCCGACGTTCGGCTCGATGGTGGCGAACGGGTAGTTCGCGGCGAGCACGTCGTTCTTGGTCAGCGCGTTGAACAGGGTGCTCTTGCCCACGTTGGGCAGGCCGACGATGCCGATGGTGAGACTCACGACGAACCAGCTTACGCGCCTCGCCGCCACCGCCGGGCAGGCAGGTACGCGAAGCCGGTCACCGCGGCGCGGCGGACAGCAGGCGCGGCTCGATCCGGGTCTCCCGGGCGGTGCCGTCCTCGGCGCGGACCAGCTCGTACGCGGCAACGCCGGGCCGGTCGGCCACCGCCTCGATCAGCCGGGTGCCCCGGTAGATCAGCCCCACGCCGTCGTCGGTGCAGTGGCTCGCGGGCAGCGTGCCGTCGGCGACCAGCCGGTGCATCAGCGGGCGGCGCTGCTCCTCGCTGTCGTAGTGCACGCCGTTGCCGTACGGGAGCCAGCCCAGCCCTTCGGTGAAGGGCCGCAGCGTCGGGCCGTAGCTGTCGGTGGCGCCGCCGGTGTGCCAGCAGATCGAGCCGGCGGAGACCCCGCCGAGCACCACGCCGGCCTGCCAGCACTCGTGCAGGATCTCCGGCAGGCCGTGCACCCGCCAGACCGCGCAGAGGTTCGCCACGCTGCCGCCGCCGACCCAGATGATGTCCTGCGCGAGCAGGTGGGCGCGGATGTCCTCGACGTTGGGCATCGGGTAGAGCGCCAGGTGGGAGGCGCGGAACCGGGTGCCGGCGAAGGCGCCGTAGAAGACGGTGAAGCCGGTCGGCTGGTCGCCGGTGGCCTGGCCGAGGTAGCAGACGCGCGGCGCGTCACCGGCCCCGGCCAGGTCGGCCATCAGGTCGAACAGGGCGCTGGGCCGGGCGTCCCACGGGCCGCGGCGACGGCCGGCGAAACCCATGCTGGTGGCGACGATCGTCGGTTCGGTGGCGGGCACGGTTGTCCTCCCGGGCGGTGACGGTGCCGATCATTGTGCCGGATCCGCGGGCCCGGTCTCGGCCGCCGCGAGCAACGCGCGCAGCAGATCGGCCAGCCGGTCCTGGTCGGCGGGCGGCAGCGCGTCGAGGATCCGCCGCTGCACCGCGAGCCCGGCCTCGGCCGAGTCCTCGACCACCCGCCGGCCGGTGTCGGTGAGGGTGACCCGCAGCGCCCGCCGGTCGGCCGGGTCCGGCGAGCGCCGTACCAGGCCCGCCCGTTCGAGGCGGTCGAGCCGCCCGGTCATGCCGCCGGAGGTGAGCATCAGGGAGGCGGCGAGCGCCTTCGGCGCCAGCGTGTACGGCGAACCGGAGCGCCGCAGCGCGGCGAGCACGTCGAACTCGCCCCGGCCGATGCCCCAGCCCGCGTACACCTTCTCCTGGCTGTCGCCGACCAGCCGGGCCAGCCGGTAGATGCGGCCGAACACGGCCATCGGCTCGGGCCGCATGCCGGGCCGCTCCCGCCGCCACTGTTCGACGATCGCGTCCACCTCGTCGCCTGTCACGGCTGCCGATTGTGCCGCACGTCCCACTTCCCCTTTTCGCTCGGGCCTGATTAGCTTAGCGCTAAGATACTTAGGGCTGAGAAAGAGGCCGACATGAACCCCCGCTGGACCGACGTCGCGCTCACCGCCGCCGCACCGATCACCTGGGGCACCACGTACCTGGTCACCGCCGAACTCCTGCCCCCGGACCGGCCGCTCTGGGCCGGGGCGATCCGCGCCCTCCCGGCCGGCCTGCTGCTGCTCGCCCTGACCCGCAGGCGACCACACGGCCTCTGGTGGGGGCGGGCCGCTGTGCTCGGCGCGCTCAACATCGGGGTGTTCTTCCCGCTGCTGTTCCTCGCCGCGTACCGGCTACCCGGCGGCACCGCCGCCGTCCTCGGCGCCGCGCAGCCGCTGCTGGTGGCGGTGCTGACCGTCGCGCTGCTCCGCGACCGCCCCACCCGGCCGGCGCTGGCCGCCGCCGTGGCCGCCCCGCTCGGCGTCGCCCTCGTGGTGCTGCGCCCGGGCGCCGGCCTCGACCCGCTCGGCGTCGCCGCCGGACTGGCCGGGGCCGTGGCGATGGCCGCCGGGCTGGTGCTCACCAGCCGCTGGGGCCGGCCGCCCGGCGTGGGCGTCCTGGCCGCGACGAGCTGGCAGCTCGTCGCCGGTGGCCTGATGATCGTGCCGGTCGCCGCCGCCGTCGAGGGCGCGCCACCAGTGCCCGACGGGCCGGCCCTTCTCGGGTACGCGTGGCTCGGGCTGGCCGGCACCGCCCTGGCGTACGTGCTGTGGTTCCGGGGCGCGGCACGACTGCCCGTCTCCCGCGTGTCGGTGCTCGGCGCGCTGAGCCCGCTCACCGCCGCGGCGCTCGGCTGGGTGGTGCTCGGTGAGGCGCTGGACCCGGTCCAGCTCACCGGTTTCGCGGTGGCGGTGGGGGCGATGGTGCTGGCCCAGATGCCGGACCGGACAGCGATCCCACCCGGCGCTCAGCCGGCCCGCAGCCGGCGCCAGTCGTCCGGCCACGCCTCGGCGGCGACGCCCTCGGGCAGCGCACCGGCCGGTAGTTGCGCCGCTGCCGCGAGCGGAAGCGTGAACCGGTGCGCGGCGGCGGGCCCGGCCGCGTACGACCGGTCGAGCAGCCACCGCACCTCGTCGGCGGTCCAGCCCAGGCCGGAGCGGGCGGCGATCTCGCGGACCAGTCGCAGGCCGACCCGGGTGTCGTCGTCGTAGAAGCGCATGCACCAGTGGTGGGCCCACATGCCGAGCGCGCGCAGCCCATCGGGGTCGAGGGAGCCGGCCAGCCGGCCGCAAGCGGTGTCCGCGAAGGGGCGACCGGGGTCACCGGCCCGGTCACGCTCGATCGCGCCGTAGGCGGCCGGCGCCACCACCCGCATCCGCTCGTAGAAGCCCTCCACCACCGCGGCGTCAAGCGGTGCTCGCCCCGATCGCATCAGCGGACACCCCGCCCGGCCACGCTCGCCATGCCCCGCACCTTTTCTTGAGTTGGTGGCGGGACGGTACCGACCACTTACGACACTTTCTCGGGTCCGCCGTCCATGATCCGCGCCACCTCGGCGAGGTGGCGGCATCCCGGGACCGTTGACACCGCCACTTCCCCGAGCTGGCGCGACTGCCGCACGTCATGTCCGAATCCCGCCAGCCGAGCGTCGGAGCTGCAGGGCAGGATCGTGGCATGGAACTGGACTTCGAGCGGTGCTACCGAGCCGTCGACAGCCGCGACCCGCGGTTCGACGGCTGGTTCTACACCGGCGTGACGTCGACCGGGATCTACTGCCGGCCGTCCTGTCCGGCGATGACACCGAAACGGCGCAACGTCCGGTTCTTTCCGTCCGCAGCCGCCGCGCAGGGGGCCGGGCTCCGGGCGTGCCGCCGGTGCCGGCCGGACGCGGCGCCCGGCTCGCCCCAGTGGGACGTCCGAGCCGACCTGGTCGGCCGCGCCATGCGGCTGATCGCCGACGGCGTGGTCGACCGCGACGGGGTGCCCGGGCTGGCCACCCGGCTGGGCTACACCGAGCGGCACCTGCACCGGATGCTCCGGGCCGAGCTGGGCGCCGGCCCGCTGGCGCTGGCCCGCGCCCAGCGCGCGCAGACCGCCCGGATCCTGATCGAGACCACCGGTCTCGGCCTCGCCGAGGTGGCCTTCGCCGCCGGGTTCGGCAGCGTCCGGCAGTTCAACGACACGGTTCGCGAGGTCTACGGCGGCACCCCGTCCGAGCTGCGGGTCGGGCGCCGCAGCCCGGCCGCGACCACCGGGGCGGGCACGCTCTCGCTGCGGCTGGCATACCGGCCCCCGCTGCACGCGGGCGCGCTGCTGGACTTCCTCGCGCTGCGCGCGCTGCCCGACGTCGAGGTGGTCCGCGACGGCACCTACCACCGCGGGCTGCGCCTCCCGCACGGTCCCGCCACGGTGGCGCTGACCCCTGCCGACGGCCACGTGGCCGCCACGCTGCGGCTGGCCGACATGCGTGACCTGGCCCCCGCGGTGGCCCGCTGCCGCCGCCTGCTCGACCTGGACGCCGACCCGGTCGCGGTGGACGCCACCCTGGCCGACGACCCCGCGCTGGCCTCGGCCGTCGCGGCCGAGCCGGGCGTCCGGCTCCCGCACGCGGTCGACGGGTTCGAGCTGGCCGTCCGTGCCGTCGCCACCCAGCAGGTCTCGCTGACCTCGGCACGGACCACGCTCACCCGCCTGCTGGCCGCCACCCGATCCACCGGCGGTGCAGGCACCGACGATCCGGCGGACGGCCTGGTGGCGTTCCCCGGCCCGGCGCAGATGCTCGCGGCGCCGGACGCGGCGTTCCGGATGCCGGCGGCACGCCGGGAGACGATCCGGGCGCTGGCCCGCGCCGTCGCCGACGGCGAACTCGACCTGGAACCCGGGGGCGACCGGGAGGAGGCGGTCCGGCGACTGGCCGCGCTGCCCGGCATCGGCCCGTGGACCACCGGCTACCTGGCCATGCGCGCACTCGGCGACCCCGATGTCGCCCTCACCACCGACCTGGGCGTACGCCGCGGCGCAGCCGCGCTCGGCCTGTCCGACGACCCGAAGACCCTGACCGCGTACGCCGACCGCTGGCGTCCCTGGCGGTCGTACGCGACGATCCGACTCTGGAGAGCAGCATGAACACTGTGGACAGCACTGTCATCGACACTCCCGCCGGCCCGTTGAGCGTGCTCGCCGGCCCGGCCGGCGCGGTACGCGCGGCGGGCTTCACCGCCGAACCGGCGGCCCTGCTGCCGCTGATCCACCCGAGACTGCGCGGCGACCTGCGGGAACGGGCCGACCTCGGTCCGGTGACCACCGCCGTCCGGGCCTACCTGGACGGTGACCTGGCCGCCATCGACGCGATCGCCGTCGAGCAGCACACCGGTGGGCCCTTCCTGACGCACGCCTGGCAGGTGCTGCGCGACGTCAAGCCCGGCGACCCGGTCACCTACACCGCGTTCGCCGCGCTGGCCGGGCGGCCGGCTGCGATCCGGGCCGCCGCGGCCGCCTGCGCGCGCAACGCCGCCGCGCTGTTCGTCCCTTGCCACCGGGTGCTGCGTACCGACGGCTCACTCGGCGGCTACCGCTGGGGGCTGGACGTGAAGAAGTGGCTTCTCGGGCATGAGGGACGGGTGACGGCTAGCTGACAGCGAGACTGTCACCCCCGGCGGCTACCGTCGGGTAGTGCCCGCGTCCAGCGACGGCAACCCCGCGGCGCATATCGACGCCCGGTCCCAGCCGCTGCGCAACCTCTGGCGGCTGCGGCCCTACCTGCGCCCGTACGCGACGGAATTCGCCTGGCTGCTGGTCGCGGCGCTCGCGGCCACCGCGGCGAGCCTGGCCGTTCCGCTCGTGGTGCAGCGGGTCGTCGACGGGCCGGTGGCCCGGCACGACGAGGCCGGGCTGCTGCGGCTCGGCGCGCTGGCGCTGCTGCTCGGCGTGGCCGAGGCGGTCCTCATCTTCATCCGCCGCTGGACGCAGTCGTCGTCCTCGGTGGGCATGGAGGCCGCCATCCGCGCCGACATCTACGCCCACCTGCAACGGCTTCCGGCCGGCTTCCACGACCGCTGGCAGTCCGGCCAGTTGCTGTCCCGGATCACCAGCGACCTCTCGGTGATCCGGCGGTTCCTCTCCTTCGGGCTGCTGTTCCTGGTGCTCAACCTGGTCGCCTACGCGGCGGTGGTGGCGCTGCTGATCCGGCTGCACCAGTGGCTGGGGCTGCTGGTGGCGGCCAGCGCCGTACCTCTGTTCCTGATCAGCCGCCGCTTCGCCCGGCACTACCACGCGGCGTCGCGCCGCATGCAGGACCAGCAGGGCGACGTCGCCACGCTGGTCGAGGAGACCGCGCTGGGGTTGCGCACCATGCGGGCGTACGGGCGCGGGCCGGAACTGGCGGCCCGGTTCGCCGTCGGTGCGCGCCGGCTGCACGACACCGGGATCGGCAAGGCTCGGCTGCTGGCGCGTACCTCCGCGCTGTTCGACCTGGTGCCGAACCTGACGCTCGGCGTGGTCCTGGTGGCCGGCGCCGCAGCGGTCGCCGACGGCGTGCTGTCCATCGGGGAGCTGGTCGCGTTCGTCAGCCTTCAGCTCATGCTGATCTGGCCGGTGCAGTCGCTGGGCTGGATCATCGCCAACGGCCAGGAGGCCGCGACCGCCGCCGACCGGATCCAGGAGGTCCTGGACACGCCGCCGACCATCGTGGACGCCCCGCACGCCCGGTCGCTCGACCGGGGCGAAGTACGCGGCCGGCTCCGCTTCGAGGGGGTCCGCTTCCGCTACCCCGGCACGTCCGGCCCGGTGCTGCGCGACCTGGACCTGACCGTCGAGCCGGGCGAGACGATGGCGCTGGTCGGCGTCACCGGCTGCGGCAAGAGCACGCTGCTGTCGCTGGTCCCCCGGCTGCACGAGGTGACCGGCGGCCGGATCACGCTCGACGGGCACGACGTACGTGACCTGCGGCTGGACTCGTTGCGCCGGCTGGTCGCCGTCGCGTTCGAGGAGCCGACGCTGTTCTCCATGTCGGTCTGGGAGAACCTGACCCTGGGCCGGCCGGACGCCAGCGAGGACGACGTCCGGGCCGCGCTGACGCTGGCCCAGGCGGAATTCGCGTACGAGCTGCCGTGGGGCCTGGCAACCCGGGTCGGTGAGCAGGGGCTGTCGCTGTCCGGCGGGCAGCGGCAGCGCCTCGCGCTGGCGCGTGCGGTGCTCGGCCGGCCCGCGGTCCTGGTGCTCGACGACCCGCTCTCCGCGCTCGACGTGCACACCGAGGCGCTCGTCGAGGCGGCCCTGCGCCGGGTGCTGCGGGAGACCGCCACCACGACCCTGCTGGTGGCGCACCGACCCTCGACGGTGGCGCTGGCGGACCGGGTGGCGTTGCTCGACGGCGGCCGGATCGTCGCCGTCGGCACCCACTCGGAGCTGCTGGCCCGGGTACCCGCCTACCGGGCGGTGCTGTCCGCCGAGCCGGAGCGACGGAGCGACGGCGTCGGCCTGGTGCGCTCGTGACCGGCCGCGCGCCGCGAGTGCCCCGGCCCCGCGACGCGCCGAACGGCTCCGGGACGACCGGCGCACGCGGTGGCAGCGGTGACGACCTGTCCCGGTGGCGGGGGCGGGCCACCGATCCGGACGCCGACCGCAGCCGGGCCGAGGACTCGTCCCCGGAGGCGGTGGCCCGGCTGCGCGCCCGCAGCCGGCTGCTGCTGCGGCTGCTGCTCCGCCCGCACCGGCGTGCGCTCGGGCTGGCGGTGGTGTTGCTGCTGGCGCAGAACGCCGCCGCGATGTCCGGGCCGTACCTGGTCATGCTCGGCATCGACAGGGGCATCGGGCCGCTGCGGGCCGGCGACCCCGGCCCGCTGATCGCCGTCGCCGCCGCGTTCGTGGTCGCCACCGCTGTCGAGTACGCGGCCCGGCGCGCGTTCCTCACCCTCGCCGCCCGGATCGGCCAGGCCGTCCTGCTGGACCTGCGCCGCCGGGTGTACGGGCACTTCCTGCGCCTCGACGTCGGGTTCCACGAGCGCTACACGTCGGGGCGGATGGTGTCCCGGCTGACCAGCGACCTCGAGTCGATCGGCGAGCTGGTCGACGGCGGCATCGACAAGCTGGTGATGGCCGGGCTGTCGGTACTGTCCGTGGCGGGCATCCTGCTCTGGCTGGACCTGCCGCTGGCGGCGGTGACACTGCTCGCGTTCCCGTTCCTGTTCGTGCTGTCCCGCTGGTTCGCCCGCGCGTCGGCCGGGGCGTACCGGCGGACCCGGGAGGCGGTGGCGCTGGTCATCGTGCACTTCGTCGAGTCGCTGCGCGGGATCCGGGCCGTGCAGGCGTACCGGCGGGAGGACCGCAACGACCGCATCTTCGGCGCGGTGAACGACGACTACCGGCGCTCCAGCCTGCGCGCGTTCCGGCTGATCGCGATCTACTCGCCGGGCATCCGGCTGATCGGCAACCTGACCGCGGCGGTGGTGCTCGGGTACGGCGGCTGGCGGGTGCTGGGCGGCGGCGTCGAGGTGGGCGTGCTCGCCGCGTTCCTGCTCTACCTGCGCCGGTTCTTCGAGCCGATGGAGGAGCTGAGCCAGTTCTACAACTCGCTGCAGTCGGCGACCGCCGCGCTGGAGAAGCTGGCCGGCGTGCTGGACGAGCACCCGGCGGTGCCCGAACCGGCCCGGCCGCTGCCGCTGCCCGGCGGGCCACCGCGCGGTGCGATCGTCTTCCGCGACGTCGACTTCGGCTACCGCCGCCGGACGCCGATCCTGTCCGGCCTCGACCTGACCGTGCCGCCGGGGCAGACAGTGGCGCTGATCGGGCCGACCGGCGCCGGCAAGTCCACTGTCGCGAAGCTCGTCGCCCGCTTCCACGACCCGGACGCGGGTGCGGTCCGGCTGGACGGGGTGGATCTGCGCGACCTGGCCGATGCCGAGCTGCGCCGGGCGGTGGTGCTGGTGACCCAGGAGACCCACCTGTTCAGCGGTTCCGTGGCCGACAACATCAGGTTCGGCCGCCCGGACGCCGACGACGAGGCGGTGGTCGCCGCCGCGCGGGCCATCGGCGCGCACGACTTCATCGCCGCGCTCCCCGACGGGTACGCCACCGACGTGCACCGTCGCGGCGGCCGGCTCTCCGCCGGGCAGCGTCAGCTCGTCGCGTTCGCCCGCGCGTTCCTCGCCGACCCCCGGGTGCTGATCCTCGACGAGGCGACCTCGGCGCTCGACGTGCCGACCGAACGCCTGGTGCAGCGGGCCCTGCACAGCGTGCTGCGCGACCGCACCGCACTCGTCATCGCCCACCGGCTCTCCACAGTCGAGACGGCCGACCGGGTCCTGGTGCTCGACGACGGCCGGATCGTGGAGGACGGCCCACCGGCCGAGCTGATCGCCGCCGACGGCCGCTACGCCGCCCTGCACCGGCAGTGGCGCGACTCCCTCCTCTAGCTCTCCCGCGGGGACGCGCGGGGTGGGGAAAGTCGTGGAGCGGCGCAGCCGGGCTGCCTACCATCGGCTGATGACCGACACGACGAGGAGCGCCCGCGGCGGCGTCCCCGAGCGTCCGAGCCTGGACGGCCTCGAGGAGACCTGGGCCCGCCGCTGGCAGGAGAACGGCACGTACGCGTTCGACCGCACGAAGGAGCGGTCGGACGTATACGCGATCGACACTCCCCCGCCGACCGTGTCGGGCGAGCTGCACATGGGGCACGTCTTCTCGTACACGCACACGGACACGGTGGCCCGGTTCCAGCGGATGCGCGGACGCACGGTCTTCTACCCGATGGGCTGGGACGACAACGGGCTGCCCACCGAACGCCGGGTGCAGAACGTGTACGGCGTGCGTCCCGATCCGGCGCTGCCGTACGACGAGGACTGGCGCCCGCCGACGGCGCCGGTGGACGACGCGGCCCGGAAGAACCCGACGGCGATCTCCCGGCGCAACTTCATCGAGCTGTGCGAGCTGCTCACGGTGGAGGACGAGAAGGCGTTCGAGGCGCTGTGGCGGCGGCTCGGGCTGTCAGTGGACTGGTCGCTGACGTACACCACGATCGGGTCGGCGGCCCGCGCCGCCAGCCAGCGCGCGTTCCTGCGCAACCTGGCCCGGGGTGAGGCGTACCAGGCGGAGGCGCCGACACTGTGGGACGTCGGGTACGGCACCGCCGTCGCGCAGGCGGAACTGGAGGACCGGGAGCGGCCGGGCGCGTACCACCGGCTGCGGTTCACCGGGCCGGACGGCCGCGAGGTGCTGATCGACACCACCCGGCCGGAGCTGCTGCCGGCCTGCGTGGCGCTGGTCTGCCACCCCGACGACGAGCGCTACGCGGACCTGGTCGGCGCCGCTGCGCGTACCCCGGTGTTCGGGGTCGAGGTGCCGGTGCGCGCGCACCCGCTGGCGGACCCGGCCAAGGGCACGGGCATCGCGATGGTCTGCACGTTCGGTGACCTCACCGACGTGACCTGGTGGCGTGAGCTGCGGCTGGACACCCGCGTGGTGATCGGCCGGGACGGGCGGCTGCTGCCGGAGCCGCCGGCCGGCGTGCCGGCGGAGCCCTACGCGGCGCTGGCCGGGCAGACGGCGAACGGTGCCCGGCGGACGCTGGTGGAGCTGCTGGCCGACGCGGGTGAGCTCGTCGGCGAGCCGCGCCCGATCACCCACCCGGTGAAGTTCTACGAGCGCGGCGACCGGCCGCTGGAGATCGTCTCGACCCGGCAGTGGTACCTGCGCAACGGCGGCCGGGACGCCGGCCTGCGTGAGGAGCTGCTGGCCCGGGGGCGGGAGCTGCGCTGGGTGCCGGAGCACATGCGGCACCGCTACGAGCACTGGGTGGGCGGCCTCACCGGGGACTGGCTGGTCAGCCGGCAGCGGTTCTTCGGCGTGCCGGTGCCGGTGTGGTACCGGCTCGACGACACTGGCGAGCCGGACTGGTCCCACCCTCTCACACCGGACGAGGCGTCGCTCCCGATCGACCCGACGAGCGAACCGCCGCCCGGATACGAGGAGTCGCAGCGCGGCGTGCCGGGCGGTTTCACCGGCGACCCGGACGTGCTGGACACCTGGGCCACCTCGTCGCTGACCCCGCAGATCGTCGGCGGCTGGGAGACCGACCCGGACCTGTTCGGCCGGGTCTTCCCGATGGACCTGCGCCCGCAGGGGCACGACATCATCCGCACCTGGCTGTTCGCCACGGTGGCCCGGTCCCACCTGGAGCACGGCGCACTGCCGTGGCACACCGCTGTGCTCTCCGGCTGGATCCTCGACCCGGACCGCAAGAAGATGTCGAAGTCCAAGGGCAACGTGGTCACCCCGATGGCGCTGCTGGAGCGCAACGGGTCCGACGCGGTCCGCTACTGGGCCGCCAACGGCAAGCCGGGCATGGACCTCGCCTTCGACCCGGCCCAGGTCAAGGTGGGCCGCCGGCTGGCCACCAAGCTGCTCAACGCGTCGCGGTTCGCGCTCGGGCTGGGCGCCGCCGACGCGCTGCGGGCCGCGGCGACCCAACCGCTGGACACCGCGATGCTCGCCGAACTGTCCGGCGTGGTCGCGACCGCGACCACCGCGTTCGACGGGTACGACCACACGGCCGCCCTGATGGCCACGGAGGCGTTCTTCTGGCGGTTCTGCGACGACTACATCGAGTTGGTGAAGGAACGCGCCTACGGCACCGGGCCGGCCGCCGACTCGGCCCGGGCGGCGCTGGCGACCGCGCTGTCGGTGCAGTTGCGCCTGTTCGCGCCGGTGCTGCCGTTCGTCACCGAGGAGGTCTGGTCGTGGTGGCGGTACGGGTCGGTGCACCGCGCGCCGTGGCCGACCACGTACGAGGTGGGCCGCGCGATGGAGGCGCCGGGTGACCCGGAGCTGCTGCGGCTGGCCGCGGACGCGCTGGGTCAGGTGCGCCGCGCCAAGTCGGAACGGAAGCTGTCGATGAAGGCGGAGGTGCCGCTGGCCGAGGCGCTCGGACCGGCAGCCGTGCTGGAGCAGCTCGGCACGGTCGCCGACGACCTGCGCGCGGCGGGCCGGATCGCGAAGCTGGACCTGCTGCCCGACCGCACCACCGAACTGGTCGTCGCCTGCGCGTTCTGACCCCGTGCAAGGAAGGGCCCCTTGTCAACGCCTCGCGTTGTTGAAGGGGCCCTTCTCAACACCCCGAAAGGCCGGCGGCGGTGCGTGCCTCAGTCGGCCGCGCAGGCCGCCTTGAGCTTGTCCCGGGCGGTGGTCAGATCCGCCTTGCTCGGCGCCTTGCCCGGCGCCTTGGCCCAGGTGTCGGCGAGGTCGGTCATGGCCGTGGCGACCCCCTTCACCGCGGCGTTCACCTCGTCGCTGCTGGTGAAGGCGTGCGTGTAGAGCGTGGCCGCGCCCGCGGAGTACTGGGCGCTGACCGCCGAGTGGCCGGCCGGCGGGCCGATCTTCTCCGCCTCGGCCACCTCCTTCAGCGCGGCCGTGATGTCCTTCTCCGCCGTCGCGCAGGTCTTCCGGGTGGCCTCGTCGAGGCCCACCGGGGCCGGCGTCACCGGCGGAACGGACGTGGCAGCCGGGGCGGAGGGCGCCGCCGACCCGGCCGAGGGCGTCTCCTCGTCGTCGCCGCAGCCGGACATGACGATCATCGCCACCGCGGCCGGAGCCAGCAGGGCGAGGCGAGCTGAACGCAAGGTGTTCTCCCCGTGTCGGTGTGCGTAGCCGCCGCAAACTAACAGACCGGACACGGCAGGGCAGAACCCGTTTTCCGGCGCTCGTACCGGAGAACGGGTTCCGCCCCGGGGGTTCAGCTCGTCTCGCCGGCCACGCTGAACGAGCGCAGGCGGTCGATCGCCAGCACGGTGAACCCGACCGCCACCAGGGCGGTGAGCACCGCCGCCACCGGCACCGAGACGGTGGTGCCGAGCAGCGGCGTCGGCGCCATCCGGTCGGCCAGGGCGATCACCCACTGCTGGATCGACAGCACCCGGGTGCCGCCGACGAACCGGCCCAGCAGCCCTTCCCAGATCAGCACGTAGACCAGGCCGAGCAGCACCGGCCGCCGGGTCACCAGGCTCAGCGCCAGGAACAGCGCCGAGTACGCCAGCGCGCCCGCCGCCGAGGCGGCGACCAGAGCGAGTCCGAGGCGTACCGAATCGGCGAGCACGCCCGCGACGTAGATCGGGATGCCGACGGTGACCGCTGTGACGCCGGCCGCGACCGCCAGCTTCGGCAGCACGATCTGCCAACGCGGCAGCGGCTTGGTGAGAATGTGCACGACGGTGCCGTCGTCGATCTCCGCGCCGAGCACGCCGGTGCCCACGATCAGCGCCACCACCGGCAGCACCACCGCGAGCCCGAGGCCGACGAGCACCGGCGGGCCCCACTCACCGGGGTCGACGCCGAGCGACCGGCACAGCACCGCCAAGCCGATCAGGACCAGCGGCAACGGCAGCAGCATGAGGAACCGGCTCCGGCCGAACAGGCCACGCGCGGTGATCCAGGTGACTGTCGACATCATGCCTCCACCAGATACGAGAAGACGCTCTCCAGCGACTCGTCCTCCGGCAGGAGCTGCCGGACCCGGATGCCGTGCCGGAGCGCGATCCGGGGCAGTGCCCGGGTGAACGCGCCGTAGTCGCCGGCCTTGACCGTCAGGCCGGTACGGTCCAGCTCGACGCCGGAGACCGACGCCTCGGCCATCAGCGCCACCGCCAGCGCCCGGTCGTCGGTGGAGCGGACCGCGAAGACGTGCGGCCGGTTGGTCATCAGGCGGCGGATGGTCCGGTAGTCGCCGGAAGCGGCGAGCCGGCCGGCCACCATCACCTGGACCGTGCCGGAGACCTGCTCGACCTCCTCCAGGATGTGCGAGCTGAACAGGATGGTCCGTCCCGCGTCGCCGAGGCGGTGCAGCAGCGCCATCATGTGCAGCCGCTGGCGCGGGTCCATCCCGTTGAACGGCTCGTCGAGCAGAAGCACCTGCGGATCGTGCACGAGCGCGGCGGCGACCCGGGTGCGCTGCCGCATGCCCTTGGAGTAGGTGCCGATCCGGCGGGTCTGCGCGTCTTCCATCTCGACCAGTTCGATCGCCCGCCGGGTGGCGGCCTCCGGGTCGGGCAGCCGGTGCAGCTTCGCGCTGGCGAGCACGAACTCGTACGCGCTGAGGAACGTGTGCACCGCCTCGCGCTCGCTGACCAGGCCGAGCCGCCGGTAGACGGCGGGGTTGCGCCAGGTCGGCTCGCCGTCCAGCGTCACGGTGCCGCGCGACGGGGACAGGAAGCCCGCCATCATGTGCAGCAGCGTGGTCTTGCCGGCGCCGTTGGGGCCGAGCAGGCCGGTCACGCCGGGACCGAGCCGCATGGTGACGTCGTTCACCGCCACCACGTTGCCGTACCAGCGGGACACGCCCGCCAGGTCGAGCGTGCTCGTCGCGGCGGCGGGCGCGCCGGCCGTCGACTGGGTGCTGATCGCCGTCATCGGGCGGCCACCTTCCGGTATCGCAGGAGCAGCAGGCTGACGCAGGCGGCGACCAGCAGCACGGCGGCCACGGCGTAGACCGGTCCGAAGTCGCCGATCGGCATGCCGCCGCGTCCCTGGGTCAGCCGGTCGCCGAGCGCCCAGTTGCCCACGCCGCCGACGAGCGTCGGCGGGGAGGCCACGAAGGCCAGCTCGTTGATCGTCTGCGAGGGCAGGATGGACAGCACGCCGACCACCGGCGTGGTCATCAGGAAGACCGCCACGATGCCGCCGGCCGCGAACGCGCGCTTGCCGGTGAGCGAGGCGACGAGCAGGGCGATCGAGGCGAACACCACCGCCCAGAGCCCGGCGTAGAGCAGCCCGGGCAGCAGGTCGAGCAGTTCGTCCCACACCCCGCGTACGCCCCGGTTCGTGGTGAACGCGGCACCGAGGAACATCACCAGCTGCGGGCCGCCGAGCAGCAGCCAGAGCGCGGTGACGAGCGCCAGCAACTTGGACAGCGCGTAGTCGCCGCGCGGCAGCGGCCGGGAGAAGTACAGCGGCAGCACGCCGCTGCGCAGGTCGCGGGAGACCAGCTCGGGCGCGGCCACCGCGGCGAAGAAGATGACCAGCCAGCTCATCGCGTCGGCGAACTGGGCGTACGTCATCACCACCTCGCCGATCTGGCTGCGCACCGCTGTGACACCGGCGGCCACCACGGTGACCACGGAAACCACCAGCCACGGGAAGATCTTGGCCTTGGCGCTGCGGCCCAGCCCGAAGACGGTACGCACGCCGTGCAGGTAGAGCGCGCCGAAGACCTGCCGGCGGCCGAGCCGCGGGCCGGTGTAGCGCTGGTAGCCGATGTCGTGGATGACCCCGGTCGCGTCAGACATGGCTGGGCTCCCTCGCGGCGAAGAGTTCGGCCACCCGGTGCCGTCGCTGGTCCAGCCGGTGCAGCGGCAGGTCCAGCTCGGCGACCGCGCCGAGGATCTGGTCGTAGGTGGCGTCGTCGGCGAGCGGGACGAGCAGCAGCCGCCCGTCGCGGGTCACCGGCAGGTCGAGCGCGGTGAGCCGGGCGGCCAGTTCCTCGGTGCCCTCGCTCACCTCGACGGCGAGCACGTCGGTGGCCGTGGTCATGGCGGACACCCGGTCGGCGCGCAGCAGCCGCCCGCCGTCGATGGCGACGAGCGTGTCGCAGATCCGCTCCACCTCGCCGAGCAGGTGCGAGCAGACCACCACCGAGATGCCGAACTCGGTGCCGATCCGGTGGATCAGCGCGAGCATGGCGTCCCGGCCGGCCGGGTCGAGGCCGTTCGTCGGCTCGTCGAGCAACAGCAGGTCGGGATCGTGTACGAGCGCCTGGGCGAGCTTGACCCGCTGCTTCATGCCGGTGGAGTAGCCACCGACGGCCCGGTGCCGCTCCTCGTGCAGACCGACGTGGCGCAGCGCCTCGGAGGCCCGTTCCCGGGCGACGGTGCGCGGCAGCCCGCTGATCCGGCCCAGGTGGGTGACCAGCTCGGCGGCGGACAGGTCGGGCGGGAGGGCGTCGTGCTCGGGCATGTAGCCGACCCGGGCGCGGACCGCGGCCGGGTCGGTGGTGGGGTCGAGGCCGAGCACCTGTACCCGGCCGCTGGTCGGCGGGAGCAGACCCAGCAGGATCTTGATCAGAGTGGACTTGCCGGCGCCGTTCGCGCCCACCAGCCCGATGATCCCCGGCTCGACCGACACGGTGAGGTCGGCCAACGCGGTGACCCGGCCTCCGTACGTCTTGGTCAGCGACTCGGTCGCGAGCAGTGTCACGCCGTTCAGCGTAGAACTCGGATGCCTCGCCGGAGCCCGTCCTGACCCCTGCGATCCCCTGATCCTCGGCCGTTGCGGCCCCTAGGTGGCGTCCGGGCCTCCGGACGTCCGGGCCTCCTGGGTGAAGGGACGGGGTAGCGGGGCGGCGACCGCTCCGGGATGCTGCCACCGGGTGAGGCGACTCGACGGGGGGCGGCATGACCGACGATACGGACCGGCCGATGGTGAGCGTGGTGGTGCCCGCGTACAACTGCGGCGCGAACCTCGATCCGCTCGTCGCGTCGCTGCCGAAGCAGGGGCTGCCGCCCGGTTCGTACGAGGTGATCTTCGCCGACGACGGGTCGACCGACGGCACCCCGCAGCGCCTGGACGAGCTGGCCGCCGCCGACCCGCACGTACGGGTGCTGCACCTGGAGCACTCGGGCTGGCCGTCGCATCCGCGCAACAGGGGGCTGGAGGAGGCGCGCGGCGAGTACGTCTTCTTCGCCGACGACGACGACTGGTTCGGCGACGACGCGCTGGCCCGCCTGCACGCCTGCGCCCGCGATCACGACGCGGACATCGTCATCGGGCGGATGGTCGGGCACCGGCGGGGCGTACCGCGGGAGCTGTTCCGGGAGAACCGGTTCGGCGTCACGCTGGCGGACGCGCCACTGGCCGACAGCATGACCTGCCACGCGCTGTTCCGGCGGTCCTTCCTGGACCGGCACGGGCTGCGGTTCCCGGAGGGCCACCCGCGCCGCCTGGAGGACCACCGGCTGATGGCGGCGGCCTACCTGCTGGCCGGGCGCGTCTGCGTGCTGGCCGACCACCCCTGCTACCACCACGTCCGCCGGGCGGACGCGGGCAACGTCACCGCCACCCGGATGGACCCGGCCGAGTACTACGCGGCGCTGCGGGAGGCGCTGGACATCGTGGACGCGAACCGGTCGCCCGCCGCGACCCGCCTCCGCCTGCAGCGGCGCTGGCTGCGCAAGGAGATGCTGAGCCGGCTGCGCGGGCAGACCCTGCTGAGCGCGCCGGAGCAGTGGGCCGACCAGGTGGCCGGCGAGGTGGGCCGGCTCGTCGAGGAGCGCTTCCCGCCGGAGGCGGTCGCCGGGCTCCCGCCGATGTTCCAGGTGATCGCGCACCTCGCCGCGCAGGGCCGGGTGGCGGACCTGCGCCGGCTGGCGGAGTGGGAGGTGAGCGTCCGGCCGCACGCCGCCGTCGACAGCTGGCGGATCGACGGGCGGACGCTGACGGTCGCCGTCTCCGCCGGCCTGCGGGCGGGTGACGAGCCGCTGCGCTTCGACGACCAGGGGCTGCCGGTGCTCCCGGTGGCCGACGCGGTACCGGCCGGGGTCGTGATGCGGGCGGGCGGGGCGAGGACCGATGTCGTCGTCCGCCGGCGGGAGACCCGGGAGGAGTTCTTCCTGCCGGTGGCCGCCACCACCGAGCGGGCCGAGGCCGGCGAGGTACGCCACCGCAGCACCGCCACCGTCGACTTCGCGACACTCAACGGTGGCCGGACCCGGGGCACCTGGGAGGTCCGGGCCCGGGTCATCCAGGCCGGCTGGGCGCTGGACGCCCGCCTGCCGATCGTGGTGCGCTGCCCGGCCGACGGCGGCGTGCCCCGGGTGGAGGACCCGCGCCGGCTCCGGTCCCGGCTCCGTCGCGCGGTCCGGCGGATCCGGGACCGCGCGCTCGGCCGGTCGGCGCGCGCCGGCAGCCGTTCGCACGATCGGCCGGCCGCCGCTCGCCGTTAGGATTCGATGACCCCGGTTCGCCCTCGGCACCGTCGCCGGACACGCGATCACCGGGAGGCCGGGTGGCGCTCTCGACCGATCGCCGGTGGGCTGCGAAACTGTGTGCCGGCCGGTGAGTTGGGGGTTCGATGAGCAACGGGTGGCTGCTGCCCGAGGACGTTCTGCGGGATGCGCCGTCGTACGCGCCCAGGCCCGCTGAGCTGGCCGATCTCCAGTTGTTGCTGAGTGGGGCGTACGCACCGCTCACCGGTTTCATGAGCCGGGCCGACCTGGCCTCGCTGAACCGGCGCGGCCGGCTGGCCGACGGCAAGCCGTGGCCGGTGCCGGTGACGCTCCAGGTGCCGGCGGCGCTCGCCGACGGGCTGGACCCGGCCGACCCGACCCGCCGTGCGGTGGTGCTCACCGACGGTGAGGGCGCACCCGTGGCGGCGATGGACGTGACCGACGTCTGGCCGGGCCGCGAGGGCATGGTGGGTGTCGGCGGCGCGGTACGCCGCCTGGGCGACGGCGGCCACGGGCCGTTCCAGCGGCTGCGGCGCGGCCCCGACGAGGTACGCGGACTGCTGCCGCCGGGCCGGGTGCTCGGCGTGTTCGCCGACCGCCCGCTGCACCGGCCGCAGCTCGCGCAGATCGCGCACGCGGCCCGGACGCTCGGCGCGCACCTGCTGGTGATGATCCCGATCGGCGAGGAGTCGATCGCCGGGCTGCCGGCCGAGGCGCTGGTGCGCAGCGTGTTCGCCGCGCGTGACCGGATGCCCCCGGCCACGCTCGTGGCGGTGCCGCTGGCCCGGCGACGCGACGAGATCAGCGACGCGTTGCTGCGGGCCCGGGTCGCCGCCGCGTACGGGGTGACCCACCTGCTCTCCACCGAGGGCATGCTCTCCGGTGCCGGCCTGCGCGTGCTGGTGCCGCGCGAGCTGGCCTACGACAACCGGGACGGGCAGTGGCGCTGGCGCGAGGACATCCCGCCCCGCAACCGGCGGCTGGCGCTGAGCACGCAGGAGATCGACGACCTGCTGGACCGGGGTTTCCCGCTGCCCGAGTGGCACACGCCGCCGGCGGTGGCGAAGGAACTGACCCGGGCGCGCCCGCCGCGGCGGCACCGGGGCCTGGTGATCTTCCTGACCGGGCTGTCCGGCTCGGGCAAGTCGACGATCGCCCGTGGGCTGGCCGACGTGCTCCGCGAGCAGGGCGACCGCACGATCACGCTGCTCGACGGCGACGTGGTGCGGCGCGAACTCTCCGCCGGGCTGGGATTCAGCAAGGCCGACCGGGATCTCAACGTCCGCCGGATCGGCTGGGTGGCCGCGGAGATCGCCCGGCACCGGGGCGTCGGCATCTGCTGCCCGATCGCGCCGTACGCGGCGGCCCGCGCCACCGCCCGGGAGATGGCCGAGACGGCCGGGGCGGGGTTCCTGCTGGTCCACGTGGCGACGCCGCTGGCGGTCTGTGAGCAGCGTGACCGCAAGGGCCTGTACGCCCGCGCCCGGGCCGGTCTGATCACCGGGATGACCGGCATCGACGACCCGTACGAGGAGCCCACCGACGCCGACCTGGTGGTCGACACCTCGGATCTGAGCGTCGAGGAGGCCATCGGGAAGGTGATGGAGCACCTCACCGAGACCGGCTGGGTGGAGCCCCGCCTCCAGCCCGCCTGACCTCCTGACGCCGGACGCGTCCGGCCTGTGAGCACCTCGACCGCCGTCGTCCGGCTTCCGGACGGCGGCGGTCTCGCATCACCCCTCGTTGCGCGGTAGTGTTCGTCTTTGTTGGAACACGTTCGACCGCGTGGAGTGCCCACGTGAGTCGGTGAGGCGCGGAGGTGAGCCGGGGATGCTGGCGCGGCAGCGGCAGACGGCCATCCTGGAACGACTGCGCCGCGCCGGTGGCGTCCGGGTCACCGAGCTCGCGGCCGAGTTCGGCGTCTCCGACATGACCATCCGGCGCGACCTGGACACGCTGCACGAGGCGGGCCTGCTCGCCAAGGTGCACGGCGGCGCGACACCGGCCGGTCCCGGCTCCACCGACGAGCCCGGCTTCCACGCCAAGTCCGTCCGCCAGTCCGCCGAGAAGGCCGCCATCGCCGAGCACGCCGCGGGACTGGTCCGGCCCGGCGCCGCCATCGCGCTCTCCGCCGGCACCACCACCGCCGAACTGGCCCGGCGACTGGTCGACGTGCCCGGCCTCACAGTGGTCACGAACTCGCTTCCGGTGGCGGAGGCCCTGCACGTCGGTGGCCGGCCGGACCAGACGGTGGTGCTCACCGGCGGCGTCCGCACCCCGTCGGACGCGCTCGTCGGCCCGCTCGCCGTGGCCGCGATCGCCGCGCTCCACCTGGACCTGCTCTTCCTCGGCGTGCACGGGATCAGCGAACGGGCCGGTTTCACCACGCCCAACCTGATGGAGGCGGACACGAACCGGGCGCTCGTGGCCGCGGCGGACCGCCTGGTGGTGCTCGCCGACCACACCAAGTGGGGCACCGTCGGCATCTCGTCGATCGTGCCGCTGGACGCGGCGGACGTGCTGGTCACCGACGACCGGTTGGCACCCGAGGCCCGACGGGTACTCGAGGACAGGGTGGGCGAGCTGGTGACGGTGCCCACGACGAGGGGGGCGGAGTGAAGCGTACGCAGATCGCACTGGCCGACGGCCGCGAGCTGATCTACTTCGACGAGCGGGACGACGCGGTCCGCGACCAGCCGGACCGGCGGGACCTGCCCCCTCCCCCGCCCGCCTCGCAGCTGCGGTACGACCCACTGACCGACGAGTGGGTGGCGGTGGCGGTGCACCGCCAGACCCGCACGTTCCTGCCCCCGGCCGACCAGTGCCCGCTCTGCCCGTCCCGCGGTGACCGGCACAGCGAGATCCCGGCGCCCGACTACGACGTGGTGGTCTTCGAGAACCGGTTCCCCTCGCTGAGCCAGCGGGTGGCCGACGAGCCGGCCGAGATCACGCCGTTCACCCCGGTACGCCCCGGACGCGGAAAGTGCGAGGTGGTCTGCTTCACCGACGACCACAACGCCTCCTTCGCCCGCCTCTCGCCGCGACGGGTGCGAACGGTGCTGGACGCGCTCGCCGACCGCACCACGGCGCTGAGCGCGCTGCCCGGCGTGGAGCAGGTCTTCCCGTTCGAGAACCGCGGCGTGGAGATCGGAGTGACGCTGCACCACCCGCACGGGCAGATCTACGCGTACCCCTTCGTCACGCCGCGCACCCGGACCATGCTCGCCGCCGCCCGGCGGCACGCCGACCGCACCGGGGGCAACCTCTACGCCGACGTGCTGGCCGCCGAGCGCGCCGCCGGGGAACGGGTGGTGACGAGCAACGAGCACTGGACCGCGTACGTACCGGCGGCGGCCCGCTGGCCGTTCGAGGTGCACGTGGCGCCGCACCGGCCGGTGCCGGACATCCCGGCGCTCGACGACGCCGAGCGGGACGCGTTCGGGCCGCTCTACCTGGACCTGCTGCGCCGCTTCGACGGGCTGTTCGACCTGCCCATGCCGTACATCGCGGCCTGGCACCAGGCGCCGGTACGGATCGACAGGGAGCTGGGCCACCTGCACCTGCAGCTGTTCAGCATCCGGCGGGCCAAGGACAAGCTGAAGTACCTGGCCGGGTCGGAGTCCGGCATGGGCGTGTTCATCAACGACATCGCCCCCGAGCGAGCCGCCGAACTGCTCCGCACCGCGTGAAAGGAAGGGCCCCTTATTAACGCCTGCGGTAGAGGAAGGGCCCCTTCTTAACCACCGCGGCGCGCGCATGGGGGCGCGGGGGGCCCGGGACAGGACCCCCCGCAGGGAAGGGACGGCTGGCTGCGCTGAGCAGCCACGAAGATCGGCCGGCCGGCGCGCGGCCACGGCCCACCTTCCTGGACGCGACTGGCATCTCGTCCACCCTGTCAACGAGGGCGCACCGGGCGAAGTCACGCCCGTCCCGACCGGCCCGAGGTGTTAAAAAGGGCCCCTTCTACAACGCGAGGCGTTAAGAGGGGGCCCTTCCTTACACTCAGGCGGCGAGCTTGCGCGCCAGGTTCTCGTCGAGCGCGTTCATGAACTCGTCGGTGGTCAGCCACGGGGCGTCCCGCGAGATGAGCAGCGCGAGGTCCTTGGTCATCTGGCCGCCCTCGACGGTGTCCACGATGACCTTCTCCAGCGTGTTCGCGAACTCGGTGACCGCCGGGGTGCCGTCCAGCTTGCCCCGGTGGGCCAGGCCCCGGGTCCAGGCGTAGATCGAGGCGATCGGGTTGGTCGAGGTCTTCTCGCCCTTCTGGTACTGCCGGTAGTGCCGGGTGACGGTGCCGTGCGCGGCCTCCGCCTCGACGGTGCGGCCGTCCGGGGAGAGCAGCACGGAGGTCATCAGGCCGAGCGAGCCGAAGCCCTGCGCGACGGTGTCGGACTGCACGTCACCGTCGTAGTTCTTGCAGGCCCAGACGTACCCGCCCTCCCACTTGAGCGCGGCGGCGACCATGTCGTCGATCAGCCGGTGCTCGTAGGTGAGGCCGGCGGCGTCGAACTCGGCCTTGAACTCGTTCTCGAACACCTCGGCGAAGATGTCCTTGAACCGGCCGTCGTACGCCTTGAGGATGGTGTTCTTGGTGGACATGTAGACCGGGTAGTTGCGGTCCAGGCCGTACCGGAACGAGGCGCGGGCGAAGTCCCGGATCGACTCGTCGTAGTTGTACATGCCCATGGCGATGCCGCCGCCGGGGAAGTTGGCGACCTCCATCTCCATCGGGGTGCCGCCGTCGGCCGGGGTGTAGGTGATGGTCACCGTGCCCGGGCCGGGAACGACGAAGTCGGTGGCCTTGTACTGGTCGCCGTGCGCGTGCCGGCCGATGATGATCGGCTTGGTCCAGCCCGGGACGAGCCGCGGCACGTTCGACATGATGATCGGCTCGCGGAAGACCACGCCGCCGAGGATGTTGCGGATGGTGCCGTTGGGCGACCGCCACATCTTCTTCAGGCCGAACTCCTCCACCCGGGCCTCGTCCGGGGTGATGGTGGCGCACTTGACGCCGACGCCGTGCTCCTTGATGGCGTTGGCGGCGTCGACGGTGACCTGGTCGTCGGTGGCGTCACGGTGCTGGATCGACAGGTCGTAGTAGTGCAGGTCGACGTCGAGGTAGGGCAGGATCAGCTGCTCCCGGATCTGCTTCCAGATGATCCGGGTCATCTCGTCGCCGTCGATCTCCACGACCGGGTTGTTTACCTTGATCTTCGCCATCGGCCGGCGCTCCTCTCGGGGGACACGTGCTCAAGCAGTACGAGCGTACTGGAAACTGGCCGGCAGTCCCCAGGCGGCCCGGGTGGGCCGCCGGAAAAGCGGGCTGCGCCGCGCCTCGGGCCGCTGGCATCATCGTCCGATGCCGCACAGCCGCACCCTCGGGTCTATCACGGTCACCGCGCTGGCCGACGGCGAGGGGCCCTTCTTCCAGCCCCGCGGCGAGGCGTTTCCCGACGCCACCCGGGCGCACTGGGCGACTGCCGACCGGCTCGATCCGGGCGCCGTCACCGGCGACGGCCGCTGGTGGCTGCGGTTCCGCGCGTTCGCGGTGCGGGCCGGCGACGGGCCGGTCACGCTTGTCGACGCCGGCGGCCCGGCCGGCTCGCTCGCCGCGAGCTGGGCGCCGGTCCCGGGCCGGCTCCCGGCCGAGCTGGCCGCCGCCGGGATCGACCCGGCCGACGTCCGCACCGTGGTCCTCACCCACCTGCACACCGACCACGTGGGCTGGGCCGGCGCGCTGTTCCCGAACGCGGACCACCTGGTCCAGCGCGCCGAGGTGGACGCGCTGGAGCTGTTCCACCCGGACCTGCCGGCCCGGCTGCTGGGGCCGTTGCGCGCCGCCGGCCGGCTGCGGGTGGTCGACGGCGACACGCCCCTCACCCCGGGGGTACGACTGCTGCACACCCCCGGGCACACGCCGGGTCACCAGTCGGTGCTGGTCGAGGCGGACGACGAGCGCCTCCTGGTCACCGGCGACCTGCTGGTGCACGCGATCCAGTTGGTCGACCCGGCGCTGGCGTACGCCCACGAGGAGGACCCGGCCACGGCCCGCCGCTCCCGGCAGCACCTGCTGGCGACCCTCTCCCCCGCCGTCCTGGCCACCCCCCACCTGACCGCCCCCTTCACCACCCACCCCACCCCGCGCCCCACACCCGCGCCTCACGCCGTCGATCATGAGGTTGGCCGGTGAGTTGATCTCCTTTTCCGCCGTCAACTTCATGATCGACGGGGAGGACGGGGGACGGGCGCGGGCGGGACGGCAGAAGGCCCGCCGGCGAAGCCGACGGGCCTTCGACGCGATGGGACGGGCGTCACATGCTGGCGACGTCACCCTGCTTGGCGCGGACGGCCTCGGCGGCCTCCTTCAGCGCGGCCAGCTCGTCGGCGTCCAGGTCGGTCTCCACGACCCGCTTCACGCCCTCGGCGCCGATCTCGGCCTCGACGCCCAGGTAGACGCCGGAGATGCCGTACTCGCCGTCTACCCAGGCGCAGACCGGCATGACGGCGCCGGAGTCCTCGGCCACGGCCTTCGCCATCCGGGCCGCGGCGGCGGACGGGGCGTAGTACGCGGAACCGGTCTTGAGCAGCGCGACGACCTCGGCGCCACCGTTGCGGGTCTTGACGACCAGCTCCTCGATCTGCTCGGCCGGCATGACGTCACGCAGCGGCTTGCCGTTCACGGTGCTCTTGGACGGCACCGGGACCATGGTGTCGCCGTGCGAGCCGAGCGTCAGGGTCCGTACCGACTTCACCGGTACGCTCAGCGCCTCGGCGACGAAGTTGGTGAAGCGGGCGGTGTCGAGCATGCCGGCCTGGCCGAGCACCCGGTTCTTCGGGAACTGGGTGGCGAGCTGGGCCAGCGCGGTCATCTCGTCGAGCGGGTTGGACACCACGATGACGACGGCGTTCGGGGCGTACTTGGCGACGTTCTCGGAGACCTGCCGGACGATCTTGGCGTTGGTCTCCAGCAGGTCCATCCGGCTCATGCCCGGCTTGCGCGGCAGGCCGGCGGTGATGACGACGACGTCCGAGCCCTCGATGGCGTCGTAGCCCTCGCCGTTCGGGCCGGTGGTGACGCCGACGACCTTGGTCTCGAAGCCCTCGACCGCGCGGGACTGGTTGAGGTCGAGCGCGAGGCCCGCCGGCTTGCCCTCCACGATGTCGGTGATCACAACGGTGTCGAAGACGTCGTACTCGGCCAGGCGCTGTGCGGTGGTCGAGCCGTAGAAGCCGGCGCCGACGACAGTGACCTTCTTACCCATGGTCGTCCCACTCCCTGATACCAGTCGGTTTTCCGGACCGTATCAGCCATCCTGGCACCGATCGGGCCAGGGGCGGACGGTTATGACCTGCGTGGGCGTCAGGCGGTCCGCTCGGCCCGTTCGACCACGTTCGTCAGCAGCATCGCCCGGGTCATCGGGCCGACACCGCCGGGCATCGGCACCAGCTTGCCGGCGACCTCGGCCACCTCCGGGTCCACGTCGCCGGTGTAGCGGCCCTTGCCGTCCTCGCCGATGACCCGCGTGATGCCGACGTCCACGACCGTCGCGCCCGGGTTGATCATGTCGGCGGTGAGCAGGCCCGGCACCCCGGCGGCGACGATGACGACGTCGGCGGCGCGGGTGTGCGCGGCCAGGTCGAGCGTGCCGGTGTGGCAGAGCGT
The DNA here is from genome assembly GCF_050948515.1 of Micromonospora sp. CA-248089. Lineage (NCBI taxonomy): Bacteria > Bacillati > Actinomycetota > Actinomycetes > Micromonosporales > Micromonosporaceae > Micromonospora > Micromonospora sp. CA-248089. The sequence goes on from NZ_CP192016.1 coordinate 5,611,137, forward strand.
CACGGTGGCGTTCTCGCTGCGCCGGGTCAGCAGCAGGCCCAGCGGGCGGCCGACCGTGTTGCCCCGGCCGACGACTGCCACGTTCGCGCCGCGCAGCGGCACGTCGTGCCGGCGCAGCAGCTCCACGATGCCGCGCGGGGTGCAGGGCAGCGGCCCGTCGTACCCGAGGACGAGCCGGCCCAGGTTGACCGGGTGCAGCCCGTCGGCGTCCTTGTCCGGGTCGATCGACTCCAGCGCGCGCTGGGTGTCGAGGTGGCCGGGGAGCGGGAGCTGGACGATGTAGCCGTGGCAGGCCGGGTCGGCGTTCAGCTCGGCGAGCGCCGCGTCGAGCTGCTCCTGGGTGGCGTCGGCCGGCAACGCGACCCGCAGCGAGGCGATGCCCACCTCGGCGCAGTCGCGGTGCTTGCCGTTGACGTACGCCTGGGAGCCGGGGTCCTCCCCGACCAGTACCGTGCCGAGGCCGGGGGTGATGCCGCGTTCCGCGAGCGCCTTGACCCGGGCTCGTAGCTCGTCCTTGATCTCCGCCGCGGTGGCCTTGCCGTCCAGGATCGTCGCCGTCACGTCGTGATCGTCTCACGGCCGCGGACGGACCCGGACGACGACGGCTGACGATCACGCTGCGCAACGTGCGATACATCACCGAGAGTGACCAGTCACGGTGACGCGCCGGGCCGTCAGCACCCTTGGGGGCAGGCACCTGACGATCGGGACGGACGCCCCAGGGCCACCCGTAGCGCTCTGATCGGTTCAGCGTCGGCGAAGAAAAGGCCTGGTGAAGTCCACGCGTAGCAGACAGATCCGGCAGCGGCAACGCCTGGCGAACACGATCCGTCATCGATTGACCACGCGAATGTTGTCGACCGGCCGGATCGCGACCTACCGTTACCGCTCGTTGCGCAGAGTCACCCAGCGTCGGGACGACCGCGCAGCGTGAGGAGATGAGGAGACCCCCATGCGTGTTCGTAGGCTCGCGGCCTGGGCCGCGCTCCCGCTCGCGGTGACGCTGGGCCTGACGGCCTGCGGCTCGGGCGGTGGCGGCGGCGGTGCCGGCGACTCCGACGCGGCCGTGCGGATCGAGATCGCCGAGCCGCAGCACCTGGTGCCCACAAACACCAACGAGACGAGCGGCTCCCAGGTCCTGTCGGCCCTGTTCAGCCCGCTCGTCGACTACGACGAGGCGAACAAGCCGCACGAGGTGGCGGCGGACTCGGTGACGACGTCGGACAACAAGGTCTGGACGGTCAAGCTGAAGCCCGGCTACACCTTCCACAACGGCGAGAAGGTCACCGCCGACAACTACATCGACGCCTGGAACTACGGCGCGTACGCGCCGAACGGCCAGAACTCCAGCTACTTCTTCGAGAAGGTGGCCGGCTACGACGACCTTCAGGGCGAGAACCCGAAGGCGACGACGATGAGCGGCCTGAAGAAGGTCGACGACCTGACCTTCACCGTGACGCTCAGCCAGCCGTACGTGGACTTCAAGTCCATGCTCGGCTACACCGCCTTCTACCCGCTGCCCAAGGCGGCCTTCTCCGCGCCGGGCGTGCTCGCCGAGGGCTACGAGCAGGCGCCGATCGGCCAGGGCCCGTTCAAGATGAAGGGCAGCTGGCAGCACGACGCCAAGGTCGAGGTGGAGCGCTACGACGCGTTCCCGGGCCAGCAGCCCAAGGTCGGCGGCGTCGAGTTCCGCATCTACCAGCAGCCGACCGCCGCGTACGCGGACGTGCTGTCGGACAACCTCGACGTGATCAAGACGATCCCGACCGAGAACCTGTCCACCGCCGCGACCGACCTGGGCGACCGCTTCCAGCAGAGCCCCGCCTCGTCGCTGCAGGTGCTGGCCTTCCCGACGTTCCAGGAGGAGTTCAGCAAGCCCGAGGTGCGCAAGGCGATCTCGATGGCGATCGACCGCGACGAGATCACCAAGTCGATCTTCAAGGACTCGCAGCAGCCGGCCCGCTCGTTCGTCTCGCCGGTGGTGGCCGGTTACCGGGAGAACACCATCGGCACCGCGGGCGCGTTCGACCCGGTCAAGGCCAAGGCCGCGTACGAGGCCGCGGGCGGCCCGAAGAAGATCGAGCTGTCCTACAACGGCGACGGCGGCCACAAGGACTGGATCGACGCGACCTGCAACCAGCTCAAGGCCAACCTGGATGTGGAGTGCGTCGGCACCGCCGAGCCGAAGTTCGCGGACCTGCTGACCAAGCTGAAGCAGAAGCAGCCGGTCGGCCTGTTCCGGATGGGCTGGGTCATGGACTACCCGTCCATGGAGAACTACCTCGGCCCGCTGTACAGCAGCACCGGCTCGTCGAACTACTACGGCTACAGCAACCCGGAGTTCGACAAGCTGCTCGCCGAGGGCGCCCGCGCGGCGACCGAGGACGAGGCGATCCAGAAGTACCAGGCGGCGGAGGACCTGCTCGCGCAGGACATGCCGGTGATCCCGCTCCGGTACGGGCAGAACAACTTCGGCCACTCGACCAAGGTCAAGAACGTCCACGTGGACCTCTTCGACCGGGTGGACCTGCTGAAGATCGAACGCGCCTGACACCCTGCTGACGGGCCGGGCCACCCCCACCGGGTGGCCCGGCCCTCGCATTGGCACGCATTTCGGCCGCTTTCGGCAGACTTGCCAGCATGTTCCGGTTCATCCTGCGGCGGCTGCTCCAGATGGTCCTCGCCTTCTTCGGGACCACTCTGATCGTGTACGCGCTGATGTTCGCGGGGCAGGGAGACCCGATCCAGGCCCTCGCCGGAGAGCGGCCGGTGACCGCCGCGCAGCGGGCCTACCTGACCGAGAAGTACCATCTGGACGCGACAGGTGTCGGCGGCTTCTTCTACCGCTACTTCGACTACCTCGGCGGCCTGGTCCGGGGTGACCTCGGGCAGTCGCTGACCGGGCGGCAGATCAGCGACATCCTCGCCGCCGCCTGGCCGGTCACCCTGAAGCTCGCCGTGATCGCGATGGCCGTGACCGTGATCTTCGGGGTCACCGCGGGCGTCATCGCCGCGATCCGGCGCTCCGGCGTGTTCGACCACGCCACGCTCGTACTGACGCTGCTGGTGCTCGGCATCCCCACCATCGTGCTGGCCCCGCTGGCGCAGTACTTCCTCGGCGTACGCTGGCCGGTCTTCCCGCCCACCGCCGGCGCCCAGCCGTCCTTCTACGCGCTGCTGCTACCCGGCATCGTGCTCGGGTCGCTGTCCCTGGCCACCGCGCTGCGGCTGACCCGTACCTCGGTGACCGAGAACCTGCGCGCCGACTACGTCCGGACCGCCCGCTCAAAGGGCCTGCGGCGACGCCGGATCGTCGGCGTGCACGTGCTGCGCAACTCGCTCATCCCGGTGGTCACCTTCCTCGGCGTCGAGCTGGGCAACCTGATGGGCGGCGCGATCATCACCGAGGGCGTGTTCAACGTCCCGGGCGTCGGCTTCAACCTGTTCCGCGGCATCCGCACCGAGGACGGCCCCCTGGTGGTCGGCATCGTCAGCGTGCTCGTCGTGGTCTACCTGCTGTCCAACCTGGTGGTGGACGTGCTCTACGCCGTCCTCGACCCGAGGATCCGCTATGAGTGAGCGCAGCGAGGTGCCGCAGTGAGCGACTTCGAGACGGTGGCGGCGACGGAGAACCAGGCCGCGCGGCGCGGCGTGTCCGGCGAACCGGGCACGCCCGGCCGGGCCGGACGGCCGGACCGGGCCCGCAGCCTGGCCGGTGACGCCTGGCGGGACCTGCGCCGCAACCCGGTCTTCTGGATCAGCCTGTTCCTGGTGGTGCTGGTCGCCGCGATGGCCGTGGCGCCAGGGCTGTTCGCCGCGAACGACCCACGCGACTGCGTGCTGTCCCGGCAGCACGCCGGGCCGTCCGGCGGGGCGATCTTCGGGTACGACTTCCAGGGCTGCGACACGTTCGCCCGGGCGGTCTACGGCGCCCGCGCCTCACTGCTCGTGGGCGCGTTCTCGGCGCTGATCACCGGCGTGATCGCGCTCGTCGTCGGCATGGTCGCCGGCTACTTCGGCGGATGGGTCGACGCGGTGCTGTCCCGGGTGATCGACATCGTGCTCGGCATCCCACTGCTGCTGGCCGCGATCGTGCTGCTCAAGCGGGTCAGCACGAGCGGCGACACGGTACGGCTGTTCGCGGTGATCCTCGTCCTGGCGCTGCTCGGCTGGACCACGGCGGCCCGGGTGGTCCGGTCCTCGGTGATCACCGCCCGGGAGCAGGACTACGTGGCCGCCGCCCGGATGCTCGGGGCCGGCAACGGCCGGATCATGTGGCGGCACATCCTGCCGAACGCGCTGGCCCCGGCCGTCGTGGTGCTCACCATCGCGCTCGGGTCGTTCATCGCGGCCGAGGCGACACTGAGCTTCCTCGGCATCGGGCTGAAGGCGCCGACCATCTCCTGGGGCATCGACATCGACGCCGGCCGGGTGCACATGCGGGAGTCGGCGACGCCGCTGATCGTGCCGTCGACGTTCCTCGCCCTGACCGTGCTCGCCTTCATCATGCTCGGCGACGCGATCCGCGACGCCTTCGACCCGAAGCTCCGGTGACTTCTCATGACGCAGAACGCGGTCCGGCCCACGCCGGCCTCACCCACCCCGCCCGGCGGGCACCTGCTGGAGATACGGGACCTGTACGTCGAGTTCCGCACCCGCGAGGGCGTGGCCCGCGTGATCAACGGGGTGACGTACCACCTGGACGCCGGTGAGACGCTCGCGGTGCTGGGCGAGTCCGGCTCCGGCAAGTCCGTCACCGCCCAGGCGATCATGGGCATCCTGGACACCCCGCCCGCGTACGTGCGCGCCGGGCAGATCCTCTACCAGGGGCGGGACCTGCTCACCCGGCCGGAGGAGGAACGCCGGCAGATCCGCGGCGCCGAGATCGCGATGATCTTCCAGGACGCGCTGTCGGCGTTGAACCCGGTCTTTCCGGTCGGCTGGCAGATCGGCGAGTCGCTGCGCGAGCGAGCCGGGATGTCGCGGGCCGACGCCCGGAAGCGCACCGTCGAGCTGATGGACCTGGTCCGGATTCCGGCCGCGGCGAAGCGGCTCGGCGACTACCCGCACCAGTTCTCCGGTGGCATGCGCCAGCGGGTCATGATCGCCATGGCGCTGGCGCTCGACCCGAAGGTGCTGATCGCCGACGAGCCGACCACGGCGCTGGACGTCACCGTGCAGGCGCAGATCATGGACCTCCTGGCCGACCTGCGCCGCGACCTCGGCATGGCGCTCGTCCTCATCACCCACGACCTGGGCGTGGTCGCCGGGGTCGCGGACCGGATCGCGGTCATGTACGCGGGCCGGATCGTCGAGCACGCCGACGTGTACGCGTTGTACCGGGCGCCGGCCCACCCGTACACCAAGGGGTTGCTGGAGTCGATCCCGCGCCTGGACGTGCGCGGCCAGGCGTTGTCCAGCATCCGCGGGCTGCCGCCGAACCTGATGGCGATCCCGTCCGGCTGCCCGTTCCACCCCCGGTGCCCGTACGTCCAGCCGGTCTGTGTGGACGAGGTGCCGCACGACCTGGTGCTCGGCGACGGACGGACCAGCGCGTGCCACTTCGCCCAGGAGGTGCACGATGACCGCGACGGCTGAGCCCGCCAAGGTGCGCGGCGAGACGATCCTCGCCGTCGACCACCTGGTCAAGCACTTCCCGATCAGCCAGGGCGTGCTGTTCAAGAAGACGATCGGCCAGGTCAAGGCGGTCGACGGCGTCTCGTTCGAGCTGCGGCGCGGCGAGACGCTCGGCGTGGTCGGCGAGTCCGGCTGCGGCAAGTCCACGCTGGCGCGACTGCTCATGCGCCTGGAGACGCCCACCGCCGGGCGGGTCACGCTGGAGGGACGCGACCTGCTCCGGGCCGGCGGTGCCGACCTGCGCCGGCTGCGGCGGAACATGCAGATGGTGATGCAGGACCCGTACACCTCGCTGAACCCGCGCATGACGGTCGGCGACATCATCGGCGAGCCGTTCGAGATCCACCCGGAGGCGGCGCCGAAGCGCAGCCGGCGGCAGCGGGTGCAGGAGCTGCTGGACGTGGTCGGGCTCAACCCGGAACACGTCAACCGCTACCCGCACCAGTTCTCCGGCGGCCAGCGCCAGCGCATCGGCATCGCCCGGGCGCTCGCGCTGCGTCCCGAGATCATCGTCTGCGACGAACCGGTGTCGGCGCTCGACGTGTCCATCCAGGCGCAGGTGATCAACCTGCTGGAACAGCTCCAGGACGAGCTGGGGCTGTCGTACATCTTCATCGCCCACGACCTGTCGGTGGTGCGGCACATCTCCGACCGGGTCGCGGTGATGTACCTGGGCCGGATCGTGGAGATCGGCACCGAGGAGCAGATCTACCAGCGCGCGACCCACCCGTACACCCAGGCGCTGCTGTCCGCGGTGCCGGTGCCCGACCCGGAGGCCCGCGACCGGCGGACCATCATCCGGCTCACCGGCGACGTGCCCAGCCCGGCCGAGCCGCCGTCCGGCTGCCACTTCCGGACCCGCTGCTGGAAGGCCGAGGAGGTCTGCGCGACGCAGGACCCGCAGGCGGTGCCCCGCGCGGCGGACCCGCACCCCAGCGCCTGCCACTTCGCCGAGGTCCGCACCGAGACGTGAGCGCGACGAAGGCCCCGTCCCCCGGAGGAAGTGGGGACGAGGCCTTCGATGCGGGCACGCGTGCGGACGGCGGACCCGGGGCGAACCCGAGCCGGACCGGCGGCGTGAGGCGCGCCGCCGTACCGGTGGGCGGCAGCTCGCGGCGGAACCGCCGGGTCGACGCGGCGGGTTCCGGTGCGGCGCGAGCGCGCGTCCCGGTGCGGGCTGCGGGTTCGGTGCGGCTCAGGCGGCCGGCGGGGCGCGCGCGGCGAGCGGTCCGCGCGGCGGCAGCGGCACGACCGGCGGCCGGGGCGCGGGCACGACCGGCTCCGGCACGACCGGACCGGCAGCGCGCGGAAGCGCGGCCGGGGCCAGGTCGTCCGGTCCGTCGGCGTAGCCGAGGCCGCCGCCGTGGTCGTGCCACGGCCCGGCGGCGAGCTCCGGCCAGGACCGTTCGGGGTACGCGGCACGCAGCCCGACCGGGCTCGTTCCGCTCGCCGAGGCAGCGGCGGAAGCGGACGGCGCGACGGGGAAAACGCCTTCGACGATCGGAGCGGCGGGTGCGACGGCCACGCCCAGGCCGGCCAGGACGAGCGCCAGCGTGACGACGACGGCGGTCAACCGGTCGCGAACACGCATGGCACACCTGCCGGGCTCACAGACAGCGGAGACGCTCGATCGTCGCCGCGCACACGCTAGCAACCGCCTCCGACGCCGGGCAACGGCACGGCCCCGGGTGCGCCTGTCGCGTGAACGACGGACGCACCCGGGGCCGAGGCTTCCCGGCGGGGCCGGTCAGTGGAAGAAGTGCCGGGTCCCGGTCAGGTACATGGTGACGCCCGCCGCCTTGCAGGCCGCGATGGTCTCCTCGTCCCGGATCGAGCCGCCCGGCTGCACGATCGCCCGCACCCCGGCGTCGATGAGGATCTGCGGGCCGTCGGCGAACGGGAAGAACGCGTCCGAGGCGCAGACCGAGCCGCGGGCCCGCTCGTCACCGGCCCGGCTGACCGCCAGCCGCGCCGAGTCCACCCGGTTGACCTGTCCCATGCCGACACCGACCGTGGCGCCGTCGCGGGCCAGCAGGATCGCGTTGCTCTTGACCGCGCGGACCGCCCGCCAGGCGAACGCCAGGTCGCGCAGCGTCGCCTCGTCGGCCGGGTCGCCGGTCGCGAGCGCCCAGCCGGACGGGTCGTCGCCCGGCGCGTCGACGGCGTCCCGCGACTGCACCAGCACGCCGCCGCTGACCTGCCGCCACTCCGCCGGCCGCACCGCGAACTCGGGCGCCCGCAGCAGGCGGAGGTTCTTCTTTGCCCGCAGCAGATCCAGCGCGTCCTCGTCGAAGCCGGGCGCCACCAGCACCTCGGTGAAGATCTCCGCGACCTGGCCGGCCAGCGCCGCGTCGACCGGCCGGTTCACCGCGATCACGCCGCCGAACGCGGAGACCGGGTCGCAGGCGTGCGCCTTGCGGTGCGCCTCGGCCACGTCCGCGCCGACAGCGATGCCGCACGGGTTGGCGTGCTTGATGATCGCCACCGCCGGCTGGTCCGGGAAGTCGTTCGCGGCCCGCCAGGCGGCGTCCGCGTCGACATAGTTGTTGTAGGACATCTCCTTGCCGTGCAGCTGCTCGGCCTGGGCCAGCCCGGCCGGCGCGCCCGGGTCGGTGTAGAGCGCCGCCGCCTGGTGCGGGTTCTCGCCGTACCGCAGCACCGCCTGGCGACGCAGCGCCAGCCCGGCGAACTCCGGCCAGCCGTCCTCGGCCGGCGCCACGGTGGTGGCGAACCAGTCGGCCACCGCCACGTCGTAGTCGGCGATGTCGGCGAACGCACGGGCCGCCAGCGCCCGGCGCCGGGCCGGCGTGAAGCCGCCCTCGGCGAGCGCGGCCACCACCGCCGGGTACGCGGCCGGGTCGGTCACCACCGCCACCGAGGCATGGTTCTTCGCCGCGGCCCGCACCATCGCCGGACCGCCGATGTCGATCTGCTCGACGCACTCGTCGGTGTCGGCGCCGGAGGCGACGGTGGCCTGGAACGGGTAGAGGTTGGAGACCAGCAGGTCGATGCCGGCGATCCCGTGCTCGTCGAGCTGCGCGGCGTGCGCGTCCTTGCGGAGGTCGGCCAGGAGGCCACCGTGGATCTTCGGGTGCAGCGTCTTGACCCGCCCGTCGAGGATCTCCGGGAAGCCGGTGACCTGCTCGACCGGCGTCACCGGCACCCCGGCGCCGGCGATCGTCGACGCGGTGCTCCCGGTCGACACGATCTCGACTCCGGCCTCGTGCAGGGCGCGGGCCAGCTCGACCAGGCCGGTCTTGTCGTAGACGCTGACCAGCGCGCGCCGGATCGGGCGGCGACCGGCGTCCTCAGTGGCGTTCACGGGATGGTGACCTTTCTTCCGGTGATCGTCCAGCCTTCACGGACCAGGCGGCCGACCTGCTCGACGAGCTGGCGCCGCTCGGCGGACTTGATGCGCTCGGTGAGCGTGTCCTCGTCGTCGTCGTCGAGCACCGGCACGGCGACCTGGGCCACGATCGGCCCGGTGTCCATCCCGGCGTCGACGAAGAACAGCGTGGCCCCGGTGACCTTCACGCCGTACGCCAGCGCGTCGCGGGGGCCGTGGATGCCGGGGAACGCCGGCAGCAGCGTGTTGTGCGTGTTGAGGTAGCGGTCGCCGAACGCGGCCAGGAACTCCGGGCCGACGAGCTTGAGGAAGCCGGCGCTGATGACCAGGTCGGGCCGGTGCTCGGCGACCCGCGCGGTGAGCGCCTTGTCCCAGTCGTCGCGGGTGGGGTGGTCCTTGACGCGCTCGACGAAGGACGGCACGCCAACTGCGGCGGCCCGGTCCAGGCCGGCGATCCCGTCCCGGTCGGCGCCGACGGCGACCACCCGGGCGCCGTAGGCGGGGTCGGCGGTGGCGTCCAGCAGCGCCTGGAGGTTGCTGCCGGAACCGGAGACGAGGACGACGAGGCGGGCGACGGACGCGGGCTCGGTCACCGGGCAACCCTATCGGGCAGGTCAGGCGGCTCGGCCGCGGGGCGGCGGCTCATCGGGTGACCTCTCGGATGGCGTGGTCGCGGTACGCTGCCGGTCGCCCGGTGTCCGGCCCCGTGCCCGGCCCGCACCCCCAGTGAACCCGGCACGCCGCGTGCCGCCGGACCGAGGAGTACGTCCCATGCAGCCCGGATACCCCCCGCAGCAGCCGCAGCAGATCGACAACAACATGACGATGTCCATCGTCGCGATCTTCCTGTTCTGGCCGCTCGCGATCCCGGCCATCATCAACGCGTCAAAGGTCAACCCGCTGATCCAGCAGGGTGACTACGCCGGCGCCCAGGCCGCCGCAGCCGAGTCCAAGAAGTGGTCCAAGTGGGCCCTCATCGTCGGTCTGATCTGGATCGGCGTCATCGTGGTGGGATGTTGCCTCCTCGGCGGCCTGGCTGGTCTCGCCGGCAACAGCGGCAGCAACTGACCGACAACCCGAACCGATCTGAGGAGCACCCAGACATGCAGCCCGGTTACCCCGGACAGGACCCGTACGGCCAGCAGCCGAACCAGGACCCGACCGCTCAGCCGCACGACCCGTACGCCCCGCCGCCGCAGGCCCCGCAGTACGGCCAGCAGCCCCCGTACGGGCAGCAGCCGCAGTACGGCCAGCAGCCGACCTCGGGCCAGCCGTACGGCCAGCCCACCTCGGGTCAGCCCGCCTACGGCCAGGACCCGTACGCGCAGCAGCAGCAGCAGCCGTACGGCGCCGCGCCGCAGTATCCGGGCGCCGGCTACCCGGCCGGTCCGGGCCAGGCCCCGAACAACACGCTGGGCCTCGTGTCCATGATCCTCGGTATCGCCTCGATCCCGATGGTCTGCTGCTTCTACCTCGGCATCCCGCTCGGTATCGCGGCGGCCGTCACCGGCTACCTGGGCCGCCAGAAGGCCGCGCAGGGGCTCGCCAACAACGACGGTCAGGCCAAGACCGGTCTGATCTGCGGCGCGATCGGCGCCGGCCTGGGCATCGTCCTGATCATCCTGGGCATCTTCGCCAACCTCAGCCTGCCGGCCCAGCCCTGATCGTCCGCCGTCCAGGGGCGTCCACCGACCGGTGGGCGCCCCTGACGCGTATCCCGCCCCCGGAGGCGGCGCGTCAGCGGGTGCGGGTCAGCGTGCGGGTGGCGGCGGCGCCGAGCACCGCGCCCACCCCGATCACCAGCGTGGCCACCACGGCCACCGCCCACGGTGAGGGCCCGACCTCCGCCAGCCGGCCACCGCCGAGCGATCCCCCGGAGGCCGCCGCGAACAGCCCCAGCAGCGCGCCGGCGACCGGCCCGGCGAGCACAGCCGGCAGCAGCAGCGCCGGCCAGCGGACCTCGGCCCGTTCCTCGGCGGCCGCGCGCAGCAGCCGCCGGGCCAGCAGCCAGCCGGCCGCCATCGCGGCCAGCACCGGCACTGCGAGCAGCGCGCCGCCCAGCCCGTCCATCGGGCCACGCGGCAGGCCGGCCAGCAGCGGTACGGCCGGCAGCGCGCCCACGGACACCTCGCTCGTCCGGACGGCGGTGTCGGTGCCGACCGCGAACCCGGGACCGAGCAGGTAGCTCGCCGACCAGGCGGTCGCGTTCGGCGCGTAGGCGAGGCTGACAAGCGTGATGCCCGCCTGGCCGGCCACCCCGGTCCGGTACGCCCCGATCATGTCGGCCGCGTCGCCGCCGCCGGTGGCCACGGCCAGCCCGGCCGCGCCGGCGCCCGCGCCGCACAACAGCAGCGCCGCGACCAGTCCGGTACGCAGGCCGTCGCGCACCGGCGGCGGGCAGCGCGCGGCCAGCAGCGCCCACACACCGGTGGTGCGCAGCGCGCCGACCAGAGCGGCCGGTACGCCGAACGCGGCGAACGTGAACGCGGCGGTCACCGGGGAGACCCGCAGGCCGCCCACGTCGACGGCGAACGCGGCGAGCGCGCCGAGCAGCGCGTACCCGATGCCGACGGCGACCGCGACGGTGAGCGCCTGGCGGGGCGAGCCCCCACCGCGCGCCCCGACGGCCCGGCTGACGTGCACCCCGGCGCGGGTGAGCCGCCAGACGGCGAGCACGCTGAGTGCGAGCGGCGCCAGGCCGAGCGGCCCGGCGGTGGTGCCCAGCGGCACCCCGTGGCCGAGCAGCCAGCCGGCCAGGCCGGCGCGCAGCGCGCCGCCGAACGAGCCGGCGTCCTCGCTGAGCTGGGCGAGGCCCAGCACGACGGAGACCGGCAGCCAGGAGGTCAGCGCCGCCCAGAGCGCGGCCACCCCGGCGGCGACCGGTAGGGGAGCCCGGCTGCGGGGCTCCTCACCCGGTCGGGGCGCGGGCACCCGCGCGGCCGGGCGGGCACGGCCGGGCGGCCGGGAGCCGGCGGGGGGACCGGTGGCCGGACGGCGGGGCTGGTCAGGGGTGACGCGTGACATCGTGTCTACTCTGGCACGCCGCGGGAAGGACGGCAGTCCGATACCGGGTCGGCAGCGTGGCGAGTTCGCGCGAACCCCGGCCCCGCGGCGGTGATCCGGTCTAGCCTCGGCCTCAGACGCGTCCGTTTCCGTCGCGGCGCCGACCGCTCGGAGGAAGCCGTGCACGCTCCGTATCCGCCGCCCCCGCCGCCACCGGCCGTCGGCCGGGACCGGACCACGCTCTGGGGCGTCCTCGGCATAGTCTTCGGCCTGTTCTGCTGCGGCGTCCTCGGCATCGTCTTCGGCGCGCTGTCGATCCGCGACGCCCGGCGCAACGGCAAGTCGCAGCTGCTCGGCTGGCTGGGCATCGCGTTCGGTGTGATCAACATCGTCGCCAGCGCCATCGTGCGCGCCCGGGGCAACTCGTACTACCCGTACTGGTATCGCTGAACGCGAGAGGGCCGACCGGTTCCCCGGTCGGCCCTCTCGGCGTCTCGCACGACCGCTCAGCGGCCGGACATGAGCTCCCGCATCAGGTTGGCGGTCTCGGTCGGGGTCTTGCCGACCTTGACGCCCACCGCCTCCAGCGCTGCCTTCTTGGCGTCGGCGGTGCCCGCCGAGCCCGAGATGATCGCGCCGGCGTGACCCATGGTCTTGCCGGGCGGGGCGGTGAAGCCGGCGATGTAGCCGACCACCGGCTTGGTGACGTTGGCCTTGATGAACTCGGCCGCCCGCTCCTCGGCGTCGCCGCCGATCTCACCGATCATGACGATCGCGTCGGTCTCCGGGTCCGCCTCGAAGGCGGCCAGGGCGTCGATGTGGGTGGTGCCGATGATCGGGTCACCGCCGATGCCGACGCAGGTGGAGAAGCCGATGTCGCGCAGCTCGTACATCATCTGGTAGGTCAGCGTGCCGCTCTTGCTGACCAGGCCGATGCGGCCGGAGCCGGTGATGTCGGCCGGGATGATGCCGGCGTTCGAGGCGCCCGGCGAGGCGATGCCCGGGCAGTTCGGGCCGATGATCCGGGTGCGCTCGCCCTTGGACTGGTTGTACGCCCAGAACGCGGCGGTGTCGTGCACCGGCACGCCCTCGGTGATCACCACGGCCAGGTCGATGCCGGCGTCGATCGCCTCGACGACCGCGGCCTTGGTGAACTGCGGCGGTACGAAGATGACAGTGACGTCCGCGCCGGTCTCCTTCATCGCGTCCGCGACGGAGGCGAAGACGGGCAGCTCGGTGCCGTCGAAGTCGACAGTGGTGCCGGCCTTGCGCGGGTTGACACCGCCGACCACGTTGGTGCCGGCGGCGAGCATCCGCCGGGTGTGCTTGGAACCCTCGGAACCGGTCATCCCCTGCACGATGACCTTGGAGTCCTTGGTCAGCCAGATAGCCATTGTCAGACCCCCGCAGCTGCCAGCTCGGCGGCCCGCTCGGCCGCGCCGTCCATGGTGTCGACCCGCTGGATCAGCGGGTTGGCCGCGTCGTCGAGGATCGCCCGACCGGCCTCGGCGTTGTTGCCGTCGAGGCGCACGACGAGCGGCTTGGTGGCCTTCTCGCCGCGCTGCTCCAGCAGCGCCAGCGCCTGCACGATGCCGTTGGCGACCGCGTCGCAGGCGGTGATGCCGCCGAAGACGTTGACGAAGACGCTCTTGACCGACGGGTCGGACAGGACGATCTCCAGGCCGTTCGCCATCACCTCGGCGCTCGCGCCGCCGCCGATGTCGAGGAAGTTGGCCGGCTTGACGCCGCCGTGCCGCTCGCCCGCGTACGCGACCACGTCGAGCGTGGACATGACCAGGCCCGCGCCGTTGCCGATGATGCCGACCTCGCCGTCGAGCTTGACGTAGTTGAGGTCCTTGGCCTTCGCGGCCTGCTCCAGCGGGTCCACCGACGCCTGGTCGACCAGGGCCTCGTGGTCCGGGTGCCGGAACCCGGCGTTCTCGTCCAGGGTGACCTTGGCGTCCAGGAGCAGCAGCTTGCCGTCCTTGGTGGTGGCCAGCGGGTTCACCTCGACGAGCGTGGCGTCCTCGGCCACGAACGCCTGCCACAGCTTGACCGCGACCTCGACCACCTGGTCGGCGATCTCGGCCGGGAATCCGGCCGCGCTGACGATCTCGCGCGCCTTCGCCTCGTCCACGCCGGTGTTGGCGTCGATCGGCGCCTTCACGACCCGGTCCGGCGTCTCGGCCGCGACCTGCTCGATGTCCATGCCGCCGGCGACGCTGGCGATGCAGAGGAACGTGCGGTTCGCCCGGTCGAGCAGGTATGAGAAGTAGTACTCCTCGGCCACGTCCGCGGTCACGGTGATCATGACCTTGTGGACGGTGTGACCCTTGATGTCCATGCCGAGGATGTCGGTGGCCCGGGCCACCGTCTCCTCCGCGCCCTCGGCCAGCTTCACGCCGCCGGCCTTACCGCGGCCACCGACCTTCACCTGCGCCTTGACGACCACCCGGCCGCCGAGGCGTTCGGCGATCGCGCGGGCCTCCTCCGGGGTCGTGGCGACGCCGCCGGCGAGCACGGGCAAGCCGTGCCGCTCGAACAGGTCCCGCCCCTGGTACTCGTACAGGTCCACGTTTGCGCGTCCCGTCCCGTCTCCGCGGCGCGCCGTCGCGCCGCCACCAGCTTCGGAAAATCAGTTTGACGCCTGTCATCAGAACAGACAGGCCATTTGCCGCAGCCTAACGAGATGGGAACCGGCGGCAACCGAGCGGGTGCGGTGTGTGCGGTAATGCACAGGCCGGACCCGGCCGGGCCGGTCGCGACCGCGCCGGCACGCGCGGGCGTCAGCCGTCCGGGGGATGTCCGGGCCGGGGCGTAACCGCCCGTCGGGGGCGTCGTTGAGTGTGATGTCGGCGCGCTGGTCAAGCGCGACGACGGGAGCGGCCGATGCCCTGTCGGTCGAGGGGTGGCGGCGGGGCATCGTGCATAGAGGGGCCGGACGTGTGAGGGGTGCGTCCGGCCCCTCCCCCGTGCCCGGGGCCGGAAACGCGGCGGTCAGCCGACCGGCTGGGCCACGTTCTCCCGTACCCACTCGACGATCGACCCGGTGGTGGCACCCGGGGTGAAGATCTTCGCGACGCCGAGCCGCTCCAGCTCCGGGATGTCGGCCTCGGGGATGATGCCGCCGCCGAACACCACGATGTCGGTGGCCTCGCGCTCGGTCAGCAGTTCGACGACCCGCTTGAACAACGTCATGTGCGCGCCGGAGAGCACCGACAGGCCGACCGCGTCCGCGTCCTCCTGGATGGCGGTCTCGACGATCTGCTCGGGCGTCTGGTGCAGGCCGGTGTAGATGACCTCCATGCCCGCGTCGCGCAGGGCGCGGGCGACCACCTTCGCCCCCCGGTCGTGGCCGTCCAGGCCGGGCTTCGCGACGACGACCCGGATACGAGAGCTCATCTGCGCACACCTTTCACCGGCACTCCTGACCTGAACGAACGGTAACCCGGCCGGACGGGAGGCGGGAAGCCGGGCCGGACCTTCCCACATTCGAGCCAGGCCCCTACCGCCCACCCGGGTACGCGGAAAGCCGGACACCTCCGCCGTTCGGTCACTGTCCGCGACGAATGGGCAGTCGACAAGCCACCCGACCGGCGGCACGAGATATGACAAGGTCGGATGGAATTGGACATAACGAATCAGCATTTCGGCGCTTCGGCTTGTGACAGGAGTGGCGGTTGGCTAACGTGTCCACGGTTGTCATCAGGTCCACGGACGGGTGACGACGCGACACCGGAGGTTCGACAGAGCTTCACCGAACGGTCCGGAGTCGCATCGGATCCCCGACAACGGAGGGTGTGCGTGCGCCAGCGCCTGTCGTCTGAGCCCGATCGCTATCGCGGCCGCCGCCGCGTACCCACGCCCCCGCGGAGCCGCTACGCCGCGGTGGTCACCACCGCGTTCGTCGGCGCCGGCATCGTCGCCATCGGCGCGAACGCCCTCCCCGACGCCAAGAGCGTCAACCCGTCGGTCCTCGACGAGCTCCGGCAGGCCTCGGTCGCCAGCCAGGACGCCGCCGACCGTGGCAAGAGCGCGGACACCGCCTCCCGTTCCGACCGCTCCGACAGCAAGGCCACCGAGCAGGACCCATGGCTCCTGCCGCTGCACGGCTACGACTTCAAGTCCCCGTACGGCATGCGCTGGGGCAAGCTGCACACCGGCGTCGACCTGGTCGCCCCGGAGGGCACGCCCTACAAGGCGGTCCACGCCGGCACCGTCACCAAGGCCGGCTGGTTCGGCGGCTACGGCTACGCCGTCATCGTCAAGCACTCCGACGGCAGCGAGGCCATCTACGGCCACTCCTCCGCGGTGACGGTCAAGGAGGGCCAGGAGGTGAAGGCCGGTGACCAGCTCGGCCTGGTCGGCAACACCGGCCACTCCTACGGCTCCCACCTGCACCTGGAGATCCATGTCAAGGGCCAGCCGCAGGACCCGGTGGCGTTCCTGAAGGACCGCGGCGTGAACATCCAGCTCGAGCTCGAGGAGTTCTACAGCGACGTAGCCGCGTCCTGACGCTCCGTACCGCCCCGTCACCGCCCGGATCGTATGGTCCGGGCGGTTTCGTCTGTGCCGATGTCTGCCACGTCACACCGGCGAGTGTGAGCGGGAACACGCGAGCCGATGATCGTCTCTTCGACCGAGCCGGACGCCCGGTCCACAACCGGACGCGCGGTGGCCGGGCAGGCCACCGCCTCCGCACCCCCGATACCCGCTGCGACCTGCACCGACACCAGTATTTCGAGGTCACGTGCCCCTCGAACCGATGAAGGATCCCGTGCAGCACAGCAGCCCCACCCCGGACAACGCTCCCGCCCGGCACCGGCGTCCTCGCCGCGCCCGGCGCACCGTTTACGTGGTCACCGGCGCGGTGGCCCTGCTCGGCCTCGGCATCGGTGGCGTCGTCGTCACCACCGCCCCGGCCGACCCCACACCGGCCGCCGTCGACCTCGGTGCCGCGGCCCGCGCCGACGACGCCGCCCGCGCCGACCGCTCGGCCCGCGAGCCGCTCACCCCGTCGCCCGTACCGGCCAGCCCGTCGCCGAGCCCGAGCGCGACCACGACCACCCCGGCACCGAAGAAGACGGCG
Organism: Micromonospora sp. CA-248089; assembly: GCF_050948515.1. NCBI lineage: Bacteria > Bacillati > Actinomycetota > Actinomycetes > Micromonosporales > Micromonosporaceae > Micromonospora > Micromonospora sp. CA-248089. The sequence goes on from NZ_CP192016.1 coordinate 5,628,212, forward strand.
ACCGCGAAGCCCAAGCCGAAGAAGAAGACGGTCGCGAAGAAGCCGACCTGGGTCATCCCGATGAAGGGCGCCGGCATCACGTCCTGCTACGGGCCCCGCTGGGGCACCCAGCACGCCGGCATCGACTTCGCCATGCCGGCCGGCACACCGATCCACGCCGCCGCGGCGGGCACCGTGGTCAAGGCCGGTGACGTGGGCGACGGCTACGGCATCTCGGTCTTCATCGACCACCACAACGGCTACCTGACCCACTACGCCCACCAGAGCCGGCTCGCCGTCGCCGTGGGCGACACGGTCAAGGCCGGTCAGGTCATCGGCTACGAGGGCTCCACCGGCGACTCCACCGGCCCGCACCTGCACTTCGAGGTGCACCAGGGCGCGATGTGGAACCAGATCGACCCGGCGCCGTTCCTGCGCGCCCGGGGCATCGACGTGGCCTGCTGACAGCACCACGAAACGAGGAGGGCCCGGCCCGGCCACAAGCCGGACCGGGCCCGCTCGGCGCTCAGAGCTTGTCGATCGGGGCGTGCCGCAGCACCAGCCACATGGTCTGGTCGCCGAAGTCGATCTGCGCCCGGGCGCCCGGTCCGGCACCCTCCACCGCCAGCACCCGGCCCAGGCCGTACCGCTGGTGGTTGACCCGGTCGCCCACCGAGACCTTCGGGGCCTGCTTCAGCTCGCTCGCGGTGGCCAGGCGGCTGGCGTCCACGCCCAGCCGCTTCGCCAGCTCGGTCGCCTTCGGCGTGCCGCCGGCGAAGCCACCGCGGCCCACGCGGTCCGCCCGGCCGCCGACACCGCCGCCCCCGCCACCCCACGAGGTGTACGACCCCTCGGTGCGCTCCCAGCGGACCAGCTCCGGCGGCAACTCCTCGAGGAACCGCGACGGCGGGTTGTAGGCGGGCGCGCCCCACGCCGAGCGGGTCACCGCGCGGGACAGGTAGAGGCGCTGGCGCGCCCGGGTGATGCCCACGTACGCCAGCCGCCGCTCCTCCTCCAGCTCGCGGGTGTCGCCGAGCGAGCGCAGATGCGGGAAGACGCCGTCCTCCAGGCCGGTCAGGAAGACCACCGGGAACTCCAGGCCCTTGGCGGTGTGCAGCGTCATCAGCGTGACCACGCCCTGATGGTCCGGGTCGTCGGAGGGGATCTGGTCGGCGTCGGCGACGAGCGCCACCTGCTCCAGGAACCCGGCGAGCGTGGCCCGTTCGTCGTCGGCGCCGAGCGCCTCGATCCGCTCGGTGTACTCCCGGGCGACGCTCACCAGTTCCTGGAGATTGTCCACCCGGCCGGCGTCCTGCGGGTCGAGGCTCTCCTCCAGCTCGGCCAGGTAGCCGGAGCGGGTCAGCACCGCCTCCAGCACCTCCTCCGGCGTGCCGGTGTCGGCCAGCTCCCGGGCCGCGTCGAGCAGCGCGACGAACTCGGCGATGCCGTTCGCCGCCCGGGTCGAGATGCCCGGTGCGTCCTTGGCCCGGCGCAGCGCGGCGCCGAAGGAGATGCGGTCCCGCGCGGCCAGCGCCTCCACGCACGCCTCGGCCCGCTCGCCGATGCCCCGGCGCGGGGTGTTGAGGATGCGGCGCAGGCTGACCGTGTCGTCGTCGTTCACCACCGCGCGCAGGTACGCGAGCGCGTCGCGGACCTCCTTGCGCTCGTAGAAGCGCACCCCGCCGACCACCTTGTAGGGCAGGCCGACCCGGATGAACACCTCCTCGAACACGCGGGACATGGCGTTGGTGCGGTAGAACACCGCGACGTCGCCCGGGCGGGTGTCGCCGTCGTCGACCAGCCGGTCGATCTCCCGGGCCACCCAGTCGGCCTCGGCGTGCTCGGTGTCGGCGACGTACCCGACGATCTGCTCGCCGGACCCGGCGTCGCTCCACAGCCGCTTCGGCTTGCGGGAGGTGTTGCGGTCGATGACCGCGTTCGCCGCGTTGAGGATGGTCTGGGTCGAGCGGTAGTTCTGCTCCAGCAGGATCGTGCGGGCGTCGGTGAAGTCCCGCTCGAACTCCAGGATGTTGCGGATGGTGGCGCCGCGGAACGCGTAGATCGACTGGTCGGCGTCACCGACCACGCACAGCTCGGCCGGCGGGATCCCCTCGGTGCCGGAGACCAGCTCCTTGATCAGCACGTACTGGGCGTGGTTGGTGTCCTGGTATTCGTCGACGAGCACGTGCCGGAACCGCCGCCGGTAGCTCTCCGCCACGTGCGGGTGCGACTGGAGCAGGTGCACGGTCGTCATGATCAGGTCGTCGAAGTCCAGCGCGTGCGCCTCGCGCAGCCGCCGCTGGTAGAGCGTGTACGCCTCGGCCAGCGCCCGCTCGTTCGGCCCCTTGGCCCGGCCGGCGAACTCCTCCGGGTCGACCAGCTCGTTCTTCAGGTTCGACACCTGGGCGGCCAGGCCCCGGGCCGGGTAGCGCTTCGGGTCCAGGTCCAGCTCGCGGGCGACCATCTGCATCAACCGGCGCGAGTCGTCCGCGTCGTAGATCGAGAACGTCGACTTCAGGCCGGCGTGCTCGTGCTCGGCGCGCAGGATGCGTACGCAGGCGGAGTGGAACGTCGAGACCCACATGAGCCGGGCGCGCGGGCCGACCAACGCGGCCACCCGCTCCTTCATCTCGCCGGCGGCCTTGTTGGTGAACGTGATCGCGATGATCTCGCCGGGGTGCACGTCGCGGGCGGCGAGCAGGTAGGCGATCCGGTTGGTCAGCACCCGGGTCTTGCCGGACCCGGCACCGGCCACGATCAGCAGCGGGGAGCCGGCGTGGGTCACCGCGTCCCGCTGGGGGCCGTTCAGGCCGTCGAGGAGGGCCCGCGGGTCCGACCCGGCGGCCCCGGGGCGGCGCGGCGGGGTCGGCCGGGACTCCGGCGCGGGCGGGGACTCCGGCGCGGACGGGGATGTGGGGATGTCGAAGAGAGGATGCATCGCAGCCCGAGTCTATGCCGCCGGGCGGACACTTCCCCGCCCGCGCCACCGCTCGGCGCGCGCCGGACGTCTCACCTGTTGGTGCGTCTTCTTGCGCGGCCGCCCGGGTGGTCGGCATACTCGACGACGTGTTCGATCAGCGCTTCTACTTTTACTACGGCACCGGGAGTCCGGCAGCCGTGGGTCGCGCCTGATCACAGACCTACGAAACGCCCCGGGCTCCCCAGAGCCCGGGGCGTTTTCGTTCCGGGATCCGGGTACCGGGCCCGAGCCCCGAGAGGGACGACGATGATGACTGACGTGGTGGAGTCCAGCGGCAGCCCGGCGCGCAACGGCCGGCCGGCCGGCGGCGACCCGACCGGCGCCGCGGCGGCCCGGACCGGCACCGACGACGTGGCGGCGGCGGAGCGGATCGGTGAGATCCGGCGGCGGATCGACGAGATCGACCGCACCCTCATCGCGCTCTGGCAGGAGCGGGCCGCGCTCTCCCAGGAGGTCGGCGCGACCCGGATGGCCTCCGGCGGGACCCGGCTCGTGCTCTCCCGCGAGCGGGAGATCCTGGAGCGGTTCCGCGGCGAACTCGGCGCCGACGGCACCCAGCTGGCGCTTCTGCTGCTGCGCGCCGGTCGCGGCCCGCTGTGACGTCCGCGCCGACGCCGTGACGCCCCCGGAGACGACGAACCGCCTGCCGGCGTCGAGCTGACGCCGGCAGGCGGTCCGGAACGGATCAGGCCACCTCGTGGGTGACGACGATCTCCCGCTTCTCCGCGAAGTGGCAGGCGCTCGGGTGGTCCGAGCCCGGCCGGATCTGGAGCAGCGGCACCTCCTGGGCGCAGACGTCCTGCGCCTTCCAGCACCGGGTGCGGAACCGGCAGCCCGAGGGCGGGCTGACCGGCGAGGGCACGTCGCCCTGGAGCCGGATGATCGCCTTGCTCTCCCGCACGGTCGGGTCCGGCACCGGCACCGCCGACAGCAGTGCCTGGGTGTACGGGTGGGTCGGCCGCTCGTAGATCTCGTCCTCGGTGCCGATCTCCACCATCTTGCCCAGGTACATCACCGCGACCCGGTCGGAGAGGTGCCGCACCACGGACAGGTCGTGGGCGATGAAGACGTACGACAGCCCGAACTCGGCCTGGAGCTTCTCCAGCAGGTTCATCACCTGGGCCTGGATCGAGACGTCCAGGGCCGACACCGGCTCGTCGCAGACGATCACCTCGGGCCGCAGCGCCAACGCCCGGGCGATGCCGATGCGCTGCCGCTGACCGCCGGAGAACTGGTGCGGGTACCGGTTGATGTGCTCCGGGTTGAGACCGACCAGGTCGAGCAGCTCCTTGACCTTGCTGCGCCGGCTGCCGCGCGGGGCCACCTCGGGGTGGATCTCGAACGGCTCGCCGATCAGGTCACCCACCGTCATCCGGGGGTTCAGCGAGGTGTACGGGTCCTGCATCACCAGCTGGATCTGCCGGCGCAGCCGCCGCAGCGCGCCACCGGAGAGCTTGGAGATGTCCTGGCCCTTGTAGAGCACCTGGCCGCCGGTCGGCTTCTCCAGGTTCATCAGCACCCGGGCCAGCGTCGACTTGCCGCAGCCGGACTCGCCGACCACGCCGAGCGTCTCGCCGGCCTTGAGGTCGAAGGAGACGCCGTCGACCGCCTTGACCTGACCGATGGTCTTCTTGAACACCACACCCCGGGTCACGGGGTAGTGCTTGACCAGGTCACGGACCTCGATGATGTTCTCAGTCACGGTTCACCAGTTCCTCGGCGAAGTGGCAGGCGCTGGCCCGGCCGTTGCCCAGTTGCAGCAGCGGCGGGACCTTCTCCCGGCACACCGGCTGCGCCATCGGGCACCGCGGGTTGAACGCGCAGCCCGGCGGGATGTTCATCAGGTTCGGCGGGAGGCCCTTGATGGTGCGGAGCTCCTGGCCCTTCTCGTCCATCCGCGGGATCGAGTTGAGCAGGCCGAGCGTGTACGGGTGTCCCGGCTTGCGGTACAGGTCGTAGACGTCGGCTTCCTCGACGATCCGGCCGGCGTACATGACCGCGATCCGGTCCGCGACGTCGGCGACCACGCCGAGGTCGTGGGTGATCAGGATCATGCCCATCTGCCGCTCCCGCTGGAGTTCGCCGAGCAGGTCCATGATCTGGGCCTGCACGGTCACGTCCAGCGCGGTGGTCGGCTCGTCGGCGATCAGCACCTCGGGGTCCAGCGCCAGCGACATGGCGATCATGGCGCGCTGCCGCATACCGCCGGAGAACTGGTGCGGGTAGTTGCTGAACCGGCCCTTGGCGTTGGGGATCTTCACCTGGTCGAGCATCTCGATCGCGCGCTTCTTGGCGTCCGAGCGGCTCATGCCGCGCCGGACGCGGAACTGCTCGGCGATCTGGAAGCCGACGGTGAAAACCGGGTTGAGGGCCGAGAGCGAGTCCTGGAAGATCATGGCGATGCCCTCGCCCCGGATCCGCCGCCGCTGCTCCGCGGACATGGTGAGCATGTCCTTGCCGTGGAAGCGGACCTGCCCGCCGGTGACGAACCCGGGCGGGGTGTCCAGGATGCCCATGATGGTCTGCGCGGTGACGCTCTTGCCGGAGCCGGACTCGCCGAGCACGGCGAGGGTCTCCCCCGCGTCGACGTGGTACGTGACCCCGTTGATGACCTTGGCGACGCCGTCCCGGGTGCGGAACTCCACCCGAAGGTCGTCGACCTCGAGCAGGCGGCCCGAGGGGCGGCCGGATCCGTCGGCGCCCGGGGCGGACTGCTCGGACACGAGAATGTCGGACAACTCAGTTCCCCTAACGGAGCTTCGGGTCGAGGGCCTCGCGGACCGCCTCACCGAGCATGACGAAGCTCAGCACGGCGGCGACGAGGAACGCGGCGGGGAAGAACAGCAGGAACGGCGAGACCCGGATGTAGTTCTGCGCCTCGCTGATCATGATGCCCCAGGAGACGACCGGGCTCTTCAGGCCGATGCCCAGGAACGAGAGCGTGGCCTCCGCGCCGATGAACGAACCGACCATGATCGTGCCGTAGACCAGCAGCGGGGCCAGGCAGTTCGGCAGCAGGTGCTTGAGGATGATCCGGCCGGTGCCGGCGCCGAGCGCGCGGGCCGCCACGATGTAGTCGGCCTCCTTGGTGGCGAGCACCGAGGAGCGCATCAGCCGCATCACGACCGGCCAGCTCAGCACGCTCAGGGACAGGATGACCAGCCCCATGATCGTCCACTCGCCGTTGTCGGTGCCGGACCCGTTGAACGTGGTCAGGATGACGATCGAGCCGAGCACGAACGGCAGGCCGAAGAAGATGTCCGCGATGCGGGACAGCAGCGCGTCCACCCAGCCGCCGCGGTAGCCGGCGATGATGCCCATCGTGCCGCCGACCAGCAGCGTCAGGGCGGTGGAGACCACCGCGACCACGATCGAGGCGCGGGCGCCGTAGATGACCCGGGCGTAGACGTCGCGGCCCTGCACGTCGTAGCCGAACCACGCGGCCGACGACGGCTCGACCCGGCTGCGCTCCAGCGTGCCGTTGACCGCGTCGCCGGAGGTGAACAGCCAGGGGAAGGCCGCCATCACGAGGAACACCACGATGATCGTCGCCGAGATCCAGAACAAGGGCTTGCGGCGCAGGTCGATCCAGGCGTCGCCGAGCAGACCACGCGGCTTCTGCTGCTTCGCGCTCTCCGGCAGGCCGGCGTTGGTGGGAGCGCCCGAACCGGCCTGGGTGGGCATGGTCGCGGGCGGCGTCGTCACGATCGACGCGGTATTCGGGTCACTCATGCCCGCACCTCGTTGCGCTCGGCGCGGGCGTGGTTGCCCGCGCAGACTGCTGGGACGATTCGTTCGCTGCGGCGGTCACTCATAGCGGATCCTCGGGTCGAGGGCGGCGTAGAGCAGGTCGACCACCAGGTTCATCACGAGATAGACGAGCACCAGCACCACCACGATGCCGACAACGGTAGCGCTCTCCTTCGTGACGATCGAGCGGAGCACCTGCCGGCCGATGCCGTTGATGCCGAAGATGCCCTCGGTCACGATCGCGCCACCCATCAGGGCGCCGAGGTCGGTGCCGAGCAGCGTGACCACCGGGATGAGCGAGTTGCGCAGCAGGTGCACGCCGACCACGCGGCGCATGGGCAGGCCCTTGGCGATCGCGGTACGGACGTAGTCGGCACGCCGGTTCTCGGCGATGCTCGTACGCGCCACCCGGGCGATGTACGCCATCGATGCGCTTCCGAGCACGAAGCCCGGCACGATCAGTTCACTGAACCGCATCTCGTTGGACACGGTCGGGTTGATGATGCCCCACTTGACGCCCAGCAGCCACTGCAGCACGAAGCCGATGACGAAGACCGGCAGGGCGATCAGGAAGAGGGTGGAGACCAGGACCAGGTTGTCCAGGAAGCCGTTGCGCCGCAGACCGGTCAGGATGCCCGCGCCGAGACCGATCACGGCCTCGATGGCGAGGGCGACCACCGCCAGCTTCAGGGTGTTCGGGTACGACGTGGCGATGATGTCGCTGATCTCGCGACCGCCGAACGTGATACCGAAGTCACCCTGCAGAAGGTTCTTCATGTAGCTGGCGTACTGCACCCAGATCGACTCGTCGAGGTTGTACTTCTCGGTCATCATGGCCCGGTAGTTCGGGGGGCAACCGCGGTCGCCGCACTTGCCGGCGAAGGGGTCACCGGGCACGGACCAGACGAGCCAGTAGATCAGGAACGTCGTGCCGATGAACACCGGCACGAGTTGCAGCAGCCGTCTCAAGAGATAACGGCCCATGGGGTGGTCCTCCAGACAGGGAGCGCCGGGTGAGCCGGCGCGGCGGCGACAACGTGCGAGGGGTTCGTTGTACACCCCCTCGCGGAACGGCCCCGGGTCGGGCTCACCGGTAGGCGAGCCCGACCCGGGGTCAGACCGTTCGGATCAGAGCTCGACCGAGGTGATGTCGAGCTCGCCGACGTTGGTCAGCTCCAGCTTCTTGATCTTCTCCGAGTGGCCGGACTGCTGGCCACCGAAGTAGATCGGCATCGACGGGACTTCCTGGTCGATGATCTTGACGGCCTCAGCGAACTTCTTGTGGGCCTCCTCGATGCTGGGGGCCGCGGTGGCCTCCTTGGCGAGGGCGTCCACCTGCGAGTTGCTGTACTTGCCGTCGTTCGAGGAACCACCGGTGACGTAGAGCGGGTTGATCCAGTTCTCCACGTCCGGGTAGTCCTGCTGCCAGCCGGCCCGGTACGCGCCGGTCATCTTGTAGGCGTTGATGTTGGCGCGGAAGACCGCGAAGGTCGGCACGCCGACGGCGACCGCGTCGATGCCCAGGTTGGTCTTGATCTGCTGGGCGACGGCCTCCATCCACTCCTTGTGGCTGGCGTCCGCGTTGTACGACAGGGTCAGCTTGCCCTGGAAGCCACCGGCCTCGGCGAGGAGCTTCTTGGCCTCTTCCACGTCGAACTTGCAGGCGGTGCAGTTGCCCGGCTCGGCGCCCGGGGTCAGCGGGTTGGCCCAGCTGTCGGCCGGCTTGCGGGTACCGAAGAAGATCTTGTCGGTGATCGACTGCCGGTCGATGGACAGCGAGATCGCCTTGCGCAGCTTCGGGTTCTGGAAGCGCTTGTCGTAGATCGGGAAGGCGATGATGCCGGTCGACGGGGTGGTCGAGGCCATGGCCCGCTCGCCCAGGTCGGTCTTCCACTTCTCACCGGCCAGCGCGGAGACCGGAACCTGCTGCTGGAAGTCCAGGTTGCCGGCGAGCAGGTCGTTGTACGCCGCCGTGTCGTCCTGGTAGATCTTGACGGTGACGTCCTTGATCTTCATCTTGTCGCGCAGGCTGTAGTCGTCGAAGCGGGTCAGCTTGATCTCGACGTCGTCCTGCCAGGAGACGAGCTTGACCGGGCCGTTACCGATCGGCTTCTTGCCGAACGTCGCCGGGTCGGACGAGAAGAACGCGTCCGGCAGCGGCACGAAGGCGCTGTAGCCGAGCTTGGTCGGGAACACGGCGGTCGGCGCGGTGAGCGTGACCTCGAAGTTCCACTCGTCGACGACCTTCAGGCCGGACATCTCCTTGGCCTTCGGCTCCGGAGCCTTCTGCGGGCCCTCCGGGCCGTCCGGGTCCTCGGTGTAGACCTCGTCGAAGCCCTGGATGTCGGAGAAGAAGGAGGCGTTCTGCGCGCCGTTCGGGCCGTACGCCGCCCAGTTCCAGGCCTTGACGAAGCTCTCGGCCTTGACGGTGGTGCCGTCGTGGAACTTGGTGTTCTGCTTGATCTTGATCTTGAAGACCTTCGAGTCGCTCGTGTCGATCGACTCGGCGAGAAGGTTCTGCGGCGCCCCACCGTTGTTGGGGTACTCGACCAGACCGCTCCACATCCAGTCGATGATCGCGCCGCCACCGGTCTCGGTGGTGTTCGCCGGAACCAGGGGGTTCTCCGGCTGGGTGCCGTCGATGACGATGGCGCCGTCCGAGCTGGCGCCGGCGTCGCCACCGTCGTTGTTCCCGCTGGAGCAGCCGGACGCGACGAGCGCGAATGCCGCGCCCACCGCGAGCGCGCCGCTCGCCCGCTTCGAGACTCTCATTCCGAGGGGCCTCCTCTTTCTAACCTGGTTCCGTCGTGAGTTTCACGCACGTCTTTGGGGGTGACACCACCGGCGACCCGAGCCGCAGGAAGCCGGTTTACCGCAGAGGAATTCGGGACACCCCAGGGGTACCGATCCGCCGGGCGCCACACCCTGGACGAGACATCGCGCAGGGCCGTCGGCCACGCGGCGGCGCTGATGGCGGCGTCACGTGGTCGGCAGGCCCGACGAGATGCCTCACACCGGGGGGTGAGGTGCTGCCACTGTGACACCAACCGGCCCTTTCCGTGAAGGTGCCGTTATCAAGCCGTTAGTTGCTCGCCACGTTGCCGATACTTGAGAAAAGATCACAAAGCGCACGGACGATAGGGCCCTGAACAGGCAAGACGGGCATAGAAAGGTCGACAAGCATCCCTGCGGCAGGGAGGGTTGTGACGTTCACCGCGCCGACCTGAGCGACTCCCACGGACGCGCGACTGTCTCGTTTTCTGTCCGTCCGGATGATGCCACACCGACTGAGCGGGCGACAGAGGCGCCCGGGGGTACGAGGCCGCCGAGGCCCCGCCCCCGCGCGGACGTGGGATTTCTAGACCAGGCGGCGGTCGGCGGCCCAGCGGGAGAGCTCGTACCGGTTCGACATCTGGAGCTTGCGCAACACGTTGGAGACGTGCGTCTCGACCGTCTTGATCGAGATGTAGAGCTCCTTGGCGATCTCCTTGTACGCGTACCCCCGGGCGAGCAGCCGCAGCACCTCGCGCTCGCGATTGGTGAGCTGGTCCAGCTCGGGGTCGGCCACCGGCGCGTCCGGCCGGGAGGCGAACGCGTCGAGCACGAACCCGGCCAGCCGCGGGCTGAACACCGCGTCGCCGTCGGCCACCCGCCGGATCGCGTCGGTCAGCTCCTCCGGCGAGATCGTCTTCGTGACGTACCCCCGCGCTCCGGCGCGGATCAGGCCGATCACGTCCTCGGCGGCGTCGGAGACGCTCAGCGCCAGGAACCGCACCTGCGGGTGGGTACGCCGCATCGCCTCCAGCACCGCGCGGCCACCGCCGTCGGGCATGTGCACGTCGAGCAGGACCACGTCCGGCGCGGTGGCGGCGATCCGGGTCACCGCCTCGGCCACCGAGCTGGCCTCACCGACCACCTCCACGCGCGCCCCCAGCTCGGCGCGGACGCCGGCCCGGAACATCGCGTGGTCGTCGACGAGGAACACGCGCAGCGGCCCGCGCGGCGCCGTACCCTCGACCGGTTCCTGCTCGGACATGTCACTTGTCCCTTTCCGCCGTGGGTCCGGAGCCGCTGATCGGCAGGATCAGCCGGACCTCGGTCCCTTCCCCCGGCTCGGACCGGATCTCCGCCCGGCCGCCGTGCCGCTTCATCCGTCCGATGATCGAGCCCCGGACGCCGTGCCGGTGATTCTCCACCGTATCCGGGTCGAAGCCCTTGCCCCGGTCCCGGACGAACACGCTCACCTGCTCCGGCTCCACCTCGGCGTACAGCGACACGGTCTGCACGCCGGCGTGCCGGGCCGCGTTGACCAGGGCCTCCCGGGCTGCGGCCACGATCGCGCCCACCCGTTCGTCGGTCTCCCGGTCGCCGACCACGACCACCTCGACGGTGATGGCGAACGTGTCCTCGACCTCGGCGGCGGCCTGCTCCAGGGCCGCGGCGAAGCGCTCCGTGGGCGACGCGGCCGGCTTGTAGAGCCAGTTGCGGAGCGAACGCTCCTGACCCCGCGCCAACCGCTGGACGGTCTTGACGTCGCTGGCGTTGCGCTGGATCAGGGCCAGCGTGTGCAGCACCTGGTCGTGCACCATCGCGGCAAGTTCAGCGCGCTCCTGCTCACGGATGCGGCCCTCCCGCTCCGAGCGGAGCTGGTTCCAGGTGCGCCAGAGCACCGGACCGGTGACCACACCCACGCCTGCGAGCCCGACCAGCGCGAAGATCACGCCGTTGAGCACCGCGTCGAAGTTCTGCGCCGGCGAGTAGACGGCCGCCACGCCGATGATGCCCACCGCGACGAGTACGCCGCCGCCGATGAAGCGCAGCACGAACGCGCGCCTGTCGCTCTCCTCCACCACCGCGCCCAGCCAGGGCACCGCCGAGTCACCCCACTGCCGGCGGCGTTCCGGGCCGGACTGGTGCCAGATGACGCCCGCGCCGACCGCGATGATCGCCACCAGCCAGCCGGCGGTGCCGGCCGCGCCCACCGAGTTGAACGCGACCACCTGGAGCAGCAGCACACCGAGCCCGATCACCACGAACGGCAGCAGCTGGGCGAGGTCGCGGCGGGGCGGGACGGCGGTGTCGCCGGGGCGGGGCGGGACCACCGCCCAGAAGGCGGCGTAGAGCAGCAGCCCGAGCCCGCTCAGCCCGAGCAGCACCATGAACGCCACGCGTACCCGCAGCACCGGGATGCCCAGGTGCTCGGCGATGCCCGCGGCCACCCCGGCGGCCAGCCGGTGGTCGGTGGCCCGGTAGAGGCGCGGGGCGTGCGGGGCGGGGGTGCTGCTGATCGGAGGCTCCCAGGTCGAGGCGGTTGTGCCGGCGGCGCACCGACGCTCAGATCGTCACACGGCGGCGAGGCCCCGGACCACGGGGACGCCCCGGAGTTTCACCGGCGGCGGATCTCAGGGTGGGGTCAGGGTCGGGTCCGGAGGCTGCTCGGGCGGCCGGGGCAGCAGTATCGAAGGCATGAACGAGGACGCTGCCCGTCCGCCCCGCCCCTGGGCGGCAGCACAGGACGCCCCGCCGCCGCCCCCGCCGGGAGCGGCGCCCACCACCGACCAGGCGACCCCGCCGCCCGGCGGCGGCACGCCGTTCGGCGGTCCGCCACCCGGTGGGTACGCCCCACCGCCCGGCGCCGCCGGCTTCACCACCCGGTACGGCCTGGTACGCCCCCGCGAGGGCCGCTACCTGGCCGGGGTGTGCGCCGCCATCGGCCGGGCCACGAACACCGACCCGGTGCTGTGGCGCGTGCTGCTGGCCGTGCTCGGCTTCTTCGGCGGCATCGGCATCATCGTGTACGTCGCCGGCTGGCTGATCATCCCCGGCGAGGGCGACACCGCCTCGCCGGTGGAGGCCATGCTCGGCCGGGGCCGGTCCAGCATGTCCCCGATCACGGTGATCGTGCTCGGCATCGTGGTGGCGCTCGGCTTCGCCTACGTCGTCACCGACGGGTTCCGGGCGATCCTGCTGGGCGCGGTGATCCTCATCGGCGGCGCGCTCCTGCTCAACCGCGAGCAACGCGGCACTGGGCAGCAGCCGCCGCAGCCGGCGCCGCCGCACGCTCCCCCGCCGGGTCCGGTGCCACCGGTGGCCTGGCCCGCACCGCAGGCCCCGGCGCCGGGTACGTGGACCGCGGCTCCCCCGCGGCGCCGTGGACCGGCACGCCCGCCGGACCGGCACACCCCGGCGCGGCGCCGTCCGGCGGCCTGCCCGCCGAGCCCGGCTATCCCCCGCCCGGCCGGCCCGAGCCGGGCTCTCCCCCGGCGTCCGCCTCCGAACCGGGCTACCCGCCGGCGTCCGTCTCCGAGCCCGGCTACCCACCGGCCGAGCCGGGGTACCCGGCCACGTCCGACGCGGAGCGCGAGGCGGGCCCCTCCGGTACCGGCTACCCGACGCTGCCGGCGCCGGGCTGGCCGGCCGCGTCCGGCACCCGGCCGGGCCCGTCCGAGCCGACGACTGTCGCGATGCCGCACGTGACCGGGCCGGCCGCCGACACCGCCACCTGGCCCGCGTACGGCAGGAGCCCGGCCTGGCCGGGCGAGCCGGCCGCCGTGCCGCCGCCCACGCCGGTGGGCGCACCGCTGCCGCCCGGCGGTTACCGGCCGCCGTTCGCCCCGCACGGCCCCTACGCGGCAAAGCCACCCGTCCCACCACCGGTCCGGCCGCCCCGGCCACCGAAGCGGCCCAAGGAGCGCTCGGCGCTCGGCGCGATCACGTTCTCGCTGATCTTCCTGGCGCTCGGCGTGGTGGCCATGCTCGACCTGCTCGACGTCTTCCCGGTCGGTGCCGCCGGCTACTTCGCCGCGGTGCTCGCGACCATCGGCCTCGGCCTGCTCGTCGGCACCTGGTTCGGCCGGGCCCGCTGGCTGATCGCCCTGGGCCTGGTGACCGCCGCGGCGCTCGGCATCGCCACCGTCGCCGAGTCCTACGACCGGGTACGCGGCATCGACGGCAACGTCACCTGGGCCCCGACCGACCTGCGCGACCTGGCGAACCGGTACGAGAACAACCTCGGTGACGCGACGCTCGACCTGCGCGGGATCGACTTCGACAAGCAGGACGTCCAGGTGACCGTCGACGTGAACCTCGGCAACGCGACAGTCGTCGTACCGCCGAACGTCGACGTGACCACTGTGGCCGACGTGAACGCCGGTGACGCCACGGTCTTCGGCCGGCGCAGCGGCGGGCTCGGCGGTCGCCAATGGGAGACCACCGACGCCGGTGCCGACGGTCCCGGTGGGGGCAAGCTGCGCCTCTTCGTCCACGTGAACGCCGGCAAGCTGGAGGTGACCCGATGAAGGCACACCGTACCGACATCGTGTCGTTCGCTTTCGGACTCGTCTTCCTCGGCCTGTCCGTCTGGTGGCTGCTCGCCCGGATCCTCGGTCTCTCCGTACCTCCGGTCGGCTGGTTCCTGGCCGGCGGGCTGGTGCTGATCGGCCTGCTCGGACTGATCGGCGCGCTGCGCTCCGGCCGCGCGCCGGAACAACCCGCGCCGGACGTCACTGTCGCGGCACCGTACGGCTCCCCGGCCGCCGGCGCGGAGACTCCCGCCGACGTGGAGGCGGTCACCGACACGAAGACGCCCGACGGCGCCGACGAGTGGGCCACCCGGGCCACCACCGACTCCGCGGAGCCGGCCACCCGCGAACTGCCGGCGCTCGATCCACCGGCCGGCGAGGCGGCTCCGGAACGCCGTACGCCGGGGGATCCGGCCTGACCGCGCCACTGCGGCGCCCTTCGGACGCGGCCTATGCTGGTCGGCGGAGATCTCGCCTCCGCCGGCCGGCCCGCGCACCCCGACCATGCCGGAGCCGCCGGTCGGGTCGCCGGAGCCGCCCCGTCCGTTCGCTATCTCGTCAGGAGCCCGTCCGACATGACCCAGTCACCCGCCGTGCGCGTCACCGGTCCCTCCGGTGCGGTCCGCATCGGCGAGCGCGCCGCCCGCACGCTCGTCAGCGAGTTCGCCCGGCGTAACGACCCGAAGGCCGGCCTGCTGGTCGGCGCGACCCCGGAGTCCGCGGTGCTGGCCGCCGCGATCGAGGCGCTGCTCCCCGGCGACCGGCTCACCGTGGTGCCCGCGGAGGGCGCCGCGGCGGCCGCGCTGCGCGAACACGTGACCGCACAGGGCCGCTGGGTCGCCGACCGGGTACGCGTGGTCGACACCCTCGCCGAGGCCGACGCCGCCGCGGTGGTGGTCGTCGCCGAGCCGTTCACCGGCACCGCGGACGAGGCGCGCACCGCGATCGACGGGCTGGCGAAGTACCTCGCCGAGGGCGCGGTGCTGAGCGTCGCCGCGCCGCTGTTCCGCACCGAGGGCGCCGACGGCGAGTTGGACCGGCAGGGCGTGCTGCACGGCGTCCGCAGCGACCTGGTGCTGCGCAACACCCCGCCGGTACGGGTGCACCACCTGCGGTTCGCTCCGGCGCCGGTCGCGCTCGCGGCCTCGCTGTCCCCGGCGTACCGGCCGTCGAGCGTGCCGCTGACCCGGGGCATGCACATCGACTCGAACGGGGTGGCCGCGGCCGGCATCACGCTCGGCCTGGCCGCCCTGGCCCGGGCCGCCCGGCCGAAGTCGAAGCTCTGGCTGCTGCCGGCGCTGGCCGCCGCGCCGGTGGCCGCGTTCTTCCGGGACCCGGAGCGGGACGTGCCGGAGGACCCGTCGGCGGTGGTCGCCTCGGCGGACGGTCAGGTGCTGTCCGTGCAGCGCCTCCAGGACGAACGCTTCGGTGACGGCGAGTGGCTGCGGATCGCGGTCTTCCTGTCGGTGCTGGACGTGCACGTCAACCGCGCCCCGGTGGCCGGCAAGGTGGTCGACTACTTCGTCGCCGACGGCGGATTCGTCAACGCCATGAAGCCGGACGCCGAGCACAACGCGGCGGCGTACACGGTGCTGGACACCGACCACGGCACCGTCGTGGTGGCGCAGCGCACCGGGCTGATCGCCCGCCGGATCGTGCAGCGGGCACCCGTCGGGTCGCTGCTGGCCCGGGGCGAGCGATTCGGCCTGATCCGGTTCGGCTCGCGTACCGACGTCTACCTGCCGGCCGACGCCGCGGACCCGCTCGTCGGGCCGGGCGACAAGGTGGTCGGCGGCGCGACGGTGATCGCCCGCTGGCGCTGACAGCCGCCGGACACGCAAAAGGGGCGCCGCTGCAGCGGCGCCCCTTTTGTGTCGTTGTCGGGTCAGGCGGTACGGCGCTGGTGCAGCCAGAGCAGCGGCCCGCTGACCAGGTAGCCCACCACCACGAGGGCGAAGGTGAGCCGGATGTCGATGAGCGCGCCGACCACCGGGGCCAGCCAGAGCCACGGCGGCAGCTTCAGCAGCCGGGCCAGCTTGGCGTACGGGAAGCTGGACACCATGGCGAAGGCGAGCAGTGCCACGCCGGCCACCATGACCAGGCCGGAGACCGGTACGCCGATGGCCACGGTCAGGGCCAGCACGGCGGCCGCCATCGTGGTCGGCACGCCGCAGAAGAAGCGGCCGTCCTTCGGCGAGACGTTGAACCGGGCGAGCCGGATCGCGGCGCACGCGGCGACGAGCGCGCAGGAGACCGCGGCGGCGGCCGGGGGCACCGAACCGGCGAGCGAGGCGTAGACCACGACCGGCGCGGCGAGGCCGAACGAGCACATGTCGGCGAGCGAGTCCATCTGCGCGCCGAACGGGCTGGCCACACCGAGCTTGCGGGCCAGCGCGCCGTCGAGGCCGTCGAACGCGACGCACGCGATCAGGCAGATCGCGGCGATCTGCACGTCACCGCGCATGGCCAGGAAGATGGCCAGCATGCCGAGCATGAGGCTGCTCAGCGTGCACGCGTTGACGAGCGCGAACTTGGCCCGCCGGGCAGCGGTGCGCTCACCCGGCAGGAGCGGGATCGCCATCGCCGGAGACTCGTCGTCGACCGGGGCGGCCGGCGCGAGCGCCGGGCTGATCGGGCGCATGGTCTCGATGTCGGTGTCGAGCCGGCCGTAGCGCAGGCGCTGGCGGTCGGCGTAACGGTGGTCGGGGGTGACCCGGTCGGTCCCCGAGACGGTCGCGCCGTCCCGGCGGCCCACTCGGACCAGCAGCACCTGGCGGGCGAACGTACTGCTGCGGCGCAACCTGCCCGCCCAGCGACGCCCTGCGGGGCGCGGACTGTCAGTCGTACGACGCCGGCGCCATGGGGCTCTCGGCACGTTTCCTCCATCACCGGATCGGCTTGCCGCCCACGGTGGGGCGGGTGTCCGGCTGTCTCGTGCCGGACCTTTCGGGTCCGGCAGCCCTTTTGCGGAGTACACCATTGCACAGGGGACCAGGGCTTGGCGATAGCTGCCGGCGGTACTTATATCTCCCTTAACCGCGCGAACCGCCCATTCATTCCCACCTCGGGGCTCAACGCCCGTTTTCGTCGGTCGGCCCTACTCCTGACTGTACCGGAGGTCAACCAGGGCGGCTCGGCGAGCGATTCAGCTCACCCGCCGGCCGGTGGCGCGGGCGGCGACGTCGGTCATCGGCAGGCCCGCTACCTGCTCCGGCGCGAACCAGGCGGCCCGCGCGGTGGAGCCGCCGGCCAGCTCGGTCACCACCGCGTCGGTCGGCGCGTCCACGCGTACCCGGTAGATCACCCGGACGCCGTGCCAGTCCAGCGGGCGGCCCTCCGGGCCGAGCGCGGCCGGGTTGTGCAGGTTGTCCACGGCGATCAGGTCGACCACCCGGCCCAGCTGTCCGGCCTCCTCGACCAGCTCGCGCAGCAGCCCGGCGGCCGGCTGCTCGCCGTGGTCGGTGCCGCCCCCGGGCAGGTGCCAGCGACCCGCGCCCGGATACCCGTCGGCGATCATGGTCAGCAGCACCCGGTCGGCGGGGTCGGTGACCAGTCCGTACGCGGCGAAGCGCTGCCGCCGGTCGGCGGAGCGCCCGGCCGGGTCGACGGGCAGTCCTCGGGGCAGGCCGGCCGGCAGCGGCGTCACCGGCAGGCCGAGCAGTTCGGCGGTGAACACCATCAGCGGGAGGCTCGCGGCCTCCTGCGGGGTGAACCAGCCCACCTCGTCGGTGCCGCCGGCCGGCTCGGGCCGCAGCCGCCCGCCCCGCTCCTCGACCTCGAAGATCAACCGGTCGGTGTGCAGCGCGATCCCCAGGTCGGCGAACGCGGCCACGTCGGCCACCGCGGCCCGGATCGCGCCGGGCGCGACGGTCAGCCCGGTCTCCTCGGCGAACTCGCGGACCACCGCGTCGGCCGGGTGCTCCGCGTGCTCGACGCTGCCGCCGGGCAGCTGCCACACCCCCGGGTACGGGCACTTCGCCGAGCCGCGTGCCAGCAGCACCCGCCCGTCGGAGTCCCGCAGCACCCCGTAGGCCCCGACCCGCCGCCGCTGTTCCACCCGCACCACTCCCCCGCACCCGAGCGCCCCACTCCGTCGATCATGAGGTTAGCGGTACCGAGGCGGGCATTTCCCGCCGTCAACCTCATGATCGCCGGGTGGGGCGCTCGGGGGTGCGGGTCAGAGAAGGTGGGCGGCCTGGACTGCCTCGGCCGTCACCTCGGTGAGGCGGTCGGTGGGAAGGGCGCCGAGTTCGTCGCGGCGGAACCAGCGGGCCTCGCAGGTGGAGCCGCCGACGTCGGCCACGGTGGGTGGCGCGGGCTGGTCGACGACCACCCGATAGAAGGCGCGTACGCCGTGCCAGTCGATCGGGTAGCCCTCCGGGCCGAGCGAGGCGGCGTCCCGGTGGCTGGCCACCCCGAGCAGTTCGACCAGGCGGCCGGTCTGGCCGGTCTCCTCGACCAGTTCCCGGATCAGCGCCGCACCCGGCTGCTCGCCGTAGTCGGTGCCGCCGCCGGGCAGGTGCCAGCAGCCGGCGCCCGGGTAGCCGTCGGAAACCCGGGTCAGCAGGACGCGCTCGTCCGGGTCGGTCACCACCGCGTACGCGGCGAAGCGCTGCGCCCGGTGCAGCCCGTCCGGGCCGGGGACGGCGTAGAACGAGGGGAACTCGGGCACCTCCTCCGGCACGATGTCGTCGGTGGAGGTGGGCAGGCCCAGGGCACGTGCGGTGAACGACCGCAGCGGAAGCTCCCGGGCCTCGTCAAGGGTGAACCAGCGGGCCAGGTCGGTCGGCCGGTCGACCCGATCGGTGAGCGTCCCGCCACGGACCGACACGGTGTAGAGGAGCCGGTCGGTGTGGATCGTGATGCGCCGCTCGGGTAGCGCCCGCATGTCGGCGAGCACGTCCTGGAGGCCGGCGACCGCCACCGAGAGCCCGGTCTCGGCCGCGGTCTCCCGGACGACTGTGTGTTTGGGGTCCTCACCGTGGTCGACCGCTCCTCCGGGGAGCGACCAGGTGCCGGGGGTGCCGGAGCGCTCCGATGCGCGGACCAGCAACACTCGGCCGTTTGAATCAGCACAAACTGCGTATGCCGCGATCCTGCGGAGCGGCTCCAGCGAGGTGGTCACGGGAGCAAATTCTCCCCGGAGCGGGTTACCGACATCGAAAAGAGTCGGATTCCTGACTCTTGGCTGGCGCCTCAGGGACGGATCAGGGTAACCGTCCGGGCGGTCACCGAGGTCGACCGCCGCAGCGCGCGGGACCGTTGACACATGACCTTCCCGAACCCCTCCCAGGCCCCGTACAAACAGCTCCGCCGACCTGTCAGCGACCGCATGATCGCCGGTGTGGCGAGCGGCCTCGGCCGCTACTTCGCCGCCGACCCCACACTGATCCGGGTGATCTTCGCGACCGCCACGGTGCTCACCGGCGGGCTCGCCGCGCTCGCGTACCCGATCATGTGGTTCCTGATGCCCGAAGAGCCGGCCGGCGCGCCCGCCTGGCCGCACCCGCCGGGCACCGCGCCCGGGTGGCCGCCGGTCCCGCCGGCGGCACCGGTCCCGCCGGCTACCCCGCAGCCCGGGGCCGGACCGCAGACGCCGCCCGCGGCCTGAGCGGCGTCACTCCCACTCGATGGTGCCCGGCGGCTTGCTCGTGACGTCCAGGACGACGCGGTTGACCTCGGCGACCTCGTTGGTGATCCGGGTGGAGATCCGGGCCACCACGTCGTAGGGCAGCCGGGACCAGTCGGCGGTCATCGCGTCCTCGCTGGAGACCGGGCGCAGCACCACCGGGTGACCGTAGGTGCGCCCGTCGCCCTGTACCCCCACGCTGCGGACGTCGGCCAGCAGCACCACCGGGAACTGCCAGACGCCCCGGTCCAGGCCGGCCGTGGTCAGCTCCTGCCGGGCGATCAGGTCGGCCTTGCGGAGCACGGCGAGGCGCTCCTCGTCGACCGCGCCGATGATCCGGATGGCCAGGCCCGGACCCGGGAACGGGTGCCGCCAGACCATCGCCTCGGGCAGTCCCAGCTCCAGGCCGATCGTGCGGACCTCGTCCTTGAACAGCGTGCGCAGCGGCTCGACCAGGGAGAACTTGAGGTCCTCGGGCAGGCCGCCGACGTTGTGGTGGCTCTTGATGTTGGCGGTGCCGGTGCCGCCGCCGGACTCCACCACGTCCGGGTAGAGCGTGCCCTGCACGAGGAATTCCACGTCGCCGTGCGCGGCGATCTCCCGGGCGGCGGCCTCGAAGACCCGGATGAACTCCCGGCCGATAATCTTGCGCTTCTGCTCCGGGTCGGTCACCCCGGCGAGCGCGCCGAGGAACCGCTCCCGGGCGTCGACCACCTTGAGCTTGATGCCGGTCGCCGCCACGTAGTCCTTCTCGACCTGCTCGGCCTCACCGGCCCGCAGCAGGCCGTGGTCGACGAACACGCAGGTGAGCTGGTCACCGACGGCGCGGTGCACGAGCGCCGCGGCGACCGCCGAGTCGACGCCGCCGGAGAGGCCGCAGATGACCTCCTTGTCGCCCACCTGCTCCCGGATCCGGGCGACCTGCTCGTCGATGATGTTCGACGGCGTCCAGGTCGGTGCGATGCCGGCGATGTCGTACAGGAAGCGGGTGAGCATCTCCTGGCCGTGCGCGGTGTGCCCGACCTCGGGGTGGAACTGCACACCGGCGCGGCGGCCCGCCAGGTCCTCGAAGGCGGCCACCGGGGCGCCCGCCGACTCGGCGGTGACGGTGAAGCCCTCCGGCGCCTCGGTGACGCAGTCGCCGTGGCTCATCCAGACCGGCAGGTCGGCCGGGAGGTCACGCAGCAGCACGCCGGGCTCGGTCAGGCGCGGGCGCAGCGGGGTGCCGCCGTACTCGCGGTTGCCGGTGCGCGAGACGGTGCCGCCGAGGACCTGGGCCATGGCCTGGAAGCCGTAGCAGATGCCGAAGACCGGTACGCCGGTCTCGAACATCCCGGCGTCGATCTGCGGGGCGCCCGGCGCGTAGACGCTCGACGGGCCACCGGACAGGATGATCGCGGCCGGGTTCTTCGCCAGCATCTCGGACACCGGCATGGAATGCGGGACGATCTCCGAGTAGACCTTCGCCTCGCGGACACGGCGCGCGATGAGCTGGGCGTACTGGGCTCCGAAGTCCACCACGAGGACGGGGCGAGGCGTGCTCATGTGCGCAAAGCCTACCGACAGTCACCGGGCCGCCGGACGCGCCCCGGCGGTGTGGCGGGGTGAATGTGTCAACAAGGGGCCCTTCCTCTACCGGAGGCGTTAAGAAGGGGCCCTTCCTTTCACCGCAGGGCGGCGGGGGCGTGCGGGGGGACGGCCGGGCGCCGCGGCGGGACCGGCTCGACCCGGGTGTACGCCGACCCGAGCGCCGGGCGTGGGTCCGCCTCGCCCTTGTTCGGCCAGTACGACATGGCCCGCTCGGCCTGCGCGGTGATCGTCAGCGACGGGTTGACGCCCATGTTCGCCGAGACCGCCGCGCCGTCCACCACGTGCAGCCCCGGGTGGCCGTACACCCGGTGCCAGGGGTCGATCACGCCCTCGTCCGGGGTGGCGCCGATGACCGCGCCGCCGAGGATGTGCGCGGTCACCGGAATGTTGAACGGCTCGGTGACCGCACCGCCCGGGGTGCCGCCGATCTCCTCGGCGAGCAGCCGGGCCGCCGTGTTGCCGGCCGGGATCCAGGTCGGGTGGGGCGCGCCGTGGCCGGGGCCGGAGACCAGCCGGCCCCGGCGGTAGCGGGTGGTCAGCGAGTTGTCGACCGACTGCATGACGAGCGCGATAACGGTGCGCTCGGACCACCGGCGCACGGACAGCATCCGCGCCGCCAGCACGGGCTGCCGGACGATGCTGCCCAGCCAGCGCCGGACGCGGCGGGGACCCCCGTCGACGAGCAGCGACTGGAGCAGGCCCATCGCGTTGGAGCCCTTGCCGTAGCGGACCGGCTCGATGTGGGTCTGCGGGTCGGGGTGGAACGAGCTGGTGATCGCCACCCCCTCGGTGAAGTCGAGGCCGCGCCGCCGGGCCGCGCCGGGCGCCACCGAGGCGCCGAGGATGGCCTCGGAGTTGGTCCGGGTCAGCTCGCCCAGCCGGGGCGAGAGCGCCGGCAGCGCGCCGGTCGCCTTCATGCCGTGCAGCAGCCGCTGGGTGCCGAGCGCGCCGGCGGCGAAGACCACCTGGTCGGCGTGGATCACCTCGCGCCGCTTGCGCAGCCACGCGCCGGTGCGTTCGGTGTGCACCGCGTACCCGCCGGCCGGGTCGGGGCGGACCGCTGTGACAGTGGTCAGCGGGTGCACCTGCACGCCGAGCCGCTCGGCCAGCCAGAGGTAGTTCTTCACCAGCGTGTTCTTGGCGCCGTGCCGGCAGCCGGTCATGCACGACCCGCAGTGGCTGCACCCGGTGCGGTCCGGTCCGGCCCCGCCGAAGTAGGGGTCGGCGACCCGCTCGCCGGGGCGCCCGATGTGCACCCCGACCGGGGTCGGGTGGTAGGTGTGCGCGACCCCCATCCGCTCGGCCACCGCGCGGACGGCCTGGTCCGCCCGGGTGTCGATCGGGTACGTGGTGACGCCGAGCATCCGCTTCGCCTGGTCGTAGTGGCGGGCCAGCTCGTCGCGCCAGTCGGTGATGTCCCGCCACTGCGGGTCGGCGTAGAACGCGTCGAGCGGCTCGTAGAGCGTGTTCGCGTAGACGAGCGACCCGCCGCCCACCCCGGCGCCGGAGAGCACCAGCACGCCGCCGCCGGCCTTGCGGTCGGCCGAGCGCAGCAGCGTGATCCGCTGGAGCCCGAAGCAGCCGAGCCGGGGCGCCCAGAGGAACCGTCGCGCCCGCCAGGACGTACGCGGGAACTCGTCGTCGGCGAAGCGCCGTCCCGCCTCCAGGACGCCCACCGTGTAGCCCTTCTCGGCCAGTCGGAGCGCGGTGACGCTGCCGCCGAACCCGGAACCGATGACGAGCACGTCGTAACGCATGAACGCATCATTACCGACCGGTAGCTATGGCGCCAGCGAGTGTTTTTCGCAGATCATGCAGAGCGCTCGATTCGCCGGGATTCCCGCCGCTGCAACCTTTGGCATCCCCTGGCGCGTCGAATTCCACGGGGAGGCACGAACGTGACGAGACGACGCCTGCTGGGCCTGGCCGCACTGGTGGCGGCGCTGCTGGTGGCCACCGGAGCGGTGGTGACCACCCGGCTGGTGTCCGGGCGCCCGTCCGCCCCGGCCGCCGCACCGAGCACCGCGCCGCCGGCCTCCCCCACACCCGCCCCGACCACCGCCAGCCCGACGCCGCCGCCCGGCGCCGACCTGAAGGGCCCGCTCAACCTGCTGCTCGTCGGCGTGGACACCCGGGTCAGCATCCCCGGCTGGGAGCCGCACGCCGACGCGGTGCTGCTGCTGCACGTACCGGCCGGGCTGGACAAGGCGTACCTGTTCTCGCTGCCCCGCGACCTGGTGGTGGACATCCCCGCCTACCCGAAGGCCCGCTACCCGGGCGGCCGGACCAAGCTCACCCACGCGATGAGCTACGGCAGCCGGGTGCCGGGCGACAAGGCCAACCCCAGCACCGCCCAGGGGTACGAGCTGCTGCGCACCACCGTCTCCCGCTACACCGGGCTGCGCATCGACGCCGGGGCGGTGATCACGTTCGGCGGTTTCGACAAGCTGGTGGACACGCTCGGCGGGGTGGACCTCTACGTCGACCAGCAGGTCGCCTCCCGGCACCGCCGCCCGGACGGCACCATGCGGACGCTGACCGGCGGCGGATACGTCGGGCCGCAGATGGTCTACCGGAAGGGCACCCGGCACCTGACCGGCTGGCAGGCGCTGGACTACGCGCGGCAGCGCTACACCGCCGGCGGCGACTACACCCGGCAGCGGCACCAGCAGCAACTGCTCCGGGCACTGGCCCGCAAGATCCTCGACCAGGGCACCGCCCGCGACCCGCAGCGGGTCGAGCAGGTGGTGGCCGCGCTGGGCAAGACCCTGGTGTACGCCGGGGGCGGCCGGAAGTTGATCGACTTCGCGTACGCCCTGGGTGGTATCCCGGCCGACCGGCTCACCCTCGTCGTGCTGCCCGGCGCCGGGGTGAGCAGCGGCGGCGCCTACCGGGGTGAGCAGCTCAAGCCGCTCGGCCGCGACTTCCTCACCGCGCTGCGCGGCGGGCGGGCCGACGCGTTCCTGGCCGCCCACCCGTCGCTGCGCGTCAAGAACTGACCCACTACAGCGACTTGGGGGCGGGCGGGCGCTCGGTGCCGTACAGCCACGGGTCGAAGACCTTCGCCAGCTTCTTGCCGGAGATCCGCTCGGCCAGCGCCACGAAGTCGGCGGTGGTGGCGTTGCCGTTCTTCCGCTCCGCCGCCCAGGTGCGCAGGACGGTGAAGAACGCGGTGTCACCCACCGCCACCCGCAGCGCGTGCACAGTCATCCCGCCCCGGTCGTAGACCGAGCGGCTGAACAGGTTCGCCACGCCCGGCTTGCCCGGGGGCGTACGCCACACCTGCCCGCCGGCGTTGGCGTACTTCTGCTCGAACGTCCGCTGCACCGTGGTGGAGCCGCTGTGCTCGGCCCACAGCCACTCGGCGTACGTGGCGAGCCCCTCGTTGAGCCAGATGTCCTGCCAGCGCTGGATCGACACGCTGTTGCCGTACCACTGGTGGGCCAGTTCGTGCGCGACCACACCGGTGTTGTCGCCCTGCCGGAAGAAGCTCGCCGAGTAGACCGGCCGGCTCTGCGTCTCCAACGCGTACCGGATCCGCTCGTCGTCGATCACCACGCCGCCGTACGCCTCGAACGGGTACGGCCCGAAGACGCTCTCCAGGTAGTCGGCGACCTCGATCGTGCGCGCGATGGACCGGTCCGGCGCGCCCTCCGCCACCTGGGTGGTGACCGCGTTGTAGACCGGTCGTCCCTTGTGCTCCCCGGTGGTGACCCGGAACTTCCCGATCGCCACGGTGGTCAGGTAACTGGCCGTCGGGGCGGTCTCCGACCACTTCCAGGTGGTCCAGGCGCCGCTTGTCGTCTTCCCCTTCGGCACGCCGTTGGAGACCGCCGTCAGTCCCTTCGGGACGGTGATCTCCATGTCGTAGGTGGCCTTGTCCGACGGGTGGTCGTTGACCGGGAACCAGGTGCTCGCCGACTCCGGCTGACCGAGCGCGATCGCCCCGTCGGTGGTGTGCAGCCAGCCGCCCTCGCCCAGCGACTCGGTACGCAGCGGCTCCGGCCGGCCGTCGTACCGGATCTCGGCGGTGAACCCGTTGCCGGAGGTCAGCCCGATCTCCGGGGTGATCACCAGTTCGTCGTCGGTGCGGCTGTGCCGGGCGGCGGTGCCGTCCACGGTGACCGAGCGGACGGTCAGCCCGGCCAGGTCCAGGTTGAACGCGGACAGATTGGCGGTTGCCGTGGCCCGCAGCGTGGTGGTGCCGCTGAGCTTGTCCGTCTCCGGGTCGTAGCGCACCTTCACGGTGTAGTGGGCGACGTCGTACCCGCCGTTGCCGTAGCTCGGGAAGTACGGATCCCCGGCCCCGGCGGCACCCGGCGCGAAGGTTCGCGAGGCGGCCGGCGTGGGCGTGGTGGGTGACGCGGGACCGGGGTCCGGGTCGCCCGAACCGCAACCTGCGACCAGCAGCGTGCCGCAGGTCAGCAACCCGAGCCGTCGTCGTGCGCCGCGCCGCGTCATCGCCTCGATCCCTCCCGCGCCGTTCGGCGGCCCCGCCCATGGGCCGCCCCGACCGCGGCAGCCTACCCAGCGGCGGTCACGCGTGCGTCACGGCAGTCCCGGCGGCGTACCACCGACCAGCCAGGCGTCCAGCAGCGCCCGCAGCGGGCGGCCCGACGTGCGTTCGGCGTACCCGACGAAGTCCGCGGTGGTGACGTTGCCGTCGCGGTGCTGCGCCAACCAGCCGCGCAGCACGCGGTAGAACGTCTCGTCGCCCACGGCGCGGCGCAGCGCGTGCACCGCGAGCGCACCCCGCTGGTAGACCGCGTCGCCGAACATCCCGGCCCGGCCCGGGTCGACTGTGGGCCTGGACCAGTCGGTGGCCGCGTAGCGCTCCGCGAAGGTCTGCGCCACCGTCCGCCCGCCGTCGTGCTCGGCCCAGAGCCATTCGGCGTACGTGGCGAAGCCCTCGTTGAGCCAGATGTCGCTCCACCGGGCCACCGAGACGCTGTCGCCGAACCACTGGTGGGCCAGCTCGTGCGCGACCACCTCGGTGTTCGGCCGGTCGCCCCGGAAGAAGCCCGGCCCGTAGACCGGCCGGCTCTGCGTCTCCAGCGCGTACCGGATCCGCTCGTCGGCGACCACGACACCGCCGTACGCCTCGAACGGATACGGCCCGAAGCGCGCGGCCAGGAAGTCGGCGATCTCGCCGGTGCGGGCCACCGACGCGGCGGCCGGACCGTCCGGCGGCAGCGCCGCCGCGACGGCGGTGACCAGCGGCTTCCCGGCGTGGGTGCCGCTGCTGACCCGGTAGTCGCCGATCACCAGCGTGCTCAGGTAGCTGGCCATCGGCGCGCGTTCCGCCCAGCGCCAGGTGGTCCAGCCGCCGCTGGACGTCTTGCCCCGCGGCACGCCGTTGGACAGCGCGGCGAGGCCGTCCGGCACGGTGACCGCGAGGTCGTAGGTGGCCTTGTCCGACGGGTGGTCGTTCACCGGATACCACGTGCTCGCCGACTCGGGCTGGCCGAGCGCTATCGCACCGTCCGGTGTGGCGTGGAAGCCGCCGTCGCCGAGTTCGGCGTTGGGCAGCGGTTTCGGCACCCCGCCGTACGTCACCTCGACGGTGAACCGCTTCCCCGACGGCAGCCCGCGCGGCGGGGTGACGATCAGCTCGGCACCGTCGTGGCGGTGCTTCGCCGCCTCCCCGTCCACCCGCACCCGCTCGACGTCCAGCCCGGCCAGGTCGAGCTGGAACCGGGACAGCGCCCGAGTGGCGGTGACGGTCAGCGTCGCGGTGCCGGTGAGCTTGTCGCCGGCCGGGTCGTAGCGCACGTCCAGCGCATAGTGGCCCACGTCGTAGCCGCCGTTGCCGGCTCCCGGCACGTACGGGTCACCGGCGTCCGCCGCGCCCGGCCGGAACCCGTTGTCGTCGTCACCGCCGATGCAGCCGCCCAGCGCGAGCGCCGCCGCCACCAGCCCTGCCGCCCAGACCCGCCGCCGTCTCACCCGGCGAGCCTAGACGCGCGACGGCGCGGGCGGGGCCGGAACACGTCCGCGCCGCCGCCCGCGCCGTCACGCGGTGCTCAGCCGGTGCTCAGCGGTCGAGGACCAGCCCGACCTTCTGAAACTCCTTCAGGTCGCGGTAGCCGCACTTGGCCATCGCGCGGCGCAGGCCGCCGAAGAGGTTGAGCTGGCCGTCCGGCTCGTCGGCCGGGCCGAACAGCAGCTTCTCCATCGAGCCGAGCGGCTCGCCGGCCACCTCGAACGCACCACGGGGCAGCGACGGGTGGCTGGCCGCGGAGTGCCACCAGGCACCGCCGGCCGGAGCCTCCTCGCACAGCGACAGCGGCTCGCCGAGCATCACCGCGTCCGCGCCGCAGCCGAGCGCCTTGGCGATGTCGCCGGAGGTCTGCATGTCGCCGTCGGCGATGAGGTGCACGTACCGGCCGCCGGTCTCGTCGAGGTAGTCGCGGCGGGCCGCGGCGGCGTCGGCGATGGCGGTGGCCATCGGCACCCGGATGCCGAGCACCGACTCCGTGGTCGACCAGTCGTCGCCGCCGATGCCCACGATCACGCCGGCCGCGCCGGTACGCATCAGGTGCAGCGCGGTCTTGTAGTCGGTGCAGCCGCCGACGACGACAGGCAGGTCCAGGTCGGCGATGAACTCCTTGAGGTTCAGCGGCTCGTCGGTGGTGGAGACGTGCTCGGCCGAGACGAGCGTGCCCTGGATGACCAGGATGTCCACACCGGCGTCCAGGATCACCGGGGCCAGCGCCAGGGTGTGCTGCGGGGAGACCCGCACCGCCACCGTCCCGCCGCCCTCGCGCAGCTCGCGCACCCGCTCGGCGATCAGGTCGGGACGGATCGGCTCGGCGTAGACCTCCTGGAGGCGCTTGGTCGCCCGCGCGTCCTCGCCGAGCCCGGCCAGCTCCTCCAGGATCTTGGCCGGGTTCTCGTACCGGGTCCAGAGGCCCTCGACGTTGAGTACGCCGAGGCCGCCGAGCTGACCGAGCCGGACCGCCGAGGCCGGGCTCATGGTCGCGTCGGAGGGGTGCGCGACGCACGGGATGCCGAACTGGTACGCGTCGAGCTGCCACGCGGTGGAGACGTCGTCGACGTCCCGGGTGCGGCGGCTCGGCACGATGGCGATGTCGTCCAGGTGGTAGCCGCGCTGCGCGGTCTTGCCCAGCCCGATCTCGACCACGTCACGCATGGGGGACTCCAGGTGGTTGGGGGTGGTGGGTCAGCGGGAGTGGTAGTTGGGCGCCTCGACGGTCATCTGGATGTCGTGCGGGTGGCTCTCCTTGAGCCCGGCCGCGGTGATCCGGATGAGCTGGCCACGCCGGTGCAGCTCCGGGATGCTCTCCGCGCCCACGTACCCCATCGCGGCGCGCAGCCCGCCGATGAGCTGGTGGGCGACGGCGGACAGCGGCCCCCGGTAGGGCACCTGGCCCTCGACGCCCTCCGGGACCAGCTTGTCCTCGGCGAGCACGTCCTGCTGGAAGTAGCGGTCCTTGGAGTAGGACTTGCCCTGGCCGCGCGACTGCATCGCGCCGAGCGAGCCCATCCCCCGGTACGCCTTGTACTGCTTGCCGTTGATGAAGATCAGCTCGCCGGGGCTCTCCTCGCAGCCGGCCAGCAGGCTGCCGAGCATCACCGTGTCCGCGCCCGCGACGAGCGCCTTGGCGATGTCGCCGGAGTATTGGATGCCGCCATCGCCGATCACCGGCACGCCGGCCGGGCGGGCGGCACGGGCCGCCTCCATGATCGCGGTGATCTGCGGTACGCCGACCCCGGCGACGATCCGGGTGGTGCAGATGGCGCCCGGGCCGACGCCCACCTTGACGCCGTCCGCGCCGGCCTCGACGAGCGCCTTCGCGCCCGCGTACGTGGCGATGTTGCCGCCCACGATGTCGATGGTGACGTCCCGCTTGAGCCGGGCGACCATCTCCAGCACGGCGCGCTGGTGACCGTGCGCGGTGTCCACGATGACGACGTCCACGCCCGCGTCGACGAGGGCACGGGCCCGCTTGTAGCCGTCCTCGCCCACGCCGACGGCGGCGGCGACCCGGAGCCGGCCCGCGTCGTCCTTGGTGGCGTTCGGGTACTGCTCGCTCTTGGTGAAGTCCTTGACCGTGATCAGGCCGCGCAGCTTGCCGCCCGCGTCCACGATCGGCAGCTTCTCGATCTTGTGCTGGCGCAGCAGGCCGAGCGCGTCGTCCTTGCTCACGCCGACCGGCGCGGTGATCAGCGGGGTGCGGGTCATGATCTCGCGCACCGGCGTGGCCGGGTCGGAGACGAACCGCATGTCGCGGTTGGTGACGATGCCGACCAGCTGGCCCTGGCCGTCCACGACCGGGACGCCGGAGATGCGGTAGCGCCCGCAGAGCGCGTCGACCTCGCGCAGCGTGTCCTCCGGGCTGGCGGTCACCGGGTTGGTGATCATGCCGGACTCGGAGCGCTTCACCAGGTCGACCTGGAGCGCCTGGTCCTCGACGGAGAGGTTGCGGTGCAGCACGCCGATGCCGCCCTGGCGGGCCATGGCGATCGCCATCCGCGCCTCGGTGACCGTGTCCATCGCGCTGGACAGCAGCGGCACGGTCAGCTCGATGTTGCGGGTGAGGCGGGTGCGGGTGTTGACGCGGCTGGGCACGACGTCCGACTCGCCCGGCTGGAGCAGCACGTCGTCGAAGGTCAGCCCGAGCGGCACCACGCGGGCCGAACCGGCCGGCAGCTCGGGCAGATGGCCACCCAGCTCCCCGCCGTCGGCGCCGGCCGGAATCTCGGTGCTGGGCGAATTCTCCACGATTGCTCCCCTGAGCTGGTCGAACGGGCTGCAGCGAGGCGGCGCGCGGGGGCACCGGCAGGCGCCGGGTGACGGCGCGTCGCCTCATCGTACCCACCTACCCGTCCGCGCCCGGGCAGCGGCGGGCCCGAGGGTAGGCCGGGCCACAGCACGGGCTGGGGCGGGCTTTCCGGCGGCTCGGGGTCTACGGTGAGGGGGTGCACGACGAGCCCATCGACCCGTTCAACGGCGACCCGGCCGATCCGGCTGCCGGCCTGCACGATCCCGGCGACGACGACGCGCTCGACCCGCTGACCGAGGTCGAGCGTCAGGACGTCCTGGAGGATCTCGCCGATCTGGAGATCTACCAGGCGTTGCTCCAGCCGATCGGCGTGCGCGGCCTGGTGATCGAGTGCGAGGACTGCCGCGAGCCGCACTACTTCGACTGGGACCTGCTGCGCGGCAACCTGCGCCACCTGCTCAACTCGGGGCGCCCCCGGGTGCACGAACCGGCCTACGACCCCGACCCGGACCACTACGTGAGCTGGGACTACGCCCGCGGCTACGCCGACGGCGTGCACGACACGCTCACCGAGGGCACCGACGACACCGCGCAGGAGTGATCCCCGCGCGGGTCAGGCCACCAGGCCGGCCCGGAATCCGGCCGCCACGGCGTGCGCCCGGTCGCGCGCGCCGAGCTTGCGGAACAGCCGCCGGGCGTGCGTCTTGACCGTGTCCTCGGAGACGAACAGCTCCCGTCCGATCTCCGCGTTGCTCTTGCCCTCGGCCATGCCGAGCAGCACCTGAAGCTCCCGCTCGGTCAGCCCGATCGCGCTGCGCGGCGCCCGCGCCGGCCGCTGGGCCGCACCGGCCCGGGGTGCCTCCGCGCCGTCGGCCGCCGCCGGGTCGTCCGGGTCCTCACCCCGCTGCACCGGCACCACTGTGGGCAGGCCCGCCGCGTCCACCGGCGCCGTCGCCGGCCAGCCGGGCCCACCCTGGGTACGCCCCGCCGACCGGGTCGGTCCGCCCACCGCCGCCGCGTCCCGGGCGGTGTCCGCCACCCGGTGCCTGTTGCTCCGCCCGGGGGCGGAGAGCAGCAGCAGCGCCTTGGCCACCGCGCTGGTCAGGTCGTGGTCGGCGTTCTGGATCAGGCCGCGCGCACCGGCGCTGATGGTGGCCGCCGCCGACTCCGACTCCTCGGCGCCGAGCAGCAGCACCGCGGCCTGCGGGGCGCGGGCCAGCACCCGCCGGACGAAGCCGGCGCTGTCCGGGCGGGTCAGCGCGGTGTCGGCGAGCACCACGTCCACCGGACGCTCGGCGAGCCGCAACATCACCTCCGGGTCGGAGACGGCCGTCCGGACGACGCCGGACAGCCCGAGCCGCGCCGCCGCGGAGGTCAGATGCTGGGCCGCCAATGGTGTCCGAACGCACACAAGAACACTACGCACAGTGGTCTCCTCTCCGACTCAGAGCAGACCATGCGGAGGTGGGGTCGGGAGGGGGTTCCGGGCAATCATCCGAACTTTTCCGACAGATGGGGCATATGCCGCCGAGTGTCCGAGGTTTTCGATCACAGATGTGTGAGGCGCGGACCGCTCGGGTACCGAGGGGTTCATCCGGAACCGGCATCCCGCGCGGACCGCCGCCCGGTAGCTGGCAACGAACATTCTCCGCGGTGCCGCGCGGGAGGAGGGGTGCTGATGTCGAACGTACGTAGGCTGCCTGGACCGATCGACGAGCTCTGGGACTGGCAGCGGCTCGGAGCCTGCCGTGGCCGCGACAGCGCGCAGTTCTTCCACCCGGACGGCGAGCGCGGCTCCTCCCGGATGCGCCGCGAGACGAGCGCCAAGTCGGTCTGCCGCGCCTGCCCGGTACGCGCCGAGTGCGCCGCCCACGCGCTCTCCGTGCGCGAGCCGTACGGCGTCTGGGGCGGGTTCAGCGAGTCCGAGCGGCTGCGGCTGCTCGCACTCGGCTGGGAGGACCTGGCCGACCGCCGGCAGACCCGGGTGGACATCGCCCGGCTGGAGGCGCGCCTCGGCCGGCCGCACAACACCGCCGTGCCGGACCAGCGCAAGGTCGCCTGACCCGGTTCACGATCCTCGACGCCGCGCCCCGGACCCCGGGGCGCGGCGTCGTGTCGTGGCCCCGGGGGCATCCGCCGGCCATCCGTTTCGAATACCAGGATCAGCGTTCCAGTCGCTAGGACACCCGTAGATCTTGAAAGCTTTACGCCCCTATAGGGGCCGTTTCCTACCAAGATCTCTTGCAGAGGCGCCGAGGAGCGGGGACACGGCCCGACTCAGGAGGGGTGCGGTCAGCGGGTCAGGCGACTGTGACCCTGACCGTGTGCCATCCCGTTGCACCGTCGGGGGCGACCGGGGCGCGCTGTTCCGTCTGCGTCTCGCCCGTGGTGTCGGTCGCCCGCACCTGGAGCGTGTGCTCGCCCGGTGTCGCGTCCCACCGCCAGGACCACTGCACCCAGGTGTCCGCCGACACGGCAGGTGCCAGTGTCGCCTCCTGCCAGGGGCCGCCGTCGACGCGTACCTCGACACGGCCGATGCCGCGATGCTGCGCCCACGCCACACCGGCCACCGTCACCGGCCCGGCCGACGGGCGGCTGCGGGGCCGGGGCGTGTCGATCCGGGACTGCGTCTTGATCGGGCCCTGCGCGGACCAGCCGCGCGGCACCCAGTACGCGTCGAAGTCGGCGAAGCTGGTCAGCTCCAGCTCGGTGAGCCACTTGCAGGCCGACACGTACCCGTAGAGGCCGGGCACCACCATCCGCACCGGGAAGCCGTGCCGGATCGGCAGCGGCTCGCCGTTCATGCCGACCGCGAGCAGCGCGTCCCGCCCGTCGCGCAGCACCGATGTCGGCGTGCCGCAGGTCCAGCCGTCGACCGCGCGCCCCACCACCTGGTCCGCGCCGTCGGCCGGGTCGGCCTCGTCGAGCAGTTCCTTGATCGGTACGCCGAGCCAGCGCGCGTTGCCGATCAGGTCGCCGCCCACCTCGTTCGAGACGCAGGCGAGCGTCACGTACCGCTCGACCATCGGGCGGGCCAGCAGGTCGTCGAAGCTCAGCTCGATCGGGTTACGCACCCGCCCGTGGATCCGCAGCCGCCACGTCACCGGGTCCACCTGCGGCACCACAAGCGCCGTGTCGATCCGGTAGAACTCCCGGTTCGGCGTCACGTACGGCGCGAGCCGGGGCAGCGACAGGTCCGCTCCGGCCGGCACCTGCGGGGCGGGCGCGGCCGAGGCGGGCAGCGTCACCGCCTCCCGGGCCGCCGACACGCCACGCCGTCCGGCCAGCCAGTGCCCGCCCAGCCCGGCCACCGCCGCCGTTCCGGCCAGCAGCCCGGCGCCACGCAGGAACCGCCGACGCGACTCCGCGTCGTCGTCGTGCCGGACCGGCTCCCACCCGCCCGGCGCGTCTCCTTCGCGGGCCAGCGCGGCAACCGCCGGAGGCGGCGCGGACGACGGCTCGCCGTCCGCCGGGTCCGCCCCGGCGTGCTTCGCCGGATCGGCCTCGGCCGGATCGCGTCGCACGGCGTCGGTCCGGTCGCGCCCGGCCCGCCCCCGGGCCGGGTCGTCGCTCAGCGGACCGGCCACGAACGCCCACAGCGTCAGCGCGCCCAGTGCGCCCCCGACCAGCGAGGGCAGCGCGTCGAACGCGTCAGCGCCGGCCCGGGTCGACGCGGCGGCGACGCCGAGCACTGTGAACGCGGCGACGCCGGTCAGGCCGATCGCCAGGCGCCGGACCGCCGCCAGGCCGAGCAGCGCCCCGACGGCGGCCAGCAGCAGCGCCGTACCGACCAGCAGGGCGATCTTGTCGTACGTGCCGAAGACGTCGATGGCGAACTGCTTGAGCGGCTCGGGCACCAGGTCCACGACGAGTCCGCCGACGGCGACGAGCGGAGCGGACCGGGGACCGGTCAGGACCGCCACGGGTTCGGCGGTGCCGAGTGCCACCACGGCGGCGACGACACCGGCCAGCGCCGCGCGGCGGCGGGAAAGGGTGCTCACGGCATCCAGTCTGGTCGCCCCGCGGGGCCGGCTGCCAATCTCGTCAGCGATCCGTAAGGACATACGCGTCAGGGCACACCACCGGGTCGGCGGTGTGCCCTGACGTCGGGCGTACTCCTCGGGTTAGAAGCCCGGGCCGTGCTGGTGGCCGTGGCCGTGCGAGTGGCCGTGCCCACCGGCGGCCGGTTCCGGCTCGGCCGGCTTCTCCACCACGAGGCTCTCGGTGGTGAGCAGCAGGCCGGCGATCGACGCGGCGTTGCTGACCGCGTTGCGGGTCACCTTCACCGGGTCGATGATGCCGGACTTGGCCAGGTCGACGTACTCGCCGGTGGCGGCGTCGAGGCCGTGGCCCCAGTCCTGGCCGACGACCTTCTGCACCACCACGTAGCCGTCGTGGCCGGCGTTCTGGGCGATCCAGCGCAGCGGCTCGACGAGCGCCTTGCGCACGATCGAGACACCGACCTTCTCGTCACCGGTGAAGCCCAGGTCGTCGTCGAGCGCCGGCAGGATCTGGGCCAGGGCAGCGCCGCCGCCCGGGACCGTACCCTCCTCGACCGCGGCCTTGGTCGCGGCGATGGCGTCCTCGATGCGGTGCTTTCGCTCCTTCATCTCGACCTCGGTGGCCGCGCCGACCTTGATCACGGCGATGCCGCCGGAGAGCTTCGCCAGCCGCTCGGCCAGCTTCTCCCGGTCCCAGTCGGAGTCGGAGGCCTCGATCTCCTTGCGGATCTGCGCGACCCGGTCGGCGACCTCGGCGGCCTGCCCGCCACCGTCGACGACGGTGGTGTTCTCCTTGTCGACCACGACGCGGCGGGCGGTGCCGAGCACCTCCAGGCCGACCTGGTCGAGCTTGTAGCCCAGCTCCGGGGCGACCAGCTCGGCACCGGTCAGGATCGCCATGTCCTGGAGCATCGCCTTGCGGCGGTCGCCGAAGCCGGGGGCCTTGACCGCGCAGACCTTGACGGTCTTGCGCAGTGCGTTGACCACGAGCGTGGACAGGGCCTGACCCTCGACGTCCTCGGCGACGATGAGCAGCGGCTTGTTGTTCTGGAGAACCTTCTCCAGCAGCGGCAGCAGCTCCTCGATCGCCGAGATCTTCTGGGTGGTGATCAGGATGTACGGGTCCTCCAGGACCGCCTCCTGCGCCTCCAGGTCGGTGACGAAGTTCGGCGAGATGAAGCCCTTGTCGAACTGGAGACCCTCGGTCACCTCCAGCTCGGTGACGAGCGCGGAGCCCTCCTCGACGGTGATGACGCCGTCGCGGCCGACCTTCTCCATCGCCTCGGCGATCAGCTCGCCGATGGCGGCGTCCTGCGCGGAGACGGTCGCGACGTGCGCGATGGACTCCTTGCCGGCCACCTCGACGGCCTTGCCGAGCAGCGCCTCGGAGACCTTGGCGGCCGCCGCGTCGATGCCCCGCTTCAGGCCGGTCGGGTTGGTGCCGGCGGCCACGTTGCGCAGGCCCTCGCGGACCATCGCCTGGGCCAGCACGGTGGCGGTGGTGGTCCCGTCGCCGGCGACGTCGTTGGTCTTGGTCGCCACCTCCTTGACCAGCTGCGCGCCGAGGTTCTCGTACGGGTTGGTGAGCTCGATCTCCTTGGCGATGGTCACGCCGTCGTTGGTGATCGTGGGCGCACCGAACTTCTTGTCCAGGACGACGTTGCGCCCGCGCGGGCCGAGGGTGACCTTCACCGCGTCCGCGAGGGCGTTGACACCGTGCTCGAGCAGGTGCCGGGCGTCGTCCGAGAAGCTGAGGATCTTCGCCATCAGTATCCCTTCGAAGCGACGTTGCCCCGGCCCGGCGAGCCGGACCGGGGCAACGACACTGATCGGTTGCTTACTTCTCGATGACCGCGAGGACGTCGCGGGCGGAGAGCACCAGGTACTCCTCGCCGGCGTACTTGACCTCGGTGCCGCCGTACTTCGAGTAGAGGACGGTGTCGCCGACCTTCACGTCGATCGGCACGCGGTTGCCCTTGTCGTCGATCCGGCCCGGGCCGACAGCGAGGACGGTGCCCTCCTGCGGCTTCTCCTTGGCGGTGTCGGGGATCACGATGCCCGAGGCGGTGGTGGTCTCGGCCTCGTTCGCCTGGACCACGATGCGGTCCTCGAGCGGCTTGATCGCAACCTTGGTCGCGGTAGTCACGGGCATACCCTCCCGGGTACTTGGTGTCGTTGCCGGCCGGCACGCCGACCAGCGTCAATCTGCCACATGCCACCGGGCGGGGCCGTCGTCGCGGGTGCCGGTCCGCCTGGCGCTCAACCCCCGGGCACGAGGCTCGGGCGTTGGCACCCTCAGGGTGAGAGTGCTAATCGCAGGTTATTCCTCGGCTAGCACTCCGTCAAGGAGAGTGCCAACGCGTCGCCCTCCGTGTCGCGCCGGAACCGGGCCGGGAGAATGAGCGCGTGGATCTCGACCAGCTCGCCGCGCTGCGTACCCCCGAGGGGTCGGCGGCGCTCGCCGCGGCCGAGCGGGTGGCCGGCGGCGACCCGCTGGCGGCGGCGGCCGCGCTGCGCTCGGGCGGAATCCCGGGCGACCTCGCGGCGGCGGCGCTCACCCAGGCGGAGCTGCGCCGCCGGGCGGCCGGCAAGTTCGGCGCGGCGGCGGCCGGGATGTTCCTCACCCGGGCCGGGCTGGAGCAGGCCACCCGCCGTGCGGTCGCCGACCGGCGCGCGGCACGGCTGCGCGCCGCGGGCGTGACCACGCTGGCCGACCTGGGGTGCGGCCTGGGGGCCGACGCGCTCGCCGCGGCCCGCGCCGGCATCCGGGTGTACGCGGTGGAGGCCGACCCGCTGACCGCCGCGATGGCTGCCGTGAACGCCGAGGCGGCCGGGCTCGCCGACCTGGTGACGGTCTCCTGCGGTGACGCCACGGAGTTCGACGTGAGCCCTGTCGACGCGGTGTTCTGCGATCCGGCGCGGCGGCGGGCCGGCACCGGGCGGCGCGTCTTCGACCCGAATGCCTACTCCCCGCCGTGGGACTTCGTCACCGGCCTGGCCGCGCGGGTGCCGCGGACGGTGGTGAAGGTGGCGCCCGGGCTCGACCACGCGCTGATCCCGCCCGGCGCCGAGGCGGAGTGGGTGAGCGTGGACGGCGACCTGGTCGAGGCGGCGCTGTGGTGCGGCGAGCTGGCCGAGGTCCCCCGCCGCGCCACAGTGCTGCGCGAGAAGGAAGGGCCCCTTCTTAACGCCTCCGGTAGTAAAAGGGTCCCTTCCTATCACCTCACCGGCACCGGCGCGGCCGAGGCGCCGGTGGGACCGGTCCGGCGGTTCCTCTACGACCCGGACCCGGCGGTGGTACGCGCCCACCTGGTCGCCGAGCTGGCCGCCGACCTCGGCGCCACGCTCGCCGACCCGTCGATCGCCTACCTGTACGCGGACGAGGCCCGGCCCACCCCGTTCGCCCGCTGCCTGGAGATCACCGACGTGCTGCCGTTCTCGCTGAAGCGGCTGCGCGCCCTGCTGCGGGAACGGCGGGTCGGCCGGGTGGAGATCCGCAAGCGCGGGTCGGCGCTGGAGCCGGAGAAGCTGCGCCGCGACCTGAGGCTGTCCGGCGACGAGGCGGCGAGTCTGGCGCTGACCCGGGTCGCGGGCGACCCGACGGTGCTCGTCTGCCGACCGGTTCCGCCCGGCGGCTGACCTCGGCGCGCGGTTTCGGCTCGCGGCCTGCCGCCGGCCGGGCTAGCTTGACGCCCATGGCGGGCCCTGGCACTCCGGCGATCGCGTTGCTGAGCAAGCGGAAGATCGCCCACAGCACCCACACCTACGACGTGTCGCCGGACGCGCCGAACTACGGCGCGCTCGTCGCGACCGCGCTCGGGGTGGCACCGGAGCGCGTCTTCAAGTCGCTCGTCACCGAGGTCGACGGCGGGCTGACGGTGGCGGTGGTGCCGGTGACCGGCGAGCTGGACCTGAAGGCGCTCGCCGCCGCAGCCGGCGGCAAGCGGGCCACGATGGCGGACCGGACGACCGCCGAGCGGGCGACCGGATACGTCCGCGGCGGCATCAGCCCGCTCGGGCAGCGCAGGCGCCTACCGACTGTCATCGACGCCTCCGCGCTGGCGCACTCGACGGTGTACGTCTCGGCGGGCCGCCGGGGGTTGCAGGTGGCGATTGACCCGCTTGATCTAATTGCGCTTTGTGCAGCGCGCACAATCTCAATAACTCACAACAAGAGCAAGCCCGCCCCGCAATAAGGCAGGGGGAGCGGACTCATACCGCCCCCCCTACTGCAGAATTACCCCGTCAGCTTGTCGCAAACAGTAAGCAATGCAAAACCTGAGTCAGACGGAACATACAGGGCGCCGCACTTATCCACAGAGTTATTTCTAGTGGACGTGCCCGTGGCAGTTACGCACGCATCCGCCGAACTGCTGCCAGAGGTAGTCTTCTCAGTTTTCGTGCCGATCACAGTACCATTCTTTCGGATGGTCACTCTGGCACTAATCGAAGTTCCCGCCTCGTTGAGATTGCATCCCGTGGAAGTGTAGGCGGTCAGCGTACCGGACGAATTGACCAGATAGCCAATACAGAGCTGGAAACCTCCTCCAGAGGTGCACTTGCTCACTGCCGCCTGCGCTGGCTGCGCACCGAAGGCGCCCGCCCCCAACGCGAGCAGTGCCACCGCACCGAACCTGGCGGCCGTTTTTCTCATAGACAACGAATTCTCCCCGCTACTAGAAAGTAAAGTCAGCTTAGAAAGCGACAGCCTTCATTGCAAGACTTTGAAGGCGATCACGCTAGGTAGATCAAAGGCCAAGCCTGTATTTCACCTGCTCAAACCATCCTCAACCCATAGGAGATGCGGAATATTTGTGGAACCTTTCCCTACGAATCGGGCGATCCGGACGCAAGGGCTTCACTCTCCGCACGCACTCACCCTCCACCCCAGGCGCAGGGCAACATGCTGCAGCAGAGTCGACCCGACGCTCAGCCCACCCTCTGTCACTTTGTCCAGTTACGCGAACGTTGCTGAATTGTTACCGCCGCCAACAAACTTCTGACCTCGGCAGTCTTGCGGCACATGGGAGGCGGGGAATACGTTGCCGGACACAACAAACCAGCACCACTCCCCCACCTCCGAAAGGACCCTGCACATGCGCAAGGGCTTCCTCACCTTCGCGGCCGTCGGTCTTCTCGCGACCGGCAGCATGGCCGCCTGTGGTGACAACGGCGGTTCTTCCGACGAGGCCGGCGGCTCCAACGCCAAGAAGCCGAAGATCGGCGTGATCCTGCCGGACAGCAAGTCCTCCGCCCGCTGGGAGGGCGCGGACCGCAAGTACCTGGAGGCGGCGTTCAAGGCCGCCGGCGTCGACTACACGATCCAGAACGCCCAGGGCGACAAGTCCGCCTTCTCCACCATCGCTGACGGCATGCTGACCAGCGGCGTCACCGCCCTCATGATCGTCAACCTGGACTCGGGCACCGGCAAGGCCGTGCTGGAGAAGGCCAAGTCGCAGGGCGTCGCAACCATCGACTACGACCGGCTGACCCTGGGCGGCTCCGCCCAGTACTACGTCAGCTTCGACAACGAGGCGGTCGGCAAGCTCCAGGGCGAGGGCCTGAGCAAGTGCCTGACCGACAAGGGCGCGCAGAAGCCGGTCGTCGCCTACTTGAACGGCTCCCAGACCGACAACAACGCGACCCTGTTCAAGAACGGCTACGACTCGATCCTCAAGCCGAAGTTCGACTCGGGTGATTACACGAAGGGCCCGGACCAGAACGTCCCGGACTGGGACAACGCGCAGGCCGGTGTGATCTTCGAGCAGATGCTCACCCAGCAGAAGGGCAAGATCGACGGCGTGCTCGCCGCCAACGACGGCCTGGGCAACGCGGCCATCTCGGTGCTGAAGAAGAACCAGCTCAACGGCAAGGTGCCGGTGACGGGCCAGGACGCCACCGTCCAGGGTCTGCAGAACATCCTCGCCGGTGACCAGTGCATGACCGTCTACAAGGCGGTCAAGAAGGAGGCGGACGCCGCCGCCGAGCTGGCCATCGCGCTCGCCAAGGGTGAGCGGAAGGACACCGGCCAGACGGTCAAGGACCCGGAGGGCGGCCGGGACGTGCCGTCCGTGCTGCTGGAGCCCAAGGCCATCTACAAGGACAACGTCAAGGACGTGGTGGCCGACGGCTACGTCACCAAGGAAGAGCTCTGCACCGGTGCCTTCGCGAAGCTCTGCACCGACGCCGGCGTGAGCTGACCCACCCGCCTCACGCGGCGCCGCCCGGCACGGGAGAACCCCGTGCCGGGCGGCGCCCGCGCCGGACGGGATCCGAGACCTCCCTCCGCCCAAAGGAGAACCCGTGTCCGCAACCCCCCTGCTGGAGCTACGCGGGATCGACAAGAGCTTCGGTCCCGTCCAGGTGCTCCGCGACGTCGCCTTCGCCGCGCACCCCGGCGAGGTGACCGCGCTCGTCGGCGACAACGGCGCCGGCAAGTCGACCCTGGTCAAGTGCATCAGCGGCATCCATCCCACCGACGCCGGCGAGTTCCTCTTCGACGGCAAGCCGGTCAGCATCAACAGCCCCCGCGACGCCGCCGACCTCGGGATCGAGGTCGTCTACCAGGACCTCGCGCTCTGCGACAACCTCGACATCGTGCAGAACATGTTCCTCGGCCGGGAGAAGCGCAGCGGCATCGTGCTCGACGAGCCGACCATGGAGCAGATGGCCGCCGAGACGCTCGCCGGCCTGAGCGTGCGCACCGTGAAGTCGCTGCGCCAGCACGTGGCCAGCCTCTCCGGCGGCCAGCGGCAGACCGTCGCCATCGCCAAGGCCGTGCTCTGGAACAGCAAGCTGGTCATCCTGGACGAGCCGACCGCCGCGCTCGGCGTCGCGCAGACCGCCCAGGTGCTGGAGCTGGTGCGCCGGCTGGCGGACAACGGCCTGGCCGTGGTGCTCATCTCGCACAACATGAACGACGTCTTCGCCGTCTCCGACCGGATCGCCGCGCTCTACCTCGGCCAGATGGTCGCCCAGGTCAAGACCAGCGACATCACCCACTCGCAGGTGGTCGAGCTGATCACCGCGGGCCGTTCCGGCAACCTCGGTCTCTCCACCGAACCCGGCAACGGCACCGAATCCGCCGACGCAACCTCGGGAGCGCTCCGATGACCGCCACCGCCGTGAAGAAGGAAGGACCGGCCGCCGTCACGCCCGCACACACCGTCGGCGACCACGTCCGCAACTACCTCGCCCGGGTACGCGGCGGTGACCTGGGCGCCCTGCCCGCGGTCATCGGCCTCGTGGTGCTCTGCGTGGTGTTCACCATCGTGCGCCCGGTCTTCTTCTCCGCGGGGAACTTCGCCAACCTCTTCACCCAGGGCGCCGCGGTCACCGTGATCGCCATGGGGCTGATCTTCGTGCTCCTGCTCGGCGAGATCGACCTCTCTGCCGGCTTCGCCAGCGGCGTCTGCGCCGGAATCCTGGCGAACGTGGTCAGCGTGCTCGGCTACCCGTGGTACGTCGCCGTCCTCGCGGCCCTGATCACCGGTGTGCTGATCGGCCTGATCCTCGGATTCCTGGTCGCGAAGGTGGGCATCCCGTCCTTCGTGGTGACCCTGGCCGGCTTCCTCGCCTTCCAGGGCGTGGTGCTGCTGCTCATGAAGGAGGGCAGCAACATCTCGATCAGCGACGACGTGATCGTCGGCATCGAGAATGGCCGCATCGCGCCTGCCATCGGCTGGCTGCTCGCCGCCGTCGCGATTCTCGGCTACGCCGTCGCCCAGCTGCTGCGTCACCGCAATCGCGTCTCCCGGGGCCTGGTGACCGAACCGGCAGCCGTGATGGGCGCCCGGATCGGCGGGCTGGCGCTGCTGATCGTGCTCGCGGTCTACGTGCTCAACCAGGAGCGCAGCATCAACCCGCTGATCACCTCGAACAAGGGCATGCCGGTGGTCGTGCCGATCGTCGCGCTCCTACTGGTGTTCTGGACGTTCGTGCTCAACCGCACGGCCTACGGCCGTCACCTCTACGCGGTCGGCGGCAACGCCGAGGCGGCGCGACGGGCCGGCATCAACGTGGACCGGCTCAAGATCTCGGCCTTCGTGATCTGCTCGGGCATGGCGGCGGTCGGCGGCATCATCGCCGCCAGCCGGGATCGGTCGGTGGATCCCAACACCGGCGGCAGCAACGTGCTCCTCTACGCGGTCGGCGCGGCCGTCATCGGCGGCACCAGCCTCTTCGGGGGCAAAGGCCGCATGATCAACGCGGTGCTGGGCGGCGCGGTGGTGGCTGTCATCATCAACGGTATGGGACTGCTCGACCTCAGCTCCGGGCTGAAGTTCATCTTCACCGGCCTGGTGCTGCTCCTCGCCGCCGGCGTAGACGCGCTGTCCCGGCGACGTTCGGCCGCAACCGGTACCCGCTGATCCCGGTTATCGACACCATGGCAGTGGCAATGCGCGCGGGCCCCAGTCAGGACGAGATCCGTCGGCAGAACCTGGGCGCATTGCTCCGCTACGTACACGTTCACGGGGCCACCACCCGCGCCGAGCTGACCACCGCGCTCGGACTCAACCGCAGCACCATCGGCGCGCTGACCGCGGACCTGGCCGGCGCCGGGCTGGTCAGCGAGGGGACGCCGAAGGAGACCGGCCGGGCCGGACGACCGTCACTCGTCGTCCGGCCCGAGTCGGAGCGGGTCTACGCGTACGCGTACAGCGTCGAGGTGGACCGGCTGCGGGCCGCGCGGGTCGGGCTCGGCGGTGAGGTGCTCGACCGCCGGGAGATGGACCGGCCGCGCAACCTGGTCGCCGGGGAGGCCGCCCCGCTGCTCGCCGGCGCGGTCAAGGAGATGCACCAGTCGGTCCCGCCGGACGCGATCTGCGTGGGCGCCGGGGTGGCGGTGTGCGGCATGGTCCGCCGCGAGGACGGGCTGGTG
Source organism: Micromonospora sp. CA-248089 (assembly GCF_050948515.1). Classification (NCBI taxonomy): domain Bacteria; kingdom Bacillati; phylum Actinomycetota; class Actinomycetes; order Micromonosporales; family Micromonosporaceae; genus Micromonospora; species Micromonospora sp. CA-248089. Next base: position 5,671,070 of record NZ_CP192016.1, read on the forward strand.
CGGCTCAGCCCGACCACCGGCTGGGTGGACGAGCCGATCGGTGCGGCGCTCGCCGTCGAGCTGGGAATAGACGTACCGATCACGGTGGGCAACGTGGCCGACGTGGCCGCGTACGCCGAGCACGCCCGGGGCGCGGCGGTCGGCTGCGACAACGTCATCTACATCTACGGCGACGTCGGTGTGGGCGCGGGCATCATCGCCGGGGGCCGCCGGCTGCGGGGCCACGGCGGCTACGGCGGCGAGGTGGGCCACATGGTGGTGGTCCGCGACGGCGTGCGCTGCGACTGCGGCCGGCGCGGCTGCTGGGAGACCGAGATCGGCGAGCACGGGCTGCTGCGCGCCGCCGGCCGGTCCGAGGCGCGCGGCCGGGACGCGCTGCTCGCCGTCTTCGACGCCGCCGACCGAGGCGACGCCCGCGCGCAGACCGCGGTACGGCAGGCCGGCGACTGGCTCGGCTTCGGCGTCGCGAACCTGGTGAACATCTTCAACCCGGAGATGGTCATCTTCGGCGGCACCATGCGCGACCTCTACCTGGCCTCCGCCGCGCAGGTACGCAGCCGGCTCAACTCCAACGGGCTGCCCGCGTGCCTGGAGCACGTGCGGCTGCGTACCCCGAAGCTCGGTGACGACGCGGCGCTGATCGGCGCCGCCGAGCTGGCGTTCGAACGACTCCTCGCCGACCCGCTGAACTGATCGGCCCGCCGATCCGTACCAGTGTGCGGACGGGCGGCCGGCTTGCGCGGCCGTCCACGACACCCCGCGTACCGGTCCGGACCGAGGAGGCACCGCAACCATGGCATCGCTGAAATCCGCACGCCGCAAGCTGGCGCACCGGGTGGTACTGCTGCTCGCCGCGCTGGGCGCGGGGATCGGCGTCGTTCCCGGGACGGCGCAGGCCGCGCCCAACCCCGGCGTGCAGATGAACGCCGCCGACATGACGCTGCTCAACGGGGTACGGCTGGCCGGGCTGTGGGAGATGCCGGCCGGGCAGATGGCGGCCGAGAAGGGCCAGTCCGCCCGGGTACGCGAGGTCGGCGCGGAGATCGCCAAGCAGCACGCGGAGCTGGATCAGCTGGTGGTGGAGGCGGCAAACAAGCTCGGCGCCACCCTGCCGACGGATCCGACGGCCGAGCAGCAGGGTTGGCTGACCGAGATGCGCAACGCCACCGGCGCCCGGTTCGACCAGATCTTCGTCACCCGGCTGCGGGTCGCCCACGGCAAGATCTTCCCGGTGATCGGCGCGGTCCGCGCCAGCACCCGCGACCCGATCGTGCGCAAGCTGGCCGAGGACGCGAACACGTTCGTCAACGACCACATGACCATGCTGGAGAGCACCGGGCTGGTGCGCTGGCAGCAGCTGCCGCCGGCCGCGCTGCCCCCCGCGCAGAGCGACTCGCTCGTCGCCGCCGCCCAGGCGAACGTGGGCAGCGGTGGTGGGCTGCAGGTCGGCACCGGACTGGTGTGGGCGGTGTTCCTGATCGCACTGGGCACCGGCGGGTACGCGACCTGGCGGCTGACCCGCCGCTCGTGACCCGGCCGTCGAGCGGGCCCCGGCGCACGTGCGCCGGGGCCCGTCGCGCGTTTGTCAGCCGTGCCAGGACCGCCACAGCGCGGCGTACGAGTCACCGGCCGCTACCAGTTCGTCGTGTGACCCCAGCTCGGTGATGCGGCCGTCGGCGACCACCGCCACGCGGTCCGCGTCGTGCGCGGAGAAGAGCCGGTGCGCGATGGCGATGACGGTACGGCCCTGAAGCACCGCCGCCAGCGACCGTTCCAGGGCCCGGGCCGCCCGCGGGTCGATCAGCGAGGTGGCCTCGTCCAGCACCAGCGTGTGCGGGTCGGCGAGCACCAGCCGGGCCAGCGCGAGCTGCTGCGCCTGCGCCGGGGTGAGCGGGTGGCCGCCCGCGCCGACCGGCGTGTCGAGCCCGTCCGGCAGGGCCAGCGCCCAGTCCAGCGCGTCGACGGCGGCCAGCGCGGCGCGTACCCGCTCCGGGCCGGCGTCCGGCCGGACCATCGCCACGTTGTCGGCGAGCGTGCCGATGAACACGTGGTGCTCCTGACTGACGAGCGCGACATGGGTACGCAGCTCGGCCAGGGGCATTCCGGCGAGTGGACGCCCGTCCACCGTCACCGTGCCGGCGCTCGGTGCGTGCACGCCGGCCAGCAGCCGGCCCAGCGTCGACTTCCCCGCCCCGGACGGGCCGACCATCGCGAGCCGCTCCCCCGGCCGGGGTTCCAGCGTCACGCCGTGCAGCACGTCGTGTCCCGGGCGGTACGCGTACCGCACGTCGTGCGCGGCGAGCCGGCCCGCACCGCCCGGGGCGGCGGCGCGCTCGTCCGGCGTGGCGGATGCCCTGGCTCGCTCGTCCGGCTCGGCGGCCACCCCGAGCAGCCGGGCCAGCGAGGCGCCGCCGACCTGGAACTCGTCGAGCCAGCCCAGCAGCCGCTCGATCGGGTCGGTGAGCTGCTGGGCGTAGAGCGTGGCGGCGGTGACCTGGCCGAGACTGACCCAGCCCTTCAGGTGGAACCAGCCGCCGATGAGCAGCGTCGCCACCATCGGCACCAGATAGCCGAACTCGGCCACCGGCCAGAACACGGTCCGCAGGTGGAGCGTGTAGCGCTCGGCGGCGTACGACCGGCGGATGTCGGCGTCGCCGCGAGCCCGGCGGCGGGCCGCCTGACGCAGCGCCTCGGTGGTCCGCGCCCCTTCGACGGTCTCGCTGATCCCGTCGGTGATGTCCGAGTAGGCGGCGTTCTCCCGCAGGTAGCCCTGCGGCGCGCGGCGCAGGTACCAGCGCGTGCCGGCCCACAGCACCGGCACCGACAGCAGGCTGGGCAGCGCCAGCAGCGGACCGGTCAGCAGCAGCGCGCCGAGGATCAGCAGCACGGTCAGCGCCGAGATCAGCGTCTCCGGTCCGGCGAACCGGACGGTACGGGACAGCGCGGCGACGTCGCGCGACGTGCGCGTGAGCAGGTCTCCGGTGCCGGCCCGCTCGACAGTGGCGAGCGGCAGCGCGAGCACCCGGTCGACGAACTCCTCCCGCAGCTCGGCGAGCACCCGCTCACCGAGCCGGGCCGAGGCCAGGTGCGCGAAGCGGACCAGCACCGCCTGCACCACCACGAACGCGGCGATGGCCGCCACGACCCGGTCCACTGTCGTCGCGGCGATGCCCTGGGAGATCCCCTGCACGAGGTCACCGAGCAGGCGCGGGGCGACGAGCCCGGCGCCCGCGGCGAGCGCGTGCAGGCCGAGCGCGGCGGCCAGGCCGCGCGGGTGGCGGCGGATCAGCTCCCGCACGTACCGGCGGACCTGGGCGACGTCGGCGACGGGCAGCGCGTTGCTCATCGGTCCTCCTCCCGGCTCACCGTGGCGGCGTAGCGCGGCTCGGCGGCGAGCAGTTCCTCGTGCCGGCCCTCGGCGACGACCTTGCCGTCCTCCACGAAGACCACGTGGTCGGCGTGGCCGAGCACCAGCGGGCTGGTGGTGCAGACCAGCGTGGTGCGGCCCCGGCGGGCCGGGCCGAGCCGTTCGGCGATGCGCGCCTCGGTGTGCGCGTCCACCGCGCTGGTCGGCTCGACCAGGATCAACGTCTCCGGGTCGGCGACGAGCGCGCGGGCCAGCCGCAGCCGTTGCCGCTGCCCGCCGGAGAACTCCCGGCCGCGTTCGGCGACCTCGCCGTCCAGGCCGCCGGGCAGCGCCTCGACGATGTCGGTGGCGCTCGCCGCGGCCAGCGCCGCCTCCACGGCGCCGGGCCGGGCCCGGTCGTGCGGGTCGAGCTCCGTGCGCAGCACGCCGCTGAACAGCTGCGCGTCGTTGTCGGCCACCAGGATCCGCTCCCGCACCGTCGCCAGCGCCAGGTCCCGCAGCGGTACGCCGTGCAGCGTGACGTCCCCGTCGGCGTACCGGCCCAGCCGGTCGGCGATCTCGACGGCGTCCTGCGGGGCGGCGCTGGCCAGCGCGGTGAGCCGGCCCGGTCGCAGCACCAGTCCGGAACGCACGTCCGCCAGCTCGCCCGGGCTGGCCGGCACCGGCACCGGGCTGGCCGGGTCGGTGAACTCCGGCGCGAGTCGCAGCAGCCGGACCACCCGGCGGGCCGCGACGTGTCCCCGGGTCAGCTTGTCGGCCGCCTCGGTGAGGTTGCGCAGCGGACTGACCAGGAACGCGGTGTAGCCGTAGAACGAGACCAGCTCGCCGGCGCTGATCTCGCCGCGCAGCGCGAACCGGGCGCCGAGCCAGGTCACCAGCACCACGAAGACGCCGGGCAGCAGGATCTGCGCGGCCTGCAACAGCGACTCGACCCGGGCCACCCGCAGCCCGTCCGCGCGCAGCGCCTGCGACCGTTGCCGGTAGCCCTCGGACAGCACCGGCTCGCCGCCGACTCCGCGCAGCACGCGCAGGCCGGAGACGATGTCCGCGGCCCGGGCGGTGAGCCGGCCGGTCGAGTCCCGGTACGCGGCCTGCTGCCGGTGCAGCGGGCGGATCAGCAACGCCACGAGCGCCATCAGCAGCGGCACCCCGAGCACCACGACGAGGCCGAGCGGCTGGGAGGCGTTGAGCAGGATCACCGCGACGGTGACGATGCCGACCACCGAGCCGGCGCCGCGGGCGGTGATGTCGACGGCGCTGCCGATGTGCTCGATATCGGCGGTGCCGATGCTCACCACCTCGCCCGCCGCGACCCGCCGGGGCAGCGCGGCGCCGAGCCGGTTGGTGGCGTCCACCGTCACCTGCACGGTGCGGTAGGCGGCGCCGAGCCAGTTGTGCACCGCGCAGCGGTGACGCAGGATCCCGGCGACGGCCTGTACCAGGCCCAGCCCGAGCAGGGCCAGACTCCAGCGCACCAGCGCGTCCGGGTCGCGTTGCGCCAGGCCGGCTTCCACGGCGCGGCCGAGCACGGCCGGCACCAGGGCCTGGGCCAGCATCCAGATCACGCCGAGTGCGAGACCGGCGCCGAAGATGACGGGGTGCCGCCCGGCGAGCCACACCAGGTACCGGGTGGCCGACCGCGCGTCGGGGGTGCCGGGATCGCCGGCCGGTGAGAAGCGCATGGCCCACCGACGCTAGGTGCCGGGGCGACCCGGACGCCAACCAATTCCGGCCGTCGTGACGACCCTCGCGTCAGCGGTCGACCTGGGCGAAGTCCCAGCTGTGCGGCGGGCGGGCGATCAGGCGCGCGGGCGGCTCGGGCAGTTCCCGGGGATTGTTCCGCCACTTGGAGATGACCACGAGCCGGTGGTCGGTGGAGGAGAACACCTCGCTGGAGACGTGCATCGGGTCGTGCTCGAACTCGGGCAGCGCGGTCTCGCAGACCCAGGTGATCAGGTCGGCGAAGCCGTACGGCTCGGCCTTGGCCTCCCACATCCGGACGATCATGTCGGTACCCTCCCCGCTCACACACTGACCACTGTCAGCGGCATCGCCGAGTCGGCCGGCAGGTCCAGCCGGCTCGGCGCGACGCCCGCGGCCACCAGATGGGAGCCGAGCGCGGCCACCATCGCGCCGTTGTCCGTGCAGAGCTTCGGCCGGGGCGTACGCACCCGGATGCCGTGCTTGCCGGCCCGCTGCTCGGCCATCGCCCGCAGCCGGGAGTTGGCGGCCACCCCGCCGCCGATCACCAGCGTGTCGATGCCGCTGGTGCGGCAGGCGTCGATCGCCTTGCCGACCAGCACGTCGCAGACGGCCTCCTGGAAGGACGCGGCCACGTCGGCGACCGGCACCGGCTCACCGGCCCGCTGCCGCGCCTCCACCCAGCGGGCCACCGCCGTCTTCAGGCCGGAGAAGGAGAAGTCGTACCGGTGCCCGGCCAGGTCCTTCGCGGCGGTCAGCCCGCGCGGGAAGGCGATCGCCGCCGGGTCACCGGCCCGCGCCTCACGGTCGATGTGCGGACCGCCGGGGAACGGCAGCCCGAGCAGCCGGGCCACCTTGTCGAACGCCTCGCCGGCCGCGTCGTCGATGGTGGCGCCGAGCGGGACCACGTCACGGGCCAGGTCGTCGACGCGCAGCAGCGAGGAGTGCCCGCCGGAAACCAGCAGCGCGATCGCGGGCTCGGGCAGCGGACCGTGTTCGAGCGTGTCCACAGCGACGTGCGCGGCCAGGTGGTTCACCCCGTACACCGGCTTCTCCGCCGCGACCGCGTACCCCTTGGCGGCGGCGACCCCGACGAGCAACGCGCCGGCCAGGCCCGGCCCGGAGGTCACGGCGATGGCGTCGATGTCGGCGATGGTGACGCCTGCTTCGCGCAGCGCCCGGTCCATGGTCGGCACGATGGCCTCCAGGTGGGCGCGGCTGGCCACCTCGGGCACCACGCCACCGAACCGGGCGTGCTCCTCGACGCTGGAGGCGAGCGCGTCGGCGAGCAGCGTGTGCCCGCGCACGATGCCCACGCCGGTCTCGTCGCAGGAGGTCTCGATGCCGAGGATCAGGGGTTCGTCAGCCATGCGCGTCAGTCCTCGTTGCGCTGCATGACCAGCGCGTCGGTGTTGCTCGGTTGGTAGTAGCCGCGCCGTACGCCGATCGGCTCGAAGCCGTAGCCGGCGTAGAGCCGTTGCGCCGGCGCGTTGTCGGCGGCGACCTCCAGCAGCGTGCTGCGGGCGCCGCGCCGGGCCGCCTCGGCGAGCAGCGCCTCCAGCAGCAGCCGGCCGATGCCCCGGCGCTGGGCGTCCCGGCGGACCGCGACGTTCTGCACCCACGCCTCGTCGGGCGGGGACACGGCCAGCCCGGCGTAGCCGAGCACAGGGCCGTCGTCGTCGGTGGCGACCAGGTAGAAGTGCCCGTTGGCGAGTTCGTTCCAGAACATCGCCGCCGACCACTGCTCGGCGCCGAACAGGTCCGCCTCGATGGGCAGCACCTCGTCGATGTGCCACCAGCGGAACCGGCCCAGCCTCATGGCAGGACCGGCTTGTGGCCGGTGGCCGCGACCGCGTCCGGGCGGCGCAGGTAGAGCGGGGTGAGCGTCTCGCCGGGCGCACCCGCGCGGATCCGTGGCGCGGCGAGACGGGCCAGCGCCAGCGGGTCCGGGTAGCGCGGCTCGTCGCGTACCGGCAGCCCCAACACGTCCGCGTACCGGTGCGCGCCGTCGCCGACCGCGACGGTGACCGCCAGGTCGCGCGCCCGCTCCGCGACCACCGCCGGGGCCGCCACCTCCGGGCCGACCAGGCGCTGGCCCGCGCCGTCGTAGACGGCCCAGTAGATCTCCCGGCGCCGCGCGTCGCTCGCCGCCAGCACCGGCTCGCCGGCGGCCGCCGGGTGGCCGAGCCCGTCCAGCGAACAGACACCGTACGTGGGCACGCCGAGCACCTGACCCATGGTGGCGGCGGTGACCAGCCCGACCCGCAGCCCGGTGAACGGGCCCGGGCCGAGGCCGGCGACGATCGCGGCCAGGTCGGCGGGACGCGCGCCGACGTCCGCCAGCACGGCGTCGACCTGCGGTGCGAGCAGCTCGCCGTGGGCGCGGGAGTCGACTGTGCACCGGGACGCGCGAACCGCGACGCCGTCCGCCGAGACCTCGGCCAGGGCCGCGGTCACCGCGGGCGTCGAGGAGTCCACCACGAGTACGAGCACGGTAAGCCAGCCTAGCCGTCCGCTCTCCCCGTCTCCGGCACGCCCTCGCCGCTAACCCGGTGACGGTGCGTAGCGTCCGAGCCGAGGAGAAGACTGGAGCGCCTTATGCCTCTGGGTCATATTTATGACTCACAGGCATAACGCGTGGGAGAGGACTGCCATCCTCCGGGGATGACGGAGAGTCGCCTCGTTCGAGAGGTCGCCCGCACTCTGCGGCGGGAGCGCGAACAAGCAGGGCTCACGCAGCAGGCGCTGGCCGCCCGGTCCGGGCTCAGTCAGGCCGCCATCGCCCGGATCGAACGCGGCGACCGGCTGCCGAGTCTGACCACCGCGGAACGCCTGCTCGCCGCGCTCGGCCGGCAACTGCGGATCGAGATCGAGCCGCTGGACAGCCACCTCGACGCCGCGCTGGACGAGATGGCCGGGACGGTGCTTGCCGAGCGGATCGAAGATCTCCGGCTGGACCGGCTCATGGGCGCGTTGGGCGACCTGCCGTACGTGCTGTCGGGCGGCATGGCGGCACTGCTGCAGGGCGCGCCGCTGCCGGTGGACGCGGTCGAGATCGCGGTGCGCTGGCGGGACTCGCCGCAGTTCAGCGCGCTCCTCGATCGGATCCACGCGCAGCGCTGGAACGCCCGATGGCAAGAGTGGGGCGGCATCCACACGGAGCCCGAGGAGCCGGGCGAGCACCGTTGGCTGACCCGCTACGGCGAACTACGGGCCCGGATGTGCGACGAACTGCCCGAGCCCATCGAGGTCCGCCTCGGTGACCGCACGTACCCGGTCGAGCCGCTGGTCGAGGTGGAGGTGACCGACCGGCGTACGGCCGAACTGCTGCGCCGCCATCGTCGACGCCTCGCCGAGGCGGCGGGCGAGGCGCCGGGCGGGTCAGCCGGCTGAGCGCTCCCAGTCGATGGTGGGCAGCCCCGCGTCGGCCAGCGCCTTGTTCGCGGCGCTGAACGGGCGGCTGCCGAGGAAACCGCGCGGGTTCATCGGGCTCGGATGCCCGGCCTCCAGCACCACGTGCTGGGGGTTGGTCACCAGCGCCGCCTTCTTGCGCGCGTAGCCACCCCAGAGCAGGAAGACCACGCGCTGGTCGAGCGCGTCGAGCGCCCGGATCGTGGCGTCGGTGAACTCCTCCCAGCCCTTGTTCGCGTGCGAGCCGGGCGTGGCCTGCCGGACCGTCAGCACCGAGTTGAGCAGCAGGACGCCCTGCGCGGCCCAGCCGTCGAGGTTGCCGCTGCGCGGCTTCGGCACGCCCAGGTCCTCGCCCAGCTCCTTGAAGACGTTGCGCAGCGACGGCGGCACCGCCACCCCCTCGCGCACGCTGAAGCTCAGCCCGTGCGCCTGGCCCGCCTTGTGGTACGGGTCCTGCCCGAGGATCAGCACCCGGGTGTCGGCCGGCCCGCACAGCCGGTAGGCGGAGAAGAGGTCCTCCAGCGGCGGGAAGACCGTGGCGGTCGCGTACTCCCTGGTGACGAACTCGGCCAGCGCGGCGGTGCGGGCCGGGTCGAGGTGGGGGGTGAGCACGGCACGCCAGGCCTCCGGCAGCAGCGCCGGCAGGTCCAGGGTGGGGGCGTCGGGCATCGGCAACCTCTCCTCGTCGGGTCGCCATCTTCATACCAGCCGCAACCGACACTCCCCGGCGGTGGCAGGGCCGGGCACTGGACGGGAAAAGTTACCGGGACGTAACCTACTGGCAAGTTACTTACGCCACATCCTCACTGCTAGCTTGCATCCACCACCATCGATGCTCGCTAGGAGTGCCCGTGAGCAGGAGAAACACCCGTCCCCGCACGCCCTCCACCGCCCTCTCCCCCCGCCGCACGATCGGCCTCCGGATGCTGGCCGTCGCCGCGGCCGCAGCCACCTACCTGGCCGCCTCCGGCGCGGCCGCGGCCGCCGACAGCACCACGCCCGTGGTCTCCCGCGGCGTGACGATCCCCGCCTTCTACCACCCGCCCGCCGACCTGCCCGCCACCAACGGCACGCTGATCCGTACCGAGCCGTTGCCGCTCGGCCTGAGCATCCCCGGGCTCGACGGCCGCCCGATGCCCGGCACCGCCACCCGCCTGATGTACCGGTCCACCGACTCCAACGGCCGGGCCGTCGGCGTGACCGGCGCCTACATCGAACCGTCGGCGGCGGGGCGGGGCACCGGACCGCGCCCGCTGGTCGCCGTCGCCTCCGGCACCATGGGGCAGGGCGACCAGTGCGCGCCCTCGTACGCCCTGCAACACCCGCTCACCCTCACCGGCGACACCCTGTCCGTCGGCTACGAGGCCCTGGCCATCTACCGCCTGCTCGCCACCGGCGCCGCGGTCGTCGTCACCGACTACGTCGGGCTGGGCGCGACCGACCGGCTGCACACGTACGTCAACCGCCTCGACGAGGGCCGCGCCCTGCTCGACGCGGCCCGCGCCGCCCGCGCGGTGCCGGGAGCATCGGTCACCGCCCAGTCCCGCGTCGGCCTGTACGGCTACAGCCAGGGCGGCGGTGCCAGCGCCGCGGCGGCCGAACTCCAGCCCACGTACGCGCCGGACGTGCCGCTCGCAGGCACCTACGTCGGCGCGCCGCCCGCCGACCTGACCGCGGTCATCGCGGGCATCGACGGCAGCGCGCTGGCCGGGGCGCTGGGCTGGTCGCTCAACGGCTTCGCCCAGTCCGACCCGGCGGTGCGGGACGTCATCCAGGCGAACATCAACGACGCCGGCCGGGCGGCGCTCGCCGACACCTCGACCATGTGCGTCGGTGACGCGATCCTCCGGTACGCGTTCACCAAGAGCAGCAGGTGGATCACCGGCGGCCGGTCCCTCACCGCCGTCATCGCCGCCTCGCCCGAGGCCCAGGCCGTCCTCGACCGGCAGCGCATCGGCACGCTCAAGCCCACCGGCCCGGTCCGCGTGGCGACAGGCGTCCAGGACGACATCGTGCCCCACCGGCAGGCCCGCCAGCTGGCGGTCGACTGGTGCCGCAAGGGCGCCAACGTGACCTACCAGGCGGTCAGCCTGCCCAACCTCGGCGACAAGCTCCTCACCAACCACCTGGCGCCGCTCATCACCGATCAGGGCGACGCGGTGGCCTGGCTGACCGACCGGCTCGCCGGGCGCACCGCCTACTCCAACTGCTGGACGATGCCTCTGCAGCCGTAGCTCAGGACAGTCCGGCGACCCGGGCGGCCCAGTCGCCGCCGACCGGTTCCAGCATCACCGCCCGGGTGTCGTCGTCGCGGCGGTCGATGCGTACCCGCAGGTGCGCGTCGACCAGCTGCTCGACCATCCCCTCACCCCACTCCACCACAGTGACCGCCTCGTCGACCGAGGCGTCCAGGTCGAGGTCGTCGATCTCCGCGCGCGGGTCGGCGGCCTCGCCCAGGCGGTACGCGTCGGCGTGCACGAGCGTCACCCGGCCGCCCCGCGCCGGGTCCGGCCGGTGCACCCGGGCGATGACGAAGGTGGGCGACGTGACGTCCCCGCGTACGCCGAGGCCGGCGCCGATGCCCTGGGTCAGCGCGGTCTTGCCGGCGCCGAGCGGGCCGCTGAGCAGCAGCAGGTCGCCGGCCCGCAGCACACCTGCCAGCCGCCGCCCGAACTCGTGGGTGTCGTCGACGGTCTTCAGCTCCACGACCACTGTCATAGCGAATCCAGGAACCTCCCCAGCGCCGCGTTCACCTCGTCGGCGTGCTCCAGCATCACCACGTGCCCGCTGTCGTTGATCTTCACGAACTCGGCGTGCGGCAGCCGCCGGACGATCTCCTCGGAGTGCGTCACCGGCGTGATCATGTCCTTGTCCCCCACGATCACCAGCACCGGCGTGCCGGCCAGCGCCGCAAGCGCCGGGAACCGGGAGTGGGTGGCAATCGTCCGCAGGTAGCGGGTGACCGTGTCGGCCGAGGTACGCGAGTTCATCATCTCGACGTACGACACCAGGGCCGGGCTCGGCTTCGACGTGCCGAAGCCGTACTTGCGGGTCAGCAGCCAGGCCACGTTCGAGGTCGACCGGCGCGCCCTGTCGATCACGGTGCCGCCGTACCGGGTGGCGTTGCTCATCATGTAGAGCACCGGCGAGCCGACGCGGCCGAGCAGCGCGGGCGCCACCAGCTTGGTCTCCGCCGCCAGCCCGCCGGAGGTCGCCATCAGCACGGTGCCGACCACGCGGTCACCGAACATCTCCGGATACAACTCGGCCAACGCCATGATCGTCATGCCGCCCATGGAGTGCCCGACCAGCACCAGCGGACCCTCCGGTGCCACCTCGTCGAGCACCCGGCGCAGCGTGTGGCCCAGCGCGGTCAGGTCGTACTCGCCGCTCTCCAGCCGGCCGGAGCTGCCGTGGCCCGGCTGGTCGTACGCGACCACCCGGTAGTCGCCGCGCTCGGCGAGCCGCTTGCGCTGGAAGTGGAACGTGCCCATGTCCAGGCAGAACCCGTGCACCAGCACCACCGTCGGGTGCCCGGCCACCGGCCGGGTCGGCTCGACCACCTCCACGTGGATGTCGGTGCCGTCCGGCATCTCCAACCGGTACGCCTCGTCGTAGCGCTGCTCGCCGAAGACCTCGTCGGCGTACCTGTCGGTGGGGTCGTTCTTGAGCCGGCGGACCAGCACCCGCTCGCTGACCACGCCCGCCGCGAGCCCGGCGGCGGCCACACCGACGGCGGCGCCGACCAGCCCGGCGACCTTGCCGGCGGCGGTACGCGGTCGCGGCAACCGGACACTCATGCGCGCTCACCGTCGTAGACGCGGGGCACGCGCACGCCGCCGAAGCGGGTCACGATCTCGTAGTTGATGGTGCCGACCGCCTCGGCCCAGTCGTCGGCGGTGGGCTCGCCGTCCGCGCCGCTGCCGAACAGCGTCACCACGTCACCGGCAGCCACCTCGTCGTCGCCGCAGTCGACCACGAACTGGTCCATGCAGACGCGCCCGGAGATGGTCCGGCGCTTGCCGGCGAGGTGCACCGGGCCGGTGTTGGAGGCGTGCCGCGGCACCCCGTCGGCGTAGCCGAGCGGCACCACGGCGAGGTTCGTCTCCTGCTCGGTCAGGTAGGTGTGCCCGTAGGAGACGCCGGTGCCGGCCGCGACACGCTTGGTGAGCATCACCCGGGCGCGGGCGGTCATGGCGGGACGCAGACCGAACTGCTCGCCCGCGACCGGCGACAGGCCGTAGACGGCGATGCCGGGCCGGACCAGGTCGAAGTGGGTGTCCGGCCGGGTCAGCGTGGCGGCCGAGTTGGCCAGGTGCCGGTAGCGCGGACGCAGTCCGGCGCGCGTCACCATCTCCAGCCCTTCGTGGAACACGGCGAGCTGGCGATCGGTGGTGGGGTGGCCGGGCGAGTCCGCGTACACGAAGTGGCTCCACACGCCGACCACCTCAACCAGGCCGTCCGCCTGGGCCTTCGCGGCGGCCTCCAGCAGCGCCGGCCAGTCGGCGACGGTGGCGCCGCCCCGGGCCAGCCCCGTGTCGATCTTGAGGTGCAGCCGGGCCGCGCGGTCCGCCCGGCGGCTCGCCTCGATCATCTCGTCGAGCTGGGTGAGGCTGGCGCAGCCGAGGTCGACGCCGACGGTGATCCCGTCGTGCAGCGGCAGGCCGGGGTCGAGCAGCCAGGCCAGCACCGGCGCGGAGATGCCCGCCTCACGCAGCCGCAGCGCCTCGTCAAGCGTGCAGACGCCGAGCTGGTCCGCCCCCGCGTCGAGCGCCGCCCGGGCGGCGAGCACCATGCCGTGGCCGTAGCCGTCGCCCTTGACCACCGCCATCAGCTCGGCGCTGGTGCCGGCCTTGAGCCGGGTCACGTTCTCCCGGATCGCGTCCAGGTCGACGCGCACCTCCGACTGCCACATGTCCTCAGCCTACTTCCGTCAGTGATCATCAGCGCCGTGAGCCGTGCGGGCGGTGCCCGCCGACACCGGGCGCCGCCGCCCGGATCAGCCCAGCCGGGCCAGTACCGGACGCAACGCCGCCGCCACGTCGGGCGCGGTCACCGGGCCGCCGCGCGCCGCCTCCCGGCCGGCCAGCCCGTGCAGGTACGCCGCCGCGGCGGCCGCCCGCTCCGGGGCCAGCCCCGCGGCGAGCAGCGAACCGAGCAGCCCGGCCAGTACGTCGCCGGTGCCACCGGTGGCGAGCACCGGGGTGCCGGTCGGGTTCACGTACGCGCGGCCGTCGGGCGTGCCGATGACCGTGCGGTCGCCCTTGAGCAGCACCACCGCGTTCATCCAGGCGGCCAGCCGCAGAGCGGCGGCGACCCGGTCCTCCCCCGGCATCTCGCCGCAGAGCCGGGCGTACTCCCGGTCGTGCGGCGTCACCACGATCGGCGCGTCCCGGCCGCGCAGCCGGTCGGCCAGCTTGCCGTCGACGAGCAGCGTCAGCGCGTCGGCGTCGAGCACCACCGGCACCGGCGCGGCCAGCACCGCGCGCAGCTCGGCGGCGGAGTCCTCGCCGGTGCCGAGCCCGGAGCCGCAGACCCACGCCTGCACCCGGCCCGCGTCGGCGACCCGGCCGGTGGCGATCACCGACGGGTGCTGGTGCAGCACCTCGTCCTTGGCGCTCCCGGCGTACCGGACCAGGCCGGTGGGGCCGGCGAGCGCCCCGGCGACGGAGAGGACCGCGGCGCCGGGGTAGGTGGCCGACCCGGTGGCCACGCCTACTACGCCCCGGGTGTACTTCTCCGACGACGCGCCCAGGGCCGGCCACCAGTCGGCCACGTCCGTCTGCTCGATCACCTGGAGCGCCGGGGTGCCGCGCAGCCACGGCGTCAGACCGATGTCGACCAGCTCGACCTCGCCGGCCAGCTCGGCGGCGGGACCGACGACCAGTGCGGGCTTGAGCGCGCCGAACGCCACGGTCACGTCGGCGCGGACCGCCCGGGGCCGCCCGGCGTCGGTGAGCGGGACGTGGCCGGTGTCGACAGCGACGCCGCTCGGCACGTCGACAGCGACCACCGTGGCGGGCGTGCCGTCGCGCCCGCGCTGCCCGGTCAGGCTCGCGGCCAGCTGCTCGGCGGTCTCGCGCAGCCCTCCGGTGCCGCCGATGCCCACGATGCCGTCGAGCACCAGGTCGACAGTCGCGGGCGGCCGGTCGGCCACGCGCCCACCGGCGGCGCGCAGGGCGGCCAGCCCTTCGGCGTGCGCCCGGCCCGGCGTGAGCAGCAGCGCGGTCACCGCCGCGCCCCGGCGGGCCAGGTGCGCACTCGCGTACAGGGCGTCACCGCCGTTGTCGCCGGACCCGGCGAGCACCAGAACCCGCGCGCCGTAGACCCCGCCCCGGTCGGCGAGCAGCAACGCGCAGCGGCGGGCCAGCCCCGCCGCGGCCCGCTGCATCAGCGTGCCGGGCGGCAGGGTGGCCATCAGGCCCGCTTCCGCCGCGCGAACGTCGGCGACCCGCCACACCCGTCTCATGCCACCCCGCTCCGTTCGTCACGCCCGGCTCAGCTTCCGCCCGCGGCTCCCCCGATCACGGCCTCACCCTACCGGCGGTACGTGCCTCCGACCGGCCGGCGAACCAGCCCTGTGGACAACCCGGCACGTTGTCCACAGGGGTCGGCGGCCACCGTCGGCTGCCGCCTAGCGTCCCGGTGTCCGGAGCCGGCCGGTGGCGCCGGGCGAGGGAGGTCACGTGGTGGAGAGACCGTTCGACGTCGACCCGGAGCTGCTGCGCACGGTGGCGCGTGAGCTGGCCGACGACGCGTACCGGCTGGCTTGCGGGCCGGGCGCCGCGCCGGAGTCGTTGCTGGTGGCGGCACCGGAGGGCTGGCGATCCGGTGCGGCGCTGGCCGACCTGGAGGCGGCGGTGCGGCGCTGGTCCGGCGCGCTCGGCGCCCGGGTGGCCGACACCGCTCAGGCGTTGCGCCGTGGCGCGGACGGCTACGAGGCGGTCGACGAACGCGCCGCGCGCCGCCTCACCGGGGTGCTGCGGTGAGCAGCGGTCCGGCCGGCTCCGCCGACGTGCCGGTCGGCTACGCGCAACTCTGGCGGGCCGATCCGGGTGCCTGGCCGGCCGCCGGAACGGGGTGGCGAGACCTCGCCGGGCCGGTACGGCAGCGCGCCGACGCGCTCACCGCCCGGATCGGCGCGTTGCGGCCCGGATGGTCGGGCGCGGCCTCGGCGGCGGCGCAGCGGCGGATCGGGGACCTGCGGACCGACCTCACCGACGTGCTCCCCGCCCTGCTCGAGGTCGACCAGGTGCTCGCCGAGTTCGGTGCCCGGCTGGGCGCGGCCAAGGCCCGGCTCGGCGCCGAGGTGGCCCGCGCCGAGTCCGGCGGCCTGCTCGTCGGCCGCACCGGAGCGGTCCGGCCCGACCCGGCACGGCCGATCGCGCAGGCCGGACCGGCGGTCGTGCACGCGCGGGCCGGGATCCGGGGCGCGCTGACGCTCGCCGGCGCCGCCGACCGGGAGGCGGCGGGCCGGCTGTCGGAACTGGCCACCGCTGCGGTACGCGGCTGGGTGAGCGTGCCGCCCGCGTACCGGCCCGGGCCCGGCGCCGGGCCGGCCGAGGTGAGCCGCTGGTGGGCCGGCCTGAGCGCGGCCGAGCGGCGCTGGCTGGTGGGGCGGGAACCGGACCGGATCGGTCGCCTCGACGGGCTTCCGGCCGCCGCCCGGGACCAGGCGAACCGGCTGCTGCTCGGTGACCGGCGGGAGCGGTTGCTCGTCCGGCGGCTCGCGCTGCTGCACCCGCTTCCGGCCGGGCCGTTGGAGGCGTCCCGCCGGGTCCGGCTCGCCGCTGTCGAGGCGGCGCTGCGCGGGCTGGACGGGCTCACCGAGCGGCTGGCCGCGGGCGGGACGCCCCGGGCGTACCTGCTGGGGCTCGATCCGGCCGGGGACGGCCGGGCGGTGGTGGCGCTCGGCAACCCGGACCGCGCCGCCTCCGTGCTCACCTACGTCCCGGGTATGACCTCGGATCTCGCCGACGCGCCGGCCGAGCTGGGCCGGGCGGCCCGGGTGTTGCAGCGGTGCACGGCGCTCGGGCCGGGCGAGGAGGCGGCGGCGGTGCTCTGGCTGGACTACGACGCGCCGGACTTCCTCACCGAGGCAGCCGGCACCCGGCAGGCCGAGGAGGCCGGCCCGGCGCTGCACCGGTTCCAGGACGGGCTGCGGGCCGCGCACGAGGGTCCACCGTCGCGGCAGACGGTGCTCGGGCACAGCTACGGCTCGCTCGTGGTCGGCGCCGCCGCCCGCGACCACGGATTGAGCGCGGACGCGCTGGTCTTCGTCGGCTCACCGGGAGTCGGGGTGGATCACGCCGCCGACCTGCGGATGCCGGCCGGCCAGGTCTGGTCGTCGACCGCGCCGGACGACGTGATCCGGCTGGCCCGCCCACCGGACGACCTGGCCCGCCGTGCGCTGCTCGCGGGTACGCCGCTGGGTCCGGCGCTCACCGCGCTCGACCCGCACGGCGAGCGGCTCTGGTTCGGCGCCGACCCGAGCGCGCCGGGCTTCGGCGGGCGGCGCTTCCCGAGCGCTCCGCACGGCCACACCGGCTACTGGGATCCGGACAACCCGGCGCTGGACGGCATGGCCCGGATCGTGCTGGGCCGGTGAGCAGGCCGGAGACGGCGCGGTCCCTCCACCCGGCGTGCGGGTGGAGGGACCGTGGACGAGATCGGCTACTCGACGGTGACCGACTTGGCCAGGTTCCGGGGCTGGTCGACATCGTGCCCACGCGCGGCGGCGATCTCGGCGGCCAGCACCTGCAACGGCACCGTGGTCACCAGCGGCGCCAGCAGCGTCGGCGTACGCGGCACATAGATCAGGTGATCGGCGTAGCGGACCACTGCCTGGTCGCCCTCCTCGGCGATCACGATCGTGCGGGCGCCGCGGGCGCGTACCTCCTGGATGTTGGAGACGACCTTGTCGTGCAGCATGCCCCGGCCGACCGGCGACGGCACGATGCAGATCACCGGCGTGCCCTGGTCGATCAGCGAGATCGGGCCGTGCTTCAGCTCGCCGGCGGCGAAGCCCTCGGCGTGCATGTACGCCAGTTCCTTGAGCTTCAGCGCGCCCTCCAGCGCCACCGGGTAGCCCACGTGCCGGCCGATGAACAGCACCGTCGGCTCGGACTTCAACTCGCGCCCCAGCTCGCGCACCGGCTCGATCCGGTCCAGCAGCTCACGCAGCTTGCCCGGCATCTCCTGGAGCTGGGCCACCACCGCGCCCACCTCGTCGGCGAACTTGATGCCGCGCACCTGGGCCAGGTGCAGGCCGATCAGGTAGCACGCGACGACCTGGGTGAGGAACGCCTTGGTGGAGGCGACAGCGATCTCCGGGCCGCCGTGGGTGTAGAGCACGGCGTCGGACTCACGCGGGATGGTCGAGCCGTTGGTGTTGCAGATGGCCAGGACGCGGGCCTTCTGCTCCTTGGCGTGGCGCAGCGCCATCAGCGTGTCCATGGTCTCGCCGGACTGCGAGATCACCACGATCAGCGTGGAGCGGTCCAGCACCGGGTCGCGGTAGCGGAACTCGCTGGCCAGTTCCACCTCGCAGGGGATGCGGGTCCAGTGCTCGATGGCGTACTTGGCGACCAGGCCGGCGTGGTAGGAGGTGCCGCAGGCGACGATGAAGATCTTGTCGACGTCGCGCAGGTCCTGCTCGCTGAGGCGGACCTCGTCGAGGGCGATCTCGCCGGTCTCGGTGAGCCGGCCCAGCAGCGTGTCGGCGATGGCCTGCGGCTGCTCCTCGATCTCCTTGAGCATGAACCAGTCGTAGCCGCCCTTCTCGGCGGCCGACGAGTCCCAGTCGATGTGGAAGTCCGTGCCGCTCGCCGGCTGACCGTGGAAGTCGGTGATGTCGATGCTGTCCGGGGTGATCAGGACGATCTGGTCCTGGCCCAGCTCGACCGCGTCCCGGGTGTGCTCGATGAACGCGGCGACGTCGCTGGCCAGGTAGTTCTCGCCGTCGCCCCGGCCGACCACAAGCGGCGAGTTGCGCCGGGCGCCGACCACCGCGCCGGGGATGCCGGCATCGACGGCGAGCAGTGTGAACGCGCCCTCCAGGCGCCCGCAGACCACGCGCATGGCGGCGGCGAGGAGCGCCGGGCTGTCGGTCTCACCGGCCGAGCGCAGGTCGGCCAGCGCGCGGGCGATCAGGTGCGCGGCGCACTCGGTGTCGGTGTCGCTGGCGAACTCGACACCCTCGTCCTCCAGCTCGGCGCGGAGCTTCGCGAAGTTCTCGATGATGCCGTTGTGGATCACCGCGACGCGGCCGTCCGGGGAGAGGTGCGGGTGGGCGTTGCGGTCGGTCGGGCCGCCGTGCGTGGCCCACCGGGTGTGGCCGATGCCGGTGGTGCCGTCGCCGATGCCGATCGGGCTGGCCGCGCAGTCCTCGGGGTTGTCCGCCGCGCGCTCGGAGAGAACCTTCTCCAGGTTCGCGAGCTTGCCGGCCTTCTTCTCGGTCAGCAGCTCGTCCTCGCAGACAACGGCGACACCGGCCGAGTCGTAGCCGCGGTATTCGAGACGCCGCAGTCCGTCAAGCACGATGCCGAGCGCCGGGCGCGCACCGGCGTAACCCACGATTCCACACATGGTCCGCAGCCTAACCGAGTTTCGCTCATCGTGCGTGCTCGGAAGTCCGGTTAACGATCACTGAATTTGAGCGAACCGAGCGTCGGGGTTGTCATTACCGGACATAGCACCATCCAGGCCGTTCCACCCGTCCCTACCGGTTCGGGACGCGGGACGCGGAGCACCGGCCGGTACCGCACGGCTGGCCGTCACCGCCTACATTGAGGCCGGGCGCCGTCCCCCCCGGGCCCACCGTTCCGCGGTCGTCCGCGCCGTACCCCTGTGAGCTGAGCCCATGTCCGAGACGACCCCCGCCCCCGAGCCGGTCTCCGGACCGGCCGACCCGACCGCCGCGCCGGCCACGCCGCAGCCCTCCACCTGGACGCCGCCGGACCCGCTGGCCGCCCCGCAGCCGTGGACACCGCCCGAGCCCTGGTCGCCGCCGCCGGCTCCGAGCCCGTGGGCGGCCCCCGGCCCGGAGAGCGCGTCCGCCGGGACCGGTCCGGCCACGCCACCGGGCGGTGCGGAACCGCCGGTGGGCGAACCGGGCTGGGCCGCTCCGGCCGGCCCGGCCGCCGCGCCACGCCCGGCGGTCCCACCCGCCTCCGCCGCCCCGTACGTCCCCGGTACGCCCGGGTGGCCGTCCCCGTCCGGCGTCCCGGACGTCGCGGCACAGCCGGCCTACCCGCCCGGCCCCTACCCACCGGGGCCCTACAAGACCGGCCCCTACCCGCCCGGGCCCTACCCGCCGCCGTACGCGTATCCGGGCATGCCGCCGCGCCGCAGCGGCGGCGGCTGGGTGGCCGGCCTGGTCATCGGCATCGTCACCGTCCTCGCGCTCATCGTGTGCGGCTGCGTCGGGCTGTCCTTCCTCGGCCGGGCCGTGGGCGAGGGGTCGGCCTCCGGCGAGCGGTACGACGGCCCGGTGTACGGCGAGCCCGACGGGTGGGCCGACGAGCCCACCCGTGCCCCGGCCAGGCCGGTCACCACCCCGTCCGGCGGGCCCGGCAGGTTCACCGTGCTGTACGAGGTGACCGCCACCAACGGTGAGGCGGAGGTGCAGTTCTACGACGCGGACGCGAACTTCCACCAACCCGGCGCCGTGGACACCCCCTGGCGGCTGCGCTTCACGGCGAACGACCGCGAGCGGGTGCAGATCATCGCCAGCCCGGTCGAGTCCGGCGACGTGACCTGCCGGATCACCGTCAACGGCAAGGTCGTCTCCACGGACTCCGGCGAGTACGGCGCGACCTGCTTCGGCTGGTGAGCAGTCGGCGGCGGGCCGTAGGCTGGCCGCCGTGACGACGACCGATCCCCTGGTGGCCCGGATGCGGCCGTTCGGCACCACCGTCTTCGCCGAGATGTCCGCGCTCGCAGTGCGCACCGGCGCGGTCAACCTCGGGCAGGGCTTCCCGGACACCGACGGCCCGCCGGAGATGCTCGCCGCCGCGGCCGAGGCGCTGCGCACCGGGCACAACCAGTACCCGCCCGGCCCGGGGATACCCGCGCTGCGGGCCGCCGTCGCCGAGCACCAGCGCCGGTTCTGGGGCCTGGAGTACGACCCGGACGGCGAGATCGTGGTGACGGCCGGCGCCACCGAGGCAGTAGCGGCGAGCATCCTCGCGCTCTGCGAGCCGGGCGACGAGGTGATCTGTTTCGAGCCGTACTACGACTCGTACGCCGCCTCGATCGCGCTCGCCGGTGCGGTCCGCCGCCCGGTGACGCTGCGACCCGGCGCCGACGGCCGGTACGCGTTCGACCCGGACGAGCTGCGTGCCGCGTTCGGGCCGCGTACCCGGATGGTGCTGCTGAACTCGCCGCACAACCCGACCGGCAAGGTCTTCACCGCCGGCGAGCTGGCAGTGGTCGCCGAGCTGTGCCGGGAACACGACGTGTACGCGGTCACCGACGAGGTCTACGAGCACCTGGTGTTCACCGACGCCGCCGCGCCGCACGTACCGCTGGCCACGCTGCCGGGCATGCGGGAGCGGACGCTGCGCATCTCGTCGGCCGGGAAGACGTTCTCCTGCACCGGCTGGAAGGTCGGCTGGGCGAGCGGGCCCGCGCCGCTGGTGGCCGCCGTGCTGCGGGTGAAGCAGTTCCTGACGTTCGTCAACGCCGGGCCGCTGCAACCGGCGGTGGCGGTGGCGCTCGGGCTGCCGGACGCCTACTTCACCGGTTTCCGGGACGACATGCAGCGCCGGCGGGACCAGCTCGCCGCCGGGCTCGCCGACGCCGGGTTCGGCGTGCTCGCACCGGAGGGCACCTACTTCGTCACCGCCGACGTCACGCCGCTCGGCGGCCGGGACGGGGTGGAGTTCTGCCGGGCGCTGCCGGAGCGCTGCGGCGTGGTGGCGGTGCCCACGCAGGTGTTCTACGACGACGTGGAGGCCGGCCGCCGGCTGGTCCGGTTCGCGTTCTGCAAGCGACCCGAGGTGCTGGCCGAGGCGGTGACCCGGCTGCGCCGGCTCCGGGAGGACGGATGAGCGACGGGCAAGCCGAGCGGCAGCGCCGGTTCGCCGCCCAGCGCGGCTGCGACACGATGCTGTCCGGCGTACGCCCGGCCTCCGTGCCGGAGCAGCTCGCCGCGCTCGGCGCGGCGGCCGGGGACGACCTGCCCGACCTGTACGGCGAGGGCGGACCGGTCGCGGAGCTGGAGCTGCGGGTCGCCGAGCTGCTCGGCGCGGAGGCCGCCGCGTTCTTCCCGTCGGGCACGATGGCGCAGCAGGTGGCGATGCGGCACGGGGCGGAGCTGACCGGCCGGGCCGGCGTCGGCCTGCACCCGCTCAGCCACCCGCTGACCCACGAGCGGGACGCGTACGCGCTGCTCACCGGCGTACGCGCGGTGCGCACCACGAGTGCGCCGCGCAACCCGACGGCGGACGAGGTGGCGGCGCTCGACGAGCCGATCGGCACACTGTTCCTGGAGTTGCCGCTGCGCGACGCCGGGTTCGTGCTGCCGACCTGGGACGAACTGGTCGCCGTCGTCGCGGCGGCACGCGCGCGCGGCGCCCGGGTGCACTTCGACGGGGCCCGGCTCTGGGAGTCCACAGTCCACCTCGGCTACTCGCCGGCCGAGATCGCGGCGCTGGCCGACAGCACGTACGTCTCGTTCTACAAGTCGCTGGGCGGCATCTCCGGGGCGGCGCTGGCCGGCGACGCGGAGCTGATCCGGTACGCCCGTGCCTGGCGGCACCGCTACGGCGGCACGCTGTTCCAGCAGTGGCCGGCGGCGCTCGCCGCGCTCGCCGGGCTGACCCGGGAGCTGCCCCTCCTCCCCGGCTACGTGGCGCACGCGAAGGTGGTCGCCGAGGCGCTGGCCGCCCTGCCCGGCGCCCGGGTCCACCCGGCGCCACCGCACACCCACCAGTTCCGGTTCTGGCTGCCGTATCCGGCGGCGGTGCTGGACGCGGCGAACCTGGCGCTGGCCGAGGAGGAACGCGCGTGGTTCGTCGGCGGCTGGCGGGACACCGAGGTGCCCGGGCTGGCGCTGGCCGAGGTGACGGTGGCCGGGCCCGCCCAGGAGCTGGACGCCGACGCGGTGGCGGACCTGGCCGCCCGCTTCCTGCGCCGGGTCCAGGCAGGCTGACCGCCGGTCCGGGCGAACTGACCGGCGGGTGGCGGGAGCAGGCGGCCCCGGGTCGGTCAGGCGACCGGGCTGGCGGTGCGGACCTGCTCGGCGATGCGCTCGGCGACCTCGCGCGCGGTGTCCTCGGTGGCCGCCTCGACCATGACCCGCACCAGCGGCTCGGTGCCGGAGGGGCGCAGCAGCACCCGGCCGGTCTCGCCCAGCTCCGCCTCGGCGCGCTCGACCTCGGCCCGGACGGCGGGTGCGGCGGCGCCGACGGTACGGTCGCCGACCGGCACGTTGATCAACACCTGGGGCAGCTTGGTGACCACGGCGGCCAGCTCGGCCAGCGAGGTGCCGGTCGCGGCCATCCGCGCCATCAGGTGCAGGCCGGTCAGCACGCCGTCGCCGGTGGTCGCGTACGCGGGCAGCACGATGTGCCCGCTCTGCTCGCCACCGAGCGCCAGGCCGGAGGCGCGCAGCTCCTCCAGCACGTACCGGTCGCCGACCTTGGTCTCGACCAGCCGGATGCCGTGCTCGGACATGGCCAGGCGGAGACCGAGGTTGCTCATCACGGTGGCGACCAGGGTGTCCTGGGTCAGCTCGCCGGCGTCCCGCATGGCCAGCGCGAGGATCGCCATGACCTGGTCGCCGTCGACCTCGTCGCCGTCGGCGGTGACCGCGACGCAGCGGTCGGCGTCGCCGTCGTGGGCGATGCCGAGGTGGGCGCCGTGCTCGACCACGGCGGCGCGCAGCGCGTCGATGTGGTTGGAGCCGCACTCGTCGTTGATGTTGAGCCCGTCCGGCTCGGCGTGGATGGCGATCACCTCGGCGCCGGCCTCCCGGTAGGCGACCGGGGCGACGTCGGCCGCCGCGCCGTTGGCGCAGTCGACCACGACCTTGATCCCGTCGAGGCGGTGCGGCACGGTGCCGACCAGGTGCTGCACGTAGTGGTCGGCGCCGTCGAGGAGGTCGTTGACCCGGCCCACGCCGGCGCCGATCGGGCGCTTCCAGGCGGTGGTGGCGTTCGCCTTCACCGCCTCCTCGATCCGCATCTCGATCTCGTCGGGCAGCTTGTGCCCGCCGGCGGCGAACAGCTTGATGCCGTTGTCCGGCATCGGGTTGTGCGAGGCGGAGAGCATCACACCCAGGTCGGCCTTGATCTCGGCGGTGAGGAACGCCACCGCCGGGGTGGGCAGCACGCCCACCCGGACCACGTTGGCGCCGGCGCTGGTGAGCCCGGCGACCACCGCCGCCTCCAGCATCTCGCCGCTGGCCCGGGTGTCCCGGCCGACCACCGCGAGCGGCGGATGGCTCTTGTCGGTCTCGGCCAGCGTGTGGGCCGCGGCCACCGCGACCGCCAGCGCCAACTCCGGGGTGAGATCCGCGTTCGCCCGCCCGCGTACGCCGTCCGTGCCGAACAACCGGCCCATACCCGCCAACCTCCGTGGAACTGCCGATGAGAGGAGAGAAACGCGGAACGGCCGGTCCGCCTCCCGGAAGGGGAGGCGAACCGGCCGTCCGTCAGAAGTACAAGACGCTTGTGGTGATCAGCGCTTCGAGTACTGGGGAGCCTTGCGGGCCTTCTTGAGGCCGTACTTCTTGCTCTCCTTGACCCGGGCGTCACGGGTCAGGAAGCCGGCCTTCTTCAGGGCCGGGCGGTCGTCGGGCTCGCTGACGATCAGCGCCCGGGCGATGGCGAGCCGCAGCGCGCCGGCCTGGCCGGTGGTGCCGCCGCCACGCAGGTTGGCGATCACGTCGAACGCCTCGGGCTTCTCGGCGGTGACCAGCGGGTCCTTGATGAGCTGCTGGTGCACCTTGCTCGGGAAGTAGGCCTCGAGGTCGCGGCCGTTGCAGGTGATCTTGCCGGTGCCCGGAACGATCCGAACCCGGACGATGGCTTCCTTGCGCCGACCCACGGTCTGGATCGGGCGGTCACCACGGGGCGCGCGCGCGACGGGCGCCGGCGCCTCGGTGGCCTCGGGGGCGACCTCGGTGGCGGTGATGTCGGTCATGCTGCTTCCTTCGCCCGCGCTCACTGCGCGATCTGCTTGATCTCGAACGGCACCGGCTGCTGCGCGGTGTGCGGGTGCTCGGCACCGGCGTAGACCTTCAGCTTCTTGAGAAGCTGACGGCCCAGCTTGTTGTGCGGGAGCATGCCCTTCACGGCCAGCTCGATGGCCCGCTCGGGCCGCTTGGTCAGCAGCTCGTCGTAGCCGACCCGCTTCAGACCACCCGGGTAACCGGAGTGGCGGTAAGCGACCTTGGTCTGGCGCTTGTTGCCGGTCAGCGCGACCTTGCCCGCGTTCACGATGACGACGAAGTCGCCCGTGTCGACGTGCGGCGCGAAAGTCGGCTTGTGCTTGCCACGCAGGAGCGTGGCGGCGTGGGTCGCCAGGCGGCCCAGCACGACATCAGAGGCGTCGATGACGTGCCACTGACGCTCGATCTCACCCGGCTTCGGGCTGTACGTACGCACAGGTCTACCTTGTCTCGTCGTCGGTCTGGGGTCGCGCGCCGAGGTGACCAGGAGTTCCCAGCCGGACCAGCGCGCACGAACGACCAAGCGTACCTGATGCGGCACGCCTAAGAATGTCGTACAACAGCAGGCAACGATACCCGGCCGCCCTGCGGCAGGTCAAAACGGGGTCGCGCCGCGCGTGGCCTGCGCGTTCGTCATGGCACAGGTCACACGCCGACCAGCGTACGCGGCCCGGGACGCAGGTAGACCACCCAGGTCACCAGGAAACAGAGCGCGTACCAGCCGATGAAGGCCAGGTAGGCCGCGTCGGCCGTGCCGGAGGCCAGGAACGACTGCCGGAACGCCACGTTCACCAGCACGCCGCCCGAGGCGCCGACCGCCCCGGCGATGCCGATCACCGCGCCGGACAGGCGCCGGGCCCGCCGCTGCGCCGCCTCCGGGTCGCCGGTCAGCTCACTCTCCGCGACGGCCCGGGCCCGGAAGATCGCCGGGATCATCTTGTACGTGGAGCCGTTGCCGATCCCGGAGAAGACGAACAGCGCCAGGAACCCGGCCAGGTAGAGCGGGAAGGACCGCTCCCGGGCCGCGTACAGCACCAGCCCGGCACCGGCGGCCATCGCCACGAAGTTCCAGAACGTCACCCGGGCCCCGCCCAGCCGGTCGGCGAGCTGACCGCCGACGGGCCGGATCAACGAGCCGATCAGCGGGCCGAGGAAGGTCAGCCAGGCCGCGTCGACGGGCGTCGGGAACCGGTCGTGGAACTGGAGCTGGAGCACCTGGCCGAACGCGAAGCCGAAGCCGATGAACGAGCCGAACGTGCCCACGTAGAGCAGCGACATCACCCAGGTGTGCGGGTCGCGGGCCGCCGCGCGCAGCGCGCCGGGCTGGTTGCGCGCCCCTGGCACGTTGTCCAGCCACCGCGCCGCGGCCAGCGCGGCCAGCACGATCAGCGGCAGGTAGACCGCCGGCACCAACCGGGGGTACGCGGCACCGGCGGTCGCGAGCACCGCCAGCCCCACCAGTTGCACGGCCGGTACGCCCAGGTTGCCGCCGCCGGCGTTGAGCCCCAGCGCCCGGCCCTTGAGCCGCTCCGGGAAGAACAGGTTGATGTTCGCCATCGACGAGGCGAAGTTGCCGCCGCCGACGCCGGACAGGCAGGCCAGCACCATCAGCGTGGCGTACGACACCCCGGGCTCGATCAGCACCGCCATCGGCACCGCCGGCACCAGCAGCAGCAACGCGCTCACGATGGTCCAGTTCCGGCCGCCGAACCGGGCCACCGCCAGCGTGTACGGCAGCCGCAGCACCGCGCCCAGCGCCGCCGGCACGGCGGTGAGCAGGAACTTCCCGGCCGGGTCGATGCCGTACTCGGGGCCCAGGAACAGCACCGTCACCGACCAGAGGCTCCACACGGAGAAGCCGACGTGCTCGGCGAAGATCGAGACGTACAGGTTGCGCCGGGCGATCCGGGCGCCGCCGGCGGCCCAGAACGCCGGATCCTCCGGCCGCCATTCGGTGAGCCGTCCGGCCGTGCCGGCAGGCGGCGTCGTGGGTGCGGAAACGAGCGTGCTCACGGGCCACTCCTCCTCGTCGATGACGAGGCGACGCTGTCAGCCCGTGGTTTCCCGGGCGTGCCCCGCACGCGTCGGCACGGCAACGGAGATCGCACGTCCGCCGGACGGCGTCGGTGAGGCGGTCACAGCTCCTGGAGGATCCGCAGTGCCCGGCCGACCCGCTGCATGGTCTCGGTGTCCGCCACGTCCACGCACTCGGCGAACCACTTCTTCATCGGTGAGGAGATCCGGTCGGGCATCACCACGTACGGGCCCATCGGCACGGCGAGCGGCGAGTCGCGCAGCAGCGACTCCTCGACCACCTCGGCCACGATCACGATGGGTACCGCGGTGGCGTTGTAGACGTCGGAGCTGATCACCAGGCCGAACCGTTCCCGGGCGCCGGAGATGCGCCAGACCTCGCCCCTACGCAGCACGCGGACGCCCGCCGAACAGGGCGTCGTCGACGAGCGCGGCCTCCTGGGCGTCGGCCAGGGCGGCGGATTCCAGGTCGAGGCCGGCCCGGCCGACCGCGTCGGCGTGCGCGGTGAAGACCTCGCGCAGCGCCTTCTCCCGGGCGGCCTGGTCCATCCAGGCGGAGAGGGAGAGCCCTTCCCGCTTGGCGAACCGGCGCGCCTCCTCGATGGTCTCGTCGGAGAACGACAGCGTCACCTTGGCGGTCATGCCGGGAAGACTACCCAGCGGTATGACCAGTAGTCATCCTCGTCCCCACCGATCGCGGAAACGGACAGCGGCTCATGGACGCCGCCCGCCGAAGACCGCGAAACGCCACTCCTTGAAGAAGCAGTCCACGTCCACCAGGCCCGCCTCGGTCAGCCACCGGCACTGGTCGGCCACCGTGGCGGGCCGGTCGTGCCGCATCCGCTCCCGGGCGCCGGCGATCTCCTCGGCGTCGGAACCCAGCTCGGTGATCCGCGCGGTCCACACCTCGTCGTAGCGGCGGTCCAGCGCCGGGGTCGGCCCGGCGACCTGCTCGGCGTTGACGAACACCCCGCCGGGCGCCAGCGCGTCGGCGGCCCGCCGGTACAGCGCCCGTTTGCCCTCGTCGTCGAGGTGGTGGATGGCCAGCGCGGACACCACCGCGTCGTACCGGCCGGCCGGCAGCGGGTCGGCCAGGTCGGCGTGGACGGTGCGGTGCGGCACGCCACGCTCCCGCAGGTGTCCGGCGGCCACCGCGAGCATGCCGGGGGCGCCGTCCACCAGTGTCAGGCGCACGCCCGGGACGGCCGCGGTCAGCAGGAGCGACAGCAGGCCGGTGCCGGCGCCCAGATCCAGCACCTCGGGGGCACGCCCGGCGGCGAGCGCGGCGCGCAGCGGCGGTGCGGCCACCTCGACAGCGGTGCCGTAGAAGGCGTCGAAGCAGGGCACCAGGCGGCGTCGGGCCTGGTCGTAGGTGCCGGCCACCGCGTCGAACGCGTCCGTCACGCTCATTCTGCCTCCCGTTATATGAGATTTCTGTCCCACATTCTAAGCCCTGCGGAACGTCTCGTCACGCGCGTGCGGTGTGAAGCGCTCGTGACAGGACCGAAACAGAGCAGACCCGGACCGGAAACCGCCCGACGGCACGCTTTTCCGACATGACAGACGGTGCACGCACGGCGACGCGAACGGAGCCACGCTCCGTCGAGGCCGCCACGCACTGCCCGTACTGCGCCTTGCAGTGCGGGATGGTGCTGCGCGCCACCGGCGACGGTGTCGTGGTCGGCGCGCGCGACTTCCCCACCAACCGCGGCGGGCTCTGCCAGAAGGGCTGGACCGCCGCCGACCTGCTCGACCACCCGGACCGGCTCACCACTCCGCTGCTGCGCGACCGGCCCGGTGCCGACCTGCGCCCGGCCACCTGGGACGAGGCGCTCGACCGGGTCGCGGCCGGGGTCCGGGACGTGCAGCACCGGCACGGCCCGGACGCGGTGGCGGTCTTCGGCGGCGGCGGCCTCACCAACGAGAAGGCGTACGCGCTGGGCCGCTTCGCCCGGGTGACGCTGCGGACCCGGCACATCGACTACAACGGGCGCTGGTGCATGTCCTCGGCCGCTGCGGCCGGAAACCGGGCGTTCGGCATCGACCGTGGGCTGCCGTTCCCGCTCGCCGACCTCGGCCGCGCGGACACGCTGCTGCTGGTCGGCGCGAACCCGGCCGAGACCATGCCGCCGCTGATGCGGCACGTCACCGACCTGCGCGAACGCGGCGGCCGGCTGATCGTGGTCGACCCGCGCGCCACCGCCACCGCCCGCCAGGCCGACCTGCACCTGCAACCGCTGCCCGGCACCGACCTCGCGGTGGCGAACGCGCTGCTGCACATCGCGCTCACCGAGGGCTGGCTGGACCGGGCGTACGTCGCGGAGCGGACCACCGGCTTCGACGAGGTCCGGCGGACGGTGGCCGGCTACTGGCCGGCGGAGGTGGAACGGCTCTCCGGCGTGCCGGTGGCCGACCTGTACGCGACCGCACGCGCCCTGGCCACTGTGGATCGCGCGATCATCCTCACCGCCCGGGGCGCCGAGCAGCACGCCAAGGGCGTCGACACGGTCACCGCCCTCATCAACCTGGCGCTCGCCCTGGGCCTGCCCGGCCGACCCGGCTCCGGTTACGGCTGCCTTACCGGGCAGGGCAACGGGCAGGGCGGCCGGGAACACGGGCAGAAGGCCGACCAGCTGCCCGGCTACCGGCGCATCGACGACCCGGCGGCCCGCGCGCACGTCGCCGGAGTGTGGGGCGTCGACCCGGACACGCTGCCCGGGGCGGGGGTGCCGGCGTACCAGCTCCTCGACGCGCTCGGTACGCCGTCCGGCGCGCGGGCGCTGCTGGTGTTCGGCTCCAACCCGGTCGTGTCCGCACCCCGCGCCGCCCGGGTCGAGTCCCGGCTGCGCGCCCTGGACCTGCTCGTGGTGGCGGACTTCGTCCGCTCCGAGACGGCCGAGCTGGCCGACGTGGTACTGCCTGTCGCCCAGTGGGCCGAGGAGGACGGCACGATGACCAATCTGGAGGGCCGGGTGTTGCGCCGCCGCGCGCTGCGTGAGCCACCCGCCGGCGTCCGTACCGAACTGGAGATCCTCGCCGCGCTCGCCGGACGGCTGACCGAGGGCGAGACGCCGCTGCCGGCCGACCCGCGCGAGGTGTTCGCGGAGCTGGGCCGGGCCTCGGCCGGCGGGCCGGCCGACTACGCCGGGATCACCTGGGACCGGATCGACGCCGACACCGGCGTGTTCTGGCCCTGCCCGGACCGGGACGGCCCGGACACGCCCCGGCTGTTCGCCGACCGCTTCCCCACCCCGGACGGCCGGGCCCGGTTCCACGCCGTGACCCACCGCCCGGCCGCCGAGCCGGTGTGCGCCGACTACCCGCTGCACTTCACCACCGGCCGGGTGCTCGCCCAGTACCAGTCCGGCGCGCAGACCCGGCGGGTGGCCGCGTTGCGCCGCGCCGCGCCGGGCGGCTTCGTCGAGCTGCACCCGGACCTGGCGGCCCGGATCGGCGTGGCCGAGGGGGCACCGGTGCGGGTGGTCTCCCGCCGGGGTGAGCTGCGCGCGCCGGCCCGGCTCAGTACGGCGATCCGGCCGGACACCGTCTTCGCGCCGTTCCACTGGCCCGGCGCGCAACGCGCCAACTCGGTCACCAACGACGCGCTCGACCCGGTCTCCGGGATGCCCGAGTTCAAGATCTGCGCGGTCCGGGTGGAGCCGGCATGAACGAGCGAATAGTCGTCGTCGGCTACGGGATGGCCGGCGCCCGGCTCGCCGCCGAGCTGCACGCGCGCGGCGGGGACCGGCGGATCACCGTGCTCGGGGCGGAGCCGCACCGCGCGTACAACCGGATCATGCTCTCCACGCTGCTCGCCGGACGCATCGGCGAGCCGGACGTGGAGCTTGTCGAAACCGTCGGACCGGGCGTCCAGGTCCGCACCGCCGCGGCGGTCACCGCCGTGGACCGCGCCGCCCGGGAGGTGGTCACCGCCGACGGCGACCGGCACGGGTACGACCACCTGGTGCTCGCCACCGGCAGCCGGGCCGTGGTGCCGCCGCTGCCCGGCCTCGTGCCGCTGCCCGAGCGGGTCGTCCCGTTCCGCACGCTCGGCGACTGCCGGCGGATCCTCGCCGCCGCCGAGGGCGCGCGCCGCTTGATCGTGCTCGGCGGCGGGCTGCTGGGCCTGGAGGCCGCCCGCGGGCTGGCCACCCGGGGCCTGGACGTGACAGTGGTCCACCCGGTCGGGCACCTGATGGAACGCCAGCTCGACCCGCCGGCTGGCGCGGTCCTCGCGGGCACGCTCGCCGGCCTGGGCGTCCGGTCCCGGCTCGGGGTGGCGGCCACCGCCGTGAGCGCGGACGCCACCGGCGTCCGCCTGCACCTGGGCGACGCCGAACCGCTCGACGCCGACCTGCTGGTGCTCTGCTGCGGGGTACGCCCCGACACCGCGCTCGCCGCAACGGCCGGGCTCGCCGTCGAGCGGGGCGTGGTGGTGGACGACCGGATGCGGACGAGCGACAGGCGGATCTCGGCGATCGGCGACTGCGCCCAGCACGACGGGACGCTGACCGGGCTCGTCGCGCCGGCCTGGGCACAGGCCCGGGTGGTGGCCGACGTGCTGACCGGAGCGGATCCGCTGGCCCGCTACCGGCCCCGCCCGGCGGTGACCCGGCTCAAGGCGGCCGGCATCGACCTGGCCGCGATGGGCGACGTGGACGGCACCGGCGACCCGGGCGGCCCGGTCGAGGAGCTGACCTTCGCCGATCCGGCCCGGGGCACCTACGCCCGGCTGCGCATCCGGGACGAGCGGCTGACCGGCGCGATCCTGCTGGGCGACAACCCGGCGGTCGGCACCGTGGTGCAGCTGTTCGACAGGGGTGCGCCGGTGCCGGCGGACCGGCGTTCGCTGCTGCTCGGCCGGGCGTTCGGCGAGGCACCGGCCGGACCGGCCGCGTCACCGGCGCTGATGCCGGACGCCGCGACGGTGTGCCGGTGCAACGACGTGAGCAAGGGCGAGCTGGTGGCGTGCTGGCGGGCGGGCGCCCGGTCGGCGGCGGCGCTGTCCGCGGCGACCCGGGCCGCCACCGGCTGCGGCAGCTGCCGGGACGCGGTGGCCGGCATCGCCGGGTGGCTCGCCGAGGCGGATCCGTCCACAACCGACGAGGTACGCGAGACGGTGGAGGTGGCGTCATGAGCGAGCGAAGCGAGCGAATCAGCAGGCTCAGCGCGAAGGTGCCTCATGGCGCCACGCAGCGAAGCGGAGTGGCGTCATGAGCGAGCGAAGCAGGCTTGTCGTCGTCGGGAACGGCATGGTGGGGCAGCGCTTCGTCGAGGCGCTGCGAGCCCGGGACACCGACGGGCGGTGGCGGGTCACGGTGCTGGCCGAGGAGCGGCGTCCGGCGTACGACCGGGTGCGCCTCTCGGCCGTCTTCGACGGGGTGGACGCCGACGAGCTGACCGTGCACACCCCCGACCCCGGGGTGGACCTGCGGCTGGGCGAGCCGGCCACCGGCGTCGACCGGGCCCGGCGGGTGGTGACCACGGCGGCCGGTGCGTACCCGTACGACGCGCTGGTGCTCGCCACCGGCTCGTACGCGTTCGTGCCGCCGGTCGACGGCACCGATCTACCAGGCGTCTTCGTCTACCGGACGCTGGACGACCTGGCCGCGATCCGGGAGCACGCCCGGGGCTGCCGTACCGGCGCGGTGATCGGCGGCGGGCTGCTCGGGCTGGAGGCGGCGAACGCGTTGCGGCTGCTCGGGCTCACCACGAGCGTGGTCGAGTTCGCGCCCCGGCTGATGCCGGTCCAGGTGGACGAGGCGGGCGGGGCGATGCTCCGGCGGTACGTCGAGGAGCTGGGCGTCACGCCGTACCTCGGGGTGGCCACCACGGCGCTGCGTCCCGGGCCGGACGGCTCGGTGGCCGCGCTCGACCTGGCCGACGGCCGCAGCCTCGACGCGGAGCTGGTGGTGGTGGCGGCCGGGATACGGCCGCGTGACGAGCTGGCCCGCGCGGCCGGGCTGCCGCTGGGCCCGCGCGGCGGGGTGCTGGTGGACGCGTCCTGCCGGACGGCCGACGAGCGGATCTGGGCGGTCGGCGAGTGCGCGGCGGTGGACGGGGTCTGCCACGGTCTGGTCGCGCCCGGGTACGCCACCGCCGAGGTGGTGGCGGACCGGCTGCTCGGCGGCGCGGCCACGTTCCCCGGCGCGGACACCGCCACGAAACTCAAGCTGCTCGGCGTGGACGTGGCGTCGTTCGGTGACGCGCACGGCGTCACCCCCGGCTGCCTCGACGTGACGTACACCGATCCGGCCACCCGCTCGTACGCGAAGCTGGTCCTCTCCGACGACGCGCGGACGCTGCTCGGTGGCGTGCTGGTCGGGGACGCGAGCGCGTACCCGACGTTGCGGGCCAGTGTCGGCGGGCCGCTGCCCGGTCCCCCGCTGGCGTTGCTGGCGCCGGCCGGCGGCGCGGGTGCCGGTGCGGGCGCGTTGCCCGCCGGCGCGCAGGTCTGCTCGTGCAACGCGGTGACCCGGGCCGACCTGGACGCGGCGATCGCCGGTGGGGCGACCGACGTGCCGGCGTTGAAGGCGTGCACCCGGGCCGGTACGAGCTGCGGTTCGTGCGTGCCGATGCTGAAGCAGTTGCTGGACGCCGCCGGGGTGCGTCAGTCCACCGCGCTGTGCGAGCACTTCGACCACAGCCGGCAGGAGCTGTTCGACCTGATCCGGGTGCGGGGCATCCGCACGTTCTCCCGGCTCGTCGCCGAGCACGGGCGCGGCGGCGGGTGCGACATCTGCAAGCCGGTGGTGGCCTCCATCCTGGCCTCGCTCGGCACCGGGCACGTGCTCGACGGCGAGCAGGCGTCGCTCCAGGACACGAACGACCATTTCCTGGCCAACCTGCAACGCGACGGCAGCTACTCGGTGGTGCCCCGGATTCCCGGCGGCGAGATCACCCCGGAGAAGCTGATCGCGATCGGCGAGGTGGCACGCGACTTCCGGCTCTACACGAAGATCACCGGTGGGCAGCGGATCGACCTGTTCGGCGCGCGGGTCGACCAGTTGCCGCAGATCTGGCGGCGGCTCGTCGACGCGGGCTTCGAGTCGGGTCACGCCTACGGCAAGGCGCTGCGCACCGTGAAGTCCTGCGTGGGTGACACCTGGTGCCGCTACGGCGTGCAGGACTCGGTCGGGCTCGCCGTCGCGCTGGAGCTGCGCTACCGGGGCCTGCGCGCGCCGCACAAGCTCAAGTCGGCGGTCTCCGGCTGCGCCCGCGAGTGCGCCGAGGCCCGGAGCAAGGACTTCGGGATCATCGCCACCGAGAGCGGCTGGAACCTGTACGTCGGCGGCAACGGCGGTTTCCGGCCCCGGCACGCCGACCTGTTCGCCACCGACCTGAGCACGGCGGAACTGGTCACGCTGATCGACAGGTTCCTCATGTACTACATCCGCACCGCCGACCGGTTGCAGCGCACCGCCGCCTGGATCGAGGCCATGGACGGCGGCCTGGACCACCTCCGGTCGGTGCTCGTGGACGACTCGCTCGGGCTCTGCGCCGACCTCGACGCGGCGATGGCCCGGCACGTCACGAGCTACTCCGACGAGTGGCGCGACGTGCTGGAGGACCCGGACCGACTGCGCCGCTTCACCTCCTTCGTCAACGCGCCCGACGTGCCCGACCCGTCCATCACGTTCACCCAGGAGCGGGGCCAGCCGGTGCCGGCCCGGGGCGCGCCCCCGGACGGCGGACACCGCCGCCAGCCCGTCGTGCTGGGACTGCCGGAGGTGCGCCGATGAGCCCCGTCGTCACGCTGGACTGGACACCGGTCTGCCCGCTGGACCGGCTCGACCCCGACCGGGGCGTGGCCGCGCTCGTCGGCGGCGTCCAGGTAGCGGTCTTCCGCACCGCGAACGGCCTGTACGCGGTGGACAACCTCGACCCGGTCGGCGGCGCGTACGTCATGTCCCGCGGCCTGGTGGGCAGCCGGGGCGGGGTGCCCACGCTCGCCTCACCGCTGCACAAGCAGGTCTACGACCTCACCACCGGGCGGTGCCTGGACCTGCCCGGCGTGACGCTGCGCCGGCATCCGGTGCGCTGCCGGGACGGCCTGGTCGAGGTGCGGTTACGGCAGGAGGAATGATGCGGGACGAGCTGGCCGGCTTCACCATCGGGGTCACCGCCGACCGGCGGCGCGACGAACTGGCCGCGTTGCTCCAGCGGCGTGGGGCGCGGGTGGTGCTCGCTCCGGCGCTGCGGATCGTCCCGCTGGCCGACGACACCGACCTGCGTGAGGCCACCCGGGCCTGCCTGGAACACCCGCCGGACGTGCTGATGGCGAACACCGGCATCGGCATGCGGGGCTGGCTGGAGGCGGCCGAGGGCTGGGGGCTGGCCGAGCCGCTGCGCGCCACGCTCGCCGGGGCGTACGTGGTGTCCCGCGGCCCGAAGGCGACCGGGGCGATCCGCGCCGCCGGGCTGCGCGAGCACTGGTCGCCGGATTCGGAGAGCTGCGACGAGGTGGTCGAGCACCTGGTCCGGCGCGGGGTGGCCGGCCAGGTGGTGGCGATGCAGCTGCACGGCGAGCGGCAGCCCGAGTGCGCCGACGCGCTGGTGGC
Source organism: Micromonospora sp. CA-248089 (assembly GCF_050948515.1). NCBI lineage: Bacteria > Bacillati > Actinomycetota > Actinomycetes > Micromonosporales > Micromonosporaceae > Micromonospora > Micromonospora sp. CA-248089. Next base: position 5,706,321 of record NZ_CP192016.1, read on the forward strand.
CGCCGGCGCCACGGTGATCGAGGTGCCGGTCTACCGGTGGGCTCCGCCGGCCGACCCGGCGCCGCTGCACCGGCTCATCGACCTGGTGGCCGGGCGACTCGTCGACGCGGTCACGTTCACGTCGGCCCCGGCGGCCGAGGCGCTGCTGCGGGCGGCCGGGGACCGCACCGAGACGGTGCTGGAGGCGCTGCGCGGCGACGTGCTGGCCGGGTGCGTCGGCACCGTCACCGCCGAGCCGCTGGTCCGGCGCGGGGTGCCGGTGAGCGCGCCGAGCCGGGCCCGCCTGGGCGCGCTGGTGCGCACCATCGTCGAGGAACTGCCCCGGCGCACGATCTCGGTGAAGGCGGCCGGGCACGTGCTGACGCTGCGCGGGCACGCCGCGGTGGTGGACGGGGAACTGCGCCAGCTGGCGCCGGCGCCGATGGCGGTGCTTCGGGCGCTCGCGGCGTCGCCGGGGAAGGTGCTGTCCCGCACCGCGTTGCTGCGGACGCTGCCGCGCGGCGCCGACGAGCACGCGGTGGAGATGGCTGTCGCCCGCCTGCGGGCCGGGCTGAAGGCGCCCCGCGTGGTGCAGACGGTGGTCAAGCGGGGGTACCGCCTGCGGGTCGACTGACCCGCAGGCGGTCAGCCCACCGAGGCCGCGTAGCCGTGCTCGGCCTGGAGGCGGAGCATCGCGTGCTCGACCACCGTGACCAGCACCTGCTTGACCGAGTCCCGCCGCCGGGCGTCGCACAGGACCATCGGCACGTCCGGGGAGATGGCGAGCGCCTCCCGGACCTCCTCCAGCTCGTAGTGCGGCGCGTCTTCGAAGCGGTTCAACGCCACGACGTACGGCAGCTTGCGGTTCTCGAAGTAGTCCAGCGGCGCGAACGCGTCGGTGATCCGGCGGGTGTCCACCAGCACCGCCGCGCCCACCGCACCCCGGATGATCTCGTCCCACATGAACCAGAACCGGGTCTGGCCGGGCGTGCCGAACAGATAGAGGATCAGGTCCTCGGCCATGGTGATACGGCCGAAGTCCATGGCGACCGTGGTGGTCTCCTTACCCGGTACCTTCGACGCGTCGTCGATGCCCACGCCGGCCGCGGTCATCAGCGCCTCGGTGGTCAGCGGCTGGATCTCGGAGATCGCCCCGACCAGGGTGGTCTTGCCCACGCCGAAGCCGCCCGCGATCACGATCTTCGCGGAGATGATCTCCCGGCCGCGGTTCACCCCGTCGGGGTCATAGTTCGCGAAGTCCACTTAGCACCCTTCCAAGCAGGTTCATTCGCGCCGCGAAACCCGTTGCGGGAGCGGCAGTGTGTAGCGTCAGCAGGCCCTCGGCCACCATGTCGGCGACCAGCACCCGGGTGACGCCCAGCGGCATCCGGGTGTAAGCGGCGATTTCCGCCAGCGACTGCGCCCGGCCTTCACAGACCGAGGAGATGCGGTACTTGTCGTGCCCGGCGAAGCGCGCCTCGGCCGACTGCGTCGGCGTGCTCGACAGCACCGCCTCGAGCGCGATGTTCTGCAACGGCTCGGTGCGGCCCCGGGTGACCGCGTACGGCCGTACCAGCGCGCCACGTGGATCACGTCGCGGTTCCATTCGCGATCACCTCCCCTCGTTCGGAGCCGCACCGGCTCCGGTCCTCAGCTCCCCGGTCCGTTCAGGAGCGGACGGCGTCTCTCGGCAGCGGGACCAGCGCCTGGCCGACCCGCTCCACCAGCAGCGCCATCTCGTAACCCACCTGGCCGACGTCGCAGCTGCGTGCCGCGAGCACGGCCATCGACGAGCCGTCGCTGATGGACATCAGGAACAGGTAGCCACTGTCCATCTCGATCACGGTCTGCAACACCCCGCCGGCGCTGAACATCCGCGCCGCGCCCTCGGTCAGGCTCACCACACCCGAGGTGATCGCGGCGAGCTGGTCGGCCCGGTCCCCGGGCAGGTCCCGGGAGGAGGCGAGCAGCAGTCCGTCCGCGGACACCGCCACCACGTGCGCGATACCCGCAACGCTGTCGGCGAAGTTGGTGAGAAGCCACCCCATGTCCTGCATGGCCGCCGGCCTGTTCATCGGTTCGTCTCCTTGGTCGAGGTGCTGTTCAGGTCGGCGCCGGCCGTACGGCCCCGCTGGACGCCACGGTGGTAGGCGGAGAGCAGGCCGCGTACCTCGTCCGGCGTGCGCCGGCTGCGGTCCCGGCCGCTCTTCGGCTCTATCCCGCCGGGCACGAGCTGGGCCTGCGGCACCCGCTTGGGCAGGCCGGAGCGGGTGGTGCCGCCGGTGGTGGGCTCCGCGGCACGGCTGGCCCGCGACCAGCCCTCGTCGGCCGCCGTACGCCAGGCCTCCGGGTCGATCGACGGAGCGGGCGCGGGCGCGGCGGCGGGTGGCGCCGGGGGCGGCGTCGCGGCCGCCGGCGGCGTGGACGGCACCTCCGGCGGGCTGTACGCCGGCGGCGTGGTGGTCAGTCCCGACGCCTGGGCGCCGGGGGTACGGGTGGGCAGCTTCGGACGTGCCGACGCCGCGGGGGGCGCCACGGCGGGCTGGGCCGGTGCGGGCGGCTCGTCGAACGTGGGCCGGGTGAAGATGGTGGTCTCGTCCTCTCCGTGCGAACGGAACCAGACCGCCTCCATCTCCCGGAATATCGGCGCCTCGGCCCGCTGCTCGGGCCGGGCCACCACGGGCGTCGCCGGGGTGCTGTCCACCGCCGGCGCCGCGGCGAGCGGCTGGTAGGCCGGAGGTGCGGCCTGGGTCGCGGGTTGCGCGGCATCGACGCCCGGCGTCCGCTTGGGCAGGGGGTCGAGTGCGGGGTACGCCACCGTCGGTCCCCCGGCGGACCAGCCCGCCCCGGAGACCGGCGCCGGCGCGGTCGCGGGCGCCCCGGTGGGCAGCGCGCCGGTCGCCCCACCCAGTTGTACGGCGGGCGTGGTGTCGCGCGTCTCGGCGGGCGTCTGCCACCGCGACGGCGGGGCGGTGGTCGCCCCCGCCACCCGTCGGCGAGCGTCGCGGTGGCGGCGCCCCGGCCCGCTCCGGCCAGCGCGTCGGCGGCGCCGACCTGGCTGAGCGGCGACTGCTCGACGGCGAGCGGCTGACGCGGCCGGGTCAGCGGGGCCTGGCCCCGGTTGGCCGGCAGCACCACCGTCGAGTTCGGCAGCGTGACCTGGGCGACGGTGCCGCCCTCGACGTTGCGGCGCAGTTCGACGCGGATGCCGTAGCGGGAGGCGAGCCGGCTCACCACGGCCAGACCCATCAGCCGGAACGCGGCCACGTCGACGGTCGGCGGGGCGGCCAGACGCCGGTTGAGCGAGTCGAGCTGGTCGTCGGTGAGGCCGAGGCCCCGGTCCTCGACCTGGATCAGCACGTAGTCGCGGATCCGGCGGCCGTCGGCCACCACAGTGGTGTTCGGCGGCGAGAACCGGGTGGCGTTGTCGAGCAGCTCGGCGACCAGCCGGACGACATCGTTGACGGCGTGCGCGGCGACCGAGATGTCGGTGTCGACGGTGCCGAACTCGATCCGGTTGTAGAGCTCGACCTCGGACTGCGCGGCGCGGAGCACGTCGACCAGGAGCGCGTCGTCACGACGCGGTACGGCCGAGTCGGCGCCGGCCAGCACCAGCAGGTTCTCGTCGTTGCGGCGCATCCGGGTGGCCAGGTGGTCCAGCTCGAACAGCTGCGCCAGCCGCTTCGGGTCCTCCTCGGAGCGCTCGATCGCGTCCAGCTCGCCGATCATCCGGTCGACCAGGCTCTGCGAACGGCGCGCCAGGTTGAGGAACATCGCCGAGACGCTCGTCCGCAGCGCGGCCTGCTCGGCCGCGACCCGGACCGCCTCGCGGTGGACCACGTTGAAGGCCACCGCGACCTGACCGACCTCGTCGCGGTTGCTCAGCTTGATCGGGTCCCGGACCTGCTGGACGATCTCGTCCACGCCGCCGTCGCCGATGGCGTTGACGTTCTGCAGCCGGCTCACCGCGTCCGGCAGGTCGTGGTTGGCGACCGCGAGCGCGCCCTCACGCAGCCGGCGCAGCGAGTCGTTGAGCGAGCGGGCCAGCACCACCGCGAGCGTCACCGCGACGGCGAGCGTGAGCAGCACGAGCAGACTCTCCACGATCGCCTGCCGGATCACGTCGGCGCGGGCCTCGTCGGCGTCCGCGAGCATCTCGTCCAGGAGCTGGATCTCGGCCCACCGCATCAGGTCGTCGACCGCGCCGATGGCGGCGGACGCCTCGTCGCGGGTGACCGGCCCGGGACGCCCGACGGACCGGGAGATGTCGTTGGCGACCCGGTCGGCGAGCTGCACGGCGTCGCCGGAGACGGTGCGCTCCACCAGGGCGCGCTGGCTCGGCGTCGCGGTCCGGGAGAAGGTCAGCAGCGCCTCCTGCTGGCCGGTGAGCGTGGCCACGAAGGACGAGAACTGTTCCTCGTCGATCCGGTTGCCGTCGAGGGCGGTGAAGGCCACCGCCTGCTCCTCGGCCACCTCGGCCTTGGCGTGGGCGAACGCGGCCACCGCGCGACGGGCGTCGGCCAGGCTCTCCGCGCCCGGCTGCTGGGCCAGCGCGTCGCTGTACGCGACCAGGTCGTCCAGCACGATGCCGTAGCGCAGACTCGCCTCGGCCACCGGCATCTGCAACCGGTCCAGCACCTCCTGGCGGGTGCCGTTCAACGTGGACAGGTGGGCGTCGATCACCTTGAGCTGGTTGCTGATCGCGTCCGGCAGGTCGCCGAGCTTGCCCCGCTCGTCCTGGTACGCCGCGATGCGCTCGTCGGTCTGCCGCACCCGCAGGTTGTACGCGTCCGGCTTCTGGTTCGGGTCGGCCAGGAAGACCGCCGCCGCCATCCGCTCCTTGTGCAGGTCCTGGGTGAGCGCCGAGATGTCGACGGACACCGCGCTCAGCGACCGGACCCGGTCCGCCTCGTACGCGCCCTCACCGACCGAGATGAGTCGGATAGTTGCCAGCGCGATGACAGCTGCCACCGGAACGACCAGGATGAGGGCAAGCTTGGAGCGGATCCGCGCGTCGCGCAGCCTGGGCAGGCGCCGGCGGCGGTTCCGCTGTTCGGCGTTGGGGCTCCCGGGCAGGGTCGTAGGTCCGGTGCTCACGACATCGCCTCCGTCGTTTCTTCCACGCGCGACCCGCTGACCCGTGCCTGGTGCAGCGGCCAGCGCCACGCGCGGCACGGCCGCGATTTCATCAGACGAGATCCTGTTTGGGAAGCCGCAGTGAGGCAGGAAACGGTCGTGGTCACCGCAACCCGTGATCCGATCACCTAATACCTTCTTTTCTCCAACCCCCTGATCAGGGGATGTCACTCCAGAGTGGTCACGCGCTTCTGTGCAGTAATTGTCAGTTAATGTTCCGTGTCCCCAGCATGTGGGATGGCTGTCCCGAAACAGCACTCGACATCCCCGCTTGACCACAGGCCCCGGCATTGGCAAGGTTTTGCAGGCTTCGCGCACACCGTACGGCACACCAATCCCGTTCCTCCACTGAGGACGGACAAGCGGCGGTGATCGGGCGTCGGCCCGCGCCGCACCTGGAGGACTGAGTTGAGCCCCATCCGCTCCGCGAGCATCGCGGCGCTCGCATCGGCCGTGCTGGCCACCACGCTCACCGGCTGCGGGATCGGCGGGGACCCGCAGGACACAAGCCCCATCGTGATCGCCGCCGACCTGGAACTCTCCGGCGCGTCGGCGCCGGTCGGCAAGGTGTACCAACGGGCTCTGCAACTGAAGGTCGAGCAGTTGAACGCGTCCGGCGCACTGGGCGGCCGGAAGATCGATCTGCGGGTCAAGGACAACCGCTCGGACGCTGCGGAATCCTTGCGGAACATCAATGATTTCAGCGGTGACTCGCGGGTGAGCGCCGTCATCATGGGCGGCTGCAACGAATGCGCCGTCGGCGCGGCCCGCACGATCGGTGAGAAGCGCATTCCGACGATCGCACTGGCGTCGTCGAGTGCCGTCACCGAGCCGGTGGCCGAGCGCCGATATGTCTTCAAGCTCGCCCCGAACGCCACCGACAGCGCCGCCGCACTCGCCGCGGAACTGGAGCGGCGCGAGATCCGCAAGGTGGCGCTGCTGCACAGCGCCGAGGGTTACGGCCAGGAAGGGCTCGCCGCCCTGCGCCGCGAGCTGAGCAAGACCTCCGTGAAGCTGGTCGCCAACGAGTCGGTGCGGGTCACCGACACCGAGGTCGGCACGCAGATCAACCAGCTGGTCGCCCGCAAGCCGCAGGCACTGGTCCTGTGGACCACGCCGGAGCAGGCGATGCTGGCCGCCACCACGGCCCGGCAGAGCAAGTTCCGCGGGTCGCTGTTCTTCGACGCCACGGCCGCCGGCGACCTCTTCCTGGGCCCCTCGGCCCGCTCCACCGACGAGGCCACGCTGATCTTCACCCAGACCATGGTGATCGACGACGTGATCGCCACCACCCCGGCCAAGGCCGCGCGGCGGCAGTGGTTCCAGGACTACACCGCCCGGTTCGGCGGCTACAACGGCTTCTCCTCGTTCGCCGCGGACGCGGTCCAGCTGATCGCCGACGCCGAGCTACGGGCCGGCGGCGAGCCCGGCAAGGTCGACCGGGACGCGCTGCGCGACGTGCTGGAGACCTCCCAGCTCGACGGGCTGTCCGGGCCGATCCGGATGACGCCGGACAACCACTCCGGGCTGATGCCGCAGGCGTTGACGACGCTCGTGGCTCGTGGTGGTCGTTGGCGGCTTGCCGGCTAGTCAACGTGGGGTGTGGGCCCCGGCACAACCGGCTCCGGGCGGTCAGGCTTGATCCCTCCGCCGGTTGCGCCGGGGCCCACACTGTCGTGGTCGGCCGCCATCAGTGGGTTGAGGTGTCCTTCTGGGTTCTCGGTCGACGTCGGGGCTTTCGTCCCGGGGTGTCAGCGGGCTGAGGTGGTGGCCTTCACCCAGGGCAGCGCCAGGCGCTCGACCAGGCTCAGCGCGGCGTAGAGCAGGATGCTCATCAGGGCCACCAGCACGATCGCCGCCCAGGCGGTCGCGATGTCGCCGACGCCGTTGTACTGCAGGATCTGGTAACCCAGGCCCGGCCGGTCCGAGTAGAACTCCCCGATCACCGCGCCGATCGCGGCGAGCGGCATGGCCACCTTGAGCCCGACGAAGATCTGCGGCAACGCGGCCGGGAAGCGCACCTTGCGGAACGACTGCCACCACGAGGCGTTCAGCGACCGGCCCAGCTCCGCCAGGTCCGCCGGGGTGGTGGTCAGTCCCGTCGCGGTGGAGAGCACGATCGGGAAGAAGCAGAGCAGGAACACCATGGTCAGGATGGGTTTCTGCCCCCAGCCCACAGCTACCACCAGCAGCGGCCCGAACGCGATCTTCGGGACCGCGTTCACCGCCACCAGCAGCGGCGCGAACATCCGCTCGACCCGGCGGGAGGCGGCCAGTGCCATCCCGATCAGCACCCCGGCGACCGACGAGAGCAGGAAGCCGAGCACCGTCATCCAGGTGGTGATGCCCAACGCGGGCAGCAGCACCTCGGTGGTGCCGGCGAGAGCCTTCCCCACCGCCTGCGGCGGCGGCAGCGCGGCCGGGTGCACCAGGCTCAGGCCCGAGGTGACCAGCCACCAGGCCGCCACCGCGATCACCAGGCCGAACGCCGGCAGCCCGACCGCCGCCGGGCGTACGGCGATCCCGCGCCGGACCGCCGGACGCGGCGGCGCCTCCGGCCGGGCCTCGGTCGACTGTGTCAACGTGTCCTCCTCTCTGCGCCGGTCGCGGCGACCGGCACGCGAAGGGGGTGCGCCCCACCGGGGTGTCCGGCGGGTCGCACCCCCGTTGGCCCGAGCGGACCGGTCAGGCCTTCGGCGCGAGGTTGAAGTCGATGATCTGGTCCGGGGTGAGGTTCTGCTTGAGCGCACCGGCGCCCTGCAGCAGCGCGATGCTCTTGGCCACCCGGCCACTGTCCAGCGTGCCGATCGCGGTGCCGGAGTTGCTGGACCGGACGTAGGCGGCCATCAGCTGCAGCTCGGCGGAGGCCGCGGCCGGGACGGTGGCCGGCACGTTCTTCTTCAGGATCTCCGCCGCCTCGTCCGGGTTCGCCAGGGAGTACTCCAGGCCCTTGAGCAGCGCGGCGGTGAACTTCTTCACCATCTCCGGCTTCTCCTTGGCGATCTTGGTGGAGGTGATCAGCGCGTTGCCGTAGAGGTCCTGCATCACGTTGCTGTACGGCAGGACGACCGGCTTCTTCTTGGTCACCGTCTCCACCGTCGGCTGGCCGACGACGAACTGGCCGATGCCGTCCACGGTGCCCGAGCCGAGCATGCCGATCAGGCCCTGGGCCTCACCGTTGACCCAGGTGACCTTGCTGCCGTCGATGCCGGCGAGTCGCGCGTACGTCGGGAAGAGGTTGCGCACGACGGACGTCGGGGTGTCGGCGAGCTTCTTGCCCTCGAGGTCCTTCGGGGTGGCGATGTTCTTGCCCTCGACCGTGACGATCGCGGCCATGGTGCGCTGCTGGATCGCGGCCACCGCCACGAAGTCCTTCGCCTGGCCGTTGCCGAGCTGCAGGATGCCACCGGTCAGGTCGATCGGGCCGAAGTCGGCCTGGCCGCCGGTGATGGTCTGGATGACGGAGCCGGTGCCCTGACCGGGCTTGATGTCGACCTCGAAACCGGCCTCCTTGAAGAAGCCCTTGTCCTTCGCCACCCAGGCGTACGAGTCACGCCCGAAGTTGGCGAAGGAAGTGAGGTACGTCACCTTCTCCAGCGCCGCGCCGTTGCCGCCGCCGCTCTCGGACTTGTCCGAGTCGCTGCTGCAGCCGCCCACCAGGGCGAGGGCGGTGGCCATAGCCGCGGCGGCGACCGTACGGGTCAGCCTTCTCATCAGTGCACCATGTCCTTTCCGACCAGGACTTCTTCGCCGGTCGGGTCGTGGGTCCGACGGGGTCGGCAGGTGGGTTCGGCCGACTGGACCGTCGTGAGGGGACTCTTCGCGCGCAACAGCGTACGAGAAGGCCGATGACGTGCCGCCGCCGTCCCGGTTGCGGAACGGAAACGAAGTTGCGTGACGGAAAGCGGACTGACGTCCACCCCGGACGGTGCTATAAGCACACCCCCCGGCTACGCTAGCCCGGCTCGCGTTCGAGACGACGTGGAAGGGAGGCGGCGGGAGATGATCCGACTGTCCGGGGTGTCCCGCACCTTCGACGGCCGCTCGGGGCGGGTGGAGGCGCTGCGCGGCATCGACCTCGACGTCGCCGAAGGCGAGTTCGTCGCCGTTCTCGGCCGCTCCGGCTGCGGCAAGTCGACGCTGCTGCGCATGATCGCCGGTCTGCTCCCGGTCACCGGCGGTGAGATCACCGTGGACGGTACGCCGATCACCAAGCCCCGCCGCGACGTGGCGATGCTGTTCCAGCGGCCGGCGCTGCTGCCCTGGCGCTCGGTGCTGGACAACGTGCTGCTGCCGGTGGAGATCTTCGGCTGGCGCCGCGCCGAGCACCGTGACCGGGCCCGCCAGCTGCTGGAGATGGCCGGACTGGGCGGCTTCGAGAAGCGCCTCCCGCACGAACTCTCCGGCGGCATGCAGCAACGCGTGTCGCTGTGCCGGTCGCTGATCGGCTCGCCCCGGGTGATGCTCATGGACGAGCCGTTCTCCGCGCTCGACGCGCTCACCCGCGAGGAACTCTCCGGCGAACTCCAGCGTGTGCACATGGAGACGAAGGCGACGATCGTCTTCGTCACCCACTCGATCGACGAGGCGGTCCTGCTCGCCGACCGGGTCGTCGTGCTCAGCCCGCGCCCCGGGCGCATCCGCGAGATCGTCGAGGTGAACGTCCCCCGGCCCCGCACGCTGGGCCGGCACGAACACCTGGAAGACGTCGCGCGGATCAGCGCCGAGCTGCACGAACTGCTGATGGAGCGGGACGCCCCGGGCGTACCCGTGGGAGGACGGTGACATGCGGGTCTCGGTGTTCACCGAACCCCACCGCGGCGCGGACTACGACGACCAGCTCCGGTTCGCCCGGCTGGTCGAGGAGACCGGCTTCGAGGGCTTCCTCCGGGCCGACCACTACCGGGCCATGGGGGACGAGCCGGCGCTGCCCGGCCCCACCGACGCCTGGCTGACGCTCGCCGCGCTGGCCCGGGAGACCTCCCGGATCCGGCTGGGCACGCTCGTCACGTCCGCCACGTTCCGGCTCCCCGGGCCGCTCGCCGTCATGGTCGCCCAGGTCGACCGGATGAGCGGCGGGCGGGTCGAGCTGGGCATCGGCGCCGGCTGGTACGAGCGCGAGCACACCGCGTACGGCATCCCGTTCCCGCCGGTCGCCGAGCGCTTCGACCGGCTCGCCGAGCAGCTGGAGATCGTCACCGGGCTGTGGCGCACGCCGGCGGACGAGACGTACAGCTTCACCGGTGAGCACTACCGGCTGGTCGACGCCCCGGCGTTGCCCAAGCCGGTGCAGCAGCCCGGCCCGCCGGTGATCGTCGGAGGCCGGGGACCGAAGCGCACCCCCGAGCTGGCCGCCCGCTACGCCGACGAGTTCAACATGCCGTTCAAGAGCGTGGCCGAGACCGCCGCCGCGTACGAGCGGGTCCGGGAGGCGTGCGACCGCACCGGCCGGGACGCCTCCGGCCGGGCCCCGCTGACGCTCTCCGCCGGCATCGTGGTGGCGATCGGACGCACCGACGCCGAGGCGCAGCGCCGGGCCGCGCCGCTGCACGTCACGAGCGCACTACCGCCGGAGGACCCGGTGGTCGGCTCCCCCGCCCAGCTGGTCGACCGGATCGGCGAGTTCGCCGCGATCGGGGCCACCCGGGTCCACCTGCGCCTGATCGACTTCGACGACCTCGACCACCTGGAGCTCATCGCCGCCGAGGTGCTCCCCCGACTGGACGGACCGCGATGACCGACATCTCCGCCGACCTCGAACTCGGCCCGGTGGGCCAGGAGATCGTGTACGAGAACGACCGGGTACGCGTCTGGCACATCCGGCTGGAGCCGGGTGAGCGGCAGCCGCTGCACCGCCACGACCACCCGTACCTGGTGGTGGCGATCCAGGGCGCGAAGAACGTGGTGCAGACGATCGACGGCACCACCATCGACGCCGACGAGCCGACCGGCGGCGTGGTCTACCGCGACCCGGGCGCGGTGCACATGCTGACGAACGTCGGCGACACCACCTACCTCGCTCGCCTGGTCGAGCTGAAGTAGCCACACCGGCAGGTTCGCCGCGCCGCGCGGCGGCAAGGTGGCGATCGGGGGCACCGGGCCGTAACGTGCCCGACATGGCCTTTCGGACGTGGGGCAGGCTGCTGCTCACGGCGCTCGGGGTGAGCGTGCTGGCCGGGGCCGGCCAGTTGGGCATCGCGTACGGCTTCGGAGTCGTACGCCTCGACGGCGCGTTCGTGGACGTCTCGGTCAACCGGTGGCCCGCCCAGCTCGTCTGGGTGGGTTGGTTCGCCGCGGTCGCCACGGTCGCCGGAGCCGTCCTCACCGAGCGCTTCGCCCGCCGCGACGACAGTCCCGGCGGCACCACCGAACTGCTCTCCATCGCCGGCGTCAGTGCGCTGGGCGCGATGGTGGTCGCCCCGCTGTGCATGCAACCGGCCCGCGCGGCCGAGCTGGGCGGGTCCGTCGACCCGGTCTGGGCCGTCGGCATCTGCGCCGCCCTCGGCGCTGTGGTCGGCGCGGGCGCCGCGATCGCCGTCCTGCTCAAGCCGCCGTTCGGCTGGGGAGTGGCGATCACCGCCGGGCTCGTCTGGCTGCTGGCGCTGCTCTCCGTCGCGCCCACGATCGTCTCCAGCCGCCCGCTGGCCACGGTGCGGCTCGGCGTCCTCGAACCCTCCTGGCTGGATCCGGAGGCGGCGCAGCGCCTGTCCATGCTGCTGCTGCCGGTCCTCGCCCTGCTGGCCGGCGGCGCGGTCGGGGTGCTCGCCCGCCGGGCCGAGTGGCCGCCTCTGGTCGGCGGCGCGGCCGGGGCGGCCGGCCCGGTGCTCGTCGCGTTCGCCTATCTGACCGCCGGTCCCGGCTCGGCGACCGACCGCTACCAGGTCGCGCCCTACTACGGCGCGCTGATCGCCGTGATCGCCGGTGCGCTCGGCTCGACCGCCACCACGATGCTGCCCCGCCCGGTCACCGCCACCGGTGACCCCGACGCCGTCGAGGCGACCGACATCCTCGCCCCGCTGCCGCACTCGTCCGCTCCGGGCGTCCCGGCCGCCCCGCCCGAGCCTCCGGTGACGAGCGGTGCCGCGGCACCGGCGCACTGGAACTGGCCGGAGCCCGGCGGTTCGGCCGCGGCGGCTCCGGCCGGTACCGACCTTCCCGCCGCCGCCCGGCCGGCCCTCGCGGATCTGCCCGCCGGCGATCAGCCGACCGTTGCGAAACGGCCGGGGGACGACCGCCCGGCCGTCGCCGACACGAGCCACGGCCAGCCCATGCCGGGTCTGCTGCCCCCGGGCCGCCGGACCTCGGCCATCGACGTCCTCGCCGCGGGCCGCCCCGAGCCGGCCCCGGGTCCGGAAAGCGGCACGGCCAATGCGGGCAGCACCGGCGAGGCGGTCACCACGGACCGCGCAGGCACCCCCGACCGGGCCGTTGCCGGTTCCGCCCCTGGAACGTCCGGGCAGGCGACGGGCATCCCGGCAGACAGCGAGGCCGTCTCCGGCACCGGTTCGGCGGCCGGCACGGACGACGCCACCCCGGAACCGGAAACGACGGCGACTGCGCCCCGGGTGACCCGGCCGCGCCGTACCCGCGCCGGCCGGTCCAGCGGGACGGCCGACGAATCGACGCCACCCGCCGACGGCACCACACCCCGCCCAGGGGACGACACCTCCCCGAGCGCCGGCACGGACACCTCACCGGCCACCGGCGGCACCGCCGACAGCCACGTTCCCGGCCCGCGTACGGACAGCGGCGCCCTCGCCGGGCCGGTCCCGGCCGACGCGGACAGCGACGCCCCCGCCACGCCCCGGGTCGAAGCCGCCGGGGACACCAGCGCGACGGGCCGCGCCACCCGCCCTCGGCGTACCCGCGCTCCGAAGGCCCCCCGCGCCGCCGGCCCGGCCGACACGACACCGAGCGGCGAAACCGACGCCACGCCGACGGCCGCCATCCGTCGGGCCCGCCCGGCCACGGACACCGCCCCGATCCCGCAGGCCGCCGACCCGGCCCGGGACGACACGAGCGCCACCTCGGCACCGGACCGCACGGACCCCGGCACGCCGGACGGTTCCCTCGGCAGCCCGGCTTCCCGTACCGGCTCCCCGACCGGGGACGTCGACCCGGCTGCGCGTACCGGACGCAATTTCTTCTTCGACGACCCGGCGCCGGCCCCGTCGACCCGGCCCCGGTTCCCGATGTTCGAGGACGCGGCGCCCGGCGAGGTACGCCCGGCCTGGCCGATCACCCCGGCGGGCCGCCCGCACCGCGCCACCGCCGGACCGGACGCACCGGCCCGGGACGGCGCGGAGACGAGTGTCCCGGCCGAGCCGGCGCCGCGTCCCCGCCACCGGGGCCTCCCCGAGCCGGGCGCGAGCGCCGGTTGGGACGCGCTCGCCACGAACGCCCGTCCCGCCGGACCGGTCGCCCGGCCGGATGCAGGCCCGATCGCCCGTCCCGAGGCGGTGACCGCCGTACCGGCCGAGGCCGTCACCGCGCTGCCGGACGCCACGGCGCCGGAGACGACGAGCGACCCGGACTCCCGGCGCGGCCGGCACGCCGAGCCGGACGACGCCGACGCGCCCGCCGGGAAGTCGAAGCCGCTGCGCGGTCTGTTCCGCCGCAACCGGGGGGCCAAGAGCGACCCGGAGCCGGCCGAACGTACGGCCGAGCCGACCACCGCTGCCGACGACGAGTACGTGGACTGGGTCGCCGGTCTCGCCTCGGACGACAACGCCGACGACGCCCGCTCGCTGCGTACCGGGCGGCACCACCGGGACTGACGGACGGTCGGGGCGGACCGGATCGGCCCGCCCCGACCGAGCTCACGCCAGCGGCAGGTAGACCCGAGAGCCGGAGGCGACGAACTCCTCCGACTTGCCGCGCATGCCTCGCGCCGCGTAGTCCTTCAGCTCCTGCGTGATCTTCATGGAGCAGAACTTCGGCCCGCACATCGAGCAGAAGTGCGCGGTCTTCGCGGGCTCGGCGGGCAGTGTCGCGTCGTGGTACGCCCGCGCGGTCTCCGGGTCGAGCGCCAGGTTGAACTGGTCTTCCCAGCGGAACTCGAACCGGGCCTTCGACAGCGCGTCGTCCCACGCCTGCGCGCCCGGGTGCCCCTTGGCCAGGTCGGCCGCGTGCGCCGCGATCTTGTACGCGATCACGCCCGCCTTCACGTCGTCGCGGTCGGGCAGCCCGAGGTGCTCCTTCGGGGTGACGTAGCAGAGCATCGCGGTGCCGAACATGCCGATCATCGCCGCGCCGATCGCGGAGGTGATGTGGTCGTACGCGGGCGCGACGTCGGTGGTCAGCGGCCCGAGCGTGTAGAACGGCGCTTCGTGGCACCACTCCTGCTGGAGGTCCACGTTCTCCTTGATCTTGTGCATCGGCACGTGCCCGGGGCCCTCGATCATCACCTGGACGTCGTACTCCCAGGCGACCTTCGTCAGCTCGCCGAGCGTGCGCAGCTCGGCGAACTGCGCCTCGTCGTTGGCGTCGGCGATGGAGCCGGGGCGCAGGCCGTCGCCGAGGGAGAACGTCACGTCGTACTTCGCGAGCAGCGAACACAGCTCCCGAAAGTTCGTGTAGAGGAAGTTCTCCTCGTGGTGCGCCAGGCACCAGGCCGCCATGATCGAGCCGCCCCGGGACACGATGCCCGTCACCCGGTCCACTGCCAGCGGCACGTACGGCAGCAGCACCCCGGCGTGCACGGTCATGTAGTCGACGCCCTGCTCCGCCTGCTCGATCACGGTCTCGCGGAACACCTCCCAGCTCAGCTTCACCGGGTCGCCGCCGACCTTCTCCAGCGCCTGGTAGATCGGCACCGTGCCGATCGGCACCGGCGCGTTCCGCACGATCGCCTCGCGGGTCTCGTGGATGCGCTTGCCGGTGGACAGGTCCATCACGGTGTCCGCGCCCCACCGGGTCGCCCAGGTCAGCTTCTCCACCTCCTCGCCCACCGACGAGGTGACAGCCGAGGTGCCGATGTTGGCGTTGACCTTCACCAGGAACGCCTTGCCGATGATGGCCGGCTCGCACTCCGGGTGGTTCACGTTCAGCGGCAGCACGGCCCGGCCGGCCGCGATCTCGTCCCGCACGAACTCCGGCGACACCGACTCCCGGATCGCCACGAACTCCATCTCCGGCGTGACGATCCCGGCCCGGGCGTACGCGAGCTGGGTCGGACGGGTTCCGGCCAGCGGCGTGCCGGCACCGCGCACCGGAGCCACGTCGCCGCGCTCGGCGATCCACGGCCCGCGCAGTGCGGGTAGCCCCACCTCCGGGTCGGAGCCGGGACCGGAGGTGTCGTAGAGCCGTACCGGTGGGTTGTCCCCGGTCAGCGTCACCTCGGCGAACGGCACCCGGATGTCCGGGCGTGAGCCTTCCACGTACACCTTGCGACGTGCCTGCATGCCAGCCTCCCTGTCGCTCATGCGGACCAGCCGAAGTGGTCCAGCGGGCCGCGTCCCGCGCCCAGCTCCCAGGTCCGCGCGCCGGTCAGCGCGCGGGTGACGTACTCCTTGGCGGCCGCCACCGCGACCGGCACCGCGTCGCCCGCGGCGAGCCGGACCGCGACGGCGGCCGAGAACGAACAGCCGGTGCCGTGGTTGTGCCGGGTGTCCACCCGGGGCGCGCGCAGCAGCCGCGTCGTTCCGCCGCCGGCGAGCACGTCCACCGACTCGCCGTCGGCGTCCACGTCGCCGCCGGTCACCACCACGAACGCCGGTCCGCGCGCCGCGAGCGCCTCGGCCGCCGCGACCATTTCCTCGACCGTGCCCACCGGGCCTCCGGTGAGGGCCGCGGCCTCCGCGCAGTTCGGCGTCGCCACCTCCGCGTACGGCAGCAGCCGCTCGACCGCCTCCACCACGCCGAGCCGGTGCCCGCTCGTGGCGACCAGCACCGGGTCGACGACCAGGTGCGGCAGCCGCCCGGCCCGGGCCGCCTCGGCCACCGCGTCGGCGACGGCGGGGGTGCCGAGCATGCCGCTCTTCACGGCGCGCACGTCGAAGTCGCCGAGCACGCTGTCCATCTGGTCGCGCACCGTCTGTGGGGGCAGCGGCAGGACGGCGTCCACGCCCCTGGTGCTCTGCGCGGTGACGGCGGTGAGGACTGTCGTGCCGTACGCCCCGAGCGCGGCGAACGTCTTGAGGTCGGCCTGGATGCCCGCTCCTGCTCCGGAGTCGGATCCTGCGACGGTGAGAACTGTTTTCGGCGTCACTGGTCTTCTCCGTTTGTTGCGGTAGGGGGCTGCGGCCGACCGTGCCCACTCCGGGCGGTCAGGCTTGATCCCTGCGTGGTCACGGTCGGCCGCAGCCCTTCTCGTGCGGGCCTTCGTCGGATCGCGCGGGGTGGGTGCGCGTCAAGCGGGTGGCCGCCTCCTGGAAGGCTCTGCCCAGCGTGGTGGCGGTTTCTCTCGGGTCCTTCGCGCGCATGATGGCGCCCAGCACCGCTACTCCTGTTGCGCCTGCCTCTATGCATGCGTGGATCTGGGCCGGGGTTTCGATGCCGCCCAGGGCGAGCACCGGAACCGGGCTGGCTTTCGCCAGCTCACTCAATCCGTCCGGTCGCAACGCCGGGCCGTAGCCGGGCTTTGTCTTTGTCTCGTAGACCGGGGACACTGTTGCGTAGTGCTCGGTGGTGAGGCGGGCCAGCTCGGCGGTGTCGTGACAGGAGCGGCCGACGAGTCCGACGGCGGGCGGCGGGTACGGGCCGGCGGCGGGCAGGTGCACCGCGTCCCCGTCGAGCGGATCGGGTCCGGCCACGATCAGCGTGCCGCCCGCGTCGGCGAGGATCGCGCGCAGGTCGGCGGCGAGCGCGAGGCGCTCGGCGCGCGGCAGGTCCTTCTCCCGCAGCACCACCCACCGCACTCCCCCACCCACGGCCCGCGCCACCACGTCGACGAGCGCCCGTCGAGCGACCCGCCGATCGGTCAGCAGCACGATGCCGCTCGGCCCGCCCTGGATCTTGGTACGCGGCCGCCCCTCGAAGGGCGCATCCGTACCAAGATCCGCTAGGCGTGAGGCGGTCACAGGTCGGGCCGTCCCTCATCCGGGGTGGACGCGAGGGCGTGGAAGCGGCGGGCGATGCGGCCCGCGCCGTACGCCAGACGCCCGGCCTCGACCGCGTAGCGCATCGCCGTGGCCATCGCCACCGGGTCGGCGGCCCGGGTCACGGCGCTCGCCAGCAGCACCGCGTCGCAGCCCAGCTCCATCGCGAGCGCCGCATCCGAGGCGGTGCCGATGCCCGCGTCGAGCACCACCGGCACGTCGACGGCCTGCCGGATCAGCCGGATGTGATGCGGGTTGCCGATGCCCAGCCCGGAACCGATCGGCGACCCGGCCGGCATCACCGCCGCGCAGCCCACGTCGGCCAGCCGCCGCGCCAGCACCGGATCGTCCGACGTGTACGGCAGCACTGTGAACCCGTCCGCCACCAGATCCTCGGCGGCGCGCAGCAGCTCCACCCCGTCGGGAAGGAGCGTGCGCTCGTCACCGATCACCTCCAGCTTCACCCAGTCGGTGTCGAACGCCTCCCGCGCCAGGTGCGCCGTCTTCACCGCCTCCACAGCGGTCCGGCAGCCGGCCGTGTTCGGCAGCAGCCGTACGCCGCACCGCTCCACCAGGTCGAGCAGGCCACCCGACCCGCCGGGTGTGGTGTCCACCCGACGCAGCGCCAGCGTCACCAGCTCGGTGCCGGACGCCCGGATCGCCTGCTCCAGCACGTGCAGGTTGGCCGCGCCACCGGTACCGAGGACGAGCCGCGAGCCGAACGTGACCCCGCCGATCTCCAACGTGGACACCTGCTCACCCGCCCTGGGTGGCGCTGAGGACCTCGACCCGGTCGCCGTCGCGCAGCACGCTCTCCGGCCAGCCGCCGCGCGGCACCACCTCGCCGTTCACCGCCACCGCGAGCCCGCGCTCCCGGTCGGTGACGGTGCGGACCACCTCGGCGACGGTGACGCCGTCGGGCAGCGTCCGGCCCGTGCCGTTGACGATCAGTTCCACGTGCGCTCCTTCCCGAAGCGATCCGGGGTGAAGGGGGCGAGCGCGGAATCCGGCTCGCCGGTGACGATCAGCTCGGTGACCAGGTCGGCGGTGACCGGGGTGAGCACGATGCCGTGCCGGTGGTGCCCGGTCGCCGCGGCCACGCCCGGCCGCCCCGGCAGCGGCCCGATGATCGGCGCGTTGTCCGGCGTACCGGGGCGCAGCCCCGCGACGGCCTCCACGAGCTCGTACTCGACCAGTTCCGGCACCAGCTCCGCGGCGGCGCGCAGCAGCGTCAGCACGCCACCGGCGGTGACAGCGGTGTCCGCGCGCTCCTCGACCGTCGCCCCGACCACGACCTCACCGCTGTCCCGGGGCACCAGGTAGACCGACTCGCTGTCCGCGTACCCCCGGATCACGTGCCGGAAGCCCGGCGGACCGTCACCGGGTGCGCGGAGCCGCAGCACCTGGCCCTTGACCGGCCGGACCGGCAGGCCGGTCAGCGCCGCCGCGCCGCAGCCCGCCGCGACCACAGTGACCCGCGCGTCCACCTCGGACAACGCGCCGACGCGGGCCGGACGCAGCTCCACACCGGCGCGTTCGGCGGCCGTGCGCAGCGCGGCGACCAGCCGCCGCGGGTCGACCTGATGGTCGCCGGGCGCGACAGCGCCGCCGCGCACGCGCGGCGCCAGCGCCGGTTCGCGGCCGCGCAGCTCCGAGGGGCGCAACGGCGTGATCGGCAGTCCCAACCCCTGCTGGTACGACCACAGCCGTTTCGCCTCGGCCAGGTCGTCGGCGGTGAGCCCGACGACGAGCGTGCCCTCGGTGGAGTAGCCGATGTCGACGCCGCTCGCCTCGGTCAGCTCGGCGGCGAAGCCGGGCCAGCGGGCGGCGGACTCGACGAGAAGCGCGGTGAGTTCGTGCTCACCGAAGTACGCCTCGGCGACCGGCGACAGCATCCCGGCGGCCACCGACGACGCGCCCGACCCGGGCCGGTCGTCGTGCACCACCACGCGCAGTCCGCGCTGCGCGCACCGCCACGCGATCGCCCACCCGATCGGCCCGCCCCCCACCACCGCCACCTCGGTAAGGAAGGGCCCCCTGTTAACGCCTCCGGTAGAGCAAGGGTCCCTTGTTAACACGTCAGCGCCCGCATCAGCTCGGCGGTGGCGTGCGCCGGATCGGCAGCAGCGCTGAGCGCGCCGACCACCGCCACCCCGTACGCACCGGCCGCCCGCAACGCCGGCACGGTCGCGGCGGTCACCCCGCCGATCGCGATCACCGGCACGGACACCGCCGTCGCCACCGCGCGTATCCCCTCGGGGCCGATCGGTTCCGGCAGGCCGGACTTGGTGGTGGTGACATGGCACGGGCCCACGCCCAGGTAGGTGGCCCCGGCGTCCACTGCGGCACGGGCGGTCACCGGCTCGCGGGCGGTCGCGCCGAGCACCGCGTCCGGGCCGAGCACCCGGCGCGCGGCGGGCACCGGCAGGTCGTCCGCGCCGACATGGCCCCCGGCCGCGCCCACCGCGAGCGCCACGTGCAACCGGTCGTTGACCAGGCACCGCGCCCCATACGCCCGGCAGGCGTCGACCACCAGCCGGGCCAGCTCGTACGCCTCCCGGTCGGTCGCGTCGTCCTCCACGCGCACCTGCACGACGAGGTCGGCGCCGGCTACCGGCAGGGCGGCGCGCAGCACGGCGAGCGGGTCACGCCCCGGCCGGGTGTCGGTGATGAGATGCAGTCGTCCCAGGGACAGCACGGCAACGCTCCTCCCTGCGCCGGCATTACCCGGATCAGGTTCGACGGTCGGGGGCTCCCAGCCCCCCTCTCAGCCCGGTCCGCACCGGGCTCCCGTGGGTCACTTGCGGCCTACCGTACGACGCCTCCCGCCCGTACGGAAGCCCGGGAGAGGTTTTTCCCAGGAACCAGCCGTCCGCCGGATCGGGGCAGTGGGTGACCGTCTCGTCACGACACGCTGCTGGGATGTCCGTTCCCGCCCGTGTCCCGCGCCGCCTGGCGACCCTGCCGTTCCGGGGCGGCCGCGCCGTGTCCGAAGGGCTGCTCACCTGGACGATGCTGCGCGGGCCGACGTGGATCCGCCTGCTCCCGGACGTGTACGTGCATCGGGACGGACACCGCGCCGACGACCACCGGATGTGGTGCGAGGCGGTGGCGTTGCGCCTGCCGCCGGTTGCCGTGCTGGCAGGAAGCAGCGCCGCCTGGTTGTTCGGCGCGGACGTGCTCCCCCGCGACGCGCCGGTCACCGTGCTGCTGCCGACCGCTGCTCGACTACGACCGCACCCACGGTTGCGGGTGGTCCGGTCGCCCCTGCCGGAGCGGGACCGCACCTTCTTCGGCGGGCTGCCGGTCACCACCCCGCTGCGTACCGCGTTCGACCTGGGCCGGCAGGGCTCACTCGCCGAGGCGCTGGTCGCCGTCGACGCGCTGCTGCGTCGCCGGGTCGTGAAGCTGCCCGCACTGCGGGCCTACGCCGCCGACCGGTCGGGCTGGCCGGGCGCTCCGCTGCTGCGCGAGGTACTGGCGATGGCCGAGCCGTTGAGCGAGTCTCCGATGGAGACGCGACTGCGGCTGCTCCTCCTCGACGCCGGTCTCGGCCCGCTCACCGCCCAGCACGAGGTGCGCGCCGGCGGACGCTTCGTGGCCCGGGTGGACCTGGCCTGGCCGGCTCTCCGCCTCGCGGTCGAGTACGACGGCGACCACCACCGGGAACGGGCTCACTTCCGGCGGGACGTGGCGCGACTGAACGCGCTCCGCGCGGCCGGGTGGGTCGTGCTCCGGTTCACCGCCGACGACGTGCTACGCCGTCCCGCCGCCACAGTCGCCCTGGTACGCCAGGCCCTGGCCGAACGTCGCGCCACCGCAGCAAACCACTGACCCGCACCCCGCCGCCCGCCGCGCCCGCGCCCGCGCCCGCGCCCGCCGCACCCTGCCACGCCTCTGGTCCGCACCCCCGCCGCGCCCGCAGCCCGCAGCCCGCAGCCCGCAGCCCGCAGCCCGCAGCTACGAGTCTCGCCCCGCCGCGCGCCGGCCCGGCCACCGCCACCCGGCGCCTGACCCGTGGTGCCTGACCTGGCCCGAGCCGAGCCAGGCTGGGCCGAGCCGAGCCGAGCCGGGCCGAGCCGAGCCGAGCCGGGCCGAGCCGGGCTGGGCCGAGCCGGGCCGGGCCGGGCCGAGCCGAGCCGAGCCGAGCCGAGCCGGGCCGCCCGAGACACCACGGGCGTCAGGAGGCCGCCGCAGACACCTATGGCGTTCCACTCGCGACTGAATCTGGCGACGAGTGGAACGCCATGGGTGTCTCAAGGCCCTTTTGACACCCATACCGTTCCAGCCATCGTGAGCGCTGCCTGCGAGTGGAACGCCATGGGTGCCTCCGCGCGCGGGCGGGGCCCGGTGGGCGCACCCCGCCGCGCGGAGCAAGCCCCGACGGTTGCACGCCGACGAGCGGGCGCACCTGCGATGGCGGGCGGACCGAACACCTGTGGACCGAAGGCGCGGACGGACACCACGCGCGGACGGGCCGCGCGGACGGGCCGATCGAGCGAGCTGGCCCCACGCACGGGCAGGCCCGACGCACGGGCGGGACGCACGGGCGGGACCCAAGCGCGAGCGGACCAACGCGCGGACAGGATGCACGGGCGGGATCCGACGCGCGGGCGGACCGAACGCGAGCGCACGGGCGGACCTAAGCGCGGGCGGACCCAACGCGCGGGCACACGGGCGGACCTAAGCGCGGGCGGGCCCAACGCACGGACCGGACGCACGGGCGGACGGACCCGAGCGCGAGCGGACCCAACGCGCGGACCGGACGCACGGGCGGGGCCCGAGCGCGAGCGGACCCAACGCTCGGGCGCACGGGCGGACCCGACGCGCGGGCGGGCGCGTCGGCACCGGCGGGGACGGTCAGAGGATGGCGTCCAAGGCGTCCAGGTCATCGTCGCTGGGCTGCCACGTCCCCGCTTCGGCGTTCGCCTTCACCTGCTCGGCAGTGGTCGCGCCGGCGATCACGGACGTCACGGCGGGACGGGCCGCCAGGCCGCCGATGGCCACCTGGAGCATGCTGATCCCGCGCTCTGCCGCGTACGCCTCGATCGCCTCGATGACGTCCCAGCGCGCGGCGGCCAGCCGCTCGGCGTACCGGCCGCCACCGGCGAGGCGGCTGCCCTCCGGGGGTGCCTCGCCACGCTTGTACTTGCCGGTGAGCAGCCCGTTGGCGAGCGGGAAGAACGGCAGCATGCCGAGGCCGAACCGCTCGCAGGCCGGGATCACCTCGTCCTCCACCCCGCGCTCCACCAGCGAGTAGTGGTTCTGCGCGGAGATGAACCGGGTACGGCCCTGCGACGACGCGGTCCAGTCGGCGTCGGCGATCTGCCACCCGGCGAAGTTGGAGTTGCCCAGGTAGCGCACCTTGCCGGCGGTCACCAGGTCGTCCAGCGCGGCGAGCGTCTCGTCGATCGGGGTGCCCGGGTCGGGCTCGTGCATCTGGTACAGGTCGATGTGGTCGGTGCCGAGCCGGCGCAGCGACGCCTCGACGGCGCGGGCGATGTAGCGGCGGGCGCCCCGGGCGCCGTGGTCGGGCCCGTTCGCGCCGTGCATGTCCATGCCGAACTTGGTGGCCACCACCACGTCGTCGCGGCGCCCCTTGAGCGCCTGGCCGAGCAGTTCCTCGGAGGCGCCCTGCGGCTCGCCGTAGATGTCGGCGGTGTCGAAGAAGTTGATCCCGGCGTCGAGCGCGGCGTCCACCACCGCGCGGGTGCCGTCGAGGTCGAGTTTGCGGCCGAAGTTGTTGCAGCCGATACCGACCACGGACACCACGAGCCCGGAGTCGCCCAGCCGGCGATAGGTCATCTCACTCACGAGATCCACCCTATGCCCGCTGCCCGGGGGTCACCCGGGCAGCGGGAGCACCTCGGCGGCCAGCGTCCGGGCAGTGGCGATCGTCGCCGCCAGCTCGGACGGGGTACGCCCCACCGCGCCCAGCAGTGCCTGCGCCCGCTCGGCGAAGTGCGGCGGCGTACCCGGCAGGCGCCCGGCGGAGGCGATCATGCCCTTCTCGTTGACAAGCCATCGTCCGGCGCGGCCGTGCAGCGCGTGGACCAGCACCCCGACCACCCGGAACAGGCAGCCGGCCACGTAGCCGGCGTCGCCCCCGGCCGCGCCCTTCGCGGCGCCGTCGAGCAGCAGCCCGGTCTCCCAGCCGGCCGCGACCAGCGCGGCGCCGAGCGCGGGCGGGTAGTCGACGGTCTCGGCCCGCAGCGCGGTCAGCTCGCCGGTCGGGTCGCCGAGCACCCGTCCGAGCGCCACCTCCCCGGCGTACGCGTGCGAGTAGAAGCCGAGCGGGTGCCCGGCCTGCACCTCGACCGTGTAGCGGCCGGCCCGGCAGTCCGCCCAGACCCGGTGCACGCGGTCCAGGTCGCGGTAGATCCAGTCCACCGCGACCCCGCCGACGCGCAGCCAGCCGCCCCCGTCGACCCACGGTCCCCAGCCGCCCGGGACGGTGAGGTCCACCGGCCCGTCGGCGATCGAGGCGGCCACCGCGCGCAGCCCGGCCAGGTCCGGCGTACCCCGGTAGTAGAGGCCCAGGTCCCAGTCGGAGTCGGGCCGGTGGTCGCCGCGGGCGCGGCTGCCGCCGAGCGCCACCGCGACCACGCCGTCCACCGCGCACAGCCGGTCGGCCAGGTCCCGGTCGATCACCCGACGTCCCAGACCGGCTCCGGCGTCTCCACCACGTCGCCGTCGCCGCGGAACAACACGAACCGGTCGAAGGTACGGGTGAACCACCTGTCGTGGGTCACCGCGACCACAGTCCCCTCGAACGCGGTCAGCCCGGCTTCCAGCGCCTCGGCGGAGGCCAGGTCGAGGTTGTCGGTGGGCTCGTCGAGCAGCAGCAGCGTCGCCCCGGACAGCTCCAGCAGCAGCACCAGGAACCGGGCCTGCTGCCCGCCGGAGAGCGTGCCGAACCGCTGGTCGCCCTGACCGGCCAGCTCGTACCGGGACAGCGCCGCCATGGCCGCGTGCCGGTCCATGCCGGCGCGGTGGTCGTCGCCGCGCCACAGCACCTCGACGAGTGTCTTGGCCATCAGTTCCGGCCGGTCGTGGGTCTGCGAGAAGTGCCCGGGTCGCACGCGCGCGCCGAGCCGGACCACGCCGCCGTGGGCGACCGGTGCGAGCGCGCCGGTACCGTCGACGGGGGTGTTGCCCGGCTCCGGGTCGGTGCCGCCCCGCGCCAGCAGGCGCAGGAAGTGCGACTTGCCGGTGCCGTTCGCGCCGAGCACCGCGACCCGGTCGCCGTACCAGAGTTCCAGGTCGAACGGATACGTCAGGCCGTCGAGCTCCAGCTGCTCGGCGATGACCGCGCGCTTGCCGGTCCGCCCGCCGGTCAGACGCATCCGGATGTCCTGGTCCTTCGGGGGTACGGGCGGCGGCCCGGCCTCCTCGAACTTGCGCAACCGGGTCTGCGCGGCCTGGTAGCGGGAGGCCATCCCGTCGTTGTACGCGGCCTTCTGCTTGTACATCAGCATCAGCTCACGCAGCTTCTGGTGCTCCTCGTCCCAGCGTTTGCGCAGCTCGTCGAGGCGGGCGTGGCGGGCCACCCGGGCTTCGTGCCAGCTCGCGAAGCCGCCCGGGTGCACCCAGGCGCTGCCGCCCTCCACCGCGACGACCCGGTCGGCGGTCTGCGCCAGCAGTTCCCGGTCGTGCGAGACGTACAGCACGGACTTGCCCGACTCGCGCAGCCGCGCCTCCAGCCAGCGCTTGCCCGGTACGTCGAGGAAGTTGTCCGGCTCGTCGAGCAGCAGCACCTCGTCCGGGCCGCGCAGCAGCAGTTCCAGTGCGAAACGCTTCTGCTGGCCGCCGGACAGTGTGCGCACCGGCCGTTCCCGGGCGCTGTCCCAGGGCAGGTCGAGCACGATGGTGGCGACGGTGTCGAAGAGGACCTCCGCGTCGTACCCGCCGGTTTCGCCCCAGGCGGCGAGCGCCTCGGCGTACGCGAGCTGGGTCTTGGCGGCGGCGGAGCTGTACTTGCCGCGGACCTCGGCCGCCCGCATGGCCGCCTCGGTCTCGGCGAGCCGCCGCCCGGCGTCGCGCAGCGCCGGCGGCGCCAGCGACAGGGCGAGGTCGGCGAGCGTGGACTCGTCTCCGATCATGCCGATGAACTGCCGCATCACGCCCAGCCCACCGGAGCGGGCGATCGCGCCGGTCTTCACCGGCAGGTCGCCGGCGACCATCCGCAGCAGTGTGGTCTTTCCGGCGCCGTTCGGGCCGACCAGCGCCACCTTGGCACCCTCTCCGACCCGGAACGACACGTCGCTGAACAGCTCACGCCCGTCCGGGAGGATGTGCCCGACTCCTGCCACGTCCACGTATCCCACGCGGGCATCCTGCCCGAGCCGGGTCGGTGGACGACACCGGATTACCGGGTGACCCGCAGCACCCGGTAGCCCTTCTGGCTGGCGTGCCGCTCGACGGGCCAGCCCTGCTCGACCAGCCAGCGGTGCAGCGAGTCGCCGCCGAGGTGCCGGGCGACGACGAGCCATGCCACGCCGTCCGGGGCGAGGCGGGGCAGCCAGCGCAGCAGCAGGCCATGCAGTTCCGCCTTGCCGATGTGGATCGGCGGGTTGGACCAGATCTGGGTGAAGGTGACGTCGTCCGGCAGGTCGTCGGGCGCGACGGCGCGGACCCGGTCGGCGGCGCCGACCCTTGCCGCGTTGGCGGTGGTGAGGGCGCGGGCGCGCTCGTTGACGTCCACGGCCCAGACGCGGGCCTTCGGCGCGACGGTGGCCAGGACGCAGGTGATCGGGCCGAAGCCGCAGCCGATGTCGAGCAGCGCGCCGGTGACGTCGGCGGCCGGCAGGTCGGCCTTGCGCAGCAGCACGGCGGTGCCCGGGTCGAGCCGGTCGGCGGAGAAGACGCCGCCGGCCGAGGCGAGCGTGTAGTCGCGTCCGGCGACTGTGAACTCGACCTCGCGCGGGCGGGCCGGGGTCGAGGGCTCAGCGGTGAAGTAGTGGTCGCCGGTCACGCAGGCATTCTCGCACCGGGCCGCAGCGGTTCCGGCGACGGTGTCGCGGGCGGAGCCGGACGCCACTCCGCCAGAATTTCCCGATATTACCCCTGAAAGGGACAATCAGTCCTACTCTATGCCACATGGTGTACCGGTACGAGTCCGATGAGGACACCTTCCTGGAGTACCCGAAGCCCGGGTCGGCCCCGAACGGGCCCGCAGCCACGACGCCCCCGCCCGCGGGCCCGTCACGCTCCCGCTTCCCCACGCCGTCGCTGCCCCCGCCGCCGCGCCCGCAAGCGGCGCTGCCCCCGGCCGGCGCACCCGAGCAGGCCGACCCCGACGGGCAGGCCACGGCGGACGACGCCCGCGCCCCCGTTCCGGCACCACCGGCCCCGGCGCCGACACCCGGGCGGCCCGCGCCACCACGCGAGCCCTCACCGGTGCCGCAGCCCGCGCCGCCCATGCCGGCACCGGTACCGGCGGCGACGAACCGGCCGACGGTCCCGATCCCGGCCAGCCCGACGGCCCGCGCCGCCGACGTCTCCGAGCTGCCCCGGACCCGGCGCGCCGAGCGCCGCGGCGGCGGCCGGTTCTGGCAGACGCTCGTGGGCGGCGCCGCCGTACTTCTGCTGCTCTCGCTCACCGGGCTCGCCGTCGCGGCCCTGCTCGACGAACGCACCGCCACGCCGCCGGCCGGCCAGCCGACCCCGCAGCCGAGCGAGTCGAGCACCCCGTCCGGCGCCACCGACCTGGACTCCCGGGACACCGACCAGGCGGCGCTCACCGCCAAGGAGGTCTTCCCCACCAAGGACCTGGTGCTCACCGACGGGAAGCCCGCCTACCGGGTGCTGAAGACCCAGGCCAGCACGAAGTGCCAGGTCGCGGCCACCGGCGAGATCGCCGACCTGCTGGTCCGGCTCGGCTGCAACCAGGTCGTGCGGGGCACGCTGCGCTCCCCCGACGGCGACCACCTGGTCACCGCCGGTCTGTTCAACCTCACCGACGTGGCCACCGCCCAGCGGGTACGCGACCGCATCCGGCCGCTGCTCGACCAGCGCCAGGGACGGTTCCGCGGCATGGCGGCGGGCGACGACACCGAGGCGGTGGAGCGGGCCGCGGCCCGGGTCGCCTGGCAGGTACGCGGACACTACGTCGCCTTCTGCCTGGTCACCCGCGCCGACGGGGAACGCATTGGGAGCGACGACGCGACCGCCCGCGAGATCATGTACGACCTGGTCGAGCTGCACCTCAACCGGAGCGTGCTGGACCGTCGCGCGGCCGCCGGAACGGCCGGTCAGCCCGACGCGGACTCGGCCGGGGACAGCGCCGGTCAGCGGGGCACCGACTGAGCCCGGCTCAGCCCTCGGCCACCGGCACCCGCAACCGGCGGGTCAGATCGGCGCGGCGGGCGTACTCGGCCGGATCGGCCGGGTAGCCCACCTCGACCAGGGCCAGGCCGTGCGCGGGTGCCACTGTGACCTCGCTGGAGCGCTCACGCCGGCTCAGCAGGCCGGCCGGCCACTGGACCGGCCGCCGCCCGTCGCCCGCCACCAGCATCGCCCCGACCAGGCTGCGCACCATGTTCTGGCAGAACGCGTCGGCCTGCACGGTGGCGACCAGGATTCCGTCCGGGTCGCGCCGCCAGTCCAGCCGGGTCACCTCGCGCAGCGTGGTCGCGTTCTCCTTGCGCCGGCAGTACGCGGCGAAGTCGTGCTCGCCCACCAGCCCGGCGGCGGAGGCGTTGAGTGCCGCCAGGTCCAGCGGCTTCGGCCAGGCCAGGGTGTCCCCGCGACGCAGCGGCTCGGCGCCCCACGGTGCGTCGGTGACCCGGTACTCGTAGCGCCGGAACGTGGCCGAGAACCGGGCGTCGAAGTCGGCCGGCACCTCGGTCATCGCGCGTACCCGCACGTCCGGCGGCAGCAGCCGGGCCAGCCGCCGCAGCAACCGCCCCTCGTGCTCCCGCCACACCGGAGCCGGCAGGTCGAGGTGGCAGACCTGCCCAGTGGCGTGCACACCGGCGTCGGTACGCCCGGCCACTGTCAGGCCGGTCACCGTGCCCGCGCCGAGCACCAGGTCCAGCGTCTGCATGAGCACACCCGCCACGGTGCGCCGGGTCGGCTGGGGGGCCCACCCGGAGAAGTCGGTGCCGTCGTACGAGACGTCCAGCCGCAGCCGGGTTCGCTCGTCCACCTCGTACCTCCTGTCGACGGCGACGGGCCCGGCACCCCCGAAGGGATGCCGGGCCCGGTCGAGCCTGATCTCAGGCCTTGTCGTTCTCGGTGGCCTCGTCGCTGTCCTCACGGGCGGCGGCGGTGTCACCCGACGCGGAGACCGGGGCCTCGGCGTCCTGGTCGCCCTCGCTGGAGCGCGGCTTCTCCTCGGCCGGGGCCAGGGCCTCGACCTTGTCCTGCTGCGCGGCCTTGCGGGCGGCGGTCTTCTTGTTCGCCTTCGGCTCGGCGACCTGAAGCTCCTCCACCAGCTCGATGATCGCCATCGGAGCGGCGTCACCCTTGCGCGGGCCGGTCTTCACGATCCGGGTGTAGCCACCGTTGCGGTTGGCGTACCGGGGCGCGATCTGGTCGAACAGGGCGTAGACCACGTCCTTGTCCTTGACGACGCCCAGCACCCGGCGACGCGCGGCGAGGTCGCCGCGCTTGGCCTTGGTGATGAGCTGCTCGGCCAGCGGACGCAGCCGCCGGGCCTTCGTCTCGGTGGTCTGGATCTTGCCGTGCTGGAACAGCGCGGTGGCCAGGTTGGCCAGCATCAGCCGCTCGTGCGCGGGGCTGCCGCCGAGGCGGGGGCCCTTGGTGGGCGTGGGCATGCTTGGTGCTCCTCAGGTGTGGCGGCAGCGCGGACTAGAGCTGCTCGGTCTCGCGGTAGTCATCGGTGTCGTAGTCCGCCTCACCGAAGGCGTCCACGACGTGCGCCGGGTCGAAGTTCGGAGCCGAGTCCTTCAGCCCCAGGCCCATCCCGGCGAGCTTCATCTTGACCTCGTCGATCGACTTCTGGCCGAAGTTGCGGATGTCGAGAAGGTCGGCCTCGGTACGCCCGATGAGCTCACCAACGGAGTTGATGCCCTCGCGCTTGAGGCAGTTGTAGGAGCGGACGGTCAGGTCCAGCTCCTCGATCGGCAGGGCCAGGTCCGCCGCCAGCTGGGCGTCCTGCGGCGACGGGCCGATGTCGATGCCCTCAGCGGTCTCGTCCAGCTCACGGGCGAGCCCGAACAGCTCCACCAGCGTCGAGCCGGCCGAGGCCAGCGCGGTACGCGGGCCCATCGACGGCTTGGTCTCGACGTCGATGATCAGCCGGTCGAAGTCGGTCCGCTGCTCGACACGGGTCGCCTCGACCCGGTACGTCACCTTGAGCACCGGCGAGTAGATCGAGTCGACCGGGATCCGGCCGATCTCGGCGCCCGCCTGCTTGTTCTGCGCCGCCGTGACGTAGCCGCGACCCCGCTCGACGGTCAGCTCCATGTCGAGCCGGCCCTTGCCGTTGAGGGTGGCGAGCTTCAGGTCCGGGTTGTGCACCGAGACACCGGCCGGGGGCTGGATGTCACCGGCGGTCACGTCGCCCGGGCCCTGCTTGCGCAGGTACATGCTGACCGGCTCGTCGTGCTCGGAGCTGACGCACAGCTCCTTGATGTTCATGACGAGCTCGACCACGTCCTCCTTGACCCCGGGGATCGTGGTGAACTCGTGCAGGACACCGTCGATCTTGATCGAGGTGACCGCCGCACCGGGAATGGAGGACAGCAGCGTACGCCGCAGGGAGTTGCCCAGCGTGTAGCCGAAGCCGGGCTCCAGCGGCTCGATGGTGAACCGGGAGCGGGTCTCGTTGATCGACTCTTCGGAGAGAGACGGTCGCTGGCTGATGAGCATCTTTTCTCTTCTCTTCCGGGGCGCCCGCTATTTGACGCCCACGACACAACTGTTCCGGTGGCCCGCCCCGGAGGACGGGCCACCGCAACGAGCCCTTACTTGGAGTAGAGCTCGACGATCAGCTGCTCCTGGACCTGGGTGTCGATCACCTGGCGGGCCGGGAGCGAGTGCACGAGGATCTTCAGCTGGCTCGGAATCGCCTCCAGCCACGCCGGAACGGTCCGCGAGCCGGCCTCACCCTGCGCCACGAGGAACGGGGTGAGCTCCTTGCTCTTGGCACGCACCTCGACGATGTCGTGCTCCTTGACGCGGTACGACGGGATGTCGACCTTCTTGCCGTTCACCGTGAAGTGGCCGTGCTTGACCAGCTGACGGGCCATGTCCCGGGACTTGGCGTAGCCGGCCCGGTAGACCACGTTGTCCAGCCGCGACTCGAGGATCTGCAGCAGGACCTCGCCGGTCTTGGCCTCCTTGCTCACGGCCTCTTCGTAGTAGCCGCGGAACTGCTTCTCCAGCACGCCGTAGACACGACGGGCCTTCTGCTTCTCACGGAGCTGGAGCAGGTACTCCGTCTCCTTCGTGCGGCCGCGGCCGTGCTGCCCGGGCGGGAACGGCCGGGACTCGAACGGGCACTTCGGACCATCGCACTTGCTGCCCTTGAGGAACAGCTTCATCTTCTCCCGCCGGCAACGGCGGCAGTCAGCACCGGTGTAACGAGCCATCTCTCTCTAACCTCTCAGACCCGGCGACGCTTCGGCGGACGGCACCCGTTGTGCGGCTGCGGCGTGACGTCGGAGATCTGCCCGACCTCGAGGCCGACGGCCTGCAGCGAACGGATGGCGGTCTCCCGGCCGGAGCCGGGGCCCTTGACGAACACGTCGACCTTGCGCATGCCGTGCTCCATCGCGCGGCGCGCGGCGGCCTCGGCGGCGAGCTGCGCGGCGAACGGAGTCGACTTGCGGGAGCCCTTGAAGCCGACCTGGCCGGAGGAGGCCCAGGAGATGACCGCACCGGTCGGGTCCGTGATGGACACGATGGTGTTGTTGAAGGTGCTCTTGATGTGCGCCTGCCCGTGGGCGACGTTCTTGCGTTCCTTGCGCCGGACCTTCTTGACGGCGGCTCCGGCACGAGCCTTCGGTGGCATAAGTCTGTGCGCTCCTAGTTACTTCTTGCCGGGCTTCTTCTTGCCGGCCACGGTCCGCTTCGGGCCCTTCCGGGTCCGCGCGTTGGTCTTGGTGCGCTGGCCACGCACGGGCAGACCGCGACGGTGCCGGATACCGGCGTAGCAGCCGATCTCGACCTTGCGGCGGATGTCAGCGGCGACCTCGCGGCGCAGGTCGCCTTCAACCTTGTAGTTGCCCTCGATGTGGTTCCGGAGCTCGACGAGCTCCTCGTCCGTGAGGTCCCGAACGCGCTTGTCCGGCGAGATGCCGGTCGCGGCGAGCGTCTCCAGGGCGCGGGTGCGACCGACCCCGAAGATGTAGGTGAGCGCGATCTCCATCCGCTTCTCGCGGGGGAGATCCACGCCGACTAGACGTGCCATGTGCGGGCGTACTCCTCGTGATGTGTGGCGGAGGTGTGGACCCGTCCCACCCCGCTACGCGACCGGCCCTGTCCTTCCGGCGACGAACGCCGGCGACCGGGACGGGTCGCTGCCCGAGCGGGCCCCGGCCTCCGACCGGGGGTCAACCACGAGGGGGTACGCGAGGCGCACCGACCGCGGCTGGGACGAGTTGGTGATGTGTGGGGCGTCAGCCCTGGCGCTGCTTGTGGCGCGGGTCGGTGCAGATGACCATGACCCGGCCGTGCCGACGGATCACCCGGCACTTGTTGCAGATCCTCTTGACGCTCGGCTTGACCTTCACGGTTGCCTTACTTCCCATCTGGCCCGGAGCCGCGACGGTGCGCGATCCGGACGTCGAAGACGGACACGGGAACGTCCCGGCCGCCGTCAGGATTACTTGTAGCGGTAGACGATGCGCCCGCGGGTCAGGTCGTACGGCGAGAGTTCGACGACGACCCGGTCCTCCGGCAGGATGCGGATGTAGTGCTGCCGCATCTTGCCGCTGATGTGAGCGAGCACCTTGTGGCCGTTCGCGAGCTCCACCCGGAACATGGCGTTCGGCAGGGGCTCGATGACCCGACCCTCGATCTCGATTGCTCCGTCTTTTTTCGGCATGTACTCCGCTGTCCTGACGTCGGTTGCTCCGGACGGCCCACAACGTCTTACACGGGAGAACTGACCAAGATCAGGAAACCCGCGCCAGCCGCGGCTCCGACTCCCACCGAAGCGCTGGGTGGGCATGGCGGAGTGGACGCTGTGCGCCGATCTGAAAGTGTACGCCGACCCGCGCGCGCTCGCCAAACCGACCGGCCCGGCGGTCACCCGGACGGCACGGATATGACGCAGATCACGTCTCCGGCAGCTCCCGCTTCGCCTGCCGGCGGGTCTCCCGCTCGACCTGCTTGCGCCGCCGCCGCTCGGCGTCCTTCTCCGGCGCACCGTGGGCCAGCCCCTGCATGGTCTGGTAGAGCACCACGGCGCCCCACGGCCCGAGCACCCAGATCGGCCAGTAGTCGTCGAGCTCGAACTCGCCCTCACCGAGCTGGGAGACGAACCAGACGGCGGTGAGGATCAGGGCCACCTTCAGCCAGGGCCCCCAGACCCCCAGCAGCCAGGCGTTACGCGCGCTCAAGCCCGACCGCTCCCGGGCGGCCACGCCGCTCTCCCCGGTCGCGCGCGGAGCCGGCAGGGAACGCTCGGCCGGCGCGGTGCCGGGCAGGTCGGTCAGCAGTTCGTCCAGCTCGCCGTAGGTCTTGGCCCCGTACGCCTGGCGGAGCCGATCGTCGTACTCGCCCAGGTCGAGCCGTCCCTCGGCCAGCGCCGTCCGAAGTCGCTCCGCGGTGGCCTCCCGGTCCGCGTCGGCCGCCCGCATCCGGTTGCGCTCATCCATGGGAACCAGCATGGCACCCGATCGCCAAGACGGCACGGTGTGCGGCGCTCATCCGCGGCCGGGACCGGCGATCAGGCGGCCGGGGAGTCGACCGGCGTCTGCCGCGCGGTCACCAGATCGCCCAGGCGGGCCCGTCCGCCGTCCTCCGCGGTCAGCACCCACACGCCGTCCTCGAGCAGCGCCATCGAGTGCTCCACGTGCACCGCCATCGACCCGTCCCGGGTCACCACGGTCCAGCCGTCGGCCAGCTCGACCGTACGCGGCGAGCCCATCGTGATCATCGGCTCGATGGCGAGCGCCAGACCCGGCACCAGGCGCGGCCCCTTGCCGGGACGCCCGTGATTGAGCACGTGCGGGTCCTGGTGCATCTCGGTGCCGATGCCGTGGCCGCCGTAGCCGTCGACGATGCCGTACCGGCCGCCCTTACGGACCGCGGTCTCGACCGCGTGGGAGATGTCGGTCAGCCGGCCCCTGCCGGAGGCCGCCCCACGCGCCGCGGCGGCGATCCCGGCCCACATGGCGTCCTCGGCCACCGCTGTCATCCTCAGCAGCGCCGGGTCGACCTCGCCGACCGGCACCGTGACCGCCGCGTCGCCGTGCCAGCCGTCCAGCACCGCGCCGCAGTCGATCGAGATCAGGTCGCCCTCGCGCAGCACCTGCTCGGGCGACGGGA
This sequence comes from Micromonospora sp. CA-248089, assembly GCF_050948515.1. Taxonomy (NCBI): domain Bacteria; kingdom Bacillati; phylum Actinomycetota; class Actinomycetes; order Micromonosporales; family Micromonosporaceae; genus Micromonospora; species Micromonospora sp. CA-248089. The sequence continues at coordinate 5,739,938 of NZ_CP192016.1, forward strand.
TGGCGTGCACCACCTGCTGGTTGACCGAGGAGCAGATCGACGCCGGGAAGCCGTGGTAGCCCTTGAACGACGGCACGGCGCCGGCCTCGCGGATGGTCGACTCGGCGATCGCGTCCAGGTCGGCCGTCGACACCCCGGGCGCCACCGCCTCGCGCATCCGGCGCAGGGCACGGGCGACGACCAGACCGGCGGCCCGCATCAACTCGATCTGCTCGGGGGTCTTCAGCTGGATGTCCAGCTGGGGACGGCGCATGGTGGTGTTTACCTTTCGTCGCGCGTACGCGGAGCAGCGGGGCACGTCGCACGTACCCCGCTGTTCGCACTCTATCCGCCGGTTGGCGGTGGGACCTCAGCCGCCGTACGAGCGCAGCGCGTCGATGGCGCGGACGGTGACGTCCTCCACCGGGCCGGTCGCGTCGATGCCCACCAGCTTGCCCTGGGCGCCGTAGTAGTCGACCAGCGGCGCGGTCTTCTCGGCGTACTCCCGCAGCCGGGCGGCGATGGTCTCCGGCTTGTCGTCGTCCCGCTGGAACAGCTCCGCGCCGCAGCGGTCGCAGATGCCGTCCCGGCTGGTCGCGTCGAACTCGACGTGCCAGATCTTGCCGCAGCCCCGGCAGGTGCGCCGGCCGGACAGCCGCCGGATCACCTCGTCGTCGTCGACGACCAACTCCAGGACCAGGTCCAGCGCGGTGCCGAGGTCGGCGAGGAGCTTGTCCAGCGCGGCGGCCTGCGGAGTGGTCCGCGGGAAGCCGTCGAGCAGGAAGCCCTCGCTCGCGTCCGGCTCGGCGAGCCGGTCGCGCACCATGTTGATGGTGACCTCGTCCGGGACCAGCTTGCCGGCGTCCATGTACCGCTTGGCCTCGACTCCCAGGGGCGTGCCCTGGGAGACGTTCGCCCGGAAGATGTCACCGGTCGAGATCTTCGGCACCGAGAGGTGCGCGGCGATGAACTCCGCCTGTGTGCCCTTGCCCGCGCCCGGCGGGCCAACCAGAACGAGTCGCATCTACCGCAGGAACCCTTCGTAGTTCCGCTGCATGAGTTGGCTTTCGATCTGCTTCACGGTCTCCAGACCGACGCCGACCATGATCAGCACAGCGGTGCCGCCGAACGGGAAGTTCTGGAACTGCTGGTTGTCCAGCCAGATGAAGAAGAAGTTCGGCAGGATCGCGACGATGCCCAGGTAGAGCGCACCCGGCAGGGTGATCCGGCTGAGGATGAAGTCGAGGTACTCGGCGGTCGGCTTGCCGGGGCGGATGCCCGGCACGAAGCCGCCGTACTTCTTCATGTTGTCCGCGACCTCGGTCGGGTTGAACGTGATCGACACGTAGAAGTACGTGAAGAAGATGATCAGCAGGAAGTAGATCGCGATGTGCTCCGGCGCGCTCGCCTTCACGATGTGGTTCTGGATCCACGCCTGGACCTTGCCCGGGTCGTTCTGATCGAAGAACTGGAGCGCGAGCTGCGGCAGGTAGAGCAGCGACGAGGCGAAGATGACCGGGATGACGCCGGCCTGGTTCACCTTCAGCGGGATGTAGGTCGAGGTGCCGCCGTACATCCGCCGGCCGATCATGCGCTTGGCGTACTGCACCGGGATGCGGCGCTGCGCCTGCTCGATGAACGTGACAGCGGTGATGACCACCAGCACCAGGGCGATGACGAGGAGGAACATCCCCCAGCCCTTGGTGGTCTTGATCTTCCAGCCCTCGCTGGGGAGGCGGGCCGCGATCGAGGTGAAGATCAGCACGGACATGCCGTTGCCGACGCCCCGGTCGGTGATCAGCTCGCCGAGCCACATCACGACGCCGGTGCCGGCGGTCATGGTCATGACCAGGATGGTCAGCGTCAGCCAGTCCGGGATGCCGGTGCCCTGGGGCACGATCGGGAACTGGTCGCACTGGTTGTTGAACAGCTGCCCGGAGCGGGCGAGCGCCACGAACGCCGAGGCCTGGAGGACACCCAGGCCCAGCGTCAGGTAGCGGGTGTACTGCGTGATCTTGGCCTGCCCGGCCTGGCCCTCCTTGCGGAGCTGCTCCAGGCGCGGGATCACCACCGTCAGCAGCTGCAGGATGATCGACGCGGTGATGTAGGGCATGATGCCCAGCGCGAAGACCGAGAGCTGGAGCAGCGCGCCACCGGAGAAGAGATCCAGCAGGTTGAGCACACCGGTGCTGCCACCCTGGATCGTGTCGAGGCACTTCTGCACGTTGCCGTACGAGACGCCCGGGCTGGGCAGCGTGGCGCCCAGCCGGTAGACCGCGATGATGCCTACTGTGAACAGCAGCTTCTTGCGCAGGTCAGGCGTACGGAACGCACTGAGAAAGGCGGACAGCAACTTCTTCCTCCTGCGCGACGCGGGCCGCCGGTGAACGAGTCCCTGGCGGGGCGGGGTGTGGTGCCGGACGGAGTGTCCGGAATCCATGGCTGGGAACGGACTCTAACAGCCCGGTCCCGGTCCGGGCAGATGTGCCCGGCTACATAAACCGAATCCGATGTTACCCGGCGCACACGTCGCCGGTAGACCATGGCGCCCGCCCAGTCGCGAACAACTGAGCGGGCGCCATGAACATCGTCTTACAGCTCGGTGACCGAGCCACCGGCAGCGGTGATCTTCTCCTTGGCCGACGCGCTGAAAGCGTGCGCCGACACCTGGAGGGACACGCCGCCGAGGTCGCCGGTGCCGAGCACCTTGACCGGGTGACCCTTGCGGACCGCGCCGGCCTCGACCAGCTCGACCGGGCCGACCTGGCCACCGTTCGGGAACAGCTCGGCCAGCCGGTCCAGGTTGACCACCTGGAACACGACCTTGAACTTGTTCTTGAAGCCCTTCATCTTCGGCAGGCGCATGTGGATGGGCATCTGCCCACCCTCGAACGCCGGCGAGATGTTCTTGCGGGCCTTGGAACCCTTGGTACCGCGACCGGCGGTCTTGCCCTTCGAGCCCTCACCGCGACCCACGCGGGTCTTGTCGGTCTTGGCACCCGGAGCCGGACGCAGGTGGTGCACCTTGATCGTCATTACTCGACCTCCTCGACCTTCACGAGGTGGTTGACCGTGAAGATCATGCCGCGGATCTCCGGCCGGTCCTCCTTGACCACCACGTCGTTGATCCGCTTGAGACCGAGCGAACGCAGCGAGTCACGCTGGTTCTTCTTGGTCCCGATCTCGGACCGGACCTGGGTGACCTTCAGGCGTGCCATCAGGACGCCACCCCCGCCCGCGACGCCAGCATGGCGGCCGGCGCGACGTCCTCGACCGGCAGACCACGACGGGCCGCGACCTGCTCCGGGGACTCGAGCCCCTTCAGGGCCGCCACCGTGGCGTGCACGATGTTGATCGGGTTGGACGAGCCGAGGCTCTTGGAGAGCACGTCGTGGATGCCCGCGCACTCCAGCACGGCACGCACCGGACCACCGGCGATGACACCCGTACCGGCGGAGGCCGGCTTGAGCAGCACCACACCGGCGGCGTCCTCGCCCGTGACCGGGTGCGGGATCGACTGACCGATCCGCGGCACCTTGAAGAAGTGCTTCTTGGCCTCCTCGACACCCTTGGCGATCGCCGCGGGCACCTCCTTGGCCTTTCCGTAGCCCACACCGACGGTGCCGTCGCCGTCGCCCACGATCACGAGGGCGGTGAAGCTGAAGCGACGACCACCCTTCACGACCTTGGCGACGCGGTTGATCGCGACGACCCGCTCGAGGTGCGGGGTCTTCTCGACGGGCGCGTTTCCGCGGCCGCCCTCACGGCGGTTGTCGCGGCGACCACCCTCGTTGCCACCGGACCCGCCGCCACGGCGCTGTTGACCTGGCATCAGCAGCCTTCCTTCTCTCTCGTGACGGGGTTTCTAGAACTCGAGCCCGGCTTCGCGGGCGGCGTCGGCAAGCGCGGCGACACGCCCCGCGTACCGGTTGCCACCGCGGTCGAAGACGACCTTCGAGACGCCGGCGGCCTTGGCACGCTCGGCGAGCAGGGCGCCGACCTTGCCGGCCAGGGCGCTCTTGTCGCCCTCGGCGCCGCGCAGCGAGGCGTCCATGGTCGAGGCCGACGCCAGGGTGTGACCCTTGGTGTCGTCCACGACCTGGGCCACCATGTGCCGCAGGGAGCGGGTGACGACGAGGCGGGGACGCTCGGCGGTTCCGCTGACGTTCTTGCGGACCCGGAAGTGCCGACGCGCACGCCCGACGGCACGCTTGGCGGCGACGCCGCGGCGGCGCTTGAGCAGCGTGGCGCTCACTTCTTACCTGCCTTTCCAGCCTTGCGGCGGATGACCTCGCCCTGGTACTTCACGCCCTTGCCCTTGTAGGGCTCCGGCGGACGGATCTTCCGGATGTTGGCGGCGACCTCACCGACCTGCTGCTTGTCGATGCCGGCCACGTGGAACAGCGTCGGCTTCTCGACCGTGAAGGTGATGCCGTCCGGCGCCGGCACGAGGACCGGGTGCGAGAACCCGAGCGCGAACTCCAGGTCCTTGCCCTTGGCGGTCACGCGGTAACCGGTACCGGCGATCTCCAGGCTCTTGCGGTAGCCCTCGGTCACACCGACGATCATGTTGGCCACCAGCGTACGGCTCAGGCCGTGCAGCTCCTTGGCCTTGCGCTCGTCGTTGGGCCGGTTGACGTGCAGCTCGCCGTCCTCGCCCCGCTCCGCCGTGATCGGCTCGGCCAGCACGTGGCTCAGTTCGCCCTTGGGGCCCTTGACCTTGACGGTCCGGCCGTCGATCGTGATGTCGACGCCGGCAGGCACCGGGATCGACTTACGTCCAATACGCGACATTTCTACCTGTCTCCCGTTACCAGACGAAGGCGAGGACTTCCCCGCCAACGCTCCGCTTGCGGGCCTGCCGGTCGGTGAGCAGCCCCTGGGACGTCGAAATGATCGCCACGCCCAGCCCGCCGAGCACCCGCGGGAGCCCGTCCGACTTGGCGTACACCCGGAGACCGGGCTTGGACACGCGCTTGATGCCGGCCAGGCTCCGCTCGCGGTTCTGGCCGTACTTCAGCTCGACGACCAGTCGCTTGCCGACGGCGCCCTCCTCGGGCTCCTCGACCGACCAGGTGGCGATGTAACCCTCGGCCTTGAGGACCTCGGCGATGTTCGCCTTGATCTTCGAGTACGGCATCGTCACCCGGTCGTGGTACGCCTGGTTGGCGTTACGCAGACGCGTGAGCATGTCTGCGATCGGGTCGGTCATCGTCATGAAAACTCGTCAACCTTTCTCGCCGGGGTTCCCCGGGCCAGGCCCGGGGCCTACGGCGAAGAGACAGTTCAGCTGACGCGCCGGAGCGCGCCGGGCTATTACCAGGAAGCCTTGGACACGCCGGGCAGCTCACCGCGGTGGGCCATCTCCCGGATGCACACCCGGCAGAGACCGAACTTGCGGTAGACCGCCTTCGGACGCCCGCACCGCTGGCAGCGGGTGTACGCGCGAACCGAGAACTTCGGCTTCGCGGCCGCCTTGAGGATCAGCGCCTTCTTGGCCATCTCAGTTCTCCTTGAACGGGAAGCCCAGGAGCTTGAGCAGCGCCCGGCCCTCGTCGTCGGTCGTGGCGGTCGTGACCACCGTGATGTCCATGCCCCGCTGGCGATCGATCTTGTCCTGGTCGATCTCGTGGAACACCGACTGCTCGGTCAGACCGAACGTGTAGTTGCCGTGCCCGTCGAGCTTGCGCCCGTCCAGGCCGCGGAAGTCACGGATACGCGGCAGCGCGATCGAGAGCAGCCGGTCCAGGAACTCCCACATCCGGTCGCCGCGGAGGGTGACCTTCGCGCCGATCGGCATGCCCTCGCGGAGCTTGAACTGCGCGATGGACTTGGTGGCCCGCCGAACCTGCGGCTTCTGGCCGGTGATCGTGGCCAGGTCGCGAACGGCCCCGTCAATCAGCTTGGCGTCGCGAGCGGCCTCGCCGACACCCATGTTGACGACGATCTTGACCAGCCGCGGCACCTGCATCGGGTTGGCGAACTCGAACTGCTTCTGCAGCTCGGCCACCACCTCGTTGCGGTACCGCTCCTTGAGGCGCGGCAGGGTCTTGGTTTCGGTAGCCGTGGTCATCAGAGGTCCTTACCGGTGCTACGCGCGATGCGGACCTTCTGGCCGTTGTCGTCGATCCGGTAGCCGACGCGGGTCGGCTTGCCGTCGGAGTCCAGGACCATCACGTTCGAGACGTGGATCGGGGCCTCCTGGGTGACGATGCCACCGGTCTTGGCGCCACGCTGGGTGGTGCTGATACGGGTGTGCTTCTTGACCCGGTTCACGCCCTCGACCAGGACCTTGTCCTGCCGCGGGTAGGCCGCGATGACCTTGCCCTTGGCACCCTTGTCCTTGCCGGCGATGACGACGACCGTGTCGCCCTTCTTGACCTTCACGGTCACAACACCTCCGGCGCGAGAGAGATGATCTTCATGAACCGCTTGTCCCGCAGCTCCCGGCCCACCGGGCCGAAGATGCGGGTACCGCGCGGGTCCCCACCGTCCTTGATGATGACGGCGGCGTTCTCGTCGAAGCGGATGTACGACCCGTCCGGCCGCCGCTTCTCCTTGGCGGTCCGAACGACGACGGCCTTGACGACGTCGCCCTTCTTCACACCGGCACCGGGGATCGCGTCCTTGACGGTCGCCACGATGACGTCGCCGATGCTCGCGTAGCGCCGACCGGAGCCGCCGAGCACCCGGATGCACAGGATCTCCCGGGCACCCGTGTTGTCGGCGACGCGCAGTCGCGACTCCTGCTGAATCACGTCTATCTCCTATGTCTGCCGGTTCTCCGGCCGCTCGGGGCGGCCGGAGCCTGGCGGAACCTGCGCCCGACCGAGACCCGGCCGAGCTCGAGCCTTCGCTACTTGGCCTTCTCGAGGATCTCCACGAGCCGCCAGCGCTTGGTGGCGGACAGCGGCCGGGTCTCCATGATCAGGACCCGGTCGCCGATGCCGGCCGAGTTCTGCTCGTCGTGCACCTTCAGCTTGCTCGTACGGCGCATGATCTTGCCGTAGAGCGCGTGCTTGACGCGGTCCTCGACCTCGACCACGACGGTCTTGTCCATCTTGTCGCTGACCACGAGGCCCTCGCGAACCTTGCGGCGGGACCGCGCGGGGGCGGTGGTGTTCTCACTCATGATGCAGTCACCTCAGTCGGCGCGGCCGAGAGACCCAGCTCACGCTCACGCATGATCGTGTAGATCCGGGCGATCTCCCGACGGATGACCTGCAGCCGCCGGTTGTTGTCCAGCTGCCCGGTTGCGGCCTGCACGCGGAGGTTGAACAGCTCCGCCTTAGCCTCGCGCAACTTCGTGACCAGCTCCTCCTCGGAGAGCTCACGCAGCTCGGAGGGCTTGACGCCCGCTGCCATCAGGATTCACCCACTTCGCGCGTAACAATGCGGCACTTCATCGGGAGCTTGTGGATCGCGCGACGCATCGCCTCTCGCGCGATCTGCTCGTTGGGGAAGGACATCTCGAAGAGAACCCGCCCCGGCTTCACGTTGGCGACCCACCACTCGGGCGAACCCTTACCGGAACCCATCCGGGTCTCGGCCGGCTTCTTGGTGAGGGCCTGGTCCGGGAAGATCGTGATCCAGACCTTGCCGCCACGCTTGATGTGGCGGGTCATCGCGATACGCGCCGACTCGATCTGGCGGTTGGTCACGTACGCCGGCTCGAGAGCCTGGATCCCGAACTCGCCGAACACCACCCGGTTACCACCCTTGGACGCGCCACTGCGGTCCGGGTGGTGCGGCTTGCGGAAGCCCTTCGGGGGCTTGCGCGGCATCAGCATCTGTCAGCCCTCCTGCTGCTGTTCTGCCGGCTGGGTCGCGGCTGCGGCGACAGCGCTGCTGTCGACGGGCTCACCGGCCGGCGTCTCCGCCTGCTGCGCGATGGTCGTCGCGGCAGCGCGGCCGGCCTCGGTGCCACCGGCGGTCGTACCGGACGAGCCCGAGCGGCCACGGCGCGGCCGGTCCGGCCGGTCGCCACGGTCACGGCGCGGGCCGCGCGACGGGGCGGCCTCGGCCGGGGCCTCGCGGCCCGGGACGGCGTCGCCCTTGTAGATCCAGACCTTCACGCCGATCCGGCCGAAGGTGGTACGGGCCTCGAAGAAGCCGTACTCGATGTTGGCCCGCAGCGTGTGCAGCGGAACCCGGCCCTCGCGGTAGAACTCGGTCCGGCTCATCTCGGCGCCGCCCAGACGGCCCGAGACCTGAACCCGGATGCCCTTGCAGGCGGGGTTCTTCATGGCGGACTGCATCGCCTTGCGCATGGCCCGACGGAAGCTGACCCGGCTGGACAGCTGCTCGGCGACGCCCTGGGCGACCAGCTGCGCGTCCGACTCGGGGTTCTTCACCTCGATGATGTTCAGCTGGACCTGCTTGCCGGTGAGCTTCTCCAGCTCGCCGCGGATCCGGTCGGCCTCCGCACCCTTACGGCCGATGACGATGCCCGGCCGGGCGGTGTGGATGTCGACGCGGACCCGGTCCCGGGTGCGCTCGATGTCGACCTTGGAGATGCCGGCGCGCTCGAGGCCCTTGGACATCATGCGGCGGATCTTGACGTCCTCGCCGATGTAGTCCTTGTAGAGCTTGTCCGCGAACCAGCGGGACTTCCAGTCGGTCGAGATGCCGAGCCGGAACCCGGTCGGGTGAACCTTCTGACCCATTACTCGGCACCCTCCGTCGTGCTCTGCTCCTCAGCGGCCGGCTTGGCCGGAGCGGCCTTCTTCGCCGACTTCTTCGGCGCGGCCGGCGCCACCGCCTCGACCGCCACGGTGATGTGGCACGTGCGCTTGCGGATCCGGTACGCCCGGCCCTGCGCCCGCGGCCGGAACCGCTTCATGGTCGGGCCCTCGTCGACGAACGCCTCGCTGACGAGCAGCGCGTCGGGGTCCAGCCGCTCGTTGTTCTCCGCGTTGGCGATCGCGCTCGCGAGCACCTTGTACACCTGCTCGCTCGCAGCCTGCGGCGCGAACTGCAGCACCGTGAGCGCCTCCTTCGCGGGCAGGCCGCGGACGAGGTTGACCACCCGGCGCGCCTTCATCGGCGAGATGCGCACGTGCCGCGCAACCGCCCGCGCGCCCGGAAGCACCGGAGCGTCGCCCTTTCCTGGCATCGCTGTAACCCCTTGTTCCTCTATCCGTATGCCCGCGGCGTCAGCGCCGGCGGCTCTTCCGGTCGTCCTTCTCGTGACCCTTGAACGTGCGGGTCAGCGCGAACTCGCCGAGCTTGTGCCCGACCATGGCCTCGGTCACGAAGACCGGGACGTGCTTACGTCCGTCGTGCACGGCGATCGTGTGACCCAGCATCTCCGGGATGATCGTCGAGCGGCGCGACCAGGTCTTGATGACGTTCTTCGAGCCCTTGTCGTTCTGCGTCTCCACCTTCTTGAGCAGGTGGTCGTCGACGAACGGGCCCTTCTTCAGGCTGCGAGGCATGTCTTATCTCCCTCAGCCGCGCTTACGCGTGGCGTAGCGGCGGCGGACGATCAGCCGGTCGCTCGGCTGGCCCTTACGACGGGTGCGGCCCTCGGGCTTACCCTGCGGGTTGACCGGGTGGCGACCACCGGAGGTCTTACCCTCACCACCACCGTGCGGGTGGTCGACCGGGTTCATCGCGACACCACGGACGGTCGGGCGCTTGCCCTTCCACCGCATACGGCCGGCCTTACCCCAGTTGATGTTCGACTGGTCGGCGTTGCCGATCTCGCCGATGCTGGCGCGGCAGCGCACGTCCACGCGCCGGATCTCACCGGACGGCATGCGGAGGGTCGCGTACGCGCCCTCACGGCCGAGCAGCTGGATGCCGACGCCGGCCGAGCGGGCCAGCTTGGCCCCGCCGCCCGGACGCAGCTCCACGTTGTGGATGGTGGTACCGACCGGGATGTTGCGCAGCGGCAGGTTGTTGCCCGGCTTGATGTCGGCGCCCGGACCGGACTCGACGCGGTCGCCCTGCTTCAGGTCCTTCGGCGCGATGATGTAGCGCTTCTCGCCGTCGGCGTAGTGCAGCAGCGCGATGCGCGCGGTGCGGTTCGGGTCGTACTCGATGTGGGCGACCTTCGCCGGCACGCCGTCCTTGTCGACCCGCTTGAAGTCGATCAGACGGTACTGGCGCTTGTGACCGCCACCGTGGTGCCGCGTGGTGATCCGGCCGTGGGCGTTGCGTCCGCCCTTCTTCGGCAGCGGAGCCAGCAGCGACTTCTCCGGCGTCGACCGGGTGATCTCGGCGAAGTCGGCAACGCTCGAGCCACGCCGGCCCGGCGTCGTCGGCTTGTACTTACGGATAGCCATTGTCTACACCCCTCAGCTGACCGGGCCGCCGAAGGCCTCGATACGGTCACCGTCAGCCAGCTTCACCATCGCGCGCTTGGTGTCCTTGCGCTTGCCGAACCCGGTACGGGTCCGCTTGCGCTTGCCCTCGCGGTTGAGCGTGTTGACCGTCAGGACGCGGACGTTGAAGATCTGCTGGATAGCGATCTTGATCTCGGTCTTGTTGGCGTCCGGGTGCACCAGGAAGGTGTACCAGTTGCGGTTCAGCTCGCTGTAGCTCTTCTCCGAGACGACCGGCGCGACGATGACGTCACGCGGATCGGCGATCGTGCTCACTTGCCATCCTCCTCGGTGGTCTCGGCGGGAACGCCCAGGAACTCGTCCAGGGCCTCCTTGGTGAAGACCACGTCGTCGGCCACCAGCACGTCGTAGGTGTTGAGCTGGCCGGCCTCGATCAGGTGCACCCGGCTGTCCCGCGCGTTGCGCAGGTTCCGCAGCGACACCCAGTTCAGCTCGTCGGTGCTGCTCAGCACGACCAGGACCCGACGGGCCTGGGTCAGCTTGGTCAGCGTGGCGAGGGCCGCCTTGGTGGACGGCTTCTCGCCGGAGACGAACGCCTCGACGACGTGCACCTGGCCGGCGCGGGCCCGGTCCGAGAGGGCGCCACGCAGAGCGGCAGCCTTCATCTTCTTGGGGGTGCGCTGGCTGTAGTCGCGCGGCTGCGGGCCGTGGACCACGCCACCGCCGGCGAACTGCGGCGCGCGGGTCGAGCCCTGACGGGCACGACCGGTGCCCTTCTGCTTGTACGGCTTCTTGCCTCCACCGGAGACCTCGCCGCGGGTCTTCGTCTTGTGCGTGCCCTGGCGGGCCGCCGCGAGCTGGGCCACCACGACCTGGTGCATCAGGGCGATGTTGGCCTGCGCGTCGAAGATGTCGGCCGGCAGCTCCACGGAGCCGCTCTTGGCGCCTTCGACGTTGATCACGTCAACGGTGGTCACTTGGCCGCACCGCCCTTCTTCACCTTCGCCTTGGCCGCGGTACGGACCAGGACCAGCGCGCCCTTCGGGCCGGGAATGGCGCCGCGGACGAGCAGGAGGTTGTTCTCGGTGTCGACCGCCTGGACGGTCAGGTTCTGGACGGTGTAGCGCACGCCACCCATCCGGCCCGCCATCCGGGTGCCCTTGAAGACGCGACCCGGGGTCGCGCAGGCGCCGATCGAGCCGGGCGAGCGGTGCTTGCGCTCGACACCGTGGCTGGCACGCAGACCGTGGAAGCCGTGCCGCTTCATCGGGCCGGCGTAGCCCTTGCCCTTGGTCTTGCCGGTCACGTCGATCACGGCGCCGGCCGGGAACTCCTCGACCGTGACCTCCTGGCCCGGCGCGTAGTCCGCGGCGTCGGAGGTGCGCAGCTCGACGATGTGCCGGCGCGGCGCGACGTCCGCCTTGGCGTAGTGCCCGGCGACCGGCTTCTTGACCTTGCGCGGGTCGATGACCCCGTACGCCAGCTGGACCGCGGAGTAGCCGTCCTTGTCGGCGCTACGAACCTGGCTCACGACGCACGGGCCGGCCTGAACCACGGTCACGGGCACAACCTTGTTGTTGTCCCAGACCTGGGTCATGCCGAGCTTGGCGCCCAGGATCCCCTTGACTTGCCTGTCCATTTGTCCGGTCCCTACAGCTTGATCTCGATGTCGACGCCAGCCGGCAGGTCGAGGCGCATGAGCGAGTCGACCGTCTTCGGGGTCGGGTCGATGATGTCGATCAGACGCTTGTGCGTACGCATCTCGAAGTGCTCGCGCGAGTCCTTGTACTTGTGCGGCGAGCGGATGACGCAGAAACGGTTGATCTCCGTGGGCAGCGGCACCGGGCCAGCGACCTGCGCCCCGGTACGCGTCACCGTCTCGACGATCTTCCGAGCCGAGGAGTCGACGACCTCGTGGTCATAGGCCTTGAGCCGGATGCGGATCTTCTGTCCCGCCATGGTGGCTTCTGTTCCTTCTCTCGATGCCGCTGTGTTGCGGGCGCCTGTGCCGGCTGGCACAGGCCCACTTCCGCCGACCCCCGCGGTCGGGCGTGTCGCGCCCGTGGGCCAGGCTCCGCCCCGGGACTCCGGAGCGATTCTCTGACCACGCGGTGGGTCATGGCGCCGATCGCGGGGAACCGCGACCTGGACGCCGCGCGAGGGTGGTTGACCGCCGATGGCGATCAACCACCCTACGCGAGACAGTCTGACTCCCGGAGGTCCAGCGTTAACCGGACGCAGGCGACCGACTGTCGTTACGCAACCTGACTAGTATGCCGCACGACCGGCGGCGACGCTAATCGGGGTTACCCAGCTCACTTGATGATCTTGGTGACGCGACCCGCGCCGACCGTACGACCACCCTCGCGGATCGCGAACTTCAGGTTCTCCTCCATGGCGATGGGCTGGATCAGCTTCACCGTCATCGAGGTGTTGTCGCCCGGCATGACCATCTCGGTGCCCTCGGGCAGCGTGACGACGCCGGTGACGTCCGTGGTCCGGAAGTAGAACTGCGGGCGGTAGTTCTGGAAGAACGGGGTGTGCCGGCCGCCCTCCTCCTTGGAGAGGATGTAGACCGTCGCCTCGAACTCCGTGTGCGGGGTCGTGGTGCCCGGCTTGATGACGACCATGCCGCGCTCGACGTCCTCGCGCTTGATGCCGCGCAGCAGCAGACCGACGTTCTCGCCCGCGCGGGCCTCGTCGAGCAGCTTGCGGAACATCTCGATGCCGGTGCAGGTGGTCTTCATCGACTTCTCGCGGATGCCGACGATCTCCACCTCCTCGTTCGGCTTGAGGATGCCGCGCTCGGCGCGACCGGTGACCACGGTGCCGCGACCGGTGATGGTGAAGACGTCCTCGATGGGCATGAGGAACGGCTTCTCGGTCTCGCGCTCCGGCTGCGGGATCGCGGTGTCCACGGCGTTCATCAGGTCCATGAGCTTCCCGGTCCACTCCGGGTCGCCCTCGAGGGCCTTCAGCGCCGAGACCCGGACGACCGGCAGGTCGTCACCCGGGTACTCCTGCGAGGAGAGCAGCTCACGGACCTCGAGCTCGACGAGCTCCAGGAGCTCCTCGTCGTCGACCATGTCGCTCTTGTTGAGCGCCACGACGATGTACGGCACACCGACCTGACGGGCCAGCAGCACGTGCTCGCGGGTCTGCGGCATCGGGCCGTCGGTCGCCGCCACCACCAGGATCGCGCCGTCCATCTGCGCGGCACCGGTGATCATGTTCTTGATGTAGTCGGCGTGACCGGGGCAGTCGACGTGCGCGTAGTGACGCGCCTCGGTCTGGTACTCGACGTGCGCGATGGAGATCGTGATGCCGCGGGCCTTCTCCTCCGGCGCCTTGTCGATCTCGTCGAACGGCGTGTACGGGTTCAGGTCCGGGTACTGGTCGTGCAGGACCTTGGTGATGGCCGCCGTCAGCGTCGTCTTACCGTGGTCGATGTGACCAATGGTGCCGATGTTGACGTGCGGCTTAGTCCGCTCGAACTTCGCCTTCGCCACTGGTGTCCTCCTGTGGACTTTCTTGGTTCGTTCGCCCGGCGCGCCGTGCGGCGCTTAGGACTCTGTCGACAGCCTTTCCGGCCGGAAGGCCGGAGAGCTTTTGTGGGTTCTGCGGCGATGAAGCCTACAGGCCCGGTCTCACGCAATCCGATCGAGGTGGCCGCGGGCGGGAGAACCCTCCCGCGACCGCCCTCGCGTCATCGGATCAGCCGAGGGTGAGTGTCACTCACCCGTCGACTTGGCGATGATCTCCTTGGCCACCGAGGCCGGAACCTCGGCGTAGGAGTCGAACTGCATGCTGTAGCTAGCCCGGCCCTGGGTCTTCGACCGCAGGTCGCCGACGTAGCCGAACATCTCCGACAGCGGCACCAGGGCCCGGACGACGCGAGCGCCGCTGCGCTCCTCCATCGCCTGGATGATGCCACGCCGGGAGTTGAGGTCGCCGATGACGTCACCCATGTTCTCCTCCGGAGTGGTGACTTCAACGGCCATCATCGGCTCAAGGAGAGCGGGGTCGGCCTTGCGGGCCGCCTCCTTCATCGCCATCGAGCCGGCGATCTTGAACGCCATTTCCGACGAGTCGACCTCGTGGTACTGGCCGTCCACCAGGGTGAGCTTGACGCCCACCAGGGGGAAGCCGGCGAGGATGCCGTACTGCATGGCGTCCTGCGCACCCGCGTCCACCGAGGGGATGAACTCCCGGGGGATGCGGCCACCGGTCACGGCGTTGGCGAACTCGTAGGTCGGTGCGTCGTTACCGAGCGGCAGCGGCTCCACGCTGATGATCACGCGGGCGTACTGGCCGGAACCACCGGTCTGCTTCTTGTGGGTGTACTCGACCTTCTCCACCTTGCGGCGGATGGTCTCGCGGTACGCCACCTGCGGCTTACCGATGTTCGCCTCGACGTTGAACTCGCGGCGCATCCGGTCGACCAGGATGTCCAGGTGCAGCTCGCCCATGCCGGAGATGACCGTCTGACCGGTCTGGTCGTCCAGCTTGACGCGGAAGGTCGGGTCCTCCTCGGCCAGCCGCTGGATGGCGGTGCTGAGCTTCTCCTGGTCGGCCTTGGTCTTCGGCTCGATGGCCACCTCGATGACCGGCTCCGGGAAGGTCATCGACTCCAGGATGACCGGGTTCGCCGGGTCGCACAGGGTGTCACCGGTGGTGGTCTGCTTCAGACCCTGCACCGCGATGATGTCGCCGGCCTGGGCGGAGCTGCGCTCCTCCCGCTTGTTGGCGTGCATCTGGTAGATCTTGCCGATCCGCTCCTTGCGGTCCTTGGTGGAGTTGATCACCTGAGAACCGGACTCGAGCGTGCCGGAGTAGATCCGGACGTACGTCAGCTTGCCGAGGTGCTTGTCGGTCTGGATCTTGAAGGCCAGGCCGGAGAACGGCTCGGAGACCGAGGGCTTCCGCTGCAGCGGGGTCTCGCCGTCGGTGGCCGTACCCTCGATCGCCGGGATGTCCAGCGGCGAGGGCAGGTACGCGACGACCGCGTCCAGCATCGGCTGGATGCCCTTGTTCTTGAAGGCGGTACCGGTGAGGACCGGGTTGGCCTTGCCGGCGATGGTGGCCCGGCGGATGGCGGCCTTGATCTCGTCGGCCGAGATCTCCTCGCCCTCGAGGTACTTCTCCATCACCGAGTCGTCGACGTCGGCGAGGGTCTCCATCAGCTTCTCGCGCCACTCCGCGGCGGAGTCGGCGAGGTCGGCCGGGATCTCCTCGACCGCGTAGTCCTCACCCTTCTGGGTCTCGCCGCGCCAGGTGAGCGCGCGCATCTCGACCAGGTCGACCACGCCGATGAAGTCGGACTCGGCGCCGATCGGGATCTGGAGGACCAGCGGGGTGGCGTTGAGCCGGTCGATCATCATCTGCACGCAGCGGAAGAAGTCGGCGCCGGTCCGGTCGAGCTTGTTGACGAAGCACATCCGGGGGACGTTGTACTTGTCCGCCTGCCGCCAGACGTTCTCCGTCTGGGGCTCCACGCCGGCCACGCCGTCGTAGACCGCGACCGCACCGTCCAGCACGCGCAGCGACCGCTCCACCTCGACCGTGAAGTCGACGTGGCCGGGCGTGTCGATGATCTGGATCGTGTGGCCCTTCCACTCGCACTTGGTGGCGGCGGAAGTGATGGTGATACCGCGCTCCTGCTCCTGCTCCATCCAGTCCATGACGGCGGCGCCCTCGTGGACCTCACCGATCTTGTACGTGATGCCGGTGTAGAACAGGATTCGCTCGGTGGTAGTGGTCTTACCGGCATCGATGTGGGCCATGATGCCGATGTTGCGTACGTTGGCGAGCGCGTCTGCGGCGGCCACTTCAATCCCTACTTATCGTCGTCTCGACACAACTGGTGGCGGTTCCGGCGCCGGCGGGCGCCGGAACCTCAGGTGTTACCAGCGGTAGTGCGCGAAGGCCTTGTTCGACTCGGCCATCTTGTGCGTGTCCTCGCGCCGCTTGACGGCGGCACCGAGGCCGTTGCTCGCGTCCAGCAGCTCGTTCATCAGCCGCTCGACCATGGTCTTCTCGCGCCGGGCGCGGGAGTAGGTCACCAGCCAGCGCAGACCGAGGGTGGTCGCGCGGGACGGCCGGACCTCGACCGGAACCTGGTAGGTGGCGCCACCGACACGGCGGCTGCGCACCTCGAGGGTCGGCTTGACGTTGTCCATCGCGCGCTTGAGCGTGACGACGGGGTCGGTGCCGGACTTCTCGCGGCAGCCCTCCAGGGCGGCGTACACGATGCGCTCGGCGAGCTGACGCTTGCCGCGCAGCAGGATCTTGTTCACCAGCTGGGTGACCAGCGGCGAGTTGTACACCGGGTCAGCGACCAGCGGCTTCCGCGGAGCGGGTCCCTTACGCGGCATGTCAGCTCTTCTCCTTCTTCGCGCCGTAACGGCTGCGAGCCTGCTTGCGGTTGCGGACACCCTGGGTGTCCAGCGAGCCGCGCACGATCTTGTACCGCACGCCCGGCAGGTCCTTCACACGACCGCCGCGGACGAGCACGATCGAGTGCTCCTGCAGGTTGTGGCCGACGCCCGGGATGTAGGCGGTCACCTCGATCTGGCTGCTGAGCTTGACACGAGCGACCTTGCGCAGCGCCGAGTTCGGCTTCTTCGGGGTGGTGGTGTACACGCGGGTGCACACGCCGCGCCGCTGGGGAGACCCCTTGAGCGCCGGGGTCTTGGTCTTGGTCGTCTTGGCCTGACGGCCCTTTCGGACCAACTGCTGAATGGTGGGCACCGGGTTTCTCCGCTCCCTTCGGCCGCTGCGAGGCGACCGCGCCGTCTGCTCCAGCCGTCCCGGATGGGCGGCTCTCTTACATTCCAACCAGGGCCGCCTGACGGCACCCCAGCACCCGCGGTCGGGCGTGTCGCCCGAGTCACGGTTCCGGTGCCGGCCGCTGACGCGTCGTACCGGATGTTCTGGTCTTGGTGGTGCGACCGCGCGATCACCGGCTTACCGGTTCCAGCGCACGCACGCATTGCCCGGGCGGGCCCGGGCACAAGGGGAAAGAGTACCTACCACAGCCGCGCCGGTCAAAACGGATGGGTCGGGGAGGGACCGCTCCGCGGTCCGCCGCCCGGTCTCCGGGTCGCCGATGCGCCAACGATGGGCACCTACAGTGACAAGTGTACCGGCTCGTCCGCCGTGCGACCCGGCGGCCCCGAGACCGCCCGGCGTTCGGGCACCCGGACAAACACCCCAAGCCAGGTCACCGGCCACAGACGTCGCAGCGGTGCCGTCACGTGATCTGCACCACGAGGGCCAGGGCGAGCCCGATCAGGCCGAACAGCAGGCCGGCCGCGCCGCAGGAGATGCCCGCCACGGCCAGGCGGGCACCGGTGAACCGGACCGCCGGTGGCGGCGCCTGCCGCCGGATCTGCCGCCGGGCCAGCAGCCCGGCCACCACCGCGCCGATGCCGATCAGCGCGCCGAGCACCGTGAACGCGCCCGCCGCCCAGGCGCCGCCGTAGTTCCGGGCGGCCAGACCGACGCACACCACCAGCAGCGACACCCCGATCGCGGCGATGCCGGCGACGAGCGACCCGATGGCCAGACCCGAGGTGACCGGCGGCACGTCGAGGTGGACCACGCCGAACGGCGTACCCGGCACCGCGTCGACCCGCCTCGGCGGCCGCGGCGCCTCGGCCGGCGGCGGCGGGAGCCCCGGCCCGCCGTGCGGACCCCAGCCGCCGTGGCCGGGCGCGCTCCCCGGTGCCGGCCATCCGCCGCCGTGGGCGGGCGGATTCCCCGGGTACGCCCCGTACGCCGGGTGAAGCACCGGCGCGGACGCGGGACCCGGCGGGTACGGCCCGGGGCGGGGCGGTTCGCCTCCCGGCGCGGCCGGTTCCGTCACGGGGTCCTCCTGTCCACACGCGCCCGCCGCGTGGCGGACACCGGCCAGGCTACCGTCGCCGATCACCGCGGGGTGTGCGGGCGCGGGCCCGCTCCCCCACCGGGTCAGTCGAAGTTCGGCGCGAAGTCGTGGCCGAACGAGGCGTCCGCGTGCCGTACCACGCCGATCACCACCGCCGCGACCAGCGCGGTCGCCGTCAGCACCAGTCCGGTCCGCGCCAGCTGCTCGCCGCGGCGCAGCCAGTCCGCGCCGGTGAGATATCCACCCGACGCGTACGCCTCGCGGCGGGCCTGCCGGGCCAGCACGAGCGCGATCGTGGCCGGCACCGCCCCGCCGAGGAACAGACCGGTGAGCGCGCCGATCAGGCCGAGCGCGAAGACGGCACGGGCCTTGGTGGAGCGGACCGGCTCCGGGTCGTGCGGATGGCGGTACGCCTGCGGCACGACGGGCGCCTGCCCGGGCACGGTCGTCATGCCTCCATCATGCCCCGGATCCGCTCCCCCGGTCCCGGCACTCCGGACGCGACGAGGCCCCCGGCGGATGCCGGGGGCCTCGTCGTTCCCTACTGCTTAGCGGTACGACCCGAAGTCGAAGTCGTCCAGCGGAACCGCCTGGCCGCTGGCCGGCCCGAAGCCGTAGTCGGTCTCCGGGTAGCCGGTCATCGAGTAGACCTTGGCCTTCGCCTCCTCGGTCGGCTCGACCCGGACGTTGCGGTACTTGCTGATGCCCGTACCGGCCGGGATGAGCTTACCGATGATCACGTTCTCCTTGAGGCCGATCAGCGAGTCGCTGCGGGCGTGGATCGCCGCGTCCGTCAGCACCCGGGTGGTCTCCTGGAAGGAGGCCGCCGACAGCCAGGAGTCAGTGGCCAGCGAGGCCTTGGTGATACCCATCAGCACCGGGCGACCGGCGGCGGGCTCGCCACCCTCGCCGACGAGCCGGCGGTTCTCCGACTCGAACAGCGCCCGGTCGACCAGCACACCCGGCAGGAACTCGGTCGAGCCGGAGTCGATCACCGTCACCCGCTTGAGCATCTGGCGGATGATGATCTCGATGTGCTTGTCGTGGATGAGCACACCCTGCGAGCGGTAGACCTCCTGGACCTCCTGGGTCAGGTGGACCTGGACCGCGCGCGGGCCGAGGATGCGCAGCAGCTCGTGCGGGTCGATGGTGCCCTCGGTGAGCTTCTCGCCGACCTCGACGTGGTCGCCGTCGTGCGCCCGGAGCCGGACCCGCTTCGAGATCTTGTCGTAGACGATCTCGTCGCTGCCGTCGTCCGGGATGACCACGATCTTGCGGGACCGCTCGCCGTCCTCGATCCGGATGCGACCCGGGGTGTCGGCGATGGGCGCCTTACCCTTCGGCACCCGGGCCTCGAAGATCTCCTGGACACGGGGCAGACCCTGGGTGATGTCCTCACCCGCGACACCACCGGTGTGGAAGGTACGCATCGTCAGCTGCGTACCCGGCTCACCGATCGACTGGGCGGCGATGATGCCGACCGCCTCGCCGACGTCCACGGTCTTGCCGGTCGGCAGCGAGCGGCCGTAGCACGCACCGCAGACGCCCAGCTTCGACTCGCAGGTGAGCACGCTGCGCACCCGCACCGTCTCGGTCCCGGCGGCGACGATCGCGTCGACCAGGATGGAGTTGACGTCCTGGCCGCGGTGGGCCACCACGGTGCCGTCCGGCCCCTTGATGTCGTCGGCCAGCGTCCGGGCGTGCACGCTGGTCTCGGCGTGCTCGTGCACGACCAGCTTGCCGTCGATCCGCTCGCCGATCTGCATCGGGATGGCACGGTCGGTGCCGCAGTCCTCCTCGCGGATGATGACGTCCTGCGAGACGTCCACCAGACGCCGGGTCAGGTAACCCGAGTCGGCGGTACGCAGGGCGGTGTCCGCGAGACCCTTGCGGGCACCGTGCGTGGAGATGAAGTACTCCAGCACGGACAGACCCTCCCGGTACGAGGCCTTGATCGGCCGCGGGATGATCTCGCCCTTCGGGTTGGCCACCAGACCACGGATCGCCGCGATCTGCCGGAGCTGGAGCAGGTTACCGCGGGCACCCGAGTTGATCATCTTCCACAGCGGGTTCTCCTGCGGCAGCGCGGTGTCCATCTCCTTGGCGACCTCGTTGGTCGCCTTGGTCCAGATCTCGATGAGCTCGCCGCGACGCTCCTCGGCGGTCATCAGACCACGCTGGTACTGCTTGTCGATCCGGTCGGCTTCCTTCTCGTACCGCTCCAGGATCTCCCGCTTGCGCGGCGGAGCGATGACGTCCTCCATGCCGATGGTGACGCCGGACCAGGTGGCCCAGTGGAAGCCGGCCTCCTTGAGCCCGTCCAGGGTGGCCGCCAGGGCCACCTTCGGGAACCGCTCGGCGAGGTCGTTGACGATCGCGGAGAGCTGGCCCTTGCGGATCTCGTAGTTCACGAAGCGGTAGCCCGGGGGCAGCGTCTCGTTGAACAGGACCCGGCCCAGCGTGGTCTCCACCGTCACCGGCTCGCCCTCGGTCCAGCCCTCGGCGGGGGTCCAGGGCTCGGCGCCGGCGCCGTTGTCCACACCGACCACGTCACGCAGCCGGATCCGGACCGGAGCCTGCAGGTGCAGCTCGCCGTTGTCGTACGCCATCCGCGCCTCGGCGTCCGAGCTGAACACCCGGCCCTCGCCCTTGCCGCCCGGAGTGAGGTGGGTCAGGTGGTAGAGACCGATGACCATGTCCTGGGTGGGCATGGTGACCGGCTTGCCGTCGGCCGGCTTGAGGATGTTGTTCGACGACAGCATCAGGATCCGCGCCTCGGCCTGGGCCTCGGCGGACAGCGGCACGTGGACCGCCATCTGGTCACCGTCGAAGTCGGCGTTGAACGCGGTGCAGACCAGCGGGTGGATCTGGATGGCCTTGCCCTCGACCAGCTGCGGCTCGAAGGCCTGGATGCCCAGACGGTGCAGGGTCGGCGCGCGGTTCAGCAGAACCGGGTGCTCGCCGATTACCTCTTCCAGCACGTCCCACACGACCGGCCGCTGCCGCTCGACCATCCGCTTGGCGGACTTGATGTTCTGCGCGTGGTTGAGGTCGACCAGCCGCTTCATCACGAACGGCTTGAACAGCTCCAGCGCCATCTGCTTGGGCAGGCCGCACTGGTGCAGCTTGAGCTTCGGGCCGACCACGATGACCGAACGGCCGGAGTAGTCGACGCGCTTGCCCAGCAGATTCTGGCGGAACCGGCCCTGCTTGCCCTTGAGCATGTCGGACAGCGACTTCAGCGGCCGGTTACCCGGGCCGGTGACCGGACGACCGCGACGGCCGTTGTCGAACAGCGCGTCGACGGCCTCCTGGAGCATCCGCTTCTCGTTGTTGACGATGATCTCGGGCGCGCCGAGGTCGATCAGCCGCTTGAGGCGGTTGTTCCGGTTGATCACACGCCGGTACAGGTCGTTCAGGTCGGAGGTCGCGAAGCGGCCACCGTCGAGCTGCACCATCGGGCGCAGGTCCGGCGGGATGACCGGGACGCAGTCCAGCACCATGCCGAGCGGCGAGTTGCGGGTGTTCTGGAACGCCGCGACGACCTTCAGCCGCTTGAGCGCCCGGATCTTCCGCTGGCCCTTGCCGGAGCGGATGGTCTCGCGGAGGTTCTCGGCCTCGGCCTCCAGGTCCATGTTCTGGACCAGGGCCTTGATCGCCTCGGCGCCCATGCTGCCGGTGAAGTACTCACCGAAGCGGTCGCGCAGCTCGCGGTAGAGCAGCTCGTCGGTGACCAGCTGCTTCGGCTCCAGCTTGCGGAAGGTGTCGAGGACCTCGTCGAGGCGGTCGATCTCGCGCTGGGCCCGGTCGCGGATCTGGCGCATCTCGCGCTCTCCGCCCTCCTTGACCTTGCGCCGGACGTCCGCCTTCGCGCCCTCGGCCTCCAGCTCGGCCAGGTCGGCCTCCAGCTTGGCGGCCCGCTTCTCGATCTCCGAGTCGCGGCTGTTCTCGGCCTGCCGCTTCTCGGCCAGGATCTCGTTCTCGATGGTCGAGAGGTCGCGGTGACGCGCTTCGGCGTCCACGCTCGTCACGACGTACGAGGCGAAGTAGATGATCTTCTCGAGGTCCTTCGGGGCGAGGTCCAGCAGGTAGCCCAGCCGGCTCGGCACGCCCTTGAAGTACCAGATGTGGGTCACCGGAGCGGCCAGCTCGATGTGACCCATCCGCTCCCGGCGAACCTTGGAGCGGGTCACCTCGACGCCGCAGCGCTCGCAGATGATGCCCTTGAAGCGGACCCGCTTGTACTTACCGCAGTAGCACTCCCAGTCCCGCTGCGGACCGAAGATCTTCTCGCAGAAGAGCCCGTCCTTCTCCGGCTTGAGGGTGCGGTAGTTGATGGTCTCGGGCTTCTTGACCTCGCCGTGGGACCACTGACGGATGTCGTCAGCGGTGGCGAGGCCGATGCGCAGCTCGTCGAAGAAGTTGACGTCGAGCACTATGTCCCCTATGTCGTCGTCTGTACTGCTAGCTAACGAGTGGGATCCGGGGCAGGGTGACCCTGCCCCGGATCACCACCTCAGACCTCTTCGACCGAGCTCGGCTCGCGCCGGGACAGGTCGATGCCCAGCTCCTCCGCCGCCCGGAACACCTCGTCGTCGGTCTCGCGCATCTCCAGGGCCACACCGTCGCTGGAGAGCACCTCGACGTTGAGGCACAGCGACTGCAGCTCCTTGAGCAGCACCTTGAACGACTCCGGGATGCCCGGCTCGGGGATGTTCTCGCCCTTGACGATCGCCTCGTAGACCTTGACCCGGCCCAGGACGTCGTCGGACTTGATGGTCAGCAGCTCCTGCAGGGCGTAGGCGGCGCCGTACGCCTGCATGGCCCAGCACTCCATCTCACCGAAGCGCTGGCCACCGAACTGCGCCTTACCACCCAGCGGCTGCTGCGTGATCATCGAGTACGGGCCGGTCGACCGGGCGTGGATCTTGTCGTCGACCAGGTGGTTGAGCTTCAGGATGTAGACGTAGCCGACCGCGATCGGGTCCGGCAGCGGCTCGCCGGAGCGACCGTCGAACAGCTGCGCCTTACCCGTGCGACCGATCAGCTGCTTGCCGTCCCGGTTGGGCAGGGTCGACGCGAGCAGACCGGAGATCTCCTCCTCGCGGGCACCGTCGAAGACCGGAGTGGCCACGTTGGTGTCCGGCTCGGACTCGTGCGCCTCGATCGAACGGAGCTGACGCTTCCACTCCTCGTCGTCGCCGTCCACGCTCCAGCCGGTCTTGGCCACCCACCCGAGGTGGGTCTCCAGGACCTGGCCGATGTTCATCCGGGACGGCACACCGAGCGGGTTCAGCACGATGTCGACCGGGGTGCCGTCCTCCAGGAACGGCATGTCCTCGATCGGCAGGATCTTGGAGATGACGCCCTTGTTGCCGTGGCGGCCCGCGAGCTTGTCACCGTCCTGGATCTTGCGCTTCTGGGCCACGTAGACCCGCACCAGCTCGTTGACGCCCGGGGGCAGCTCGTCGCCGTCCTCGCGGGAGAAGGTACGCACACCGATGACCGTGCCGGTCTCGCCGTGCGGCACCTTCAGCGAGGTGTCACGAACCTCGCGCGCCTTCTCACCGAAGATCGCGCGGAGCAGCCGCTCCTCGGGGGTCAGCTCGGTCTCGCCCTTCGGCGTGACCTTGCCGACCAGGATGTCGCCGGGGACGACCTCGGCGCCGATCCGGATGATGCCGCGCTCGTCGAGGTCGGCGAGCATCTCCTCGCTGACGTTCGGGATGTCGCGGGTGATCTCCTCCGGGCCCAGCTTGGTGTCCCGGGCGTCGACCTCGTGCTCCTCGATGTGGATCGAGGTGAGCACGTCCTGCTGCACGAGGCGCTGCGACAGGATGATCGCGTCCTCGTAGTTGTGGCCCTCCCAGCACATGAACGCCACGAGCAGGTTGCGCCCGAGCGCCATCTCGCCCTCGTCGGTGCACGGACCGTCGGCGATGACCTGGCCGGCCTCGACACGGTCGCCCTCGAAGACGACCGGCTTCTGGTTGACGCAGGAGCCGGCGTTGGAGCGGCGGAACTTGTGCAGCAGGTACGTACGGCGGTGGCCGTCGTCCTGGTGAACGGTGATGTAGTCCGCGCACAGGTCCTCGACCACACCGCCGACCTCGGCGACGACCACGTCACCGGCGTCCACCGCGGCGCGGTACTCCATGCCCGTACCGACCAGCGGGGCCTCGGCCTTGACCAGCGGCACCGCCTGACGCTGCATGTTCGCGCCCATGAGCGCGCGGTTCGCGTCGTCGTGCTCGAGGAACGGGATCATCGCGGTGGCGACCGAGGTCATCTGCCGCGGCGACACGTCCATGTAGTCCACGGCGCCCGGCGGGACGTCCTCGGTCTCGCCGCCCTTACGGCGGACCAGGACGCGGTCCTCGGCGAAGGTGCCGTCCGACTTCAGCGGGGCGTTGGCCTGCGCCTTGACGAACCGGTCCTCCTCGTCCGCGGTCAGGTAGTCGATCTGGTCGGTGACCCGGCCGTCGATGACCTTCCGGTACGGCGTCTCGATGAAGCCGAACGGGTTGACCCGGGCGAACGTGGACAGCGCGCCGATCAGGCCGATGTTCGGGCCTTCCGGCGTCTCGATCGGGCACATCCGGCCGTAGTGGGACGGGTGCACGTCCCGGACCTCGAAGCCGGCCCGCTCACGGGACAGACCACCCGGGCCGAGCGCGCTCAGCCGGCGCCGGTGGGTCAGACCCGCCAGCGGGTTGGTCTGGTCCATGAACTGGGACAGCTGCGACGTACCGAAGAACTCCTTGATCGCCGCCACCACCGGGCGGATGTTGATCAGGGTCTGCGGCGTGATCGCCTCGACGTCCTGGGTGGTCATCCGCTCGCGGACGACCCGCTCCATCCGGGAGAGACCCACCCGGACCTGGTTCTGGATCAGCTCGCCCACGGTACGCAGGCGACGGTTGCCGAAGTGGTCGATGTCGTCGGCCTCGTAGCCCTCCTCACCGGCGTGCAGCCGGCAGAGGTACTCCACGGTGGCGACGATGTCGTCCTCGGTGAGCGTGCCGGTGGTGATCGGCACGTCCAGCTCGAGCTTCTTGTTGAACTTGTAGCGCCCGACCTTGGCGACGTCGTACCGCTTCGGGTTGAAGAAGAGGTTGTCGAGCAGGGTCTGGGCGTTCTCACGGGTCGGCGGCTCGCCAGGGCGGAGCTTCCGGTAGATGTCGAGCAGGGCCTCGTCCTGGCCGGCGATGTGGTCCTTCTCGAGCGTGGTCATCATGAGCTCGGACCAGCCGAACTTCTCACGGATGCGCTCGGCGGACCACCCGATGGCCTTGAGCAGGACGGTGACGGCCTGGCGGCGCTTGCGGTCGATGCGAACGCCGACCGTGTCGCGCTTGTCGATGTCGAACTCCAGCCAGGCACCCCGGCTCGGGATGACCTTGACGCTGGAGAGGTCGCGGTCGGAGGTCTTGTCCGGCTGCTTGTCGAAGTACACGCCCGGCGAGCGGACGAGCTGGCTGACCACGACGCGCTCGGTGCCGTTGATGATGAAGGTGCCCTTCGGCGTCATCATCGGGAAGTCACCCATGAACACCGTCTGGCTCTTGATCTCGCCAGTGGTGTTGTTGGTGAACTCCGCGGTCACGAACAGCGGCGCGCAGTAGGTCAGGTCCTTCTCCTTGCACTCCTCGATCGAGGCCTTGACCTCGTCGAAGCGCGGAGCCGAGAAGGAGAGCGACATGGTGCCGGAGAAGTCCTCAATGGGACTGATCTCGTCGAGGATCTCCGCGAGACCCGAGCGTGCGTGCGGGTCGTCCGCCGACCGGCCCTGCCAAGCCTCGTTGCCGACGAGCCAGTCGAAGGACTCGTTCTGGATGGCGAGGAGGTTGGGGACCTCGAGGTGTTCGGTGATCCGACCGAAAGAAACTCGGCGGGGCGCGAATGCGCTCGACGTACGACTGGTCTTCGCAGGGCGGGAAGCTGCCAAGATGCGTCCTTCCGAGGACCGGTGCTGCAGAACGGCTGGTACGCGTGCACTCCAATGACCCCACCAGAAATATCCACAATCGGACATTTCCGAGCAGGGGTCAAGTCGGAAGGCAGCGCAAACTAGCAGTGTAGCCGAGAGGCTAACCGCTGTCCAGCCCACCCCGCAGGTCGTCGCGGAACAAGCCCTGGGACCTCGGAAAACCGGGTCGACCGGGCCGCTCGGAACGCGACGCTCCTGCCGGTCCGCTCGGGAGCCGCGGCGTGGTGCTGCCGTTGCCCTTACCCGAGAGGCGGCCGTTGCAAGCGCGGAAGGTCTTGCTGATGTTCAGCGTGCCTGGCAGGCCGGTGCCGCGTCAAGGCCCGGTTACCGCTCGGGGTGTCTTTCCCACCGACGGGCTACCGACAGACGTCGCTGACCGGCCGATGAGAGGCCGCTGTACGCCCTGCTCACGCCGTCCCGCCGGCGGGGACACCAACACGGCGGGCGGTGACCCGGTCTCCCGGATCACCGCCCGCCGCGACGCGGTGTGCCCCGGCTCACGTGAGCCGGACGCGCGTCAGGTGGAGCAAGGTCACTTCATGGTGACCTTGGCGCCCTCACCCTCGAGCTTGGCCTTGGCCTTCTCGGCGGTCTCCTTGTTGGCCTTCTCCAGGACGGCCTTCGGCGCGGCCTCGACCAGGTCCTTGGCCTCCTTGAGGCCCAGGCCGGTCAGCTCGCGCACGACCTTGATGACCTGGATCTTCTTGCCACCGTCAGCCTCGAGGATGACGTCGAACTCGTCCTTCTCCTCCTCGGCCGGGGCGGCGGCACCGCCGGCGGCCGGGGCACCCGCGGCCACGGCGACCGGAGCGGCGGCGGTGACCTCGAAGGTCTCCTCGAACTGCTTCACGAACTCGGAGAGCTCGATCAGCGTCATCTCCTTGAACGCGTCGAGCAGCTCGTCGGTGCTGAGCTTCGCCATGTCTGGCGTCCTTTCTCGCAATGAAAACTAAGAACGTGGTGCGCCGGGAGGGCCTCAGGCCGCCTCGGCGCCCTCCTGCTCGCGCTTCTTGTCCGCCAGGGCGGCCGCCGCGCGGGCGGCCTTGGAGAGCGGAGCCTGGAACAGGGCCGCGGCCTTGCTCAGGTTGCCCTTCATGGCGCCGGCCAGCTTGGCCAGCAGCACCTCACGGGACTCCAGGTCGGCGAGCTTCGTGACCTCGGCCGCGGAAATGGCCTTGCCCTCGAAGACACCGCCCTTGATGACGAGCTTCGGGTTGGCCTTCGCGAAGTCGCGAAGCCCCTTCGCCGCCTCGACGACGTCGCCCGAAACGAAAGTCAGCGCGGTAGGACCGGAGAACAGCTCGTCGAGGCCGGAGATGCCCGCATCGGACGCGGCACGCTTGGCAAGCGTGTTCTTCGCGACCGTGTAGCTGGTCTCCTTGCCGAGCGAGCGCCGCAGCTGGGTGAGCTGGGAGACCGTGAGCCCGCGGTACTCGGTCAGCACGGTCGCTCCCGCGTTGCGGAAGCTCTCGGTCAGCTCGGCGACGGCCGTGGCCTTGTCGGCCCGGATCGGCTTGTCCGCCATGTCCCTCCTCTCTCGTTACTCGGAGCTGGTACGCCGGCGGCGAGCCAGGGCTCGACGACGGCGGCGGAGGCGTCACGACAACGAAAAAGCCCCGGCGCAGGGCGCACGGGGCGAGGGCCGGGGACACGAGCACAGTCGGCGGACCGTGCGTGACACCGAGTTTCGCTTACCGCCCTGCGCGGGTCGCCCGTCGTCGCGGGACCTTCGACCGTGCCGGAGCACGGTGACCAGCGGTCTTTGGGTGGAACTACCGCACCAGGTTACGCGACGCGCGCCGCAGCACCAAATCGCCCGACGTGCTCCCGGTCACCCCGGCTCACGCCCGGGTGCGACGCGCCCAGGCGTAGCCGCTCAGCGCCACCGCCGTCCAGGCCACCGCCCAGCCGGTGAGGAGCACACCGGCGCCGGCCGCGACCGGCCCGGTAACCGCCCGCGCGGTCGCCATCACCGGCGGGACCAGCCACGGCGCGATCGAGCCGGAGAGCCCGAGCACCACGACCCCGACCGCGCCGGTGACCAGCACGGCCACCCCGTAGCCGGCGCTGCGGGTCACGGCCCGGCTCGCCAGCGCGCCGAGCGCCACCGCCGCCGGCAGAGCGAGCAGGTGTGCCCAGAGCCCGAGCGCCACCCCGACGAGGACCGGCCGCTCCCCCGGCCCGGCGGCGGCGCTCACCCCACCGAGCGGCCACGGCAGCACCAGCGCGACGAGCACCACGGCGAGCCCCGCCACCATTGCCGCGAGCAGCCCGGCCGCCCGTTCCCGGGCCGGCCCGACCACCACCCGGGCCATCCGGCGCTGCACGTCGGGTTCCACGTCCAGCAGGATCTTCGTCTGCCAGGCCAGCACCGGGAACAGCACCACGGCGGAGACGCCGTAGGCCTCCGCCGGCCGGGCCCGGCCACCGCCGTAGAGCACGCCGAGGACGAGCAGGCCGGCCAGGACCGGTGCCAGCGCCCGGCCGGTACGCACGAAGCCGGTCAGCCGCAGCCGGACCAACGCGATCACCGGGCCACCTCCGGCGCCGGCCCGGGTCGGCCGGACTCCCCGGCCCGGTCCGGGGAACCAGCGGCGGACGCGCCGCCCGGCCCGCCGGTGCTCGACGGGCCGGCGGAGGCCGGCACCGGGTGCGTGGCCGGAGGCGGGACGGCGTGTTCGCGTACCCGAAGGATCTGGTGGCCGTCGGTGCGGAGGCGGGCGACGGTGGCGGCCAGCGCGGCGGCCGGCACCGCCAGCTCGACCACGGCGACGGCCGCGCCGCCCGACGACGCCTCCTCGGTCACCGTGCCGTCGGTGACCGACAGGTGCCGGGCGCCCGGGAGCCGGACCGTCTCACCCCGGTGGTCGCTGACCAGCACGGCGCCGCCGTCGGCGAGCACCTCGCCGATGATCTCGGGGACCGACTCGCGGGCGGTGGCGTCCAGGCCCTCCCAGGGCTCGTCGAGCACCAGCAGGCCGGGCGGGCGCAGCAGCGCCTGCGCCAGGCCGACCTTCTGCGCGGTGCCCTTCGACAGCCGAGGCAGGCGCACGTCGTGGAAGCGGGTCAGGCCCAGTCGCTCCACCCAGTGGCGCACCGCCCGGTCGGCGGCGGGGCCGGACAGGCCGGCGACGCGGCCCATCCCGGACAGGTAGGCCCCGACGGTGAACGGCTGGTCGGCGGGGAAGCGCTCCGGCACCCAGCCGACGACCGGCGGGCGGTCGGCGACCCGGCCCCGGCTCGGGCGCAGCACCCCGGCTGCGAGCTGGAGCAACGTGGACTTGCCGGAACCGTTGCGGCCGAGCACCACAGCCGCCTCACCCGGGCCGATCGCGACGTCGACCTGCCGCAGCACCCACGGGCCGTGCCTGTGGTAGCGGAGCCAGACGCCGTCGAGCCGCATGAGCCCGAGAGTGCCACACCGGACGCACGAACGGGGCCCCGCCACAGCGTGGTGGCGGGGCCCCGATCGGGAGTACGCGTGCTCAGCCCTCGGCCGAGGCCTCCTGGAAGTTCTTCACGACCTTCGGGTCGACCGGGACGCCCGGGCCCATGGTGGTGGTGAGGGTGACCTTCTTGAGGTAGGTGCCCTTGGCCGCGGACGGCTTGGCCCGCAGCACCTCGTCCAGCACCGCGGCGTAGTTGTCCACCAGCTGGGTCTCCGAGAAGGAGGCCTTGCCGATGATCAGGTGCAGGTTGGAGTGCTTGTCCACCCGGAAGGTGATCTTGCCGCCCTTGATGTCCGCGACGGCCTTGGTGACGTCCATCGTCACGGTGCCCGTCTTCGGGTTCGGCATCAGACCGCGCGGGCCCAGGATCCGCGCGATCCGGCCGATCTTGGCCATCTGGTCGGGCGTGGCGATCGCCGCGTCGAAGTCCAGCCAACCGCCCTGGATACGGGCGACGAGCTCGTCGGTGCCCACCTCGTCCGCACCCGCGGCGACGGCCTCCTCGGCCTTCGCGCCGGCGGCGAAGACGATCACGCGGGCGGTCTTACCGGTGCCGTGCGGCAGGTTGACCGTGCCGCGGACCATCTGGTCCGCCTTGCGGGGGTCGACGCCGAGGCGCATGGCGACCTCGACCGTGGCGTCGAACTTGACGTTGGTGGTCTCCTTGGCCAGCTTGACGGCCTCGACCGGGGTGTAGAGCTTCGACCGGTCGATGACGTCCGCGGCCTTGCGGTAGCTCTTGCTGCGCTGCATTTCTGGTGACTCCTGTGGTCTCTGGCGGGCACGCGTCACTCGCGGCCCTCCCACGAACAGATCGGGTGGAGCGGGTGCCGAGATCAGTCGGCGACGGTCAGGCCCATCGACCGGGCGGTGCCGGCGATGATCTTCTCGGCCTGGTCGATGTCGTTGGCGTTGAGGTCAGCCATCTTCTTCTCGGCGATCTCACGCAGCTGGGCGCGGGTGACCGAGCCGACCTTCTCCTTGTGCGGGACGCCCGAGCCCTTCTGCACACCGGCGGCCTTGATCAGCAGCCGGGCGGCGGGCGGGGTCTTCAGCACGAAGGTGAACGTGCGGTCCTCGTAGACGCTGATCTCGGCGGGGACGATGTCGCCCCGCTGGGACTCGGTCTGCGCGTTGTAGGACTTGCAGAACTCCATGATGTTCACGCCGTGCTGGCCGAGCGCGGGGCCGACCGGCGGCGCCGGGGTGGCCTGGCCCGCCGGCAGCTGAAGCGTGAACGTCTTGACGAGCTTCTTCTTCGGAGGCATGTCTCTTCCTGGGGCTTGGAACTGGGATTCTCGCCGGTCCGCGGGCGCGCACGGTCAGCACGGTGCGGACAGCCGACGTTCTAGGGTAGCGCAGCCGTCGGCCACCCCCCGCGCCGAGGTCGGCGGATGGCGGAACGGCGCACCGGCGGCCACCCCGGAAAGGGTGGGCCGCCGGTGCCGACGTACGTCAGATCTTGGCGACCTGGTTGAAGTTCAGCTCGACCGGCGTCTCCCGGCCGAAGATCGACACCAGCACCTTGAGCTTCTGCTGGTCGGCGTTGATCTCGCTGATCGTCGCCGGCAGCGACGCGAACGCGCCGTCGGTGACGGTGACCGAGTCGCCGACCTCGAAGTCGAGGACCTTGACCTCGGGCTTGGCCTTCTTCTGCTCGGTCTCGACCGCCGGGGCCAGCCACTTGAGCACCTCGTCGAGGCTCAGCGGCGCCGGCCGGTCGGCCCGGTCTGTCGCGCCCACGAAGCCGGTGACACCCGGGGTGTTCCGGACGCAGGAGTAGGACTCGGCGGTCAGCTCCATCCGGACCAGGATGTAGCCCGGGAAGACCTTCGCCTGGATCTGCGACCGCTTGCCGTTCTTGACCTCGACCTCTTCCCGGGTCGGCACCTCGACCTGGTAGATGAAGTCCTCCATGTCGAGGGAGGTGATCCGGGTCTCGAGGTTGGTCTTGACCTTGTTCTCGTAGCCGGCGTACGAGTGCACCACGTACCAGTCGCCGGGCGCGTAGCGCAGCTTCTGGCGCAGCTCGGCGACCGGGTCGAAGTCCTCGTCCGGGGCCGGCTCGGTGGTCGGGAACTCCGGCTCGCTGGCGGCCTCGACCGACTCGTTGTTGGCCGCCGTCGCCACCGTGGACTGATCGTCCGGGGTTCCGGCGGTCTCGTCGTACTCAGGCACGCTCGCTCACTTCCGTCAGTATCGCTGTCCGCAGGTCAGCTGGACTCGCCGAAGACCCACAGCACCGCCTTGGCGAAGCCGTAGTCCAGGCCGGCCACGATCGCCAGCATCACCGCGACGAAGGTGACCACCACGGCCGTGTAGGTCAGCAGCTCCTTGCGGGTCGGCCAGATGACCTTACGCAGCTCTGCCACGACCTCGCGGAAGAACCGCGCGATGCGGGCGAACAGCCCGATCCGCTCGGTGTCCTTACGGGTCTTCCGGCCCTCGGCCGGCTCGGCCTGCGCCCGCTTACGGGTCGCGGTGCCACCCCGGGCGACCGGCTCGTCCGCGTCGGTGGCGTCGTCGTCGGCCACGTCGTCGTCGGCCACGCCGTCGACGGTCGCGTCGTCGTTCAGACGCTCGTCGCCGTCGTCCTCGCCGCGGCGCTTGCTCTTGGCCACTTCGCCCTCCGTGCGGGATATGGGGTCGCACGCCGGGCGGCGTGCGCGGCGTGTTGGTCACGCCGGCCGGACCAACCGTCCCGCGACGGGCCGCGGCCGGCGGACCGGCCGGGAGGGCCCGAACGCCTCGGAACCACCCCACCGGTGCCACCACCACGGGCCGGACGCCACCGGTGAGGGTGGCGCGACCCACGGAACGGTCAGGCCTGAGGCGCAGGGGTGACAGGACTTGAACCTGCAGCCTGCGGTTTTGGAGACCGCTGCTCTGCCAATTGAGCTACACCCCTGTGCGGCAACTCACCTCCACCCGGACACGCTGTGCCGAGCGGGGGTCACTTGCCCCACGGCGGACCAGTGTACGGGTAGTCGTGCGACTTTCCCAACCGGTCCGCCCCTCGCGCGTCGGGCGGACCCTCAGCGCGTCGTACGGATCAGTGCCCGAGCCTGTGACAGCACCTTCTCACCCTGGCAGGTGGCGGTGATGTCGAGCCTGGTCAGGCCCGCATCGGTGACCTCCTTGACCACCGCCGACACCTCGATCTCGGTGCCCTCGTCGGTGTCCGGGACGACCACTGGGCGGGTGAACCGGACGCCGAAGTCGACCACCGCGTCCGGCGCGCCGGCCCAGCCGGCCACCGCGCGGCCGACCAGGGCCATGGTGAACATGCCGTGGGCGATGACGCCCGGCAGCCCGACGGCGGTGGCGGTGCGGTCGTTCCAGTGGATCCGGTTGAAGTCGCCCGAGGCGCCCGCGTAGCGGACCAGGTCCGCGCGGGTCACCCGGTACGTCTGGGTGGGCAGCTCCATGTCCTCAGGCCTCCCCGCGTACGACGATCTTGGACCAGACGGCGACCACCGGTTCACCGTCCACGGTGCTCACATCCGTGCGGGTGGTCAGGAAACCGTGCCCGCCCCGGGTGGTGACCTCCTCGATGGTGTTCACACACACCAGCTCGTCCCCGGCCACCACCGGCCGGGTGTACGCGAACCGCTGGTCGCCGTGCACCACGCGGCTGTAGTCGACGCCGAGCGCCGGGTCCTCGACGATCTGCCGGTTCGCCGCCATCGTGACGACCACCGGGAACGTCGGCGGCGCCACCACGTCGGGGTGGCCGAGCGCCCGGGCCGCCTCCGGGTCGTGGTGGGCCGGATCGGTCGCGCCGACGGCGGTGGCGAACTCGCGGATCTTTTCTCGGCCCACGTGGTAGGGGGCGGTCGGCGGGTACGTCCGGCCGACGAAGGACGGGTCCAGGGACATGCCGCCGAACCTACACGCAGAACACGAACGCCGATCCGCCCGGTCGGGCGGCCCGGAGGCCACCCGTCAGGTGGATCGGCGTTCGAGAAGCTGCTGCGAGCCGGCTGCGCCGGCCGCGATCAGCGGGTCTCGCGGTGGACGGTGTGCTTGCCGTCCCGGGGGCAGAACTTCTTCAGCTCGATGCGGTCCGGGTCGTTACGACGGTTCTTGCGCGTGATGTAGTTGCGCTCCTTGCACTCCACACACGCCAAAGTGATCTTCGGCCGGACATCGGTCGCCTTCGCCACGGCGGAGTGCCTTCCTCGCTCACGGATAACTACGGCGTGTCAGCGTACGCGCTGACGACGCGGACATGCAAAGTGGGCGCCTGTGGCGCCCATCCCACCGGCCACCGGGCTGGGCCCGGAGGACGAGAGTAGCGGTGGCCGGACTTGAACCGGCGACACAGCGATTATGAGCCGCTTGCTCTGCCATCTGAGCTACACCGCCGTGGCGGGTCCAGCCGGACCCTCTGAGCCCCCTTACGGAATCGAACCGTAGACCTTCTCCTTACCATGGAGACGCTCTGCCGACTGAGCTAAGGGGGCCTGCCCGATCACCCCGGGGGTGTCGCGCAGGGGAAACAGTACACGACCGCGTCGCGGAGGTGAAATCGGATCCCCCAGGTGCGTGTCCGCCCTGGTCAGGGCACCACTCGCAGGCGCGGCAGCTCCCCCGCGACGACCGTCTCCGGGTCGACCTGGGCACCGAACCAGGCCTCCAGCCTTTCGTACGGCAGAGGGCGGCTGAACAGGAAGCCCTGGCCGATCTCACAGCCGATGTCCTGGAGCAGCTCCAGCGTCAGCTCGCTCTCCACACCCTCCGCCACCACGGCCAGGCCGAACTGCTGGGAGAGCGTCACCACCGCGTTGACGATCGCCAGGTCGCCCGGATCGGTCGCCATGCCCTGCACGAACGACCGGTCCACCTTCACCTCGTGCACCGGCAGCCGGCGCAGTTGCGCCAGGGACGAGTTACCGGTGCCGAAGTCGTCCACCGAGAGGCGGACACCGAGGTCACGGAGGCTGCGCAGGGTGGGGATGGGACGTTCGGTGCCGTCCAGGACGCCCGCCTCGGTGACCTCCAGGGTCAACCGCTGCGGCGGTACGCCGTACTCGGCCAGCAGATCGCGTACCAGTGCCGGGAAGTGCTGGTCGGTGAGCGTACGCGCGGCGAGGTTGACCGCGACGGACAGCGGCTGTTCGCCGTGGCTCCAGTCGCGGCTGCGCCGCAGGCTCTCCCGGAGCACGAACTCGGTAAGCCGGCCGAGCTGGCCGGTGTGCTCGGCCACCGCGACGAAGTCGTCCGGCGCGACGGTGCCGTGCGCCGGGTGCTCCCATCGGGCCAGGCCCTCCACGCCCACCAGGCGCCGGTCCCGCAGCGTCACCTTGGGCTGGAAGTAGACCTCCAGCTCGCCGTCGTCCAGCGCCCGTTGCAGGTCGCCGGCGAGACCGAGCCGGCGCAGCGACCGCGACTCCAGCGCGGGGCTGTAGAGCTGCACGCTGCCCGGCACCGACTTGGCCGCGGTGGCGGCCAGGTCGACGCGTTGCAGCAGCGCCACCGCGTCGCTGCCGTGATCCGGGTGGACGGCCACGCCGACCACCGTGTCCACGTCCACGGTGAGCGCGTCGAAGACCATCTCGTCGCGGATCTGCTCCCGGAGCTGGGCCGCCAGTTCCAGGGCCGCCTCGGTGCTCTCCAACCGGAGCGTCACCAGGAACTCGTCACCACCGGCCCGGCCGACGAGCGCCGAGGAGGGCGCGCAGGCGCGCAGCCGCTCGGCCACCTCGACGAGCACCTTGTCCCCGGCGGCGTGGCCCAGCGACTCGTTGACCTGGCGGAGCCGGTCGACGTCGAAGAGCAGCAACGCGACCACCTCACCCGGCGCGCCGATCTTCACCGCCTCGGCCACCGCGGCGGTCAGCCGCCGCCGGTTGGGCAGCTTCGTCAGCGCGTCGTGGTCGGCGTCGTGCCGCAGCCGGTCCACCAGGCGCGAGTTCTCCAGAGCGACCGCGGCGTGCGCCGCCACCGTCTCCAGGAGCGCGATGTCGGCGGAGGTGAAGTGGTTGCCGTCGCCCAGGCGGTTCGCCACCTCAAGGGTGCCGATCACCACCGGACCTGATCGCAGCGGCACGACCACCGCGTCCTTGACCCGGCGCTCCGCCAGCTCGGCCCGGAACTCGCCGTCGGTCGTGACGCCGTGGCCGACCGCCACCGTCCGCCGGCTGTCCCGCACCTTCTCCCGCAGCCGGTTCGGCGTCGGCGCCACGTCCAGCAGACCGGAGTCGTCGACCCGGGCGGTGAGGAGCGTCTCCGGGTGCCGGCCCTGCGCCGGCAGCCACAGCGTGGCGTACTCGGCCTGCATCAACGCTCGCGCCCGGCCCAGCAGGGCGTCGGCGAGCGTCCCGCTCTGGCCGCTCTCCACTACCGCGCGGGTCAGCTCGTACAGGTCGGTGAGCGTGCGGTGCTGGCGGAAGAACAGCGCGTACGAGCGGTAGACGAACGCCAGCCCCGTGCCGAGCACGGCGAGCAGGAGCAGGGACCACCAGGTGCTGCGGACCAGGATCAGCACGATGAGGCCGACGGACACGTTGATCGCCGCGGTGAGCAACGCGGTCCCCGCGCTGCGGATCACGCCCCGCCCGGTCTGCCATCCGTGCAGCAGGACGTGCACCGCCATCACGCTCGCGATGCTGACCAGCATGACCGCGCTGACGGCCGCAAAGATGCTGAGCCAGGTGCGCGGGCCCACCGTGGTCATCGGCGGCATCGCCTGGAGGAGCAGCACCGCGAGGGAGGTGCCGGCTGCGGCCCGGGCGACGTTGAACCAGACCTTCGGCGCCGAGAACCGGTGCCGGATGTGCGTCACGAGCGTGGCGAGCGTGTAGATGAGCACCACGGTCAGCGGGGGCAGGAAGAACAGCGCCAGCACGAGGGGCAGCTCGGTGAGCGTGACGCCGACGGACTGCCGACGGACGACCAGACTCAGCAGCGGCAGGCCGGCCAGGATCATCAGGACGAGCAGAAGTGCCGCCTGCGGCCACTTGCCGATCGGGTCGTCGGCGACCAGACCGGTCACCACCGTGCAGGCGACCGCGATCAACGCCAACGGAGCCGTGATGATCCAGGCGTCCTCCGACGAACGCCGCCGGGACGGGTCGCGACCGGTCATCCCGCTCCTCCGGGTTGGACGCGTCGCCTCGTCACCGAAGCGACCTCTCGGTCAGCCGGCACGAGGCGCGCCGACCGACCGAGCCGAATGCGTGCGGGCCGGGAAACCCGGTTACCCCGTCACTGCCACACGAAGTCCGCAGTGCGCACCCCTGTATCGATACCGAAGTCGACACCGCCGGCGGCGCCCACGAGCGCGGCGAGCACGAGAAGCGAGCCAAGCAGCCGGCCCAACCTTCGACCAGACATGATTGCTCCCGTCGAGAGAATTTCAGAGATGCTGGAGGTTCCACGATCGTGCCACACGGCGCGCACGCACAAAAGGCGTGCGCGCGGCACCCGGGGGCGCTGAACAGAGGAATCATCCGTTCGTCATCCCGCCCCCGGCCCTCCGGCCCAGTACGAGGTCACGATCAGCCCTGAGGCCGCCACGGAAGGCGCGCACAGCGACTTCAGTCGTATACCTCACGTATCGCCTGATTCCCCCATCAGGACTCGACGCCGCTCTCTCGCGGCCGTCGCGGACGAACTCGCCCGCCTCGGCCGCCCACTCCCGGGACAGCCTCTACCATCATCGATGCCTGAGACAAGGTTTCACGTCACGCGAACCGAGTCAATCATCAGTCAGGGATCCCCGGTGCCCGGCGGATCCGTCTCCGCGCGAGTAACCGCTCGACACCGAGGTCGGCG
Organism: Micromonospora sp. CA-248089; assembly: GCF_050948515.1. Taxonomy (NCBI): domain Bacteria; kingdom Bacillati; phylum Actinomycetota; class Actinomycetes; order Micromonosporales; family Micromonosporaceae; genus Micromonospora; species Micromonospora sp. CA-248089. Next base: position 5,777,312 of record NZ_CP192016.1, read on the forward strand.
ATCTGGGTCTACAGGGCGTCCGGGATCTTGCGTGGAGCAAGCCGCGTGAGCTGGTGTCTCTCAATGACAGTCCGCCCGCTGACGCTCGATCGCCCACCGTCTGCCCACGCCCACGGCAGACGCCCCCGCCTCGGTGCCCGAGGTTTCACGACGGTTCCTGCCCGCTCGGCAGGAGCCGGACCCGCCGGTGGACAAGGTTGATGTCGACGACCTTCACCGACAGTTCGTCACCGACTTCAGGGATGCCGTCGAGGGCGGACTCGTGAACCAGCCCTTGGATGCCATCCCCCACTGCGACGAAGACACCGAACGGCACGATACGGGTCACCTCACCGCGCAGGACGGCTCCGAGATGCACCCGCGCGAACTCAGCCATCGGGTCGGGCTGCAACGCCTTGAGCGACAACGACACCCGCTCGCGGTCGAGGTCGACGTCCAGCACCATCACGTTGAGCCGGTCCCCCAGGCCCACGACATCGGTCAGGTGATCGAAGTGCTTCCAGGTCAGCTCCGGGCAGTTCACGATGCCGATGACACCGCCGATGTCCACGAAGACCCCGAAGTTCTTGATCTCGACCACCACACCTGTGGCCACCTGTCCACGCTCAAGCGTTTCCATGCTCAGTCGCACGCTGTCGTCGTCCCTCCGCCTCATAAACTCCAACCCCCGTCACCCGAGCGCATCACCGATCTTGTCGTTCATCGTGTCGTCTCCTCCGTCGATGCAGTTGGCGTAGACGCGAAGCAGGACGGCGACACCGTGGCCCAGGCGCCGGGTGACCTCGGTCGGTGGGACGCCGGCGACACGATCACCGCCAGGCGGTACGGAATCCGAGCCGGTCATGCCTCATCGACGGTCAGGGCTTCCGACTGCCGCAGTCCAACCCCGGAACCGGCTTGCCCCCGGCGCTACACGCACGGCTCCTGGCCCCTGGTCCTTCAGGCCACGAACCCCAAGCGTTCACCAACGCCGAAGAGCCCTCAGCCTGCAAGATCGACCTGCCCACAACCAGTCGTCGACGGCTGGACTCAGCCGAACCAGGCCAGACAAACGACAACGGCCCTCGATCAGCATTACTGCTGGTCAAGGGCCGCATCTGCACCTGGTGGCGGGTAGAGGATTCGAACCTCTGTAGCTTTCGCGACGGATTTACAGTCCGCTCCCATTGGCCGCTCGGGCAACCCGCCAGGGCACCCCACCGCGTCGCAACGCGGCAGCGGAAGCAAGGATAGCGGTTGACCCCGGCACCGCCGCAACCGGGTACCGTCAGGAGGTCCCACGCTGGTCAGCGCGGGACGGACCAGGACAGACCGCCGGACAGCAGGAGCATGAGCATGGCAGCGAACCCGTCGTTCGACATCGTGAGCAAGGTCGACCGGCAGGAGGTCGACAACGCCGTCCGCCAGTCGGAGAAGGAGCTCTCGACGCGGTTCGACTTCCGCGGCACCGGCGCGGAGATCTCCTGGTCGGGCGAGGAGGCGATCAGCCTCCAGGCGGAGACCGAGGAGCGGGTCCGGGCCGCCCTGGACGTCTTCAAGGAGAAGCTGGTCAAGCGGAACATCTCGCTGAAGTCGCTGGACGCCGGCGAGCCCCGGCAGTCGGGCAAGATCTTCAAGATCGACGCCAAGGTGGTGCAGGGCATCGACTCGGACAAGGCCAAGGCGATCAGCAAGAAGATCCGCGACGAGGGCCCGAAGGGCGTGCAGGCGCAGATCCAGGGCGACCAGCTCCGCGTCACCGGTAAGAAGAAGGACGATCTCCAGGCCGTCATCGCGCTGCTCAAGGGCGAGGACTTCGGGCTGGCGCTCCAGTTCACCAACTACCGGTAGGCACGACGACCGCACCGTGGCAGGTGACCGAGCCGGTCACCTGCCACGGTGCGGGCATCAGGCATCCGGCAGGGACCGAAACGCGCGCCTGCATCTCCGCCTCGAGCAGCTGCGGGTCCTTCTGCCGTCAGGCAACTTCCTTGGGGTACGGGCCGGGCGTGCGGTCGGGTGGGAGCCATGACCCCCGCGATGCTCCGCCCCTATCGCCCGGTGTTCGGCCAACCGGTGCTGCGCCGGCTGCTGCCCGGGCTCGCGACCTCCGCTATCGGTGACGGGCTCGCCCTTGTCGCGGTGACCTGGCTGGCCCTGCAACTCGCACCCGACGGGCAGCGCGGCACCTGGACCGCGTTCGCGGTGGCCGCGTACACGCTGCCGGGTGCGGCCGGCACGGTGCTGCTCGGCCGGTGGCTGGGTGGACGGAGCGGAGCGCAACTCGCCGGCTGGGACGCGACCGTGCGGGCCGCCGCGTTGGGGGCGATCCCCGTCGCCCACCTCGCCGGCGTGCTGGACGTCGGTCTCTACGTCGCCCTGCTCGCGGTGTCCTCGCTGCTGCACCCGTGGGGGTCGGCCGGCCGGTTCACGCTCGTGGCCGAGCTGCTGCCGCAGCGGCACCACCTGGCCGCGAACGCGCTGCTCGGGGTCTTCGGCCAGGCCGCGACGATCGTCGGTCCGCCGCTGGCCGGCCTGCTCATCGCCTGGGTGGGCGCGGTGTGGGTGATCGCGATCGACGCCGCCAGCTTCGCCGTGCTGGCCGCAAGCTACCGCCTCGTCGCGCCGGCGGTCCGCAATGAGGGCGCCGTCCGCCGTGAAGGCGCCGTCTGCCACCACGCCGGAGACCGCCGCGCCGGAGACGACCACGAGGACGGAGAACGCGAGGGCGGAGACCGCCGCGAGAACCCGACGGCCGGACCGTCGCGTACGTCGGGATTCCGGATCATCGCGCGGGACCGGTCGCTGCTCGGCCTGCTGTCGCTGACCTTCGCGTTCTTCTTCCTCTTCGGACCGTTCTACGTGGCCATGCCGGTGCACGTCACCGACGACCTGCGCGCCTCCGCCGGGACGCTCGCGGCCTACTACACCGCGTTCGGCGTCGGCTCGCTGCTCGGCGGGCTGCTCACCGGCCACCTGCGCGGATGGCCGCTGCGGACCACGCTCGCCGGCATCGTCGCGCTGTTCGGCGCCGCGCTGCTCCCGCTCGGCCTGGGCGCGCCGGTCGTCCTGTCGCTGCCCGCGTTCGCGCTCGCCGGCCTGGTCTGGGCGCCCTACCAGCCGACCGCGACGGCGTTGTTCCAGCGCCGCGCCGGCACCGTGGACCTCCCCCGCGTGCTGTCGGCAAACGGGGCGGTCAGCGTGCTGGCGGTGCCGCTGGGCACGATGCTCGGCGGTCCGGCGACCGCGCTGCTCGGGGCACGTCCCACGCTCCTGGCGTGCGCGGTGACGATCCTCGCGCTGGGTCTGGTCGCCGCGCTGGCCGCCGCACGCCCCAGCCCTGGAGCGCGGAACACAGAGCGATCCGGGTCGGCGGGCCCGCACGACCAGCCCGGACCGCACGACCCGCCCGCCCGGGTGGACGCGCCGGATCGGGTACGACCCGGAGCGACCTGATCCGCGTGCAACCGCCGGACCCGTATCGGGGTGTCGTGTGGTGAGCGGACACGGGAGGTGGGCATGGACGGCCCCGAGGACTTCGACGCCTTCTACACGGCGACCGCGCGGCGGGTCGTGCACCACGTCTACGCCCTCTGCGGCGACCTGGCCGAGGCCCAGGACGTGACGCAGGAGGCGTACGCGCGGGCCTGGCAGCGGTGGTCGACAGTCGGGGCGTACGACGATCCGGAGGGCTGGGTCCGGACGGTGGCCTGGCGACTGACCGCGAACCGGTGGCGCGGCCTGCGGCGCTGGTTCGCCGCGCGGGCCCGGCTGGGCCGGCAGGCGCCGGATCCCGGGCCCAACCCGGACCGGGTCGCGTTGCTGACGGCGTTACGCCGGCTGCCCGACGCACAGCGGCTGGTCGTCGTCCTGCACCACCTCCACGACCTGCCGGTGGCGGAGATCGCCCGGACCACCGGGATGCCGGAGGGGACGGTCAAGTCGTACCTGTCGCGGGGCCGTGCCGCGCTCGCCGTCCTACTGACCGACGACAAGGAGGAAGTCGATGTCGGCACGCATTGGTGAGGCCCTGCGGGAGTTGGAGCAGGACATGACCGGGCTGCGGCTGCGCTCGGCGGCCGAGGTGCGCGCACGGGGGCGCGCCCGGAGCCGGCGCCGGGCCGCGGTCCTGGCGGGGGTGGCCGCGGTGACCGTCACCGGCGGCGCCGCGACCATGGCGACGCTGTCCGGACCCGCGGCGCCGAGGCCGGCCGCGAGCGGCACGGCCACCCCGTCCGCCGCGGCGTCGACCGCGTGCCAGGCCGACCCTCCGGTACGGCTGGACGTCGTCTTCCGGCCCGGCGCCGCCGCGCCGCAGCTCGACGAGGTCGACTACCGGATCGGGCAGGCGCGCGGGGACACCGGGCTGCGCTGCCGCGGCACCACTGCCGCCACCCGGCCGAACGCCGACGGACGGGTCGTCCTGTCGGTGCTGCTGGCGGACGGCGAGGACCCGGCGCCGATCCGGGCCGCCGTGGAGAAGCTGCCCGGGGTGGAGCGGGTGGTGACCGTCGGCGGGTGAGCGGTCAGGCGACGAGCGACTGCTCGGCGCGTACCGCTGTGGCCTCGGCCCGGGTGATCGGGCCGCCCGGCAGCGCGGCGACCGCGGCCCCGACGGCGACCGCCACCCCGGCGAAGACGAACGCCCAGGAGACGCCGCCGGCGTGGTCGATGATCAGGCCGGCGATCGACCCGCCGGCGGCGCTCGCCGCCACCGACATGGTCACCACCCAGGTGTACGCCTCGTTCAGCATGCCGGCCGGGGTGATCCGCCCGACGAGCGTGTTCTCCAGGGTGAGCGCGGGGGCGATGGCCGCGCCGCCGAGCACCAGCGCGACACCGAGCGCGGCCGGGCCGGGCATCACCGCGAAGACGGCGAAGCTGGCGGCGACGGTGCCGAGCAGCCAGGCGAACTGGCGGGTCATGTTGGCGGCGGGCTTGCGTACGCCGAACCAGAAACCACCGATGGCGCTGCCGATGCCCCAGACGGCGAGCAGCACACCGGCGAGGCTCTCCGGGTCGGCGGCGCCGGAGTTGCCGGCGAAGGCCGGGACGATGACACCGGAGGCGCCGAACGCGATGCCGAGGCTCGCCACGCAGAGCAGCAGCGCGGGGAAGCCGCCGAGCCGCAGCGGGCCGAGGCCCCGGGCGTGGTGCTCGCGGGCGTGCGGGCGCCAGCCGCGCATGACCCGGCCGAGCGCGACCGTGCCGGTGCCGACCAGCGTGACCACCGCGGCGCCGACGAGCGCGGCGGAGGCGTCGGCGAACAGCACGAAGGCGGCCACCAGCAGCGGGCCGATCACGAACACGACCTCGAAGAGGGTGGTCTCGGCGGCGAGCGCGGTGTTGCGCAGGTGCGCCCGGCCGGTGGCGGGAGCGGTGAGGTCGTTCCACGCGCCCCGGATCGCGGCGGTGAGCGGCGGGTACGTGGCGCCGGCGACGCCCGCGGCCAGGTAGATCAGCCCGAGGTTGCCGCTGTCGGAGCGGGTGGCGACGAGCAGCCCGATCAGGGCTAGCGGGTGGGCGAGCGCGGTGGCCAGTAGGACGGGGGCGGGTCCGACCCGGTCGGCGATCCGGCCGGCGACGGGGCTGAGCGCGGCACCGGAGAGCGCGTAGATGCCGCCGGCGACGGCGGCCAGGGAGTACCGGCCGGTGACCTGCTCGACGACGAGCAGCAGCGCCAGCGGGGTCATGCCGATCCCGAGCCGGCCGATGATGCCGAGGACCAGCAGCATCGGCGCGCCGGGGATCCGCCAGACGCCCTGGTACTGGCGCAGTGCGGCCACGGTGTGCACCTCCGGGAAGTAACGAGTGAGTCAGCCTTCGACCCTAACGCCCCTACTGCGGGGGACGGTGGTCGAGTCGGTCACATCGGCCTGCCGGTGCGGGGCTGCCTTACCCGTCGGAAACGAGTAGGTTCGGTGATCGAACGGAGTCCATGCCTACGGCGGGTCGGCCGCCGCCATGATCGGAGGTCGGATGAGCGGCATGGCTGTCGCGCCGCTACGGGTCGAGATCTACTCGCTCTACGGCGACGCCCGGCCCGCCGAGCCCGCGTCCGCCACCCTCCGAGGTTCACTGCCGGTGCGTGCGGTCCAGCAGTGCCCACCGGTGGCTGCCGGCTCCGGTCTCGGGTGGTACGTCTATCCGCCCGCGGACGTGGCGCTGCGCTGGGACGGCCACGACACCGAGTGGAGTCTGCTCCAGGAGAACGAGCCGGCCGGCTGGCGGTCGCTGGCCGGCGGGTACGACGGCACGTTGCCGCAGGCGCCGGCGCAGCTGGCGGACCTGCCGGAGCGGTTCCGGGACGGCCTGGACATCTTCGACCGCTACGGCGGCACCATGCCCTTCATCGACGCCGACCCGCGCGCTCCGCACACGATCGAGATGGTGACCGGGGTGGTGGCCCGCACCTCCCCCGGCTGGTGCCTGCTGGCGCGCGGGGTGCCGAACTGGCCGGCGCAGCGCGGGCTCCAGCTCTACGAGGGCGTGGTGGAGACCGACTGGTACACGTCGTTCCTGCCGACCATCCTGCGCCTGACCGAGCCGGGCCATGTGGTCCGGCTCTACCGGAACATTCCCCTGATGTGCGTCCAGCCGGTGCACCGTTCGACGCTCGCGGCGGCGCGGCAGGCCGAACTCGTCACCGGGCAGGGCATCGCGGAGTGGCCGGACGACCTGTGGGAGGACCTCGTGGCGCTGCGCCGCCGGCGGCAGGATCCGCAGATCCGCGGCAGCTACCGGCGGGAGCAGGCCCGCCGGCGACGTGAGCGGGCCGACTACGAACCGGTCGGCGTCGAGGAGACGGACCCGTCGGATCGATGACCGACACCACGACGCCCGCCCCCGGCTACCGGGCACTGTTCCGGCATCCGGTCGCGGCCCGGCTGCTCGTCGCCCGGGGCGTCTCCGAGCTGGGTGACTTCGTCGGGCTGGCGGCCCTGCTGCTGCTCGCGTACGACCAGACCGACTCGGTCCTCGGTCCGGCGGCCGTGTACGCCGCCCGCACGGTGCCCGCCCTGCTCGTCGCGACGGTGTTCAGCGGCTGGCTGGACGTACCGGCCCGGCGCACCATGCTGGTCGGGCTCTCGCTGGCCGGTGCGGCGCTCATCGCCGTACCGGCTGCGGTGCCCGAGCCGGTGCCGGCGATCGTGGCGGCCGGGCTGCTCGGCGCGATCCGGGCCGCGTACGCGAGCGTGCATGTGGCGATCACGGCCGAGGCGGTGGAGCCGTCCTTGCGGCTGCCGCTGTTCGGACTCTCCGCCTTCGCCAACCAGAGCGGCCAGGTCGTCGGTCTGCTCGCCGGGGCCGCCGTGACGGTGGCGCTCGGCCCCCGGTTGGCGCTCGTGATCGACCTGGTCTCGTTCCTGCTCGCGGCGGTGGTTCTCGCCGGCCTGCCGGTGCGCCGGCAGGAGCACCGGGGGCCACGGCCGCCCGCCACCGCGGGGATCCGGATCATCGCCGCTCATCCGGTGTTGCGGGGCGTGGCGCTGCTGACCCTCGCCACCGTCCTGTCCGGCGGGCTGCCGGAGACGCTCGCGCCGGATCTGGCTGCCGGCGGATGGCGGCCGGTCGTGCTGGCGGCGTCGTCGTTCGGCGGGGCGGTGTTCGTGCTCGTCGTGGGGCGGCGGGGCTGGCTGGCCCGCGTGACCGGTCAGGTGGTGGCGGCGGGCGCGCTCGCCGCCGCGCTGTTGCTGGCCGGTCTGCTGGTGGCGCTCGACGCCCCGGCGTGGGCGATCGCCGGGGCGAACGCGCTCGTCGGAGCGGGCGGCGGGTGGCTGATCGGGGCCCAGGCCACGTTCGCGCGGCTGGCCCCGCGGGAGCGGATGGGGCAGGTGGAGGCGACGATCGTGGCCGGCAACATCATGCTCTCCGGCGTCGGGATCTTCCTGCTCGGCGGCGTGGCGGTGCTGCTCGGCCCGGCCGCCGCCTATCTGGCGGCGGGGGTGGTGCTGCTCGCCGTGGTGCTGGTCGCCCGGCCGGACCGGCTGCCCGAGCCGGCCGCGTCCTGAGCCCGGCCGGAGCTGCCCCGGGGCCGGCCGGGCCTGACGGAAGGGCGCAGACACGACGCCGCCCGCGTCCGGGTGGACGCGGGCGGCGTTCGGGTCACGCGGGTCAGCGCTGGAACTGCACCGGCCCGGAGTTGCGGGCCATCTGCTCCAGGCGGGCCACCCGCTGCTCCATCGGCGGGTGGGTGGCGAACATCGCGGCGATGCCGCCGCCCCGCTTGAACGGGTTGTCGATCATCAGGTGCGCGGTGCTGGCGAGCTGGCCCTGCGGCGCCAGCGGGCGCGCCTGCGTCCCCATGTGGATCTTGCGGAGGGCGCTGGCCAGGGCCAGCGGGTCCCGGCTCAGCTCGGCGCCGGACTGGTCGGCCTGGTACTCCCGGCTCCGGCTGATCGCGAGCTGGATCACCGTGGCGGCGATCGGGCCGAGGATCAGCGTGAGCAGCAGCACCGCCGGGTTCGGGCCGTCCTCGTCGTCGGACGAGCCCAGCGGGATGAACCAGGCGAGGTTCGCCAGCATGGTGATGATGCCGGCCAGGCCGGCCGCGACGCTGGAGATCAGGATGTCCCGGTTGTAGACGTGCGACAGCTCGTGGCCGATCACGCCACGCAGCTCCCGGTAGTCCAGGATCTCCACGATGCCCTGGGTGACGCAGACCGCCGCGTTCTCCGGGTTACGACCGGTGGCGAACGCGTTGGGCTGCGAGGTCGGGCTCACGTAGAGCCGGGGCATCGGCTTGCCGGCCAGCGTGGAGAGCTCCCGCACCATCTGGTAGAGCTCGGGGAACTGTGCCTCGCTGACCGGTTGCGCCTTCATCGAGCGCAGGGCGAGCTTGTCGGAGAAGAAGTAGGTGACGCCGTTCATCAGCAACGAGACGACGACGGCGATGACGAGACCGCTGCTACCGCCGAACCAGTAGCCGATCGCGAGGATCAGCGAGGTCAACAGGCCGAGCAGCGCTGCGGTCTTGAGACGGTTGTGATGCACGATCTCTCCTTCGGTGCACGGGCCCTTGCGGGAGGCCCGCTGACCGGTTCAACACACCGGTACCCGTCAACCATCCGGCTCATGGCTGAAAGTTGGCTGGATGTTGCTGTGCGCGGGCTGAAGCGGTCGCCCATCCGGGCACGAACCGGTCAGCGCGCCGCGACGTCCAGCACGAGCTGCGGTGCGAAACCGATCACCACCGCCACGGCGGTGGCCACGCCGAGCGCCAGCACCACGGTCCGCGCGGGCCGGATCGTCGCCGCGCCGGTCGGCGTCGCGTAGAGCGACGCGGTGACCCGCAGGTAGTACGCCAGGCCGATCACCGCGTTCAAGGCCACCACCAGCGCCAGCCATCCCGCGTGCCCGGCCAGCAGCGCGCGTACCACTGTCACCTTGGCGAACAGCCCGGCCAGACCCGGCGGCAGCCCGGCCAGCCCGATCAGCGCCAGCGCGAACGCGCCGCCCACCCACGGGTGCCGTCGCGCCGCGCCGCGCAGGTCGGCCAGCGTGCCGCCGTCGCCGTCCGCCGGGCGCAACGCCACCACCGCGGCGAACGCGGCGAGCTCCAGCAGCACGAAGAAGATCGCGTACGCCACGGCTGCCGCGTACGCGGCCGTCCGCGCGTCGCCGGTGCGGCCAGCGGTCAGCGCCAGCGCGCCCAGCGGGGCCAGGATGTACCCCGCCTGGGCCACCGACGACCAGGCGAGCAACCGCACGGTACGCCGCTGACGCAGCGCCACCAGGTTGCCGACGGTCATGGTCAGCACCGCCAGCGCCGCCAGCACCGGGCCGGTCATGTCCCCGGGCAGCGCGCGCTGCACCACCGCCAGCAGCGCCACCACGCCACCGAGCTTCGAGGCGGTCGACAGGTACGCGGCCACCGGCAGCGGCGCGCCGTCGTACGTGGCGGGGGCCCACGCGTGGAACGGCACGGCGGCGACCTTGAACGCCAGCCCGGCCACCACGAGCGCCACCGCGACGCCGGTCAGCGGCAGATCGGTCAGGTCGGTGCGGTCGGCCAGGGTGGCGCCGAGCCGGTCCAGGTGCAGCGTGCCGGTGACCGCGTAGAGCAGCGCCGCGCCGAGCAGCGTGACAGTGGTCGCGACCACGCTCACCACGAAGAACGTCACCGCCGCCTCGGCACCGGCGAGGCTGCCCCGGCGCAGGCCGACCAGCACGTACAGCGGCAGCGTCAGCGTCTCCAGCGCCACGATCAGCGTGATCAGGTCACCCGCCGCGCCGAGCACCACGCCACCTGTCATCGCGCAGGCGAGCAGGAAGCAGTACTCGCCGACCGGGGTACGCCCGGCGCGCAGCAGCGGACCGGACAGCGCCAGCACGCCGAGCGTGAGCAGGGCGATCACGGCCCCGACCACGGCGGCCCGGCCGTTCCACACCCAGGAGCAGTCGTCGCCGACGCAGAACGTGCGCCGCTCACCGGCCGCCCCGACCAGTGCCGCGCCGGCCGCGGTGCCGGCCGCGCCGAGCGCCGCCACGGCGACCGTGACGGCGGGCCGCGCCGCCAGCAGGTCGACCAGCAACACCAGCACGGCCGTGCCGGCGGCCAGGTACGCGGGCAGCATCGCCACGTTGTCGACGCTCTGTACCAGGCTCATGGGACGACCCCCAGCAGCGCCTCCACCGGACCGGAGGCGTACGACAGCACGAGCGCGGGGGCCAGGCCGACTGCGAGCGCGAGCAGCACCAGCGGTGCCCAGGCGGTCAGTTCCGCCTTCGCCAGCCCGGGTGCGAGCCCCGCCACCGCCGGGCTGGGCCGCCCGTGCGTGACCCGGCGCAGCAGCCGCAGGAAGTACGCGGCGGTCAGCGCCCCGCCCAGCGCCGCGAGCACGGCGAGCGTCAGCCAGAGCGGCCCGCCCCGCTGCACCGCGGCCACCACGGCGAACGCCTCCCCCCAGAACCCGGCCAGGCCGGGCAGCCCTAGCGAGGCCACCGCCGCGAAGCCGAGCAGCCCGGCCAGCCGGGGCGCGGTCTCCCGCAGCCCGGACAGCTCGGCCAGCGACCCGGTGTGGGCGCGGTCCTTGACCGCACCGGCCAGGAAGAACAGCAGGGCGGTGATGACACCGTGGGCGATGTTGCCGATCAGCGCGGCCTGGATCCCGGTGGCGGTGAGCGTGGCGACCCCGAGCAGCACGAAGCCCATGTGCCCGACGCTCGAGTACGCGATCAGCCGCTTCAGGTCGTCCTGCGCCAGGCAGACCAGGCCACCGATCAGGATGGCCGCGACGGCGAGCACGCCGAGCACGGGCGCGGCCCAGCGGGCCCCTTCCGGGGCCACCCCCACCGCGACCCGGATCAGCCCGTACGTGCCCATCTTGAGCAGCACCCCGGCGAGGATCACGCTGCCGACTGTGGGCGCCTGGGTGTGCGCGTCGGGCAGCCACGAGTGCAGCGGCCAGAGCGGGCTCTTCACCGCGAACGCGAGCGCCAGCAGCGTGAACGCGGCGAGCTGGGTGCCCCGGGACAGCCCGGCGCCGCCGGTGAGCGCGACCAGGTCGGCGGTGCCCGCGGCGGCCACCACCAAGTAGACGCCGACGAGCAGCAGCACCGAGCCGAACAGCGTGTAGAGCGCGAACTTGCGGGCCGCCCGGCGACGGTCCGCACCGCCCCAGCCGGCGATGACCGCGTACATCGGCAGCAGGACGACCTCGAAGAACAGGAAGAACAACACCAGGTCGAGCGCGAGGAACGTGCCGAGGATGCCCACCTCGACCACCAGCAGCAGCGCCACCAGCGCCCGCCCGCTGCCGCCGCCGGGCGGCACTCGCCACAGCGTGTACGCGCAGCACAGCAGCGTGAGCAGCGCGGTCAGCACCACCAGCGGCCAGGAGATCCCGTCCACGCCCAGGTGGAAGCGCAGGTCGAGCCCGGGCACCCACTGCAGGTCGAGCTGGTGCCACGGCTGCACCGCCGGGCGCGGCCCGTACCCGAACCAGCCGTGGTCGCCGCCGACCAGCGGCAGCGTCGCCAGCAGCGTCAGCGCGGCGGCGACGGTGCCGACCACCCGGCCGGCCCGGTCACCGGGCACGACCGCCGCGGCCAGCGCGCCGAGCGCCGGCACCGCGACCACGGCGACCAGCAGGACCTGCCCGAACGTCATGAGGTGACTCCGATCAGGGCGACCGCCAGGCCGATCAGCAACGCGCCGGCCAGCACCCCGGCCGCCGCGCGGGGCAGCGCCGCCCGGTGCAGCGCGGCCAGGCCGCCGCCCACCTCGACCGCCGCCCGGCCGCTGCCCTCGACCAGGCCGTCCACGCCCAGCTCGTCGCCGGTACGCACGACCCGCGCGAGCGCGCCCGCCGGGCGTACGACGAGGGCGTGCTGGACGTCGTCGAGCCGGAACGCCCGGGCGAACACCGGCCGCAGCGGACCCAGGAAGCGGGCCGGGTCGGCGGCCGGGTCGCGGCGCCAGCCCGCCCAGGCGACACCCGCGCCGACCAGCAGCAGCAGGAACGGCAGGATCAGATTCGGCGCGAGGTGGACCAGCTCGACCGCTTCACCGGTGTCGTCACCCGGCACGCGCAGCCGGTCGGCGAACCACGGCGCGAACGCGGCCAGGCCGAGCAGCGCGGCCGGGACCGTGAGCAGCAGCACCGGCCAGCGCAGCAGCGCGGGCGGGTCGTGCGGGCGCAGCAGCGGCGTGCGGGTGGCGCCGAGGAAGGTGCGCAGCAGCAGGCGGGTCGCGTACCAGGCGGTCACCGCGACGCCGACCAGCCCGGCCAGCCAGACCAGCCAGCCCACCCAGGCCGCGCTCGGCCCGGCACCGTCGAGCGCGGCCGCCTCTGCGGCCGCGAGCACGCCGTCCTTGCTCCAGAAACCCGAGAGCGGGGGTACGCCGGCGAGCGCGCCCAGGCCGACCACCATGCACCAGAACGTCACCGGCATGGCGGTACGCAGGCCGCCCATCCGGGACATCAGCGTGGTGCCCACGGCGTGGATCACCGCACCGGCGGCGAGGAACAGCAGCGCCTTGAACGCGGCGTGGGTGAGCAGGTGGAACAGCGCGGCAGCGGGTGCGCCGACCGCCAGCGCGCCGGTCATGTAGCCGATCTGCGAGACCGTGGACCAGGCGAGCACCCGCTTGATGTCGTCCTGGGCGGTGGCGGCGAACGCGCCGAGCAGCATCGTGATCGCGGCCATCACGCCCAGCACGGCGAGCGCGGCCGGGGCGCGCTCGAACAGCGGGAACAGTCGGGCCACCGCGTACACCCCGGCGGCGACCATGGTGGCGGCGTGGATCAGCGCGGACACCGGCGTCGGGCCGGCCATCGCGTCGGGCAACCAGGTGTGCAGCGGGAACTGGGCGCTCTTGCCCGCCACCCCGGCGAGCAGCAGCAGGCAGGCGGCGGTGAGCGTGCCGGTGCCGTAGTCGTGGGCCAGCACGTCGGCGATCCGGAAACTGCCCGCGCCCACGCCGAGCAGCGCGATGCCGAGCAGGAAGCCGACGTCACCCACGCGGGTGACCAGGAACGCCTTCACCGCCGCGCCGGGCGCCTCGGGCAGCCGCCGGTCGTGGGCGATGAGCAGGTACGAGCAGATGCCCATCACCTCCCAGCCGACCAGCAGCATGATCAGGTCACCGGACACCACCACAGTGAGCATGGCGGCGGTGAAGAGGCTCAACTGCGCCGCGTACGGCGGGTAGCGGTGGTCGACGTCCACGTCGTCGTGCGGGCCCCGGCGCAGGTAGCCGATCGAGTAGACCTGCACGGCCAGCGCGACAGCCGCGACGGCGGTGGCGACGAGCACCGCCACGCCGTCCAGGCGCAGGCCCAGCGTGACCCGCAGCCCACCCAGGTCGATCCAGGTGGTGGACGCCTCGACCGGGGCGTCCACGCGGACCAGCAGCGCCAGCGCGGCCAGCAGCGACACCGCCGCCCCGGCCACACCCAGCGCGACCGCCGACCGCCGTGCCGACGCCCGGTCCTGGTGCGGGGCGGGCGGCAGCAGCAGGCCGAGCAGCCCGGCGACGAGCGGGGCAGCCGGCAGCACCGCCGCGAGCCACAGCGTCGGCGTACTCACCGGACCGCTCCTTCCGTGCCCGGTGCCCCCGGCGTCGGCAGCCCGCCTGGGGCCGCCGCGACCGCTGGAGCCGGCTCGGCCAGCGGGACGTCGTCGACTGTGACGCCGGCGCGCAGCCGGTAGAGCTGGAGCACGATCGCCAGCCCGACACCGATCTCGGCGGCGGCGAGCACGATCACGAACAGCGCGAACACCTGACCGGAGTGCGGCAGCACGGCCTTGACTGTGGTGTCGGCGGTGACCAGCACCAGGTTCACCGCGTTCAGCATCAGCTCCACCGCCATCAGCACCAGGACGGCGTTGCGGCGGCGCAGCACGCCGTACACGCCGAGGCCGAACAGCAGCGCGGCGGTGACGTACGGGATGACCGGCCTCACGGGCGCCCGCCCTCGTCGGCGGGTCGCGCGGCGCCGAGCGGGGCGTCCCCGCCGGGCCGGTCGCCGTCGGCCGGGCTGGGCGCCTTCGGGCGGCCGATGTCGGGGCGGGACAGCACGATCGCGCCGACCAGCGCGGCCAGCAGCAGCACCGACAGCACCTCGAACGGCAGCACCCAGGAACGGAAGATCTGCTCGCCGAGGCGCTCGGCGGTGCCCGCGGCGGGCAGGTCCACCCGGGACCAGCGGAACGCGTCGATCAGCAGCACCGCCAAGCCGAGGCCGCTGCCGGCGCCGACCAGCGCGGCGGCCCAGCCCGGCCGGTCCAGGTCGTCCGACGGGCCGATCGGCGCGCGGGTCAGCATCACCGCGAACAACAGCAGCACCACCACCGCGCCCACGTAGATGAGCACCTGCACCCAGGCCACCAGCTCGGCGGTCAGCACCAGGTAGTCACCCGCGAGCGCGCCCAGGCAGACCACCAGCCACAGCCCGGCCCGGACCAGGTGACGGGTGGCGACCACCAGCGCACCCGCGCCCACCGCCACCGCGCCCAGCGCCAGCAGCAGGACGTCCGCACCGGTCATGAGGCAGTGCCTCCGCCCGGATCGGTGGCGGCGTCGGGGCGTACCCGGGAAGGAGCCGGACGGGCCGACGGACCCGCCGCCTTCCGGGCGGCGGTGGTCTCCTCCTTGGAGGGGTCGCCGAGCGGGTCGTGAGCCGGCGGCGGCGGCACGGTGGCCATCCACTCGCCCAGGTGGTCCTTGTCGTGCAGCAGGTTCTTGATGTCGTACTCGGCGTACTCGAACTCCGGCGACCAGTAGAGCGCGTCGAACGGGCAGACCTCGACGCAGATGCCGCAGTACATGCAGAGCGAGAAGTCGATGTCGAACTTGTCGAGCACGTTGCGCTGGCGAGGGCGGGCGGCGCCGGGCACCGCCACCTCCTCCTTGTGCGAGTCGATGTAGATGCACCAGTCCGGGCACTCGCGGGCGCAGAGCATGCAGACCGTGCAGTTCTCCTCCAGCAGCGCGATCACGCCGCGGGAGCGGGGCGGCAGCTCGGGCGCCACGTCCGGGTACTGCTGGGTGGTCGAGCGGCGGGTCATCGTCTTCAACGTGACCGCCAGGCCCTTCACCAATCCGGCACCGGGCACTCCACCGTGCTCGCTCATGCCGCCCATCCTGCCCTGTGGCCCGGGCGCGCGCGACCACCACCCGGCGCTTTGGCCCCCGGCGTGCGGCCGGATCACGCCTCGCCGGGTGTGAGCGGGGGCAGCATCTCCACCCCGAGCTGCTGGAGCAGCTGGAACAGCTCGTTGACGCTCCACACGTCCACGATCCGCCCGTCGTCGTCGAAGCGCAGGAACGTGGCACCGGAGTAACTGACCACGCGGCCGGTCGGCGGCACCGGCCCGAACTGCCCGGCCTGGGTGCCGGCGGCCCGCCAGCGCACCGCCACCCGCGTACCTGTCGCCACCACGTCGACGATCTTGTAACGCAGGTCGGGGAACGACGCCCGCCGGTCCCGGTGCCACGCCAGCGTCGCCGCCGGGCCGGTGCCGCCGAGGCCCGGGCACTCCGCCGCCACCAGCTCGTACGCGCTCTCCTCGCGCCCCGCGTTCCACACGTCGGCGACGAAACGCCGGGCTGCCGCCTCCACATCGGTCACGGCGGGCAGCCTATTCCCCTCTCCGGAGCACTCGCCCTGCCGGTCTCCGGGGTACTCGCCCTGCCGGGAGCGGCCGGAGCGACCATGATGGGAGCGAAAGGCGAACTCGGAGGTGGGCGTGGGCAGCGACGACGAAGTCCTGGACCGGACCGGCGGCAAGTACGTGGAACCGGGTGGCGAGTTCACCCGCGACCAGCGCTACATCGCCACCCGGATCACCGCGGACGAGCGGGACGGCTGGCCGGTGGAGCCGGGCCGCTACCGGCTGGCGGTCAGCCGGGCCTGCCCGTGGGCCAACCGGCTGATCATCGTCCGGCGCCTGCTCGGGCTGGAGGACGCCATCTCGATGGCCGTGGCCGGGCCCACCCACGACAAGCGGAGCTGGACGTTCGACCTCGACCCGGACGGCAAGGACCCGGTACTCGGCATCGAGCGGCTGGCCGACGCGTACTTCGCCCGCTTCCCCGGCTACGAGCGCGGCATCACCGTCCCGGCGCTCGTCGACGTGCCCACCGGGCAGGTCGTGACGAACGACTACGCGCAGATGAGCCTCGACCTGACCACCGAGTGGACGGCGTACCACCGGCCGGGCGCGCCGGACCTCTACCCGGAACCGCTGCGCGCCGAGATCGACGAGGTGAACGCTGTCGTCTTCGCCGACGTCAACAACGGCGTCTACCGGTGCGGCTTCGCCGGCAGCCAGGAGGCGTACGACAAGGCGTACCACAGGCTGTTCGACCGGCTGGACTGGCTGAGCGAGCGGCTGGCCGGTCAGCGGTACCTGGTCGGTGACACGATCACCGAGGCGGACGTTCGGCTGTTCACCACGCTCGTCCGCTTCGACCCGGTCTACCACGGGCACTTCAAGTGCAACAGGCAGAAGCTCAGCGAGATGCCGGTGCTGTGGGCGTACGCCCGGGACCTGTTCACCACGCCCGGGTTCGGCGACACGATCGACTTCGACCACATCAAGCGGCACTACTACGAGGTCCACCGGGACATCAACCCGACCGGGATCGTGCCGCTCGGCCCCGACCTGAGCAACTGGCTCACCCCGCACGGCCGGGAGGAGTTGGGCGGCCGCCCCTTCGGCGACGGCACCCCACCCCCGCCCCCACCCGAGTCCGAGCGGGTAGACCCGTCCCACACCCCCTTGCGCTGACCCCCGCCCCGCCCCGGCCCGGCCCGGCGATCTTGCACTTTGGGCCCCAAACCTGGGCGCCTTGCCCCTTTTGTCGAGGCAGAAAGTGCAAGATCGCCGGAAACAAGGGTGGGGCGGGTGCGGGCGGGTTACAGGGCCAGGCGGACTGCGGCGGTCAGGACCAGCTGGGCCAGGGCCAGGGGGACCAGGACCAGCCAGCAGAGGCGCTGGAGCTGGTCCTCGCGCAGCCTCGGGTAGCTCACCCGCAGCCAGATGATCACGAAGGCGACGGCGAAGACCTTGAGCAGCGTCCACAGCCAGCCGAGCTGCGCGTCCGCGAACGGGCCCTGCCAGCCACCGAGGAACAGCACAGTGGTCAGCGCCGCGATCACCACGATGCCCACGTACTCGGCGAGCAGGAAGAACGCGAACCGCAGGCCGGTGTACTCGGTCATGTAGCCGAAGACCAGCTCGGAGTCGGCCACCGGCATGTCGAACGGCGGGCGGCGGATCTCCGCCAGCCCGGCCACGAAGAAGATCACCATGGCCGGCGCCTGCCACAGCAGCCACCACGGCTGCCACGCCTCCACGATGCCCGACAGGCTGAGCGTGCCCGCCGCCATCGCCACCGAGGCGGCGGCCAGCACCAGCGGCAGCTCGTACCCGAGCAGCTGGGCCGCGCCGCGCAGCCCGCCGAGCAGGCTGTACTTGTTCGCCGACGCCCACGCCGACATGAGCACCGCCAGCACCCCGACGCCCACCACGGCGAGCACGAAGAACAGGCCGATGTCCAGCGGCTGGGCGACCAGGTCACCCGGCCCGAGCGGGATGACGAGCAGCACCAGCAGGTACGGCACCAGCGCCACCGCGGGCGCCAGCCGGAACACCGGACGGTCCGCGTCGCGCGGGGTGACGTCCTCCTTCTGCACGAACTTGATGCCGTCCGCCACCAGTTGCGCCCAGCCGTGGAAGCCGCCCGCGTACATCGGGCCCAGCCGGCCCTGCATGTGCGCCATCACCTTGTGCTCGGCCTGGCCCACGATCAGCGGCAGCGTGAGGAACGCGACGAGCACCCCCGCCACCCGCAGGACCAGCTCCAACCAGTCCGGCATCAGCTCTCCTCCGCCGCGTCGGGCTCCGGCTCCTGGCGGGGCGGGCCGGTCGGCCGTTCCCCTGGCAGCGGCCGCCCGAGCGGCCCCGCCTCGTCGGCCGCCGGAGCAGCACCGGCCCCCGACCCGGCCTCTCCGGCAGCAGGCCGCGCCGGAGCCTCCCCGCCAGCAGGCCGCGCCTCACCCTGCCCGACGACCGGCCGCGCTGCCCCCTCGCCGGGAGCAGCAGGCCGAGCCGGACGCTCAGCAGCAGCAGGCCGAGCCGGACGCTCCCCCGGAGCGGGCCGCGCCGGACGTTCGCGGGCCGGGCGCGCCGGCGTACCCCTCGGGGGCCCTCACCCGCGCCGGCCGCACCCGCCGGCGTGGGCGTCGTGCCCCACTCACCCGGCGCGGGCACGCCCGGCGGCCGGACCGGCCGGCGGCCGCCGCCCGCCTCCGACTCGCCCGGCTCCTTCGCGCCGGGCCACGGCTTGGCGACCCGGGAGGCGAGAACGAACTCCTTGCGCAGCGGGTGCCCCTCGAACTCCGGCGGCAGCAGCAGCGGACGCAGCTCGCCGTGGCCGACGAAGTCGATGCCGAACATCTCGTGCGTCTCGCGCTCGTGCCACGCGGCGCCGGGGAACAGGTCGACCACCGACGCGACGACGGGCGCGTCCCGGGGCACCCGGGTGCGCAGCAGCAGCCCGTGCCGGTGCCGGACCGACCAGAGGTGCAGCACCACGTCGAAGCCGTCGGCCAGCTCGTCCACCGCCGACAGCCAGTCCAGGAAGTCGAGTTCCAGTTCGGCGTCGTCGCGTGCCGCACGCACCGCGTCCGCCCAGCTCGCCGGGGGTACGTCGACGGTGGCGCGGGCGTACCCCTGACCGCCGGAGACCGACGCGGTGGCCTCGACGGGCGCGAGCAGCGCGACCACTCGCCGGCCGACCTCTTCCGGAGTCATGCGCTGATCCTATGGTGGACGGCTGCCGGCCGGGTCGGGCCGTCCGTGCCGGGATCGCCGCTTTGCCGGACGGGCGGCGGAAGCGCGCGGAAAGATGAGGTCCGTGCGCGCTGTGACTGTGACCCCCGGTGTCCCGGATTCGCTGCGGCTCGCCGAGGACTGGCCCGAGCCACCGCCCGAGGAGGGCGCGATCCTGGTCGAGGCGCTGGCGGTGGGTGTCTGCGGCACCGACCACGAGATCGTGGCGGGCGAGTACGGCGAGGCGCCGCCGGGCCAGGAGCGGCTGGTGCTCGGGCACGAGTCGCTGGGCCGCGTGCTGGAGGACCCGACCGGCACGTTGCAGACCGGCGACCTGGTCGCCGGCGTGGTCCGCCACCCCGACCCGGTGCCGTGCGCGAACTGCGCGGTGGACGAGTGGGACATGTGCCGCAACGGGCGGTACACCGAGCACGGCATCAAGGCGCTGCCCGGTTTCGCCCGGGAACGCTGGCGGTTGCAGCCCAAGTTCGCCGTCGGCCTGGACCCGGCGCTCGAGTCCGTGGGGGTGCTGCTGGAGCCGACGAGCGTGGTGGCGAAGGCGTGGGACCACATCGAGCGGATCGGCCGCCGGGCCGAGTGGAAACCGATGACGGTGCTGGTCACCGGCGCCGGGCCGATCGGGCTGCTGGCCGCGCTGCTGGCCAGCCAGCGAGGACTGTCGGTGCACGTGCTGGACCGCAACACCACCGGCCCGAAGCCGGACCTGGTCCGTGCGCTCGGGGCGACGTACCACACGGCGACCGTGCCGGAGCTGGACGTCAAGCCGGACGTGGTGATCGAGTGCACCGGTGCGCCCACCGTGGTGCTGGACGCGATGTGCAAGGCCGCGCCCACCGGCATCGTCTGCCTGACCGGCGTGTCCAGCGGCGGCCGGACCATCAACTTCGACGCCGGTGCGCTCAACCGGGAGCTGGTGCTGGAGAACAACGTGGTGTTCGGCTCGGTGAACGCCGGGCGGCGGCACTGGGAGATGGCCGCCGAGGCGCTCGCCCAGGCCGACCGGTCGTGGCTGACGTCGCTGATCACCCGCCGGGTGCCGCTGTCGAACTACCGGGAGGCGTACGCCACGGCCGGCGAGGACATCAAGGCGGTGCTGGACTTCACGCAGTGAGGCGGGGCGCCGGATCCGGCGCCCCGGCCCTCAGATGCCGGGCAGCCGGCCGTTGCGGAACAGGTCCACGAAGAGCTGGTGGTCCGCGCGCGCCCGGATCCCGTACCGGTGCCCGAAGTCGACCAGGTAGTCCACGAACGCCTGCGGTTCGGCGTCGACCACGGCGACGATCGCCTCCTCGGTGGAGTAGTCGACCAGGTCGTGGCTGGACTCGTCGTCGGCGACCGAGTGCATCCGGGCCACCGCCCGGCCCAGGTCGGCGAGCACGCCGGCGAGTTCCTCCGGCTCGTTCACGTCGGCCCAGTCCAGGTCCGCCGCGTACGGGGAGACCTCGGCGACGAGCTGCCCGACGCCGTCCAGCTCGGTGAAGCCCAGCCACGGGTCGGCGTGCGCCTGCAACGCGCGCTGCGACTCGGCGGTGCGGTGCCCCTGGTGCCGGAAGTACGAGCGGACCCGCTCGTCGTCGACGTACCGCGCCACGGCCGGCACCTGCGCCTGCTTCATGTAGATGACGACGTCGTTCTCCAGCGCCTGGGTGTGCCCCTCCAGCAACAGGTTGTACGACGGCAACCCGGCCGACCCGATGCCGACGCCCTTGCGCAGCACCACGTCCTTGATGCCCGCAGCGACCGGGCGCATCCGGGTGGTCGAGTCCGGCACCGTGTGCAGGTAGTCGGCGAACGCCGCGCACACCTTCTCCCGGGTGGCGTCGTCGATCTCGTGCACGCCGTCGCCGAGGGAGAACCGGCGCTCGTAGTTG
Organism: Micromonospora sp. CA-248089; assembly: GCF_050948515.1. NCBI lineage: Bacteria > Bacillati > Actinomycetota > Actinomycetes > Micromonosporales > Micromonosporaceae > Micromonospora > Micromonospora sp. CA-248089. Next base: position 5,798,470 of record NZ_CP192016.1, read on the forward strand.
TCGATGGTGGTCTGCGCGGCGAGCAGGTCCACCCGGGTGTTCAGCCGCGCCTGCTGGAGCACCCGGCGCAGCACACCGTCGGCGTTGTCGAGCGTGATCGAGCCGATCGCGTCGTCCCCGCCCGCGGCGATGGCCCGCAGTTCCGCCAGGTACGACCGGGCGAAGCCGGACACCAGCTCGCCGATCACCCGGTCGGAGAGCGCCTTGGCGTAGCCGAGCAGCGCCACGCTGGCGGCGAAGCGTTTCAGGTCCCAGGTGAACGGCCCGACGTACGCCTCGTCGAAGTCGTTGACGTTGAACACGAGCTGCCCGGAGGCGTTCATGTAGGTGCCGAAGTTCTCGGCGTGCAGGTCGCCGTGGATCCACACCCGGCTCGTCCGGTCGTCGAGGAACCGGTCGCTGCCGAAGTCGCCGCGCTGGTCGGCGTAGAACAACGCGGCACTGCCCCGGTAGAAGGCGAACGGTGACGCCGCCATCTTGCGGAACTTGCGGCGGAACGCCGCCGGGTCGATCGCCATGGACGCGCCGAACTCCTCGGTCAGCACGTCGATGATGAATGCGGAGCGCTTCTCCGCGAGGTCGGTCATGGCCCGCAGGCTAGCCCCGCGCCGCCACCTGGCGGTTCAGCCGACCGGCGGACGTACCGGGGGTGCGGTCAGCGCCTCGACGGGCCGTGCCACCGCGTCCGCCGGGGAGGTGAGCGCGTCCGGGCGGGGTACGCCGCCGACGCCGGACTGCTCGGCGGCGATCTTCTCCTGGAGGCGGAGGATGCCGTGCAGCAGCGCCTCCGGGCGCGGCGGGCAGCCGGGCACGTACACGTCGACCGGGATGAGCTGGTCGACGCCCTTCGTCACCGAGTAGGAGTCCCAGTACGGGCCGCCGCAGTTGGAGCAGGCCCCGAACGAGATCACGTACTTCGGTTCGGGCATCTGGTCGTAGAGCCGCTTGATCGCCGGGGCCATCTTGTCGGTGACGGTGCCGCTGACCACCATGAGGTCGGCCTGCCGGGGCCCGTGGGCGAACGGGATCACGCCGAGCCGCATGAAGTCGTGCCGGCCCATGCTGGTCGCGATGAACTCGATGGCGCAGCAGGCCAGGCCGAAGTTGAACACCCAGAGCGAGTAGCGGCGGCCCCAGTTCAGCACGAACCGGATCGGCTCGCCGAGCACGGCCGGCACCTGCATCTCTGGCCTCCCTCGCAGTTCCCCGAGGTGCCAGTCAACCACAGCGGTCCGGTGTCGTACCCCCGACAGGGCACCCGCGCAACGGTCAGCCGTGCCGGCGTGTGTCACCACTGTCGGGCGGACGGAACCACCGCCGCCCACCACGGGGATCACGGAGGACCTGTCATGACCACACGGACCACACGGGTGGCCGCCGCGCTGCTCGCCGGGGCGGCGGCGCTGTTCGCGCCGGCCGCGCCCGCCGCCGCGGCCGGCGGCACCACGGCGCGGCTGACCGTCGACACCGGGACGCTGGTGCTGACGCCGACCGACAAGGGGTACGTCGGGACGCTGACCACGACGATCAGCAACCGGGGCCGGGCGGACGCCACCGCCGGCCTGCGCATCACCGAGCCGGCCGGTGGCTCCTTCACCGGCCTCGACAACGGCTCGCCCTGGTTCACCGTGGGGATGGAGCAGAACCGCCGGGTCGTCGAGAGCTACGGCGGCCGGGTCGCGGCCGGCGCGAGCGTGACCGTCCGCCTCGACTTCCAGGTGTGGACGACTGCGCGCGCCTACCCGATGACCGCCCTGGGCGGCTCGGTCGCGGTGGTGCCGGACGGTGGGGTGTCGGACCGGGACTCCTTCCGGACCGTGTTCCGGTCCACCTCGGGCAGCGTCCGCAACCCCCGCGTCTACCGGCAGGCCACCGAGACGGACCTGACCATCAGGGGTGGCGACGTGACGCTCACCCGCCAGGCCGACGGGGCTCTGCTGGGCCGGATGCCGGTCACCGTGCGCTACGGCAACGACGCCCCGTCGTTCCGGCTCGACGTGCGGGCGGGCCTGCCCGCCGGGGTCGAGGTGTGGGCCACCGACCCGCAGGACCTGCCCAGCTTCCCGGACTGGTTCGACGTTCCCGGCGGCCGGTTCATGCCGGGCGAGGAGCGCACGTTCGACGTCGTCCTGCGGGCTCCGGCCGGAACCCCGGCCGGCGCGCTGGGCAGCGGCTCGTTCACCGTGGCGGCCGTCTACGAGAGCGAGCCGGTCGTGGACGTCGACCCGGCGGACAACACCACGTCGTTCGACATCAGCGCGACCGGCTGAGACAGCTGACAGAGCGGCCCGCCCGGACTCCGGGCGGGCCGCTCGTCGCTCAGGTGAAGGCCAGTCCGGTGGTGTGGGGCAGCCAGTAGCCGACGTACGCCCCGGCGGTGACCTGGTAGCTGAGCCGGCCGTTGACCCAGGCGGTGGCGCCCAGCGGCGCGATCGAGGCGGCCGAGAACGTGAGCCGCTTGGAGCCGGTCACGTTGCCCGCCGCGTCGTAGGCGTACCCGGTGTAGGTGCCCGGCTGGAAGGAGAGCGTCCGGGCCGGGCTGTAGCGGTGCTCGACCGCCTTGCCGAGCAGGACGCGCTGCCCGTACGCCTCGGGGACGAGGTAACCGGCGAGCGCGCCGTTGGCGATCAGGTAGTAGATGCCCCGCCCGTACACGCGGACCCGCTGGCTCGCCTGGGCCCCGGAGGCGCGGGCGAGCTTGAGCGTCTTCTGGCTCCGGACGGCCCCGGTGCTGGAGAAGGTGTAGCCGACGTGGGTGCCGGCGGCGAACGACACGGCGCCGTTGACGGCGGGCGCCGGGTAGTCCGAGCGCAGCAGGTACGCGTACGTGGCGAAGGTGGCCGACGTGGTCATCTCGTACAGCTTGAGGTTCTGCGCGGTGTGGACCTGGTGGTACTTCACGTGCGGCTGCGCGCAGCCCATCGAGTAGTTGCTGGCCCACCGGGTGACCCGGAAGTGGGTCGGCAGGTACCGCCGGACGGTGCTCGCCGCGCCGTCGAAGACGGCGACCGCCCGCTCGTCACCGGTCAGCCGCCAGTAGTCGTACACGCCGTAGAGGGCGAAGGTGTGCCCGTTGAGCACCCGTTCCCCGGTGGTGCCGAAGGTCACCGGGTACTCCTCCAGCCACAGGTAGCCGTTGGGGTCGACCCAACTCGCCCAGGGCGCGTTGGCGACGACCGGCAGCGTCAGGCTCAGGAACGTGTTGTCCGCCGCCGTCCGCCACTTGGCCTCGCCGGTGATCTCGGCCAGGCCGACGAAGAGGCTCAGCATCTCGCCCTGCGCCATCCCGCTGTACCAGGGCGCGCGCAGCAGCGGACGGCCCGTGCAGCGGCTCAGGTCGAAGTCGTACGGATACCACCAGGCGCCCCGCGACTCGACCCGGCGGTCGATGTTGCGCTGGGCGTTGGCGACGGCCCGGTCGAGGAACCGCTTGTCGCCGCTGATCCGGTAGGCGGCCAGGTTGCTCAGGCCCCACTGCGCCTGGCCGACCGGGTGGTTCCAGGTCTTCCCGGCGAAGCTGAACATGCGGACGCCCTGCGCGTCGTGCAGTCCCTTGTCGACGAGCGGCGCCGGGTTGCTGTTCGTGGGCTGGGCGGCCAGCGGCAGCGGCTTCGGCAGGTGCCCGTCGCGGGCGTACGTGGCGGCGGCGGTGGCCCCGCTCGCCCGCTCCCGCCGCTGCTGTTCCTTGGTCTTCGCCACGTCCCGCGAGGGCAGCTGCGGCACCCCGTCGGTCAGCGGGTCGGGCGCCCACCCAGGGTCCACGACGGAGACGTCGGCGCTGCGGTCCGGGCCGGGTGGCGCGGCGGGGGCGGTACCGGCCGGCGCCAGGCCGACCATCGCGCCGGCCGCGACCACTGCCACGAACCGGCGGACAGGTGGTGACTTTGCGGTGATCATGCAACACTCCCCGTGTCATCGATGTGCCCTGATGCTAGGCAGGGACAGGCACCGGGTCCGGCACCGAAACGCCCGACTTCTCCGCCGAACGGACGAACTCGGGTGTCACCAGGCGGGGCGCTGGAGCAACCCGACGAACTCGGCGAGCAGCCGTTCCCGCAACCGCGCCGGCGCGGCGTCGAGCAGCGTGTTGACCGCCGCCATCCGGTCCGGCACACCGGCGCCGCCGGCCAGGCCGAGCCCGCCCGCGAGCCCGGCCACCAGATCGGGGGTGAGTGCCTCCGGCGTGAGGCTGCCGGCCAGCGCCAGCAGCTCCGGCGGCAGCACGACCGGCCCGGCGGCGCGGGCCGCCGCGACCGCCTCGGCCAGCGCCGGACCGAACTCGGGCACCCGGGGCGCCACCGCCGCGGTCACCGTGAGGTGCACGCTGGCCGGCAGATCGGCGTACGTGAGCTGGGGCTGGGTGTGCCAGCCACGCGCGGTCAGCTCGTCGACGAGCACGAACAGGTCGAGCCCCGGGTCTTCGGCGGTGAAGCAGACCACAGTGGTCTCCGGTTCGGCCATCAGCCGCAGCCCGCCGGTGGCCCGTACCGCGTCGGCCAGCCCGGCGACCGCGTCCCGGGTCGCGGCGGCCAGCCGCAGGTAGCCGTCCTCGCCGAGGTGACGAAGCGTGGCGTATGCCGCGGCGATCGGCCCACCGGAGCGGGTGGAGGCGATCACCGGGTTGACCATCGTGTACCCGGGCCAGTCCGCGTACGCGAAGAACTGCGGGGCGCGCAGCGCCGGATCGCGGTGCAGCAGCACCGAGACGCCCTTCGGCGCGTACGCGTACTTGTGCAGGTCGACCGAGATCGAGGTGACCCCCGGTACGGCGAAGTCGAACGGCGGCACCGGCGCGCCGAGCCGGCGCAGCCAGGGCAGCGCCCAGCCGCCGAAGCAGGCGTCCACGTGGCAGCGCACCCCGGCGGCCCGCGCGACGGCGGCGATCTCGGACACCGGGTCGACGACCCCGTGCGCGTACGACGGCGCGGACGCCACCACCAGCACGGTCTCCGGGCGGATCGCGGCGGCCACCGCCGCGACGTCCGGCCGCAGCGTCACCGGGTCGACAGGCACAGTGTCCAGCGCGACCCGCAGGTAGTGCGCCGCCTTCGCGAACGCGGCGTGCGCGGTGGCCGGCACCACGATCCGCGGCTCGGTCAGATCGGGGCGGGCGTCCCGGGCCGCCTTGACGGCGAGCAGCAGCGACTCGGTGCCGCCGCTGGTGACGCTGCCGACCGCGTCCGGCGCGCCGGTGCCGGGCCCGCCGCCGAGCAGCCGGGCGGCGGCGCCGACGAGCGCGTTCTCCATCGCCAGCAACGACGGGAACGCGGTCGGGTCGAGGCCGTTGACGTGGGCGCTCTGCGCGTACGCGGCCTGCGCCAGGTCGTCCAGCCCGGCCACGCCGGGGTCGTAGACGTACGCGAACAGCCGCCCGCCGTGCGTCGGCCGGTCGGCGGCCCGCAGCGCGCGGATCTCGCCGAGTACGTCCGCCGCGGGCATCCCCCGCGCGGGCAGCGCGCCTCCGCCTGCCGTGTCGGTCATCGGGTGGTTCCTCTCCTGGACGGGCCGGTGCTCACGTCCGCACGGCCGAGGCGGCGCCGTCGGCCTCGGGTGCGGCGGTGGCCAGCTGGGCCGGGGTCAGTGTGTAGCCGCGCAGCAGCACCAGCGGGATCGCCACCAGCAGGGCGGGCAGCACCGTGAACCCGAGGAGCACGCCGAGCCGGGCCGTGTCGGACTGGACGGCGGCGGTCCCGGTGGACGACGAGACGTAACCGGAGAGCTGGAGCACCAGCCCGTAGATGCCGGGCCCCAGCGCCAGCCCGAACGTCTCCCCCGCGGTCCACAGCCCGGTGAACACCCCGGCCTGCCGCCGCCCGGTGCGCGCCGTGTCGTACGCGATGCAGTCCGGCAGCATGGCCAGCGCGAACACCTGCTGTCCCGCGTACCCGACGCCGATCACCGCGACCACGGCGTAGGCCGCGGCGGCGGGCAGCGCGGGCGCGGCGACCAGGGCCAGCGCGCCCACCGCGAAGATCACCGACGCGGCGACCAGCGACGTCCGCTTGCCCAGCCGGGCGCCGGCCCGGGACCACAGCGGCATGACCAGCAGCGCGGGCGCGACGAAGCAGGCGAACAGCAGCGTGGGGCCGCTGTCCGGCTCGCGCAGCACCTGGTCGGCGAAGTACTTCACGCCGGCCAGCACGGTGGCCACCCCGGCGGACTGGATCACGAAGCAGATCAGCAGCACCCGGAACGGCCGGTTGCCGGTGGCGACGGCGAGCTGCGCCCGCAGGCTCGGCTCGCTCTCCCCCACCGTCCCGGTCGGCGCCGACCGGGTGCCCAGGAAGACGCCGACCGTGCCGGCGACGATGAGCGCGGCCACGAACAGGCCCATCCACCGGTGGCCGGGCACGCCGTCGCCGCCCGCGCTCACCACCGCCGGGGCCACCGCGCCGGAGACCAGGATGGCCAGCGCCAGCACCGCGATCCGCCAGGTCATCAACCGGGTACGCTCCGCCGGGTCGGCGGTCAGCTCGGCCGGCATGGCGACGTAGGGCACCTGGAAGAACGCGAACGCGGTCGCGGTGGCCAGGAACGCCAGTGCCACGTACGCGGCGGCGGCCGAACCGTTCGCGAACGGCGCGGCGAAGATCGAGGCGAACAGCACCGCGAGCGCCAGCCCGCCACCGAGCAGGTACGGCCGGCGCGCGCCCCAGCGGGAGCGGGTCCGGTCGGAGATCCGCCCGGCGACCGGGTTGACCAGCACGTCCCACGCCTTCGGCAGCAGCACCAGCAGCGCGGCCAGCCCGGCGGCGACGCCGAGCGTGTCGGTGAGGTACGGCAGCAGGAGCAGCCCGGGTACGGTGCCGAACGCGCCGGTGACCAAGGAACCGAGCGCGTATCCGAGGTGCACCCGGCGGGGCAGGCCCGAAGCTGTCATGGAGCCGAATGCTACTCACGTTATGGCCCGCGTCACATCCCCTCGTCCGGCGCTGCTCGTGCGATGCCGCCAGGCGCTCGCGAGTCGCGGGAAGCCACAGGCCGGCACCGTTACCCTGGAGGGCATGGACCCGGCCCGATCCGTCCGCAGCTCGCGGGCACCGTACGAGGCCCGCCCCGGCCGTCGTGCGGTGGTGGTTCGCGACCTGAACGAGTTGCAGGGCCCTGTCTCCGGCGTGGTCGAGCTGCCCCATCGGCTGTTCTGGCAACCCGACCGGCACGTCGACCTCGACGTACCGGGTCTGCTCGCCTGGATGTACGAGACGGTGCTCACCGAAGCCGTTCATCCCGACGAGTTGCGCGCGTGGCTGCACGGTCCGACCCTGGTCCGGCTGTGGCCCGAGCTGTACGTGCCCCGCGGTGTCCGCCGCGCCTGGGAAGAGAGCCACCCGGTGCTGCGCTCCCGGGACGTCGCCGCCTGATGCCACCGGCGCCGGACCCGTTCCAGCACGAGGTCGCCCGTGTCGCGCTCGCCGTGGCCGGTCGGCACGGCTTCGCCCTCGCCGGCGGCCAAGCCCTCATCGCCCACGGCATCGGCGCCCGTCCCACCGAGGACGTCGACCTGTTCACCGATGTCGACGGCGGGGTCACCGCCGCCGCCGAGCTGGTACACGCCACCCTGCTCGATGCCGGTTTTCAGGTCGACACCATCGCCGAGCCCACCGAGCTGGACGACGTCTTCTACGGCTTCGAACACGACATGACCGAGTTCGAGGTTCGCCGCGACGACCGGACCGTGCGGCTGCAGCTCGTACGCTTCGCGCGCAACACCAGCCCGATCGTGCTCGACGTCGGTCCGGTGCTGCACCTCGACGACGTGATCGGCACCAAGGTCGCGGCGATGGTCACTCGCGCCCAACCCCGCGACTACATCGACGTTGCCGCCGCCCTCGGCCGCTACAGCAGAGACGACCTGGTCCGCCTCGCGCGGAGGGCCGACCCGGCGCTCACCGACGAGGAGTTCCAGGACGCGCTACAGCGCCTCGACCGCCTGGCCGACACCGTCTTCACGCTCTACCGCCTCACCCCGGCCGAGATCCGCGACCTCCGCCAGACGTTCTCGGACTGGCCGCGATGACGGGCCGGGTCCAGCGCCGCCGCGACTGAACGCCTGGCTGCCTCCGACGCGGCCGGGTCACACCTCGTCCGGCGACCAGGACGCCGCCGCCAGGTCCACCCGGTCGCCGCGCAGCGGGCACCCCTCGGCGAGCAGCCGTTCCCGGGCCTTGCGCTCGTGCCCCGGCGGCATCCGGCCGGCCGCGTTCACCACCCGGTGCCACGGCACCCCGCCACCGTGCCGCGCCATGATCGAGCCGACCAGCCGCGGCGACGCCCGCCCCGAACGCTCGGCCAGCGCGTCGGCCACCGCCCCGTACGACATCACCCGCCCCGGCGGGATCCGCTCGACCAGCGCCAGCACCGCCTCGACGTACTCGTCAGGTGTCACGGAAAGCCACCATAGGGGACCTCAGCCGGCGGATGACCCGATGGCGAGGTCTCCCCGGGCCGCCAGCCAGTAGCCGTCCAGCTCACCGCCGGTCACCTGGTAGCTGAGTTCACCGTTGACCCAGGCGGTGCCGCCCAGCGTCAGCTCCGTCACGGCGGCGAAGGTGACCTTCCGGGAGTCGAGCACCGCGCCGTTGCGGTCGAAGGTGTAGCCGGTGTAGGTGCCGGGCTGGGCGGTCAGCACGCGTGCGGGGTGGTAGCGGTGCTCGGCCGCCACCCCGAGCAGGACCCGCCGGCCGGGTTCCTCGGGCACCAGGTAGCCGGCCAGCGGGCCCTTGGTGATCCGGTAGTGGATGCCGCCACCGCGTACCCGGATGCGTTCGTCGGCCGCGAACCGGCTCGTCCGGTTCAGGGTGACGGCGCGCTGCGCGGTGACGGTGCCCTTGGCGTCGTACGTGTATCCGACGTGCCTCCCGGGCTCGAACTGCACGGTGCCCGTCAGATCCGGCACCGGGTAGTCCGCCCGCAGCGTGTCGGCGTACTCGGCGAAGACCGTCGCGTGGGTCACCTCGTACAGCTTGAGGGTCTGCCGGGTGTGGACCTGGTGGTACTTCGGGTGGAAGTGCCGGCAGTTCATGGAGTACCGGCTGGCCCAGTTCTCCACCCGGAACCTGGTCGGCAGGTAGCGGCGCACGGTGGTGGCCGCGGCGTCGAAGATCTCCGCCGCCCGCTCGTCGCTGGTCAGCCGCCAGTAGTCGTAGACGCCGTACAGGGAGAAGATGTGCCCGTTGAGCACCTGTTCGCCGCGCGGGTCGTCGTTCTCCGGGTACTCCTCCAGCCACAGGTAGCCGCCGCGGTCGGTCCAGGTGGCCCACGGCTCGCCGGGCTGGACGGGCAGGGTAAGGCTCTGGAACGTCCGGTCCGCGGCGGTCCGCCACCTCTCGTCGCGCGTCTCCTCGTACAGCCCGACAAAGAGGCTCAGCAGTTGCCCCTGCGACATGCCGCTGTACCACTTGGGCTTCAGCAGTGGACGCTTCTTGCACCTGGTGAGCTCGAAGTCGTACGGATACCACCAGGCACCGCGCGACTCGACCCGGCGGTCGACGTTGCGCTGCGCGTTCGCGATCGCCCGGTCCAGGTAGATCCGCTTGTGGGTGGCCCGCCAGCCGGCCAGATTCTGCAGACCCCACTGGGCCTGGGCCACCGGATGGTCCCAGGTCTGATCGTGCATCCGGAACATCCGGACGTTCTCGGCATCGTGCAGCCCGGCGTCCACCAGCGGCGCGACTCCCTCGCGCGACGGAATCGCCGGGAGTGGCACCGTGTGCGGCCGGTAGCCGTCCCGCCGGACGGCCGGCGCCTTCTCGTCGCGGAGACCGGCAAGCACCGGTGTCAGCCCGGCGACCAGGCCGACGGTGACGAGCAGCGCCAGCCACCAGGCACGATGAGCCCTCGGAATTATCACTGTGAACCCCCGTTCGTGATGAACGAGACGTTATGCAGCGGAATCCGCAGGCGTGTGCCGCCAACCGGGTGATCAAAATTGGTCGGTCGTCGAGCAACCGTTTTCGCATCGGTTACGTCGGGCACCGGCCGCGAGCTGCCACGATTTGGGAACGCGCCGCGGCACCGCGGACCGCAGCGCGCAGAATGGTCCGGTGCGCGAAGCAGTCACCTCGGCCCGTCGGATCGTGGTCAAGATCGGTTCGTCCTCGCTGACCACCGCGACGGGCGGCCTCGACGACGCCCGGGTCGACGCGCTCGTCGACACGCTCGGCGGGCTCGCCGCCGACGGACGCGAGGTGGTGCTTGTCTCCTCCGGCGCGATCGCCGCCGGGCTCGCCCCGCTGCGGCTGACCCGGCGCCCGCGCGACCTGGCCACCCAGCAGGCCGCCGCCAGCGTCGGTCAGGGCCTGCTCATCGGCCGGTACGCCGCGGCGTTCGCCCGGCACGGCCGCACCGTCGGGCAGGTGCTGCTCACCGTGGACGACGTGACCCGGCGGGCGCACTACCGCAACGCGTACCGGACGCTGCGCAAGCTGCTCGACCTGCGCGCCGTGCCGATCGTCAACGAGAACGACACGGTGGCCACCGAGGAGATCCGGTTCGGCGACAACGACCGCCTGGCCGCGCTCGTCGCCGCGCTCGTCGACGCCGACCTGCTGGTGCTGCTCTCCGACGTCGACGCGCTCTGGACCGGCGACCCGGCCCGGCCGGGCAGCACCCGGATCACGGAGGTGCACGGCGAGGGCGACCTCGCGGGCGTGGACGTCGGCGGGGCCGGTCGGGCCGGGGTGGGCACCGGCGGCATGGTGACGAAGGTCGAGGCGGCCCGGATCGCCACCGGCTTCGGCATTCCGGTGGTCCTGACCGCCGCGCCGCTGGCCGCACCGGCGCTGGCCGGTGAGCCGGTCGGCACGTACTTCCACCCGAGCAGCCGCCGCCCCGCGGCCCGGCTGTTCTGGCTGGCGCACGCCACCGCCCCCCGCGGCCGGCTGCACCTCGATCCCGGTGCGGTGCAGGCGGTGGTCGGCCGGCGCAAGTCGCTGCTGCCCGCCGGCATCACCGCCGTCGACGGCGCGTTCACCGCCGGGGACCCGGTGGACCTGGTCGACACCGCCGGCGCGCCGGTGGCCCGAGGGCTGGTCAACTACGACGCGGTGGAGCTGCCGGGCCTCCTCGGCCGCTCCACCTCCGAACTCGCCGCGGCGCTCGGCCCGGCGTACGAACGTGAGGTCGTCCACCGCGACGACCTGGTCCTGCTGTAAGCAAGGGCCCCTTCTTGAAAACACCTCCGAAGGAGTACGCACGATGAGCGTCGTCGAGCAGGCCCGGCGAGCCCGGGACGCGGCGGAAGCCCTGGCCACGGCCACCCGTACCGTCAAGGACGCCGCGCTGCACGCGATGGCCGACGCGCTCGTGGCGCGTACCCCGGAGATCCTGACGGCGAACGCGGCGGACCTGGCGGCCGGGCGCGAGGCCGGGCTGTCGGCGGCCGTGCTGGACCGGCTCGCGCTCGACGAGGGCCGGGTGGCCGCCATCGCCGACGCGCTGCGCCAGATGGCCGCGCTGCCCGACCCGGTCGGCGAGGTGGTACGCGGTTCGACGCTGCCCAACGGCCTGGAGCTGCGCCAGATCCGGGTGCCGTTCGGTGTGGTCGGCATCGTCTACGAGGGCCGACCCAACGTGACAGTCGACGCGGCCGGGATCTGCCTGAAGTCGGGCAACGCGGCGCTGCTGCGCGGCTCCTCGTCGGCCGCCAACTCCAACGCGGCACTGGTCGCGGTGCTGCGCGACGCGGTCTCCGGCTCCGGGCTGCCGGCCGACGCGGTGCAGCTGCTCGACTCCAGCACGCGCGACTCGGTGAAGGAGCTGATGCGCGCCCGCGGCCTGGTCGACGTGCTGATCCCGCGCGGCGGCGCGTCGCTGATCCGCGCCGTGGTCGAGGAGTCGACGGTGCCGGTGATCGAGACCGGCGTGGGCAACTGCCACGTCTACGTGGACGCCGCCGCCGACCTCGGCAAGGCCCTGGCGGTCACGCTGAACGCCAAGACCCAGCGCCTGTCCACCTGCAACACTGCCGAGTCGCTGCTGGTGCACCGTGACATCGCGGACGCGTTCCTGCCGGCCGTGCTGGCCGCGTTCGCCGAGGCCGGGGTGACGGTGCACGGCACGCCCGAGGTCGCCGCCCACTCCGACGCCGTGGTGCCGGCCACCGAGGAGGACTTCGGCACCGAGTACCTCTCCGCCGACATCTCCGTCGCCGTGGTCGACTCGCTCGACGCGGCGGTCGCGCAGATCCGCCAGTACGGCACCGGCCACACCGAGGCGATCGTCACCGACTCGCAGCGGGCGGCCCGGGAGTTCGTGGCCCGGGTGGACTCGGCCGCGGTCATGGTCAACGCGTCCACCCGTTTCACCGACGGTGGCGAGTTCGGCTTCGGCGCGGAGATCGGCATCTCGACGCAGAAGCTCCACGCGCGCGGCCCGATGGGTCTGCCGGAGCTGACCAGCACCAAGTACGTGGTCACCGGGGACGGTCACCTGCGCTGATCCGCCCGGTCGGCTACGTGAGCTGGAGTGGGTCCCCGTCCGCCGGGGTGGACGGGGCACCCGGCGCCGTGGGCGGTACGACGAGCGGGGGCAGGCCCGGGGACACCGGCACGGACGAGCCGTCGTCCACGCCCAGGTCGGGCAGGACCGTCCAGGCCGACCACGGCGCGGGCCCGCCGGCCGGCGCGGAATCGGTACGGCCGGCGGCGCGGGCAGCTCGGCGGTCTGCGGCACCACGAACGGCGCTCCGGAGACCGGGGCCTCCGGCGCGTTCGGGCGGCACGCGCGGATCGCCCGCAGCGTGGTGTGCACGTCGAACTGGTGGCCGTCGTCGCTGTCCCAGCCGCCGTCGCTGCGCTGGGTCTCGGCGAGCCGCCTGCGCGCGGAGACCAGCAGCCACTGCTCCTCGCCCACGTCGACCCGGCGCAGCGTGGCGGCCAGCCAGGCCACGTCGGCCGGGGACATCTGCGGGATCCGGTCGGCCAGCACCGCCTGGATGCGCGCCGACTCGTAGTACATCTGCTGGCGGTGCAGCACCGCGGCGGCGAGCCAGCCGGCGGGCAGGAAGGACGGCCAGCTGCCGTCCGGCGCGAGCTGGGCGGCGAGCGCCTGCGCCGCCGCCTGCACCACACCGGCGTACGCGCCGCCGACCCGGTGGTCGAGCGGACCGGCGGCCCGCGCGTCCAGCCCGGCCACGGTGAGCCAGAATCCGGCGTTCGCGGTCTGGTAGAGCCGTGCCTCGGGATCGCCGGGGGTGGCCCACTCGGGGGCGAGCCCGGCCAGCGAGGGATCCTCGTCCCAGCCACCGTCGGGCAGTTGCCGGGCGGCCAGCCAGTCCAGCGCGTGCCGGGCGGCCGGGCGGCCCAGCGCGCCGAGGTCGTCCAGCTCGGCCAGGCGGAAGCAGGTCGCGTCGATCGAGGCGACCTCGCCGTCGAGGACGGCGGGCCAGCCGCCACCCGGCGCCTGCCCGGACTCGGCGGCGTCGAGCACGTCGGGCGGCACCGGAGCGCCGGTGCGCAGCCGGGAGAGACGGGCGCGGTCCACCGCGTCACCGTGAGCGACGACGAATCCGATCGCCGCGTCCAAGTCCACCACGGCACTGACGGTACTGGCGCGGCCGCGGTTACGCCTCGGTAGCTCGGTCAGGACCACCCGGCCCAGCGGTCGCCGCGATCGATCGTTTGCCCACGCCAGGTGCCCCGGAGAGCACGATGGGCCCGCCCGGAGCGCCGGGCGGGCCCATCGACACGACTCAGTACGCGGGCAGCGACGGGTCGACCTGCTTGACCCAGGAGAGCACACCGCCCTGGAGGTGCACCGCGTCGGAGAAGCCGGCCGCCTTCAGCGCGGCCAGCGCCTCGGCGGAGCGGACGCCGGACTTGCAGTGCAGCACGATCTGCCGGTCCTGCGGGAACTTCGCCAGCGCCTCGCCGGAGAGGATCTCGCCCTTGGGGATGAGCGTCGCGCCGGGAATCCGGACGATCTCGTACTCGGCGGGCTCGCGCACGTCGACCAGGAAGATGTCCTTGCCGGAGTCCTGCCAGTCCTTCAGCTCCAGCGCGGTGATGGTCGAGTCGACCACCGCCTCCTGCGCCTCGTCGGAGACGGCGCCGCAGAAGTCCTCGTAGTCCTCCATCAGGTCGGTGAGGGTCGGGTTCTCACCGCAGAGCACGCAGTTCGGGTCCTTGCGGACCTTGATCTTGCGGTAGCTCATCTCCAGGGCGTCGTACACCATCAGGCGGCCGACGAGCGGCTCACCGATGCCGGCGAGCAGCTTGATCGCCTCGTTGACCTGGATCGACCCGATGGACGCGCAGAGCACGCCGAGCACGCCACCCTCGGCGCAGGAGGGGACCATGCCGGGCGGCGGGGGCTCCGGGTAGAGGCAGCGGTAGCAGGGGCCGTGCTCGGCCCAGAACACCGACGCCTGGCCGTCGAACCGGTAGATCGAACCCCAGACGTACGGCTTGCCGAGCAGCACCGCCGCGTCGTTGACCATGTACCGGGTGGCGAAGTTGTCGGTGCCGTCGACGATCAGGTCGTACCGGGAGAAGATGTCCCGGACGTTCTCCCGGTCCAGCGCGGTGTTGTGGATCTCCACGTTGACCAGCGGGTTGATCTCGCGGATCGACGCCGCGGCGGACTCGGCCTTGGACCGGCCCACGTCGGAGACGCCGTGGATGACCTGGCGCTGCAGGTTCGACTCGTCGACGGTGTCGAAGTCGATGATGCCGAGCGTGCCGACACCGGCCGCGGCGAGGTAGAGCAGCGCCGGCGAGCCGAGGCCACCGGCGCCCACACAGAGCACCCGGGCGTTCTTCAGCCGCTTCTGCCCCTCGACCCCGACGTCCGGGATGATCAGGTGGCGTGAGTAGCGGCGGATCTCGTCTACGGTCAGCTCGGCGGCGGGTTCGACGAGCGGGGGCAACGACACGGTGGACTCCCCGGGATCGGCGGTGTGACCGCGCCATTGTCGCTCGCCGGGAGGGGGATCGGCCATGATGAGGGACACTCGGCCCGAACTGCGGGACCGGGAATAACTCAGACGCCGTCCGTGGGCTCGCCTTCGTACCGGATCCCGCCGACGTACGGCCAGGCGTTCGGCAGGCAGCCGTCCAGCCCGTACGTCTGCTGCTGCATCACCGGGGCGGGCGCGCCGGGCTCGGGACACGCCTGGTGCAGTTCGCCGAACTCGTGCCCGACCTCGTGGTTGATCACGTAGGTGCGGTAGACCTCCAGCGGGGCGCCGTAGTCGGGCACCGCCGTCATCCACCGGGCCAGGTTGAGCACGACCCGGCCGGGCAGCCGGCAGGAGGTGTACCGGTCGGTGCGCAGGCCCCCCTCGGCGCACATCCGCTCGGAGGTGACGGGGGTGGCGAGGTAGACGGTGAAGTCGGCCGCGGCCGCCTCGGGCACCCGCTGCACCCGCAGGTCCCCCGATGCGATCCAGCTGCGCGGGTCGCCGAGTACCGCGTCCACGGTGGCGGCGAACCCGTCGGCGTCCTGCCCCGTACCGTGCTCGACCTCGACCCGGTAGCGGCGCAGCGGGCCCTCCTGTCCGCGTACCGGGGAGCGGCCCTGCACCACCGCGAACGTGCCGGGACCGGCGGTGGGGTAGCCGGTCGGCGCCGCGGCCGGGACGTCGGCCTCGGCGCCGCGCGCCAGCGACGGTTCGGCGGCGAGTGGCGTCCCCGTGTGTCCGGCCGGCGGCGCGTTCAGCCGGGTGATGCCGAACGCGCCGCTGCTCGCCGCCAGCAGCATCGCCAGCAGCAGGACCGAGCGACGGCGGCGACGGCGCATCCGGCGCAGCGTGGGACGCTCGGGTGGCGGCGCCGCGAGTCTGTCGTAGGGGGACGACGAGGTCATGCCTCCAGCGTCCCATGCAATTCGGGCATTTAGCTGCTTTTGCCGCCTATGCCGCGAATCTTCTTCACCATTTGCCGCTCAGAGCGACGGCCCGGTGTACCGCTTCCCGCCCACGTAGGGCCACGGATTCGGCCGGCAGCCCTTGAGGAACAGCGTCTGCTGCTGCATCACCGGCGCCGCCCGGCCCGCACCCGGGCACCCCTCGTGCCGGTGCCCGAGCTGGTGGCCCACCTCGTGGTTGACCACGTAGAGCCGGTACGCGTCCAGCGGCATCCCGGCGTCGACCAGGTGCGGCGCCGACGTCCGCCACCGGGCCAGGTTGATCACCACCTTGCCCGGCACCCGGCACGACGTGTACGGCACCCCGCCCACCCGGATGTCGATCCCGCCCGCCCCGCACAGCCGCCCGGCCGTGTCCCGGGTGGCCAGGTAGATCGTGAAGTCGTACCGGTCGCCCGGACCGACCCGCTGCAACCGCAGCGTGCCGCCGTCGACCCAACTGCCCGGGCCGGCCAGCGCGCGCTGCACCGCCTCGCCGAACGCGCGGACCTCCTCGCCGGAACCGTTCTCCACCGCCACCCGGTAGCGGCGCAGCGTCCCCGAGCGGCCGAGCACGCCGCTGGTCCGGTCGTCGTACGCGAAGCTGCCCCGGCCCTTCGCCGGGCCGGGGTCGGACAGCGTCAGCACCGGCGCGGCCGGCGAACTGGGCACCACCGGAGGCGACGGCGGGACGCTCGGCGTGGACGGCTCCCGCGTGGGCGCCGGCGGCTGGGCGACGAACCCGTCGGTGACCCGCGTCCCCGCGCCCGCCGACGGCAGTTGCACCGCCACGCCGACCCCGACCGCGGCGGCGGCGACGAAGGCGCAGACCACGAGCGCGGTACGCCAGTGACGAAACGAGGAACGGGTACGGGCGGCACGAGGACGGCGGGAGCTGGGCATCCGGCTCAGCCTGCCATGTCACGCCCCGTTCCGCTCTCCCCCATGCCGGTGCTGAACGACGGTGTCGCCTCGGCGAGCAGCCCGAGCACCGCCCGCGCCACGGTCCGGGGCACCTCCAGCTGGGCCACGTGCCCGACACCGTCGAGCATCAGCAGCCGGCTGTCCGGGATGACCCGGGCCGCCTGCGGCGCCACCCGCACGTCGACCAGCCGGTCCTGCCGCCCGCCCACCACGAGCGTGGGCGCCCGTACCGCCGCCGCCTGCCGCCACAGCGCCCCCTCCCCCGGCAGGTACGACCGCAGGAAGGTGCCGACCAGGCCCCGGAACGTCCGCACGTACGCGGCGGCGTAGTGGGCCGCCTCGTACCGGACCCGGATCTCGTCGATCGCCTCCTGCCGGCGCTGCTCGCTGATCCGGGTCAGGTCCGCCACGCACGCCTCCATCACCTGCTGCGCCGTCACCTCCGGGCTGAACTGGGCCAGCCGCCAGGCGGCCAGCCGTTCGCCCCGGGGGATCGCCAGCAGCGGGAGCATCCGCCCCTGCAACGAGCGCCGGAAGTCCAGGAACGGCAGCGCGGGCGAGACCAGGGTGAGCGTGCGGACCAGGTCCGGGCGCAGCGCCGCCACCCGGACCGAGATCGCGCCGCCGAGGGAGTTGCCGAACAGGTGCACCGGCCCCCTGTCGCTGTGCTCGATCCAGCGGATCACCCGCTCGGCGAAAGCCGGGATCGTGTAGCGCGGCCCGGGCTCACTGCGGCCGAACCCGGGCAGGTCGATCGCCTGGCCGTCGAGCCGGTCCGCGAGCAGCCCGGCCAGGTCGGTCCAGTTCTGCGCGGACCCGCCGAGGCCGTGCACGTACAGCGCGGGCTCCGCCCCGGGACCGGTGGCCGGGGTGTCGCGGACGTGCACGAGCGTGCCGTCGAGGCGTACGTGCCGGCCGGGCCAGGGCGGCGGGACGTGGTGTGCGGGAAGGCTGTGCTCCGGCCACAGTGCGGCGCGTTTCATGTCTCCAGTCTTCCCCGGGCGGGGGCCGTACCGCACACCGGCGCTCAGGAGAGCAGCGCCTCCAGCCGCCGGTTCACCGCCGCGAGCGTGGCCCGCACGACCGCCTGCCGGGGATCCCCGGCCACCAGGGCCGAGCCGGCCAGCTGCTCCACCCAGCCGTCGCAGACCAGCAGCACCACGACCGTGGCGACCTCGCAGTTGCCGAACGGCACCACGGCGGCGTGCTCCACGAAGCACCGGCCCCGCTCGCCGGCCGGGACGCCCCGGCCGAGCAACTCGTCCACCGCGGCGGCGGCGGCCACCGCGCAGAGCCGCAGCACGTACCCGTCGACAGCCGGCCCGGTCGCGTGTCCCTCGGCCGTGCGGTCGCCCGCGACCAGGCGGACCTCGGTGGTGGCGTCCAGGCCGAACGTGCTGACCAGGACGTGCTCGATCACCACCCGGGGCCCCGGCACGCCGCCGGTGTCCAGCGGTCGCGACGGCGCGGTCTCCGTCGTGGTCATCTGGCCAGCGGAGTACGACGTACCGAGCGTGACCGGGCTGCCGGTGGACATGCCGGTCGGCGCGGCGGCCAGCGACGTCTCGTCGACGGTGGCCCGGCCGCGGTGGGTGGCCTGCCGGCGGCGGCGCGGCGGCTCGTCGCCGTCGGCCGGCGCCTCGGCCGGGCGCGCGGCGCGGTCCGCACCGAACCGCGCGTCGCCGGAGCGGTTCGCAGCCGGGCGCGCCACACCGGTCCGCGCCGGCGTCTCGTCGCCGGCCGGTCCGGGTTCGTCGCCGCGAGCCGCCGGCACCTGGGTACGCGCGTCGCCCGGCTCGGACGGCGCGGCGTGGGCCTCGCCCGGTGCGGTGCGGGACAGGCCCGGCGCGGACTGCGCCCCGGGTGCCCGGGTCTCGCCGGAGCGGTCCAGCCGGGCCGACCGGCGGCGCAGCGGTGCCGGTGGCGGTACGGCGGGCGCACCGGGCAGGTTCTGCGGTGCGGCGGCCAGGCCCATCCGTTCCTGGAGCAGCCGGGCCACCACGCGGCTCACCTCGGCCGGGTCCGCGCCGTCGGCCAGGTCGAGCCGGAGGCTGTGCGCGCCGGCCGGGGTCCGGCGCAGCGCGGCGTCGCGGACGCCCGCCACCTCGCGGACCGCGTCGAGGATCGCGTTGACGTCGAAGCCCTCCGGCCGTTCCCGCAGCGGCGCGGGTTCGTCGTCGCGGCGCAGGTGGGTGGCGATGCGGGCGAGTTCGGGGGTCTCGGCGGACGGTTCCACTGCCGGTGGCTCCGGCACGACGGGCACGTCCGGTTCCGAGGGGACGCGCTGCGGCAGCACGGGGGACGGTTCCTCCGGTCGGGGCTCGGCGACCGCGTCGGCGGCCGGCACCGGTTCCGGTGCGGACCGGCGGGCCGCGTAGGGAGGGGCGCTCGTCGGGTGGGGCGCGGGTGGGCGATCGAGGCGCGGCGGGCCGCTCGTGGCGGGCACGCCTGAGGTCGGCGGGGCGAGGGCGGCCGCTTCGACGGGCGGCGCCGGGGGAATCCGCCGGGCGGCGCGGGCGGGGCACTGGACACCAGCGGCGCGCCGGGCGCGGGCGGGGCACTCGTCGGCGGCGGACCCGGGGGCGTGATCAGCGGGGCGACCGGCACCGGCGGCCCGGCCCAGGAGGGCCGCTCGTAGCCGTGCGGCGGCTCGGCGTCGCCCCGGGGCAGCCGGAACGGCCGGGTCGCCTCGGGCGTCGGCTCGGGCGCGGCCGGCGGCTCGAAACGGCGCGCCTGCTCGGGCCCGGCCCCCGGCTCGTACGGCCGGGACACCTCGGACTCGGCGGGCGGCGGGTACGACCGCGTCGCCTCGGGGCCCGGTGCCGCCTCGGCGCGCAGCGGCTCGTACGGCCGTACCGGCTCGGCGCGTGGCGGCTCGTAGGCGGCGGGCGGCTCGACGCGGGCCGGCTCGTACGGCCGCACCGGTTCGGGCGCCCACTCGGCCGCGCGGTCGTCGCGGGCGGTGCGGTGGGCGGCGCTGTCGTCCTCCCACTCCCGCCGCTCGGCGGCGGGCTCCTCGGCGCGGCGGGCGGGTGGCTCCTCCGGCCCCCGGGCCGTGGGCTCCTCGGGCCGGCGGGCCGGCGGCTCGTCGGTGCGGGCCCAGGGCGGGGCCCAGCCGTCACCCCAGCTGGGGCGGTTCCAGGACGGCCCCGACCAGTCCGGCTCGGCGGCCCTCGGGTCGTCGCCGGCCGGCTCCCGGGACTCGGCGGCGGCCCGCGGCTCGGCGGCGGCCGCCCGGCCCTCGGGCGGGTGCGCCTCGCCCGCCGCGTGCTCCGGCCGGCTGGTGGCCGGTGGCGGGGTGGCGGGGCGGTCGGCCCAGCCCCGGGACAGCGACGGGGTGGATTCGGTGTTCGGGGCGTGGAAGCCCGGCGGCACCTCGAAACCGGAGGCGGCGGCGCCGACCGGCGGGACCTGGAGCGCCGGGGGCGCGGAGGTCGGCCCGCTCTCGGCCCAGCGCGGCGCGCGGGCGGACGGGTCGTCGGCGGCGTGCCGGGAGCCGGGGGCGTCCCCCGGGTCGTTCGGCTGCTCGATCGTGGGCGCCGGGCGCGGGGCCGGTACGGCCAGCCGCTCGCCGTCGGCGGACCGGGGCGGCTCGTCCGCGGGCGGGGCACTGACCGGCGCCTGGCGGGTCACTGGCGACTCCTCCCCGGCGTGGTGCACGCCGTTGACGTGGCGGCCGTTGACGCGGCCCGGTTCCGGCGCGGAGTGGCCGGGCAGCGGGGCCGGCAGGTCGCCGTGCCGGGGCGAGGAGGCGGCCCAGCCGCCGAGGTCGCCGTAGGGCCAGCCGCCGGGCGCCGGAGCGCCGCGGGACCAGCCGTTCGCCGGGGGCGCCCAACCGCCGCCGGTACGGGCTGGCTCGTCCTGCTGGCCCGTCCCGTCGCCGTGCTCTCCCGGGGTGGCGGCTCCGGGTTGCCCTGTTTCACTCACCGCGCGCTCCTTGGTCGCCCCCGCTGAGGCTACCGTGTGGTGACAGTGGCGATAAGTTACAGCGGCGGGCCAATTCCGCGACGGGTTCACGAACCCGGACCGGTTCGGGTGATACGTGCCGGCTCGTACGCAGATACTCGGAGGATCCGATGACCGCAGTGGGGAACGGTGCACAGACCGCCGGTCGGCCCACCCGCCTGCCCCGCTCGGCGCGCCGTAAGCAGCTGCTCGCCGCCGCTCAGGAGGTGTTCGTCGCGCAGGGCTACCACGCCGCCGCTATGGACGACATCGCCGAGCGGGCCGGCGTCTCCAAGCCGGTGCTCTACCAACACTTCCCCGGGAAGATGGAGCTCTACCTGGCGCTGTTGGACACGCACTGTGACGCGATAGTGGCCAACGTGCAGGACGCGATGAGCGGCACCAACGACAACAAGGAGCGGGTCGGGGCCGCGGTGCGCGCGTACTTCGACTTCGTCGACCACGAGAGCGAGGCGTTCCGGCTCGTCTTCGAGTCGGACCTGCGCAACGACCCGGCGGTGCGGCAGCGGGTGGAGCGGGTCGAGCAGGGCTGCATCGCCGCCATCACCGACACGATCATCTCGGACACCGGGGTCAGCCGGTCGCACGCCGAGCTGCTCGCCTCGGGCCTGGTCGGCGCCGCCGAGACGGCCGCCCAGTTCTGGCTGGCCGGTGGCCGCCAGGTGCCCAAGGCGGAGGCCGAGGCGCTGGTCGCGGCCCTGTCCTGGCGCGGCATCGCCAGCTTCCCGCTGCAAGGTGAGTCAGCCTGAACATCGGGCCGCCGGATCGGATAGCCTTCCCACGGTGGCTTTTTCGCCCCAGTTGAGGAGGCACAGTGGAGGTCAAGATCGGCGTGCAGTACGCGCCGCGGGAGCTGGTCCTGGAGAGCGCGCAGTCGCCGGCCGAGATCGAGCAGATCGTGACCGACGCCTTCGCCAAGAGCGAGGGCACGCTCTCCCTGACCGACGAGAAGGGCCGGCGTGTGATCGTGCCGGTCGGCAAGGTCGCCTACGTCGAGATCGCCGAGGCGTCGCCTCGCGCGGTCGGGTTCACCGTCCGCTGAGTCCCGCGGCACCGGCCGCCGTGGCGGGCCTCCCCGCCACGGCGGCTCAGTTGTTCAACCCGGCCGCAGTCATCCGCGCGGTGTGCGCCTCGGTCAGCCGGCGCAGCAGCCCCGGTACGTCCCCGCCGGTCCGCCCGATCAACGCGACGAACGCGCCCCGGTCGGCGGCGGCCACCCGGCCCGCCTGGGACAGCGCCTCACCGAGCAGCCGGCGCGCCCACATCGACAGCCGCCCGGCGGCCCGGGGATCGGCCTCGATCGCGGCCCGGATCTCGGCTCCGGCGAACTCGGCGTACCGCGAGTCGTGCAGCACGTCGAGCAGCAGCGCCCGGTCCGGCCCGGTCAGGCCGTCGGCGATCCCGCGCAGGAAGTCGTCGGTGATCGCGTCCCCCACGTACGCCTTCGTCACCGCCTCGGCCCAGTCCCGCGGCTCGGTCGAGTCGTGGTACGCCCGCAGCGCCTCGACGTAGGGGGCCATCGCCTCCTCCGGCGTGACCCCCCACGCGCCGAGCCGGTCGGTGAGCCACCGGTAGTGCGCGATCTCGGCGGCGGCCATCTCGCTGAGCGCGGCGCGGCGACGCAGGTCGGGCGCGAGGCGCGCGTCGGCGGCGAGGCGGTCGAAGGCGAGCAGTTCGCCGTAGGCGACGAGCCCGAACAGGTCGATCGCGGCGGGGTCGGGGGCGGCGGGTCCGGAGGCGGCGGGGGCGGACATCAGCGCAGGCTACCGGCGGCCCCGCTGTGACTCAAGTCACAGCGAGCCGCCCCGCGCGCACGGCCACCACCTGGGAATCGGGACGACTCAGGGGCCGTTCAGGTAGGATGAGACAGTTGCCGTGGGCACCGATTCGGTCACTTGCTGATCAAGACCGGTCCCCGACGCGCGTGCGGCCCGGTCCGGCTCGGCGAAATCGCCAGTGACCGCGTGGCCCGCGCCACACCGATCGCGCCCTGAGGACCTGAGGGGCGCACCACGAGAGGGCACCCCCAAATCCATATGAGCGAGCAGATTTCCGGCCAGCCACTGGCCCCCACCGCTCCGGTCCCCCCGGAGGCACCCACGTTCGCCGCGCTCGGCGCGCGGCAGGAAACCGTCGAGGCGCTGGCCGCCGCCGGCATCACCCGCGCCTTCGCCATCCAGGAGTACGCGCTGCCGATCGCGCTGCGCGGCGTCGACCTGATCGGCCAGGCGCCGACCGGCACCGGCAAGACCCTCGGCTTCGGCATCCCGCTGCTGGAGCGGGTGTTCGCCCCGTCCGAGGGCAGCGACGGCGTCCCGCAGGCGCTCGTCGTCGTACCCACCCGTGAGCTGGGCATCCAGGTAGCCAAGGACCTCGACGCCGCGGGCCGCACCCGGGGCGTCCGGGTGCTGCCGATCTACGGCGGCGTGGCGTACGAGCCGCAGATCGAGGCGCTCCGCAAGGGCGTCGAGATCCTGGTCGGCACCCCCGGCCGCCTGCTGGACCTGCAGAAGCAGAAGCACCTGCGGCTCGACCGGGTCCGCGCGCTCGTCCTCGACGAGGCCGACCGCATGCTCGACCTGGGCTTCCTGGACGACGTCGAGAAGATCCTGGCGATGCTGCCGGAGGACCGGCAGACCATGCTGTTCTCGGCCACCATGCCGGACCCGATCGTCGCGCTGTCCCGGCGCTTCCTGCGCCGGCCGGTGACCATCCACGCCGGGCACACCGCCGAGACCGGTCCGTCGCCGCAGACCAAGCAGCTCGCGTACCGGACGCACTCGCTGAACAAGGTCGAGATCGTGGCGCGCATCCTGCAGGCCGAGGGCCGCGGGCTGACCATGATCTTCACCCGTACCAAGCGGGCCGCCGACCGGGTCGCCGAGGATCTCGACTTCCGCGGCTTCGCCGTGGCCGCCGTGCACGGCGACCTCGGGCAGGGCGCGCGCGAGCGGGCACTGCGGGCGTTCCGGGCCGGCAAGATCGACACGCTTGTCGCCACCGACGTGGCGGCGCGGGGCATCGACGTCACGGGCGTCACGCACGTGATCAACTACGACTGTCCCGAGGACCAGGACACCTACACCCACCGCATCGGCCGTACCGGCCGGGCCGGGGCCACGGGTTCCGCCGTGACGTTCGTCGACTGGGACGACATGCCCCGCTGGCGGATCATCGACAAGACGCTCGGGCTGGACATGCCCGAGCCGCCGGAGACGTACCACACCTCCGCGCACCTCTACACCGACCTGGGCATCCCGACGGACGTCAGCGGCACGCTGCCGACCGCCGAGCGCACCCGCGCCGGCCTGTCCGCCGAGGTCGAGGAGGACCTGGGCGGCGGCGGCAGCCGGTCGCGCCGGGGCGCGCGGCGTGGCGACAGCCGGGGCCGCGAGCGCGGCGACCGCGACCGCGGTCGCGGCCGGGGCGGCGAGGGCGGCTCGTCCGCCGGTTCGTCCTCCGCACAGGCCGACACCGGGGACGACGAGACCTCGCGTACGCCGCGTCGTCGGCGTCGCCGCCGGGCCGGCGAGACGGTGGCCGGTGAGCCGACAGCGGTGATCGGCACCGAGGGCGCGGCCGAGACCGCCGCCGCACCGCAGCCCACGGAGGGCGACGCCGCGAGCACCAAGCCCCGTCGTCGTCGCCGGCGCCGCAGCGGCAGCACCGGTGCGCCCGCCGAGGCCACGAACGCCGACTGACGAACACCAAACGGATACGGCCTCCCGGACCCCGGTCCCGGAGGCCGTCCCCATCCCCGCCCCCCTCATTGCGACGATCATGAAGTTGACGGCGCGACACGCCGTGCTCACGGCCGCCAACTTCATGATCAACCAGTCGGTGGCGGTCGACGGCGGCGGCGGGGGCGGCCAGGAAAGGTAGGAACTGATGCCGGAAGCGCTGGACTCGGCGCTGGCCGAGGTGCGGGCGTTGCTGCTCGCGCCCGGGCTGACCCGCGCGGTCGCCGCCGGGCGCCGTCGGGGGCAGCGCCCCTCGGTGGTACGCGCGGAACTGCGCCCGGTCACGCTCAAGGCCGGTCCTCGCCTGCAGATCGCCGTCTCCGACGGGTCGCGGCCGCACACCCGCAACGTGGCACCCGGTACGGAGGCCGGCGCGGCGGTCGACGAACTGCTCGCCGAGCCGTTCGGCAACTGGCACGTGGAGACCGCCGACGCCACGCTCCAGCTCCGGGTGACCAAGTCCGGCGAGGCCCAGGTGCACCGCGCGGCGGCCAGCCGTCCGGCCGCCGAGCCGGGCGGGCACGACCGGGCCAAGGAGTGGCTGCTGGACCCGGGCGACCCCCTGTTCCGGGAGATCGGCGGATCGGCGGCCAAGCGGCGCCAGGTCGACGCGTTCCTGCGCGCGCTCGCGGCAACGCTGCCCGACGACCTCGCCGGCCCGTTGCGGGTGGTGGACCTGGGCTGCGGCAACGCGTACCTGACCTTCGCCGCCTACCGCTACCTGGTCCAGCGCGGCCTGGACGTGACGCTCGTCGGGGTGGACGTCCGCGAGGACCAGCGCCGCCGCAACACCGAACTGGCCGAGCGGCTCGGCTGGGCCGACCGGGTCGGCTTCGTGGCCGGCACCATCGCCGACGCGTCCGTCGAACCGGCGCCCGACCTGGTGCTGGCGCTGCACGCCTGCGACACCGCCACCGACGAGGCGCTGGCCCGGGCGGTGCGGTGGAACGCCCGCTGGGTCCTCGCAGCGCCCTGCTGCCACCACGACCTGGCCGCCCAGCTCCGGGCCGGTCAGGCGCCGGCGCCGTACGAGCTGCTGACCCGGCAGGGCATCCTGCGGGAGCGGTTCGCCGACGTGCTCACCGACTCGCTTCGGGCCGCGCTGCTGCGCCTGCACGGCTACCGCGCCGAGGTGGTGGAGTTCGTCGACTCCCGGCACACGCCGCGCAACCTGCTCATCCGGGCGCGGCGCACGGCGGGCGCGCCGACCGACGGGCAGCGGGCCGAGTACCGCAAGCTGGTCGGCCAGTGGGGTGTCACGCCCCGGCTGGAGACGCTGCTGGCCGAGGCCGGCTGAGCCGAGGCAGCGGGGCGGCCCTACCGCCCCCGGTCGCCCCGGTTGCGGTCGCCCCGGTCCAGCACCGACACCCGCTCACCGGCGCCACGGTTCGGCCCCCGCTCGCCGTCGTGCGACGCGCTCGGGAACGGCACCACCTTCCCGGCATGCTCGGCGTTCCCGGCGGCGGCGAAGGCGTTCCACGAGATGTCCACGAGCAGCCGCTTCAGCTCCGCGTGCCGGTCGGCGGCGTTGCGCTGCAACGCCAGGCGCGCACCGAGCACCACCGAGGCCAGCGTCGTGCAGATCGCACCGGTCGCGGCGATCAGGTGTACGCCGGTCGCCTCGCTGCCGCGTACCGCCAGCACCAGCAGCCAGATCCAGAAGCCGAGCGCGAACACGGCGGCTTTGGCCACGAAGAAGGCGCTCACCGCGCCGGGGCGATGCGGTACGGGACGGTCCGGCTCGGCCATGCTTCTCCTCCATCGACTCCCAGGGTTTCCTCAGCCTATTACCCGAAGTGCATTACCCGAAGCAGGCTTCCGTAGTTGAGTCCCGCCGACGAGACCTCCGGACCGATCAGTCAGTTACTTCTCCGGTTCGGCGTACTAGGCTCGATGCGCGAGCCGGGCCACCGGAGGAAGGGGACAGATCCACCAGGGATGGGTTCCGCAGACGTTTCGCCTCAGATGGCCTTCGCGCGCTTCGTACGACGGGCCATCGACGCCGCGCGCGAGGAGCGCGGCTGGACGGTGACCGACCTCGCCACCCACACCGGTGTCGGCCGTTCCACGGTGTTCCGCTGGCTGGCCGGCGACTGGCAGGACTACCCCGAACTCGCGAAGGTCCGCGGCTTCTGCGCCGCCCTCGACCTGCCCGTGGCGGCCGCGTTCCGCGCGCTGGGCCTGCCCGACGCCGGGCCGGTGCCCCGCCGCCGGGGCGCCGAGGACGGCCCGGTCGAGGCCGACGTGCGGGTCATCCTGGACCGGCTCGCCGACCCGAACGTGCCCGCGGAGGAGAAGCACCACATCCGCGATCTGCTCCGCTACCTGGCCCGCCGCCCGGTGCGCCGGGCCGGCTGACCGCCCGGCCCGCGCGGGACTCAGGCCACCGTCAGCGTGAACTCGGCGGTCCGCACCACGCCCCCGACCTGGAAGTCCAGGAACATCCGGTAGCTACCAGGCCCCGGCGCGCTCAGCCAGAACGTCACGTCGTCGCCGTCGCGCACCGGCTCCGGGTGCACGTGCAGGTAGCCGAGGTCGCCCTCGCGCAACGCCACCAGGTGCCCGTACGCCCCGAGGTACGGCTCCAGCGACGCCGCCGCTCCATCCGCGCCGGTGACCCGGAACCGCAGCGGCACCGACTTCCCCACCTCCGGCGTGCCCGCGTACGCGACGGTGAATCCGTCGACTGTCGCCGACGTGGCGGCGGCGGGCAGCGGCCGTGGCCCGTACGCGCCGGATGCGGTCAGGTCGGCGCCGAGCACCACGGCGACCTGGCGGCCGTCGTCGGCGACGGCGGTGAAGTCCGCGTACATCCGCCAGGGGCCCGCCTCCGGTGACGCGATCGGCACCGACCAGGTCCCGTCGGCGGCCATCGTCGGGTGGAGGTGCCGGTAACCGCTGAGGTCACGACGGACCATGATCACGTGCATCGGCTTGTCGTGCACGACGGCGAACCGGGTGACCGCCCGGCGCTGGTCGTCGCGGATCTGGAAGCGCAGCTCACCGGCGCGGTCCGCGACCAGTTCGGTCGACGGCACCAGCGTGTAGCCGGCCGAGGTGATCGACAGCCCGGTCGCGCCATCGCCGCCGCCCTGGGTGACGGTGGCGCCGTCGTGCGTGTGCGCGCCGGTTCCGGGTGAGTGGGCGTGCGCGCCGCCGTCGGCGCCGCCCGTGGCGACCCCGCCTGCCGTCGCGGGCCGGGCCGGGCCAGCCGGCGCGTTCATCCGCCCGAGGCCGAAGCCGAGCAGGACGGCGAGCACCAGGCCGCCCACCACCAGGGCCAGCCGCAGCGTCTCCCGGTCCACCACAGCGGGAGCAGCGTCACCGGACCGCGCAGCGCTCCCGGGCCGTGCCGCGGGAGCGTCGGAGCCGGCCTCGGGATCGTCGGGGACGACGCCGGTGCCGGACGTGCCGGACGACGACTCAGGCACCGCCGCCGACCAGCTCGTAACCCGCCTCGTCCACGGCGGCACGCACGGACTCGACAGACAGCGGCGCCGCGCTGGTGACGGTGGCGGTGCCGCCGGTCAGATCGATCCGGACCTCGTCGACGCCGGGCAGCGCGGACAGCTCCTCGGTCACCGCCTTGACGCAGTGTTCGCAGGTCATCCCGGTCACGGTGTAGGTCTGGACGACGGGTCGCTGCTCGGTCATGACCCCACGGTACCGCCGCCCGGGTGCCGGCCCGACGACGGTCCGCCGACGGTGGCGACGCTCGCATTCCGCCCGGCGCGGGAACTTTCCGCGTCGGCCGGGAACCGTCAGCCGGCCACCGCGAGCGCCAGCGGCAGCACGTCCGGAGCACCGGCCCGGCGCAGCAGCCGCGCCGCCATGGCCATCGTCCAGCCCGAGTCGACCAGGTCGTCCACCAGCAGCACCGGCCCGTTCAGCCCCGGCAGCGCGCCGGCCAGTTCGTCGGGCAGGTGGAAGGCGTCGTGCAGCGCGCGTACCCGCTGGGCGCTGTTGCCGCGCGGCCCGCCACCGCCGGACGGACCGTCCGGGACGACCTGGCCGAGCAGCGGCAGCCGGCCCACGGCGGCGATCCGCTCGGCCAGCGAGCCGACCAGCACCGGTCGCGTCCGGGAGCCGACGGCCACCACACCCGCCGGCCGCCGGGGCCACGGGTCGTCGCCGTGCGCCCACGCCTTCAGCACCTCGACCACGGCGGCCACCACGTCGTCGGGCACCGGGCCGTCCGGCGCCTCCGGCCCGGCCAGCCCGCGCAGCCGCCCGCCCCACCCCAGGTCGGACAGTCGCCCCACGGCCCGGCCGGGCAGCGCCTGCTCCGCCGGGGGGATGCGGCCCTTCAGGGGTACGCCGACAGACTCCAGCCCGGTCGGCCAGAGCTTCTTGGGCGGGATCGGCACGCCGGGGCGCCCGAGGAACGTCTGCGCGGCGGTCAGCGCCGCCTCGGAGACCTCGGCGTCGAACAGCGGGCCGGCGCAGTTGTCGCACCGCCCGCAGTCGGCCGCCCCGGTGTCGTCCAGCCCTTCCCGCAGGTAGCGCATCCGGCAGCCGGACGTCGAGGCATACTCCCGCATGGCCCGCTGCTCGGCGGAGCGCGCGTCGGCGACGCGCCGCAACCGGGCCTCGTCGTAGACCCACGGCTCGCCGGTGGCGAGCCAGCCGCCGCGCACCCGGCGGACCGCGCCGTCCACGTCGAGCACCTTGAGCATCAGCTCCAGCCGGGCCCGGCGCAGGTCGACCACCGGTTCGAGGGCCTGGGTGGAGATCGGCCGTTCGGTGTCCAGCGCGGCGAGCATGGCCCGGACCTGTTCCTCGGGCGGGAAGGCGAGCGAGGCGAAGTACCGCCAGATGGCCGCGTCCTCCGCGCCGGGCAGCAGCAGCACCTCGGCGTGCTCGACGGCCCGGCCCGCGCGGCCGACCTGCTGGTAGTAGGCGATCGGCGAGGGCGGCGCGCCCAGGTGCACGACGAAGCCGAGGTCGGGCTTGTCGAAGCCCATGCCGAGCGCGCTCGTGGCGACCAGCGCCTTGATCTTGTTGTCCAGCAGGTCCTGCTCGGCGGCCCGCCGGTCGGCGTCCTCGGCCTGCCCGGTGTACGACGCGACCGACCAGCCCCGCCCGCGCAGGAACTCCGCCGTCTCGGTCGCCGCCGCCACGGTGAGCGTGTAGACGATGCCCGAGCCGGGGAGCCGGTCCAGGTGGTCGGCCAGCCAGGCCAGGCGGTGCGCCGGGCTCGGCAGATCGAGGACGCCGAGACGCAGCGACTCGCGGTCCAGCGTGCCGCGCAGCACCAGCGCGTCACCGAGTTGCTCGGCCACGTCCTGGGTGACCCGGGCGTTGGCGGTGGCCGTGGTGGCGAGCACCGGCGTGCGCTCGGGCAGGTTGGCCAGGAACGTGCGCAGCCGCCGGTAGTCGGGGCGGAAGTCGTGCCCCCAGTCGGAGACGCAGTGCGCCTCGTCCACCACGAGCAGCCCGGTGGTGGCGGCGAGCTTCGGCAGGACGCCGTCGCGGAAGTCCGGATTGTTCAAGCGCTCCGGGCTGATCAGCAGCACGTCGACGGCACCCGCGTGGATCTCGGCGGTGATCTCGTCCCACTCGTCCAGGTTCGCCGAGTTGATGGTGCGCGCCCGGATGCCGGCCCGGGCCGCGGCCTCGACCTGGTTGCGCATCAGCGCCAGCAGCGGCGAGACGATCACCGTCGGCCCGTGCCGGTTGCCCTCGCGCAGCAGCGCGGTGGCCACGAAGTAGACGGCCGACTTGCCCCAGCCGGTGCGCTGCACGCACAGCACCCGCCGGCGGTCGACCACCAGCGCCTCGATGGCCCGCCACTGGTCCTCGCGCAGCCGGGCGTGGTCACCCGCCAGCCGCCGCAGTACCGCCTCGGCGCGCTCCCGGACGGCCATCCGATCCTGGCTCATCCGGCATTTCTACCAGGGAGGGCGGACGACTCCGGCGGCCCGGACGGCGGCGCGAGCGGCTGCTGCGGCGCCACGGGCGGCAGGAAGACCAGCAGCTCGCGCAGCGAGTCGGTCGCCGCCGCCGGCAGCAGGCACCGGGCGGCCAGCTCCTCCATCGAGGTGTACGGACCGCGCAGCCGCCTGTCGACCACCACGTGCTGCGCCTGCGACCGGGTCAGTCCCGGCAGCCCGGCGATCACCTGGTCCGGCACCGAGTTGACGTCCACCAGTCCGCCGTCGTCGTAGGCGCGGGGCAGGTCGGGGCGCCCGATGCGCAGGTCGTTGCGGGCCGACGGGTACTGGTAGAGCAGGTAGCGGGCGTACTCCCGGCGCAGCCGGTTGCGGTTGGCGTACGGCCGCCCACGCCAGAGGCCACGCAGCCAGGCGTGCAGCCGGCCGTTGAGCAGCACCACGTGCGGGACGCCACCCAGCCAGGCGGTCAGCCAGACCATCAGGAGGCCGATCTCGAACGCGGTGGGTTCCTCCGACTCGCTGCTGCCGAGGACCGCCACGAACGTCACGGCCACGGTCAGGTAGCAGACCGCGGCGACGACGCTGCCCAGGCCGCGTCGCCAGATCCCGTACAGCAGCACCACCAGCCAGGTGAGCATGCCGAACGAGAGCAGGGCGGTGAGCGCGCCGCCCACAGTCGCGACGACGCTGAGCCATCCGGGCACACCGGCCGGACGCCTGGTCGGCGGCACGGCACCGAAAGGCGGCGCGACAGGGGACGGAACCCAAGCCGGCACGCCGGTCGGCGACTCGGCGGACGGTGGCGGCCGGACCGGACCGTCCGGCTGCGCGGAGACGGTGAACTGGACCGGAACGGTGAGCTGCGCCGAGACCGCGGACCGGGGCGCAGCGGTGGGCGGAGGCGGGTTCTCGGCCGGGTTCGCCGGCGGCGGCTGGGCCGGTGCCAGGAGGTCCGGGTCGGCGCGCAGGATGCGCCGGTGCAGATCCTGGAGCGCCCCGCCCGGCTCGATGCCGTACTCGTCGCGGAGCAGCCCGGCGTAGTCGCGGTAGGCGGCCAGCGCCTCGGCCTGCCGTCCACTGCGGTGCAACGCCAGCATGAGCTGGTGGCGCAGCCGCTCCCGGACGGGGAACTCGGCGACCAGCTCGACCAGCCGGCCGACCAGCTCGCCGTGCCGGCCGTCGGCCAGCTCCAGGTCGACACGCGTCTCCAGGGCGACCGCGCGCAGCTCCACCAGCCGGTGCCGGGCCGCGTCGAAGTACGGCCCGGCGAACCCGGTGAACGGCTCCCCCTGCCACAGCTCCAGGGCGGCGCTCACCTCGGCGAGCGCCTCCTCCGTACGCCCGGCCGCCTGGGCCGACCGCGCGCTCCGTACGCCGCGCTCGAAGCGCACCACGTCCACCGCCTCGGGCGGCACCCGCAGCAGATATCCCGCGTCGGTGAGGGTGAGCACCCGGGCCGGCGTACGCGGTGACCGGTCGGGTTCCAGCACCCGGCGCAGACCGGCGACGTGCTTCTGCACCACGTTGAGGCCGTTCACCGGTGCCTCGTCCGGCCACACCGCCTCGACGATCTGCCCGCTCGGCACGGGACGGCCGGCGGCGAGCAGCAGCACGGCCAGTACGGCCCGCTGCTTGGCCGGCCCCAGATCGAGCTGACGGTCGGCGTACCAGGCCCGCTGCGGGCCGAGCACTTCGAAGCGCAGCGCCTCTGACATGCGAGTTTCCGCCCCCGTGTCGCCTGCCGGCACCCACTGTGGCCGACGGCAGTCGGACGGCAGCATATCGGCAGCGATGCCGCCGTGACGTCTGACGATACTTACCCGGCAACAATCACCTGGGAAAGTGAGTCGAACACCATGACGCAGCGATTCGGTTCCGCCGGCAACCTCCGGCGGATCGCGGCTCTCGCGACGGCCGTGCTGGCCACCACCGTCCTGTCCGCGGGGTGCGGGACCGGGGACGCCTCCGAGGGCGCCGGACCGGCGCCGAGCCCGTCGGCCGACCCGAAGGCCGCGCTGCTGGCCGCCGTGCCGGACGAGAAGGACCCGGCCTTCCGGTTCTCCACCGTCGAGGGCACCGAGAAGTTCGACGGGCTGGTCGACCCGGCGGCGCGCGGCGTGGAGCTGACCGTGTCGGAGAAGGACCCCGAGTTCACCATGGGAATGACCTTCCGCGTGATCGAGGACGACATCTGGGTGCGCGTCAAGATCACCGGTATGCCCGGCCTGCAGGAGGCGATGAAGCTGCCGAAGCGCTGGATGCTCCTGGACCGCACGAAGCTCGACGACGCCTCGGAGGTGCCGGTCTACCAGAACGCCGACCCGGCCAACACGGCCGCTGTCATCCGGACCGCCGAGACGGTCGAGGATCGGGGCAACGGCACGTACGGCGGGTTCGCCGACCTGACCGCCAACGCCGACATCCGCGAGAACTTCAGCACAGTGGACGTGGCCGCGCTGGGTGAGGCGGCGAAGAAGGTGCCGTTCACGGCCGTGGTCGGGCCGGACGGGAACCTCACGTCGCTGACCCTTGACGTGCCGGCCGCCGGCAAGACGAAGGCGATGAAGCTGGTCGCCAAGTACTACGACTTCGGCAAGGCGCCGAAGCTCACCGCGCCGACGGGTTCGCAGGTGCAGAAGGCGCCGGCGTCGGCGTACGAGATGCTCAACGGCTGAGGACGACGTACGCGAAGGGGCGGTGGCCACACGGGGGGCCGCCGCCCCTTCCGCGTGTCAGCGGCCGAGCACGGAACCGCCGTTGACGCCGAGCACCTGCCCGGTGACGTATCCGGCGGACGGTCCGACCAGGTAGCGCACTGCCGCCGCGATGTCGTCCGGCACTCCGGCCCGGCCGACGAGCGTGGCGGCGACCCGCTTGGCGTGGCCCTCGGGCGTCATCCGGTCGCCGAAGAACTCGGTCTCGGCCACGTAGCCGGGGCTGACCACGTTGACGGTGATCCCGTCGGGTCCGAGCTGGGCGGCGAGGTCGTACGCCCAGCCGTGCAACGCGGCCTTCGCGGCCGAGTACGGCCCGGCGCCGCCGCGCTGCGCGGCAATCGAGCCGAGCAGGACCACCCGGCCGCCGGGACGGCGCAGGGCCGGCAGCAGCGCCTCGGTGAGCAGGACGGCGGTGAGCACGTTGGCGTCCAGGTTGGCCCGCCACCAGTCCGCCACCCCGCCGAGCGAGTCGGTCGCCCCGTGGAGGTAACCCCCGGCGTTGTTGACGACGGCGTCCACGGCACGGTCCCCGACCGCCTCCACCACCGCGCCGACCTGCCCCGGATCGGTCAGGTCGGCGGCGACGGCGGTGACCGCCCCGTCCCGCCCGCTCTCGTCAGAGATCCGCCGCGCGGCGGCGTCGAGCACGTCCCCCCGCCGCCCCACCACGAGAACGTCGAACCCGTCCTCGACGAGCCCGCGCGTCACCGCAGCCCCGATCCCGGTCCCACCCCCGCTGACCACAGCCAGCCGCTGCTCCCGCTCCCCCATGTCCGCTCCCCTTCCCGCATCCCCGCCCGGGCCCTGTCCCGCGCGATCATGAAGTTAGCGCCATCGGACACGGCGTGTCGCGGCGTTAACTTCATGATCGCCGGAGCAGAGGTGGGCGGGGCGGGAGCGGGTCAGCGGGGGCGGCGGAGGGCCGTCAGGACGGGGTCAGGCGGGTTCGCAGGCTGGCCAGGCCGCCGGGGAAGAAGTAGACGGCCAGGATGAACACCGTGCCCAGGACGAACAGGGGCTGGCTCAGCGGGTGGCTGAGGAACGCGGGCAGGCTGTTCACCGCCTCGCTGCTGCCGAACGCGGTGAGCCGGTGGTCCAGGTACATGTAGAGGACGCCGCCCAGCACCGGCCCCCACCGCGTACCGGGACCGCCGAGCACCACCATGACCAGCAGCGACAGCGTCAGCTCCGACGAGGTGATGTGCGGGCTGGCGCCGCCGACGATCAGCACGTAGACCACCCCACCGGCCGACGCGAGCCCGCCCGCGAGCGTGAACGCGACCAGCTTGAACCGGTACGGGTCGAGCCCGAGCACCCCGATCCGCCGCTCGTCGTCGCGCAGCCCGGCCAGCACCCGTCCGGTCGGCGAGGCGCTGACCCGGTGCACGACCAGGACCACTATGGCCAGGTACGCCAGCGCCAGCCAGTACAGGTTCACCGTGTTGGTGACGCCCACCAAGGCAGCCGGCAGCCCCGACACGTCCAGCGGCAGGCCCTCCTCGCCGCCGGTGAGGCCACCGAAGTCGCGGGCCACCAGGATCGCCCCGACCTGCGCGAACGCCAGCGTCACCATGGCGAACGCGATACCGACGGTGCGCAGCGCCACCGCGCCGAGCAGCGCGGCGAGCGTGGTTCCGCCGATCACCGTGAGCACGGCCGCCTGCCACAGCGGCAGCCCGGCCTTGGTGACCAGGATGTCGGTGCCGTACACCCCGGCGGCGAAGTAGAGGGCGTGGCCGAAGGAGAGCATCCCGGTCCGCCCGAACAGCAGGTCGTATCCGGCCGCGAGCCCGCCGAACACCAGGCAGATGGCGAGCAGTTGCAGCGTGCCCGGCGAGTTCAGCGGCCCCTCGAAGATCCCGGGCAGGTTCAGCGTCGAGTACGGCAGGATCGCCGCCACCACCAGGGCCACCAACGGCAGGTACGGACGCAGGCCGTGCCAGCGGGAACGCCCGGGGGTCAGTTCGTCGGGCACCTGCGCCGGAGGCGCGTCGACCACCGAGTTGGTCATGCGTGAGCCACCTTTCCGGCCAGGCCCTGCGGACGCAGCAGCAGCACCACGGCGAGCAGACCGACCACGCACAGGTCGCCCAGCCCGGACGTGCCGTAGTAGTTGACGAACTGTTGCAGCAGCCCCACCGCGACCGCCGCGTACGCGGACCCGACCACCGAGCCCATCCCGCCGATCACCACCACGATGAAGGCGAAGATCAGCAGCGACCCGCCCTGGCCCGGCGACACGGTGCCGAAGTAGACGCCGCCGAGCGCACCGGCCAGCGCGGCGGCGGCCCCGCCGATCGCGAAGACCAGCGTGAACGCCTTGCGCACGTCGATGCCGAGCGCCGTCACCATCTCCCGGTTCTCCACGCCGGCCCGGATGATCAGGCCGTACCGGGTCCAGCGCAGGAACGCCAGCAGCGCGCCGAGCACCACCGCGGCGGCGACGATCAGCAGCAGCCCGGCGTTCGGCACCTGCGCGCCGAGCACCGATGTGACGCCCCGGCTCCAGTCCGGACGCGGGAACGGTCGCGGGTCGGCGCCCCAGGTGGCCTGGAGCAGCGCCACCCCGGCGAGCGACAGGCCGACGGTGACGAGCACCTGCTCGATGGTGCGGGAGTAGAGCGGCCGGATCAGCACCAGCTCCACCAGCACCGCGACGAGCGAACCGGCCAGCACACCGATGACGACGGCGAGCACGAACCCGAACCCGTCCGGTCCGGCGCCGGGCAGGTTGCCCGAGGCCCACCAGGTCGCGTACGCGCCGACGCCGAGGAACAGGCCGTGCGCGAAGTTGAGCACGTCGGCGAGGCCGAACACGAGGGACAGGCCGGAGGCCACGAGGAAGTACAGCGCCGCCAGGCCGAGCCCGGTCAGCGTCAGCAGGACCACGGTGTTCACGCGTGCACCTCCCCGGAGCCAGAACCCACACCGAGCAACGACTTCGTCAGCGCCGTCTCCAGCAGCAGCTCCCGGGCGTCGCCGGTCCAGGCGACCTTGCCGGCGGAGAGCACCACCGCGTCGGTCGCCAGCCGCCGCACCACCGCCAGGTTCTGCTCGACCAGCAGCACCGGCACGGATTCCGCCACCCGTTCCAGCACCTCGGCCACCTCGGTCACCACCTTCGGCGCCAGCCCTTTCGTCGGCTCGTCGACCAGCAGCAGCCGGTTGTCGTTCAGCAGCACCCGGCCGATCGCGAGCATCTGCTGCTGCCCGCCGGACAGCGAACCGGCCCGTTGCCGTCCGCGCCGCTCCAGCTCCGGGAAAAGCGCGAAGACCTTGTCGTACGCGGGCGCGACGCCCCGCCGTTCGGCAAGCCGCAGGTTCTCCGCGACGGTGAGCCCGGCGAAGACGCAGCGGTCCTCCGGCACGTAGCCGAGGCCGTCGCGGACCAGCCGGTGGGTGGGGCGGGCGAGCAGGCTGCGGGCACCCATGCGTACGCTGCCGCGCACCTCGCCGCCGCGCGGCGTCAGCCCGACGATCGCGCGCAGCGTGGTGGTCTTGCCGACGCCGTTGCGCCCGAGCAGCACCGTCACGCCTGTGGGCGCGACCTCGAACGACACCCCCTGGAGGATGTGCAGTCCGGCGATCCGCACGGACAGGTCCGCCACGGACAGGACAGGTTCGGTCATTTAGAGCGCCTCCCCCAGGTACGCCTCCTGCACGGTGGCGTTCGCCATCACCGTGTCCGGGGTGTCGCACGCCAGCAGCGCGCCGTGGTGCATCACGGCGATCCGGTCGGCCAGCTCCAGGATCACGTCCATGTGGTGTTCCACCATGAGCACCGCCCGGCCGCTGTCGCCGGTCAACGACTTGATCACGCTGACCAGCTCGGGTACGTCCTCGGCGCTCACCCCGGCCATCGGCTCGTCCAGCAGCATCACCCGGGGCTCACCGGCGAGCAGCAGCGCGATCTCCAGCTTGCGCTTCTCGCCGTGGGCCAGGGTGCCGGCGAGCGCCGTACCCCTGTGGTGCAGGCCGACCCGGTCGAGCGCCGCGTCGGCGGCGGCGGCCACCTCCCGGTCGGCCGCCGCCCGCCGCCACAGCTTCATCGAGCCACCCCGGTGTGCCTGGACGGCGAGCCGGACGTTCTCCCGCACGCTCAGCGAGCCGAAGACCGAGGACGCCTGGAAGGTACGCCCCAGGCCGAGCCGGGCACGCCGGTACGGCGGAAGCGCGGTGATGTCCGCGCCGTCCAGCAGGACCGTGCCCTCGGTGGGCCGGCGCAGGCCGGTGATCAGGTTGAACAGGGAGGTCTTGCCGGCGCCGTTGGGCCCGATCACGCCGAGGAACTCCCCCGGCGCCAGATCGAGGTAGACGGAGTCGACGATGGCGACCTCACCGATCCGCCAGGTCAGACCGCGGGTGGCGAGCACGGGTCAGCCCTTCATCTGCGCGACCGGCGGCGCGCTCTCGTCACCGGTGAGCGACTTCTGCGCGGTCGCCGTGAAGGCGGTTCCGCTGCCGGAGAGCTTCGCCTGGTACATCGGCTGGAGCAGGGCGTGGTCCTCGGCGCGGATCTTCATGGTGCCCTTGACGCCCTCGAACTCCC
Organism: Micromonospora sp. CA-248089; assembly: GCF_050948515.1. Taxonomy (NCBI): domain Bacteria; kingdom Bacillati; phylum Actinomycetota; class Actinomycetes; order Micromonosporales; family Micromonosporaceae; genus Micromonospora; species Micromonospora sp. CA-248089. Next base: position 5,836,103 of record NZ_CP192016.1, read on the forward strand.
AGCCCTCCAGCGCCTTGACCATCTTCTCCACGTCGTCGCCGCCCTCCTGCACGGCACGGACGACCATCTGCGCGGCGGCGAACCCGTCCGGGTGGAACAGGTCGAGCGTGCCGCCCGGCACCTTCGCCTTCGCGGCCTTGGCGGCCTCGGTGTCGCTGGCGCCGTCGAAGTAGTGCGACAGGAACGAGATCTTGCTGCCGGCCGCGCCGAACGTCGGCCACGAGGCGCGGATGTCCAGGCCGGTGACGACGGTGGTGGAGGCGAGGACGCCCTGCTGGTCGAGCGTCTGCCACATGGCGCCGGCGGTGGTGCCGGCCCAGGCGACGAAGAGCAGGTCCGGCTTGGCGGCCTTGATCTGGCTGGCGAACGGCGTGAACTCGGTGGCGCTGGCCGGGGCCCGTACGCTGCTCACGTTCGCACCGGCGCCGCCGATGACGGCCTTGACGGCGGCCTCGTTCGCGTCACCGAACGCGCCGTCCTGCGCGAACACCACGACCTTCTTGCCGCCCGCGTCGCCGATGAACGACCGGGCGGTCACCACGTCCTGCCACGACTGCCGGCCGGAGCGGAACGTGTACTTGTTCGCGCCGGTCACCGCGTCCGTGGCGGCCGGGCCGGAGATGAACAGCACCTTGTTCTGCGCGGCGATCGGCGCGACCTGGAGCGCCACCCCGGAGGAGGTGGACCCGGCGATGATCTTCGTACCCTTGCCGATCAGGTCCTTCGCGGCGGACACGGCCTTGGCCGGGTCGCCCGCGTCGTCGGCCTCGGTCACCTCGATCGTGCGGTCACCGACCTTGCCGGTGCCCTTCGTGGCGAAGTCGAGGCCCGCCTTGAAACCCTCGATGTACTGCTTGCCGTAGCTGGCGAGCGGCCCGGACTGGGAGTAGACCAGACCGACCTTGACCGGGGCGGCGTCGCCGCCGCCGGATGCGGTGTCCTGCGGGCTGCCACAGGCCGTGGCGGCCAGAGCGACCGCCACCGAGGTGGCGGCGGTAAGGAACACCCGTCGCGTGTGCCGGATCGTCATTGCGACTCCAGGTGAGGACAGGGGGAATGTCAGTTGTCGGCTCACGCTAGAAGTGACGTCACCCACGGGCTATGTGGTCGGCGCACACAAGTACCCGTGACGGGATGGCCGCACGTTACAACGGCGGACATCGACACGTAACCGCACCGACCCGGGATGGCCACACCCACCACGCGCACCTCGCCGGGAATGTCGCCCCACGCCATCGCGCGCCGTGTTGCAGTGCCCGTGTAGGCAGGACGGGATCGGATTCGCCGGACCAACCGGAGTCCCACCATGCCCACAGCAGAAGCACCGTTCCGCCGTATCGCCAACGACATCGCCGCGAAGATCAAGAGTGGCGAGTTGAAGCCCGGCGACAAGTTGCCCTCGACCCGTGAACTCGCCGAAGCCTATGGCGTCCACATGAACACGGCGTCCCGCGCTCTCTCACTACTGCACGATCGCGAGTTGATCACCGGCCAGCCCGGCCGAGGCACCTACGTAGCCGACCCTCCGGCCTGATCAACTCCACTACGCCGAAGTGGCGGCATCATCCCGCCCGGAATCAGCCACTTCCCCGAAGTGGTACCCGCCCCGCGCGACAAGCCCGCCCGCCACCGCCCACCACCGTCGATCTTGGAGTTGTGGCGCCTCGGATGCCCGGTTAGCCCGACTTATCAGGCGCCACAACTCCAAGATCGCAGAGGTTTCGGGGCGGCGCGGGCGGGAGCTCCCCGTTCGGCTTGTTGCTGCGTCGAGCGCCGTCCATCGGGCGAGACTGGCGTTCCGCGAGGTGGGATCGGTGGAGATCTTGGTAGGAAAGGGCCCCTATGAGGGCCGTTTGGTACCAAGATCTCTCGGAGCCGGGGAGCCGGGGGGCCCGGGACGGACCTGGGCAAGCGGACGGGGTGCCCGCCACTTGCGGCGGGCACCCCGTCACAGGGGAGCAGGGTCAGCGGCCGGCTCGGGCGGCCACCGCCGTATCGGGATGATCGCTGAACACGCCGTCCAGGCCCAGGTCGAAGAACAGCTCGTATTCCGACGTGATGTCACCACGCGCGTTCGGGTCGGTGCCGATCCGGAAGTCCACCGGCAGGAACTGGTTCTCGGCCCGGAACGTCCACGCGTGCACCACCAGCTTCCGCCGGTGCGCGTCCCGGATCACCGCTGTCGGCGCGAGCAGTCGTCCGGCCGGGTCCCGGGGCACGATCAGGTTCTTGTTCAGGCCGACGCCGTCGGCGTACCGGGAGATCCAGGCCAGTCCCGCGGGCGTCGCCAGGTCCGCGTAGGTCCGCTTGTCGCCGCCCGCGACGAAGTCGTAGGGCGCGCCGGACGCGTCCATGAGCTGCACCAGCCGTACGTCGATCATCGTGTCGAGCTTGCGCAGGTTGGCGGTCTCGAAGCTCTGGACGAACACCGGGTCGGCGCGGTGGGTGAGCCGGTTGCGGCGCAGCACCGCCACCAGCGGCTCCTCCAGTGGACGGCCGATCGACGCGAAGAAGGTCGGGTGCTTGGTCTCCGGGTAGACGCCGATGGTCCGGCCGCGGGCCTTCGACTCGGTCCGCGCCAGGTCGATGACCTCCTGGAACGTCGGGATCTCGAACCTGCCGTCGAACGCGGTGTTGGCGACCCGCACCTGCGGCAGCCGCTCCTTGGCCCGCAGCGTCTTCAGCTCGGCCAGCGTGAAGTCCTCGGTGAACCAGCCGGTGACTGTCACCCCGTCGATGGTCTTCGTCGCCTTGCGGGCGGCGAACTCGGGGTGGGCGGCCACGTCCGTCGTACCGGAGATCTCGTTCTCGTGCCGCGCGACCAGGACGCCGTCCCTGGTCGCGACCAGGTCCGGTTCGATGAAGTCGGCGCCCTGGCGGATGGCGAGCCGGTATGCCTCCAGGGTGTGCTCGGGGCGGTAGCCGCTCGCGCCGCGGTGGCCGATCACGATCGGCCGCTGGGCCGAGCGGGCCTGCTCGGCGGCGCGGTGGTCCGGGCCGGCCTGGGCGGCCACGGCCGGCACCACCACAGCGGCCGCCGCGAGCAGCGCGCCGGCCACGCCGAGGGCGGAAAGGGTACGTCGCAACGCCGTCTCCTGTCGTCGATGGGTACGCACAGCAGACCGGGTGTGGTTGACCGCCAGTTGGTCGGTTCCTGACCTGCCGGTGAATCTCCGGACGGAAGATGACGGGGTGCGCCGCCTGCTCCGGAAGCCCGTACGGCTGGTGCCGTTGGGGTTCCTGGCGGTGATCCTGGTCGGCACCGGCCTGCTCATGCTGCCCTGGGCGACGAGCGAGCAGCGGTACACCCCGTTCGTCACCGCGCTGTTCACCTCCACCTCGGCGGTGTCGGTGACCGGGATGGCGGTGACCGACACGCCGAACTACTGGAACGGCTTCGGGCTCGTGATGATCACCGTGCTGACGCAGCTCGGTGGTCTGGGCATCCTGACCGGGGCGTCGCTGGTGATCCTGGCGGTGTCCCGCCAGCTCGGTCTGCGTAACCGGCTGCTCGTGCAGGCGGAGACCGCCGAGTTCGGCCTCGGGGACGTACGCCGGCTGCTGCTGCGCATCGCGGCGACCGTCTTCGTCACCGAGGCGCTGATGACGGCGGTGATCGCCGCGCGCCTGTTCCTGGCGTACGACTACCGGCCGGGCCGGGCGCTCTGGTCGGCGGTGTTCCACTCGGTGCAGGCGTTCAACAACGGCGGGTTCGCGCTCTACTCGGACGGCCTGATCGCGTTCTCCCGGGACGGCTGGGTGGCGCTGCCGCTCAGCGTCGGCGCGATCATCGGCGGGCTGGGTTTCCCGGCGCTGTTCGAGGCGGTACGCGAGTGGCGCCAGCCGGCGCGCTGGGCGGTCGCCACGAAGCTGACCGTCTGGGGCAGCGTGGTGCTGACCGTCTTCGGCGTCGCGTACCTGCTGCTGGCCGAGTGGGGCAACCCGTTCACGATCGGCACCTTCGACGTGCCGGGCAAGTTGCTGGCGTCGTTCACCCAGATCGCGTTGAGCCGTACCGGCGGCTTCGACGTCGTCAACGTCGGGCGGCTCACCGACGAGAGCTACCCCATGCTGATCGGCCTGATGTTCATCGGTGGCGGCAGCGCCAGCACCGCGGGCGGCATCAAGGTCTCCACGTTCTTCCTGCTCGGCTACGCCATCTGGGCCGAGCTGCGGGGCGAGCCGGACACCACAGTCGGGCACCGCCGGGTGGCGACGGCGAGCCAGCGGCAGGCACTGACGGTGGCGCTGCTGAGCGTGGCGCTCGTGGCCGGCGGGACGGTCGGCCTGATCGCGCTGACCTCGCACATATCGTTCTCGGCCGCGTTGTTCGAGGTCACCTCCGCGTTCAGCACCACCGGCCTGACCGTCGGCGTGTCCGGGCAGCTCTCGCCACCGGGCCAGTACGTGCTGACCGCGCTCATGTACATCGGACGGATCGGGCCGCTCACCCTCGGCTCGGCCATCGCGTTGAACACCCGTCGACGGCTGTACCGCTACCCGGAGGAGCAACCCATTGTCGGCTAGACATCCGGAGGAGACCGGCATCGCAGTGATCGGCCTGGGCCGGTTCGGCTCGCGCCTGGCGGACTCCCTGTCCCGCCTCGGCTACGAGGTGCTGGCGATCGACCGCGACGCGGGGCGGGTCCAGCACTGGTCGGCCGACCTGGACCGGGTGGTGCAGGCGGACACCACCGAGGAGGCGGTGCTGCGCCAGCTCGGGCTGGCGGACTTCCGCCGGGTCGTGGTGGCCATCGGCGCGTCGCTGGAGGCGAGCGTGCTCACCGTACTGGCGCTGGCCGAGCTGGGAATCGAGCAGATCTGGGCGCGGGCCACCTCGGAGAAGCACGCGAAGATCCTGCACTCGGTGGGCGCGCACCACGTGGTCTTCCCCGAGCAGGAGACCGGCGAGCGGGTGGCGCACCTGATCGTCAGCCGGATGCTCGACTTCATCGAGTTCGACGACGACTTCGCCATCGCCAAGATCAAGGTGCCCGCGCCGCTGGTCGGGCGGTCGCTGCGCGACATCGCCCCGCAGGACCGGTACGGCGTGATGGTGGTCGGCGAGAAGCAGGCCGGGGAACCGTTCCGGTACGTCGGGCCGGACACGGTCCTGGAGGCGGACACCGTGCTGATCGTGGAGGGTGGCATCTCCCAGGTGCAGCGCTTCTCCGCGCTGACCTGACCGGGGCCGCACACCTGGCCGTCAGCCCTTCTTGGGACCAGGACCCTTGCCCTTGCCGTGCTCACCCCCCTTCGGCCGGTCTACTTTGCTTTTCCCTTCGGGCCCTCCTTGCCCTTGGGCTTCGGCGCGGCCTTGGGCTTCGGTTTCGCCGGGGCCGGCTTGGCCTTCGCCGGCCCGCTCTTGGCGGTGGCCTTGGTGGCCGGCTTGACCGGCGTCTTCACCGGCGGCGCGGTGGTCGGCGCCGAGCCGGCGATGCCGGAGACCTGCACGCCGCAGGTGCTGCCGCCGACGGTGAACTCCACCGGCAGCGTGTTGCTCCCGGTGTAGCGGCCGGCCAGTGTCAGCTTCGTCGACGCGCCGGGCGCCAGCGCCGGGTCCGTCGCCGGTGCGGCGATCGAGACGGTACGCCCCGCCTGACGCGCGGTGGGCTGGGACGTGGTGACGGTCTGCTTGCCGGGGAACGTGAAGTTCATGGTCCAGCCGCGCAGTTCCCGGTCGCTGGTGTTGGTGAGCGTCAGCTCGGCGGAGAAGTCCTTGCCGGTGTCGCGGCGCAGCGAATAGTCGACGGCACAGGGGATCGGCTCGGGCAGGCTCATCCGCGCCTCGGTCGGTTCCACCCCGCCACTGGCCGGGCTCCGCGAGGTCAGCCCCCAGAGCGTGGCGGTGACCGCGACCAGGCCCACGGCGGCCACCCCGGCCTCGACCTTGCGCCGCCGCGCCACCGCCCGCCTCGTGCGGGTACGCACCGCCGAGAACGGCAGCGCGTCGGTCTCCGCCGACCACGGCAGGATGGTGGTGCCCGCGTTCTCGGCGAGCGCCGGGTCCATCCGGCCGAACGCCGGTGACACCGGCACGATCGCCGCGATACCCGCTGCTTCGGCGAGCGTACGGGCCACCTCGGCGGTGGCCGGGCGGTCCTCGGGACGCTTGGACATGCACCGCTGCACCAGCGCGGCGACCGGCTCGGGCAGGCCCGGCACGGCAGGCATCGGGTCCGGGTCGCGGTACATGTGCGCGCGCAGCATCTCGGTGGTGGTGCTGGCCTGCCACGGCAGGCGGCCGGTGAGCATCCGGTAGAGCAGCAGCCCGACCGCGTACACGTCGGTGGCGGGCGAGACGTGCCCGTTGTCCAGCCGCTCCGGCGCGAGGTAGGCCGGCGTGCCGAGCAGCGCGCCGTCCGGCCCCTTGTCACTCTCCCCCACCAGCGCCGAGATGCCGAAGTCGACGACCTTCACCCCGGTCGGGGTCAGCATGACGTTGCCCGGTGTCACGTCCCGGTGCACCACGCCCCGGGCGTGCGCGGCGGCGAGCGCCGAGGCGACCTCCGCGCCGATGGTCATGGCCTCCCGCCAGGGAAGCTGCCCGTCGCGGCCGAGCCGCCCGCTGAGCGGACCGCCGTCGACGAGTTCCATGACCACGTACGGGACGGTCAGGCCGACCTGCACGGACTCGCCGTAGTCGTACACGTTGGTGATGTTGGGGTGGCACAGCCGCGCGGCGGCCTGCGCCTCCACCCGGATCCGGTGCCGGAACGCCTTGTCGCTGGCCAGCCGCGAGGCCAGCACCTTGACCGCGACCTGGCGGCCCAGCACCTCGTCGTAGCCGCGCCAGACGACCGACATGCCGCCCGCACCCAACTGCTCGACGAGCCGATATCGCTCGCCGAGCAGTTGCACGCCGTTCCTGACCGGTCCACCCATGGTCGGTCCTGTTGCCCGAAGTCGACCCCGGTACACCTCAGCTGTCGGAATCGGTCAGAAAAGTCACCCGTTCAGGCGGTCGCGAGCAGTTGGTCCACCGGCGCGTAGTCGTCGGTGAGCACCATCGCGTCACCGACCCATTCGGTCACCCGCGCCTCGTCCATCAGCTCGGCCCGCTCGGGCAGCAGCTTCAGCCCGGGCGGGATCGCGGCGAGCGGCAGCGGCGCGTCCGAGGCGACGATGACGAAGTTGGCGCCCTGCTCCCCGTCGATCGCGCCGGGCGGGGCGATCAGCGCGACGTGCGCGAACTCGGCCTTCACGGTGGCCAGCTCGGCCCGGATGAACCGGCCCGGCGGGTAGTCGATGACGTTCTGCACGTAGATCCCGTCCGGGCGCAGCACCCGGCGGATGTCGGCGGCCATCTCCCGGGTGGCCAGGTGCCACGGCACCACCAGGTGGCCGAACGCGTCGCCGACGATGAAGTCGCGGCTGTCGGTCGGCTCGTCACGCAGCAGCACCCGCGCGTCGCCCACCTCGGCGCGCATCTTCGGGCCGGTGCGCAGGCCCAGCTCCCGCCGGTCCAGCTCGACCAGCCCGCCGTCCAGCTCGAACACCAGGTTGTCGGTGCCGGGCCGGGTCGCGGCCAGGTAGTTCGGCACGGTGAAGCCACCGCCACCCAGGTGCAGCGCGTCCATCGGCTGCTTCGCCGGCCGCGCCACGTCCGCGACCAGGCCGATCCACTGCGTGTACGCGTACTTGAGGTGGTTGGGCTCGTCCAGGTCGACGTACGAGTGCTCGGCCGAGTTGAGGTACAGCGTGCGGCCCTGCGGCCACGACGGGTCCACCTCGACCCGGGCGCAGTGGTACGCGGTCTCCACGTCGCACGGGTTCGGCGCGGCGGCGGTGAGCCCGGCCGCGGCGAGACCGAGCAACGCCAGCGCGGCCTTGACCCGGCCCGGCGTGGACGGCCCACCGGCATCCGCCTGCCGACGTAGCCAGACGCCGAGCGCCAGCCCGCTCACCCCCAGCGCGGCGGCCAGCCCCAGCACGATGACGGAGCTGCGCAGCGCTGCCACCAGGATGAAGCCGGTGCCGAGCGTGGCGGTGATGCCGCCGAGTGTGCCGATGCTGGACAGCTTGCCCACCACCTGGCCGGTGCGGCGCAGGTCGGCGAGTTGGAGCTTCACCACGAGCGGGGTGATGGCGGACAGCAGCGCCGCCGGCACCACCACGGTCAGCGCGGTCAGCAGGAGCACCGCGCTCGCCGCGCCGCCGCGCAGCGCCTCACCGGCGTACCTGACGATCGGCAGCGTGACCGCGGTGGCGATGCCGGCCAGCACCAGCGCCGGGGCGAGAAGGGTACGCGGGTCACGCCGGTCGGCGAGCCACCCGCCGAACCACGCCCCGTAGGCGATCGCGGCCAGCGCCATGCCGATGACCGAGCTGGTCACCTGGAGCGTCACCCCGACGTACGGGCCGACCAGGCGCAACGAGACGGTCTCCAGCACCAGCACCGCACCGCTGGAGAAGAAGACGAGGAACGCGGCGAGCCCGTTGGGGAGGGCCCGCGGCGGAACCGGGGCGTCGGCCGCCGGTTCCGCCATGACGTCGGACGATGTGCTGCTCACCGTGGCGATGGTACGCAGCGCCGCCGGCGGGCCGCGTCAATACATCGAGATGTGAACATGGTTTGTGTGGTCCGCCGCCGGGCTGCCACCACCGCTGTACGCGCGCCAACCGGTGTTCGGCATCCAGATCTGCCGATACCAGATGACGTACATGATGCCGAGCCGGTTCGCGTTGTTCTTCGCCCAGGCGGCGAGGCTGTCGCCGTACGCCTTGTCGCCGCCGGTGGCGGTCTTGTCCTCGAACCCACCGCTGGCGGCGGAGAAGTCGCAGGCCCGACCCTTGGGGTGCTCGCCGCCGCCACCGCTGCGGTGGCACGAGGCGTACCGCTTGTAACCGGCCGCCTTGGCCTGCTGGAGCATGTGCAGCGTGCGCGGCGTGATGCAGCCGGAGGCGGGCGTCGGGTCGTCCACCGAGCAGGACTCCGACGGCCACGAGCCGTCCGAGTTGCGCGGCGCGGGCCGCGCCGACGAGGAGGTGCCGTTGAAGCCGGACCCGGCGCCCGAGCTGACCTTCGCCAGCGCCACCTCGGCGTCCTTCTTCTTGCGGGCCTGCACCGCGACCTGCTTGGCCTGCTCCCGCACCTCGGCGTCGATGGCGAGCTTCGCCTCGGCCGCCTGCGCCTTCGCGTCGGCCAGTTCCCGCAGCCGCTTGCTGTCCCGCTGGGCCATCACGTCCAGCTCGGCGGCGCGCTTGAGGAAGTCGTTCGGGTCGGCGCTCGCGAGCAGCATCGACGTCGCGGTCAGCCGGCCCATCCGGTACGACTGCGCGGCGACCTCACCGGCCTGCGCGCTGAGCCCGACGAGGCGTACCTCGATCTCGGTGAGCTGGGCGGCGAGCGCCTTCTGCCGGCGCTTGGAGTTCTCCAGCTTGTTCTGGGCCTCGATGTGGCCCTTCGCCGCCGCCTCGAGCGCCGCCCGCAGCTGCTTGCTGCCGCCCTCGTTCGGGGCGTTCGGGCTGGGTACGGCGGCGGCCGGCCCGGCGGCCACGCCGGAGCCGAGCAGCACGGCCACCGCGGCGAGCGCGGCGAGCAGCGACCGCCGGACGCGCCGGCCGGTAGGGCTGGTCCTGGGCACGTGTTGGTCCTTCCGTCGACCGCCGGCCCCCGTACACCGAGCGGCGTCTCCGCCGGCGCCGGACGGCGGCCTGCTGGCGGAGACCGCCGGTCACGATACCGGACCACGCGCGACACGCCAGGCCGGCGACGGCGTACGGCGTCCGACGTCGACGCAGCGTGCCGTGCTCGTCGCGCAGCGCCGCTCAACCGCCCAGCAGGGCGGTGCTCACCTCGTCCCAGATCTCCGGGCTGGCGGCCACGAGCAGTCCCTTGCCGTCGTCGGCCGGGTGGTAGTCGGCGCCGTCGAACCGGCGGGCCACGCCACCGGCCTCGCGCACCAGCAGCGTGCCGGGCGTGTGGTCCCACGGCAGGGTGCGCCAGAACAGCACGAACTGCTGCGCGCCGGTGAGGATGTCCAGGTACTCCCGGCCGGCGCAGTGCTGGCCGGGCAGCAGCTCACCGATGCGGCGGCCGCCCTCCTCGACCCGGCGGCGGAAGTCCGGGGGCAGGAACTTCGTCGCCGCGGTCCCCCGCAGCGCGCCCACCCGCGGCTCGGCCCGCGGCGCGCCCAGCGACGCCCCGTCCAGCCGGGCACCCGCGCCGAGCCGGCCCGCCGCCATCGTGCCGTCGAGCGGGTCGTACACCCAGGAGGCCACCGGTACGCCGTCGGTGAGCAGCGCCGCCATCAGCGCGAACGGCCGGCGGCCGGCGGCGAAGTTGGAGGTGCCGTCGACCGGGTCGACGAGCCAGACGTCGCCGCTGCCGCGCAGGTGCCGCAGCAGGTCCGGGTCCTCGGCGACGGCCTCCTCGCCGACCACCACCGAGCCGGGACGCAACTGCCGCAGGCCCTCGGAGATCAGCACCTCGGCCTCGCGGTCGGCGACGGTGACCACCTCGCCGGGAGCCTTCTCGGAGATGTCGGACGCGTCGAGCCGGCGGAACAACGGCACGACGACCTTGGCCGCTGCCTCCTTCAGCAGCGCGCCGACGTCGTCCAGCAGCGGGTCAGCCACGCGGCGGCAGCTTGACCACGCTGACGAAGAACTCGTCGATCTGGCGGACCACGGAGATGAAGCGCTCGAAGTCCACCGGCTTGGTCACGTAGGCGTTGGCGTGCAACTGGTAGCTGCGCAGGATGTCCTCGTCGGCCTGCGAGGTGGTGAGCACCACGACCGGGATGCGGCGCAGTTCCTCGTCCTTCTTGATCTCCTCAAGCACCTCCCGGCCGTCCCGCCGGGGCAGGTTCAGGTCGAGCAGGACCAGGTCGGGCGTCACCGCGTCCGCGTACTGGCCCTCGCGGCGCAGGTAGGCGAGCGCCTCGGCGCCGTCGGAGACGACGGTGAGGCGGTTGCGGAGCTTGTGCTCCTCGAACGCCTCCTGGGTCATCAGCACGTCGCCGGGGTCGTCCTCGACGAGCAGGACCTCGATCGGGCTCTTGCCGTCCGCGGGCGCGGTCATCCCACCGTCTCCTTCATGCCACCGTTTGTACCGTGTCGGTCCGCCTCCGCGGGCGGCTCTTCGCGTGCCTCGCCGTCCGGCTGCCGCCCGACGCCCGCCGGGTCGCCCTCGGCACTTTCGGCGGCCGGCGCCTCGGCCGGCTCCGCGTCGTCCGCCGCGTCCCCGTCCTTCGCCGCCTCCGCCGCCCGGGCGGCCTCGATGTCGGCCTCCAGCGCGGGGAGCGTGAACCGGATCGTGGTGCCCTCGTCGGCGTCCGTGTCCACCCAGACCCGGCCGCCGTGATACTCCACGATCTTCTTGACGATGGCCAGCCCGATGCCGGTGCCCGGGTACGCGTCCTTCGAGTGCAGCCGCTGGAAGATCACGAAGATCTTGTCGGCGAACTCCGGCTCGATCCCGATGCCGTTGTCCCGGCAGCTGATCTCCCACTCGTCGCCGACCAGCCGCGCCGACACGTGCACCTTCGGCGGCACGTCCGCCCGGCGGAACTTCACCGAGTTGCTGACCAGGTTGACCAGCAGGTTGGTCAGCAGCGGCTCCTCGCCGCGGATGGTCGGCATCTCGCCCCAGGTCAGGTCCGCGTCGGCGTACTGCAACGCCGCCTCGGTCTGCCCCGCGACGTCGCCCATCACCTTGTTCAGGTCGACCTCGGTGAAACCGGTGGTCAACCGGCCGATCCGGGAGAACGCCAGCAGGTCGTTGATCAGCCGCTGCATGCGCTGCGCGCCGTCCACCGCGAACGCGATGTACTGGTCGGCCCGCTCGTCGAGCTGCCCGGCGTAGCGCCGCTGCAGGAGCTGGCAGAAGCTCGCCACCTTGCGCAGCGGCTCCTGGAGGTCGTGCGAGGCGACGTACGCGAACTGCTCCAGGTCACGGTTGGAGCGGGTCAGCTCCTCGGCCTGCTTCTGGAGCTGGCTGTTGACCCACTCGATGCGCTCGCGCGCCTCGCGTACCTCGTCCAGCTCGCGGGCGATCTTCATCCGCATCTGGTCGATGTCCTCGGCGAGCCGGCGGAACTCCGGCGGACCGGACCCCTCGATGTGGTGCCGGTAGTCGCCGTCGGCCACCTCGCGCACCTGGCTGACCAGGGCCGCCAGCGGGCGGATCAGGATCCGGTCCAGCGAGAGCAGCATCACCACACCGGCAGTCGTCACCACCAGCGCGGCGATGACCAGCAGCACGACCAGCGCGTTGCTGGTCGAGTTGACCCGGTCGGCGGTCTCCTGCCGGACGGTGAGGATCTCGTCCTGAAGGGTGTTCACCGACGTCCGGATGCCGTCGAACTGCTGGCGGGTCGCGTCGGTGATCAGCGCCTGGCCGGCCGCCGCGCCGTCCCGCTCGACAGTGGTGATCACCGGCTCGGCCACCTGGGTCCGCCACTGCGCGGTCTGCTGCTCCACCGCGTCCAGCGACCGGCGCACGTCCGGGTAGTCGGCCGACAGGTCCCGGATCGAGGCGGCCAGCGTCTGCTCGCGCTTCACGCCCTCCTGGTACGGCTCCAGGTCGCGGCGGTCACCGTTCACCGCGTACCCGCGAACCGAGGTCTCCTGGTCGAGCAGCACGCTCATCAGTTCCTGCGCCTGGACGCGCAGCGGGCCGGTCTTGAGCAGCACCGCGTCGATGTTCTCGCGGTTCTTCGCGGCGACCGCCGCCTCAGCGGCGGCCAGCCCGAGCAGCAGCACCACCACCACGCCGAGGAGCGCGACCACCCGCCGCCGCAGGGTCCACCCCTGCTGGTACGCCTTCACAGGTTCCTCCCCGTAGCCTTTCGCGCTCACGCTCACCGACCGCTACCGCGGGTCACCAGCAACATCGCCACGTCGTCGGCGAGCGGGCCGCCGTTTATCTGCTCGGCCCGCCCGACCAGCCAGGCGGGCAGCTCGGCCAGCGGCACCGCCCGGTTCGCCGGGTCGTCGAGCAGCCCGGTCAGGCCCGGCACGTCGAGGCGTTCGTCACCGCCGTCCACCCGGCCCTCGATCAGGCCGTCGGTGTACATCAGCAGGGACCAGTCGTCGGTGTCGAACTCCAGGTCGAAGGCGACCGGGCGGCGTGGGCGTACGCCCAGCAGCAGCCCGCCCTTGGCCGGCACCGGCGCGACCTTCCCGCCGCTGAGCAGCAGCGGCGGCGGGTGACCGGCGAGCCGGACGGTGGCCCGTGCCGACGCCAGGTCGAGCCGGGTGGTGGCCACCGTCGCGAAGATCTCCTGGAGGCGGCGCTCGCTCATCAGCACCTGCTCCAGCGCGGGCAGCACCTCGTCGTCCGGCACCCCGGCCAGCACCAGGGCCCGCCACGCGACGCGCAGTTCCACGCCGAGCGCCGCCTCGTCCACGCCGTGCCCGCAGACGTCGCCGACGATGAAATCGATCCGGTCCGGCCGGGTCTGCACCACGTCGTAGAAGTCGCCGCCGATCAGCGCGGCGTGCCGGCCGGGCCGGTAGAACGTGTGCACCGACACCTCGTCGGTGGTCATCAGCGGCTGCGGCAGCAGGCCGCGCTCCAGGCGGGCGGACTCGGCCTGGCGCAGCTCCACCTCACGCAGCCGGCGGGCGTTCTCGTCGGCCCGCTTGCGCTCGACGGCGTACCGCAGCGCCCGGGTCAGCAGGACACCGTCGACCTGGCCCTTGACCAGGTAGTCCTGCGCTCCCTCGGCGACCGCGACGATGCCCAGGTGCTCGTCCGAGCGGCCGGTCAGTACGCAGACCGCCGCACCGCTGGCCATCTCCAGCACCCGGCGCAGCCCGTCCAGGCCCTGCGCGTCGGGCAGGCCCAGGTCGAGCAGGACGCAGTCGACGCCCATCACCCGCTGCCGGGCCTCGCTGAGGCTGGTGGCCACCAGCAGGTCGATCATCGAGTTGGTCTCGGCGAGCAGCTCGCCGACCAGGAAGGCGTCGCCTTCGTCGTCCTCGACCAGCAGCACCCGCAGCCGCTCGCCCGGCGGTACGCCGTGCAGGCCGGCCCCGGCCGACGGCACGTGGACGGCACCCGACGCGCCGGAACCCCGCTGCGGTCGGGTAACCGCCGCGAGACGCGGGAGTTCGCTGGTGATGTCGGGCTCCTTCCGAATGCCCTGCTGATCCTGACTCAGACAACAGTCGCACACAACGCGACCGACACCGGCGCGGCGGAGCGTGTGACCGATCCACTTCCACAGCGGCGCGGTCGACAGACGATGTTACGCCGGGAGCGCTGTCACGCCCGCAGCGCACCGACCGAGGACTGCCGCCGCAGCCCTCGGGGGTGCAGGATGATCCCCACCCCGTAGATCCACCCCGAGGAGTCCCCGTGGGCGCACCCCCCACCCGCCCCGCCGACCGCGCGTTCACCCGGCCCCGCCGGCGGCCGATCGCCGCCGTCGCCGCGCTCGTCGCGCTGCTCGCCGTCGGGGCGGGCGTCCTGGCCGGCCTCTCCACCCCGGCGCCGGCCCCGGCGGACGCGCCCGAGGGCGAGTTCAGCGCCGCCCGGGCCTTCCGGAATGTCGAGGTGATCGCGGCCGAGCCGCACGTGGCGGGCAGCGCCGCCAACGACCGGGTACGCGAGCATCTGGTGACGACGCTGCGCGGGCTGGGCCTGCAGACCGAGGTGCAGGACGCGGTGGCGCCCGAGGCCGGGCAGCTGTCCGGCGCGGCGGGCGGGGCCACGCTGGCCCGGGTCCGCAACGTGGTGGCCCGCCTGCCCGGCACCGACCCGACCGGGAAGGTGTTCCTGGTCTCGCACTACGACTCGGTGCAGACCGGGCCGGGTGGCAACGACGACGCCGCCGGCACCGCCACGATCCTGGAGGTCGCGCGGGCGCTCACCACCGGCCCGCGCCCCCGCAACGACATCGTCTTCGTGCTCACCGACGCGGAGGAGGCGTGCCTGTGCGGGGCCGCCGGGTTCGCCGGCGACCATCCGCTCGCCCGCGACGGCGGCGTCGTGCTCAACCTGGAGGCGCGTGGCTCCACCGGCCCGGTGATCATGTTCGAGACGTCCCGGAACAACGCGAAGCTGGTGGAGATCTTCGGCAGGGCCGCGCCGCACCCGGTGGGCACGTCGTTCGCGGTGGAGATCTACCGGGCGCTGCCGAACGACACCGACTTCACCGCGTTCCTGGACCGGAAGTTCGTCGGGCTGAACTCCGCCTACATCGACGGCGGCGCGATCTATCACACCCCGCTGGACGTGCCGGCCCGGGTCGACCGGGGCAGCCTCCAGATGCACGGCGACAACGCGCTCGGCCTGGCCCGTGAGTTCGGCCGTACCGACCTGGGCGACCTGCGCGCCGGCCACGACGACACCTACTTCCCGGTGCTCGGCGGGCTGGTGCGCTACCCCGGCTGGCTGACGCTGCCGCTCGCGGTGGTCGCGCTGCTCGCCGTCGGCGCGCTCGGCTGGCTCCTGCGCCGCCGGGGGCGGGCCACCGCCGGCACGCTCGCCGCCGGCTTCGGCCTGACCCTGCTGCCGGTCGTCGTGGCCCCGCTGGGCGCGTGGCTGCTCTGGGCCGCGATCACCACGATCCGACCCGGGTACGCCGAGCTGCTCGACCCGTACCGCCCGGGCTGGTACCGGCTCGCCGTCGTGGCACTCTCCGCCGCCGTGCTGTTCTGCTGGTACGCGCTGCTGCGCCGCCGGGTCGGCCCGGCCGCGCTGGCGTTCGGCGGGCTGGCCTGGCTCGCCGTGTTCGGTGTGCTGCTCGCCGTGGCGGTACCCGGTGGGGCGTACCTGACGACACTGCCGGCGCTGGCCGGCGCGCTCGCCGGTTTCGTGGCGCTCGCCACCCGGCGCGACGGACCGTGGCCGGTGGTCGCGGTGACGCTCGCCGCCGCGGTCGCAGTCGTGATCCTGCTGCCTCCGGTGGTGCTGCTGTTCCCCGCGTTGGGCATGGGCATGGGCGCGGTAGCCGCGCTCGTCGCGGTGCTGCTCGGCCTCGCCGTACTCCCGGTGGTGGACCTGCTGCACCCCCGGGCCGGCGGCCAGCGCGGCCTGCTCGCGCTGCGCGCACGCCGGCTCGGCGCGCTGCCCGCCGCGGCCGCCGCGCTGGCGGCGGTGGTGCTCGCCGGGGTCGGCCTCGCCGTGGACCGCTTCGACGCCGCACATCCCGTGCCGACGCACCTGATGTACGCGCTGGATGCGGGCACCGGCAAGGCGGCCTGGCTCACCCGGGAGGAGAAGCCGCAGCCGTGGACCGACGGCTACGTCGACGGCACGGTCTCGATCGCCGACGACTTCCCCGGGCTGGGCGCCACCGAGCTGCGCGGCGGCTCGGCCACCGCGGCGCCCCTGCCCGCCCCGAAGGTGGAGCTGCTCTCCGACACCCGCACCGGTGACCAGCGCGTGCTGCGGGTCCGGGTGGTGCCGCAGCGGCAGGTACGCCTGCTCACGCTGCACGTCGACACCAGCACCGCCACCGTGCGGTCCGCATCGGTGGCCGGACGGGACGTGCCGGTCGAGCCGGCCGACGGCAAGTGGGGGTTCGGGGTCGTGTTCCACGCCCCGCCGCCGGAGGGTGTCGAGGTCACGCTGACGCTCGTGCCCCGGGGCGGTGCCGTTTCGGTGCGGGCGATGGACGCCAGTGACGGGCTGTCCTCCGTGCCCGGGTTCCGGCCCCGGCCGGAGGGTGTGGGCGTGGTCGGGTCGCACAGCTCGGAGATGCTGGCGGTGGCGCGCACGTACCCGCTCTGACCGCCGCTTGATCGACACTGCCGCTTGATCGACACCACCTCGCCGAAGTGGCGGTATCCCCACGCCGGGATGCCGCCGCTTCGGCGTACTGGCTGTGGGTCAGCGCCGCCCCAGCACCTCAGCGACCCGCAGGAAACCGTCCGCGCCGTGGCCCAGTCCCACGACCCGGCGGGCCATTCCCTCGGCCGCACGCATCACCCCGGCGTCGATGCCGTGCGCCTCGGACGTGTGGACGATGTGCGCCATGGACGACACGGCGGAGGTGATCGGGTTGCCGTCTCCGGGGAAGCTGCCCGTGTCCATCTCCGCCGCGCCCTCCTCGAAGATGGGCGGCAGGATCGCGGCGATGCCGGCAGCGAACGGCGCGAGTTCCCGGGCCGTCACGCCTTCCGCCTTCGCCACCGCCAGCGCGTGCGCGTAACCCGCCATCGCGGTCCAGAAGATGTCGAGCAGCGCGATGTCGTACGCCGCCGCACGCCCGATCTCCTCGCCGAGGTGGGTGTGGGTGCCGCCCAGCGCGTCGAGCACCGGCTGGTGCTCCTGGTAAAGGCCGGCCGGACCGCTGTAGATGAGCACCGCGTCCGCGGTGCCGATGGTGGTGGTCGGCGTCATGATCGCGCCGTCCAGATACCGGATGCCGTGTCCGGCCGCCCACCGCGCGGTGTCCCGGGCCCGGTCCGGGGTGTCGGCCGTCAGGCTGACGACCGTGCGCCCTTCGAGCGCGGCGGTCACGGCGTCGCGTCGCAGGATCGCGTCCGACGCGTCGTAGTTCACCACGCAGACCACAGTCAGTTCGCTCGCGGCGACCGCCTCCTCGGCGGTCCGTGCGCTTGTCGCGCCCCGCTCGACCAGCTCACGGTCCTTGCCCGGCGTGCGATTCCAGACCGTCGTGGGCACTCCGGCGCTCAGGAAGGCGCCGGCCAGCGCACGACCCATCGGTCCCAGACCGAGCACCGTGACAGACTTGTCGGGATTGGTGTTCACGCAGACTCCTCTTGTCGAACGGGACGCAGATGACGCGCAGCCGGGCCCAGGATCTGAACGTCTGTGGAGTGACGGCCGCGATCGCCGTGATCGACGGCAAGTGGAAGACAGCCCTGCTCTGGCTGCTGGAATCCGGCCCGCGCCGCCCCGGAGAGCTGCGCCGGCAGCTTCCGGGCCTCACCGAGAAGGTGCTGACTCAGGCGTTACGGGAGATGGAGGGCGACGGCCTGGTGCACCGGGAGGCGTACGAGGTGCTGCCGTTGAAGACCGAGTACTCGCTCACCACTTTCGGCCGCGAACTGGCCGAGGCGCTGACTCCCCTCTCCGACTGGGGCCACCGCCGCCTGGACAAACTCGCCGAAGCCCGCACCGCCTCCTGACCTGCCCCTTTTCGCCTCCACCCACAACCAGGTTCGTCGCCGTCGCGCACGCCGACAAGTACCCACAAAAAAGTGGCTACGCCTGTTGATCGACGGCGAGACTCGGGTCATGGAGTTCTTCTGCTACCACCGCGATCGGCTCGGCTCGGCAACACTGCGCCAGAAGCTGATCGAGGAGCACTGGTCCTACATGGACCGGTACGCGGAGCAGATGATCGCGCGCGGCCCGACCCTCGCCGACGACGGTTCACCGACCGGCAGCGTGCACATCCTGAGCCTGCCCGACCCGGCGGCCGCCCGGGCGTTCGCCTTCGACGAGCCCAACTACCAGGCCGGCGCGTACCGGGACGTGATGCTGCGGCGGTGGCGGAACATGCTGGGCCGCACCATGTGGGAGTTCCCCGGGGGCCGGACCGGTGGCAACCGCTACCTGGTGCTCGGGCTCGGTCCGGAGCAGGGCGCCGGTCCGGTGCTGCCGCAGCGGCAGGACGAGCTGATCGCGTACGGGCCACTGCTGTCCGACGACGGCGGGACGTGGGTGGGGACGGCGGCGCTGGTACGGGCGGCCGGGCCGGACGAGGCACGCGCCGTGCTGACCGCCGACCGGTACGCCGAGGTGGAGGTGCACAACTGGGTGTTCGGGGGACGCCCAGCGTGACCGGCTACTTCCAGCGGAATTGATCTACGGCGGGGGCGTGGTCGATCAAACTGGACGACTGAGCCTCCGAACTGCGGCTACGTCTGGCATGGATGGTCAACGATGGTCAACTCAGGCTCCCGTTTGACGGCCTGAGTACGGCATGATCTTGCGACCGCGCAGCGACACCGAGAAACCGCCTGCCGCTTAACGCTGCCGCCTCTCCAGGGTTAGTCGTGCCGGACCTGTGCCCGATGATCACCGGAACCGCCCGCGATGCTCGTGGCCCGAACCCGACGTCGAATGCCCTCTCCAGGCGTGCGCCTCGTCGGTCCGGAAGGCCCAACGCGCCGGGCCGTCGGCGGCCTGGTGCACTTTCGCACCGGGGTGGTGTACTCTTGCACCAGGGCCCGGGGGAGCTCGTCCGCCGCTAACAGCAACTCCCCCATACGGCCCAGCACAACCAACCCGCACCAACCAACCGACCCGACCTCGGAGGCACAGATGGGCAAAAGAAAAAGGCTGCTAACCGAGGGAGTGGCACATGGTGAGCCGAGGTCGGCACCAGAAGAAAGAGATCGCCGACGCGCTGCAGCGCGCTGAGGAAGCAGGACTCTCGATTGAGTTCGTTCACCGTAACCACCGGTGGGCGGAGGTGAGGTGCGAGTCGTGTGGATCGAGCCGAGATGTCTGGACTACGCCACGCAACCCGGGCACTCATGCCAAGCAAATCGACCGCTTCACCAGCAACCACCGGCATTGAGGTGCCGTTGCTGGCAAGCTGGTAAGGAGGAAGGGGGGTAGGCCCGTGGCGTCACACGTGTTCACGCTCGTGCTAGATCGGCGGCCTACCGACGACGACCTGGACGCGCTATACGATGCTGGTTGCGACGACGGCGCGTTCGGGACTGAGGAGGGCCTCGCGATTGTCGAGTTCGATCGCGAGGCACCGACTCTTGCGGATGCGATCGCTTCCGCTGTCCGCTGTGTCGAATCGGTTGGGCTCAGGGTCACGCGTTTGATCGACCAGGACCTGGTAACGCTTGCCGACATTGCTGATCGGATTGGCCAGAGCAGGGAGTCTGTCCGACGATATGTCACGGGGACGAGGGGCCCGGGCAGCTTTCCTCCGCCAGTGAATCCGAATCGGGAAGGTGCCCACTTCTATCGGTGGAGTGAGGTGGCACCTTGGCTGCGGCGCTGCCTGCAATTGAAGGTGCCCGACGCAAGCCCTGCTCTTGTTGTAGCAAATCTTGTCCTTCAGGCGAGACAGCACCGCAACGAGGTTGAGCATCTATCTGCGCTCAGTGATCTTTTGGTCGCATAAGCGACCTACCAAATCGAGGACTGCGTCCGGCCCACTTATCGCGTGTCGTCGTTCGCCAGCCGTCTCCTCTTAGTCTACAAGCCATCCCGTCAGCCTTCGTCCGCACACAGTGGAGCGGGTGGGGCCTGCCCGGTCAAGGTGGAGCACCCAGCGGCTGAACGACCTTGACCGGGCAGGCCCCATCTGCTCGGCTCTGCCCGGACGAAGGTTGTCGGGATGGCGCCACCATCCCAGAGTGCCCGAGGACCCCGCCGGAGGCACCGCCCTTGCTGTCGCCTCGCATCGAAGCCCCGGATCTGCCAGCACCCATGGCGGCCCGGGGCTTCGTCGCATCTCGCGCCGCCGGCGGGCTAACACTGACGCGCTGGCGGCCGAAGGCCAGAGGCGCGGCGGCGGGCCATCGGCCCGGCCCAGGTTCGGCGGCGCGAGCGGCCCGCGACGCGGGCCGCCTTGATCTCGTACAGAAAGTTCTCACAGAATATAGGGATGCGTTGGGCAGCCTCAGGCTCGACCAGAACCGACACAACGCCGCCGACAAAGCAATCAGAGGGTGCCAAGTGACAGACGGTTTCGAGAACCTGTCAGACTACGACTTCGAGCGACTCGTCGCAGACCTTCTGACTGCCGAATGGCGCACACACGTAGAGTCATTTCCCAGGGGCCGGGACGGCGGGGTAGATCTTCGTGTCTTAGGGCCGACGGATACGCCACTCCGATTGGCCTCCGGCGACGAGCTGGTGGTCCAGTGCAAGCATCACCCCCTTGCTTCGTACGACGAAATCAAGGGAGGACTCGCCAAAGAGGCCAAGAAGCCTATTGTTAACGAGGCCTCAAGATATCTCCTTGCAACATCTGCCAGGTTGACCCGACTCAACAAGAAGAGCATCGTAGACCTTTATTCTAAAAGGATCGCAGAGGCAGACATCCTTGGGCGAGAAGACATTGCCGCCCTCGTCCGCCGTCATCCCGCAGTTGAGAGGGCCACGCCGAAGCTCTGGATGCTCAGCGGGTCACTGCTTTCGTCGCTACTACATCATATGGAAAGTTTGAGATCCGAGAATCTCCGCTCGGAGCTTACAAGGCTCCAACGAACCTTCGTTGAAACGAAGTTCATTGCAAAGGCGAGAGAGACAATCGATGAGTTGGGGATATGCATCCTTGCGGGCCCTCCCGGCGTCGGGAAAACAACTACGGCGCATATCCTTTTGCTCCAATTGATGGCAGAGGGTTGGGAACCGATTACAGCCGTCGGTGACGTGCGTGAACTAGAGGCACAAATCAGCACTAACGCCAAGCAGGTGCTCTTCTTCGACGACTTTCTTGGCCAGAATAGCTTGGATGCGAAGCTAAAGGTTGGTGGCGACTCGGAACTGGTCAGACTGCTGCGACTAGTAGAGGCGGACCCCCGGAAGATATTCATCATGACAACACGTGACTACGTTCTGCGGCAGGCACAGCAGAGCTACGAACGCCTGAATCACGAAATTTTTGATGCCAGTCGCGTATCCGTGAAGTCGGAGGCCCTTTCACTGCACGAGAAGGCCCATATTCTCTACAACCAGTTGTATTTTTCGCCGCTACGCGGCCTTGCACGTCAGTCGCCTTCTAAGGATTACGTCAAAGTCGCATGCCACCCCAAGTTCAATCCACGACTGACGGAAGCAGCCATTTCCCTTCTAACGAGAGCCAACGGCCTCCATCGCCATCCGAGAAATGGAAAACCTAAAGATCAGCCTCTGCCGCAATCCAGCAGCCCCACGGTCCCTGCACGACTACTTGAGGCTCTTGAACGTCCAGAAGGCCTGTGGGATCACGTTCTTCGTTATCAGCTTACCGAACTGCAACGCGATATCCTCTTGGTTCGCTATTCGTTTGGGACGATCGTAGTTCGGGTGGACGAGCTCTACAAGGCAGTTAGATCCATGTACCAGCTAAATGGCCAACACTGCTTAGAGGTAGATCTAGACGCGGCCATTTCGGTACTGGATGGCGACTTGCTTCATCTGAACTGGGAGGACCGAAAGAATTTCGCGGTGGCAGGACTTAACCCAGGTTTGGCAGATGCAGTCGGCGATTTTCTTTTGCGCTACCCCGACCAACTGCAGGGGATAGTCCGATCTGCGCCATTCTACGAACAGGTACGGACGCTTGCTGGCCTGTGCGGCTACTTTGTCAGGAATCAGCCACCTGGTGGGGTTTTCAGCCCTCGACTGGTTGAGCTGGAGCAGGACATGCTGAAGGGGGTCGAGCGCACCCTTTTCACAGCCGGCGCACTTACAAGTAGCCTGCCGCTTATTCGCCCTCGATACGAGTGGTACGAAATAATCGGGGAACGCTTGAAGCTGTACCTTGCCTTGTGCGGCCTCACGGGGCAAACGCCACCGCAACAAATGATCGAAGATGTAATCAATGGGGTGTTGGTGAATGTCCGGAAGATGAGGGCCAGCCACTTGCTGGCGCTGGCCCAGACTCTGCGAGCCGCTATTCCGACCAACTGGCGGCCAACGCGAACGAGATTCGAGCACGGCCTATTGAAGCGCATGAGCAATCCGCGAGATGTGGAAGAGTGGTCCATATTGCGAGACATAATAGATGTCGTGCCCGTCACAGACGATTTTCTCCGAAATATGGAAGATGAATTTGACGAGTTCGCACAGTTCCAGATCGATGAGATCGTCGATCAATTACAAGATGACCCGAATGGCGACGAAGAGGCATCGATTGACGAGATCAAGGCGGTCGCTACGCAATGGAGTCGCGCCGTTGACACCTGGGAGGCGGAACAGCTTATTGAAGAGCAACTTCAGGAAAGCGATGGCAAGGGTTTCGCACCGGATGACGATGCAGGGCCCACTCGGCCACCACACAGGCAATACACGCCTTCCGCCGGCAACATCGACCCGGTTCGGCTCTTCGACCTACTCTAGGTCGCTTCCACTTCCATTGTGCACCCGCTTGGTTTCGCTGGCGGTCCCCTATATCCTTGCGGCGTGACTGATCTTCAGTGGGCGATCCAAGCGGCGGAGAGACAACTTTCTGAATCATTACCAACGAGGTGGAAACACGTACAGGCCGTCGGAGTAAAGGCTGAGAGCCTGGGCCGACTCGTCGGCGATGATGCAGAAGTGCTTGCTGCTGCTGGATGGCTTCATGACATCGGCTACGCGCCTAAAATCGCTGACACCGGCTTCCATGCGCTGGATGGCGCTAGATGGTTGCTCCGGCAGGGCATCCATCCACGCCTCGCAAGCTTGGTCGCCCATCACTCCTGCGCCTCGTTCGAAGCTGAAGAACGGGGGTTGAAACGTGCTCTCATGGCCGAGTTTCCCCTTGAACAGTCACCTACGTCCGACGCGCTCTGGTTCGCCGACATGACTACAGGGCCTGACGGGCAAGACCTGACCGTAGATGAACGGCTAGCTGAGATCCGTGCGCGATACGGCCCGGATGACCTCGTGACGCGCTTCTGGGTCAAGGCGGAAGCGCCGCTGCTGGAAGCCATCCGTCGGACAGAAGAACGGCTGCGGGCCTAACCGATGTACGGCTGCTGCCGGCTCTCGAAGCCGTGGTCGATCCGCAGCCGCATCGACGGGTGGATGGCCAGGTCGTCCAGCTCATCGCGTGCGACCCACCGCACCTCCGAGGACTCGTCGCTCGGCGTCGGCTGGCCGCTGACGTACCGACCACGAAAGCAGATCGAGAACTGCTGACGCACCTCGCCATCGCTGTACTCGACTACGTGATTCGGGTTGGTGTAGATCCCGACCATGCCGGTCACCTCTACCTCTACGCCGGTTTCCTCGCGCGTTTCCCGCACGGCCGTCTCCGCGATGTACTCACCGAAGTCCTGGGCGCCGCCTGGCAGCGCCCAGAGGCCGTTGTCGGTCCGCTGGATGAGGAGTACCCGGCCCAGCTCGTCCTGCACGAAGACGGTGACCGCGACAACGATGCTGTTCGGCTTCGGGGCGTTCGGGTCGTTGAAGTGCTCGGTCCGGGCCATGGTCCTAGCCTCTCATCGGCGGCAACTCAGTGCTCAGGCCAGACGGCCCGCTTCTTCCCGAGTACCTGCTTGAAGCTAGCGACGTAGTTGTCGAACAGCTCCGCTCCGCCGATGCGCCGGAGATGCAGCACCGGGGCGTAGGCGGCGGGTGTGCCGTAGAGGTGGGTGTTAACCAGCATCTCGTCATCGAAGCGGTAGATGGAGTTGTAGAGGATCGTGTCGTGGTAGTAGATCCCGACGGTGTCCAGGTCTCGTAGCTCTTTGTAGAAGGCAAGCGCGTTCAGAATCTTGCTCGACATGGCAGCGCCGATGCCCTCGTCGTTCCCCCGCTCGGCGATGTGCTTGCCGTCGGGATCACCGAATAGCAACTCCACCTGGGCGCCTGCGAGCGCCTTCTCGCGAAGCGTCGGCACCCATCGGTGGTTGAACTCGGGCAGGAACAGGCCGCCGTAGACCAGGACGCCGATCTGTCGGGTGGCCTTCTCCAAGAGCTGCTGCCAGAGGTCCGTCGGGACGGCTCCGCGGCGAGGGTAGATGTGGACCACCTCGGACTGGCTGACCTGCGCCGCTCGCTGCGCCGGCAGAGCGTCCGGCCAGAGGTAGGACTCGCTCTCGTCTAGCAGCTCAGCGATCGTGTGGCGATAGCGCGGGTATGGGTTCCGGTCCTGGGTGATCCACCGCTCGACGGTCTTCGGGTCGACACCAAGTCTTTCCGCGAGTGCCCCAGGCGTCAGCCCTTTCGTCAGCATCCTGCTGCGTAGACGGTCGTTCGGCATGGACGCTCCTGCTTCTGAACAACGGGACGACTTCAGGGACGACTTACGTTAGCAAGGACGTCCCTAGTCGTCCATATCTCGTGGTGAACTCGTCACTACCGATCGACGCACCCTGATTCCAGAAGAGCTGCCGTCCAGGGAGGACGCATCCGGCCCGGCGATACGGGCTCAGCTCACGAGATGAAGGAGTCAGTCATGGGACGTCTGCTGCTGGACACCTCGCGGGTGTCGTACGAGGTGTCGGTGAACCCGGTGCCGAAGCTGGACCAGAACGGTCAGCAGAAGTTCGACCGGGAGACGAAGAACCCGATGTGGACGGTGCACCTCTACGCCCTCTCGGAGGGTGCTGCGGAGGTCATCAACGTGACGGTCGTGAACCCGGTGATGCCGCCGGTGACGGTCCGTCAGCCGGTGCAGCCGGTGGACCTGGAGGCGCTGCCCTGGGTCAACGACCGGGACGGCAAGGTCCGTTCGGGTGTGGCGTTCCGGGCCTCGGGCCTGACGCCGCTGGACACCGCCGCCTAGCGGCGGGCGTGTCATCTGCTCCAACAGAAGTGGTGGACACGGGCTCGCCGTTGATTGGCGTCGTCTGCGAGCCCGCGTCCTGTCAACAACTCCGGTCCCATGTTGGGAGGACTTGTCGTGTCCAAGTCTAGCCAGAGGTCCCCGTTCGGCTGGTCGAACCGTGGGGGCAACGTCACCGTCATCGAAGCTCCGATCGCCCGCTCCTACCGTCGTCGGGCCATCATCGCCTTCTGGGTCGTTCTCGGCGTCGTCGGCCTGCTGGCCGCCACCGTCGCCTCGCACTACCTGCACCCGATCGTGGGCGCCCTGCTCGGCGGGATCATCGGCGCTGTGCTCGGCGCGGTGACGTTCGCGTTCATCGTGGCGTGGCCGGTCCTGCGCGTCTTCTGGCACTGGCTGCCGGAAATCGGGCTCGGCCTGGCCGCCGTCTACGGCTGGACCGCGCTGATGCAGTCGACCCCGCTGTGGGGCTCGCTGCTCGTCGTCGCCCTGGTCGTCGGCGTGCCGGCCGCTATCGGCCCGGTCCGCCGCCGCGTCATGGCGCTCGTGTGGTGTCTGGTGGTGCGGCACCGGCTGCGGCTGTGCTTCGCCGCGTTCATCGCCACCAACCGGCACGGTTCGCTGCCGCTGATCCTGCCCGCGAAGCCGACCCCGGCCGGTGAGCGGGTGTGGGTGTGGCTGCGTCCCGGCCTGTCCCTGCGGGACTTGGAGCAGGACGGCCAGGTGCAGAAGCTCGCCGTCGCGTGCTGGGCCAACGAGGTCCGCGTCATGCGCGCCTCCCGCCGCTACGCCGCTCTGATCCGCCTGGACATCACCCGCCGCGAACCCCTCGCGGCAACCATCGTGTCCCCGCTGCCGGACCACGTCCCTACGGACATGCCCGCCAACGCCCCCACCTCCCCGGGCATGCCGCCTGTCGGCCTGGACCTGCCCGACGTGCCGGACACCCCGGCCACCCTCACCGCCGAGACTCCTCGGCCGCGCAAGCCGCGCAACCCCTCCACCACCGAGGCGAGCCCGACCAACGGGTTCGACCCCTCCGACTACGCCTGACCGCCGGGACGGCGCGGACCAGTACCCACCGGGTCGAGTGTCCGCGCCCTTCCCACCCTCACCCGTCTTTGACACGTACGTGTCAACCGACCCACCGGGAGCCCGTCATGGATCTCACCGACACCATCGAACTACCTGCCACGTCGGCCGACACGGTGCCGGTCGGCGCGGGCCTGTCCATCTTCGACCCGGTGTTCCTCGGCATCGACGAGTTCGGCCAGGCCGTCTACCTGCCGATGATCTACCGGAACATCCTCATCGGCGGCGAGCCCGGCGCGGGCAAGTCCAGCCTGTTGAACACCATCGTCGGCCACGCGGCGCTGTGCCCCGACGTGCGGCTGTGCCTGCTCGACGGCAAGCAGGTCGAACTCGGCCTGTGGCAGGACGCCGCCGACGTATTCGTCGGCCCGGACATCGAGCACGCCATCCGTACCCTGCGCCGGGTGCAGACGGTGATGGACAACCGCTACTCGTTCCTGATGTCGCGCCGCCGTCGCAAGATCGGCCGCAACGACGTGTTCGGGCAGATCCTCGTCGCCTGCGACGAGATCGCCTACTTCTCCGCCACCGCCGGGGACAAGAAGACCCAGGAACTGTTCGCCGCGCTGCTGCGCGACATCGTGGCCCGGGGCCGTGCCGTCGGGATCATCGTCGCCGCCGCGACGCAGCGCCCCTCGTCGGACATCATCCCGCCGTCGCTGCGGGACCTGTTCGCGTGGCGGTTTGCCGGCCGCTGCACCAACGACGTGTCCTCGGACATCATCCTCGGCCACGGCTGGTACGCCCGGGGCTTCTCCTCCAACACCATCGACCCGAACAACCAGGGCGAGGGCTTCCTCATCGCCGAAGGCGGCATCCCGAACCGCGTCAAGGCCGCCTACATGAGCGACACCGACATCATCCGCGTGGCCGACTACGCCGCCTGGACCCGCCGCCACGACAGCTCCGACATCGGAGCGGCGGCATGAACGCCCGGACCGCTGTCCCGACCCGCGTCGTGGACCTGGTGCTCGTCGGCACCGGCGAGGACATCGCCGCGCTGACCGCCATCACCCGCAACGCGGGCGTACTCGTCTTCCGCTCCGCACCCACCGCCGCTGGCCCTCATGACGACCGGCAGCGGGTGTTCCTCCGGCTCCACCTGCACCACCGATAGAAGCGGCCGACGGACCGGCCAATGCCCTGAGAAAGCTGCCCGGTCCGCCGACCCAACCACCGCCCACGAAAGGACGTGGCCGCCATGAACCCTACCCAAAAACCGACCACCACCCCCGGCGCGCTGGCCGACCTGACCCCGGCCGACACCCTGCGCTGCGCCGCCCGCTACCTGGAAATCCACGGCTGGATCAAGGGCACCTACTACAGCAACCAGGGCGGCACCTTCCCGCCCGCCTGCGCCGTCGGCGCGATCGGCATGGCCGCCCACGGCCGCCTCATCACCATCCCCGCCACCCACGGGTCCGGCGCCCGCGACTGCACCCGCGCCATCGACTACCTCACCCACTACCTGACCGACCTCGGCATCATCGCCTACGGCGACGACTGGAACACCGCTCCGACGGACGCGATCGACTGGAACGACCGCGACGACCAGACCGCCGAGCGCGTCATCACCACACTGCGCGCCGCCGCCGACAACTACGACTGGACCCACGCCACCGAGGACGACCTCGAAACCTACGCCGACGCCTGCGTCTGGGCCGAGAAGCACCCGACCCGTGAAGGCTTCCTTGCGTGGATCGGTGCCCGATGAGCACCGTCACCGCGCTGCCGACCGGCAGCGTCCACGCCATCCTCGACCGCGCCGCCCTCTACCTGGCCCAGCACGGCTGGACGCCGACCGGCCTCTACGACAGCCACGACGGCTGCACCGCGAAGTGCGCCTGTCACCGCACCGGCCTGTACCCGGCGTCGATCCTCGGCGCGATCCGGGCGGCCGTGTTCGGCCGTCCCCGCTGGTACCTCACCGGCATCACCGACGCCGAACAGCACACCTACAGCGCCGCCGTCGAGTGGTTCAACACCTACCTCATCGCCGTCGGCCACGCCGGTCAGCACGCCTCGGTCTTCGCCTGGGAGACCGCTCCCGGCCGCACCCCGGCCCACGTCACGCAGGCGCTGTGCGCCGCCGCCATCGCCTACCGCAAGCACACCATCCGGAGGGCCGCATGAGCACCGCCGCCCACACCACCGACCTGACACGTACGTGTCAAAACCCTATCTCCACCGCCGCGCTCGTCGGCGCGCTCGAATCCGCGTGGGCTGCGATCCGCGCCCAGCACACCGAGATCCCGGCCGTCGTCCTCGTCGTCGGCTCCGGCTCGCCCACCAAGCCCAACCAGGGCATGAAGTGGGGCCACTTCGCCGCTCTGCGCTGGCAGCACGGCGACACCCAACTCCCCGAAATCCTCATCTCCGGTGAAGGGCTGTCCCGCGAACCGGAAGCCGTCTTCACCACCCTCCTGCACGAAGCGACCCACGCCCTGGCCGACGTCCGGGGCATTCAGGACACCTCCCGGCAGGGCCGCTGGCACAACAAGCGCTTCGCCACCCTGGCCGCCGAACTCGGCATGTCCACCACCAAAGACGACAAGCTCGGCTACTCCCCCTGCACCCTCACCGACATCACCCGCGCCCGCTACCGGGCCGTCATCACCGACCTCACCGAAGCGCTGCGCTTCTACCGCCACCCCGAACCCACCGGGGAAGGCAAGCAGCGCACGAACAACAACAACGGCGTCTCGTGTGAATGCGAGTGCCCCCGCAAGCTGCGCATCGCTGTCACGGCCTTCGAAGAAGGGCCGATCGTCTGCGCCGTGTGCTCGGCGGCGTTCCTGCCCGAGGACATCGACCGGGACACCTACGAACACCCGACCTTCGCCACCGGCACCCCGGCCGGCGGTCCGGCCGACGACGACCAGGAGGACGACGACCCGATGGTGTTCTACGACCCGACCGGCGAGCGCTACGGCCTGCCCACCTACCCGTTCAAGCTCGCTCCCGGCGACCTGCTGACCCGCCGTCAGCTCCGCGCCCGCGACCTTCGCCCCGGCGGGCAGGATCCCGCCGCGCAGATCCTGTGGCGTCGCGGTAAGCGCGTCGCCTACCTCTACCGCCTCGACCTCGCGCAACCCAAGCGCACCGCCACCGCCGCCCAGATGGCGGCCATCGACAAGGCGCTCACCGCCCGGCGCACCTGCCCCGACTGCGGCCAGGTCAAGCCCTACTACATCCCCCGCGGTACCGGCGCATGCCTCGACTGCACCCCAGGAGGTGCCCGATGACCGACTCACTCGTCAATGTCGCCGCCCAGCAGCGCATGACTCCCGACGACTACACAGTCACCGCCATCGCCGGTGACTTCGCCGAGCGCGGCCCGCTGGCCTTCGAATCGTTCCTGTCCGGCTACTACGCCGAGTCCATCCGCATCATCCGCGACGCCCACCTCACCGACTGCACCGCCGGTCACGGCGACCCCTGCGCCACCTGCGAGGCGATCCGCGCCGGACTCACCGGCATACACGCCGAGCAACGCACTACCGACCCCAAGGCGGCGTCATGACTGCCAAGAAGAATGGCCGCGTCTACGCCTACATCGGCGCGTTCTCCGGCGGAGTCGTCTCCGTCGCCGCGAACATCGCCCACTCGTTCATCGCCCCGAAGGACGCCCCGGCCGACTGGTCGCCGGAACCCGGTGCGGTGGTCTCTGCGGTCGTGTGGCCGCTGTTCCTGTTCATCGCCATTGAGATCCTTGCTCGTACGCCCTGGCCGACCGGCTGGGGCTGGAACGTTCTGCGCTGGGTCGGGCTGCCGCCCGTGGCCCTGGTCGCCGCGTTCGTGTCCTATCGGCACCTGTCCGGACTGCTCGACCACTACAACGAGGAAACCCTCGTCGTCTGGTTCGGTCCCCTCGCCGTGGATGGCCTGATGCTCATGGCCACCGCCGCGCTACTCGCCACCGGAAACCGCACCACCCGGCCCACTGATCTCGTCCCGGCACCTGCGCCGGCCACCACCGCCGAGGCCCCGTCATCCGACATCCCCGCCTCGCCGCTGGTCCGCCCGGCCGCCGCGACCCCGGCCACCAACCCCGTACCCGACACCGACACCGATTCGCGTCCTATCGAACCCGTCAACCTGCCCACCCCAACCGAGGACACCGACACCCCGACGACGGTCGAGCCGACCCCGGACACCGTCACGGACCCGATCCCGGCACCTGCGGCACCGGTCACCACCGGCCCGCCGCCCGCGTTGCTGTCCAACGCCCGGCTCGTCGCCGCCGCGCACGAAAAGGCCCACGGTGAACCGATCAACCCGGGCCAGCTCGCCGTGCGACTGCGCGTGCCCACCCACACAGCCGCCGACCTCCTGACGGCCCTCCACAACCCACCGACCATCAACGACAAGACCCACAACGGCACTGCCGTGGGAGCCACCGCGTGACCTCCTCGACGCTGCCTCTCGCACCCGGGACCACTACGGTCCCGGGTACGGGAGCCTCCGCCGACGCAGACACCGGCCACTGGCCCTGGGCTGTACCCACCTCCACCCGCCGCGCTGATGACGGCTGGGTGCGCGGCCACGATCCCCGCACCGTCGCCTCCGGCCGCGCCCGCGCACAGGATCCCGACTACGCCGACTGGCTCGGCCACGTCCGCGCCGCGTCGGCGTGCAAGCACCCGATCCGGCTGGCGGGGCAGATCCACGTCAACGACCGTGACGGCAACCGCATGGTCACCATCGACACCGACACCATGCCCGACGGTGCGATCTACACCCCCTGCGGCAACCGCCGCGCCGCCGTGTGCCCGTCCTGCGCCGAGGTCTATCGCCGCGACACCTACCACCTCATCAAGGCCGGGCTACAGGGCGACCGGTGGGGACTGCCGCCGCTGCACGAGCACATCGCCATCTTCCTCACCGCCACCGCCCCGTCGTTCGGGCCGGTGCACCACCGGACGGTCAAGGTCCACGCCGCGGACTGCCGCCGCAAGGACGGCTGCACCTGCCGCGCGGATATCTGCCGTCCGTTCGGCCGCGTCTGCCCTCACGGTGTCGAACTGCGCTGCACCGCCCGGCACAAGGCCGGTGACAGCCACCTCGGGCAACCGTTCTGCCTGGACTGCTACGACCACGACGGGCAGGTCGTGTGGAACCACGAGGCACCGGAACTGTGGCGCCGCACCATCCAACAGGTTGACCGCGAGTTGCGCCGCCTCGGCCGCGCTCACGGTGTCGAGCTGCGCCGCCGCTACATCAAGGTCTACGAGTTCCAGGTACGCGGCGTGGTGCACTACCACGCGCTGATCCGGCTCGACGGCCATAACCCCGACTGCCCCGGCGCGATCGTCCCACCATCCCGCCAGATCACCCGGGACATGTTCGAACAGGCGGCCCGGACGGCGTTCGTCAAGACCTCCTACACCTCCGCCGGCCACCCCGCCAACGGCGGCCAGGGATGGCACATCGCCTGGGGTGACAAGGGGCTCGACGTCAAGCACGTCAACGCCCCCGGCGGTGAGGTCAACCTCGCCCAGATCACCGGCTACATCGCCAAGTACGTCACCAAGAGCACCGAAGTCACCGGCCTGAACCTACGCCGCGTCGACGACCTCACCGTCGACGTCCACGGCGACCCGGCAACCCACCTCGGCCGCCTCATCCGCGCGTGCTGGGACATCGGCGAACACCCCGACTACCAGCGGCTACGCCGGTGGGCGCACCAGTTCGGCTACGGCGGCCACATCACCACTAAGAGCCGCGCCTTCTCCGCAACCCTCGGCTTCATCCGCATGCAGCGCACCATCTGGCGGCGCACCGAGGGCCACCCCCACACCTGGGACGACGAACAAGCCGAACAGGTCATCTACGAACTCGGCTACCACGCCACCGGCTGGATCAGCACCGGCGACGCCCTACTGGCCAACACCGCCGCCGCCCAAGCTCGCGCGCGATACCAAGCCGGACTCGACGCCCTGGCCGACGAACTCACCGCCGCTCGCGCGGTCCGACCCCTGGCCGCTTGACACGTACGTGTCAACGCCACGTGTAGCCGTTCCTTGACAACTCCACAGCGCACGCAACACCCCCACCACCCGGCCCGGAAGGAGCACGCATGCCCGCACGTCCCCGCCCCCTGGTCGCGGTCCGGCTCATCGGCCCGACCGCCACCGTCACCACCCACGCCGCCACCATCGCGGCCCAGCTCGTCGCCCACCACGGAGGGCGCGAACGCGTCACCTGCCGCACCAGCACCCGCACCGGCGGCTACAGCGGCGAAAGCCGCGCCTACATCACCATCACCAGGAAGGAGCCCCAATGACCGCACCCGCCGCCCCGGAAGCTCTCTGGGAGATCCAAGACGTATCCGCTTACCTGCGGGTTCCCGTTCAGACGCTTTACCAGTGGCGCAAACGCAAGTACGGTCCCCCAGCCGCCCGGGTCGGCCGTCACCTGCGCTACGACCCCGACGCGGTGCGCTCCTGGTTCGCTGACCAGTCCACGGCGGCCTGACATGGCTCACATCGTTGACCGTTGGTACCGGACGGTGGTCGGTGCCGATGGGAAGTCCCGGCAGGAACCGAAGCCCGAATGCGGTCAGGGGATGCGCTACCGGGTCCGCTATATCGCCCCGGACGGCAAAGAGAAGTCGCAGTCCTTCCCCGACAAGAAGAAGCGCGACGCGCAAACGTTCCTCGCCAGCGTCCAGGCCGACATCTTGAAGGGCACCTACGTCGATCCGGACGCCGGTCGCCTCACGTTCAAGCAATATGCCGACGAATGGCTCGCCGCCGCGACGACCGACATGTTGACCCGCGACCGCATCGAGTACGAACTACGACTGCACGTATACCCGGTGCTCGGGCACCGGCCGCTGGCGTCCATTCAGCCGGCCACCGTTCGGGAGTGGGCACGCCGCATCCAGGAATCCGGGTTGTCAGTGGGCTACCGGAGAGTCCTCTTCACCGACGTGTCGATGATCCTCAACGCCGCCGTCGATGACCGGAAGATCGTCAGTAACCCGTTCTCCGTCAAGAGCATCCGCCGACCCAAGCCAGCCCCGACAAAGGTCGTGCCGTGGACCGTGGCCCGGCTCGCGTCGTTCCGGAACAACGTGCCGGAGCGGTATCGAGTCGCTGTCGACCTGGGCGCTGGATGCGGTCTCCGACAGGGCGAGATATTCGGGGCCAGTCCAACGGACCTGGACGGCACACGCCCCATCCTGCACGTCACTCGTCAGATCAAGCTCGTTCGCGGTCAACTCATCTTCGCGCCGCCCAAGGGCGGCAAGTCCCGCGAGGTGCCCCTACCCAAGTCGGTAGCCGACCGACTGAAGCGGCACGTGGCCGACTTCCCACCGGCCACGGTCAGCCTCCCGTGGGCCAGCCTGACGGGCGAGCTGCGGACCGTCGAGCTGTACCTGTCGACGCCCGCCGGAACGGCCCTCACCCGCTCGATGTTCAACTCCGGCGTCTGGAAACCCGCGATCAGGGCGACCGGCGCACCGGACGACAGGCACAACGGGATGCACGTGCTCCGGCACACCTACGCCTCGGTGCTCCTCGACGCCGGGGAGAGCATCAAGGCCCTCTCGGCGTACCTCGGGCACGCGGACCCGGGCTTCACCCTCCGGACCTACACGCACCTGCTGCCAACGAGTGAGGACCGCACCCGGCGAGCCATCGACAAGGCGCTAGGCGAGGACCAGGAGGACGACGACCCTCCCGAGCCCCTAGACGGCCTGGAAACGGCATGATCTTGCTTCCGGCCCCCTCTGAACGACCCAACGTGCAGGTCAAGGGGCACGCCGGTTCTACTTCCAGCGGAAGTGGACGAACAGCCGGCCGAAGTTCTTCGAGTCCTTCTCGACCCGGTGGTAGAGCTGCTTCACGTCCTTCTGGTCGAGGAAACGCAGCACCTTCTTCTTGAGCGCGCCCGACCCCTTACCCGGGATGATCTCCACGAGCGTGGCCTTCTTCGCCACCGCCTCGTCCATGATCCCGCGCAGCGCACGATCGATGTCGTGGCCCTTGTTGTAGATGTCGTGGAGGTCGAGCTTGAGCTTCACGGTCCCATCCTAGGTACGCGGAAGGGCAGCCCGCCCGGGCTGCCCTTCCGCGTCATCGGTCAACGACCGACTTTGCCCTCCACTCGGCGCAGCGCGGTGGCGTAGTCGGTGTTCGTCGAGTACATCGCGGCCGCGATGCGCAGGTGCCGCAGCGCGTCCACCGGCCGGTTCATCCGCTCCAGCGTGCGGCCGAGCACGTGGTGCGCGTAGTGGTCGCTCGGGTCGCGGTCGACCAGCTCGCGCAACTGCTCCTCGGCCCGGTTGAGCTGGGCCGACTGGAAGTACGCGCGGGCCAGCAGCTGCCGGACCGAGGAGTTGTCCGGCTCGGCCTCGATGATCGGTTCGAGCAGCCGGGCCGCTCCGGTCGGGTCACCCGCTTCGAAGAACATGGTCGCCCGCCGGTACTCCGCCAGAAGATCCACTCGACCCACCTCCTCGTGTCGCGCCAGGCCCTTGGTCCGACGCTGGCACAACACCGGCGCGAGCGCGAGTGTTCCTGCGGGGCGAAAGATCAGGTGGTCGGGTCGTACCGGCCGCCGATCAGGTCCCAGGCCCGGACACCACCGACGATTCCGGCAGTGTTGGGGACGATCACCACGTCGTCGCCCATCCGGGCCACCTGCTCGGGCCGGATCAGCCGGGAGTTGCCGCCGCCGAGATACAGCCGGTCCCAGCGGAACACCGGCCGCAGGCCGTCCACCACCTGCCGGATCCGCCGGGACCAGAACGCGTCGCCGAGGCGCCGCCGTTCCGGCTCCCCCACGTACGTGTCGTAGGTGGTGTTCCACCGCACCGGCGCGTGCGACAGCTCCAGGTGCGGCGCCAGCGTCCCACCGTCGAACAACGCGCTGCCCAGCCCGGTGCCGAGCGTCAGCACCAGCTCGCAGCCGGTCCCGGCGACCACGCCCGCGCCGTGCACCTCGGCGTCGTTGAGCACCAGCGCCGGCACACCGAACGCCTCGGCCAGCGCGGTGCGCGCGTCGTACCCGGACCACTCGGCCACCAGCTCCGGGTCGACGCGGCTGCGCGGCCCGGAGCGGGTCACGTAGTGCGGCGTCGCCACCACCACGCCGTGCCGGATCATGCCGGGCATGCCGACGGTGAGCCGGTCCGCCGTGGGCAGGCGGGCGCCGAGATCCAGCAGCGTCTTGACGAACAGGCCGGGCGGCAGCGGGTACGGCGTGGGCACGCGCAGCGGCCGCGCGCGCATGGTTCCGGCGGCATCCAGTACGGAGGCCTTGATCCCGCCGCCACCGCAGTCGATCGCCAGTGTGGTCACCACGGCTGTGAGTCTCCCTCAGATCGGTGCCGCCGCAAGCGCGGGTCGCGGTAATCCGGATGCGCCCGCCGGTAGGCTCGGTGCCCTGATGAGCGCCACGTTGATCGCCAAGGACCTCACCGCCGGCCACGGTGACCGCCTCCTCTTCGAAGACCTCGACCTGGTCGTCGCGCCCGGCGACGTGGTGGGTCTGGTCGGGGTCAACGGCGCGGGCAAGTCCACGCTGCTGCGTACCCTCGCCGGTCTTGTCCCCCGCGAGCAGGGCTCGGTCTCGCTGAGCCCGCCCACGGCGACCGTCGGCTACCTGCCGCAGGAGCCGGAGCGCCGGCCCGGCGAGACGGTCCGGGAGTTCCTGGCCCGGCGCACCGGGGTGACCGCCGAGCAGGCCGCGCTGGACGCCGCCACCGAGGCGCTCACCGCCGGGGCGGCGGGCGCCGACGACGCGTACGCGAACGCTCTGGAACGTTGGCTCGACCTCGGCGGCGCGGATCTGGACGAACGGGCCGCGCAGGTGGCCGCGGAGCTGGGTCTCGACGTCGGCCTGGACCATCCGATGACCGGCCTGTCCGGCGGGCAGGCCGCCCGCGCCGGGCTGGCGTCGCTGCTGCTCAGCCGGTACGACGTCTTCCTGCTCGACGAGCCGACGAACGACCTCGACCTGGCCGGGCTGGACCGGCTGGAACGCTTCGTCACCGGCCTGCGCGCCGGAACCGTGGTGGTCAGCCACGACCGCGAGTTCCTCACCCGCACCGTCACCCGGATCGTCGAGCTGGACCTGCACCAGCGGCAGGTCAACCACTACGGCGGTGGCTACGCGGCCTACCTGGAGGAGCGGGAGGTGGCGCGCCGGCACGCCCGCGAGGAGTACGAGGAGTACGCCGACACGAAGGCCGACCTGGAGGCGCGCGCCCGCACCCAGCGGGCGTGGATGGAGAAGGGCGTCAAGAACGCCCGCCGCAAGGCCACCGACAACGACAAGGTCGGGCGCAAGTATCGCGCCGAGTCGACCGAGAAGCAGGCCGCGAAGGCCAAGCAGACCGCCCGGCTGATCGAGCGGCTGGAGGTGGTCGAGGAGCCGCGCAAGGAGTGGGAGCTGCGGATGGAGATCGCCGCCGCGCCCCGCGCCGGCGCCGTCGTGGCCTCGCTCCGAGGAGCAGTGGTACGCCGTGGCGGCTTCACGCTCGGCCCGGTGGACCTGCAGATCGACTGGGCCGACCGGGTGGCGATCACCGGGGCGAACGGCTCCGGCAAGAGCACCCTGCTCGCCGCGCTGCTGGGCCGGCTGCCACTGGACGAGGGGCACGCCGCGCTCGGCCCGGGTGTGGTGGTCGGCGAGGTCGACCAGGCCCGGGGACTGTTCCTCGGCGACCAGCCGCTGCTCGACGCGTTCGGCGCCGCCGTACCTGATCTCGCCCCGGCGGACGTGCGGACGCTGCTGGCGAAGTTCGGGCTGCGCGCCGACCACGTGCTGCGCCCGGCGGCGACGCTGTCCCCCGGCGAGCGGACCCGGGCCGCGCTGGCCCTGCTCCAGGGGCGCGGCGTGAACCTGCTCGTGCTCGACGAGCCGACCAACCACCTCGACCTGGCCGCGATCGAACAGCTGGAGTCGGCGCTGGCGAGCTACCCGGGCACCCTGCTGCTGGTGACCCACGACCGGCGGATGCTCGACGCGGTGAGCGTGAACCGGCGGCTGCGCGTGGCGGACGGACGGATCGCCGAACACTGATCCGTGCCGAGTCGCCCGCGCGGGTCCACAATGAGCGCATGCTCAAGTGGGAGTACGCGCTGCTGGTCCGCCGCCGCCAGGCCGCCACCACCGACACCGGGTGGGAGGTCGTCTTCATCTGGTACGGCCCGGACGGCTCCATGATCGACGTGACGCCGTACGGCGACACCGCGCTGGCCCACCTGAACCGGGCCGG
This sequence comes from Micromonospora sp. CA-248089, assembly GCF_050948515.1. NCBI lineage: Bacteria > Bacillati > Actinomycetota > Actinomycetes > Micromonosporales > Micromonosporaceae > Micromonospora > Micromonospora sp. CA-248089. The sequence goes on from NZ_CP192016.1 coordinate 5,873,744, forward strand.
TGACCAGGGCTGGGAACTGGTCGCGATGAGCGAGGACCCGTCGCTGCCGGGCAACAACGAGTTGCACCGCTACCACCTCAAGCGCCCGAAGACGGCCGCCGCGCAGCCCCGCCAGCGCATGCGGAGCTCCCGCACAGTCCGCCGAACCCTCTCCCCCTGACCCTCTCTCTTCGCCCCGCGCCCTCACCCCGCGCCCTCGCCCTGCTGATCTTGCAGTTGCGGCCCCTAGCATGCCCCTTTCGGGAGCTTTGCCCCGGCCACAACTCCATGATCGACGGGCGCAGCCAGGCCCCCGCCATCTCCGCGCACAACCCGACCCGAGACCGGCCGTGATCAAGGAGTTTGTGTCCGATCCGGGGCCCACAAAGACACAAACTCCTTGATCAACGAGGTGGGTCCGGGTGGCCCCTCGCCCGATCAAGGAGTTTGGGTCCATCCACGCCGCTGGTGCCAGCACCAACTCCTTGATCAGCGCCGCGTCCCGAGCCGCGGGAGATCTTGGAAGGAAAGTGCCCCCATAGGGGCCGAAATCTTCCAAGACCTCAGGCGCAGTCCCGGTGATCAAGGAGTTTGTGTCCTCGAGGGTGTCGACCGGTGACAGAAACTCCTTGATCACCGGCGACAGGCGGGGCGGACGGCTGGGCCGGCGGGCTGGGGGCGGGCGCGGGGCGGGCGGAGCGCGGGCGGGTCGGGCGGAGCGCGGGCGGGTCGGGCGGAGCGCGGGCCGGTCGGGCGAAGCGCGGGCCGGTCGGGCGAAGCGCGGGCGGGCCGGGCGAAGCGCGGGCGGGTCGGGCGGGGTGCGGGCCGGGCGAGGCGGGGCGGGGACGGCGAGGGCGGCTGGGCAGGGAGGGGCGGCTGCCGGGCCCCGGGTCGGCGGCGCCTGCGCCCGCGCGGTGGAGGGGGCGTGCTGACGGGGGCATATGGGGGCGAAATGGGGGTAACGGGCCGCCGGAGGTGGCGCATGGTGGCGATGGGGCAGACCGCGCTTGCGGGTGAGCGACTCCGGCAGACCGACGGCTTCCTCGCCGAGGCGTGGGCCGACATGGTCCGGCACGACGAGCGGCTGCGCGGAACGGCGGTCGAGGTGCGCTTCGACCGGGGGGTGGCGCACCTGACCGGTGAGGTCGCAGATGCGGATCAGCTACGGCTGGTACGGGAGCTGATCGGCCGGCTGTCCGGCGTACTCGGGGTCTGGTGCCGGGTCACCGTGGCCGGGCGGGCGCCGGTGGTGGTCGACCTGGGCTGCGGTGCCACCAAGCAGTGGCCGGGCAACCTGGGGCTGGACATCTATCCGGCGCCGGGGGTGAACGCGGTCGCCAACCTGGCCGGCTTGCTGCCGCTGCGCGACGACTCGGTGGACGTCTTCTTCGCGGTGCACATCGTCGAGCACCTGATCGACTTCCTGCCGCTGTTCGACGAGTGCCACCGGGTGCTGCGTCCGGGCGGCGTCCTGCACGTGATGAGCCCCTGGTGGCGGCACGTCAACGCGGTGGCCGACCCGACCCACGTACGCCTGCTGGACGTGCAGACGTTCAAGGGCATCTGCGGTCAGCGTCCACCGGGTACGCCGCGCTGGTATCCGCTGCACGTCGGCTGCGACGGCGCGTCGATCTTCGCCGACCTCACTCCCCTGCCCCCGGACGCGCCACCCCCACCCGCGTCCCATCTGGCCCGCTTCTTCGACTGACCCCCGACCGGGCCGAACCCACCCGGACCCACCCCGCACCCACCCCGTCGATCATGAAGTTGGCGGCACTAAAGGAGATCGACATCGCCGTCAACTTCATGATCGACGCGCAAGAAGAGGGCTAGAGGGGGGCGGATTCGCGGAGGGCCAGGTGGTGGGGGGCCACCAGCTCACGCGGTGGGGCATCGCGGTCGGGGCCCAGGCGGCCCGCCAGCAACTCGACCGCGAGACGGGCGATGCGTTCCTTGTCCGGGGCGACCGTGGTCAGCGTCGGGATCGAGAAGCGACCGTCCTCGATGTCGTCGAAGCCGGCCACCGCGACGTCCTCGGGCACGCGCAGGCCCATCTCGTGCAGGGCACGCAACGCGCCGAGCGCGAGCGTGTCGTTGAAGCAGAAGACGGCGTCGGGGCGTACCCCCGTGGTGAGCAGGTGCCGCATGGCGGCGGCGCCGTCCGCGCGGTGCCAGGCCGGCGCGGGCGCCACCAGGCGGTCGTCGTAGGCGATGCCGGCCTCGGTCAGCGCGGCGGTGTAGCCGGCCAGGCGGAGCCGGGCGCTGGCGCCCTCGGGGGTGCGCTGGGAGCCGATCGCGGCGATCCGGCGGCGGCCGAGCCCGATCAGGTGGGCGGTGATCTCCCGGGCGGCGGCCACGTTGTCGATCATGACGTGGTCGGCGGGGCCGTGGTCGACCCGCTCGCCCAGCAGCACCATGGGCAGGCCGGCCAGCGCGGCGAGGTCGTCGGCGGTGAGTGCGAGCGGGCTCAGGATCAGGCCGTCGATCATGTGGTCGCCGATGCCGCTGGCGGCCTTGCGTTCCTGCTCGGAGCCGCCGCCGGTCTGGTCGATGAGGACGGTCCAGCCCTGGTCGGCGGCGGCGGTGACGACGTGCCGGGCCAGTTCGGCGAAGTAGGGGATGTCCAGCTCGGGCACGGCCAGGGCGATCACCCCGGTACGCCCCTTGCGCAGGTTGCGGGCCGACAGGTTGGGCCGGTAGTTCAGCGCGGCGATGGCCTCCTCGACCCGGGCCCGCGTGTCGGCGCGCACGTGCTGGTAGCCGTTGACGACGTTGGAGACGGTCTTCACCGACACTCCGGCCCGCTCCGCGACGTCCTTGAGCCTGTGCCGCACTGCACTTCCTTCCGGTGAACGCTGGCCGCACTGTACCGCGTCACGACGACGTAACGACCTCTTTACACGAGCGCTTACAACGTTGTAGAAACCAGTGACAGCGGGGTGACCGCGGTCACCCGCAACAGCAGCGAGAAAGAGGTTGGCATCGTGCCGAACGCGCAGCTCACGATCGATCCGGCGTTCCGGGTCGCGCCGGCGGACCGCCGGATCTTCGGTTCCTTCGTCGAGCACATGGGGCGTTGCGTCTACGGCGGGGTGTACGAACCGGGGCATCCGAGCGCCGACCGGCGGGGTCTGCGACGCGACGTGCTGGACCTGACCCGCGAGCTGGGCGTGTCGGTGGTCCGGTACCCGGGCGGCAACTTCGTCTCCAGCTACCGCTGGGAGGACGGCGTCGGCCCGGCCGGCGACCGCCCGCGCCGGCTCGACCTGGCCTGGAAGACCATCGAGACCAACGAGTTCGGCCTCGACGAGTTCATGACCTGGGCGGCCGAGGCCGGGGTCGAGCCGATGATGGCGGTCAACCTGGGCACCCGCGGCGTGACCGAGGCGCTCGACCTGCTGGAGTACACCAACCACCCGGGCGGCACCCAACTGTCCGACCTGCGCCGCAAGCACGGCGCCGAGCAGCCGTACGGGGTGCGGCTGTGGTGCCTCGGCAACGAGATGGACGGGCCGTGGCAGGTCGGGCACAAGACCGCCGACGAGTACGGCCGCCTCGCCGCCGAGACCGCCCGCGCGATGAAGATGATCGACCCCTCGATCAGCCTGGTCGCCTGCGGCAGCTCCGGCCGGGGCATGCCCACGTTCGCCGCGTGGGAGGCGACGGTGCTGGAGCACACCTACGAGCACGTCGACTACATCTCCGCCCACACCTACTACGACCCCACCGACGGCGACCGGGCCAGCCTGCTCGCCTCCGCCGTCGACATGGACGCCTTCATCACCGAGGTCGTCGCCACCGCCGACTACGTGGGCGCCAAGCTGCGGCAGAAGCGCAAGCTGAAGATCTCCTTCGACGAGTGGAACGTCTGGTACCAGTCCCGCCTCCAGTCCGACCTGGACCGGCGCGGCTGGGTCGAGGCACCGGCGCTGATCGAGGACGACTACACGGCCGTCGACGCGGTGGTCGTGGGCGACCTGCTGATCACCCTGCTCCGGCACGCCGACCGCATCGGTGTGGCCTGCCAGGCGCAGCTCGCCAACGTGATCGCCCCGATCCGTACCCGCAACGGCGGCCCGGCCTGGCGGCAGAGCATCTTCCACCCGTTCGCCCTGACCGCCCGGTACGCCCGCGGCACCGTGCTGCGGACCGAGCCCACCGGCCCGACCTACGAGACCCGCCGATACGGCGACGTGCCGGCGCTGGACACCGTCGCCGTGCACGACGAGGAGACCGGCGCTCTGGCCGTGTTCGCGGTCAACCGCAGCTCGCAGGACCTTCCGCTCGACCTGGACCTGCGCGGCCTGCCCGGCCTGCGGGCCGAGGCGCACACCACGGTGGCGGCCGGGACCGACCCGGACGCCACGAACACCGAAGCGGACCCGGAGCGGGTCATGCCCCGGGACCTCACCACGCCCACTGTCGACGGCGGCCGGGTCTCCGTGCTGCTGCCGGCCACCTCCTGGAACCTGCTGCGCTTCGTGCCGGCGCTGTGACCAGGCAATACTCCATCCCGTCCCCCAAGGAGTACCCATGATCCAGAACGAGATGAGCCGGCGGCACCTGCTCGGGCTCGGCCTCGGTCTCGGCGCGGCGGCCACGCTGACGCTGAGCGGCTGCGGCGGCGGCAGCAGCTCCGACAGCTCCGGCGCGTCCGGCAACGGCGGCAAGGACTACACCGGCCCGAAGGTGGACCTGAAGCTGTGGAACGGCTTCACCGGCGGCGACGGCGACATCTTCAAGACGCTCGTCCAGCAGTTCAACGGCGAGCACCAGAACATCGCGGTCAGCGTGATCACGTACCAGTGGGAGGACTACTACAGCAAGCTGCCCGGCGCGGTCTCCAGCGGCAACGGCCCGGACATCGCGGTCATGCACATGGACCAGCTCGCCACGTTCGCCGCCCGCGGCACGATCACCGAACTGGACGACGTGGCCAAGGCCCTGGAGCTGAGCGAGGGCGACTTCGCCCCGACGGTCTGGAAGGGCGGCCTCTACAACGACAAGCGGTACGGCATCCCGCTGGACATGCACCCGCTGGGCTTCTACTACAACAAGGCGGTCATGCAGAAGGCCGGCCTCGATCCGGAGAAGCCGCCGACCACCCGGGACGAGTACACCGCGGCGTTGACCGAACTGAAGAAGTCCGGCGTCCAGGGCTTCTGGGTCAGCCCGTTCCAGTTCACCGGCGGCATGACGTTCTACAGCCTGCTGCACCAGTGGGGCGGGACGCTCTTCGACGCCGAGGTGGCGAAGGCGACGTTCAACTCCGACCCGGCGGTCGAGGCGTGCACCTGGCTGGTGGACATGACCAAACAGGGCCACTCCCCGGCGAACGTCGGCCAGGACGCCGACTACCTGGCGTTCAAGAGCGGCAAGAACGCGTTCACCTGGAACGGCATCTGGCAGATCAACGACCTGAAGAAGAGCCCGAACGTGCAGTGGGGCGTCGCGCCGCTGCCGCAGATCGGCAGCCAGAAGGCCGCCTGGGCGAACTCGCACAACTTCACCATCGTCAAGCAGCGCTCCGCGAACGCGAACAAGACGGCCGGGGCGAAGGTCTTCATCAACTGGCTGAGCCAGCACTCGCTGGACTGGGCCAAGGGTGGCCAGGTGCCGGCCCGCAAGGCGGTCCGCGAGAGCAGCGAGTTCACCGCGCTCACCGAGGTCAACGCGCTCGCCCCCGAGCTGGAGTACGCGGCGTTCCCGCCGTCCGTGCCGGGCCTCAACGAGGCCATGCTGACCTTCTACAGCGCCTTCAACGAGGCGGCGCTGGGCAAGAAGTCGCCGAAGCAGGCGCTCGACGACGGCGTGGCCAAGGCGAACAAGCAGCTCGAGGACAACCGCAAGAAGTACGGGAACTGATCCGCCGTGGCGGACGTGATCGAGGCCGGGGCGGCGCGTGACAGCGCGCCGCCCCCGGCGGCGCCCACCCGCCGCCGGGGCGTGACGGAACGCGGCAGCCGGACGACGCCGTACCTCTTCCTCGCGCCGTACCTGATCCTGTTCGGCGTCTTCGGCCTGGCGCCGATCCTGTTCGGGGTCTGGATCAGCCTGCACCAGTGGGATCTGCAACTGCCCAACCGGCCGTTCGTCGGGCTGGGCAACTACCGGGACCTGTTCTCCAGCGAATCGGCGATCTACGGGGACTGGTGGTCGAGCGTCCGGGCCACCGGCATCTTCACGCTGTTCTCCGTACCGCTGCTCGTGGTCGTCCCGCTCGGGCTGGCGCTGCTGCTCAACCGCTCGTTCCCCGGCCGGACGTTCTTCCGGGCCGCGTTCTTCGCGCCGTACGTGCTGGGCGTGGCGGTGATCGGCCTGCTCTGGCGGTTCCTGCTGGACGCCAATCTGGGCCTGGTCAACCGGCTGCTCGGCGTGGTCGGGCTCCCCTCGGACACGCCGTGGGTGACCGACGTGCCGTGGGCGTGGGTGTCGCTGGTCGGCGTGACCGTGTGGTGGACCTGCGGTTTCAACGCGGTGATCTACCTGGCCGGTCTCCAGGACATCCCGGCCGAGCTGTACGAGGCGGCCAAGGTGGACGGCGCGGGCGCCTGGGACCGGTTCCGCCACGTCACGATCCCCGGCCTGCGCCCGGTGATGCTGTTCGTCTTCACCACCACGATCCTCGCCTCGGCGAACGTGTTCGGGCAGGCGTTCCTGATCACCCAGGGCGCGCCGGGCGAGCAGACCCGGACCGTGGTCTGGCGGATCGTCGACGAGGGGTTGCGGGACTACGACGCCGGGCGGGCCGCCGCGATGAGCGTGTTCTTCGCGCTGATGCTCGCGGTGGTGAGCGTCGTCAACTTCCGGCTGTTCCGCTACCGGGAAGACTGAGGGGTACGACATGAGGAACATGCGTGCGGTGGCGCGGTACGGCGTCCTGCTGCTGATCACCGCGATCTTCGTGACCCCGCTGGTCTGGATGCTGCTGACGTCGGTGAAGACGTACGACGACGCGCAGCAGGTGCCGCCCGGCTGGCTGCCGAACCCGTTCTCCACCTACGGCTACGAGCAGATCATCGACAACACGGCGAACCCGGTGCTGCGCTGGTTCGTCAACAGCATGCTCGCGGCCACCCTGCACACGCTGCTGGTGCTGGTGACCGCGTCGATGGCCGCGTACGCGCTGGCCCGGATGCGGTTCCGCGGCCGGAAGGTGCTGTTCGCGCTGATCGTGGGCACGCTGTTCCTGCCGCCCACCTCGCTGATCATCCCGAACTTCATCATCGCCGAGCGGCTGAACTGGATCGACACGCTGACAGTGGTGATCGTGCCCGGCGCGGCCAGTGCGTTCGGGGTGTTCTTCCTGCGCCAGTTCTTCCTCTCCATCCCGGCCGAGCTGGAGGAGGCGGCGGTGCTGGACGGCGCGAACCACTGGCAGATCTTCCGCCGGGTGCTGCTGCCGCTGTCGAAGCCGGCCCTGGCGACGCTGGCGGTGCTGTCGTTCCTGACCAACTGGAACGACTTCCTCTGGCCGGTGTACGTGCTGTTCAGCCCGGAACGGCTGACCCTGCCGGCGGGCCTGGGCCTGCTCCAGGGCGCGTACGTGACCGACTATCCGGTCATCATGGCGGGCGCGGTGCTGGCGAGCGTACCGGTGCTGATCCTGTTCGTGCTCGCCCAGCGGCACGTCATCCAGGGCGTCTCCCGCAGCGGCCTGAAGGGATGACGTAAGGAAGGGCCCCCTGTTAACGCCTCCGGTAGTAGAAGGGCCCCTTCTTGACGCCAGGCGTTGAGAAGGGGCCCTTCCTTCGGGGCGCCCGCCTCAGGGGGTGGGGGCGGGCTCGGGGGTGTCCGAGTGCTCGCGACGGGCGAGCCGGTTCTTGCGGTGGCCGTACCCGAAGTAGATGACCGCGCCGAGCAGCATCCAGGCGAGGAACCGCAGCCACGTCTCCACCGACAGGTTCAGGCTCAGGTAGAGGCACGCCAGCGCGGTGAGGATCGGCAGCACGGGCGAGAACGGCACCTTGAACGGCCGTTCCAGGTCGGGGCGGCGCTTACGCAGGATCGGCACCGCGATCGCGACCAGCGTGAACGCGCAGAGCGCGCCGATGCTGACCAGGTCGGCCAGCGCCGACAGCGGCAGGAAGCCGGCGAGCAGCGCCACCGCGATCGTCATGATCCCGGCGATCCGGTACGGCGTGCCCCAGCGCGGATGCACCTTCGCGATGGCGGGCGGAATGAGCCCGTCGCGGGCGATGGCGAAGCCGATCCGGCCCATGGCCACCAGGTCCACCAGGATCACGCTGGTGAGACCGGCGACGGCGGCGATGGAGACGAGCACCGCGGCCCAGCCCGCGCCGACCGCCCGGAACGCGGACGCGATCGGCGCGCCCTCGTCGATCTCGGTGTACTTGACCATGCCGACCACGACGAGCGAGACGCCGATGTAGAGCACAGTGGAGATGAGCAGCGTGCCGAGCAGACCCAGCGGCAGGTCCCGCTTGGGCTTGCGGGTCTCCTCACCCAGGTTCGCCACGGCCTCGAACCCGGTGTACGCGAAGAACACGACGGCGGCGGCGGTGAGCACCCCGACGAAGCCGAAGACGGAGGGTTCCAGCCCGAAGATGGCCTGGGTGACCGGTTGTTTGATGCCGTCGTCCCCGGCCCCGGCCGGCTCGGCGGCCGGGATGAACGGGGTGAGGTTGGCCGCCTTGACGAAGAACAGCCCGGCGATGATGACGAAGGCACAGATCGCCACCTTGACCAGCACGAGCAGGTTGGTGACCCGGGCCGACTCGCGGATGCCGACGATGGCGACCACGCCGAGCACCAGCACGATGCCGATGGCGCCGAGGTTGACGACGCTGCCCTCCTCGGCGAACCAGGCACTGGGCAGGCCGAACAGGTCGGCGAGGTAGCCGGACCAGCCCCGGGCCACCACGGCCGCGCCGAGCGCGAACTCCAGCAGCAGGTCCCAGCCGATGATCCAGGCGACGATCTCGCCCATGGTCGCGTACGCGTAGGTGTAGGCGCTGCCGGCGGTCGGCACGCTGCTGGCGAGTTCGGCGTAGCAGAGCGCGGCGAGCAGGGCGACCAGGCCGGCGATGCCGAACGAGATCACCACGCCCGGCCCGGCGCTGTTCCGCGCCTCGACACCGGTGAGCGTGAAGATGCCGGTGCCGATCACGATGCCGATGCCGAAGCCCATCAGGTCGACCGCGCCGAGCCGGCGCCGCAGCCCCGGCTTGCCGTCCTCGCCGTCGGCGTCGCCCTGGGCGAGCACGTCCTGGATCGGCTTGGTACGCAGGACCGACATCTGATCACCTCCCCCGCCGTGTGGCCGCCACGGTGGCGGTCTGTGACCGGGCTAGCTACCCAGCCGTTTTCCGCTCCAATCCCGCACCGCAGGTCTCGGAATCGTCACGATCCGGCCGAGTCGGACGGCGCGGGACATCGATCACCGGCCGGGGTCTTGCGCCGAGCACGGATAGATGAAAGTTTTCTACCGGTGGCCTGGGCAGCGCGGCGAATCTTGCCGTGGAGCCCTCGCCGCCGACCGTCCCCCCGGACCCGACGAAGGGACCGCACCGCATGAAGGCAACTCGGCTCGGAGCCGCCGCGCTGGCCGCGGCGCTGCTCGGCACGCTGGTCGCCGGCACGCCCGCGCAGGCCGCCCCCGGCGACACCGGCACGACCACTTCCCCCTCCACCGACTGCGTCACCGACCCGGCCACCCCCAAGCGCCAGTTCCGGGCCATGTGGATCGCCTCGGTGACGAACATCGACTGGCCCAGCAAGGACTCCTGGACCGCGCCGGACCAGGTGGCCAAGCAGAAGGCCGAATATCTGGCCTGGCTCGACCTGGCCCAGAAGCTCAACCACAACGCCGTCGTGGTCCAGGTCCGCCCGACCGCCGACGCGTTCTGGCCCTCGCCGTACGAGCCGTGGTCGGAGTACCTGACCGGCGTACGCGGCAAGAACCCGGGCTGGGACCCGCTGGCCTTCCTGGTCGACGAGTCGCACAAGCGCAACCTGGAGTTCCACGCCTGGTTCAACCCGTACCGCGTCTCGATGCCCGCCCCCGGCGGCGCCGGCGCCGACCTGTCGCAACTGGCCCCGGACAGCCCGGCCCGCCAGCACCCCGACTGGGTCTTCGCCTACCCGCCCGCCGGCGTCGCCGGCAGCCGGCTCTACTACAACCCCGGCATCCCCGAGGTCCGCGAGTTCGTCCAGACCGCGATGATGGACGCGGTCAAGCGGTACGACATCGACGGCGTGCACTTCGACGACTACTTCTACCCGTACCCGAGCGGCACCTACCAGGTGCCCGACGACGCCACGTTCGCGGCGTACAACAGGGGCTTCACCGACAAGGCCGACTGGCGGCGGGACAACATCAACCTCCTGATCCAGGAGATGAACGCCAAGATCAAGGCCGTGAAGCCGTACGTGAAGTTCGGCGTCAGCCCGTTCGGCATCTGGCGCAACGCGTCGGCCGACCCGAACGGCTCGGACACCACCGGCTCGCAGTCGTACGACATCATCTCCGCCGACTCCCGCAAGTGGGTCAAGGAGGAGTGGATCGACTACATCGTGCCGCAGCTCTACTGGTACATCGGCCAGTACCCGGCGGCCGACTACGCCCGGCTGGTCCCGTGGTGGGCCGAGCAGGTGCGCGGTACGCGGGTGCAGCTCTACATCGGCCAGGCCGACTACAAGAGCGGTGACCCGGCGTACGGATCGTTCTGGATGAACCCGCAGGAGCTGTCGAACCACCTGACGCTCAACCGGTCGTACCCGGAGGTGCTCGGCAACGTGCACTTCTCCGCGGTGCAGGTGCGGGCCAACCGGCTCGGCGCCACCGACATCTACGCGGCCGAGCACTACTCCCGCCCGGCGCTGGTGCCCACGATGACGCACCTGCCGCGCAAGCCGCTGCTGTTCCCGGTGGTCACCAAGGCCCAGCGGGAGGCGGACGGTGTACGCCTGAGCTGGCGGCAGCCGGCCGACGGCAAGGGCCCGCTCGGCACCGCCGCGTCGTACGCGATCTACCGGTTCGACGGGCACGGCCTGGCCGGGCGCTGCGACTTCGCGGACGCCTCCCACCTGGTCGGCACCGTCCGAGCCACCGACGGCGCCGCCCAGTCCTGGGTGGACACGACGGCGGCCGACGGCGCCCGGTACACGTACTACGTGACCGCGCTGGACCGGCTGGCGAACGAGAGCCCGGCGAGCCCGCCGCGCTTCGTCCGCTGATCTGATTCGCCGGATGCCCCCGGGCCGCCTCGCCGGCCCGGGGGCATTCGTCTGTTTGGGCGGATGTCAGCGAGCCGCCTCCCGGGGCATCGCCCCAGCTCACCCGCTTGATCGACACTTGTCGACATCCGGAGATCCCGGCCACCACCCCGCGGAGGTTCCCGTGTCCCGTCGCCTCGCCACCACCCTCGCCGCCGGAACACTCGCCCTGCTCACACTGCTCGGCCTGGCCACACCGGCCGCCGCCGCGGTGAGCACCCAGCAGAAGCTGTCCGTCCTGACCAGTTGGACGCAGACCAGCGCGTCCAGCTACAACGCCTGGAACAGCGCCCGGCAGAACCGGGCGCCCTGGACCGAGTACGGCTTCGACTGGTCCACCGACTACTGCTCGTCCAGCCCGGACAACCCGATCGGGTTCAACTTCAAGCTCTCCTGCTACCGGCACGACTTCGGCTACCGCAACCACAAGGCGATGGGCGTCTTCTCGTCCAGCAAGTCCCGCCTGGACAACGCCTTCTACGCCGACCTGAAGCGGGTCTGCGCCACGTACACCGCGGTGGTCCGGCCCGCCTGCTACAGCCTCGCCTGGACCTACTACCAGGCGGTGAGCGTCTTCGGCTCGGTCGCCGCGGTATCGCAGGCCGACCTCGACCGCGCCGCCCGGATGAAGGCCGACGCGCAGCGCCGCGCCGCCCTCGCCTGACGCACCGCACCGGGGAGTCCGCCGCCCGGCGGGCTCCCCGCCGTGCCCGGCCGGTCGATCCGCCGCGTCCGCACGTCGGCGCGCGGCCGGCCCGCTCAGCCCGCCGTGCTGCGCGGCTCGAACGCCGGCCAGGAACCCGGCGTCCGCGCGCCGAACCGGGGCGAGTCGGCAGCCAGGTCCGGGTGCTCGACGTGCAGCGCCAGTGCCGCCACCTCGTCCAGCCGCAGTCCCGCCCCGGCGCCGTAGGCGGCGTCGAACGCCTCGTCGCCGAGCACCCGGCGCAGCTCCGTCTGTCGGGCCGACCAGTACGGGCCGTATATCCCCGGCGTGGCCCGAAGGTTCGCCCGGGTGGCCTGCGCCGCCCCGAACAGCCGGGCCGCGGAGAGCGCGTCCCCGGCCAGCGCGCACCGCACCGCTATCGCGTTGATCGTGTCGCAGGCCCGGCCCAGGTAGCCGTGGCTCATCCGGGAGCGCAGCGCCACCAGCAGGTGCTCGTGCGCGGCGACCAGATCGCCCCGGGCCAGGGCCACCATCCCGAGCAGCATGTCCACCGACCGGCCGCCCCGCTCGGCCGGCCGGGACGCCTCGACCGGGCGGGCCGCGGCGAGCAGGTCGGCCGCCTCGTCCAGCGCGCCCCGGCGCCAGAGCAGCTCGGCGAGGTTGTAGACGGCCAGCAGCGCGTCCCCCACCACGTCCTGGGCGAGTGCCCAGTCGATCACCTCGCGACAGACCCGCTCCGCCTCGGCGAACTGTCCCATGTCGACGAGCGGCGCCGCGCGCCCGGCCAGCACCCGGGCCAGCAGCCCACGGTCACCGGACTGCCGGGCGGCCGCCTCGGCCCGCTGCGAGTACCGCAGCTCCTCGCCGAACTCGCCGTCCGCGCCCGCGTGCAGCGAATGCATGTGGTACGCGGCGGCCAGTTCCGCGTCCGGCATCACCTCGCCGGTCTCGGCGAGCCGGCCGTAGAGCCGGAACAGCCAGAGCCGCCCCTCGCGGGCCAGTCCGCGCTCCCGCCACCACTGGTCCAGGTCGCCCGCGAGCGACAGGCCCGAGCGGGCGCTGCCACCGGTGGCGCACCAGCGCAACGCGGCCCGCAACTCGTTCGCCAGCGGGTCGAGCGCGTACAGGGAGAGCGTCACCGGGCGGCCGTCCGGTCCCAGGTGCGCCCGGTCCAGCGCGTGCCGGCACCAGGCGACGTGCCGGTCCCGGGCGCTCTGCTCCTCACCCGCCTCGACCAGCCGGCGGGCCGCGTACGCCCGGATCGGGTCGAGCATCCGGTAGGTGCTGCCGGAGGCGTGCGGCTCGGCCAGCACCATCGACTTGTCCACCAGCACCGAGAGCGGGTCGAGCGGGTCCTCGTCGAGCAGCCACTGCACGGTGGGCAGGTCCACCGGGCCGGCGAACACCGCCATCCAGCGCAGCAGCCGGGCCGAGCGCGCACCGAGCGTCCGGTACGACCAGGTCACAGTGGCCTGGATCGTCAGGTGCCGCTCGCTCGCCGAACGCTGCACCGCGCGGCTCGCGGGGGTGGGCGGGGCAGCACCGGTCGCGGCGGCCACCAGGTCCACCGTGTCCTGCTGGTTGCCGCTCCAGCCCGCCTCCACCGGCGGCGGCTCCGCCGTCTCCCGCCCGGCGTCGAGCGTGCCCAGCATGTCGTCCAGCCGTTCGGCCAGTTGCCCGGCGGAGAGCACCCGCAGCCGGGCGGCGGCCAGTTCGATGGCCAGCGGCAGCCCGTCCAGGCGGCGTACCACCCGGTGCAGGTCGGCCTGCTCGGCCGGCTCCGGCGCCCGTCCGCCCCGGGCCACGGCGGTACGGTCCAGGAGCAGCGCCACCGCGTCGCTCCCCCCGCCGTCGGGTCCCTCGTCCACCGAGAGCGGCGGTATCCGCCACACCACCTCGCCGGGTACGCCGAACGACTCCCGGCTGGTCGCCAGCACCCGCACCCCCCGGCCACCCGCGAGCAGCCGGCTGATCACCTCGGCCGACGCCGCGGTCTGGGCGTCGCAGGTGTCGAGCAGCACGAGCATCCGGCGCGGCGCCGCGTACTCGACGAGGGTGTCGACCATCGGCCGGCCGGGCTCCGGGCGGAGGCCGAGCACGGCGGCGATCTCGAACGCCACCAGCCCCGGATCGGTCACCGCGGCGATGTCGACGAACCAGACACCGTCCGGGTAGTCCTCGACGATTCCGGAGGCCAGCTCCACCGCCAGCCGGGTCTTGCCGGCGCCGCCCGCGCCGAGCACCGTCACCAGGCGGTACGCCTCGACCAGCCGCCCCAGCTCGGCGCGCTCGGCCTGCCGGCCGACGAACGTGGTGACCTGGGTCGGCAGGTTGTGCGCTGTCGCGTCGGCGGTGCGCGGACGCGGGAACCGCCGCTCCAGCCCGGGCGCGACGAGCTGGAACAGCCGCTCCCGGTCGTCGAATCCGCGCAGCCGGTGCAGCCCGAGGTCCAGCAGGGACACCCCGTCCGGCAGCGGGTCGGCGTGCCGGGCGGTGGCGGCCGAGCAGAGCACCTGCCCGCCGTGCGCGGCGGCGGCCACCCGGGCGGCCCGGTGCACCTCCGGGCTGGCGTACTCGCCGTCGCGGGGCTCGGCGTAGCCGGTGTGCAGCCCCATCCGTACCCGCGGGGTGGCGTCCGGGTTGGGCCACTCGTGCCCGGCGAGCGCGCGCTGCGCGGTCAGGCAGGCACGGACCGCGGCGGCGGCGTCGGGGAACGCGAGGAAGAACGAGTCGCCCTCGGTCAGCAGTTCGGCTCCGTCGGTGCCGGCCAGGGTGTCGCGCAGCAGCCGCCGGTGCTCGTGCAGGACCGGGCGGTAGACCGGGCCGAGCATCCGGGCCAGCCGCGTCGAGCCCTCGATGTCGGTGAACACGAAGGTCACCCACCCGCTGGGGAGGTGGTGTCCTTGCGACATACGTCGAACCTCCGCCCGGTGACGTCGGGTTCATGCTGCCCTATGGTCGTGCCGTCACGCATCGTGAGAACGGCTGGGCAGATTCCGCCCCAAGGTGCCAAAAGATCACACCGGCGGCAAGACCCTATCGACTCGCGGGACGGAAGGCGGAAAGTCAGCAGCCGCAGGAGCCGCCGCAGCAACCACCACCGCTGGGAATCCCACCGCTCGGAGCGGCGCCGCCCCGGCCGGTGACCGCCACCGTGGACAGCAGCTTCACCGTGTCGGCGTGGCCCTGCGGGCAGGTGGCCGGCTGTGCGGCCTCGGCCATCGGGCGGTTGACCTCGAAGGTGTCACCGCAGGCGCGGCAACGGAACTCGTACCGGGGCATGTCCCAAGCGTACGGCCGGGCCTGACGTCGTCACACGGATGGGTGATACTCGACGGGTGGTGGACGGCGAACGGCGAGCGACGGCCCGGCCCCTGCGACCCGCCGCGCCACCCGACGACGGCGCCCGGTCCATCCCGCAGCCCCGCCGCGAGCGCGATTCCCTCCCCCCGAAGCCGCCCGCCGACGCGCCCCGCGACGCGGACGCCGTAGCCGGCGCGGTCGCCGACGCGGGCACGGCAGCCAGCGCGGGCACGACGGCCGGCGCGGTCGCCGAGCCGGGCGGGAAGCCACAGCCCGAGCCGGACGCGAAGACGGACGCCGAGCCCGGGGCGGACGGCGGGCGCGAGCAGACGGACTCCGGCCCGGAGACGAAGGTCGAGGCGGCGGCCGAGGGCGGCGGGCGGCGTCGGCGGATGCCGTTCGCGCACGCCGTCCGGACGCGCCCCAGGCAGGTCGCCGTCGGCGCGGCCCGGGCCACCCGCGCCTGGTCCCGGCGGCCCGGCGGGCGCACCGCGCTGCCCGCGCTGTTCCTGCTCGCGCTGGTCGCCGCCGCCACCACGGCCGGCGCGGTGGTCGTGCCGGCGGCGATCGGCCGGCCGGAACCGGTCGCCGAGGCCACGCCGTCGGCGACCGTGCCGCAGACCGCCGAGGCGCCCGCCACGCCTCCGCTGCCGGAGCTGACCGGGTTGCCCGGCACCGCCGCACCAACCGGCACGCCGCTGCCCGGTGCGACCACCGCCCCGGTGCTGCCCACCGGGCGACCGGCGGACGCGCTCGCCGGCTGGGCGCAGCGGGTCGGCGCGGTGACCGGCATCCCCGCGGTGGCGCTCCAGGCGTACGCGTACGCCGAACTGGTGCTCGCCCAGACCAACCGCGCCTGCCAGTTGAGCTGGACCACGCTGGCCGCGATCGGTTACGTCGAGTCGCGCCACGGCGCGGCGAACGGCGCCACGCTGCAAGCCGACGGCCGGGCGCTGCCGGAGATCAAGGGGGAGCCGCTCGACGGGCAGGGCGGCCGATCCCGGATCCTCGACACCGACCAGGGCGCGCTCGACGGCGACCGCGTCCACGACCGGGCGCTCGGCCCGATGCAGTTCATCCCGACCACCTGGCAGGAGATCGGCGCGGACGCCGACGGCGACGGCGTGAAGAACCCGCACGACATCGACGACGCGGCGCTGGCCGCCGGGCTCTACCTGTGCAAGGGCGGCCGGAACATGACCATCCCGGGTGACTGGTGGGGGGCCATCCTCTCCTACAACGATGTGCGTCGGTACGCCCAGGCCGTCTTCGACAAGGCCGACGAGTACGGCAGGATCAGCCGCAACGTGAGGTGACGGCTCGCGTACATTCGCGGACTCAACCCTTCCCCCCGGCTGCTGTTGACGGCAAGCTAGACGGGTGATGGTGCGCGAGTGGGATCCCAGGACCGCGTCGTCCGCCGAGATCGCGTCCCTGCTGGACACGCTGAACGCGGTCCTGGCGGCCGATCTGCCGCAGGACCCGCCATGGCGGGAGAGCTCCATGCGGGAGTATCTGTCCGAGGTGATGCCCGGCGAGCGGCGAATCTCGTGGGTAGCGCAGGACGACGCCGACCCGGACGGCACGCCCGGAGCGATCCTCGGGCATGTGCACGTGCTGCTGCTCGGGGGAATCGGCGTGCTCGAGGTGCTGGTGCACCCGGCGGTCCGGCGCAGCGGGATCGGCCGTGAGCTGGTGCGGGTGGCCGCCCGCCGGGTCTGGGACGAGGGCTTCCAGTCGATCGGCGTGGAGGTGGTCGGCGACACCCCGGCCGTCGGGTTCTACGAGTCGCTGGGCTTCACCCGCGACTACGTGGAGACCCGCAGCGTGCTCGACCTGCGCTCGGTGGACTGGCCGGCGCTCTCCGAGATGGCCGCCGGGGTCGGTGCGGGCTACCGCGTGGAGTTCTGGCCGGGCGGCCCGCCGGACGAGCTGATCGAGGCGTACGCGCGGGCCAAGGCCGAGGTGCGCGATGTGGACGACGTGGAGCTGCGGCCCAGCTCCTACGACCCGGACCGCCTGCGCGACAGCCTCGCGACGCTGCACCGGCGCGGCATGAAGCCGTACATCGTGCTGGCGCTGCACGAGCAGACCGGCGAGGTCGCCGGGTTGACCGAGGTGGTGGTGCCGGCGCAGCACCCGACCCGGGCCGACCAGTACGACACGATCGTCGTCCACGACCACCGCGGCTACGGCATCGACCGGGCCATCAAGGCACGGATGCTGCTGGAGCTGCGCTCGGCCGAGCCCGAGGTGGCCGAGGTGCAGACCTGGAACGCGCAGGACAACGAGTCGATGTTGAAGGTCAACGCCGAGCTGGGCTACCGCCCCGACCGCGACTGGTGCGAATACGGTGTGGACGTCGCCGAGTTGGTGCACCGGCTGGACAGTCACCGCTGACCGTTCACCGCCCGGCCATCGATGGGCTGGACGGTGGACCCACGAGAGCCTTAACGTTCGTTAGTTCCTGTCCACCCATCGTGGAGGCCCCATGCGCCCGCGCCGCACCCTCGCCGCGCTCGCGACCACCGCCGCCGTCACCCTCACGGCGATCGCTGTCGCACCCACCGCGGCCAGCGCCGCGCCCACCGACCTCTTCATCTCGGAGTACGTCGAGGGGTCGTCCAACAACAAGGCCGTCGAGCTGTACAACGGCACCGGTGCCCCGATCGACCTGGCTGCCGGCGGCTACCAGCTCCAGCTCTTCTTCAACGGCGCCACCACCTCGACGAACGTGGCCCTGACCGGGAGCGTCGCCGCCGGGGACGTGTTCGTCTTCGCCGCCGCGGCGGCCGCCCCCGCGATCCTCGCCCAGGCCGACCAGACGTACTCCGGTTCGCTGTTCAACGGCGACGACGCGATCGTGCTGCGCAAGGGTGACACGGTGGTCGACTCCCTCGGCCAGGTCGGTGTCGACCCGGGCAGCGAGTGGGGCAACGGGCTCACCAGCACGGCGGACAACACGCTGCGCCGCCTGCCCTCGGTGACCGCCGGCGACACCGACCCGGCGGACCCGTTCGACCCGGCCGCGCAGTGGGCCGGCTTCGCCACCGACACGTTCGACGGGCTGGGCAGCCACACCGTCGGCGGAGGCGGGCCGGTCGACCAGCCGCCCACCCTGGCCTGCGGCGGCGCGCTGATGCTGTCGGCGGGCGCCACCGCGAGCCGCGAGGTGACCGCGACCGACGCCGACGACACGATCACCGACCTGGCGGTCACCTCGGTCGTGCCGGTGCCGGCGAGCGGCTCGATCAGCCGTACCGCGTTCACCCCGGCGACCGCGGACGGCGGTACGGCCACCGCGACGCTGACCGCCACCGGCCTGCCGGCCGGCAGCTACGCGGTCACCGTGACGTCCACCGACGCCGACGGCGACAGCGCCACCTGCACGCTCACCGTGCAGGCCACGAGCGTGCTGTCGATCGGCGAGGTGCAGGGCCGCACCGCCGACGACGAGGACGGCCGCACCGACCGGTCGCCGCTCGCGCCGGCCAGCGGCAACGGCACCAGCTCCACGCTGTACGACGTGCGCGGCGTCATCACCGGCATGTCGCTGACCCGCAGCTCGGCCGGGGCCGGCCAGTGGGGCTTCTACCTGCAGAGCCGGCTCGGCACCGAGGACGGCGACCCGCTGACCTCCGACGGCCTCTTCGTCTTCATGGGCTCGTTCACCACGCTGATCGGCGGGTACGCCCCGACCGTCGGCGACGAGGTCGTGCTGCGCGGCCGGATCTCCGAGTACTTCAACCAGACCCAGCTCTCCGGCGCCTCGCTGGTCCGCAAGCTGGACTCCGGCCTCGACGTGGACACCGCGGTCCGGGTCGACGACGCGGTCCCGCCGGCCGAGGCGGCCGCCGCCGACCTGTTCTGGGAGCGGCACGAGGGCGAGCGGATGCGGGTACGCGCCGGCAGCGGCGTGTCCGCGCCCCGGCACATCTACTCGTCCACCGCCGACTCCGAGATCTACGTGCTGGACCGCGAGGACCCGATCATGAAGCGGTCCGACCCGTACGCCCGGCGGGTGTTCCGGGACGCGCACCCGCTCGACGACATCCCCGGCACGCTGTTCGACAACGGCAACAACCAGCGCGTCCTGCTGGGCGCCGGCGGCGTGAAGGCGACAGCCGGTGACTCCCGGGCGCTGCTGCCCGAGGCGCGCACGTTCGACACGCTCACCGAGGACGCCTACGGCTCCGTCTCGTACGCGTTCAGCAAGTACAGCGTGCAGCCGGAGCAGCTCACGCTGACCGGTGGCGCCGACCCGGCCGCGAACCACCCGCCACAGCCGGCCGACCGCGGCAGCGAGGTCGCGATCGCCACCTACAACGTGGAGAACCTGTACGACTACCGGGACGACCCGTTCGACGGCTGCGACTTCGCCGGCAACACGGGGTGCCCCGGGGTCAGCCCGCCGTTCGACTACGTGCCGGCGAGCCCGGAGGCGTACGCCGCCAGGCTGGCCGTGCAGGCCCGGCAGATCGTCCAGTCGCTGCACAGCCCGGATCTGATCCTGGTGCAGGAGGCCGAGGACCAGGACATCTGCTCGGTGGTCGACGGCGCTCTGGCCTGCGGCGACACCAACAACGCCGACGGCGCGCCGGACACCGTGCAGGAGCTGGCGCTGACCATCGCCGCGCACGGCGGTCCGGCTTACGCCGCCGCGTACGACCGGACCGGCGCGGACGCCCGGGGCATCGCCTCGGCGTTCCTCTACCGCACCGACCGGCTGACGCTGGCCGAGGCGACCGCCGCGGACCCGCTGCTGGGCTCCGCGCCGACGGTCCGGTACCGCTCGGCGGCGCTGCCGTCCAACGCCGACGTGCAGAACCCCAAGGCGTTCAACGCGGTGCTGCCGGACGACGTGGACCGGTCGACCGGGGTGGACGGCAGCAACGTCTACACCCGTGCGGCGCAGCTGGCCCGGTTCACCGTCAAGGCCGCGCCCGGATCGAACGAGCGGTTCACGCTCTGGGCGGTCGCCAACCACTTCTCGTCCGGGCCGGACAGCCGGGTCGGGCAGCGCCGGGAGCAGGCCGCGTACGGGGCGGCGATCGTCGCGGCGGTCGAGGCGAGCGACCCGAACGCCCGGGTGGTGTACGGCGGCGACCTGAACGTCTTCCCCCGCCCGGACGACCCGATCGCCACCGCCCAGAACCCGACCCCGTCGGACCAGCTCGCCCCGCTGTACGAGGCCGGGCTGCACAACCTCTGGGACGACCTGGTGAAGGACGCTCCGGCGTCGGCATACTCTTACACCTTCAGCGGCCAGGCGCAGACGCTGGACAACCTGTTCGTGAACGCCCCGATGCACGACGACCTGGTGCAGGTACGGACGGCGCACATCAACGCCGACTACCCCACCGACGCGCCGGAGCTGGGTGACCGGGGTGCCAGCGACCACGACCCGCAGGTGGCCCGGTTCCGGTCGCGCGCCTCGCTGCGCGTCGCGGACACCTCGGTCGCCGAGGGCGACAAGGGCACCCGCGCGATGACGTTCACCGTCACCGTGTCGCGCCCGCTCTCCGAGCCGGCCCTGATCTGCGCGACCACCTACGGCACGACCGCCCAGGCCGGGTCGGACTATGACCCGTACGTGGGCTGCCGGGTGCTCGCTGCGGGCCAGACCTCGCTGACGTTCCCGGTCACCGTGCGCGGTGACCGCAAGCGCGAGGCGGACGAGAAGCTCACGCTGTACGTGGCAGGGGTGCCGGGCCTGCGCCTTGCCGACCCGTCCGGCGTCGGGACGATTCTGAACGACGACTGAGCGGCGTTCCGCGCGGCGGCCCGTCGATTCGCTCATGGGCGGATCGGCGGGCCGCCGCGGTATCCGCACCGCTGCGGGTCGGGCGGAGGCGGTACGCCCCGGTACTTGGCCACCCGCACCTCCCACTGGCTACGGCGGCGCAGCCAGTCCCGGACCTCCCGATCGCGGTAGAAGGTCTCCGGTGGGCGGGCCAGCCCGTACCGGTCGGCCCACCACTCCCCCGGCTCCGGGTCGGTGACGATGTCGAGGTGGGACGGGTACCGCCGCTCCGCGCCGTCCCGCAGGTCGGCCCGGTCACGCATCGGCTTGAGCACCCGCCCGGCCTCGTCGACAACGACGAGCCGGAAGCCGGCCGTACCCACGATGCGCGACAGCATGGCCAGGCTCGGCGTCAGCGTCCCCGCCTCGATCCGCCCGACGGTGCTCGGATGCACCCGGGCGAACCGGGCCAGCTCTCGTTGGCTGGCGTCGGCCCGGCGACGCACCGCCCGGACGATCCCCGGCGCCGGGAACGGGACGTCGAACGGCTCGGTGAGCAGCGCCGGGCCGCCGTCCGCCACCGGGCCGCCGTCCGCCGCGGCGGTGCCGGCGCTCGCGGCGGCGGCCGCCTTCGGCTCGGTGTCGGCGATGTCTGTCACGCCGCCCACGGTCCCGCCGCCCGCACCGGCCCGGCAACCCCGCTCCCCGCCCTTGTGGAAACCCCGGGATACGGCGTCCACCCGGCACGGCACCACAGGCACAGAGGGTGATCGTCACTCAGCGTCAAGCAGCGCCGTCGAACCGCGCGATCCCCATCCACCCCGAACAGGACCTAACCGGACAGAAATCCCGAGATCGTCGCCGCAGGGAGAACGCCCTCGGCAGACTTTGCTCTGCAGCCACCGAGGCAGCGCTCACGATTCGTGACAGGTGCGTCCGTGGCTGCAGAGCAAAGTCGGGGAGAGATGGGGTGCACTGCCGCCCAGGAAGACACGCTGAGTGACCGCCTTGGGCTGTGGACAACGCACGACGACCACACGCAAGGGGCGCATCCTCGGTGAGCGTGCCGACGGCGCGAGGGGAGCGACGCGACGCCGAGCGACGCCCGCCGGTCAGTAGCGCTCGCGCAGCAACCGGGCGGCCTCGACGGCCCAGTAGGTGAGGATGATCTGGGCGCCGGCCCGGCGGATCGAGGTGAGCGTCTCCAGCATCACCCGTTCCCGGTCGATCCAGCCGTTCGCGGCGGCCGCCTCGACCATCGCGTACTCGCCGGAGACCTGGTAGGCCGCGACCGGGACGTTCACCGCGGACCGGACCGCCGACACCACGTCGAGGTAGGGCAGCGCCGGCTTGACCATCACCATGTCGGCGCCCTCGGCCACGTCCAGCTCGACCTCGCGCAGCGACTCGCGCAGGTTCGCCGGGTCCTGCTGGTAGGCGCGCCGGTCCCCCTCCAGCGCCGACTCGACGGCGTCGCGGAACGGGCCGAAGAAGGCGGAGGCGTACTTCACCGCGTACGCGAGCACCGAGACGTCCTGGTGCCCGGCGGCGTCCAGCGCCTTGCGGACGACGCCGACCTGGCCGTCCATCATCCCGGACGGCCCGACCACGTGGACCCCGGCGGCGGCCTGGGCCACCGCCATCTCGGCGTACGCGGCGAGCGTGGCGTCGTTGTCGACCCCGCCGTCCGGGGTGAGCAGGCCGCAGTGCCCGTGCGAGGTGAACTCGTCCAGGCACAGGTCGCTCATCACCACAGTCGAGTCGCCGACCTCGGCGATCACGTCCCGGATCGCCGTGTTGAGCACGCCGGCCGGGTCGATGCCGCCGGAACCGGTCTCGTCCCGCGTCGCCGGCACCCCGAACAGCATGATCCCGCCGACCCCGGCCTGCACCGCCTCCGCGGCGGCCTTGCGCAGCGAGTCCCGGGAGTGCTGGAGTACCCCCGGGAGCGACGCGATGGCCCGCGGCTCGGTCAGCCCCTCCTTGACGAACATCGGCACGACCAGCTCGGCCGGGTCGACGCGGGTCTCGGAGACCAGCCGCCGCACGGCCGCGTTGCGGCGCAGCCGGCGGGGCCGGACCTCGGGGTACGACATGACGGGCCTCCTGTCAGCGGAACCGCAGGGCGGTCGGGCCCTGCACCTTGGAGCCCCGGCGCTGCTTCGCCGGCATGGCGGCGAGCTTCTCCCGCAGCTCGACGGCGTAGGCGGCGAGCGCCTCCACCAGGTCGGGCACCGACGCGTGCGGCGGCTGCACGTCGACACGCAGGCCGAACTCGGTGGCGGTCTCCGCCGTCTTGGGCCCGATCACTGCAACAACTGTGCGCGCGTGCGGCTTCCCGGCGATACCGACGAGGTTCCGCACCGTGGACGACGAGGTGAACAGCACCGCGTCGAACCCGCCCGACTTGATCGCGTCGCGGATCTCGGCGGGCGGCGGCGCCGCCCGGACGGTCCGGTACGCGGTCACGTCGTCGACCTCCCAGCCGCGCTCGGTGAGCCCGGCGGCAAGCGTCTCGGTGGCGATGTCGGCGCGCGGCAGCAGCACCCGGCCGACCGGGTCGAGGATCTCGTCGTGCGGCGAGAACTCGGCCAGCAGGCCCTCGGAGGACTGCTCCCCGGAGGGGATCAGCTCGGGCTGGATGCCGAAGGCGCGAACCGCCTCGGCGGTGGCGTCACCGATGCAGGCGATCTTCACGCCGCCGAAGTGGCGTGCGTCGAGACCGTGCTCGGCGAACTTCTCCCACACCGCGCGGACCGCGTTCACCGAGGTGAAGATCACCCAGGCGTACCGGCCGTCGACCAGGCCCTTCACCGCCCGCTCCATCTGCGCCGGGGTACGCGGTGGCTCGACCGCGATGGTCGGCACCTCGCACGGGATCGCCCCGTACGCGCGCAGCCGCGCACTCATCACGCCGGCCTGCTCCTTGGTGCGGGGCACCAGCACCTTCCAGCCGTACAGCGGACGGTTCTCCCACCAGCTCAGCTTGTCGCGGTCGGTGACGGCCGAGCCGACGGTGAGCACCACCCGGCCGGTGAAGCCGAGCGCCGCCGCGACGAAGGAGTCCACGCTCGACGTGGTGGTGTACTGCGTCTCGCCGGTGCCGTCGCCGGTCACCCCGACCGGGGTGGTGCCGTCGACCCCGGCGGCCAGCAGGCCGTCCCGGACGGCGGCCAGGTCACCGGCGTCCACGGCGAGCGCCAGCGAACCCCGCCCGACGGCGGTGGCGAGCGCCTCGAAGTCCAGCGCGGTGACGTCCTCGACGTCGGCGGCGGTCCGCACGCCCGGCAGCGGGACACCCGCGTAGGTGGCCACGCCCTCGGCCTGGCCGACGCCCGGCACCACCTCGAAGTGCGCGGCGGTACGCGCGACCGCCTGCACCTCCTTGACCACCGAGTCGTGGCCGAACGGGTCACCGGAGACGAGGTGCACGGCGTTCTGCCCGGCCCGGGCCGCGGAGATCAGCACCTTCGCCACGTCCCCCGGTACACCCTCGGCGGGGCTGAACTCGGCGTCCGGCCGGGCCTGGGCGCGGACGTGCGCCAGGAGCGACTCGGGTACGCCCCGGTCGTAGACCACCTGGTCGGCGTCGACCAGGGCGTCCAGCGCCCGGCGGGTCAGCAGGCCCGGGTCGCCGGGTCCGGCCCCGACGAAGGCGATCTGGCCTACGGGCTTACGGGTGCGGGTCATTCTGTGCTCCCAAGTTGCTGGGTCCCCGGGCCGGCCTGTGCGTCCTGGCCGAGGATCGAGTCGGCGCCGAGTTCGAGGAGTTCGGCGGCGAGTGCCTTGCCGATCTCCGCCGCGTCGGCGGGCGTTCCGGTGCGGGACAGCCGGAGGTCACGGGTACCGTCCGGGCTGATCACCGCACCGCGCAGGTAGATCTCCTGATTGACGTCGCCCTCGTCGGTGGGCTCGCCTTCGGCGAGGACGGCGTACGCGGCCACGGGTGCGCTGCACCCTGCTTCCAGGGTGGCCAGCAGCGCCCGCTCCGCGGTGATCGCGGCACGGGACGGTTCGTGGTCGAGCAGCGCGAGCAGCTCGAGCACGTCCTGGTCGTCGGCCCGGCACTCGACGGCCAGCGCACCCTGAGCGGGCGCGGGCAGCATGAGCATCGGGTCGAGCGTCTCGGTGATGACGTCGGCGCGGCCGATCCGGTTGAGCCCGGCGCGAGCCAGCACGACGGCGTCGAGGTCGGCGTCCGGGCCGAGCACCCGGGCCACCCGGGTGTCGATGTTGCCCCGGATCGGGGCGACCTCCAACTGCATGCCCAGCGCGTGCAGCTGGGCGATCCGGCGCAGCGCGCCGGTGCCGACGCGGGCGCCGGGTGGCAGCTCGGCGAGCGTACGGCCGTTCGTGGCCACCAGCGCGTCGCGCGGGTCCTGCCGGGGCGGCACGGCCGCGACGTGCAGGCCGGGAGCCGCCGCGGTGGGCAGGTCCTTGTACGAGTGGACGGCGAAGTCGATCTCGCCCGCGGTCAGCGCGTCGCGCAGCGCGGACACGAACACGCCGACGCCGAGCCGCTGCACCGGGGCGGTGGACTTGTCGCCGGCGGTCACCACCTCGACCAGCTCGACCGGGCGGCCGGTGGCCGCGGTGAGGGCCTCGGCGACGTGGCCGGACTGGGCCATCGCCAGGGCGCTGCCCCGGGTACCGAGGCGAAGGGGGGCGGTCATCGCGCACCTCCGGTGGGCGGGACGTCGGCGGCGTCGAACGACGGCCGGCCGTCGAGGTCGGTGGCGACCACGTCGGGAACGGTGTCGACCGGGGACGTCTGCGGAACGTCCAGGTCGAACAGTTCGCGCAGCAGCGCCGCGTACTGGTCACCGCCGGGCTCGGCGGCGAGCTGGCGGACCCGTACGGTCGGCTGGTGCAGCAGCCGCTGCACGACCCGGTGCACCGTGCGGGCGACCTCGGCGCGCTGGTCGTCGCTGAGGTCGGGGCGGCGCTGGCCGAGCCGCCGCAGCTCGGCGGTGACGACGTCCTCGGCCCGGCCGCGCAGGGCGGCCACCGTCGGCGCGACGTCGGCGCCGCGCAGCCAGCTCAGGAACGCCTCGACCTCGCCGGCCACGATCCGGGCCACCTCGGCGGCGTCGGCCGCGGCCGGTCCGTCGGCGAGGACGGCGGCCATCCGGTCGATGTCGATCACCTCGACGCCGGGCAGCTCGGCGACGCCGGGCTCGACGTCACGCGGGACGGCCAGGTCGAGCAGGACCAGCGGGCCGCGGTCGGCGTCCCGGCGGGCCAGCGCCCGGGTGACCACGTCGCGGGTGAGCACCGGCTCGGTGGCGGCGGTGGCGGCGACCACGACGTCGACGGCGGCGAGCGCGGTGATCAGCTCGGCCATCGGTACGGCGGACGCGCCGTACGACTCGGCGAGCCGGACGGCACGGGCGGCGCCCCGGTTGGTCACGGTGAGCGGGCCGGCGCCCAGCCGGGACAGCGTGGCGACGCCCAGCGAGCCCATCGCGCCCGCGCCGACCACCATGGCGGGCCGGCCGGCCAGGTCGCCGTCGAGCAGATCGGCGGCGAGGTCGAGCGCGGCGGTGACGACGCTCTGCCCGGCCCGGTCGATGTTGGTCTCGGCGTGCGCGCGCTTGCCGACCCGCAGCGCCTGCTGCATCAGCTCGTGCAGCAGCCGGCCGGCGGAGTCGGCGCCACCGGCGGAGTGGTACGCGTCGCGGAGCTGGCCGAGGATCTGCGCCTCGCCCACCACCATCGAGTCGAGCCCGGCGGCGACCCGGAAGACGTGGTCCACCGCGGCGGCGTCGTAGTGCACGTAGAGGTGCGGGGCGAGCGCAGCCGGCTGGCAGCCGGCCTGGTCGGCCAGGATCGCGCAGATGTCGCCGAGTCCGCCGTGGAAGCCGGAGACGGCGGCGTAGACCTCCACCCGGTTGCAGGTGGAGACCAGGACGGCCTCGGCGACGTACGGCTGGGCGATCAGGCGGTCGAGCGTGCGGGTGAGGTCGGCGGGCGGGACGGCCAGCTGTTCCAGGGTGGCGACCGGGGCGGTGCGGTAGGACGCGCCGACGACGAGCAGTTTCACGTGCCGATCGCCTCCTGGGTGTCGGTTGCCGCGAGTCCGCCGGGCAGGGCGGTGAGGGCGGACCCGCCGGTGGCGGGGAGCGCGGTCAGCGATGCCTTGCGGTGCTCGTGGAAGGACAGGATCTGCAGCTCGATGGCGAGGTCGACCTTGCGCACGTCGACCCCGTCCGGAACCGAGAGTACGCAGGGTGCGAAGTTGAGGATGCTCGTCACGCCGACGGCGACCAACTGGTCGGCGACCGCCTGGGCGGCCGGGGCGGGGGTGGCGATGACGCCGATTGAGATCGACTCCTCGGCGACGATCCGGGGCAGGTCGTCGACGTGCTGGACGACCAGTCCGTTGATCTCCTCGCCGACGCGGGACCGGTCGGCGTCGAGCAGCGCGGCGATGCGGAATCCGCGGTTGGCGAAGCCGTCGTAGCCGGCCAGGGCGTGACCGAGATTACCCACGCCGACGAGCGCGACGGCCCGGCACTGGGTGAGCCCGAGCACCGAGGAGATCTGGTCGACAAGCAGCGCGACGTCGTAGCCGACGCCCCGGGTGCCGTACGAGCCGAGGTGGGAGAGGTCCTTGCGGAGCTTCGCGGAGTTGACGCCGGCGGCGTTCGCCAGGCCCTCGCTGGACACCGTCTCGTGCCCGGCGTCGACGAGCGCGTGCAGCGCACGCAGGTATTCCGGGAGCCGGGACACGGTCGCCTCGGGCAGGTCCGGTAGTGCCGGTACGGCACCGGTGCGACCGGGCGCGCCTGGTTGACGGTGCTGGCTCATGAGACTCCGTGCGGTGCGATCCTCGACCAGCGGCGAGGGCGGGTCGTTTCGGGACTCCCGCTGGCGACCGAGATTGCCGGCTGTGCTAGCAGGGCGCGTCGGAACTACAGAGTAGGTGTTTGTGAAGGGGTGCACAAATCGCGATCTTGAAAGCTCGCGACGCGCCTTCACCTGCCCCTCCATTCCCGCAAGATCGATCAACCGCGTCTATCGGCGGCGCGTGGCGATTATTGCTCAATCCAGACTTCCCTGACCAATCGCGCGGGTCCGTAGCGCTCCGTGACCGGCGCGGCGAGGCGAGTCTCACGTTTTCGAGTAGGGAGAACCCCACCCCGAAGAGGCCTGCGTGCGGGATGGGTGGGCGGGGCACGCGGCCATAGCCTCGAATCATGACCGCTGCACCACCGGCCACCGCGCCCACTCCGCTGTCCCCCGTTCAAGGGCTGCTGCGCCGCCTCGCCCGCGACACCACCTACGTCCTCGTGGGCTTCCCGCTGGCGCTCGTCAGCTTCGTGCTCGCGGTGGTGGGGATCTCACTCAGCGCCGGGCTGCTGGTGATCACGCTCGGGCTGCCGATCCTCGCCGGTTTCCTGTACGCCGCCCGCGGCCTGGCCGACATCGAGCGGCTCCGGCTCGCCGGGGTGCTGGACCGGCCCCGGGTACGCCCGGTCTACCGCACGCCCGAGCCGGGCGCCCGGTTCTGGCGGCGGGTGTTCACCCCGATCCGGGACGCGCAGTCGTGGCTCGACCTGCTGCACGCGTTCGTCCGGCTGCTCGTGGCGGTGCCCACGTTCGTGCTGCTCGTGGTCTGGTGGGTGCTTGCGCTGGGCGGCACGCTCTACATCACCTACGACTGGGCCATCCCCCGCGGCCCGGGCGAGCAGGACCTGAGCCAGCTCCTCGGAATGGGCGACGGGGCCGGCGCGCGGATCGCCCTGAACACCGCGATCGGGCTGTTCGCGCTGTTCACCCTCCCGCTGGTGGCGCGCGGCTGCGCCCGGCTCCAGGCCGGGCTGGCGTACTCGCTGCTCACCGGCGTGGCCGAGATGCGGCAGCGGATCATCACGCTGGAGGAGCAGAAGCGGGCCGCCGCGTCGGCCGAGGCGGTAGCGCTGCGCCGGCTGGAGCGCGACATCCACGACGGCCCGCAGCAGCGGCTGGTCCGGCTCGCGATGGACCTGAGCCGGGCCCGCCACCAGCTCGCCGGCGACCCGGAGGCGGCCCGGCAGACGCTGGACGAGGCGGTCGCGCAGACCCGAGAGACGCTGGACGAGCTGCGCGCCCTGTCCCGGGGCATCGCGCCGCCGATCCTGGTCGACAGGGGTCTGCCCAGCGCGCTCGCCGCACTCGCCGCCCGCGCCCTGGTGCCCACCGAGCTGGCCGTGGACGACGACCTGGGCACCGCCGCCGGGCGGCTCGACCCGGGAGTGGAGAGCACTGCGTACTTCGTGGTGGCCGAGGCGCTGACGAACGTCTCGAAGCACAGCCGGGCGAACACCTGCCGGGTCGAGGTCACCCGGAAGGTGGGCCGGCTGGAGATCACCGTCACCGACGACGGCGCCGGCGGCGCGCACCTGGCCAAGGGCCACGGGCTCAGCGGCATCGCCGACCGGGTCCGGGCGGCCGGCGGCACGCTGGAGGTGGACAGCCCGGCCGACGGGCCGACCCGGATCCACGCCGAACTGCCGCGGTGACCCGGCCCGCCCGGACTCCGGGCCGTCGCGCGAGCGCGTGGCGTGCCCGGCATCCGGGCCGCCGGGCCGGCGCCGGGTCCGGGCGTGATAGACACCGGACCCATGCGGGTGGTGATCGCGGACGACGCCGTACTGCTCCGGGAGGGGCTGGTCCGGCTGCTGACCGAGTACGGGCACGAGGTGGTGGCGGCCGTCGGCGACGGTGACGCGCTGGTCGAGGCGGTGGTGGCGCACCGGCCCGACGTCTCGGTGGTGGACGTGCGGATGCCGCCGTCACACACCGACGAGGGACTGCGCGCCGCGGTGGAGGCCCGCCGCCGGGTGCCGGGTACGCCGGTCCTGGTGCTGTCCCAGTACGTCGAGGTGTCGTACGCCGACGACCTGCTGGACACCGCGGGCGGCGCCGGCGGCGGCATCGGCTACCTGCTCAAGGACCGGGTCGCCGCGATCGACGAGTTCCTGGACGGCCTGGCCCGGGTGGCAGCCGGCGGCACCGTGCTCGACCCGGAGGTGATCAGCCAGTTGCTGGTCCGGCGGCGGCGCGACGACCCGCTGGCGTCGCTGACCCCGCGCGAGCGCGAGGTGCTGGCGCTGATGGCCGAGGGCCGCTCGAACATCGCCATCGCCCGGGCGCTCGTCGTCAGTGACGGCGCGGTCGAGAAGCACGTCCGCAACATCTTCACCAAGCTGGACCTGCCCCCTGATGCGACCACCCACCACCGTCGCGTCCTGGCCGTCCTGGCCCACCTGCGCGCCTGACCGGGCCGGTCAGGGCAGCGTGCGGGCCAGCGTCACCGCCTGGGTGAGCGTGTCGGCGGCCGGGTGGCCGCTGCCGCGCAGCCGGTCCGGGTCGGACAGGCCGCCGGTGTAGAGGACGCAGCGGGCGCCGACCGAGGCGGCCGCGTCGGCGTCGTCGAGCGAGTCACCGATCAGCACCACCTCGTGCCCGCCCAGCCCCAGCTCGGCCAGGTGCTTCTCCAGCCACTCGGCCTTGTGCCCGCCGCCGACGGTGGCGCGCAGCCCGTCCACCCGGCGGAAGTGCGGCGTCAGCCCGTAGGTGTGCACGGTCGGCACCAGCTCGTCGTGGAACCACATGGACAGCAGCGACTGGCTGCCCTCCCAGGACTCGATGGCGGTGGTGGCGTCGGCGGCCAGGGCGCAGGTGGTCAGACCGGCCCGGTACGCGTCGTGGAACACGCGGTCCAGTGTCCCGAACGCCTCGGCGTCCACGGCCCGGCCGAGCATCTCGGCGTAGTAGTCGGCGATCGGCCGCCGGAAGCGGACCCGGTGCTCGGCGGCGGTGACCGCCGGCCCGCCGGCGCTGGCGAAGGCGACGTTCGTGGCCTGGACCACCAGGTCGAGGTCGTCGAGGAGCGTTCCGTTCCAGTCCCACACGAGGTGGCGTCGCATACCCGTCACCCGAGCACTCTAAGGCTAGAGCTGCGGGGTGGTCAGATCGCGCAGCAGCCGGTCCTCCTCGACCCGCCAGTAGCCGTGCTCCTTGCCGTCGAGCAGGACG
Source organism: Micromonospora sp. CA-248089 (assembly GCF_050948515.1). NCBI lineage: Bacteria > Bacillati > Actinomycetota > Actinomycetes > Micromonosporales > Micromonosporaceae > Micromonospora > Micromonospora sp. CA-248089. The sequence goes on from NZ_CP192016.1 coordinate 5,904,694, forward strand.
ACCGGCAGCCGGTCGCCGTAGTCGCGCTCCATCTCCACGTCGCCGGTGACGTCGCGCTCCACCCACCGGTCGCCGGTGACCGCCACCACCCGGTCGAGCGCGGCCTTCGCGTCGTCGCACAGGTGGCAGCCGGGCCGCGTGATCAGGATGAGCCTCGGGTCACTGGACATCGGGTACCTCCGTGCGGATCTCGATCGGCGGCGTCGGCGACGGCACCGCGGGTGCCGGGCGCAGCTCGGTCTTGCGGACCTTCCCGATCGCCGAGTACGGCAGGCTGTCGACGAACTCGACGGCGGTCGGGCACTTGAACCGGGCCAGGTTACGCGCGCAGTGGACGAGCAGCTCCTCCGCCGTCACCGGCGAGCCGGCCGCCCGGACCACGTACGCCCGCACAGTCTCGCCGGTCCGCGGGTGCGGCACGCCGAGGACTGCCGACTCGGCCACGCCGGGGTGCGCCTGGAGCACCAGCTCCACCTCGTGCGGGTAGACGTTGAAGCCGTTGACGAGGATCAGCTCGCCGAGCCGGTCGACCAGGAACAGGTCGCCGTCGTCGTCGGCGTACGCCACGTCGCCGGTGCCCCACCAGCCGTCCGGGTCCGGCCCGCCCCGCCCGTCCGGCCAGTAACCGGCGAACAGGTTCGGTCCGCGTACCACGATCTGCCCGGGGTCGGTGCCGGCCGGATCGTCGGAGAGGTCCATCTCGTCCTCGTCGGGGGCGTCGGCGGGTGCCCCGTCGCGCCACAGCTCGGTGCCGTCGGAGCCGACCAGACGCAGCCCGACGCCGGGCAGCGGGCGGCCGATCGACCCGGGTTTCGGCTCGCCGCCGACGAGCGTCGAGGTGAGCACCGGCGCGGTCTCGGTGAGCCCGTAGCCGACGTGCACCGGGTGCCCGGTCAGCTCGGTGAAGCGCGCACCGACCGCGAGGGGCAGCGGCGCCGCGCCGCACACCGCGACGCGCACCGAGGCCAGCGCCGCGGCCGGGTCCCGGTCCGCCTCGGCCCAGGTCAGGAACATCGACGGTACGCCGACCAGCACGGTGACCCGGTGCCGGGCGATCTCGTCCAGCGCTCCGGCCGGGCTGATCTCGTCGACGAGCACACCTGTCGCGCCGTGCCGCACGACGGCACCGAGCACGGAGTTCAGCCCGTACGCGTGGAACAGCGGTAGGGCGAGCAGCACGACGTCGTCGGCGCCGACCACAGGTGGTTCGATGCGGTCGACCTGGTCGTGGTTGGCGGCGAGGGCCCGGTGCGACAGCATCGCGCCCTTGGGCCGCCCCTCGGTGCCGGAGGTGTAGAGCAGGACGGCGAGGTCGTCGCCGGCGCGGGCCGGGAACTCGTCCGGCCCGGCGTCGCCGGTCACCGGCGGCGTGGTGTGCACGGCGCGCAGCCCGGGCAGCTCGGCGCGGTCCACCCGGGCGGTCACCTCGGGCGCGCCGACCAGCACCGACGCGCCGGAGTCGGCGAGCACGTGCCGCAGCTCACGGGCGGTCAGCGCCGGGTTGACCGGTACGGCCACCAGGCCGGCCCGGAGCGCGGCGAGGTAGGTGACCACGAAGTCCGGGGTGTTGCCGAACGCGATCGCCACCCGGGGCGGGTGGCCGCCGTCGGCAGGTGGCGCGTCGGCGAGCAGCGCGCGGGCGGTGGCGGTGGCCGCGTCGTCCAGCTCGGACCAGGTCAGCGTCCGGTCGCGCCAGTGCAGCGCGGCCCGGTCGCCCTGCTGCGCGGCGGCGTGGCGGAGCCGGTCGGCGAGGTTCGGCGCGGAGCTTTCGGCGGCGTCCTGCACGGTGGCTGAGTCTGGCACAGCGGCGTCCGCCGGGCCATGCCCGGACACGGCGCCGGGTCCGCCGCACGGGACTGCAATTGCCGTAGGGTGGGATTCCTAGCCACGGGATGAGGATCTCCACCGGTGTCCGCGCGGGCAGCCCGAAGTGACTCGGCCGCACCGTCTCCGCGACACGCCGAGCGAAAAGAAAATCGGCTCCGACCAGGACTTTCCACTGCGGACCAGGTTCCGGCGCGAAAGTCAACCACACGCGACGGACAACCGGTCCGCCATGTGTGCGACCTGGCGGGAAATACTTCCGCTCTGTGTAACGGACTTGCCACGCGTGGGTGACGTTGGCCCTATCATCACTCGGGTCGGCTCACCCCATTTGCCGTGAGTCGACACCCCTCAGCCCGAGGAGGCCCCCGTGCCCGTGAGCGCATTGGACCAGCACCTCAAGGGGATCTGCCGCCCGTCGGCACGTCCCGACCCGGCCGTGCCCGACCGGGTCCCACCCGGTCCACCGGCGCCATTACGGCGCGCGGCGCGGTCACTGTCCGTCCGGCCCGGGGAGGCGCGGTGACCACCTTCGGTTACGCCGAACGACCGGCCGGCGTCACCGGCCCGACCCAGCGCAACCCGCTCAACGAGCGCGCGGACCCGGGCACCCGGGGCACCGACGGCCAGCTCGCGGTACGCGGCGACGGGCGACGGGTACGCAGCCGCGCGCACCACACGAACGAGGCGCCGCCCCGCCCCGCGACTCCCGGGGGCAACGCGAAGCCCGCGACCGGCCGACTGGGCAGCCCGACCCGCCCGACCATGCCCGCCCAGGCGCGGCGCGGCGACACGGCGACCGGTGGTGAGCCGTCCGCCGCCGAGACCGCGATCCTGCCGGCGGTGACCACCGGCGACACCGCCGTCCTGCCCGCCGTACCGGCCGCCGCGCCCGCCACCGGCTTCCCCAGCCGCCCCGACCCGTCCGACCCGGCCACCGAGGTGTGGACGCTGGTCGAGCGCGCGCAGGCCGGCGAGTCCGAGGCGTTCGGGCTGATCTACGACCGGTACGTGGACACCGTCTTCCGGTTCGTCTACTTCCGGGTCGGCAACCGCCAGCTCGCCGAGGACCTCACCTCCGACACGTTCCTGCGGGCGCTCAAGCGGATCGGCAGCTTCACCTGGCAGGGGCGCGACCTCGGCGCCTGGCTGGTCACCATCGCCCGCAACCTGGTCGCCGACCACTTCAAGTCCGGGCGCTACCGGCTGGAGGTCACCACCGGTGACGTCCTGGACGCCGACCGGGAGGACCGCGGGCCGGAGGGCAGCCCCGAGGCGGCGGTGGTGGAGCACATCACGAACGTCGCCCTGCTCACCGCCGTCAAGCAGCTCAACCCGGAGCAGCAGGAGTGCATCGTGCTGCGGTTCCTCCAGGGCTTCTCGGTGGCCGAGACGGCCCGCGCCATGGGCAAGAACGAGGGCGCCATCAAGGCTCTGCAGTACCGCGCCGTCCGGGCGCTGGCCCGGCTGCTGCCCGACGGCTTCCACTCCTGACCGATCCCGACCCGGCCGGCGCACGCACGCCGGACGGTGTCGCATGCCCGACGTACCCCCGCCCGCCCCTCACTCCCGGTGATTTCGCCGCCGCCCCAGCCGTAACCGGCGACCGGCGCGGTCCGTTTCTCCGGGTGCGACCAGTGGTTGTCCCGGCGTCCCCCGGGCCACCCGGTCCGGCGGGTCAGGTCGGCCGCTCCGGTCGGCCCTGGGCCACACGCTGCCACCGGTCGCTGGTGACGACGACGGCCGCCCGGCCGTGACCAGCGAGAGGGGGTGCCCGCGGTGGACAGCGACCTCTTCTCCCGTCGGCGAGCCGAGCGCTTCGCGCAACTCCTCGACGAGGCCAACGGCGGACGCCGGCACCACGTCCGGTCCAAGGCGGACGGTGAACTCACCGCGCTCGTCGAGGTGAGCCGCCGGCTCACCGCCGAGCGGCCCGACGTCGAGGTGGACGCCGAGTTCCGTACCGGCCTGCGGGCGATGCTCGTGGCCACCGCCGAACGCGAGGGCGTCGGGACGCCGGCCAAGGCCACCACGACGAGCGGGGTACGCGGCGCGCTGCTGCCCGCCATCACCGGCCGCCGGGCGCGGGCCCGGGGCGCGATCCTGGTCGGCGTGGCCGCCGGTGCGGTCGCCCTCTCCGGCATCTCCGCCGCCAGCGAGAACGCGCTGCCCGGTGACGCCCTGTACGGCATGAAGCGCTCCACCGAGCGCGCCCAGCTCGCGCTCACCAGCTCGGACATCAGCCGTGGGCAGCTCTTCCTCGCCTTCGCCCGCACCCGCCTCGACGAGGCTGCCTCGGTCCGCGACGACCGGCTCGGCTTCAGCGCCGTCCTCGACGACATGGACGCGGACACCCGCCAGGGCGTACGCCTGCTGACCACCGTCGCCGCGCAGCGCTCCGACCCGGCGGCGCTGGACGCGGTGGACACGTTCCTGGCCGGCCAGCGCCGGGTGGTCAGCGGCCTGCTGGACCGGCCCGACCACGCCGACCGGGACCGCACCCGCCGCTCGCTGGCCCTGCTCGACGCGGCCGGCAAGCGCGCCGACGCGCTCCGCGAGGCGATCGCCTGCGGGCTGCCCGCGCCGCAGGCCAGCGACATGCTCGGGCCGGCTCCGGCCACCTGCCCGGCCGACCGCTGAGCGGCGGACGCGTACCGCACCACACTTCTCCCGGCGGACACCCGGCCGTCACACCGTGCCGGATACGCTCGACGCGGAGTGCGTGGGCCGTCGTCGAGGCAGGGAGGTCGCCGTGGCCGGAAGCCGGAAGGTGACCGTCAGCACCGACGCCCACGGGCACACCGCGGGCTGGTCGGAGACCCCGTCGGCACCGGCGACCACAGTCGCGCCCGATCCCACCGCCGCTGCGTTCTTCGACGTGGACAACACGATGATGCAGGGCGCCTCGATCTACTGGTTCGCCCGCGGGCTGGCCGCCCGGAAGTACTTCACCACCGGTGACCTGGCCCGGTTCGCCTGGCAGCAGGCGCGGTTCCGGCTCCTCGCCACCGAGCACGCGGGCGACATGTCGCAGGCCAAGGAGGCCGCGCTCGCCTTCGTCCAGGGCTGGCGCGTCGACGACATGGAACGCCTGGCCGACGAGATCTTCGACGAGCTGATGGCGCCGCGCATCTGGGCCGGCACCCGTCGCCTGGCGCAGCGTCACCTCGACGCGGGCGAGCGGGTCTGGCTGGTCAGCGCCGCCCCGGTGGAGATCGGCCGGGTGATCGCGGCCCGGCTCGGCCTGACCGGTGCGATCGGCACTGTGGCCGAGGTGGTCGACGGCGCGTACACCGGGCGGCTGGTCGGCGACCTGATGCACGGTCCGGCGAAGGCCGAGGCGGTCACCCAGCTCGCCGCCGTGGAAGGGCTGGACCTGTCCCGCTGCGCCGCCTACAGCGACTCGGCGAACGACCTGCCGATGCTCTGCGCGGTCGGCCGCGCGGTGGCCGTGAACCCCGATCCGGCGCTGCTGCGGCAGGCCCGCGAGCGGGGCTGGGACGTGCGCGACTTCCGCACCGGGCGCCGGGCCGCGCGCATCGCCGTGCCCTCCACCGCGGCCGCCGGGCTGCTCGCCGGCGCGGTCACCGCCGGCCTGGCGCTGCACCGGCGCCGCCACCGCGACGCCTGAACCGGCTCAGGGACCGAACGGGTCGGGGCGGCGTTCGAGCAGCTTGTGCAGCGTCTGCTGGATCGTCTCCCGCACCTGGTCGGCGAGGTTGAACACCACCAGCGGGTCGTCCGCGGAGTCACGCAGGTGCGCGGTCGGGATCGGCGGGCAGAACTCGATCAGCCACTTGCTCGGCAGCGGCACCATGCCCAGCGGCCCGAGCCAGGGGAACGTCGGCGTGACCGGGAAGTACGGCAGTTTGAGCAGCCGCGCCAGCGGCTTGATGTCGGCGAGCATCGGATAGATCTCCTCGCCGCCGACGATGGCCACCGGCACGATCGGCGTACCGGTGCGCAGCGCGGCGGAGACGAACCCGCCCCGGCCGAAGCGCTGGAGCTTGTACCGGTCGGAGTAGAGCTTGCCGACCCCCTTGAAGCCCTCCGGGAACACGCCCACCAGTTCCCCGTTGCCCAGCAGCCGTTCCGCGTCCGGGCTGCACGCGACGGTGCCGCCGGTCTTGCGGGCTATCTCGGACACGACGGGCATCCGGAAGACCAGGTCGGCGCCGAGCAGCCGCAGGTAGCGGTGCGCCGGGTGCCGGTCGTGCAGCGCGGTGGAGAGGATCAGTGCGTCGAGCGCCACGGTGCCGGAGTGGTTGCCCACGACGAGACCGGCCCCCACGTCGGGCACGTGCTCGATGCCGGTGACCTCGGTGCGGAACCAGTCCCGGTAGAGCAGCCGGACCAGCGGGTGGACCACGGCGTCGGTCAGGTCGGGGTCGAAACCGAACTCGTCGACCTCGTAGTCACCGGCGAGCCGCCGCCGCAGGAACGCCAGCCCCTGGGCCACCTTGCGGTCCCAGTGGTCCCCCGGCCGGTCGGCCACCGCCGGCCCGGCGGGGTTCTGCGTCTCGCTGGCCGGCGTGCTCCCGGCCGTCGGCTCAGCCACCGTCTTCTTCGCCACCGTCTTCTTGGCGACGGCCTTCTTGGCGACGGCCTTCTTCGCGACCGTCTTCCTGGCCGGCTGGTGGGGCGTGGCCGGGCCCGGAACGCCCGGCTCGGCAGCCGCGCCGGGCTCGTCGGCGGAGGTGTCCGGCTCGTCGGCCGGGTCCGCTGCCGCCGCGGGGCGGGCGGACGGCGCGGTCACCCGGCGGTGCCCGTTGCGCCGCGCCGGCTCCGCGTCCGGATCCGGCACACCCAGCGGTACGTCGTAGCGCGCGTCGCGCCGCTCCTCCGAGCTGCTCACGAGCGCTCCCGCACGGTCGAGCGGACCTGCCGGATGCTCTCCAGCACCAACTGCTCGGCGGCGGCGAGCTGATCGCGGGTGACCACGACGCCGCCGTGGTGGGCGCGGATGAAGTCCTCGAACGCGGCGGCGGTCGAGCGGGGCGTGAAGCCGTACTCCCGCTCCAGTCGGCTGGTGTCCACCACCCGACCGTGCACGAAGAGGTCCACCTGGTCCAAGCCGTACCGGCCGAAGCCCAGACTGCGGGCGACCGCCGCCACCCCGGCCAGGCCCGGTTCGAGCACCGGCACCGCCACCCGGCCGGCCCGGCGGATCGCCTGCGACAGCGACAGCACCCCGGGCCCGGCGACGTTGTAGGTGCCCGGGTGGTCCTCGGCGACCGACCGGTGCAGCACCTCCAGCGCGTCGTCGAAGTGCACGAACTGCAGGCGCGGGTCGCGACCGAAGACGGTGGGCACGACCGGCTGGGAGAAGTAGCGGGTGAGCGTGGTGTCGGCGGCGTACCCGATGAACGGCGCGAAACGCAGCACCGTCGCGGTGACGTCGGGCCGGCGGCGGCGGAACCCGCGGACGTACCCCTCGATGTCGAGGATGTCGCGGCCGAAACCACCGCGCGGCACCTCGCGCGGCTCGGTCTCCTCGGTGAAGACGGCCGGATCGCGGAACGACACCCCGTACGCGGCGGTGGACGAGCGGACCACGAGCTTGCGCAGCCGGGGCGCGCGCTGCGCGGCGGCGAGCAGCTGCATGGTGCCGATGACGTTCTGTTCCTTCATCCCCGCCCGGCCGCCCTGCTGCGGGTCGGGGGCGGAGACGAGCGCCAGGTGCACCACCGTGTCGACGTCGAGGTCGAGCAGGAGGCCGCCGAGCGAGTCGAGGTCCAAGCGGATGCGTTCGACGTCGGAGAGCAGGTCGGTCAGCTCGGGGTTGGGCGGTGCCGGATCGACCCCGATGACGCGTTCGATCCGCTCGTCGGCGGCGAGCCGGGCAGCCACGTGGGCGCCCAGCCAGCGGCCGACCCCGGTGACGACGACAACCCCCGGGGCACCGGAGGTGTCACCGGGGGTCATGTCGTGCGCCTTGCGCGGCAGGCGAGATCGAGCCGGGACGTCCGCGGCCTGATCACCTGAGCCTCCGAGGGTCGACAGTTGGCAAGTGGTGCCGGGTGCCGGGCCAGTGCCCGGCCCCGGTCACTTGCCGAGACGGCGACGCTGGACGCGGGTCTTGCGCAGCAGCTTGCGGTGCTTCTTCTTAGCCATGCGCTTGCGGCGCTTCTTGACCACCGAGCCCATACGACAGCCTTTCGATGCAACGTGCGGGGCGGACCGGACGGCACCACCGCGGGTGGCGCCGTGACCGCTTGCGGACAACGGACCGGACCAGCGTGGTGGGCAGGGCACACCAGAGAGCGGTCACGGTCGTGGTCCAGCCTAACCGGAGTGCGTCAGCAGGACCAACGCGCCCCCGTCGATGCCCCTTTTCGTCGTACTCGGCGGACCGGGCCGACGAGTGCTCAGGCGGACTCCTGGAAGGCGCCCCGGAGGTATTCGTGCACGGCGTGCTCGGGCACCCGGAACGACCGGCCGACCCGTACCGCGGTGAGCTCACCGCTGTGCACGAGGCGGTAGACGGTCATCTTGGAGACCCGCATGACCGTCGCCACCTCGGCGACGGTCAGGAACCTGACATCCGACAGCCGTGCGTCGGACTGCGACCCGGCCATGGCTCACCGACCCATTCCCGTGCCCGGCGCGTGTCACCGGGCAGGTGCTCCCGCCTCGACGAGCGACGCGCGTGTAACCAGTACGGTAGCGGGACGGCTGTGACCTGCGCGATCCCTTCCACCCTTTGATCATGGCGGGGCAGCCGTTCACCCGATGTCTGCCAGGGCTTTTTCGCCCGGACGGGTGTCTCGTCCGATCCGGCTGCCGGGCGCACGACGCCACCGGGTGCTCCGCGCGCAGCACCATCTCCTACTCGGCGCGCAGCGCCACCACCGGGTCGAGCCGTCCGGCCCGCTGCGCCGGCACCACGCCGAAGACGATGCCGACCGCCGCGGAGACGCCGAACGCCAGCGCCAGCGACCACCAGGTGATCGCCGCGGGGATCGGCGAGAACGCGTCCACGAGCAGCGCGGTGCCCACGCCCAGCGCCATCCCGGCCAGGCCGCCGACCGAGGTGAGCAGCACCGCCTCCAGCAGGAACTGCACGCCGATGTCGCGGGGGCGGGCACCGACCGCCTTGCGCAGCCCGATCTCGCGGGTCCGCTCGCGTACCGAGACGAGCATGATGTTGGAGACGCCGACGCCGCCGACCAGCAGCGAGATGCCCGCGATGGCGGCCAGCACGCCGGTCAGCACGCCCAGGATGTCGCCGAGCACGCCGAGGATCTGCCGCTGGGTGACGGCGCTGAACTCGGTGTCCGGATGCCGGCGGGACAGCTCCGCGACGATCCGGTCGCCGAGTTCGTCGATCCGCTCCCGGTCCGGCGCCTTGACCGCGATGCCGTCGATGCGCTGGGTGCCCCAGAGCCGTTGCGCCGCCGTCACCGGTACGTGCACCTCGTCGTCCCGGTCCACGCCGAGGCTCTGCCCGAGCGGGGCGAAGACGCCGATCACCCGGAACCGGACGCCGGCCAGCGTGACCTGCTGGCCGAGCGGGTCACGGTCGGGAAAGAGCGCCCGGGCCACCGAGTCGCCGAGCACCGCCACCCGGCGGCTGGTGTCCACGTCCGCCCCGGTCAGGTAGCGGCCCCGCGACAGCGATCTGGTGAACACCGACGGGGTGGTCTCCAGCACGCCCTGCACGGTGGTGAAGTCGGACCGGTTGCCGGCCCGGGCGGTCGCGTCGGAGGCCACCGTGACGGCGACCCGGCCGGGGTCGCCGACCACCCGGGAGACGGCGTCGGCGTCGCTGAGGTCCAGCGGCGAGACCACCGGGGCGTTGCCCACCTCGATCCGGCCCGGCACCACCAGCAGCAGGTTCGAGCCGAGCCCTTCGACCTGCTGCTCGACCTGCTGTTTCGTGCCGGTGCCGATGGCCACCAGGATCACCACCGAGGCCACCCCGATGATCACCCCGAGCATGGTCAGCAGGCTGCGCATCCGGTTGGCCCGCAGCGCGTCCGACGCCACCCGCCACGCCTCGGCCAGCCTCATCCGGCGTCCCCGAGGTCCTGCGGCAGTCGGCGCTCCTCGGCCCGCGGAAGGCGCCCGGTGGCTCCGGTGGCGCCACCGGAGCCACCGGGCGGGTGCCCCGGGCCGCTTCCGGACGCGGACCGGGGCTCCGCGCTGGGAGCGGGGTCCAGTGTCGCAGGTACGCCGGAACCGTCCGACGGCGGTCGATCATGAAGGCTGTCGGACCGGATCAGCCCGTCCCGTACCGCGATGCGCCGGTGTGCCCGGGCGGCCACCTCCTGGTCGTGGGTCACCATCACCAGCGCCACCCCCGACTCGGCGTTCAGCTGTTCCAACAGTTCCAGCACCGCCTCACCGGTGGCGCTGTCCAGGTTGCCGGTCGGCTCGTCGGCGAGCAGCACCGCCGGTTCGGTCACCAGCGCCCGCGCGATCGCCACCCGCTGCTGCTCGCCGCCGGAGAGCTGGTTGGGCCGGTGGTGCAGCCGGTGGCCGAGCCCGACCCGGCCCAGCATCGCCGCCGCCCGCTCCCGCCGCTGCCGCGCCCCGACACCCCGGTAGACGAGCGGCAACGCCACGTTGTCCACAGCCGACGTACGGGCCAGCAGGTGGAACGCCTGGAACACGAAGCCGATGGTCTCGTTGCGCAGCGTCGCCAGCTCCGGCGCGGTCATCGTGGTCACGTCCCGCCCGCCGATCACCAGCCGGCCGCCGCTGGGCCGGTCCAGCCCGCCGAGCAGGTGCATCAGCGTCGACTTGCCGGAGCCGGACGGGCCGATCACCGCCACGTACTCGCCCTGGTCGATGGTGAGCGACACCCCGCGCAACGCGGACACCGAGACCCCGTCCAGCTCGTACGTGCGCCAGACGTCGACCGCCTCGACCGCCGGTACGGTCACGGGAGTTCCTGGCCGTCGCGCACCTGGTCGGCCCCGCGCACCACGACCCGGTCACCGGCTCGTACGCCGTCGACGATCTGCACCAGGTCCTGCCCCTGCACGCCCACAGTCACCGGAACCCGGTCGGCCCGGCCGTCACGCAGCACCCAGACGGCGTCCCGCCCGTCGGCGGAGAACACCGCCGACGCCGGCACCGCCACCGCGTCGGCGGCCTCCCGCACCCGCAGCCGTACCACCGCGTTCATGCCCGGCCGCGGCGCCGGGGCCGGCTCGGCCTCACCGAGGCGTCCGGCGCCGAGGTCGAGCCGGACCCGGTAGGTGACGCCGCCCCGCGCCGAGCTGGTGGGCAGCACGTCGACCGAGCGCACGGTGGCGTCGTACGTCGCGCCGGTCACCGCGTCCAGCTCGACCGACGCGGGCACCCCGGCCCGGACCAGCAACACGTCGGTCTCGTCCACCTCGGCGAGCAGGCCGAGCCGGCCGACGTCCACCACTGTGAGCACCGGCGTGCCGGCGGTGACCCGGCCACCGGCCGGGATCGCGTCGTCGACACCCGGCGGCGGGCCGCCCTGCCCACCACCGCCCAGCGCGGACGGGTCGAGACCGGGCACCGCCCCGCCACCCGCCGCACCCAACAGCCCGGCCAGGTCGGCCGGCGCCGCCGACCGGGTGCCGCCCGGCTGCACCACACCGGCGATCGGCGCGCGCAACGTCAGCGCGTCCACAGTCGCCTTCGCCAGGTCGTACGCCTGCTGGGCCTGGAGTCGTTGCGCGGACGACAGCGCGCCGACGGCGCTGTTCAGGCCGGCGACCCCGCGCTGCACCTGGGCGACCGCCCGGTCGGCGGCGCGCGCGGCGGACTCGTACTGCCGCTGCGCCGACTGGACCTGGAGCAGCAGCGCGGCGCGTACCTGCGGATCGCCGACCTTGCCCGCGGCGGCGCGGGCGGCGGCGAACGCCTCGTCGGCGGCCCGGTCGGTGCCGCGGCGGCTGCCGCCCAGGTCGCCCGTGCCGGTGCCCCGCCCGGCCCGCTTCGCCGCGCGCAACGCTTCCCGCGCCTTCTCCAGGCGGTCCCGGGCCGACGGCGAGTCGATCACCGCGAGCACCTGCCCCCGGGTCACCCGCTGTCCCGGCTGCACCCGCAGGCGGGCGAGCGTGCCGTCGGCGGGCGCGGTGAGGGTGGCCGCGGCGCGCGCGGTCACGGTGGCCGGAGCGTCGATCACCTCGCTCACCGGCGCGCGGCCCACCTCGGCGACGGTGACCGCCGGGGCGTCGTCGCCGCAGGACGCGGCGGTCGTGCCGGTCAGCGCGACGACGGCGAGCACGGCGGTGACGAGACGGGGGCGGCGGGCCGCGGGCAGCCGCGGCGAGGGAGTGCGGGCCACCCGGCCCATGCTACGACCCGTCGACAGGCGTCGACGTTCAGCCGACGACGGCCCGGACGTAGGCGACGCAGTCGTCGTGCAGCATCGACCACGGGTCGCCGAACACCTCGTCGGCGGCCTGCTCCGGTGACCGCCGCTCGTGCACCACGGCCCGGTAGAAGTCCAGCGTCCGCTGCTCGCCGTACCTGTCGACCAGATGGCGTACGGCCAGGTAGCCGACGCCGTAGGCACCGCCGACCCGGTCGTCGCTCGCGTCGTCGGCGGGAGCCACCGCGTCCAGCCGCCCCGACCACCCGCCGCGCAGCAGATCCCGCACCTCGGCCAGTCCGTCGTAGCGGTGCACGGGTTGCCCGTCGGCACCGGCGTACTCGGCCAGCCCTTCCACCAGCCACCAGTCCGCGCGGTCGGCGTAACCCCGGTCGGGCAGCGAGGCGGCATGGGTCAGCTCGTGCCGGAGCAGGTCGTCGATGCCCGTCGGGGTGAGGATCTGCGCGTTGAGCACCACGTCGTGGCGCCCACCACCGACGCCCACCGCGTACCCGGCGGTCCACTTCGGCCGCCCGCCGCCGTACCAGCGCTGCCACTCGCCCTTCCCGGCGTAGTAGACGAGATACCGGTCCGGCGGCCGGCCGCCGATCGCGTACCGGTCCGCGGCCTGGGCGGCGGTCTCGGCCTGGGCGAGCAGGCCGGGCAGCTTGCGCCGCTGGGCCGGCGTGGTGGCCACCACGACCCGCTTGCCGACCGCCACGGCGAGGTCGTTCACCTGCCACGGGCGCACGCCCGCCGGGTCCGTCGAGGACGGCTCCACGGCGGTCAGCCGGGGTTCCTCCCCCACCAGCCGCCAGCGCGTGCCCAGCTCCACAGTGCTCGGCGCGCAGTCCCGCACCACGAAGCAGTAGCCGACGGTCACCGCCAGCCGCCACTCCCCCGGCTTTCCGTCGACCGCCGCCGGCACCCCGTCGGCCGTCGAGCGCCAGGTCGTGACTCGCAGCGACCGCAGCGCCGCGTACCGGCGGCTCAGCACCGGCCGGGCCGTCGGCTCGGCGATCGCGAGGAAGCCCGTCCGGTCCGCGCCGACCAGCGCGGCGGCCTGCCGGTCCAGCAGCGCGAGCATCCGCTCGCCGAGCCGCCGCTGCGCCGCCGTGCCCGGGTCGTCCTTCGCGGCCGACCGCCCGGCCGCGTCCGGCGCCGACTCCCGCAGGAGTACGCCGGGCACCGCGCCCGCCACCAGGCCGAGCGCGAGTCCGAGCGCGGTCCAGAGCGGCCACCGCCGCCGTCTCGGCACCGCCCGCGCCGGGTCCGGCTGCGCCAGGGATACGGGGTACGGCGCCGGACCAGCGGCGATGTACGGCAACACCGCGTCCGGTGCCGGTGCGATGGTGTCGACGGCGGCGTCCACGCCGGCGGAGATGGCGGCGCTTTCGGCGTGAGTGTCGTCAGCGCGGGCGTCGGCGGCGGCGCTGAGGTTGGCAGCGCTCGCGTCGGCCGCGCGGTCGGCGCCGGCGCTGACGTGGACGGTGCTCGTGTCGGCGGCGCTCGCCTTGTCGGCGCTCACGTCGGCGGCGTCGACGGTGGGACGAGGCTCGTCGCCGTCCGTCGTCCGGCCGGGAGGCTGCTCGTCGCCGTCGGTCACCGGCGAAGGGTACGACCAATCGGGCGTTCCGGGAAAGAGTCCCGCCGTGTTCCGCCGTGCCCCGAGATCTTGGTACGAAAGCGCCCTCGAAGGGGCCGGTTCGTACCAAGATCTCTCAGACCGGGGTGCCGGTCAGCGTCAACGCCGTCTTGTCGACTGCCCAGAGGGCCACCAGTGCCAGTCCGGGTACCGCGTGGCCGGCCAGGGCGAGCAGCGCGCCGCCGGTGAGGAAGCAGGCGGCCTGGACGGCGAGCCTGGCCGGGTCGGGCAGCGTCACGGCGGCACGCGGTGAGCAGAACAGTCCCCACACCACGGCGATCACCAGCGGGGCACCGAGCCCGGCGAGCAGGCGCAGCGGCCAGCCGGCGTCGAGCGTGAAGCCCCAGTACCCGGCCGAGCCCAGCAGGGCCAGCTCCAGCAGGAAGATCACGCCCAGCAGCAGCGCGGTCATCTGTCCTCCCAGGAGAGGTAGGCGCGGTCCAGCCCCGCGATCATCTGGTCGAAGCTACGGTCGGTGTCGCGGGGCAGCCCGAATCCGCCCGCCGCCTCCAGCGCGACGAAGCCGTGCACGGCGGCCCGGAACATCCGGATGGCGTCGGTCGCGGCGTCGCCGTCGAGGCCGTACCCGAGCAGGATGGCCCGGACCGCGCCGACCGCGCGCTCTCCGGCGGCCAGGTGGTCGGGGTCGGCCGGGTCGGGCGCCCGCTGGGCGGCCGGGTAGCGGCCGGGGTGCTGCCGCGCGTACGCCCGGTAGGCGGCGGCGACGGCGCGCAACGCGTCGCCACCGGCCCGGCCCGCGGCGGCGGCCGTGAGCACGTCGGCGATCTCGGCGGTGGCGAGCACGGCGAGCTTCTGGTGCAGCGCGTCCGCGCCCCGCACGTGCTTGTAGAGGCTGGGTAGCGCGACGCCGAGGCGGGCGGCGAGCGCGGCCAGGGTCAGCTTCTCGTAGCCGACCTCGTCGGCGAGCGTGGCGGCCTCCCGCACGACTGTGGCCGGGGTCAGGCCGGCCCTAGGCACGCGCGGTCACCGCCAGGAACTCGACCAGGTCGGCGGCGGTGGCGTCGGGCTGGTCGGCGTGCGGGTAGTGCCCGGAGTCGGCGACCATCCGCGCCTCGGCGACGGCGAACAGCCGGCGGGCGGCGCGCGCCTCGGCGCCCGGGTCGGGGAAGTCCGGATCGTTCGTGCCCATCAGCACCAGCACCGGGCGGCGCACCTCGGGCGCCCGCGCGGTCCAGTGCGGGTCGGCCGGTGCGACGACACCGCGCACCGCGGCCATCCGCCCGCGCAGCTTGGCGACCATCTCCCTGCGGTACGCGGCGTCGTCCGCCGGGCGCCCGCAGGGGAACAGCGTGCGGTGGAACAGCCCGAACAGCCGAGGGCTGCGCAGCACTGCCGCCTGCGCGACGCGCATCAGCGGGTTCGGCTTGGGCGTGCCGACGAACGGGCTGACCTGCACGATGCCGCTGACCAGGTCGGGCGCCTCGGCGGCGGCGAAGACGATTGCGGCGGCGCTGGACGAGCTGCCGACCAGGGTGGCCGGCTCACCGCCGAGCGCCCGCACCACGGCGAGCAGGTCGCCGCCGACGTGCTCCGGGGCGTACGTGGGCCAGTGCGGGCTGGAGTCGCCGTGCCCGCGTACGTCGACAGCTGCCACCCGGTAGCCGGCCGCGACCAGCCGGGGCGTCAGGTGCCGGAAGGCGGCCCGGTTCTCCCCCATGCCGTGCGCGAGCACCACGAGCGGTCCCGACCCGTGCACCTCGTAGGCAATCGTGCCGCCGTCCCGCGCCACCTGGCTAACTGTCATAGCCTTAAAGCTAACGTCATTAGCCAAGCCGGTCAAGCTTGACCTCAACCCGAGGTGAGGTCGCACGATCCCGGCATGCCGATCACCGCCGACACCCACGTACGTCTCGCCCGCCCGAGCCGCGACCTCGCCGCCGCCGAACGGTTCTGGACACAGGGGCTGGGCCTGGACGTGCTCTACCGGAGCGAGGGCGATCACCCGGACGAGCACGACCTGGTGATGCTCGGCCTGCCCGGGGCCGGCTGGCACCTGGAACTGGTCGGCGGCTCGACGCTCACGGTCGAGCCGCGTCCCACCGGGGAGGACCTGTTCGTGCTCTACCTCGACGGCCCGCCCGACGACGACCTGGTCCCGAGACTGGAACGGGCCGGCGGGACCAGGGTCTCCGCCGGCCCGTACTGGGACAGGTGGGGTGTCACGTTCACCGACCCGGACGGCTACCGCCTCGTGCTGTGCACCCGGGCCTGGTCGAACGAGTGACTCACTTCTTCGACAGCACCGCGCGGCCGAAGAACGCCAGGTTGGCCGGGCGCTCCGCGAGCCGGCGCATCAGGTAGCCGTACCACTGGTCGCCGTACGGGACGTAGGTCCGCACCGTGTAGCCCTCGCCGACCAGGCGCTGCTGCTCCTCCGGGCGGATGCCGTAGAGCATCTGGAACTCGAACCGGCCCGGGTCGCGGTCGAACCAGCGCGCCCGGTCCTCCCCGATCGCGATCAGCCGCGGGTCGTGCGTGGCGAGCATCGGGTAGCCGTCACCGGACATCAGCACGTTCATGCAGCGCACGTACGACTTGTCCACCTCGCGGGCGGACTGGTACGCCACCGACTCCGGCTCCTTGTACGCGCCCTTGCACAGCCGCACCCGCGACCCGGCCGAGGCCAGCTCCCGGCAGTCCGACTCGGTCCGCCGCAGGTACGCCTGGAGCACCGCGCCGGTCGACGGGTGGTCCTTGCGGAGCTTCGCCAGGATGTCCAGCGTCGAGTCGGTGGTGGTGTGGTCCTCCATGTCCAGCGTGACAGTGGTGCCCGCCGCGTCGGCCGCCGCGCAGATCGCCCGCGCGTTGTCGTACGCGAGCTGCTCGTCGAACATCTGGCCCAGCGCGGACAGCTTCACGCTGACCTCGGCGGCCGGGGTGAGCCCGGCGGCGGCGAGGCGGCTCAGCAGCCTGAGGTACTCGTCCCGGGTGGCGTTCGCCTGCTCCGGGGTGGTGGTGTCCTCGCCCAGGTAGTCGAGGGTGACCGCTTGGCCGTCGGCGACCAGCTCGCGGGTGGCGCGCAGCGCGTCGTCGGTGGCGGCGCCGGCGACGAACCGGCGGACGACGTCCCGGGTGAACGGGGCCGTCGCGACGAGCCGCTCCACCTGGGTGGATCGGGAGGCGGCGAGGATGACGGAACGGAGCATGAGCCGAGCGTAACGCTCACCACCGGGCCCTCGCCGGGTGCGTCCGAGGCCCGCCCGGTTCCGTCCCACGGCACCGGGCCGGGCACCCCCGGCTGGCGCGGATCAGCTACAACGTTCACGTGGATCGACGACACCCCCGGCGCCGGCTCCGCTCGGCCTCCGTGCAGCTCGGCGCGCTGACCGCGCTGGCCCTCGCGCTCTCCGGCTGCAACAACGGTTACGACGACGACGATGACGACTGCGCGCTCGGCCCGGCCGGCGGGGGCGGCGACGTCGTCGCCGTGGCCCTGCACGTGCCCGCGCCGGTCACCGCCGCACGCGGCGAGCCGGCCCCGGCCGCCGCGCTGCCCGAGCGCGGCGGCTTCGGCACCCACCTCGCCTCCTGCGGCGGCTGACGTGCGCCGCGAGGCGAGCACGCCGCGCCCCGGCTGGGACGAGATCATCCGGGCTCAGGGCCTGGTGTACGTCGACACCGAGCTGCCCGACGGCGAGATCATGTCGTACTGGGACGAGACCGCGGCGTACTCGTTCACGCTGGACGAGGTGCTCCGGCTGGAGGAGGCGACGGAGGAGCTGCACCGGATGTCGGTGGCCGCCGCCGAGCACGTGGTGGCCCGCCGCCGGTACGCCGAGTTCGGCATCCCCGAGTGGGCCGCCGAGGCGGTCGCCCGCTCGCTGCGGGAGAACCCGCCGACGCTCTACGGCCGGTTCGACCTCTGGTACGACGGCAGCGGGCCGCCGAAGATGCTGGAGTACAACGCCGACACCCCCACCGCGCTGGTCGAGGCGAGCATCGTGCAGTGGTACTGGCTGGAGCACACCCGGCCGGACGCGGACCAGTGGAACAGCCTGCACGAACGCCTGGTGGGCGCCTGGGCCAAGATCGGCGCCGGGCTGCATGAGCCGCGGGCGCACGTGCTGTGGTCCTCCGAAGAGGAGTCGGGCGAGGACCAGATCACCGCCGGCTACCTCGCCGAGACCGCCCGCCAGGCCGGGCTGGACGTGACGCTCATGCCGATCCAGCGGGTCGGCTGGGACGGGCGGCGCTTCGTCGACGCCGACGACCGGCCGATCACCACCTGCTTCAAGCTCTACCCCTGGGAGTGGATGCTCGCCGAGCCGTACGGGCGCCCGGCGCTGGACCCGGGCACCCCCACCACCTGGATCGAGCCGGCCTGGAAGCTGCTGCTGTCGAACAAGGCGCTGCTGGCCGTGCTCTGGGAGATGTACCCGGGGCACGACTACCTGCTGCCCGCGTACCTGGACTCGCCGCGAGGCATGACCGAGTACGTGGCCAAGCCGCTGCTCGGCCGGGAGGGCGGTTCGGTACGCATCGTGACCGGCGACACGGAGATCACCAACCCGGGGATCTACGGCGACGAGGGCTTCTGCTTCCAGGAGTTCCGCGCGTTGCCCGAGTTCGAGGGCAACCGGACGGTGCTCGGCAGCTGGATCGTGGACGGCGAGTCGGCCGGCGCCGGCGTGCGCGAGAGCGAGAGCCTCATCACTGACGGTTACGCGCGGTTCCTGCCCCACTACATCGACGCACCGCGTCCGCTCTGAGTCGTCTACCGTTGGTGTCGTGAACTTCGACGCGTACGCCCGGACCGGGGTCGAGCTCGTCAACGCCCGGCTGGACGACCTGGACGGCCTGCGGGCCGTCTTCTCGGACGAGCAGGGCTGGATGCGCGACGAGGTCGCGGAACGGGACCTGGCGATCTTCCGGCGGGCGCAGAAGCGCCTCCGGGACGTCTTCGAGTACGGCACCTCGGGCCGGGACAACGAAGCGGTGGCGGAGTTGAACGCGCTGCTGGAGGCGTTCCCGGTGCAGCCGCGCATCTCCGGGCACGACTCCTCGGACTGGCACATGCACGTGACCAGCCGGGGCGCGTCGGTCTCGTCGGAATACCTGGCCGGCGCGGTCTGGGGCCTGTCGGTGTGGCTGTGCGAGTACGGCAGCGCCCGCTTCGGGGTCTGCGCCGACGACCGCTGCGGCAACGTCTACCTGGACACCTCGTCCAACTGCTGCCGCCGGTTCTGCTCCGAGCGCTGCGCCACCCGCTCCCACGTGGCGGCGCATCGGGCGCGCAAGCGCGCAGCGGTCGGCGAGCAGGCCGTCCCGGCGCAGCCGCTGTCCCCGGTGAGCTGACCTCCGGCGCACTCCCCGGCCCTCGGGCCGACGCCGCGCCGCCGCAAGCGACGCCGCAGCCGGGCGCGAGCGGCCGGGGTGGCCCGTGCCGGTCAGACGTCGACCGGGGACGGCGCCGTCAGGTTCGCGCGGGCGAACTCCAGCGACTCCCGCAGGTCCGCCTCGCGGACCGCGCGACTCTTCGCGCCCCGGGTCGTCACCTCCACCGCTACCGAGCCGGTGAACCCCCGTCCGGCCAGCGAGCGGAGCATCTCCGCGCAGGGTTGCCCGCCGCGACCCGGCACCAGGTGCTCGTCGCGCCCCTCGCCGGTGCCGTCGCCCAGGTGCACGTGCGCCAGCCCGGACCCCATCCGGTCGGCCATCGCCATCGCGTCGGTGTGCGAGGCCGCGCAGTGCGACAGGTCGAGGGTGTACGAGGCGTACCCGATCTCGGTCGGATCCCAGCCCGGCGCGTACGGGACGAACTGCCGCCCGGCCATCCGCACCGGGTACATGTTCTCCACCCCGAAGTGCAGGCCGCCGAACTGGCCCGCGATGGTGTCGAGGCCGTCGGCGAAGGTGCGCGCGTAGTCACGCTGCCAGGTGAACGGCGGGTGCACCACGACGGTCGGCGCCTCCAGCGTCTCGGCCAGCTCGGCGGCCTTGCGCAGCCGCTCCCACGGGTCGGGGCTCCACACCCGCTGGGTGACGAGCAGGCAGGGGGCGTGCACCGACAGCACCGGCACGCCGTAGTGCTCGGCGAGTCCGCGCAGCGCGCCCGCGTCCTGGCTGACCGGGTCGGTCCAGACCATCACCTCGATGCCGTCGTAGCCCAGCTCGGCGGCGAGCTGGAACGCCGCCGCGGTCCGTTCGGGAAAGACCGAGGACGTGGACAGGAGCACCGGAACGCGGTAAGTCACAGTTCCGAGGGTAGCCCCAAGCGCCGGCGAGCATCGGGACGAGCAACCGCAAAGCAACCCAGAGCGCTCGTACGGTCACATCGGCGCGAGCTGATCCAGCCGACGCAGGATGACGCCCTCCCGCAGCGCCCACGGGCAGATGTCCACGCAGTCGACGTCGAGGCGGCGCATCACCGCCTCCGCCACCACCGCGCCCGCGAGGAGCTGGTGCGCCCGCTGCGCGCTGACCCCCTCCAGCTCGGGCAGCTGGGCCGGGGGGATGTGCCTGATGAACCCGAGCACCTGCCGCAGCCCGGTACGCGTCAGGCTGCGGCGCGCCCACAGGCCCGCACCGGAGGGCGCGGCGCCCGCCAGCCGGGCCAGCGTGCGGAACGTCTTCGAGGTGGCGACCGGACGCTCCCAGCCCACCGCTGTCAGCTGCTCGACCACCGGGTCGAGCTGGGCGTCCACGTACGCCCGCAGTTCCTCCACGGCCTCGGCCGACGGCGGCGCCGCGCCGGCCGGGTCGACGGCGAGCCGCTCCCGGCTCAGCCGTCCCGCCCCGAGCGGCAGCGAGATCGCCACGTCCGGGTGCTCGTCGATGCCGGCGGCCAGCTCCAGCGAGCCGCCGCCGATGTCCATCGCGAGCAACCGGCCCGCCGACCAGCCGAACCACCGCCGCACCGCCAGGAACGTCATCCGCGCCTCGTCCGCGCCGGAGAGCACCTCCAGGCGCACGCCCGTCTCGTCGCGGACGCGGGCCAGCACGTCGGCGGCGTTCGTGGCGTCGCGGACCGCGCTCGTGGCGAACGCCAGCAGATCCTCGGCGCCCAGCCCGTCAGCCGCCGCCCGAGCCATGCCGACCGCCTTGACCAGGCCGTCCGCGCCGCCGACGGTGAGCGCGCCGTCCGGGCCGATCTGCTCGGCCAGCCGCAGCACCACCTTCTCCGAGTGCGCCGGCCAGGGATGCGCGCCGTGGTGGGCGTCGACCACCAGCAGGTGCACCGTGTTGGAGCCGACGTCGAGGACACCCAGTCGCATGGAGAAGACACTAGGGCCAACACGTTTCGTCGGCTCGACGGCCGGGCGGGGTCACCGCGCGTACGCTGGTCCGAGTGACAGGGCAGATCGAGCTTCACGTGCTGGTGGACGACCCCGAGGACCCGCGCAGCCGCGAGGTCGGGCTGGACTTCCCACGGGAGTGGATCGAGTTCACCGACCCGGCCGACCCGAAGCACGTCGTCCGCGCCGACCTGACCTGGCTGCTGTCCCGCTGGACGTGCATCTTCGGCCAGGGCTGCCACGGCATCATCGCCGGGCGGGCCGCCGACGGGTGCTGCTCGCACGGCGCGTTCTTCACCGACTCCGACGACGAGAAGCGGGTCCGGGCAGCGGTGAAGCGGCTGACGCCGGAGACGTGGCAGCACTTCCGGCGCGGGTTCAAGAACTGGACCGAGAACGACACGGTCGACGGCAAGACACCGGCCCGGCGTACCGCCACCCGCGACGTGGACGCCCCCTGCGTGTTCCTCAACGACGCCGACTTCGCCGGTGGGGGCGGCTGCGCGCTGCACGCCCAGGCGCTGCGCGACGGGGTGCACCCGCTGGAGTACAAGCCGGACGTCTGCTGGCAGTTGCCGGTACGCCGCGACCAGGAGTGGCACAAGCGGCCCGACAACACCAAGGTGCTGATCTCCACGCTGGCCGAGTTCGACAGGCGCGGCTGGGGCGCCGGCGGGCACGACCTCGACTGGTGGTGCACGTCCTCCACCGACGCGCACGTCGGCGCCGAGCCGATGTACGTCTCGTACGGCCCGGAGCTGACCGCGCTGATCGGCGCGCCCGCGTACGCCAAGCTGGCCGAACTGTGCGCCGCCCGGCAACGCCAGGGTCAGGTCGCCCCGCACCCGGCAAGCGAGTGAAGGCCGGCACCCCGTTGGTTCGGGGTGCCGGCCTTTCGCTGCGTTCTTAGTTGTTCTTCTTACTTGTTCCAGTGCTCGGCCACCAGGTCGGCGGCCTGCTGCTCCCACTGGGCGTAGTGGTCCGGGTAGGCGGACACCTGGACGGTCTGGGCGGCCTTGGTCAGCGGCATGTCCTTCCAGCCGTCGACCTGCTTGAGACCCTTCAGGAACGCCGTCGTGGAGTACTCGGGGTCGGTGATCTGCTCCACCGTGCCCCAACCGGAGGAGGGGCGCTGCTGGAACAGGCCCTGCGAGTCGTGGTCGTTACGGTCACCCAGGTGGCCGAGGTTCTCCAGCTTCGACTCCTGCAACGCGGTGGCGATGGACACGACCGCGGCACGCTCGTCCATGCCGGCCTTCTTCGTCGCGGCGATGATCGCCTTGACGTTGGCGGTCTGCTCGTCGTTCAGGTCGATGCGCGACTGGGCGCCCTGCACACCGTGCGGGATCAGCTTGTCACCCTGCACCGTCGCCGTGACCGGCTTCGCGTGCGCGGTGGTGTCCGCGGCGTGGGCGGCGACCGGACCGGCGAACACGCCACCGGTGAAAGCCAGACCAGCAATACCCAGAACGCTCTTACGCAGAATCGTGTTCATCACGTGTGCTCCATTCGGGGGTCGACGCACCCGGGGGGATGCGTGGGCACCGTCAGGCGCTCAAAAGACTGGGGGTTTCGGCTGCTCGCGGGGGCGGGGGCCTCTACGCGGCGCCGGAAGCATGTCCAACGACCCGCGGCCCGGCATCATTCCCGGGCCGGCTCACGCCACCACCGGGGGTGCGGCGCGGAGGGTTCACGTCGTCGGAACCGTGTCCAACGACCGGCCGGCCCGGCATCATTCCCGGGCCCTGACGCGTCGTCGCAACCATCGTCAACGACCAGCCGGGCGGGAAGCTTCCATGCGGCTCACGCCGTCGGAGACGTACTCAACGACCGCGGCCCTGGGCCTGTGCCCACAGCCAGCACCGCCTCGCTCGGCGGCAACCGGTGCTCGGTCGTTCACCCGGTTACAACGCCCGGCACCCGCCCACGATTCCGCCACCACAGTGCCGCCCACCACCCCAACCCGGACACCCACCCCACACACACCCAAACCCTCACCGAGCCAGCCGAGCACCTCACCCTGCACCCCGTGATCAAGGAGTTAGCGGCACCATCCGACGCCCACAAGCCCACAAACTCCTTGATCACCCCCGAACAAGCCCTCGCCTGGCACACCCGCGGCGTTGATCATGAGGTTAGCCGTGACGAAACGGACACCAGGCGCCGCCAAGTTCATGATCGACGCGACCGGGCAGGGCGTGAGCTGGACGGGGAGCGCAGCGGCCGTCGACGGCCCACGCGATCTTGCAGTTTGCGCCCTCGGGGCGTCCCATTTGCGCGGTTTACGGAGCACCGAAGTGCAAGATCGCGTGCGCGAAGGAGTCTCGGCGGGTCGAGGCCCGAGAACTCCCCGCGCGAGAAACCCCGGGGTCGGCGATCTTGGAGTAGTGGCACCTCACGAACGGCGCCAAAGCGGGCATCCTGGGCGCCACAACTCCAAGATCGCCGCAAAGGGCTCAACGCGGGCGGCGGATCAGGGCTCGAACTTGTAGCCCAGGCCGCGGACCGTGACGATGTAGCGCGGCGCGGACGGCTCCGGCTCGATCTTGGAGCGCAGCCGCTTCACGTGCACGTCCAGCGTCTTGGTGTCGCCCACGTAGTCGGCGCCCCAGACCCGGTCGATCAACTGGCCTCGGGTGAGCACCCGCCCGGCGTTGCGCAGCAGCAGCTCCAGCAGCTCGAACTCCTTGAGCGGAAGCTGCACCCCGGCACCGCCGACTGTCACCACGTGCCGTTCGATGTCCATCCGGACCGGGCCGGCGGCGAGCGTCGGCGCGCCCGTCTCGTTCGACTCGGCGCTCTGCCGGCGCAGCACCGCCCGGATGCGGGCGACCAGTTCACGCGGCGAGTACGGCTTGGTCACGTAGTCGTCGGCGCCGATTTCCAGGCCGACCACCTTGTCGATCTCGCTGTCCCGCGCGGTGACCATGATGATCGGCACGTGCGAGCGCTGCCGGAGCTGCCGGCAGACCTCGGTGCCGGACATCTCCGGCAGCATCAGGTCGAGCAGCACGATGTCGGCGCCGGTCCGGTCGAACTCGGTGAGGGCGGCGGTGCCCGTCGCGGCGACGGAGACCTCGAACCCCTCCTTGCGGAGCATGTAGGACAGGGCGTCGGAGAACGACTCCTCGTCCTCGACCACGAGTACGCGGCTCAACGGGTGTTTCCTTTCCTGTGGTCAGACCTGCCGGAGCTCGGCCGGGCCGGCCTCGATCCCAGCGGAGGCGAGTGTCGTCTCCAGGTCGTCCGGGGGGCGTGCGGGCAACCGGAGGGTGAACGTCGACCCCCCACCAAGGGTGCTCGACACCTCCACCCGGCCGCCATGGTTGCTGGCGATGTGCTTGACGATGGCCAGGCCCAGGCCGGTGCCGCCGGTCGCCCGGGAGCGGGCCTGGTCGGCCCGGTAGAAGCGTTCGAAGATCCGGTCGACCTCGTTCGGGGCGATGCCGATGCCCTGGTCGGCCACGGCGATCTCGACGTGCTCCTCGGTCCCGGTCACCGTCACCCGGACCGTGGTGTCCTCGCCGGAGTAGGTGATCGCGTTCTCCACCAGGTTCGCCACAGCGGTGGCGAGTTGGCTGTCACTGCCGTACACGGTCAGGCCCCGCTGCCCGCCGACCGCGATCTCCACCCGGCGCGCGGTGGCCGCGGTGCGGGTGCGGTCGACGACCTCGGCGAGCACCCAGTCCACCGAGACCGGCTCGGGGGCGGGCTGCGGTTCGGCGCCCTGGAGGCGGGTCAGTTCCAGCAGCTCCTGCACGAGGCGGCCGAGGCGGGTCGACTCGTGCTGGATCCGCTCGGCGAACCGCCGCGCGGCGACCAGGTCCTCGGACAGGTCGGGCGCGCCGCCGACGGCCGGTTCGGTGGCGTCGACGAGCGCCTCGGCGAGCAGTTGCAGCGCGCCGATCGGCGTCTTCAGCTCGTGGCTGACGTTCGCGACGAAGTCCCGGCGTACCCGCGCGAGACGGTGCGACTCGGTGACGTCTACTGCTTCGATCGAGATGTAGCCGGAGCCCAGCCCCATCGCCCGCAGGTGCACGCCGAGCGGGTTGTCACCGCCGCCGTCGCGGCCCCGGGGCAGGTCCAGCTCGATCTCGCGCCGCACGCCCGTGCGGCGGACCTGCCCGGCGAGGGTACGGATCAACGGGTGCGCCGCGATCGACCCCGGCGTCGCCCCGGTACGGAGCAGACCCATCGCCCGGGCGGCCGGGTTCACCAGCACCGGCACGTCGTCCGGGTCGAGCACCACCACGCCGGCGCGCAGCGAGTCGATCGTCTTGCGGCCGAGCCCGGATAGGCCACCCTGCGCTTCGTCCGGAATCGTCGGCCTCCCTGCGTCACGACGGGGTGTCCCGCCGCCCCGCGACGCCCGGCGGCGCCGCCATTCGTCCACGCGTCCGGACAGCAGCGCCCCGGCGACCAGCCCGGTCACCAGCGCTCCGGCCACCACGATGGCCACCGCCCATTCCACCCGGCGATCGTAGGGTCATTGTTAACCCAGGGATCGGGCACAAAGGGACGAACCACTCTCGCTTTCGGCAAAGTTCACCTACGGGCCCCGCGTCGTTCATCCGCGTTCACCCTGGTGCCGACCGTTCGGCCTAGCGTGGGGCGCGCACCTGCTCCTGCCGTACCCCGTCGGGGTGACGGCCATCGACCCCAGGAAGTGACGATGCGCGACGAGTTCCGGGCCGACCTGCAGATTGTCAGCCAGCTGCTGGTGGACATGGCCGAGGCGGTACGCGCGGCCATGCGGCAGGCCACCAAGGCGCTGCTCACCGCCGACCGGACGGCCGCCGAGACGGTGATCGCGCGGGACGCCGAGATCGACGACCTCTACCGGCACGTGGAGGAGCGGGTCTGTGACCTGCTGGCCCGCCAGGCGCCGGTGGCCTCCGACCTGCGAGCGATGATCACCGCGTTGCACGTCGCAGCCGATCTGGAGCGGATGGGCGACCTGGCCGACCACGTGGCGAAGACGGCGCTGCGCCGGCACCCGTCCCCGGCGGTGCCGGCGGAGCTGCGGCCGGTCTTCACCGACATGGCCGGGATCGCCGACCGGATGGCCGAGAAGATCGGCTCGGTGCTGGCCAAGCCCGACGCCGACGTGGCCGCCGAGCTGGACGGCGACGACGACGCGATGGACGACCTGCACAAGAGCCTGTTCGGCGTGCTCCTCGGCGACGACTGGCCGTACGGGGTGGAGACGGCGATCGACGCGACGCTGCTGGGCCGCTTCTACGAGCGTTTCGCCGACCACGCGGTGAACGCGGGCGAGCACGTGGTCTACCTGATCACCGGTTCCACGTCCGCCTGAGAACCGCGGGCGGGGCCGCCTCGGGGGAGGCCCCGCCCGCGCCGTGTCAGCGGCCCTGGTTGGCGACCGCGGCGGCGGCAGCCTTCGCCGCGTCCGGGTCCAGGTACGTGCCGCCGAGCACCTGCGGACGCAGGTCGGCGTCCAGGTCGTAGCGCAGCGGGATGCCGGTGGGGATGTTCAGCTTGGCGATCGCCTCGTCGGAGATCTGGTCGAGGTGCTTGACCAGGGCGCGCAGCGAGTTGCCGTGCGCGGCCACCAGCACCGTCCGGCCGGCCAGGATGTCCGGCACGATCGAGTCGTACCAGTAGGGCAGCATCCGTTCGACGACGTCCTTCAGGCACTCGGTGCGCGGCATCAGCTCGGTCGGCAGCAGCGCGTACCGGGGGTCGCCGACCTGCGACCACTCGTCGGCGTCGTCGATCGGCGGCGGCGGCGTGTCGTACGAGCGGCGCCAGAGCATGAACTGCTCCTCGCCGTACTCGTCGAGGGTCTGCTTCTTGTCCTTGCCCTGCAGGGCGCCGTAGTGGCGCTCGTTGAGCCGCCACGACCGGCGTACCGCGATCCAGTGCCGGTCGGCGGCGTTCAGCGCCAGCTCGGCGGTGCGGATGGCCCGGCGCATCAGGCTCGTGTGCACCACGTCCGGCAGCAGGTCGTGCTCGCGCAGCAGCTCGCCGCCGCGCCGCGCCTCGCTCTCCCCCTTGGCGGTCAGGTCGACGTCGACCCAGCCGGTGAAGAGGTTCTTCGCGTTCCAGTCGCTCTCGCCGTGCCGCAGCAGGACCAGCGTCCCGACGGTGGGCCCCTCGCTCGCAGTCATGCCGATCATCCTGCCGTACCGGGCAAGCGGACACGCGGCGACCGGTGGTGACGACCACCACGTGGAAAACCTGATGACCACGACTCCGGCCCGGCACTAGGTTGTAAGGCGCTTTAAACAGATCGGTCATTACCACACGGGGGCATCGGGATGCGGACGGTACGAGGCTGGTTCCAGGACACGGCGGGTGGCCTGCCACGGACGTTCTGGTACCTCTGGGCCGGCACGCTGATCAACCGGCTCGGCTCGTTCGTCCTGATCTTCCTGGCCATCTACCTCACCCAGGAACGCGGCTTCTCCGCCGCCCAGGCCGGACTGGTGATCGGCCTCTGGGGCGCCGGCGGCGCGGTCGGCACCACCATCGGCGGCACCCTGACCGACCGCTGGGGACGGCGACCCACGCTGCTCGCCGCCCACGTCGGCGCGGCGGGCATGATGATCGCGCTGGGCCTCGCCCGGCCGCTCTGGGCGGTGGCGGTGGGCGCGCTGCTGCTCGGCGCGTTCGCCGAGGCGGCCCGCCCGGCCTTCGGCGCGATGATGGTCGACGTGGTGCCGGACAAGGACCGGCTGCGCGCCTTCTCGCTGAACTACTGGGCCATCAACCTCGGCTTCGCCTGCGCCGCCGTGCTCGCCGGCTTCGCCGCCCAGGGCAGCTACCTGCTGTTGTTCCTGGTGAACGCGACCACCACGCTGGTGACCGCGCTGATCATCTTCGCCAAGGTGGGCGAGACCCGCGGCCCGGTCACAGTGCTCCCGGTCAAGGGGATGCCGGCACCGGCCGGAGCGCTGCGCACCATCCTCGCCGACCGGGTGTTCCTCGGCTTCGTCGCGCTCAACCTGCTCGCCGCGCTGGTGTTCCTCCAGCACATCTCGATGTTGCCGATCGCCATGGGCGACTCCGGGCTCAGCCCGGCCACGTACGGGTCGGTGATCGCGCTCAACGGCGTGCTCATCGTGGTCGGCCAGTTGTTCGTACCCCGGCTCATCAAGGGCCGCAGCCGCTCGCACGTGCTGGCGCTCGCGTCGCTGGTGATGGGCGCCGGCTTCGGGCTCACCGCGCTCGCCGACACGGTCTGGCTCTACGGCCTGACCGTGCTGATCTGGACCCTCGGCGAGATGCTGAACTCCCCGTCCAACGCCACCCTGATCGCGGAGCTGTCCCCGGCCGCGCTGCGCGGCCGCTACCAGGGCGTCTTCTCGCTGTCCTGGCAGCTCGCGGGCGCCGCCGCGCCGATCCTCGGCGGCCTGGTCCGCGAGCACGCCGGCAACAGCGCGCTCTGGCTCGGCTGTGCGGGCATCGGCGTCGTGGCGGCGGTCGCCCACCTGATCTCGGGCCCGGCCCGCGAGCGCCGCGCGGTCGCGCTGCGCACCGTGGGCACCCCGGTCACGCCGGTCACCGCCACCGCCACCCCGGCGCCCGAGGCGGGCGAGGCCGCGGCGACCGCACCCGCCGCGCCGGTCCGGGCCGGTTCCTGAGTACGCCCCGACGCGACCGCCCCGAGGCCTGTGGATACCGTACGGGACGGAATCGGTAAGGAAACCTTCCTGGAGGACGGGTGCGCGGCCTGCGATGCTGGTGGGACGACACGGCCGGCGGACTACCGGCCACGTTCTGGTACCTCTGGTCCGGCCTGCTGATCAACCGGGCAGGCGCGTTCGCGCTGCTGTTCCTGTCGCTCTACCTGACCGCCGCGCGGGGTGCCCCGCCGTCGCTGGCCGGGCTGGTGGTCGGCGCGTACGGGATCGGCGGCGCGGCCGGCACGCTGCTCGGCGGCGTCCTCGCCGACCGGTGGGGACGCCGGGCCACGCTGCTCGCCGCCCACCTGGCCGCCGCCGCACTGATGGCGGCGCTGGCGTTCACCACGCACCTGGCGGTGATCGCCGCGCTGGCCACGCTGGTCGGGGTGGCGCACTCGATGCCCAGCCCGGCGTTCGTGGCCGCCATCGTGGACGTGGTGCCCGAGGCGCGCCGCTCCCGCGCGTTCAACCTCCAGTTCTGGGCGTTCAACCTGGGCATGGCGGTGGCCTCGCTGCTGGCCGGTCTGCTCGCCGAGGCGAGCTTCACGGCGCTGTTCCTGGTCGACGCCGGAGCCACGCTGGCGGCGGCGGTGGTGATCGCGCTGAAGGTGCCGGAGACACTCACCCGGCGGCCGGCGTTCACGCCACGGGCGGTGGTGGGACGCCGTCCCGGGCTGCACACCGCGCTGACCGACCGCACGTTCCTGGTGTTCGTCGGGCTCACGTTCCTGCTGGCCGTGCTGACCATGCAGACCTCGACGATCATGCCGCTGGCGATGCGCGAGGACGGTCTGCGCCCGTCGGCGTACGGGCTGGTGGTCGCGCTCGGCGGGGCGCTCATCGTGGCCGGGCAGCTGTTCGTGCCCCGGCTCATCGAGCCGTACCGCAAGTCGAGCGTGCTGGCCGTCTCCACCGGCCTGATGGCGCTCGGGTTCGGCGCGCTGACGGTGGCCGACGGGCTGCCGCTCTACCTCGGCGCGGCGGTGGTCTGGACGGTCGGGCAGATGCTCGCCGCGCCGCCGAACGCACAGATCAACGCGGACCTCGCGCCGCCCGAACTGCGCGCCCGCTACCAGTCGGTGTTCTACCTGACGTTCCCGGCCGCGTCGTTCGTGGCGCCGGCGCTCGGTGGGCTCAGCCTGGAACACCTGGGCGAGCGGCACTGGCTGGTGGTGGGCGCGCTCGGCCTGCTGGCCGCCGCCGGGCACCTGCTGGCCGGGCCGCGCCGGGAACGGCGGGTGGCCGCGCTGCGGGCGGCGGCGGAACCGGTCACGTCCGTCCGCTGAGGGGCGGCGACAACGGCAGAGGAGCGGCAACGGCAGAGCGCCCACCCCGACCCCCGTCGAGATGGGCGCTCGTACCGTACGCCCGGCGGCGGCGGGCGACACTCACCCCCGTAAGCGTCGCCCGCTCGCGCCGCCGGTTCCACGGGTGGCACCGTCCCCCAACGGCGTGCTCCACCCGATCTTCGCGTCTCGCCTGCGCGGATCTGATCGATCCGCCGCTCCCCCGAACGTAAACAAGCGTGACGCGGTGCAATAAAGTTAGTTCGCCCGGATTCCGGATTCAACCCGGAACGCTGTCTTGCCCGTCACAGCGCCCGTGTCGGAAACCCGGCTGTCCCTGTTGTCGTCCCTGGAGTGGCAAACACGGCGTTCCCGGCCGCCATTCCCGTAAACCTCAACCGTCCTCGCGATTCGGGTTCTCGGTCCGGAAGAAGTTGCTCTGCCGGCCGTCCCGCATCTGCTCCTGGTAGATCAGGTTCAGCCGCCGCAGGTCGAACGTGCGGAACCAGTCGTCCCAGGTGATCTCCCGGATCCGGCTGCTCTCCCGGTACCCGGGGATGTTGAACGTCAGCACCCCGGGCCGGCCCTCGCGCTCCGTGCCGGCGATGGTGGCGGGTTTCGCACCCCGCGCCCGCGCCCAGCGCTGGATCACCTCGTGGTTACGGGTGACCAGGCTCCGGCCCGGACGCTCCGGCCGGTCCGCGAGCGACGTGATGAGCTGCGACGACCCGATCGACCGGCTGGACGCCGGGCCTCGGGTCGGCGCCGCCTGCGCTCGGGCGGACGACGCCTTCCGCGCCGGCGCCGCCTTGGCACG
Source organism: Micromonospora sp. CA-248089 (assembly GCF_050948515.1). NCBI lineage: Bacteria > Bacillati > Actinomycetota > Actinomycetes > Micromonosporales > Micromonosporaceae > Micromonospora > Micromonospora sp. CA-248089. The sequence goes on from NZ_CP192016.1 coordinate 5,935,471, forward strand.
CGACGGAGCAGCCTTGGCGCGCGAAGGAGCCGCCTTGGCGCGCGAAGGAGCCGCCTTGGCCCTCGACGGGGCCGCCTTCGCCCTCGACGGGGTCGCCTTCGCCCGAGCGGGCGCGGCCTTCGCACGGGAGGACGCGGCAGTGGCCCGAGCCGGGGCCGCCTTCGCGCGGGACGGAGCTGCCTTGGCACGCGCCGTCGTCGCCCGCGACGAGGTCGCCTTCGCCCGGGCGGGCGCCGCCTTGCGCGTACCCGTGGCCTTGGCCCTGGCACCGGTGGCGCGCGCGGCCGGCGCGGCCTTTGCCGGCGACGTGGCACTCCGGCGGGCCGACGTGGTCCGCTTCGCCGCCGTGGTCTTCTTCGCGGCGGTGCTCTTGCGGGTCGCCGACGGCCGGCCGGCCGGGCCGGCGCTCCGCCGGGCGGCGCCGCCCTCCCCGCGCATGGTCCGCGCCAGGGTCTTCACCAGTTCCGGCTTCCGTAGCGCGGAGATCCCGGCGACCCCGCGCCGCTTGAGCTGGCTGCGGAGGTCGTCGACCTTCATCCGGGAGATCTCGGACTCCGACACCCTCGGGGTGTTCGGCGTCTGGTTGCCGCTTTGCCGCTTGGTCCGGGTCGCAGTCGTGCCGCGACCTGAGCTGTTGCGCTGAGCCATGGGACACGCTCCTCGACAGTCCGTCCTCGGCCCGCGGTGGGTCCCAGTGCTCCGCACCGCGCGGGGCGGCATACCCGTCAGGAGGGCTCCGAACCTCCGGCGGACGATCCGGCAGTGGCGGAAGGCTCGAAGAGGTGCGCGAACGCGGCAAGGTTCGCCGTCGACTCGCCACGCTTGACCCGCCACTCCCACTCCCGGCGGATGGCGGTGCCGAAGCCGATCTCCAGCATGCTGTCGAACGACTCGTCGGCGTACGTCAGCACGGAACCGAGCAGCCGGTCCAGCTCGTCGGCGTCGACGCCGGCCAAGTTGACCCGCCCGGTCAGGTAGACGTCGCCGACCGCGTCGATGGAGAACGAGACGCCGTACATGCGGGCGTTGCGCTGGAGCAGCCAGGCCCACAGTTCCTCGCGGCGCTCGTCGGGCTGGCGCATCACGAACGCCTCGACCCGCAGCGCGTGCTCACCCACGATCAGGTTGCAGATCGTCTTGAGCTTGTGCGTGCCGGGCAGCGTCACCGCGTACGACGCCTCGCCGGTGGAATCCCACTCCAGCTCGCGCTCCGCGCAGACGGACTCGATCAGCGCGGCGACCTCACTCCTGCGGCTCATCGCACCCACTCTACGACCGGTGTACCGGGGCCGCCCGGTGGCCGGTGGAGATCACCAGGAGCACAGGGCGGCCGGTTCGCCGAGCCGCCGCGCCAGCCGGGCCCGGTGCTCGGTGATCGCCTCCCCGTAGACCGCGAGCAGGCCCGAGGCGGTGCGGTGCCAGGAGAAGTCCCGGGCGTGCCGCTCGGCGCCCCGGCCCAGCGCGGCACGGCGTACCCGGTCGGGCAGCAGCCGGGCCAGCGCCCGCGCCCAGTCGACCGGGTCGTGCCCGTCGATGAGCATGCCGCTGACGCCGTCGCGTACCGCCGTGACCAGGCCGCCCACGGCGGCGGCCAGCACCGGCGTGCCGCACGCCTGGGCCTCCAGCGCGACCAGCCCGAACGACTCGTTGTGCGAGGGCACCGCGACCAGGTCGGCGGCGCGGTAGAGGGCGGGCAGGTCCGCGCCGGTCTGCGGCGGGAGGAACCGCACCCGGTCGGCCACGCCGAGCGCGTGCGCCAGTTCGATCAGGGCGGTGGGCCGGTCCAGGCCGCTGCCGCTCGGGCCGCCGCAGATCACCACGGTCAGCTCGTCGGCCAGCGCCGGATCCCGCTCGCGGAGCGCGGCGACGGCCCGTACCAGCACGTCCGGCGCCTTGAGCGGCTGGATTCGGCCGACGAACGCGACCACGTACCCGTCGACCGGCAGGCCGAGGGGGCGGCGCGCGGCCCGGGTCGCGGCGTCCCGGTCGCCCGCGGCGGGACGGAACCGGTCCAGGTCGACACCGGGCTCCACGACCGCCACCCGGTCCGGCTCGGCCGCGTACCGGTCGAGCAGGTCGCGGGCCTCGACCCGGGTGTTGGCGACCAGCCGGTCCGCCTCGGTGACCACCTGCTCCTCGCCGATCACGCGGGCCTTCGGTTCGGGACGGTCCCCGGCGGCGAGGCGGGCGTTCTTGACCTTCGCGAGGGTGTGCGCGGTGTGCACCAGCGGTACGCCCCAGCGTTCCTTGGCCAGCCAGCCGACCTGGCCGGAGAGCCAGTAGTGCGAGTGGATCAGGTCGTAGTGCCCCGGCGGGCGGGCGGCCTCGGCCCGCAGCACTCCGGCGGTGAAGGCGCAGAGCTGACCCGGGAGTTCCTCCTTGGTCAGCCCCTCCAGCGGCCCGGCGGTGACGTGCCGGACGGACACACCGGGCGCCACCTCGACCACCGGGGGCAGGTCACCGGCGGTGGCCCGGGTGAAGATCTCCACCTCGACGTCGGCCTCGGCCAGCCGCCGGGCGACCTCCAGGATGTAGACGTTCATGCCACCGGCGTCACCCGTGCCGGGCTGGTGCAGCGGCGACGTGTGCACCGACAGGGTGGCGATACGTCGGGGCCGCGGCCACGGAAGGGCACCTCGCTGACGACCGACACCGGTGTGCAATTCCGCCACGTCCGCTCCCTCTGTCACGGTTGATGCCGTCCCGCACGACCGGCGCTTCTCGGTCAACCCGTGTGCCGGATGTCATCTTCCCCATCGGGGTACGGAAATGCTTTCCGCCGGGTCCCGGGCGTGACGGACCTCATCCCGCCGACCGGCCCGGCGACGGGAGACAATGGCCGGATGACTGCAGTCGCCATCGTCACCGGGGCGTCCAGCGGGATCGGCGCGGCCACCGCCCGCCGGCTCGCCGCCGAGGGATTCCACGTGCTGGCCGCCGCCCGGCGTACCGACCGGCTGGCCGCGCTGGTCGCCCAGATCGAGGCGGACGGCGGCGCGGCGACAGCGGTGGCCTGCGACGTGACCTCGGACGATTCGGTGGCCGGCCTGGCTGCCGCCGCCGAGGCCGCCCCCGGACCGGTCACGCTGCTGGTGAACAACGCCGGCGGCGCCCGCGGCCTGGACCCGGTCGAGACCGCCGACGTGGGCGACTGGCAATGGATGTACGACGTCAACGTGCTCGGCACGCTGCGCGTCACCAAGGCGCTGCTCCCGGCGCTGGAGCGCTCCGGCGCCGGCACCGTCATCATCGTCAGCTCCACCGCCGGGCACGTGGTCTACGAGGGTGGCGGCGGCTACACGGCCGCCAAGCACGCGCAGACCGCGATCGCCGGCACGCTCCGGCTCGAACTGTGCGGCCGGCCCGTCCGGGTGATCGAGATCGACCCCGGCATGGTGAAGACCGAGGAGTTCGGTCTGGTCCGCTTCGGCGGTGACGCGGACCGGGCCGAGGCGGTCTACGCCGGAGTCGCCGAACCACTGGTGGCCGACGACGTCGCAGACTGCGTCGCCTGGTGCGCGACCCGCCCGCACCACGTCAACATCGACCAGCTCGTGGTGCGCCCGCTGGCCCAGGCCGCGCAGCACAAGGTGCACCGGACGTCCTAATGGAGCGTCCGCTCGGCGTGGCCACCCGGGGGACCACCAACCCCAACCGGCTCCGGCGGGTGGACAACTGGCTCGTCGAGACCTGCGGCGACGCGCTGCGCGCCGCCGCCGATCCGCTGGTGGTGGACCTCGGCTACGGCGCCACCCCGGTCACCCCGGTCGAGCTGCGCGCCCGGCTGGCGTCCGGGGTCCGCGCCGACGTGCGCGTGGTCGGCCTGGAGATCGATCCGGTACGCGTGGCCGCCGCTCAGCCCGCCGCCGACCCGCCCGGGCTGACGTTCGCCCGGGGCGGCTTCGAACTGGCCGGGCTGCGCCCCGCGCTGGTACGGGCGTTCAACGTGCTCCGCCAGTACGACGAGAGCGAGGTGGCCGACGCCTGGCGTACCGTCACCGGACGGCTCGCGCCGGGCGGGCTGCTGGTCGAGGGCACCTGCGACGAGCTGGGACGGCTCGGCTCCTGGGTGCTGCTCGACGCCACCGGCCCGCGCACCCTCACCCTGTCGGCGAAGCTCACCACGCTGGAGAGCCCGGCCACGCTCGCCGAGCGGCTGCCGAAGGCCCTGATCCACCGCAACGTGCCGGGTGAACGCGTCCACGAACTGATCGAGGCGCTGGACCAGGCGTGGCGCTCGGCCGCCGGGTACGCCCCGTTCGGCCCTCGTCAGCGCTGGCTGCGCACCGCCGACGCGGTGAAGGAGTCAGGCTGGCCGATCCAGGACACCCCGCGCACGTGGCGCCACGGCTACCTCACGCTCCCCTGGCCCGCCGTAGCTCCCCGCTGACCAAAGCCCCCAGCCCGCCACCCCACCCCGACCCACCCCGCCCCGCCCCGCCCCCGTCGATCTTGGACTTGTGGCGCCTCGAATGCCCGGTAAACGCAGTTCGCGAGGTGCCACAACTCCAAGATCGGCAAAACCACCCTCCTGCGGGGCCCTCCCCGGCCCCTCGATGCGTTGATCTTGCACTTCCTGCCTCGGCAAAACGGGTTAAACGCCCCGAACGAGGGCCGGAAGTGCAAGATCGCGGGGTGAGGGCGGGCGGGGGTGGGGTGGGGTGGGTCAGATGGTGCAGTTGATGAGGACCGGCTCGGGGTGCAGGGTTACGCCGAAGCGGGACTGCACGCCGTCGCGGATCTCGCGGGCCAGCGTCACCAGCGCGGCCGTACTGGCCGTGCCGGAGCGGTTCGTCAGCGCGAGCGTGTGCTTGCTGGAGATGGCGACGCCTTCCGGGCCGGCGTACCCCTTGCCGAACCCGGCCTTGTCGATCAGCCACGCCGCGCTGACCTTCACCGTGCCGTCGGCGCCCGGCCAGCCCGGCGGCTGTCCCAGGTCGGCGGCGCGTTCCCGCAGCTGCTCGAAGACCTCGCCCGGCAGCACCGGGTTCGTGAAGAACGAGCCCACCGACCAGGTGTCCGGGTCGGCCGAGTCGAGCACCATGCCCTTGCCGGCGCGCAGTTTGCGCACCGTGGCGCGGGCGTCGGCGAGCGGCACCCGGTCGCCCACCTCGACGCCGAGCGCCCGGGCCAGTTCGGCGTAGCGGACCGGGCCGGACAGCGGAGACCGGGTGAGCCGGAAGTCGACGGTGAGCACCACCCAGCGGTCGCTGTACTTGAAGATGCTGCCCCGGTAGACGAATCCGCAGTCCGCCGCGGCGATCCGCACCACCTCGCGGCGAGTCCGGTCGTACGCCTCGACGGCCACGATCGTCTCGGCGACCTCCTGGCCGTACGCGCCGACGTTCTGAATCGGGGTCGCGCCGGCCGACCCGGGGATGCCGGAGAGGCACTCCAGCCCGGACCAGCCGCGCTCGACGGTGGCGGCGACGAGGTCGTCCCACGGCTCGCCGGCTTCGACACGTACCGTGACGGTGTCGCCGTCCTCGGCGACGGCCTGGAACCCCCGGGAGCGGACGAGCACGACGGTGCCGGGGAAGCCCTGGTCGCCGATCACGACGTTGCTGCCGCCCGCCAGCACCAGCACGGCCTGCTCTCGGGCTTCCGCTTCCTGCACTTTTAGTACGATCTGGGCGGCGTTCTCGGCGGTCTCCAGCCGCCCGGCGGGTCCGCCGAGCCGGAGCGTGGTGTAGCGCGCCAGGGTGGCCGGGTCGGTCGGGTCACCGGCAGTAGCCGGTTCGGCGTAGACGTCTGACACGCCTTTCACCCTAGGCTGAGGGGTAGCCGGAGCACCCACTGGTGGCCCGGTCACCCCCGGGAGGATGGCGATGAGCAGACTGCACCACACGAAGGACTTCTGGATCGGCGCGCTGCGCACGGAGGGCCCCGCCTTCGCCGCGGCGGTTACGGAGGCGCCGCCCGAGACACCCGTGCTGTCCTGTCCCGGCTGGACGGTCACCGATCTCGCTCATCACCTGACCCGCACGTACGTCTGGGCGGGCACCGTGCTGACCGCCGGCGTCCCGACCCGTCCCGAGCGGCACGACCCGGAGCCGCCGGCGGACCTCACCCCCGCGCAGTGGTACACCCGGGAGTACGAACGGATCAGCGCGCTGCTGGAGGCGACGGACCCGGAGTCGCCGGCGTGGAACTTCGCGCCGCAGCCGAAGAAGGCGGCCTTCTGGCCCCGCCGGCTGGCCCACGAGACCGCCGTGCACCGCTGGGACGCCCAGCTCGCGATCGGTGCGGGTGATCCGATCGAGGCGAAGCTCGCGGCCGACGGGGTGAGCGAGGTGCTGGACACCTGGCTGCCGGCGGGCCGGCGGACGCAGCCCGGGCAGTGGCACGGCGTGGTGCAGCTGAACGCGACGGATGCCGCGCAGGAGTGGTACCTGCGGTTGCGGGGTGAGGGCGTCGCGCTGCTGGACACCGCGACGATCCTCGACCACGACGACCACCGCGCGCGGGCGCAGGTGGCCGGCACGGCGAGCGATCTGCTGCTGGCGCTGATGGGCCGGATCAGCTTTGACGCGTTGGACGTGGCGGGCGACCGTACGTTGCTGGGCGGCCTGCGGGTCGGCTGACCAGGGCACCTGGCGGAGAGGGGCGGCCACCGCCCCTCTCTTTTTCGGACCGCTCTGAGAGCGCTCTCTTGACAAGGTCCACGGCCCTCCCCCACGCTGTCGTGAGAGCGCTCTCTTTGTTCCGGAACCGCCTTCCACCACCCGTTTCGACGACCCGAGAGGTCAGGGACAGCATGCTCACCTTCACGCGCCGCCGCTTGGCGGCGGTTGCAGTGGTCGCCGCCACCGCGCTGCTCGGCACCACCGCCTGCGGTGGCGGCGACGATGCCGCCGCCGACGGGCCGATAACGCTCACCGTCGACGTCTTCGGCCAGTTCGGCTACGCCGACCTCTACCAGGAGTACATGGCCAGCCACCCCGGCGTGAAGATCGTCGAGCGGGGCACGGGCGGCAACCTCGACGAGTACTCCCCGAAGCTCACCCAGTGGCTCGCCGCGGGCAAGGGCGCCGGCGACGTGGTCGCCATCGAGGAGGGCCTGCTCGTCGAGTACAAGGCCAACCCGCAGAACTTCGTCAATCTGCTCGACCACGGCGCGGCCGACCTGAAGGGCAACTTCCTCGACTGGAAGTGGAACCAGGGGCTCACCGCCGACGGCAAGCAGCTCATCGGCCTCGGCACGGACGTCGGCGGCATGGCGATGTGCTACCGCACCGACCTGTTCGCCAAGGCCGGTCTGCCCACCGACCGCGAGGCCGTGTCCAAGCTCTGGCCCACCTGGCAGGACTACATCAAGGTCGGCGAGCAGTTCACCGCGAAGAAGACGGGCGCGTCGTTCCTGGACGCCGCGACGAACACCTTCAACACGATCCTGCTCCAGACCGCCGGCAACAGCAGCGGCTACAGCTACTACGACACCAGCAACAACCTGGTCGTCGGCAGCAACCCGGCGGTGAAGCAGGCGTACGACACCACGATGGACATCATCGACTCGGGGCTGTCCGGCAAGTACGGCTCCTGGTCGGAGGAGTGGGTGTCGGCGTTCAAGCAGTCGAAGTTCGCCACCATCGCCTGCCCGGCCTGGATGACCGGCGTGATCGAGGGCAACGCGGGCGCGGGCGCCAAGGGCAAGTGGGACATCGCCCAGATCCCCGGCAACGGCGGCAACTGGGGCGGCTCGTTCCTCGCCGTGCCGAAGCAGAGCAAGCACCAGGCCGAGGCGATCGAGCTGGCCAAGTTCCTGACCAGCGCCAAGGGTCAGATCGGCGCGTTCAAGGCGAAGGGTCCCCTGCCCTCTTCGCCGCAGGCGCTGGAGGACCCGGCGATCATCGACTCGAAGAACGCCTACTTCTCCGAGGCGCCGGTCGGCAAGATCTTCGCCGAGGGCGCCAAGAGCCTGAAGCCGGTCTACATGGGACCGAAGAACCAGGCCGTACGCACCGAGGTCGAGAACGCCGTCCGCAGCGTGGAGCTGGGCAAGCGCTCACCGGAGCAGGGCTGGACCGACGCGGTCGCCAACGCCGAGAAGGCCGCCGCCAAGTAACCCGAGCAGCGCGTGCGGGCGGCCACCCGGCCACGGGGGCCGCCCGCACGGCGGAAAGGAGTCCCGGGTCATGGCCGTCCAGCTCGACGCCCGCCCGCCGGTCGCACCGGCACCCCGCCCCACCCGTCCCGGCCTGGGCAACCGGCTCAGCCGACTCGACACGAAGTACTCGCCGTACCTGTTCATCGCCCCGTTCTTCCTGCTGTTCGGCGTCTTCGGGGCGTACCCGCTGGCGTACACGTTCTGGGTCTCGCTGCACGACTGGGACCTGCTCGGCGCCGAGCACCCCTTCGTCGGTTTCGACAACTACACCCAGCTGCTCGCCGACTCGGACTTCTGGCACTCGGTGGTCAACACGCTGGGCATATTCGTGATCTCCACGGTGCCCCAGCTGCTCGCCGCGCTCTGGCTGGCCAACCTGCTCAACCGGCAGCTCCGCGCCCGGACGACCTGGCGGATGGCGGTGCTGATCCCGAACGTCACCTCGACCGCCGCCGTGGCGATCGTGTTCGCGGTGCTGTTCGGCCGCGAGTTCGGCATGATCAACTGGCTGCTCGACCACATCGGCATCAACGCGATCGACTGGAAGGCGAACCGGTTCGCCGCCTGGGTCGCCATCTCCACCATGGTCGACTGGCGCTGGACCGGCTACAACGCGCTGATCTTCCTGGCCGCCATGCAGGCCATCCCCCGCGACCTGTACGAGTCGGCGGCGATCGACGGCGCCGGCCGGGCCCGCCAGTTCTGGTCCATCACGGTGCCGCTGCTCAAGCCGACGATCATCTTCGCGGTCATCATCTCCACCATCGGCGGCCTCCAGCTCTTCACCGAGCCCCGGATGTTCAACTCCGGCACCAACGCGATCCGCGGCGGGCCGCTGCGCGAGTCGCAGACGGTGACCATGTACATGTTCGAGAACGCCTTCGCACCGCACTACAACTTCGGCTACGGCTCCGCCGTCGCCTGGCTGCTGTTCGCCCTCATCGCCGTGGTCGCGGCGATAAACGTCCTGCTCCTGCGCCGGCTCGGCGGCGGCTCCCGCAAGGAGGTCTCCCGATGACCCGCCTCTGGTCGGCCAGCCGGCTCACCTACCTGGCGCTGACCCTCTCGGCCGTCCTGTCGATCTTCCCGATCTACTGGATGTTCGTGGTGGCCAGCCGGACCAGCGACACGATGGGCCAGGTGCCGCCGCCGCTCACCCCCGGCGGCAACCTCGGCGCCAACATCGCCCGGCTGTTCGACAACACCGACGCGTACTTTCTGACCGGCCTGATCAACTCGGCGATCGTGGCCACCACGGTCACGATCTCGGTGGTGTTCTTCTCCACGCTGGCCGGGTTCGCGTTCGCCAAGCTGCGCTTCCGCGGGCGCAACGCGCTGCTGCTGGTCATCGTCGCCACCATGATGGTCCCCACCCAGCTCGGCGTGATCCCGCTCTACCTGCTCATGACGAAGCTGAACTGGAACGACCGGCTGCCCGCCGTGATCGTGCCGGCGCTGGTGACCGGCTTCGGCGTGTTCATGATGCGGCAGTACGCGGGCCAGGCGGTGAGCACCGAGCTGATCGAGGCGGCCCGGATGGACGGCTGCAACACCGTACGGATCTACTGGAACGTGGTGCTGCCCGCGCTGCGCCCGGCCGCCGCCGTCCTCGGCCTGCTCACGTTCATGACCACCTGGAACGACTTCCTGTGGCCGTACGCGGTGCTGAACGACCCGGAGAACCCGACGGTGCAGCTGTCGCTGCGGGCGCTGTCCGACGGGTACTACCAGGACATGTCGCAGGTGTTCACCGGCACGGCCATCGCCACGCTGCCGCTGCTGCTGGTGTTCATCGTCTTCGGCCGCCAGATCATCGGCGGCATCATGGAAGGTGCGGTCAAGGCATGAGCAACGTCCGATTCCCGGAGGGCTTCGTCTGGGGCGGGGCCACCGCCGCGTACCAGATCGAGGGCGCCGCCCGCGAGGACGGTCGCGGTCCGTCGATCTGGGACACCTTCAGCCGTACGCCGGGCGCCGTGTTCCAGGGCCACACCGGCGACGTGGCCTGCGACCACTACCACCGGTACGCCGAGGACGTCGCGCTGATGGCCGAGCTGGGACTGCGGGCGTACCGGTTCTCGGTGTCCTGGCCCCGGGTGCGGCCGGACGGCACCGGTCCGGTGGAGCCGCGCGGCCTGGACTTCTACGACCGGCTGACCGACGCGCTGCTGGCCGCCGGCATCGACCCGATCGTCACGCTCTACCACTGGGACCTGCCGCAGGCGCTGGAGGACCGGGGCGGCTGGACCGTCCGGGAGACCGCCGAGCACTTCGCCGAGTACGCGCTGGCCGTGCACGGCCGCCTCGGCGACCGGGTCCGCACCTGGACCACGCTGAACGAGCCGTGGTGCTCGGCCTACCTCGGGTACGGCTCCGGCGTGCACGCGCCCGGGCGGCGGGACGCCGGTGACGCGTTCCGGGCCGTACACCATCTGCTGCTCGGCCACGGCCTGGCGGCGCGGGCGCTGCGTGCGGCCGGCGTGGAGACGCTGGGGATCACGCTCAACCTGGCCGACGTGCAGCCGGCGGACGCCGCGAGCGCCGCTGATGCCGAGGCGGTCCGGCTGGTCGACGGCCTGCACAACCGGATCTTCCTGGACCCGCTCACCGGCGGCGGCTACCCGGCGGACGTGCTGGCCCACGTCGGCCGGATCGTCGCGCCGGACTTCATCAGGGACGGGGACGAGAAGCTGATCGCCGCGCCGCTGGACCTGCTCGGCCTGAACTACTACGCGCCCACCTACGTGGCCGGGCGGGCAGGCGGCGCGGGCGGCGACGCCTACCCGGGCACCGCCGGGACCGTCGAGTTCCTGCCGCCGGCCGGGCCGCTGACCGACATGGGCTGGTCGATCGAGCCGGCCGGGCTGACCCGGCTGCTGGAACGGGTGGCCGCCGACCACCCCGGGCTGCCCCTGATGATCACCGAGAACGGCGGGGCGTTTCCGGACACCGACGTCGACGAGCAGGGCGGGGTGGCCGACGCCGACCGGGTCGCCTATCTCGACGGGCACCTGCGCGCGGCGCACGAGGCCATCGCCCGGGGCGTGGACCTGCGCGGTTATCTCGTATGGTCGGTGCTGGACAACTTCGAATGGGCCGAGGGTTACCGGAAGCGGTTCGGGATCGTCCACGTCGACTACCTGACCCAGCGGCGCACACCAAAGCACAGCGCCCGCTGGTACCAGGAGGTGATCGCCCGGAACGGGCTGTGACGAGGTGGTGGTTACGGGGATGACGACGGCACAGCGACCGACCCTGGAGGCGGTGGCCCGGCTGGCCGGCGTGTCCCGGGCCACCGTCTCCCGGGTGGTGAACGGCTCGACCACTGTCGCCGAGCCGATCCGGCAGGCGGTACGCCGGGCGGTCGAGGAACTCGGGTACGTCCCGAACCTCGCCGCCCGCAGCCTGGTCACCCAGCGGACCGACTCGGTGGCGCTGGTGCTGCCCGAGGCGGCCACCCGGGTCTTCTCCGACGACCAGGTGTTCCCGGGCATCATCCGGGGCGCGGCGCAGGAGCTGGAGGCGGCGGACAAGCAGCTCGTGCTGATGCTCGCCGGCTCACCGGCCGGGCACGAACGGGTCGAGCGGTACACCACCGGGCGGCACGTCGACGGGGTGCTGTTCGCCTCGCTGCACGGCGAGGACCCGCTGCCCGGCCGGCTGGCCCGCCTCGGCATCCCGGTGGTGTGCAGCGGACGGCCACTCGACGGCGCCGACGTGCCGTACGTGGACGTCGACCACGAAGGCGGCGTGAGCACGGCGGTCCAGCACCTGATCGCGGGCGGACGGCGGCGGATCGCCACCATCGCCGGGCCGCAGGACATGGTCGCCGGAATCGAGCGGCTGATCGGCTACCGCAGCGCGATCGCCGACGCCGGGCTGCCGGAACTGGTCGCGTACGGCGACTTCACCCGCGAGTCGGGTACGGCCGCGATGCGCGAGCTGCTCGCCGCCGACCCGGAACTGGACGCCGTGTTCGCCGCCTCCGACCTGATGGCGCACGCCGCCCTGCGCACGCTGCGGGAGGCCGGGCGGCGGGTGCCCGAGGACGTGGCGGTGATCGGGTTCGACGACATCGAGACGGCCGCGTACACCGAGCCGCCGCTGACCACGGTGCGGCAGCCGATAGTGGAGCTGGGCCGGTCGATGACCCGGCAACTGCTGCGGATCGCCGCGGGCGAGACGGTCGAGCAGGCACTGGTGCTCCCCACGGAGTTGGTGCTGCGCGAGTCCGCGTAAGGAAGGGCCCCCTCTTAACGCCTCAGGTAGAGGAGGGGGCCCTTATTAACAGCCCGCTCCGCGTTAACCGGTCGCGGGGCGGGTGGCGGCGGGTCTAGGGTCCGCCCGATGAGTGCAGCCGAGATCCGTCCCGCCCGTCCCGACGACGCGCCCGCCGTGGTGGCGTTGCGCGCGCTCGTCTACCCCTACCTGGTGCGCGGCGTCGAGTCGACCCGCCGCATGATCGCCGAGCCGCCGCCCGGTGAGGGCTGGGCCGGCTGGGTCGCCGAGGCGGACGGGCAGATCGTCGGCTGGGTGTCGGCGTTCCGCAACACGCAGACCTCGACACCGGGCGTGGGCGAGATCGCCCTGCTGCACGTGCATCCGGAGCACCGCCGCCAAGGCGCCGGCACCTCGCTGTTCGACACCGCGCTCGGTCACCTGCGGACGCTCGGGACCACCCGGGTGCTCACCCACGCGCGTACCGAGTCGCTGCCGTTCGCGCAGCGGCACGGCTTCACACCCAGCCGGGAGTTGCGCTACTCGGCGCTCGACCTGACCACCGCCCCGCCGATGCCGCAGGTGCCGGCGGGCGTACGGCTGGTGTCCGCCGCCGGGCTCGACCCGCGCATGGTGCACCGGGTCGACGCCGAGTCGTCCCGGGACGAGCCGGGGGACGTGCCGACTGATGCGCTCGGCTTCGACCTGTGGCGGCACGAGTGCTGGGACAACCCGGGGCTGGACCGGGAGGCGAGCACGCTCGCCGAGGTGGACGGGGAACTCGTCGCGCTGAGCCTGGTCAAGCGGGACGGCGACCGGATGTGGTCGGACTTCACCGGCACGCTGCCCGCGTACCGGGGCCGGGGCTTGGCCCGGCTCACCAAGCAGGCCGCGCTGCACGCCGCCGCCGCGCGCGGGGTACGGACCGCGTACACCTCGAACGACGAGGCGAACGCGCCGATGCTGGCCGTGAACGAGCGGCTCGGCTACCGGCCGGTGGACAGCCAGTGGTCGTGCCGGCGCACGCTCAGCTGAGCCCGGCGGCCACCCGCACCGCTGTCGCGTACGTGTCGGCGCCGAACAGCACCAGCCGCGCCTCGGTGACGTGCTCCGGGGTGGCCGCGTGCAGCACGGTGAGCGCCTGCGCCACCGCGTCGTCGACCGGCCAGCCGTAGATCCCGGCGGAGATCAGCGGAAACGCGATCCGGGTCGCGCCCAGCCCGTCGGCGACGCGCAGGCTGTTGGCGTAGCAGTCGCGCAGCAGCGCCGAGCGGTCCTCGCGCGGCGAGAAGACCGGCCCGACCGTGTGCACCACCCAGCGGGCCGGCAGGTTGCCGGCGGTGGTGGCGACGGCCTGGCCGGTGGGCAGCCCGCGCGGGTAGCGGGAGGCGCGCAGCGCCTCGCACTCCTCCAGGATCGCCGGCCCGCCCCGGGCGTGGATCGCGCCGTCGACTCCCCCGCCGCCGAGCAGCGACGAGTTGGCGGCGTTGACTATCGCGTCGACCTGCTGCGCGGTGATGTCCCCCTCGATCAGGACGGTGTCCATCTCAGCTCTCCTCGACGGGCTGGCCCAGCGAGCGGCGGGCCAGCAGCGCGGCCCCGGCGACGGCGGCCGGCATGACCAGCACCGCGCCGAGCGGGATCAGGAAGCACAGGAAGACCGCCACCCCGAACCCGAGCGCGGTAGGGCGGTCGGCCCGCAGTCGCGCCCGCCGGTCCGGCAGCCGCATCCCGCGCCGGTAGAACGGCGCGCCGACCAGCTCCAGCGCCAGGAACCAGCCACCCACCAGAGCGCCGACCACCGGGACCACCGTCTGTCCCACCACCGGGATGAAACCGGCGGCGAACAGGGGTACGCCGATCAGCGCGGACAGCGCGACCAGGCGTAGCGAGTCGGCGAGGCTGCGTCGCAGCGAGGACCAGAACGGCACGTCCACCGCACCGGGGGTGCCGCCGAGGCGGTTCTCGACCCGCTCCGAGATCGCCTCGTAGAACGGGTCGCCGATGACCAGCGTGACGGCGGTGAACGTGAGCACGCCGACCAGCCCGGCGACCCCGACGACCGCCAGCCCGGCGACGACGCGCAGCAGCCCGCGCCAGGTCGACGACCAGTCGTCGGCGAACGGGGTGAGCCAGCCCGCGAGGTCGTCCACGAAGTAGAGCAGCGTGGCGAACAGGGCCACGTAGAGCGCTCCGGTGATCAGCGCCGGGATCACGCCGAGCAGCATCAGCTTCGGGCTGCGGACGTACATGCCGAAGCCGCGCAGCAGCAGCCCGGCGCCGCCGAGGAAGCGGGTGGCCGCGCCGGTGACCGGCGCGATCGTACGGGAGGCGTTCACGACGGCACAGCCTAGTGGGCCGGTGCACCACAATGGGCCGGTGCGTGCGTCCCGGCTGATCTCGCTTGTGCTGCTGCTCCAGTCGCGGGAGACGATGACCGCCGCCGAGCTGGCCCGCGAGCTGGAGGTGTCCGAGCGGACCGTCTACCGGGACGTGCTGGCGCTCTCCGCCGCCGGTGTCCCGGTGTACGCGGACCGGGGCCGGGCGGGCGGCTACCGGCTGCTGGGCGGCTACCGGACCCGGCTGACCGGGTTGAGCCGGGACGAGGCCGAGGCGCTGTTCCTGGCCGGGCTGCCCGGACCGGCCGGGGACATGGGACTGGCGGACGCGGTGGCCGCCGCCGAACTGAAGGTGCTGGCCGCGTTGCCGCCGAGCCTGCGGGACGCGCCCGCGCGTACCGGGCAGCGGTTCCACCTGGACGTGCCCGGCTGGTTCCGGGAGACCCCGGCGCCGCCGACGCTCGCCGAGCTGGCCCGGGCGGTCTGGCGGGACCGGATGGTGGAGCTGCGCTACCGGCGCGGGGACCGGGAGGTGACCCGCGTGCTGGCGCCGTACGGGCTGGTGCTGAAGAACGGGGTCTGGTACCTGGTCGGCCGGGTCGGCGACGCCTGGCGGACGTACCGGGTGGACCGGGTGGTGGCGGTCGCCGTGAGGGCCGACGGCTTCGAGCGGGACGAGGACTTCGACCTCGGGGCGTACTGGCGGGAGCAGGCCGGCGCGTTCCTGCGCGAGCTGCTGCGGGAGCGGGTCACCGTGCGGCTCGGCCCGGCCGGGCTGCGGGCGCTGCGGCACCTGGTGGACGCGCCGTTCGTCTACACCGAGGCGGTGGACGCGGCCGGGCCGCCGGACGAGCAGGGCCGGCTGGTGCTGCGGCTGCCTGTCGAGTCGATCGACGTGGCGTACACCCAGTTGCTGGCGCTCGGCCCGGAGGCGGAGGTGCTGGCGCCGCCGCGGCTGCGGGCACGCTTCGCCGCGGCGGCCCGCCGCGCGGCGGCGCTCTACACCGATCCGCCGGCCGACGGTCAGCGGTAGCCGTCCGGGTCGGCCGGCTTGCCCGGCTTGACCACCTCCTCGTAGTAGCGGGCCCAGTGCGGGCGGCTGCCGTCGACGTCGGTGAAGCCGTACACCTGGGCCAGGCCGCCGCTGTCCAGCGACTTGCCGTTCCAGCGGGCCCGGTCCGGGTCGGCGGCCAGGGCCGCGACCGCGCGCCCGACGAACGCCGGCGTCTCCGACATGACGAAGTGCGGCTCGGTAGCCGCGGCGTCGCGCCAGGTGGCCTCGGTGACGCCGTAGTGTTCGAGCATCGCCTCCGAACGCAGCCAGCCCGGCGTGAGCGCGACGGCGGTGCAGCCGTGCGGGGCCAGCTCGTGCGCCTGGCTGAAGCCGAGCCGGTTCACCGACACCTTCGCCAGGTCGTAGAAGACCGACAGGCGGTACTCGGTGTCGTTGTGCTCCTTGGTGCCGTCGCCGACCTCGACGACCAGCCCGCCCGGGTTGCGGATCAGCAGCGGCAGCGCGAAGTGGCTGGTGATGATGTGCGTGTCGACAGCCAGCCGCAGCGTGCGGAAACCGGCGTCGAGCGGCTGCTCCCAGACCGGCTTCTCCCACGTGATCAGCGGGTCCGCGCCCCAGACGTCGTTGACGAGCACGTCGAGGCGGCCCTGCTCGGCGTCGATCCGCTCGACCAGGGCGCGTACCTGCTCGGGGTCGAGGTGGTCGACAGCGACGGCGATCCCGGTTCCCCCGGCGGCGGTGACCAGCTCGGCGGTCTCCTCGATGGTCTCCGGCCGGTCCATCTCGGAGCGGCGCTCGCGGGTGGTGCGGCCGGTGGCGTAGACGGTGGCCCCGGCGGCGCCGAGCTGCACGGCGATCTGCCGGCCGGCGCCCCGGGTCGCGCCCGCGACGAGCGCGACAGTTCCGGTCAGTGGTGAGTTCATGGGACCACCGTGTCAGCGATACCTGACAACGGAAGTCCGGTTTCCCGAACGAACCGGATGGGCGATCATCACCGGTATGCACCTGCTGCTGTCCGGGATCGTCGGCTCAGTCGCGTACGGGCTGGCCGGACCCGGCTCGGACACCGACCGGATCGGCGTGTTCGCCGCGCCCACAGTCGCGTTCCACGGCCTGCGCCCGCCCCGCGAGTCGGTGGTCACCACCGACCCGGACGTCACGCTGCACGAGGCCCGCAAGTACGCGCTGCTGGCGCTGAGCGGCAACCCGACCGCCACCGAGCTGATGTGGCTGCCCGCCGACTGCTACGAGACACGCACCGAGTTCGGCGAGGAGCTGATCGCGATCCGGTCGGCGTTCCTCAGCGCGCCCCGGGTCCGCGACGCCTACCTCGGGTACGCCTCGCAGCAGTTCCGCAAGCTCGCCGGCCGGCCCGCCGACGCCGGTGGGCGGCGGCGCTCGGCGAAGCACGCCCGGCACCTGGCCCGGCTGCTCCACCAGGGTCGGGTGCTGTACGCGACAGGCGTGCTGGAGATCCGCCTCGCCGACCCGGAGTGGTTCCGCGCGTTCGGCGAGCGGGTCGCCGGTGGCGCGCTGGACGAGGCGCAGGCCCTGGTGGCGGCCGCCGAGGCGGAGTTCGACAGGGTCCGCTCGCCGCTCCCGGAGCGCCCGGACGAGGAGACCGCCGAACGCTGGCTGCTCGCCGTCCGAGCGGCCCACCTGCCGCGCTGACCGGACGGGTCAGTCCGCCAGGCGTACGCGTACCCGGCGGTTGGCCCGCCCCTTGCTCTCCACCTTGACCACCTGGATCTTGCCGATCTGGGCGGTGGAGGCGACGTGCGTGCCGCCGTCGGCCTGCACGTCCAGCCCGACGATGTCGACGATCCGCACCTCCTGCTCCTCCGGCGGGATCAGGTTCGACTGGGTACGGATGATGTCCGGCAGCGCGAGCGCCTCGGCGCGCGGCAGCACCCGCACCGCGACCGACCGGTCGGCCGCCACCTCGGCGTTCACCAGTTCCTCGATGCGCGCCTTGAAGTCCGGCGGCACCTCGGGCAGGTTGAAGTCCATCCGCGCCTCGCCCGGCTCCATGTTGCCGCCGGTGACGAGCGCGCCGAAGTCGCGGAACACCACGCCGCAGAGCACGTGCAGCCCGGAGTGGGTACGCATCAGCATGGTCCGGCGGGTATCCTCCACCGCGCCGGCCACCTCGGTGCCGACCGGCGGCAGCGGGTCACCCTCGGCCGGGATCAGCCACAGGTCGTCGCCCTTGCGGGTACCGACGATCCGGGTCTGTACGCCCTGCCAGAGCAGCACCCCGTGATCCGGTGGCTGGCCGCCGCCACCGGGGTAGAACGCGGACCGGTCCAGCACGATGCCCTGCTCCGGATCGGCCGCCAGCACCCGGCAGGTCCACTCGCGCAGGGTCGGGTCGGCGAGGTCGAGCCGGTGCGTACGGCCGTGGTGTGTGACGCCCATGGTGGGCGACGTTACCCGTTCAGGAACTCCGAGACGCGCCCCCGCAGGTCGGCGCGTTCGGTCCAGAGCACGCCGGGGCGGTCGTACACGTGCAGGGTGGCGTTCGGGAGCGCGGCGGCGAGCCGTTCGGCGACGGCGACCGGATGCAGGTCGTCCTCGGCGGCGGCGATGACCAGGGCCGGCGCGGTGACCGCGGCGAGCGACCCGGCGTCGTCGAGCGGGGCCTGGGCGGGCAGGTCGGCCAGCCCCGGCGCGAGCCCGTCGCGCAGCAGCTGGTCGAGCCGCTGCCGCAGGTACGCCCAGCCGGCCGGGGTGTTGCGCACCGACGGCGGCAACTCCAGCGACACCGCGTCGGCCAGCGCCGAGGCGTCGCCGTCCGCCACCGCGTCGAGCAGGCCGGTGAGCCGGGCGCGGGCCGCCTCGCCGCGCGGCGTGTCCAGCACGGCGGGCAGGAAGAAGACGAGTTTCTCGAAGCGTTCCGGGCTCTCGGCGAGCAGCCGGCACAGCGCGCCCGCGCCGAGGCTGGCGCCGAACGCCCGGGTGGCGCCGCTCAGGTCGGCGACGGCGCGCAGGTCGCGGGCGAGATCCAGGTAGCTCCACGGCCCGGGCGGGGAGTCGGAGCGGCCGTGCCCGCGGAACTGGAAGAAGACGCGCCGCCCGGTGACGCCGCTGCCGAACGGGCGGGTGGTGGCGATGCCGCTGCCCAGCCCGTGCGCGAACACGGTCACCGGATCACCGGCGCCGGTGACCAGCCGTTCCAGGCTCACGCCGTGCGGGGTGGCGACCAGTTCCGTCTCCGGCTCGGGCAGCGCGGGCCGCCCGGTCCGGGGCGCGCCGGGGCCGGGCCCCCAGGTGCGGGGACCGCCGTCCGGCGGCGGAGGCCAGCGGAAACCTCTCACCAGGACCCTCGGCCGTCGTGCAGGTCACGCAGGCCGGGCCGCACGTCGAGCAGGTAGATGAGACCGGCCGCGATGCCGATCAGTCCGAACAGGCTGATCGGGCCGAAGCCGAGCAGGGTGAGCGCCAGGCAGACCGCCAGGATGGCGATCCAGCCACCCTTGGGCAGCGTGCCGATCGCGGCGAACCCGTCGCCGCGCTGGGTGACCGCGTGCACCAGCGCAACGCCCTGAACGACCAGGGCGAAGACGAGCAGGATCAGCTGGATCACGCTTTGGACTGCGAACGCGAAGATCGGCGCGGCGGTGGCCATGGGAGCAAGCTTATGCCGAGACCCCGGAAACGTCCGACAGGACGTTGTCCGGGGTCCCGGTGGAGCATCAGATCATTCGGCGGCCGGGCGGGTCCGCTTCGTGGTCTTCGGCAGCTTCGCCGACGGGGCGGCCGGCTTCGCGGCCTTGGCGGCGGTCGTCTTGCCGGCGACCTTGGTCGCGGTCGCCTTGGTGGCGCGGGTCCGCTTCACCGCGGCCGGCTTGGCGGCCACCGCCTCGGCCACCTCGGCCGGGCTGGGCACCTCGGTCGTCGCGGCGGCGGCCGTCGGGGCCGCGTCGACCTTCGGGGCCGCAGCGGTCTTCGGGGTCTCGTCGGCCTTCGGGGCCACGTCGACGCCGGTGGCCTCGGTGGCCGCGATGTCGGCGTTCACCGTGTCGGCGGCCTCCAGCACGCCGGCGCCGACGACGCGCTCACCGCGGGCGACCAGCTCGGCGTACGCGGCCAGCGCGCGCTCCTGCGCGGCGTGTGCCCCGGCCACCACGACGGCGGCGTTGCGGGTGGCGGCCTCGCGCAGCTTGTCCAGGTTGGCGGCCTCGCGCAGCTTCTCCAGGTTCGCCGCCTCGCGCAGCTTCTCCAGGTTGGCGGCCTCGCGGAGCTGGTCGAGGTCGGTGGCGACGGCGCGCTCACGCAGCCCGGTGGCGGTCTGGTTGGCGGTCTTCAGCGTCTCGGTGGCCTTCTGGCGCAGCTCGAAGCCGGTGACGACGGCCTTGCCGCCGAGGTCGGTCACGACCCGGGTGCCGAGGCCGCTGACCACGGTGGGCAGCTTGCGCAGCTGCTCCAGGGCCAGCTCACCGGCGCCGGCGGCGGCGTAGAGGGGTGCGGGGATGCGGTTGGTCTTCGGCTGGGTGGTCATGACTGTTCCTCCTCGGCCGCACCGGCGGCCTTCCGGGCCGCCCGGCGGGCGGTCGTGTGCTCAGGGGCGGCGGTGGTCGGCGCGGGCGCGGCACCCGCTTCGGTGACGGCTACCGATTCGAGGACCGCCTCGGTCGGGGTGCCCTCCGGCGTGACCGGACCGGTCGCGGCAGCCGCCACGGTCGCCGGGGCCTCCGGCGCGGTGGCCGTCTCGGTCGTGGTGGCCGTCTCGGTCGTGGTGGCCGCGTCCGCCGTCGTGGCCGCCTCGGTCGCCTCGGCCAGGCGGGCGTTCTCGCGCCGGAACGTCTCGTAGATCTGGGTGAGCGACTGCTTCTGGGCCATGGTCAGCTCGGGGTCGACGGCGATCGCCGCGAGCACGCCCTGGCCCTCCTTGTCGTCCAGCAGCCCGGCACGCAGGTACATCGCCGGGGTGGAGACCCGAAGCGCGCTGGCGAGCTGCTGGAGCACCTCGGCACTCGGCTTGCGCAGCCCGCGCTCGATCTGACTCAGGTAGGGATTGCTGACGCCCGCCTGCTCGGCGAGCTGACGCAGCGAGATCTTCGCGTTGCGCCGCAGGTCGCGAATGAACCCGCCGACATCGGGAAGGTCCTTGCTGGTGGCCATGACTCAACGCTAGCTCGGGCCGCTAACTCCTGCAAGCAAAACGCTAGCCAGAGTTAGCAGGGTCACCGAAGACGGGTTGCGGAGGGGCATGTCCGGTCCGTACCGTTCCCTCCCGTGACCAAGATCGATATCAACGGCGCCCAGCTCGCGTACGACGAGAGCGGCACCGGCACCGCCGTGGTGCTGCTGCACGCCGGCATCGCCGACCGGCGGATGTGGCGCGGGCAGGTCCCGGCACTCGCCCAGCGGCACCGGGTGATCGCGCTGGACCTGCGTGGCTACGGCGAGTCGGAGCTACCGCCCACGCCGTTCGCCCACCACGACGACGTGATCGGGCTGCTCGACGCGCTGGGCATCGAGCGGGCCGCGCTCGTCGGCTGCTCGTTCGGGGGCCGGGTCGCGGTGGACACCGCACTGGCCCACCCGGAGCGGGTCTCGGCGCTGGCGCTGTTCGGCGCCCCGGTCTCCGGCAACGAGTGGTCCGAGGAGACCGAGCAGCTCTGGGAGGAACTGGTCGGCGACGTGGACCCGGAGGACTTCGCCGCCACCGCCGCCGGCGAGGTGCGGTTCTGGGTGGTCGGCCCGACCCGCCGCCCGGAGGACGTCGACCCGGAGCTGATCCGGTTCGCCGAGGAGATGGACCGCCGCGCGCTCGCCGCCGAGCAGGCGCTGAGCGCGATCGAGGTGGGTGAGCTGGACCCGCCGGCAATCGACCGGCTGGGCGAGTTGCGCGTACCGGTGCTGGTCGGCACCGGCGCCGACGACCTGGCCGACATCCGCCGCCTGGCCGACCGCATCGCCGACGAGGCCCCCCAGGGCGTACGCATGCCCGACGTGCCGAACGCGGCCCACCTGCTCCCCCTGGAGCGCCCCACCGAGACGAACGCCGCCCTCCAGTCCTTCCTCCCCTGATCCCCCGCCCGCCCGCCGGCCTCGCCTCGGGCTCGGCTCGGCTCGGCTCGGCTCGGCTCGGCTCGGCTCGGCTCGCGCGATCTTGCACTTGCTGCCCCGGCAAACCGGGCATCAGCGGCAGACCGAGGGCCGAAAGCGCAAGATCACCGAGGCGAGGCGGGCGGGGCCGGGGTCACCACAGCGGGCGGAGGGCGCCTACCGGGAGGCCGCCGCCCAGCAGGGGTGGCTCGGCGTACTCGGTGAGGATGGGGGCGCGCACGTCCAGGCGGGTCAGGGCCGACGCCAGCACCGGCATGCGAGCCCTGGCCGCGCCGTCGTCGATCTTCAAGGCGACGGCGCCGACCTCCGGGATCGCCGCCGCGATCACACCCTCCGCGCCGATCTTGGCCAGCAGACCGGGTACGCCCCGCATCAGCCGGGTGTCCTCCGCCTGGGTGCCGCCGACCAACTCCGGGTACGTGCGCATCGCGTCCGCCACGGTCCGCTCGACGGTGCCGGGCTCGGCGTCGACCAGCCGCAGGAACGCCCGCGCCAACCCGGTCAGCGAGACGGCCAGCACCGGCGCGCCGCAGCCGTCCACCCCGACCGCCGCCGCCCGCTCACCGGTGACCTCCTCGATCGTGGCGGTCAGGCACTGCTGGAGCGGGTGCTCGGGCCGCCAGTAGCCGTCCAACGGCCAGCCCGCGGCCAGGCACGTGCGCACCATGCCGGCGTGCTTGCCGGAGCAGTTCATCAGCACCCGTGCCAGACCGCCGCCGGCCCGCAGCACCGCCTCCCGGGCGGCCTCACCGAACGGCAGGTCCGGCGGGCAGTGCAACGCCTCCTCGGTCAGGCCGGCGTCCCGCAGCAGCGCGGTGACCCGCTCGACGTGGAACTCCTCGCCCGCGTGGCTGGCCGCGACCAGCGCGATGTCGGCCGGGTCGGTCAGCGGCAACCCGGCCCGGAGCATCCCGACCGCCTGCATCGGCTTGTTCGACGAGCGGGGAAAGATCGGCGAGGTGACGTCGCCGGCCCCGGCGACCGGCTCACCGGCGGCGTCGAGCACCACCACGGAACCCCGGTGGACGCCCTCCACGAAGCCGGACCGGACCACCTCGGCGAGCGGCACGCCGCCCTCGTACGTTTTTCCCACGGTATGGACGGTACCGAGGGGACGGGCCCGGTCGGCGGCGGGGTGACCTGCGACGTCGACCGGGGCGGTACGGGGTCGGAGCCGGGTGCGCCGCTTACCGGGCGGTAGCCGGGACGCCGAGCAGCGTACGGGCCTCGGCGGTGGTCAGCGGGGGGCGCTGGGCGAGCTGGGCGAAGCCCACCGCCCGCGCGACGAGCTGCATGTTGGACTCCACCGGGCGTCCCTTGGCGTACGTGACCGTGTCCTCCATGCCGACACGCAGGTGACCGCCGGTCGACAGCGAGGCCAGCATCACCGGGATGGTGCTGCGCCCGATTCCGGTGGCCGAGAACGTGGTGCCCTCGGGCAGGTCACGCAGCATCTGCTGGGCCGCGACCAGGGTCGCCGTGGTGCCGGGCATGCCACCCGGTACGCCCATCACGAAGTCGACGTGTACGTGCCCGCCGTGCGGCAGGCCGTACTTGCCGAGCAGCCGCTGCAACGCGGTGAGGTGACCCAGGTCGAAGATCTCGTACTCGGGGACGACCCCCCGCTCCTGCATCCGGGTGTGCAGGTCGACGATGAACTCCCACCGGTTGAGGAACACGTCGTCGCCGAAGTTGACAGTGCCCATGGTGCAGGAGGCCATGTCGGGCGCGGCGTCGAGCACCGCCAGCCGGGCCGACTCCGGGTCGGTCACCGCGCCGCCGGAGGAGAGCTGCACGATCAGGTCGGTGCTCTCCCGCAGCGCCGCCACCGTGTCGCGCAGCCGCCCCTGGTCGAGCGTGGGCCGCGCGTCGTCGTCGCGGATGTGGACGTGGATCACGGCGGCGCCGAGCGCCTCGCACTCCTTGGCGGTCAGCAGCAGCTCGTCGAGCGTCACCGGCAGCGCCGGCACCTCCGCCTTCGCCGACTCCGCGCCGGTGGGGGCAACCGTGATCAACGTCCCTGTCGTCATGCCCGGATCCTAGACGGCGCCCGACGCCGGGTCGACCGGAGGATTTCCGGTGCGAGCGGCGTTAAGAAGGGACCCTTCCTCTACCGGAGGCGTTAATAGGGGGCCCTTCCTTACACGTCAATGGCGGCGGCGCTCTCGCCCACCAGCAGACGCGCGTCGTCGGGCGTGTTGCGCTTCAGCACGGCCAGCGCCACCTGACCCAGCTCGAAGTGCTGCACGGCGGTGCCCACGAAGCCGACGGTCCGCCCGTCGAGCGTCACCGGCGTACCGGCCACCGGCGGCTGGTCGCTCGCCACGCCGTCGAGGTGCAGCAGGACCAGCCGGCGAGGGGGTTTGCCCAGGTTGTGCACCCGGGCCACCGTCTCCTGCCCCCGGTAGCAACCCTTGTCCAGGTGCACGGCCGGGGCGATCAGGTCCACCTCGGCCGGGATCGTCCGGTGGTCGGTGTCCACCCCGGCCCGGGCCCGCTTGGCAGCCACCCGGATCGCCTCGTACGCCCACAGCCCCGCCACCGGCACTCCGGCGCCCCGCAGCTCCGCCACCACCCCGTCCATGGCCGCGCGGGGCACCAGCAGGTCGACGCCGAGCGCCACCCGCCGCGCCCATCCGCCGGCCGGCAGCGGCTTGACGTCGTACACCACCGAGGGCCGCGCGGGCAGCTCACCGGAACGGAACTTCGGACCCGGCACCGCTGCCACGTCGGGGGCGGCCAGCCCGGTGACGCCGAGCGTGTCGAGCGCGCCGGGCGTCTCCGGCCCGACCAGCGACAGCAGCGCGAACTCGGCGGTGGCGTCGCGCGGGTCGACCTTGCTGAAGAACCGCATCTTCTCCAGGTACGACAGCAGGCCCTCGGTCATTCCCGGCTCGGTGTCCAGCCAGGTGGTCTCGCCGTCGTCGGCGACCATCGCGTGCTGCTCGACGTGCCCGTGCGGGGAGAGCACCAGCAGCTCGGTGCCCTGCCACGGCGCCAGCGCGGCCAGGTGCTGGCTGGTGAGGGTGTGCAGCCAGCTGATCCGCTCCTCGCCGGGTACCGCGATCACGCCCCGGTGCGAGCGGTCCACCAGGCCCACGCCGGTGGCCAGGAGCCGTTGCTCGCGCATCGGGTCGCCGTAGTGGGCGGCCACCGGGCCGACGCCCGCCGCCCGGTGGGCCGGTTCCGGCTGGTCCCGGGTCTGGTCGTCGATGGCGTCGGTGGTCACCGCGCCCGCGATGTCGATCATGTGCGTTCCCCGTTCTGTGCGCAGCGGCCGCAGACCCCGAAGAGCGCGACATGCCCGATGTCGACTGTGAACCCCCGCTGTTCGGCCAGCTGGTCGGCGAGCGGGCGGAGCATCTCGGGTGAGATCTCGTCGATCGCCCCGCACTCCCGGCACACCAGGTGCACGTGCTGGTGCTCGCCGGCCGCGTGGTAGGTCGGCGAGCCGTGCGACAGGTGCGTGTGCGTCACCAGGCCGAGCCGTTCGAGCAGCTCGAGCGTGCGGTAGATGGTGGTGATGTTGACGCCGGCCGCCACCTCGCGCACCGCCGTGTGCACCTGCTCCGGGGTGGCGTGCCCCAGGTCGAGGACGGCCTGGAGCACCAGCTGCCGCTGCGCCGTCAGCCGCAGCCCGCGCGAGCGGAGCATTTCCGCGAGGGAGGATTCGGACACCCTTCGATCATAGTTCGGCCGCCGCACCACGCGGTCCGCCGCCGGGGTACGCCACTACGCTGCGCCAGTGGGTACGACACGGGTGGCGGTGCTCGGCCGAGGGCTCGTACCGGCGGGTGAGCCGGTGCTGCGCGGCGACGACCGGGGCGTCCTGCACGGCGACGGCCTGTTCGAGACCCTGCACCTGCGTGACGGCCGTCCCTGGCTGCGCGAGGCCCACCTGACCCGGTTGCGGGCCGGTGCGGCGGCGATCGACCTGCCGCTGCCGCCGGACGCCGCGCTCGTCGAGCTGCTGAACACGGTCTGCGCCGGCTGGCCCGCCCGGACCGAGGGCGCGCTGCGGCTGATCTGCACACGAGGGCCGGAGGGCGGTGGGCCGCCCACGGTGTACGCGACGCTCGGCGAGGTGCCCGCGTCCGCCCGGCTGGCCCGGCGCGACGGGGTGACCGTGGCCACGCTGCCGCTCGGGGTGGCCGCCCGGTCCCGCCCCGAGCTGGGGTGGCTGCCCAGCGGTGTGAAGTCCACCTCGTACGCGCTGAGCACCGCCGCCCGGCGGTGGGCGCAGCGGACCGGCGTGGACGACGTGCTCTGGGTCTCGACGGACGGCTACGTGCTGGAGGGGCCCACCGCCAACGTGGTGTGGCTGCGCGACGGGACGCTCTGCACGGTGCCGGCGGCGGCGACCGGAATCCTGCCCGGCGTGACCGCGAACCACCTGCTGGAACGGGCGGCGGAGCTGGGCCTCACCCCCGCCGAACACCTGCCCACCGTGGCGGACCTGCACGACGCCGAGGCGATCTGGCTGACCAGCTCCCTCCGCGGCGGAGCCGAGGTCACGGCCCTGAACGGAACCCCCCGTCCGAGTTCCCCCCTGACCCCCCGCATCCAGGCCCTCCTGAACTTCCCCCCACCCCGTTGACCATGAGGTTGGCGGCGCCGGGTGCCCGGTTCGTCGCCGCCAACTTCATGATCGACGAGAACAAGGAGGCGGGGGGCGGTCAGCCGGCTACCCGGGTCAGGCGGGCGGAGAGGTGGGGGCTCAGGGGCTGGCCCACCGCGGCCATCTCCTGGGCGTACAGCAGGGCGCCCTCGACGATGCCGAACAGCCGGGCACCGGCGGTGACCTCCTTCGCCGTGGCGGTACGCACGACGGCGTCGGTGGCGAACTCGATCTGCGTGCCCTTGCGCTTGCCGATGTGCAGCTCCATCACACCGGTCGGCGTGGTCATCAGCGCCTCCAGCTCGTCGGTCACCCGCTCACCGTCGAGCACCGGACGCCACCAGCCCACCTCACGGCCGGCGGGACGCACCGGGCGGCTCTGCTCGTCCAGGATCCACGCCCGCGACTCGTAGAACAGGAACGGCCGGCCGTCGTGGCTGATCCGGATCTCCTGCGCGTAGTCGAAGTCCTCGATCGTCGGGAACCCACCCCGGCCCCGGCCACGCCACACCCCGATGTACGGCAGCAGGCCGTCCAGGCTCGGGTGCAGCTTCGGGCCGACGCGCAAGTCGTGGCTCTCCTCGTACGGGTACTCCTCGACCGGCGGCGCGTTCAACCACGGCGGCTGAAGCGGATTCTCACTATTCACAGCGCCACCTTCGTTCGCGACTGCGGGGCTCGCAAAACCGGCTCACTCCTCGCGCTCACCATTTACCTCTAGCGATTCGCACTGCGACATAGACCAGGCCACCGGCGAGCGCGCCCAAGCCGGCGACCAGCAGGCTGACGAACCCGATCTCGGTAACCATCCGGACCATCCTATGCTGGCGGCATGGCGCGCACTCTCGTCGTCAAGGCCACCGCCGGCGCGGACTCCCCGGAACGCTGCGCCCAGGCGTTCACAGTCGCCTCGACCGCAGCCGCGGCCGGGGTGGACGTGTCGCTCTGGCTCACCGGTGAATCCACCTGGTTCGCGCTCCCCGGGCGGGCGGAGACGTTCGAGCTGCCGCACTCCGCGCCGCTGGGCGAGCTGCTGCACGTGGTCCTGACCACGGGCCGGGTGACCGCCTGCACCCAGTGCGCGGCGCGGCGGGACATCGGCCCGGACGATGTCATCCCCGGAGTGCGCATCGCGGGCGCCGCGGTGTTCGTCGAGGAAGCGATGGCCGAGGGCGCGCAGGCGCTCGTCTACTGAGCGACCCACTCGGTTCGTCCACTCTGACCGGTGAGCCGATCCTGACCCGACATGTCCGGATTGCGCCTACTATGTGAACGTGAGTGAGGCGATCCAACAGTTCTTCGCGTCGTTGCCGGCGCGCGCCGCGTCAGTGCTGAACAGCCCGATCGGCGGCACGCTCCAGATCGACCTGGCCGACGGCAACCGCACCGAACACTGGTACGTGACGCTGGCCCCCGGATCGGCCCAGGTGAGCCGGGAGGAGCAACGGCCGGCCGACGGCGTGCTCACCCTCTCCACCGAACTGTTCGAGAAGCTGGTCACCGGCCGGGAGGCCGGCATGGCCGCGGTGCTGCGCAACGAGGCCACGTTCAGCGGGCACGTCGTGCTGTTCCTGGCGTTCCGCCGGTTCCTGCCGGCCCGGCCCGACGTGCGGGATCCGCGCGACGCCGCCCGTGAACACGTCCGGCGGCTGGCGTGAAGGACCGGGTCAGCATCCTCGACGGCAACACGTTCCTGGTCAGCGACGATCGCGGCAACATCCGGCCGTCGTACGACTTCCCCACCGGGCTGTTCTCCTTCGACACCCGGTTCCTCTCCACCTGGATCCTCACCCTCGACGGGCAACCCCTGCACGCCCTCTCCATCGACGACTCGCTGTCGTACAAGACGCGGTACTTCCTGGTCCCCGGCGAGCCGACGCACTACCTGGACGCGAAGGTCTCGGTGATCCGCAGCCGCGCGATCGGCGGCAGCCTGGACGAGGAACTGACCCTGCTCAACCACTCCGAGCAGGAGATGGAGTTCCACCTCCGGCTGGAGATCGGCTCCGACTTCGCCGACCTGTTCGAGATCAAGCACCAGCGGGACAAGAAGGGCCGCACCACGCCGACGGTGGAGACGAA
Source organism: Micromonospora sp. CA-248089 (assembly GCF_050948515.1). Taxonomy (NCBI): domain Bacteria; kingdom Bacillati; phylum Actinomycetota; class Actinomycetes; order Micromonosporales; family Micromonosporaceae; genus Micromonospora; species Micromonospora sp. CA-248089. The sequence continues at coordinate 5,963,925 of NZ_CP192016.1, forward strand.
CGCGCTGCGGCTGACCTACCGCCGGCAGGCGTTCCACCGCGAGACGCTGGTGACCAGCAGCGCGCCGGCCGAGGTCGACGAGAGCGGGATGACGTTCCGGATCCGGGTCGGCCCGCACGGCGAGTGGACCACCCGGCTGCACATCGACACGGTCATCTACGGCGCGCGGGGCGAGGACATCCGCGCCATCCTGCCGCTGGGCGGCCAACGCACGGCGGCCGACATCGAAACGGAACAGAGCGCCCTGATCAGTCGCGCGCCGAAGCTCGGCTGCGACTGCGAGCCGCTGGCCGGGGCGTACCGGCGCAGCCTCAACGACCTCGCCGCCCTCCGGTACGAGTCGATCACGCTCGGCGTCCGGCTGCTCGCCGCCGGCCTGCCCTGGTTCATGACGCTGTTCGGCCGGGACAGCATCTTCACCTCGCTGCAGGTGCTGCCGTTCCTGCCCGAGATGGTCAAGCCCACCATCGTCATGCTCGCCGGCCTTCAGGGCAGCCGGGTCGACGACTTCCGGGACGAGGAGCCCGGCAAGATCCTGCACGAGCTGCGCTACGGCGAGACCGCCGGCTTCGAGGAGCAGCCGCACTCGCCGTACTACGGGGCGGCCGACACCACGGCGCTGTTCGTGATCCTGCTCGACGAGTACGAGCGGTGGACCGGGGACGCCGACCTCGTGCGCAAGCTGGAGCACGAGACGCGGGCGGCGCTGACCTGGCTGGACACGTACGGCGACCTGCTCGGCACCGGCTACGTCTGGTACATGTCCCGCAACCCCGAGACCGGCCTGCCGAACCAGTGCTGGAAGGACTCTCCGGACGCGATCTCCTACGCCGACGGGCAGATGCCCGAGTTCCCCCGGGCCACGTGCGAACTTCAGGGGTACGCGTACGACGCGAAACTGCGCGGCGCCCGGCTGGCCCGCACCTACTGGAACGACCCGACGTACGCCGACCGGCTGGAACACGAGGCGGCGGCGCTGAAGGAACGGTTCAACCGTGACTTCTGGATCCCGGACCGGGAGTACTACGCGCTGGCGCTCGACCCGCGGGGCCGCCAGGTGGACGCGCTCACGTCCAACATCGGCCACCTGCTGTGGAGCGGCATCGTCGACGAGTCACGGGCCCCGGCCGTCGCCGCCCACCTGCTCGGCCCGCGCCTGTTCTCCGGGTGGGGCGTCCGCACGCTCGCCGACGACCAGGGCCGATACAACCCGGTCGGCTACCACGTCGGCACGGTGTGGCCGTTCGACAACTCGATCATCGCCTGGGGCCTGTGGCGGTACGGCTTCCGGCAGGAGGCCGGCCGGATCTGCGACGCCCTGCTCAGCGCGTCGCACTACTTCGACGGGCGACTGCCCGAGGTGTTCGCCGGCTACGAGCGCGGCCTCACCGACTACCCGGTGGAGTACCCCACCGCGTGCAGCCCGCAGGCATGGTCCGCCGGCACCCCGCTGCTGCTGCTCCGGGTGATCCTGGGCCTGGAACCGCAGGGCGAGCACCTGATCATCGACCCGGCGGTGCCGCCCGGGATGGGCCGGGTGGAACTGCTGGACATCCCGGGCCGCTGGGGCCGGGTGGACGCGCTGGGCCGCAGCCGGGAGCCGCACTCCGAACAGCCGTCACCACCGGCGCTCACCCTGCCCGGCGGTTGACGTCAGGCAGGGCAGGGCGTGGTCGCCGCGACCCGGACCCGCTCGCCGGCCCGCTGCGCCAGCACCGCCGGGTCGCCCGGGCGGGCGTACGCGTCGGCCGAGTCCACCACCGGGGCGGCGCCGGCGCCGAACGCGGCGGCCAGCGGCTGATCGGCCGGCACGGTCGCCTCGGCCCGGGCCGTGCGGACGGTCCCGCCACCAGGGCAGGGCGCGGCGAGCACCCGCACCGGCCCGGTCGCGCCACCCCACCGGCCCAGCGCCGACGCCAGCACCGCCGACTCGGCGGCGGCGTCGGCGGACGGGGCCCGGTAGCCGGAGCCCGTCGGGCGGCAGCCGGTCGCGGCGGTGAGCAGCACCCGGCCCGGACCACCGGCCCGGCCCTCGACCGCGACGAACTCGCCCGCGTCGGCGCGCAGCAGCGGCTCGCCGTCGAGCGTCGACACGCCGGCCCGCCAGCCCGCCGGCAACCGGTCGGCGATGCCGCGCAGCACCTCGCGTACGTCGCCGCCGCCGACCGCCACCTCCACGCCGCGCTCCAGCGTCACGCCGTCGTCCATGGGCGTGATCCGGCAGCCACGCTCGAGCCGGTCCGGCAGGAGCGCCGGTACGCCCGCGACGCCGACGGCGGCGGTCAGCTCGCCGATCGCCCGGTCCACCACCGGGCCGGCCTGGTCCAGCGAACGCTGCTCCTTGACCGTCGGCGGGTCGGTACGCACCGACCACCAGGTCAGGCCGGCGAGCAGCACGGCCCACGCCACAGTGGCGGCCACCAGCCGGCGCAGCCCGCGTCGGCCACCGGGGCCGGGCCGGCCGGGCGGGGTGGGCGGGGCGTAGCCCGTCTCGACGGCAGTCACCCGGCCATGGTGTCACGCGTCCGCGAGGTGCCCGGCCGCACCTCGGCCACCTGCCCCGCAACGGCTCGTGGCCCGCCACCCGGGAGGGCGGCGGGCCACGATCTCCAGCGTGGGTCAGGCGGCGACCGAGACGGTCACCTCGTTGATCCCGCGGGCCGCGGCCACGGCGGTGTCGCCGTTGCCGTGGCGGGACAACGCGCGCAGCGTCCACGAGCCCGGCGCGGCGAAGAACCGGAACTGCCCGGCCGGCGACGTCACCACCTCGGCGGTGAACTCGCCGGTCGAGTCGAGCAGGCGCACGTACGCGCCCGGCACGACCTCACCGGACTCGGCCAGCACGCGGCCGGTGATGACGGTCTCCTTCTCCAGGTCCAGGCTCGCCGGGAGGGGGGCGGACTGGTCCGGCGCGGCGCAGCCGGCGGCAGCCGTCGAGGCGGCGGAAGCGGCGGTCATCAGGCCTCCCCCGGCTCGTCGCCGAGCGCCACCGGCACGCCGACGAGCGAGCCGTACTCGGTCCAGGAACCGTCGTAGTTCTTCACGTTGCGGTGCCCGAGCAGCTCCTGGAGCACGAACCAGCTGTGCGAGGAGCGCTCGCCGATCCGGCAGTACGCGATCGTCTCCTTGCTGTCGTCCAGCCCGGCGTCGGCGTAGATCTTGCGCAGCTCGTCGTCGGACTTGAACGTGCCGTCCTCGTTGGCCGCCTTGGACCACGGGACGCTGATCGCGGTCGGGATGTGGCCGGCCCGCTGCGCCTGCTCCTGCGGCAGGTGGGCGGGGGCGAGCAGCCGGCCCGCGAACTCGTCGGGGCTGCGCACGTCGACCAGGTTCTTGGTGCCGATCGCGGCGACCACCTCATCGCGGAACGCGCGGATCGAGGTGTCCGGCTCCTGCGCGACGTACTGCGTCTTCGGCCGCTCCACCGTGTCGGTGACGAGCGGACGGGCGTCCAGCTCCCACTTCTTGCGGCCGCCGTCGAGCAGCTTGACGTCGCCGTGGCCGTAGAGCTTGAAGTACCAGTACGCGTACGCGGCGAACCAGTTGTTGTTGCCGCCGTACAGGATCACGGTGTCGTCGTTGGCGATGCCCCGGTCGGACAGCAGCGCCTCGAACTGGCTCTTGTTGACGAAGTCCCGGCGGACCTGGTCCTGCAGGTCGGTACGCCAGTCGAGCTTGACGGCGCCGGCGATGTGCCCGCTGTCGTAGGCCGAGGTGTCCTCGTCGACCTCGACGAAGACGACGCCCGGGGCGCCGAGGTTCTTCTCGGCCCACTCGGCCGAGACGAGTGCGGTGTCGCGACTCATCAGATCACTCCCTGGTGAGGATGGTTTGGTGAGTCTGCGCGTGGAGATCGATGCCGATGGTTGTCGCACCACACGCGGACCCTGAGCTAGGAACGGATCACGGGTACGTGCGACGGCGCCGCTGCCGGGCGTTGAGGAGGGGGAACCGGGGAAGGTTCGTGGACCCTGGGTGGCCGCCGTTCAGGCGGCCGGAGACAGCCCCGCCGTCAGATGACGGGGCGACACAGGCAGGTGGCCACGCGGCACAGGTCGACCGCGCGCCGTTTGGTGAGGAGGGTCCCCATGGGCAGGGAGGTTACCAGCCCGGGCAACAGCTGCCACCAGGCCGACCAGCATCCGGGACGGCCGGCCCGCTCCCCGGGCCGGCCGCGTGCGGCTTTCAGCCGGCGGAGTTGATGGGCACGTTCGCCGCGTCCGCGGTCACGACCAAGCCCTCCGGCGTCGGCTCCACCTTGCGCAGGTTGAGCTGGAACGGCAGCTCCGGCAGCGGCACGTCGATCGAGATGCCCTGGGCGTACCGGGTCAGCGCGGCCCGCGCCAGCGGCACGTTCGGCAGGCCGTCGGCGCTGAGGTCGTTGAAGCGCAGCGCCACCTTGTTGCCGGCCACCGTGACGTCGGCGGTGCCGTTGACGGTGAGCTTGATGCCGAGGATGTCCACCGGGGCGGTGACGGCGAGCTTGCCGTTGCGCTCGCCCAGCGTCAGCCCGGGACGGTCCAGCAGCTTGGCCAGGCTCTCGTAGGTGACGGTGCCCCGCCCGTCCACGCTCTCGGCCACCACGTCGCCCCGGCCGGAGCGCAGCGTGTCCAGCGAGGCGGTAACGTTGCGCGCGTCCACGTCGAGCTTCGGCACCTCGACGGCGTCGCCCTGCACGTCACCGCGCACGTCGGTGAGCTGGATCGAGATGCGCTCGTACCGGCCGTCGAGCACCTGGGTGAGGAACGGGAAGCCACCCACCTCGACCTGCGGCGCGGCGGACTGCGCGTCCTGCTTGGCGATCTCCTGCCGGACCTGGTCGGCGATGGCCCGCTCGGCCACTCCGGCGGCGACCCGGTCGGCGACGACGAGCAGTCCGGCCAGCACCAGCAGCAGGACGATGAAGCCGATCAGCACCTTCCGGCCCCGTCGCCGGGGTCGGCCCTCCGCCGGATACGCCTCTGCCACGCCGCCTCCCGTCCTCGCCGCCGTCACCGCGCCTCGCGGCGCAACCGTACTTACCCGAGGCGAATCTTCCCCAACCGCGTCAGAGGAACAGCACGCACATGGCGTACGCGGCGGGCGCAGCCAGCGCGAACCCGCCCAGCGGTCCCTGCATGTGCCGGGCCACCCACATCGTCGGCGGCTCACCGGCCATCAGCCGGCCCGCCTCGGCGTACCCGACGGCGAGGTCGGCCAGAACGGCGGTGGCCGCGCTGACCACCCCGACCAGGGCGGCGCTGGTCGGGGTGAAACCGACCAGGTAGCTGCCGAGCACGGCGCTGGTGAGCGTGCCGAGCATGGCGCCGACGACCACGCCGGCCGCGCCGCGTGGCACCTGCGGGGCAAGCCGCGGCCACGGCGCGATCGCGTCGGTGAGCCGGGCGACGAGCAACGCCACACCGGCGGCGGTGAGGCAGACCGTGATCGCCTGGGTGCCCTTGGGGATCCGGCTGAGCACGATGAGCGTGGCGAAGGCGACCACGCCCACCACGATGAGCAGGGTGCCGCCGAGCGAGTCGGTCACCCGGACCCGGTCCACCCGCCGCACGAGCTGCCCCAGCACGGCGAGCAGGAGCCCGGCGGCCGCGGCGTAGCCGAGCGGGGCCAGGCCGGCGATGTCCGACTGCACGGCGGAGACGTCGGCGATCGCCGCCGTCGCGGCGCTGACAAGCGCGACGACGAGCAGCGCGGGCGGTCGCATGGCCATCGTCCAGGCCAGGACGAACAGCAGCTGGACGCCGAAGATGATCGCGGCGAACGGCAGCCGGTGCCCCGGACCGGAGGTCTGCGCGCCGAGCACCAGGCCGACGCCGAGCAGCGCGGCGAAGCCGGCGACGGTGAGCGCCAACGGGCGGCGGACCGGGACCGGCGGCACCTCCTCCTCGGGCTCCTCGTCGGACTCGTCGTCGGGACGCCGGCTGGGCCCGCCCTTGCGCAGCCGGCGTGGGCCCTTGCGTTCCGGCCGGTCGCCCTCCTCCTGAGCGGGACCGGTGCGCGGGGCGGGCGGATAGCCACGAGCGGGGGCGGACGCGCCGGTAGGCGGCTCGTCGGTCCACGGGTCACGGCCGGTGTCGCGCGAGGTGGAGGGAAACACGCCCCGATCGTGCCAGACCCGGGCGGCTCGGCGGAGGTCCCGGTTTCGGCGACGTTAAAACCTGCACCGCGATCGAGGGCAGAAAGGGCAAACGGTAAATCGCGCGAAGGTGACGCCCGGTCCATCGGTTACGCTCAGGCCGTTACCCGCCCGTCGACGACGCCGGGACCCACGCAAGTTCACAGTGCCGCCCCCACCCGGGCGTGTCGCTGGTCGCGCGCGGCCGAAGGGCCGCCGGGACGGAGGTGATCGTGGAGCTCCTGCTGCTCGTGACTGCGCGGGCCGGTGAGCCGTCGGCGGTGTTGCCGGCGCTCGACCTGCTGCCGCACTCGGTTCGCACCGCACCCCGTGACGTCCGCACGCTGGTCTCCGGCCCCACGCCGGACGCCGTCCTGGTGGATGCCCGCTCCGAGCTGAGCGAGGCGCGGGCCACCTGCCGGATGCTGCACGCCACCGGGCTCGGCGTGCCGCTCGTCGCTGTCGTCACCGAGGCGGGGCTGATCGCGCTCAACGCGGACTGGGGCGTCGACGACGTGATCCTGGCCGGCGCCGGGCCGGCCGAGGTGGAGGCCCGGCTGCGGCTCGCTGTCGGCCGGCTCAGCAACGCCACCGCCGGCGCCGGCGGCTCGATCCGGGCCGGCGAGCTGAACATCGACCCGGACACGTACGCCGCCAAGCTGAAGGGCCGGCCGCTCGACCTCACGTACAAGGAGTTCGAGCTGTTGAAGTTCCTGGCCCAGCACCCGGGGCGGGTGTTCACCCGGGACCAGCTGCTGCGCGAGGTCTGGGGTTACGACTACTTCGGCGGCACCCGGACGGTAGACGTGCACGTGCGGCGGCTGCGCGCCAAGCTCGGCTCGGAGTACGAGTCGATGATCGGCACCGTCCGCCAGGTGGGCTACAAGTTCGTCGTCCCGCCGTCGCGCTCGCTGCCGGAGTCGGAGCCCGCCCCGCTGCCGGTCTGACCGCCCACGCGCCACCCCGCTAGAGGGCACTTTTCGCGTATGCCCTTTTTGCCCGATCAGTCAGCCATATCCTGACTGCCGGAATTGTCGGGCTAAGGGGGCGACGGTGCGTGCGGTGAACACGGGGGCGACGAACGGCCGGTGCCGCTGATGCGGGGCTCGACGCTGCGCGCCGCCGGGCTCGTGACCGTCGTCCTGGCCGGCCTGCTCGGCTCGGCGTTCGCGCTGGGCCGCAGCCTGGTGCCGGACCCGCATCCGTCGGCCGCCGGAGTCGCCACGTCGCTCACCGGGCCGCGCTACGGCGACCAGCCACCGAGCACCGACTTCCCGGGCGGCACGGCCGGCCCTCGGCCCAGCCCCGACACCGAGCCGGACGCCGCACCCGTTCCACCGGACGGCGACGGCCCGTACGGCGCCATGCTCGCCACCGGCTCCGCCCGGGTGGCGCTGACCTTCGACGACGGCCCCGATCCCCGCTGGACCCCGCAGGTGCTCGCGCTGCTGGCCCAGTACGGCGTACGGGCGACCTTTTGTGTCGTCGGCGAGAACGTCGAGACCCACCCGGATCTGGTCCGGTCGATAGTGGCCGAGGGCCACACCCTGTGCAACCACTCCTGGAAGCACGACGTCAACCTGGGCAAGCGTTCCCCGGCGACGATCCGGGCCGACCTGCTGCGCACCAACGACGCGATCCTGGCCGCCGCGCCCGACGCGCGGATCACGTACTACCGCCAGCCGGGCGGGGCCTGGACGCCCTCGGTCATGGCGGCCTGCGCCGACCTGGGCCTCACCCCGGTGCACTGGAGCGTGGACCCGTCGGACTGGAAGGCACCGGGACCCGGAGCGATCGAGGCGACCATCCGCACGCAGATGGGCCCGGGCGCGATCGTGCTCATGCACGACGCGGGCGGGGACCGCTCCGGCACCGTCACGGCGTTGCAGCAACTCCTGCCCGAGATGGTGAGCCGGTTCGAACTGGAGCCGCTGCCCGTCGGCAACCCGTGACGAGCGCCACCGATCCCGGTCGTCGTCCGGCGCGAACCCCGGCCCGCCTGCCGCTACCGTGACTCAGATGAGCAGCACCGAGCCGACGACCGCGGCCGACCGGATCGGACGGGCGGACCGCCTGACGCCGGACGAGGTCGCCGAGGTGCTGGCGCTGGCCCGCGCCGCCGGGGACGCCGACGGCGCCGACCCGCTCGACGAGCACGTGCTGCTGCGGCTGCGCGACCCCGAGGCGCCCGCCGTGCACCTCACCGCCCGGACCACCGACGGCACCCTCTCCGGGTACGCGCACCTCGACACCACCGCCCCGGCCGAGGGTGTCGGCGTGGAGATGGTCGTGCACCCGGCGTACCGGCGGCGGGGTTCCGGCCGGGCGCTTGCCCTCGGCGTGGTGGATGCCGCGTCCGGACCGCTGCGCGCCTGGGCGCACGGCGACCACCCGTCGGCCGCCGCGCTCGCTGTCGACCTGGGCTTCTCCCGGGCGCGCGTGCTCTGGCAGATGCGCCGCCCGCTGACCGCCGAGTTGCCGCCGCCGGTGGTGCCGGACGGCGTGACGCTGCGCGCGTTCCGTCCCGGCGAGGACGACGAGACCTGGCTGGCGGTGAACAACGCGGCCTTCGCCCAGCACCCCGAGCAGGGCAGGTGGACGCTCGACGACCTGCGCGTCCGCATCGCCGAGCCGTGGTTCGACCCCGCCGGATTCCTGCTCGCCGTCGACTCCGCCACCGGACGGCTGCTCGGCTTCCACTGGACCAAGGTGCACGAGCAGCCGGGCTCGGCCCGCATCGGCGAGGTGTACGTGCTCGGCGTCGACCCGTCCGCGCACCGGGGCGGGCTGGGTCGGGTGCTCACCGCCGCCGGCCTGACCCACCTGCGCGACGAGCGCGGGCTGGACCGGGTGATGCTCTACGTGGACGAGAGCAACACCGCCGCTGTCGCGCTCTACGAGCGCCTCGGCTTCGCGCGCTGGTCCGCGCACGTCAACTACCAGCTGGGCTGAGCGCTCTCCGGCCCCGGAAAGCCGCCACAAAGGCGATACCGGGCTGCTAGTTCACGAAATGGACAACCCTTCCTCAGCGTGCGGCCATCTCGTCGGCTGAACGTGTTCACCGCGCGTTCACTTACGTCCGGCGAACCGTCCACCTGGCCCTCCTACCTTTCGTGTCAGCCGGTCAGCGCCGGCCCCCGGCACTCCGGGCGACCTGACCAAAGACGTGAAGGGAAACCCCTGAAGTGAAGCTCCAGCGGCACGGCGCCATCGCCTGTCTCGCTCTTACCGCGGTTCTCGGTCTCAGCGCCTGCGGCTCGGACAACAACGAGCCTGCCAGCGCCTCCGGTTCCACCGCCGCGGTGGACTGCGCGAAGGGCACGCTGAACGCGCAGGGCTCCTCGGCCCAGAAGAACGCCATGGCCGAGTGGATCAAGGCGTACCAGCAGAAGTGCGCCGGCACCACGATCAACTACGAGCCGAGCGGCTCGGGCGCCGGCATCCAGGCCTTCATCGCCGGCACCGCCGACTTCGCCGGTTCGGACTCCCCCCTCAAGCCGGAGGAGCAGCCGCAGGCCGACGCCAAGTGCGTCGGCGGCCAGGCGCTCAACCTGCCGATGGTGATCGGCCCGGTCGCCGTGGTCTACAACGTCAGCGGCGCGGACAACCTCCAGTTCAGCCCGGCCACCCTGGCGAAGATCTTCGCCGGCAAGGTGACCAAGTGGGACGACGCGGCCATCAAGGCCGACAACCCGGACGCCAAGCTGCCGTCGACCGCGATCCAGGCGGTGCACCGCTCGGACGAGTCGGGCACCACCGACAACTTCACCAAGTACCTCTCCAAGACCGCCGAGGCGGACTGGACGCTCGGCAACTCCAAGGCGTGGAAGGCCCCGGGCGGCGTCGGCGCGGCCAAGTCCGACGGTGTGGCCAGCAAGGTCAAGAGCACCGACGGCACCATCAGCTACGTCGAGTGGTCGTACGCCGAGAACTCCGACCTGAAGATGGCGAAGATCAAGAACGGCAACGGCGAGTTCGTCGAGCTGACCGGCGACTCGGCCGGCAAGACCATCGCCGGCGCCAAGTTCGAGGGTCAGGGCAACGACCTGAAGATGTCGATCGACTACAACACCAAGGAGGCCGGGGCGTACCCGATCGTCCTGGCGACCTACGAGATCGTCTGCAGCAAGGGCCTCGCCGCCGACAAGCTGCCGCTGGTCAAGGGCCTGCTCGGCCACGCCGCCAGCGCCGAGGGGCAGAAGGAGCTGGTCGAGCTCGGCTACGCGCCGCTGCCCGAGACCGTCCGCACCAAGGTCGAGGCCGCGGTCCAGAGCCTCTCCTGACGCTCCGGCCGACACCTCCTCAACACGAAGCGAGCGAGCAGATGGGTGACACCCCTCAGCGCTCGGCCCACGCCGGCACCGGCGGGACTCCCGTGGCCACGAGCCACGAGGGACCCGCCGGTGCCTCGGCGCGTGTGGCCGAGCGCCCCGGTAACCCGGGCCGCCCCGACGGCGGCCTCGGCGGCGGCGGCGCCCTCCCCCGGGCCCGCGCCTTCGGCGCGGAACGGGCGTTCCGCGGCCTGACCCTGGCCGCCGGCACCACCGTCCTGGTGGTCATCGCGGCCATCGCGATCTTCCTGGTCGCCAAGGCCGTCCCCGCGCTGCGGGCGAACACCGAGTCGTTCTGGACGTTCGAGGGCTGGTTCCCGAACGACAACCCGCCGCAGTTCGGCATCGGCGCGCTCGCCTTCGGCACCGTCCTGAGCTCGCTGCTGGCGCTGCTCATGGCGGTGCCGGTCGCGCTGGGCATCGCCCTCTACCTGTCGCACTACGCGCCCCGGCGGCTCGGCAACGCCCTGGGCTTCCTGATCGACCTGCTCGCAGCCGTGCCGAGCGTGGTCTTCGGCCTCTGGGGGCGGGACTACTTCGCCCAGCCGGTCGCCGACGTGTCCGCGTGGCTGAACAGGTACTTCGGCTGGATCCCGATCTTCGGCGACGGCCCGTACGGCAACTCGATCCTGCTCGGCTCGGTGGTGCTCGCCATCATGGTGCTGCCGATCGTCACCTCGCTGTCCCGCGAGGTGTTCCGGCAGACCCCGACCGCGAACGAGGAGGCGGCGCTCGCGCTCGGCGCCACCCGCTGGGAGATGATCCGCACCGCGGTCCTGCCGTACGGCCGTCCGGGCGTCATCGCCGCGGTGATGCTGGGCCTGGGCCGGGCGCTGGGCGAGACCATCGCGCTGGCGCTCACGCTCGGATCCACGTACGCCATCTCGTTCAACATCCTGGCCAGCGGCGGCAACTCGATCGCCGCGAACATCGCCAACCGGTTCGCCGAGGCGAACGACACCGGCCGGGGCGCGCTGATCGCCTCCGGCCTGGTGCTGTTCGCGATCACGTTGATCGTCAACATCACCGCGCGGGCGATCATCTACCGGCGGCGCGAGTTCACGGAGTCGGCCGCATGACCACCACCCTCACCCCCCGCCGCCCGCGCCCGCCGGCCCAGCCGGCCACGCTGCGGGCGAAGCGTCTTCCCGCGTACGCTGCTCCGGCCGTCGCCGTCGCGGCGCTGCTGCTCGCGACGGGCATCGTGTACGGCGCCGGCATCGGCGGCCCGGTCCTGGTCGTGGTGGTCGGCGCGCTGCTCTACCTGGCCGGCCTGTTCGTCGCGGCGAACGCGGTGGAGGGCCGCCGGTCGGCCCGCAACCGCACCTGGAGCGCGCTGATCCACTCGGCGTTCGTGCTGGCGGTGCTGCCGCTGGCGTCGGTGGTCTGGACGCTTGTCAGCAAGGGCTCCGAGCGACTGGACGCGAACTTCTTCGGCACCTCGATGAACAACATCGGGTCGCGGGACGCCAACGGCGGCGCGTACCACGCGATCGTCGGCACGTTGCAGCAGGTCGGCATCGCCACGCTGATCACGGTGCCGCTGGGCGTACTCTGCGCGATCTACATCGTCGAGTACGGCCGGGGCCGGTTCGCGTTCACCATCCGCTTCTTCGTGGACGTGATGACCGGCATCCCGTCGATCGTCACCGGCCTGTTCGTGCTGGCATTCTGGGTGCTGATCGTCTCGCCGTGGTTCAACGACGGACGGCCGGGCTTCTCCGGCTTCGCCGCCGCGCTGGCACTGAGCGTGCTCATGCTGCCCACTGTGGTCCGTTCCACCGAGGAGATGCTCCGGCTGGTGCCGGCGCCGCTGCGCGAGGGCGCGTACGCCCTGGGCGTACCGAAGTGGAAGACCATCCTGCGGGTCGTGCTGCCGACCGCGCTGCCCGGCATCGTCACCGGCATCATGCTCGCCATCGCGCGGGCCGCCGGTGAGACGGCGCCGGTGCTGCTCGTCGCCGGCGGCGGCGCGGCGATCAACTTCAACCCGTTCGAGAACAACCAGTCGTCGCTGGCCCTCTTCGTCTACCAGCAGGCCGGTGAGGCGTCGAGGTACTCGCCGGCACGGGCGTGGACCGCGGCGCTGACCCTGGTCGCCCTCGTCCTCGTCCTCACCGTGGCGGCGAAGCTGCTGTCCCGTCGCAACCGGCTCGGCCGATGAACCCCGGAGGTACCGCCACCATGGCCAAGCGCATCGAAGCCACGAACGTGACCGCCTACTACGGCGGGTTCAAGGCGATCGAGAACATCAACCTGACCGTCGAGCCGAAGACGGTCACCGCCCTGATCGGCCCGTCCGGCTGCGGCAAGTCCACCTTCCTGCGGTCGATCAACCGGATGCACGAGGTACTGCCCGGCGCCCGGGTCGAGGGCAACCTCACCATCGACGACCAGGACATCTACGACCGCGACGTGGACGTCACCGCGGTCCGCCGGATGATCGGCATGGTCTTCCAGCGGCCGAACCCGTTCCCCACCATGAGCATCTTCGAGAACGTGGTGGCGGGCCTGCGGCTCAACGGCGTACGGCGCAAGTCGATCCTGGAGGAGGCGGCCGAACGGGCGCTCCGCTCGGCGAACCTGTGGGACGAGGTGAAGGACCGCCTCGCCAAGCCCGGCGCGGGCCTGTCCGGCGGTCAGCAGCAGCGGCTCTGCATCGCCCGCACCATCGCTGTCGAGCCGCAGGTCGTGCTGATGGACGAGCCCTGCTCGGCGCTGGACCCGATCTCCACGCTGGCCATCGAGGACCTGATGTTCCAGCTCAAGGACAAGTTCACCATCATCATCGTCACGCACAACATGCAGCAGGCCGCGCGGGTGTCGGACCGGACCGCCTTCTTCTCGATCGAGAAGACCGGCGACCCGGGCCGCCTGATCGAGTACGACAACACCCAGAAGATCTTCAGCAACCCGAGCCAGAAGAAGACCGAGGACTACATCACCGGCCGCTTCGGCTGAGGCGGAAGCTGGGCTCGGCGCCGTCCAGTCCCTCGATGTACGGGAGGATCGGCGTACCCGGATCGCGCTCCGCGGCGGCGCGGGCCACGCCGTCGAGGTCGCCCGCGGCGACGACCTCGGCGAGCGTGGCCATGGTCGGCGGCAGCATGGTCAGCTCGCCGGCCTCCGCCCGGGTCAGCGCGTCCGCCGGGCGCAGCCACAGCGTGTGGTCGGCCTCGCCGGACACGTCCCGGGTCCGCTGCCCCTCGGGCAGCAGGGCGACGAAGAAGTACGTGTCGAAGCGGCGCGGCTCGAACTCCGGAGTGATCCAGCGGCTCCACGGCAGCAGCAGGTCGGACCGGAGCGTCAGGCCGCACCCGGCCAGCAGGTCCGCGAAGCCGACCCGCCGTCCCTCCAGATCCTGCCGGGCTGCCTCCCAGTCGTCGCCGCTCACGTCGCCGACCACGTTGTCCGGGTCCGGCCCGGCGAGCAGCACACCCGCCTCCTCGAAGACCTCGCGGGCGGCGGCGCACACCACCGCCTGCGCAGCGGCCGGATCGAGCCGGAGCCGCTCCCCCCAGACCGCCGGCTCCGGGCCGGCCCAGCCGAGGTGCGCCTCCGAGTCGGAGCGGTCCACCCCGCCGCCGGGAAAGGCGTACATGCCGCCGAACGTCATCGCCGCCACCCGGCGGATCATGTAGACCTCGAATCCGTCGCCGGACGGCCGGAGCAGCAGCACGGTGGCGGCGACCCGGGGCACGGCCGGCACGGCGCCCTCGGCCCGGAATCGGCGGGCGTGCTCCACCAGGGCGGGGGGTGCGGCGAAGCCGTCGATCGTCATGCGCCCGAGCCTAGTGCCGTAACGGGCGACGCCGCCCCGCCGCCCGACGCCGCCCTCCTCCGATTGCGCCGATACTCCTCGGATGACGGATCTCAACAACCAGGCGGGGTATTGGAACTCCAAGGGTGCCGCGAAGACTTTCGGCCACCCGGTCGCACTTTCGTGGCTGGACGGCATCGATCGGCGGGCACGCGTTCTCGACTACGGGTGCGGTTACGGCCGGCTGGCAGGGCTGCTCGTGCAGCAGGGCTTCGAGAATGTCGAGGGGGTGGATGTCGCGCCCCGTCTCGTCAGCCGGGCCAAGAAGGAGCAGCCCGGCGCGCGATTCACGGTTCTCACCAATCCTCCGCAGCTCGATCACCAGGCGGACAGCGTCGACCTGGTGCTGCTGTTCGCGGTGTTGACGTGCATACCCGACGACGCCGGACAGCGGGAGCTGGTGACGGAGCTGCGTCGGGTGCTACGGCCGGGCGGGCTCATCTACGTCAGTGACCTGTGCCTGCAGGAGGATCACCGTAACCGTTCCCGGTACGAACGATTCGCAGCCAAGTACGGCACCTACGGGATCTTCGAGACCGACGACGGGGCGGTGTGCCGACACCACACCACCGACTGGCTGGACCATCTGTTCGGCGATTTCCATCTCGTCGCCAGCCGCGAGGTCGCGGTGGAGACGATGAACGGCCGTCCGGCCCGCGCGAGCCAGCGGTTGGTGTCCACGCCGCAGCCCGGAGCATCCAGGGCCGGGCGCGATGGCACGGGAGACGCCTGACGGCCCGACGGGTGGATCACCCGCCGGTTCCGGTGCACGAGGCGGTGGCGTGCCGGGCATGACGCGGTGGACAGTCCGGCCGTGCTCGCCGGCACCCGCGGAACCCGCGCTCCACACACCGGCGCCCCAATCACACTGGGTAGTTTTCGCCCAGCCACTGGCACACTCCTCCCCCGCCTTTGCTCTGCAGCCGAATCCGCAACGGTGACCCTCCGCGAGCGGTGCGCAAAAGGCTGCAGAGCAAAGGGGCCGGGAGGACCTTCACCGAGCTGGGAGCCAGGTGGGTTTATGCCCGGTAAGTCCCTTCTGGACACTCGGCCTGACGAGTGACAGACAACCGCCGTGACGCTGTGCAAT
Source organism: Micromonospora sp. CA-248089 (assembly GCF_050948515.1). Taxonomy (NCBI): domain Bacteria; kingdom Bacillati; phylum Actinomycetota; class Actinomycetes; order Micromonosporales; family Micromonosporaceae; genus Micromonospora; species Micromonospora sp. CA-248089. The sequence continues at coordinate 5,979,281 of NZ_CP192016.1, forward strand.
CTGCACGCTCCGTGTTGCCGGTCCGACGTTCAGATGGACGGTTCGAGGGCTCAGCGACAGAGACCGTCGCGCACCTCCGGGCGGCCCAGCGGGCCGCCGGCACGGGGCTACGGCGGCCGGCCATGCCTGGCAGGGTGGTGACCTGTGATCGACGACTTCGCGAAGCAGTACCTGCACAACGACCTGCGCCAGATCCGCGAGGTGCTGTTGTGGAAGCTCGACGGGCTGTCCGAGTACGACGTACGCCGCCCCCTGACCGCGTCCGGCACCAACCTGCTCGGCCTGGTCAAGCACCTGTCCTTCGGGGAGGCCCGGTACTTCGGCGAGGTGTTCGGCAGGCCGTTCCCGGAGCCGCTGCCCCGGTGGGACGACCCGGATCCGGACGGCGCCGACATGTGGGCGACCGAGCACGAGAGCCGCGAGGAGGTGCTCGGCCGCTACCGGCGGGTGGCCGAGCACGCGGATGCGACGATCGACGCCCTCGCCATCGACGCTCCCGGCCACGTGCCGTGGTGGCCCCGCCCGGACGTCAAGTTGTTCAACATCCTGGTCCACGTGCTGGCCGAGACCAGCCGGCACGCGGGGCACGCCGACATCCTGCGGGAGCAGCTCGACGGCTCGATCGGGGCGTGGGCCGCGTACGCGCACCTGGAACCGGAACCGCCGACGCTGGCGACGCGGCGGGCGATGATCGAACGGGCCGCGCGGGCCGCCGCCGACGCCCATGGCTGAGCCGTCCCGACCGGTGGATCACCCTCCCGGCCTCCGAGCGGTACGGGATAGCGTGCCGGGCATGACGCGTTGGGGAATCCTGGCCACCGGAAACATCGCCGCTCGCTTCGCCGAGGATCTGCGGCTGGTGCCGGACGCCGAACTGGTGGCGGTCGGCTCGCGTACCCGGGAGAGCGCCGAACTGTTCGCGCACCGGCACGAGGTGCCGCGTGCGTACGCCTCATGGGCGGAACTGGCCGCGGACCCGGACGTGGACGCGATCTACGTGGCCACCCCGCACGCCGCGCACCACGAGGCGGCGCTGGCGTGCCTGGCCGGCGGCAAGGCCGTGCTGGTGGAGAAGCCCTGCACGCTGGACCTGCCGACCACCACCGACCTGGTGGAGACGGCCCGCGCCCGGGGTCTGTTCCTCATGGAGGCCATGTGGATGCGGACCAACCCGCTGATCCTGCGCGTGCTGGAGCTGATCCGCGACGGCGCGATCGGTGAGGTGACGCACGTACGGGCCGACTTCGGCGTGGCCGGGCCGTTCCCGCCGGAGCACCGGATGCGGGCCCGCACGCTCGGCGGCGGCGCGCTGCTCGACCTCGGCGTCTACCCGCTGAGCCTGGCCCACCTGGTGCTCGGCGTGCCGCAGCACGTGCAGGCGTGGGCCAAGCTGACCCCGGAGGCGGTGGACGAGAACACCGGCATGGTGCTCGGCTGGGACTCCGGCGCGGTGGCGACGCTCAGCTGCGGCATGGTCGGCGCGACAGCGATCACCGCGTCGATCACCGGCACCACCGGCCGGATCGACCTGCCCGAGCTGTTCTTCCGGCCGGCGCACGCGGTGCTGCACCGGGCTGGCGCCGAACCGGAGACGATCCCGGCGGACCTGACCGGCGGCGGCTACCAGTACGAGGCGATCGAGGTGCAGCGCTGCCTGGCCGCCGGGCTGACGGAGAGCCCGCTGGTGCCGCACGCCGCCACGCTCGAGGTGATGGGCCTCATCGACGACATCAAGGCCCGGATCGGCGTCTCCTACGCGTGAAGGGTCCCCCGCCACGGCGGGGAACCCTTCGACGTCGTCGCGCGGAGCGCGGACAGGAGCTCAGAACAGCGGCCGGACCAGCAGGTACGCGAGGCAGGCGATCGCGGCGGCGGCCGGGAACGTGATGATCCAGGCGATCACGATGTTGCCCGCCACGTTCCAGCGCACCGCGGACAGCCGTTTCGTCGCGCCCACACCCATGATCGCCGAGGTGATCGTGTGCGTGGTCGAGATCGGCGCCTTCAGCACCAGCGCGTTGAAGTAGAGCACCGCGCTGGCGACGGTCTCGGCCGCGAAGCCCTCCGCCGGCCCCAGGTCGATGATCTTCCGACCAAGCGTCCGGATGATCCGCCAGCCACCCGCGTACGTGCCGGCCGCCAGCATCGCGGCCGAGGTCCAGAAGACCCAGCCCGGGATGTGGGTCTTGCTCTCCTGGAAGCCACCGGTGTAGAGCGCCAGCACGATGATGCCCATGGTCTTGGCGGCGTCCTGCATGCCGTGGCCGACCGACATGGCGGCGGCGGACGCGGTCTGCGCCCAGCGGAAGCCGCGGCTGAGCTTGCCGGGCTGCCCCTTCCGGAACAGCCACATGATCGCCAGCATCACCAGGAAGCCGAGCACCAGGCCGACCACCGGCGACAGCACCATCGGGATGAGGACCTTCTCGATGATGGTGGCCCACTGGACGATGCCGTCGGCGGCGAACAGGGTGGCGCCGACCAGTCCGCCGAAGAGGGCGTGCGAGGAGGACGAGGGCAGGCCGAAGTACCAGGTGATCAGGTTCCAGATGATCGCGCCGAGAACGCCGGCGAAGACCACGCCGAGGCTCTCCACCCCGGTCGGCAACGTGACCAGGCCGTCGCCGACCGTCTTGGCCACGCCGGCACCGAAGTGCGCGCCGACGAAGTTGCCGACGGCGGCCAGCGCGAGCGCGATCCGGGGGGTCAGCGCCCGGGTCGAGATGCTGGTGGCGATCGCGTTGGCCGCGTCATGGAAGCCGTTCGTGTAGTCGAACGCCATGGCGACCGCGATCACCGCCAGCACGGCGATGAGTTCGGGACTCACTGGATCAGGACTCCTTGACCGCGATGGTCTCGACGGTGTTCGCGACGTGCTCGAAGGCGTCGCAGGCGGCCTCCAGCTCGTCGGCCACCTCCTTCATCTTCAGCACCGTGAGCGCGTCGTACTCACCGGAGAAGAGGCGTACCAGCAGCATCCGGTACGCCTGGTCGCCGTCGTTCTCGAGCCGGTTGCACTCGATCCAGTAGTCCTCGAGATCCTTCATCGACTTCAGCCGGGGCATCGCCTCGGCGGTGAGCTTGGCCTGCAGGTCGAGCACGTTCACCAGCTCGTGCAGCTCGCGCGGAAGCGACGGGAGCTTGGTCAGGCCGTACAGGTAGAGGAGGTTGCCGACCGCCTCCAGGTGGTCCATCACGTCGTCGAGCAGCGAGCCCAGCCGGTAGATGTCCTCGCGGTCGAACGGCGTGATGAACGTGGAGTTGATCTTCTTGTACAGCTCGTGCGTGATCTGGTCGCTGTCGTGCTCGATGTCGGTCAGCCGCTCGCTGATCGACTGCACGTCGGCACCGGGCAGACCCAGCTCGTTGAGCAGGTCGGTCCCCTTCACCAGGTTCTGCGCAGCCCTGGTGAAGAGCTCGTAGAAGGCGCCCTCGGTGGGACGGAAGGAAAACTTCACAGCACGGACCTCGTCGTGTCGGTGGAAGGGTGGCCGTCGCCGCCCGGGCGTCTGCTCTGCGCATGCTAGGGACCGCGCCGAACCCACTTTCGATCGGCCCACCCCTGGTCAGGCCCGATTCACCGCTCGTTCACCTTCTGTTCACCTGATCACCGGCTGAGTTGGTTCCGTAACCGGTCACGCTCCCGTTCGACGTCGAAATCGGCAGGCGGATACCCCAGATCCAAGCCGTCGAACGTCTCCCGCATCAGGTGGGCGACCGCCCAGTCCCGGTACCACTTGCGGTCCGCCGGCACCACGAACCACGGCGCGGCGTCCGTGCCACAACGCTCCAGGGCCTCGGCGTACGCGGCCTGATAATCGTCCCAACGTGCCCGAGTGTCCAGGTCACTCGGGTTGAACTTCCAGAACTTCGCCGGGTCGGTGAGCCGCTCCATCAGCCGCTCGCCCTGCTCGGCGTACGAGATGTGCAGCATGACCTTCACCACTGTGACCGCCTGCTCGGTCAGTTCCCGCTCGAAGTCGTTGATGATCGCGTACCGGGACCGCCAGGTCGCCTCGTCGACCAGCCCTTCGACCCGGGCGATGAGCACGTCCTCGTAGTGCGAGCGGTTGAACACGCCCACGTACCCGGGTGGCGGCAGCGCCCGGCGTACCCGCCACAGGAAGTCGTGCCGCAACTCCTCCTCGGTCGGCGGCCCGAACGAGCGGATGTGCAGCCCGAGCGGGTTCATCGCGCCCGCCACCCGCTTGACGGTGCCGTCCTTGCCGCCGCAGTCCATCGCCTGGAGCACCAGCAGCACCCGGCGCGGCCGGTCGCCGTCCAGCCGGGCGTCCGCCTGGGCCGGCGCGCTGGTGGCGCTGCCCGGTCCGGCGGCGCCCTGCGCCGAGGCGTACAGCATCTCCTGTTGCCGGCCCAGTTCCGCGCCGACCAGCTCGACCTGCGCGCGCGCCCACTCCTTGCGCGCCGGCCCGCGCCCGGCCGCCGCCGGCAGCCCCGGCGTCGATCGTGGGTCGATCGCCGTCAGGTCCACCGCTCCCGGCCCCACCCGAAGCAGTTCCCGCATCCGCCCGCCCTCGGGCCCCACCACCTCACTCATCCCCCGATCCTCACCCCCAGCGCCCTTCCCCGCTCACCCCACGCCCCTGCCCCGGCCCGCCGATCTTGCAGTTGCGGCCCCCTGCACGCCCGGAAAGCACCCTTTGTCGGGGCGGCAAGTGCAAGATCAGCGAGCCCAGGTAAGGGCGCGGGGGCGGTGGGGTGGGGGGTGGGGCGGGAGAATGGGGGTGTGGAGGAGCTTGCGGGGGAGTTCGAGGCGGAACGAGGGCGCCTGCTGGCGGTCGCCCAGCGGATGCTGGGGAGCCGCAGCGAGGCCGAGGACGCGGTGCAGGAGACCTGGCTGCGCTTCTCCGGCGCGCTGAGCGACCCGGAGGAGCGCGCCCACGTACGCGACCTGCGCGGCTGGCTCGTCACCACCTGCTCCCGGATCTGCCTGGACGTGCTCCGCTCCGCCCGGGTGCGCCGGGAGGCGTACCCGGGAGTGTGGCTCCCCGAGCCGGTGGTGACAGCGGTGCCGGTGGCGGACGGGTTCGCGCCCGACCCGGCCGAGCGGGCCGTGCGGGCCGATCAGCTCGGCACCGCGCTGCTGGTGGTACTGGAACGGCTGACGCCGGAGCAGCGGGTGGCGTTCGTGCTGCACGACGTGTTCGCGGTGCCGTTCGCCGACGTGGCGGACGTGCTCGCGGTGACGCCGGAGGCGGCCCGTCAGCTGGCGTCGCGCGCCCGGCGGGCGGTGCACGGGCCGGACGTGCCCCGGCACAGCGCCGACCTCGCCGAGCAGCGGCGCGTGCTCGCCGCGTTCGCCGCCGCGGTGGAGTCGGGTGAGCTGGAGCAGCTGGTCCGCGTGCTCGCCCCGGACGTGGTGTCGATCGGCGACGCCGGCGGTCACTTCCCGGCCGGGCGCCGGCCGGTGGTCGGTGTCGACTCGGTCGCCCGCCTGCTCCTCGGCCTGTACGGCCAGGCCCGGCAGCGGGGTGGCCTGCGCGGACGGCCGGTGCTGGTGGACGGGACGCTCGGGTGGCAGTCGGAGTTCTTCCACCGGGACGGGCGGCCCATCCGGATGGTCACCTCGTTCGCCGTCCACGAGGGGCGGGTCACCGGCGTGTTCAACCAGCTCAACCCGGCCAAGGTCAGCGAGCTGCCGCCGCTGGGGCCGGACGCCGCCTGGCCGCCGCGCTGGTGAGCTGGCTCAGACCACCAGCGCCAGCCACTTCCGGTACGACGTGGCGAACGGCTCGGTGCCGTCGCCGAGCGCGCCGAGCAGCCAGCGGGACGCGGCCTCGGCCTCGGTGACCACGTCGTCCGGATAGCCCCAGCGGGCCCGGTGCACGGCGAACTCGTCCTCGTCGCGCAGCTCGACCAGGCCGGTCTCGCGGCGGCGCACCACGTCCAGGTCGAGGTCGATCAGGTGGACGGTCTCCCCGCCCTCCCAGCGGGCCGGGGTGGCGATGTCGCAGTAGACCTCGCTGGTGCGCGGCGGCGGGTTGAACATGCCGGTCCACCAGCCGTGGTGGGGCACCAGCAGGACGAACGGGATCTGCTCGACGGACGGGCGGCCGTGGTAGACGGACTCGGTGCCGGCGGGCACGCCGAGCCAGACGCCGAGGTCGTCCTCGGCGAGCCGGCGGGCCGGGTAGTCGCGGTGGGCGCTGCCGTCGTACTTGCGGTAGATCACGCGGACCACATCGCTCGGCATGCCTGGCACCCTAACCGATTCCGGCCACGCCACGCGATCGGGAGGTAACCGGACGCGACCCGCCGTCCCGCCACGCCGCCGGAGTGGCCGGACCCCCGTCGGGGGCGGCGGGTACGGTCGCACGGTGACCCCGTCCCGCACCGCCACCGGCCCGGCCGTCCCGAAGAAGCGCCGAGGTGGCCGCGCCGGTGCCGGGGAGCTTCTGGCCGCCGCGGTCGGCGCGGTTCCCGGCGGCGCGACCCGGCCGGGTCAGCAGCAGATGGCCGAGGCGATCGAGCAGAGCATCGTCTCCGGCGAGCACCTTCTCGTGCAGGCCGGCACCGGCACCGGCAAGTCCCTGGCCTACCTCGCTCCGGCGCTGACGGTGGACGGGCCGGTGGTGGTCTCCACCGCCACGCTGGCGTTGCAGTCCCAGCTCGTCGAGCACGACCTGCCCCGGCTGGCGGACGCGGTCGAGCCGGTGCTGGGCCGCCGCCCCACGTTCGCCGTGTTGAAGGGGCGCCACCACTACCTGTGCCTGGCCCGGCTGGACAGCTCGGTCGAGGACGAACCGGACGACGCGCTGTTCGACGCCCCACGCCCCGGCAACGGCGGCACCAAGTGGCTCGGTGAGGCGGGCCGCCTGGGCAAGCAGGTGCAACGGCTGCGGGACTGGGCCGAGGAGACCGCCACCGGCGACCGGGACGAGCTGGACCCGGGCGTGGACGACCAGGTGTGGCGCAGCGTCTCCATGCCGGCCCGGGAGTGCGTCGGCGCGAGCCGCTGCCCGTTCGGGCAGGAGTGCTTCGCGGAGGCGTCCCGGGCGCGCGCCCGCGAGGCCGACATCGTGGTCACCAACCACAGCCTGCTCGCCGTCGATATGCTCGCCGGGCGCCACATCGTGCCGCCGCACAAGCTGCTCGTGGTCGACGAGGCGCACGAGCTGGCCGACCGGGTCTCGTCGGCCGCCCAGGCCGAGCTGGTGCCGGAGTTGATCGACAGGTCCACCCGGCGGGCCCGGCCGCTGCTGCGCCCGGACGTGGCCGAACGGCTCACCGAGGCCGGTGACGCGCTGGCGGTGGGGCTGGCCGAGGCACCGGCCGGGCGGCTCACCGCCGGTCTGCCGCCGGCGCTGCGCGAGGCGTGCACGCTGCTGGACTCGGCGACCCGGGCCGCGCTGGAGGCGATCGGCGACGTGAAGTCCGACGACCCCGACCCGGTCCGCAAGCAGCAGGCCAAGGCCGTGCTGGACGAGCTGTCCACCACCGCCCAGCGGCTGCTGGAGGAGGCCGACCACGACGTCGCCTGGGTCGAGAAGCCGGACAACGGCAGCCGCCGCGCCCTCGTGGTGGCGCCGCTGTCGGTGGCGGGCACGCTCGCCACCCACCTGTACGACGAGCGCACAGTGGTCGCCACCTCGGCGACGCTGGCGCTGGGCGGGCGTTTCGACACGGTGGCCCGGGCGCTGGGGCTGGACGCGCCGCCGCCCGCACCGCCGTCCCCGGCCGCCGCCGCGCTGGCGACAGCCGCCGCCGCGGGCCGGTCCCCGGTCACGCCGCCGGTGGCCGCCACCGAGGGCAGCCGGGCGTCGATCGGCACCGTACCGGCCACCGAGGGGCCGGGCTGGAGTTCGCTCGACGTCGGCTCGCCGTTCGACTACGCCCGGCAGGGCATCCTGTACGTCGCCGCGCACCTACCCCGCCCCAGCGTCTCCGGGCTGCCCGGCCCGGCCGGTGAGGAGTTGCTGGCGCTGGTCGAGGCGCTCGGTGGTCGTACCCTCGGGCTCTTCTCGTCGCGACGGGCCGCGCAGCAAGCGGCGGAGCTGGTCCGCGCGCGGACCGACCTGCCGGTGCTGCTCCAGGGCGAGGAGGCACTGCCGCTGCTGGTACGCCGGTTCCGCGAGGTGCGGGAGAGCTGCCTGTTCGGGGTGATGTCGCTCTGGCAGGGCGTGGACGTGCCGGGCGACGCCTGCCAGCTCGTGGTGATCGACAGGTTGCCGTTCCCCCGCCCGGACGAGCCGCTCGCGGCAGCGCGGGCGGCGGCGGTGGACGCCGGTGGCGGCTCGGGTTTCGCGGCGGTGAGCGTGCCGATCGCGGCGGTGCGGCTGGCCCAGGGCGTCGGCCGGCTGATCCGGGCCACCGGCGACCGGGGCGTGGTGGCGGTGCTCGACTCGCGGCTGGAGACGGCTCGCGGGTACGGCCCGTTCCTGCGCCGCTCGCTGCCGCCGTTCTGGTACACCACCCGTCCCGAGGTGGCCCGGGGCGCGCTGGAACGGCTCGCCAAGAGCTGACGCCCGCGCCTCCCCGGATGGGGTGACGCGGGCGTCAAGGGGTGCCGGCGGGTCAGGGCGCCTGGGAGGCGACCACCACCGCGTCCGGCGGGGTGTCCGGCACAGTACGCGCGGCGAGCCGCCGCACCGCGGTGTTCAGGACGGCGATCAGCGGCACCGCGACCAGCGCGCCGGCGATGCCGGCGAGCACCACTCCGGCGGCGATGCCGATGATCACGGCGAGCGGGTGGATGGCCACCGCGCGGCCCATGATCAGCGGCTGGAGCACGTGGCCCTCGACCTGCTGTACGCCGATCACCGCGCCCAGGATGATCAGGGCGGTCACCGGGCCGCTGTCGACCAGCGCCACCAGCACGGCCACCACGCCGGACAGGAACGCACCGACGATCGGGATGAACGCGCCCAGGAAGACCAGTGCGGCCAGCGGGAACGCGAACGGGATGTCGAACAGCACCAGGAAGATGCCGATGCCGACCGCGTCGATGAAGGCCACGAGGACTGTGGCACGCACGTACGCGCCGAGCGTCGCCCAGGACGCGCGACCGGCGTCGTCGACCTTCCAGCGGGCGGCCACCGGGAGCAGCCGGACCAGGAACCGCCAGATGTTGTTGCCGTCGCGCAGGAAGAAGAACGTGGCGAACAGGACCAGGACGGTGCCGGTGAGCACCTCGGCGAGCGTGGCGGCGGTGCTGAGCGCACCGCTGGTGAACCGCTCGGTGTTGCCGTTGATCCAGTTCTGCGCCTCGTTGATGTAGCGGTCGAGCTGGCTGTCGGACAGGTGCAGCGGCCCGGTCTTGAACCAGTCCTGGATCTGCCGGACGCCCTCGGAGGACTTCTGGCTCAGCTCCGGTACGCCCTTGATGAACTCGTTCACCACGAGCGTCAGCGTGCCGACGACGGCGGCCAGGCCACCGACCAGCACCACCGCTGTCGCCAGCGAGCGGGGCAGCCGGGCCCGGAGCAGCCAGCCGACCGCCGGTGCGAGCAGCGCGGAGAGCAGCAGCGCGACGGTCAGCGGGATGATCACGATGCTGATCGTGCCGATTATCTTGAGCAGGGCCCAGGTGACGATGCCGATCACGATCAGGCGCCAGCACCACGCGGCGGCGATGCGCAGCGCGTGCGGCACCTCCGTGTCGTCCCGGCTCACCGTCGAGGAGTGCATCGCCGCCGGCGGCTGGGCGCCCACCACCGTCGCTTCCGGCGCGGCGGGCGGCCCCGGGGTTGCCGGCGTGGCCACGCCCCCGTCCGCCGCCTCCGCCGCCTCCGCCGCGGCCCGCCGGGTTCGCGTCGCCTCCCGGCCCGACTCGTACGCACGGCGGAGCCGTCCGCGCATCCGCTCCATGCGGCTCAAGCGCACCTCCGGCAAAGTCGGCCCCATCAGGTCGCAGGGGGCACAGGATACGTCCGTACGCCCCACCCTAGGGCGACTCGGCCACACATTGCCCGCCCGGCACTCGCGCCAACCACGCCGGGATCGACAGTCGGCCACGCGGTAGCGTCTTCGCGTGACCGCCGACCAGAGTCTCGACGCCGGGCTGCCGATCCGCCTGCTGCACGACCGCGTGCTGGTGCGTACCGAGGGCGCGGAGGGGGAACGCCGTTCGACCGCCGGCATCGTGATCCCCGCGACGGCAGCCGTGGGCAAGCGCCTGGCCTGGGCCACAGCGGTCGGCGTCGGGCCGAACGTCCGCGCGATAGTGGCCGGTGACCGGGTGCTGTTCGACCCGGACGACCGCTCCGAGGTCGAGTTGCACGGCCGGGCGTACGTGCTGCTGCGCGAGCGGGACGTGCACGCCGTGGCGGCCGAGCGGGTGGAGAGCACCGCCGCCGGTTCCACCGGTCTCTACCTGTAGCCGCGCGGCGGCACCGGTAGCTCTCCGGCGGCGCCGTTTGCGGCGCTGCCCGGCGGGAAGCCCAGGCACCTCAGCGCGCCCTGGGGAGGGACACCATGCCGGTAGTGATCAAGAAGATCCTCGCCTGGGGATTCCTCGCGTTCCTGATCTACTTCATGGCGTTCCGGCCGGACGGGGCGGCGCAGGTGTTCAAGGGCATCGGCGGCGCGCTGATGGCCATCGCCCAGGGTCTCGGCGACTTCCTGACCGGCCTGATGAGCTGACCGGCCCCGGACCTGCTCTCAGCGCCAGGGCGCGCCCGGACCGGGCCAGCCGCCCGGGCCGTGGCCGGCACCCGGGCCGTGGCCGGCACCCGGACCGGGCCAGCCAACGGGGCCGTAGCCGCTCGGCGGGAAGGCGGGCGGCGGGGCCAGCACCACCGGGATCGGCACCACCGGGTCGTCCGGCGCCTCGACCGGCCGCTGCGAACCGTCCGGGAACCGCAGGTGGTAGCGCTGACCGTCCCACACCCCGACCGGCGCCTGCGGGTCACGACCGACGAAGAACGACCGGTACGCGGTGATCGCGTCCAGCAGCTCCCGTTCCTCCCGTGCCGTCCGCTCCTGCTCGGCGGGCTTGCGGTCGAGCCCTCGCCGCATGCCGTCGCGCAGCAGCGCCAGCCGGGTCGCGGCGAACTGGTAGCCGCGCATCGCGCGTACTCCCCCGTCACCGGCGACCCGCCGGGCCCAGGTACGCGCCGCGTGCCGGCGGCCAAGGCTGCCCAGCGCCGCCACCTCGGGCGGGGTGAGCCAGCCCGCGCGGACGTAGTCGGGCAGCGTGCGCTCGGTGAGCCGGCCCTCCCAGGCACGCAGCCAGATCGCCAGCCCCACCATGGCGAAGAAGATCGGCACCATCACGCCGATGTAGCCGTACAGCACGATCACCGTCTGTCCGGTGGCCTGGGCCAGCGAGGGCAGCAGGTTCCAGGTGCCGTGCAGGATCATCGCCAGCAGCAGCCCGGCGAGCGGCGCGAGCACCCGCACCCGGCGGTCGGCGGTACGCGCGGCGACACCAAGCCCGACGCCGGTCATCGAGGTGAACAGCGGGTGGGCGAAGCCGAACAGCAGGATCCGGACGATGAAGATCGCGATCACCTGCTGCGCGCCGGTCGCCGGACCGTACTGCTCCACGCCGGTGCGGTAGCCGTACCCGCCCAGGTAGAGGATGTTCTCGACCATGGCGAAGCCGACCGCGGAGAGCCCGCAGTAGACCAGGCCGTCGGTGATCCCGGAGAACTCCCGGCGCCGGAAGATCAGCACCAGGAGCGGGCCGGCCGCCTTTGTCAGCTCCTCGATGAACGGGGCGACGAGCACCGCGGTGAGCGCCGCCGGCAGCCCCCAGTCGTCGAACAGCCGCGCGCCCGTCGTGTTCACCAGCAGCGAGATCGCGGTGGAGACGAAGGCACCCCAGGCGAAACAGAAGATCAAATATTTCAGCGGCTCGGGCTCGTAGCGGTCGAGCCACAGGAAGCAGGCGACCAGCACCGGCACCGGCAGGATCGCCGCGACCAGGCCCACCAGCAGCGCCTCCGCGCCCAGGCTCTCGCCCAGCGTGAAGACCATGAACAGCGCCCCGGCCGCGATCAGCAGCACCACCCCGGCCAGCACCAGCACCCGCCGCCAGCCGATCCGGCGCCGCGGCATCCCGGGCGTCGGCGCCCCCGCGTGCGGGGCGAACGGCGCGTGCGGTGGCGGCGGCGCTGCGCCGGGCGGGGTGTCGGCCATGCGGTCAGCGTAGTCACCCACGACCCACTGGTCCGGTCGCATCGAGGCCGTTATGCTCCCGAACAGGTCACGAGCGCCAGCGTCAAGCCCCGGCTTGCTGGCCGGCAACCCTCGTCGAGGTTCGCGGTGGGGTGCCCCGGGTGATGACCGGGCCCGGTGCCGCTCCGCGCTCCGGGCAAGCGCGGACCCCGTCCCGGCACCCCGGGGTCCCCTGTGACCCGGGAGGCTCCGGCATGACCCTCACCCTCGTACCCCCGCTGTCCGTGCTGCCCGCGCCGGTGCGCCCCGACCCGCTCGGCGTGCTCGGCGTACCGGGGGAGATCAACCTGGACCACGCCGCAAGCGCGCCGTGCGCGCGAGCCGCGGCCGACGCGGTGGCTGGGCTTCTTCCCTGGTACGCGAGCGTGCATCGCGGCGCGGGCGCGCTGTCGCGGCGGTGCACGCTGGCCTACGAGCGGGCCCGGCAGACGGTCGGCGACTTCCTCGGCGCCCGCCCCGACGACCATGTGATCTTCACCCGGAACACCACCGACGCGCTGAACCTGCTGGCCCGGGCGTTGCCGGCCGGCACCACGGTGATCACGTTCGGCGGCGAGCACCACGCCAACCTGCTGCCCTGGCCGCGCGGCTCGGTACGGCTGCCGGTGCCGGACAGCCCGGCGGGAGCGGTCCGGTCCCTCGCGGCGGCGCTCGGCGAACTCGCCCGCGACGCCCGCCCCGGCCTGCCCGTGCTGGTCGCGGTCACCGGCGCCGGCAACGTCACGGGCGAGTGCCTGCCGGTCGCCGAGCTGGCCCGGGTGGCCCACCGGTACGGTGCCCGCATCCTGGTCGACGCCGCGCAGCTCGCCCCGCACGCGCCGGTCGACCTGACCGCGCTGGACGTGGACTACGTGGCAGTGTCCGGGCACAAGCTGTACGCCCCGTTCGGCGCGGGCGTGCTGGCCGGGCGCGCGGACTGGCTGGACGCCGCCCCGCCGTACCTGGTCGGCGGCGGCGCCACCAGCCACGTCGGCGCCGCGACGCACGACGTGCGCTGGACGACCGGCCCGGCACGGCACGAGGCCGGCACCCCCAACCTGCTCGGCGCGGTGGCGCTCGCCGCGGTCTGCGAGGCCCTCGGCGCGGCCGACCGGGACGCGCTGCACGCCCGGGAGCAGGCGCTGCTGGCCCGGCTGCGTACCGGGCTGGCCGCGCTGCCGGACGTGGTGGAGCTGCGCATGTTCTCCCCCGAAGCACCCCGGGTGGGCATCGTCAGCTTCGTGGTCGCCGGACGGGACTCCGCCGAGGTGGCCGCCCACCTGGCGAGCCGGCACCGGATCGGCGTACGGGACGGGCTGTTCTGCGCCCACCCGCTGACCCGGCGCCTGCTGGCCGAGGCCGCCGCCCGTACCGGCCGCACCGACCTGCCACCGACCGCCCTGCGAGCCAGCCTGGGCCTGGGCACCACAGAGGCCGAGGTAGACACCCTCCTGGCGGCCCTGACCACCCTCCCCTAGCCCTGCGCCCCCTAATCTCGCCGCGCCCGCACCGCCCGCCCCGTCGATCATGAAGTTGACCGTCTCGGAAAACGCTCTCCCGCCAGCCAACCTCATGATCACCGCACAGAGGCCCGGAAGGGGGCGACAGCGTGGGTCAGCCGACGGGTGGGGCGGTGGGTGGGTGGGCGGCGGGGTTCTGGGCGGCGGGTTCGCCCTGACGGTTCTCGCCGAACGCCTGCCGCACCAGCCGGTTCGCCTCGTCCTGCTCGATCCCGGAGGCCACCAACAGGTCGCTCGCCGTGGTCCGTACCTGGGCGATCACCACGCTCCCGGAGAAGCCCACCCCCTCGGCGTACGCCCGGCCGGCCTCACTCACCGCGCGCAGCGACCGTTCCCGGGCCTGTTCCGGCTCCTGCCCGGCGGCGAACTCCTGCCGGAGCAGGCGTACCGACTCGGCCAGGTGACCGACCGCGTCCGGCATCGGCTCGGGGACCGGCTCGTCGTCCTCGATCATGGTGACGGCGCGGCGGATCAGCGTGCCGCTGTTGCGCATGGCCCGGTCGATCGGTTCGGCGGCCTCGGCGTAGTGGGTCAGCTCGCCGCGCCGGTGCCAGCGGGCCGGGGAGAGCGTGCTCGTCTCCTTGGCACCTTCGATCGCCTCGGAGAGCGCGGCCAGTTCCTCCTTGTTCTCGCGCAGCCGGAACAGGGCCCGCTGGGCCGCGCCCCGGTCCCGGTTGCGCAGCGCCTCGGCGCCCGCGTCGAGCTGGTCGGCGAGCAGGTCGAGGGCGGGCCGGGCGGCCCGGTTGATCACCCGTAGCGGGTTGAGCGGCAGCAGGACGGCGGTGACCAGCAGCGCGATGCCGCCGCCGAGGAGCGCGTCGATGAAGCGGGGGAACTCCAGGTTCTCGGTGGACGGGCTGAGCGTCACGATCAGCACGGCCGTGGCCGCCGCCTGGATGACGATGGCCACGCTCGCCCCGGCGAAGATGCTCAGCAGGATCGCCGAGGTCACCACGAGCGCGAGCTGCCACGCGCCGGTGCCGACGAAGTAGATGAGCGCGTCACCGACGAGCACGCCGACGGCCACGCCCGCGATCAGCTCGACGGTGCGGCGGAACCGCTGCCCCACCGAGGCGGCGAGCGTGCCGACAGCGGAGATCGGGGCAAAGACCGGCTGCGGGTTCTTCAGCAGCCGGTGGGAGACCAGGTACGCCAGGCCGGCGGCGAGCCCGGCCTGCACCGCCAGGCCGAACGCGGTCCGGACCCGGTGCAGCCGGTCGTGCAGGGTCGCCTTGCCCCGGTGCCGGAGTTCCTCCATCGCGGAGGCGATCCGCTGCCCGTCACGGTCGGCCTCCCCGTCACGCAGCTTTCCACGACGCAAGAACTGCAGACGTCCGTCCCGGCCCATGGCCGGTACTACCCGTACCACCCCGGCTGAATCCCTGCGCCCGGGCCGGAGTGGGGCAGACTGCACCCGGTGGACGATCTGACGGCACGGTGGCGGGAGACGGCGCGGGCGGCGGGCGCGACCGATCCGGCGGGAGTCGACCGGGCCGGCGCCCGGTTGCTGGCGGGCTGGCGGGAGCCGCACCGGCGCTACCACGACGAGGCGCACCTGCGGGCGGTGCTCGACGTGGTCGACGCGTACGCCGGTCTGGCCCGCGACCCCGGCCTGGTCCGGCTGGCGGCGTGGTGCCACGACGCGGTCTACGACCCGCGCGCGGCGGGCGACGCCAACGAGCGGGCCAGCGCCGACTTGGCCGCCGAGTTGCTGGCCGCCGCCGGTCTCCCGGCCGCGACGGTGACCGGGGTACGCCGCCTGGTGCTGCTCACCGCAGGTCACGTGGTCGGGCCGGACGACCCGGACGGCGCGTTGCTCTGCGACGCGGACCTGGCGGTGCTGGCCGCCCCGGCGGAGCGCTACGACAGGTACGCCGACGCGATCCGCGCCGAGTACGCGCACGTGCCCGAACCGGACTTCCGTGCCGGACGGGCCGCGGTGCTGCGGCACCTGCTCGCCCTGCCGGCGCTCTACCGCCTACCCGAGCCGCACGCCCGTTGGGAGGCCCGGGCGCGGGCCAACCTGTCCCGGGAGCTGGCCGGTCTCGCCTGAGACGCGGTGCTTCGGGCGGCGCAGACCGGCGTCCCGCAGCAGCCGGACGATCTCCCGCGAGGACACGACAGTGGCGCCGAGCCAGACCGCCGTCCGGAACCGCTCGGCGGGCACGTCGTAGTGGTCCCGGTCGAAGCCGCGCCGGGGCGCGCCGAGCATCTCGGCGAACGCGTGCAGCTCGGCGTACGAGACGTCGCTGATCAGGTGCGACCAGAGCCGGCCGCGCCAGGGCACGGCGGGCGGGTCCAGGTAGAGCACGGCAACAGACGGTACGCCGGTAGCCTTCCCCGCATGGCCGCCCATCCCCTCCTCGACGACCTGCGGGCCGCGCTCGGTGACGCCGCCGTGCTGACCGACCCGGACCTGCTGGCCGGGCACGAGCGCGACGAGGCCGACCTGTGCGACTCCGGCACCCCGCTGGCGGTGGTGCGTCCCCGCGACACCGACGAGGTGGTGGCGGTGGTCCGGGCGGCCGGGCGGCACGGCGTACCGGTGGTGCCGCAGGGCGCACGGACCGGGCTGGCCGGCGCGGCGAACGCGGTCGCCGGTGCGGTGGTGGTGAGCACCGTGGCGATGGACGCGGTCCGGGAGATCGACCCGGTCGGCCGGATCGCTGTGGTGCAGCCGGGCGTGGTGAACGCGGCGCTCGCCCGCGCGGTACGGGAGCACGGCCTCTGGTATCCGCCGGACCCCGGCTCCTGGGAGTCGTCCACGATCGGCGGCAACGTGGCCACGAACGCCGGTGGCATGTGCTGCGTGAAGTACGGCGTGACCAGCGAGTACGTACTGGGCCTGGAGGTGGTGCTCGCCTCCGGCGAGGTGCTGCGCACCGGGCGGCGCACCGCCAAGGGCGTCGCCGGGTACGACCTGACCCGCCTGTTCGTGGGCTCGGAGGGCACGCTCGGCGTGATCACCGAGGTGACCGTGGCGTTGCGCCCGGCCCCGGAGGAGTCCCTGACGCTGGTAGCGGTCTTCCCCACCGTGGCGACGGCCGGCGGCGCGGTGGCCGGGATCGCCGAGCGCGGGCTCACCCCGAGCCTGCTGGAACTGCTGGATCGGACCCATCTGCGCGCGATCGAGGCGTACCGGCCGATGGGTCTGCGTACCGACGCCGAGGCGCTGCTGCTCGCGGCGGTGGACACCGGCGCCCGGGCCGCCGACGACCTGGCCCGGCTGGCCGAGGTGTGCACCGCGGCGGGCGCCGACGAGGTCTACGCGGCGACCGACGCGACCGAGGCCGCGGCCCTGCTTCAGGCGCGGCGGCTGGCCCACCCGGCGATGGAGCGGTTCGCGGCCGAGACGTTCCCGGGTGGCAACGGCGGCCTGGTCATCGACGACGTGGCCGTGCCGCGCGGCCGGCTGGCGGAGCTGCTCGACGGGGTGGCCCGGATCGCCGAGGCGTGCCAGGTGCCGATCGGAGTGGTCGGCCACGCGGGCGACGGCAACATGCACCCGAACATCGTGGTCGACCGGGCCGATCCGGCGAGCCTGGCCCGGGGGCGGCGGGCCTTCGACGAGATCATGCGGCTGGGGCTGGACCTGGGCGGCACCTGCACCGGGGAGCACGGCGTCGGGCTGCTCAAGCGGGACTGGCTGGCCCGCGAGATCGGCCCGGTGGGCGTACGCGTGCACCAGGCGATCAAGGCGGCGCTGGACCCGGCCGGGCTGCTCAACCCCGGCAAGGTGTTCTAGCTCTTGTCCACCGCCGGTGTGGCCTGGGTGACGAGCAGCAGCACGTCGTAGGCCACCTTCGGCTTGGGCTCGCCCGGGCAGTCCTGGATCGTGACTGTGAGGTCCGGAGGCACGAGCAGCGTCGACGTCAGCACACCGATGCAGCCCTGTTTGTAGCTGCGGGCCTGGTCGGTCTCCTTCGCGATCGCCGGGTCCGCGAGCATCCGCTGGAGCCGCTTCGTCTGCTCCGGGGTCAGCGTGCCGGTGGCGTCCACGCCGTCACCGGCGCAGTCGCGGCACTGCCAGCGGCCGGACGGGTCGACGTCGAGGTTGCGGACCGGGCCGTCGCCGAGCCGCTGCACCAGGGAGACGCGCTTACCCGCGGGTGTCGGGCCGGCCGTGCCGGCCGCTCCGGGCGTGGTGGCACCCTCGGCCCGGCCGAAGGAACAGCCGGTCAGCGCCAGCAGGACGACGACGGACAGAGCGGGGACGCGCAACCAGGACGGGCGAACCACGCGGGGAAACCTACACTTCCGTAGGTAGCGCGCACTACCGGCCGAGTGGCCCGGGTCGGGGATCCACTACCTGGGGGAGGCCGGAAGTTCAACGCCCGGGCCGTCGGTCCCACGGTCTGCTGCGAATCCACGCACATCGGGCGCGCCGAGGCGGGCCGCGTCGGCCGCGATGTCGTCCGGCATGAGCTGCGACTCCCGCTCGGCCAGCACCCGCGCCCGGTAGTGGGCGACCTCCCGGTCCCGGGTCGCCTCGTCCCAGCCGAGCACCGCGCCCATCAGCTCGGCGGCGTGCTCCGCCGACTCCAGGCCGCGGTGGCTGGTCTCGATCGAGATCCGGGTACGCCGGGTGAGCACGTCCTCCAGGTGCAGCGCGCCCTCGGCGCGGGCCGCGTACGTCACCTCGGCGGCCAGGTATTCCGGTGCGCCGGCCAGCGGCGAGCCGAGCAGCGGATCGGCGTCGACCAGGGCGAGCAGGTCCAGGGTGAGGGTGCCGTAGCGCTCCAGCAGGTGCTCGACCACCCCGACCGCCACCCCGTGCCGGCGGGCCAGGTCGGCCCGGTCCCGCCACATGGCCGCGTACCCGTCGGCGCCGAGCAGCGGCAGGTCGGCGGTACGCGAGGGGCGGGTCCGGCCGAGCCGGTGCATCGCGCGGTCGACCACGTCGGAGGCCATCACCCGGTATGTGGTGTATTTCCCGCCCGCCACCAGCAGCAGGCCGAGCATCGGCTCCACCACCGCGTGCTCCCGGGAGAGCTTGGAGGTGGAGTCCGCCTCGCCGGCGAGCAGCGGACGCAGCCCGGCGTAGACGCCCTCGATGTCGGCGGTGGTCAGCGGCCGGTCCAGCACCATGTTGACCTGCGACAGCAGGTAGTCGATGTCGCTCGCGGTGGCGGCCGGGTGGGACCTGTCGAGTTGCCAGTCCGTGTCGGTGGTGCCGATGATCCAGTGCCCGCCCCAGGGGATCACGAACAGCACGCTCGTCGCGGTACGCAGGATCAGGCCGGTCTCGCCCACGATCGCCGAGCGGGGCACCACCAGGTGCACCCCCTTGGAGGCCCGGACCCGCAGCTTCGGGCGCAGCCCGACGTCGTTGAGCATCCGCGACATGTCGTCGCTCCACACGCCGGTGGCGGCGATCACGGTGCGGGCGCGTACCTCGAACTCGGCGTCCGGCGAGCCGGCGGGCGCCTCCAGGTCGCGGACCCGCACGCCGGTGACCTCCCGGGCCTGCCGGGTCAGGCCGACCGCGCGGGCGCTGGTCACCACTGTCGCGCCGAGGCTCGCCGCGGTCCGTGCCAGCGTCACCACCAGGCGGGCGTCGTCGACCTGGCCGTCGTAGTAGCGGATCGCGCCGGCCAGCTTGTCCGGCCGAAGGCTGGGGAAGATCCGGCGGGTGCCCTCGCGGGTGAGGTGCCGGTGCAGCGGCATGCCACGCCCGCCGCCGAAGATCCCGGCGAACGCGTCGTACGCGGCCACGCCGAGGCCGTAGTAGGAGCGGCGGAAGATCCGCCGGGGCAGGTCACGCGCACCGCCCTCGGCGGGCAGCGGCACCAGGATCGGCACCGGCCGGACGAGGTGCGGCGCGAGCCGGGTGGCGAGCAGGCCGCGCTCGGTCAGCGCCTCGTGGACCAGGTGGAACTCCAGCTGCTCCAGGTAGCGCAGGCCGCCGTGGATCAGCTTGCTGGACCGGCTGGACGTGCCGGCGGCGTAGTCACGCGCCTCGACCAGGGCGACCTTGAGCCCACGGGAGGCGGCGTCGAGTGCCGCGCCCGCTCCGGTCACGCCACCGCCGATGACCAGCACGTCGAACCGCTCGGCCCGGAGACGGCGCAGGTCGTCGGCGCGGCGCTCGGCGGAGAGCTGGCCGGCCGTGGATCGGGACACACTCGGGTCACGCACCAGTCCACGGTAACCGTCCTGGACGCGCGGCGACACGGCCCGCCCGTACCGTGATGACCATGCTGACCGGTCCGCCGCCCGCCCCCGTACCGCCGTCGGCACCGCGCGAGACCGGGCCGTGGCCGGTCGTCGCGGCGGTGGCGACCGGGGTGTGGATCGTGCTTCTCACCGTGCCCGGCCAGATCACCGGCTGGCTGGTCGACCAGGTGGCGCTGGTCATCGGCGCGAACCGCCCGGTGGCGGCCTGGCCGGTGGTCGCGGTGGCCACCGTCCTGCTGGCCGGTGCCCCGGCGCTGACGCTGGCGCTCGCGCCCCGGTCCCCCGCGCTGCGGGTCACCGGCCGGGCCTGGACCGCCGCCGTGGTCGCGCTCGGCGCGACCACGCTGCTGCGAACGGTGCCGCCGGTGCACCACGAGGCGTACCTGGGCGCGCTCGCGCTGACCGCCGCGGTGCTCGCGCTCGTCGCCGTCCGTCTCGGCCGCGTCCGGCCGCCGGTCGTCGTGGACGCGGTCCCGGACGGCCGGTTCGGGACGGTGTCGCTGCTGGCGATCGCGGCCGGTCTGGCGGTGCTGCTGCCCTGGGCGTGGGTGGGCGCGCTGGGCGGAGCGCTGGAGACGCTGCTCGCCGGCCTGGCCGCCGCCGCGCTGGGTGCGCTCGCCGGGGCGCTGCTCGGCACCGGTTTCTGGGCCGCCTTCGGGCCCGGACCGGCCCGGCTGGTGCTCGTCGGCGGCCTGGTCGCGGGCGTCGCGCTGACACCGCTCGCGGCCGGTGCCGGGCAGTCGGGCGTGCAGTTGCCGGCGCTGGTCCTGCTGCCGCCGCTCGGTTTCGTGCCGGCCGCCCTGGAGGCGGCGGCGCGGCACGCCGGCCGGCCGGCCGGGCCCGCACCGGTGCGCCTGCTGGTCGGGCTCGCCCTGCTGGGGCCGCTCGCCTTCACCGATCCGGAGGAGATCAGCATCCTGCTCGCCGCCACCCGCGACGTGCCGTTCTGGGTCGCGGTGGGCACCGGCGTGGCGTTCGCCGTCGCGGTCGTCCTCGCCGTCGGGTACGGCGTGCTGCTCGCCCGGTCCCGCGCCCGCGCGCCCCGGCGCGGTCCGGCCGCGCTGGCCGCCGCCGCGCTGCTCGCCGCCGTCGCCGTGGTGTACGTCGTCCCCGGCCAGCCCGGGCTGTACGGCGAGCGGCTCCTCGTGGTGCTGCGCGAACAGGCCGACCTGACCGGCCTGCCGGCCGGGACGCCGGGCCGGGCCGGGCGCGACGCCCGGGCGACGGAGGTCTACCGGCGGCTGGTGGCCACCGCCGACCGCACGCAGGGCGACCTGCGCGGCACGCTGACCCGGATGCGGCTGAACCCGACGCCGTACTACCTGGTCAACGCCATCGAGACGGACGGCGGCCCGGCGGTACGGGCCTGGCTGTCCAGCCGTCCCGAGGTGGCCCGGGTTCTGGTGAGCCAACGGGTGCGCCCGCTGCCCGCACTCGCACCGGAGGCGCGGGGCGACCAGCCGGCGCCGGGCGGCCCGGCCTGGAACGTCTCCCTGATCGGCGCGGACCGGGTCTGGTCGGAGCTGGGGGTCACCGGGTCCGGCGTGGTGGTGGGCAGCTCCGACTCCGGGGTGGACGGCCGGCACCCGGCGCTCGCGGACGGCTTCCGGGGCGGCGAGGACTCCTGGTACGACCCGTGGGAGGGCCGCCGCACCCCGGCCGACCGGGGTGGCCACGGCACCCACACGCTGGGCAGCGCGGTGGGCCGGGACGGGATCGGCGTGGCGCCGGGTGCGAGTTGGGTCGGCTGCGTCAACCTCGACCGCAACATGGGCAGCCCGGCCCGCTACCTCGACTGCCTCCAGTTCATGCTGGCCCCGTTCCCGCCGGGCGGTAACCCGCTGACCGACGGCCGTCCCGCGCGCGCCCCGGACGTGCTCACCAACTCGTGGGGCTGCCCGCCGGTGGAGGGGTGCGATCCGGGGGCACTGCGACCGGCGACCGCCGCGCTGACCGCGGCCGGCATCCTGGTGGTGGCCGCGGCCGGGAACACCGGCCCGTCGTGCGGCTCGATCGCGGACCCGCCCGCGCCGTACCCGGACGTGCTGACCGTCGGGGCGGTGGACCGGCAGCGCCGCGTCACGCAGTTCTCCAGCCGCGGCCCGGCGCCGGACGGTCAGGCCAAGCCCGACCTGGTCGCCCCGGGTGCCGCGGTGCTCTCCGCGATGCCCGGCGGCGGGTACGCCACCCTGGACGGCACCTCGATGGCCACCCCGCAGGTGGCGGGCGTGGTGGCGCTGATGTGGTCGGCGAACCCGGCGCTGATCGGTGACCTGGAGCGGACCCGGGCGATCCTGCGCGACACCGCCGAGCCGGTCGTGCCGCCCACCGGAGCCGGTGCCTGTGGCGGACCGCAGGACGTCTCCGGCGCCGGGCTGGTCGACGCGTACGCAGCCGTGCGCGCGGCCCGGGCCCGGTGAGTACGCGCCGTCATCACCGCATGACTCTTGACAGTGGACGGTGCCCCGCTGATCATGTGGGCACTCCAGCACCCGGCCGTAAGTCCGATCGGCCGGGGCCGGCATCCACGAAAACGGGGGAGACGTGTGGCGGTTCCAGCGACGACAACCGATACCGGGCACCTTGAGCAGGCGATGTTCGCCCGGCTCGGCACGACTTTGACGACGGGCACCGTCGCGAGGCACCCCGGTGCACGCGCTCGGACCGAGCGCGACGGCCGGCGCCACTAGATCGGCACGGCATCAGCCGGCCGCGCGCTGCGCGGTCGGCCGGCTCCTGTGGATCACGGCGTCCGACGCCACCGCCTGGCACCGGGCGGAACAACAGGTGCGATCTGAAGCAGCCGATCGGGGGACGGCCTGTGTCTTCGCGCGTCCCTCGCCGGTACGGAGACGAACAAGGACTGAGCGAATGACCGAGGGACACATACCGACCCCACCGAATCCGGCCGCCCCGCACGGCCCGGCTGCCCATCCGCCGCCGGGCGGCGCGTACGCGCACCCTGGCCCGTATCCGCCTGCTGGCGCGTACCCGGCGCCGGGCGCCCATCCTCCGCCGGGGGCGTACCCGCCTCCCGGTCCGGGTGGGCCGTACGGCCCGCCGCCGGCCATGCCCGGCCCTGGCGGGTACGGCCCGCCCGGTAGGTACCACCCCGGACCGCCGCAACGGAAGAAGTCGAAGCGCTGGATCTGGATCACCCTGAGTTCCCTCATGGCGGTCGTCCTGCTCTGCGTGGGCGGCGCCTTCGCCCTGCGCAACTACAACCTGGAACGGTCCGCCGACCGGGCCGCCGCCTACGAGGAGAAGAACAACCCGGTCAAGCGGGAGCTTGTCGACCGCCTGCTGGCCGAGCACACCCGGGCGCTCAAGGACCGGGATCTGAAGGCGTTCCTGGCACCCTTCGACCCGGCCGACAAGTTGCTGGTCGCCGACCAGACCCGGGTCTTCCACAACCTCACCAAGATCCCCTTCGGCGAGGCGACCTTCGCCAACCGGACCATGGGTGACGTCACGCCGCTCGGCGCGGGGTTCACCTTCGACCTGATGGTGGGGTTCCTCCACCGGATCGGTGAGTACGACCGCGCGCCGATCGAGCGGAGGTACTTCTGGAAGGTCGTGCAGAACGAGAGGAACGGCCCGCTCAAGGTCACTGCGATCGACAAGATCCCGGCCGGGTTCAAGGCGTCGGACGACGATTTCTACCCCACCCCCTGGGACAAGTGGGACAACGTCCACGTCGAGAAGACCGCACACACCCTGCTGATCGTCGACGGTTCACTGCGCGCCCAGGCCCGGCGTCACGCGCCGAGCCTCGAGGCGGCGGCCGTCAAGAACATCGCCGCGTGGAAGGCCGCAGGAGTGGAGGGTGACGTCCCGTCGGGCTTCGTCGTCTCACTCGTGAAGGGCAGGAAGGAACAGGGGACATTGTGGCGTGTGGCCGATGAGCCGCCCACGGAGGCAGGCATTTCCATCGGCATGGCCACCGCGGAGTACGACGCGAAGATGGAGCGGCTGGACGGCCCGCTCGTCGCCGGCAGCCGGGTGGTGATCGACCTCAACACCTCATACTTCACTGCCGCGCACCCCGACGGCCCGCCGATCATCTTCCGGCACGAGCTCGCCCACTCGATGATGGCGACCCTCACCGCCGTCGACAGGACCGGAACCGGACACCCTGGGCGGACCATGTGGACGGTCGAGGGATTCGCCGAGTACATGGCCTATTCGCCCAAGCCGTGGACCGCGAGCAAGAGCATTCCGGAAGGCAGGCGACAACTGCGCGCCGACCGCGGCGAGGTGTCGTTGCCCGACAACCGGGTCTGGGATTCGTCGTCCGCGGGCCGGTTGAACTACCACTACCTGCTGGGCCATTCGGCGATGGACTACATCGCCGGGAAGTACGGCGAGCAGAAGCTCTTCCAGTTCGTCGCCGGGAACTACCGGGGCAAATCGGTCGAGGACCTGACCCAGGAACTGTTCGGCGTCTCGTACCAGGAGTTCGAGCGGCAGTGGGCCGCGCACGTCAGCGGCACGTTGCGCTGAACCTGACCCGGTGGTGGCCGGCGTGATCGTCACGCCGGCCACCCCGGTGCCCCGCCGGTCAGTCGAGCCAGCAGATGACCGCGTCGCCGGCCTTCGCGGCGGCGGCGAAGAAGTCCCGCGCGTACGGCAGGTGATGGGTGACCCAGCTCAGCTCACCGTCGCGGTCCCAGATCAGCGGGTAGATGTTCGCCGCGGTCAGCTCGGCCAGGTCGACGCCGCGCACCAGATCCTCCTCAGTGATCCCGGCCAGCTCGGTCGCCGCCTGGGCCACCTGCTCCGGGGTCAGAAAGGAGGGCGGGCCGTAGCCCCAGTCGTAGGCGTCGAGGAACTCCGCCCAGTCCGTGCCCTCCGGGAGCGCGTCGGGCAGCGCGACGAGCAGGTCTCCCCCGGTGATCACCGGCACCGTGACGCCGAGCCGCTCCAGCAGGAACTCCAGCGCCTGCCACGCCTTTCCGGTGCCGGCGTACCGTTCGTCCTCGGCGTCGGCCGCCGCCTGCGCCGACTCGTACGCCCAGTCGTGGTCTGCTCTGGCCCGGGTCAGTTCGTCAGGCGTCACCCGCAGCCAGTTCCCGTTCATGCTCACGAGCGCGCAGCTTAGGGGCCGGGTGCGACACCGCCGACCGGCCGGGGGCGCTACCGTCGGCAGCCATGAACGTGGAGATCACCGAGCTGCCGCCCGAGCCGTCGCCTGCGGTCGTCGACCTGTGCCGGCGAGCGCTCGACCTGCCCGAGGACGCGGCCGAGGCACCGAGCATCGTGGACACGCTCACCGGGCGGGCGGCGGCGCACCGCCCGGTCGTGATGCTCGGCGCGGTCCGCCACGGCGCGCTTGTCGGCGTCCTCGTCGGGTCGCTGTCGGCGGCCGATCCGCGCCTCGGCCACGTCGACCTGGTCGCGGTCGCGCCGACGGAGCGCCGCCAGGGCGTGGGCGGGGCACTGCTGAGCGAGGCGGAGAGCCGCCTCGGCGCGCTCGGCGCCGCCGAGGTGCTGCTCGCCGGCAACCCGCCGCACTACGTCTGGCCCGGCATCGACGTGCGCTACACCCCGGCGGTCTGCGCCGCGCAGCGGCTCGGCTACCGGCAGGACCGTACCGCCTGGAACATGACCGCCGAGCTGGCCGAGGGGTCGGCGGCGCTGCGCTCCACCGAGGCCGCCGAGCAGCGGCTGGCCGGGCGGGGCGTGACCGTACGCCGTGGCACCTCCGACGACCTGCCGGCGCTCGCCGCGTTCGCCCGGTCCACGTTCGGCGGCACCTGGGACGGTGAGCTGGCCGGTTCGGTGGGGCGGCCGGACGCGGGAGTGCACGTCGCCGAGCGGGACGGCGAGATCCTCGGGTTCGCCGCGTACGGGTCGGCGCGGCCGAGCTGGTTCGGGCCGATGGGCACCGCACCGGCGGCGGAGGGCTCCGGGATCGGCGGCGTGCTGTTGCGGCGCTGCCTGCGCGACCAGGCGGCCGCCGGGATCACCGCGGCACAGATCGGCTGGGTGGGGCCGGTGCCGTTCTACTCGAACGCGGCGGGGGCCCGGATCGAGCGGGTGTTCTTCCTCTACCGGAAAGCCATTAACAGGGCATAAACGTCAATAGCGCCATTCGGCCTCCTTCGCCATCGACCGGGCTCTACGGTCGGAGCAGAGGAGGCGGTGCATGACCACGAATGACGAACGGGCCGAGGATCCCACGGCGGGCCGGCGCCCGGCCGACGAGCTTCCCGGCCAGCTCCCGTTCGACCGGCTCGACATCGGCGACGCCGAACAGCTCGCCGAGCTGACCGGCGCCGACGGGCCAACAATTGAGGAGCCACGGCAACCGGTGGACGAGCCGAGGCGGCTGCCACCGCCGTACGACAGGGCGCACAAGCGGCGCAACCAGCGCCCGCTGCCCACCTGACGCGTACGCGGAAAGGGGGCGGACCGCTGACGCGGCCCGCCCCCTTCGGCGTACTGGATGGAGCTGGACTCAGAAGTCCATCTCCCCGCCACCCGGGCCCGCCGGGGCGGCCGGGGTCTTCTCCGGCTTGTCCGCCACGACGGCCTCGGTGGTGAGGAACAGCGCGGCGATCGAGGCGGCGTTCTGCAGCGCGGAACGCGTCACCTTGGCCGGGTCGATGATGCCCGCGGCCAGCAGGTCCACGTACTCGCCGGTCGCGGCGTTGAGGCCGTGACCCGGGTCGAGGTTGCGGACCCGCTCGACGACGACGCCACCCTCCATGCCGGCGTTGACGGCGATCTGCCGCAGCGGGGCGTCCAGCGCGATCTTGACGATCTGCGCGCCGGTCGCCTCGTCACCGGCCAGGTCCAGCTTGTCGAAGGCGGTCTTGCCGGCCTGCACCAGCGCGACGCCACCACCCGGGACGATGCCCTCCTCGACGGCGGCCTTCGCGTTGCGGACGGCGTCCTCGATGCGGTGCTTGCGCTCCTTCAGCTCGACCTCGGTGGCCGCGCCGACCTTGATCACCGCAACACCGCCGGCCAGCTTGGCCAGACGCTCCTGCAGCTTCTCCCGGTCGTAGTCGGAGTCGCTCTTGTCGATCTCGGCCCGGATCTGGTTCACCCGGCCCTGGATCTGCTCGGCGTCACCGGCACCGTCGACGATGGTGGTCTCGTCCTTGGTCACCACGACCTTGCGGGCGCGGCCCAGCATCTCGAGGCCGGTCGCGTCCAGCTTGAGGCCGACCTCCTCGCTGATGACCTGGCCACCGGTGAGGATGGCGATGTCGGTCAGCATGGCCTTGCGGCGGTCACCGAAGCCCGGCGCCTTGACGGCGACCGACTTGAAGGTGCCACGGACCTTGTTGACCACCAGGGTGGCGAGGGCCTCGCCCTCCAGGTCCTCGGCGATGATCAGCAGCGGCTTGCCCGACTGCATGACCTTCTCCAGGATCGGGAGCAGGTCCTTCACCGACGAGATCTTGCTGTTGACGATCAGGATGTACGGGTCGTCGAAGACGGCCTCCATACGCTCCGGGTCGGTCATGAAGTAGGCGGAGATGTAGCCCTTGTCGAAGCGCATGCCCTCGGTGAGCTCGAGCTCCAGGCCGAAGGTGTTGCTCTCCTCGACGGTGATGACACCTTCCTTGCCCACCTTGTCCATCGCCTCGGCGATGATCTCGCCGACGCTGGGGTCGGCGGCGGAGATGGAGGCGGTGGAGGCGATCTGCTCCTTGGTCTCCACGTCCTTGGCGAGCTTGAGCAGCTCCTCCGAGACGTTGGCCACGGCCGCCTCGATGCCCCGCTTCAGGGCCATCGGGTTGGCGCCGGCGGCCACGTTGCGCAGACCCTCACGAACCAGGGCCTGGGCCAGGACGGTCGCCGTCGTCGTGCCGTCACCGGCGACGTCGTCGGTCTTCTTCGCGACCTCCTTGACCAGCTCGGCGCCGATCTTCTCGTACGGGTCCTCGAGCTCGATCTCCTTGGCGATGCTCACACCATCGTTGGTGATGGTGGGGGCACCCCACTTCTTCTCGAGCACGACGTTGCGGCCCTTGGGGCCGAGGGTCACCTTCACGGCGTCGGCGAGCTGGTTCATGCCCCGCTCGAGGCCGCGGCGCGCCTCTTCGTCGAACGCGATCATCTTGGCCATACGGCGTTGTCCTCCTGGACACTCACGGGCCACCCGGGATGCCCGGATGGGCCGTCTGGTGTACGCACCTTGGGGACGTCGCCACCTGGCGACGACGACGTCTCCTCGGTCGGGCCGGACAGCCCGCGACGACCGGCCTCGTACCGCTCCGGCGCCCCTTCGGACACCGGCGCGGCCGTGGCCCTACCGCCCCGACCTTCTGGCACTCACCGTACGCGAGTGCCAATGACTTGTTTAGCACTCTCCCTAGCCGAGTGCAAGCACGACAGCCCCGCTCAGCCGAGTTCCGCCGCCAGCCGGGCCGCGTTCACCGGGCCTTCCTGAGCCCGCTGTTCGGCGTACGTGACGACCAGCCCGACCTGCTGCGCCAGGTAGGCCGGAGTGGCCAGCAGGGCGCCGAACACGGCCAGCACCACGGCGCCGATCGCGGTGCCGACGGCGTTCATCGGCTCGACACCGAACGCCGCCCCGCTGATAGCGCCCACCACGGCGTCGAGCACCGTCGCCGCGAGGAGCACCGCGATCACCAGCGCGACCCGGCCCAGCACCATGCCGAACCGGTTGTGGAACATCCGCCACGCCCGCCCGATGGGCTCCCGCCGCTCGAACAGGTAGACCGGGCCGAACAGGGCCAGCGCGAACGTGACGTAGATGCCGGGCAGCAGGCACAAACAGGTGCCGAGCATGGCCAGCAGCGAGACCAGGAGGGTCCAGCCCCACAGGCCGAGGGCACGGCGCATCCCGTACCGGAAGGCGGCGCCGAGTCCGGTCGGCTCACCGGCCGCCTGACGGGCGACCACCCAGGTGCCGGCGGCCCAGCCCGTCGCCTGGAGCAGGCCGAAGACCAGCCCGGCGGCCAGGAGCACGCCGTAGAAGGCGAACATCTGCCCCCAGAAGCCGGCCGGCAGCGCCGGTGCGCCGTCCGGTGCGGTCGCCAGCTCGCCCTCCGGGCTGAAGACGAGCGTGAGGACTCCGATCACCGAAGCCGGGAGCACCTGGGTGAGCAGCACGATCGGCAGCAGCTGCCGCCAGCCGCGCCGCAGCGCGGCGGTACAGCGGGCGAACCAGGGACCGATGCCCGCGTGCGGCGGGTTGACGAGCGGATCCTGCGGGTCGATGCCGGGGAACCAGCCGGCGTACGCGCCGGGACCGGCCTGCATCGGGTACGCCGCGCCAGGCATCGGATAGGCCGGGTACGCGGGGCCGCCCCAGCCCGGGGGCGGGGTGCCCGGCGGCGCATTCCAGCCCTGCGGTGGGGTTCCCGGCGTGTTCCAGCCGTGCGGCGGAGTACCCGGCGCGCTCGAGCCGTGCGGTGGGGTGCCCGGCGCGGTCCAGCCCTGCGGCGGAGTACCGGGCGCGGTCCAGCCCTGTGCTGGCGTGCCCGGGGCGTTCGAGCCGGGCGGCGGGGGGCCCGGCGCGTACGAGCCGGGCGGGGCGCCCCAGGCGGGCTGGCCGGCCGGGTTCGGGGCGCCGGGCTGCGGGCTGTCGTACCCCGGCTGGGCAGGCACGATCGGTACGGGGCCGGTGTGACCGGCCCACGGGTCGGCGCCGGACGCGCCGGAGCCGGGCGGGGCCCCTCCGGTGGTCCCCGACGGCCCCGATGCCGGATCGGCGGCAGGAGGCGGGGGTGCGGTCGGGTCGGCCGGAGGGCCGGACGCCGCCGGCTCGGTGGCACCCGACGGGGGCAGATCGGACATGGGCCCTCCTCAGCGACTACGGCTGGAACGGCTCATGATCTTCCATGGTGGTGGACCGCACCGCAGCCCCCGGTCCGGGTCCGGCCGCGGGAGCACCGCCCGCCGCGGGTCAGGCGATGACGCGGACCCGCTCGGCCTGCGGACCCTTCTGCCCCTGCGCGATCTCGAACTCGACCCGCTGACCGTCGTCGAGCGCCTTGTAGCCGTCCATCTCGATCGCGGAGAAGTGGACGAAGACGTCCTGCCCGCCGTCGACGGCGATGAAGCCGTAGCCCTTTTCGGCGTTGAACCACTTCACGGTGCCCTGTGCCACGGTGCACTTCCTCACTCTGCGCGGCGTTCCAACACCCGGAGACCGGCGGACCGGCACCGGCGGCGCACCGGTTCAGCGATAGGTGACGCTGAATTCAGTGACCGAAATCGCACGCTACACGAGGCGTGACGGCGGCGCACGACCACAAATCGGGCATATTCCGGGGCGTACCCGGGCCTGTCGCACACCCTCGGCGGGCCGTCCGGTATGCATGCGGCATGACCAGCGCGACCACCACGACCACCGTCCGCCGGGTCCGGCCGGCGGACGCCGCCCGGATGCGGGCGCTCCGGCTGGAGATGCTGGCCGACTCCCCGCTGGCGTTCCTGGAGACGGTGGCCGAGGCCGCCGCCCTGCCGCACGCGGAGTACGCGGCCCGGGTCGCGGCCGTCTCCCGGGGCGACCACACCGCGCAGTTCGTGGCCGACCCGGGCGGCCGTCTGGTGGGCCACGCCGGCGGCATCGCCGCACCGGACGAGCCGGGCCTGACGCTCGTCTACGCGGTCTACGTGACCCCGGCCCGGCGGGGCACCGGCCTGCTGGCGGCGCTCGTCGACGAGGTGGCCGCCTGGTCGCGCGCCTGCGGACGGCCCGAGCTGATGATGGAGGTCGTGGTCGGCAACGAACGCGCCTACCGGGCGTATCAGAAGCTGGGCTTCGTGGACACCGGCGTACGGGTGCCGCACCCCCGGATCACCGGCCTGCACGAACTCCAGATGCGCCGGTCCGCCTGAGCCGGCGCGGCGTTGAGCGGCGTTAAAAAGGGGCCCCTCCTCTACCGGAGGCGTTAAGAAGGGGCCCCTCCTTTCAGGCGTGGCGGCGGCTCTGCACGATCCGGAACCGGTTGGCCACGTACGCGCCGTCGGTCAGCGCCGAGTTGGCCGCCGCGTTCGCGCCGGAGCCGTGGAAGTCGGAGAACGCGGCCGACTGGTTGACGAAGACACCGCCGGTCAGGTTGCAGGACAGGTGCACGCCGGCGTCGATCGCCGCCTTCTCGGCCTCGTCCAGCACCGCCTCGTCGGTGGAGTAGACGCCCGCTGTGAGCGCGCCCTTCTCCCCCACCGTCTCGCGCAGGATGCGCAGGCTGTGCTCGGTCGAGTCGGTGGCGATGGCGAACGAGATCGGCCCGAACCACTCCCGCGAGTACGTGGCGGTGTCGGAGGCGTCCAGCTTCACCACCGTCGGCGTACGCACCACCGCGCCGGGGAACGACGGGTGCTCGAGGGTGCGCGACTCCAGCACCGGCTCGCCAACCTTGGTGACCTCGTCCAGCCGCTCCAGCACGCCGTCGTTGACGATCGCGCCGGTCAGCTCGACGCCCCGGGCCGGGTCGGCGGTCAGCTTGGCGACCGCGCCGGCGATCCCGGCGGCCACCTCGTCGAAGCTCTTGTGCCCCTGGTCGGTCGAGATGCCGTCGCGCGGGATGAGCAGGTTCTGCGAGGTGGTGCACATCTGCCCGCTGTACAGCGTCAGCGTGAAGCCGAGGTTGCGGCAGAGCCCGGCGAAGTCGTCGGTGGAGTCGATCACCACCGTGTTCAGGCCGGCCTTCTCGGTGTAGACGGCGGCCTGCCGGGCGTTCGCCTCCAGCCAGTCGCCGTACTCGGTGGAGCCGGTGAAGTCGACGATCTTGACGGCCGGGTGCAGGGCCAGCGTGGTGGCCAGCTTCTCGCCGTCGGTCTCTGGGGCGAGCTGCACCAGGTTCGGGTCGAACCCGGCCTCGGCGAGCACCTGACGGGCGTACTTCACCGTGATCGCCAGCGGCAGCACCGCGCGCGGGTGCGGCTTCACCACCACCGGGTTGCCGGTGGCCAGCGAGGCGAACAGACCGGGGTACGAGTTCCAGGTCGGGAACGTGTTGCAGCCGATGACCAGCGCGACCCCGCGCGGCACCACGTGGAACGTCTTGGTCATCCGCAGCGGGTCGCCCTTGCCGGCGGCCTTCTCCCACCCGGCGGTCCCCGGGTGGCGGCTCATCTCGGCGTACGCGTAGGCGACCGCCTCCAGCGCGCGGTCCAGCGCGTGCGCGCCACCGGCCTGGAACGCCATCACGAACGCCTGACCGCTGGTGAACTGCACCGCGTTCGCCAGCTCGAAGATGTTCTTGTGCAGCCGGTCCAGGATCTCCAGGCAGACACCGACCCGGGTCTGCGGGCCGGCGTCCCGCCAGGCGGGCAGCGCCGTGCTCGCGGCGGACACCAACTGGTCGGCGCCCGCGTGCGGGTAGCGCACGTCCAGCGTCACCCCGAACGGGCTGACCTCGGTGGCCACGGTGGCGCCGTCACCGGCCTGGTCGAGCGGGAAGTCCCCGCCCAGGTACGCCTCGAAGGCGGCCTTGCCGTCGGCGGCTGCGGTCTCGCCGTACACCCGGGGGCTGGGCGACTCGGGGTAGGCCGACCAGTACCCGCGCTCCGCGATGGCGGTCAGCGCCCGGTCGAGGGTCTCGCGGTGCCTGTCGTACAGGGGGTGCGGGGTCTCCGTCATGCCCGCCATCATGCAACAGAAAGGCACCAGATCAGTAGGGGCGTGTCACAACTCAGATCGTCAACTGCCAGTCGACGGACCCGGCAGCCGGGCGGTACCCGAGCTGGTCGTTGATCGCGACCATGTGCCGGTTCGCTACCGCGTTCCAGGTGTCGACGGCCCGCAACGCCGGTTCGTGCGCCAGCGCGTACTCCAGGTTCCCGGCCTTGCAGAGCAGGCCGAGCCGGTGGCCGCGGTGGTCGGGGTCGACCAGCGTGATCTGCTGCCAGGCATGGTCCGTGCTGCTCGCGTCCAGGCTGAGCTGGGTCCAGCCGACCAGCCGGCCGGACGCCTCGTGCACCACGCCGGTGTTGTAGCGGCGTACGCCCCGGGCATCAAGCGCCCGCTCCGCGTCGCGTACCCGCGCGGCGTCCACCTGCTCCGGCTCCCAGTCCAGCTCACCCATCGGGGCGTCGAGCAGCAACCGGCCGTCCAGGTAGGCGACGTCCGCGACGTACTCCTCGGGGGTGTGGTCGCGCCACCGCACCGGCCGGTACCCGGTGGCCGCGGCGCCGGCCCCGGCCAGCAGCGCGGACAGCCGGTCGCGGTCGAGCCCGGCCACGTCGAGGCGACGGCGGACGTCGGCCAGCGCCGGTTTGGCGCCCGTGGCGGCGGCGAACGCGGCACCGGGGAAGACCCGGTCCTCCTGGCCGGGCAGCGCGGCGACCGTCGCGCCGACGAGGCGTTTGCCGCCGCGCTCCCGCAGCAACCGGACGCCGTGCTCGTGCAGCGTGCGCCCGATGCCGCGCCGCCGGTACGCCGGGTCCACGGTCAGCTCGACGCTGGCGTTCTCGGTGTTGTCGATCGTGTGCAGGTAGAGCCGGAGCCAGCCGACCGGCGTCCCGTCGAGGCGGGCCACCAGCCAGCGCGTGTCGATGCCGGGCATCGGGTGCGACAGCGGTGCCTCGAACCGCCGGCGGCAGGGGTCGGGCAGGTCGGGCTCGTCGACGGCCTGCGCGGCGCACGCGATCCGGTACACCGCGTCGAGCGTCTGCCGGTCGGCGGGATCCAGTGGCGTCACCGTCAGCGTCATGTCACCGAGGGTGCGCCGGACACAGCGAGGAGGCCAGCGGTTTTCCGCTGGCCTCCTCGGACGTTGGTCGGGAGGGACGTCCGCACAACGCCTCCGGCGTTGGGTCGCAAGAACTTGAAAAGTCTCCGGCGGATGCCCTCCCGCACGAAGCATCTTGCGCCGTCCGGTTCCTGCCGTCAAGTCCTTGAGGGCGGTTTTCTGGCACTCACCGCACATCACCGGTTACCCACCGGTCTCACTCGATCCCCCACCCGGGCGAGCCCACCTCCCCCACCCGGCCGAGGCCGGCTCCGGAGTCAGGCGAGGAGGCCGGCGTCGCGGGCGGCGCGGAGGCTGGGCTTGATGCGGTGGGTGGGGCCGACCTGGGCGGCCACCGCGTCGAGCGTCTTCAGGCCCTCGCCGGTGTTGAACACGACCGTCTCGGCGGCCGGGTCGAGCCGGCCGGACTCCACCAGCTTGCGCAGCACCGCGACCGTCACGCCGCCCGCCGTCTCGGCGAACACCCCTGTCGTACGGGCGAGCAGCCGGATGCCCTCACGGATCTCGTCGTCGTCGGCGTAGTCCATCCAGCCGCCGGTGCGGCGCACCGCCTCCAGCGCGTACAGCCCGGCGGCGGGGTCGCCGATGTTCAGCGACTTGGCGATGCCGGCCGGCTTGACCGGCGTGATCGTGTCGGTGTCGCCGTGCAGCGCGGTGGCGATCGGGTTGCAGCCGGCCGACTGCGCGCCGAACACCTTCCAGCCGCCGGCCGGCGCCTCGACCAGCCCGATCTCGACCAGCTCGGTGAACGCCTTGTCGATCTTGGTGAGCAGCTCGCCGCTGGCCATCGGGATGACCACCTGGGCCGGGATCCGCCAGCCGAGCTGCTCGGCCACCTCATAGCCGAGCGTCTTGGAGCCCTCCGCGTAGTAGGGCCGCACGTTGACGTTGACGAACGCGGTGTCCTCGAACTCGTCGGTCTCCACCAGCTCGCCGCAGAGCCGGTTCACGTCGTCGTACGAGCCGTCGATGGCGACCAGGTCACCGCCGTAGACGGCGGTGGTGACGACCTTGCCCTGCTCCAGGTCGCCGGGGATGAAGACGATCGACGGCACGCCGGCCCGGGCGGCGTGCGCGGCGACCGAGTTGGCGAGGTTGCCGGTGGAGGCGCAGGCGTACCGGCTGAAGCCGAGCGCCCGGGCCGCCGTGAGCGCGACCGAGACCACCCGGTCCTTGAACGAGTGGGTGGGGTTCGCGCTGTCGTCCTTGACCCAGAGCGGCGCGCTCAGCCCCAGCTCGGCCGCGAGGTTCGGGGCGGCGACGAGCGGGGTCAGCCCCGGGTCGAGGGTGACGCGGGTGGCCGGGTCCTGACCGGCGGGCAGCAGTGCGGCGTACCGCCAGATGTTCGCCGGACCGGCCTCGATCTGCTCCCGGGTGACGGTGGCCAGGGCGGCGGTGTCGTAGTCCACCTCGAGCGGCCCGAAACACTCGTAACAGGCGTGCTGGGCGGCCAGCGGGTAGCGCGCCGAGCAGGCACGGCAGACCAGGGCGCGGGCCGGGCTGAGGGTGGTGTCGATACCGGTGGCGACGGGAAGCGTCGACGTCATGTCGAGGAGTTCCTCTCATCTTTCCCCGCATCGCCGGGTGCGGCGGGGACGGAATTGGCACCTGCCCGCTGTCGCTCGTCGTCGAGCGCGCGGGTGGTTGCCGGGGCGTCGTCGGGCCGTATCCCTCAGCCCCTCTGGATGAGGTATTCAGTTGTGCCGCCGAGTCTATGCGCTGCTCACGGCCGCGCCACCTCGGGATCCCACGCTGTGGGCCGGCTCAACGTCCGACCACCGCCACCGGGTCCACCACCGCGGGCCGGTCCATCACCGCGACCGGCTCCGCCGCCGTCGTGGTCACCGCTGCCGAGCGGGTACGGGTGACGAGGTTCGCGGCAACCAGGGCGGCGACGGTCAGCCCGGCACCCACCAGCTCCACCGCGACCGGCCGGTATCCGCGCACGATCTGCACCGCGAACGTGGCCACCGGCACCAGGTTCATGAACAGTGCGGCATTGGCCGGGCCGAGCCGCCGGACGCCGGTGTTCCACGCCAGCACCGCGAGGACGGCGGCGACCAGCACCGCGTACGTGAGCTGGGGAGCGACAGCGGCGAGGTCGGCGGCGGACGGCGCGTGCTGGAGTCCGGTGAGGTCGGCGACGGCGCTGGCGCCGATCATCGCGACCATGCCCGCGACGGCGGTCAGCGTGGTGTAGCGCAGCGCGGACCACTCGGGGAACCGGCTCGCGCCGTGGGTGTAGAACGCCCAGCCGAGCACGGCGCCGATCATGAGCAGCCCGCCCCAGCCGAACTGGCCCAGCCCGTCGAGCCGGCCGCGGGTGATCACCAGGCCGACACCGGCCAGGGCGACGAGGGAGATGCCGAGCAGCGCCGGACGCGGGCGGACGCCGTCGCGCGCCCAGCGGACGAACTGGGTGACAAGCGGCACGGTGGCCGCGAACAGCGCGATCTGCTGCGGCGCGGCGTGGCCGAGGGCGAGGTTCATCAGCGTGTTGAACCCGGCGAAGCCGAGCGCGCCGAGGAGCACCACCTCGAGGCCGCGCCGCTGGGTGGCCAGGGCGGCCACCCCCTCGCGGGCCAGCAGCAGGGCGAGCAGCACGGCGGTGGCGAGCACGTACCGGGCGGCGGTCAGGTTGAGCGCGTCCACGCGGGTGAGCGCGCTGGCGAGCACCGGGAACATGACGCCCCAGCTGACCGCGGCGAAGATCGGGAGGGTGGCGTGACGGGAACGCATCGCAGCTCCTATGTTCGAGTACCGTCGAACCAACGCCCCGACTCTAGGAACTTGTTCGATGATTGTCGAACATGGGTTATCGTTGTCACATGGAGCTGCACGAGCCCGAGCTGCGCGAGGTGCCGGTCACCGCCGTCCTGGCGGCGCTGGCCGACGACGTCCGGCTGCAGATCGTGCGCGCGCTCGCGCCGGGCGGGGAACACGCCTGCGGCTCGTTCGAGTTCGGCGTCTCCAAGGCCACCCGCAGCCACCACCTCAAGGTGCTGCGGGAGGCCGGCCTGACCCGCACCCGGGTCGCCGGCACCACCCGCTACGTACGGCTGCGCCGCGAGGAGCTGGACCGCCTCTACCCGGGCCTGCTCGACGCGGTCCTCGCCGAACGTGGCCGGGTGGCATGATCGCCGGATGCGGAGAACGGCGCGCCTGATCGGCGCCCTCGCCGGCGTGACGCTGATGGCCGCCTGCGCCCCCGCCCAGAGACCTGCCGACGCGCTGCCCACGGTGCCGCCGCGCACGGCCTCCCCCTCCGCCGAGCCGACTCCCGCCGCCACCTGCTCCCCGGAGGGCATCGCGATCACCGAACGCGGGGTCAGCGCCGCGATGGGGCTGCGGGCACTGGGCCTGGAGCTGGTCAACTGCGGCGACCGGCCGTACGAACTGCGCGGCTATCCGGCGGTCGCGCTCCGGGACGCCGACGGCGACCCGGTCACGGTGCGGATCATTCCGGGCGCCAAGCCGATCACCTCCGGCTTCGACGCCCCGCCCACCCGGATCGTGCTGGCCCCCGGCGAGCGGGCCGGCGCGGCACTGATCTGGCGGAACCTGGTCACCGACGCGACGGTGCCGGCGACGAACGGCACCGAACTCGACGTCGCCCCGATCGCCGGCCGGCCGGCGTACCCGGTCGCCCTGAGCGGGCCGATCGACCTCGGCAACACCGGCCGGCTCGGTGTCAGCGCGTGGAAGCGCAGCAAGCCGTCCACCGACGCGCCCACTCCGGCCGTCCCGCCGTCGCCCACGACTCCGCCGGTCAATCCGCTGTAGCACCAGAGCCCGGCGGGGGAGCACCCGGCCGGGATCTGGTGAGCGGGCGACGGCTCAGACCGGCACCGAGGCCGGGGCCGCGGTGGGCTCCGCCGTGGTGGCACGCCGGCGGCTCAGCAGCGCGTCGAGCGCCCAGCTTCCCGGGCCGAGCACCGCGACCAGCAGGAACGACCAGCAGAAGAGCGCGGCCAGCTCGCCGCCGTTCTGCATCGGCATCAGGTGGTCCGGCTGGTGCACCACGAAGTACGCGTACGCCATCGAGCCGGAGGCGAGCAGCGCTGCCGGCCGGGTGAACAGGCCGACGAGCACCAGCCCGCCGCACACGAGCTGGATCAGCGCCGCCCACCAGCCGGGCCAGGTGGCGAACGGGACGGCCTCGCCGGAGCCTCGGTTGCCGCCGAGGACGCCGAATATCGACGCCGCGCCGTGGCATAGGAACAGCAACCCCACCACCGCGCGGAACAGGGACAGGACAGGGCCGCTGAGCTGGGTCGGGATCATGTGTGACCTCCTGGGACGAGTGTTTGACGGCTCCAGGATGGCGACCACATGTATCGATGTTAATCGATTTCTTTGCAGGCGGGACAATTGCATGGGAACGCTCCCATGATATGGGCCGGGCCGCCGCTGACGCGACCCCCTCCCGGGTCACCTCAGCTCGTGACGTCCTTACGGGTGAAACGCCAGAAGGCCACGCCCCAGAACAACGTGGCGTAGACGACCGCCGAGAACGCGCCCTTGACCACGTCGTCGGTCTGCATCGGCGTCGACAGCAACCCCAGCCAGGCGCTGCTGTAGTGGGTCGGCAGCAGGTTCCGCAGCCCGCCCAACGCGGTGATCTGGTCCAGGATGCTGGACAGGATCCAGAGCAGCACCGCCCCGCCGACCGCGCCCAGCGCGGCATCGGTGGTCACCGACAGCAGGAACGCCAGCCCGGCCACCACCAGCAGCACGACCGCCAGGTAGCCGAGCACGCCGAGCAGCCGTAGCAACCCGTCGGCCGGGGCCAGCTCCGCCGACACCTGGCTGCTCAGCGGCTTCCAGCCGTACCGGAGCGTGCCGGCGAGCAGCGCGGTGCCGGCGAGCAACAGCAGGGCCAGTCCGGAGTACGCGAGCGCGACGACCAGCTTCACCGCGAGCAGCCGGGCCCGGGGCACCGGCACCGCCAGCAGGTAGCGCAGGCTGCCCCAGCTCGCCTCGCTCGCCACCGTGTCGCCGCAGAACAGCGCCACCACCACGACCAGCAGGAACGACGCGGACACCAGGATCGAGAACAGGGTGAAGTTGAGCCCGCCCGAGGTGGCCAGGTCGGCCAGGCTGGAGAACTCGCCCCGCCCGCCGCCGTCGTCGTCCCCGGCGTCGAACTGGAACGCCACCAGGATGATCAGCGGCAGCAGCACCATGAAGCCCAGCGCGAGCTGGGTACGCCGGCGCGACGCCTGCCGCCGGAACTCCGCCGCGAACGGGAGCGTGGCCGAGGGCCGGTAACCGGCCGCCGCGCCGCCGGGGCCCGGCGCCGCCGTACCGGACGTGCCGCCACCAGGCGACGATGCCACAGACGAACCCGCCATCACCGGTCCCCGCTTCCCCGAGAGTTCTCGCCCACCAGGGCGAGGAACGCGTCCTCCAGGCGGCGCCGGGGCACCACCCGGTCCACCCCGATGCCGGCCCGGACCAGTTCGGCCACCACCTCGCTGCGGGCGGTGCCGTTCGTGTCGACCACCAGCCCGCCCTCGGTGTCGGGCAACACCCGTACGCCGTCGAGCCGGTCGAGCACCGTACGCGCCGCGTCCGGGTCGCTCACCTCGAACAGCACGCTCGGCGACTCGCCGACGATGTCCTCCACCGGGCCGGACGCCACGATCCGCCCCTTGTTCACCACCACCGCGTGCGTGCAGGTCTGCTCCACCTCGGCCAGCAGGTGGCTGGAGACCAGCACCGCCCGGCCGTCGGTGGCGTAACGCTGGAGCACCCGGCGCATCTCGGCGATCTGCGGCGGGTCCAGCCCGTCCGTCGGCTCGTCCAGCACGAGCAGCTCGGGCAGGCCGAGCATGGCCTGGGCGATGGCCAGCCGCTGCCGCATGCCGTGGCTGTACTTCTTCGTCCGCCGGTGCACCGAGTCACCCAGTCCGGCGATCTCCAGCGCCTCGTCGAAGTGCGCGTCCTCCCACGGCCGCCCGGTCGCCCGCCAGTACGCCTTCAGGTTGTCCAGGCCGGACAGGTGGGGCAGGAAGCCCGGCCCCTCGACCAGCGCGCCGATCCGGGACAGCACCGGTGAGCCCGGCACCAGCCGGTGACCGAAGACGTAGATCTCCCCGGCGGTGGGCTGGGTCAGCCCCATCAGCACCCGCAGCGTGGTCGTCTTGCCCGCGCCGTTGGGCCCGAGCAGGCCGACCACCTGACCGGGGTGCACCTCGAAGTCCACGTCGGAGACCGCGACGAAACCGTCCGCGTACTCCTTGCGCAGGTTGCGCACGGCGAGCGGGACGCCCGCGTACTCCGGGTGCACGGAGTCGTCCTGGCGGCGGTGCCGGCGGCGGGTGAGCAGCACGACCACGACGAGCCCGGCCACGATCACGGCGAGCAGGCCGGCCAGCGCCCAGCGCCAGATCGTGGCGGTGGTGGGGATCGGCGTGGCGTCGACGGTGGGCAGCGCGAGCGGTCCGTCCGCGAGCGCCACGGTGAGCACCGCCGGTTCGGCCGGCGAGGCGTACGCCTGGTCCGACGTCGCCACCACGAGCCGCAGCCGGTGCCCGGCCTCGACCCGCCGGACGATCCCCGGGAGCGTGACGGTGACCGGCGTGGCCGCCTCGACGGTGGCCGGCAGGCCGGTCAGGCGCACCGGCGCGACCAGGCCGGACGGCAGCGTGGACGCGCCCTGCGGGTCCACGTCGTAGAGCTTCACGAACAGCACCGCCTCACCGGTCGGTGAGGCCGCCCTGATCCGCACAGTGGGCGCGCCCACCACGTCGACCGGCTCGTCCAGCGGCGCCGACTCGAAGCGCGCGTGCTGGCCGGGGATGTCCCCCGCCACGCCGTCGAGCAGCGAGCCGAGCGCACCAGCGAACGGCACCGAGGAGATCGCCGCCGGGTTGCCGTTCGGCGGTACGGCGACCGGCTGGGGCGGCCCGGCGAGCGTCACCTCGCGGCGCTCCTGCCCGGCCAGGCCGGGGTAGTCGGCGATGCGGAAGCCGGTCGCCACCAGGCCCCGGTCGAGCGCGTCGAAGCCGGCGATGCGGGAGAACGTGAACGTGTCGCCGGGGGCCGCCCCGTCGCCCTTGACGTAGTGGTCGAGCCACTGCGCGGTCAGGAACTTCACCCGGTCCGAGTCGGAGGTGGGCCCGGAGCCGCCGTCGTGGCCGCCGGTGAACCAGGCGACCCGCACCGGCGTGCCGGCCGCGGCGATGCCCCGGGCGTTGGCGTCCGCCTCGGCCAGCGGGAACAGCGTGTCCGCCTCGCCCTGGACCAGCAGCGTCGGGGACTTGATCCGGTCCAGCACGCCGGCCGGCGACGACCGGCGCAGCAGTTCGACCGCCGCCGCGTCGGCCCGGCCGGTGGTGGCGATGCGCAGGTACGCGGCGCAGACGTCGGCGGCGAAGCGGCCGCAGGACGGGTCGGCGGCGCCGGCCGGCGCGCGACCGGAGCCGGTGCCCGGGCCGGCGCCCGGCTGCGGGCTCGGCGGACCGGCGGACTCGGGCGCGCCCTCCGGCGCGGCGGCGGTGGCCCCGGAGAGCCCGGCCGGACCGGAGCCGGCGTTGCCGCCGCCACCGAAGAAGATGCCGGCCCAGCCCTTCTTGAACACGCCGTCGGTGGGCTGCCGGCCGGTGCTCTCCGGCAGGAAGGCGCGGGACAGATCGTTCCAGGTGATCATCGGGACGATCGCGTCGACCCGCTGGTCCCGCGCGGCCAGCAGCAGCGCCAGGCCGCCGCCGTACGAGCCGCCGACCACACCGACCCGAGGGTCGCCGTCCGCGTCGAGGCGGATGTCCGGCCGCTGCGCCAGCCGGTCGAGCAGGCGCTGCGCGTCCCGCACCTCGTAGTCGGGGTTGTCCAGGTGGATCTGGCCGCCGCTGCGCCCGAAGCCGCGGGCGG
The DNA here is from genome assembly GCF_050948515.1 of Micromonospora sp. CA-248089. Taxonomy (NCBI): domain Bacteria; kingdom Bacillati; phylum Actinomycetota; class Actinomycetes; order Micromonosporales; family Micromonosporaceae; genus Micromonospora; species Micromonospora sp. CA-248089. The sequence continues at coordinate 6,020,658 of NZ_CP192016.1, forward strand.
TCCAGGTGAGCACCGCGTACCCGCGGGCCACCAGGTCCTCGGCGTCGGAGCGGACCGAGTCCTTGGTCCCGCCGAAGCCGTGCGCCAGCAGCACCGCCGGCACCCGGTTCGACGACGAGGCGCCCTCCGGCAGGTAGAGCGTGGTGTCCAGGTCCACCGGCTCGTCCCCGGAAGGGCCGGAGCGTACGGTCACCAGCGCCGACTCGGTCCGGAAGTCCGAGCCCTGCGGCCGGGCCGCCCAGACCAGCGCGGCGGCGACGAGGACGACCACCACGGCGGCGACGGTGCGGCGCGGACGGCCGGCCAGGGCGCGCCGGAGCCGCGCGGCGGTTGATCTCATGCGCACACGGTACGGGCCGGCGGCTGAGCATTCGCTGAGATCCGCCGTACGTCTGTCCGGTTGCACCGTTCGTCGCGTAGCGTGCGTCATCCGCCAAAGGTCCAGAGCATCCCAGCGCGGCGAATTCGGATCATGTGAATTCACATCTAGGGCGCAAACCATCGTCGATGTCATTTCTCGGCAACACGATCACACGCTACGTACCTTTCGCCCTGACACACGGTCACCCAAAATGGACTGACGTGAAGCCGACTCATCGGCCGAGGTCTCACCCGCGTCCGGTTCGGCTACTTTTCCGGTCCGGTGCACGGGACTGCGTACGGCGACCTCCCGGGGCACCGATCGCCCCGCCGTCGCCGGAGGAGACACACCATGACAGTCCCCGCGCCGCGGGTCCGTCGGCGGCCCGCCGTACCGGGCCGTACGCTCGCCCTGGTTCTGGTGCTGGCGTTGCTGGCCCCGCTCGGGCTGATCTTCGTCCAGGCCGAACGCGACTACGCCGACGACCACGACCTGGTGAGCCGGGAACGCCTCGGCGTCCGCTACCTGCGGGCCCTCGGGCCGATCACCGACTCCCTGGTGGAGGCCCAGGCCATCGCCGTCGCCGAGGGGGCCGTCTCCCGGGCCTCGCTCGCCACCGCCATCGAGGGCGTCGCGGCGGTGGACAGCGCCGTCGGCGACGAACTGCGCACCCACGAGCGCTGGGCCGGGCTGCGGGCCAAGCTGGAGGCGCTGCCGGACCGCGGGTTCGGTGACGCCGAGTCGGCGTACCGGGCCTACGGCGAGGCGTCCGACCTGCTCCTGGCGCTCTACCGCAAGGTGCGGGAGAGCTCCGGCCTGATCCGCGACCCCCGCTCCGACTCGTTCTTCCTCCAGGACGGCATCGGTGGGGACCTGCCCACCGCGACGGTGCTGGCCGGCCGCCTCGTCGACCTGGCCCGGCTGTCCGCCAAGCGCCCCGCCGCCGACCGCGCGCGGACGGGCGCGGAGCTGGCCGAACTGCGGGTCGCCGCGCTCGGCCCCGCCACCGACCTGGTCGCGGACCTGCGGTCGGCGGTGGACAACTCGGAGAGCACCGAACTGGGCGCCAACGTGCTCACCCCGCTGGACACCTACCAGCGTTCACTCGAGACGTTCTCGGTCTACTCGGCGCCCGGCGCCGGCCGGTCCGCCCCGGGCACCGACCAGCTCACCCGCGCCGGGCTCAGCGCACAGAACGCCGCCAAGCAGCTCCGCACCGTCATCCTCGACCAGCTCGACAAGCTGCTGAGAGAGCGGCTCGAGGCCCTCGAGCGGGACCGGCTGCTCGGCCGGATCGCCGCCGGGGCGGCGGTGGCGCTGATCGCCGGGATCGTGGCGCTGCACGTGGTCGCGGCGCGCCGGGACCGGTCCCGGGGCACCGCACCGACCGGACGGGAGCCGGCCGCTGCCGGACCGGCGCCGACCGTCCACGCCGCCCCGCCGCCCGCCGCGTCCGACGCCGACCGCCAGCCGGTCGCGGTGGGACACGGTGGCGACGCCGATCGGTGGAGGCCGTTCGATGCTGCTCGGTAAGTTACGCATCCGGGGCAAGCTCGCCCTGCTGGTGATCATCCCCCTGCTCAGCATGGTCGGGCTGGCCGTACCGGTCGTCATCGACCGGGTGTCCACGGCCCAGCGGGCCGCCGACACCGCCGAGACCGTCCGCATCGCCAGCCGGGTCGGCAGCCTGGTCCAGGACATGCAGCAGGAACGCCTGCTCTCGGTCGGTCTGCTGCTCGGGCGGGTGAGCCGCACCGAGCTGATCCAGAAGTCGGCCACCGTCGACGACCGGGTCGCCGACCTGCGCGCCGAGTCGCTGCCCGCGCCGGTCCGGGAGAGCCTCGACGGGGTACGCCGGCTGGAGGACGTCCGGAACGCCACGCTCGCCGGCCGGGCCACGCCGCAGCAGATCCTGACCGTGTTCGGCGAGGTCGACACCGCCCTGATCGACGCGTTGCGGCTGCCCTTCCAGGTGGACACCGACACCGCGGCCGGACGGCAGGTGCTCGCCCTGGACGCGCTGCTGCGCGTCGACGAGGCACTGAGCTCGTGCACCACCCAGATCGTGCTGGTCAAGGCGACGGGCGATCCGCTGGTGGCGCGGTCGTTCGTGGCGTGCATGGCGGGGCTCAATGTCGACAACCGGCGGTTCCGCAAGCTGATCACGCCCGAGCAGCTGAAGGTGGCCGAGCTGGACGACGCGGCGGTGGCCGCCCGGACCAGCCCGACGTTCCTGGTGGACAGCCTCCGGGACCCGGTCGGAGCGATCGCGCCGGTGCCGCTGGACGTGCTGTTCCCCTCGGCCCGGTCGATGATCACGTTGGGCCAGTTCGTGGAGAAGAAGGTCGTCGCGGACGTCATCGCGGAGACCCGCGCCCGGGAACGGGAGGCCCTGACCGCGGCCTGGCTGGTCAGCCTGGCGGCGGCGGCCATCCTGCTCGTCGTGGTGCTGCTGAGCATGACTGTGGCGCGGACGGTGGCCCGGCCGCTGAGCCGGCTGACCCGCTCCGCCGAGCGGGTCGCCCGGGTCACCGAGGCCGAGCTGACCCGGGTCGCCGACGACGAGTCCGAAACGGTCCCCCCGGTACGCCTCGACCCGGTGGAGGTCAGCGCCCGGGACGAGATCGGCGAGCTGGCCCGCGCGTTCGACCGGGTGCAGCACACCGCCGCCCGCCTGGTCGAGCGGCAGGTCGCCGGGCGGCGCAACGTGGCGCAGATGTTCGGCCACGTCGGCCGCCGTACGCAGAACCTGGTCGGCCGCCAGATCGCGCTCATCGACCGGCTGGAACGGCAGGAGACCGACCCGGGCCGCCTGGAGCACCTCTACCGGCTGGACCACATCTCCAGCCGGTTGCGCCGCAACGCGGGCAGCCTGGTGGTGCTCTCCGGCGCCACCGGCTCGGACGGTCACGTGGCGCCGGTCCCGCTGGCCGACGTGGTCCGGCTCGCGCTCGGTGAGATCGAGGACTACACCCGCGTCGACGTGGAGGTCCCGCCCGGCGTGGCGGCGGCCCCCGCCATCGCCGGCGACCTGGTGCTGACGCTCGCCGAGCTGATGGAGAACGCCACCTCGTTCTCGCCGCCGCACACCCGCGTGGTGGTGACCGGTGAGCTGACCGACGGCGGAGCCCGGCTGGTCGTGGTCGACCACGGCATCGGCCTGACCGGGGACCGGATGGCCGAGGAGAACGCCCGGTTCACCCGGCGGGAACGCCTCGACCTCGCCCCGACCGAGGTACTCGGCCTGTTCGTGGTCGGCCGGCTGGCCCGCCGGCACGGCTGGAGCGTCCGGCTCAGCCACACCCCCGGTGGCGGCGTCACCGCGGCCCTGGAGATCCCGGGCGCCTCGCTCGTGATCCGCCGGCCCGAGCCGGTCGGCGTCGGCGCCGGCCGGGCCGCCGTGCCCGGCACCCACGCCCCGGAGCCACCGGCCGCCGAGGCGCCGACCGGCTTCGACGCCGAACTGCTCAGCCGTGCCACCCGCAGCATGTCCAGCGGCGACCCGTGGAACGCCTTCGGCAACCAGGCCGACACCGCGGAGCCCGCCGAGGACCAGGGCCCGAGCGCGGGCGGTCCGCCGCCGGTCTGGCCGCCGTCGGCCGTACCGCCGGCGCGTCCCGCGCACCTCGCCCCGCCGACCCCGGTCGCCGGCCCGGCCCCGGCCGCTCCCCGGCCGCCGGGCCGGCGACCGGCCCGACCCTGTCACCGCCGGCCACCCGCCCGGCGCTCGCACCGCAGCACGGTCCGGCCCTGGCACCGCAGCACGGTCCGGGGTCGCGCCGCAGCACCGTCCGGCGCTCGCGCCGCCGCCCGGTGCCGCCCGCCCGCCGGCACCGGCCGGCCCACCGGCCGCCGTGCCGGCGCCGACCGGACCCAACCCGGTCGGCCCGCCCGCCGGCCGGCCCGGTACCCGGTCGCCGATCCGGCAGCGGGTACCCGGCGCGAACCTGCCGGCCGCCCCACCTGCTCCACCTGCCCCACCCGCCGGTCCGGCCGGACCGGCCACCGGCGGGCCGCTGATCGGCGTACCGGCGGATCCGTCGAGCGTCCGAGCACTGGTCGAGGCGTTCCAGGACGGCGTACGACGGGCCGAGGGCGCGGTCGATCCCACGCCCCCGGCGGCGGAACGGCCCCGGCTCAGCCGCCGGGTGCCGGGCGCGAACCTGTCCGTGGCACCGACCCAGTCCGTGCCACCCACCAGTTCCGACCCCGGCGACCCCGTCGAGGTCCGCAACCGGATCAGCGAGTTCGAGGCGGGCGTCGCCCGTGCTCTGCGCGAAGTCAGTACCGACCGCCGCTACGAAGAGGACCCATCACGGTGACCAGCCCCTTCCTCCACGAGAACGTCGAACAGAGCACCACAGGGGACCTCAGTCCCGAGGCACGCACCTTCAACTGGCTGCTCGACTCGTTCACCTCCAGCACCGCCGGGGTGATGGAGGCGATCGCGGTCTCCTCGGACGGGCTGCTGATGGCCATGTCCGCGATCAAGGACCGGTCCAACGCGGAACGACTCGCCGCGGTGGTCTCCGGCATGACGAGCCTCGCCGGGGGTGCCGCGAGCTGGTACGCACTAGGCGCGCTCAACCGGGTGATCGTCGACATGGCCGAGGGATACCTGCTGATCAGCGCGATCAGCAGCGGCTCGGTACTCGGCGTCGTCGCCGACCGCACGGCGAACCTGGGCACCGTGGCGTACGAGATGACGCTGTTCGCCGGCCGCGCCGGCGGTGCCCTGAGTCCGCGCCTGATAGCCGAACTGAAGAACGCCGTACAGCAATGATCCCAGGGGCCGCCGGCGCGGACCCGGAGCCGGAGCCCGGCGTCCGGATCCGCCCCTTCCTGAACGCGTCCGCTCCAGCGCCGGAGCCGGACGCGGGCGACGGGGAGCCGACCGGCCCACGCCCCTTCGTGCTGACCTCCGGACGGGTGGACGGCGACCCGGCGATCGGCCTGGAGACCCAGGTCACCGCTCGTCCGGGCAGCACATCGTGGGCGGTGACCGCCCGGTTGGCCCCGGAACTGGCGGCGATCGTCGCGATCTGCGCCGAGCCTGTCTCGGTGGCCGAGATCTCCGCCCGGACCCGGATGCACTTCGGGGTGACCCGGGTGCTGGTCGGCGACCTCCGGGCCGCCGGCCATCTCGACGTGCACGTCGCGGACGTCGACGACGCCCTCGATCCCGACATCATCCTGCGAGTGATTGATGGACTTCGTGCGATCTCCTGAATGGCCGGCGGCCGCCACGGGCGGGCCGGCCGCGAACAGCGCCCCGAGCCGCTACGGCGGCCCGGCGCCGCTCATCGGCCGGGCCACGCCGCCCCCGCCCACCCCGCCGCTGCCGTACCTGCCGCCCGGCGCGCCGCCGGCCGAACCGGCTCCGATCGTCAGCCGGGTGCCGGCGCCCCGGCCGCCGATCCCGGTCAAGATCCTCATCGCCGGCGGCTTCGGGGTCGGCAAGACCACCACCGTCGGCGCGATCTCCGAGATCGCGCCGCTGACCACCGAGGCGGAGATGACCACCGCCGGCATCGGCATCGACGACCCGGGCGGGGTCGACGGGAAGACCACCACCACCGTGGCCATGGACTTCGGCTGCGTGACCATCGACCGCAGCCTGAAGCTCTACCTCTTCGGTACGCCCGGCCAGGCGCGCTTCGGGTTCATGTGGGACGACCTGGCTCGGGGCGCGCTCGGCGCGCTCGTGGTGGTGGACAGCGCCCGGCTCGACGACTGCTACCCGGCGATCGACTTCTTCGAGCGGTCCGGGCTGCCGTTCGCGGTGGGCGTCAACGCCTTCGACGGCCGGCTGGCCCTGGACCTGCCGTCGATCCGCTGGGCGCTGGCGATCGCCGAGCACGTACCGCTGGTGCAGTTCGACGCCCGGGACCGCCTCTCGGTGCGGGACGCCCTGCTCGTCGTCCTGGACCGCGCGCTGGACCGGGCCACCCGATCCCGGGCAGGCTGAGAACTGGCAGTCGTTTCGATCCGTTGTCTGGCGAAGGGGTGGACGCCATGAGAGGTGATCTGGACGAGACACTGGCCCGGATGGCACGGCGCGAGGAGGCGCTGCGCCGCCGGGCGCCGATGCCCGGCGAGCCGGGCGGGACGCCCGAGCGGGACGTGCCCGCGGAGGCGGCGGACGAGCCGGGCGACGGGCGGGCGGGGCACGGCGCGTACCGGCTGCGCGGTGGTGAGGCGCCGGTGCGGCGCGACCCGGTCGAGGAGGTCGCCGAGGCGGTCCGGCGGGTGGTGGCGGACCACCCCGGGCTCGCCGTGACGCTGCGCGTGGAACTGGGCGAGCAGGCGTACCCGCTGCGGGTCTCCTGGTCCGGCACGGCCGTGACGGTGGGCGCGGCGGCACCGCCCGCGCCGCCGCCCGCGTGGCCCATGTCGGTGAAGACGGTGCCCGCACCCGGCCACGACCCGCTGGAGACCGACCCGGCGGCCCGGCTGGCCGAGATGATCCGCCGCGACCCCTCGCTGCTGGACGACCCGGGCCCGCGCTGACCCGGCACCCGATGATCGGGGCGGCTACTGTCGGCGGGTGGCCGAACCCGACCTGACCCTGACCGCGACGCTGCGGCCGGCCGCGCTCGACGCCCGTCGCGGCGTGGTGCGCCTGCACCCCGAGGTACTCACCGCGCTGGCGCTGCGCCCCGGCGACCCGGTACGCCTCACCGGCCGGCGCGTCACCGCCGGCATCGCGGCCGCCGCCGAGGCGAGCACCAGCGGCGCCCTGCTGCACGCCGACGACCTGCTCCTGGGCAATCTCGGCCTGCGGGCCGGCGGCCAGGTCACGGTGAGCCCGATACCGGCGACCCCGGCACGCCGGCTCACCCTGTCCGGCCCGGCCGCGGTGGTCGCCGCGGTCCCGCCGGAGATGCTGCGGCTCGCGCTGCTCGGCAAGGTGGTCACCGCCGGGGACGACGTCTCACTGCTGCCGCAGGACGTGCTGCCGGACGCCGCCGTGCGCGGCCTGATCGAAGCCGCGCGGCGCAGTCTCGCCAGTTCCGTCGGGTACGCCTGGACCAGCACGCTGCTCACCGTCGTCTCGGCCGAACCGGCGGTCGGCGCACTCGTCACCATGGACACGGTGGTGGGCTGGGAACACGGCCCCGCCACCCGCGGCTCCGGCCCGGCGACCTCGGCCTCCACCGCGCGGGACGCCGCTCCCTCCACCGCGTCGGGCGGAACGGAAGCCGCCGGGGACCTGCTCGGCCCGGAGGACGCGCCCGACGTGGACGAGCTGCCCGGCCTGCGCGCCCAGGCCGAGGAGCTGACCGAACTGCTGGACCTGGGCTTCCACCACCGCGAGGTGCTGGGCCGGCTCGGCACCACCGTCTCGCTCGGCGTGCTGGTGGAGGGCCCGGCCGGCTCGGGCAAGTCCGCGCTCGTGCGTGCCGTCGCCGCCAAGGTCGGTGCGGGCGTACGGCCGCTCTGGGCACCGGAACTGGCAGCGCTCAGCAACGACGCGGCGGCCCGCCGGCTGCGCGAGGCGGCCTCGGCGGTACGCGCCGGTGGTCCCGCCGTGCTGCTGGTCACCGACGTGGAGTCGATCGCCCCGGCCGACGAGCCGGGTCCGCTGGCCACTGTGTTCCGCCAGGTGGTGGCCGAGACGCTGCGGGCCGGCGCCGCAGTGGTGTGCACCAGCGGGCGCCCCGAGGCGGTGGACCCGGCGCTGCGCGGCCCGGACCTGCTCGCGCTGCGGATCACCGTGCCGCTGCCCGACGCGGCGTTGCGCCGGGAACAGCTGACGGTGCTGACCCGTGAGGTGCCGCTCGCCGGTGACGTCCGGCTGGACGAGGTGGCCGGCCGTACGCCCGGGTTCGTCGCGGCGGACCTGGCGGCGCTGGTGCGCGAGGCCGGGGTCCGCGCGGCGCTGCGGCAGAAGACTGCGGAGACGCCGACGGTGGCGATGGCCGACTTCACCGCCGCGCTGGAGGTGGTCCGCCCGACCACGATGTCGGCGTCCACGCTGGAGCTGGCGTCGGTGACGCTGGACGACGTGGGCGGGCTGCACGAGGTCAAGCAGACGCTCACCGAGTCGGTGCTCTGGCCGCTGACCTATCCGGACACGTTCGCCCGGCTGGGCGTGACGCCGCCGCGTGGGGTGCTGCTCTACGGCCCGCCCGGCTGCGGCAAGACCTACCTGGTGACCGCGCTGGCCGGGTCCGGGCGGGCCAACGTGCTGTCGGTGAAGGGCGCGGAGCTGCTCTCGAAGTGGGTGGGTGAGAGCGAACGGGCGGTCCGGGAGCTGTTCCGCCGCGCCCGCCAGGCCGCGCCCACTCTCGTCTTCCTCGACGAGGTGGACGCGCTGGCCCCGGTACGCGGGCAGGCCACCGACGGCGGCACGACCGACCGGGTGGTGGCGGCGCTGCTCACCGAACTGGACGGCGTGGAGGCGCTGCGCAACGTGGTGGTGGTCGGCGCGACCAACCGGCCGGAGCTGGTCGACCCGGCGCTGCTGCGCCCCGGCCGGCTGGAACGCCTCGTCTACGTGCCGCCACCGGACGGCCCGGCCCGCACGGAGATCCTCCGCGCCTCCGCCCGGGACGTCCCGCTCGCCCCGGACGTGGACCTCGACGCGCTCGGCACCGAACTGGACGGCTTCTCCGCCGCCGACTGCGCCGCGCTGATCCGGGAGGCGGCGCTGGCCGCCATGCGGGAGTCGCTGGAGGCGAGCACGGTGAACGCCGCGCACGTCGAGGCGGCCCGGAACCGTGTCCGGCCCTCGCTGGACCCGGTGCAACTCGCGCACCTCGAGACGTACGCCGCCGACCGGTCCTGACGGGCCGCCCGACGGTCAGCTCTCGTCGAGGCGGCGGTCAGCTGTCGTCGCGGCGGCGGGCGGCGGGGCGGCGGGGCCGCTCCGGGACGCGGCGGCGGCGCTCGGATTCACGCTGTGCGCGTACCGGCCTGCTGCGGGCACGCTCCGGCGCGGTGAGGACCGGCTCGTCGGCGTACTCGTCGTCGTCGAAGTCCTCGCCCTCGTCGTAGGCGGCGTACTCGTCGTCGGCCGCCCCGGCGTCGCCCCGCTCCTCCCGCAGCGCGGTCTCGTGGTCCTTGACGACCTGCGAGTCCTCGATCTCGCCGCGCCAGCCCTCGACCGCGTCCGGGTCGAGCACGGTCCGGGTCATCACGTGCCGGACGAAGTGCTTCAGCTCCAGCCGGACCCGGCGGCCCTGGGCGCGCCACAGGTTGCCGGTGTGCTCGAAGAAGCCCTGCGGGTGGTACTCCAGCACGACCAGGATCCGGGTCAGCTCCGGGGCGACCTCGTGGAAGCTCACAGTGCCGTCGACCGAGCCCTTCTCGCCCTTGGACCGCCAGTGGATCAACCGGTCCGGGATCTGCCGGACGATCGTCGACTCCCAGGTCCGGTGCGACCAGAGCACCTGCGCCTTCCAGGTCATCTTCTCGTCGGCGTCGCAGTCGGCCTGCTCGACCTTCTTCATGAAGCTCGGGAAGTCACCGAACGTCGTCCACTGGTTGTAAGCGACCCGGACCGGCACGCCGACCTCGATTGTCTCGACGATGTTGGTGACCTTGAGCGTCTTGCCGCCGTCCCGGCCACCCTTGCGACCGAACGCCGCCATCAGCTTCTCCTTACCGCCGGCCACGCCGGCATGGAACATGGCCTTCACCGGGGAGGCGCCACCGGCCAGCCGCTGCGCGCCGGTGGCCGCGGCGACCAGGCCCGGGTCGCCGCCCTGCTTCGCGTACTCGCTGAGCCGCCCGGTGGCATCGGTGACCCGATCGGTGACCGCCTGCACGGCGCGTTCACCGAGGGCCGTGGCGAGGTTGCGCAGCTCGCCGCCGATCTCGTCGCGTACCCGGTCGGTGAGGTTGCTCGTCGCCACGACTCACCGCCCCCGATCGGCTCGGGCGGGCACCGGCGCGGCGGGCTGGTCGTCCAGCTCCGGCTCCTCGTCGGGCGCGGAACGCTCGGCGTCCGGCCGGCCCGTGCCGCTCCTGCGGCGCAACGCGTCGGCACCCCCGCGCAGGCGTCCGCCGATGGCGTCGATGCCGTTGCCGGCAGCGGCGGTCGCGGCAGCCCGCCCGGCGGCCACCAGCGGCGGGCCCAGCCCGCCGAGGTTACGCAGTTGCGGGTTCGCGGCGACCAGGTTCGCGCCGAGCTGCTTGAGGCCCCCCGGGCGCTGGCTGGCCCGCCCGGCGGCGACCGCCGCGGCGAGCGTCAGCGCGGTACGCATCTTCCTGCGGCGACCCAGCAGGTAGCCGAATCCCACCGCCAACGCCACTCGTGCTCCGCTTTTCATCCACACTCCTTCGCACTCCCCGGGAGGCGGACGTCGCGCTCCCGGAGAGGCGGGCAGTACCCGTCATCCCATTGGCAAAACATTTCCGCAGGAGTGCGAAATCGCCCAGCGAGGCGGCGCTGAGCAGGAGAAACGCAGCCGGGGTGAATGCGGGGAAAAGCGGTTCAGCGGATCGGCAGGGCGGAATCCAGCGACATTCGGGCGTGCAGTTTTCCGTCTTCCTCGCGTAATTCCGCGCCGCATTTGCGCAGCACCGAGATCGCGCCCGCGTTGTCCGGCGTGGTGTCCGCGACCACCGTGTGCATCCCGGCCGCCGCGGCGGCGTGCAGCAACTGCCGCAGCGCGGCGGCACCCAGGCCCCGGCCTCGCGCGGACCGGCCGAGCCACATGCCGGTCTCCACGGTGCCCGGCTCGTCCCGGCGGGTCATCCGCACCATGCCGACCACCTCACCGCCGGAGACGATCGCGTACATGGCCGTGCCGGTCGGGCCGTTGAGCCCGCCGAGGCTGGCGCGGTGGAACTCGCGGAACGCGTCACGGCGGGCCAGCGACCAGCCCGCCGGGGCGTCCACCGGAGGCATGACGTCCTCCGGTTCCGCCTCAGCCGCCGCTACGGAGAGCAACGGTTCCAGGTTCCGTTCGTCCACCGGCTCCAGCCGTACCGCACCCGTCACGTCGCGCAGTCTGCCGCCCGCCGTCCGGGTCGTCCACCGCTTTGGGGAGGGATTGCCGCTATGGCCGACCGCCTCGTCCGGTCGTACCCCCGGGGTGTTCCCGCCTCACGCTGCGTTGTCATCCGACCGGTCGTTCCGGGGTGAGTGTGGTCACGTCGACGGGCCGAACTCGCAGAGCACCACCGAGGCGTCATCGGTGCGCTTGCGCCGGCGCAGCCGGTCCGGGTGGTCCCGCTCGGCCACGCGGACCCGGTCGATCAGCCCTTCCGGGCCCTCCACCGCCAGCACCTCCAGCAGCCCGGCCCAGTCGAACAGGCCGAACTGGTCGACAGCGCAGGACGCCCCGTCGCTGAGCAGCGCGGCCCGGCGCAGCGCTCCCGGACCGCGCAGCGGAAGCGTCCCGGTGAGCGCGTGGTACGCCGCGTCCGGATCGCTCGCCGCCGCCCAGTAGCCGTGGGTGCGGTTCATCCGGGTGCGCTGCACGGTCGTGGCGCGCCGGAACCGGGTGGCCGGGTCGGTGTCGCCGTCGGGCAGCGCGGCGGCGCTGCGGCGCAGGTCCGCCACCGCGTCCGCGAGCCGGTCGTCGGTGACCACCTCGATCCCCCGGTCGGTGTCGAGCACCAGCGGGCTGTCGCAGAGCACCAGGTGGTCGACCCGGTCGCCGCTGTGCCGGAGCAGGCAGACGGTGGACGACGGGGTGCCCGGATGATCGAGGTCGCACATCCCGCCGTGGTCGGCCCGTACCGCGAGGATCGCCGCCGCGAGACTGCTCATGAGCGTGGCCGCGGGGCGGGCCGCGACCGCCAGGCCGATCCGGGCGGCCAGGTGCCGGACGTACCAGGCGGGACCGTGCACGCAGCCGGTGTCGAATCCCTCGGGCACGGTGGCCCCGTCGAGGACGCCGACGAGCGGGCCGAACCGGAAGACGACGTCCTCGTTCTCCGGACGACCGGGCGCCGGGTCGGACGCGGAACGCACCCGCATCACCGGCGCCTCCGCAGCCGGGCGCGCCGGGCTGCTGCCGATCGCGTACCGGCGGTCTGGTGCCCCCATCGTCGGCCTCCGTTCCTCGTCGCCGGCCGCCTACCCGGACCGCGCCCGGTCATCCGCCACCGACCCCGATCGTGGTAACCGTGCGTCATCTTCACCGGACCTTCGGTAGCGTCGGACGCGACCGGGTCGGTCCCGGTGACAGGGGGTACGACATGTTGGAGCGGTTGCACGAAGGTGGCATCCGGGCGGAGCACGCCTACCTCGCCGGATTCGTCAGCATCGGCCTCTCGGTCACCAGCTGGTTCCTCTCCAAGCACATGGAGCGCGCCGGGGTGGCGCGGGCGGACCGCTGGGGCATCTTCATCGGCGAGTGGGCGCCGACGTTCTTCGCCATCGGCAACGGGCTGCGCACGTACGAGAAGTGAGGCCGGTCAGCGTCGCCGGTTACGGGCCCGCGACGAGCGCAGCCGGCGCAGCCGGCCGATCAGCACCGGCTCGGCGGCGAGCGCGGCCGGGTGGTCGAGCAGGGCGTTGAGCAGCTGGTAGTAGCGGGTCGCGGAGAGCCCGAACGTGTCCCGGATGGCCTGTTCCTTGGCGCCGGCGTGCTTCCACCACTGCGCCTCGAAGGCGAGGATCCGCTGCTCCCGCTCGGTGAGGCCGGCCGGCGTCGTGCCCGCGGCGCCCGTATCCGCCGCTTCCGGACCGGGCTGCTCGACCGGCGCGGTGGACTCGACAGGCGGCGACCCGGGCCGAACGGACTCCGACGGCTCCGACGGTGCGGTGGACTCGACGGGCGGAGCGGTGCGCGGTGGCGGAACCGTCCCGCCCGCGTGGCGCGTACCCGCTGCCGGGCCGGACCGGTCGACGGCGGCCCGCTGCGAGGCGTCGGCGGACATGGCGCTCCTCTCCGACGGCGGGTGACCGGCACGCGGAGCGCGCCGGCCGGGGGAGCCCCAGCGTAACCAGGGCCGCCCTCGGCCGCATCGGACGCGGGGTCCGCGCCGCCGGGGCGAGCCGGCGGCGCGGACCAGGTCAGGCGATGTCCCGCCGCCGCATCGTCCAGAACGCGGCCACGACCGCGCCCACCAGGGCCACGCCGAACACCACAGCCGACTGCTGCCAGGTGACCACGTACGTGGCCGGCTCGCAGGCGCCCTGGGAGAACTGGCAGGTGTCGTAGTCGAACAGTTCCGCCTGCTTCAGGAACCACGACTGGGCGTACGTGGAGAGCACGTACCGGTCACCGAACTGCACCCCGAGCACGGCGACCGCGATCCGGATGCCGATCTCACTCACCGCGAAGATGCCCACCGCCGCGCCGAGCGCCATCGCCGTGTGCCGGCCCAGCGAGGCCAGCGCGAACCCGACCGCCGCCACGAGGAGCGTCATGCCCAGCGCGCGCAGCCCGTCCAGCCCGATCGACTGCCACACCCCGGCGGTCATCTTCGCGGTGCTGCCCCGCTGGTCGGCGATCAGCCAGAACGCCGCCGTCCAGAGCGCGCCGAGCACCACGGTCAGGCCGAACACCGTGGTCAGCAGGGCGGCCAGCTTCGTGCCCAGCACGGTCAGCCGCTTCGGTCGCCACAGCAGCAGGTTCATCATCCCGCCGGTGTTCCACTCGGCGCCCACGAAGGAGGCGCCGACGATGAAGCCGAACAGCGCCACGGAGGCGGCGAACACGGCGATGAACATGGGGAACTCGGCCCGGAAGTCGAACTGGTACGGCAGGTACCACTTCGCCTCGAACATGTCGGGCTGCGGCTGGTAGTCCTTGCCGCAGTTCGGGCCGTACCGCTCCTCGGTCTTCTCGCCGCGCGCCTGGGCCGCCTCGCACTCCGCGACGTTACGCTTCCAGTCCGTCATCGCGGACTGGTAGTCGTTGTTCGCCTTGGCCTCGGCCTCGGCCACCACCACGGGCGAGAGCTTCTCGCTGGAGAAACTGAACGCGGTCGCGACGGTGGCCAGGCCGAGCACCAGCAGCACGAGCATCAGCCGGGTCACCCGGCGCTTGCCGAGCCGGCGCAGCTCGGTGACGAACAGGCTCATGCGCCCCAACCTCCTGCGGTGCCGGTCTGGTCGACCTTGGCGGACTGATCGACCTGACGGTGCTGGCCGGGGACCGGCGCGGTGGCGGTCAGTTCGAGGAAGACGCTCTCCAGGTCGACGGCGACCGGGGTGAGCTCGCTGACGTACAGGCCCTGCTCGGCGAGCAGCCGGCTGACGGTGGCCGGCTTGTCCACACCGGACAGCATCAGGTGGTCCGGCTCGGCGGTCACGCCGACCCCGGCACGGCTGAGCGCGTCGGCGGCCTGGGGCAGATCGTCGACCGCCTCCAGGCGTACCCGCACGGCGCCCTGGGAGTGGGCCGCGAGCACCTGGTCGACCGGCCCGAACGCGACCCGGCGGCCGAGCGAGATGATGGTGACCGAGTCACAGATGAGCTGGATCTCGCCCAGGATGTGGCTGGAGAGCACCACAGTCATCCCGGCCTCGGACAGCTCCCGCATCAGCCCGCGCATCTCCCGGATGCCGCCCGGGTCGAGGCCGTTCGCCGGCTCGTCGAGGATCAGCAGCTTGGGGTTCTTGAGCAGCGCGGACGCGACCGCGAGGCGCTGCTTCATGCCGAGCGAGTAGGTCTTGACCCGCTCACCCGCCCGGTCGCGCAGCCCGACCAGCTCCAGCACCTCGTCCACGCGCTGCTTGGGCAGCTCACCCGCCTGGGCGAGCAGGCCCAGCGTGTCCCGCGCGCTGAAGTGCGGGAAGAACTGCGGACTCTCCACGATGGCACCGACCTGCCCGGCGACGGCCGGCAGCGCGTGCGGCAGCTCCTGACCGAGGATCGCCATCCGGCCGCCGTTCGGCTTGATCAGGCCGAGCAGCGTACGCAGCGTGGTGGTCTTGCCCGAACCGTTCGGGCCGAGGAAGCCGTGCACCTGGCCGGCTTCCACTCGCATGTCGAAGCCGTCGAGCGCGTGGCGAACCCCGCGCTTCCGGCTCCGGTACGTCTTGCGGAGACCTTCGATCTCCAGGACAGCCGACACAGCTGACCTCCCCCGATAAGTAGGCGTCAGCGACACCATACGCGGTATGCACCGGAAGGCAATACCCGGTATGCAGTGTCGGCGTGTCAAGGCGTGTTAAAAGGGGGCCCCGCCTCTACCGCAGGCGTTAAGAAGGGGCCCTTCCTTGCGCGTCAGGCGCAGACGACGTGGACTCCGGCGTCGCGGAACGCCGCCACCACGTCCGGCGACGCGCCGGAGTCGGTCACCAGCGTCTCGATCCGGTCCACCGGGCAGATCCGGGCGAACGCGTGCCCACCGAGCTTCGACGAATCGGCTATCACCACGACCCGCTTGGCCCGGGCCACCATGAGGCTGTTCATGGCCGCCTCGCCCTCGTGGTGCGCGGCGGCGCCGAGCTGCGGGTCGATCGCGTCCACGCCGAGCAGCGCGACGTCGAGCGTGACCTCGCGCAGCAGCGCCCCGCCGAGCGGGCCGACCAGCTCGAACGACTTGGGCCGCACCACGCCGCCGGCCACCACCACCTTCATCCGCGAGCGCACCAGCAGCTCGTTGGCGATGTTCAGCGCGTTGGTGACCACGGTGAGCTGGGCGCCTTCGGCGCTGGTGTTGAGGTCCGGGCGGACGGCGAGCGCCCGCGCCACCTCGGTGCTCGTGGTGCCGCCGTTGAGGCCGACCACGGTGCCCGGCGACACCAGCGCGGCGGCGGCGGCGCCGATCCGCTGCTTCTCGGCCGAGTGCTTCGCCGTCTTGTAGCGCAGCGGCAGGTCGTAGGAGACACCGTTGGCGACCGCGCCACCCCGGGTACGGGTGATCATCTGCTGCTGGGCGAGCTGGTCGAAGTCGCGCCGGATGGTGGCCTGGGAGACCTCGAGCCGCCCGGCCGCCTCCTCGACGCTGACCCGGCCGCTGTCGGTCAGCATCTCCAGCAGCGCGTTCCAGCGCGCGTAGCGGTCCACCGCGGGGCCCTCCCCTGACTGTGCGTGAACGGTGATCGGTTGCGTGCACACTAGTGCGCGAAACTCGGTCCGCGCAAAAGCCTCCGCTGCGCGAACTTGGAGACAGTTGCCACAACCACGCCGCTTCGCGCAGAATGACGCGCGAAAGACGGCAGTATCGCGCCGTATTGCGCAAGGGTTTTCCCCGGCGAGGAGTTGTCATGGCGTACGTGCACGCGGAGATCGCGAGCCAGCCCGACTGCTGGCGGGAGGCGGCGCGACTCGCCCCGACCGTCGCCACGCACCTGCCGCGTCCCGGCGAGCGGGTCGCCGTGGTCGGTTGCGGCACGTCGTGGTTCATGGCCATGGCGTACGCCGGGCTGCGCGAGGCCGCCGGCCAGGGCGAGACCGACGCCTTCCAGGCTAGCGAGTTCCCGGCCGGCCGCCGCTACGACCGGCTGATCGCGATCACCCGCTCCGGCACCACCACCGAGGTGCTCGACCTGCTCACCGCGCTGCGCGGGGAGATCCCCACCACGGTCCTGGTCGGCGACCCGGACTCGGCCGCCGTGACGCTCGCCGACGCCACCGTCGCGCTGCCCTTCGCCGACGAGCGGGCGGTGGTGCACACCCGCTTCGCCACCACCGCGCTCGCGCTGCTGCGCGCCCACCTCGGGGAGGACCTCGGGCGGCTGGCCGCCGACGCCGAGGTGGCCGTACGGGCCCCGCTGCCGATCGACCCGGCCGGCATCGAGCAGGTCACCTTCCTCGGTCGCGGCTGGACCGTCGGGCTGGCCCAGGAGGCCGCGCTGAAGTGCCGCGAGGCGGCCACGTTCTGGGCCGAGGCGTACCCGGCCATGGACTACCGCCACGGCCCGATCTCGGTCGCCGCGCCCGGCCGCCTGGTCTGGGCGCTCGGCGAGATCCCGGACGGCCTGCCCGAGGACGTGGCCGCCACCGGCGCCGCGTTCGTGCACAGCCGCACGCACGGCTGGCGTACGGTGCTGACGAGCTGGTCCGCAGGCCGCAACCCGGTCGACCCGATGGCCGACCTGATCCTGGCCCAGCGCTTCGCGGTCGCGCTCGCCACCACCCGCGGCCTCGACCCGGACGCGCCGCGCCATCTCACCCGGTCCGTGGTCCTGGCATGAGCGAACGCACCGAGCGCAGCGAGGGCCGTGAGCGCATGCCCAGGCAGCACCGCGTGAGCGAGCGAAGCGAGCCCACGGCGTGAGCCGCGGCGACGAGGTCGTCGTCGCGCTGGACGTGGGCGGCACCGGGATGAAGTGCGCCCTGGTCCGGCCGGACGGCACGACTGTGCACACCGAACGGCACGCCACCGGCGCGCAGCGCGGCCCGGAGGCGGTGGTCGGCACCATCCTCGACGTGGCCGAAGGGCTGGCCGGCAAGGCCCGCGCCGACGGTCGTACCCCGGTGGCCTGCGGCATCGCCGTACCCGGTGTGGTCGACGAGGCGCGTGGCGTGGCGGTCTGGTCGGCGAACGTGGGCTTCCGGGACGTACCCCTGCGGGAGCTGGCGGGCACGCGGCTGGGACTGCCCGCGGCGCTCGGCCACGACGTGCGTGCCGGCGGCCTGGCCGAGGCGCGGCTCGGCGCCGGGCGGGACGCCGGGCACGTGCTGTTCGTCGCGATCGGCACCGGCATCGCCGCCGCCCACGTGGTCGACGGGTCGGCCGCCACCGGCGCGCACGGCGCCGCCGGGGAGATCGGCCACATCCTGGTACGCCCCGGCGGCCCGCGCTGCGGGTGCGGGCGGGCCGGCTGCCTGGAGGCGGTGTCGTCGGCCTCGGCGATCGGGCGCCGGTACGCGGAGCTGTCCGGCGCGCCCACCACCGCCGCCGAGGTGGCCGACCGGGCCGCCGCCGGTGAACCGCTCGCCGTCGAGGTGTGGCAGGACGCGGTCGAGGCGCTCGCCGACGGACTCGCCACCGGGCAGGCGCTCTACGATGTGTCGACAGTGGTGCTCGGCGGCGGGCTGGCCCAGGCCGGTCCCCGGCTGTTCGACCCGCTGCGGACGGCGTTGCGCGAGCGGCTGACGTTCCACCGCGAGCCGCGCCTGGTCGCGGCCGACCTCGGTGACGAGGCCGGCTGCCTGGGCGCCGCCCTGCTGGCCCTGGACACCCTGGCGAAGGAGAGTCGATGACCCGGCGCGTGACCGGCAAGGTGGTGACCCCGACCGGCGTCATCCGGCAGGGTTGCGTGGAGATCGCGGACGGGCGGATCACCGCTGTCGCCGAGTACCCGTCGGTGCGCGACGGCCACTGGATCGTGCCGGGCTTCGTGGACATGCACACCCACGGCGGCGGCGGGCACACGTTCACCACGGGCGACCCGGAGTCGGCGCGGCAGGCCGCCGCGT
Source organism: Micromonospora sp. CA-248089 (assembly GCF_050948515.1). NCBI lineage: Bacteria > Bacillati > Actinomycetota > Actinomycetes > Micromonosporales > Micromonosporaceae > Micromonospora > Micromonospora sp. CA-248089. The sequence continues at coordinate 6,039,300 of NZ_CP192016.1, forward strand.
TCCACCTCGCTCACGGCACCACCACGCTGCTGGCGAGCCTGGTCAGTTCCCCGTTTGAGCTGATGCGCGACGCCACCGCCGCCTTCCGCCCGCTGGTGGAGTCCGGCGTGCTGGCCGGCGTCCACTACGAGGGCCCGTACCTGTCCGGCGACCGCTGCGGCGCGCAGAACCCGGAGTTCCTGCGCGACCCGTCCACCGCCGAGCTGACCGAGCTGATCGAGCTGGGCGGCGGCGCCGTACGCATGGTGACGCTCGCGCCCGAGCGGGACGGCGCCACCAAGGCGATCGAGCTGCTGGTGGCGAGCGGCGTGGTGGCGGCGATCGGGCACACCGACGCCACCTGGGAGCAGACCCGGGCGGCGGTGGCTGCGGGCGCGACCGTCGGCACCCACCTGTTCAACGGGATGCGCCCGGTGCACCACCGCGAGCCCGGCCCGGTGGTGGCGCTGCTGGAGGCCCCGAACGTGGTGTGCGAGCTGGTCGCCGACGGGGTGCACCTGCACGACGGCATGCTCGGTTTCGCCACCTCGGTGGCGGGCCCGGATCGGGCCGCGCTGATCACCGACGCGATGGCCGCCGCCGGGATGCCGGACGGCGAGTACGAGCTGGGCGGCCAGGCGGTCACAGTGGCCGACGGGGTGGCCCGGCTGAGCCGCGACGGCGCGATCGCCGGCAGCACCCTCACCATGGACGCGGCGCTGCGGCACGCGGTCGGCGCGGGCGTGGCCCTGCCGGACGCCTGCCGGATGGTCGCCACCACCCCGGCCCGCGCGATCGGCCTCGGCGACCGGGTGGGTGCGCTGCGCACCGGCCTGCGCGCCGATCTGGTGATGCTGGACGACGACCTGAACGTGGTACGGGTGATGCGCGGCGGCGACTGGGTGGAGTGACCCGCCCGGCCGTCAGGTGGTGGGCACCTCGACGCCGAGCACGGCCTGCTCGTCCGGCCGGTGCACCAGCACGTCGGCCAGGTACGACTGCACCGCCCGGCGCATTCCGACGTCCCGCCCGGCCTGCTCGGAGAGCAGCCACTTGTGCTCGATGATCTGGGCGAACAGTTCCTGCGGCTCCAGCTTGCGGCGCAGGTGCCCGGGCACCGCCCGGACCACCGGCTCGAAGACCTCGGTCAGCCAGCGGTGCGCCGCCTGCTGCTCGTCGGTCAGGTCGCTCTCCAGCCGGTAGGCGTCCAGGTCGTTGAGGAGCCTGCGGGCCTGGTTCTCCTCGGCGTCCAGGCCGGTCAGGCGCAGCAGCCGCCGGGTGTGGTAGCCGGCGTCGACCACCTTCGGCCGGACCAGATAGCGCCCGTTGTCGACAGTCGACATGGCCACCTCGGCCACGTCGAAGCCCAGCTCGTTGAGGCGGCGGATGCGGCGCTCGATGTCGTGCCGGGCGGCGCGCTCCACCTGCTGCTCGTAGGTGATCTCGTGCCAGAGCCGCTCGTAGCGCTGCACGACCTCCTCGCAGACCACCTCCGGGTCGATCGACTCGTGCAGCAGGCCGGCGGCCTGGAGGTCGAGCGCCTCACCGAAGATGTTGACCCGGGCGATCTCCAGGTCCTCGCCGCGCTGGCCGTTGGACAGCGACGGGTGCAGCGCGCCGGTCTCGGCGTCGACCAGGTAGGCGGCGAACGCGCCCGCGTCCCGCCGGAACAGGGTGTTCGACAGCGAGCAGTCGCCCCAGAAGAAGCCGGTCAGGTGCATCCGCACGATGAGCGCGGCCAGCGCGTCCAGCAGCCGGTTCATCGTCTCCGGGCGCAGCGTGTTGGAGAACAGCGCCCGGTAGGGCAGCGAGAACTGCAGGTGCCGGGTGATCAGCACCGGGTCCAGCGGCTCGCCGTCGTCGGTCTGCCGGTCGGCCACGATCGCGATGGCCTCGACCGACGGGAAGTCGATCCGCTCCAGCGCCCGCAGCAGGTCGTACTCGCGCTCGGCGACCCGCTCGCCGGTCTCCTTCACCGCGTAGACGTACCCGCCGAGCCGGACGAACCGCACGATGTGCCGCGAGATGCCCTGGGGCAGCGCCACCAGGTGCTCGGCAGGCCACTGCTCCAGCGGTGTCGACCAGGGGAGGTCGAGCAGCGCCGGGTCGACGAGGGCCGAGGTGATCCGCACGGCAACCAGTGTGACCGCTGACCCCCGCGCCGCGCCTCCCTTCGTGGCTGGGCACACAGCCGCCGATGCCCGCGCCGCCCGGCCACCGCCGGCGGCCGGTAGCGTGGTCGCGTGCGTCAGACCTCAGGGGTACGCGGTGACCTGCGGCTGCGGCCGGTCCGGCCGGCCGGGTGGTGGTTCGACGGGCTGCTGCTCGCGTCCGTGGTGGCGATCACCGTGGCACTCGCCTCCGGTCACCTGTTCGGGCTCGACCGGGCGGTGGCCGACTGGTCCGACGACAACCGCCCGGCCGCCGCCCGCTGGGTGGCGATCACGCTGAACCTGCTCGGCCAGGGCACCCCGCTGACGCTGCTCGCGGCCGGGCTGGGCGTGCTGCTGGCGCTGCGGCTGCGCTCGGTACGGCCGCTGCTGCCGCCGGTGGTCGGGTTCGTGCTCACGTTCTTCACGATCGGCCCGCTGAAGGTGTGGACGGCCCGCCCGGCGCCGAGCGCCTCGGTCAAGGAGCCGTTCCTGTCACCCGAACAGTCGCTGCCGCTGTTCCAGCACGACCTGCCGGTGCGTTTCGCGCAGTCGTACCCGTCCGGCCACGTCGCCAACGCGATCGTCTGGTACGGCGTACTGGCTCTGCTGCTGGCCCCGCTCGTGCGGTCCTTCGGCCGTACCGTCCCGCCCCGGCTGGTCACTGTGGTCCGGGTGGTGCCCCCGGCGGTGGTCTTCTGCACCACCGTCTACCTGGGCTGGCACTGGCTGACCGACTCGGTCGCCGGGCTGCTGCTCGGCCTGCTGCTGGACCGTCTGCTGCACCGGGTGCCCTGGGACGACCTGCCGCTGCCCCGCCGCCTCGGTGACCGGGGCCGTCCGGTCGCCTGGTCCGCGCCGCGCTGAGCGGACGACGGCACCCGCTGTTCACCCCGGGCTCCTAGGCTGCCGGGGTGGAACAGCTGGCGCGGCGCCTCGGCGTACCCGATGCGGTGGTCATCGGTCTCGGCTCGATGCTCGGCGCGGGCGTCTTCGTGGTCTTCGCCCCGGCCGCCGCGGCGGCCGGCGGTCCCGGCCTGCTGGTCGCGCTGGCGGTCGCCGGTTTCATCGCCTACTGCAACGCGACCAGCTCGGCCCGGCTCGCCGCCCGCTACCCCGAGTCCGGCGGCACCTACGTCTACGGCCGGGAACGGCTGCACCCGTTCGCGGGATTCCTGGCCGGCTGGGGCTTCGTGGTCGGCAAGACGGCGAGCTGCGCGGCCATGGCACTGACCGTCGGGGCGTACCTGTGGCCGGGGCGGGCGCGGCTCGTCGCAGTCCTTGCGGTGGTGGCGGTGACGGCGGTGAACCTGCGCGGCATCGGCAAGACCGCCACCGCCACCCGGGTCCTCGTCGCGGTGGTGCTGACGGTGCTCGCCGTGGTGGCGGTGACCGGCGCGCCGCAGGTGGCCGCCGACCGGCTCACCGCCCCCGCCGACCTCGGGGCGGGCGGTGTGCTGACCGCCGCAGGGCTGCTGTTCTTCGCCTTCGCCGGGTACGCGCGGATCGCCACGCTGGGCGAGGAGGTACGCGACCCGGAGCGCACCATCCCCCGGGCGGTGCCGCTGGCGCTCGGCGCGGTGCTGGCGATCTACCTGGCGCTCGCGGTGGTCGCGCTCGGCGTCCTCGGCGCCGACCGGCTGGCCGCCACCGACGCGCCGCTGGTCGAGGTGGTGACCGCCGCCGGGCACCCGGGGCTGGCCTGGCTGGTCCGGGCCGGTGCCGCCGTCGCGGTGACCGGGGTGCTGCTGTCGCTGCTGGCGGGCGTCGGCCGGACCACACTGGCGATGGCCCGCCGCCGGGACCTACCCGGTGCGCTCGCGGCGGTCCATCCGCGCCACCGGGTGCCGCACCGCGCCGAACTGGCGGTGGCCGCCGTGGTGATCGCCGTCGTGACCGTCGGCGACGTCCGGGGCGCGATCGGCTTCTCCAGCTGCACCGTGCTGGTCTACTACGCGATCACCAACGCGTCCGCGCTGACCCTCGGCCCGGAACCGGCCCGACGCGTCCCGGTACGGCTGCTCGCCGCGCTCGGGCTCGTCGGCTGCCTGGTGCTGGCGGTCAACCTGCCGCTGCCGAGCGTGCTCGCCGGGTTCGGCGTGCTCGCCCTCGGCGCACTCGGGTACGCGATCCGCCGCCGTCGTCGACCTGCCTGACGCAGCCGGTCACTCCTGTGGGCGGCGTGCGGCGGGTGGACCGGTGGGCGCCGGTGGCGGCGCGGGCGTGGTCTCCCGGAGCAGCGCGGTCAGCCCGGACCGCCGGGCCACCACGGTCAGCCGGTCACCGGCCTGGATCACCATGCGCGGGTCGGCCGACCAGTCGGCCTTCTGGTTCGGTCGGGCGTGCGCGAGCAGGCGCACCTCGCCCGGCCGGGCCACCGCGCTCAGCGGACGCCCGTCCAGCGGCGAACCGGCCACCACCGGCACCTCGGTGACCAGCAGCGCGTGCCTGTCGACCGGGATGGTGGCGATCACCGCGCGGTCCAGCAGGGCCACCGCGAACGCCGGCGCGGCCAGATAGGACACGCTGCGCGAGATGCCGATGCCGAACGCCTGCTGGATCCGCTCGGCGAAGTCGCCGTCGAACAGCCGCAGCACCACCCGCAGATCCCGGTCGAGGGACCGGGCGATCAGCGCGGCCCGCAGGTTCGTCCCGTCGTCGGTGGACACCACGACGAGCGCCTGGCAGGTGTCCACCGAGGCGGACCGGAGCGTCTCCTCCCGGCCCGCGTCGCCCACGATCACCGGCACGCCCAGCCGGCGCGCCAGCGCGGCGCCGCGCGCGTCCGGGTTCTTGTCGATCGCCACCACCTCGACGCCGAAGTCGTGCAGCTGCGCCATCACCCGGGTGCCGATGTTGCCCAGACCGACCATCACCACGTGCCCGGAGCGGTCCGGCTGGACCCGGCCGGCGTGCAGCGCCAGCCGGGCGTTCACGACGCCGTCGACCACGGCGGCCGTGATCAGCGGGATCAGCGCCAGCCCGGCCAGGTTGAGCACCACCTGCATCACCTGCGCGGCGACCGGCTTGTTGACGTCCGGGTCCTGCCCGGTGAGCGTGGTGACCAGCGTCAGGTAGACCGCCTCGCTCCAGCTCACGTCCGCGGCCCGGGCGTTGAGCCAGCCCAGCGCCGCGATCACCCCGAGCAGCACCAGCACCGCGATACCGATCTTGCGGGTGGCGAAGTGGCGGACCGCGCGCAGCAGCACGGCCATCGGCTGCCGGCGCCGCCGCGCCCGTACCAGCCGCCGCGCGGCAACCTCGGTGCCCGCCGGCCGCCCGGTCGCCTCGGCCAGCACCACGTCGGCCGCCGCCTCGTCCGCGGGCAGCACCCGAACCAGGTCCGGATCCGTGGTCACGGCCAGGCCGCAGACCACGTCCTGCGGGCGTACGTCGTCACGGCGGGCCACGTAGAGCGTGCGCCCCGCGTGCCGGAAGTGCGTCGGCGCCACCTCGCCCAGCGCGGCGGCCACGAAGGCGGGCGCGGCCATCGAGGCGTCGGAGAGCACCGCCGAGTCGGGGAAGAGCTGCCGCAGCCCGTCCGCCAGGTTGGTGTTGAACATCCGCACCACCAGGCGCAGCCGCGACTCGACCTCCTGGGCGCAGAGCGCGGCGTGCATGTTGCCCACGTCGTCCTGGTGCAACAGGGCCAGCCCGGCCGCGCCGGCCAGCCCGGCCCGGCGGAACGCGGCCTCGTCGAGCCGTTCCGCCGTGACCACCCGTACCCCCGGCACGTCCCGGCCGTCGGGGCCCTCGGACCGGCGGCGGCCCGGCACCACGAGCGTGACCCGAACCCGGCCGTCGGCGTTGTCGGTGGCGAGCAGCGACCGGACCACCCAGTAGGCGAGCGGGTCCGAGCCGCAGACGACGTAGTGGGGGCGTTCGTCACCGTTCATCCGGAGCCGCCAGCCGGTCGCGCGGCGCGCCCGGTCGCGCAGAGGCTCGGCCATGCCCGGATCGTAGTCAGCCGCTCGCGATCCGCGCAGCCCCGGCGATCATGAACGCATGGTGGGGCCGGGTACGGGTAGAGCACCGGCATGCAGACGTTCCTGCCGTATCCGGACTTCCTGGCCAGCGCGCGCACGCTGGACCAGAAGCGGCTGGGCAAACAGCGCGTGGAGACGATCCAGGTGCTGCGCGGGCTGACCCGGCCGGACTACGGCTGGCGCAACCACCCGGCGGTGAAGATGTGGGCCGGGTACGAGGAGGCGCTGACCCGGTACGGGCTGGACATGTGCGCGGTGTGGTGCGAGCCGGGCCGGGCCGACACCTGTGCCGGCACGCTCGCCACCGACCTCGCCGCCGCCTGCGGCATCTCGCTGATCCGCACCCAGGACGAGCTGGCCGCCGCCGGTGAGCTGCCGCCCTGGCTGGGCCGCGACGACCTGCACCGCAGCCACCGATCCTCGTTGCTGCGCAAGGACCCCGCCCACTATGCACGGTTGTTCACCGACGTCTCCCCCGACCTGGAGTACGTCTGGCCCCCGTCCGACCGCCCCCGCCGCTGCCTGCCGTGAAAGGAAGGGCCCCTTGTTAACGCCTCCGGTAGAGGAAGGGCCCCTTGTTAACACCTGGCCTCCACCCCCACCCTGCGCAGGCAGCGCGCGGGCCGCCCGGCGTTAAGAAGGGCCCCCGCACATCCGTATGCGTTAAAAAGGGTCCCTTCCTTTCACCTCGGGCAGACTGGAGGGACCACCGACTGAAGGATGGCCCGTGAGTCTGTCGCAAGTGGTAGGTCGCCTGATCGGCGTACGCGAGCACGTGGTTGACCCGGGCGGCGGTGGCGCGGACCGCGTGCCGCGACCGGTCCCGGCGCTGGTGGTGGGCGGCGGCATCGCCGGCATGTCGGCGGCGGTGGTGCTGGCCGAGCGCGGCGTGGCGGTGACGGTGCTGGAGGCGGCGCCGCACCTCGGCGGGCGGCTCGGCGCGTGGTCGGAGGAGCTGCCCGACGGCGTCCAGCGCAACGAGCACGGCTTCCACGCGTTCTTCCGGCAGTACTGGAACTGGCGGTCGATCCTGCGCCGGGTCGACCCGGAACTGGGTTTCCTCAAGCCGATCCCGGGCTACCCGATCCTGTCCGAGCAGTGGCCGACGGAGGAGTTCGGCAAGCTGCCGCCGGCGCCGCCGGCGAACCTGCTGGCGCTGCTGCTGCGCAGCCCGAGCCTGCGCCTGGCGGACCTGCGCACGATGGACCGGGACGCCGCGCTGCCGTTGCTCACCTACGACCCGGTACGTACCTACGAGGAGTTCGACGAGCGCACGGCTGACGAACTGCTCGCCTCGCTGCGGCTGCCGGACCGGGCGCGGGCCATGCTGTTCGAGGTCTTCTCCCATTCGTTCTTCAACCACGAGGCGGAGATGTCGGCCGCCGAGATGATCGCGCAGTTCCACTTCTACCTGCTCGGCAATCCGGAGGGGCTGGCGTTCGACTGCCCTGATCGGGACTACGGCACGGCGATCTGGGAGCCGCTGACCCGGCACGTGGAGAAGCACGGCGGCCGGGTGACGACCGGCGCGGCGGCGGCCCGGCTGGACCGTACCCCGGCGGGGTGGCAGGTGACCGGCGCCGACGGTGACGTCTGGGAGGCGCCGCACGTGGTGCTCGCGGTGGATCCGCCCGCACTCGCCGCGCTGGTCGGCGCCTCGCCCGGCCTGGTCGCGGCGGCACCCGAGCTGGTGGCGCGGATGCCCGCGTTCGGCACGCCCGGGCCGCCGTACGCGGTCGCGCGGTACTGGATGGACGGGGACGTCCGGGCCGACCGGGCGGTGTTCAGCGGCGTCTCCCGGCAGCCCACGCTGGACTCGGTGACGCTCTACCACCGGCTGGAGGACGAACCGCGCCGCTGGGCCGAGCGGACCGGCGGCTCGGTGGTGGAGCTGCACGCGTACGCCTGCGAGCCGGACGTGCCCGCCGACGAGCTGGCCGCGCGGATGCTGCGGGAGCTGACCGCGCTCTGGCCGGAGGTGGCCGACCTGCGGGTACGCGAACTGCGCGCCCGGGTGGAGGCGCAGGCGCCGGCGTTCACGCCGGGTAGCCACGCCTGGCGTCCCGGGGTGGAGACCGACGCGCCGGGCCTCTACCTGGCCGGGGACGGCATCCGCACGGAGTTCCCGAGTGCGTTGATGGAACGGTCGGCGGCCACCGGCATCATCGCGGCGAACCACATCCTGCGGGCCGAGGGGGCGGCGGCCGAGCCGGTCCGGTCGATCCGTCCGCGCGGCCTGCTGGCCGGTCGCACCCCTGCAAAAAGCCCTTAAGCGGTCGAAAACGGTTCTACGCTCGACTGATCCGGTGACACGGGAGGTCGGGCGGTGAGCACCGCGACACGGGAGCGGCGCGACGAGGAGCACGGGACACCGCGGGAGGAACGGACCGCGGTGGTCACCGCGCTGCGACTCGGCTGGTCGATGGCGGACGCCTACCACCACGCGCAGACCGCCGACCTGACCGACGGCGGGAACCGGCCGGTGGCCGCGCCGCCGAAGCTGTCGAACCTGACCGAGCTGGCCGGATGGCACCGGCTCGGCATGTATCTGGACGGCGTGGACGTGGCGCTGGCGCAGATCGCGCCACTGACCCCGGCGGGCCGTACGGTGCCGTCCACCGCCGCCGCCCGCCGCGCCACCGGCGCCGACCGGGAGCCGCTGCTGCGCGCGCTCGACGACCTCAACATCGACGTGCTGCGCTGGACGATGGCGACGAACCACCGGGTGGGCGTGGCGTACCGGCTGGGGCGCTCGCTCGCCGACACCGTGCGACGTGGCGACGCCGACAAACTGGCCGCGCGCTTCGGTGGCCGGCACCTCCAGATCAGCAGGTGGCTGGACGAGCTGGCGAGCGTGCTGCCGCCGTATTCGGCAGCCGTGGTGCGCCGCTCGCTAGCCGCCTGGGCCACGGCTGTCGGCCGGGCCACGGTGGGTGACCCGGGCGAGGCCGGGCTCGCCGAGCTGGCCCGCGAGCTGCGCAACCAGGGCGACCTGTGGCAGGACGTGCTCACCGGCGGGCTGCACCCGCGCGACCTGCTGGACGAGGAGAACTGGGCGGTGATCGCCCGCAACGTCGTCATCCGGGACCGGAAGCTGGTGGCGCAGGCGGCCCGGGGCATCTTCTGGCCGGTGCTGGCACCCCTGCTGGTGGTGCTGCTCGCGGTCGTGGGGGTCAGCGCCGCCGCCGCGGCCGGCTCCCCCACCACCCGGGCTGCGGTGGCGCTCGTCGGCCTCGGCGCCGGGCTCACCGCGATCTGGCGGTCGATCTCCACGCCCACGCTGTCGGTGGCGGCCGAGGTGAACCGCCCGCTGCTGGACAGCGAGCTGGTGGTGCAGATGACCGCCCGGATCGACCGGCCGCTCACCGCCGCGAGACGTGCCGGGCGGGCCGGACGGCAGCGGCGGCCCGCCGACGACGGATCGAAATACGTTGGCCCCGACTCCCGGATCGATCTACCGTGAGCGCGCAAGGTCAACCACCGTTCCAGGAGCCGTCGATGTCGCTGCGATACGCCACCACGATGACGCCGTGGCTGCTCGGCGACGGCTGCCGGGAACACGGTCCCTGGCCCGGAGGGCACGACTGACGCGCGTCGCGCGTCCCGTCGTCGCCGCCCGGTCCCGTGGACCGGGCGGCTTTTTCGTCGCCGTACCGCCGATCGTGAAGGGAGAGCCCGGTGGACGCCGTCCTCGTCATAAACGCCGACCTCGGCCCGCTGCACCGGGTCACCGTCAAACACGCGATCCGGATGCTCTGCCGCCGGGTCGCCGAGATCCACGAGGCCGAGCCCGACCGGGTGATCGGCGTCTTCCCGCTGCCGCGGGTGGTCCGCCTCGTCCGGTACGTGGTGACCCGCTGGCGGTTCAGCGCCGGCCCGGCCTGGTCCCGGGCCGGGGTGCTGGCGCGCGACCGGCGGCGGTGCGCCTACTGCGACGGCACGGCGAGCACGATCGACCACATCCTGCCCCGCTCGCGCGGTGGCCGGAACACCTGGGGGAACACCACCGCCGCCTGCTACGCGTGCAACCAGCGCAAGGGTGACCGGACCCCGGCCGAGGCGGGCATGCCGCTGCGGCGGGAGCCGGTGACGCCGAGCTGGGCCGCGCTGGCGCGGTGACCGACGGCCGGCGGGCACAGGGGGCGGTGTCGGGGGTACGCCCCGGCGCCGCGCCCGCCGGTCCCGCCGTCACCGGCGCCTAGCTGCCGAGGCGCCGGGCCAGGCCGTCGAGCAGGAGGTCCAGCCCGCCACCGAACTCGTTCTCGGGTGCGACCGCGCCGGCCGCGCGCGCGGTCGCGGCGAGCAGGGGGAACTCGTCGCGGGGCAGCGCCGCGATGACAGCCGTTCCGGGGCCGGCGAGCGCGCCGAGGTGTTCCATCTGGATCGCGCCGATCACGTAGCCGAGCAGGGCGCGGAACGCGATCACCCGTCCGGTGCCGGTGAAGCCGGTCCCGGTCAGCACCGCGAGCACCGCCTCGCCCCAGCGCAGGATCGTCGGCGAGCGGTGCCGGTACGCGGGGAGCAACGGCACCACCGCCGGGTGGACGCCGACCGCGCGGCGTACCCGCTCGGCCAGGTCGCGGATGCCGTCCGCCCACGGGACGTCGGGCGGCGGGCGGGTGTCGACCGGTTCGAGGACCCGCTCGACGACGAGCGCCTCCAACTCGTCGCGGTCGGCGACGTAGCGGTAGAGGCCCATGGTGCTGGTGCCGAGCTGCGCGCCGACGGCGCGCATGGTGAGGCCGGTGAGGCCGTCCCGGTCGAGCACCGCGAGCGCCGCGTCGGCGAGCTGGGCCGGGGTCAGGGAACGGGGACGGGGCATGGCCTTGACAGCGTACAAGATACGCCTACGGTTGTAGGAGTACGTCGTACGCCTACAACGGGAGCGCGCATGGACGTCGTCACCCCCCGCCACCTGACCAGCGTGACCGGCACCGGAATCGACCTGCCGGATCCGGACCGCCTGGTCCACCTTCAGTTCCGGCGATTCGCCGGCTGCCCGGTCTGCAACCTCCACCTGCGCTCGATCGTCCGCCGGCACGCCGAGATCGAGGCGGCGGGCGTACGCGAGGTGGTGCTCTTCCACTCCCCCGCCGACGAACTGCGCGAGCACGTCACCGACCTGCCGTTCGCCGTGGTGGCCGATCCGGACCGGCGGCTCTACCGAGAGTTCGGTGTGGAGTCGGCGCGGCGGTCGCTGCTCGACCCACGCGCCTGGCTGCCGATCCTGCGAGCAGTGGTGACCGGCACCTGGCATGTGCTGCGCGGCCGGGAGAAGCTGCCGTCCACCTCCCCGCACGGCGGGCGGCTCGGGCTGCCGGCCGACTTCCTGATCGCGCCGGACGGTCGGGTGCTCGCCGCGAAGCACGGTGAACACGCCTCCGACCAGTGGTCGGTGGACGAACTACTGGCCCAGGTGAGTCAGAGCCGGCCGGCGCGGTGACCGCTGACCGGCATGGCGGGCGCGGGCGGTCCGGTCAGACGGCGGGCGGGGTCCAGCCGAAGCGCGGCGGCCGGCGCTCGTTGATCGCCGCCACCCCCTCGCGGGCCTCGCCGCTGTCCCGTACCTGGGCGTGCCACCAGGCCAGCCGGTCGGCGTCGGCGCGCCCGTCCACGATCTCCTTCGCGGCGGTCACGGTGAGCCGGGACCGCTCGGCGACGGTGGCGGTCAGCGCCGCCACCCGCCCGGCCAGCTCGCCGGCCGGCAGCACCTCGTCGATCAGGCCGATCCGCAGCGCCCGCTCGGCGTCGACCAGCTCGCTGGTGAACAGCAGGTGCTTCGCGGCGGACGGCCCGACCAGCGCGGCCAGCCGCCGCGTGGTCGGCGCCGGGTAGACCAGGCCGAGCCGGGCCGGGGGTACGCCGAACCGGGCGTCCGCCGAGGCCAGCCGCAGGTCGCAGGCGACGGCGAGCTGGCAGCCGCCACCCACGCAGGCACCCTCGATCGCGGCCACAGTGGGGCGGCCGAACGCGGCGAGCCGTTCCTCGGCGGCCACCGCGATGCTGCCGTCACCGGCGGCAAGCAGCTCGTCCAGGTCGCCCAGGTCGGCACCGGCGCAGAAGGTCCCGCCTGCTCCGGTGAGCACCAGCACCCGTACCGCCGGGTCGGCCTCCAGGCCGTCGAGCAGCACCGGGAGCTGCTGCCACATGGCCGGGGTCATGGCGTTGCGCCGGGCCGGGTTGTGGATGACGACAGTGGCCACCGGGCCGTCCAGGGTGACAGTCAGTTCCGCGTCGGACATGGGCCGACCGTAACGGGCGGGGCCCGGCGACCACCCGCGTGGGTGGCCGCCGGGCCCCGGGGTCGGGCGGTCAGGTCAGGAGACGTTGAGCGCGGTGTCGTCGATCACGAACGAGGTCTGCAGCGAGCTGTCCTCGGTGCCGGTGAACTTCAGCGTGACGGTCTGCCCGGCGTACGCGGCCAGGTTGAACGACTTCTGGCTGTAGCCGCTGGCCTTGTTCAGGTTCGAGTAGGTCGCCAGCGTGGCCAGCACCGAGCCGGACGAGTTGAGCACCTGCACGTTCAGCTTGTCGTACTGGACGCTGCTGGTGCTCTCGGCCGAGTCGATGTGCAGCCAGAACGAGAGAGAGTACGCGGAGCAGCCGCTCGGCAGGCTCACCGACTGCGACAGCGTGTCGGTGCGGGTGCTGCCGTAGCCGTTCAGCCACGCGTTCCACGTACCCGTGCGGGTCGGCTGGCCCTGCGAGCCGTACTGGCCGATGACGCCGGAGGTGGTGGCCCAGACCGTGTTGCCGGACTCGAAGCCGGGGTTGCCGAGCTTCTGGCCGGCGCCGGTGCAGCCGCCGCCGACGCTGCTCACGGTCAGCGAGTACGTGGCGGTCTTCGTGCCCGACGCCGCGCTGCCGGTGACTGTCACCGAGTAGGTGCCCGCCGGGGTGCTGGAGCTGGTGGAGACGGTGAGCGTGGACGAGCCGCCCGAGGTCACCGAGGTGGGGCTGAACGACGCGGTGGCGCCGGTCGGCAGGCCGGACGCGGAGAACGTCACGGTCTGCGCGGTCCCGCTGGTGGTGGACGTGGCGACGGTGGCGGAGGCCGAACCACCCGCGGTCACCGACCCGGAGGTCGGCGAGAGCGAGACGGAGAAGTCGTTGCCGGTCGAGCTGCACGGCGCGTCGTTGCCGGCCACGTTCACCGCGGTCCACGCGGCCTGAACGGTCTTGTACTCGGTGGAGCAGTTGCCGTACAGGTCCGTCGCTGCCCGCAGGGTGTACGCGCGGGCGGTGTTGGCCGGGTTGCTGGTGTTGACGTACGAGGTGTTCGAGGTGAAGTACACGTCGAGCGCCCGGTACCAGATCTTCTCCGCCTTGGCGCGGCCGATGCCGGTCACCGCCGGGGCCGAGCCGCAGACCGGCGAGGTGCCGTACGCGGTGGCGCCGGTGCCCTCGGCGAGGTTGAAGAAGAAGTGGTTGCCGACGCCGGAGGAGTAGTGCACGTCCTTGTTCCTCGTGCTGGTGGACCAGCAGGAGTCGGACGAGCCGTCCAGCGACGGGTTGTACATGTAGCGCAGCGGCGTACCGTTGCCGTTGATGTTGATCTTCTCACCGACCTGGTAGTCGCCCGGGTCGCTCGGCGCGGCGGCGTAGAACTCCACCATGTTGCCGAAGATGTCGCTGGTGGACTCGTTGAGGCCACCGGACTCACCGGAGTAGACCAGCCCGGCCAGCGCCTCGGTGACGCCGTGGCTCATCTCGTGCCCGGCCACGTCCAGCGAGACCAGCGGACGGGAGTTGCCCGAGCCGTCGCCGTAGGTCATCTGGGACCCGTCCCAGAAGGCGTTGACGTAGTTGTTGCCGTAGTGCACCCGGCTCGGCACACCCTGGCCGTTGCCGAAGATGCCGTTGCGGCCGTGCACGTTCTTGAAGTAGTCGAACGTCTTGGCGGCGCCGAAGTGGGCGTCCACGGCGGCCGACTGCCGGTTCGAGGTGGCGCCGTTGCCCCACGCGTTGTCCGCGTCGGTAAACGTGGTGCAGGTGGAGGTCCCGTTGTTCATGTCGCAGGTACGGCCGTTGCCGCGTACCGGGTCGATCATCTGGTACGTGCTGCCGGAGAGCGTCGTGTCGATGGTGACCGAGCCGGTGTAGATGCCCTGGCCGGTGCCGGCCACCGTCTCGATCTCGTCGTACGAGCCGATCACCTTGCCGGTGGTGGCGTCGGTGATGACGTGCAGCTTCGACGGCGTCTGCTTGTCCGCCTTCCAGCCGGTCGCGACGGTCTCCCAGGCGAGGCGGCCCTTGCCGCTGCTGGCGTCGACGAACAGCTCCGGGGTGCCGACCGAGGTGAGGGAGCCGGAGAACGTCTTGCGGGCGCTGGCCTTCGCCGCGTCCGCGCCGACCTTGGCGTTGGTGCTCAGGGTCAGCGGGGCGGACAGGCTGACCGACGCGCTGGTCATGGTGCCGTTCGGGGCGGTGTGGATGACGAAGTCACCGCCGTACACCCGCAGACCCTGGTAGGTCCGGCTGTACCGGGTGTGCGCCGCCCCGGAGGGGTCGACCTTGGTGCGGACGGCCTGATAGGCCTCACCGTTGGCGCCCTGGACGACGCCGGGGTTGGCGCGCAGCAGGCTCGCGGCCTGGGCTGCGGCCGAGGTCTCGGGGCTGGGGGCGCTTGGCGCTGCCGCTTGCGCCGAGGTGGTGACGCAGGCCAGCACGCCGCTGGTGAGCAGCGCTGCGCTGACGGCGGCGACGGATCTTTTCACGGGCCCTCCTGGAAGGCGAAGTTGTGACGGGGGTAGTCACTGATGTAGATATAGCGATACATCGAAGAACGTGAAAGAGGCTGGCGAGATCCCGCCGGAGACATTGACCGAACGGATGAGGAGGAGCCGGTGGGCAGGAACCGGGTGGTCCCGTCGCGCGTCCGATCCGGTATGAGAGCTGCCCTCGCCGCGGCGGCCGCCGCCGCCCTTCTCGTCCCGCTCGCCGGCTGCGCCCGCACCGACGCCCCGCCCGTCCTCACGGACGGGCCCTCGCCGCTGCCCGCCACCGAGGTCGTGCTCGTGAAGTCGGGCGGCATCGCCGGAGTGAAGGACACCGTCACCGTGCGGCCGGACGGCCACTGGACGAAGACCGACCGGACCGGCGCCTCCCAGGAGGGCCGGCTCGCCGAGGCGGACGCCGCCCGGCTGCGACAGCTCGCCACCGACCCCCGGCTGGCCACCGAGGCCACCGAGACCAAGGGCCCGGACAACTGCGCCGACGGGTTCACCTACCGGCTCACCGTCGGCCCGGCCGAGAGCGGGTACGTGGACTGCGGGCCCGCCGCCCGGCCGCCGGCCGTCACCGCCGAGGTGGTCGAGCTGCTCACCCGCGCCACCGGCTGACCCGGCTCTCAAACCCGCTGTCGCTGTGACATCGACCTATGGCCGGCGGACGGGCGACGAGGCCAGCATGGAAGCATGACTCGTGCACTCATCGCTCTGACCAGTCACTCCGAGCTGGGCCGCACCGGCCGCTCGACCGGCTACTACGTCGGCGAGGCCGCCGAGCCGTGGGAGGTGTTCCGGGCCGCCGGGTACGACGTCGACCTCGTCTCCGTGGCCGGCGGGGAGCCGCCCGTCGACGGGCGGGACGAGAACGACAGCACCCAGAACGACTTCCTCGCCACCGCCGGCGTCACGGACACCCCGAAGGCCGCCGACGTCGACCCGGCCGGGTACGACGTGATCCTCTTCGCCGGCGGTCACGGCACCATGTGGGACTTCCCCGACGACCCCGACCTGGCCCGGATCGCCCGCTCGGTCTACGAGCGCGGCGGCGTGGTGGCCGCCGTCTGCCACGGCCCGTCGGCGCTGGTGAACCTCACCCTCACCGACGGCTCCCGGCTCGTCGCCGGCAAGCGGGTGGCCGGGTTCACCAACAGCGAGGAGGCGGCCGTCGGGCTCACCGACGAGGTGCCCTTCCTGCTCGCCGACAAGCTCGGCGAGGCGGGCGCGCAGCACGTGCCGGCACCGGACTTCACCGAGCACGTGGTCGTCGACGGGCGCCTGGTCACCGGCCAGAACCCGCAGTCCGCCCGCGCCGTCGCCGACGCCGTGGTGAAGCTGATCCCCTGAGCGCCGGTCAGAACCGGTAGTCGTCGGGCAGGCCGGTGGCACGCAGCTCGGGCGGCAGGTGGGCGACGTCGTTGTGCGCGACGAGCGTCGGCGGGCCGCCCGAGCTGTAGCGGATCACGGTGAGCCCGCAGTTCTGCTGGTTGAGCCCGATCCACCGGTGCGGCGGCGCCTCCAGCGCGTGCAGCACCAGCCAGGCGACCAGGAAGTTGTGGGTGACGACCAGCTCGCGTACGTCACCCTCCGCGGGGGCGGCGGCGAACCGCGCCACCGCCTCCGCTGTCACGCGCGGTCCGTCGCGCCGTTCCCGCTCGGTGAACCCGGCCAGGAACTCCGCGTACCGCTCGGGCAGGCAGGCCGGGTCGGTGTCGTGCGGCACGTGGTCGCCGGCGCGGTCGTCCTCGCGTACCGGAACACCTGGTAGCGACGCCGCGACCAGCGCGGCGGTCTCCGCGGCCCGGCGGGCCGGCCCATGGTGTACGGCGGTGAGACCGGCCCCGCGCAGTCGCTCGCCCAGGAGCGCCGCCTGGCGCCGCCCGCGCTCGGACAGTCCGGTGTCCGCCTCCTCCTCCGGCCGGTCCTGTTCGCCGTGGCGGACCAGGTAGAGCAGGCG
Organism: Micromonospora sp. CA-248089; assembly: GCF_050948515.1. Lineage (NCBI taxonomy): Bacteria > Bacillati > Actinomycetota > Actinomycetes > Micromonosporales > Micromonosporaceae > Micromonospora > Micromonospora sp. CA-248089. The sequence goes on from NZ_CP192016.1 coordinate 6,056,098, forward strand.
GCTGGGCATCGGCACCTCCACGGTCGGGGACCGCGAGACTAGCCCGCGGTCCGCCGTCCGGGTGGCCCGCCGGTCACGGACGCTGGTGCATCTGCCCGATCCGGATGCGGTTGCCGAACGGGTCGCGGATACCGAAGTCGATCCCGTACGGCCGGTCGGTCGGCTCGTCGGTCACCTCGACGCCCTTCGCGACCAGGTCCGCGTAGGTCTTGTGCGCGTCGTCGGTGGTGAAGAACAGGAAACCGCCCGCGGCGCCCTTGGTGAGCAGCTCCCGGACCTGCTCGGCGGTCTTCGGGTCCAGGGCCGGCGGGCCCGGCTTCTCCAGCAGGATCTCCCGGCCCGGGTCACCGGGCACGTTGACGGTGAGCCAGCGCATGAAGCCGAGGTCCTGGTCGGTGCTGACCTCCAGGCCGAGCTTGCCGACGTAGAAGTCGAGCGCCTCGTCCTGGTCGAGGACGTAGATCTGGGAGCGGGAAGTCGAAGTCATCGTCATGCCGACGACGCTAGAGCAGCGCCCCGACCTGCTGCTTATCCAAAACTGCGCGAGTTCCGCAACCCGGCACCTGGTCCGGCTTGCGTCGTTTGTCCATTCGGGGACATCGCTGTGTCATCCGCTGTTAACGTCCTCGCGACGACATCGGGGGAAGTCGATGCAGTTGATGTTGGCCTGGGCCGCCACGAGCGCCCTTCCGCAGTCCCGCCACGACGCCGCCGTCGACCGGTTCGACAGGGCCGCCGCCGAGCTGGTGCCGGCCAGCTGGCACCGCCGCCGCCTCGGCGACACGGATCGGGGCGTGCTGGTGATGCACCCGGCCGAGCCGGGCGGCTACCGGTGGCCGCCCGTCGCCACCGACGGCACCCTCTCCGCCGTCTCCGTGGGCATCCCGGTCGGCGCCGACGGCGACGACCCGGTGGTGCTCGCCCGACGCCTGCTCACCGGCGATGACGTGCACCGCGACGTCGTACCGCCGTTCGCGCTGCTCGCCCTCGACCACGACCGCCTCGCCCTGCAACAGGACTGGCTGGGCATGGCCCGGGTGTTCACCGGCACGGCCGACGGGGTGACGGCCTGGTGCACCCGGCCCGGCCTGCTCGCCGCCTTTCTGCACGGGCCGGCCCGCCCGGATCCGGCCGGCTGGGCGTCGTACCTGCTCACCGGCCACTTCGGCGGCGACCTCTGCCCGCTGGAAGGCATCCGGCTGCTGCGGCCGGGCGAGCGGATCACCGGCCGCCGCCGCGCCGACGGCGGCTGGCGGCTCGACACCGAGATCCGGTACGCCACCGACGACGTGGTCCGCAGCGGCCTCGCCGACCGGGACCGGCCGATCGACGAGCGGCTGGACCGGGCCGCGGACGCGTTGACCCGGGCCGTCGCCGGCCTGCACCGGCTGCACGACGGTGAGGTCACGCTCGGCCTCTCCGGCGGCAAGGACTCCCGGCTCATCGCCGCGACGCTCGTCGCCGCCGGCCGCACGCCGAACCTCGCCACGAACGACGACACCCCCGCCGAGGGCGACGTGGCCCGCGAGCTGGTCCGGCTCGTACGGGACCGGCGCGGACTGGACCTGCCGCACCGCCTCGTACCGGCCGCGCCCCCGGCCGCCGTCCTCGGCGTCGGCCTGACGGACCGGGCGCGACGGCTCGCCGCGCTGCACGACCACCAGTTCCCGTCGAACTACCTGACCCGGCCGGCCGCGCGCACCCGGCTGCCCGAGGTGGTACGCGCGCCGAGCCTCACCGGCGCGGCCGGCGAACTGGTGGTCGGCTACTGGTATCCCCCGGCCGACGCCGACCCGGCACCCACACCCGAGCAGGCGGGCCTGACCAAGCTGCTGGCCGGCGTACCGAACGCCGCGGCGGCACCGGAGGCGCTGGCCGCCGAACGGGACCGCGTCACCGCCCTGCTGGCCCACGCCCGGGGCATCGGCCTGCGCGACGAGCACCTGATCGACTACCTCTACCTGGTCGAGCGGATGCGTCGGTGGTGCACCTCCGCGTACACCACGGGGATGGTCACCCCGTTCCTGGCGCCCGGCTTCGTCGCGGCCAGCTTCGCGTTCACCGTGGCGGAGAAACGGGCGCGCCTGCCGCACACCGCGCTGATCGCCCGGCTCGTACCGGAATGGGCGGACGTGCCGTTCGTCAGCGCCGCCACCGGGCCGTCCCGGGCCACCCGGATCTGGGAGGGCGACGGTGTCGCCGCCGTGGCCGACCTGCTGGACACCGTCCACGGGCCGCTCACCGAGCTGATCCGGCGTCCGGCCGTGGAGCGGGATCTGCGTACCGCCGCCCGAGGCGGCCGGCCCGACCCCCGGGTGCTGGCGCAGTTCACCGCGCTGGCGGTCGCCTCCGAACGGCTCGAACCCGGCTTCACCAGGCCGTCGACCGGTGCCACCTACGCCCGGGTCACCGCGCCGCCGCGCCCGCGTACGCCGACGAAGAGCCGGCTGGGCGGCTTGCGCTGGGTACGACGCAGCCGGCTCGGCGACCGGCTCTGGGTCATCGTGCGGCGGCAGGTACGGGGGCGCTGACCTCGGCGGCGGCGCGCTTCGTCCCGACGGCGGTGGCCGGCTCGCCCGTCGTGGCCGGCTCGTCGGTTGTGCCCGGCTCGTCCGTCGTGGCCGGCTCGTCCGCCGTGGCGCTCGGGCGCATCCATGCCTTGGTGAAGCAGCTCGGGACGTCGGCCGGCGCGGCCTTGCGGCGCCGGTAAGCCGACGGCGACTCACCGACGATGCCGTGGAACGTGCGGCTGAACGTGCCGAGGCTGCCGAAACCGACCAGGTGGCAGATCTCGGTGACCGGTTCGTCGGTGCGCACCAGCAGGTACATGGCCCGTTCCACCCGGCGGCGTTGCAGGTAGCGGTGCGGCGTCTCGCCGAAGGTGGCCCGGAAGGTACGGATGAAATGCGCCTCCGAGACGTGGGCGATCCGGGCCAGCGCGGGGATGTCGAGCGGCTGCGCGTACGCCCGGTCCATCGCGTCCCGGGCGCGCAGCATCGCCCGGTTGGACTCCTCGACGGCGCGACTCATCGCCGGCCAGCGTACCGCCGACGGCGGCGGGGCAGCGATGGACGGCCACCTCTGCCATCATGACCTCCGCCACCACTCTGCGTGGCGGCAGGCGGACCTTCCGCCACCAAACGGGGTTCACGGGGAGGACCATGCGTACCAGATTGGCCATCATCCTGGCTGCCGCGCTCGGGGTCGTCGCATCCCTGGCGCTCGCCGGGGCGCCCGCACAAGCGGCAACCGGCTCCACCGCCACTGTCGCCGACCGGCTCGTCCTGGAGCCGACCGAGCGTGGTTACCGCGGCTCGCTGGAGGTCGACCTCACCTATCACGGCGCCGAGCCGACCTTCGCCCGGTACGTCGTCACGGAGCCGATCGTCGGTTCCTACCTCAACGACGCCTGGGCCACCAGCTGCTACAGCAGCGGGCACCAGCTTCCCGACGGCCGGATCCGGGTCGAGTGCGAGGTGCCGGGCGGCCGGCTCATGCCCGGTGAGCACCGTCGCTTCCGGGTCGACTTCCAGGTCCTCACCGCGGTCCAGGCCTACGCGATGAAGGCCGGCAACGGGCGGCTCGCCGTGACCGTCGACGGCCAGACGGTCACCGACGAGACGTTCCGTACCCGGTTCCGCTCCACGACCGGCTCGCTCGCCGACCCGCAGCCGTACGTCCAGGACACCCAGGTCGACCTGTCCGTCTCCGTAGCCGGACCGTTGACCCTGGTACGTCACCCCGCAGGCGGGTTCGCGGGCACGGTCCGAGTGACGGTCAGCGCCCACACCGATGCTCCGCACCGGGGAGTGCGAATCAGCGGCCACAACCTGTCCGCGGACTTCGGCTGGCCCTGGACCGAGGAGTGCAGCCACGAGTGTGTGCCCGGCGGACCGATCGCGGAGGGCGAGGAACGCACTTTCGATCTTCACCTCGACTACTTCGGCACGACAGTCGGTGACCTGGGCGAGATCAGTCTCGAAGTGCAGGCCGAGTGGTTGACGCCTCAGACGGATGCGAACCCGGCCGACAACGTGGCGACCTTCCGGGCCTTCGCCGTGGACGCCGCCTGACCGATCCACGTACGGTCGCCCTCGCCGGGCATGGTGTGCCCGGCGAGGGCGTCATCGGCGGCCTCGACAATCACGGAGCCCGACCATGAGACTGCCGCCCGGAGCCACCGGCTTCCACGCACCCGGCGAACGAGCAGACGTCGGGGCATTCACCGCCGTTTGTCACCACGCCGCCCGAGCCATCGGCGCCACCGTCACCGGCGTCACCCCGCCGGCGTCACCCCCAGCTTCCACACGGCCGACGTCGCCGAAGCCGGACACCGACACGCGGTCGCGGTGCTGCGGCACGTCACAGTGCCGTTCATCGCCTTCGCCCGCCCTCGAGCCGGCGGCGACGCCACCCTCACCTTCGTCAACCACCCCGGCCTCGCCGCTGTCCTCGCCGACCTGACCGACGCCCGGGCCCTCACCGTCGACCAGCTAGGGACCCCGCTGTCGCAGGCCGACCTGAGCGCCCTCGACCGCGTCGAACACGACCAGATCGGCTACTGGAAACCGGCCACCGTCGGCGAGCTACTGTTCCACTTCTGGGACTGACCAGTTGCGGCCCAACCGGGTGCCAGATCCGTCGCGTACCGCTCCCAAGCCGCCGGTCCGCCGGGCAGCGGCCATGCACGCGTCCGCCCTTCCGTGCGGGCGATGTCGCCGAGCGCCGTGGCGAGCTTCCGCGATACGGAGTCGCCCCGTGCAGGGTGCGGACTCGTCATCCTGCCCACGTACTCCCGGACGAGCCGACGCTGCCAGGCCGAAGCGAGTTCCGGATCGGCTGCCGGCGCGAGCACCAGCACCTCCGGCACGGCCTGCTCGGCAAGGGCCGCGGTGATGCGGTCGTCACCGTCGAGCACCAGCAGAGTGTTCAACCCGCTCACCCACCACAGCAGCGCCGGAGGCAGGATGCCCTCCCGCAGTTGCCGTCGATACGAGCGGACCCGGCCGGCGCTCGCCGGAGACAGTCTGCGCAACGGCAGGACGTCGCGCTGGTCCTCGTCCGGGTCGCCGTAGCCGAACCAGGTGATGTGCCCACGATCAGGGTCGACGGCCTGGAACCGCTGCCAGTGTTCCGGCACACCCCAGCCCGGCATTCCTCGTGCCAGGGTCCAGCGACCGCTGTGCAGTGGGCCGTCCTCGGCGGCCTGAAGCCGGTCCGTGAACCGGTGGGCCCACCGAGCGGCCCAGGCGTCGTCGTCCGTGCTCGTCTCGCGGACCCGGCGAGCGTGCGCCGCGGTGATCGGAGGAAGCAATGCTACGGCGGCGGAAGTGCCTTCCGGCTTGCGTGGCATCGGCCTCCGCGACTTTCGCTCCTGCGCGCCGGAATGGTGCTCGTCAGATGCCGGGGGCCTCTCTAGCCTGAACCCGGCAGGCTCGGCCGGACGGCGCCCAGCGGGGAGAAGATCATGGAACGCGTGACGGGCATCGGTGGCGTCTTCTTCCGCGCCCACGACCCGGACCGGATCAACCACTGGTACGCCACCCATCTCGGGGTCGATCTGGCGCCGGAGTCCTACGACGTGTCCTCCTGGTGGCAGAAGCCCGGTCCTACCGTCCTGGCTGCCATGCCGGCAGACTCCGAGCACTTCGGTGGTCCCGAGCACTCCTGGTCGCTCAACTTCCGCGTCGCGGACCTGAACGCGATGGTCGCCCAACTGCGCGATGCGGGCATCGACGTCGAGGTGGACTCCGAGGAGTATCCGAACGGCAGGTTCGCGAGCCTCCGAGACCCGGAGGGCAACGTGGTCCAGCTCTGGGAGCCCGCAGGTGCCGACAGTCGTGGCTCTGCCTGACCAGTTCATGCAACACACCGTCCGGTCGCTGCTGATAAAGCCGGGCAGCGGCGGCAACGGCCTGGGATGGAAGCGGCCGGGATCGAACGGCGACGTCGCGCACTAGACCGGCTTGGTTGTGACCCGTGACGACCTGGCCGACCGCTGGCCGGCGCCCCGTCGTGGGTTGCTGTCGATAATGATTGGATGTCGACGCTTGAAGGTGCCTTATGCCCTGCGTGCCCCGAGTTCCCCACCTTTGGACTTCTCAAGATCGGCGGGCTTGATAGAGGCAGCGAATCATGTAAGATCCGGATTTACATATAGAGGATCTTGCCTCTACATAGTTGAGTACGAGGCTCCACGGCAAACAGGAGGATCCGCGTGACCGAAACCAGGTATCGCCCCAGCAAGATGGCAAAGATCGGCGCTTCGGCCCTCGCCGCCGCGGCTGCGTCCTTAGCCTTCGCAGCACCCGCTAAGGCTGCCTATCCCACGAGCACCTTCAGCGTTGACGCCCCTACCGCTTATCGCGACTCCGCCAACGGAAGTATCACCTGGTACAACCGCTCGGTCGGCGTTCAGGGGGTTGTGTGGACGACAGCATTGATCGACCAAGACAACGTTGATCACACAACGGCCTACTTCGAGGTTTATGACGGAGAGAGCAAAAAGATGAACTCAACCACGAGAACTTCGTCTGGACAGAATAACAATGCGTGGGTGAACTACAACTTCACGATTGGCGACCCTGACGGACTCAAGGCTGTCGCGCGGGTGCGAGTGACGGTCTGCGCCGTCCGCGACGACGGTTCACAGACGTGTTCTCGTCCCACCAGCTACGGCCGCGAGTACGCATAAGAAATTAGCTCGCCCCGCTCAGCATTGCAATCCCGCCTGCCATCGACCCGCATTCCCTGTGGAGTGGGGCCGCCGCCCGACCCGCCACGTCAAGCGGACCTTGACTCAAGTTCGGACGCTGGCGGGTCGGGTGCCGGTCTGCTCGGCTTCGCCCGGGGTCGATGGCGGCAGATGGCTCGCCGCACCCACCATGGCACTGTGACCCACTGACAGAGCCCTACCGCTTTGGAGCCGGAGGGCGGCCGCCGCCGGAGGCACATTAACCGTCGCCCCGCGACCGCCTCCAGCTCGCCGGCGTGCGCTCCTCTACACCGCGCGGGCTCTTGGCCGCGCGGCCCGGCCGGCTGCCGGTCACCCCTCACCAGTCAACGGCCTGTCGTTCTGCTGCGGCCCGTTCGGGCTCCATGCTTTTCCGCGCCAGCCAGCGGGCGTTCGCGTGGTCCAGCAACGGCGCAACGCCGAAGGGCCGCGCGCCCTGGTGGCGGCGCGTGCGGCCCGTTGCGGGCCGCCTTGAAGACATAGCACTTCAGCAATCGGCCCTGCGGCTTGGGTGGTGTTCGAGCAGGCGAGGCTTACGTGAGGGTGGTACCCCTGAGCATGCTCGGGCGCCAACTCGACATTGTCCCGGCCGCCGCCGGCTTACCTGTCGAGCAGGTCGTCGAGGACACGACGCTCATCGTCGGCACCCTCCCTTCGCCAGAGTCAGGTGGCACACGTCGGGTGACGCACTGCTCGCGAACACCACCACCACCGCCGCTGTCGCCCGCGACCGACAAAGCACCGACCGCGAAGGACTCGCCCACGAACCCGCCACCGACCCGGCCGGTCATCGGGCGACCAGGCACCCTGAGGGTTCAGCAGACCGTTCCGCGAGTCGCCGGGACGCTTCACATCGTGGACGCCGAGACCGAGGATTCCGAGGCGGTGTTGCCGCTGCCCGCGGTTACCTGGCTGAGCCTGACGGAGCACCAGAAGTTTCCCCTCCGAGCGCGGCACTCCGATGGAGCCCACCAACCTCAGCCGATTATTCCCCGGCTGCGTGGGACCGCCGGCCTACCCGGTGTCCGGCTGCACGACCTCCGGCACACGGTGGTGTCGCTGCTGATAGAGCCGGGCATCTCTCCGCACGTCGTGCAGGCCATCGCCCGGCACGCCGACGTCAAGGTCACGCTGAAGTTCTACGCCCACGCCAACCTCGACGCGATGCGTCAGGCGCTCGGCAAGCTCGACAAACGGCTGTCATGAACCGCGTTGCTGTCATCCGGCCGTCTCGCGGCGGCCGCCGCCGCGAAATGCCTGATGGAATTGGAGCCCCCGGCCGGGATCGAACCGGCGACATCTCGCTTACAAGGCGAGTGCTCTGGCCAGCTGAGCTACAGGGGCGCGTGCGTCGCGCTCAGCATAGCGACTTGCCCCCGGAAATCCCGCCTCGCAGGGCTCCCGAGCACGGAAAACGTCGGCATCCCGACCGGCGCGGCCGATGGATCATCACCTGGTCACGCTCCCAACCGGGAGATTGATGCCTCGCAGTGCCCGACTGACCGTTATGTGTATGCCGTCCATCCCATCCCGAGCGCCACGTCTTGGCACGATCGCGAAAGCCGTTTACCGTGCAGTGACACGGACGACACTCCGGCCGGCCTCGGCTGCCTGAGCGACGACCCCGTTGGCCGGTGCCTTGGGCGCCGGTCGCTCCTTCACTCGGATCGTCCGGCACGTTCCTGCCGGTGAAAGGAAGCGCTCCATCATGGCTACGGTCACCTACGCGAAGGCGTCCCGGATCTATCCGGGCACCGAGCGCCCCGCCGTCAACCAGCTCGACCTCCAGATCGGTGACGGGGAGTTCCTCGTCCTGGTCGGCCCGTCCGGCTGCGGTAAGTCCACCAGCCTCCGGATGCTCGCCGGCCTGGAGGACGTCGACGACGGCGCGATCTACATCGACGACCGGGACGTCACCCACCTCCCGCCGAAGGCCCGCGACATCGCGATGGTCTTCCAGAACTACGCCCTCTACCCGCACATGACGGTGTACGAGAACATGGCGTTCGCGCTCAAGCTGCGCAAGACCTCGAAGGCGGAGATCGACCGGCGGGTCAAGGAGGCGGCCGGGCTGCTCCAGCTGGAGGAGTTCCTCAGCCGCAAGCCGAAGGCGCTCTCCGGCGGTCAGCGCCAGCGTGTCGCCATGGGCCGCGCGATCGTCCGTGAGCCGCAGGTCTTCCTCATGGACGAGCCGCTGTCGAACCTCGACGCCAAGCTCCGTGTGCAGACCCGTACCCAGATCGCCTCGCTGCAGGCGAAGCTGGGCGTCACCACCGTCTACGTCACGCACGACCAGGTCGAGGCCATGACCATGGGTCACCGGGTGGCGGTCATGCTCGACGGCGTGCTCCAGCAGGTGGACACCCCGCGGGCGCTCTACGACACCCCGGCCAACGTCTTCGTCGCCGGCTTCATGGGCTCCCCCGCCATGAACATCAAGACGGTGAAGCTGACCGAGCAGGGCGGCGCGTTCGCCGAGATGATCGTGCCGCTGACCCGCGAGCAGGTCCAGGCGGCCAGCGCCGAGGGCGGCGACGGCAAGGTCACCGTCGGCTTCCGGCCGGAGGACTGCGACCTGGTCAGCCCGTCCGAGGGCGGCATGCCGGTCGTGGTCGAACTGGTCGAGGACCTCGGCTCGGACGCCAACGTCTACGGCCACGCCGCGCTGGAGGGCCACAACGAGCGGTTCGTGGTCCGTACCGACCGGCGCAGCATGCCGAACATGGGTGACACCGTGTTCGTCAAGCCGCGTACCGGCCGCAGCCACGTCTTCCACTCCGCCACCGGCCAGCGGATCTGACGTACGTACGCGAAAAGGGGCGGCCCGCCACGGCGGACCGCCCCTTCTCGTTGCTCTCGATCAGCCCTCGACGGACCGGCGGCGGGCGACCTCGGCGAGCGTGACCGCGGCGGCGACGCTGGCGTTGAGCGACTCCACGTCGGAGACCATCGGGATGCTGACGGTCAGGTCGCAGGTCTCCCCGACCAGGCGGGACAGCCCGCGCCCCTCCGAGCCGACCACCACGACGAGCGGGCCGACGGCTGCTTCCAGGTCGTACAGATCGGTCTGCCCGTCGGCGTCCAGGCCGACCACGACGAAGCCGGCCTCCTTGCACGCCTTCAGCGACCGGGTCAGGTTGGTGACCTGGGCGACGGGCACGCGCGCGGCCGCGCCGGCGCTGGTGCGCCAGGCGGTCGCGGTGATCCCGGCGGCACGCCGTTCGGGTACGAAGACACCCTGCGCGCCGAACGCGGCGGCCGACCGGATGACCGCGCCGAGGTTGCGCGGGTCGGTGACGCCGTCCAGCGCGACGAGCAGCGGGGCGGCCTGTTCCAGCGCGGCGGCGACCAGGTCGTCGAAGGGCTCGTAGGCGAACGGCGGCACCTGGAGACCGACGCCCTGGTGCAGCACGCCGCCGGTCATCCGGTCCAGCTCGGCGCGGCTGACCTCGAGGATCGCGATCCCCCGGTCGGCGGCGGTGCGGACGATCTCCTTGACCCGGTCGTCGATGTCGATGCCGTGCGCGGTGTAGAGCGCGGTCGCGGGCACCTGGGTGCGCAACGCCTCCAGCACCGGGTTGCGTCCGACAAGCAGTTCCGGGCTGTCCTTCGCCGGGTTGGCCTTGCGGCCCGGCGCGACCCGGGGACCGCCCCGGCCGGCGGCCGGCTTGCCGCCCCGGCCCTTGGTCGTGGGCGTGCCCCGGCCACCGCCCTTGCCCCAGGTGGTGTCCTTCGTGCCGGGCTGGCCGATCTTGGGCGCGCGGCCCTCCTCGGCGGCGGCGCGGCGCTCCTTGTCCTGCTTCCAGGCGGTGCGCTGGGGCAGCTTCTCCGTGCCCGAGTACGCCTTGTGCCACGGCCGCTCGTCGGCGGGCAGCGTGCGGCCCCGCCCGGCGAGCGAGTCCTTGTTCTTGCCACCGGTGCCCTTGGGGGCACCCGCCTTCGGCGTCAGTCGCCGGCCACGGCGCTGCGAGTTGCCGGCCATCAGTCCTGCTCTCCAATAGTCCAACGCGGGCCCTGGGGGGTGTCCTCGACGACCACGCCTGCCTGCTTGAGCTGGTCGCGTACGGCGTCGGCGGCAGCCCAGTCCTTGCGGCCGCGGGCCTGCGCGCGCTGCTCCAGGGCCAGCGCGATCAGGGAGTCCACCACGCCGCGCAGGTCGTCCGTGCGGCCGCCGCCGGTCCAGGCCGGATCCAGGGGGTCGACGCCGAGGATATCCAGCATCGCCCGGGTGGCGGCCAGCGCCGTGCGGACGGTCACATCGTCCCCGGCGGTCAGCGCGGTGTTGCCGTCACGGACCACCTCGTGCAGCGCCGCGAGCGCCGCCGAGGTGTTGAGGTCGTCGTCCATCGCGGTGGTGAAACCGGCCGGCAGGCCGCCGGGCCGGCCGCCGCCGACCCGCTCGGCCGCCCGCTGCACGAAGCCCTCGATCCGCCGGTACGCCACGGCGGCCTCGCGCAGCGCGTCCTCCGAGTAGTCGATGCGGGACCGGTAGTGCGCGGCGACGTAGTAGTAGCGCAGCTCCACCGGGCGGACCCCGAGCGACGCCACGTAGTCGAGGTCGAGCGTGTTGCCGAGCGACTTGCCCATCTTGGTGCCGCCGATGCCGAGCAGGCCGTGGTGCACCCAGTAGCGCGCGAACGGCAGGTCGGCGGCCTGCGACTGGGCGATCTCGTTCTCGTGGTGCGGGAACGTCAGGTCGAGCCCGCCGCCGTGGATGTCGAACTCGGGGCCCAGGTAGCGCCAGCACATGGCCGAGCACTCGATGTGCCAGCCGGGCCGGCCACGACCCCACGGCGACGGCCAGGAGGCGTCGGCCGGCTCGCCCGGCTTGACGCCCTTCCACAGCGCGAAGTCGCGCGGGTCCCGCTTGCCCCGGTCGGGGGCGTCACCGGCCGGTTGCATGTCCGCCGGGGACTGGCCGGACAGCGAGCCGTACGCCGGCCAGGAGGCCACGTCGAAGTAGACGTCGCCGGAGCCGTCGGTGGCCGGGTAGGCGTGACCGGTCTCGATCAACCGGGCGATCAGCTCGTGCATCTCCGGGATGTGCCCGGTGGCCCGCGGCTCGTACGTCGGCGGGAGCACATTGAGCGCCCGGTAGGAGGCGGCGAGGATCTGCTCGTTCGTGTACGCAATTGACCAGAACGGCCGGTCCTGCTCCATCGCCTTGGCCAGGACCTTGTCGTCGATGTCGGTCAGGTTGCGGATGAACGTGACCTCGAAGCCCTTGTCGAGCAGCCAGCGGCGCAGCACGTCGTAGTTGACGCCGGAGCGAAGGTGGCCGATGTGCGGCGGGGCCTGGAGCGTGAGACCACACAGGTAGACCCCCACCTTGCCGGCTTCCCGCGGGACGAAGTCCCGCACCGATCGGGTGGCGGTGTCATACAGGCGTAGCGTCACCTCCCAAGGGTAGCCGTCCGCACATTTCCGGGTTGGCCGGAGCCGGGTCGTACGCTGCGTGCTGTGGACACGGCGGCGCGCACGGGAGAGACGGCACAGACCCTGGACCGGGGCCTGCGGCTGCTGCACCTGGTCGCGGACGCGCCGGGCGGGCTGACGGTCACCGAGGCGGCGCACCGGCTGGGCATCGGCCGGGCGGCCGTCTACCGGCTGGTCGGCGCGCTGACCGGCCACGGGATGCTGCGGCGCGACGGTGAGGGCCGCCTGCGCATCGGCGTGGGCGTGCTGCACCTGGCCCGCCGCGCCCAGCCGCTGCTGGCCGAGGGTGCGCTGCCGGCGCTGCGCCGGCTCGCCGAGGGCACCGGTGCGACCGCCCACCTGACTGTGGTCGAGGGCGGCGAGGGTGTCGCGCTCGCGGTGGTCGAGCCGAGCTGGACGTCCTTCCACGTGGCGTACCGGACGGGCACTCGGCATCCGCTGGAACGCGGGGCCGCCGGCCGGGCGGTGCTGGCCGGGCGGGCCGGTGATCCGGGGCCGGTGAGCACCAGCGGTGAGCTTCAGTCGGGCGCGTACGGGGTGGCGGCACCGGTGCTCGGCGTACCGGGTCTGGAGGGCAGCGTCGGGGTGGTGTCGCTGACCCCGCTCGACGTGGCGGACGTCGGCGCCCAGGTCACCGCAGCCGCCGAGGCGGTTGCCGCCGCGCTCTCCTGACCGGCCCCGACGTCAGCTCGGCGAAGTGGCTGCATCAACACGCCCCGGACACCACCACCTCCCCGAGCTGGAGCCGATCATGGACAGGCCGAGGGTCTATAGCACGCGGACAGGGCCGTGCGGGGGTTGTCCACAGGGCGCGGAGGACGGCACGGTGGCGGCTGTCCACAGGGGTACCGATCTCGACCCGTGCGCCGCCACGCTCGTCCCATGCCACCTCATCCTCATCGACCGCCGGAGTTGGCCTGGCAGGTCTTCCGGGGCTCGGAAGCGATCCGGCGCGGGCTGCTGTCCCGGCATCATCTACGCGGCGCGTCCTGGATCCGGCTCCGGCAGGACGTCTACGCCGACGCGCGACTGGACCGCGACCACGCGCTCGCCTGCCGCGCGGCGCTGCTGCGCCTGCCACCCGGCGCGGCGGTAGCCGGTCCGTCGGCTGCCTACCTGCACGGGGTCGAGCACGCCGCGGGCTTCACCGACGACGTGCACGTGCTCCTGCCGGCCACGGTCCGGGCCGACTCGCAGCCGGGTGTCCGGGTGCACCACGCCCCGATGTCGAGCACACGCAGCGGTCTTCTGGTCCCCGTCGGCAGCGCCGCGAGGGGGCCCGGACCGCACGGCCGGACCGTCTCGGCGGCTTCCGCCGCCGCATCGAACCCGTTCGCGGAGTCGTCTCCCGGCGCGGTGATGATCCTGACCGGGCCTCCGCCACGCACCGAGCCGGCCGCCTGCGCCTGGGAGACTGCGGTCTGGGCCGATCCGGTGGAGGCGGTCGGCATCATCGACGGGCTGCTGCGTACCGGTTCGGTGAACCGGTCGGCGCTGGCGAGCGAGGCGGCCCGGAACGCATCCCGCCCCGGTGGGCGGCGGGCGGCCTGGGTGTTCGGCCTGACCGACGGGCTGTCCCAGTCCCCGCCCGAGTCCCACCTGCGGGTCCGTCTCGTCCTCGCCGGCCTGCCTCGCGCGGTGGCCCAGTATCCGGTGCGGGTGTCGACCGGGCTGATCCTGCACCCCGACCTGGCCTGGCCGGAGTTCCGGGTCGCTGTCGAGTACGACGGTCAGTGGCACGCCGACGCGGACCGGACGCACCTCGACCGGCGGCGGCTCAACCAGCTCGTCGCGGCCGGCTGGCTGGTGCTGCACGTGACCGGCCGCCGTCTGCGCAAGGAGTTCCCCGTCCTGGTCCGGGAGATCCGCGCCGCCCTGGTGGCCCGGGGGTGGCGGCCGTGAAGCGGGCCGGAACGCCGAGGTGGCGGCGTCCGGGACCACCGGACACCGCCACCTCGGAGAAACGCTCGTTACGGCCGGATGTTCGGCTTGACCGGGGTCTTCACGGCGGCGTAGGCGTCGACGATGCCGTAGCCGTAGAAGCCGTTGAAGTTCAGCGAGCCCGCGCAGTACGCGTCGAACTCGGCGTCCCGGCCCTCGTTGGTGTAGCTCTGCAGCCGCGGCTCCGGGCAGGCGTGCTCGGCCGCCGTCCGGTAGAGGTGCTGCTCGACCAGGTTCGGCGCCATGCCGTAGCCGTTGCGGCCCTCCTTCTTGCCGTGCTTGCTGACGATCAGCGCCGCCACGCCCGAGACGTGCGGCGATGCCATCGAGGTGCCCTGCAGGTAGGTGTAGTAGCCACACTCACCCTTGGCGGTGCACTGCTTGAACACCGAGTTCTCGAATCCGGCGACGATGTTGCCGTTCTCGTCGACCGACCCCTCCTCCTGCAGCACCTTCTTCGGGTACGTGGAGAGGATCATGTTGGCGTCGGTGCGGTACGTGTCGGTGCCGAAGCCGTCGCGGAACCAGCCACCCGGCGCCGCCACCGAGATCTGCTCGGTGCCGTAGTTCGAGTAGTCGGACTTCTTGCCGGACGGGCCGACCGCCGACACGCCGATCACGTGCGGACCCTCGACCGGCAGGTCCCAGCAGGTCGCGTTGTCGATCGGGCGCGGGTACGGGTCCGCGCCGTAGTCCGGGCTGCTCACGTCGGTGCGCGGCGCGCCCAGGTCCTCGTGGTTGTTGCCGAGCGAGCCGACGAGCGTGACGCCCTTGCGGTGCGCGAAGTTGAGCGCCCGCTTCATGGCCTCGATGACGGTGCGCTGCTCGGCCTGCGCCTCCGGCGAGTCGGCCGGGTTGGCGGTGCAGTTGTAGAGCCACGGGTCGACGTAGAAGGACATGTTCACCACGTCCAGCCCGGACCGGCCCGCGTGCACCAGGGCGTTCACCACCGGGTTGAGGAAGAAGTAGCCGCTGTCCTGGCCACCCTTCAGCTCGACCAGGGAGACGTTCGGGGCCACGCCGGAGAGGCCGAAGCCGTTCGCGGCGGCGCCGATGGTGCCGGCCACGTGCGTGCCGTGTCCGCCGTCGTCGGTGCCGACCGGGTCGAGGCAGCTCGCCACCTCGCACGGGCCGTCGACCTCGGGGATGTCCGGGGCGAAGTTGCGCGACAGCGCCCAGTTGAAGTTCGGCGCCAGGTCGGGCTGGCTGGCGTCGACGCCGGTGTCCAGGATGCCGACGGTGACCCGGCGGTCGCCCGGCTCGATCTTGCGGGCCTTGTCGGCCCGGATCATGTCCAGACCCCAGAGCTTGTCGTCGAGCGGGTCCATCTTCTTGCCGTTGCCCTTGGCGGCCTTGCCCTTGGACGCCGCGGCGGCCAGCAGGTGCTCCTGCTCGACCCGGTCCAGCTTCGGCTTGCGGCCGATCGCCTTCTCCTCGGCCGCGCCGACGAGCGCGCCCGCTGCGGTGGCCCGGCTGGCGAAGTCCGCCCGGTCGCTGGTGACCTGGAACAGGCCGACGTCGTCGGTGCGGGCGACGACCTTGCCGCCGGCGGCGGTGATCGCGGCGACCGCGGCGTCGCTGGAGACGCCGCTCTCGGCCAGCACGGTGAAGGTCCGGAACTCCGACGGCGCGGCGTTCGCCGGGATGCTCAGGCCGGTCACCGTGAGTGCCAGCGAGGCCGCAGCCGCGACCGCGCCGACGGTGAAGCGCTTGCTCACCACATCAGATCCTCTCGTTGAGGGACGTGGTGTCATCCCACATCACGGGAGCCGGTTCCGCCAGATCGACGTCCGTTATCGGCCTCAACTAGGCATTCGCGTTTGTCAAGGTGTCGAGCACCGTGGACAGTCCGGCCAGGGTGGACACCTCGGCGTCGGGTTCGAGGCCGCGCGGGCGGGGCAGCCCGGCCCGGTTGAGCCAGACCGTGCGCAGCCCGGCCCGCTGGGCGGCGGCCACGTCGTGTGCCGGCGAGTCGCCCACGTGGACGATGCGCGCGGCGGGCAGCCCGGTCGCCGCCACCACCGCCGCGAAGAACTCCGGCGCCGGTTTCTTGGGCAGGCCACCCTCGTGCGCGTACAGCTCGAAGGCGAACTGCCCGGCGAGGCCGCAGCGTTCGGCGCGGCTGTTGCCGTTCGTGGCGAAGCCCAGCAGGTGGTGCGGGCGCAGCGCCGCCAGCGCGGGCAGCGCGTCGGGGAAGGGCCGGCTCAGCGCGTACCGGCGGGCGAAGAACAACGCCGCGAACTCGTCCAGGTCCGCCTCCAGCCCGGCCCGGGCCAGCGAGCGGGCCAGCGCGGCCCGCCGGATCTCCTGCACCGGGGCGCCGCTGAGCGCGCCGAAGACGGCACCCCAGTCCCCCTCCAGGTCCGCGAGCACCACCCCGGCCGCCGCCGGGGTCCGCCGCCGCATCTCCTCCAGTACGGCGACGAGGGCACCGGTGACCGCCGGGCGCAGGTCGACGAGTGTCTCGTCCGCGTCGAAGACGACAGCGCCACGCGGCTCGCTCATCGGTCGCCTGCCAGCACCGGCTCGGCTGGCGAAGGCGCCGACGGTGTGCCCCGCAGTTCGTCCGCCCGGACCAGCGCGACGCCGCCGAGGATGAGCACGCCGCCGGCCAGCTGGATCAGGCTGGGCAGTTCGTCGAGCACCAGCCAGGCGATCAGCACCGCGAACATCACCTCGGTCAGCCCCACGAAGGAGGACAGCCGCGCACCGAGCAGCCGGGTGCCGGCGACCCCGGAAAGGTACGCGATCACTGCGGCGATGAGCGACAGCCCGGCGATCGGCACCAGCCAGCTCACCCGGTGCCCGCCGAAGGTGACGTCGGCGGTGCCGGCCGCGAGCGGCAGCGCTCCCAGGCCGCCGAGCAGGAGCAGCACCAGCGCGCCGACGGCCATGCCGCCGCTGGCCATCACCACCGAGGGCAGGCCCGCGTCGATCCGGCCGGCGATGACGAAGTAACCGGCCAGCCCGACGCCCGCGCCCAGGCCCCACAGCACGCCCACCGCGTCCAGTCGCGCGGCGCCGGTGAGGTCGAGGACGAGTCCCAGTCCACACAGGGCGGTGACCGAGCCGGCCACGGTGAGCAGCCGGGGGCGCTGCCCGTGGACCAGCCACATCCATCCGACCACGAGCACGATGCCGAGGTATTCCAGCAGTAGCGCCACGCCGACCGGGAGGTAGCGGACCGCGTTGAAGAAGCACGCCTGCGCCGTGGCCACGCCGAGCAGCCCGAACAGCACGACGGTGCCCGCATTGCGGCGCAGCACCGCCCACCTGCCGCGCAGTGCCAGCACCGCTGGGACGGCGAGCACCAGGGCGGCGATGCCGACCCGGGCGATCACCACAGCGACCGCCGACCACTCACCGGTGATCAGCGGACGGGCAAAGGTGCCCGAGGTGGCGAACGTGATCGCGGACAGCAGTGCCAGGCCGAGCCCGACGCTTGACCGTTCCCGCATCGGCATCTCCCGGTCATGAGTGAAGGAAGGTTATGCTGATGACGCTAGGCGGAGCCCCTGACAGGAGTCAAGTTGCTTTTTGCTCATGACACCGAATGCGCGCTCGTCGCCGCCGCCGCGCTGGTGAACACCGCCGGCAACGGCCGGGAGGGGCTGCCCGACGTGACCGCCCTCGACGGCTTCTTCACCATGCACGGGTGGAGCGGCCGACACGAGCACTCCGAGACCGAACTGCGTCAGGTCCGCGCGCTGCGGCCCCGGCTGCGCCGCATCTGGTACGCCGACATCGACGAGGTGGTGGCGATCGTCAACGGACTGCTGCGCGAGTCGCACGCGCTGCCGCAACTCGTCCGGCACGACGACGAGCCGTACCACGTGCACGCCGTACCACAGGACGCACCGCTGGCGACCCGGATGGCTGTCGAAGCCGCGATGGCGATGGCCGACCTGGTCCGGATGGGCGAACTGAGCCGGCTGCGGCACTGCGACCACCCCGACTGCGACAACGTGCTGGTCGACCTGTCCCGGAACCGGTCCCGCCGGTTCTGCGACGCCGGTTGCGGCAACCGGGCTGCGGTGAGCGCCTACCGGGCCCGCAGGGCCGCCGCGTCCCACTCCTGACGGATCGCGGGCCAGGCGTCGCGGCGCAGTTCGTACTCCACCTCGCCGTGCTCCGTACCCGGGATCGGGTCGTCGAAGGCCAGGTGGAACGTGCGGACGTAGCGCAACCCCGCGCGGGCCATGACCGCACGGGAACGGTCGTTCACCGCCATCGTCTGCGCCCACACCCGGCGGACGCCGACCGTGTCGAACGCGTGGCGCACCAGCGCCCGCGCGCCCTCGGTGGCCAGCCCGTGCCCCCACGTCGCGCGGCGCAGCCGGTAGCCCAGTTCCGCCTCGGCGCCGTCGTCGGACGGGTCGAGCGAGTGCCAGCCGAGGAACTCGCCGGTGAACCGGTCGAGCGTCGCCCAGCGGCCGAGCCCGGGGAACCTGTCGTACTGCGCGAGCACCCGGGGCAGCACCTCGTCCCGGAACGTCCCGGCCGGGGTCGGCACGCCGCCCGTCAGGAAGCGCATGACCTCCGGGTCGGCGTCCAGCGCCACCAGCCGGTCCACATCGTCCGTCGTGAACCGGCGCAGCGTCAGCCGCGCGGTCTCCAGCAACACGCCACCGTCGTCACGCACGGTCGGATCATGCCGCGCGCACGGTGACGGGTCGAGGCAATTACCGGCGCCGCCCTCAGGGGTGGGTCATCCGGAGCAGGTCCAGCGCCTCGTCCAGCTGGGTCTCGGTGAGCGTGCCCGAGTCGACGTGACCCCGCGAGATCACCACCTCGCGGATGGACACCTGCTTGGCCAGCGCCTCCTTGGCGATCGAGGCGGCCTCGTCGTACCCGAGGTGGCGGTTGAGCGGGGTGACGATCGACGGCGAGCCCTCCGCGTACGCCAGGCAGACCTCGGCGTCCGCGACCAGGCCGGCCACCAGCCGCTCGGCGAACAGCCGGCTGGACGCGGCGATCAGCTTGATCGACTCCAGCAGGTTGCGGCCCATCACCGGGAGCATCACGTTCAGCTCGAAGTCGCCCTGCGACCCGGCGAACGCCACCGCCGCGTCGTTGCCGACCACCTGGGCGCAGACCTGCCGCATCGCCTCGGCCACCACCGGGTTCACCTTGCCCGGCATGATCGACGACCCCGGCTGGAGGTCGGGGATGCGCAGTTCACGCAGCCCGGCGCGCGGCCCGGAGCCCATCCAGCGCACGTCGTTGGCGATCTTGTAGAGGCCGACCGCGATGGTACGGAGCTGGCCGGACGTCTCCACCAGCGCGTCCCGGGCACCCTGCGCCTCGAAGTGGTTGCGCGCCTCGGTCAGCGGCAGACCGGTCGACTCCCGCAGCTTGCCGATCACCCGGTCGGCGAACCCCAGCGGCGTGTTGATGCCGGTGCCGACGGCGGTGCCGCCCAGCGGCAGCTCGGCCAGCCGGGGCAGCGCCGACTCCAGCCGCTCGACGCCGTAGCGGACCTGCGCGGCGTAGCCGCCGAACTCCTGCCCGAGCGTGACCGGCGTGGCGTCCATCAGGTGGGTACGCCCGGCCTTGACCACCGTCTCGAACTCGGCCGCCTTCTCCTCCAGCGCGCCCGCGAGCTGCTTCAGCGACGGGATCAGATCCTCAACCACGAACTGGGTGGCGGCCAGGTGGATCGAGGTGGGGAAGACGTCGTTGCTGGACTGCGACGCGTTGACGTGGTCGTTCGGGTGCACGTCCCGGCCCAGCTCGCGGCTCGCCAGGGTGGCGATCACCTCGTTGGTGTTCATGTTGGACGAGGTGCCGGAGCCGGTCTGGAACACGTCCACCGGGAACTGGTCGTCGTAGCCGCCCTCGGCCACGTGCGCGGCGGCGGTGGCGATCGCCTGCGCCACGTCCGCGTCGATCACCCCCAGCTCCCCGTTGACCAGGGCCGCCGCCCCCTTGATCTGCGCCAGGGCCTTGATCTGGGCCGGTTCCAGCCCGCGCCCCGAGATCGGGAAGTTCTGCACCGCGCGCTGGGTCTGCGCCCGCCACAGCGCCTCGGCGGGCACCTCCACCTCGCCCATCGAGTCGCGTTCGATCCGGTAGCCGGTCGCCTCTGGAGTCGTCACGCCTACCATCCTGCCGCGCCTCCCGGCGGTGTGCAGGGAAAGTGGCGCGGCCCTC
This sequence comes from Micromonospora sp. CA-248089, assembly GCF_050948515.1. Lineage (NCBI taxonomy): Bacteria > Bacillati > Actinomycetota > Actinomycetes > Micromonosporales > Micromonosporaceae > Micromonospora > Micromonospora sp. CA-248089. The sequence goes on from NZ_CP192016.1 coordinate 6,076,361, forward strand.
AGCCCAGCTCCGCCAGCAGCTCCTCGGTCTCCCGCCCGTCCGGCGACTCGACCTGGCGGAACAGCGCCAGCGCGCGGCCGGCGTACCGGCGGGCCTGGTCGGCGTCGGTGTGCCCCATGCAGCGGGCCATGCCGTCGAGCGCGCGGGCCTGCTCGTAGCGGGCGCTGAGCCGGGTGGCGTCGCTGAGCACCCGACGGTGCAGGTCCAGCGCGCTGGCGACGTCGCCCTGGTCGAGGATCGCCCGGGCCAGCAGGTTCCGGGACGCGCACTGCCCGACCAGATCCCCCGCGTCGGTCATGGCGACGAGCCCCTCCCAGTGCAGCCGGGCGGCCGACTCCGGCCGGCCCTCCTCGCGCTCCAGCGCGCCCAGCTCGTTGAGCAGCTCACCCTCGCCGTAGCGGTTGCCCACCCGGCGCTTGAGTCCCAGGGCGGCACGCAGGAGCCGGAGCGCGGGGCCGCACTCCCCACGCCGGTGCCGCGCCATGCCGAGGTGGCCGATCGCATTGCCGAGCTGCCGCAGGTCGCCGCGTTGCCGAGCCAGGGCCATCTGGTTGCGGCATATCCGCGCGGCCTCGTCGTAGCGGCCGATCCCGATCAGGGTGAACGACAGGTTGTTGAGCCAGTTGATCAGCGCGGTCGGGTCCGCCAGCCGGCGGGTGAGCACCGCCAACGATTCGAACACCTCGATGGCCAGCCGAGGATGCCCGTCGACTCCGTACGCCGTGCCGAGGTTGCCGAGCGCCCTGCTCAACTCGTCCGGGCGGCCGAGCCGCCGGTAGATGCCGACCGCCACCTCCATCCGCCGGACGGCTTCGGCGAACCGCCCCCGGCGGTAGTCCGCCGAAGCCAGATAGTTGAGCATCGTCGCCACGGCCTCGTCGTCACCCAGACGCTCGGCGGCACGCAGTCCGATCTGGTGTGTCTCCACCAGATCGTCGAGATGACCGCCGTAGAAGTTCATCGCCCAGCCGACCCGGGCGAGCTGCCAGCACTGCCGGAGGAAACCCTCGTTCTCGGCCAGCCGGACGAGCGCCGTCATGGTCGGCCTGTTCTCCTCCAGCCACTGACGGCCGAGGCCGGTGGCCGCCGCCACCAGGTCGGGCCGCGCCGGTTCCGGCAGGGGGTGCAGGACGACCGGTTCCAGCGACTTCACGAGGATCGCGGCGACGTGCAGGTGAAAGTCGAGGAGCCGGGCCGTCGCCGCCCTCCGCTCCTCGGGCGACTCGCGTTGCGCGCCGAGCATCCGGGCGTACTCCCGGATCAGGTCGTGCAGCCGGTAGCGGCCCGGTTCCGTCTCCTCGACGAGGTGCGCGTCGACCAGCTCGTCGAGCGCGTCCTGGGCCGCCGGCAGCGGCAGCTCCGCGAGCACCGCCGGCACCCGGTTGTCGGCGTGGACGCCCGGGTGCAGCCCGAGCAGCCGGAAGACCCGCTGCGCGACCGGTGACACCTGCTCGTACGACAGCGCGAAGGCCCGGGCCACCGAGCGCTCGCCGGCGACCAGCTCGGCCAGCGGGTCGGACGCCCCGGCCAGCCGCTCGGCCAGATCGGCCACCCGCCAGCGCGGCCGGTGCGCGAGCCGGGCCCCGGCCAGCCGCAGGGCGAGCGGCAGATGACCGCAGCGCCGGGCCACCTCCGCCGCCGCCTCGGGCTCGGCGGTGACCCGCTCCACGCCGGCCACCCGAGCCAGCAGCTCGACCGCCTCGTCGCTGTCGAGCACCGGCAGCGAGGACGGCCGGCCCGCGTCCAGGCCGACCAGCCGGCGACGGCTGGTGATCAGCACCAGGCAGTCCGGCCCGTTGGGCAGCAACGGCGCGACCTGGCCGGCGTCGGCGGCGTTGTCGAGCACCACCACGGCCCGCCGGCCGGCCAGCTCCGAACGCCACGTCGCCAGCCGGTCCGCCAGGTCGACCGGCACCCGCTCGGGGGGTACGCCGAGCTGCCGGAGCAGGGTGGCCACGGCCGCGGTCGTGGCCACCGGGCTGCGTTCGCTGTGCCCGTGCAGGTCGATGAAGAGTTGCGCGTCGGGAAACCGATCGGCGACCGCGCCGGCCACCTGGACGGCGAGCGTCGTCTTGCCACTGCCCGCCATGCCGTCGATGAGCTGGACGCGGATTGCCTCCTCCTCGATCTCCTTCACCAGCCGGGCCACGGTCTGCCGCCGTCCGGTGAAGTCGCTGATCGCCCGTGGCAGCGCCCGCACCGGGGTGCCGGTCCGGCTCTCCGGCCCGCCCAGCGCCAGGTCACCGGCGAGCAGCCGCTGGTGCAGTTCCTGCAACGCCGCGCCGGGCTCGATGCCCAGTTCCTCGGCGTAGATCCGCCGGCCCTCCCGGTAGACGGCAAGCGCGTCCGCGTGGCGGCCGACCGTCGAGAGGGCCAGCATGAGCTGCCCCCGGAGCCGTTCCCGCAGCGGGTTGCGGTCGACCGCCTCGGTCAGCTCGTCGACCAGCTCCGCCGCTCGGCGTAGCCGCAGCTCGACGTCGACGCACTCCTCCAGCACGGCGAGCCGCTGCTCGTCGAGCGCCTGGGCTCGCCGCCGCACACTCTGGGCGGGTATGCCCGCCAGCGCCGGGCCGCGCCAGAGATCCAGGGCGGCCCGGAAGCGGTGCCGCGCGTCGGTCAGCCGGCCGGTGGCGGCCTCGGCTCGGGCCGCCTCGACGGTACGGGCGAACGTCTCCGCGTCGAGGTCGTCCGGCCCCACCCGCAAGCCGTAGCCGGCCGGGTCGGTGACGATCGTGTCAGCCGGCAGCCCGAGCGCCGCGAACCGCTGCCGCAGTCGCGACACACAGATCTGGAGCTGGGTCCGCGCGGTGGCCGGAGGGCGTTCCTCCCAGACGGCGTCGACCAGGTCCTCCACCGGCACCACACGGCCCGGGCGCAGCAACAGCATGGCGAGCACGGTCCGGTCCCGGCCCGCGGTAACTGTGGCTTCGCCACCGCCAAGCCGTAAGGGTCCCAAGATCCCGAACCGCACCCGCGCCCCCGCCCGCCGCATGCAACTTCCAGCAGCGTAGCCCTACGGTCACCGAACGCCTCGTCGAGGCGATAGCGATCCGATAGCGACGGCACCCAGACTCGTCGCGGGTTGTCGGTGACGACATCCGACGGGGGCGGTGCGCCTGTCGGCCGCTCGGTCGGCAGGCGCACCGATGTCGATGCACGACGGACACGCCGAGGGGCGCCCGGGTTCACTCCCGGGCGCCCCTCGCATACGTCCGAACTCAGCGCCGGCCGACGGTGAGCACCGGCTTGGTGACCTCGGCGAAGAAGTCGTTGCCCTTGTCGTCGACGACGATGAAGGCGGGGAAGTCCTCCACCTCGATCTTCCAGACCGCCTCCATGCCCAGCTCGGCGTATTCGAGCACCTCGACGTGCTTGATGCAGTCCTGCGCCAGCCGGGCGGCCGGGCCGCCGATCGAGCCGAGGTAGAAGCCGCCGTGGGCCTGGCAGGAGCGGGTGACCTGGGCGGACCGGTTGCCCTTCGCGAGCATCACCATCGAGCCGCCGGCCGCCTGGAACTTCTCCACGTACGCGTCCATCCGGCCCGCGGTGGTGGGACCGAACGAGCCGGAGGCGTAGCCCTCGGGGGTCTTGGCCGGGCCGGCGTAGTAGACCGCGTGGTCGCGCAGATATTGCGGCATCGGCTCGCCCGCGTCCAGCCGCTCGGCGATCTTCGCGTGGGCGATGTCCCGGGCCACGACCAGCGGGCCGGTCAGGGACAGCCGGGTCTTCACCGGGTACTTCGACAGTTCGGCGCGGATCTCGGCCATCGGCCGGTTCAGGTCGACGCGGACCACCTCCTCGGTGTCCAGCGTCTCGTCTGTCACGTCGGGCAGGAAGCGGGCCGGGTCGGTCTCGAGGCGCTCCAGCCAGACGCCCGACGGGGTGATCTTCGCCACCGCCTGCCGGTCCGCGGAGCAGGACACCGCGATCGCCACCGGACAGGAGGCGCCGTGCCGGGGCAGCCGGACCACCCGCACGTCGTGGCAGAAGTAGCGCCCGCCGAACTGCGCGCCGATGCCGAAGTTGCGGGTCAGCTCCAGCACCTCGGCCTCCAGCTCCAGGTCACGGAAGCCGTGCGCGCTCATCGAGCCCTCAGTGGGCAGCGCGTCCAGGTACTTCGCGGAGGCGTACTTCGCGGTCTTCAGCGCGTACTCGGCGGAGGTGCCGCCGATGACGATGGCCAGGTGGTACGGCGGGCAGGCCGCGGTGCCGATGAGCCGCAGCTTCTCCTCCAGGAACTGCATCATCCGCGTCGGGTTCAGCAGCGCCTTGGTCTCCTGGTAGAGGTAGGACTTGTTGGCCGAGCCGCCGCCCTTGGCCATGAACAGGAACTTGTACGCGTCGGCGTGGCCGTCCGGGTCCTCGGCGTACAGCTCCACCTGGGCGGGCAGGTTGCTGCCGGTGTTCCGCTCGTCCCACATGGTCAGCGGGGCGAGCTGGGAGTAGCGCAGGTTGAGCCGGGTGTACGCCTGGTAGACGCCGCGCGAGATCGCCTCCGCGTCGGTGCCGTCGGTGAGCACGTGCCGGCCGCGCTTGCCCATCACGATCGCGGTGCCGGTGTCCTGGCACATGGGCAGCACGCCACCGGCCGCGATGTTGGCGTTGCGCAGCAGGTCGAGCGCGACGAAGCGGTCGTTCGGCGAGGCCGCCGGGTCGTCGATGATCGAGCGGAGCTGAGCCAGGTGGGCCGGGCGCAGGAAGTGGGCGATGTCGTGCATCGCCTCGGCCGTCAGCGCGGTCAGCGCGCCCGGATCCACAGTCAGGAACCGGCGGCCTCCCGGGCCGTTGACGACGTCCACGCCCTCGTCGGTGACCAGGCGGTATTCCGTCAGGTCGGGACCGGTCGGCAGCAGGGGTGCGTACGAGAAGGCGGCGGCACTGCTCATGACCGAAAAGCCTAGGGCAGAGCCGTCGATCGGTGACACCCGCAGGTGGGTCGTGGGACGACGCTCTCACCCGGTGTCACTTGCCGTCAGCGCAGAGTTCCCGTTTCGGCCCGCAACTGCCCTGGTCGCTCGGCGGCCGCCAGCTTCCGTCCGGGTCCGGCGCCACCGGAGCGCCGTCCTGGCCCGGCCCCGGCGCCTCGCCCGTGCCGGCGCCCCAGCGGACGTACCCGATCTCCCGCCCCTCGCCGATGATCATGCCGTTCGGGCCGACCGCCAGCGCGTTCGCCGAGGTCCGCAGCTCGACCAGCACCCGGCCCTCCCGCGGCTCGACCGCGATCAGCCGGGACGGCTTCTCCTCGCTGATCACCGCCGCGTACGGAGTGAGCGCCGCACCGCTCTTGCCGCCCGCCGGCCGGGTCCAGCGGGTCCGGTCGGCCGACAGTTCCCGGCCCAGCAGCGAGTCCTTGTCGGCGCTGCGCACCACCGCGTAGCGGTCGTCCACGGCGAGCAGCTTCTCGCCGTCCGCGCCGACCTGCAGCAGCCGGCCGTCGTACCCGTCGAGCACCGCCTCCCGCCCGTCCGGGGCGACCCCGATGATCACGTTGCGACCGCCCTGCGGATCCTCCCGCTGCACGCAGCCGGCGTAGTCGGCGGTGCGCAGGTTGATCCCGGTACGCCGCCACACCTGCTGGCCGGTCGCCGGGTCCACCGCGGTGACCGCGTAGTAGCAGCTCCCGTCGCGGGAGGTGGCCGCGATCCGCAGCAGCCGCCCGCCGACCACGGCGAGCCGCTCCTCCCGGCCCGGCTGGACGTTCTGGAGCACCCGCCCGGTGGCGGTGTCCACCACGTGCACCCGGCCGTCGACCGGGAAGCCGAGCAGCGGCGGGACGGACTCCGGCCCGGCCACCCCGCCGTCGATCCGGGTGGCGCCGAGCCGCCGGGTGCCGAGGAGTTCCGGGTTGTCGGCGAGTACGCCGCTGTGCACGCCGGGCAGGAACGCGCTCCACAGCGGAGCGGTGCCGCGCGGGTCCCAGGCGCGCAGCGTGCAGTCGGTGGCCTGCACGCAGTACGCGTCGAGCAGCAGGTTCCGGTAGGTCCAGACGGCAATCGCGCGGTCGTCGCGGCGGCGGGTCACGCCGCTGACCGGGTCGAGCACCTCGTACCCCTTGTCGAGCAGCTTGCCCACGGCGACGACCGACTCCCGGCCGTTGCCCGCGACCGCCGACCAGTCGGCCTTGCGCTCCCACAGCTGGCCGCCGTCGGCGAGGTTGCGCGCCTCGATGCGGGTGCGCTGCTCGACGATCACGGTGTCGCCGGCGATGGTGACGCTGCGCGGCGTGCCGCCGACGCGCTGCTGCCAGACCACGTCCGGCTCGCTGATCGGCTTGCTGCGGTCGACCCAGTCCCAGAGCGCCGGGAACGGGTTCCAGACGCCTGTCGCGGCGAGGACGACCACGGTGACGAGCCCGAGCAGCAACCAGCCGCGTATCCCTAGGCCCTTCACACCGCACACGGTAGCGACGATCACCGGTCCCTCGTGCCGCGTGCGGTGCGTGTCGCGGCGCTTCTTGCATGGTCCGGGGTGTTAATAAGGGGCCCTTCCACCTCCGAATGCGTTAACAGGGGGCCCTTCCTTACCCGCGGGCGGCGGAGCGGACCAGCGGGAGCGTGCGGTACGGGATCTGCTCGGCCAGCGCGATGATGGTGGACGCGCGCCGGATGCCCTCGGAGGCGACGATCTGGTCGATGACCCGCTGGAGGTCGGTGTTCGAGCGGGCGACGATCCGGCAGAGCAGGTCGCTGGAGCCGGTGATGGTGTGCGCCTCCAGCACCTCGGGGATCGCGGCCAGGTGCGAGGTGACCTGGTCGTGGCCGTGCCGCTGGCTGATCTCCAGCGTGACGAAGCTGGTCACCCCGAAGCCGATCGCGGCGGGCGTGATGTCCGGCCCGAACCCGGTGACCACTCCCCGGCCGACGAGCTTGTCGAGCCGGGCCTGGACCGTGCCCCGGGCGACACCGAGGCGCCGGGAGCACTCCAGCACGCCGATCCGGGGCTCCTCCGCGAGCAGTTCGATCAAGCGGGCGTCCAGTTCGTCGAGCTGTACATCCTGACCAGTGTTCATGGTGTCCGACGGTACCGAATGCACAACCTGACCAGGAATAACGCCAACTGTTGCCCAACTCACCGCAGTCCGTAGATCCTCGCCGGAAGAGCACATCCACGGCGGCCTACGAGGCCGGCCGGTACGCGAGGGAGGCCACCATGACCCAGGCGATCGACCGACCCCAGTCGACCGAGGAGGTCGACGTCGACGCTCTCGTCGGCGCAGTCGACCACGACATCACCCGCGACCCGTTCCCGGTCAAGGGCATGGACCACGTCCACTTCCTGGTGGGCAACGCCAAGCAGGCCGCGCACTACTACTCCACCGCGTTCGGCATGACCTGCGTGGCGTACCGGGGGCCGGAGCAGGGCTACCGCGACCACGCGCAGTACGTGCTCACCAGCGGTTCGGCCCGCTTCGTGCTGACCGGCGCGGTCCGCCCGGATGCCGACGGCGCCGAGCACGTGGCGAAGCACAGCGACGGTGTCTCCGACATCGCGCTGGAGGTGCCGGACGTGGACGCCGCGTACGCGCACGCCGTGGCGCAGGGCGCGACCGGCCTGGTCGAGCCGCACGACGTCAGCGACGAGCACGGCACCGTGCGGATGGCGTCCATCGCCGCGTACGGCGACACCCGGCACAGCCTGGTCGACCGGTCCCGCTACACCGGCCCGTTCCTGCCCGGCTTCGTCGCTCGCGGCCCGATCGTGGACCGCCAGCCGATGATCGACGCCGGCCTCCAGCCGAAGCGGTTCTTCCAGGCGGTCGACCACGTGGTCGGCAACGTGGAGCTGGGCCGGATGGACGAGTGGGTCGAGTTCTACAAGCGGGTCATGGGCTTCTCGAACATGGCCGAGTTCATCGGCGACGACATCGCCACCGACTACTCGGCGCTGATGAGCAAGGTCGTCGCCAACGGCACCCGCAAGGTGAAGTTCCCGCTGAACGAGCCGGCCGTGGCCCGCAAGAAGTCGCAGATCGACGAGTACCTGGAGTTCTACCAGGGCCCCGGCGCCCAGCACATCGCGGTGGCCACCAACGACATCCTGGCCAGCGTGGACGCCATGCGGGCGGCGGGCGTCGAGTTCCTGGACACCCCGGACTCGTACTACGAGGACCCGGAGCTGCGCGCCCGCATCGGCAACGTCCGGGTGCCGATCGAGGAGCTCCAGTCCCGCAAGATCCTGGTCGACCGGGACGAGGACGGCTACCTGCTCCAGATCTTCACCAAGCCGGTGCAGGACCGCCCCACCGTCTTCTTCGAGCTGATCGAGCGGCACGGCTCGCTCGGCTTCGGCAAGGGCAACTTCAAGGCCCTGTTCGAGGCGATCGAGCGCGAGCAGGAGAAGCGCGGGAACCTGTAACACTGTCCGCGTGACCCAGCCTGCTCCGAACCCGACGCCGCCGCCCGCCGGACATCCACCCGCGGGCGGCGGCTTCGCGCCGCCCGGCGGACCGGCGGTGCCCGCACAGCACATGCCGCCGGGGTACGCCGGGCCGCCCGGCTACCCGCCGCCCGGTTACCCCCCGCCCGGGTACGCCCCGATGCCCCTCCCGCCTCCGGTGGCGCCGAACGGGCAGCCGCTGGCGGGCTTCGGTGACCGGCTGCTCGCCTACCTGATCGACACCGCCGTCGCCATGGCGGTGACGCTGGTGCTGTTCGTGCCCGTCTTCTTCCTCGTCGTCTTCCGGATGATCGACGAGATCGAGCAGGCCGGCCCGAACGGCCCCGACCCGGCCGAACTCTGGACGGGCTTGCTCCTGCCGCTGTTCGCCGCCGAGCTCGGGGTCCTGCTGCTGATGCTCGCCTTCTACTGGCTCTACCACGTCGAGTACGCCCGCCGGACCGGGCAGACGCTGGGCAAGAAGGTGATGAAGCTGCGGATCGTGCCGCTGCAGCCGGACACCACCCTGACCCGGGGGATGCTCGGCAAACGCTGGGTCGTCGAGTTCGCCGGCGGGATGTTCGTGCCGTTCCTCAGCTACCTCGACGGTTTCTGGCAACTCTGGGACAAGCCCTGGCAGCAGTGCCTCCACGACAAGTTCGCCGGAACCGTCGTCGTTAAGGTTGGCCCGTGAGCGCGAGGAGTGAGCCGGGTCTGCGAGCCCCGCAGTCGGGAACAAGGACGGCATCGTGAGTTTGGAACCTGGCTGGTACGTCGACCCCGCCGATCCGGAGACCCGCCGCTGGTGGGACGGCGAGGGGTGGATCGGCGCGCCGATCCCGGTCGACGTCACCCCGCCCGACGGCCCGCCGCCCGCCGAACCCGAGCCCGCGCCGGCCACCGCGACGCCCGCCGCCGACCACCAGGCCGCGCGTACCGGCGGCCGTCCCGACGCGACGCCGACGTCCGGCACGCCGGGCGGACCGAGCCCGTGGCCGGGCCAGCCGGGTCAGCCGGGGCAACCGGGTCAGGCAGGGCCGTGGCCGGGGCAGCCGGGTCCGGCGAACCCGTGGCCGGGGCAGCCCGGACAGCCGGGTCAGCCGGGCACGCAGGGACCGCCGCCGGGCTGGCCGTACCCGCACTGGCCAGGTGCGCAGCCGGTCCCGCGTCCGCACGGGCTGCCGCTGGCGTCGTACGGCGCCCGGCTGGTCGCGCGCCTGATCGACTTCGGCGTGGTGTTCCTGCTCAACGGCGTGGTCAACGGCTGGTTCGTCTGGCGCTACGTCGAGGCGGTCTCCCCGTACCTGCGCGAATCGGTGCGCCGGGCGCTCAACGGTGACACGTCCACGGACGGGCTGCCCCAGATCGACGAGCAGGCCGGCGGCCTCCAGATCGCCATCCTGGTGATCGCCACCGCGCTCTGGTACGCGTACGAGGTGCCGTCGATGGCGGCGCGCGGTCAGACCTTCGGCAAGCGGCTGATGGGCATTCGCGCGCTGCCGGTCGAGGCGGACCAGCCGCTCGGCTTCGGCCGGGCCACCCGGCGCTGGAGCACGCTCGGCCTGCCGACGCTGCTCTGGTACTGCTGCGGGCTGGGCCTGGTGCTCCAGCTCATCGACGCGGTATCGCCCCTGTTCGACCACCCCCTGCGCCAGGCCCTGCACGACAAGCGGGCGCAGACGGTGGTGGTCCAGCTTCCCCGCAAGCGTGACCCCCGTACCGCCCCGCCCGAGAGCGCCGACACCCCGGGAGACACCCCATGACCGAGACCGGACGCCAGCAGCCCGCGCTGCGGCTCACCCGCGCCGACCTGGACGCGCTGCCGAACTACGTGCCCGGCCGCAGCCCGGCCGACCTGGCCCGCGAGCTGGGCCTGGCGGAGGCGATCAAGCTGGCCAGCAACGAGGTGCCGTACGGCCCGCTGCCGGGCGTGGTCGAGGCGGTCGCCGAGGCGGTGGCCGGTTCGCACCGCTATCCGGACATGGGCGTGGTGGCGCTGCGTCAGGCGCTCGCCGAGCGGTACGGCGTGGACGCCGACCGGATCGCCACCGGCTGCGGTTCGGTGGCGCTGGCCGAGCACCTGGTGCGCGCCACCTGCCTGCCCGGTGACGAGCTGCTCTACTCGTGGCGCTCCTTCGAGGCGTACCCGATCATCGCGGCGACCAGCGGCGCGACGAGCGTGCGGGTGCCGAACGACGCCGGCCACGGCCACGACCTGGACGCGATGGCGGCGGCGGTGACCGACCGGACCCGGATGGTCCTGGTCTGCAACCCGAACAACCCGACCGGTACGGCGGTGCGCCGGGCCGAGCTGGACCGTTTCCTCGACGCGATGCCGGACGACGTGCTCGTGGTGATCGACGAGGCGTACCGGGAGTTCGTCACCGACCCCGAGGTGCCGGACGGCCTGACCTACCTGGACCGGCCGAACGTGGCGGTGCTGCGCACGCTGTCCAAGGCGTGGGGCCTGGCCGGCCTGCGGATCGGCTGGCTGGTCGCGGCGCCGGAGGTGGCCGCCGCGGTGCGCAAGGTGGTCACCCCGTTCTCCACCAGCATGGCCGCCCAGGCCGGTGCGCTGGCCGCGCTGGCGCAGGCCGACGAGGTGGAGCGCCGGTGCGCGCTGGTCGTGGCCGAGCGGGACCGGGTCACCGAGGCGCTGCGCAAGTTCGTGCCGGACGTGCCGGACAGCCAGGCCAACTTCGTCTGGCTGCCGCTGGGCGAGCGGGCGGTGGAGTTCGGCCGGGCGTGCGAGGCGCGTGGCGTGATCGTCCGGCCGTTCCCGGGCGACGGGGTACGGGTCACCATCGGTACCCCGGCCGAGAACGACGCGTTCCTGGCCGCCGCCGAGGCCGCGCTGGCCTGACCGGGCGCGCCCGGCGCCGGTCCGTCAACCCCCTACGGACCGGCGCCGGGCGTCCGGATCAGGTCACGGCGAGCAGCACCGGCTCGGCCATCAGGAAGTAGCCCTGGTCGTCGTCCTCCGGCGAGGCGGTCTCCCGCAGCCGCTCCACCGCGACGTAGCCGTCCACCGCGTACGCCCGGCCCGGCTTCCAGCCGATCCCGTCCCGTCCCAGGTCGAGCACGAAACTGGACCGGGTGGTGCCGGTCAGCGGGTCCACGGTGACCAGTTCCCGCCGGTCGGTCAGCAGATGCACCCGCCCCGGCTCGGTCGCGAGCACCCGGGCCGGATGGATGTCCGCCCGGCGCCACAGCTCCTCGCCGGTACGCGCCGAACGCCCGACCACCACCGGGCCGGACGTGTCCACCGCCCGCTCGCCGTCCAGCACGGTGTCCGGGTGGTCCAGGCCCGGCGCGGCGGCCGGCTCGCCCGGGTCGATCACCAGCCAACCCCGGCTGCCCGCGCCGTCCGGCCCGGCGGTACGCAGCCCGCGACAGCCGGAGTGCCCGTACGGGCAGCCCACCGGCGTGACCACGAGCTGCTCCGGCGCGTCCGGCGGCCGCCAGCGGGTCCGCACCGTACCGGTCGCCGCGTCCCGCAGCTCGACCGCGGGCGGCCCGTCGCAGCGGTCCACCCCGACCAGTTCGCCGCTGGCTGTCGTACCCACGTCGGTCCGGCAGTCGCGGGGCAGGTCGGCGCGCCAGAGCCGGCGGCCGTCGGCGAGGTCGTACCCGCCGAGCCCGCCGGGACCCGCCGAGACCAGCACGGACCGGCCGGCGGAACGCGCCACGTGCAGCCCGGCCGGGTCCCAGACCGTGCCGGCGTAGGTCCGCCTCGGCTCCGACACCGACCGAGGCTCCGGGCCGTCGGCCCGCCAGGCGACCCGCCCGGTACGCGCGTCCAGCGCCACCAGCCTGCCGTCGGACCAGCGGCTGACCACAGTGGTCCCCTCGGCGAGCACTCCGACCAGCGTCGCCGGCCAGCGGCGGAAGGACCAGAACGGGGTGACCCGGTGCCGACCGGTGGCCGGCTGGTCCGCGTACACCTGGCGGGCGCCCGCGTAGACGCGGAGCCGGCCGTCCACGACGAGCGGCGCCACCGGCAGCCGCGCGAGCACCCCGGCGGTCGGCGCGGGCGCCGCCGGGTACGGCTTCCGGGCCGGGGTGTCGACCTCGGCGGGCGCCAGCACCCGGACGACCACGGCGACCGACGCCGCGACGGCGAGTACCGCCACCAGCGCCACCACGGCCCGCCGCCTCGCGGCCTTCGCCATCCGTCACCTCCGCCCCGGCACCCTACCGGCCGCGTGCGGACCGGGTACGGGGAGCGGCCGGGTCGGCTCAGGCGGCCTCGGTGGATCGGGCGGTACCGGCGGCCAGCGCCAGGTCGGCCAGGTCACGCCGGAGCGCGCCCTCGACCGCGCGGGCGGCCAGGCCGCCGAGGATCAGGGCCAGCACCCGCCCGTACGCCCGGGTCGGCACCGCCTCGTGCTCGACGGTCACCTCGGTGCAGCCGCGCCGCCGTCGCTCGACGGTGCGCAGCGTCCAGGTGATCCGGTAGTCGGCGCCCGCGCCGCGCGACCCGAGCACCAGGCGGCCGGGCGCGACCGCCTCGATCACCTCGAACTCCTCGGGTTCGGTGCCGCCGTCCGGCCGGACGCGGATCTCCCGCCACACACTGCCCGGCCCGAACCCACCGGGGCCGGCGACCTCGACCGCGTCCACCGCCGAGAGCCAGTCGGCGCGGGCCGGGAGGTCGGTGAGGAGCCGCCACAGGTCGGCGTCCTGCGCTTCGATGAATGCGGAAACGGTCACCGTCGACATGGCACCTCCCGTGTCGTACACGGTACGGGCCGTGACGGGAAACGGGGAGCCTCCCGGTGACATTTCCACTACCGGTGCCCCGGCCGGGGCACCGGTGTGGCGCACGAGCGGTCAGCCGCCGATCGTGCCGCTCCGCAGCGCGGTGACGAACGCCGCCCAGCCCGGCGGGCTCACCGCGAGCGCGGGGCCGTCCGGGTCCTTCGAGTCGCGTACGCCCACCACGCCGTGCGCGGCGACCACGTTCGTCGCCACCTCGACGCAGAGGCCCTGATCGTTCGAGCGGCTACTGGTACGCCAGACGGCACCGGTCAACTCGGTCATGCTCGGTCCTTCCTGTTCGGCTTGCCCCGGTACGCCCCCCGACCCGGTGCCGACAGCACTCCGACTCGACCTGGAGGCGCCGCCCGGGGCGTACGTGATCCGGAGCGATCAACGCCGAAGGAAACGGCCCCGGTCGCACTACGGGTGCGACCGGGGCCATCGGAAGGCCGGATGTCAGCGGGCCGGCAGGATGGTCCCGGTGACCTCGCCCAACGCGACAGTGGTGCCGTCCGGGCCGGGCGCGGTGGCGGTGATCGTCACCGTGTCGCCGTCCTCCAGGAACGTCCGCTCGCTGCCGTCGGCGAACTTGACCGGCTCGGACCCGCCCCAGGTCAGCTCCAGGAACGACCCGACCTGGCCGCGCTCCGGACCGGAGACGGTGCCGGAGGCGTAGAGGTCGCCGGTACGCAGCGACGCGCCGTTGACGGTGAGGTGCGCGAGCTGCTGGGCCGGGGTCCAGTACATGCCGGCGAACGGCGGCTCGGCGACCCGCTCGCCGTTCCACTGCACCGACAGCGTCAGGTCCAGCCCGAGGTGCGGGGTGGCGCGCAGGTAGTCCTGCACCGGCGGGTCCTGGTCGGGCGCCGGTACGAACGCGTCGGCAAGCGCCTCCAGCGGCGTCACCCAGGCCGAGACCGAGGTGGCGAACGACTTGCCGAGGAACGGTCCGAGCGGCTGGTACTCCCACGCCTGGATGTCCCGGGCCGACCAGTCGTTGACGAGCACCACGCCGAACACGTGGTCGGCGAAGTCGGCCACCGCCACCCGGTCGCCGAGCCGGCTCGGCACACCCACCACGAAGCCCACCTCGGCCTCGATGTCCAGCCGGACCGAGGCGCCCGTGGTGGGGCCCTGCGCGCTGGCCCGCTGGCCCGCTGGGCGTACCACAGGGGTGCCGGAGACGACCACGGTGCCGGCCCGGCCGTGGTAGCCGATCGGCACGTGCTTCCAGTTCGGCAGCAGCGGCGGCTGCCCGGGCCGGAAGATCTGCCCGACGTTCGAGGCGTGGTGCTCCGAGGAGTAGAAGTCGACGTAGTCGGCCACCTCGAACGGCAGCGCCATCTCGACCTCACGCAGCGGCACCAGCAGCGGCTCGACCGCCGGCCGGTGCTCCGGGTCGGTGAGCAGCTCGACGACCCGCTGCCGGACCGCCGTCCACTGCGGGCGGCCGAGCGCCATGAAGGCGTTGAGCGTCGGCTCACCCAGCGCGCCGCCGGCCAGCACCAGACCGGCCGCCTCCGCGCCGGCCAGGTCCAGCGCGACGTCGCCGATGCGGACGCCGATGCGCGGCTCACCCTCGCCGTGCCGGAACACGCCGTACGGCAGGTTCGTCACCCCGTACGGCGACCCCGCCGCTCCTGGTACCCAGGTCATGCCTCGTAGCCTCCGTTCACCAGCCCCAGCCGGATCAGATCGGTCAGTGGTTCGGAGATGCTGCACGAGCCGTACCCCACCCAGAGCGGGCGCTCGGCGTCGCGGTGCGCCCGGGCCGGCTCGACCACGCGTACCGGGTCGGTGGCGGCGAGCAGCTCGGCCACGCCGTCCACCTCGGCGCCCCCGACGGCGGCGAGCGTCGCGCCCAGCACGTTGACGAAACCGTGGTGGGTGAAGCCGGTCTCCGGGTCGCGGTGCCGGATCGCGTGGTGCAGGCCGGCGGTGAGCTTGAACGGCAGCTTCCGGTCGCGGCAGGCGCAGATCACCGCGGCCAGCTCGACCGGGGTGGGGAACAGCTCGGCGGCGAGCCCGCCGGTACGGAACTTGGCCGCCACCGGCAGCCCGCCGGCGCGTGCCTCGGCGAGCGCGTCGAGCGCGCCCATCAGCCCGAAGGTCAGCGGGATCTCCGCGTACACGCCGGTGCCGTCCAGCCGGCCGGCGAGTGTCATAAGCTCGGCCAGCCCGGGTTGCGGGTCCTCGCCGCGCTTGGCCACCGGCGCCTCGATCTGCCGGGCGGTCACCCCGTGGGGCGCGAGCGCTTCCAGCGCCTGCGGGAGCTGGTCCAGCCCGGTGTCGCCGATCAGGCCGATGACCAAACCTTCGGCCGGGTCCACCAGGCCGCTCAGCGACCCGCGCTGGATCTCCGAGGCGGGCAGCAGCAGCGGGCCGACCATGTCGGCGTACCAGGCGGTGCGGTGGGTGCGGTGCGCGGTCACCGCGTCGGGCAGCGGGGCGTTGCCGGGCGGGAAGACCGCGGCGTCGTCCACCAGGCCGGAGAGGAGGCGGGGCACCTGCGTTGACACGAGACAAGAATGTACGGGACGCTACGAGGAACGGACAACCGCGTCCGATTATCGGACGCCACCGGCCGGAGAACGGGACATATCGGGAGGCGAGATGCCGTACTACCGCAGCGTCGGCGACGTGCCGCGCAAGCGCCACACCCAGTTCCGCCAGCCCGACGGCACGCTCTACGCCGAGGAACTGGTCGGCCAGGAGGGCTTCTCCTCCGACTCGTCGCTGCTCTACCACCGGCACGCGCCGACCGCGATCCTCGCCGCGCAGGAGTACGCCCCGCCCACCGTCACCCGCCTGCCGAACCTGCCGCTCAAGCCGCGCCACCTGCGCACGCACAAGCTCGACGGCACCGGCGCGGACCCGGTGCTCGGCCGGCAGTACCTACTCGCCAACGACGACGTGCGGATCGCGTACGTGCTCGCCGACCGGCCGTCGCCGCTGTTCCGCGACGCCACCGGCGACCACTGCCTCTACCTGGAGGCCGGGTCGATGCGGGTCGAGTCGCCGTTCGGCGTGCTCGACGCGGTCGCCGGCGACTACGTCGTCATCCCCACCTCGACCATCCACCGCCTGGTGCCCACCGGTGACGAACCGACCCGGCTGCTCGCCGTCGAGGCGTCCGGCCACATCGGGCCACCCAAGCGATACCTCTCCGTACGCGGGCAGTTCCTCGAGCACGCGCCCTACTGCGAGCGCGACGTCCGCGGACCGGACACCCCGCTGCTCGTCGACGGCGAGGAGGTCGAGGTGCTGGTCAGACACCGCCGCGGTTGGACGAGGTACGTCTACGCCAACCACCCGTTCGACGTGGTCGGCTGGGACGGGCACATGTACCCGTGGGCGTTCTCCATCCACGACTTCGAGCCGATCACCGGGCGGATCCACCAGCCGCCGCCCGTGCACCAGACGTTCCAGGGCCCGAACTTCGTGATCTGCTCGTTCGTGCCGCGCAAGGTGGACTACCACCCGGCCGCCATCCCGGTGCCGTACAACCACCACAACGTCGACTCGGACGAGATGCTGTTCTACACCGGCGGCAACTACGAGGCCCGGCGCGGCTCCGGCATCGAGCAGGGCTCGATCTCGCTGCACCCGTCCGGGTTCACCCACGGCCCGCAGCCGGGCGCGGCCGAGCGGTCGATCGGGGCGGAGTTCTTCGACGAGCTGGCGGTCATGGTGGACACGTTCCGCCCGCTGGACCTCTGCGACGCGGCCGCCGCCTGCGAGGACGACGGCTACGCCTGGACCTGGGCGCGCAAGTCCTGACGTACGCGAGAAGGGGCCGCGCCCGGCACGGACGCGGCCCCTTCTCACGTGGTCGTCAGAACGTGGACGCGTCGATGACGAAGCGGTAGCGCACGTCGGAGGCGAGCACCCGCTCGTACGCCTCGTTGATCTTGTCGGCGCCGATCACCTCGATCTCGGCGCCCAGCCCGTGCTCGGCGCAGAAATCGAGCATCTCCTGGGTCTCCGCGATGCCGCCGATGCTCGACCCGGCGAACGACCGCCGGCCCGGGATCAGCGAGAACGCGTGCACCGACAGCGGCTTCTCCGGGGCGCCCACGTTGACGAGCGTCCCGTCCACCGCCAGCAGCCGCAGGTACGCGTCCATGTCGAGGGTCGCGCTCACCGTGTTGATGATCAGGTCGAACGAGCCGGCCAGCTCGCGGAACGTCTCCTCGTCCGAGGTCGCGTAGTAGTGGTCGGCGCCGAGCCGCAGCCCGTCCTCCCGCTTC
This sequence comes from Micromonospora sp. CA-248089, assembly GCF_050948515.1. Taxonomy (NCBI): domain Bacteria; kingdom Bacillati; phylum Actinomycetota; class Actinomycetes; order Micromonosporales; family Micromonosporaceae; genus Micromonospora; species Micromonospora sp. CA-248089. Next base: position 6,093,748 of record NZ_CP192016.1, read on the forward strand.
TTCAGCGACTGCGACAGCACCGTCACCTCGGCGCCCATCGCGTGGGCCAGCTTCACGGCCATGTGGCCGAGACCGCCCATGCCGATCACCGCCACCCGGCGGCCGGGCCCGGCGTTCCAGTGCCGCAGCGGCGAGTACGTGGTGATGCCGGCGCAGAGCAGCGGCGCGGCGGCGTCCAGCTCGATGCCGTCCGGGATGCGCAGCACGAAGTCCTCGGTGACCACGATGGCCTGCGAGTAGCCGCCCTGGGTCGGCTCGCCGTCCCGGCCCACCCCGCCGTACGTGCCGGTGCTTCCCTTGAGGCAGTACTGCTCCAGCCCCTTGCGGCAGCTGTCGCACTCCCGGCAGGAGTCGACCAGGCAGCCGACGCCGACCCGGTCGCCGACGGCGAACTTCGTGACCGCGGAGCCGACCTCCCGCACCACGCCCGCGATCTCGTGACCCACCACGATCGGGTAGCGGGTCGGGCCCCACTCGCTGCGCGCGGTGTGGATGTCGGAGTGGCAGATGCCGGAGAACTTGATGTCGATGAGAACGTCGTCCGGTCCGAGATCCCGCCGCTCGATGGTGGTCGGAGCGAGCGGTTCGGTCGCGGACGTCGCCGCGTAGGCGTTGACGGTGAGCACTGAGTCCCGCTTCCTTCAGCCGGTGTTTCCGGTCCTCCTACCCTCTCACCGGCGAGCGAAAGCGGTGAATCCGGCCACCACCGACGCGGTGATCGCCCCGACCAGCGGCCACGGGCCCCCGACCAGCGCGTACGCGAGCAGCAGCACCACCGCGGCGGCAGCCGCGTAGACCGGCACGACCAGGCCGCGCGCCATCGCCTCCCGCAGGCCGGGCCGCCACGTCGCCGGGCGCCGCAGCAGCACCGCCACCCCGCCCACCGCCAGCACCGCGAACAGCCGGGACGCGCCCGGCGAGGCCGGGGCCAGGGCGCCGACCAGCACGCTCGCGACCAGGGACAAACCGGCCACCGACAGCAGGAGCCGCCGGATGCCGTCGTCCACGGTCCGTGCCGGGTCGGGCCGCGCCACGGGCAGGTCCGCCATCGCGGTCAGGTGTTCCAGCGTCTCGGCGTACCGGCGGCGTTCCAGCCGGGCCACGCCCACGTCCTGCCCCGCCTCACCCAGCTCCGGGTCCAGCCGCAGCGCCTCCCGGTAGGCCCGCTCGGCCAGGTCGAACAGTTGCAGCCGCACCGCGACCAGGCCGAGCACCAGGTGCGCCTCCGGCTCGTCCGGCGACAGCTCGACACCCCGCCACGCCGCGTCCAGCGCCGCCTGCCCGTTGCGCGACGCGGAGAGGATGGCGGCGGCGCTGCGCTGCGCGTACGCGTCGCCCGGCGCACGGGCCAGGATCTCGTCGGCGGTCGCCGCGGCGGGCTTCCAGCGTTCGAGGTCGAGCAGCGCGAACCCGCGCGCCACGAGCAGCGGCACCGCCTCGGGGCCGGCGGTTGCCTTCTCGACTGCGGTTTCGGCGACGGCGAGCGCCTCGGCCGGCTGGTCGGCGGCCAGGTGCATCCGGGCCAGCATGGTCAACGCGGGCACGTGCGCCGGCTCGGTCGCGATCAGCGCGGTGAGTTCGCCGATCCCCTCGTCGTAGCGCCCCAGCTCGGCGAGCAGGTGGGCACGTTGCAGGTAGCCGTCGGCAGCGGACTGGTCGGGAGCGGCGTCACTCGGCATCCCGGCGAGCGTATCCGCCCGGCCCCACCGCGCGCCGAGGGTGCCCGGCGTCAGGCACTCCGGCAGGACGCGCCCGCCCGGCCGCCGCACGTCCCCAGACTGCACCACCGGCGCAGTCCGCTCTCGTCCAGGAACAGCCACCCGCACCGCCGGTCCGGGCAGACCCGCACCGTGAACCGGGCCGGATCGGCGAGCAGTTGTGCGCCGCTGAACGCGGCGGCGTGCACCGGCAGCCGCAGCCCGGCGGCAAGGTCCGGCCACCAGCGGCCGCGTCCGTCGGCCTCACGCCGGAAGACGAGCGTACGGGCGGCGGCCTCGGCGGCCCGCGCGACCGTCTCGAAGGCCGGGCCGTCGTCCGGGTCGACCAGGCTGGCGTAGAGCGCCGCGCGGAGCGTACGGGCCTCGTCGAGCACCTCCTCCGCCGCTCCCGGGTCACGGCGCGCGAGGTGCAGCAGGCGGTTCGTCGAGACCTCGTCCACCAGCCCGACATGGCCGGCCCAGACGGCAAGGGTGCGGTAGCCGCGCAGCCACTCGGCGCCGGGCATCGGAGGCTCGTGCCCCCACCCGGCGAGGGTGTTGCAGAAGTCCAGGGCCGGATGGCCGCCCACGCTCCACGGCAGGCTCTCGTCGCCGACCCGGATCTCGTGCATCGGCCGGGCGGCCCGGTCCAGCCGGTCGTCGCCCGCGAGCACCCGGCGCTGCACCTCCCGGAGGCGGGGTCCCGGCTCGACGCCGAAGTCGGCCGCGAGCAGGTCCCGGGTGGCGCGGTAGAGGCGCAGCGCGTCGGCCCGCCGGGCGCCCCGGTAGAGGGCGGTCATCAGGACCGCCACGAGATGCTCCCGCGTCGGGTGCTGGGCGGCCAGCGGCATCAGGTCCGCGATCGCCCGCGTGTGCCGGCCCAGCGCGAGCTGGGCCTCGGCCCGTAGTTCCACGGCGACGAGGCGAAGTTCCTCGACCGTGCCGTGCAGCCGGTCCCGCAGCTCGTCGTCCGCCGCGTCGGCGAGCAACGGCCCGCGCCAGAGGGCGAGCGCCCGGTCGAGCGACCGCACCCGCTCGGCGGGATCGGTGGTCCGCCCGGCCGCCCGGACCAACTCGGCGAACTCGTCGACGTCGACCCGGTGCCCGTCCTCCTCCACCGCGTAGCCCTCGCCCCGGGTGCTGATCAACACCCCGTACGGATGGAGCGAGCCCCGCAGCCGCCCGATGTACGTCTGCACCGCACTGCGCGCCGTGGCCGGCGGCCGGCCGTTCCAGAGCAGGTCGATGAGGCGGTCGGTCGGCACCACCCGGCCCACGTCGAGCAGCAGCACCCCGAGCAGGCAACGCTCCTGGCGGCGGCTGCCGACCTCGACCGGCCGGCCGTCGTGGCGGGCCTCGAACGGCCCGAGCAGGCGGAACTCCATACCGAACAGGACGACCCGGTACCGGCCCGGGGTTGTCGCCCGACGGTGATCGCGTGGTGAGGAACCCGGCCGGCCGGGTCCGTTCGCCCGACGCCTGCCGCGCGGCGCGGTGAGCCGGTGGTGAGCGGGCCCGGCGATGCTCGCCGCCCGGACCAGCGAGGGATGGAGTGGAACATGCGGTTCAGGATGAGTATCGCGGTGGCGAGCGTCGTGGTGGCGGTGGTCGCGGCCCTACCAGGCTCGGCGTCCGCTGCGCCGGAGCGGCATCCCGCCCCCGGGGCCTGGGAACCCGCACCCCAGGAGCCGTTCGAGATGCCGGCGGGCGCGCGGTGCGAGTTCGCGGTACGGGTCGAGCCGATCGTGGACGAGGTGCGGAAACTGACGATCGAGACCTATCCGGACGGCGCGCCGAAGCGGGAGTTGTTCACCGGCGCTCTGATCAACCGGGTGACGAACCTGGAGACCGGTGCCACCTCGACGGCGGACGCGAGCGGCACCTCGCTCGTCGTCTACCGCCCCGACGGCTCGATGACCTGGTACGTGACCGGGCCGGTGCTGCTCGGCTTCCGGGAGAACGCCGGCACGCTGCCGAAGGGGCTGTGGATCGTCGACGGTCAGTTCCGGGTGGAGTTCTCCCCCACCTACGACAAGACCATCACGATGCTCCACGGCACGACTCACAACGTCTGCACCGACGTCGACTGATCGGGTGACGCGGTGGCCGGCGTCCCCGGTCACCGCGTCAGTCGGCCGGAGCCTCGTAGACCAGGGCAACCGCGATCCCGGCCAGCCCCTCTCCGCGCCCGGTGAAGCCCAGGCCGTCGGTGGTGGCCGCGGAGACGGTCACCGGCGCGCCCACCGCCTCGGAGAGCACCCGCTGCGCCTCCTCCCGGCGCGGCCCGATCTTCGGGCGGTTGCCGACGACCTGCACGGACACGTTGCCGATCCGGAAGCCCGCCGCCCGTACCCGGCGCGCGCTCTCGGTCAGCAGCGCCACCCCGGGCGCGCCGGCCCACTCCGGCTGGTCCACGCCGAAGTTCGCGCCCAGGTCACCGAGACCGGCGGCGGAGAGCAGGGCGTTGCAGGCGGCGTGCGCCGCCACGTCGGCGTCCGAGTGACCGGCCAGGCCGTCCTGGTCCGGCCAGTGCAGGCCCGCGACCCAGCAGGGCCGCCCGGCCGCGAACGCGTGCACGTCGGTGCCGACAGCCACCCGAGGAACGATCATGACCAGAGGGTACGCGCCGCGGATCCCGGGAGCCGGGTGGACGACGGCCGTCAGGCGCCTGTGGTCAGGAGGTGTTCGGCGAGGGCCATGTCGAACGGGCGGGTGATCTTCAGGGCCAGCTCGGAGCCGGGCACGCACATGACCGCGCCGCCCTGCTTCTCGATCAGCCCGGCGTCGTCGGTGAGCGCGTCGCCCGCCGACCGGTGGGCCGTGAGCAGCACCGAGCGGCGGAAGCCCTGCGGCGTCTGGACCGCCCGCAGCGCCGACCTGTCGACGGTGCCGAGCACACGCTCGGCCGCGTCGACCTCCTTGATCGTGTCGACCACCGGCAGCACCGGGATCACCGCGTCGTGCCCGTCGCGGACCGCCGCCGCCACCGACTCGACCAGGTGGGGCGGGGTGAGCGCACGGGCCGCGTCGTGCACCAGGACGATCTCCGGACCGGCGGGAACGGCAGCGAGGGCCGCTGCCACCGACTCCTGGCGTTCGGCGCCACCGGGAACCACCGTCACCGGGGCGACGGGGGCGAGCATCGCGCGTACCGCCTCGACCTCGGTCGCCGGTGCGGCCACCACGATCGTGTGCACCGAGGGCGCGGCGGCGAGCCGGCGGACCGCGTGCACCAGCAGCGGCTCGCCGGCGAGCAACCGGAGTGCCTTGGGGGCGCCGGGTCCGAGGCGTACTCCGGCACCTGCCGCAGGAACGAGGACCGCGACGTCACCGCGCGGATTGAGCTGCGCGGTCACGTCGCGGTCCTCGGATTCGTTCGCTGCGGGGTGGGTAGAGGCAGAGGCGTGGATCAGGCCTCGGTCAGCACCTTGTCGAGCAGCGTCTCGGCCTCGTCCTTCGTGCTCTTCTCCGCCAGCGCGACCTCGCCGACGAGGATGTCACGGGCCTTGGCGAGCATCCGCTTCTCGCCCGCCGACAGGCCCCGCTCCCGCTCCCGGCGCCACAGGTCGCGGACGACCTCGGCCACCTTCAGCGGGTTACCGGAGGCCAGCTTCTCCAGATTCGCCTTGTAACGCCGCGACCAGTTGGTCGGCTCCTCGGTGTGCGGTGCACGGAGCACGTCGAAGACCTTGCCCAGGCCCTCTTCGCCAACCACTTCGCGCACACCCACGATCTCGGCGTTCTCGGCGGGCACCCGGACCGTCAGGTCACCCTGTGCGACCCTCAGGACGAGGTATTCCCTGGGCTCGCCCTTGATGACCCGAGTCTCGATTGCCTCGATGAGTGCGGCCCCGTGGTGGGGGTAAACAACGGTCTCGCCGACACTGAAAACCATAGGTTCGAAACCCCTTTCGCTGTGTCTAGGGTAACACGCTCAGGCACCGATGTCTCACCGCTGTCCTGATCGTTGGCGCAGCTCAGGGGCCCTGTGAGAGGTATTTCTTCAGCTTGACAGGCGGTCAAACCGATGCTTTCGACACGCTCCGTGAGGAACACGTGACAACCCGGTAAGGGGTGACGGGAGCGTCCAGATCTAGGGCGATGCGCTCCTTCCATGGTAGCTCCGCAAGACCGTCCGCGCCCAGGTGTGGCGTTACGGCGGCCGGTGCGGGACGCTGGTGAGGGACGTGACGTCCGCTCACCGAGACGTTCCTGGGGGTCCGATGGGCGTGCCTGACGCTGACGGCCAGGGGCCGCCGGACGGGCTGCCCGGCCTGCCCCCGGAGTGGGGCCGGGTGGTCGTCCCGGACGACGCCTCGGCGCTCGCCGACGAGGCCCGGCAGGTCCGCCGGGAGCTGCGCCGCACGCGGCAGGGCGCCGGCCGGCCTGGCGTTCCGGCCCGCCTCGGGCTGCCGGTGCTGATCCTGCTCGTGTCGGTACTGGTCACGCTCGCCGGGCTGGCCGCGGTCACCTGGCCGCGCACCACCCGCTCCGGCGCGCCGACTGTGCTGCCCCGCTCCACCGCCGCACCGCAACCGGTCGGCCCGCTGCCCGCGCTGGACCTGGTCGGCGCCGACGACACACCGGTACCCCTGCGCAGCCTGCTGCCCGCCATGATCATCCTGGTGGACGCCTGCGCCTGCGCCGAGCAGGTCGGCACCGCCGCGCGCGCCGCGCCGCCCGGCGTCACGGTGGTCACCGTGACCGAGGGCCGCAGCGCCGGGCCCGCGAGCGTCCCCGGGGTACGCCCGCTCGGCGACCCGGCCGGCGGGCTGCGCTCCTACCTGCACCTGTCCGCCCACCCCGGCACCGCCGCCGCAGTGCTCGTGGACCGGCAGGGCTCGCTGGTCCGGGTGGTGCCGGAGCTGGGCCCGCTGTCGGACTACGGCGCCGACCTGGCCCGGCTGGGCGGCTGAGCCGCCGGGCCGAGGACGCGAGCGGGGCGCCCACAGCGGTCAGTAGAGCGCTTCGAGCCGGGCGTTCAGCTCGGCCCGGCCGCGTACACCGCTGAACCGCACCAGCACCGGCGCGCCGGTGCCGCCCAGCAAGGGCAGCTCCAGTCGCCCGCCGCACCGGAGCAGCCGCCGCGCGTCGCCGGTCCCGGCGCCGGACAGCTGCACGGCGATCGACCCGTCCCCGGAGCAGCTCACTGACAGCCGGTATTCGTCACCCCGCGAGGGGTTCACCTGCCGGATGACGGCCGGCCCGTCCGGCGTCAGGTCCGACGTCTCCCGCCACACCACGTGCGACACCTGGAGCACACGCGAGGTGCCGTCCGGCTCCACCCGCACCATCACCGACCGGTCCGGGTCGGTGGCCGGTGCGCGGCGCGCCCGGAGCGTGGGGTCGCCCCCCGGGCGGGACAGCCAGGCGTCCCCGGTCGACGGGTCGACCCGCCAGGTGCGGGCGATCGGTTCGGCGCTCGCGGGCGGCGGCGCCGACACTGCGGTGACCGCACCCGGCTCCGGTGCCGCCCACCGCCACCAGGCCGCGCCGGCCGTCAACGCCAGAACGGTCAGGACGGTCAGCGGTACCCGCCCGTCCCGCTCGTCGGAGGCCATGACGGCAGCGTATCCGCGCGGCACGGGCGGGGCGAGCCGTCAGCCCACCCGTTCCAGCAACGTCGCGTAGAGCGTCAGGCCCGGCCCGAACGCGAGCATCACCACCCAGCGCGGCGGCGACGGCTCCGTACGCCACAACCGGTCCAGGATCAGCAGCACCGTGGGCGACGAGCAGTTGCCGTGGTCGGCGAGCGTCCCCCGGGACGCGGCGAGCCCGTCCGGCGGCAGGGCCAGCTCACGCTCCACCACGTTGAGGATGCGCGGCCCGCCCGGGTGCACCGCCCAGCCGTCCACGTCGGAACGCGCGCACCCGTGCCGCGCCAGCAGCTCGTCGACCAGGGTCTGCACGTGCCGGGAGAGCACCTGCGGCACCTTCGGCGACAGTCCCATCCGGAAACCGGTGTCGGTGACGTCCCAGGTCATGTGGTCGGCGGTGGAGGTGTCGGTGACCGAGGTGACCTCGCGCAGCGCGTACCCCCGGCCGCCGGGGACGACCACGGCGGCGACCGCGGCGTCCGAGAACAGCGCGTGGGAGACGATCTGCTGGGTGTCCACCCGGGCACCCGGCGGCTGGATGTGCAGGCTTGTCAGTTCCGCGCAGAGCAGCAGCGCGGGCCGCCCGCGGGCGGTGACGAAGTCGCTCGCCGCACCCAGCCCGGGCAGGGCCGCGTAGCAGCCCATGTGCCCCACGAACATGCGCTGGGTGCTCGGGGACATGCCCAGGTCCCGGGCCAGCATGATGTCCAGCCCCGGGGTCGCGTACCCGGTGCACGAGCAGACGATGAACAGGCCGATGTCGGCGGCGTCCAGGCCGGCGGCGGTGAGTGCCCGGCTGACCGCCTCCTTGCCCAGCGGCAGCGCCTCGACCTGGTAGCGGCGCATCCGGCGCTCGGTCGGCCACTCCGAGACGTCCTCCAGCAGCGGATTGACCGCCGCCTGCCGCCGGGTCACGCCCGAGTTGGCGAAGATCCGCTCGGCGAGCGCCCTGGTGTTGCCCTGGAAGTGCCCCGCGAAGAAGCCCGTCCACAGTTCGTCCTGCTTCGCGGCCGGCGGTTGCGCCGTACCCAGACCCGCGATCACCGGTGTGCCCACGTCCCCCACCCCTCGCCCTTCACTCGCACCTCGCGCTCACCGTGCCGCCTTCCGTTAGCGACTGCGGGGCTCGCAAAACCGGCTCACTCCTCGCGCTCACAGTGCCGCTCTTCGTTCGCGACTGCGGGGCTCGCAAAACCGGCTCACTCCTCGCGCTCACCAACGAGGGAGCGCGCTGTCCCGGTCCGGGTCGCCGCCAAGTGCGGCGATGCCGAGCCAGTCGGCGCACACGTCGGACGTGGCCGGATGCAGCGAGCCGCAGCGGGCGTCCCGGTAGAGCCGCTCCAGCGGATGCCCGCGCCGGGTCGCCGACGTGCCCGCCGCCTCCAACATGGAGGCCGCCACCTCGGCGGCGGTGGTGCCGGCGAGCAGCTTGGCCCGCCACACCCAGCGGTTCGTCTCGGCGTCGCCGGGCGCCTCGTCGACCCGGCGGGCCGCCTCGGCGACCACCAGTTCGGCGGCGGCGGTGGCCGCGTCGGCCCGGCCCAGGCGGGCCCGTACCGCGGGCAGGCCGGCGAGGTTGCGGGCGTTCAGGTGCTCGGCTGCGGCGTCGATGGCGGCCCGGGCCACGCCGACGTAGACCGCCGCGTAGCTCGCCACCAGCCAGTGCGGCATGAGCTGGGCGACCACCAGGGCCAGCCCTTCGACGCCGCCGAGCAGCCGGTCGGCCGGCACCGTCACGTCCAGGTGCACGTCGTGCGAGGACGTGGCCCGCATGCCGAGCGAGTCCCAGGTGGGCTCGACGGTGATCCCGTCCCCGGCCGGGACCAGGAACTGCGACACCACCGACTGGTCGGCGGCGCTGCGGGCGGCCACCAGGTAACCGTCCGGGTGGCCGGCGCCGGAGCAGAACGTCTTGCTGCCCTTGATGTGCCAGCCGCCGTCGACCGGCTCGTAGACGGTGCTGAGCTGGGACAACCGGGCGCCGGCGCCGCGTTCGCTCATCGCGACCGCGTACCAGGCGCCGTCGGCGGCCGCGCGCAGCAGCCGGTCCCGCGCCGCCAGCGCCTCCTCCGGTACGCCGAGCGCCTCGGCCAGTTCCTCGGTGACCGCGCCCAGGGCGCCGGTGACCGAGGCGTGCATGTTGAACACCAGCGCGGTGGCGCCGTTGCCCCGGGCCAGTTCGGTGGCGACCGCGGCGTACTCGGCGAAACTCGCACCCGTACCGCCCAGCTCGGGGGGCACCATCAGGCCGAACAGCCCGGCTGCCCGCAGGTCCGCGAAGTCGTCCACGGGGAACGAACCGTCGCGGTCGTACTCGGCCGCGCGGGCGGCCAGTCGCGGCGCCAACCGGCGGGCCGCCTCCAGCGCGTGCACAGTCATGTCGCCCCCTTCTCGGCGTCCTTTACCCCGGGCCGCCCCGGCTACCCGCCCCGGCGCCCCCAGCCCTGGTACAGCACCGCCGTCGACCGGGTCGGCACGATGCGTGGTTCGGTCCTGCCCGGACGGTCGGCGCCACCGCGCACGCGGCGCAGCAGCCAGGCCAGCGTGCCGCCCAGCTCCGGCCGGACCCCGCGCACCGTCAGCGACACGCCGTGCCGGGCACACTCGGCGACCAGGGCGCGGGCGTCGACGAACAGCCGCGGGTCGTGGATGCCGCGCGGCACCGTGGGCAGCCGCTCGCCCACCTCCACCGCCACCAGCCGGGCCAGCAGCGTGTCGTTGAGCGTGTCCAGCACCAGCAGGCCGCCCGGACGCAGCAGCCGGCACGCCTCGGCGACCGCCCGCCGCCAGTCCGGCACGTGCTCCAGCAGCTCACCGGCGGAGACGACCGCCGCGCAGCCGTCGGCCAGCGGCACCGCCGTGGCGTCGGCCTGGACCACTGTCACACCGTGCGCGGCGGCCTGGTCGAGCGCGGAGCGCGTCAGGTCCACCCCGACGTGGCGGTAGCCCTTGCCGGCCAGGTGCGGCGCCAGCAGCCCGGCCCCGCAGCCCAGATCGACCAGCAGGTCGTCGGGCGTGGACGCCGCCGGCACGAGCGCCGCCCGGGCCCTCGCCAGCCAGTGCAGCATCGCGAACGCGCCGTCCGGCCGCCACCACTCGCCGGCCAGGTCGTCGTACTGCCGCGGGTCGTTCGGCGGCAGCACCCGGTACGGAGTGGACACCGGCGACGCGTCGGGCATGCGTCGAGCGTGGCACGACTGCCCGGTAACGACCAGACTTCCCTTATGTCGACACGGGTGTTAGGGCTGGTCAGGGCGAGCCATCCGGAACCCGCAGCGGCGGTCACAGTGGTCGCCGCGCTGCTCGCCGCCGGTGCCGGGCACTCCGCGACCGGTGTCGTGGCGGTGGCGCTGACGGTGCTGGCCAGCCAGCTCGCGGTCGGGTGGAGCAACGACCTGATCGACGCCGACCGGGACGCGGCGGTGGGGCGTACCGACAAACCGGTGACCACCGGCGAGGTCGCCCGGCCGACGCTGGCCCGCGCCACCGTGGTCGCCGCCGTCGCCGTGCCGGTGCTGGCGCTGGCCGGCGGCCCGGCCGCGGCGGCCTGCGCGACGCTGGGCCTGGTCTCCGCGCTGCTCTACAACCGGCCGCTGAAGTCGACGCCGGTGTCGGTGCTGCCCTACGCGGTCTCGTTCGGCGCGCTGCCCGCGTTCGTGGTGCTCGCCCTGCCCGGCTCACCCGTGCCCCCGGCCTGGCTGGTGGCCGCCGCCGCGCTGCTCGGCGCCGGGGCGCACTTCGCCAACGTGCTGCCCGACCTGGCCGACGACGCCCGGACCGGGGTGCGCGGCCTGCCGCACCGCCTCGGGCCGGCGGGCAGCCGGCTGGCCGCCGCCGGGCTGCTGCTCGTGGCCACCGTCGCGCTGGTCCTCGGCCCGCCCGGGCCGCCGTCGTGGACCGGCCTGTCGGCCGTCGCGGCCGCCGTCGCCGTGCCGGCCGTCGGCTGGTACGCGGGACGCGCGACCGCCGGACGCTCGGCGACCGCCTTCCGGGCGGTGCTGGTGGTGGCGCTGATCGATGTGGTGCTGCTGGTGACGAGCGGCCGGGTGGTCTGAGCAGTCCCTCCCGAGGTGGTATTGCCGGGTCCGCGTGCGGGCCTCGATCAGCTCCAACTACCCTGGAGCGCGGTCTGCGCGGGTATGGCCACCCCGTGCCCGGGGGTCGACCGGGCGGGGATCGTGACGAGGAGGACCGACGTGACGCGCTCGATCAGGGGTTCCCGGGGGCCGGCCCTGCTGCTGGCCGGCACGGCGGCGGCGAGCCTGCTGCTGTCCGGGTGCGGCGCCGGGCAGATTTCCGAGACCGCCAACAAGATCCCGTCGGTACAGGGCGTCAACGTCCAGACCTCCGACAACCTCTACAAGGTGCGCGGGCTCTACGTGCAGTTCCCGGGCCCGAAGGGCTACGAGGCCGGGTCGAACGCGCCGGTCAACGTGGTGATCTACAACGACAGCGAGAAGCCGGTGACCGTGACGGTCACCACCGACAGCGCCCGGGAGATCGTGCTCACCGGTTCCGGCGCGGGCGAGAGCGGCGCGGCCACCCCGACCGGTTCGCCCACCGAGCCGGCCACCGCCTCGCCGACCGCCACCGACCCGAGCGCGTCGCCGAGCCAGTCGCTGGAGACGTCCGAGTCGCCGTCGGCCAGCCCGTCGCCGAGCGAGTCCGCGCCCGCCGGCCAGCCGGCCCGGATCGAGATCCCGGCGCTCAGCTACGCGCAGCTCAACGCCGGTAACCCGCGGTTCCTGCAGCTCATCGGCCTGAACCAGAAGCTGCTCGTGGGCCAGCAGGTCAACCTGACCTTCGACTTCGGCAACGGCAAGGTCGTCACGACCCCGGCGCCGATCGGCATCCCGCTGACCCCGGAGGCCACGCCGTCGAAGATCGTGGAGCCGCGGCACGTCGGTGAGGACAGCGGCGTCGAGGGCGGCCACTGACCTCTCCCCTTCTTCCGTCGGCACCGCCGTCGTGGCCAGCGCCACGCCGGCGGTGTCGCCGTTCCGGGTGGGCTTTCGTCGTACGGGCCGGTTAGCGTCCGGTGGTGACCACGCCCCGATCGACTCCCTCCCGTGCCGGCGCCGGCCGCGGTCGCGCCGCCACCCGCGAACCCCGCCCGGCCTACGAGTGCGACGCCTGTGGCCACCAGCCCCCGAAGTGGGTGGGCCGGTGCCCCGAGTGCGGCGAGTGGGGCTCGGTGGTCGAGTGCACGGTCACCGGCCCGATGGTCTCCGGCCGGGTGGTCAGCTCGCGGATGCCGGCCGAGCCGGCCCGGCCGATCGCCACGATCAGCGCCGCGCCCGCCCGTGCGCGTCCTACCGGCGTCAGCGAACTCGACCGGGTGCTCGGCGGCGGGCTGGTCCCCGGCGCTGTGGTGCTGCTCGCCGGTGAGCCCGGCGTGGGCAAGTCGACGCTGCTGCTCGACGTGGCCCAGCAGTGGGCGGCCGGTGCCGGCAGCCCGTCGCTGGTGGTCAGCGGCGAGGAGTCGGTCAGCCAGGTGCGGCTGCGCGCCGAGCGGATGGGCACCCTGCACGACCAGCTCTACCTGGCCGCCGAGAGCGACCTGTCGGCGGTGCTCGGCCACCTCGACGCGGTCAAGCCGGGGCTGCTGGTGCTCGACTCGGTGCAGACCATCTCGACCACCGGCACCGAGGGCGTGCCGGGCGGCGTCACCCAGGTCCGCGCGGTCACCGCCGCCCTGGTCGCCGTCGCCAAGGAACGCGGCATCGCCACCGTGCTGGTCGGGCACGTCACCAAGGACGGCCAGGTGGCCGGTCCCCGGGTGCTGGAGCACCTGGTCGACGTGGTGCTGCACTTCGAGGGCGACAAGCACTCCTCGCTGCGCATGGTGCGCGGCGTGAAGAACCGCTTCGGCGCGGCCGACGAGGTGGGCTGCTTCGAGATGCACGAGGGCGGCATCAGCAGCCTGGCCGACCCGTCCGGCCTGTTCCTGACCCGCTACTCCGAACCGGTGCCGGGCACCTGCGTGACGGTGGCGATGGAGGGGCGCCGGGCGCTGGTCACCGAGGTGCAGGCGCTGATCGGGGCCACGGTGGCCGGTTCACCGCGGCGTACCGTCTCCGGCCTCGACAGCGCCCGGCTCGCGATGGTCCTCGCCGTCCTCCAGCGCCGCACCGAGCGGCTCACGCTGCACGACCGGGAGGTCTTCGCCGCCACTGTCGGCGGCATCCGGGTGGTGGAGCCAGCGGCCGACCTGGCGGTGGCGCTCGCGGTCGCCTCCGGCGGGCTCAACCTGGCACTCAACCCGCATCTGGTGGCCATCGGCGAGGTGGGGCTCACCGGCGAGGTCCGCCGGGTCGGTGCGGTGCCCCGGCGGCTGGCCGAGGCCGCCCGGCTCGGTTTCCGGTTGGCCCTCGTGCCGCCCGGCTGCGGGCCGGAGAGCAGCGGCGCCGGGCCGGAGAACATGCGCGTGATCGAGGTCACTGACGTGCGTGCCGCCCTCCAGGCGGCCGCCCGCGCGTCGGCGGAGTGACACGGTGGGAGGCTCCGGGCGTTTCGGGGCAGGCCACGCAGGGCGCAATCGGCCTCCCGAGCCGGGCATCGTGACACATCACAGTAACCACGAGAGCACCCACCGCATGGCAGTCCGTAGACTGTGCCCGTGCCGATCGACCGCGATGCCACCAAGCCCGCAACGGCGACGCCGCACGCCCGTACCGGCGCCGTGAGCGGCAACCCCGCTCGTGCCATCAGCGTGAGCGTCAACGGAAGCGTCGGCGGCGGGGCCGGTGCCGATCCGTTGCGCGCCAACCTCGCCCTGATGGCTCCCGGCACCGCCCTGCGCGACGGCCTGGAGCGGATCCTGCGCGGCCGCACCGGTGCGCTGATCGTGCTGGGCTACGACAAGGTGGTCGAGCAGATCTGCACGGGCGGCTTCCCGATGGACGTGGAGTTCTCCGCCACCCGGGTCCGCGAGCTGTGCAAGATGGACGGCGCTGTGGTGCTCTCCAGTGACGGCACCCGCATCGTGCAGGCCGGCGCGCACCTGATGCCCGACCCGTCCATCCCGACGGAGGAGTCCGGCACCCGGCACCGCACCGCCGAGCGGGTGGCCCGGCAGACCGGCTACCCGGTCATCTCGGTCAGCCAGTCGATGCGGATCATCAGCCTCTACGTCAACGGCCAGCGGCACGTGCTGGACGACTCGGCGGCCATCCTGTCCCGCGCCAACCAGGCGCTCGCCACGCTGGAGCGCTACAAGCTGCGGCTGGACGAGGTCTCAGGCACGCTCTCCGCGCTGGAGATCGAGGATCTGGTCACCGTCCGCGACGCGGTCGCTGTGGTGCAGCGGCTGGAGATGGTCCGGCGGATCGCCGACGAGATCGCCGGCTACGTGGTGGAGCTGGGCACCGACGGCCGCCTGCTGGCGCTGCAGCTCGACGAGCTGATGGCCGGCGTGGACGCCGACCGCACCCTGGTCATCCGCGACTACCTGCCGACCGGCCGCAAGTCGCGCACGCTCGACGAGGCGCTCGTGGAGCTCGACCTGCTCAGCGCCACCGAGCTCATCGACCTCGTGGCGGTGGCGAAGGCGATCGGCTACCCGTCCGCCTCCGACGCGCTCGACGCGGCGGTCAGCCCGCGCGGGTTCCGCCTGCTGGCCAAGGTGCCCCGGCTGCCGGTCGCCGTGGTCGACCGGCTGGTGGTGCACTTCGGCAGCCTCCAGCGGCTGCTCGGCGCGACGGTGGAAGACCTCCAGGCGGTCGAGGGTGTGGGCGACGCCCGTGCCCGTGGCGTCCGCGAGGGCCTGTCCCGGCTCGCCGAGGCGAGCATCCTCGAACGGTACGTCTGAGCGACGGCTCAGCCGGTGATGGTCAGCTTCACCGGCTCACTGATCTTGGTGCCGACCCGGGCGAACACCTGGTACGCGCCGATCGCCGCGAAGTCGCCGTTCGCCAGCCCGCTCGCGCACTTGTTGTCCAGCTTGCCGTTCCAGCCCAGCTCGTAGGAGCGCTCGAAGTTCGGCGTGAACGACTGCACGTCCGAGCCCTTGCCGGTGCCGCAGGTGTCCGACGACCAGATCTTCTCCGCGCCCGACTTGACGTACAGCTCCTGCAGGTCGGCGCCGACGTCGCGGCTGCACGTACGGTTCGACACGTTCTTGACCTTGAGGCGCAGCGTGACCACTGTGCCCCGCTGGGCGGTGGGCGGCACCGCGACCGGCGTCACCAGCAGCTCGGAGTCGGTGCAGGTGCCGTCGTCGGAGACCGGCTGACCGGTGGCGCCGCCGTTGCCGTTGCCGCCCCCGTTGTTCGCGCCCCCGCCGGTGTTCCCGCCGTCGCCGGTGGCGTCGCCGCCGGTGTTTCCGCCGCCGTTGTTCGCGCCACCGCCGCCGGCCTCACCCGGTGTCGGTGACGGGCTGCCCGACTGCGGGGTCAGCACCGAGCCGGACGGGTCCGGCTGAGCGCCGGCGGAGCCGCTCGGGGACGGGTCCGTGCCCGGAGCGCCGGTGTTGCGATCCGTGCCGGTGCAGGAATACAGCAGGACAATCAGGAAGAGCAGCCCTGCTCCGAGCACGACGGCACGACGCCGCCAGTACACGGCAGGGGGCAGGGGGCCGACCGTCAGACGCATGATGCGCCTACCGTAGCCGCGCGGCGCACGGCTCGCCGGTCCGACGCGCCGGGAACCCGCCGCCGTACGGCCGCAGACGTCCACACTGGATACCGGTCGCCACCGTCAGAGGTAGACCTTGCGCTGGTAGATCGCGTGCGCGCCGGCCACCCGGTCGAGAAAGAGCAGCCCGGCGCAGTGGTCGATCTCGTGCTGGAGCGCCCGCGCCTCGAAGCCGTCGGTCACCAGCCGGACCGGCTCGCCGCTGCCGGGCAGCGCGCCCTCGACCACCAGGCGGCTGGCCCGCTTCACGTCACCGGTCAGGTCCGGCACCGACATGCAGCCCTCCCGCCCGGCCTTCCACCGGGACGCCTCCACCACGCGAGCGTTGCAGAGCACGAACGTGCCGTGCACGGTGACCGCCTTCGGATGGCCCGTCACGTCCACCGCGAACACCTGCGCGCTCACCCCGACCTGCGGCGCCGCCAGGCCCACGCAACCGGGCGAGACGCGCATCGTGGCCACCAGGTCGGCGGCGAGCCGCACCACCTCCGCAGATGTGGGGTCGACCTCCGGACCAGGCTGGCTCAGCACCGGCTCCGGGGCGGTGACCACCGGGCGTACCGCACCGGGAACGCCGAGCTTCTCCGGGGTCCAGCCGCCCAGGCCCGCGTACTCCGGCCCGGTCACAGCAGATCCGTGTCCGCCGGGCGGAGGCTGACCCCCACACCCAGCTCCGCGGCGACGCGGGTGAGCCGGCCGGCCACCTCGTCCGACACGCCCGGCGGCAGCTCGACCTCGGCGACCACCACGTAGAGCGAACCGGTGAGCCGGGTGCTCAGGTCGGTCACGTTCCCGCCCGCGTCGGTCAGCACCCGGGTCATGGCCGCGACGATGCCCATCCGGTCGGCGCCGTGCACCGCCAGCACGTACGGCTCCCCCGTCGGCTCGCTGCCGCCGTCGGGCGTGACCGCGCGTACGGTGGCCAGCAGGTGCCCGTCGGCGGCCAGCGGGGCCAGCGCGGCCTCCACGTCGGCGGCGGCCGGGCCCACACAGATCAGGGTCATCGCGAAGTGTCCACGAAGCCGGGTCATCGTGGAGTCGGTGAGGTTCGCGCCGAGCCGGGCGAGGACCTCCGCGACGTCGGCCACGATGCCCGGCCGGTCCCGGCCGATGACGGTGATCGCGAGCTCGTTCATTCGGACATTCTGCCCCGTCGCCCATGATCGATCGCGCCCGGCCACCCGGCCCGCCCATCCTGCGGGAAAGACGGCCGTGACATGATCGGCGGCGCGATGTCCGAGCCCACATTCGCCACCCAGGTCAGCCGGTGGTACGAGCGCAACGCCCGCGACCTGCCCTGGCGCAAGCCCGGCATCGGCGCCTGGGCGATCCTGGTCAGTGAGGTCATGCTCCAGCAGACCCCCGTGGTCCGGGTGGTGCCCGCGTGGGAGGCGTGGCTGGCCCGCTGGCCCGACCCGCGCGCGCTCGCCGAGGACACCCCGGCCGAGGCGATCCGGATGTGGGGACGGCTCGGCTACCCCCGCCGGGCGGTACGCCTGCGCGAGTGCGCGACGGCGATCGTGGAGCGCCACGGCGGCGTGGTGCCCGACCGGCTCGACCAGTTGCTGGCGCTGCCCGGTGTCGGCACGTACACGGCCCGCGCGGTCGCCGCGTTCGCGTACGGGCAGCGACACCCCGTGGTCGACACGAACGTCCGGCGCGTGGTGTGCCGGGCGATCGCCGGTGAACCCGACGCCGGCCCCACCACCCGCCCCGCCGACCTGGTCGCCACCGAGGAACTGCTGCCGATCGAGCCGGCCGCCGCCGCGCTTGCCAGCGCCGCGTTCATGGAACTCGGCGCCGTCGTCTGCACCGCCCGCGCGCCGCGCTGCGCGATCTGCCCGGTCGAGTCGAGCTGCGCCTGGCGGGCTTCCGGGCAGGCCGCCCCGGTGGGGCCGACCCGACGGCCGCAGCGCTACGCCGGCACCGACCGGCAGGTACGCGGACTGCTGCTCGCGGTGCTGCGGGAGTCGACCGGCCCGGTGCCGCACCAGCGGCTGGACCAGGTGTGGCACGACGACGTGCAGCGGGCCCGCGCGCTGGCCGGCCTGGTCACCGACGGCCTGGTGGAACCGGTGGGCGAGGAGTCCTTCCGCCTGGCCGGCGACGGCCCCGCCGTCCCCCTCCCCTGACCGCGCCCCACCTCCCGCCTCCGCCCCACCCCCGCCCCCGCCCGCCCCGCCCCGCCCCGCTGATCATGAAGTTAGCGGCGACAAATGGGGCGCCAAGTGCGGTCAACTTCATGATCAACGGGGGCAAGGGCCGGGGCGGCGGGCACGGAAAGGCGACGACCCCGGCGGCTTTCGCCTACCGGGGCCGTCGCCCTCGAACTGTGCGGAGTTACGCGGCGTCGTCCGCGCCGGTGGCGGCGGTGCCGCCGAGGTCCGCCGGGACCGCGTCCGGCACGGCGTCCGGCCGGTCCGCGCCCCGGAAGACGAGCTTGGACTTGTCGATGTCCTCCGGGTCGCCCTCGCAGTCCACGACCACGATCTGACCCGGGGTCAGCTCGTTGAACAGGATCCGCTCGGACAGGTTGTCCTCGATGTCGCGCTGGATCGTGCGACGCAGCGGCCGCGCGCCCAGCACCGGGTCGAAGCCCTTCTTCGCGAGGTACTTCTTCGCGTTGTCGGTCAGCTCCAGACCCATGTCCTTGTTCCGCAGCTGGGTCTCGATCCGGGCGATCATGATGTCGACGATCGACAGGATCTCGTTCTGACGCAGCTGGTGGAAGACGATGGTGTCGTCGATCCGGTTCAGGAACTCGGGCCGGAAGTGCTGCTTGAGCTCGTCGTTGACCTTCTGCTTCATCCGGTCGTAGTTCGACTCGGAGTCCTCAGAGGCCTGGAAGCCCAGCGACACCGCCTTGGCGACGTCACGCGTACCGAGGTTGGTGGTCAGGATGATGACCGTGTTCTTGAAGTCCACGATCCGGCCCTGGCCGTCGGTGAGGCGCCCGTCCTCCAGGATCTGGAGGAGCGTGTTGAACACGTCCGGGTGGGCCTTCTCGATCTCGTCGAAGAGGACCACCGAGAACGGCCGGCGACGCACCTTCTCGGTCAGCTGCCCGCCCTCGTCGTAGCCGACGTAGCCGGGAGGGGCACCGACGAGCCGGGACACCGTGTACCGGTCGTGGAACTCCGACATGTCGAGCTGGATGAGGGCGTCCTCGCTGCCGAACAGGAACTCGGCGAGCGCCTTGGACAGCTCGGTCTTACCGACGCCGGACGGGCCGGCGAAGATGAACGAGCCGGACGGGCGCTTCGGGTCCTTCAGGCCGGCCCGGGTACGCCGGATCGCCTTCGAGACCGCCTTGACCGCGTCCTCCTGGCCGATGACGCGCTTGTGCAGCTCGTCCTCCATGCGCAGCAGGCGCGAGGTCTCCTCCTCGGTCAGCTTGTAGACCGGGATGCCGGTCCAGTTGCCGAGCACCTCGGCGATCTGCTCGTCGTCGACCTCGCTGACGACGTCCAGGTCACCGGCCTTCCACTCCTTCTCCCGCTGCGCCTTCTGGCCCAGCAGCTGCTTCTCGGTGTCGCGCAGCTGGGCGGCCCGCTCGAAGTCCTGCGCGTCGATCGCGGACTCCTTGTCGCGGCGCACCTGGGCGATGCGCTCGTCGAAGTCGCGCAGGTCCGGCGGCGCGGTCATCCGGCGGATCCGCATCCGGGCGCCGGCCTCGTCGATCAGGTCGATCGCCTTGTCCGGCAGGAACCGGTCGGAGATGTACCGGTCGGCCAGCGTCGCGGCGGCGACCAGTGCGGCGTCGGTGATGGAGACGCGGTGGTGCGCCTCGTAGCGGTCCCGCAGGCCCTTGAGGATCTCGATGGTGTGGGCCAGCGACGGCTCACCCACCTGGATCGGCTGGAAACGACGCTCCAGAGCGGCGTCCTTCTCCAGGTGCTTGCGGTACTCGTCGAGCGTGGTGGCGCCGATGGTCTGGAGCTCGCCGCGGGCCAGCATCGGCTTGAGGATGCTGGCGGCGTCGATCGCGCCCTCGGCCGCGCCCGCACCGACGAGCGTGTGGATCTCGTCGATGAACAGGATGATGTCGCCGCGGGTGCGGATCTCCTTGAGCACCTTCTTCAGGCGCTCCTCGAAGTCACCGCGGTAGCGGGAACCGGCGACCAGGGCACCGAGGTCGAGCGTGTAGAGCTGCTTGTCCTTCAGCGTCTCGGGCACCTCGCCCTTGATGATCTTCTGGGACAGGCCCTCCACCACGGCGGTCTTGCCGACGCCGGGCTCGCCGATCAGCACCGGGTTGTTCTTGGTGCGGCGGGACAGCACCTGCATGACCCGCTCGATCTCCTTCTCGCGCCCGATGACCGGGTCGAGCTTGCCCTCGCGGGCGGCCTGGGTCAGGTTGCGGCCGAACTGGTCCAGCACGAGGCTGGTCGACGGCGCGGCCTCACCCGGCGCGGCACCGGCGGCGGCCGGCTCCTTGCCCTGGTAGCCGGAGAGCAGCTGGATGACCTGCTGGCGGACCCGGTTCAGGTCGGCGCCCAGCTTCACCAGGACCTGGGCGGCGACGCCCTCGCCCTCGCGGATCAGGCCGAGCAGGATGTGCTCGGTGCCGATGTAGTTGTGGCCGAGCTGCAGCGCCTCGCGCAGCGACAGCTCCAGCACCTTCTTGGCCCGCGGCGTGAACGGGATGTGCCCGCTCGGCGCCTGCTGGCCCTGGCCGATGATCTCCTCGACCTGCTGACGCACGCCCTCCAGGGAGATGCCGAGGCTCTCCAGGGCCTTTGCCGCGACACCCTCACCCTCGTGGATCAGGCCCAGCAGGATGTGTTCCGTACCGATGTAGTTGTGGTTGAGCATCCGGGCCTCTTCTTGGGCCAGGACGACAACCCGTCGCGCTCGGTCGGTGAACCGCTCGAACATGCCCTCGTGCTCCTCACGTGCCGTGCGCCTTGATGGTCAGATCTCGGCGGGGCCGGTGCGCGGACGTCCGGGACGGGCGTCCGTGCCTCCTTACTCTATCGCCGCGGACCGTCTCTGCTGAGGTCGTGTGCCCCCGCGAATGACCGTTCCGACGTCGTTTCTGACAACCGTCCACGCTCAGGAGGTGTTCCGGGGCCCCTGCCTGTACGCGCAGAGCGAAATTCGACCGGCACCCGAACGGCCGGTCGAGTGGACCGGAGGCGGCACCGAGGCGTCCGCCGGGTCGTCCACAGCCTGTGGATGAAATCTCCACCGCCTGTGGACAACCGCCGTGGGCGGGGATTTCTTCCCGACTGCCGCGGCCCTCGCGCCGAGTGGGCCGGACCGGACATCCGGCACGACCGAGCACGCTCAGGACGGCGGAGCGGATACGGCGACGCCGGCCCGGAATGGCACTCCGGTCCGGCGTCGCGTCGCCCGTGTCGAGGGTCGGGTCAGTGCCCCGCCTTCGCGTGGTACTCGTCCACGATCTCCTGCGGGATGCGGCCCCGGTCGGAGATGTCCTTGCCGGCCTTCTTGGCCCACTCGCGGATGGCCCGGTTCTGCTCGCGGTCGGCGGTCGCGCCGCCCCGGCCCCGAGCGGCCCGGCCACCCACGACCACGCCGCCGCGACCGACCTTCGTTCCGCTCGCGATGTACGGCGCGAATACGTCGCGCAATTTCCCGGCGTTGGATGCGGAGAGGTCGATCTCGTACTGCACCCCGTCGAGCGCGAACTTGACGGTCTCGTCAGCGTCCCCGCCGTCCAGGTCATCGACCAGCTTGTGAATGATCTGCTTGGCCACGTCCCACATTCCTTTCGAGCAGGGTTGTACACCTGCAATACACCGAGCACAATAACCCGTCCGGCGCTTGTTCCGTCAATAGGACCGGGTAACGAGCCGGAGAAGGCTTGCGGGGAGCGCCTACTCGGGCCGGACCAACGGGAACAGGATGGTTTCCCGAATTCCGAGCCCCGTCAGTGCCATCAGCAGCCGGTCGATTCCCATTCCCATGCCACCGGACGGCGGCATTCCATACTCCATCGCTCGGAGAAAATCCTCGTCCAGTCGCATCGCCTCGTCGTCGCCACGTGCCGCGAGCTGCGCCTGGGCCACCAGCCGCTCGCGCTGGACGACCGGGTCGACCAGTTCCGAGTACGCGGTGCCCAGCTCGAATCCGAGCACGTAGAGATCCCACTTCTCGGCCAGGCCCGGCTCACTGCGGTGGGCCCGGGTGAGAGGGCTGGTCTCCTCCGGGTAGTCCATGACGAACGTGGGCGCCTGAAGCGACGGCACGACCAGTTCCTCGAACAGCTCCTCGGCCAGCTTGCCCGGTCCCCACTTCGGGTCGACGGAGAGGCCGACCTTGTCCGCGTACTCGACCAGGCGTGCCCTTTCGGTGCGGACGGTGACCTCCTCACCGAGCGCTTCGGAAAGAACACCGAACAGCGACACCGACCGCCACTCGCCGCCCAGATCGAACTCACGCCCGTCCGCGTGGGTCACCACCGTCGAGCCGGCGACCGCCACTGCGGCCTGCTGTACGAGATTTCGGGTCAGCTCCGCCATCGTGTGGTAGTCGCCGTACGCCTGGTACGCCTCCAGCATCGCGAACTCGGGCGAGTGCGAAGAGTCGATCCCCTCATTACGGAAGTTGCGGTTGATCTCGAAGACCCGGTCCACGCCACCGACCACCGCGCGCTTGAGAAACAGTTCCGGCGCGATTCGCAGATACAGATCCGTGTCGAGCGCATTGCTGTGGGTCACGAATGGGCGCGCCGCCGCGCCACCGTGCAGCAGTTGCAGCATCGGCGTCTCGACCTCGAGGAAGTCCTGCCCGTGCAGGGTGTCGCGCAGACTGCGGACGGCGGTGGCCCGCGTGCGTACCATCTGGCGGGCCTGCGGCCGGACCACCAGGTCCACGTAGCGCTGCCGGACCCGGGACTCCTCGCTGAGCGGCTTGTGCGCCACCGGCAGCGGGCGCAGCGCCTTCGCGGTGACCGCCCACTCCTCGGCGAGAACGGACAGCTCGCCGCGCCGGCTGGTGATCACCTCGCCGGTCACGCCGACGTGGTCACCGAGGTCGACCAGGCGCTTCCAGTCCGCCAGCCGCTCGGCGCCGACCCGGTCCAGCGAGAGCATCGCCTGGACCTCGGTGCCGTCACCGTCGCGCAGCGTCGCGAAGCAGAGCTTGCCGGTGTTGCGAATGAAGATCACCCGGCCGGTGACCGAGACCCGGTCGCCGGTGGCGGTGTCGGTGGGCAGGTCGGCATAGCGCTCCCGCAGCCGCGCGAGCGTGGTGGTCCGCGGGAAACCCACCGGGTACGGCTCGATGCCCTCGGCGAGCATCCGGTCCCGCTTCTCCCGGCGGACCTTCATCTGCTCGGGAAGGTCGTCGGCGGGGTCTGTTGGCAGGGCGTTCTGCTCGGTCACGGCACGCTTCCTCAGGCCTTGGGAACATCGGCGGGGTCAGCACATGAGCGTACTCAAGCGCCGTGGCGGCCGTTACGGGATAACCTGCCCGCCATGACCGACCCCACTGCGGCCCTGTCGTTCGGCGCCGCCGCGGCCGATTACGACCGGTTCCGTCCCCGCTATCCGGAGGCCGCGCTGCGCTGGGCGCTGGACGGGCTGCACGACGCCCGGGTGGTGGATCTGGGCGCCGGCACCGGCATCCTCACCCGCGGGCTCCTGGCGCTGACCGGGCCGGTGGCTCAGGTCGTACCCGTGGAACCCGACCCGGGGATGCGCGCGCAACTGGCCGACGCGACGCCGGGCACGACGGCGCTCGCCGGCAGCGCCGAGGCGGTGCCGCTGCCGGACGGGTCGGCGGACGCGGTGCTGGTCGGGCAGGCCTACCACTGGTTCGACAGGGAGCGGGCGCACGCCGAGGTGGCCCGCGTGCTGCGCCCGGGCGGCACGTTCGCGCCGGTCTGGAACATCCGGGACGAGCGGGTCGGCTGGGTAGCGGAGCTGACCCGGATCGCCCACCTCGGCGACAACGCGGGCGACGTGACGCAGCGGTACGCGGACTTCGGCGCCGCCTTCACCGAGGTCGAGGTGGGCGAGTTCGCGCACGCCACCACGCTGACGCCGGACGGGGTGGTGATCATGCTGCACACCCGCTCGTTCTGGCTGACCGCCGACGCGGACGAGCGGCGACGGGTCGACGCGGAGCTGGCCGAACTGTTCGCGACCCATCCCGACCTGGCCGGCCGGGAGACGGTCGAGCTGCCGTACCGCACGATGGTGCTCCGGGCGCGGCGGCGTTAAGAAGGGGCCCCTCCTCTACCGGAGGCGTTAACAGGGGGCCCTTCCTTGCACCTCAGACGTTGCGGTCGTAGACCATCCGCAGGCCGATCAGCGTGATCATCGGCTCGTGATGGGTGATGGTGTGGCACTCGCCGAGCACCAGCGAGGCCAGGCCGCCGGTGGCGATGACCGCCTTCACCCCGCCCAACTCCTCGGACATCCGCTCGACGATCCGGTCCACCTGCCCGGCGAAGCCGAAGTAGAGCCCGGCCTGGAGGCACTCGACGGTGTTCTTGCCGATCACCGAGCGCGGGCGGGTCGCCTCCACCTTGCGCAGCTGGGCGGCCCGGGCGGCCAGCGCGTCGAAGGAGATCTCGATGCCCGGCGCGAACGCGCCGCCGAGGAACTCCCCCCGGCTGCTGACCAGGTCGAAGTTGGTGGTGGTGCCGAAGTCCACGACGATCGACGGCCCGCCGTAGAGCGTGTACGCGGCCAGCGTGTTCACCACCCGGTCCGCGCCCACCTCCTTCGGGTTGTCGATGGCGAGCTGCACGCCGGTCCGCACGCCCGGCTCGACGATCACGCTGGGCAGGTCGGCGTAGTACCTGTCGAGCATGGTGCGCAGCGAGCGCAGCGCGGCCGGCACTGTCGAGCAGGCGGCCACGCCGGTGATCTCCACGGCGTCCCCGGCGAGCAGTCCCCGGAACATCAGACCCAGCTCGTCCGCTGTGGAGCGGGCGTCGGTCTTGATCCGCCACGAATGCACCAGCTTGTCGCCGTCGAAGGTCGCCAGCACGGTGTTCGTGTTTCCGATGTCGATGCAGAGCAGCACAGCGGCAGCCTAGACGTCGCGCAGGTCGAGGGCGATGTCCAGGATCGGCGAGGAGTGGGTGAGCGCGCCGACGGAGAGGAAGTCGACCCCCGTCGCGCCGTACTCGGCCGCCATCGGCAACGTCAGCCCGCCGGTGGCCTCCAGCTCCGCCCGGTCGCCCACCGACGCCACCACCTCGCGCAGCTGCGCCGGGGTCATGTTGTCCAGCAGCAGGAACCGGGCCCCCGCCTCGACCGCCTCCACCGCCTCGGCCGGCGTGTCCACCTCGACCTGCACCGCGACGTCGGGGAACGCCTCCCGGACCCGCCGGAACGCGGCAGCGATCCCGCCCGCCGCGACCTTGTGGTTGTCCTTGATCATGGCGACGTCGTACAGGCCCATCCGCTTGTTGGTGCCGCCACCGGCCCGGACCGCGTACTTCTCCAGTGCCCGCAGGCCCGGCGTGGTCTTGCGGGTGTCCAGCACCATCGCCTTCGTGCCGGCCAGGGCGTCGGCCCAGGCCCGCGTGTGCGTCGCCACCCCGGACATGCGGGACAGCAGGTTCAGCGCCGTCCGCTCGGCGGTCAGCAGCAGCCGGGTCGGCCCGGACACGGTGGCCAGCACGTCGCCGCGCGCCACCCGCTGCCCGTCGCCTGCGACCAGCGACACCTCGACCGTACGGCCCGCGCCGGTGACCTCGCCGACCAGCTCGAACACGGCGGCGGCGACGGGCAGCCCGGCCACCACGCCGTCGGCGCGCGCGACCAGATCGGCCGTGTCCCGCTGCTCGTCCGGGATGGTGGCGACGCTCGTGACGTCGAGGAAGTCGGGCCCGAGATCCTCGTGCAGCGTGTCGACGATGACGTGCCGGACCCGCTCCGGGTCCAGACCGCCGTCCCGCAACGCCCGCTCCGTCGACTCCCTCATCGGTTGATCTCCTCCCAGCGCTCCGCCACGATGCCGTCCGTGCCCACCTCGGCCACCAGGTGACCCAGCCACCGCTCGTCGGCGGTCGGGAAGTCCTCCCGCCAGTGGCAGCCCCGCGTCTCCTGGCGCGCGTACGCGGCGGCGACCAGCGTCGACGCCACCGTCAGCAGGTTCGTCGCCTCCCAGTCGGCGGTACGCGGCACACCCCGCCCCGCGCCCAGCCCGGTGAGCGCGGCAGCGGTGGCCTCCAGCGTCCGCGCCGACCGGAGCACGCCCGCGCCCCGCGTCATCGCCCGTTGCAGCTCCGCCGTACCGGCCGCCGGCACCAGCGCGCCCGGCCCGCCCACCCAGGCGCCGGTCTCCGCCGGCCGGGCCTGCTCGGGCAGTCCGGCGGCGATGTCCTCGGCGATCCGGCGGGAGAAGACCAGCCCTTCCAGCAGCGAGTTGCTGGCCAGCCGGTTCGCGCCGTGCACGCCGGTGCAGGCGACCTCGCCGCACGCGTACAGGCCCGGGATGGAGGTGCGGCCGCGCAGGTCGGTCCGGACGCCGCCGGAGGCGTAGTGCGCGGCCGGCGCGACCGGGATCAGGTCGGTCGCCGGGTCCACGCCGATGGCCAGGCAGGACGCCACGATGGTGGGGAACCGCCGGGCCAGGAAGTCGCCGCCCAGGTGCCGGGCGTCCAGGAACACGTGGTCCGCGCCGGACGCGAGCAGCACCCGGTGGATGCCCTTGGCGACCACGTCCCGGGGCGCCAGCTCGGCCAGTTCGTGCTGACCGACCATGAACCGCTTGCCGTCGCCGTCGACCAGGTGCGCGCCCTCGCCGCGCAGCGCCTCGGAGACCAGCGGCTGCTGGGCCAGCCCGGCGCCCGGACCGCCGGCCGGCACGATCAGCGCGGTCGGGTGGAACTGGACGAACTCCACGTCGGTGACCGCCGCGCCCGCGCGCAACGCCAGCGCCACCCCGTCGCCGGTGGAGACCGCCGGGTTCGTGGTGGCGGCGAAGATCTGCCCCATCCCGCCGGTGGCCAGCACCACCGCGCGGCCGAGGATCGCGCCGACGCCGTCCTCGCTGCCCTCGCCGAGCACGTGCAGCGTGATGCCGCAGGCCGGGCCGAGCCCGCCCGGCCCGTCGCCGGGGGCACGCAGCAGGTCCAGCACCAGGGCGTGCTCGACCAGCCGGATCCACGGGTCGCGGCGTACCGCGTCGTGCAGCGCCCGCTGCACCTCCGCGCCGGTGGCGTCGCCGCCCGCGTGCACGATCCGGTCGGCGCGGTGGCCGCCCTCGCGGGTCAGCATCAGCGAGCCGTCCGGGTTGCGGTCGAACTCCGCCCCGATCCGCATCAGCTCGCGCAGCCGGGTCGGTCCCTCGGCCACGAGCGCGCGGACCGCCGCCGGGTCGCACAGGCCGACGCCGGCGACCTCCGTGTCGTACGCGTGCGCGTCCGGCGTGTCCGCCGGGTCCAGTACGGCGGCGATACCGCCCTGCGCCCAGCGGGTGGAGCCCTCGTCCATGTCGACCTTGGTGACCACCGTGACGTGCAGGCCGGCCTCGCGCAGGTGCAGCGCGGCGGTCAGCCCGGCCACGCCGGAGCCGACCACGATCACGTCTGTCGTCTCCACCCAGCCGGGGGCGGGCGCGGCGAGCAGACGGGGCAGCGCCGGCAGGTCGACGGTCGGTACGTCCATGAGCACAGTCAACCCGAAGCGAACTCGGCTCGGGCGCGGGGGGCGTGACGAGTGCGCTCGGCTACCTCGTCCGGCGCGGGAGGGCGGTCGGTCCGGCGCCCTTCAGGGAGGTGGTCACCGTACGGTCGCTGAGCCACAGGTAGCAGCGCACGCCCCGGTCGCCGACCGCCCAGCGGCCGGCACCGGGCGGCCGGACCACCACGTCGCTGCGGTAGCGCAGGAACGCGTCGGCGGGCACCCCCGCGTAGCGGGCGATCACGCCGAAACAGCCGTCGTAGAGGGGAACCCAGTCCTCCGGCTTCTTCGGGTACGGGCGGTCCGGCGCGGCCCACACGCCGACGAACTCGGCGTCGTGCGCGACAGCGCAGTCGACCGGGGTGAGCCGCTGCACGCGGCCCGCGTCCCGCCCGGTGCGCTGGCAGCCGAGCCGCAGCGGGGAGGGCGTCTTGAGCGCGTCGCGCAGGCTGCCCGTCCGGGTGACCACGGTGGCCGCCGCCTCGACGGTGGTCAGCTCGGTGAGGTCGCACCGGTACCAGCGGGAGCCGGCCGTCCAGCCGAGGCCGGTGGGCACCGCCACCGCCAGCCGGAGCCGTCCGGCACGCCAGTCGTCACCCACGTATTCGGCGGCCCGCTTGTCGCAGTCGGCGAACGCGCTACGCAGCTCGGGTGAGGCGAGCGGCGGCGGGGCAGGCCGGTCGGCGGTGAACGCCCCGACGTGCACGGTCTCCACCCGGTGCGGCAGCTCGCAACCGACCGGCGCGTACGCGGCCAGGCCGACGCTCGCGGTGAAGTCGGCGACCTGGCAGACCCCTGCGGCCGGGGTGAACGGCCCGGGCGCCGCCATCGCGGCCCAGTCGTCGGTGAGGTCGCCGTCCAACCCGCCGGCGTCGGCGCAGCCGGTCAGGGCGGCGCTCGCGACCATCGCGGCGACCAGGAAGCTCATCGCACGGCGCATCGCGGCCTCCCCCAGCCGACGACCGTCGATCCCCGACGGTCCGCTCAGGGTAGCCGAAAATGACCTTCCGGTGACAGACCGCGTTCCCCGCCCGTCCGCCCCGCCCGCGGCCCCTCTCGCCCCGCCGATCTTGCACTTGCTGCCCCGGCAAAAGGGGCGAACCGCCCGCGCCGAGGGCCAAAAGCGCAAGATCAACGGCGAGAGGGGGGCGGCGGGGGCGGCCGGGAGGGTCAGCGCGCGGCGGCCAGGGGGTTGGGGACGGGGGCGCCTGCGGTGCCGGGGGCGGCCGTGGTCGGGTCCGTGGTGAGGTCTACGACCTTGTTCTCCGCGTCGACGTGGACCACCTTCGGGCGGTACGCGCGGGCCTCGGCGTCGTCCATCTGCCCGTACGAGATCAGGATGACCAGGTCACCCGGGTGCACCAGGTGCGCGGCGGCGCCGTTGATGCCGATCACGCCGCTTCCCCGCCGCCCCGGGATCACGTACGTCTCCAGCCGGGCGCCGTTGGTGATGTCCACGATCGCCACCTGCTCGCCGGGGAGCAGGTCCGCCGCGTCGAGCAGATCCTCGTCCACCGTCACCGAGCCGACGTAGTGCAGGTCGGCCTGGGTCACGGTGGCGCGGTGGATCTTCGACTTGAGCATGGTCCGGAACATCGGGGTGCCTTTCCGCATTCGTGGTGGGGTTCAGGGACGCGGCGCGAGGTGGATCGCCGTGTTGTCGATCAGGCGGGTGGCGCCGACCCAGGCCGCGACCAGCAGCCGGGCCGGACCGGCGACCGGACCGGGTTCCAGCTCGGTGTCGGTGAGCACCAGGTAGTCCAGGCGGGCGTCCGGCGCGTCGAAGGCCCGGTGCGCGGCGGCCAGCACCGCACCCGCGTCCTCGCCCCGCTCGGCCGCCGCCGCACCGGCCCGCAACGCGGCGGACAGGCTCAGCGCGGTCTGCCGCTCGGGCGCCGACAGGTAGCGGTTGCGGCTCGACATGGCCAGCCCGTCCGGCTCCCGGACGGTCGGCACGCCGACGATCTCGGTCGGCACGTCGAGGTCGCGGACCATCCGGCGGACCAGGGTGAGCTGCTGGTAGTCCTTCTCGCCGAAGAAGGCCAGGTCGGGGCGGGTGAGCTGGAGCAGCTTCATGACCACGGTGAGCACCCCGTGGAAGAAACCGGGGCGGCTCAGGCCCTCCAGGTCCTCGCCGAGCGGCCCCGGGTCGAGCCGTACCGTCGGGCGGCCCTCCGGGTACATCTCGGTCACCGAGGGCGCGAACACCACGTCCACCCCGGCCCGGCGGCAGATCTCCAGGTCGGTGTCGAGCGTGCGCGGGTAGCGGTCGAAGTCCTCGTTCGGGCCGAACTGCAGCGGGTTCACGAAGATCGTGACGATCACGTGGCCGGCGCGCTCGCGGGCGGCGCGCAGCAGCGCCTCGTGCCCGGCGTGCAGCGCGCCCATGGTCATCACCACGCCGACCCGGCCGGCCATCGCCTCCCGGGCCGCCGCCAGCTCCTTGCGCGTGTGCAGCACCTCGGCCATCAGGCCGCCACCTCGATTCCGTCGAGCACGTTCCGCAGCACGGCGGCGTCCGCCGGGCGAAGGCGGCCGACCGCGACGGCACGATCAGCCGTCCGTCGTGCCAACGCCAGATACGCGGGTACGGATTCCGGCGCGGTCCGCGCCAGCCGGTCCAGATGCCGGCGTACGGTGCCCGCGTCACCCCGCGACACCGGGCCGGTCAGCGCGTCGTCGCCCAGCCGCAGCGCGTTCTCCAGCGCCGCCCGCAGCAGCGGGGCGAGCACCTTCTCCGGCCGCTCCACCCCGGCGTCGCGCAGCCGGTCGGCCGCCTCGTTGACGAGCGTGACCAGGTGGTTCGCGCCGTGTGCCAGCGCCGCGTGGTAGAGCGGCCGGTCGTTCTCCCCGACCCACTCCGGTACGCCGCCCAGGTCGGCCACCATCCGGGCCGCGAACGGGCGCAGCTCGGCCGGGGCGGTCACCCCGTAGGAGATGCCGGGCAGGCGGGACAGGTCGTCCGGCGTACCGGTGAAGGTCATCGCCGGGTGCAGCGCGAGCGGCCGGGCGCCCGCCTCGACGGCCGGGGCCAGCGCGGCGAGCCCGTGCGCGCCGGAGGTGTGCGCCACCACCTGGCCGGGACGCAGCGCGCCGGTCGCGGCCAGGTCCGCGACCACGCCCGCCAGTGCGTCGTCCGGGACCGCGACGATCAGCAGATCGGCGGCGGCACGCGCCACCTCGGACGCGGTGCGGTGCGGGGTCTGCGGCAGCAGCAGCGCCAGCCGGGCCCCTGTCGCGCCCGAGGCGCCGGACGCGGCGACCACCCGGTGGCCGGCGGCGGCGAGGGCCGCGCCCAGCACGGCGCCGACCCGGCCGGCGCCGAGGACGCCGACGGCGAGGGTACGCGGGAAGACGAGCGGGGCAGCGGTGGCCCGGGGGCGCAGCGGTGCGCTCATGGCAGCGATCCAGTCCTCGAAGGGGGTACCGGTCGATGGCAAGTATGCGCCCGGGTGACAGAGCGGAAACAAGAAGGTGTGAAAACCTTCACCGACCGCCCGAAGCGGTCGCTCCGGTGGCGGGCAAACCGCCCTTTCGGGTACGTCCCGTAGGGTCGGCACGGTGACCACCCCGCTGCGCTGGCGCGACGCGATGGAGCGGGCGCTGTACGGGCCGGACGGCTTCTTCGTCTCCGGCGCCGGGCCTGCCGCGCACTTCCGCACGAGTGTGCACGCCTCACCCGTCTTCACCGCCTGCCTGGCGCGGCAGCTCGAGATGGTGGACGCGGCGCTGGGGCACCCGGCCCGGCTGGACGTGGTGGACGTGGGCGCGGGGCAGGGCGAGCTGCTCCGGGCCCTGCTGACCCAGGCCGCACCCGCACTGGCCGCCCGGATCAGGCCGGTAGCTGTGGAGCGGGCCACCCGCCCGCCGGACCTGCCCCCGGAGATCGACTGGCGCCCCGACATCCCCGACGGCATCACCGGCCTGCTCCTGGCCACCGAGTGGCTGGACAACGTCCCCCTCGACGTGGCGGTCCAGACCCCGGCAGGCTGGCGCCTACTCCTGGTGAACCCGAAAACCGGCGAGGAGACGGTGGGCCCGGCCCCGTCCCCCACCGACACCACCTGGCTGACCGCCTGGTGGCCCCCGGCTCCCACCCCGGTGATCAAGGAGTTTGTGGCGGCGGAGGGCCCGGATCAGGACACGAACTCCTTGATCAACGCCGTCGGCGAGGTCGGGGGCGCGGACGCGGCCGGTGGGCGGGGGGAGATCGGGGTGGGACGGGATCTGGCCTGGGCGGAGGCCGTGGGGAAGGTCGCGCGCGGGCTGGCGCTCGCGGTGGACTACGGGCATCTGCGGGACTCGCGTCCCCTGGACGGGACGTTGACCGGGTATCGGGGTGGGCGGCAGGTGCCGCCGGTTCCGGACGGGTCGTGCGACGTGACGGCGCACGTCGCCATGGACTCGGTCGCCTCCGCCGGTGAGCGGGTCGCGCGGTGCGCGTACTCCCTGGTCTCCCAGCGGGAGGCGCTGCGGACGCTCGGGGCCGACGGCGGGCGACCGCCGCTGAGCCTGGCCGGTCGCGACCCGGCCGGCTACCTGCGGGCGTTGGCAGCGGCGTCGGCGGCGGCCGAACTGACCGACCCGGCCGGGCTCGGCGGGCACCTGTGGCTGCGGCAGCCGGTCGGCGTCGCGCTCGACGCGGTCGTGGCACGATGACGGGCATGACCACGGACGCCGCCGACCTCCGCGAGCTGACAGTCGGTACCGGCGCCGGGGGTGAGCAGCTCGGCACCGACATGGTGCTCAACATCGGGCCGCAACACCCCTCGACGCACGGTGTGCTGCGGCTGAAGCTGGTGCTCGACGGGGAGCGGGTGGTGGCCGCCGAACCGATCGTCGGCTACATGCACCGGGGGGCGGAGAAGCTCTTCGAGGTACGCGACTACCGGCAGATCATCGTGCTGGCGAACCGGCACGACTGGCTGTCCGCGTTCTCCAACGAGCTGGGCGTGGTGCTCGCCGTCGAGCGGCTGATGGGCATGGAGGTGCCGGAGCGCGCCACCTGGCTGCGGATGGCGCTGGCCGAGCTGAACCGGGTGCTCAACCACCTGATGTTCCTCGGCTCGTACCCGCTGGAGATCGGCGCGATCACGCCGATGTTCTACGCGTTCCGGGAACGGGAGACCATCCAGGCCGTGATGGAGGAGGTCTCCGGCGGCCGGATCCACTACATGTTCAACCGGGTCGGCGGCCTGAAGGAGGAGGTGCCGTCCGGCTGGACCGGGCGCGCCCGCGCCGCCATCGCCGAGGTACGCCGCCGGATGCCGGACCTCGACAACCTGATCCGGCGCAACGACATCTTCCTGGCCCGTACCGTCGGGGTCGGGGTGCTGTCCGCCGCCGACGCCGCCGCGTTCGGCGCGTCCGGGCCGGTCGCCCGCGCCTCCGGGCTCGACCTCGACCTGCGCCGCGACGAGCCCTACCTGGCCTACGACCAGCTCGACGTGCCCGTGGTGACGAAGACCGCCGGTGACTGTCACGCCCGCTTCGAGGTGCTGCTCGACCAGGTATACGTCTCGCTCGACCTCGCCGAGCAGTGCCTGGACCGGGTGGACCGGATCAGCGGGCCGGTGAACACCCGCCTGCCGAAGGTGTTGAAGGCACCGGAGGGGCACACGTACGCCTGGACCGAGAACCCGCTCGGCATCAACGGCTACTACCTGGTGTCCCGGGGCGAGAAGACGCCGTGGCGGATGAAGCTGCGCACCGCCTCGTACGCGAACGTGCAGGCGCTGTCGTCGCTGCTGCCCGGCTGCCTGGTGCCCGACCTGATCGCCATTCTCGGGTCGATGTTCTTCGTGGTCGGCGACATCGACAAGTGATCGGGGCCGTCCCCTCGGGGCGGCCGACGGCGGTGAACGGGCGCGGTCAGCGCCAGCGGTCGGCGGCGGTGTCCCGGTGCGGCCGGCCGTGTCCGCCCTGCTCCGGGCTGCGCCACTCCGGCTCCGCCGGCCGCCATTCCGGCTCGGGCCGACGCCACTGCGACTCGGTCTGCCGCGTCTCCGGCTGACGCCAGTGGGGCTCGGCCTGATGCCGCTCCGGTTCCGATCGGTGCCACTCCGGTTCCGGCTGACGCCACTCGGGTTCGGGCTGACGCCATTCCGGGGGCGGTTGGCGCCACTCCGGCTGGCCGTTGCGCTGCGTCGGCGGCCGCCACTCGTCCGGCACCGGCACCCCGCCGGCCGGCAGCGCCGGGTGGCTCTCCCCGGACCAGCGGTCGTCGGTTCCGTCCGGCGCGCTCGCGTCCGGCCGACCGGCGCGCACCGATGCCCACCGGTCCTCGACCCGGTACTCGGTGCCGCCGCCGTCGGCGTGCACCGCGGCCCGCCGTTCCCCGAGCCGGACCTCCCGGCCGTCACCGTCGTCGCGGACCGCCGCCCACCGGTTGCCGGCACGCATCTCGGACCACTGGTCGCCGTCGGTGCCCGCCCGGCCTCCCGGGGTGTCCGGTGCGCCCGCCGCCGGCCAGGTGCTCGCCGCCCGGCCTGCCCGGTCGTCCCCGCCGCCGGGCCACTGCCGCTGCTCCTCCGCCGCCGTCCGGCTCCGGTCGCCCGACCAGCCACCCCCGGAGGTACGCCCGGACCAGCCCTGTTCCCCGGCGGTACGCCCGGACCAGCCCTCTTCGCCGTCGGCGGTCCGGGCGACACCCGCCCACGGATGTTCGGTGCCCGGACGCCCGGCGTCGGTCCACGAGTGCCCGTCGTCGCCCGGCCCGGTGCCCCAGCCACCGTCGTCCGAGGCGGCGCGACGGCCCGGCCGGTCGCCCGGTTCGCGGTGTCCCGCGCGCCACTGGTCGGCCGGGTCCGCGCCCCGGGAACGGTCCTCGTCCGACCAGCCACCGGGGAATCCGCCGTACCGGGTTCCGGCCGGCTCACCGCCACCGACGATCGTGTGCCGGGTGGTGACGTGCACCGTCTCGGTGTGGTGGACCACGCCCACCGGCCGGGTCTCCGGCCGGGCCACCGGCTCGGACACCCGCGCCGCGCCGTACACCCCGCTCGCGGGCCGCTCCGGACGCACTGTGGCCCGCGCCGGCTCGGCGTCGTGCCGGCCGGTCCGTGCCGGGTCCGCGTCGTAGTGGCCGGCCCGGGGCGGATCGATGTCGTGACGGCCCGACCGGGACACCTCGGAGTCGTAGCCGCCCGCGCGGGGCAGATCGACGTCGTGGTCGCTTCCGTAGCGGCCGCCGGAGTACGCGGCCCGGGCCGGTTCGTCCTCGTCCCGGCCGGCTGGGTGCGCCCGCGCCGCGGCGGCCGTGCCGGCGACCGGCACCCGGGCCGCACCGCTCGGACGCTCCGGCGCAGCGGACGCGGACACGGGCGCGGAGGCCAGTCCGGCGGCGGCCGCGTCGAGCCGGTGCCGGACCGCGCCGGCCGCCTCCTCGGCACGCCGTGCCTGGTCGAGCGCCTGGTTGCCACGCTGGGCCGCCGCCACGATCTCGGCTCGCAACTCCCGCCGGAGCTGCGCCAGCTCCTCGCGCAGTTCCTCGGAGGCGGCGCCCCCGGAACCGCTCTCCGGTCGCAGCGCGATGGACAGGCCGATCAGCACGACGGCGAGGATCGCCAGGACGGCGCCGAACCGGAGCGAGCCGTTGCCGTCGGCGATCAGCAGGATGAGCGCCGCCAGGGGCGCCAGCCCCACACCGACCCAGAACAGGACGGTGAGCAGGGCGGGCGTGCTCTTGTCGGCGGGCGCGACCGGGGCGGGCATGGCTGAGCAGATTACCGAGAGTTCCCCCTGATGGGAACGGGTCGGCACCATTCGATGCGCGGCCCGCCGAACAGGGCCGCCCTGCCGCCGGCCGGCACACGTCGTGCCGGCCGGCGGTGGCGCGTCAGCTCGTGGCCAGAGCGGCGTCGGAGGAGAAGACCAGGCCGACGCTCGCCGAGCCGGTCTTCAGTGCGTTCTTGGTCTGCGGGCCGCCCGCATCCAGCGAGCTGAACGAGCCGGCCTTGAAGTCGTAGACCTCGACCAGACCGGCCTGGCACTTCGGCCGCTGCGGGCACTCCGGCGGCCCGGCCAGCACGGTGGCCTGCCCGGAGCACTTGGCGGCCAGCTCGGAGAGCGTGGACACGCCGTACTTGTCGGCGAACGCCTTGGTGACCGCGAACGCGTTCTGGTCCTGCGCCTGGGAGGGCTGGCCGAAGACCAGGCCGGCCTTGTCACCCTCGGTCTTCAGCGCCGCGACCGTCTTGTCCAGCTCCGGCGACGAGACGGGCTGGGCGTCCTTGCCGTTGGCCTTGGTGTTGAGGAACTCCGCCATGGTGGCGGCGTACTCCGGGACGACCTGGATCTGCCCCTTCTCCAGGGCCGGCTCGTAGAGCTCCCGGTTGCCGATGGTCTGCACCTTGACCTGGTAGCCGGCCGCGGTGAGCGCGATCTTGTATAGCTCGGCGATGGTCTGGCTCTCGCTGAAGTTGCCGGCGCCGACGGTGATCTGCCCGCCCGGACCCTTCTCGATCCCGTCGGTCACGCCGTTGGCGGAGGCGAACTCCTGCGCCGCGACCTGCGGCGTCTTGCGGTCGACGTCGACCGCCCGGTTGAGCTGGATCAGCTTCGGGGTGTCGAGCTTCGCGGAGACCTTGTCCAGCGCGGCGACGAGCTGCGGCGTGGCCGCCTTCGCGTTGATCGCGGGGATGACGTTGTCGGTGTTCTGGAGCTTCTTGTCGTCGGTCAGGACGACGAGCTGGTCGCCCGCCACCGGAGCGCAGCCCGCCCCCGAGGCGCCCTGCTCGGGCGCGTCGGTGCCGGACGAGCCGGCGTCGCCGCAGCCGGTGAGGAGAACAGCCGCGGTGAGTGCGCCGAGCGCCCCCGCGGCCAGTGTCGTACGCGCGCGCATCAGTGCCCGCCTTCCGTGTCCCGGCGCGACCCCCTCGGGCCGGCCGCGTGTCCGACGGGCGATCCGGACGGCCACCCGCGACTCCAGCCAATATCTTCCGGACCCGACCGACAAACTCGGAGCGGTTTTCGTCACCCGATCGTCACCGGGGGCTCAACCGCCGGTCGTCGCCGCCGTCGCGCGACGGCTCGCCCGGCGGCGGACCCGGCGCAGCGGACGGGGCGTGACCATCCGCTCCACGATCGCGAGCAGCCCCTCGACGAGCAGCGCCAACCCGGCCACCAGCACCCCGCCCGCGATGATCTGGCCGCCGCCGGCGGCGATGTCGAGCCCGAACCCGGCCCTGATGATCTGGCCCAGCCCGCCGCCGTTGACGAAGGAGGCGAGCGCGGCGGTGGCCACCACCTGCACCGCCGCGGTCCGGAAGCCGGCCGCCAGGTAGGGCACGGCGAGCGGCAGCTCCACCCGGCGCAGCACCTGCCCGCCGGACAGACCCATCCCCCGGGCCGCGTCCCGGGCCTCCGGGTCGGCCTGCCGCACCCCGGTGTACGCGTTGGCAAGCAGTGGCGGAACCGCGAAGACCGCGAGCGCCACCACCACGGCCGGCCGGCCGAAGCCGAGGAACGTCAGCGGCAGGATGGTCAGCAGCGCCAGCGTCGGGATCGCCAGCGTGACGTTGGACACCAGCAGGACCAGCCCGCCGCCCCGGCCGCTGTGCCCGAGCCAGAGCCCGATCGGCCAGGCCACCAGGCAGCCCAGCAGCACCGCCAGCGCGGACATGCTCAGGTGTTCACCGAGGCGGTCCAGCACGCCGCCGGGATTCGTCCAGTTCAGCGGGTCGTTCAGCCAGACCACTGCCTGCTCGACGGGGTTCACCGGGCGGACCTCCCGCGCAGCCAGGGGGTGAGCAGGCGGCCCACGCCCGCGAGCACCAGGTCGAGCACCAGCGCCAGCAGCACACACAGCACCGTGCCGGCCATGATCTGCGCCTTGTAGAAGTTGTTCTGGAAGCCGGCGAAGATGAGCTGGCCGAGCCCGCCCCGGCCGACCACCACGCCGACGGTCACGAGCGCGACTGTGGACACGGTCGCCAGCCGTACGCCGGTGAGGATGCCGGGCAGCGCCAGCGGCAACTCGATCCGGAACAGCCGCCCCCACCTGCCGTACCCCATGCCCTCGGCGGCCTCGCGCACCTCCGGCGGCACCTGGTTCAGCCCGGCCAGCGCGTTGCGCACGATGACCAGCAACGCGTACAGCGCGACCACGGTGAGCACGGTGATCGCGCCGATGCCCAGGTACGGCGCCAGGAACGCGAACAGGGCCAGCGACGGGACGGTGTAGAGCACCCCGGTCACCGCCAGGATGGGTGCCGACAGTGACCGGAACCAGTACGCGAGCACCGCGAGCGGCAGCGCCACCAGCGCGGCGATCACCACGGCCCGGGCGGTCAGCCAGGTGTGCTCCCGCAGCGCGGCGAGGATCGTGTCAGAGTTGTCCCGCACGTACTGCCAGGAGAACCACGGATTACCCGGGTCGGCCCGGTAGCTCAGGTGGAGGAACACACGTGGACGGTACCCCGGGGAGCACCGCCGGAGGCGGCGCGGCGTCGATCACCCTGGAGCGCATCTGCAAGCGCTACCCGGACGGCACCGAGGCGGTACGCGAGCTGAGCCTGGAGGTCGCGGCCGGCGAGCTGGTGGTGCTGATCGGCCCGTCGGGCTGCGGCAAGTCGACGGTCCTGCGGATGATCAACCGGCTGATCGAGCCGACCGACGGGCGGATCCTGCTCGGCGACGACGACGTCACCCGGGTCGACCCGGTGGCGTTGCGCCGCCGCATCGGATACGTCATCCAGAACGTCGGCCTGTTCCCGCACCAGACCGTCGCCGCGAACGTGGCTACGGTGCCGGGTCTGCTGGGCTGGTCGAAGCAGCGGACCCGGGACCGGGTCGGCGAGCTGCTGGAACTCGTCGGTCTGGACCCGGCGCAGTTCGGCAGGCGGTACCCGCACGAGCTGTCCGGCGGGCAGCGGCAGCGGGTCGGCGTGGCCCGCGCGCTCGCCGCCGACCCGGTGGTGCTGCTGATGGACGAGCCGTTCTCGGCGGTGGACCCGATCGTCCGGACCCGCCTGCAGGAGGAGTTCCTGCGGCTGCAGGCCGAGGTACGCAAGACGATCGTGCTGGTCACCCACGACCTCGACGAGGCGGTCCGGCTGGGCGACCGGATCGCGGTGCTGTCCGAGGGCGGCCGGCTGGAGCAGTACGATCCGCCCGCCGCGCTGCTCGGCGCGCCCGCCTCGGACTTCGTCCGGGAGTTCGTCGGCGCCGACCGGGGCATCCGGCGGCTCGCCGTCACCCCGGTGACCCACGCGGTGCTCGACCCGCTCCCGGCCGACGGCGGCACCGGCCTGCCCACTGTGGCGCTCGGCGACTCGGCGTACGACGCGCTCGGCGCGCTGCTCACCTCCGGCGCCGAACACGCGGTGGTGACCGAGGAGGGCCGCGCGGTGGGGCTGCTCGCCCGGAGCCGGGTGCTGACGCTGGGCGCCGTGGACTGAGCTCAGGCCCGTCCGCCGAGGCTGGCCAGCCCGACGATCCAGCCCGCGAA
The DNA here is from genome assembly GCF_050948515.1 of Micromonospora sp. CA-248089. Taxonomy (NCBI): domain Bacteria; kingdom Bacillati; phylum Actinomycetota; class Actinomycetes; order Micromonosporales; family Micromonosporaceae; genus Micromonospora; species Micromonospora sp. CA-248089. The sequence goes on from NZ_CP192016.1 coordinate 6,132,737, forward strand.
GAAGCCGTACGTCACGCCGGTGCTGGCGGCCTGGAACGCGGCGAACAGCGAGCCGTGCGGGCCGAGGAGCGTGGCGAGCAGGGCACTGAGCCCGCCCGCGAGCGCGTACGCACCCCAGCCGGACAGGAACTGGCTGCCCGAGGACGTCACCCGGTCGGTCTGCGGCCCGGGCAGCAGGTACAGCAGCGCCGCCGCCAGCACGAGCAGCAGAATCGCCCGCAGATTGGTGGCGAACACGCCCTCGTCGGCCTGCCACCGCCAGGACGGCCAGGCGAGCAGCCGCAGGAACCAGCCACCGGCGCCGGTCGGGTCGGTGCCGCGCTGCGCCCAGTCCACGTACATCGGACTGCCGCCGACGGCGACGAGCAGGAACGCGGCGAGCGTGCCGGTGCCGGCGGCCGAGCCGTACCGGGAGACGGTGCGGGGGCGGTTGCTCAGAGCCATGCGGCGGTCAGTTCCCGGCCGGTCCCGCCGGGCAAACCTGCGCAACCGGTCGGCCGCCGTCGGCCGACGGGCGGTCATCGACCTCAGTGCTTCATCAGGTAGTCGATGAAGGCGGCGCGCAGCAGTGGCGCGGACTCGTCGTAGCCGTGCCCGGTCAGCTCACGCCAGAGCGCGTTCGCCTCGTCGATGGTCGGGCCGATCGAGTTCGGCGCGCCGTCCAGCGCGGCGGCCTCGTCGGCGTTGGGCAGGTGCCGCAGGACCGACCAGAAGAAGCCCACGTCGCGGCGCTCGCGCGCCAGGTTGAACGCCTGCTCGCGCAGCTCCTCGGTGGAGAGCTTGTCGAGCTCGTCGAAGGTGCGGCCGCCGGGGGCAGGAGTATCGGTCATGCCGCCGAGCCTAACCGGAGAGATCAGCCCGGGCGCGCCGGACGCACGGCCATCGGCGGGGTCAGCGGTCGTCGGAGTCCCAGCGCCGGGGCTCGCTGTCCCAGCGCGGCGCCTCCCACGCCTCCACCGGGGTGTCGTGCTGGCGTACCGGCAGCACCGACGGCCAGGCGTCGGCCGGTTCGGGCGCCGGGGTCATCCCCCAGCCGCCGCTCGTCACGCCGTCGCGGAGCGGGCGGACCGGGCCCGGTGCCACGGCCGCCGGGGGCGCCGGGCGGGGGCGGCCGAACGTCTCCACCAGCCGGGTGACGAGCAGCCCGGCGCCGAGCACCGCGCCGCCCAGCGCCCACCGGCCGACCGACCAGCCCTGCGGGACGGTCCAGGCCAGGAACACCACCACCAGGCAGACCGCGAACAGGGTGCCGAAGATGCCGCCGCGCCGCCCGTACGCGCTGGTGCCGGCGAGCATCACCGTGCCGACCGCCAGCACGGTCCAGTCCAGCCCGGTGCCGGGCGTGACCTCACCGTCCCCGTTCGCCGCGATCAGCACGCCGCCGAGCATCGCCAGCACCGTCGACCCGACGAGCGCCAACGCGGTCACCGTGGCGGCCACCGCGCCGCGCCGCCGGGCCGGGTCGGCGACCGGGCGGAACCGGCCGATCAGCCGGCGTACCGGTTTCATCGCGGCGAACAGACCACCGAGGACGGCGACCGCGGCGAAGCCGACGAAGAAGTACAGCGCGTTGCGGCGGGGGTCGTAGTCGCTCTGGACCGCCACCGGCACGCTCCGGCGCTCCAGGTAGACGATCACCCCGGCGGCGCCGGCCAGGCTCGCCGCCCATCCGGGCACGTGCAGCACCACCACGGCCAGGGCGAGCGCCAGCCCGGCCGCCGCCGCCAGCGCCAGCGCCGGCAGCAGCGCCTCCCGCATGCCCCGGTCGCCCTGCTCGGCGAAGTGCAGCGCGGCGGCCAGCGCCACCGGGCCGATCGCCAGGTTCACCGCGCCGGCCCGCAGGCTCAGGCCGGCGGCGAGGGTGAGCAGGCCGAGCGCCGCCACGTCGACGAGCAGCGTCTTCAGGGCACCGCCGCGCAGCGCGTCCGCGTCCTCCCGCCAGAGCAGCCAGGCCATCGCGACCAGACCGGCCAGCAGCACGAACTCCCAGACCACGTGCACCGCGATCCGGTCCCGGCCGGGTTCGCCGTGCGCCGGGTCGTCGAAGACGTTCTCCAGGACGGCAGCGGGCACTCCGGAGGACGTCTCCGGCGGCGCTGTCCGGCCCGCATCGTCGTACGCCATTGGCTCGCGCCTCCCCAGGTGGCCGCGTCCGGCCCACGGGCGGGCGGACCGTGGCAGCCGTCGCTCTCCGGTCGCCAGGGACGGTACCGCCGGGCCGGGGTGGGGGGAACCCTCAGAGACGCCCGCGGGGCGTCTCCCGGTCGCCCGGCTCGCGGTCCTCGTCGTCCTCCTGCTCCGGGACCCGGCAGGAGCGTTCCAGCCAGAGCGCGGCCGCGACCAGCGCCAGCGCGGCGACGAGGCCGCCGAGCGCGGCGGGCCGGTCGCCCTCCGCCGCGTTCGTGCGCTCCACGAACAGCCAGCCGGTCAGGCCGGCGTAGAAACCCGCGAAGATGGCCCCGGCCAGCGCGGACGCCTTGGCCAGCACCACGAACCGGGCGACGAGCAGCGGATTGACCGGCTCCCGGCCGGGCCGCCGCTCGATCCGGCCCCGGGTGTTCACCGCCGCGTAGCCCTCCAGCACGGCGAGCCCGGCCAGCGTGATCACCGGCAGCCAGGGCAGGTCGGGCGCGAAGTCGTAGTAGAAGCCGCTGATCAGCAGCCAGGCCACCGCGGCGGCGGCCAGGCCGGCCACCACCAGCGTGGAGGCCCGGGTCGGACCCATCCGGAAGCGGTCGGGCTCCTGCGGGGAGCGGGCGGTGCTCACCGCGGGTCCTCAGCTCGCGACTGCGCGGCCGCGCTCCAGCGGGTCATGTCTCCGACTCTAGCGTCAGATCGGGTCGCGGGCTCAGTTCCAGGGCGTCCCCCGCCAGCGGCTCGGCGTTGAGCAGGTCGGTCAGCCAGCCGTGCCCGGGCAGCCGGCCGTGCGGCTCGATGTCGATCCACGGGCGCAGCACGAAGGCGCGCAGGTGGGCCCGGGGGTGCGGCACGGTCAGCTCGGGATCGTCGCGCAGCACCGGCTCGCCGGCGTCGTCCCAGACGGCGATCACGTCCACGTCCAGCGTGCGCGGCCCGTACCGCCGCTCGGGGTCGCGGGCGCGCCCGGCCGCCGCCTCCGCGGCCCGGGCGTGGGCCAGCCAGTCCTCCGGCGCCGCCGCCGGGTCCGCGACCATCACCACCGCGTTCAGGTACGCGGGCTGGTCGGCGTCCCCCCACGGTGGAGTCTCGTAGACGCCGGAGACCAGCAGCACCCGGTCGCCGAGGGCGGCGACCGCGGCACGCAGGTGGCCGAGGCGGTCGCCCAGGTTGCTGCCGATCGACAGCACGGCCCGGGTCATCGGGTACGCCGCATCGTGACCGCCACGTCCCGGAAGGCGTGCGGGATCGGGGCCTCCGGCTTGTGCACAGTCACCGTGGCGGCGGCCACCAGCGGCTCGGCCAGGCAGACCGCGAGCAGCCGGTCGGCGAGCGTCTCGATCAGGTTCACCGGCTCGCCGGTGATCACCGCGACCAGACGTTCGGCCAGTTCGCCGTAGTGCACGGTGTCGGTCACCTCGTCCGAGCGCGCGGCCGGGCCGAGGTCGAGTTCGAGCACCGCGTCGACCACGAACTCCTGTCCCTGGGCGCGCTCGAAGTCGTAGACGCCGTGGCGGCCGTGCGCGCGCAGGCCGGTCAGTTCGATCCGGTCGGTCATCTGTCGTCTCCGCTCGTGCCGGTGGTCGCTTCCGCCGGCCGTGCGCCGCCGGTGGCCGCTTCCGTGGGCGGCGCTGTCGCACGCCGTGCGCCGGTCGAGCCGGCGAGCCGAGGGCTGCCGGTGGCGCGCCAGACGGCGAGCGCGTCGGCGGTGGCACGGACGTCGTGCACGCGTACCCCCCAGGCGCCGGCCGCGACGGCGAGGACGCTCGTCGCGACGGTGGCGGCCTCCCGCCCGGCGGTGGGCCGGGGTTCGCCGGCCGGGTCGGCGAGCAGCCGGCCCAGGTAGGACTTGCGGCTGGCCCCGAACAGCACCGGGAAGCCCAGGTCGACCAGCTCGGTCAGGCGGGCGCTGAGCGCCCAGTTGTGCGCGGCGGTCTTCGCGAAGCCCAGGCCCGGGTCCACGATGATCCGGTCGGCGGCCACCCCGGCGGCGAGCGCGACGTCGACGCGCCGGCTCAGCTCGTCCCGGACCTCGGTCACCACGTCGGTGTACGTGGCCAGCTCGCGCATCCCACGGGAGTGCCCCCGCCAGTGCATGAGCACCCAGGGGCAGCCGGCGTCGCGGACCACCCGGGCCATGTCCGGGTCGGCGAGGCCGCCGGAGACGTCGTTGACCACGTACGCCCCGGCGGCGAGCACGGCCTCGGCGACCCGGGCCCGGCTGGTGTCGATGCTGACCGGGATGCCGGCGGCGCTCAGCTCGCGGACCACCGGCAGCACGCGGGCGGTCTCCGTCTCCGCGTCGACCCGGTCGGCGCCGGGCCGGGTGGACTCGCCACCCACGTCGATCAGGTCCGCACCCTCTCCGCGCAGTCGCACCCCGTGTGCGACGGCCGCGTCCAGATCGGCGTATCTGCCGCCGTCGGAGAAGGAGTCGGGCGTGACGTTGAGGACGCCCATCACCACCGGGGTCTCCGCCCGTACCAGATCGGTCACGGACCCGACAGTACCGTTCGCCGGCAGGGCTTCCGGCCGCCGGGCGAGCGCGTGACGCGGCACCCCTGACGTGCGCATTGGAACAGGTGTACGATCGGTCATCCGGGTCATCGGAGGTCCACTCTTCGCGGCTTGTCGCAAAGGTGGCCGGGCCGTACGCTTTGGAATTGCCCAGCATCGAGATGGCGAAGCCTGGAGGGAGGGCCGAAGCGGGAAGAATCCCCCCAAAACTCACCACTCTGCGTGGTGGGTGACGGACTCAGCGTTGACGGCGCTGTCTCTGACGAGCACCATCCCGCCAGGCTTGCCTACTTGCACCAACGCGGCGCCGCCGGCCGCGACCTTGGGGAGGTTTCCAGTGATCGCCATCGAGCTCATGGCTACGGCGTCCAGTGCCGTCGACCACGCGCTCCACACCCTGGCGTCGACTCCACTCGCCGAGCCGGCCCCGAAGGGCATCGACACCGACAACGTCGTCACCTTCTTCGCCAGCAAGATCGCGCCGATCCTGCTCGCGGTCCTCGGCGTGATCTTCATCGGCCGTGCCAGCCGTGGTGAGATCTCGAAGGTGCTGACCAGCTCGGCCATCGCCATCATCGGCCTGGCCTTCATCGCCGGTGCGGCCACACTCTTCTTCGTCGGCGACTACCTGATCAACCTGATCTTCGAGTAGGGCGTTGGGCGACGATGCGGCTGCGCACCGACGACGACATCTACCGGGCACGCCTCGTCTATCTGGGGCCGCCCGGGTACACCCTTCCCGTCCACCTGCCGTACGCCCAGTACGGCCTGTTCATGCTGCTCGTACCCCTCTACATGTTCATCCACTGGTTGTTCACGCTCCAGGTCGAACTGTTCCCCGCCTGGGAGATCTCGCTGGCGATCGTGACGACCTCGTTCATCTTCCGGTACGTCGACCCGGACCGGCCCGCGCGCATGGTCATCCGGACCGCGCTGACCGACTGGCGACGCACCCGGGAACCGGCCACCGAGCAGCGGGACCCGCGGCTCGTCGCGAGCCGGATCAGGATCCGGGAGGAACTGGCATGACCGGGCGTACGACAACCGTGCAGACGAACGACGCGGGTGAGGCGGTCGCATGAGTCGCTCTTCCACGCCGGGTTCCCCGGCCGGGCGCCCGGCCGGGCCCAACGGTAACCGTGCGCGATCGTTCGACTACCCACCGGACGAGGATCTGGACGAGGTCGTCCTCGACAGCGCGCTAGTGACCAGCCCCGGGCACAGCCGCGTCGGCGTCTTCCAGCCGCCGCGACCGATCACCCCGCGCGAGCCGGTACGCCCCGACGGCGACATCGACTCGCCCTTCCTCGACCTGTTCGGCGGCGCGCAGCCCCGGCGGCGACCCGCCGCCACGCCGCCCCCGCCGGTCGAGCCGGTGGTGGCGCCGCCGCGCCGCGGCGTCGGCCGCGAGCCCCTGCCGATCCCGCACCAGCCCGCCGTGCCGATCGAGTCGGCACCCCGGCCCCAACCGGACCCACCGGTCCGCGAGCAGGCCCCTGGGGTACGCGCGGTCGGCCGTCCCCGGCCCGAGCCCGCACCGCTGCCGGTCGAGCCGGCCCTGCCCGACCCGCCGGCCGCGCTCGCCCCGCCGCCGCCCTCCCGGAGCCGGGTGCCGCAGCAGGCCGGCGACCGGCTGCCCGCGGTCCGTCCCCCGGCCGAGCCCGAGCCGGTGCTTCCGCCGCCCCCACCGATCCCCGCACCCGTACCCGCTCCCGCCGACCACCGGGAACCGGATGTCACTCCCGCGGAGCCGATCGCGTCCGGCGCGGCACCGTCCCGTGATGTCGGCCGCGCCACCCAGCGCGAGGTGGCGCCGCCCCGGCAGCGCACGCCGGAGCGCCGCAACCGGCCGACCAAGCCGGTCCGGGTCCGCGCCCCGAAGATCAAGTTCGGTGACCGGGACCCGTCGGTCGAGCTGGCCATCACCGAGATCGCCGGCCACCTCACCTTCACCCCGAACACGGTCACCGCCTGGTACTGGCTGCCCGAGGTGCGGTGGGCGTTCCGGCCCGACGCCGAACGCGAGGCGCTGCTCTCGGCGATCTCCGAGCAGTACGCCGGACTGGCCGGGTTCCGGCTGCACCTGCGCCGCACCACCCGGCCCTTCCCGGCCGACGAGTGGGCCCGCACCATCGACGCGCACACCGCCGCCCCGCTGCCCGACGTGCCGGGCACCACCGGCTGGGCCGATCACCTGGTCGCCGCCCAGCGGCACCTGATGGCGGTCAACCACGCCGAGGGCCAGACGTACCTCGGTGTCACCTTCGCCCGCCGGTCGCTCGGCGACTCGCTCACCGAGCGCCTGCTGCGTACGTTCGGCCGGGGCACCGCCGACGGCGAGCGGCGCCGGCTGAGCCGTACCGTCGAGCAGTTCGACGAGGTCCTCGGCGCGTTCGGCATGCGCGGGCGGCGGGTCACCGCGCCCGAACTGGAATGGCTGCTCTACCGCTCGGTGGCGCTGTGCATGGCGCCGCCCGGCGTCCTGTCCCCGATCACGAACGGCCGGTGGGAACGCGGCGACCTGCTGGCCCTCACCGAGCAGGTCGAGCGCTACCGCACGCCGTACGGCTCGACCGTGAAGCTGGTCAACCGGATGACCGGCGAGGAACGCCACGTCGCCGTGCTCGCGGTCGGCCGGATGGAGCCGCTGGAGATCCCCGAGCGGCACGAGCCCTGGCTGCACTTCCACGAGCGGCTGCCGTGGCCGATGGAGCTGTCCACCCGGGTCGACATCCTCGGCCCCAACGACTCGTTCCGGAACCTCGAACACCGGCTCCGGATGATCCGCTCGCAGCAGCTCGACTACGCCGAGCACGGCATCGACGCGCCGCCGGAGCTGGAACGACTGGCCAAGCGCGCGCTGGTGATCGGCGACGAGATGACCACCGGCCTGCCCGTCGACTCGGCCCGGGCACACGGCTGGCACCGGATCGCGGTCGGCGGCCGCACCCGGGAGGAGTGCCTGGAACGGGCCCGGCGGCTCATCCAGCTCTACTCCCGCGAGCTGCGGATCTCGCTCCAGCACCCGAAGAACCAGGACTGGCTGGCCCGCGAGTTCATCCCCGGCGAGCCCATCGCCAACACCGGCTACGTCCGGCGCATGCCCGTCAACCTGCTCGCCGCCGCGCTGCCCCAGGCCGCGTCCACAGTCGGTGACCGGCGCGGCGACCTGATCGGGCGGACCGCCGGCACCTGCCGCCGGCCGGTCTTCCTCGACCTGCACTTCCCGATGGAGGTACGCGAGCGCTCCGGCCTCGCCGTCTTCGTCGCCGAGCCCGGCGGTGGCAAGTCGACGCTGCTCGGCGCGCTCGGCTACCTGGCCGCGCGGCGCGGCGTGCAGGTGACACTGCTCGACCCGTCCGGCCCGCTGGCCCGGCTCTGCGCCATGCCCGAGCTGGCCCCGTACTCCCGGGTGCTCAACCTGACCGGCTCGGAACAGGGCACGCTGGCGCCGTACGCGCTGATCCCGACGCCGCTGCGCACCGAGTTCGGCGCCGGGGCGGCCGGTGACCGCGAGTTCGAGATCGCCGTGTCGAACGCCCGCGCCGAGCGCCGGATGCTGGTGCAGGACATCTGCATGATGCTGGTGCCGCCGCAGGTGGCCCGGGAGGCGTCCACCGCCACGCTGTTCCGGCACGCCGTACGCCAGGTGCCCGCCGAGGAGACCTCCACGCTCGACGACGTGGTGACCTGCCTCCAGGGGCTCGACGACGACGCCGGGCGCGAACTGGCCCACCTGCTGCTCGACACCGCCGAGATGCCGCTGGCCATGCTCTTCTTCGGCCGGCCGCCGGAAGGGCTGCTCGGCGCCGACGCCGCGCTCACCGTCATCACCATGGCCGGTCTGCGGCTCCCCGACCTCAAGATCGAGCGGGAGTACTGGTCGGCCGAGGAGGCGCTCGCGCTGCCGATGCTGCACACCGCGCACCGGCTCGCCGTACGCCGCTGCTACGGCGGGTCGATGTCCTCCCGGAAACTCGTCGGCCTCGACGAGGCGCACTTCATGGAGGGCTGGCGGTCCGGGCGCTCGTTCCTGGTCCGGCTCGCCCGCGACTCCCGCAAGTGGAACCTCGCCGCGCTCGTCGCCTCGCAGAACCCGAAGGACATCCTCGGCCTCGACGTGCAGAACCTCGTCTCCACCGTCTTCGTCGGCCGGATCGCCGAGGACAGCGAGATCGCCTCCGAGGCGCTGCGCCTGCTGCGGGTGCCTGTCGACGACGGTTACGAGGCGACACTCGCCTCGCTCTCCCAGGCGGACAGCGGATCGGCCAACCGGCTCGGCTTCCGCGAGTTCGTCATGCGCGACGTCGACGGGCGCGTGCAGAAGGTCCGGGTCGACGTGTCGTACGTCGACGGGCTGCTGGAGCACCTGGACACCACCCCCGCCGCGGTCGCCCAGGCCGCCGGGATACTGCCGACCGTCCTGGCTGACCTGGAGGCCTGACATGGCGAGGGTACGGATCGCGGCGCTCCTCCTCGCGCTCGGCGTACTCGCCGGGGCCACGATCTCCTGGCCGGTGATCGGGGCGGCCACACCCGCGTACGCCGCCGCGCCGGTCACCCAGGCGCGCGCCGAGCTGTGCACCACCAAGGAGTGGCAGGCCGACTTCCGGTCCTGCGTCGGCAAGCTCAAGGAGGTGAGCGAGGACCAGGTCGAGTGCCGCAACGCCCCGGTGCCCGCCGCGCCGGACTCGGGCCTGGCCGGCTGGTTCGCGTCCCGGCCCGATTCCGCGAAGGAGCCCGGCCCGAAGGGCCTCTACAGCGACTACGGGTACGCCGGATACAGCTACAACACGTACGACGTCGACGGCGGCTGCGCCTCCTCGGTGCTGCATCCGGACTACCGGTTCACCACCATGGTCGCCAACGGCGAATTCATGTTCGCCAACGCGGTGATCGGCGCCTCGAACGCGTTGCGCGAGCGCGCCTGGGATCCGCGGACGATGTGGAGCTGGGCCGACCCGCTGGTGGAGCAGGCCACGAAGGCCGTCTACCAGAAGGTGTTCAGCGTCTTCGGCATCATCACCGTCTGCGTGGTCGGGCTCTACCTGCTCTGGCGGTCCCGCCAGTCGGACATGAGCAACGCGATGACCACGGCGGGCTGGGCGCTGCTGGTGATGGTGGCGGTGACCGCGCTGGCCGCCTGGCCGGTGAAGTCCGCGAACATCGCCGACAACACGCTGATCACCACGCTGGGCGTGGTACACGACGCGGTCGGTCCGTCTACCAAGGACACGCCGCCCGGCCAGTGCGACGACCCGAACCCACAGGCGTGCAAGGATCACCGTCCCCCCGCCGTCCGCGCCAGTGACACGGCGACCGAGACGATGCTCTACCGGAACTGGCTGCGCGGTGTGCTCGGCTCGGCGGACAGCGAGACCGCGAAGAAGTACGGCCAAGCGCTCTACGACGCGAAGTCGCTGACCTGGGACGAGGCGGCGTCGATCCGGTCCAACCCGGCCACTCGCGACGTCGTCATCAAGGCCAAGCAGCAGCAGTGGGCCAAGGTCGCCGAACAGATCAAGACCGAGGACCCGGAGGCGTACGAGTATCTCCAGGGCACCCGGGACATGGATCGGATCGGCGCCGGGTTCATCGCGGTGCTGGCCTCGGTGCTGTTCGCCATGTTCGACCTCACCGCGTCACTGCTGGTGCTGCTCGGCTTCCTGATCTTCCGGTGGGCGGTGATCGCCGCACCGATCCTCGGCACCGTCGGCCTGATGCGCCCGGCCAGCGCCGGCCTCCGGCGGCTGGCGAACGCGGTGGTCGCCGCGGTCTTCAACATCGCCATCTTCGGCACCGGCGCGGCCATCTACCTCTTCGCCGTCGACCTGATCATGAACACCGCCACGCTGCCCGGCTGGCTCCAGGTGGTCCTGGTCTGGCTCTGCGGGGTGGTCGGCTGGTTGCTGCTGCGGCCGTACCGCCGGATCACCCAGCTCGGCGGGAAGGACAGCAGCGAGGCGGTCAGCTCGGCCGGCTCCTGGCACCGCCGGTTCTTCCGGGACATGCGGATCGCCGCCCGGCTGGACGTGGCCGAGCCCGGCGGCACCAACGAACCGGCGATCGGCAAGCGCCGCGCCGTCACGGCCGACCAGCGCAGGCTCCGGCCGGAGGCTCGGCACGAGGACCCGGCGCACAGCGCCACACCCGCCGACCGGGAGCGGCCGGACGGGCGGGAACGGCCGGCGGAGGTGCCCACACCCGAGCGGCCGGGTGGGAGTCCCGCCGCCACGCCCCGGCCCCGGCGCGCGCCGTCGACCTGGACCGAGCCGGACGTGCCGGAGGAGTCGCCCTCCTACGCCGTCTACCGGCCGGACTCGGCGGGCCGTGGTGCCGCCCCGGCCCGGCCGGCGCCGCGCATCCGCTCCGAGGCTCGGTGAGTCCGGTGCGACGCGCGCTGGAATTCCTCTTCACCCGGGTCCTCCGGTCCCGGATCGGCGTCGCCCTGATGATCGCCCTGCTGGTCTTCGGGGTGATCGGCGCGGCCCGCCTCGTCGCCGGACCCGGCGATCCCGGCCTCGGCCTGACCAGCCGACCCACCCAGCCGATCAGCACCGCGGACCCGGAGGCCGGCGACGACGGCGTGCTGGCCAGTCCGCCGACCGCCGTCGCGCCGAAGACCCGGCCGGGCGAGGACACGCCGGAGCAGGTCGCCGGACGGTTCACCGCCGCGTGGCTGAGCGGCCCGGGCAGCAGCGGCGACGCCTGGCAGGCCCGCCTGCGACCGCTCTCCACCCCGGCGCTGGCCGAGAAGATGACCGGGGCCGACCCGGAGACCGTGCCCGCCCGGAGGACCACCGGCGCTCCGACGCTCCGGCCCCGTACCGAGTCCTTCGTGGAGGCGCTGGTCCCGCTGGACAACGGCACGCTCCGGCTCGAGCTCGTCGCGCCGGACGGGCCCTGGCTGGTGGACGCGATCGACTGGGAGCGGTCGTGACCGCCGGCCCGGGCGTCGCCGGGCAGGTGCGCCGGAAGCTGCGCCTGGGCGTGGTCGCCACCGCCGTCACGAGCGTGCTCGCCCTGCTCTGCTGTGTCGGCGGCGCCGGTGCCTTCCTCCTCACCGAACTGGGCGGCGACGAGGACGACCCGAAGCTCGCGGCCCTGAACTGCGACCCGGCCTACCAGGTGAACCTGACCGGCGACATGCCGCGCTTCGCCGAGTACGGCGAGCGCCAGCTGCGCAACGCCGCGGTCATCATCAAGGTCGGCCAGGACATGAAGCTCCCCGCTCGCGGCTGGGTGATCGCGCTGGCCACCGCGATGCAGGAATCAGCGCTGCGCAACCTCGCCAACAGCACCGTCCCGGCGTCGCTCGCGCTCCCCCACGAGGGCGTGGGCGCCGACCACGACTCGCTCGGTCTGTTCCAGCAGCGGCCCGGATGGGGCAGCGTCGAGCAGCGGATGACGCCCTCGTACGCGGCCCGCAAGTTCTACCAGAAGATGGAGAAGGTGCCGAACTGGCAGCAGCGTCCGCTCACGGTGGTCGCCCAGAAGGTCCAGGTCAGCGCCTACCCCGACGCCTACGCCAAGCACGAGGAGCTGGCCGGGCGCATCGTCGACGCGCTCGCCGGCGGCGCCGCCCGGACCGTGGAGATCGCCGGCAAGGCGGTGTGCGACGCCGCCGCCGGAGACCGGATCGCCGCCTCCGGCTGGACCGCGCCGCTGCCCGGCGGCGTGGTCTCCGGCTTCCGCACCACCGCCCGTCCCAGCCACCACGGCGTGGACCTGGCCGCCGACAAGGGCACCCCGATCCACGCCGCCTCGGCGGGCCGGGTGCTGGTGGCCCGCTGCGACCCCGACCGCTCCGGTCGGCGCGACTGCGACCGGGACGGCTGGCCGGACAAGGGTGGCTGCGGGTGGTTCGTGGACATCCTGCACGCCGGCGGGTTCATCACCCGCTACTGCCACATGGTCGAACGACCCCGCGTGGTGCCGGGCCAAACGGTCGCGGCGGGCGAGGTCATCGGGCTCTCCGGCAGCAGCGGCAACTCGTCCGGGCCGCACCTGCACTTCGAGGTGCACCGCAACGGCGACCGGTCCAGCAACGGCGCGGAGAACCCGGTGCCGTTCATGCGCAAGCGGGGCGCGCCCCTCGGCGAGACCGGGTAAGGCCGGGCGGATGAGCAGTCCCCTCCCCGACCCCTTCGCGGACCGGCCGGATTGGGCGCCGCTGCCGCCCCGGCCGGTGGAGACCGTGCCCGCCACGGGCGGGATCGACCTGCGCGGCCGGCGCGTGCTCGTCGGTCTGCCCGGCCTCGGCTGGCGCGGCGACCTGCGGGCCGACGAGCGGGTGGTGCAGGGCAGCCGCACCTACGTGCCGGTGATCCCGGAACACGAGTGGTACCGGGCCGAGGCCGAGCAGGTCGAGGTCTTCGCCCCGCTGGTGCCCGTGGAACGGGTCTGGGTGGAGACCATCGGCGAGCGGCGTCCGGCAACGGAAGGGAGCGCCCCGGGTCTCCGGCTGGTCTCGCTGGACGTGCCGGAACGCCGGCCGCCCACCCCGGTCTTCGAGGCCGACGCGGTGACCGGGCGGCGCGTGGTGCACGTGGACAACGGCGTGGAACGGCGCGACCTGCGTGCCGTCACCGAGACCTACTCCGGCGCGGACGGCGACATCTGCGTGCGGGTGGCCCCGGAGCTGGAGTGGTACCGGTGGGCCTGGCGCGGCCAGGCACCGACCACGTTGGAGGTGCCGGTGCACCTGCTCTGGCTCGAGTAGGTCTCAGCCGACCTTGCTTGCCCCGCAGACGCGCCATCCGTCCTTGTTATCCACCAAGTCGAACCGCCAAGTCTCCCGACGGCTACTCACCGACTGGCCATCCTTTGAGCTGGCGATGGCGAGTGTTGTGGTGATCGATTCGCCCGACCCATTTTCGGCCTGAACCAACGGGCCCCAGCTCACTTTGATCGACACGCCGAAGTTGGCCTCGCGCTGCTCTAGCTCGGTCCTGAGATCACGCATGCCACTGAGCCCGTCGCTGTCGTTACAAGTGAATTCCTGGGCCTTCGTATCGTTCCGGTCGATAAGGTAGGCCCGAATGTAGTTGGCCACCACGACGTCGGGGGCGCTCCGGTCGGGGGCGGTTGCGCGGTCGTACAGCACGAACCCGACCACTCCGCCGACAGTGCACAGCAGCGCCACCACCCCCGCGACGACAGCGAGCACAGTGCGCACCGGGCGCTTGGGGCGTACCGGGGCGGGAGCGGGGGCGGGGGGCGCCAACTGCTCCGGCGGGGTTCGCTGCGCCGGTACTCGGGACACCTGGGAACCGGCGGGGGGCTGCACTGATTCCACCTCCTGAGGCTATCGGCTGCGTCTCGCGTACCCAATGCCTGGAAGCGGCGGATCGTGGCGAACCGCCGGGCGGACGCCGCCCGGCGGCGGGGTGAGGCTGCTCACCGCCGACCAGCTCACCGCGCCGACCGACATCCCGGTGGACAGCCGCCGCCTGGGTTACGGTCACTCCTCGGGGAGGACATGTCGGCCTCGGAAAGAGAGGTGGACGCGGTGGCGACTCCGAAGGCGCGCGCCGGTCGGGCCGCCGCGCTGCACCGCCGGGCCGAGGCCGCCGCGACGGCGGCGGCGGGCATCCTCGACGAGATCCGGCCCGCGCCGGCCGACCACCATCGGCAGTACGAGCTGGCCGAGCGCCTGCGGGCGGCGGCGGAGCTGGCGGCGCCCGGCTGGGCCGGCGCGCCACTGGACGCGCTGACCGCGACGACTCCACCGGGTGACGGTCTGCCGCCGCTGGTCCGGGTCGGCACCGCGTCGCCGCTAGACGACGCCCGCTTCCCCGCGCTGGTGCCGTTGCTCGGCAGCGGTCACCTGTGCCTCGACGCCGACGCCTCGGACGCCCGGGTGGCCGGGCTTCTCCGCGCGCTGCTGCTGCGGGTGTTCGCCGCGACTCCGGCGGGCGCGCTGCTGGCCCGCGCCGTCGACGGCGGTTCCGATACGACGCTCGCCGAATACGCACCGCTCGCCGACGCCGGCCTGCTGCCCCCGCCCGCCACCGACCTCGCCGGGATGCGGGCGGTGCTGGCCGAGGCGGAGCAGTGGGTGGCCGCCGGAACGGCCCGCCAGCGTGGGCACGACCGGACGCTGCTGCTCGTGGTCGCCGCGCTGCCGGACGGTACGACCACCGCCGACCTGGACCGGCTCGCCGGACTGGCCGAGGGCGGGCCCCGCGCCGGGCTGCATCTGGTGCTCGCCGGCTGGCCGGACGGCATCCCGTTGCCGCATGCCACAGCGGTCACTGTTCGCACCGCGTACGCGCTGGTCGGCGACCCGCCCGGGGCCGGCTTCAGCAGTCCCGGCGCGGAGCCGCCGGGCGGGTTGAACTCGCCGGTGTTCCTCGACGAGGATCCGCCCGCCGACCTGGTCGCGGCGGTGTGCGCGCGGTTGGCCCGGCAGATCGAGGACGGCTCCCGCCTCTCCCTGCGTGACCTGCTGCCGGCGGACGGTTTCTGGACGGCCGGCTCGGCCGACGGCCTGAGCACCACAGTGGGTGACGCCGCGGGGCGCCCGGTCAGCCTCGGCTTCACCGAGCTGACGCCGCACTGGCTGGTCAGCGGCCGGGGCCAGGCGGGCCGGTCGGCGTTCCTGACCGACGCGTTGTTCGGGCTCGCCGCCCGGTACGGCCCGGACGACCTGGTGCTCTACCTGGCCGACCTGGCCGACGGCGAGTCCTTCGTGGAGTTCCTCCAGACCGAACGGGACCGGTCCTGGGTGCCGCAGGTACGCGCCGCCGGGATGGCTGCCGACCGGGAGTACGTGGCCGACCTGTTCGGTGAGCTGGAGGCGGAGCTGCGCC
This sequence comes from Micromonospora sp. CA-248089, assembly GCF_050948515.1. Classification (NCBI taxonomy): domain Bacteria; kingdom Bacillati; phylum Actinomycetota; class Actinomycetes; order Micromonosporales; family Micromonosporaceae; genus Micromonospora; species Micromonospora sp. CA-248089. The sequence continues at coordinate 6,148,204 of NZ_CP192016.1, forward strand.
GCCGCGAGGAGGCGTCCCGGCGGGCCGGTGGGCAGCGTTACGCCGAGCTGCGCCAGCACCAGCCGCTGCCCCGGATCGTCTGCGTGGTCGACAACTTCCCGCTGGCTCTGCGCGAGCGGGACCGGCTCGCCGCCGACCTGCTGGCCCGGCTGGACGCGCTCGCCCGCGCCGGCCGGTCGTACGGGATCCACCTGGTGCTGGCCGGCGAGGGTGACCTGGGCATGGGCGGTCCGCGTGACCCGCTGCTCGGCCAGTTCCCGGTGCGGGTGGCGCTGCCCGGCGGCTCGGCGGTGCTGGAACCGGCGAACGACTCGGCGGCCGGCCTGCCGGTGGGCAGCGCGGTGGTGAACACGGCGGGTGGCCTGGGCGGCCCGCGCGGCGCGACCCGGGGACACGAGCGGATGATCCGCTTCCCCGACCCGTACGAGGATCCCGAGGTCCTGGCCGGCCTGCGGCGACGGCTCTGGGAGGCGCGGGGCGAGTCGGTGACGCCGCCGGTGGTCTTCGCCGGGTACGCCCGCCCGCTGCTCACGAACGATCCGCGGCACCGGGCCGCCCTGGCCGGCCGGGCCCACGCGCCCGCCGCGTTGCTGGGCCGGGCGGTGGACGTACGGCGGTCCACGGTGACGGTGCCGCTGGGGCCGGGCGCGGGACGGAACCTGGCAGTCCTGGGCCGGGACGAGGAGGCCGAGCGCCTGCTGGTCACGGCGGTGCGCAGCGCGGCGGCGGCGCAACCGGGCGCGGCCCGGTTCGTGCTGGCGCCCCTGGCGAACGGGTCGGCCGAGCCGGCCGGGGTACTCGCCGCCGAGTTGTCCGGGCGCCACCGGGTGGAGACCGTCGACGCGGCCGGCCTGCGGGCCGCCATGGAGTCGGACGAGCCGGGTTACCTGGTGGTGTTCGGGCTGGACGTGCCGGACGCCGGCGAGCTGCCGCCCGACCTGCTGCGGACGCTGCTGCTGGAGGGCCCGCCGGCCGGCCGGCACCTGCTCGGCTGGTGGCGGACACCGGCGCCGCTCGCCGGGCTGCTCGGCCCGGAGGGCGAGGTGGACAAGCTCACCGCCGTGGCGGTCACCGACGTGCCGGGCGGCCGGTTGGAGCAGCTGTTCGACCGTCCGGTCTGGTGGCGGCCCCGGCCGGGTCGCGCGATGCTGTGGGACGGCCCGGACGAGCAGGGCACCGTCTTCGTACCGTTCGGCACCGCGGTCACGGCGAGCGCGTCGATCGAGCCGGACCCGCAGGCGGCGGGCCGCACCGGGGAGGGGGGCGCATGAGCGAGACCGGCACGTCCGTACCGGGACCCCGCTCGGGTGGCCCGACCACTGTGGCGGACCCCGCCGAGTCGGCCTGGGCGGAGTACGTCGCGGCAGCGCGGGCGCTCGACGGCGTACGCCGGGCGGCGGCGACCGCCGCCGGGGAGCAGGCGCGGTCGGTGGCCGCGGCCCGCGAGGAACTGACAGCGGTACGGGAACGGCTGGCGCCGCAGCAGTCCCGGCTGCGTGAGCTGGGCGTACCGGCGATGTCGCTGGTCCCGACACCGCCGGAGGTGACCGAGGCGGCCCGGTCGATGGCGGGTGGGCCGTCGGCGGTGCTGGCGGCGCTGCGCGCGGCCGGGGACTGGGCGGACGCGGCGGACGACACGTTGAGCGCGCGCGGCCTGCCGCGGCTGGCCCGGTGGCCGGCCCGTCCGCGCAACCTGCTCGTGTACGGGCCGCTGGCGCTCGTGGTGCCGCTGCTCCAGCTCGTGCTGTACGCGGTCGCCGGTCCGGGGCCGGTCACGGTACTGGCCCTGCTCGTGGGGCTGCCGCTGCCGGCCGTGGCGTTCATGCTGGGCTGGCTCGCGGTGGGGCGCGTCTTCCGCCCGCGTCCGACCGATCGGGTGGACCGGACGCCCCGCTTCGGCGCGCTGGTCTGCCTGGTCCCGGCGGTACTCACCGCCGCCGGGCTGCTGCTGGCCATGCTGCCGGACTGACGACGGCCGCGTCTCCCGGGCGGGAGGACGCGGCCGTCGGTGGTGGTCGGGGTCATGTAAGGAACTCCGGTGCTTGATCAGCGCGGGGGTCCTGGGATTGCATGAGCATCCCGGTTGGTCCGGTGGGTGGCGTCGAGTTGGGGTCTGAGGGAGAGCCTCGTACCGCTGATTGCCACCGCTGGTCTGGCCACGGATGCCCCGGATGAGGGAAGTGGGTCGGCCCTGTTGAGGTCGGGCCCGGTTGCAGCACATGAGTGGGAGCCGTCGTCGGATTGCTCTGCCTCCTTGGGACCGTGGCTGTTGTGCGGTGTTCCCGCGCGGATCGCCGGAGTAGGTGGTTGGTCGGTGCGCGGGAGGCGGCAAGTGCAGCGCAGGTTGGTCGGTATCGATCTGGGGATCGCGTCGGCGCACACGGTGCGGGTGCGTGACGAGGCCGGGCAGGAGGTGTGCAGGCGGCGGTGCGAGCCGACGCTGCAGAGTCTGACCGCGATTGAGACGGCGGCGCTGGCAGGCGCCGAGGCCGGGACTCGGTTGGAGGTGGTGATGGAGCCGACCGGGCCAGCGTGGTTGCCGATCGCGGTGTTCTTTACCGCCCGCGGGCATCTGGTGTTCCGGGTGTCGAGTGCGAAGGCCGCGGATCTGCGTCGATTCCTGTCGCGGCATGCGAAGTCCAACGGCATCGACGCGGACACCCTGGCCCGGCTGCCGTTGATCGATCCGGACGGGTTGCGGCCCCTGGAACTGCCGGATGCGGCCGCGGCGGCACTGGACCGGCGGGTGCGGGCGTGTGATCGGCTGACGATGGCCGCGTCCGAGCACAAGGTGCGGATCAAGGACCTGGTCCGGCAGGTGAGGCCGTGCACCCCGCTGACCGGTGATCTGGGCAAGGCCGATCTGGCGGTGCTGGAACGCTACGCCGACCCGCGTGCGCTGCTACGGCTCGGGCGGGCCCGGCTGACCGCGCTGATTGTCAAAGCGTCGAACAACCACCAGGGTCAGGCGCGGGCCGAGTTGTGGCTGGTCGCCGCCCGGGCCGCGGTCGACCTCTACGGTGAGCATCCGGCGGTCGCGTTCAGCGACCTGGCCGCGGAGATCGCGACCGAGGTGCGGCTGCTACGCGCCATCGACGCCGAACTGGCCTCGCACGCGGCCGAGCGGGAATCCTGTTACCGGTGGGTGGACCCGATGCAGCTGGCCCGCAGCCTGCCCGGCCTGGCCGAGGTCGGCGGACCGGCAATGACCGCGGTGATCGGTGACGCCGCCCGGTTCCCGACGGCGGCGCACTTCAAGTCCTACCTCGGACTCGCGCCGCGGGCGTCGGAGACCGGTGACACCAACCGCAAGGGCCAGCCGATGTCCAAGGCCGGCTCCCGGCTCGCCAGGGCCACCCTGATCCGGGCCGCGGACTGGGCCCGCAAGCAGGATCCCCAGCTCGCGCGGGTCTACCACCAGCAGATGGTCGAACGCGGCGCCGAGCACCTCAAGGCCAGCTGCGTCGTCGCGGCCCGGCTCGCCGAACGGCTCTGGGCCGTGATGCGCCGCCGCATGCCTTACGTGATCTGCGACCTCGACGGCACCCCGGTCACCCCACAGCAGGCGAAACAGCTCATCACCGAACAGTGGACCGTCCCCGCCAGCGTCCGCGCCCGCCGGCGCAGCACCAAAACCACCGACACGAAGGCGGGGAAGGCCCCTCAACGAGTCCTCGCGGGACATGTCAGGTCAGACGCGCAAAGCGCCGACAAACGAGGCGACCTTCCCCGCCAACGATCGTCCAACCAGCCGACCTACAAGGTCAAGCCGGCCACCACCTTGACAGCCGATCCCCGATAGGGAATCAGCGGGCCATGATCAGTGCCATCGCCTCGGCCCGCGACTTGGCGTCGTTCTGGAGGCCGCCGCGCACGGCGGACGTGATGGTCTTCGCGCCGGACTTCTGGATGCCGCGCATCGCCATGCACATGTGCTCGCACTCCAGCACGACGATCACGCCGCGCGGGGCGAGGCTGGACATCAGCAGGTCGGCGATCTGCGAGGTGAGCCGCTCCTGCACCTGCGGCCGGCGGGCGAACACCTCGACCAGCCGGGCCAGCTTCGACAGGCCGGTGATCCGGCCGTCCGGGCCGGGGATGTAGCCGATGTGCGCGCTGCCCCGGAACGGCAGCAGGTGATGCTCGCAGAGGCTCATCACGTCGATGTCCCGCACGAGCACCAGTTCCTCGTGGTTGGCCTCGAACGTGGTGCGGAGCACCTGCGCCGGGTCGACCCGCAGGCCGGCGAAGAGTTCGGCGTACGCGCGGGCCACCCGGGCCGGCGTCTGCTGGAGGCCGTCACGGTCCGGGTCCTCGCCGACCGCGATGAGGATCTCGCGGACCGCCTTCTCGATCCGGGCGAGGTCGACCGTGTCCTCCACCGGGCCCCCGGTGAGCTTGCCGCTGATCAGACGCGCGGCCACGTAGTCGAGCGCGTCGTCCCCGTCGGGCTCGGTCGCGGAGACGGCCGACTCCCTGTGCGGGGAGCCGGCCGTCGTCGGATCGCTGTTCAGTGCGTACCGTCCGAGTTGTTGCTGGAACCACCGATGGAGGCGGCGGCGTCGGCGCGGGCCTGTGCGGCCAGCGCTTCCTTCTCGGCCGGGGTGAGCACCGGCGGCTCGGTGGAGGGCTGACGCTTGCCGAAGCCGTGGTACGGGGCCATCGGCGGGCGCTTGACCACCCGGGCGCAGATGCGAGCCATGTCGGCGGTGGAGAGGGTTTCCTTCTCCATCAGCTCCAGGACCATGGTGTCCAGGACGTCCCGGTATTCCACCAGGATCTCCCAGGCCTCGTCGTGGGCCAGCTCGATCAGCGCGCGCATCTCGCCGTCGATCTCGGCCGCCACCGCGTCGGAGTAGTCCCGCTCGTGGCCCATGTTGCGGCCGAGGAACGGCTCGTCGCCGCTGGTGCCGTACTTGATCGCACCGAGCTTGGAGCTCATGCCGTACTGCGTGATCATCGCGCGGGCCAGCTGGGTGGCCTTCTCGATGTCGTTGCCGGCGCCGGTGGTCGGCTCGTGGAAGACCAGTTCCTCGGCCGCCCGGCCACCCAGCGCGTACGCCAGGGTGTCGATCATCTCGGCCCGCGTCTGGGTGTACTTGTCCTCCGTCGGGAGGACGAGCGTGTGACCCAGCGAGCGGCCCCGGGACAGGATGGTCACCTTGTGCACCGGCGCGGCGTGCGGCAGCGCCCAGGCGACCAGCGCGTGCCCACCCTCGTGGTACGCGGTGATCTTCTTCTCCTGGTCGCTCATCACCCGGGTCCGGCGCTGCGGGCCGGCGATCACCCGGTCGATCGACTCCTCCAGGGAGTCGTTGGTGATCGCCCGCTGCTCCTTACGGGCGGTGAGCAGCGCGGCCTCGTTGATCACGTTGGCCAGGTCGGCGCCGCTGAAGCCCGGGGTACGCCGGGCGACCGCGTCGAGGTCGACGTCGGGCGTGAACGGCTTGCCCTTGGCGTGCACCCGCAGGATGGCCTTGCGGCCCTCCATGTCGGGGGCGTCGACCGGGATCTGCCTGTCGAACCGGCCCGGGCGCAGCAGCGCCGGGTCGAGGATGTCCGGCCGGTTGGTGGCGGCGATCAGGATGACGCCGCCCTTGGTGTCGAAGCCGTCCATCTCGACCAGCAGCTGGTTGAGCGTCTGCTCCCGCTCGTCGTGACCGCCGCCCATGCCGGCGCCGCGGTGGCGGCCGACGGCGTCGATCTCGTCGACGAAGACGATCGCCGGGGCGTTCGACTTGGCCTGCTCGAACAGGTCGCGGACGCGGCTCGCGCCGACACCGACGAACATCTCGACGAAGTCGGAGCCGGAGATGGAGTAGAAGGGCACCCCGGCCTCGCCGGCGACCGCGCGGGCCAGCAGCGTCTTACCGGTACCGGGCGGGCCGAACAGCAGCACGCCCTTCGGGATCTTGGCGCCCAGGGCCTGGTACTTCGCCGGGTTCTGCAGGAAGTCCTTGATCTCGTGCAGTTCCTCGACGGCCTCTTCGGCACCCGCGACGTCCGCGAAGGTGGTCTTCGGCGTGTCCTTGGTGATCATCTTCGCCTTGGACTTGCCGAAGTTGAGCACCCGGGAGCCGCCGCCCTGCATCTGCGACATGAAGAACAGCAGCAGGAGCACGAGCAGCGCGATGGGAAGCAGGTTGACCAGCAGGCTGACCCAGATGCTGTCCGACGACACCTTGGTGTCGACCGGGCCGGTGATGCGGTCCGCCGCCTCGGCCTCGCGTACCTGGTTCCAGACCTGGCCGCCGACCTCGTACGGGAACTGCGCCTCGATCTTGTCAGTGGTGGTGTCGCCGTCGAACTTGGCCTTGTCCTTCAGGTCGAGCTGGAGCGTCTGCTCCTTGTCCTGGAAGACGACCTTCTCGATGCCACCCTTGTTGAGCTGGTCGAGCGCGACGGACGTGTCCACCCGGTGGTAGCTGGGACCAGCGGTGAACAGTTGACTGAGCACAACGGCGCCGAGGATGACCAGGATGATCCAGACCACCGGTCGGCGGAAGAAACGCGTACGTTCCATGCTGTAGTCGGGCGCCGAGGCGCCCGCATCCTCCTGATCGACGTCCTGACCGTCTGAATGGTGTCGCCGCCTTGAGCGGCGGCCGGGGCCGCCGTGCGGGCCGGCCCGACCCCCGGGGCACGCAAACTGCCGCACCACGGTCATTCGACGGTACACCGTGCGCGCGAGGAGTGAGCTTGCGAGCCCCGCAGTCGCGCACATTCGGAACCTCGGCGCGCGCGATGCGTGAGCTTGCGAGCCCGGCACTTACGCGTAGGGCGAACCCGGGTTTGAGCCGGCGTGGCGGGGAGCTCCCACCCGGCCCGCCCACACCGCACGGTCACGCGGTTCGAGGGGCCGGGCGTGGAGGGTGCCTCCACGTCACCGGTCCCTACCGTAGACCGGAAGACTGAGAGCCCGCTGAACGTCAGCTGACGAAGGGCTCGGCAACGTCAGGCCCGCGCGTACACCTCGGGCTTGAGCACCCCGACGTAGGGCACCTCGCGGTACCGCTCGCCGAAGTCGAGCCCGTAGCCCACGACGAACTCGGTCGGGATGTCGAACCCGACGTACTTGACCGGGACCTGCACCTTGACCGCGTCCGGCTTGCGGAACAGCGCCACCACCTCGACGCTCGCCGCGGAGCGCGACTCGAGGTAGCGCAGCAGCCAGGACAGCGTCAGGCCGGAGTCGACGATGTCCTCGACGACCACCACGTGGCGGCCGGCGATGTCCCGGTCCAGATCCTTGAGGATGCGGACCACGCCGGACGAGGTGGTGCCCTGGCCGTAGGACGAGACGGCCATGAACTCCAGCTCGGCGGGCGGGCCCTGGCGGCCCAGCGCGCGGGCGAAGTCGGCCATGAACATGACCGCTCCCTTGAGCACACACACGAGCAGCAGGCCGTCCTCGACGTGGGCGTAGTCCGCCGAGACCTGCTTGGCCAGCTCCGCGGTCTTGTCGCGGATCTGCGCCTCCGAGATGATCACGTGGTCGATGTCGGCGTCGTACCAGGAGCCGTCAGCCATGCTCCTAGCCTGCCGTACGCCCCCACGCCGCCGTCGGCGGGGCCGCCCCTTTTGGCGCGGTCCCGCCGGGGATTTTCGGCGCGAACTGAATAAATCACCTCAGCAGGTACGGGAGCGCCAGCGCTGCCCGTCGTCACTCGGCTTCCAGTCGGCCGAGTCGCGGGTGTCGGCGGTGAGCCCGAAGGCGCTGGCACCGACGAGGAGGAGCAGGAAGAGCAGGAGCAGCAGAACGGTCATGGCGGCGCTCACTTTCGCGTGGTCGAGACTGTTTTCGCCGCCGGTGCGCACCGGACACCATTGATTCTGCGGGCCACCGACCGATGCGGACAGTGGCAGGAAAGTCATCGGGCATCGATTTACTGCCACCTGTCGGGTTACCCTCGTCACATGCTCCGTACGGTCGCCGTCATCGCCATGGACGAGGTCGCCGCGTTCGAACTCGGCGTGCTCGCCGAGGTCTTCGGCACCGACCGCACCGCCGACGGCTTCCCCGAATACCGGTTCGACGTGTGCACCGCCGACGGCAGCGCGGTCCGCAGCCGGTCCGGGTTCCTGCTCACCCCCACCGCCGACCTCGGCCCGGTCGAGGACGCCGACCTGGTGGCGGTACCCGCGCACGCCGACGGCACCCCGGTACCCGAACCGGTGCTCGCCGCCCTGCGCCGCGCCGCCGACCGGGGCGCCTGGCTGCTCAGCGTCTGCGCCGGCGCGTTCGTCCTCGGCGAGGCGGGCGTCCTCGACGGGCGGGACTGCACCACCCACTGGCGGTACACCGACGAACTGCAGCGGCGCTTCCCGGCCGCCCGGGTCCAGTGCGACTCGCTCTACGTACAGGACGACCGGCTGCTCACCAGCGCCGGGACCGCCGCCGGCATCGACGCCTGCCTGCATCTGGTACGCCAGGAGCACGGCTCCGCGGTGGCGACCCGGCTGGCCCGCCGGATGGTGGTTCCGCCGCACCGCGACGGCGGTCAGTCGCAGTACGTCGAGGCGCCGATCCCCAAGGCGCCCGAGGCAGCCACCCTGGAACCGGTGCTGGAGTGGCTGATGGGGCATCTGCGCCGGCCGCTGACAGTGGACGAGCTTGCCGCGCGCGCCGGGATGGCCCCGCGGACGTTCGCGCGCCGGTTCCGCGCCGAGACCGGCACCACCCCGCACGACTGGCTGACCAACCAGCGGGTGCTGCTGGCCCGGCAGCTGCTGGAGGACACCACGCTGAGCGTGGAGGGCGTCGCCGAGCAGGCCGGCTTCGGCGACGCGGCGGCGCTGCGGCACCACTTCACCCGCCGGGTCGGCACCACCCCCCTGGCCTACCGCACCACTTTCCGAGACCGCCAGACCACCTGACGCCCTCACGGCGGTGATCAAGGAGTTTGAGGGCTGGGGAGGGCCGGAACGTGACCGAAAGTCCTTGATCACCGGGCGAGGGCCGGGGGCGGTTGGCGCCGGGTCAGGGCCGGAGGCGGCCGGCCTGGCGGCGTACCTGGTGGCCGCCGGGTAGATGCACCGGGCCCTGTCCGTGCCAGGCTGTGACCAGGGCGTCCAGCGCTGCCACATGACTGTGGGACAGCGCGGCCGGCGCGGCGCCCAGCTCGCGGGCCCAGGCGTGCAACACCCGGGTACGCACGGCGGCCGGCAACCCGGCGAGCCCGGCGACGCAGAGAGCGCCGTCAGCGGTGCGGACGTCGGCGAGCGCGGCGTCGGCGAGCGCGTCGAGCGCGGCGTTGTCGGCGGCGAGCAGTCCGGCGGTACGCGCGAGGTTGGCCACCACCCCCGGCCCCAGCGCCTCGACGAGTGCGGGCAGCGCGTCGACCCGGACCCGGGCGCGGGCGTACGCCGGATCGGCGTTGTGCGGGTCCGCCCACGGGTCGAGCCCGAGCGCGGCGCAGGCGGCCCGGGTGCCGGCGCGTGGGACGTCGAGCAGCGGACGCAGCAGCGGCACCCCGTCGACGTCGCGCCGCTCCGGCATTCCGGACAGCCCACGCGGTCCGGCACCTCGGGCCAGCGCCAGCAGGACGGTCTCGGCCTGGTCGTCGCGCGTGTGCCCGAGGAGCACCCCGGCTGCGTCGTACCGGTGGGCGGCCGCGATCAGCGCCTCGTACCGGGCCTCGCGGGCGGCCGCCTCGGGTCCGCCGGGCCGGCCGTTGACCCGTACCGGAAGCACCTCGACCGGGTCGAGCCCTTCGGCACGGGCCCAGCCGGCGACCGCCTCGGCCCGGTCGGCGGACCCGTGTTGCAGGCCGTGGTCGACGGTCACCAGGCCGGCCGGGCGCCCGATCCGGGGGGCCACGAACGCGGTGGCGGCGGCGAGCGCGAGCGAGTCGGCACCGCCGGAGCAGGCCACCAGCACCGGGCCGCCGCCGGGCAGGCCGGTCAGCATCCGGCGGACGGCGAGCCGCACGGCGGCGACAGCGGGAGCGGGCGACGGCGGGCGAGCGCCGGAATCAGCCGAGCCACCGAAACCGGCCGGGCCGACCGAACCAGCCGGGCCGACCGAGCCGTGCGGATCAGCCGACGGGCGGGGTGGCACCGGCGGGCCCGTGTACGCGGGACACCCAGGCGTCCGGGTCGCCCAGCTCGTCCAGGCGGGGCAGCGTCAGCGGAGACGAGAAGATCTTGTTGAAGCCCGCCATCCCCACCCGGTCGACCACGCCGTGCACGAACTTGCGGCCCTCGGCGTACTGGCGCATCTTGACCTCGATGCCGAGCAGCCGGCGGATGGCCTTCTCCAGCGGGTTGCCGGACTCCCGGCGGCGGTTGAACGCCGCCCGGATCGACTCGACGCTGGGGATGACCTGCGGGCCGACGCCGTCCATCACGAACTCGGCGTGGCCCTCGAGCAGCGTCATGAGCGCGGTCAGCCGGTCCAGCACGGCGCGCTGGGCCGGGGTCTGCACGATGTCCAGCACGCTGGCCCGGCTCTCCGGGTCCTTGACCGCGTCGGAGAGCGTGGCGACGCCGCGGCGGAGCCGCTCCAGCAGGTGCTCGCCACCCTGGGAGGCGTCCACGAACGCCTGCACCTCGCCGAGGAAGTACGCGCGCATCCACGGCACGGCGGTGAACTGGGTGCGGTGGGTGACCTCGTGCAGGCACACCCAGAGCCGGAAGTCGCGCGAGTCGGCTCCGAGCTTCCGCTCGACCTCGAGGATGTTCGGCGCCACCAGCAGCAGCTGGCCGGGGTCGCCGGCGAAGACCTCGTACTGGCCGAGCACGCGGCCGGAGAGGTAGGCCAGCACGGTGCCGGCCTGCACACCGGTGACCCGCGAGCCGATCGCCTCGGTGAGCGCGCCGGGCCGCTTGTCGCCGGAGAGCCGCTCGACCAGCGGGGAGACCACCTCACGCAGCCCGGCAATGTTCGCCGCCGCCCAGTCCCGGCGGTCGACCACGCGTACCGGCGGGTGGGCGACCTGCGCACTCAGGCCGGTGTAGTCGGCGACGTGACCCGCCGCCTCGTCGGTCAGCCGGCGCAGGTCGCCGACCACGTCGGTGGCCTCGGCGTACGACACCCGAGGGCCCGACTTGCTCAGCGCCCCCGCTGTCGCGGCGGCCAGATCCCAGTCCACGAACTGCGCCATGAACCCACCGTACCCGCGCCGGAACACCCCTACCCGGGCTCGCGCCGGCCGATCGACGCCCGTCGGTCAGCGGCAGCCGCACCCGGCCAGCGCGGAGCTGATCCGGTCCAGCGCCGCCCGGGTGTCGTCCAGTGAGCCCTGCGTCCGGTCGGTGAGCACGGCGAACGTGAGCAGCCGGCCGTCGGCGGTGGTCACCGTGCCGGCGATCGCGTTGACGCCGCTCAGCGTGCCGGTCTTGGCCCGGACGACGCCCGCTCCGGCGCGGGTCGCCGCCGCCCGGTAGCGCTCGTCGAGCGTGCCGGACCAGCCGCCGACCGGCAGGCCGCCGAAGATCGCCGCGAGTTCGGGGTGGCTGCCGTTGCCGGCGAGCGTGATCAGGTCGGTGAGCAGCGAAGGGCTGATCCGGTTGGTGCGGGACAGCCCGCTGCCGTCGGCCAGGCTGATCTCACCGGCCGGCAGGCCCAGCTCGCCGAGGACCTGGTCGGTGGCCGCCGCGCCGCCGGCGAACGAGCCGGGCTTGCCCTTGGCGAGCGCCACCTGGCGGGCCATCGCCTCGGCGATCACGTTGTCGCTGTCGCTGATCATGATGTCGACCAGCCGGATCATCGGCAGGGACTCGACCTTCCCCAGCTCGGCGCCGGGGGCCGTACCCGTGGCGCCGGACGCGGCCGGCGCGGTGCCCCGGCTGACCTGGGCGGCGCCGCCGGTCAGGCCGAGCAGCTTGGCGAACTGCCGGCCGGCGGTCAGGTCGGGCTGCGGCACCCGCTCGGCGGCGTGGTTCGTCTCCTCGGCGGTGCGCCGCGCCTCCGCCGCGTCCTTGCGGGCGCCGTCGGTCATCAGCGCGGTGATCGCCGCGCCGAAGCCGCCGGTGGGGATGTCGGAGTCCCAGCCGGGCTCGAAGACGGGGCCGCTGAACAGGGACGAGTCGACGATCACCTTGGTCGGGGCGGTGCCGCCGAGCGCGTCGCGCACCTGCGCGGCGAGGTCGTCCAGCCGGGCCGCGCCGGGGTAGAAGCCGTTCTTGTCCACGGCGAGCGTGGGGTCACCGCCGCCGACCAGGACCACCTCGCCCGGGTTCGCTCCGGCCACCGCCCGGGTCGGGATCCGGTGGGCCGGGCCCCGGGCGGCGAGCACCGCCACGCCGGTCGCCAGCTTCGTCACCGAGGCGGGCACGGTGGGGGTGTCCTGGCCGCTGCCGTAGAGCGCCTGGCCGGTGCTCACGTCGGCCACCGACACGTGCACCCGGTCGCCGAGCGCGGCAGCGCGGACCAGCGGGTCCAGGGCGGCGCGGATGCCGGCCTCGGTGGGTAGCGGGGCGTTGCCGTCCGGCCCGGCCAGCACGGCCTGCGGGGAGGGCTCGGGCGGCGCGGCGACCGCCGTACCCGTGCCGTCGTCGTCGCCCAGCCACCCGGCGACCGGGCCGGGACGCAGCACGGCGAGCCCGGCCACCGCCAGGGCCAGCACGAGCACGCAGGCGAGCGCGGCGACCAGCCGTCGGCCGCGTCGCGGCCGGCCCGGGGCGGCCCGGAGGGTACGGGCGGCGCGGCGCCGGCCGGTGGCACCGGCGGGCTGACCGGGATCGGAGCCGTCAGGTCGTGCGGCGGGCGGGCCGAGCCGCTCGCCGGACCGGAGCCGTGGTGCGGTGCGGCGGAGCCGTGGTGCGGCGGGCCGACGCGGGCGGACCCGGTGGCCGGAGAGGGACGATGAGGCACGTTCGCCCCCGGGACGGACACCCGTCCGGTGGCCCCGCCGGAACCGGAACCCGCGGACCCGCGCCCGTCAACCCTGTCGGGGCGGTAGTGTGAATCTTCCCTCCCCACGGCCCCCTCCTCCCCGCTCGAAATCGCCTTGGGCGACACTACTTCGGTCCGAACACTATGCGGCGGCCGGAGCCGACGGGGGGCGTTCACCCCGCGCCGGGGGTGAGCCGCTGGTTTCCGTTAGCCAGCGTGGGCAAACGAGGGAGCGTGGAAGATGGATTTCGACGTCACGGTTGAGATCCCCAAGGGTCACCGCAACAAGTACGAGGTAGACCACGCGACCGGCCGCATCCGGCTGGACCGCACCCTCTTCACCTCCACGCAGTACCCGGCCGACTACGGGTTCATCGAGGGCACCCTGGGTGAGGACGGCGACCCGCTGGACGCGCTGGTGCTGGTGCCCGAGCCGACGTTCCCGGGCTGCCTGATCCGCTGCCGCACCATCGGCATGTTCCGGATGACCGACGAGAAGGGCGGCGACGACAAGGTCCTCTGCGTGCCCTACGAGGACCCGCGTCAGGAGCACCTGCGCGACATCCACCACCTGGGCGAGTTCGACCGGCTGGAGATCCAGCACTTCTTCGAGGTCTACAAGGACCTGGAGCCGGGCAAGTCGGTCGAGGGCGCGACCTGGGTCGGCCGGGTCGAGGCCGAGGCGGAGATCGCCGCCTCGTACCGGCGTGCCAAGGAGGCCGAGGAGCGCGGCGAGACGCTGCACTGACGCTGACACCTGCCGGGGGCCCGGGTCGCGCTTCGCGACCCGGGCCTCCGCGTGTTCAGGCCAGCAGGTCGCGGGCCCGGTCGTAGAGGTCGAGGACCGCGCAGGCCACCGGCACGACCGCGACCACCAGCGCGGTGTCGGTCAGGTCGGCGAGCCGGCCGAGGTACGGGGAGACCGGCCGCCGGGCGTACGTGGCCCCGGCGGTGACAGCCGTCAGGGCCAGGGCCAGCCCGCCGACTGTCAACGCGAGCCGGGCAACCGGACCGGCGCGCTCGGCCAGCACCACGCCGAGCAGGGCGAACGCGACCAGCCCGGCGACGATCGCCGGCACCCGGTGCCGTACCGCCACGAACAGCCGGGAGCGCAGCAGCAGCACCCCGCCGGCGACGGCGGCGAGCAGCAGCCCGGCGGTCCGGCCGATACAGACGAGCACGGCGACCGCGCCGACGGCGAGCACCGCGTGGCCGAGCAGCATCCCGGTGAGCACCTCCTCGGCGTGGGCCACCGCCGCGTGGACCCGGCCCCGGTCCGGCAGGTCCCGGGTGCCCGCCGGGCTGGGCAGGGTGAGCGGCGGCAGTGGCAGCTTGCCGACCCGGATGGCCAGCAGCGGCAGCCCGCCGAGTGCGAACACCAGCACGGCGAGCAGGACGGCGGCGGTGCCGTCCGGGTCGAGCACCAGCCCGCCGAGCGCTGCCGCCACGCCTGCCACGCCGACGGTCACCCCGGCCACGAAGACGCGGGACCGGCTGGCCACGCCGAGCAGGCCGAGCACCGCCACCAGCAGCAGCGCCACCGAGCCGACCAGGAGTTCGGGGGCACCCACCCAGCGCAGGCCGGGGATCGGGCCGACCGGATCGCCGGAGGCGACAGCCAGCGCACCGGCCACCGTGGCCCAGGGCAGCGCGTACCCGCCGAGGGTGGCGCCGACCGGGCCGTCCCCGTACGCCCGGGACGCCGCGGTGGCGGCGAGCACCAGGATCAGGGCGACCGCCGCGGCGACCGGCCAGCCGCGCGCGCCCGGCCCGGCCGCGACCACGGCGACCAGCCCGACGGCCAGGGGTACGGCGGCGCCGGCGAGCGCGGCGGCCCGGGTGGCCTGGCCGGACCAGGCGGCACCTCGTCGCCGGGCGCCGTCCACGATCGCCTCGACCACGTCGTCGTACTCCAACTCGGGCCACTGCGCGCGGGCCGGCACCAGGTGCAGCACCTCGCCGTCACGGACGCCCTGCGGCAGCAGCGCCTGGGCGGTGGCCAGCACCGCGCCGTCGGTGCGGCGCAGCACCCACCCGCCGTGCCGTTCCCCGTCGTCGGCCAGTCCCTCACCGGCGTGCCGGAGCACCTCGGGCAGCAGTTCGGCCAGGGGCACCTGCTCCGGCAGGGCCACGTCGACCCGCCGCCTGGGCGCGCTGATGGTGACCCGGGCGAGCCCGCTTGTCATCGAGGCATCTCCATATCGAGCGGGAACAGTGGGCTGACGGACGAGAGGACTTTACCTACGATGAGCCAGGCTCGGGTTACCCAGAGCCACTTTCGGGAGGGGTCGAGTGTCCACTGTCGTCATCAAGCGGCCGCCACGCCGCCCGGCACCGGAGATCCCGGTCGGTGAGCTGCCCGTCGAGGCGCCGCCGGAGATCTCCGCCGCTGCGGGTGGGCGCTGGCAGCAGGCGCTGATGGTGCTGCCGATGCTCGGCGGGACGGTGGCCATGGCGATGATGTTCGGCCGCGGCGGCGGGGCCTACTCGTACGTGGTGGGCGGCATGTTCGGCCTCTCCTCGCTGGCGATGCTGGTGACCACCTGGGGCAGCGCCGGGCCGAAGAAGTCCGAGCTGATGGCCGCCCGCCGGGAATACCTGCGCCACCTGGCCACGCTCCGGCGCCGGGTGCGGGAGACCGCCGGCGCCCAGCGGGCCGGGCTGTCCTACCGCCATCCCGAGCCGGGGCGGCTCTGGTCGACCGTCGACAGTCACCGGATCTGGGAACGCCGGCCGGGCGACCCGGACTTCGCCGTGGTCCGGGTCGGTGTCGGGCCGCAGACGCTGGCCACCCCGCTGGTCCCGCCGGTGACCCGCCCGCTGGAGGAGCTGGAACCGATGACGGCCGGGGCGCTGCGGCGCTTCCTGGACGCGTACTCGGTGGTGCCGGACCTGCCGGTGGCGCTGTCGCTGCGCAGCTTCGCCCGGGTCTTCGTGCGCGGCCCGGCCGGCCCGGTACGCGGCGCCGGGTCGCCCGCCGCGCAGGCGCTGGCCCGGGCGGTGCTCACCCAGCTCGCCGTCTTCCACGCGCCGGACGAGCTGCTGATCGCGGTCTGCGCCGGGCCGGAACGCCGGAGCGCGTGGGAGTGGGTGAAGTGGCTGCCGCACGCCCACCATCCGGCGCGTACCGACGCGCTGGGTCCGGTGCGGCTGGTCACCAGTTCCGCCGCCGACCTGGAACGGCTGCTCGACGACGTGCTCGGCACGCGGTCCCGGTTCAGCACGCACGGCACCGCGACGGACGGGCCGCACGTCGTGGTGGTGCTCGACGGCGGCGACCTGACCGGCGCGACCGACCTGGCGGGTGACGGCGGCATCGACGCGGTCACCGTGCTCGACCTGGACACCCCGCCGCCCCGGCTGCTCGACCGGTACGCGCTCCTGCTCGACCTGGTCGACGGCAGGCTGCACTCGCACTCCGCGGAGGGCCACGCCGAGGTGGGCGCCGCCGACGCGCTGGCGCCCGCCGACGCCGAGGCGGTGGCCCGGCGGCTCGCGCCGCTGCGGCTGGCCGGCACGGTACGCGGACCGGACGCGGTGCCCGGCGCCGAGCTGGGCCTGCCCGAGCTGCTGGGTCTCGGCGACCCGGAGAGCTTCACCGCCGAGCAGGGCTGGGCGCCCCGGGCCGCGCGGGACCGGCTGCGGGTGCCGATCGGGGTGGGCGCCGACGGCGGGGCGATCGACCTCGACCTGAAGGAGTCGGCGCAGGACGGCATGGGCCCGCACGGCCTGCTGATCGGCGCGACCGGCTCGGGCAAGTCGGAGCTGCTGCGCACGCTCGTGCTCGGGCTGGCCGCCACGCACAGCTCGGAGCAGCTCAACTTCGTCCTCGTCGACTTCAAGGGCGGCGCCACGTTCGCGCCGTTCGAGCGGCTGCCGCACACCGCCGCCGTGATCACCAACCTGGCCGACGCGTTGCCGCTGGTGGACCGGATGGTGGACGCGATCAACGGCGAGCTGATGCGCCGGCAGGAGTTGCTGCGCCGGGCGGGCAACTTCGCGAGCGTGCGCGACTACGAGCGGGCCCGGGCGGCCGGCTCGCCGCTGGCCCCGCTGCCGTCGCTGCTGCTGATCTGCGACGAGTTCTCCGAGCTGCTGTCCGCCAAGCCCGACTTCATCGATTTGTTCGTGCAGATCGGCCGGCTGGGCCGGTCGCTCGGGGTGCACCTGCTGCTGGCGAGCCAGCGGCTGGAGGAGGGGCGGCTGCGCGGGCTGGACACGCACCTGTCGTACCGGATCGGGTTGCGGACGTTCTCGGCGCTGGAGTCCCGGACGGTGCTGGGCGTGCCGGACGCGCACGAACTGCCGCGCAGCCCGGGGCACGGCTACCTGCGCTCGGGCACCGACCCGCTGGTCCGGTTCAAGGCCGCGTACGTCTCCGGCGCGGTCCGCCGCCGCGGCGGCGCGGCGGGCGCGTCCGGCACCGGGGAGGCACGCGTGCTCGCGTTCTCCACCCACCTGGTCCCGGTGCCGGAGCCGCCGACGCCGGTCGCCCCGCCGGCCGAGGACGACAACGGGGAGACGCTGCTCGACCTGCTCGTGGACCGGCTGGCCGGGCAGGGCCCGCCCGCCCACCAGGTGTGGCTGCCGCCGCTGGACGCCTCCCCCGCCCTGGACGAGCTGCTCGGCCCGGTCGGCACCGACCCGGTACGCGGGCTGACGGTGGCCAATCCGGAGCTGCACGGGTCGCTGCAGGTGCCGGTGGCAGTGGTGGACAAGCCGTTCGAGCAGCGGCGCGACCTGCTCTGGCTGGCGCTGGACGGCGCGGCCGGGCACGTCGCGGTGGTCGGTACCACCCGCAGCGGCCGGTCCAGCCTGCTGCGCACGCTGGTCTGCGCGCTCGCGCTCACCCACACCCCGGCCGAGGTGCAGGTCTACTGCCTCGACTTCGGCAGCGGGACGCTCGGCACGCTGCGCGACCTGCCGCACGTGGGCGGGGTCAGCGGACGGACCGACGGCACCGCCGTGCGCCGTACCGTCGGCGAGGTCGCCGGGCTGCTCGCCGAGCGGGAGCGCCGTTTCGCCGAGGCCGGTGTGGAGTCGATGGCCGCGTGGCGACGACGGCGGGCGGCGGGCGCACCCGACCCGTTCGGGGACGTGTTCCTGGTGGTGGACGGCTGGAACACGCTGCGCGGTGAGTACGAGGACCTGGAACCGCTGGTCACCGAGCTCGCCACCCGGGGTCTGGCGTACGGGGTGCACGTGGTGGCGACCGCGCTGCGCTGGTCGGACTTCCGCCCGGCGATCCGCGACCTGTTCGGCTCCCGCCTGGAGTTGCGCCTGGGTGACCCGGCCGACTCGGTGGTGGTCAAGCGCGCGCTGGCGGCGACGGTACCGGAGGAGCGTCCGGGCCGCGGCATCACCGCGGGCGGACTGCACTTCCTCACCGCCGAACCCCGCGTCGAGGCGCTGGGCGCGGAGACCACCGATCTGGTCAAGGCGGTCGCGGGCGCGTGGACCGGCCCGCCGGCGCCCCGGGTGCGGCTGCTCCCACCGGTGCTGCCGTACGCCGAACTGGACCAGCACGCGACGAGCGGGCTGGCGTTCCCGATCGGCGTGGCCGAGGCGGACCTCTCCCCGGTGGTGCTGGACTTCGCCACCGAGCCGAACTTCATGGTCTTCGGCGACGCCGAGTGCGGCAAGTCGTCGTTCCTGCGCGCGCTCGCCACGTCGATCGTCAACCGGTTCGCCCCGGAGCAGGCCCGGGTGATGCTCGTGGACTACCGGCGCAGCCTGATGGGCGTGATCGACACTCCACACCTGATCGGGTACGGCACTGCCGCACCGCACACCGCCGAGCTGATCGAGTCGGCCGCCGGCTACCTCCAGGGGCGGCAGCCGGGGCCGGAGGTGACCCCGGCGCAGCTGCGCAGCCGGTCGTGGTGGAAGGGACCGGAGCTGTTCGTGCTCGTGGACGACTACGACCTGGTGGCGGGCGGGCCGACGAACCCGTTGCGGGCGCTGGAGGAGCACCTTCCGCACGCGCGGGACGTCGGGCTGCACCTGGTGCTGGCACGGCGGACCGGCGGTGCCGGGCGGACCGCGTACGAGCCGGTCGTGCAACGACTGCGCGAGCTGTCCACCGCCGGCCTGGTGATGTCGGGCGGTCCGGAGGAGGGCGCGCTCGTCGGTCAGGTGAAGGCCGGGCCGCTGCCCCCGGGCCGGGCGCGTCTGGTGACGCGCCGGGAGGGGGTGCGCCTGGTGCAGCTGGCGCATCTCCCGCCCGGGTGATCCGCCTCGCGGAGTTGCCCCGTGACGGTCGGGACAACCGGTAATCTCCGTGCAGCATGTGTCTGACGCGACCGAACGGCTGGGGAATGTGACAGGGGATCGGCAGGGACCGCCCGGAGGGCCGCCCCGGCGTCTCGCCGGACGCGCGCTGCTGGCCGCCGTGTCGGCACTCGTCACCGTGGCCGGTCCGTTGGCGCCGCCCGCACACGCCGCGCCCGCCGCCCCGGCCACAGTGGCGCGTCCCTGGGTGGCCCCCGACCTTCTGCCGCGCACCGGTCAGGTACGCGACGAGCAGTGGCAACTCGAGGAGTTGCGGGCGAAGACCGCGTGGCGCACCTCGACCGGGCGCGGCGTGGTGGTCGCGGTGATCGACTCCGGTGTGGACGGCACCCACCCCGACCTCGTCGGCCAGGTGCTTCCGGGCCTGGATCTGGTGACGCCGGACGGCTCGGACGGCCCGGACCCGGTGGGGCACGGCACCACCGTCGCCGGGTTGATCGCCGGGCGCAACGACGACGACCGGGGCGTGGTGGGGCTCGCGCCGGACGCCAAGATCCTGCCGGTGCGGGTCCTCGACGCCGAGAACCGCTACGACGACGCGCTGATCATCGCGAAGGCGGTGCGCTGGGCGGTCGACAACGGTGCCCGCGTGGTCAACCTGTCGCTCGGCGGCAGCAGCGACAACCCGGCCCTGGCCGCGGCGCTCGACTACGCGTTCGCCCGGGACGTGGTGGTGGTCGCCTGCACCGGCAACCTGGCCACCTCGACGACCACCGAGGTCTGGTACCCGGCCCGCGAGCCGGGTGTGCTAGCGGTCGCCGGGCTGGAGCGGACCAGCGAGAACCTGTGGTCCGGCTCGATCACGGGTCACGAGACGGTGCTCAGCGCTCCGGCCACCGGGCTCTACGGCGCCCGGCCGGGAGGCTACTGGCGGGTGCAGGGCACGAGCTTCGCCGCGCCGCTCGTCGCCGCGACCGCGGCCCTGGTCCGCGCGCGGTATCCGAAGATGCCGGCCGGGGACGTGGTGAACCGACTGGTCACCACCGCCCGGGATCTGGGCCCGACCGGCCGTGACGACCGGTTCGGCTACGGCCTGGTCGACCCGGTGGCCGCGCTCACCGGCGATGTGCCGGCGGTGGGCCACAACCCGCTCGACGACAACGCCTCCCCGGGCGTGGTGGGCTTCGGGCCGGCACCCGGCGACGGGCGGGACACCCGGGCCGCCGCGGCGGGGCGGGGCGGCGACCCGCTCGGGCATTCCTCGGACGGCTGGACCGCCCGGCCGGCCGGGCAGACGGACGCCTCCGCCCCGGAGCGGCTCTGGACCGGCCTGGCCCTGTTCGTCGCGCTCGTCACCGGCACCGCGTTGATGGTTCGCCGGTTCCGGCAGGCCCGTCGCTGAACCGGTCTGATCCTGCCCTCCGGTGGGTAGGGGAAGCTCCATGGACACCACCACCGGGGCGACTGTCGCGCACCGGTCGTGGCGGAGCCGCCGCCTCGACCGCGATCACTCGCTGGGCCTGCGGCTCACCCTGACCGTTGTCGCGGCGTTCCTGGTGCTGGTGCCGTTCGCCCTGATCGCGCTGCTGGTGCTCGGCGCCTGGCCGCCCCTGCTGCGGCTGGACGCCTCGATCGCCGACGCGTTCCACGGGTACGCGCAGGACCATCCCGCCTGGGTCGGTGTGATGACGGTCTGGACGCACGTGTTCGGGCCCGGCCCGCTGCGGGTGGCAGCGGTCGTGCTGGTGGTCTGGCTGGTCCGGCGCGGCGCGCCCCGGCTGGGGATCTGGGTGGTCGTCACCATGGTCGCCGGCGGGCTTCTCGGCGCGCTGCTCAAGCTGCTCGTGGGGCGGGACCGGCCGGATCTGCTGGACCCGGTGGCCCGGGCCGCCGGCTACTCCTTCCCGTCCGGTCACGCGCTCAACGCCACGCTGGCGGCGGGTGTGCTGCTGCTGGTGTTCCTGCCGTTCGTCCGGGACAGCCGCCGGGGCCGGGTCGCGCTCTGGACGGCGGCGCTGCTGGTCACCGTGGTGACCGGGCTCAGCCGGATCGCGCTGGGCGTGCACTGGACGAGCGACGTGGTGGGCGGCTGGGTGCTCGGGGCCGCCGTGGTGGCCGCGACAGCGGCCGCGTTCGCCACCTGGCGCGGCGGATCCGGGCGGTCCTCCGCCCGTCCGCTCCGCGAGGGGGTCGAGCCGGAGCTGGCCGACCAGCGGCCGGAGGGCGACCGGGCGTAGCCGGACCCGCGCCGGGGTACAGGCGAGCTCATGTCCGATGTCGTGATCCGAGTCACCCGGCGTGTCCTGCTGCCGCTGGCCGTGCTCTTCGCACTGATGGTGGGCCTGGGCCTGCTGGTGACGCGGGTGCTGGCCCGCACCTGGCCGTTCACCGTGGAGGACACGGTCAACCGGGAGCTGGCCGGTGACCGGACGCCGGGCTGGAACGACGTCTCGCTGGTGTTCAGCACGCTCGCCAGCACCCAGATGATCGTCGTGGTGACGGTGCTGGCGGCGCTGGTGCTGCGGCTGGTGCTGCACCGCTGGCGGGAGCCGCTGTTCCTGTGCGCGGCGGTGACCGCGCAGGCGCTGATCTTCCTGTTCACCACGATGGTCATCGACCGGAACCGCCCGGCCGTCGCGCACATGGACGCCTCCCCGCCCACGTCCAGCTTCCCGTCCGGGCACACCTCGGCGGCCACCGCGCTCTACGTCGGTCTCGCGGTGCTGCTGGCGCTGCGGGCGCGCAGCACCCCGGCCAAGGTCGGCTGGTGGACGCTGCTGGTGCTGGTGCCGATCGGCGTGGCGCTCACCCGGATGTACCGGGGCATGCACCACCCCAGCGACGTGGTCGCCTCGTTCCTCAACGGCGGCGCCTGCGTGGCGATCATGGCGCGGGCGGTCCTCGACCGCACGCTCACGTGGGGCCGAGCCCGGCTGCCGCTGTCCCGCTCCGGCGACGAGGCCGCACCGGCGGGAGCACCGGCGGGTGGCTGAGCGCCACCGGCCGGCTCAGGTGCAGTCGCCGGTCGCCACTCCCCGGGTACGCTCCGCGCCCGCCAGCGCCACCGGTCGCGCCTCGGCCGCGGTCACCGCGAAGCCGGTGTTCGGGTCGTCCGCCGCCGCCGCGAAGATCACGCCGAGCACCAGACCGTTCGAGGAGATCAGTGGGCCGCCGGAGTTGCCGCTGCGTACCAGCGCCCGGATCGTGTAGATCTCCCGGTTGACGTCACCGGCCGAGTAGATGTCCGGGCCGGTGATCCGGTCGACGTCCCGGATCCGGGCCGGGCGGGCGTCGTACGGGCCGTCGAGCGGGAAGCCGAGCACGATCGCGTCGGCGCCGGTGGCGGCCGGTCCGGCGGCGAAGCGCAGCGACGGCCCGGGCAGCCCCGGTACGTGGAGCACCGCCAGATCCCGGTCCGGGTCGTAGACGACGACCTCGCCGTCGTACCGCTCGCCGCGCAACTCGACCGCCACCGAGCGGGTGCCGGCCACCACGTGCGCGTTCGTCATCACCCGGTCGTCGGCGTACACGAAGCCGGAGCCCTCGATGCGGCGCGAGCAGCTCGGCGCGGAGCCGAGCACCTTCACCACCGACCGCCTGCTGTTCTGCACCACCTGGGAGTTGGCCAGCGCCGGGTCGGGCGGTGCGACCTGCCGGGCCCGGGTCGGCGCGAGGTCGCCGAACACGTCCGGGAAGCCGTTGGTGTCGACCGTGTCGCGCAACGCGGTGGACAGGTCCTGCGCCTTGTCCGGCAGCACCTGGTCGACGACGGTGAGCAGCGCGCTGTTGCGCACCGAGGACGCCAGCCACGGCACCGAGGAGGAGCCGAGCGGCACGGCGACCAGCCACGCCACGAGCATGACCGCGACGACCGAGATGAACGCGCCGCCGACGTCGTCGATCTTCCGGCCGGCCGGACCGGTGATGGCGGCCCGCAGGTTGGAGCCGAGCCACCCGGCCAGCGCCTGCCCCAGCACCGCCAGCCCGAAGATCGCCACCAGGGAGATCAGCACGCGTGTGCCGCTCGCCGCGAACTGCTGCGCGATCAGCGGCCCGACCTGGAGGCCGAGCAGCGCTCCGAGGAAGAAGCCGGAGAACGACAGGGCCCCGATGACGAAACCCTGGCGGTATCCGCTGATCGCGAACACGAGCATGAGCAGGAGAAGGACGAGATCCACGGCGGACACGCCCCAAGGGTACGGGCACTGGGCCCGTGCTCGGCTCAGCGCTCGCTGAACGTGACCCGAGGATGCGTACGGGTGATCACCGCACCGGGCTCTCGTCGGCGGCCTCGGTGCCCGCCGACGGCGCGGGCGTGGCGCCGACGGGCGGCAGGTCCACCACACGCGAGTGCGGCCAGGGCCGGGACCAGCCGCCCATCTCCAGCAGCCGGTCGATCACGCCCGCGGTGAAACCCCAGACGAGCATGCCGCGCACCGAGAAGGCCGGGCCGATCCAGCCGCTCGGGTGGCGGACCCGCATGCGGTTGTCCGGATCGACGAGCTCGGTGACCGGCAGCCGGGCCACGTGGGCGACCTCGGCCGGCTCGCGGGGGTGCACCGGGTGCGGGTCGTGCCACCAGGCGAGGACCGGGGTGACCACGAAGTCGCTGACCGGGATCCAGAGCCGGGGCAGCTCGGCCAGCACCGTGACGCTGCCGGGGTCGAGACCGACCTCCTCGTTCGCCTCGCGCAGCGCGGTGGCGCGGGCATCGGCGTCCTCCGGGTCGGCCGCACCACCCGGGAAGGCCGGCTGACCGGCGTGGTTGCGCAGCGTCGCGGCGCGCTGGAGGACGAGTACGTCCGGCCCCGCGCCGGGCTCCTCGCCGAGCAGCACCAGCACGGCACTCTCCCGGCCGCCGCTTTCCGGCGTGACGATGCGGGTGAAGTCCTCCGCCCGCGCGGTGCCGAGCCGGCCCAGCAGCGGGTCGAACCACCCGGGTGGCCGTCGGGTCATACCCGCACCCCGAGGTGGCGCTCGAGCAGCGCGGCGAGGCGGGCGTCGTCGAGGGCGCCGGTCGCGTCGGTGTGCCGGATCCGTCCGTCGGCGTCGACGAGCACGGTGAGCGGGAACGCGTTGCGTTCCAGCGCGCGCTGGAACGCGTCACCCTGGTCGAGCAGCATCGGGAAGTCGACGCCGTAGTCCTCGCCGATGGACTGCGCGCCGCCGCGGCTGTCGCGGCTGTTCACGCCGATCACCTGGAACCGGCCGTCGGCCCGCTCGCTGAGCCGCTGGAAGGCGGGCAGCTCCTTGCGGCACGGCGGGCACCAGGAGGCCCACACGTTGATCACCGCCGGGCCCTTGACGTCGCGCAGGTTCACCGGCGCCCCACCGGTGAAGCAGTTCAGCGTCAGATCGGGCAGCTGACCCTCGGCCTTCCCGGTGGGCGCCGGGGACGCGGCGGCGGGCGCGACTGTCAGCGGGGCGCAGTCGGCGAACGGCGAAGGACGCTCGGCCCGGGTCGCCGGCGCCGGACGTTCCGGTTCCTCGGTGGTGGCGGTGCAGCCCGCCGCCGCCAGCAGCAGCGGGACGAGCAGGTAGGCGAACCGGCGCATCACGGCACGTCCGCCGCGGCGGCCTGCTGCGGCACCAGGTCGGGGTCGAGGCCGACGGCCACCGCCAGGTCGCGGGCGCGGGGGCCCTTGAGCAGCTTGGCCGCGGCGGCTGGCTCGGTCGGCCCGGTGCCGTACGCGGGACAGAGCTTCGCCAACGTGCACGCGCCGCAGGCGGGCTTGCGGGCGTGGCAGACCCGGCGGCCGTGGAAGATCACCCGGTGCGACAGCATCGTCCAGTCGCGCTTCGGGTAGAGCGCGCCGATCGCGTGCTCGATCTTCACCGGGTCGGTCTCGGTGGTGAGCTGCCACCGCTGCACCAGCCGCTGGAAGTGGGTGTCGACGGTGATGCCGGGGACACCGAAGGCGTTGCCGAGGATCACGTTGGCGGTCTTGCGGCCGATCCCCGGCAGCGTCACCAGGTCGTCGAGCCGGCCGGGCACCTCGCCGTCGTACCGCTCGCAGAGCGCCCGCCCGAGATTGATCAGCGAGCTGGTCTTGTTGCGGTAGAACCCGGTGGGCCGGATCAGCTCCTCCAGCTCGGCGCGGTCCGCGCCCGCGTAGTCGGCGGCGGAGCGGTAGCGGGCGAACAGCTTCGGCGTGACCTCGTTGACCTTCTTGTCGGTGCACTGGGCGGACAGGATCGTCGCCACCGCCAGCTCGAGCGCGCCTGAGTGGTCGAGTTCACAGTGCGCGTCAGGATGCGTCTCGGTCAGCACCCGGCCGATGCGCCGGGCGCGGCGCGTACGACCGAGGTCGGTCTCGGGGGAGCGCGTGGTCACGTCGGCCAGCCTACGTCGCGGGGCCGACGCTCCGGCGGCTCGGCGCGGCGGCCGTGCGCTCAGCCACCCGCCGGTGCGGTGATCTTGCCGGTTCCGTCGAGCTTGGCGCCGGTGTCCGGGAAGTCGGCCCGGTTCAGCTCGCGGACCAGCCCGAGGCCGCGGTTCTGCCGGTCCACGGACGGACGACCCACGCCGTTCATCACGGTGGAGGTGAACGTGCCGCCGACGAACGTCCCGTCGGCGGTGAGCGACACCTTGAGCACGCCGCCCCAGCCGAGCCGGCCCGAGCTGTTCAGCGACTTCCCGCCACCGGCGAAGTTGCCGAGGCTGTACGCGATCAGCCGCCCCTTGTAGAACTCCATCCCGCGCAACACGTGCGGGCCGTGCCCGACGACCAGGTCGGCGCCCGCGTCGATGACGGTGCGGGAGAAGCGGATCGGGTCGCCGCGGTTCTCGCCGAAGAACATCTCGGTGCCCGGCTTCACCCGGGTCTTGTCCGACCCCTCGGCACCCATGTGCACCTGCACCACCACGATCTGGGCCTGCTCCTTGGCCATCTCGATCACCTGCTTGGCGGCGTTCAGGTCGACCAGGCTGTTCGACCAGGGGTACGACGAGAAGCCGACCACGGCGACCTTGATGCCCTTGACGTCCACCACGGTGATCTCGCCCGGCGCGCCGGTGTGCTTGAGCCCGTGCGCCTCCAGCGCCGACTGGGTGTTCTCGTAGCCCTGGCGGCCGTAGTCGTAGCCGTGGTTGTTGGCCTGGTTGAGCAGCTGGAACCCGGCCGAGCGCAGGTGCGCGGCATAGCCGGGCGGCGCCCGGAACTGGTAGCAGTTCTTCGGCTGCGGGCCGCACTTGCCGGCGCCGGTGTCGTCGGTGAGCGGCTCCTCCAGGTTGCCCATCACCAGGTCGCCCTTGAGCGCCGACTTGACGTCGTCGAAGAAGCCCTTGCCGCCGTTCGGGGGCAGCCGGTCCGGCGCGTTGCCCATGATCACGTCACCGGTCGCGGTGAGCGAGATCGACGGCTCCTTCGCCGGGTCCGACGCGGCGGGCTGCTCGCCGGTGGCCGGTCCGGTCGCGCCACCGCCCTGTCCCGCCTGCCATCGGGGGTCGCCACCGGACCCGCCGGCGTCGCCGCCGCAGCCGGCGACGAACAGGACGGCGAACAGCGCGGCGAGCGCGGCCAGGCGCCGGCCGAGCACCGCGCGGCGCGGGCCGGGAGCGGCAGCGGGCGGTCCGGCGACGGCGGCGCGGAGGGTACGGGGCACAGAGCGGGCGGGAGCGTACATCGTCGGCGACGCTACCGTCCCCGGAACGCCGCGACGAGGGCCGATCGGTCGGAAAACCCGACGTGTCGCGTGTGACGGGCCCACGTCAGCCCGCCCGCCGGTCGGACCAGGGCACGACGGTCCCGGCGCCGCCGGAGCGGACGGCGGCGTGCACGGCGCGGGCCAGCGGTGCGCCCCAGGCCGACCGGGGACCGCCGTACGGGGCCGGATCGCCGTCAGCCGGGCAGAGCACCGTCACCGCGTCGGTGGGGGTGCCGGTGGCGGGGAGTCCCAGTTCCCAGATCGCCTGCGCCTTCGCCTCGGTGGCGGTGGCCACGGCGTTCACCAGGGCGGCGTCGCCGAGCCGCACCGGCACGTACGCGACGATGTTGACGGTGCCGACGCGCTGCGCGGGCCGCGCCGGCTCGCTCGCGGCCGACGGCGCCGACGCGGCGTGCGGGGCCGGCGCGGGTGCGGCGGTGGCCGGCTCGGGGGCGGCGGCCCACACCGGCGTGCCCAGGCCGACAGTCGCCCAGACCCGGACGCCGCCGTCGGTGCGGCGGACCACCTCGCTCACGTCCACGCCGGTCAGCAGCCCGACCCCGGGGCCGTCCAGGTCGAGGCCGCGCGCCAGCTCGGCCAGGTGCGCGGCGGGGTCGTCCCGGTCGTACGACATCGGGACCGTCGCGTTCAGCACCCACCGGCGGACGCCGATCCCCCCGCCCAGCGGCGCGGAGCCGACCGCGAGCAGCGGCGACTCGGCCCGCCAGGCCAGCAGCGGGATGTCCCACCCGGATTCGGACCGGCTGGTCAGGAACGGCTCACACAGCACGCCGGTCACCCTACGATCACAGGTGGGAACGGGTGGCGCCGGCCCGGGCCGGAGGCGGGATCCTAGCCGCTCCCCAGGTCGGGCGGGTTACGCCCAACGATCAAGATTCCAGGGGTGCACCTCTGATTCCTGCTCATGTGCGCCTAGACTGGCGGCGCGCGAGGGATCAGCGGACGGCAGACCCGGCCGACGGACGGCACGCGCAGGTGGAGGTGCGCGATGGACGAGGTACTGGCCCGCAGCGGGATCTTCCAGGGTGTCGACCCGGAGGCTGCCGAGGCGCTCGCCAAGGAGATGGAGACGATCGAGGTCCGCAAGGGCGAGATCGTATTCAACGAGGGCGAGCCCGGCGACAGTCTCTACATCCTCCTGTCCGGCAAGATCAAGGTGGGTCGCCGCGCGGCCGACGGCCGGCAGAACCTGATCGCCGTGATGGGCCCGTCGGACATGGTCGGTGAGCTGTCGCTCTTCGACCCCGGTCCGCGTACGGCGACGGCCACCGCGGTCACCGACACCCGCCTGGTCCGGCTGCGCAAGCAGGCGTTGCGGCCGTGGCTGAACAACCGGCCCGAGATCGCCGAGCAGCTGCTGCGGGTGCTCGCCCGCCGGCTCCGCCGGACCAACGACTCGCTCGCCGACCTGATCTTCACCGACGTACCGGGCCGGGTCGCCAAGAACCTGCTCCAGATGGCCGGCCGGTTCGGCACCCGCGACGGCGGCGTGCTGCGCGTGACGCACGACCTCACCCAGGAGGAGATCGCCCAGCTCGTCGGCGCCTCCCGGGAGACCGTCAACAAGGCGCTGGCCGACTTCGCCTCGCGCGGCTGGCTGCGGCTGGACGGCAAGAGCATCATCATCCTCGACCCGGAGCGCCTGGCCCGCCGCGCGCGGGTCTGATCCTCCGTACCGGCTTCCCGGCCCGGCCCGCCACCGCGCGGAGCCGGGCCGGTGCCGTCTTCGAGCGCATCGGGCAGTGCCGTGCCCGAGCGGGCCGGTGCCGTCTCTGCCCACCGCAGAATCGCTTGGTCCTCCCGCGCCGGTGTCGCCAGGCTGGGACGATGCCCGATCGCGTCGCCGTCCTCTCCGACATCCACGGTGTGCTGCCCGCGCTGGAAGCAGTCCTGGCCGAGCCGGACGTGGCCGCCGCCGACCTGATCGTCCTCACCGGTGACCTGGCGGCCGGTCCGCAGCCGGTCGAGGTGCTGGACCGGCTGGCCGCGCTCGGTGACCGGGCCTGCTGGGTCGGCGGGAACGCCGACCGGGAGCTGGTGCAGGCGCGGGCCGGCAGGCCGTCGGCGATCGAGGTCTCCAACTGGGCCGCGGGGCAGCTCCGCGACGACCAGGTGGCCCGGCTGGCCGCGCTGCCGCCGTCCGTCACGCTGCCGGTCACCGGCCTGGGCGAGGTGCTGTTCTGCCACGCCACCCCGCGCGACGACGAGGAGGTAGTGCTCGTCGACTCACGGCTCAACCGCTGGGCCGAGGTCTTCGCCGGCCTGCCGGCCGAGGTCGGCACGGTGGTCTGCGGGCACACGCACATGCCGTTCACCCGGCTGGCCGACCGTCGCCTGGTGGTGAACCCGGGCAGCGTCGGAATGCCGTACGGGGGCGCGGGCGCCTGGTGGGCGCTGCTCGGCCCGGGCGTGCAGATGCGCCGGACGCGCTTCGACGTGGACGCCGCCTGCGCCCGGATCGCCGCCGAGTCCACGTTCCCGGATGCGGCGGCCTGGGCCGACGAGTACGTCCGCTCCCGTCACTCCGACGCCGACGCGCTCACGGTCTTCGCGCCGCGCGACGGCCGCTGAGGCGTTAAAAGGGGGCCCTTCCTCTACCGCAGGCGTTAACAAGGGCCCCCTCCTTTCAAAAAAGTCAGGCTTGACTGTTTGTTTTGGGCGGGGCACGCTGTCTGCGTGTCGAGCCGGGTTCCACAGCAGGAGCGCAGCCGTGCCACCCAGGCCCGGCTGCTGGAGGCGACTGTCGAGTGCCTGGTGGAGCACGGCTGGTCCGGCACCACGACGACTGTGGTGGCCGCCCGCGCCGGCGTCTCCCGGGGCGCCCAGCTGCACCACTACCCCACCCGGGCCGCGCTGGTGACCGCCGCCGTCACCCACCTGACCGAGCGCCGGGCGGCCGAGCTGCGCGCCGAGGCGGCGCACCTGCCGGTCGGCTCGAAGCGGCTCGACGGGGTGGTCGACCTGCTCGCCGCCTCGTTCACCGGCCCGCTGTTCGTGGCCGCGCTGGAGCTGTGGGTGGCCGCCCGTACCGACGCCGAGCTGCGGGCCGCGCTGGTGCCGCTGGAGGCGCGGATCGGTCGCGAGATGCACCGGCTCACCGTCGAACTGCTCGGTGTGGACGAGCGCAAGCCAGGCGTACGCGAGTCGGTGCAGGCCACGCTCGACCTGCTCCGCGGCCTCGGCGTGGCCAACCTGCTCAGCGACGACTCGCCGCGCCGCGCCGCCCTGCTGCACACCTGGAAACGCCAGCTCGCCGCGCTGCTCACCCCCGAGAGCGAGCGGCACTGATCCCCTGCCCACCCCCGCCCGGAGGCACAATGGTCGACCTGACAGCCCTGCTCGCGGATCTGGCCGCCGAGTCCGAACAGCTCGACGCGCTCGTCGCGGACCTGCCGCCGGAAGGATGGGAGCGGCCGACGCCAGCCCCGGGCTGGACCGTCGCACACCAGATCGCGCACCTGGCCTGGACCGACCACGTCGCGTACCTGGCGGCCACCGACGAGTCCGCGTTCTTCGCCTCGGTGATGGCCGCGCCGGACCCGTCGCGCCTGGTCGAGGACGGTGCCGAGTCCTTCCTCGCGCCCCCGGCCGCGCTGCTGGCCCGCTGGCGTTCCGGCCGGTCGGCGCTCGCCGGAGCGGTCGCCGCCGTCCCGGCCGGGCAGAAGATCCCCTGGTACGGCACCAGCATGTCGCCGACGTCGATGGTGACGGCCCGGCTGATGGAGACGTGGGCGCACGGCGAGGACGTGGCCGACGCGCTCGGCGTCAGCCGTGCCCCGACGCAGCGCCTGCGGCACATCGCGCACCTCGGCTTCCGTACCCTCGGGCACGGCTTCGCGGCCCACGGCCGCGCGGTGCCCACGGCGCCGGTGCGGGTCGAGCTGACCGCGCCCACGGGCGGTGACGTGTGGGAGTTCGGGCCGGCGGACGCGGCCGACCGGGTGACCGGCCCGGCGCTCGACTTCTGCCTGCTCGTCACGCAGCGCCGGCACCGCGCCGACCTGGCCCTGACCGCTACCGGACCGGTGGCCGACGAGTGGCTGGACGTGGCCCAGGCGTTCGCCGGCCCGCCCGGCGACAAGCGGGAACCCGCCGCGAGCGGAGTTCCCTCATGAGCGTGCTGCGGATCGGGAACGCGTCGGGCTTCTACGGCGACCGCTTCGCCGCCTGGCGGGAGATGCTCGACGGCGGCGAGCTGGACGTGCTGACCGGTGACTACCTGGCCGAGCTGACCATGCTCATCCTCGGCCGGGACCGGATGCGCGACCCGTCGCTGGGCTACGCGAAAACCTTCCTGCGCCAGGCGGAGGGCGTGCTCGGCACCGCGCTGGAACGCGGCGTCACGCTCGTCACCAACGCGGGCGGCCTCAACCCGGCCGGGCTGGCCGACGCGATCCGGTCGCTCGGCGACCGGCTCGGCCTCCAGGTCCGGGTCGGGTACGTCGAGGGCGACGCGATCCAGCGGCCGGACGCGCTGACCGCGAACGCGTACCTGGGTGCGTTCGGCATCGCGGCCTGCCTCGACGCGGGCGCGGACGTGGTGGTCACCGGGCGGGTGACCGACGCCTCGCTGGCGGTCGGTCCGGCCATCGCCCGCTTCGGGTGGACCCGCGACGACCTCGACGCGCTGGCCGGCGCGACGGTGGCCGGTCACCTGATCGAGTGCGGCGCGCAGGTCACCGGCGGCAACTTCAGCTTCTTCACCGAACTGCCGGACGGCGGGCACCGCCCCGGCTTCCCGATCGCCGAGCTGCACCCGGACGGCTCGTCGGTGCTCACCAAGCACCCCGGCACCGGCGGCGCGGTCACCGTGGAGACGGTCACCGCCCAACTGCTGTACGAGGTGGGCGGGCCGGACTACCTCGGGCCGGACGTGGTGACCCGGCTGGACACGGTGCGGCTGGAGCAGGAGGGCCCGGACCGGGTACGCGTCTCCGGGGTGCGCGGCACGCCGCCGCCGGACACGCTCAAGGTGGGCGTCAACAACCTGGGCGGCTTCCGCAACTCGATGACGTTCGTGCTGTGCGGGCTGGACATCCCGGCCAAGGCGGCACTGGTCCGCGCCCAGATCGAGGAGTCGGTCGGCACGGAAGGGCTGGAGTTCACGCTGGCCCGTACCGACCACCCGGACACCGGCGACACCGAGGCGGCGAGCGCGCTGCTGCACGTACACCTGCGCGACGGCGACAAGTCGCGGGCCGGGCGGGCGTTCTCGGCGGCGGCGGTGGAGCTGGCGCTGGCCTCGTACCCGGGTTGCACGCTCACCACGCTGCCCGGCGACGCGACGCCGTACGGGGTGTTCACCGCCGACACGATCGCGCAGGACGCGGTCGAGCACGTCGCGGTGCTGCCGTCCGGCGAGCGGGTGCCGATCCCTCCGCCGACGGTGACGGGCGGTTTGCAGGGGGCCCCGGTACAACACGAGGCGTTAACAGGGGGCCCTTCCTTACCCGCAACCCGGCGAGGGCCGCTCGGTGAGCTGGTCGGCGCGCGGTCCGGCGACAAGGGCGGCGACGCCAACCTGGGCGTCTGGGCGCGCACCGACGCGACCTGGCCGTGGCTGCGCGACTGGCTGACGGTGGAGCGGCTGGCCGAGCTGCTGCCGGAGACGGCGGCGCTCACCGTCGAGCGGTACGAGCTGCCGAACCTGCGTGCCGTCAACTTCGTGATCCGAGGGCTGCTCGGACAGGGCGTGGCCGCGTCCACCCGGTTCGACCCCCAGGCCAAGGCGCTCGGCGAGTTGCTGCGCTCCCGGGTGGTCGACCTACCGACGGAGGCACGCGCATGACCATCGTGGACACGCCGGAACGCCGGCAACTGCGCGAGCTGACCCGCTCGTTCGTCACCCGGGAGGTGCTGCCGCACCTGTCCGACTGGGAGCGGGCGGGCGAGGTGCCCCGGTCGCTGCACGAGACCGCCGCGAAGATCGGCCTGCTCGGCATCGGCTTCCCGGAGTCGGTCGGCGGCAGCGGTGGTGACCTGCTCGACTCGATGGTGGTCACCGAGGAGATCATCCGCTCGGGTGGGTCGTCCGGGCTGGTCGCCGCGTTGTTCACGCACGGGATCGCGCTGCCGCACATGGTCGAGACCCAGGACGAAGGGCTGATCGACAAGTACGTCCGGCCCGCGCTCGCCGGGACGATGATCGGCGCACTGGCGATCACCGAACCGGACGGCGGCTCGGACGTGGCGGGCATCCGCACCTGCGCCGTCCGCGACGGCGACCACTACGTCGTCAACGGCGCCAAGACGTACATCACCAGCGGGGTCCGCGCCGACTTCGTCACCACCGCGGTCTGCACCGACTTCCCCGGCTCGGGCTCCGTCAGCCTGCTGGTGATCGACAAGGGCACGCCCGGGTTCACAGTGGGCCGGCGGCTGGAGAAGCTGGGCTGGCACTGCTCCGACACGGCCGAGCTGTCCTTCGTCGACGTACGGGTGCCGGTGACGAACCGGGTCGGCCCGGAGGACACCGGATTCCTCGCCATCATGCAGCAGTTCGCCAACGAGCGGCTGTCGCTCGCCACCCAGGCGTACGCGACCGCGCAGCGCTGCGTGGACCTGTCGGTGCAGTGGTGCCGGGACCGCTCCACGTTCGGCCGTCCGCTCGTCGGACGCCAGGTCGTCCGGCACAAGCTGGCCGAGATGCACAGCCGCACCGACGCGGCCCGGGCGTACGTGCACGACGTCGCCGAGCGGGTGGCCGCCGGGCAGCCGGTGGTGACCGAGGTGGCGATGGCGAAGAACGTCGCGGTGGCCACCTGCGACTGGGTGGTCGACGCGGCGCTGCAACTGCACGGCGGCTTCGGCTACATGCGCGACGCCGAGGTGGAGCGGCACTACCGGGACGCCCGTCTGCTCGGCATCGGCGGCGGCACCACCGAGATCATGAACGAGATCATCGCGAAGGGCATGGGCCTATGAGCACGACTGTCCTGCAGAGCACCATCGACCCGTCCGCGCCCGCCTTCACCGCGAACCGGGAGGCGCTGCTGGAACGCCTGGCCGAGCTGGAGGAGGCGCTCGACCAGGCCCGGGGCGGTGGCGGCGAAAAGTACGTGACCCGCCACCACGGTCGCGGCAAGCTGCTCCCCCGGGAGCGGATCGAGCTGCTGCTCGACCCGGACAGCCCGTTCCTGGAGTTGTCGTCGGTGGCCGCGTACGGCACCGACTTCCCGGTCGGCGCCAGCACCGTGACCGGCATCGGCGTGGTCGAGGGCGTCGAGTGCCTGATCGTGGCGAACGACCCGACGGTACGCGGCGGCGCGATCAACCCGTGGTCGCTGGCGAAGACCCGACGGGCCGGTGAGATCGCGGCGGCCAACCGGCTGCCGATGGTGAACCTGGTCGAGTCGGCCGGCGCGGACCTGCCCACCCAGGCGGAGATCTTCATCCCCGGCGGCCGGGTGTTCCGTGACCTGACCCGGCTGTCCGCGCAGCGGATCCCGACCGTGAGCGTCGTCTTCGGCAACGCCACCGCCGGTGGCGCGTACGTGCCGGGCATGTCGGACTTCACCATCATGATCCGGGACCGGTCGCAGGTCTACCTGGCCGGGCCGCCGCTGGTGAAGATGGCCACCGGCGAGGTCACCGACGACGAGTCGCTCGGCGGCGCGGCGATGCACGCTACCACGTCCGGCCTGGCCGACTTCCTCGCCGAGGACGAGCGCGACGGCATCCGGCTGGCCCGGCAGTGCGTCCGCCGGCTCAACTGGCGCAAGCAGGGCCCGCCGCCGCGCAACCCGCACCCGCTGCCACCCCGGTACGACCCGGAGGAGCTGCTCGGCATCGCCAGCGCCGACCTGAAGGTGCCGTTCGACCCGCGCGAGGTGCTGGCCCGGGTGCTCGACGACAGCGCGTTCGACGAGTTCAAGCCCGGCTACGGCACCGCGCTGGTGACCGGCTGGGGTG
Organism: Micromonospora sp. CA-248089; assembly: GCF_050948515.1. NCBI lineage: Bacteria > Bacillati > Actinomycetota > Actinomycetes > Micromonosporales > Micromonosporaceae > Micromonospora > Micromonospora sp. CA-248089. The sequence continues at coordinate 6,182,852 of NZ_CP192016.1, forward strand.
AGCTGCACGGCTACCCGGTCGGCGTGCTGGCGAACGCCCGAGGCGTGCTGTTCAGCGAGGAGGCGCAGAAGGCGGCCCAGTTCATCCAGCTCGCCAACGCGGCGGACACACCGCTGGTCTTCCTCCAGAACACCACCGGCTACATGGTCGGCACCGAGTACGAGCAGCGCGGCATCATCAAGCACGGCGCCTTCATGATCAACGCGGTGTCGAACTCGAAGGTGCCGCACCTGACCGTCAATCTGGGCGCCTCCTACGGCGCCGGCAACTACGGCATGTGCGGCCGGGCGTACGAGCCCCGGTTCCTGTTCACCTGGCCGAACGCGAAGTCGGCGGTGATGGGCCCGGCGCAGCTCGCCGGGGTGCTGTCCATCGTGGCCCGCCAGGCCGCCGCCGCGCGGGGACGCGAGTACGACGAGGACACCGACGCCGCCATGCGGATGATGGTCGAGCAGCAGATCGAGTCGCAGTCCGGCGCTCTGTTCCTGTCCGGGCGGCTCTACGACGACGGGGTGATCGACCCCCGGGACACCCGTACCGTCCTCGGGCTGTGCCTGTCGGCGATCCACAACGGACCGGTGAAGGGCGCCGACGGTTTCGGCGTCTTCCGGATGTAGGGGGCGTGCTCAAAATGATCACCAAGCTTCTGGTTGCGAACCGGGGCGAAATCGCCCGCCGGGTCTTCGCCACCTGCCGCACCCTCGGCGTGGCCACCGTCGCCGTGCACTCCGACGCGGACGCCGACGCGCCGTTCGTCGCCGACGCCGACCAGGCCGTACGGCTGCCGGGTAACACGCCGGCCGAGACGTACCTGCGCATCGACGCCGTCCTGGACGCGGCCCGGCGTTCCGGCGCCGACGCCGTCCACCCCGGCTACGGGTTCCTGGCCGAGAACGCGGAGTTCGCGGCGGCGGTGACCGACGCGGGCCTGACCTGGGTCGGTCCGTCGGCCAAGGCGATCGCCGCGATGGGCGACAAGATGGCCGCCAAGGCGCTGCTCGCCGACGCGGGCGTGCCGATGCTGCCCACCTGGACCGACCCGGCCGAGGTGACCGCCTTCCCGGTGCTGGTCAAGGCCTCGGCGGGCGGCGGCGGCCGGGGCATGCGGATCGTCCGCGACGCCGACGGGCTGGCCGAGGCCGTCGCGGGCGCACGCCGCGAGGCGGCGGCGGCGTTCGGCGACGGCACCGTCTTCATCGAGCGGTACGTGGAACGCGGCCGCCACGTCGAGGTGCAGATCTTCGGCGACACCCACGGCACGGTCGTGGCGCTCGGAGTACGCGACTGCTCGATCCAGCGCCGGCACCAGAAGATCGTCGAGGAGGCACCCGGTGTGCTGCCCGACGACGTACGCGCGGCGCTGCACGAGGCGGCGGTGGCGGCCGGTCGGGCCGTCGACTACGTCGGCGCGGGCACCGTGGAGTTCCTGCTCGCGCCGGACGGTCAGGTGCACTTCCTGGAGATGAACACCCGCCTCCAGGTGGAGCACCCGGTCACCGAGCTGACCACCGGGCTGGACCTGGTGCGGCTGCAACTGCTCGTCGCCGAGGGCGAGCCGCTGCCGGTCACCACCACGCCGCCGGCCGACGGCCACGCCATCGAGGTACGGCTGTGCGCCGAGGACCCGGCCCAGGGTTTCCGTCCGGCCACCGGCACGCTGCACCGGTTCGCGATCCCCGGGGTCGCCGCCGAGTTCGGTCCGGCCCGTGGTCTGCGCCTGGACTCGGGCGTGGTGGACGGCTCGACGGTGAGCGTGCACTACGACTCGATGCTGGCGAAGCTCGTCGCCTGGGCGCCCACCCGCACCGAGGCGGCCCGCGCCCTGGCCGGCGCGCTGGCCCGCGCCGAACTGCACGGTGTGGCCACCAACCGGGACCTGCTGGTCCGCGTCCTGCGCAGCCCGGAGTTCGCCGCCGTGGACGTGGACACCGGCTTCCTGGACCGGCACCCGGAGGTGTTCGAGCCGCTGCTGCCGGCCGAGCAGCTTCCGGTGGCGGCACTGGCCGCCGCGCTGGCCGGTGCCGCCGCGCGCCGGGCCGCCGCCCCGGTGCTGGCCGGGCTGCCGTCGGGCTGGCGCAACGTGCCGTCCGTCCCGCAGGTCACCCGCTTCACCGGCCCGGGTGACGAGGAGATCGAGGTCCAGTACCGCCTGGACCGCACCGGCGCCCTCGCCGAGTGGGGAAGGAAGGGCCCCCTCTTAACGGATTCGGTAGAGGAAGGGTCCCCTGTTAACAGCGCCCTGCCGGTGGTCGAGCTCGTGACTGCCACCCCGGACCGGGTGGTGCTCGACGTCGACGGGGTACGGCGGGCCTTCCGCGTACACCGGGCGGGGTCGTCGGTCTTCGTGGACGGCCCGGACGGGGCGGCGAGCCTCACCGAGCTGCCCCGCCTGCCCCTGCCCACCGCGGAGCTGGCGGCCGGGTCGCTGCTCGCGCCGCTGCCCGGCGCGGTGACCCGGGTGCACGTCGAGGTCGGTCAGCGGGTCGCCGCCGGTGACCTGCTGCTGACGCTGGAAGCGATGAAGCTCGAACATCCCGTGCTCGCCCCCGCCGACGGCGTGGTGACGGAACTGCCGGTTCCGGCCGGCGGCCAGGTCGAGACGGGTGCCGTACTTGCCGTGGTGGACCCCGAGGAGGACCCGCAGTGAACTTCGACCTGACCCCCGAGCAGGACCAGCTCCGCGACGCCGTCCGGGCGTTGGGCCGCAAGTACGGCCACTCCTACTTCGTCGAGAAGGCCAAGTCCGGCGGGCACACCGACGAGCTGTGGCACGAGGCCGGCCGGCTGGGCTACCTGGGCGTGAACATCCCCACCGAGTACGGCGGCGGGGGCGGCGGCATCACCGAGCTGGCGCTGGTGTGCGAGGAACTGGCCGCGACGGGCTGCCCGCTGCTGCTCCTGGTGGTCTCCCCCGCCATCGCCGCCACGATCATCCACAAGCACGGTACGGAGGAGCAGCGCAAGAAGCACCTCCCCGGCCTCGCCGACGGCTCCCAGAAGATCGTCTTCGCGATCACCGAGCCGGACGCCGGCTCGAACTTCCACCGCCTCGCCACGGTGGCCCGCCGCGACGGCGACGACTGGCTGCTCAGCGGCCGGAAGATCTACATCTCCGGGGTGGACGAGGCCGGGCACGTGCTCGTGGTCGCTCGTACCGAGGACGCGTCCACCGGGAAGTTGAAGCCGGCGCTGTTCATCGTGCCGACCGACGCGCCCGGCCTGGAGAAGTCCAAGCTGGACATGGAGATCCTGTCGCCGGAGAACCAGTTCCTGCTCTTCCTCGACGACGTCCGGCTGCCCGCCGACGCGCTCGTCGGCGAGTCGCTCGACGCCGGGCTGCCCGCGCTGTTCGCCGGGCTCAACCCGGAGCGCATCACGGTGGCCGCGATGGGCGCCGGCACCGGCCGGTACGCGATCGAGAGGGCCAGCGACTACACGTCCACCCGCAAGGTGTGGGGCGGGCGCTCGATCGGCTCGCACCAGGGGGTGTCGCACCCGCTGGCGCACGCGGCAGTGCAGGTCGAGCTGGCCCGGCTGATGATCCACAAGGCGGCGACGCTCTACGACGCGGGCCGCGACCTGGAGGCCGGCATCTCCGGCAACATGGCCAAGTACGCGGCCGGCGAGGCCGCCGCGCTCGCCGTCGACACCGCCGTCCAGGCGCTCGGCGGGGCCGGCATGACCACCGAGTACGGCGTGTCGACGCTGCTCGGCGCGGTCCGCGCCGGACGGATCGCCCCGGTCAGCCGGGAGATGATCCTCAACTTCGTCGCCCAGCACGTCCTCGGCCAGGACAAGTCCTACTGACGAACGGCTGCGGTGGGTGGAACGTCAAAGGTGTCGACGTTCCACCCACCCTCGCCCGCGGCGGCCTGGCGCTCACCGAGGTCAGTCGACGGTGCGGCAGGCGGCGTCGATGCGGTGCACCGGGCGGACCCGCCGGCCCAGCCCTTCCAGCAGCGAGTCCTCCACGTGGAAGTCGTGCACCCGCAGCTGCCGCCGGGGCAGTTCCTCCTCACTCGGGCAGAGCACCTGGGCGCGTACCTGGTCGACCGGCACGTAGCGCACGCCACCGCGTTCCTGGAGCAGCACCACGTCCACGTCGTCGACGGTGACCACGTGGCCGCGCACATCCTCGGTGACGCCGGGCGAGGACTCCACAGTGGTCACCGTGAGCGGCAGCACCGGCGTGCTGATCACCGGCAACGCGGCCCAGACCAGCATGGCCAGCACCGCCGCCTCGGTGATCGACGCGAGCGGCCGGACCACCGCCGCCGGCAGCGGACCGGTCACGAACAGGGCCAGCACCGGGGGTACGACGAGCAGCGCCACCGCGAACGCCTCTCCCTGCCGGACGGCGTCCAGCAGGGTGGGCCCGAGCAGCCAGAGGTAGCCGGCGAACCCGGCGGCGAGCAGCAGCAGCCGGGGCAGCCGCTGCTCGTGCAGCCGGTGCGGGGTGAGTTGGAACGCGGCCACGAACGCGGGCAGCAGCAACGGCAGGTAGAGCAGCGGCCAGGTGATGAGCGCGAGCAGGAAGCTGGCCACGGCGAACCAGGCGGGTGTGCCGTCCACCCAGCGGGCGAAGAGGGGCCGGCGGATCCCCGGCAGCATGCGGTCCACGCTGACCCGCAGCACGGCGCCCAGCGCGAACACCGCGACGAGCGCCGTGGAGAGCAGGGCGGCGGCCGTGGTGAGGAAGCCGGCCAGCAGGTTCACCGTGCCGACGTTCGCCACCAGCAGCAGCGTGGTCTGCAACTCGCCGCCCGCCTCGACGCCGAGGCGCAGCACCGAGAAGACGGCGGGCACCCCGACCACTGCGGTCCAGAACGACTGGCTGGCCCGGGCGCGGCGCTCGGCCGGGTCGGCGGGTGGCGGTGCGGGCCGGTCCGGCGCCGCGGTGCCGGGCAGCGTCGCCGGCGCCGTCATCGCCGGGGTGCCTTGTCTTCGAAGTCGACGAGCTTCGGCACGTTCAGCGGCTGCGGCTGTGACTTGTCCGCCTTCAGCCACGGCCCGAGGGTGCGGTTGTACGCGGTCAGCCACGGGCTGCTGATTCCGTCGCGCCCCTCCAGGTAGCTCTTGTGCAGGAAGAACGCGACGAGGTCACGCAGCGCCGGGTCACCGATCGGCACCCCGACGCCGAGCAGTTCGCTGGTGCCGAACGGCATGTCGACGATCTCAAACTCGGTCGGGTACTGGGAGAGGAAGCCGGCCAGGATCGTCTCGTCGGAGCTGACCGCGTCGTAACGCCCCGTCCGGATGCCCCGGACGCAGTCGCCGACCTCCTTCACCACGTACGCCCGTACCTGGTGCTTCTCCAGTTCGGCCTCGGTGGTCGAGCCGCCGCTGGTGCAGACCTTCAGCTCCGGCCGGCGCAGGTCCTCGATGGTGCGGACCCGGTCGCGCAGCCGCTTCGGCACCATCACCTCCTGCGTGGTGACGAAGTACGGCCCGGCGAAGCTGACGAGCTTCTCCCGCTCCTCGGTCATGGAGAAGCTCGACACCACCAGGTCGACGGTGCCGCCCTGGAGGGCGGGAATGCGGTCCTCGGTGGCCAGCGACACCCATTCGATCCGCTGGTCGCCCTCGAAGCCGAGCGACGCGGCGATGTAGCGGGCGATCTCGACGTCGAAGCCAACGTGCGCGCCGTTGCGCAGCTCACCCATCAGGGGCTCGGTGGTGGCGACCCCTATCTTGATCTTTGCCTGGCCGTCGATGTGCGACTCGCGCAGCTTGTCGAGCACCGACGGCAGTGGCGGCTCCCGGCGGTTGTCGCAACCGGCCGCGGCGGCCAGCGTCAGGGTCAGCGCCACCGCCAGGGTGGTGGCGAGGGTACGGAAGCGGTGGCGGGCAGAAACCTCGGGCATCGGGCTACCTCGCTCACTACGCGGCGACTGAGCACCCAGGGTAGCGGCAGACACACAGTCGGCTATGACCTTGCGGCGTCGCCATCGAGGCAGCCGGCAGGGATCGACGCTCACGGTCGCGGCCCCCAAATGTGGATCGATACGGCAAACGACCAGGCGTGGTCACGGTGCTTTCTCGACAGTGGAGCGTCGCTGACGGGAAGCCGTCTCATCCCGCCGGTTGACAGGTGGACGCGCTGGGCCATGCTTGTCGGGTGAGATCGTTCCCGAAGCCCGATGCGCGGGCGAAGGCCGTCGTCGCGTGCATGGCGACGGTGGCGGCGGTGGTGTCCCTCGCCGTGTGGCGTCCGCCCGGCATCCTGTCGGTCGTGCTGGCCCTGGTCTGCGTCCTGCTCGCCATGATCACCGGAGTGACGATCACCGCCGCCCGCCAGCCCGGCGCCACCGGCGGATCCGCCCCGCAGACCGACAACTGGCCGGTCGTCCCCCACCAGGGGTACGGCGTGGACGCCGACACGCTGGAGGCGATCGACCCGCGCGCGGTGCGGAACCTGCGCACCCCGGCGGGCCAGCCGATCGACGCGGACACGCTGGAGACGCTCGACCCCCGGGTCGTACGCGGCATGCGGGCGACCACAGCGGTGGACGCCGACACGCTGGAGACGCTCGACCCGCGGTCGGTCCGGCAGAGCCGGACCGTGAACGGGCTCAGCGACCGGTGAGCGTCGGACCGGCCAGCGCGTTCACGCCCCGGCCGGCCAGACAGCGGTAGGTGCGGTCCGCCTCGGCCTCCGGCGGCAACACCTCCAGGTTCCACCCGGTCGCCGACTTGCCCCTGCTGACCAGCCGGAACGTGTCGACGTTGCAGACCCGCGCGACGGCCGGGTCGGCCGCCACCGTCTCGTGCCGGGCACCGGCGAGACCGTCCGGCAGGTCACCGGCGGCGTAGGTCTCCCAGGTGTGCTGGCCGTCGCACGGCACCCGGCTCGCCTCGGCCCGGTCGCGGCGCAGCCGTACCGGACCGAAGCACTCCAGCTCCGTCGCGCAGCGGGCCCCGGCGGGCAGCCGCACGTCGGCTGACGCGCAGCCGGGCACCGGCGCCACCCCGGCCACGCCGCTGGGCGTCGGCGTCGGCGCGGCGGCCGGCGCGTGCCCGGCGGCCACCCAGCCGCCGCCGGCCGAGGCGGCGAGCGCGAGCACGCCGGCGCCACCGAGGAACCAACGCCTGGGCCAGCGCCGGCCACGCGAGGCCACCGTCGGGTGGTCGTCGTCGGCGGGCGGTCGCGGGTTCGGCCCGCCGGTGCGGTGGAACCGGTCGCTGCCGGCACCGTCGTACGGCCCGCCGGTCGCCGGGGCGCCGTCCAGCGGCAGCGAGGCGAGCAGGCCGCGCAGCTCGACCGCGGAGGGCCGCGCACCCGGGTCGTTCGACATACCCAACCGGAGTACGTCGATCAGCTCACCGGGCACGCCGGGCAGGCCCGGGATCGGCTGCTGGAACATCTCCAGCACGGTGACCAGGCTCGGGTTGCGCTCGGACTGCCAGCGCGGCGGGCGGCCGTACATCACCGCGTAGAGGGTGGCGCACAGCGAGTAGACGTCGACGGCGGGCGTGGGCGGGCTGTGGTTGAACGTCTCCGGCGGCGCGTACGCCGGGGTGAGCGCCTCCAGCATGACCGAGGAGTCGCGGAACTCGGCGAGCACCGCCAGGCCGAAGTCGGCCAGGACCGCCGAGTTGAACTCGGAGTGCAGGATGTTCGCCGGCTTGACATCGCGGTGCAGGACGCCTGCCGCATGCGAGTGGGCCAGCGCGTCGGCGATCTTCACGCCGAGGTCGCGGGTCTCGGCCGCGCCCAGCGGCGAGGTGCGCATCCGCTCGGCGTACGAGCCGTCGCACAGTTCCATGATGAGGTAGGGGTGCTGGTCGACGGTGACCCCGACGTCGAACAGGTCCACCACGTGCGGGTGCGACGACATCCGCCCGGCGGCGCGGGCCTCACGCAGGAAGCGGGCCTGGTCGCGCTCACTGTCGAGCGTACGGTTCTCGATCTTGACCGCGACCTCGCGTCCCACCGAGATCTGCGTGGCCCGGTAGATGGTGGCGTAGCCGCCCCGGGCGAACACCTGCAGATCGGTCAGACCGGGCACGATGGGCAGCCGGAGGGCGCCGGGCGGGATCTCGGTCACGACTCGAAAATACCCAACGATCCGGACCCGTCAGCGCGCCGCGTCGGCGGCCGGCACCGGTTCCGAGGCGGAGTCGTCAGTGGCGACCCCCGCCCGGCGGGCGTCCCACCACAGGCCGACGGCCGTCGCGACAGCGCCCAGCCCTTCCCACGCGGCGACCCCGAAGAAGCGGTCCGGCGCGACGTCGGAGAGCACCGCGATGGTGAACACCGTGAAGGTGACCAGGCGGAACCAGACGGTGAACCGGTAGAACGGCCGCCACTCGGTGGCGACGGCGAGCAGGTAGTAGACCCCCATGTTGAACGAGGCCATCGAGGACGCGGTGAGGAACGTGCCGGTGTAGTCGCCCGGAGCGCGCTCGGCCGGCACCTCGAAGCCGAGCAGGCGCAGCTGCGTCTCCGGCCAGATCAGACCCAGCGCGCCGAGCAGCAGCGCGAGGAGCCCGAAGACCGCGATCGTCCAGCCGGCGCCCGAGCGCGGCAGCCTCATCGTCCCTCCCCAGCGTGGTCCGCCGGTCACGCAGGCGCGCACCGGGAGACGACAGTCGACCCACGACTGTCGCCGCACCACGCTAACCGGCTCCACCGACTAACACATCCCCGGAACCGGCAGAACAAGCGGCGATCAGCCGCCGGAGAGGCGCACCCGCAACGCGTCCGCGACGATCCGCTCACTGCGCTGCTCGGTGGCGTACGCGAGGCGTACCGCCTCCTCCGCGTGCGTCAGCGCCTCGGCCCGGCGCCCGCACGCGTCGAGCGCCTCGGCCAGCACCAGCAGCGCCACCACCTGGCTGCGTACGTCCTCGGCCGGCGCGGTGATCGACCGCTGCGCCCAGTCGAGCGCCTGCTCGCGCTGGCCGTGGGCGAGCAGCGCGGCCGCGTACCGGGCCATCGTCTGCCGCCGGGAGAACAGCAGCGAGGGCGCGTTCGCCGCGCCGGTCGCCACCGGGGCCAGCAGCCCCACGGCGGTGCCCGGGTCACCGGCGGCGAGACGGGCCATGGCGAGCAGCACCCGCGGCGCGACCTGGGCCGGCGCCTGCGGGTTGTGCGGCTCGACCCGGGTCAGCACCGACCGTGCCTCCCGCTCAGCGGTCTCGTGGTCGCCCATGTCCAGCGCCACGAATCCGCGCAGCGTGCCGGCCATGCCGGTGAGCAGCGGGTGGGTGGTCCGGTCGGCGTATTCGAGCGCCTCGGTGAACAGGTCGGCCGCGTGTTCCGGCTCGCCCAGCCCGCGCGCCACCACCCCGCGCACCACGAGCGCGAAGCCCTGCCCCCAGTCGTCGCCCACCTCGGCGAAGTCCCGGTACGCGCGCCGCGCGGCCCGGTCCGCCTCGGCCAGGTCGCCCAGCTCGGCGGTGGCGTACGCCTCGACCGCGCGCAGTGTCCCCACCGCCCACGCCTCGCCGACCCGCTCCCCGAACGGCAGGAACACCCGGGCCATCCGGCACGCCTCGCGCAGCCGGCCGGCCAGCAGCCGGGCGAACGCGGTGGTGCCGCGCAGCCAGGCCCGCCCGTACGGGTCCTTCAGCTCGGCGAACAGCCGGGCGGCCCGGCCGAGCACCGCGTCGGTCCCGGCGAAGTCACCCCGGGTGGTGGTCACCCAGGCCAGGTTCTGCAACGACCACGCCTGCCCGCGCGGATCCCGGGCGGCGAGACTGACCTGATAGGACGCGGCCAGCCGGCTGCTCGCCTGCCCGAGCCGGCCGGCGATGAAGTCGGCCATGCCGAGCCGCCGCATCGCCGAGGCCCGCAGCGTGGGCAGGTCGGCGTCGGTGGCCACCTGCAACGCCTCCTGCCAGTTGCACTCGGCCCGCTCGCCGTCACCGAGTGTCTGCTGGGCCTGCCCGGCGAGCAGCAGCGCGGCGGTCCGGGTGGCCGGGTCGCCGGTGTTCGCGGCGATCTTCTCGGCGAACGCCAGCGCGTCGGCCGGGCGGCCGATCTGGAGCAGCGCCCGCGCGTGCACCACCCGGTCGGCCGGTGGCACCCCGTCGCGGGCCAGCTCGGCCGCGCGTTCGGCGTACTCGACCGCCAGCGCCGGCTCCCCGACCGCAGCGACCGGCGGGCGGCCCGGCCCAGCGCGGCCACGCCCAGCGGGGTGACCGCCCGGGCCGGCGCGTCCGGGCGCAGCTTGACCGCGTCGGCGAGCGCGGTGGCCCGCTCCACGTGCTCGGCGACGAAGTCGTCCCGGGCGGCCTCGGTGAACGCGCCACCCGGCGCGCCGCCGGTGTCGTCGACGCTCTCCGGCGCGGCCCAGCGGGCCAGTGCCGCGTGCCGCTCGGCCAGCTCGGCCTTGCTCACCCCGGCGTACGCGGCCTCCCGCATCAGCGGGGTGGCGAAGGCGAACCCGCTGCGGGTGCGGTGCAGCATGCGCCGTTGCAGCAGTTCCTCCACCGCCCGGTCCAGCTCGACGGCGGCCACCGCGGCGGGCCGGCCGTCCTGTCCGACCCGCTGCTCCCGCAGCGCCTCCAGCGCACCGGCCGGCACGGTGTCGCCCACCACCGCGGCGTCACGCAGCGCCGAGCGGGCGTTGGGCGGCAGCGCGTCGATACGCGCCGCGAGCACCGCGGCCAGGTCCCGGGAGAGCAGCCGGCTGCCGAGCGAGCCGGGGGCGAGCCGCCAGCCGACATCGGCACCCCGGCCCGGGCCGGCGGTGAGCGCCCCGCGCTCCATCAGCAGCGTGACCAGCTCGGCCAGATAGAACGGGTTGCCCTGCGCGGTGGCGAGCAGCCGGTCCGCGTCGGCCTGGGGCATGCGGCCACCGGACAGGTAGCTGGTGAGCAGCCGGGACGCGTCCGCGCCGCGCAGCGGCGGCAGCGCGTGCACCTCGGCGTCCGCGACGCGGGTCAGCGCGCCCGCGGTCCGTACCAGCTCGGGGCGGCCGAGCAGCAGCACCAGCACCGGTCCGCTGAGCCGGTTGAGGGTCAGCGCCAGCGCCTTGAGCGTCTCGGCGGTGGCGTCGTGCAGGTCGTCCACCACGATCACCAGCGGCGCCTCGCCGGCGAGCGCGCTCAACAGGTCGGCCACGGCGGTCGGCACCGCCTCGTCGTCCGGCGGCGGCCCGGCCGCGTTCCACTCGCCGTTCTCGGTGGCGGGCGGGAGTTCGGCGTACCCGAGCAGGGCCAGGAGCTGGTCCACGGCGATCGGCGGCGGGTCGCCGGGCAGCCGGGACAGGCGCTGGCCGAGGCGGCGGAGCCGCTCCTCGACGGCCGGCCGGGTGACGGCGGTGGCCGCGTCGCCGGGCAGGCCGACGGCGGCCCGGACCAGGTCGGCCAGCGGGGCCAGCCGGCGGCGTTCACCGAACGCCGCGCAGCGCACCGACAGCACGCGGGCGCCGGTGTGCGCCGCGTACCGCCCGGCGCCGACGTCGTAGCCGGCCGCGAGGCGTTCCACCTCGGCCGCGAACCGGGACTTGCCGATCCCCGCCTCGGCGGTCATCAGCAGCACCCGGGGCTCACCCCTGTCGATCACCTCGGCGAGCCGGCCGGCCACCCGGCCGATCTCGGTCTCCCGGCCCACGAACGGCGCCTCGTCGCCGAGGCCGGACCGGGTGCCGGGCGCGTCGAGCAGGCCCAGCAGCTCGTACGCCTCGACCGGCTCACGCTTGCCCTTGAGCCGCAGCGGGCGCAGCGCCCGCCAGGAGGCGACGTGCCGCGTGGCGGCGGAGGTGCGCGCACCGGCGTAGACCGCGCCGACGGCGGCGGCGTCGGCCAGCCGGGCGGCGGTGTTCACCGTGTCGCCGATGACCGTGTACTCGATCGCCGCCTGGATGCCGGCGATCACGTCCCCGGTGTTGAGGCCGACGCGCAGGCCCAGCGGCGCGCCACCGCCGCGCTCGTCGTCGAGCACCCGCCGCACCGCGCGCTGCATGGACAGCGCGGCGCGGACCGCCCGCTCGGCGTCGTCCTCGTGCGCCACGGGCGCGCCGAAGACCGCCATGATCCCGTCGCCGGTGAGCTTGTCGACATGCCCGCCGAACGTCTTGACCGCGCCCGCGAGGGCGGCGAGCACCCGGTCGGTGACCGCGCCGACCCGTTCCGGGTCCAGGTCCTCCGACCAGGAGGTGAAGTCGGACAGGTCGCCGAAGAGCACAGTCACCACGCGGCGCTCGGCGGCGGGCAGCGTGGCGGCAGCCGGCAGCGCCGCCCCGCAGTTGTGGCAGAACCGCGCCCCGGGCACGGCTACGGTTCCGCACACCGGGCAGGTCACGGCTGCTCCACTCCGAGGTGTTCGAGCTGGGCCCGGACCGACCACTCGGCGGCCCACCACAGCGACCTGTCGACGTCGGCGTAGACCACGGCGACCACCTCGGCGGCGGTGGTGGCGCCCGCGGCGACGGCGGCGCGCACCTGGTCCAGCCGGGCCCGCCGGTGGGCCAGGTAGAAGTCGGCCGCCACGCCGCAGTCGGCGAGCGCCGGGCCGTGGCCCGGCAGCGCCGGGATCCCCCGGTACGTGGAGAGCAGCTCCAGGCTCGACAGGTAGTCGCCGAGGTGCCCGTCCGGGTGGGCGACCACTGTGGTGCCCCGGCCGAGGATGGTGTCACCGGTCAGCACGACGCGCTCACCGCCGTGCGCGGCGACGAGGCAGACGGAGTCGGCGGTGTGCCCGGGGGTGGGCAGCAGCCGCAGGTCGAGCCCCACGTCGAAGGTGGTGTGGGCGGTGAGCGGTGCTCCTCCGGCGGTGTGCGCCGGGTCGGCGGCGAGCACCGGTACGCCGTCGAGCAGCTCGCGCAGCCGGGGCGCGCCCTCGGTGTGGTCGGCGTGCCCGTGCGTGATCAGCACGCACCCGATGCTCCCCTGCGCCGCGATCGCGGCCAGGTGCCCCTCGTCGGCGGGCCCCGGGTCGACCACGACGGCGGGCGCGTCCGGGCCGGCCCGCAGCACCCACGTGTTCGTCCCGTCGAGCGTCATCGGTCCCGGGTTCGGCGCACGAAGCAACGTCACCCACGCCGGCAACTTGTCCGCAAGCGCCCCCGCGGCACCGGCCATACGCCCACCCATGGCTGCGATCGTACGACTCCGCCCGCCACTCCCCGCGATCTTGCAGTTCCGGCCCGAGCTTTGTCCCCGTCTGGGGCTTCTGCCGGGGCCGCAACCGCAAGATCGCGGGCTCAGCGGCGGGCGAGGGTCACGCGACCTCGACGATGACCTCTACCTCTACCGGGGCGTCCAGGGGAAGCTCCGCCACGCCTACGGCGCTGCGGGCGTGGCGGCCGGCCTCGCCGAACACGGCGCCGAACAGGTCGGAGGCACCGTTGATCACGCCGGGCTGGCCGGTGAAGCCGGGTGCGCTGGCCACGAAGCCGGTCAGCTTCACGACCTTGACCACGTTCTCCAACCCGACCAGCGCGTCGATCGCGGCGAGCGCGTTGAGCGCGCACCGCTGCGCCAGGTCCTTCGCCTGCTCGGCCGAGACGCCGTTGCCGACCTTCCCGGTGGCGAGCAGCTTGCCCTCGGCCATCGGCAGCTGGCCGGAGACGTAGACGTGCTGCCCGGACTGGACGGCCGGCACGTAGCTTGCCACCGGCGGCACCACCTCGGGCAGGTCGAGGCCGAGTTCGGCGAGCTTCGCGTGGGGTCCGTTGCTCATCCGGGTCAGCCCTTCGGACGCTTCAGGTACGCGACGAGCTGCTCCGGGTTCGGGCCGGGGACCACGGAGACCAGTTCCCAGCCGTCCTCGCCCCAGTTGTCGAGGATCTGCTTGGTCGCGTGGACCAGCAGCGGCACCGTGGCGTATTCCCACTTCTGCATCGGAGGAGGGCTCCCTTGCCTGACTTGGACTTCGGTCAGGCACAGCCTACGGTCCGCCGCCGTCACCAGGACGCGGGACGCGGCTCCGGCGCCGGCGGCGGCTCGCCGCAGGGCCCCTCGTGCTCGAAGCGCTGCGGACACCGGCTGCGGTCGGGCAGCAGCAGGTCGCAGAAGACCCGGTGCCTGTTGTTCTGGTCGTCGGCGGTGGAGACGGTCGTCTCGCCCGCGTCCAGCTCCACCAGGAAGCCCAGCGAGGTGGCCACGGTGCCGGCGAGCGCGGTGGCCGCCGCCAGGTCGGGCACCCGGACCTGGAGGTGGATGACGTAGCCGGGTTCGTCCTCGTCCCGGCCCTTCCCGCCGGAACGGGGAAGCGTCCGGACCAGCTCGGCCGGAGGGCCGTAGGACCGCTCGTTGAACGGCGCCCCCGGGCTCTCGACCTCGCCCGGTCGTCCGGCCCGGTCACCGGGGAACTGGGCTCGAGGACTGTTCTCCGCGTCGCGCATCCGTCGCCTCCGGGCGTCGTACCTGTTCACCAACACCGCCATCCGGCTCGGAGCCGTCCCCGGCCCGGCTCTCCGCGTCGGGGACGAACGTAGGTGCTGCGGCAAGTCCCGGCAACGGGACGCGCACGCCTCATCACGTCCAGTCACATTTGCGACACAACCCCGGTCGGGAACGCGGTGGCCGCCTCCGTCCGGCGGGGCGCGTACGCGGGGCTGGCAAGCGCCCCGCCGACCGATACCCTTCCGGACTGGACGCGTGCCGACGCGCGCCCGCACACCTCGACCCGTGCCCGTCGCCTGGGGCGGCGACGGGATCCGCAACCCGGGGGAGACAGATGACCCAACCGCCCGCCGGTGGGGACACCGGCACGTCCGGCGACCCGAATCCGCAACCACCACCGCCCACGGGCGGCGTGCCGCCGGGACCCGCACCCGCAGCCGGTCCGCCGGCGTATCCGTCCGACACACCGCCGCGCAAGCGACCGGCGGTCCTGATCGCCTCGCTGGTCCTGGCCGCCGCGGTCCTGCTCTGCGGCGGTGGGGGCACGGCCGCCTTCCTCGCGCTGCGCGACAGCGAGGACGGCCAGGGCGCGAAGGAGCCGCAGGTAGCTGTGGACGGCTTCCTCAAGGCCGTCTACCAGGAGCGCGACCCCGGAAAGGCGGCCACGTTCGTCTGCTCCGCGGCCCGCGACGACGAGAAGATCGCCACCAAGGTCGCCGAGGTGCAGAAGTACGTCGGGCAGTACCAGAACCCCCGGTTCCGCTGGCCCACACCGACCGTCGACAACCAGACCGGGGACCGGGCCACCGTCTCCGCCCGGGTGACCATGACCACCGCCGACGAGAAGGTCGCCGAGCAGGCGCTGCGCTTCACCGTGGTGCGGAAGACGGGTTGGTGGGTCTGCGAGGTCGGCTGATCCCACCGGCCGGACAGGGCTGATCCCACCGGCCGGACAGGGCTGGTCCCAACGGCTGGTTAGGCTCGACGGGTGGCAGCGAGTGAGCAGCCGGCCGAGTTCGCCGGCAGATGGCCGGCCCGCCTGCATGTGGTGACCGGCAAGGGCGGCACGGGAAAGACGAGCGTGGCCGCCGCGCTGGCCCTCGGCCTGGCCGCCGGGGGCCGGCGCACCCTGCTGGTCGAGGTCGAGGGCCGGCAGGGCATCGCCCAGCTCTTCGGCACCGACCCGCTGCCGTACGAGGAGCGCCACCTCGCCGACGCGCCCGGCGGCGGTGAGGTGCGGGCACTGGCGGTGGACGCCGAGGAGGCCCTCCTCGAATACCTGGACATGTTCTACAAGCTCGGCGCGGCCGGCCGGGCACTGCGCAAGCTCGGCGCGATCGACTTCGCCACCACGATCGCGCCGGGCCTGCGCGACGTGCTGCTCACCGGCAAGGTCAAGGAGGCGACCACCCGGACCAGCGGGTCACGCCGGACGTACGACGCGGTGGTGCTGGACGCGCCGCCGACCGGGCGGATCGGCCGCTTCCTCAACGTCACGGCGGAGACCGCCCGACTGGCGAAGGTCGGCCCGATCAAGACCCAGAGCGAGGGCGTCTCCGCGCTGCTCCGGTCGCCGATGACCGCTGTGCACGTGGTCACGCTGCTGGAGGAGATGCCGGTCCAGGAGACGCTCGACGCGGTCGCGGAGCTGACCCAGCTCGGTTTCCCGGTCGGCCGCGTGATCGTCAACGGCGTCCGCCCGCCGGTGCCGGCGGGCCGCGCGGTGACGGCGGCCGAGCTGAAGCGCGGGCTGGCCGCCGCCGGCCTGCCGACCGACGGCCCGACCGTGGCCGGGCTCGTCGAGGAGGCCCGCGACCAGCAGGTACGCCGTGAGCTGGAGGACTCCCTGCGGGGTGACCTGGTGGACCTGGGCCTGCCCCTGGTCGAGCTGCCGCTGCTGCCCGAGGGCGTCGACCGGGCCGGGCTGGAGACGCTCGCGGACGCCCTCGTCCGGGCGGATTGACTCACACCTGCGGCCGGCACGGAGCAGAGAGGCCCTCGGGACCGATACGCTCGATTGGTGCCTTCCGAAGACGCGGCGCCTCCGCTTGACGTCGACCAGATCCTCGCCGACGACGGCGTACGGATCGTGGTCTGCTGCGGGGCGGGCGGCGTGGGCAAGACGACCACCGCCGCGGCGCTGGCCTTGCGGGCGGCCGAGCGGCACGGCCGGCGGACGGTGGTGCTCACCATCGACCCGGCCCGCCGGCTGGCCCAGTCGCTCGGCCTGACCGAGCTGGACAACACACCCCGCCAGGTCAAGGGCATCGACGTCGAGGCCGGCGGCGGCGAACTGCACGCCATGATGCTCGACATGAAGCGCACGTTCGACGACGTGGTGCTCCAGCACACCGACCCGGCGAAGGCCGCGGAGATCTTCGCCAACCCCTTCTACCAGGCCATGAGTTCCACCTTCGCCGGCACGCAGGAATACATGGCGATGGAGAAGCTGGGCCAGCTGCACGCCCGGGGCGAGTGGGACCTGATCGTGGTGGACACGCCGCCGTCGCGGTCCGCGCTCGACTTCCTGGACGCGCCGGCCCGGCTGTCCCGGTTCCTCGACGGCCGGATGCTGCGACTGCTGCTGGCTCCGGCACGCAGCGGTGGCCGGAGCATGTTCAGCCTGGTCACGGCGAGCTTCGGGATGTTCTCCAAGGTGGTGCAGAAGGTGATCGGCGCCCAGCTGCTCACCGACCTGTCCGGCTTCGTCGCCGCCCTCGACTCGATGTTCGGCGGGTTCCGGCAGCGCGCCGAGCAGACGTACCGGATCCTCCAGGCCCGGGAGACGGCGTTCCTGCTGGTCGCGACGCCGGAGCCGGACGCGGTCCGGGAGGCCGCCTACTTCGCGGGCCGGCTGCGTGAGGAGCGGATGCCGCTGGCCGGGCTGGTGCTCAACCGGGTGCACCGGCCGGCGGCGGGCCTGTCCGCGGCGGAGAGCCTGGCCGCCGCGGAGCGGCTGGCCGGCGAGGGTGGGCACGAGGGCACCGTCGAGGTGTTGCGGGCGCACGCCGCGCTGGCCCAGCAGGCGGTACGCGAGGAGCAGGTGGCGGCCCGGTTCACCGAGGCGTTCCCGGCGGTGCCGTCGGTGTCGGTGACGGCACAGCCCGCCGACGTGCACGACGTCGACGGGCTGCGGACGATCGGCGAGGCGATCAGCCGGAACTGACCGGAGCGGTCAGGTGGCCGTGGTGACCAGGATCTTGTCCTTACCGGACTTCTCCTTGGCGTTCTTCTTCATGGCCGCCTCGAACATCTTGCGCCAGCTGGTGACCTGCGGGTGACGGCGCAGCAACGCCCGGCGCTCGCGCTCGGTCATGCCACCCCACACGCCGAACTCGATCCGGTTGTCGAGCGCGTCGGCCAGGCACTCGTACCGAACTGGGCAGCTCCGGCAGATCCTCTTCGCCACGTTCTGTTCGGCGCCCTGTACGAACAACGCGTCCGGGTCTCCGTTCTGACACGCCGCCAGTGACGGCCAGTCAGTGATCATGCCCATCTGTACACGTCCCCCCTTGCAGTACCTACCGACTTCGCGCGAGCAGCCCTCGTACATCCCCCCGGTCGTTCGTGCCGGCCTCCCCAGGGCGGCACGAACGACACATGGCTGCGGTCGCCGCCACCATCATGCTGTGTAGTCGCCCGATTACGCAACGTTGTCGGCGAAATCCATCATTCCGGACACTCCCGGCTTCCCGGGCTTTCGCCCCGCGACTACCCCGCCCGTGTACGTGAAAACGCTGCGCCGCTCCCGGAGTTTCGGCCAGACTTCCGCCGGATCTCACGCAACCTCGGACCAGGGCTCGTGCGTTTAGCACAACGAGGCCGGCGCGTGCAGGAAATGGGGAAAGTTCCCCGCGCGCCCGCCGTTCCCTACTCGCGTACCCTGTCGAGGTGACCTGGATGCGGAAACGTGACCACAACGTGCTGACCAACGCCGCATCGCTACTGATCTGCGGCCTGTTGGCCGGAGTGGTGGTCGCTGCGGCGGCCTTCCCCGCGGTGGCGATGACCGGACTGGCCGCGAAGGCCGGCTCGGAGACATTCGGCGCGCTGCCCAAGGAGTTGACAGTCGCCCGGTCTCCGCAGATCACCAGGCTGCTCGCGGCCGACGGCAAGACCGTGCTGGCCACGATGTACGACGAGAACCGCAAGGACGTCAAGCTCAAGGACATCTCGCAGTACATGCAGAAGGCCATCATCGCGGCCGAGGACCACGACTTCTACAAGCACAACGGCGTGGACCTCAACGGTGTCGCCCGGGCGTTCGTCAACAACCAGGCCGCCGGCTCCTCCCGGCAGGGCGCGTCGACACTCACCATGCAGTACGTCCGGCTGGCCATCTCCTACTCGGCCACCCACCCGGCCGACGTGGTCGCCGCCACCGAGGACACCAGCGCCCGCAAGCTGCGCGAGATGAGCCTGGCGCTCCAGATCGACAAGGAGCTCTCCAAGGACGAGATCCTGGAGCGCTACCTGAACATCGCCGCGTTCGGCAACGGCGCGTACGGCATCTGGGCGGCCAGCCAGGTCTACTTCAACAAGCCGCCGAGCAAGCTCGACATCCAGGAGTCGGCGATGCTCGCCGGCATGGTGAAGGCCCCCACCGCGTTCGACCCGACCACCCCCGCGGGCTACCCCGAGGCGGTCGGCCGGCGCGACTACGTCATCGGCAACATGGTGCAGATCGGCGCGATCACCCAGCAGGAGGCGGACGCCGCCAAGAAGATCAAGCTCGTCGTCCAGGGCAAGCGCACCCCGAACGGCTGCACCCAGACCACCACCCGCTCGTGGGGCTTCTTCTGCGACTACCTCTACCGCTGGTGGCTGCAGCAGGAGACGTTCGGCGCCACCTCGTACGACCGTGAGCGGCGGCTCAAGAGCGGCGGCTACACCATCGTCTCCACGCTCGACGTGCAGGCGCAGAAGGCCGCCGACAAGGCCGTCCGCAAGAACCTGGGCGAGAAGAGCAAGGCGGCCCGGATGGTGGCCGCGGTCGAGCCCGGCACCGGCCGGGTCCGCGCCGTCGCGGTGAACCGCAACTTCAAGCTCGACGACCCGGACGACCCGCAGAACAAGATTTCCAGCGACCCGAAGAAGGCCCAGAAGAAGATCCGGGGCAACTACCCCAACACGGTGAACCCGCTGATCACCGGTGGCCCCGGCATCGCCGGCTACCAGGCCGGCTCGACCTTCAAGATCTTCACGCTGGTGGCCGCGCTGGAGAAGGGCTACCCGCTCAGCTACAGCATCAACGCGCAGCCGGTCTTCAAGTCGGACTACCCGGTCGAGTTCAACTCGCCTGCGGCCTGCCCGGGCACCAACAAGTACTGCCCGAAGAACGCCAACGCCTCGATGGCCGGCCCGCACACCATGTGGAGCGGCTTCGGCTTCTCGGTCAACACGTTCTTCATCGACCTCCAGCAGCGGGTCGGCGCGGAGAACGTGGTGAAGGCGGCGCAGAAGCTCGGCATCTCGTTCCGCTCGTCGGGCGACGCGCAGCTCGCCGCCAACCCGCACCAGTGGGGCGCGTTCAGCCTCGGCGTCTCGCAGACCACGCCGCTGGAGCTGGCGAACGCGTACGCGACGCTCGGCGCCGACGGCAAGTACTGCGAGCCGATCCCGGTGCAGGAGATCCGTGGCCCGGAGGGCGAGAAGCTCGACGTCGCCAACCCGCGCTGCGAGCAGCGGGTCAGCACCGAGGTGGCCCGGGCCGCCGTGGACGCCGCCCGCTGCCCGGTGGGTGACCGCTCCTCCACCTCGAAGTGCGGCACCGCCACCGCCGGCAACGTCCGCGGCATCGTGGACGCGCCGGTGGCCGGCAAGTCCGGCACCACCGACTCGGAGAAGACCTCCTCGCTGGTCGCGATGACCAAGCAGTACGCGGTGGCCGGCATCATGGCCGACCCGGACTGGCCGCAGACCACCCAGAAGATGGGTCACGACACCCCCACCGGCATCAACCCGGCGGTCTACGAGACGCTGCGGGACGCCATGAAGGGCAAGGACCGGAAGAACTTCACGCCACCCAGCGGCAAGATCGTCATGGGTGACCAGCGGTCCATCCCGGATGTGAAGTGCGCGTCCGTCGAGAGCGCGAAGTCCCGGCTGAAGGGTGCCGGCTTCGACCCGGTGGTCTCCAGCAACAAGGTGCCGTCGGAGTGCCCGGCGGGTACCGCCGCCGGCACCAGCCCGAACGGGCGCACCATCAAGGGTGGCGTGGTGATGATCGAGGTCAGCTCCGGCCAGGGCACCCCGGAGCAGGGCGGCACCGCGACACCGGACCGGCCGGGTGGGCCGGGCGGGGGTAACGGCAGACCGGGACGACCGGGGAACTGACCCCGGACAGCAGACAGCGACGGCCACCTCCCACGGGAGGTGGCCGTCGTTGTCTCCGCGCTACGGAAGGCGCCGGTCAGAGACCGAGCTGCCGGCGTACCTCGGCGGCCACCCGGCCACCCTCGGCCCGGCCGGCCACCGCGGCCTGGGCCGCCTTCATGGCCGGGCCCATCTGCGCCTTGCCGGTGAAGCCGCCCGCGGCCAGCGCCCCCGAGACCAGCTCGGCCAGCTCGTCGTCGGAGAGCTGCTTGGGCAGGTAGCGCTCCAGCACCTCGCCCTCGGCGGTCTCCTTGCCGGCCTGCTCGGCGCGCCCGGCGTCGGCGAACGCCACTGCCGCCTCGCGGCGCTTCTTGGCCTCCTTGGTCAGCACGGCGAGCACCTCGTCGTCGCTGAGCTCGCGCTTTTCCCGGCCGGCGACCTCGGCGGTGCCCACGGCGGCCAGGGCCATCCGCAGCGTGGAGGTGGTCAGCTCGTCGCGCGCCTTGAGTGCGGCGCGCATGTCGGCGGTGAGACGGTCCTTCAGCGTGCTCATGGACGGTGAAACTACCCTGAACGCCATGCGAAAGCGCACACTATTCCGGCTCGCGGCCGGAACCGTCGCCGTCGGCGCGGCCACCCTGGCGTACGCGTCGCTCATCGAGCGCAACATGTTCACACTCCGCCGGTACGACGTACCGGTGCTCCCGACCGACGCCGAACCGCTGCGGGTGCTGCACCTGACCGACCTGCACATGATGCCCGACCAGCGACGCAAGCAGGACTGGGTGGCCTCGCTGGCCGCGCTCGACCCCGACCTGGTCGTGGTCACCGGGGACAACATGGCGCACCCGGAGTCGGTGCCGGGCGTGCTGCGCGCCCTGCAACCACTGCTCGACCTGCCCGGCGCGTTCGTCTTCGGCTCCAACGACTACACCGGGCCGGTCTTCAAGAACCCCTTCACCTACTTCCTGCCCGACCGGGAGTACACCGACGGCGTGCCGCTGCCGTACGAGGAACTGCGCGACATCCTCACCGGGGCCGGCTGGGCCGACCTGAACAACGCCCGCACCACGCTCAAGGCCGGTGGGCGGGAGATCGAGCTGGTCGGCGTGGACGACCCGCACATCGAACGGGACGACTACGACGCCGTGGCCGGCCCGGTCAGCGCCGACGCGGCGCTGTCGATCGCGGTGTCCCACTCCCCCGAGCCCGTGGTGCTGGACCGGATGGCCGCCGACGGCTTCGGCCTGATGCTGGCCGGGCACACCCACGGCGGCCAGGTCTGCGTGCCCGGCTACGGCGCGCTGGTGACCAACTGCGGACTCCCCCGCTCGATGGCGCGCGGGCTGCACCGCTGGCCCGGCTCGGATTCCTGGCTGCACGTCTCCGCCGGCCTCGGCACCCATCCCACCGCCCCGATCCGCTTCGCCTGCCCGCCCGAGGCGAGCATCCTGACCCTGATCCCCCGCTGACCTCCCGGCAGATCTTGGTACGCGGCCGCCCCTCGGAGGGCCGTTTCGTACCAAGATCTGCCGGGTGCGCGGGGCAGGGGGTACCGAGTTTGACCGAGCGGGCGGGTGGGCTACTATTTGTCGGCACGCCTCGGGGTGTGGCGCAGCTTGGTAGCGCGCTTCGTTCGGGACGAAGAGGTCGTCGGTTCGAATCCGGCCACCCCGACCAGAGGTAAGAGGGCACATCCGATCGATCGGATGTGCCCTCTTGTGCATTCCCAGGAGGGCAGGTCTGTCGTCTGGGTTCAAAGCTTCCACGACGAAGGCGGCGCGATGACTGGTCGGCATCATGCGACTGTCAGCCCTGGGCCGCTGTTCGACTGGATCGCCCGGTCCCGGCTGCGCGTCGTCCTGTTCTGCCTGACTGGTGCCGGTCTTGTCGCCGGGGGAATCCTTCAAGCACACCGTACTGACGTCCGTATCCGCCAACTCGTGGCGACCGGCGAACAGGTCCAGGCGGTGACGGAGGGATCCAAGTTCGGCGATCATGCCAGGTATGTGATTCACGGCCGAACCTGGAACGTCCCCTTGGAAAGTGCCTGGGGTAACGGGCCCGGCTACTGGCGGGGTGAGGACGTCACCATCTATGTGTCGCAGAACGACCCGCGGCTCGTCGCGACCAGGGACGGCTATGTGACCAGCAGCGTGCAACTCACGCCCCGTACCCGCTGATCGGGGCCGGGGTGATCGTCATGCTGCTTGCTGGGCCAGGGCTTGCTACATGGACAGCTCGCACGACTCCGGCCACACCGACCAGGGGCAAGGGGCCAGATCCGAGCATCTGACGTGCCCTCTGTCGTTCCCGGACGACGAGCACCGTCGCAGTAGGATCCCGCCATGCCACGGCCGGTCGTCTTCGACCTCTTCCACACCCTGGTCCACGGTGCCGACGACGAGCGGGACCGGGTGGTCGGCGAGATGGCGCTCATCGTCGGCGTGGAGCCGGCGGCGCTCGTCGACGCGTACCACGCGACCTGGCGGGACCGGCTCGTCCGGTGGAACGCGGAGGAGACCGTCCGCATCCTCGCCGGGCGCCTCGGCGGCGCGCCGACGGATGAGCAGGTGGCCCGCGCCGCCGCGCACCGGCTGGCGCTCGCCCGCCGGGTGCTGGGCCGCGTCTCGGCCGGAACCCTGGACGTGCTCGACGCGCTGCGGGAGCGCGGGCACCGGCTGGCCCTGATCAGCAACGCCACCTCGGAGACGGCCGAGGCGTGGCCGGGCGGCCCGCTGGCCCGGCGGTTCGACGTCACGGTGTTCTCCTGCGAGGTCGGGCTGGCCAAGCCGGAACCGGCGATCTACCGCGCGGCCGCGCAGCGGCTGGGCGTCGCACCGGGCGACTGCGTGTACGTGGGCGACGGCGCGGACGGCGAGCTGGCCGGTGCGGCGGCGGTCGGCATGACGGTGCTCCGGACGACCGAACACCAGGACACCGATCCGGGCTGGATCGGAACCGTGATCGCGAACCTCGGTGAGGTGCTCGCCCACGTGGAGCAGCCGGCCTCGATCGAATAGATCGACAGGACTGCCCGAAGCCACCCCGCCACGCGCGGTTGCCCCTGCCTCCTGGCAAAGTGTGCGCATGCCGCCGATGATCCGATCCCGCCTGACCGATTGGACCACCGTCGCGCCCCTGGTCGCCGTGCTCGTGCTCGTGATGACCTGGGGACGGGAGCTGCCCGGCCCGCTCATCGCCGTGGTCGCGGCCCTGCTCGCGGCGGCTGTGCTGGCGGCCGTCCACCACGCCGAGGTGGTCGCGCACAAGGTCGGTGAACCGTACGGGTCACTCGTGCTCGCGGTGGCGGTCACCGTGATCGAAGTCGGTCTGATCGTCACGCTGATGATCAGCGGCGGCGACAAGACGCAGGCGCTGGCGCGGGACACGGTCTTCGCCGCCGTCATGATCACCTGTAACGGCATTCTCGGCCTGTCGCTGCTGCTCGGCGCGCTACGCCGGCAGGTGGCGGTGTTCAACCCGGAGGGCACCGGCGGGGCGCTGGCGACGGTGGCCACGCTCGCCACGCTCAGCATGGTGGTGCCGACGTTCACCACGAGCCGGCCGGGTCCGGAGTTCTCCCCGGCCCAGCTCGCCTTCGCGGCGGTCGCCTCGCTGGCCCTCTACCTGCTGTTCGTCATGGTGCAGACCGGCCGGCACCGCGACTACTTCCTCCCGGTCACACAGGAGGGCAGCATCCTCGCCGAGGACAAGACCGGCGACGGGCACGCGGAGCCACCGTCCACGCGTACTGCCCTGGCCAGCCTGGCTCTGCTCGTGGTGGCGCTGGTCGCGGTGGTGGGCGACGCGAAGACGATCTCCCCGGCGATCGAGACGGCCGTCGGCGCCGCCAACCTGCCGCAGGCCTTCGTCGGCGTGATCATCGCGCTGCTGGTGCTGCTGCCGGAGACGCTCGCCGCGGCTCGGGCGGCCCGGCGGGACCGGGTGCAGATCAGCCTCAACCTCGCGCTCGGCTCGGCCATGGCCAGCATCGGCCTGACCATCCCGGCCATCGCGATCGCCTCGATCTGGCTGGACGGGCCGCTGGTGCTGGGCCTGGGAGGCACCCAGATGACGCTGCTGGCGCTGACCGCGGTGACGGCGGTGCTCACCGTGGTGCCGGGCCGGGCGACTGTGCTCCAGGGCGGCGTGCACCTGGTGCTGCTCGCCGCGTTCGTCTTCCTGGCCGCCAGCCCGTGAGCCGCCGACCCGCCGCCGGCCCGTGAGCCGCCACGCCGGCCGCCGGCCCGTGAGCCGTCGCGCCGGCCACCGGCTCGCCGCCGGGACGTGGGCGCGCGGGCCGGACGGCCGGCAGAACCGTCAGTCCTGCGTCTCCGTGCGCGCCACCTCGGCGAACGCGGCGGTCAGGTACTCGGCGAACGGTCGTCCGGTAACCGCCAGCAGGTCGGCCACCAGCAGCGGGGCGTGCCGGGCGACCGCCGCCGGATCGGGCGGGTTCTCGTCGTCGCCCGGGTCGTAGACGCCGAGCGCGCCGGCCAGCAGCACCAGCAGTACGTGCGGGTCGACGTCGGGCCACCAGGATGCCGCCGACCGGACGCACTGTTCGAGCACCTGCCGTACGTCGTCGCCGTCGAGTCCGTCCGGGTGCCCCTCCTCCAGCAGCAGCCGGACCACGCCGCCGAGCACCAGCCCGGACCGGTCGGCGGCGGCCAGCCGCTCGACAGCCGGGGCGTACGCCTCGGCGTCGCGGGCCTGCGCGGCCCTCACCGCGTCGGTGGCCGTCTCGGCGATCTCGCGGGCCGGTGCGGGCAGGTGCCGCCAGGTCGTCGTCACCGGGTCAGCATGGCAGAGCACGTGTGCTCGCTCACCTTCCGGCCCGGCGACCGCTGGCGTAAGGGGTAAACGGGTCGCGGTCGTCGTACCCGCCGAACAGAATCCCAGCATGCTGCGCCGCGCCCTGCCCGCCCGTCCCGAAGCCCGCCGGATCCTCCTCGGCACGTTGTTCTCCGCCGTCGGGCGCGGCCTCACCCTGCCGTTCCTGTTCATCTACCTCACCGACGTACGCGGCCTGACCGACACCCGGGCCGGGCTGGTGATCGGCTGGTTCGGCGCGGTCACGCTGGCTCTCTCGCCGCTTGCCGGAACGTTCATCGACCGGTTCGGCGCGCGCCGGGTGGTGCTGCCGTGCCTGGTGATCGAGGCGATCGGCACCGGCTCGCTGGCGCTCGTCAACTCGACCGCCTCGGCGTTCGGCGTGATGACGCTGGTCGCGGTCGGCAGCTCGGCGATCTGGGCCGGGCAGAACACGATCCTCGCCTCGCTCACCGACGACGGCGAGCGGCAGCGCGTCTTCGGGCTCAACTTCGCGCTGCTCAACCTTGGCATCGGCACCGGTGGCCTGATCTCCGGCGCGGTGGTCGACGTGGCCCGTCCGGTCACCTTCGAGGTGATCTACCTGCTGGACGCGGTGAGCTACCTGACCCCGGCCCTGATCCTGCTGAGCCTGCCGCACGTCGGGCGCCGGCCGGCCGTGGCAGTCGGCGCGAAGGCCGCCGACCGGAGGACCGGCGGCTACCTCACGGTGCTGCGGGACCGGCCGTTCCGCCGCCTCGTCATCTTCGGCCTGGTGCTCACCACCTGCGGGTACGCGCAGATCGAGGTGGGCTTCGCGGCGTACTCGGTGCGGGTGGTCGAGGTGACGCCCCGGGTGGTGGCGTGGGCGCTGGCCGCGAACACCGTGATGATCGTGCTCTCGCAGCTGCTGGTGATCCGGCGGCTGGAGGGGCGCAGCCGTACCCGCGCTCTGGCCACCGTCGGCGCGGTCTTCGCCGGCGCGTGGCTGGTGCTCGGCGCGGCGGGCGTGGTGGGCAGCGGCAACGCGGTGCTCGCGGCGCTCGGCGTGGTGGCCTGCTCGGCGATCTTCGGGTTCGGCGAGACGATGCTGTCGCCGGTCATGCCCGCCCTGACCAACGCGCTCGCCACCGACGAGCTGCGCGGCCGGTACAACGCGATGAGCTCGATGATCTTCGGGATCAGCGGCGTGGTCGGCCCGGTCACCGCCGGCCCGCTGATCGGCGCGGCGAACGGCCGGGTGTGGGTGGCCGTCGTGGTGGGCGGCTGCCTGGCCGCCTCGCTGCTCGCGCTGTCGCTGCGTCCGCTGCTCAGCGCCGCGCAGGACGGCCGGTCGACGGTCGCTGCGACGCCGGCGCCCGAGCCCGCGCGGGCGACCTGACAAGCCGGCGGCCTGCGACGAAGCGGGCCGCCGGACGCGAACGGGCCCCGGAGCGGCGCTCCGGGGCCCGTCGGCGATGCGGTCGGCGGTCAGCCGGCCGCGACCTCGGTGGTGGTGCGGATCCGGTCCAGCGCCGGCGGGGAGACCGGCGACTTCTCGGTCAGGTACGCGGTGAAGGCGTCCAGGTCGATCTGGCCGGTCACCGCGTTGGTGCCGCCGGTCAGGACGCTGAAGCCGTCGCCGCCACCGGCGAGGAAGTTGTTCACGGTGACCCGGTAGGTGGCGGTGTCCGTCACCGGGGTGCCGTTGATGGTGAGGCTGCCCCGGACCACGCGGGTGCCGGCGCACGGCGTGCCGGCCGGCGCGGTGGTGCCGTTGACGTCCACGACGTAGTTGACGGTCGAGGACGCGTAGAGCACGCGCGCCACAGTGAACTGCTGCTCCAGCATGCAGTAGAGCTGCGCGCCGGTCAGGTCGAGCGTCACCAGGTTGTTGGCGAACGGCTGCACGGTGAACGCCTCGGCGTAGGTGACCGGGCCGGCGTCGAGGTCGGCGCGTACGCCACCGGGGTTCATGAACGCGGCCACCGCGTTCTGCTCGGTGTCGGTCGCGGCGAGCTGCGCGTCGGCGATCAGGTTGCCCAGCGGCGACTCACCGGTCTGGTACGTCGGCTTGCCGTTGACGTCGACCCCGGTCTGGTACAGGTTCTCCTGCGTCTTGGTGATCGCGGCGGTGGTCTCGCCGACCACCCGGTCGGCCACCGGGCCGAGCGCGGTCTTGTACCGGTTGATCAGATCGGTCGAGGGCCGGTCCGGCTCGACGTCCCGGGTGACGACCACGTTGTTGGCGGACGCGCTCACCACGTCGCGGGTACGCGGGTCGATCTTCAGGTCGATCTGGGTGACCAGGCGGCCGAACGAGCTGGCGCTGGTGACCAGCTTGTTGTTGATGTTGCAGTTGTACGCGGCGTGGGTGTGCCCGCTGACGATCACGTCGATGGACGGGTCCATCCGGTTGGCGATGTCGACGATCGGGCCGCTGAACCCGGTGCAGTCGTTGATGCCGCCGCCGTTCTGCACGCCGCCCTCGTGCAGCAGCACGACGATGCTCTTGACGCCGAGCAGGCGCAGGATCTTGGCGTACTTGTTGGCGGTGTCGGCCTCGTCGGTGAACCGCAGGCCGGCGACGCCCTGCTGGCTGACGATGTTCGGGGTGCCCTCCAGGGTCATCCCGATGAAGCCGATCGGCACACCCTTGACGATCTTGATGCCGAACGGCTGCATCAGCGGCAGGCCGGTGGAGGTCTTGAAGGCGTTCGCCGAGAGGTACGAGAACTTGGCGCCCTTGAAGGGGGTGCCGTCGGCGCAGCCGTCCACCGGGTGGCAGCCGCCACGCTGCATGCGCAGCAGCTCGGCCGCGCCCTCGTCGAACTCGTGGTTGCCGACGCTCGCGAACTCCAGCCCGGCGAGGTTCATCTCCTCGATGGTGGGCTCGTCGTGGAACGCGGCGGACAGCAGCGGCGAGGCGCCGATGAGGTCACCGGCGGCGACGGTGACGGTGCCCTTGCCCTGCTTCTTGGCCTCGGCGCGCATCTTCTTCAGGTGGCTGGCCAGGTATTCCGCGCCACCGGCCGGCTGGCCCTCGATGGTGCCGCTGGACCCGCTCGGCGGCTCCAGGTTGCCGTGGAAGTCGTTGATCGCGAGCAACTGGACGTCGACCGGCTTCGGGCGGGCCTCGGCCTGGTCGGGGGTGACGGCGACCGCGGTGAACGCGGTCGCGGCGAGTGCGGCCAGGCCGACGGCGGCCCGGCGTCGCATCCCGGTGACGGACATGGAACTCCTCGTGAGATGCCGGTATGTGGCGTCCGGGCGATGGTGCGCCCGGCGACCCTGGTCCGTGCCGTGACAGGTGTCGATCGCGGAGGGCGGTACTCGGGGGAACGCCGCCCCGCCGGGGTAGCTTCTCATCCACCGGCCGCCAGGTCGAACGGGGCGGCATCAGGAATCGTCGTTGTCTCGGGCGGCCCGTACCGGTCTGCCGGACGAGTCGGACATGACGGTCAGGTGAAATTCCGCGCGGCGCAGGCTCTCGATGCCTGCCGCCGTCGATGGCGCCGGCCCCCAGGGACAGGGAGCCGGCGCCGACGCTCATGTCACGCGCATTTCCTTGCGCTGGCAACCGTCCCTGCCGGAATCACCCCCTGCCGGTCACCCATCGTCGACCGAACGGTCGTTCACATCCGACGGCCCGGTACATCGAGCGAACTGTCCGAACTCGACTCACTGCCGCGCGTGCCGGTCACCGGCACTGCCAGACCACCGGCCACTGCCGCCCGCTCTCGTCGGCCGCCCCGCCGTAGATGCGTCCCGCGTCGTCGAAAAGGATCCTCCACAACTGGCGCTCGCCCGTCAGGCTCCTCGGTATCGGCCGCGCCGTCCCGTCCGGTCCGACCAGGAACCAGCCTTGCCGAGGCGTCGAGACGACCAGCCGCCCGTTCCGGTCGGTGACGACGGTGTCGACCCGGTGGGTGTCCAGGCCGAGGAACACCGTGAGCCGGCCCGTCCGGACGTTCCACTGCGCCGGTGACGACTTCTCGGCGCCGACGCCCCAGACGGTTCCGGCCAGCCAGTCGCCCTGCACCGGAGCGTCCCGTCGGAAGTGCCAATCGGGCGCAGCGGGCTGCACCACGGTGCCGCCGCCCGGCCGGGAGATCCGGATGCCCCCCGCTTCCCGGGCGAGCCTCACGGTGTCGATGACCGTGCCGTCGGACGCCCGGCCGAGGAAGTTGCCGACGTGGTTCGCGACGACCCGTGGCGGAGTCTGCGCCGCGGCGTCCCACCGGACCAGGACCGCCTGGTCGTCGCTACCGACGGCGACTCCCAGGATCTCCCCGGCGGCGTCGACCGAGACCGGCTGGACGTCCCGGTAGCCCTCGGGCAGGGGAAGGTTCCGCACCTGCCCGTCGCGGTAGACCCAGGGCACGTCGGGCCGATTCTCGCCGTCCCAGCGGTTGCCGACGGCCACACCCGCGGAGTTGATCGCGGTCACGGTGGCCTGGAAGGCACGTGACAACTCCACGAGGTTCGCCTTCCCCCGGTCCCAGATCACCAGGTAGGTGCGGAAACCCTTCTTCCGCCAGTCCCCCACCGGGGAGGTCCCCGCGAGGAACCGGCCGCTGGGGTCCACCGCGCCCAGGCTCGGGAAGTACGCGTCGTCAGGCGTGTCGTACTGCTCGGAGGTGCACTCGGCCGGACTCGCGCTCACCCGTACCCGCACCTGGTCCACGGTGGGCACGGCGCGGGTCTCGGTCGGGCCCGGGGACGGCCGGTCGATGACCTCGTCCATGCCTCGGCCGCTGCCGTCCCGGCCCAGCGCCACCGCCGACCCGAGCCCGATCGCGAGCACCGTTGCCGCCGCGAGGGTGACGGTGAGCCGGCGACGCCGCTGTTCGGCCCTGCGCGCGGCGACCACCACCGCTGCCGGATCGACCCGGCTCGGCGGCACGTCGACCCGGGCCAGCACCCGGCGGACGACCGCACCCGCCCGATCCTCGTCCCAGGTCATGTCAGCCTCCCGCTCGGTTGTCGGTGCAGGTCTCCAGATCGAGCCGCTTGCGCAGCTTCGCGAGCCCACGAGAGGTGTGGCTCTTGACGTTGCCGGTCGAGCAGTTGAGCAGGCTTGCCACCTCGGCGACGGGAAGGTCGCAGAGGAAGCGCAGGGTCAGCACGGCCCGCTGGGCCGGTGGCAGGCCGGCCAGCAGATCCTCGAGGCCGTCGCGTTCCTCGACGTCCGGCGGCGCGGCGGCCGGTCGATCCGGCGCCTGCGGCAGCAGCCGGATCCGGAACCACCCGCGCCGGCGTTCGTCCAGATAGGTGTGGATCAGAATCCGCCGGACGTACGCGTCGGTGTCGTCCGCCGCGGCCGCCCGCCGCCAGTACCGGTAGAGCTTGGTGAGCGTCGTCTGCACGATGTCGTCCGCCAGGTGCGCGTCACCGCAGATCAGGTACGCGGTGCGGTGCAGCACGGGCAGCCGTGCCCGCACGTACGCCACGTACTCGGTCTCGTCCTCGGCCCGCATACCGCTCCTTCCCGGGACCCTACGGCTGCAAGACGGGCCCGGCGGCGACGGCGGT
This sequence comes from Micromonospora sp. CA-248089, assembly GCF_050948515.1. Lineage (NCBI taxonomy): Bacteria > Bacillati > Actinomycetota > Actinomycetes > Micromonosporales > Micromonosporaceae > Micromonospora > Micromonospora sp. CA-248089. The sequence continues at coordinate 6,213,794 of NZ_CP192016.1, forward strand.
TGCATCAGGACAAATCGCCACCGCCACCCTCAGCCGGCGCCGACCAGCCTCCGCAACGCGGACCGGGTCCACCGCCCGGCGACCCCCGGCCGGCCCGCCAGGTAGCCGACGGTCTGCGCGGCGTCCCAGCCGTGTGCCTCGCGCAGCCCGCGCGCCAACATCCCGAGGTAGATCGGCGCGGGCCGGGTCCACTGCACCTCCACCGCCCGGTGCGGCGCGGTGAACGTGAGCATCGGCAGGCCCTCGTGGACGCCGACGCGCAGCAGCGTCTCGTACCGGCCCGGCCCGAGCGTCGCCCGCCCGGTCTCGACAGCCGTGCGGATCCCGGCCAGGTCGGCCCCGGGCGGCCGGTACATCTCCTGCGCGGCGATGTCCGCGAACTGCTCGACTGTCACCAGGTAGCCGCGCGCTGCCGCCCGGCCCGGCAGCAGCGGGTCGTAGAACGCCATGCCGCCGGTCCAGGCCCGCGACTCCCCGGCGAAGTAGACGCCGCCGTCGATCAGCACCGGAGCCGTCCGGCGCGGTGGCCGGCGGTCCCGGCAGCCGGGGTACGTGCGCAGCCCGCCCGGTGGACACCCGCCACGGAGGTACCAGTCGAGCCGCGCGGCGTACAGGTTCGAGCCGTACGCGACGTACCAGAGCATCGGCGGCGCGGCTCAGAACCAGCAGGTGCGCCCGGCGGCGTGGCTGACCTGGACGGTGTGCGTCACGCAGCCGCCGTCGGCGATCAGGTGCAGCAGGAAGGCGGTCGGCTCGGCGAGGAACCCCGGCTCCTCGTCGTCGGTCATGGCCAGGCCCACCTGGATCCAGGTGCTCGGCGCGGTGGTCAGCACCGTACCGGCGAACGCGCTCGTGACCTGACGGTGCAGGTGACCCGCGGCGACGCGTACGACATGGGGGTGGCGGCCGATCACGGCGGCGAGCGCGTCGGCGTCGGCGAGGCCCATGGCGTCCATGACGGGTGCGCCCACCGCGACCGGCGGATGGTGCAGGCACACGACGGCGGGCGCGTCGGTACGCCCGGCGAGCACCCCGTCGAGCCAGGCGAGCTGCTCGTCGCCGAGGCGTCCGCCGGGACTGCCGGGGGTGAGCGAGTCGAGCACCACGAGTGTCGCGTCCGGCAGGTCGACGTGGTAGTGCGCCGAGAAGCCACCCGCCAGGTAGGGGGTGCCGCCGAACGTGTCGAGCAGCGACTCGCGGTCGTCGTGGTTGCCGGTCACCAGGTGCACCGGCAGCGGGAACGCGCCGACGATCTCGCGCAGGGCGAGGTATTCGTCCGGGCGGCCGTTGGCGGTCAGGTCACCGGTGATCACCACGCAGTCGGGCCGGGGACGCAGCGCGAGCACCGTGCCGAGCGCCCGGTGCAGCCCGGACGCCGGGGCGGCCGCGAGCGGGCCGGTGGTCACGTGCGGGTCGCTGAGCTGGGCGATGAGCATCGGCGGCCTCCTCGGGTCCCGGGCCCTCACGCTATCGCCGCGCGCCCTCCTCGCGCAGGCCCGATTCCGCCCACAGGCGGCGTCCACAGCCTGTGGATAGCACATGTGTACGAAGGTCGGCAGCGGTTGCGCTGAGTACGCTTGATCGCGACCCGACCCCCTCCGAGCAGGAACGACGTGGATCACGAGCGAGTCCTCCGCGACGTCACGGTGCGCCTCCCCACGGCGTCCACCGTCCCGGAGGCATGCCAGTGGACCGTCGCCGCGCTCGCCCGGCACACCCCGGCGACCGCCACCGTCCTGCTCCGCGTCCACGACCGTCTGCGCTGCGTCGCCGCCACCGGCGCCTGGCAGGTGTTCTCGCACGTACCGGCCACCGCCGACGGCGCCCCGCCGGGCCGCCACCGGCCCGAACCCTCGGTGGTGCGACGGGTCTACGCCTCCGGCGTCACCGCCGCGGTCCCCGACGTCGGCGCCGACCCCGACTACCTCGAGGTCCGCCCGGACGTCACCGCGGAACTCTGCGTGCCGGTACGCGACCCGGACGGCCACCCGATCGGCGTGCTCGACCTGCAGTGGAGCGAACCGGTCGTGCTCGCCGCGTGGCGGGAGACCGCCGAGCTGGTGGCCGACCGTCTCGGCGGCCGGATCGCCGCGCTCGGCGGGCCGCCGGCCGAGAGCCGCAGCGAGAAGCTGCTCCGGCACGCCGCCGCGTTCACGGCCGCGCCGACCGACTGGGACCTGATGACCGCCGCGCTCGCCGCGGCCCGGGACGTGTCGGCGCTCTCCGCCGCCGTGCTGGTGCTCACCGGCCGGCGCGGCCCGCGCCTCGGCGCGCCCACCGACACGCCGGGCGAGCTGGAGGCGCGGATCCGGGCCGAACTGGCCGACGCCGGACCGGCAGCGCTCGACCGCATGATCGACCGGGCCCACCGGTACGGCTCGGCGTACACGCTGGGCGAGGCGGGCCACCCGCCCACCGAGGAGTACCTGCCGCTGACCCGGGCCGGCGCGCGCACGCTGGTGGCGGTGCCGGTCGGCGCACCGGCGTCCGGCGGGGTGCTGCTGGTCGCCGACGAGCAACGCCGGCGCCCCGACCCGACCACCGTCAACCTGATCGAACTGCTCGCCGGGCAGGCGTGGACCTGCCTGGACCGGCTGCGTACGCTCGCCCGGCTCCGCGAGCAGGCCAGCTCCGACCCGCTCACCGGGCTGCGGCACACCGGCCCGTTCGGGAAGCGGATCGCCACCGCCACGCCGGGGCGTACCGCGCTGCTGGCGATCGACGTGGACGGGTTCAAGGACGTCAACGACACGTACGGCCACCAGGCCGGCGACCGGCTGCTGGTGGGTCTGGCCCGGGCCCTCGAAGGTGCGCTGCGCCAGGGCGACGAGCTGTACCGGACCGGCGGCGACGAGTTCGTGGCGGTGATCGAGGTCAGCCGCCCGGAGGAGGCGGTCCGGATCGCCGAACGGCTCACCGAGGCGGCCCGCCGTACCGGCCGGACGATCAGCGTCGGCGTGGCCCTGCCGCGACCCGGCGAGTCCCCCGAGCGCACCCTGCACCGAGCCGACCAGGCCCTGTACGCCGTGAAGCGCCACGGCCGAGACGGAGTCCACCTCTCGGCAGCCTGACCCGCCCCCCTCTCCCCGCCTCCCCCCGCCCCCGTCTCCCAGCCCGTCGATCATGAAGTTGGCGGCGACAAATCGGGCGGCGATTGCCGTCAACTTCATGATCGACGGACTCTGGGCGGGCGCGGCGCGGGCGCGGCGCGGGGGCGGGGCTTAGGGGCGGGTCAGCTCCTTGGCGAGGAGTTCGGCGATCTGGGCCGTGTTCAGGGCGGCGCCCTTGCGAAGGTTGTCGCCCGTTACGAAGAGGTCCAGGGCGCGGGGGTCGTCCACCGCGCGGCGGATCCGGCCCACCCACGAGGGGTCGGTGCCGACCGCGTCGATCGGCATCGGGAACTCCCCGGACGCCGGGTCGTCGACCAGGATCACGCCCGGCGCGTTGCGCAGCACCTCGCGGGCGCCCTCGGCGTCCACCTCGGTGGCGAAGACCGCGTGCACGGCGACCGAGTGGCCGGTCACCACCGGCACCCGTACGCAGGTGGCGGACACCTTGAGATCGGGCAGCCCGAGGATCTTGCGCGACTCGTTGCGCAGCTTCATCTCCTCCGACGACCAGCCGCCGTCGGCGAGCGAGCCCGCCCACGGTACGACGTTGAGCGCCAGCGGTGCCGGGAACGGGCCCAGCTCGTCGCCGACGGCCTGGCGCACGTCACCGGCGCGGGAGCCGAGCACCCGGTCGCCGGCGATCTTGCCGAGCTGGAGGTGCAGCGCGTCCACGCCGGCCTGCCCCGCCCCGGAGACCGCCTGGTACGACGCGAGCACCAGCTCGCGCAGGCCGTACTCGCGGTGCAGCGGCGCGACCGCCACGATCATCGCCATCGTGGTGCAGTTGGCGTTGGCAATGATGCCCTTGGGCCGGTTGCGTACCTGCTCGGGGTTGATCTCGGTGACCACCAGCGGCACGTCGCGGTCCATCCGGAACGCGCCGGAGTTGTCCACCACGACCACGCCGCGCGCGGCGGCGACCGGGGCCCACTCCGCCGAGACGTCGTCCGGCACGTCGAACATCGCCACGTCGACGCCGGCGAGCGCGTCGGCGGTGAGCGCCTGGACGGTCAACTCCTCGCCCCGGCACTGCACGCGCCGGCCGGCCGACCGCTCGGAGGCGAGCAGCCGGATCTCGCCCCACACGTTGCGCCGCGAGGAGAGGATCTGGCACATCACCGTGCCGACGGCACCTGTCGCCCCGACCACGGCGAGGGTGGGCAGCGACGCCACGGCGCGTTACCGCCCGGTGCCGGCGTAGACGACGGCTTCGGTGTCACCACCCAGCTCGAAGGCGTCGTGGATGGCCTTGACCGCCTTGTCCAGGTCGGTGTCGCGGCAGACCACGGAGACCCGGATCTCCGACGTGGAGATCATCTCGATGTTCACGCCGGCCGCGCCGAGGGCGGCGAAGAAGCCGGCGGCCACGCCCGGGTGCGAGCGCATGCCCGCGCCGATCAGCGAGACCTTGCCGACGTGGTCGTCGTAGAGCAGGCCCTTGAACTTGACCGTCTCCTGGATCTTGCTGAGCGCGGCCATCGCGGTCGGGCCGTCGGCCTTGGGCAGCGTGAACGAGATGTCGGTGCGGCCGGTGCCCTCGGTGGACACGTTCTGCACGATCATGTCGATGTTGATCTCGGCCCCGGCCACGGTGTCGAAGATCCGCGCGGCGGCGCCGGGCTCGTCGGGCACGCCGACGATCGTGATCTTCGCTTCGCTGCGGTCGTGGGCGACCCCGGTGATCAGTGCCTGTTCCACAGGAAGGTCCTCCATCGATCCGGTGACCATCGTGCCGGTGTTGGTCGAGTATGACGAACGGACGTGGATCGGCAAGCCCGCGCGCCGCGCGTACTCGACGCTGCGCAGGTGCAGCACCTTCGCGCCGCAGGCGGCCAGCTCCAGCATCTCCTCGTAGGTGATCTGCTTGATGTGCCGGGCGTTCGGCACGATGCGCGGATCGGCGGTGAAGATGCCGTCCACGTCGGTGTAGATCTCGCAGACGTCCGCCTCGAGCGCGGCGGCGAGCGCCACGGCGGTGGTGTCCGAGCCGCCACGGCCGAGCGTGGTGACGTCCTTGGTGTCCTGCGAGACGCCCTGGAAGCCGGCGACGATGACCACCGCACCCTCGTCCAGCGCGCCCTTGAGCCGCCCCGGGGTCACGTCGATGATCCGGGCCCGGCCGTGCACCGAGGTGGTGATCACGCCGGCCTGCGAACCGGTGAACGAGCGGGCTTCGTACCCCAGGTTGTGGATGGCCATGGCGAGCAGCGCCATGGAGATCCGCTCCCCGGCGGTGAGCAGCATGTCCAGCTCGCGGCCCGGCGGCAGCGGGCTGACCTGGTTGGCCAGGTCGAGCAGCTCGTCGGTGGTGTCGCCCATCGCGGACACCACCACCACCACGTCGTCGCCAGCCTTGCGCGCGGCCACGATGCGCTCGGCCACCCGCTTGATCCGCTCGGCGTTGGCGACGGAGGACCCGCCGTACTTCTGCACCACGAGTGCCACGACGGTGCACTCCCTCCCAGCGACGACCCTGAGCGTGCCGACGCCGCCGGGTTTCTCGGTCCGGCGGCGCGTGTCAGACCGCCTCAGCCTATCGGGCGGGCCGCGACGCCGGGTCGGGTGATCCCACCATCCGGCCCCGGCGTGGGGCGGCTCACCAGCCCGGCAATACGCGACACGCCAAGCGGTACAGCCGTACGGTGGGCTGTCCGCGACCGTCCCCACGACGCAGAATGAGCCCGTGCACGCTCATCGACGTGCGGCCCGCCTGACCGGCGTGCTCGCGCTCACCCTGCCGGCATTGCTGGCCGCCTGTACCGGCGACCACCCCGAAGCGGCGCCCACCGGCACCGCCGACCCGGTCCCGGTGCAGGTCGACGCCGCCCGAGAGGAACTGGCCGGGCTGGCCGCCGCCGCGCAGGACCGGCACCTCACCGCCACGTACGCCTTCGCGCCCGCCGAGGGCACGCCCCGCACCGTGGCGTTCACCAGCGCCAACGACGGCAGCTGGCGGGTCGACGTGCCCGGCTGGGGGCACGCCGGCACGGTGGACGTCTCGCTCGCCGCCACCTCCGACGGGCTGTTCCAGTGCGCGCTGCCCTCGGCCGGCTGGGCACAGGCGGCGACCTGCGTCCGCCTCGGCGACGCCGACGACGCGGTGCCGCGCCGGCTCGACCCCCGGGTGCAGCACCCGTTCACCGACTGGCTGGAGGTGCTGACCGACAGGCGTGCGCCGCTCGCGGTCTCCCCCGCCGAGCCGCTGCCCGGCGTCGACGGCCCCTGCTACACGGTCGACAGCACCTCGGCGTCGCTGAACGCGCCACTGGACGTGGGCATCTACTGCTTCCGGGAGGACGGCACACCGGCCGCGGTACGGGCCGGCTTCGGCACGCTGACGCTGACCGGAGAGCCCGGTGCGGCGCCCGGCAGCGTCGAACTCGCGGGCGCGGTGACCGAGGGCGAACCGGTGGGGCAGGACGCGCCGGCGACGTCGTGACGCCGCGCGCTCAGCCGCCCCGCGCCGCGCGGAGCAACGCGGCACCGACCTCGGTGTTGCGGTAGAGCACGTGCCGCCCGGCCCGGGACCGGGTGACGAGACCGGCGGCGTGCAGCGCGGAGAGGTGCTGGGACACGTTCCCGGCGGACAGCCCGGTGAGCCGGGCGAGGTCCGTGGTGGTCGTCGCCGCGTCGAGCAGGTGCAGCAACGCGGCCCGGCCGGCACCCACCACCCGGGCGAGCGCGTCGCCCGCCGGTTCGGGTCCGCGTTCCCACAGCGTCCCGACCGCCCGCACCGGGTACGCCCCGGCGGGCATCGAGTCCTCCAGCAGGTTCCACAGCACCCGCCGGTCGGTGAACACACTCGGATTCAGTGCCAGCCCACGCCCCCGCAGATCGAAGTCCCGCTCGAACGGATCGTCGCTCACCACGCGGTCGCCGAGCCAGCGCAGGCTCGGGTGCAACTGCTCGAACAACCGGCCGGCGCCACCCTCGGCGAGCTGGGCCGCCCGGTACGCCACGTCGGCGTCCAGCAGCGCCCGCATGCGCGGCCAGTCGGGGGCGATCGCCTCCTCGTACCAGACTCGGAGCGCCTCGACGAGCTGCGGCAGCAGCCCGGCCGGGTCGGCGAGCAACGCCTGCCCGTACGGGCTCAGCGGACGGCTCGGAACGGTGGCCAGCAGGTCCTGTACCACCACGTCGGGCGGCGTCGCCGCGATCTGGTCGAGCTGGTCCGCCATGTCCGCGTCCGGGCGGGCGGCCGGGGTCAGGAAGTCCGGTAGCCAGCGGCGCGGCCGGGCCAGGTCCGTCAACGGGCGGACCCGATCGGCCACCTCGGGGCGGCGCAGCGTCGCCCGGGCGCGGTCGATCCACGGCAGGTGCACCGCGTAGCGGACCGGCTCGGCCAGCGCCCACATGCTCATCACGGTCTCGTTGGCCGGCGACACCGCGAACCGCACGCCCGCCACGTCGGCCAGATTGAACCGCAACTCGGACACACGCACCCCCGACGCCGGATTCGGCCCAGACTAAAAGGTTCGACCGGAGCGCGGGGGGCACGGTTTGCTCACCGGTCATGGGGGCCAGAGAGAGCATCCGCACCGCCGTCCGTCACGTCGTACCGCCGGCCGGTCTGACCCGCGCCCTGGCCGTGCAGGCCATGGTGTTCGCCGTCGGTCACGGCCTGTTCCAGGCCGGCAGCGCCGTCTTCTTCACCCGGGCGCTCGGGCTGAGCCCGGCGCAGGTGGGTCTCGGCCTCTCCCTCGCCGCCGGGGCGTCCCTGCTCGGCACCGTGCCGCTGGGCGGGCTCACCGACCGGTACGGGCCGCAGCGGGTGTGGATCGTCTGCCTGCTGCTGGACGCGGCGCTGTTCGCCGCGTACCCGTTCGTCGGCGGCTTCGCCGGGTTCCTCGCCGTGGTGATCGCGCTGGCCGTGACGGGCGCGGCGACCGGCGTGGCCCGCCAGGTCTACTCGATAAACGTGCTGCGCCCGGAGGAACGGGTCACCGCGATGGCCTACCAGCGCTCCTCGCTGAACGTCGGCTTCGGGCTCGGCGCGCTGATCAGCGGCCTGGTGCTGGCCGTCGACACGATCTGGGCGTACCGCGGGATGGTCTGGTTCATCACAGTGGTCTTCCTGGTGACCGCCGGCTTCGTGCGCCGGCTGCCCCGGCTGCCGGAGGTGACCCGCACGGCCGAGCCGACGAGCCGGCTGGCGGTGCTGCGGGACCGGCCCTTCATGACCGTCGCGCTGCTGTCCGGGCTGCTCACCGCGCACCAGACGCTCTACCTGACGGTGATGCCGCTGTGGATCCTCACCCGTACCGACGCGCCGAAGACGATCATCGCCGCGCTGGTGCTGCTCAACACCGTGCTGGTCGTGCTGTTCCAGGTGCGGGCCAGCCGGGGCGCGGACACCGCGCCGGGCGCGGCCCGGGCGTCCCGCCGGGGTGCGGTGCTGATCGCCCTGTTCTGCCTGGTGCTGCCGGTCTCCGGCGCGACCCGGGGACCGCTCACCGTGGCGGTGCTGGTGGCCGCCGCGACGGTGCTCATCCTGGCCGAGATGATCGAGTCGGCGGGTACCTGGGGGCTCACCGCCACGCTGCCGCCCGCCGCCCAGCGCGGCGCGTACGTCGGCGCGTTCGGGCTCGGCTCCCAGGTGCAGTTCCTGATCGCGCCGGCCGGGCTGACCGCGCTCGGCGTGAGCACCGGCGGCTGGGGCTGGTACCCGGCTGCGGCGATCTTCACCCTGGTCGGACTGGTGATCGTGCCCGCTGTCGCCCGGGTGGAACGGACACCCCGGCTACCGACAGTCGCGAGATCCACCGGTTCAGTGACACTGGTCCCATAGTCCGGACCAGCCTTCCCACCGCCCGTCCCACCACGTAGGGTGACCTTGTCATGTGGCGCGCGTACCTTCTCCTTGGCTGCCGCGACGAGGCCTGACCGGCCGGCACCTCGTCGCGGAGTCGCTACGCGCCGTCCAGCACATCCGATCTTCTTCTCGGCACCGCCGCGCACCGTCGCCCGGCAGTCCGCCGACACCTTTCCGATCTGCTGACGCCACATGTTCCAGGGAGCACTCCGAGATGGCTCAACCTGTCACCGCCACCGATCCGTTCGCCGGCCAGCGCCCCAGCCGGATGCCGGTCCACCGCTACGTCCCGTACCACCGTGAGTTCGGCGTCGACCTGCCGGACCGCTCCTGGCCGACCCGCCGCGTCGAGGCCGCGCCCCGCTGGTGCGCCGTCGACCTCCGCGACGGCAACCAGGCGCTGATCGACCCGATGTCACCCGAGCGCAAGCGGCGGATGTTCCAGCTCCTGGTGCAGATGGGCTACAAGGAGATCGAGGTCGGCTTCCCGTCGGCGAGCCAGACCGACTACGACTTCGTACGGCAGCTGATCGAGCAGGACCTGATCCCGGAGGACGTCACCATCCAGGTGCTGACCCAGTGCCGGGAGCACCTGATCGAGCGGACCTTCGAGTCGCTGCGCGGCGCCCGCCGGGCCATCGTGCACTTCTACAACTCCACCTCGACGCTGCAGCGCCGGGTGGTCTTCGGCCTGGACCGCGACGGCATCACCGACATCGCCACCCAGGGCGCGCGGCTGTGCCAGAAGTACGCGGAGATCCACACCCCGGACACCGACATCCACTACGAGTACTCGCCGGAGTCCTACACGGGCACCGAGCTGGAGTACGCGCTGGAGGTCTGCTCGGCGGTCATCGAGGTGATCGACCCGACGCCGGACCGGAAGCTGATCATCAACCTGCCGGCCACCGTCGAGATGGCCATGCCCAACGTCTACGCCGACTCGATCGAGTGGATGCACCGGCGCCTGCCCCGGCGGGAGAGCCTGGTGCTGAGCCTGCACCCGCACAACGACCGGGGCACCGGCGTGGCCGCCGCCGAGCTGGGCCTGCTGGCCGGCGCCGACCGGATCGAGGGCTGCCTGTTCGGCAACGGTGAGCGCACCGGCAACGTCGACCTGGTGACGCTGGGCCTGAACATGTTCTCCCAGGGCATCGACCCGATGATCGACTTCTCCAACATCGACGAGATCAAGCGCGCCGTCGAGTACTGCAACCAGCTGCCGGTGCACGAGCGCCACCCGTACGCGGGCGACCTGGTCTACACCGCGTTCTCCGGCTCCCACCAGGACGCGATCAACAAGGGCTTCGCCGCGCTGCACGCCGACGCGACGGCGGCCGGCGTGCCGGTCGACGACTTCACCTGGGCCGTGCCCTACCTGCCGATCGACCCGAAGGACCTGGGCCGCACCTACGAGGCGGTCATCCGGGTCAACTCGCAGTCCGGCAAGGGCGGCGTCGCGTACATCATGAAGACCGAGCACCAGCTCGACCTGCCGCGCCGCCTCCAGATCGAGTTCTCCGGCGTCGTGCAGCAGGTCACCGACCACGACGGTGGCGAGGTCGAGCCGGGCGCCATGTGGGAGATCTTCGCCCGCAACTACCTGGTCGACCACCAGGTCGACCCGGCCGTCAAGCTGGCCGACTACACCATCGGCACCGTCGACGGCAAGGTCGAGATCGACGCCCGCGTCGGCTTCGGCGGCGAGACCCGCGCGCTCACCGCCGTCGGCAACGGCCCGATCGACGCGTACGTCAACGCGTTGCAGTCCCTGGGCGTGGCGGTACGGGTGCTCGACTACCACGAGCACGCGCTGTCCTCCGGTGGGGACGCGCAGGCCGCCGCGTACGTGGAGTGCGAGGTGGACGGCCGTACGGTGTGGGGCGTCGGGGTGGACGCGAACATCGTGACCGCCTCGATCAAGGCGGTCACGAGCGCGGTGAACCGCACCCGCGCCTGAGCTGCTTGAGGTGTAAGGAAGGGCCCCTTCTTAACGCATTCCGCATAGGAAGGGGCCCTTCTTAACGCCCGCGCCGGGGGCGGTGGATGAGCACGGCGGCGAGCACCGCGCCGGCGAGCAGCAGCCCCGCGCACCAGGCCAACGCCCCCCGGTACGCGCCGGCGAGCGCGCCCTTCTGCTCGTACCCGGTGCCGGACAGCCCGACCAGCAGCGGCAGCGCGGCCACCGCGAGCAGGCCACCGGCCCGGGAGGCGGCGTTGTTGAAGCCGCTCGCCACCCCGGCGAACCGGTCCGAGACGGCACCGAGCACCGACGTGGTCAGCGGCGCGACCACGAGCGTGAGCCCGGCGCCGAACAGTGCCACGCCCGGCAGCACGTCCACCCAGTACGACGCGCCCGGCCCGACCCGGCGCAGCAGCAGCAGACCCACGGCGGCGATCACCGGCCCGACGGTGAGCGGCAACCGGGGACCGATGCGGGCCGACAGCGCGCCGGCGCGCGGCGAGCCGACCAGCAGCAGCACCGTCATCGGCACTGTGGCCAGGCCGGTGAGCAGCGCCGACCAGCCGACCACGTTCTGCAGGTAGACGGCGAGGAAGAAGGTGAACCCGCCGAGCGCCGCGTACACGACCACTGTGAAGACGTTCAGCACGGAGAACAGCCGGCTGGAGAACAGCCCGGTGGGCAGCATCGCGGTGTCGCCGCGCCGCCGTTCGAGGAGCACGAACACCACCACGGCGACCACCCCGAGCACCGCCGCGGCCAGCACCGCCGGGGAGGCGCCCTGCGCCGGGGCGTCGATCAGCGCGTACGTGACGCCGCCGAGCGCGAGCGCGCCGAGCAACGCGCCGGCCACGTCGAACCGACGCCCCTCCCCGGTACGCGACGCCTCCTCGTCCCGGCTCTCCGGCGCCCAGCGCAGCGCGGCGAGCACCACGCCGACTGCGAGCGGCAGGTTGACGAAGAAGATCCACCGCCAGGAGAGCGTGTCGATGAGCCAGCCGCCGAGCAGCGGTCCGAGCGCTGTGGACACGCCGGACAGCCCGGACCAGGTGCCGATGGCCCGGCCCCTGTCGTCCGGGTGGAAGCTGGCCTGGAGCACCGACAGCGAGCCGGGGGTGAGCAGCGCCCCGCCCGCCCCCTGGAGGAAGCGGGCGGCGACGAGCCAGCCGGTGTCCTGGGCCAGCCCGCAGAGCACCGACGCCACCGCGAACCAGACCACGCCGAGCAGGAAGATGCGCCGCCGGCCGAACCGGTCGCCGAGCGCGCCGCCGAGCAGCACGAACGCGGCGAGCATGAGCAGGTAGCCGTTCACGGTCCACTGCAGACCGGCGACGGTGGCGTCGAGTTCGGCGCCGAGGCGCGGCAACGCGACGTTCACGACTGTGCTGTCGAGGAACACCATGCCGGAGGCGAGGATCGCGGCGAGCAGCGTGCCACGACCGGCGGCGGAGCCGGTACGCAGCGCGGGAGCGGGTGCGGTCACGTCTCACCACTCTGCCCGCCGCCCACCCTCGACGCCACGAATCGCGGAAACCGCCGCCGGGTACTGTGCGGACTCGCCCGGAGCACGCAAGCTGGAGAGGTGTCGTCTGTGCGTACGAGATCAGGAGCCCGAGCCGGGCTGGCCGCCGCGCTGAGCGCGGTGCTCGCCCTCGGCGTGGCCGGCTGCGACGTGTCGGTCACCGAGCCGGAGGCGCCGCCGAGCGCCTCCGGGAACGTCAACAAGCAGCTCGGTGAGCTCACAGTGGCCACCGCCGAGCCGATGAAGGGCTACAGTCGCTCCCGCTTCCCGCACTGGCGGGGCACCGGCAAGAACTGCGACGTCCGCGACAGCGTGCTGCAACGCGACGGCGAGGGCATCAAGCTGTCCGGCTGCAACGTGGTGGGCGGCCGGTGGGAGAGCGTCTACGACGGTGTGGTGCTGAACGATCCGTCGGACGTGGACATCGACCACACCGTCCCGCTGGCCGCCGCGTGGCGTTCGGGCGCGGCCGAGTGGGACGACTCGAAGCGTGGCGACTTCGCCAACGACCTGACCCGGCCGCAGCTCATCGCGGTTTCGGCGCGGTCCAACCGGGCAAAGGGTGACCAGGATCCGTCCCAGTGGAAGCCGCCGAACCGGTCGTCCTGGTGTCAGTACGCGGCGGACTGGGTGACGGTGAAGCACTACTGGCGGCTGACTGTGACAAGTGCCGAGAAGGCCGCTCTCACCGACATGCTGGAGGGCTGCACATGGGCGAGCAAACCGTGACCGGGCCGGACGCCACACCGGCCCCGGAGGCAGGCGCCGCACCGGCCCCGGAGGCCGCGTCGGCCGGCCCGGCGTCGGCCGGGATGACGGCGGACGGCCGGCAGCCGGAGCCCGCCGATGTCGCCGGGGCGGGTATGACCGCCGACGCGGTGCCCGGTGCTCCGGCCGGCGGAGCGCCGGCCGGACCGGCAGAGCGGACCACCGACATCGTCCCCGGCCCGGGCGGGGTCATGACGGACGAGGTGGGCGTGGTGACCGGCGAGCTGACGCTGCGCACCGAGCACGCCGACGGCCGGGTGACGCTGCGGGTGCAGTACAAGGACGCCGACGAGTGGTACGCGGTGACCGGGGGTTCCGCGCCGCTGGCCGACCCGGCCGCGCTGGACGCCGTGCACACGATCGCGGTGGGCCTGCTCAACCGCCCCGAGGGCTGACAGACGAAAAGCGCGTCCCCACCCGGGCCGGGTGGGGACGCGCTTCGTCGTGTCAGACGTACGAGCCGGGCTCGCTGGGCGCGGAGACCACGCCGGGCTCCTCGCCCTCACCCTCCGGCCGGGTGATCTTCGCGGTCACCTCGTGCGGGCGCAGCTCACCGGCGGCGATCTGCTCGGCCCAGTGGCAGGCCACCCGGCTGGCGCCGATCTGGCGCAGTTCCGGCCGCTCGTCGGCGCAGCGGGTCGGCTGCGCCCACGGGCAGCGGGTGTGGAACCGGCAACCGGACGGCGGGTTCGCCGGCGAGGGCAGGTCACCGGCGAGCAGGATGCGCTCGCGCCGGTCCTCCACGTCCGGGTCCGGCACCGGCACCGCCGACATCAGCGCCCTGGTGTACGGGTGCAGCGGCTCGGTGTAGAGCCGGTCGCTCGGCGCCTCCTCCACGAGCGCGCCCAGGTACATCACGCCGACGATGTCGGAGATGTGCCGCACCACGGCCAGGTCGTGCGCGATGACCAGGTAGGTCAGGCCGAGGCTGTCCTGGAGTTCGTCGAGCAGGTTGACCACCTGCGCCTGGATCGACACGTCCAGCGCGGAGACGGGCTCGTCGGCGACGATCAGCTCCGGGCCGAGCACCAGGGCGCGGGCGATGCCGATGCGCTGGCGCTGGCCGCCGGAGAACTCGTGCGGGTAGCGGGACAGCGCCCACTTGGGCAGCCCCACCGCGTCGAGCGTCTCCCCGATGATCCGCCGCCGGTCGTCCCGGTTGGCACCGATGCCGTGGGTCTGGAGGCCCTCGGTGAGGATCGACTCGACGTTCTGCCGCGGGTCCAGGCTGGACATCGGGTCCTGGAAGATCATCTGCATCCGGCGGCGCATCGTGCGCAGCTTGCCGGCCGGCAGCGTGGTGAGCTCGACGCCGTCGAACTTCACCTCTCCGCTGGTCGGCGGGTTGAGCTGGAGCAGCGCCCGGCCGAGCGTGGACTTGCCGCAGCCCGATTCGCCCACCAGTCCGTACGTCTTGCCGCGCGGGATGCTCAGGTCGACCCCGTCGACCGCCTTGACGTGCCCGACGGTCCGGTCGAAGAGCACGCCCCGGCGGATCGGGAAGTGCACCTTCAGGTCGCGGACCTCGACGAGGATGTCGTTGTCGCTCATGGGGTCTCCTCCTCGCGCGGAGCCGGTCCGAAGCCGGGCACGGCGGGCGCGTCGGCCGGCTCGGCCTGGGCCGGCACCGCACCCGGCTCGGTGGTCGTCGGCGCGGTCGTCCGGGCGTCCGCCTCCGGGGTCAGGCCGGGAACCGGCACCGGGTTGACGCAGCGGTAGCTGCGCGCGTCGTGGGTGAGCACCAGCTCCGGCGGCTCGCCCACGCACGCGTCGACGCGGCGGGCGCAGCGCGGGGCGAACGCGCAGCCGTCCGGCCAGGGCAGCACGTCGCGCACCGAGCCGGGGATGGGGTTGAGCCGTTCGCCGCGGCCGGCGTCCAGGCGGGGCACCGAGCCGAGCAACCCCTCGGTGTACGGGTGCCGGGGCTGGCGGAACAGCGGACGGCGGGTGGCCGTCTCCACCACCCGGCCGGCGTAGAGCACGTTGATGGTGTCGCACATGCCGGCGACCACACCGAGGTCGTGGGTGATCATGACGAGTGCGGTGCCGGAGTCCCGGACCAGGTCCTTCAGCAGTTCCAGGATCTGCGCCTGGATGGTGACGTCGAGCGCGGTGGTCGGCTCGTCGGCGATCAGCAGCCGGGGCTGGCAGGCGACCGCCATGGCGATCAGCGCCCGCTGCCGCATGCCGCCGGAGAGCTGGTGCGGGTACTCCTTGAGCCGGCGGCGCGGGTCCGGGATGCCCACCCGGTCGAGCAGCTCGGCCGCCTCCTTGGTGGCCGCCTCGCCCTTCATGCCCCGGTGCCGGGTCAGCACCTCGGTCACCTGGAGCCCGATCGGGATGACCGGGTTCAGCGAGGAGAGCGGGTCCTGGAAGATCATCGCGACGTCCCGGCCGCGGATGTCGCGGCGGGCCCGGTCGTCGAGCTGGAGCAGGTCGGTGCCGTCGAAGACCGCCTTGCCGCCGACCCGCAGGCCCGGCTGCTTGGGCAGCAGACCCATGATGGCCAGCGACGTGACGCTCTTGCCGCAGCCGGACTCGCCGACCAGGCCGACCACCTCGCCGGCGTCGACCGAGAAGGACACCCCGTCCACCGCGTGCACGGTGCGCTGCCCACGACGGGCGAACGTGACGGAGAGGTCGTCCACTTCGAGCAGTGCCATGACTGACTGACCTACTTCCGCAGCTTTGGATCGAGGGCCTCGCGCATCGCCTCACCGAGCAGGGTGAACCCGAGCGCGGTGATGATGATGCCGAGCGCCGGGTAGATCGCCAGACCGGGCCGGATGCCCAGGTACGGCTGCGCGTCGGCGAGCATGACGCCCCACTCCGGGATGGCCGAGTCGGGGTTGCCGAGGCCGAGGAAGGACAGCGCAGCCGCCTCGATGATCGCGGTGGCCAGCGTCAGCGTGGCCTGGACGATGACCGGCGCGATCGAGTTCGGCACCACGTGGGTGAGGGCGATCTTGGACCGCTTCACGCCGAGCGCCGTCGCCGCCAGCACGTAGTCGCTGTTCGACTGCGCGATCATCGAGCCGCGCAGCAGCCGGGCGAAGATCGGCACGGACACCACACCGACGGCGATCATCACGGTGGTGAGGCTGGCACCGAGCAGCGCCGCGATGCTCACCGCGAGCAGCAGGCTCGGCATGGCCAGCAGCATGTCGATGAAGCGCATCAGGGTGGTGTCGATCCAGCGGCCCCAGCGCCCGCCGAGCCCGGCCGCCGCACCGGCGACGCCGCCGATCAGCGCGCCGACCGCGAGACCGATCAGGGTGGAGACCACGCCGACGAGCAGCGTCTGCCGCGCGCCGACGATGAGCCGGCTGAACTCGTCCCGGCCCTGGTGGTCGAAGCCGAGCCAGTGGTCGGCGGAGGCGCCCGGGATGATGCCCTGGCCGGACTTGACCAGCCCTTCCCGGATGCCGACGGAGTCCGTCGGGCTGTATGGGACGAAGAACGGCCCGATCACCGCGACCAGGACGAAGACGGCCAGGATGACCACGCCGATGATGGCCGCCGGGTTGCGCCGCAGGCGGCGGAACGCCTCCTTCCAGAGGCTCACCCCCTGCTCGTCCTCGCGGGCGGACAGCTCGGCGAGCCGGTCGATCTTCTCGCGCTTCTTTCCTCCGGTGATGGTCATCGCACCCTCACCCTCGGGTCGATCACGCTGTAGGAGAGGTCGACCAGGAGATTCACCAGCACGTACACCACCGCAATGATCATGATGAAGCCCATCAGCACCGGATAGTCACGCTGGCTGATCGACTCGGCGACGAACGCGCCGATGCCGCTGAAGGCGAACACGGTCTCGGTGAGCACCGCGCCGGAGAGCAGGAGACCGGTCTGCAGACCGATCGAGGTGGCCACCGGCAGCATGGCGTTACGCAGCACGTGCCGGCGGCGTACGGTCCGCTCGGTCAGGCCCTTGGCCTCGGCGGTCCGGACGAAGTCCTCGTTGAGCACCTCCAGCACGCTGGCCCGGGTGATCCGGACGATGATCGCGAGCGGGATGCTGGCGAGCGCGATGCCTGGCAGCACGAGGTGCCAGAGCGCGTCGGCGGCGGCGTCCCACTCGCGGGTCATGAGCCCGTCGAGGACGAAGAAGTTGGTGACCCGGGTCGCCCCGATGGTCGGGTCCTGCCGGCCGCTGGAGGGGAACCAGCCCAGATTCTCCGCGAAGATCGCCTTGAGCACGTACGCCAGGAAGAAGACCGGGATGCAGATGCCGATGAGCGATCCGCCGACCGAGGCGTGGTCGAGGAACCGGCCCCGGCGGCGGGCGGCCAGGTAGCCCAGCGGGATGCCGATGCCGACCGCGAGGATCATGGCCATGAGCGTCAGCTCGACGGTGCCGGGGAACCGCTCCACGAACTCCGTGGTGACGGCCCGCTTCGTACCGGTCGAGGTGCCCAGGTCGAACCGGATCATCCGCCGCAGGAAGCGGGCGTACTGGACCAGGATCGGCTCGTCGAGGCCGAGGTTGCGCCGGATGGCGGCGCGTGACTCGGGCGTGCCCCGTTCACCGAGGATCGCGGTCTCGGGCCCGCCGGGAAGTCGGCGGAGCCAGATGAACAGCAGGACGGAGAGCCCGAACAGCGTGGGTATCAGCTGTAGCAGGCGTCTGACGATGAACCGGAACACGGGCGCCTCGGAGGGGGTGCGGAGGGGTGCGGGCGGGCGCTGTGGTCACAGCGCCCGCCCGCGTACGGTGCCTTCAGATCACTTGAACTCTGCGGTCGCGTACCGCTCGTCGGTGAGCGGGCTCGCCTTGACCCCGGTCACGTCCTTGCCGAACACGATCGCCGGCGGGGAGTGCGAGATCGGCACACCCGGCAGGAAGTCCATGATCGTCTTGTTCAGCGCCTTGTACTTCTCCGTCCGGGCCGCCGCGTCGGCGGTGGTGTCGGCGTCCTTGAACTGCGCGAAGAGCGCGGGGTTGTTGAAGCCCCACTCGTCCTTCTGGCGGTCGAAGAAGGTCCCGATGAAGTTGTACGCGTCGCCGTAGTCACCGGTCCAGCCGAGGAAGTGCAGGTCGTGCTTGCTGCCGGAGGTGGTGGCGTTGAGGTAGTCCGGGCTCCACTTCAGCGGAATGGCCTGGACGTTGATGCCGACCGCCTTGAGGTCCGCCGAGAGCAGCTCGAAGATGTCCTTCGGGTTCGGCATGTACGGCCGGGTGACCTCGGTCGGGTAGTGGAACTTCAGCGTCAGGTTCGACGCGCCGGCCTCGGCCAGCAGGGCCTTGGCCTTGGCGGGGTCGTAGTCGTACTTGGTGACGTCGCCGTTCCAGCCCTCGACGGTGTCCGGGAAGAAGTTCATCGCGACCTTGGCGCCCGGGGGCAGCTTCGAGTCGACCAGGGCCTGCCGGTTCAGCGCGTGCGCGATGGCCTGCCGGACCTTCAGGTCGGCAAGCTTCGGGTTCCCCTTCTGGTTGATCGCCAGGTAGAGGATGTTGAAGGCGGGCCGGGTGAGGACGTTGAAGCCCTCCTTCTTCAGCGGCTCCACGTCCGCCGGGCCGACCAGGTCGTAGCCCTGGATGTCACCCGAGCGGAGCGCCTGCTTGCGGGCGTTCTCGTCCGAGATCGTCTTGAAGATGATGGTCTTCAGCTTGGCCTTGTCGCCGTGGTAGTCGTCGTTGCGCTCGATGGTGAGCGTCTTGTTCGCGATGTCCCACGACTTGAACTTGAACGGACCGGTGCCGGTCGGGTGCTCCATCGCGTACGCCGGGTACTTGATGTCCTCGGCGGTGCCGGTCACGTTGCTCGCGTCGTACTGCTCCATCGCCTTGGGGCTCTGGATCGAGAACGACGGCAGCATCAGCGCGGCCGGGATCTTGCTGGAGACCCGGGTGAACGCGAGGTCCACAGTGGTGGCGTCCTTGGCGGTGCAGGACTTGAAGAGGCTCGGCCCCAGCTCCGGGTCCTCGTTCTTGGCGAACCCGCCCATGACGTCCTGCCAGTAGGCGGTCACGTCCGGGCTCTGCATGAGGCCCTTGGCGTTGTACCAGCGGTCGAAGTTGGCGCAGACGGCTTCGGCGTTGAAGTCGGTGCCGTCGTGGAACTTGACTCCCGAGCGGAGCTTGAACGTCCAGGTGGTGCCCGCCGCGTCCGGCGTCCAGGACTCGGCGAGGCCCGGCGTCACCTTGGTGCCGCCCTCCTCCGGACGGACCAGGGTCTCGAAGACCTGGCGCGCCACGCGCAGCGACTCACCGTCGCTGGCGAAGCTGGGGTCGAGCACCTTCGGGTCTCCGGCGACGCCGAAGACGAGGGTGTCCTTCTTGCTATCTCCGGAGCCACTCTCACGGTCGCTCTCGGCGCAGCCTGCAACCGCGAGGGCCGCGACCGCGACGGCCGCGATTGCGACCTTCGGCCTCGATGCACGCATGGTGCTTTCACCTCGTCCTTGGGGGTACGGACAACGTGGTGACAGGGTCACCGATGTGCGCAGACCTTAGCCCTCGCGCGGACGGCCCGGAAACCGGCGGGGGGTGGGTTGGTATCGAATCGTGTCTGTTCCGCAACGAGGCATGCGAATCGAAGGAGAATCCCTTGGGCTGCCGACGTTTCGTCGGTTTGAAGGGCGAATTTATTACGTCGATCCGGTCCCGGACGCACGCTCCTGTCAGATCGACGGGTGTCCCGGCCCGGCCCGGAGACACGTCCGGCGGGCACCCCGAGGGGCACCCGCCGGAGGCGGTACGACAGAACTCAGACGGCCCGGCGGCCCTCGAAGGCCCGGCCCAGCGTGATCTCGTCGGCGTACTCGAGGTCGCCGCCGACCGGCAGTCCACTCGCGAGCCGGGTCACGGCGATCCCCATCGGCTTGACCATCAGAGCCAGATAGGTGGCCGTCGCCTCGCCCTCGGTGTTGGGGTCGGTGGCGAGGATCAGCTCGCGGACCTCGCCGCTGCCCAGGCGGGTCATCAGCTCACGGATCCGCAGGTTGTCCGGGCCGATGCCCTCCAGCGGATTGATCGCGCCGCCGAGCACGTGGTAGCGCCCGCGGAACTCACCGGTCCGCTCGATCGCCACCACGTCCTTCGGCTCCTCGACCACGCAGAGCACCTCGTCGGTACGCCGTGGGTCGCGGCAGATCCGGCACTGCTCCGACTCGGCCACGTTGTAGCAGGTCGTGCAGAACCGGACCAGGTCCTTCACCTTGCGCAGCGCGCCGGCCAGCCGGTTGACGTCGGCCGGATCCGCCGACAGCACGTGGAACGCGATCCGCTGGGCACTCTTCGGGCCCACGCCCGGCAACCGGCCCAGCTCGTCGATCAGATCCTGGATGGCACCCTCGTACATCTGCCGGCTCAGAACCCGGGCAGGCCGAGGCCGCCCATGCCGCCCGCGAGCGGGCCCATCTTCTTCTCGGTCAGCTCGCGGGCCGCCTCGGCGGCGTTGTGCACGGCCGCGACGACCAGGTCCTCGAGCGTCTCGACGTCCTCCGGGTCGACCGCCTTCGGGTCGATCTTGATCGCCTTCAGCTCACCGGTACCGGCGACGGTCGCGGTGACCAGGCCCCCGCCGGCGGTGCCGGTCAGCTCCGCCTCGGCCAGCTCGGCCTGGGCCTTGGCGATCTGCTGCTGCATCTTCTGCGCCTGCTTCAGCATCTGCTGCATGTTCGGCTGTCCACCTGGGCGCACGGACCGCTCCTTCTTCCACTCGTCTGGTCGGCCGCGCCCAGCCTAGTCGGGCCACGGCACCGCTGAATCGCGGTCGACGCGCGCTCAGCGCGCGTCCACCTCGTCGATCTTCTCCGCCCCGAACGTCTCGCGCAGCAGCTGCACCGCCTGCTCCTCGCTCGACTGCCGGGCGGTCCGCTCGTCGATCACCTCGTCGAGCGGCTCGTCGCCCGGATCGAACCCCTCGTAGGCGGGCGCCGCCGCGGGCGCGCCCCCGCCCCGCACCGGGCCGTCGAAGTCCGGGTCGTAGGGCGGCTCGCCCGCCCACTCGGCATCGGCCGTCTTTCGCGCCGGCTGCGCCGCGCGCGGCCCTTGCCGGCCCCACCGCCCGCGGCGGCAGCCGCCGCGGCCGCACGCGCCGCCGCGATCGCGCTGTTCTTCGGCCCCGCCGGCCTCGCCCCACCGGCAGGCGCCGTCGCAGGTCCAGCCGGCTTGGGTACGACGACAGGCGCGGTAGCGGTCGCCGTGCCCCCGCCCGGACGGGCCGCCGCCGGCCAGTCCTCCGCACCCCCGGTGCTCGCCGCCGAGGCGGTGCCGGTCGTCGAGGCGGTACCGGTGGCCGAGGCGGTGGCCGCGCCACCGGGTCGGGCCGGCTCCGGCCAGTCCTCCTCGCCGGCCTGGTCACCGGCAGCGGTCGCCGCCGTCCGGTGCGAGGCGTCGGCCGAACCCGCGCCGGGTCGGCCCGCCGGTCCTCCGGCCTGGCTTGCCGCGCCTTGGCTGCCGGCGGCCGGGTTGCCAGTGGGTCGGCTGCCCGTGGTGCCGCCCGAGCCGGACACCGGCTGTGCCGGGGCGCCACCGGACGCCGGGTGCCCGACGGCAGCGGAATCCGGACGGCCCGGACCGGAGTGGGCTGAACCCGGGCGGCCCGATCCCGCCTCGGAGCCGGGACGGCTCGGACCGGCGTCGGAGCCGGGACGGCTCGCTCCCGCGTCGGCTACGTCGCGGTACCCGGCGTCAGCCGCGTCAGCGTCCGGACGGCCGTGAGCAGCACCTGCCGCCCCGGAATCCGGCCCACCGGACCCGGCGTCGGACGCCGGGCGGCCCGGAGCGCTGTCGGACGGGGTGCGGCCCCGCGCGGCGCCGGCCTGGGCACGGCTCGCCCCGGACGGGCGGGACGGGCCACCGAGCGAGGCCGCACCGCGCTCGCCGGCCACCTCGCAGCGGATCTGCCAACGGCCGCCCAGCTCCTCGTAGAGCGCGTCGGTCAGCACGGCGGCGTGGTCGGCCATCATCTTGGCCAGCACCGTCGACTTCACGGTCAGCACGAGCGTGTCGCCGTCCAGGTCGCGTACCACCGCGTCCCGCATCAGCGCGGCGATCCGCTTGTTGCTCCGGTTGACCTTGCCGACCACCTCGGGCCAGACGCGGCGCACCGCTACCGCGTCGAGCGCGCCGGGATTCGCCGCGCCGGGGCGGGGCGGCTCGGGCGTGGCCGGGTCGGGCATCACCGCGGACGGCGGTACCGGGCGTCGGGCGGCCGCCTGACCGGGCGTCGTCGAGCCGGCGGCGGCCGGCGCAGCGAACCCGGCGTCCGTGGCCGGGTGGGCCCCGGCAGCCGCTGTCACCTCGGTCGCCACCGGGGTGGGACGCGGGCCGGACTCGGCAGATGCCGGACCGGACTCGGGAACGGCACCGGCCGCGGGACGGGAATCGATGCCCGCACCGTTCGGGGCCGGACGGGTGCCGGTGGCGGGGCCGACCGGACGGGAGCCGGGTGTGGCGCTCCGGGCACCTGCCGCAGCGGCGGCAGCGGCACGTGCGGCGGCGGCCCCGGTCGGGGCACCGGCAGCCGCCGGCCTGCCGGCGGAATCCGGGTGGACCGCGGCGGCAGCCGCGCCCGGGGCGGGAGCCGCCGGGCGTACCCCAGGGGTGTGGTCGGGGTGCGCGGAGTCGGCGGCGGCCGACGGCAGCTCGGCGCCGCCCAGCGTCAGCCGGCGCTCCATCCGCTCCAGGCGCTGGAGCAGGCCGGCCGAGGAGTCGTCCGCGCCGGGCAGGAGCATGCGCGCGCAGATCAGCTCCAGCAGCAGCCGGGGCGCTGTGGTGCCGCGCATCTCGACCAGGCCGTTGTGCACGATGTCGGCGCAGCGCGACAGCGTGGCCGGGCCGAGGCGCTGGGCCTGGGCGGCCATCCGCTCGATCTGGTCGGCCGGCCCGTCGATGAGGCCCCGGGCGGCAGCGTCCGGCACCTGCTGCAGGACGATCAGGTCGCGGAGGCGTTCCAGCAGGTCGGAGGCGAACCGGCGCGAGTCGTGCCCGGCCTCGGCGACCCGG
Source organism: Micromonospora sp. CA-248089 (assembly GCF_050948515.1). NCBI lineage: Bacteria > Bacillati > Actinomycetota > Actinomycetes > Micromonosporales > Micromonosporaceae > Micromonospora > Micromonospora sp. CA-248089. The sequence goes on from NZ_CP192016.1 coordinate 6,236,921, forward strand.
TCGACGGTGGCGTACGCGGCGGCGCCGTCACCGGCGGCGAGCGCGTCGCACATCTCGTCGATCAGCGCGGCGTCGGTGACGCCGAGCAGCGCGGCGGCCCGGCCGTAGTCGACGCCTTCCGGGCCGGCGCCCGCGATGAGCTGGTCGAGTACGGAGAGGCTGTCGCGCATGCTGCCCCCGCCGGCGCGAACCACCAGCGGGAAGACCGCCGGCTCGACCTTGACGCCTTCCGCCTCGCAGAGCTGCTCGAGGTAGGGGCGGACCACCTTCGGCGGGAACAGCCGGAACGGGTAGTGGTGGGTCCGCGACTTGATAGTGCCGAGGACCTTCTCCGGTTCGGTGGTGGCGAAGATGAACTTGACGTACTCCGGGGGCTCCTCGACCAGCTTGAGCAGGGCGTTGAAGCCGGCCGACGAGACCATGTGCGCCTCGTCGATGATGTAGATCTTGAAGCGGCTGCGGGCCGGGGCGAAGAACGCCTTCTCGCGCAGCTCACGGGCGTCGTCGACACCACCGTGGCTGGCCGCGTCGATCTCGATGACGTCGATCGAGCCGCCGCCGTCGGGAGCCAGGCCGCGGCACGAGTCGCACTGCCCACACGGCTCGGGGGTGGGGCCCTGCTCACAGTTGAGGGAGCGGGCCAGGATCCGGGCGCTGGAGGTCTTGCCGCAGCCCCGCGGACCGGAGAAGAGGTAGGCGTGGTTGAGCCGCCCGCTGCGCAGCGCCTGCGACAGCGGCTCGGTGACCTGCTCCTGGCCGATCATCTCGGCGAACGTCCGCGGCCGGTACTTGCGGTAAAGGGCCAGTGCCACCCGTCCCGCCTCCTCTCGACCGAGCCATTCTGCGCCGGTCGGCCCCGGGTGACCACCCACCACCCCGTGACCCGACCCGCAGCGACGTTACCCGGCCCGGGAGACAGAAAGGCCTCCCGTGCACCCGGCAGAGCTCGCTTATCCTTGCTGCCTTCCGGCCCTGGGGAGGTTCACGAGGTACCGCCGCACGGGAGGTGACGCCAAGCCTACCCGAAGGGTTGTGGATCTTCCGGGAGGGTGGGGTGGCCCGCCGTCGGGAGACCTGTATCCTGGCTCGCGGAGGATTCGCCTAGAGGCCTAGGGCGCACGCTTGGAAAGCGTGTTGGGTTTACACCCTCACGAGTTCGAATCTCGTATCCTCCGCTCTCTTGAGCAGCACGAACGCGAGGGCCGGCCCCATCGGGGACCGGCCCTTCGTCGTCTCCGCGGCCACCGGCTCGCCGTTCTGTCCTCAACGTTTCCAGCCGCCGGGCTGATACGTTCCGTCGATGGGGCAGAGCCTGGATGCGGTTGTCCGATCAACCTTCCTCCGCACCATCGAGTTCATGCCCGGTGAGCTCCGACGAGCGCCGCTGGCCAGCTGGAACGAGTCGGTCTTTCGCCACTTCTTCTGCCGGCAGCTGCATGACGTCGACGAAGGCGTGCAGCAGTTCGTGGAGTGCGAACGGATCGACCTCGTCCTGCATCGCGGCGAGGAGAAGGCGTTCGTCGAGTTCAAGTTCTACGTGCACCCGCAACGGTTTGATCCCTACACAGGCGGTTCGTCCGGCTTCAAGGGCGGCCCCAGCCCTCAGAACCTGCGCGAGTTCCAGAGGTGCGTCCATCAACTCCACGATCGGAAGTCGGTCCCGGGGCTGTCCAAGTACATCGTCCTCGCCTACGCCGACCCTCTCGGCGAGAGCACGCCGGGGAAGCAATACTCGTATTACTACGACGACTATCGGCACTCGGACGACAAAGTCGTGCTCGACCTCCAGCAGTCCGCCGGGCCCTTCGAGACTCGCAAGGAGCGAATTCAAGCCAAGCTCTTCACCCTCCGGGCACCAGGCGAAGGTTGAGAGTTCAGCCGGTAGCAGCGCTGGCTGCGCCGCGTCATGCGTGCCTCGGTTTCATCCGCACCGGTTGACCGGTTCACGCGGGCGTTCATCGGCCGCCCAGCTGGTCGCGCCGCCGCTTCAGATACGCCGTCTCCGCGCTGTTCCCGGCCAGCTCGATCGCCCGCTCGTACGCCGCCCGCGCCTCCCCGCCCCGCCCCATCCGCCGCAACAACTCGGCGCGCGTCGCGTGGTACGCGTGGTAACTCTCCAGCGGCAGCACGTCCACCTCGGCGAGCGCGACCTGCGGCCCGTCCAGCTCGGCGATCGCCACCGCCCGGTTGAGCCGCACGATCGGCGACGGGTCGACGCGTACCAGATGGTCGTAGAGCGCGGCGATCTGCGCCCAGTCGGTGTCCCGCGCGTCGCGGGCGTCGGTGTGGACGGCGTTTATCGCGGCGAGGATCTGGTAGCGGCCCGGCGGCCGTCCGGCGGCGATGCACGCGCGGACCAGGGCGTGTCCCTCGGCGATCAGCTCCCGGTCCCAGGCGCTGCGGTCCTGTTCGGCGAGGACGACGAGTTCGCCTGTCGCGGAGACCCGGGCGGGGCGGCGGGCCTCGGTGAGCAGCATCAGCGCCAGCAGCCCGGCGGCCTCGTGGTCGTCGGGCAGCAGCGTACGGACCAGCCGGGTGAGCCGGATCGCCTCGGCGGTCAGGTCGGCGCGGACCGCCTCCTTGCCCGGGTCGGAGGCGAGGTAGCCCTCGTTGAAGATCAGGTAGAGGACGGCGAGCACGCCGGCGACCCGGGCCGGCAGGTCCTCGCGGGACGGCACCCGGTACGGGATCCCAGCTGCCTTGATCTTCGTCTTGGCGCGGGTGATCCGCCTGCCCATGGCGGGCTCCTGGACCAGGTACGCGCGGGCGATCTCCGGCACGGTGAGCCCGCCGACCAGGCGCAGCGTCAGCGCCACCCGCGCCTCCATGGCCAGCGCCGGGTGACAGCAGGTGAAGATCAGGCGGAGCCGGTCGTCGTCGATGACACCGAGCGGTTCCGGCACGTCGGCCAGCATCAGCGCCTCCCGGTGCTTGTCGTCCCGCCGGCTCTCGCGCCGGATCCGGTCGACGGCCCGCCGGTACGCGGTGGTGGTGAGCCACGCGCCGGGGTTCGGCGGTACGCCGTCGGCCGACCACCGCTCGACGGCGGCGGCGAACGCCTCGGCGGTCATCTCCTCCGCGACGTCGAGGTCGCCTATGCGCCGGGCGATGGTGGCCACCACCCGGGCCCATTCCTCGCGGTGGACCCGGGTGAGCGCCTCGCCGACGTCTGTCACGCGACCAGGAACGGCCGCAGCTCGACCCGCCTGTTGCACCGCTGGGATGCCAGCGCGGCGAGCGGCAGCGCCACGTCGAAATCCGGCGCCTCGATGATCCAGAACCCGCCGACGTACTCCTTCGTCTCCACGTAGGGTCCGTCGGTGAGCAGCGGACTTCCACCCCGCGCATCCACGACGGTGGCCGTCTCCGGTGCGGCGAGCCCACCGGCGAAGACCCAGTGACCGTCGGCTCGCAACCGTTCGTTGAACTCACCGATCGCGGCCATCTCCGCCTCGGTGGCCGAGCCGGTCGTGTCGTCGAGTACGGAGATCAGGTACTGCGCCATCGGTTCCTCTTTCGCCGTCGTCGGCCGCCGGCCGGGCTGCCGTCACCCCGGCTACGAACGCCGCCGCCCCGATCCGACAACCGTGCGGAGCAAGTATCGGGCGCGATGATGCGGCAGCGCTGCCGCGCCCGTACGTTGGGCATCGGCCGCGTCACGCGCCGGGCGCGCCGAGGCACCCGACGATCCGTCGTACACATGTTCCATCCACAGCCTGTGGACGCCGAGAGGACCGGATGAGTTACCAGCTCAGCGCCGTGGTCGCCGACGTCGAGTTGCTTCGCGAGCAGACCGCCGACCTCGACCACGCGGTGCTCGCCGCGCTCCGCCAGGACTTCGCGCTGCTGCCTATGACCCCGCAGCTGGTGCAGGAACTGACCGGCGGCCTGCCGGACTACGCCACCGACGAGCCGCACGCCGAGCGCCCGTTCCGGCTGGTGCTCTCGCCGCCCCTGGCCGACGTGCTGGCCCGCTGGTCGACCAGCGGCCCGGTGGCGTACCTGGAAGCGGAGTTCGCGGGTGGCCTGGGCCACCAGTCGGCGGTGGTCTGGCTGGGCGGCGAGGTGAGCTGGGGCCCGCGGTACGACGCCGCGCTGGACCGGCCGCGGACCGAGTGGCCGATCAACACCGCGCTGGCCCGGCTGGGCGCGGAGCCGGGCGCGTGGATCGACCCGTTCGCCGAGCTGGGCCTGCACCTGGAACGCGACACGGACGGCTGGCTGGCGCACGGCCGACGCGGACTGTCCGCCGACTACTGGGACGAGCTGGCCGAAGAGTGGGAACTACGCCAATCCGACCCGCAGCAGCAACCTCATCGCCCCGGTCCCGTTGGTGACTGGGGGATTGCATGAAACTACGACAATTCGGCTTTATTGCCGCACTGCTTGCTGCCGCGTCCGCAGCCGGCAGCGGCGTTCATCCACAGTGGCCGGTCGAACCGGTCGGCGTCACGCAGGTGGTCAGCCTGGACGGCCTGCGCGACGCGGAGTTCGGTGACACCGAGGCGGACCTGACCCGGCGCGGCGTGCTGCGCGCCGACGAGGAGGCGTGCGGGCCCGCGCTGGTCGGCCACGGTGCGGTCAGCCCGATCTTCGTCGACGACCGGCTCGTCCTGCTCTGGCTCGACGACCCGATGAGCACGCCCGAGGGCATCAGCGCCGGCACGCCGGTGGGCGAGGTCCGCGCCGCGTACCCGGGCGCCGTCGACCTGCCGGCACCGCCCGGCAGTCACCGCTTCGCCGGGCTGCTCGCCCGCGACGGCGACCGCGCGTACCTGTTCCTGCACGACGGGTTCACCGTCCGCGAGATCATCGCCGGGTACGCGGACTGGGCCCGCCGCCTCTTCGACGAGGGCTACGGCCCCTGCTGACCATAGGGCAGGAGTCGGCAGGGGCCGAACAGCGCTCCGCTACCGCTGAGCCGCCACTACGGTGACAGCCTTCGTCCGACCCGAACTGCCGGCCACGAACCGGTCCGACGGTGAGTAGCCGATGATGAAGTATCCGCTGTGAAGAGGGACCACGTCTGCTGCGAACTGGCCCTTGCCGTCGGTGTCGAGCGGACCGTAGGTGGCGTAACAGCGGTTGTCGTCGCACAGGTCCAGGTAGATGTCGTGGACCTGGTTGGCATGCGGGGCCCACCCGGAGGCGGTGAGCCACGACAGCTGTCCGGTGAGCCGGACGCTCTGGCCCGCTGCCACCCGGGTGCGATTCACCTTTGCCGTGATCCGGGTCTCCCGCGGATCGATCGTGATCGGGAAAATCTGCTGGGGAATGTACTCGAAGTACGGCCGGCCCAGGGAGTAGGAGTAGGAGATGTCGACTTCCGGGCTGATGGCGTAGATGGTGACCGTCTTGCCGAATGAGCCGTCGGACGCAGTGATGGCCGGAGTCGGGTCGAAGCTGCTGTTGACCTGGACCGGGAAGTCGGCGAGCGGCCGAACCTCGCCGGTGCCCGGCCAGCGGCCCTTGAGCACCCCCCGGACAGCCACCTGGCGGTTGTCGTAGTCGACGGTGGTGGGGTTGATCGTCACATCCTCCAGGAAGGTGACGACCCGGTAGAGGATCCACCCGGCACGCTCCTGCCGTACGTGGTTGCCCGCAACGTCGGTCACCTCGACGTGCACGAGGTAGTCGCCGAGCGCGTCGAGAATCAGGGGCGCCGAAGTGCGGAAGACGGTCTTCTCCGGAGCCTCCGAGTGGAGCACGAAGTCCGTGGCGCGCGCGACCAGCGCCCCGGTCTCCTCGTCGACGAGTTCCGCGCGGATCTCGGCAACCGGCTGGGACGAGGTGACGGAGACGTACAGTCTTCCGAGGTCGTCCGACGAGTCGTTGTAGGCAGAGTTGACCTGCAGGACGTCGGCGGCCTGGGCCGGGGCCGGCGAGCCGAAGGCCAACAGGACAGCGGCGAGAACGCCGGCAGCAAGGACCGATCTGATCTTCATTTGTCCCCCGTGCAGAGCCCGCCGACTGCCGGCGGGAGCCGACAACAGTTATAGGCGCATCGACCCTCGTCACACAACCGGCTTGCCGAGGGGCACAAGCGGAACGCCCGGTGCGATCCTCGCGGATCGACCGGGCGTTCTCGCTGTTCACGAGCGGTGGCGGCGGGATTTGAACCCGCGGAGGGCGTAAACCCTCACACGCTTTCGAGGTCTGCGACCGACCGTTCAGCCGCCCTCGTAGGCGTTCAGGATCAGGGATAACACGCCGGGCGACCTTCACGCGAACGTCCTCGCACCTAACCGGATGAGACCGCAACTGAGACCAGCGATGGTCTGTCGCACCTATGTGGAAGCCTGAGGCGGTGCACCTGACGGATAGTGAGGGACGAATCCTCAACGCCAACTACACGGTGGAGGCCGACTCCCACGGCCTATCAGTGATCTTGGAAAGCGCCGGCGGACGAACTGCCGACGGGGGTAGCCGCAACCCCGACTACCGCAAGGCACTCCGTCTGCTGCTCGAACGCCTCAGGGACCGAAAGGCGGTCCTGGTAAGGGCGGTTGTCGACTCCAGGAAGCTGACAAGCTTGCCCGAGACTGACCGGACAGTGCTTGAGGGCCCCGTAGTCCTTGTGGAGCAGCCGGACCTTGACCGCGTCCGTCTACGGCTCACCGCCAGCCAGGGCACGATTGGCCAAAGCGCCGAGGCGACAAAGGCCGGCAACAACAGCAAACGGCTGCGACTTCGCGTGGCGGTACCAGGTCATGAGGCGGCGAATGCTGCGGCGCTGGAGCGAGAGTTGGCAAACCCTTCAGGAGCAGTGCCCGTCCCGTCGCCTCGCATGCCTGACCCGATCACGTCGGACAACCATGGCGCCTTCACCACGGCCGCCAGGCAAACGCTGGTACTGATTGCCCCTTGTTACGGCAACTCGGCATCCCGGGCGCGCTTTCAGGACACGCTCGAGCAGGAAGTTTCCTTTACCGAGCAGCCGGTAGTCGGGGCTTTGAATAGGGACGAGACCCAGCGGCTACTCGCGGCCCACCCTGCCGGACGGGCTCGGTTCTGGGGCGCACTGTCACGCCACGACAGCAAGATGGACCGCCTCGCGCCCGGTGATCCGGTCCTGTTCACCGGACAAAACCGCGTCCAGGCCATCGCCTACCTTGGTTGCAAGCTGCGCAACGCAGCGCTCGCCGATGCACTCTGGCAACCGGAGCCAGACACCGGAAGCTGGAGCAACGTCTACACGCTGGTCGACTTCCGCCGCGTCCACGACCTGCGCTACAGCGACCTCCAAGTCCTAGCGGGGTACAGCCCTCGCGACGTCTTCCAGGAGACCCGAGTACCCCGCCCAGAACAGGCCGCCGCACTCATCGCTGGCCTCGGTCTGACTGCCACCGAGGCCATTGAAGAAAACCACGAGCACGCGGGCGACCGCCTCATCAAGGCCCTCGGCAGCGACCAGGAGCTGTTCAGCGCGGAGGAGAGTCACACCGACACCACGACGTACGAGCGCAGCGCTGCCACCGTGACCGTCCGACGGGCCGAAGCCCGCCTGGTCGCTAAGTACCGTGCGACACTGCCGGAGCTGATGCGCCTGCGCCTCGCGGTCGGATGGACCGACCTGTACTGCATCGAGGACGGCGACCTCATCGAGGCGAAGCGTTCTGCCAGTCACTCTTACGTCCGAGACGCGCTCGGGCAGCTACTGGACTACGCCGCGCACACCACCCAACCGATTAACCGCCTGACCGCTCTCTTCCCCGCCGCACCGGCCCCCGCGGACATCCGACTCCTCCACACCTACGGCATTGACTGCCTGTACTGGGGAGGCGGCGAGATCTTCATCCGGTCGCAGGCACCAGCTTCCGCACGCGCACGAATCCGCTCGTTCTGGTCTGGAGGGCCCATTAGTTCCCGCTGATAGCAAACCCAGGTCCTCGTCGCCGACTTAGCGCCTGTGGGCTTCGCCAAGGCCCCCACTCTCCCCAAGTCTTGTCGTCCCGCGTTCGTCGAGATCTATAGCCGTACCAAGCGGCGGCGCCAGGGCAACTTGGGCAACTTCATCGTCCCCGGCGGATCATCTGCAGAATCTTCCCTGTCTCGGTGACCACCCAAAACGACCAGCCGTTACGGTTGGGGCGGATACTTGGGTTCGCCGCCTGCACCACGGCCGCAGCCGCCCCACTAGGCGACTTGAAATGGTCTCCAGCACGCGGGCCGCTCGTGATTTCTAGAGCTTCAGACCCCGGATCGAAGAGCCCATCGGTCCGCGAGCCCTCGTATATGGCATGAACGCGAATCCTCTTGTCCGCCCTCGAATCATGGTGTCGCTTTCCCGTGTGACGAAAGCCATCAAGTAGGCGTTCCACCACCTCCCCTTCGGAGGTCGCCCATGCATTGGCGAGTAGCGCAATGCTCTCGTAGGTAGATCGGGACACCACAATCTCAGCCACAGCACTCCTTCTCAGGCCGAGCACTAGCATGAGCATGCTGAGCAACGAAGTGGGCCGTTGTCAAGCCTAGGGCTTGTAGCGCAATGCGTGCGGCGGCATCAGTGCAGGCCATGCAGCAAGCCGCCGCCCTTGCTCCGGTCCGTCCCGTGGGCGGGCAGCCGTCAGTGCGATCCCGACGGCTCCCTCAACCGATACGCGGCTAGAGGCACCGACAACCGATCTATGCCCGGTGCTCTGGAATCACCCGCGCAACGGTCTCATCTATTTCGCGAGCGAGGCCTAAGCCAGCGAGGGAGTCACGAATGCACCGACGAGCAACCTTGAAGTCCCGAACATTTTCGATGTCCAGCTCTTGGGCGATCCCTTCGGCTTCAGCAGCGAGGGCCACCAGCCGATCATGGTCGGGATTACTCGAGTCATACGTTGGGATGGGAACGGAAAAGACAGCCTTGTCGAAGTGTCGTGCACCGAAAAGCCCGAGCGCCTGCAGGGGCTTGACTCGTTCGAGTACGGTCGTCGAGTTCAGGATCGCAGTCAGGTAACGAGCTTCTTCAAGGCTGCTTGCTGCCGCCCAGTAGAGCATGTGGTCGATGACGAACTCTGGATTCGTAATCCGCGCCGCCGCCAAGGTGTTGCCTGCCTTGCTGTAAAGAACGCGGTGGCCGGCCGCGGGTAACTGGGCAGCGAGTTGTCCGTGGTAGTCGAGGCGCTGCAGTAATGCGGATGCATCCGCCTCTGACTTATGCGCATCCCACATCTTCTCGACATCCGCCCACCACGCTCCGAGTCCTGGGTACTCGTCGATCGCCTCGCGCGACAATATGCCAGCCGTGGTGATGGGCAGCACCGCGCGCAGGGGTTCAAGCATGCGGTACGGCAGCAGCGTCTCCCCCAGGTGGACCTTCCGCACGAACGCCCTTTCTACCGCGCCGGCAAGGGACGGAAGGTGCTTCCACGGCGGCTTTTCATTACTCGTGCGGCGGGACTGTAGGCGTACACGGCCAGCTCCTGCCCCGAGGGGGCCGGCGGGCGCCTCAGTGACAAACAGCAGGGCCCGCGGAACAAAAATCGCCCCCTGCCTAAACCGCCTCTTGTAGGGAGACACAGATAGTTCGGTCCCGTCGAGCGCCGAGAGAACCTTGCTGCTAATCGTGAACTTCGTTCGTGCGGCTTCCCAAGTAACATTCGGGTTCGAAAGCCGTGCGGCCCATGCCTGCGCGCGCGCTGGCATTCGCCTTGCCTGGCGGGAGCTCATATTCCCGTGAATGACACAGGAGACCATGGGAAACCCCGTAGGCGATTCTGACAGATCCCACGGCTCATCAAACTTGACGGTCAAATCGCCGATTGTCTGCGAGCTCCATGCACCGGATCTGAACCCGTCGTGAGGCTTCCGGGTGAGGGTTCCGTGGGGCATGACAAATGCGAACCTGCCAGATGCCTTTAGGTAAAGCTCAACACTACGCGCCACGAAAAGTGTTGAGAGGTCACGACCAGACGCCCCCAAGCCACCCGACAGTAGACCTCGCTCGCCCGCAAGCCCCTTATAACGGTCCTGCATTGGCTTAGTCATCTTCGAGTACCGCAACCAAGGCGGATTGCCTATTAGAACGTCCGCTTTGTTGGGCGGCTCAGACAACCAGAGGGGTCGGATTAGGTTGCGGACATAGTAACCCCAGATGTGATCACGGCCTTCATTATGCAGCCGCCGCATTGTATCGAATGTGGCTGTCAGCTGAACGATGTCATCGGCATGGACCCCAAACTGCCGTAGCACCGGAGCAATGATATCCCTGCTGGACTTGTTGGACTTACTGACACCATCAGTCGCTTTGTTGGCCATCGCTGTGACGAGTCGGTCGAAGGTGGCGGCATCGCGAAGAACTCTGCGAGGGAAAGCGAGGTCGTCCCCGAACAACATACCCGCTCCACCATCAACCAAGTCGTCACCGGCGGTTGATATAGTAACCGTGTCAAGACCGCCGAAGAGGTCTCGGCGCTGCTCCCACTGAATCGAGTCACCCAAATACACCGGTATCGCAATGGGTCCCCGATCCTCGGCAGCCAGCCTCTCCTTGCCGATTGCCAGGAGATACGTGACCCGAGCGAGCGTTACTGCTACAGGATGGATATCCATTCCATAGACGCGCTCGGTAAGGCCAACTACGGCGTTGCCGTTAGGTATACCGCCCTCTTCAGCTGCTCGTAGGTAGGCCCGCACCGCATGAAAGAGGAAGGTACCGGACCCGCAAGCAGGGTCGAGGACACGCTGCTTGAGTGGCTCCGTAATGGCAGAATTGACCATTCGGTCGGCCAACCAGTCCGGCGTATAGTATTCACCCAGGCTGGCTCGAGATTCAGCACCGATCACTGACTCGTATATCGTTTTGAGTACGTCGTGCTCCACCTGCCCCCAGTCAAACCGAGCTAGGCGGCGAGCAAGTTCATTGACGAACTGGGACCCCCCGCGAGCGTGGAGAACCCAATCGAAAAAGTCGGCCTCGACGACACCGTGAATCTCTGCGCTCGTAAAGGCAGTGCCTTGAACGAGAGTCGCAGCAGGCATTTCCGCTGGATTGGATACATCGAATCCAACGACGGCGTGAGCGATAATCTCTGCTGTCAGGACTAGCAGTGTGTGGTTGATGAACAGGCGCTCGTCATCGTTGAAGGCCTTACCAAAGGCCGTCCGTAGAAGTTTTGCCCACAGTTCCCGCTTTAGCCGCACTTCCGGAATCGCTGCTGCTTGATCGTACATGGCCTTTAGAGTCGCCTGATCGAGCAGATGGGCCGGAGAGTCCGCGCCGAGCCGCCGAGCTATTTCCAGTGGAGTGGGTCGAACGGACTCCTGCGTGGCGAGAATGGCCTCCAGCCAGACCAGCAATCGCTCAGCATCGGGAGCCGCAGGGTTCAGTGATAGTTGCGCCGTCTGCTGAAGAATCCCGCTATTCAAGTGGTACAGGTGCCAGTCTGTTCCGTCAGTGAGGATTCCCACGTACCTGACGTCGAGTCGGTCGGTTTGCGTGCGAACGTAGCCCGCAAGCTGGGCCTCGGCATCAGAACGTATGCCGGGAGTCCGCAGGTCCTTCTTGACCTCGATCACGCAGTGGCCGATCTCCACATCGAGACGTCGCCTGGTCCCGTCATTGGTAGGCACCTCAAGCCTCGCGACCTGCCACGGCTGAAGCGCCAGGCTCCCCGAGGTCAAGAGTAGGTAGACGTCGGCCTGGATGTCTGCTTCCGTCCGGGTGCCGTCGCGGGAGGCAAGGCGATTGATCGCGGCTAGAGCGGCAGCGTGGGGCATGGGTCATCCAGACGTCGCGGAGCAGTGCTGGCAGAGTACCTGCACCGAGGTGGGGCTGTGGCGTTCGTACCGACCGTGGCAGAGCTTCCATGTACGGTGGGGCGCTCCAGCTTGGTCGTGGTGTCAGGGCCCTTCAACCGGCAGCCTTCCCCTCTACGAACCATCCGGCGCGCCGAACAGCAAGCCGTACTTGCGCCCGCCGGCCATCCGAAGGGGGACAACTGCGGCGGCTGAGGTTCGGCGTCGCCGTAGGCCAGCCTCGTTGGTGACTTCCACGTCAAACAAGTCGTTGCCGTCGGCATCTCGTTCGCCGGTGCGCTCAAATATAAGGACTGTATTGTCATACGAATCGGGGCCGTCTCTACCCGGAATCGGCAAGTTGATTTTGTCCATCCCGTTAGAACCGACCCGAATCGTGCGAGAGACAGGGGAGAAGCCGGAGATGCGCATTGATATTGCACCGATAACGCCGGGTGCTCTGCGCGCGGACAACCCAAAAAAGGTGCTCGTACCCAGCGGTGTATCAATCTGACTTCCCGGCCTAGCCGGCCCTCGATTGCGAATCGCTCTGTCCACGTACACGTACAGGGCTTCGGCGCTTGCAAGTCTCGCTGTCAAGTCGGGCGGAACGGCGCCTCCCGCAGCTGCCGCCTCGTTATACGCATGCGCAGCAGGTGAGGAGTCTTCGGGCGGGCGTCCTTTCATTACCGACGTCGGCACGCGGCTTCTATAATGTGGAAGGATAAAGTCCACATCGTCGGCGGCGTTCCACACTTGGTCAAACCAACTCATTAACTGCTGGGCGCCGACCCGCCATGTATCCCCGGAGCCTGTAGTCCATATCTGCGTGGTAGCGACCTCACCGCCTGTCGCAAGGCCGCTCACTGTTAGGTTTCCCGAGCCAACAACTATCGATATCGGCGTCTGAGTTCTCGAGCGGTAAAAGATCCACGCCTTGCTATGAAAGGGCACCCTAGGCGCCAGCCCAGCACGCGCCAGAACCTCCCTGCCGTGGGGAACTCGCACCTCCGAATTTGGCAATCGGCGCAGCTGATCCAGCGCGGAGGGCTGAGTCGTACCGAAGTCGATGCTCACAAGGAATCGCTTTCGCCAGCCACGCCAACCGGCGACACTGCTCAATCTATTCCTCAAGACGTCTACGCCGGCTGCGCTCGCATAGGCTATCGCAACGTCCATGCGATCGACGCCTGCAGCTGATGCACCCGCTTCCACAGCCTCGATGACTCCGTTGATTCTGCCCACCGTCGCGTCCTGGACGAATATCGATGAGCTAACCACGGCCCGTCCTCCCAGGTCTAAGCCACAACCGACGTCCGGCTGGCGATGGCTGTCGTGTCGATGTAGTCGGCGGTTATCGGAAGCGAGCTACGTCCAAACCCAGCCGGTCCAGTGTGGTGACCTAAGAACCATGGAACCTCTGGCACCGGATTGAGCATCGAGACAGGCTAAGGCCTACGGCTCGACCCTGCCATCCCGTGTGCCGTCGACCCGCCCTCTTGGGGAGCGGGCCGCCGCCCGGCCCGCCACGTCAAGCGGACCTTGACATAGGTTCGGACGCTGGCGGGTCGGGCGGTGGTCTGCTCGGCTTGCCCGGGTCGATGGCAGGCGGGATGGCTACCGCAACCACCCACGGACCCGGCGGCTGCCGACGGAGCCCCGGCCATCCTGGCGCCGGAGCGCCCCCGCCGGAGGCGCACTAGCCGCAACCCCGCGACCGCCGGCAGTTCGCCGACGCGGCTGGCGTCCGCTCCCCTACGCCGCGCGGGCTCGTGGCCGCGCGGCCCGGCGGCTGCCGGCCCACCCCTCACTCGTCAACGGTCTGTCGTTCTGCGGCGGCCCCCGGGCTTCCCGCTCTCCGCGCCAGCCGCCGGGCGTGTTGCGTGGCCGGAGTCGGAGCGCCAGCGGAGCGACGGACGCGCGCCCAGGCGGCGGCGCGTGCGGCCCGTTGCGGGCCGCCTTGAAGACGTACAGAAACTTTGAACAACATCGCCCGGCAGCCGGCGGGTTCGTACGTACGTTCGACTAGGCTGCTGCGGGTGGAGGTACGCGGACGCTGGTGGAACGGAAGCTGGGGCCGCATGGCCAGGCGCGACATCTGGCTGGTCTCCGACGGCGAACTCTGGCGGGTTCGTGGCCGTCTCGGCGGTGACGGAGGGCAGGAGGTGTCGTACGACTTCACCGACGAGGCATCCGCCTGCGCGATGGTCGAACGGATGATGAAGACCTCGGCCGGCACCTGGCGGGATCTCACGGAGGCTATCCGGCAGGAGTCCAACCGCCGGCGGACTCACTAGCTGGATAGGTTGCCCCCGTTGCCCAAGACACCCAACCCTGAAGGTCAACTTATCCCGGAAACTCGGGCTAGGATCCGCCGCGTGGCATGCACAGTTTGTGGACTCGGCGGGCACAACAGCCGCACCTGTCCGGGCGAGCACCCTACTTGTCCCAACTGCGGCAGGCCCACAGCCAACATGAACGACTACTCCGAGCGCCACGACAGCGACTATTGCTCGCCGTTCACGTCCCCCGATTGTTGGAACTGGGACGCTGCGGAGCCGGTGTGAGGGGAGAGCGAGAACATGACAACGCTCACATGCGAGGGTTGCGGTGACCCGATCGAGGACGACGGCAGTCACCTCGACTCCAATGGGGAGGACTGGCACGAAGCCTGCTACGAGGTCAGCGGTGGGCCGTCGTACTGCTGCGGAATGATTTACGAGGACGGCGAGGACACCTGCCAGAGTTGCGGCGAGCCTCTCTAGCCATCTGCCACTGGACGCGCCCGGGAGCGCTCAGTGGCAGGCGTCTGCCCGGACGTGCACACCGCACCACGGCGGCAGGTCGGCTGACCAAACCCGCCAACCGCCGGCATATCGCCGAGTCTCGAACCGCCACGGGTGAGCTGTGCCGCTGAGGTTGATCTGTTCGTTCCACCAGACCGTATGCACCTGGGCGGTCACCGTTGCACGGTCCTCGGCCTGGTCCTCGACGTCGATCGGTCCGACCACTTCAAGCTTTGACGGAACATTGCCGCGCTCCATCTCGCCGCGGTACTCACGCCACTGCCGCAGCAGCTCGTCATGACGCCTGCCAGCCAGCACCCGCGACAGGCCGATCCGCTCTCCGCCGCTCATCTGGAGCACGTACACGTTCACCGCCGCCTCCGGCGTCGCCTCGCCCCGATCCGTCTCCGCCTGCTTGCGCACAGCCCACGACACCGGCACTGCCACGACCCCGGTACAGAGCACGGCTACGAGCGAGAGAACTACCCACGGCCAATGGCGGGGAGAGCTAACCGCTGCGGGCCTTTTGGCAGCTCGGCGACCTGGCAGAGGCGGCCCGCCCTGAGGGTACGGGGACGTCGAAGGCATACCAGGATTCAGAGCGAACCGTCCCTCACGACGCGGCATCTCCTGCCGGCGAGCTTCCCTCTTCCAGATAGACCGGCCGCTGGTGCGCGAGGGCCGCTACCGCCGCGTGCAGACGCCTCGCCAACCGAGGGATCGTCAGGCGTTCGATGTCGTCCGACGAGGCGAAGGTGAAATCGGTGATCTCTTTGTCCTGGAACTGAATGGCGGCGAGCTGCTCATCGGCAAGCGTCCCGCCATCGAAGATGAACAGCATCTTGTCACCCTCGGCGGGGTGCGGCGCCCAATCGACAGCCAACATGCCGCCGATGGGAACCCTGATCCCGAGCTCCTCAAGGACTTCGCGCCGGCACGCCGCCCTAGGGCTTTCGCCTGGCTCTACGTAGCCTCCCGGGATATCCCAGTAGGGCTTATAGCTGGGCTTGACGAGCATGACATGGTCGTGCTCGTCGACGAACAAGACGCCGGCGGCGACGCGGGGGGTTGCCACTGCTGGAAAGTCCGCCGCTCCGCTCACCGGACGGACTCTACGAGATCAGTCGGCAACATGCACTCGACGAGCAAGGCTGGCGAGGGTGGCGCTTGGCTTGCGGCGGCCTCTGCGCATCCACGCCTGTACCAGCTGCCGGCTGATCGCGTGGTGACGCACCTGCTCGGGCGCGATCTGCTCTGCGTCGAGCAGCGCCGTCATGGCCTCATCGGTGCGGTTCCACGCGCTCAGGGCTCGGGCCGTCTCAATCGCGTGTCGTACCCGGCGTTCTTTAGGCATCCCTGATGCGTCCACGCGGGCACCGAGGTCGATGGCGACTTGGACGTCTCCGAGGTCCAGGGCGGCCGTCGCTCGGTGGATCGCGACGTTGGTTGGACCGAACGCAGTCCAGAGGTGGTTCTCATCCCGGCCGAGTCGCTGCGCTGCCGTCTCGGCTTCCGCAAGGAACGCGTTTGCGGTTGCCCGGTCATCATCGCGCGCTGCCGCGATCGAACCGGCCAGAAACAGCGTCCCATATATGGACAGGTATGCAGGGCTCGCTTTGCCTAGGCCGGCCTGCAGAAATGCAGCCGCATCTTGCGTGAGCTGCTTTGCTTCCTTGTATCGCCCGGTGCACAAAAGCGTGTGCGTAAGCGACCGGAAAAGGGACCCGATGAGCACGGTGTCGCCGCTGCGCTGTGCCGCATTGAACCCGCGCTCGGCTGCAATCCAGGCTAGATCAGATTCCCCTAGCTTCGGCAAGAGCACCGCCGCGGCCTGGTAGCTCAGGGCAAGTAGGCGGAACGCGTCGACTTGCGCTGCACCATCGTGCAGTGCGGTGGCCGCTTGCGCGGACTTCACGAGCATCGGGAGCCGAGAAGCAACGAAGCCATAGCGGGACTCCTGGTAGGCGTCCCACACCTGCCCGACGTGCCCTCGGAGCTGGGCAAGGTCCGGCGCTTCTTCGTCTGCCTCCGTTGCAAGGAACGGGGACAACTGCCGGTAGTTCAGCAGAGTCTCTCGGAGTGCAGGCACGGTTCGGGTGCCGCCTTCTCGCGACCAATCGAGCACAGAGGGCTCTCCCAGCAGGTCGCCCAGAGTCACGTCCAACTGGTCCGCAACAGCGCGGATTACGGAAAGTCGGTCGAGGTCGATCCGCCCGTTCTCTACCTTGCTTAGCCAGTCGACGGTACGGCCGACTAGTCCCGCGAGCACTTCCTGGGACATTCCCCGCCGTCGCCTGTACCAGGCAATTCGTTCTCCGATGGTCAACGACTGGCCGATTCCGCGCATGCGTCTAGCTTGCCATGGACCGCCGACGATGACCCCGGAAAGTTATTCCGGGTTCGGCACCGGATGCCGTCGTAGCGTCGGTTGCAGAGCGGTCGTCCACAGGGGACGCGCTCAAGACCCTCGGAGGCATCTCGTGAAGCTGTACGTGGACACCAAGGCGAAGCAGGTGACGGTGTCGAAGGACCCGGAGCCGAAGAACGACCAGAACGGCAACCAGCGGTCGGAGAAGAACACCGGCCGGCCCATGTGGTCCACCCAGGTCTTCGTTCTCGACGAGACGGGCGGTGAGGTCATCACCATCACCACGGCGGGTGAGAAGCCGGGAGTGATGGTGGGGCAGCTCATCGAGGTCGAGCAGTTGGAGGCCATTCCGTGGGCGACCAACGGGCGCAACGGCGTCGCGTTCCGTGCGATCTCGCTGAAGCCGAAGGCTGGTTCGGCGGCCAAGTAGTCCTTCGCACAGCGTGCTGTGTGAAGCCTGCGGTGTCCTCCGCCAAAGCGGCCTGATGGTCCGCTGACCTGACAAGCAAACGGTCCGGGAGTGATTCCGACTCCTACGCTCCCGGCCCGGTCACCGCCTGCGGCGGTGGCATCCCCGCAAGAGCTGGCGCGGGGTCGGTCCGACTCCTACATCTGCCGACCCCGTGCCCTCCAACTCATCCACCCTCACAAGGGAGGACTTGTCGTGTCCAAGTCTAGCCCTCGCCGACCCTTCGGCGGGAAGTCCAGCGGAACGGTGACGGTCATCGAGGCCAAGGTTCACCGCTCCTCTGCGCGCAACGCCCGGTTGGCGTCCATCCTCACGGCGGTCATCGTCGGCCTCCTGTCGGCCGTGGTGGCCGCTTCCTACATCCACCCGATCCTTGCCCTGTTCCTGGGCGCTGCGATCGGCGTCCCGACCGGCGGCATCGTGTGGGTGCTGGTCCGCATCTGGCCCGTGCTGCGGCTGATCTGGTGGTGGGCCCCGGAAATCGGGATCACCACCGGCCTCGGCTACGGCTGGACCCAGCTGGCCAACCACACCATCACGCCGGTCACCGCCGGGGTCATCGCCCTGGTCGTGGGCGTGCCGGCTGCCGTGCCGGTCATCCGCCGAGCGGTGCTCGCCTGGGCCATGTGCCTGTTCGTGCGTCACCGGCTGCGCGTGTGCTTCGCGCAGTTCATCATCGCCAACCAGTCCGGAAGCCTGCCGCTGATCCTGTGGGCCCGCCCCACCCCCGTGGGTGAGCGGGTCTGGATCTACCTGCGCCCCGGCCTCGCCCTAGGCGACCTGGAAGGCCGCCTCGATCGCATCGCGGTCGCCTGTCACGCCTCCACCGCCCTGGTCGAGCGGGCCTCGGACGGCAACGCCGCGTATCTGCGGTTCGACATCAAACGCCGCGAGGTCCTGAACGCTCAGGTCGCCTCGCCGCTGATCGACGTCATCAACCCGGACACCCCGGCCAGCGACCGGCCCACCCCGACCGTCCCCACGGCGCTGGACCTGCCCGACGTCGATGTCCCCACCATCACCCTGCCGGCACAACCCAAGAAGCCGGCCACGAACGCCAACGGCAGCAAGCCCGCGGCTGCGTCCTCGGCTCCCGAGGACGACGTTTCGGACTGGATCTGACCATGACGCAGATCGAGTACGACGAGGCCACCGACGGCTTCTACTTCCACTGCTACGCCTGCGGCCGTGACGGCCGCAGCTGGGACCGCCGCCGTGACGCCGAGCTCGACGCCGACCGGCACGACGAGCAGCACGACGACGGCCTGATCTAACCGCCTACCCAACCCGGACGCGAGGAGCCCTGCGGCTCGTTCGTGTGGCTCCTCGCGCCCATCAACGCCCAAGGAGGGCAACCATGACCGCCGCTACCGCCCCGAGCGCCGGGATACCGGTGGGGCCTGGCCTGTCGATGTTCGACCCCATCTTCGTCGGCATCGACGAGTTCGGTCACCCCGTCTACATCACCCTCGCCTACCGCAACCTCCTCGCCGGCGGCGAACCCGGCGGAGGCAAGAGCGGCCTGCTCAACACCATCGCCGCCCACGCCGCCCTCTCCGTGGACTCCCGGCTCGTGCTACTCGACGGCAAGCTCGTCGAACTGGGCCAGTGGGAGGACTGCGCCGACGCGTTCATCGGCCCCGACATCACCGCCGCCCTCGACGTGCTCAAGCGGCTCCAGCTGGTGATGAACAACCGCTACGCCTGGCTGCGCGCCCACGGGCGCCGCAAAGTCACCGCCGCCGACGGCCTGTCCGTCATCACCGTCCTCATCGACGAGATCGCCTTCTACAGCGCGACCGTCGGCAGCAAGCAGGAACAGGAAGAGTTCGTCGCCCTCCTGCGGGACCTGGTCGCCCGGGGCCGGGCCGCCGGCATCCCGGTCGTCGCCGCCACCCAGCGGCCGTCCTTCGACATCATCCCCACCAGCCTGCGGGACCTGTTCGGCTACCGCGCCGCGTTCCGCTGCACCACACCCAACAGCTCGAACATCGTGCTGGGCCACGGCTGGGCCGAGCAGGGCTACACCGCCACCGACATCGCCCCCAGCAATCAGGGCGCGGCCTACCTCATCGCCGAAGGCGGCACCCCCCAGCGCATCAAGGTCGCTTACCTCTCCGACAGCCAGATCGCCGGTATCGCCGACTACGCCGCCTGGATCCGCCGACCCCGCCGGTTACCGGCCCTCGTTCCGGATCTCTCCCGCGTCGACCTGGGGATGGCGGCATGACCACCCGGGAGCGCACCTACGCCCGCGCCAACCAGCAGCGGGCCGCGCAGTACGCCGAATTCTGGGTGATCGCCCAGCCGGCGGAGATCGCCGCCATGGTCCAGGTCGCCTCCGCCAGCGGCCGACTCGTCTACGTCGGCCCGCCCCAACTCATGGGCGGAGACGACACCCGCCACCGCCGCTACCTGCGGCTGCGCACCACCTGAATCGGCCGACAGGACCGGACTGGCCTCGCAAGCACACCGGTCCTGCCGACCTCCACCAACAGCCCTTCGAAAGGACGTGGCTGCCATGAAGGCTACCCACCAACCGCCCACCGATCCTCAGCTCACCCCCGCTGACGTGCTGCGGATGGCTGCCCTCTACCTGCGCCGGCACGGCTGGCTTCAGGGCTCCTACTACTCCACCGACGCCGACTCTCCGATGCCGTCGGCCTGCCTCGTCGGCGCTGTCGGCATCGCCTGCGCCGGCCGGCGACTGGAGTACCCCGGCCAGCTCGACCGCACCGACGAGGCCACCTACCGGCAGGCCCTCGCCGTGGTCGTCGACTACCTGGACTCCTACCAGCCGATCTGCGCCGTTGACGAGGACGGCTTCTTCCTGCACGAGCACATCTCCCCGTACTCGTGGAACGACGACCCCGGCCGCACCGCCGAGGACGTCATCACCGCCCTTGAGGCGGCTGCGGACGAGTGGGACCGCCTCCACACCAAGGGAGGCGAGAACCAGTGAGCACCGTCAAGCACACCTTGACGCACCCGCCCCGATCCCACCGTCGTCGAGATGTCGTCGAGAACGACGCCTTCGCGGCCTTCGCCCGGCGCATCATCCGCGCCCATGGCCGCCGCGTCGCCACCGGAGACGTCGAAGCCCTCCGCGACCTGACCGCCCTGTCGGCGGTCATCGACCAGGCCATCACCGAAGCCGTCATCGGACTCCGCGAGTTCGGCTACTCCTGGGCTGAGATCGGCTCCCGGCTCGGCATCTCCCGGCAGGCCGCCCAGCAGCGCTGGGGAGACCGGCCATGACCACCGTCTACGACCCGGCCGGCACCGTGACCGGCTTCCCGACCTACCCCTACCGGCTCGCCCCGGGCGGGCTGGCCACTCGCCGGCAACTGCGCGCCGCCGGCCTGCGACCGGACGGTCATGACCCGGTCGCGCAGATCCTCTGGCGGCGCGGCAAGCGCGTCGCCTACCTCTACCGCCTCGACTGCGCCAAGCCCAAGCGCACCGCCACGCCCGCACAGCGGGAGGCCATCGCCAAGGCCCTGCGTGCCCGGCGCACCTGCCACGCATGCGGCGTCGTGCGGCCCTACTACATCCCCCGCCGTACCGGCTCCTGCCTCGACTGCACCCCGGGAGGTGCCCGATGACCACTGCCGTCACGAACCTTGCCGCTCAGCAGCGGATGACCCCGGACGACTACGTCGTCACCACCCTCGCCGCCGACTTCGCCGCCCGCGGTGAGCTGTCCTTCGAACGGTTCCTGTCCGGCTACTACGCCGAAGCCCTGCGCATCGTTCAGGAAGCCCACCTCGCCGACTGCACCGTCCCGGACGGCCAGGGCTGCAACACCTGCGCCGGCATCCGCGTCGGCCTCGCCGGCCTCATCGCCGAACAACGCGCCGTCACCTCCGGGGAGGTGACCACCAATGGCCACCCCTGAGCGCAGCAGCGGCACTCGCGTCGAGGGCCTGGTCCTGGTCCTCATCCTGCTCACCGTCGCCGGCTTCGCTGGGGCCGCCTCCTTCACCCACGTCAAGGACTGGACCCTCGCCAACAGCCCTGACGGCACCGGGGCATGGTTCGGCTGGGCCAACGCCGTCATTTCCGAACTCGTCCCCATCGCCTCCCTCCTGACCATCCGCCGACGCCGCCGCGCCGGCGCACCCATCGGCTACCCGCTGTTCCTGCTCATCGCCGCCGCCGGCCTCTCCCTCGCCGCGCAACTCGCGGTCGCCAAGCCCGGACCCTCCGGCTGGCTCCTGTCCGCCGTCCCGGCACTCGCCTTCATGGCCCTGGTCAAGCTCGTCCTCGCCCCCGCCCCCATGCGGGAGGACGCCCCGCCGGCTGAGCCGATCCGCATCCAGGTGGCCGAGCAGGTCACCGAGCCGGCACCACCGGCCGCCATCACCCCGAACCCGGCCACCGAACCGGCACCGGCCCTCGATCCGGAAGCCACGCCGGCTGTCGAGCCGGAGCCCGTCACCGTGCCGGCACCGGAGCCGGTCGACGTCCCTGCCCACCTGCTGCCCATGGCCCGCTTCGCCGCCGTGCAGCACGAACAATCCACCGGAACGCCCATCACGCCGGCCGAGCTGGCCGACCGCCTGGACGTGGCCCCAGCCGTCGCCGGGCAGATCCTCACCACCATCAGCGGTGGTGCCCGATGACCATCCACATCATCGACATCGTCCAACTGGTGCACACCTGCCCGGCGGAGCCGGGACCGCACCCCTACGACATCCGCCGGATCCTGGTACACGTCATTCCCGGCGGACCGTGCCGGGCACCGGTCACCATCCGCAGCGGCGGAAAGACCGTCCAGATCCCGTGCCGCCGGCACGAGCCGGCCAAGCGCCAGTGCGGCGCCTGCCGAGTCATCGTCACCGAACGCACCATCACGACCCTCGACGACGAGGGCACCGTCTGATGGCCTCGACGCTGGACCTCACCCCCCGGACCTCCACGGCCCGGGGGGTGGGCTCGAACGCCGACGTCCCGCCCGTTCTCGGCTACACCGCCGCCGGCTCCGCCTTCGAACGCGCCACTCGACCGGACTACTTCGGCTGGCTGGAACACATCCTGTCCGCCGCAGGCTGCACCCGCCCGGTACGCCTCGCCGGCAGCATCACCACCCGCGACACCGCCACCGGCGCCCTCCTCGCCAAGCGGCACACCGAATCCATGCCCGACGGCGTTATCTACACCGCCTGCGGCAACCGCCGCGCCGCCGTCTGCCCCTCCTGCGCCCGCACCTACCAACGCGACGCCTACCAACTCCTCCGCGCCGGCCTCATCGGCGGCAAAGGCGTCCCCGACACGGTCACCCAGCACCCAGCCGTGTTCGCCACCCTCACCGCGCCGTCCTTCGGGCCGGTCCACGTCCGCGCCGTTCGCAAGCACACCTGCGCCAGCCGCAAACGCTGCGACTGCCGCCCCGACCCTTGCCACGCCCGCCGCGCCGACGACCCCACCGCCGCAACCTGCCCCCACGGCCGGCCGGGCATGTGTTGGACCCGCCACGAGCCCACCGACGTGGTGCTCGGGCAGCCGCTGTGCCTGGACTGCTACGACCACGACCACCAGGTCGTGTGGAACCTGTTCTCCGGCGAACTGTGGCACCGCACCAAGCAAGCCGCGGAACGCCACCTCGCCAACCTCGCCCGCCAACGCCGCATCCCCCGCGTCGAAGTCACCACCGCCTCCGGCAACACCCGACGCGTCCCGCCCGTCCGCCTCTCCCACGGCAAAGCCGCCGAATTCCAGGCACGGGGAGCGGTCCACTTCCACGCCCTGATCCGCCTCGACGGCGTCCACCCCAGCGACCCCACCGCCGTCGTGCCCCCACCCGCCGGCTTCACCGTCGCCGACCTGGAAGACGCCATTCGGGTCGCCGTCGACCAGGTCACCTTCCACACCCCCGCCCACCCCGAGCGGCCCGACGGCTGGCCCATCACCTGGGGCGACCCCGCCAAGGGCCTCGACCTGCGCCCCATCAGCGTCAACGGGCGCGGAGACGTCACCGACAGCATGGTCGCCGGATACCTTGCCAAGTACGCCACCAAGAGCACCGAGGCCACCGGGCACCGCTCCGTCAGGCTCGACGCCGACTCCATCGGCGACTACGCCGACCCCGACGGCGACCACACCGCCCGCCTCATCGACGCCTGCTGGCGACTCGGCCGCCCCACCGGCACTCCCACCTCACTGTCCGAACGGCCCCGCACGCCCCGGCCTCGGCCCGGCTTCGTCGCCCGCTGGCAGTGCCCCGACTGCGGCACCCACACCCGCTACCCCGCCTGCCCCGTCTGCGTCGCCGCCCGTCAAGCCGCCCTTGACGCCCAACCCGCTCGCAGGCCAACCACCACCAACCCGTATGCCCGGCTACGCCGATGGGCCCACATGCTCGGCTTCGGCGGCCACTTCCTCACCAAAGCCCGCCGCTACTCCGTCACCTTCAAAGTCCTCCGCGACACCCGGATCACCTTCCGACGTCACCAGGACCAGGACCATGAGCAGCCCGCCGCCAACGGCCGGCCCATAGGCCACCTCGACGAGGACACCACGCTCGTCATCGGCACCCTCGCCTTTGCCGGAGTCGGCTGGCACACCAGCGGAGACGCCCTCCTCGCCAACACCGCCGCCGCCCTCGCCCGCGAGCGACGAACCACCGGCCGCGAAGAACTCGCCCACGAAACCGGCATCGCCAGCACAGCCATGCCCACCGCCGCCTAACCCAACGCCAGCGAAAGGAATGCGATGAACCCCCGAGAACTGCTCACCATCGAAGAAGCCGCTCAACGACTCGGCATCGGCCGCACCACCATGTACGCACTCATCAAGGCAGGCCAAATCCGCACCGTCACCATCGGTCGCCTCCGCCGCGTACCCACGTTCTGCCTCGACGAGTACGTGCAACACCTGCTCGCCGAACCGACGCCACTCGACTCCGCCGCCTGACGAAAGGAGCCAGCGGATGGGACGCAAACCCAATGGGGCCTCAAGCGTCTACCTCGGCGCCGACGGTTCCTGGCATGGACGGGTCACCGTCGGCGTGAAAGACGACGGATCCCCGGATCGGCGGCACGTACGGGGGAAGACCGAAGCCGCTGTCATCAAGAAGGTGCGTCTCTTGGAGCGAGAGCGGGACACCGGCACGGTCCGAAAAGCCGGTCAGCGCTGGACGGTCAAGACCTGGCTGACGCACTGGGTGGAGAACATCGCCGCGCTGGCCGTGCGTGAGAACACCCTCGCCGGCTACCGCGTGGCGGTCTACCGGCACCTCATTCCCGGACTTGGTGGGCATCGCCTTGAGCGGTTGGAGCCCGAGCACTTGGAGCGCTTCTACCGGAGGATGCAGGAGAACGGGAGTGCCCCGGCGACGGCGCACCAGGCGCACCGCACCATCCGTACAGCACTCAACGAGGCGGTGCGCCGCGGGCACCTGGTTAAGAACCCGGCGACCCTCGCCAAGGCCCCGCGCCTGGCGGAGAGCGAAATCGAGCCGTACTCCGTCGCCGACGTGCAACGCCTCCTGGCCGTCACCAGCGATCGGCGCAACAGCGCCCGGTGGGCCGTCGCACTCGCCCTCGGGCTGCGGCAGGGAGAAGCGCTCGGCCTGCGCTGGTCGGACGTCGACCTGGACGCCGGGACGTTGAGCGTTCGGCGCGGACGACAGCGGCCGAAGTGGGAACACGGGTGCCACTCACCGTGCGGACGGAAGTATGGCGGGCACTGCCCCGACCGTCGCCCGATACGGGCCGACACCGCAGAGACCAAGTCCCGGGCTGGCCGACGCAGCATCGGGCTCCCCGACGAGCTGGTCGCGCTGCTCCGAAAGCATCGCGAAGAGCAGGACCAGGAGCGCGTCACCGCCGCCCAGCTTTGGGAGGACGGTGACTGGCTGTTCGCCACACCTACCGGTGGACCGGTCAACCCCCGGACTGACTACGACGAGTGGAAGCGCCTACTCAAGCTCGCTGGTCTACGGGATGGTCGGTTGCACGACGCCCGTCACACGGCCGCCACGGTGCTGCTGATCCTCGGCGTGGCGGAGCGAGCGGTGATGGGCATCATGGGCTGGTCGAACTCGGCAATGGCGGTCCGGTACCAGCACGTCACGACTCAGGTACGCCGGGACATCGCCCAGCGCGTCGGCGGGCTGCTGTGGGAGAAACCGGCAGAGGGCCATGAAACGGCGCCTTGAACCCAACTGAGACCGGAACTGAGACCAGAAGCGGAACGCCCGACCGATCCCTGAGGATCGACCGGGCGTTCTCGCATTTCACGAGCGGTGGCGGCGGGATTTGAACCCGCGGAGGGCGTAAACCCTCACACGCTTTCGAGGCGTGCTCCTTAGGCCACTCGGACACGCCACCGCCGACGAGGGTACAGGACCGCCGGCTTGGACGCCGAACCGGTATCCCTCGGCCCGGCCTGGCAGGATCTTTGCCATGAGTACGCACATCGGCGCTGAGCCGGGAGAGATCGCCGAGCGGGTCCTGATGCCGGGCGACCCGCTGCGGGCCAAGTGGATCGCGGAGACCTACCTGGAAGGGGCCCGCTGCTACACGACGGTGCGCGGCATGCTGGGCTTCACCGGGAAGTGGAACGGTGTCGACGTGTCCGTCCAGGGCTCCGGCATGGGCATGCCGTCCGCCTCGATCTACGCGCACGAGCTGGTCAACGAGTACGGCGTGAAGTCGCTGATCCGGGTCGGCTCCTGCGGCGCCCTGACCGAGGATCTGCAGCTGCGGGACGTGGTGGCGGCCATCGGTTCGTCCACCGACTCGAACATGAACCGGATGCGCTTCGACGGGCTGATCGACTATGCCCCGGTTGCCGACTTCGGGCTGCTGCGTACCTCGGTCGAGGTGGCCGAGCGGCGCGGCATCAGCATGCGGGTCGGGCCGATCCTGGCGGCGGACGCCTTCTACACGGACCGGCCGGACCTGTACGACACGCTCGCCGACTACGGCGTGTTGGCGGTGGAGATGGAGTCGGCGGCGCTCTACACGATCGCGGCGCGCTTCAAGGCCCGCGCGCTGACCATCCTGACCGTCAGCGATCACATCAAGACCGGCGAGAAGACCACGTCGCAGGAGCGCGAGCAGACGTTCGGCCAGATGGTCGAGATCGCGCTGGACACCATCATCGCCTGACCCGGACCAACCTGAACCGCCCCGCCACCGCTCGGTGGCGGGGCGGTTCCGCGTTACCGCCGTCACAAAAATAAATACGACCGGTCGTGCTTGTTTCCCCTACGCTGATCGCATGACCTCCGACGGCCGCGTCGCCCGTGGCGACCGCACCCGCACCGCGGTGCTCGACACCGCGGTGGCGCTGGCGACC
Organism: Micromonospora sp. CA-248089; assembly: GCF_050948515.1. NCBI lineage: Bacteria > Bacillati > Actinomycetota > Actinomycetes > Micromonosporales > Micromonosporaceae > Micromonospora > Micromonospora sp. CA-248089. The sequence goes on from NZ_CP192016.1 coordinate 6,263,577, forward strand.
GAGGTCGGCCTGCACGGCCTCTCCCTGGCCCAGCTCGCCGACCGGCTGGAGGTGAGCAAGTCCGGCCTCTTCGCGCACTGGCGCTCCAAGGAGGCACTGCAACTCGCCACCGTCGACCGCGCGGTGGCGCAGTGGCGGGAGCGGATCGTCGCGCCCGCCCTGCTCGCCCCTCGGGGCGTACGCCGGCTGCGTGCGCTGCACGACGCCCGGATCGACTTCTACGCCGCCCGGGTGCTGCCCGGCGGCTGCTTCTTCGCCAACACCGAGTTCGAGTACAACGCCCGCCCCGGCCCGGTCCGGGACCGGCTCGCCGAGGCGTTCGCCCGCTGGACCGCGCTGCTGGAACGCCTCGTCCAGGAGGCCGTCGACCTGGGCGAACTGCCCGCCGACCTGGACGTGCCGCTGCTCGCGTACGAGATCGACGCGCTGGGGATCAGCGCGGTGATGCGGTCCCGGCTGCTCGACCCGGACGCCACCTACCGGCACGCCCGCCAGGGCCTGCTGACCCGGCTGCGGGCGCTCTGCCCGGATCCGACCCTGCTACCGGAAGGCCAGTCATGAGCCACGCCACCACCGACCGGCCGGTCGCCGAGTTCGGGCACGTCGAGCACGTGCCGGTGCACTTCGACGACCTCGACGCGATGGGCATCCTGCACAACGCCCGCTACGCGGTGCTGCTGGAACGCGCCCTGACGCCGTACTGGGCCGAACGCGGCGTCGCCTTCCGGGGCGACGTGCACGCCGCACCCGACGTGTTCCACGCGGTCCGCGAGTTCACCATCACCTACCGGGCGCCGGTCGTCGGCGTCGGCACGGTGGCGGTGCACTTCTGGCTGGAACACTTCGGCACCAGCAGCGCCCGTTACGCCTTCGAGTTCCGCTCGGTCGACGGCACCACGGTGCACGCCACCGGCACCCGGTCGATCGTCCGGCTCGACCCGGCCACGCTGCGTCCGACCGCCTGGACCGAGGTCGGCCGCGCGATCGCCGCGACGCTGCTGCGCCCCGCGCCGGCCGGAGCCTGAGACAGGACCAGAACTCCTCAGCGGAAGAACGCGCGCAACAGCGCAGCGCTCTCGCGTTCCAGCACGCCGCCGTACACCTCGGGGCGGTGCGTGACGCGGCGGTCGCGCAGCACGTCCCAGAGTGACCCGACGGCGCCGGTCTTCGGTTCCCAGGCGCCGAACACCACTGTCGGGACGCGCGCCAGCGCGATCGCCCCGGCGCACATGGTGCACGGTTCCAGCGTCACCACGAGCGTGCAGTCGTCCAGCCGCCAGCGGCCCAGCCGCTGCGCGGCCCGGCGCAACGCCAGCACCTCGGCGTGCGCGGTCGGGTCGCCGGTCAGCTCCCGCTCGTTGCGGCCGATCGCCAGTTCGGTCCCGTCGGGGCCGTAGAGCACCGCGCCGACCGGCACGTCGTCGGCGTCGGGGGTCGCACCGTCCGGGCCGGTCGCCGCGACCTCGAGGGCCCGGCGCATCCACAGCTCGTGCCGCTGCCGGCGGCCCACCGCGCCCGGGTCGGCCAGTGCCTCGTCCGCGCCGGGACCGACGCGTGCGGCCCGCCCGGGGGTGGGCTGCCCCGGGCGTACGGTCTCCAGCGACGGATCGGTCGCGTCGGCCGGTTCGGCGGCGCCGGGCGTCAGGGACTCCCCGGGCTCAGACCTCACGCAGCTCCTCGACCTCGTCCACGCAGCCCAGCACCTGGCAGATCTCGGCTGTCACGTCGGCCGGCATGGAGCCCTCGTGCGCGCAGAGCGCCAGCAGCTTCTGCGCCGGGATCCCCAGGTCGGTCAGCAGGTCCGCGTCGCCCACCGGGTCTGCTTCCGGGTCCACAGCGGGCTGCTCGGTGTCGTCGTCGCCGGCGGAGGCACGCGGCTCGTCGACATCCTCCAGCCCGGTCACCGAGGTCTTCAGGTCGCCGACGAGCAGCGCACCCAGCCGGGACTCCTCCGCGTACGCCGAGTCCGAGCCGAAGACCCGCAGGTCCTCCCCCTCGTCCAGGCGCATGACGACCAGGTACGTGTCGTCGGCCTCGACGAACAGCAGCGAGAGGTCGGCGTCCGGCTCGACGTCGCGCAGCCGGTCGGCCACCTCCTCGATGTCGGTGACGCCTCGCAGGCTCACCTCACCGGCGGTCCAGCCGCCGTCGACGCGCGCCACGGCAGCAGCGAAGTACGACACGGTCCCCCCAAATTGGCCTCGGCAGCACGCCGACACGTCACGCGATGCACGTTAACCGGTCGGGTCGGCAGGCGAGCGGTCAACGCCCCGTATGGGCCGGCCGTTCCTCGGGAGAAAGCCGGTCAGCCGACGACGCGCCGGCGGGTGGCGATGAGTTGGCGCAGCCGCTCGGTGCGGGCCCGCTGCGGCCGTTGGCGCTGCTGTACCGCACGCGCACCGGCCAACTCGGCGAGGAGTTGCAGGCGACGGCGGCTCCGGTCGGGGTCGAGCCGCGGCGATGTGGTCCAGGCCATACCGCGAGCGTGGACCGTCCTCACGCGTACGTCAAGGTGGCCTTCGCTACGCAGCGAAACCGGCACCGAAGGTCACCAGAGCGGCCAGTCTCCGGTCTGTGCCCAGCGCGTCGCGACGATCGCCGCGGCGATGCTCCAGCCACCCGCGGTGACGATCGCGACCCCCGTCGCGACCCCTCGGTCGCCGTGGCGGACCAGCACCGCGGCGGCCAGCCAGGCCAGGCCGCCGGCCAGCAGCGTCCACCAGGCGTAACCGGCCACGCCGCGGCCGAGCAGCCCGAACAACAGCAACCAGGCGAACGCGACCAGCGCGCCGACCGCGACACCGGCTCCGGTGACCGGGTACGGCTCGCGGTAGCTGGGCCGCATCGACGTGCTCGACGGGAAGAGCCCCGAGGGCGTACGCGGCGGGAACGTTCCCGGACCGGTCCCCTCAGGTCCGCCGTGCCACCCGTGCGTCACCGCCGCCCCCTCTCCCGACCATCCGTCCCGCGTTCGGCTTTCGTCCCTACGGTAGTGGTCTGTCAGGATGACCGGATGCGCTCGCCATCGATCGGACGCCGCACGCGGCCGGCGTACCCGATCCTGCTGCTCGTCGCGGCGCTCGCCGCCGGCGGGTGCGGCGCCACCACCGGGCGCGCCGACAGGTGGCAGGAGCCGAGCCCGATGGCGACCGCCGCGCAGCCCGCCGACCCGGCCTCGCCCCCGGCCGCCTCCTCGTCCGCCGCGCCGTCGCCGGCCCGCACGGACGTGAAGCGGGTCTTCCCGGTGCGGGCCGGCAACGTCGACTACCACCCGACGCACGGCGGCTACCCCGGCACCGACGTGTTCGCCGACTGCGGCGAACCGGTGGTGGCGGTCACCGACGGCGTGGTGCTGGAGGTGAGCCGCGTCGACCGGTTCGACAAGCGCGGGCCGCTGGGCCCGAACAACGGCGGGCTCTCCGTCTCGCTGCTCGGCGACGACGGGGTGCGCTACTACGGCTCGCACCTGAGCGCGATCGCGGCCGGCGTCGACGCCGGGGTACGGGTGCGTGCCGGGCAGCAGCTCGGCAAGGTCGGCCGTACGGGCAACGCCAACAACGTCTGCCACCTGCACTTCGGTCTCTCCCCGAAGTGCACCGGCGCCGACGACTGGTGGATCCGCCGGGGCGTGGTCTGGCCGGCGCCGTACCTGAACTCCTGGCGCAAGGGCGGCAACCGCTCGCCGGTCGCCGAGGTCACCGCCTGGCAGCGCAAGCACGGCTGCCCGGCCGCGCCCGGCCGGTCCACCCGCAGCGGCTGACCGGCGCGCGGTGCGGGGCCACGCGGCGGACGGCGTGAGCGCGTAGGTTCCAGGACATGAGTGCCCGGGATCCCCTCGCCGACCTGCGCCGGATCGCGTTCCTGCTGGAACGGGCGAACGAGGCCACCTACCGGGTGCGCGCGTTCCGGTCGGCGGCGAAGACACTCGGCGCGCTGCCCGCCGCCGAGGTGGCCGAGCGGGCCCGCACCGGCAAGCTGACCGAGCTGTCCGGCGTCGGTGACGTCACCGCCCGCTGCGTGGCCGAGTCGCTGGCCGGCGAGGAACCCGTCTACCTGCGCCGGCTGCTGGCCACCGAGGGCACCGACCTGGACGAGGCGGCGGCGAAGCTGCGGGACGCGCTGCGCGGCGACTGCCACACCCACTCGGACTGGTCCGACGGCGGCTCACCGATCGAGGAGATGGCGCTGGCGGCGGTCGAGCTGGGCCACGAGTACCTGGTGCTCACCGACCACTCGCCGCGACTCACAGTGGCCCGGGGCCTGACCGCGGAACGGCTGCGCAAGCAGCTCGACCACGTCGCCGCCGTCAACGAGGCGCTGCCGAAGGGCTTCCGGATCCTCACCGGCATCGAGGTGGACATCCTCGCCGACGGCTCGCTCGACCAGGACGAGAAGCTGCTGGCCCGCCTGGACGTGGTGGTCGGCTCGGTGCACAGCGGCCTGAACGACGACCGGGCCAAGATGACGCGCCGGATGCTGACCGCGATCGCGAACCCGCACCTGGACATCCTCGGTCACTGCACCGGCCGGATGGTCTCCTCCCGGCCCGCCGGGGTGACCGGGCCGGGCGACCGGGGGCACCGGGCGCGTACCCGCAAGGAGAGCGAGTTCGACGCGGACGCCGTCTTCGCCGCCTGCGCGGAGCACGACGTGGCCGTCGAGATCAACTCCCGGCCGGAGCGGCAGGACCCGCCGAAGCGGCTGATCCGCCTCGCGCTGGAGGCCGGGTGCCGGTTCGCCATCGACACCGACGCGCACGCGCCCGGGCAGCTCGACTGGCAGCGGTTCGGCTGCGAGCGGGCCGCGCTGTGCGGCGTACCGGCGAAGCGTGTGGTGAACACCTGGACGGCCGACCGCCTGGTGAAGTGGACGGCCGGCCGCGGCTGACGGGTCAGCCCCTGGTGGCCGCTTCGGCCGGACGGGTGGTGGGTGCCACCGCGTCCGGGCGCGGGCGGCGCCGCCCGAACAGGCCCTGGGCGACCGCCACGCCGACGAGCACCACGAACGCGCCGACGGGCTGGTGCCAGTTCATCCGCTCGCCCAGCACCACCGCGCCGACGAGCACCGCGAACACCGGGATCAGGTACGTCACTGTGGACGCCGTGCTGGCCCCGGCCAGCCGGATGTTGCGCATGTTGATGACGAAGGCGAGCCCGGTGCCGAGCGCGCCGAGCGCCAGCACGCTCGCCGCCACGCGCGGGGAGAGGTCGAGCGGCGACGGCGGCGTGCCGACGAACGGCGCGACCACCGCGAGCTGCGCGGTCGCCACCAGCAGCTGGGCCGCCGACAGCGACAGCCCGGAGTACGCGCTGCCCGCGACGAACTTCTTCTGGTACGGAATGGCCAGGCCGTAACAGGCCGCCGCACCGAAGCACATGAGCTGGCCGACGAAGTGGGCGCCACCGACGCCCTCCCAGACGCCGAGCACCACGAGGACGCCGGCGAAGCCCAGCCCCAGCCCGACCGCCCGCCGGGCGGTCAGCCGCTCGGTGCGGAACACCAGCACCGCCAGGGGCAGCACGATCAGCGGCGTGGTGGCGTTCCAGATGCCGGCGAGCATCGACTCGACCCGCTGCTCGCCGTAGCCGAACAGAGTGAACGGCACCGCGACGCCGAACGCGGCCACGACGAGCATGTGCGCCCAGACCCGGGGGTCGCGGGGCAGCCGGTCGCGCAGCACGGCGAGCACCACGAGCAGGGTCAGCGCGCCGGTGGCCACGCGGTAGAGGGTGAGGTGCACGGGGTGCAGCTCGGTCACGCCCACCTTGATGAACAGGAAACTGGAACCCCAGATGGCGGCGAGCGCGACGAACCCGGGCAGCCAGCTGCGTACCGGCGCCCGGTCAGGAGTGATCTCGACGTTCACCCCTGACACTCTGCCGCAGAGGTACGACGAAGTCGCGCGGTATTCCGGATGCGTGGTCACGTAGGGTCGCCTGGTGGGACGAATCGATGACCTCGCCAACCGGTACGTGGCCGAGTGGGCCCCGCTGAGCCCGACCGGCGCCACCTACGTCGGCATCGCCGGCTACGACGACCAGCTCGACGACCTGTCGCCCGAGGGCTACGCGGCGCGCGCCGACCTGGCCCGCCGCACGCTCGGCGAACTCGACGTGACCGAGCCGGAGACCGAGGCGGAGCGGACCGCCAAGGAGGCCATGCAGGAGCGCCTCGGCCTGGAGCTGGCCCGCCACGACGCCGGCGAGACCGGCAGCGAGGTCAACGTCATCTCCAGCGGCCTGCACGAGATCCGGATGGTCTTCGACCTCATGCCGACCGACGGAGAGGAAGCCCGGGCGAACGTGTCCGCCCGGCTCAACCGCTTCGCGTCCGCGCTGGACGGCTACAAGCGCACGCTGCGCGAGGCCGCCGCCGCGGGACGGGTCAGCTCGCAGGTGCAGCTCGTCGAGGTCGCCAAGCAGTGCGACATCTGGGTCGACCCGGAGGGCGACAACTTCTTCCACGGGCTGGTCGAGCGGATCGACGCCGACGGCACGCTCGGCGCGGAGCTGCGCAAGGGAGCCGCCGCCGCCACCGCCGCGACCGCCGAGTTCGGGCAGTTCCTGCGCACCGAACTGGCGCCGGTGGGGCGGGAGAAGCAGGCCGCCGGGCGGGAGCGCTACGAACTGGCCTCGCAGTACTTCCTCGGCGCCAAGGTCGATCTGGACGAGACGTACGCCTGGGGTTTCGCGGAGCTGGCCCGGCTGGAGGCCGAGATGCGGGCGGTGGCCGCGCGGATCGCCGGGCGCGGCGCCTCGGTCGACGACGCGGTACGCGTGCTCGACGCCGATCCGGCGCGGACGGTACGCGGCAAGGAGGCGTTCCGGGACTGGATGCAGGCGCTCGCCGACAAGGCGATCACCGAGCTGAACGGCACCCACTTCGACATCCCCGAGCAGGTACGCCGGATCGAGTGCTGCCTCGCGCCGACGAGCGACGGCGCCATCTACTACACCGGCCCGAGCGAGGACTTCTCCCGGCCGGGGCGGATGTGGTGGGCGGTGCCGCAGGGCATCACCGACTTCTCCACCTGGCGCGAGGTGACCACCGTCTACCACGAGGGCGTGCCGGGTCACCACCTCCAGGTCGCCCAGACCGCCGTCCGGGCCGACCTGCTCAACCGCTGGCAGCGGCTGCTGTGCTGGGTCTCCGGACACGGCGAGGGCTGGGCGCTCTACTCCGAGCGGCTGATGGACGAGCTGGGCTACCTCGGCGACCCCGGTGACCGGCTCGGCATGCTCGACGGGCAGGCGCTGCGCGCGGCCCGGGTCATCGTGGACATCGGCATGCACCTGGAGCTGGAGATCCCGAAGGACAACCCGTTCGGCTTCCACCCGGGCGAGCGGTGGACGCCGGAGCTGGGCTGGGAGTTCATGCGGGCGCACTGCCGGGTGCCGGACGAGAACCTGCGCTTCGAGCTGAACCGTTACCTGGGCTGGCCCGGGCAGGCCCCGTCGTACAAGGTGGGCGAGCGGATCTGGTTGCAGGCCCGGGAGGACGCGAAGGCCCGCAAGGGCGCCGACTTCGACCTCAAGGAGTTCCACCGCCAGGCGCTCGACCTCGGCTCGCTCGGGCTGGACCCGCTGCGCAAGGCGCTGGCCCGGCTCTGAGCCGGTTGCGGGTGCCGGAGGTCAGTACCGCCGGCACCCGCCGGGTCAGGCGCCGAGCGTCAGCCGCAGCGTCGGCCGGCCGGTGAGCGTGTTGCTGGTGACGTACGCCAGGTCGATGACCGGGTCGGTGAACGTCACCGGGATGGGCAGCGTGACCGGCAGGCCGTCCGGGAACGGCAGGTCCGGGGTCAGCGTCAGCTTGATGCCGGCAAGCTTGCCGACGAACCGGGTGCAGTAGAACGCGACGTCGTCGCGGACGGTGAGGCGGTCGGTCGCGTACCGCTGGGTGCGGCCGCTGGGGCCGTCGGCGACCAGCAGGAAGTCGTCGGTCACGGCTTCCTTCATGCTGAACTTCAGCACCTTGAGCGCGCCCTGCTCGGTCTGGAGGTCGGTGATCCCCTCGAACCGCAGCCCGGTCATGGTCACCTTGGAGCCGGTGAGCTTCGACGGCTGCTTGGCCACCTTCGGCAGGCTCGGGTCGGCGGCGATACGCGGCAGGGGCTTGCCCGGTTCCACCTTGCCGGGTTTCGCCGGGTCCACCTTGCCGGGCTTGTCCGGCGCCGGGCAGTCGGTCGAGCCGGGGCGGGTGGTCGGCTTGCTCGTCGGGGCCGCCGATCCGCTCGCGGTCGGTGTGGGCGAGGGCGTCGCGCTCTTCTTACTGCCCTTGAACAGGTCACCGATCCCCTCAAAGAAATCGGTGATGATGTTGCCCTCCCGCGTCGGGCTCGCGCTCGGCGACGGGGTGGGCGTCGCCGAGGGCGCCTTCGACGGCGTGGCGGGCTTCGTCGGGCAGGCGCTCGCGGTGGGCTTGCTCGGGGCGGCCTGCACCGCTCCCGGCTGAACGGCCAGGCCGGCGGTGGCGAGGCCGAGCACCAGCAGGACGATGCCGAAGGCGCGCGGGTCCGCCGAACGGCCCGCCCACTCCGGCGGGCCGCCGTCGGATCCGGCCTCCTGCCCGTTCACCGACTGCCGAGGGACCGGCCGCTCCCCGCCCGGCCGCTCGGCAGTCGGCTGCTCGACGGCCGGCCGCACGGCGGCGGGCACCTCGACGGTCGGCCGCTCGTCCACGGGCTGCTCGTCCACGGCCTGCTCATCCACGGCCTGCTCATCCACGGGCTGCGCGCTCACGGGCTGCCCGTCCACGACGGTGTCGGGCTCGTCGCCCGCCTCGCTGCCGTGCTCGTCATCGGCCGGGTCGGCCGGATCGGCCGGGCGGGTCGGCACCCAGGCGAACGCGAGCGCGCTGCCCACGATGCCGAGCAGCAGGCCGAGGAAGAAGCCGCCGAGGTTGAGCCCGATCAGGGAGTAGACGGTGGTGATCGCCGCGACGATCGAGTAGAACAGCCGCTGCGCCGGACTGAGCCAGAGCAGCACCCCGCAGGTCACCAGGATGGCCGGGATCAGCAGGGCGAGCAGGCCGGTGGCGCCGCTGCTGAAGCTCAGGCCGTTGAGCGTCAACCGGGTGGAGGCGAGCATCTCCACCCCGGCCAGGATGATCAACAGGCCGCCCCAGAACGGCCGGCCCCGCTGCCAGCGGCGGAAGCTCCGCCATGCCCGGGTCGCGGTACCGAGCCGGGCATGGGACGGTTCGACGGTTGTCACGTACTCCTCCTGGCGGAGCGGGGACGGGAACGGTGGAGCGGGCCCGCGGTGGTCGTCCACCGCGGGCCGTGCTCAGCTCAGAAGCACTCCTTGCCCTTCGCGTCGTCACCCACGTTGACCTTGAGCCGGAGCCCGACCAGGTTGAACGTCGAGGAAGTGGTGTAGCGGGACACCTGCTTCAGGTCCCGGATGGTCACCCGGTCGGAGTTCTGGCCGAACGAGCCCCGCTGTGCCGTGGGGTTGAGGTCGCTGGCGTCGCGGCCGATCTGGATGTTGGTGAAGGTCGCGTTGCCCTCGAGCGAGTCCATCGCGATCACGAGGTCCTTGGCCCGGGCGGGGTCCTTGCCCTCTCCGGCGTTGATGGTGAGCACCACCGGCAGGCCGGGCAGGTCGGCACGGACGGACTGGCACAGGTTGTAGAGGTCGGCGCTGCTGATCTCGGCCATCGCGACCGGGCGCGTCGCGCCGGCCTTGCCGTTCTCGCCCTTCTCCCGGACGATGCCGCCGTACTGCTTGAAGCCCTCGCCCTCCAGGCGGTCGGCCCCGATCTTGAACGTCTGCCCGGACACGGTGATGTCGGAGGCGATGGCGCCGGTCGACATGCCGAACAGGATGGCACCGGCGGCGGCCGTGGTGGGCACGATCATGGCGGCGAAGCGCCGCCACCGGGTACGACCCTGGTTGTCGAGCCGATTCTGCACGGGTTCCTCCTCGAACGAATGTGCGCGGCGGCCGGATTCCGCACCGGCGGCCCGCGCCGGGCCCGCCCCTGTTACCGACGGGTAACGATCGAGCCTGATCGTGCACCCGATGAGGTGCAGCTCACAACCCCCTGATTACCCGGGGGTAACACCGAGGCGGGACGGGGAGGTGACCACGCGTCACGAAACCCCCGCCCGGCCAGGGCACGGAGGGCGAAATGTCGGGCCAAACCGGGCATCGATGGCGATGAGCACGACGGAAAGTCACCGGACATCTTGCCGTTACAATCGAGTAACGAATGTAAAGTACGGTCGCCCGCATGGAAGATCTGCACGACGGAGGGGTGGGCCGCGGTGCGGCCCACCCCTCCGTCGTGCTTCCGGCGTACCGGTCAGCGGCGCTCCACCTCGCCGGCGCCCGAACGCTGCGCCGGCACCTCGTCGGACCGCCAGTTCGTCGACGCCGGCGGGATCTCGTCGTCGAGCGGGCCGCCGACGGGCTCCTGGTCGACACGGGTCGACGTCGGGTCGGAGGTCGGCGCGTCCGCGCGGTGCCGGGCGTTGCCGTCACCCTTGGGCCGGGTCACCAGCCACACGCCCGCGATCAGGGCGATCAGGCCGAGCACACCGGCGATGATCGGGCCCCAGACACTGATCATGCCGATCTTGAAACGGTTCTCCTTCACCGTCTCGACGCTGCGGCTGATCGTGTCGTCGTTGTAGTTGAAGTCCGCGTCCAGCACCACCGTCGGGGCGCCGGTGTCCGGACGCAGCTCCTTGTACTGCTGCTCGCGCACCTTGATGTAGGCGCCGGTCACCGGGTCCACCCAGAGCGTACGGGTGTTGCTGTAGACGACCTGGCCGCTGGTCGCGGTCGGCGTGAACTTGCCCAGCAGCGTCTTGATGCTGTCCGCCGGGGTGTTCAGCACCTCGTTCTCGATCCGCTGCTCGAAGCGGTACGTCTCGACGCCCTTGATCTTCTCGGTGCCGGTGAACCGCGCCGGGAACGTCTTCTTCAGGTCACGGTCGAACACCTGGTAGTCACGCTTGCCGGTGCCGAACGGGAACTTGTAGATCTGGCCGGAGTAGCGCACGTTGCCGACCGGGGTCTGCTCCGCGCCGGACTCGTTGAGCCACTGCTCGTCCCACGGCGCCGCCGCGCCGGAGATCCGGTAAAGCGCCAGCTCGGTGCTGTACTGGCTGATCACATCCTGGTTGTCGCTGCGCTTGACCGTCTGGAAGACGTTCCAGATGACCGCGTCACCCTTCAGCTCCTTGGGTACGCGGTCCTTGGTGTCCTCCGGCTGCGGGATGACCTCGATGCTCGACACGAGATCGGCCTGGGGCACGTCGATGCTGACCGCGCCGCCTTCGGACTTGATCTGTAGGAACTTCGCGCCCTTCGCCTCGGCGACGGACGTCGTTGGTTCCAGGTCATAGGGCAGCTTGGTCACGGCGGGGGCCACGTAGAACGGCAGCCCGGCCGCGAAGACCAGCAACAAGACACCTAGCCCGAAGAGCGCGGCGCCCACGCGAAGCTTCACTCATCCTCCTGTAACCTGCCGCCCTACGGTCTGTCGTCCGGGGCACCCGATCCTTAGCATTGGCGGGAGGTTACTCCCCAGTCACCTTCAAAAGCGACCCCCTGGATGTCCAGATGTCCACAGCCACCACGCCAACAATCCCGGAGCCATCGGTAACGGGCCGTCTTCCCGCCCTGGACGCGCTGCGAGCGATCGGCGCGGTGGCGGTCGTCGGTCACCACGTCGGCTTCCAGACCGCCGTCACCATGAACACCACGTGGGGCGGCTGGTTGGCGCGCCTGGACGTGGGCGTGGCGATCTTCTTCGTGCTGTCCGGCTTCCTGCTGTTCCGCCCGTGGGCACTCAGCATCGCGACCGGACGGCCGCGGCCCCGCACCAAGCGGTACTTCTGGCGCCGGGCGCTGCGGATCCTGCCCGCGTACTGGCTGGCGGTGGTGGTCTGTTTCGTCGTCCTGCCCGGCAACCACCCGGCGTCGGCAGGTGACTGGCTGCGCCACCTCACGCTCACCCAGATCTACGAAGCCGGCCAGCTCGGGCACGGGCTCAGCCAGACCTGGAGCCTCGCCACCGAGGTCGTCTTCTACCTGCTCCTGCCGCTGCTCGCCGTGCTCGCCGTGGGCCGCACCTGGCGTCCCGTCCGCACCGTGCTGCTCGCCTCCTCCGGGGCGCTGCTGACCCTCGCGTGGGTCGCCATGATGGGCGCCGGCTGGCTCGACGGCGCGCTGCACACGATGTGGTTCCCCTCGTACGGCGCCTGGTTCGGCGGCGGCATGGCGCTCGCCGCGGCGCACGTGGCCCTGCGTACCGGCACCGCGCCGGCCGCCTTCCGCGTGCTCGACGACCTCGCCTCGGCGCCGCTCGCCTGCTGGGCGGCAGCGGTCGCGGTGATGGCGATCGCGACGACGCCGATCGCCGGCCCGCGCGACCTGACCAGCCCGACCGCCACCGAGTTCGGCATCAAGCTGGCGCTCTACCTCCTGATCGCCGTCCTGATCACGATCCCGGTGGCGTTCGGCGGGCGGACCCGGGCCAAGGAGGCCTTCAGCACCGGGTGGGCACGGTGGATGGGCCACGTGTCGTACGGACTGTTCCTGTGGCACCCGCTGGTCATCGAGCTGATCTATCTGCTCGAGGACCGGCCGCTGTTCACCGGCGACTTCGTCAACGTCTTCGCCCTGACCATGGTCTTCGGCCTGGCGTACGCCGCGGTCAGCTACTACGGCGTCGAGCGCCCCCTCCAGGCGCTCGGCACGCAGAGCCGTCGGCCGACCGGCCGCGGACCGGCATCCGGGACCTCCGCCGTCCCGGCCACCACACCGGACGTCGCGGCGCCCGCCTAGCTGTCACGCACCGCTCACCTCCGGTTACCCGACGACGGCCCGCGGCCCACCGCCGCCGGTCGGGGCATTGCCGGGGCGCAGGCCCAGCCCTTAATGTGACGCGCACCGCTAAATTACTTGAGAGTAGGGTTCGCGTGAAGCGTCGCTTCGGCATGCCCGGACACGTGCTGTTCCTCAATTGGCGAGACACTCGCAACCCCGAGGGCGGCGGTTCCGAGGTGTACGTGGAACGGATCGCCGCCGAGCTGGTGGCGCGCGGATTCCGCGCCACCCTGTTCTGCGCCGCGCACCGCGAGGCCCCCGCCGACGAGGTAAACGCCGAGGGCATCCGGTTCGTCCGGCGCGGCGGCCGGCACACCGTCTACCTCTGGGCTGCGCTCTGCTACCTCGCCGGGGCGTTCGGCCTCGGCCCGCTCGCCGCGCGCCGGGGCGGCCGGCCGGACATCCTCGTCGACGTCTGCAACGGCCTGCCGTTCCTCTCCCCGCTCTGGGCCCGGCGCCCGGTGGTCAAGCTGATCCACCACGTGCACCGCGAGCAGTGGCCGGTGGTCCTGCCGCAGTGGGCCGCCCGGTTCGGCTGGTGGGTCGAGTCGTCGCTGGCGGTACGCGTCTACCGGCGGTGCCGGTACGTCACCGTGTCCGAGGCGACGCGGCGCGAACTCGCCACCCTCGGCGTACCGCCGGAGCAGGTCTCGGTGGTCTACAACGGCACGCCGGAGCTGCCCCGCACCGACGTCGAACGCGCCCCGTTCCCGCTGCTCGTGACGCTGAACCGCCTGGTGCCGCACAAGCGGGTGGAGGTGGCGCTGCGCGCGGTCGCGGCGCTCGCCGACGAGCTGCCGCAGCTCCGGCTGGTGGTCGCCGGGCAGGGCTGGTGGGAGTCGCACCTGCGCGAGGTCGCCGACGAGCTGGACATCGCCGACCGGGTGGACTTCCGGGGCTTCGTGACGGAGGAGGAGAAGGCCGCGCTGCTCGCCTCGGCCTGGGTCGCCCTGACGCCGTCGCTCAAGGAGGGCTGGGGGCTGACGATCGTGGAGGCCGGCGCGGCGGGTACCCCGACGGTGGCGTTCCGGGAGGCGGGCGGCGTCGCGGAGGCGGTGGTCGACGGGCGTACCGGCCTGCTGGCCGACGACATCGACGACTACCTGGCGAAGGTGCGCGCACTGCTGCACGACGACGAGATGCGTCAGGAGATGGGCACCCAGGCCCGGCGGCACGCGGCGAACTTCACCTGGCCGGTGGCGGGGGAACGCTTCGCGACCCTGCTGGAGACTGCGGACTCGCCCCGCCCGGTCCAGCGGCGGGGCGACCCGTCCTACCTGTTGCCGTAGACCTCGGGGGCGTACGGGTCCTGCTTCCCGGCCCGCTTGGCCGCCTCCGTGGCGTTACGCGCCTCGGTCGCGGCCTCCTCGGCCGTGGCGGTCGCGGCGGCCGAGAGCCCGCCGAGGGCCAGGACCCCGAGCAACGCCGCCACCAGGCCGGACACGACAAGGGTCAAAGCTCTACGCATGCCATTCCTCCGATGGTGAGACGTGCGAGCGGACGTTACCACGCAGTAGCTCGCCGGCGTAGGGTCGAAAAGGCGGCAGCCATGACCGCCAGAACGGCAGTTCCGCACGCGAGCACGACCAGCCAGCGGCTCGCTCCGGTCCGCGGCGGCGAACCCGAGGCGGCCGGGTTCCGGTAGAGGCTCAGCGACTCCCCCTCGTACCGGAGGTCGAGACCGGCCAGAACGGCCGGGTCCACTGTGCTCGGCGTACCGTGCTGCACCACCACCCAGGGCACGCCGGTGGCCGAGACCGGCCGCCCCTCGGCGAGCACCCGGCGCACCTCGCGCAGGCGCGGATTCTCCCCGGCCACCGCGACGTCGTCGACCACGAGCGTGTCGTCGGTGAGCACGGTTCCCGGCAGATAGCGGGGAGCCGGGTCCAGCACCACCCGGCCCGGGTTCCACGGATAGGCCCGGTAGGTGGTCAGCGGCAGGGCGAGAATCTCACCGGGGTCGTCGGGCAGGCGCTCGGCGACCGCCCGCCAGTCCGCCGGGTAGCGCACCGGGCTGATCCGCCCGGCTCCGCCGAACGCCAGGTCCGGCATCGCGGCCACCGGCAGGAGCAGCAGCCCGGCCAGCACGATCCCGCCGACCTCGCGGTCGATCCGGGCCACCAGCCGTTCGGCGCCCAGCGCCGCGCACACCACCAGCACGAGGGCGTACGGCGCGAGGAACTTCTGCCCGTCGCGGAGCAGTCCCGCCCCCGGCACGTGCGCCACCGCCCAGCTCAGCGCCGCGTTCCCGCCGGGGAGCACGGCGAGAGCGGCCAGCAGGTACGCGCCGCCGGCCAGCACGCCCAGCCGTACCGCCGCGCCCGCCGGCAGCCGGCGCCGCAACAGGCCGGCGCCGGCAGCGGCCAGCACCACGAGCAGCAGTGTCGCCAGCGGGGCCAACGTGGCGGACCGGCTGGCCGGGGTGGCCTGCACGTTCCAGATGCCGCCGGTGCCCGCGAGCGCCACCAGCGTGCCCGCCCAGTTCTCGGCGCGCGCCGCGAACGCCGCCACGCCGGCCGGGTCGGACGTGCCGCCCGCCCCCGTGACCAGGGCCGCCACGATCCACGGGGCGTTGAGCAGCGCGACACCGCCCACCGCGACCGCGGACAGCCGGAGCCGGGCCCGGTCCGCCGCCAGCACCAGCACCGTCGCCAGCGCGATCAGGCCGCCGGTCGGGGTGATCGCGGCGGGCGCGGCGAGCAGCACCACCCGGGCGAGCGCGCCGTCGCGGCCCGCCCGCAGGTCCAGCGCCGCCCGCACCAGCCAGGGCAGTGCGGCGTACGCCAGCAGCAGCCCCCACTGCCCGATCAGCAGACGCTCGGCCAGGTACGGCGTCCACGCGTACGCCACCGCGGCGACCAGTTGCACGGCACGCCGCTGCGTCGGCACCAGCCGTCCCGCGCCCACTGCGGCGAACAGGACCGCCCCGGCCAGCGCCACCCGCTGCACCACCCAGCCCGGCACGAGCTGGGTCACCAGGGATACCAGCGCGTCCATCGGCACCGCCCGGGGCAGGCTCTGCGCCGGGGCCACCAGATCCCAGCTCAGCGGCTGCCGGGGGACGAACACCATGTCGTACCGCAGCGCGTAGCCCGGCGCCACGAGCGGCGCCAGGATCAACGCGGTGACGACGACCGCCACGAGGTACAGCGGCAGCGTCTCCCGCCACCGCCGGACCGCGGGGCCGCCGCCCTCGGCGGGACGTCCGGTCATTACGGCTTCGGCACCGCCCGGCCGATGGTGATCAGGTTGGTGCACAACCTGACTCCGGGCGTGTTCACGGTCAGCTCGACGGCACTCCCGGCGCCCTCGAGCATGAAGAACACGTCGTTCAGCCCTTCCTTCAGCGTGATCTCGCGGGTCGCCTCGCCGAGCGTGAACACCGCCGTCGACTCACCGGAGCTGACATAGCCGAAGTGCACCACGTACGGCCACTCCACCAGGTAGCCGTCCATCGGGATGCGGGCGGTCCGGCCGCCCTCGGCCAGGTGCCCGCAGCCCTCCACGGTGCCGGGCGCGACCTTGCGCCCCTCGACCACGACCGGCCGGATCCGGCCGTTCTCGTCGAACGTCGACGGCTTCTCGCTCATCGTCACGAACGTCGGCCGGCGCTCGGCCGGACGGAAGAAGTGGGACTGGAGGTTGTCCGGCCAGAAGTACCCGGCCACGACCCGGTCCGGGACGGTCGTGTCGAAGAAGACGGTGCCCGGCGGCGCGGCGGCCAGCTCGGCCTGCGTCGTGGCCAGGTAGTCCCGCCCGTGCTTGGTGCTCCAGTTGTCGCCGAACCGCGCGGTGCTCCACAGCGTGCCCACGCCGATGGTCGCCAGCAGCACCACCATTGAGACCAGACCGACCGCGAAGGCGCCCGGCTCCCGCAGCACGGTCGGCAGCGGC
Organism: Micromonospora sp. CA-248089; assembly: GCF_050948515.1. Taxonomy (NCBI): domain Bacteria; kingdom Bacillati; phylum Actinomycetota; class Actinomycetes; order Micromonosporales; family Micromonosporaceae; genus Micromonospora; species Micromonospora sp. CA-248089. Next base: position 6,280,310 of record NZ_CP192016.1, read on the forward strand.
CACGCGGAGACGTCGTCCTCGTCGTGGTCCTTCATTCCGAGCAGCGCCACCCCGACGCAGATCGCGGCCACCAGCACCACGTCCGCGACGTAGCGGGGCACGACGCCGACCAGCGGCCCCAGCGGTCCGCCGAGCCGGGTCACCGCGAACAGCGCCGCGACCAGGCCGAGGTAGCAGGCGAGCAGCAGCCAGGCCCGCCCGGCGGACGGCCGCCGCCGCACGGTGACCACGATCAGCGCCGCGAGCACCGCCCAGGACAGCCACTTGGCGATGTCGTACGGGTCGGACAGCGGCGGCCCGTCACCGGCGTACGTCCAGCGCCACGGCCCGCCGAGCAGGCCCGGCACCACCGTGTCGCCGATCAGGTCGCCGAGGAAGGTGAAGACCTGCCCGACCGCGGTGGGCTCGTCCAGCACCCGGGCCGGACGGGTCAGGTAGTACGCCAGGTACGCCCCGGACAGCACGGTGAGCATCAGCCACGCCGGCCAGAACCGCACGACGGTGGTCACCAGGCTGCGCCACGCGCGGCCCTTGGTGAACAGGAACGCGGTCAGCAGGAACAGCAGCGGCACGATCAGCAGCGCCTTGGTGTCGAAGAGCAGGCCGAACACCAGCCAGAACGCGACCAGGACGAGGTGCCGCTTCCGGCCGGTGCGCACGTACCGGACCTGGGCCGCCACCGCCAGGACCAGCGCGAGCTGCGGCGGCAGCACGAGCAGCCCGACCAGCCACAGCGACGACACCTCGAGCGTCAGCGGGCTGAACAGGAACAGGCTCAGCGGGACGAGCAGCCCCCACCCGGGGCGCAGCAGGTCACGGAGCAGCCGGTAGAGGGCGATGCCCACCGCCGCCTGCCCGGCCGCCAGCAGCAGGATCCACGGCCAGCCGGCGAAACCGGCCGCCCGGACCATCAGCCACGCGACCGCCAGCCCGGCCGGCATGAGGTGGTTGTTGAACGTGCCCAGCAGGTAGTCCGGGTCCAGCCGGGTGTCGAGCACCTGCGCGGCGATGACGAACTCGTCCTGCGAGAACCAGCCACGGGCGGCCAGCCCGGCGCGCGACGCGACGGACACGACGATGAGGGCGATCGCGACCGCGCGCACGCGGTCGGCACGTATCCAGCGACCGATGGGTCCGGGTCCGTCGTCCTCCGCGCCGACGGCTGCCGGATGCGTCTCGGCCGCTGCTTGTGGCATTGACATGGTCGGCAGCCTGCCACACGCTTACACGCCGTGGGGACGGCCGTTCTCCTGATAAAGCCGCGCAGCGCCCCCAGGTCGCCGCTGCGCGTCCGCTCCGGATAACGTCGCGCGACACGCGTCATGTTGCAGGTACGCGTACGGCCGGCGAGACAGGAGCCGAAAATGCGTGCGGACGGGACGACAACGTCGCCGACGGGGACGGATCTCCCCGCCCGGGAGACCGGCCGTGCCCGGCAGACGGCGCGACGGTTCCGGCACCTGACGATCTGTCTCGCGCTCACCGCCCTCGCCTTCCAGCAGGCACCCGGGCAGGTCGTACCGGACACCAAGGTCGACCTGAACGTGAATCCGGCCGGGTGGCTGCTGCGCTCGCTGCACCTGTGGGACCCCACCGGCACGTTCGGCCAGCTCCAGAACCAGGCGTACGGATATCTGTGGCCGATGGGCCCGTTCTTCCTGCTCGGGACGGAACTGGGCATCGCGCCGTGGATCGTCCAGCGGTTGTGGTGGGCGCTGCTGTTCTGCGTCGCGTACCTCGGTGTGGTGCGGCTGGCGGGCCGGCTCGGCATCGGCAGTCCCGCCGGCCGGATGATCGCCGGCGTCGCGTTCGCGCTGTCCCCGCGCATCCTGACCCAGCTCGGCTGGTCGTCGGTGGAGTCCTGGCCCAGCGCCGTCGCGCCGTGGGTGCTCATCCCGCTCGTGGGACTCGCCCGGGGCGCCCGGCTGCGACGCGCGGTCGCCGGGTCGGCGATCGCCGTCGCGTGCGCGGGCGGCGTCAACGCCACAGCCGTCGCCGCCGTGGTGCCGCTCGCCCTGCTCTGGCTCGCCACGCTCCAGCCGCTGCGCCGCCGCGTCACCGCCCTCGCGGCCTGGTGCGGGGCGGTCGCCATGGCCACCGCGTGGTGGCTGATCCCGCTGCTGGTCCTCGGCCGGTACAGCCCGCCGTTCCTGGACTACATCGAGACCGCCCGCAACACCACGAGCGTCACCGACGCGGTGACGACGCTGCGCGGCGCCTCCTACTGGGTCGCCTACCTGGCCTCCCCGTTCGGCGCGACCATCCCGGCCGGCGCGCGGCTGGCCAACGAGACGCTGCTCGTCGTGGCCACCCTGGCGGTCGCCGCGCTCGGCGTGCTCGGCCTGTCCCGGCGGGGAATGCCGCACCGCCGGTTCCTCATCACCGGTCTGCTGCTCGGCGTCGCGCTCGTCGGGCTCGGGCACACCGGCGACCTGCCCAACATCCTCGCCGGGCCGCAGCAGCAGTTCCTCGACGGCATCGGCGCCCCGCTGCGCAACGTGCACAAGTTCGACGTGCTGCTCCGCCTGCCGCTGGCGCTCGGCCTGGCGCACCTGGTCAGCCTCGCCGTACGCGCCGCCCGGACCGCACCCGAGCAGCGCCGCGGCCGCGCCACGGCCCGGGCCTGGCTCACCGCCGGCACCGCGATGGTGGCGGTCGCGGGCGTCGCCTCACCGGCGCTCGCCGGTGGCCTCGCCACGCCGGGCGCGGTCAAGGACGTGCCCGGCTACTGGCACGAGGCCACCGACTGGCTGGACGCCAACACCGGACGCGGACGCGTGCTCGTGGTCCCCGGCGCGCGCTTCCCCGCGTACGACTGGGGCAGCACCACCGACGAGATCGCCCAGCCGCTGCTGGACAGCCGGTGGGCGGTGCGCAACGCCATCCCGTTCACCCCGCCCGCCACGATCCGGCTGCTGGACGCGATCGAGTCGACGCTCGCCACCGGCGCCGGCTCGGCCGGCCTGGCCGACCTGCTCGCCCGCTCCGGGATCAGCCACGTACTGTTCCGCGCCGACCTCGACCACGGCCGCTCGGACACGGCCCGCCCGGCGGTCGTCCGGCAGGCGCTGGAACGCTCACCCGGGCTGACCCGCGTCGTGTCCTTCGGCCCGGTACGCGGCGGCTCCGACTCCCCGGACGAGTTCCGCGACCAGGGCCTCGACGTGCCCGGACGGGCACTCGAGGTGTACCGGGTGGACCGGCCCGTCCAGCCGGTGGTCGCGTACGACCGCGACGACGTGACCACTGTCGTCGGCGGTCCCGAGTCGCTGCTCGACCTGGCCGCCTCGGGCCAGCTCGGCGCCGCGCCCACGGTCCTGGCCGGCGACGCGAAGGCCGGCGAGACCACGGGGCCGGTCGTGCTGACCGACGGGTTGCGACGACGCGACGTCTCGTTCGGCCGGCTGCGCGACAACTCCTCCCAGACGCTCACCGCCGACGACACCTTCGCGGTGACCGCGCCCGCGCACGACTACCTGCCCGACTGGGGGCCGGAGTGGTCGACCGTCGCCCGCTTCGAGGGCATCAGCGGCATCCGTGCCTCGACCGCCCGCTCCCAGATCGACGCCACCGGCGGCGCCCGGCCGGAGTACCAGCCGTACGCGGCGATGGACGGCGACACCGCCACGTCCTGGCGGTCGGCGCCGCACTCGGACAGCGACAAGCAGTGGATCGAGGTGAACCTGGCGAACCCGACCCGGGTCACCCGGGTCGAGGTGTGGTTCGACCTGAAGGCCGACGCCCTGCCCACCACAGTCACCGTGACCGCCGGGTACGAGAGCCGCACCGTCGAGCAGTTCGGTGACCACATGGTCTTCGAGCTGGCCGGCGTCCACGCCACCCGCAAGGTCGAGGTCGCCGTCGACGCCGCGTTCGACCTGCGCCCGTTCGGCGACAAGTCGGTCGGCATCAGCGAGATCAAGATTCCTGGCGTCGAGACCGGCCGGACGCTCCAGTTGCCCGCCGCCCCCGCCACCGATCAGCCGGCCGGCGTCGTCGTGTCGGCGGCGCCGTCCACGCCTGCCTGCTTCACCGTCGACGGCCGCCCGCGCTGCTCCACCGACGCGATCCGCGGCTCGGAGGACGGCTCCACCATCGACCGCACCTTCACGCTGCCGGTGGCCGGGACGTACGACACGAGGATGTGGGCGCGGCCGACGCCCGGCCCGGAGCTGAACGCCGCCCTGGACAAGCTGGTCGCCGAAGCCCAGCCGTTGCGCCTCGCGCCGCAGGTCACCGCGTCCTCGACGGCGGTGCCCGACCCGGCCGGCCGGCCCGGCGCGGTCCTCGACGGCGACCCGGCCACGAGCTGGTCACCGGCGCTGAACGACGAGGCGCCGATCCTGCGCCTCACCTGGCTCGAACCGCAGGTCATCAGCCGGATCCGGTTCACCGTCGAGGACGGGACCGCCGCCACCCGGCTCGGCAGCGTCCGGGTGGTGGGCAACGACGGTTTCCGCAGCAACCTGCTCACCAACGACGGTGTGCTCACGCTCGACCCGCCGATGCGAACCGACTCGATCACCATCCAGTTCCTCGACAAGCCGTCCGTCACGAGCATCGACCCGTACGGCCTGCGCCTGCCCGAGCCGCTGCCCATCGCGGTCGGTGAGGTGACGGTGCTGCCCCTCGGGACCACCGTCGCACCCCGCCCGGAGACGCCGCTGAAGCTGGCCTGCGGATCGGGCCCGACGCTCCAGGTCGGCTCGTCCCGCATCACCACCACGCTCACCGGCACGGTGCGCGACCTGCTGGAGATGCGCGAGATGCCGGTCACCGCCTGCGGCCGGAACACACCCCGGCAGCTCGACCTGGCCAGCGGCGAGCACCGCGTCATCACCACGGCGGGCACGCTCGCCGTCGCCACCCGGGTCGCGCTGGCGCCGCGCACCGCCACGCCCGCCGCGGCGGCCGCCGCCGGCGATATCGAGGTGGGTTCCTGGTCGGCCACCGAGCGTCGGGTACGGGTGTCCGAACACTCCGTCGACCGGGTGCTCGCGGTCCGGGAGAACACCAACACCGGCTGGCAGGCGACCATCGGCGGGAAGACGCTCACCCCGCTCGTGGTGGACGGCTGGCAGCAGGGCTGGATCCTGCCCGCCGGTGTCGCCGGGGACGTGGTGCTGCGCTTCACGCCGGACACTCCGTACCGGATGGGTCTGCTGCTCGGCGGCGTCCTGCTGGCGGTGGTGGTCCTGCTCGCGGTGCTGCCGGACCGCCGGCCGGCCGGGGATCGCGCGGTCGCCGTCGTACCGGCGGCCCGGCGACGGCTCACCCGCTCGCTGCCGCTGCTCGCAGTCGGCGCCGCCGCGCTCGTGCTCCACAGCGGTCTGCTCGGTGCCCTGCTGGTCGCGGCGGGCTTCATGCTCGCCGTACCCGGACCGCGCCGCCTGCCCTGGACCGGTGACCCCCGGCGGGTCAGGCGGATCGCCCGGGCGGCCGAGACGTGGCTTCCCGGCGCGCTGGTGGCGCTGGCCGGGTGGGTCTACCTGGAATCGGCCGACCAGCACACCGACGCGCTGCCGCAACTTCTGACGGTCGCCGCCCTGGGCGCGCTCTGGCTTCCCACGACCGCCCGCCGCCGGCCCGTACGCCGGATCCGCCCGGCCCCGGCGGCGGCCCCGGCCGTGCCGGCCCCCGGGCGCCGGAGCCGGACGGGCAGCCGACGCCCGTCCCCGCCCTCGCCGCCGCTGCCGTCGCCGCTCCCGCCACCCTCGCCGGTCCTGCCGTCCCAGCCGCACTCGCCGGTCCGGGTCCCGTTGCGGGCCTGGGACCGGACCGCGAGACCGGGCCGGTTGCGGACCATGAGGCCGAGCCGGCCGCGAACCGGGAGGCCGAGCCGGCCGCGGACCGCGACGTCGAGCCGGCCGCGGACCGAGGCCCGGACCGCGACCCCGAGCCGGGTCCGGACCTGGACGGTCGCGCCGAGCCGGGTCCGGACGGGCGGCCGGCACCGGACGCCGTGCCGGGCTCGGACGGCGGCCCGGCGGCCCGCGTCTCGGAGATCACGTGAGCGAGGAACGGACGGGCCCCGAGCCGGAGGCGGCGGACGGCCGGAGAACCGGGCTGGGCGCGGCGGGCGTTGCCGTCACGCTCGCCGGTGTCCTGGTCAACGGCCTGGCCTACCTGGTGCCGGTGCTCGCCGCCCGGAAGCTGGACGCGGACGACCTCGGCGCGCTCGCCACCGCCCTCGGCCTGGTGGCCATCGCCGGTGTGCCGGGGCTCGGCCTGCAACTGGCAGTCGCCGTGCACCACGCCCGGCACGGCCCGTCCGACACCCGGCGGCTCACCGTGCTGACCGCCGCCATGTGCGCGGGGGCGTTGCTGGTGGCGACGCCGGTGCTGGTCGCCGCGCTGGACCTGCCCGCGGTGGTGCCCGCGCTGCTGGCGGTCACCACCGCCTCGGTGGTGCTCTCGTCGCGCTCGCTCGGCGAGTTGCAGGGCGGTCAGCGCTTCCTGCGGCTCGCCACCGCGATGGCGCTGCTGGCCGCCGCCCGCTACGGCGGGGTGATCGTGGGGCTGCTGCTCGGCGCGGGCCTGACCGGCGCGCTGGGGATCGGGGCGCTCACCGCCGCGCTGGCGCCCCCGGCGCTGGCCCGGCTCACCGGTACGCCCCGGCGTCCGTCGGCCGCCCCGCGCCTGACCGTCGCCCAGGTGACCGCCGGATGCGGGGCGACGCTGGCGATGCTCGTCGTCTCCTACGCCGACCTGCTCCTGGCCCGGCAACTGCTGCCACCGTCGGGCTCCGGGGCGTACTCGGTGGGGACCGTCCTGACCAAGGGCGCGCTCTGGGCGCCGCAGGTCGCCGCCGTCCTCGCCCTGCCACGCCTGGCTCGCGGCGACCGCCGGAGCCGTACCGTGGCGCTCGCGGTGACGGGCGCGTGCGGTCTGGTCCTGGTGGGCGCGTCGGCGGTCGCCGGCGGGCTGGCCTTCCGGCTCGTCGGCGGACCCGACTACACGGCGCTCGGCCGGTACGCGCCGCTGTTCGCCGCCGTCGGCGCGCTCTACGCGGTGACGTTCGTGCTGCTCAACGACCGTCTCGCCGGGGGCGTCAGGTGGGCGGCGGCACCGCTGTGGCTGGGCACCGGCGCACTGGTGACGGTGGCCGCGATTCTGCGCCCGCGTACCGTCGGCGGTCTCGTCGCCGCGGCCCTCGCGACGGCCGTGGTCACGACACTGCTGATGGCCGTGCCGGCGCGTCGGCGCTCAGCCAGTCACCCAGCAACAGGTGATCGATCGAGTCCACCCGGCCCAGCGACCGCCCGGACGCGATCCGCTCCCGCAGCTCCGCCCGGCTGAACCAACGCGCCTCCAGCAGTTCCTCCCCGTCCACGCGGACCTGCTCGGACGTGGCGACGGCCCGGAAAGCCACCATCAGGCCGGCGGGGAACGGCCACGCCTGCGACCCCTGGTAGGTCACGTCGGTGACTGTCACCCCAGCCTCCTCCGCCAGCTCCCGGCGGACCGCGTCCTCCAGGCTCTCACCGACCTCGACGAAGCCGGCGAGCGTCGACCAGGCCCCCTCGGCCGCGCCCGCGTGCCGGGCCAGCAGACAGCGCCCCGGCGGGCCGGGCGCCTCGACGAGCATGATGACGGCCGGCTCGATCCGGGGGAACAGCAGCCGCCCGCACTCCGCGTCGGCGCAGGTCCGGACGTGTCCACCGCCACCGGCCACTGCCGCCGCGCCACACGCGCCGCAGTATCGCTGCTGCCGGTGCCACAACAACAACCCCCGGGCGTACGCCTGGATCGCCGCTCCGGCCGGGTCGAGCCGGCCCGCGAGCGCCCGCAGGTCGACCACGCCGGTCGCGGCTGTCGCCTCCACGGCCGCCCGCTCGCCGAGCGCGGACAGGTCGACGGCGAACACCGCGGCGTCCCCGTCGAGCCCGAGGAAGACGGTCTCGCCCGCGGTGGCCCGGACGGCCGACGCGCGCTGCGCGGTGAGCCGGACCGGGCCGTCGTCGTCGACCAGGCAGCGGTCCCGCCACAGCGGCAGCACGACGCTCGCCGGATCGGCCAGCCGCTCGGCCAGCCAGTCCGCGTCGGCGCGCCGCGCCGCCGCCCGGTCCAGCCACCCACCGCCGTACGCCGGCACCCGATCCTGTGTCCGCACCAGCTCACCGTGCCACGATCCACACCGTGGCACGGCCCCGAAACGGGTGATCGGTACGACACCGGCGGTCGCCCGACACGAGCGCCGGGCCGGACCCTCCCGATGGGCCCGAGCGTTGGTTACCGTAGGTGTCTCCCGCGGGGGAAGCGGTCCCCGCGTGTACTTCCGATCGAGGTTGCAGTGACGATGTACGGCGAGAAGATGCCGGCTGCCGACGACCGTCCCACCATCAAGGTGGCGGCGGTGAGCTGGCCCGGCGTCGAGATGGAGCCGGTCGCCACACCGCCCGGAGGCGACGCGCCCGAGCCGAGCCGCTCGCGGCGGGCCCGGCTGCTGCTGGCCGGGGGGATCGTCGCGGCCGTGCTCGCCGGTGGTATCGGCCTGGGCGCCTACGCGTACGCCGGTGACGTACCCCGTGGCACCACGGTGCTCGGCACCGAGCTGGGCGGGCGGAGCCGCGCGGAGGCGGCCCAGGCGCTCCGCGCCGAGCTGGAACGCCGGGCCGACACGCTGAACGCCCCGCTCGCGGTCGCCGTCGGCGAGAACAAGGCCGAGCTGAAGCCGTCCGAGGTGGGGCTCGCCATCGATGTGGAAGCGACGGTGGCGGCTGCGGCCGAGGCCGACGCGCACGCGGTGAGCCGGCTCGTCGGCTCCCGTACGGTCGAGCCGGTGGTCACCGTCGACCAGGCCAAGCTGGGGGCGGCCCTGCGCAAGGTGATGGGCGCGCAGGGACGCGAGATGACCATGCCGGCAATCGTCTGGACCGGCACCACACCGAAGCCGGTCTACCCGAAGCCGGCGCTGACGATCGACACGGACGGCGCCACCGCCGTGGTGAAGGCCGGCTGGCTGGCGGCCGAGCCGGTCACCGTGCCGCTCGTCGAGAAGTGGCCGGCCACCACCCGCGAGGAGGTGGACCGCCTCGTCTCCGAGCTGGCCCGGCCCGCGGTGGCCGCACCGGTCACGCTCACCACCGACGGCGGCTCGGTCACCATCCCGCCCGCCGCCATCGCCCGGTCGCTGCGCTTCTCCGCCGACGACGCGGGCACGCTCACTCCGAAGGTCGACGTCAAGCGGCTGCGTACCGCGCTCGGTGACCGGCTCACGAAGCTCGAGATCGAGCCGCGGGACGCCGGGCTGACCATCAGCGGCGGCAAGCCGAAGGTGGTGCCCAGCAAGCCCGGGCGCCAGGTCGACGCCGCCGCGCTCGGCCCGGCGCTGCTCGCGGTGCTGCCGAAGACCGAGGGCCGTACGGTGACCGCCGCGCTGAAGCCGGCCGCCCCCGAGCTGACCGAGGCGGAGCTGGCGAAGCTCGGCATCAAGGAGCGGGTGTCGAGCTTCACCACCCACTTCACCGGCGGCCTCTCGTCGCCGCGCAGCCAGAACATCGTCCGCGCCGCGAAGGACGTGGACGGCGCACTGGTGAAGCCGGGCGAGACGTTCTCGCTCAACGGGCACACCGGCGAACGCGGCTACGACCAGGGATACAAGGACGCGCCGACGATTGTCGGCGGCAAGCTGGTGCCGGGCGTCGGCGGTGGCGTCTCCCAGTTCACCACCACGCTGTTCAACGCGACCTACTACGCCGGGCTGGAGGACGTCGAGCACAAGCCGCACTCGTTCTACTTCAGCCGCTACCCGGCAGTGATCGAGTCGACCATCTACTGGCCGCAGCTCGACTTCAAGTTCCGCAACAACACGCCCTACGGCGTCCTGATCGACACGTCGTACACCTCCAGCTCGATCACCGTGTCGATCTGGAGCACCAAGCTCTACGACAGCGTGAAGACCGAGTACGGCCCTCGCCGCAACATCACCCAGCCGAAGACGGTCTACCTGACGCCGGGACCGACCTGCATCGCCGCAGCCGGCAGCATCGGGTTCGCCCAGGACGCGTACCGGGTCATCAAGAAGGACGGCAAGGTGGTCAAGCGGGAGAAGTTCAGCTGGCGCTACGACGCCGAGCCGCGCTTCATCTGCGCCCCGAAGCCGGGCGGCGACGACTGATCCACGAAACGCCGAAAGGCCCCGCTGGACGCGTCCGGCGGGGCCTTTCTCCTGCTTCTCACGGCCGCGCCGCGGCCAGTCCTTCGCGTACGCCGTCGGCGTCCCGATCGGTGCCGTAGACGGGCGTGTCCGGCTGCTGCCGCCAGCTCTCGTCCAGGGTGCCCGCGTCGACCGGGTCGAAGCCCAGGTCGTCCACCAGGCCCATGACGATCCGCTTGGCGTCGGCGTCGTCACCGGCCACAGGCAGTGCGATCCGGCCGGCCGTACCCGCCGGCTTGCCCTCGTCCATCAGGTGCGCGGCCTGGATGTTGTTGAAGACCTTCACCACGCGCGCGCCCTTGAGATGGTCGGCGGTCCAGCGGCTGGAGCTGAGGCTGCGGTCGAGCAGCTCGGCGATGTCGCCGTCCCGCTGGGGGTAGTAGTTGTTGGCGTCCACCACGAGCTTGCCGTCGAACAGCGGCGCCGGCAGCTGCGGCACCGCCTTCAGCGGGATCGCGACGACCACCAGCTCGGCGCCCTGCACGGCCTCCTCCACCGACACCGCCCGGGCGCCGGTCTCGGCGGCGAGGTCGGACAGGCTCTCCGGCCCGCGGGAGTTGGCCACCGCGACGTCGTGACCGAGTGAACGCAGACGACGGGTGAGGGTGCCCCCGATGTGCCCTGATCCGATGATTCCGATCTCCATGCCCACTCCTGTACCCCGTGTGGTCGGCCCCGATCGTGGTCCCGGCGTACGGCACGTCACGTTTCGCCGCCGAGCCGGCGGGCGAGCGTGCGTCGACGGGTCCCCGGCTCGACGGTACGAGACCGAGGCGGCCCGTCGTGGCAATTCCGGTGGGAAACGCAATTCAGGGCCACCCCGTGGGGGTGGCCCTGAATTTGAAAGGTTGTCCGGCGGTGTCCTACTCTCCCACACCCTCCCGAGTGCAGTACCATCGGCGCTGGAGGGCTTAGCTTCCGGGTTCGGAATGTTACCGGGCGTTTCCCCTCCGCCATGACCGCCGTAACTCTATGAACATGTCAACCAACCCTGGTGGGTGGTGGTTTGTTCAGAGTTGCACAGTGGACGCGTAGCAGCTTGGTAGTCAAGTCCTCGGCCTATTAGTACCGGTCAACTGAACCCGTTACCGGGCTTACATTTCCGGCCTATCAACCCAGTCGTCTAGCTGGGGGCCTTACCCCACAATGTGGGTGGGATACCTCATCTTGAAGCGAGCTTCCCGCTTAGATGCTTTCAGCGGTTATCCCTTCCGAACGTAGCTAACCAGCCGTGCCCCTGGCGGGACAACTGGCACACCAGAGGTTCGTCCGTCCCGGTCCTCTCGTACTAGGGACAGCCCTTCTCAAGTATCCTACGCGCACGGCGGATAGGGACCGAACTGTCTCACGACGTTCTAAACCCAGCTCGCGTACCGCTTTAATGGGCGAACAGCCCAACCCTTGGGACCTGCTACAGCCCCAGGATGCGACGAGCCGACATCGAGGTGCCAAACCATCCCGTCGATATGGACTCTTGGGGAAGATCAGCCTGTTATCCCCGGGGTACCTTTTATCCGTTGAGCGACACCGCTTCCACATGCCAGTGCCGGATCACTAGTCCCGACTTTCGTCCCTGCTCGACCTGTCAGTCTCACAGTCAAGCTCCCTTGTGCACTTGCACTCAACACCTGATTGCCAACCAGGCTGAGGGAACCTTTGGGCGCCTCCGTTACCCTTTAGGAGGCAACCGCCCCAGTTAAACTACCCACCAGACACTGTCCCTGAACCGGATAACGGTCCGAAGTTAGATACCCAAATCAACCAGAGTGGTATTTCAAGATTGCCTCCACCCATACTGGCGTATGGACTTCACCGGCTCCCACCTATCCTACACAAGCTAATTCAGATACCAATGTCAAGCTATAGTAAAGGTCCCGGGGTCTTTCCGTCCTGCCGCGCGTAACGAGCATCTTTACTCGTAATGCAATTTCGCCGGGCCTGTGGTTGAGACAGTGGGGAAGTCGTTACGCCATTCGTGCAGGTCGGAACTTACCCGACAAGGAATTTCGCTACCTTAGGATGGTTATAGTTACCACCGCCGTTTACTGGCGCTTAAGTTCTCCGCTTCGCCCCGAAGAGCTAACAGGTCCCCTTAACGTTCCAGCACCGGGCAGGCGTCAGTCCATATACATCGAATTACTTCTTCGCATGGACCTGTGTTTTTAGTAAACAGTCGCTTCCCCCTGCTCTCTGCGGCCATACAACGCTCCACCCGCGCGGGGCTTCACGTCTCCGGCCCCCCTTCTCCCTAAGTTACGGGGGCAATTTGCCGAGTTCCTTAACCACAGTTCGCCCGATCGCCTCGGTATTCTCTACCTGACCACCTGTGTCGGTTTGGGGTACGGGCCGCTAAGAACTCGCTAGAGGCTTTTCTCGGCAGCATAGGATCACTGACTTCACCTGAATCGGCTCGGCATCACGTCTCAGCCCCATGGTGTGCGGATTTGCCTACACACCGGCCTACACGCTTACCCCGGCACAACCACCGGCCGGGCTCAGCTACCTTCCTGCGTCACCCCATCGCTTGACTACTACCCGCCAGGTTCCCACGCTCCCCACCATAGGTCCGAAGACCGCCGGCAGTTCGGGTGGTTAGCACAACGAGGTTCGTCAGGGTCGCTCTTTCGCGGGTACGGGAATATCAACCCGTTGTCCATCGACTACGCCTCTCGGCCTCGCCTTAGGTCCCGACTCACCCAGGGCGGATTAGCCTGGCCCTGGAACCCTTGGTCATCCGGCGGAAGGGTTTCTCACCCTTCTTTCGCTACTCATGCCTGCATTCTCACTCGTGCCGCGTCCACAACTGGGTCACCCCGCTGCTTCACCCCCGGCACGACGCTCCCCTACCCATCCACACACCTGCATACCCCATCAAGGAGGCACGAAGTTGAAATGTGAATGCCACAGCTTCGGCGGTGTGCTTGAGCCCCGCTACATTGTCGGCGCGGAACCACTTGACCAGTGAGCTATTACGCACTCTTTAAAGGGTGGCTGCTTCTAAGCCAACCTCCTGGTTGTCTATGCGACCCCACATCCTTTTCCACTTAGCACACGCTTAGGGGCCTTAGCTGGTGATCTGGGCTGTTTCCCTCTCGACTACGAAGCTTATCCCCCGCAGTCTCACTGCCGCGCTCTCACTTACCGGCATTCGGAGTTTGGCTGATTTCGGTAAGCTTGTGGGCCCCCTAGACCATCCAGTGCTCTACCTCCGGCAAGAAACACGCGACGCTGCACCTAAATGCATTTCGGGGAGAACCAGCTATCACGGAGTTTGATTGGCCTTTCACCCCTAACCACAGGTCATCCCCCAACTTTTCAACGTTGGTGGGTTCGGCCCTCCACGCGGTCTTACCCGCGCTTCAGCCTGCCCATGGCTAGATCACTCCGCTTCGGGTCTAGAGCATGCGACTAAAAACGCCCTATTCAGACTCGCTTTCGCTACGGCTCCCCCACACGGGTTAACCTCGCCACATGCCACTAACTCGCAGGCTCATTCTTCAAAAGGCACGCCGTCACCCCGCAAGGCTCCGACGGATTGTAGGCGAACGGTTTCAGGTACTATTTCACTCCCCTCCCGGGGTACTTTTCACCATTCCCTCACGGTACTCGTCCGCTATCGGTCACCAGGAAGTATTTAGGCTTACCAGGTGGTCCTGGCAGATTCACGGCAGATTTCAGGAGTCCGCCGCTACTCGGGAACACCCACAGAAGACCAGCAACTTTCACCTACCGGACTATCACCGTCTACGGTCAGCCATTCCAGACTGTTCGACTAGCCACTGACTTTGTAACTTCTCGAACAAGTGTCAGCTTGTTCAGCAGGGTCCCACAACCCCGACCACGCAACCCCTGACAGGTATCACACGCCGCCGGTTTAGCCTCAATCCGCTTTCGCTCGCCACTACTCACGGAATCACTAATTTGTTTTCTCTTCCTACGGGTACTGAGATGTTTCACTTCCCCGCGTTCCCCCCACACACCCTATGTGTTCAGGTGCGGGTGACATCACATGACTGATGCCGGGTTTCCCCATTCGGACACCCTGGGATCACAGCTTGGTTGACAGCTCCCCCAGGCCTATCGCGGCCTCCCACGTCCTTCATCGGCTCCTGGTGCCAAGGCATCCACCGTTCGCCCTGGACAACTTGACCACAAAGATGCTCGCGTCCACTGTGCAATTCTCAACAAACAACCAACCCACAACCCACAAGCCCCACACCAAACCCAGCTGCACCGCCGGCGGTATGCGAGACCAGGCCATGCCTGGCGCCATCCCGAGGCATCACCTCGGACTCCGGCTCTGAAAGACAACCGCTCGGGTTGTTCTTTCAGGACCCAACAGGGTGCTTACATCCGCCACCAGCCGCACCAGAACCCCGTTCCCACCGCTCCGAGGAGCAGCTGTACTAGGAAAATTTCTGGCCGTTGCCGGCAGCAGACTTGCCAGTGTCTCCGCCATCTGAGCACCCCACCACCACGTTCGGGCGGTGCGGGCTCCATGCCACCTTTCGGTGGATGGTGCTCCTTAGAAAGGAGGTGATCCAGCCGCACCTTCCGGTACGGCTACCTTGTTACGACTTCGTCCCAATCGCCAGCCCCACCTTCGACGGCTCCCTCCACAAGGGTTGGGCCACCGGCTTCGGGTGTTGCCGACTTTCGTGACGTGACGGGCGGTGTGTACAAGGCCCGGGAACGTATTCACCGCAGCGTTGCTGATCTGCGATTACTAGCGACTCCGACTTCACGGGGTCGAGTTGCAGACCCCGATCCGAACTGAGACCGGCTTTTTGGGATTCGCTCCACCTCACGGTATCGCAGCCCATTGTACCGGCCATTGTAGCATGCGTGAAGCCCTGGACATAAGGGGCATGATGACTTGACGTCATCCCCACCTTCCTCCGAGTTGACCCCGGCAGTCTTCGATGAGTCCCCGCCATAACGCGCTGGCAACATCGAACGAGGGTTGCGCTCGTTGCGGGACTTAACCCAACATCTCACGACACGAGCTGACGACAGCCATGCACCACCTGTGACCGCCCCCGAAGGACCTGCCATCTCTGACAGTTTTGCGGCCATGTCAAACCCAGGTAAGGTTCTTCGCGTTGCATCGAATTAATCCGCATGCTCCGCCGCTTGTGCGGGCCCCCGTCAATTCCTTTGAGTTTTAGCCTTGCGGCCGTACTCCCCAGGCGGGGCGCTTAATGCGTTAGCTGCGGCACAGGGAACCGGAGAGGCCCCCCACACCTAGCGCCCAACGTTTACAGCGTGGACTACCAGGGTATCTAATCCTGTTCGCTCCCCACGCTTTCGCTCCTCAGCGTCAGTATCGGCCCAGAGACCCGCCTTCGCCACCGGTGTTCCTCCTGATATCTGCGCATTTCACCGCTACACCAGGAATTCCAGTCTCCCCTACCGAACTCTAGCCTGCCCGTATCGACTGCAGGCCCGCAGTTGAGCTGCGGGTTTTCACAGTCGACGCGACAAGCCGCCTACGAGCTCTTTACGCCCAATAAATCCGGACAACGCTCGCGCCCTACGTCTTACCGCGGCTGCTGGCACGTAGTTGGCCGGCGCTTCTTCTGCAGGTACCGTCACTTACGCTTCGTCCCTGCTGAAAGAGGTTTACAACCCGAAGGCCGTCATCCCTCACGCGGCGTCGCTGCATCAGGCTTCCGCCCATTGTGCAATATTCCCCACTGCTGCCTCCCGTAGGAGTCTGGGCCGTGTCTCAGTCCCAGTGTGGCCGGTCGCCCTCTCAGGCCGGCTACCCGTCGTCGCCTTGGTAGGCCATCACCCCACCAACAAGCTGATAGGCCGCGAGCCCATCCCAAGCCGAAAAACTTTCCACCACCAACCATGCGATCGGAGGTCATATTCGGTATTAGCCCCGGTTTCCCGGGGTTATCCCAAAGCCTGGGGCAGGTTGCTCACGTGTTACTCACCCGTTCGCCGCTCGAGTACCCCGAAGGGCCTTTCCGCTCGACTTGCATGTGTTAAGCACGCCGCCAGCGTTCGTCCTGAGCCAGGATCAAACTCTCCAACAAAAACTTTGTCGGACACAATGTCCTGGCAACAAAAGTGTTGCCAAAGGAATCCCAACCAAATCAGACAACAGCCTGACCAGTCCGGGGTATAAAACAATTGGCACTGGCTTTACAAGCACCCTGTTGAGTTCTCAAAGAACAACCACACACCAACCAGAAGCACCGCACCAGCGGAACCCCCATTTGGGGTATTTCGTTCGTTCACCCGCCGCTCGCGCGCCGGGCACTTTTACTACGTTACCTCACCGTCTCTGCCGTGTCAAACCGTGTGTCCCGGTCTGTCATGCTTCGTACGGGTCGGCGCCGCTGAGCACGCGCAGCAGTCACCCGCTGCGCCTGATCATCGGATTTGGCAGGCCGGCCGCTGCGGTTTCCCGCGGGCTCGTCCGTTTCCCTGCCGGTCGACAACCTTACCCGGTCGGTTCCGCTCCGCCAAATCCGCCCTGCGGCGTTTCGGCGGGCCTCGCCCGGGCCGCGCCCTCGCAAGGCGTTAAGCCTCGGTCGAGCCCGGCACCAGCCTGGTTCGGCGCTCCCGGGCTTTCGTCCCGTTTGCCCCGTTCCGCGCTGGCAGAGAGAAAGTTACGCGTCTGCGGTTTGAACGTCAAATCCAGGGGTAGCGGCGCGCGTCACACCCGTGCGTCGCACTCACGATCAAGGAGTTCGCGTCCTGATCCGCGGTCCCGGCGGACACAAACTCCTTGATCATCGGGGCTGGCCCGAGAGCGAGGAGGGGGACGGGCGGCGAGAGGCCCGGTAGGCGCGAACGCCCAGGACTCCCACCGTCGTGCCGATCGCCAGGGAGGCGCCGATGAGCAGGGCGTGCACCCACAGGAAGCTCGTCGGGCTGCCTTCGCCCACGACCCCGGCCGACCAGGCGCGCTCGTCGTTCCAGATGGCGACGGCGAACCTCGGCCAGATCGCCCACGTCCAGACACCGACGGCGACCAGGAACAGCGACCAACCCCGTGACAGGACCATGGTCGGCCAGTATGCCAGCGGGGCGGTACGCCCAGGTCGGGCCGGCGGGCGACGCGGCGCGCGTTTCCGTTTCCGCCCCCGGGGCACTGTTCTGTCGAGCCGATTCGACGGAGGTGCCACCGATGCAGCCGTTCAACCCGTGGACCTGGCGGGATCCGTCCGCCCTGGCCGGTGGGTACGACCAGACCCGGCCGGGAGACGTGCCGCAGCAGCGCGACGCCTCGGACGCCGACGATCGGCTGGACGCCCCCGGTCCGGGTACGCCGATCGACCTGACCGGCTACCGGGTGGAGGCGACTGACGGCCGGATCGGCTCCATCGACGAGGCTAGCGACGACGCCGACGCGCGGTACCTGGTGGTGGACACCGGCCCGTGGATCTTCGGCAAGAAGGTGCTGCTGCCGGCCGGGACGGTGGCCCAGGTCGACCACCTGGAGCGCGTGGTGCACGTGGACCGCACCCGGGAGCAGGTGAAGGAGTCGCCCGCGTTCGACAGCGACCACTTCGCGCACCCGGAGTACCGGGAGCGGGTCGGCAGCTACTACACCGAAAGCTATCGACAGCAGTAAGCGCGGCAGGAGGCAGCGGCGCGGGCCGGTGAGCGGCTACCGTGTCAGGCATGGTCCGGCCGCGCAGCTGCCTCCCGGAGACCCGTGACGGTCTCCGGGGCCACGCTGTGGACGGCCGGGAGCAGATCCTCGACGTACTCCGTGCCGGCGGACTTCGGTTCCGCGCCGGCGGGCGATGGCGGCGCTCGTTCTGACGAGCCCGCTCCACCGACCCGGGTGACACCCGGGTCGCGTCTCCCCGCCATCGAACGGCACGAAAGGCGTACGACCATGTCCTCTGCACGCATGCTCACCGGCGACCGCCCGACCGGGCGGCTGCACCTCGGCCACTACGTGGGCAGCATCGCCAACCGGGTACGGCTGCACCAGCGCTACGAGAGCTTCTTCATCATCGCCGACCTGCACATGCTCACCACCCGCAACAGCCGCGCGGACATCGAGCAGGTGGCGCACAACGCCCGCGAGATGGTCACCGACATCCTGGCCGCCGGGGTGGAGCCGGAGCGGGCCACGTTCTATCTCCAGTCGGCGATCCCCGAGGTCGGCGACCTGAACACGCTGTTCCAGAACCTGATCACGGTGCCCCGGCTGGAACGGGTGCCGTCGCTGAAGGAGATGACCCGCGACGCCGGCAAGGAAGAGATGCCGTACGGCCTACTCGGCTACCCGGTCCTCCAGGCCGCCGACATCCTCTGCGTGAAGGGGCAGGTGGTGCCGGTCGGGAAGGACAACGCGGCGCACGTCGAGGTGACCCGGGAGATCGCCCGGCGGTTCAACCACCTCTACGGCGAGGTCTTCCCGGTGCCCGACATGCTGATGTCGGAGACACCCACGCTGGTCGGCACCGACGGCGCCGGGAAGATGAGCAAGAGCAAGGGGAACGCGATCGCGCTCTCCGACGACGCGGCGACGGTGCGTCGCAAGGTGATGGGGATGTACACCGACCCGAACCGGGTCCGCGCCGACGTGCCCGGCACCGTCGAGGGGAATCCGGTCTTCGAGTACCACGACGTCTTCAACCCGGACCGGGCACAGGTGGCGGAGTTCAAGGACCGCTACCGGGCGGGCCGGGTCGGTGACGTCGAGGTCAAGGAGGCGCTGGTGACGGCGCTCAACCGGTTCCTGGACCCGGTCCGGGAGCGCCGGGCCCGCTTCGAGGCGCAGCCCGGCCTGGTCGACGAGCTGATCGTCACCGGCACCGAGCGGACCCGCGTCGAGGTGCGTCGCACGCTCGTCGAGGTGCGCCGGGCGATGGGTTTGAGCAGCGCGTACACCCAGGTGCGGCGCCGGGCCGAGCGCTACCGCAAGGCCGTCGCCACCTCGGCCTGACGCCGAGCCGGTCCGGGGTACGCGCTTGCGCCGGCCCCGGACCGGCCGGTTACGCTGACGACATGGCCAGCTCGCACGCGTACCCGATGACGTCCTCCGACGTCCGGCTCGGCGCGCTGCGACGCCGGCGGTCCCGCGACCGCCTGCGCTGAGCCTTCCCCTCCTGCGACCGGCGGATCGAGCCGCCGGTCGTCATCGATCGTCCTCGCTCCGCCGTCGCGTTCCCGTCAGGTGATCCGCGCGGCGGATCCAGAGCGAGATCGGCGTACTCATGGATCTTGAAAGGTTGCTTGCCGACCGGCTGGCGCCCGCGTTCGCGGCGGTGGCCGGCATGCCGGTGGACCCGGCTGTGCGGCGCTCGCAGCACGCGGACTTCCAGTCGGACGCGGCGCTGGGGCTGGCCCGGCGGCTCGGCCGTCCGCCGCGGGAGATCGCCGCGGAGGTACGGGAGCGCGCGTCGCTGGCCGACGTCTGCGCGGCGGTCGAGGTGTCCGGTCCGGGTTTCCTGAACCTCACGGTGGCCGGGCACGCGCTCGGCGGGCTGGTGTCCGCGCTGGCCGCCGACCCGCGGCTCGGCGTGCCGCCGGTGGCCGAGCCGGAGACGGTGGTGGTCGACTATTCGGGGCCGAACGTGGCGAAGGAGATGCACGTCGGGCACCTGCGGTCGACGGTGATCGGGGACGCGGCGGCGCGGACGCTGGAGTGGCTCGGGCACCGGGTGCTGCGCGCCAACCACCTCGGCGACTGGGGCACACCGTTCGGCATGCTGATCGAGCACCTGCTCGACCTGGGCGAGGCCGGGGCGGCGCAGGAGCTGTCGATGGGTGACCTGGACGGGTTCTACAAGGCGGCGCGGGCGAAGTTCGACGACGACCCGGCGTTCCAGGAACGGTCGCGGCGGCGGGTGGTGGCGTTGCAGGGCGGCGACCCGGCGACGCTGCGGCTGTGGCGGCTGCTGGTGACGCAGTCGGAGAGCTACTTCCTGACCGTGTACGACCTGCTCGACGTGACGCTGACCGGCGACGACTTCCGGGGCGAGAGCAGCTACCACGACCAGCTCGCGCCGACCGTCGACGAGCTGGACCGGCTCAGGCTGCTGCGGCGCAGCGACGGCGCGGACTGCGTGTTCCCGCCCGGTTCGGTGGGCCGGGACGGCGAGCCGTTGCCGCTGATCGTGCGCAAGTCCGACGGCGGGTACGGCTACCCGGCCACCGACCTTGCCGCGCTGCGGCACCGGACCGGCACGCTCGGCGCGACAAGGCTGCTCTACGTGGTCGGGCTGCCGCAGCGGCGGCACTTCGAGATGGTGTTCGCGGTCGGCGCGCAGGCCGGCTGGCTGGCCGCGCCGGTGCGGGCCGAGCACGTCGGGTTCGGTTCGATCCTCGGTCCGGACGGGCGGATGCTGCGCAGCCGGGCCGGCGGGTCGGTGAAGCTGGTAGGGCTGCTCACCGAGGCGGTCCAGCGGGCCACCGCGCTGGCCCGGGAACGGAATCCGGAGCTGAGCGAGGCGGAGGCCGCCGCTGTGGGGCGCGCGGTGGGCATCGGTGCGATCAAGTACGCCGACCTGTCCGGTGACCGGCACAAGGACTACGTGCTGGACTGGGAGCGGATGCTGTCACTGGACGGGAACACCGCGCCGTACCTCCAGTACGCGTACTCCCGGGTCCGGTCGATCTTCCGGCGGGCCGGCGCGGCGGCGCGGCCGGACGCGGACGTCTCGCTCGCCGAGCCGGCCGAGCGGGCGCTCGCCATCGAGCTGGTCGGCTTCGCCGCGGTGGTCGAGGAGGTGGCGGGCACCCTGGAGTTCCACCGGCTGCCCGCCTACCTGCACCGGCTGGCGGTCGCGTTCAGCGCGTTCTACGAGCGGTGCCCGGTGCTGCGGGCGGAGGGACCGCTGCGGGAGAGCCGGCTCGTGCTGTGCGAGCTGACCGGGCGGGTGCTGCGGCAGGGCCTGGACCTGCTCGGCATCCGTACCCCGGAACGGCTCTGAGGCCGAGGGGTCACCGGAAAACCGTGCAGCGGCTAGCGTGACGCATCGACCGAACGAGAGGGAGGCGGCCATGGCGGATCGACGCGCGGTACTCGCTCCGGGACGGGGCTACGACACCCGGGGGCCGCTGTTCGTCTACATCGGCGAGGCGTTGCGCCGGCTCGGTTTCGAGGTGCACGAGGTGACCTGGCGGTCGCTGGGCGACCTGCGTCCCGACAACGCGCCGGAGTGGGTCGCCGAGCAGCTGGACCCGGTCCTCGACGCCGGGGTGGATCTGCTCGTGGGCAAGTCGCTCGGCAGTTTCGCCGCGCCGCTCGCCGCCGACCGGGGCATTCCGGCGGTCTGGCTGACGCCGCTGCTGACCGACCCCGCGGTACGGGAGCCGCTGGGCCGGGCCACCGCGCCGTTCCTGCTGGCCGGCGGCACCGCCGACCAGGTCTGGGACGGTGCGGTGGCGCGCCGGCTCACCCCGTACGTGGTGGAGGTCGCCGACGCCGACCACTCGATGATGGTGCCCGGACCGTTGGCGGCCTCGGCCGAGGCGCTGGGGCGGGTCTGCACGGCGGTGGAGGAGTTCGTCGCCGGCCACTGACGGGTCAGCGGCGGCCCCGCCGCGCCCACACCACCGCCACCACCGCCGCGACGAGCGGCAGGAGACAGCAGAGCATCAGGACGGACAGGTGCCACGGCTTGATCGCTCCCATGCCGCGAACGATAGGCGTCGCTGTCCACGCCCCGCTACGCGGCGGCCCGGGCGGCCTTTCCGTCCAGCCACAGCGTGTCGCTGTCGTCGCGGTGGGTGCCGGTGGAACCGACGTGCTTGGCGCTGATCTTCGGCCCGTTCCTGATCACGTGGACCAGGGCCATCGCGTGTCCCCGGCCGAGGCCGTACTCGTCCTTCAGCCAGGCCACGATCACGCCGGCCTTGACGTCGGCGGCGTCGTAGCCGCGCTCCCTGGCCTCGTCGACGAGCGCGCGCGGGGTCTTGCCGGTCTTGTCCTCGATCGCGTCGAGGTACGCCTGGAAGGACATCTGCTCAACCCTTCGTCCGGGAGGTGGTGACCACTCCACCCTCCCGGGCGGCGTGGTTCCGATCAACGACGGACCGAGCCACCGTCGTTGCCTCAGGGGCAACGATCGCCGGGCGAGACGCCGGAGAGCCCGGCCCGCGATCACGCGGGCCGGGCTCTCCGGATCCGGGGTACGCGCTCAGCGCTGGAGGGTGAGCAGTCCGGGTCGGTAGGGCAGGAGGCCGTAGTCGCCGCCGGAGTTGGGGGAGCGGCCCTGGTAGAGCAGTTGGAGGTTGCAGGGGTCGACGGTGAAGGTCTGGTCGGCGGTGGTGCGGATCAGTTCACCGTGGCTGATGTCGTTGGTCCAGGTCGCGCCGCTGTTGACCTTGCCCGCGAACGGGTTGGACTCGGTGGCGGCCTGCGGCGTCCACGAGCCGCCCAGGCTGGTGGCGGTGAAGGACCGGAAGTAGCGGCCCTGCGAGCCGATGGCCTCGACGATCATCAGGTAGCGGGTCTGGCCCTGCAGCTTGTAGACCTGCACGGCCTCGAACAGGTTGTTCGTGCTGTCGGACATGATGGTGGTGTAGTTCGAGCCGAAGCTGCCGGGGAAGTTCCCGATCGGCATGCTGGAGCGGTAGATCTTGCCGTTGTCACCGGCGAAGAACAGGTACATGTTCTGGTCGTCGGCGATCAGCGTCTGGTCGATCGGGCCGGTGCCGGAACCGGAGATGCTGCCGGTGAACAGCGGCTGCGCCGACGACCATCCGTTCGGGTTCGTCGGATTCGTCGAGGTCCGGTACGAGAACGCGGTCGGGCCCCACTGGTAGGCCAGAACCCAGATGTTGCGCGGCGCGAAGTAGAACAACGTCGGCGCCACGGTCCCCGACGACATCGCGTTCTGGCTGGCGGAGGCCATCTGCGACCAGTTCGAGAACAGCCCGAAGTTCATCGACCCCCACGACGACCCGGTGTCGTGCGTGGTGGCGTACACCAGGTGCTGACCGTTGTAGGGCACCACCGTGAAGTCCTTCAACGACACCCAGCCCGAGCGCGGCTGCGCCAGCACACCGGTCGACGACCAGCGGTACGACGACGGCAGATTGCACGTACCGCCCGGCGGGGGCGTGGTGGGAGGCGGCGTGGTGGGGTTGCCGCCGCCACCGTCCACCCGGACGAGCTGCCACTGCTGGTTGGCGCCGTTCCAGTCGTCGTACTGGACGATGTTTCCGCCGTCGGCGGTCGAGGCGCCCTGCACCTCCACCACCTTGTTGCTGTTGCGGTTGATCAGCCGGACGTAACCGCTGTCGGAGTCGGCCAGCCGGAATTGCTGGTTGGTCCCGTTCGTGTCGGACCACTGGACGATGCTGCCGCCGTTGGCGGTCGACCAGTTGTAGACGTCGAGCACCTTGCCGGACAGCCGGGACTTCAGCCGGTAGTAACCGCCACCGGAGTCGACGAACTGCCACTGCTGCTGGTTGCCGTTGTTGCGCGACCACTGCACGATCCGCGCGCCGTCGTTCGTGGCGAGGTTGTAGACGTCGAGCGCCTTGCCGCTGTTGCGGTTCACCAGGACGTACCACGCGCTGGTGTCCACGGTGGCCGCGGCTGCGGGCGCCGACGTCACAGCCACCGCGCCGGCGCCTGCCAACAGGGCTGCCGCCCCCGCCGCGACGACCCGCGGCAACCAGCTTCGCCGCGGACGCGGCGGGGAGATCGACGGAGACCTACCAAAGGCGAACATGATCCTCCTCGACTGGCCGGAAACCCGAGCGGCACACCCGCCCAGGTGTTAGCGCTAACAAGAGCGCGCGCACCACGAGGCACGCGTCTGTTCTCGACAAGGCAGCCCCGCCCGATAGCCCCAGCCTCGTCCTTGAACATCGAATGTGGGCGATAACTCGGCGTTCGTCAAGTCGTAACCTCCCCGAATCATTCAACGACGACGTCGCGTCAGGCTCGCGCGGGGTGCCGCACCCCGGGCCGACGCTCGCCAGCACCCGGAGGACGAATGATGGTGGCGCTAACATCGACATGTACACATAGCCCGCTCTCCGATCGGGCATGACCGGACGAGTGCGTGGGACGACCGCTTGGAGCAGTAGGTTTCCGTGTCGATGGGAACCGCTGGCCCGCCGCGATGGCCAGTGACACCATGCCGGTATGCCCCTCGGACTCGACGTGCGCAGGCTCGCCGCCATCGACATGTGGGGATCCGCCGGTGTTCGGTGGCGGCGGTGGGTGATCCTGGCCGAGTTCCTCGTCGGGGTGTTCGGCGCCGGCCTGGCACGCGATGACACTCATCCGTCCAGGGGCGCTCGAATCGGAAGTCGAGCGCGTGGACGTTCCGGCCGAACTGCGGCACTACACGGCTGCGCAGTTGTGGGTACTGGTGCCCTCACTGCTGGTCGTGCTGGCCGTTCGGCAGCGCCAGGGCGTCGGTCGGTAGTGGTCGGTCGGCCGCCTCGGTGACATGCTCAGCTCACTCGCTACGGCTTCGCCGGCGCCTCCGTATGGTCGCCACATGGACGACAATCGGATACGACAGGCGTACGGGGCGGTCGCGACGCTCTACATCGACCTGTTCGGCACCACCGCTACGGTGCACGCGGACGACCTCGCCCTGATCGAGCGCCACCTGGCCGGGCGGACCGGCCCGGTGCTCGACCTGGGGTGCGGACCGGGTCACCTCACCGCCCACCTCCGCGCGCTGGGCGTCGACGCCACCGGGATCGACTTGGCTCCCGAGTTCGTCGCGCACGCGCGGGCAGCCCACCCGGACGGCACGTACCGGCTCGGGTCGCTGGACGACCTCGCCGTTGCCGACCACTCGGTCGCGGGCATCCTCGCCTGGTACTCGCTGATCCACCTCCCGCCACCGGATCTCGACCGCGTGCTGGCCGGGTTCCGGCGCGCGATCGTGCCGGGCGGGCCGCTCGTGGTCGGCATCTTCATCGGTGACGAGGTGGGCGCGTTCGACCACAAGGTCGCCACCGCGTACCGCTGGCCGGTGGACGAGTTCTCCGCGCGGCTGCGCCGAGCCGGGTTCGCCGAGGTCGAGCGCTTGCCACGCCTCGACGACGACAACCACCGCTCGCACGCCGCCGTCGCGGCCGTCGCGTCCGGAACCTGAACACCGACGAGTTCACGGAAATGGGCAAGAACGACTGCTGACCGCTGTGCCAGGATCGGCGTTCGGAGTTCGACGGCCGGAAGGACACCATGCCCGCGTACGCCATCGCCCACCTCCAGGACGCCGCACCGCACCCGGACGTCGCCGAGTACATCGAACGGCTCCCGGCCACCCTCGCCCCGTACGGCGGCCGTTTCCTCGTCCACGCCACGCCGCACGAGGTGAAGGAGGGCGCCTGGCCCGGCGCCGTCGTGGTGCTCGGCTTCCCCGGCATCGCCGAGGCGCGGGCTTGGTGGGACTCGCCCGCCTACCAGGAGATCGCGCCGCTGCGCTCGCGGCACATCGAGGGCGACATCATCCTGGTCGAGGGCGTCCCCGACGACTACTCCCCGACCGGCATCGTGCAGGCTATCCGGTCGGCGGCGTCCTGAGCCGGTCCGGCCGGCGCGCCCGCGACCTGGGGATCGTCGTCGGGTCGCTGCCCACCGGGCCGCACAACGCGATCACCGACGTCCCCGACGTGCTGGTCGGTCACACCACCGTCGACGACGGCGCCGACCTGCACACCGGCGTCACCGCGATCGTGCCGAGCGGGCTCGGGCCCGGCCGGTGGACGCTGCCCGCCGCGGTGTACGCCGGCAACGGCCACGGGAAGCTCGTCGGCTCGACCCAGGTCGACGAACTCGGCGTACTCGAATCTCCGGTGGTCCTGACCGCCACGCTGTCGGTGTTCCGGGCGGCGGACGCGCTGCTCGGGCACCTGATGGCGCGCCGACCGGACGGGCTGTCGTTCAACCCGCTGGTCGGTGAGACGAACGACGGGCACCTGTCGGACATCCGCCGCCGCCCGATCACCGAGGCCCACGTCCTGGCCGCTGTCGCCGGGGCGAGCGGCGGGCTCCCCGCCGAAGGCTGCGTCGGCGCCGGCGCCGGCACCACCGCGCTCGGTTACAAGGCGGGCATCGGCACCTCGTCCCGCACGGTGCAGGCCGCCGGCCGTACACGGACGGTCGGCGCGCTGGTCCAGTCCAACTTCGGCGGCGTCCTCACCGCGCTCGGCGTGCCGCTACCCGTCGACGAGCTGGTCCCGGCCGCCGACCGGACCGAGCCGCCCGGCAACTCGTGCATGATCGTGGTGACGACGGACGTACCCCTGGACGCGCGCCAGCTCCGGCGGCTCGCCCGGCGGGCCGTGTTCGCGATGGCCCGGGTGGGCGCGTCGTTCAGCACCACGAGCGGGGACTACGCGATCGCGTTCACCACGTCGGATCAGCAGCCGATCCCGGACGCCGCGATCGACCCGGTGTTCGCCGGCGTGCTGGACGCGGTGGAGGAGGCGCTGCTCAACTCGTTGTTCACCGCCGTCACCACGACCGGCGTGGGCGGCCGTACCAGTCACGCGGTTCCGCACCGGGCCGCCGTCGAGCGGCTGGCGGCGGCGGAACGACTGACGATCCGGCCGTAAGCCTGATCCACAGTCGACGTACGGCCGTGACTGACGGACGACAGTCGTGTTGACAGCGGTGATCGATACGACTGGAGTGGTTCGCCATGGACGACACCGCCGAATCGCGGCTCGACAGTGAGCAGCCCACGCCCGGGGACCACGACGACGAGAAGACGAGCCGTACCGCGTTGGCGCTGGTCAACACCGTCAACAAGGTGGTGCGCAACGGCGTCGGCCCGGTCACCGGCTCGGCGGCCTGGGCCGAGTCCCGGCTGCGGGCGGTGCAGGGCGACAGGTACGACAGTTCGCTGCTCGGCAATCGCGGCGGCACCCCCGCCGAGGACGTCGACAAGGTGATCGGACGACTCATCAAGGAATCCGTCATGGCCGCCGGGTCGGCCGGGTTCGTCACCGGCCTGGGTGGCTTCCTCACCCTGCCGATCACGCTGCCGGCGAACGTCGCGGGGGCGCTCGTCATCAACGTCCGCCTGGCGGGAGCGATCGCCTACCTGCGGGGCTACGACCTCGACGACCCGCACACGCAGGCGATGATCCCGCTGGTCGCGGTGGGCTCGAACATCCAGTCGACGCTCAGCACGCTCGGGGCCCAGATCGGCGTCAAGCTGACCGAGCAGGCGATCCGGAAGGTCTCCATCGATCTGATCCGGAAGATCAACCAGAAGCTCGGGTTCATGCTGCTCGCCAAGTACGGCACGAAGCGGGCGTTGATCACGCTGGCGAAGGCCGTACCGCTGGTCGGCGGGGTCGTCGGCGGCGGTATCGACGCGACGCTCACCGGCGCGGTCGGCCGGTCCGCCAACAAGCTGTTCACGCCGCTCACCCCCTGACCGGCGGGTATCCCGCTCGCGGTGCCTCGCCGTCGGCCGTTCGGCGAGGCACCGGATCCGATCATCCGCGGCGTCGATGCCGATGCTCCGGCCGGCACCGACCGCTTCGTCACTCATCGCGCCGGTAAGGGCCGGTCTGTCGGCTCAACGACACTCCCGTGCGGACACGTCGCTCCACACTGCCCGCTGTGACCGAACTCCCTCCCCAGAATCCGCGGCGCGAACAGGCGCCGCTGCCCGATAGGCCCGGCATCCCGTTCGCGCCACCGACACGACTGTGGTGGGGCCGCCGGTCGGCTGCGATCAAGGCGTTCCTCGGCCTCGCCTGCTGCGGCGCGCTGCTGGGCACCGGCATGACCGGGTGCACCGCTTCCGAGCCGAGCGGATCGCCGGAGAAGGCGGTCGCCCAGGAGGTTCCGACAGTCGCGGCGCCGACCACTACGGCCCCCACCGCCGAGGCCGGCGCGGTGTCGCCGGAGCCATCACCCTCACCCACCACTGCCGCGCCGACCACCGCGAAGCCCGCGGCGAAGCCGAGCCCGCGCAAGACCACGAAGCCCGCCGTCTACTACAAGAACTGCGATGCCGTACGCGCAGCCGGCAAGGCGCCGCTGCTGCGCGGCGAGCCGGGGTACCGGACCGGGCTGGATCGCGACCTCGACGGCGAGGCATGCGAGCCGGATGGCGGCAACGGCAGCTCCGGAGGCGGCAGCACGGGCGGTAGCGGCAGTTCGGGCGGTGGCGGCAGTTCGGGCGGTGGCGGCAACGACCCGCGCTTCAGCACCTGCAAGGAGGCGAACGCCAACGGGTACGGCCCGTACAAGCAGGGCAAGGATCCGGAGTATTACTGGTACATCGACCGGGACAACGACGGCATGGTCTGCGAGTGACACGTGGCGCCGGGGCGGACCGCTGCCGCCCCGGCAGTCAGTCCAGCTCGGCGTCGAATGCCCGGCGGGCGTGCTCGATCTGGGACATGTGAGCGTCGGCCCAGTCGAGGAGAACGTCGATCGGTGCACGGAGCGTCTTGCCCAGCGGCGTGATCCGATATTCGACCGCGACCGGTCGCGTCGCCACGACGTGGCGTTCCACGATGCCGTTGCGTTCGAGTCGCCGCAGCGTCGCCGTCAACGACTTCTGGGTCACCGCCGGGATCGCGCGGCGCAGCTCGTTGAAGCGGCACGGACGCTCGCACAGCTCGTTGAGGACGCTCAGCGACCACTTGTCCAGCACCTGGTCGAGCAGCTCGCGGTGCGGCGTGTCGATGCGCAGCTCCCCGGCACCGGGGGTGGCGGTATCGCTCATGAAACCAGGTCTCCTTGAAGTGTCCTCCGTCAACTAGGTATCAATGGTAAACCTCAGTTGCCCAGTGGAGGAGCACCGATGTCCGTCACCCTTTTCAGCCCAGCCGGTCTTCAGCCGCACACGCCGTACCACCACGTCGCCGTGGCCACCGGGTCGCGCCACATCCACGTCAGCGGCCAGGTCGCCCGACTGGACGACGGCTCGCCCGTCGCACCCGGGGACCTGGCCGGACAGGTCGCGCAGGTGCTGCGCAACACCGGCCGCGCCCTCGCCGGCGCCGACGCCTCGTTCGCTGACGTGGTCCGGTTGACCTTCTACGTCACCGACTGGACGCCCGAAAAGATCGGGCCGTTCATGGCCGGGATCGAGGCGGTCGCCGAGGAGCTCGGGCTGCCGCAGCCGCTTCCGCCGGCGTCGCTGATCGGGGTCGACCGCCTCTTCGAGCCCGACGTACTGGTGGAGTTGGAGGCAACTGCGATCGCGCACTGAGCGCCTTCTTGCTCCGGGAAGACAATCGATCAGCCTCCGCCGGGGTGCCCCTACGGTCCAGGGTCAGCTGGAGTTCGCCGTAGGGGCACCTGGTCGACCACGCTCACCTCAGCCGTCTTCGTCGGCGGGGGCGGGCCACCGGGATCAGCCCGCGGTGCAGGAACGGATCTGAGGTCTGGCGCCACTATTGCCGTTCATCATCGTGGTGAAGCCGAAGGTGTTGCCGCTGCCGTTGGACCGCATCGTCATCACGTAACCGGTGCTGTCCCAACTGGGGGAGCCGTTCCAGGTGGTGGAGACCCGCTGCGGCGGGGTCAGAGCCACGACCACGGTCCAGTTGCTGGCCCCCTGCACCGTCACCGAGGTGTTGTACCGGTCACCCCAGACGTTGGGGGTCGTCGCCGTCGCTGTGCACGTGCCGCTGGGAGGCGGAGTGGTCGGCGGCGGAGTGGTCGGCGTGCCGGTCGGCGCCGGAGTGGTCGGCGGCGGAGTGCCGTCCGGGGCCACCGCCCGGCCGGTGCTCGGCGAGATCATGCCCGGGCAGAGGTTACGGCTGCTCAGGTTGGCCATGATCTGCGGGATCGCGTCGCGGGTGTTCTGGATGCCGTCGTGCATCAGGATCACCTGGCCGGCCTGGAGGCGGCTGGCGTTGGAGACGATCTGGCTGACGCTGGCGCCGTTCCAGTCCTGGGAGTCGACGTCCCAGATCACCTGGCGCAGGCCCAGCGACGAGGCGACCGACTGGAGAGTCGAGTTGGTCTCCCCGTAGGGCGGGCGGAACAACTGCGGCCGGACGCCGGTCGCCGACTGGATCGCCGAGTTGGTCTGGGAGAGGTCCGACTGCATCTGGCTCTGGCTCATCGAGGTCATGTGCGCGTGGTTCCAACTGTGGTTGGCCACCCACATGCCCGCGTCGACCTGGGCCCGCGCGGCGGACGGGTTGCTCTGCACGTTCTGGCCGACGTTGAACATGGTCGCGCGTACGCCGTTCGCGCGCAGCACGGACAGCAGTGCGCTGGTGCTGCCGGTCGGCCCGTCGTCGAAGGTGAGGCCGACGTACCCGTTGCAGACGGCGGCGTTGGACGGAGTGGCGGCGACCGCGAGACCGACGGCACTGAGCGCCACGGCGGAGGCGAGCGCGGCCAACCGGACGGTGAGACGCGATGTTCGGGGGGCGGACGGGCGGCGGGAGCCGCCGATGCTGGCGTACATGCGCAGGTCCTCCTCGGGACGGGTAACACCTGACGACGCATGGCGTCAATCGACAGAGATTGATGTTGCCGGCGCTCGGAGTATTGCAGCGGCGTTTCGAGCACGTCAATGATTTTCCGGAAGTTTTCCGGAACTATGCGCCCGGGCGCGTCGAGCGCCAGGGCGTGCCGGTCCGAGGACCGCGCACGCCCTGGCGGTTATGGGGTGTCCGTGTTGCCCGTCGTCAGCGCAGGAACTTCAGGAGCATCCTGGTGAGCTCCTGCGGTCGTTCCTCGGTGAGCCAGTGACCGGTGGCAGCCATGACCTGGGTCTCGACATCGGCGGCGTAGCCCTGCCACTGAGTGCCCACGGCGCCGCTGAGCGCTTCTTCGCCTCCGACGGCCAGGACGGGCATCTGGAGCAGCCCCGCCTTCCGGAACTTCTCGTTCTGGGCGATGTCCGTATGGAGGGCTTGGTACATGTTCATCCACGCCTTGAACCGGCCGGGCTCGCGGAGGTACCGGGCGTAGAACTCGTAGTCGCGGTCGTCAAAAGCCCCGTCCACTGCCAGGTACTGCTCGACGAACCCCTTGACCAGGTCGCGCTCGTGTCCACGGACCAGGTCCTGAGCGAAGTCCTTCTGGAAGAACCCGAGGTGCCACGTCGACAGGGCCCCCTCCGCGGGGAAGGCCGGGAATGTGTAGAGGGACCGGTCGGGGATGGGCCCTTCCATCACCACCATTCGGCTGACCTCGTCGGGCCACATTGCGACGTACGGGTAGGCGATCCACGCGCCGATGTCGTGGGCGACGATCTGGACGCCCTTGTTGAGGTTGAGCCGGGTGAGCAGCTTGTGCACGTCGTCGGCCAATTGGGCCGTGTCGTAGCCCTTCTGCGGGACGGAGGAGTCACCGGTCCCGCGCAGGTCGACCGCGATCACGGTGTGGTCCTTGGCGAGTGCCTCGAGCTGCGGCGCCCACTCGGCGGAGGTCTGCGGGAAGCCGTGCAGCAGCACCACCGGCGAGCCGCTGCCGCCGCGGAGGTAGTGCATCCGGAAGTCGTTCACCTGCGCGTACTTCGACTGGAAGCCGTCCGGCGGCCGGTAGGGCAGCCCGGTGGTGACGCCTTGCGCGACGGCCGACTCCGGCCGCAGGTTCACGCCGGCGTTCGATGGGACCGGTCCGGGCCCGGTCAGAACGGCGATTCCAGCGATGGCGGCGACGGCAGTCCTGATCAGGACCGTCATTCTTGTTCTCATGGTTCTCTCCTCAAGCGTGGTCGGCCTTGTGCCGATCGCTGTCGATCCGGCTGCACGGCGAAATCGCGTGCAGCGGACGGTTCTGGTGCACGGGCGTCACTGACAGATGAATCGGTCGGTACGTCATTGCGTCCGGGTCTAGCGGCGGACGGGGTACCGTGCGGTCGTCGTGGCGGGATGTGGGCCAGGACTGGCTAGTGGCTCGGGCGGCTCAGCGAGGTGAGCAGGAGGCCGCCGGCAATGACTGCGATGGCGCCTGCCCGGCCGCGCCGGTGGACACGTGCAGGCCGTCGGCGATCTCCGGAAGCAGGCTTGCGGGCAGGAACTCGGCAATGATGAACGCGAAGATGCCGAGACTCAGAGAGCCGACGCCGGCCCAGGACGCCAGGCCGCCGGCGGTCGAGACATCGTTCGATGCCATGTGACGGGTGGTGATGTGATGCCCTTCAAGGCTGTGCGCCACCTTTCGGGGACGACCGGGGGTGGCGACCGGCTCAGTGGTTGAGGGCGGCCATGTTGGCCTGGTCGTAGCGGTCGCCGGTGGCCGGTGTCAGGTTCCGCAGTCGGGTGATCTGGTCGTCGGTGAGGGTGATGCGGTCGGCGGCGGCGTTTTCCTCGAGCCGGTCGATGCGTGTGGTGCCGGGGATGGGGGCGATGTCGTCGCCCTGGGCGAGCAGCCACGCGAGGGCGACCTGCGCGGGCGTGGCCCCGGCCTCGGCGGCGACGGCGCGGACCTCGTCGACGATGCGCATGTTGCGTTCGAGGTTGCCGCCGGTGAAGCGGGGGTTGGTACGGCGCCAGTCGTCGGCGTCGAGGTCGTCCAGGGTGCGGATGCCCCCCGTGAGGAACCCGCGGCCCAGCGGGGCGTACGGGACGAAACCCACGCCCAGCTCGCGCAGGACCGGCAGCACCTCGGCCTCGGGGTCGCGGACCCACAGCGAGTACTCGGACTGCACCGCGGCGATCGGGTGAACGGCATGCGCCCGCCGGATCGTCGCGGCCCCGGCCTCCGACAGTCCGATGTGGCGGATCTTGCCCTCGGCCACCAGCTCCGCCAGCGCGTCGACGGTCTCCTCGATCGGCGTGACCCCATCGCCCCGGTGCTGGTAGTAGAGGTCCAGGTGGTCGGTGCCGAGGCGGCGCAGCGATCCCTCCACTGCGAGCCGGACGTTGGCCGGGCTGCTGTCGTTGCCCGGGCGGCCGGTGTACGAGAGGTGACCGAACTTGGTCGCGAGCACCACCTCGTCCCGGCGTCCCTTGACGGCGCGGCCGACCAGTTCCTCGTTGACGTAAGGGCCGTACGCCTCGGCGGTGTCGATGTGCGTGACGCCGAGGTCAAGGGCCCGCTGGATGGTGCGGATGGACTGGTCGTCGCGCTGGCCGGCGCCGGTGTAGAAGGCCGACATGCCCATGGCGCCCAGACCGATGCGGGAGGTCTCCAGTGCGCCGAGCGAGATGGTTCTCATCGTGGTGTTCCTCTTCCTGTAGTAGGCCCGACCGCTTTAAGTTCCGGTCGGTACAGAACGCTAGCACATCTGGACCGACCGGGAGTAAAGTCGGCGGTGAGGAGAGGAACAGGTGGCATGGCGGTCCGTCGACCCTGCCGACCCCGAATCGAGGAGGATGCCGTCATGAGTGGATCCCAGAGCACCGCCCTCGGCCGCCCCCGAGAGTTCGACGTCGACGAGGCACTGGAGCGGGCCATGCAGGTGTTCTGGG
Source organism: Micromonospora sp. CA-248089 (assembly GCF_050948515.1). Lineage (NCBI taxonomy): Bacteria > Bacillati > Actinomycetota > Actinomycetes > Micromonosporales > Micromonosporaceae > Micromonospora > Micromonospora sp. CA-248089. The sequence continues at coordinate 6,313,776 of NZ_CP192016.1, forward strand.
CGCGGGGGTACGACGGCACCAGCCTCACGGACCTGACCAGCGCGATGGGGATCACCAAGTCGAGCATGTACGCCGCCTTCGGCAACAAGGAGCAGCTCTTCCGCAAGGCTGTGCAGCGCTACGCCGAAGGGCCGGCCTCCTACGTGACCCGCGCCCTGCGGGAGCCCACCGCCCGCGCGGTGGCCGAGACATTCCTACGGGGAGCCGTCCGCACGACGACGTCGCCCGGCCGCCCCGCGGGGTGCCTGTCCGTGCAGGGTGCGCTGGCGCTGAGCGAACAGAGCCGCCCCGCGCACGACGTGCTGGTCACCTGGCGCGTCGACGCCGGCGACCAGCTCGAGGCGCGCTTCCGGCGCGCCGTCGAGGAGGGCGACCTCCCACGCCACGCCGACCCGGGACGCCTCGCCCGATACGTCATGACGACGGGATTCGGCATCGCCGTCCAGGCCGCGAACGGCCTCGGACCCGACACGCTCGACGAGATCGTCGACACGGCACTGCTCGCCTGGCCGACGTGACCACCCCGCACGGCGCAAGCACGCGAAAGGGCGACGAAACGTGATGGGAAATCCCGGGAGACGCCCGCTCGGCGTGGGGATCGTAGGGCTCAGCACGTCCGGCGGATGGGCGGCCGGGGCCCACCTGCCCGCGTTGTCGGCAGTCGACGGCATGGAACTCACCGCCCTGGCGACCAGTTCCCCCGCGTCGGCCGCTGCTGCCGGCGCCGCGTTCGGGGTGCCCGGCTACGCCTCGGTCGACCAACTCGTGAAGGACGAGAACGTCGACCTTGTGGTCGTCGCGGTCAAGGTGCCCCACCACCGCGAGCTGGTGTTGCCCGCGCTACGGACGGGAGTGCCGGTGCTCAGCGAATGGCCCTTCGCCGTGGACCTGGCCGAAGCCGAGGAGATGGAAGGCGCCGCCCGCGACACGCGTACCTTCATCGGGCTTCACGGGCGCTCCTCGCCCACCTTCCGCTGGCTGGCCGGCCTCGTCGCCGACGGGTACGTCGGGAACGTGCTGTCCGCGACGGTGCTGGCCTCATCGGTCGAGTGGGGCAACCCGGTCTCCGAGCGCATGCGATACACCCTCGATCGCACGCTCGGCGCCACGATGCTCACGATTGCGTTCGGAAACGCCATCGACACGGTGTCGATGGTCGTCGGCGAGCTGCAGGACGTGGTCGCCTCGACGGCGACCCGGCGCCCGATCGTTGCGCTCGGCCGCACCGGACAGACGGTCCCGATGACCGCCGAGGACCAGATCGCCGTCTCCGGCCGGCTACCCGACGGAGCGATCCTCTCCGCCCACCACCGTGGAGCAACTCTGTCCGGACCTTGGTTCTCGCTGCTCATCGACGGTACCGAGGGAACTCTCGAAATCACCTCCGCGAGCGGATACCCCCACCTCGGGCCCGTTACGGTGCGCGGCGCACGAGGCCGCGCCCCACTGTCGCCGTTGACACTGCCCGATGGCCACGACGACTACCCCCACCTGGCCGGCACACCGATCCACAACCTGGCGCACACATACGCGGCGATCCGGAACGATCTCGTCAACGGCACCACGACCGCCCCGGATTTCGCCCACGCCGTCACACGTCACCGACTCCTGGACGCGATCATCCGATCGTCCGCCGAGGGACGACGCGTACAACTCGCGGAACGAGGAGGTCTTCACAGGAACGGCTAGACAGCAAGAAGCCCCCTAGCGGCCGTTGGGCCTGCTAGGGGGCTGTCTGTGCGCCCGAAGGGACTCGAACCCCTAACCTTCTGATCCGTAGTCAGATGCTCTATCCGTTGAGCTACGGGCGCCTGGTGCTCGGCCAGTCTACACAACCGGCTTTCGCGCGGAGACTCCGGGATTCGAACCCGGGAGGGGCTTTAAGACCCCAACCGCATTAGCAGTGCGGCGCCATAGACCAGACTAGGCGAAGTCTCCCTGGTGACCCACGAGGTCACCGCGCCCGAGGATACAGGTCCGCACCCGCCGGGGGCAAAGCGACTATCGGACCGGCCGCCTCCACCGCGTTTTCGTCGTGTGCGGGATCACTCCCACGGCTACGCTCCATCGATATGCAGGAGCAGCCGCCGAGCGATCCGCCCCGTCGCGAGCCCGCCCCAAAGGCCCGGCGGAGCCGCTCCCCACGACCGACGTTCAGCCCACCACAGGTCGCGGACCCCGCGGCGGGGGCCGCGACCAGCGACACACCGGTACCCAGGCGACCGCGCCGGGCGGCGCCCACTGTCGTCTTCCAGCCGCCGGCGCCGACCGCCGACGCACCGCCGGCGCCGCGCCCGCGTCCGGCCGCCGACCCTTCACCCGCCGATCCGGGTACGCCCGGCGAGCGCGCCACCCCGCAGGCTTCCACCGACGGCCCGGGTACGCCGCCGTCAGAGCTGGCCACCTCGGGGACTTCCGCCACTCCTTCGGGTACGACCGCCGCAGAGCCGCCGCCGAGCGCCGGGGAGGGCACGCTTCCGGTCGAGGAGAGGCCCGTCACAGCGGGGCAGCGAAGGGCTGCCGAGCCTCCGGCCGAGTCGGCGTCACCACCGGCCGGGGAGGAGACGCCGAAACGGACGCGCCGCGCTCCCGCCGCCAAAAAGGCCGCCCCGGTCGCGAAGAAAGCCGCCCCGAAGAAGGCTGCGCCGGCGGTCAAGAAGGCTGCCCGGACCCTCCGGACCACGAAAGCCACGCCACCGGCGGCAGAGGCGAGCCCGCCAACGACTGCGGTCGTCGTCGCGCGGGCACCCGCACAACTCGACGTCGCGCGTACCCCGGAAACGGGCTGGCGGACGGTGGGGCCGCAGCTGCGCGACCACCCCGGGTTCGCGCCGGAGCTGCTGGCCCTGGCGGCGGTCGACGCGCTCGGGCCGCGGGCCTCGGCCTGGGTGGAACAGGTTCGGCGGGCCTACCCGGAGGCGGACGCCGACGGGGTGGCCCGGCTGGCGACCCGGCGGTTCGTCCGGATGGCCGGTACGGGTGGGGCGCTGGCCGCCGGGGCCGGGATGTTCGCACCGGTCGCGGAGCTGGCGGCAGTGCTGTGGACGCAGGCGAACCTGGTGCTGCATCTGGCGGCGGCGTACGGGCGGGATCCGGCGCATCCGGATCGGGCGGCCGAACTGCTGGTGCTCACGCTGGTGCACCCGGACGACGGCACCGCTCGGGCAGCGCTGGCGGCGGCCCGTGCTGCCGACGCGCCGGCGGACGGGCCGTGGGGGCGGGTGGCGGAGGCGGCCTGGCGGCTGGCCACGCCGGTGGCGGCGCAGGCGGGCGGCTGGCTCGGCCTGCGGTTGGCCGCGCGGTTGCTGCCGGGGGCGGCGGCGCTGGCGGCCGCGACCGGCGGTACGGCGACGGCCGAGCGGCTGGCCGCGCGGGCGGTCGCCCGGTACCGGCCACGCCGCGCCTGACCCGCACCGGCACCGAGCCCACCGCGCCCCGACCGGCGCACCACGGCGAGGAGGCGACGACCTAGAGCCAGTCGAACCAGGACTTCGGCAGCATCGCGTAGCCGACGAACGCGAAGATGTCGAGCAGCGTGTGCGCGACGATCAGCGGGGCGACCCGGCGGGTCCGCAGATAGAACAGCCCGAAGATCACGCCCATCACGGCGTTGCCGACGAAGGCGCCGAAGCCCTGGTAGAGGTGGTAGGAGCCGCGCAGCAGGGCGCTCGTGGCGAGCACGGCGCCGATCCGCCAGTTGAGCTGCCGCAGCCGGGTGATCAGGTAGCCGACCACGATCACCTCCTCCAGCACGGCGTTCTGCACGGCGGCGAGGATCAGCACCGGCACCGTCCACCAGAGGTCCGGCAGCGCGGCCGGGACCAGCGTGGCGTTGAGGCCGAGCTGTGCCGCCACCCAGAACAGCGCCAGCCCGGGCAGGCCGATGAGCGCGGTCAGGCCCGCGCCCCGGGCCAGGTCGGAGCCGGGCCGCCGGAAGTCGACGCCGAGCGTCCGCGACGGGTCGCCGGGGTCACGCGCCAGCAGGTGTACGGCGAGCAGCACCGGCAGCAACGCGAAGACGATCCCGAGCAGTTGGTACGTGAGGTCGAGGTACGGCCGGGCCGACACGGAGGTGTTCAGGGCGGCGGTCTGTTTCGACAGGCCACCGGTCGCGGTCAGCTTGGCGATCAGCGACACCAGCGCGTACACGGCCGACTGGCCGAGGGACAGACCGAGCACGAGCAGCGTCTCGGTGCCCAGCATCCGGCGGGAGACCGGGCGGGCCAGCTCGTCAACCGTCACCGGACCATGAAATCACTTCGGCGTCCGGCCCGACGATCGCACAGTCTGTGCGACCGGCACACACGCTCCGTGGACATTCTATGGCTGCCGATCCGCCCGTACGGAGAAGGAGCGTGCCCCTGTGGAGAACTTCGCGCGGCTGCTGAAGGAGAGCTGGGCCCTGGTCGAGGAGCACCGGGAGCGGCTCAGCGGGCACTTCTACGCCCGGCTGTTCCTCCTCGACCCGGAGCTGCGCAAGCTCTTCCCGGTGCAGATGAACGGCCAGGGGGACCGCATCCTGGAGGCCATCGTCACCGCCACCCAGACGGTGGGCGACCCGGAGAGCTTCGACGAGTACCTGCGCGCGCTGGGCCGGGACCACCGCAAGTACCACGTGGCGGCCGAGCACTACGCGACGATGGGCGTCGCGCTGCTCGACGCGCTGCGCAGCACCGCCGGGGACGGCTGGAACCTGGAGTACGACCAGGCGTGGCGGGAGGCGTACGCGAGCATCAGCGCGCGGATGCTGGCCGGCGCGGAGGCCGACGGCAACCCGCCGTACTGGCACGCCGAGGTGCTCACGCACGAGCGGCACGGCCCGGACACGGCCGTGCTGACCGTCCGCGCGCTCCAGCACCCGCTGCCGTGGCGGGCGGGGCAGTACGTCAGTGTGGAGGCACCCCGCTACCACCCGCGGGTGTGGCGGACGTACTCGGTGGCGAACGCGCCGAACGAGGAGAACGTGCTGGAGTTCCACGTACGGACGCCGCCGGGCGCCGCCGGTTGGGTGTCCGGCGCGTTGGTGCGCCGCACCAAACCGGGTGACCTGCTGCGGGTGGCCGCGCCGATGGGCTCGATGACGCTTGACCCGGAGTCCACCCGGGACGTCCTCTGCGTGGCCGGCGGCGTCGGCCTGGCCCCGATCAAGGCGCTGGTGGAGGAGCTGACCCGGGTCAACCGCACCCGCTGGGTGCACGTCTTCTACGGCGCGCGCCGCCCGGACGAGCTGTACGGGCTGCCCGGCCTGGAGGACCTCGTCGCGACCCACCCGTGGTTGTCGGTGACACCCGCGTGCAGCGAGGACCCGGATTTCGGCGGCGAACTCGGTGACGTCTCCGAGGTGGTCACCCGGTACGGCCCGTGGACCACGCACGACTGCTACGTCTCCGGATCGGCCGCGATGGTGCGATCCACCCTGCGGGCGCTCGCCGCCGACGACGTCCCGCCGGACCACATCCGGTACGACACGTTCGGCAACCTCTGAACCTTGCTCCCCCCGAGCCGGGTCGCGTGCCCCTGCCCCCTGGGGCACGCGACCCGGCCCCCCGTTTCTCAGTAACGCCAGGGGGTGCCGGTCTCGCGGTACTCCTCCACCGGTACCAGCGGCACGCCGGGTGCCATCCGGTCGACGTACAGCCGCCCCTCGAGGTGGTCGATCTCGTGCGCGACCAGCCGCGCCATCGCGTACTCGAAGGACGTGATCACCCGGCTGCCGTCCCACAGGGCGTGTTCCACGTCGATCCGCAGCGGCCGGGGCACCAGGCCGCGGTGGTCGAAGAAGGAGAGGCAGCCCTCGTACTGCTCGTCGGTCTCGGCGGCGGCGTCCACCACCCGGGGGTTGAGCAGCACCACCGGGTCGGCCGCCCGGTCGGCCGGGCGCACGAGCGCCGCCGACCAGCCGATGCCGAGCTGGGGCGCGGCGAGGCCGACGCCCTTGCTGAACGGGTGCAGCTCGTCCAAGCGGACCAGCATCGCGGCGAGCCGGTCCATCACCTGCCGGGCGTGCGGTTCGTCGGCCGGCAGGTCGAACTGGCGGGCCCGCTGCCGCAGCAGGTCGTCGCCCCGCTGCACGATGCCGACTGCGCGCATCCGGTCGCTGGCCCGTACCCGGGCGCCGCCGGTGGGCACGCTGTCCGGTTCGGCGTCCGGCTCGGGACTGCGGAACCGCCACTGCATCCGGTAGCGGGCGTTCAGCGGCGGGTCGTCGGTCCCCCAGTCGAAGACCACCCGGCCGCCGTCCACCGCACGCTGGATCGGGGTACGCAGCGGGCCCTCCTCCGCCGACAGCGAGGTCTCCGCACCCCACACCTTGGGGTCGAGGTCCGCAGGCAGGTCGAGCCGCACCGCCAGGTGCCGGGTGGGCAGGCGTACGGCCCGCTGGAACCAGGGGCCCCACTTGTCCCGGCCGACGCGGTACGCGTACTCGATGGTGACCCGGTCGCCGGGGTAGAGCGGGAAGCGTCCCTCGTCGTTCTCGAACAGCAGCCAGATCTCCTTGAACGCGTCCCGGTCGTGCTTGGCCCGCCAGTGCATCGGCTCGCGTCCGTTCCCGTCGTCCCGGTACGCGGTGAGTTGCAGCTCGGCGAAGGTGAGCGGGTGTTCCCGGTGGTGCCGGTTGGAGCGGCCCGGGTCGTTGGGGTAGCGGTCGACGGCGACCCGGACCAGGTAGCGGGTGACCGGTTCGGTTCCCGCGTTGTACAGCTCCCGCCGGATCGCACAGTGGTAGCTGTCACCGGTGTGGGTGAGCGTGGCCGCCTCCCGTTCCACCACCAGGCCGGTCCCCGGAGGCAGCCACTGGCCAGGGACGGGTGGATCGCGGTGCGCCGCGCCGGTGCGGCCGTGCCGCAGCTCGTCGTACTCCCGGAAGCGCTGCCAGATCGCGCCGCTGGCCTCCAGGACGGCCTCGGCCCGGCGGGCGAAGTCCTCGGTGGGCCGGTGCCGGCGCCCTTCGACGTGGCTGACGTAGGACGGGTCGAAGCCCATCATGGTGGCGAGTTGCTTCTTGGACAGCCCTCGGCCGGTCCGGTGCCGGGCGAGTTCGGCCGCGAACGAGTCCGCGGCACGCTCGATCGGTGAGGTCGTCATCAGCTTCCTCGTACGCGGGAAGACCATTTTCACGTTGAGTGGCCGAACGTGTACGGAAACTGCCTCGTATTCGACATTCACCTTGACTTTTCAGCGACGTACGCCGATCCTTACGCCGTCCGCCGCCGGTTCTCCGGCGGCGTTTTCCGTCGTCCGGGCCGGGTAGTACGCGACGGCGCGCCAGTGACGGGGACCTCCCCGCGATGCCGCGGCACCTCTTCCCCTCCCGCCGGGAGGGTGGTTAGGCTAGCCTTAGCTTTGGTCGACGACAGGCGCCGACCGCAGGGCGACAGGACAGGGGACGGCCAGGTGACTGCGGTGATGCCGGGGCGCGACGCCGCAACCCCGCTTGCCCCGGTGACCGCGACCCTGCGCGCCATGTTCGGCACCGACGACCTGCCCGGCCTCGCGCCCGGCCTGCTGGTCCACGACGAGCTGGATCGCTGGTCCCCCGCCACCCGCCTGATCGACGGCACGCTGCTGTCCGAGTTCCTGACCGCCGCCGGCCGCCGCTGGGGCGGCACCCCGCACGCCTGCGCCGCGCTGGCCTGGAAGTCCTACAGCTACTGGACCGCGCTCCCAGCGGTGCTCGGCTGGGCGTCCGCCCGCCGGGTGCCGCTGCTCGGCCCGGCCGACGTGCTCGTGCACTTCGAGGACCACCACCAGCTCCTCACGCTGGGGCTGCGCGCCTCCACCCCGGTGGCGGTGCTGCCGAGCGACCCGCTGGCGCTCGCCGGCGCTCCGGGCGTCCTGGTGGTCCCGGACGAGGCGGCGCTGCTCGGCGCGCTGCGCGCGTCCCTGCTCGACGCCCACTTCGCGCCGCTGATCGGCGCCATCCAGGGCGAGGTCCGGATCGGCACCCGTACGCTGCTCGGCTCGGTGGCCTCCGGCATCGCGCACGGCATCCTGCGGGCGTCGGACGCGCTGCCCGGCTCGTCCACCGCGGCCGTCGGCGCGGTGCTGGACGCGCTCGACCTCAGCGACCTGGTCGAGCTGGTGCCCGGCCCGGGCGGCGAGCCGACGGTGCAGCGACGCACCTGCTGCCTGGCGTTCACGCTGCCCCGGCCCAAGGTGTGCCAGGGCTGCTGCGTCCGCCAGGGCTGACCGCTCAGTCGGCCAGCGGCCGGACGTCCCACAACCACACCCCGCCGGTACGCCTCGGCGTGATCCCGCTCAGCTCGGTCATCGCCCGGCGCAGCGCCTCGGCCTGCGGCAGCCGGGGATCGAGGATCACCGCGCCGGCCCGCCAGTAGCGCAGGTCGTCCACGGCGGCCACCCGGTCCTGCGGCGTGATCGGCGGAACCGCGTCGGTGCGCCGTACCGTCTCGAAGAACGTGCTCGTCGGGCGCGGCGGCGCGGTGAACAGGGCGATCCGGTCCCCGCCGGGGCGGGTGTCCGGATAGAGGAAGTAGCCGCGGGCCAGCGGCATGTCCAGCCGGGTCTCGGCGGACCAGCGCAGCGGGACCGCGTACGTGGTGTCGGGCAGCGGCAGCGTGACGATGCTCCGCCCGTCGGCGACGTAGGGACGCCAGGCGCCGGAGGTGACGAACGCCGGGGTCGGGTCGAGGCGCTTGGCCGGCAGCGGGGTGGGCAGGATCGGCAGCAGCGCCATGGCGAGCACGGTGACAGTGGCGAACCGGATCTGGTCGCGCGCGTCCGGGTGCCGTACGGCCAGCCGCCGGACCCGCTCGGCGCCGAACGCGAGCAGCACGCCGATGATCGGGGTGAGCGCGAGCGACCAGCGGGTGGGCACCACCGAGTGCAGGACCGGCAGGTTCTCCAGCGCGGCCCAGGGGCCGGGGATGCCGGTGTCCTGCCCGTCGTAGCGGATCTCCCGGCCGAGCGAGAAGAGCGCGAACACGAGCCCGACCGCCGCCAGCCCGAGCACCACGGCGTTGCGGCGCATCCACCAGACCAGCGCGATCACCAGGATCACCAGCGGCCAGCCGAAGAACGCGTTCTCCTCGGTGGCGTTCTTGACGAGCGGTTCGCTGCCCCGGGCGTCGCCCGCGAGCGACTCGCGCGACCAGGCCACGTACGCGGCGAGGTCGGTGGAGTAGCCCCGGATCAGCGTGGAGAGCCCGCTGTACGCGCCCGGGCCGAAGAACTGGACCCAGAGCGGGTACGCGAGCAGCGCGCCGGCGACCACAGCGGCCACCCCGAGCCCGGCGGCGAAGGGGCGGGCCGCCGACCGGAGGGCGGGCCGCCCGAGCGCCAGCGCGAGCACCACCACGCCGAGCCCGATGGCGGTCATCAGCAGGATCTCCAGGTTGAGGAACGCCTGCCAGACGATCACCAGGCCGAGCAGGACGCCGTTGCGCAGCCAGCGCCCAGGTTCGGCCAGGCGCAGCGTCCGCCAGATGATCAGCGGCACCACGTACTGGCTGACGATGTTGGGGTGCGAGTTGGCGTGCGAGATCATCGCCGGCGCGAACGCGCAGAAGGCGGCACCGAGCCAGGCCGGGCCACGGGACTTCACGACAACTCGGGAGAGCAGGAAATACCAGGACACGCCGGTGGCGGCGAGCCCGAGAGTGAGGAAAATCAGAAAGGACCAGCGCGGACCCGCCCAGAGCGTGATCGGGGTCAGCGGCAATGAAACGGATAATACGGACGTATTAGCCATGAGATTGACGACATCCGGCACATTCATCCGGTCCGAGGTGAACGGATAGGCGAAATCAGTGACGACTCGCGCACCATGCGCCATCATCCATTCGAATTGCGCCTGATCTGTCCGATTGTCCCGAATGCCGTTGCGCGGGTCGATCCACAGCCGAGCGGTCACCCAGAACGCGAGCAGCACGAAGCTGAGCACGGCGAGCGCGTCGATCCGCCTACCCTGCCCCGCTTTCGTCGGGTCCGCCGCTGATTCCGGAGTAGTCATGACATTTCAGAGCGTAGTCAGGGAATGACCGGCAGGTGCAATGTTCCGCAGACTCACGTACTATGTACCGAGTTCGCCGACCGCCGATCAGGCACCCCTCCGCATCACAATTCGGCCCCCTATCCGTCCCCCGATTTCCCCCTCGGTCATCCAGATGGTTGACTCTGACGGTCCAGGCGCGGGTCAGTCATATCGTGAGGAATCGACGCATGGCAGAAATCACTGGGGATCAGCGCGTCCAGTCCGAGGTGCTCGAAGGCCTCGCGACAGCGGTCAACCACCGGCAGTGGTTCGTCGAGCTGGCGGTGCCCTACCTCGGTGACAACCCGATCGAGATCGGCAGCGGCCTGGGCGACTACGCCTCCGCGTGGGCGGCGTACGCACCCCGGATCACCGCCACCGAGGCCGACCCGGACCGGCTGGTCCAGCTCAAGGAGCGGCTGTCCGACCACCCGGGCGTCGAGGTCCGGCAGATGCTCCTCCCGCACCACGAACGCGGCGACTACAGCGCGGCCGTGTCCTACAACGTGCTCGAGCACATCGACGACCACGTGGGCGCGCTGCGCAGCATGCGCGACCTGGTCCGCCCCGGCGGCGCCGTGGTCATCATCGTGCCGGCGTTCCAGTTCGCCATGAGCCCCGCCGACATCGCCACCGGCCACGTCCGCCGCTACACGAAGAAGACGCTCGCCGCGGCGATGACCGAGGCCGGCCTCACGGTCGAGCGGATCCACTACGCCAACGCGCTCGGCCTGATCGGCTACTTCATGGCCACCAAGGTCTTCCGGCTGATGCCGAAGGAGGGCCCGATGGTGAAGGTGTACGACACGCTCGTACTGCCGGTCACCAAGGCCGCCGAGCAGCGCGTCCGGCCGCCCTTCGGCCAGTCCGTCTTCGCTGTCGCCCGCGTACCGGCCTGAGGGCCGGGGGCCGCGACGGCCCCCGGCCGCCCGTCACTCCTTGATCTGGTACGTGGGGCGGATGACCGCCCGGGCCAGGGTGTGGAACGCCAGGTTGAAGCCGACGAAGGCCGGGCTGGCCCCGGCGGGGATGTCGAGACGGTCCACGTCCACCGCGTGCACCGCGAACACGTACCGGTGCGGACGGTCCCCGGCGGGCGGCGCCGCGCCCCCGTAGCCGGTGTCGCCGTAGTCGTTGCGGACGCTGAACGCGCCGCCGAGGTCGGCCTCACGCACGCCGGTGGGCAGCTCGGTGACGGACGCGGGCAGGTTCACCAGCACCCAGTGCCAGAAGCCGCTGCCGGTCGGTGCGTCCGGGTCGAAGCAGGTGACCACGAAGCTCCTGGTCTCGGCCGGGAAGCCCGACCAGGACAGCTGCGGTGAGACGTTCTCGCCGCCGGTGCTCCCGTGCGCGTACCGCGCGTCCATCGGCTCGCCGTTGTGCACGTCGTCGCTGGTCAGGTCGAACGACGGCACCGTCGGCAGCAGCTCGTACGGGTCCGGGGCGATCGGTCGTTCCAGGGTCATCGAAACGGTCCTTCCGGGTACGCGAATGTCCTGCGCCCCTTCATACCCCGTTGTCCGCGCCGCCGTGCTGTCGGCGCACCATCTCGTTGATCCAGACCGGCGCGTACGGCGACGTGCAGCCCGGCGGCGTCGGGTAGTCCTTGAGCACCCCGAGCCGCTCGCCGATGCCGATCGCGCGGTCCCGGTACGCGGCGTGCTCGATCCCGATCTGCGCCAGGCAGTGGTTCATCGCCCACTGGAGGCGCTCCGGCGCACCGGCCATCTCCGCCTCGATCATGTCGAGCAGACCGGCCAGGTCCAGCCCGTCCGGGTTCCGCGCGCTCGGTGGTCAGCGCCCAGCCGGCGCTCGCCACCACCGGATCGGGATCGGCCGACCAGGCCAGGCGCAGCGGTTCCGCGTACGGGCTCTTCTTCACCACGTAGTTGACGAGCCAGTCGTGCACCTTCGGCGTACGCGCCTCGCGCAGCATCGCGTCCAGCTCGTCCCGCCCGTACGCCTTCGGCCGGCAGGTCAGCAGCGCCAGCAGCCGTGCCGCGCTGTCCCCGGTCGCCCACAGCTCGCGCGCGAGGTCCTGCTGCGTCTTCAGCCGTTTCGCGATCGCCCGCAGCTTGCCCAGGTTGACCCCGTGGTCGTCGCCGTGCCGCTCGTTGACCGCGCGGATCTTCGGATCGTCGAGCGCGGCCAGCTCGGCCGTCACCCCGGCCACCGTCGTCGTCTCCGCCACCAGGCCCTCCCGCCGTCGCCGCACCCCGCAGCCTACGACCGCCCGGGTCGCCGGTCGCCGGTCGCCGGTCGCCGGTCGCCGGTCGCCGGTCGCCGGTCGCCGGTCGCCGGTCGCCGGTCGCCGGTCGCCGGTCGCCGGAAGAAGAATGCACCCAAGACGCTTATGACTCTCGGTCATATTTATGACCCAGAGGCATAAGCCGCAGAGGCGATGGTTACTTCCGGGGCGACACGCCGATGCGTCCGCACGCGCGGCCGACCGACGGCGAGGTGGGAGTGGGCGGAGGGTGTGGGATTCGAACCCACGAAGACATCGCTGCCTTACCGGTTTTCAAGACCAGCGCCATCGGCCACTAGGCGAACCCTCCCGGCACGCCCCCGAGGGGTGCGCGACCGGGGACCAGTCTGCCACGAACGCCGTACCGGGCAAGCCGCCGTCCCACCTCCGGTGCGAGAACGGGTGCGCGCGGGAGAGCCCGGCAGTGGTGCTGATCAGCGGAATCATGGCCGCCGGCAGGTCCACAGTGGCCGGCGGGGCCGGCGCGGCGGCTCCCCCGGGCGGTGCACCTGCGCGGCGACGGGCAGATCGGGTAAGACTGAGTCATGCGCGCGATCACGATCACCGAACCCGGCGGACCCGAGGCGCTCGTCTGGACCCACGTGCCGGACCCGGAGCCCGGCCCCGGTGAGGTGGTCGTGGAGGTGCGTGCCAGCGCGGTGAACCGGGCCGACCTGTTGCAGCGGCAGGGGCACTACCCACCGCCGCCGGGCGCGTCCGCGTACCCCGGTCTGGAGTGTTCGGGGACAGTGCGTGCGCTCGGTCCCGGCGTGACCGGCTGGTCGGTGGGCCAGGAGGTGTGCGCGCTGCTCGCCGGCGGCGGCTACGCCGAGCAGGTCGCGGTGCCGGCCGGGCAGTTGCTGCCGGTGCCGGCCGGGGTGGATCTGGTCGACGCGGCGGCGCTGCCGGAGGTGGCCTGCACGGTCTGGTCGAACGTGGTGGACCTGGCCCGGCTGGCCGAGGGCGACACGCTGCTGGTGCACGGCGGCGGCAGCGGGATCGGCACGTTCGCGATCCAGCTGGGCGTGGCGCTGGGCGCGACGGTGGTGGTGACCGCCCGTTCGGCGAAGCACGAGCGGCTGCGTGAGCTGGGCGCCGCCCACACGATCGACTACCGCGAGCAGGACTTCGTGGACGAGGTACGCCGGGTCACCGACGGCCGGGGCGCGGACGTGATCCTGGACATCATGGGCGCGTCCTACCTGCCCCGGAACGTGGCGGCGCTGGCGACCGGCGGCCGGCTCGTGGTGATCGGCATGCAGGGCGGCCGCAAGGGCGAACTCGACCTGGGGATGCTGCTGGCGAAGCGGGCGGCGGTGCACGCGACCGCGCTGCGGTCCCGCCCGGTCGAACAGAAGGCGGCGATCGCCCGGGGCGTACGCGAGCAGGTGTGGCCCCTGGTGGAGGCGGGCCGGATCCGGCCGGTGGTGCACGCCCGGGTGGACATGGCCGACGCCGCCGCCGCGCACCGCCTGGTGGAGACGAACGACCACCTGGGCAAGGTGCTGCTGGTCCGGTGAGGGTCAGCCCTGGCCGGAAGGCGGGAGCATGAGGCGCGGGCCGGGGCCCTCGGCGGCGAGCGAATCGCCGGGGTTGTAGAGCGTGCAGCGCTGCAACGACAGGCAGCCGCAGCCGATGCAGCCGTCCAGGTCGTCGCGGAGCTTGCCGAGCAGCCGGATCCGCTCGTCCAGCCGGTCCCGCCACGCGCGTGACAGCGCGGCCCAGTCGTCGGGGGTGGGGGTACGCCCCGCCGGCAGCGAGTCCAGCGCCGCCCGGATCTCCTCCAGCGAGACACCCACCTGCTGGGAGATCCGGATGAACGCGACCCGGCGCAGCTCGGTGCGGGCGTAGCGGCGCTGGTTGCCGCCGGTGCGGGCGGCGTGGATCAGGCCGAGCCGCTCGTAGTAGCGCAGCGCCGAGGGGGCGACGCCACTGCGGTCGGCGAGCTGCCCGATGGTCAGTGTTGCTTCGTGCATCACACGGCCTTGAGTTGAAGTTCGCTTCAAGTCCGAGGCTAACGGTATGACGACGACCACTGCCACTGATCTGGGCACGCTCCTGGACCGGGTGCGCGCCGGCCGCGAGTTCGGCGCCAACGTGTACTCGACGCTCGACGTGCTCCAGGTGCTCTACGACCGGGTGCTCCGGATCACCCCGGCCACCCTGGACGACCCGGACCGGGACCGCTTCCTGCTCTCCAAGGGCCACGCGGTCGCCGGGTACTACGCGCTGCTCGCCGCCCGCGGCTTCGTACCGCCCGAGTGGCTGGACGACCAGGGCGGCCCGGCGAGCCGGCTCGGCGACCACCCGGACCGCACGCTGGTGCCGGGCGTCGAGATCGGTTCCGGTTCGCTCGGCCACGGGCTCGGGCTGGGCGTGGGCACCGCGCTCGGGCTGCGGGCCCAGGACCGCACCGAACCCCGGGTGTACGTGCTGCTCGGCGACGCCGAGCTGGACGAGGGCTCCAACCACGAGGCGATCGCATACGCGGGCGCGACCGGGCTCGGCAACCTGACCGCGATCGTGCTGGACAACCGCTCGGCCACGTACGGCTGGCCGGGCGGCGCGGCGAGCCGGTTCACGGTGAACGGGTGGAGCGCCGCAACAGTGGACGGGCGCGACCACGACGCCCTGCACGCCGCCCTCACCGGGCACGACGATCACCGGCCGCACGTCGTCGTCGCGGTCGTCACGGACGGGGAGTGACAATGACCAGCACCATGCGGGACGCGTTCGTGACCAGCACCGAGGAGGTGCTCGCCGATCCGCGGACGACTGTCGTGCTCGCCGACATCTCCGCCGCCGCGTTCGAGCCGGCCGCCGCCCGCTACCCGGACCGGGTGGTGAACGTGGGCATCCGGGAGCAGTTGATGGTCGGCGTCGCCGGTGGGCTGGCGCTGACCGGGCAGCGGCCGATCGTGCACAGCTACGCCCCGTTCCTGGGCGAGCGGGCGTACGAGCAGATCAAGCTGGACCTCGACCACCAGGGCGTCGGCGCGGTGCTCGTCGGCATCGGCGGCTCGTACGACCGGGCGGAGGCGGGACGCACCCACCTCGGCCCGGCGGACGTGGCCTTGCTGGACACGCTGGACGGCTGGACGGTGCACGTGCCGGGGCACCCGGACGAGGTCCGGCCGCTGCTGCGCGACGTGGTGTGCGGGCAGGACTCGGCGTACCTGCGGTTGTCGATCCAGGCCAACGCGCGGGCGTACCCGCAGGCGGGTGACCTGCACGTGGTCCGGGACGCCGGGCCGGGCGCGCCGCTGCTGGTGGCGGTCGGTCCGGTGCTGGACGCGGCGGTGGCCGCGGTCGCCGACCGGCCGGTCACGGTGGCGTACACCCATCGGCCGCGGCCGTTCGACACGGCCGGGCTGCGGGCGCTCGCCGCGACTGAGGTGGTTCTGGTCGAGCCGTACCTGGCGGGCACCTCGACGCGGGTGGTGTCGGAGGCGCTGGCCGACCGGCCGCACCGGCTGCTGGCGCTCGGGGTGGGCCGCAGGGACCTGCGCCGCTACGGCACCGCCGACGACCACGAACGCTGGCACGGCCTGGACGCCGCCGGGCTGCGCCGCTCGGTCGACGCGTTCCTCGGCTGAGCGGTCCGGACACGACGGAACCCCGCGACCTCGGCTCGTGCCGGGCTCGCGGGGTTCCGTCGACGGCTCAGTGCGCGGCGGCGGGACCGGCCGGGCGGCGGCGGGCGCGCTCGCGGGCCAGGATCCAGATCGCCTCGACGCCGTCCTTCCAGGTGATCTTCTTGCCCTCCTCGCGGCCCCGCGCGCGGTAGCTGATCGGCACCTCGTACGGGCGGATGCGGCGGCGCAGCAGCTTGCCGGTGACCTCGGCCTCCATGCCGAAGCCACGGGAGCGGACCTGGAGCGAGCGGTACAGCTCCAGCGGCATCAGCTTGAAGCAGGTCTCCAGGTCGCCGATGTAGGAGTTGTAGAGCACGTTCGCGGCGAGCGTGACGCCCTTGTTGCCCATCACGTACCAGAAGCTGTACGAGCTGTGGCTGCCGAAGGTCCGGTTGCCGTAGACGACTGTGGCCCGGCCGTCGAGCACGGGCTCCAGCAGGCGCGGGATGTCCTGCGGGTCGTACTCCAGGTCGGCGTCGAGGATGACCATGTACTCACCCTCGGCGCTGTCGACGGCGGTCTTGATGGCCGCGCCCTTGCCGGCGTTGCGCTGGTGGGTGATCACCCGCAGGCGGGCGTCGTCCACGCGGCCGAGGACCTCGCCGGTGCCGTCCCGGCTGCCGTCGTCCACGACGACGAGCTCGATCTCGCAGGGGTAGTCCACCGCCAATGCCTGCTTGAGGGCATCCGCGATACGTTCTTCCTCGTTGTAGACCGGCATGAGGATCGAGAGCTTCACGGAATCTCCACGGAGGCGATGGCAGGTCGGGGCATAGCGTAGCCTGGCACATTGCTCAGGTCACGACAGCCCGGGCACCCTATTCCTGACGAAGTGGTACGACCACGAGCCGGGCCACGCTCCGGTCGCCCTCCTTGGCACCGGCCACCCCGACCGTCGTACCGATCTTGATATCGCTCGATCGGATCGTGGTCCGGCGCTCGACCACCCGCAGTTTCTCGCCGAACGTCCACGTCACTGTGAAACCGTCGGTGGACTTGACGGTCATCGACCTGTCGTCGATCGCTGTCACCTCGCCGCGCTGGACCGCGACCGTCTTCGTACCGCCGTCCCTGGTCTTCACCACCGCCTCGCCGTGCAGCGTGTTGCGCCGCAGCAACACCCGGGCCCGGTGCCGCTCGTGGCCCTTCTTCGCCCGCTCGCCCTTGCCGTCCGGCCCGGCCTGCGGGGTGCCGGAGGGGGCCGGCGCGGCGACCGGGTCCACGTCCAGTTCCCCGGCGTCCAGGCCGAGCGCGGCGAGCGCCTGGCCGTCCGCGCCCAGGGCGGCGCTCACCTCGACCGCGTCGTCCGGCGCCGGGCCGGACCGGGTCGCGCCGCACCCGGCCAGCCCGAGCGCCGCTGCGGCGAGCAGTGCGGTGGCGCCGGTGACGATTCGCTGACGTGCCATCAGTGGTCCTCTCCTCGCGGTGACGAGCCGAGCGTTCCGCACCGATGCGAGGAGACGGTCAAGCCGATGTTCGAGCCCGGTAAGGATCCGGCGGCACCCGGACGGTGAACGCGGCCCCGCCCTCCGGGGCGTGCCCGGCGGCGATGTCCCCGCCGAGCCGGCGGACCAGCCCGGCGGCGAGCGCCAGGCCGAGCCCGCTGCCCACCTTGCGCACCCCCCGGTACCGCTCGTGCAGCGCGCCACGCTCGAACGCCACCCGCAGGTCGTCGTCGGTGAAGCCGGGTCCGCCGTCCCGGACCTCCAGCACGCCGCCGCCCGCCGGGCCGTCGGCCCGGACCGCGAGCACCACCGGCGCGCCCGGGGGTACGACCCGCAGCGCGTTCTCCAGCAGTCCGTCCACGACCTGCCGGATCCGGCCCGGGTCGGTGTATGCCGGCACCGGCACCCCCGGTGTCTCCAGCCGGAACGGCACCCCGAGCGCCGCACACCGGCCGGACCAGGCACGCTCCGCGTCGGCGGCGAGCCCGGTCAGGTCGACCGGCACCGGTTCCAGCGGGAAGTCGACCGCCTCCAGCCGGGCCAGCGCCAGCAGGTCACGGACCAGCCGGTCCAGGTGTTCGGCCTCGGCGAGCACGGTCCGGCCGGTCGCCGGCACCGCATCGGCCTCGATCACCCCGTCGGCCAGCGCCTCGGCGTAGCCACGGATGGCGGTGAGCGGGGTCCGCAACTCGTGCGAGACGGAGAGCAGGAACTCGCGCTGCCGCCCCTCGCTCGTGGCGAGCGCGGCGGCCAGGCCGTTCAGCGCGTGCGCCAGGTCGGCCACCTCGTCGGGCGGCTCGACCGGCACCCGGACCGCCCGGTCCCCGGCGCGCAGCCGCGCGGCGGCGGTGGCGGCGGTACGGATCGGCCGGGCCAGCCGGCGGGCGAGCAGCAGTCCGGCGGCGGCACCGGCGGCGAGTCCGGCGAGCAGCGGCAGCCAGAGTCCGCGCAGCACCTCCCGCCAGGGCGCGGCGCTGCGGGCACGGGTCAGCACCACGCCGTCCCCGCCGGGCAGCGCCCGCGCCTCGACCAGCCGGCGTTCCCCGTCGACCAGCCGCCGCCCGGAGACGTTCTCGCCGCGGGCGACCCGCGTCACCAGCGGTGCGGGCAGGCCCGGCCGGTCGGCCCGTCCGTCCCGGATCACGTACACGTCGATCTGCTGCTGACGCAGCTGCCGGATGAGCCGGTCTCCGGCGCCGTCGCGTTGGCGTACCGCCCGCACCCGGAGCACGTCGGCGGCTAGGCGGGCCTGGGCGGCCAGCGCCTCCCGGTCCCGGCGCTCCGCGCCGCGTACCGCCAGGGGCACCGCGACGAGCGCGGTGACGAGGACCGACACCAGTGCCACCGCGCAGGTGGCGAGCACGGCGCGGGCGGTGAGGGTCCGCCCGGGGCGGCGCGGCATCGGCACCGTGGGCGGCGGCGGCACCATGGGCGGCGGCGGCACGGCGGGCTGCTCAGGCATCGGCGGCGTACCCGACGCCCCGGTGTGTGCGGATCACGCTGCCCGGGCCGAGTTTGGCCCGCACCTGCGCCACGTGCACGTCGACGGTCCGGGTACCGGCGTGCGCCGCGTACCCCCACACGCCGGCAAGCAGTTCCTCCCGCGTGAACACCCGGCCGGGACGCGCCATCAGGTGGGCGAGCAGGTCGAACTCGGTGGAGGTGAGCTGCACCGGCGTACCGGCGGCGGTCACCGTCCGGCGGGCCGGGTCGAGTGTGACGGCGCCGAGCGTGCGGGGCTGCTCGGCGGGCGTGCCCGCGGTGCGGCGCAGCACCGCCCGCAGCCGGGCGAGCAGCTCGCGAGGGCTGAACGGCTTGGTGACGTAGTCGTCGGCGCCCAGCTCCAGGCCGACGACGCGGTCCACCTCGTCGTCGCGGGCGGTGAGGAAGATGACAGGCGTCCAGTCGCCGTCCGCGCGCAGCCGGCGGCAGATCTCGGTGCCGGCCAGGCCGGGCAGCGCGATGTCGAGCACGCAGGCCACCGGGCGCAGGCGCCGCGCGGCGGCCAGCCCGGCCTCGCCGTCCCGTTCCAGGTGTACGCCGAACCCGTCCCGGGTCAGGTAGAGCCGGACCAGGTCGGCGATGGCCGGCTCGTCCTCCACCACGAGGACGAGCCCGGGCGGGGCGGCGGTGGTCACCGGCTCATGATGACCGACCGGCGACCGGCGGGCCGGTCAGGGAATGTTCGGATCAGGTAAGGAGAAGGTCAGCGGGCCGGGGCGGGCCGGAGCACCGTCGGGCGGGCGCCCGCCGGTGACTCGCCGATGGTCGCCACCACCCGCTCGGCCGGCGTACGCAGGCGGGTGCGGAAGGCGTGGTTGAGCAGTGCGTCGAGCTGCCACACCTGCTTCGGGTGGTGGGTACGCAGGACGAAACGCTCGCGTACCCCGTCGATCGCGGTGGCCGCCAGCTCCACACTGTGCGCGCGGGCGTCGGGGCTCCACGTCACGTTGCTCAGCTCGCGCAGTTCGGTGTTGAGGTGCAGGCGCAGCCGGTGCAGCACCCGGGTCTGCCGGGTGACCACCAGCCGCCGGTGGGTGAGGAGCATCAGGTAGTCGCCGCCCACCGGGTCGTCCGGGCGGCTGCACCGGGTGACCAGGATGGTCGCGTCGCCGGAGCCGACGCACCGGCGGAACACCGGCATGTGCCGGGTGACGGTCTGGGTCGCCAGGCCGGTCTCGGCGGCGGCCGGAAGGAACGTTCGCGAGAACACGTCCATGCCCGGTCCAACGAGCCGATGACCAGGGGTGATATGGGTCACGCCCGATTTCTGGAACTTCCACACGTGCAAGTCGCACCCGCGGTGCGACACCGGCGGCCGGTCGGGTCAGAGCAGCTCGACGATCGTGGCGTTGGCCATGCCGCCGCCCTCGCACATGGTCTGGAGGCCGTAGCGAATGCCGTTGTCCCGCATGTGCTGGAGCATCGTCGTCATGATCCGCGCGCCGGACCCGCCGAGCGGGTGACCGAGCGCGATCGCCCCGCCCCGGGGGTTGAGCCGCTCCGGGTCCGCCTCGGTCTCGGCCAGCCAGGCCAGCGGCACCGGGGCGAACGCCTCGTTCACCTCGTACACCCCGATCTCCTCGATGCCCAGCCCCGCGCGGCGCAGCGCCTTCGCGGTGGCCGGGATCGGCGCGGTGAGCATGGTGACCGGATCGTCGGCGGCGACCACCGCGGTGTGCACCCGGGCCAGCGGGCGCAGGCCGTGCCGGCTGGCCCACTCGGCGGTGGTGACCGCGAGCGCGGCGGCGCCGTCGGAGATCTGCGACGCGGACCCGGCGGTGACCACGCCGTCGGCGCGGAACGGGGTGGGCAGCTCGCCCAGCTTGGCCAGCGAGGTGTCGCGGCGGATGCCCTCGTCGGCGGAGAACTTGCCGCCGTCGGCGAGCGCCACCGGGGCCAGCTCGGCCTCGAACGCGCCCGCGTCCTGCGCGGCTGCCGCCTTCTCGTGGCTGGCCAGCGCGAACTCGTCGAGCTGGGTACGCGAGAAGCGCCACCGCTGCGCGATCAGCTCGGCCCCGACGCCCTGGTTGAACGGCAACGGGGAGTCCTCCGCGACGCCCTCGACGCCGCGGTAGCGCTCCAGGATCGCCGCGCTGAACGGCATGCCACCGGCGACGCTGGAACCCATCGGCACCCGGGTCATCGACTCGACGCCACCGGCGACGACCAGGTCGGCCTGACCGGAGAGAACAGTCGCGGCGGCGAAGTGCAGCGCCTGCTGGCTCGACCCGCACTGGCGGTCGAGCGTGGTGCCCGGGACCGACTCCGGCCAGCCGGCGGCGAGCACGGCGTTGCGGGCCACGTTCCAGGACTGCTCGCCGACCTGCGACACACAGCCCCACACGACGTCGTCGACCTGGCCCGGGTCGATGCCGGTGCGCTCGGCGAGGGCGCGCAGCACGTGCGCCGAGAGGTCGACCGGGTGCACTCCGGCGAGGCTGCCCTTGCGCCGCCCGACCGGGGTCCGTACCGCGCCGACGATGACCGCGTCACTCATGTCTACTCCCCGGTAACCTCGCTTGCCCCGATACTACGTGCTCCCCGTACCGGCCGTCCTCTCCCGGCGTGCGGCCGGGACGGCTGGCATGCTGGGTGGATGGATCCACAGTCGCCGCCGGTCCGGCAGTGGCGGGTACCGCGCGAGGTGCCGGTGCTCAAGGCGCTCGGTGCGCTCGCGCTGCTGGCCCTGGGGCTGGTCTTCGCCGGCGGTGATCCGGTCCGGCCGGCGCTCGCCGGGCTGGCCGCCGCCGGCCTGCTCGCCTGGGCGCTGCGCGACGTGGTCGCGCCGGTCCGCCTCGCCGTCGATCCGGACGGGTTGACCGTGCTGCGGGGATTCGCCGGGCGGCGCCGGTTGCCGTGGGACGCGGTGGAGGCGATCCGCCTGGACCGGCGTGCCCGGCGCGGGATCACCGCCGAGACGCTGGAGATCGACGCGGGGGAGTCGCTGCACCTGTTCGGCCGCCGTGACCTGGACGCGCCGCTGGACGAGGTGGCCGCGGCGCTGACCGAGGCCCGCCCCGCCGCACGATGAGGCCGGTCAGCCGAGCAGGGCGGCGGTCCGGACCAGGGTCAGGCCGATCAACGCGACCAGCACGATGGCGCAGCCCGCCACCTGGAACACGGTCCGCCGCGACCGGGGCGCGTACGCCAGGACCAGCGCCACCAGCGCGCCGGCCACGAGACCGCCGAGGTGCCCGGCCACCGAGATGCTCGGCACGGTGAACGTGAAGATCAGGTTGATCACCAGAATGGGCACGATGGCCGAGGTGTCCCGGCCGAGCCGCCGCATGATCACGAAGATCGCGGCGAACAGGCCGAAGACCGCCGTCGAGGCGCCGGCCGTGAAGCGGTTCGGCTCGGTGAACACGTACGCCGCGACGTTGCCGCCCAGCCCGGCGAGCAGATAGAGCGCCAGGAAGCGCATCGGCCCGAGCACCGCCTCCAGCGTCCGGCCGAGCACCCAGAGCGCCCACATGTTCAGCAGCAGGTGCAGCACGCCGTAGTGCAGGAACATGGCGGTGACCAGCCGGTACCACTCGCCGTCGGCCACCCCGCCGACGTGCCCGTCGGGGAAGCGCGCCAGGCCCAGCACCGCCCCCCACTCGGTGAGCGGGGTCCCGTTGCCCATCAGGCCGCCGAGGCCGCCGCCGGCCACCGCGGTTCCGCTGCGGGCCGAGAGGATGGACAGCAGCATCATCGCCACGTTCAGCGCGATCAGCGCCTTCGTGACATTGCCCTGGCGGCCGGCGGCACCGCCACCGAAGGCGGTGCGCGCCGGCCGCACGCTGCGGCGGCCCTCGGCGACGCACTCCGGGCACTGGTGGCCGACGGAGGCGTCCCGCATGCACTCGGTGCAGATCGGCCGGTCGCACCGACTGCACCGGATGTACGTCTCCCGACCGGGGTGCCGGTAGCAGACCGGAGTGGTCGGCACCGGACCCCCGGTGGCGTCGCCTGGCTGGCCGGAGCGCTCAGTCATGCGAGCAAAGGTACCCGCGTGCCGGTCAGGACTGCTTGTGCTCGATCTCGACCCGCTCGATCACCACGTCCTGCAGCGGCCGGTCGCTCGGGCCGGTCGGGGTGTTGGCGATCGAGTCGACCACCTTCGCGGACTGCTCGTCGGCCACCTGGCCGAAGATGGTGTGCCGGTTGTTCAGGTGTGGCGTGGGCGACACCGTGATGAAGAACTGCGAGCCGTTGGTGCCCGGCCCGGCGTTCGCCATCGCCAGCAGGTACGGCCGGTCGAAGCGCAGCTCGGGGTGGAACTCGTCGGCGAACTTGTAGCCCGGGCCACCGCGACCGGTGCCGGTCGGGTCGCCCATCTGAATCATGAAACCGCTGATCACGCGGTGCGAGACGGTGCCGTCGTAGTACGGACCGCTGCCCGGCTGACCGGTACGCGGGTCGATGTACTCCCGGGTGCCCTCGGCCAGCTCCACGAAGTTGCGGACGGTCTTCGGCGCGTGGTTCGGGAAGAGCTCCAGCCGGATCGGGCCGGCGTTGGTGTGCAAGGTGGCGTAGACAGCCTCGGCCACGGGTACTCCTCACTCGTAGTTCAGTTCCTTGCGGATCCTCCCATGTGCCCGATCTGGCCATGCGGAGGCATTCGAAGGTGGAGGATGACGAAGGAACAACTCCCAGGAGGTGGGACCGTGTTTGGAATCGGGCGGCGAAAGACCCAGGGCCAGCTCGCGAAGGTCGAGCTGAACCAGGGCATCGGTCACCTGAGGCAAGCCGCCACGCACGCGGCGAAGGGTGCCGGCGCCACTGTCGGCCCGCGGGTCCAGGCAGCCCGGGGTGCCGTCGCGCCGACCGCGGTCCTGGTCCGGGACCGCGCGTCCAGCGGGTTCGCGTCGACCGCCGCGGCGCTCGCGCCGGTGCTGCTGGCCGTGCGCAACGCCCGGGTCGAGGCCGCCGGCAAGGCGTCGGACGGCCGCAAGGTGATGGCCAAGAAGCAGGCCGCGATGACCAAGAAGGCGAAGAACATGAAGCCCGGAAAGAAGAAGCAGCGCAGGTCGCGGGGCATGACCGCGGGCCTGCTGGTGGCCGGCACCGTCGCCGGCCTGGCCGGTGCGATGGCCATGCGCCGCCGCCGCGAGCAGCAGGAGTGGGCCGAGTACGACCCGACCGGCACGCTCGGCGCGACGGGCACGCTCGGCGCGAGCGGTCGGGACAAGCTGGAGCCGATGCGGGAGGACGTGGACACGATCGTGGTGGAGACCCCGGACGCGAGCGCGAAGGTGACCCAGGCCGGCCCGACCGGCGCCGGTTCCTCGGCGGTGGCCAAGGGCAGCAGCGCGTCGACCGCCACCTCCGGCAGCCAGCCGGTGATCCACCCGAACGACCAGGTTCCCTCCGTCGCCGAGGGTGCCCGGGACGTCTCCGGCCGCCCGGCCGACGACATCACCAAGGCCGTGCAGGCCGGCAAGAACGCCGCGAAGGCCGGCGGTCGCCGCTGACCTCGTACCGTCGGATCAGCGCCGGCACGCGGGACACCCCGCGTGGCCGGCGCTTCCGCGTGTACGGGGCGGCGTGGCGCGGGCCCGGCGGCTACAGCCAGCCGTTGCGCCGGAACAGACGGTAGAGCGTGAAGGACGCCGCGAGCATCAGCGCCCAGACGCCCGGATAGCCGTACGTCCACTTCAGCTCGGGCATGTTGTCGAAGTTCATGCCGTAGATGCCGGCGATCGCCGTCCACACCGCACCGATCGCGGCCCAGGCGGCGATCTTGCGCATGTCGTTGTTCTGGTCGACGGTGACCTGGGCCAGCCGGGCCTGGAGGATCGAGTTGAGCAGGTCGTCGTAGGAGTTCACCTGCTCGACCGTGCGGCTGAGGTGGTCCTGCACGTCGCGGAAGTAGCGCCGTACCTCCTGCGGCACCGCGCGGTTGACCTGCGCGGTGAGCGTCATCAGCGGGCGCTGCAGCGGCACCACCGCCCGCTTGAACTCGACCAGTTCCCGCTTCATCTGGTAGATCCGCTGGATCCGGCCGCTGCTCTGCCGGTCGAAGACGTCCGCCTCCAGCACGTCGAGGTCGTCCTCCAGCCGGTCGGCCACCTCCAGGTAGAGGTCCACCACCCGGTCGGTGATCGCGTACGCGACCGCCCACGGGCCTTGCCGCAGCAGGTCCCGCTTCGCCTCCAGGTCGGCGCGCACCGGCGCCAGCCGGCAGGCGTCGCCGTGCCGCACGCTGATCACGAAGTGCGGCCCGATGAAGAGCATCACCTGGCCGGTCTCCACCACCTCGGAGTTCTCGGTCAGTTCGGTGTGCTCGCAGTAGCGGGCGGTGCGCAGCACCAGGAAGACGATCTCGCCGAAGTGCTCCAGCTTGGGGCGCTGCTGGGCCTTCACCGCGTCCTCCACGGCGAGTTCGTGCAGGCCGAAGGTGGCGGCGATCTCGGTCATCTCGGTCAGGTCCGGCTCGTGCAGGCCGAGCCAGACGAAGCCGTCCCGCTCCTGCCGGGCCGCGGCAAGCGCGTCGGCGTACTGGGGGCGGCCGGGCCGGCGCTCGCCGTCGACGTACAGCCCGCAGTCGACGATGCCGCTGCGCTCCGGGCCGGTCGGCTGGGCCGTACGCGGGGAGCCGTCGGCGTTGAGGATGCGGGACATCGCGCGTACCGGGGCCGACCAGGCGCGGGGGCGCAGTGCCCGGCTGCCGTCGGTGCCGGCGGTTCGGTCGCGTGCCACCCGGTCCGTCATCTCTCGCCCCCTCTCCCTAGAGCTGCGGCTTGCAGGTTACGCCGACCGGCGGGAAGCGCAGCGCGGGCGCGGGCGCGGGGAACCGGTGGTTGCGACGGGTGTCACGCGGCGGCGCCGGGCGGGCCGGGCCGCGTCAGGGGGGTGAGGGGCGACACGGCCCACCCGGCACCCCTTGGGGGCGGGAGTGATGCTGGGCGTGCCGCCGGCCCGGCCGGTCGTCCGGCGTGCGGGCAGGTCACCTGCCAAAGGTGAGCGGCACTCGCAGCATTGTGGGGTGCCGGCCGGCCCGGCGGGAGTGCCGAACCGGCCAGCGGGGCCTTTTTGTCAGAAACCCGACAGAAAATCAGCCGCGTACGGCGGCCATCGCCTCGGCGAGACGCCGCACACCCTCGTCGATCCGGTCCGCCGTCACCGCCGAGTACGCCAGGCGCAGCGCGTGCCGGCCGCCGTCGACCATGAAGTCACTGCCCTTCACCACCGCCACGCCACGCTCGGCGGCGGCCGGGGCGAGCCGGTCGACCTCGACGTCCTCCGGCAGCTCGACCCAGAGGAAGTAGCCGCCGTCCGGCTCCACGAACCGGGCCTCCGGGATGTGCCGGCGCAGCGACTCGGCCAGCACCGCCGACCGCTCGCCGAGCGCCGAGCGGACCGTCCGGATCGACTCGTCGATCGCGCCGGAGACGCAGAACTGGTGCACGATCGCCTGCGCCACCATGCCCGGCGAGATGTAGAGGTTCGTGGCCCGCTTCGCGATCGCCGCGATCAGCTCGGCCGGGCCGACCAGGTAGCCGACGCGTACGCCCGGGCACACCGTCTTGGTGAAGCTGGAGGCGTGCACCACCACGCCCCGGGTGTCCATCGACAACATCGACGGCAGCGGCTCGCCGCGGAACCGGATGTCCGCGTACGGGTCGTCCTCGAAGATCGTGAAGTCGTACTCGGCGGCCAGGTCCAGCAGCTCACGGCGCTTCTCCAGGGAGAGCGTCACGCCGGCCGGGTTCTGGTAGTTGGGGATCACGTGCGCGAGCCGCGGCCGTACCCCGGACTCCAGCAGCTTGCGCAGCTCGGCGGTGTCCAGGCCGTCCGGCTGGACCGTCACGCCGTGCACCTCGCCGCCCATCTGCTTGAGGTTGAGCAGCGTGCGGTCGTACGTCGGACGCTCGACCACCACCGCGTCGCCCCGGCGGACCAGGTGGTCGAAGAGGAACGCGTCGGCCTGCAACGAGCCGTTGGTGATCAGCACCTGGTCGGCCTCGACACCGTGCTTCTCGGCGATCCACTTCCGCAAGGGCGGGTAGCCGACGGAGGTGCCGTACGCGGTGACCCCGGCGGGGTCGGCGTCGAAGGCGCGGACAGCGGCGGCCTTGAGCCCTTCGACATCGACGATGTCCAGCGAAGGCGCGCCACGGGCGAACGAGATCAGCTGCTCGGCGGTCATGCGCAGAGCCTAGGGCCTGGCGCGGCGGGTCCGACCGCGATACACGCGAAGTTCAACATGCGGGCGGCCGGGCGGGTCACCGGGTGCGTCCGGGGGATCCGACAGCAGTTCCCGACTGTCTACGATCCGACGGACGCTGGCGCCGGTCCGACCGGACGCCGAAGGATGACGGGTCGCGGCAGACCCGGGAGAACAAGGGATGAGGCTCGTGACCGAGGACGAGGCGGGACGGCTCGACGACCAGCGGTTCGCGCAGTGGCTGGCGACCGAGGCCGGCAAGGCGCTCACCGCGCTGCGGGACCGGCAGGGCTTCGCCGACCCGAAGGCGCTCAAGGACGCCGGCGACCGCGCGTCGCACGAGCTGATGACGGCGGCGCTGTCCCGGCTGCGGCCGGCCGACGCGGTGCTCTCCGAGGAGGAGGCCGACGCGCGCCGCGCGTGGGCGGACGGCGAGCGCGCACCCCGGCACGAGGCGGACCGGGTCTGGATCATCGACCCGCTGGACGGCACCCGCGAGTTCTCCGAGGAGGGGCGGGACGACTGGGCGGTGCACGTGGCGCTCTGGCAGCGCTCCGCCGCCCCGGACGGCGCCCTGGTCGCCGGCGCGGTCGGCATGCCCGCCCGGACCACCGTGGACGGTACGCCGCTCGTGCTCGGCACCACCTGCCCGCAGCCGAAGGCGTCGGACGGGCCGATCCGGATCGCGGTCAGCCGCAGCCGCCCGCCCGCGTTCGTGGGCGAGCTGGTCGAGATGCTCGGCGCCACCGCCGTGCCGATGGGCTCGGCCGGTGTGAAGGTCTGCGCGGTGGTGACCGGCGAGGTCGACGCGTACGTCCACGCGGGCGGTCAGTACGAGTGGGACAGCGCCGCCCCGGTCGCCGTGGCGCTGGGTGCGGGCATGCACGCGTCCCGGATCGACGGTTCGCCGCTGCGCTACAACCGCGCCGACCCGCGCCTGCCCGATCTGCTGGTCTGCCGGCCGGAACTGGCCGACCAGTTGCTCGACGCGATCGCCCGGACCGGGGTCGAGATGCCCGCTTCGACCGTCACCGACAACCACGGTCAGGCGTTCGGTTGAGTGTCACGGTACGTACGGCCAGGTGGATGAGGGTTATCGTCGGGCAGGTATGCGTGGCGATCTGAGCCCCGACCACGGGCCGCCGACAGCCAGGGAGGGTCATGCCGGCCGACCGAGAGCCGCACAATGCCTTCGGGCAGCCGACCGGCCTGTGGCCGGGTCAGGACATTCCGCGCCAGGGTGGCGGCCCGTCGCTGCCCTGGCCGGAGGCCGAGAGCGCGCCACCACCGGCACCGGCCCGCGCCGGCGGTGACCTGCCCTGGCCCGAGCATGAACGGCCCGACGCCGGTCACCACGACGGGCCCGGGCACGACCCGGCCGGCTGGGACGCCGCGCCCGGCGCCACGAACGGCTGGGCGCCGCAGCACGACGGCGGCACCGCGGCGACCGCCACGCTGACCGGACCGCCCCCGGTGGACGTTCCACACGGGCCGGCCACCGGTGGGCCCGGCCGCCCGCCCGCGCCGCCGCTCGCCCCCGCGCCGTCGCCCGGAGGCTCCCGTCGTCGCTGGCGGGTCGCCCTCGCGGCGGCACTGGTCCTGGCCGTGGCCGGCAGCGGGGTCGCGGTGGCTACGCTGCGACCCGACGCGGCGGAACGGCAGGCCGGCGGGACGCCCGGCTCGGTCGGACCGGCCACCTCGATGGGCCCGGGCACGCCCGCCACCCCGGGCGCGTCCCCGACCGCCGACCAGGGTCTCGGCGGCAAGCCCTCGGCGCGTCCGTCGGCCTCCGCCGACGCCGGGCCGGCCTTCAGCGGTACGCGACTGACGCTGCCCGGCGCCTCGATCGGTGTGCAGAACGGGGAGACGTTCGGTCAGGCGCTGGCCCGGTCCGACCGGACCTTCGGCAAGCTGCGGATGGCCCGGATCTTCTTCCCCGGCCTGCCGCCGGCCTGGTCCGGCAGCCGGGCCGACGTGGTGGACCGGACCGTCGTGGTGTCCTTCAAGGCGTCGCCGCAGGAGGTCAACACCGGCAAGTTCGACTCCCGCCTGACCTCCTGGTTCTCCTCGATCCCGCGCGAGCACAACGTCTACTGGTCGTACTTCCACGAGCCGGAGGACGACGTCGAGCGCGGCGCGTTCAGCACGGCGGCGTACCGGACGGCGTGGAAGCGGATCGCCGGCCTGGCCGACCGGACCGGCAACCCCAAGCTCATCAACACGCTGATCCTGATGTGCTGGACGCTGGATCCGAAGTCCGGGCGCAGCTTCGACGCGTTCTACCCCGGTGGCGACGTGATCGAGGCGCTCGGCTGGGACTGCTACAACTGGGGCAAGAAGTGGAAGCGGTACGCCTCGCCGCAGGAGATCTACGGCCCCATGATCAGCAAGTCGAAGGCGCTCGGCAAGCCGTGGGGCGTCGCGGAGACCGGCAGCGACCTGGTGCCGGGTGACGCCGGCAGCGGCCGGGCGGCCTGGATCCGGTCGATGACCGGCTTCCTCAACGGCCAGCGCCCGGAGTTCGTGGCGTACTACAACCAGACGGTCGACCAGGGCGACTTCCGGCTGCTCGACCAGCCGAGCATCCAGGCGTGGAAGTCCTTCTGCACGGCCTGATCGCGACGCGACGACAACGGGCGGGCGACCTCGGTCGCCCGCCCGTTTCGCGTACGGCTCAGATGCCCCGGCCGCGCTTGTGCAGCGTCCGCAGCACCCGGTCGGCCTGCACCGCACGGCTCGCCACCGCCAGCGCCAGGTACGCGCGCGGCTCCTTCGGGTTGCGGGCCAGCGTGCGCCGGGCCCAGCGCACCGCGTCCCGCCGGTTGCCCATGGCGGCCTGCGCGAACGCGATCTGCCCGGCGACCCGCGCCTCGCCGTGCGGCACGGTGGCGAACTCCGGGTAGCGGCGCAGCAGCCACTGCAACGCGGTCGAGATGGTCTCCCAGCGCTGCGCGAAGTAGGACCGCTTGTGCCAGCGGACCAGCACGTACGGGCTCTCCACGTTCACCAGCGGGGCGTACCGGGCGGCGCGGAGCAGGAACTCGTAGTCCTCCGCGTAGCTGCCCGGGATCTGCTCGTCCACCAGGCCGATCGCGTCGAGCAGCGCAGCCCGGCGGATCAGGAACGTGGACGGGTGCAGCTCGGTGAGCCGGTCGCGCAGCAGCGCCTCCAGCGAGATCCGGGCCCGGTCCAGCGAACGGTCCACCGTACGGTCGTCGTAGCTGACCCGGATGCCGCAACTCACCAGCGCGCCGTCCGGGTGCGCGTCGAGCGCCCCGAACTGGGCGGCCAGCTTGCCGGGCAGCCACTCGTCGTCGTCGTCGCAGAACGCCACCCAGTCGCCGGTGGCGGCCTCGATGCCGGTGTTGCGCGCGCCGGCCAGTCCGGCGGTACGGGTATTCGTGATCACCCGGATCCGGCGGTCACCCCGATCGGTCTCCAGCGACCGGTCCGGCTCGGACTGGTCGTAGACCACGATCGCCTCGATCAGGCCCGGGTGCGCCTGGCTGAGGATCGCGTCGAGCGCCGCACGCAGCAGCTCCGGACGGTCCCGCGTCGGTACGACGACCGAGATGCTCGGCCCACTCATGCTCTCTCCACGGACTCGTCGGATCCCCGCTGGCCCAGATAGCCGTAGCGGACCCGCAGGGGAAGCGTGGCCAGGCTGACCACGGCACGGCTGCGGCGCGGCAGGCGGTCCCGCCACGCCTCGTCCCGGCGCACCGTCAACGGCCCGCCGCTGAACCGCAACGGGTTGCCGGCGACGCTGTGCGCACGGAACGGCGCGGCCGGCTCGGGGGCCGCGCCGGTGTCGTCGGCACCGGCCAGGATGCGCAGCGCCGCCGGGTCGTCCGGCAGGCCGGCGAAGTCCCGCACCCGGCGTACGGTGCCGGCCGGGTCGGCGGTGAAGTCCTCGTAGCGCAGCCGCAGCACCTTCGCCCGGGACGCGAGCAGGTGGAACGCGGCGTTCTGCGCGGTCCACAGCTTGCTCACCTCGAACGGCGAGAAGGTCGGCATGAAGTCCTCGCCGTCGACCACCTCGGGGCGGCGCACCTGCTTGCCCCACGAGTACGCCACCGCCCGGCTGTCCCGGACCAGGTGCAGCACCCGCAGGTCGAGCCCTTCGGCCCAGCGCAGCGCGAACGCGAGCGAGGCGTGCTTGCTGGAGTCCACGACCACCCGGGCGCCGGTCACCGACAGCGCGGCCCGGTAGATCCGGGTGTACAGGTCGGCGTAGCGGCGCACGTCGGCCAGCTGCTCCGGCGGGAGCGATTCCTTGGCGAGCCGGGGGATGTGCCGGGTCCGGTCGACGCGGTCCTTGAGTGCCAGCACGTCGTCCCGGTCGACAGCGGCCCAGCCGCCGAACGCCTGGTCGCCGACCTGCCGCCAGAACGGGCAGGCGGTGAACCGCTCGCCGCAGCCGCACCGCTCGTCGGCGCCGAGCGCCCGCTCCCACAGGTGCACCACCTCGCCGACGGCGCACACGTCGGCGCTCTGCGCCAGCAGCAGCTCCAGCAGCGTGGAACCGCTGCGGCCGAGGCCGCCGACGAAGAGGACACGCGGCGGCGCCGGATCCGGGGCGCTCATCCGCGACGCCCGACGGCTCGTTGCCGTACCCGGCGGGCCACCAGCTCGTCGATCACCGCGCCGACGCGGGCGACCGCCTCGGCGCGCGGGTCCGGACGGCCCGGGTCGGCGGCCAGGACGAACCGGCTCGGGTCGGCGAGGCCCTCGTCGAGCGCGGCGAGCAGCTCGGCCTCGGACTCGCACAGCCGCACCATGCCCGCCGCGCCCAGACGACGGGAGAACAGCTGCTGGTGGTTGTCGACGTGCTCGTCGTGCGACGGGTCGCGGGGCACCACGATCGGCAGGTGGCCGTTGCGCCGGGCCTCGGTGATGGTGGCCGGGCCGCCGTGGCTGACCACGAGTGTCGCCTCCGCCATCGCCCGCTGGAGCTCCTCGTGGCCGAGGAACGGGGTGGCCTCGGGCAGGGCCGGGGTGCGGCTGTGGCCGTACTGGAGGACCAGCCGGACCCCGGGCCGGGCCGCGTGCCAGCGCTCCAGCCAGCCGACCAGCCGGTCGAAGCGGTGCACGTCGGTGCCGACGACGACCAGCACGTACGGTGCCGCGGAACGCCGGTCCCGCTGCTGCGGAATGTGCGCCATCAGAGGAGGTTCCCCACGACGGTGGCCTCCGGGTACATCCGGCGCTGCTCGTCCCACTGCACGAGCATCGCGGAGAGGAAGGGGCGGCAGAGCCGGGCGGTGAGCGTCGCGCTGTCGATCCGGTCGTACACCTCGATGTAGACCGTCGGGATCTTGCGCATCCGGGCCGCCACCACGAACGGCAGGGCGACCCCGGCGCCGGTGGTGACCACCGCGTCGACCTGACGCCGGCGGATCACCTTGAGCGCGAGGAACGCGTTGCGTACCAGGTTCTTGACGTTGCGTGTGGTGGGGTGGTGCGCCCAGACCACGTCTTCACCGGCGAGCAGCGAGCGCGCGTCCGGGGTGTCGAAAGTGACCCACGCGCGGCGCCGATCCCGGTACCACGGTTCCAGGGCCAGGAGCTGGGCCAGGTGCCCGCCACTGGACCCCACCAGCAGGACCTGCCCCGAGTCCTCGGTTGACCCGCTCACCACAGATTTCCTCCCGTACGCGGATGACGCGTCCGGATTTGTGAAAGCCCCTCGGACGCGTCCTGACAACCTACTGGCGCGCCCCTGGGCAACTGAAGGGGCCATTGGACGGATCCTGACGCGCCGGTCGGCTCACCTCTCGATTCCCGTCACTGGGACATGCACCGACCGGTCGCCGTCCAGGTCAGCCCGTTACCGCCGGAAGGCCGGGCCGGGACACCGGAAGAAAGTGAGATGTGTCAGGATTCCGTCACCGCTCCGCACGAGAGCCGTCGGCGACGTCGGCTTATCCGGGGGCAGGTCGGGCCCGACACCGGGAAACCCGCCGAATGGTCAGCGCCGATCGGCCATTTCTACGCGGGCTGCCCACACCCGGGCAGGCTTACCGGAACGTGAGCAGACTTTCCCTCGTCGTTCGGATCGGGGACACTCAAGGCCACGGTCAGGTCCAGCTGTGCCGTGGACTGCCCGGCTCGGTCGAAAGGGAGCGACAGACTCTGATGCCCTCACCCCATTTGGCCGAGAGCGACGCCGACGGTCTTGCCCTGATGGCCTACCTGGGCTGGCTGCGCCGCCGCTGGTGGATCCTGCTGCTCGCCGCGGTCCTCGGGCTGGGCGGTGGGCTGGCGCTGAGCCAGGTCCAGGAGGCGCGCTACACCTCGACCACGTCGCTGCTCGTGCGCCCGCTCGGCTCGGGCGCGGAGAACAACCCGAACGCCAAGGTCAACCTCGACACCGAGGCCCAGGTGGTCCGTTCCCTGGTGGTGGCCGAGCGTGCCAAGGCGCTGATGAAGGTCGACACCGGGGCCGACCAGCTCGTCAAGTCGGTGACCGTCAAGGTGCCGCCGAACAGCCAGATCCTGCAGGTGGCGTACGAGGCGAACAGCGCCGAGGGCGCCCAGTCCGGTTCGCACGCGTTCGCCCAGGCGTACCTGGACCTGCGCAAGGCCACCGCGCAGAAGACGCTGGAGAACGAGACCAACGCGCTCAAGCAGCAGATCGCCGGCCTCCAGAAGGAGCTCAGCGCGGTCGCCGGGCGGATCGCCGCGTCCCCGTCGAACTCGCCCGAGCGGGAGCGGGCCGAGGCCGAGCGGAGCGTCCTGACCAGCCAGATCACCAACCTGAACAACCGGCTCAGCCCGCTGGTGTCGGCCGGCTCCGACCCCGGCGAGATCATCTCCGACGCCCGGCTGCCGGAGCGGCCCAGCTCGCCGAACCGCACGCTCAACCTCGCCAGCGGCATGGGCGCGGGCCTGCTGCTCGGCATCGTGCTGGCGCTGGTGCTGGACCGGCTCGACACCCGGATCCGGCGCGGCCGTGACATCTCCGACCGGGTCGGCGTGCCGCTGCTGCTGGAGCTACCGGTCCGCACGCCCTCGCTCGCCGTCCTGCCGGCCACCCACCGGGTGTCCCGCGAGCTGGGCCGGCTGCGCAACGTGCTGCTGTCCGCCGTCCCCGAACCGGCACAGGGCGGACGCGGCCGCCAGCTGCTGCTCTGCGACGCCTCGGCCGGCACCGCCGCCGGGTTCGTCGCCGCCAACCTCGCCGCCGCGTACGCCCGCACCGGCCAGCAGGTCGCGCTGATCACCACCAAGCACGACTCGATGGTGGGCACCATCACCGGCGTGGCCGAGGGGCGGCACAACCTGGCCTCGGTGCTGCGCCGCGACGTCCCCCCGCTCAAGGCGCTCGCGCCGGTGCCGGGGCTGGGCCAGCTCCGGGTGCTGGTGCCGGGCGACCTGGACGCGGAGGTCGAACTGCCGGTCGCCGGGCTGCTGGAGATCATGCACGAGCTGTCCGCGCGCTTCGACCACGTGATCATCGAGACCGCCCAGCCCACGTTCGCCGTGGAGGCCCAGGCCCTGGGCCGGTACGTCGACGCCGTGATCATGGTGGCCGAGGCGGGCAAGACCCGTAGCGGCGAGATCACCGCCGCCCTGCAGCAGTTCGAGCAGGTCAACGCGCCGGTGATCGGTGCCGTGCTGGCCCCGCGCCTGCCCGCACCGGCGGCCGGCGCCGCCCGGCCGGCGTCCTCGGGCGGTTCGGGCACGTCGGGCGCGTCGAGCACCCCGCCGGCACCGGCCGCCCGGCCCAAGCCGCGGCCGAGCCCCGGCCCGTCCGCCGAGTCGACGATGGTGCTGCCGCGCATGCAGTCGTCCCGGCCCGGCCCGGCCAAGCCGGCACCCGGCAAGGCCACCCCGCCGCCCAGCCCGGGCAACCAGGGCGTGCCGGGCAAGCCGGTGCCGCTCAACGGCACCGGCGGCACGTACCGCTCCCGGGGTGACGGCGACGGCCGCAGCTACGCCCTCGACTCCGGCGAGGACCTGGGGTGAACCGCCGGCAGATGCTCCGCGCCGCCATCGCCCCCGCCGTCGTCCTCGGCGTCGGTACCGGGTGCAGCGAGCCCGAGCCCAAGCCGGGCAAGATCCAGGTGGTGGACCCGGGCGACGTCACCGCCTCGCCGTCCGCGGCCGGTGCCTCGCCGACCCTGCCCACCGGCCCGCTGACCGGCGCGCCGGTCGGCACCCCGGCCGCCGCGACCCGCCAGGCGGTCGCGGTGCCGCTGCGGGTGAGCCCGGCGACCACCCCGGCCGGCCTGGAGGCCGCCGATCTGGTCTACGCCGAGTTCGCCGAGGCGGACACGCTGCACCTGACCGCCGTGTTCCACTCCAGGGACGCCGCCAAGATCGGCCCGGTCACCGAGATCCGGCCGGTCGACATCCGGTCGCTCGCGGTGCTGCGCCCGTTCGTCGGCTACGACGGCGGCCCTCCCGGCTTCCTCACCCAGTTCAAGAACTCCGACCTCGACGGCGTCACGCCCGACGACGACAGCAAGGTCTTCTCCGGCGACTACACGTCGACGGCCGCGCTGCTCAAGGCGGCCCCGAAGGGCGGCCAGCCGCCCACCCCGCCGATCGATCACGCCGGCGAGGGCGACGCGCTCGCCGCCCGCGACCTCGCCCCCGCCACCGAACTCACCGTCACCGTCGCCGGCGGCCCGCCGATGGTCTGGCGGTACGACCAGGCGAAGTCCCTCTGGGCGGCCAAGGTCGGCAAGGTCACCGTGACCGCCGCCGCCGTCATCGTACTGACGATGGAATACCGCACGCTGGACGTCCGCAATCCGTCCCCACGCTCACTTCCCTCGGCGAACGTCTTCGGCGAGGGCGCGGTGCTGGCGGTGTCCGGGCCGAACAGCGCGAAGGGCCGGTGGCGCAAGCCCGGCCTGGGCATGATCTGCACGCTCGCCGACACCGGCGGTGACCTCCTGCACCCCCAGCCCGGCAACGCGTGGGTCATCTACGCGCCGACCACCGCCAAGGTCTCCGTGAAATGAGCACCGCCACCCCGCCCCGCACCGCGCGCGGGACGGTCCCGGTCGGGGCGGTCTCACCGCCGGACGGGAACCGCCTCCGGCCGGTGACGGCGCGGCCGGAGAGCTGGTCGTGGCGGCTGCCGACGGCATGGCCGCTGATCTCGGTTTTCCTGCTGTACCCGCTGTGGTGGGTGCTCGGCGTGTCGAGTTTCGTCTTCGTCATCTTCGCGGTGCCGATGGTGGCGCAGATGCGCAAGCGGGGCCCGATCCGGGTGCCACCCGGCTTCGGGATCTGGATGGTCCTGCTGCTCTGGGTGTTCCTGTCGGTGCTCACCCTCGACCTGACCGCGCCGAACACGCTGCCGCCCGGCGGCAGCGGCAAGTACATCGGCTGGGGCATCCGGCTCGCCAACTACGTCGCCATGACCGTGACGATGCTCTACGTCTACAACCTGCGGGAGCGGGAGCTGTCCCAGCGGCGGATGGTTCGGCTGTTCGGGTTCATGGGCGTGGTTGTGGTGCTCGGCGGCTGGATCGGCTCGCTGTTCCCGAACCTCAAGTTCGTCGCGCCGCTGCGCTTCGTCCTGCCCCAGTCGATCGCCGGGCACCCGTACGTCACCTCGCTCATGGAGATCAAGTTCGCCCAGGTGCAGCAGGTGATCGAGGGAGAGGCCAGCTCGCCCCGCCCGTCCGCGCCGTTCACCTACACGAACTCGTGGGGTCAGAACACCGCGATCCTGCTGGTCTGGCTGATCGTCGGCTGGGTCGTGCTGGGCAAGCCGCTGCGCCGTACCGCCGGCGTGGCCATCGCTCTGGCCGCGATCTTCCCGATCGTCTACTCGCTGAACCGCGGCCTGTGGATCGGCCTCGGCATCGCCGCCGCGTACGTCGCGCTGCGGCTCGCGCTGCGCGGCCGGATGGTGGTGCTCGGCGGGCTCGCCCTGGCGGTCGGGCTGATCGGGGTGCTGATCGTCGCCACACCGCTCGGCCGCACCTTCGACGAACGCCTCCAGAACGGCCACAGCGACGACATCCGGACCACCCTGTCCCAGGGCGCTGTCAC
This sequence comes from Micromonospora sp. CA-248089, assembly GCF_050948515.1. Classification (NCBI taxonomy): domain Bacteria; kingdom Bacillati; phylum Actinomycetota; class Actinomycetes; order Micromonosporales; family Micromonosporaceae; genus Micromonospora; species Micromonospora sp. CA-248089. The sequence continues at coordinate 6,350,773 of NZ_CP192016.1, forward strand.
CGCGGCCAACCAGTCGCCGGTCCTCGGGTACGGCGGCAACCGGGCGCTGATCGGCAGCAACCGGTCCATCGCCATCGGCAAGTCCGAGGACTGCAAGCAGTGCGGAAACCGGGAGCTGGGCAGCAACGGCCAGGTCTGGGCGCTGCTCGTCGGGCAGGGCTGGGTCGGCGCCATCTGCTACAACGCGTTCTTCCTCTACTGCATCTGGCGCTACCGGCGCGACCACAGCGCCATCGGGATCGCCGGCACGCTCGTGCTCATCCTCATGCTCTTCTTCCAGTTCACCTACGGTGCGATGGAAGCGACACTCGCCTACGCCCTGATCACAGTCGCCCTGCTGGCCCGCAACGACCGGATCCGCCGGTCGCTGGCGCCGGAGCCACCCCAGGGCACGATCGCCGGGCTACGGGCCCGACTGGAAACGACCGGTGACCGCTGATGGTGTTCCGCGTACCCCCGGACGGCGACGGCCGTGCCGCGTACCTCGGTGAACTGGCCGGGCTGATCTGGCCCGCGCCGGCCGAGCCCAGCCTGCGCCGCGGCGGCGCCGGCTGGGTGGTGGTGCCGTCGGCGTCCCGCCCCCGGCTGCTGGTGCCGACCGGCTCCGGCCGGGCGGCGGCGAGCGCGGTCCGGCACTCCACCGAGGCGGTCGGCCGCAAGGCCAAGCTGGTCCGGCAGGGGCTGTCCACCGCGTTCCGGCTCGGGCTGGGCCCGCTGGTGTTCCGCGACCGGCTGGTGGTCGACGGCGGCGGGCTGGACGCGTACCTGACCGAGGTGCTCGGCGAACCGGCCCTGGTCAGCCTGCACATCGGGCCCGCCCGGGCGAACCGCAAGCCGGTGCTGCAACTGCTCGCCCCGGACGGCCGGGCCCTCGGGTACGCCAAGCTCGGCGTCGACCCGCTGACCCGCGCGCTGGTGCACGCGGAGGCGGACGCGCTGCGCCGCCTCGCCGAGGTGCCGCTCGGGCCGGTGGTGCTGGCCGGGGTACGCCATCACGGCGACTGGCACGGCCACGCGCTGCTGGTGCAGGAGGCGCTGCCGGTACGGCTGCCCCGGGCCACCCCGGCCGCCGCCCAGGCCGCCGAACGCGCGGCCATGGTGACGGTCGCCGGCTGTCTCGGCGTACGCCGGCAGTCCTGGGCGGGCAGCGGGCACGCCGCCCGGCTCACCGCGGCGGTGGACGCGCTCGGGCCCCGGCCGGAGGCCGGGCGGCTGCGTGCGGCGCTGAAGTCCATCGCGGACGCCGACCCGATGGTGGCGTTCGGCGCCTGGCACGGGGACTGGAACGGCGGCAACAGCGCGGTGCTCGCCGACGGCCGGGTGCTGGTCTGGGACTGGGAACGGTTCGAGGCCGACGTGCCGGCTGGCTACGACGCGCTGCACCTGGCGGTGCAGGGCGCGATGAGCCACGACGGGGTGGAACCCGTCGAGGCGGCCCGCGCGCTGATCGCCGGCGCCGGGGCCACCCTGGCGCCGTTCGACCAGACCGGTGGGGGCGCCGATCTGGTCGCCGTGCTCTACCTGGTGGAGCTGGCGGCGCGCTATCTGCGTGACCGGCAGGCGGAGGCGGGTGCGCGGCTGGGGCACGTCGACACCTGGCTGCTGCCCGCGGTTGAGGAACACCTGGCCCGCCGGGCCGGCTGAGTTGAGGAGTGGGGACGTGACGCTGGCCAAGGAGCAGGCGCTCCGCGCGGTGAAGTCGGTGAGCCGGACGGTCGGCCGCTTGACCGCCGGTTCGCGGATGGTGCCGGGATTCCTGATCGTGGGGGCGCAGCGCTGCGGCACCACCTCGCTGTTCAAGACGCTCTCGCAGCATCCCGGTGTGCTGCCGCCCGCGTACCACAAGGGCGTGCACTACTTCGACATGGACTACCACCGGGGGATGAGCTGGTACCTCGGGCACTTCCCCACCACCGGCAAGGCCGAGGCGGTCAAGGCCCAGATCGGGGTACGCGGGATCACCGGCGAGTCCAGCCCGTACTACATGTTCCACCCGCTGGCCGGGCAGCGCATCGCCCGTGACCTGCCCTCGGTGAAGCTGCTGGTGCTCCTGCGCGACCCGGTGGAGCGGGCCTACTCCGCCCACTCGCACGAGCTGGCCCGCGGCTACGAGACCGAGGCGGACTTCGAGCGGGCCCTCGCGCTGGAGGAGTCGCGTACGGCCGGCGAGCGGGAGCGGATGATCAGCTCCGCGTCGTACGCCAGCGAGCACCTCCAGCACAACGCGTACCTGGCCCGGGGCCGCTACATCGAGCAGCTGGAGCGCCTGGAGGCGCTCGTCGGCCGGGACCGCATGCACGTCATCGACAGCGACGACTTCTTCGCCGACCCGCGCCCCTCCTTCGACGCGGTGTGCGACTTTCTCGAGCTGCCCCGCTGGGCGGACATCGCGTTCGGCAAGCACAACTCGCGCTCCCGTTCGCCCATGTCGGCGGAGCTGCGGGCCCGGCTGGAGGACCACTTCGCGCCGTACGACGAGCGGCTGGCGACGTGGTGGGGACGCGTGCCGTCGTGGCGGCGGTGACCCGGCCCGACGCCGGCGGCACCCCGACGCTCACCGCACCGCCCCCCGGACCGGGCGCGGGGCTGGGCGGCGCGGCCCGGCAGGGCTTCGCCAACCTGGTCGGGGTCGGGCTGGCCGCGGTGGCCGGGTTCGGCCTGAACATCGTCATCGCCCGGGGCTGGTCGGTCCGCGAGGCGGGCATGTTCTTCGCCGCCACCAGCGCGTTCATGATCGCGGCGTCGGCGGCCCGGCTCGGCACCGACGTCGGCACCGTCTATTTCGTCAGCCGCCAGCGCACCCTCGACCGCCGCGACCAGATCCGGGGCACGATCCTGGTCGGGTTGCTGCCGGTGCTCGTGGTCGGCACGCTGCTCGGGCTGGCCGGCTGGCTGGCCGCACCGGCGCTGGCCCGGGCCACCATGCCGGAGGCCGGGCCGGAGGCGGTCACCGCGCTGCGCATCCTGCTGGCGTTCGTACCGCTGGCCGCGCTGAACGACTACGCGCTCGCCGCCTGCCGCGGCTTCGGCCAGATGCGCCCACTGCTGACAGTGGAGCGGCTCGGTCGCACACTCGTGCAGTTCCTGGGCGTGGCGCTGGCCGCCTGGCTCGGCCTGTCCGCCACCGTCGGGCTGCCGCTGGCCTGGGCGGTGCCGTACCTGCTCGCCGCGGCGGTCGCACTGCTCTGGCTGAGCCGGCTGGTCGGCCGGGCCGGTCGGCAGGTGACGCGGCCGGTGCCGGCGCGCGAGCTGGCCGGGCCGTTCTGGCGGTTCACCGGCCCTCGCGCGATCAGCAGCCTGGCCGCGATCGTGGTGCAGCGGCTGGACATCGTGCTGCTCAGCGCGTTGCGCGGGCCGGCGGACGCGGCGATCTACACGGCGGCGACCCGGTTCCTGGCGCTGGGTCAGCTCTCCAGCGTCGCGCTGTCCAGCTCGGTGCAGCACCGGCTGGCCGCCGCGTTCGCCCGTGACGACCGGGCCGAGGCGGGTCAGCTCTACCAGGTCGCCACCGGCTGGCTGGTGATCCTCTCCTGGCCCGCGTACCTGATCTTCGCGGCCTTCGCCACGCCGATGCTGGCGCTGTTCGGGGCCGGCTACGCCGACGGCCGCACGGTAGTGGTGCTGCTGGCGCTGACCATGCTGCTGGCCACCGGGTGCGGCATGGTCGACATGGTGCTCAACATGGCCGGGCGCACCGCGTGGACGTTCTACAACGCGATGACCGGCACCGTGCTCAACGTGGTCGGGAACCTGGTGCTCATCCCGCGGTACGGCATCCTCGGCGCCGCGCTGGCCTGGACCGTCTCCATCCTGGTCACCAACCTGGTGCCGCTGACCCAGCTCTGGTGGTCGATGCGGCTGCACCCGTTCGGTGCCGGCACCCGGGCCGCGATGGCGCTCGCGGTGGTCACGCTGGGCCTGCCGCTCGGCGCGGCGACAGTGCTCGACGCCGGTACGCCGATGCTCGCGCTGGTGGCCCTAGCCGGGCTGGCCGCGTACGCGGCGGGTGTCTGGCGCTGGCGGCGCACGCTGAACCTCGACGCGCTGCGTGCCCTGCGCCGTGGCCGTAACCGGGCCGGGGCGGACCCGGCCGCCCAGTCCTGACCGATCCTGCGCACCGATGGGACCTTCGATGACCAGCGACTCCCCCCACGCCCCGCACTCCGGCCTGTCCACAGTCAAGGCCGCGAAGCTCGCCGCGGTCGGCCTGCTGGCGGACCGCAAGGAACGCCGCGAGCTGGAACGCCCGGTGGAGGGGGGCGGCCGCCGGCTCACCCTGAAGGTGGAGCGGCCGATCTTCATCCTGGGCGCCCCGCGCTCCGGCACCACGTTCCTCGGCAGTTGCGTGGGGGCGCTGCCGGACGTGTCGTACCACTTCGAACCGCGCCTGACCAAGGCGGTCGCCCGCTGTGTCTACGAGGGAAGCTGGACGCCGCAGCGGGCGGCCCGCTACTTCCGCGGCTACTACGGCGCGCTGCTCGCCGCGTCCGGGCACGGCGGGCTGCGCTTCGCCGAGAAGGACCCGGAGAACTGCTTCATCGTGCCGTTCCTGACCGAGGTCTTCCCGGACGCGGTCTTCCTGCACGTCTACCGGGACGGGCGGGACGTGGCGGTGTCGCACGCCGAGCAGCCCTGGCTGAACGCCGCGTCCACCGGCAGCGGCCGCAGTGGCCGGGGCGGTACGCCGTGGGGCGCCGCGCCCCGGTTCTGGGTGGAGCCGGAGCGGCGTGAGGAGTTCACCCAGGTCTCCGACCTGGGCCGGTCGGCCTGGATGTGGCGGCGGTTCACCAGCAGCGCGCTCACCCAGCTCGCCGAGCTGCCCGCGGAGCGGGTACGGCACCTCCGGTACGAGGACGTCGTCACCCGCCCGGCCGAGGCGGCCGAGACCGTGGCCGACTTCCTGGAGGTCCGCGACCCGGCCGGACGGGAGGCGCTGCACGCCCGCTTCGCCAAGGCCCGGCCGGGCTCGGTGGGACGCTGGCGGCAGCGACTGACCGAAAAGGATCTGGCCGATGTGATGGCTCAGGCCGGGCCGCTGCTGGCACAACTCGGCTACCCCGCCTGAGGGCCGCGTCACAGGTAGAGTGCCAGGGGTCGCCCGCCCGGCCCGGCGTGCCTCTCCGCCCCCGCGGATCCGTCAGGGCCCTACCGTGGCCGGCGACCGTCCTGGGGAGAGGTTGCGGTGGTACGACGGTTACGACTGACGATGGCTGCCGTGCTGGGCCTGGCCTTCCTGGCCCCGGCCGTGGCGGCCTGTGACATCGGCTCCGAGGGGTCCGGCGAGACGACGAAGGCCGCGCCGCCCCCACCGACTGTGACACCGCGGACCGCACCGGTCCGCACGACAGGGCTCGGGCCGGAGCCGCCGGAGAAGGGGGCCTGGCTCGGCACCTGGGTCAAGCCGCAGTTCCACAACGCCAGCGGGCGGGTCGCCGCGTTCGACGATTTCAACCGGGCGGCCGGCGGCAAGCTCGCCATCGCGCACATGTTCCACGAGTGGAACGAGCCGTTCCCGAGCGCCACCGAGAAGTTGTACCAGGGCCGGGGCAAACTCCAGATGATCTCGTGGCAGGGCACCGACACCCGGTCCACCGTCAGCGGCGTCTACGACTCGCTGATCCGGCAGCGCGCGAAGGACATCAAGGAGTTCGGTGTCCCGGTGCTGCTGCGCTACCGGTGGGAGATGGACCGGCCGAACCTGGCCGCGAGCATGCACTCGCCGGAGGACTACGTCGCCGCCTGGAAGCATGTGCGCGGCATCTTCACCGAGATGGGCGTGACCAACGCGGGCTGGGTGTGGTGCCCGCACGCGGACGGGTTCGCCGAGCCGCAGCGCCGGGCCGCCGCCTACTATCCCGGCGACGACCAGGTCGACTGGCTCTGCGCGGACGTCTATCCCAGTCCGGAGTGGAACAGCTTCTCCAACCGGATGGACCACTTCATGGCGTTCGCCAAGAAGCATCCGCGGCCGGTCATCGTCGGCGAGTACGGCCTCACCCAGGAGGGGCGGCCGGGCCAGCGGGCCGAATGGATGCGCGAGGTCGGGCCGTACCTGAAGAAGCACCCGCAGATCAAGGCGGCGGTCTACTTCGCGGCCCGGCAGACGGAGAAGCCGATCTACGACAGCACGTTCGGCAACGACCCGGAGAGCGAGCAGGTCTTCCGGGAGATGGCGACCGATCCGTACTTCCAGCCGCCGATGCCCGACCTGAGCGTTTCCTCAGGAACACCCTCCGTGTCCGACGAGTGATCGTCGCTCGTCTTTTCGTGTGACCGGGGGCGTTTCCTCGGTCAAAAAGGCCGAACCCGGGTGGACGGGCGACGGCCGAATGCGAGAAGGTATTGCTCTCACGTCTGCGGTCGGTCGAGTGACGCCCCGCCTCATGTCGGCACCGACCACGATCGCAGCGCCTCCGACGTTTCCCCCCGGAGTAGCCTGTGGCTTCCTCGATCCTGAGACACCGCTCGGTGTCCGCATTCGGCGCTGCCGTGCTCGGCATCGCCACCTTGTTCACACCGGTGCCGGCGCTCGCCGCGCCGGCCACGGCGCCCGCGCCCGACCACAGCACGACGGTCGGCGAGGTGCCCTCGGACAAGACGCCGAACATCAACGACGGCAACGTCCTGGCCATCCACGACGCCGGCAGCAAGGTGATCGTCGGCGGCTCGTTCACCAACGCGCAGAACCGGGGTTCCTCACCCACCCCGGTCGACCGCCGCGGTCTGCTCGCCTTCGACAAGGCGACCGGCAAGATCGACAACGCGTTCGCGCCGGTGCTGGACAACGACGTCACCGCCATCATCGCCGGCCCGACCCCCGGCACGGTCTACGTCGCCGGCAAGTTCAACAAGGTCGGTGACAAGAACTTCCGCAAGCTGGCCCTGCTGAACGTCGCCGACGGCACCCCCGTCGACGGGTTCAAGGGCCCGGCGTTCAACGGCACCGTGAACGACATCGCGCTCATCGACGGCCACCTGCTGGTCGGCGGCATCTTCACCACGGTGACCGCGACGACCACCCGCAACGGGCTGGCCTCGCTGAACCCGACCACCGGCGCGGTGGACGACTACCTCACCGTGTCGCTGACCGAGAACCACAACTGGACCCCGACCAACAACGGCGCCTCCGCCGGTGTCGGCGTGGAGAAGTTCACCGTCTCGCCGGACGGCAAGCACCTCGTGGTGATCGGCAACTTCAAGAAGGCCGACGGCGTCGTGCACGACCAGATCGTGCGGATCAACCTCGGCGAGAGCTCGGCGACCGTCTCCGACTGGAACACCGACGGCTACTCCGCGGCCTGCAAGTACACCGCGTTCGACTCGTGGGTGCGCGACGTCCAGTTCTCCCCGGACAGCAAGTACTTCGTGGTGGTCACCACCGGCGCGTCGTACCCGGGCACGCTCTGCGACTCCGCGGCCCGCTGGGAGACCGCCGCCACCGGCCCCGACCAGAAGCCGACCTGGACGAACTTCAGCGGCGGCGACACCTTCCTCTCCGTCGGCATCAGCGAGAAGGCCATCTACGTCGGCGGCCACTTCCGCTGGTCGAACAACCCGCTCGCCCGCGACAAGGCCGGACCGGGCGCGGTGCCGCGGGCCAGCATCGCCGCGCTCGACCCGGTGAGCGGCCTGCCGCTGTCCTGGAACCCGGGCCGCCACCCGCGCGGCTACGGCGTCACCGAGATGCTGGTGACCCAGGAGGGCCTCTGGCTCGGCAGCGACCAGGAGTACATCGGCAACTTCGACTACCAGCGCAAGCGGATCGCCTTCTTCCCGCTGGACGGGGGCAGCACCCCGCATTCGACCAGCACGAAGGGTCTGCCGGGCAACGTCTACCAGGCCGGCCGCGCGGCGCAGACCGAGGTGCTCTACCGGGTCAACGCCGGTGGTCCGGCCATCCCGGCGACCGACGGCGGACCGGACTGGGCCGCCGACAGCGCCACCGAGCCGAGCCCGTACCACAACACCGGCAACCAGGTCACCAGCTACACCACGAACGCGACGTTCGACCCGACCGTGCCGGCGAGCACGCCAGCCACGCTGTTCAACACCGAGCGGTGGGACGAGTCGACCGCGCCGGACATGCAGTGGGACATCCCGGTCGCGGCCGGCACCCGGGTCGACGTCCGGATCTACATGGCCAACCGCTGGTCCGGCACGAGCAAGCCGGGCGCCCGCAAGTTCGACGTCAGCATCGACGGCGTGCTCAAGCTGAACGACTTCGACCCGGTCGCCACCGCCGGCGGAACCGACCGCGGGACCATGCAGTCCATCTCGGTGGTCAGCGACGGCGTGGTCGACATCGACTTCGGCCGGGTGCTGCAGAACCCGCTGCTGCACGGCATCGAGATCGTCAAGACCGCGCCCACCCCGGACGCCTCGGACGTGCTCTACCGGGTCAACGCGGGCGGCGACCAGCTGGCCGCGCCGAGCGGACCGGCCTGGGCCGCCGACACCGTCGCCGCGCCGAGCACGTACCACAACGCCGGCAACCAGGTGACCAGCTACACCACCAACGCCACGCTCGACGGGACGGTGCCGTCCGGTACGCCGGTGGAGCTGTTCAACGCGGAGCGGTGGGACGAGTCGCCCGCGCCGGACATGCAGTGGGACTTCCCGGTCCCGGCCGGCACGCCGGTGCAGGTGCGTCTCTACCTGGCGAACCGCTGGTCCGGCACCGCCACCGCCGGCAAGCGCAAGTTCAACGTGTCGATCGACGGTGTGGTCAAGCTGAGCAACTTCGACCCGATCGCCGCGATCGGCGCCACCAACCGGGGCACCATGCGGGCGTTCCCGATCACCAGTGACGGCAACATCGACATCGACTTCGGTCGCGTCCTGGAGAACCCGCTGGTGCAGGGCATCGAGATCGTCAAGCTGCCCCCGGTGCCGCCGGCCACCACCGTCGACAGCATCACCAAGCGGACGTACGACGGCGCGACCTCAGTCGGCAACGCGATGTCGGTGCCGAACGGCGACAACACCGGCTGGTCGAACATCAAGGGCGCGTTCTGGGTCGGCGGTGACCTGTTCTACGGCGTCGGCGGCGACCTCTACAAGCGCTCGTTCGACGGCAGCGAGTTCGGCACCCCGAAGAAGCTGGACCCGTACCACGACGCGAAGTGGGACCTGGTGGTCACCGGCTCCGCGCCGGAGGGCTCCACGTACGCCGGCATGACCGGCAACTTCTCCGCGGAGCTGCCGAACGTGACCGCGATGTTCTACAAGAGCGGACGCATCTACTACTCGCTGGCCGGTCAGAGCACGCTGTTCTGGCGCGGCTTCGCGCCGGACACCGGCACCGTCGGCGCCGAGCGCAACACGGTCACCGGCACCACCGCCTTCGCCGACGCGGGCGGCCTGTTCCTGGACGCCGACACGCTCTACGTCGTCTCCCGGAGCACCGGCAACCTGTCCACGATGGCGTGGTCGGACGGCGTGCCGACCGGCTCCGCCACGGTGCGCAGCGGTCCGGGCGTCGATGACGTGGACTGGCGCGGCACCTCGGTCTTCGTCGGCCCCTGACGGGCGGGCACGACCGAGAACAGATACGACGATGGCCCGGCCGATATCGGCCGGGCCATCGCCCTTTCTCCGGCGCCGGTCGCGCCGGAGAACATCAGGTACGGGTCGGCGCGTGCTGTCCCGCCCAGACCCGCATCAGGTCCCGTACCGAGATCACTCCCGCCACCTCCCGGCCGTCGAGCACGACCAGGTGACGGAACCCGCCCCGGGCCATCGCCGCGGCTGCCTCCTCGACCGTCCAGTCCGGGCCGGCGTAGACGACGTCCCAGGTCAGGTGTGCTCCGGTGCGCTCGACATCCGGGTCGAGCCCGGCTCCGATCGCCTTCAGCACATCTCGTTCGGTCATGATGCCGACCCCCTCGGAGTCCGGGTCGATCACGACCGCCGACCCGACACCGCGGGCCGACATCATCCGGGCCGCCTGCCGGAGCGTGTGCTCCGGCCCGACCACGAGTACCTCGTTGGACATCGCTTCCCGTACCTGCATCACACATCACCCCTGTGGGACGGCGACTGAGTACGGACATGGTGGGCCCTCGATGCGTACCGGGACAAGAACGGGCATCGCCGGATACGGCCCGGATGGCTACTGTCGGAGGGTGCCCACCGAGCCCCTCCGCTGCACCGGCGCGCTGATCGTCGACGACGACGGCCGCATCTTCATCCAACGCCGATCCCCCGATCGGCGCCTCTTCCCGAACTGCTGGGACATCGTCGGCGGCCACCTCGAACCGGGCGAGGAGATCGACGACGCGCTGCGCCGGGAGGTCACCGAGGAGACCGGCTGGGCCGTGTCGCACGTGCTCGGCCTGGTCGGCGAATACCGCTACACCGCCGACGACGGACTGACCCGGATCGAGACCGACTTCCTGGTCCGGGTGGACGGCGACCTCAGCCGCCCCCGGCTGGAGGCCGGCAAGCACACCGAGTTCCGCTGGCTGGCCGAGTCGGAGATCGCGCTGCTCGACGAGCACCGCGACGTCAACGACGGGCTGATCCGGCGGATCGCGGAGGACGGCTTCGCCGCGCTGCGCTCGATCGGGCTGACGGGCTGAACCACGGCGGGTCCGCGTCCGGCGATATCCTCGCCGGGTGGAATCGGGTCGAGAAGAGGAGCGTGTCGGCATGATCGGGATGGTGCTCGCCGCGGGAGCGGGGCGCCGGCTGCGGCCGTACACCGACACCCTGCCCAAGGCCCTGGTGCCGGTCGACGGGGAGACCACCATCCTCGACATCGCGCTGCGCAACCTCGCCGAGGTGGGGCTGAACGAAGTAGTGATCGTGGTCGGCTACGCGGCGGACGCGGTACGGGAGCGCCAGGCCGCCCTGGAGGAGAAGTACGGCGTCACGCTCACCCTGGTCCACAACGACAAGGCCGAGGAGTGGAACAACGCGTACTCGCTCTGGCTGGCGCGGGAGCACTTCTCCCGGGGTGTGCTGCTCGTCAACGGCGACACCGTGCACCCGGTGAGCGTGGAGAAGACGCTGCTGGCCGAGCGTGGCCCCGGCATCCTGCTCGCCGTCGACACGCTCAAGCCGCTGGCCGAGGAGGAGATGAAGACGACCTTCGACGCCGCCGGCCAGCTCACCCGCATCACCAAGCTGATGGACCCGGGCGAGGCGTACGGCGAGTACATCGGCGCGACGCTGATCGAGCCGCAGGTGGCGGCGCCGCTCGCGGACGCCCTGGAGGCGACCTGGCGGCGCGACCCGAACCTCTACTACGAGGACGGCTACCAGGAGTTCGCGGAGCGCGGCGGCGAGGTGCGGGCGGCCCCGATCGGTGACGTCTCCTGGGTCGAGGTCGACAACCACGCCGATCTGGCCCGGGCGCGGGAGATCGCGTGCCGCTACTAGCCCGCAGCGTCCTCACCCCGCTGCACATCGACGTGCGGCGGGGCGCGGTGGCCGACCTGGCGTCGATCCTCTCCGACGGGCGGATCTCCGCCGGTGGCGACGTCGCCGTGGTGGTCGGGCCGGGGCAGGGCGAACGGATCGCCGAGCTGATCCGGCCGTCGCTGCGCTCGGCCGACGTGTTCACAGTGGCCGGGGGGACGCTCGACGCCGCCGACGACCTGGGGGCGAAGCTGCGCGCCCGGTCGTACGACGCGGTCGTCGGCATCGGCGGCGGCAAGACGATCGACGTGGCCAAGTACGCCGCGACCCGGCGCGGTCTGCCGATGGTCTCGGTGGCGACCGCGCTGGCGAACGACGGCATCGCCTCCCCGGTGGCGAGCCTGATCACCGAGGGCCTGAAGGGCTCCTACGGCGTGCACATCCCGATCGCGGTGATCGTGGATCTGGACTTCGTGGAGGCCGGGCCGGAACGGCACAACCGGGCCGGCATCGGCGACGTGGTGAGCAACATCAGCGCCCTGGCGGACTGGGATCTCGCCCGCCAGGTACGCGGCGAGCGCGTCGACGGGCTGGCCGCCTCGCTGGCCCGGGCCGGCGCGGAGGCGGTGCTGAACCACCCGGGCGACATGAGCGACGACGCGTTCGTGACCGTCCTGGCCGAGGCACTGATCTCCAGTGGCCTGGCGATGGCGATCGAGGGCACCAGCCGGCCGTGCAGCGGCGGCTGCCACGAGATCATGCACGCGATCGACGCGCTGTTCCCCGGCACCGCCTCGCACGGCGAGCTGGCCGGGCTCGGCGCGCTGTTCTGCACGTACCTGCGCGGCGACGAGCGCCGGTTCGCCGAGATGGCGGCCTGCCTGACCCGGCACGGGCTGCCCCGCCTGCCCGCCGAGGTCGAGCTGACCGACGACCAGTTCGTCGAGGCGGTGCAGTTCGCGCCGGCCACCCGGCCGGACCGCTACACCATCCTCGAACACCTCACGATGTCGGCTACCGAGACGCGGGAGCGGCTGGCAGACTACGCCGGTGCCCTCCGCGACCACATTGGCTGAGCCCCGCCCCACCGTTGCCGACTTCCACCGGGTCAACCGGGGAGGCGGCCTGTTCAGCGAGTCGATCAGCCAGTGGATCGGTGCGGCCTTCGCGCTTGCCGCCCAGCGGCTGGGGCTGCGCCCGACCGCGCTGACGCTGACCAACCTGGTGCTGGGGCTGGCCGCCTCGGTCACCGTGGTGGCGCTCGCCGACGACGTGGCCGCCGGCACCGTACCGGCCTGGGCGGTCGGGCTGGTCGCGCTGGTCGCGTGGCAGATCGCGTACGCGCTGGACTGCGCCGACGGGCAGCTCGCCCGGGTGACCGATCAGCGCAGCGCGGCCGGCGCCCGGATCGACGTGCTCTGCGACGTGGCCGCCCAGATCGCGCTGGTGGCCGCCATCGGTGCGACAGCCGTGGCGCAGCGCCCGTCCACGCCGGTGTGGCTGGTGTCGGTGTTCGCGGGCACCTGGATGGTCAACCTGGTGACGTCGGTGATGCAGTCCGGGCCGAACGCGGCCAGCATGGTCACCTCGACCTCGTTCCCGGTACGCCTGGTGAAGCTGGTCCGCGACTACGGCGCGGTGATCTTCGTGGCCGGCCTGGTGCTGGCCTTCGCGCCCGCGCTGGCGTTCTGGGTGATGGTGGCGTTCACCGTCGTCAACGGCGGCTTCCTGCTGGCGAGCATCGCCTTCTCCGCCCGCGCCTCCCTGCGCTGAGGTGCGGGAGACCTAGACGGTGCCGGGAGCCGCGACCGGTAAGCCCACCGAGACGGCGATGTCCGACATCCGCTTGTCGTATGTGACCAGCGTGTCGAGCGCATCTCCGAGGGCCTGGGCACTCGCCACGTGTAGCGCGTCCAGCGTCCGGATGCCGGCGGGCAGGGCAGCCGCCGAATCACGGACCTCCTCGGTCACCAGGATCTCGGTGAAGTTCCGTACCAGCATCTGCATGGCGTCCGGGTAGTCGCCGATCCGGTCGAGGGTGCGTACCGTCTCGACGAATCCGACTGAGCTGGTTCCCATCGGCATGCCCGCCCGGCTCGCCAGGAACTCCTGAAGTTCCGTCACGTAGGTACGGCCGGCGATCAGAGTGATCAGGGCGGACGAGTCCAGATAGATCACCGCTCGTCGTCCTCGCGGTCGGCCAACAGCAGCTCGAGGGGCGACACGTCGGGCGGCACGTCGTAGCGGGCCAGCCGGTCGATGTCGCTCGTGGTGGTCGCCTTGAGGCGGATCACCCCTTTCGCCACCAGGGACGCGTACCTGCCCAGCGTCCCCGAACCCGGCAGCAGCACGGCGATCACGCTGCCGTGCCGCGTGACCTCGATCGTCTCGCCCTGTTCCACCCGGGCGAACATCGCGCTGGGGTTGTAGGAGAACTCGCGCACGGACACGGTGCTCACCACGCACCTCCCTTGTGCCGACAACAGCGCGATTGTACCTACAAGCTGGCCGCACCGACCGACACTCAGGTGAGCGAGGCGTAGATGTCGATCAGGCGCTTGGTGATCACGTCGGGGTGGAAGGTGCGCTCGTAGCGGGACCGGGCCGGACCGGCGAGCATTCCCGCCTCGGCGGCGGCCAGCGGCAGCGCGGCGGCCAGCGCGTCCGCCTCCGGCGCCACCACCCAACCCGCCTCGCCGCGCTGCACCCCGACCGGCAACGCGACATGCCCGTCGCCGGGTGCGGCGGTGGCCACCTCGGCCGGGCCGGTGCCGGCGGGCTCGCGCGGGCCGTCCGCGCCCACCAGGTACGGGATGCCGCCGAGCGCGGTGCCGAGCACCGGCCGCCCGGACGCCAACGCCTCGATGATCACCGTGGGCAGCACGTCGTGCCAGGTGGAGGTGGCCAGCACCACGGAGCTGTCGGCCAGCACCGCGCGTACCCCGGAGCGGTCGAGCTGGCCCAGGTAGTGCACGTCGGGCCGTTCGGCGGCGGCCGCCTCGGCGAGCGGGCGCAGCTCGCCGTCACCGGCGATGCGCAGCGGGCCGAGCGCACCCACCGGATGCCGCCGCCACGCGGAGAGCAGCAGGTCCAGCCCCTTCTCCGGGCTGAGCCGCCCCATGAAGAGGAAGCCGTTCCCGACCGGCGCCGGTGTGCCCGGGTCGGGTACCGCGTTCGGCTTGACCACGATCCGCTCGTCCGGAATGCCGTAGTCGCGCAGATGATCAGCCACAGCCGTGGTGAGCGCGATGTACCGGTCCACCGACTTCCAGGTCGGGCGGTGCACGGCGAGCGTGGTCGCCATCAGCGCGCTCTGCGCCCGCGAGTTGCGGTAGCAGCGGTGCACGATCGCCGGCACGCCCAGCGCCCGGCCCCGGCAGTCCTGGCAGATCACGCCGTCACGGAAGTACAGCCCGGAGGAGCAGACCTGCCGGTAGTTGTGCACGGTCTGCACCACCGGCACCCCGCGCTTGTGCGCGGTCCGCACCACCCAGGGCGAGAGCAGAGGGTACGGGTTGTGCAGGTGCAGCACGTCCGGCCGGTGCTCGGTCAGCAGGCGGTCGAGGTCGTGCTGGGCCTTCGGGGCCCAGATCGGCGAGATCGGCAGCAGCGCCTTGGCCGGCTTGGACATCGACGGGATCTCGTCGGAGCTGCGCAGGAACGGCAGCACCTCCACGCCGGCGGCGGTGAGCTGGGCGATCTCCGCGTCGACGATGGTGTTCTCGCCGGAGGGCTGGGCTTCCCGGTACCGGTTGTGCGCCACCACGATTCTCACAGAGCTCGCCTTTCGTTCGCGACTGCGGGACTCGCAAGCTCATTCCTCGCGCTCACGGGAAAGAAGGCTACCGTTGGACGATGCCCGAACTTCCGGAGGTGGAAGCGCTCGCCGGTTACCTGCGCGAGCGTGCGGTGGGCCGCCGCGTGGAGCGGTTCGAGGTCGCCGCGATCAGCGCGCTCAAGACGTACGACCCGCCGCCGAGCGCGGTCGCCGGCCGCGCCGTCACCGGCGCCGGCCGGTACGGCAAGTTCCTGGACGTCCGGTTCGACGAGGGCCTGCACCTGGTGGTCCACCTGGCCCGGGCGGGCTGGCTGCACTACCGGGAGGCGTTCCCGTCGGCGACTCCGCTGCGGCCCGGCAAGGGCCCGATCGCGGTGCGGTTACGCCTCGACGACGGCTCCGGCTTCGACCTGACCGAGGCCGGCACCCAGAAGAAGCTGGCCGCCTACCTGGTCACCGATCCGGCGACGGTGCCGGGCGTGGCGAAGCTCGGGCCGGACGCGCTGGAGGCGGACCTGCCGACCTTCGCCGAGCGGGTGCGCAGCCGCCGGGGCCAGGTGAAGGGCGTGCTGACCGACCAGTCGGTGCTGGCCGGGGTCGGGAACGCGTACTCCGACGAGATCCTGCACGCGGCGCGGCTCTCGCCGTTCGCGATCACCGACCGGCTCACCGACGACCAGCTCGCCGCTCTGCACGCGGCGACGCGGACGGTGCTCGGCGACGCGGTACGCCGGTCCATGGGGCAACGGGCCGCGGAGCTGAAGGGCGAGAAGCGTTCGGGCCTCAAGGTGCACGCCCGCAAAGGGCTGCCGTGTCCGGTCTGCGGCGACACCGTGCGGGAGGTCTCGTTCGCCGATTCGAGCCTGCAGTACTGCCCCACCTGTCAGACCGGTGGCAAGCCGCTGGCTGACCGAAGGTTGTCCCGGCTCGTACGGTGAGTAACCGGATTCGCCGGTTACCGAGCGGAATCGACCGGCGATCGCCGAAGGTCCGGTCCGCCCCTCTACCCGAGCCGTCATCCATCGGTATAGTGGCTCGGTCCCCGGCTTCACAACTGATTCGGAGCCGGCCAGATCTCACCGAGCACCAGCGGAACGGCTTCCTCGCGGGGGCCGGTCCAGACCGGGCCCGCGTGGGAGACTGGGACGGTGAGCGACCCGATCCCTCACGCCGAGTGAGGACGCGGGTCATGCGGGAGGACATGGGTTGAGGTGACGACAAGCCTCCAGCGCCCGGTAACCGACAGAGGCCGGAGCAAGAGCGTGCGGCACGTCGACAGCTTTGAGATCCAGCCGCCGACTCCGCCGTCACACAACGGCGTACCGCGGTCGGCGTGGGCCCGCGCCCGCCGGCGGGTGTCCCGGTGGCACCGGCCCTACATCGCCCTCCTGCTGCTGCTCGACTTCGGCGCGGCCGCTCTGGCCAGCTTCCTGGCCGTGCAGATCTTCGAGCAGGCCGACTCCGGCTTCCGCAACTCGCCGCAAGCCTGGTTCTACACCGTGGCGTTTGTGCTCCTGCCGCTCGGCTGGCTGCTCTTTCTCTGGGGTAACCGGGCCTACGACCGGCGCTACCTGGGCCTCGGCCCGGACGAGTTCAAGCGGGTGATCCGGGCCGGCGTCGCGGTCGCGGCGGCGGTCTCGTTCATCGCCTTCGCCACGAAGACCTACTCCCTGTCCCGGTGGACGGTCGGCTTCGCGCTGCTCGGCGCGATGTTGCTGATCGTGCTCGGCCGCATGATCGCCCGGGCCTGCCTGCACGCGCTGCGCCGCCGCGCCGGCCACGCCGGGCACCGGATGGTGCTCGTCGGCACGCTTCCGGAGTGCCTGGAGGTCTACGCCACGGTCACCCGGAACCCGTCCGTCGGCCTGGTGCCGGTGGCCATCCACCTCACCGACGGGTACGCCGCCGCGCGCGGCCTGGAGACCCCGGTGCCGGTGTACGCCGGCCGGGACGTCCTGGCCCTGGTACGTGAGGTCGGCGGCGACACCATCGCGGTCTGCGGCTCGGCCAGCGCCGAGCCGGGCGAACTGCGCCGGCTGGCCTGGCAGCTGGAGGGCTCCGGCGTCGACCTGGTGGTCGCGCCCCAGCTCACCGACATCGCCGGTCCCCGGGTGCACATCCGCCCGATCGAGGGCCTGCCGCTGCTGCACGTCGAGGAGCCGACCCTGTCCGGGCCGGCACTGCTGGCCAAGAACCTGATGGACCGGGTCGCCGCCGGGCTGGGCCTGCTGCTGCTGGTACCGCTCTTCGTCGCCATCGCCGTCGCCATCCGGATCTCCGACCGCGGGCCGGTCTTCTTCCGCCAGCCCCGGGTGGGGCACGAGGGGCGCACGTTCCGGGTGTGGAAGTTCCGGACCATGTACGTCGACGCCGAGGAGCGGCTGGCCGGCCTGGTCGACCGCAACGAGACCGACGGCATGCTGTTCAAGATGAAGCAGGACCCCCGGGTCTTCCCGGTGGGCCGCTTCCTGCGTGCCACGTCGCTGGACGAGCTGCCCCAGCTGATCAACGTGCTCTGGGGCGAGATGTCGCTCGTCGGCCCGCGCCCGCTGCCCGCCGACGACGGCGACTTCCTCGGCGACGTGCGGCGCCGGCTGCTGGTCCGGCCGGGCATGACCGGTCTGTGGCAGGTCTCCGGCCGCTCCGACCTGTCCTGGGACGAGGCGGTCCGGCTCGACCTCTACTACGTCGACAACTGGTCGCTGGCGTACGACCTGAGCATCCTGTGGCGGACCGTGGGCGTGGTGCTGGCCCGCAAGGGCGCGTACTAGCGCTATCGGGCCGGTACCCGGCAGGATCGCTGCGTGGGTGGCAACCTCTCCGCCGTCTTCGCCGTCGTCTCGTTGGTCACCGCGTTGGCCGCGGCGCTCTGGGCGGTGCTGCGGCTGCGCGGTAGGCGCGGCATCGCCACGGCCACGCAGCGGGCCACGTACGAGGTGCTGCACACCGCGGGGCTCGCCGCCGAGCCGCTGCGCGCCGGCCTGACCGAGGCGGACGCGGCGAAGGCCGTACGCCATCTGCGGGCCCTCGTCGGCGCGGCCGGGCTGGCGCTGACGGACCGGGACACGTTGCTCGCGGTCGACGGGCAGGGCGCGCACCACGGCGACCAGCTGGTCGCGGCGGCCCGGCGCGCCGCCGAGGGCGGGCGCTCGACGGTGCTGGGCGAGTCGGAGCTGCGCTGCGATCTGGTCGACTGCCCGGTCCGCGGCGCGGTGGTGGCGCCGCTGCGCGCGGACGGGCGGGTGGTCGGCGCGCTGGTGGCGGTCGCCGACGAACGCCCGGCCCCGGGGCTGGTGCAGGCGACGCTGGAGACCGCGCACTGGGCGGGTGACCAGCTCGCGCTGGCCGAGCTGGAGTCGTCGCGGGAGCGGCTGGCCCGGGCCGAGGTACGCGCGCTGCGCGCCCAGATCAGCCCGCACTTCATCTACAACGCGCTGACCGCGATCGGCTCGTTCGTGCGCACCGACCCGGAACGGGCGCGGGAGCTGATCCTGGAGTTCGCCGAGTTCACCCGCTACTCGTTCCGGGCGCACGGCGAGTTCACCACGCTCGCCGAGGAGCTGCGCTCGATCGACCGCTACCTGACCATCGAGCGGGCGCGCTTCGGCGAGCGGCTCCAGGTGCGCCTCCAGATCGCACCCGAGGTGCTGCCGGTGACGCTGCCCTTCCTCTGCCTCCAGCCGCTCGTGGAGAACGCCGTCCGCCACGGGTTGTCCCGCAAGCCGGGCACCGGCATGGTGAGCATCGAGGCCCGGGACGCGGGCGCGGAGTGTCACATCACGGTGGAGGACGACGGAGTGGGGATGGATCCGACGACGCTTACCGCCGGCATCGCCGAGGTGTCCGGCGCGGCCGCCGACCCGGCCGACGACCCGGGGCAGCACGTCGGCCTCTCGAACGTCGACGAACGGCTCCGGTCGGTCTTCGGGGACGGGTTCGGCCTGGTCGTGGAGACGGGCCTGGGTTCGGGTACGAAGGTCAGCATGCGCGTGCCGAAGTTCCACCCCGGCGTCCGGGCGACGTCGTGACAGTCACCGGCACCGGATTCCTCCGGGTGCTGGCGGTGGACGACGAGCCGCCCGCCCTGGACGAGCTGGCGTACCACCTGCGCACCGATCCCCGGGTGGCCCGGCTGCACACGGCCGGGGACGCGACCGAGGCGCTGCGCGTGCTGCGCGACGACGACGTGGACGTGGTGTTCCTCGACATCCGGATGCCCGGGCTGGACGGCATGGAGCTGGCCCGCGTCCTGCGCCGCTTCGCCCGGCCCCCGGCGATCGTGTTCGTCACCGCGTACGACGACGGCGCGGTGGACGCGTTCGACCTGGGCGCCACCGACTACGTGCGCAAGCCGGTACGCGCCGAGCGGCTGGCCGAGTCGCTGCGCCGGGTGATCGGCTCCCGGGTGGTGCCGTCGCACCCGGCCGCGCTGGCCCGGGCGGAGGAGGACCCGAGCATTCCGATCGAGCTGGCCGGCACCACCCGGATGTTGCCCCGCTCGGCGGTGCGGTGGGTGGAGGCGCAGGGCGACTACGCGCGGCTGCACACCGCGGAGGGCTCGCACCTGGTCCGGGTCTCGCTCGCCACGCTGGCCGAGCGCTGGGCTGATGCCGGGTTCGTCCGGATCCACCGCTCGTACCTGGTGCAGCTGCGGCTCATCGCCGAGCTGCGGCTGGTCAACTCAGGTTACGTGGTGGTGATCGACGGATCGGAGCTGCCGGTGAGCCGCCGGCACACCCGGGAGCTGAAGGACAAGCTGGTGCGCGCCGCGAAGCAGGACTGGAGCCGCTGAGGGAGGGGCCACCGAAAACCCTGACGTACAATGTACGGCAGACCGTACGACAGGGTGGGGGACCGCATGTCCGACGACCGCTTCGACGCCGCTACCGAATTCGACCGCCAGCTCGACCGCCTCGTCCAGCTCGGCTACCCGGCGCTGGCCGGGCAGACCGAGGAGGAGTTCCGGGCGCTGCTCACCCCACTGCGCGACGCGGCGGTGACCGGTGCCGCCGAGCTGGCCGGCCCCACCGACGCGCGGGTGCCGTTCCTGCTGGTGACCACGCGGGAGCTGGTGCCGGTGCCGGAGCGGATCGCGCTCACCACGCTCGCCGGCAAGCGCAGGACCGGCGTCCTCGACCGGAACTTCCCCGCCGGCGACCTGCCCACCTTCGATCCGATCAAGGAGCTGGAGGTGCCCGCCGGGCCCGCGTACCTGCTCTTCGACGTGGACCGGGGCGAGGAGTACCGCAACGTGCCGCCGTCGGCCGCGCTGGAGGACATGACGACGAAGGACCGACTGCCGATCACCATCGACGAAGGACTGGCGTTCGTCACGCTGCACCCGGCGGCGCTGGCGAGCAACAGGTGCTTCTCGCTCGTCGGGTCACGCTGCGGCGACCGGCGGGTGCCCGCGCTCTGGATCAGCCAGGGCGCGCCGAAGCTCGGCTGGTGCTGGTTCGGCAACCCGCACACCTGGCTCGGCTCGGCGACAGCGAACCCGGTACGGGTGGGACTCGGCTGAAGCCGGGGCTGGGGCAGGGCGCTCAGAAGATTTCGGCGACCGGCAGGACGAGCGCGAACGGCTGGTCGGCGCGGTACACGTCGGCCGTGGACAGCACCGCGGCCTCGCGGTAGCGGCCGCCGACGTTCTCCAGCACCGTCAGGGTCTCCTTGCGCGGCTCGACGAGCCAGTAACGCGCGATGCCGGCCACGCCGTACTCGTGGCGTTTGAGGACCAGGTCACGACCGGCGTTGCCGGGCGAGACGACCTCGACCACGAGCAGCACGTCGGCCGGGGCGAGGGCCGGGCCACCCCGCTCCAGTGCCTCCTCGCGGGCGACGAAGACGTCCGGCACGAAGTAGGAGGAGCGCTTCGCGCTGACGCCGACGTCCTGCCCGACGAGCAGACCGGCCGGAGCCTGCCGGTCGAGGAGCCGGCGGAGACGGTTGGCGATCGCGCCGTGCCGGACGTCGGCGTGTGGGGACACGAGCAGGCTCCCGTCGAAGATCTCGTAGTCCTGGCCGTCCTCGGGGAGGTCCTGGAGGTCGTCCACAGTCCAGACGTCGCCGGTGCCGGGCCGTGCCGGGCTGGTCACTGTCACACCTCCTCTCTACCGGCTCACAGTGACACCCCGTTCGGTTGTCCACAACGACTCCGCGCCGTCCACCGGGTTTTCCACAGGCATGAAGCGTTATCCACAGGTTGTGCACAGGGCCTGAGACCGTGCTCTTGACAATCCCGCTGAGCGAACGAGACTCCCGGGGGTGACCGGAGCCGAGGAACAGCATCCACCGGGGCAGCCTGCGCCGCAGCGGACCCGGATCGTGCTGGCCGAGGTCTCCCGCTCCGGCAGCCCGGCCGACCGCACCCGCTCCGAGCTGACCCAGCAGACCCCGGTCGGCGAGACGCTCGTGCAGGGGCTGATGCGTGCCCAGCTCTCGCTCGCGCTGCGGCTCAGCCTGCTGGTGCTGGTCGCGCTCGGCGGTCTGCCGTGGCTGTTCGCCATCGCACCCACCGTCGGCCGGGTCACCGTGCTCGGGGTCAACCTGCCGTGGCTGCTGCTCGGTGTGGTGTCGTTCCCGTTCCTGATCGTGGTCGGCTGGGCGTACGTGCGCCTGGCCGAACGCAACGAGCAGGACTTCGTCGACCTGATCCGACGGCCGGAACGCTGATGTCCAACGGCTACGTGGTCCCGGCGATCGTCGCCGTCACCCTGGTCACCGTCGGCATCGGCTTCTACGGGCTGCGGCTGGCCCGCACGACCTCGGACTTCCTGGTCGCGTCCCGGGCGGTCAGCCCGACCTGGAACGCCGCCGCGATCGGTGGGGAGTACCTGTCGGCGGCGAGCTTCCTCGGCGTCGCCGGCCTGATCCTCAAGTACGGCGTGGACGTGCTCTGGTACCCGGTCGGGTTCGCAGCCGGATACCTCGCGCTGCTGCTGTTCGTGGCTGCGCCGCTGCGCCGCTCCGGCGCGTTCACGCTGCCCGACTTCTGCGAGGTACGGCTCGGCTCGCGCCGGCTGCGCACGCTCGCCACCGTCTTCGTGATCTTCATCGGCTGGCTCTACCTGGTGCCGCAGCTCCAGGGTGCCGGGCTGACGCTCGCCACGCTCACCGGCTCGCCGTACCCGCTCGGCGCACTGCTGGTCGCCGTGGTGGTGACCGCGAACGTGGCGCTGGGCGGCATGCGGGCGATCACGTTCGTGCAGGCGTTCCAGTACTGGCTGAAGCTCACCGCGCTCGCCGTACCCGCGATCTTCCTGGCGTTGCAGTGGCAGGCCGACGCCCGCCCCGCGGTGACCCCGCCCGACGGGCCGACGTTCCGGACCGCGACCACCGTCGTGGTCGAGCACCGCGCGACGCTCACCCTGCCCGACGGCGACATCCGGGAGGTACGCCCCGGCGACCGCCTCGAGTTCGCCGCCGGTGACCCGGTGCCGGAGGTGTCCGGCGCGGCGACCGGCGCCACCGAATGGCTGCTGCCGGACACCGCCGGCGAGGACGACAGGGGACTGTTCGCCACGTACTCGCTGATCCTGGCCACGTTCCTCGGCACCATGGGCCTGCCGCACGTGCTGGTCCGCTTCTACACCAACCCCGACGGCGCCGCCGCCCGCCGCACCACGCTCGTGGTGTTGGCGCTCGTGGGCGTCTTCTACCTGCTGCCCACCGTCTACGGCGTGCTGGGCCGCATCTACACCCCGCAACTGCTGGTCAGCGGCCAGACCGACGCGGTGGTGGTGCTGCTGCCCGGGGCGGCGCTCGGCGACGGCACCACCGGACGGCTGCTCGCCGCCCTCGTCGCGGCCGGCGCGTTCGCGGCGTTCCTGTCCACCTCGTCCGGCCTGCTCACCAGCGTGGCCGGGGTGATCTCCACGGACGTGCTGGGCCGCGGATCGGTACGCGGCTTCCGGCTCGCCACGGTGATCGCCGGCGGCGTGCCGGCGGTGCTCTCCCTGAACGTCTCCGGGCTGGACGTGTCGCAGGTGGTCGGGCTGGCGTTCGCGGTGGCCGCGTCCAGCTTCTGCCCGCTGCTGGTGCTCGGCATCTGGTGGCGCGGCCTGACCGACCTGGGCGCCGCCGCCGGGGTGCTGGTCGGCGGCGGCGCGGCGGTCGGCGCGGTGCTGCTCACCGTGCTCGGCCCGCCGCTGACCGGGTGGCCGGCGACGCTCACCACGCAGCCGGCCGCGTGGACGGTGCCGCTGGCGTTCACCGTGATGGTGGTCGTGTCGATGGCGAGCCGGCGGCGGCTGCCCCGCGACGTCCGCGCCACCATGCTCCGTCTGCACACCCCGGAGTCGCTGCGCCTGTGAGGCGGGGCCCGCCCGCTCGGCCCCGCCGCACACCCGAGCACCCGTCAGCAGGTGTCCGTGCCGGCGCACAGCCGGTTCGCCACCGACCGGGCCAGCCGACGTGCCTCGGTGGGCGTGGTCTGGGAGTCGAGGCGTAGCTGCGCCACCAGATCGCCCTGCCGGACGAAGAGCCAGCGGCCGGGCTTCCCCCCGATGTCGCTGCCCACCAGCACCCCGTCGTCGCCACCGAGCGACTCGGCCATGATCGACAATGAGTCGTCCGGCTGCTCCATCTCGCAGCCCGCGACAAACTTGCGGAGATTCTTCATCACCGTGGTGGCGGAGGTGCCCGAGTGCCGGGTCACCCGCTGGGTCAGCCAGTCGGTGGGCGAGTCGAACGTCACCGACCGGGTGGCGATCTGCCCGTCGGCCAGCGTCGGCGACTCGTTCTTGCAGAAGAGGGTCACGGACTCCAGGGACCAGTCACCCTCCACCCCTTCCGTCTCGATCGTGAAGCCCGACGGGAGGTCGGCGAGCTGGAGCATCGCCGCCGCCGGAATCGTCCGGCTCGGCGCACGGCTGGTCGACCCGCCGCCGGTGCTGCCTACGGGCCGCCCGGTGGTGCGACTCGGTGTCGCCGCCCCGCTCGCGGACGGCTCGGCCGACGGCGTGGAACTCGGCGTGGGCGTGGGAGTCGGCGTGGTGGGCTCGACGGTCGCCGGGGGCACGGGTGGCGGCGCGACGTCCGGACGGGCCAGCGCCACACCCGACGCGACGACACCCACCGCGACCACCGTGGCCAGGCCGGCGGCGATCTGGGTACGCCGCGTCCGCTGCCGACCTCGGCGCCGCACCTGCTCGGTGGGTGGCCAGACGAGGTCATCGGTGTCCCGGTACAGGTCCGAGAAGATCGGATCAGGCATTGCGGATCTCCTCCGGCAGGGTCATGTCGAGCAGGGCGGCGAGGGCCTTGCGACCCCGGGAGAGGCGAGCCTTGACCGTGCCGCTGGGTACGCCGGTCTGCGCGGCGATCTCCGCGACCGACAGGTCGGCCAGGTGATAGAGGACGACGGCCTGCCGCTGGTCCGAGGAGAGCTGCCGCAGTGCGGCGACCAGAGCCACTGTGTTCTCCGAGGGGGGCCGCACCGGTGGTGGTGGCCCGTGCCTCCGGTAGGCGACGACGCTGTTGCGCACCTTGCGCCACCGGTTGACCAGCAGGCGGTGACCGACGGTACGGACCCACGCCTCCGGATCGTCGTACTCGCTCACCTGCGACCAGCGCTGCCAGGCCCGCGCGTACGCCTCCTGGGCGGCGTCCTGAGCCTCGGCCCGGTCGCCGCCGAGCGCGTACAGCACCGTCACCACGCGTTGTCTGCTGCTCCGGTAGAACTCCTCGAACGCACTGTCCGCATCCATGTCTCTCCCCGCTGCCGTCCCTGGGACTGACACCCACCGACCCGGTCGTCGGTTGCAGGCCGTCGGCAATGCGACTCGTAGCTCTCAGGGATGATGCGAGATCATCCTGCCGTCCGAGCGGCCGTTCGCCGGGGCCCGATACGGTCGGACCATGACCGATCAGCAGCCGGCACTCTCCCTTCGTGGTCTGGCCAAGCGCTTCGACACCAAGGTCGCGGTGGCGGGCGTCGACCTCGCCGTGCCGACCGGCTCGTTCTACGGCCTGCTCGGACCGAACGGCGCGGGCAAGACCACCACCCTCTCCATGGCCGTCGGCCTGCTGCGGCCCGACGCTGGTGAGGCGCGGGTCCTCGGGTACGACGTCTGGGCCGACCCGGTACGCGCCAAGAGCCTGCTCGGCGTGATGCCGGACGGCGTACGCCTCTTCGACCGGCTGAGCGGGGCGGAGCTGCTGGCGTACCACGGTCTGCTGCGCGGCATGGACCCGGCGGTGGTCGACCAGCGGGCGGCGGAGCTGCTCGACGTGCTGGCGCTCTCCGACGCCGGCCGCACGCTCGTGGTCGACTACTCGGCGGGCATGAAGAAGAAGATCGGGCTGGCCTGCGCGCTGCTGCACGGTCCGCGCCTGCTGGTGCTGGACGAGCCGTTCGAGGCGGTCGACCCGGTCTCGGCGGCGCTGATCCGCGACATCCTGCACCGGTACGTCAGCGGCGGCGGCACGGTGATCTTCTCCAGCCACGTGATGGAGGTGGTCGAGCGGCTCTGCTCGCACGTGGCGATCCTGGCCGAGGGCCGGATCAAGCGGGTGGGCACGCTCACCGAGGTGCGCGGCGACCGGTCGCTCGAGGAGGTCTTCGTGGAGGTGGTCGGCGGCCGGACCGCGACCGGCGAGGAGCTGTCGTGGCTGTCCCGGTGACCGTCCCCGAGCGGCCCGCCCGGCGCGTGTCGCCGTGGCACTTCGTCCGTCTCAAGCTGCGGGTGCTCGGCAACAACTTCCGCGGCCAGAAGTGGCGGGTCGCGCTGTTCGTGCTCGGCCTGCTGCTGGGGCTCTGGTTCGCCGCCGTCGGGTTCTTCCTGCTGGCCGCGCCCGGGCTGGCCGGCGAGTCCCGGTACGCGCTGATGATCACCGCCTTCGGCGGTGGCCTGCTCACGCTCGGCTGGCTGCTCCTGCCGCTCGTCTTCTTCGGCGTGGACGAGACGCTCGACCCGGCCCGGTTCGCGCTGCTGCCGCTGTCCCGCCGCACCCTGGTCACCGGTCTGCTCGCCGCCGCGCTGGTGAGCGTGCCGGCGCTGGCGACGGCGATCACGGCGGCCGGCCTGGTGGTCACCGCCGGCGCGCTCGGTGGCTGGCCGGCCGCCCTCGTCGGCGCGCTCGGCGTGGTCGTCGGGCTGCTCGTCTGCCTGGCCGGCGCCCGCGCGCTCACGAGCGCGTTCGCGACGATGCTGCGCTCCCGCCGGGTCCGTGACCTGGCCGCCGTGCTGCTGGCGGTGCTGGCCGCACTGCTCGGGCCGTTGCAGTTGCTGGTGCTCGCCGCGGTACGGCAGACCGACTGGGACCGGCTGGACGGTGTGGCCCGGGTGGTCGGCTGGACGCCGTTCGGCGCACCGTGGACCGTCGGCGTGGACGTGGCCCAGGGCCGGGCCGGCGCCGCGGTGGTGAAGCTGCTGATCGCGGTCGCGACGCTCGGCGTACTCCTGTTCTGGTGGTCCCGGTCGCTGGAGACGGCGATGGTGGGCGCGGCGAGCAGCGGCCCCGCGCGGGCGCCACGCGGGGTGGCCGGCGGCGCGGTGACGCAGCTCTTCCCCCGCGCGGTGGGCTGGGCCCGGCGGGACCGGTTCGGCGCGATCGTCGCCCGGGAGTGCCGCTACTGGTGGCGGGACGCCCGTCGCCGGGCGAACCTGATCACCGTCGCCGTGGTCGGCGTGTTCGTGCCGCTGATGGTCAACCTGGGTGGCCCGGCGTTCCTGTCCGAGGGCGGCGCCGCGTTCGACCAGGCCACCGCCGACTCCTCACCGGCGATGGTCAGCCTCACCATGATCTTCGTCGGGGCGCTCGCGTCGTTGACGCTCGCCAACCAGTTCGGCTTCGACGGCAGCTCGTACGCGGCGAACGTGGTCGCCGGGGTGCCCGGGCGGGTGGAGCTGCGGGCCCGGATGGCCGCGTTCTCGATCTACGTGGTGCCGATGCTCCTCGTGATCGCGGTCGCCCTCGCCGTCGTCCTCGGCCGGCCCGCATGGCTCGGTGTCATGGGGGGCGCGTTGTTCGCCGCGTACGGCTGCGGGCTGGCGATCAACGCGTTCGTCTCCGTGCTCGGCGCGTACTCGCTGCCCGAGTCCAGCAACCCGTTCGCCCTGAACAGCGGCGCGGGCTTCACCAAGGGCCTGCTCACCCTGGTCTCCATGGTCGGCTCGGCGGTGGTGGCGGTGCCGTTCGTGCTGGCCGCCGCGCTGCTCGGCGACGTGTGGCTCTGGCTGGCGCTGCCGCTCGGCCTGGCGTACGGCGGGGGCGCGGCGCTGCTCGGCGCGTACATGGCCGGGGACACACTGGATCACCGGCAGCCGGAGTTGCTGGCGAACGTCACCCCGAGGCGCTGATGCCTGTCGTCGAGGCGGTCACCACCGTCCCCGTTCCCCCGGAGCTGGCGTTCGCCGTCTCCCAGACCACCGCACCGGTGCGGTACCGCTGGGACCCGTTCGTCCGTGAGCAGCACTTCGTCGACGGTGCGACGCGGCCCGGCCGGGGCGTGCGCACGTTCACCCGCTCCCGGCACGGCCTGGTCATGGTCAGCGAGTACGTCTCCTGGTCACCGCCGACGAACGTCGGCATGAAGATGGTGCGCGGACCGTGGTTCTTCGAACGGTTCGGCGGCGGCTGGCGCTTCGCGCCCGGTCCGGAGCCGGACACCACGATCGCGACGTGGCGGTACAACTTCCGCTGCCGGCCCGCGTTCCTGCGCCCGGTCGCCGAGCGGATCGGGGGGTGGTTGCTCGGGCGCGACATCCGGCGCCGGATCGCCGGGTACGCGGCCGGCTGCGCCGATCCGGAGGTGCTGGCCGCCGCCCGCCGGTTGCTCGCCGACGACTGATCCGCGCGTCCCGGCCCGCCGTCAGGCGGTGCGGCGCATCGCCGCGTAGACGTGGTGGCCGTCGCCGACGCTGGTCATGGTGACCAGCTCCCAACCGTAGTTGGACAGGTGCTCGACCGCTTCCATCAGCGGCTGGAACGCCCGGCGACCCCAGGTGTTGTTCGCCCGGAGCAGCAGGTGCCGGTGTGGATAGGCGCGCAGGTCGACCTGGCCGCCGAGGACGGCGTCGGCGGCGACCACCCGTTCCTGGGCGAGCTGCTGCGGGGGGATGAGATTCATGCCCGGCAGGGTAGGGCGTTCCGTCGAACCTCGCCCGACGGCGGGCGGCACAATGTTTCACGTGAATCCAGATCCGGGCGCGCAGATCCACTCCACCGATCCGTTCGCGGCGCCGGCCGGGCAACGCTCGCCGGTGCGGCGGCTGCGCGGCCGGCTGGCCGCACCGGTGACGCTCTGGACCGCGCCCGGACCGGCCGGGCTGACCGTCTCGTCCACGCTCGTGGCCGAGGGCGAGCCGGACCGGCTGCTCGGCCTGATCGATCCGGAGTCGGACCTGTGGGCGGCCATCGAGGAGGCGGGACGGTTCGCGGTGGCCCCGCTGGGCCCGCAGCACCGGCAGCTCGCCGACCGCTTCGCCGGGCTGTTCCCGTCGCCCGGCGGACTGTTCGCGCTCGACACCTGGACCGAGACGCCGTACGGCCCGGTGCCGGCGGACGCCGGCGGGTGGGCGGGGTGCCGCCTGGACACCGCCCGCGAGTACGGCTGGGCCCTGCTGGTCGAGGCCACCATCGAGTCGGTGGCCCTACCTGCGGACACCCCTCCGTTGCTGCACTACCGCGGCCGCTACCACAACCTCCCCGGCTGACCCCTGCTCCGACGATCATGAAGTTGGCCGCATTCGGCGTCCGATTTGTCGCCGTCAACTTCATGATCAACGGGGTTGGGGTGACCGGTTAGCGGAGTGACGTGGGTCACTGGGCGCAGTGGGGGTGCCGTTCGGCGCAAGCGTCGACCGGCCCTCGGCGGAGCCTTCCCGGGCCGGGAGCGCCCTCTCTACCGTGCGCGAAACTCCCCCACGCCTTGCGAAGGTGGTGATCCACAGATGTCCACGGACACACCCGCGTCCGCACCCGCCGAGTCGGCGGCGGAACGGTACCTCGCCGTCCAGCGGTCGGACGAGTTCGCCGGGTTGCGTCGCGCGCTGCGCGGCTTCGTCTTCCCGATGACCGTCGCGTTCTTCCTGTGGTACGCGCTCTACGTCATCCTCTCCGCGTACGCGCGGGGATTCATGGGCACGAAGCTGATCGGCAACATCAACGTCGCCCTGGTCTTCGGCCTGCTCCAGTTCGTCTCCACGTTCGTCATCGCCTGGCTCTACTCCCGGTTCGCCAACCGCCGGATCGACCCGGTCGCCGACAAGATCCGTGACGAGATCGGGGAGGTGACCCATGAACACGGTCCTCGCGGCTGAGGCGGGCAGCACCACCGCCCGGAACCTCACCATCACGCTGTTCCTGGTCTTCGTGGCGATCACGCTGGCGATCACCGTCTGGGCCAGCCGGCAGACCAAGACCGCCACCGACTTCTACGCCGGCGGCCGGTCGTTCTCCGGTTTCCAGAACGGCATGGCGATCGGCGGCGACTACATGTCGGCGGCGTCCTTCCTGGGCATCGCCGGCATCATCGCGCTCTACGGCTACGACGGCTTCCTTTACTCGATCGGGTTCCTGGTCGCCTGGCTGGTGGCGCTGCTGCTGGTGGCCGAGCTGCTGCGCAACTCCGGCCGGTACACGATGGCGGACGTCCTGGCGTTCCGGATGCGGCAGCGGCCGGTCCGGACCGCGGCGGCGGTCTCCACCATCACCGTGTCGATCTTCTACCTGCTGGCCCAGATGGTCGGCGCCGGCGCGCTCGTCGCGCTGCTGCTCGGCATCAAGCCGGGCACCACCTTCCTCGGCATGGACGCCGACACCGCCAAGGTCGCCACCATCATCCTGGTCGGCGCCCTGATGATCATCTACGTGACGGTCGGCGGCATGAAGGGCACCACCTACGTGCAGATCGTCAAGGCGTTCCTGCTGATGGGCGGCGCGCTGGTGATGACGCTGCTGGTGCTCGCCAAGTACAAGTTCAACCTGTCCTCGCTGCTCGGCGACGCGGCCAGCGCCTCCGGCAAGGGAGCGGCGTTCCTCGAACCCGGGCTGCGCTACGGCGTGGAGACACCCGGCGACGCGCTGAAGACGTTCTACAGCAAGATGGACCTGCTCTCGCTGGGCATCGCGCTGGTCCTCGGCACGGCCGGCCTGCCGCACATCCTGATCCGCTTCTACACCGTGCCGACCGCGCGGGCGGCCCGTAAGAGCGTGCTCTGGGCGATCGGCATCATCGGCTCGTTCTACCTGCTCACCCTGGCGCTCGGCTTCGGCGCGGCGGCCATCGTCGGCGGGCAGGCGATCACCGAGCAGGACAAGGCCGGCAACACGGCGGCGCCACAGCTGGCCGAGGCGCTGGGCGTGGACTTCCTCGGCGGGAACCTGGGCGGCGCGACACTGCTGGCGATCATCGCGGCGGTCGCGTTCGCCACGATCCTCGCCGTTGTCGCCGGGTTGACGTTGGCGTCGTCGTCGAGCCTGGCGCACGACTTCTACGCCAACGTGATGAAGAAGGGTGAGGCGTCGGAGCGGCAGGAGGTGAACGTCGCCCGGATCTCCGCGCTCGTGATCGGCGCGGTCTCGATCGTCCTGTCGATCTTCGCGCAGAACCTGAACGTGGCGTTCCTGGTCGCGCTGGCGTTCGCGGTCGCCGCCTCGGGCAACCTGCCGGCGATCCTCTACAGCCTGTTCTGGAAGCGGTTCAACACCTCGGGCGCGGTCTGGGCGATCTACGGCGGCCTGCTCGCCGCGGTGGTGCTCGTCTTCTTCTCGCCGGTCGTCTCCGGCGCGCCGACGGCGATGTTCCCCGACCACGACTGGCAGTGGTTCCCGCTGTCGAACCCGGGCATCATCTCGATCCCGTTCGGCTTCCTGTGCGGCTGGCTCGGCACGATCCTGTCCAAGGAGAGCGACGAGGAGAAGTACGCGGAGCTGGAGGTGCGCTCGCTCACCGGAGCCGGCGCGCACTGATCACCACGCTCGACCGGGGCCCCTGCCTTGCGCGGGGGCCCCGCCTCGCGTGTATAGGCTGACCGCCATGAAGGTCGCTCCCCGCTTCGGTACCGGACACCGCATCCTCGTCACCGGCGGCGCCGGTTTCGTCCCGTCCCACCTGGTCGACCGGCTCGTCGAGCGCGGTTGCACGGTCGTGGTGCTGGACAACTTCGTCACCGGGTCCAAGGACAACGTGGCCCACCTGCTGGACAAGCCGACCTTCACGCTCGTCGAGGCGGACATCTCCGACGGCCTGCCGCAGCACCCGGCGATGGCCGAGCGGTTCGACGCGATCCTGCACATGGCGTCCCCGGCCAGCCCCACCGACTTCGAGAAGCTGCCGGTGGAGATCCTCCGGGTCGGCTCGGTGGCCACGCTGGCGCTGCTGGAGCGGGCCACCGACGACGGCGCGCGGTTCCTGATGGCCTCCACGTCCGAGGCGTACGGGGACCCGAAGGAGCACCCGCAGCGCGAGACGTACTGGGGCAACGTCAACCCGATCGGCATCCGGAGCGTCTACGACGAGGCGAAGCGCTTCTCCGAGGCGGCCACCATGGCGTACCACCGCAGCCGGGGCACCGACACCGCGATCGTGCGGATCTTCAACACGTACGGCCCGCGGATGCGCCCGGACGACGGCCGGGCCATCCCGACGTTCATCTCCCAGGCGCTGCGCGGCGAGCCGATCACGGTGCACGGCACCGGCAACCAGACCCGCTCGATCTGCTACGTCGACGATCTGGTGCGCGGCATCCTGCTGCTGCTCGACTCGACCCAGACCGGGCCGATCAACTGCGGCACCGAGCACGAGATGTCGATGCGGCAACTCGCCGAGACGATCGTGTCACTCACCGGAAGCACGTCCGAGGTGAGCTACATCACGCGTGCTTCCGATGACCCGGAGATGCGGCGCCCGGACCTGACCCTCGCCCGCGAACTGCTGGGATACGAGCCGAGCGTCACGCCCGAAGACGGCCTCCGGCGCACGATCGAGTACTTCCGCGGGCGTCTCGGGTACTGAACCCGCCGGGGACGCGGCTGACATCGGCGCGCGTACGAGGGCGTCGGTGGCCCGGCCGACCTACCCTCGGTTACATGTCAGCGACCTCGTCTGCCGGCGCCCCGATCCCCCGACACCTCAGCCGGGGCGCGGGCCGCGCCTCGGTTCCCGGCTCCGACCGGGCCGCCACCGGGCGCGCCCGCCCCTCGGAAGCCAGGTGGTACCCCGCACACGACGAGGCACCTCGTTCCGGCGGTCCCGGCGGCCCGCCCGGCCCGATCGGTCCCGGTGGCCCGGGTGGCGGTGGGCCGGGCGGGTCCGGGCGGCGTGGACCTCGGCCCCGCTGGGGGCGCATCGGCCTGGTGGCCGGTGTGGCGGTGCTGGTGCTGGCGCTGCTCGGCGGCCTCGGCGCCTGGTTCTACGCCCGCAACCTGGACGACGACCTGGCCCGCACCGACCCGTTCGCCGGGATCACCGGGGGACGGCCGGCCAAGCAGGTCGACGGCGCGTTCAACATCCTGCTCGTCGGCAGCGACTCGCGGGATCCGGACGCCCCTGTCGACGGCTCCGGCAAGTGGCGCGCGGACACCGTGATCGTCATGCACATCCCGTCCGACCACAAGAGCGCCTACCTGGTGTCGGTGCCGCGTGACCTGTACGTGCCGATCCCGGAGAGCGCCGGCGCGTCCTGCGACTCCGGGTCACGCAACAAGATCAACGCGGCGTTCGCGTTCGGCGGCCTGCCGCTCGCGGTGAAGACCGTGGAGTGCTTCACCGACGTACGGATCGACCACGTCATGGCCATCGACTTCGGCGGTTTCAAGGAGGTCACCGACGCCCTGGGCGGGGTCGACCTCAAGGTGGAGCGGACCATCACCTCGATCCACAAGCCGTACCGGACGTTCACCAAGGGCGTGAACCACATGAACGGCGCCGAGGCGCTGGACTGGGTCCGGCAGCGCAAGCAGTTCCCGGACGGCGACTTCGCCCGGATGCGGCACCAGCAGGAGTTCCTGAAGGCGCTGATGGACAAGGCGGCCAGCACCGGGACGCTGACCAACCCGAAGAAGCTGAACGACTTCCTCAAGGCGGTGACCGCCGCCGTCACGGTCGACCAGGGATTCTCGTTGACCGACATGGCAGTGCAGTTCCGCAGCCTGCGGGGCGACAACCTGACGTTCGTCACCAGCCCGCACCTGGGCGGCCAGACCATCGACGGCCAGTCGGTGGTGGTCTCCGACCGGGAGAAGGCGCTGGCGATGTACAAGGCGATCGCCGCGGACCGGATGGCCGAGTGGATGCAGGCCAACAAGAAGGGTTCGGGCGACAACGCGGGCGGCTGACGCCGGCACGACACGACCGGTACCGCGCGTTAGAGCCTCGCCACCACGGAGGCCAACCGCCGACCGGCTCCTTACCCCTGCCCGTTCGGCCACAACCCGGGAATGGTGGCCGGTATTGACGGGAATTGCGAGCCTACGAGGTCGCGAGAACGGGAACAGATACGTAAAGTGGTCCCGCCCCCGATCACCGAGCTGGAGCACGCATGTCGGTCCAGACCAGCCGTCGCCCGCAGTCACCGGCACCCGGATCATCCGGGCGGGTCCCTCCGGTCATCCCCACACAGCCTGGTTCCGGCGGTCGCGGTCCCGGCGGTGGCAAGAAGAAGCGCACCAAGCGCAAGGACCCGCTCTGGGCGAAGCTCACGCTCGTGCTCGGCGCCGTGCTGATGGTGACCAGTGGCGTCGCGATCGTCGGCAGCAAGGCGGTCATCGGCCAGGCCACGGACAACATCGCCCAGCGCAACCTGCTCGGCGGGGCGGGCAAGAGCGAGGCCGAGGGCGGCAACAGCCTCGAAGGCCCGATCGACATGCTGCTGCTCGGTGTGGACGCCCGCGAGCGCTGGGCCGCCGACGACGTCCGGTCGGACACGATCATCATCCTGCACATCCCGGCCAGCCACGACCAGGCGTACCTGATCTCGATCCCCCGGGACACCGAGGCGCGTATCCCGGCGTTCGACAAGAGCGGTTACAAGGGCGGCACCGACAAGATCAACGCAGCCTTCTTCCATGGCGCCCAGAACGGCGGCGGCTGGGAGGGCGGCGCCCAGCTGATGGCCAAGACGATCAAGTCGATGACCGGGATCGGCTTCGACGGTGCCGCGATCATCAACTTCGGCGGCTTCAAGAGCGTGATCGACGCGCTCGGCTCGGTGCGGATCTGCGTGAGCCACGAGGTCAAGTCGCACCACATGTCGTACGTCGACGGCAAGCCGATGTGGAACGCCGACGCGAAGAAGACCGGCAAGCCGTACAAGGCAGTGGTGCACAAGAAGGGCTGCCGGGAGATGGAGGGCTGGGAGGCGCTCGACTACTCCCGCCAGCGCTACGGCCTGCCGAACAGCGACTACGACAGGCAGCAGAACCAGCAGCAGCTGATCAAGGCGATGGCCAAGAAGGCCACCGAGGGCGGCATGCTGACCAACCCGCTGAAGCTGAACTCGCTGATGAAGGCCGCGGGCAAGGCGTTCGTCCTGGACACCGGCGGCGTGCCGATCGCCAACTTCATCTTCACGCTCAAGAACCTCAACGGGAACGACCTGGTCACCCTGCGGACCAACGGCGGCACCTTCGCGGGCAACGACAACGGCCGGGAGACGTTCAACGAGACGACGATGGACATGTTCAAGGCGGTCAAGAACGACAAGCTGGCCGACTTCGTGGTGAACAACCCGGACGTCCTCTCCACCCGGAAATGACCCGCTGACCTGCGCGAAAGCGGTAACGGTCGGCCGATCCCCCCGTAGCCTGACGTGAGCGGGTCTCATGTCGCGGCTACGGGGGGATCGTCACGTCCAGGCCAGCACGGAACCGACGCGGGCGGGGTGGACCCGCCCGCTGGGCCCGGTTCCTGCTCGGCACCGGCCTCGTGCTGGTCCTGCTCGCCACGCTCGGCATCGCCGGGCTGCACTGGCTCACCTCGCGCTACGACAGCACCGTCGCCAAGGAGCAACTGCTCGACCCGGCCGCCCGGAAGAAGCGGACAGACCTGGACGGCGCGCTCAACTACCTGCTGATCGGCTCGGACCACCGGCCCGGCGCGAACCCGGAGGACCAGCGCTCCGACAGCATCCTGATCGTGCACGTACCGGCCGGGATGCGGCAGGCGTACCTGATCTCCGTGCCGCGCGACCTGCTGGTGGCGCTCCCCCCGGCGCCAGGCTTCCCCGGCGGCCAGGACAAGGTCAACGCCGCGTACGAGCACGGCGGCGGCGGCGAGGGCGGCGCGCGGCTGCTCAGCGCCACCCTGAGCCGGCTCACCGGGGTCCGCTTCGACGGCGCCGCGCTCGTCGACTTCTCCGGCTTCAAGCAGGTGATCGACCAGCTCGGCGGCATCCGGATGTGCGTGGACACGCCGGTGCGCTCGATCCACACCCGGCATCAGTTCGACACCGGCTGCCAGCAGATGGACGGCGCGCGGACGCTCGACTACGTGCGACAGCGCTACGACCTGCCCGGCGGCGACTTCGACAGGCAGCGGCACCAGCAGCAGATGCTGCGGGCGATGCTCGACCGGGCGGGCGAGACGCGACTGCGCAGCGACCCGGTCAAGCTGGACCGGGTGCTGCGCGCGGCAGGCGGGGCGCTGACTGTCGACACCAACGGCGTACCCCTGGACGAGCTGCTGTTCGCGCTGCGCGGCCTGCCCGCGGACGCCCTGCGCGGGGTCCAGGTGCCTTCCTACCCGCAGACCATCGACGGCGTCTCGTACGTGGTCCTGGACAACGGCGGCGGCGGGCTGTTCACCGCGCTGCGCGACACGCGCGTGCCGGAATGGGCCGGCGCCAACCCGCGCTGGGTCAACCGGCTGTGAGCGGCGTGTGCGACTAGGCTTGGTCACCGTGTTCGGAGCCTCACTACCCAGCGTCCCCGCGTCGGCCGTGCCCGACGACGTCTACCTGCTCGACGTCCGCGAGGACGACGAGTGGGCCGCCGGCCACGCGCCGGCCGCCCACCACCTGCCGATGACCGAGCTGCCCGCCCGGATCGCCGAGATCCCGCAGGACCGCGACGTGGCGGTGATCTGCCGCTCCGGCGGCCGGTCCGCCCAGGTGGTCGGTTACCTCATGCGCAACGGCTGGGACCAGGTCCGCAACGTCGACGGCGGGATGGGCGACTGGGCCGCCGCCGGCCGTCCGGTGGTCACCGACGACGGGCAGCCGGGCCGGGTCGCCTGAGCCGGGTGACGCGGCCATGACCGTCCCCCTGGTCTTC
Organism: Micromonospora sp. CA-248089; assembly: GCF_050948515.1. Lineage (NCBI taxonomy): Bacteria > Bacillati > Actinomycetota > Actinomycetes > Micromonosporales > Micromonosporaceae > Micromonospora > Micromonospora sp. CA-248089. The sequence goes on from NZ_CP192016.1 coordinate 6,387,128, forward strand.
GCCCACCGCGGCGCCTCGTACGACCTGCCGGAGCACACGCTCGCCGCCTACCTGCGCGCTCTCGACGAGGGCGCGGACGGGCTGGAGTGCGACGTCCGGCTGACCCGCGACGGGCATCTGGTCTGCGTGCACGACCGTCGGCTGGACCGCACCAGCAACGGCCGTGGGCTGGTCAGCGCGCGGACGCTCGCCGAGCTGGAGGCGCTGGACTTCGGCTCCTGGCACCGCGCCGCGACGCTCGCCGAGGACGACGCGCCGCTGGACGAGTCGCACACCCGGCTGCTCACGCTGGAGCGGCTGCTCGACGCGGTGCTGGGCGCCGGGCGGCCGGTCCGGCTGCTGATCGAGACCAAGCACCCGTCCCGCTACCGGGGCGAGGTCGAGCGCCGCCTGGTCGAGATGCTGCGCCGGTACGGGCTGGCCGAACCCCGCCCGGACCATCCGGTCCAGGTGACGGTGATGTCGTTCTCGCCGCTCGCCGTACGCCGGATCCGGGAACTCGCCCCGGCCCTGCCCACGGTGCTGCTGCTGGAGGTGCTGCCGCGCCTCCTGCTGCCGCTGGGCCGGCTGCCGTTCGGCACCCGGATCGCCGGCCCCGGCGTGGACCTGGTCCGGGCCCGCCCGCGCCTGGTGCCCGCGCTGCGCGCCGCCGGCAACGCGGTGTACGTCTGGACCGTCAACGAGCCGGAGGATCTGGAACTCGTGCTGGAAGCGGGCGTGGACGGGGTGATCACGGACCGGCCGGCCCACGCGTTGGCCCGGTTGGGCCGGTGAGTCCCGTCGATCGGTACCGGGAACGGTCGACCGGCCGGGGGTGTCCCGGACGCGGACGGCGCGGCACACTCGGGACATGCCGGAGCGAACCGACTACCCCGCCTTCATCGCCGGCCACACCGCAGTGATCAACATGATCAACTCGGGCGAGTCCGGTCTCGCCGTGCTCACCCGCCTGCTCCGCGAGGTCGAACCGGCGGTCGGCGCGGCCGGCCTGGTCTTCGTGGAGTTCACCCCGGCCGGGGGCCGGGTGATCGCGGCGACCGGCAGAGCCGAGTTCGTGCTGGGCCGTCCGCTGCCGCCCAGCGACCCGGCCACCGTCTGCCTGCTCGCCGGTCCGCCGGTGCGGGAGGTCCGGGTCGACGCGATCCCCGGCGCGCTCGCCGACGAGGTGGTCGGCCGTGGCCTCTGCCGGATGATCGTGGCGCGCGCCGAGATCGGCGGGCTCACCGTCGGCAGCCTGCACGCGCTCTACCCGCTCGATGAGCCGCCGCAGCCGGCGCAACGCGCCGTCATCGGCTACGTCGCCGCGTGCATCGCCCACATGTACGGCGATCAGACCGGCCTGCCCGTACACGGGGACGGCCCGGTGGTGGCGGCGCTCGCCGACGGACTGGCGGTGGTGGACCGGGACGGGCGGGTCCGGCTCTGGAACCCGGCCGCGGTCGAGGTGACCGGCCGGCCCGCGGACGAGGCGCTGAGCCGTCCGCTGCCGTTCCCGCTGCCGCCTCCCGGCCAGGTGCTCGACCACCGGCTGCCGGACGGCCGCTGGCTGCGGATCACCTCCGGCGAACTGCCCGGCCCGAACGCGCTGCGGGTGGTCAGCTTCCGCGACACCACCGACCAACAGCGCCGCGACCACGACCGCGATCTGTTCGTCGCGGTGACCAGCCACGAGCTGCGTACCCCAGTCACCGTGATCAAGGGGTACGCGGACACGCTCACCGACCACTGGGACTCGCTGAGCGACAGCGACCGGAGGCAGGCCGCCCGGATCATCGGCCAACGGGCGAACGAACTGGCCCGCCTGGTCGACCGGCTGCTGACCGCCGCCACCGAGAACCGTCCCGGCGGCGAGCCGGCCGCGCCCTTCGACCTGGTCGACGCGCTGCGCGCGGCGGTCGCCGACCTGCCGGCGGACGTCCGGCACCGGGTCGCCCTCGACCTGCCCACCGACCTGCCCAAGGCGCTCGGCGACCGGCACAGCCTCGCCACGGTGCTCACCGAACTGGGCACCAACGCCGGGAAGTACTCGCTGCCGGACACGCCGATCGAGATCACCGCCGAGGCGAACGAACGGACCGTCTCGTTCCGGGTGGCCGACCGGGGCATCGGCATCCGCCCGGAACACGTCGAGCGGGCCTTCGACCGGTTCTGGCAGGGGGAGTCCGGCGACCGCCGGCGCTACCCCGGCGCCGGACTCGGTCTCTATCTCGTCCGCCAGATCGTTGAACAGCAGAACGGATGGGTATCCCTCCGGCCCAGAGCCGGTGGCGGTACGGTCGCAGAGGTGCGGCTGCCCCGGGGTTGACCGGGGCGCTCACGGGCGGGAAAGGAACGACGTGTCGACTGGTTCGGCCGAACGGTCGTGGTGCGTGGTGGTGCCCCACGACCCCACCGGCGCGCGTCTGGCCCGGCACCGGCTCGCCGACGAGCTGACCGGTGTCGTACCCCCGGTCCTGCTGGCCGACCTGGTCGCGGTCCTCGCCGAACTGGTGGGCAACGCGGTCCGGCACGCCGACGCCCTGCCCGGCGGCGTGGTGCGGGTCGCCTGGCGGTTGCACCCGACCGGGCAGGGGCCGAGCGTCGAGCTCCGGGTCACCGACGGCGGATCCGGTGCCGGCCCGTGCATGCGTACCGCCGCGCCGGACGCCGCCGACGGGCGCGGACTGCACATCGTCGCCGGGCTCGCCAGCGGCTGGGGCGTGGAGCGCGACGGCCTGGGCCAGAGCGTGTGGGCCCGGTTCGACCCGGTCCCGGCGCACCGGCCGGACCTGGTCACCGCCGGCTGACCGACGCGGCGGGCGGGTCCGGCCCCCGCCGCCGAGGCCCGGCATCTAGGCTGTCTCGCCATGGGCGAGCGGAGCGGAGCGGGCGCATGAGCAAGCGTCGGAAGAACCAGCGGGCCGGCGAGGCCACCCCGAAGCGGGAGAAGGTGCGCGACGTCTTCGTCCCCCGGCCGTTCGAGGGCCTGGCCGACGAGCCGGAGTGGATCGCCCTGCGCGAGCTGGTCCCGGCCGCGTCCGCGCCGCTGCGGCTGACCCCGGAGCTGATCGAGGAGTACGGCGACCGCCCGGTCACGCTGGCCACCGTGCTGCCGATGGCCGCCCCGGCGATGACCAAGCCGGACGGCCGGGTCTTCATCGGCCTGCAGCGGCACCAGCAGTCCGGCGACGTCTCCCGTGACCTGGCCGACGCGCTGATCTCCGCGCTGCGGACCGAGCCGGGCGGCCAGGTGAGCGTGCCGCCGCTGCCCGGGCCGGGCCCCCGCCTCCAGGACATCCTGGTGGACGGTCCGCTGGAGATCACCATGCACGACGGGTTCGACTTCTGGCTGGACCCGGGCGCCGCCGACGACCCGAACGTGCAGGCGTCCCTGGAGCGGGCCAACTCGGCGATCTACCCGACCGTGAAGCTGGCCGCCGCGCGGGCCGCGTACTGGTGCCAGGTGCCGGAGAAGGCCCACGTGCGCCTGGTGCTGCCGGAGGACGAGGACACCGCGCTGGATGCGCTGTCCCGCCTCGCCGCCGCGGGGGCCCTGACGCTCGGCGACGACACGAAGTTCGCGGGCATGTTCCGGGCGCACGGGCGGCTGGCGCCGGTCTGGGACCTGCCGGAGGACACCCCGGCCGCCGAGTGGGAGGCGCCGGTGGCGGAGTTCGCCAAGCGCTACGCCGAGGCGGTCGCGGACAAGGAGCCGCTCGACGCCGCCGGCCGCCGGGCCCGCCAGGGTCTGCTGGGCCGCCAGCTGACGCTGCGCTGACGTCTCCGGGTCAGGCGGCCCCGCCCTTCTCCCGCACCAGCGGGCAGGACATGCAGCGCGGGCCGCCCCGCCCGGACCCCAGCTCGGACCCGGCAATCGCGATCACCTCGATGCCCGCCCGTTCCAGGTGCGCGTTCGTCTCCACGTTGCGCTCGTAGCCCACGCACAGCCGGGGCGCGATAGCGAGCGTGTTGTTGCCGTCGTCCCACTGCTCGCGTTCGGCGGTGACCGGGTCGAGGCCGGTGTCGATCACCCGGAGCTGGTCGATGTCCATCGCGTCGGCGGCGGCCCGCAGGAACGGCGCCGGGCCGTCGACCCGCAGGTCGTCGCCGTCCGCGCCGGCGATGACCGTGTACGCGGACAGCTCGTGGGCGACGTTCGGGTACATCAGCACGGCGTCGACGTCGACCATCGTGCAGATCGTGTCCAGGTGCATGGTGGCGCGTTCCTGCGCGATCGGCACCACCAGGATGGTGTGTGCCAGGCCGGCCGCGAACACCTGCCGGGCCAGCCGTTCCGCGCCGGCCGGGGTGGTGCGTTCGCCGACGCCGACCGCGAGCACCCCCGGGGCGAGCAGCAGCACGTCGCCGCCCTCCAGGTGCTCCAGCCGGGGGTGGTAGACGAACTCGGTGCCGACGAAGCGCGGGTGGTAGCGGTAGATCGCGTCGGTGAGCGTGGTCTCCCGCCGCCGGGCCGGCATGGCCAGGCTGGTCACGCCGACCCGGTCGCCGATCCAGACCGACGAGTCCCGGGTGAACAGCAGGTTGGGCAGCGGGTCGATGACGAAGTCGTGCCGGTCCATCAGCGTCCAGACCAGACCGCCGGGCCGGTCCGCGCCGATGCGCAGTTCCTCGTGGGCGAGCCCGGCGGTGAGCACGTCGGCCAGCCCGGCCGGGTCGAGGTACGTCAGATGGTCGGCGACCCGGCGCCGCAGGGTGTGGCCGAGCCGGCGGGACCGCAGCACCTGCTCGGTCAGCTCGGCCCGGGCGTCCGCCACGGCGAGCGTCTCGACCAGCAGGTCGGCCAGGTAGAGCACCTCCACCCCGCGGGAGCGCAGCGCCGCCGCGAACGCGTCGTGCTCCTCCTGCGCGCGTCCCACCCATGGGATAGCGTCGAACAGGAGACTGTCGTTGTTGCGTGGGGTGAGGCGGGCCAGTTCCGGTCCCGGGCGGTGCAGCAGTACCGTCCCGAGTCGGGCGACTTCGCTGTCCACATAGTGGGTCACCTCCGCAGCCTAGGGCAGGCTTGCGCACCATCCGGAAAAGAAGTGTGAATGAATATGGCATTCATCCGCACTCACTCCGGCGGTCCAACTTGCCGAGCCCCCGGGGGCGCAACGTAGGGTAGTGGAGACATAACTTCGAGAGACCTTTTGCCGGAGGTCGCGATGACTGTCTTTCCCGCTCGCCAGGCCGTACCGAGCAGGGCACTGCCGCCCCGCACGGTGCCGCACTCCCGGGTCGAGGCCACTTCGGTGCTCGAGCCGGCCCGACCGACTCCATTGGAGTGGGCCCGGCGTCGCCGGGCGGAGCGGGGGGCCCGCCGGTTGGAAGCAGCAGGGGCCCGCGCCCTGGGCCAACTCGACCACCTCGGTCCCGCCTGGCACGTCATCGAGTGGCCCCGGACGGATCCCGCCGACATGCTGTTCGACCGCGTCCGGGACGACCGGGCCGGTTTCCTGGCGATCGGTCCGAGCGGTCTGTTCGCCGTCACCATCGCCGACCACGGCCGCGCCCGCGTGCTCGTCGCCGGAGACGTGGTCCAGATCAACGGCAAGCGCCCGCCGTACGTGGCGGAGGCGCGCCGGGACGCCAAGCGGGCCAGCAAGGCGCTCTCCGACGCGGTCGGCCTGCCGATCCCGGTCAGCCCGGTGCTGACGTTCGTCGGCTCCGGGGTGATCAGCGTCTACGGCCTGCCGAAGGACTGCCTCATGGCCACCCACCGCGAGCTGGATCGCCTGCTCGTGGCCGGCGGGAACCGGATCAGCCCGGCCACCGCCGAGAAGCTCTCCCGCGTCGCCCAGGCGCCGGCCACGTGGTTCAACGGCACGTACCGTCCAACCGCCGACTACCGGTGGTATGACGAGGGCCGAACGGCCGCTGACAAGCGGGCCGCCCGCCGGTAACGTCTCCGGCGACGCCACGCGGCCCACGGCACCGCCCCCGACTGGTTCCGTCGGTCCGCGCCGTCGCCGGCCGCCCGGCAGCCGATGCTTCCGCCGCACCGACCGGCTAGCGTGGACAGACCGTCGGTGTACATAGGAGGCGCGGTGGCCCACGTCGAACTCTCACTCTCGGAAGTGTTCGCGCCCGCGGCATCCACCGAGCAGGAGTCCGACAACTTCGGGCAGTGGTCCGGCATGGTCTCCCGGGCCGCCGAACCGTGCCTGCTGATCGACGAGGGCACCACTGTCGTGGCGATCTCCTCGTCCGGCTGCGACCTGCTCTGCCTGGGCGCTCCGGACGACGTGATCGGTCTGCCGCTGCTGGAGGGCGGCCTGCGCCTGGTCGACTTCACGGCGAGCCCGAGCGAGCTGACCGAGCAGGAGACCGACAAGATCCCGCCGTTGCTGGCGCTGCACTCCGGGCGGCTCGCCCGCGGCCTGCTGCGGGTGCAGGGGCCCGGCTCCGACGCCGGCCGGACGGTCGACGCCATCTCCACGCCGGTGCTCACCGACGGCGCGGTGGCCGGCTCGCTCACCTTCCTCTCCGCGGTCTGATCCGCGACCGGACCCGGCGCCCTTCACCCGGGCCGGTTCATCCTCCTACGATGGCCTCGGCCCCACCACACGACGACACCCCTCGATGCCCCGAGGACGCCCCCGTGCCCCGCACCCCACACCCCCGGCGCCGCCACCGCCCGCTGGCGCTGCTGACGCTGCTCGCCCTCACCGCCTGCGGCGCCCCGCCCGAGCTGCGCGCGCCGTCCGCCGCCGCCACGCCGCTCCCGGTCCCGTCGGTGTCCGGCACGCCCACGCCGAGCGCGACCTCGGCCGCACCCGTGCCACCGCCGGCACCCACGCTCTCGCCGGCCGTGCCGGTGTCGGCGGCGCCCTGCCGGGGACGGCCGTCCGGCGACCGGATCGTCGCGCTGCTGCGCGGATCCGCCGGCGTACTGCCCCGCGACGTCCGGGTCACCGTGGCGACCGGTCCGCTCTGCGCCGAGGGCTGGCAGTACACCGTGCTGACGGTCACCGGGCACGAGGAGTTGCAGGTGGTCACGCGCGGCGAGACCGGCACGCCGAGGCTGGTCACCGCCGGCACCGACGTGTGCGGCGTCGAGGTGCGGACCCTGGCGCCGGTCGGCATCCGTACCCTGGCCTGCGACGGCACGCCAGGTGCGTAGGCTGGTCGACATGCCCGGAACACCGCCGACCCGCTTCGTCTACCTGGGCCCCGAGGGCACCTTCGCCGAGCAGGCCCTGCGTACGGTGCCCGCCGCCGAGCGCGGGGACCGTACACCGGCCCGCAGCGTCGGTGAGGCGCTCGACGCGGTACGCGCCGGGGAGGCGGACGCGGCGCTGGTGCCGCTGGAGAACTCCATCGGCGGCGCGGTCGGCGTGACGCTCGACGAACTGGTCGAGGGCGACCCGCTGGTGATCACCCGCGAGGTGGTCCTCCCGGTGGACTTCGTGCTCGCCGCCCGCGCCGGCACCACGCTGTCCGACGTCCGCTCCGTCGCGGCACACCCGCAGGCGTCCACCCAGTGCCGCGGCTGGCTGCGGGAGCACCTGCCCGACGCCACAGTGGTCGACGTGCTCTCCAACGGCGCCGCCGCGGCCGGTGCGGCCAGCGGCGAGTACGACGCCGCCATCTGCGCCCCGATCGGCGCGACCCGGCACCGGCTGGCGGTGCTCGCCGACAAGATCGCCGACCACCCGGGCGCGGTGACCCGCTTCGCGCTGGTGTCCCGCCCCGGGCCGCCCCCGCCGCCCACCGGGGACGATCTCACCTCGCTCGCGGTGTGCCTCGCGCACGACCGGGTGGGCGCCCTGCTGGCGGTGCTGATGGAGCTGGCGGTACGCGGCGTGAACATGACCCGGATCGAGTCCCGCCCGACCGGCGAGGCGCTCGGCCGCTACGTGTTCTTCCTGGACTGCGCCGGACACGTCGCCGACGTACGCCTCGGCGAGGCGTTGCAGGGGCTGCGCCGGGTCTGCGCCGACGTGCGGTTCCTGGGGTCGTACCCCCGGCACCGCTGGAGCACGGCGGCGGGTGACCAGCAGACGCCGGTGCCGCCCGGGCTCACCGACGCCGACTACGCCGACGCGGCGGCCTGGGTGGCCCGGCTGCGGTCCGGCGAGCTGACCTGACCGGCCCGGGGCGACCTCGGCGGACGCCCCGGGCACCGGAAGGTCACTGCAGCAGGCCGCCGAGCACGCCGCCCTGCTGCTGGGAGCCGCTGCCGGCCACCGGAGGCTCCTCCGAGGGCTGGACCACCACGAAGCCCTGACCGGCGAAGCTCATCGTGAACGCCTCACCGGTGCTGCGGCCGAGCAGCGTGCCGAGGCCGAGCTGCTCGGCCCGGTGGTAGCCGGTCTGGAGGTTCGCCGACCAGCACACCGCCGCCTGCGGGTCCACGTACGTCGGCGCGTCCACGTTGAGCACCACAGGGGTGCCCTTGGTGGTGATGGCGATCCGGCCGTACCCGGTGAAGACGCAGTTGAACAGGCCGGATGAGGACGCGAAACCGGCGCCGCCGACCATCTTGATGTCGTACTGGAGCGTCGAGTCGAACGCCAGCACGCTGGAGCCGTTGATGGACAGCGCGTCGCCCGGCTCCAGGTCGATGACGTGCACGTCCTTGGCGAAGTCGGCGAGGAAGACGTCGCCGCGCCCGGAGACCTTCATCAGCGGCACGCCCTCGCCGGTGAGCCGCTGCTTGATGAACTTGCCGATGCCGCCGGAGCCGAGTGCCTGGAACTGCACCTGCCCCTGGTAGGCGACCATCGACCCGACCCGGGCCATGGCCTCGCCGTTCAGCTCGATCTTCAGCATCTTGGAGTTCTGCAACCGCATGCCCGGCTGCTGGGACTCCTTCTCGAGGTTCTCCGCGGAGAACAGCGCGCTACGCATGGGTCTTCCTCCTGCATCGGGTTCTGCCTGATCCGCAGGTTAGGGGACCTGCGCAACCGCCGGGATCAGCCGAGCGGGGACGCGCCGAGGGCCGGTCAGCCCCAGCCCAGGGCGTGCAGGCGCTCGTCGTCGATGCCGAAGTGGTGGGCGATCTCGTGCACCACGGTGATCGCGACCTCGTCGACGACGTCGTCGTCGGTGTCGCAGATCGCCAGGATCGGGTTGCGGTAGATCAGGATGCGGTCGGGCAGCACGCCGGAGTAGTCCCAGCCGCGCGAGGTGAGCGAGTGCCCCTCGTACAGGCCGAGCAGGTCCTCACCCGGCGGCGGGTCGTCCTCCACCAGGATGACCACGTTGCTCATCAACCCGAGCAGTTCCTCGGGCACCTCGTCGAGTGCTTCGCCGACCAGTTCCTCGAACCGGTCCCGGCTCATCTCCACGGCCACGCGGCCCGGTCACTCCCTCCCGGTGGGCACGCCGCACGGCGAGGGCGTCCCGCAGGACACCCCCGCCGTGGCGTACGCGATGTCAGGCCAGACGGGCGTTCAGCGTGATCTGCGCGCCCGGCGACAGCAGCCGGGAGATCGGGCAGTTCTCCTTGGCCGCCTCGGCGAGCTTGGTGAACTCGGCCTGGTCGATGCCCGGAACCTGACCCACGGTCTCCAGGTCGATGCGGGTCACGGTCATGCCGGCGTCGGTCTTGTCGAAGTGCACCTTGGCGGTGGTCTCCACCGCGGTCTCCTGGGCGCCGGCGTCGGCGAGCTGCTTGGAGAGCGCCATCGAGAAGCAGCCGGCGTGCGCGGCGCCGATCAGCTCCTCGGGGTTGGTCCCCTCGCCCTCCTCGAAGCGCGACTTGAAGGAGTAGTTGCCGGACAGGCCGCCCTTGCCGGTGCGGACGGTGCCGGACCCCTCGGTGAGGTTGCCCTGCCAGCGAGCGGATGCGGTACGGATAGGCATGGCACCGACGCTAACCGAAAGCGCGCCGCCCCGCACCGCACCTCGGGGTCGCGATCCCGGCCGGCGGGAGCGGGCTGTGCCATGATTCGACCCAGGCCCGCGCACGGGAAGGGTGGCCATGTCGCAGGATCTCCCCGTTCCCCGGCAGGACAAGCGAATCCCCCTGCAGGACAACCGGTCCGACGACACCACGATCGTCGAGTGGGGCGACGCCGAGCCGGAGCCGTCCGGCCGGGCCGCGCGCTCGCTCGCCGCGCTGGGCCGGGACCGCCGCCTGCCGACAGTGCTCACCGGGCTGGGCGCGGTGGCCGCGATCGCCTCGCTGATCGGCGAGTGGCTGACCATCACGGTGCCGGCCGACACCCGGGGCGACGACGCGCCGGCCCGGCTGACCAGCGGCATCTCCGAGATCGGCGGCTTCGGGACGGCGTACCTGATGGGTCTGCTCGGGCTGTCGGTGGCGGTGGTGCTGGCGCTGCGCGGCGCCCCGGCGGTGCGGCAGCACGCCCGGCTGGCGGGGCTGGGTCTCGCCGCCGGTGTGCTCGGGTTGCTCGTCGCGACCGCCGCCTCCCTCGAACAGCTGGCCCGGCGCATCCTGTTCTTCGTCGGCGAGCAGCGCCTGGAGGTCGAGCACGGCCGCGGCCTGGTCAGCGCGTTCCTCGCCGTCGCGCTGCTGGCGGCCGCGCTGCACCTGGCCGGCCGGGCGGCCGGCGGGTCGCCCGTCGACAAGGAGCCGGACGACGACCGGCCGGACCGTCGCCGCCGGGTGGACGAGGACGACCTGCCCCCGGCCCCGGCGGACCTGACGGTGCAGCCCACGGTGCCGTTCGCCGGCCCCGAACGGTCGTACTGATCCAGCTCCGGCAGCGCGGACGACGGCCACCGGAGCTTCGCCGCCGATTCGCCGGAAAGCCGTGGTTGCCGCCTGTTCCGCGAGATACGGTTGCTGCCCGCCGTCCCATGGTCGCGGCACCGAAGACCTGGACGGCCGGCGTGACGGCGGCGGGCGAAGGAGGAACCATGACCCGCCCGGGACTGCCCAAGCTGATCGCCACCGACCTCGACGGCACGCTCGTCCGCAGCGACGAGACCGTCTCCGCGTACACCCATCGGGTGCTGGACCGGGTGCGGTCCGCCGGGATTCCGGTGGTCGGCGCGACCGGCCGCGGGCCGCGCCTGACCGAGCTCACCCGCAACGACATCCGGGCCGCCGACTTCCTGGTGATGGCCGGTGGCGGCCGGGTGGTGGACCAGAGCGACCCCGACGGGCCGCTGGTGCTGCGCGACGAGCGGCTGCCCGGCGAGGTGCTGGCCCGGCTCCTCACGGACCTGGAGGAGGCGGTCGGCCCGCTGACAGTGATGGTGGAGGCGTCGGACGAGCACGACGCGCCGCTGTGGGGCGACTACCACCCGAGCTGGCCCTACCCGGACCGGTTCGAGGCGCGCAGCCGGACGGAATGCCTGTCCTGCGACGTGATCAAGGCGTTCGCCCGGACCGCCGACCACCACGTGGACGAGCTGCTGGCGGCGGCACGGGCGATCGTGCCGCCGGAGGTGGCCACGCTCACCCAGGCCGGGCTGGGGTTCATCGAGATCTGCCCGCCCCGCACCGACAAGGCCAGCGGGCTGAGCGTCGTCGCCGAACGGCTCGGGGTGGACCCGGCCGACGTGCTGGTCTTCGGCGACCAGCCGAACGACCTGCCGATGTTCGACTGGGCCGGATGGGCCCGGGTGGCGGTGGCGAACGCCCACCCGGAGGTGCGCGCCGCGGCGGACGAGGTGACCTTGCGCAACGACGACGACGGCGTCGCGGTCTACCTGGACCGGCTACTCTCGCGGTGATGGAAGATCCACCTCGGCTCGTCGCCTCCGACATCGACGGCACGCTGCTGCGCGACGATCGGACGCTCAGCCCGCGTACCGCCGCGGTGCTGGCCCGCATCGCCGCCGCCGGCACACCGGTGGTCCTGGTCACCGGCCGTCCGATCCGCTGGCTCCAACTCGTGTACGAGCAGCTCGCCGCGCCGCTGCCGGCGATCTGCGCCAACGGCGCGGTGGTGTACGACCCGGTCACCGACCAGGTGCTGCGGGCCGATCCGCTTGCCCCGGAACTGCTGGCGGAGGTGGCCCGGCGACTGCGCGCCGAGGTACCAGGCGTGAGTCTCGCCGTGGAGATCGTGGACAGCCGGCAGATGCGGCACGAGGCGCACTATCCGCTGCGCTGGGACGCCGACCTCGACGCGATCCGGGCCGTCGAGTCGCCCGAGGAGCTGCTGGCCGCGCCCGCGGTGAAGCTGCTGGCGCGGGCCGGTGAGCAGGATCCGGACGTGTTCGTGCGGGTGGTGGCGGGCGCGCTGGAAGGGCTGGCCGAGGCGACCCACTCGTCGTACAGCGGGCTGATCGAGATCTCGGCCGCCGGCGTGACGAAGGCGGCCGGCCTGGCCTGGTACGCGGAGCGGCTGGGCGTCGACGAGCGGGACGTGGTGGCCTTCGGCGACATGCCCAACGACGTGCCGATGCTGGCCTGGGCCGGGCGTGCGGTGGCCGTCGCCAACGCCCACCCGGCGGTACGGGAGATCGCCCACGAGGTCACCGGGCCGAACACCGAGGACGGCGTCGCGGCGTACCTGGAGAAGGTCTTCGAGCTGGACTGAGCGGCCGGGGCGCGTGCGGCGCGCCCCGGCCGACGGGTTACAGGTACTGGCCGGGCGCGTGGCTCTCGCCGCCGCCGGGCATCCCGGGCATGCCCGGGATCACGCCGCCGGGGCCGCTGGGCAGCGCCTGACGGCCCGAGCGCATCTGCTCCAGCTGGACGCGGGCGGCCATCTGCTGGGCCACCAGCGCGGCCTGGATGCCGTGGAACAGGCCCTCCAGCCAGCCCACGAGCTGGGCATGCGCGATGCGCAGCTCGCCCTCGCTCGGCGTCTGCTGCTCGGTGAACGGCAGCGAGATCCGCTCCAGCTCCTCGCGCAGCTCGGGTGCGAGGCCCTCCTTCAGCTCGACGATCGAGCGCTCGTGGATCTCCCGCATCCGGTTCCGGCTCGCGTCGTCCAGCGGCGCCGCCTTCACCTCCTCCAGCAGCTGCTTGATCATGCTGCCGATCCGCATCACCTTGGCCGGCTGCTCGACCAGGCGGGTCGGGTCCTCGCCCTTGCCCTCCTCGGTCTGCACCGTGCCGACCGGGCGGCCGTCCGGCCCGACCACCACCACGGTGCCGGGGATGCCATCGTTGCCCTGTTCGTCGTCGTGTCCGGCGGAGTGCGCTTCGGTCATGGCACCCATCTTTACCCACGCCGACCATGCGCACGCGGCCGGACCTCCGGAGCGCTACCGTCGCCGCATGCTCTCCGACCCGCGCGAGGTGCTGACCCGCCCGTCCCCGCCCCCGGATGCCACGGTCTCCTACGGCGACCACCCGGACCAGCTCGCCGACCTGCGCCTGCCGGCCGGCGACGGACCGCCCCGGCCGCTCGTGGTGGTGGTGCACGGCGGTTTCTGGCGGGCGGAGTACGACCGGAGGCACACCGGCCCGATGGCGGCGGCGTTCGCCGCGCTCGGCCACCCGGTCGCGCAGATCGAGTACCGCCGGACCGGCCGGCCGGGCGGAGGATGGCCGCACACGCTCACCGACGTCCGCGCCGGGATCGCCGCGCTGCCGGAACTCGCCGCCGCCGCGCTGCCCGGCCGGGTGGCGCCCGTGCCGCCGATCCTGGTCGGTCATTCGGCGGGCGGGCACCTGGCCCTGTACGTGGCGGCGCACGCCCCGGAAACGGTCGGCGGGGTGCTCGCGCTCGCGCCGGTGGCGGACCTCGCGCAGGCGTACCGGCTGGACCTGGACGAGGGGGCGGTGGCCGCGTTGCTCGGCGGCGGCCCGGACGACGTGCCGGACCGGTACGCGGCGGCCGATCCATCGGTATTGGTGCCCATCCGAACACGTACAGTAGTGATTCACGGTGATCAAGATATACAGGTCCCGGTCGCGATCAGCAGGTCCTGGGTAGCGGCCGATCGGGCCGCCGGCGGCTCCGCCACGCTTGTTGAGCTGCCCGAATGCGAGCATTTCGGGCTGATCGCACCCGGCTCCACCGCATGGCCGCAGGTCGTCGAGGCGTTGCGGTCGCTTCACGATGATCTTCCGGGCATTGACGCAGCGTCGTCGACCAGGTAGAACGCCGAAGGGGCGTGCACCATGGCCGCCCCGTCGGGAAGGAAGTCGGTGGCACAGATGAACCGCAGGCGGGCCCTGCAACTGCTGGCCGCGCTGGGCACCACCGGACTGGCGGCGGGGTGCGGCTCGGGGGACGACTCCGGGGAGCAGGCCGGATCCGGCAGCCCGATCAAAGTCGGACTGATCGTGCCCGGCAGCGGGGCGAACAAGGCCATCGGCGACGAGATCACCAACGGCTTCCAGCTCTTCCTCAGCATGCGCGGTCAGCAGATCGCCGGCCACCCGGTCACGCTCGTGACCGCCGAGGAGGGCGACACCGCCGCCACCGGCAAGGCCGCCGTCGACCGGCTGCTCAAAGAGGGCGTGCTCGCGCTCACCGGCGTGGTCAGCCCGACCGTGATGACCGGCATCAAGGACGCGGTCGAGGAGGCCCGGGTGCCCCTGCTGGGCTCCAACGCCTCCCCGGCGACGCTCCAGGGCGTCGTCTACATCTGGCGCACGTCGTACGTGCTGACCGAGCCCGGCGAGGCGCTCGGCGAGTACCTGCGCCAGAAGCTGGACGCCTCCAGCCGGATCGCCATCTTCGGCACCCGCGGCACGGGCAGCCAGGACGTCATCGAAGGGCTGCGGCGCGCGTACGAGCGGGGCCGCCGGCTCACCGAGGACCCGATCTTCACCGAGGACGACCCCAACCCGTCCCGGTCGCTCTACTCCGGGCCCATCCGCAAGGCGCTCGGGCGCAAGCCGGACGCGGTGTTCTGCCACTACTCCGGCGCGCAGGCCGTGCAGTTCGTCAAGCAGCTCTACGCCGCGGGCTACCGGGGGCCGATCTACGCCCCCGGCTTCCTCACCGAGGGCACCGCGCTCGACCAGCTCGACGACGGGGAGAAGGGCCGCGAGCGCAAGCTCATCGAGTCGTACGGCATCGAGACCGCGCTGAACTACTCGGCCGACCTCAACAACACCGCGAACCGGATCTTCGCATCGGCGTACCGGAAGACGTTCAACTCGGCGCCCACCACGTACGCGATGGCCTCCTACGACGCCGCGCTGGTGCTGGACAAGGCGATCCGGCTGGCCGGGGGGAACCCCTCGCCGCAGCAGGTCAACCTGGCGCTCGGCAAGGTCGGCCAGGTGGACAGCCCGCGCGGCACCTGGCAGTTCAACCAGACCCGTACCCCGCAGCAGAAGTGGTACCTGCGCCGGGTGCAGACCGACGGCCGGCTGCTCTCCAACGTCGTGATCAACGAGCTGGCGACGCTGGGCTGACCGGCCCTCGTACACGCGCAAGGGCGGTCTCCCCACCGGGAGGCCGCCCTTCGCGTCGAGGCGTGGCTCAGTGCCGCAGTTCGGCGATGCAGCACTTCACGCTGCCACCGCCCTTCTTCAGCTCGGCCAGTTCCACCGGGACCGGGTGGTAGCCGGCCGCCTTGAGCCTGCCGGCGAGCCGTGTCGCCTCGTTGTTCAGCACCACGTTGAGCCCGTCGCTGACCAGGTTCAGGCCGAACGCCAGCGCGTCCTCGTCGTCCGCGACGATCGCGTCCGGGAAGAGCTGGGCCAGCACCTTCTGGCTGGCGGCGGAGAAGGCTCCCGGGTAGTAGACGACGTTCTCGTCGTCGATCGAGGCCAGCGCGACGTCGAGGTGGTAGAAGCGCGGGTCGACCAGGTGCAGCGAGACCACCGGCCGCCCGAGCGCCTCCTGCGCCTCGGCGTGCGCGGCCGGCTCGGTCCGGAAGCCGTACCCGGCGAGGACCAGCCCGCCGTGCGCCTCCGGCAGGTACGCGAAGTCGCCCTCGCCCTCGTTGGTCTCGCTCGGCGCGATGAACCGCCAGCCCTGCTGTTCGTAGAACGCCCGGTGCGCGGCGGCCTCGGCGGACCGCTGCTCGTGCTTGAACCGGGCGCCGTAGGCGGTGCCGTCGACCACGAACGCGCCGTTTGCGGCGTACACCATGTCCGGCAGGCCCGCCTCGGGAGTCAGCAGGTGCACCTCGTGCCCCAGCCCGACGAGCGTCTCCCGCAGCCGGTCCCACTGCTTGACCGCCAGGTCGGCGTCGACCGGCGTGGTCACGTCCATCCACGGGTTGATCGCGTACTCGACCGTGAAGTGCTCGGGCGAGCACATGAGATATGTCCGCTTTCGCGAGACTCGCTGCTGGTTCACGGTCACCAAGAGTAGGTACGGTACAACTTTGGTAACAGCCACAAGCATTGCTTCCCAGGAGCAGAACGTTGCAGATAGACGCGGTTGACCAGCGAATCATTGCGTTACTCGTGGCGGATGCCCGCGCCTCGTACGCGGACATCGGCAGCCGGGTGTCACTCTCCGCCCCCGCCGTCAAGCGACGGGTCGACCGACTCCGATCCGCCGGGGTGATCCGCGGGTTCACCGCCGTCGTCGACCCGGCCGCCGTCGGCTGGACCACCGAGGCGTTCGTCGAGCTGTTCTGCGCCGGCCGGACCACCCCGGCGCAGATCGGCGCCGCCGCCCGCCGGCACCCCGAGGTGGTGGGCGCGTACACCGTCTCCGGCGAGGCGGACGCGCTCGTGCACCTGCGCGCCGCGGACATCTCCCACCTGGAGGAGGCGCTGGAACGGCTGCGCGCCGAATCGTTCGTCACCTCGTCCCGCAGCACCATCGTGCTCTCCCGGCTGGTCGAGTCCCCCGGCGTCGGACCGTCAACGGTTTGACCTCAACCCGGCTTCATGTCGTGCACTGGGGACCGGCGTGAAGCGAGGAGGCGGTATGCGTGCGGTGTGGCTGCGGGAGTTCGGCGGACCGGAGGTGCTCGTGCCCGGGACGGCACCCGACCCGGCACCCGGACCGGGCGAGGTGCTCGTCGACGTGGCACACGCGAACATCACGTTCGTCGAGACGATGTTCCGGGCCAGCGGCTTCGGGCCGTTCGGCGCCGAACTGCCGGTGATCCCCGGTAACGGGGTCGGCGGCACGATCACCGAACTCGGACCCGGCGTCGACCCGGCGCTCGCCGGCCGCGTCGTGGTCACCGCCACCGGCGGCACCGGCGGGTACGCCGAGCGCGTCGTGGTCGACCAGGGTGCGCCTGTCCCCGTACCCCCGGGGTTGCCGCTGGACGCGGCGGTGGCACTGATGGCCGACGGCCGGACCGCCCTGATGCTGGCCCGGGCGGCCGGGCTGCGCCGAGGCGACCGCGTCCTGGTGGAGGCGGCGGCCGGCGGCGTCGGCTCGCTGCTGGTCCAACTCGCCGCACGGGCCGGCGCCACGGTGGTGGCCGCCACCGGAGGCTCCCGCAAGGTGGCCGTGCTCCGTGCCGCCGGGATCGACGTCGTCGTCGACTACCGGCAGGCGGGCTGGACCGACCGGGTCCGGGACGCCGTGGGCGCCGTCGACGTGGTGTTCGACGGCGTCGGCGGGCCGCTCGCCCGGGAGGCGTTCGACCTGCTCGAACCCGGCGGACGGATGCTCAGCTTCGGGCTGGCCGGCGGCACCTGGGCGGACATCCCGGCCGAGTCGGCAGCCGCACGCGGGGTGACGCTGCTGAGCCCCCGGCCCGGCCCGGACGAGCTGCGCGCCCTCACCGAGGCGGCGCTCGCCGAGGGCGCGGCCGGGCGGCTGCGGCCGCTGATCGGGCAGCGCTTCCCGCTGGAACGGGCTGCCGCCGCGCACGCCGCGATCGAGGCCCGGGAAACCCTGGGCAAGACCCTGCTCGACGTACGCTGAGCAGCGCTCAGAGGTACATGCCGGTGCGGTGCTCCTCGGCCCGGGCCGGCTTGTCGCCCTCGCCGAAGAAGCGCTTGCCG
The DNA here is from genome assembly GCF_050948515.1 of Micromonospora sp. CA-248089. Classification (NCBI taxonomy): domain Bacteria; kingdom Bacillati; phylum Actinomycetota; class Actinomycetes; order Micromonosporales; family Micromonosporaceae; genus Micromonospora; species Micromonospora sp. CA-248089. The sequence continues at coordinate 6,404,865 of NZ_CP192016.1, forward strand.
CCGAACTCGCCGTGCAGACGGTCGTCCAACTCGTCGGCGAGACCGGTCATCACCTGCACCGCGAGCATCAGGTGGGTGGGCTGGAAGTTGCGGCCGAAAACCGGGATCGAAGCCCACACCGTGTCGTCGGCGCAGTAGAGCCGGCCGATCGGCATCCGGTTGGTCAGCTCGGAGAGCTTCACGTAGAGGCGCTCGGTCGGCTCCACCTCGGTCAGCACCGGCGAGAAGACGTCCACGAGCGGCGGGTTGTCCCGCACCCGCACGAAGACCATTGCCGATCCGGCCCGGATGTTGATGTCCCCGTCGGAGTCGACCTGAAGCTGGTCGGACGCGGACTTCAGCATGGTCGACACGACGGTGCGGACCCGCTCCTCCAGGGCCAGCACGTCGTTCTCGCCCGACTGCGCGGCCGCCGCCGCGGCCAGCGCCTCGTCCAGGTCGGCCTCGACGTCCCGGTCCGGGCCGAACTCGCTGCGCGCGGTACCGAGCGGTTCCGCTGGCAACGGCTCGCCCTCGGTGTCGTGCACCAGGTAGACGAGGAAGGCCGGATGCGGCGCCCCGTAGACGTCACGCAGCGTCCGGGAGAGCACGGCGGCCAGCCGGGTCGCCTCGTCGGTGCCGCAGTCCAGCCCGAACTGCTCCCCGGAACCCGGCACCACGCCCGGCGGCGACCAGCCGAGCGCCACCATGTCGGCCACCGCCGCCCGGTCCAGCCGGTAGCCCTGCGGCAGCGTGGCGTTGCCGACCGCACGGGCCGAGAGGCGCCCCTCCTCGCCCGCGTCCACGCTCACCGAGTAGACGGCGTCCCCGGTGCCCGAGGCGGTCGGGTCGAGCGTGACCTCCAGGTGCCCACCGGCAGGCAGGGCGCGCAGCTGGTCGGCGAGCGCCCGGGCGAACTCCCGCCACGCCTCGGTGACCTTGGCCCGCAGATCGGCTGTGGTCGGCTCGTCGAGCAGGATCGACTCGTGGTGCTCCGGCGTGCCGCCGGTGGCGTGGTGCTCCGGCGTGCCGCCGGCAGGCTTGTCGACCGGCGCCGAGGGGTGGTCTGCCGTCATGATCGCCTCCGTCCGTTCCCGCCACCCTACCCACGCGCGAGGGAGACCGAATCCCGCGCGAGGCGCTAATCCCCAGGTGTGGAACCACCCAGATCCACCGGCCAGGAACCGGCCAGCGCGCTGAGCCGCTCGGCCGCCGCGGCCGGGTCCGCGCCGCGCCCCACCGCCAGCCCCAGCAGGTACGCGGTGACCGGCGCGCCCGGCCGGACCACCTGGTGGGCCACGTCCCGGGCCACGTCGAGCACTGTCGGCACGGGCACCCCCGCCGGGTCCAGGTCCAGTTCGGCGCACACCGCCGTGACCCAGTCGTCCAGCACCGTCATCTCGTCCACTCCTCCGCCCGGCGTACGTCCTCGTCAGTGTCGCAGTCGAACCAGGGCGGCGGCCCGGACGCGGACCAGGACACCTCGCGTACGGCGACGCCGGCCAGCAGCCCGCGTACCGGCGCCCCGTCGAGCGAGCCGCCCCGCGCCGCGGCGAGCCGGTCGAGGGCGGTCCGCAGGGCCGGTACCCGCCAGACGGCGCAGAGGTGCTGGCGGCGGCCGTCCCCGTCCACGTAACAGGAGAGCGCGGGCGTCGGTACGTCGGATCGGCCGGCGGGATGAGCGTCGGCCGGCCCTGCGGCGAGGGCGCGTCGCAGCTCGGCCACCGCGGCGGGGGTGAGCAGTGGCAGGTCGGCGGCGAGCACCGCGACAGTCGTCGTACCGGGGTCGAGCAGCGCCAGCCCGGCCGCCGTGGCGGCCACCGGACCACCTCCGGGCGGCTCCTCCCGCGTCGTCCGGACCCCCTGCGGCACCGGGCCGGACGAGCCGACCACGATCCGCTGGTCCGCGTCGGCCACCGCCTCCAGCACCCGGTGCAGCATCGGCCGGCCGCCGACCGTACGGGCCGGCTTGTCCACGCCGCGCATCCGCCGGGCCGCACCGCCGGCGAGCAGGATCGCCGCGTACCCCGTCATCGCCTCACAGTAGCCACAGTCACGACCGCCGCATCCCGGCTCGGGCGGGCGTCCGGCATTGTTCGGCGGTTATCCGACGTTGATCGACTGCTTCTCGGCGAAGTGTGGCATCCGACACCGCCACTTCGCCGAACTGGTGTCGATCATCGGCCTGGGGGGGCCGGGGGCCGGGGCGGTCGAGGGCGGGAAGGTGTGGGGTGAGGTGCGGCCGGTGGGACGTCCGGGGAGGATGGCGGCATGGGACGGGCGACTGATCGGCGTGGTGTGCTGCGGATCGACCTCGACGCGGCCGGGGACGGCCGGGGGCGGATCCGACGGCAGGACACCCTGGCCGTGGAGGAGCCGCTGGAGATCCGCGTCGGCGCGGCCGGTCCGGGCCGACGCCGGCCGCTGGCGGTGACCATGCGTACGCCCGGTGACGATCTCGACCTGGCGATCGGCTTCCTGCTCACCGAAGGGCTGATCCGGTCGGCGGAGGACGTGCACACCGCGCAGCTGTGCGCCGGGGCGGAGACGCCGAACACGTACAACGTGGTCGACGTGGTGCTCTCGCCCGGTGTGCCGGAGCCCGTCACCGACCCGTCGCGCAACTTCTACACCACCAGCTCGTGCGGCGTGTGCGGCAAGGCCAGCATCGACTCCGTACGGACCCGCTCGCAGTTCGCGGTGCGGGACGACCCGCTGGTGGTCACCGCCGAACTGCTGGCCGCGCTGCCGGACCGGCTGCGCGCCGCGCAGCGCGCCTTCGACCGCACCGGCGGCCTGCACGCCGCCGGCCTCTTCACCCCCGACGGGGAGCTGGTCGTGCTGCGCGAGGACGTCGGGCGGCACAACGCGGTGGACAAGGTGCTCGGCTGGGCCGCCCGGGAGGGGCGGCTGCCGCTGGCCGGGCACGTGCTGCTGGTCTCCGGGCGGGCCAGTTTCGAACTCACCCAGAAGGCGTGGATGGCGGGGGTGCCGCTGCTCGCGGCGGTGTCCGCACCCAGCACGCTCGCGGTCGAGCTGGCCGAGGAGGCCGGGATGACGCTTGTCGGTTTCCTGCGCGGGCCGACCATGAACGTCTACACCGGGGCGGCGCGCGTCGGCAGCTGACGGCACCGGCGTCGCGGACGTGGCCGTCCCGGCGGACGGGTGAGCGGTCTCCGGCCGGGTCGGCCCGGCGGACGGGTGAGCGGTCACCGGCGGGGTCGGCCCGGCGGGCGGATGTGCGCTCACCGGCGGGGTCGGCGTCGGCGGCGCCGCAGCACCGCGCCGTCGTCCGGACCGGGCCACCCGTCCAGCGCGGCCGGGGCGAGGCCGCGCCGGAGCGCCTCGTCGAGCAGCACCGCGAGTGAGTAGCCGGGGTGGGCGGACAGCACCCGCTCCAGGGCGACAGCGGCCAGTGCCCCGTGCCCGCAGCGCCAGGCGGCGAACGCGAGCAGGCATCCCGGCGCGGCGATCAGGTCCGGCTCGGCGCGTCGCAGCACGTCCGTCCAGAGGCTGATGTCCTCGTCCCGGCCGTCGGTGCGGGACCAGGCGTGGTCGCGTACGGCCACGTGGACGAGGAGCACCGTCAGCCAGGCCACCTCGTCGTCGTCCAGCCGCTCGCCGCGCCGCTGCCGGCGAAAGGCGGCACGCACTGCCGCCGTGCCCGCCGTCCGCACCGCACGCGGCGCCGCACTCGATGCGGGGCCGTCGGCCGGACCCAGCGACTGTCCGTCCGTTGCCGGGCCGCCGGCCGGGACCGGCGACTGTCCGTCCGATGCCGGGCCGTCCGCCGGGACCGGCGACTGTCCGCCCGGCTCGGAGCCGTCGGTCGGTGCGCCGTTAACCGGGCTGCCCGACGACGCGGACGGAGGGCCGGTGAGCGCGGCCAGGCGGAGGCGCGCCCGGCCGGTGGCCCGGCGCATGGCGAGCCGGACCGGCCCGTCGAGCGGGGACACCTGCGCGACCAGCGCGGCCCGGTCGGGCAGCGCGACCTGACCGGCGAACACGGCAGCCGCGCTGACCTGGCTGGCGGCCGGGTCGTACGGGGTGCCCTCGGGCGGGCAGCAGGCCGGCTCGGAGCAGAGGTACGAGAACCAGCGGCCCTCGGTGACGCGCAGCGCGTCGAGCACGACCAGCCCGGTGGCGGTCAGCGCGTCGCCGATCGCGTCCACTATTCCTGTCACCCGGGCGGCCGGACCGTAGCCGACGACCGTGGCGGCGTCGGCGTCCTGCCGGGCCACCACCTGTGCCAGGTGCCGGGCCGCCGGGCCGGGGTCGGCGCCGGGTGCGGGCAGGTCGCCGCGGGCGGCGAAGACGACGCGCCGGCCGCGTACCGCGACCACCACGACGCTGTCGGCGGGATGGAAGCCGAGCAGGTAGGGCACGGCCGCGACCATGTCGGCCGGTGAACGGACGGAGAGGCGCGCTGGCTCGGTGGAGTTCATGCCGGGAGCGTGGGCGGTGGCGTACCACCGCGTCCGCCCCTGTGGACGACACGCGGTCCGTCCACAGATACGGAGCGTATCGGTCCAGGTCAGCGGTGATCGGCGGCGCTTCTCGGCACACGGATGTCCGAGGTAACCGCTACCTTGCGCACATGGACCTGGCATACCTGCGGGCACACCCGGAGCACCTGCCTACCTTCCTGACCCACCAGCGGATCCGGGAGACGCCGGTCTCCGGTGGTGACATCTGCACCGCCTCCCGGCTCACGCTCGACGACGGGCACTCGGTGTTCGCGAAGACGTGGCCGGAACGGGCCGCGCGTCCGCTGCCGGAGGGCTTCTTCGCCGCCGAGGCGGCCGGGCTGCGCTGGCTGCGCGAGGCCGGCTCGGTGCCCGTACCGGACGTGCTGGTCGCGTTGCCCGACCTGCTGGCGCTCGACTGGGTGGAGCCCGGCGAGCCCACGCCGGAGGCCGCGGAGGCGTTCGGCCGCGACCTGGCCGGGCTGCACCGCGCCGGGGCGCCCGCGTTCGGCGCGGACCGGGCCGGGTTCATCGGCGCGCTGCCGCAGGACAACACGCCCGACCCCGGTCCCTGGCCGGACTGGTTCGCCCGGCGCCGACTCCTTCCCTACCTGCGCATGTCGGTCGACGACGGCGCGCTCGACGGCGCCGGGGCGGCGCTCGTCGAGCAGGTCGTCGACCGGATCGGCGAGTTCGGCGGTGACGAGCCGCCCGCCCGGCTGCACGGCGATCTCTGGCCGGGCAACCTGCTCTGGGGCGCCGACGGCCGAGTGTGGCTGGTCGACCCGGCCGCGCACGGCGGCCACCGCGAGACCGACCTGGCGCAGCTCGCGCTGTTCGGCGGCCCACCGCACCTGGATCGGATCATGGCCGCCTACCGGGAGGCGTGGCCACCGGCCGACGGGTGGCGGGAACGGGTGCCGCTGCATCAGCTGCATCTGCTGCTCGTGCACACCGCGATCTTCGGTGCCGCGTACGCGGACGCCGTACGCTCCACCGCCCGTGCCGCCCTCCGGGGGCCCGACCGCGCTACGGTCGACAGATGAGCGCCCCCCGGACGGCCGACGGCGTCCTCGCCGACCGGTACGGCCGTGTCGCCCGGGACCTGCGGGTCTCGCTCACCGACAAGTGCAACCTGCGCTGCACCTACTGCATGCCGGCGGAGGGTCTGCCCTGGCTGGCCAATCCGCAACTGCTCACCGACGACGAGATCGTCCGGCTGGTGGGTGTCGCGGTGTCCCGGCTCGGCATCACCGAGGTGCGCTTCACCGGCGGTGAGCCGCTCATCCGGCCCGGCCTGCCCGGCATCGTGGCGGCGGTCGCCGCGCTCACGCCCCGGCCGCGCATCTCGCTGACCACGAACGGCATCGGCCTGGCCCGGATGGCGTCCGCGCTGCGCGAAGCCGGGCTGGACCGCGTCAACGTCTCGCTCGACACGCTGGACCGGGACCGGTTCACCGCGCTGACCCGCCGGGACCGGCTCGCCGACGTACTCGCCGGGCTGGCCGGGGCCGCGGAGGCCGGGCTGACCCCTGTGAAGATCAATTCGGTGCTCATGCGCGGCACGAACGACGACGAGGCACCCGCGCTGCTCCGGTTCGCGCTCGCGCACGGCTACGAGCTGCGGTTCATCGAGCAGATGCCGCTCGACGCGCAGCACGGCTGGGACCGCTCGACGATGGTCACCGCCGACGAGATCCTGGCCTCCCTGCAGGCCGCGTTCGCGCTGACGCCGGACCCGTCCGAGCGGGGCGCGGCACCGGCCGAGACGTGGCTGGTGGACGGTGGGCCGGCCCGGGTCGGGGTGATCGCCAGCGTGACCCGGCCGTTCTGCGGCGACTGCGACCGCACCCGGCTCACCGCCGACGGCCAGGTGCGCAACTGCCTGTTCGCCACCGAGGAGTCGGACCTGCGCGGCGCGTTGCGCGACGGCGCCGACGACGAGGAACTGGCCCGCCGCTGGCGCGCCGCGATGTGGGCCAAGCGGGCCGGGCACGGCATCGACGATCCGACGTTCCTCCAGCCCGCGCGCTCGATGTCGGCGATCGGAGGCTGAGGATGGAACTCACGGTCCGCTATTTCGCCGGCGCCCGGGCTGCCGCCGGTCGCTTCGAGGAGACCGCATCCGCCGGCCGCTCTCTGGACGAACTCCTCGATGACCTGACCGCCCGGCACGGCGAACGCCTCGCGGTGGTGCTGAAGGCGGCGAGTTTTCTGGTCGACGGCGTGGCCTGTCATGATCGACAGGCACTGTTGCCGGCCGGGGTGACGGTGGACGTGCTGCCGCCCTTCGCGGGCGGCTGAGGGGGGCACACGTGCTGGCCATGGCGGCATTCCTGGGCTTCGTCGTGCTCGTGATCGGCCTGATCCACTTCTACCTGTGGAAGCGGCTGGTCCGGGACACCACGCGCCCGGGGCGGTGGCGCCGGGCGGGCACGGTGGCGATCGCGGCGCTGGCGGTGCTCGTACCGGTGACCATGGCCGGCACGCGCAACGGCTGGTACTGGCTCGCCTGGCCCGGCTACCTCTGGGTCGCGCTGATGTTCTACCTGCTGGTGCTGCTGCTGGTGCTCGAAGTGCCGACCGCGGTGGTCCGGCTCGTGCTGCGCCGCCGGGCCCGCTCGGCGGTCGCCGCCGGCCCGGAGCCCGAGCCCGCACTCGTGGGCGCGGCGACGGCGGAGGGTGCGACGACGCCGCCGGTCGACAACGCCGACGCGCCGCCGGCCGGCACCCCCGCGCCGGACCACGACCCCTCCCGGCGGTTGCTGCTCGCCCGCGGGGCGGCGATCTTCGCCGGGCTCACCGCCGCCGGCGTCACCGGGTACGGCGTCCGCACCGCGATGGGTCCGCCGCAGCTCGACCGGGTGCAGATCCCGCTGGCGAAGCTGCCCCGGAGCATGGACGGCCTGCGTATCGCCACCGTCTCCGACATCCACCTCGGGCCGTTGCGCGGCCGGGCGCACACCGAGCGGATCGTCGCGATGATCAACCGGATGGACGCCGACCTGGTCGCCGTGGTCGGTGACCTGGTCGACGGCACGGTGGCCGAGCTGGGCGAGGCCGCCGAGCCGCTGCGCGACCTGCGGTCCCGGTACGGCAACTTCTTCGTCACCGGCAACCACGAGTACTACTCGGGCGTGGAGGAGTGGGTCCGCGAGGTGGACCGGCTCGGCCTGCGCGTGCTGCAGAACGAGCGGCAGGAGATCCAGGCCCGGGGTGGCGTGCTGGACCTGGCCGGGGTGAACGACGTCAGCGCCGCCGGGACCGGGGTGGCCGGGCCCGCCGACTACGCCGCCGCCCTCGGCGACCGTGACCCGAGCCGGCCGGTGGTGCTGCTGGCGCACCAGCCGGTGGCCGCGCAGGAGGCGGCGAAGTTCGGTGTCGATCTCCAGCTCTCCGGGCACACCCACGGCGGCCAGATGGTGCCGTTCAACCTGGCGGTGAAGCTCGAGCAGCCGGTGGTCTCCGGTCTCGGCGAGGTCGACGGCACGAAGGTGTACGTCACGAACGGCGCCGGTTTCTGGGGCCCGCCGGTACGGGTGGGTGCGCCTCCCCAGGTGACGCTCGTCGAGCTGCGCGCGCAATAGCGTGCCGGGGCCGCCGAGTCCAGCACCGCATTGCTCAGGTCACCCGTACGCGTGGCGACGGGCGGGCGGTGGACCGGACGTGACAGGATGCGGCGTGCCTCCGTTCAGCGCCGCACCCCCCGGTGGCCTCCCGCCGTACGTCGCGGATCTGCACATCCACTCGAAGTACTCCCGCGCGTGCAGCCGCGACCTGACCCTGCCGAACCTGGCCTGGTGGGCCCGGCGCAAGGGCATCGGCGTGCTCGGCACCGGCGACTTCACCCATCCCGCCTGGTACGACCACCTGCGGGAGACGCTGCACCCGGCCGAGCCGGGCCTGTACCGGCTCTCGCCCGAGGCGGAGCGGGACGTGGCCCGGCGGCTGCCGCCCCGGCTGGCCAGTGAGGCGGAGGCCGACCCGGTCCGGTTCATGCTGAGCGTGGAGATCTCCACGATCTACAAGCGCGACGACCGCACCCGCAAGGTGCACCACCTGATCTACCTGCCGGACCTGGACGCGGTGGCCCGGTTCAACACCGCGCTGGGCCGGATCGGCAACCTCGGCTCGGACGGCCGGCCGATCCTCGGGCTGGACTCCCGCGACCTGCTGGAGATCACGCTGGAGGCGAGCCCGGACGGCTACCTGGTGCCCGCGCACATCTGGACGCCCTGGTTCTCCGCGCTCGGTTCGAAGTCCGGCTTCGACGCGATCGCGGACTGCTACGCCGACCTGGCCGAGCACATCTTCGCGGTGGAGACCGGTCTGTCGTCCGACCCGGAGATGAACTGGCGGGTCGGCAGCCTGGACCGCTACCAGCTGGTGTCGAACTCGGACGCGCACTCGCCGCCCGCGCTGGCCCGGGAGGCCACGGTCCTCACCGCCCCGCGCGACTACTTCGCCATCCGGGAGGCGCTGCGGACCGGCGACGGGCTCGCGGGCACCGTGGAGTTCTTCCCGGAGGAGGGCAAGTACCACGCCGACGGGCACCGCCTGTGCGGGGTGAACTGGTCGCCGGAGCGGACCCGCCAGGCGGGCGGACGCTGCCCGGAGTGCGGCAAACCGCTGACAGTGGGCGTACTCAGCCGGGTCGAGGAGCTGGCGGACCGGCCGGTGGGTCACCGTCCGGCGCACGCGCGCGAGGTGGCGCACCTGGTGCCGCTGGCCGAGATCCTGGGCGAGCTGAACCGGGTCGGCGCGCGGTCGAAGAAGGTCGAGGGCAAGCTCAACGAGCTGATCGCCGCGCTCGGCCCGGAGCTGGAGATCCTCACGCGTACCCCGATCGAGGAGATCGGCCGGGTCGGCGGCGAGCTGCTCGCGGAGGGCATCGGCCGGCTGCGCCGCGGCGACGTGCGCCGGGTGCCGGGCTACGACGGCGAGTACGGCGTGATCACCCTGTTCGATCCGGCGGAACTGGGCGCCTCGGGTGGCCGGGCCGGGCAGGAGACGCTGTTCGACGTACCGGTGCCCGCGCAGCGGCGGCCCGCGGAGCCGGCACCGAAGCCGAAGGCCAAGCGCCCGGCGGCGGCCCGGCCGGAGCCGAAGCGCACGCCGCCGCCCGCGCCTCCGATCGCGCCGCCGCCGTCTCCGCACGAACCGTTCGAGCCGATGCTCGCCGGGATGGAGGAGGTCGGCACCGGCCTGCTGGACCGGCTGGACGCGATGCAGCGGGTGGCCGCGTCGGCGCCGGGTGGTCCGCTGCTCATCGTGGCCGGTCCGGGCACCGGCAAGACGCGGACGCTCACCCACCGGATCGCCTACCTCTGCGCGGAGCTGAACGTCTTCCCCGACCAGTGCCTGGCGATCACGTTCACCCGGCGGGCGGCCGAGGAGCTGCGGCACCGGCTGGACGGGCTGCTCGGCCCGGTCGCCGAGGACGTCACCGTCGGCACGTTCCACTCGCTCGGCCTGACCGTGCTGCGGGAGAACGCGGCGGCGGCCGGGCTGCCGGCGGACTTCCGGATCGCCGACGACGCGGACCGGGCAGCGGCGCGCGCCGAGGCCGGTGACGACGACGAGCGGTACGTGGCACTGCTGCGCAAGCGGGACCTGGTCGACCTGGACGAGCTGCTGACGCTGCCGGTGGCCCTGCTCAAGGGGGACCGGAAGCTGGTGCGGGAGTACCGCGAGCGGTGGAAGTGGATCTTCGTCGACGAGTACCAGGACGTCGACGCGGTGCAGTACGACCTGCTGCGGCTGCTCAGCCCGCCGGACGGCAACCTGTGCGCGATCGGTGACCCGGACCAGGCGATCTACTCGTTCCGGGGTGCGGACGTGGGCTATTTCCTGCGCTTCTCGCAGGACTTCACCGACGCCCGGCTGGTCCGGCTGAACCGCAACTACCGTTCCTCGGCGCCGATCCTGGCCGCCGCTGTGCAGGCCATCGCGCCGTCGTCGCTGGTGCGCGGCCGGCGCCTCGACCCGGCCCGGCTCGACCCGGAGGCGCCGCTCGTCGGCCGGTACGCGGCGAGTTCTCCCCACGACGAGGCCGACTTCGTGGTCCGTACCGTGGACGAACTGGTCGGCGGCCTGTCCCACCGCTCGCTCGACTCGGGGCGGATCGACGGGCGGGCCACCTCGCTGTCCTTCTCCGACATCGCGGTGCTGTACCGCACCGACGCGCAGGCCGCACCGATCGTGGACGCGCTGGCCCGGGCGAACATCCCGGTGCAGAAGCGCTCGCACGACCGGCTGCGCGACCGTCCCGGCGTGCCGGCGATCGCCCGCGAACTGCGCCACGCCGGACTCGACGGCTCGCTCACCGCCCGGGTACGCCAGGCCGGGCAGATCCTCGCCGAGCGGTTCGCGGTGCCCACGCTCGACGGCTCCGGCGCGGTACGCCCCGAGGACGTCCGCACCGCGGTGGACCTGCTCACCCCGCTGGCCCGGCGGTGCGGCGACGACCTGGAGCTGTTCCTCAACCAGCTCGCCACCGGCGCGGAGGTGGACGCGCTCGACCCGCGCGCCGAGGCGGTCACGCTGCTCACGCTGCATGCCGCGAAGGGCCTGGAGTTCCCGGTGGTGTTCCTGGTCGGCGCCGAGGACGGCCTGCTGCCGCTGCGCTGGCCCGGCTCCGAGCCGGACGACGACGCGGTGGCCGAGGAGCGACGGCTGTTCTTCGTCGGGCTGACCCGGGCGCAGGACCGGCTCTACGTCAGCCACGCGGGCCGCCGCGCCCGGCACGGCGCGGAACGCGACACCCGCCCGTCGCCGTTCCTCGACGTGATCGACCCGGCGCTGTTCGAGCGCCTGGACGCGACCGAACCCCGCCGCCCGAAGGACCACCAGCTCCGGCTGATCTGACGGCGGCGGGTCCGGCGGGCCACGGACACGGGCCGGGCCGGCCGGCGGCGATCAGGTGAGGACGGCCGCGAGCCACGCGCCGCCGAGCAGCGCCGGGCCGAACGGCACCGGCGTGTCCCGGCGTACCCGGCCGGCGGCGAGCAGGACGAGCACCGCCACTCCGGCGAGCACGTGCGGCAGGAACAGGCCGAGCCGCAGTGCCGGCCAGCCGAGCCAGCCCAGCGGCAGCCCGAGCGCGGCGGCGAGCTTCACGTCGCCGAAGCCGAGCCGGGCGCGGGGCAGCAGGGCCAGCAGCGCGTACCCGACGAAGGAGAGCGCGGCCCCGCCCACCGCGACGGCCAGGCGGCGCGGTTCGCCGGTCGCCGCCGTGGCCGCGATCAGGCCGAGCCCGCCGCCGAGCGCGACCACGCCGACCAGCGGGTCGGGCAGACGCAGCGCCGTCACGTCGGTGACCCCGAGGACCAGCCCGACGGCGGCGACCAGCAGCAGCGCGGGCAGCGCCGGGTCGGTGCCCCTGGTGGCGGCGAGCCCGCCGAACACCACGACACCTGCCAGGGCGAGGGTGCTCCGGCGCGGAGCGTCGCCAGGGTGCCCTGGGACGAGCGACCGGCCGACCGGCACGGCCACCCACCCGGCTGGTGCGCCGAGCAGCGCGATCCCCGTCACCAGCAGCGCCGACACGGCCGGGACGCTACCGCCCGGCCGGCTCCCCGGCCGTCCCGTCGACGGCTGGTGGCGGGGACCGGCGGGGCCGCTCGGTGCTCACCACCACCGCCACGCCGACCACGATGACCGCGCCGCCCATCAGCACCTGCGAGGTGATCGGTTCCGCGACGAACAACGCGCCGAGCGCCACCGCGACCACCGGATTCACGTACGCGTACGTGGAGACCAGGGAGATCGGCGCGTGGGCGAGCAGCCAGACGTACGCGGTGAAGGCGACGAGCGATCCGGCCACCATCAGGTAGGCCATCGCCGCCCAGGACCGACCGGTCACGTCGGCGAAGGAGAAGCCGCGCAGCTCCCCGCGGGCCACTCCGACGAGCGCGAGCACCGTCGCACCGGCGACCATCTCGTAGACGGTGGCCACGAACGGGTCGGCGGGCATCGGGATCCTGCCGGACAGGTACGAGCCGACCGACCAGCTCGTCGCGGCGGCGACCACTGTGAGCGCGCCGGCCACCGGCACGCCGTCGACACCGTCCCGGGGCAGCACGAGCAGGACCAGACCGGCGAAGCCGAGGGCCACCCCGGCGAACGTCCACGGTCGTGGCCGGTCGCCACCCGCCGTGCGCAGCAGCACCACGAGCAGCGGCACGGTGGCGACGAGCAGCGCCGCGACACCGGACGGTACGGCGGTCCCGGGCGGGCCGGACTCGGCGAGCACCACCAGTCCGTTGCCGCCCGCCAGCAGCAGCACGCCGATGAGCGCAGCGGAGCCGACGCGGCGCGCGGGCACCCGCAACGCACCGGGTCCGCGTCGCAGGCGCAGCACCACGGCGAGCACCACCGCGGCGGCGGCGAACCGCATCGCCGCCGAAATGAGCGGCGGCAACGACTCGACAGCGACCCGGATGCCCAGGTACGTCGAGCCCCAGAGCAGGTAGACCAGCACGAGTGCGGTCCAGATCAGGGCGGTGCGGGCGGGCGGCGTCGCGGAATCGACAACGTTCGTCGCACTCGTGGGGCGTGAGCTCATCGTCTGACCACGCTACGGTGGCCACGGCGTCGGCGTCCCCAGTTGGTGGCCGGCCTCTCAGCACTGGCGTACGCAGGAGGCGTTCATGTCGAACTTCGGTCCACCGGGTGGCGGCTCTCCCGAGCCGTGGGGACGGCCCGACGACGGCTACGCCCCGCAGCCCGACCCCCGTTACGCCCCGCAGGGCGACCCGCGTTACGCCCCGCAGCCGGATCCGCGGTACGGCCCGCCGCCGGGGGCACGGCCGTACGGCCCTGCCGACCAGTACGGCCCCGCCGACCAGTACGGGCCGCCCGACCAGTACGGGCCCGCCGACCGGTACGGACCGCCGGCCGATCAGTACGGGCCGCCGACGCAGCGCTTCGAGCCGGGCCCGGCCTGGTCCCCGCAGCAGGGCCAACCGGGTGACCCCTACGCCGGACCGCAGTACGGCGGTGGGCTTCCGCCGTACGCCGAGCCGACGCCGCCGCCGAAGCGGGGCAAGGGCCCGCTTCTGGTGGTGGTGGTCGTGCTGGCCGTGCTGCTGCTGGGCGGCGCCGGGGCGTACTGGATGCTCGGCCGGGACGAGCAGACCCCGACCGGCGGCACGACCGCTGCCACCGCGCCGGCCGCGGATCCGACCGGTGAGGCCGCGCCGAGCGAGCCGGCCGACACGACGCCCACGACGGCGGCCCCGGCCTCCTCGACCGATCCGCGCTTCGTCAAGGCGGGCCAGTGCGTCGCCAACGAGGGCGGCGGAGGCCAGCCGAAGCTGGTGATCGCCGACTGCGCCCCGAAGACGTACGAGGTGCTGCGCCGCATCGACGGCGCGACGAGCGGCAAGAAGGACGCGGAGGCCAAGTGCGGGAAGGTGGCCGGGTACACCGACTGGTACTTCTTCGACAGCGAGCTGGACACGCTCGACTTCGTGCTCTGCCTGAAGCGCCGCTGACCCTCCACGAATGTCGGTAACCAAAACTAGGGCTGTCTAGCATCCACGCTAGACAGCCCTAGTTTTGTATCGAGGCCGACACGCGGTAGCCGCCTCTACGCGCATCTAGCCTGGTCGCTAGAGAACCCGATACTGTGCGATTCGTGGATCCGGTCCGCAACCCGTACGCACCGGGCGCCGGCCAGCGCCCGCCCGAACTCGCCGGGCGGGGGCGGGAACTGGACGTCTTCGACGTGGTGCTGGAACGGATCGCCCGCGGCCGGCCCGAACGCAGCCTGATGCTCACCGGCCTGCGTGGGGTGGGCAAGACGGTCCTGCTCAACACGCTGCGCTCCGAGGCGATCAGCCACCTCTGGGGCACCGGCAAGATCGAGGCCCGGCCGGACCAGTCGCTGCGCCGCCCGATCGCCGCCGCGCTACACATGGCGGTCCGCGAACTGGCACCCCGGCACCGCGCCCCGGACCGGATCGACGCGTTCCTCGGCGTCCTCAAGGCGTTCGCGCAACGCTCCGCCCCCACCGGGCGCGGCAGCGCGGCGCCCAAGCTGCGCGACCGCTGGCAGCCCGGCATCGACGTACCGGCGAGCAGCGGGCGCGCCGACTCCGGCGACATCGAGATCGACCTGGTCGAACTGCTCAGCGACGCGGCGGCGGTCGCCACCGACGTCGGCACCGGCATCGCGATCTTCATCGACGAGATGCAGGACGTCGGCGCCGAGGACGTCTCCGCGCTCTGCGCCGCCTGCCACGAGCTGTCCCAGCTCGGCGCGCCGCTCATCGTCGTGGGCGCGGGCCTGCCGCACCTGCCCGCGGTCCTCAGCGCCGCCAAGTCCTACTCCGAGCGGCTCTACCGCTACCAGCGCATCGACCGGCTCGACCGGATCGCCGCCGACCAGGCACTCTGCGCCCCGGCCGAGCGGGAGGAGGTCGAGTACGAGCAGAAAGCCCTCGACCTGCTCTACGAGAAGTCCGGCGGCTATCCCTACTTCGTCCAGGCGTACGGCAAGGCAACCTGGGACCACGCGCCCCGCTCGCCGATCACCGCGGCGGACGTCCGGGTCGCCGCGCCCGAGGCGGAGGCCGAGCTGGCGGTGGGGTTCTTCGGTTCCCGGTTCGAGCGGGCCACGCCGGCCGAACGCGAGTACATGCGCGCGATGGCCACGCTGGCGCTGGTCGACGGCGAGGAGGGCGGCCGGGACGACATGGACGCGGCGGTGCCGACCGCCGAGATCGCCCGCGCGCTCGGCCGCAAGCCGGCCAGCCTGTCCCCGGCCCGGGACGCGCTGATCAAGAAGGGGCTGATCTACTCCGGCGAGCGGGGGACGGTGGCGTTCACCGTGCCGCACTTCGGCCGCTACCTGCGCACCCAGCCCGCCTGACGGCTGCTCTGAAACGGCCTCAGACGCGCGACCACGGTGGCGGGAAGACCACCTCGCCGGCCGGCGGTGGCGGCTCCTCGCTCACCGTCGGCGGCAGCACCAGCGCCTGCCACGGCTCACCCAGCCCGGACCAGGGGCTGGTCAGGCCCAGCCGGTCCGCCGGGCCGAACCCGAACCGCCGGTAGTACGCCGGATCCCCCAGCACCACCACCAGCCGCTCGCCCAACTCGGCTGCCGCGTCCAGCGCCGCCTGCACCGCCGCCGTGCCGTGCCCCAGCCGCTGCCGGTGCCGTGCCACAGCCACCGGACCCAGGGCCAGCGCCGGCCACGTACGACCGTCGTCGGTGCGTACGCCCACGCGCGTGAGCAGCGCGTACGCCACCACCTCGCCGCCGTACTCGGCGACCATGGCCAGCTCCGGGATCCACGCCGGGCTGTGCCGCAACTCCTCGACCAGGCCGACCTCCGGTGGGGTGGCCACGTCGGGGCGGGCGAAGGCGGCGGCCAGCACCCGGGCCACCGGCGCCTCGTCGGCGGGGCCCTCCGGGCGCAGTCGCAGCGTCGTCACCCGCGCGACCTTACCGAACGCGACCGGTCCATCCGCGACGGTCGCTGAAATCGATACCGTTCGGACGTCCACGTCGGCCGATACCTTTCGTGTGTTGCGGGGATGACGACGCCCTCGACGGGGTAAGACTGAGCCATGAAGCCCGTGCGCTCCCTCGCCCGAGTCATGTTGAGCGGCATCTTCGTGGTCAGCGGCGCCCGCAACCTGCGCAACCCGGAACGTCTGGTGCAGGCTGCGGAACCGGTCACCGGGAAGGTCGCTCCGCTCATCCGGAACGTGCACCCCCGCATCCCCACCGACACGGTCTCGCTCATCCGGGCCAACGCCGCCACCCAGCTCGTCGGCGGCCTGATGCTCGCGACCGGCCGGTTCACCCGCCCGGCCGCGCTGGTGCTCGCGGGCACGCTGGTTCCGACGACCGCCGCCGGTCACCCCTTCTGGACCAACGACGACCCGGCCGCCCGCAACAACAACCAGGTTCACTTCCTGAAGAACGTCGGCCTGCTCGGTGGCCTCCTCCTCGCCGCCGCCGACACCGAGGGCAAGCCGGGCCTGCGCTGGCGCGCCGGCCACCAGATCGACCACTCGCGCCGGTCGGTCAAGCGCGCGGTCCGTACCGCGCGTCGCGAGGCGAAGATCGCGGTACGCTCCGCGGCCACCGCCCGCCGCATGCCCGGCTGACCAGGCATTTCGTACGGCCCACCACCCCCCGCAAGGCCACCAATCACCTGAACCATCCGAGACCCGTTAACGCGGTGGAAATGTCGCAAACACGTGTGGGATCGGACACGGTCGCGTAACGCGGGAGGCAGCAACGTGAGGCGCCGTTCTAGGCTCCGTGCTGGACCTGGACGGGTACGACGACCTTGGTACGGGGGTGGCCACGCCATGCCGACGACAGTCGGTAGACGGACCAACCGCCTCGCTCCGACCTCCCGCGTCGACCGCCGGATCGTCGTGCGTCTCGGCGTCGTCGCCGCCGTGTCGTACGCCGCGTGGCTCGCCATCGGCGCCTTCGGACGGCCGTACAACTTCTTCGACATGAAGATCTACCACGGCGCCGTGCTGTGGTGGGCCGGCGGCAACGAGCTGTACGACTTCGTCGCGCCCTCGACCACGCTGGGCTTCACCTACCCGCCGTTCGCCGCCCTGGTCATGCTGCCGATGTCCTGGCTGCCGGTCGACGGCGCCGGCTTCGTCAACGCGCTCGCCAGCATCGGCGCACTCGCCGTCGTCCTCGCGGCGCTGCTGCGTCCCGTCGTGGATCGGCTCGGCTGGCCGCTCTGGTTCACGGTCGGCATCGCCACCCCGCTCGCCGTCGCCATCGAGCCGTCCCGGGAGACACTCGGCTACGGGCAGGTCAACCTGCTGCTGTTCGCGCTGATCATGGCGGACATGGTGGGCCTGCGCTGGCGGGCCAAGCGGGGCACCCACTACGAGACCGCCGATTCGCCGCTGGCCCGGTTCGTCTACAGCGGCGCCTGGGCCGGTGTCGGCATCGGGCTCGCCACCGCGGTCAAGCTCACCCCGGCGCTGTTCGTGGCCTACCTGATGCTGACCCGGCAGTGGCGGGCCGCGCTCACCGCTGTCGCCACCACGATCGGCGTGACGGTCGCGACGTTCGGTGTGGTCGGTGAGGAGTCCCGCGCGTACTTCGCCGGTGTGCTCTGGCAGACCGAACGGGTCGGCGCGGCGGACATGACCGCCAACCAGTCCCTCGCCGGTCTGCTGGCGCGGCTCTACGACTCGATCGAGACGCCCGGCCTGCTCTGGCTGGCGTTCTCGGTGCTGATCCTGGCGCTGGGCCTCTCCCGCGCGATGAGCGCCCGCGCCGACGGCGACGAGCTGACCGCGTTCACGCTGGTCGGGCTCACCGCCAACGTGATCAGCCCGATCTCCTGGTCGCATCACCTGATCTGGGTCATCCCGGCGATCATCGTGCTGGCCGACGCCGCGGTCCGCCGCCGCGACGCCAGCCGTGGCCTGCCGCTGCGTGGCACCGGCGGCCCGTCGGCCAACGGGGTGCCGGCACTGCGTCCGCCGATCTGGTACCCGACGCTCACCGGGCTCCGCCACGGCGTCGGCGCGCTCGGGCTCTACCTGCTGTTCCTGATCTCACCGATCTGGCCGTACGAGCACCAACTCCCCGAGGTGTCCCACTACCAGGACGGCCTGTTCGGCGCGCTGATGGAGAACTCCCTGGCCATCGCGCTGATCGTGCTCGTGGCGGCGCTGCCGTGGCGCCCCGGCGCGGAGCCGGCGTTCTACCACGACCGGTGGGGCCGTACCGCCGCGCTCGCCGCCCGGCGCTGAGCCCTCAGGGGCAGTTCACCCACTCCTCGGTGCCGTCGTCGAAAACCTGGCGCTTCCAGATCGGCAGCCGGGCCTTCACCTCGTCGACCAGCCGTGCGCAGGCCGCGAACGCGGCGGCCCGGTGCGCCGTGCTGACCGCCGCCACCAGCGCCACGTCCCCGATCTCCAGCGGGCCGATCCGATGCGACACCGCCACCGCGTACACCTGCGGGTCGGCCGCGACCTCGGCCGCCACCTCGCGCAGCACCGCCTCGGCGGTGGGGTGGCCCTCGTACTCCAGCCGGGTGACCGCCCGCCCGTGGTCGTGGTCGCGGACCACGCCCTGGAAGGACACCACCGCACCGGCCCGGCGGTCGGCCACCGCCGCCTCGTGTTCGGCCAGGTCGAGCGGCCGGTCGGTCACCGTGCCGAGCACCATGCCTGCGTCCACTGTCACGACGTCTCCCGTCGGTTCGTTCGTCGCGCTCACCCGAATCGCTCCCCGGGGGTCAGTGGCAGCGGCACGAACGGCACGCGGTCACCGGCCGCGCCGCTGGTGCCGGGCCGGATCACCGCGAACCCGTCCGCGCCGGCCAGTCCGCGCAGCATCGCCGAGCCGACGTGCCGCACCGGGTACGCGGTGCCGGCGACGCGGTCCCGGCGGGCGAGTGCCAGGTGGGTGTAGTCACCGCGCCCGGGAATGGGCTCGGCGAGCGTCACGTGCGGCAGCACCGGCATCGGCCGGCCGGTGAGACCGGCGAGCAGGGGCGCGACGAGCGACACGAGCGCCACCACCGCCGACTGCGGATTGCCGGGCAGGCCGGCCACGAACCGCACCCGGCCGTCGCCGTCCACCAGGCGGGCGAGCAGCATCGGAAAACCCGGGCGCACCGCGACGGTGTTCACCACGTAGTCGGCGCCGAGCGCCTCCAGCGTCGGGTGCAGGTGGTCGACCGGGCCGTGCATGGTGCCGCCGGTGGTGCACACCAGGTCGGCGTTGGCGAGCGCGCCGCGCAACGCCGCCACGTGCGCGGGCAGCGTGTCGGCGACCGGCCCGACCACGTCGGCGGCGCGCATCTGGCAGCCGTAGCGACGCAGCCATGCCGGCACCGACGGGCCGAGCGCGTCCCGGACCCGGCCCGCGCCGGGCGGACCCGAGGTGAGCAGTTCGTCGCCGAAGACCAGCAGCGCGGCCCGGGGTGGGCGGCGGACCCGCAGCGTGTCGTGCCCGCAGGAGGCGGCCAGGCCGATCACCGCCGGGTCGACGGGCGTGCCGGCGGGCAGCAGCTCCTCCCCGAGGTGCGCCTCCTCACCCGGCTCCCGCCACTCCGGTGCTGGTCGGGGCGTGCCGGACACCAGGCCGTCCGCCGTACGCGCCGACTCCTCGATCCGCAGGATCGCCGTCGTGCCCTCGGGCACCATCGCGCCGGTGGCGATCTCGACGGTGCTGCCGTCCGCCTCCAGCGGCGATGCGGTGTGCCCGGCGAGCACCCGCCCGACGACCCGCCACGGCCCCGGGCCGCGCACCGCCCAGCCGTCCACGCTGGAGGTGGGGAACGCGGGCAGGTCGGTACGCGTGGTCAGCGGCTCGGCCAGCGTGTGCCCGTCGGCCTCGGCCAGCGGACGGGCGACAGCGGGGAGCGCGGCGGACAGGCCCACCGCGTACACCCGGGAGCGGGCCTCCTCCCACCCGGCCGGGGGTGGCGTGGCCGCCTCGGCCGCGGCGGCTTCGGTTTCCGTGCTCATCCGGCGAGCCTAACGCCGGAGCACGTGCCTCGCGGGTTCAGTGGTCGCCGCCGCGAAGCTGGTCGACGGCGTGCCGCAGGATCGGCCCGAGCACGGCCAGGCCGTCCCGGGCGCCGCCGCGTGAACCGGGCAGGTTGACCACGAGCGTCCGGCCGGTCACCCCGGCCAGCCCGCGGGACAGCGCCGCGGTCGGCACTGCGTCGCGGCTGTGCGCGCGGATCGCCTCGGCGATGCCGGGGATCTCGTAGTCGAGCAGCGCCCGGGTCACCTCGGGCGTGCGGTCGGTCGGCGTGATGCCGGTGCCGCCGCTGGTCAGCACCACGTCGACGCCGTCGGCGCGGGCGGCACGCAGGGCGTCGCCGACCGGTTCGCCGTCCGGCACCACCACCGGGGCGTCGACCTCGCAGCCCAGCTCGCGCAGCCCGGTCACGAGCAGCGGGCCGCTGGTGTCCTCGTACACCCCGGCGGCGGCCCGGTTGGACGCCACGATCACCCGGGCCCGGATCACGGCCGGTCCTCCGGCCGGACCCACTCGCCGGTCTTGCCGCCCTCCTTGCGGAGCACCCGGACGGCGTCCACCGAGGCGGCCGGGTCGACGGCCTTCACCATGTCGACCAGGGCGAGCCCGGCGACCGCCACGGCGGTCAGGGCCTCCATCTCCACGCCGGTGCGGTCGGCGGTCTTCGCGGTGGCGGTGATCTCCACCGTGTCGGCGGTGAGTGTCAGGTCGACGGTCACGCCGTGCAGCGCGATCGGGTGGCAGAGCGGGATCAGGTCGGGTGTGCGTTTGGCGCCCATGATGCCGGCGAGCCGGCCGACGGCGAGCGCGTCGCCCTTGGGCAGGCCGTCGCGGCGCAGCAACTCCACCACCTCGGCGGTGGTGCGCAGGCGGCCGGCGGCGACCGCGAGCCGGCCCGAGACCGGCTTGGCGGAGACGTCGACCATCCGGGCCGCACCGGCCGGGTCGACGTGGGTGAGCTGCGCGGGTTCGGTCACGGCCCGACCCTATCCGCCGGGTACGACGTCGCGGGGTGAGGCGGCCGGCGGCGGGGAGGAGCGCCGTTTCGGGTGCCGATGCACGACGCCCCTCCTCACCTGCCCACCGTCGATTCGCTGGGGGGAAATTGACGGTGGGGGCCTCGTTCGTCCGTGTTCGCGCGCTGTGTCCCCGCAGGTCGACGAAGAGTTGCCCGTCGGGGAAGCGCTCGGCCGACCGGGAGGCCACGTGCAGGGCGAGAGTCGTCTTGCCGCAGCCCGCCATGCCGTCGATCACCCGGATCGTCGGACCTTGCCCGGAAGCCTCGCCCACTTCGTACAACAATCGATCGACCGTTTCCTCCCGGCCGACGAAATTCATCACCGTTCGTGGCAACCAATTGCGCTTATGAGCACCACTCCGGATGGGCTCCACCTCGCGCGCCGATTCCGGAATCCGGCGTCGAGCCTGGGTCGCCGCCATCCGAAGTCGCTCCATCTCCGCGCTGGGTGCCACCCCGAGCTGGTCGGACAACGCTTCGCGAGTGGCGCGGTAGACGGCGAGGGCGCCACCTGCGTCACCGGCCCCGATGAGGGCACGCATCAGGAGACACTGTGCTCGTTCCCAAAGCGGCTCGCGCGGGACCTGATCCCGCAGAAACGACACCGCCGATTCCGGATTCCCCATGCTGAGGTGGGCCTCCGCCAGCAGCTCCAGCGTTGCACGGCGTTCCTGGTTCATCGCTTCCCGCCGGACGGTCAGCACCGGCCCCAGCGTCAACCCCGCGAGCAGTGGATCTGCAGCATCAACCGCATCCTTCAGCAACGTGATCGCCTGCGCCGGTTCTCCCGCACGCATCAGCTCCCGGCCCTGGCGCCAGCGCGCGGTCCGCCGGTGCAGGTCGATCAGATTCTCGTCGGCGACAAGGCGGTAGCCACCTTGTTCACGGACAATCCTGAGCCTCTCGACCCCGGACGAGTCGAGGCCTCGCCGCAGGTTGGCGGCGTAGGTCCGCGCGTTGGCGATCGCGGAGCGGGGTGGGCCGTCGGGCCACAGCTCGTCAACCAGTTCGTGCACCGGGACCAACTGGTTGGCCCGCACAATCAGTAGCGCCAACACCAACTGCTGTTTGGGTGTCCCGAGCGAAAGGTCGGCCGTGCCGAGCCGCACCGCCAAACCACCGACAACTTGGATTTCCATGGTGCTGTTCCAGCCTCAGTCGGCTCCCGTCCACGCCCAGGCCGCAGCGTAATCGATCGGCCGCAAGGCCGTTGCCCCATCCAGGGGGGCCACGCACCGCCACTCCTCATCCGTCCCGACGATGAAAGCCGCCCGAGCAACGGTTGTAATGTCCAGCCGTCACGGCGACGCTACAGGCGACGAGAGAGGCTTTGGCCTTTCCCATGGCGCTGAGCGACTGGGCGGGTACGTGAAGCATACGGTCGGCTCCGCTCCGCTTACAGCGCATGGACAGAACGTCATTTAATCCGCAATAGTTACTTATATTGCGCATACCGACATTAATGCTTTCTTATCAGCCTCACCTCGCTCTAACCTGCTCTTCAAGGGAACAGGGGGCGCCTCAACCGCCCAAACAGAGATATCCGAGGAGGGTCGTGACAATGCGCAGCACCGAATGGACCTGAGAGAACTCCGGCCATCTGCAATCACGATCCAATTGATATCTGAGGAGGGGCGATCAATGCGTAGCACCGAATGGACCTGAAGGTTCTCACGGCCCCGGCGAAGAGGTAGGCTGCCGCTCATCGCATTCCGACGGTGAGCGGCGGGTGATGCCGGTTGAGCCGAACGGCGGACAGTCGAAGGGTTGTCGAACCGCCTCTGCGCCTGCTCGTGTACAGCGTGAGCGGCTGCGCGGCGTTCGTCGTGCTCGCCGCCCTGCTCACCGTCCGGAACCAGCCGCCCGATTCGGTCCGTGATCTCGTGACCGTCACAGCTTTGGTGGTGACGGTCGCCTTGGCCACGGTGATCAAGACCCCGTTGCGCATACGGTCGACCACCTTGGCCTTCGCCTGGGTCGAGACCGCGATCGTCATCGGTCTCGCCGTCGCCCCGGCCTCCTGGGTAATCCTGGCAACCGGCGTCGGTGTGGGCTGCGGATCAGTCACTCGGTTGGCGCCCATCAAGACGACGTTCGCCGTCGCGAAGCACACGCTGGTCGCCGGCGGCAGCGCGCTCGTCACACTGCTGTTCGGCGGGATCTGGCCACCCCATGAGCCGCTCCACATCCTGCTGCTGCTGGGGGTCGTCTACCTGGTAGCGGCGCTACTCGACGATCTCCTGGCCATGCCGGTCATCGCCCTCGCGTCCGGGACGCCCATCGCCCGCCAGTTCCGTACCGACCTCGACCTGCGGGTCGCCGGGTTCGCTGTCCGCTTCCTCGTGGCCGCGTGCACCGTCCTCATCCTGCGGGCCGACCCCCGTTTACTGCTCGCCGTGCCTCCGCTGGTCCTCAGCCTGCACCTGGCCTACTCCGCCCGGATCCGCACCCGCACCGAGCAACAGGCATGGCAGCGCCTGGCCCGGACCACCGACGCCCTCAACGTGGTCGACCTCGACCAGGTGCTCACCACGGCGGTCACCGAAGCCAGCGAACTCTTCTCCGCCGACGAGGTCGAGATCGAGCTGCGCGACGGCGGACGCACCATCCGGGGCGACAGCACGAACATCGCGTACGACGGAGTCGCCCCCCAGCCCAGCGCCGTCGACGGTCAGGTCATGCCGGTCGCCCTGGAGGGCCACGACCGGACCGACGACGTCGGCGTCCTGCGGCTGCGGTTCGCCGGTCCGGTGGAGCTCTCCGAGCGGGAGCAGTACACCCTGCGTACCTTCGCCTCCGCCCTGTGCACCGCGGTCCGCAACGCCCAGGCGTACGCCGAACTCGCCCGCATCGCCGAGGACCACGCCTACGCCGCCACCCACGACGCCCTCACCGGCCTGTCCAACCGCCGGCACCTGCTCGACGAGGGCAGCGCCCAGCTCACCACCCGGCACGCCGACGGCGTCACCGCCCTGGTGCTGATCGACCTCAACCACTTCAAGGAGGTCAACGACACCCTCGGGCACGGCGCCGGTGACCGGGTACTGATCCAGGTCGCCGAGCGGCTGCGCGACGCCGCGAACCCCGACGACCTGGTCGCCCGGCTCGGCGGCGACGAGTTCGCCGTCCTCCTGCGCGGCCTGCCCGCCCCGGCCGTCGCCGCCCACCGCGCCGAAGCCCTGCTCGCGGCACTGCACGACCCGCTCGACCTCGACGGCATGCGGATCAGCGTGGAGGCCAGCGGCGGCATCGCTGTCGCCCCCGCCACCGGCGGCATGGCGGAACTGCTGCGACGCGCCGACGTGGCCATGTACCAGGCCAAACGCGCCGGGCAACGCGTCGCCACCTACGCACCGGCCCGCGACACCGCCGACCTGAGCCGACTCACCCTCGGCGGCGAACTGCCCCGCGCCGTCGCCGACCACGAGTTCACCGTCAACTTCCAGCCCATCGTCGACCTGGCGAGCGGCGAGGTGATCGGCGCCGAGGCCCTGGCCCGCTGGCACCACCCCACCCACGGGCTCATCGACCCGCTGCGCTTCCTCGAAGCGGTCGAACGGTCCGGGCTCCTCCCCGCGTTCGCCGAGGCGATCCTCGACCAGGCGCTCATCGCCGCCGGATCCTGGCGCGACGCCGGCTTCGACCTGCCCGTCTCGGTGAACGTGTCCCCGCGCAGCCTCCTCGACGCCCGCTTCCCCGGCGCCGTGCTGGCCCGGCTGCGCGCCCACGACCTCCCGCCGGACCGCCTCGTGCTGGAACTGACCGAGACACTCACACTCAGCCAACTCGACGTCGTCGACCGCGTCCTCAGCCGGCTACGCGACTCCGGCGTCCGGCTCGCACTCGACGACTTCGGCACCGGATACTCGTCGCTCTCCCTGCTCTCCCGCATCCCCGTACACGAACTGAAGATCGACCGCAGCTTCGTCGGCGCCATGGAGACCGCCCCCGAAGCCGCCGCCGTCATCCGCTCCACCCTCGACCTCGGCCGCAGCCTCGACCTCACCGTCGTCGCCGAAGGCGTGGAGAGCGAACCGCAACGCCGCGCGCTCTGGGAACTCGGCTGCGCCGCCGGACAGGGCCACCTGTTCGCCCGCCCGCTACCCGCCGCCGCGCTGCTCGCCACCCTCCAACGCGGCCACGGCGGCCGGACCGGCGCGCTCGCACCCGCGCTGCACGACACCGGCGCCGTCATCCGCCTCCCCGGCCGCCGCACCGGCCGCACCCGCCCGGCACCCCCCACCGCCACCGACGCCCGGCAACCCTGACCCGGCCGGGGCACCCCGCCGGTCTGCCACACTGGCCCGCGTGACCGCCCACGCCGACCCGGCAACCCCCGTCTCCCGCCGCTGGTCGGCACTCGACACCGCCGCCGGCGGCCTCGCCCTCGACCTGGGCCTCTACGCCGCCGCCACCGTCTTCGCCGCGATCACCGCCGCCACCTCAACACTCCCCCCGCACCGCGCCTGGGGCGCCGTCGCCACCATCGGGTACGCCCTCGCCACGCTCGCCGCCACCACCCAACTGCTCGCCCGCCGCCGCCACCCCGGCACCCCCTTGGCCGGGCTGCCCGCACGCTGGACCGTCGCCGGTCTCACCTGGGCCGCCACCGCGCTCCTGCCGGTCGTCACGCAGAGCATCGAACGCGCCGGCGGACGCACCGACCGCGCCCAGGAGGAGGTGATCGTCGTCGAACACGCCGGCGCCCGCCTCGCCGAACACGGCACCCCCTACCTCGGACCCGACGCCATCGCTGCCCTGCCACCCGGCGAACAACTCCTCGGCTACACCCCGTACCAGCCCGGCATGGCGCTGTTCGGGCTGCCCCGCGCCGCCCTGGACACCTGGTGGACCGACTCCCGCGTCTGGTTCGCCGTGGTCACCGCACTCACAGTCGTCGCCCTCGTCGCCACGCTGCGCACCGGCGGCGGCCCGGACGCACCCCGCCGCGACGCCGCCGTCCTGCGCGCCGTCCAGGCCGCCACCGTCCTGCCCGTCTGCGCGCTCACCCTCGCCACCGGCGGCGACGACCTCCCCGTACTCGCGCTCTGCCTCCTCGCCCTCGCGCTCGCCGCCGCCGGCCGGCCCGGCCGGGCCGGCCTCGCGGTCGGCGCCGCCGGCGCCCTCAAACTCTTCGCCTGGCCGATCGCCGTCGTGCTGATCTGCTGGGCCGCCACCCGCCGGTCCGCGACCCGCACCGCCCTCGGCGCCGTCGGCCTGCCCGTCCTCGCCCTGGTCCCGGTCCTGCTCGTCGACCGCGACGCCCTCGTCGAGAACGTCCTGCGCTTCCCGCTCGGCCACGGCCTCGTCACCAGCCCCGCCCAGTCGCCCTTCCCCGGACACCTCATCGCCGAGACACTCCCGGCCGGCCGCGCCGTCGCCGCCGCGCTGCTCGTCGCCGCCGGAGCAGCCATCGCCGTCCGGCTGCTGCGCCGCCCGCCCCGCACCGCCGCCGCCACGGCCCTCATCTGCGGGTACGGGCTGCTCGCCGCGATCCTGCTGATGCCCTCCACCCGCTTCGGCTACCTGCTCTACCCGGCCGCCCTGCTCGTCCTCGCCCCCGCGCTGGCGCTCACCCGACCGGACGACAGGGCGACATTCCCGGCAACCGCCCCGCGCGACCCGGCCGGAAGGCGTACACCTGAGGAATGACCACCTACCGCGACCGGACCGAGGCGGGACGTGAACTCGCCGAGCGACTCGCCGACCTCGCCGGCCGGCCCGACGTCCTCGTGCTCGGCCTGGTCCGCGGCGGCGTACCCGTCGCCCGGGTGGTCGCCGACCGGCTCGGCGCACCCCTGGACGTGCTCGTCGTCCGCAAACTCGGCGTGCCCTGGGCGCCCGAGGTCGCGTACGGCGCGCTCGGCCCCGGCGGCGTGCAGGTCCTCAACGAGATGGTCGCCGACCGGATCAGCGAGAACGACAGGGCCCAGGTCCGCCGCCGCGAACAGGCCGAACTGGACCGCCGCGAACGGCGCTACCGAGGCGGCCGCCCACCGCTCGACCTCACCGGGCGCACCGCCGTCATCGTCGACGACGGACTCGCCACCGGCGCCACCGCCCGCGCCGCCGTCCAGGTCGCCCGCCACCTCGGCGCCACCCGCGTCCTGGTCGCCGTCCCCGTCGGTTCCGAGCAGGCGTACGACATGCTCGCCGCCGCGGCCGACACGGTCGTGAGCTGCCAACTCCCGCACGACTTCGCCGCCGTCGGCGGGTACTACGAGGACTTCCACGAGGTCTCCGACGACGAGGTCACGCAGGCGCTGACCGCCACCGCGTGAAAACACCCGGTACCGTCGTTGTCATGCAGATGACCTGTCCCAAGTGCCGCGGAGAAATGCGCCAGTACGAGCGCAGCGGAGTAGTCATCGACCAGTGCGGCGAATGCCGGGGCATCTTCCTCGACCGCGGCGAGCTGGAAAAGCTGTTCGATGCCGAGGCCAACTGGAACCAGCAGCACGGCGGCGCCCGGCAGCCCGCCCCGTCCGGTGCCGGCTACCCGCCGCCCCCGCCGCCCCCGCCCGCCGCCGCGCCGCACCAGCCCGGCTACGGCGCCGTCCCCCCGCCCCCTCCTCCGCCGCCGCCCGGCCACGGCTACGCGCAGCCCGCGTACGGCCACAGTCAGCAGCAGCACTACGGCTACCACGGCCACTACCGGCGGAAGAAGAAGCACGGCTTCCTCGGCGAACTGTTCGACTGACCGCCGGGCACGCGCACGCCGGGCCGGTGCACCGCATCGACCCGGCGCGCTCGTCGCCGTGCCGCACCCGCCCCACCGTGGCAGGCTGCACGGCATGAGCCCGATCCGGCAGCACGAGGCGCTGGCCCAGGCGTACGACGGCATCACCGCAGTGGTCACACCGCTGGACGACGCCGGCCTGCAACGACCCACCCGGTGTCGTGGCTGGGTCGTCGCCGACCTGCTCTTCCACGTGCTCTGCGACGCCCAGCGCGCACTCGTGGCCCTGGCCAGCCCCGCGTCCGGGCCGGCCGACGTGGACGACGTCAGCTACTGGCGCGCCTTCACCCCCGGCGACGACGACACGAGCGCGCGGCACGCCTGGTGGGCACGCCGCTCCGCCGCCGCCTTCGACCGGCCCACGAGCGTGGTCCGCCTCTGGGCCGACACCGCGCCCGCCGCCGTCCGCGCGGCCACCGCCGCGGACCCCGACGGGTACGTGACCACGCAGGGCCACGTGCTGCGCGTACCCCATCTGCTCGCCACCCTGACCACCGAGGCGGTCATCCACCACCTGGACCTGGTGGTGGATCTGCCGGACGCGCCGCGGCCGGCGGCGGACCCGACGCGGGTCGCGGTGACCACGATGGACGGCCTGCTCAGCGACGACGCGGTACGGCCGGCCGGTTGGGACGACCACGACTACCTGCTGAAGGCCGCCGGGCGGGTGCCGCTCACCGACCGGGACCGGCTGGAGCTGGGCGAGGCCGCCGGCTGGTTCCCGCTGCTCGGCTGACGCCGCTCAGACGATCGCCATGTCCACGAAGCGCGACAGGTGCAGCTGGGCCGCGACAGTCACCGTGTCCGTCGGCCCATTCCTGTGCTTGGCGACTATGAAGTCCGCCTCGCCCGCTCGCGGCGACTCCTTGTCGTAGTAGTCGTCGCGGTGCAAAAGGATGACAACGTCCGCATCCTGCTCAATCGAGCCAGATTCACGCAAGTCGGACAATTGCGGTCTTTTGTCGGTTCGCTGCTCGGGACCACGGTTCAGCTGACTCACCGCGATCACCGGGCACTCGACCTCCTTGGCGAGCAGCTTCAGGCCACGGGACAGGTCCGCGACCTCCTGCTGCCGGCTCTCGGTGCGCTTCGGCGAGGTCATCAGCTGGAGATAGTCGACGACGATCAGCTTCAGATCGTGCCTCTGCTTGAGCCGTCGCGCCTTCGCCCGGATCTCCATGAGGTTCATGCTCGGCGTGTCGTCGACGAAGAGCGGCGCCTCGCTGATCTCGCCCATGCAGCGGGCGAGCTTGGTCCAGTCGTCGTCGGAGAGCTGCCCGCTCCGCAGCACGTGCAGCGGTACGCGTGCCTCGGCCGAGAGGAGCCGCATGACGATCTCGACCTTGCTCATTTCCAGCGAGAAGATCGCCGCCGCCTGGTTGGCGCGAATCGCCGCGTTGCGGGCGAAGTCCATGCTCGCCGTGCTGTTGTGCGTCGGGATCATCGAGCGGCCCGCCAGATACAGATGGTCGGGATTGTCGACGGTCACGCAGCGCACCGGAACGCTCGGCACCGGACGGACGTCCACGATGAAGCGGGAGTGGGAGCGGACGTCCGAGGACGTCCGGCGTCGGGCCGCATGGGCGGTCCGCTTCCGATCCAGCCGGAAGACCGTGTCCGGCGTGGAGAAGTTCAGCGTGTACGCGACCGACGACTCCTCGGTACGGCCACGCACCTTGCGCTCGGTCATGGTGCACCGGTAGCCCAGGCTCACGACGAGTTCCCGCACGCCGTCGATCAAGCGCCGCGAGGTGGACGTGTACTGGAGGTTCCCGGTCGGCGCCACCGTGCCGTCGGTGTCCATGAGACCGGCGAGCAACGCCCGGCGCTGGTTCTCGGAGGCGCGCAGGTAGTCCTGCGGAATGTGCTTGTCGTAAGCCACCCCGAGGTGGCGGAGCAGGGCCAGGAAGGAGCCGTTGCGCTCGTGACACTCGGCGCAGCGGCGGGTTCCGGGGTTCTCCCGCAGGGCACGAGTGGAGCCGCCGCAGTCGACGCAGGTGCGGTCCACCGCCCTGGCCGGCGTGGGCAGATGCACGCTGTAGACCATGGGACCGCTCGGGCGCACCAGGAAGCCGTCCCGGGTCACGAGGTGGACCATTTCGGCGTCCGCGGTGGTGAAGCGGCTGGCCCCGGTGTGCCCGTCGCCGAGCCACACCCCGAGGGTGTACGGCGGGACGGCCAGGTCGCGTTCCGGAAGTCGGAGCGGCGCGCAGTTCCGCACGGCGTGGTTGAGACGGCGGTCGGCCGTCGAGGTGCGGAGCGTGGCCGCGATCTGCGCCGTCGTGACGATCCCGTCGTGCTCGGCGCGACTGCCGGCGTTCACCGGTCGCTCCGCGCGTGCACGGAGGCCGGAGATCAACGCGCCCACCGGGTAGCCCGGGGCCGTCCAGTTGCGTGTCTTGCCGGCCCGGGTCACCGGTCGGGCGACCCGGCCGTTGGAACCCACCGTCTGCGCCACCGTGTGGAGCACGTTCCGGAATTCCGGGCCGACCTGTTCCAGGGTTTCCGCGAGAGTGACCAGGCGGTGCGGTGCGGCGGACGCGGCCGCCTCGGCCTCCCGCACCTTCGCCAACGCCGGCTCGGCCCAGTGGTGCCGCCGGCGTGCTTCCGGCTGGCGTCGGCTGGCCCGGGTGGTGGTCTTCCACAGGTGCTCGGCGTCCGCCACAATGACGCTTCCGTCGGAGAACTCGACCTCGTAGCAGGGGCGGTCGTCCATCACGTCGAAGACGTTGGTGATCGTCGTCGGCGTGCCGTCCGCGGCGAGGAGCTGCTCGCCGACGCGCACCTGACCCATTGTGGTCCAGCCCTGTGGGGTGGGCAGCGGGGTGTCGAGTGCGAGCGCCTTTCCGAGACCGGGCCGGCCGGCCACGATGATGAGCTGGCCCGCGTGCAGGCCGTTGAGCAGGCGGTCGAGGTCGGTGAACCCGGTCGGCACGCCGGTCATCACCCCGCCCTGGGCGCCGACCGCCTCGATCTCGTCGAGCGTCGGCTGGAGCATGTCGGCCAGGACGGCGAAGTCCTCGCTGACTCGCTTCTCGGTGACCTCGTAGACGGCCTGCTGGGCGAGGTCGACGACGTCGTCGACGTCGCGGCTGCCGCCCTGGCCGGTGCCGTAGCCGAGCTGCACGATCCGGGTACCGGCCTCGACCAGCCGGCGGAGCACGGCCCGCTCGCCGACGATGCGGGCGTAGTACGCGGCGTTCGCGGCGGTGGGCACGCTGGCGATCAGCGTGTGCAGGTAGGGGGCGCCACCGATGCGGGCCAGATCGCCGGAGTCGGCGAGCGCGGCGGCCACGGTGATCGGGTCGGCGGGTTCGCCGCGCCCGTAGATGTCCAGGATCGCGTCGAAGATGGTGGCGTGGACCGGCCGGTAGAAGTCGTTCGTCTTCAGGATCTCCACGACGTCCGCGATGGCGTCCTTGGAGAGCAGCATGCCGCCGAGCACGCACTGCTCGGCGGCGACGTCCTGAGGTGGTGTCTTCTCGAAGGGCGCATCGCGCGGCGGCGGCTCGGGTGAGGATCCCCCGGTCCGTTCCGCACGCGTCTCGTCGGTGACCGACACGGGTTCCCCCCTCGCTGCGTCGGATCGAGTCCAGCTCTATCGCCGGGGTATGACAACTCTCCGCCGACCCTCCGGTCGATCGGGGGTCATCGCCCGGCGGTCGGGGGACCACGATACGGAACCCGAGGTCAGCCGCTCAACAAGGCCGGTGGATGAGCCTCGGGACAACCTGTGGACGTCTGGGGACAGGCATGTGCGCAGGGTGTGCACAGGGTGTGGAAAAGTGATGGGGAATTCCGGGCGTATCCCCTCTGACCTGGGCTTTTCCTTTCCCCACCCTGTGGACGGAAGATTTCCGGCCAAGCTTTGTCGTCGTTCGTCCCGTACTATCGCTGCGAACGGCGACACCTGGGACAGCGGGTTTACTTTCGGGTTGAGAGAGGTCACGCTCCGGCCGTGAGACACCGGGACTGGGGAAGCGGGGAGGACAGCCCGCGCGAGCGACGGCCGAGCGGTTCCTGGGACGAGCCCGCCGGGTCGCGCCGGGCCGGCTCGTACGCCCCGGAGGGTTACCGCACGGCGAGCCGGCGGCGGGCGGTCGAACGTGGCCAGGACGAGCCGGTGGAGACGTACCTTCCCCGTTGGGCGCTCGAATCCGGTGTGAGTCGCGCGGACGGCGGCGGGCGGCACGCCGCGCCGGACGAAGACGAGGTGGAGACGCCCTCGTCCGGCGGTGGGTGGCGGGCGGCGGCCGGCCGGCGCGACGACGACCGGCGGGATCTGCGCGCTATCGGTGCGGGTCCGTTGTCGGACCACACCGCCGAGTGGACGATGGACGCCCCGCAGGAGCGGGGGTACGTGGGCAACCGGCGGGCGGACGAGGACGACGTGCCGGTGTCGGGGGCGGCACCCCGGAGCCGTCCGCGCCGGGCGGCGACGCGCCGGCCGCAGGTGATCTGGTCGGGGCTGCCGGAGTCGACGGGTTCGGGCGAAGGGCCGGTTGGGTCGGACGGCGAACGGCCGGCGGGTCGGCCGCGACGGTCGGCTTCCTCCTCCTGGCCGCCACCCGCGGGGTCGGAATCCTCGTGGTCGCGGCCGGCCGCCTCGGACGACGCGTGGTCCCGCTCGGGGACGGATGCGGAGTGGCCGGCGGCGGATGCGGGCCGGTCGCCGTCGCCGGCCGTGGAGCCGGAGCCGACCTGGGGGCGGGCAAGGGCGTCCGAGTCGGAGCCGGCCTGGGGGCGGGCGGCGGCGCCGTCGGAGCCGGCGCGGCCGGGTGCGGATCCGTGGCAGCGCCGCCGAGCGGCCGAGCGTGAACGGGTGGAGCCGCCGGCTGTCGATCCGTGGGACGCGTCGGGGGTGCACGCCTGGGACCGACCGGTGCCCGCGAGCCGCTGGGAGCGGGCGGAGGGTCGGTGGGACCGTACGGAGCACACGGGCGAGTGGGACCGGTTCACGGACACCGGTTTCCTGGAGCCGGTGCGGGACACCGACGACCGGTACCCGGCGGCCGACCCGTGGGACCGTACGGCGCCGCCGGTACGGGAGGGCTGGGCGTCGCCGGAACGGGCCGAGGCGTTCTGGTCCGGTACCCGGCTGTCGGGTGACGATCCGCGGTGGATGGAGACGCCGTCGACGGCTCCGCGTTCGCCCGCGGTGGCGTACTCGGCGCCGCGTCCGCGTGCGGTGCCTCGCCGTCGCCCGGTGGAACCCGCGCCGTCGACGTTGCGGCGGCGGGTGGAGACGATCGGCGGCGGTTCGTGGGGCCGCCGGCTGGAAGACGACCTGCTGGACCCGGATCCGGGTGGTCCGTTGCGGCCGCTCGTCTACACGGCGGCGTGTTATCTGGTGCCGGCGGTACTGCTCGTGGTCGGTCTGCTGTTCCTGAGTGGTCAGCCTCCGGCGGGGTGCGTCACGGACATCACCGGCGGGGGATGCGACTCGCAGCGTGCGCACGCGCTGGATTCGTTGGTGTCGGCGGCGCCGCGGTTCGGGTTGGCGATGGTGAGCAGCCTGGTGGTGGCGGTGCTGCTGCGGCAGGTCGGGACGACGTGGCGGTCGGCGACCGTGGCACTGGCGGCGGCGGTCGTGGGTGGCGGGCTGTCCACTGTGGTGATCAGCGCGGTGACGGGCAATCCGCTCGGCTGAGTCCGGCGGTGGGTCGGCGGGGATACGAAAAGGCCCGCACCGGAACTGGTGCGGGCCTTTCGCGTCGTGCTTCGGGTGTCAGCCCTTGACCACGTTCAGGTCGAACTTGGCGGTCACCTCGGGGTGCAGCCGGATGCTGACCGGGTAGGAGCCGAGCGCCTTGATGTGGCCGGGCAGCTCCAGCCGGCGGCGGTCCAGGGTCGGGCCGCCGGCGGCCTTGACGGCGTCGACGATCTCGGCCGGGGTGACCGAGCCGAAGAGCCGCCCGCCGTCGCCGGCGCGGGCCTTCAGGTTGACCTTCAGACCCTCGACCTGGGTCTTGACCTCGGTGGCGTGGCCCAGGTCGCGGATCTCGCGGGCCGAGCGGGCCCGCTTGATGACCGTGACCTGCTTCTCCGCGCCCTTGGTCCAGGCGATCGCGAAGCCCTGCGGCAGCAGGTAGTTACGGCCGAAGCCGTCCTTCACCTCGACGATGTCGCCCGGAGAGCCGAGGCCGGACACCTCCTGAGTCAGGATGATCTTCATGTCCGTGCCTCCTCTCAGCGGGTCGTGGCCGTGTACGGCAGGAGCGCCATCTCGCGGGCGTTCTTGACCGCACGGGCGATCTGCCGCTGCTGCTGCGAGGTGACGCCGGTCACCCGCCGAGCGCGGATCTTGCCGCGGTCGGAGATGAACTTGCGCAGCAGCGCGGTGTCCTTGTAATCGATGTAGGTGATCCCGTCCTTGTCGAGCGGGTTCACCTTCTTCTTCGGCTTGCGAAGGGCCGCAGCCTTAGCCATTGCTCGTGCTCCTGGTTTGCGATCGCGGGCGCTCGGCGCCATTAGAACGGAGGCTCCTCGTCGAAGTTGCCGCCCGAACCACCGCGGGAGGGGGCGGGGGCAGCAGAGGCCCAGGGGTCGTCGAAGTTGCCTCCGCCGCCGCCCTGGCCGCCACCACCACCGAAGCCGCCGCCACCGCCACCGGAGCGGGACATCTTCTGCACCTTCGCCGTGGCGTAGCGCAGCGACGGGCCGATCTCGTCGACCTCCAGCTCGATGACGGTGCGCTTCTCACCCTCGCGGGTCTCGTACGACCGCTGGCGCAGCCGGCCGGACACGATCACGCGAGCGCCGCGCTGCAGCGACTCGGCGACGTTCTCGGCGGCCTGGCGCCAGACCGTGCACGAGAGGAACAGCGGCTCGCCGTCCTTCCACTCGCCGGAGGCCTTGTCCATGAAGCGGGGCGTCGAAGCGACCCGGAACTTGGCGACCGCCGCACCGGAGGGGGTGAATCGCAACTCGGGGTCATCGGTCAGGTTGCCGATGACCGTGATGGTGGTGTCTCCTGCCATGACCATCTCCTCGCGCACTCATCTTTGTGCCGTACAGGCTCTCAGAGCCGTACGACAGCGTGGATGAGGCTTGTGATCCGGACGTGCCGGGTCTAGATGCTCAGCGCATCTCCGGGCGGATGACCTTGGTGCGCAGCACCGACTCGTTGAGTCGGAGCTGACGGTCCAGCTCGCCAACGGCCTCCGGCGTCGCCTGGAGGTCGATGACGGCGTAGATGCCCTCGGCCTTCTTGTTGATCTCGTACGCGAGGCGCCGACGGCCCCACACGTCGGTCTTCTCCACCGAGCCACCCGCGGTCCGGATCACGTTCAGGTACGTGTCGAGCGACGGGGCGACGGTGCGCTCCTCGAGGCTGGGATCGAGGATCACCATGACTTCATAATGACGCAAGACGTGCTCACCTCCTGTGGGCTAGGCGGCCACGGTCCTTCCGTGGCAGGAGGTCGTGCGTCGTCGCCCGTGGCCGGTGCCGGGGGAACCCGGTCGGACACACGGACAACCGGACCAGGATAGCCGGTCCGGACGATCATGGCCGGGCCGGTGGCCCCGGCGAGCCGGGAGCGGCGACAGGGGTCCACCTCCGGCGAGCCGGCAGGTGGACCCCTGTCCACGGGACCGCGGGGCGTCCCGTCCGCATTCCTTGGGTGGGACCTGGGGAGGAACGACCACACCGATGAGGTTGGATCGAAGACGCCCCGCGGAGCTTTATCGTGTTGTCACCTGCTATGACCATACAATGGCTCTCGTCACCACTTGGGGTAAATGGAGGAATTGCTCCTACTGCCGACCTCCCGTACCGGGACGACGAGCGGATCCCGCCCCGTCGTGCCGGGCCGCACGGCGGGGCGTCCCGTCACCGGGGGTCCACCCTCGCCCGTCCGTGCTGTGGACCACGTGCGGGCGGAGCGTCGACCATCGATCCCACCTCGGACAACGACCGCCGGGCCGGGTGGTGACGCGTTCGACCCGCCGGGTGCCTCGCGCGAGCGCGCCGACCGTCGCAGGCGCGACGTAGGCTGCCCTGCATGCGAATCGGAGCCCACGTCGACCCGACCGACCCGCTGGCCGAGGCGGCCGCCCGGCAGGCCGAGGCGGTCCAGTTCTTCCTGGCCGACCCGCAGGGCTGGAAGGCCCCGAAGCCGCGCGAGGACGCCGAGCGCCTGCGCGGCGCCGACGTCGACCTCTACGTGCACGCGCCGTACGTGATCAATGTGGCCACGCTGAACAACCGGATCCGCATCCCCAGCCGCAAGCTGCTGCTCGCCCACGCCACCGCCGCGGCGGACGTCGGGGCCAAGGGCCTGATCGTGCACGGCGGCCACGTCAACGCCGGCCACGACGTCGCCGTCGGCTTCGACAACTGGCGCAAGACCTTCGCGTACGCGGCGGACTCCGGCGGCTTCCCGCTGCCGGTGCTGATCGAGAACACCGCCGGCGGTGACAACGCCTGTGCCCGGCACCTCGACGCGCTGGCCCGGCTCTGGGACGCGCTCGGCGACCACGAGGTCGGTTTCTGCCTGGACACCTGCCACGCGTACGCGGGCGGCGAGGAACTGCTGGGCCTGGTCGACCGCGTGAAGGCGATCACCGGCCGGATCGACCTGATCCACGCGAACAACTCCAAGGGCGCGTTCAACTCCGGCCAGGACCGGCACGACAACCTCACCGGCGGCGCCATCGACCCGGAGCTTCTGGTGGCGGTGATCCGCGCGGCCGGCGCACCGGTGATCGTGGAGACCCCCGGCGGCGTCGAGGGTCAGGCCGCCGACATCGCGTTCCTGCGCGGGCAGCTGGGCGCGGCGGCGTGACGACCGAGCAGTCCGGCACGACCGGCCGCCGGCCCGGCGCCGAGCCCCGGCCGGACGGGACGGGCGCGCAGAGCCGGCCGGACGAGACGGAGAAGGCCGGGGCGCCCTCTTCCGACGAGGCCGGGAGTGCCGGGGGCAGCTCCGTCGAGGACGAGGCCGCCGCAAAGGCGGCCGAGGCCCGGGACGAGGCGGCAGGGAACACGGCCGAGGGCGGGGACAAGAGCGCAACGGGTACGGCCGGCGACGAGCCCGCCGACCCCTGGTCCGCGTTCGGCCCCGCGCCGGAGCCGGCGCTCGGCCGGGCCCGCCGGGCCGTCCGCACGGTCGGCCGGTTCCTGGCGCACGAGTGGACGCTCGCCGCCGTCGCCGCGCTGGCCCTGGCCGCGGCGATGACCTGGCCGACGCTGCGCTATCCGCGGCACACACTGCCGCAGGACTACTGGGATCCGAGCCTGCAGGCGTGGCAGATGGCGTGGTCCGGCCACATCCTGCGCACCGACCCGGCGATGCTGTGGCACGCGAACACGTTCTATCCGGAGAACTGGAGCTTCGCGTTCTCCGACACGCTCCTCGGGTACGCCCCGGCCGGCCTGATCGGGGTCGGTCCCGAGCACGCCGTGCTGCGCTACAACATCATGTTCGTGCTGGCGCACGCGCTCGCCGCGTTCGGTGCGTACGTGCTGGCCCGGCAGCTCGGTGCGGGCCGCATCGGCGGCGCGGTGGCCGGGGCGAGCTTCGCCTACGCGCCGTGGCTGCTGGCCCAGGCGGGGCACCTGCACATCATCTCCAACGGCGGCATCCCGCTGGCGCTGGCCATGCTGGCCCGGGGTCACGGCTGGTCGCTGCGGTACGGCTACCGGCCGCGTCGCCGGCACGCGGGCTGGGCGTTCGCCGGGTGGCTGGTGGCCGCGTGGCAGCTCAGCCTGGGGTTCGGCATCGGGCTGCCGTTCGCGTACATGCTGGCCGGGACCGGTCTGGTCGCGGTGGT
This sequence comes from Micromonospora sp. CA-248089, assembly GCF_050948515.1. NCBI lineage: Bacteria > Bacillati > Actinomycetota > Actinomycetes > Micromonosporales > Micromonosporaceae > Micromonospora > Micromonospora sp. CA-248089. Next base: position 6,442,345 of record NZ_CP192016.1, read on the forward strand.
GCTGTGGTTCGTGCGGCGGCGCCGGGTGCGGCGTCCGTTCGGGCGGCGGCTGTTCCTGGCCGACGTGTTCGGCGGGCTGGCCTTCGCCGCCGTGGGCGCGGCGCTGGCGGTGCCCTACTTCAGGGTGGCCGAGCTGCACCCGAACGCGGAGCGGACGCTCGGCGACATCGGGCTCTACTCGCCACCGGCGAGCGGGTTCTTCACCGCCCCGGCCGAGTCCCGGGTCTGGGGCGGGCTGCACGAGGGCGCCCGCGCCGTGCTGCCCTGGCATCCGGAGATGACGCTGCTGCCGGGCTTCGTGCTCTACGCGCTCGCCGCCGGTGGCCTGTTCTTCTCGGTCTGGCGGGTCCGGCACCGGATCTTCCTGCTCGCCGGGGTGCTCGTGACGATGGCGCTGGCGATGGGCACCCGGTTCTTCGGCGGCCGGTTCACCTACGTGCCGTTGTTCGACTACCTGCCGGGCTGGAGCGGGTTGCGGACGCCGGGCCGGATGATGCTCTGGACCACGCTGCTGCTGGGCCTGCTCGCGGCCGGCGCGGTCACCGCGTTCTGCATGCGCGTACGCGAGCTGGCCGCCGAGCGGGTGCCGCCGTGGCCGGGCCCGTGGCTGCGCCTGGCCACGCTGCTGCCGTTGGCGCTGGTGCTCGTGGAAGGGCTGAACGCGACGCCGCAGCCGGTGGTGCCGCTGCAGCCGGCGGCGATGCGGACCGTGGACGGCCCGATGCTGGTGCTGCCGAGCAGCCAGAACCTCGACCAGCCGGTGATGCTCTGGTCCACCGACCGGTTCCAGCCGATGGTGAACGGCGGCAGCGGTTTCACGCCGCGCTCGCAGGCCCAGATCCGCGAGGCGACTGTCAGCTTCCCGGACTACGCGAGCGTCGACTACCTACGGCAGATCGGCGTGAAGAACGTGGTCGTGTTGCGCGACGAGCTGGCGGGCACCCCGTGGGAGGGGATGCTCGACCGGCCGGTCGACGCGCCGGGCGTGACCCGGGAGCAGGTCGGCGAGGCGGTCGTCTTCCGCCTGTAGACCGGAACACGACCGGCTCGGTCACACCGGAACGGGTTCGGCGGGCCGTTCGGCGGCTCGTGCCCGCCAGCGCTGATGCCAGGGCGCGTCGGGTGCGCCGTCGAGCACCCCGCCGTCCGGGTCGTCGGCGTAGGTGTGCCGGACCACGTCCAGTTCGGGCCGCACGATGTCCCGGATGACGAACCCGCAGAGCACCACCACGGTGATCAGGCGCAGGCTCGACGCCAGCACGAAGACGCCCTCGGGGAAGACCGGCCGGGACATGGCCGTGCCGAGCAGTTCGCCGTAGAAGGCGGCGAAGTAGCCGACCTCGGCGACCTGCCAGGCGAGGAACGCGCCCCAGCGCGGCCGGGCGAGCACCGCGAGCGGCAGCAGCCAGAGCACGAACTGCTGGGACCACACCTTGCTGAAGATGAGGAACGCGGCGACCACAAGGAAGGCGAGCTGGGCCAGCCGGGGGCGGCGCGGCGCGAGCAGGGCCAGCCCGGCCACGCCGAGGCAGGCCAGCCCGAACAGCAGGTACGACAGCCAGTTGAGGGTGGGGATGTTCGCGTTGAGCCACTCGAAGGGCCCGAGTTCGCCGGGTGAGGACGGGCTGATCCGGCCGTCCAGGTAGCGGCCGATGTACCAGAGCGTGCCCCAGTCGATGGGGCGCGTGGTGTTCAGGTCGAAGAAGCGTTCCCAGTTCTCCCGGTACGGGATTGCCACCGGCAGGTTCACCGCCACGAGCGTCACCAGCGCGGTCGCCGTGGCGACGAGCCCGGCCAGCATCTTGCCGGCGCGCAACGCGAGGACCAGGATCGGCCCGAGGAGGAACAGCGGCCACATCTTGGCCGCGCCGCCCAGTCCGATGAGGACTCCTGCTACTCCGGGCAGCAGCAGCGCGTACCGGTCGGGCCGGGCGCGTGCCCAGGCCAGCAGGCCGAACGCGGCCAGGCCGATGGCGAGCAGGTCCCAGTTGACGGTGGCGGTGAGTACCAGAGCCGGGGAGAGCGCGAACAACGCGGCGTCCCAGGGTCGTCGTCGGCGCAGGCTGAGGATCACCGCGACGGTGGCGACGGCGAGCGCGCCGAGCACCAGCGCGTTCAGGTTGTAGAACCACTGGCCCTGGTTGATGGCGGGGTTGTCGGAGCCGAGGGCGTGCACCGGGAGGCCGAGGGCGCCCATGAAGTAGCCGGTCAGCACCGGGTACTCCACCGGGTGGTCGGCGTAGGGGACCTTGCCCTCGTTGAGCCCTTCGGCGTAGTAGAGCGCCAGCACGTCGGTGTAGCACATCCGGGTGTACTGGATGTTGTTCTGCCAGGCGCCGTCCTGGCAGGGCGACTTCTGCACCCAGTGCAGGGCCAGCGTCAGGCACACCAGCGCCAGCACGATCCGGCCGGCGGTCCAGAACCGGCTCTCCCGGCCGGCGGGCCGGTCCAGGGCTGCGGCGTGGTCGCCGAGCGGACCGCCGATCAGTCCGGAGGCGCCGCGGACGAACCAGTCCGAGCGGGACGGATGGTCGATCGTCTCTGCCGATCGCGGCGCCGCCTCGGACGCGCCGGGCTCATCGATGCCTGCGGGCGACTGGGTGCTCATGGTGAGGCATCCTGCCGTACACCGGGGGTCGCCGTCCCGTCGCGCGCGGAGAAATTCCGGTACGCGAAACGCGGCGGCGGCCGGACCCGAGGTCCGGCCGCCGTCGTCAGGTGGTACGTCAGTTCTGTCGTGTCGGTGGTGTGCTCGGTAGCAACCCACCGCCGCCACCGCCGCCACCGGGCCGTCCACCACCGCCGGGGAGCCCGCCTCCACCGGGGTTGGTGCCACCCTGGTCGCCGCCACCACCCGGGGTGCCGCCGCCGGGCGTGCCGCCGGGGCAGAACAGGCCGAGCGGGTCGCAGTTCGGGCCGCCGGGCTGGCCGGGCTCGTTCGCCGGCGGGGGCGCCTCGCCGTTGCCGGTGTCGTCCTTGCCGATGTTCGCCGCGGGCGGGAACTCTTCCTTGTCCTTGCCCTTGAGCGCGTCGTTCATGAAGCGCTGGAAGATGTCACCCGGCATCCGGGCGCCACTGATGTCCCGGCCGTCCTTGTACTTGATCGCCTTGCGGTCCTTGACGTTGCCGACCCAGACCGCGGTGGCGAGCTGCGGCGTGTAGCCGATCATCCAGGCGTCACCGTTGGCGGTCGTCTTGTCGTTGAGTTCCCAGGTGCCGGTCTTCTCGGCGACCTGACGGCCCTCCTCGAGGCGCTTGTTGATCTGGCCCGGGTACTGCTTCAGCACTGAGGTGACGTCGGCGGCGACTTCCGGGTCGATCCGCGGCTGTGGCTTGAGCTTCTCGCCACCGAGCACGTCCCACTTGCCGGTGTCCGGGTTCTGCTTCTCCACCTTGCGGATGAAGTGCGCCTTGTTGTAGACGCCCTGATTGGCGAAGGTGGCGACGCCGTTGGCGTGGTCGAGCACGGTGATCGGGTACTGGCCGTAGCCGATGACGTGGAAGAACGGCGAGGGAGCCAGGTCCTTCGGGTCGGCCTTGGTCAGGTCGTGTGCCTTGGCCGGGTTGGTGTCGGTCTGCCACATGGTGGTGACGCCGGCCTGCTTGGCCATGTCGAGCACCTTGTCCGGCCCGATCTGTTCGGTGATGTAGTAGAACGGCACGTTCAGCGACTTCAGCGTCGACTGTTCGAGCGTGCAGGAGTCACCGCAGGTGACCCGGTCCGCGCCGGCGTTGCTGACCTTGAACTTGGTGCCCTTCGGCGTGAACGCCGTACCCTTCCACCGGGACTTGAGCGAGATGCCTTCCTTCAGCGCCGCGGCGAGCGTGTAGATCTTGAAGCTCGAACCCGGCGAGTGCCCGCCGCTGACCACGCCGTTGTCGACGTTCTTCCCGGCGTAGTCGGTGCCGGTTCCGTTGTCGCCGCCGTAGTAGGCGAGCACCCGGCCGGTCTTCGGGTCGATGGCCACCACGGCGGCCATCAGGTTCGACGGCTGGCCGGCGAGTTCGGACTTCTTCCTGGCCCGCTGGGCCGCGTCGAGCGCCGCCTCCTGCATCTTCCGGTTGATGGTGGTGGTGATCTTGTAGCCGCCGCGGCTGAGCGCCTTGGCGCACAGCGGCTTCTTCTCCGTCGCCTCGGCCTCGTTGTCGGTGCAGAGCTTCATCTCGCGCAGTTCCTGCGAGACGTAGTTGACGATGTTGCCGTACGGGGTGTCGATGCCGAAGCCGCCACCGCTGTTCTTCGACGGCTTCGCGATGTTCTTCGGGTACTCGGTGGGGTGGTTCGGCTTGTTCGGCGCATCGAGCCACTTCTCCGTGATCATGCCGTTGATCACGTAGTTCCACCGGTCCAGCGCGGCGGTCGGGTTGATCGCCGGGTCGTAGCCCTGGTGGGTGGCGCTCGGCTCCGGCTGCTTGATCAGCGCGGCGAGCACCGCGGCCTCGGCCACGGTCAGGCTCTTGACGTCCTTGCCGAAGTAGGTCCGTGCCGCCGCCTGGATGCCGTACGCGCCCCGGCCGAAGTAGATGACGTTCAGGTAGTGCTGCATGATCACGCGCTTGTCGTACTTGTCGTTCAGCTTGGAGGCGAGGATCGCCTCCTTCACCTTGCGGCCGTACGTGTCCTGGTTCAGGTTCTCGAACGCGTTGCGCGCGTACTGCTGGGTGATGGTCGAGGCGCCCTGCTTGTCGCCGCCGGTGAGGTTGTTCCACGCGGCCCGGGCGATGCCCTTGTAGTCCACACCGGAGTGCTTGTAGAAGTTCCGGTCCTCCGCCGCGGCGACCGCGTGCTGGACGTGTTCCGGGATCTGGTCGATGGTGACGAGCTGCCGGTTCTGGTCGCCGATCCGGGCGATCGCGGTGCCCGTCGAGTCGTAGACGGTGGTGGACAGCGGTGGGATGGTGTCCTCCGGGAGCACCACCTTGGTGGAGTACCAGGTGAAGCTCACCACGCCGATGCCGGCGAGCATGATGAACACGGCGAAGCCGGCGATCAGGATGTTGATCCGGCGGCGCCTCTTGGCGCGCGCCGGGTCCTCACCGCGGCCACGCCGGCCGGGACCGAGCGGACCGCCGGGGCCGCCGGGACCACCGCCGGCGGCACCTGGCACCCGGGCGCGGCCACCGACTGCTGCCGCGCCGACGCTCGCGCGTCCGCCCACGCTCGCACGCCCGCCGACGCTTGCCGCGCCCACGCTCGCCGCGCCCACCGAGGCCCGCCCAGCTGGAGCGGCCGGGGACACCGGCACCGACGCCCGGCCGGCGCCGGCGCGCCCGGAGGCGCCGGGAGCCGGCGAGACGGGCACCGAGGCGCGGCCGCCTGCGCCGGCCCGGCCGACCGAGGCCGAGCCGGACGCTCCGCGCGGCACCGGAGCGGCGCCGCCGACCGAGGCCCGGCCACCCGCGCCGTACGGTGTCACGGAGGCGCGCGCCGAGGCGCCGCCGTCCGCCGCGCCGGACCAACCGTTCCCGCCCCGGCTCCCTTCGGAACCGGGGTCGCCGTTCGGGCCCGGGATCTGGGCCCGCCCACGCGAAGAACTGGGATCGCCGTAGTTCATTCCTCACACCCTGCCGGTCGCGGTGGGGCGCGGGGGCGCCGCCACCGGGTTGCCGTGAGCTGGAACACGGGACGTTACCCGCCGGCGGTACCGGCGCGCGCCCGTCAAATCCGACCTATTCGGACCAATTACGCGTAAAGGCTGTCGATCCTGCCGCCCGGGGAATGGGCCGACAGCGATCGGGACAGCCGCGTTCACCGTTGCGCCTCTCGCCTTCGCCGAGGGGTGGAGCCGTTGGCCGCGACCGACTCGTCCGCGTCCTCCGCCTCGCCCGCGAGGCCGTCCCGGCCGAGCAGGAACTGCTCGACGAGATGGTTCCAGTCGCAGCCGGGGCATACCTCCACCACGAACACCTGGAACTCACGCAGCGTCATGGCCAGGACGGGCAACTCGGCCCGGGTACGCGCCTGGCCGGCCGACTGCTTGAGTTCGTCCCCGTAAATGTAGTGGACGTGGATCAGGTTCTCGCTGCGGCAGATCGGGCAGCGGTGGTCGGTCGGCTCGCCGTGGAAACGAGCAGCGTTCTTCAGGTACGGCGAGGCGTCGCAGACGTCGTACGTGCCGATCCGCCCGGCGAGCAGTTCACGCAGCACAGCCCGCTTCTGGAGCGAGTAGTCGACGACCTGGCGCTGCGTACGCATGCGGGAAAGGGTACGCGCTCCGGCGAACCCAGGCGACCATGGTCACGATGCGTGATGAGCGCGTCGCGTAAGCAGGGGTTTGCCCCACCCTCCCCTCTCCGCTAACGTGCGATGTATCGGACCGATACATCGCGGTGGTTAGCACTCCGCGCAGGGGGAAAAGAAGGGATGGCCCGTGCTCGAGCTCGCCATCCTCGGCCTCCTGCAGGAGGCGCCGATGCACGGCTACGAGCTGCGCAAGGAGCTGACCGCCAAGCTCGGCGCCATCCGGGCGGCGATCAGCTACGGCTCTCTCTACCCGACCCTGCGCCGGCTGCAGGCGGCGGGATGGATCACCGAAGCCGCCGAGACGCCCGCGACCGCCGAGGAGGTTCCCGCGCTGACCAGCCGACGCGGTCGGGTGGTCTACACCATTACCGCGGAGGGCAAGGAACGCTTCGCCCAGCTCATAGCGCAGGCTGGACCCGAGACGTACGACGACACGGGCTTCGGCGTGCACTTCGCGTTCTTCGCCCGGACCGACCAGGCCACCCGGCTCCGGATCCTGGAAGGTCGTCGTCGCAAGATCGAGGAACGTCGCGAAGGTCTTCGTGACGTGCTCGGCCGGGCAGCCGAGCGACTCGACGCGTACACCCTGGAACTGCAACGCCACGGGCTCGACGCCTGTGAGCGCGAGGTCCGCTGGCTGGAGGAGCTCATCGCCAACGAGCGCTCCGGCCGGGCCCCGGCCGACCCGCGACCCGGGACGGCCGGTGGCCGAGGAGACAACGACAGCCCGCCCACGCCTGGAACGTCCAGGAAAGAGCGGCCGTGATGAAGAAGAAGGAGGCAGACGCTATGGGCTCCGTCCGCGTCGCCATCGTCGGTGTGGGTAACTGCGCCTCGTCCCTCGTACAGGGCGTGGAGTACTACCGGAACGCCGACCCGAACGACCGCGTCCCGGGTCTCATGCACGTCACCTTCGGCGACTACCACGTTTCCGACGTGAAGTTCGTCGCGGCGTTCGACGTGGACGCCAAGAAGGTGGGCATGGACCTCGCGGAGGCGATCGTCGCCAGCGAGAACAACACGATCAAGCTGTGCGACGTGCCGCCGACCGGCGTCACCGTGCAGCGCGGCCCGACCTTCGACGGTCTGGGCCAGTACTACCGCGAGATCGTCGAGGAGTCGGACGCCAAGCCGGTCGACGTGGCGCAGGCGCTGCGCGACGCCCAGGTCGACGTGGTCGTCTCCTACCTCCCGGTGGGCTCCGAGGAGGCCGACAAGTTCTACGCCCAGGCCGCGATCGACGCCGGTTGCGCGTTCGTGAACGCCCTGCCGGTCTTCATCGCCTCCGACCCGGAGTGGGCGCAGAAGTTCACCGACGCCGGCCTGCCGATCGTCGGCGACGACATCAAGAGCCAGGTCGGCGCCACCATCGTGCACCGCGCCCTGGCGAAGCTCTTCGAGGACCGCGGGGTCGAGCTGCTGCGCACGTACCAGCTCAACTTCGGCGGCAACATGGACTTCATGAACATGCTGGAGCGCAACCGCCTGGTCTCGAAGAAGATCTCGAAGACCCAGTCGGTGACCTCCCAGATCCCGCACGAGATGAGCAAGAGCGACGTGCACATCGGCCCGTCCGACCACGTGCCGTGGCTGGACGACCGCAAGTGGGCGTACATCCGCCTGGAGGGCCGCTCCTTCGGCGACACCCCGCTCAACGCGGAGCTGAAGCTCGAGGTGTGGGACTCGCCGAACTCGGCCGGTGTCATCATCGACGCCGTCCGCGCCGCGAAGATCGCGCTGGACCGGAAGATCGGTGGCCCGATCCTCTCCGCCTCCTCGTACTTCATGAAGTCCCCGCCGGAGCAGTACGCCGACCACGACGCGCACGCCGCCGTCGAGGCGTTCATCGCCGGCGAGGTCGAGCGCTGACGCGCTGACACGCACGAGAAGGAAGGCCGGGTCCGCGCGGACCCGGCCTTCCTTCTTCGCGTACGTCAGGACCAGGCGCGCCGCAGCGCCACCGACGCCTCCAGCTCCAGCAGCGTCACCTTGCGCGGCAGCCCGCCGCCGAAGCCGACCAGCTTGCCGCCCGCGCCGACGATCCGGTGACATGGCACGATCACCGGCACCGGATTGCGGTTGCAGGCCACCCCGACCGCCCGGGCGCCACCCGGGTCGCCGACCGCCTTCGCCACCTCGCCGTAGGTAGTCGTCTCGCCGTAGGGGATGCGGGTCATCTCCCGCCAGACGGCGCGCTCGAACTTCGAGCCGCGGGGCGCGGACACCGGCACCGTGAACTCGGTCAGCTCACCGGCGAAGTACGCCCGCAGCTCCGCCACCGCCAGCCGGGCCACCGCGTCGCCGGGCTCGTCGGCCGCCCCGTCCACCCGGCCGAAGTGCGCGCCGCGCACCGCGTCGTCGTCGGTGCCGACGGAGAACTCCCCGATCGGTGAGTCGAGCACGGTCCAGCGCATGCCACCCATTGTCGCGCGCCCGCGACATTTCCCCGGCCGGGCTCTCTGAGGGCGGGCTGGGCGAGCGCTGAGCGAAGTCGATGTTGCACGGCGCCGATACCGTGCAGGTCATGGCACCCGGGACGCTCATCTTCCTGATCATCGGCGGGATCGGTGTCGGCGTGCTGACCCTCGCCCTGCTCGGCTCGGGCGTGCTCCATTTCGGCCAGCCGGACGTCGACGGGCCGGTGTCGCTGGAGGCGGCCGCCGGTTTCACCGGGGCGTTCGGGTTCGGCGGCGCGATCGTCAACGAGCTGCTCGGCGGTCGTACCCCCGGAATGATCGCGGCGGCGGTGGCCGGCGGCGCGCTCGCCGCCGTGCCCACCGGCTGGCTGGCGGCCCGGCTCAGCCGCGCGGCCCGCACCATGCGCACCGACGCCACACCCACCCGCGACCACCTGGCCGGCGCGATCGGCCTGGTGGTGACGCCGATCCCCAGCGGCGGCTACGGCGAGGTGCGGGTACGCCTCGCCGGCCAGCCGGTGAAGCTCAACGCCCGCGCCGACGGGCCGATCCCGGTCGGCACCCGCATCTTCGTGGTCGAAGCCCTGAGCGAGACCAGCGTGCACGTCGAGACCTACTGACACCACCACACAGACGGGAACCCCCATGCCCCTGCTCGTCGCCATCGGCGGCGCGGTCCTCCTCGCCGTCGTCCTCGTCCTCTTCGTGTTGTCCCGGATCAAGGTGGCCGGGCCGAACCAGGCGTTCATCGTCACCGGCCGCAAGGGCCGCACCACCCAGTCCGCCGACGGAGCCCGCTCCACCGACATGTCCGGGCAGAAGGTCGTGCTCGGCGCCTCGGTGTTCGTGCTGCCGGTGGTGCAGAAGCTCCAGTCGCTCGACCTGTCCAGCCGCCGGATCGACGTCAGCATCCGCGGCGCGGTGAGCAAGCAGGGCATCCGCACCGAGCTGCACGGCGTGGCGATCGTGAAGGTCGGCGGCACCGAGGACGCGATCCGCGCCGCCGCCCAGCGCTTCCTGAACCAGCAGGAGGAGATCGACAACTTCACCCGCGAGGTGCTCGCCGGCGCGCTGCGCTCGATCGTCGGGCGGCTCACCGTCGAGGAAATCATCCGGGACCGGGCGGCGTTCGCCAGCGCGGTCGCCGAGGAGGCCGAGCACTCGATGACCAACCAGGGCCTGGTGCTGGACACGTTCCAGCTCCAGGACATCTCGGCCGAGGGTTCCTACCTCCAGGACCTGGGGCGGCCCGAGGCGGCCCGGGTGCTCAAGGACGCGGCCATCGCCGAGGCGCGGGCCCGCCAGCAGGCCGAGCAGGAGCGGCTGCTCGCCGAGGAGGCGATCGCCGAGGCGAACCGGAACCTGGCGCTCAAGCAGGCCGGCATCCAGGCCGAGATCGACGCGGCGAAGGCGAAGTCGGCCGCGGCCGGTCCGCTCGCGCAGGCCGAGCGGGACCAGGCGATCCTTTCCGAGCAGCAGAAGGTGGCCGAGCGCAACGCCGAGCTGAAGCAGCGCCAGCTCGACACCGAGGTGCGCAAGCCGGCCGACGCCGCCCGGTACAAGGTCGAGCAGGAGGCCGAGGCGAACCGCAACGCGGCGGTGCTCAACGCCGACGCGCAGCGCCAGGCCACGATCGCGGCCGCGCAGGCCTCCGCCGAGCAGGCCCGCCTCACCGGTGAGGGCGAGCGGGCCCGCCGGGCCGCGCTGGCCGAGGCGAACGCGATCGAGGGCGCCAAGGAGGGTGAGGCCGAGCAGCGTCGCCGTTCCGCGATCGCCGAGGCGGTCGAGCGGGAGGGCCAGGCCGAGGCCGCGGCCATCCTCGCCAAGGGTCAGGCCGAGGCCGACGCGATGGCCCGCAAGGCCGAGGCGTTCGCCGCGTACGGCGAGGCGGCCGTGCTCGACCTGCTGGTCAAGGTGCTGCCCGAGGTGGTCGGCGCGGCCAGCGCCCCGATCGGCGCGATCGACAAGATGACGGTGATCTCCACCGACGGCGCGTCGTCGCTGACCAAGTCGGTGGCCGGGAACGTCGCCCAGGGGCTGCAGCTCGGCAGCGACCTGACCGGCATCGACCTGGCCGGCCTGCTAGCCCGGCTGGGCAGCAGCGCGCAGAACAACGGCAAGACCACCGTGGACGGCACCACCGTCACCCCGTGACGACGACGCCCGCCGGTTCCCCTCGGGGAGCCGGCGGGCGTCGCGCGGTGGTACGGGTCAGAGCACGGCGACGACGAACTTCTCGCCGGCACCCAGACCGAGGGTCGGGCTGTTCCAGTCGATGGTCCGGCCCGCGATGAGCTGGCTGGTGCCGGCGCTGCCGGCGGTGACCGCCTTCTCGTTGATGTTCGCGTAAAGGTAGACCGAGCCGTCGGCGTTGTAGTCGAGGAACGACATCCCCTCCCACGCGCCGATCGAGGCGCCCCGGGCGATCAGCGGCTTCGCCCCGGCGCTCTCCGCCGTCACGAACTTGCCGTTGATCTGGGCCTTCAGGCCGAAGGTGCCGAAACCGTCGCCGACGTTTACCAGCTCGTACTTCTCCCAGGCGCCGACCGTCGCCGCGCGGGCGATCAGCGGCTTCGCCCCGGCGCTCTCCGCCGTCACGAACTTGCCGCTGGCCACCGACTTGATGCTCACGAGCGGCGCCGGTGCGTCGAAGTCGAACTTCTCGGCGGTGCCGATCGCGGTCTTGCTCGCGATCAGCGGGGAGGTGGCGCTCGGCGCGGTGACGTACCTGCCGTTGATCGCCGCCTTCAGGCTGATCGTGCCGTCGGTGTTGTCGATGATCTGGAACTTCTCCCAGGCGCCGATGGTGGCCGCGCGGGCGATCAGCGGCTTCGCGCCGGCACTCTCCGCCGTGACGAACTTGTTCGTGACCCGCGCCCGCAGGCCGAACAGCCCTCCGCCGGCGTCGACCACGTCGTACTTCTCCCAGGCGCCGATGGCGGTGCCCCGGGCGATCAGCGGCTTCGTCCCGGCACTCTCCGCGGTGACGTACCGGCCGTTGACCCGGGCCTTGAGCCCGTACGAGCCGCGCGCCGTCACGGCCGAGCCGATGTGCAGCAGCCGGTCGGTGGAGCCCATGATGTCGTGTACCGCGCCGCCGATGCCGGTGGTCACGACCGAGTCCCGCACCTGCTGCGGCGACCAGCCCGGGTGCTCCTCCAGCAGCAGTGCGGCGGCGCCCGCCACGTGCGGGGACGCCATCGACGTGCCGCTCATCGACTCGGTGCCGGCGCTGGTGCCGGCCTTGGCCGAGACGATGCCGGTGCCGGGGGCGAACAGGTCCAGGCAACGGCCGTAGTTGGAGAACCAGGCGCGCATGTCGACCCGGTCGGTGGCGCCGACGGTGATGGCGGCGGGCACGCTCGCCGGGGAGGAGGCGCAGGCGTCCTGCATGCTGTTGCCGGCGGCGACCGCGTAGGTGATGCCGGAGGCGATCGAGCGGGTGACCGCGTCGTTCACGGCCTGGTCGACCCGGTCGACGCCGAGGCTCATGTTCGCCACGGACGGCCCGGTGGCGTTGGCGGTGACCCACTCGATGCCGGCGATCACCTGCTCGGTGTCGCCCGCGCCGTCGCAGTTGAGCACCCGGACGGCGACCAGGTCGACGCCCTTGGCGACGCCGTACGTCGTGCCGCCGATAGTGCCCGCCACGTGGGTGCCGTGCCCGTCGCAGTCCTGCGCGACGTTGTCCTGCTCGACCGCGTCGTAGCCGTTGCGGGCCCGCCCGTCGAAGTCCTGGTGGTCGATGTCGATGCCGGTGTCGATCACGTACGCGGTCACCCCGGCGCCGGTGGCCGGGTAGGTGTACTTGCCGTCGGTCCGGGTCTTGAGCTGGTCGATCCGGTCCAGGCCCCACGGCGGGGTGGTCTGGGTGCCGGCGGTGCTCCAGCGCTGGACCTGCTGGACGTACTCGACGTCCGGGTCGGCGGCGAGCCGCGCGGCCTGCCGGGCGTCCATGGTGGCCGAGTAGCCGTTCAGCGCCTTGCCGAAGACCCGGCGGACGGTGCCGCCGTGCTCGCCGGCCAGCGCGGACGCGGCGGACTTCACCTTGGCCGGAGGGGTCTTGCCCTTCTTGAGGACCACGATGTACCGGCCGGGCACCGCCTCGGCCGTGCCGGCGCCGCGGACCGACGGTCGCTTCGGGTCGGCGAGGGCCGGCCCGGCGACTGTGGCGCAGAGGATGGAGGTGGCGCTGGTGAGGGCGATCCCCACCAGCGCGGAGCGGCGCAGGCCGCCGTGACGTGTCATGAATTGACTCCCCGTGTCAAGCGACCGTCCGGAGCGGACGGGCGGATGAGATCGGACCAGCCGCATCTGTCGATTCGGCGGCTGCCGATGACTCATCATGCGGGAGACATCGACCGGAACGGGTCACCCGTTCGGTCGACACGCCGCCGTATCGTCGTCAGATCAAGGACGCCGGTCTCAGCCGGTGATGCCCTCGTCGCGCGCCCAGCGCAGCAGCTCCGCCTCGGCCTCGTCGCGGTCCAGCGGCCCGCGCTCCAGGCGCAACTCCTTGAGGTACTGCCAGGCGCGACCGACCACCGGCCCCGGCGGTACGCCGAGCAGCTCCATGATCGCGTTGCCGTCCAGGTCGGGCCGTACCCGGGCCAGGTCCTCCTCGGCGGCGATCCGGGCGATCCGCTCCTCCAGCGCGTCGTAGTCGGCCGCGAGCTGCGCGGCCTTGCGCCGGTTGCGGGTGGTGCAGTCGGACCGGGTCAGCTTGTGCAGCCGGGACAGCAGGTCACCGGCGTCGGTGACGTACCGGCGCACCGCCGAGTCGGTCCACTCGCCCCGGCCGTACCCGTAGAAGCGCAGGTGCAGCCCGACCAGCTTGACCACCTGGGAGGTGATCTCCTTGGAGTAGCGCATCGCCTTCATCCGGTTCTTGGTCAGCCGGGCGCCGACCACCTCGTGGTGGTGGAAGCTGACCCGGCCGTCCGCGCCGACCGCCTTGGTGGCCGGCTTGCCGACGTCGTGCATGAGCGCGGCCATCCGCAGCACGAAGTCGCAGCCGTCGAACTCCAGCGACATGGCGTTGCTGACCACTGTGAGCGTGTGCTCGTAGACGTCCTTGTGCTGGGCGTGCTCGTCGATGGTGAGCTTCAGGCCGGTCAGCTCGGGCAGGAAGCGCTCGGCCAGCCCGGTGTCGACGAGCAGGCGCAGCCCGGTGATCGGGTCGGCGCCGCAGAGCAGCTTGGTGAACTCGTCCCGGATCCGCTCGGCCGTGATCCGGTCCAGGTCCGTGGCCATCTCGGTCATCGCCGCGCGGACGTCCGGGTGGACGGCGAAGCGGAGCTGGGCGGCGAACCGGGCCGCGCGCAGCATCCGCAGGGGGTCGTCGCGGAACGACTCCTGCGGCGTCCCGGGGGTACGAATGATCTTGGCGGCCAGGTCGGCCAGCCCGCCGTACGGGTCGGTGAACCGGTGGTCGGGAAGGCTGACCGCCATCGCGTTGACGGTGAAGTCGCGGCGCTTGAGGTCTTCGGTCAGGCTCGTGCCGTACTGCACCACCGGGTTGCGGCTGACCTGGTCGTAGACCTCCGCGCGGAACGTGGTGATCTCCAGGTTGAGGCCGTCGCGCTGGCAGGCGATGGTGCCGAACTCGCGTCCGGTCTCCCAGATCGACTCCGCCCAGCCGCGAATGACCTTGATGGTGTCGTCCGGGTGGGCGTCGGTGCAGAAGTCGAGGTCGTTGCCGAGCCGGCCGAGCAGCGCGTCGCGGACGGATCCGCCCACCAGGTGCAGTTCGTGACCGGCCCGGGCGAAGCGCCGGCCCAGCTCGTCGGCGACCGGCGAGACTCGGAGCAGTTCGGCGACGGCGTTGCGCTGCGCGGCGGTCAGTTCGCGGCGGTCGGCGGCGTGGGAGGCGGAGGCTTCGGACATGGGATCGCCAGCCTATCGGGCCGGAGGTGGATCGACCGCGCCGGGCGCGGGTAACGGGCCCGGGTTGACTAAGGTTCCGGTTGGGCGGGGCCGGCCGGGCCCGGTTTGCCACGTACCCCTTGGAGGCTGGTAGATGAGCGGCGGGCTCTACCGCAGCGCGAACGCGCACGGCGGCGGCCTGCCGCCGGACGACGGCGCCACCTTCATCTCCGCCGAGCCGCTGAACCAGCCCGGCGTCGAGGCCGTCGCGCCGCCGCAGGAGGTGGTCGCCGAGACCAGCGCCGCGGCGAACAGCGCGGTGATGGCCATCGGCAGCCTGGTGAGCCGGGGTACGGGGTTCATCCGCAACCTGATGATCGGCGCCGCGCTCGGCACCATGGTCGGCGACGCGTTCACCACCGCGCAGTTCCTGCCCAACCAGGTCTACGAGTTCCTGCTCGGCGGCGTGCTGACGAGCGTCCTGGTGCCGGTGCTGGTCCGCCGGCGCAAGATCGACGCGGACCGGGGCGAGGCGTACGCGCAGCGCCTGCTGACCCTCGCGGTGCTGGCCCTCGCCGCCACCGCGCTGATCGCTGTGGTGCTGGCGCCGGTACTGACCGCCCTGTACGCGGCCGGCAGCGACGACCCGGCGTACACCACGCTCGTCACCCGGCTGTCGTACCTGATGCTGCCGATGCTGTTCTTCACCGGCATCAGCGCGCTGATCGCCGCGGTGCTGAACACCCGAGGGCACTTCGCCGCCCCCATGTGGGCGCCGATCCTCAACAACATCGTGTCCATCTGCACGTTCGGCCTGTACATCGTCGTCTACAGCGCGAAGGCGCTGCCGCCCGGCGAGGTGGGCTGGGACCGGATCCTGCTGGTCGGCGGCGGCACCCTGCTGGGCGTGGCGGTGCAGGCGATCGGCCTGCTGCCCGCGCTGCGCAAGGTCGGCTTCCGGTGGAAGGCACGGTTCGACTTCCGCGAGCTGGGGCTGCGCGAGCTGGCCCGGCTCGGCGCCTGGATGTTCTGCTACGTCGCGGTCAACCAGCTCGGCCTCTTCGTGGTGGTCAACCTGCTCAACCGGGCCACCGGCGGGGACGGCGAGAACGCCGGCCTGCTGATCTACAACAACGTCTTCCTGCTGCTGATGATGGCGCACGGCATCATCGCCGTCTCGATCATCACCGCGCTGATGCCGCGGATGAGCGCGGCCGCGGCCGAGAACCGCTTCCACGACGTCACCGCCGACCTGTCCCGGGGCACCCGGATGGTCACCGCGGTGCTCGCGCCCATCGCGGTCTGCTACGCGGTGCTGGCCGCCCCGATCTCGGTGGTGGTGTTCCGGTACGGCGCGTTCACCGGCGACAACGCGGTGGCCACCTCGACGGTGCTGCTGGTGGCGGCGATCGGCCTGGTGCCGTTCGCGGTCAGCCAGCTGTTCACCTTCGCGTTCTACGCGCTGCCGGACACCCGTACCCCGGCTCTGATCAACATTCCGGTGGTGGCGCTGCGCGTCCTGCTCCAGGTGGGCCTGTTCCTGATCTTCTCGAACACGTTCGCGGCGGCCGGGATGATGCTCGGCAACGCCGTGTCTTACCTGGCGGCGGCGATCATCTCGGCGATGCTGCTGCGGCCCCGGGTGGGCCGGATCGGGCTCGGCGGGATCATGCGGACGCTCGGCCGGGTGGTCGTGGCGGCGCTCGGCGCCGCGCTGGTCGGCCTGCTCGTGGTCGCGGTGCTCCCCGGTGACCCGGCGGACCTGAGCTGGCTCGCCGCCGCGGTCCAGTTGGTGATCGGCGGAGCGGCGATCGGCGCGACCTACCTCGGGCTCGCGATGGTGCTGCGGATCGGCGAGATCACCGAGGTGGTCGGGATGGTCCGGCGGCGCCTCGGGCGTTGACCGCCTCGGTGACCGACGGTGAACGAGGATCACCAGGCTGGGGATACGGCTGTGGATAACTTGGAATTTCCCCGTCCACTGGGCCTCTCGGCCTGTGGACAACCAACCGTACGGACGAGGGAGCGCAGGCCGGGGCGGGGAAAACCTCCCCGCCGCCGCGCCGGTACGCCCCTGTGCCGCCTCCTTGCCGTCAACCTCTAGATTGGCGGTGCGTGTCCGGCTCGCCCGCCGGGTGGGCGGGTGACCCGGCCGGGGCCCGCGGCGACTGGCCTTCCGGCCGGTCACAGCGGGAAGATGACATGTCGGAGAACCGGGCATCCCGGGTAAGGTCGCTCTCGACGGGTACGACCGGGATCGACGCGGGTGTCGACACCGCGGCCGTTCCACCGAAGGCAGAGCGGGAAGCCACATGCCCAGCAGCACGGGTCCATCGATCGACGCGATCACCGAGGGAGGACGGGTGACCCAGGTCGGCGAGGGTCAGGAAGCGGAGGAGACCTCTCCTGCGGTCGTGACCTTCGGTGCTCCCACGGTCGGTGAGCTGCTCGCCGAGCGGTACGAACTGGTCGAGCACATCAACAACGACAGCGCGGGCCGGCTGGTCTGGCGCGGTGTCGACGTGGTGCTCCGCCGTCCCGTCGCCGTGGTCCTCCGCTACCCGGGTGGCGACTCCGCCACCGAGATGCTCCAGGCCGCGGTCGCCGCGAGCCGCGTCATCCACCCCAACCTGGTCGGCGTCTACGACGCGATCGACGAGGACGACCGCGCCTACGTGGTCCGCGAGTGGGTCGACGGGCAGTCGCTGCGCGAGATGGTGGCCGCCGACGGGCCGCTGGACCCGGCCCGGGCCACCGCGATCGGCAACGCCGTCGCCAGTGCCCTCGCCGCCGTGCACGCCACCGGCATGGTGCACGGCAACCTCCACCCCGGCACCGTCATGATCAGCGACGACGGCCGGGTGGTGCTCGCCGACGCGCGTACCGACGGGGCGGACAGCCAGGAGAACGACCTGCGGGCGGTCGGCGGGGTGCTCTACTTCGCCCTCACCGGGCACTGGCCGCACGGCGAGGCTCCGCTGCACGGCGCCACCGCCGGGCACGGCCGCGCCGCCCTGCCGGACGCCGTACGGGACGCCGGCGGTGCCATCGCCGCGCCCCGGCAGATGCGCGCCGGTGTGCCGGCCTACCTCGACGACCTCACCATGGATCTGCTCGACTCGGAGATCCCCCCGCCGTCGTCGGACGTGCTGGCCGCCGAGTTGAGCCGGCTCGACATCCCGGCGGACGAGCAGTTCCTGGAGCAGGCCGGCCCGCTGCGCTTCGCCGCCGACCCCGGCGAGGAGCCCTCCCCGCTGGCCGCGGCCGGCGGCCGCAAGGTCGCCATCGGCATCGCCGGCCTGCTGGCGGTGGCCCTGGTCGGGCTGCTCATCGGCATCAACGCGCTCGGTGGTGGCGACGACGGCGACAAGGAGCCGGTCGCCCAGCCGTCGAACAGCGCGCCGGCGACCGGGGGCGGGACCGAACCCGCCGCGCAGGTCCGCAAGCTCACCATCGAGGCCGTACGGATCATCGACCCGGACGGCGACCGCGCCGAGGTGCGCAACGCCGAGAAGGTCATCGACGGGGACGACGACGAGGGCTGGGAGACCAACACCTACCGGACGAACGCCAAGTTCGGCGGCATCAAGAAGGGCATGGGCGTCTGGATCGACCTGGGCGCCCCGCACTCGGTCAAGCAGTTGGAGGCCACGCTCTCGGCCACCGGCGCCACCGTCGAGTTGCGCGCCGGCACCCGCGGCGACTTCCCGTCCACGTCCTCCGGTGACAAGCAGCTCGTCAACGCCTACTCGACGATGATCGGGCCGGCGAACGAGGACGGCGGCACAAAGATGATCTTCAACGCCTTCGAGCCGGACCAGAAGTACCAGTACCTGCTGTTCTGGATCACCAAGCTGCCGGTGAAGGACAACGGCAACACCTGGAAGCTCGGCGTCCAGGAGATCGTGGTCCAGGGCTCGTGACCCGGCCGCCGTCCCCGCCGCGCCACCGCCGCCGGATGTGGTGATGGCGGACCGCGACGGCACGCGTCCCGGCCGCTCCGACCTGGAGCTGCTGCGGGCGCACGCGGCCGGCGACCGGGATGCCTTCACCGAGCTGTTCCAGCGGCACCGGGACCGCCTCTGGGCGGTCGCGCTGCGGACGATCGGCGACCGTGAGGAGGCCGCCGACGCCCTCCAGGACGCCATGCTGTCGGCGCACCGCGCGGCGGCCCGATTCCGGGGCGACTCGGCGGTCACCACCTGGCTGCACCGCATCGTGGTGAACGCCTGCCTGGACCGGATCCGGCGGCGGCAGACCCACGCCACCGTCCCGCTGCCCGACGGGGTGCACACCGACGGCGAACCGGGCCGGCACACCGGCGGTCCGGAACCGGCCGCGCCCGCGCGCGACCACGACACCGCGCTCGTGGTCCGGCAGGCGCTCGCGGCACTGCCCGCCGAACAGCGGGCCGCGCTGGTCCTGGTCGACGTGCAGGGCTATCCGGTGGCCGAGGTCGCCGCCATGCTCGGCGTCGCCGAGGGAACAGTCAAGAGCCGGTGCGCCCGTGGGCGGGCCCGCCTCGCCGTGCTTCTCGGGCACCTGCGGACCGGCACCGACGCCCCGGCCGGCGACGTGCCGCGGCTCACCTCCGGGAACCGTAGGCGCCCCGAGGGCGTCGGATCCTCGTCGGGATCGTCCCGTCAGGCCGTCAGCCAGGAGGAGCCGTGACTTCCCGGGAGTTCAGCGAGGTCGACCACGACCTGCTCGCCGACTACCTCGGCGGGGCGCTGGACGGCACCCCCGAGCAGGCCACAGTGGCGCGGCTGGTCGAGCAGGACCCGGCGTGGCGTGCCGCGTACGAGGATCTCGCCGACGCGGTCGGCCTGGTCGGCGCGGATCTGGCCGCCTGGGCCGCGGACCCCGCGCCGGAGATGCCGCAGGCGGTGGCCGACCGGATCACCGCGGCGCTCGCCGGGGCCGGTCCCGCGCTGCGCGACGGTACGCCGGTCGTGCCGGCGCAGCCCGGCGGCGCGAGCCGGCCACCCGGTACTGCCCCCGTCCCGACCGGCACAGCGGACCCGGTCGCCGCCCTCGGCGCTGGGCCCGTATCGCCGGGCCGGTGGCGCTGGCCGCGGCCTCGGTCGCCGCGGTGGGGCTCGGCGTGGGCCGGATGGCCGACTCGGGCGACGGCGGCGTCAGCACCGCCGACCGGGCGGGCGGGGAGGCGGCACCGATGGCCGCCGCGCCGTACCGGACCACCGGACCGGCGGTGCGCAGCGGCACCGACTGGACGCCGGAGCGCCTCGCCGCGGGTGGGGCACTCGCCGGGACGAAGTCGAGCACGGGGGACATGGCCGGGCCGTCCGGCGCGGCGAAGGACGGCGCGGAGACGCCCCTGTACAGCGAGGGCCGACGCCTCGGCGCCGCCGGCGGACTGGACCGGCTGGCCCGGCCGGAGACGCTCGCCGCGTGCCTGACCGCGATCGGCGCCGAGCACGGCGCCGGGCCGCTCACCGTGACCATGGTCGACTACGCCCGCTACCAGGGCACCCCGGCGCTCGTGGTGACGTTCGCGGACGCGACCGGCGCCCGCTGGGGCTGGGTGAGCGGGCCGGAGTGCGGGGTACCCGGGTCCGGCGCGGACACGCGGTTCCGGACGCGGGTAGGGTGAAAACGCGGTCACGACGCTTGTCCCGTCACGTGACCTGACCCACCGGATGACCGGCTCGGGAATCCCCGCTTCGTACGATGACGTTCTGCAAGTCAGGCGCCGGCGCCCCCAGAGCCGTCGGCACTCGGGATCGACATCGGTGCGGCCGGTGACGAACACACACATCGGGAGACGGCAGTGGACGAGGTCCGCAACCTGATCATCATCGGCTCCGGTCCGGCCGGCTACACGGCGGCGGTCTACGCGGCCCGCGCCAACCTGAAGCCCTTGGTGATCGAGGGCGTGCAGTCGGGTGGCGCGCTGATGACCACCACCGAGGTGGAGAACTTCCCCGGCTTCGCCGACGGCATCCTCGGCCCCGAGCTGATGGACAACATGCGCAAGCAGGCCGAGCGTTTCGGCGCCGAGTTCCTCACCGACGACGTGACGCGCGTCGAGTTGAAGGACACCGGCGAGATCGGGTCCGACGCGGTGAGCACCGTGTGGGTGGGCGAGACCGCGTACCGCGCCCGCGCCGTCATCCTCTCCACCGGCTCGGCCTGGCGTCCGCTGGGTGTGCCGGGCGAGCAGGAATACCTGGGCCACGGCGTGTCGTCCTGCGCCACCTGTGACGGCTTCTTCTTCCGCAACCAGCACATCGTGGTTGTCGGCGGCGGCGACTCGGCGATGGAGGAGGCGAGCTTCCTCACCCGCTTCGCCGAGTCGGTGACGATCATCCACCGCCGCGACTCGTTCCGCGCCAGCAAGATCATGGCCGACCGGGCGCTGGGCAACGAGAAGATCAAGGTCGAGTGGAACTCCGTGGTCGAGGAGATCCTCGGCGACGACGGCAAGGTCAACGGCGTACGGGTGCGCAACGTGCACACCGGCGAGAGCAAGGTGCTCGACGTCACGGGCGTGTTCGTGGCGATCGGGCACGACCCGCGCAGCGAGCTGTTCCGCGGCCAGGTGGAGCTGGACGACGAGGGGTACGTGAAGGTGGAGGCCCCCAGCACCCGTACCAGCGTGCCCGGTGTGTTCGCGGCGGGTGACGTCGTCGACCACACCTACCGGCAGGCCATCACGGCGGCCGGCACCGGCTGCGCCGCCGCGCTGGACGCCGAGCGGTTCATCGCCACCATCCAGGGCTGAGAGTTCCACGAGCAAGGTTCGGAGGAGGAGAGTTCATAGTGGGAGCAACCAAGGCGGTCACGGACGCCAGCTTCGTCAGTGACGTGCTGCAGTCCGACAAGCCGGTGCTGGTCGACTTCTGGGCGGAGTGGTGCGGCCCCTGCCGCAAGGTCTCGCCGCTGCTGGAGGAGATCGCCGGCGAGATGAAGGACCAGGTCACCATCGTCAAGCTCAACATCGACGAGAACCCGGAGACGGCCCGCGCCTACCGGGTGATGTCGGTGCCGACGCTGACCATCTTCAAGAACGGCCAGCCGGTGCAGTCGATCGCCGGCGCCAAGCCGAAGGGCGAGCTGGTCAAGCTCATCGAGTCGGCGCTCTGAGCCGTACCGACACCGCCGCAACCCCCGTCACCACACCCGGTGGCGGGGGTTGCGGCTTTCCTGACCTGCATGAACACGAACCCGTTGGGTATCGGCCACGGTACGCTCCGTAAGCATTCCGTCGGAGTTCCGGTCCGCCAACGTCCGTGCAGAGGGGGTCGTCGTGCGTCCGATCCGACCCGGTGACCAGGGACCGGCGGTGGCCGAGATCCGTACCGTCCTCGCCGGCCTGGAACTTCTCCCCGCCGAGGCCGGAGGCGACGACTACGACGCCCAGACCGAACGCGCGGTACGGGCCTTCCAGCAGTCCCGCGGCCTCAGCGTCGACGGACGGGTCGGTGCCGAGACCTGGCGGGCGCTCGACGCGGCCCGCTGGCGGTTCGGCGCCCGCGCGCTCTACCACGCCGTACCCGAGCCGCTGACCGGCGAGGACGTCCGCTCTCTCCAGGAACGCCTGCTGGAGATGGGGTACGACGTGGGCCGCGCCGACGCCATCTACGGCATCCGCACCTCCCGCGCGGTGGCGCAGTTCCAGCGGGAGATGGGCCTCAAACCGGACGGCTCGTGCGGGCCGCACACCGTCAACGCGTTGCGCCGCCTCGGCCGCAAGGTGGTCGGTGGCCGCCCGCAGTGGCTGCGCGAGTCCGACGCCATCCGGCAGGCCGGTCCCACGCTCGTCGGCCGGACCGTGGTGATCGACCCGGGGCACGGAGGCACCGACCCGGGCGTGGTGGTGCCCGACGGCACGCTGCGCTGGAGCGAGGCAGACCTCGTGCACGACCTCGCCAGCCGGCTGGAGGGGCGGCTCGCCGCCGCCGGCGTACGGGTACAGCTCACCCGGGGTCCGTCGCCGGGCGACTGCCTGCCGGACGCGGACCGGGCCCAGCTCGCCAACTCCCTCGGCGCCGACGTGTTCATCTCGCTGCACACCGACGGGCACGCCAACCCGGAGGCCGAGGGGGTCGCCACGTACCACTACGGCACCGACAACGGCGTCACGTCCGCGACCGGCGAGCGTCTGGCCGGGCTGGTGCAGCGGGAGATCGTGGCCCGCACCGGGCTGCGTGACTGCCGTACCCACGCCAAGGCGTGGGAGTTGCTCCGGCTCACCCGGATGCCCGCGGTACGCGTCGAGGTCGGCTACCTCACCTCGCCGGACGACCGGGCGCGTCTCGTCGACCCGCGCTTCCGGGACCGGGTGGTCGAGGCCATCGTGGCCGGAGTGCAGCGGATGTACCTGCCGATCGAGCGGGACGTGCCGACCGGGTCGATCGACGTGAGCGAACTGCGGGCGATCGTCGCCGCCGGCACCGTGGTCGACTGAGCCGCGGCTCAGCTCGTCGAGCGGGTGGCGGGCGCCGGGCGGACCGGCCGCAGCAGCGTCTCCGGGCTCATCGAGCCGAGCAGCTTCTCCAGCGCGTACTCGACGTCCGACTTCCAGCTCAGCGCCGTCCGCAACTCCAGGCGCAGGCGCGGGTAGCGCGGGTGCGGCCGGACCGTCTTGAAGCCCACCGAGAGGAAGAAGTCCGCGGGTGCCACGCAGGCGCGGGCCGGGTCGTCCGCGTCGTCGCCGAACTTCGCGTCGCCGAACGCCTCGATCGCCTTGATGCCGCGCTTGGTCAGGTCGCGGGCCACGCCCTGCACCAGCATCCGGCCCAGCCCGCCGTCGGCGAAGGCGGGCACCACGTGCGCGGTCATCAGCAGCGCCGCGTCCGCCGAGACCGGCGAGGTGGGAAACGCCATCGAGCGCGGGACGTACGCCGGCGGGGCGTACATGACGAAACCGGCCGGCATGCCGTCGACGTAGACGAGCTTGCCGCAGGAGCCCCACTCCAGCAGCGTCTGGGAGACCCACGCCTCCTTCTCCAGGCCCGGGTCACCTGCCGCGCAGGCCCGCTCGGCGGAGACCGGATCCAGCTCCCAGTAGACGCACTGCCGGCAGGATCGAGGCAGGTCCTCCAGCGTGTCCAGGGTCAGGCTGACCAGACGTCGCGACATGAGCGCACCCCACCAATAGGCTCGGAGCGCCGGTTCCTCCCGCGCCCTCCTGCTCCCGACGAGCGATCGTACGCCCCTGTCCGGCGGTACGGGAGGGAACGCGCGAACCCCCGCCCGGACGGCCGAGTGGCGGGTCCGGGATGTGGACGTGTCCACACGGCCGGTGCCGCTACCGTCACCGGGGACTACGATCGACCAACCGGCCCCCGCCGCCAATGGATGTCGGCATCGCGGGTACCACACCGGGCGGCAGCCCCGCCGACACCCGATCGAGGTGATGTCCATGACCGGCACGACGCTCGACGACTACACCGACCGGTACGCCCGGCGCGTCCGCGGGATGACCGCCTCGGAGATCCGGGCACTCTTCGCGGTGGCCAGCCGGCCGGAGGTCGTCTCGCTCGCCGGTGGGGCACCGTACATCGCGGCGCTGCCGCTGGACGCGGTCGGCGAGATGCTCGGCCGGCTCGGCTCCGAGCACGGCGCCACCACCCTGCAGTACGGCATCGGCCAGGGCACCCCGGAGCTGCGCGAGCGGATCTGCGAGGTGATGTCCCTGTCCGGGATCGACGCCTCCTGCGGCGCCTCCCCCGAGGACGTGGTGGTGACGGTCGGCGGCCAGCAGGCCCTCGACCTGGTGGCCCGTCTCTTCCTGGACCCGGGTGACGTGGTGCTCGCCGAAGGCCCGACGTACGTCGGCGCGCTCGGGGTGTTCCAGGCCGCCCAGGCCCAGGTGGCCCACGTGCCGATGGACGACGAAGGGCTCATCCCGGAGGCGCTGGAGGTGGCCATCGCCGACCTGGCCCGCGCCGGCCGCCGGGTGAAGTTCCTCTACACCATCCCCACCTACCAGAACCCGGCCGGCGTGACGCTGAGCGAGGAACGGCGCGAACGGGTGCTCGACATCTGCGAGCGCGCCGGGCTGCTGGTGGTGGAGGACGACCCGTACGGTCAGCTCGGTTTTGAGGGTGAGGCGCCCCGGCCGCTGCGGGCCCGGCGGCGCGACGGGGTCTTCTACCTGAGCACGTTCTCCAAGACGTTCGCGCCGGGCCTGCGGGTGGGCTGGATCCTGGCCCCGCACGCGGTCCGCGACAAGCTGGTCATCGCCAGCGAGGCGCAGATCCTCTGCCCGAGCGCCTACGCGCAGTCGGCCGTCTCGACGTACCTCGGCACCATGCCGTGGCGGCAGCAGCTCAAGGTCTACCGCGAGGTCTACCGCGAGCGCCGGGACGCGCTGCTCGACGCGATGGCCGACCTGATGCCCGAGGGCACCACCTGGACCAGGCCGCAGGGCGGGCTGTTCGTCTGGGCGACGCTGCCCGACGGGCTCGACTCCAAGGCGATGATGCCGCGGGCCGTGGCCGCCCGGGTCGCGTACGTGCCGGGGACCGGCTTCTACGCCGACGGCACCGGCGCCGGGAACATGCGGCTGAACTTCTCCTTCCCCACGCCGGAACGGATCCGCGAGGGTGTCCGCCGGCTGGCCGGGGTGATGGAGCAGGAGATCGCCATGCGCAAGGTCTTCGGCGCGGTCGGCGGTGCCGGACCCCGCCGTCGCCAGGGCGGCTCGGACGCGCCCGGCCCCGACTTGGCATGATGCCCGCATGTCCGACAGCCCTGCCGCACCGCCTCCCGTGACCGGATCCGCCGCCGACGACGAGCTGCACGTGCTCGTACTCGCGGGCGGCCTCTCCTACGAACGGGACGTCTCCTTGCGGTCGGGCCGCCGGGTGCTCGACGCGCTGCGCGCGGTGGGCGTCGAGGCGGAACTGCGCGACGCGGACGTGGCGCTGCTGCCCGCCCTGACCGCCGACCCGCCGGACGCGGTGGTGATCGCCCTGCACGGCGCCACCGGCGAGGACGGCTCGCTGCGCGGCGTTCTCGACCTCTGGGACGTGCCCTACGTCGGCTGCGACGCCCGGTCGTCCCGCCTCGCCTGGGACAAGCCGTCCGCGAAGGCGGTGCTGCGTGAGGCGGGCATCCCGACGCCCGACTGGGTGGCGCTGCCGCACGACCGCTTCTCCGAGCTGGGCGCCGTGGCCGTCCTGGACCGGATCGTCGAGCGCCTCGGGCTGCCGCTGATGGTCAAGCCGGCGCAGGGCGGTTCCGGACTGGGCGCCGCCGTGGTCCGGGAGGCGGCGTCGCTGCCGGCCGCGATGGTGGGTTGTTTCGCGTACGACCAGACCGCGCTCGTGGAGCGCTACGTCCCCGGGATGGACGTGGCGGTCTCCGTGCTCGACCTCGGCAAGGGCCCGCAGGCCCTGCCCCCGGTCGAGATCGTGCCGCGCAACGGCGTCTACGACTACGCGGCCCGCTACACCGCCGGGCGCACCACCTGGCACGCGCCCGCCCGGCTCGACGCCGCGACCACCGCCCGGGTGACCGAGGTGGCGCTCGCCGCGCACACCGCGCTCGGGCTGCGCGACGTGTCCCGGGTCGACCTGATCGTCGACGCCGAGGGCGACCCGCACGTGCTGGAGGTCAACGTCTCACCGGGCATGACCGAGACGTCGCTCCTGCCGCTGGCGATCCAGGCCGCCGGGCTGGACTTCGGCCGGGTCCTCGGCACGCTCGTGACCCGGGCCGCCGCCCGCCGCTGAACCTCAGCTCTCCGGGGTACGGGCCGCGCCCGGGACGTTCTCCCGCTCGCCCTGGTCCTCGCCGGCCGTCGCGTCCGCCGGGCTGTCGTCCGGCCCGTCGTTCGGCGTGCCGCCCTGGGCACTGATCGCCGCGTCGCTCGGCGCGCTGTCCTGTGCGTCGGCCTGGCCGCTCTGCGGCAGCTCGCCGGCCTCCGGCGCCGGGTCGGGCTCCGACGGGCCCGCAGAGGGGTCTGAGAGGTCCGCTGCCGCGTCGGACTCCGGGATCTCGTCCGCAGCCTCGATCACCGATACGGATTCCTCCTCGGGCTCCTCAGCGGCGATCTCGGGCGAGGGCGACGAGAGACTCGACGGCGCCTGCCACTGGATGCGCGGCGGCTCGGCCAGCGGGCGGCCACCGAACTCGGCGAGCCACGCGGCCACCATGGCCAGGTTCTCCCGCCACTGCTCCTCGGAGATCGGGGGCAGGATCGAGTCCCACAGCGACAGGAATGTGCCCCGCAGTTGCAGCCGCCCATACGGCCGGGCCAGGAACCACAGGTGCAGGTGCGCCGACCCGTCGCCCCACCGGTTCACGTGGACGCGGGCCACCCCGTCGAGCGATCGGACGGCCCGCTCCAGGCGAACGGTCATCACGCCCAGCTCGGCGGCGAGCAGGTTCGGCAGGTCGCCCAGATCCAGGTGGGAGCGGGACTCCAGGATCAGGACCATCGGCAGGCCGGTGGGCCGGTCCATGGCGCGGACGCGCCACCGCTCACCGACCCAGATGTACGCCTCGTCGGGCGCGTTGCAGGCGGTGCACTCCCGGTCCGCCTCGCCACGGCGGGGAGGTTCGAACGGTACGGGGTCGTCGAGCTGCTTGACACGAAGATCGCCCTCGAAGGGGAAGGACGGCCACTGGGTGAAGTCTGGAACTGAGGGAGGGGTGTCCGGCACGACGCTGACCCTAACCGAGTTGGCGGCGCCTGTCCCTACCTGTTCCACCGGCCGCACACCGGTGTCCACCGCGTTGTCCACAGGCTGCCGAGATCACCAGCACAGCGCGTCATGCACTGCTCAGCAAGGGTTTCCGCGCTTTGTTTCACGTGAAACGAGGAGTGCCTGTGGACAACCGCTGTGGATAACCTCGGGTGGCTCCGTGCCCGTTCTCTCAACGATCCGGCGGCCGATCCGCACCGGGTGTCGGCGGCTCCTCTGGTGCCTGTTTCACGTGAAACGGGGGTACGGACCGAGGGGCACCTCCCGGCCCGGTGCGGGCCGCCTCGTCCCGGACGGCGATCCGGCGGGTCCGGGCGTCGCCGACTGATCGACCCGCGTTCCTCGGAGCCTGTCCCGCACTGCTCCGAGCCCGGGTGACCGGCGTCGGTCGGTCAGGAGGCGCCGTTTCACGTGAAACGGCGCGAGGAGCCGGCTGGCCGTCGGCGCGGGAGATGTCCGGGATGGGCCGCGTTCCCACGCCCCAGGAGTGGGCAGCTTCGACTCGGCAGCCTGGTTCCTCGGTTGCCCCGGGAGGCTCCGGCGGGTGCGCCCAGGCGGTGCGTGTGCGGCGACCTTTCATTGGCCACGCGCCCGGCTCACCCGCATGGACCTCTGGCGGCTGGCGCGGCGTCGGCCAGCGGTCAAGAAGCGGCGAGCGGGGTCTCGACTCGGCGCTGGCACGGTCAGGCGGCGAGCGGGGTCTCGAGCTGGCGCTGGCACGGTCGGGCAGGCGAGCGGGGTCTCGACCCGGCATCGGCACGGTCGAGCACGACGAGCGGGATCCCGAGCCGGCGCTAACACGGTCAGGCCGGCGAGCGGGTCCCAACCCGGCATCGGCACGGCCGAGCACGACGAGCGGGATCCCCGACCCGGCGTGGCGCGGCCGAGCCACACAGCGAGCCCGCGCCCCGATCCGGCGATGACACCGTCAAGGCACACGGCGAGCCCGGTCGCGCCCCGGCGCTCACACCGACCAAGCCACACGGCGAGCCCGGCTCGACCCGGCGCTGACACCGCCGAGCCACACGGCGAGCGCGGCCCGATCCGGCGCCGGCACTATCCAGGGTCCGGCCGCCCCGCCGAGCCGGTCCGCGCGGCGCCCGTTCCGAATTCCCGTGCCCCACCTCGGGCCGGCTCCGAGGTCAGGCCGCGCCCGTTCCGGAACGCGGTCCAGACCGCCCGGATCCGACGTCCAGGCCACGCCCGGCACCCGGACGGCCCCGCCTCGGCAGGGAAGGGCCCGAACCTGAGCTTGGCCGTCGAGGAGGGGTGGCCGGAGCGGCATGCCGCCACGGTTCTGAAAGCGGGTCCGAACCCCAACCGGGGAGCGGGTCGACGGTCCTACGGTTCGGTTCTCGGACGGCGGGCTCGGTTTCCGACAGTCCTGAAGGGCAGCCTGCGCAGGCGGCCACACACCGGATCGGACCGAGTCAGCCGACCACCAACCGGCAACTGCGTGGACCGGCGGACGACCTCTGGGAAATCCGATAGAGAGCCGCCCTGACTTCCATCCCATGGGGCGACGGACACGGGCGCACATGCCCCGCCTGCTTTCAACGGCACGGCCCGCTGCCGAGCCGGATCCCCGCAGGGCCGGTCCACCGTCAACCGGCCGCCACCACGTTTCACGTGAAACCACGGCAGGGAGCCTGCCGCCGTCGGCCGATGCAAGCGGGAATCGACCCGCCACCCTTCGACCGACTCGTGCAGCGCCGAGAGTGCCCGGACACGAATCCGGCCGCACCCCTCGTCGAGAGGTGCGGCCGGATGGCAGATCGGAGGAGCGGACTACGCCTCGGGCTGACCGTCCTGGCCCACGCCGATGATGCCGACGATCCGTTCCAGGTCGTCCACGGTGGCGAACTCGATCGTGATCTTGCCCTTGCTGCGGCCGATGTCGACCTTCACCCGGGTGTCGAAGCGGTCGGAGAGCCGGTCCGCGAGATCGGTGAGGGCCGGGGCGTGCGGCTTCGGCCGGCGCTTGGCGGCTGCGGCCTTCGCCGGTTCCTCGGCGAGCGCCAGGTGCACCAGTTCCTCGGCGCCGCGGACGGTGATGCCCTCGCGGACGATCCGCTCCGCGAGTGCCTCCTGCGCCTCGGCGTTGTCGAGGCTGAGCAGCGCCCGGGCGTGACCGGCGGAGAGCACGCCGGCGGCGACGCGCCGCTGCACGGCGGGCGGCAGGTTCATCAGCCGGATGGTGTTGGAGATCTGCGGGCGGCTGCGGCCGATCCGCCGGGCCAGCTCCTCATGCGTGGCGCCGAACTCCTCGAGCAGTTGCTGGTACGCCGCCGCCTCTTCGAGCGGGTTGAGGTTGGCGCGGTGGATGTTCTCCAGGAGCGCGTCCCGGAGCATCGCGTCGTCCTTGGTGTCCCGGACGATGGCGGGGATCGTCTCCCGCCCGACCGCCTGGGCGGCACGCCAGCGCCGCTCGCCCATCACGAGTTCGAACTTCTCGGGGTCGAGCTGGCGGACCACGATCGGCTGGAGGAAGCCGACCTCCTGGATCGAGGTCTTGAGCTCCTCCAGCGCCTCCTCGTCGAAGACGTGCCGCGGCTGCTTCGGGTTCGGCACGATGGCGTCGACCGGGATCTCCGCGAAGCGGGCGCCGGGCACCGGGCTCAGATGCGGCTCGGGCTCTGCGGCCGGCAGCGGGCTACTTCCGACGCTGCCGGTGATGGCGGCTGTCGCATCGGCGACCGGCGCCGACGGCGACACGGCTGCGGCCGACGACTCCGGCTCAGCGGCCGCCGGTTCGGCGCCCGGTACCGGTCCGGTGGGGATGAGGGCACCGAGCCCTCGGCCCAGTCCGCCGCGGGGACGGTTCTTCATGCGACGCCTCCCAGCGACATCTCCGCACTACGCATTCCGGCTCACCGGCTCCTTGACGCCTCGCTCCGCGATCTCCTGGGCGGCCTCGAAGTAACTCGTGGCTCCCCGCGAACCGGGATCGTAGGTCATCACCGACTGGCCGTAGCTCGGCGCCTCGGAGACACGCACGTTGCGCGGGATGACGGCCTGGAGGACCTTGTCCCCGAAGTGGTTCCGGACGTCCTGCTCCACCGCGTCCGCCAGCCGGGTACGCCTGTCGTACATGGTGAGCAGGATCGTGGAGACCTCGAGCTTCGGGTTGAGGTGCTGCCGGACCAGGTTGATGTTGTTTATGAGCTGGTTGAGGCCCTCCAGCGCGTAGTACTCGCACTGGATCGGAATCAGCACCTCCTGCGCGGCCACGAGCGCGTTGACGGTGAGCAGGCCGAGCGACGGCGGGCAGTCTATGAAGACGTAGTCGAAGTGCCCCGGGTACGCGGCGATGGCCCGCGCCAGGCGGGACTCCCGGGCCACCACGGAGACCAGCTCGATCTCGGCGCCGGCCAGGTCGATGGTCGCAGGTACGCACCACAGGTTCGGGATGCCCTCGACCGCCTGGGCGACCTCCTCGAGCGGCACGCTGTCGATCAGGCAGTCGTACACGTCGGGCACGCCCGTGTGGTGCGGGACGTTCAGACCGGTGGAGGCGTTGCCCTGGGGGTCAAGGTCGACCACGAGCACCCGGTTGCCGTGCAGCGCGAGCGCCACGGCGAGGTTCACGGTGGTGGTCGTCTTGCCCACGCCGCCCTTCTGGTTGGCGACGCACATCACCCGGGTCCGGTCGGGGCGGGGCATGGTGACCTCGCCACTGGGATTCAGGATCTGCACGGCGCGCATCGCCTCCATAGCCAACGGTGGATCATCCTCTTCGCGCGTCGGGGTTTCACGTGAAACGTACGTGCTGGCGTCTACCTCGTCCCCGTACCCGTCGGCCTGTGGCGTGTCGGACGGCGCCACCGTCACCTCGGGGACGGCCTGATGCGGCACGGCCGAGACGGGCGGCTGGGGTTCGTAGCGAGTGGGCACTGCGGCGTTCGCCCGCACCGCGGGCGGGCGCGGGGTCGGCGCGTTCACCGGGCCGTCGGCCGGGTCGAGCGGATCACGGGCCGGCGGTACGTTCGCCGGCACCGACGAGACGGGCCGCACGGGCCCGCCGGCCGACGACTCCCGTCGCTTCGACGGCCGGGCCGGGTACGGGGAGGACGGCTCGCCGGACTCGTTCACCGTCCACTCCTGGTCGTTGGTTTCACGTGAAACGGGGTCGGCGGAGGGCTGCCCTCCTGGTCCGGTCAACCGTGGATCGTCGTACCTGCCGTCGTCATGCACCTGTCATCCCTACCCGCTCCGGATGGTCGGTCCGCACCCGTCGAATCGCGTCCGCGCCTCGCACGGCGCCGTCGGATCGGCGGGAACCATCGGGTTCGGGTGCCGCCCGGCACCGCCGTTCCACACTATCGACGCGCGGTCAGCCTACGGCCGACGGGCGCGGTGGGTCCATGTCGGGTTGTGATCGATCACGTCACGCCCACCGGTCCAACGACCGGATCGGGCGTGCGGAATGGCGTACCGCCTCAGCGGTCGCCGCGACGGCGACCGCCACGCGACCGCTTCGGCTTCTTCGGACGGCGCGGGTTGACCACACGCTCCCGGACCACCTCGACCACCGTCGCCGGGGGTTCGATCACCCCTTCGCCGCAGCGGTGCAGTTCCGGCGTCCCGCCGCCCAGGCGGATCACGGCCTCGGTGTGCTCGGTGATCTCGTCGGCGGCCGACGCGCCCTTGAGCGCGACCAGACGGCCGCCGGGCGCCACCAGCGGCAGGCACCAGGAGGCGAGCCGGTCCAGCGGCGCCACCGCGCGGGCCGTCACGATGTCGGCGCTGAGCGGTTCCCGGTCGCGCGAGCCGGCCGCCGCCTCCTCGGCCCGGCCACGGAACACACGCACGTCCCTCGTCAGGCCGAGGCGCTGGATCGCCTCGATCAGGAAGGCGGTCCGCCGAGCCAGCGGCTCCACGAGCGTCACGGTGAGGTCGGGACGCGCGATTGCCAGCACCAGGCCGGGTAGCCCCGCACCGGAGCCGACGTCGATCACGCGGGCCCCCTCCGGGATCCGCTCCGCCACCACCGCGCAGTTGAGCAGGTGCCGCTCCCAGAGTCGCGGCGTCTCGCGGGGGCCGATCAGGCCGCGGACCACGCCGTCGGTGGCGAGCAGTTCGGCGTACGCGGCGGCCAGGTCGAGCCGGTCACCGAACAGCGCGCGAGCGGCCTCCGCCAGCTCGGGCGGCAGCGTCGCCGTCGCCGGGTCGGGCGCCCCGGCACCGTCCACTAGGGACGGTGGTTCCTCCGACGGCTCCGCGAAGACCGGGTCGGCCGCCACGGCCGGAGCGGCGGGCGTCTCGTCCGCCGCCTGCTCACCGGAGAAGGCGGGGGTCACGTCGACCGCCGGATCGGCGGGCTCGATCCCGGTCACCACCGTCGGCTCGGCGGAGAAGGCGGGCTCTCCGGGGTCGGTCACGGCGCTTCCCGGGTACGCCGGGTCGGCCGGTCCGTCGTCGTCGGAGAAGACCGGGTCGACAGTGGGGTCGGGGCGCACAGCCGACGGCCCGGGCGGCGTACCGCCCGGGCCGGTCACGGCTCCTGCCGTCGTCTCGTCGGAGATCACGGACCTCAGTCCGCCACCGGCCGGACGACGATGCGGCGGTTGGGCTCGACGCCCTCCGACTCGCTCTCCACCCCGCTCATCGCGTTCACCACGTCGTGCACGCACTTGCGCTCGAACGCGGACATCGGCTCCAGGCGCACCGGCTCGCCGTGCTCCTTGACCTTCTCGACCGCGTTCTTCGCCACGGCGGCCAGTTCCTTGCGCCGGGCGGCACGGTAGCCGCCGACGTCGAGCAGCAGGCGGCTCGGCGTACCGGTCTGACGGAACACGGCCAGCCGGGTCAGTTCCTGGAGCGCCTCCAGGGTCGCGCCGCGCTGGCCGACCAGGTTCTGGAGCCGGCCACCGACCACCTCGACAACGGGGCGGCCACCGGAGACCAGCTCGTCGATGTCGCCGTCGTAGTCGAGGATGTCCAGCAGGCCCTCGACGTAGTCGGCGGCGATCTCGCTCTGCCGGAACAGGTCGCTGTCGGCCGGGGCCTTCTTCTCCCGAGCCTCGCCCGGGGCGTCCTCGGTCTCGGTGGCGGCGGTAACGGGGGTCTCCTCGTCCAGGGACTGGTCGGCGCTGGGGATGCTGGTCTCGGTCACGGGTCTCATCTCCGTACTCGCTCGGCCGGACCGTCGGGGGTCCGCTGGTCTCCCGGGGCCGGCGGGAGGTTCGCCGGGTGCCCTCGGGCACGTCTGTACGGGCCAGTTTCGCCCGTGTCCGCGCTTCGCGCGGCGATTCCAGCCCGGCGCCGACTCCTCGGATGGCAGCACGCGGCCGGAACGGGCCACCGCCGACGCGCGACGGTGGCCCCGTGGGCTCAGCCCTGCCGCTTGGCGGGCCGGCTGCCACCCTTCTTCGGGTTGACCGGCTTGGCGCCCGGCTTCGGGCCGGCCACCTTCGGCGCGGCGGCCGGAGCCTTCGCCGGCGGCTGGGCCGCCTTGCGGCCGAACAGGCCACCGGTCTTGGCCGGCTGCACCGGGCCCTTGCCGGCGGTGCTCTTGCCGGCGGTGGTGCTCTTCGCGGTCGGCGGCGGCGGGAACTTCCGCAGCACCCACTGCTGCTGGCCGAGCGTGAAGAGGTTGTTCGTGACCCAGTAGATGATCACACCGATCGGGAAGATCGCGCCCGAGATCAGCAGCGACAGCGGGATGCCGTAGAGCATCAGTCGCTGCACCATGCGCTGCTGCGGGTCCTCTGCCCACCCGGTCTTGAGGATCATCTGACGGCTGGTCAGGTAGGTGGTGGCGATCATGATGATCACCAGGATGCCGGCGACGACCTTGACCGTGCCGGTGTTCGCGCCCAGCCGGCTCAGTTCCTCGGCGGTGGAGCCGAACTTGCCGGAGATCGGCGCGGTGAAGAGCGTCGCGTTCGAGGCGCTGTTGAACTGGTCGACAGTCCAGCCGTACAGGGTCTTGCCCTGGTTGTCCGGGCTGAGGCGGCGCAGCGTGTGGAACAGGCCCAGGAAGACAGGGATCTGGAGGAACATCGGAAGGCAGCCCATGAGCGGGTTGGCCTTTTCCTTCCGATAGAGCTCCATCATTTCCTTCTGGAGCGTCTCCCGGTCACCCTTGTGCTTCTCCTGGAGCTCCTTCACCTTGGGCTGGAGCGCCTGCATGGCACGCTGCGACTTGATCTGCTTGACGAAGACCGGGAACAGGATCACCCGGACCGTCACCACCAGGAAGATGATGGCGAGGATCCAGGCCCAGTTCGTACCGAGTACGGCCCCGACCGGAACTCCGATGGCGTCCCAGGCCGAGTGCCAGGCCAGCAGGATCCACGAGATCGCGTAGTAGATCCAGTCGAGACTAAACACTCAGGCTCCAGTCACGTCGGAACGGCGGCGGTCGCCCGGCTCCGGAACCGGGTCGTGTCCACCAGGGTGGAAGGGATGGCAGCGCGACAGCCGACGGACCGTCAGCCAGGCTCCCCGCAGCGCACCGTGCCGGGACACCGCCTCCACGGCGTAGGCACTGCACGACGGGTAGAACCGACAGCGGGCCGGCAGTGCCGGACTTATCCACCGACGGTACGCGATGATGGGCGCCAGCAGCATGCGGGCACCGGTTGTGGGCGGCGGAGTCGCCGTCGTCGGGCCGTTCACCGCGACCGCCGTCCCCGGGGGGACCGCGCGGCGGCGAGGGCGGCGTCC
The DNA here is from genome assembly GCF_050948515.1 of Micromonospora sp. CA-248089. Classification (NCBI taxonomy): domain Bacteria; kingdom Bacillati; phylum Actinomycetota; class Actinomycetes; order Micromonosporales; family Micromonosporaceae; genus Micromonospora; species Micromonospora sp. CA-248089. The sequence goes on from NZ_CP192016.1 coordinate 6,477,222, forward strand.
AGGTCGGCGCCGAGCCGGGCGTACGTCGCGTCGGCCGCTGCGGGCAGCGCGCGTACCACGAGGGTGGTCCCGGCGGGCAGCGCGTCCAGCCGCTCGCGAACCAGGTGCCGGAGCCGGCGGCGGACCTTGTTGCGGACCACCGCCCCGCCGACGGCCTTGGACACGACGAAGCCGGCGCGGCTCGGTGCGGAGATCTCCGCACCGCTGCTTCGCGCCGGCTCCGGCGAGGGTGTCGCGGTCGTGCCGATCGATCCGGGGAGGGTCAGGTGGACCACGACGGCGCCGCGGCCGACGCGTCGGCCACCGCGGACCGCTGCGGCGAAGTCGCTACTGCGCCGCAGTCGTTGCGCGGCGGCCAGCACGACTGCCCACGTCCCCGGACCGGACCTGTCGGCGTCAGGCCGACAGGCGGGTGCGGCCCTTGGAGCGACGGGTCGCGATGATGGCGCGGCCGGCACGGGTGCGCATGCGCAGCCGGAAGCCGTGGGTCTTCGCGCGCCGGCGGTTGTTCGGCTGGTAGGTGCGCTTGCTCACGTCAGGCTCTCCGTTGTCGTACGCCCCGCGCGGCGGATCGCCCGGGGTCGTGTGCTGGTCCAGATCACCTGCCGGTGACCTCCGATCGGCGCTGCCGTGACACGCTCCCCGGCGATGCGGGGTGACAGCCACGGACAGCAAGCATCAATCACCCTAGCAGAGGGCGAGAGAGCAGCCGCTCCAGCCTACGCAGGGGCGCAATGACCGTCAAACGTCACACTCCGGCGTCCGACCTGCGGGCAAGCGCGACCGAAGGGGCGGTTTTCACTGATGTTGCCAAGGTCGTCTGGGTGTCGCCGGTTGATGCTGTGGGGTCCGCGCTGTTAGCGTGCGCGATTGCGGTCGGCGTCGGGGGTCCGGGGTTTGTCGCCGATCGGCAAGACCGGACACGCTGTTGAATCGTTCGGCACGGTGAACCCGCTTCAACGCCTCCGTGAATCGAGGGGGGCAGGTCCGACCCGCGTCCGGTGGGCGGCCACAATCGGTCGGTACACAGGCTGTGGATAACTTGTGGATGACGACCGGTCAGCCGTCCGGGCGGGCGTGAGAAGGAGCAGGCGAGGGGGTGGCACGACG